>NZ_BMIK01000066.1 GCF_014642075.1 Parapedobacter defluvii | reverse complement strand
GTGGTACGCATGTTATAGAATCCGAAATCGGCCTGCCCCTGGCGGCCGTAGGGCAATTCCTCCACGGCCATGTATTCACGCCCCGGCTCGCCGCTGCGCGGGATATTGTGTTTGTCACGGATGTGCTGGACGAAGTTGAAAACCGTTTTCTGGTTCACGTGTGGAAAATCGGGATGGTGTTCCTTCAGCCAGTCGTGCAGCTGCGCGGCCGGGGTCTCCGGATACAGCGACAGCTTCTCACGGACGAAACCCTCGTACGGATCCAGTACTTTCCCCCGTGTGCGGCCTGCCTCCAGCTCCTCGGTGAACGTACGCTCATCCATGGATAGATAACGCTTCACCGTACGCCAGTTCAGCCCGAAGTGCTCCGATATCCGTCTGGTGGAATGCCCTTCCCGGGACATTTGGTGGATCAGATGGTACAGCATAGTTTTTTGCAGATAATGATTCATGATAACCTTCGCTTTTTTACCGCAAAGGTGTGTTATTCACCCGGGGCATGCCCCGGGTGAATAACACCGAAGCAG
>NZ_BMIK01000065.1 GCF_014642075.1 Parapedobacter defluvii | reverse complement strand
ACGCTTTTTTATTCCCCGCTTGCTTTTCAGTCTTTTCTCGGCCTGCCTTTTCAGTCGGTTCAGGTTGTGGTTGACCTGTATGATGCGATTTCCCTGCTGCTGGTGGCACCGTGGCCGTAAAGGGCATCCTTCGCAGCTGCGGGCCCGGTATAGGGTGATGGTCTGGCCGAACCCCGTGCCGGTGCGCGGGCGCCGGGTTCCGATGTTATCCATGGGTTCCCCGCTGGGGCAGTAATACAGATCCCTTTGCGGATCATAGGCCAGCTTATCCACGGTATAGGGCTTCTTGCTCCGGATGTTCCCGTTCTGGTCACGGTCGAAGTAATTGTGCTTGACATAACCGGTGATGCGTTTCCTTTCCAACCAGCGGTAGTTCTCCTCGCTGCCGTATCCCGCATCGGCGGTGACATTGGCCGGCTTGCCGTAATCGCTGATATGCTGCTCCAGGTGCGGGATGAGCGTGGTGGTGTCGGTTGCGCGCTGGTGGATGCTGTAGGAAGCGATATACTGGTTATTGGTGCTGATCTGTACATTGTAGGCCGGTTTGAGCTGGCCGTTTCTCATGTGGTCCTCCTTCATCCGCATGAAGGTGGCATCCGTATCGGTCTTGCT
>NZ_BMIK01000064.1 GCF_014642075.1 Parapedobacter defluvii | reverse complement strand
TGTGATACTCCCCAAATACTGGACAACTGCATAAATGTTTAAATTAGCAGTTGAGAATGAAGAAATCAAGAAGAAAGTTTAGTGCGAGTTTCAAGGCCAAGGTGGCGATAGAAGCGATTAAGGAACAGCAGACGATCCATGAGCTGGCATCGAAGTATGAGGTCCAAGCTACCCAGATCAACACCTGGAAGCGGGAGTTTTTAAGCAATGCGGAAGCGGCTTTTACGACAGGTAAACCCTCGTCAAAGGACGAATCCAAAGAGAAGGAGCTTTACTCCAAGATTGGAGAACTCCAGATACAGGTTGATTTTTTAAAAAAAGTATTGGGCAAATGAGTTTAGAGGAGAAACGCCAGCTTGTTTGCCCATCCCACAAAAAGATGAGCGTTCACAAACAATGCAAGATTATAGGGCTTCCGCGTAGCAGCTACTATTTTAAGCCCAAGGGTGTCTCGCTGTTCAACCAGCGGCTGATGAAAGCTATAGACCGTAAGTTTTTGGACTGTCCTTTCTACGGTGTTGAGCGGATGACCGTCCATCTTAGGAAAGACTTAGGTTATTCTGTGGGGCAGAAGCGTGTCAGGAGATTGTATAAGATGATGAACCTGAAGACAATATATCCCAAGAAAAACCTGAGCATGGCCAATAAGGCGGATTACAAGT
>NZ_BMIK01000063.1 GCF_014642075.1 Parapedobacter defluvii | reverse complement strand
GGCGAAAAAAATAATCGTTTTCATTGTCGTTGAATTAGTTTGAAGTAAGGTACTGCAGGGTAATGATGCTTTGGTTGAGCAGCATAACCGCTAGGTAATAATCGTTTTGGATCTGTGTCGCCTGATTGTTCAGCATCACCCAGTCCAAGTAGTCGATTTCGCCGTTATCAAATTGTTCCTTTGCCGCGTCGGCAACCTGTCGGGCCCGGGGCAGCTGCTTGGTCCGGTAGTCGTCTACAATCTGTCGCTGTGTCCGATAGCTGCTTAAAACCGTTTCGTATGCTGTTTTCCACTGGGTTTTTTGGTTGACCAACTCATTCTCGGCGAAGGCCACCCGCTGGGCTTCGGCCTTAATTTGTGCTTTCTGGCCGCTGGCGAAGATCGGGATGCCGATGCCAATTTCCACGGAGCTGAAACGATTGTTATTCAGGTCGTGGAAGCTTTGGTTGGAATACCCCGCAGACAAGTTGGGTAACAACTTCGATTTCTCCAGTTTCAACAGGGCATTGGCTCTCTCGACCTCGCGAGCCGATAACAAGACCTTGGGATGTGCTTCTGCATCCATATCGGCGAGCGGTGGGTTGACGTCTATCAATAGATCTTCCGAAACGGGTTCATACCGTATGGCAGTATTTAGCAACAGCTGCAGTTGGATTTTTGCCAAATCGATTTCATTTCCAAGTGATTTCAATTGGATGGCGATGTT
>NZ_BMIK01000062.1 GCF_014642075.1 Parapedobacter defluvii | reverse complement strand
TTTTTGTCCGTATGGCCGGGTACATCGCACATGGCCGAAGGATTATTGGGGGTTACGTATGCCGGTTCGGGCCCGTGGATCAGTCCCTGGGTGAGCTCCAGCTGGGGGTACTTGTGGGGTTCGATGTAATTGAACCCGTTTCCGTCATAGGAGAATTTCAGAAAGGCGACACCGTTGCCGTCCCTTACCTTCTGGAGCAGTCCCCTGATGTAATCAAGTGCATACGTGGTTAAGGGCTGTGTTTTTCCTGTCCTCGGGGCTCCGGTTCGGGGTTCCCTGAACAGCCCGTCATCCTTGTAACCGAAGGCATCTTTTGCCGAGAGGAAGGCGTTTGACGAAAAGTTGCATAAGTCGAAACACATAAAAGAGATGGAAGGGAGGGCAGCGACCCCGGTACCGCCGATGTAGGGCTTGTCGTTCTGATTGACGCCGTTGAAAAATTGGGTCTCTTCGATATCATCGCCCTCCACGGGGGGCACCTGTCTTCCATGGTACAGCACAGAATTAGCATCAACCGGGACGCGGTGGTCCACTTCGGGTGTAATGCCGAAAGGCGAATTGTGGTCATTGACCAGTTCCGGCGGTATGTTCTGCCACCGGCCGCGGTAGGCGCCCCTGTCGGGATTGGGGATATCCACGGGATTCTCGGTATAGTCAAGCGGCTGCAGTACGAGCGGAGCCTGACAGCCCACGATGACGGCAACCAAACAGGAAACGGTAAATAT
>NZ_BMIK01000061.1 GCF_014642075.1 Parapedobacter defluvii | reverse complement strand
GCGGATCTGTCGCGTCTTCCGGTGTACGAACCGGGTCTTGCCGAAGTGGTGGGCGAAGCCCGGGGGCGGAACCTGTTCTTCTCGACGGACGTGGACGGGGCCATCGCCGGGGCCGACATGGTGTTCATCTCGGTGAACACGCCCACCAAGACCTACGGGAAGGGCAAGGGCATGGCCGCCGACCTGAAGTACATCGAACTCTGCGCACGGCAGATCGCCGCGGCCTCCACTTCCGACAAGATCATCGTGGAGAAATCGACGCTGCCGGTGCGCACGGCCGAGGCGCTGAAAAGCATCCTGCACAACACGGGCAACGGGGTGAACTTCCACATCCTGTCCAACCCGGAGTTCCTGGCCGAGGGGACGGCCATCGCCGACCTGCACAGCCCCGACCGGGTGCTGATCGGCGGGGAGAACGACGGGGCGGTGCGGGCACTGGTGGACATCTACGCCTCCTGGGTGCCCCGTGAACGCATCCTGACCACCAACCTGTGGTCATCCGAACTGTCCAAGCTGACGGCCAACGCGTTCCTGGCACAGCGGGTATCCTCCATCAACGCCATCTCCGAGCTGTGCGAGCGCACGGGGGCCAACGTGGAGGAGGTGGCCCGTGCCATCGGCACCGACAGCCGCATCGGCCCCAGGTTCCTGAAAGCCTCGGTGGGCTTCGGGGGCTCCTGCTTCCAGAAGGATATCCTCAACCTGGTCTACATCGCCCGCAGCTACGGGCTGGAGGAGGTGGCCCATTACTGGGAACAGGTCATCACCATGAACGACCACCAGAAACAGCGGTTCGCCGACAACATCGTGCAGACCATGTACAATACCGTCTCCGGGAAGAAGATCGCCTTCCTGGGGTGGGCCTTCAAGAAGGACACCAACGACACCCGCGAGTCGGCCGCCATCCATGTGGCCGATGC
>NZ_BMIK01000060.1 GCF_014642075.1 Parapedobacter defluvii | reverse complement strand
ACTGACGATGCTTTCTTCGGGCAGGGCAGGTGTTTGCGCATCGGGAATTTCCAGTTCGGCGTTCATGTACAATCCCGGAATCAACTGCGGATCCGGGTTGTCAAAATGGGCGTGGATTTCAACCGCCCGTTCTTCGGAAATGGCTTTCCCGGTCAGGATAACCTTGCCGTGGTATTTCTTTTCGGGACTGCTGTTGGTATAAGCGATAAGCGGTTGTCCGATTTTCACGTTCTCCCAGTCCTTCTCAAAAACCTTCAGGTTCAGGTGCAGGTCGCGGGGATTGACCAGCTCGAACAATACATCGGAAGGAGAAACATATTTGCCGACGTTCACGAATACCTGTGTAACATAACCGTCAAACGGAGCGAAAATGCCGACCGTCCGTTTGATGTTTCCAGCCGATACCTTGTCCGGCCGGATGTTGATTAACGTCAATTTCTCTTGTAATGCCTGTTTGGAGATGAGCAGCGTTTCGTAATCGGCTTTTGCCTGCTGATACACTTTGTCGCTGCTTGCCTTGCTTCGGTTCAATTCGCTTTGGCGGTCGTATTCGGCCTTCCTGTTTTCCAGCTGGGCCGTGGCCGTCAGGTAGTCCTGCTGCAACTGGATGTACTGGTTGTCTTCCATCTCGGCCAATAGTTCGCCTTTTTTGAAATGCATGCCCGGTAAGAGCTTGGTAGAGGTTACGTACCCCCCCAACGCACTGCTTACCGATACCAGATTTTGTGGCGGTACATCCACTTTCCCGTTCAGCTTGAGGGTATGGGTAAGGATTCTTTCTTGTAAGGTAGTAGCGGAAATCGGAATGGATTTCAGCTGTTCGTCCGTGAGTTCCAATATATTTCCGCTATCGGCGGCGGAAGCCGATCCATCTCCGTTGGTTTCCGTTGTATTACTGCAGCCAAAGAAGATGAGCAGGCCGGCGAAAAAAATAATCGTTTTCATTGTCGTTGAATTAGTTTGAAGTAAGGTACTGCAGGGTAATGATGCTTTGGTTGAGCAGC
>NZ_BMIK01000059.1 GCF_014642075.1 Parapedobacter defluvii | reverse complement strand
ACTGACGATGCTTTCTTCGGGCAGGGCAGGTGTTTGCGCATCGGGAATTTCCAGTTCGGCGTTCATGTACAATCCCGGAATCAGCTGCGGACCCGGGTTGTCAAAATGGGCGTGGATTTCAACCGCCCGTTCTTCGGAAATGGCTTTCCCGGTCAGGATAACCTTGCCGTGGTATTTCTTTTCGGGACTGCTGTTGGTATAAGCGATGAGCGGTTGTCCGATTTTCACGTTCTCCCAGTCCTTCTCAAAAACCTTCAGGTTCAGGTGCAGGTCGCGGGGATTGACCAGCTCGAACAACACGTCGGAAGGAGAAACATATTTGCCGACGTTCACGAATACCTGTGTAACATAACCGTCAAACGGAGCGAAAATGCCGACCGTCCGTTTGATGTTTCCAGCCGATACCTTGTCCGGCCGGATGTTGATTAACCTCAATTTCTCTTGTAATGCCTGTTTGGAGATGAGCAGCGTTTCGTAATCGGCTTTTGCCTGCTGATACACTTTGTCGCTGCTGGCCTTGCTTCGGTTCAATTCGCTTTGACGGTCGTATTCAGCCTTCCTGTTTTCCAGCTGGGCCGTGGCCGTCAGGTAGTCCTGCTGCAACTGGATGTACTGGTTGTCTTCCATCTCGGCCAATAGTTCGCCTTTTTTGAAATGCATGCCCGGTAAGAGCTTGGTAAAGGTTACGTACCCCCCCAACGCACTGCTTACCGATACCAGGTTCTGTGGCGGTACATCCACTTTCCCGTTCAGCTTGAGGGTATGGGTAAGGATTCTTTCTTGTAAGGTAGTAGCGGAAATCGGAATGGATTTCAGCTGTTCGTCCGTGAGTTCCAATATATTTCCGCTATCGGCGGCGGAAGCCGATCCATCCCCGTTGGTTTCCGTTGTATTACTGCAGCCAAAGAAGATGAGCAGGCTGGCGAAAAAAATAATCGTTTTCATTGTCGTTGAATTAGTTTGAAGTAAGGTACTGCAGGGTAATGATGCTTTGGTTGAGCAGC
>NZ_BMIK01000058.1 GCF_014642075.1 Parapedobacter defluvii | reverse complement strand
CGGACTCGCTGACAACCATCCCTATAGCCAATACGAATAGGTTTTCTGCAATGGGGGTTGTTATCCCCGCTACATTCATCTCCTATGGGGCATTAAGTTTACTGTCGCCGGGTTTAAAAAGGTTGAATGCATCTACCCGTCATGAAACCAGGGAACACATCGTAGCGGGTGCCGTCATAGACAACTATACCCAATACGCGCCTACCGCAGCGGTTTATGGTCTCAACCTTTTGGGGGTAAAGGGCAAGCATAACCTCAAAGACCGGACGGTAATCTATATTACCTCCCAACTGATATTAGGAGCTATTGTCGTGCCTACCAAAAGTTGGGTTGGCGAGCGGCGGCCGGACGGTTCCAACAACCTTTCCTTCCCATCCGGCCATACTGCCACCGCCTTTTCCGCAGCCCATTTTATGTTCAGGGAATACCAAGGCACCCATTTCTGGCTAAGCATCTCCGGGTACCCCATCGCAGCGATGACGGGCATCTATCGGATATTCAACGACAAACATTGGGTCGGCGACGTGGTAGCAGGCGCGGGTATTGGTATTTTATCCACCGAGATTGCCTATTGGTTATATCCCATTACCTCAAAATGGTTCAATCCAAAAAACAATCGTCATTTTTTAACCATAGTGCCGGTTTATCAGCCGGGTCGATTGGGACTAAACATCACTAAAACATTTTGATCATGAAAACGAACACAGCAAAACAATTCACCACGATACACCGGGGGCTGCATTGGTGTACCGCAGCATTAATGTCCGTATTATTCATCACGGGCTTTTTACGGATGAACTGGATGGGAAAACAGGCAATCCTCAACGCCATCGAACGGCACGCATCGGGCGCAATTAGCCAGGCACAAACGCAGGGGATCATCAAAAGCATACTTTCGCCCATGTGGCAGTGGCACGAGTTGGCAGCCTACATCCTGTTCGCGGTAATTTCCGCCCGGCTGATCTACATGGCCGTGGCCGGCATCCGGTTTCCCAACCCATTCCAACGCCAACAGGCGCTGAAAGAACGGATA
>NZ_BMIK01000057.1 GCF_014642075.1 Parapedobacter defluvii | reverse complement strand
ATCGTCCGGGGTATCCTCGTTGTTGTCACCGTCCGGATCATGCTCGTCGCCGTCCACGCTCGCATAGTTGATGTAATCGCCAGCCGCAAGTACACGCGCCGTGAGGGTCAGCGTCTCGCTGGCACCGTTGGCCAGGCCGCCAACCGTCCATGTATTCGCAGCCGCGTCAAACGTACCCGCGCTCGCATCCGAGCTTACGTATTCGTACCCCGACGGCAGTTCGTCCGTCACCACCACGCCCGTGGCGTCGCTCGGACCGTTGTTGCTGGCCACGATCGTGAACACCACGTTACTGCCTACATAGGGGGCGGTATTATCCACGGTTTTAAGGACTGATAGATCTGTAAGTTGGTCCACAGGGATCGGATCAGTTGTCTTCTCTCCGTCAGGAGTCGGCGGAGTAGCCCCCGGATCATCCTGCCAGATACGGATGGTGTTTTCAATTGTCCCCGTTACACCTGCATCTACGTTAACCGTCACTTCAAAACTAAATGACCCACCCACAGGAACCGCCGCAGAGACAGGCAGTGCAAAACGGCCTGTGGAAGCATCGAATGCAACCGGACTGCCTTGGTAGCTGATTCCGGTAAGCGTTTGTCCCGGACTGACCAAATCCTGAAAATAGATAACTGTACCGGCGGCAATATCTGAAGGACCTTGATTCGTCACCGTAACCGTATACGTATATTCTTCACCCGCAACAGCGTTGACAAGCACTCCGTTACTAAATGTGCCAATCTTCTCAATTGCATCATCGTCAAAGCCGTAATCGCGGTCCACCGGATAATCCGGCGTGGTGGCCGTACCGTCAGGCGTGCTATAGTCGCCCGCAGGGTCATCCGCCCAGATGTGGATCGTATTGCTTACCTCATCGGCGGCAATATCTGCCGCCACATCCGCCGTAACCGTCAGTGTGAAGGTTGCACCCGCGGCAATATCCGCATTGGCTGTCACCGTGAAGAATCCGTCGGCATCCGCGGCACCGTTGACCGTCACATCGGTGGATGCGATGCTCTTGATCGCCTGGCCGGTCGATAGTTCGTCCAGCAGGTACAGTTCCGTTCCGCTCAG
>NZ_BMIK01000056.1 GCF_014642075.1 Parapedobacter defluvii | reverse complement strand
TTGAAGGACGTTGCCTTCCTTTTTGCATAATATTCGGCAAGCAACTCGCTGCTTTTTACCGAAAGGTTGTTTTTCGCCGCCGTGTCGATGGCCTGGCCCAGGGTGATGGTCTGAGCAAACACCGGAAGCTGGATCAGCACCAACACCATACCCATCGTACTTTTTTTGCCAAAAGCCCATTTCGGAAGTTTGATTTTTTCAAACAGAATAAACAAGGTGGGCAACACAAAAAGCGTCAGGAACGTAGCGATGAGCAATCCACCGATCACCACCGTTGCAAGCGGCCGTTGCACCTCAGCTCCGGCACCGCGGCTGACAGCCATCGGCAGAAAACCAAGCGAAGCCACAAAAGCGGTCATCAATACCGGCCGCAACCGCGTTTTGGTCCCGTTGAGGACAATGGTATGCAGGTCCTTCTCTCCGGCTTTTTTCAGGCGGTTGAACTCGGCAACGAGTACAATGCCGTTGAGTACGGCTACGCCGAATAACGCGATGAATCCTACGCCAGCGCTGATGCTGAATGGCATCCCACGTAAAGCCAGCAGGAAAATGCCTCCGATGGCAGAAAGCGGAATGGCTGTGTAGATCAATAAGCTTTCTTTGATGGAGCGAAAAGCAAAAAACAGCAGGACAAATATCAGCACAAGTGATACCGGAACGGCAATCATCAGGCGGTCCTTTGCCTGGTTGAGGTTTTCAAACGCACCACCGTATGTGATGTAATAACCCGGAGATAGTTTTACGTGCAGGTCGGCTTTCTTCTGTAGTTCGTTTACGATGCTTTGCACATCACGTCCCCTGACATTGAAGCCTACCACGATCCGTCGCTTGGCATCTTCACGCTGTATCTGGGCCGGACCGTTCTGGATGCTGACGTCAGCCACTTGGTACAGCGGAATCTGACTGCCCCTCGGTGTCGGAATTAGCAGGTTACGGATGTCTTCCAGGTTCTCCCGTTGCTTCTCGTCAAGCCGAAGGACCAGATCAAACCGTTTTTCGCCCTCGTAAATCTTACCCGCGCTTTGTCCGGCAAAAGCGGTGTTAACCACCCGGTTGACAGCTACGATATTTAGCCCGAATTGGGCAATATTCGCCCGGTTATATTTTACAATGACCTGTGGAAGCCCCGTAATCGGTTCTACGTACAAATCCTGCGCACCAACCACCGTTTTGATGATTTCACCGAAACGATTGGCGTATTCCGCCA
>NZ_BMIK01000055.1 GCF_014642075.1 Parapedobacter defluvii | reverse complement strand
TTGAAGGACGTTGCCTTCCTTTTTGCATAATATTCGGCAAGCAACTCGCTGCTTTTTACCGAAAGGTTGTTTTTCGCCGCCGTATCAAGGGCTTGTTCCAGCGTGATGGTCTGGGCAAACACCGGAAGCTGGATCAGCAGCAGCACCGCAACCACCGTGTTTTTTTTGCCGAAAGTCCATTTGGGAAGCTTGATTTTTTCAAGCCAGATAAACAAGGTGGGCAGCACGAAGAGGGTCAGGAACGTTGCGATAAGCAACCCGCCGATTACCACTGTTGCAAGGGGCCGTTGCACTTCGGCTCCTGCACCCCGGCTGACAGCCATTGGCAGAAACCCGAGCGAAGCCACGAAAGCGGTCATCAATACCGGCCGTAACCGCGTTTTGGTGCCGTTGAGCGCAATTGCATATAAATCCTTTTCTCCGGCTTGTTTCAGGCGGTTGAATTCGGCAACGAGTACAATGCCGTTGAGCACAGCTACGCCGAATAATGCGATGAATCCCACGCCGGCGCTGATGCTGAATGGCATCCCACGTAAAGCCAGCAGGAAAATACCACCGATGGCAGAAAGCGGAATGGCTGTATAGATCAATAGGCTTTCTTTGATGGAATGGAAAGCAAAAAACAGGAGCACAAATATCAGCACAAGTGACACCGGAACGGCGACCATCAGGCGGTCCTTTGCCTGGTTGAGGCTTTCAAACGCACCACCGTAGGTGATGTAGTAGCCCGGAGATAGGTTGACCTGCAGGTCGGCTTTCTTCTGCAGTTCGTTTACGATGCTTTGTACATCGCGCCCCCTGACATTGAAGCCTACCACGATCCGTCGCTTGGCATCTTCACGCTGTATCTGGGCAGGACCGTTCTGGATGCTGACATCAGCCACCTGGTATAGCGGAATCTGGCCGCCCCTCGGTGTCGGGATCAGCAGGTTGCGGATGTCTTCCAGGTCCTCCCGTTGCTGTTCGTCCAGCCGGAGCACCAGGTCAAACCGTTTTTCGCCCTCGTAAACCTTACCCGCGCTTTGTCCGGCAAAAGCGGTGTTAACCACCCGGTTGACAGCTACGATATTTAGCCCGAATTGGGCAATATTCGCCCGGTTATATTTTACAATGACCTGTGGCAACCCCGTAATCGGTTCTACGTACAAATCCTGCGCACCAACCACCGTTTTGATGATTTCACCGAAACGATTGGCGTATTCCGCCA
>NZ_BMIK01000054.1 GCF_014642075.1 Parapedobacter defluvii | reverse complement strand
CAGGGAAATCGCTTTTAAGATTTTGGGATTAGGAATAGTATCCGTATATTTATGGAAATGGTTAGGGTGAAAAAAAATGCCCTTTTCAAATCCGACTAATAAGCCATACCAAGTTTTTTCTCATTATTTTTCCGGGGTGAAAGATCCCCGAAGGACCAACCGCGGTCATTTTATGTATCCACTGGAAGAGATCCTGTTTCTGTGCATTTCGGCTGTGCTGAGCGGCATGGATGACTGGACATCGATCAGTATGTTCGGCCGCTCGAAATTGGAATGGTTACGGCAATATTATCCTTACCGTCACGGCATTCCCTCACACGATGTATTGGGGAAGGTTTTTGCAGCGCTTGACCCCGAATCGTTCAGCCAGGCATTCAGTGCCTGGGTTGCCTCGATTGCGGAACTGACCGGAGGAGAGGTGGTGGCCATCGACGGTAAAACGATCCGGGGTTCGGACAACAAAGCGGGCGGGAAGTCAGCTTTCCATGTCGTCTCAGCCTATGCTTCGGGCAACCGGATCTGTTTGGGCCAGCGGGCCGTTGATGAGAAAAGCAATGAGATCACCGCTATCCCGGCACTGCTGGATACCCTGTCGCTTGAAGGCTGCATAGTTACCCTTGACGCGATGGGATGCCAGAAAACGATCGCAGGAGCGATCATTGAAAAGAAAGCGGATTATGTACTGATGGTCAAAGACAATCAGGAAGAACTCAAGGAACAGGTCGTAAAAGTGTTCGGGATGAAACCGGCGGTTGAAAAAGAAGTTACCCTGGATGCCGGGCACGGACGAATTGAGCGAAGAACCTGCCAGGCAACCGATAATCTCACGTTTCTGGACGATCGGGAAGACTGGCCGGGATTGAGAACCATCGCCAAAATCACCTCTGAACGCACCGATAAACGATCCGGTCAATCAAGCACCCAGGCCAGCTACTATATCTCTTCGCTTAACGCTGGGCCGGGAGTGATCGCCAAAGCCATCCGCAGTCACTGGGCAATCGAAAACAACCTCCACTGGACATTGGACGTCATATTCAGGGAAGATGCAGCCTTGAAGAAGAAAGGAAATGCGGCACTCAATTACCAGATCATCGCTAAAATGGCACTGGCCATGATCGAACGGGAATCCGAATCAAAGTTAAGTAAGCCTAAAAAGAGGCAACGCGCTGCCCTGGATGACGATTTCCGAAGCATCCTGCTCGCCGCGTATTTTTAAAAGCGATTTCCCTG
>NZ_BMIK01000053.1 GCF_014642075.1 Parapedobacter defluvii | reverse complement strand
TGTAATCTTCCCTTAGCTAGCTACATTCAAAACTAAAGAATTCCAATCAGATTTGCTATTGCTATCCTGTTGGAATGTGGGAAACTCGGAGAGTTTTCCATATTTCAACAGGAATTCTGTCGGCGTTAACTGCCCCAAAGATGAATGAGGCCTTTCATTATTATACATCCACGCCCATGCCTCTGCGAATTTTCTTATCTCTTGGAGGCTGTCAAACATGTAACTGTCAAGTACGTCTTGCCTGAATGTTCTGTTGAACCGTTCGATCAAACTGTTCTGTGTCGGCTTCCCAGGCTGGATAAACTCCCATTGGATGCCGTTTTTCTCACACCAGCCACGCATGGCTTCGGCTACAAATTCCGGTCCGTTGTCCGAGCGGATCTTCTCGGGCTTGCCACGCCATTCCAGTAATTTTTCCAGTTCCCGGATCACCCGCTGTGCAGGAAGGCTCGTGTCAACCGTAATGGAAAGTGCCTCCCTGCTGAAATCATCGATGACGTTCAGCGTACGGATCGTTTTCCCGTTGGCAAGTGTATCGTGCATGAAGTCAAGGCTCCAGGTGATATTGGGGCCGACAGGACATAACAAAGGAGCCTTTACCCGGGCAGGAAGGCGTTTCTTCCGCTTATTTCTAAGATTCAGACGCATAGCTGTGTATATTCGATAAACACGTTTGTGGTTCCACATATACTGTAACTTCCTAAGACGGTGGTACATCATCCAGAAACCCCATGTGCGGTGCAGACTGGCCAGAATAGAAAGCTGCTCGATGACTTCCGTGTCATCCCTGCGCTTTGCACGGTAGTAAAAAACAGATGTACTGATGTTAAATGTCACGCAGGCCTGCCGTAGGCTCATCCCGAAATCTTCACGGGCATGACCTACAAGCTCGCGCTTTTCGGCAGGCCCTAGAGCTTTTTTTCGATAACGTCTTTTAAAACCGTGTTCTGCAATGTCAGCTCGGCAACGATCTTTTTATACTGTGCCAGCTCTCGCTCCATATCCTTCATCTGTTTGAGCTGTGACACCTCCATGCCCGAATATTTGCTCTTCCATCCGTAAAAGGTACCCTGGCTGATACCGTGCTCACGGCAGATATCCGTAACCGATGACCCGGTTTCCTGCTCCTTCAAAATCTTGATGATTTGTGATTCACTAAACTTACTTTTTTTCATTGTCCCTAAATTATAAAACTACATTAATATGCGTAGCTGTTTTCGGGGAAGATTACA
>NZ_BMIK01000052.1 GCF_014642075.1 Parapedobacter defluvii | reverse complement strand
TCCGAGAAGAACACGTATTTGTAACGCGAACGGGAAAGCACGAAAGTGAAGAACTGCACCTTTTTCGACCCGCCCGTGGTGGTGTAATGCTCCCTGAAATTAGCTACGATTATTAACGTAGTTTTTATAATTTAGGGACAATGAAAAAAAGTAAGTTCAGCGAGTCGCAGATCATCAAGATTCTGTCACAGCAGGAGGCGGGGTTATCGGTTGCGGATATTTGCCGTGAGCACGGCATCAGCCAAGGGACGTTTTATTCTTGGAAGACCAAGTATTCCGGGATGGACATTTCCCAGCTCAAGCAGTTGAAAGAGATGGAAAAAGAGCTGGCACAGTACAAGAAGATTGTTGCCGAGCTGACACTTCAGAACACGGTTTTGAAGGACGTTATAGAAAAAAAGCTTTAGGGCCTGGCGAGAAGCGTGAGTTGGTGGGCTATGCCCGTGAGGAGTTTAAGTTAAGCCTTCGTCAGGCCTGTATGTTGTTTTGTATCAGCACCTCAGTTTATTATTACCGTGCCAAGCGCAGTGATGACAGCGAGGTGATTGAACAATTGTCGGTCTTAGCCGATCTTCACCGCACATGGGGTTTCAGAATGATGTACCACCGGTTGCGAAAGTTGAATTATATGTGGAATCATAAGCGGGTTTACCGTATTTATACTGCTATGAGACTGAACTTGCGGAATAAACGGAAAAAGCGTTTGCCGGCGCGCGTGAAGGCTCCTTTGCTATGTCCAATCGGACCGAACATCACCTGGAGCCTGGATTTCATGCACGATACGCTATCGGGTGGCAAGACGATCCGGACATTGAACGTGATTGATGATTTCAATCGTGAAGCACTTTCTATTACGGTGGATACCAGCCTTCCGTCCCACAGGGTGATCCGGGAATTGGAGAAGCTGGTCCAGTGGCGGGGCAAGCCCGATAAGATCAGATCGGATAATGGGCCGGAATTCATGTCTGCAGCGATGATGGAGTGGTGTTGCGAACACAGCATAGAATGGGAGTTTATTCAGCCCGGGAAACCCACGCAGAACAGTCTGATCGAACGTTTCAATAGGACTTTCCGGCAAGATGTGCTGGATAGTTATATGTTCGATAACTTGTCGGCGATCCGGAAATATGCGAATGCCTGGGCCTGGATGTACAACAACGAAAGACCGCATTCGGCATTAGGAAACCTGACGCCGATAGAATTCCTGTTGAAATATGGAAAACTCCCAACACTCAATGGCCAACGCCAGTTTCCCACATTACAACAGGACAACAACAACAACAAATCTGATTGGAATTTTTTAGTTTTGGATGTAGCTAGCTGAGGGAGCATTACA
>NZ_BMIK01000051.1 GCF_014642075.1 Parapedobacter defluvii | reverse complement strand
TTGCCGAAATCATGTACTTATTGTTGCCGATTTCTCTGTATCCTTATTTTCCATTTTCTCTGCACTTGTATTTACCGATTACAAATAGCTATGATGGTTCCTGTAATCATCATTGTTATTTATAAACCTATGCAAAAAGCACCTATAATCATTTTACCAATAAAAGCAATAATTTGTAATGACTGAATACTTAGATAAAATAATAAAAGATTTAGAAGAAGAAATAAATGAAGTATTTTATATGGAAACCGATGTTTTAGTCGCTTGTGAAAAAGCGGTTGAATTTACATTGAAGAAGATTTCAGAACTTAAAAATTATGTTTTAAATAAAGGCTTCGAAAATCAGAAGGAAGAAATCCATTTTTTCAAGCATATCAAGCCACAATTTATCGCAAAGCTCATATATTACAATTCAGTTTACAAAATAGAAAGTAAAAAGCCTCGGGAAACAAAAACGATAAAGAAATATTTCAGAGGAGAACTGGAAAAGCTGAAACAGTATTTTGACCATAACCTCGAATTTTATAAATATTATCGTACCAATAATACCTTTCTCGATGAAAAAATTTTTGTACGAGGCAAGTATAATATTAAACTAAATGTATATACCCATTATTTTGACAGTGACCACAGTTTTTCTACTTCACATGATTATAAAGTAGCAAAAATAATTGCCAACGATTTGATACAAGTGTATCTTGAAGACCAGCTTCACAATATTGAACAAAAAAAGGTTTTAGATAATTCTACATTAAATTGGACGGCAAGTAAAACCGCATTAACTGAATTAATATACGCCCTATCTGCACAAGGTGTATTTGATAATGGTAATGCGGACATCAAAGTCATAGCCAAAACATTTGAACGCACCTTTAATATCGACTTGGGCGACTTTTACCATACGTTTATGGAACTTAAAGCCCGAAAAATTAACCAAACAAAATTCCTTGACAGCTTGCGTGAAAGTATCATGAAAAAGATAGACGAACAGGACGAGAGGTATGTGTTGATATCAATTCGGTAAAATATGTCATCTAAAGTATCCGGTTGCAAGGCCCATCGGAAAGCTGGGTGTATTTCCCAATCATATCCAAAGCTTACTTTGTTGAACGACAAATACCTACTTTCTTCAAAATACTTTCTGTCTATTTTTCCGTCTTCGAGAGTTTTACGCGCAGTGATAAAATTTATTTTATAAAGAAACTGTAGCAAATCGTCGGCGGCAGCCGATTTTTTGTTGGCGAAAATGTAATTACCTTGGCTAAGAGAGTGTAAAATGAACTGTGTCAAGATTAGTAAATAAGTATTAATTTTAGACATAGTAATTATGGAGATCAGAGAAACGG
>NZ_BMIK01000050.1 GCF_014642075.1 Parapedobacter defluvii | reverse complement strand
GCTCATTATTTCGAGCACAAAGAAAAAACTCCGTCAATGTCTGTGGTAGACTTTCTGATATTTCATTACAAAGGCAACCACTTGGAGAACCATCCATACGATGAGGACTATGAACACGACCAAAAACTTCCGTTCATGATGCACTCCAATGTACTCCAGGTAGTTTGCATATCACCGCAACCGGTTACGCTGGAAAGCGATGTCAGGGGCCGGACAAACGATAGCCGCAAAACGCCGATCCGGAACGACCGGTTCATCAACGATAGCTTTCTATCCGCCGTCTGGCAGCCGCCACAGGCCTGTTAATCCTCATTTCCTGAAATTGATTTTATCGTAGAACGGCACAGGCAACCCGATCCGTGGCGCCTGTCAACCGTCATTTCCTAATTTGATTAACAGAGAAAAAAATCATGTTACACAGCATCATTGAGTTTTCCATCCGGAATAAACTCATCATCGGGCTGTTTACCATTGCGTTGATCGGCTTTGGCCTATACGAGGCCACGCGGTTGCCGATCGATGCCCAGCCCGACATCACCAACAACCAGGTGCAGGTGATTACCGTGGCCCCGTCGCTCGGAGCCACCGACATCGAGCGCCTGGTCACATTTCCCATTGAGCAGGCCAACAGCAACATCAACGGGATTACCGAAATACGCAGTTTCTCCCGTTTTGGACTGTCGCTGGTTACCATTGTTTTTGACGACAACACCGATGTGTACTGGGCAAGGCAGCAAGTAACGGAGCGCCTGCAGACGGTCCGGGATGAAATACCCGACGGTATCGGGACGCCGGAGCTGGGGCCCATTTCGACCGGTCTAGGCGAAATTTACCAGTATGTGGTACGTCCGGAAGCAGGATACGAAGACCGTTACGACGTAACCGAGCTGCGCACCATCCAGGATTGGATTGTCCGCAGGCAGCTGCTGGGTGTACAGGGCGTCGCCGAGGTAAGCAGTTTCGGCGGAAAGCTGAAGCAGTATGAGATCGCCATCAATATCAACAAGCTCCAGTCCTTTAGCCTGACGATCAACGACTTGTTTACCGCCCTGGAGAACAACAACCAGAATACGGGCGGCGCTTATATCGAAAAAGGGCCAACCGTCCTATACATCCGAAGTGAGGGGCTTATCGGCAACGAAGACGATATTGCCAACATCGCCGTTGCTACTACTACCGATGGAACTCCCGTGCTATTGAAGCATGTAGCTGCCGTGAAAACAGGGTATGCTACCCGCTACGGTGCCATGACCTACAACGATCGCGGCGAAGTAGCCGGAGCCGTTGTGATGATGCTCAAGGGTGCAAACAGCAACGAGGTCATTAAAAACGTGAAGGAACGGATCGAGGT
>NZ_BMIK01000049.1 GCF_014642075.1 Parapedobacter defluvii | reverse complement strand
GGGTCTGTAAAATGAACTGTGTCAAGGGGTGTTTCCCAGCCCCGCGGGGCTGGGAAACACCCCTTGTGCTTACTGCAAATCTAACACCATTCTGCCAGGAAACCAAACCGCCAATTTTTGTGCCGTTACCGCCCAGTTCGCCAAGGGCATCGTCCATTTCTTTTTGATGTTCAGGTGCGCCAGATAGATCAGTTTCAGCAAGGCCATATCCGATGTGAAAGCCCCCTTTGTCTTGGTGACCTTACGCACCTGACGGTGGAAACCCTCTATCGTATTGGTCGTGTAGATCAGTTTTCTGACAGCCTTATCGTACCGGAAATAGGTGGTCAGCTTCTCCCAGTTTCGGCGCCAGGAATCGATGACCACATGGTATTTATTGCCCCATTTGGCCTCTAGGTCATCCATGCGCAGTTCCGCCTGTTCCAGGGTATCTGCCTGATAGACAGGCTTGAGGTCTTTGATAAACTCCTTCTGGTCCTTGCTGGCAACGTATTTCAGGCTGTTGCGGATCTGGTGTACCACGCAGGTCTGCACATCCGTCTTTGGGAATACCGCCTCGATAGCTTCGGCGAACCCCTTGAGGTTGTCTATGCACGCGATCAGGATATCCTCCACTCCGCGGTTCTGGAGGTCGGTCAGAACCCCCATCCAAAAATTGGCACCTTCACTCTCCGATACATACATCCCCAAAAGCTCCTTGTGGCCGTGGCGGTCAATGCCCAGAACATTGTAAACCGCACGGGAAACTACACGGTGGTCTTCCTTCACCTTATAGTGCATCGCATCCATCCATACGATCGTGTAAAGCCGTTCAAGGCTTCGGGACTGCCATTCCTTAACCTCCGGTATGATCCGGTCCGTAATGGCCGATAAAGTGCTGTGGCTAATCTCTGTGTCGTACATCTCCTTGATATGCTCGCTGATGTCCCGGAAGCTCATCCCAAGACCGTACATCCCCAAAATCTTCTTTTCAAGGCTGTCGGCAAGGATTGTCTCTCGTTTCTTAACTATCTGAGGATCGTAGCTCGAATGACGGTCGCGTGGTGTGCTCAGCTCTATCGTGCCGTCCGAGGTGCGAAGCCGTTTGTGCTGCTTACCGTTACGACGGTTGCCACGCAAGCGCTCCGGCTCATCCAAGTGCCCGTCCATCTCTGCTTCAAGGGCTGCTTCCAAAAATTTTTTTAACAGCGGTGCGAAAGCTCCGTCTTTGCCGTAGAGTGATTCTCCGCTGCGCAGCTGGCGCAGCGCTTTCTCTTTCATTGATTCAAAGTCTAACTCCGTTTCTCTGATCTCCATAATTACTATGTCTAAAATTAATACTTATTTACTAATCTTGACACAGTTCATTTTACACTCTC
>NZ_BMIK01000048.1 GCF_014642075.1 Parapedobacter defluvii | reverse complement strand
AGAAAAGTATCAGCCGAATCATTTACGGCTGCGGGAAATACCTTCGGCCGGTATCCGGCGATGTTTAAACAGCGCGGCGACCGGTTTTTTGCCGAAGGGATCAACAACACGTTGCTCCACGTATATATTCTTCAACCGTATGAAGATAAAAAGCCTGGGGTGAACGCCTGGTTTGGCAATGAGTTCAACCGCTTCAACACGTGGTACTACGATATGGATCTCTTCGTGGATTACCTGAAGCGCAGCAATTTCCTGCTGCAGCAGGGGCGGTATGTGGCCGATGTCGCCTATTTCATCGGTGAGGACGCACCCAAGATGACCGGCATACAGGATCCGCCGTTGCCCAAAGGTTATTCGTTCGACTACATCAATGCAGAGGTGATTTTGAACCGTATTTCCATGAAGGACGGCCGGTTTACATTGCCGGATGGCCTTTCGTACCGGGTGCTGGTGTTACCGCAACTGGAGACGGTACGGCCGGAAGTGCTGCGGAAGATCGAGCAGCTGGTAAAGGATGGGGGCATTGTGCTGGGACCCAGGCCGCTGCGTTCGCCCAGCCTGGCCGACTATGGCAAGGCCGATGAGGAAGTCCGGGCGCTGGCGGATAAGCTGTGGGGCGATGGGAAGGACACCCAGCAGAAAGAGCACGTTTACGGCAAGGGGCTGGTGTTGCAGGGAATGACCCTTCAGGAGGCATTGAAGCGGGCAGATGTACTGCCGGACGTGCAGCTCGCGGAATCGGATCCGGTGGTCTTCTTGCACCGGGAGTTATCCGATGGAGACATTTATTTTGTATCCAACCAAAGCGACGGAAAGATCCAGGTAAATCCGACTTTCCGTATTTCGGGTAAACAGCCGGAACTTTGGGATGCCGTTCACGGAACGATGCGGGACCTGCCGGAGTTTGACGATACGGGCAGTGGAACCACCGTCCCGCTGGAACTGGATAGCTACGAAAGTGCCTTTATCGTATTCCGGAAAAAGGCCAGCGGCACGTCATCCGATGCAACTAAGAATTTTCCGGTACCTGAATGGGTCATACCACTGGAGGGAGCCTGGCAGGTCGAATTCACACGACCGGATTCGACAGGCTTTACCCTACAGATGGATACCCTCGCTGACTGGTCTTTGTCGGCCGACACTGCTGTGGCACATTTCTCCGGTGAGGCCTGGTATCGCAAGGAATTGCCATCGGTTGCTGTATCGGAGGGTGCACGGATTTATGTGAACCTGGGATCGCTGGTTGCATTGGCGAAAGTGAAGGTCAACGGCCAGGATGTGGGAGGGGTTTGGACACCGCCTTACCGGCTGGATATCACCTCCGCTTGGAAGGAAGGCAATAATACGATCGAAGTAAAGGTTGTCAATACCTGGGCGAACCGGCTGATCGGTGATCAAAAGCTGCCTCCCGAAAAGCGCTCCGCATGGACACTTGTAAACCCTTATACGGCGAACAGCCCCTTGCATCCTGCCGGATTGACGGGGCCGGTTACACTTGAAATTTTTTAGACAGGCTAGACGGAGGAGGCGAGATCATCTAACATCGTATTTGCTGGAAGAGGGCTACTTGTCGTGCTGGCCAAGGGCAGTGTGACGTGGAATTAGCGGATAATCCTAGGTGAGTTTACCTTCATAAGCAATTGGGAACAGGATGATAAACAAAAGCAAGAAAGCACTTTACACATTGATCGCTGTCGCCGTTGTGTCGGCATTGACCGGTTGTGATTCCATCCGGTCCGGGAAAGGCGACTGGAAAACTATTGAACA
>NZ_BMIK01000047.1 GCF_014642075.1 Parapedobacter defluvii | reverse complement strand
TAGATTTGCAGTAAGCACAAGGGGTGTTTCCCAGCCCCGCGGGGCTGGGAAACACCCCTTGACACAGTTCATTTTACAGACCCCCCACAGGGGAAGTACGCCTAAATTTATGGCACAGCCCCCTTTGTTGTTAAGAGGCGAATTGTCTATTTCAGATTCTGATGTCGGCTATTCTCCCGTTGAAAGAGCTATTCGTTTAGGAATAGGTTAATCATAAAAATGCTCATATCGAAAGAGATTGCTTTTTTTAGCAGTCTCTTTCTTTTTAGGGTTGCTTATAACGAGCCAATTGTTGGCGATAGACGGAATTGCACGCACCAAAGCCGCATAGTAGCACGAAGCTCAATAAATGAATGAAAATAAATAATGTTGATTCTGCTCGCTTATTGCCAACACTTTGCATTATTCCCAACTCAGTTGCCACGACACCCCGAACCGGTCGGTAACTCCACCCAAAAGCTTTTAATCGATTTTAAGCTAAAACCCTTAAATCCTTTAAACTTATAAACATCGCAGAAAGCAAAAACGGCTCCTTCGTTTGTCCATATTTGTCCGTCAACCGAGGCATCTGTTCCGTGGGTAATTATGGTTTCGATTACCATTTTGGATGCATTTCGTATGGGGTAATGCTGAAGTTGCTTTTCAAAATTCTCTATTCCCGACAGGGTGTTTTGTCCGACGATTTCCCAAATGATATGGTCATCAAGATGCTTTTTACAAAAATCTAAATCATCCTTTGCCCAAGCCGTATAAAAGTCTTTGAGAAAGTTCTTTTTCGGGGCATTACCGCAATCGGAAGGAATAATTATCTGTGTCATCATTCGTGCGTCGTTACCTTGTTTGTGTACTACCAACTGATTTTTGTGGAGGTTTTCTTCAAAATTATAAAATCGTATATGGACAACAAAACAATTAGGTGAACTTTAAAACAAGTTCTTAAGTTTCCCGAAACATATTTCAAAACGCAGACTAACCAAATTTTTGAGTTTATTCCAGAAGCAGGTCAATGACTTCTTCTGCATTGGCATCGTTATGCTTCCACAGTTCTTCAAAAGTTTGGACATTTTCTACCGAAATTCCTTTCTCTGTCAGTTTAGCGGCTGCTTGTTCCTCATTGATATTTAACACCCTGAATGCATCCTCCACAGGTGCTTTTACAATTCTGTCCATGATTTGCAAATCGACCGGCGGATACATTCTTTCAGATATAATAAGAACAACAGCTAATGTCAGTACCGCAAGTAATGCAGGCAAAAAAACACTTTTCTTAAAATGAATTTTCAAAGCTTTCCAATTCAAAATGATGTGGAAAATGGCACAAATAACAAATAACAATCCGAGTATTTCGTGAACTACTTCGGTGTAGCCGTCAAACAGATGGAAAAACATCAGCAGTCCCGAAATGCCTACGACAAGGAACACCAATGATATAAATGGGGTAACATAATTTCTATTGAGTTTCATAATACCATATTTGATTAATTGAGTTTTGAAAATCTTTTCTCAAGTTCATGCAGCCATTTGACCCGTTTTTCGTGGCTCACTCTTTTTACCGATGTAAAGCTGAGCCATTTGACGTTTTTGTAGCCCATTGTTTTGAATACACTTCGTATCATCACTTTTCGAATCAAGTTTCCGATAAGCAGTGAGTACATAATTTTGGGTTTGTTCATCGTGGTGATGACGGTAATGCTTTTCAGATTATGTAATAGCGGCACCAACCCGAAACCTCTCGGATGATGGTCATACGCCAATCCGGGCGACAATACACGGTCGATAAATCCTTTGGTGGCGGCAGGCATAATGTCCCACCAAATCGGGAAAATAAAAATCAGGTGGTCGGCTTTTTTCAATCGTTCGTGGTAGCCAATAACCTGGGGGTCAACCGCACGATGTTCAACAAAGGCTTTTGTAAGCGGTAATTAAGAGTGCAGAGTTTTTGGCAATTAGGAATACACAGTTTTCGGCAACAATGAATGCAGAACAAT
>NZ_BMIK01000046.1 GCF_014642075.1 Parapedobacter defluvii | reverse complement strand
GTATCCGCCCTATGAACTACATGTTTGATTTATGAGCCATAATCTTATAGTTCTGCGGATAGAGGTCTTTCAGGTTCTTATGGTTTATGGTCATGATATTTTCCAGTGTATATTTGAGCCATTGGAACGGGTTCACCTCATGCTTTTTGCAGATTGCAAAGAAGGAATAGATCATTGCGGCCCGCTGTGCAGCCTCATGGCTTCCGGCAAACAGGTAATTTTTACGGCCCAGGCTGATTGGCCTGAGTGCATTTTCGACCGGATTGTTATCGATGCATAGATTCCCGTCATACAGGTAGGCCGACAGTGCATCCCATCTGGCATAGGCATAGGCCATGGCTTTGCCGATCTGGCTTTTGGGCAACGTGTTCTTCAACTCTTCAAAGATCCATTTACCCAGCCCGTTGATTACCGGCAGCGATTCGGTGAGCCGGAGTTCCTTGAAGGTACCGGCATCCATCCCCGCCTGCTTTGCCCGGCGCTCCACGGCATAGAGTTTCTGTATTTCCGATAAAGCGTGTGAAGCCCTTTGGCGGTCATTGTCCAGCGCCTTTTCAAACTCCCTTCTTGCATGGGCCCAGCAGGCCAGGTGGGTGATGCCCTCTTTATCGCCGTATTTCCGGTAGACCCCGTAACCGTCGGTCTGCAGGTACCCCTTGAAGGTGTCCAGCAGCTTCTCTGCGGCTGCTTCCCCGCGCGTGGGCTGGTAGTGGAACAGCACCATGCCATCCAGCGGACTGTGGTATACCCAGTACCAACCCCGGTGGCACGCCCCCTTTTTATCGCTTTCCAGCACTTTTATCGGCGTCTCGTCCACCTGTAAATAACCTTTTGTCTTTGTATCGAAAAGCAACTGCTCGTAAAGCGGATGTAATTTGATGAGCGCTTCCTTTGTCCAGCCCTCGATGGTGGAGGAGGGTATCTGTATGTTTTCCCGAGCGAAGCGCTGCTTCTGGCGGTACAGCGGGAGGTGATCCATATATTTATCGGTCAGGATCAGTGCCAAAAGGCCCGCTCCCGGGATACCTTTGTCTATGACCCGCTCGGGGAGTTCGCCGATTTCCACCCCTTCCCCGTTCTTGGCGGCATACTTGTAGCGGATATAGCGTCTGATGTAGAACCTCGCCGGTTCGCATTCAAGTTCTTCGGTGATTTCCTTACCGATGCAGACCATGTCCGACAGGTCACCCCCGGGATGGATCTCGATCTCTTCTACCGGTAAGTGCTCAGGGAGTTTCGCACGCCCTTTATGGTTCGGGCGTTTGCGGGTGTACTCGATCTTTTCCCTGATTGCTTCCTGCTGCTGCTCCACCGCGGCGGGTTCCGCATCGAAAGGCAGGGATGTCTGGTTGGGATCGCCCTCAAAGCGCTCGCGCTTCTGGCCGAACTGCATCCGCCGGTACATGGCAAGCTGCGATTCCAGGTATTCGATTTTCTCATCACGGCTGGAAATAACCCGTAAAAGATCCTCTTTCGATAAGTCTTCCAGTGCCGTTTGCATGGCATAAAAATACAAATTACCGACGGGTTACGCAAGCAAAAAACGATGTTTATCGCCGTTTCAGACCACTTTTTTTAACGTGAACCGGTGCCGTCTGCGGCTCTTCTCCACAACGATCCCCTCAACCATCAGCACCAGCTCGCTCCAGTCGATCTCACTGCCCGGTGCACTGATTTTCGGCAGCGGGAAGGTGCCCCCCTCCAGCCTCTTATAATACAGTACGAAACCGCCGTGCTCCCAGTGAAGCAGCTTCATATGCGTACGGCGGCGGTTCAGGAACACGAACACATCGCCGCCCGTGGCCCCGCGCCCAAGGCCCGTGGACACCAGCCCGCAAAGCCCGTCGAAACTTTTCCGCATATCGCAATGGCCGCCGTACAGGTAATAACGGTGCGATGAACCCAGCGAAAACATCACGCAAGGGCAATCAGCCTGGACAACAACCCCAGATCGGCCGACGGAACTTCCAGCCGCACACCATTGGCATAGATAACCGATAAAACAGGATGGCCTGCCGTCCTGGGTGGACCCATCGGAATAAAACTGCCATCCCCGCCGGATTGATCCTCTTTCCAGCGGGCAATCCAGTAACTGAACTTGCTTAAACTCACACCATGTTGCAGACAGAATTCATTCCGGGTCAAACCGCTCTCGCGCCACTGGCGGACAAGGGTGAACATGTAGGCTCTACGCTCTTTCATTTCAATAATATTTTGGGCGTAAAACTACAGACAGTCAATCAATCTGGAAATATGTGGTTGGTCGGGCGGATAC
>NZ_BMIK01000045.1 GCF_014642075.1 Parapedobacter defluvii | reverse complement strand
TGTAATCGGTAAATACAAGTGCAGAGAAAATGGAAAATAAGGATACAGAGAAATCGGCAACAATAAGTACATGATTTCGGCAACAATGAGTGCAGAATAATTTCAGGGATCAGGTTTCCAACCGGGGCATGCCCCGGTTGGAAAAAACCACCTTTGCGAAAAAAACGCGAAGGTCATTATGAATTATTATCTGCACAGAATTATGCTGTATCATCACATTCACAAGCTGTCCCGTCAGGGGCGCTCAGTCAGCTGGATAAGCTCGGAGGTCGGGCTGAACTGGCGCACGGTCAAGCGGCTTCTCTCCATGGATGAGCGGACGTTTCAGGAGGATCTGGAACGTGGGCGCACCAGGGAAAAGATACTCGATCCTTATGAGGGTTTCCTACGGGATAGGCTTTCGCTTTACCCGGACACCTCGGCCGCCCAGCTGCACGACTGGCTCAAGGAGCACCATGCCGGTTTTCCGCAGGTGAGCCAGAAAACCGTATTCAACTATGTCCAGTATATGCGGGATAAATACAATATCCCGCGGGAGGATTCCGCCCGGCAATACATGGCCGTGGAAGAGCTGCCCTATGGCCGGCAGGGACAGGCCGACTTCGGGTTCTACAATATGCGCACCACGGCGGGTGGATCCAAGAAAGTGCAGTTCTTCACCTTCGTGCTGTCCCGATCGCGCCACAAGTACGTGCAGTTCTCGGATGTCCCGTTCACCTGCGAGCTGCTGGTGGAGGCCCATGAAAGGGCTTTTGAATTCATCGGCGGGGTACCCGTGGAAGTGGTGTACGACCAGGACCGGCTGATGATGGTCTCGGAAAATCTGGGGGACATCATCCTGACCCGGGAGTTCAGGGCATACGTGGGCCAGCGCGGCATCACCACCTGGTTCTGCCGCAGGGCGGATCCGGAAAGCAAAGGGAAGGTGGAGAACGTGGTCAAATACGTCAAGCGAAACTTCCTGTACAACCGGCATTACCGGGACCTGGAGACGCTCAACGACGAAGCTGTAGCCTGGCTCCACCGTACTGCCAACAACCTGCCCCATGGCACCACCGGGAAGGTGCCGCGTGAGGAACTTCAAATCGAACTGGCATCCCTGAACCCGTTTTATCCGGTGACCATCCCGCAGCCGGAATATCCCGTACATGCTGTCAGACGCGACAATACCATCAGCTGGAAGGGCAATCTGTACAGCGTGCCCCTGGGCACCTATGCAGGCCCCGGAACGACCGTGGCGGTGAAGCCTTCCGGTGAGGGAATCACCGTACTGGACGCGGCGGGCAGTACGCTGTGCACACACCGTGTATCCCCGCTGAAAGGACAGAAAATCATCCTTACCGACCATAAGCGTGATAAGGGCGTGGCCATTGCCGAAATGATGGAAAAACTGGCGGCCATGATGCCGGACAGGGAAGCCGCCATGCAATGGCTGGAACTCATCAAACAGAGCAAACCCCGCTATATCCGGGACCAGCTCCAGGCACTCACCGAAACGGTAGGCGGGCTGGAACCGCAGGTGGCCGCACGGGCGCTCGAATACTGCATGGCCCATGGCATACTCGGCGCAGCGGACTTCAGGGCCGTGGCATCCAAACTGATAGCCGGCACACGGCCGCAGCAAACAGAGACCAAAGTGGTGCGCCTGAACCCGCTGGGTGGCGGCGTGCCCGGGGCCGGAATACAGCCCGACAGGAGCAGCATATCCGATTACGAAACCCTGCTGGGAAGGTCCTGAGCATCCGGCAGGCTGCATCAACAAGTGAGTCAATGAATCAATAACAGAAAATCATATGGAATCAGTAAACGAGGAAATCAAACAGTTATGTGAACAGTTCAGGCTCGGGGGCATATACCCCGGCCTGCAGCAAGCCGTGCAGCAGGCCGAAAAGGACAACACCGGCTACGGCGCCTTTACCCTGGGGCTGCTGAAGGCCGAGGCGGAGCACCGCTCCCGAAAGGACCGCGAAAGGCGGCTGAAAACCGCGGGGTTACCCGCGGGAGCCGATCTGGACAACTTCGACACCACCGTGGACAATGGACTATCCCCCAGGAAACTCAGCCAGCTGCGCGAGCTCAACTGGATCGACCAGATCTTCAATGTCGTGCTCATGGGGCCATCAGGGGTGGGAAAGACAAGGATCGCATCAGGGCTCTGCCTGGATGCCGTCAGGGCCGGATACAAAGCCTATTTCAGGACCATGCAGGACATCGTCAGCACCCTGCGCACAAAGGATGCCGTACCCTCACAGAACACCGAATACCGCAGGCTCCTGAAAGCAAACCTGATCGTCATCGACGATATCATGCTCTTCCCCCTGCAGAAGGAAATCGCCGTAGCATTCTTCAACTTCATAAACCACGTCTATGAAAACGCTTCAATCGTGATCACAACCAACAAAGCTCCCGCCGAATGGGCTAAAATGCTTGATGACGAGGTGATTGCAACAGCACTCCTCGACAGGATCCTGTACCGGTGCGAAATCATCAGGCTATCGGGTGAAAGCTACAGAATGAAAAATCGGAAATCGTTCTTTGAAAAGCAAAACGACTGATATACTTTTGCACACGGCTCTGCACTGTTGTTGCCATTGTTCTGCATTCATTGTTGCCGAAAACTGTGTATTCCTAATTGCCAAAAACTCTGCACTCTTAATTACCGCTTACA
>NZ_BMIK01000044.1 GCF_014642075.1 Parapedobacter defluvii | reverse complement strand
ATACTGTTTTACCTTTTAGTCGTCATTACCGCGATTACTGGCAGCTACCTGAAATGGGGAGACGGCAGCCTGAAGGCACCCATCGAAGCCGTACATAAGTGGGCGATTTACTGGTTCCCGATATTTGCCATATTACACTTTATCGGGATTTGGATGACAGAATCAACCCTCCAAAAAGGGATCACCTCGCGGATGATCGGCGGAGACGAATGATCGATATCCAAAAATATCGATTATATTTAAATGGAATTTTGAAACAATATGCCCTACCACATCCCCGGCCATCTAAAAGGCCTCACCGACAGCGAAGTAGCCGCTTCCAGGAAGCAATACGGTTATAACCAGTTAGCCACCGTCCGGAAAAGCTCTTGGCTGTCGCTGCTCATCGATATCGTCAAAGAACCGATGCTGATCCTGCTCATCGTTATCTCATTGATCTATGTAATTGTGGGCGATTACGGCGAAGCGGCGTTTATGTTTGCGGCCATCGTTGCCGTTTCTGCCATTTCTTTCTATCAGGATAATCGCAGCAAAAAAGCACTGGAAGCACTGGAAAAGCTCAACGAACCGCTGAGCCGGGTGATCCGGAATTCAACCGTCGTTGAAATTCCTACCCACGAGATTGCCGTGGGCGATCTCTGTATCACCGAAGAAGGAAAAATCATCAATGCCGATGGGCGTATCGTACACAGCAACGATTTCTCCGTCAATGAAGCGTCGCTTACCGGCGAGAGTTTTTCCGTATTCAAGGACAGCCGGTCGGAAGACAACCGGGTATACAGCGGAACGCTCACCGTTTCCGGGCTGGCCGTCTTCGAAGTAACAGAAATCGGAAAGGAAACCCGTATCGGCAAGATCGGCGAGTCGCTGCTGACGATAAAAGCGGAACCCTCTCCCCTACAGGTTCAGATCACCCGGTTCGTAAAAACGATGGCCATCGTCGGCATCGTTATTTTCCTATTAGTATGCCTCTTCCGGTACTACGAGACCGGCGACTTCGTTGCGAGCCTGCTTAACGGGCTTACGCTGGCCATGTCCGTACTGCCCGAAGAAATCCCGGTTGCGTTCACCACCTTCATGGCATTAGGTGCCTGGAAACTGATGCAGCAGGGCATCATCATCAAGCGAAGCAGCATCGTGGAAACATTGGGTAGCACCACGGTGATCTGCACCGACAAAACGGGTACCATTACCGAAAACTCGATGCAGTTAATCAACCTGTATGATTTCCGGACTGACAAGACCTACGAGACCCCATCCTTTGGCGATCGGGAGCTGTCGACCCTCATCAGCTATGCCATGTGGAGCAGTGAGCCTGCCCCTTTTGACCCCATGGAGAAAACGCTTCACAACGTCTACGAGCAAACACAGCCGAGCGACCTACGGGGCGACTACCGCATGTTCCATGAATATCCGCTTGAAGGGAAACCTCCGATGATGACGCACCTCTTTGCCGATGCCCGCAAAAACCGGATCGTTGCGGCCAAAGGTGCCCCCGAAGCCATCCTCAGCGTGTCCCGGCTTTCCGCCGATGAAAAAGAGCGGGTACGGGACCGGATCAAAACATTCGCCCGGCAGGGATACCGCATACTGGGTGTGGCTAAATCCCAATTCGAAGGGGATGACTTCCCCAAAAAGCAGCAGGATTTCGTCTTTGAATTCCTGGGGCTGGCCGTCTTCTACGACCCGCCCAAGAAAGGCATCAAAGACGTATTCCAACGGATTTACGATGCCGGGATTGCTGTCAAGGTCATCACAGGTGACAATGCGGATACCACGAATGCCATCGCTGCCCAGGCAGGCATCGTTAGCGATACCCCACCTGTAAATGGCGCCGAAATCATCAACCATTCGGAAGAAGAACTGATGCAGCTCTCGGCGCACACCACACTGTTTACACGGATGTTTCCCGAAGCTAAGCTGGCTGTGGTGAACGCGCTGAAAAAACGGGGTGATGTCGTAGCCATGCTGGGCGATGGGGTGAACGACGGTCCGGCCCTGAAAGCGGCCCACATCGGGGTAGCCATGGGCAATAAAGGAACGGAAATCGCCAAATCGGCCGCTGCCCTGGTGATCACCAACGACGATCTGGAAAAGCTGATCACGGGCATTGCCGCCGGGAGGCGGATCTACGCCAACATCAAAAAAGCCGTCCAATACATCATTTCCATCCACATCCCCATCATCCTGACCGTCTCGTTGCCGCTATTTCTGGGTTGGGTATTCCCGCAGATCTTCACACCCGTCCATGTCATCTTCCTGGAACTGGTGATGGGGCCTACTTGTTCCATCGTCTATGAAAATGAGCCCATGGAACGGGACGCCATGCAGCGACCGCCACGGACCATGACCGACACGTTTTTAAACGGGCGTGAACTGATGATCAGCATCGTCCAGGGGTTGGTCATTACCGCCGGTGTGCTGTTTGCCTATCAGCTGACTGTCCAAGCTGGCGGAAGCGAAGAAAAAACGAGAGCGATGGTATTTACCACGCTGATTTTCGCGAATATCCTGTTGAGCTTTGCCAACCGCTCGTTCTACTACAGCATTTTTGAGCGCTTCAAGGGCCGGAATCCCCTGCTCACCGGCATCACGGTGCTGGTGTTGGCTATGCTCTTTGCCATCCTATACGTAGCCCCGCTTTCCCGATTTTTTGACGTGACATCCCTGCGCGCATCCGAATTGGGAATTTGCCTGGCCCTGGCCGTGGTCTCCGTATTGTGGTTTGAAGTTTATAAATGGTTCCGCAGAAAGGAAAGCAGGGTTTTGGATCCCCTGACTGGAAAGCCAAAAAAGGATGCAAATCTACATTGAATATCGCCATGACAAGAAACTCCTGCAATCCACCACAAAAGGATTTTATTATGAATACGGTAAGTTATAGCGGGATATTGCCGCA
>NZ_BMIK01000043.1 GCF_014642075.1 Parapedobacter defluvii | reverse complement strand
CCATAAGAACCTGAAAGACCTCTATCCGCAGAACTATAAGATTATGGCTCATAAATCAAACATGTAGTTCATAGGGCGGATACTGCTTGGCGACCAATTGCGGTGGTATGCAAACAACAACCTGATCCGCATCCATTGTTTTACCATCAGCCGTTTCCAGTATAATGCCGTTTCCCGTTTCCTTTACAGCCGTAACTTTTGTATTCAGCAAAATAGCTTCACTTGGCAGCTTTTGTGCCAATGTATCAATAAGCATTTGCGTTCCTCCGACCACCCGGTATGATGGTATTTCAGCTTCAGGAACAAAAAACTTCTGCGGTGGCTCAAACGACTTGGTTTGGAACAGGGATATTCCCCTTGAAAATTGCGGGTACTTCTTCAGCCCCAATTCATCAATTAGGGATAACAAATGGGGGTGCATATCCGAAAACCAGGTTGCGCCCAATTCCAAAGGTGTCTGCAAAGATCCTTTTATCGTCTGTATTCTTCCACCCAATCTGGGCGAGGCTTCCAGCACTGTGGATTTGATGTTTTGCTTTGCTAATAGATAAGCTAATGTCAGCCCGCTTACATGTTTTCCGCTGAATACGATTACGGTTTGGTTGGTTACTTTTTCGTTGGTTACGCAGGCTACCATTGCGACAAACCATTTTTTGAAACATACCTGCCATAAATCCTGCTTTGTGGTGGTAATGGTGTTGGCAAGCTCTGTGATGTAGTCGGTTTCATCTTCATTTTCGGGAAGGGTTTCAAAATAATCCTTGAAAGGATCGTATTGCTGGCAATAATCAGAGTGTAACAAGTTCCGCAAAGTATTAATGTTGCATTTTACTTTGGCTTTCAGTATTTCCCTTAAAATGGAATTTTCCACAAAATCCGTTACTGGTTTCCAAATGGTGGATTTTACGGTTTTGTATTCCAATTTTCCCGTAACTGTATTATAGCGAAAATTGTAGCGGTTGTTTAGAAAATTCTCCAATCGGTCAATGAAACTCGGTTTTTCTTCTTCTTCCGATTCTTCGGATTCAATAGCGTCAACGGATTTTTGGGAATTGTTTTTGTTATATTCGGTTACATTTTTGTAAGCACTGTTTACAGTTGCCATTACCTCCTGTGTATTGTAATTGTAATCGGAAAGTATAAAGCCCATTGCCGCAGGCAAAGGCACACCTTTACGGTTGAGATTACACGCCAACAGATGAACGAAATTGTTCCGATTTCCGGTGATGAAACTTTCTTTTTTCTCGGTAAATCTTACACAATGTTCGTAAGTCGATAAATAATCGTTGTTGAATTTTTCGGCAGCAAAATTATTGTCCGCAATGGTTATAGATTCATTGATGGGTTCAGATTTTTGCTCCATATACGGGCGTAAATCTTCGGTAGAAATAATCGGAAAAATGCTTGCATTTTCATTCAAAAACAAATCGGTGTCGTAAGACACGAAGCAAAGGCGTGTAACATCTTTGCCCGATTTATCTATGGGCAAAGTCAATAATTCTTCATAGTATTTTTGAAGTTTCAGAAAGGCTTCTTTGTGGTTTTCCTGTAATGAATTGACTCTGACAAAGATTTTCAAACCATTTCCGGAAGGACTGGTAAACGCTGCAAAGGTGGATTGGTTCTGAATTGCCAATGCTTTAGCATTGGTCAATTGTTCCTTTGTAAGCTTGTCAATGTCTAATACTACGATTTGAGTATATGCAGTAACAAACTCTAATTTCCTGCCACCTTTAAAGGAAGCCGAAGGTGTGAAAGCGGGCAAAGATTTCTTTGCCCTTTCGTATGCTTCCATTTTGCTTTCTGCCAATGACTTTCTTAAATAAGTTATCACATTGATATACTTACCTGTTTTGATGTCGTTCAATACTTCAACTACTTTGCTGTTCTGCACTACTTCATTGAAGTTTTTAAAAATACTTACTTCCATTTTTATTAGACGTTAGATGTTAGACATTAGATTTTAGACTTATTTCTTCGAAAAAGCCTTGTTGTAATGTTCCTGCAACAGTTTTTCAACGTCTGACAGCTTGTAATAAATTTTGTTGCCTACCTGACTGAATGAAATACGCCCCTCGTCCCGCCACGTTTGGGCGGTTCGTTTGGAAATTTTCATCAGTTGTAGAAACTCCTGATTGTCTAAGAAGGTATCTTTCTTCGGGTCATTTTTAGCATTAAGACGTGTTGCGATTTCGTCTAACCTTGCTACCAATTCTGTGTATTGGTCTTTTGATAAAATAATTGCTTCCATTTTCAAATAATTTTATGATTATGGAAGCAAAGGACAGCAATGCAAAAAAGTCATTATGTCCGTACTTGGTCTTTCGGGACAAGATTTATTTACAGCATTTTATCAATGTCTATTCTTTTATGTGGTTTGGGACGTTTATCGGTCTTTGACGGTGTGAGCATTGTCTTGACTGTTTCGGGACTCAATTCCCTGCCGTCTTTATCTACAAAGCTGTTTACAATGACTGCAACAAAATCATTTATATTACCGTCAATAATAGGTTTGCCGTCTGTAAATAATTCCCTGTGCAACTGATAAAATATATCCACTAACTGATTGATATTACAATTTATTTTGAGCTTGTTGAATGGCATACCGTTTTTATTCTTGTTCATTTGCTCAACAGAAAATTCATTTGTTAAACGGTTTAAATGCTGTATCTGGTCTATTTCTTTCTGACATTGGTTTGAGTAGTCGGGTAGTTTGGGATTTATAAAGTCTATGCTTGCCTGTTCGTAATCAAATTTTTCTTTCGTCAGGAACATTATCTTGTCTGTATAATCTTTCAACTCTTCAACTTTTTGTTTTGTTTCCTTAAATGAGAAGTATCTTTTTTCACATTCTGCATTGACATATTGCATTGGAATTTTAGCCAAGGTGTGTTTATATCCGGTAAATTCAATTGTGATACTCCCCAAATACTGGACAACTGCATAAATGTTTAAATTAGCAGTTGAGAATGAAGAAATCAAGAAGAAAGTTTAGT
>NZ_BMIK01000042.1 GCF_014642075.1 Parapedobacter defluvii | reverse complement strand
CCATAAGAACCTGAAAGACCTCTATCCGCAGAACTATAAGATTATGGCTCATAAATCAAACATGTAGTTCATAGGGCGGATACCCAGCAACGGATACACATATTTATACGCCGCCGCCGAGTGCAGCACCTGATAATCGCCATCCAGTCGCTGCCAATATGAGCCCGTAAGCGGGCAGCCCGCCGTCTGCGTATGGTAATTGCCGATGTGGATGAACACCAAGCTGAAATCAGGGATACCCGTTATTTCCACCATGCCACTGTGCAACTTCGGGTATTTCGGTCCGTACCTGGCATTCATCCCCGCCCACGTATTGAGCCGCAGCCCATATTCTCCTTCCGGGATGCAGGTAAGCCCCTGTATCTTCTCCTTGCGGATGCTGTCTTCCAGCAGGTAGCAGGCGAAGAGGCTTCCGATATAAAGGTGGCTAAGGGTACTGTTTTTCCCCTGTGCCACGCGGATGATTTTAATCTGTTCCATCCTTCCGCTCCCTAAAATTCGCCCAGATACCGGCTATTCGACCATTGCCGCCCGTCGCGATCGTGCACCATCAGGTAGAGATGCACGGTCTTATCCGCCAGCAGAGGTGGCAATTGCAATGCCACAAAGCCTTCTTCGCGAAGCCGTTCCTCGTCGTTTATACCTGCTACGCACAATCCGGGATGATAGGCACAGAGCACCAGGCGGTCATCCCAGGCCAGGTTCAGTCCGTGCACGCCGTCCATTTGCGATGTAGCTTCTACTCGCACCAGGGATCCCTGGCGCAAATTAATCCTTTTGAAGTTCTGTGGGTCATTCCAATACTGACAATAGGATTATGCTCTGTTGGAATTTTCTGACAATAAAAATTCAGCTTTGCCCCTTTGAATTCTTCGTAGCTCTTTATCCATTTATGATTAACGATCTTTGCTCTTTTCAGCTTTTTTAATTTAGCATCAATTGCACCTTTCGATTTCGGAAATGCGATTTCAATTGATTTTAAAAAGAGGTCGGAAATCTCATTTAACGTTAGCGTTTCAACAGCTATCCTTTCGCTCAATATCATTTAATTTATATACAAACAGGCGACTATTTACATAAATGATGGAGAGTTTGTACACCTGATAAGATAAACCATACCATTTTAGGCATTTCCTTGACAGTACAGCTGAAAATATTATTTCTTATTATCTTGTGACGGCAATATTGTAGAGGAAAAAAATTTAAAACGATCGAAATTTTCGTTAGTCGCTTCCGCACCTCTTAGCTTATTGTCAATATAGTGTTTACTAACCCCCATACTTTTTAATATTTGTTGGCCTACGAAGGTATCATCTATTCTCACAAGTACATATTGAGCTCGATCACGCATTTGTGGTGATGTGTAATTGTGATAAAGATTAAGCACTAATCGCAAAATATGCTTTTTTAACTCTTTATCGATCACAGGATCAACAGACAGACAAAGACCTGCAAGCATAATATGTTCTGAGCTTTCATTTTTACTCCTCAACAATATGTTTAAATAATCTGAAGAATTGGGCAAAATAGACGCGCACAAAACAAATACCTCCTCCCAAAACGGAGAGAAGTCGAACTTAAAATCTACATTTTGGAATATTCTATTCTCAGCTAGGAAAGTAGCAGCAAAAAATTCCTGAAACGTGAGATGCGAAAAGGAATAAACATTTTTACTCACTTCGAGGATTAAACCATAGTGGTCTACTATTTCTTCTATTACTAATGGAATATCTTGACGACAGAGTCCATATCGTTCTATAATATCTGAGAGATAACTATCAATGGTTTCTAAATCAAAATAAATCTTGCCATTTACATGAAGATTATAAGCTAAATGGCTTAATATAGATATTCGCTTTAAATCATCCAATTTAATGAAATTGCCTACACGCCTAAATCCTCTTTGGGCGTCCCAATCCCTCATTAAACATTCAATACACCTCTTATATAACGTAGTTCTTCTCGAAGAAATTTCTAGGTCGAAGTCATATACTATGCAGATGAGTGATAAAAGTAACGGATTATTGGCGATTTCCGCTATTTGCGGATATGTGCGGATTTTTACTAGCAACCCTAGTCTTTTTGTATCGTCGGAAAACCAATTATTCACGTAACGTATTACGTCGTCAGACTGAAATTCGCAAATTTCCACTTCTTTATACTTGATTAATTCGCCGTTGTAAGAAGATATTCTCGACGTCGAAATAAAAATATTCTTAGGATATTCGATTGTAATTGAATTTATCTCTTCTAAAATTCGCTGCCTGTCATCCACCACAATCTCGTCAATTCCGTCCAACAAAATTATCAACTTCCCTTGTTCTAATAATCGAGAACCAACTAATTCCGCATTATCAATTCCATAGTTTTTGAATTGCTTACATATAAATTCAAAGACAGACATGTTTTGTAAAGAGGAATTTCTCAGAGGTATATAAACAGGAATAGCTTTTACTCCTTTATTTGCGGCAATATCCAATACTATTTTTTTAAGAATGGTCGTTTTGCCATTTCCCGGCTGGCCAAGAATAACAATCCTATTATATTCGACCAAAAGTTGTTGAATCGACTTATAATTATCTTCTGGTACATAATGCTTCCGAACAACTACCCGGGGATTCCGTTTTAGCAGATCATTTAGATTTTGATTATTGTCAGGATAATCATAGAAATAAGATTCACTAACAATTTTATCGACCAATCTAGGTTCGATGTAAACTTTTGACAGCCTGATTAATCTATTTGATCTATGTATGCTAAACTCGTCGAGTTCAGTACTCAAATCTTCGATATACTTTTTTATGTCATATCGGAGCTTTTTCCAAAGTATCGCTTTATTTTTTAAACCCTGATATATATCTTTCAGAGGCTCTGAGATAATTGTATCAATAAACTCTATCATGGAAATTAACTGCTTACGTTGACGATGATTATTATGATACTGCCCTTTTGTTGGACAACTAATTTCAAACCTAATATATTATTTTCATTTTTTCGGATTGCACTACCAGATATT
>NZ_BMIK01000041.1 GCF_014642075.1 Parapedobacter defluvii | reverse complement strand
CGGACTCGCTGACAACCATCCCTATAGCCAATACGAATAGGTTTTCTGCAATGGGGGTTGTTATCCCCGCTACATTCATCTCCTATGGGGCATTAAGTTTACTGTCGCCGGGTTTAAAAAGGTTGAATGCATCTACCCGTCATGAAACCAGGGAACACATCGTAGCGGGTGCCGTCATAGACAACTATACCCAATACGCGCCTACCGCAGCGGTTTATGGTCTCAACCTTTTGGGGGTAAAGGGCAAGCATAACCTCAAAGACCGGACGGTAATCTATATTACCTCCCAACTGATATTAGGAGCTATTGTCGTGCCTACCAAAAGTTGGGTTGGCGAGCGGCGGCCGGACGGTTCCAACAACCTTTCCTTCCCATCCGGCCATACTGCCACCGCCTTTTCCGCAGCCCATTTTATGTTCAGGGAATACCAAGGCACCCATTTCTGGCTAAGCATCTCCGGGTACCCCATCGCAGCGATGACGGGCATCTATCGGATATTCAACGACAAACATTGGGTCGGCGACGTGGTAGCAGGCGCGGGTATTGGTATTTTATCCACCGAGATTGCCTATTGGTTATATCCCATTACCTCAAAATGGTTCAATCCAAAAAACAATCGTCATTTTTTAACCATAGTGCCGGTTTATCAGCCGGGTCGATTGGGACTAAACATCACTAAAACATTTTGATCATGAAAACGAACACAGCAAAACAATTCACCACGATACACCGGGGGCTGCATTGGTGTACCGCAGCATTAATGTCCGTATTATTCATCACGGGCTTTTTACGGATGAACTGGATGGGAAAACANACGGGCTTTTTACGGATGAACTGGATGGGAAAACAGGCAATCCTCAACGCCATCGAACGGCACGCATCGGGCGCAATTAGCCAGGCACAAACGCAGGGGATCATCAAAAGCATACTTTGGCCCATGTGGCAGTGGCACGAGTTGGCAGCCTACATCCTGTTCGCGGTAATTGCCGCCCGGCTGATCTACATGGCCGTGGCCGGCATCCGGTTTCCCAACCCATTCCAACGCCAACAGGCGCTGAAAGAACGGATACAAGGGCTCGTTTACATACTGTTTTACCTTTTAGTCGTCATTACCGCGATTACTGGCAGCTACCTGAAATGGGGAGACGGCAGCCTGAAGGCACCCATGGAAGCCGTACATAAGTGGGCGATTTACTGGTTCCCGATATTTGCCATATTACACTTTATCGGGATTTGGATGACAGAATCAACCCTCCAAAAAGGGATCACCTCGCGGATGATTGGCGGAGACGAATGATCGATATCCAAAAATATCGATTATATTTAAATGGAATTTTGAAACAATATGCCCTACCACATCCCCGGCCATCTAAAGGGCCTTACCGACAGCGAAGTAGCCGCTTCCAGGAAGCAATACGGCTATAACCAGTTAGCCACCGTCCGGAAAAGCTCCTGGTTGTCGCTGCTCATCGATATCGTCAAAGAACCGATGCTGATCCTGCTCGTTGTCATCTCACTCATCTACGTGATTGTGGGCGATTACGGCGAAGCGGCATTTATGTTTGCGGCCATCGTGGCCGTTTCTGCCATTTCTTTCTATCAGGATAACCGCAGCAAAAAAGCATTGGAAGCGCTGGAAAAGCTCAACGAACCGCTGAGCCGGGTGATCCGGGATTCCGCCGTTGTCGACATCCCCACCCACGAGATTGCCGTGGGCGATCTCTGTATCACCGAAGAAGGAAAAATCATCAATGCCGATGGGCGTATCGTACACAGCAACGATTTCTCCGTCAACGAAGCGTCGCTTACCGGCGAGAGTTTCTCCGTATTCAAGGACAGCCGGTCGGAAGACAACCGGGTATACAGCGGAACGCTCACCGTTTCCGGGCTAGCCGTCTTCGAAGTAACAGAAATCGGAAAGGAAACCCGTATCGGTAAGATCGGCGAGTCGCTGCTAACGATAAAGGCGGAACCCTCTCCCCTACAGCTTCAGATCACCCGGTTCGTAAAAACGATGGCTATTATCGGCATCGTCATTTTCCTGATGGTCTGCCTCTTCCGGTACTACGAGACCGGCGACTTCGTTGCAAGCCTGCTTAACGGGCTGACGCTTGCCATGTCGGTACTGCCCGAAGAAATCCCGGTTGCGTTCACCACCTTCATGGCATTGGGTGCCTGGAAACTGATGCAGCAGGGCATCATCATCAAGCGAAGCAGCATCGTGGAAACATTGGGCAGCACCACCGTCATCTGTACCGACAAAACCGGTACCATTACCGAAAACTCGATGCAGCTGATCAACCTGTATGATTTCCGGACCGACAAGACCTACGACACGCCATCCTTCGGCAATCCGGAGTTGTCGACCCTCATCAGCTATGCCATGTGGAGCAGTGAGCCTGCCCCTTTTGACCCCATGGAGAAAACGCTGCACAACGTCTACGAGCAAACACAGCCGAGCGACCTGCGGGGCGACTACCGCATGTTCCATGAATATCCGCTCGAAGGAAAACCTCCGATGATGACGCACCTCTTTGCCGATGCCCGCAAAAACCGGATCGTTGCGGCCAAAGGTGCCCCCGAAGCCATCCTCAGCGTGTCCCGGCTTTCCGCCGATGAAAAAGAACGGGTACGGGAGCGGATCAAAACATTCGCCCAGCAGGGATACCGCATACTGGGTGTGGCTAAATCCCCATTCGAGGGGGATGACTTCCCCAAAAAGCAGCAGGATTTCGTCTTTGAATTCCTGGGGCTGACCGTCTTCTATGACCCACCCAAGAAAGGCATCAAAGAGGTATTCCAACGGATTTACGACGCCGGGATCGCTGTCAAAGTCATCACAGGCGACAATGCCGATACCACGAACGCCATCGCCGCCCAGGCAGGCATCGTTAGCGATGCCCCACCTGTAAACGGTGCCGAGATCATCAACCATTCGGAAGAAGAACTGATGCAGCTCTCGGCGCGCACCACGCTGTTTACGCGGATGTTTCCCGAAGCCAAACTGGCGGTGGTGAATGCACTGAAAAAACGGGGTGATGTCGTAGCCATGCTAGGCGATGGCGTAAACGATGGTCCCGCCCTGAAAGCGGCCCACATCGGGGTGGCCATGGGCAATAAAGGGACAGAAATCGCCAAATCGGCCGCTGCCCTGGTTATCACCAACGACGATTTGGAAAAGCTGATCACGGGCATTGCCGCCGGAAGAGGGATCTATGCCAACATCAAAAAAGCCATCCAATACATCATTTCCATCCACATCCCCATCATTTTAACGGTTTCCCTGCCCCTGTTTCTGGGATGGGTATTCCCGCAGATCTTTACCCCCGTCCATGTCATCTTCCTGGAGCTGGTGATGGGGCCTACTTGTTCCATCGTCTATGAAAATGAACCCATGGAACGGAACGCCATGCAGCGACCGCCCAGGATCATGACCGACACGTTTTTAAACGGGCGTGAGCTGATGATCAGCATCGTCCAGGGGTTGGTCATTACCGCCGGTGTGCTGTTTGCCTACCAACTGACTGCCCAGGCTGGCGGAAGCGAAGAAAAAACGAGAACGATGGTATTTACCACATTGATTTTCGCGAATATCCTGTTGAGCTTTGCCAACCGCTCGTTCTACTACAGCATTTTTGAGCGTTTCAAGGGCCGGAATCCCCTGCTCACCGGCATCACGGTGGGGGTGTTAGCGATGCTCTTTGCCATCCTATACGTGAAGCCCCTGTCCCGATTTTTTGACGTGACATCCCTGCGCGCATCCGAATTGGGGATTTGCATCGCGGTAGCCGTGGTCTCCGTGTTGTGGTTTGAAGTTTATAAATGGTTCCGCAGAAAGGAAAGCAGGGTTTTGGATCCCCTGACTGGAAAGCCAAAAAAGGATGCAAATCTACATTGAACATCGCCATGACAAGAAACTCCTGCAATCCACCACAAAAGGATTTTATTATGAATACGGTAAGTTATAGCGGGATATTGCCGCAATTCCGTCTTGATCACATCTTGCGGCTTACGGATGATACTGGAATCGTCCAGCATGCCATCTACAGTATCCCGAATTACCATGAAGGTTACTGCTTGGATGACAACGCACGTGCATTATTAATGGCGACAATGGTGTACCAAAAAAGCAAAGACAAAATAGCACTTCGACTTATCTCCCGTTATCTGGCCTACATCAACTATGCCCAAAATACTGACGGAACATTTCGGAATTTCATGGCATTTGACCGGCAGTTCCTGGACGATGTGGGTTCGGAAGATGCATTTGGCCGAGCCATATGGGCCCTTGGGTATACTATCGCGCATGCGCCAGAAAATGCTTACTTGGAGGCGGCACATCATATATTCTTTAAATCCGTTCCACAATTCGGACAACTCCGTTCGATCAGGAGTATTGCAACAACTATACTGGGGATAACATATTATCTGAAATACCACCCGACGGATGACCGGATAACCGGCCTGCTGCACCAATTGATGTATAAACTTTATGATGAATACCAATTGAACCGTCAGGCAAATTGGTATTGGTACGAGTCGTTGTTGGCGTATGACAACGCGCTTCTGCCCTTAGCGATGATCCGTGCCGCCCGGACGCTCAAAGATGACTCTTGCCGGAAAGTTGGTTATGAGAGTTTGGCCTTTCTTGAAAAGCATACAATGCAAAAAGGATATTTACGCCCGGTAGGGAACAATGGTTGGTATAAACGCAATCAGGAAATCGCTACTTTTGATCAACAACCCGTTGATGCTATGGCGTCTGTATTGCTTTTTATAGAGGCTTATCGAGACTGCGGCGATCAGCATTACTTCCGGTTGGCCCGAACGGCTTTCATGTGGTTCTACGGAGAAAATGACCTACATTTAAGTTTATATGATGCCGTAACCGGCGGTTGCTGCGACGGACTGGGTCATGACGGCATTAACAGAAATCAAGGTGCCGAGAGCACTCTGGCTTACCTAATCGCCTATCTTGCGATAGAACAAAGAACAAACGTTCGAAACGTAACCGCACACCAGATT
>NZ_BMIK01000040.1 GCF_014642075.1 Parapedobacter defluvii | reverse complement strand
GCTCTTTCATTTCAATAATATTTTGGGCGTAAAACTACAGACAGTCAATCAATCTGGAAATATGTGGTTGGTCGGGCGGATACTTATCATCCATACCTGATCAGTCAATAGGAACGATCTTCGGGAACTCTTATCCGTCTTTGTAAAAAATCCAGTAATTGATATTTTTTCGACAGCGATCTCCTCGTTCGATCGCTTCCAGAAGAGTTTGCTGCTAAGCGGAAAACTTATAGTTGTAGTCTTCAACAACTCCCCGCTACTTTCCAGATCGTCCGAAAATGCCCTCAGGTATGTGCCAAAAGGAATCACCCTCCCATAAGAATCGTGCAGGTTGGCATAGTACATCGCCATTATTTCTGCTTCACCAGCAATAGTTATGCTGCCGAAATCAATGCTCGTAACATTCGCACGCGAAACCATCATATTGATATGAGTATCCAGGGTTCCAATTTCGAACGTCTTTTTGAAATCCGCGTCATCTTCCCCGGCCTCCCTTAGTTCGACAAGTTTTATCCCTTTGTATTCAGCAAAGGTTATTGTATCTCTAGTAAATCCAGTTTTAGAAACAATAATGCCACTAGCTATACCTGAATCGAGCATGGTTTCCGAAAGCTTCATAACAATATCCTTGTTTACTTTTTTCTTCAAGTATTTGCATTCGATTGCCGTGAGCAATTTTCGCTCACCTTCAAACTGTTCAGTCAGCACGTCTACCTGATGCTCCACCCCGGATTTCCCTTTTACCTTACATTTGCGTCCATAATCTTTGACTTTAATCCCATACTGAGCACCGAGTGCCTCATAGATGTATTTGGTGATAGCTTCATATTCCTCCCAGTTGAGCTCGTTTTTATCGGACATAATTTTCAGATTGATGTTTCAGCACTATCGCGTTGTTGTAAATTCTTCCATTTCGACTTTACTACTGCTTTATCTGGGTGGGTTTATTTTTTCAACAGCTAGTAAAACTAATCCGATCAATAAAGAAATTGTTGTTAAAAAGCCCACGGAATAAAATGCCCAAGACGTATCCCAAATATCTTCCATAGACAAAAAATAAAGCAATAAATAGTAATATGATAATATGAAGGAGTAAAACAAAAAAACACTACTATATGATATACGTTTCTTTCGCTTTTTCAGGATTGCTAAAAGCAATCCTAAAAGGGCCGGTATTAAAAAAGTTGCTATGTTATAAGACATCTTATTCAATATTCTAACAACTAATGGGCATTGGCCTGCCATAAACGGATGATAATGCGTCTTGATTGGCTTGACTTTAAAGCGCTGAAATGACAATCAATAATCTTAAAATCTAACCTTCAATTGCCTAAACAACTCGATCGTGTTTACGCACCTCACTCCAAAAGGCGCGCAGGCATCAGGTATTTTTATTTTTTTCTTGCTTTCGGGCTGGCTGATCTCATGAGTCACGATGATACGGTGATCTACATCGGCCAGTGCATAGGCCACCAGCCACGCGTCCGCTTCATCAGCATGGAGAAACTCATCTAATGCAGATGATGTGTAGTGGCCCCTCCTACTATCGGCCCATTGGACAACTCGTATATAATGCTGGATAACGGTTTGGCTGTCGTTGAAGAATCCTTTGGCTAAATTAGTTTCACACCACTCCGTAAGCTCGTCTTTATTTTTCACAATCTCGTTCTTCACCTTATCGATACTGATAATCCGACCAGCGACCGCTAAATCCATTACCCGATCCCAAAAACTAGGCACGACATCAAGTGGATAGTACATGCGATGGGCTTGTATGAAAAAATTACTGTCGACAATGTAGGTATCCATTAGGTTCTGGTCAGGTGTTCGGTGACAAAGGTTTGGTAAGTCTTACCGCTTAGGCCGGTAAGTTTGTAAGCATCCCGATAAAGCAACTTATCGGTTTTGACGGCGCTATCCACATAGGCCGCAAACGTAGGGCTTACCCGTTTGCGAGCCGTGTAGTAAAAATTTCCGCCGGACTCCTGCCCTTGCTTCTTAGCGGCGAACTCGGCCATATAAGTATTATAAACGTGGAAGAAGGCAGCTCTACTAATCAGGCCCAAATCTAATGCTCTGCGGGCAATAACGATTTTACTAACCTTGAATTTGGCGGCTAACTTTCGGATATCGGCAATGCCGGTCCAATGAACGCGCAATAGTGCCTCCGGCACCAGAAATTCAGCTGCTACCTGGTCGCAAAGTTGTTCGGTCGGATCATCAGAAGGCATCAGTTGTCGAAAATCAAAACCCGCGCTCCGTCCAAGCCAAACGTGCGCAAGCTCATGCACAATTGTAAAAAGCTGAGCAGCCTTGGCGTCTGCACCGTTCACGAACATAAAGGGCACATACTCGTCGACCATTACAAAGCCCCGGCATTCTTCAACCGGGATTACACGATGCGTATTATTACCTACTATGCCGTTAAATACGACAATGATACCAATTTCTTCAATTTTTCTCACCAGGGTATCTAAGGCGTCTTCCCAGGTAGGACAACCGCTAGTCCAACTAACTTCGAGACCAAGCGTGGCACGGATATCCTGAACGACAGCCATAGGGTTAGTCTGGCTATTGAAACGGCCGACATAGGGTAACGGTTTATTATCCAGTTCCTGTAAGTACTCAATTAACCATTGCTGCCGACGTTGTAGGTCAATGATAGTATCGTAAACATTAAGGTTAACCCGGTTTGTTCCTTCTATACGGCCTGTACGGAAAAAAGGAAAGCTAATGGTTTCGTTGGGCGGTTTTGGAAGGAAAAGGTATCCAAAAGGTAGGTATACTTTATTGGAAAAATCCTCCAATTGCTTTACCGTGGGCTGCTTTGCTCCGCTGAGCCAATCGCTAATACGGGGGTACTTCTCTGCAAATTCGGGCAATTCATAACCAGCACGAGCAATCGCCCAGGTTAGCATATCATTATTTACGGAAATGTTTACAGCCATCATACAAAAATAGCCAAATACTTGTTAAAGAATGATCTTTCCTTTTAAAAAGTTGATAAACGCGGTACAGGAGACAAGCATAAATTTAGCGTCTTCAAAATCAATATCCGCGTCGTTTTCCAATAGTGAATGCCTGATTCCCCCAGCATCGCTGGTATAGCCATACAAGCCTTTAATTGCTGTTTTCAACGAGCCATGTAATTTATGTTTCCGTTCTATTATTGCAATAGCCGTTCCAAGAGTAGCCTTATCATCCTCAGCAATTATCTTGCAAAATGCCTCAACTGCAGAAATTGATTCTTTTATCGAATTGCGGTAATCAGGTTCAGTACGATCTGACAAAAAGTTCAATGCAGCGTGAAGGTGGGTATTTACGGATTTATAATGGTCGGTCGACGAAATGGCCTCTTCTATTGATTGAATTTCTTCCTCAGAATTCACCCTAACGACCAATTTATCGACGATCCGGTAAGCAGCAACTTCAAGACGAAGGGCTTTGTTGCAATCCTCTATAAACTCATCGCGAAATTCGAAACCACCGGAATTAATTAAATATTCAATAAAATCGTAAACCTCAAACCAATGAGCATCACTAAACCAATCTCCTAAGTATTCCACTGCTTTGCGCGGCGAAAGTTTCCCTTGGATAGTAGGTATGTCACTGATTTTTAAATTTAAAAAATCCTTCCAAACTTTCTTAAAGAAGTATTCCTGATAAGAGACGCTGATTTTTTCAAAAGCCAGGTATATGATGTTCCATAGACGGTTCCTCAGATCATCGTCAATGTCGTCAACCTGAAAAATTGTTCTTATTGATTTCTTTCCTATTCGTTGCGAAAAGCGCATATTCACTTATTTTCAATCTCTTATATACATTTCAATTATTTCCGGTTCTCTTGATATAAAATCTTCGAAACTCAATTCCTGATTGAAAGTTTTTTTTGTGTGTTTTTTTGTCTCCTTAATAAACTTTTTAGGCTCAATAATCTCAAAGACATAGGAAGTAAAATATCGTTGTAGAATTTTGGCATGATCTCGATAGCGAACAGCATCTTCCTTTTTAAAGAGCCGATGCGAATAAACTAAAAAATCTAACACAAGATTTCTGTAACCTTGATATGCTAACGGCTTTTCCTTGCCGAATCCATCACCCTTATCGATATTAGGAAAAAAGAATCTTCCCACTTCTATTTGAGCCGATAACTTGCATAGAAGCTTGTACTTATCCTCTTTACCGTCTTTGTCATAAATCACCTTTCGTAATGTTGATAATATAAGTGTGGTTTCAGAGAACCAATCAAGTACTTCCCTTCGGTATTGACTCGTTAACTCATATCTTTTAGAATTTGTAAGAAAGGCATAGATAAAGGCCAATAAAGATACTAGAAGAGAGCCAAAGGCTATAATTTCTGTTATATTCATGTGATTACTTTATTACGGTTTACACACCTTACACACCCCGTACCCATTCTTAACCGCCTCTTTCTTCGTCGTCTTGATCTGGCTTTTGTTCAGATACCGGCACCCTGCCTTGTGGTACTTCTCCCCCGATTTGGTGATGTACACCGTGGCATCCTTTTGCTCGGCGACTGTATAAGCTACCACCCTACCCTGCACATCCGTAGCCGCGGGCAGCAATAGCCCGAAGACGAGAAAAAGGTAAAGGATACGCATACGCATGATGGTTGGTGTTGGTTTCTTTATTAACGGTTTGCGGTTAGTGAATTCGGTTATTGATTATATGGTATTATTGATTTATCAATTGCTTTTCTTAAGCCTATTGGCTTATAATGGTCATTATAACATGCAAGGTAAAACATCGGATTGAGAATTACAAATTTTGATTACCCAAAGGTAACCTGAGGAATGGTGAGGACATTACGGGAACCCGGAAGGTTGGTGGGTGATTAAAAATTATTTGTAAGTCAATACTGGGTTTACTATATTTGTTAGCAAACAATATAAACTCAGAGCCAATAACCTATGGAAAAGACAGATGTCGGGGTACTGAAACCCGAAGCCATCCAAAGCAAGATATTCACGATCAGAGGCGTACAGGTAATGATTGACCGGGATTTAGCGGAATTGTACGGGGTGGAAACTAAGGCTTTGAATCAGGCTGTTAAAAGGAACCCGGAACGTTTTCCTAAACATTATTGTTTTCAACTAACGAATTTGGAACGAGACGAGGTGGTCACAAATTGTGACCACCTTTCGAATTTAAGATTTTCATATCAAATGCCATATGCATTTACGGAATTCGGAGTTAGCATGTTGGCCTCTGTACTTCGGGGCGAAACAGCGGCAAAAATCAGTATTCAAATCATTGATAGCTTCGTTTCCATGCGCAGGTTCCTGTATGAAAATGCAGCAATTTTCCAACGTTTGGACACGCTGGAAAGAAAACAGTTAGAAACAGATGGCAAACACCTTCGCCCCATACCCATTCTTTAGAATACACACACGCATATTGATCCATTTGCATCCTAAAAACTTAAGTCCTATCTTTGTTAAACAACAGAATAAGCGATGGCAACACTCACGGTAAATATTGAGGACCAAGGAGCTGAGCTAAAAGTACGTGCGCTCTTGGATAAATTGGGATTGAATTATTCTATCAATATGGATAATACATCCTACAATTGGTGGGAGGATGAGCTGTTGGTGGAGGAACTGGATAGGCGCTCGGAAGATTTAAAATCCGGCAGGGATAAAGGTGTTTCCTTTGCCGAAGTAAAGCAGCGTCTACACTCCAAATAAGAAACGCATCAGCCTGAACCGTGCCCAATACCGTTATTATATCTTCACTCGCTGAAAAGGAATTGCAGGATTCCTTTGATTGGTATGAAGAGCAACGGATCGGGTTGGGTAAGCGATTCCTAAACCAAATTGAGGCCTCAATAGCTGCGGTAGCTAATAATCCGAAGTCATATCCGGTAAAAGTCGGCCCTTACCGTCAGTATGTGGTATCGACATTTCCTTTTGTAATTGTTTACGAATACATCGCCGAAGGGGAACTTGTATATATTCTACATATATTCCATGCAAGCCAGAATCCTGTTAAAAAATTAAGGACGAAATAAATTCCGTGCTTATTCGTAATGTCGTCCATGCTATAGGTCTGGCATCGGACCATATTAGGTTTAACCAATTCCGTGACGCAGTCGAACAGCATCGGCCATAGAAGCAGCTAATGTATCCAATATTACAAATGAACGTGAATCAGCCGACACTTCAATAATGCAAACCGTACCACTACTGGAAAAGCCTCCGGTACAAAGATAAATACCCGGGTTTTGCGCAGGCCTCCGACGCTATTAACACGATATACTTTTTCCGATCCAACTCCCGAGCATGGCATAACGTTAAATATTAAAAAGCCGCTCCTGGCGGTTATCCCAAAAACAGATCACCGTTACAATACGGCCATCATCCATCGGCCAGATTTATTACCGGTACTTTCGTATCGGCCTCGAACGAAATAGAGTAGCTGGATTTTTCGTCTTTCGTATTGTCTGTCCGGTAGTTGATTTTAAAATCTTTCAGTTCCGATAGTTCGGAAATATTCCCCCGTTGGGTAAATATGTTTCCGGTCATCACTCCGTAGTCGCCCAGCTTCACGGGGAATCCGGGCTCCCATACGCCATACAATACTTTCTGATTTTTCTTTACGGCATCCGAGTAAACCCGGGCAATTGAATTTGACATGATTAGTTCTTTTAGGTAAATACGTGATTAATTGATCTTGGTATAAAAGTAGGTGGTTGAAGCTGCTGTGGAATACTCAGTATTGGGTATTTTTTGGGGTGTATGGGTGGGGGTAAATTGTTGGCGAGGTTGATTGTAAACAAAAAAGCCACCGCAAGCGGTGGCTATGTTCGGTTATAAGGAAAGTTATTTGTCTTTTTTCTGGAGGTCCGCGCGGACTTTCTCAACGAAATTGACAGATACGGATGCCAATTCCGCTATTTTTTCGTCGTGAAAATTGGTATTGAATAATAAGTTCTTTACAAATAGATAACTCGCCTCTTCTTTCCCTTCTCGTCTTACGGTATCAAACGCATTCTGCGTATCTCTCTTAGCCTTTAAACTTGCTTCGTATGCCATACGTTCCTCCTTTTTTAACTTTGCCACCTCCGATATCTTAAAAATCAACTGGAAAACCCGCTTATCCAGAAATGTCGGCACCTTATCCAGTGTGCTCATGTGCTTCAACAGATACATCCACTTGTCCATATCCGTGAGCAGATCATCCTCTTCTTTTACAAAGTTAGGTAATTCCAAAAACTTAAAACCCAACTTATTGTAAAAAGGTTTGCAGGTGTCCTTGTCCATTAGGGCGATGTCGTGAAAGTAACGGTCGGCTGCCCCGGCATCCATGCTGAATTCCAAAATGCCGATGAGATACACTTCCGGAAGCTCGTAACTGTTGGTTTCTCTCCCCTTCCGCAGCAGCCGCTGGATAAGTCGCGATACGTAAAACAGTGCCCGGTCCTTGAAATGATCCTGCCGGATGCGCTGCATCTCCACAATGAAATATTCGCCGTTGTCGCCCCGGCAGTGCAGGTCGAAAATGACGCGCTTATCCGTAACGTCGTCCCCGTCGTATTCATTGGGCGCATACGTTAGATCAATGATGTGTTTCTCGCCCTGGAACAGGTCGTTCAGGAATTCCACCAGAATTTCTTTGTTGGGCTCCTGCCCGAAGAGACGGCGGAAGCCCCAGTCGGTGAGCGGATCAATAAATTTCCCGATCCGGGGTTGTTTGGGTTGTTGGTTTTCCATAATCCAGTTTTGATTGGTTATGGGCAAAGATAGGGAAGATTAACGATGAATACTATTATTTTTAGTCAATTCCGCAATTAGGAAACCCATAGCCAATTCAAATTTTCGGTTACCGGATGGAAACCAATGGTTCAAATTTAAGATCTTCGATTCCTCCTTCCTCCATCAATGTTCTCTCTCGATCACTTGCAACTAACAAAGGTCTTGCATACCTAACCACTGAATTCTACCCCTACGTTAGGTTTATGATCAATTTTTGATGGTCGCAAGAGTGCAGCAGCAATTTATTCTTTTAATTGCATTACTTCTTTCACCTATTGACGGGTCCCTTCTTTAGGTAATGTCTTAAGCAGGTCTTTGGCGGGCACTTCTTTAATTTCACCATCACGTTTGATTACGAGACTTTCCCCATTGGCAGCCGATTCTTCTACCAACTTCCGCAACGCTTTCCGCAGTCCGTACAACACTTTATCTGAGAACGATGTTGATGAAGGTGTATTTATTGGCATAATGTTAAATATTAAAAAGCGGCTCCTGGCGGTTATCCCAAAAACAGATCACCGTTACCATACGGCCATCGCGCTCGCCCCAACGTTCCATTAGTTGTGATGATAATGAATCGTAGGTATCTTCCGCCTCGGGAGTAAAGCTGAGCGTATATTGCATTAGGTTGGTTTAGTTTCGGTTTAAGCTTGCTTGCTGACTTTACCGTTTCAAAAAATGTTTCTCTTTGAACTCCTCCAGTCCGATGGTCTTGCCTTGGGCAGCTTGCTTCATTCCTTTATCGATGCTAGCCTTCACATGATCTGGCAACGTACTGGACTGCGGTTCGAAAGGAACCTTCAATGCCTTCAAAACTGATTTGACGGTCTTGAGTTGCTCAGCATTTTCCGGATGAATCATAATCGCTTCCATATTCGTTTGCTTTATCACAAAGTTACGAAAATTAAAATCTTATTTTCCGATTGATCTAATTTTCTCCGTACAGAGCCGCTTGACAATTTCTTTCATCTAAGTAGCTTTGCAATCAATTCCTTTGCTTCTGTCCGCTAAATATGTGCGAGACCGCCATTTTGCCTAAAATGAATGTTTCTTGCTGGATGAGCCGCGATCAATGATGTGTTTCTCGCCCTGGAACAGGTCGTTTTGATTGGCTCCCGAGCAACAAGCTAATCTCTTAAAATAATTGCTATACTTCAATATTTTCGTAAATTATATCCCGTTATTTTGTCGTCGAGTACGAACCTTATAAACATGACACTTCAAACATTACCTTTTAGTACACTCATTGCAGTTGACAGACGGTCCACAACTCCTATATTCAGGCAGGTCGCAAACAGCTTGATAGAATTGATCAAAAGTGGAAAAATAAAACCTGGTTATCAATTGCCAGCAAGTCGGGATATGGCGTCAATGCTAAAATTAAACCGTACAACGGTAGTTGCTGCTTATGAGGAATTGCAAGCTCAGGGTTGGTTTGAAGTGATAGAACGGAGGGGCAACTTCGTTGCGCGACAGTTGCCTGTAATGAACCCGAAATCGTTCGGGGTGAGCTCCTCAGATAAATCCTTATCACAGGAGCAAGAGATCTTTTACCGACAGGTTGCTGCTCGCCAACCGGTAACAAGGCAGCTAAAACCTTACCAGTTGATGATTAATGATGGTTATCCTGATGCGAGAATTGCGCCGTTAGATTTGATAATCGATCGGTACAAATTTTTGTCAAAAAGAACGAATATCCACAGTAAATTATTAGCCGACGGCTCGCACGGAAGCAATTCGTTGAGAACGGAACTTGCGTTGTTTTTGTCGAAAACCAGGGCTTTGAATATCACTCCTGAGCAAGTTTTGGTGACCCACGGGGCACAATTAGCTATTTCTGTTGCTGCAAGTATGATTCTACGGCCCGGCAGTACCGTTATTGTCGGCGACGTAAACTATGTTTTAGCTGATAGACTTTTTGAGCAGTTGGGTGCTAAGCTTATAAAGGTTAAAGTTGATCAAGATGGCATTGATGTCGATGCAATTGAGAGCATCTGTAAACAATCAAAGCCTAGCCTCTTGTACATTATTCCCCACCACCATCACCCGACGACTGTCACACTCAATGCTGAAAGGCGAGTCAAACTTTTAGATATCATTCGCCGTTACCGTCTTCCTGTAATCGAAGATGATTACGACTATGATTTTCACTATGAAAATGCACCGATATTACCCTTAGCCAGTGCAGAACACGATGGCTATGTTCTTTACGTTGGATCAATTTCTAAAACATTGGCTCCAACGATCAGGCTGGGGTATTTGATTGGAGGAGAGAATTTCATATGGCAGGCAGCTAAACTCAAACAGGTACTGGATATTCGGGGCGACGTACTATTTGAAGAATCTGTTGCCCACCTTTTCGATATGGGTGAAATGCAAAGACATCTGCGACGATCGGTAAAGCTGTACAAGAAGAGGCGGGATGAGTTCTGCGAGATTTTAAGTGCTTCTATTGGAAATGTTGCCAAATTCAATTATCCAAAAGGAGGAATGGCGGTTTGGACCTTATTTGATCCCGAATATTCCATACCCCACCTCTCCGAAAGGCTAGCCAACCGCGGTATTTATATGAACGATGGAAGCCTTCACAAATACAGAATTGATGTCAACGGAATAAGGTTTGGTTTTGCTTCCTTGAATTCAAACGAAATGGAAACTTTCGGCCAAGCCCTTAAAGAATCTATATAAGCTCCCTATTATGTTCTTTTCCAGTCATCGAACCTTATCTTACCCGGATAGAACTCGCCAGAGGGAACTAGGCCTGATTTTGAAATGCTTTGGAACATGTATTTGTCGTCCTGATTAGATACTACAACTTTATCTTCACCTTTCGCCTTCAAATAGCTTTCCACGAAATCGCTCATCAAGCCGCGGTCAGGTCCGGCTATCTCCACTATCTTGTTTTTGGGTTGCTCCAAAGCGAACCTTACCACATAATTTACCACGTCCTGCAACGCTATCGGCTGATAGTCAATTGTCGAGACGTGGACGTTCCGGCCTTCACCCTGAACAGCGATAATGGTTCCTATATGCTCATGGAATTGGGTCGAGCGGATGATAGTATAAGGTATGCCGGATTCGACTAAGGCATCTTCCTGATACTTTTTTGCTTGCAGGTATCCTATATGTTGTGCCCGATCTGTTCCGACAATAGAAAGTACCAGATGATGCTTGATATGCGCAAGCTTCTCTGCCCCAATGAGGTGTTTAGCGGCCGTACGAAAAAAATCTAAAGCGATTTGATCATCTGGTGATTTTGAATTGGAAAGATCAATTACAATTTCGGTTCCATCCAAAGCTTCTTTAAGACCTTCTCCCGTCAAGATATCAATGCCGGCTGAGGGTGCTCCTACGATTACCTCATTACCCATAATTTCCAATTTTTCACACACTCCCTTGCCGACCTGGCCGCTTCCTCCGATTACTAAAATTTTCATGATTAAACTATTTAATAAAACTTGTTGAAATAAAAACAGATTCCATTTATCAATGCGAGCTACCGTCTTATTGATTTACAAAAAAAGAGATAAAATAGACGACGATGACCATCCACTATTCAGATTTGCGGCAGTCCAGGTCCTAACATTAGTGTTCGAACTTGGGTAAATTGTTGGTGGGGTTGGTTGTAAACAAAAAGAGGCTGTCTCAAAAGTAATTTCTTGAGGCAGCCTTTTTGTTTCTGCAAGTTTGTTATTCCGGCGTTTTCCACAATA
>NZ_BMIK01000039.1 GCF_014642075.1 Parapedobacter defluvii | reverse complement strand
TGATTCATGATAACCTTCGCTTTTTTACCGCAAAGGTGTGTTATTCACCCGGGGCATGCCCCGGGTGAATAACACCGAAGCAGCCTGCCATCACTCTGCACTGTTTGTTGCCGAAGTTGTGTAGGTATTGTTGCCGATTATTGTGTACCCTTATTTGCCAAAAGTTGTGTATTCTTATTTACCGATTACACTGATATTGTCTAGTCATTTAAGCATTTGTGGTTACTAATGTTTGGTTAAGATAATACCATCGATAATTGCATTTCACAATCTTCGTACGTTTGTTAATCTTGGAAAAATTCAATCCTGTTTATCATAAATGGCCAAAAGATTGAATTATTGGTATAGTAACCCTCTCTTTTTTCGGACAGCTGTTTAGGCGATAAAAATCATTTAATATCGATTTTTAGGTTATGGTGCCCAATGATAAGACGTTTTGTAAACAGCTTCGGTTTTTGAAGCAAAAGTTTCCGTGTCTGAATGCCACATATTTACATTATCTTTAATTGTAAATCTTACGGAATCCAACATATTGTCATAAACCTTTCGCGAAATAAATATGGAACACGGATAGTCACGAACATCCGATAATTTCGCTGCGAAACTCGGAGGTCTTCCAATCCATATCAAATCGTTATTATTTCTTATTCCGGCACGGACCGCCACGCATTCTCCGGTATCTATGCCCACGCAGTGCCTTATGTCAATTGAATTGTCACGGATTGACTGAAATTTTTCTTTTGACTTGGGGTCGATAATCTTATTTACCACCCAATTTAGCGCAAACGCGCATCTAACAGCATTTGTATTTTTATTACCATCCATGAAGACACCCATAACCCGGTCTCCATCGAAACTTCTTATTTCCCCATTGTAATACCTAATCAATCGTGTAGCACTATCCAAATAAGCCCTTATTATCTTAGCTGTTGTTTCCCAGGGACAATGCCGTGCAAGCAATGATGAACCAGCCAAATCTGCATAAAGGAAAGTTGCATTTACTTTTACGGATCCATTCTTTAAGGTGACACTGTCGGTTGTTGGAATAACAGTTCCGTCACGCTTATCCCATGCTATGTTTAAAATGGCAGAAATCTCATCGGTTAGGTTATCTGAAATAGCCATTTCTTACGTTAAATAAAGTTTTGACAAATAAATGGAAATACCCCAAGGTATCGCGGATAGTCCAATGAAAAATATTGCATATTTCAGATATGCAAATTTGCCACAAAGTATCACCGAATTTATATGAATTTGGTGGAGCAGGTCTTCCAAATATTTTTCATTAGTTGTGTTTTTAAACTTGTCACTAAAATCAGAATAGTCAAGTTTACTTATTGTTCCAAAAAACAAAAGCGATTGATTTGGAGCAAGTACCTTAGGAGACTGAGCCAAATAGACACATCCTAAACACAACAAAAGGAGAAGTAGAGTAAGCCCGAATGAGATATAAGCGAAGCAAGTCCAATTTGCCATTATTCCACTTGCATTGGCAAGGATTCCAAGCATGGCTATTGCTATCCCAGCAACAAATATTATCCGGGTGTCATAGCGTGAAGTCCACTCGAGCTTACGTTGGAGATTTATCTCGGCTCTTGCAATAGTTTCTTTGATATTATCCATAATTGTAGGCAACACAAATATATGCTAAATTTTCATCTACTTCCAATTCTACATTATCCTATCATAAGTTTTTACGTTACACGAAGCTATGCGCTTTATAGAATTTGATTACCATGGTCTTTCGAAAAACGCTTTATCAAAAATCTCTTTTTGCTCCTGAAATAAAGAGGCGTTCATGTTTCTTAGATTAAGTTGATTTTTCTTCCCGAAGGCCCTAGCCAGCATGGCTAAAGGCGTCAAGAATAAATAAAAAACCAACATCAGCAGAATATTAGGAATTATCAGTCCGAGTATTCCGGCCAACTTTGTCCAAAGTCGATCGATGGCCTCAGTCACTGAATTAAAAAGTAATCCTGATATTCCCACCGTCAATGCAAAAAAGATCGCGATTGCCGAATTTGTAATCAGGTAAACAATCAGAAGAAGCAACGTAACGATCAACACGGTTGCAATGGGATTATCCTTTAATTTAGTCATATATAAGCAGCTAAAATAACGTATAAATAAACGGTGCCACAACACTATTCCCTGCAAATACGATCAAAAAGCCAATTAACAACAGGATGAATATCAACGATGCTAACCAATACTTTTTTCGGTGCCTTAAATAACCCAGAATATCTTTTATAAATTCCATATGAGTATGTATTTAGGGAAGCTCAACATTTAGTCTTGTGTTTTCTCCGATTTTCCCCAACCGGGCTGCATAGCTTTTGAATAGACAAAGTCTCCAATGACCAAATAATCCATTGCCGTGTTCATGAAGCAACGATAAGCATCGGTTGGTGAACAGACTATCGGTTCATCTTTGACGTTGAAACTCGTGTTCAATAGAATACCATGGCCAGTTATATTTTTAAAGGCATTGATCAGTCCCCAATATCTCGGATTTTCTTCTTGGCGAACCGTTTGAAGCCGTGCGGAGAAATCCAAATGGGTAATGGCAGGGAACTCGCTACGCTCTAAATAGATCTTGTCCTGAAGGTTGAGATTGTGATAATTTTCCGGCAGTGCCTTTCTCCTTTCATTTTGTACTGTAGCCGTTAAAAGCATGTACGGAGACCTACCATCAAATTCGAAATACCTGTCTACATCCTCTGCTAATACCGAAGGTGCAAATGGCCGGAAATTCTCTCGGAATTTGATTTTTGTATTTAGTAGCATTTGCATTGCTGGATTTCTGGCGTCTGCCAAGATACTTCGGTTTCCCAATGCCCTCGGCCCGAATTCCATCCTACCCTGGAACCAACCGATTATATTTCCTTCGGCCAGTTCCTCTGCGATAAAGCCGGCTAAATCTAAAAAACTCTCATATTTTGTATAGACGGCTTTCGTTTTCCGGTTTAGGATGTTGATTTCACTATCGGTATACTCCGGACCTAGATATGAACCTGCCATCTGATCCTCATCATCAGGAGGTCTCTTGACATCAAAATACATATGGGCCACAGCTAGCGCTGCTCCCAGCGCCCCACCTGCATCTCCAGCAGCGGGCTGAATAAATAGATTTTTAAATAGCTGTTTCTTATAAAGTTTGCCGTTAGCTACACAATTTAGTGCGACGCCGCCTGCTAGGCATAGCGAATCCGCACCGGTAATGCTTTTCGCTTCCAAGGCCATTTTAAAAACGACCTCCTCGACCACAGTCTGTATGGCTAATGCAAGATTACAATGGTGCTGCAATATGCCGTCAGTAGGTTTCCGCCTTTTGAAGCCAAATAGCTCCTCCCATTTTCTGTGATTGACCATCCGCAGACCTGTTGCATAACCGAAATAGCTTTGATCAAGCCATAGCGACCCGTCTTCTTTAATATCAGCTAACCTGGTCCTGATTGCCGATATGTACGTATCGGTCTCTTCCGATTGCGGATCGCCATACGGCGCTAAGCCCATTACTTTATATTCTCCTGAATTCACCTCAAAACCCAGGTAGTATGTAAAAGCGCTGTAAAGCAAGCCCACAGAATGAGGAAATTCCATTTCCTTTAGAATTTTAATGTTTGCCCCCTCTCCTATGCCGATGGATGCTGTACTCCATTCCCCAACTCCATCAATCGTTAGAATCGCAGCTGTCTGATAAGGAGAAGCGAAAAACGCACTTGCAGCGTGCGATAAATGATGAGCCGAAAACAATAGCTTCAATTTCTTTTTATCATAGTGTCCGATTTCTTTTAGGCCGTTATAGATTACTCTTTTTAGAAACAATTTCTCATTCAACCATATGGGAATCGACTTTAAGAATGAAATAAGTCCTTTGGGCGCAAATGCGTAATAGGTTTGAAGAAGCCGTTCAAATTTGAGTAACGGCTTATCATAAAAAACTACGGCATCTAGGTCATCGATGTCCAATCCGGCTTGGTCGAGACAGAACGTTATTGCGTTTGCTGGAAAATCGGCCGTATGCTTTCGTCTGGTAAATCGCTCCTCCTGCGCCGCTGCAATGATTTTGCCGTCTATAACAATCGCAGCTGCAGAATCATGATAAAACGCCGATATGCCCAATACCCTTGCCATACGCCTGCTAAAACTTGAAATATAAAAACTCCTGCCCGCCCATATCGCCCAATAGAATAATGGACAGGAGGCATATACAAACGAATAATGATTCCACCAAAAGCTTGCGTTTCAATACCGGTGAGCTAACTTGGGTATTTATAAATTTGGAAAGGGCATGTGAAATGACAAAGGCTACCGATATAACAAATAAATAAACGATATTAATGCCGCTAAAGTAATAATCATATGTCATCGATACAGACCAATCACGAATTGTGAACATTTTGCTTACCATCCCGTAAAGACTGTGGATATTTTCGGTCCTGAAAATTAGCCAAGTAAACGAGATCATAAGAAAGAACAGGAACCACCTAAATGGCTGAAATATCTTGAAAGCTTGGGTGGAAAGTTGATTGTACCCATAGTTTTTACATTGACGTCTTATAATGTCTTCAACCAAATACAGAACAGCGTGTACTCCGCCCCACAACAAAAAATTAATTGTTACTCCGTGCCATATTCCACTTACGAGAAATGTTATGAAAATAGCGAAACAGAATCGGATAAAGGTGAACCTATTTCCTCCTAACGGAATGTAGATGTAGTCACGCATCCATCGCGACAGTGTAATATGCCACCGATGCCAGAACTCCCTAAAGGATGATGCGCGGTACGGTGCAACAAAATTAACATTGATTTTAAAGCCTAAAACGCGGCCGACACCGATCGCGATAAGTGAGTACCCCCAGAAATCGAAATAGATTTGAAAGGAATAAAGCAACGCAGAGATGAATAACGAAAGCCCATCAAACTTATCCCAAGCATTAAAGATTGGCGTGATGATAAGCGAGATTTTATCGGCGATAATCAGCTTACAAAAATAACCGTGCAATATCGTTTTCAATCCGGAGACAACATGTGCCGAAGTAAACTTCCCTACCCTTTGAAATTGCGGGATTAGTTCGCCAGCGCGATGTATTGGGCCAGACGCGGCCTGAGGGAAAAAACTCAGATATAACGAAACATCTCTCAATGTCAGAGGTTGCACATATCGTCCTCTGTATAGATCAACCAATAAGCTGATTGCTTGTAGTGAGTAAAATGAAATGCCAATCGGCACGGCGAGAATAGCTAAAAGGTTTCCTTCTGAAAAGTTTATTGGTGGCCAATCGCCTAACAGAACCGACGCATATTTTGTGGTAAGCAATAATACGACTATACATCCAATACCCAATAAGAGTCTAATCCGACTCATAGCTTGCTGTTTGTTTGACTGAGATATCAGATAGGTTATTGCAGTAACCAGAAGTAAGAAAGCGAGGTGATGAACTCCAGCGTAAGCATAGAAAAAGTAACTCCCGATTATCAATATCCCTATTTTGATTCCGGTACTTGGAATCAAGTAGTATGCTATGGTAAACAGCAAAAAGAATATAAAAAATGAAATGGAGTTAAACGGCATATAGGTCAGTCTTTTAAAGAAATTTTAAAAATACCGTTACGCAACCCATATGTAGCAGCGTAGTACACGTATTTGCCCGATGGCGAGAATGTAGGATCCCATTCATTGCCCAGACTACGAGTTAAGGGATAGCTTTTGCTGGTTCCCAACTCCAACAAAAACAAATCCCAATTACCGTGTTGTTTCCCTGCGTAGATCAGTTTTCTTCCGTCTTTCGAAATGGCAGGATCCCACTCATCATAAGGCGAATTAGTAATGTTCTTTTTGATTCCATCTGATAACGTATATTCGAATACGTCAAATTGATTGTCAACTTCTTTCGAAATGAAGTAGAGTTTTTGACTATCAGGAGAGAAGATAGGTCGCCAACTTTCATAGTCATCGGTAGTTATATAGGATTTTTCACCTGTGCGGAGATCATAAATCACAATACGGGGGTTCGATAGATAACCTGAATTTTTTGCCTGTACCCATTCTGCATAGGCGATCCTATTTCCCTGAAAGTCAAATGCCGGGATTGCCCCAAAGACGTTTTCTTGATTTGTGATATATCGCCTATTGCTACCGTCGATATTCATCAAGACAACTTTCGTATTGTTCGCTGACTGATTGCCTTCTGTGCAAACCAATTGGGTTCCGTCTGGAGAGGTCCACGGATGGATTTCGTCGACACTGTTCCACGTTAATCGACGGATATTTTCGAACAAACTATCGGCGATGAATAGCTCCATATTACCGTCTCTAAAAGACTGGTAGGTAAGCGAATTGTTATCTCCTCCAACAAAAACCGGATATCTATCGCCAACGTTTAATTTGCTTATTAAGGATGGTACACCATATGCCTGGTCGTTCGAAGCAAACTCCATGTTGGCCAAGCTTTGGGCAATCCGGTCATGCCCAGCTACATTCAAGTGCTCGTCAAATTGGAAAAAAAGATGGCTGCCAGTATCCGTAAAATCAGAAAGCAAGTCGAGGTGTTTCACTTGATTCGCGTCACAAAGCTCGGCCATTAACCGGTTTGGAAAATCTAAATCTAATTTTGATGCATCAATATTGAAATTCGTAATAACTTCATCCAAATACTTGTAGTAAACCTGTTCTTTAGTAGGGATTTGGATGACAACCAGTTCAGCTCCATCCGCTTTCACTTTTTCAGCTAATTTTTCAAAATATAGCTTGAAGTTTTTCAAATCCCGTTGTTTTTTTTCGGATTGCTCCTGATAAAATACATTAAAATTTCTATTGGATTTTTCGTCGGGATAGAATGGCTCCGTCCACCTTCCCAACGGAAGCTCTGCAGGATTTGCATACTTGAACCCGTATAAAACGAATCGAGCGAAATTCGAGTGTTGCATCAGGTAATCGGAGAATCCAAATTGGCGCTTATCCACGTTCATAAAATCATTGAAGTTGCAGATCTGAAGAAATACTTTTTTAGCACCGAGTTTACTCCCTTCATGAATATAGTAGTAATATTCGTCAATTATACCGAGTCCGCTAATCCCTGCGTTTACGATAATTTTATTCGGAAAGTAATCAAACAGTTTGCTCGTATAGAGTTCCTCGTATTGGACCTGTGCGCCCTGTGTGTAGGAATCACCGATGAAGAGCCAATCTGCCGCACCAACTTCAGTTTCCGGATCGTCTTCCGCACCTATTCGGAATCCTTGTTTGTTGGTTTTGTATTGCACTAGGAATTCTTTATCGCGAAAAGTTTTATCGAGATAAGGCTTATTGAAATAGTAGTTGTGCTTTACGTTATAAAGGTCTTCAATGATGTAATCGGTGAACCTATAGGTAAAAACGGCCTCCGCATGCAGTAAGATTGAAGCAACGATCACTAAATTAAACAGCAAGATACCGATTGGCTTTAGGCGTCTATTTTCTACCAACAAAACAAACAAGCCAACGATAACCAATGGAATGAATAAACTTGGCGCTAATCTACCGATTACGAGATAAAAGACAACGGGGTTTACAAGTAGTAGGATAGCAAGGACTAGGGCAAATCTTTTGAAAGTTCTTTCATTATTCGTTGGGTTAACGTTGTTCATAAGTTGATGTAATAAAGCGCTTAAAATATCATTTTGCGATAGCCTTTATTTTCCCGCTATGTTTTTTGGATGTCGCAAACACGCCGCCGCATTCCGCTACTAAGCTACATCTGCTACATTCATTTAAATATTCCTGCTTCCAGTCTGAAATTGATTTACGAGCAAATTTCCAAAGCGACGGTTTCAACAAACAAAGCTGTAAATTGTAAATCGATACCGCCAGACCCATTCCATCTAAAAATGAGACCGCCTCTTCCAATTCGTCAGCATATTCACTCGGCTCCATCCAAAGCAAATCGCTATTTTTAGGAGTATAGCCGGTATATTCTAACCCCATCAAGGCAATATGCTCAACAAACGGCAAGTTCATAAAAATATACTTCGCCAGCGAAGGAAGTCGTTTGTAGGTTTGTTTATGTAAAACTATTCTCAATTCGAGCCGCTGCCCATAACGGGCCATATTGTGGAAGCCCAAAATAGTTTGGTTAAAAGCTCCTTTCGCTTGAACAATGTAGTCATGTTGCTGGTAATAATCGGAATATAATGGGATGCCGAAAACTAAATTCGGATTGCAGACTTTCTGGATAGCCTGCGCTACGTTCTTCCATGCAAAACTTCGCCCGTTCGTCAGAATGTGGATGGCGGTATTAGGAAGATATTCGGTTATCAGTTCCAAAAGTGTGATAAATCTACTCCCTAAAATAGTTGGCTCTCCCCCTGTAATTCCCAATTCTTTCAGATCGGGAGGTAGCATCCTGATAAGCTGGGAATTAATCTCAAAAAAATAATCTAAGTCATCGGTGTTCTTAGGAGGCTGGGAACACATCAAGCAATTGCTATTGCATCTATCTGTTATAAATAGCGTATTGTGCGCTGATTGCTCCCGGAATAGCGAACTTATTGTGCCGTTTGGACTGATTAACAGGATATCCCCAATTCCGAAGTCTTTTAAAGAGGGAATGGCCGCAATTACCAGATGACGCTCCAATGGCGGCACACCTGTGGAAAGCAACACGGTTTTATTAAGGCTGGGTGAAAAGCAAACCAACTCGCCCACGGCATTTATATAAGACACCTTAATCAAAGTCTCTGTTATATTTATGGGTATGCCTCTGGTTCTAAGTTGAATCATTGTTACTGATACCTTGGCCTATTATTTATCCATGAATTAAAAATGGGCATCAATGCTTTTCCGTCTGAATCGAGCAGATCAAAGATGTGCCTTATTATCTCCATGTTCTTGATACAGAAATCTGACGTTGGCCGGTAACCTTCAAAATCTCCTTGGGCTGCGTAGTGAAATACCGGGTCCGCACCGCAGTAAGATTGAAGGCCGCAGTCTGCGCAACCCGCCAATGATTCATTTGACCAATACTGACTGAGGAACCTTGCCTTTTCACCATAGAATATTGATCGGTAGTTATCTTTTACATGTCCAAGCCTAAATGTAAAATCACCCTGTTCAGCGAGCATTCGCGATTCATCCGTAGCATATACATAACCATCGTAATTGAAAACAACAACGTTATTTATCATGCCCGCAGGAGATTGAAGGTCGACATAGCTCACCGGAAATGGTGTAAGTATCTTTTTTAGTATGATAGTTGTGTAATCTTCAACAAAAAACACCCCCTGTTTATTTAACTCAATGATATATTTCAATCCTTTTTTATAGAATTCGAGATACTTTTCAGTATGGTATCTATTTTTCTTTGAGTTCTTTAATGCAAAGCCATATGGGCTGATTGGTCTGAGGAAGATATTCGAAAATCCATTTTCAATGTAATTATCAATAATTTCAATTGGATATTCTAAACTTAAGGATGTTGTTGTCATTAAAGCAGACACTTGATCTTCACCAAGCTGATTTCTGGCCCTATTGATTCCATCAATTACCATTTGATAGCTTTTTGCTCCAGACTTCGGTCTATTAGCATTATGCAAGAATTCCGGCCCATCTAATGAGGTTGATATGATAATTTGATGTTCCTTACAAAATTCCAAAATCTCATCCGTGAAGACTGTGGCGTTTGTACACACCACAAACGTGATGTCTTTCTTAAAGGTCTCATTTAATTTAAGCGCATATTCGACGCCGAACTTTACGCGATCAAAAGCTAGTAGCGGCTCCCCGCCTTGAAATTCCATAGTTATGGATGGAGATGGAGAACGGAACATGTGTTCTATTCCGCTCGTCAAATCTTCAATGGATATATCGAACTCCTGTCTGTTTTCGGAGACTCTTGATACCTGGCAATAGTGGCAGGAATGATTACAACGTAGTGAAACAACAAAAATATGAAGCGCAGTAAAGTCGTCAAGAAACGATTTCTTGGTGCGATATCTGGTTGCTAAGACATCAATCAAATCAGGAATTGGCTTGTTTGAAATGAAAGAATTCGCAAAAAGGTCTTCATAAAGCAGTTCGTCCTTCTGTATATCCCTGCTAGCTATCCTCCTTGCAGTCCCAATTGGGACGATTAAAAAGTCGCCAACTTCATTTACCAGAACTTCCTTTTCGTCGTTTATTCTATGAAACTTAAATGGAAGAAGAAAATATTCTGAAAATTCAGCTTCGTAAAATTCTGGTCCTTTAAATTTCCGGAAATCTTTTGCTATCGGCAATTCCATAGGCAATTATCTCTCAGTTAAGGCTTGACGGGATCAAACCCCGTCGGATCACTAATGCCCCCCGGAGGATTTTCGTCGAAGGCATCATCATTTGCAAATGCTTTAGCGATAAGCATTGCTCGGATATGCTTGGTTTCGTCTGTGATAATCTCCCTCGTTCTAAAATCAATCAAATCCCTCTTCATACTTGCTATGACATCTTTTAAATTCAAACTTTCAGTAGGATCAGACAATGTGATAACAAAGCTAGTGTCGTCTTTGTCAAAATCTACAGATAATCGTGCCGCCCACCAGTATAGGCATTTATGTATGACTTTTTCGCCATATAATTCCCGGTTGACCTTCAGCTGGGCTTTATGACTATGCAGAAAATCAACGACCATTTATTTTTCCTTTTTCAAATAATACACGGTTAATGCTCCACAGACACCATCGGCTTTCATTCCGTTGTCTATCTGGAATTGCTTTACTGTCGCTTCAATCGTTTCGTCATAGGTGTAAGAGCCGGTCACCTGTGTTCTTCCATCATCGAGTTTAAGGTATTTTTTCTTTAGAAAAATATTGATTAGCTCCGTCACATCCGTTCCTGACATCCCCAATTTCAGTGTTCTAGCACCAAGTTTGAGTGCTGTAGCACTTATTCCCAAATTACTCTCCGTACTTCTTGGGGGCGAGATAAGCGGGTTTGGTCTGACCACACTGCCGCTGCTTCCTGAACTACTGGAACCGCTTGAGCTTCCCGAGCTCCCTGATCGACTAGAGGAACCACTGGAACTGCCCGATCGACCCGATCCGCCAGAGCTACTTGAATAATGCGACCTATGGGAGGAATGAGAACGGTGGCTGCGATGTGCCATAACGCTCCACTCGTCGGTGTTGCTTTTCTTTAGTATCAATTTTTGCTGTAGATTACTTGATTTTTCCAATAGTAACGCACCTTCTCTATCGCCAATATCAGATAAGTAAACTCCGTTACTAGCGATAGAACCGCTCACATCCTTCGCCACGATCCCCGCCAAAGAACTTAAAAAGACTTTCCTTAATAAGAATGAAAACTTAGAACTCATGGTTGTTTTGTAGAAGTTTATAGCCAAATATATTTATCGCGATTTGGTATGATATATCCCGTGGTATCCTTTTGTTTAGCTGTTCTATCAGACACCGACCCACGTCTACATTCGCGGTAGGATCCGAAGACTAAAAAACGGTAAAGGAAACGCTTACGCATGGCGGTAGACAGGGATAATGTTGATGACTGTTTGTTTGTGCTCTTTTGTATCAGGCCTTTTAGTTTATAAAAGTCGTTGTAACACGCAAGGTAATACATCGTTCTGAAATTTGCAAATACTGTTTATGCTACGAAAGTAAGTGAATGGGATGGACGGACATTACGTGAAACCGGAACATCCTTATTAGCCTAACAAGATTGCCGCCAAAGACTGAAAAACTTCGCTTACTGTATCTAACTTTAAAACGCCAAAAATAGTTATTAATCAGCCTAGGGTAGGTTCCATATCAATCCACTCTTTGACAAAGTTAACTTCCTCTTATCAAACAGCTCATTCATTATCATCGTATCCGCCCTATGAACTACATGTTTGATTTATGAGCCATAATCTTATAGTTCTGCGGATAGAGGTCTTTCAGGTTCTTATGG
>NZ_BMIK01000038.1 GCF_014642075.1 Parapedobacter defluvii | reverse complement strand
CTGATCCACGGGCCCGAACCGGCATACGTAACCCCCAATAATCCTTCGGCCATGTGCGATGTACCCGGCCATACGGACAAAAACTGGATCGAATACCACATCTGGCAGCTCAAACCGGTTTTCCATGAATTCGAGGACATCATCATGTGTGTCAAAACCGGAATGTTTGGCCCATGGGGCGAACAGCACTCATCACCGTTGGCTCAGGATGTGGACGCCTACCGGAAGCTCTTGGATGCATACTTAGATGCGGTGCCCGATTCGCGTGCACTTTTAACACATGCGGGTGGATTCCTGGCATGGTATAACGAAACGTATGGTACTACTTATACCTTTACCAATATAGACGTTATGCCTTTTCCTCCAAAGGGCTCACCGGAGGCACGTTTTGGCTTTTTCAACGACAGCCATGCCGCCGGAGGTTGGACTGATAATGGATCGCTTTCCGAAGGTAGTTCCATGATCAACCGCAAATACGGTAATAGCACCTATGATCGTTATAAAGTTTTCACCTGGATCTATAAGCAAAACCAAATCTTTCAAGGAGAAGGCGGAATCGGTGATAATGTACATGGCAATATGCCGGGCGCTATCCTAGAAGCCCAGCAACTCCGGATAGCCGCCTTGAATATGAGACATGGCCGTTATACCCGGTGGAGTGATTTTATCTATAACGAAGCAAACGTCACGAAGCCGGTTCAGTTCCCAGCCAACGAACAAGAGCTCAATGGAAGGGCTTTCACCGGACCAACCAAAACGGCCGTCTTTGACCCGGTATATGACGGCAGGAACGGACTGGAGTACATGCGCGACCGGCTCGGATACCGGTTGGTGCTGCGTGAGGCCAAAGCAAGCGGATGGGTAAAGCAGAACGGTACCCTGACGTTCGAGGGAAGGATCCAGAACGTCGGTTTCGGCAATGTGGTCAACCGGAAAAACGTGTCGGTTATCCTGAAATCCAAAACCGGTTCCGGCACCTACACCGCACTTACCAACCTGGATGCCAGGGACTGGCTGGCCGATGAGAACGGAAACGGCCGGCCCGACAATACCGCTGCTTGGCGTGACCTGAACTTCTCGGTTGCGATGTCCGAATTTGGCAGCGTTCCCGCCGGAGATTACGGCATCTACCTGAAAGTCAACGATCCCAAAGAGCAAAGCGCCAACAGGCGCTGCATACGGTTCGCGAATAAGGGAAATAGCTGGGATGCTGACCTCGGTGCAAATTTAATTGGTTCGACAACGGTAAAATAGGTTAAAGGTGTGAAGCTTCCCAGATACCACAACAAAGTTTCTATGGAATAACTGGTATCATCAACGGGCCGTATACCCGAAAATTACGCAAACGTTTGATATTCTTGAACTATTGGCAGATTGACGCTTCTTTATTATCATTGCATGAAAGCACTTGCAATGCTCTACATTGCATAACAAATAACCAAGAAGTAAACAACTATCTGAATGGGCTACATCATAGCCGGGATGGGAAATATCTGATTTTACTAATGTTGGACAGATAATTTTTGACGTTATGAAAGTGTTCTTTCCCGGTACGTCGCGATTGGTTGCTATCGAGGCTTTATTCTACAGCTACTATCCACGGTTGTGCGATTTCTCTTTGCGTTTGATAAGAGATCCCGACACTGCGGAAGACATTGTTCAGGATGTTTTTGCTACTATCTGCGAAAGCCCTGAAAAGTTGCCAAATGAATCATCTAAAATCAAAAGCTTTTTGTACACCTGCGTTAAAAATGCCTGTTTCAATCGGCTAAGACACCAAACTATCGTTGACCGCTATAAGGAAAGCTATCTGCCACATCCCGACACCGACTCGGATATCATCGATCATATCATCCATGCTGAAATCCTCGGCGAACTGTATGGCGCAATCAATGCGTTACCAAAGGGGTGTGCTGCCGTATTCAGAAAAGGCTATCTTGAAGGATTGGACAACGCGGAGATCGCCAAGCAGCTAAACATCTCCATCCATACGGTAAAAAGCCAAAAACAACGGGGATTATCCCTGTTGCGGAAAAAGCTGAATCCGGAGGTCTACGGTTTAATCTTATTTATTATTGGAAACCAATAAACACCTCTTTTCCCAATAACGTTACAAAAATACACATCTTCCTTATCCCACTGATACGGATATTAGTTCGAGCCAGCATAAAACAACAGCATTTATAGTTGAAATTATATTTCTGTAATTCAGCCAGTTAATCTAAAAAAAGAACTGATATTATCCTGTTTACATTCTTTTTCCCTGCTGAAGTTTCCTAAGGGAACAAACAGGATAACAAGAATGTACGAGAATGCCATCCATATTGGACAACTAATCGTGAGGTACATTAAAGATGAGCTAACTGACGAGGAGGCAAAGATGCTAGCTGATCTCGCCCGTCGGGATGAAAATATCCAACGAATCATCGATGAATACAAAGACACGGTCAATGTCCAAAAGCGTTTGACACAGCTATCAACTTTGGACACGGTTAATGCCTGGAAGAACGTTACGCGTAACGTACGAACAAGGAAAACCTCCTTTGCCTATTTAAAATACGCTGCAGGAATTTTGCTACTGATCACTACTGCGGTATGGCTATTGGTATTCCGAACGAGCCTGCGTTCACCTGTAAATATCACGACTCCCCCGGCTAATGACGCGCCCCCAGGCGAAAACCTAGCAACGCTGACATTGGCCAATGGCAAGAAAATAGCGCTTGGAAACGGTAGCGTCGAAGTTCAGGAGGTCAATGGATCGACGGTGTATGGTAAGAAGGGAGAGCTGGATTATTTTTCCTTTGACAAGCAAAGAGCAAAACACACATCCGCGCCGATGAATGTCCTTGTTGTGCCCAGGGCCGGAAAATATCGGCTGATACTCCCCGATAGCTCCGTAGTTTGGCTTAACTCCCAATCTAAAATCGAATTTCCGGCAAGCTTTTCGACAACAGAACGGCGGGTAGTTTTGTATGGCGAGGCGTATTTTGACATCATCAAAGATCCCGAAAGGCCCTTCAAGATAAGTGTAGGCGACCAGGAAATAAGAGTACTTGGAACAGCTTTCAATATATCCGCTTATGAAAGTTCACACGTACAAACAGTGGTAGTAAATGGGAGTGTGAGCGTAAAGGCTGGAGGGCATACAGCCGTAGTAGAAGCTGGGTTTGCCGCAACCTCCCATTTGTCAGAAATCTCGGTACATACGGCTAATATCGAAAAGGCACTCGCCTGGAAAAACGGATATTTCTTTTTCAGCGAAGATAGTCTGAGCGAAATCATGGAACAGTTAGCCCGTTGGTATGACGTAGAAGTGACGTATGATGTACCGTTGCCACCTGATCGGTTTGGCGGAAGCATAAGCCGTGATATGAAGTTGAGCCAGGTACTGGAAATGCTGGAAGAGATAAGCGGCTTGTCATACGAATTCAACGGCCGAAAGTTGACTGTAAAACAAAGTAACCATTAAGTAACGAAGCCTATGGAAATATAACGTACTTAAAAAAAACCGGTGGTGGCCTTAACACCACCGGAAATAGGCGGAAAAATCCGCACATCCGTTGAATCGAAACACTGATCTTCAATCCTAACAACTGTAAAATTATGAAAAATTATCGTGATGGCAAGGGGGAATGCCTCTCCTTTAACGACAGACCTACTGCCATTTATTCATTTTTGATGAAAGTGATACAAATAACTACTGTGCTAATCGTGACCCTTTCAACGTGCATCTATGCTTCGGGGAGGGCACAACCTGTGACGTTAGACGTAAAAAAAGGCACGCTAAAACAGGTTTTCAATGAGATCAAGGAACAGGGCGACTACTACTTTCTGTATAACGAGCGTCTGATCGAAGGGAGAAGTGTGGTGAACTTTATCGTAGTAAACGAAAATATTGAGAAGGTCATGGAGAAATTACTTGCCAACTCAACGCTGGACTTCAGTATACGGGGAAAGAATGTCACTGTATTCGAGCGAAAGGATACCCGAAATAACGTCCACAACGACCGTAATCTAGCAACAAAGCAACAAACCGCCATTGCCGGACGTGTTACCGACGCAAACAACACACCACTCGCGGGAGTAAGTGTTTCGCTCCAAGGAACACGTGCCGGGACGGTTACGGACGAAAACGGGGATTTTTCTATTCTGAATAATTCCGGTGCGAAAATAATCGTCTTTAGTATGCTAGGTTATGTAACCAAACAACTGGAAATAGGAACCGGACGTCTGAATGTTGTGTTGGAGGAAGAAAGCACCACGCTCGACGATGTGGTGGTTGTCGGGTATACCTCCGTAAAAAAGTCTGCATTGACAAGCTCGGTGGTTACGCTGCAAAGCGAAGAAATTACCGGAAATGTTACTCCTGACCTTGGCGCCATGTTGCAGGGTAAAGTAGCCGGCCTGACGGTTACCAACAACACCGGACAGCCCGGCACACCGGCCAATATAATTGTTCGCGGTGTGGGGACGATTACCGCCGGACAATCTCCCCTCTATGTTGTGGACGGTATCCCCGGAGGTTCATACAACCCGAACGACGTTGAAACCATTACCGTGCTGAAGGACGTCGGTTCAACGGCTCTTTATGGAGCAGACGGCGCTAACGGCGTTGTGGTGATCACGACGAAACATGGACGGCGCAATCAGGCGCCTGTGTTTACGGTAAGAGCGAACAGCGCCATAACCCAACCCATATGGGGAAGGTTCAAGGTGGCTGACAGCAAAGAGTTATATGAATTTTATGAGTCGCTGGAAATTCCAAATTTTGAGGCAGAATACCCGCGGTCGCTTCTGGACAGGGATTTTGACTGGTTAAATGAAACCTACCACAATGGCCATGCGCAGGAAATATATGCAACTGCTACGGGCGGAACGGAACGGACAACGTACATGGTGAGCCTGAACCATTACAACCAGGCGGGGTCATTGGACCACACATTTTTCAAGCGTACAAACGCACGCCTGAATTTCACTACACAACTCGCGTCTACGCTTGATTTGAGCGTTCGTATGAACATGAGCGAGAACTCAAGGGGCGAGGAATGGGGGCATCCTGTTCCGGAAATGGCTTATCGCGGTTTTCCATGGGATCTTCCATTCGATGAAAACGGTGTTCCTATTGATATAGCCAATACGCCGGTATCGGAAATGGAATGGCATTATGCAAACCGTCAAAATCCGTTTCACGGTCAGCTGTACAACTACGACAAATCAGGCGGTGTCGAAATGGGGCTTGATTTTGTAGTCAACTGGAACATCCTGTCCTGGCTGACGGCAACCAACACGACCCGCCTGGGAAGAGAAACAGGCTGGAGCAAGCAGCATTACGATGCCCGCGACAACAGTCAGGTACACGCTGGTGCTACACTAGGCAATCGAAATGTAGAAGAAGTCGGTTATCCGTTGCCGAGCTATCGAAATACCACGCTGCTGAAAGCTAACCATACGATAAGTAGCCATACATTAGGCGCCGTGTTGGGGTATGAGATCAGTGAATCCAAGGGAACTTACCAGATCGGTGTGAGCGCCAATGGACAACCCAGCGGTATGGATGTCATATCGACGGGAACTGTATCATCCATGCGCATAACGGACGGATTTGCCACTCCGAGCGCCAGCTGGTCTGCTTTCGGACAATTAAGTTACTCGTATGCAGATAAGTATTTAGTCAACGCTACGTTCCGTGCCGATGCAAGCACCCGGTTCGCTCCCGACAACCGTGTAGGTTACTTCCCTGCCGTGAGCGCAGGCTGGGTGGCATCGGATGAAGATTTTCTGAAAGACAATCCTGTGCTGACATACCTGAAAGTACGCGGAAGCTACGGGTTGACAGGCAACTCCAGTATTGGTGATTTCCTCTTTTTGGACACGTACCGGTTTGGCTCCACCTATTTAGGAGTTCCGGGTGCTCAGCCGTCGCGGCTTGCCAATCCTGAGCTCGGATGGGAGTCTGCCACCATGCTGTCGAGCGGTATCGACTTCACCCTTTTCAACCGGGTTGAAGCAAGCATAGACCTTTACAAAAATGTCAACAAGGATCTTCTTTTTGCCGCGCCTGTGCCGCCCAGTACAGGCTTCTACAGCTATACGCGCAATTTGGGTTCAGTGAGCAACAGAGGACTTGAATTTCAGGTGACCTCCACCAATATCAGGACCTCGGACTGGAGATGGGAAACATCTTTCAATATGTCATTCAATAGAAACCGGATAGAATCACTGCCCGGCGAAGATCCTGATAATCCTGGAAAAGGAGCGCCCATCATGGTTGGTTCGGCAGACTCACATCGGCAACGGATGGAGGAAGGACACGAACTTTATAGCTGGTACGTGAAGACATGGAAGGGAGTAAATCCTGACGATGGCGCACCCCTGTGGTGGGGCTATTTGCGCGACAGCGAAGGAAACCTTACTGAAAATGAAGGCCTTACATCAATATACGATGATGCCATGCCGATGTGGCATGGTACAGCGTCACCCAAATTTACCGGAGGCTTAATTAATACGGTATCCTGGAAAGGATTATCGTTGGGCGTCAATATTTACTTTGTATATGGCGGTATACTCAATTCAAACGGTTTTCAGAGCGACGCCAGCGGTTTGCAATACAACATCGCATCGATGGACAACGGCTTGGGATGGACCCGGTGGAAGCAACCGGGCGATATAGCGGATTTCCCAAAAGCCATCCGGAATAATCCTTCCCAGTCGGGATTACCATCGAGTCGTACGCTTGTAAGCGGAAGTTTCCTGCGTGTCCGTAATATTAGTTTAGGGTACGCGCTTCCGGCAAACCTGTTGAGCGCCGTAAGGCTTAAAAGCGCGCGCATAACGTTAACAGGTGACAATCTGTTTACCATCACTAAATTCCCGGGAGCCGATCCCGAAACCCACTTGTCTTCATCCGGTATCAATAGCGTCGCAGGGGTTGTAGGTATGCGCTATCCCCTCTACCGTGCGTTCGCTCTTGGATTAGATATAAGTTTTTAATAAACATCATTAAAGCATTATAAGACATGAAAAAGATAATCTTGATATCCATTGCAGCAATTTTTTCCAGTGTTCTGTCTTCCTGTATAAAACTGGATTTGCTGCCCGTGGATCAGCTGACTTCAGCTGCATTCGAAAAGGATCCGTCCGGAATAGAATATGCTACCATTGGCGCTTATCAGTGGTTTTTTGCTGCGCGTTCAAACCCCACGATGCCCGGCGGATCGTCCAGCAGAACCCGTTATATAAGAAACTGGTTCCAAATGAGCGAATTCCGGGGCGACAATGTTTTTATCGCGGGAGCTACCAGCGACCCATTTATGAAATCGTATGACTACAGGGATGTCTCATTCGACGAAACGGTTCGCTATATGTGGTATTGCTCGTATTCTATCCTCAACATCGTGAACACAAACATTGGCGTCGGTACGGAGGGACAATCCCTGAGAGACGATCATATACTGGGCGAGAATTATTTTCTCCGCGCATATGTATACCTCAATCTTTGCGATCTCTTTGCGCGACCGTATGCTCATGGTGCGGACAATCCGGCTGTGATACTTCGCACCGAGAAGCCTTATGAAGGAGAAGTTGTCAGGGCGTCTATCGGCGAAATATACGCGCAGGTAGAGAGCGACCTCAAAAAAGCCATCGAATTGATGGGACAGGATTATCGTCGTGACAATAACGGCGGTTACGCCTGGAAAGGTGCCGCACAGGGCTTGTTGTCAAGGTTGTACCTCTACATGGGCAGGGATCAGGACGTTGTCAATACGGTGAACGAGATGCTTGCAGGAGCAAGTCCGGCAGATGTGCTCGATCCCGATCTCGCCACCTATTTTACAAGGACGCAGACTTCGCGCGAAACGCTCTGGTGTATCGCATTGTTACCACCCGAAACCATGGGAAACAGTTCGGTAGCATCCATGTACTTTCAAGCTCCCAACGGTGCCGGGTGGGGACAGATCTATACATCTGACCCGATGTACAAACTGTTCACCCGTTATGCCGACGACGATATTCGCTGGCGGAGTTTCCATCAATTCCCGTCTCCGGCTGCACCTGCTCCAGCCTTTCAAGGTGCACCTGTAAAAGGAATGGCCAGTTGGCCCATTCGTATTGGTAATGACCCTTCTTATGTCACTTATGGGTATGAGTATCGTTATTTAGCTGAAGACGAAGGCGGGAAGTACATTATTTTTATGAACAAACTAGATCCGGCTGACCCGAATAACCCGGTAGTCTTGGAAGAGAATTTTTTTCACGACACGAACGCAAAAATCTATATTAAGGAGAAAATCGTAAACACGTATCCTGAGTATTATATCACATACAATGGAGCAGATATTGACGTTGTTGTCACACCCCCCGCAGACGTCCGGTTCTCGTACAGAAAAATCTTTAACACCAAATTTTCGTGGCAAGATGGCGATCCCATGCTGTGTTCCATGCCGATGATCCGTTGGGGCGAAGTGATATTGAACCGTGCCGAGGCGTATGCAAAGTTGAACAACCCTGAAGCCGCCCTGGCTGATGTGAACGCGATCCGTACCCGTGCGGGCCTTTCGGGCGATCAATTGATGACGACTATCAATATGGGCCCGCGCGGATATGAGACAATTCTTGACGTTGTTCTTGACGAACGCCGCCTTGAGCTTTGCTACGAAGGTTTCCGCTATAAGGATGTTTTCCGCAATCAAAGGCCTTTGGATCGCCGGTTTGCCGGTTCGCACATCTGGGAGGTGGTCAACTGGGACGACCCGCGGATACCGCATCAGATTTCGGAAGATGAGATGGTGCTTAATCCGGGTGTTGTGCGTAACCCGGGCAAACTCTGATCAGGGCGAATGTTTGAATGCCGGAAATCACGTTCTTTGGTAGAAACCCTACCAAAGGACTTGATCTTCCGAGCGTTTTAAAAATATCAAAAAAGAATCAGATGAAAGCAAAATTGACATCTTTAGTTCTTGTTTTTTGTTGGGTTGCCAGTGAGGTAAACGCCCAGGCACCCCTTGTGTTACAATCGCTTGACTATACAGAGAATCCCGTTGATATTCCGAATCCGGACAGGGGACCCTATCGGGGCCGGTGGCAGCGTGTCGCTACACATTTTGGTACTACACCCGAAGTGGATCACCTGGTTCCGGTTGACGCCCACGATGTGCTATTCCATGGAGCGACGTTGGTGGGACTCGCAACACTCGGTACCGTGGAGGGCGATGATATCGAAGAGACCCAGTTTTTTAATGGTCAAAATATAAGCCCGAACTACGCAGGTGGTACCGGGGTGTCTGCCCTTCCTTCCATATCTTTCATGGGATTTGACTTGGCACGCTTTTCGTCAAACGCATTCCTTTCGGCAACAGGTGCTTTAGCTTACCAAGCGGATGGATTATTTGAAGATCCTGTCAGCGGAGCCCCGAGAACAGGAAAAACACAGCCCTTAACCAACTATGCGCTTGATTACATCAGGGGACTGCTCCAGAAGGTAAGGGACGGTAACGGTGTCGCCTTTGTGAAATTCTCGTATGACGGAAATGGGTTCAATTACCTGGAACCTTCGAGGTACCCCCACTTGAATCTGCGCGAGGGACTTATTCATGGACCCGAACCGGCATACGTAACCCCCAATAATCCATCGGCCATGTGCGATGTACCCGGCTATACGGATAAAGACTGGATCGAATATCACCTTTGGCAACTTAAGCCGATTTTCCATGAATTCGAAGACATCATCATGTGTGTCAAAACGGGTATGCTGGGTCCATGGGGCGAACAGCACTCCTCCCCAATGGCACTGGATCCGGAAGCTAATAAGAAACTTTTTGATACATTTTTAGACGTTGTTCCCGATTCGCGTCTTCTGTTAACAACGCAGCGTGTATTCTTATCGTGGTATAACCTTACCTATGGTACCACGTATACGGTTATAGACTCCATACCTGTTCCGCCCAAAGGCTCACCCGAGGCGCGTTGGGGATATTTCGATGACAGTTATGGATCAAATTATACGAACAGTGGCAGATACCGTACCCCGGATGATCGTTATCGATTTTTCAACTGGATACATAGCCAAAACACGATGACCCAAATAGAAGGCGGGATCGGCGATAATATTTTTGGCCATATGCCGGGTGCTATCCTAGAAGCCCAGCAATTCCGGATAACTGCTGCAAATATGCGCCACGGTAATTATTCGCGGTGGAGTGACTTTATCTACAATGAGGCAAACGTCACTACGCCGGTTACGTTTCCGGCATCAGCCAGTGAGACATCCCCTCCTTTCACCGGACCAACCAAAACGGCCATCTTTGACCCGGTATATGACGGCAGGAACGGACTTGAATACATGCGCGACCGATTCGGCTATCGGTTGGTGCTGCGCGAGGCCAAAGCAAGTGAATGGGTAGAACGGCGGGGTACCCTGGCTTTCGAAGGGAAGATCCAGAACGTCGGGTTTGGGAATATACTCAACCGGAAAAATGTGTCGGTTATCCTGAAATCCAAAGCCGGTTCCAACGCTTACATTGCACGTACGGACCTTGACGCCAGGGATTGGCTGGCTGATGAAGGGGGCAACGGCAGGCCGGACAATACCGCTGCATGGCGTGATCTGAACTTTTCGGTTGCGATGTCTACTTTGGGAGACGTTCCCGCCGGCAATTATGATATCTACTTAAAGATCAATGATCCCAAGGAAAAGAGTACCAATAAGCGCTGTATACGGTTTGCGAATAAGGGAAATAGTTGGAATGCTGATTTGGGCGCAAACCTAATTGGTTCGACGACAGTCAGGTAGGCAGCAATAAACACGAAAGGCCCAATTATAACTTATAATCAAATGAAAACAAAAACATTTTTTTTGTCTACTATACTGTGTATATGTGCTGTTGGTATCATCCATGCGCAGCCTGTAAATCAGCGGGGTGATGCAAGATTCCCCAATGAAACTCCGGGAATCAGAGAAGACAACGTACGTCTTGTCGACTGGCAACCCATCAGTAAACTGGTTGTCAAGGAAACCCGCGTGTACAGGGCTAAATTTCCCGTCATTGATATTCATAATCATCTGAGAAGAGGCTTAAACCCGAACAGGTTCAAAGAATATATGGAAGAGATGGACAAGGCTGGAGTATGGATGGTGGTTGATTTGGACGGAGAGTCGGCAGGCGATGGTTACAAGCAAAATTTAGCAGCCGCCAAAGGTCAGTCAAACGAACGATTTAAGGTCTTCTTTAGACCTGATTTCAGCAAGATCGACGAACCCAATTTTGGCAGAAATGAGGCAGCACGATTAGAAGCAGCCGTCAAGCAGGACGGTTGCCGGGGGTTAAAAATAAACAAAGGTCTCGGATTAGGTTACAAGGATAACACCGGCAAACACATTCCCGTTGATGATCCCCGCATTGATCCGATATGGGAAAAATGTGGAGAGCTTGGTATCCCGGTGCTGATGCACGTATCCGATCCGGTCGCTTTTCATGAAGGCCCGGTCGATCGCTACAACGAACGCTATGACGAATTGCAGACCATGACATCGTTTTATGGTGATGCATTTCCTTATTCGAAAGAAGAGATTATCGCACAGCGAAACAGAGTGATTGCCAAGCATCCCAATACGGTTTTTATTGGTGCTCATGTTTGCGATTTAGCGGAAGACCTCGGCCGCGTTGCCATGTGGTTAGATCAATACCCTAATTATTATTGCGAAATCAGCGCTCGTATCAATGAATTGGGACGTCAACCCTTTACGGCCAGGAAGTTTTTCATCGAATATCAGGACCGGATTCTTTTCGGCACCGATACAGCCCCGAATGCCGAGGCTTTTAGACTTTACTTTCGCGTCCTGGAAACCGACGACGAGTATTTTGATACCACTCCTGCTCATAAACTTCAAGGCAGATGGATGGTTTACGGATTAAATTTACCTGACGAAGTTCTTGAAAAGGTATACAACAAGAATGCATTAAAGATAATGGGTATGTATAAAGGAGGGGCATATTAAAATTAACGCATATGAAACCTGCCATGTCATCGCCTGATGCAAAAGGCGATGAAAATGCAGGTTCCATTAGACCATTAAGAACAAATTATTTTCTAATGAAAACTAAAACCATATTTACCGTTTCCTGTTTGGTTGCCGTCATCGTGGGCTGTCAGGCTCCGCTCGTACTGCAGCCGCTTGACTATACCGAGAA
>NZ_BMIK01000037.1 GCF_014642075.1 Parapedobacter defluvii | reverse complement strand
AGGGCATTTTTTTTCACCCTAACCATTTCCATAAATATACGGATACTATTCCTAATCCCAAAATCTTAAAAGCGATTTCCCTGGCAATACGGGGGGAAGTTGCCGTTATTTCTTTCCGATTCCCATAAATAAGGGTAAAAAAAGAAATGTGGCTAAAGTAGAAACGGTCAATCCACCAATTGTACCGACCGCCAACGGAAACCAAAAAGCTTCCTTTGAATCACCTATCAAGAACGGAATAAATCCCAGCATGGTAGACAACACGGTCAGAACGATAGGCCTGACTTTGGCATTCCACGACCGTATATAAACTTTCATTTTCGGCAACCGAGGCGATGCCTTTCTGATGTTGTTGTACTCATTGATAACATAAATATTCGCGTTGATTGTCAAACCCGACAATAAGATAAACGAAGCGAATCCCCCTTGGTCGAAATTGAGCTTGAACAAATAAAACGATAAAAAAATACCGATAAAAGAAACCGGTATAACGAAAATAATATATAAGGGCTGGACCAACGAATTGAATAGAATACTCGATGCAAAATAGATAATGACAAAAATAAGCAGTAACAGTCCGTATTGCTTTTGGCTTTCACCTCCCCACCAATTGTAGTAAGAATTGGCATTGTGTATCGTATAGCCTGTGGGCAATATTTCGCGAAATTCATCAATATACCTATCCAGCATTTTTTTCCCCTGCTCGTTTGCGCCGATGTACTCATACTGCAGACAAAGCCGGTATTGTTGATCTACCTTACCCACCTCCCGGGGTTGTTGCCCCTTGCTTATCTTAGCCAGTTCAGACACTTTGTAGCTTTTCCCGTTGCTTTTAACCGGCATATGGAGCAATCCCCATAAGTCATAACTACCCGCCTGGGCTGAACTCAGATAGAGCTGTTCCGGCCCCTTTTGCGCCATGAGTGTACCCACGGGAATATCCCGCGCGAATACATGATACAACTGGTCGTACAACTGATAAGGCTGTATGTTTTCTGCTTCGAGCCTTTCCTTGTCGAAGTCGAAACGGAATTCGTCGTATTCATCCTTATACCAGCTAAATTCAGATTCAATCAGCACGTCTTTAATGCGCCGGTGTTCCAACAGTTTTGCTTTAAACATTTCTGCCCAAACCATCAGGTCGTCGTAATTAAAACCGTACATTTCTACGCGGAATGAGCCCGCACTTTCCCTTACGTCATTGCTGAACCCATCTCCCAAGCCATATACTCCCCAGCTTCCGCCTCCCAATTCAAGCGATTTTGAAATCAGTTTGGCCTTTAACAAATGGGGGAAACCGGTACGGGTGTATTGTTTGGAAAATAGGATGTTAATATTGGCCTGCCGTGCATTGTGGATATGGGTTTGAAACTGCCTGATTTCTGGAAACTGGCTCAGATAGCTTTCCATCTGCTGTATCAGCCCATTCATCTCGCCGATAGTAGCATTGCTTGGCAGGGAAGCGCTGACAAACAAGCTGGTCTCCTCTTGCTGGGAAAAGTAAGCTCCATCGTAGACCTTCTGAACAAAAAGCCGCAAGGTACCGCCAAACGCAGTGTTTACATATTCCCTTATATGCTCATTGTAAAATGTACTCCCAACTGTTTTATTATAGAATTCTGCCCATTTCGAGTCTCCTTCCAACTGCTCCGGCATCAGAAAAACAGGCAAGCCAAACGCCAGAATAATCGCGATACCAACAACCACGCGTTGCCGTTGCAGGAAGCGGATAACCGCGCTATAGGGACGAACAAAATAGAGATAGGTGCTGCGACGGACGCGACGGGTGTGCCGGTATCGCCGCGACATGCGCAGCTTATCAATCAGTGCCGGAACCATGAATAACGCAATCAGTAGCGACACCACCAGGTTTACGATGATCACTGCGGCAAAATCCTGCAAGCTAAGCCGCAGCTTCTCGTCCAAAAAGAAGATGATAACGAGCGAGCCGATGGTCGTCACCGTAGCGGCCAGAATGGCCATGAATGACCGGCTGTTGTCCTTTCGGATCAGATGGTCGGCCATTACAATGGTATTGTCAATGATCAAGGTTAAGGAAATCGTAATACCCGCTAACGAATACAGCTGTATTTCCAATTTCAGGAAATAATAACATGCGGCCGCAATAGCCAGGTTACAGCATAACGTTACGCTGATCAGCACCATGTATTTCAGGTTGCGATAGCTGATGAAAACAAAGATCAGGAGTATAGCAAGTGTCAATCCGGTTCTGAAGTACACCTTATTTAACTCAGATTTGATATATTCGGTTGCATCGTAAGCGGTATGCACCTCGTAACCGGGTGGCAGTGTGTATTCCATATCGGAAAGCTGTCGTTTTATCTTCTTTCCGAGTTCCAGTTGGTTACTGCTTTCGTCTGCCGTGACCGCAAGGTAGATGGAGTTGAGGCCATTTATCCGGTAATATGACTGGGGTTGCAATTCCGTCTTGCTGATCTTCAGGATTTTCCCGAGTGGTACCATCGTACCATCGATGCGTTTGACATTGATATGTCTCAGCCTATCTTCCCCACCAATTTCAGAAGGATGTAACATCACACTGACCCATTCTTCACGTCCATCTCCTGATTGTACAAAGGCCTTATCCAAGAAATCCGTCCGCAGGGAATTCACAATGGCATTCCGGATATCCGCAACATGGATTCCATGGGTATTCAGTTGATCGGCATCGTAAGTCAATTGCCATACCATGGGCGTTGCCCCGCTAACCTCTACCCTATTTACCCCCGCTATCATGCCGAGCTGTGGTTTGAGGTTGTTTTCCACGAAACGCTGTATTTCCTGTGGCGGCAGGGGAGCATTTATGGTAAAGCTGAGGAATGCTTTATCCGCCTGCTGATCAGCTCGGCTTTGTGATATCCAGGGATACGAAACACGCTCCGGCAGGAGGGGCCAAAGTTGCCTCACCATGGTTGACACCTCGAACCGCGCAATATCCATGTCCGTATGTTTATCAAATTCAATGTTGACCCGCCCCCATCCGTTTCCAGATGTTGACGATATTTTACGGATGCCCTGCATCCGATTGAACATGGCTTCCAGCTTTGATGTGACTTCCAGTTCCACGGTGCGGGGAGCACCTCCATTCATTGAAAAACCGACAGTAAGTTGGGGCAATGCCTGAGATGGCGACAACTTGACCGTCAGCATGGGAAGCAGCACCAACCCAACCAGCGATAGGCAGGCAAAAACCAGTAGGATGGAGAACGACGATATCTGCTTTTTCCCGGTCATCAACGAACGTTGTTCATTTTATCGAAAAGAAACGAAAGCGGTGCCTGCCGCTCAAAGTCGTACAATGTCAACTTCCTGATCCGATAATAACTAAGCCAGTAGTTTTTCAATACCGATATATAATTCTTTTGTGCCTCTTTTTGCCGGTTCAGTGACAATGTCAGGCTATTGATATCGGACTTACCGATGATAAACCGTTGCCGGGTAGCGTTGTACGCAGCCACAGCCAAATCCAGTGCTTCCTCTGCGCTGTTTATCATATCCTGCTGTATGTTAAAGTCACTGACTGTAACCATGACATCCTGTTCTAAGCTCAGCTCTTTCTGCTGCACGGATATGCGTGCTACGTTCAGATTATTTTTTGCCATGTTCACCCGTCCTTTCCGTACCCCCCAATCCAGGATGGGTACACTGAGCCCGATGCGGACAATGTTTTGCTGCAACGGATCGCGGTAGGCTCCGCTTACGGTACCGGCCACCTGATTGAACCCCGTACTCAGCCACAGGTCGGCGTTGAATGCGGCTTCTTTGCTGGCCTTGTCTGCTTCCCGTTCTGCTTCCATGATTTCCTGCCGGTTGCCCAGGTAATCGGGGTTGTTTGCCTGCGCATAATCCAGCGCTCTGTCTATGGGTATGGACAGATCTTTGGGGCGCTGTGGCAGTACGATTTCGAATTGATTTCCCTCCTCCAGATTTAGGAACGACCGGAAATTAAACGTTGCTTTCTTCAGTTCAATTTCGATATTCTTCAGCGAATTATTGGCGTTGATGGCATCGAGCTTCAGGGTCAGCATATCGGCCTGGGATATAGCCGCTATTTTAAACCGCTCCTGGCCGATATGGAATAGGGTATCTGCGGATTTCACGTTGTCGATAGCCATTTCGTATTCTGCCTGGGCCAGCGCCAGCGTAAAAAAGTGTTCGATGACCGACTCAGACACTTCTTCCCGCGAATAGAGGTACTGCTTCTTAGCTTTTTCATATTTTAGCGGTTCTATTTTCTTCTCCCACCGAAATGGGTTAAACCCGGTCAGTGATTGTACGTAGCCTATGCGGATGGGTACGCTTGAATATTGTGTGAAGGCTGTCTGCCCCATATTCCGGAAAAAGCCAAATTCAGAATCGATGAAGAATGTCCCGCCCGTCATATCCAGATTCTGGTTAACAGCCACATTTGCCGAAGAATACAACGACTGCTGGATTCTGTAAACATCGATGTTGCTATCGGGCTCATAGCGGCGAATGAATTCCCGGTTGTACTCAACGGGGGTCATGTTCAGCGTAAGTGATGGTAACCGGGCAGCCCGGAATGCCCGGTACTCCCAAAAACTGGCCTGATAGAGGTTGTTCACCCTAAATGATTGCAATGAGCTATCGCTGGCTATCTGGATGCTTTCCTGCAGTGTCAGTTTTTGGATGACCTGTGCTTTTGCGACTATGGCCAAGCCCATTGTGGTCAAAACAATCAGTAGTTTATTCATCATCATCTTACACGTTGCGTTCATCCCTATATATAAACCAATACACCAACGGCACCACAAAAAGGCTGATAGGCGTGCCTACCAGCATTCCACCAATGGTTGCAATCGCCAGCGGCTTCTCCATTTCCGATCCCATATCATGGCTGAATAGCAGGGGCACCATGCATACAATCGCCGTGAGACTAGTCATAAGGATCGCATTCAGGCGCCTTCTTCCGGCCTCGTGTATTGCCTCAATCAACTCGACACCCTGACGGCGCAGCTGATTCACCATATCGAGTTTAAGGATGCTATCGTTGATGATGATGCCGCAGGTCACAATAATTCCGATGGCAGACATCAGGTTCAAGCTATATCCAAGCAACATCAATAAACCCAGTGCCGCGGTAATCGCTATCGGTATTTCCAGCAACACAACGAGCGGCTGCAGGAAGCTTTCAAATTGGGCGGCCAATATGAAGTACATCAACAAAATGGATACCGCCAGGATAATCACCAGTTCGTCCAGCATCTGCCGGTTTGAAAAGAAAGATCCCGACAAGCGGATGTCCCGTTCGTTATTGGATGTCACGTTGTTGTAAAGCACTGCCTGTGTATGCTCAGGATCCTGTACGTCGTAAAAATCGAACGGAATGTATTCGCCATTGCGCCCTCCCACGATGGTCTTCATCCCCTCAGCGGGATGAGCCGAGACAAACGTGCTTAGCGGCAACCTCCTGCTACGGCCATCGTCATTTGGTTCGCTCACGGAGATCATCGTATGGCCGATGACTTCACTGACCTCGTTGTTCCCCTGTCCGATCATAATGGGTAAGTATTGCTGGTATGACCGCAATGTGGTGACCTCCTCCTGTTTAAACCCTGCTCTCAGTGCCTGATAGATATGATCATACGACACATTGTACAGCAACATCTTTTCCTCATCAATCTGGAGGTCCACCCGCTTCCGGAACGATACACTTTTGGGATAATAACCGGTTAGGTCACGCAATTGCTCCTGAATGGCCCGTATAGAATCCATGGATAGTGCATCTTGCCCGGTTTGCGGATAATATTCCAGCCTCAGGTCAGCATCTGCCGTCGCAAAAATCCGTTCGAATAGGGTCCCTGCCGGTGCATAAGATACAACGGCCAATGGATGCCGCTGCTGCATATATGCATCGATTGCCTTTTTTAACCGGGGGATGTCATCCGGCTGGCCTGTCCTCAGGTAAAATTCCGATTCGGAAGATGTCTGCCCAGCTTTCGCGTTGAGCACAAATTGCTGTCGCCCGATGAGTGCAGAATTTTCTTCAACATACTCCTGAATATGGTGGAGAAACGAAAGCGACCGTTGCTTATTCTCCTTCAAATGGATATTTTCATTCCACTCTAGGCTGACCATCAACTCCCGTTGACTTATTTCTGGCATTTTTTCCTTCCGGATATAGAAAAAACACCACACACAAAGCGGAAAAATAAGGAGTACGCCAGTTATCGTAAGCGCTTTGTTTGCAAACGTCCAGTCCGCGACACGATGGTAAACCCTTTCAGGGATAGACTCCTTTCTGGTTCCTACGGTTTCTTGCGTACCCCGCAATGCCGAACGTCTGACGGGCACCCAAGGCAATTTTGCTGTATATACCAACTTATACAACACGGGCAGCAACATAATCCCTGTCAAATAAGATACCAGTAAACCTACTGTGACTGAAAATGCCTGATCAAAGAAAACCGCGCCTGCTATCCCACTCATGAAGACAAGCGGAATAAAAACAGAGATAGTCGTCAGCGCAGAACTCAGCATCGGCGCAATGACCTCGTTGGTACCCTTAATGCATGCCTCATCGATCCCCATTCCTTTTCTCCGGTGCTGGCCGATGTTATCCGTAACGATAATGGAATTATCGATCATCATCCCCAACGCCAGTATCAGCCCGGTCAGTGAGACCACGTTAAGCGAGATATGGAACGTATAAAAGAAAAGCAGACTCACAATCAGGGAAACAAACATGCTGATGCCAATGATCAAGGGCGATTTCACATCCCGCATAAAGAGAGCGGACACCAGGCAGACGAAAAGAAAAGCGAGGATTAAGTTCTGCTGCAGATTGGAAATCGTGTACTCCAGCAATTCCGTTTGATTCTGCGACCGGGAAAACTCAATTTCCGGATATTGCGCCTGCAGGTTGCGAATCGTATGGCTCATCGCATCTTCCAGACTAGCCATGGTCTCATCTGCCTGTTTAATAATACCCAGGGTAATCGCCCGCTTGCCGTTGTAGAAAGAAATTCCCTCTTCCTGCCTACTCACCAAGCTTATGTGGGCGATATCCCTGAGCCGGTAGATGCGGCCGTTCTTCTTGAAATAAATATCCTGCACATCTTCCAGTGTGCGTACCACTGCAGAAAAACTGATGTTGTATTCGTAATGGCCGTCGTTAACGATCATCGTGCCCGGCTCAATGTTGTTATTTTGAAGCACGCCGGTGATATCGGCCAGGGTAATTCCTGCGCTCTCCAATAGATTGTCGTCAGGCACGATCTGTATCTGTTTATCTACCAGGCCTGTCATATCCACCATCGCAACCTGCGGCAATTGTTCAATACGCCGTTTGATCATGGACCGGGATAGTTCGCTCAGGTTGAGAAATCCACTTTCATCGCCCGCATCGTAGGGCTGATCGTTCTTTACCGAAATGTGAAGGAAGAAAACAGGGATATCCGTTGCACTGGCTTTCACTGCACGTGGACGCGTTATTTCTCTTGGCAGGCTGTTCATCGCAGCATCTATCTTCTCATTAACCTCCACAAAGGCCAGGTCTGTATTCACACCATACTCAAAATTCAGGCGAACCGTCGCATTGCCATCCCGTGTTTCACTATGCATATCCCTCAGGTTGGCCACCTGCAATAATTGCTGTCGGATGGGGGCAACTACCGAATTTTCCAGCTCCCGGGCCGACAAGTTTCCTCCGGCCACCTGTACAGTAATCTCCGGTATGGGGATGTTGGGTAATAGGGATACGGGAATATTGAGGTACGTAATGATACCTAATATAAAAAGAGCCAAAAAGGCCATTGATACCGCTATTGGCTTATGGATAAGAAATCTGATCATGTATCCGTTATTTCCCTACCCGTATGGGTGTTTCATGTGCAAGATTCAAATTGCCCTCATAAATCACGCTGTCTCCTGCCTGCAGCCCGTCGGTTATGATGTAACCGGTCGAATTTTCCATACCTGTCTGTACATAATTCCATATCGCCTTCCCATTTTTAGCAGTAAAGACCACTTTTCTATTATTTCTCAGCACCAAAGCCGTTTTGGGCATTACCAATTGTTTTCCCTTAGCTTGCTGTATCCTGACTTTGACATTCATGCCATCGTACAGCTTATCGGCGGTACCTTGAATACGTGCCTTTATCCGGACCATCCCGTGCTCGTCCACCACCGGATTGATTTCATCGACCTTGCCCGACACCGTATAATCCGTTAAGGCAAACGGCGATAGTTGGATGGGATCTCCTATACGGATCAGCGCAAGCTCGCCCTCCAACACCTTAAAGTCGGCCTCCAATACCTGGCTTCCGATAATGGTGCAAAACGGATCCGAACTAGGGGGCAGATTATATTTTTTTGAAAAAAGATTGGCCACAATACCCTCAAAAGGCGCATAAAGAATCGCATTATTCAGGTTGTACTGAGCCAGTTCATACTGGATTATACTGTTTTCATAATTACTTTTTACTTTGGCTATTTTCATGATTTCCGGTGGTACAGTCAGCGAATCTTCCACGGCATACCCCTGGCTGATCAACACATCCTGCAACTCCAGTTTGGACTTTTCCAGGTCATCACGCGCCTGGTCTAGGGCATTTTGCAGTTTAAACCGGGCCAAAGCTGCAATTTTCTGTCCTTTCGTAACGTGTTGTCCGTTCCTGACATAAATCTCCTCCACAATTTCGGGGCTATCAAAACGCAGGTCTACCCTTTCAGCAGCAGCTATCGTCCCGTTCGAAATCAATTCGCGATTAAAGTCTGCATATTGCAACACCATAGTCTTCACATAGCCACTATCAGCGGGGAGCACCGTTTGCACATGCTCCTCCTTTTGCCGTTTATCGGTAGTGGAACAGGCGGTTAGCATCGCATGCAGTGCCATAGCCATCCACAAAATAGTCATCCCACTTCGTTTCAAATGCTTCGTCATTCTTCCTTCGTCCTTATTTTTGCATTTTCTTGTTCCAATTGATTAATCATCGCCTTCATCTCCGCTTTCATTTCCCGTGTAGCAGGAGAATCGACCTTGACCTGTTTGGCGACTACTTGTCTGGCGACCTCCTCAGCCTTGTCCAGATTACCCGCCTCGCGGTACGCCTTGGCCATCAGATAGTACGGGTAGAGTCGGTTTGGCACCCGCTGGGCCGCCCGTTCGAAATAGGTCTGGGCGTACTTATAGTCGCCCGCCCCCATTCGATTTTTTCCAAGGATGATCAGCAGCATGGGGTCTGCACTCACCCTGGTTGCCAAGCCGATCACCCGGTTGCTCTCCTCATACCGTTCTATTTTCGAAAGTGCCTGCCCGTACTCGAACAGGTAGTATACCTGATCTCCCAGGCACGGCAGCAAGTCTTGGTAAGACTCCACCACCTTCTCATACGCGTTGGCACGATAAAGCGGCCGTGCACGGCCCCATTTTTTATGGGCTTCGTAAACCGGATATCGGCTGTATAGGCAGCATGCTGTCATCACCCCACCCATCAGCAATAAGCTGATGATCCACACGTTATTCCAGCGACGGCGTATTTTGTAGTTGAACAGGTATTTATAGCCAAAATCATGGACATCGGTAAATCGGTACCGTACAGACACACAGGCAGCGATGAGCAGCACCATCACCACCAAAAAGGGCATCAGGCTAAACGGATAAGATAGGGAAGAAAAAACCAACAATGCGACGAGACTGCCTGCTTCTGCCAGTTTACCCCGTCGGATACCGGTTATACAGGCATAAATGACGATGACCAGGAGGATCGCAAGCGGAAGCAACCCCAGCTCTACCGCAACCTGGATAAGTTCGTTGAAGGCATATTGCGGCTCACCCGCAAGCCATGCTTCCCCCACCGTGCCACGGCCGGAAGCAAAATAATCTTGCTGCGCATCCCCGTAGCTACCCGAGAAATAGCCTAGCCCCGAGCCCAATGGCCACTGCTTTTCAATCAGATCCATTGACACTTTCCAAATCAGCGCCCTTCCATCGGCCGAATCTTTTTTCAGGTGATACAGCCCTGTCACGCTTATACCGGCCAACAGTGCCGCAGCTAACCACACCATAATCCCCTTCCGGTTGCGTAAAGACAGGTAATACCGGACGCTCAGGTTTCCGCATGTAAACAGATAACATATACCTACCACCAGCATACCTGTTCCTCCGGCAATCCACGCCGCCCGGCTCATCGTTGCGGGTAAAACCAGGGCAATACCGAACAGCGTAACCAACGCAATACCCTGCCGGCCATAAATCGTCTTTCCGCCCTGCAGGGAGTAAAACACCGCCATGGGCAACACCGCCGCCAAGTAACCGGCATACGGACCCGGGTTAAAAAAAGAGCCCGTTACCCGGAACAGTACGTGTTGTGAGGGGGTATATCCGTAGAGTTGCAATAGCCCCCATAGGGATTCTACAAATCCCGTAACCACCACGCATAGAAGCAGGATATGTCGATTCATTTCATGCTGCACCAGCACAATACGCAGTGAGAAATAGAGCACCACCAGCAGCAGCAGGGTGACCATCTTGGTATTCCACATCGGATGACTGAGGTAGGTTATAACTAGGCCCAAGGCGGCAAACAAAGGCACCAGCCAATCGGTCATACTGTATTTCAGGCTCCGGCGGTTCGCCCAATAGGAAAGCGAAGCGGCCAAGGGCACCAGTGCCATCATACCGTAAAAAAAGACTATTTTACCCACTCCGGTACCATCCGTGAAGTATTCATCCAAGACAAATACGCCTGTGAGCAACCCGATGAAAGGCGATAAACACAGCCAGTTGACAACGGTTTTTGAATTCATCTGCATAATCGTTACAACGGTTTTAGGAATCGGTCAAATCGGTATTTTTTCGTGTCAGGATCTATAGACCTCCAAACATACGTTGCCTTACCCACAATGTGGTCTTCGGGCAATAAACCCCAATAGCGGGAATCCTGGGAATCAATGGCGTAGTCCCCCGCCATAAAGTAGTAGTTCTGCGTGAATGTATGGTAAGGATATGGTTTCCCATCGAGGTAGCACCTACCCTCAGAAAACGAAACCTGACCACCGGTCTCGTATTCAATCAAGTTTCGATACACATGGATATTGATCGAATCCAGTCGGATCATCTCTTCTTTCCTGGGAATATAGACCGGGCCAAAGGAAGTCAATGTCCAATCCAACGCTTCGAACATACCGGGCTTCTCGTTGTCCATTGGGGTATCAATGAATTTATTTGCGGGCGTTGTGACTTCAAATGAGCCTTCGCTGTTTCTTATGCCGTATATACCTTTGACGATGGACAGGGTATCACCGGGAATGCCCATACAGCGTTTGATGTAATAGATCTCCCAATTTTTCGCTAGTTTGCCTGAACCGTGATAAGGGGCATTGAATACCAATACATCGGCATGTGTAATGGGTCGGTATCCGCTGATGCGATAACTGTTGTCCCTGTTTACGCTTGCAATTTCAGTGTTACATAACCAATCCATACGCGGACCCGGCACCAATTTATTAATCAGTATATGGTCGCCAGGTAAGATGGTTGGTTGCATAGAATTTGTTGGGATACTAAAGGAAGCAAATAGAAATATCCGTAGACATGCAACAATCAATATCGTTGCCACTACTAAAGAGACAATTCCTTTTGAAGTGTTCCATATTTTACCCGCCCCTACATTCATAGCGCAATTGCCTCCCATTACTATTATGACGCGCCCTGAATCAGCATTTTAGTCTTTGAATTTGTATAAAAATAATATCGGATTATCGTCGTCTTCGGAGTTCTGTATTAATGTTTTCAGTTTTGGGTCAAAATTATAACTATCTTCTAACCGCTCTTTCAAATCAAAGGGCTGTAATGCCGCCACGATAAAATCATTGATCGTACCCGCCGGCCTGTCCATATAACCGACCATCATTTGCTCTTCAAAATAGGTCTTCGGAAAACTATAAATCTGGTCATTATTCCGATTATATAGTCCGATATAGGCTTCCTGAGCGACAGAATAATAGACATTTAAAAGATTACTAGTCTGAAAAACACAGTAATAATATATATAATCAGAAACATCCAGTTCTGCTAAGAAATTCGCATTATTAGTTGATATTGCCTCTAGATATTCTTTCGGGGGAAGGTTGAACTTCCCAAATTGTATGTGGTATACAGGTTCTATTCTGTCGTTCTGAAAACGGTAGATAATTGGGTTATATTGTGCATAAGCATATACCTGCCCTTCGCTTTTATATATATTTTTTGTATGTCCTGTCGAATAACCTGTAACAAATTCCCTAGTTACATATTTGTCTTCCAATTCTAAATTGCCGCCGGTCAGAAGGAATTCCCAGTCCTTATATGCGGATTGCGAGTCGGAGTTTTTTAGTAACAATTGATTTGCGTTTATATACTCAAAGCAAGAAGAGTAATAACCGAGTTCCTTTTCAGAAATAAAATCAAATCCACCTAAGCCATATTCGATAATTTTCCGCTGCGCAATATCTACTACAGAAACAACATTTGATTCGGTATCAATACTAAATGAGACTGGCATAACATATTCACCGGGCCCATTACCCATATTCCCAATACTATTAATGAAATTACCTGAAATATCAAAAACAAGCAGATTTCTGTCTGCGCCTCCTGACAAAATAAAAATTTTATCAGATGCATACTCTACTTGAACGATAACTTTATCTATCAAACAAGCGTCGTTTGTCTCCAGTTTTATATAATCTGTTGTCAATATTTCATTTGGATCGATATTACCGTCATGTCTAAAGTCAAGCACTAAAACGTCATCCCCAATATTTTTTTCTTTTTCCCCACACGATTCCAGCATGAAAATAAGACCAATCAGTACAATTATGAATACCTCTTTCATTAGCTTATGTTTTAAAGCAATATACTCCATGAGGAGTATATTGCACATGAACCGCACAAGATTATTTGCAACATTTCAGATCTCCAAATCCTATACATTGAACATTATGCCCGTCACAGTGAACATAGCTATGCCCAGACCCGCTCTCATTCTGTGCCAACGCCTCTACATTCGAAAGATTTATAGCAGACAGTTCATCACCTTCATTCATACTAAAATTGACGTTAAGCGCGGCTACAGCAGCAATAACAGCTACTGCAAAGCCGACCAAAATTTTCTTTCTCATTTCGAATTGATTTTTATGTTTAAAAAAAATGCTCTTGCTGTATCTATCATTTCAACAGCCAATATCCTGCTAAGGATTTCATATCCTAATCGTTATCTTTGCCGCTGTACCTCCTTTCCTGTAAGGGTGGGATAACCGGCGGACAGGCTACGTTCGAGCATCGAAGCGTATAGCCTGCCGCGTTTTCTCCCGTCATGGTGTGTTTGAGCTTGTGATCACTTGTTTGTATATCTCCCACATCTTGGGGTTCAGAACCGGATTTCCGATGGATAACACCTTATTTTCCCGATCCAAAAGAAAACTTTGATACTCCATCCCTTTGGGAAAGTCGTTGATTCGGCTTATTTCGCCTTTTTCGTCAATAAATACCGTATGCTCCAATCCCTCCCGCTTCAAAAGATACTCCAGTTCTTTTCGGTTTTTAGGCTGGAAATAAAACAAAAAATCGACTTTTCCCGGTGCGAACGTATCTACTTCTTTCATATAAGCCTTCCAAACGGTCAGATTGAGTCTACAGCTCGTACAGCCGACCGAATCGGTGTACACGAGTATTTTATAAGGTACATTGCTCAGGCCGGTACATGGGGTATCCTCTCCCATATAAGTACAGTCTGGTCGGGGAGGAAAGATGATCTCCTTCCCCACCCACTCCATTATCAGTTTTTCTGCGGAGGTCCTTTTGTTGTCCTTGCATGCTACTGAACTTACTAGCAGTATGGCGACCACCCAGCATATATAAGCTGTCTTCATTTTTTTCGATTCTTAAGAGACAGACAAAATACAGGCATTGCGGCATACAAAACGAAAACAGGTAGCCATCAATTCTTACGCAATTCTTTCAGGGGATAAGCGTATTTATGATTAATTGGCAGTGTGAATGAGATGAAAGATAGCATTGGAATTACTGGATGCTCTTTTGTTTATAAAATATGAGGATAGGGTTATCATCCTCCCTAACGTTAAGCGCAGTAGAAATATGCTCATTATTCCGTTGCACAAGTTGCGTATATATATCAGCGGGGAGAATAAACATAACCATGTCATCGTCTCCGTCATGCGGGAAATAATAAGTCAGCTTCACGCCCAATGTATTTTCATCAACGTGGCTATCCCAATACACCTTATTGTCTTTTTTGTTTATTATGAAAACACCTTCCTGATTAGAACGGAATATCAAATAGTCAGTCGTTTCCCGAACGGAGTTTACGGAGTAGATGAGGTCATTGTTCACTACTTCGGTGAAAAATTTTTCAGGATTGACATTTGCATCCTTTGTTAGCTCTTTGCTTACGAGGGATTTAGGGAAGTGAATTTCGTATGGCGACCTGATTTGATGCTCATCGATATAGTGTAATCCGAAATCAAGTGGTGCGGTAAACCATAGCCTTTTGCTCACCGCTGCTTGCCTCCCTGGGCTTCTTATTGAAAAATCTACTTTTTCGTTATGCCCAACTTGTTGCCAGTTGCTATCGCCCGTTTCGGATACCTTAAAAAGGTAAGGGTAGCATGAGTATCCTATGATACTGCCCTTTTGTTGGACAACTAATTTCAAACCTAATATATTATTTTCATTTTTTCGGATTGCACTACCAGATATTT
>NZ_BMIK01000036.1 GCF_014642075.1 Parapedobacter defluvii | reverse complement strand
TGCCGAAATCATGTACTTATTGTTGCCGATTTCTCTGTATCCTTATTTTCCATTTTCTCTGCACTTGTATTTACCGATTACATCTTGGTAATCCAATCTGAAGATCATAGCATTTTTGCTAATGCCATAATCCCTTCTTCCAAATCCTTTTCAGAAAGCGAGCCATAGCCCAATCTAATACCGTTTATACACTCATTAAAGCTATACGTATCGGACGTAATGATTTTAATGCCCTTATTTTCTAGTTTCTTGTAAATCTGTAACCAATCCATTTTCTTATTAGGAACGACCCAAAATGCCAAACCGCCTTCCGGAATGGTATATGTAGCTTTGTCTTTAAGGTGTTTTTTTAGCAGGTTAGTTGCCAAATCTCTTTTGGCTCTATAGTAATTTGTTGCTTTTTTGATATGTCTTTTAATTATACCGTCTTTAATCAGTTGCAAAACAGCCTGTTCCATGATGCTATCGCCCTGTACATCAATAATTTTTCGTAAATTACCTACCTTTTCAATCAAAGTGATGTCGTTGCTTGCCAAATAGCCGATACGTAGAGCAGGTGCAACCACTTTGCTCATTGTTCCAATGTAAACGTAGTTTTTTAGTTCTGTAAAGCTCGACAAAGGCAATACCGGGCGATACCCGAAATGAAACTCATTATCGTAATCATCTTCAATAATCGTGAAACTATATCTGTTGGAAAGTTTTATCAGTTCCAGTCTTCTTTTTAGGCTCAATGTTACTGTAGTTGGATATTGATGATGAGGTGTAACATAAATTGCCTTTATTTTTTTACCGGATTTTAGATAAGTTCTCACGTCGTCGATCAGCAATCCGTCCTTGTCCACACTTACAGGTAACAGTTTTGCCCCTGCATATTCAAATGCTTTCCATGCGGGTTTGTATCCCGGGTTCTCTATCATCACATAATCCCCTTTGGTAAACAGACATTGAGCGGTCAGATACATGGCCATTTGACTCCCCCGAGTGATACAGATATTTTGTTCGTTTATCTGCATCCCTCTTTGATGATTGAGCATTTGAACAATGGCTTTTCGAAATTCAAGATCACCATATTCATTGCCATAACCCATCATCTGCCATCTTGCTTTTTGGTTGAAAATTTGACGGTAAGCCCTTGCCAGTTCCGTAATAGGTGCAATTTTACTGTCTGGATGCCCGTCGTCAAACTGTAAATGATAATGCTTACTCTTTATACTATCTGAGCTTGCAGTTATGTGCTGGTTATATTGCACTTCTTTAAAACCGGGCAATGTATCGGCAACAAAAGTACCCTGCCTTTCTTTGGAAACCAGCCAACCTTCAATCAGCAAGACATTAAGGGCTTCTACAACCGTGTTCCGATTGACTTTTAAAAGTTGGGCAAGATTTCTGCTCCCCGGTAAAGCGTCGCCGGTCTTTAGCCTACCCGAGTGGATATCTTTAATAAGGGCATCGGCTATTTGCAGATAAATGGCTTTATCTGATTGCTCGTCTAATTGTATTTCAAACTTCCAATCTCGTAACATCTGGACTATCTGTTTTTATAAAAACTGTATCACTATGACAGTCCAAAGATACGATACTTTTGTAGTGCAATAATGCAACAGAACTATAAAAAATCAGTTATGTCAAAATTAGAAACAGCAGAAGCCGTAAAGAAATCAATCCACGCTGAGCAAAAGCAATTTAGCTCAAAAGATTTTCATCAGACCTTTGCCAGGCCAACCTACGTAAAGCCTTCTCACGTTATTCACAAGAACGTTGAAAATGCAGGTGTACACAACCAATTTTCGGAGGAAAGAAAACACCCGGTGTTCTTCGTTGACCTGCCGAGTAAAAATGTAAGTATGACCATCGGTGGTTTATTGCCCGGACAAAAAACACACCTGCACCGCCACACCTATGAAACTGTTTTATATGTACTCGAAGGTAAGGGTTGGACAAAAGTAGAAGATGAGATTGTAGAATGGGAAGCAGGTGATGCAGTTTACATTCCGTCCTGGGCATGGCATCAGCACCAGAATTTGAGCGACAGCGAACCGGCCAAATACATCGCTTGCGAAAATGCTCCGCAACTTCAAAACCTTGGCGTAGCGTTACGTGAAGAAGAGGGCAGAGATTTTTAACCTTTAAAATAAGATTATAAAATGAATAACGTACCATTTAAAGGTGTGATTGCCTATCCGATTACACCCTTTGACGACAATGAGCAGATAGATATTCCCTTATTCAAAAAACAAGTTGAACTATTGGTCGCCACCGGTGCCCACGGTATTGCCCCGCTTGGAAGTACAGGTGTAATGCCTTACCTGAATGATACCGACAAAGAGGCCATAACCGAGGCAACGATGCAACAGGTGGCAGGAAGAGTACCGACATTGGTAGGCGTTTCAAACCTTACAACCGAGCGAACCGTTTATCACGCAAAATTTGCTGAAAAAGCAGGTGCTACAGCCGTAATGATCATCCCGATGAGTTATTGGAAACTAACCGATGATGAAATTGTGAAACACTATGATACAGTAGCCTCCAAAATTGCTATTCCTATTATGGCGTACAACAATCCGGCTACAGGAGGTGTGGATATGTCACCTGCATTGCTGAAGCGTTTACTGGAAATCCCGAACGTAACGATGATAAAGGAAAGTACAGGCGATATCCAGCGTATGCACTACCTGAGAAAGGAATTGGGCGAAGAGGTCGCATTTTTCAACGGCTCCAATCCGCTGGCATTAGCCGCATTTTCTGCCGGAGCAAGAGGCTGGTGTACCGCCGCTCCCAATCTAATACCCGAGCTGAATTTGGCACTCTATGCTGCTATACAGGAAAACAATTTGGAGAAAGCAAGAAACGTATTCTACAAACAAGTTAATCTGTTGAAATTCATTGTAGCCAAAGGATTGCCACGTTCCATTAAAGCAGGTCTGGATTTGTTGGGTGTAGGCGGTGGAGGTTTTAAAAGTCCCATTCAGCCACTTAGTCAAAATGAAATAGCGGAACTGGATTGCATACTTTCCGCCATAGAAAACGAAGTTTATCAAAGTTAAATCGCTAAAAACAAAGCAAAATGACAAAAGCAATTTTTTATCACGCAGGGTGCCCTGTATGTGTAAGTGCAGAACAGGATATTTTAAGTTTCATTCCAGAGAACCAAGTAGAAGTAATTCATTTGGGAGAAGATAAGGCCAAAGTAAAGGATGCAGAAGTGGCAGGTGTGCAATCTGTTCCGGCATTGGTGCTATCTAACGGAAATGTATTACACATCAATTTTGGAGCTTCGATTGAAGACTTGAAATAACCACCCTTCAAAAGCCCGGAAGCAATAAGAAACTTTCGGGCTTTCATAAATATTTTTTTAGTAACCAGTTTAAAACAAGCGAATAAATATGCCTCTTAAAGAAGAAACTCAACTTGCTGAAATTCAAGATGGGCAATCGGAAAATGTGGAAGTAACATTGACATTGCAGGGTGATACAAAACACATCCAGTGGGACAAACAAATTCCCCTACTTGACGCACTGCTTAAAGCAGGGATTGAAGCACCATATTCTTGTTGCAGAGGTACATGTGGCACTTGCGTGTGCAAATTAGAAGAGGGCGAAGTACATTTAAAGCGGAATTTTATTTTATCTGAAGCCCATATTCAGCAAGGTTTGATTTTAGCTTGCGTTTCTGTACCTGTAAGTGACCACATTAAAATAAACTATGACGAGTTTTGATTTACATGGAGATAATCACAGGGTTTGATGATTATAGACCATCCTCCTGGGCCATCATTTTATCTAAAAACTGTACCATCAGGCTCGTCCTGTGATCCGATACTTTTGTTTCATCAATAAAATTCATAAAATGGAGTTCAATATTAAGAAAGCAAGTCTGAAAGAATTAGACACAACAGCAGAATTATTTAACCTTTATCGCATTTTTTATCGCCAAGCAGACGATTTAGAAAGATGTAAACAATTTATCAAAGAACGATTAGACAACGACCAATCGAATATTTTTGTAGTGTACGCAGACGGCAAAGCGGTGGGGTTTGTCCAATTGTACAAACTCTATCATTACATTAAATTACAAAAACAGTGGTTGTTGAGCGATTTGTTTGTGCATCCTGATTACAGGGGACACGGGCTTTCGGTAGCATTAATAGACAGAGCAAAGCAATGGTGTGATGAAACAGGAGCCTGCGGATTGATGCTTGAAACCGAAAAGACAAACGATATCGGTAACAAACTCTATCCTCGTTGCGGATTTGAATATGACGACAAGCACAATTATTACTATTGGTGGAAATAAAAAGAAAAGGCGGACTACGTCGGTTCGCCTGCAATTGGTCGGATGGCTGAGTGGCAAAGCAAGGATACGCAATATCTTTTACAATGGTTCAAATCCATTTCCGACCTCAAAATATTCCAAGAAAACATCAGCGTATGAATGAAGGAATCTTGCGAAATATGGCAGCCATACAAGAACGGATAAACAATGCCTGCAAGGAAAGTAACAGAAATCCGGATGAGGTCAAATTGCTGTTAGCAACTAAAACCGTACCTGCCGAACGTATCAAAATTGCATTGCAAGCAGGACATACACTGATAGCAGAAAACAAAGTCCAGGAACTCAAAGAGAAATATGAAACATTGAAAGGTGTTCCGCATACCAATCATTTCATCGGGCATTTGCAAACCAATAAAATCAAAGAGGTTTTAAAATATGATGTTTCCTGTGTTCAATCGCTTGACCGCTTAGATTTAGCAGAAAAACTACATCAGCGGTTACAGTTTGAGAACAAGACCATTGAAGTATTAATACAAGTAAATACTTCATTTGAAGAAAGCAAATTTGGCGTAAGTCCCGATAACGCCATTGAATTGGTAGAGCAGGTTGCCCAGTTGGAAACCTTAAAAATAAAAGGCTTGATGACTATTGGACTGTTTAGTGCTGAAACGCAAAAGGTACGCAAGTGCTTTCGATTGCTCAACGATATTCAACAGCAGATTATTTCTTTAAACATTCCTAATGTAGATATGCAAGAATTATCAATGGGAATGAGTGGCGATTTGGAAACTGCCATTGCAGAGGGAGCAACCATTGTAAGAGTGGGTACGGCTATTTTCGGAGAGCGTATCTACCCTGACAGTTATTATTGGAATGAACAAAAAGCATAGACAATGAATGTACATTATTTTCAACACGTACCATTTGAGGGATTGGGATACATTGAGACTTGGTTAAAAGAAAATCATCATCATATTTCAGTTACAAAATTTTTTGAAACAGATTTTCAATTGCCTGAGATTTCGGAGATAGATGCATTGATTGTAATGGGTGGTCCGATGGGCGTGTATGATGAAACACAATTCCCTTGGTTGAAACAAGAAAAAGCATTTATAAAATCGTGTATCCAATCCGGTAAAAATGTGTTGGGAATTTGCTTAGGTGCTCAATTGATTGCCGGTTGTTTGGGGGCAAAAGTAGTTTCGGCAAAGAACAAAGAAATCGGGTGGTTTTCTATTTTTCCTACAGAGGAATGTAAGCAAATCGCTTGGTTTTATGAACTGTTCAAACATAATCCGGTTGTATTTCATTGGCACGGAGACCAGTTTGAAATCCCACAAAACAGCTGTTTAAATTTACTGTATTCAGGGGCAAATGTTAATCAGGCATTTTACTACAATCAAAATATTATCGGCTTACAATTTCATTTGGAAGTAACCATAGAAAGTTTAAGGCAAATGACTGAAAACGGGAAAGATGAACTTTTGTATCAACTATCCTATGTACAAAATGAAAATGAATTATTGAACAACAATAGCCATATTGCTCAATGCAACAGACTGATGGATACAATTCTTTCAAAGATAAACGCTATTAAATCAACCCTTTAGCAATTCCCCCCAACTGTTTCAGCTTGTCATCTATCTGTTCCGACCAGCGTTGCCCGTAACTTAAGCGCATACAGTTGTTAAACTGGTTTTGCAGTGAAAACATCCTGCCCGGAGCAATGCTTATTTTTTGACGGATAGCCAGATCATACAATTCCGTAGTATCAATTCTTTTGTCCAGTTCTACCCAAAGCATAAATCCGCCTTGCGGTTGGCTTATTTTGCTTCCTTCCGGAAAATACTCGGCAACTGCTCTGGCAAATTGCAGACTGTTGGCGTGCAGCTCACTTCTTAATTTCCGAAGATGATGTTCATACCTGCCTTTTTCAAGGAAATTAGCGATAGCTTCCTGTGTGATGGTCGTAGAAGAAACGGTATGAATGAGTTTCTGATGAACGATTTTATCTTTAAACTTTCCCGGAGCTAACCAGCCCACACGATAACCCGGAGCTAATGTTTTTGACACAGAGCCGCTCCAAAGAACCAACCCTTCCTCGTCAAATGCTTTACAAGGTTTAGGGCGGCTGTTTCCAAAATAAACATCGCCATACAAATCATCTTCTATGAGCGGAATATCTCGTTCCGAAAGCATTTTTACCACTTCCATTTTATGCTCAGCGGGCATACAGCTTCCCAACGGATTGTTGAAATTAGAAACCAGAATACACGCTTTTATTTTGGACAGGACTTTTTTTAGAGCATCAGGCTCAATTCCGGTAACAGGATGAGTTGGTAATTCAATAACTTTTAACCCTAAGCTTTTCGCCAGTTGCAATATGCCGAAATAAACAGGACTTTCAACAGCAATCGTATCGCCTTTTTGTGTAAGTGCCATCAACCCGAATGAAATGGCATTCATCGCTCCGGCAGTTGTAACAAAGTCGTCTTCATTCAAATTTCCATTCCAGGTATAAGTCAATCTGGCAATATCCCTGCGTAATTTTCGGTTTCCCTGAATTTCTTCGTATTCCGTACCACTTCCCTGAAGATTACGCATAGCATTGACCAACTCTTTATTGAGCTTAGCGATAGGCAATAATTCGTTTTCGGGAACGCCAAGAGAAAATCGGGTAACATCTTTATTGCTTAACGTAGAATACACTTTGGAAATCAGTGTTTCTACGCCTATTGGTTCAGTACCCCCGGAAGGTTTACTGACTGAAGGAACCGATAAATAAGCAGGTTGGTAACTGACATAGTAGCCGGACTGTGGCCGGGAAATAATCAGTCCTTTCGCTTCCAGTTCAAGATAAGCCTGTACAGCGGTTGTCATACTCACCCCATATTCACGGTGCAACATACGCAGTGAGGGCATCTTATCTCCTGTTTTCAGTGTGCCGTTTCTTATTTTTTCTTCTAACGCACAAGCGATTTTTTGGTATAGGCTTTCTTTCATCTTTTTAAACTGTACTCTGCAAATTTACTAAAATTGTATCTGTACTTGTGTCTTTTTTATGCGTTATTTTGCTTTGTAATTTATCAGTTTACTATGGGCAATCATAAGAATTGGCTGGCATTTGCTGCTCTGGCTGTCGTTTGTTTAGTTTGGGGAACCACTTATTTTGCTATTCGCATTGGGGTAGAAACCTTTCCGCCCTTTTTATTTGCAGCCGTAAGACAAGTCATTGCCGGAGGTATATTATTGCTGGTGCTTCAATTCACGGGGAACCTGGAACTAAGCAAAAGGGACTTTTTATATCAGTCCGTTCCGGGCGTTTTAATGGTGGCTTTGGGAAACGGTGTGATTGGTTGGTGCGAACGCTACATTTCAAGCGGACTGGCAGCATTGATATTATCACTCATTCCTGTTTTTGTGGTGGTCATCAGCTATTTGTTCGGGTTTGACAGGAGAAAACCACATTTATTAATTATCGTGGGATTGATATTAGGCTGTTTGGGTATTGTACTGATTTTTCGGGACAATCTAAAAGACCTTGCCAATCCTGCCTATTTTACGGGAATGTTAATAGCCTTCGGAGCTTGTCTGGCCTGGGCTTCGGGGAGTGTATTAGCAAAATACAAAATCCAGAACAGTAAGAACGTGTTACAAAATGCTGCATTGCAATTGTTTTCCGGAGGAATGGCCTTGTTTGTAATCAGTGCTTTTTTGGATGATTATTCAGAGTTAAAAACAGTAACGACATCCAGTATCTGGGCTTTGGTTTACCTGATTGTAGTGGGTTCCGTCATTGCGTATTCTGCTTTTGTGTATGCGCTGAAACATTTGCCGATAGGCATTTCTTCCCTGTATGCTTATATCAATCCGTTCATTGCCATTATGCTCGGATTTTTATTCCTGAATGAAAACCTAACCGGTATCACTTTATTGGCTTTGGTCGCTACTTTAAGCGGTGTGTATTGTGTCAATAAAGGTTATCAGAAAATGTCAAAAAAATGATAATAGAGCGAACGGTTATAGCCGACATTCCAAAGGTGGAAAAAATATACAGCGAAGCAAGAGCCTATCAATTTCAGCAAAGCGGATACGGTTGGCCTGTTTTCAGTAAATCATTTATTGAAAAGGAAATTACAGAGAAAAGGCACTTTAAAGTCTTAGATAAGGATGATGAAATGGCAGGTGTATTTTCCATAGTAAAAGCCGAACCTATTATTTGGAACGACAAGGACGGAAAGGAAGCCATTTATTTACACCGTATGGCGATACGTAATCGGTACAGAGGAAAAAATATAGCGAAGAAAGTGGTGGATTGGGCTATGATTGAAGCGTGGAAAAATAAGAAGAAATTTATCCGGATAGATACCTGGGCAAACAATAAAGCATTGACCGGTTATTACCAAAAATTAGGATTTGAATGGGTAGGTAAAAGACAGTTGCCGCCACAGAGTGATTTGCCGGAACACTATAACAATATTGAGGTCAATTTATTCGAGATAAGATTATGAAAACGATAAGCATAGAAAATTACCGTCCGGAATGGAAACCCTATTTTGAAAAATTCAACCGGGCGTGGATTGAAAAATATTTTGTGTTGGAAGATATTGATAAATACGTCCTTTCCAATCCCGAAGAAGCGATATTAAATGACGGAGGAGAAATTTTGTTTGCCGTTTATAGAGGTAAGGTAATCGGAACTGTCGCCTTGAAAAAAGTATATACGGATACAATGGAATTGACCAAAATGGCGGTGGATGAAAATTATCAGGGTAACGGAGCAGGAATAATGTTGTGTCAGGCAGCTATTGACAAGGCAAAAGATTTGGGCGTGAAGAAATTGCTGCTCTACACGCAATCCGCATTGAAACCGGCGTTGGGTATTTATAGAAAATTAGGTTTTAGCGAAGTTCCTATTGAAAAGGGAAAATACAAACGAGCAGACACTAAAATGGAAATGATTTTAAATGATAACTATTAAATAGAGTGAAAAAATGATAAACGTCCAAAGGTCTGAAATAAGTATGAAATCTAATTTTAATTATGATGATTTTGTATTTGGCGTTCAGCCAACAGACCATATTTTACTATGTAATTACAACGACGGCACTTGGCAATCACCTCGCATAGTGCCACATACCGATATTAAAATGAGCCCGATGTCACTGTGTTTACATTACGGGCAAACCGTATTTGAAGGAATGAAAGCATTTCGTCAAGATAATGGGCAAGTTATCATATTTCGTCCTGACAAGCATTTTAGAAGATTTAATGCTTCATTGGAAAGAATGTGTATGCCTGCTGTTGAGCAAGATTTATTTATTGAAGGAATAAAAGAATTGGTTCGTCTGGAAGAACATTGGCTTCCGGAAGAACAAGAAATAAGTTTATATATACGTCCGTTTGTGATTGCCACAGAACCTCGATTAGGAGTTAAAGTTTCGGATGAATATTTATTCTGTATAGTATGTACACCAATGGGATTATATTATTCTGAACCTGTACGTTTAAAAGTAGAAACAGAATTTGTACGTGCGGCAGAAGGCGGAGTAGGTTATGCCAAATGCGGAGGAAATTACGGTGCTGCATTTTATCCGGCACAGCAAGCCAAAATACAGGGGTATGACCAGGTAATTTGGACAGATGCTAAAACTCACGAATATATTGAAGAAGCCGGCACAATGAATATTGCTATTGTAATAGACGATAGATTGATTACACCTAAGTTGAGTACTTCAATTCTTGACGGAGTGACCAGAAGTTCAATTATACAAATTGCAAAAGATATGGGAATGATTGTCGAAGAAAGGAAGGTACAACTTCAAGAGCTTATTGATGAATTTCAATCCGGCAAAAAAATAGAAATATTTGGTGTGGGCACAGCTGCGGTTATATCTCCTGTTAAGTGTATAAATATCTTGGGAACAGAATATCATCCATATATTGCTAATGATGCAACAATGTTTAAACTGAAAAAGCAACTTGACAACATTAGAAAAGGGCGAATTTCTGATAAATATAATTGGAACTGGTTTATATAAACATTAGAAAATGGAACAGATTAATCAATATCCGATTGGCAAATACAAAGAGCCGGAAGAAATCACGAAAGAGATGTATGCATCATACATTGATGTTATTGCATTATTTCCCGGAAATATAAAGTTAGAGATAATGACTTTGAATGATGAACAATTGGATACATCATACAGAAAAGAAGGTTGGACTGTCAGGCAGCTTGTTCATCATGTAGCGGATAGCAATATCAATTGCTTTGCCCGCATCAAGTTTGCATTGACGGAAGATAATCCGACTATCAAACCTTTTGTTGAAGAAAAATGGGCGGAATTATCGGATGCGAAACATATATCCATTTTGCCGTCATTAAGCATTTTAGAAGGCATTCACGAGCGTTGGGCTATACTTTTAAAAGGTTTAGAAAAACAAGATTGGAACAGAACGTTCTTTCATCCGGATTTGAATAAAAGTCAGACTATTGCTGAAGCTATGGCAAAATACAGTTGGCATTGTAACCACCATTTGGCACAAATCAAAAATCTGAAAAAACAAATGCAATGGAAATAAGCAATCAGGTAATTGAAATAAAATCGGGATTTGAAAATATGGACATCAAAGCCGTCCATCAGTTTTTAAGCAAGGAAAGCTATTGGGCAAAAGGTATTCCGTTGGAAACTGTAAAAACGGCGTTGCAAAATTCTTTTTGCGTAGGATTATTTAAGGACGAAAAACAGATTGGCTTTGCCCGATTGGTAACGGACTATGCCACTTTCGGCTATTTGGCAGATGTATATGTTTTGAGTGAATACAGAGGTAAGGAATTATCAAAAATGATAATGAAATACATAATGGATTTGGATTTTGTACAAGGGTTAAGAAGGACATTACTGGCAACATTAGATGCTCATTCGCTTTACCGTCAGTTTGGATTTGAATCTCCTGAAAATCCGGAGCGATTGATGGAAATAAAAAGAAATAACCTATATAAAGATGTTTAGACTATGAACGATGAAAGAAAAACACAACTATTGGAAAGTTTCGGGCGTTCCAAAATAATGCAATTATTCGGTGCGGAAGTTACAGGCATAGCAGACGGATATTTTGAAATTACTGTTCCCAAACAGGATTTTATGGCTCGTCCGGCAGGAATGTTCAACGGCAGTACCATTGCTTCATTGGTAGATGTTTCCTCGGGCTATGCCGGAGCGTCAGCTAAACCGGAAGACAGCTATTTTACAACAGTTGAGCTGAAAGTAAACTACCTAAATCCTGCCATTGGTGAACAACTTGTGGCTAAAGCACAGGTTATCAAAAACGGAAAAGTGTTGACTGTAGTGCGTTCAGACGTATTTGCAGTTAGTGCCGAAGGAAAGGAAACATTAGCAGCAACTTCATTGGTTACACTGATGCAGTTATCAAAAAAATCACCCGACAAACAAATAGATTAGGCAATGGAAAGAAAGCTCTTCAAATACCGTATTCTACCCGAAAAAGTTGAGCAATTACATCAATGGATGCAAACGCTTAACAGTAGAAAAGAAGAATTATTGCAAACCATCGAACACGAAAAAGTCTATATCGAAAATATTTTTCTTTTGGAAGAAGAAGGTTTTCAGTGGTTGTATTTCTATATGCTGGCAGATGATATTGAATTTGCGTTGGAACAGTATGCCAAAGGCATTTTTGAGATAGACCGAATTCATCTTGGTTTTGCCAAAGAATGTATTGACTTCAGTTATACAGCACCCGATTTTAAAGAGATGGTTTACATCTCTCGGGAAACCGATAGAATTATAAATGATTAAAAGGAAAGGATAAGTATGGAAATAACCAATATGGAAAATTTTCTGGAGTACTATGGAAAAATCAGGCAACGCACCAATCGCCTGATTGCCGTTATTCCACCGAAATATATGGATTGGGCATACAAACCGGGCAAGTTTACCATTGCTGATATAATCCGGCATATAGCAGCTATGGAACGGTATATGTTTGCCGAAAATGTTTTGGGAAAACCTTGTATTTATAGCGGATGCGGTAAAGAACTCGCAGACGGTTACGATAATGTAATCCATTATTTTAACGAGAAACACGAAGAATCTTTAACCATTTTCAAAAGACTGAGTGATGAAGATTTACAACGAAAATGCCTGACACCCGGCAATGCTCCAATTACAGTTTGGAAGTGGCTTCGAGCGATGACCGAACACGAAATTCACCACAGAGCACAGCTATATATTTATCTGAATTTATTAGATGTTAAAACACCGCCAATGTTTGGGTTGAGTTCGGAAGAAGTAATTCAAAACAGTCAATTAAAATAAAAGGTTATGAATACAGACTTTGCAAAGGAATGGCTTGATGCTTGGAACAGCCACGATTTGGATAAAATAATGGAACATTACAGCGAAAACATTGATTTTGTGTCGCCCATTATTCAACAAATGGGAATAAACACAGCAGGCAAAATTTCCAATAAAGGTGATTTAAAGGATTACTTTTCAAAAGCCCTGCAAAAATACCCCGACCTGCACTTTGAATTGTACCACGAACTCAAAGGAGCTAATTCAACCGTATTGTTTTACAGAAGTGTCAATAATTCCTTTTCGGCAGAATATATGGAATTGAATAATGACGGGAAAGTAAGTAAAGTGAGAGCACATTATAAGTTTGAAAAATAATGAAAAACTTATTCGTTATAACCGGTGGCCCCGGAGCAGGAAAAACAACCTTATTAAATGCTCTGTCAGCAAATGGATATAAAACTATTCCGGAAGCTGCCAGAACGATTATCCGCGAAGAAACAGCACTAAACGGTGATGCTTTGCCTTGGAAAAACAAACAACTTTATACCGATAAAATGATAGCCGCATCCCTTTTAGATTACAACAGAGCAAAAGCAAGCCAGTCAAATGAAGTTTGCTTTTTCGACCGAGGTATTTTGGATGCCGTCTGTTATGCGGATATGATTGGCTATGTACTTTCAACGGAAACCATAGAAAAAGTATTGAATTGCTCATATTATCCTAAGGTATTTATCCTGCCACCCTGGAAAGAAATTTATCAAACAGATAATGAACGAAAACAGGATTGGCAGGAGGCAGTACACACCTATTTCCAAATGAAAAGTACTTATGAAAAGCACGGTTATGAAGTCATAAACGTGCCGATTGGTAATATCAATGAAAGAAAAGAATTTGTATTAACCCAAATAAGATAGAGAAATGGACAGTTATTTAGAAAGTATCAAAAAGCAATTCCTGTATTACAAAATGCTTGGAGAAAAAGCAATGGAACAATTACAGGAAGAACAATTATTCTGGCAGTATAATGAAGAAAGCAACAGTATTGCCATTCTGGTCAATCATATTGCAGGAAATATGTTGTCAAGATTTACCGATTTTCTGACTACAGACGGAGAAAAGCCCTGGCGAAACCGTGATGCGGAATTTACCAATCCGTTTCAGAGTAAATCGGAATTGATGGAACATTGGAATAAAGGTTGGAATTGTCTGTTGGATACATTAGGAAATTTAACGGATAACGATTTAGTGAAAATTATTTATATCCGAAATGACGGGCATACAGTTACTGAAGCAATCAACAGACAGTTAGCTCATTATCCTTATCATATCGGTCAAATGGTTTTCATAGCCAAAATGTTGAAAAATGAAGACTGGCATACTTTATCCATTGCCCGTAACAAATCGGCAGATTATAATAACCGGAAATTTTCTCAAGATAAAGACAGACGACATTATACAGATGATTTGTAGAAAAGTTATGATAGTAAATAAAAACAATACAATCCGCTATCAGTGGGGTAATAAATGTGAAGCGTGGACTTATATACAATCTGAAAACGTTATTATAAAAGAAGAAATAATGCCACCGCATACAGAAGAACAACTTCATTTTCATAACGAAACGGAGCAGTTCTTTTATATTCTTGATGGTAAGGCTTCATTCTTATTGGAGAGTGAAAAAATTTCTTTGTCCAAAAATGATGGAATTAAAATTTCAGCAACGCAAATACACAAAATAATTAATGAAACTTCCGAAGAATTGCGGTTTTTAGTGATGTCATTTCCGGGAAATATGAATGATAGAATTAATATCCAACATTGAACTTGATTGAATGATGTCAAAACGTTATCAAATAAAGCAAGTTGTTCAATTTACAGAACAAACGACCGTTCCGAAAGAGCAGTCTGAGAATGCTTTGTTTGATATTCTGCAGGAAGATGTGGTGGATAACAATGCTTACTGTCAAGAACTTATCAATAAATTATTCAGATTACCTTATGCGCAGCTTCCGGACTTCTTTGCCCATCATTGTAACTATGTAGCAGACCCTATAAAATGGCTCAATAAGTTTGAAAAACTGATTGCCGAAAATGAAGAACTGTTTGTCAGTTCTACCAATAGAGGTCGAATGATAAAGTGTTACACCATTATTGAAAGCAAAAGAAAGGAAATTTATGATACTGCCCGAGAGTGTAAAATGAACTGTGTCAAGATTAGTAAATAAGTATTAATTTTAGACATAGTAATTATGGAGATCAGAGAAACGGAG
>NZ_BMIK01000035.1 GCF_014642075.1 Parapedobacter defluvii | reverse complement strand
CCTAAAAAGAGGCAACGCGCTGCCCTGGATGACGATTTCCGAAGCATCCTGCTCGCCGCGTATTTTTAAAAGCGATTTCCCTGACCGTTTGTTATGTGTCATATTTGTCGGTTTGTGCCGGCCTATTCCCAAATACGCGCATCAGATAAAATAAAAAGGGAAGTATCAGCACGCTCCCCAAAAGTAATGCCCAAGCGAGCGCACGGATTGTTTTCTCATCACCTGCATGATCAAGTAATGACAGCCCTTGGCCATTCTTAAAGAGCACCAATTCCGGATAGTGTTGGTAAGTAGCAGCCAACAGAATCATGACCACCTGAAAGCCGGCCAGTATCCGTGATACGACGGCTTTTCTTTTTCTGAATGCTAGGAATGTCAGCACCAAGGACACCGTAGCCAAACCAATCGCTAATTGACCGATAGCACCGCTGAATATCCATTCAATCAATGGTATCTTTGAATAAACGGCCGCCAGGAAAACCAAAGCCCCGGTTACTACGACAAAGTAAATAAACCGTTTGGCAATGCGGATGGCCAAGGTTTGATCCGTTTCTTGGGCTATCGTCCCAATGGCATACGTCGAAGCTAAATATCCGCAGATGGCGGTCGTAAATAGTCCGATAGCACCCCCAAACCAAGTAAGCCAACTTCCTATATAGGCTGAAAAAAAGTCGCCTGCTTGCGGGTCAATGGTGCGGGACACGGTCGCTGCAGCAATAACACCTAGAAAAAATGGTGTCACTACACTTGACCACATAAAAATACGGGCATAAAGCGTTTGCCAGTGATCGTCCACCGCGTCATAGTTTCGGAATACAAACGCGGTGCCACGGGCGATGATACCCAAAAGCATAGCTACTAACGGAATGTGCATAAATGTAGACATCGTGGTATAGATTTTGGGAAAGCCTACAAAGAGGATAACAATGGCGATGATGAGCCACATGTGGTTAGCCTCCCAGATAGGGCCGATGGCACGGGTCATAACCGTCCGTACTTGCAATTTATAGCGACGTGGTACAACCAGCTCAACGATGCCGGCGCCAAAATCCGCGCCTCCCAAGAGTAAGTATAGACAAATGGAAGTCCAGAGAAAAACGATAACAACAAATATCATAGGAATGTCAATCAGTCTGTTGATAAGCAGGATCGGTCACATCGTATAGTTTACCGACCATTTTTATTTGACGGTACAGTAAGAAACCAACAATGGCCGATAAAGAGATAAAAACTGCGGTGAATAAATAAAATGAATACACAATGCCCGGCATCGGTGTCACAGCATCAGCGGTACGCATAACACCGTGGATTATCCAGGGTTGGCGGCCTACTTCGGTTACTACCCATCCGGCCTCAACAGCAATGTATCCGAGCGGCGTGGCAATTACGAATAAGCGTAGCAACCAATTGCTTTCCAGCCATTTTTTTCGTTTGGTGAGCGCAATGAAATATAGGAAGGCAAGCAGCACCAGCGACATGCCAATTGCTACCATCACTTGAAATGCATAGTGAGTGATGGCTACGGGCGGCCAGTTTTCCCGGGGAATATCTTTTAATCCGGTAACGGGCTTTGTGACATCGCCATGTGCGAGAAAACTCAGCATGCCTGGTAGTTTGACCGCATATTTGACCGTTTCCGTGGTTTCGTCGGGTATACCCCCAATAAGCAGCGGTGCATTGGCTTGCGTCTCAAAATGTGCCTCCATTGCCGCCAACTTGGCCGGTTGCCGGGAAGCTATGTCTTTAGCCGAAATATCTCCGCTGATGGGTTGCAAGACGGCTGCAAAGCAGGCTGATAGTGCTGAAATTCGGAATGCCGCACGGTGAAACACAAGGTTCTTACGTTTGAGTATCATTAACGCATGTATCCCCGATACGGCGAATCCAGTGGCTACAAAAGCTGCTAATGCCATATGCAATGCCTGGGAAAACCAGGCATCGTTAAACATCGCCTGAATCGGATCGATATTAACATACTGGCCATCGATGAAATCAAATCCGGCAGGACTATTCATCCATGCGTTGGCAGCCACCACCAAAATGCCCGAGGCCAGTCCGCTGAGACCGACAATTACTCCTGTGGTCCAGTGGAACCAGGGTTTGAGGCGATCCCATCCGTACAAGAAAAACCCTAATGCAATGGCCTCAATAAAGAAAGCAGTGCCTTCCAATGAAAAGGGCATCCCAAATATAGGACCGGCATGTTCCATGAAAGTTGGCCAAAGTAATCCCAGCTCAAACGAAAGCATCGTACCTGATACGGCACCTGTGGCAAAGAGGATAGCTACCCCCTTGCTCCATGCTTTGGTCAGTCCTTTGTAAACCGCGTTTCCCGTACGTAGATATATAAAATGTGCAATGGCCATAAAAAATGGCATCACCATACCAATGCAGGAAAATACGATATGAAATCCGAGTGACATGGCCATTTGGGACCGGGCAGCAATAAAATCGTCCATGTTATCAAAAACCTATTTACGTGTTTAAAGGTATCAGTTTTGGTTCATAAGTATTGCTGTTGTTAGTATATACACTGTTTTACTTGTAATTTATATACTATCTAAATAGAGGGTCTGTTTAAATTGGTTAACTGAGTAAATAAGAATTTTACTGAATATCTTTGCGTACATTTGCACCCTATGACCTTCGGGCTGTTTCAAAAAATCAAATTACACGCAAAACAATGGATAAGCTTCCTTATCGGTAGCCGGGCTGATCTGACCCTGGAAAACAGGATTTTTAATTCAGTTATGTTGATTGCTCTTTTTATAATGGCATTCAATATTCCATTTAACTATTTTTCCGGCTTACGGACAACCGCCTTTATTTTTGCGTTTCTTACGTTGATGATCGGCTATTTATATTATATGACCCGCTTCAAAAAGCTTGTGTCTAGCAGCATAGCCATTTCGTCATTTTTGGTGATTATGTTGTTTGCTGTCAATTACTTTTTCAGTGGGGGTATTGGCGGGGCGACGTTTCTTTCGCTGATGTTGGCGTTTATACTTATCATCATTGTGTCTCCGAGGAAATTTTATGTGTTGTGGGTCGTTTTTAGCTTATTGGTGGCATTAGGCTTGTTATGGGCGGAATATTACTATCCCGATATCATCTATGTCTCTTACCCGGATAGAAAGGCACTTTTTGTTGATATCGCCTTTACGTATGGGACAAGTATCGTGGTTAGCTTTCTCAGTATATTTTATCTAAAAGAAGCATACAATGCAGAAAAAAAATCCGCAGATCAAAAGGCGGTTGAATTGACGCGGCTAAATGAAGAAAAGCTGAAACTCTTTTCCATAATTTCCCATGATTTGCAGGCCCCCCTTTCTTCCCTGCACAGTTACATACGGTTAATAGCAAATGACCGGTTTAATGCGGACGAACGGAAGCAGGTGGAACGCGGGCTGGCAAACGCACTCCACGGTACGCAGGAAATGCTTTCCAATATGCTGGTGTGGTCTCAAAATCAATTGCGTGGAACGCACGTGGCTTTACTGCCCAATAACATACAAGAGGTGCTGACTCCTGTCATTGATATTCAGAAAATCTATGCGTATCAAAAGGGGATCGAATTGGAAACCAGTATCGACGCCTCGCTGAATGCGTTGGTAGACCGCGATATGCTGCAACTCATCGTGCGGAATCTAATTAATAATGCAATCAAATTTACACCGCCTGGTGGTCGTATCCGTGTATCTGCCTCACGATCCGGAACTTTTTGTGAGATCACTGTAGCCGATAATGGGATTGGAATACCTGAGGAACAACAGGCAGCGTTGTTCTCCCTAAAAACACGTTCTACCTACGGTACCAATAATGAGCGGGGGATCGGACTGGGATTGTTTCTGTGTAAGGAATATGCAAAAGAACAGAATGGCGCGTTGTCATTTGAAAGCGAGCTTGGTAAGGGTACGCAATTTTACCTTCGCTTGCCTTTAATCGTGTGAGTAAGCCGGTCCGGGGAAAATTAATTTATACTGCCCGCCCTTGTGAAATACTTGTAATACCATGAATCATGCAGATCACTGATGATGACTCCTTTGCTGGTAGATACATGAACAAATTTATTGTTATGAAGGTAAATACCGACATGGTCTATTTCCCTGCGGCTAAAGGAGAAAAATACGAGATCGCCTTCCTTTAGTTGCCGTTCATATTTACGTTTAATTTGATCGGCCATGTCCTTCGATACACGGGGCACCGACTTGCCATAGACATCGCGCATGACCATGCCCACAAAAGCGGAACAATCCAATCCCCCACGATCTGCTCCCCCCGAGCGATGGGGCGTGCCCATCCATTCATCAATGTAGCGATATAACGCAGTTGTCTGCAATTGATCTGCTTGGACACCCAATACCTGGGCATATCCCTCTAGCAGTTTGCTCCCAGCGTGTATGTCTTTGGGAGACGTCGTGGCGTCGGTAATAATTGTGCCCTTTGCTTTCTTTTTATAAGTGGTTGAGGGAGTGGTCCGATCAGGCGGAAGCGCGTTTTTGCGGGTGAGACACCCGCTTAGTAAAAAGATGGATAACGAGAGGCATGCCAACAACGGCACATGACGATATTTCATGGTCTCCTATTATAAGAATTGCGAGCTAATTTATGTAATTATAGCCAAAAATCGCCCAATCTTTTACCTTTGCATCATGATCGTCAAAACGGCAATATTTGTAAGCAGCAACAACCGGGTGGATAAATTACCCGCAGCTAGGTTACCTGAATATGCGTTTATAGGCCGTTCCAATGTGGGGAAATCTTCATTGATCAACGCGCTTACGGGAAATCGGAACTTGGCCAAGACTTCGCAGACACCGGGAAAAACGCAGTTAATCAATCACTTTTTGATCAATGATGCGTGGTATCTGGTAGATCTGCCTGGATACGGTTTTGCCAAAGTTTCCAAATCCAGCAGAGCTACATGGGAAAAATTTATTCGTCGTTATTTATTGTTGCGAGAAAACCTGCAATGTGTGTTTGTACTGATTGATAGTCGGCATGAACCCCAGCGGATTGACCTGGATTTCTGCTATTGGCTGGGTGAAAACCGCATCCCTTTTATGTTGGTCTTCACCAAAGCTGATAAGCTGTCGGCCTTAAAATCCCAATCTCATATCGAAAAGTTCCGTAACGCATTACTGCAGTGGTTTGAAGAGGTGCCGGCCCATTTTCTAACATCGGCGGAAAACCGGTTGGGTTGTGACGAGTTGTTGGCAGCCATTGATGAGATTAATACTAACTTTGACTCCACCGAGGTATCATGAAGAAATACTTTTCCCTTGTACTTTTTGCCCATAGTATCTTTGCACTCCCATTTGCCATCATTGGTTTTTTTCTCGCCATCCATACAACAGCGTATGAATTTGACGGATTGAAACTAGCACTGATGCTGGCCTGCATGGTGTTTGCGCGCAATGCAGCCATGGCATTTAACCGGTACCTGGACCGTGATATCGATGCCATCAATCCGCGTACGGCAATGCGTGACATCCCGGCGGGAAAGATCAGTCCTTCACAGGCATTGACCTTTACCATTGTCAACTGCGTCCTGTTTGTTGGAACCACCTGGTTTATCAATCCGATTTGCTTTTACCTGTCGCCGGTGGCATTGGCGGTTATTCTTGGGTACAGTTATATGAAGCGCATTACTCCCCTTTGCCACCTCGTTTTGGGGTTAGGGCTTGGTTTAGCACCCATTGGGGCTTACCTCGTGGTTACGGGTGTGTTTCATATCGTTCCGATTTTCTATTCGCTGGCGGTTCTGTTTTGGGTGGGCGGTTTCGATATTATCTATGCCCTGCAGGATGAGGAATTTGACCGCGAACATCAACTTAGTTCCATTCCTGCATGGTTAGGCAAGCGGGGAGCGTTGCGTGTTTCTGAGATTTTCCATGTGCTGTCTGCTATTTTTGTGATTCTACCCTTGTTCTTCATTCCATTGGGTGGGTATTATGTAGCCGGTGTTATTTTTTATTGTGGACTCCTCATTTATCAGCATCGGATTGTGAGCCCTACGGATTTAAGTAAAGTGAACCGTGCATTTATGACGACGAATGGTATTGCTTCGGTCGTGTTTGCCTGTTTCTTCTTATTAGATATGGTTTTTTGATTTGTCATTCCCTGAATAAATCCCTTTATTTGCAAAAATCTGAAATGACGAATGGCGAAACCTGCATGAGTTGCCGCCGCAACATATATGTATACTCACGCTTCATTGCCATAAAAAACAAATTATTTTGAATGAAACCTACATAAATTACCATAAACAAAAAGATAATGAATAATTTATGTAAAATTCATCACCAATAAAAAGCAAATTATTTTGAATGAAAAACTTACTGATTGTAGAATCACCGGCGAAAGCAAAAACAATAGAAGGATATTTGGGAAAGGACTTTTTGGTCAGGTCCAGTTACGGGCATATCCGTGATTTGGTAAAGACCGATGATGCAATTGACGTCGAAAATAACTTTAAACAAAAATATGAAGTTCCGGCTGATAAAAAGGCGGTAGTCAGTGAGTTAAAGAAATTAGCTAAGGAAGCTGAGACCGTATGGCTGGCTTCCGACGAGGACCGTGAAGGAGAGGCCATTTCATGGCATTTATACGAGACATTGGGCCTTCGGGATGATCGTACGAAGCGGATCGTTTTTCATGAGATCACTAAGCCCGCTATTCTAAAGGCGATCGAAACACCCAGGGGAATCGATTTTAATTTAGTGAATGCTCAGCAGGCACGGCGGGTACTTGACCGGCTAGTCGGTTTCGAGCTTTCTCCGGTGTTGTGGAAAAAAGTCAAACCCTCCCTTTCGGCAGGAAGGGTGCAATCTGTTGCGGTTAGACTGATTGTGGATCGTGAGCGGGAGATTAACCGCTTTCAAGCAGAAGCAGCGTTCAAAATTGTTGCTATTTTCCATACGGATAACCCCAAGGAGCTTTTCAAAGCGGAGTTGCCACAACGGTTTCCGGTGCTAGCCGATGCTGAGCAATTCCTGAAGGATTGTGTAAATGCCGAGTTTGTTGTCAATAGCTTGGAAACCAAACCCTCCAAGCGTAATCCTTCCGCACCGTTTACGACTTCCACACTTCAACAGGAGGCAAGCCGTAAACTGGGTTTTTCCGTGGCACGTACCATGGCTGTCGCACAACGGCTTTACGAAGCGGGTAGAATCACCTATATGCGTACTGATTCAGTGAATCTGAGTGATACTGCACTCCTTGGAGCGGAAGAAGAGATTAAAGCTGCCTATGGAGCCAACTATCATAAGCGCCGTCAATACCGGACGAAATCGGCAGGTGCGCAAGAGGCACACGAAGCCATTCGTCCTACGTATTTCGACCGGCATACCATCGAGGGGGATAATGCAGAAAAGCGATTATATGAGTTGATATGGAAGCGAGCCATTGCTTCTCAAATGAGCGAAGCTGAATTCGAGAAGACGACTGCAAAGATTGGCATCTCCACACGAAACGAAGAGCTGGTAGCTAACGGGGAAGTGATGCGGTTTGATGGTTTCTTAAAAGTGTATTTTGAGTCGACCGACGAAGAGCAGGAGGTGAATCTGGATAACGACGGGGATAATACATTGCTTCCTCCGCTGCAGCGGAATCAACGAGTTCAATTACGGACAATGACGGCCACGGAGCGTTTTTCTCGCCCGCCTGCTCGTTATACGGAAGCTAGCCTCGTTAAGAAGCTGGAAGAGTTGGGAATTGGGCGCCCCTCCACGTACGCACCTACTATTTCGACCATTCAAAATCGGGGTTATGTGGTCAAGGAAGACCGGGATGGAAAATCCAGGGATTATCGGGTACTGGAATTGCAAAATGGGCAATTGTCAACCATAATCAAAACAGAAATCACGGGAGCCGAAAAAGCAAAATTGTTTCCTACCGATATCGGGGTAGTTGTAAACGACTTTTTGGTTGAACATTTTAAAGGAATCGTTGACTTCAATTTCACGGCAAAAGTCGAGAAGGAATTTGATGAAATAGCCCAGGGGATGAAGGAATGGACGGATATGCTGCACGGATTTTATGGGCCCTTTCATTCCGAAGTCGAAACAACGATTAAGAATGCAGACCGTGCGACAAATGAACGTGAATTGGGGATAGATCCAGAATCCGGTAAGCGTGTCAGCGTACGCATCGGCAGATTTGGACCCATGGTGCAGATTGGGTCGGCAGATGATGAGGAAAAACCCCGTTTTGCAAGTTTGAGATCGGGGCAAATGATCGAAACCATCACGTTTGAGGAAGCGCTTGATTTATTTAAGCTTCCCAAGAAAATAGGGGAGTTTGAAGGCAAGGAAATGACGGTAGCCATTGGCAGATTCGGACCTTACATTCGCCACAACAATGCCTTTTATTCCTTGCCAAAAGACGTTGATCCACATGGGGTAACGACCGAAAAGGCCATTCAGATTATACAGGATAAGCGGCAACGAGACAAAGAAAAAGTAGTCAAGGTATTTGATGAGAATCCAGATGCGCGCATTGAAAACGGCCGGTGGGGTCCTTTTATCCGCTTTGGTAAGCAGAACATCAAAATACCCAAGGGCACGGAGCTACAATCTATTACGTATGCCGACGTCTTGAAATGGGCGGAAGCCGACGATAAGAAACCGAAGAAGAAAGGGAAAAAGTAACGGAAGCATCAAGGAGCTGATATCCGGTTGCTAATTGCTGATAACGGAACAAAATGAAGAAAGACCTGCCTGAAAACATAGTCAATGACATTTCGATTGCGGTGGTTCTGGAAAGTGAATCACCCACGGGGAAGGTATGGAATGTATATTTGATCAATGAAAAGAAAGTTCCTATCAAAAACGTGATGGTCAGTTCAAAAGGCTATGGCGTTAAAGATGATAAGGAGGTGAAGACATCTATTCTACGCCACTTCATCGGCGATATCGATCCTCATGATTACGCAAAGATTGAAGCAATCGACGAGCAGGTATTCGGATTGACCAATGAATACTGGCTCAGTTATTACATTGATGGGACCATTTATGATAAAAAATATATCTTTTTGCCGGAAAGTATCATCGATGATAACCTGATTAAAGTCCCGGTACTCAATAAACCCGGCGTGCTGATTGGAGGAAATAACTAATGAATAATGGCGAGGACAAACAAAATCATTGCCATTGATGGCTACTCTTCCTGCGGCAAAAGCACGTTGGCCAAGGCACTGGCAAAGGAGCTCCATTTCGTATACATAGACAGTGGAGCAATGTATCGGGCAGTGACACTGTATTTCATCCGCAACGGCATACCCATTACGGATACGGAAAAAGTGACTCAGGCGTTAGCTGTTATTCATATAGACTTCCACAATGAAAACGGAAGAACCGTCATCTTACTGAATGGCGAAGACGTATCGGAGGAAATCAGGCAGATGTATGTTTCAGACTACGTCAGTGAAGTCAGTGCCGTGAAAGCGGTGCGGTGTGCGATGGTAGCCCAGCAGCAGCAATTAGGTCAACGACGTAATATCGTGATGGATGGCCGTGACATCGGCACAACGGTGTTTCCAGATGCCGACCTGAAGATCTTTATGACTGCGGATCCAAAAGTGCGCGCCGAACGGCGCTACCTCGAATTGAAAAACAAGGGAGAGAACATTACCCTCGAAGAGGTGTTTGAAAACTTGGCTCATCGTGATTACATCGACACCACACGCGAGGAAAGCCCCTTAGTGCGTGCGGAGGATGCAATTGTGCTGGATAACACTGATCTCAATGAAGAAGAGCAGTTACAGTTTGTCATTGACCGGCTATAATCCAATCCGGCCAGGGTAGTCAACCAAGCCCCGTTCAAGACAAATCAGGGCGCGCTTCAGATCATCTCTGTTCAATACATAAGCTAGTCGGACTTCATTTTTTCCGGCTTCAGGCGTATTGTAAAAACCGCTTGCAGGAGCCATCATAACGGTTTGGTTTTCGTAGGAGAAATATTCCAGCATCCATTGACAGAATCGGTCGGCATCATCAACAGGCAGTCGGGCTACCACATAAAATGCACCTCCCGGGTTGGGGCAAAATACACCATCAATCGCATTAAGACCTGTAACCAACGTATCTCTTCTTGCAGTATATTCTTTTTTTACGGCATCAAAATAAGATTGAGGTGTATCGATGGCTGCTTCGGCGGCAATCTGTGCGACAGCCGGTGCGCTAAGCCGGGCTTGTGCAAATTTCAATACCACGTTCCAAAGTTCTTTATTCTTGGTAATCAGGCAACCCAGCCGTGCCCCGCAGGCGCTGTAGCGTTTGGAAATGGTGTCAACCACCACGGTATGCTGTTCCAGTCCGTCGAGTTGCATGGGCGACACAAACTCGCGGCCATCGTAGCAGAATTCGCGGTAGGCTTCATCCACCAGTAAGAATAAATCGTATTTCAGGCAGAGATCCCGTAGGGCTTCCATCTCTTCACGAGAATAGAGATAACCCGTTGGATTGTTTGGATTGCAGATGGCGATAGCTCTTGTTTTTGAAGTGACGGCGGCTTCAAAATCTGCAATGGGCGGAAGTGCAAACCCCTCGTCAATCCGCGAAAGTATAGGGATTACGTCGATGCCTGCTGAACGGGTAAAACTGTTGTAATTTGCATAAAAAGGCTCGGGGATAATGATTTCCTCTCCTGGGTTGACACAAGCCTGCATGGCGAAAGAGAGCGCCTCGGAGCCACCATTCGTTACCAGGATGTCATCTGCGTGGATGGCATATCCCAATTTGTTATAATAGCCCGCTAATTTATTGCGGTATGATTCTATCCCTTCCGATGGGGTATACGCCCACACTTTGAAATTAATATTCCGGACGGCATCGAGCATGATTTGGGGCGTCTCGATATCGGGTTGCCCTATATTTAGGTGATATACATGTTTACCCTCCCGCTTAGCCTTTTCGGCGTAAGGGGTGAGTTTACGGATCGGCGAAGCCGGCATTTCATCGCCTTTTATACTGATTGCAGGCATGTCACTATGTTAATTTTGACGCAATATTAAGCATAGGTTTTCATTTAATAGCAAAAAAAAACCGCTAAATCAATAGCGGTTTTTATGGACTATTTAATTATTTGTCAATTAATCAGTTACCTCACCTTTGATGTAGAGGGTCTTCACTGGTGTTTTGGTATTTGACCGCACGGTGAAATTTTTAGTAAACGGTTGTTTTGCGGCAGCGTTATACGTAACCGATATCGTTCCCGTCTCACCGGGTTTTACGGGTGTTTTGGTGAATTCTGCAACCGAGCACCCGCAAGAGGGCTTCACTTCATTAATGATGATGGGCTCTGTACCCACATTTGTAAATGTAAACACGTGAGTAACAGGTTTGCCCTGAGGTATTTTACCGAAATCATGGGTTTCTTTGTCAAACTTAAATTCAGCTTTGCTGTTTTGCTGGGCTAATGCCGCAGTACAAACAAAGGCAACCAATAAGGTACATATAGAAGCAATTTTTTTCATCGTTGTTTTTTTTGTGAGTAAATGTTCCTTCGTGATGTTAGTACAAATTTACCGTTTTGGATTGACAAGGTCAAAAAATGTTCCAAAAACAATAATATTCATAGCAGGCTGCTGTACATTTTGATTCTTTCAAGTTAGTTTTGATGCGTCTTAGCTGTGTTACCTAAGGGATATTAAGGTACTTATGGGTTTGCAACGAAATTTCCCATTTTGGGTTCTGCATCACGTAATCTACGATCAATGGCGTCATTTCTTGGGCTTTAGACCACTCGGGCTGGAGATAGAGTTTGCAGGAAGAAGGCACGAGTGCTGCATGCTTTTCTGCCCACGCAAAGTCACTCTTGTTGAATACGATGACTTTTAATTCACCCGCTGCTGCGATGACGTCCGGCAGCGGCCATTTGAATTTCTTGGGGGAAAGACAAATCCAATCCCAATGTCCGCTAAGCGGGTAAGCGCCGGAGGTTTCAATAAAAGTTTTGATACCCGCAGCCTGCAACCCCCGGGTAAGGTAATCCAGGTTGTATATCAAAGGTTCGCCACCGGTTACAACTACGGCTTTCGAGGGATGTTGTTTAGCATGTTCAATAATTGTGTCGGCTGCGGTAAGCGGATGCATCTCCGCATCCCAGCTTTCTTTCACATCGCACCAATGACATCCCACATCGCATCCCCCCAATCGGATGAAATAAGCGGCCTTACCCGTGTGATACCCTTCTCCCTGAATGGTATAAAATTCTTCCATCAGGGGGAGCCATGAGCCATCTTCGGGGATTTGGTGTGCCATACTTTTGAGGGGACAAAGATAGCAAAATTATAACGGTTTACTGTAGCGTTTTAGTGGCTCATTCCGTTATTCCGACAAGATGTTTCAAGGATTCAATCGCACTTGATTGACATTTTTAAAACTAACCTTTTTTTAGGCTTATTGCTAACTTCGCTAAGTTATGGTAATGTTTAATCATGTATTCAGGAGTCGGTTTTTGGTGTTGCTCTTACTATCAATTTCAATTTGGGCATGCAAAAAGGAGTCGGCAACCCCCTATACAGATGTGGATGATCCAGCTGTTCGCCAGTTGCTGCTTACACCCGCATCTCAACGGTATTATTGGCACGGAGATCAAAAATTGTTTTTTAATTGGAATACCGAGATGTATGTGGTCGATATCAGGGGAGGCGCAGACCAGTTGGATCCTGCGCTGGCCTCAATCGGCATAGAGGCATCTTACTATCGTCTTCAGCAGGATCCATCCGTTGCTCGTTTGATATTAGAACGGTCGTTTCTCTCAGCGCTACTATCTAAATTGGATAATGAGCTGGAGGTATTGGCGCGCTATCCGGGTATTAGGTTGGTCGACCAAAATGACGGTATTTCGTTTATCACAGATGAGATTTCCATCAAATTTAATAATGAAATGAATACGCACGATCTGATCGCATTCGCGGAAAAATATGAGATGGAGTATATTGACAGTACAAGTTATGGTAACCATCTGTTCAGATCTAGAAATCGTATGCGTACATTGAGCATAGCGAATTTCATCCAAGAACACGAACAGACGGTAGAATGGAGTAGTCCCAATTTTGTAATGTTGATCCAATTATGGGGGACCAGTGCAACGGAGTAGTATGATATCTCCCATTTCCTTCTTATCTTTGCACGCGAAACAGAAAATCACGCTTGTATCGTGATTTCGGAATTTTTTTTATAACACAAAATCATAGTTGTAGATGATTACTATTACCCTACCCGATGGTTCCCAGCGTCAGTACGCACCGGGGACCACAGCGATGGAAATCGCACAATCCATATCAGAAGGTTTGGCCCGAAACGTATTGGCGGCAGAAGTAAATGGCGAAGTGTGGGATGCGTCCCGGCCCATTGAGCAGGATGCCTCTGTGCGGCTGCTTACCTGGAATGACAAGGAAGGAAAATCGACTTTTTGGCATTCGTCAGCTCACTTGATGGCCGAAGCGCTTGAAGCGCTCTATCCTGGGACTAAGTTCGGTATCGGTCCGGCAATCGAGACCGGCTTTTACTACGACGTGGATTTTGGCGACCGCGAGTTTTCTTCCGATGACTTCAAACAGATAGAAGATAAAATGATTGAGCTTGCCCGTATCAAATCGGAATATGTGCGCAAGCCGGTGAGCAAGGCCGATGCCGAAGCTTATTTTACGGAGAAGGGCGACGAGTATAAGCTCGATCTGATCAAGGATTTGCCGGATGGAAGCATTACTTTCTATACCCAGGGAAACTTTACCGATCTGTGCCGCGGGCCGCATATCCCCAATACCGGATTTATTAAGGCGGTAAAACTGACAAACGTCGCGGGAGCGTATTGGCGGGGCGACGAAAAGCGCAAGCAGCTTACCCGTATTTATGGGGTGACATTTCCCAAAGCCGGCGAACTGGCTGACTACCTCCACATGATCGAGGAAGCGAAGAAAAGAGATCACCGTAAGTTGGGCAGGGAATTGGAGTTGTTTGCTTTCTCCGAAAAAGTAGGGTTGGGACTTCCCCTGTGGTTACCCAAAGGGGCTCGTTTACGGCAGAAACTGATCGATTTTATGCAGCGGGCGCAGATGAAGGCAGGATACGAACCGGTGGTGACACCACACATCGGGCATAAAAACCTGTATGTCACTTCAGGGCACTACGAAAAATATGGGGCAGACTCCTTCCAGCCGATCCATACACCGCAGGAAGGAGAGGAGTTCCTACTGAAGCCGATGAATTGTCCCCACCATTGTGAAATTTATAAAACCAAGCCGCGCTCTTATAAAGATTTGCCCATCCGCTATGCGGAATTCGGCACGGTATACCGTTATGAACAAAGTGGCGAACTACATGGATTGACCCGTGTACGTGGGTTTACACAGGACGATGCTCACTTGTTCTGCCGCCCCGATCAGGTAAAAGACGAGTTTAAAAAAGTAATCGACCTGGTGCTTTATGTATTTGGAGCGTTGGGATTTGAGGATTACACCGCACAGATTTCGCTGCGCGACCCCGAAAACCGGGCTAAATACATCGGCTCGGACGAAAATTGGGATCGGGCGGAAAAAGACATTATCGAAGCTGCGGAAGAAAAAGGGTTGAAGACGGTGGTGGAATACGGTGAAGCGGCATTTTACGGGCCGAAGCTCGACTTCATGGTCAAAGATGCGCTGGGCCGTAAGTGGCAATTGGGAACCATTCAAGTGGATTACAACCTGCCTGAACGATTCGAATTGGAATATACGGGCAGCGATAATTCCAAACATCGGCCCGTAATGATCCACAGAGCGCCTTTTGGTTCACTGGAACGCTTTGTGGCTGTGTTGATTGAGCATTGCGCGGGGCAGTTTCCGCTGTGGCTTGCACCTGAGCAGTTTATCATTCTTCCTGTATCCGAAAAATACGAAGAATATGCAAAAAAACTTTTGGAATCGCTCAATAATTCCGATATTCGCGGCTTGGTTGACCTACGGGACGAGAAGGTAGGTCGCAAAATCAGGGATGCAGAATTAAAGAAGATTCCCTATATGCTTGTTGTGGGTGAAAAAGAAGCCGAAAACGGCACAGTTTCTGTTCGGAAACATGGGCAGGGTGATGTTGGAACGATGAGCGTAGACGAATTCAGCGAACAGTTAATAAAAGAGATAACCGTTTAATTATTTTAGACATTTGGCATTAAATAGACCAGGATTCAGAGGCCCGAGACCTCCGTTTAAGAAAAAGGAGCCAGAGCACCGCATTAACGAAAACATCAGAGTACCTGAAGTACGTTTAGTGGGCGAGAATGTAGAACAGGGAATATACCCAACACGTAAGGCATTGGAATTAGCCGACGAATTGGAACTGGATTTAGTGGAGATTTCGCCAAATGCCAATCCTCCGGTCTGCCGGATTATCGACTACAGTAAGTTCATTTACGAGCAGAAGAAGAAGCAAAAGGAAATCAAGGCTAACGCCAAACAAACAGTCATTAAGGAAATCCGCTTCGGACCCAATACCAACGATCACGACTTTGAGTTTAAGCTCAAACATGCGATCAAGTTTTTGGAAGCAGGCGAAAAGGTGCGTGCTTATGTGCATTTCAAGGGCCGGGCAATTGTATATAAGGAGCAGGGGGAAATTCTGCTGTTGCGTTTTGCCCAGGCTTTGGAAGATTATGGTAAAGTAGAGTTGCTTCCGAAACTCGAAGGAAAGCGGATGTTTCTGACGGTTGCGCCAAAAGTGAGTGCAAAGAAATAAAATTAACAAATCGATATATAATTTAGTAGATCATGCCAAAAGTGAAAACCAATTCCAGTGCTAAAAAGCGTTTCAAGCTTACTGGAACAGGTAAGATTGCACGGAAACATGCCTTTAAAAGTCACATCCTGACCAAGAAAAGCACAAAACGTAAACGCAATCTGACGCAGACCGGTTTAGTGTCTGATGCGGATATGGGCAACGTGAAACGTATGCTTGCTATCGGCAAATAGCTGAGAAGCTATTAAAAAAAAGTGAAAATTAAAAGTTAAAAATTAGTAACCGGGTACTGGGTTGTAAGACCGTTGTAAAACACGGCACCTGCTACCAAAAAATTAAAAAATTATGCCACGTTCGGTTAACGCAGTAGCGTCAAGAAGAAGACGCAAAAAGATCCTCAAATTAGCCAAAGGTTATTATGGGGCGCGCAGCAAAGTATACACTGTTGCGAAAAATACAGTAGAAAAAGGATTGCAGTATGCTTACCGCGACCGCAAGACCAAAAAGAGGGAATTCAGGGCTTTATGGATACAACGTATCAACGCTGGTGCCCGTGAACACGGAATTTCGTATTCACAGTTAATCGGTAAGCTGAATGCAAAAAACATCGGGTTGAATCGTAAGGTATTGGCCGACCTGGCCATGAACAATCCCGAGGCATTTAAGGCCGTTGTTGATGCAGTGAAATAAAGTTTTAACCCGATATCGATTTTGTTAGAAAAAAGAGGCCGTCTCAAAAGTACCGAGACGGTTTTTTTCGTTTTTTATATTTATCGGGTCCGTTTACCGGGGATATTCTTATT
>NZ_BMIK01000034.1 GCF_014642075.1 Parapedobacter defluvii | reverse complement strand
CCTAAAAAGAGGCAACGCGCTGCCCTGGATGACGATTTCCGAAGCATCCTGCTCGCCGCGTATTTTTAAAAGCGATTTCCCTGCCCGTATTGCTAAATGCAGCATAACTATCCGAAGATTTCCGTATCTTTAGCACCTTTATTTTTAGAATACTACCGGTGTAAATGCAGCAAGTCGATACTACACAACCTTACGAATTGGTTTATTCCCTTTGTGAACATCCCTATTTGGGATGTTTGATTGAGCCACATATCGTGCAGCTCAATCCCAATGGGGGGTATTCCCTGACACATCGGCGCATTTTCAGCCACACGGCAAGCGAATACGCACCGGTGTTGGATCAGGTTGACTATAAGTTGATTGGACTGCTGGAAGAGATTGAGCAGACGAATATCATCAAGCGTTACCATAAAAAACCGGTCCGGCCTGCCGATTTCTTTGCGAAGATTTTTGATACCAAGTTTTACGAGTACATCCGGCCGAAAATCGAACGGCGGTTAGTACAGGCCTTGGAATTGCTTAAAGAAAAGCCTTTGTTTTTGATGAGCAAAGACGGGTATGCAGCCGGCCAACGGATCGAGATTGCACCGGAACCGGCTTCCGTGTTGTTCCATTTCCGGCGCAACGGCGAGGAAACCCGCTATTTCCCTACCATCAAATACGGCGGGCAGCGCATCGAATTTATGTATAAAGATGCCCAGGTAATCATCAACCAGCAGGCATGGCTCCTGCTGGAAAACGTGCTTTATCATTTCGATCAATCCCTTGAAGGGAAAAAGCTATCGCCTTTTTTGCAGAAACGGTACATCGCGGTTGCCCGTGCCACGGAGCGGAAATACTTTGAAACGTTTGTACGTGGGCTCATTGAAAAGCACCACGTGTATGCTGAAGGTTTTTCCATCGAAACCCACCAGCACGATGCGGTACCGGTACTTAAATTGCTGTACGTTGAAAATGGTACATCGCAGTTGCAACTGAATTTCCGCTATGGCCCGTACCTGTTCGCTTCGGGCGGTGAAAACAAGGTGACCGTCCGGATGCAATACGATGAGGCGGCAGACCAATATACCTTTCATCGCATCAAGCGGTCGTTGCAGTGGGAGGAAAAACGCATGCAGGAGTTGCTGGACAGGGGGTTATACAGAACCAGCGCGCTTTTCAGTAACCTGGAACCCCTTGCAAACGGAGACGAACGCGTATCCGTGATGGACTGGCTTCGTGACCAAAATGACGAACTTAGCCGCTTGGGATACGAAATTGTGCAGGAAGACCCTCATAAACGGTTTTTCTTTGGCCGTACGGAACTGGATCTGACGGTTAAAGAAGGCAACGATTGGTTTGACGTGCAGGCCGTTGCCCGCTTCGGAAATTATGAGGTGCCTTTCATCCAATTGCGTAACCACATATTGAATAACATCAAGGAGTTCGTGCTGCCAAATGGAGAAATTGCGGTCATTCCGGAAGAATGGTTTGCGCAGTACAACCATCTGTTCCAGTTTTCGGAAGACAAAAAGGCAATCCGACTCAGCAAGTATCACATCGGATTGCTCAATGACATCTCAGAGCATACGGCATTGACGATGGACCGCCGGCTGGAACAACTGGCAAACTTCGACGCTATTGATGAGATCGACGAACCCAAACAGTTTAACGGCTCGCTGCGCCCGTACCAGAAAGCCGGATACAATTGGTTCCACTTCCTGAAAAAATACCGGTTTGGGGGCTGCCTGGCGGATGACATGGGCCTCGGAAAAACCATTCAGACCCTGGCGTTTCTACAAAAACAAAAGGAGCTGGCGGTACCCGGTGAGGGGCCGATGACTTCACTCATCGTCATGCCCACCTCCTTAATTTATAACTGGCAAAACGAAGCGGATAAGTTCGTGCCCGAATTGCGTATCCTGGTGCATACAGGAATCGGCAGATCCAAAGAACCGGCAGTCTTTGAACCATATGACCTGGTGATTACGACCTATGGCATTGCCCGCAGTGACGAAGAGTTGCTGAGTGCTTATTATTTTAATTATGTGATTCTGGACGAGAGCCAGATCATTAAGAATCCAACTTCAAAATCTTTTAAAGCCGTAAAAAGCTTTAAGAGCAAACACCGTTTGGTACTGAGCGGTACCCCTGTAGAAAATTCCGTGGCCGACTTATGGTCACAGATGGCTTTCCTCAACCCGGGGCTACTGGGCAGCTACCATTATTTTCAGCAGGAATTTGTGCAGCCCATTGAAAAAAAGAAGGACGAGGAAAAGGCGAGGCGGCTGCAGGCCATTATTAAACCCTTCGTACTGCGGCGCACCAAAAGCCAGGTGGCTACCGAGCTTCCACCCAAATCGGAACAGGTATTCTATTGCACCATGGGTGAGCAACAGGCCGAACAGTATGAGCGTGTAAAATCGGAATACAGGAATGCCATTTTGGAAAACCTTGGCGACGAAAAAACAAAAACCCCGCAGATCGCACTCCTGCAAGGTCTTACCAAACTGCGTCAGCTGGCTAACCATCCGCGGATGGTTGACAGTACATTCCGAGGTGAGTCTGGCAAATTCGAAAGTGTGATCCACACCCTCGAAACCGTGCTTAGGCGGGGCAATAAGGTGCTGGTGTTTTCACAGTTTGTCAAGCAACTGGTTATCTTTAAACAGTATTTCGACAAACACGGTATTGGTTATGCCTACCTGGACGGAGCAACCAAAAACCGGGAGGAAGTGGTTAAGCAATTCCGTGAAAATCAAGATACACGGCTGTTTCTCATCTCAATTAAGGCCGGCGGTGTAGGGCTTAACCTGGTGGAGGCCGACTACGTGTTCATCCTGGACCCTTGGTGGAATCCGGCTGTGGAACAGCAAGCAATAGACCGCACCCACCGCATCGGTCAAACGCGTAATGTGTTTATCTACAAGTTCATTACCAAAGATACCGTGGAAGAGAAGATACTGGCGTTGCAAAACCGCAAAAAAAGCATCGCCGATACACTCATCACGACCGAAGAAAGCTTCATCAAGTCGCTCACGCAGGACGATATCAGGGAGCTGTTGGGGTAACGAACGCTTCCAGTCCACGCTTCATCCGGGCCACGGTTTCTTCGCGCCCCAATAGGGCAGCGATGTCAAAGACATGTGGTCCGAATTTACCCCCTACCAGCATAATACGGAAGGGCAGCATCAATTCGCCTACCTTCATGCCGGAAGCCTGGATAGCCAGCTTATAGAAACTCTCCAATTCGGCACTGTGCCACGGATCAAAATTTTCCAGTTGGGCGATCATCTCTGAGAAAAAAGTGGTTTTTTCGGCAGTCCACTTCGGTTGTACGGCAGCCAAATCATAGGTATCCGGCTGCTTGAAGAAAAAGGAAGCCTGCTCCCAGAAATCGGGAAGAAAGGTAAGCCGTTCCTTCACCAAGGAAAGCACGGCAGAAAGATACCGTGGGTCAACGTCACGTACGCCGTGTTCTGCAAGTACATCATTCAGTTGGGGAAGAAGCACTTCGTCTTCACTTCGTTTGATCCATTCGTGGTTGAACCATTTCGCCTTTTCAAAATCAAATTTCGCGCCTGCCTTGCTGATGCGGTCCACCGAGAACTTGGCCACCAATTCATCAAGTGAAAAAAGCTCCTGATCACTCCCGTCGTTCCAACCCAGCAAAGCAAGCATATTGACAAACGCTTCGGGGAGAAATCCCATTTCGCGGAATCCCCGTGTAAGGTCACCGGTTTGGGGGTCCTGCCAATTCATGGCATACACCGGGAATCCCAGTCGGTCGCCGTCCCGTTTACTCAGTTTGCCGTTGCCATCGGGTTTGAGAATCAGCGGCAGGTGTGCCCAGTTCGGCATATGGCTGCGCCAGCCGAGGTATTCCCATAGCAGGATATGCACAGGCGCGGAAGGCAGCCACTCTTCTCCCCGGAACACATGGGTAATGTCCATGAGGTGGTCGTCTACAACGACCGCCAGGTGATACGTGGGCATGCCATCGGCTTTCAGTAATACCTTGTCATCCACCAGGGATGAATCAAAGCTGACGATGCCACGGATCCTGTCTTCGAAGCTGATGGTTTCACCCACGGGCATTTTGATACGGATGACATAAGGATATCCTTCGGTAATCAGCCGTTGCACTTCCGCTGCCGGAAGACTCAGTGAATTACGCAATTGGCTGCGGTTTTCCTGGCTATATTTGAAGTTAGGTTGCAGTTTGCGTTGCGCGGCTAATTCTTCGGCCGTGTCAAATGCATAGTATGCATAGCCATCCGCTACCAGCTGTTCCGCATAGTTGCGGTAATTTTCTTTGCGCTCGCTTTGCCGGTAAGGACCGTATGTGCCGCTGTGCAGCGGACTTTCATCGGGTTCAATCCCGCACCACTTGAGGCAGTCTTGGATGTAGGCTTCTGCACCCTGCACAAACCGGGTCTGGTCGGTATCTTCGATACGCAACACAAATGTTCCGCCGTGATGCCGGGCAAACAAGTAGTTGAACAATGCCGTGCGTACCCCGCCCAGGTGCAATCCCCCGGTAGGGCTCGGCGCAAATCGCACCCTCACTTTTCTGTCTTGATCCATGCCGCAAACTTAGCTAATTTGACTATTTATTTTGTAGCGGAAACATAAAAAATACCAAGTGTATACGGGAGGTCGAGTAAGCCGCGTATTGCGACGCGTCTGGAACCCACTGCGCTGTGCTGATGTCTTCACAAGACCGTTTACGCAACACACGGCTTCCGTTATCCCTCGCTAAGGCAGCTTGGATGCGCATAAGCAACCTTGGGGGATGAGCGAAGCGAGTCTTCCAGTTGCATTGCGTACCAAGGCACTCCATATACTGTTTAAAAGTAAAACCGACCAAAAGGAGTTCGCCGAAGGTAATCCCCTGTAAAAAATACACCTGCTGAAATATCATTATTAGTGGAATTATGTATTTTGGCGGAATGAATCCTTATCAATATAACCAGCAGCGATGGAAGTTTGCCCTATTGATTCTCGCCGCCCTCATTGCGGCAGCTTCGTTGCTCTATACCAATTACTTGGTAAGGAATCTGTCCAAATCTGAACGGACCAAAGCCGAAGTGTGGGCCATGAGTATGCGGAACATCATCACGATGCCCGATTTTGACGATGAGATGATCACCTTCATCTTTGCCGTGCGTGATAGCCTGTCGATGCCTGCTATTATTGCAGACGCACGCGATAGTATCATCTATTGGCGGGACCTGGATTCGACCAAAACAAACATATTGTCGGACGACGAGGATGAAAACCTGCAATATGACCCCGTGTACTTCAGTAGGCAGTTGACGATCATGAAGCGCAGTCATCCGCCTATCATTATCAACCTGCCGAATAATGGGCAGTGGTTTGTGTATTACAAAGATTCGCTGTTGCTGAATCAACTTCGGTTTTTCCCTTATGTGCAGCTCACGCTGATCGCCATCTTCCTGGGTATCGCTTATACGGTGTTCAATTCAATCCGCAAGTCTGAACAGAATCTGGTGTGGGTGGGGCTGGCCAAGGAGGCGGCCCATCAACTGGGTACGCCCATATCTTCGCTGATGGCCTGGCTGGAATTGGTCCGTGCCAAGTTTGATGCCGAAAAAGATCCCTTGCTCATCGAAATGGAAAGTGATGTAAAGCGACTGGAAGTGGTAGCAGACCGTTTTTCAAAAATCGGCTCTGCTCCGGTGTTGCATAACCATATGGTCTATAAAGTGGTGGTTGATTTTGTGAATTATTTCAAAGTGAGGACGAGCGACAAGATCGTATTCAACGTTTCCGGTGAAACGAAGGCGCAGGCGATGCTCAACGTGCCGCTTTTTGACTGGGTGCTTGAAAATCTCCTGAAAAATGCAGCAAATGCCATTGAGTCGGCCGGAAGGATAGACATCGTTATTTTGGAAAATATTGCAAAAGAGCAAATTTTTATAGACATTAGCGATACCGGAAAAGGGATACCCCGCGCACAGTTTGATGCTGTCTTTCAACCCGGTTTCACAACACGGAAACGGGGGTGGGGGCTTGGGTTGAGTTTAACCAAGCGGATGATTGAATACCACAAAGGACATATTTTCGTGAAGGAGTCAGAGATCGATAAAGGAACCACATTTAGAATCGTATTACCAAGTAGCCAAACATATGAACCCGCTCAAATCTGATGAATATCCGGCGATTTATTCCAGTTATGTTGAAACCCTCACAGGCGACGTGATGGAACTGCTCGATGAGCAAATTACCGCCTTTCCCGAATTTCTAGCAGGTATCCCTCCCGGCAAATCCGAATATGCCTATGCGGAAGGAAAATGGACCATCAAGGAAGTTGTGGGCCACGTCATTGATACCGAACGGATCATGGCCTACCGTGCGCTGCGTTTTGCACGGAATGATACCAAGGAACTGATCGGCTTTGAACCCGATGATTTTGTGGCCAATGCACGGTTCAACGAACGGTCATTGGAAAGTTTGTCGGAAGAGTTCGTGTTGGTAAGAAAGGCTAACCTGATGCTGTTCCGAAGTTTCAACGATCACGAACTGGCCCGCAAAGGCATTGCTTCCGAGCGCTTGATCAGCGTCCGGGCGTTTCTGTATATCATTGCCGGTCACCTCAATCACCACCGCAATATCATCCGCGAGCGTTATCTTGGCGGTTGATGGTTGATAGTTGATAATTGATAGTTGATAATTGATAGTTGATAATGGATAGTTGATAGTTGATAATGGATAGTTGATAAGGATTGGTGATGGCTTTCGGGGAGCAAAAAAAATAAAAACTTTGAAAACCTTTTCCGCGATCTGTTGTAGTTAAAGTATCTACAAAACCATTCCATGGTTTTATGATACGGTTTAGGTGTAGGAAATGCCCTGATAACTTCAGGGCGTTTCCTATTTACGTGGAAGCCAACTTTGATTCCTTGTCAGGTGCCCCCCTTCACCGATCACTCACCACCGATCACCGATCACTCACCCCCGATCACCATAAAAACAACCGTTTGCGTGATTTTTTTATTTTAAATGTTGATTTTATTTTATAGTCTTGTGGAATGGGAGGTTTCTAACTGAACAACCAACCTGATTAATGAAAAGTAAACTTTTAAATCAATGAATCCGATACCAACTCAACAAAGGACAGCATTATTGCCCATGATCATCTGCTGCGCACTGTTTTTTATTTTGGGCTACATCACCTGGGCCAACGGAGCGCTTATTCCATTTGTAAGATTAGCTTTTAATTTAGGAACAGATTTGCAGGCTTTCTTTATTTTATTTGCCTCGTATATTGCCTATTTCTTTTTGGCCCTTCCCAGCTCATGGATTTTGGACAAGATCGGATTTAAGAATGGGATTGTGCTCAGTCTGTTTTTGATCGTAATTGGCGCGTTGGTTATATTACCCGCTGCCTCTAAACTGAGCTACGGTTTGTTTTTGGTTTCTATATTTATCCAAGCCTCGGGAATGGCGTTGCTTCAGACCGCAATTAACCCTTACCTAAGCATCATTGGACCCATTGAAAGTGCGGCCCAACGTATCTCCATTGTCGGGATTTTTAACAAAACCGCCGGTATTATTGTCCCTTTTGTACTGGGAAGTATCTTACTGAAGGACTACGATACGATTTCGACTAAAATAAAAGACCTTAAAGTAGGCGCTGAACACGATGCATTGCTGGCCGAACTTTCGGAAAGGATCCATAGCCCTTACATTGGAATGGCGATTGGCGTGGCCATCCTGGCGATCATCGTATTTGTGGTAAAAATGCCCGAAGTTGACGTAAATAAGGAAGAAGCAGTAGAAGAAAGCGCAAATGCAAACGTCAGAAAGAGAAGCAGCATCTTTCATTTTCCGCATTTATTCCTTGGAGCGCTGGCTATATTCTTCTGTGTTGCGGTAGAGGTGATGGCGGGCGACATCATTGGAACATACGGGCGGTTATTGTCGTTGCCCCCATTCTTTATAAAATACGGTACCGCATTTACACTCGGCTGTATGCTTGTCGGCTATTTTATCGGGATTGCAACCATTCCGAGATTCATTTCCCAACAGTTTGCACTTCGGATCTGCACCTTGGTCGGCATCGCATTCACCACGATCTCGGTATTCACCTCGGGGATGACTTCCTATATTTTTGTGGCATTATTGGGGATTGCCAATGCGTTAATGTGGCCGGCTATCTTCCCATTGGGTATTAAAGGCCTCGGCCGGTTCACAAAAGTTGGATCGGGCGTGATGATCATGGGGATTGCAGGTGGTGCAATCTGGCCCTTGGTGTACGGTTACTTAAAAGACACCCTTGGAATAGATTTCCAGCATGCATTCCTGTATGCGATGGTTCCTGCCTATCTTTATATCCTCTATTTTGCAAGCTACGGGCATAGATTGAGCGAAAAGCAAATTGCGAAGTAATATTAATCGAAGGAATTGTGCCTGATTTTCCTGCGTCAAGGATGAACGACGCAGGAAAACAGGACTTTTTTGTGAAGTATCATTCTTAAAACGTGTGGTGTGCGGTTGTATTACGTGTGAATTGTAATATTTCGGTAATGTTGGATGATCACTTGAGAATAATCCCTAACTTCCGGCATTTTTAACTAACAGCAAACAATATGAATAAAGGCCTATTTAAAGCGGTAATCGTTGCCGTAGTTGTTGCCACGGTTGGGCAACCTGTAAAAGCTCAATTGAAACTTCCTCCTGCGAGCAGTTCCCAAACCATTGTCCAGGGATTGGGCATCCGGAACGTCACACTTACTTACAGCCGCCCAAACATGAATGGCAGAACGATATTCGGGGGGCTAGAACCGTATGACAAGGTTTGGCGCACAGGAGCAAACGGTGTTCCTACACTCACGTTTGAGGATAAGGTGATGGTAGCCGGGCATCCGGTTGAACCGGGTACCTATGGGCTACTGACCATTCCGGGAAAAAGCGAATGGACCGTTATTTTGAGCAAAAACAGCCAGCAATGGGGAGCCTATACCTATAAACAGGAGGAAGATGCGTTGCGCTTTACCGTCAAGCCGGAACGATTGGGTGCACCACTGGAAACCTTTACCATGGATTTTTCGGACGTAAAACCACAAAGTGCGAAGTTGAACCTAGCCTGGGAAAAGACAAAGATTAGTTTTGACCTGGTGGTAGATCAGGATGCGGAAATCATGGCTGCCATTGACGAGGCAATGAAGGGGGAGAAGAAGCCCTACATGCAGGCTGCACAATATTATTACAACAACAATAAAGATATCCAAAAGGCGCTGGCCTGGATGAACGAAGCCGACAAGGTGCCCAATCCGGCACCCTACATCAAATATTGGAAAGCACGTATCCAGCTTAAAGCCGGAGACAAGGCCGGTGCGGCTGCCACTGCCCAACAAGGACTCGAAATTGCGAAACAGCAAAATAACGAGGAATACGAGCGATTGAACGGGCAGGTATTGGCAGAAGCTAAAAAATAATTTAAAGCGAAGCATTCAAGAGTTCTTCGAGCTCTTCGTGGGTGATATTCATGTTGACATTGCCGTCTTTGGCAAACGAAATTTCTCCTGTTTCTTCCGAGACAACCACTGCCACGGCATCGCTCACCTCTGTGACACCGATAGCCGCGCGGTGGCGCAGGCCGAAATGCAGCGGCAGGTCTTCACTGTCCGACAGGGGCAACACACAACTGGCCGTTTTTATTTTGAAATCCACAATAACAACGGCTCCGTCATGCAGCGGGCTGTTTTTCTGGAATATACTTTCCAATAAGCGTTTCGAAAGCTGGGCATCCATGTATTCGCCGCTGCTTTGATAATACTCCTCATCAAAATATTTGGCAAAAACCAGCAATGCACCGGTATAGGATTTCGACATGCTTCTACAGGCATCAATAATCGGTTTGAGATGGGCCCGGTGATCCTGCTCAGCTGCCTTTTTGCTCACAAAAATTGACCATAGGAAGTTTTTGCGCCTCACCGAAATGTTCTTGCCGATATGGATCAGAAAACGTCTGATCTCCTGCTGGAAAACCACGACGAGTGCCAGGGAACCCACACTGATGAATCCACCGAAAATCTCGGTAAGGAGATGCATGTTGAATTGCTTGACCAGCAGAAAAATCACATAAATGAGCCCTAATCCGATCAGGATGTTCACGGCAATGGTGCCGCGTATGAGGCTGTATATGTAATACAGGATTACCGCAACCAAAAAAATGTCGATGATGTCGAGTAATCTGAAGCTAAAGTCAAAGCTATCCATAACTCACGCAATTTAATAATTTCTATCTTTGTAAATGTAAAAAACTAACTCCATGGCAAGACTTTCGGTCAATATCAATAAAATCGCAACACTCCGTAATTCACGCGGAGGGAATAATCCGGATGTGCTTCAGGCAGCACTCGCCTGCGAGCGGTTTGGTGCCCAGGGTATTACCGTACATCCCCGGCCTGATGAGCGGCATATCCGTTATCAGGATGTCTTTGACCTGAAGTCGGCCCTTACGACGGAACTGAACATTGAAGGCAACAGCCGCGAAGAGAAATTCGTTCGGTTGGTGTTGGATGCACAGCCCGCACAGGTTACGCTGGTACCCGACGAACCGGGACAGATCACGTCCAACCATGGTTGGGACACCATCAAGCACCGGGATTATTTGCGGGATATGTGTGCATTGTTTAAAGGGGAGGGGATCCGGGTTTCGATTTTTGTAGACCCCGACCCCGAAAAGGTTGCTGCGGCGGCAGAAACAGGAACCGACCGGGTGGAGTTATATACAGAAGGCTATGCCCGGGAATACGTACAGGATCCGGCGAAAGCCATCGCTCCGTATGTTGAGGCTGCCAAAGTAGCTCAGCAAACCGGCATAGGCCTCAATGCAGGGCACGATCTCGATCTGCATAACCTACCGTATTTTGTACAACATATACCCGGATTACTGGAAGTAAGCATCGGCCATGCCCTGATAGCAGATGCACTTTACCTGGGACTGGAGGAAACCATTAAACGGTACCTGGCTGCCGCCAACGGCTGACCGGTCACCCACCGCTGATCACTCACCACCGATCACCCACCACTGGCCACCGACCGCTGATCACCCACCACTGGCCACCGACCGCTGATCACTCACCACCGATCACCGATCACCCACCCCTATTTTATCCCCATGAAAATCCGATTCCACCGGATTTTGTCGAAGAATGTGCCGTCCTTATCCCAGCTTAGCCAGACAAACAAGGCTTTGCCAACGATGTGATCTTCGGGTACAAATCCCCATGTGCGGGCATCTTCTGAATTATGACGGTTATCGCCCATCATCCAGTAGTAATCCATTTTGAACGTATAGGTGTCTGTCTTGGCACCATTGAGGTAAATACCGTCTGCCCGGCTTTCCAATTCATTGCCTTCGTATACACGGATGGCACGTTCGTAGAGGGGCATGGTTAAACTGTCAAGTGTGATCGTCCAGCCTTTCTTGGGTACAATAATTGGCCCGAAATTATCGATGTTCCAATGGTACAGGGGATTATTCGGAAATATACCGGGCTCTTCTGTATCTCTGTGCCGGATGTTCGGGACAATTTTGGTTACGTTTGCCCAGCTTTTTACTTCCTTATACGCTTCTTCTGTCAGGAAAAGTATGTAGGGTTCTTTGCTGTAGGGGTAGGGGCTTTCGATGCGCATATCCAACAGCCGTTGCGGATTTAAACCCGTCCCGTCGGTGTATACATAATAATCCATTTGGCCATTGGGCGGAACGAAACCTTTTTGCCCGTTGACGTATAGTATCGATTCGCGGAGCGAGATCGTATCTCCGGGAACGCCTACAGCCCGTTTGATGTAGTTTTCACGTTTGTCTATCGGCCGGTTGAAGGGAGGGTCCGCTTCCATGGGGTAGTTGAATACCACCACATCGTTCCGCTTGATCTGCTGGAATCCGGGCAGCCGTTTATAACCGATTTTCACACCTTCCCAGTACGCCTTCCCGCCCACAAGGGGCATGGTGTGATGGGCAAAAGGAAAGGCAATGGGGGTCATGGGGACACGTGGACCGTAATTCAATTTGCTCACAAACAGGAAGTCCCCCACCAGCAAACTCTTTTCCATGGAACCCGTAGGGATCATGTATGCTTCGATCAGAAAGCCCCGGATGAGTGTTGCGGCAACCACTGCAAACACAATTGCGTCGGCCCATTCGCGTGCAACGGTTTTTTTATACGGATATTTCTCCTTAAACTCCGGGGTAGACGATTTGCCCAGGTAAACCACTTTCGGGTCGTTGCCCCACCAGGGCAACACCGCAAAGGGCAGCAAAATTGTCGCAGCATATTCCCAAAAGCGGCGCTTGCCAAATGCCTTCACCAAATCGAGATACAACCCGAAAAAGATGAAAATATTTACAATGGGAATCAGTAACAACGCAAGCCACCAGCTTGGATGTCCTGTAATATGTTTGGCAATGATAAATTCTTTATAGACCGGAATGAGCGATTCCCAGCCTTTACGTCCGGCTTTGATGAAAAGTTTCCAGAGACCGATATGAATGAGGATGAGAAAAATAGCAAAAACAATATATCCCATATGATAGGTTTTGTTAAAAATTAAACATTTCGTTTACTTGGTAAAATCCGGTTTTACCCGCTAGCCATTCGGCGGCAACCACCGCACCCAGCGCAAATCCTGCACGGCTATGAGCGGTATGTTTAAATTCGATCTGGTCAACTTCCGAACTATACAGCACGGTATGCGTGCCCGGTACATCGTCTATGCGATGACTTTCAATAAGCAGTTGCTGACTCTTTGGAATAAGCTCTTCTCCTTCTCCAATCAGGTTGTTTACCCATTCGGTTTTCGAATCTGTGTTTTCAATAATCCCTTCAGCAATTGTAATGGCGGTACCACTTGGGGAATCCAGCTTTTGGGTATGGTGAATTTCCTCAACCTGGACATCGTATTGCTTATAAGGGTTCATCACAGCGGCTAACAATTTGTTGATGTGAAAAAAAACATTTACGCCGATACTGAAGTTAGAGCCGTACATTAATGTTTTGTTACCATCCAGGCATCTTTTTTTTACATCGCCAAGCTGATCATACCAGCCCGTCGTTCCCACGACGATGGGTAAATCTGCCTCAAAACAGAGGTCGATATTCGATACTGCTGCCTCCGGCCTGCTGAAGTCAATGGCTACATCGGCTCCTTCTAAATCAACAATGCCGATGTCCTGTCTATTGTTTTCATCTATGATAAGATGGATGTGGTGACCACGCTGCAGGGCAAATTTCTCGATGAGCCGCCCCATTTTTCCGTATCCGAGTAATGCAATGTTCATGTACGTGAGTTGCTAGTACGCAAACTTAGTATAAAATGTGTATAAATGGTTAAAAATTCATCTTCACCTTAAGACCGATGGTGGCAGGCTGATATACCCACGTGGAACCCGGTTGCGGCAGCAGGGTAGGTGAAACGTTGATGGTCAAATCATCGCCGATATCCCACCGGTGCTTGAGCATGGAAGTGACATAGGCCTCTACGGCCTGAAGCCCCCACCAACCCGCCGTTACCAGTATCGTGAGGTCGCGGTTACGCCGGTAGTAATCTTTAGCTGTAATCATATAGTCGGTGATTTGCTGTCCTGGTGGCAGGTTCGGGTATTTCGTGTTCGGTGCCACAGCGTGGTTGTTATTGATGCGGTATTGTACCTCTTCCAGAATGTCGTGGTAATAGCGGTTATTGAACTCAAACACCAGCACCGCAGTCACAAAACCACCATAAATAACCGGTACCTTCAGCCACCACCACCCGCCGTTGGTGATTTGACCCCAGCCGGGAACCATCAACGATTGCTTCCAGGGGCGAACGGAAATTGCCTCCAGGGCAAGCCGCGCGGAGTCTTTGAATATAGTTTGTGCTTGCTCCTTTGCTTCGCGTTCACGTTTTTCCCGCTGCCTCCGTTCGCGACGGGTTTCGGCAGCGGTGGTGTCTGCGGCAGTAGTATCCGCTGGAGTTAGGGTTAGGCTATCGGTAGCTTTGGGCGTGGCTACTTTGGGAATGGTATCGCGCCGTAAGCTATCGGGCTCCTGCGCCCAGACAACCGTAGCACTTCCAACCCATAGCAACACGATAAGTAGTAGTCTGCTCATTACCAGTCCAGCAATTCAAGGATCCTGTTTAGATCGTCCTCTGAGTGAAAGGGGATTTCGATGGCTCCGTTTCCTTTTTTGCTGGATACTTTGAGTTTTACCCGTGTGGCAAATTTGGAAGCGAGGTCATCCTCCACCTTTTGGTATTGGAAGGATAGCGGCGCAGGCTTATCGCGATTGGCCGATTGCGCTTGAATGCGTTGCTGAATTTCCCGTACCAACTCTTCGGTTTTCCGGACAGACAGTCCTTTCTTGACAATTTCCCGGAAAACATACAATTGCTTATCAATTTCGGGTAAATTGATCAACGAACGTGCATGGCCCATGCTGAGTTGACCGTCACGTATAGCGGCTTGTATAACCGGAGGCAGTTTCAGCAAACGTAGGTAGTTGGTTACCGTCGATCGGTTTTTGCTTACCCGTTCGCCCAGCTCTTCCTGCTTAAGGTTACACTCTTCAATCATCCGTTGGAAGCTTAATGCCACTTCAATCGCATTGAGGTTTTCACGCTGGATGTTTTCAATTAGGGCCATTTCCAGCATTTGCTGGTCATTCGCTGTCCGGATATATGCCGGAATCTCGGTCAATCCGGCCAGTTTTGCGGCCCGTAACCGGCGTTCCCCACTGATTAGCTGGTACGTTCCGTTTTCCACTTGCCGTACCGTAATGGGTTGGATCAACCCCTGTAGCTTGATGGAATCTGCCAATTCACGCAGCGCTTCTTCATCAAAATCTGTACGTGGTTGGAAGGGATTGACCGCAATCAGCGAAAGTTGTACATTATTAATACCGGCGGGTATTTTCTGTTCTTTCACGTCGCCCACCGCTTTGCTTTCGGATGGCCGCTTGATGACCTCTTCCGAGTCGTCGAGCAACGCACTCAATCCCTTGCCCAAGCCTATTTTCCGTTGTTGTGCTGCCATGTTGTATTATGCGCTTACGTGTTCTTTTTCTTCTTTATTGAGGTTATTCTTTTCCAATATCTCCCGTGCGAGGTTCAGGTAGTTGATGGCCCCTTTGCTATTAGCATCGTGCATGATTACAGCAATGCCAAAACTGGGAGCCTCGCTCAGTCGCGTATTCCGCTGGATGATGGTATCGAAGACGAGCTCATTAAAGTGGGTTTTCACTTCTTCCACAACCTGGTTGGAAAGCCTGAGCCGTACGTCATACATCGTTAGCAGGATCCCCTCTATTTCCAATTCAGTATTTAGCCGGTTCTGCACGATCTTAATGGTATTGAGCAGTTTTCCCAAGCCTTCGAGTGCAAAATATTCACATTGTACAGGGATAATGACCGAGTTGGAAGCTGATAGTGCATTGATCGTGATGAGACCCAGTGAAGGGGAGCAGTCGATCACAATAAAGTCATATTCGTTTTTCACCTGATCCAGGATATTCCGCATCTTATATTCCCGTTCATGGAGGTTAATCATCTCAATCTCCGCACCGACCAGGTCAATGTGCGCAGGAAGCAAATCAAGATTGGGTGTTTCCGTGTGTTGGATAGCTTCGTGCGGATCGAGGTTGTTGATTAAACACTCGTACACACTGGATTTAATGGTGCGCGGGTCAAATCCAATACCGGAAGTCGAATTGGCCTGTGGGTCTGCATCGACCAGCAGGGTTTTGTATTCCAGTACCGCCAGGCTGGCAGCGAGGTTGATGGAAGTGGTTGTTTTGCCCACTCCTCCTTTTTGATTAGCGATTGCAATGATTTTACCCATGAGTGATGAAAAATTAACGCACGTTGTACTTTACGCCCCAAAAGTATTCATTAATTTGTACTTTTGGGCATTTTAGCAAGTCCGAATGCGAGGGGCTAAGATACGCTTTTTTAATTTAATCCATCATGATTACCATCATATCCGGTACCAACCGCCCACATAGTAATACGTTTAAATTAGCCAGTTATTATCAGCAAAAGTTGATGGAAAAGGGTGTGGCAGCCCATATTCTTTCCCTTGCCGATTTATCGGCCGACTTCATATCAGCTGATATGTACAAAACCCGTAGCGATGCCTTTCAGCCTTACCAGGACCGTGTGATGGCCACCGAAAAGTTTGTTTTTGTGATACCGGAATACAATGGGAGTTTTCCGGGTATCCTAAAGACCTTTGTGGATGCATGCAAGTTTCCGGATAGTTTTTTTAATAAAAAGGCAGCCCTGGTTGGTTTATCCGGCGGTAAATATGGAAACATCAGAGGGGTCGATCATTTCACCGGTGTGTGTCACTACATACGGTTGAATGTGCTTCCGTTGCGCATCCATATCCCCCATATTTTCCAGGAGTTTGACGCCGATGGAAATCTTTTTAAAGAAGACACCGTCCGCTTTACCAACGAACAGATCGAAGAGTTTATCCGGTTTTAGACACTGGGCAGCCACCGCCTTCTTCCCAATTGGTCATTGTTTGGTCAATTAACTGATATGGTATTCGTATGTAATTAATAAATCATAGGGGTATAATTCGTATTTGCCCCTATGAAGTCCCTATAAAATCCCTATTATCTACGTATTATCTAATAATGATAAAAGAAAACGTTGGCCGATTTATGGCCCGTTGGTAACCCTTGTTCATGAATTAGTCTTTGCGATTGATCACTTGCTTTTCTATCTTTAGCATACTTTTGTACGGATAGCTATTTCACTCATGGGAAGGTTTTTTCAGATGCTGGTGTTTTGCCTGCAATTTATGGCAACTTCTGCGGTTTTTTCCCAGACATACGATGATCCGGCAATCAAAGCAACAGCAGCGGAAATCCATGCGGCAGCTTTTACGTTGGATACGCATGCAGACGTACCTACGTATATGGTTTCGCACCCTCGTTTCGATATTGCCAAGGAACATGATGCACGAGCGACCGACTCGCGGGTGGATTTTCCGCGGATGAAACAAGGAGGGATGGATGCCATGTTCTTTGCGGTTTATCTTGGGCAGGGAGCCCGTACCAAAGCAGGCAACGCCGATGCAAAGAGACGGGCCAAGGTGCTGTTTGATACCATTCATAAAGCGATAGCAGATCATCCCGAGTGGGCAGGGGTGGCCACGACGCCTGAGGAGGCCTATTCGCTGGAAAAAGAGGGGAAGCGGGCTATATTTATCGGTGTCGAAAATGGGTGGGCCATTGGCGACGAACTGTCATTGCTAAAGACCTACTATGATTGGGGAGCACGTTACATGACCCTCTCCCATACCAGGAATAACGATATTTGCGATTCATCCAACGACCCTAAGGGACCCGAACATCATGGGTTGAGTACTTTTGGCAAAGAGGTGGTAAAGGAAATGAATCGTCTGGGCATGCTGGTGGATATTTCACATACGTCCGACGAAACCTTTTGGGATTGCCTCGAATTATCAAAAGCCCCCATTGTGGCTTCCCATAGCTCTGCGCGGGCGTTATACAACCATCCACGCAATCTATCCGACGAGATGATCAAAGCGTTAGCTGCAAAAGGAGGTGTGATCCAGATGAACATGTACAGTGGATACCTGAGAGCGGAGAACCCCAAGCGAGTGGCCGCAATGGCAGCACTTCGAAAAAAATACCCCCGGATAAATGAACTAACGGATGCCGAGCGCAAAGAGCGGCAAGCGGAACTGCAGGAGATATACAAACAATACCCAAACCGGTTGGCTACCCTGCAGCAGGTTGTCGATCATATCGACCACATTGTTGAGCTAGTCGGAGTGGACCATGTCGGCATCGGGGCCGATTTGGATGGAGGCGGTGGCGTCAGGGGGATGTATGATGTGAGTGAGGCAGGCAACCTAACCTACGAGCTGGTAAAGCGGGGCTACAGCGAGGAGGACATTAAGAAAATCTGGAGCGGCAATTTTTTCCGTGTCATGAAAGAGGCCCAACGTGTAGCAAATACATTGAACTAAACCAATATGGGTTACTTTTGGTGTTTCGGGGTATATAGCTTATGGAAATGCCCGGTGATGGGCATCCCTGTTATAAACTGTATAAATACATGACGAAGCATAGAAAATTAGTATCAACCGCTGTCTGCACAAGCATGTTGGCCGTGGTTCTGCTGGCGGGTGCTTGCGGAAAAAGCGGGCAGGAACACGCCTTCGAACCTGCTGCAGCCGAACAGGAACTGATGGTTACCCCGCAAGTGGAAGAAAGTGCTCCCATCGAACGGAAGTTGATCCGGGAAGGTAATCTTTCTTTTGAAACGGATGATTTAATGGGGGCGCAACGGGATCTTGATAGTTTGATCAAGCAGTACAAAGGATATGTAACCGCTGATCAGTCCTTTCATACCTACGGCCGCGAGAGCCGATCCCTCACGGTACGGGTGCCGGCGGACAACTTCGACGCGTTGGTGACAGCTGTTGGCCAGGTTGCCCAGCGCATCGACCAGCGTGATATCCGTACACAGGACGTAACCGAGGAATTTGTGGATGTGGAAGCACGTTTGCGGACGAAAAAGGAATTGGAAATCCGTTACCTGAAGCTGCTGGACCGTGCCGCGAATGTGGAAGAAATATTAGCCATTGAACAGCAGATAGGCACGCTGCGGGCCGATATTGAAGCTACGGAGGGACGGCTGCGTTATCTGAGCAATCAATCGGACCTTTCGACGCTGAACATCAGTTATTATAGGCCCATCCCGACCACCCGTGAATTTAGCCGTCGGTTCAAAGACGGGTTCGGCAATGGATGGGAGAATTTTGTCGACTTTATCATTTGGATCATCAACGGATGGCCATTTTTCGTCGTACTAGCCGCGGCCATGTTCGCATGGAAACGATGGTGGACCAAAAGGCGGCAGCGGAAAGGAGTGTCCGAATCGAATAGCCGTTAAACTAGTTGCTGCGCAGGCTGGCTTCGATAACTGTACGGTAAATGTCTGTCAGCAGCAATTGATTCCGTTTGGCGGTGTACAACTGTTCGTAAGCCTGCCTGGCTCCGCTGCCCAGTAATTGCCTATAAGTGGCATCGGTGTCAAGCCACTGCTTCGCTTTTTCACGCAGTGCTGAGGCATTTCCGGGCATAAAAAGCCATCCGTTGTGCCCGTCCTGCACCATGGACTGCATGGCACCCAGGTCACTGGCAATTACGGGTGTCCCTGCCGCGAATGCTTCCAATAGGGTCATAGGCATTCCTTCATACCAGGTGGAAGGAAAAATGAGTGCGGTGCACGATGCGAGTAGGGGAGCGATGGCAGTTCGGTCCAATGTACCCAAATACGTAAGAGTTGGCGATTGCTGGGTGGCTGCTAGCACCTCGTTCCGCAACGGGCCGTCGCCCACGATGTGCAGGCGGAAGTTAGTGCCGGCAAATGCTTCTAAAAGCACGTTTATTCCTTTTTCCTGTGTAAGCCTACCAATGAACAGGAAATAATCTGTTCGTGGTTGCTCCATTGACGCAGGGATTTTTAGGTCTGCTGCCGTGAAGTTCGGTTTGGTGATGTATTTTTCGGCGGGTACGCCAAACGAGGAATCAATAAATAGTTGTTTGGCAAAATCGGTAAGCGTGATATAACGGTCTACCATTCGCCACGTACCCATTTTTCTATGCAGCCAGGTTGTCAGCGCCAGCCAGAACGTTTTAAAACGGGAATGGCTGTGTACACCCACACGGACAGCACGCCAGGGAAATCCGGCATGAATGCTATCGGTAAACAGTGTCCCGTTATGGAATAACGTTGCCGAAGGGCATAGCAGCCGGTAATTGTGTAGGGTCATAACCACCGGAATGCCCTTCCGTTTGGCAACGCGGATGGCGATCGGTCCAACTGCATAATGCAGGTTATGGATATGAATGATATCCGGCCGGTGCCGTTGAATGGCACGCTTCACTTTTTGACCCGCCCATATATTCCAGGGCGACCAAAGGGTCTGCCAGACGCCCGGCCAGCCCTTTCGGTTGCGGAAGGTGAGCAACGCTACATGTTCCGTTTCGGCAAGCAGGTATTCTTCCTGTGCGACTACCGTGTCTTCTCCTCCCGGATTCTGATAGTGGTTATGTATAATGAGTATGCGCACAGAATTTGCCCTACAAACTTAGTTAAGTTACTTTTTTATGCAAGTTTACTTATTTTTTTATCTTTATCCATCGAAACCTTTTACCCATGGAAGAAAGAAGATGCCTGGACTGCGGCGAACCGCTTAGGGGACGCGCCGATAAAAAATTCTGCGACGACAGCTGTCGCAGCAGTTACAACAACAGACGGAACAGTGAAGACAGCGGTTATCTGCGCAAAGTCAACAGTATCCTCAAACGTAACCGCAAAATTCTGGAAGCTCTGACGCCCGAAGGGAAGACCAGGGTCAAATGGCGTACGTTGGTAACCGAAGGGTTCAATTTCGAATACATCACCGATATGTACGAAACCGGAAAGGGCGTGCAATACCGGTTTTGCTATGAGTACGGCTATATGCTGTTGGAAGACGACGAGGTTTTGCTAATAAAGCGGAAGGGGTAAGTTCTTGTGAGTCATCAAAAAAAAGGGATATATTTGGGCGGACTGATTTTCGCTATTGAAATTGAATAATACTACAAGATATGCCAGGTTTGAGGAATACGTATTTTTTAATCGGGATTTTATTGTTTTTAGTGGTAGGTACCCAATGCCAAGCACAGGAACAGACGCTTCATCGACTGGAGTTTAAGTCGCCCAAGCAACTGCACCGTTTTTTTAAATACAAAAGAGGAAAGACGATCATCAGTGGCCATCGGGGTACGGTGGAACAGGGATTGACTGAAAATTCCATTGCAGGCATGGAAGCGGTATTACGTCACACACCGGCTTTTTTTGAAATCGACCCGCGTCTCACCAAAGACGGGGTAGTGGTACTCATGCACGATGCTACGCTGGATCGGACAACGACCGACACGGGCAAGCTTGCGGACCATACGTGGGAGGAGGTGAAGCAATTGCGGCTGAAAGACCGCTACGGTAAAGAAACCGAATATCGTATCCCCACGCTGGATGAGGCGATCGAATGGGCGAGAGGAAAGACGGTGCTGAATCTCGATCATAAAGATCTACCCTTGGAACAGACCGCCGGGATTATCCGGAAACACCATGCGTATTCGTTTGTGATGGTCACCGTCCATTCACCGGAGGAAGCGCGGTTTTATCTCGATCAAAGCAGCGATCAAATGCTGTCAGCCCACATCCTTACCGTGGAGAAATTTCAGGAATACAAAGCGGCGGGAATTCCATTTAACCGTATGATTGCGTATATCGGTCCAAAAGTAAAACCGGAGAACCAGAAATTGTATCGACTGCTGCATGCCGAAGGTGTGATGTGTATGATTTCCGCTGCTCCTACGTATGACAAGCTCGAAACGGAAGAGGCACGCGCCGAAGCGTACCGGGCTATCTTTGCGGATGGTGCATCCATCCTTGAATCCGATCTGCCGATTGAAGTAGCCGAAGCATTGTAAGGTTTCATCTGCTGCGCGCAGTTATGTGGGCAAGAAAGGCTTCCCGTCTTCTAGTGGACACTTCGACGATGGAACCATCGTTCAGGGTTACAAATCCACTTTTGTGGTATTTATTGATATGGGCGAGGTTGATTAAATGTGCATGGTGAATTCGAAAGAACCCTCGGCCCTCCAACAGTTGCTCATAACCCTTTAACGTTCGGGACACCAAAAGCTGTTTTCCTCCCTGCAAAACAAATAAGGTGTAATTGCCCTGGGCCTGGCATCGGATGATTTCAGCAATCGGTACAAAGTCCCATCCTTCCATAGAAGGCAACGCAATTTTAGCCGGTGTATCGGAACGATGGCCGAGATGTTGTAGCAGAAGCTCGTATCGGGCATCGGCTTGCTTTTTAATTAGGTTATCAGCGGCTTTCTGCAGACTATTCACTAAGTCATCGGCATCGATCGGTTTGAGCAGGTAGTCAGTTGCACTGAATCTGAACGCCTGCACGGCATATTGATCGTATGCAGTGGTGAAAATGACAGACAAGCGGCTGGTGTCAATTTGCTGTAACAGGTCAAAGCCTGTTTGGCCGTGTAATTGGATATCCAAAAACAACAAATCGGGCTTTAGCGCTTCGATGGCCGCAATCCCCTGTGCGACATTCTCAAACGAACCCAGCAAACGTATCTTGTCTTGAGCGTGTTTTTGCAAGAGCCGCTCCAGGTGTTGGATGCAGTGTGGTTCATCGTCTATAATGATCGTATCAATCATGGGATATTCGAATTAAAATTGCAAAGACAGCGGTAGCTTCACCGTTACAGCTAGTCCATTCGGTAAGTCGTCAAATAGAATAGCAGAAGACTTATTTTGGTGCGTGCCCGCAATGGCAATCCGCGCTTTTGTCAGTGCAATTCCCATGGAGCGTTTAGACGTATTGGTCTGCCCGTTTACAGGAGCCCTTCCCACGCCATTATCTTCCACGATATAGCAAAGCGAATCACCATCTTTCTGCACCCGTATGCCGATATGTCCGGTATCTTTTTTGGGAAGAATCCCATGCCAGATGCTGTTTTCGATCAGGGGTTGTAAGATAAGCGGGGGTACCAAGGTGTTTTCGGGATCAATGTCTCCGGCAATGTCTACCGCATAGGTAAATTTGCCACACAAGCGCATGGCTTCAAGCTGAATGTATCCTTCCAATACGGCTAAATCTGTGGCCAAAGGGATTTCCTTGTGCTCCGAATTTTCGAGGATCTGCCGAATGAGTTTGGCAAAGCGGTTGAGGTAATCTCCGGCGGTGGTAAAATCCTTATCGGCGATACTGTTACCGATTGCGTTCAATGCGTTAAAGATGAAATGTGGATTCATTTGGGCCCGCAGGGCTTTCATTTCCGTATCGGCCACCAGCGCTTCAAATTCGGCAATTTTCTTACGCTCGTCGCTGTCGCGTTTATGCTTGTAAAAGCGCCATCCCGCCATCAAGGCGCCCAGGGCTACCAAAGCTATGCCGATGATGGCATAGGTGATGGCACGTTGACGGCCCATCTCAGAAGCAGCCAATGCCTCCTGTTTCTCCAACGCAAACTGCATTTCATTGCGGGCAATCTCCGTTTTTTTTTCATCATTTAGGGCGCTGTCACGAATTGTGATGAACTGCTTATAAGCGTGCAGTGCTTCGCTAGGCCTGTTTTGGCGTTCGTGAATTTTGCTTAACGTTTGCCAGGCATTGGCCTGCCATTCGAGTGCACCCACTTTCTCCGCCAATGCGAGCGCCTCCTTGCTGCGGGATTCGGCTTCGGCGTATTGGCGGCGGTTGATCAAGATTTCGCCGATGCTATTGAGCACATTGGCTTTAATTCCGTCGCTGCCTAATTGCCCGGCGAGATGCAGGCAAGTGTTGAAATGTTCAAGTGCCAATTCGTCGTCACCTTGTTTGGCCAGCGCCCGGCCTAGGTTATTTTCGATAGCCATTTCAAAGCGTTGATTGCCGATGGCCCGGGCTAAGGGAAGTGCTTCGGTTAAGTTGGCAATGCCCAACGATAGTTGTTGCTGTTCAATGTATACGCTCGCTATGTTTACGCTCGCTATGACGGTTTGGGCAGTGTCGTGGAGCTCTTTAGAAACGGTTAGCAAACGGTTGTAATGGTCCAGCGCCTTATCGTAATGTTTCAGGTCGCTGTAAATATTGGCAATGTTGTTGTAAAGGGAGGCCTCGAAAGATCGGTCCTGCATCGGTTCTGCAACCTTCAGTGCCTCGTGAAACCGGTCCATTGCACGGACGGGGTCTGATTGTTCGTAGTATATAAGGCCTTCTTGCCGCAAGGCATAAGCTTTACCTCGCTGCCAACCGAGTTCGTCGGTTAGTTGGGTGGCTTGGTTCACATATGTCAAGGCTTCCTGGGGACTATTCCACACGAGCGCATCGGCCATATCGAGGAGTAAACTGACACGGATGGTATCCGCCGAACTATGATTGGCCAGTTTATTTTTGAGAGAATCAACCAACGTTTGCCCGGACGCAGGTAAACAGGCCATCGTGATACAGATATAGGTTGCCAGTTGCTTCATTTCGTCGAGAATTCTAATTCAAACTTAGATAAAATTGCTTGAATACGCAATTTTATTGGATACGCATAAGCAACCTAGGGGGGATGAGCGAAGCGAGTCTTCCAGTTGCGGGGCGTATCCAAAGTTGCTTTGCTACTAGCGAAATCCCTGGATCCCTCCGCCGCCTTTAAGAGACAACACCTATTCTCCCAAGGGTGCAATTACTCATCCGCTGTGCTCAGTTACTCATTTATGGTTGTTTTATTGGTAGAATAATCTTCAATTTGATAAGAAAGGGAATAAACAATGAGCAGCTATCCATTACATTTTACCGCCATCCTGGTTTGCTTGGGACTTTTGATCGGAGGGTGTAGCAAATCGGACGATGGACCGGGAAAAGAAGAGGAAGTACCGGGGGCGTATTACATCCGGTATAAGGCCAACGGAGCGAACCATGAATATACAGACGAAAAATTGATCTACGCGATATTCCTTACGTTGCCGGATACGGACGCCAGGCAATGCCTCATACAAGGACGCATGCACGAAGACGATCAAAATCGGGACGCGGTGTTCTTTGCCGTGACGGATGCCGTGCCGCTTGAGACGGGTACGATTTACCGGCTCTCCGAACGACTTGAATGGCCCGAGTACCATCAAAGTATTTCGAGGGTTTTTGGTTCACATTACAACGCATCGGGCGAAAAATATCATGCGCAGCTTTATCAATTGCCGTCACTTCCCTTTGAGGTGAAAGATGATGCCACGGCACAGTTCAGCCAAATCAGCGATAAGACGGTCAAAGGCACGTTTTCCATGCGAGCCTATACAACCTATCCGGACTTGAAAGAAGTGATCATTACCGATGGTGAATTTTACGTACCCATCCTGATATCCAACGAAAATCGCTAACACATTATCTGATTATAATGGTTTTTTTTATCATACTTTTCGTACTTCTCCTCATCCTAGCAGCCAGTTCTTACAATGCGCTGCAGAAACTGGCGCAGGATGTGCGTGAAAAGGCATCCAATGCGCAGGTAGCGATCAGCAAAAAGCTCGCTTTGATCAATCAGTTGATCGATGTGGTGAAAAATTACCAGGAGGGGGAGCAACTGATTCAGCTCAAAGTGTCGCAAGATACGTCGGCCGCCAATTTGGCCAGTTCGTATCAACAGTCGGGTACTGTGCTTGCCACAGTACAAGGGATTGCCGAAAAATTCCCTAACCTGAAAGCCAACGAGCAGTACCACCGGTTGGTAGACAGCATCCAGCAATGTGAGCAGAATATTCAGGAAAGCCGTGAAAAATATAACCATGCGGTGAAGGAATACAATACCAAAAGGCTACGGATTCCCACGGTTTTCATTGCAAGGGCCATGGGATTTCCTGAAGCACCGTATTTGCAGTTCGATGTATCAGGAATGAACGAGATCACCCCGCTCCAGGATTTCAAAACCGACGATGGGGAGCGGTTGCAGCAGTTATTTGCGGGGGCAGGCAACAAGATTGCCGATTTAGCAACACAAGCAGGTAAGGCGGGCAAGGGATTGGTGGATAAAGTAAAGGAGTCGCAAAAAGATTCCTCCCCAACCGGTGACAATTCCGAGTGACTTGTAATTTTCCCATGAAATACCAATCTTAGCAGACATGGGTACATGTTCTTCAAAGCGGCATACTATTGCGGGGATTCCATTTCCGATGCACATGATGGGAGAACGCATATCCAGTCCGAAGAGTCCGGCAGAATGGCGGTATGTACTTACGGCCTCATCGGTAAGCCAGTAGCGATCCCGCCAAGTCACCCGAAAAGAATGCTATAATACCCTTCGGTTGGGCTAAATCCGCTGCCTGAACGCCCTCTGACTGCTTCGTTTGGCTTAGCCGTATGCGTGCGCTCAACTGGCGTTTCGCTGGCCGTTTGTCGCACCGATATCGCCTGGTGACCGCAACCAAAGCGCCGGCAGACTCCTGTATGATACGGCATCTTTCGGCTACGGGTTTGGCGGCGTCTGCTGATCTATTCTCCGATGGCATAGTAGGTGAACCCGAGTTCGGCGAGCCTGTTTCCTGTGAGCAGTTTCCTTCCGTCGAACACGAAGGCGGGTTTCATCATTCCGTCCTTGATGCGGATCCAGTCGTAGGTGGTGAACTCATCCCATTCGGTGAGCACGGCGATGGCGTGGGCACGGCCTGCGGCATCGTAGGGGTCCTCCACCACGGTCACCAGCCGCCGGTTCTCCCCGGGGGAGCGGGTGCCCAGGTAATCCAGGTCCGCGTAGACCTGTTCGGCCGACACCTTGGGATCGTAGACGGCGATGTGTGCCTCCTCGCTGAGCAGGGCATCGGCCACATGGATGGCGGCCGACTCGCGGGTGTCGTTGGTGTCCTTCTTGAAGGCCCACCCCAGGAAGGCGATCTTCTT
>NZ_BMIK01000033.1 GCF_014642075.1 Parapedobacter defluvii | reverse complement strand
TGCCATTGTTCTGCATTCATTGTTGCCGAAAACTGTGTATTCCTAATTGCCAAAAACTCTGCACTCTTAATTACCGCTTACACTATTCAATAATTTCGGAATAAATTGATGTTAAAATGTTGTTTTAGCACGGAATAAATAACGATAAGCGCAGCAGTTTTCCGTTTTTATCAAAATCGAAATGCCATTGATTATCCGATTCGGCGTCATCGGGTATGGCGAAAGTTTTTAAGCCGTTTTCTTCATCAAGCATTATCCAGCTGTCTTTTTGGTGGAAGCTATTTTTCAGCTCTTTGAGCTTTGTATTTTCGGTAATCGTTCCTTTGTTTGTTTGCAGTTTGATGCCGCTTTTAAATTCTACCGAAATCAATGCGGCTTTATTTTCATCGTTGAGTTCAAATCGCAGGTTTGGGTAATCCAGATAACGGGTTGTACCTTCATCGAAATAAGTACCGCATTCGGGTTGTTCTTGTGGTGTGGCAATTTTGCCTTTCCCAAACAGCTTTTCATATTCTTTTACATTTGCCGTTATGCGAACTGAACTATTTTCAGGTGTAAGAATTTCAGCAACATACAGATATTCCCGTTCTACATTTTCTGTATTGTGCAATGCCGTAAACGTGTTGACGAGCTGCCTATCCATTACGATATAATCTGCCGCGTAAGGCGTTAAACTTTCATCTTTATTGCCCAGCCAATTCCCTTTTATTATGCCGTTTTCAATGGTGTCAACGGCATAAAAGCGGTCTTCCGCAAAGATGCTGGCATCTATTTGACCGGTGTATTTCCATTGCTTATCCTTATTTAAGAAAACGGCGTAATGAACATCAAAATTATTGCCGCCGCCACGACCTTCGATAGACAAGCTTAGCAGGGCATCCGATAGACCATCACCGTTCAGATCGCCGCGGATGATTTTGTGCAGCATGTCGTTCCAGGTAAATTGCTTTTCTTCTTCAATACCTACATCTTTCAGAAAGACGTTGTCGGTTTTCAGGTTTTCAAAAGCCTGCATAATCGCGTTGCTGTCACTGACGGTAACCAATGTGTCGGGATTTGTTGCGGTATTTTCCGCATTGGACTGATGTTGTCTGCAACCCATCATCCATCCTGCTATGAGGAAGCTAAACGTGATTAAAAGAAATGCTTTTTTCATCTGATATTTATTTAACAATCATTTACTATTAATAGATCTGCTACTTTTTTCAATGGTTTTTCCTGATCGTTTTTATCGGAAAGGAAGAAATAAAGATGCTGGCATTCATAAAATTCGCTCAGGTCTAAAATCAGATCCGGCAAACCGTCATTGTTTAAATCTCCTGCCCAAACTAAGGTAGGATTGGCGTATTCTATATTTTCTACAACGGCGAGTTCCGGTGATTTTTCCGCATTGCCAAAGAACAAACGATAGCCCGAAATTTTTGTATTATTGTTAAGCTCTTCGTTGGTTTTAGCCCTCAATTCGTCGATCGTCATAATCTGTCCGTTTTCATCCAAACAAGAGCCAACAGGCGATAAATGGTATTCTTTTCCATCGAAACTAAAGGACACATCGTGTTCGGGAAACAGCATTTTATCTTCCAAAACAGTAACCGGATTTGCCGACAAACCTTCAAACGGCGTAAAGAACAGTACCGCATCTTCGTGTTGAGATTTGATAATCATCACATCTTCACCTACACATTCATCACGTCCGTAAGTTATTTTCAGTTCGACTTTTCCGATGTTCCACTGTTCGGTTTTAGGATCTTTATAGATTTCGTACCAGTCTTTATCTTTTACGTTTTTCGGATAGCCGGTACTTTCCTTTCGGTATTGCGTAGGCAAAAGGATGTTCACATTTTGAGGAAAAGGAATGACAGCTTCCGTTTTTTCAGTCGAAACCAATGTGTCGTTTACACTTGTTTGCGTGTCGGTCTTTTCGGCGGAATTTTTTGATCCGTTTTGGCAGGAAGACAGACTTATTATCATACAGCAAAACGAAATTCCTATCTTAAAAATCCTTAAATTCATAAGTCCTATTTATTTAATTTTAAAACGATAGCTACCCCTAACATACTGCTCAGTGCTTTTATTCCACACTTTGAAATCGGTTTGATACGCTTCATACACTGCCGAAGCAGCCGGTATCCCGTTATTTAATGCAATAACCTGCGCATCCTCTTCGGAAAGACCGTCGCTGCCAGCAAAAAGGTCATTTCCTTCGAGGGGTATCGGACGGGCGGCATCGTGAACCTGCTCTATGGCACCCACCTGTACTTTTCCGTTTTCTGCTTTCCAGCCGGATATTTTTAAAACTAACTTAAAACGCTCGTCCGGTTTCACCGTATTTTCATCAGAAACCAGTTCCCCGCTTTCCAGCATCAGGAATGCACTTTCCACTTTTGCACCACCGGTTTCTTCCACTTGAATTCCATTGCGGATTTTTTGGTCGCTCTTGCTTACTGTTTCCAGGTTGTCTGCTGTTGGATTGCCTGTACTTGCACTGAATTTGCAGGCGGTAAGGCTCAATATTCCTAAAAGGAATACAGCTTTTGATAGGATGTTTTTTGTGTTCATACTATTTTTATTTGATGATGATTATAAAATTTTCTTGACTTCCATTAAAACTTCGGTGTAATGATGCCCAGTTTGTGCAGATTGAAAGAAACCTTGCAGCTTTATCTTTTTGTTTTCGTAATTCTTGAAATCTATTTTCTTATCTCTGCTGTACACCTGAATTTCGGTAATGTTGGTAACGTTTTTATCGGCAGTTTCATCGTTTTGTTGCTCAACATAGCCGTAAGCATTGACGGGATAATCGGGCTTTAACATATACACCCAAACTTTTTCGTCTTTTTCGGGTGTTTCGCCGTAGTTCGGTGCTCCGTAAAACATTTTTTTGATAAGCGTTCCGCTGATGACGGAAATAGCAGGTTCATAATAATATACACCGGGCAGATGTTTCATTTCCTGAAAAGCGATTTTCCCAAATTCTTTGGTGGTCAAATGCGTAACATCTTTGGAAGGTTTTGTATCGAAACCGGAATAATGTTCTACATCCAAGCGGTGCAAGAACCAATTCTTTGGAGCAACATCATATTTAAAGGTAATGTAGCGTTGGTCGAAATCATTATCGTCCACAGGAACTTTTTGTTCAAAGGTAAAATAGCCGTTTTTGATAACCACTTTCAGGTTGTTGGCATTAAAGGTGTCATCAATATCAATCAGTTTATTGTTGTTTTGAGCGGTTTTATAAGTACCGTTGCTTTGCTGCATTAACAGCAAAATTCGACAACTGATTTCCGGACCAAAAATAACCAGTACCACATCTTTTTTCAATCCGTCTAAATTCAAATCGCCTTCGGCAAAAGCGGCTAACTGAAAGCCATCGGGAATATATTTTGCGAATTGTTTTTGGGCTTTGTAAACCGGCATATCCTTATTTTCTGCTGTTGCTTTTGTATTCGCTTTTTTCAGGATCAAATCTTCGGTGGCTTCGGCAAAACTGATTGTTCCGGTTTGTGCAGCCGTTATTTTTTGTCTTTCTTTCAGGTTTTCTACGCCGTGGTTTTTTGTGGAAGCCGTGTATTCTTTAAACTCATATTGCCCGTCTTTTGTTTTTTCAAATTGGATGGAAATATCGGACAACGCACTTCCGCTGCCCAGCGAATAATCTACCGACAAAATAGTTCCCGACAAGGACGGATAAGTTCCGCCCGAAGTACTCAGCATATCTTTACTCATCAATAAACTACTATTTTCTGCGATTTTGGTGAGCTTGCCTTTTTCGTTGTGCAACAAAATAAGCGTTTCAAAATCGTCCGGTTCATCGGAAACCAATTCCAGTAAAATATCGCCCGAAGATTGCTTTAAGCCATCACCGGAAGTATCTGCAAGCGTATATCCTTTGGGAATAAACGGCTTTAGCTGCTTTTCACTGATTTGGGCATGGGCGGTAATGATGCCGCAACACAAAAGGAAAAGAGATAAGAATATTGTTTTCATCATTTTATTATTTTACTTCATTTTTTTACCTGTAACCATTTGTTCAAACAACGATTTCTATTGTATTGCTGTCGATGACACTTCGGAAAGCTTTTACCTTTTTCCGGTTGTTTTCATCATACATCACTTTGAATTTTAATCCGGGTTGAAATGTGGCTGCCTGAAAATCAGGAATGTGTTCCACCATTTTTGTTTGCCAGGTTTCGCCTTTTTCATTGGTAACGCTTACTTCCATTTTCAATACAAAGCTTTTGCTTGCCATTCCGCTTGACATTGTAAAATCTGCAACATCACATTTTATAATAGTTGCAACGGCAGGAACACCTTTATTGACGGCGTTTTTGCCTATGCTACGCAGGAAGAGAAATGCACTCAGCGATACGAAAACCATTATTGCACAAAAGATGTAAATGCCTTTTAGAATATTAAAATAGGCTAAAACGGAAAGGCTTAATGCAATTAAAATCAGTAGTATTAAAATCGTCTTTTTCATAATTTTAATTTTTAGTTTGGTCAAAAACCACTTTCGATTTATCATTGGGGTCATATAACACTTTGAAGCTGACACCGGGCTGAAAAATGCCGATTTGGGTAATGTTGATCATTTCTTTCATTGTTGTCTGCCAGGTTTCGCCTTGCGGATTGGTAACATTCACTTCAATAATCAGTTGGTAATTCTGATTGACACCACCCATAGAGATTTTCATATTACCTTGTCGGGAACTGATGACGGTTGCGGTTGCGGGCAATCCGTTGGCGAGCGTTTTGGGTTGCAGGGCTTTTTTTGCCTGTTTTGTGGCAAAAAATACAATACCAAGAATAAATACGATGAAAACAATTACGCCCACCCAGAATATCGGACCAAATTTTTGATTGACCAAATCAAATGCTCCCGATTTCCAAAAGCTGTAAGCCGTTGGTATTAGCGGTATGGCAATTGCGAGTACGATAAGGAGATAAATGTATTTTTTCTTCATAGCTCACATTTTAAAGTTTAACATTGACTACATAAAACCGATAGAAAACACGGTTTTTTATCATCGTCCCATATATTTTGTTACTGCATTTTTTGCCTCCAACAAGCCTGCACCTGTTAATTCCACATACCTTTTTGCGGCAGCTATTTGATTGCCTTCTTTAATGAATTGTTGAAGTTGCACATCCGCCGCAATCGGATCTGCACCGGATAAAACTTCCGGGTTATCCAACGAAGGTTTACGAATACCTAAGTGGGAATAACTGTAAATTCTGTCCACCAACATCGTTAGCCGTTTTACTTCGTTTTCGAGTGCTGTGATACGCGTATCTGTATTTTGATTTTCTTGTTCGTTCATTGTTATTTGGTTTAAATTTTATTTTTTTTACCACATAGGTACATTAGAAAATACAGCGTTTACGGTTGCATAGTTTCCGCCTTTGGCGGAACATAGCTGATGTGCTTTTATGTCTTCTTTTTTTAGCATTGCAATTCTATGTTTCTATGTGGTTTATATTTTATTTTTTACTTCGTAATGCCAGTCATCGTTTTCAAAAATGATGTCTTTGTATTTATTTTCGGGATTGTACAAAACCCTCACTTCTGTTTTTCTTCCGAAGGAATTCAAATGATTTACCGGAATGATTTTGTCTTTGATTAACGTACGCCAGGTACCGCCATCTGTACCGTCTATCTGTACCTGAAAGGCATACAAACGCCCAGCTTCTTTACCATTGTCCATTACTTTGCCGATCGGGTTCATATTGATGATAACAGCGTGGGCACTCTGCCAAGTGGTGGTATCCAAATTTTGTTGCTTTTTCTGAATATCTGAAAGTTGCGATACTTGTTGGTTTTCTTTGATGCTTTGCAGAATAACAGACCGTATGATAAAGGACAACATCAAATAGATACCGAGCGTTATTAAAAATGCCATTTGCCATTTAAATTTGTTTTCCAGCAAATACCAGCAACTGCCGAAAACCAATAGCAGTATCCAGAAGAAAATATCTAAACGGAATATTTTTGGTTTGTTCATAATTTCTAATTCATAATTATTATTTCACTTCATAATGCCAGTTTTCATTTTCCGGGTCGGGAATGATTTCCAAAGGATTTTTCGGATTGTACAGCACCATCATTTGCGTATATTTCCCGAACGATTGCAGATGCGATTTCGGAAAGTAGCAGTTGCGGACAATACTCAATCCACCGAGCGGATTGATAAAATCTCCTGTGAAAATTCCTGCGGGTTTTACTTCTATATCCAAAAGATAACCTTCCAAATTTCCATTCTTTAGCACTTCTACCGGTTCCCGCCATCCGTGGATATAGACGAGGAACTTTTCCCAACCTGCGGTATCTTTTTTGGGCTCTTTCATATAGTCCGCATAGTCCATTTGACGAGTACCACTCGCTGTATTTCTTGTAGCGTTTTGCATATTTTCAGTTTTATATAGATTGGTCGCTTTTTCGCCCATCTGCGATAGTGTATTTTTATCAAAGCCGAATTTTTTGAATGCACTTCTTAATAGGAATTTTAATACAAATACCCCGATAAGGACAAAGACTATTATACCACCGATTACATATAGGATACTGCTTTCCATTGATTTTAGATTTTAAGAATTAAACTTCATAATGCCACGGCTTTTGCTCCGGGTCGGGTATCACCTTGTCGCTTAACTTTTTCGGGTTGTACCATATTATCAATCCGGTATATCTGCCGAAAGAGTTCAAATGGGATTTGGGGATATAATATTGCTCCATTACAAATTCCACATTGCGCATGGTGGCTGTGTTCAAAGCACCATCGTATTTTACCGTCATATCCAGCAGGATACCTACTATGGCTCCGTTGTCGGTTACTTCCACCAGGTTGTAAAGCATCGTGATAAACGCCCTTGTCCGTTCCCAGCCGGTGGTATCTTTTTTCGGCATCGCCAAAACTTCTGAAAGGGTGATTTGCTTGTTCATTTTCCTATTTTTTATCCACCACAAAAACAGCATAGGCAAAACCTTTTTCAGCCAATACTTTAGGTGTGCCATTTTCCCATACAACCGCCTGATTATCGTTATCGCCTGCGGCATACACTTTATTATTCCACACATAAACCGAACTTATCCTGGCATCTTTTGTTCCTCCATTTAAATTGCTCGCGATACCGTTTTTCCACAATTTTGCCGCAGGATCTTGAAAGCCTCCTGCATAAATATCGCTTCCCGATAGGAAGATGGAATTGCACGCCGCATCTTTTGAGCCATCGGTAAGATTTGTTACCTCTGTGTTTTTCAGATATCTTGCAACCGTTCCTTTGGAACCAGCAGTATAGACATCACTCCCCGAAACAACCAAGGAATTTATATTGTCTAAATCCGGTACATTGACTAATTTTGGTACAGCAGCTGTGGGATTTACCCAATAATACTGCGTTCCACTGCCGCCAATATAACCTGCCACATATACATCGGTACCTTGCACATAAATGCTACTTACCTCTCTTAACGTATTGGCAGTAGGAGGAGCTGTCCAGTACAGCTTTCCGTTTTTCCATATTTTACCACGGTCTGTACCGCTCATAATCTCATACCCACCTACATAGACATCGCTACCCGATATAAAAATGGTAAAAGCATTCGCACTGTTCGTACCATCGGTCAGGTCAGTGGCGACACCATTTTTCCATAATTTGGCTACCCGTTTTGCACTTGCATTGAATTCACTTCCTGCTACATATACATCATTACCCGATACGAAGACCGCATTGGCAGTGGATTCATCCGCTCCACTACCCAGTTTTGTGGCTACACCGTTTTTCCATACGGTAGCCACATATTGCCCGCCGATAAATGCTTCACCTGCTACATAGACATCTGTCTGCTCTGTTTTGGGATTGGGGTCATCGTCCCGGTCTTTGGAGCAGGAATTGAAAATAAGCCCCGTTGCAAGGAGCAAAATCATCGCGCCGAAAAATCTGTTTTTTACGTTTATTGTTGTCATAATTGTTGTAGTTTAAATGGTTCATCATGCTTAAATGTGAAAAAGATAATAGCCTTTAATTTCCTGTTCGGGATACATTTTACTCCAAATGTGAAAATCGACCCGGAAAAAATCGACTAAGCGGTCTATATCATCAATGATTGCCGAGAGCGATATTTTTTGTACGGCTTGCAGCGATAAGGTGGCATAATCAGCAAACATATCGCCGGACTGCAATAAACGTTGCCCTTCATCGGTGGTGATGGTTTCGGTGGCACCAATGCTGATGACATCGCTTATTCCTTTCCATCCTTGAATAATGAGGTGGATTTTTATTTTTTCGCCTATATTGATGATGTTGCCGTCCCGCACCAATGGTCCTGATGCGTATTGCAGCCAGGCTTGTTCTATAATAAGCCCGCCTTCGGCTTGCACTTCTATTCCGTTTCTGATTTTAATGTTCATAGTATTGTTGATTTAAAAATTGATATTCATTTCCACCATTTTTCCTGTTCTTTTGCTTGGGCTTCGCGGATGCGGTTCTCGTCATCTACACCTAATTGTGCCGAATGCCAGGCAGTAACGTAGTTTTCCCAACCGTTTTTAAGGTAGTGGAGATTGATGTACACATCGCCGTCATCACCCAGACGGAACAGATCCTGTGGCTTTGTCCAGCCGCCGCCATTATGCCACAGACAGGGTTTAGACTTTCCGGTTTTATTACTTGTCCATTGTCCTTCAAAGTAATTTCCTTCATAGGGCATGTCACCATAATACAGTAATTGGTCATCGGCCATTTTGCCATCCATTAAAATAAACCCCTTGCTTAAGGTTCCGGTTATTTTTCCCGAACCGTATTGTTCTTTATCTTCTTGTAGGTTTATAGAAGCGGTAAATTTGCCAGCGCGTATATTTTGAGGGATTTCGGGGTCGTCTTGAACTCGAACTGTTATAGCCGTTTTAATGGTTAAGGTTCCTGTAAATATGTAGATGTTGTTTTTTACTTTTGTTTTTCCTTTTATTAGATATTGGTACGAATTCTTTTCACTTTTTTGTACCGAAGTGAAATGAATATAAAACCGTTGGTAATCATTTCCCAAAAAGCCAATGGATTGGTTGGATACCAAAACAAACTCCGTAGCATCTTGCTTTTTAATGTCTGCATAAAAATCAAGCGTATCATTTTTTTGCGCAAAAGCTGATTGGCAAAAAAGCAGCAAGCAGAAGACGAATATACAACAGGCTTTCATAGCAGTTTGGCTTTTAAGGTCTGTCCACTACAAAAACCGCAGAAACCGCCCCTTCGTTGGCAAGTTTTTGCTGCTTGCCATCTTCCCACAAATAAGGGGCATCTTCATCGGCTCCGGCAACATAAACTTTACTGTTCCATACAAAAATGGAATTTCCATGCGTGTTGCTATTGCCACTGGTAAGACTAATCGCTGTACTGTTTTTCCAATATTTGGGTGCGTCAGTACCGTCACTTTTTTCTTCGGATCCTACTGCATACACGTCATTTCCTGACAGGAATATGGAATTACAATACGCATAATTTGTTCCGTCGGTGAGATCAACTGCGGAACCGTTCTTAACATATCGTGCCTTATTGCCCTTGTTTCCCGAAACGTACACGTCGTTTCCTTTTACAGTGATGCCGTGTGCCCAATCTAATAGCGGTACATCCATGCTGGTTTCATTTGTTGCGGAAATCTTCCAATAAACGGGATGTGCAGTGGGATAACCTACCACGTATATATCGGTACCCTGCACAGCTATTTCATAAACCATTTCGATGGTATTCTGCGGAAATGTATAGCGGAGTTTTCCGTTTTTCCAGATTTTAGCACGGCGCACACCGGATATTACTTCATATCCGCCTACATACACATCGTCCCCACTCACAACAACAGCCTGTGCAGAAGAACCTTTTGCACCTGCAAGAGCAAGGTCGACAGGTACATTGTTTTTCCAAACCGTGCCGTAGCGGAAGTAGCGGATGAAAGTCTTTCTGCTCCGGCAACATACACATCATTGCCTGAAACAAATACATCGTTTGCCGAAGAGGCTAAGACTGTATTATCTGTCAGGGTAGTAGCTATACCATTTTTCCATAGGGAGGCAATACTTTGCGAACCAATCATTTGATAACCTGCTACGTACACATCGGCTTGTTTTTCTGTCGGTGGGGTTGTGTCATCGTCCCGGTCTTTAGAGCAGGACATCAACATTGCTATACCTATTAAGAGTGTACAAACAACGGCATAGTGATTTTTTAATATATTTTCCATAATTATTGGGTTTTATTAGTCTACTTGTTGAAAAACGATGCTTAGATCTCCTCCATAATAATCTTTAGATACTGTGACAGGATATTTCTGATCAGCAGAAGTTGTAGCACCCCAGCGAAATCCGGTTATCAGTATATTTCCAGCTTCAACGGGATAAGCAGCAATCGAACCGTCTGTTTTTTGCCTCTTATACCAACTTCTTCCGTTATAAGAAACGAGATATTCAGTATCGGTGGAAATTTCTAAAGGCTCAATAGCTTGCCGTAATTCCGTATTGGCTACTGCGTTGGGAATGACAACCGATCTCAATGGTGCTTTAGTTGCAGCATCCCATATTGTAACTTTTACATTTGTTGCATTATCGGGAATTCTGAATGTAACCGCATTTATTTTTCCCTTCACTTTCGGCTTGAAGGAATATCCAAACTCATATGTTCCTGAGTTGATAAAATTTGTAGCTTTTTGATTGAAGCCGCTGTTACTCAAATACAGTGTTAATGGATTTTCTTCAGGATAAACTTTAGGTGCAGGTGTGTCATCATCTTTTGAGCAGGACATCAACATTGATATACCTAACAAAAGCGTACAAACAATTGCATAGTGATTTTTGAATAGATTTGTCATAATCATTGGGGTTTTAAATTATTTTTTAAACCGGGACAGACCAATGTTATGGAGGTTTTTTGCTTATAACCGTAATGATTTCATTGGTATATCCGAATTATATACCAAAATTATTGAGGCAGGAAATCTTAAAATAGGAGAAAAGGGACAAAATGAGGATCAGCGATCCGTTAAGATAAAATCTTTGTCGATTTTTTTCAGGTAGCCCAATGGAGTAAAGCCGGAGAATATTTTAAATTCTGAAGTGAAATGGGAACTGTCATAAAAGCCACAATCCAATGCGATGGCGGTAAGGCTTTCCTCTCTTCCGATACGGTCTAACCTGTCTTTAGCCGCATTAAAGCGGACAATACGGGCATACAGTTTTGGATGCACCCCTAAATTATGGACGAACGCCCGTTCCAGTGTTTTACGCAACGTATTGGTTTGCTCCTGAAGTGTCTTAATGTCTATATTGCCTTGCGTTTGGTTGATTAAGGCTAAGGCATTTTGTGCACAATCTATTTTTGGGCTTATGGTAGCTTTCAGGTGCTTGGCTATCAGAAATTTTTCCAGCACATTGATGGTGCCGTCTATGGACGGCATAGACTGCATCTCATCCCAGAGCAGATCCAGCTCGTTGCACCAGATATCCTCCGCACAAATAATCTGATCAGCAAAATGCTCCATATTGATGCCTGTAACTTTGGCAATGCCCAAAGGCTTAAACTTTACGCCAAGGTAATCCACCCCGTTTGAGGTTACCACTCGCGGACCTGTTCCCTGCCCGAAAAGATAAGCGGGCTGATTGAGCCTGAACGTGTTGTTGGGGAGTGCGTGATGCTCGTCCTGTTTGCTGAACGTAAAAACCAAGGTCTGGATAAGCGGTGTATAAAAGTGCTGTTCATCCGGTATTTCGCTTGCTTCGGCACAGACATACCAATAGTAGTCAACAATGTGACTAAGTGCAGGCGCAGGATGGAACACTCTGTAAATCATTCGGACAGCTTATTATCGGTGTAGAACAAATATAATGATATTTTAGATCAAAATTGCTTTTTACGGAAAGTGAAAAGTTACCTGACATATCGCTTTTTTTTAACTTCTTCCATCATATTTTACATTTCTACTCTTGACTGACCAAATGAAAGATAAAACAACAAAAGAGAGAATAAGATGGCTATAAAATTTCGCATAATTTGACTTTTTTATTTCGTAAAAAACAGCACCTATACTTCCGAGGGAATTATCTTATCAGCCGGATAGCAACCGGATAACGGTAATTTTCTCCTTTTGATGTTTTTATGGCGGCGATGACACAGAGAATAATATCGACAAACCACACCAGCCAAAAAAGCAGAATACCAATCAGCACGAATATTAAAATACTGCTGACAATAAAAGCCAGTCCCACTGTAATCTGAAAATTGAGGGCTTCCTTAGCTTGTGTGGTAACAAATAAAGCTCCTTTATCATCTTTTTTCATCAACCAGATGATTAACGACGGTACAAACCCAAAGAAAATACCACCTGCATGTGCAAGAACAGCAAAAGTACTGTCGTTATTACTATTTGTAGCGGTTTGTTCGGGTGATTGAATATCTGATTCCATAATGTATTAATTTTTTTGTTTGATATTTATTTTTGGGTGTATCTCACCACCGCATTTTCGATAGGTTTCAGCGATTGCAAATACATATAAATAGCTTCTAAATCATCTGTTTCCATACCGGCATACATACTCCAGGGCATGAGGGTATTGTAATCGTCAGGTTTAACCGACGGCATATTTTCTGGGTGCTGATAGGTCTTAAACCTTGCTACGAACATTTCTTCCGTCCAGTTTCCGATACCACTTTCTGTATCAGGTGTAATGTTTGCCGAGCGCAGTATGCCTCGGGGCAATTCAAATTCCCTTCCGCCCGAAAATGCTTTCTCTGCTATGACCTGTCCTTTATTTACGGGTGAATGGCAATCCATACAAGCGGCTGCAGTTACCAAATATTTTCCATATGCTGCCTTGTTTTCCTTTTTGGGTCTTGTCACAAATGAAGGTTTAACCGGCATAGTATTGATAATTAAGCTCATAGGAAACTCTGTTACCGATTGCGGGACTTCGTTTTCAACCACTGGTAAGGAGCGGATATAGGCGATGATATCCAGCACATCTTCTTTGTCCATTTGCGCATAATAAGGATAGGGCATTACGGGAAATAACGCTTTGCCATCTTTGTTTACACCACTGGTAATTGCTCTGAAAATTTCGCCATCCGTCCAGTTTTCCAAATTGGCAGGAGTCAGGTTTTTGCTGTAAAATTTTCCTGGAAAACCCATTTCAGGACCGAAGTATTCTCCGCCTTTCCCAAGTGTTCCCTCTTGTAGCGGACCGGAATAGCGTCCCCAGTTGCGGGTGGAATGACAGTCCATACAAGCCGCCACATGATTTGCAAGGTATTCCCCCCGTTGGATGCGTTCGGGGGTTAGCTCTACTTTTATTTTGGGAGCCGCTCCTACATCAGGCAGGGCAAATTTCACATAAAAAAAGGTTCCTGCCACGGTAACAATTAGGAGCATCAACATAATTACAATTAGCTTTTTCATCTGTATGACTTTATTTTTGTAGGGGGTTACTTTTCAACTTTGGTCAGCTCAGTAGTCGTTACCGTTCCTCCCATCACTTCGGTAGTTTTTACAGTTCCTATCCCTTTGGCTATCCACATGGTAATTTCCATGATCCCGATATTGGTAAACGGAGTAACTACACCTGTAATAAGATCTGTGATTTCTATCGTTGTCGTTGCGGTGGCGGTATATGTCATTTTTAAACACTCGAATTTTCCTACCGCTGTTTCGATGATCTCATTACCATCAGTAACAACGTTACTTCGTTCCATTGTATAATCAGCGACCATTTTTGTATCTTCTTCGATATTGACACCGTGCCACTCTGCCAGAATTTTTTTTTGTCCCACCACCTGACCAGCCTGATCCTGATGAGGAATCACGAGTGTCATCGGGTTTTCTTTGTGCGTAAATGAAGTGTTGTACCCTTTTTTTATCTGCTCCAAAGTTTCGTAATAGACTGCTGGCATATTAGCGCCGTCACTTATAGTTTCTTTTTTATTGAACCTGCCCGAACTGTTAATGACAATTCCAGGCATCGAAATTTCGGAATAGGCAACCCGATAGCCGTCAATATCCTTTACATCGGTTACTTTCATTTGGCTGGTTAACCCCAGTTCATCCCCTTCAGTGATGGTATAGGTGAGTTTCATTCCTTTTTCTGATGCGATATATCCCAAATGTTCTAACTGTTCGTCATCAGGTAATATGCTGTCGTCGGAATCTTTGCTACAACTCAGCATGCTCAAACATACTATCAGTGCTGATAAAACATATAATAGATTCCCGAATCGGTTTGTTGTTAATTTTTTCATCTTTAAATTATATTTAGTTGGTTTATTCAATGGCTTCAACGACCACCAACGAGCTGTATCCTCCCGCTTCATCTTTCATCTCCGTATAAGGCTTATTCGGAATAAGAGTGCCGTGCTCTCCCACAAAAGAATTGCCGGTGTCAACAATTCCATCATAGGGTTCTGTTTTTCCCGAACCATCGTTATAATGTGAAATAGCGTGGCATACAAAATTGCCGTTATATAAAGCATCCATTTTTAGATAGAAGTATCCGAATTCTGGATAATAATCCATAAATTCATCATCTTTTTGCAAATTGGAAAGCCGTAGGGCGTAGTCTTCTTCGGGAACAACCGTCAGGTCAGTTAGGTTAGGCGAACAGTTTTCGATGTTTGAAATCGTCCATGGGGAGTTGTGATATGTACTTCCAACGAGTGAGAAATCATCATCAAACCCAAATTCTACATAACTTTTCATTTCTGCTTTAAATCCAAATACGTCAAAATCATAGGAACCATCACAACCGTCATCGTATTGTTCTGCATAGCTATACCGCCATTTCCGTGCATAGACATTAGCTTGCTGGATGAGTTGCAGTTCACCGTGGCTTTTGGTATGGATAACGGCAGCAATCGCCATCGGATTATCCAACGGCATTTTAGCAGGTGAAGTATAGGAAAAGTAGCCGTTGGTATATTCAGATATTGTTCCTACTGTCGTATTCCCGTTTACAATACCATTCACTAACCATTTGTCGGGTTTAATGACTTTATTGTGTATGTCGTCCGTTTCTACAGGAGGGACAAAGCTAACAGGTGCCAATAATGCACAGTCAGGACAATCTTCCGACACTTTCGGGTTAATGGGATCTTTTTTCATCAGCTCGAATCCCTTTTTAATAAATTTCAACATTTCTTCATCATCTGCAGACAGCGGTGGCAAATCCATCACCACACCAACGGTGAGCATTTGGTTAGTCAGCATGGGGATGACTTCCTGCCCGTCGTGATACACATCGTTTCCAGTCTTAGCGTATAGGTGCAGTGCGTTGAACACGCCCCAATGGCTGAAATGAGTAATTTTGGTAGAAATGGTTTTTTGCTCCGTGTTTACTTTCCCGCCCACCAAAGCATACCATTGCTCGTTATCATCGTTTTGAAAAGCCAGTCCGAGGGCATAGGGTGAACTGCCCTGCAACATTTCATCGGTGTATTTAATAGTAAGCGTAACAGGTTTTAAAAATTTGGTTCCCTTGGGCAACAGCTCAAATTGTTGAAGCACAGGAGCAGTTTCGGGGAGTTCAACATTGGATTCCTGAACGTTGATTTGAGTTCCTTCTTCCATTGCTCCCGCAGGAATTTCTAATGTCAATTGCCCGCCATTCAATTCTACAGTCAGTGCTTCTTTATTGCTTGGTCCGGTAAAAACAGGATCGTCATTGTCGGTATCTTTGCTACAGCTGCTCAATAGTAAAAAACAGCACAACAAAAAACTCAGATTTTTAAAATATTTTTTCATAATCATCTCTTTTAATTAAGGTCTTGCCTTACATTTTTACAAACTCCACTCTGCGGTTATTTGCTTTTCCTTCAGCGGTATCATTCTTGTCGATAGGCTTTGTTTCGCCGAAACCTTTTGTGGTAAGTCGGCTATCGTCAATGCCCATTTTTACTAATTGTGTTTTTACGGCATCGGCACGAGTTTGTGATAATTTCATATTGGCATCATCGCTTCCGTCGCTGTCGGTATGTCCTTGCACTTCAAAATTCAGGTCGCTGTGATCTTTCATCAGCTTGGCAATTTCATTGAGCGTACCCATTGATTCGGGTTTGATGGTTGACTTATTGACATCGAAAAAAATACCGTGGGTAATAAATTTCCCGTCCGTAACGATTTTATTATACTTATCATCGCCACCGGCTGCTATACGGAAATTCTTAACCTTGTAACCATAACGACCGTCGGTATTCAATGCTAATTTAACAGCACCTGTGGGCATGTTGTTGGAAGCCGCAACACGGTATTGATCAATATATGCTTTGGCAATATTATCTCTTACATAAATGGCAAAATGGTGCCAAATGTCGTTGGATTGTAAGGAATTCTTCAATGCTTCGGGGATTTTTTGTCCATTTCCGCTATGCGCACCCAGCACTACCTTTTCCTGTGAAATAAGGGTAAATTCATACATTCCGTAACTCTCAAAATTATTATCGCCATGATGTAGAAATAATACCCGTACATCATTAAACTGATCGAAATAATCTTTGTCGTTTTCCCACATGATGTCAAACTCTACGGTAAACTGCTTCGGCAGATAATCTTCGTTTTTCATCAACGGTGCTACCGTTACATAGCCACCTTTATCTAAATGCAGAATTTTTTCGCTCTCATAGCGTTGTATTTCCGCGTTACCTCTTTTGATACTAAAACGAGCCGGAAGTTCAGCATCTGCTTCTCCGCTTAAATCGGGCTGAAAGATGATTCGATCGCCGGGCACGAAATCATAGCTCTTATACTCCGAGAAACTTCTATTGTTCGTGGTGGCATTACCATCTACTGTTTCAACAGGTTTATCTTTAGTCCCCTTAGTAGCGCCCGTTACTCCTTCTTTTGCTTTATCCATGGATTTTTCGGCAGCATCACCTGTTTCACGCACCACTTTATTTTCTACCCGACTCTTTACTTCTTGCTTGATACGTTTCAAAAGCTGCGCCCGGGCGGTATTTGAAAACGTGCTACCTATTAGGACTGCTGTAACCATTAATACTATTCTGTTCATAACTTTATAATTTGTGGGTTTATACTTTTTACCATTTTTATTCCTCAAAGTTCCGACAGCAATTAAAACTGTACAATACTGAAAAAGAGGATTTTCAGATCTCCACGAAAAAGGGGATTTTTAGCCAAAGGCTTGCTCAGCTTTTATTTTTTGCGGAATTTTGATGCACAGATAAAATCTTTAATCGTGAAACAGATATATTGTTTTTCGGATTTTCGTAGCTGGTATCCGCTTTTTTTAACGGTGTCGCTATCCTGTGCTTTTTCAATGAGCAGCGCGCAAAATAGCCGTATTGACAGCTTGAAGCTTCGCCTATCAGATAAAAGACAGACGGACAGTAGCCGTATGGAAATATTGTTGCAATTGGGTTGGGATGTAAGTTTTTTCAATACCGACTCGGCACGGATTTACCTGCGTGAATGCATTGATCTGGCAAAAAAAAATGCAGATAATCTAAATATAGGCAGTGGGTATGCCTATATGGGAAGCAGTTATTTTAGAGAAGATAAATTCGATAGTGCCCAGCATTATTACCGAATTGCTGAAACATATTTTTTGAAGGATACCACCGTTGAAGGAAAGGAAAATGTGATTGTAAACAGAATGAGCATGGGGACGGTCGCATTACAGCAAAATAAATATGAAGAAGCTCTCGGGTATTATTTTAATGTAATTGATTACTTTGAAAATTCTTCTTCTGAAGACTGGCCAAATCTACTCACGGCATATGCCAATGTGGGACTGGTATATAATGATATGAAGCAATTTGACAAGGCGTTGGAATATCATACAAAAGGCTTAGAAATTTTTCAACAACACCCGATGGATTTAAAAAAGAAGGCACAATTGCAAATGTTCGTAGCATTGGATTTTTTAAATTTACGACAATATAAATCTTCTCTAATAGCATTAGATAGCGCTGCATTAACAGTGCAAAAACTCAACCTACCGTATCTTTACAGTAGTTTTTATGCCCTTAAAGGACGTTACTTTAATGAAATTCAGCGTTACAAAGAAGCAATTGCAGCGTCTAAAAAGGCACTTGGATATGCCCAGCCAATACATAATGGTTTTGAAGAAGGAAATATTCTCTTTCAACTGGGTAAAAGTTATTTCAGTCTGGGAGATTATAAGCAAAGTTTGCAATATTTCGGCCCGGGACTGTCCATACATAGAAAATTACATGATAAAACCCGGGAACGAGCTTCTTTGAACTATATCGCCCAAGCTTATTACCAAACAAAAGACTATCAAAAAGCATCTGAATATTTCGATGCTTATGGAAGGTTAAGTGACAGTTTGCACCAATCAGATATTCAGCTTAAAATCAACGCAATAGAAAATAAGTATCAGGCAAAGCAAAAACAAGACGCTATTTTGGTATTAAAAAAAAACAACCAAATCCAACAATTAGCATTGCATAAAAAAGAGAACCAAATTTTCTTTGCTGTTGTTGGATCTTTATTGTTGTTAGTAACAGGTTTGTTGCTGTATCGCAACTTGCGGAATAAGCATCGGCTGTTGAAAAAGACAGAACAACTGTACGAGCAGCAAATCATTCAATTAGAAAAAGAACGCCAGCTCATTGCTGCCCAGTCGTTGATGAAAGGTCAGGAAGAAGAGCGCAGTCGATTGGCAAAAGATCTGCACGACGGAGTGGGTGGATTATTGTCTGGTGTAAAGCTAAGTTTATCAAATATGAAAGGGAATGTATTTTTATCTGAAGACAATGCAGCGGCTGTTAATACTATTATCAGCCAGTTAGATAATTCAATTGGAGAACTGCGACGTGTATCACACAATATGATGCCCGAAGCACTTATCCGGTATGGGCTGAAAGAAGCATTAGAAAATTACTGCGAAAGTATCGACCAATCGGGCAAACTAAACGTTCGCCTTCAGACTTACGGACTCGACCAGCGCATGGTTCAGGATACCGAAATTATTTTGTACCGCATTGTACAGGAATTGCTTAACAATGTCATCAAACACGCAGAAGCCCGGCAGGCATTGGTACAGCTGATAAAGGAAGCAGATAAATTTACGCTTACTGTGGAAGACGATGGTAAAGGATTTGATTTAAACAGCCATACCGATATAAACGGAGCTGGCTTGCAGAATATAAAAGCTCGGGCAGGATATTTGAACAGTACTGTGGATATTCGTACCCGTCCCGGCGAAGGTACTTCTGTAACCGTTGAAGGGGTTATAAATTAAATGTGTACAATTATGGTGTCTATTTTTATTGTTGACGATCATCCCGTAGTGGTGGAAGGGTTAAAATCGGTTATAGAAAAATTAGAAGGATTGCATATATGTGGAATTGCTTATAATGCCGTTGCAGCTATTAATACGCTGAAAACAGTACGTCCGGATGTATTATTGCTGGACATTAATCTGCCGGATATCAGCGGTGTGGATCTTTGTAAAAAGATACGAAAAGAATTTCCCGATATAAAAATAGTAGGCATCAGTACCTTTAGTGAACGCAGTTATATTTCTCGTATGATCGAAAACGGAGCAATGGGATATTTGGTCAAAAGCGCCTCGGCAGAAGAAATAGCAGATGCTATTGCTACTGTTATGCAAGGAAAGTTATACATGAGCTTAAATATAGAATATTTGTTGCGCCCTTCGTCAGTAGTAAATTCAGAAATGTTGCCTAATCTTACTAAACGGGAAAAAGAGGTCCTGCAATATATTGCCGAAGGCTTGACCAATAACCAAATTGCTGACAAAATATTTGTGAGCACTTCCACGGTAGATACACACCGAAAGAATATGATTACCAAATTAGGTGTCAGTAACACGGCCTCTTTAATCCGGTTTGCGGTAGAACACGGATTGATTGATTGATTGATTGATTGATATATTTCCATTGAGCTGCATTACCAGCTTCCGCCTCCACCACCGCCAAACCCTCCACCCGATGAGCCACCGCCTGAAGAAGATGATGATGGCGAGCTGACCATTGCCAATTGTGCCGAAGCTATTCCGGATGAAAACGATTTGGAGAACGCATATATTCCGAGCATCTGTGTTCCGCTGCTGTGGTACCAGCCCGGCGGTGGGATATGCAGTGCATCAAACTGCTGTGCCCATTTATCCAACAAACCAAAGGCAAGGGCATAGCTCATCGTTTTTTCAAAATACTGCGGATCTTGTTCCAAAAGGACTTTTATGCGTTCTACCTCAGCCAGTTTGATGAACTGCTTAAAACCTTTCAGTTCCGAATATACCGTGTTGCCCGCTTTGTTCTTCTTTTGTAGGAAAAAGCTCATCAGGGCAATGAATACACAAACTACCGGAGCCGCAACCGCTGCCACAACACCAAATACAAAAAGAAACACCGGACAAAGAATAACACCCAAAACAACCGCAACGCCCATCGTAAGCCACATTACATCGCGTGAGCGGGTTTCATAGTATTTTTGTGCGGATGTTTTCAAAAGTTTTTTGGCGTTGTTCATTACTGTATAAAATGAGTTGGTGAGCGAGCTTACCAAAACCGTTGTTCCCCAGATGTTAAACAGTCCGCTGAACAGGGCTTGTTCATAGTCAGCAACGGTAAACGGCAGCTCTTTCAGCTTTGTAATCTTCATATCGGCTTTGCCAAACCATCCTTCTTTCGGAACTTCCTCCATCGAGATAAAACCCTGCGATGCCCAATGCGGAAGCAAAGCAATAAGGTCGGACGCATCGCTTTTATCGTTTATCAGGTAGCCCGCCATTGCTGGGTCAATCCCTTTTGGCGGATAATAGGAAGTGGCGGCAATTGCTTCGTCGTCTTTGCCGAATTTCAGCCAAACCAGCCCAAACAGAAACAATAAAACTGCTAAAATACCGACCCAGCCGTATTGCTTCCAGAGCGGTATAGTGATAAAATTTTCTTTGATGAGATTTTTGGGAAGTTTTACCAATACCGTAATATCCTGTCCCGGAGCGGAAAAGAAAAACTCGTGGCTTTTGCCCGAAAATATATGGTCGGTATAGCTGTAATCAAAATCTGTGGAAAGGCTTGCCGTTCCTGTATTTCCGGCGTAAACAAAACAATTCTCCGGCGATAGTTCCGACCCTTCGGGCGTGTGGATGCGGAATTGGATGTCTTTAAAAACAGCTGCCCAGCCCGATGGCTTCAGGGTCCAGTAAAATTGAGCCAGATTGTTTTCAAACAGAAAGGCATTATAAACGCGGTAACGTATTTCGTACTGCTGCCGTCCGGTTACCAAAGTGTTTTTGTCGCCAATCCTGATTTCTATCTTGCCGTTTGCCCGTTGTTCTATTTTATGATTGATGGAATAGCTGTGCCCGGGCACTTCTATATTTTAATGACCAGATGCCGTTTTTCGGTTTTGCCATCGGTAGTTTGCAGCCTATAATCGGTAACGATTTCACGGAAAATACCGTGCTTGCTGTCCGTGAAGTTAACTTCGTAATTTTCCGCCACATCGAAATAGCCGTCTTTGTTCAGGTAAACATCTGCCGTAAATTGATTGACCACAAAACCCTGTGCGAATGCTACTACATTAGCAAGTGAAAGCAATAGTATAAGTAAGAATTTTTTCATACCTGTTTTACTTTTTAAAATCCACATCAATGTTTTCCTTGTCGGCAGCTTCGGCTTCAAAGAAATCGAAATGCTGATAACGGAACATTCCGGCAAATACTGCTCCGGGGAAACTTTCGCCATAGGTATTGTTTTCGCGGACGGTGCTGTTGTAATATCGTCTGCTGCGTTCCAGATTTTCCTCTATTTCACTAAGCTTTTGCTGCAAGTCGAGAAAGTTGGTATTGGCTTTCAGGTCGGGATAGGCTTCACTGAGCGCAAAGAGCTTTCCCAATGTTTGCTGTAATTCGCCTTCGGCTTTTATCTGTGTGTTGATATCGCCTTTGGGTGCAGCCATTGCCGCATTACGGGCTGCCACCACATCATGGAGCGTTTCCTGTTCATGGGCAGCATAGCCTTTTACGGTATTCACCAGATTGGGAATAAGATCGTGTCTTCTTTTTAAAGCCACGTCGATATTGCTCCAGGCATCTTTAACCATATTGCGGAGCTTGGCAAAGCGGTTAAAGATGCCGATAAGGGTAGTAGCTACAATAATCCCGATGATAAGAATGGTTATGATGATGTACATAATTTTTGTTTTTAAGTTTATATTACGGCTTCCGCAGCCGCCTCTCCGGTATTGATGGCACCCTCCATAAAACCCTGCCAGTCGGCTAAATGCTCGCCTGCAAAATGTACTTTTCCAAACGGCTTTTCCAAGATCGGGCGAAGTGAAAACCATTGCCCGATGCCGTACATGGCATACGCACCACGAGAATATTCGTCATTGCCCCAATAGTAATTCACGTGGCTTTTGAGCAGTGGTTTTATATCTCCAAAACTGGGCTGCAAACAGCGGAAAACATCATCTGCCGCAAATTCTTTGTTGTTGGCGTTCATCGCAGCTTTTTCGCCGATGCTGTACGCAATGAGTACGCCGTCTTTCGCTTTCTGGTTTTTGGTGGCGTGGTAAAAATAATGCGGTCCCTGATCGGAAACGAGGTCAAAGCTTTCGTCTTTCCAGAAACGTTCGCCGAAATGCAAAGCGTGCTTATTAATTCTTGCGTATTGAAGCTCGTTGAGGGCAGCGGTATATTCCGGTGGTAAAGCGGGCTGAAAATTAATCCGGCTCAGCGCAAAGCCCGGAACGGTGCAGATGACCTGATGACAGGTAAAACGGTTGCCGTTGCTAAATTCTACCGTTACCTCATCACCCTGTACAATTCGGGAAACGTGCTGCCTTAAATGTATTTTTTCCCTACCGATTTTTGATGCGATGGCTTCTGCCAACCTGCCGTTGCCACCTTTTATCTTTAAATCCATTTCGTTCTTCGGACTGCTTTCGGCGTATTCCGAAAGAGCGGCAAAGGCAGAAACGTGACGGATACTTTCTCCAAAATCGGTGCTGTCCAGCAATTCGCGGATGTCCAAATCCCGCCCCTCACAGCCATTGTTGACTAAATACCGCCACCAGTCGTATTGATCCAATGCATGTTTATCTGCCTCGCCCATCTGCCGGTAATCCTTTAGCAGCTGCTCAAACTTCTGTTTCCATTGCGGGCTGTAATCCCACGTTCCAGCAGGGCTGTATCCGCCTTTATAAATCAGGTGTGTATCAAATTGGTTGTTTTCCAAAGGCAATTTAAATTCATCGCAAAGCTCTTGCATACGGGTGTGCGAATTTCCTATCCATTCACCGCCTAATTCAACCACTAAATTATCGGTCATCTGATGAGAAAAAACACGTCCGCCAATGCGGCTTCGGCTTTCCAGCACCACAAAGGAAATTCCTTTTTTATGCAATTGATAGGCTGCCGCCAATCCCGAAAACCCCGCACCGATAATGACTACCTGTACATTTTCAGCAACCGGGGGCATTGCGTTCAGCCAATCGGGAATAAACAAAGTTCCCGAAGCTAAGACTGTGTTTTTAATAAAAGTCCTTCTGTTCATACCTATTCATTTACAAAAATTCCCAAATGTTGTTAGGAGAGTAAATCAAAATTTTTGTCGATCTTAAAATGAGCAGCTACCTCATCAAAATTATCTAAATTCAGATTTCCGGGTAATTTGTAGCCTTTGGGCAGAATGATGACGCTGAAATAATATTCTTCATTATAAGGCTCCGCATAGGGGTTAAAACTGGCAGTTAACAGCAGGACTCCACCTTTATTGGTTACCGATATTTTTTTTGTGCCTGCAGTATAGAGCAACCTGTGGAATGTGCGTGGATAAGAAGCTGCACTCAAATCTACTTTGGATACATATACCAATACCTCTGCATTGGCGATGGTTTCTTTGCTTACAACTTCATCGATTGGAAAAACATCCAGCTCATGGTCATTGTTTTCCATAAGTAACTCATCTACCCGGGCTTCATAGAACTTCAGATCACTTGTGGGGTTAAAGCGATACCAGCCAAACTGCGAAACAATTGCTTCTACTTTAGGTTGCTCCGGTGTGTCATCGTCTTTGGAGCATCCTGTTATTGTTGATAAACTTAGTATCATTAAGCCTATCCATACTATATTTTTAATTCCAAAATTCTTCATATCATATATTTTTAAAATTTCACCTGTTCAAAATGATTTCTGTCACTCAATCCTGTTCCGGTCCCCAACTGGCCGCTGCCATTGCTTCCGGTAGTCCACACCGAACCGTCTTTTTTTATCGCGATGGAATGAGAGCTACCTGCACTGATGCTGGTTACGTCTTTCAGTACCCATTCAAAACGTCCCATATTGCCGGCATTACCGTTTCCTAATTGTCCGAAATCATTCAGTCCGGCAACCCACAACGTACCATCGGTTTTTAATGCCAGTGTGTGCCCGTAGCCGGTGGCGGCTTCTGCAACGTCGTTCAGTATCTGTTTAGGGTTGTGAACCGTATAGGTGCTGTTATCGCCCAATTGCCCGGCACCGTCAAAACCGACGCCCCACAGGCTGCCATCGGATTTTACAAAAACCGAAAACTGGTTGCCGGCACTCATCTGCACCACGCCGGAGGCTATTTTTACAGGCGTGCTTTTGTGCTTATCCGTTCCGTCGCCCAGCTGATATGCACTGTTATTACCGCATGCCCAAAGCGTACCGTTGGTTTTCAGTATCAGCGTATGTGCCGTTGCAGCCTGCACAGCCTGCACATTTTCCATCACTTTTACGGGGGTATATTGATATTCGGTATTGCCGTTGCCCAACTGCCCAAACACGTTATTGCCCATTGCCCACAGCGTATGGTCGCTTTTAATATAAAAACTGAAGTTTTTACCGGCAGCCATAGCGATCACATTTTCGGCAATCTGCTTAGGCGTACCTAAATTGTTGGTATTTCCTGTGCCTAACTGTCCATAATCATTGCTACCGACTACCCAGAGGGTTTTATCGGTTTTAAGGATCAATGTATGGTATTCTCCAGGTGCAACCTGGCTGACATCGTCCATCGTTTTTAGCGGAAGGTATTGCGATGAAGCCTGTGCATAAGCTAACTGGTTATAACTGTTGTTGCCACAAACGTAAAGATGGTGGCTTTCATCTATAAAAAATGAGGATGCGAAATAAGCTGAACTATTCATGATCTTTATATTTGAAGTGGATGGATCTGGTTCGTTATCTTTTGCAGAACAGGATATAAAAAGCAGTATGGATAATAAGGATGTTATATAATTCATTTCGGTCGATATTTAATAGGTTATTATTAGATTAATTCATGTAATGATAAAGCCGGTATCTGTACAGCTGCTTACCAGCCATCAGGTAGCCGAAGCTGTAATTCATACAAAGCAAAATTGTTGTTCTTTATACCGGCGGCGTATATTTTACCGGTTTCGGTAACAAAGAGATTTGCTCCTTCATTTAAAAAATCATCAGGCAGGTCAACAGGGGCATCGCACCATACTTTGGTTTTGATATTAAAAGCTGTTATTGAGTATTTATTGGGAACGGTACCTGAACTTGCTTTCCAGGTGGGGTGAAGCACCAACAGTACGTCTTTATAAACTGCCAGCTGGTGATTTGCATTATGGATTTGTTGCGTATGAAGATAAGACGGGACAGCTATTTTTTCTACCGTCAAAGCTTCGGTATCGTAGATATAACCAAGTATCTGATCGCTGCTTGGTGTATCATCCACTGCCAAAGCGTATATTTTTTTATTGTAAAAGAGGGAGTTACGGTACGGTGTCGCTGTCCATTTTTCATTCAGTTTTGTGAGCTGTTTCCAGTCTGTTCCCAACACATTTATCGCTACCTTGCCATCGATATTCCCCAGCGTATATATGGCACCGCCGCCATAGGTATAGGTGCCGTATTGGGTTCGGCAGGTTGCGGGGATAGGGTCTTTATACCACTGGTTCCGCATACCGGCAACGGGATATTTTGAAGTGGCGTACACCAGCATTTCATTGCCGTAATACATACTGTAAATAGCGTTGTTTGCAACCCGGTAAACGAGCTTGCCTACCCCGTAATCTGTGTTCTCTGTAACAAAGCTTGGAATGTATAACTTGGTCCACGTGTTTTGTACCACGTCATACGCCATAAAGGGTGAAGTGCCTGCCGGAAAAGATTTTCCATTTTCAACATCAAGTACATAAAACGTATTGTCGTTATATCCCATAGTTGCCATGCTTACATTGGGGTTATGCACGGCAGTGTTAATTTTAGTTGCACTTACTTCAATTTTCGTATTCATAGGCTCCGTATCATCATCACGGTCTTTAGAACAGGATGTAAACAGTACAACACTTATCAGGAAGCACAGGATATAGTTTGTTTTATTTGCTGCTTTCATCATTTCTATTGGATTTTAAAAGTTTAAGTTGTTAAACACCATACCTGCTGTTTTCGCAGGTATGGTGCTGTTAAAAATTATTTACTGTCCGGACAGACTACTTTCATTTCTGTTCTTCTGTTGAGCTGATGCTCCTCTTCGGTACATTTTACGCCGTTGGCACATCTGTTGAGTAGCTTGCTTTCGCCATAGCCTTTTGCGATCAGTCTGGATTTGGCTATTCCCTGCGAAATGATGTAATCTACGGCTGCCTGTGCCCTGCGTTGGGACAGCTTCATATTATAGGCATCAGAACCACGGCTATCGGTATGTGAGGATAATTCTACACGTACTTCCGGATTGTCTTTCATAAACTGTACTAATCGGTTAAGCTCCGGTTTGGCATCTTCGCGGATAAATGATTTATCCAGATCATACAGGATGTCTTTCAGCACAATCGCATCGTTGCAGTCCACCTTGTCCATACAGATCTGTATCTGGATATACTGTGACTTGGCTCTGTTATAGTCCGAAGTTTTTACCGTTATGTTTTGTGACAGGTAATTGGCTTTTTTACCATAAATGGTATAAGTAGTATTAGGCTGTGCTGTAAAAGAAAATTCACCTTTGGTATCGGATGTATAGGTTTCGGTGGTTCCTGTTTTGTTGTTCTTAACGATTACAGAAGCATCACTGATCGGCTCTGATGTTTTACAGTTCACCACTTTGCCCATAACGATGTAGTTTTCATTATTCAGCAGAACATCTTTTCGGATGCCGCCTGTTGTGGTGCAATCGCCAAATTCTGTATCAGCAATCAGGTTTCCTTCCAACATCTTGCCTTGATAGCTTCCCGCAACGGTATAGTTACCCTTTGTCATACCGTTGAAAGTGGTTACGCCCGAAGCATCGGTGGTCGCACTTTTTATCGTATTACCGGCTCCGTCAAGCAACGTTATCTGGGCATTTGGAATAATCTCGCCGGTGTATTTGTCTTTTGCAGTTACTACAATCACACATTCTACCGGAGCAGGAATGACGCCTTTAGGCTCTTCAACTACTTTTACTTTTTTATTAAACCTGAAAGTCAATCCGGCGAAAACACCAAAAGACTGTACTTTATCCTGTACTGGATCTATCCGTTTGATGAGGTCATCCGGATCGGAAACTTTTCCCACATCTCCCGAATAGCTGATAGGCATATAACCGCTTGTAAAATTGTTGGTACTTCCTTTCTGGTCATACACTTTGCTATGGTACAGATAATAGCCTCCAATATGTAAACCTATATTACGGCTAAAGAAATAGTTGTATTGCAATGAGGCTTTTCCGGCAAATACATTTTCCTTCCCATAAAAACCACCGTGATAGTTGAGCAGAATAGGTGCGTATGCCTGTGGATTGTCTGCCTGTCCTGTCAGCTGTACTTCACCGCCCTGTACAGACGATAATCCGCCACGCAGTTTCAGCTCAAAATCAGATTTCGGAGTTTGGAGAAACCGAAAATCGGGACCTATTCCATAGAATATCCTTGTGATTTTATTTTCTATCAGGTCGAATTTGGTAATGGGATATTCGTAGGGATCGCTGTATCCCGAAGTGGGAAATGTATTTTCGGGCTTGTTCCGTATGTAATCCAGATCAGCCCCTATCCCGAACCAGCTCCAGTAATAATCCACGGAAATCCCTGCGTCCAGCCCACCCTTGTAGTCCAGAAAGGGGGTGGTTTCTTTAAATTTTATGGATGGAAAGTCGTATCCACCCCGTACGGAAACACGAAACCCTGAATATTCAGTTTGAGCGGACGTTGCAATCGTTGTGTCCGTCTGCGCATTTGCAAGGCTAAATATGCCAAGGAAAAATGCTGTGTAAAGTAATTTCAATCTGTTCATAATCATTTTTATAGAGTTGATAGTAATCAAACAACATAGACCAATGAAAATTGAACAGGAATTGGCTATAACCAGAATAAGATCATCGGTATATCTTGTTTACAATACCAAAATTATTATAGCTATAAACTTTAAAATAGGAGAAAAGGGACAAAATGTATCTAAAAGTCTTTAACGACCAGATTGAGCGGTATGGTCTTTAAGTAGTTATGAGGCGTAACTCCTGAAAATGCTTTAAAATCCGCAATAAAATGGGAGCTGTCATAAAAGCCAAAATCCAGTGCAAGTGTGGTAAGATTACCATCGAAAGCCGCGTGGTCGAGAATATTCTTTATGGCATTGAAACGAACGATACGGGTATATATTTTGGGATGAACACCCAGATAATTCATAAAAGCTCTTTCCAGCGTTTTGCGGGACGTGTTGGTTTGCTCCTGAAGCGATTTGACATCAATATATGATACTGCCCTTTTGTTGGACAACTAATTTCAAACCTAATATATTATTTTCATTTTTTCGGATTGCACTACCAGATATT
>NZ_BMIK01000032.1 GCF_014642075.1 Parapedobacter defluvii | reverse complement strand
TCCGTTTCTCTGATCTCCATAATTACTATGTCTAAAATTAATACTTATTTACTAATCTTGACACAGTTCATTTTACACTCTCTCAAAATCGCAAAAACACCATTCATCCATATCTTGCATAGTCTGAGACTATGTAGAAACTGCATTACTCACAATTATTCCCGCCTCTCCAATCTTGAAAAGAAATTCGAGTCACATCCCGAATTAAATATTGAAATTTTTTGCTATCAGCCGAATGAAACATTGGATAAGATTTTCCTAGACCAAAAGCGTTTTAAGGGCTTAATCGATTTGTATTCGCAATTAGCTTATTTGGCATATATCTGTTGCTGTACAAAGAATGGAATCAGCCTTGAAATTTAAACACATAAGCCCCAACACCGCGCTGAACCCTCAAAAGTTCAAAGCGCGAAGTGTTGGAGCGATTTTGTATCACGAAATCAATCCGTTATCTGAAAAACTGTAACATCCCTCTGACGTCATTATCAGATGGTCAATCACATCTATATTTGTTCGTAACCAAGCCTTACATCCAGAACCTAAGCCCCACTTCGTGCACGATTATGTGGATTACTGGAAAGCCCTGTGCAGGCTGGGTGGAATACGGGGAAGAGAAGCCAACACAGAAAGCTGTACATGCCGACCTGGGATTGGTCGATGCATACAATCTGATCAACCGGATTACCCTCAAAGGGCTGACACCCGGTAAAAAATATGGTTACCGGGTGTCTTCCAGAGAGATCCTTGCGTTCGAGCCTTACAAGATGAGTTGGGGGGACCGGCAGGATAGTGAATGGTTTTACTTTACCACACCCGATCCAAAGGCGGAAAAGGTTTCTTGGATCGTGTTGAATGATATTCACGACCGTCCTGCATCTTTTTCCCATCTTTTATCGTTGGTCAATGAATTTTCCCAGGATATGGTCTTTCTCAATGGCGACATGTTCGACTTTGAAACCGACCAGCAGCAAATCATTGATCATCTGTTGAATCCGCTGGGCGAATTATTCAGCACGACCACTCCTTTTTTATTCACCCGGGGAAACCATGAAAACCGGGGTGTTTTTGCCCGCCAGCATGGACTTTATTTTGAAAACCCCGACAACCGTTACTATTTCTCTTTCAGGCAGGGCCCGGTGCATTTTATTGTGCTGGATACGGGCGAAGACAAAGAGGACAGCCATGAGGCCTACCAGGGATTGGTTGCTTTTGATGTTTACCGGGAAGAACAGGCTAGGTGGCTGGCAGCGGAAATAGAAACGACGGCATATCAACAAGCACCCTTCCGGGTAGTAATTATGCACATTCCTACCTTTGAATCGGGCGACTGGCACGGCACTATGCACTGTAGGGAATTGTTTAACCCCTTGTTTAATAAGGGGAAAATTGACCTGTTGATTTGTGGACATACCCATCGTTATGGTATTCATCCAATCAATGAAGAACATCATTATCCACTGGTTATCGGCGGGGGACCGCTCGAAACCAGGCGAACCGTAATAACAGTGACCGCTGACACTAATCTTTTGGAGTTGGCGATGCTGCGGGATGACGGAGTAAAAGTGGGCGAGCTGAAGCTGAACAGTCAGCATCGCAGAAAATCTCCTTAAGTGGCCCTGGGCCGGTTCTGCATGAGCTCTTTTTGGTATTGCCAGGTATGGATCCGGCTTTTTAGAACGTATTTGATAAGTACTTTGAAAATATGCGCGATACCCAAACACTGCATATTTTGGGCAGAGGATAGGGTAATTCCTGTATACGTTGAAATAAAACCACGATAATCACGTTATAAGATCAATCATCAACTGTTAAATTTTATTAAATGGAAAAGTACAACGAATTGAAAACATTGATCGCTTCCATCGAGGATGACGCGGTTAAGTTCTACGAAAAAGGAAACAATGCTGCCGGTACCCGTGTCCGCACCGGGCTACAAAAGGTAAAAGCCTTGGCACAGGACATCCGCAATGCGGTGACGGCGGCAAAGAACAAACAATAGCCCGCTATTTTTTGAGAATGCATGAATTCCCGGGTCTAAATAGGCTCCGGGAATTTTATTTTGTTCCATAGATATTGTCGGGATCTTTGCCGTAACAAAGCCATCGGAGTTCTTTTGGTAAAGAAGACGATAGGCGATGAAATTTAAGACAACGATTTTTCAAACTGCTTCCTTTTCAACAGCAACGCACTCACAAGAGCAACAACTAATCCGACGGGCAATACTTCTGAATAGGTAATCAGGATGACAAACAGCGGATTTTTGTACATTTCCTTGAAGTCAGCCATTTGGGCGGTCTTGGTCTCTATATCTTCTGGCGCACAGGTCGTGAGGACATAGTCGGTGTACACATCGATAAAGTCGGGGACAAAGAGGTAATAATAGAACAACCAGACCACAACATATAAAGTTGCTCCCACCAATGCAATGAGGCTCCCCATTTTAAAAGCCTTGCCGAATGAGATATAACCACCGAGCTGTTTGTCTCGATGGTTCTTAACACCGAAGAAAATAAGCGAAAACAGGATGATCATTGCCGCATAGCCAACAACGTCATTCCCCTTGAAGTGGGTGTCACTGTACATCATGTTGACCATGACGATCATATTGGCACACAGGATACCCCCGATGATTGATCCGAATAACAAGATGTTCCTTTTCATTTTTTTGTCGTTTGATTTCGAGAGCAAATATAACGGTGGTAATCAGGGTTCCGTTCATACTTTAGGATGAAATTCAGCTCAATACCCTGAAATCATACGTTCGTACGAGGCGTGGTTAAGGGATGATGTTCAGCTCTTTAGACTTTGTAATGGCTTGCGTCCTGTTTTTTACATCCAATTTCTGAAAAAGATTCGAAACATGGGTTTTAACCGTGCTCAGCGAAACGAATAATTCGGTCGCTATATCCGCATTGGTATGCCCTTTTGCCAAGAGTTGCAGCACCTCATATTCCCGTTTGCTGATAGCTAATTCCCTGAGGGTATCTTCGTTAATGAAGACTGTTCTGGGAGTGCTGACGGGAACTTTCCGCTCTACGATGACGGTCCTGGATTTGATCATCTGGTTGGCTATCCAGACACCAAGCACCAAGAAAAGGACGGCAATGACGCCAATATAGATGTCAATAGCGTTGTCGATGATCAGAAAATTCCATTGCACCCATTTCAGAAAAAAGACCAGCACTGCCAATACAGTTCCATATAAAAGAATACGTTGGAAACTCTTGGTTAATTTCAGCGATTTCATAAATGGATATTCCTTATTTGCTGTTACCACCTTTTCTTTGTGGGTCGTTAAAGATACGCATTGCTGCCGATTTGTCGCCGCTGAACAGTAATCCATATGACCTTAGACGGGTCTTGCGATCACATGTCAATGTTGGCGGGCAGAAGAAGTACTGGTACTCAGGCAACAACGGGCAAGGACATTTTTATTGGCAGCCCGGGCTTAATTGTTAGTTTAACGAACCTTAGTCTCTTTCACAGTCAATTTTGCTATCTTTGTCCCATAACCATCCGGGAACTTGAAGATTTTTGCTACCAACCCAATGACACCGAAAGCAGTGATAGAAAAATGGATAGAAGCATTCAACCGGGCGGACGCCGGTGCAATCGCAGAACTGTATGCACCCGATGCAATTAACCATCAGGTGGCCAACAAACCGGTGAAGGGCAAGGAGGCGATCCGGGAAATGTTTGCTCGTGAATTTGATACAGCCGACATGACCTGCATTCCCGAGCATCTATTCGAGGATGGGGAATGGGCGATATTGGAATGGAGAGATCCTCTGGGTTTGCGTGGTTGCGGTTTTTTTCAGGTACAGGGTGGCAAGATCGTGTTCCAGCGTGGCTATTGGGACAAGTTATCGTTCCTCAAACTCCATAACCTGCCCATTGAGTGAGTGTTGGGATCTGTGCCCCAGTAACTCAGGCATGGGTGGATTTATATCAGTACATCAGGGCTGTTAAAGATAAAAGGCTGTTTCGTTATTTTGAAACAGCCTTTCTTTGTTAGCAGTCTATTGGCAAATATGATTAGATTTTGCCTGCCAATTCAACGAGGTCAACCAACTTATTGGAGTAACCCCATTCGTTATCGTACCAGGACACAACCTTGACAAAGTTGTCATTCAGTGAAATTCCCGCTTTGGCGTCGAAAATCGAAGTACGCGCATCTCCGCGGAAATCTTCCGATACAACATCATCTTCAGTATAACCGAGAATGCCTTTCAGTTCACCTTCGGAAGCTTCTTTGAATGCTTGCTTGATTTCTTCATAAGTAGCGGGTTTTTCCAACCGAGCGGTAAGATCAACCACAGATACGTCGGGCACAGGTACGCGGAAAGACATACCTGTCAATTTGCCTTTTAATTCTGGTAATACCAATCCGACGGCCTTTGCAGCACCTGTGGATGAAGGGATGATATTTTGGTAAGCACCCCGTCCACCCCGCCAGTCTTTCACAGACGGGCCATCTACTGTTTTCTGTGTCGCCGTAACCGCGTGGATGGTGCTCATCAATCCCTCGATAATGCCAAATTTGTCGTTAAGTACTTTGGCGAGCGGAGCTAGACAGTTGGTAGTACACGAAGCATTGGATACGATTGTTTGCTCAGGTTTCAGTTGTTTGTGGTTCACACCCATCACAAACGTAGGCGTATCGTCTTTTGCAGGCGCAGACATGACAACTTTTTTGGCCCCCGCGTCTATATGTTTCTGAGCCGATTCCTTCGTTAGGAATAAGCCGGTAGATTCGATGATCACTTCGGCACCTACTTCATTCCACTTTAGATTTGCCGGATCTTTTTCAGCCGTCACGCGGATCGTCTTACCATTGACGATAAGGTTACCATCTTTTGCTTCGACGGTACCATCGAATTTTCCGTGAGTTGAGTCATATTTCAGCATGTACGCCATGTAATCCGGGTCTACGAGGTCGTTGATTCCAACAATTTCAACACCCGGGCGATTTACTGCTGCCCTGAATGCCAGACGGCCTATGCGGCCGAATCCATTGATTCCAATTTTCATTTTATATTAATTTTTATTTAAATAGTATTTCATTAAATTATGAATCGGTTCACGGATGACCGCACCGATTGTAATATCGTATTCATGCGCAACCTCCCGCAGCCATTCTTCGTAACCTGCTGCTACGCTTCCTGTAAAGTTAACAGCCATATTAGGGTGTTGTTTGATTAAGGGTAGGAGATAGGTTTCTATATATAGCTTAAAGCCCCGATGAATGATCTTTTTGATGAACCGATGTTTGTGGTTTTCCATGACAAAATCGGCAAATGAGGTCAGAAAGAGGGTAGGGTTGACCTGATTATATACTTTGTCCAGAATGATTTTCCGGTCAAGCGGATATCGCTCTACAAACTTTTCCCGGAGATCGTCGGGCATGGTCTCATTAAGAAAGCTTTTCAGCAGCATGCGTCCAATCCAGTTAGCGGATCCTTCGTCGGCTAGGATGTAGCCAAGTCCAAAGTTATTGTCAGCCGTTCGTTTGCCGTTGAAATAGGCCGCATTGGACCCACTGCCCAAGATGCCGATCAGTCCTTTTTCATCGCCTAAGGTGGAGAGCGCGGATGCTTTTACATCGTGATCCACAGTTACCTTCGCATGGATGAAAAACTGCTTTAATACGGCTGCTATTTTATCTTTGCGTTCCGGTGAAGAAGATCCTGCCCCGAAAAAATAAATCCGCCTGATCTGTTCTGCATAATTGATCAGGTTGTTGCTTTTGTTGAGCAGTTGGAGAATAAAACGCTCGTCATGGAGGTAGGGATTGATTCCCATCATCCGGAAGCCGGTGACGATTTTTCCTTTATCTGCCAACCGCCAGTCAGAGAATCTTGAACCGCTGAATACCACTGCGATCATATTGACAATACATCCATCATTTCAAGCATATCTTCACTTAGCTTGTATACCTTTTTATTCAGTACCTCTTCAAGCGGCGTGGTTTTAATTTCATTGCCACACAGTCCTACCATCACCCGGGTTTCTCCGGCTAGCAGGTGTCTTACCGCGGCAAATCCGAGCCTACTGGCCAGTACGCGGTCGAAGCTGCTGGGTGAACCTCCGCGCTGCAAATGCCCCAGAATGGTTACTTTGGTGTCGTAAAAATTAAACCTTGATTTTACTTCCTTGGCTACATTATACGCTCCTCCGTTTTCTTCTCCTTCGGCTACGATGACGATGGTAGACGATTTTTTGCTTTTCGCTGCACTTTCCAGTTGGGTGCAGAGTTTTTCGATGGCGGTTGATTTTTCGGGTAGCAGGATTGCTTCAGCACCGCCCGCAATGCCCGCATTCAAGGCAATACAGCCCGAATCCCGACCCATTACCTCCACGAAAAAGAGCCGATCATGGGAGGCTGCCGTATCCCGTATTTTATCAATCGCCTCAATCACTGTATTCGTAGCCGTATCGTAGCCAAGCGTGAAGTCGGAGCCATATAAATCGTTGTCAATTGTGCCCGGTATGCAGATAATTGGAATATCATATTCCCGTGAAAGGATTTCCGCCCCCGTAAAGGTCCCGTCTCCACCTATGGCTATCAGTCCGTCAATACCTGCTTTTTTTAGGTTGTGGTAGGCTTGTTTCCGGCCTTCGGGTGTACGAAATACATCACACCTTGCCGTTTTGAGAATGGTGCCTCCCATCTGGATGATGTTGCTCACTGATCGGCTGTTCATTTCCTGGAAGTTGGCATCAATCATCCCCTGATAACCCTGGTAGATGCCCGTCACTGATTTGCCGGCATGCAATGCTGTACGTACTGCCGCCCGGATGCAGGCATTCATACCGGGTGCGTCTCCGCCAGAAGTAAATATTCCTACTTTTGATATGCTTTGCACTTTTTTAATAATCTTTTGTAAATTAGCAGCACGAATATAGTGTGTATTTGCTACACTATTAAATTTTTTCAAGATTTATTTTTTCAACTTGAATGGTTTAAGTGAGCAAATTTAACAAATTAAAATCAATTAGGGAACAAATAGCCAGCACATTGCAATCAAATTTACCACACTTACAATCCACGTTTACCACCGACTGCGTGATCTTCGGTTTTCATGAAGGCGAACTGAAGCTGTTGCTTATTGAGCGGAACGAATACCCGTTTAAAGGATGGTGGGCGCTTCCCGGTTTCTTTGTGGAGCACAATGAAACCATAGACGATGCGGTTAAACGCATATTATATGAACACACGGGATTAAGAGGAATCTACATGGAACAATTGTATACGTTTGGTGATTTAAAACGACATCCACAGGGCCGCATTATCACGGTAGCTTATTATGCCTTGTTGCGGTTGGATGATCTAAAAAGTCAGCCAGAACCCATTACCGACTATGCCCGCCAGGCAGTTTGGCATCCCCTGAATAACTTACCTGAACTGGCATTTGACCACCGGCATATCATTGATAAAAGTATTTCGAAAGTTAGACGCAAAATAAGTTACAGCCCGATTGCCTTTGAATTATTGCCTGAGAAGTTTACACTTACCCAGTTGCAGCAACTGTACGAGGCCATATGGGGGCGGAAATTAGATAAGCGCAACTTCCGAAAGAAGATGCTCAATTATAATATATTAAAAGAATTGCCTGAATTTCAGCGAGGTGTTTCCTATCGCGCAGCGAGGCTATACAAGTTGGATAAACGCAAATACGCAAAAGTATTTCAAAATGAACTGACATTTGCCCGGTAACCCCGCCATAAGGTTGTCACAGCCCTTGTTTTTCTTTGTCCCCTTGTTGGGTTTGTAAATATTGTGTCATAACCTGATTCGATAATCAGTCTTAGGCATGATTTTTTTGGTGAAGTGCAGATGAACTTTTACTTTTGACCAATTTTTGAAAATAGTCAAATGGTAGAAAGGTAAAAACAGCATGGTGGATGATAAAAGAGATCAGATTATTGGTGCAGCATTGAGGCGGTTTTCCCATTTCGGTATCGCAAAGACAACGATGAGTGAAATCGCAGATGATTTAAAGTTATCGAAGGCAAATTTGTATTATTATTTTCCGGATAAGTTTTCGTTGATAGAAGCAATCGTTTACCAGATCTTAGAAGAAAGCGATGTAACCATCAACCACGCGTTGGATACCATTACGGATACGCTGAGCTTGCTTGTCCGCATGCTGGATATAAAAAAGGAATATTTTGAAAAATATTACATGCTCGTCCTCAATTTACAAGAAATGAACATAAGCGATGAAAAGTGGGTACAGCTTTCAAGTAAGATGTTTCGCCGTGAAGTGGAGGTGATTTCAAAAATATTCAGAAAGGGAATCGATCGTGGAGAGCTTGTAACATTTGATGTTACATCTACGTCAGAATTGTACATTGCCATGATACGGGGGCTTGCGATGTTTTGCGATCGGGCCGTTCCACATGCGTTGATCGATCGCGATGAATTGCTGGCAATCATTGAAAAACAGAAACAAGCTGCTACCATCTTTATCAATGGCATTAAAAGATAGTTTGAAACAACATCATATGAATATATTGAACATGAATATACGGAAAATCCTAACAGCGGCTATCGTTGGTTTATGGGGCATCCATGCCGCGTCGGCTCAGGAACCACTTACCTTAAAGGAAGCATTGCAATATGCGTTGGAAAATAATGAATCCATCAAAAAGGCATACCTCGATGTAGAGGGAGGAAAACATCAGGTGGCCGAAGTCAGGGCGAATGCTCTTCCCCAGGTCGAGGGTTCGGCAGCATTGAATTACAACCCAGTAATCGGTAAGTTGGTGTTTGCGGGACAATCCGTAACCATCGGTCAGCCGTGGGATTCGAGATTCGGAGCTCAATTAAGTCAACAGGTTTTCAATCAACAGGTGTTTACGGGGCTGAAGGCCGCTCAGGCGACGAGTGATTATTATCGTTTAGCTGCCAACATGACGGAAGAGCAGGTTATCGAAACCGTAGCATCCAATTATTATCAGATTCTGGTAAACCGCGAACAGTTGAGCGTCATAGATACCAATCTTAAAAATATCCGCGTAATCAATGAGATTGTCTCCAATCAATATCAAAATGGATTGGCAAAAAAGATAGATGTAGACCGTATCAAGGTAAACATTACGAATCTCGAAAATCAGCGGGAGGAATTAATCAACGGTGTATCCCTTCTGGAAAATCAATTGAAATTTTCGATGGGTATGCCCATTGAAACACAAATAACACTGGCAGAAGAAGAACTGAAAGAAATTCCAGAATTAGGAGACTTTGCAGAAGACAGTAGCCGCTTGGACCGTCTGATCGAGTTGCAATTGTTGAATAAACAATTGGAATTGTTGGATTTACAGTATAAGGCAAATAAAGCTGAATATTTTCCTACGTTGTCTTTGGTTAGTAATTATAACTATACAACGATGACAGATAGGTTCGGCTATTTGTACAAGAATTCAGAAAGTCCCATTGCAGCGACTTTCGGCGCTGCTGTTGTGGGATTGAATCTCCGCATACCAATATTCAATGGTTTTGCAACACGTGCACGTATGGGGAAAGCCAAAGTTGATTACCTGAAAGCTGAACAGGATTTGTTTAACATGAAGCAATCACTTAATCTGGCAAACGAAAATGCAAAAATACAATTGAAGAACGCGTTAAACACCATCCGTTCACAACGGGAAAACATGCAGCTGGCACAGGAGGTGTATGAAAGCACACAAAACAACTACAACAACGGTTTGGCGGCATTGACCGACTTGCTTGATACTGAAAATGCGCTCACGCAAGCTCAGAACAGCTACACGCAGGCGTTGTTAAACTACAAAATAGCCGAGATACAGTTAAAAAAATCAAACGGACAAATTAAATCATTAATAAACGAATAAATATCATCATCAATTTATACAAATGAAACCTGCCATGTCAGCGCCAGACGCAAAAGGCGATGAAAATGCAGGTTCCATGAGGCACTAAAAAAACAAATTATTTACGAATGAAACGAATCATCATTACCATCGTCGTTGTCTTAGGGGTGTTGGCCCTTATCGGATGGGTATTAAGCAAAAATAAGGCGGAAAATGAAGCAAAGACCGCTGTAGTAGCTCAGACGGGCGGAGCCATCGTGGTGAAAGCTGCCAAGGTGAGCCGCCAACCCCTGGTGCTTGATTTTTCGGCTAATGGTAACTTTGCAGCAAATCAGGATCTGCTTCTTAAATCGGAAGTCAGTGGTCGCGTTACACGTATTCAGGTGAAAGAAGGATCTCGTGTCACCAGAGGTCAGGTGCTGGCATTGGTTGATCCGGAGATCATCAATCTCGACAAACAAGCGGCTGAAGATGCACTTCAAAAGTTGAAGACGGATTATGGACGTTACAAAAGTTCTTTTGAAACCGGTGGCGTAACCCGTGCACAATTGGATGAAATCGAATTACAACTGCGCAACGCCGAAGTCAGGTTGCAACAGGCCAACCGCCGTGTACAGGATGCAAATATCAAATCGCCGATCAACGGTATCGTCAATCGCCGTGACATCGAAGTAGGTGCATACTTATCGCCCGGTACTGACCTTTTTGAAATCGTAGACCTATCGCAGCTGAAGCTGAAAGTAACGGCCAACGAAACCCAGGTGGTGAATCTGAAGGTTGGTGATAAAGTTACCATCGTAAGCAGTGTTTTCCCCGATAAGGAATTCAATGGTACGGTCAGCTTTATCGCTGCCAAAGCAGACAATACGCTGAACTATCCGGTAGAAATCACCGTGGATAACAGCGCGGCTTCTGAGCTTAAGGCAGGTATGTATGCGACGGCACACTTCAAATTTCCCCAACAGGATCCGACCATCCTGATCCCCCGGGGCTCCTTTGTTGGCGGTGTTAACAGCAATCAGGTGTATACGCTTGAAGGTGACAGCACCGCAGCAATCCGTCAGGTCGTAGCCGGACGTATTTTCGGTGAGCAGGTGGAAATACTGCGGGGCCTTGAAGAAGGAGAGACCGTCATCACGAGCGGGCAGATCAACCTGGTTGACGGGGCAAAAGTGCAGGCACAGGTTGATTCAACAACGAACCGCTAATGGATAACGTCTTGAATCTGATGTCTAACATCTCATATCTCAAATCATGAAGATAGCAGAAATATCGATAAAACGCCCATCCATTGTCATCGTGGTATTCACCGTGCTGACTTTGCTTGGCATCATGAGCTATTTCTCGTTGAACTACGAGTTGCTCCCCAAGTTTACACCCAGCGTGGTGTCCATTTCCACCATTTATCCCGGGGCGTCGCCAAGTGAAGTGGAAAATACCGTAACCAAGAAAATTGAGGATGCGGTAGCTTCGTTGGAGAATATCAAAAAGCTGGATGCGACCTCTTTTGAGAGTCTGTCTCTGGTGATTATTGAACTGAATAGTGGGACGGACGTCGACTATGCGCTCAATGATGCCCAGCGGAAGGTAAATGCCATCCTGTCGGAGCTCCCTGACGATGCAGAGGCACCGTCATTGGCCAAGTTTTCGATGGACGATCTACCCATTGTATCGTTGGCGGCTACGGGCAACATGGATGGCGCCGCGTTTTACGACTTGGTCGATAAGCGCATCCAGCCGGTGTTGTCGCGTGTGCCCGGAGTGGCACAGGTAAACCTCATCGGTGGGCAGGAGCGTGAAATCCAGGTCAGCATTGACGCTTCCAAACTGGAAGGATACGGACTCTCCATCCTGCAGGTTCAGCAGGCGATCCTCACGTCCAATTTGGACTTCCCCACGGGGAGTGTAAAAACGCAAAACCAGGATATCCTCGTGCGTTTGGCGGGTAAATACAAATCTGTAGAAGAATTACGTAACCTGGTTATTGCGACTACTGAATCGGGTGCGCAAGTGCGCATCCGTGATATCGCGGATGTGCAGGATACCCAAAAGGATGTTGAAAAGATTGCCCGCGTGAACCAACGCAGTGCATTGCTGCTCCAGGTATTGAAACAATCGGATGCCAATGCGGTGGAGGTGAGCCGCGGTACGCAGGAAATCATCGCCCAATTGATGAACACCTACGAGAAGGAAGGGTTGAAAATCGAGATAGCCAATGATAGCTCTACGTATACGTTGGAGTCGGCCAACTCGGTAATTTTTGACTTGTTCCTGGCCGTTATACTGGTAGCCGTCGTGATGTTGTTTTTCCTGCACAGTTTACGGAACGCGGTGATTGTCATGGTTGCCATTCCCGCCTCGTTGATTGCGACATTCATCGGGATCAATCTCTTCGGCTATACGCTGAACCTGATGTCCTTGCTTGGCCTGTCGTTGGTGGTGGGTATCCTGGTGGACGACGCAATCGTGGTGATCGAAAATATCTACCGGCACATGGAGATGGGGAAAAATAAAGTTCGTGCTTCCTATGATGCCGCCAAGGAAATCGGGTTTACCGTTATTTCCATTACGATGGTTATTGTGGTGGTGTTTTTGCCCATTGCCATCAGTACCGGTATGGTTTCCGATATCCTTCGCGAGTTCTGTGTAGTGGTCGTGATTGCCACATTACTCAGTTTGGTGGCATCGTTTACCATTGTGCCTTTGCTCACATCCCGTTACGGGAAGTTGGAAAGGGTATCGGATAAAAATATATTCGGAAGGTTTGTACTTTGGTTTGAAAATCAGTTGCACCGTTTTACCCGTTGGATTACGGGCATATTGAAATGGTCGCTTGATCACAAATTCATCACGCTGGCATTGGTAACCGTATTGCTGTTTGCCTCCTTCGGGTTGCTGGCAGGTGGCTATATCGGCGGTGAATTCTTCGCACAGGGCGACCGTGGTGAGTTTTTGGTTCAGATCGAAATGCCCAAAGATGCATCCGTTGAGCAGACCAACCAGATGACGCGGAAAGCCGAGGAATATATGGCTTCCAAACCGGAAGTCGTGTCGCTGATTACCACAGTAGGCCAATCGAACGATGGTTTCGTGGGTACGCAGGCGACGGCCTATAAATCGGAGATTACGGTGAAGCTTGTGGGGCGCGAAGATCGTGAAGATCCGAGCAACATCTACGCCGCCAAATTGAAACGTGAGCTGGAAAAGATCCTGGTTGGTGCAAAAATCAAGACGGTTCCCATCAGCATCGTCGGTTTCGCCGAACAGGCTCCTCTGGAATTGGTGGTGATCGGTTCCGATCTGGACAGTGTATTGACCTATGCGGAAGCGCTGTTGGAGCGTGTTCGTAAAATACCCGGTACTTCGGAAGCAAAACTTTCCGTTGAGAGCGGTACCCCGGAAATCACAGTGGAAGTGGACCGCGATAAAATGGCAGCACTGGGACTGAACCTGCAGACCGTGGGAGGTACCATGCAGACGGCATTTAATGGAAATACAGACGGTAAGTTCCGCTCAGGTGAATACGAATATGACATCAATATCCGCTTTGACGACTATGACCGTAAAAACGTGGATGACGTGCGGAACCTGCAATTTACGAACAGCATGGGCCAATTGGTACGGCTGTCGCAGTTTGCCTCCATCCACGAAGGCTCGGGGCCAAGCCAGTTGGAACGACGTGATAAGAGTACGTCTGTGAAGGTACAATCGCAGGTCGTCGGTCGCCCGGTGAGCGCGATTGCGGCAGATCTCGAAAGTCACCTCTCGGAGATCCCGACACCCAGCGGGGTAAGTTATGTGTGGAGCGGTGATATGGAACAGCAATCCGAGGGATTCGGTACCTTGGGAATCGCATTGTTGGCGTCGGTACTGTTGGTGTATTTTATCATGGTGGCACTGTATGACAGTTTCGTGTATCCTTTTGTGGTGATGTTCTCCATTCCATTGTCCATTATCGGTGCATTACTGGCATTGGCATTGACAAATAATACACTGAACATATTCACGATACTGGGTCTGATTATGTTAATCGGTTTGGTGGCGAAAAACGCAATTATCCTCGTCGACTTTACCAACCACCTCAAGGCCGAGGGCAAGTCTACCCGCGAGGCATTGATCCTTGCCAACCATGCGCGGCTACGCCCGATCCTGATGACCACCATTGCCATGGTGTTCGGGATGTTTCCCATTGCCATCGCAACCGGCCCGAGTGCGGAATGGAAAAACGGATTGGCATGGGTAATCATCGGCGGGTTGCTGAGTTCGCTCTTCCTGACGCTGATTGTTGTTCCGGTGATTTATCAGATCACCGATAACATCCTTCACCGTTTCGGTCTGGATAAAAAAGGCCGGCCCATTGAGGAGCTGATGGTTGAAGAATACGAGCATAAAGAAGTCAAGGAATACGAAGACGAAGCCGTTTAACCGGCTACGAAATAGTGAGTTGATAAGTAGTCCCGGGCGCTAGCGTCCGGGACTTTTTCTTTGGGGAAATCTATGTATCTTTACGGCAAAAAAGAAGGGTTTACCATGAAGCAATACCTCGATTTGATGCGATATGTGTATGAGAACGGCGTAGATAAGCACGACCGTACCGGTACGGGCACGCGCAGCATCTTCGGCTACCAAATGCGGTTTGACCTCAAGGCCGGATTTCCGTTGGTAACCACCAAAAAGGTACACCTCCGATCCATTATACACGAGCTAATCTGGTTTCTCAGAGGCGATACGAATATCCGTTACCTCAAGGAAAATGGCGTGAGCATCTGGGATGAGTGGGCGGATGAACAGGGGAATCTTGGGCCTGTGTATGGTTCACAATGGCGTTCGTGGCCCACGCCCGAAGGAAGGCATATCGACCAGATCCAAAAGGTTATTCAACAATTAAAATCAAATCCCGATTCGCGCCGGATCATTGTTTCCGCGTGGAACGTGGCGGAGATTGAAAACATGGCGTTACCTCCGTGCCACGCCTTCTTCCAGTTTTATGTAGCTCCCGCAGATCCGGCCAACGGATTGTTGAAGCCACAGCTTTCGTGCCAGTTGTACCAGCGCAGCGCCGATATTTTCCTGGGTGTGCCGTTCAACATTGCGTCCTATGCACTGCTTACGCTGATGGTTGCCCAGGTGTGCGGTATGGAGGCCGCAGATTTTGTCCACACGTTCGGAGATGCCCATCTATACAGCAACCATTTCGAACAGGTTCAACTGCAGTTGAGCCGCGAACCAAAACCGCTGCCCACGATGACGCTCAATCCATCGGTCAACGATATTTTTGCATTCCGGTATGAAGACTTTGAGTTGACTAACTACGAACCCCATCCACATATCAAAGCACCCGTTGCCGTTTAATCGTAGTATATGAATAAACCTTTCGTATCTGCCATCGTAGCAGCCGCCGATAACAATGTCATTGGAAAAGACAATCAGCTGCTTTGGCACCTGCCCAATGACCTGCGGTTTTTTAAAAGGACCACTTCCGGCCATACCATCCTTATGGGCCGTAAGACCTATGAATCGGTAGGAAAACCGTTGCCCAACCGACGTAATTTGGTTATTACACGTCAAAAAGATTATGTCCTGGAAGGAGCAGAGGTGGTGCACTCACTGGAAGAGGCAATGGCGCGTTGTACCGGTGAAGGAGAAGTGTTTGTGGTGGGAGGGGCGGAGATTTACCGGCAGGCATTGCCCCTTACCAACCGCGTATACCTCACCCGGGTACACGCCGAGCCACCCGGTGATAGCTATTTTCCCGATCTGGATGAACAGGATTGGGTGCTTGTCTCCGCCGAAGAACACGATCCGGATGAAAAACATGCCTATGGGTATACCTTCCAAGTATATGAACGGATGTAGTCAATTCTAACGATAATTGGGTATTTTTGCGGCATGACCAACGAGTCCGATATCCTGAAAAGACGTGCCGTGCGCGACCGGCTTTTTTTCGCCCTGAAAGTCGTGCTTTGGGTATTGATTGCCTATTCGTTTGCCGCAGAGGTGGATTTATACCGGAATTATCCCCGCGTGGAGCAAATGGCCTACGGTGCAAACACCTTTCTGACAGGAAGCATTCTCGTTTCCATCGGCCGCTTTATCTTCATTGCTCTATACCGGAGGCAAAATAAAAAGAATAACCGGGTACGGGGCAACTATATATTGGGTATTTCCCAGATTGCTACCCTGTTGAACGCGGTATTCGTGGTTTTGGGACTGATGCTGGCGTTTGGTATTAACCCGAAAGAATTCTTGACGAGCATCACCATCGTAGCGATGGCAATTGCACTGTTATTCAGGGAATATATCACCAATATGATCAGCGGCTTGTTGATTATGTTTTCTGATCAGTTTACCATCGGCGACACCGTGCGGATCGGTGAGCACCAGGGTAAAATCATGGACATTACGTTGGCTAATATCATGGTCAAAAACGACGATGATGATGTGGTGCTGATCCCGAACAACACGGCGTTTACGGTTAATATTATCAACCAGTCACTCCAGAACTCCAAGAAACTGACCATTGATTTTGAACTTCCCTTGGCGCATGCACACCATCATAAAGCATTGGAGCAGGAGCTTGCTTCGGTCTTGGAACAGTATGTGGGGGATGTGGTGCAGGGAAGTTCCCAGCTCAAGGTTGTGGGGGTGGGCAAAGACTTCGTGCATTATAAGTTTCAATTGACCACGACAAAGAAAGATACCGGTTTGCGGAGGAAGCTTCGCAATGATCTCTATCTGAAGGTAATCGCTTACGATTCTGCGCAGGCGGCTGCCAGATCCTGACCACTAAACTTTCCGAATTTTTATACTTTTGACGAAATGGTGGCTGCCTTTTTCAAGGATCAGGTCGGCACGGAAGCGAGTCGGCAAAATATTCTTTAGAAGGTTCGGTTTGTTGATTTCATTCCAGATGCGCGTAGCGGTAGTGATGCTCTGCTTTTCGTTGAGATTTGCATAGCGATGAAAGTAAGATTCCGGATTTTGGAAGGCGGTCTTACGCAGCCATTCAAACCGTTGGGTATACCATTCCATCAGGTTCTCGGGATCCGCATCCACGTAAATCGAATAATCGAAAAAATCCGATACAAACACCCGTGGACCGCGGTGTTTACCTTTGACATTTACCTGGAGCACATTGATACCTTCCACGATCAATACATCGGGTTGGACTACCCATTGCAGCTCATCGGGTATGATATCATAGGCAAGGTGTGAATACACCGGAGCGGAAACCGATTCCTTTCCAGACTTGATGTCTGAGAGAAATCCAAGCAGACGCTTGGTGTCGTAGCTTTCGGGAAACCCTTTACGGTTGAGTATTCCTTTTGCTTCGAGGTAATGATTCGGGTACAGGAATCCATCGGTTGTAACGAGGTCTACTTTTGGGTTCCCGGGTGAGAGTGACAATACTTTTTGAAGTACCCGGGCTGTGGTACTTTTACCTGCAGCGACACTGCCGGCTATTCCGATGATAAAAGGCAAGCGCTTGGTGTGATTGTTGAAAAAAGCACTAGCGTTTCTATGCAGCTCTCGATAGGTATTTATATGGATTTGCAGCAAATGGCTCAGCGGAAAGTAAACATCTTCGATTTCCTGCATGGTGAGCGGCTCGTTGAGTGCGTTCAGTTTTTGGATGTCTGCGTCGGCGATGACATAAGATGGATGGCCGTTAAGCGCCTTCCATTCGTCTCTTGGAATGTGCCGGAATGGAGAATACATCGTGCCGTTAGCTGTTGTGACCATACCCATTGGGAGTTTGCAAACTTAGGTAATAAATTTTTAAAGTAATCCCTTCAAGATCAGTTCTCCTGTAGCCGGATTGGTTGCGAGGGGTACATTATAAACATCACAAACCCGCATAAGCATTTGGATATCCGGTTCGTGGGCATGTTTACCCAGCGGATCGCGGAAGAAAATGATGGCGTCCACTTTCCCTTCAGCAGCCAATGCGGCAATTTGGGCGTCACCTCCTTTAGGGCCGCTGAGTTTCAGTTCTACCTCCAATCCGGTTTTCCGGATATAGGATCCCGTGGTACCGGTTGCGATAAGCTTGGCAGCATGTAATACGTCAATATGATCTTTTACAAAACCAACCATTTCCGGCTTTTTACCATCGTGTGCGATCAGTGCAATTGTTTTCTGTTCAACCATTTTATGTTAGAATTTTAGATGATGATGTCTTTTGTTGTTTTCATTATAAGGTGTCCATGCAGTCTTTGGTGGTTTAGATTTTTTTGCATGTATCATTATCCTTTGGCCGACAGAAACCGCCAGGGACCTTTTGATTGGGAATTTTCCTGTTCCCTTACCAAATGTTCCACCAGTTGGTTAATCAATTCGTTGTTTTCACTCACCATCCGGTCGCCCAACGCAATTAATTTCTGGATATTACTATGGCTTGCAGCATCCAGTTCTTCACGGATGCTATGGAGGCTGCTGGGTTCTATGCGGGTATATTGCTTTGCCCTTCCCGCGGACTTATACAATTGCTGCAAAAAGAAGTCGCTGCTTTCGGCAGCTCCGCTCATCATGATGTCGATCAGGGCCGGACCGATCGACACGGCACGGCTCTTTTTAAAATGCTCATAATCGTAAGCCTTGCGAGACCGTCCGGTACCCAGCGAAAGGATGGATATATCGTTGATTTTGGTTTCATTAAATGCCTGGGTGACTTCCACTAGTGCACTCATCGAAGGATTGGGCGCGAATACACCGCCGTCAAGCAGTGGATAGCGCGTACCGCTCATGGAATAAATCTCGGCTACACTGAAATACGTTGGGGCGGCGGAGGTTGCCCGGCATACGTCACGCAAATAGAAGTCACGGGAGTCTCCACGCGCGATGGCCGTTTGCTGCCTGAAAAAATGTGTTTTACGGAGCTCGATATTGTATGCGGTGACAATACACGGCTTGAGCAATTGGCTCAGTTTGGTTTCGCTGAAATAGTTTTCTAATACATGTTCCAGGGTGTTACTGGGATACCGTTCACTAAGCAAGCCAAACTTGCTGATCAAGCGTCTGAAAAATCCGGCTTTGAAGATGTCGCTGCCATGGGTTACATAAATATCCAGTGCCTCTTTTGCAGAAAACTTAGGGCGCGTTGGGTTTTGGTCATCCGGGCACAGCAGCAAACACGTAAGAATTCCTCCGGTACTAGTTCCTGCAAAAAAATCAAAATAATCTACGATGGCAGCGTCTGGATTCCCGCTTGTGCGTTTCAACCTCCGTTCCAAAGCCGCTAACAACATTCCGGGGATGATTCCGCGGATGCCGCCGCCATCTATTGAAAGGATTTTCTTCATCAGCTAATGCTTTGGCGGTAAAAATAGGTTTTTTATACTTATTTTTGTACCGCTTACTACATTCATAATTAAGACTATATTTTGGAGACACAGGAACTGACTACCGTAGATACCGCGACCGAACTGGGATTGTTGCCCGAGGAGTTTGAACGTATAACTGAAATATTGGGTCGGGTACCCAATTTTACCGAATTATCAATTTTTTCGGTGATGTGGAGTGAGCACTGCTCGTATAAAAACTCCATTGTTTGGCTGAAGACCTTACCCAAGGAAGGCCCGCATATGCTGGCGAAGGCTGGTGAGGAAAACGCAGGACTGGTCGATATCGGCGATGGTCTTGGCTGTGCGTTCAAAATAGAGTCGCACAATCATCCTTCGGCGCTGGAGCCGTACCAGGGTGCTGCGACTGGTGTTGGTGGTATTAACCGGGATATTTTCACGATGGGCGCACGGCCCATTGCCCAGCTTAACTCCCTGCGTTTCGGCGACATTCATCATCCGCGTACACAGTGGCTGATAAAAGGAGTGGTAAAAGGAATCGGCGATTACGGCAATGCATTCGGTATTCCGACGGTTGGTGGTGAGGTGTTTTTTGATGAGTGCTACCAGGTGAATCCGTTGGTAAATGCCATGTCGGCCGGCATTGTGAAAGCTGGGGAGACGGTTTCAGCTACTTCTTACGGTGTGGGTAATCCCGTGTATATTGTCGGGTCTGCAACAGGTAAAGACGGCATACACGGTGCCGCTTTTGCTTCCAAGGATATTACGGAAGACTCCGTGAACGATTTGCCCGCAGTGCAGGTAGGGGATCCTTTCCAGGAAAAGCTGTTGCTAGAGGCCACCTTGGAAGTAATCAAGACGGGAGCCGTCATCGGTATGCAGGATATGGGCGCTGCCGGAATTATCTGCTCTAACTCGGAAATGTCGGCCAAAGGCCAGCATGGGATGCGTATCGATCTGGACAGGGTACCTACCCGGCAGGCGAATATGAAGCCTTACGAGATTTTGCTGTCGGAGTCGCAGGAACGTATGTTGATCGTCGTGCAGAAAGGCAGAGAAGCCGATGTAGAAGCGGTGTTTGAAAAGTGGGACCTGAACTGTGCGATTATCGGTGAGGTGACCGATACGCGGCGCCTTGAATATTACATGCATGATGAGTTGGTTGCTGACGTGCCTGCGGATGATCTGGTATTGGGTGGTGGCGCACCGGTATACTATCGTGAATATAAAGAACCCGCTTATTTTGCCGAGTATCAAAAATTTCGGATGGAAGATGTAGCCGAGCCGGAAGACTTGCGGGAAGTGGCACAGCACCTGCTTTCCCATCCAAATATTGCTTCCAAGCGCTGGGTAACCAATCAGTACGATTCCATGGTCGGCACGGCCAATATGACAACCAATCGCCCTGCGGATGCCGCAGTAGTAGCGGTGAAGGGAACCAATAAAGCCATTGCACTGACGGTCGACTGTAATTCACGGTATGTTAACGCCGATCCCTATAAAGGATGTGCCATCGCTGTGGCTGAAGCAGCACGCAACATTACCTGCGCCGGAGGTGAGCCCTCGGCCATTACCAACTGTCTCAATTTTGGTAATCCTTATCTACCCGAGGTCTATTGGCAGTTTGTGAACGCCATTAAAGGAATGGGAGATGCTTGCCTTAAATTTCAAACACCTGTTACGGGCGGTAATGTCAGCTTCTATAATCAGTCGCCCGATGGCGGGTCTGTATTTCCGACACCAACTATTGGTATGTTAGGCATACTCCCTGATGCGTCTAATCTCATGACGCTTGATTTCAAGGCGGAAGGAGATTACATTTATTTGATAGGTGAGTCCCGTAATGACATTGCTTCTTCCCAGTACCTAGCATCGTATCATAAAATGAAAGCTTCTCCGGCACCCTATTTTGACCTGGATGAGGAATATGCGACACATCAGGTTGTGAAACACCTTATCCGCGCAAAACTGATTGTCTCTGCGCATGATGTGGCCGATGGAGGGCTCTACGTTGCGTTGGCCGAATCGGCTATGGCGGGCAATTTAGGGTTCGCCATCGAAACCGACAGCGAAATCCGCAAGGATGCCTTTCTGTTTGGTGAGGCCCAGGGGAGGATTGTGGTGTCGGTTAAACCCGCTGCCCAAGAGGCCTTTGTGGAGGTACTGGCCGCCAGTGGTACGGAGTTTTCGTTGCTGGGGGCAGTCACTAAAAATGGATTTGTAGTGGATGAAGAGCTTTATGATACGGTAGGGCATGCCAAACAGGTATTTGGTCAGGTGTTTCACGATATTTTAGGAGAATAGAGATTACAACACGATTGATAGGCCCGGTATTTTTTAATACCGGGCTTTTTTTTGAGATAATTTTTGGATTTGTATTATTTTTTGTGATATATTTTGTTTTTTTATTATGTTTTTGGTTGTATAAAATTATTATTTATTTGTTTTTATATTAAAAATATTGATTTATTATGTTTTATTATTTGTTTTTTAAAAAAATATCAATAAAAAAATTGTTTTAATGAAATATTTGTACATATTTGTATTATTATTTATGTTAATTTTAAAGTTTATCTAATTTTTAGACTAAAAAGACAATTTATGGAAGCAAAAAAATCTATTTTACCTTTTATCTTGCTGGTTTTGGTGACAATACTGGCATTTTTCTTTCCTGCATTGCCGGGTGGGGAAGAAACCGAGATCGACGGAGCCGATGTTGCTTGGATGTTGACGTCAACGGCACTGGTCCTTATCATGACTCCCGGGTTAGCATTTTTTTATGGCGGCATGGTCAAAAAGAAAAACGTGATCTCCACGATGTTCCAAAGTTTTATCTGTATGTCAGTTATTGCCGTGGTATGGGTGGTTTTTGGTTTCAGTCTGGTGTTTGGGGAATCGATCGGCGGGGTAATCGGCAATCCTGCTACATTTTTCATGTTTGAAGGTGTGGTAGGTGGGCCTAATTGGCCGGGGGCACCCACAATTCCTTTTGCGTTATTCGCCATGTATCAACTGAAATTTGCCATCATCACGCCGGCACTGATCACCGGGGCATTTGCCGAACGGATACGGTTTAAATCTTATATCCTGTTTTTGATATTGTTTTTCATCTTTATCTACGCGCCATTGGCCCATGCTACCTGGCATCCAGATGGATTATTGGCCGGAATGGGCGTGCTTGATTTTGCGGGCGGTACCGTTGTACACATGTCTGCTGGCGTGACTGCATTGGCATCGGCACTTTATCTCAAAAAGGGCAGTGATTCCGGAGAAACGAATCCTGCGCGGATTACCTATGTGATCCTCGGTACCGGACTGCTGTGGTTTGGATGGTTCGGATTCAATGCAGGATCGGCTTTCGGTGCTAATGGGCTTGCGGCGTCGGCATTGGCCACTACAAGCACCGCTTCTGGCGCAGCGGCATTGGCCTGGATATTTTTTGATGCTGCCCGCGGCAAAAAGCCGACAGCAATGGGGGTGTGTATCGGTGTAGTTGTCGGGTTAGTCGCAATTACTCCCGCGGCAGGCTTTGTAACGGTCACGCATTCGTTGATAATCGGAGTAGTCGCTTCAATCATTAGCCGGTTGGTCGTTGAATGGCGTACACGTTCCGGTGTTGACGATACGCTGGATGTATTTCCTAGCCACGGTGTTGGCGGTATGGTGGGCATGATATTGACCGGTATTTTTGCTACACACACCATCAACAGCGTCGTGACAACGGATGGTTTGTTTTTTGGTCAGACGGGCTTATTCACGGCTCATTTGCTAGGACTTATCGGAGCGGTTGCATTCACATTCATCATGGCCTTTATCCTACTTAAGTTGACGGATTCCATTAGCAAACTGCGTGTTACGCTCGAAGAAGAGGAACGTGGCCTTGACATTACGCAGCACGGAGAAAGCCTATAACAAATAGGTCTAAAAATAGGTACACACGTTAACGTTGAATGGGATAACATACCGTCAACGGTCTGTTATCCACATCCAACCCAATGTTTCACCGCTTTTCTTAAGATGGCCTGGTAAACTATGCTTAAGAAGCAAGCAAAAACAATTACAAATATGAAAAAAATTTTTATCGCATCGACTATTCTATTATCAGCGTTCCTGGCATCCGCACAGGATGAATCGCTAACGATCTCCGGATCAGTAGATGCATACTACAAGTATGACTTTTCCGGGTATAAAAACGACGATGGGCTGGGTAATATTCCCACTTCATTTGCTAACGAACAGAATTCGGTTTCCTTAGGCATGGTAAATGTCATATTGGGCAAGACCGTTGGCAAAGCATCCTTCGTAGGCGATGTGTCTTTCGGTCCGCGTGGACAATACCAGTCGTTGCTTAACACCGGCGATGGCAACTCGTTTCACATCCAGAACCTCTACATGAGTTATGCCTTTACCGAAAAGTTTTCGATGACGGCAGGCTTTATGGGTACCTTTGTCGGATACGAGGTTATTTCGCCTACAGCTAATTTTAACTACTCTACATCTTACCTTTTTTCTGCTGGTCCCTTCCAGAATGCAGGTATTAAAGCCCAGTATGCATTTTCGGATAAAGTGTCGTTGATGGTGGGGCTGTTTAACGATTGGAATGCCTACCAGGATTTTGATGGAGTGTCTGATTTCGGTGCCCAGTTGGCTGTATCGCCGGTGGATGGCTGGAACGCCTACGTCAATTTCCTAACCGGAAGTACGGGTACCATCATCGATCTTACAACTGCCTACCAGATCACCGATGCATTCAACGTAGGGTTGAATGCGGCTGACTTTTCAGATTTCGGTGATTCCAAAGGGGGATATTCCGGAGGGGCACTTTACGTTCAATATGGGTTTTCGGATGCATTTGCTTTGGGTGTAAGGGGTGAATATTACAAAGAAAAAGAAGACGGTTGGGCATTTGTACCCGGGGGTGAGTCGGTGGTTGGACTGACACTGTCTGCCAATGTAAAGGCCGGGCCGCTGACAATGATCCCTGAGTTCCGGCTGGATAACGGCTCTACCGAGATGTTTTACAAGAATGTGGAAATGGATCCCACCAAAAGTGCTTCACAGTTCTCTTTGGCGCTGGTATACGCGTTTTAAGACCTGAAATTTAGCAAAAGCCTGCAAACACATGAACCAGAGGTTGTCTCCGTGCCGGTTCGGCAGAGGCAACCTCTTATTATATTTTCTATAAAATCCTAAAGAGTTTTCCGCCCGATAAACGAACCTTTACCCATCAAGAAGTCAATTGCTTTTGCCACATTCCGGTCAATGCTGGTTTCGGTTTTCAGGAAAGAGATGTATCGGACGATTTCTTTTTGCAGTGTGGGAGCCAACGTATCAAATTTTTCTTTTGCCTGTTTATTTTGTTCCAGCGCTTGGATCAATTTGGGGTGTGGGGGTATGGATCGGTCGCCGGGATCGAAAAGGACTGCCAATTGAACCATTTCTCCAATACGCTTCGGTGAATTTTTAAGCATGGTGGTGTTTACGTACAGTCGCCACGCGCCTTGATATTTAACCAATGTTTGCTGGAACTCAATACCATTGATGGTGCCTTTGATGGGGATGGCCCCCTTGTTTTTTCCGGCGGCTGAGGTAAGCGCATCCAACACATCCTCGGGTACAGGTACGAACGGATTGATTCCTATGATTTCCAATTGAGCGATGAAACGATGCATAATGCTTTTAAACAAGGATGCCAATTTATGAAATAGAATTATGAAATTCTCCAGCCATTATTCTGCCGTAATGCAGGCTGACTGTACGCATGCTGGATTCGGCCTGTATGTGATATTTCTACGGATACCCGGGTATCGGCTTCCATATGGTAAGATGGCGGAAGGAAGGAGGAATTTAATGGGCAGGTAATGTGGTCGCCTTTTCCAATCCCTCCAAAAAATCCTGTCCCCACCGCTGTACGTCGTAATGTTTGACAATCTCATACATGCGCTTAATCCGCAGTGATCGTTCAGATACATCCAAACTAAGCGCTGAAAGCAGGCTGTCTTTAAGATCCTTGCTGTCATACGGATTGGTACGTATGGCATAGGGCAGTTCGACGGAAGCACCGGCAAATTCAGAAATTACCAATGCGCCGTTGGGCTGTTCCTGCAATCCTTGTACGGCGATATACTCCTTGGCTACGAGGTTGAGCCCATCGCGAAGGGGGGTGATCCAGGCAACCTCTGAAACCGCGTAGTAAGAGACCACCTCTTCAAACGGAACTGAGCGGAAGAAAAAACGGATGGGGGTCCATTCCAATGTGGAATACCGGCCGTTGATTCTTCCCACAGCCTGTTCAAGTTCATGTTGGATCCGATCGTAAACTTTCATTCCCTGGGATGGGGGCGTGCAGATGTTAATCAGCTCGACCTGGCCGTGGTACTCTGGGTGCTCGTCGAGAAATTCGCCGAATGCCTCGATTTTTTCCAACGGACCCTTTACGTAATCAAGGCGTTCTAAGGACAGCACAATACGCTTTCCCTGGGTACGCTTACGTAGCAATTCGACACGCGCCCGGGTATCGGCGTGTTCAAGTATACGCTGGATATGCTGCATGTTTACCCCGACAGGTTGCGCACCCAGTCGGATGGTGCGATTGCCCACTTCAATAAGCTTGGTCATTTTGTCTATGCCGAGTGCACAGCTGTAGGTTAGGAACTGCTTGGCGGCATTGACGCGGCTCAGTACGTTGACCGGCGCGTGGCTTTTGACCACATCTACGAAGTTCTCTACGTACCGTGGAATATGGAAGCTGATAAAATCGCATTGCAGCAGGCTTCCGATAATATCCCGCCGCCATGGAATGATGTTGAAGATATCGGCTGGGGGGAATGCCGTATGATGGAAAAAGCCGATCTTCAGATCCGGGCGTTGCTGCCGTAGGAATGCAGGTACCATCCAGAGGTTGTATTCGTGTATCCATACCAATGCATTGGGTTCGGCTTCATCGGCTACCCGGTTCGCAAACAGTTCGTTGATGCGAAGGTAATGGTTCCAATGGGCATGATTGAATTTGGCCTTGTTGATAAAGGAGAATATCGTGGGCCAGAAAGCTTCTTTGGAAAACACACGGTAGAATAAATCGATGTCTTTTTTGGGCAGTGGGATGATGGAAGCCCGGAGATTCGGGTATCGATCGCTATCAATGGAAGGGTTGAGGACCGGGTTATCTCCCAGCAATCCCATCGCTTCCTCACCTATCCATATTCCCGGTCGGCCATTGGCAAAGAAGCCAAGCAAGGAAGGAATAATGCCGTTGGGACTGCGCGGCGGAATGCGTTTTGGTTGGCCGTCTTTCATTTCGATGTCAAAGGGGAGACGATGGTATACCATCAGCAGTTGTTTGCTGTCGGCAGTGTCAATCGCGGGATGATCTTGGTCGTTCAGGTAATGTCGGAATGTTTCAAAATGGGCCATTGCTTCCAGTATTCCGCCGGCCCCGGTTTGGGTTGCTGCATGGACGTGCGGCCATCCCTGTATGGCCGCCAGCAGTCTCGGCTCCGAATCGCCTACGGCCACGCCTTGGTATCCGGCTTCGAACAGAGCATAGTCGTTGTATGTATCACCCGCCACGAGTACGTCTTCTGCCGGGATGTCCAAATGGGTGATCAACTTTTTCAGTGTCGTACCTTTGTTGACAGCGTTCGGCAGAATATCCAGGTATTTACCCGCAGACGTCAGCACATCGCAGTTTAAGGTCGATGCAATCCGTTCTATTTCCCCGATATCCGTTGTCTCGTCGTAATAAAAAGAACACCGCCGTTGCTGTGGTACTTCCTGTGGAGTCAGCCCCTTTACGGAGGATAGCCTTTTCCGGACCACAAACTTCCCCGGCCAATTCCGTTCGATCACCGATTGGATGGAAGTGACGGGAAGTAAGCGGCTGCCATCTACTACCGTCGCACCCACATCGGCAATAACATAATCGGGAGTGGGTACAAGCGGATCGTACAGCAGCGGGAGAACTGTTTCAACGCCTCGTCCGGTTACAAACACAAGTTGGACATCCGGATGGTTCCGGACTAATTGATAGAGGATTTGCCTTTTTTCTGTGGTTCCACCAAGGAATGTGCCGTCGAGGTCTGTCGCTAATAACATCATTTCTTTATATTATGAATTTATCCAATATCCGTACCCTGCCGGATTGCAGCGGATATCAATTAAACCAAAAAAACGGGAGATTAATGTTTTTGCAGGTGGCCCAATACCTGCCCCTTTACCTGATGCTCAGTATCCTGGTGCTAAAGGGTTTTTAGATGAAAGGAAGCTGGTGTAGCTTCGATGGTGGGCAAAGATACAAAAATTTCTTAACTCTATCTTCCAGTTAGTTAATACGCTTTAAGTTGATTGCCAACGGTGTGGAATCCAGGATCAGCGGTACGCGTTCTACGGTAACGAAGCTTGAATCCAGGCCGAATCCGCGTTCTTCGGATAGGCTGAATTTCCGCAGAAAGCGATACATATCCAATACAATGCGCTCAATGAAATTCAGGGTATTGGTTTTCATGATTACCTTTTCCAGCACAACAAACCGGAAGTCGCCATCCATATCGTGTTTCCGGAGTGTGTCGTAGTTGCTCTTGATGCTGACTTCACCGTTTTTTACAAGGTCTTCAACCACTTTGCGGAACAGGAGACTGATGCGTTGCTCATCGCGGAACCCGAGACGGAAATCGATGCGTATCAGTTTGCCGGGGATAAGCTGAGTCACCTTATATTCTCCTGTATAAGGATGATCGGTTACGTCGACATGTACAAGCCAGTAAATATCAGCACGTTTGGGCTTCTTGCGCAAAATGGAATAAAGTATCTTTTCTTCGATTTCCGATTCGAAATTTGCGCTGGTGAGATACACCAACTGCGATGCATAGAGCGGTACGGATTTATCAGTTGCTAATTCGGATAGCAGGTCGTAATAATCAGCTATTTCCACGAAGCGCGTATACCGGTTCTTAATTTTCCTTGACCACCACCAACAGAGCATCACGGTAAAGAGCAGTCCGGTGATAAGCAAGGTAAGCCACCCACCGTGTGAGAACTTAGTAGCGTTTCCGATGAAAAAGACCGATTCGATGAACAAGTAAAAGAGCAGAAATGTGGCACAAAGATACAGGGGGATATGCCGGTTCCGCAGATAGACGGTCATCAATACGGTGGTAACCAGAAAACTGATGTTGATGGCTAATCCGTAAGCGGCCTCCATTCGAGCAGATTCCTGGAAAATGAGAATGATGAATACACAGCCCACCAATAATATCCAGTTCGCCGAGGGAACATACAGCTGTCCCTTAAGCATATTGGGATGAATGATCTTAACCTTTGGCCAAAGATTGAGACGCACAGCTTCGGATACGAGCGTAAATGCACCGGAAATCATCGCCTGGCTGGCGATGACGGCCGCGGCAGTGGCAATGGAAATACCGAAGGGCAGAAACCATCCCGGCATACCCATAAAAAATGGATTTCCGCCGTTGAGTGGTATACCCTCGTGCTCCAGCAGCCAGGCTCCCTGGCCGAAGTAACAAAGTAGCAGGCAAGCCTTGACAAATATCCAGGAAATGCGGATATTGTTTAGTCCGCAATGGCCCAGATCGGAATACAGCGCTTCTGCTCCCGTGGTACAAAGAAAAACCGCCCCGATGATTAGCAATGCATCCGGATGCTGAATGAGCGTTATGACAGCATAGTGGGGGCTGAGTGCCCAGAATATCTGTGGGTCGTCCTTGATATGTCCGGCACCTATCACGGCCATCATGGAGAACCAGACAAACATAATAGGTCCGAAAAGCCTTCCTACTACGGCCGTACCAAAACGCTGTAGCAGGAAAAGTACAACCACAATCAGCAATACAATCGGTACCGTCTGCAGATGGGGATAGAAGATGTCGAGCCCCTCCACTGCGGAGGAAATGGTGATAGCCGGTGTAATCATGCCGTCGGCAAGCAGTGACGCCCCACCCAGCATGGCCGGAAAGACCACCCACTTACCGTGTTTCCGTACCAACGAATAGAGTGAAAGGATGCCGCCTTCGCCCTTATTGTCCGCGCGGAGTGTAATAATAACATATTTCAGCGTGGTTTGTAGCGTGAGGGTCCAGAAGATGCAGGACAACCCCCCGTATACCAAATCCCTGTCCACGGCGTCCTGTCCGATGATTGCTTTGAATACATATAGGGGAGAGGTGCCGATGTCTCCAAAGATAATTCCAAGTGCCACCATCAACCCCGCTAAAGTCAATGGTTGTTTTGAATGAGCTTTCATTCGAAAATAGTTTGTTCTCAACAGCCTTGCGGAACCTGTATTTCCTGTAGGACAATTGAGGAGGCAAACTTAGGAGTTAATCGATTGAAAAAAAATCCGTGGAAAAATAGTGGTATCCCAACTCGATTTGTTATTTTTATGGCTATCGGGATGTCTTGGGAGGGCATTCCGAATGAATTAAAATTGTGGTTTAACCTTATTAAATTAAAGTAGTTATGGTTAATTTGGTAGTAATGTTTATGGCGGGAATGGCGATCGGTCACGGTAACCCGCTGAAGGATGATGTAGGACGTGATGCCGGCCAGTTTGCGGTAGACCAGCGTGGCAAATTTGTGGTTTACAAATCGGAAGTATTGCCAAATGAGGTAAGTTTTTCCGAAATACAGGCTCAACTAAATGCATTTTTAGCCTCAAAAGGCAATGAGACAGAATTAAAAAGTACGAACCGGCTGGAGAGCAACGGACGTATTCATATGAAAAAACATGCGGGTATCGGAAACTATGTGGCTGGGGACGTGCACTACACCTTAGTAGTGGAAGACGACGGAGGACAACTGAATTATTGGTTTACCGACCTCACTTATCAACCTTATCGCAACGACCGCTATGGTAAGCGTGTTAAAGCAACCGCTTCGCCCATTCCCTTGGAAAGGCAGATGAGCAAACTGAATGAGCACGTCTGGAAGAAGCAGAAGAATTACGCTTATGAAGCCATCGATGAAATGGCCGATCAAGTGCTCAAGCAATTGGAGGCTGCCGACAAACCGACGGTAATTACCATCCGTATGGAAGAATAGGCGGGCCATTATGAAAATGTATAAAAGAGGCTGTCTCAAAAGTAATTTTTGAGGCAGCTTTTTTGTTTCTGCAGGTTTGTTATTCCGGCGTTTTCCACAATATTGCTTATATCCCGTTAGAAGTTTTTGTTTTTACTTCATTGTATATCAATGCCTTGTTTTGTATCTTTAGGGTATGGCAAGAGGCAAGACAAGCACGGTTGTATTCAAACGGGACCTGCAGGGGCAGACGATGCTATTGCCCCCGGATCTGGGGGAACTGATTCCGTTGGCCCACCCGGTGCGTGTGGTTAACGACATACTTGACAGGATCGACATCACGGAACTATTACGGCAGTACCGGCCCGGCGGGACATCGAGCTACCATCCACGGATGCTGTTGAAAGTGCTGGTGTATTCGTACATCAACAACCTTTACAGCAGCCGCAGGATCGAGGAAGCGGTGAGCCAGAACATCCATTACATGTGGCTTGCGGGCATGAACCGCCCGGACCACAATACGATAAACCGTTTCCGCGGGAAGCGGCTACAGGGTTGCCTGAGACCCGTTTTCACACAGGTCGTGCTGTTATTGTGCGGGGAAGGGTTATTAAGCATAAAGGAACTTTACACCGACGGCACCAAGATCGAGGCCAACGCGAATCGGTACACCTTTGTCTGGGGCAATGCCATCAGACACAACAAGGAGAAGATCAGGCAGCAGTTGAACGAGCTCTGGGAATATGCCAAAGGCGTAGCCGCTTCGGAGCTTGATGATCCCGAGCCTCCCGGCATCGGCCCCCTCGATAGCGAAAAGGTAAAGGATACCATAACAAAGATCAATGACGCACTGAAGAACAGCGGATCCGGGGTGGACAAAAAGGTCAGGCAGAAGCTGAACTATGCAAAAAAGCACTGGCCTGCGGCACTTGACCGCTATGCCGGGCAGGAGCAGGTACTGGGGCCTGAACGGAAAAGTTACAGCAAGACCGATGTGGATGCCACCTTCATGCGGATGAAGGAAGACCACATGAAAAACGGCCAGCTTAAACCGGCCTACAATGTGCAGATCAGTACAAACAACCAGTATATCGCATCCTACAGCATCCACCAGCGCACAGTGGATACCGCCACGCTGATCCCGCACCTTGAGCAGCATACGGAAGACTTGGGCAAACCGGACAATATCACCGCCGATGCGGGATACGGCAGTGAGCAGAACTACGGGTGGCTGGAGGAAAAACGTATTACCGGCTATGTCAAGCACAATTACTTCGACCGTGACCAGAATGAAAACATCCGCAGCAAAAAGCCCTATACCGTCGACAAGCTCGCCTACGATCCGCAGCGGGATCTCTACTTTTGCCCCAGCGGGCAACCCATGGACAACATCGGCACCCACCGTTCCAGGACCGCGGCGGGGTTCCTGCAGACGGTCACCGATTACCGGGCAAGGGACTGCGGGGGCTGCCCGTTAAGGGCACAGTGCCACCAGCAGCAGGGAAACCGTGNCGATGTGGAACCGGTATTCGGGAACATCAAACACAACCACGGTTTCAAGCGGTTCATGCTCCGCGGGTTGGATAAGGTCAATGTGGAAATGGGGTTGCTGGCATTGGCACACAACCTTAGAAAAAGGGCATCCTAAACCCTTTCATCCCCCGTAAAACACCCACAAAAAACCTTTCCAACCATATCCTCTCAATGAACTTGCTTTAAGCCAATAATCAACCAAAAAAACAGAAACAATAACATCCCGGAAAACGAAACCGCTAAATATAAAAAACGAAAAAAGCCGTCTCGATACTTTTGAGACGGCCTCTTTTTTTGTCAGATTGTCCTGTCATACTGACTGGATAAGGTAATGGAACACATATTGTATTAAGGGCGACCGACAATTCTTTAGTAAATTTACGTGTTTTAGAGTTATCATATGAACGAAAAAGGCAATATATCCATCCATACCGAGAATATATTTCCGGTAATCAAGAAGTTTTTATATTCAGACAATGAGATTTTCCTGCGGGAACTGGTGTCTAATGCGGTTGATGCGACGCAGAAACTGAAACGGCTGGCTTCATTGGGTCAGTACAAAGGCGAAGTGGGGGATGTAACGATCGATGTGGCATTCGATGAGAAAGCCAAAACCATTACCATATCCGACCGGGGTATTGGGATGACTGCCGAAGAGGTGAAAAAATACATCAATCAGATCGCCTTTTCAGGTGCTACAGAGTTTGTGGAAAAATTCAAAGAAGCCAAGGATGCGAATGAAATTATCGGCCGCTTCGGGCTGGGTTTTTATTCCGCGTTCATGGTGGCAGACAAGGTAGAAATCCAGACGTTGTCTTACCAGGAAGGAGCCGAGCCCACCCGGTGGGTATGCGATGGTAGCACCTCCTACCAGATTACCGAAGGAAACCGTACGGCACGCGGTACAGATGTTATTTTGCATATTAATGCCGATTCGGAAGAGTTTTTGGATAAAGGCAGATTGCAGGAAATTCTGGACAAATACGGTAAATTCCTACCAGTTCCCATCCGCTTTGGTACGCGCACTTCCAGCGAGCCGGATGGTGAGGATAAAGAGGGCAAACCCAAGTATAAATCAGTGGAAGTTGATAACATCATCAACAATACGCAGCCTGCTTGGACCAAAGCCCCTTCTGAATTAAAGGATGAGGATTACTTGGCCTTTTACCGGGAGCTGTATCCGTATTCACTGGATGAGCCGCTGTTTTGGATTCACTTAAATGTGGATTATCCGTTCAACCTGACGGGTATCCTGTATTTTCCGAAGCTCAAGGAGAACTTCGAAATACAGAAAAACAAAATCAAACTATACTCCCGGCAGGTATTTATCACCGATGAGGTAAAAGACATTGTCCCCGAGTTTTTAATGCTGCTCCACGGTGTGATCGATTCGCCGGACATCCCGCTCAACGTGTCTCGGAGTTTCCTGCAAGCGGACAGTAATGTCAAAAAAATTAATGCCCATATCACAAAAAAAGTAGCGGATAAACTGGCTGAGCTATTTAAAACAGATCGGAAGGGTTTTGAAGAGAAATGGCCCGATATCGCGTTGTTCGTCAAATACGGCATGCTCAGTGACGATAAATTTGCTGAAAAAGCAAATGAGTTTTGCCTGTTGAAAAACACGGAGGGTGAAATTTATACACTGAAGGAATATGCGGAAAAGGTAAAAGATATCCAGCAGGATAAAGATGGTCATGTAATATACCTATATACGAATGATGCCGCGCAGCAGGACGGTTATATCACGACCGCTAAGGAGAGAGGGTATGATGTGTTGGTGATGGATTCGCCGATAGACAGTCATTTTGTAGCTTATATAGAACAAAAAGGAGAAAAGACACAACTCAAGCGTGTAGATGCCGATGTAATCGATAAGTTGATCCAGAAGGAAGATACCAAAACGTTGCAACTTACCGAAGAAGAAAGCAAGAAAGCGGTTGAGCTTTTCGAGAAGGCTATTAGCCGGGATAACATGAAAGTGTATGTCGAGGCGCTCAGTGAAAGCGAACTGCCCGTTACTGTGACAATTGACGAGTTTATCCGGAGGATGAAGGACATGGCACAAACAGGAGGGGGGATGAGCTTCTATGGCTCCATGCCTGACAACTACAAGGTAACCGTCAACGGCAACCACCCATTGATTAAACGTATCCTTTCTGACGAAAACACGGAAGAACAACAGCAGTTAGCTAAACAGGCGTTTGATCTGGCGTTGCTTTCACGCGGATTATTATCAGGGAATGAGCTTACTAACTTTGTAAAGAGAAGCGTAAGTTTGATCGGTTGAGTTTTTTTTAATTTTGTTGTTGGATTGTTGTTTAATTGCTATTTTTGCAGTCCAATAACACGGTGGGTATAGCTCAGTTGGTTAGAGCACTAGATTGTGGTTCTAGGGGTCGTCGGTTCGAGCCCGATTATCCACCCGAAAAAGGAAGAGGCCGTCTCAAAAGTACCGAGACGGTTTTTTTCGTTTTTTATATTTATTGGGTCCGTTTACCGGGGATATTCTTATTCCCGGTTTTTTGGTTGATTATAGACTTAATGCAATTTTGTTGAGGGGATGGCGGG
>NZ_BMIK01000031.1 GCF_014642075.1 Parapedobacter defluvii | reverse complement strand
TTCAGCAGCGACAAGACGGCTGATAAGTCCGAGGTGAAGGCGGGCGAGGAGCTGACCTATACGATCACGGTTACCAATACGGGCGACGTGGACTATGACGGCATCACCGTCAGCGACGCGATCCCCGCGAACACCACCTACAAGGAAGGCAGCGCGAGCGAGGGCGGCAGCCTGAGCGGCAATACANAAGGAAGGCAGCGCGAGCGAGGGCGGCAGCCTGAGCGGCAATACATTGACCTGGACGGTCGACGTGCCGTTCGGCGAAAGCCGCGGGGTGAGCTTCACGGTAGTGGTTGACAGCGACCTGACGGGGGTTGAATCAATCCGCAACGCGGCTGTGGTCACGGGCGATGACCCGGGCGAGCCGCAGGAACCGGAAGTGGAGACACCGACGGATCCGGTGAAATCGTTCAGCAGCGAGAAGACGGCTGATAAGTCCGAGGTGAAGGCGGGCGAGGAGCTGACCTACACGATCACGGTTACCAACACGGGCGACGTGGATTATGACGGCATCACGATAACGGATGCGATCCCGGCGAACACAAGCTATAAGGAAGGCAGCGCGAGCGAGGGCGGCAGCCTGAGCGGCAATACATTGACCTGGACGGTCGACGTGCCGTTCGGCGAAAGCCGCGGGGTGAGCTTCACGGTGGTGGTTGACAGCGACCTGACGGGAGTTGAATCAATCCGCAACGCAGCGAAAGTCACCGGTGACGATCCCGGGAAACCCGAAGAACCGGAAGTGGAGACACCGACGGATCCGGTGAAATCGTTCAGCAGCGAGAAGACGGCTGATAAGTCCGAGGTGAAGGCGGGCGAAGAGCTGACCTATACGATCACGGTTACCAATACGGGTGACGTGGACTATGACGGCATTACCGTCAGCGACGCGATCCCCGCGAACACGGCCTACAAGGAAGGCAGCGCGAGCGAGGGCGGCAGCCTGAGCGGCAATACATTGACCTGGACGGTCGACGTACCGTTCGGCGAAAGCCGTGAGGTGAGCTTCACGGTGGTGGTAGCAGATGACCTGACGGGAGTTGAATCAATCCGCAACGTAGCGAAAGTCACCGGTGACGATCCCGGGCAACCCGAAGAGCCGGAAGTTGAGGTGCCAACAGATTCTGGATCTCAATTTGATTCGGAAAAGACGGTGTCAGACGCTACCGGCGACGGCAATGCACAAGCCGGTGAAGAACTGATTTATTCCATCATCGTTAAAAATACAGGAGATACAGATTACGAAGGTATCACCATTGAAGACCAAATTCCCGCCCACACCACCTATGTGACGGGCAGTGCAACCCATGGAGGAGAACTGAGTAATGACAAACTTAGCTGGACCATTGATGTTCCGTATGGAAAAGAGGTTTCGGTAAGCTTTAAAGTACAGGTAGTGGCCGAGTTAGAAGGTGTAGATGCGATAAGGAACATTGCCACCGTGACAGGCGGTGACCCGGAGCATCCGGAAACCGAACACCCGGAATCGCCAGAAGTACCTGTAATTACAGGACCAACAGCTAACGACGATAATGGCAATACCAATCAAGGCGAGCCGATAACGATCGTTGTGTTAACAAACGATAAAGAGGGTAGCAGTTCGTTGGTTCCTGAATCGGTCCGCCTGATTGATCCATCAACTGGGGAGAAAGTGACAGAAGTGACTATCGAAGGAGAAGGTACCTATACGGTAAGTACAGATGGAAGGGTGACGTTTACCCCCGATCCGGACTATGTAGGAGAGAGCACTGTGAAATATACAGTAAAAGATGAAAACGGACTGGAGTCAAACGAGGGTACGATTGAAGTCGTTGTCGAAGGTGTAGCTGCGGAAATTGCGCCGACTGCCGTAGACGACCGGGCAACTACCCCGTATCGTCAACCAGTGACGATACCTATATTGAATAATGATGAAGCAGGAAGCAGTCCCATCGTACCGGCTACCGTAAAATTGATCGATGCGTCCGGAAATCGCGTCACTTCAGTGACAATCCCCGGAGAAGGACGGTATACGGTCAATGCGCAAGGAACCGTAACGTTCGAACCCGATGAAAACTTCACGGGCACAAGTACGGTTACCTATGAGGTAAGTGACGAAAATGGACTGGTATCCAATGTTGCCAGTATTAGCGTAACTGTCAACACTCGTCCGTTCAAGATACCGAACGTATTTACCCCGAATGGGGACGGACGTAACGATGTCTTCGAAATCGTGGGTCTTGAAGGCTTCGAAAAAGTGGAGATAACAGTTGTAAATCGTTGGGGTAATGAGGTCTATCGTAATAACAACTACCGTAACAATTGGGATGGACAAGGCTTGAATGAAGGAACTTACTATTATGTAATCATCACTCACGATGGCAGCGTACGTGAGCGGTACGCAGGATGGGTACTTATCAAACGTCAGTAATATTAATTTGCACAAATAAGGATTCGATACCCTCCGTTCAAGTAACGGCTTGTCAGAGATAATTTGAAAAACAATAGCTATGAAGCATCATATTAAGTTAGCGATATTAGCAATCGGCATCGGTTTCGCTTGGGAAGCCCAGGCACAGCAGAATATCCAATTTACGCAGTATATCTTTAATTCAATGAGTGTGAATCCTGCATATGCGGGATATAAAGAGGAGTGGTTTGGTCAATTGGGACTGCGTAGCCAATGGGTTGGGCTCGATGGGGCACCGCAGACGGGCCTGTTGTCTATCGATGGACTTGCAGATCCCATTCATAAACGCCATGGTTTGGGCTTGCAGGTCACAGCGGATAAACTGGGACCCCAGTCAGCAACTTCGGCTTATGCCAATTATGCGTTTCGCCTGCGGTTAAACGAGGAGGATACCCAACGGCTAAGCTTCGGAATCGGGGCCGGTGTTACACAGTACAGTTTGGATGGTGCACTGCTTGATCCCGTAGAAGGGGGAGATCAGGTGCTGCCGGCAGGGAAAATCAGCAATTGGGTACCTGATATTCGTTTCGGGGTATATTATTATAACCCTAGGTGGTACGCGGGCGTATCAGTGATGGACCTGCTTTCCGGCGATCAAAGTAATAATATCTTCCGGTGGGACAATACTACGACGGATAATATACGCCGTAAGCGCCACCTGTATTTCATCGGTGGAGCCCTGTTCGATCTTTCTAAAGGATTGAAGTTGAGACCAAGTTTACTAGTGAAAGAAGACTTTAAAGGGCCGACAAGTCTGGATTTGAATGCGATGTTTATCTTTGGTGATCGCTTCTGGTTGGGAGCAGGCTGGCGTACGGGAGTGACGGTTTTTGAACGGGAATATAATCGGGTGAGTGGTAATAGCCTCAGCGGACGTAACTCGTTTTCGGCGGTAACCCAAATTTATGTGACTAATGCGTTGCGCATCGGATATTCTTACGACCATATTGTCAGCCGGCTTTCAAATGTCCAAAACGGGTCGCACGAAATCACGTTGGGAATCACCTTCGGATCTAAACAGCAGCGGATATTAAGCCCGCGATTTTTCTAATGTAATTGATAAAACAGTTTCTTTTAAACCGTAGAGACATGAACAAAAGATACTCAGGAATAATAATCGGTATGCTGATGCTGTTTGTGAGCTTCACCTTTGCCCAGGAACAGCCAAGCTTGCGGGACCGTGCGGACGAACTGTACAGCCGCTACGAATACGCAAATGCAGTAAAACTGTACACCAAGCTTGTAGATACGCGTAAACCTCGTCTGCAGGATCTGGAGCGGCTGGCAGACAGCTACTGGAAAATGAATGACTACGAATCGGCGGAAAACTGGTATGCCCGCGTAGTGCAGCAAGCCAACAGTTCACCGCAGAATTTGCTGCGGTACGGGGAGGTGCTCAAAGTAAACGGCAAATATGCAGAAGCTAAAAAGCAATTGGAAGCGTATGCCGTACAGACGGGCGACGCATCATTTGTAGCGGTGCAGATAGCCGGATGTGATTCAGCGTTACGCTGGATGGCTTCACCCACGTTGCACAAGCTCAAAAATGAAGCTGCGGTGAATACCGCAAATTCGGAATTTGCCGCTTTTCCTGTGGGAGATCAGGCGTATTATGCAGGAGAGCCAACCGATGGAGTATCTGGTAAAACGTATGGTTGGACAGGTAATGCATTCCTTCGGGTGTATACTGCCTCGTTATCTTCGGAAGGTTCACTCAGTGCCCCTTCATTTGCAGATGCAGACATCAATGGCGGGGAATACCACGTAGGGCCAATTGTTTCCGAAGAAGATGGTAACACGTTGTACGTAACCCGTACCTACACAGGTAAAGATGGTGAACGGCAGAAGGTATCGGGTCGCCGATACCGCACGCAATTGCTGGAACTATACATTTATCAACGTAAAAACGGGGCATGGGTCGCCGAACCGTTTGCTTATAACAACGTAAAAGAATACTCGGTGGGGCATGCAGCACTTTCGGCGGATGCAAATGTACTTTATTTCGCAAGTGATATGCCTGGAGGGCAAGGAGGCACCGATATCTGGTTTACCGAGCGGCAATCCGATGGAAGTTGGGGCACTCCCATTAATGCCGGTCCGACAGTAAACAGTGCCGGTGATGAACTGTTTCCCGGTATTGGACCGGATGGAACGCTTTACTATTCCAGTGATGGTTTCCCCGGCATGGGTGGTCTGGATATTTTCAGATCGACCGGTAGTAAAAGTCAATGGAGCACTCCCGAAAATCTGAAGTACCCCGTTAATAGCGCATCGGATGATTTTGCCTATTTGGTGTACGGGGAAGACGGAACTGGTTTCCGCGGATTTCTTGCGTCGGATAGAAGGGGTGGCAAAGGAGGTGATGATATCTACTCCTTCTCACTTGATAAGCCGAAGATTATTATTATCCTCCGGGGAACTACGTCAGATAAGGCTACGGGCGACCGGCTACCTGCTACAGCAGTGACCTTGTTTGATGGTGAGCGGGAAATTGTTGCCAAACAGCAGAGCAACCATGAAGGTACCTTTGAATTTGTACTGGATAAGGACCGTGATTATACCGTACTGGGTCAAAAAGAGGGATATCATGCGGATTCGGCGAAAGTGAGCACCCAGGGTATTACAAAATCTGACACACTGGAGGTTGCACTATTACTGGAACCTGTATTCCAGGTAGGGCAAACCTTTGAATTGGAAAATATTTACTATGATTTTGACAAACACAACATCCGCCCTGATGCAGCCGTGATACTGGATGAACTGGTACGGACATTACGTGATAATCCGACATTGAAAATCGAGCTTTCCAGCCATACGGACAGCAGGGGTAGCCATGCTTATAACGAAGCGCTGTCGCAGCGGCGGGCCCAGTCAGCAGTGGATTACTTAGTGAGCCGCGGTATTGCACGTGATCGGATGGTGGCTAAGGGATATGGAGAAACGCGGTTGGTAAACCGTTGTGCCGACGGCGTCAGTTGTTCATCCGCAGAACACCAAGCCAATCGCAGGACCGAAGTAACGGTATTGGAATATTAATATTCCCGTTCAACCTGAAATGAAGGAGAGCCGTCTCATTATTGAGACGGCTTTTTCCATGCAGACTATCACTGCCTTATTTCAAAATCCTGCGGATTTTATTTGATTTCTTAATCAATTTGTAAAACGTGTCGTAGTCTTCATTGGTAAGTGCCTGTTGGACAGTCTGCAATTGCTTGATATGTTCCTGCAATACTTCAAGCACATTTTCCCGATTCTGCTTGAAAATAGGGGTCCACATATCCGGCGAACTTTTGGCAAGCCTAACGGTGGATTCAAATCCAGAACCCGCTAACTCAAAAATCCGGCCTTGCGCTTTTTCCTTTTCCAAAACGGTAAGTGCCAATGCAAAGGAAGTAATATGCGAAATATGAGATACATATGCCGTATGTACGTCATGCTCATGCGCATTCATAAATGTGGTATTCATTTCCAATTGCTCGGTAATTGCATCCACGGTGTCGAAAGCATCTTCGTCACTATGCATCGCATCCACATAGACCATCATCTTACCCTTGAATAAGCCAGAAATGGCAGCTTCAGGTCCTGAATATTCAGTACCAGCCATGGGGTGAGCTGCCACCAGTCTTCCGCGTTTTGGGTGGTTAGCAATGGCTTGTAAGATGCGCTCTTTTGTCGAACCCATATCGACAACGACCTGCTTGGTTACCTGATTAAGGATGGATGGCAATAACTGAAGCGTAGCATCCACGGGTGTCGTGAGAAAAATGACGTCACTCCGGCTGATTGCATCACTCAGCGTAGCTCCTTCGTCAATAAAGCCCAACTGGAGTGCTTTTTTTAAATTGGCGTCACTTTTATCAACACCGATGATGTTAGAAACAGCTTTTTTTTCTTTCAGGGTGATGGCAACAGACCCGCCAATGAGTCCGACACCAACAATCGTTATATTCATTTGTCAGTCGTATTACGATGATGTATTTTAATCATTATCTGTCGAAGCGGCTTGGATAATACGCGCACAAGCCTGGTCTAAGGTAGCTTCGGTTGCACATAAGCTTACGCGGATATAGGCCGATCCTTCGCTTCCAAAAATACCTCCGGGGGTAATAAACACCCTTGATTGATGGAGAACTTTGTCGCTCAGCGCGTATCCGTCTGAATACCCATCCGGGATTTTGGCCCATATGAATAAGCCCACCTGCCTTTTGTCGTACGTGCAGTCCAGTGCATCCAGAAGTTGATATACCTTTTCTCTTCTGTTTCGATAGATGGTATTTAACTCGCTATACCAGTCAGGTCCCAATGACAACGCTTTGGCCGCGGCCATCTGTACTGGAAGGAACATACCAGAATCCATGTTGCTTTTAAACCGGATGATCTCGTTAATACGCGTTTCTGCTCCGACGAGCATTCCTATACGCCATCCCGCCATGTTGCCTGACTTGCTTAACGAATTGAGTTCAATTGCTACGTCAACAGCTCCTTTAACCGCCATCAGACTTTTAGGGTGGTCATTCAGGATAAAACTGTATGGATTATCGTGACAAAGCAAGATGTTATACTGTTTGGCAAAAGCTACGGCTTCCTCAAAAAAAGACTCCGTAGCAGAAGCTCCTGTTGGCATATGCGGATAATTAAGCCACATAAGTTTTACCCGGCTCAGATCTGTTTTTGCCAGTGCGTCCAGATCGGGAATCCAACCGTTTTCCGATGTAAGCGTGTAAGGAATGCCTGTTGCGCCGCTCAGACGTACCGCCGCCGAATAGGCCGGATATCCCGGATTCGGAAAAAGGGCCTCGTCTCCTTCACCTAAGTAGGTCATGCAGATATGTACAATTCCTTCTTTCGATCCGATGAGCGGCAGTACATTCGTGTTGGGATCCAGTGCAACCCCGTAGTATCGGTTATACCAATCTGCAATGGCTTGGCGGAGTGGTAAAATACCTTTATAGTTCTGATAAGCGTGTGTGTTAGGGAGTAAAGCGTACGCATGCAACGTTTCGACCACAGCGGGATGAGGTGGTAAATCAGGGCTCCCGATGCCCAAATTAATGACCTTTTCGCCCGACTGATTCAGTGCTTCAATCTCGCGTAATTTTTTTGAAAAGTAATATTCTTCGGTATGCTGTAACCGCTTGGCAACCTGTATTTGCATTTTTTTACGTTTAGGCGACTAAATTAAGTAAATCTGCCCAATAATTAGACTCGTATTTTTCGGGTAGCCTTTCTTTTTTTGGTAACTTTGCCGCTTGTTTCGTGCTTAATGAAGACATACTTTAGATTACTTGCGTACGCCAAACCTATTGAAAAATTTGCGATTCCCTACGTTGTTACTACGTTGCTGAGTGTTGTATTCAGCGTGTTAAACCTTGCGTTGGTTATTCCTCTCTTGCATACGCTGTTTAATACCAATGAATGTGCAACTGAGGTGGCAAAGCCGGAACATTGGTATGAGTTGGAGAAGAATTTCAGCTACTATGCTACACAAGCAGGCCAAATATATGGTCCGTATGAAGCATTGAAATGGGTTTGTATCATCATCATCATTTCGGTGTTTCTTGGCAATCTATTCCGCTATCTCTCGCAGCGCATTATGGAAAACCTCCGTATCCATACCTTGCTGAACTTGCGTAGGGCCGTATTTGACAACGTGATGGACCTGCATGTTGGCTATTTCAATAATCAGCGTAAAGGAGATATTATCTCGAAGATTGCGTCCGATGTGCAGGTAGTCCAGTATTCGGTTACCGGGACCTTACAGGTTGTATTTAAGGAACCGCTTACGCTGATGGCTTACATAGCGATGCTGTTTATGATTTCAGCTAAACTCACGCTGTTTGCCGTAGCAGTGATTCCGGTATCCGCTTTTCTAATCTCGCGCATCGTAAAGCGCTTGAAAGCACAGGCAATCCGGGCACAACAGGTCTATGGCAATATGATTAGTTACCTTGACGAAGCGTTGTCTGGTGTGAAGATCATTAAAGCCTTTAACGCTACAGGTTTCATCAAGAAGAAATTTAATGATGAGAATGTGTTGCTTTCTAAAATCAGCCGACGGATGGTAAGAAGGCAGCAACTGGGGTCGCCCGTGTCGGAACTGCTGGGTGTGGTAATGGTAGCCATTATATTACTTTACGGAGGCAAATTGGTATTAAGTGACTCAGGTGAGTTGTCAGCAGCGGCTTTCATCGGCTATATTGCGTTGTTCTCACAAGTCATGCGCCCCGCAAAAGCGCTGACCGATTCATTTGCTAATATCCATTCGGGAATTGCCGCCGGCGAGCGGGTACTGGATCTGATCGATCAGAAAAACGAAATGCCCGATGCGCCCGATGCTCGATCACTTACCGAGTTCAACCAAGGTATTTCACTTACCAATGTTAGCTTTGCATACGGAGATAGGCGAGTACTCAAACACGTCAGTCTCGACATCCCGAAAGGCAGAACCGTTGCATTGGTAGGGCCGTCTGGTGGTGGAAAGTCTACGCTAATGGACTTGATACCACGATTTATAGAAGCCCAGGAAGGTGAAGTGCTGGTTGATAATATAAATGTCAAGAAACTAAAAACAACTGATTTGAGGGATTTGATTGGTTTGGTTAATCAGGATTCCTTTTTGTTTAATGACACCATCTATAATAACATCGCCTTTGCAACGAAGGATGTAACGGAGGAAGACGTGATAGCAGCCGCGAAAATAGCCAACGCCCACAAATTTATTTTGGAGACAGAAGCTGGCTATCAAACTTTCATCGGTGATCGCGGTATCAAGCTATCCGGAGGGCAACGCCAGCGGATTTGCATTGCCCGTGCCGTACTGAAAAATCCACCTATCCTGTTGCTGGATGAGGCCACGTCTGCGTTGGATACCGAATCTGAGAAATTGGTACAGGAAGCATTGGCTAAGTTAATGCAGAACCGGACCACCTTGGTCATTGCCCACCGCCTTAGCACCATTCAGAATGCGGATCAGATTATTGTACTTGACGCCGGGGTAATTGTGGAACAAGGTTCGCACCAGCAATTGTTGGCGAACGACGGTCTCTACAAAAAATTGATTGATATGCAGCAATTTGGTGAATGATAGTTAGGACAAAAACAACCTTTCATTGTAAATGAAGGCAAATTTAGCTAAATTTGCTTGCTAAGAGTTCAGGATATGGACGCAGAAAAAAAACTCACTTTCCTTCTCGAAAACAAGCATCTTGACGAGGAACTGAAAACCATTGCGACGAAAGTTTACCAGGGACAACGGATTACCCAAACAGAAGGGGTGACGTTGTATGAACGGGGAGAGCTTGGTTACCTGGGGGTATTGGCAAATTTCATCCGCGAGCGGTTACATGGAGATAAAACCTATTTTAACCGGAATTTTCATATCGAGCCGACCAATCTATGCGTGTATGATTGTAAGTTCTGTTCGTATTCACGTCTAATTAAACAACGTGAAGATGGTTGGGAGGCAACGATGGAGGAAATGCTCAATCAGGTAAAATCCTACGACAACGAACCGGTGACGGAAGTCCATATTGTAGGGGGGGTACTACCTCAATACAACATGGCATTTTACATGGATTTGTTTACAGCTATCAAACGTCATCGTCCAAATATCCATGTCAAGGCGCTCACTCCTGTGGAGTATCATTATATTTTTAAAAAGGCCAAGGTAGATTATGCTACGGGTATGGCGATGATGAAAGATGCAGGCCTTGACTCCATGCCTGGAGGTGGTGCTGAAATTTTCCATTCTGAAATCAGAGAACAGATCGCGAAAGACAAATGCAATGCAGAACAATGGCTGCAGATTCATGAAGAATGGCACAAGTTGGGAATGCATTCCAATGCGACGATGCTGTATGGCCATATCGAGCAGTATTGGCACCGTGTAGACCACATGGAACGGTTACGGCAATTGCAGGACAGAACTGGAGGTTTCCAGACATTCATCCCGCTTAAATTCAGAAATAAGGATAACCAAATGTCATACGTTGCGGAATCGACCGTGGTGGAAGATTTGAGAAACTACGCAGTTAGCCGAATTTATTTGAATAATTTTCCACACATCAAGGCTTATTGGGCAATGATTTCCAGACAAACGGCTCAATTAGCGCTTGGATTTGGGGTAAATGATATTGACGGAACACTAGATGATACCACTAAAATCTATTCGATGGCAGGGGCCGAAGAACAACATCCCGCAATGACAACAAGGGAATTGGTTGAATTGATACGTAACGCCGGTAGGCATCCCATCGAAAGGGATACCCTTTATCGGGTCATTACGGATTATAAGGATGTCGTCTTTGAAGAAGACCGCATCGATAAGCAACCAAAGTATTATCAGTTACCGGTATTAAACGAAAAATAGCAACGCATTTTCTTGAAAAAATCACTTTATATCATTCGCCACGGTCAAACGGATCTGAATTTGAAAGGAATTGTGCAGGGCAAGGGAGTGGATGCACCGTTGAATCATACGGGCAGGATACAAGCCGAGGCCTTCTATACTCACTATAAAAGAGAACAATTCGATAAGATTTATACTTCCACATTACTACGTACACACCAAACTGTAGCACCATTTCTTCAGGCTGGCCTGCCGATGGAACAATTGGCAGGGCTCGACGAAATCGGATGGGGTATTTATGAGGGTAAAGAACAAACCCCCGAAATTATGGAAGGTTTTTCCAGCGTAATAACGCGCTGGCGTAACGGAGAACTAGACATATGCGTAGACGGAGGGGAGACACCGAATCAATTGGCCGAGAGACAACGGCACGCACTCAATTACATCCTTTCCAAAAGAAATGAAAAAAAAGTGTTGATATGCATGCATGGCCGAGCTATGCGTGTATTTTTATCTGTACTAATTGACCGCGACATTTCGTTGATGGACGACTTTCCACACACCAATACAGCACTGTATAAAGTTCTTTACGATGGGCGTACGTTTTTCATTGAAGATGCCTATAATATCCAGCATCTGAACGGATTATATACTGAATAATGAACATGGAAAAAGTAAGCGTATCCGCTGTATCCTATACCAATACATTGCCGTTTATTTACGGTCTGCAACATTGCCCCGTCATTAGCCAGATCAAATTAAGTTTAGATGTGCCTAGCGTATGCGCGCAAAAGCTTATTCACAATGAAGTGGATCTGGGCATCGTTCCCGTAGCTGCATTGCTGGAAATACCTCAGGCAGAAATCGTCTCTGAATACTGTTTGGGCGCATCGGGTGCCGTAAATTCAGTTTTTATTTTTAGTGAAAAACCCATTCAGGAAATCACGTCCCTACGGTTGGATACACAATCCCGGACGTCTAACGGATTGGCTCAAATTCTGTTGCGGAATTACTGGAACCGTGAAGTACACATCGTTTTAGAAGGAAACGCCGATGCGTATGTGGAAATAGGCGATCGGACTTTCGGAAAGAAGAATGCCCATTCCTACGCATACGATTTATCGTGGTACTGGCAGAAAATGACGGGCTTGCCTTTTACGTTTGCTGCATGGGTAGCCAATAAGCCGTTATCAGCTTCATTTATAGAATCATTTAATCAGGCATTGGCATATGGATTGGCTCACCGTGAAACTATCATCAGCCAATTGCCCCAACGGCCTGACTTTGACTATCGACACTATCTCATGGAAAACATTGATTACCGGTACGACGAAAGAAAGAAAAAGGCAGTGAGTGAATTTTTGAAATTGATGAAAACGTTGGATCGTGAACCAATTAATCCGTGAATGCCTATTCCATTTGCAAAAAATGTTTATTTTTGAAACGAATCTACTAAATTTCTAGTTTATATAGGGGTTATGCTTGGCTTGAGAGGAAGTTGATTCTCATTGCTAATAAACAACTCGGGCAGAAGGAGGTAGGAAACAAATAACTATTCGGATGAGGATCGAGGAAGAAATACAAACGCGGAAATTCCGTAATGAGCAACACAAGGCTACGGTAAACATCGTTTTCACCAGTAACTGGATTACGGGTATTTTAGAAAAAAGAGCCAATCTGGAGCAAATAACGTTGCAGCAATTCAATGTTCTTCGCATACTGAGGGGGCAGTATCCTAAGCCGGCTACGAATAGCTTGGTAAAAGAACGGATGTTAGATAAAATGCCCGATGTCTCTCGCATTATTGATCGGTTGGTTGCCAAAGAGCTGGTATCAAGAGGTAAGTGCAGTACAGATCGAAGAGCGGTAGACGTCATGATTACACCCAAAGGACTGGATAAGTTGGAAGCACTTGAGGAAAGCATGATGATGATGGATGTCCTTCAGGAAAATATTACCGAAGAAGAATGCAGGATCCTGAATGAGTTGCTTGACAAATTACGCGGACATGAACCTTCGATCTCCGAAGACTCCCAGGGCAAATAACTCAGTGCGTGTGCGGCGAATCCAACAGAAAGTTTAACAACGAAACCGCGACACCCAATCCCACAGCCACCATTTTCTTTTTATTGAATTTATGGTGATCGGCCGAGCCGGATTCGAATAGTATAGTTGTGGAAATATGGAGAAAAATGCCGATTACCACAGCCATAATCCGATCGAAATATTGTTCGATATGACCAATCTCTCCTTTACTGATGGCACTGCTGAATAAATAACCCAGGGGTGTCATCGCTGCAAATACAGCTAACAATAAAATAATATAACGCTTTGATAGCGACGTGTGAAATAATAGGCTGCCGAGTGCAAATGCAGCAGGCACGTGGTGAAGAGCGATCCCAAACGTCAGTTGGGTTTGGTGGTGTGCTGCCAGAGGCATTCCTTCCAATAACGCATGTAAACATAAGCTTATCATAATGCCATAAGGAAAGGCACTTCTTGATTGATGTGTGTGATGGATATGACCGTGTTCAATGCCATGTGAAAATTGCTCCAAAATCAACTGAAACAAAAAGCCGAGCAAAACGAATAGCCCGATTGTTTCATCAGTAGCACTGTGTGTATGATAGACATGAGGTATTAAATGCAATACAGTGATAGCAAACAAATAGGATCCGCTGAATGAAAGGATAAGTTTAAGTGAATTTGTATTGTCACGCTTCACAAAAAATACAGCAATGCCACTAGCAAATGCAGAAATAAATAAGATCGCGATAATCAGGGTTGCACTCATGATGCGCTTTTTACGGGTGCAAAATCAGGAACGACAACGCGGAAAACCAAACCGGTCAGGTAACCGATTACGCTGCCTAATAAAGCACCGCCTAGAATGTCGAATGGATAGTGAACTCCCACATATACTTGCGCAATACTAATGGTTGCGGCCCAAAGAAGTGCTAACCATAGAATATGCTTCCAACGCCTGTAAAAGATCATGATCAGTACAGTTGAAATCGCAAAGTGATTAGTGGCATGGGAGGATGTGAAACTATAGCCACTACCGCACCTGACACGCACAGCAACCTCTTCTTTGAATTCGATGTCGTTACAGGGTCGTACACGTTTGACTGTCTTTTTAATTACAGAAGACGACACTGCGTCCGCTATTCCGAATGTAATCAATATAAAAAAAATAATGAGCATTCCTTTTTTACGGTAATTCTTAATACAAAAAACAATAATAAAAAGATATAAAGGAGCCCATGTATAGGGGTTCCGCAAAACGGGCATCAGCCAATCAAAGAAGGCATTGCTTAACCCCTGGTTAATAGCCAAAAAAGCCTCCTGATCCAATGAAACGAGTTGATCGATCATGTAAATTACACAAAGTTGCAACAAAAATAGTAATAAATCTGAATTTTCAATTCGATTGAGTGAATTTAAATATTCAGAACAATATTGCGAGGATTCCCGTACAAAGTTTTTTTCAATGGCAGCCGAATAGACCGGTAACTTCGAAGCAATCATGTACACCGATGAAAGCAGACAGATGCGAATAAACCACGCAAACGCCCATGAATTCCGTTGAAGGCTAGCCACGTCATGAAAATAATACACTTTTATATCAACGCAATTATATTGCATATAAAAGCGAATTTATCTAAGTTTACCGCTTCGAAGATAGCAATATAAAAGTAGTTGACCATTCGTAATCAAAAATAGCAATATGACATTAATAAAATCCATCTCAGGTATCCGAGGTACAATAGGAGGCCGTCCGGGAGATGCTCTTACACCAGTTGACATCGTTAAATTTACAGCTGCATTCGGCCACTTTATCCAAGATAAAACCGGAATCAACAAGATGGTTGTGGGAAGGGACGCCCGTATTTCGGGTGATATGGTTCGCAACCTGGTGGTTGGTACATTACAGAGCATTGGGATGGATGTAGTGGATCTGGGGTTATCCACTACGCCGACCGTAGAAATAGCCGTACCCGGTGAGCACGCCGGAGGAGGAATTATTCTTACAGCAAGCCATAATCCCGCTCAGTGGAATGCCTTGAAATTACTGAATGACAAGGGAGAATTTATCAGCGATTCGGAAGGTAGGGAGGTCTTGGATATTGCCGAAAACCTGGATTTTGATTTTTCGGATGTTCATTCACTGGGCAAGGTTACATTTACGGACCGCTATCTGCAGACCCATATAAATCAAATATTGTCACTTCCGTTGGTGGATATCGAAGCCATCCGGGAGGCAAATTTTAAGATTGCCGTCGATGCGGTTAATTCCACGGGTGGTATTTTTGTCCCTGCATTACTGGATGCGCTTGGTGTTCAGACAATTTATAGGATTCATTGTGAACCAGACGGACATTTTCCGCATAATCCGGAGCCGCTTGCCGAAAATCTGACCGATTTATCTGCATTGGTCGTGTCACAACAGGCAGATCTGGGAATTGCTGTGGATCCCGATGTAGACCGGCTTTGTTTTGTGATGGAAAATGGCGAGATGTTTGGCGAGGAATACACCTTGGTAGCAGTCAGTGACTATGTACTCCAACACACACCGGGAAACACGGTATCAAACTTATCGTCCACAAGAGCATTACGCGATGTGACGGTTGCAGGTGGTTCCCAATATCATGCAGCGGCGGTGGGAGAGGTAAATGTAGTTACTAAAATGAAAGAGGTGAATGCAGTGATCGGAGGAGAAGGCAATGGTGGTGTCATTTATCCGGACATTCACTATGGGAGGGATGCACTGGTGGGAATTGCACTTTTCCTCACACACCTGGCTAAAAGCGGTCGGCGTATCTCGGAACTCCGTGCAGGCTACCCTCCCTATTTCATGTCCAAGAACAAAATCACACTGACCCCCGGGCTGGATATCGACGGACTGCTGAAGACAATGGAAAAACGGTACAATGAAGTTCCTCATAGTACCATCGATGGGTTAAAGATCGATTTTGAACACGGTTGGGTGCACCTCCGCAAATCTAACACGGAACCGATTATCCGCATTTACTCGGAAGCACCTACTCCGGAACAAGCAGAGGATATTGCATTGGATATCATGAAGGAGATAAATGGCATCATCGGAAACTCATCGGATTAACGTTTCCTCAGAAGTAGGTAAGCTGCGTGCGGTACTTATACATAGTCCCGATAGCGGATTGGGAAAGGTAGTGCCTTCCAAAGCGCAGGATTGGCTGTTTGAAGACATTGTACACCTGAATACCATCCGGGCCGGAGAATATGACTATTATGTCAAGCTCTTACTCTATTTCCTCGATGAAGACAAGATAAAGGGACGGTTAGCCCATATCGATGCGCCTGAGCGTGACCGAAACTTTTATAAACCCGATCATCCGGATTTCTACCGGTCGGAAAAGGTGGTGGAATTGCAGGTATTACTCATGGATATTCTGAAAGATGCAGCTATCAAAAGCCAATTGGTAGCATCAGTATGCGCCATTGAGGCCTGTAGTTACGAAGTCCAATGTCGGTTGATGGAATATCCCCATGAGGTGTTGGCCAGGGTATTTTTCAGCGGAACGTCTGACGAAAGTGAATTGATTTTTCCGCCGGTCCCGAATTTCATTTTCACCCGGGACATAGGTATCGTCATAAACGACCATATTTTACTCAATAAACCGATGAAAGAGGCGCGTAAACGGGAAGCGCTGATTGCCAAATATATATTTTTTCACCATCCCGTCTTTGCCGGCTATCGGAGCAACATCATCGAGCTTACGGATACTCAGCATCATTTTCTATTACCCAATGATTCGGAAGCCGAAAGAGTAACATTGGAAGGAGGAGATGTCATGGTAGTCAGTAAAAACCATGTGCTTATCGGGATCAGTGAACGAACAAATACAGAAGCCGCCGCTCAAGCTGTCAAACGTCTTTTTGAAAAGAAGGTTGTAGAAAAAGCCACCGTGATAAAAATTCCTAATAAACGGGATTACATGCATATCGATACCGTATTTACGCAGGTGAAGGAGAATGTATGGGTGATGCTTGGCGATTTTTCCAACGAACGCATGAAAGGATTACAGACCGATGAGGTACACCGCGTCTTAGGTGTACCGACCCGCATGGCCCACGAGCTTAAAATTTTTCAATTCAGGAGAGAAGATCCTGCAAATCCCCAGCTTTTCCCTTCTTTAGAAGATCTGTTGACAGATATCAGCGTTACTGACTTTGGATGTAATCCAGCAGATGTACATATTCTTTTATCGGGTAACAATGAATTCCCTTATGATGCGCGTGAACAATGGACCGATAGCTGTAACTTGCTGGCGCTTGGTAAAGGTGTAGTACTCGGTTATGACCGGAATGACAAAACCATTGATGCTTTCCGTGAGGCAGGATTTAACGTAGTGAATGTAAAAGATTTGCTGATACAGTTGGAAGAAGGGCACCTACATGCATCTAACCTAAAAGACACGCTTATCCTTATGCCTTCCGCTGAATTATCACGTGCACGAGGAGGTTTCCATTGCATGAGTATGCCGATATTGAGGGATTAAGCGGTAATCTTGCTAATTAAACAAATTGCGCATGACGATATTAATGATCCGTCCGATACAGTTCGGTTACAATGTGCAGACAGCCGTAAACAATGCTTTCCAGCGGTTGGAAACGGATGATAAGGTGCGTGTACAACAAAATGCAATCAAAGAATTCGATGCCTTTGTTCAGGCGTTACGTAGCCACGACATAGACGTCCTGGTTGTGCAAGATACAGAAGCCCCGTATACTCCAGATAGTGTGTTTCCCAATAACTGGATTTCGTTTCATGAGGACGGCTCCGTGGTCATGTATCCGATGTTTGCAGAAAACCGGCGCCTCGAACGCAAGTCGACCGTACTCGAGGCTATCCAGAAACGTTTCGTTATAAACCGTAGGTTGGATTATACAGCCAACGAATCAAAGGATAAATTTCTTGAGGGAACTGGAAGTTTTGTATTGGACCGTACTAACAAGTTGGCCTATGCCTGCCGTTCACCACGCACGGATGAGTCGCTGTTCCGGCTATTTTGTGCACAAATGGGTTATCAACCTGTTGTATTTAACGCATTTGACGAGTGGGGGCAGGCTATCTATCATACGAATGTAATGATGTGTATAGCTGATAAATATGCTGTCGTTGCGTTGGATAGCGTAGACTCGTCTGACCGTCCGTTGGTGTCCGGGATGCTCGAAAATTCAGGAAAAACGACGATACTTATTTCCAAACTTCAGATGAAGGCGTTTGCTGGCAACATGCTGCAAGTAGAAAACAGGTACGGCAAGCGCTTTCTTGTCATGTCGACGCGTGCCTATCACTCACTAGACCCCAAACAGCTTGAACAACTGAAATCGTTTAATCCCATCATTCATGCGTCGTTGGACACGATTGAACGAAACGGGGGCGGCAGTGCACGTTGCATGATGGCCGAGATTTTTCTTCCGGAGCATTCCGGATAAAAATAGCTATTTTTACGGCGGGATTTCTTTTGTCATGGACGATAAGCTCTATATGCTATTGTTGGGCTGCAAGCCTCAGGGCCGACATACAGAACAACACGATATATTCTTTGGTATCGGAACTTCCTTGAAGGACTTAATTCCTGGGATTCTCGAATTTTGGCCTGGGGCCGGGAAGATACATATCGATGCCTGGCGGGAAGTAACCGCTGTTGAGGGTTACACAATAAAGGTGAAGCCGCGGGGCAGTCGGCACACCGACGCAAATGGGCTCAGATTATTTTTCGTCAATCTCGGGGGATACAAAGAAAACGATTTCGAAGAATATCATTATAAGTGCCTATCTGTGGCTCCGGATACCGCAAAAGCGATTCAGCAGGCAAAGGCTCAGGTATTTTGGAAACACAGTATTTCGCCCCACATAGACGATAAATATGGAATTGATGTAGATGATATCTTTGAAATAGAGGAAGTGCTCGCACCGCAAGCGAAAGAGCAATATACACTTATAATTGAAAAAACAGAAATCAGCACACCCGACGAACTGCACCCCGGATACCTCAAGTTAAGCAAACTTAACTAGTCATGGATCCACTTGAAACGAAACGTCTTTTCAGGCATTTTCATGCGGTCTGCCAGTCGTAGCAAACGGTCCGGCAATCGGACCAGGTAATCTCTTGCACGCTCACCGGCCTCATTCAGTTCCTTGACCGATTCAACCTTCCATTCGCGTAATAGTTCTTTCAGAATATCCACGTAATCGACCGCCGTGTAGACGCCCAACCGCTGCGCAGCATCTGAAAAATGAGCAAAAGCTTCGCCCTGAGGTTCGCCTGACTCACGAAGCAAATGGGCCGGCATCACGATTTTTTTGCGCATCATATCTTCAAAAGCTACCATTACCTCACTGGAATCTACTTCCATTGCTTTGGAAATAAAGGACATATATGCTTTTGCATGCCTTGCTTCGTCCGAGGCAATAACGCCGCACATCTTAGCTAATAGCCTATCCCCGTCCTTTTTAGCAAGCCCTGCCACCCGTCTATGGGAAACATTGGTTGCCAATTCTTGGAAGGAGGTGTAAATAAAATTACGGTAGGGATCGTTGCCCGTTCCGATGTCAATGCCGTCCTGTAAAAGATATTGCGTGGAAATTTCCATCTCCCGCATATTCACACGTCCCGAGAGATACAGGTATTTGTTGAGTAAATCTCCGTGCCGGTTCTCTTCAGCAGTCCAGGCACGCACCCACTTCATCCACCCACCTTGTTCATTTTTGTTGACATTTTCAACCATCGTAAGCCACGATTCGTAGGTAGGTAATGCTTCCTCGGTGATTGTATCCCCGATCAATACCGCTACCAAGTCATAAGACAACTCTTGTGCACTTTCCTGCAAATCTCGTATTTCGTTAAAAAAGGTGTCACGTGAAGCATCTGGTAAGAAATCGGCAGGTTGCCACATTTCTTCCACCGGCTTCAGGTATTCGCTCATTTCGTTCAACATAAATGGCTCCAGGTAAGCCATTACCTCTTTTCTCGACCCTTCCGGAATCTGTTGTGTTAACGCTTGCATACTTCCACAAAGGTAATTAAATGCGTTGAAAAAAATTTTTTAACAAACCGATTATATTTAAAATATGACAAGAATCATATTTTTACCAGTGATTTTGCTGCTGCTGTAATAACTAATGAAATACGGTTCTGTTTGTTACATTTGACTAAAGTTACGTGCTAAGATGAATACATTCACTATCCGCGTGTATGGAGTTTTGTTCAATGATCGGAACGAAGTGTTGATTAGCGATGAACGAGAATCGGGATTTGAGTTCAGCAAGTTTCCAGGTGGTGGACTGGAATATGGAGAAGCACCTCCCGAGGCGCTGAAACGGGAGTTTGAAGAGGAATGCGGCGTTGAAATTGACATTCTGCGACACATCCATACCACAGATATCTTTGTAAAATCAATTTTTAATGACAATCAGGTAATTGGGTTATATTACTTAGTTCGACCCAAAGGACCATTGCAGGGTCGATTCAGTAAGAAGCGTTTTGATTTCAAGGAGGGGAGGGATCCCGATCAGGTATTTCGTTGGATATCCAAAGACCAATTAGAGGAACAACACCTTACTTTTGAAATGGATCGAGCGGCATGGCGAGCATTTATGTCGTAAAAAAGCCACGGTTTTGAATTTTCACAACCAGTTAGGGGCGCCTATTGGGTAAAAATGGGTGTCAAATACCTACATTCGCGGCGGTATTTGATTAACAATGGTGGAATATCTGTTTTGGATTGCCTTATTTATTATCATCTATACCTATATCGGGTACGGAATGTTACTGTACATGCTGGTATTGGTCCGCCGGTTGGTAGGTAAACGTCGGCTTGCAGCTTCCGCGAAGTATGATACATTGCCTTCCTGCACCGTGGTTGTGGCTGCATATAACGAAGCACCGATCATTCGGCAGAAGATCGATAATACACTCGGCTTACGGTATCCGACAGACCGTATCCGGTATATTTTTGTGACAGATGGCTCTACGGATGATACACCGGCACTTGTGAGTGAGTATCCGGCAATCACGTCGTTACACCAGCCGACACGTTATGGGAAGATCGCAGCCGTACACCGGGCCATGCATGAGATAACCACGGATGTGGTTGTTTTTACGGATGCAAATACGTTGCTTAATCCCGATGCGCTGATTGAGCTGTGTAAGCATTATGAGGATAAACAGATCGGAGCGGTTGCGGGGGAAAAACGCGTTTACGCCGGGGAGGAAGCCGATGCCAGTGCTGCCGGGGAAGGATTCTATTGGAAATACGAATCGGCCCTCAAAAAGTGGGATTCAGAACTGTATACTGTAGTAGGAACTGCAGGAGAATTATTCAGCATCCGGCGTAACTTATACGAAAGTGTATCGTTGGATACAATCCTGGACGATTTTATGATATCGATGCGTATCGCAGGAAAAGGATATCGCGTAGTATATGAACCGGGGGCCTTTGCCACTGAAATGGCATCGGAGAATGTACAGGAAGAGCTTAAACGGAAAATACGGATCGCGGCAGGAGGAATCCAGTCTGTTATTCGTCTTAAAAAGTTGTTAAACCCGTTTATTTGTCCCGTACTTACCTTTCAATACGTCAGCCACCGCGTGTTGCGTTGGACCCTCACACCAATTTTGCTTCCTATTGTATTTATCCTGAATGCTTTGTTACACTTCAGTAATGCAGGTATCGTATATTCAGGTCTTTTCTATGCGCAGTTGGCTTTTTATGGATTGGCTTTTTTAGGACATCTACTCGAACGGAAGGCATTGAAAATAAAAATCACATTTATTCCCTATTACTTTTGTATCATGAATTATGCCGTGTTAGGTGGCATGCTTCGGTATTTCAAGGGAAAACAAAGCGCGGTTTGGGAACGCTCAAACCGGAAGCAATCGTTGAAAGCAGACTACAATCGGTAAAAAGAACAAGAGTTAACCGGAACTGGGCTAGCTAAGCAGCCGATAAAACCTTCTTCCACAGGAAAAGAATACAGATAAACGTGGTCTGGTGGCTGACCACCGATAATCTGCTTTTTTGTGCGGTTGACCCCATCCAGTACTTCAAAATGAGGAAGATGTTCGCCGATACCCTCACCCGTAAGTTTCAGTATGGCCTCCTTCCTTGTCCATAACGTGAAGAAACGATGTTGCGTTTCGCTTTTTTCTGCTCGGATGAATGCGATTTCTTCCGCAGAAAAGCAAGCGTCCAACATTGATTCGATATCCAACGGCCGTTGCAACCATTCGATATCGACTCCGATGGGATGGACCTGATCCAGTCCGATCAAAGCCCGGTTTTCCGTATACGATAAGTTAAACTGGATGGCTGTATTCGTCGTATCTGCCAGTTTTGGTTTATGATGATGGCCCGTCGAGAAACGGAGAGCCGCAGGGTCGGAAGCAGTTGCATGCCCCAAAAGTAACCTAAGTGCTGTATGTGTAGCTTTAAAACGTAGTGTATGTTCCGTACGGTGAAACCGCATCGCTCTCGCGATTTCTTCACTGCTTAACAAGTGTTCGGCATGTGCCGATTGTTGAGGAGACCGCCAGGGATCGATCACCCATATACTGGGTTGCCGGATGCTGATTTTGTCTTGCAGGGCTATCCACCCATCCATCCATTGGATCCGGTGCATCCGAGCCGCTATAATTTCGGTGTTACCCATGTACTGAGATTACGTGTGTGTCTCGACGTTAGCTATGAGTGTATCAAAGTATTTTTCGAAGGCAATATGCGCGATACCTTTGGCTCCTGCGTCGGCACCTAGTTTTGAAAGTTCTACACTGGCGATATTCTTCAGTTGTGTCATGCAGTACGTATTAATTGCCTGTTGTATCGGAATGGTAATATACTGGTTTGCTTCCGCGATTTTTCCACTCAGAATAATCAATTCGGGATTAAAAAGCTGCACAAGGGTAGCAATGCCCTTTCCGAGTTTTTCGCCGATGAAAGATAGGATGCTGATGGCATATTGATCCCCTTTATTGGCTGCTTCAATAACCTGATGGGGTTCGATATTTTCGATTTTCTGCTCAGATAATTCGTTGAGTAAGGAATCTTCACCGGATTGAATACCCGCTTTGGCCATTCGTACCAGTGCGACCCCTGAAGCTACCGTTTCTAGACACCCTTTTTTTCCGCAGTAACACAGTGTTCCATCTTCAACAAACGGCATGTGTCCCATTTCACCTGAAAATCCCGCGGCACCGTTTCTTAGTTTCCCGTCCATGATTACTCCCAAGCCGATGCCCCAATCCATCAAAATGACCAATACGTCCTTCCGTCCCTTTGCCAAACCAAACCTTAATTCAGCTATAGCGGCACTTTTAACGTCGTTGATGATGAATGTAGGTTTGTCAAATTGTGTCGAGAAGTAGTCTTGCAACGATATGTATCCGTCGTCGTTTACCATATAGGTATGGTTGCGACCGTTGTTATTGTTGATAAGTCCCGGCATGCTGATGCCGATCGCCAATATCGACGACCATGCAATACCCGATACCTGAATGAAATCTCTCAGCAAACGGCTTAATTCAGGAGCAGACGACCAATCTTTGGTTAGCAAAAAAGAAGAAGAACTGGCATACACAAATGAATTGGTGTTGTCAACAATCGTCATTTTTATTCGGAATAGCTCAACTTCCACACACAGAATAAAAAATGTATTGCTTTTCAATTTATTTAAGATCGGTTTTCTGCCTCCAATTGAGCTACCTTTTTCATTTTGCTCCAATATGCCTGCATCCGCCAATGTGTTGATCAGCTCAAGGGTCTTAGGAGCGCTAATTTTTAGGTGTTTGCAGATTGCAGCATTGGTCATACCATTGCCGGCAATCAGCGCCTTTACCAATTTTAGTTTGAAACTTTGGTTTTTCCGCTCAATCTTCGACTTGTTTTTAAAGTGATTTTTACTCAAAAACGATGGCGACATAGTTAATTTAATTAGCGTCCAAAAATAGCTATTATTATTGATAATTTGATTTCTATTTTACTACATATTTGCACATGTATGGCGTCTTTTGAAAAAAATTTCAAAAAGTTTTTGCTTTGACTGGGGAAATAATAAATTTGTGACTGCAAGACCGATTTGGAATTCAAATTAAATCATGAAACCTGCCATTTCAACGCCATCCGAAAAAGGCGATGAAACCTGCGTAATCGCAAGCTTCATTACCGCTAAAAAACAAATGGTGTAAATGAAAATGCAGGTTCCATCAGACCCTTAAAAACAAATTATTCTCTGATGAAAGAAAAAAACACATCCCGTCGGGAGTTTATTAAAAGAGCAGCGATTGGAGCTGCGGCATTCAGCATCGTACCCCGCTTTGTATTAGGGGGACAGGGATATCTCGCCCCAAGCGATCACCTCACGAAAGGTATAATTGGGGTCGGAGGAATGGGCCGTGGGCATTTCGCCTATGCAGGAACCAAAACGGTCGCAATTTGCGACGTAGACACGCGCCACCTCGCATTGGCGATGAAACAGCTTAGCGATAACAGCGTTAAACAGTTTTCGGATTTCCGTGAATTAATCCAATTACCTGAAGTAGATATTGTCCACATTGCTACTCCTCCACATTGGCATGGACTTATGGCCGCCGAAACCGCCCGCATGGGAAAAGACATCTGGTGTGAAAAGCCGATGACCCGCACCATCGGTGAAGGTAAACGTGTGGTAGAAGCCGTTAAGCAACATGGGAATATTTTCCGTTTGAACACCTGGTTCCGTTTTGAAGACAATTTTTACGGAATGAACGTTCCCGTGAAACGTATTAAGAAATTGGTGGATTCCGGTATGCTGGGCTGGCCCCTGAAGGTGACCATTAGCAAACATACCGGGTTTGACTGGAAATTTTATTGGGTTGGCCATGAAAATCTTCCCGTTGAAGAAGTCCCCAAGGAACTTGACTACGACATGTGGTTGGGTCCCGCGCCTTATAAGCCGTATAGTACTCACCGTGTGCATACCACATTCAGGGGATATTGGGATTACGATGGAGGTGGATTGGGAGATATGGGGCAGCATTATATTGATCCGGTCCAATATTTTTTAAATAAAGACAACGAGAGCCCCATCTCGGTAGAGGTAGATGCACCGCAGCAACATAGTGATGCCGTGGGTACCTGGCGCCGTATTACCTATACATATGCTGATGGTTGCCAGATCGTGCTTGATGGTGAAGGCAGGGATGTCGGCATGCCTTATATAGAAGGCCCTGATGGAAAGCTCTTCCGCGGATTCAAATCGGACATTCCTGACTTGGAGCGTAAACTTGCCGCTTTCCCAGATCCGGAACCCCAGGTAACTGATTTCGTCGATGCCGTGAAGACACGCAAGAAATTTGCACTCAATGAGCAGAATGGGTACCGTTCATGCACAATCGTTAATATGGGATTGACAGCTTTACGTTTGGGGCGGTCGCTTAAATTCGATCCGCAGACGCAGTTGTTCGTCGACGATGAGGCTGCTAACCGGTTGATTGACCAACCGATGCGTGGGCCCTGGGCACTATGAAGTATTGCTATATAAAACGTTAGAAACAAATTGTATTCAATGAAAAAATTGATATATGCGCTCTTGGCGCTATTTATACAACAATTTCCCATATCTGCTCAACAGGGTGACGTGCGGACCACTACAACCAAAATCGCTGATCTGCTGGCTTTGCAACCTTCGGAAACAACTGCACGTTTCCGGGATGCTATGGCACAGATGGAACGGTTCACGGCGGCTGATATTTCGGCCCTTCTCAAACAGCTTTCCCCGCCAGGCGAAGGCGATAATGCCGGAATTGAATATGCAGCAAACAGTTATAGCTATCACGTATTGTTACCTGGTAAAGCAACCCAACGGGCCACATATATACAGGGAGCAATTGAAGCGCTGAATGCGATAAGTAATAAAGATAATAAGGGATTTGTAATCCAGCTGCTGCAGAATGCGGGAGACGATAGCGCTGTGGATGCACTGAGTCCTTACCTCACAGACGAATATCTAAGTGAGAAAGCCGCCCGGGCACTTTCCCGTATTGGTACGGAACGGGCGGGGGCCGCGCTGTTGCAGGTGTTAGGTGGATCAACCGGGGTTGCTGCCGTCAACATCACCGATGCGCTGGGCTTTATGGCATATGCACCGGCGGAACAGGCAATTCTGACAAAAGCAAATACTACGGATACGATACTTCGCAGAATCTCGTTATATGCGCTTTCGCAAATCGGGGGAGCGGCTTCTCAGTCAATATTGGCAGATGCCGCAAAATCAGCCCGCTATGTTTATGACCCCACGGAAGCAACCGCCGCTTACATCAATTATCTGCATAAAAGGATTGCCAACGGAGAAACGGTACCGGCTGGCAAAGCTGCTTTGAAATTATTTAAGGAAACGGATGAAGACAGTCAGGTTCATACGCATATTGCCGCATTGGGATTACTTACCGAAATCAATAAAGAAAAGCAGGTTAATGTATTGCTAAAAGCGTCAAGAGACGGGAACCCCGTGTATCGCAATGCCGCGCTGGGATTGCTTTCCCCGTATCTGAATGGCACTGTTTCGACCAAGTTGGTGAAACGCTTGAGCAAGGTCGATGAACAAATAAAGGTGGATATCTTGCGATATGTTGCAAATCACAAGCAAACCGAAGCATTACCAGAAGTCCAGAAAGCCTTAAGTGCAAGCACTCCGTCCGTTCGCATTGCGGCGGTCAATGCATTGCATCAATTGGATGCGGAAGCGGCAGACGAAGCGTTAATTGTGCTGCTATCCGGAAGCGATGAACAGACTCGTCAAGCAGTCAAACAAGCGCTGCTTACTTCAAAAAACAAGCAGCTTGCGCAACTGCTTACCAATGCACTGACGAACGAAAGAAATGCCGACGTACAAATCCTGTTGATCGACGTCCTTGGGCAGCGGGGAGCTGGAGAAAGCATGCAGACGCTACTTGATATTATCGGCAGCGATGCATCGAACGAAGTGAAATCCGCGGCTTTCAGCGCGTTGCCACAAGTTGCCCGTCCCGGAGATTTGAATAAGCTTTTGGATCTATTGGTCAACGCAAATAATGAGTACAAAGGCGCGATACAGGCAGCCGCGGTGTCAGCCGTTGCACTCAGTGACGATAGGGAAGCGCAGACGCAATTGGTAATTTCTCGCCTTCGGGCAGCAGATGCAACACGACGGCTCTTCTTTTTTCCCATATTATCGGGAATAGGAGGAAAAGAGGCTTTGCAAATTGTGAATGAGTATACAGCCGACGGGAATCCGGAGCTACGGGCCGCCGCTACTTCTGCATTGGCAAACTGGACGGGGGGCGAGGCTTTGCCACAATTGATCGAGCTAAGCCGTAAAAAGGTAACGGACTCCGAGCAATTAGATGCGGTGATTAATGGATTGATCCGGTTAGTATCCATTGCAGACATACCCGCCGATCAGAAAGTACTTTATCTGAGAGACGCATTTGAAGCTGCGGAAACGGTCGATCAGAAGAAATCCGTATTGCGTGCATTAGAAGCTAGCAAAACATATAATGCATTGATGTTTGCAGGCAAACTGCTCGATGACGAGCAATTGAAATCTACAGCAGCCAATACGGTGATGAACATCGCGTTGGACAATAAGAACTTTTACGGTGCAGACGTAACCCGTTTGTTGAACCGGGTAATCGAACTTCTCTCCGGAAGCGAAAGTAGCTACCTGCGGGAGGCCATTCAGAAACATCTCAATGAATTGCCTAAAGGTCCGGGTTATGTGTCCCTGTTCAATGGGAAAGATCTGGAGGGCTGGAAAGGATTGGTTGCAGACCCCATCAAGCGGACCGCAATGGATGCGAAAACATTGGCGGAAGCACAGATTAAGGCGGATGAAATTATGCGTGGCGGTTGGTCTGCTCAGAATGGCGAATTGCAGTTCAATGGTCACGGAGACAACATCGCTACGGTAAAGCAGTATGGTGATTTTGAAATGTTGGTCGACTGGAAACTGGCTAAAGAGGGAAAAGACGGGGATGCAGGTATCTATCTTCGTGGCACGCCACAGGTACAGATTTGGGATACTTCGCGTGTGGAGGTTGGCGCCCAGGTTGGATCCGGCGGGTTATACAACAACCAAGTGCATGAAAGCAAGCCATTGAAAGTAGCAGATAACCCACTTGGCGAATGGAATACATTCCGCATTCGGATGATCGGCGATCGCGTAACAGTATATCTTAATGGTGAATTGGTGACAGACAGTGTCGTACTCGAAAATTATTGGGACCGAAGTCTTCCCATATTTCCCCGAGAACAGATCGAACTGCAGGCCCACGGAACCCATGTTTCCTATCGTGATATATACATCCGCGAACTACCCCGAAAAGAGGTGTTCACCTTACCTGAAGAAGAAAAACGTGAAGGATTTAAGGTGCTGTTTGACGGAACAAATATGGATGCATGGATAAGCAACACCGATGCATATGGAATAAGCGACGAAGGTACGCTTGCTGTCGTCCCTGCGGAGGGGTCGGGTGGGAATCTGTATACGAAAGAAGAGTTTTCAGACTTTGTATACCGCTTTGAGTTTAGACTGACCCCCGGGGCAAATAACGGTATTGGAATCCGTGCTCCGTTGGATGGTGATGCAGCTTATGTAGGGATGGAAATCCAGGTATTGGACGATGGAGCTGAGATGTACAAAGACATTGAGGAATACCAACACCACGGTTCCGTTTATGGCGTTATACCCGCAAAACAGGGATATCTGAAGCCTGTCGGAGAATGGAACGAAGAAGAGATCTACATAAAAGGCAATAAGATCCGTGTGACGCTGAATGGTACAGTGATCGTAGACGGTGATTTGGCAGAGGCATCTAAAAACGGGACGCTTGACCACAAGCAACATCCCGGATTAGCTCGTACGTCTGGCCATATCGCTTTTCTTGGACACGGGTCGGAAGTGCATTTCCGGAATATCCGGGTAAAACGGCTGTAATATATAGTTTAGAATAATCTGTCTTTAAAGGCCGATATCGGGTTACGATATCGGCTTTTATATTTCGTAATTAATTAATAATCTACTGTTATCACTTTAATAGTTGATATATTGACTGGTCCTGTAGTTCTTTTATTACAAGATGAGATTTACGATGTAGTGGAATCGCTACAAATGAATTGATTTGCAGGTTTTTTCATGATTTTTTATGAAAAATCATGGAGATTTGCTGCTGGAAAGAACATCACTCATCCACAATATCCAGTATGAAGAAGAAAATACTTTTAATAGAAGACGAACCAACCATTCAACGATTACTGTGTTTCATACTCTCCAAGGATTTTGATGTGAAAGTAGCGGCAAACGGCTTTGAAGCATTCGTTTGGCTGGAACAGCATCAATTGCCGGACTTGATCATTATGGATTGGGTGATGCCTTACATGGATGGGAAATCTTTTTTGAAATGCATAAAGATAAGTGGGTTATACTGCGATATCCCGGTCATTGTATTGTCTGCCTCGAAGAATATCAAGGAAGAACTCGATCGATTGCCCTATTCCATCAATAAGTATATTCCTAAACCGTTTGACCCCCTTGTTTTAAAAGAAACTATCGGAAATATATTTAACACATCGACCTATGGATTTGTTAACTGATATCAAACAAGAACAGCATTTTCTCACCATATCCATTGCCTACTTAGGCACTAAATTCAGAGATGAATTAGAAGAAGGCATATTCGACAATGTCGATATTGCCAAATTCGATCAAATAGCAGATTTGGAGCGGTATATGCAGAAATGCCATCTACTGCGTGTCCCAGAGATATTACTGTTAGAAATTGGAGATGAAATCTCGGAGACCCAACGGTTGATCTGCAGTATAAAAAGCAACTCCCTAACCCAGGGAATTAGCATCATTTTATTGAGCTTTAAAGGGAATAAGAATACGATTATAGAAACATTCAGGCCGTTTGTGAATGACATCTACTTTTACCCGTTCAGCGTGGCTGATCTAAGAGAACGTATCAAATTCATCTTAAGGTTTAAGTATATCCGGAATGAGCCGCACGCATATAAGATAGCCCAACCTCCCAAACGTTACGTAATTCCGGTCGCCAAGCGACTTTTTGATGTTGTGGTTGCGAGTTTGGTATTGCTAGCGGCTTTGCCATTGATGTTGTTGATTGCTTTGTTAATAAAGTTGGATTCCAAAGGCCCCATTTTGTATAAGAGTAAACGGGCAGGAACGGGGTATAGGATTTTTAATTTCTATAAATTCCGTTCCATGCGGGTTAATGCCGATAAAGAATTAGCTAAGTTGTCCGCACTGAATCAATATGCGGCAAATGGCGGCACATCGGCCTTTGTCAAAATAAAAGATGATCCGCGGATTACAAAACTTGGTTCTTTTTTAAGAAACACCAGCTTAGATGAACTTCCTCAACTTTTCAATGTGTTGAAAGGTGACATGTCGTTGGTCGGTAATAGGCCCCTGCCATTGTATGAGGCACAAGAACTCACATCAGATGAATGGGCAATGCGCTTTTTAGGACCGGCAGGTATTACGGGATTGTGGCAGGTTACCAAACGTGGATGCAGTGAGATGTCTGATGAAGAGCGGAGACAGTTGGATAACGATTATGCTTATCATTTCTCGTTTTGGATGGATCTCAAGATTTTATTAAAGACAGTACCCGCGTTATTGCAAAAAGAAAAAGTATAATTCATTGCCGGTTAAAGTAGGCGATTATTCTTTAATAAACGAAGATCAATAAGGTCCAGTATTTCACTATCTACTTCCGTATCAAACTTTCTCGCATACAACTTCCCCGAATTCGCCAGTGCCTGAAAATGTTTGCTGTTTAATATATTAGGACTTTCTTTTCCTTTTTCCCATTCTATATACCGTAAATTGTTGTTTATGATATCGTCCTTATGTGGCGAATTAAAAAGGATCGTTTGAAAGAAAAACTCATCCGCGCCCCAGGTATGTTTGAAAAATTGGATTACCTTTGGATTTCTTTCAACAAACTCAAGAATATATTGAATATGGCAAACGGATAAAGTCCACCATTGGGAATGGCCGGTAAAGGCCATTCCCAATGGTAATTTCCGTCGAGGAGTCACTGAATTCACAAGCCGTTCCAGCAGATACCTGCCGCGAAAATGGTAATTCACAAAATGATATTTACCAATTTTCTTTTGTGCTTCATGCCACCAAAAGGAATCCCTGAAATGCATATCCATGAATGACTTTCCAAGGTAACCATTAAAAAAATCGTCAATTTCCGCCGTATTTTTAAGTGGATAGTCTGATTCACTTAGCAAATTAATAAATTCACAAGCTGGCTCATTCTCGATAATTTCATGAATAGAATTTAAGGTTGCTTGCACCATACTGAACGCACCCCAGGTAACCGTTTCCCTATTTATTATAAATTTAACCTGTCTTAGATTGTCAAGCTGTTTGAAAAAAGGCTCGATTGATATTTTTTTATCAATGTGGATATAAACGGTTGAATTTGGATAGGTGATTTTGCTAACCAACCGTGACAATTGTTTTGGATGCCGGTGTCCGAGTATCAGATTAGCGATTTTTGCCATTTGAATTCAAAGATGGCTTGTTAATACTAACTTTTGAATCTAACGTTCACGGCCAGTACCATCGAATAATTGCTATAATAATTTTCTGATTAATGATTTTGCCAATTGCCCGTTCTTTAATCGCTTTGAAAGTTCGCTGATCAGCTGCCGATGTGAAACGGCTGCCAATGGATCATCATCTTGAGTATTTTCTTGAGACGCTTCTGTTGACGAATGGCTTCCATACGGTCCATATAAAGAAGGCGGAATTTCATGGCGGATTATCTTGGCTTCATTACTATTTTCAACACTAGATGAAAGCTTATTTTTTGCCAATACTGCTTTTCGCGATACCCAACCATCAAAAGGAGGGGGATATCTAACAATTTCAATGGTTTCAAAAAACGGAGCCATTAAATGCACCACATGTTCGATATGGGGGGCTATCATGTTGATATGTCTATTATCCCCGTCTTTTTCGATCCACGTCCAGGTGTAACTGGTTAAATAAATAGTTCCTGCATATATGCTCTCCAAATTCCTTTCATAGGGCACCAAAGGCAGCGAAGGAGAAAGGTCCTCAAGATCTGCTATCGGTATAAAAATATTCCCACCCGGTTGCGTCCATCTAATAAAGTTTGATATCATCGTTTCAAACTCTCCCATGGAATCAAGATAGGAGTAAGGATTCCACATACTCGTAATGACAGACCATTTCTCCCTCCATTCGGGAATATCAATCCTAAAATCTGCCTCCTTAAATAATAATGCATCCGGATTCCTTTTTTTTGCTTCCTTGAGCATTCCAGGTGAAATATCTAAACCAGCTCTGTTGTAACCAGGAAATTTGCTTAGGAAATATCCTGTCCCGCAGCCCGCATCCAACCACATTGAATCTTTATTTATCAATCTTTTTAGAATATCCAGTTCATAGTCGGAACTGACTTTGGAAAAGCCGTCTGTCAGAAATTTCTGATCATAAGCCTCAGCATATTTGTCATCATAAATATTTAATAGGCTATCCTTCTTCATAAGAATCGTGTCTAAAATAGTTTTTAATCAGCAAATGTAAGTTTTTTTGAGTATTTTTATCACGGTATCAGAAATTTATTAATCAAAATTAGACCGAATTCCAAGCTTCCCACGTCTTTAAAAAGGACAGAAAACATTTGGCCTGTTTTATACCGAGTAAGAGACAGTTATTGGTGTCGCCTTTTTTCTACAAAAGATAAAATAAACAAAGGCAGCTAGATAAAATGTGCCATAAGATGCTAATCTTTGCCAGTAAATTAAAATCGTTTACCTTATGATTTCTATTAGTAATAATACGATGGTCCGTACCAAGTGGTGGGGTTGTTCCGTCGAACCTTTTGGCTCGTCATATACTATATTCATATAGAAGAATTACTGGGGCAGAAACATCTGAGATTTAGCTTTATTGTTTTGTAAATGTTGAAAAGTAAGCTCAAATATTATAAAGATGCAACGTCAAAGTTGCAAATTGGACGGACGCTTAAGTTAGTGTGGGAGATCGAACCATATAAGACAATTTGGGTGGTTTTTTCAATCATTTTATCTAACGGTATGCTTTTCCTTTCCCTGTATACGATGAAGTTGTTGATTGATGTTGTCTCTAGTCACCAACTCGGATCACTCGAGTATGGAACTCTTGTAATTAGACATGTTCTTATCGCGGGTGGCGCAGCCGTTTTACATGCGATGTCCAACTCGTTGTCAGCTTATATATCCGAATTGCAGTCGACTATTGTGTCGGAAAAAATAGATGATATGATACATCAACATACCGTGAAACTGGATATGGCTTACTATGAAGATCCGGAATATTTCAATACTCTTAAATTAGCTAAGGAGGCTGGAGGTGGACGGCCAAACGCAGTTATAATGGGATTGTTAGATGTTTTGAGCGGTGTCCTAAAAATCGTGGCTGCTTCGGTGGTTATCTTCACTATTGATTGGCGTCTGCTACCTATTTTGGTATTGTTTATTCTTCCTATGTTTATAGTGCGCATTCATTTTTCCCGGAAATATAATGCTTTGCGGATTAGGAATACTCCAACAGAACGGTTGGCGAGTTATTTTAGTCATCTAATAACCTCTGAAATTTCTGCACGTGAAATCAGGAGTTATAATCTCGGCGAATATTTCAAAAAAAAATATTTTGATATTCGAACCGATTTGATCGGTGAGCGTTTGAAAATCAGCCTTCAGCGTACCAAGGCAGAGTCTGGGTTCAATGCCATAGCTAGTTTGGGATTCTTTACGTGCATTTATTTTATTGCCCGAGGAGCGATAGACGGAAGGGTGTCTCCGGGCGATATCGCTATTTTTTTGGTTATATTTCCAATGATATTTGGATACTTACGTGAAATGACAAGTGGTATAACGGCTGTATATTCAAATAACTTATACGTGAAATATATTTTTGAATTATTTGACTTGAAAAGTAGCTTACATGAAATCGCCTCCCCTCAGGCCATACCTGGCTCTCCACATGTTAAACTAAAAGTAGATGACCTGAGTTTTAGATATCCACATGCGGACAAGTTAATATTGAACGGTATATCATTAGAAATATCACCGGGTAAAATCGTTGCGCTTGTCGGACTTAACGGTTCTGGAAAGTCCACGCTAATTAAATTACTGGCTCGGTTATATGATCCGACCGAGGGAACGATCCGCCTAGATGGCCTTGATATACGTAATTTTTCAATTGCTGATTACCGCAAACAAGTCAGCATCGTCTTCCAAGACTTCTATAAATACAATACAACTGCCAATGAAAATATCTTTTTGGGGGACATTGATCGAAAAGAACACCTACAAACTGATATCGAAAGCGCCGCGAAACAGGCTGGTGCGCATGATTTTATCAAGGATTTAGAACTGAGGTATCAAACCATGATGGGGCGTGTGTTTGAGGGAGGTCACGAAATCAGTATAGGACAATGGCAAAAATTAGCCACAGCAAGAGCCTTCTATAGTCCTGCAAAATTTCTGATATTGGATGAAGCTACAAGTGCACTGGATGCGCAATCCGAGTACAAATTATTCGATATGTTGAAAGCTAATTTGGGAAATAGAGGGGCATTAATTATAAGTCACAGATATTCGACAATAAAGCATGCGGATTATGTGTATGTATTATCTGAAGGTAGAATTGTTCAACAAGGATCGCCAGAAATGTTAAGCGGTTTAAAAGGGGTATATGCCGATCTATTTAAGACGGATATATTGCAAGAAAGGGATAATATTATTTAGATACAGGTTTGAAAATGAATAAAGGAACCGTTATTATTGCTTCGTCCATTATGGATGCTTGGGGAGGAAGCGAAGAATTATGGGCAAAGACAGTCCCGTTTTTCCAACAGGCAGGATATAAAGTGGTGGTTTGTAAACATCAGATTGACCATAAACATAAACGGATTGCAGGTATGATAGACGAGGGTGTAACTTTTTTATCTACAGCGCCTGCCAAGCCGCTCTATGTACGCTTATTTTGGAAAATTGTCAATAAAATTAGACAATGGGCTGGAGTTAAAGGGGATCCTGAAAAACCTTATTTCTATTATTCTTATGATTCACTAACATTTAAAAAATATTTAAAAACATATAAGCCACGGATAGTCTTGGTATCACAGGGGGTAAACTTCGATGGGTTGCATTATGCACACGCATGTATGGATTTAAACATCCCCTATGCATTAGTTTCCCATAAGGCTGTTGATTTTTATTGGCCTCAATTTCTCGACCATAGAGAAGAGATTAGATCCATTTTTAGGAAAGCCCGGCATTGCTTTTTTGTTTCTGAACATACCAAGCGGTTAACAGAAGAACAATATGGTGTACGTCTTCCGGAAAGTCATGTAATTTTAAATCCGGTAAAACCGACAGATTATATACCATATCCGTCCTCCGACGATGTTTTTCACTTGTGCTGTATAGGGCGGATTTTTATTGTCGAAAAAGGGCAGGATATGCTTATTCGTGTACTAAGTCAGCCAAAATGGAAGTCGCGGCCAATCGTAGTTAATTTTATTGGTACCGGCCCGGATGAAATCGTGTTAAAAGAACTTGCCGAAATGCTTGATGTAAAAAACATAAATTTTTATGGGCACATTGATAATGTCTATGAGCTTTGGAGTAAATCCCATGCATTGGTACTGCCTTCCAGAACAGAAGGATTGCCCTTGGTGATTGTAGAAGCGATGATGGCTGGGCGCCCGATTATTACAACAGACGTGGGGGGAAATAGGGAATTTTTGGAAGAGGGAGAGACTGCATTTATTGGGCATGCTAACGATGAGTCGTTTGAGGAAACGATGGAGAGGGCATGGGCTAATCGCGAACGTTGGTCTGAAATGGGAAAAAAAGCCTCCTGCTCAATTCGAAATCGTATACCCGGAAATCCGGAAAAAATATTTGCAGATCATTTGTTATCTACTTTGTAATTATGACTTTACCACTAATTTCAGTTATAATACCAACGTATAACCGGGCGACTAAAGTGCTAACGGCTATAGAAAGTGTAAAAAAGCAATCCTATCCAAATGTTCAGCTGATTGTGGTCGACGACGGATCGACAGACAACACCAGAGAACTATTGCAAAATATGGAAGGCCTAAGTTATGTTTATAAGCCAAATGGTGGACAAGCTTCCGCCCGCAATATGGGGTTAGAGCTTGCAACAGGGGACTTTATTGCATCACTTGATTCAGACGATTATTGGGGAAGGGATTTTCTGCAAAAATCTCTTAATGCATTGGAGCACTATCAAGCCGACTTTGTATTCGCCAATTGGAATCAAAAGACAAAGTATACAGAAGATTGGAGAGACTTTCTTTCCAATGATCCTTATTTGACTCCGTTTATGAGAGAACCAATAAATGGATGGTATCAACTTTCTTCGGATGATTTACGGACATTATATCTTCAAGCCTGTCCTTCCCCGTCTTCTTCAACGGTAGTAAGGAGAAAATCGTTATCGGGAGGTTGGAACAGTCATATGAATATAGGAGATGATTGGGGGCTTTATCTCGATATGATATTTTCCAAACCCTGTACGGCTGTATTTACGCTGGAACGATTATGGTATAAAGATATTGATGGGCAAAATATTTACGATGGAAGGGATTGGCACGAGGTTGTACAATTGTTGTTGGTGAAAGATACTAAACTAATTATAGAACGATACCGACAGTACCTGACCGTTGATGAGATGAATATCTTACAGAAACGTTATGTTGGAGGGTTAATGGAACTTGCTAAACATAAGCTGTTTAGAGAAAGGAAGACTGTAGAATCATGGGCCTTATTTAAGACAGCTATGCTCAATAAGCCTACATACGCCATTGCACAATTCCCCAAGTTGGTCTATGCAGCACTAAACAATCATATTATACAACGATTTCGAACAAAAAAGAAGGCTGTTGCTATATAGTCGAAATTTTTTATAATTTCATTTTTGAAATGAACATATTTAACGTCTTTCGTGCACCGGAATGGTGGGGATATAAATTGCCACCGTTATTGTCTGTAGCTTACGGAACGACTTTAATGGCGGATAATGAGTTATATCCAGTCTCTCCCTATTTCCTTTTCTTTTTACTATCATTGGCTATCGGTGCTGTTTACGTAAGTATCATTAACGATTTCACAGACCTTAGGGAAGATGCAGCGGTTGGTAAGGCCAATCGTATGGAAAATCTTGCTCCTTGGTTACGATGGGGGATGGTGGTCGGATGTTTAACAGCCGGTATTTTCCTTGGTTATTTTATGTGGCCTGATAAACTGACTGTTAGCCTCTATACGTGTGCATGGATTTCTTTTACTTTATATTCCGTACCACCGTTTCGCTTCAAAAAAAGAGGTATTTTGGGTGTGATTTGTGATGCGAGCGGAGCACATCTGTTTCCTTCCCTGTTCATGATTTCGGGTATAAGTTACGTAATGAACGTAAACGTGGACTATTATTGGTTTGCGTTGGTTGGAATCTGGGCACTGTCATTTGGATGTCGAGGAATTCTTTGGCATCAGTTCCTTGACAGGGAGAACGACATCAAAACAAACATCAGTACGTTGGCTACCAGGGTAGACCCTCAAAAATTCAAACCGGTGGCCGTCGTTCTTTTCTGTATTGAATTGGCTGCTTTTCTAGGCATGCTTATGCATATCAATTTAAGTGCGGTATGGATATTGTTGATATTATACATTGTTTTGGTCACTATCCGATACACTCGATATGCAAATATCCCTATCATCCTGATTACACCGGATAACAAGCATTCGCAAGTGCTTATGTTAGATTGTTATCAAACGTTTTTCCCCCTAGGGTTGTTGTTTTCTGCTAGTTTCAGTCAACCCTTCGCTTGGGTAGTATTAGCTGTTCATATAGTACTATTCCCAACTAATATCATGATTCCTTTAAGGGATTACTGGATGGCAATTGCAGCGTTGTATCGACAAATCAGGTATTCATAGAACTTCTACAAAGATTGGAGTTTCCGTTACATGGATGGTTATTTTTCCATCAACAATTTCTTTTATGGTTGCCTTCGCTTCTTGTGCTCCGACCACCAATTCATGAATCCTGACGAATTTGCTATCTCTTATATTAAGCTCAAAGGTTTCTTCGCGTCCTACCTCATCGGGAACTGTAAGTACAAAGATTTTCTTATTGTCCAAAGCATAAACATCTACGACTGGATCCATATTCAATGTTTCCTGATAATAATATTCGCCGATTATGTTCTTTGCCTGTAACAAGTAGTCCCAAGCGGGTTTACTGGTGTAGGGTTTATTTTCTTTGTCAACAAATCCCGAAGATGCATATTGGGTGGTGCTTTGAGCACTTACATCGTAAAGCATATAAAAAAACAGCCTGTCTATACCCAAACGTGCATACATCAACGCTGATCGCAAATTCCAATCTGCTTGAGTGATTAAGGCGGATTTATCATTAATCGGAATTGCTCTTTGAGTACTCTTGGGATTTACATCATAACCAATCTCAGTGTTCCACACTTCTATTCCTGGGAGTGTTTCTTCCGAAAAACTCAAAAATCTCTTTGCGACTTCCGGGGATACAGAGATTTCTGGCGCAACTCCTCGTTGTTTCTCTCTGTCATGTGTTTCGTGCCTGTTATTGGAGTAATGGTGATAATTTAGAACATCAAAACAAAGATCAATACTGCCGTCTTCTTTTCGACCCCTATGCTTTTCACACCAGGCGATCATCTCGTTGATGAAATCGGGTTCAGCAGCAACTCCACCCATTACTACAACCATGGAAGGGTCGGCAGTTTTCACACCTACGTCGGGTCCGAGCGTTCCTTTATGTCCATCATAAAATGCTGACATGTTTGCTGCATATTCCGATCCGGTTTGCTGTGCAACCTTCGTTGGTTTCCACCACCTGTCAGGTTCATTATTGCACTCGATGTACTTAATGAGGCCCAATCCAATTTTTACTTCATCCGGATCGTAATGGGGAGTTGGGTCTACACGTACTAGTGCCGAATCAATTTTCTTATTCTCTCCGTATCTTGCGGCGAATTGAAATCCCAATTGTGCAAATTTGATATAGGATTTTGGATCCGCTAAATCAGCTCCATAAGGAGCCGGAACATTTTCTGAATCACGTTTATCGGGCGGATAAGTGGCATTTAGCCAATCCGGAATCGTTTTTAGGCATACTAGTACGGTTATGTCTTGTTCTTTGCACCATCGGTATATTTCGTCATATTTCCAGTTGCCTCCGAAACTTGGATTGAAACGATATATCCCCTCCTTATGTTCTAGTTGGTGCCAATCGAGATAATGACGGAAGTTGGAAAAGGGTTTAAAAAAACGTGAGAGCTCGGGATCGGTAGGGACACGTTGGCTTCCAACGTTCCATTCGAACGCATTAACGCCTAGCATGTCTTTGAATTTAACCTTTGAATTGACAACCTGTTTAAAACTGTCTAATTTGCCTTCAGTTGTTTCCGTGTGACTCTTGAAACAGCACGTAAGAAACAGAAATGCCAAAAAAATGAAAGGAAATCTATTTGACAGATAATTTATGGCGGTGGAAATGAATAGCATTTGAAAAGATTTATGGTGTTGCGAAGATATGAATTTTGTTGCTTTCTATTGATTAATCCAACGAATATAACGTAAAAAAAGAGAGTGTAAAATGAACTGTGTCAAGATTAGTAAATAAGTATTAATTTTAGACATAGTAATTATGGAGATCAGAGAAACGG
>NZ_BMIK01000030.1 GCF_014642075.1 Parapedobacter defluvii | reverse complement strand
AGGGCATTTTTTTTCACCCTAACCATTTCCATAAATATACGGATACTATTCCTAATCCCAAAATCTTAAAAGCGATTTCCCTGAACAAACGGTGAGCTCTTTGTAATGTCGACTGAATTTTCCGATCTTTGTATTCATGGTAACAATCACTGAGAAAGCGAAACAACGTATACTCGACATCATGCGTAATGAACAGTATGATGACACCTATTTTGTACGTGTGGGCGTAGAAAGCGGGGGGTGCTCCGGATTAAGTTATAAACTCAACTTCGACAACGAAGAAAAAAAGGGCGACCAGTTGTTTGAGGATAAAGGGATTAAGATCTGCCTGGATATCAAATCATACCTTTATCTGGCTGGTACAGAATTGGATTACTCTGATGGACTTAATGGAAAGGGATTTGAATTCCATAATCCAAATGCTTCCCGTACCTGTGCCTGTGGGGAAAGCTTCGCCGTTTAGCATAACGTATCAGACGCTATTTCAATACGAACAAATCATCCACGCCGAGTAACCTCCGGCATGTAAACCCTTCGCCGTGTTTCGCGCCGATGTATTTACCGTACTCCCTGGCCCGACTTTCGATGTACTCCAAAAAATCCGGTTTCGAAATGTACGTCTCCGGCTCATCCGCCTGATAAGACTCGTTAAAGAACTGTGACCGATAGGCCTTAATCGCCTCAATCTTTTGCTCCCAATAATCACTGATATCGACAACGATATCAGGCTTGATATAATTGTCTTGGATTAATTGGAGCATAAGCCGCGGACGGTGGGGCGCCTGGCTTGAACCATCTTCGGAAGTTTCGATTTTACGCAGACCTGCCAAAAATACAGCATCGTTTACCAAATCACCGGCTCTTCCATGGTCGGGGTGGCGATCATGCAATGCATTGGTAATGATAATTTCCGGCCGATATTTGCGTATGGCATGTATTACCTGGAGTTTGTGTGGTTCATCGTTTTGAAAAAAACCGTCACGCATCCCCAGATTTTCCCGGACAGATAACCCTAATATTGCAGCCGCATTTTCCGCTTCAGCCTTCCGTATTTCCGGAGTACCCCGGGTACCTAATTCGCCGCGTGTAAGGTCTACTACTCCTACTTTACGACCCATCGCAACCTGTTTGGCCAGGGTTCCCCCGCAACCCAATTCTGCATCATCGGGATGTACGGTAATTACTAATATGTCCAGTTGTTTATCTTCATTCATGGTTAAAAATACCGGTTTGTAGGCCGCTCAAGGCTGCGGATGATATTTTCAATCTCAAAATCATCCTCAATGTTGTATTTGTTTTTCAGGTTATGTCCGAACACCTTGGCAATCGATTGGTAGAAAAACGCCGTGATGCCTCCCCGGAGTTCCTTAACTACCTCATAGCTCGAATTCCCGGTTTGCCGATCGATCAATTTAATCAATATTTCGCCCTGCGAAATCGTCAGATTTTTCACTTCCTTATTAAACATATCTTTGATTTCCTTTTCACAGGCTTTTACCAATCGCTTCTGTTCGCGTTTATTTCCGGTGAGTGCCAAATCCCGGTACAATTGTTCGTACCGGCGTTGCGCATAGTTGGCATAAGGCAATACCTTAATTACATTGTATCGAAGCCTAAGATAACGCGCTTTATCTTCAGGGCTTCTAAAAACACGTTTACGGGTAACTTCCACTTCCGGAATCAGCATCCACGGAAGAAGTTCCCCGTCTACCACGGTGGTTGGTACCATCCGATACGATGCCCGGTTGGGGTAGGACGACCGCGACAAGGTATCCTGTGCCTTAGCTACCCCTGCAAGGAACACCATCACAAAAAAAATCAGCACTGTAACGCGGGTCATCTATGCTATTTCAATAATTATCCGTATATTTATATGATTAAACGAACAGACAACAAACGTGTCCAATCATTGCTAACGGACATACAAACTTAGACAAACTTGGATTGATATGCAAGTTTGTCGTTTTTTCGGGAGAAGAGTTACGAATGAAAGAATTAGTAATAGATTTAGAAGCAGAAAGCAAGGAAATACGCAGGCGATACCGTGCATTATTACGCGCGTGTAAACCTACACTACAGCGGGGGGATAAACAGATGATACGCAAGGCATTCGATTTGGCACTCGAAAGCCATAAAGATATGCGCCGCAAATCGGGCGAGCCCTATATTTACCATCCGATAGCTGTGGCCCAAATTGCCGCAGAAGAAATTGGATTAGGAACCACCTCCATTGTGTGCGCATTGTTACACGATGTGGTAGAGGACACCTCCATCACCTTGGATGATATTGAGCGTGAATTTGGCAAGAAAGTAGCCCGCATCATTGATGGATTGACAAAAATATCCGGCATATTTGATCCAAACAGCTCAATGCAGGCGGAAAATTTCCGGAAAATGTTACTCACCCTGGCAGACGATGTGCGGGTCATTCTGATCAAGCTGGCTGACCGGCTGCATAATATGCGGACGATGGATTTTATGCCACGGGACAAACAGCTTAAAATCGCTTCGGAAACGTCATACCTGTACGCACCATTGGCCCACCGCCTGGGGTTATACGCCATTAAATCCGAATTGGAAGATCTTTCCATGAAATACACGGATCCAGACACGTATAAATTCATCGCGAAGAAGCTGAATGAGAAAAAAGCAGAGCGCGAGCGTTTCATCTATAACTTTGTAGAGCCTATCAAGGAAATATTACACGAGCAGGGTATCAAAGCGCAGGTTTTTGGCCGACCGAAATCCATTCACTCCATCTGGAGCAAAATGCGTAAGAAATCCATCCCCTTTGAAGAGGTGTATGACCTTTTTGCCATCCGTATCATCATCGATACCGCGCAGGAAAACGAAAAAGCGGATTGCTGGAAGGCCTATTCCATCGTAACAGACCTGTACCGGCCAAACCCGGACCGGTTAAGAGATTGGGTCTCGTCTCCCAAAGCCAACGGATATGAGTCGCTCCATACGACGGTAATGGGGCCGAAAGGCCAATGGGTGGAAGTTCAGATCCGCACCATCCGGATGAACGAAATTGCGGAAAAAGGGTTTGCTGCCCACTGGAAATACAAAGAATCCAATTCCGACAGCGGATTGGATCAATGGATACAGAAAGTACGTGAAATACTGAGCAATCCGGAGCCGAATGCGATGGATTTCCTGGATGATTTCAAGATGAATCTGTTTTCGGATGAAATCTTTATTTTCACACCTAAAGGTGCGCTTATCCAGCTACCTCACAACGCCACTGCGCTGGATTTTGCCTTTGAGATACATTCTGATCTCGGCGCCAGCTGTATCGGTGCAAAGGTTAATCACAAACTGGTTCCCCTAAGCCATAAGTTGCAGAATGGCGACCAAGTGGAAATCATTACGTCGAGTAAGCAGACACCCAAAGAGGATTGGCTCAACTTTGTAGTTACCGCCAAAGCCAAGTCCAAAATCAAATCCGCGCTCAAAGAAGAGAAACGGCGGGTGGCCGAAGATGGAAAGGAAATCCTCGAACGGAAACTCAAATCACTGAAAATTACCTACAATACGGAGAACATCAATAAGCTGACGATGTTTTTCAAATATCCTTCCTCGCAGGATCTGTTTTATAATGTTGCCAAAGGAGAAATTGATATTAAAAACCTGAAGGAATTTGCACTGAGCGAAAAAACAGTGGATCAGCCAAACGGACAGCAATTTGCGTCGCATATTGGTGGACTGGTAGATAAAATCAATAAAAAAGACTACGAAACCCTGCTGATCGGAGACGACCTGCAGAAAATCGACTATACGCTATCCCCTTGCTGCAACCCGATCCCCGGTGACGATGTTTTCGGATTCATTACGGTGAATGATGGTATCAAAATCCACCGGACGAATTGCCCCAATGCCGCCAAACTGATGGCCAATTACGGCTACCGCATCGTTAAGGCAAAATGGACTTCGCAAAAAGAACTGGCATTCCTGACCGGATTACATATTGTTGGTATCGATGATGTCGGGCTGGTCAATAAGATCACCAAAGTGATTTCAGACGACTTTAAAATAAACATCCGCTCCATTACCATATCCAGTAACGACGGTATCTTTGAAGGTTCAATCATGATTTTCGTAAATGATACGGCCCACTTGGAAAGCCTGATCCGGCATTTAAAGCAGATTAAAGGGATTACAGGAATTACCCGTTTTGACTCGGTTGATTGAGGCCGAATGGTAACTTATGTATCCCAACAATTTTGTGTATATTCCATCTGTGAACTTATTCTTAGGCGGCAGATGAGAAATCGATAAATTTGCATATTAGCGCAAATTTACCTAAGTTTGTACGTTAAACTTTCGGATGATGACTCAAACGGAAAACTATCAAACAGTAAAGAAAATTTTCGAGGCCTACCTAGAAAATAAAAGTCTTCGTAAGACCCCGGAACGCTATGCCATTCTGGAAGAAATCTATTCCCGGAATGACCATTTCGATGTGGAATCGCTGTATATCCACATGAAAAATAAAAAGTACCGGGTAAGCCGGGCGACTGTATACAACACGTTGGAACTGTTGGTATCCTGTGACCTGGTGACAAAACATCAGTTCGGGAAAAACATGGCGCAGTTTGAAAAGTCTTATGGATATAAGCAACACGACCACATTATTTGCATAGAATGCGGCAAAGTCGTCGAATTCTGCGACCCCCGTATCCACCAAATACAGAGCATGATGGGTGAACTCCTCAAATTTGATATCAAACACCACTCCCTCAATCTCTATGGCGTATGCAGTGATTGCTCAGCCAAAAAGGAAAGCGTACAAGCCGCACCGGCAAGGAGAAAAGAAGAACTTGCTGAAACCCATTAAGTATTTCTGTGCATGCCTAACCATACCTCACTGCTGTCAACAGACGGCACGGAATGATCTTTTGGAATTAGTCCTCGTAGAATATCAAAATAATGTTAGATTTGCCAAAAATTGGTATTCCATTTAATGATTTCATTTTCAATGCTGAATTAAACTATGCAAGTTGATGTGCTTTTAGGCCTGCAATGGGGCGATGAAGGGAAAGGCAAAATTGTAGATGTGCTGTGTCCCAAATATGATTTGATTGCCCGTTTCCAGGGGGGGCCTAACGCAGGACATACGCTGGAATTTGATAACCAGAAATATGTATTGAATACAATCCCATCGGGAATATTCAACAAAGATACGCTCAACCTAATCGGCAATGGGGTAGTTATCGATCCCATTACTTTGAAGCGGGAGCTGGATACCTTAAAGAAAAGCGGCTTTGATCCGGTAGCGGCGGGTACACTCGTCATCGCCCGAAAAGCTCACTTGATTCTGCCAACCCATCAATTGCTCGACGCAGCGTCCGAAAGCAAAATGGGTGCAGGGAAAATCGGCTCCACACTGAAAGGCATCGGCCCTACTTACATGGATAAAACCGGCAGAAATGGATTACGTGTGGGTGATACTACCCTACCCGATTTCATGGAGCGGTACCAACGACTGGTTGAAAAACACAAGTCCATCCTTTCCCATTACGGCGAAATACCTGATTTCAGCGAACGTGAACAAGCGTTCATGGAAGCGGTGGAATTCCTGAAAACAATCCCCCATGTAGACAGCGAACACCTTGTAAATAAATATCTCAATGAAGGCAAGCGCGTGCTTGCGGAAGGCGCACAGGGAACCTTATTGGATATTGATTTCGGTTCATATCCTTTTGTTACCTCATCCAATACGACCACGGCCGGCGCATGCACCGGATTGGGCATAGCCCCTTCCAAAATCGGCCACGTCATTGGCATTTTCAAAGCATACTGCACCCGGGTAGGTGGCGGCCCCTTCCCCACCGAGTTAGAAAATGAGACCGGTGAAAAACTCCGCCAATTGGGGCATGAATTCGGTGCAACTACCGGACGTGCCCGCCGTACGGGTTGGATCGATCTCCCTGCACTCAAATATGCCATCATGCTCAACGGGGTCACTGAGTTAGTGATGACAAAAGCCGACGTGCTAAGCGGATTCGATACCATCTACGCTTGTACACATTACATCCAAAATGGAGAAAAAATCGACTACATGCCTTACGATATTGTAAGTGTTAAACCGGAACCAGTATATGAGCAACTGCAGGGATGGAATGCTGACCTGTGCGGAATTACCGATAAGGAACAAATTCCCGATACACTGAAGTCATACATTCAATATTTGGAAACCCACTTAGGTGTACCGATCAAATACCTTTCTGTAGGACCCGATCGTACACAGACCCTGCTGTTGAGTGAATAATTAGCATTCCGTATCATGGTATCACTGGCATGCCATCTGAACGACAGTGAAACTTTTACACAAAAGGCATTGCAGTGGGCAATGCAGTTTAACAGCGTCTGTTACTTGGACTCCAATGGATACCGCGATAATTACGGCAATATTGACGTGTTTATCGCCGTAGGGACAGCTGCATCTTTCCTATCAGATGGTAGCAATACATTTACTAAACTACAGCAATTTATTGACAACCATCCGGATGCGTGGATTCCGGGATTTTTGGGATATGACCTAAAGAATGAAATTGAAAACCTGCATTCCCAACATCCCAATTACACAGAGTTCCCCGATGCTTATTTTTTTGTACCCGAATATACGCTGCTTATCGGTCAATATAATGCAGAAATCAAGGGATCTGATCCGAAGGCGATCATAACGCAGATCGAGGCCACTGAAATAAAAGACGAACCGTTGGGTTTCAAGGGGCAGCTGAAAAAACGGATGAACAGATCCACCTATTTTTCGGCATTTGCTGAGCTACAGAGACATATCCGGAAGGGAGACATCTACGAAGTGAACCTTTGCCAGGAATTTTTTGCAGAGCAGATATCCCTCAATCCGCTGGAAGCCTACCGGAAACTCAACGAAGTATCACCCACTCCGTTTTCATGCTTCTTCAAATTCGGACAAAAATATATCTTATCGGCTTCTCCGGAACGCTTCCTTTCCAAAAACGGCCGAACCTTGTTGTCACAACCCATTAAAGGTACCGCTCCGCGGGGTAAAACTGCGGGCGAAGACGATCAATTGAAAAACGCCCTCGCCACCAGCCCGAAAGAAATCAGCGAAAACATCATGATTGTCGACCTCGTAAGAAATGATCTGACGCGCAGTGCCGAACCGGGTACGGTTAAGGCCTCTGATCTCCTTCAGATACATAGCTTTAGACAGGTTCATCAGTTGATTTCTACCATCACCTGCCAAATCCGTGAAGGAATAAGCCCCGCGGATACCATTCGTAATACGTTTCCTGCCGGATCCATGACCGGGGCTCCAAAAATCAGTGCGATGAAATTGATCGATCGTTACGAAAACAGCCGTAGAGGAGTCTATTCTGGAGCGTTGGGATATTTTAGTCCACAGGGCAATTATGATTTCAGTGTAGTCATCCGCACCTTGATTTACAATGCAGACAATGGTTACCTATCGTTTCATACCGGAGGAGCAATTACGGACAATGCTGATCCGGAAAAAGAATATAACGAATGCCTATTAAAAGGGAAGGCGCTGTTTGAAGTGCTGAAGTCAATGGCTACCGGCTAATATCATGGCTAAATCTTTCCGACTACTACCTTGACCATTTTATCAAAATCCAGATATGTATTGGCTAAATGGCATATTTCGTCGGGAGTAATCGTGTTGATTACGGAAGTATAACGATCGTAGTATTCCAGTCCCAACCCAGAAAAATATACATTCTTGAATTTGTCAGCGTGAGAAAATACATTCTCCAGACTGCCCAATAGGCTCCCCATAATATAACTCCTAACCACCGCAAGTTCTTCATTGCTCACCGGCTCATCCCGGAGTCTATTAATTTCCCTTTCAATTTCACCGAGCGTTGCAGCCGTTACATCCACCCCTACTTCCGATCCAAGGGTAAAAAAAGCACTGTGCTTTAACGATGCCATACCTGAGCTAATGCTGTACGTATAGCCCTTATCCTCCCGGATATTGGTCATCAGGCGTGAACCGAAATACCCTCCCAATACCGTGTTCAGCACCTGCAGCCCGGGAAAATCAGGATGAGGGCGCTGTACGCTCAGGCATCCCATGCGGATGGCCGATTGCATCGCATCTTTACGCACGTCAACGGCTAGCTTCCCTGCTGTGGGAAGCACATTGGGTATTTGCTCAATAGGCAGGGCTCCATTTTGATCCACCCAGTCATTTCCAAACAAGCGATCCAGGCTATTTATAACATTTCCGGTAATCTTACCAGAAACAACCAATGTGCAATTTGATGGTCTATACTGCTGACTGAACAATACCAATAAGTTGTTTCTGGTCAGTTCATCGTAGTCTGATACCTCAGGTACATATCCATAACGGGCTGTTCCAAATACGGATTTATTAAACAGCCTGCGTGCTACAAAACTATTTTTCTGAAGAGAAACCTGTAGCTTCTGCTTATTGTTGCGGATATAGGTTGCAAGTTCCTTTTCAGAAAAAACAGCATTCGTCAACATATCTTTGACTACCGGCAATAATTCCTCAAGATGCTTATTCAACGAAAATAACGTCAATGAAGATTGATCATAACCAACTCCCGGTATTAAAAATGCACCATGGAAATCAACTAATTCCGCAATCTGAGCACTGCTAAGCGTAAGCGTGCCTTCCGGTAATAATTCGCAGATGCTGGAATTCAAGAGCGCTTGATCCTCCCGGCCGAAAAGATGATCAACAATCCATTCAATACGTACCAAATCCTGTTCACCGGAATCGAAGATAAAAACTTTCAATCCATTCGAAAACGTAATTTCTTGGGGTTTAATTAAATCCAACCCGCTTATTGGATGATACGGGGGAGGTTGCGTTCTAGTAAGCATGTTTATCGGCTATGTAAATAAGCGTTGAAGAATTTTCTTTTCTGAACAACTGATTGGCTTGCCGCTGGATGTCTTCAGCAGAAACGGCAAAATAACGATCTACCTCTCGGTTCAATCCATCGGCATCCCCAAGCAACTCAAAATAAGCTAAATTCATGGCCTTTTCTAAAATGGCCATCTCGGCGAAAATCATCGTAGACTCTATCCGATTCTTTACTTTGTTCAGTTCGTAATCTGTCACTTGCTCATATTTCAACTGTCTTAATTCGTCCCAAATGGCTTCCTCGGCAGCTTCCAACGTTATATTTGACAGGGGCTTACCGGCTACCACGAACAAATTACCATCTATACTCCCCGTATGATATGCGTTGATTTCACTGAACAATTCTTTCTCTTTGACCAGTGTACGATAAAGTCTGGAAGATGTACCGCGCGACAGTAGGTCTGAAATCAAGTCCATGGCGTAATACGCATTTTCCAATCGCGCAGGACCGTGAAAAGCGATATACAGGCTATTTAAGGGAACATCTGCGTATATCACTTCCCTATGGGCCTCCCGTTGCTCCGGTTCTGCGGGGAGTTTCCTCACATACTTACCACGCGAAGCAATCGGAGCAAACCATTTTTCTGTCAGTTCTTTTACGGCGTCGACTTCAACATCCCCGGCAACTACCAGAATCGCATTCTCGGGCGCATAATGCTTCGTGAAAAATGCCCTGACATCATCCATCTTTGCCTGTTCAATATGGGAAAGCTCTTTGCCGATGGTTGCCCAGCGGTACGGATGCACCTGGTAAGCCAATGGCCTGAGCCTAAGCCACACATCTCCATACGGCTGATTGAGGTACCGCTGTTTAAACTCTTCGCAAACCACATTACGCTGCACATCGAGGCTTTTTTCACTAAATGCCAAACCCAACATGCGATCGCTTTCCAACCAGAACGCGGTCTCAAGGTTAGCGGCAGGCAACGTGATGTAATAATTAGTAATATCGTTGCTGGTAAATGCGTTGTTTTGGGCACCCACTGCCTGCGAAGGTCCGTCGTAACTAGGAATATTCACCGACCCGCCAAACATGAGGTGCTCGAATAAGTGTGCAAACCCCGTTTTATCCGGATGTTCATCGCGCGAGCCTACATCATACAACAGATTGACCACCGCCATCGGTGTTGCGTGATCCTCGTGTACCAATATTCTCAACCCATTATCAAGGGTAAACCGACTGAATTTTACCATTTACAGATCTACTAAGTATAACTAGGTTATTGAGCCAGCCAATCCACTCCCTGCCTGAGCCACAATAAGGTTTCTGCCTCAGCACTACCCGACTCAGGTTTGAAATCATAGGCCCAGCCTGCATGAGGGGGCAGACTCATTAAGATAGATTCGATGCGCCCATTGGTCTCTAATCCAAATTTGGTTCCTGCATCGTATACAAGGTTAAACTCCACATACCGCCCTCGTCGGAGGTATTGCCACTGCTTGTTGGCCTCAGAAAAATCTCGATGTCGGTTCCTGTTGACCAATTCCGCATATGTGGGCACAAACGCGTTACCCAGGGCATATGAAAAATCAAAAATTCCTTCCCAGGACAACGCTGTTTTTTCAGGTGTGAGCCGGTCGTAAAACACACCTCCCACCCCACGGGTTTCCCCCCGGTGTTTAATGTAGAAATAGCGGTCGGCAAACGCCTTAAACTCCGGATAAAAAGAAAGATCAAAACGATCGCAGACACCTTTAAGCTGCCGATGGAAATAAACAGCTTCGTCTTTCTCTACATAATGCGGTGTCAGATCTATACCACCACCAAACCACCGGATCTGATCATTCAGTTCAAAATACCGGATATTCATGTGGATAATGGGCACAAAGGGATTACTGGGATGGAGCACAATGGAAACTCCGGTAGCAAAAAAATTTTCGTCATCAACCTGGAATGCACGTTTTATCGCTTCAGGCAACACACCATGCACCGCTGAAAAATTCACCCCTCCCTTCTCAATTACGTCACCGTTTTGGATGACGCGTGTACGCCCTCCACCGCCCCCATCGCGCGCCCATAGCTCTTCGACAAAGGATGCTTTGCCGTCCAATTGCTCCAATGCCCGGCATATCTCATCCTGTATCTGTTTATAACGATCCGCAATATATTCTTTATTCATTATCTTAGTCGTTACATTAGTATCCTCTTGTTGTGTCATCTCCGCGTGGATCTGCCCCGCCACTCAGGCTCCCGTCCGGCAGCACCCGTATCGCATCCACCCTACCGATACTCCCCCGGTCCACAAGCTTATATCCGGTGGCAGACAACGAATGTCGGACCGGTTGAGTCACGGCATTTTCCTCAAGCGCCACTTCGTCAGGCAGCCATTGGTGGTGAAAGCGTGGCGCAGCCACTGCTTCCTGTATTTCCATGTCAAAATCAACCACGTTGAGAATGGTTTGGAATACCGATGTTATAATCGTCGATCCGCCCGGTGTACCCAATACCATGAATAATTTCCCGTCCTTCTCGAGAATCGTGGGAGTCATGGAACTAAGCATCCGCTTACCCGGTTCAATCGCATTGGCCGCACCACCAATCAATCCATACATATTGGGTGCACCCGGCTTCACGGAAAAGTCATCCATCTCATTATTTAATAGGAATCCCGCCCCGGCTACTACTACCTGTGATCCGTATGATCCATTGAGCGTAGTCGTGATAGCAACCGCATTTCCTTCCCGATCCACAATGGAAAAATGGGTGGTTTCCTCGTGCTCGGCCATAGACAGACTACCCGCAAATATATCACTGCTAAACGATGCATGCCTGAAATTGATATTCCGCATACGTTCGGCATTATACGAAGAATCGATCAGCATAGACTGGGGAACATCGTAAAAATCAGGATCCCCCAAATGGGTGGCCCGGTCGGCATATACCCTGCGTTCGGCTTCAATGATTACACGCATAGTTGAATCCTGCTGGAACCCCCATTGCGACAATGGATAAGCCTCTACAGATTTAAGCAGGGAAATCAATGCAATGCCGCCACTCGAAGGGGGTGGCATGGATACCACCCGGTAGCCCCGGTAAGTTGCTGAGATCGGATCCCGCCATTTCGCCTCGTAATTTTTCAGGTCTGCGTGGCTGATGATGCCGTTTCCGCGAGCCATTTCTTCAACAATGCGGTCGGCCGTTTCGCCCTCATAGAATCCTGCCCTACCGCGCTGGCTGATCAGCGTTAGCGTATGCGCCAATTCGGGTTGGACCAACGTATCGCCCGCTATCCATTCGACATCCCGCAAAAAGGCGGTCCCACCCGGGTTATATTTCCGGAAACTCTCTTTTCTGCTATTTAACTCTTTGGCCTGCATTTCGGTTACAGGAAACCCACTTTGAGCAAGGTCAATGGCCGGTTTCAATAAGGTAGACCATTCGAGTTTACCGTATTTTTCATGTGCTTTTACCATACCGTCAACAGAACCCGGTACGCCTGAAGCTAACTGTCCGCGCAGGCTTAACTCGGCCACCGGATTGCCTTCCGCATCGAGATACATATCCCTTGTTGCGGCCCCGGGTGCGGCTTCCCGGAAATCCAACGCATCAAAATCCCCATCAGCGTTGCGATAAACCATAAAACCTCCACCACCGATATTTCCCGCATTGGGATACACAACGGCGAGCGCAAATTGGACCGCTACCGCGGCATCAACGGCATTTCCTCCACCCTGCAAGATGTGTAATCCTACTGCCGATGCCTCCGGATGAGCCGACACGACAACACCATTGCGGTAGATCTGTAGATTTCTGCGTCTAAATGAATCACAAGAGATATTGGAAATAACCAAAAAAACCAATAGGTAAGAAAGCCTTGTCTTTCCAAAGAAAGTTTGTAAAAAACTCGTTTTCATCTATTCATTTTCTTTTTAACGGCTGATGAGAGCTCGATGTAAATAATCATTTTCCCTATGTGTCAATATTATTTACATCTCGGTTTCATTACGTTAGTCTTTCCGCTAATTTCTTCATCTCAATTACCGGCGAAAGATGTCGATATAACACATTGTATACAGCATTGCAGATCGGCAGATCGATTCCGTGTTTAACGCTAATCTGCTGGATGCAATTTGCAGCATAATAACCCTCGGCTATCATATTCATTTCCAATTGTGCAGATTTGACTGAATACCCTTTGCCGATCATGTTTCCAAACGTACGATTTCGGCTAAATTGGGAATAAACCGTAACCAGCAAATCGCCCAAATAAGCCGACTCCTTGATATCGCGATCAATGGGATGTACCACATTTACGAATTGGGCCATTTCCCTGATCGCATTGGATACCAATACAGCCTGAAAATTATCGCCAAATCCCACTCCGTGACAAATACCTGCGGCTACCGCATAAATATTTTTCAAGACTGCGGCGTATTCCGTGCCGTAAATGTCGTCGGATATATTGGTTTTTATGTAGCGCGTCTGGATCAAGGAAGCCACCTGTGCAGCAACTTGCATATCCTGTGAAGCCACGGTCAGGTACGAGAGCTTTTCTAAAGATACCTCTTCAGCATGACAGGGCCCTCCAATTACAGCAATCTGGGTGATTGGCACGCGATATTCCTGCTGGAGGTAATCACCGACAATTAAATTCTCATCGGGCACGATACCTTTGATGGCCGACACGATGATCTTACCGGCTAGCAGCTCCGGCGTAACCCCTTTTAGTGCATCTTTCAAAAAAGCCGCGGGTGTATTAAGAATGATCAAATTTGCATGTGCGATTACCGTTTGGGCATTTGTATGGATATGGCGTTTAGGTATACCGACAGTAACCGCACTCAGGTAATTCGGATTATGCCTGAAGGTGCGGATGTATTCCGCGGCATCTTCATTGCGTACCCACCAATGTACGGACTTATCAGCCCCGTTATCGCCCAGCATTTTTATCATTGCAGTTGCCCAACTGCCACTTCCAATAACTCCTACCGTTGGCTTGGTTAAGTCTGTCATATTCGGCAAAAATACCCTTTTTTTGCCGTTTCTGTCCTATTGATCTGGTTTTTTATTCAATACTGCCCATTCTATCGATCAATTCTCTCATGAGTATTACTCAATTTGTACTAATAAGAGCGCTGGGTGTTTGCTCCCCTCTTCGCCCGACTTTCTCCTGACCTTATTCTCCCATCTCGCATGCTGTGCGCAGGGCGTATGCGTACGGCATCTATGGTTTTCCCACATACTGGCCGCATACACCCCGATAAATTCACGGAAGATGGCAAGAGAAAGGCAGAAGAAAAGCAGAAGAAAAGCAGGACTTGTTCGCGCGTCACCCCCCGATATCATCGCATTAGCTGATATCTGGAAAGACCAAGGGATTTCACTTAATAACCTTCATACCGATTCCAAATTGGCAAATTCCAGATAATCCGACTTCATTTAAACAAGTTTGACCTGCCGCATTAAACCAAAAAACTGACTATTTTTAAGCTTGTTTTTGTTTGGCAGAGCTTGAGGGATTGTTCCGCTTTGCTCAGGTACGCCTATTAAACAGAAAAACCCCGCTGTTGCGGGGCTTCGTTTCAGGTGGCGGAGAGTGAGGGATTCGAACCCCCGGACCTATTACAGTCAACGGTTTTCAAGACCGCCGCATTCGACCACTCTGCCAACTCTCCGGCGCAAAAGTACAAACTCTGCGATATATTGCAAATTCAATTATACCTTTTTTTTCATTCCTTGCCCCCAAAATCACCAACTACGTGAAGGACACAGCGATAAATTGAACGGCAACAAACGGAAAATGATTTATCGAATAAAAAAACCTCCCGATCAGTAAAGACCGGAAGGTTTCTATTCGTACGCCAATCAGGATTCGAACCTGAGACCGACGGTTTAGAAAACCGTTGCTCTATCCAGCTGAGCTATTGGCGCTCACGCAAATCGATGCAAAAATAGCTAAACTTGCCTGAATTGCAAAAACAATCCATCCATTTTATGGTTACCTATTGTAAAACATCATGAGAAGTTTTCTATTTATTCTAGCGTTAATCTTACTTGTTATCTGGGGTATCGGCATTTTTTGGTATGCACTTAAGGGCTTATTCAATATCCTTATCATATTGGCTGCCATTGCGTTCATTATGGCGATATTCAGTAAACCCAAAAGCGCTTGATTCAAGCCTGCGCTGTTGGGCCACCAAAATTCATTGGAAACGGCGGGTCATCCTGTGTGTTGATACTACCGTTTACCGCCTCGTATTTTGCAATATTGTCATCTAATGCGCCTAGTAGCCTTTTTGCATGCTCGGGTGTCAAGATAATTCTTGATTTCACCTTGGCCTTCGGAATGCCGGGCATTACACGTATAAAATCGAGCACAAACTCCGTATTTGAATGGGTAATAATCGCAAGATTAGAGTAGATACCTTCAGCAACATCCTCCGAAAGTTCTATGTTCAGTTGGTTTTCCTTCTTTTCCGTCATGTGATTGTTTAGTTAACTATTGTACAAATGATCTGAAATCCTGCCCTGATTTTATTGCCAACAAAGCCTCATATATCAAACGGATCACATTATCAACATCTTCTTTGTGAATCATCTCCACGGTGGTATGCATATAACGCAGTGGCAGTGATATCAAGACGGACGGAACTCCTTCATTTGAATAGGCAAATGCATCGGTATCTGTACCTGTCCACCGCGAGGAAGCCTGACGCTGGAACGGGATTCCTTTTTTTACTGCTGTATCGACCAATAATCGATTGAAATTGATCTGTACAGACGGAGCATAAGATACTACAGGGCCTTTGCCACAGGCCAAATCTCCCTGTGTGACTTTATTAATCATCGGTGTCTGCGTATCGTGTGTAACGTCTGTTACGATAGCCAGATTAGGCTTAATCCGGTGGGCAATCATCTCCGCCCCTCGCAGCCCGACTTCCTCCTGCACGGAGTTTACGATATACAGCCCGAAGGGCAACTTTTTCTTATGCTCTTTCAGCAAACGGGCCACTTCGGCAATCATAAAGCCACCTGCCCGGTTGTCAAGCGCCCGCCCCACATAATACCGATCGTTCAGTACCATAAACTGGTCTTCATAGGTAACCACACATCCCACATGCACACCCAGTGCTTCTACTTCTTCCTTGCTGGTGCAGCCACAATCCAAAAAGATATTTTTCAACGTGGGGGCCTCTTCCTTCTCGCCCGAACGCGTATGGATCGCAGGCCATCCGAAAACGGCTTTGATGATTCCTTTTTCGGTATGAATGTCTACCCGCTTGGACGGTGCAATCTGATGGTCAGACCCACCATTCCGGATTACATAGATCAGCCCATCTTTGGTAATGTAATTCACAAACCACGATATTTCGTCGGCATGCGCCTCAATGACCACTTTATATTCCGCTTTTGGGTTGATTACCGCTACAGCCGTTCCGTAGGCATCGGTAAACGTTTCGTCCACATACGGTTTCAGGTAATCCAGCCACAGCCGCTGCCCCTCCCATTCAAAACCGGTAGGTGAAGGGTTGTTGATATAGGTTTCGAAAAAACGAAGAGACTTCGGAGTTACGACAGGAATATGTTGTTTTTCTTCTTTTTTTGCTTTAGCCATGTTAAATTTGAGTAAATGGAAACGAATAAATAGCGTACGGACAAATTTAGAAAATAAATGAAGAAAGTCGTGTTCAAGTTACTTGTCAGGCTCAATAACCAGTTGCTCCCAAAATATGCGGGGAAAGACCCTGCCACACTTACCAAAGGTCAGCGTGCGATTTTGGGATTCCGTTACTGGGCCCTCATCCATTCACTATGAGAAATGCTGCGGTCGGCCACTGGGGTTATTTCAACACTTCCCGGGCAATAACCAACTTCTGGATTTCGGACGTGCCCTCACCGATGGTACACAATTTGGCATCGCGGTAGTATTTTTCTACCGGGAAATCTTTGGTATAGCCATATCCCCCAAAAATCTGTACAGCTTCCGTCGCACAACGCACCGCAATTTCTGAGGCATAATATTTGGCCATAGCCGAGTTTTTGGTTACCTCTTTATCTTTATTTTTCAACTCACAAGCCTGCCTGATAAGCAATTCAGCTGCTTCCACTTCGATCGCCATATCCGCCAGTTTAAATGATATTCCCTGGAAATTGGCAATGGGCTGTCCGAATTGCCGACGCTCCTTTGCGTATTTTACAGCGGCTTCTAACGCACCTTTCGCAATACCTAAAGCCAGCGCTGCGATGGAAATCCGCCCACCATCCAACACTTTCATCGCCTGTTTGAAACCTTCTCCTTCCGCGCCGAGTAGGTTTTCCTTGGGCACTTTGCAGTTGTCAAAAATGAGCTCGGTGGTCTCTGAAGCACGCATACCTAATTTATTCTCCTTTTTTCCGTGGGTAAACCCCGGTGTACCTTTTTCAATGACAAATGCCGAAACCCCGTGGGATCTGTTTTTTTCACCTGTCCGCGCCATCACTACAGCAATATCGCTGCTTTTTCCGTGTGTTATCCAGTTCTTCGTGCCATTCACTACATAGGTATTGCCGTCCAAGACAGCAGTAGTACCCATACGCAATGCATCTGAACCCGTGTTTGCCTCGGTAAGTGCCCAAGAGCCAATCCATTCTGCGGTGGCTAACTTCGGTAACCATCGCTGTTTCTGGTCCTCGCTTCCAAAGGTTAGGATATGCCCGGTACACAAAGAATTATGCGCAGCTAACGAAAGGCCGACCGCGCCGCATACTTTGGCCACCTCCACAATGATGTCGACGTATTCGTGATAGCCGAGCCCCGCCCCTCCGTAGACCTCGGGCACCAACACCCCCATAATCCCCAATTGCCCCATGGCTTTAAAGGTATCAACCGGAAAAGTCTGCGCCTCGTCCCATTCCATCACATAGGGTCGGACATTTTTATCCACAAACTCACGTACCATTTGACGCATCATGTCCCGGTTTTCGTCACCCATTATTACTGATTCCGTGTGCATAATATACAGGTATTTATACAATGATAAACAATGCAAACAGAAAAGCAAACCAAAAAAAATACGGTATAACGCGGAATGAAATAGTTTTTGGTATGATTTCGGTTTTTAACAAAAATATATACAGAAAATCAGCATAAAGTCTACATTTGAAACATAGTATACAAAAAAGAAGCAAATCATGATGCATACCAAAATATGGGGATTATTGTTTATCCTCTTCATTTCCTATAATGGAACACACGCAGACCAACCGATATCGAAGACAACCAACCGGGTAAACCAGGAAATACACCTAAAGTTCAACCTGAAACCCGGCAATAAATACCTTTTCTCATCTATCGTCAAACAACACATTACGCAAGAAATGATGGGGCAACAGGTGGTTACCACACAAAATATGTCATCTGACTATATTTATGATGTCCAATCTGCACAAGGTGGTACCACGATCATTAACGTCACATTCAGTGCCATTAAAATGGATACCGACGTTGCTGGGGGAATGCAACAGCTTCACTATGACTCAAGCAATCCGGAGGCAGGCACGGAAGAGCTGAAAGTAATATCCAACCTCGTCGGCAAATCATTCCTCATGCACATCAATGAAGAAGGACGTGTAGAGCGGGTGGAAGGATTAGATAAGATCATCGGATCAGTAGACGCGCAGCGCGCCGAAATACTGAAACAGAGCTTCGGCGATTCATCCATGATCCAGAACATGAACCAAATGATCAATATTTATCCAAACCAAACCGTCAACAAGGGCGATGTATGGACAAAAAGCTTCTCAGGTCCGGTAGCCGGTATGTTCCAGTCGACCGTCACTTCCGATTTCGCACTATCCGACATAACCGGCAATTCTGCCATGCTCGCGGTTAATGGACAAATGGGCTTTTCTAAACTAAAAAACAGCGGCAACCCGTTGCTTCAAGGGGCGGAATTCAATTTAAGCGGTACTCAGAAGGGCACTTTGGAAGTAGACATTGAATCTGGGCTACCTATTCAGACTATCCTGAAACAGGATATTAGCGGATCCATCGAAATCCAGGGAATGCAGATACCGATGACCATCGTTTCTGACATTATCATTACTGGCAAGAAAATGTAACAGGTTCTCAATTAATAGCTCACTAACGAGAAAATCTGCTGGCTGTAATCCAACAGCCTTTTTTTACCCTCAAGGAAATCCAAACTGATGACAAATGCGTATCCAGCAATCGTCCCCCCTAGTTTATGAATCAATTGACTGGCTGCGATAACCGTACCACCGGTAGCTAACAAATCGTCATGAACCAGCACACGCGATCCGCGCTTAAACGCGTCCTCATGAATCTCAATGATTGCTTCACCATATTCCAAGTTATATGACTGTGTAACAGTATGATAAGGTAATTTTCCCTGTTTCCGAATAGGTACAAAAGGTTTTCCAAGCCGTTGGGCTAATGACAAGCCGAATAAAAATCCCCGGCTCTCAATTCCAGCTACCACATCAATGAAATCCGGCTGTAACCGGTCCATAAAATTATCCAAGATCGCATTGCAAAGGTAGGTATCTTTCAGGATCGGTGTAATGTCTTTGAATACGATACCCGGTTTCGGAAAATCGGGTACATCCCGTATCACCTCTCTAAGCTGCTGGTCAATCATCAGATATAGTTAAGTACGGCACAATTTTACAAAAAATCTCGTCATTCATAATTTCAATTCGTAATAAATCAGCGAGTGATTGATAGGGACCATGCTGTTTACGAAATTGCACGATGGCATTGGCAAGCTTAGGGCTAATAAACGGATGGTTTCTTAAACGTTCGTAGTCGGCCGAATTCAATTCGATTTTTTTCACAAAAGCGCTATCTACATAAATATGTTCCTTTAGCCTCTCAAATCGCGTGGTATCCATGCCGTATACATCCATCAGTTGTGTTACATGGTGAAATCCTCCCAGAAGATTGCGGAACCGCACGATCCGCGAAGCATATACCGGCCCGATACCGGGCAACTGTTGTAATTCAAGTGAATCTGCCGCATTAAGCTCGATAGATAACCTCGACCGTATTTCTTCTGGCATTGTATTTTCATCCTGCTGCGACTTTGACCTTACCGACGGAATCCGGATATAAGGCTCCAAACGGGTGTAATCGGTGTCACGCAACGCATAAATTTTTTGTAGATCCTCTTTTTTCCAAAACCGCCCACCTTTGGCTTCGTAATTCTTAATCATCCGTATCTGCCCATCCGAAAGTCCCAGTCTCTTCCATTCGGCAACAGGCAATCCATTGGGATCAAAAGTAAAATACTCCGCCACATCGGCCGATGCTCGCTTCCGTTGCATGGGCTCGGATGCTACATGGCCAACAGCCAGACTTTCTCTATTCTCTTCCGCTACGGTAGCCAGAAAATGTTCAATTTCTTTGATACGGCTGTCCATATCGATTGCACCTGAATCGCGATTCCTGGAAAACAAATTGAAGGTCAACCACAAAACAAATAACAACACGCCCAACACACAAATTCCATTTAGTTCCCTGCGACTAAAAGCAAAGTATCTTTCAAACCATTTATACATGATTATTTAGGTTTCGGAAGGTTAACGGCTGCAAACTAAAAAAAACCGGTAAGTTTCTGAACTTACCGGTTTTCGTATGTTACAAGGAATTTTACGCAATACGCATTTCTGCCATTGAGAGAACTTCCTTATGATTACTGGCTTTGGTACGTGTTTTGGTTTTATGTTTATTAATCTGTCTCCGCAGCGATTCAACTGCAAGATCCGTAGCCTCTTCGAAGGATTTTGCCTGTGCCTTGGCAAACAGCTGGCTCCCCGGTATATTCAGTTTAAACTCCGTGATTTTATTTGCTTCATCTTCCACATTTTCCAGTTTTAGATAACACTCTCCGTCAATAATGTGATCAAAAAACTGATCAAGTTTGTTCACTTTCTTCTGAATGAATTGGATTAACTTCTTGTCCGCATCAAACCGGATCGATTGCACGATGATATTCATAGATTCCTCCTTTTTTAAGCCTTTGGATGGGCCTGTTTATAAACTGATTTAAGTCGCTCGACCGAATTGTGTGTATATACCTGCGTCGCCGCAAGCCCGGCGTGTCCCAACAATTCCTTGATTGCATTCAGATCAGCCCCATTGTCGAGCAGTGCCGTAGCGAACGTATGCCTCAATACATGGGGACTTTTCTTTTGCTGCGAGGATATCGCACCGAGATAGTATTTTACAATGTCATAGATCAATCCAGGATATGCTTGCTTCCCTTCTTTAGTAACGATTAAGCAGGTAGAATTGTTATCAAACCGCTGTGTTTTTTTTTCGTTGATGTAAAGTTGAAGTTGCCTCATTAGCGTTTGGTTCAGGGGGACCAGTCTTTCTTTGTTCCGCTTGCCGAAGATAAGGATATTCCGATTGTAGAAATCGATATGCTCGTCGTGAATTTGCAATAACTCAGACAACCGGATACCGGTCCCAAATAGCAGCTCCAATACGGTTTTATCCCGGATGCCTTCAAATGTATCCGGAAATACACCGTCCCTATCCAGCAATGATGACAGTTTATCTTTATCCACTACCACAGGTAGTTTCTTGGGAGTTTTTAATGCCTTCACCAAGGAAAAGGGATTCTGAGACACGTTACCTTCCCGCATCAGGAATTTATAATAGGTACGGAGTGCTGAAAGGCTGCGGTTAATGCTGGCAGGGCTCTGCCCTTCTTCGAGCAGTGCTGCCAAATATGTCCTCGCTTCCCGGTGGGTGACGTCACCTATATCAATATCATGTAGCGCCAGATAAGTTACGAACCGCTGAATCTCATGGCGATAAGCAATCAGCGTATGGTTGGAATAGCGCTTCTCGTATTGAATAAAATTGATAAACCGCTCTATAAACATCGAAAACTACCTATATATTCCAATTGCTGAATATACAGATAGTTTTCAGATGTTGCAAATAAATTGCTTATTTATGGAATCCTTAGATCGTATCCTGATTGAGGCTTTGTTTATAAATCGCCTTCTTAATTTGCGTACGACGGGTAACGGATTTCTTCTCATAGGCCTGACGGGAGCGCAATTCACGCAACACACCGGTTTTTTCGAATTTCTTCTTAAAACGCTTCAATGCCCTGTCCAACGATTCGCCTTCTTTTACATTTACAATAATCATATCCTGTTATACCTCCTTTCGTACAAAAATTTGGATTGCAAAGGTAATCACTTCTTTATAGAAAGACAAGAAATATTTTGATAAAACGGAAATTAAACTGGAATAATCGGCAAACTGTTACTTCAATGTTTTCTCTCCCTTTCTCCAATGCCAGGGAGCTACTGCTCCGGATTCCGTCCAAAGGCCCCGGCGGGCCTCCCGGGCCTCCTGTTCTTTGGCCATCCATAATGGGTTACGGTCATATACCGCGCAATGCCAGGCCAAGCCTGCTTCCAAGAGGCGCTCATTCAAATTGATGGTATCAGCAATATATACAATCCCTACCACCCTGCCATAGCGGTCTATGTCCATCTCCCGCACCTTAACCGGGCCAGAAGAAAGCAATTCTTTGGTGAAAGCCGTGGCTACCCGGTTATAGGGCTGACCACGTTCAGGACAATCTATTCCGTAGAGCCGAATCCGCTGCTGATTTTTTCCGATTAGCAGGGTAAACGTATCGCCGTCTGCCACACGGACAACCCCGCCAGTGAGGTACCGAGGAGCACAGGACTCCCAGAGAAAAAGAAAGAGAATCAACACCCGGAATATCATGGTGCGAAAGTAACTAAAATAGGGAAAAATCTACTGGGCCCCTACAGGGTATCAGTTGTACAAACCGCATGAAACTTCCTTAATTCCACATGGGATTTTGCGGGAAGTTAGCCACGTGTGCATATTTCGGTCCCAAAGATACGATTGCCTCCTTCCAAAGGTTCTCGCCATCATTGCCAAAGGTGATATCGGGGTTGTAATGGTTGCTGATTACCCATGCGTTTTCATTGAGCTCACCCTCCAGTTGTCCCGGGCTCCAACCCGAGTAGCCGATAAAAAACTTAATCTCATCGTGTGTAATGTCTCCATTACGGATAAGGATCTTCAAGCTTTCAAAGTTCCCTCCCCAATAAATACCATTTCCGAGGCCCACTCCGCTATGCAATCTGTCATAACATTTGTGTATGAAATGAATACTTTCCTGCGCCACAGGCCCACCAAAGAATAGCGGAAAATCAGCTTCAGGAACATCGTCTATAACATCTTTGAGCTGCAATACTGCAGGCTGGTTCAATACATATCCCACGGTGCCTTCTTCGGCATGATGTTCGCACAATAGCACAACAGCTCGTTGAAAATTCGGATCCAGCATGAATGGTTCCGAAATAAGTAAACTCGCAATCTGGGGAATATTTTTATTGAACATGATTTGTCTCGTTAACGTACTGTAAATGTAATAAAAATATTCTTCATCCGGCCTATTGCTACCATTTCTCCGTTTCCAGCAGATTACTCAGTTTTTTCTCGTCGGTCAAATCGAGGCGCAATGGGGTGACAGAAACATAACCGTTTTCCACTGCCCAGCGGTCGGTACCCTTTTCTGCAGGCTCCAACGGGATCACCGTAAACCAATAGTGTTTCCGATCTATGGGGTCTTTTCCGGGTACGATCTTGCCGTCGTAAAATCGTACCGACTGTCTTGTCCAACATATGCCGGTTGGTTGCGGCGGATAATTGACATTATAAAGCCCTATTTCGTTCGGGTTTCGTAACAGCAGTTTTAATGTTTTTTCAACGTAAGGTGTAAGCACGTTAAAATCCGGTTCAGAATTACCGGCCGGAGTGCTCAGGGCAATTCCCTTTTTTCCCAGCAGCACGGCCTGCTTAGCAGCTGCCAACGTGCCGGAATGCCACATGGAATTGCCCAGATTTGGTCCCATGTTGATACCCGATAGCACCACCTGAATATTATTACGCAAGTGTGTGCCCAGCGCTACACAATCTGCCGGTGTACCGTTTACCCGGTACGCCTCAATGCCTGGAAATTCAATGGGAGATTTTTTATAGGACAATGGGCGGGAGTGTGTAACGGCGTGGCCCATAGACGATTGTTCTACATCGGGTGCCACTACCACGACCTCCCCAAATTTGGCTGCAATTCTTGCCAATGAGCCGATGCCGGGGCTGTATATGCCATCGTCGTTGGTTACTAATATCCGCATAGATAACTGTGTTTAAAGATACATTTTAGGGATGCTAAGTAAACCCTTGTGATTTTAAAACAAGTCTTCCGGATTTTTTGTTTGGACAAGTACGCATAGTCACGCAACATACACAACACATGCAAGCCGCTAAATACGCCCAATTGTTGCACAATCCCAAGGCAGGAGATGGCGACCATATGAAAGAAGACCTAGTTAACGCAATTGTTTCTTGTGGATTTAACTGCGGATATGTCTCAACAAAAGCACAAAGATGGGATCGTCTGAAGACCAAAACCACGTTAGCGGTTGTCGCAGGTGGTGATGGTACAGTAAGGCAAGTATTGAAGCGGTTATTGCGGCGAAAACTATTGGACAAGCGACCGGCTATTGCACTATTCCCAGCGGGTACGGCCAATAACTTTGCGAAAACCTTAGGTATTTCCGCCTCACTCCCAGGTTTGAAACGTGCTATTACAGGTTGGCAGATCAGGAAAATCGATGTGGGAGCCATTGGGAACGTACCTGAGACTAATTTTTTTCTGGAAGGCATGGGATACGGTCTTTTACCAAGATTGATCCGGGAAATGAAAACAGTCGATCTGTCGAAGGTAAAGACCACTGACGAAGAATTGGCTCTCGCATTAAATAAACTAATTGAAATAACCCAAGATTATATGCCAAAACGAGGACTATTAACCATCGACGGAGTGCACTATGAAGATAGCTACCTACTGGTAGAAGTATTAAACATTCAGTCGGTAGGTCCAAATGTTGTGCTTGCTCCGAAAGCCGACCCTACCGATGGCAAGTTGCACGTGGCGTTGTTGAAAGAGGTGCACCGTGAAGCATTCATTCAGTATCTTCAACAATCTCACCGCCCGCGATCCGGCAAGTATCCCAAGGTTCCCTGGCAAACTATCGAAGTTAAACATTCTATTACCATGCGATGTGAACATCGGCTACTGCATGTCGACGATGAACTCATCAACCTGAAAAAAGCTCAGCTTGTCAAGGTCGAAATCAGAAAGGGCATCGTAGATGTTATTGTTTAATCAACCCTAATCTCCCTAACAGAGAAGGCAACGAATCGTCCGGCTCAAGCAGATGAGCCTGCAACCCCAGTAGCTTTGCCGTTTCGATGTGCTGCGGACTGTCATCTACAAATAATGTACGTTCTGGATGGAGTGAATGGGTGTTCAGGACAAATTCGAAGATTTCCCGATCGGGTTTTCGCATCCGTAGTAAATGAGAATAATAATCTTTTTCGAAAAATCCGGCATTGCCGTTCAACCCAAATTCATGGTTAAGGTAAGCCATAATCCAATCGTAATGGATTTCATTATTGTTACTCAACAAGAAAGTACGGTAATTCGTCTTAAGCTGGTGCAACAACTCATGGTGTCCGGACCTCACCCCGATGAGCAAGCTGTTCCATGCCGTATCAATCGCATCATCGGTCAAAGCAGGATTGCCTGCTGCCTTACGGATTTCATTACGGAATTGGACGGCCGTGGTAAGCCCTTTGTCAAATGCGTCAAACAAGGCGTGCTGTGCGCGATGCCCATAAAATTGGTCAACTTCAGCAATTCCCAGGTCGATGAATGACTGACGTAACCTCGAAAAATCGATGTCGAACAGTACATTGCCGTAGTCGAGGATTATGTTCTCAGTATTTTGCATAAAAATTTCAGAATGTATGCGCAAAGATGTAAATTTGCAGCCGCAAAACAATAAGGATTTGCTTTGCGCCTATAGCTCAGTTGGTTAGAGTAGAAGACTCATAATCTTTTGGTCCCTGGTTCGAGCCCAGGTGGGCGCACTAACAGAAATGGCTTTTTTCTTGCGAAAAAAGCCATTTTTTTGTATCATTAAGAAGGCGATTTTTTCCAACCGCGCAGCTTGACTCGGCAACCGCCGTTTTAGTCGGGTTTTACTTTCAGGAATTTCTTGTTGCAAAGAATTGTTTTAGAAATCATTACTGAAATAGTTCAGTCGAGGCAGACCTATCAGCCATTTAGGCGGCTGGGTTATCGCAAAAAAGTTAAGCTGAGTAAAAGCTACTTAGCATATTTTTTAATCGAATAAGTCTGATGGATATAGCGATAAAAAAGGCCGCCAGCAAAATAACTGACAACATCAAAGATGTCTGACGTATGGTGATGTGTGATCCGTGGCATGATGTACTCAAAGATATAAGCGGTTAAAACCGGGATCAGGAGGATTTGAAACAAGGGATAGCGGTATGGTTTGGAGGTGCCAAGTATACACAGACTTACCGATTGCGCTACGTGGATAATCAGCGGTACGAATACAAAATCCGTCAACCAGTTATTGAGAACCGGAATGAGATGCCCCGAAGTTCTTGTAAAACGGATTAAAAACCAGCTGATACTATAGAATTGGAAATAAGGGTCGTCCAGCAGGTATACTAATGCACGAAAGAAACTGCGATAAGCATAGCTAAGCCTCCACATACCATTAAGATTAAAAACATATACCAACCAACAGCTTTCTGCTTCTTTTTAAAAGAAGAATCATTGGGATCCGGGGTGAATAAAGTTTCCCGTATTTCGTATAGGTTTCTCGATAACCAACTTCCTGATTTCTTTGCCATAACAACATAATTTATGGCAAAAGTACAATATTTGAAATATTAGAACAAATGTTCTAATATTTTTACCCACCATTCCTATGCGACATCGATCAGCCTCCTATGATAATTTATCTGTCCCAGATGGTAAGCCAAATGAGTGGTCAGATGAACCAAAAAGAATACATAGGTTGTTTTCTTTTCAAATACAAGCATAGGATATTCGTCGTCTATATTTTTTTCGGTTAGTCTGTCCAGTGCCTCGCTGACCACTCCGATAGAGTCATCAATTTGCTTTATCAATTCTGTACGGGGAATATCTTTCAATGCGAATTCCCCGGCACGGTTACGCACATAACCGGTTTTGCCAATTTCAGCGCCGATATAGCTGTTCAGGTTGCCTATAAGATGCAAACATAAGTTTCCTGCAGAGTTTGCTATTCCTTTTTCAGTACGCCAGATATTTCGTTCATCTTGGTAGGACTCTATCTCCGCTTTGAGCTTGTTAAGATCCCGCTCAAATAGTGTTTTCAAAGTTATTATCAAGGATGCTGACATTTTTTATTTTAGTTTAATTTCAAACAAACTGACGGTTGCATTATCGTAGTGTGCCGGAAGTCCTTCCGTATTTCTGAGCTTTAGAGGTCCCAGATATTCGAATCCGCATTTTCCGTAATAAGCAATCAATTTTGTATTATCTCCCACGGTATCCATTCTTATAAATTTCTTATCGTTTTCAGCTGCATAGTCCTTTGCCCAATTTACAATTTCAGCCACTAGATTTTGTCCTCTGAAATCAGGATTCGTCGCTATCCGGTGAATGTAAACGGAAGGATCTGCATTCCGCTCTTCCCATATCTGTGGATCATCGAACGTCGTCGCCCAGACACAAGCAATCCTGCCATCGATCTCCAGTTTCCATTGTCGTTTCTCGTTGATTTCGTTTTCCACCAGCGCAAGCTCGAACTCCGGCCAGTGGACCGTAAACCTCGTTTTTTGAAAGTCCGTTGCTATCTTATAAAGCCTAAAAATTTCGTCAATATCAGCTTTTGTACTATTATTTATCATCATCATCATCATCTTGTCCTGTTATTTGTATCGGTTACTTTGAATTATATTGTTCGAATTCTCTGATGTCATGGTATCCGAAAATTTCGATTTCCGGATGGGCTTGCATCAACTTACGGATTTTCTCTACGGTATCCATGCGCATCTTATTATCGTCTGCCCTTATCTCCGCCAGTTCATGAACAGGGTGGTCCATATCCGACAATTCTTCCCGTAGATAATATGCATCTGCTACATAAAACAACCATCTGTCACCGTTTTTTATAGCAACCCCGCAATGGCCCAATGTGTGTCCGGGAAGCGGTATCAACAATATTTCGATGTCTAGTGCAGTAACTACTTTTCTGGCTTCGAAGCCGAACCACAGCCTATCTGATGTCCCATAGGTTTTAATGGCCGGGTTATGCTGCAACGGTATTTTCAGATATCTCGGATTCCCCGACATATAATTTTCATATTCCTCCCTGCCGACATGCACCGTCGCATGGGGAAAATCGGCAAGTCCACCGATATGGTCGTTATCCAGATGGGAAATGATGCAATCGGCTACCTGTCCGGGGTTTAATCCCAGACGTTCAATTTGCCTAACAGCGGTTTGATTTTCATCAAATCGATATCCTGTTATTTTAACAAGTTCGTGTCCTATCCTTTCTTCGGGCAGCTGGCTGTCAAGAAGACCGATGCCGGTATCGATCAGCGCCATCCGATCTTTTTGCTTCAAAAGCTGGCAATGTCCGCAAACATTATCAGCATACGGAGACACGATATTGACACAGTTTAAGTGGTAAATTTCTGTCATAACTATTTAATTTGCTCATGGATCAAAGCTGCTCTGTTAGCGAGTTCTTATCTCCGAGAGGTAAAAGTAAGTGCTTTTTTTGTAAAAATAGAACAATTGTTCTATTTTTACAAAATGAAAACCAGCGATAAGATATTGGATGCCGCGAGAAGCCTTTTCAACGAAAACGGAATCCGAAATACGACAACGAGACATATAGCCAGTTCGATGTCCATCAGTCCGGGTAATCTTCATTACCACTTTAAGCATACCGAAGATATCGTGATAGCGCTTTTCCGGGAGCTTACCAACTGGTATGACGGGATTGTCGATAAGGTTCAGGAACTTCCAATGGAACGTCTCGAAGATCTAACCCCCACATTAGAACTTATATACGAGCAGGTAGACAAGTTCCGTTTCTTTTTTATTCATTTTGTCGAGATCAGTATCTGGATACCGGAAATAAAAAATGACTACGGGAAATTGATTACGAAGCGCGAGAACCAATTTAAAACGTGGTTGCAGAGACTTCAAGATCAGGAAGTTTTGTTTCCGCTTGACGATCTGGTGGAGGAACAGCTGATAAAAAATTTATTTATCGTCGGAGACTTTTGGATATCCTATAATGCATTGTTCAAGCAGTATACTGGCGAGGAGGCAAAGCGGGATTTTGTTTCCACGATGCTCTCTATACTTTCTCCCCATTGCAAAAATGTACGATAGCTAACCAGTGATAATACTAAATAGAATATTTCATGAGCAACAGAAATCAAGCTATTCTTCCATATAATGACAGAAGACGGTCAAAAGCGACACAAATTGAACATATGTTTGACAGGATTGCTTTCCGATATGATCTTTTGAACAGGATTATGACATTGGGCATCGATAAAAACTGGCGTCTCAAGGCTGCAATATGTGTCAAGAAACACCACCCAAATGCATTGCTGGATATAGCGACAGGAACGGGAGATTTCGCATTCCAGTTGGCACGGCTCATGCCGACATCGGATGTGATTGGAGTTGATTTTTCTTCAAAGATGATTAAGGAGGCTTCGCGGAAGAAAAGTGAAATTGCAAACTCGGACAATGTGGATTTTGCTATTGCAGATGCAGAAAATCTTAAATTCAAAGCAAATACTTTTGATGCGGTTTCCTGTACGTTCGGTGTTCGCAATTTCGAAGACCTCGAACGAGGATTGAGCAATATGTACCGCGTTTTAAAACCTGGGGGCATTGGCGTAATTTTGGAATTGTCAGAGCCGAAAAACCTTGCCGTAAAACTATTCCATGAACTTTATTTTCATCATTTCGTCCCTGTTTTAGGCAAGGTCATAACCGGAGAAGGTAAAGCATATAGTTACCTGCAAAAATCCGTAAAACGTTTCCCTGATAAAAAGCGTTTTGTGGAGTTACTAAAGAAAGTGGGATTTACAAGCGTGAAAGCAAAGTCACTATCGTTTGGTATGTGCACCATGTTCTGCTTTTACCGATAAACGTTATTTTAAACATGGGCAATATTAAGTGGATGACATTAGAGCTCCTGCAGAAAGCATTTTCCGAGTTAGGATCTGATAGACATTACATTTATATGCCAACCAACAAAGTGGAATATTATCCTACAGAACCTTATCGTTCACACTATTATGGCATCGGACTTATACAACAAGGTGAAATTAGATTTTATACCGACCTAACCGAACATTACATTTCTGGTCCCGCTATTATCTTTACGGGAACTTCATCGATCAAACGTTGGGTTACCACAGACACGCCTTGCGAGATGGAGTCGCTACTGTTTTCCGAAGAATTTCTTCAAGAGAAATTGATAGCGTCCAATATTCTCCATGCGTTTGCATTATTCGCTAACAATGGCGGCTATGTAATAAACTTAGGGCAAGAAGATTTTGCAATATCCAAGAAAATGTTTGCTGTTTTAAAATCAAGAGAATCTTCGAAATCTCACTTTCACAAGGAAGTTGTGCGTGGAATTGTCTACAGTATGATCAATGAAATTGGTCATTTGTACTTAAAAAACCCTCCAAACATTGGTCATACAAAGTTGCTGGTTACTAAGTTTAAGGAAGCCGTTTTCACCTACTATAAAAAAAGCAGAGCCGTATCATTCTATGCAAATCTGTTATATGTTCATCCTAAGCACCTTAGTCAGACGGTCTCATCAGAGACAGGAATGCCTGCAAGTGAATGGATACAGCATGTTGTAATTCTTGAAGCGAAGATATTATTACAAGATAACAGACTCAGTATTTCAGCGGTTGCGGACGCGCTCAACTTTCCCGATCAAAGCACGTTCGGGAAATATTTTAAAAAATATGTGGGGATAAGCCCCATTCTATACAGGCAAAGGTTAACCTCATAACCTTACCTTTTTGCCAACTAACCTGCCGTTCACCCCTTTTTGTAGCCCTCTGTAGGGGGTAATTTTGCCAATTATAACTACTTAGGTCGTTGAGCCTGTAGTTATCTAAATCTTTTTACAATCAATATATGGCAAATCAATCGATCATTAAATTATTCGTCCCGTGTATACTCGCGGCGACTTTGGCCTGTAATAATAGCCAGCAACACGTACAGGATGGCGTTTCGCTTGAAGAATATCCTGCCTATACCTTAACACCTCAAGCAACCACAGTATATACGGATTTTCCCGTGAGTTTGCAGGGAGTTCAGGATATTGAGCTACGCGCAAAAGTAAATGGTTTCATTGATGGTATTTTCGTAGACGAAGGCCAGTACGTAACTAAAGGGCAACTGCTATTCCGCATATTTGCCCCGGAATACCAAGAAGAGCTTGAACGATCGTCAGCGGCGATAAAAAGTATGGAGGCAGAGTTGGCGGATGCCCAGTTACTTGTTGATAGGACTAAACCGCTCGTTGATGAAGGGATTATGGGGAAATATGAACTGGAATCTGCTCTGCAAAACCTTGCGAATAAGAATGCCCAGCTTTCCCAAGCGAAAGCAATTAAGAACACTGCAAGCGCGAATGTAGCGTATTCTCAGATCCGTGCACCGTTTGCCGGTGTGATAGGGCTGATACCCTATAAAACAGGAAGTCTGGTCAGTAGTTCGTCCATCGAGCCATTATCTCAACTTTCGGATATATCCAAAATACACGCTTATTTTTCTATAAACGAAAAGCAATTTATACGCCTTTTGCATGAAGCTAAAAATAAATCACTTGTTGATTATCTTCAACAGCAAGCGGAAATAGCGCTAATCCTACCTGATGGCAATCAATTTGACCAAAAAGGCAAAATAGATATGATAGGTGGTCAGGTCGACCCTAAAACCGGAAGCATAAATTTTCGCGCTGTTTTCCAAAATCCAGACGGCATGATAAGAAGTGGGAACAGCGCAACCTTAAGAATGTATGAAAAAGTCCAAGAAGCCATATTGATTCCGCAAAGGGCTACTTATGAATTACAGGGCAAGAAATATGTCTATAAAGTGGACAACGAGGGCCTCGTATCAAGTGCGCCGGTTAGCATAATGGATAAGATCCCGTCGAACGAGTATTTTATTGTTTCCAGCGGGCTTCAACGAGGAGAAAAGATTATTGCCGAGGGATTGGCAAATGTAAAAGAGGGAACGAAAATAAAGGCGGTAAATAAATAGGGAGTTATTATGTTAAGAAAATTTATAGAAAATCCCGTTTTGTCAACCGTTATATCGGTTATTATTGTCATACTCGGTATCTTAGGGCTGCTATCGCTACCTATTACCCAATATCCGGAAATTGCTCCCCCGACGGTTCAGGTTGTTGCAAACTACCAAGGAGCGGATTCGGAAACCGTCATGAAAAGCGTCATTGTGCCTTTGGAAGAAGAAATCAATGGAGTTGAAAAGATGGCCTACATGAGTTCTAAGGCAAGTAACGATGGATCCGGTGTGATTACCATTGTATTCGATCAAGGAGCCGATGCCGATATGGCAGCAGTTAATGTGCAGAACCGGGTAAATCAGGCGATGAGCCAATTGCCGGAAGAAGTTGTCAGATATGGTATTACGACAACAAAGCGTCTGAGCAGTGAGATATTCAGTTTCATGTATTATAGTGAGGATGAGCACTATAATCAGGTATTTTTAGAGAACTATGTTCGGATTAATATCCTGCCCAAATTAAAACGTGTCAATGGCGTAGGTGACGCTTCCATTTCCGGAGGAAAAGAATATAGTATGCGGGTCTGGTTGAAACCAACTGAAATGGCTTCCTATGGACTGGCCCCGTCCGATATAATTCAAGCTCTTGCTGAGCAAAACGTAGAGGCTGCTCCGGGAAAGATCGGAGAAAATAGTGGACAGACATTTCAATACTCCCTAAAATACACCGGCCGTCTGGAAAATGAAGAGAAATTCGGGGATATCGTTATCCGAGCTACCGAAGCAGGGAGGTTTTTAAGGTTAAGGGATGTAGCTGATATAGAAATGGGCGCGTATTCAAACGCTACATCGATCACCGCTTACGGAAAGGCAGGTACCTACGTAGCCATAAATCAGACCGCAGGATCAAACGCTCATAATATTATAAAAGAATGTGAGCAAATCCTACTTGATGCCGAAGCCGAGTTGCCTAAAGGAACGAAGTTTGTGGTTTATGCCAATTCCAATGATTTCCTACTAGCTTCCATCAGCAAATTGATTTCCACGTTAGTGGAGGCTTTCATTTTAGTCTTTATCGTTGTACTGCTATTCTTACAAGACTGGCGTTCCACCCTAATTCCTGCAATTGCAGTTCCGGTAGCCTTGATTGGGACGTTTTTCTTTTTGAATATTTTTGGTTTTACGATCAATTTGTTGACACTTTTTGCCTTGGTGCTTTCTATCGGTATTGTCGTAGATGATGCGATTATTGTAGTGGAAGCGGTACATACCAAATTGCATCATGGAGCGAGTTCTGCAAAACAAGCTACAATAAACGCGATGCATGAGTTGACGACGGCGATTATCTCCATCACCTTAGTCATGGCGGCTGTTTTTGTGCCCGTAACATTCATTGATGGATCGGTCGGAATTTTCTATAAAGAGTTCGGCATAACGTTAGCAGTCGCTATATTGATTTCTGCTGTTAATGCCTTGACGCTTAGTCCCGCATTATGCGCTATGCTTTTGAAACCGGCCGTAGAAGAAGACGAAAAGAAAAAAGGATTCGCGACACGTTTCAAAACAGCATTTAATAAGGGGTTTGACCGGATGACGGATCGTTATCTAGGGATACTACATTTCTTAAACAAGTGGAAATGGTTGTCATTGGGAAGCGTAGCGTTATTTGGTGCACTTTTTTATTATCTCGTTAAAAATACGCAAACCGGATTTGTACCTAATGAAGATAGCTCATCTATTTACGCTAATATTATTTTAAATCCATCCACGTCTTTAGAAGAAACTGAACGGATCACCGATCTGGTGGATAGCGTGGCAATGACCATCCCAGAAGTGGAATATTCTTCACGGTTAGCAGGTATGGATTTTTTTAGTGGCAACGGCAGTTCATACGCAGTCGTCTTTATTAAGCTGAAACACTGGAGAGAGCGCCCTCGCAAAGAACAGGACATTAACCACGTCGTACAAACCCTGTTTGCCAAATCAGCATTTATCAAAGATGCCAATATTGTATTCTTTGCCGGACCTACGTTGCAGGGCTTCGGAAGTAACACAGGTTTCGAAGTGCAGCTACAGGACCGGACAAACGGTGCATACGGTGCATTTGAGAAAGTTATCGGCAATTTCCTCGGTGAATTAAACCAACGCCCCGAAATTATGTATGCAACCTCGTCATTCAACACCAACTTTCCGCAATATGAAGTGACGGTAAATGTAGAAAGAGCGAAAGAGGCAGATGTATCTGTAACGGAAATACTAACGACGTTACAGGGCTATTTGGGAGGAATCTATTCCACCAATTTTAATCGGTTTGGCAAACAGTATAAGGTCATGATACAAGCAGGTCCAGATGCGCGAAAGAACAGGGAGGCCATAGAACAGCTTTATGTGAAAAGCAATGATGGGAAAATGGCGCCGATTATCAGTTTTATAGATCTGAAAAAAGTCTATGGGCCGGAATTCCTTACGAGGTTCAACCTTTTCAATGCTGCTTATGTCAATGGGGCGCCTAATCCGGGCTATAGTTCAGGGGACGCGATACGTGCCATAGAAGAGGTTGCATCAAAGACATTGCCAAAGGGGTACGGGTTTGAATATGCCGGACTTACCCGCGAGGAAAGTCTGAGCGGAAACCAGACCGTTATCATCTTCATCCTGTCCTTACTTTTCGTTTACTTTCTCTTAAGCGCGCAGTTCAAAAGTTATATTCTGCCATTTTCCGTTTTATTATCGCTACCAATAGGATTATCTGGAGCGTTTTTATTTGCACGGATTTTTGGTATCGAAAACAATATTTTTCTTCAAATCAGCTTGATTATGTTGTTGGGCCTATTAGCGAAGAATGCCATTTTGATTGTCGAATTTGCCCTGCAGAACAGGCGTTTGGGACAAACCATCGTAGACGCCGCAATGGAAGGTGCAAAAGTGCGGCTACGTCCTATTCTAATGACATCTTTCGCTTTTATTTTCGGCCTACTACCGCTTATGCTAGCCACTGGAGCTGGCGCTTTAAGTAATAAGTCAATAGGAACGGCTGCTGTCGGCGGTATGCTAATCGGTACGGTTATCGGCGTATTGGTGATCCCATCCCTTTTTATTCTTTTTCAGTATTTGCAGGAAAGGATTTCGGGAACAACAGTTCTTAATGATGGTAGTAACAATGCCAAGAGGCATTACTAGACTAAAATTTATTTGAAAATCATGAAGTTACAATTTATATACCGATATATTATATGCTCAATTTGTACAATTGTCTACACATCATGTATGACAAAGAGAACATATGAAAAGACTGCACAGGTAAACGCGTCATTGTATAGGGACGTCAATCTACAAGACACGGCAAATATAGCCTTGTTACCTTGGCAGGATTTCTTTGGTGATAAACAATTGCGGAATTTGATTGATACAGGTTTAAAGAACAATCTAGACCTAAAAATTGGGTTGGAGCGTATTAGCAAAGCCAGGTCTTTGGTATCACAATCAAAAGCCGCCTTTTTGCCCGACTTATCATTAAATGGACAAGTCGCACGTTCTCGCATGGCTTTCCCACAAAGTTTTGGATTTGTAGATAATGCAACCACCTATGAATTGGGGTTAAAAACATCGTGGGAAATTGATGTATGGGGAAAATTGAAGAATAGCAAGAAAGCAATTTTCTTTAGGTTGATGCAGGAGGAATCTACACATCGTGCAATCCAAACGCAACTAATTGCCGAGATTGCCGATTTATATTATCAGCTCTTGGCATTGGACGAACAAGTTGATATCCTTAACCATACCATAGCCACCAGGCAGGAGGAAGTAATCGCAATGAAACGACTACAAGAATCCAGTATTGTAACTGGTGCTGCTGTTGCACAAAGTGAGGCTGCTCTTCTGGATGCTCAAAACATGTTGCCCTCCGTGTACAGACAAATCAGAATGAGGGAAAATGCGCTAAATGTTCTTTTAGGAATATCTCCACGTAGCGTAGAGCGTAGTTCGTTTACGGTTCAACCATCTTTCCCATCTGTTGACATAGGTGTCCCGCTACAATTATTGCAGAATAGACCGGATGTCATGGCCGCTGAATTTGAAATAGCATCGTATTTCGAGAATATTAACGTCGCCAGAAAAGCCTTTTATCCGACTTTGACAATTCAGGCTGCAAGTGGATTCACGAACTTTGGTTTTTCAAATTGGTTTACGCCATCGGGTTTCTTTGCGAATGTTGGCGGGGGATTATTGCAACCGGTTTTCTCAAAGCGACTTAACAAAACTAGGCTTGAATTAGCAAAATCCGATTATCGTGAGAAAGTGCTTGATTTTCAGAAAATACTCCTATTAGCTGGACAAGAGGTTTCAGACGCATTATATAGCTACCAGTCTGCATCAGAACAAGAAACAAAACGTCAAAATCAACTTGAAAAATTACAGGAAGCATTGGGCTATACGCAAAAATTGCTTCTGTACCATAGTTCAACAAATTATACCGATGTCCTTGCTTCTCGACAGGCGTTGTTATCGGCACAGATGCAGATGAGTAATGAACGCCTTTTAAAATATCAATCGCTTATCTATTTATATCGATCTTTAGGTGGCGGATGGAGAGATAGAGACTAAAAGATAGCTTTTTTATGAGAGTTGACATATATCCGTTTTAATGGCTATATACACCGTTGACCAGGATATGTGGACGTTCCAGGAAAAAAATGTTCAAAAAGTACTCATTATAAAAATAGTGTAAAAAAGACATAGGATTTGCGACGGTACTTTTTTGAAACATCAGCCTTCCATCGGAACGATAAATATGTATCTTAGTGCTCATCATTATTTTAAACCACTATAATTCCGCCGGATGGAACAAGCAATCAACGCCGTCAATAACATCATTTGGAGTAATGCGCTCGTAATTCTATGTCTGGCCGTAGGCATCTACTTCTCATTTGCCACGGGATTCCTGCAAATCAGATACTTAAAAGACATGGTCAGGTTATTGTTCGGCGGCGGTGCATCAAAAACAGGTGTATCTTCTTTCCAGGCATTTGCGTTAGCGCTGTCTGGTCGGATAGGTACCGGCAACATAGCCGGAGTAGCCACGGCCATCGCCATGGGTGGCCCAGGCGCTGTATTCTGGATGTGGCTCATCGCTTTTCTGGGCAGCGCTTCGGCCTATATCGAAGCTACATTGGGCCAAATATATAAAGAAGTAAAAGACGGGCAATATCGTGGCGGCCCAGCCTTTTACATTGAAAAGGGATTGGGTGTCAAATGGTATGCCATCGTCTTTGCGGTTGCAACGATATTGAGCACAGCCTTGTTCCTGCCCGGTGTACAGAGCAACAGCATTGCCCTGAGCTCGCTGCATGCATTTGACATCCCCGTTGAATACACGGGCATCGCCGTGACGCTGTTGTTAGGACTTATCATCATCGGTGGCGTAAAACGGATTGCTAAGGTGTCCGAAGTAGTGGTACCCTTCATGGCAGGAGGATATATTTTGTTAGCATTGGTAATCATCGCCTACCATTTCAACCAAATACCCGATGTATTCGCCCTGATCTTTAAATCAGCTTTCAATTTCGAACCGGCATTTTCCGGCGTAATCGGTATGGCTATCGCTTGGGGAGTGAAGCGGGGCATCTACTCTAACGAGGCTGGACAAGGAACGGCTCCGCATGCAGCTGCTGCAGCCGAAGTGAGCCACCCCGCCAAACAGGGATTGGTACAGGCGTTCTCTGTATACGTTGATACGCTCTTTGTTTGCACAGCCACCGCTTTCATGATTCTGTTTACCGGAAAATATAACGTACAAAACCCAACGGGTGGCTATATCGTGGAAAACATCCCCGGTGTGGAAATCGGGCCCGAATATACCCAACACGCTATTGCCTCCCATTTCCCCGCAATTGGCGCAACGGCAGTAGCAGTTGCACTGTTTTTCTTTGCGTTCACTACGATTCTCGCCTATTACTATATGGCCGAAACCAACCTGAGTTACCTTGATAAAAAGGGCCGGCAAAAATGGGCAGTGTGGGGACTCCGTGTTCTCATCATAGCGGCCACATATTACGGAACCGTGAAGACAGCCGCAGTTGCCTGGACGTTAGGCGATATCGGTGTCGGACTGATGGCCTGGCTAAACCTCATTGCTATCCTGTTACTGCGCAAGCCCGCCCTCCGTGCATTGAAAGATTACCGGAAGCAAAAGAAAGCAGGAAAAGATCCGGAATTCCACCCACTGGAACATGGCATTGAGCGTGCTGATTTTTGGCAGAAGCCTATGCACGATCGTGGTAACAAAGGTTAATCCGCGCCGAGCGCCATTGCTCTCCCATTCGGATGATCCACATAGGAGTTTGAGAAAAATTGCCTGTTCAGGAACCTGGGTATAGGAAAGTGATGATAGTAGAGTCGATTTAAAAAAGCCAGTACCACGTGCATTAGCAGAAAACACTACCTTTGCTTGCTGGATCACAACAGTATGGACAGACGGCGCAAAAAGCTTATCTACCGCCTTAATCAGTGGCGGATGCAACAGATTTCGAACCGAAATTTCCTCATCATCGTTGCGGTGTTGGTCGGTATAATCGGTGGTCTCGCCGCTGCAGCGCTAAAAGGGCTGACACATTCGATAGCAGCATTCCTCCAAGACGATGTACAGTGGCAATACAAGTATTACCTTTACTTCTTCTTTCCACTCATCGGGATTTTATTGAGCGTGCTATACGTTCGCCGGTTTATCCGAAAAGGCAAATTCGAACATGGCATGACACCAATCATCTATGCTATATCCCGGAAATCGAGCCGCATAGAGCCACATAATGTTTATTCGCAAATTATTACCAGTGCATTGACCGTTGGTTTCGGTGGATCAGCCGGATTAGAGGCGCCAATAGCCTACAGCGGTGCTGCAATCGGTGCCAACGCAGGCCGGTTTTTCGGATTGAACTACCGCGAGGTAACGATGCTGTTGGCCTGTGGCGCTGCAGCAGGTATTGCGGGTGCCTTTAACAGTCCCGTTGCGGGGATGATTTTTGCAATTGAGATTCTGCTACCGGAGTTCTCGATTCCGGCATTTATTCCGCTATTAATGGCTACCGCAACAGCTTCGGTGATATCGAGGCTGCTCTATGCTGAGCCACTTTTCCATTTAGTCACTGATGATTGGGAATTCCAGGCGCTCTTTTTTTACTTGCTGCTTGCAGTTATCATCGGCGGATTTTCAATTTACTTTGCCAAGATCAGCACTTGGGCTAAATCGGCTTTTGCCCGTATCAAAAACCCCTATCAGAAAGTAGCTGCTGGTGGCATATCTTTGGGGATCCTGATTTTTCTTTTTCCTGCGCTTTACGGCGAGGGCTATCTAACCATACAGCAAATCCTCGACGGCCGCATGGACTCGTTGCTGGCTAACAGTGTCTTCGCAGATTACCGACATATTGAGATATTGGTGGTCTTATACGCCATCATCACCGTATTTGCCAAATCATTGGCCTCGCTTATTACGCTTAACAGCGGAGGCAACGGCGGCATTTTCGGTCCGAGTTTGGTAATGGGTGGTTTACTTGGATTTGCTTTCGCCTACGGCATCAACCTCACGGGATTGATTGATCTTAACGTAGCCAACTTCGTTGTAGCCGGCATGGCGGCAGCACTCAGCGGCATTATGCATGCGCCGCTTACGGGAATTTTCCTGATTGCGGAAATAACAGGGGGGTATGTCCTGATGGTACCACTGATGCTTGTTACGGCCATTTCCTATCTCATTAACCGGGCCACTGTCAAGTATTCTATATACACGAAAGTACTAGCTGAAAAAGGGGATCTTCTTACACATGAAGACAAAGACCGCACCGTGCTGAGCATGATGAAGCTCCGTTATGTCCTTGAACGAAATTTCACGGTATTACAGCCCGATGAACGGCCAGCCGACCGTCGGCATGACATTATCCATACAAAACGCAACATTTTCCCTGTTGTAGACGGCACCGGTAAATTGCTTGGCATCATCTATAGCGAACGCCTATTTGAAATATTACTGGGCGAAAATCCGGAAAAGGAAAGCAAAACCATGAGCGAGCTTGCTGAAAAGCCTGTAGACATTGTACGGATGGACGCAAATATGGAGTCCGTCATGCAAAAGATGAATCGTGAAGATATCTGGATACTACCCGTGGTAGACTCCGCCGGCAATTATCAAGGATTTGTCTCTAAATCAGCCGTATTTAATAAATACCGTGCATTGCTCATGCGGCAGGGCGCATACCTTGAATAAGAAGAAGAGGCTGTCTCAAAAGTAATTTCTTGAGGCAGCCTTTTTGTTTCTGCAAGTTTGTTATTCCGGCGTTTTCCACAATAT
>NZ_BMIK01000029.1 GCF_014642075.1 Parapedobacter defluvii | reverse complement strand
GATCCCGTTCGACTTGCATGTATTAGGCCTGCCGCTAGCGTTCATCCTGAGCCAGGATCAAACTCTCCATTGTAAAATGAAGTAATGATCTGACCCGATATCCTCGGAATCAATCTTTGTTATTATGTCTATTTACTGATTGACTTAGGTCTGTTTTAACTTTCGCCTGAAAACAGACTACTCGTTACGCTACATGAATATCAATATCTTTAAGAACTATCCCGCCTCCGCTCACGCTTCGGCTCTTTTATTTCAAACCGGTTCAGAACCAGTCGATTTTCTCGATTTCAAACCCCGGTCGCATCGCGCTTCCGGACCGGAACCCCTGCTCTCTCGAACACCCCGTTCCGTTTGGGACTGCAAAGGTAGAAATGTTTATCTAAAAACAAAAAATATTTTTTTATTTTTTTCCTTCTCACGCACCGTGTTTCCACGACTAACCTTCCCTCCAAATTCTCTACCGATTCTTTCAAATAACGTCCGCTTCTGACCTCACTTTCTTCCCTTTGCCGATCGCGGGGTGCAAAACTAAAAACGTTTTTTCTGAATGCAAATAAAAAATTAAACTATTTGAATGATCTACTGATTATCAGCCTAATTATTTTTTTTACAATCTAACTTTCTTCAATGAAAGAACCCTGCTAAAAAAAGAGCAGGACTACAAAAATACGGATAATTCAAGTACGATTCCAAATAAAACTGCACATTTTCCCTGAAATCGCGCTTTCATGCCTTAGGTAGGTTTATCGCACTACCAGACACCGGATTACCTTCCCCATCTACCAAAAACGACATCGGCTTTTCAGGGTCCTTGATGATTTCAAACAACGTATATCCCCAAGGTTTCCAAAAATTCTCCAGTACCTGCCCATACGTTTTTACTTGCCAGGAGTCAAAAATAGGCTTCATACTCATATCAGCTAAAGGCATCGGTTCGAGGTAAACCTGTTCATCCGTCGGCAAAACGGTATATTCAGGCAAGCGGTTAAATAGGTAAGCAGAGTAGAAGAAACGCGCACATAATTCTTCAAACTGAATCGGATGAAGGCACCGTCCCTCCACCTTCTGCACAGACTCCCGGTGGTAAACACCATTCGTTCCATTATCCTGCAGGCATACAATAATACCCACGTCGTTCATCCGGAGCGAATACACCAACGTATTGATCTCATCCCGGTAATTAAATGTCTGTTCGTCATTGTCAACTTCGAAAACCAACACCGTAAATGGTATCCCGCCATCAAATTGCATCGGTAAAATCAATGACTGCAACATTAAATGCAGGTTTTTGAATTTATGCGCCAGCACCTGCGAAAAATTCATTGCTTCCCCGCTTAATGCCTGCTGCCGGATGCCCGCCTGTATTTCATTGAATACGACCCCATATACCATCCTCGCCACCCATTGAAAAAGCAACAGGCTGTCTACCTGCCTCACCGCTTCGTATCCTTTGTTGAATGCCAATTCCAACTGTTTATCCATTTCGGCAATCCGCTCAGCTACGGCTGTCGCACAGGGCAGTTGCAACTGTTTATAGGTACGAATACTCTCATCAAGCAATTTGAAAGGCTTATCTTCAAGGTCAAACTTCCGCATAAGCCAATGGGGAAAAACCTGTATCTGTTCATCGTTTGATTGCAGAGATTGCCCACTCAGGAAACAGGTCTTGTTATCAAAATGGAAATGCGTAAAGGGGTTATATAAATGTATCGGCATGGTTATCGAGCTAGGTTCCATCTTCTCGTCAATCCAGGGAGGGGAACGATATTCCTTTTATTTTACGGTACAGTTCCACTGCATACAAGTCAGTCATCCCGGAAACAAAATCCAACACCGAGCGGATCTTGGCGTAAGTATCGTCACGCTGGGTATGAAATTGTTTCGGCATTAGCGCCAACAGCTTGCCATCGTATGGCGTCTTATGCTGCTTGAGATAAGCAGGAATAAACTCTTCGAGCAGCCCATTCATTACCTTGTAGCCGGCTACCTCAATCTGCACGACCGACTGCGCATTGTAAATCCGCTCGATTGATACCTGTTCAATGGTGCGCATGGCGTCCACTAAATCCGTATCCACTGCTTCCATAAGCGATCTACCGAACGCACCTTCCAAGAACACATCTTGATTTCTGGTAAATGCGGTCGCACATTCTCCAATCAATGTGTTGATAGCCTTAGCCCTCAGCAAACTGACCCGGCTATCAAAATCAGCCAGTTTCTGCAGGCGCTCTTTCAGCTGCTCATCCCGGCAAACCGGCAACAGCAAACCCTCCACCTGCTCATAGGGCAGAATACCCAACCTGTGCGCATCCTCCAAATCGATAATGTTGTAGCAGATATCATCGGCAGCTTCCACCAGATATACCAATGGGTGTCGTTTATAGCCTGTTGGAGTATCTAAATCTTTTACCAATCCCAATTCGACGGCTATTTTATCAAAAACGGCTCGTTCCGATTGGAAAAAACCATATTTCTTTCGATGATGCACCCGTTTGTTATGGCCGTCCGCGGCCGCGCATGGATATTTCACAATAGCCGCTAACGTACTATACGTGAGGGCAAACCCATGTTCGTCCTTGCCGGCAAACGGGTGAGTCAATATTCGTAGTGCGTTGGCATTGCCTTCGAAATGTGTCAGGTCTGCCCATTCTTCTTCGGTTACCTGCTTCTCAAATACGGCCCCCATACCTGCTGTAAAGTAATTGGAAATGGCGGCTTCCCCCGAGTGGCCAAACGCCGGATTACCCAGATCATGCGACAGGCAAGCAGCAGAAATAATATTTCCCACCTCCTGCAGGTACGGAAGCTGCCCGTCAATATCCGGATTCGCCTTTCTCATCTCATTGTAGAAAATACGTCCAAGAGATCGCCCTACGCTCGCCACTTCCAAGCTATGGGTCAGCCTGTTGTGCACGAACACACTGCCAGGCAGGGGAAAAACCTGTGTTTTATTCTGTAGCCTGCGAAACGGCGACGAAAAAATTAACCGGTCGTAGTCACGCTGAAACTCCGAACGTGCATCCTGGTGATCCTCCTGTTTGCGGGATTCATATCCCCATCGTTTAGCGGACAACAATTGTTGCCAATTCATAATACCCATGTCGAAGCAAAGGTAAGAAATCTACCGTTCTATGCTTTGGCGAAGATCTTCCAAAAAAATCTACCCCTTTGCAGCCGGTTACTTGTCTTACTCATAGACATCGGTAAGAAATCAGCAGATTATGCATAAAACAGCAATCAGGCAATTGCTTAAAAAATATCAGAACGGAACCTGTACTCCTAAAGAACGGGCAATCGTTGAGAGCTGGTATTTAAAGTACAATAGCGACAGTACTTCTGAAATAGATAACGACGAGTTGGAAGGCGAACTCGACCTCATATGGTCGCATATTGGCAAACATGTGCGCCCAAAACGTAGCTCAAGTGGAGTCGGCGTCTTGTACAAATGGGTTGCAACCACCGCCGCCGTGCTATTTATAGGAATAGTGCTGTATTTATTTTTCACGAGCGACCACAGACAACAACACCAATTGGCTGATACGCCCGTGGATATCCTGCCCGGAGGCAACCGGGCAACCTTGACCTTAGCAGATGGAAAGACTTTGGAGCTCAGCGATGCACAGCAGGGGGTGGTCGTGGCACCAGACGCCATAACCTATACAGACGGATCACTCATTGCCGGTTATGAAACAACCGGACAAAATGCCGTATTCCCGTCCAATACCATTAGTACCCCCAAAGGCGGGCAGTATCAAATCACACTGACCGACGGCAGCAAAGTTTGGTTAAATGCTTCTTCGGTACTCCGATACCCCTCCCGGTTTACCACGGATAAAAGAGAGGTAGCCATCGAAGGAGAAGCCTTTTTCGAAATCGTACGGGATGCTTCACGCCCGTTTACTGTGCGGGTAAACGGCCATACCATCCAGGTCTTGGGCACCTCATTTAATGTATCATCCTATGCCGAAGAGCAGGATATGCGAATCACCCTGGTAGAGGGAGCTGTGCAAGTAAATAAAGAAGACAGCCGCGACAGAACGTCCGCCGTTACCCTCAATCCTGGTGAACAGGCCGTTATCAAGGGGAATAGAATCGATGTTAAAGCCGTTGATGTGGAGCTGTATACTGCATGGAAGAACGGCCTCTTTAAATTCAGAGAAACGGAATTACGATCGGTGATGAGCCAATTAAGCCGTTGGTATGACATGGACGTCGAGTATATCGGGGATATTCCCGATACCCATTATTATGGTCAGATAAGCCGCGACAACAACCTGTCTGCCGTACTCCGGATCCTGAAAGGCAGCGGTCTGAATTTTAAAATAACCAAGACGGGAGACACCCAAAAAGTAACGGTATACCCATAGCCCGCCGTAACGGCAATCCAATTAACCACTTAATGAAAAAAGACATGAAAAAAAGAAAAAGCTAACGAGGAAGCGATCGGATACAAAAAAGGGTAGCGTTTGCGCCACTACCCCATGTATTTGAGTCGCCTGAATACAATGCCTTTAATGGCACCGGATTAAAGTAATTAGACTAACCCAAACAGTACAAACATAGGAAATATTTCCTGGAGATTTTCTATGTAGTTGCTGGAAAGCAATACAATACATGAACCAATGTGTACCAACCAAGGTAGGTAGTTTATACCCACCATTGATTTTTAGGCTACTGCTGATGATGAAATTAACCATCGTATTGACTTTACTCTTCGTTTTGAATGCCACTGCAGAAAGTTATTCGCAGCAGATATCGCTGAAGGCCACCAATCGGCCTTTGGCAGAGGTAATGGAAGATATCCAGACACAAAGCGGATTCCCTTTTATTCTGCGCGGCAAGGAACAAGCTGAGACGAGAATCAGTGTAAACCTATCCAAGGCAAGCCTTGAAGAAGCCATGAACGCAATTACCAAAAACCAACCCTTCGAATGGCTGATACAGGATAACACGATCATCGTCAAAAACAGTGAACAACACGCCCCCGGGGAAAACGTCATGCGGCGTCCTCCCCATCAGCAGTCGGCTAGCGGGCGGGTCACGGATATAGACGGGTCACCGTTACAGGGGGTCACTGTTACCGTAATCGGTACATCCCGAAGTACCGCTACCGACGAAAATGGCTACTATACCATTCAGGCATCGTCCAGTGAAACACTCCGGTTTTCCTTGGTCGGATTTACGGAAATGGAAGTCAACCTCATCCGTTTGGAAGCAGTCGATGTCACAATGGAACAGGATTTAAGTGAACTGGAGGAAGTCGTCGTATTGGGCTTTGGGCAATCTCAGAAGAAAATTGCCCAAACCGGATCCATCGCATCCGTATCAACCAAAGAACTGCGTCAAAGCCCTGTAGCCAACGTTACCAATGCTTTGGCCGGGCGCCTTCCGGGGCTGATTACCTTGCAGCGGAGTGGCGAACCGGGATATGACAATTCGGATTTATTAATACGCGGCAGATCTACTTTCAACAACACATCTCCCCTAGTCACCATTGATGGAGTTCAGAAAGATTATGCCTCCATCAATTTATTGGATGTCAATGAAATCGAAAACATCACGATCCTAAAGGACGCTTCCGCTACGGCACTCTATGGCGTAAAGGGGGCCAATGGTGTGATCATCATTACTACTAGGCGAGGGAAAGAAGGTCCCGCCGCCATACAGGTAACCACGCAGACAGCCATCCAGACGCCTACCCGGTTACCGCAGATATTGGGATCTTACGACTACGCATTGCTATCAAACGAAGCCTACCGGAATGACAATCCGCAGGGCACGCTGCTCCCCTATTCTGAAATCGCCCTGGAGGCTTACCGGACCGGGATCAACCCACTGAAATACCCGGATGTAAACTGGATGGAAGAGGCATTGAAGCCTTCCCTGCTTACCCAATCAAACTTCAACATTAGCGGAGGAAGCCCCAGGACACGCTATTTCGTTAATATTGGCTATACGGATCAGGACGGAATCTACCGGGCGGAAAAACAACCCAAATATGACCCGAACGTGTCGTTTAAGCGGTATAATTTCCGGTCGAATGTCGACGTGGATTTTGACGATGACTTTACCATGTCACTCAATCTTTTTGGCGCCATCGAAAACAGCCGTTATCCGCGGTCAACCGCCGCGGAGCTATTTGATATGCTCCAGAAAGTCACTCCCAACGCATTTCCAATACGATATCCAACAGGTTACTACGCCCAGACCCCCGCATTGCTTAATCCCTTTTACTGGTTAAACACCCAGGGATACAGTGAGAACTTCAACTCGTCGCTCTCCGGCATGCTGTCGGTGACCCGTAAATTGAATTTTATCACCGAAGGGCTCTCCATTAAAGGGAACTACTCGTTTGATGGATATTTCCGAAACCGCTTCACCCGCACCCGGAGCGAACGTGCCGCGTACTACAGCGGTACCGGAGATTATGCAGATCCGGCTAACTATACCTATACAGGGGAGGATCTGCCATTATCTGCGCCTTCCTCTTCTTTTGGTCAGAATCGGGATATCTGGATGGATGTCTCCTTGAATTATGTCAGAAGCCTCGGAAATCATAACATCACCGGCATGCTCTTGGCAAACCGTACACAAAAAGTACTTGGCGGACAGATTCCATTCGTATCGCAAGGATTGGTTTCGCGGATTACATACGACTACCGGAGCAAGTACTTCGCCGAATTCAACGCCGGGTACAACGGCACGGATAATTTTGCTAAGGGCAACCGCTATGGGTTTTTCCCTGCAATCTCCGCCGCGTGGGTAGTGTCGGACGAGGAGTTTCTACGCGATAACCCGGTCCTTTCATTGCTGAAAATCCGGGGCTCATTTGGACTCACTGGTAACGACCAGCTTAACGGTCGCCGGTGGCTTTTTATTTCCGAATTTAACGACCTGTCTGGATACAATTTTGGCGATCCACTCACCTGGATGAGCGGTGTTGGCGAAGGCGCTATTGCCAATCCTTCGGTCACTTGGGAGGTGGCACACAAAACCAACATCGGTGTCGAAATGAAGCTGTGGACCGATCTCATCGACTTAAACATTGATCTATTCCATGAAAAAAGAAACGACATCCTGATTACCCGCGGCTCGGTACCCTCCATCATCGGTATACCCGGCGGTAACCTGGCCCCCGTCAACTTTGGCGCTACAGAAAATAAAGGGTTTGAAATCGAACTTAATCATCGCAAGCGTATCGGTCAGGTAAACTATTTTATCAGGGGCAATGCCTCTTTTGCCCGCAACAAAATCATTTTCATGGATGAGGAACCGAAACCCTATCCCTATCTATCGCTTACAGGCCGCCCGTTGGGCCAGTTTTTCGGGCTTACCGCCAACGGCTTTTTCAACAGCATGGAAGAAATCCAGCAGTCTGCACAGCAATTCGGCCAGATCATTCCCGGCGATCTCCGGTACATCGACCTCAACGGCGATCAGTTCATTGACCCCAATGATGCCGGCCCAATCGGCAAGTCTGACGTGCCGGAGATGTTTTATGGGCTCGCATTGGGCATCAATTGGAAAAACCTGGATGTCAGTTGTCTCTTTCAGGGAGCCTCCGGATTTAACGTGATGCTTAGTGACCAGGCTGCTTACGAGTTTGTGGAAGGACGCAACGTCTTGAAACATCACCTGGGAAGATGGACATCTGAAACAGCAGCTACCGCTACTTATCCCGTATTGCACTACGGGTTCAACAATAACAACCACCGCCCGTCGTCCTTTTTCCTCAAGGATGCCAGCTATATAAGGCTCAAGAACGCAGAGGTTGGCTACACGTTCCGCAACATCCAGTTGACAAAAAATAAAGGGCTGTCTGCAGTACGCCTGTATACCAATGGGATGAATCTCATCACTTGGGACCGCATTGGTGGTTCATATGACCCTGAAACGCGGAGCGGAAGCGGCAATAATTATCCGCAACAGCGTGTATACAATTTCGGGGCATCGGTGACATTTTAATGGGATAAAAACTTGAATGATGAAAAATTCACTAAAAAATAGGTTGTTTCACTATGCAGGAACAACGGTACTGATTCTGCTGGTAAGTTGCAGTAAGTTCGATGCTTATCTAGACAAAGCAGAGTCAGGCGGCATGACCGAAGAAGAAGTCTTTAGCAACTATAGGCAAACCGAGCGTTTCCTGGCACAAGTATATGGAACCGGCCTCACCATTGATTGGGTCGGTGGAAACCTTTGGTCTTTTTCCTACGATGGCGCTACGGACAACGGTTATTGTCATTACCGGTACTGGCCAAGCCCGAAATTTGTTTATGATGGTAACCTCACACCTGCCAATAACCCCATTGACCAATGGGCAGACCTCTACGCGGCCATCCGCCGTGTAAATATGTTTCTCGAAAAGATAGATGGCCTCCCGGTTTCCTCCTCCAATACCGAAGAAGTGGCCGGCAAAAGCCGTATGAAAGGAGAAGCATTTTTCCTGAGGGCTTGGTTTTATGCCGAACTGTTCAAACGGTACGGAGGCGTGCCTTTGATCAGCAAAGTATTGCAGGTAGATGAGGATCTGAATATCCCCAGAGCCACTGCCGATGAGATCATCGGCTTCATTGTCGAAGACTGTGACCGGGCCGCTTCGTTGTTGCCCGAAGAGTACAGCTCAAAAGATCTGGGCAGGGCAACGGCCGGAGCCGCACTTGCACTCAAATCCAGGATGCTGCTGTACGCAGCCAGTCCACTGCATAATCCCGATAACGACCGCCAAAAATGGGAACGTGCCGCCAAGGCGGCTCAGGATGTCATTACCATGGGTATATACCAACTGCATGGATCGTTCAAGGATGTTCTGCACACACGGCAATCACCTGAAATCATTTTCCAGCATACGGCAAACTACGAAGACCAATTGCGCAACAATTTGATGCCCAGCCAGGGTGGTTTTTCCATTGTGCAACCTACACAGGAGCTCGTAGACGCCTTCGAAATGACCGATGGCAAACTGTACAACGAATCAGATCTGTATGATCCGCAACAACCTTATGCCAACCGCGATCCAAGACTGGCCATGACCGTCGTCTACAACCTCCATCCCTGGCGTGGCTTTCCAATTGAAACATTCGAAGGAGGGCTCGATGGATTGAACGGCAGTGGAGATAATTATACCCGCACCGGTTACTACCTGGCCAAAACCCTTGATGAGAACGGCAGTCTCACACCGATATGGCGGCCGGGCAGTCATTTTTTTGTATACATCCGGTACGCCGAGATTCTGCTCAACTACGCCGAAGCCAAAAACGAGAGTTTGGAAAGTCCTGACCCATCGGTTTATGACGCTATCAATCAAGTGCGTGCCCGCACTGGCGTAAATATGCCTCCTCTACCCGCAGGGCTGAACAAGGCAGATATGCGCGCACGCATCCACAATGAGCGTCGCGTGGAGCTTGCCTTCGAATCACACCGATTCTGGGACATCAGACGGTGGCGCATCGGTGAGCAGGTATTGAAATCCGTTCAGGGTATGAGAATAACACGTGCGGGAAGCGAATGGAATTACGAACGGTTCCCGCTGGAAAACAGGTATTACAAGAACATGTACGATCTTTTTCCAATCCCTCAATCTGAGATCAACAGGAATAGCAAGCTGGTGCAAAATCCAGGTTACAATTAATCATTTACCTCAAAAGGAATACAAAATGCATACGATAAACAAACTATATATATGGCTCGTCATCCTTCTTGGGATAACCGGCTGCAAGCAGAACGATTTGCCCAGACACAACCCCGGCACTCCCATTGTCATTGACCGCTTTATCCCTGAAGAAGGGCAAGGAGGTACGGAGATGATGATTTTCGGTCGTAATTTTTCCGGTGACACCACCGGTGTGGTAGTTACGGTAAACGGTGCACGGGCCACCGTCACCGGCATCAATCACGAGCGGATCTTACTTACTGTACCCGAAGGGGCAGGAACCGGGTTGGTCGAAGTGCAGATCGGCAATCAGAAAGGAAGCAGCACAGTGCCATTCAAATTTCCCCCCGTATTCCAATGGCGGGTTACCACCCTGGCCGGCAGTGGGCAAGCGGGTTATGCTGACGGTACGGGCAGTGCAGCGCAGTTTCGCTTTGACCGGGCACCGGGCTTAGCCGTAGATGCTGAGGGCAATGTTTACGTGGCGGATGCCGGCAACCACTGCATCCGTAAGATTACCCCTCAAGGCGAGGTATCAACCTTTGCCGGAACAGGGGTGGCAGGTTATGCCGATGGCGGTGCAGATCAAGCCCAGTTCGACACACCTTTTGACGTAGCCGTAGACCAAGACAATAACGTATTTGTCGCCGATACATGGAATGCCAAACTCCGAAAAATTACACCTGAAGGTACGGTTTCCACCGTTACAGGGGTTGGAGACATTGTAGGCATCGCCATCGATCCCCGTAATAACCAAGTCCTTGTATCGTCGCTGACGAATGGAGCTATTTACCGTGTAGAAGACAGCGGCAATCTCACCACAGTACTTCAGGGATTGGGCTGGGTAAGCGGCTTAGCCATCAACGAGGAAGGTATTCTCTTCGTAGTAGAGACCGGAAAATCGGTTATCCACCGTCTTGATCTGAAATCTGTTGTAGACGGTCCCGGCGTTTCGACAATCATCGCCGGTATGCCCGGTCAGACCGGCTGGGAAGATGGACCGGGAGCATCCGCAAAATTTGATAGACCTTGGGGTATAGCCATCAGTCCCGTCACAGGCATGTTGTTTGTAGCCGGAGATGCCGGTCCCTACGGCGGCCCGTGGTACGACGATGGGGGCAATAATACCAATCAGTGCATCCGTCAGATTAATCCGCGCGGCTGGGAAGTCAGCACCTTTGCCGGAGCCCCCGAACGGGGTTACGTAGACGGATCGTTGGAGGAGGCCAGATTTAATAACCCAACCGGTGTGGCCGTTGGTCCTGACGGTAGCGTCTATATCGTAGATGCCAACAACCACAGCATCCGTAAAATCGTGAGGGAGGAAGTCTATGAATAGGTGGGAATTTATCAAAGCGTCTACTTTCCTCGGTTGCAGTACCGCCGTGCTTGGGGCCGATAGCATCAGCTGTTCAAAGCGCACCCAGACCAAACCGGCCGACACCGGTACCCAACCCAAAAATTACCGGATATCAACCGCATCGGGTGCTGTAAAGATCATGCCTGAAGACATCCTGCCGGAAAGTGATACGGTCACGTTCGGCATTGCAGGCAACGAAACTGAATGCTTCCAGATCGTAATCCGGCCAGAAACCACCGTTGAGCGGGTAAGTGTCACTGTGAATGACCTGGTAAGTGGCAGCAATCGCATCAGTGGCCACACATGGCATCAAGTCGGTTACGTATATATCAGCACTTTCGCCGGACACCCGGTCCCTGCTGATGTCTCCGGCAAATTATCGGGATGGTATCCCGATCCGTTGCTAACGCGTGACCACGCCCATCTAATTGAAAACTGGTCAAACAGCATTTGGGTCACGGTACATGCACCTGCCGGCACGCCGGCGGGTACCTACCAAGGTACCGTGGAGCTGGAAATCGGCCCCCATACAGAGACCATCCATATTGAAGCTACCGTCTACGGATTCTCCATCCCAGCCGTTCCCTCGCTTCCCTCGTTGTTTTCTCTTGCTTTGGAGTACCTGGCAAAAGTTTACCCGGGGCTGCCCACGGCAATACGCAAAAATTGGTTGGACTTTCTGGCCGAGCGGCGTATCATGCCTACCGATCTTTACATTGACCTACAAGGGCCGGATGGTGCCTACCGGATTACTCCCGAAGAATATGTACACTACAATGGGCAAACCAATGGATTTGTCATTTATCCCATTACTGTCACGTGGGAAGACCGCAACGCCCCGGCTGAGGTGCTCATCCAACGGTTTGAAGAAAACCGCAGATACATCGATGCCATCATCGCATCCGGTGCCGCAGCGGGCGGCAAGGGCGTGTTCTATGGATTTGACGAAAACGAACCTGAGCATTTTGACACGATGAAAGCCGTGCATGCGCACATCAAAAGTCGGTATCCCGATATTCCAATCGCGACGACATCAATGCACATCCAATCACTGGCACAGCTCGAAGCGGTACACGTCGACATTCTGGTATTACACATAACCGATGGCATCTATAACAATCCTTTTGCCGATCAATTACGTGCGGCCGGCAAAAAAGTATGGGGGTATATTTCGCTGCAGCCCTATCATCCCATGCCCAATTGGCGTATTGAAAATGCGCTCATCGAGACCCGGGTACTACTCAGTGCCATGGCCTATCACGAGCGGTTTGACGGTTTCCTATACTGGGGAGTCAATCAATACAACAAGGGCCAATGGGAAACGCCTAGACCCATCAGCAGGAACACTCCCCTAAAACTTGATATGTCCATAACTACCCCGACCGAAGAATATAAATGGCTACACGGCGATGGGTTGCTGATCTATCCAGGCACCGATGGTCCGCTAAGCAGCATCCGGATGGAAAATATCCGGAAAGGTTTGGAGGAATATGAATATTACAAACTCGTAGAGGCCAAATTGGGTAAAAACGCAACCTTGGAACTTGCCGCACAGGTGGCACAATCCATGAGCGCCTATACCCGGGATGTACAGGAATACCTCAAGCACAAAGCCAGCTTAGCCGCCAAACTCGGCTAGCTTATCAAAAGATTCCCCAAAAGCTGAACAGGAAAGCTCCCAGTTTGGATCGGAGGATACGCAGGGCATTTTTTACCTGCTTATTGACCGTTTGATCCGAAATATCCAGTCGCTCAGCTATTTCTTTATGATTCAGGTGTTCGATGCGGCTCAGCTCGAACACCTCCCTCATTTTCCGCGGCAGGGAAGCCACGGCCCGTTCAATCTGTGCACGCAATTCACGCTCGCGCACCCATTGATCCGCAGTGACCTGGTCGGCCTCCACAAAATCAACAAGAGAAGCCAAGTACCGTTCTTCTACCTTCTGGTGGGCAAAAACGTTGATCACCCGATTTCTGACCGCACCATAAAGGTAAGAAGAGAGGCTCGATGCAAGCACAATATCCTGTCGTCTATCCCACAGGTTGATAAAAAGTTCCTGGATTAGATCACGCACTTCCTCCTTATCCCGCAGCTTGTTATAGGCATGTCGATATAAAACAGGGCTATATCGCTGGTAGATTTCCGCAAATGCAGCACCGTCTCCCTTCCGGAGTAAGTCGGTCAGTTCGGCATCCGTACATGTTGAATAGCGGTTCATATAACAAGCTAAATATAGCGTATCCTGCCATGCTTTTCAAATGTAACCTTTGTAACGCCCCAAATCAATAGCCTCCGCAATATCAAACGTTTGCGTGATTCGCTATTTTTTCTATACAGCAATGCATGAAATAAAAACCGGCTCGGATATCCCGATTCAGGATTGCCGCAGCCGAAGATCAAGTCACAGCTGCCACGCAGGAAAAATTCCCACCTATCGCATCTTCACCATCTTGTGGATATTGAAAGTACGTCCGAAAGCAGAAAGCACCGTCCGGTCATCTGCCTGAAAGACAAAGCCTACCTTTTCGTAACAGCGTATGGCCGATATATTTTCATCCCACACGTTTAACTCCACAGCATCGCAATCATATAACCGTCCGCATTCATCCACCAATGCTGTAATAAAACGGGCACCTATCCCCATTCCACGTATAGCCGGATTCCCCACCAGAATCCTTCCCAGCCTGGGCCGGCCGTTATCCTGCGGGATGATCTCACCAAATGCCATAGGCTGCCCCTGCACCCATGCTATATACATCCGCCTGTCAGGGTACTCAGCACGGTATTCTGTAAGCTGTTCAAGACTAAGTGGATAGGAAAATCGCTCACCGGAAAATTGAAACAGTAGTTCAGGTGAAGTCACCCAGCTTTGCAGCCAGTCGAAATCAACCTCTTCAAATCGGCGCAATATCAATTCAGCCACGGAAAAACACTTTTTTGCCAATTGTCAAAATCGCAACGGCTATCAGCCCTGCCACGAAACCGATCGCCATTTCCTTAAGAAACGAAGGCCACGTAGCTAACATATGATGTAGGTAGTCGATATTATGGACGAATATACCGCCCGAAACCAAAATCAGTGCAACGGTGCCAATTACTCCCAAACACTTGATCACCACCGGCAGCAAATTTACCAACAGGTGCCCCAACTTGGCGAGCCACCCCTTATTCTGGGTACGTTTTATCAAATTGAAGCCGGCATCGTCCATCCGGACGATGAGTGCTACGATGCCATATACCCCCACGGTAGCCAGCAAGGCAACTACCGAAACGGTGAGGATCTGTATCGATAAACTTTTTTCCAAAACGGTTCCCAATGCGATGATCACAATCTCAATAGACAGAATGAAATCGGTAGTCACAGCCGATTTTATCTTTATCTTCTCTGCACCGTTGCGGCTTTCATTACTTTCCTCAACCACCTCATGGCCTTCTTTCGGACGGTGAAAGAGATATTCTATAATTTTTTCAACCCCTTCATATGCCAGGTAAAAACCACCCAAAATCAGGATAACCTTTATGGCAACCGGAAGAAATACGTTAAGCACCAGTGCAATGGGTACAATAATCAGCTTGTTGATCAACGATCCTTTGGTGATGGCCCACAGCACCGGCAATTCCCGCGAGGCCAGAAAACCCGTTGCCTTTTCCGCATTGACCGCCAAATCGTCTCCCAATATCCCAGCCGTTTTGCGGGTCGCCACTTTCGCCGTAGTGGCCACATCGTCCATCAAAGCGCTTATATCGTCCAGAATCGCAAAAAAACCTGATGCCATATTTTCCTGTAATAGTATGGCTGTAAAAATATAAATTCAGCCGGTATTTCCCTCATACCGTTAAACAGCAGTTTCAAACTCGGCTCGTATTTTGCGGGTAACAGCAACATTTGACTTGAATAAACGTGGACAATCATTACCATGCCCTCAAAACCGCCCTTCTCGCCGCTTGTCAGCGCTACGTGGGTGAACGCATAGCCAATGCGCAACAGGCCCTTGCTTCGGCCAGTGATGCCGCCGCCGATGACACCAAAAGCAGCGCAGGCGATAAATTTGAAACCACACGTGAAATGATGCAGCAGGAAATTGCTCGCCATCAGCAACTGCTGGCAGATGCGGAGCGGATGGACCAAGTACTGATTTCCTTGGATGTGCGCCCACAATCAGGTCCGGCAAGATTGGGCAGCCTTGTGGAAACCAACCGCGGTATCTTTTTCCTTGCCGTCAGCGTGGGCCGCATAGACGTGGAGGGCCGCACCTACTGGGTTGTATCCACCGCTTCTCCTATCGGTAGCCGCTTGGTCGGTATGCAAGCGGAGAGCCGTTTCACGTTCAACAACATGGAGTACGTTATCAAACAGGTAATGTGATCTTATTATACATCATAAAGCCACCATCGCCTCCTCTGCCGCACTTATCTCTCCGATCATGTATTGGCTAATGCCACAGATTTTCATTTCATCCAGAATATCCACCAAACTTTGGTAGTCCGCCTTTGCACTGGGTCGGATCACCACAATGATCCCTTTTCCTCCTTCGGTCAACTTTGGCACCTCTTCTTTCTTTTGCATCAGTATTTCCCGGATACCACCTTTGCCCAAGTTAGATGAGTACGGCCCCGCAAGTGGCTTATCCAGCATACCCCAATACCAGTCCACACGGCCATCGGCACCTAGCAGCAGCGTAATGGTCCGGTCGTCTGCCAAAGGAGAAAAGTCCGTAGAATCCGTAATATCGGGCATTGCCACATCAAGTGCCTGCTGCTTGTTGATATTGGTGGTAAGCATAAAGAAAGTGATCAACAGAAAAGCCAGGTCTACCATCGCGGTGAGGTCAACCCTGGGTTGCAACCTCCGTCCGGTGTTCAATTCAGCCATGATGTTAAAGTTTATCTACTTAAATGATAGCGATTGCCAATATTTTCCATAAATCCCTCAAAAAAGATTATCGTGTTACCTGGATGCCGGTATTCTGATTGCCCTTAAACAGCACGATCGTAAGAATCTTCCCGACTAGCTTACTTACGGCGCGGAAAAGGTGGGACGTATCGGGGCGTGATATCCGCATGGGACCATGGTCAATGGCGGCAACAGTCCAGGTATCGAAGAAAGAACTACTAAAAAATGAGGAGAATGGAAACCCTAACTAATAGGGATTGCAGCAACTCTTCGGTTATCATAATTTTGTTGGCAAACAATCATTCGATTATGAAAGCTAACATATACTTCTTGGTCTCCCTATTCATTTGCGGTGTTCATATCTCGGGCTGTGATAAGGGAAACGATGACAATACAGAGCCAGATGCAAATAACGTAATCACAAAGGACGATTTTATAGCTAAATTAGGTAAGTACACAAGTTATCACGTTGATGTGTATAATAAGGAGATTGAGCCTGGGCCTTCCGGTACGGATGTAACCTGGGATTTTTCCGATTATGATGAGGTAGCGATAACAACCACAGTTGAAGACGTCGAGTGCCCTGGTGAGGCAATTTGTTCAGAATTCCCGGAGGCTAACCGTGTATACGCAGCTCAGGGCCCTGCGGCAGGTATTGAATATAGTTTTCATCAACTTACTGACGATGAATTGAACGTCATCGGCGGGATGGGAGCCGATGGTTTGAAAACACATTACGACGATCCACAGACAACCTATAAATTTCCCATGTCATATGGTTCGAAGTTTTCGGACAGCTACAGTTATACCGCCGGCAGCGAGGTATTGGTTGGAAAGCAAACCGTTGAAGTGGACGGTTTCGGAACATTAAAAACCGTTGCAGGTACATTTCCTAATACCCTACGTATAAAGCGTGCATACGAGATTAATATAACCCATCCATCCGGCGGACATACGTCTACTGTTGTGACTTACACCTGGATAAATAAGGCGCATAAGGGGCTATTTCTGTTGCAGCTACTGTTTTCCGAAACTACAATACATGGACATACACAGCCTTCTGGCTTTGGAAAAAGTCTGATTTACACCATACCCGAGTAGAGCTAGTGCCTTTCCTTCTCTTTGTTCAACAGGTTGTCCGTACCTATTTCTGCCAATCCGATATTTTTGTATTCAGCCGTCGAGCAATGCAAAAATGGCCAGTATCTCCGCAGAATGGTTCCCTTCTTTCAACTATGAAGTGATTGATGCCCCCTCTGCTACCCTTCCTGTTCCGATTTCAACTGTTCAACAATCGGCACATCCGCAGGCGCCCAATCGTACCGGTCCAGATCATCCACTTGTACCCACTTAGCATCCGCGTGCTCTTCAAGCAATAGCTCGCCACCTGTCACACTTGCCATAAAAGGTATCAGGCGAATCCGGAAAGTTGGATAATCGTGTTCCACCGGCTTTAATCGCCCCATTACTTCGATGTCCAAGTTCAATTCTTCCTTGATCTCACGTACAATGGTTAGCGTTTCGTCTTCACCCGGTTCCACCTTCCCTCCCGGGAACTCCCACTTCAACGGCAGATTCATCGCGCTGCTACGCTGGCAAATCAAAATTCTGCCATCCCGAATAAGGATTGCACAGGTTACAATGAGCATGAGATGCATTTATTTTGCTAAGGTAATACTCGCTCTTTGATTTCCAAACCTCCCCCATCAGGTCCCCAGCTCAATTTACTACACCTTGCCTAACAATCTCTTAGGCTGTTAGAAGAAATCGTACGTTAATCGCATAGTGAATTACCTATTGGATATGAATAAGATTATCATCATATTTGATATCAATGATTGGCAAATACCTCTTCGCTGTCCTGCTTGTTGTTCTTCCCTGTCTGGCACCCGCCCAACAGCAGCACCTGTCAAATATAGATGACTTTATCGCCAAACAGGTCGTCGATTACAAAATGCCTGGACTTGCCATCGGCGTCATCAGAGATCACCAGGTGATTTTTAAGAAGGGCTACGGAACCACAAGCCTTTCCAACGGACTCGCTGTCAATACGCAAACGGTCTTTCCGATTTCTTCCTGTACCAAATCTTTCACCGCCGTAGCACTCGGCATCCTCGTTGAAGAAAACAAACTTAACTGGGACGATAAGGTCATCCAATACCTTCCCGAATTTAAACTGAGCGACCTATGGATTACCAAGGAACTGACAATAATCGATCTATTAAGTCATCGATCTGCCTTTCCGCACATCCGAAATAAGCCGATACCTCCTATGGATATGTCAAACATTGCTCCGGCTAAGGAGGCATTTTCCGGCTGTCTCTACGCCAGCGGCCAGGACACGTTAACCATTGTATTTAACGACCCTTTTGTACCTCCCGGAAAAGTAATCTTTGAGCGCGGTACCGATAAAAAAATAAAACACTTTAAACTAGACATCGATTCCCAAGATTTTCTCTTTGGCGATTTGGATTTCAAGAAATGACGATGAATTATCATTTTGACCTCCCTGTTGATCGTAAGCACACCGATTGCATTAAATGGGACACTGCCGAACCCGACGTGCTTCCCATGTGGATTGCCGACATGGATTTCAAAGCTGCTCCCGCCATCCAGCAGGCGCTGGAAAACCGCGTGGCACATGGGGTTTTCGGATACACCCAAACCCCGCAGCGATTCTACGAGGCCATCATTGGCTGGTGGAAAAAACGGCATGGCTTTTCCCTGCATCCCGATTGGCTGCTTCCGGTCACCGGAGTCGTCCCGGCACTATCCGTCCTGATCCGGGCACTGACTGCCCCCGGCGATAAAATCCTGCTGCAGCCACCGGTATACAACCACTTTTTTGCCACCATTGCCCACTGCGACCGTCAAGCCGTCCAAAACAACCTGCGGCTGCACGAGGGAGTATACGGTCTGGATTATGACGACCTGGAGCGCAAGGCAGCAGATCCCGCCGTAAAGCTACTGCTGCTCAGTAATCCGCACAACCCCGTAGGCCGAGTTTGGACCGCGGAAGAGTTGGTACGCATCGGCGAAATATGCATGCGGCATAACGTTGTGGTGGTATCTGATGAGATCCATTCCGACCTTGTCTACCAGCCGTACCGCCATGTACCTTTCGCATCGCTGGATCATGACCCCGCCCTGCAATCCATTACAGTCAGCTCTCCCACCAAAACCTTCAACATCGCAGGGCTACAGGCCGCCTATTTGTTTTCTGAAAATGAATCACTCCGAAAGCAGGTACGCTATATGCTGGATATGCAGGAGATGACCCTTCTGAACCCCCTTGCCATTGAGGCGCTTGTTGCCGCCTATGAACACGGCGAGGACTGGCTGGAATCACTGAAAACCTATCTATCTGCAAACTTTGCCTTCCTAAAGGATTTCTGCAGTACCCACCTGCCACAGGTCAATGTAACCCCGTTGCAAGCTACTTACCTAGTCTGGCTAGACTGCCGTTCGGTTATTTCTTCCTCCGCCGATTTTGCCGATAAGCTGCTGCGCGAACAACGGTTGTGGCTAAGCCCCGGTACACTTTATGGTACCGCCGGCGAAGGATTTCTACGCATCAATATTGCCTGCCCGCGTTCCCTGCTCGAAGAAGGGCTGACACGGTTGAAAAACGGCTTTAAAATATAATTTATATCCCTAACAACCTATCCACCTGCTCCAACGATTCCTTAACAAGGAGCGTGTGTTCATGGTACTTAGGCGAAACGAATATAATCTCTGTATGTTCGCCTTTAACCTTATAGTACGCTACGTTATCAAAATTTATCCGTACCGGTTCTCCCGATTTCAGTTTAGTCAATCTGAGTATAGTCGCCATAACTTTCGTATTAATTAGTCGCTTTTCTTGTGTTTTCGGTCCCCACCAACTTGTCGTGCGTTAGCCGGTAACTCAACTAACAAATTGTTTGCCGTATTTGTATGATAAACTAATCAACAAAGCCAGTCCGAAGCTAAGCAGCGTACCAATCAACACATATTCGGTCAGCTTTCTATCCTTAGCCGTTGATAAATCACTAAAACGAAAAATTGATTTGGCTGCGATTAAAAAACCGATCGCCTGCCACTGGTTCATTAAAATAAAGCAGAAAAGAAAGAGTCTTTCCAAATATCCGATGTATTTGCCCGCATTTGTGAGTGAATCTTTCTCAGATTTTTGCACGATTTCCTGTTGACTTGATTCTTCCGGTGTTGTTTGTTGTGCTTCGAGGCCCCAGCTTGACAGCGATTGCTTAATAACGATCGAAGACACAAACGTAACACATACAGTTGCCAACAGAAACAGCAGCACTTCGTTGGCAAGTAGTGGTTGCAACGAAACCGTGTAGGGCTCATATAGGTAGACAGCCAACCCGATAAAAAGGACATGCATCAACTGATCTAACCAGAACAGCACCTTTTTATTTACGCGGCCGTATACGTGTGTTTTTATGATATCAATGATTAGGTGACTTGCAACGATTGTTAAAAACGCTTTCCAGTAAAAAAAATCAAACTTTAGCAGCAGCAGGAGCATCAATGCATGCACTGCGACGTGTAAATACAAATATTTTGATTTGTGTTTTTTTTCTGTTTTGCCTTTTACCCATTTGTCGGGTTGAAAAACAAAATCTCCCAAAACATGGGCAAGGAATAATTTTAAGCCTAAAGTGATCATGTTTCGATAAGTTGGCGTCTGAAAAATTGCTCCATCCGCATCACCACATCATAGCCTCCCCGTTTGAGTGCTTCGCTGACGCTGCTTTGTGATTTTTTCATCTTTTTAGCTAGTGCTTCCTGATTCATTTTAGGATTCTCGATGGCGTTTTGGATCGCCTCAGCAGTTGCGGGACTCCAATTGTCCATCGTCAACGATGCGAGTGACAAGATAAGGTTAAGCACTTCATCTAAGTGGTTGTCGGCCGTCGCAATCGCTAGCGTTTGTTTCTTGAGGGCATCAAAACATGCTCCAGACAGAACGAATGCGCTACCGGTCGATGAGGTGATTCTGTTTGAGGGATGGTCTTCCAAACCTATACCTATGGCTATTCTTACATCCAGCGGAGTTATCTGTTTTATTCCTGCTTTGATGTGGATTGCCGTCTTCAATGCTTTATCGGCAGCAACACGGATTTGAAAGCTATCTCCCCGAAACAACTCCCAGTCAGTTGGCTCTTTACCATACTGGTTTAAAATGCTTGTCAGCATGGGTTGCCATTCATGGGTAAGTTTTGACCGAGAACTTATAATGTCCCCTGTTAATATTCCTACAGTGCTCATTTTCAATGTATCTTTTTTCAAATATCGGCCATATATCCGATAAATAAAAATATCGGCAATATATCCGATAATACGAATTATCGCTCCAATACCCGATGTTGCCGGTTTCTTTTTCCATGCAAGGTAGTAAGAGCAAATATAATACTAAAATTTTTAGTTTTAAAATTAAGAGAAAAGTTTTTATAAACAGATGTGTGTGATGCCTCCTATGATCGGTGCCCCACCGGCTTCCGCCCCATCACCCAATAGGCGATACTTCCTAAGATCGGAATCGATAAAATGACCAGGCCCCAGATCAGCCGATGTAAACCCGGGATACCCATGTTTGTGGCCGCGTGAAAGAGCGAATAGAGCATGAATACCATTACCGGCAACGCGATAATTAATTCCATTGTACCCATGTTCAGAAAAAGCAGTTCCATATCACCTCATTTTGCTGGCTGCGCAGTTAATGCATAACCTAATCTTCCGCCTTATCCCGTTGCCGCAGGGCCACCGATACCACGCCGATCAGAGCGACGAGGATCACGCCCGTTGTAATCAGGTATAGCCGATGATTGTCACGAAACTCAGGAAGCTGCCCCGCTTTCTTCAACCCTTCCAGAACCGCGAAAGACAGCAGGGTTGCAATCATAAGCACGGCAAGGTATAGCTTTGATTTATTAATTTCATTCATTGTAACTTCCTATTCGGTTTATATTCGCAAGCTAAAGGTAGATGCTTAACCGCATATTCACAAGTTTTAAGTTGTAAATAAAATTTTGGATATTTACAGACAGTTATTTTAGCCAATAAGCTTAACGAAGAAAAGACCTCCTATTAACAAAGACTTAATTTGACACACGCGGCCAATTGGAGTACCTTTGAGCCATTCAACGTACGGATAATGTGTAATCGGTTTTCAACTATCATTGCAAATTTTCAAGCAGGAGACCCCGCCGCCTTGGAAATTTACTTTAATACGTATAAAAGACCCCTTCATTATTTTGCCAAGTCACTTCTCAAACATCATGCGGTCGAAGCGGAAGAGATCGTGTTAGATAGTTTTGTTAAATTATGGCAGCAGCGAACCGGTTTCGACAGCGAAGAAAAAATCAAAGCCTTCTTATATATCGTAACCAAAAACGCCTGCCTTTCCTTTCTAAATTCTGCTTATGCACGACAGCATTTTGAAACCGAGCTGCCGGACGATTTGCTCACCGAAGACCCCGAAGGCTACGCGAAACAGATAAAAGCAGAATTGTTGGAAATGATTGCAAAGGAAGTCCAAAAACTACCCAAAACCCAACAAAAAGTGATCCAGCTGAGTCACTATGAAAACAAGAGCCATTCCGAAATATCGGAGGCCCTGCAAATGTCCAAAAACACGGTCTACGTCAATTATTCGCGGGCCATCTCTACCTTAAAAAAAGCCTTCAAACAACAAAAAGATTGGTTGTTTACTTTTTTTATGTAAGGTTTTCTGTTCTATTTAGTTTCTATAAGTAACTAAATAGGATGAATCAAACAGCGCGCATACTAACCCTTCTCAATAAATATCGCCAAAACGATATTTCCCCTGATGAACTGCACGAACTGCAACGGTGGGCAGCCAATCATCCGGCATATCGTAAACTCCTGGCGGATTTTTCTCCCAATCGGCCCATCACATCCGAGCCGGAGTGGGCAGATTATGTGGCATCAGGCAGTTCCATGTCGTTCCAGGATCTCCTGGATCGGATGACTTCTCAAAAAAGCAAGACCCGCAAGCGGCACATTGCCTGGCTATCTGCCGCTGCCTCAATTGTCGTTATCGGGTTCTGCAGTCTTTACTTTCTTAACCAGCAAGCTACCCCTTACGATGAGCAGGTTACCGAGGTTACGCCCGGCTCAAAGAAAGCGGTCTTACTAGCCGAAAATGGACTTCAACAAGAAATAGTAGACGAGCGCGGGCTGCTTGTTACCAATGAAGGTATGTTCTATTCCGATGGGCAGACCGTTGCCGACAACATTTTTCTGGAAACGCAACAGCTTAACTTAGTTGTACCCAAAGGCGGTGAGTATCAGATTACGCTTTCCGATGGTACCCGCATCTGGCTGAACTCCAATTCCACCTTGAAGTTTCCGCCGGAATTTGCAACAGACCGGCGCCTGGTCGAAATTAGCGGTGAGGCGTATTTCGAAGTGGCACATGATGCCCGAAGGCCTTTTATCGTCAAGAGTGATTACCAGGAAATAACCGTATTAGGCACCACATTTAATGTGAAGGCCTATTCCGACGACGAGCTGAACATAACGACCCTCGTTGAAGGTTCGGTGCAAGTGCGCGGCAGAACGGGTAACGACCGTTTCAGGTTGCAACCGGGCCAAGCCGCTGTTGCCGGCAAAGAAAAGCAACTGGGAATCGGACCGGGTGATGTACAACAGGCAATTTCATGGAAACAAGGCGAATTTAACTTCAACCGGACGCCTTTTGAGGAAGTAGCAAAACAAATAGCACGTTGGTACGATCTGGAAGTCGAATATAGAAACAAAATCCCCCAGGAACACTTCACCGGTCAATTGAGCCGTTCGGTAGATTTCGAAATCGTGGCCGAATTTCTAAAAGGATCAGGCGTAAATCTGGAATTGGTGTCTAACAAATTAATAATCCATTAATCTAAATGAACATGAGCAAAACGCATTAGGAACGACATAGGTAAAATTATGGAGAAGTGTTGGTACCACTTCCCCATAAAAATGTCCAGATCAGATCTGTTAAACTAGGAATAATTAACAAATTGATTTATCAGAACACTGCAAACTTAGGGAAACTAAAAAGGATATACAATTTTTAGGCTAAGTATCGGGAGTAGGGTTCTATTTCCAAAATTTACTATGCAAAACCAGTTGACTTCTTTAAAAGCAAAGAAGAACTACCTGTCATTGAAACAAATAACCTTGAGGATGAAAATACTGTCCTTTTTATTATTTGTATGTGCGCTTCATATAAGTGCAAAGAGTCTGTCACAAACCGTAACGATTCATACCAACCACAAAGAGATTGCTGCTATTCTCCAGCTCGTCAAGAATCAGACGGGTTATAACTTTTTGTATAACAACAAACTACTGGAAGAATTACCCCCGGTAACCATCTCGGTCCGCAACATGCCATTGTCCAGCTTTCTCGATCTGCTATTGGCAGATAAAAATTTGACTTACACCCTTTCCGGAAAAAACATATTGATTTCCCGGGAGCGGACAAAACGGAGCGGACATATCGAAGCAGCCGAAAGCTTTCCGGTCGAAAAGCCACAACAGCCCATTACGGGTCAGGTAAAAGATTCATTGGGAACGGCGTTGGCAGGTGTCAGCATTTCGGTAAAAAATTCGGCATTGGAAACCATCACCGATGAGCAGGGGCGGTTTAGCATACAAGTCTCGCCCGAAGATGTACTGATATTCAAGTATGTGGGTTATGCGACAAAGCAAGTATCCGTAGGAAACCGACGAACCCTCAACATTTTGCTCCAGCAGACGGTAAGCGACATCGACGAAGTGATCGTCACCGCACTGGGTATCAAGCGTGAAGAAAAAGCGTTAGGCTACGCCCAGCAGACACTCAATGCTGAGCAATTATCATCCGCTGTGTCCAGCAACTGGTCTGAAGGACTGAAAGGCAAGGTGGCAGGCTTGAACATCATTTCGGGAGGTACCGGCCCCATCAACTCCCAGAGTATTCAGCTGCGCGGAGCCACATCACTTGATCCCGGAAGCAACTACGCACTTATTGTCATCGATGGCGTACCCATGGATCAAGAGACCACCGCATACGGCAACAATGTCGGCGCAGCCTACGGCACCGAAGCCCCCGTAGACTACGGCAATGCGGTATCCGAATTGCGCCAGGAAGACATCCAAAGTGTGACAGTATTGAAGGGGCCTTCTGCAGCCGCACTTTATGGTTCCAGAGCCGCAAATGGTGCCCTGATCATTACAACCAAATCCGGGCAAAAGAACCAAAAATTAGGAATTACGTTCTATTCGTCAACCCTGCTGGACAATATTATAAACTGGCCCAACTATCAATATGAATACGGCGCGGGTGGCACAAGCCGCAAAGATGCCAACGGCAACCCGTATTACTCCTTCGGCGACTCGGAAGACGGCCCCAGTACCAATACCCCGGAGGCTTATGGCCCTAAGTTCGAGGGTCAATATTATTACCAATACGACCCAGTTACGCAGGCACAGGGAGCCGAAAGGACCTTATGGCGTCCCTACAAAAACAACATGAAAGATTTCTTCCGGTTGGGATCTACTTTTGAGAATGCCGTGTCGTTCCAGGGCGGCGACGATAAAGGGTCAATGCGATTGAATATTGCCCATACCGACAACAATTACATTGCGCCCAATACCGGATTCAAGAAAAATACAATTTCCTTCAATGGCAACTATCAAGTAACGCAGCGCGTCAAACTGACCACATCGCTCAACTACAACAACCGCACGAGTGATAATTTACCCGCTTTTGGAATCAGCAATGGGTCATTGGGCTATTTCATGATGTTCCTCATGCCCAGTGTAGACATCAATTGGTACAAGCCCATTTGGCAGAACGGAAAAGAAAACCTGGAGCAGCTGAATCCCTTTTCGGCGTGGTCCAGCAATCCCTATTTCCTGATGTATGTAGACAAAAATCCCCTCTCGAGCAACCAGATTGTGGGCAACGTAAAAACAGATATCAAGATTTCAGAAAATTGGGATGTCATGGGGCGTTTATCCATGAATTCACTGACCCAGCTGCGGGAAACCCAGCGTGGTTATTCCTCCAAGAAACACCCCCGCGGTTACTACGGTCGCCAGGATGTGGCCAGCCAGGAAATCAACATGGATTTCCTGACCAGCTATAAAAACGTCATTGGAGACGATTTCCATTACAATGTGATGGCCGGCGGAAGCCGGATGTCTTATGATCACCGCAACGTCATGTCGTCGGTGGATGCCCTCATCGTTCCTACGGTATTCAGTTTGGCCAATGGCGTAAACAATCCGTTGGTAACCACAAACGATGTAAGGCGGCAGATCAATAGTCTGTACGGCATGGCATCCCTTTCCTGGCGCGATAAGATCTTTCTCGATCTGACCGGCCGTAACGACTGGTCTAGCACCTTGCCGGCCAATAGCAATTCCTATTTCTACCCATCGGCCACCTCAAGCTTCATCCTGTCCGATCTGTTCCAACTTCCGCAGCAGATAAGCTATCTCAAGTACCGCGCCTCCTACGCGCGGGTGGGGAGCGATGCCGACCCCTATCAGACGAGCAAGTATTACAGCCAAAGCGGCTTTCCAAGTTCGGCGGAGGTACCCAGTACCATGCACAACACCAACCTGAAACCCGAAATCACATCAAGTTGGGAAACCGGGATTGACCTTAAGCTGTTTAACAGCCGTTTAGGCGTCGATGCAACCTACTATTCATCCAGTACGGAAAACCAAATCCTGGCCCTGCCCGCAGATATTGTGGCCGGTTACAGCAACCGCGTCATCAACGCAGGCGAAGTGCGCAACAAAGGGGTGGAACTGGTAGTAACCGGTACGCCCATTAAAAGCCCGGATTGGGAATGGACGGTTATCGGCAACTGGGCAACCAACGACAATAAAATCATGGCATTGACCGACAACCTTGAGCAGCAAACGCTGACCACCGTCTGGCAGGGCCATCTCATTGCCACGGTAGGCGGAAGCACGTCAGACCTCTGGGGCACCAAATTTATCCGCGATCCGGACGGCAATATTGTTTTTGCCAATGGTGTGCCCACACGCGGAAGCGTACCCGAATACATCGGCAATACCGCTCCCGAATGGAAAGCGGGGTTAACCAGCACGTTGAAGTATAAAAATATACGTTTAAGCTTTACGCTGGATGGGCAGTATGGCGGTCTCATCTTCTCGGGCACCTATAATCGTGCGTCTTGGGCCGGCACGCTGCCCAATACCATCCCCGGGCGGGATGAAGGATTCATCGTTGGCGATGGGGTTGTGAAAAATCCGGATGGATCCTATACTCCCAACACCGTCCAGGCCGATCCTCAGGCGTATTACGGGCAGGTTCACCAAACCACAGAAGCCGGCGTGTTCGCGTCCGATTTCATCAAACTCCGCGAAGTATCGCTCAGCTATCAGATTCCCAAGCGGCACCTTCAACGGTTTCGTATCGACGGCCTTTCCCTCAGCCTATTCGGCAGAAATTTAGCCGTGTTCGATAAGTTCCCGATGTTTGATCCTGAGGCAGGCACTATGAACGGCACCGTGTTTATCCCCGGATTGGAAATCACGCCCATGCCCTACACCGCTGTTTATGGCTGTAATTTGAAAATAGATTTTTAACACAATGCGCGGTAAATTACCTGCAGCAATCATCATAAATTCTCTAAGAATGAAACGGATTACGCTACTGACCCTAACACTCATTGTATTGTTATCGGCAGCATGTAAAAGGAATTTTGACACGATCAATAAGAATCCCAATCTGATCGATCAGATAAGCCCCGGCACCCTATTGAATGAAATCATTTACAATATGGCGTCGACCAATCTGCGGAATAATTATAACATCACTTGTCAGCTCATGCAGGTACAACTCAATTATCCACAATACTACGGAGGAGTACACCGCTATGAGATCCTCGAAAATACAGGGCTTTCGCAATGGGATGCATCTTACAAATGGGCAAAAAATGTCAGCGAGATGCTCCAAGCCGCTGAAAAGGAAAATGCGTCCAATTATATCGGCATTGCGCTGACCCTGCGGGCATGGATCTATGCCAACCTGACGGATGTATTCGGCGATGTACCTTTTTCTCAGGCTTCCCGGGCCGAAGACGGCATTCTGCAACCCGTGTATGATAGCCAGCAGGATATCTACACCCAGTTGCTGGCAGATCTGGAACGCGCCAACTCCCTGTATGACCACGCCACCGGCATGGCTTACGGCACCGATATTTTATTCGAAAATGACACCCATCTGTGGCAGAAATTTACCAATTCCCTGCGCCTACGGCTTTTGCTGCGGATATCCGATGTAGACCCTTCGGCCTATGCCAAGATGGTTTCCATCATCGAAAATCCCGCGGCGTCGCCCATCGTAGAAAATGTCCAAGAGTCGGTCATCCTACAGGTAACGGGCATTACGCCCAATATCTCACCGTGGTCACGCGCGCTTGACTTCAGTACCCAGCATTCCGTGGCTGCCTTTTTCATCGATATCCTCAATGAACTTGACGACCCAAGACGGCCCTTCTTTGTCACCCAGGCCAGGGCAGAGGGTGCTGATATTGGTTACAAGGGCATCCCCAGCGGTTACGATGACGCTTCATTCTCATACTCACCATCTTACATGAATAACCAGCAAGTGGTTGTGCCCATGCAGATACCCATCCTTACGTATGCGGAGGTTTCGTTTATAAAAGCAGAACTGGCACAGCGGGGCTACTTAACCGGTGCCGAAGATTTCTATAAAGCGGGTATCCGCGCTGCCATTAACATCGTCACGGGAGAAAATATCGACGATGCCTATTTTCTTAGGCCGTTGGCTACCTACGATGGCAGCTTGGAACGCATCATGCTGCACAAATACCTCGCCCTGTACTTTACAGATTTCCAGCAGTGGTCAGAATACCGCAGAACAGGATACCCCGTTTTACCCAAAACAAACTCCATGCTCAACGATGGAGTCATGCCTTCCCGGTTGCTGTATCCAGGCATACAACAAATTTATAACCCCGAAAATTACAAAAGTGCGATCGATCGGATGGGGGGCGACGATATTAATTTCAAACTGTGGTGGGATGTTAACTGAATTTTAGCGTAACTTTCAAAACAACAATATCATGCAAACGAGCTTATTATATCTATTCACGCTGTGTTTCGCTTTCTTTAACTGCGGAGATTCCACGAGCGAAGCACAACAACCTTCCACGGAGAAAACACAATTCCGTGCAGCAACTTACAACATACGCTACGACGCCGACGCCGATAAGCAATCCGGCAACGGTTGGGACGTACGCAAAGGAGCCTTGTCTGATGTGATCCGCAACCATCAATTCGACGTATTCGGCACCCAGGAAGGCCACGCCAATCAATTGGCCGATCTGAAGGGCATGCTGCCGGGCTTTGATTACGTCGGTTACCCCTACGGTGGTAAGGGCGATTTGCATAACTGCGCCACCTTTTATCGTACCGCTTTGTTTGAAGTGCTGGATAGCGGTGTATTCTGGTTCAGTGAGACTCCCGATGAGCCTAGCATTGGCTGGGATGCTACGGACCGGCGCATCTGCAATTGGACAAAGTTCAAGGTGAAAGAAACCGGCAAGGAATTTTTCTTTTTCAATGTCCATTTCTACTGGCGATTAGAGGTAGCCAAAAGAGAGTCAGGCCCGGTGCTCGTTCGGAAAGTCAAGGAAATCGCCGGAGAAGCCCCGGCCATTTGCGTGGGCGATTTCAATTCCACGGTTGAAACCTCGCAGATTAAAGCCATAAAAACATTACTCCACGATGCGTACGACCGCAGCAAGACACCCCGGCAGGGAGTGGAAAACACCAACTTAGGCGGGGGCATTTTCCAGGGTGAGCCCAAAAATCGCATCGATTATATCTTCCTGACACCGCATTTCGAGGTCGAAGATTACAAAGTCATTTCCGATGTCTATAACGATAACCATTACCCATCGGATCACCTGCCCGTTACCTCGTTGTTGACGTTTTAGGCCCCGTTTTCCTTTATCTTACCCATGGGGCTGTCTTTTAAGGCAGCCTCATGGGTTTATAGAAAACCAATAACTAACCCTGAGGCACAAATTAAACCATTTCCCATCCCGGTCGAACCGGCTCCCGGATATACTGATCTGCTTCCGGTAAGCCTTTCACCTGTATGTTTTCACTATCCCAGTAAATCTTTTTTCCACCCAATCGGAGCGAAAGCACACCAAGAAGCGTAATCTCGGTAAGGCGTGCCCCGTATTCAAAGTTAGCACTTGCAACAGGCCCGCCCTTTATCGCATCAATCCAGTCTCTGAAATGTCCATTTGAACGGGCAATACTAGGCTTTGGTGGATTATATCTCTCGCGGCGCTTTTCAGGGAATATCTGAGGATTTGAACCTCCTGCACCTGTTACGATAATACCTTTCTTTCCAATAAAAAGCGAACCGCGGCTAGGCAATTCCACATTATCGGGCAGCAATTCCGGCCGGGCAGGTTTTAAACCTCCGGAATACCAAACCTGTTTAAATTCAGGCTGGCTGTCTTTCTTTGCAAAATGATAATATCCCATTTCACCATAAGGAGCAATATCCGCATCGCTATACCCCGCAGGGAATATTTCAATACTTTCCGGAGCATGGAGGTCAAATGCCCAAACCGAAGCATCCAGATCGTGGCAACCAAAATCGCCCAATGCACCGCAACCGAGTGCCCAGAAATCTCTCCAGGCTACCGGGACATACTCCTTATGGCAGGGCATATACGGTGTAGGTCCCAGCCATAAATCCCATCCTATCGCTTGTTCATCGATTGCCGGCCCGGCGGGTAGTCCCTTTAAACCCGGATTCCACCGCGAAGCAGGCACCCAGGTATGTGCTTCCTCAACTTTCCCGATTGCACCGTCACGAAGGTACTCAACCGTCTGCCGTATCCCATCCCCACTATGCAGCACATTTCCCATTTGCGTGGCCAAACCACTTTCCCTGGCAATCTCTCTTACCTTCCGCGCCTCCCAAATGTTATGTGTCAGCGGTTTTTCACAATATACATGTTTACCGGCCCGCAATGCTTTTATAGACACATAAGCATGCGTATTGTCGGGTGTCGAACAAAGTATGGCGTCAAGCGAAGATTCCCTCTCAAGCATCTCCCTGAAGTCGATATATTCGCTGATGCGGTAATTAGAATTGATCAACTTATAGTGACCTTCGATCATTTCCTTTACCGGTTCACGGCCCGCTTTAGACTTATAATAGAAATCTTTTAAATCCCAATAGCTGGCAGGATCGGCAATTGCCGTAATTTGTACATCCTTCAATTTCAAAAGCTCAGCAGCGTTCTCCCTGCCTTTACCGCCCGCCCCAACGATCCCTACCGTTATTTTATCGCTCGGCGCTAAAAACCCTTTTCCTCCCAGCACATGCCTGGGAACGATCATAAATCCAGCAGCCGCAATCGCCATTCCTTTTACAAATTCCTTGCGTGAATATTCCTTTTGCTTCATATCACAGTTTCTAACTACCAGGCACGTTCCTTATAAACCACGTTGAAAGTCCCTTCGTATACATTGGATTCTTCGGTGAATTCGCCATCGTGCAGCCGGTTCTTTTTCAGATTGACAGAAAACTTCCCCAGAATACGGCTCTCCAGGTTGTCGAACCCAAGTATTTCGAAGCGATTATCTTTGGCCGGATCCAGGCTATAGCTGGCAGCAATAGCGGCACAGAGCTCACAGGCCGGTACCACCGCATCGGCATTGAACTCTGCCAACCTGCCGGTAGACAACGGATTCCTTCTAAAATTAAATGAGATGAGTTCATTGTTTTCGCCCGAAGCCTGCACGTAAAAGGTACCATCCTCGCGGTTGAGGTGGCCTTGGGCTCCGTTTACCTTCCAGTCCTTCCCGTTTTTCTTTACCCGGAAAGTGAATTCCCCGGTGTCTTCATTTTCTATTTTTTCTTTGGAGCACCCCATGCCGAGCGCAAGCAGAACCGTGCAGATGATAACTATATTTTTCATCATATTAAATTTGCTTTTTATCGGCGATGAAGCTGTCATGATTTTTCACAGTTATTTGTTGAAAAGGTGTTCAAGAGCTCGCAAGCTCGGTTTAATTATTTCACTGTGTGATTTTTGAAAATCATGACGGTTTCATTCGAATAAATTGCTTTTTTAAGGCGATTCCCATTAATATAATTGCTGCTAAAGATAATATAAAAATGAAAAAGCCGAAACGCTATTGCTCCGGCGATTAAAATCCGGTATCGACTTATAATTTGAGTTTTGCCTCCAGCGGCAAATGATCGGAATATAGAATCTCTTTCCGGACGAGGGTGCTATTCTTCTTTTTAAGAAGTGACGAGGACACAAAAATATAATCTATTTTTTTGACGGGTTCAGCTGCCGGAAAAGTATGCGCCAGCCCCTGATCCATAAAAGGTAATCGCTCCGAAATCAATTCAATCTCTTTCGTATCGGACAGGGCATTGAAATCACCGGTCAATATCACGGGATCGCTCCCTGCTAAATGACGCATGATTTCTTCCGCCTGGATCAATCTTGTCGCCTGATCTAGGGCCAAATGCACCGTGGAGAACACTAGTTCTTTTCTACCTGTATGAAGCTTGACGGACAAGAAGGCCAAAGACGCTTTCTTTCCGTTTTGCATGGAAGTGATGCGTTTATTGCGTTGCTCCTTGATGGGATATCTAGACAAAATCCCTAAGCCATAAGCACCTCCATCATAGGCAAAATGCCTATAAAACGCATAATGCATGCCCGTGATCTCGGCGAGCACTTTCATCTGATCTACGTTTCCCGATCGCCTGCAAACGCTGTCTACTTCCTGCAACCCCACCAAATCTGCTCCTGATTTTTTGATAAACGCTCCGATTTCGTGCAGCGTCATTTGCTCTACGGCATCTGCTCCGTGATGGATATTATAGCTCATCACCTTGAGGTTCTGGCCGCTTGAAGGCAAGCTGGATAGCATGAACAACAGGCTGACCCCGTAAAAAAAGAAGTTTTTGTTTGGCACGCTCAGTAAAATTAACATGTTGATGTTCCTACCCGGAACCTCAACATGCAGTTATAAATGATATGCTGTCAATATGCGTCGCTACCAACCCGGATTTTGCACCAAGTTCGGATTGAGCACAATATCCGAAATCGGATAAAGATACTTTTTATCTTCAAAACTACGCTCTTCATTCGCACCCCAAATCACGTGACCGGAAGTTCCCTCAGAGAGTTTGTCTTTCTGTACATGGGTGATTTGTCTGTTTTCGTGCAAAAATAACATGCCCATGTTACCTCAATATTATATTTGCCGTGCATAAACCTGTTAAACAATCGTTCACTACTCCTACCTCAACGCCTATATTCGAGCTATCCAAAGAAAGCGTATGGGCAAAATTTGATTGTATGCATCAATCTATGTAACTTTGTTAGCAAGTACCTTCTTAGTGATGACTACATTAACAGTCCATATCGAAAACAAAAAATCCGAAAAAGCAGTCAAAGCTGTTTTGGATGCTTTAGGAGTCAAATATGAACTCGAAAAACCCGTCACTTTTCCGGAGTGTGTCATAGCGGATGTGCGTAAGGCGCAAAAAGACGTAAAAGCAGGCAGAGTTAAAAAATACGAAGGTCTAAATGCGCTACTAAACCAATAGCTGTGTGGTTATCTGTACAATATAATAGGCGAAGATTCATTTCCGCCCACGTAGCGCAGACGTGTTGAAGTTTAACAAATTTTAACGATTCCGAGCTTAACCCGGCACGCCATTTGAAGACCTTTGGTTGTAGAATTGTCTTTTCATAATTTAGGTTTATAATTGGTTAGTTTGAGAACCCCGCGTCTCCCCGGCGCGGGGCTTTTTATTGCAATCGTAGGCATCCACAACGCGCGTGCTAAGGGATCGTTTCAAACCCGCTGATCTTTAATACACCGTCTTCCCTTTTAAAATATATTCCCAACTGGGCACCCTCGTGCCCCTTTGCCACTTCATCTTTTTTGTGTGTGGTAAAGAAGACGATATAATCACTTCTTTCGACCGGGTCGTTGAATGTTTCCTGTATAAAAACCCGGTCAGAAACTTGGGCTCTTTGTAACCATCCGGAGGATAGTACATCCGCCCAAAATTTGGTTACAAACTCTTCATGCTCCAGATCGTATGGCCTCGCACGGGTAAACGGGCGCTCTACCTCACATAACAGGCAAAATATATGCGATGCAAATAAATAGCCACTGCTCTTTGCATCTTCCGGTTTCAAATCAAAAAGAGCCGTGAGTTTCTCCACAATTTCCTCATTCTCTAAGGAACGATATGACTGTCCGAACGTAACTTTGACCGTTAAGAACAACACGATAGTTACGATGATTTTTGTCATAGAACAATTGATTATACAAGACTAAAGGTAGGAAAAAAAGCGCTTGCTTTCAACCCCGTCGAATTTCGAAGTGTTGGCTATATCCCATCTCATATAATTTATCCAAAACATTTTATTTTATATCCGATAAGATATAATTCTCGAAATTTTTCTATCTTTATATCCGAAAGGGTATACTATGTCAACGATACGATCTTTTGTAAAGGCCAAACGAAAGGAACTCAAATTAACGCAAGAAGAGCTCGCCCTACATGCAGGAGTGGGTTTGAAATTCGTGCGTGATCTTGAACAAGGGAAAAAAACACTTCGCCTGGACAAAGTAAATGATGTTTTAGCATTGTTTGGCAAAGAAGTAGGGGTAACTGATAAATCTGAAAGATAATGTCACGTCGAGCAAAAATATTCTATCAAGATCAATTGGCTGGATATCTCACGGAAGGAGATGATGGTTATTCATTCAGTTATTTAGATGATTATATGAAAGGGGTCGATCCGAGGCCTATTAGTTTGACCTTACCCCTTTCAGAGAATCCATATCACAGCAAAATACTGTTTCCGTTTTTTGATGGGCTAATCCCAGAAGGATGGTTGCTGGATATAGGAGAAAAATATTGGAAACTTGATCCAAGAGATCGCTTTGAATTGTTGATCAACCTATGTAGAGACGCCATAGGAGCTGTGTCCGTATACCCGGTGGAGGATGAAGAAAATGGCTAATTGTTTGTTCTGTTATCAGAAGGTTGAGGCTGGTACATATCATCCGGCATGTTCGAAGAAATTCTTTGGTACTACACAGGTTCCGTTATTGGAGTTAGATAAAGAAAAATTAAACCAATTGGCTCAAATTACCGTCAAGGAAAGGTTAGCGGTAACTGGCGTACAACCCAAGTTATCCTTGAGTCTGGAAGGAGAAAAAGGTAATAAGCGTTTGACGTTGGTAGGTCTATGGGGCGATTATATTTTGAAACCCCAATCTCCGGACTTTCCCTCAATGCCGGAGGTAGAGGATCTAACGATGCACCTAGCGAAATTATTCAAAATTGAAACGGCCGAACATGCGTTAATACAAACTTCAAGTGGTGAATTAGCCTATATAACCAAACGTTTTGATCGTGTAAAAAGGAAGAAGGTTCATATCGAAGACCTCTGCCAACTTTCCGAGTTGCTTACCGAGCAAAAATATAAGAGTTCGTACGAACGTGTCGGTAAAATTATCAAACAGTATGCTACCAATTCGGGACTGGACGTAATTAAGTACTTTAGATTGGTGCTGTTCTGTTTTCTGACGGGCAATAATGATATGCATTTAAAAAACTTTTCGTTGATGCATACCGAAAGGGGTATTTTGCTTTCACCGGCGTATGATTTATTGAATGTGAATTTGATTTACCCCAAAGACCAGGAAGAGTTAGCTTTGACTTTAAATGCTCGAAAACGCAAAATAAAGCGTGCTGACTTTGATCAGTTTGCGACCAGTTTGGGCATTGCGGGTAAGGTTAGAGATAACGTATATCAAGACTTTTCTATAAGAGCCGATCAAATTCAGGATTGGATTGATCGGAGCTTTTTAATTGATGGATATAAAGAGGAGTATACTGCAATTGTGTTGAAGAAACTGAACCAGATAGGCTTGTAGTCTCCTCCATCGCCGTTTAGTAGCCAACTCAGCGTATAGCCACGTGAGTTTGCCTTTATAACGCCCTTTTTAGAAATTTACCTTCGGCTTCTTCCAATTTTCTGGCAGCAAGCTCTATTGCTTTGCAATCTTGGTCACACAACAAACGGTATAATCTTATTTTCTATATTGAACCTTATTAATAAATGCCCGCTCGTCATCCGTAGGTTCTGACATCACATTAATCAGATCAAGTTTGATATCGCTGTTCATTTGGTTTATGCGCAGTCCTTTCAGCATGCCCGTTTCAAAGAAACCGCCCACATCCTGATTTGTAATTAATTGATCCCCAACCCGTAAATCATTTGCTATCAGTTCAGTTTTGTTTGGAATCGGGATCTTAAGATAGGAAAGCCCAAACCTGATATCAAGCGAATAATCCTCCGCGCTTGTGTACAGATTGCCATCGAAATTTATTCCGAAGCCCCCACCTTTTAAGGTGACATCAAATTTTTTGTATTTTTTTCTTATGATATTCTTCATAACCACCCCAGTCACAATTAACAAATGGCAAATACTGGGATCATTGATTATATTTTGATTATCGTTAACCCATGCTCTTACCCCATTTAAATAGCTGCCGTCCTGTATATTGAGCAAGCCTACAGCTTGGTTCGAAATGATTACGCTAAAGATAGATTCCGTATCAAGCGAGGCATTCAAGTAATTTAACACACCCACCTCTGTGCTGAGTTTTGTGTCCACAATGAAGGATTTCACCTGCTGCGGCTGTTTTATTTTGGAATTCTCGTCAACGACAATCCCTGGAATCGGAAAAGCCGAAAAGTCCGCATATCCATCCTTAACATCGCTTGTGCAAACGCCGTTTTTCGACCTTATTTCAAGCACTCTGCCTAACAATGCATATGGGTTACCAATAAATGCATCGTCTTCTATGAAAATCTGATTTCTTTTTACCTCCAATAGTCTTTCGGCTTCTTCGAGGGCAGGCGGTTTGACACTTTTGGCGACCATGTCGTTCATCGCGTCATTTACGTGTTTTGTTGATTTTTGTCCCATGGTAATAATTTTACACCCAGCGGCACGCTTAAACGGTCCGAACGCATGAGCGATAAGGCTTAAGTCGTGTCGTTACCAAATTACAATGATTTTCAGAAACTTACAATACCTACATTTAGGTATTTTTCCTCCACAGTAGCAATTACGACTACCTGCGGCGACCGTTCAATCCTGTGCTGAACCCTGGATTTTTCTGTATCAAATAGCGCCGCTCGGAATGAATACCTATTATGGAGGAATAAACACCCTTTCTCAAGGAATGAAAAGTTCGGAATGCATGATTAAAATACCCACTTTCAGGTATTTCCGAAGTATCGGATTTTTCCAAAATTAGATCCGGATTCCCAACACATTAAGTTAGTTAATTATGAACTTATCAGCCCTCTTATTCAGTCTTGCGTTCATCGTGCCGACATTCCACCTATGCCCAGCGTTTCAGGGTCGCAGACCAGGGTCTGTTTGAGCCTCAGCAGAAGAAAGTATTCCTGCTTCAGGACACACTGACTGACAAAAAAATTATCGTTTTCAAAACGAAGATTCAGGTCAATACTGACGGCACTCCCATCTCCTATCACCCTTACGATCTTCATGGAGAGACCAAGGCGATCAACACCATAGGCAATGCCATAGCGGTACGAAAAAAAGGATCGTCAAAAAACCTTTGCCTCGATAAGAATACCTATAAAGAAGCGGTAAACGTGTTTGCCGCATACAGAGATTCAAATTTCGAAACCATTCCCGAAGGGTATGAGATCACCTGGAAAAATGTATTGGCAGCAGAGCGGGTGGGTGGTATCGATAAGCCATGCATCCTTAAGACCGGGCCTTACGCCGGCTATTTCGGATCGTTGACCTCGCTGCGCAACGGCTTAACAACCAATAAGGGAGCGTGTGATTGCAACGATCAAGTAAACCCCCTGGAGGTACCCGGGTTAGTGCTGGCAGGGGGCAACAATACAGTACGGGAATTTGGGGCCAGGGTTGGCGACCTAGTCATCGCATATAATCCCGCAAATGACAGTTTGGTGTATGCCATCGTAAATGACCAGGGGCCAGCACACAACCTGGGCGAAGGGTCGGTGCTTTTAAACATGGCCTTATTGGGACTCACCGAATTTCCAAAAAACCGCAAAGATACCTATAAATTAGTTCCCAAAAACGAGATCACGATCGCCATTATACCGCAATCCACAAATTATGAGCGGGTCAGACCTTACACCGCAGCAAATGTGCTTAAGCGGGTGGTAGATTGGCTTGAAAGCACTGACATACATACTAAAGAAGATTTCAAACGGTTGGCGGGCAGCGTCGATGAGTAATTAGGACCTTTTTCCTTTAAGCAGCTATTTTTAGCAAGTCTTCGCTCACTTCAAGAACAAGATGCAGACACACTACACTAAACCCTTAATTGCGGCGAATTCGCCACAGTTAAAATCCCGGATTGTTAACCAATAGTCATCGTTTATTTAACTACCTTTGAGTTATGGCAGTACGAAGAATTGTTTTGAACATTGCAACGGAAAACATCAAAGCGGCACAGCATTTCTACGGTGAAATTCTGGGGCTTGAGGTTCTCATGGATCAAACGTGGATCTGCACGTATGGTACAGACAACAAGATGCGGGTCCAAATCAGTTTCGCTACCGAAGGAGGGTCCGGCACACCGGTTCCTGACATTTCAATCGAGGTTGACGATGTAGACGGAATACACGTTAAAATGAAAGACGCAGGTTTCCCGATTACCTACGGCCCAGCAAATGAGCCGTGGGGAGTCAGAAGGTTCTATGTGAAGGATCCTTTCGGGAAAACGGTAAACATTCTTTCGCATTCTTCTTAGAAGAACCAAGGCCACCAAATTTTTAGCGGATGCCGTTGGTCAATTTTGAGCTTAAAGTAAGGGTTGTAAATTAAGATGATTGTTTGAAGTCCTAACATAATACTAAGCGATCTTACTCAAAATCATTTTATCGATGATTCTGTCTGGTACTACCCGTCTGATAAACAAAATAAAACCTGCCATATAGCCTCCACTGTACCTAGTTTTAGGTTTTTTTGATTGAATGGCTTTTAATATCAAGTTGGCAATAACAGCGGGCTTGGAATATTGTCTTTCCAATTCTTCGTTACTTGAAAGCACTTTGGCAATAGCACTTCCATAAACGCTGTTATGGGCGGTACTTTTTAAGTTGTTCATGGCAATACCACTCCATTCCGATTGTATGCCACCGGGTTGAATTACGATGACATCGATTCCGAAAGGTTTCAATTCCAACCGTAAGGCATCACTTAATGCCTCGACCCCAAATTTACTAACATGATACCAGGCACCAAATGGACCAACCATTTTACCGCCCACCGAGGAGATATTGATAATTTTTCCGCTTTGCTGTTTTCGCATATATGGAATAACAACTTGCGTTATTCTGGCCAATCCAATTAAATTTACTTCCAACTGTTTCCTTGCTTCCTGGATACTCACTTCTTCAAATCAGCGTATTGATAGAAACAACACCGCTTTTTTTCTTGATTTGAAGTAAGGCTTCCTCAATTACGGCGTCTATGGGTGTGAAATCCACTACCGGCAAGAAAAATCTTTCTATCGTCTGCACGATTCCTTCATAGGACTTTTGTTCGTTCAATTGGCTATCCAAAAAACGAATCTGCTCTTTGCCTGCCAGCACCGCTCGGAATGAACACCCAGTATGGAGGAATAAACACCCTCTCTCAGGGAATGAAAAGTTCAGAGCGCGTGATGAACAAAGAGACGGATGGTGGAGTAATTTGTAGGGGCAACGTCTTTTTGGCATCCGTTTTGGTTAAAACACAACAAGCGTTCTGATGAAATCACTTACATTGACACGGCCCAGCACTTTGGGATGCTTACACGATGAAGAAATGGAAGCTGGCCAACAGTTTTTGACAAAATTTATACTCATTAGTATATGAAAAAGATTCATCCAGTTTTAGTATTCATTTTGATATTCGCTGCAGGCTTTTTGACTTCTTGCAAGAAAATCAAAGAAAATCTGAAAGCAGATTTTGACTATGAAGCAGAGGCCATTACCGTGACTATACCGGCGGTACCGATTGCAGGCGAAGGCATTGAAGTGACCAAGGAAGTAGCGATGGATCTGGATGCGATCATCCAGAAAAATGCCCCTTTGGTCAGTGCCGACAATATCAGGGAGATTAATCTCACCGGCATTACAATCGAACTGGCGGATGCAGACGAGGACAACAACCTCCAAAACCTGGAAACTATCCGGATGGCTGTCGGAGCCGATGGTGTTGAAGAGAAGGTTATAGCGGAGATCGCCAACAATCCGGATGTATACGAAACGTCGCTGTCTATTCCTGTAACAGACGGGGCGGTGGATCTGAAACCGTATATCATGAAGAAAAAGTTTGACTATACACTACATGTCAAACCAAGGAGAGGTACGACCAAATCCTTAACCGTTACGGTTAAGACGTTTTATAGGTTCGTCGTCGGGGTGTAGTGATAGCTTCGATGCCAAATCGTTTAGCCATCGCCGGCTGAATCTTTTGCTATTGCACAACACCCCCCGGCTACGGAGTGACAATCCTTAGCACCTAAATAATCCGTTCGGAATACCGCAACATATCTTATGCATCAGTAATGAATAAAAGCTTATATTAGTAATATATAATTTTATACATTTGTAGTGTAAGCAAAGAACTTTTCCCGTTTTCCTACCGGGAATTTATCACATTTACGCATCAGAAAGCGTCATCAGATTCCGTAAGCGGATACCTTCAGGTGGGAGGTTTCCCGGAATATGTAAAACAACGTGTGGATGACATCTTAAACTATGTACTGGAAGACATTCTGATACGAGAAAGGCAACATCCAGACGGTAATACAGGTGTGCCACCAGTTGAACGCAGATAACCTGGACCGGGAGCTGAATGGGATGACCGAAGCCCTCGAATATTTCAAATTGAACGAAGGGTTGTTGATTACCCATGCACAGCGGGATCTGTTCGAAAAGGACGGCAAAAAGATAGTGTTTTTACCTGCACACGAATATCTGACCTTAATCATTTAACGGTGATCTATCCTCCCCCTCAATTCCTCCGCATCCTCCTTAGAAAACTGCCGTTTACTGATCACCATCACGCCGTTTGGAATCTTTCCCTGTACCCTTATTGGCTCACTCCATAGGGAATCATCAAGTACAAAAACCAAGTCCTTACCAATAAGCTCTTCGGTAGCTTTGGCAAACAACTCCCTGCCACGTCCATCCAACTGCACAACCACCTGCCAATGGGTGCTATCGTGCGGAAGTGCTTCCGTCTTCACGGTTTTAAAATGAGCTGCCGTTACCACCGGTTGCGGATCCAGGTAGCAGGTTAGGCTATCACCCAGCTTTCTTTCAACTCCTGCTCCGCTGTCTACCACATGGTACCATCCCGTTTCAAGTTGCCCATCCACCTTGTTTCCATCACCACAGCCACTAACCCCCAACAAGCCCAAAATCACTACAATCACCATTATTTTCATCGTTGCTCAATTTACAGTGCAGGCACGGTTTTGTTTGGCTAAAGGTACAATCTTTCCCTTATCTTTACAATCTGTGACAGATACATTAAAAATAACCGGAGTCATCGGGGGGATTTTGGATTTGTTTCCAGAAAAGCTAACTTTGGAAATATAAAGCTTCAAAGCTATGGAACTGATTATTGATATAGACAACATCAAGGAAGCCAAAAAGAAAAAGTGGCTTTTGAGCACATTGAAGTTGATGGGAATAGATTTCCAAACCGTGGAAAAGCGACAGACCATAGCGGAATACAATCAAGATTTGGAAGCAGGCGATTCCGAAATCGAACGTGGTGAATACATCACAGCAACCGACCTAAAAGCCGAAATAAAGAAATGGTGACCGTTTGGAGCAAACGCGCCAAAAACGAACTGACCAAAGCCTTCGAATACATTTCGCTGGAGTCCCCTCAGAATGCGCGGAAAGTGGTGGAAACCATAGTAGATCTAACGTTGGCGCTTCCAGAAAATCCTTTAAAACATCCATTGGATAAATACAAAACGAACAATGACGGTGCCTGGCGAGCCTTTGAAAAGTACCATTTCCGAGTTTCCTACAGGGAATGGAAAAAGAAATCCGCATCGTACGATTTAGGCACACAAGCGGATCGCCGCTTAATTATTAATTCGGTTTAATCGGCGTTACATTACGGTTTTCCTATCAGCAAATTCCCGGGTATCGGCTTGTCCATCTTATTTGTATCTATTTTTTCGCAGTATTCGGGAAATACCAACAAGTGGATATTGCGGAGCAAGCATCGATGTTATATTCAAGAAATTAAAAGTAATGCCGAATTAGTTCTTGAGCGTCTCAAAAAGCAAAATCAAGCCAAAGAAGACTCCAAGATCAAGGATTTTGATTTCAAAAGTATGTTTGATGAGTTAGATAAATCCTTGAATGACCCAAAACCATTCTCGACAGTACCACACGGCCAAACTCTGCATAGTCGTATTTCAGCAGATTTTTGGACACTTAAAAGTAAGTTTGTAATTTGCACTGGCGAGACCATTTATAAAAAGAGCCAAACAGCTTCGGCCAATCCAACCGTTGCAATAGCAATAAATAAAACGTTAATTAAATAATAGCTGCGTATGGAACAATTTGATGGAGATGAATTAATAACTATAAATCTCGGAAAATACCATTACCTGCTTGAATGCAAGAAAAGGGTAGCGAAGTTCGACTTTGTCATCCGTTTGCTGGAAATGGATGACGATAAACTTGCTAAAAAACTATCGGAATTCAATGTTACCGAGCATCGTGTCAATGTCCTGAAAGAGCTCGGTATAGTCACTATTCGGGATTTGAAACATTTTATATTAAACAACTATCCCAGCAATGTTGATATGTCAGCCGTGATTTTCAGTGGGCTTGGCCCCAGCGGTTCAAGAAAGGTATTACAACAATGCGTTTTAGGATATGCGTTTGGTTGATTTTGGCATATGACCATTGGGCTAAAATGTTCGGACGTTTTCCGCTCCTTTCCCAGGAACAATTGTAACTTTGCAATTCCGAGCTTTACATCTTCAATTTTCTTTTCCGCGCCTAACCAATATTGACCATTTCGTGGAATTGCAGCCTACGAAAATTACAAGGCAAGAGAATCAATGGGCCTCAATCGACAAAATACTTGCCTCAACTTGATAAGCTGAATTGGCATCGGGAGTATATAGTTAAAAGTTAGCAGTAGCCTGGCTAAATAAGAACCCTCTCTACCAACTCATCACAAAGCTGTAATCGGTAAATACAAGTGCAGAGAAAATGGAAAATAAGGATACAGAGAAATCGGCAACAATAAGTACATGATTTC
>NZ_BMIK01000028.1 GCF_014642075.1 Parapedobacter defluvii | reverse complement strand
TTGCCATTGTTCTGCATTCATTGTTGCCGAAAACTGTGTATTCCTAATTGCCAAAAACTCTGCACTCTTAATTACCGCTTACAGATGGTGTCTCAATCATGTGTTGGTTATTGAATATTATTTGGAAATTCAGTATCTTAGCACAACCTCCGCTAGCGATGTATATCGAAGTATTCAAAAATTAAATTCAACGCGGTAAGAATCCGCACTACCCGCAGTTGAGTTATATGCTTGGCTCCAGATCTTTGGCCTGCATCCCTCGTTCTGCCATTTTAGTTTGACAGCCTCAATGGGGTCTACGTTTGGTAGGTGCACATGCTTGTCTTCATAATCCTTCACCAATACCAGCAGCAACGCCAATTCGTCTACTTCGGGGGTACTTTGTTCAGCGTGAAATATCTCCAATGCCCGGGCTACCGCCTTTGGTACCGGGCTTCCGTGTACAATACTTTCCAATCCATCTCTTTATGATTTGCACGTCAATATCATTCCCAATGCTCACTTTTGGGCTTATGCAAAAGTGTTGGAATAGAATTTTTTATAACTTCGCTGCTATCCGCGCTTTCACCAGCCGATCTACCCGATACATCATCAGCAGGCCAACCACCGAGATGGCTACGACCACATATCCAATTACATCGTAATGTTCAAGCGGACTGAAATTGGTTTGCTGAACCACGATTTTACCAGCCAGTGCCGCTGCTATTCCCCCGGCCAACTGCTGCAAAGAGGCATTGATGCTCATAAATGCACCCCGGTCTTTCAACTCGGGCACAGCACTCACGAGTGCGGAAGAAGGTACCATACGGCTGGTCACTCCTGCCATAAGCAGGACATTGAGTGCAATGGCTGCCCACAACGGAGTAATGGAAAGGTTCGTATACCAAATACACATCACCATCAGCCAAAGTGAGGCAATGACGAATAATTTATACTTGTCCATGCGATCACTGAACCGACCGATAAAAGGCATGATGACCAGGGTACTCAATCCCGAAACCATAAATAAAATGGGTAGCTGGTATTCGGTGATGTGCAGGTTATTGATGGCAAATGCACTGCCAAAAGGCATCATCATAAATCCACCTACGGAAAGCAAAGCCGTAGCGGCAAACCCGATGCGGTAGTGACGCTGGCCCAGGGTATGCAACAGATGGCCAAATGCCGATTTTTCGTTCTTAACTCCCAAATGTGCGTTGACCGGTTTCAGGTAAAATGTAATTACTCCGGTAATGAGTATACTGAGCACCGCCACCATTAAAAATGGGGCTTCCCAACCCCATCCGTTAGCTATATACAGGCCTATGGGAATACCCAGCACCTGACTGGCACCGAACGCCATTTGTACAAAGCTCATTACACGGCCGCGTTGCTGCAATTCGAATAGATCGGCCACGATGGCCATGGATATGGAGCCGATAACCCCACCAAACAATCCGGTGATGATACGCGCCGCTACCAAAAAGAGGTAGGTGTGGGCAATGCCACATAATATCGTACCGACAATGAAACCTATGTAGAAAAATAACAATAGCTTCTTTCGGTCAAATTTATCCGAGAAACCGGCAGTAAGGAAACCCGATAGACCGGCGCTAAATGCATAGGCGGATACTGCTAAACCAAATTCCGAAGGGGTTAATCGCATCGACTTCATCAAAATGTCTCCCAAAGGAGACATAATCATAAAATCAAGGATGACGGTAAATTGGGTAAGGGCTAAAATAACCACTACCAAAACCTGATAGCGGCTGAAAGGTGTTGCGCTCACGGCTGTTCGACTCATTTCTTGAAGACGCCAATGCCAGCCGATTGTTACAACCGCTTTTTACTATTTTCCCTTGCCTTGGGCCATCACCTTAACAGTCTGCAAGATAATATCTAAATCGGTCTTTAAGCTCATGGTCGACAGATAATCCAGATCGTAGTTCACCCGTTCGCACATCTGATTGACATTTTCGGCGTATCCATAATATACCTGTCCAATGGATGTAATACCGGGCTTCAGGCGGAAAAGCTGCATATACTCGGGTTTGCGCTCCTTAATCTCATCGATAAAATGCCTACGCTCCGGCCGGGGTCCCACAATGGCCATATCGCCTTTTAAAACATTCCAGAACTGGGGCAGTTCGTCAAGGTGTGTCTTACGCATGAATTTCCCCCATTTGGTAATGCGGGGATCGTCATCCGATGCCAATTGCGGACCGGCCTGTTCGGCATCCACACGCATGCTGCGGAATTTATAGATGTAAAACGGCTTTTGGTCTTTACCGATGCGTTCCTGCCGGTAGAACACGGGGCCGGGTGACGTGATTTTGGTAATCAGCGCTAACAATGCATAAACGGGCAGACCGGCAACGATCACCAATGCCGAAAATACGATATCGAACACACGCTTGAGGAAAATCGTTTCCTGATAAACCAGCAATTTCCGTTTTACCGCTTGCAGATCGATACGAAAAGGCGGTTGATAGGTAATTAATTCGTATAAACTGTTATCAACGTTATAAGCAACCTGCTGTATTTGAGTTTCTCTTATCATGATATTCACACTTAATCAACACGGATGTAAATACCAATTAAGTGCCATATTAGAAAAAAGCGGTCATTATGCGTCCTACAGCGATTTTAGGGAAATAAGGGGCAAAAAGACTACCTGAGAAGTGGGGAAAAAATCCACAGATTAGGGTTTCGGCCGGGTGATATCACCCCCAGTATGGCTTATACATCGAAAAGGCTTTACGCAGCCGGATCGGCAGCGACCGGTAGGACAACCCCAGTTTATATCCCAACCATTTGGCTACAAACGAACAGCAGACTTTGGGAAGCACCCAGGGTTTACGGCGGGCTACAAACCGGATCTCCGACTTGGCATACCGAAACCCTTCACTGTCGGCCTTGCCGAACGAATCAAAAATCCATCGGTTATCGCTATGAAATACGCCAATGTCAAAATAACGTTCAAATTCTTCACGAATACTGTAGGCATGCGAATGGTAAACGCAGGCATCGCCCACATAGGCCATTTTCCATCCATCCAGCAACAGCTTACCGGCAACAATGACATCCTCGCCCATGATGGTGCCCCGCGGAAAGCCTCCCACAGACGCCAAAGCACTCCGGCGATAGGCGGCAAATGAATTGGAGCAGGAAATCGTCTTAATGCCATAGGTAGCTGCGTCTGCCAGGCTTCGAACCTGACTTTGCGGAGGATAATTGAACAGCCGTGCATGTGCCTCCATAACCGTGGCTCCTTTGTGGGGAAGCTGCCGGCCATAGGCCATCCCAATTTGCGGATCGTCAAATGCCCGGACGATGTTTGCAAGCGCCGATTCATCGGCCGGAATGGCGTCCTGGGTAAGAAAAATATAGATGTCTGCCGCTGGATGGGTATCGACGGCCAATTGTCGGGTACCCCCATGGTCAAATCCGGTACCGCCCAGCCCCATCACCTCAAATCCGTGGGTCCGCGCTGCTTCCACCGTGCCGTCCGTGGAACCGGAATCGACTACGATACGTTGTGCTATGGGAACGGTTTGGTGGGCCAACGCTTGCAGTAACTCCGCAAAGCGACGGCCTCCATTCAATGTGGGTATATAAAGGTTTACCTTCATTGCTGCCCGTCCATTTTTGCGTGCTCCTGCACCCGGTTATTATTTATTTTGATATTCGGTGGCTGGAAATCATGGATCCAGGTACCGCCGGATGTTACAAAATTACTATCTATACGTACATTGAGGGCCGTTTTCCTCACCGTAATCGCGGCATTTTTTGCGTTGAGGATATGGTTTCCGAGCAGCGAAGCGCTCTTCGTCTTCACCAATAGCAAGGCCCCAGCTTCGTGTCCGCTTCGCAGGCGGTTGCCCTCAAACTTCAGATGTCCTTCCATATTGACGTTGACGGGGCCACTGTTGATCTCATTTTCTATGAGATCCAACGAGTCGATACGAATCGCGTTGGGCAGCATGATACTGCCAATCCGGCTGTGCCTGATATCCAGCAACTGCCCGTTGGCGTTGGCCAATAGCCGCAAAGTCTGAAAGGAGTTTCCCTCCATCCGTATGCGTTCCCACTGCCCAACCAATTCAAACGCACCATCGGTGACATTCCGGTTGGCCGTAATCTCCCCGCAACCTTCGATATACAGTGCAGGCCGGTTATTGCCAAAGGCCCGATTTCCACTGAGCGTCACGCCCGAGATACCGATCAGTGTACCGATGCCGGAACCATCCGGGGTAGATTCCCCCTTCACGAAACCGTTACCGTTGCTGTAGTTACCCGCTACGAGTGCATGAATGGCCACTACCCGCCCATGCGCCCGGTTATTGATGTCCAACGCATCGGCAGCATTGTGTTCCAGCCTATTGTTGGTGATCCGGTAATTCGTTACCCGCTCGGCGGTATTAAAGGCTATCTGAATGCCACTCATCCCGTTGTGGTGGATGGAATTTCCGTCGATTTCCACATCTCCACTATCGTGAATAAAAATCCCGTTTTCACCGTTGTGATGAATCCGGTTGCCGGAAATGGTGATGCCCTGACCCGACAACACCCGTACCGCTGTACCCGGATGGTACGTTTTCGGGGATTCCCGGGCACTCCCATACCGGGTGATGGTGGAACCCGTCACCCGGGAAGCTGTACAGCTATACCACAATACAGCCGGAAACGAACGGTTATTCAGGGAGTCGCCCGTCAGGTGGCTGTCGGCGATGGTGATGTTGCTGCATTGCGATGCATAGATGGCTTCGTTGGCCGTTTCCGCCCGGAAGGAAAGGTATACGTTGGATATCCGGTGCGCGCGGAAAAGAGGGGCATCCGAATGTTGTTTTTCGATGGCGAAGTGCGCCGACAGTTCCTTGGGCTGCTTTAGCAAGCCATCGGATACCAAATGAACATTGGGTACCAAACGAATGGTGCGCACCAGGTAGGTTCCTTTGGGCAGGTATACCGTATCCCCTACCGATGCACTGTCCAGCGCCGCCTGTATGAAACGGCTATCGTCGGTCTTTCCGTCCCCTAAAGCACCGTAATCCTTCACATTGATGCGCCGTCCCGCATCCGCAACCTCGTTTTCGGCTTGCCGATCTGCTCCGCCCCCATTACAGGCAAGGACCATCAAGCCTGTTACTATACACGTAATTCCACATAAATCAGTCCACTTCATTGCTTCAGGTGTTTATCCATGATCACGTTCCATGTATCCGCCGCGGTGCGGTCCCACGTAAATTGTGCAGACCGCTGCGTTCCTTTCTGCTGAAAATCACGGTAGCCGTCGCTGTCGTTTACCAACGCTTCGATGCCTGCTTGGATCGCCTCCACGCTATGCGGATCCACACATAGCGCGGCATCACCTGCTACCTCCGGCAGTGGGCCGGCGGTCGATGTCAGCACCGGCGTACCGGAGGCCATGGATTCGATGACCGGCAAGCCAAAGCCTTCCATCAGCGACACAAAGAGGGTAGCATATGCACCCTTATAAAGCTTCGGCAACTCCGCTTCAGGGATCCGCCCCAAAAAGCGGACCCGTTTTTCGATGCCCAGTTGTGCGATCCGTGTACACAACGTTTCGTCACCGTGCCCCGAAAGGAAAAACATAAAATCCATTGGGATGGCTGCGTGCGCGAAGGCGGTAAGCATGGCCGGAATGTTTTTGTTCTTGCGCCGGTTGCCCACATACAGAAAATAAGGTGCTTCCGACCGAAAGGCCTCGGTATTCCGCCGGTATATTTCATCCACTCCGTTATAAACGACCGTAACCAGCCGTTCGTCGATTCCGAGCAGTTCAACCAATTGCTTTTTGCTGAAATGCGACACAGTAATGATCTGCTGCGCCTTCGCCGCCAAGCGGGCAATCACCTGCTGGTAATACAGACGATGCCAGGGTGTATAATAAAACAGGTGCATCAAATCGTGGATCGTGAACACAAACGGGATGCGGCTGCGCAGCGGCGGCATAAACGAGGGACTGTAAAATACCTCGGCGTCGCTGCTCCGGATCTCACGGGCTAGCATCCACGGCGTCAGCAGGTTGCCAAGCCCCATGTTGCTTTGTATAAAAGCCGGTGAGATACCGGCAGGTATCCGCTCCATCACCTCACGGTACAGTTTGCCAATACCGGTATCGCCCGCCCATCTGCCGTCAATCAATACACGTAAGCTCATGCCCCAACCCTCCACCGCAGACGTTCCGTGCCTACCCGGTAGCTGCTACCCAGCAAAAATACCAACACCAAGTATAAAATAACATCGTTGTCGTAACCTGAGTATAAAATCAATAGAATGGCCAGCAACGGCAGGAAGGCCACCCACAAAAAGGGGCGGTTTTTCTGCTTCTCCATACAGAACCGGTAGAAATAAAACAGAAATAATACGTAAGACGTCAATCCAACGATACCAAACTCAAGGTAACAGGTAAAAAACGTATTATGGATGTGCGGTTCGCCGTGGTAAAAATCCGCATAGCGACGGAGGAAATCGCCTCCGCTCATGAACCCGTTGCCCAATGGAGAAATGGCCGTGAAATGCTGAAAGAACGCCTTCCAATACACCAGCCGGACTCCCATTCCATCGTTGGACGCCAGGATACTGTCTATCCGGATCACCTTTTCGGCCAAAAACGGAATAGCCAGCAACACCCCTATACCCAATACCACCCGCCAGCGGAAAGTTGTGCCCGCCCAAAGCAGGCAGAAAACGCCGAGAAACAGGGCCACCATCGGGGTACGCGATAGCGACAACCAAGCCAACACCCCCACCAAAAGGATCCGCCACCACACCAGGGCTTGCCTACGTACGATGGGCAGCAGTACATAGACAAACCCTAGCAATGCGATACGTGCACCAAACATATTTTTATCGTCTAACCCCCAGAAGTAATGAGAAGGATGGTACAACGCGCTGCCGTGTGCCGAACTCGGCGCACCTCCCAGCCATCGGAATCCAGCAGCCTGGTGGTACAATAGCAACTGCAATAACGTAAGCCCCAGCGCAACGTGCAATGTACTATCCACCCATCGCAATAGCCGGGTGTTATCCCGTTGGGCCAGCCATCCCACTGCGAAATACAAGTAGCAAAAATTAATCGGCAATTTCAGGAAATTGGTCACCTCCCGTTTGTCACCCGGCAGGTGAATCAGGAAGGTTAGCGATGCATAACCTATAAATATACCCAAAAATCCTACCCAATAGTGCCGGAGCAAAACCGGGGTATCCCAAAAGTAAGCCAAAGACGCCAGCAGAAACACAAACGGATAGATCTTGACAGGCAGGAAAACTGCCAGCAACGCAAGGCAAAATAACACCTCGCAAAACGTAGTTTTATAACCCGCTACCGCGTTAAGCATCCGCATGATCGGTTGTTAAGGTTTGTAGCACATGTTCATATTCCGTTACCATACGTTCCACACTGAGGTATTCGCTCACCGAGGACCTCGCCCCTGCTGCCAGCCTGTTATAACGTGTCACATCGCGCCAAAGCGTAACGAGTACCTCCCCAAGGGAATCAGGCCGGTCCGGATCGCAAAGCATTCCGTTAATCCCTTCGGCAACGGTTTCCCGCAGCCCGCCCCGGTTGCTGGCAATAACCGGCAAATTATTTGCCAAACCCTCCACGGCCACCATCCCCAACGGTTCCTCCCAGATAGAGGGAACGACCAGCACGTCAATCGTTGCATAGAAATCACCTGAATTTACATAGCCAACGAAGCAGATGCGTTTATCGTCACCGGCCAATTGCCGGAAATAGGCCAAATCTTCTTCCTTTCCACCGCCGGCGATGCGCAGGTCGCCTTCGATGCCTGATGCCTTAAATTGACGAATGAGCCATGCTACTCCCTTGGCAACCGATAACGTGCCGATATACCCCACTTTCAGCGACTGCCCTTCTTCCCGCAGATGCGGTTTGCCCACATCGGGGATAACACGCGCATTGTGTACCACATATTGGGGAACATCCCTGAAATAGCCTTGTACGGTAAACCGTTCCAGCACGCTGCGGCTAATACCCACCACCGCCCCCACGGTGTGGGATTTGCGGATATGCCTCCGGCGCAGCAACCGCCTCATCAACTCCTGAAACAGACTCCTCCCCCCCTCGTTGAATAAGGTACTATCCGGGCTTAACAGGTACATGTCGTGCAATACCTGCACAACCGGAATGCGGGCACGATGGATTTCATCCCATGCAGCGATGGACCATCCCACGAGGTTATGGCACGATACGACGGAGGGTTTTTCCTGTTGGAGCACTTCCCGCACATACCTGCCCATGGCGGAATTATAGGCATCACGCAAGTGCCATAAGAGTCTGCGGAGCTTTAGCGGCCGGTCGTTGGTAAATGGCCAGTACCCATTGCGGAGGCCGGCCCGGTACACTTTTACACCATTCACCCAATCGACGCGCATGCCGGGTTCGGGTGCCATACTCAGTACGACAACTTCGTGGCCCCTGGCCTGCATACCTTCTACGATGAGTTTTAGCGAAATCTCGGCACCACCTGCTATATAGGGATCATACAATGCGTTGATATACAAAATCTTCATAGCTGATATACCTTATCCAAAATTGCCCCGGCCTTTTGTACATTGTGTTGATCTGACACGTATGCGTATAGCCGGTGTCCCTTCGTTCCCAGGGCAATGGGGTCACGTTGCTTCAACGCCACCGCCCGTTCAATTTGTGCGGCCAACGCAGCGCGGTGCTGTTCATCGGTGTGATACCGGTAATGAAACGTATCGTCCCTATGCGACCCCAAATCTGAAATTGTACCGATTTCAGGGCAAATTACCGTTTTTTTATAGGAAAAAGCGAGAATAGCGGTTCCTGAATTGAGGCTGCTCGACAGGTCGTACGGTAAAACGATCACATCGGCCCCGGCAAGCAATGCGGCCACTTCCCCATCGGGAACGAAATAAGGCAACCAGACTACATTACGCGCACGTTGAGCACGGTCGGAGATTTCTTTTTGATAGGCATCGTCCAACGCTTTCCCGGCAATCGTCAGCCGCACGCGGTCACCGAATGTGCTGACCACATCGACGAGAAGCTCCAGGTTTTTATACGGTTTCACCATTCCAGTGAAGAGCAGTTCCAGTCTTTCGTTGCCGTGCGGGAGCGCTGGACACACGTCCCCATACACGCCGATAAAGTGGGGATGTGGAACATACACCGCTTTCTTCAATGTCTCCGCACCATAGGCCGCAAGGATTTCTTCGGACTGCCGGCTGTGGATGACAATGCGATGCGACCAGCGCACCAACAGCCGGGTGAGCGTCCGGCTGAAAAAAGCCAATCCCTTTTCGTGAGACACCCGATTGTGTAAAGTCCAAACCAAGCGCTTTCCACTCCAATGAATTACACTCAATACCAACAGCTTGCGCATAAAGCTCCGTAACGCCACAAAAAAACTGCTGTCGTCGACATTTTCAAACCAATTGAGGTGAACTACGTTAATGGACTTAAAATGCTTCCGGCTCGAAAAAATCGTATCCAACGGATGGATGCGGTATCCCCTCGCGCGAAGCTCCCCAACCAACAACTGAATGTATTGATTTTCCTCGTTGACAGGCGGATTGAAAATGATGTCCATGGGGTCTGCTAATTCAACAAATTTCTTCGTAATCCCCTCGATTTAACGGCGGATGCCACGATATCCACGAGGCGAAGCCCAAACTCTCTGCGGTGGTTATACCACATCCAAAATTTGGCGATCCGATCCGAACGCATGGACAATGCCATGGTATACCGTTTCCGCCGTAGCATCAGTTGTTCCTGTTGTCCCAATAACGTGTCGTAAACCACCTTGTCCGTTTTATCGGGCACGTGATTTTCCAAAAAATCGTGCAGCCATTGCGCATATTGCATATTGGCTTTCATTTTTTCCAAATCGTTGCCGGAAGACGTGATGGAAAGGTCGTTGCTCCGGTAGTTGAATACAGGCTTGGCGGTATGGGCGATGCCTTTTTCAGCACCGGCGAGGTAAGCCGTAACATCGTCCGACCCCCAGGCGAGGGGCAGCGGGTAAAATCCCCCCCGGCTACGCAAGGTAGCCGTACGGTATACAAAATCGGATATGTACTGGGAACGCCATTGGTTCAGGCGATGCCAGATGTGATCGCATACCCGTTCGTAGGATGGACAGGCGGGCGTCAGTCGAAGGGGCCGGCCCCGGTCGTCAATCACCACACTCCGGCAATGGTACACCTCCAAATCCGGATAGTCGTGCATCAATCGCGTAAACTCCTCCAGGTAATCCGGCTCCAAGCGGTCATCGTCGCCCATGATAACCACGTATTCCCCTTGCGCCAGTGCAAGGCATTTATTCCAATTGTCGGTAAGCCGGATCGCGCCGACGTTATGTTCGTTTTCATAATACCGGATGCGGGCATCGTCAAACCCCATGACAATCTGTTTCACCGGTTCCGGTGAACAGTCATTCAACACAATCAGTTCAAAATCGCCAAACGACTGCGCAAGGATGCTCTGGATGCACTCAGCCAGGAAACGGCTTTTGTATGCCGGGATACAGACCGAAAATTTAAGCATTGCCCCTTCCTTTCCCCATGAGTGTATCGGTTAGGTAACGGATATCAACCGGCCTCACCACAAAGATCAACAGATATAACATGTATAGGATTCCAAATATAGCCGATCCGGCGATAACCATGCCATATCCACCGGCAACCGGAAGTAAATGCAGGACATACCGGCTAATGAACAGCGTCAACACCCCACCAAACGCTGCCGGCAGGAAAGCCCGCGTAAACAACCGGAACCCATCCAGTTTCAGCACCTTTGGTATGTAATAAATGTAAAAAAAACCGATCTGAAGTACTATATACACTAAATAACCCACTACGGCTGCTCCCACCTGCAAACTGGGAGCAAAGACGATTGTAATGGGCAGTGAAACCACACATGCGATGGCCGATGAGTATACGAGAAACCTGGTTTTTCCGGTAGAAAGCACCAAGCTTGCCACCGGTGTATTGTGCATGGAAAGCAACACCGTGAGTAACCAAAGCGACAACCACAACGATAGCTTGCTGTATCCGGCTCCCATGTACAGGCGAAGGATCTCGTCGGCATTCAGGATCAGCACGAACACAATAAACACCAAGAAGATGGAAATGTATTTCGTTGCTTCAAATATCATCCGCTCGATCCGTTGCTGGTTTCCTTCGGCATAGGCCTTTGCCGAAGAAGGCAGCAGAACCTGCATAAATACGCCCCCGAAGGCTACGATGAGCATGGCGATGGTCTGAATAACCCGGTAATCGGTAAGCACCTCCATGCCATCGGCAAATTTGCCCAGCAACAGCGGCCGCAGGTTGTTTGCCGTCAGCTGGAACAATCCCATTAAGAATATGGCCAAACTGTAATTCAATATTTCACGGAAAGCACTTCCATCCCACCGGGGCAACAGTAAGGCAGTCCGGGATAGGGGAAACACCCGCAGCCGTGCGATGTAAAACGGAAGGGGGATGAGCGTGGTCAGTGTATAAGCGATAAAATAGGGAATCAGCGGCCATCTGAGCTGAATAGCCAACAACGCGACGACGAAATTCAGTATACTGCTCAGTACCGTTACCCGGTTTACATATCCCAATTCATCCTTGGCACTCAGCAGTTGGATGACCACACTGGACAGCCAGTTGAGCACGGTTGAAAAAGCAAGAATGTACATGATTTGCCGGTAAAGCGGCTCCTGGGCGGCGGTTAGGTTGAACAATTGGGGGCCGTATGCAGACATGAAAAGGAAGATGATCGCATTGAGCAATCCGACTACCCCATAGAAGACCATACTTGACCGGGATACTTTTCCGATTTTATCCCATTCGGATGCAGCCGTCCACATGGAGAAATACCGCACGGCACCCACATTAAATCCCAAATCCATCAGCCGTAAGTAAGCGTTGAGTGAAAACGCCAGTGCAATCAAACCATAGTCGGCTTTGCCATAGAAGCCCACCAGCATCGGGATGGTAACGAACTTGGCAAGGGCATCGAGCACCTTGGCCAGGATACCCCATGCAGAACCGGAAAAAATGTGCTTGACACGATTAGGCGTGCCTGTTTCGGATGATACGATGGTGTTGGGATCCATATTCAGCCACCAATATCGGCAAAAATGCCGATTGGCCAAAACTATCCCTACTCCTCAACAATCCGTTCCACAATCGTGACATCGTGGCCCGGGCATACCGAATCTTTCACCGGACAATAGCCGGTTGCACCCCGCAAAATCAGCGCACTGCCCAGCGTAACCTCAGCGAGGGAAGTCAGCGGTGTCTTAAACATCCGGGTAATTCCGGTGTAAAGCACAAAGGCACCGGCCGCTACCGACAATATCCGCTCTGAATTAGCAATGTTACGGTGATCGTTGGCTTCCCGAAGGCGCTCTTTTACATCGTCCAGTATTTCTTTGGTCTTGGTGTTCATATCGTTTAACTTCGTAATCAATTCCTTTGCATTCGCTGCTTTATAAACAATTCAATAAACATTTGGTTTTTGGAAAAGTTGTCATTTCACGTGTCACCCAGTTTCGTTACTTTTGTTATATGAAGATCGCCATCAAAAACATGGTCTGCCCGCGTTGCATACAGGCGGTATCGCAGGTATTTGCCTCCATGGACATTGTTCCTCTGGATGTCAGGCTTGGCGAAGTCATCCTTGCTGCACCCTTGACACAGGAACAACAACAGCATCTGCAGCAGAAATTAAGCGACATCGGTTTTGAGCTGTTGGATGATCAGCAACAACAGCTGGTTGAAAGAATTAAATCCATCGTCATCGAACATGTACACCAACAGGAAGACAATCACTTTGTATTTACCGAAGTACTACAAACCGCTTTGAACAAGGAGTACTCCCAGTTGAGCAAACTTTTTTCGGAGAAAGAGGGAATTACCATTGAACAATACGTGATCCTGCAACGGATGGAGAAAGTAAAAGAGCTGCTTTCTTATAACGAACTGACGCTAAGCGAAATTGCGTATAAGCTGGGTTATAGCAGTGTGGCTTATCTATCTGCACAATTCAAAAAGGTGACCGGCTTAACGCCTTCGCAATTCAAACGGTTGGGTATTAACTTACGGAAACCGATTGATCAGCTCTCAACGTAGAAGATTGGGCAGGTCATGCGCTCGAATTAGTTGCCAAGGTATCTCAACCATAAAATTTTAATCAAATGATTAAAAAATTTGGTTAAACCAAAAATCGTCTTTAGCTTTGCCCCCAACAATAGGGAGACATGGCAAAACAAACAGCAAAAAAGGCTGATTTAAGTACGGAAGAAAAAATCAAGGACGCAGCCCGCAAAGTATTTACGCAAAAGGGCTATGCTGCCACACGCACACGGGATATTGCGGAGGAAGCGGGCATCAACCTTGCACTGCTCAACTATTACTTCCGTAGCAAGGAGAAGCTGTTTGAAATCGTCATTCTGGAAAAAATGCAGATTCTATTGGGCAAGATAGGGCCCACTATTATGGATGAGCGTACCTCCATCGAACAAAAAGTGGAACAGATAGCCGAGCATTATATTGATACGCTGGTTGCAAATCCGGATATTCCCTTGTTTGTACTGGGCGAGATCCGAAATAACCCAGACAAGTTTGCAAACCTTGTCCGGACGAAAACAAAAATTGTCGATTCGGCATTTTTCAAGCAATTAGCAGAGAGACGTCCTGACATCGACCCTTTGCATTTCATTTTGAATATGCTCGGTCTCATTATTTTTCCTTTTATCGGCAAGCCGCTCCTTCAATTGATCACAGGGATTAAACCGGAGCGTGCCGTTACGCTGATGAAAGAACGGAAAACATGGATCAAAACATGGTTCCTGGCTATGTTGGAAGCCAACTAATTTTTTTATTCATACATTAATCAAATGATTAATTCAAATCAATAAATAAAATGATTAATTCCCGTCTATTGGCGATATGTGTTTGGATTTCGGTCCCACTCATCACAACAGCCCAGCTACCAGATGCGACGCTTACCCTGGCGGAAAGTCAGACGTTGGCCGAAGAAAATTATCCATTGATCAAACAGCGCAACCTCATCGCACGAAGTACCCAGTATGCGATTGAACAGGCCAACAAGGGCTACCTACCGCAGATTAACATAAGCGGCCAGGCCACGTATCAATCTGAGGTGACGAAGATTCCCATTCAGGTTCCCGGAATCGACATACCTACCCTCGATAAAGATCAATATAAATTGTACGGTGAAATAAATCAGTCTCTTTTTGACGGCGGTTCCATCAAACTTCAGAAACAAGCTATCGAGGCGAACGCACAGGTAGAAGCCCAAGCGCTGGAGGTAGAACTATACAAAATCAGGGAGCGGGTGAACCAACTTTTCTTTGGGATTCTACTGCTGGATGGGCAGTTGGGCCAAAACGAGTTGGCAAAAAAAGATATTCAAGCAGGTCTGGATAAAACCAACGCAGCAATTACCAATGGAACGGCGCTGAAAAGCAACGCCAGCTTGCTTGAGGCCGAATTACTGAAATCGGAACAACGCACCGTAGAACTACAGGCTACACGCAGCGCATATTTACACATGCTCAGCCAGTTTATTAACAGACCCTTGGATGCGAATGTTCGATTGGAGAGACCTCAGGCTCCTTCCTCTTCTTCTGAAAACAACCGTCCCGAACTGGATTGGTATGCGTTGCAACAAAACAGCATCGATGTGGACCGTAAACTGCTGACTGCCAAAAATCTTCCCAAGTTGAACTTTTTCATACAGGGGGGCATAGGCCGTCCGGCCCTGAACATGTTGAGCAATGAGTTCGATCCGTATTACTATGGAGGTATCCGGTTAAGTATTCCCATCAGCGGTTTTTACACGTTGAAGAAAGAAAAAGCATTGCTGGACATCAAAACCAAAGCCGTTGACGTGCAACGTGAAAGTTTTCTGTTCAACAACGAACTGACGCTGAGACAACAAAATACCGAATCGGCCAAATATCAGCGGTTGCTGGAAACCGACGATCGCATCATCGCGCTCCGGAGCTCGGTGAAAGAAGCTTCCCTTGCCCAGCTGGAAAACGGGGTCATCAACTCGGCCGACTACCTCCGTGAGGTCAATGCCGAAGACAATGCCAAACTGGCCAAAATTCTCCATGAGTTGCAATGGCTGATGGTTCAATACGATATCCAACACACAAACGGAAATTAGCCTACTAAAAGATCATAAAAATGAACAGCTTAAAAATCCTGACAGTTATCCCCCTCCTCTTAGCGGCGTGCAGCCATCACGAAAATGCCTACGATGCATCGGGGACTTTTGAGGCCGTGGAAACCCTTATTTCGGCCGAAACCAATGGTGTCATCAAAGCCCTGGATATTCAAGAGGGCCAAGAATTGCATGCAGGTCAAGCCATCGGTTATATAGACAGCACACAACTTTACCTACGGAAGCTGCAGCTCCAGTCGCAGATCAAAGCTGTACTCAGCAAGCGCCCCAACGTATCCGTACAGCTCGCTGCGCTGCAGGAACAGTTGAGCCAGGCAGTCCGCGAGCAGCAACGCATCACCAACCTGGTACGATCCGATGCGGCAACACCGAAACAACTGGACGATGCCAACGCGCAGGTGGCAGTCATCAAAAAGCAGATAGCTGCACAACAGTCGTCCCTGGGAATCACCTCATCGAGTCTCACGCAGGAGGCATCTCCGCTGGAAGTGCAAATCGCACAGTTGGAAGATGAACTGGCCAAGAGCCGCATTGTAAACCCCGTCAACGGCACGGTGTTGGTGAAGTATGCGGAAGCCAATGAAACCGTTACGGTAGGTAAACCGCTGTACAAGATCGCAGATTTATCTTCGATCTTACTGCGAGCCTACGTTACCGGACCGCAGTTCGACCAGCTCAAACTGAATCAATCCGTTACGGTATTGGTAGACGACGCCAAGGGCGGATACCGGGAATATCCCGGTACGGTGGAGTGGATCAGCGACAAGGCCGAATTTACACCAAAAACCATCCAGACAAAAGACGAACGCGAGAACCTGGTATACGCCACGAAAATCCGTGTGAAAAACGATGGACTGCTGAAAATAGGCATGTATGGGGAAGTGAGGTTTTAATGGTTAATGGATAGTGGATAGTGGATAATTGATAGTGGATAGTGGATAGTGGATAGTGGATAATTGATAGTGGATAATTGATAATGGATAATGGATAATGGATAGTGGATAGTGGATAGTGGATAATGGATAGTGGATAGTGGATAGTGGATAATGGATAGTGGATAATAGATAGTGGATAATGGATAATGGATAATGGATAAAAAGCGAAGTATGGTAACTGTAACTAACATCACAAAAACTTATAACAAGGGTGTCGTGAAAGCGGTGAACAACGTATCCTTTTCCGTGGCGAAGGGTGAGCTGTTTGGTCTGATCGGTCCCGACGGGGCGGGCAAGAGCAGTCTCTTTCGGATCCTTACCACCCTCCTTCTGCCGGATAGTGGCACAGCCACGGTGGCGGGATACGACGTCGTAACAGATTACCGTCAGATCCGCAGCAGCGTGGGGTATATGCCGGGGCGCTTTTCGCTCTACCCCGACCTCAGCATTGAAGAGAACCTACACTTTTTTGCGACCGTATTCAATACCACGGTGAAAGAAAATTACCACCTAATCGAAGACATTTACGTGCAGATTGAGCCTTTCAAAAAACGGAGAGCAGGTAAATTATCGGGTGGTATGAAGCAGAAATTGGCACTTTGCTGCGCATTGATCCATAAGCCTACGGTGCTTTTCCTGGATGAACCTACTACGGGCGTAGACCCTGTTTCGCGCAAAGAATTTTGGGAAATGCTGAAACGGCTCAAGCAACAGGGCATCACCATTGTCGTTTCCACTCCTTACATGGATGAGGCGACATTGTGCGACCGTATCGCACTAATCCAACAGGGGCGTATTCTTTCGATCGACACCCCCCAGGGGATCGTAGCCGCTTATCCGGGTCAGTTGTATGCTGTCAAAGCCAGGGATATGCCACGTGTTAGCCAGGTATTGACCACCTATACGCCACCTTTTATTAATTATTTATTTGGTGAATATATCCACGTTGATAGCCAGGGCATGGGTGACCGGAATCCGACTGAGTTGCTGAGGGGGATCCTGACCCAAGCGGGGCTCGATGGCATTGAAGTAACGCCCATAACACCCACCATTGAAGATTGTTTCATTAAGTTACTGACAACATGAACGCAAACGAACCGGTCATCAAAGCGGAAAAATTAACCAAACGTTTTGGCAATTTCGTCGCCACGGATGCAATTAGCTTTGAGGTCTACAAAGGAGAGATATTTGGATTTCTCGGCGCAAACGGTGCGGGAAAAACAACGGCCATGCGCATGCTCTGTGGACTATCGATCCCCTCCTCGGGAACTGCCCGCATCGCGGGATTCGATGTATACCGTCAGACCGAAGAGATCAAACGGAACATCGGATACATGAGTCAGAAGTTTTCGTTATACGAAGACCTGACCGTACTGGAAAATATTCGGTTTTTCGGGGGAATATATGGCCTCGGCAACCAGCAGCTCAAATTAAAAAGCGATGCGCTGATTGAGCGGTTGGGACTGCAGCCGGAGGCCAAGAAACTGGTTGGCGAACTACCGCTGGGCTGGAAACAGAAACTGGCGTTTTCCGTATCCATCCTGCATGAACCCACTATCGTGTTTCTCGATGAGCCTACCGGCGGGGTAGACCCGGTAACGCGCAGGCAATTCTGGGCCATGATTTACGAGGCAGCCAGTAACGGCATTACGGTATTTGTCACTACCCATTACATGGATGAAGCCGAATACTGCAATCGGATTTCCATCATGGTTGACGGTCGGATCGCTGCGTTGGGAACTCCCGGCGAATTAAAGACACAGCTGAATGAATCCTCTATGGATGGGGTATTTTATCAACTGGCACGCGGAGCGAAGAATAGTGGATAGTGGATAGTGGATAATGGATAGTGGATAGTGAACTATCAATTATCAATTATCAATTATCAATTATCAANTATCAATTATCAATTATCAATTATCAATTATCAATTATCAATTATCAATTATCAATTATCAATTATCAATTATCAATTATCAATTATCAATTATCAATTAATTCCAAGGTTTGATTTGGTTGTTTTAACAATGCTGGTTAAAAGTTTTACGAGTTCTATTGATTGCGCGGAAATATCATCAAAGGTGTCAACGCCTATGAATGCACTATCTTTTAATAATTCTAACCAATATTGGGTTTCATTTGCTTCTTTCAACGCAATATTCATTTTGCTCAGAAAGTCCTTTTTACTTTGGGCGTGTTCAGCCTCTCGAATCAACGCGCCCACAGCAGTGCCGCTTCTAAGCAGTTGTTTTGACAATACAAATTCTTTCCGGTCCGCGGTCAAAAACGTGTACAAACGAATAATATTTAAAGCAAACGAATATGATTTTGCAGCGACAAGACTTTTCTTCATTTGGGTTTTTATAAACAGACATTTAGGTAAAACTCTATAAAAGTACAATAATGCAAGGAACTATCAATTATCAACTATCAATTATCAACTGTCAATTATCAATTAAATGAAGCAGTTTGCCACATTCGTAAAAAAGGAATTCTATCACGTATTGCGTGACCGCAGGACGCTGCTCATCCTCTTTGGTATGCCGCTGGCACAGATCCTTATTTTCGGCTTTGCGCTCACCAACGAAGTGAAAAATGCCCACATTGTCATTGTTGACCATGCCAGGGACGACGCCTCTAAGTCCATTACAGAACGCATCGGTGCCAGCAACTACTTCGAAATCCGCGAGGAGGTGATGGACAGAAACCGGATGGAGAGCGCATTCAAAGAAGGCCAAATCAGGTTGGCGGTCATCTTCCCCGTCAACTTCCAACACGATCTTTTTCATCAGAACCACGCACCGATCCAGGTCATTGCCGATGCTTCCGATCCGAACTACGCAACGACACTGACCAGCTATGTATCGTCTATCATACAGGACTACCAAACCGAGCTCAATGAGACCGCTGCCCTACCCTATCGCATCACCCCGCAGATACGGATGTTGTATAATCCGCAATTGAAAGGGGCTCCCAACTTTGTACCGGGGGTAATGGCCCTGGTACTCATGCTGGTTTCGGTGATGATGACTGCGATCTCCATCGTGCGGGAAAAAGAAACGGGTACCATGGAAATCCTACTGGTCTCTCCGTTTAAGCCCATATGGGTCATTCTCTCAAAGGCAGTTCCTTATCTTATTCTTTCACTCATCAACGTGTTGTCGATCGTATTGATGAGTGTATTCGTCTTGCAGTTGCCCGTAGCGGGCAGTTGGGTACTCCTTTTTGCTGAAAGCACACTTTTTATCGTTACCAGCCTGACATTGGGAATCTTCATTTCCATCAAAACAAAATCACAGCAGGTTGCAATGCTTATCTCGCTGATGGGTATGCTGCTTCCCACGATGATGTTCAGCGGCTTCATGTTTCCCATCGAAAATATGCCCCTGGCACTGCAGGTCTTTTCGAACGTTGTTCCGGCAAAATGGTTTTATATCATTGTGAAATCCATCATGATTAAAGGCGTGGGCTTTGCGGGTATATGGAAGGAAACGCTTATCCTATTGGGGATTGCACTGTTCTTCTTTGTAGTCAGTTTAAAGAGTTTTAAGATACGCTTGGAATAGTGGATAATGGACAATGGACAATGGATAATGGATAATGGATAATGGATAGTGGACAATGGATAGTGGATAATGGATAATGGATAATGGATAATGGATAGTGGATAGTGGATAGTTATCAACTGTCAATTATCAATTATCAACTATCAATTAATTCCAAGGATAGTGGATAGTGGATAGTTATCAACTGTCAATTATCAATTATCAACTATCAATTAATTCCAAGGATAATGGACAATGGATAATGGATAATGGATAATGGATAATGGATAGTGGATAGTGGATAGTTATCAACTGTCAATTATCAATTATCAACTATCAATTAATTCCAAGGATAATGGATAATGGATAGTGGATAGTTATCAACTGTCAATTATCAATTATCAACTATCAATTAATTCCAAGGATAATGGATAATGGACAATGGATAATGGATAATCAACTATCAATTGTCAACTAAAAAAAATTTTCAATTAAAAAAAAGTGAGAACCATCCGATTTCTACTTGAAAAAGAATTCCGGCAAATCTTCCGGAACCGGGCCATTCTGTTATTGATCATGGTGATGCCAATCATGCAGCTCATCATTTTGCCCCTTGCGGCGGATTTCGAGATTAAAAACATCAACCTGTCGGTGGTGGATCACGATCATTCGCCCTATTCAAGGGAGCTGATTTCGAAAATCACCGCTTCCGGCTATTTCAGGCTGCAGGGGTACCATGCTTCCCTTCACGAAGCCTATCGGCTTATTGAACAAGACAAGGCTGATTTGGCGCTGGAAATTCCGAGCGGATTCGAACGTAATTTAATCCGTGAAAATGAACAGCAACTGTTTATCGCGGTGAATGCCATTAACGGCACCAAGGCCGGTTTAGGTGGCGCGTATTTATCGTCCATCCTACGCGATTACAATCAGGACATCCGAATGGAATGGATACCGCCTACACGTTTGCAGCCACTGCCCACTGTGGAGGTGATCCCGAAAAACCGGTTCAATCCGCAACTTAACTACCAATTTTTCATGGTTCCGGGTATTCTGGCGATCCTATTGACCATGGTGGGCGGATTCCTTTCGGCACTGAATATCGTAAAAGAAAAAGAAATTGGCACGATTGAGCAGATCAACGTGACCCCCATCCGGAAACACCACTTCATTCTTGGGAAATTAATCCCCTTCTGGATACTCGGAAACGTGGTATTCACATTGGGATTGGTGGTTTCCTGGATCATCTATGGCATTTTCCCGCAAGGGAATATATTGGCGATGTATGGGTTTGTTTGGATCTACCTGCTGGCGGTACTGGGGTTTGGGCTGCTGGTGTCTACGTATACTGAAACCCAGCAGCAAGCCATGTTCGTCATGTTTTTCTTTATGACGATTTTTATCCTGATGGGCGGTCTGTTTACGTCGATAGACAGCATGCCCGGGTGGGCAAAATGGATTGCGGCGCTGAACCCGGTGAGTTATTTGGTGGAAGTAATGCGCATGATCATCCTCAAAGGAAGCGGATGGTCTGATATTCTTCCCCACCTTGGCACCTTGTTGGCTTTTGCGGTGGTGTTAAACAGTTGGGCCATCTGGAATTACAGAAAAACGAGTTAAGGGAATATATTGATAATTATTTTTTTCAGATTGTAATTTGTTGGTCATTATTCTCGTCTACCTTAGAAACGTCGATACAGACACAAAATTATGCTTACTTTTGACTCATTAATTAAAAAAGTCAAATAGTCTATCACCCAACAGTAAATATTTGGCATCATGCAAGCAAGAGGGATTTTATTAAATTACGAAGGTACCATTGACACGAATGGTCAGCACTGGGGCGCCATTCTATGGCATAAATTCCAGAAACACGTTGCCGGTTTAGATAAATCGGTATTTAACCGGGCTTATGCCTATTCCGAAAATGTGCTGGCCTCGGAAGCCATCATCCAACCCAGTCACGTTTTTCTTGATGTACTGGTGCATAAGATTACCCAGCAGTTTCATTACCTGACCAATCAGGGTTATCAATTGGATTATACGGCCATCAGCACCATTGCGCAGGAATGCAACAACCTGGCTGTCCGGACCCTCCGTAAGACCCAAAACATTTTGGAGAGCTTGTCCAGTACATTTCCCATGGTGTTGGTAGCCAATTTTTACGGGAACCTGAATGCCGTGCTTGCAGAATTCGGTATCCGGAAATATTTTTCAGATGTGGTTGAGTCCAGCATGTCCAACATGCATTTTAATACGGAAATCTACGAAAAGGGTGTGAGCCGCCTTGGTTATGCTGCGGAAGAATGTGTGGCGGTGGGCGACTCATACAACCGGGATATCCTGCCCTCCAAAGCAGTAGGATGCCAAACCATCTGGCTGAATGTGATGGGATGGGAAGAATGGGGAATTGATGAGTTGGACATTACCGACGCTGAAATTGCCGACTTCAGCCAATTACCCGGCTTGTTGGAGCCCCATTAGGACAGGGCTTTTCAAAATTCCCTTGGTATCTGCCCAAAAATATGCATATTGGGGTCCTCAAAAGACACCCAACGTATGCAAGTAAAAAAATACTCCGGTGAGCTTGTTGAGTTTGATGTAAACCGTTTGAAAGGTTCCTTATCCAAATCGGGCGCCTCACCGGATGTGGTCGACGAGGTGTGGGACACGATGAAACCCATGGTTTACGACGGGATCAGTACCCGGGACCTCTACAAACTTGCCTTCCGATTATTAAAACGAGAAGCTGATTCTTTTGCCGCCCGATACAGCCTGAAACGTGCCCTGCGGGATTTGGGACCGGCCGGTTATTTTTTCGAACAGTGGGTAGCCAAACTGTTTGGCCACGCGCACTATCAAACCCTGACAGGCCAGTTGCTGGTAGGCAACGCCGTAACCCACGAAGTCGATGTCGTGGCTCAGAAGGACGACGAGTTGCTGCTTGTGGAATGCAAATTCAGGAATACGGAGGATGCCAAAATCACGGTCACCACTCCCATGTATTTTCTCTCCAGGGTAAAGGATTTCGCAGGGCGCAAGTTTTCCTTTTTCGGTAAACCCACTGAATTTACCGCGGGCTGGCTGGTCACCAATGCCTACATGACCACTGATTCCATCCATTTTGCCCAATATTACGGTTTAAACCTCCTGTCTTGGGATTATCCGGCAGACAGCAATATCAAACGCCGCGTTGACAATGCGGGTTTGTACCCCATAACGTGCCTTACAACGGTTACGAAAAGCGAAAAAGATACGCTCCTGAAACAAGGCTGTATCCTGGTAAAGGACATTGTCGAGGATGAGACACAGCTCGACACGCTGCATTGCGCACCGCGTAAAAAGCGGCGGATCCTGCAGGAAGCGATCGAATTGGTAAATCATCAAAAGTCCTAACCCCATGAGTAATCCGTTTATCAAGGAGGAAAAGAAATTCATGGAGGGCGCCCGCACCCGATGGAAAGAGCTCAAATATGTTGGCGGCGTGGTCATGCAGTTTCTCAAAGGTTTCCGCGGCATGCACTTTATCGGCCCCTGTGTCACGGTATTCGGTTCCGCACGTTTCAAAGAAGATCATCCCTATTATGAATTGGCACGCAGCGTATCGCGGGAAATCGGAAAGTTGGGGTTTGCTATTATGACGGGCGGCGGACCGGGTATCATGGAAGCGGCCAACCGGGGGGCCAAAGAAGCCGGGGCGCTTTCCGTGGGATGTAACATTGTGTTACCCCACGAGCAGGCACACAACCCTTACCTCGACCGGTTTGTCACCATGGAATACTTTTTTGTCCGCAAAGAGCTGCTGCGGAAATACTCCTTCGCTTTTATCGTCCTACCGGGCGGCTTTGGCACGCTGGATGAATTTTTCGAAACGCTGACGCTCATACAAACGGGCAAGATTGAGCGGTTCCCGATTGTGGTGATGGGGGTAGGCTTTCACAAAGAGATCATCGCCCACGTACAGCGGATGATGGAAGAGGAAACCATCAGCCCGGAAGACATGGACCTGCTGCTCTTTACCGATTCGGTGGACGAGGTTGTGGAGCACATCCGCAAGCATGCCGAAGGATCGCCGAGCATCAAACTGGAGCCGCCACGGAAAGCCGCATGGCTGTTGGGTGAGAAAAAACTGAAAAGGGCCTGAGCATGAAAATCCTGTGGAAATACCTGAAGCCACAGCGTAACTACATTTACATTGCCCTGTTGCTGGCTGCGGTTGCGCAATTGCTGTCCATGATCGATCCGATCATTTTCGGGAAAATCATCGACGATTATGCCAACAATATGGGTGGGCGTAGTGAGCAGGAACTGGTCAGAGGTGTGTTGTTCTGGTTGGCTGTCGCCATTGCCATCGCACTGCTGGCCCGGCTGAGCCGCTCATTCCAGGAATATGTGATGCGGCTGGCCGTGCAACGGTTCGGTATGCAGATTTTCAACGACGGACTGAGACAGACCCTTCGCCTGTCGTTCCAGGAGTTTGAGGAGCAGCGCAGCGGCGAAACACTCGCCGTTTTGCAAAAGGTACGTACCGATACAGAACGTTTTATCGGTTCGGCCATCAACATCGTATTTTCATCGCTGGTCGGTTTTGGCTTTCTCATCTGGTATGCCGTTACCAAACATTGGGCGTTGATTCCTATTTTCTTGATTGGATTTGTGGTCATCGGTACCATTACGGGCATGCTGAGCCGCAAAATCAAGACCACCCAGCGGAGCATCAATCGCGAGACCACACGTATGTCGGGGATCATCACCGAATCATTGCGCAACATCGAACTGGTCAAAAGTCTGGGGCTCACGTTTCCCGAAATCCGCCGGATGCGTGTGCACACACAGACCATCTACGACCTGGAGATGACCAAGACAAGACGGGTGCGCTTTCTTTCGTTTCTCCAGGGCACCACGCTCAATCTGCTGCGGCAATCCATCCTGTTCACCCTCCTGTGGCTCATTTTCCGGGAGGTACTGACCCCCGGTGAGCTGATTACGATGCAGTTCATTTCCACCTCCATTTTTATGCCCCTGCAGGACATTGGCAACATCATTGTCCAATACCGGGAGGCCGAGGCTTCCATCCAGTTGTTTGACAACCTGATGGAAAAACCCATCGAGCGCAGGCCCGAGGATCCGATCCCCATCGGCCCCTTGGAGGAAATCTTTTTCGACCACGTGGTGTTCCGCCATAAAACGGCGTCGCAAAACGCCATTGACGACATTTCGTTTTCCGCCAAAACGGGTGAAACCATCGCATTTGTAGGCCCATCGGGCTCAGGAAAATCAACGCTGGTTAAACTGCTGGTGGGACTGTACCGCCCCGTTTCCGGCCGGATTTTGTTTAACGACATCCCCGCTGAGGAGGTGCGATTTAACGAGATGCGCCGGCAGATCGGCTTTGTAACCCAGGACACCCAACTATTTGCAGGTACCATCAAGGACAACCTGCTTTTCGTGAAACCGGATGCCACCGACGAAGAGATACGCAGTGCATTGCAGAAGGCCAGTTGCACGCAGTTACTGGCCCGTAGCGAGAAGGGCATCCATACCGTATTGGGCGAAGGAGGGCTGAAGCTATCCGGCGGAGAGAAACAGCGCATTTCCATTGCCCGTGCCTTGATACGGAACCCGCGTTTGCTGATCTTCGACGAGGCCACCAGCGCGCTGGATTCACTGACCGAAGAAGCCATCACCGAAACCGTCAGAGCAATATCGGGTGAACGCGAACAGATTACCGTGCTGATTGCCCACCGCCTATCAACGATCATGCATGCAGATCGTATCATTGTACTTGAAAAGGGCAAAATTGCGGAGACAGGCACCCACGACGAACTGGTAGCCGCGAAGGGGCTCTATTACGCCATGTGGCGGCAGCAGATCGGGGAACGGCGTTAAGAGAAACTACTCCAGCCCGAGGTTGAAGGTCTTCCTTAAGACATCGAGTGCAGGGTTCTTGGCCACCATCGCCTGGTATTTTTCCTGTGCGGTGTAAGGTTTCCGCACCACGTCATTCGCAACTTCTATCGGCACTAGGTCAATCGTAAAATTCCGCAGCTTTACCCGCAGTTCATTGAGTATATCGATCTTGGAGAGGTTCAGCAAATCCTGCTGGATGGGATTCTCTACCGTAACTCCTACCTTGAAGTCAGCCAACAGTTGGGGTGCGTTGGCCGTCATCAGCGTAAAGAGGTTGATTTTATTTTCTGCTTTCAGCTTATCGGCAACGGCATGCCACTCTTTCAATAGTTGATCGTGGTTAAACGGCTCCCTTGCTTCTCCGCTCAGCAATTCGGGTTCATCCGCTTCTGCAACTTCCTGCCTCTCCTCGAATACTTTATTCAGATCGGGAATGATATTGCCAAGTTTCACCTGCCCCCACGAGCGTGGTTGGGGATCGGGGACCGGGGATCGGTGGTGGGTGATCGGTGATCGGTGATCAGGGACCGGTGATGGGGGGTCGGGGGTTGCCTGGGTTGCCGGCGGCGTCTGGACGACAGGCTCCCGTGCCGGCATCTGCGTTGTGGCCGCCGACGTGGGTTGCTGATCAGCCTCCCCACCTACGGGTTCATGAGGCTTTTTTTTTTCTGCAGCTTCCCTTTCCGGAAATGTGGTTACACCGTTTTTTGCCAATTGGATGGCAGCGGCGAGATGGCACATTTTCAACAAGGCCAATTCCACCTGCAGGCGTTGATTCTTGCTGGTCCGGTAGTTGATTTCGCACTGATTGGCAATATTGAGTGCCGACAGCAGTACACCCGATGAAACTTCGGTTGATTGCTGCAAATACCGCTGGCGGATGGTGTCGCTGGTATCCAACAGTTTTAAGGTGGCAGGTTCCTTGGCCACCAGTAAATCCCTGAAATGGGAACTCAATCCACCGATGAAATGGCTTCCCTCAAATCCATGGGCCAATATTTCATCCAGGATGAGCAAAGCGGATGAAGCATCTTCTTTGAGAATAGCGTCGGTAAGGCGGAAGTAATATTCGTAGTCAAGGATGTTCAGGTTATCGATAACCGCTTGGTACGTAACCTGTTTATTGGAGAAGCTGACAATCTGGTCAAACATGGACAGCGCATCCCGCAATCCCCCATCGGCTTTCTGTGCAATCATATGAAGCCCATCCGCATCGTGGGAGATCCCTTCCTTTTCCGCGATGGAAGCCAGGTGGTTGGCCATATCCGCTACCTTGATACGGTTGAAATCAAAAATCTGACACCGCGAAAGGATGGTGGGCAGTATTTTATGTTTTTCGGTAGTAGCCAGAATGAATATTGCATAGGAAGGCGGTTCTTCCAACGTCTTCAGAAAAGCGTTGAAGGCCTGCTGCGAGAGCATGTGCACCTCATCAATGATGTATATTTTATACTTTCCGGTTTGTGGCGGGATACGTACCTGATCAATCAGGTTGCGGATGTCATCCACCGAATTGTTCGAAGCTGCATCCAGTTCGTGGATGCTGAAGGAATTTCCGTTTTGGAAGGATTTGCAACTATCGCATTCGCCACAGGCCTCGACGTCGTCCCGCAGGTGTTCACAGTTAATGGTCTTTGCCAGAATCCGTGCACAGGTGGTTTTTCCGACACCCCGCGGACCGCAGAATAAAAACGCCTGGGCAAGCTGGTTGTTTTTAATGGCGTTTTTAAGGGTAACGGTAATATGCTGTTGTCCCACCACCGTATCAAACGTGGCAGGCCGGTATTTACGAGCCGAAACAATAAAATTATCCATCGGTACGAAGATAGGGATTTCGCACGAAACTATCTACTGGACTTCATGGCTTTCACAACCTTTACATCACCGCTATTTACAAACCGTGCATATTCGTCTGTTTCGCGTCCGTAAATGGCAATTTTACCCTTGCTGTCGCTGTGGACACCCCAACCGTATCGTTTGGTAAGCGGAGAGGCTCTAAAACAGGGCTGCCCTTTGGAAAAGAAAAGTTTCCTCCCCCGCTCCAGTTCACCTTCGGTCAACTCGTTGCGCTCGGCATATACCTGAAACAGTACATCATCCGATGTAAATCGGTATGGATTTTTACTGACCAGCTCAAACTGGATATTTGCCACTGACTTTTTATCTCCTTTTACCGGCGGGATTTCGCCTACCGCTGTAGGACAGTCATCTGCTACCGCAATGAATGTGTCTTTGTAGTTTGTCGTATGCGCTTCCATCTTCACTGAATTTATAGTACAAATATAAGCTACCGGGTTGACAACGGTATGTCAGGGGGTCCTTTTAACGGAAATTAACATAATCGTTATTTAGTTGTTGTCTATATTTATAGTAAGTTTGCTTGCTTCAAAAATAGTTAGTTATGCACGTTTACGGAATCAAGAATTGCAATACGGTAAAAAAAGCACTGGACTGGTTAACGAAAGAAGGTATCGACTATACCTTTCACGATTTCAAAAAGGAAGGGGTATCTGATGAAAAATTGCGGACCTGGGAAAACCAAACCGGTTGGGAGCCGTTGGTCAATAAACGGGGTACCACGTGGCGGCAGCTTTCTCCGGAAGAGCAGCATGCGGTAGTGGATGCGGCATCAGCCAATCGATTGATGCAGGCGAAGACCAGTGTAATCAAGCGTCCCGTCATTGAAAGCCCCAAGGGAATTATTTTAGGGTTCGATGAAAACGAATATGCAGCTAAGTTAAAATAGGCAACAAATCAAACCAATAGCACATGAATAAATCAGTAATCAGTTTCTGCGGCCTTTTACTACTTTTAGGGCTTGTACCGGAAACACTGTTTTCACAAATCACGAAGAGCAATTACAATTACCAGGAAGCATTCAACCCGTTCTTTTACACCAACAACGGCAACGAATACCGGTCGGCCAGCGGCATGCCAGGCCCCAAATACTGGCAAAATGCTGTCGATTACAAAATCGCTGCAAAGCTGAACGACCAAACCCATGAAATCAGCGGTACCGTAACCCTGGAGTATACCAACAACAGTCCCGACGAACTTGACTTCATCTGGCTCCAGTTGGATCAAAATATGTTTTCACAGGAAGGGCGCGGCCACCAGATTGTTCCGCTCACCAAAAGCCGCTACGGCGATGCGCAGTCGGATTTCGACGGCGGCTACGATATTAAGTCCGTCAAGCTCAGCAGCGGCAAGGATGCCGAACACCTGATTACGGACACCCGCATGCAGGTATTTTTGCCTGAACCCTTAAAACCCAACGGTGGAAAAACGACGATCAGCATCGATTATTCTTACATTGTGCCCACCTACGGGGCAGACCGTACCGGTGTGTTGAAAACGCAGAACGGGGAAATTTTCGCCATTGCACAGTGGTTCCCGCGGGTGGCTGTATACGATGACATCCTGGGGTGGAACGTGGTACCTTATACCGGGCCGGGTGAATTTTACCTCGAATACGGCAACTATGAGGTGGACATCACGGCACCAGCCAATCACATCGTCGTGTTGGGAGGTGAACTGTTAAACCCCCAGGAAGTATATACACCCGAACAGCTGAAACGGTTGGAGCAAGCCAAAAAGAGTGATAAAACGGTCATCATCCGATCGGCAGAGGAAGTAACCCAGGCCAGCTCGCGTCCGCAGGGTAAAAAAGAACTGACCTGGAAATTCCGGCTTGAAAAAGCACACGATGTAGCCTGGGCATCGTCGCCCGCATTTATTATCGACGGTGCTAAGATCAATTTACCGAGTGGGAAATCTTCCCTGGCGCTATCTGCTTATCCGGTTGAAAGCAATGGCGGCAATGCATGGGAGCGCTCGACGGAATATACGAAGGCATCCATCGAATTCTACTCGAAGTTATTGATGGAATACCCGTATCCCGCAGCTGTCAACGTGGCTGCCAATCTCGGTGGAATGGAATACCCCGGAATTGTATTTTGTAGCTATAAGTCAAAAGCCGCAGGCCTATGGGGTGTAACTGACCACGAATTCGGGCATATCTGGTTTCCCATGATCGTAGGTAGCAACGAACGGTTTCATGCGTGGATGGATGAGGGATTCAACACCTTTATCAACGACCTATCTACCGAAGCGTTCAATGGAGGCGAATATTACCGCCCCATGGGCGATGCCAATCGCCTGGCGCAGGCACTGACACGGCCCGATTTGGAGCCCATTATGAGCACCCCACAGAGCATGCAGGAGCGCAATATCGGGACGCTTGCCTATGTAAAACCCGGGTTCGGCCTCACCCTGCTCCGTAACGAAATTCTGGGGCCCGAGCGCTTCGACCGTGCTTTCAAAGCCTATATAGACCGTTGGGCATACAAACATCCCACACCCGATGATTTTTTCCGGACCATTGAAAATGTGGCCGGCGAAAACCTCAACTGGTTCTGGCGTGGATGGTTCAAATATAACTGGCGGTTTGACCAAGCGGTGAGAAGGGTAGCTTACGAAGGCAACGATCCCGCAAACGGCGTACTGATCACGGTTGACAACCTGGAAAAACTTCCGATGCCGGTCGTGGTAGACATCACTACGAAAAGTGGAGATACTCACCGGGTCCGGTTACCGGTAGAAATATGGGAGCGCAACAGCTCCTGGACGTTCAGGTATCCATCAACGGAGGAAGTGATTGCCGTACAGTTGGATCCTGACAAGGTCTATCCCGACCATAACCCGGAAAATAACCGCTGGGAAGCCCCGGCAAAATAACATAACCAACTTATCGTGATAACATGCAGTGTTCGAAGTTTATAGCCACCTGTTACGTCAGATTTTTATTCAAAGCACTGCATGTTATTGCGGTGACCTTCTTATTTTCTAGTTACGCAATCCCAAGCATGGCCCACTCTGGCAGTGTTATCCAGCAGGACACCACATTAACCGGCTATGTACTGGAACTGGAAAGCGGCGAACCCTTGCCCTCTGTTGAAATCAAGAACCTAGCTACGGGTGCATTAGTGAAGAGCCGTACCGACGGTCAATTCAGCATTCCGGTAAAACGGAACCAGCGCCTTCAGTTCGAATATCCCGGATATCGTACAGATACCTTGGTTGTCGTCGAGTTTGACATCAAACGGGTGTACCTGACATCGGATGGCAGTACCATCCAGATTGACGAAGTACAAATACAGGCAATGACAGACAGCCGGTTGGCCGCCGAGATCAAACGGGCGGAAGAAGAAGGCCAGTTTACAGAGACTTCTCAACAACGGGGAGGGGTACGCGTATCGCCTTCGCGATGGTTCAGTAAGGAGGGGCGGCAAGCAAGACTACGCCATAAACGGCTACTAGCCGAACAGGAACGCCGGAAAATCGATGCACGTTTCACTCCGGAAATCATCACGTCGCTCACACCACTGGAAGGTGAAGACCTTGAACTGTATATGACAAAATACCGGCCCACTGTAGATTTTCTTTCCACAGCCAGTGATGCAGATTTGCGTCTTTATATCATGGACACCTATGCAGCCTTCAAAAAACTGACGCCTGAACAACGTGCGGATATTAAGGTACCCCAGAGGGAAAATCCCTAACTATCCTGAGGTTCCTTCACGTTCTACCCGGAAAGCTACTTTGCAAATAGCCCCATAGGAGGTTATTTCGCCCTCTTTTACATGCACCTTGAAATCTTTCACATACACCGAATCGATGTTGTCTACCGTAGCGGATACTTCTTTCACCGCGTTACGAACTGCATCGTCAAAACTGGAATCTGACGAGGCTATTACCTCAATTACTTTTACAATTGCCATAGTGGAGTTATTTAAAGTTTGAATTCGTGCTCCGTAACTAATCAACAGGAATGATATCGGTTTGTTTGGCCCTTTTTGCAGTTGGACACTACCCAGATGATGAAACCGTTGAAACAGTTTATCGAACTCGATCAATCTATATTCTCTCTCCTTACATTCGGCAGCATTCGTTTACGATTCGTATGAAAGCTGCTCTTATCCGGATACTGAAGAGGCCGCCCACTGGCAGCCTCTTCAGGTTTGAAGGAAATATCTGCGCCTTAACGGCCGCGCCGCCACAGGCGTTGCAGCAGCCACGTCACCGTGAAACTCACTACGGCACCGATGGCGGCAAGCAGCGCCGTACGCAGCATATCGTGCACACCCAACTGGCCGACAATGCTCAGCAGCGTACCACCTGTGGTACCGATGCCGAGTTGCTGGCTATTCTTCATCGCCTTCCCTCCCATCCTTTGCTGCGCCTTCCACCGCTTCCAGTACGCCCAACGCGAGCGCCAGGTATTTGGCCACGGCTACTACCTTGGGCGGCAGTTTCAGCGGTGAGGCGATGACCAGTTGGCTCGCCACGGCGAGTCCTTCCTTGATCCGTTCGTAGATTGTCGGCTTGCCCGCTTCGGGTAGCCCGACTGTATCTTGGTTTTTTTTCATTTTTTGATTTTCATAATAGATGTGTTTAAAATCACTTAGGAAACCCAACGAAACTGTAACGCTCGCTACGCTCACGCCACTAGGTTTCTTTTGGACTTCCTAAGGTCCTTCCCATCGCCCTTATATCCCCTCTCCCCTTCCGGTTTTACGTCTGCTGCGAAGGCAACCTAGGAGATCCCTGCGAAGCGGAGGAGATCCAGTTGGCGCGCAGCAGGCTAAAACTCGGGCTCCTCCTCTGCACCTGCCAATACTACCGTACCGGCATACTGGCTGATGGACTGCCGTGTACGTTCGCGATGGCGCACGAACGTCCACACGTGAAATTCATGGCCGGCGAAAATTGCCGGGAGTTCCAGCTGCAGCGCTTCGTCCTGCCTGATGGCCGTGCGGTTGGTGGTAAACAGCTGTTCCGTGCGGTTGTACAGCAAGACGAACACCTGGTCGTCATAGTACGATCCCTTCACCTCATCGGGTTCAATCGATTCTTCACTGAGATCCATCCATCCCAATGACAGGGTGTTTGGAGCATCCGAGGCCAATGTAAGCCCCACGAGCTTGTCCATATTGCCCTGGCTCACGGATACCTTTTCGAAGTCGATCCCGTAGTCGGGATAATCACCCGTGATGGCCTGCGTGATGAACAACTGGAGCCCGCGGTTGTACCCCGTGTTGCTGCCGCGCTGCTTGTCCTTGAAGCCCAGGTTGAGTATCCACTTCATCGGTTGGAGGAAGGACACCGCCAGCGCGAACTTTGCCCGCTGTGCCAGCTGCGCCGGTGTAGCCGGCTTCTTGCTCGGTTTGGGCAAGCTGCGCATGTAATTGATTTCGCGCCAGCTGCTGCCCACCGTGCTGCCAATGGTGCCTGAAAATGCACCGTTGATCCCTTTTTTGAAAATTGCCATAATTGAAAAAATTAAGCGTTAAAAATTCTGTTTGTTACTCCTGAAAGCATTTTTATACCGGTATTTCCGCTTTCTGGGTACAAACGTAGCCCGGGGAGCCCGCCCCGGAAACTTTTGGCAGTGATTGGCAGTAATTGGCACAAATCGCTGCCAATCACTGCCACTTCTTCGACAGTTGTTCGACAACCGTTCGGGAGTTGTTCGAGAATTGTTCGAGAATCATTCGGGAATTGTTCGGGAACTGTTCGGGAACTGTTCGGGTAACCTTCGGCAGCTGGCCGAACCGCAGCCGAAAGCAGGGCGAACCCATCCATACCTAATCCCGGATGGATGTGCCACGAAGGTCAGATCCGTCCGCGACGCTTGCTCTCTTTGCGTTCTTCTTCCAAATCGCTGGGGTAAAAGAAATCCGGCCCTTCCCACTTTCGGGGAGTGAGCTTACCATCCGCTATCCGGCGATAGTACGTCCGTTCACTGAAGCCCAGATATTTCAATACTTCGGGCAGGTGCATTTTAGGTTCATCCTTCGGAAAACTCCGGCGGATGAAGGCTGCGATTTCCGGCAGGTATTCAGCCAGTTGTTCCAGCAGGCCGCTTTTGATCAGACTGATGGCCACTGCTGCAATGGGACGCAGGTTTTCCTCGATGGACTGCAATCGTCCATCAAGGCTTTCGATGTGCTTTAACATAACATAGATGTGTTAAAGCCACCCAAACGGTGAGCCCGGCCACCGATACCAAATCAAAAAAACACCCGTGATGAGCTGAATACAGACCGCTTCACTGCTTGGAATCAGGTTGCTCCGGAAGGAATGGCAGGTTAAAAAAAATAAAATTAAATCAATACGCTTACGCGGTCAAGTCGGTTACCTTCTGTTTCATTGAATTAAAAAAAACCGTACGTTGCACCTCTGATGAACCACTCAGGTGAGTTGACTTCGATATTGTCTGAACCAGCCATTTTCCCGTTTCCCCGCACAGCCTGCTGTCGCAGGTTGCGATGCTGTTTATGGTATATAACTTCATCCGTACGGATTCCACGCCATCGCACTGCGTCAGCATGATACTGTTCCCCAGGTTAACCGGAGACAGGTATAGATGATAAGGCACGCCCCTATCATCTCCTTTTGCCGACACGGCAGCCCATTTCTCCATCCGGCCTATAAGGTCCAGCAGCTGGCCACAGAGCTTTGCGAGCGTATCGGTGTTGAAATCCCCCAGATCGCGGTAGTGCGCCATCAGCTGGAGTACCGGATCGAGGGTTTCCTCTGTCCAGATTTCAATGGTGGGCACCTGAAGGTAGGCCGAGGCGATTCTGCGGAATATTTCCCGCAATTCTGGCCGATCCGCCGAGTGCACAAACCGTTCATAGCTGCCCTTCACGTCGTTCATCGTGCGATTCCAGGCGTAGAGCTTGAAATAGGTCAGTTCCGCATAGGGCATGAAATGGAATATCGGAATATCGTCGGCGGCGAATTTCAGTTCCTTGCTTTCACCCTTGGAGAGACGTTCCATGGCGGCCTCCAGCCCCTTCATATACCGCAGATACCGTTCAGGTCCTTCCGCAGCGAGGGGCATATACCGGAAGGACACGGTGTCAGTTTCATGGACTGCCGCCGTATCCAGCGAGATACCATAGCGGCGGCACAGCAGGCATGCTTCTTCAAATTTGAGCGGCACACTGCACCGCATGCGGTCATAGGCTGCGGTGAGGCTGATTTCCAGCAATTCACTGATTTCATTGGCGAGGTTCATGTGGCTTGGTGACACAGATCTGATTAAATCAAACAGTCGATTTTGGTTTTGCATAATTGGATGTGTTTGGTTAAACACTTAAAGGTAATGCATAATTGATAAAAGCCAAAACCCGTTGGCCATTTAAATTTCCGGTTACAGCTGGCAAAGCAGCAAATTTTGACTTAAAACCCAAAAAAACAGGGGCTTGCTGCGGTTTTAACGGCTTTTCCGGAAAAACACTCCGATTGCTGTCCGTTTTTTCGGGAAATCCGGAAAAAAATTCCGGTATCCGGCGGCAGCCGTTACCCGATGAGCGCTGGCCTCGGTAGTATTGCATTTCATTAAAAACGGACAGCCATGAATACCACCTATCAAGACGCAACCGATTTCCTGGGCAGCGACAGCAATCGTTATTTTACCAATGGTTACCGGCATTTCCACTGGCAGGTCAGTTCCTTCCGGTGTGATGCCGATCAGCTTTCGGGCACGCTCACCATCCGCTATGACGGCCCGCCCCGACCGGATGGGCCACCCCATCTCGGCAGCATTGAGTATACCGCCATCGCCTCCATGCTTACCGAATACACGTTGGTATACCTTTTCAAGCTGGATGCCGAGCAGGTGAGTCTGTCAATGCTCCAGCAGGTACGGATGAAACTCCGGAAAAGCGTTGCACTGGAAGCGCAGGCATGCCTTCCCTTCCGATGTAAGCTCGGGAATCCGGAGTGGACATTCCGCGCCTCGAACGGCATCCTCAGTCCGATCACAATCTGGCTGGGCGATGTGGAAATGGCTTTGGTGGCCGACCACCCGGATAGCCGGTGGGGCCGGTTCGATCCGGCGGCCGTATGGCCGCTCAATCGGCCTACAATGTACAACCACGGATATAAACTGCGCCGGAATACGATTGCCGATGTGCAGTGCGACACTTCCACGAGAACATGCTCAGCGTACATAAGCCGCCAGGACTACTATGGCGGCGACCGGCAGGGCCTGTTTTCGGCGCGGCCGGCAATCATCCCTACCGATGTGCTCAGCGTGACCGGCCAGCTGATGCAGATCCTGCTCTATACACTGGAAAACACGACACGCGAGGACTGCACCAATATCTGGCTGCGCACGATGTCTATCCGGTATGACCGGGCCGTATGGAAAGATTGCTACCGCGCCAGCATCCGTTTCCTTGACGTCAACACGGTGCCCATGGGCGGCGGCCTATGGCGGGTCGTGGAGCTTGAGAGCCAGTTGGGTACCATTTCCGGAAAATTCACCATTGCACACCGATTAAAGCCACAAAACATATGCGAATAGCCATCAGCGGTACCTACTGTACCGGTAAGACCACGACCGCCCTGGCGCTCAGCATTGCCAGCGGCATCCCGCTCACTCACGCCCGTACCATGCGGGAACTGCTGCCGGAGATCTTTCCGGGCAAGACCCTTCGTCAGTGCCGCTTCCACGAACTGATGGTGCTGGGCATGAAACGGTTCGAAGAACGTATCCGTGCTGAAGCCGCACTGGGGGATCGCTTTATCTCGGACGGATGCAGCCTCCAGGAATGGTTGTATGGTAGTACCCGGTTGCTCACGGGCGCAGACCCTGCCGAAAGCCCCTGGCTCATGAAACTGAAAAAACTGCTCCACCCGTTGGAGTGGACACTCTTCCGGCACCAGATCCGCAGTTTCGAAGCGGTGGTAAAGGCATATGCGCAGACGCATTATGACCGTTTCTTCCACCTGCCACTGGAGTTCCCCTTCGTGGCAGACGGTCACCGGCCAACCTCTGAGAGGTTCCGGTATGCGTCCGAAGAACGGCTGCTGCAGGCTTACTCCGATACGGGAATTACCGCCACTGTGGTAGGTGGTACCCTGGAACAACGGCTCGCCAATCTCCTCGGACACCTGGGCCTTTCTCCGGTTATTCCCGTGCACACGGCAGCGGCAATGGCCATACAGCAGCGTAGTATACAATTTGATGCCGTACCGATGGAACAGCCACATTGAAAAAAACACAGACCGTATGAGATACCCTATCCGTTTAACCCTTCAGCCCGATGGCCAACCAGTCGGCGGAGCCCCCGGCGATCGGCGTCGGGCTGATACAAACCGACAAATCATGGAATGAAAACCCCTTTTACTCCCTTTTTTAAGCGAGCCGATACGCCGCTCACACAGGTGAGCAGATGGCCGTTTGCGCCCAACCATCCGTTACCATTCGTCTCGGACGATGCCACTGTTCACTACGTGGGTGACGGTTGTCAGCTAAGCTACCGGTGGCACGATGCTTTTGATGTGTTCGTGGCTGTGCTGGAAGCACGTTTCGCCCCTGTGGATGGCTCGCGGCTGGAAATCCCCATTGAGAGCCACCTATATGACCTGCATCTCGTTTACCAGCTCACCGGCAGTTCAAATTTTATGCCCCTGGCATCGTCCCAAACCAGGCCCGTCCTATCACTGCTGGCCCGGCACCATATGCAGGTATACGCCCCACCGGGCAACGGTGTCATCCACATTCTGCCCGATGGCCAGACGTTGCATTTCGCACTGGCTGTGGTGGTACCCAAGGGCGATTGGGTGACGCGTTATCCGGTAGTGGGCAATAGCCCCATGGAAGAGCTGATCCGTTCAAGGAAAGAAATGGCACATGAATACCGCTATCTGGGTCCCACCCCTTCCACGGAATCCGTTCTATTTTGGATTAACCGTTTACTAAACACCCCCCCACGCAGTGGCATGTCACTCGATGATGCGCTCAACGGGCCGATGGTCAGGTTGATAAAAGAACATAGCGACGAGCTGGCCGACCGGCACAGAGCCCGCCAACTGGTAGCCACCGTACGGCTTTGGGTAGCAGATTATGTGTCCAGCATGGACGGCAGCCAGCCTCCACCCAGTGCCGAGCTTTCCGCGCAGGTATTTGCCACGACGCCCCGAAGAATACGCGAGCTTCACCGTAAGTTTCACGCGCAGAAATTTGCACAATTCATCAGCTACTGCCGCGTAGAAGAAGCCAAGCAGCGGCTCCGTGCCGGGGAATCCATTGCTGCCGTCGCCCTGAAACTTGGCTGGGCAGACGTACCTACGTTCAGCAAACATTTCAAGAAAAGCACCGGGCAGACACCGGGGCACTTCATTAAAGAAACCGCCCATAAATGACAAGTATTTCCAAAGCCATTGACAATTTTTAGCGCTTGATCCCGCCCTACCTTTGTTCTCATGAAGACAGCAAGGGAAGCCAACAAATACACACGATATAGCAAGGGAGTAATCCATGTATCCGTCCACGACTGCCGAGACGCGCTGTTCCGGCGCAGGGCCGTACAGAAAGCATTTCGGATGTTTCCGCTCCAGATACCGGGCATCCGCGGCCCAGTCTACCGACACCAGACTAACCAATATTATTTCTATCACAAAAACGGTAAGCATTTCCGTATAACAAATGCCTTTTACGATTATGAAAAAGATGAAAAACATAATCACGGGGGTGCTGTCGGGCGCAGTACTTTTCATGGCCATTCAGGTTGGCGTGGCTCACGAGAAAACGAAAGATTTCGTTAATAAATTGGAAATCAAGCAGTCCACCGAGGCTTGGGAATTGGCTCGTACGGTAGCCATGCTCCAAGCAAGCAAAACAATTAGTTCAATGTATTTCGTGCAGGGTGGAAACATGTGGTTCGCCGTCAATGCGACCGGAACACAGCCTTCAGACCAGAAGGTATCGCAACAACCCACTACCTCGACTCCGAGCGGTGACTGTCTGACCACCAATACAGGGCAAATCTGCTCCGTCTTGCTAAATACGTCATCGATTGAGGACACGGAGGCATACGAGGAGTTGAAGGAACGTATCGGAACAGCAAATCCACCGTCCATACAGGATTTCCTTGACCTCGGCGCTACCTATACCGGCCCTGGTAATACACCGGTATACGCTCGGCTAGCCCCCTGACTATAGATAGCCGATAATTCAAACAGGGGCACTCCAATTGAAGCGCCCCTGTTTTTTAGCGTACATTCTGCTCGTACCCTCCAAGGCTGACGGCTTCCACCGGCAGGGGCCATACATATCGAACGCTTCCGGGTTCCAGCCTAACTTCCGTTTCTCCGAGACGCCTTACCAAGGTTGTGGCAAACTCAGCCTCTTTATTTAATCGTCGTAAGTCTTCCCATCGAGTACCTCGCAGTACCAGTTCCCGCCTGCGTTCCGCCAGAATCCAACTTAGGATGATCTTCGGATCATTGTGGGACAACAAGGTGTACCCATCCGCTTCGACACGATGCTTCCGTAGGAAATTCAGATCGTTCAAGGCTTCCTCAACCATCCCCAATCTTGCGGCGCATTCCGCTCTGATCAGATACATTTCATCTATGGCCAGTCCGGTAAAATAATTGTATATACCTGACCCATCGTAGCTGCCTTTATATTGGAATTCGCCCGTTGCCGTTTTCTCGAAAAACGCCCGGCTTCGCAGGTCATCGGGTCCATAAAGTTTCAGAAGGTTTGTATCCGGTTGCATATAATGACTGGTGAGCAATAGCCGGAAAGTCGTGTTGCCGGGGCAGATGGCGAAAAACACAATTTCCGGATTATCCTGCCCGTTGGGCGAAAAGGGAGCAGGCAACATTAGGTCGATCCGATTATAGTCCAACAACTCCCTTTTCAAATCTAAGCATCGGTCTGCATAATCGTACGCCAGCCTGTAATCCCCCATCTGCAGGTACGTCTTTGCCAACAAGGCATAAACTGCGGCCTTACCCGGGCGGAACTGGATGGACGAAACCTCTGGGAGTAACGGGTCCGCTTCTTCCAAATCACGGATGATACGCTGGTAGGTTGCTTCTAATGTAGACCGCTTAACGTTGACGGTCACGTCCGCCTCAAGGCGGAGAGGCAGACCCAGTTGCGTGTTGGCATCTCCCTGGCCATAAACAGGACAGAACAATTGGGCGAGGCAGTAAAAGTTCCAAGCCCGATGAAACAGCGCGGTTCCTTTGACCATATCTGCCAGCTCACGCTCCCCTTCTGCAACAGGGAGCGATTTCACACCGTCCAGCACCAGGTTGGCCCAAAGTATATTGCTATATCCTCCATTCCAATCGAGAAAATAAGTTTCATTTCCTTCAAATATCCGTTCTTCCCAGGTATATGCTCTTTTTTGATAGTTATGAAACACCCCGGAAGGAAAGGTTTCGTACCTGTCTTGCGTGATGAAGTATTCGTCAGCTCCAATCATGCCCAGCGCATGGGAAGAACTGTTCATGTTACTGGTATTATCCAAAAGGCCGAGATAATCCTCCCACGATGAGGGAGTCCGCTGTCTTACCCCGGGTTTCACATCTAAAAACTCCTGTCCGCAAGCTGCAAGAAAGAGCACGCTGACGAAAATCAAAATCGGCTTTCTTTTCATTTTTAATTCGTTTAAAAGGTCGTTTGAATTCCAATAGCAAAATACTTCGGTGCGGGGTAATTCGTAGCGGGATAATCGGGATCCAGGCCTTCCTTATTAGCCCGCCACAGGATCCCCAGGTTACGCCCATAGACAAAACATTTTACGTTCCGGAAAGCCCGCCGTACCGGTCTATCCGCATTAAATGTATAGCTGATATTGATATCCTGCAACCGGATTACATCCCCGCTCAGCACCAACGCCTCGGAATCCAGGTAATATTCCGATCTGGAAATGTTATTGCTGGGGGCTGCGGCCGGAACATTCGTTTTCCGCTCGTCTCCGGGATTTTGCCAACGCCTGAAATAATCGGTATGGTAAATAGGCAGACTCATGAATTCCTGCCCGGGCGCGATGGAGTTCCGTCGGAAAACATGCCCGAATTTATAGGCTACAAGCACATCGAATGTCAGCCCCTTCCAGGATACCGAATTTCTGAGGGAACCGGCAACAGGCGGCACCGCCACCCCTGCAACCCTTAGATCGCCGTAGCTTAATTCGCGCAGGTACCGTTCATAATCGGAATCCTGTGTAGACAGGTCGCCATCAACAAATACCATCGGCATCCCGTTTTCCGGGCTAAGGCCATACCATGGCAGCGCATAAAGCACATCCACAGACTTGCCCATCTCGGGGATGTTTCCATCTACGTAATTAGAAGCGTAATCTGGCGCGGGTCTATTTAAATACGTGATTTTGTTACGACTGAAATTCAAAAGGACGGATGCATCCCATGTGACTCTTCTTCGGAAAGGATGAAAATTTACCTGGAGGTCCAGCCCGTCGGTCCGTAGGTCGCCATAATTCATCTTATACCCTGAATGGGCCATGATTCCGGTCGTGGGATCCATCAGGTTGGCACCGAGCAGGTGCTTGCTGTTTTTACGATACACTTCTATGCTGCCATCCACGAACTGTGCCCCTGTTTGCCAGTCCACTGCCATATTGATCGTATTGACCTGTTCCCAGCGCAGTGAGGGATTTCCGGGGCTGGTCAATCCTACGATGGGCAACCCGCTTAGATAATCGGTAGCCGCGTAGATCGTTGGGTAGTAGCTCTGCGTTTTATCAATATTCCCGGCACTGCCATAGGTGGCACGCAGCCGCAAGTACGGAACCATTCCGGATTGATAAAAGCCTTCTTTGCTGATCTCCCAACTACCGCCCATCGACCAAAGGGCCACCCCGCGCTGGTTGGTCTTTACACCCAACAGGTTGCTGCCATCCCATCGTATACTACCGCTCAGGATGTATTTTTCCCTAAAAACATGGCTGGCATTGGCAAAATAAGACAGGTTGCGATTTAGGGTCTTATTAGGTGCACTGGTGCCCGACAGAATTCTCATGCTGCCCGAGGGCCGTGTGGGATAATAGGTTGAATAATCGAAAATACTGTTACTGGTCCATGTATCCGGGTTGTAATTGTACTGCCGCATTCCAGAGCCGCTTACAGACAAAAACTGCCTGATCTCTGCACCTGCCAGCATGGTTAGCTCATGCTCCTGTGAGAATGTGCGGCGGTAATTGACCTGAACGCGGCCCGAATGACTATTGCTTTCAACAGGGGCGCCCATTTCGAGGATACCTCCATAGGGAATGATGCGGTTGCCGTTCATATCAGTCAGCCTATTTATCAGGTCGCGTGCCTCGTAACTATCCTTATCGAGTATCCGTTGGCTGCCGGCATTGCTCAGCGTATATTGGTAGTTAGCCTGTAGGTCCAATCCGGGCAGAAGCGCATACTGGATACCCGCATTCAGGCGCAGGTTTCTGCTTCTATTTGTGCTTTCGGTAAGATTTACTTCATCAAGCGGCCTGTACATCCAGTCCAGCAGGCCAGCAGCTTCTGCCTGTTTATGATAAGCATATCGATAACGCTGGGTGTTCACAGGGCTCGGTTGCCCGCTTTCATCTTTCAGGCTTTCATAGATAAGTGCATTGCCGATGGTACTGAAAGGGATGCCATCATTTCGCTCCGTGTCACTGGTATACCACACCGAACCGCTTACCGATATTTTACGGTTCACCTTGAAGTTATTCTGTATCCCCAGGCTCATGCGGCTACGGCCATTCCCAACGAGACTTCCCTGTTCGTTGTCGTACCCCGCCGAGATGGAGTAATTAACGTTGCCGCCCCCGCCCTGCACACTTGCGAAGTATTGCTGCGTAACCCCTGTTCTCGCCAGGTAATTCAGCCAGTCCCTTCGGATGTCATGTTGCTCCATGGCAGACTGCCGCCTTTCGAATTCATCATCGCCAATCATACCGTCCCGCCGTTCAATCAACAATTCGGCATAAAGCGGTATACGGGTGCGGTCGCTCTCAGCATATGCTCCGCGTTCGAAAAGATCTTTCTGTATTTCCATCACCGTGGCTGGCGGGAGGAACCCCTGATTGTAGAACAGATCGGGTTTGGCGGTGACGTTGACGTTGCTATTGAACGAAACCCGGGCCGGCTGGTCGTAATGCCCCTGCTTGGTTGTAATGACGATAACGCCATTTCCCGCCCTTGCTCCCCATATGCTGGCCGCGGCAGCATCTTTCAGCACGGTGATTGAAGCGATATCATTCGGGTTGATGGCCGAGATATCTCCTTCATACGGAAACTTATCGACAATGATCAACGGTGCAGAGTTTGCTTCGATTGTACTGAGCCCACGAACACGCAGGTCCGGTGCGCCACCCACATTTTCTCCTGTCAGGTTCCGGCGGTCGAAAAGCAAGCCGTTGGTTACCCCTTCCAAGCGATCGAGGATATTGAGCCCAACGCTGCGATTGAGCAGGTCGCTACCCACGTGCGTAAATGAGCCTGTTGCACGTTCTTTGGGTACCGAATAATATCCGGTATTCACTTCCACTTCCTGCAGGGTATTGGCATCGGCCAATAACCGGATATTCAGCACGCCTGCCGCCGCAGGCCCGACCGGCACTTTCTGCGCCTTAAACCCTATATGGGTAACCAACAGCGTATCGGCGGCATCAGGCAACCGGAGCCTGAAATTTCCCCCGGCATCAACGGGAATGACCTCCCCGCTGCGCTGAAGGCGAATGGATGCTCCCGGTAAGGCCTCACCGGAATCGGAGCTGACATGCCCCACCAAAAGCGGCTGCGCAACCACGCAGTAAAAGCTGCATACCAGCCAAATAAACAGGCAACTAAAAATATATTTCTTCATGATTTCACACTAGTAGGTTGACAATAAATCTTTTATACCCTTTCGTTCCGTAATATAAACCACGGGTACGTTCCGCTCTTCCGGCCGGATATACATGCCGTAACGCTTCAATTCCCGGTTAATCCGGGCCAGCGTCCAACCGGTTCTCATTGCCTTGGGAAAATGGATGCTGACAACCGTATTCCCATCTATGCCGGTGCTGTCTACCACCGGAGCTGTAAAGCCTCCATCCTTGGCATGCCAGGCCGCCACCCCCACCATGGATAAAACAAACTGCGTGTGGTACCGTGCATTCTTAAAATGGTATTCGGATGTATCGGCCTTTCTATCTTCATCCAAGCCTTTGGTCAATAGATGCAGTGCTTCCGCTTTTGTACCCAATAGGCAGAGCACGCCGTACCGGTGCTTAGGTCCGGGGCCAATTTTGGCATTAAGCCCCAGGTATGTTCCAAAGAAAGCATTCAGATCCTGCTGCATGAAATACCGGGCCTCCTTTTCCGCAAGCCTTTCCGGATAGCGCAGTTCGTAGCCGTATAGGTTCGCATCGCGCCAAGCCAGGTAAGCCGAGTCGTCCTGCGGTGTATTGCTAGCCAGCAGCTGCGGCCGGTTCCCGAAAAGTTTCTCCCGCAGGCTGTCGCTGATCTGCCAGATCAATCCCTGGCCGTCCTCCCAGCCCAGGTGCGGAAAAATCTGCTTTTCGTACGCCTGATAGAAAAGCTGCTCGATAGGCTGCGCGTTGCAATACAGGATCGTGGTATCTCCCTTCAATACGTATTTCACGCTTTCCACGCGGTAATCCGGCACGTTGCGTGCTATGCGGGCATACTTATGCTCAAACCAGAGCCCGGTTGCCCCATTCGTACCCTTGAACATCGGCCGCAGGGGATCCAGCGCCAGATCCTGGATATTGGAGAGCATATACGGGCGTTCGCCACTCAATGTTTTCAGGATATTCTCTGCCGTGGCGAAGTGCCACTTGGGAACGGCAAACACTTTCCCGTCCTTTATCCATACCTGGTGCGGCAACCCCGCGTGGGGAAAAATCTGCGATAACATCGTATCCGAAACAATGGAAAGCAGCTCCCAATGGAAACGATCCAGTACGGGTTCGATCATCTCCCTGGGCTGTTGGGTGACCGCCAAAACGACGAAACGATCGTCGTCCAATTTCCGGCTTATACTATCCAGTTTTATCAGGGAACCGATACACGGTTTGCACCAGTTCGCCCAGAAATCAAGGATGATCAATTTATCCCGGTAGTCGGAAAGTTTGACGGCCGTATCCTTTCCGGTGGAGGTATCGACCGCATGATGTATCTCATCGTAGAAAGATTCCGGGAGTGCCTCGCCGATGCGCACCGTTAGCGGAGACGGGTCATAGAACGTCTGGCCGCGCGAGGGATGGTGAGACAACAGCACCACGCTGCATAATAAAGCAGATAAAAAGTGGTTCATAAGCTAATTTAATTTGTTGGTTAATTGATGGATTAATGCGGATAAATGTGTTTTCTGTAGTAAGTCAGTGGTAACGTCCAGCTCATCCGACAGCCACTGAAGTAAATCATCCGCTGCCATTGACAGCCTAAGCCGGGCCTCATGGGTCAGTGTGGGAAACTCCGCAGCCGCTTTATCGGAAAGCATGCCGGTCAGTGTTTCGGTGTAGGCTACCTGCATCCCCCGCCTAAAGGCGGCAGCAGCAGCCGGCCCGGAGTCGCTTGCGAACAGCATATCCTGCATGTCAAAAGCAAAAGGACCATCCGGGCGCCCGGCGGTACGGGCGAGAAGCAGCGGAATTATTTCACGCATGAGCCTTGTCATCGCACCTTCCAACTCTGACGGGAGAACCCGCTGTGGGTCGGACGCCGGAAACCAGGGCGGATACGTGAAAAAGTACCTATTTAAAAACGCCAACGCGGCCCGGCATCTTTCCTCATCGCCATTGAGCGCGACAGCCGCATGCTTCACATAGTTGGCATATTGGTCGAATAAGTAGGTATACCGCAAATGGGAATGCCCCTTACCTCTGTTCCAATCAGAAAGGCTGTCCGCCAGTCGTTCCAGATTAGCCATTCCGTAAGTAGCGGCAACAACCGGATCATCCCCGAGATCCTCGGCTTGGCATCGCGGATCGTCTACCCGATCCTCATCGCCATACCACAGGTTTGGGTCATGCAGTTTTTTGCTTGTCCATTCTTCGAGAAGGATTGAGGTCTTTATCCCATCATGCGGCGGATGAATCCGATATCCCCATTCAATGGCCCATCGGTCATACGGCCCGATGCGGGGAATCAATCCCGGCAGGGACACGCTATCTTCGGGCTGCGCTACGTAATTGACACGAACGTAATCCATGATGGATGGGCTGATAGGGTTTGTAGCCAGCCAGCCGGAGTTACGGAGGTTTTCTACCTGTACCGTGGATGATGCTCCGAAATTATGTACCAGCCCCAGGACATGGCCCACCTCATGCGCTATGATTTTGCGGATCATTGTCCCCATGAAAGCCGTATCCGTATTATCCCCGCGCAGTTCAGGTCTGTGTATGGCCCCCATTACCGCACCCCATTGGATGATGTTGGCCATGGCTCCGTGATGCCACGCGATGTGTGCGTTGAGTATCTCTCCACTGCGGGGATCGGTAACGAGTTCGGCCGTTGCATTCCTTACGCGGCTCGGTTTATAGCAGACCATCGGATAGCGCGCATCGCCCATCATCCGGCTTTCCATTCCGGGCGGCACCCGCTCACCACGGATGGCGTTTTTGAAGCCTGCCTGCTCCAGGGCGGGCTGCCAGTCGTTGATGCCCTGTATCATGTAGGGCACCCATGCTTCCGGCATGGCCGGATCGATGTAGATGACCAGTGGTTTGGCCGGTTCGACCATCTCACCCCGAAAATACGCTTCCCGGTCTTCGGGGCGCGGTTCCATGCGCCACCGTTTCACCATACGCAGGCTTTGCTGCGGCGTATAGGGATTACTGTAGTCGGTGGCTGATTGTGTATAATACCCTACCCGATGGTCCGGCTGCCGAATTTCATAGGGAATGACGGGCAACAGAAACCAGACCGAATGCATGCCCAACCGTACCGTTTCGCTGTTGTAGCTATAGGTTTTGATGCTGCTGGTGATCAGCTGGCCATCGGTTACCTCTAGCTCCGAAACCACCGAATGTTGCGGCTGCATGGCTCCTACCTTAAATTTACGACGCAGCGAACCGGAAAAGGTCATAATGGTATTGTCCCCCGACAAGAATTCCGTGGCATCCACCAGTGATCCATCGTCTGATCTGTTGCGGCACAGTACCGGAAAGCTGTGGAGGACGGGCAGAACATCGGCATTGGCAGACAACCGCAACGTGCCATCATCTGCCTGTACCCTGCTTGAATAATCGAGCGGATATATGACGATGGCATCATCGGATTCCCTGGCAAACCGGAACAGGCTTTCATTAGCGAGATCACCACTGTAACCGATGAAATTGAGGAACGGGTCGAAGGGTTTATCGCCTGCCCATCCGTTGGCTATGCGGTTTATCGTCAGGATATCGCGGCCAAGGAGTGAGTCGGGAATCTCCAGGTAGATCTTCCCTCCTACCTCGTGTATGCCCAGTATGCCATATTGGGATTTTGCATTGGCGGTGATTATCTCTGTAAAGGAATCATTGCCCGACGACACAGCGGAGCGGTGAGCAGGGCTCCCGACCGTGGTCGGGACTTCGCTTCGCTCCGGCTGTGCGTGGGCTTCCAAACACATGATCGTTGAGACTGCCAGTAGGCTGAAATATTGTATTTTTAGGTATCTAAATTTATGAATTATTTGGACATAGCTATTCCCTAAGCGTAATTTTTGCTTCATTTGTGCATGGATATGGTTAGGCGAAATATTTTGAAAACTACTAACGCCGACGGCGTGCTTCGGCAGCGATTTAAATATTTTAAATTGGGTTCTTGGGTTTTAATGGGAATAACAGTTCATAGGCAGTTAGTCTATTAGGTACATAGACGGGACTCCCGTTGTAAATGGATACAAAGAAAGGAAAGTTTATAATAATATAAGATGCAGGTCCCTTTCTCTCATTGCTGAGTCCTAAAAAACCGCCTCCGCTTGATAAAAGGGAGCCTGCACTTATGCTTTGTGACACTAAAGATGCTTTCATATTTCCTCATTTTCAGTGTTTTTTAGGGCTCAAGAATGAGGTAAGTATTCAAGCAATAATTGTAATGGGCAAATATAATAAAGAATATTTTGTATTCAAATTATACTACAAATTTTTTCATGTTTTTATACTCTTTTGGCTGATGGAGTTCGACGAAGGGAAATTTTCTATCGCCTTTGGCCAGCATTTGAAGGATATCAGAGAGGGTAAAAAGGTAAGGTCAGGCAAAAAAATAAGTCTTAGGCGGCTGGATCAACTTTCCGGCGTGGATCACAGTCATATCCATAAAATGGAAAAGGGCTTATCTTCTCCTTCATTAGTTACGTTAAAGGCTTTGGCAGATGCAATGGAGGTAACGTTGGCTGAATTGGTTACTTTCAATTATGATGAGACTACCTAAGACTATCGATACGTTCTAAACATAAGCGCTTGGTAATTTCCAGCATTTTTCGGAGGCGTTCATTGATCTCCTTCAAATCTGCAATCGATACATCGAAATCCATTTTATATTTACCGCCGATGTAAGCCCGATTCAGCAAATCGAATAGTCGCCGTTCGTGGCTATCCTTTACATCAGGAAAAATAACATTTAGTTCCTCGGAAAGTGCGTTGACAGATTTACGGTATTTGTTCAGGTTGTGCAATTTAGGTTTTATGCCCATAAAAACGAGTAGCATCGTACTATACAGTGATTCAATGGTCTGGAAAAGGAACCAAAGGGTAAGACCATTACGTGTTTTGCCTTCTATTGATTTTTGCAATTTATCTTGGGCACTCTCAAAAAATTCGACACTGTTATCTATCCAAAAATCATAATACGCTTGGGCGTTCCTCCGGATTTGTTCGATAGATAACGGTCCCGGTTCCACAAGTGCTGTCTCACCCTTGTCATATAGCAGGACACCACCATAATACACGGGTACAAAAAAGTAATTCCCGTTCTTCAATTCCTGATTGAGGAATTTGATGTCGTACATGAAAAAATTGATATCGGGACGACTTTTAATCCGTGCCTCTAATTCATTGGCCAGCTCGTATTCCTTTACCTGTGTATTATCCGTAACCACTATCAAATCGTAGTCGCTGATGTAGAAATACTTGATGCCATCACGGATGTACACCTGTTCCACATACTTACCCTTTGCGTAGCTCCCGTACAGGATAATTTTATCAGGGTCGACGAAGTCGACAATGACCTGTTTGATGGCCTCGATTTCTTTGAGTTTTTCCTCGGGTAATTTAGGGAGTTTGGTATTCATGGTGGTAAAGATACGGGTTTAGCTTTTGTAAAGCTATCTACGAGCAAAATACCTAACTAAGATTTGCAGATAATTGGGCCGGGCGTTATACGTTTAATAGCCGTTTCGTTATCATAGACCTCGATGGTTTGGCCATACTCGTTCCCATCTTTATCTTCGTAACTCAAACTAAACGTAATATGTAGAAAAAAACGTGGCTCATTTGAGTTGCCATCTTTAAAAGGCAGTGCTGCAAGTTTTCTATCAATAGGCCCAATTGGATCACGGGGGTGTCGTGTAAAATCCTCAAATTCCCAAAAAACTTCCATAACTGGATCAAGATAAGGGAAAAGAATTCCAGTGATCTTCACGCCCTCCGCAGGATAGGTTGTATTTGTTAACTTGAAACCATAATTGACAACGATGTTATTACCCACCTGCTCAACTTCCCTCTTTGTAATAATGAGTTCAAATATGGGTTTAATTTTTTCCGTATAGTTGAAACTCTCATACTTGGTAATCCTCTCTTGCAATCGAAAAACCTCGATTTGTGCTTGAAATGTTCTATAAATAAAAACTGCTGTTATAGCAGTCACGAAAATCATCGCCCAATCAGATGCAGTCCCCCATACACCGGCATCAAAAGGGAATCGAAATAAATCATACTTTCCGTAAAAAAGGAAAAAGACAATTACAAATAGAACTAAGGCCGAGAGTAAAATATTTACAATGGTTCGATTCTTTGTTTGTTTCATTTCGTGATATTCAGAATTGGTCGAGAATATTGTTGAATAAGAATTGTATACTTGTAAACTCCGATGTAAAATTCCTTTTTCCCTACTATTATCATTAAAGTCGTTTCGGAGTTAATCTTGCTGATCTGAATTGTCTTCTTAAAATCAGTAATATCGATCCTAGATGGTATAGGGTGGTCCTCCGGATGCGTATGCCACTCACCCAAATATACCTCCGTCCCTCCGCTAGAGGCAAATCTTGTATGAATAAACGCCTGAGCACTTTTTACAGACCTTATGATACTGCCCTTTTGTTGGACAACTAATTTCAAACCTAATATATTATTTTCATTTTTTCGGATTGCACTACCAGATATT
>NZ_BMIK01000027.1 GCF_014642075.1 Parapedobacter defluvii | reverse complement strand
CTACCGTGAAGCTCACCCCGCGGCTTTCACCGAACGGTACGTCGACCGTCCAGGTCAGTTTGTTATCGGCAAGCGTGGCCGATGGACTCGCGCTGCCTTCCTTGTAGGTGGTGTTCGCGGGGATCGCGTCACTGACGGTGATGCCGTCATAGTCCACGTCACCCGTATTGGTAACCGTGATCGTGTAGGTCAGCTCCTCGCCCGCCTTTACCTCGGACTTATCAGCCGTCTTCTCGCTGCTGAACGATTTCACCGGATCCGTAGTAATATCTACTCTCGGAGTCAACGGTTCTTCCAACTCCGGAGCCGTAACACTAGCTATATTTTCAATTTGGTTAATACCGGTAAGATTGTTTACAACGATAACCACAAAATCAACCGTAACCGATGAATGTGCCGGAACTGTTACATCCGTCCAAGTAATGGTACCAACACCATCATAATCACCACTAGCACTGCTACTAAAAACAGTATGTTCGGGAACTTCATCCGTGACGGTCGCAGTTATCTCCCTATCATAGTTATTATTGATCCGGATACTATATGTTAATTGCTCTCCGGCCTGCGCTAGTCCGTCGTTATTCGCATCACTGACTGTCTTTTCACTCGTTATATCACAGTTATCAGCAATCGTCACTGCAATTGTTTCTGTGTATGCTTCACATTCAGATTCTCCAAGTGATGAAACAGCTACACGTCTGAAAAACGTATTTTGATTCAAACCTTCAGGAGGATAAAAGGCTTCAGTAGCACCAACAATAATATTCCAGGTAATTTCATCGACACTGCTTTCCCAACGATAGGAGATATCACCTGCACCCTGAGCATCTTCTGTCGAGGCGAAGACTACAGGAACTGTACCCGGACAAATCGTTTGACTTCCAGAAATTATTCCTGCATCCACGTGATTAATTCCTACGGTTATGGCAAGGCGTTCCGCACTCTCGCAACCATCAATTGTTTGCGTAGCGTAATATATTTCCCCATCTATCAATGTCTCAGTGTCATCCAATAATTTACCGGAAGCATCGTACCACCTTATATCTGTTCCTTCAACCATTAAATCAGCAATCGTTGGAACAGCTTCCTCACAGAATATTTGAGATTGCTCTGAAGTAGATGGAGGAGGCGTGACGGTTACTTTTACCTCAACCGGATCTGAAAATCCTTGCCCGACACAATCATCTTGTATGGCTTCCACCCGATAACGGGTTGTTTCCTTCAATGCTCCTGTATTCAATATGGAACCCGACTCATTTTCAATTGTCACCCATTCGCCATTTGACGAAGTATTAGCATATTGCCAAATAAATTGATAATCTTCTACTTCCGTTCCGTTTGTAATAGTAGCCTGAAGTATAGATGCTTCCCCTTCACATACCGTGGGTGGCACAGCTTCAATTATCGGTAGATGATTATGCACACGCAACAAAATCGCATTGGATACTGTTCGGCAGTTTTTATTCTCTAACGTTAAAGGATCTCCAGCCGCGATCACGCGATACTCATAATTGTCGTCAGCTAACGAAGCTGGAAAGTTAAACGTATACTGATTTTCAGCAATCGGCCCCACCGCATTTCCCACTTTTTCAAAGTCATTTCCCTCCGTATCATTTCCATCGGCATTAACCTTACGACGTTGCAATTGATAGTAGTAGAAATTGTAAGCGCCCTGACTTACCTTAACGTCGTATGTTACATCGTATCCAACACAGACAACATCAGAATAATTACTCAAGAGCGTAATGGGTGGCCCCATGGGTCTAAAAGCGATGTCATCAATAGCCAAGTCATTCCCTCGAAATTCCTCAACAGCATTTCTAATTTGTAATCGGACCGTGCTGACATTAGCCGGCATATCAAAATCCATTTTCAACTCATACCAAACGTTCTTTTGGGGAATATCCGAATCGTCCGTGGTATGTGTAGCAATGGGAGAAACGGCACCTCCGTTCGCTTCATATGCGTCATTATCATAAATATCCAAGGTGATTTTGGGTTTGGGTTGATTCATTTCTCTATTGACATCCTTGATCCAAACAGAAAACTGGAATTTAGTACCTGCACATAAATTCTCAACGATGCGATCAAAATATAATGTGGTGGAGGAATGAGCGTCTACTAGCAGCATATATCCGGTACCATCATTTGTTGTGTGGTCGTAACCCGTATAAAAATAAGAGTTCTTATATCCTGCGGAATTAGTTACAATTGAGTAGGAGCCAATTTTATAATTATTGTCAATATATCTTGGGCCCCAATTAGGATCTCCCCATGTACCGTATTCAGTAGGTACATGATTTGGTGTATAGAACAATAATGATTGAATGTAATCGATATCCTCATTTCTGAAAATATTGCTAGCCTCTCCATTATTGGTTGGATAAGTATATAAGGTACCATTGCCTCCCGGTCCGGTTATTGCTTTGCCGAAATCCTCTACAAAGAGCGGATCTCCGAGACTAGGTGCCTGGGAAAAACTGTTAAGCGATCCAAAGAGTATTCCCAAAAGGATGAGTATGCCGAAAAGCATTCCCTCACTCATACGTATAATGTTTCTCATATCAATTTATAATTACCCAAATTGTCATTCCACTTGTGACGACATCAATGATTGTGTTCCCAACCCCAAAATCAATCTGCTAAGAATAATCGATAGATGCCGATATGTCTCCTGATTGCGACTTTGCTTTCATTTGACGCACAAAGAGAAAAATTTAACTGACGATCGGCAACCAAGTGTAAATGAACGACAGGAAAATGTATGTAAACAGAAGATTCTGTAGAAGAAAAACTACAATAGATAGGTTATCGGTAGATTTTCCAAATTGCTATAAGGTCACAAAGTGTTTTGACACCGATTTTTTCAAAAACCCGTTTTTTATAGGTACTAATAGTAGTTTCTCTCAAATTCATCGCTCTACTGATTTCGGTCAGGGATTCTCCTCTGACGAGCGATTCGACAATTTGAGCTTCCCGGTTAGACAACAAACGGAATGGGTTGTTTGAAGTCATATCATTTTCTACAGATCTCACCTCATCCTGTTGCCTTCCCAAGAAGAGTCCACCACGGAGTACCGTCTTGAATGCCAAAACAACATTCGCTATATCCGCTTTTTTGGGTAAAAAACCGTTGGTACCAAATGCGAGGTATTTGGGCCCATATACCGCTTCGTCGAGCTCGGAGAAAATAAGTATACGGGTTTGTGGACTTATGGATTTAATATGCTTTACTGTACCCAATACATGGGTGCTGTCACCGATCTCTGCATCTAAAACGACTAAATCATATTTTTTTTTGGGTAAGTCATTGAGCGCTGCCTGAAAATTCTGGGCTTCGCCGATAGCTGATAGGGGAAAATGTTGCTGTACTAACCATTTCATGGCGACACCGACAATTTCGTGACTGTACGTCAAAAAGATATTATGTTTCATGCTGCTAAGCCCGTTGTCAATCTGATTTGGCTCAAAATTACGTGGTCAAACAGGGACAAAAAAGCAATTGCATGCAAACAACAAAAAAATGTATATGAACGACAAAAATACGACAAATAAAAAACCGCGCCTTTTTAAGACGCGGTAGATATTTCCGATTTATTGCAAACAAAAGAATGCCTATTAGAGATATGTAGACATATCCACAAACGGCTATTTTAATAAGAGATATCTAACAAACTGCCTAAGGGTAACACCACACCATTTTTAAGCTGTAAGGAATCCTCAGTAAGTGTCCAAACGGTTGTTTCCACTCGCTTGGGTCCATCCAATGTTTGAAAAGTAATGACAGCCTTAGATTTAAACTCGTTCCCTAACCGCAAGGCACCTCGTAATTTATCCTGCAGCTCCATTGAATGGTCTTCCGATGCCCGTGTTAATTTATACTTTGGAATGTCTTCCTTGGGTATTAATTCTGCACTTATCATATTGATTGTTTATTTCGATAAACAATACTACTAAAATACCCGTGGAATCACAACCACGGGTATGAAAAATTGCAGTTACATGATCTCAATAATTGATTTTTTCGTTTAGGTAGCCCATGCCTTGTCTCCCTTTTTATAGGGATAATCGCCATCGAATCTTCCGGGAACTTGTACATAGCGCAGCGCCTTGGTTGCGCCCAATTCTGATGTAAAGAAACCAAGTAATGTTAACTGCTTAAATAGGTTAAAATAGTGATTGGGATCTTTGCTGTCCTTATTTTTCTGATAATCCTTCGCTTCCCTATCAATTGCATTCAGCAACTCAGTACGTTCCGTCGCGCTCAATTCCTGAAACTTCTTGCCGAATTTCGCGTTAGCCGCATCTTCTATCTTACCTAAGCCGTCAATAAAGACATCCTGTTCTTCCTTCGTGTAGCAATCTCTTACCATAACCGGGATAAATGCGCCTACACCTGCCTCTTTCGCTCCCGGGCTACTCGTTGGTGGCAATATGGTATCCGCTACATCACCGAGAAAATCCACGGTTTCAGGATCAAATAAGCCTTCTACATTTTTGGATGCAGTACGTGTGCATCCTTCCAGAAATAAATTGGCACCGACAACAGCTCCTCCCATAATCCATGCTACCCTTGCCAAAGCTTCTCTTCTATTCATGCTTCTTTGTTTTTAAAGTCCAATTAATATGCGCATATCACGCGCATCATAGGTTCCCCTTTTTCAATTCTTCCGTCGCGAAATTTACGGCACGAGCGGTTAAAGCCATATATGTAAGCGACGGATTTACGCATGATGCCGATGTCATACAGGCACCGTCTGTTACAAATACATTCAATGCATCCCACACCTGATTGTTTCCATTCAATACCGAGGTTTTGGGATCTCTTCCCATCCGGGCTGTTCCCATTTCATGAATACCTTGGCCAAAACCGTATCCATTATCGTAGGTAGATACATCCTTTACACCGGCCGCTTCCAGCATTTCCGCACAATCGTCCATCATATCCTTACGCATCTTATGCTCATTTTCCTTGATTTCCATGTCCATGGCCAATACTGGCAGCCCCCATTTGTCTTTTACTTCTTTATCAAGGGAAATGCGATTCTCATGGTATGGAAGGGTTTCTCCAAAAGCTGTAAAGCCTACGGACCAACTACCCGGCTCACACATCGCGTCTTTCCATTCACCTCCGATACTCATTTCAGCAATTTCTCCGCTCCAACGTCCCCTGCTTGCTGATCCCTGGTAACCGAACCCACGGACATAATCACGTTTATCATCACCGACATTACGGAACCTGGGAATGTACAGTCCGTTGGCACGGCGCCCGTAATAATATTTGTCTTCATATCCTTCCACCCGTCCCCCTGCTCCGCAACGGAAATGATGGTCCATGGCGTTGTGTCCTAACTCACCACTGCTGCTGCCCAATCCACCTTCCCATACATCGGTGGCTGAGTTCATTAAAATCCACGTAGAATTGAATGCAGATGCACAGACAAATACAATCTTTGCAAAGTACTCATAGGTTTGATTCGTTTCCGCATCAAGCACTTCTACACCTTTGGCTTTCTTCGTGTCTTTATCGTAGAGGATACGTGTTACAATAGAAAACGGGCGAAGTGTAAGGTTGCCCGTGGCTACTGCGGCGGGTAGCGTAGATGACTGAGTACTGAAATAGGCACCAAAATTGCAACCGAGCCAGCATTGGTTCTGGTATTGGCAGTTCACACGCCCTTCATGGGGCACGGTAAGATTGGCCACACGTCCCATAATGAAATGCCGTTTCCCTTTGTAATGTTCTTTGATTCGGGCGGCCAAATCCTTTTCAACCACATTCATCTGCATGGGTGGAAGAAAATCTCCATCAGGCAGCACATCCAATCCATCCCGGTTACCACTGATACCCGCCCATTTCTCCGCATAGCTATACCAAGGAGCAATGTCCTTATAGCGGATGGGCCAATCTACACCATGCCCGTCCTTCAGGTTTGCCTCGAAATCCAAATCGCCGAGTCGGTAGCTCTGTCGTCCCCACATCAATGAGCGCCCCCCTACATGGTATCCCCGGTACCAGTCAAAGCGCTTTATTTCGACATACGGGCTTTCCTTTTCATTGACCCAGAAGTCAAGATTTTTTTCATTCAACGGATAGTCCCTGCTCAAAACAGGATAGTCTTCAATCATCTGTTGCGTGCGCCCGCCCCGGTGCGGAAATTCCCACGGATGTTTGGTTGCTGCATGATAATCTTTTACGTGCTCCACATTCCGACCACGCTCCAACATAATGGTTTTCAGCCCTTTCTGCGTCAGTTCTTTCGCTGCCCATCCCCCGCTGATTCCTGATCCGATAACAATCGCATCATATACATTATCTGCCATAGTTTGTTATAGTTTTGTTTTAGTTTTATTAGTCAATGCTTTTGCTACCTAAAGGTATAATATATGACGTTATTATTCAAATTTTATTATTGTCCATTATACCGAGGGCTTTGGTTTGGTTGGCTCATTCTTGAAGAATTTCGCAAATAGGAACAGTACCACCGCGGCAATGACGGCGGGAACCAGCCAGACATTTTGCCAAAAGGGGGCATTTGTAGGAGCTGTCTGGTAATATTCACTGACAAATCCAGCTACCCAGAATCCGATTAATTGCCCCACACCGTACGTTGCAAGTGTTATTAAGCCCTGCGCGGAACTCTTATACCGCTCGCCAGCTTTTGCATCCGTATAGATCTGACCGGACACAAAGAAAAAATCATAGCATATACCGTGCAACGCGATTCCAAGAATCAACATGTACGAGAGTTCTCCTGCATTTCCGTACGCAAACAGCAGATAGCGTACCGCCCAGGCCAACATCCCCAGCATAATGGTATTTTTAAATCCAAATCGACTAAAAAATACAGGAAGCAAAAGCAGGAAAAAAGCTTCTGAAAACTGACCGATCGTCATCTTGCCGGTGGGATTCGCCAGTCCCGTTTCAGTTAGAAATTGATTGGCATATTGGTAATAGAAAGCCAGTGGGATGCAGATCAGGACGGACGACAAAAAAAACATCAAAAAGTTTCGATTGCCCAGCAGCTTTATTGCATCCAATCCCAATATCTGTGATAGATTGCTTTTCTCTTCTGCAGACCGCTTAGCCGGAGGGGTCTTGGGGAGGCCGAAACTAAATAAGCCCAATACAAGCGAAGCAACACCGGCCATCAAAAAAGTATTTTTCAACATTCCCTCTCCTGCATCCCACTTGAAGACATAGCTAATAGATAGCCCCGCAACAATCCAACCGATGGTACCAAAAACCCGTATGGAAGAGAATTGCTTTTCCGGATCGGAAATCTGCCGAAAGGAAACGGAATTGACCAATGCCAGTGTAGGCATGTATAAAATCATATATACCAATACATAGGGATAAAACATACCCACGCTGGGCGCAGTGTACATCTGATACATCAAAAATGCGCCGATCAGATGCAGTATACCCAAGATCCGCTCTGCATTAAAATAGCGGTCCGCAATCAGCCCGATAATAAATGGGGCTACAATCGCTCCCAACGATTGGGTAGAAAATATATTGGCTTTTTCCAGCTCTGATGCATGAAGGTTCTGACTCAGAAACGTACCCAACGTTACAAACCATGCTCCCCAAATAAAAAATTCGAGGAACATCATAAAAGAAAGTTTGATTCTTATGGTCGTCTTCATCCGCTATTGCAGAAAATTATCCACTTCTCGGTATGCAGCGATCAGTTTTACTTCGCCCTCTTTGCCGTCTACAGATTTACCATGCTCCATCCCTACCACACCCCGGTATCCTTTATCATAAATGTGCTTAAACAAATTTTTATAATTGATTTCACCGGTCGTAGGCTCACGTCTTCCTGGATTATCTCCGGTTTGAAAATAGGCAATCTCATCCCAGCAACGGTCAATATTAGCGATTAAGTCGCCTTCGTTGCGCTGCATGTGGTAAACATCGTACAAAATTTTGCAGGAAGGGCTATTTACGCCTTTACAGATCAGGTATGTCTGCGTGGAAGTACGCAGGAAAAGGTCAGGGGTATCACTCAGGGGCTCTAACACCATTATGATCCCATGTGGTTCCAATATTTCGGAACCGCGCCTTAACGCTTCAATCACATTTGCCGTTTGGATATCCAACGGCAGGTTACGTGCAAAATCTCCCGGTACAACCGTGGTGAATTTACCCCCGCACCGTTTTGCTAACTCGACAGCTTGGCGGCATCCTTTCAGAAAAATATCCACATATTCTTGCTTCCCAGCCGTTAAGGTGTTGGCACCGTTGCCCCCTTTGTCAAGGACAAACACACCCATGGACATTCCCAGCTTGGCCAACAGTTTGCCTATTTTCTCCTGTTCGGCTACCGAGCGCCCTGAAAAGCCATTGTCTTCAATTCCACGGAAACCATGGTCGTAAGCAAACTGAATTTGGTCGAGTATGCTTTTCCCTGCATGGTTCTCAAATTGACCTTGATGAGGGCCATAATTCAGGTTGAAGGGTTTATTGTTTTGCCCATTGACTGTACGATCTCCCTGTGCGTACAATGAGGTACCACCAACAACCGCTCCCGTTGCCAATAGTGAATTTCGGATAAATTGAGCTCTCTTCATAAGAATAAAATTGTACTTAATGGTCTAATGAAATCTGTATGTCCATCACCCCTTTTTTCATCAGGTGTTGAACATACCAGACCTCATTTGTTAATTAGCTAATAATCTTTTAAATCCGGCACTCATGGTGTCCCGCACCATTCCCGACCTGTCTTTGTAAATCACAAAAACCTCCATGTCTCTGCGTTTATCTACGAAACGAATCGCTTCCCCTGCTTCCATCGCCATAATCACGTTGTCGTAGCCATCAGCCGTAATGGCATCTTTTGCATAGATTGTCGCACTGATAATTCCCGTATTAAATGGATAGCCTGTCTTGGGATCGATATGATGCGAAAACTTGCGTTTGCCGTCCTGCAAAAACTTCCGGTAATTTCCGGCGGTTGTGATCGCCCCTTCACGTATCTCCATGACATCGCTGATTCCCACACCATTGCTCCCATCGTCAGAAGGACGTTCAATCCCAATCCGCATCGGCAACCCGTCTGGTTTTGGACCCTTCACCCGCAATTCGCCACCAAGTTCTACCACATAGTGTGCTACCCCCCCGTTTTCCAAAAGCTCAGCTAACACATCCACGCTGTATCCCTGGGCGATTCCATTTAAATCAATTTGTACACATGGACTTTGCTTGCGCAATTGGTATCGTTTGAGCCGTATCTTGTCCATTCCGACACAATCCATTACATGGCGTACTTCATTGCTATCGGGAAAATGATCGACAGGCTTAACCCCAAACCCCCAAAGCTGTACCAATGGTGCCACCGTAATGTCAAAAATCCCACGGCTATCCCGGTATATGGCAAAAGACTTTTTGAGTACGTTATAAAAATGGCTATCTAATTCAAAACGTCCCTTTCCACCGGCATTTATTTTATTGATAAGCGAATAGGGCTTATACAGCGACATTGAGGTGTCAATAACACGCAACACACTATCTATCGTATTTTTACGGATGCAACTATCAGCTGCATAATACGTGATCGTGTAATCTGTGCCTTGTGCATATCCCCGGATCGTATACTTTGACAGTTCCCCCGTGGTTGTGCCCGCTAAAAAAAGATAACAGGCACCCCCTGCCAACAGCCCTCGCCACCTTCTTTTCACTACAATACCACTGTTTGCCCAGGTATTGCATAGGGATATAATCCATTTTCATCCGGTAGCACCTTTGGCAACGCATCCCAAGCAAAACGTTCAGGCATTAAATCTACATTGGATTTCAGTGCATCCTCCCATTTGATAACCTGACCGGAATAAGTAGCCAATCTGCCAATAATTCCCGTAAGTGTGCTATAGGCACCGTATTCTGCGTTGTCAAATTTGTATTCTCCCTTTGTAATGGCATCAAACAGTTCAACGTGTTCATGTTGGTACGGATTTGCATTACCTCGTTTAGGATGGTTATACAGCTCATTGCCCTTTGCATCCCACAGGATGGCATCGTTTGCTGCCGACAAGTATATCCGCCCTTTGGTGCCCTGGAACGTTTCATCCACACGGTTGGATGTCCCCTCAAAATGCCGGCACTGGCTGTATATAACCGAACCATCGGCATATGTAAGTTCAACGGCATGATTATCGTAAATTTCTCCATGGTCTTTGCCCGTCCGCCATGCCCTGCTACCGGTACCTTGGATAGATACCGGATAGCTTCCTTTGACCCAATTGGCTACATCAATATTATGCACGTGCTGCTCAACGATATGATCTCCGCAAAGCCAGTTGAAATAATACCAATTACGCATCTGGTATTCCATTTCAGTTTGCTGAGGTGTACGTGGACGTACCCATACCCCACCGCTGTTCCAGTAAACCTGCCCCGATACAATATCGCCGAGGGCACCATCCTGTATGCGCTTTATCGCCTCGCGGTAATTAGCCTGATAGCGGCGTTGCAACCCAACTACCACATTAAGTTTTTTACGTTTTGCTTCTTCTGCCGCTTTTAACACCCTCCGTATACCGGGTATATCGGTAGCGACGGGTTTTTCCATGAAAATATGTTTTCCCTGCCGCACCGCTTCTTCAAAATGAATGGGCCGGAATCCGGGAGAAGTAGCCAGGATAACCACATCTGCCAATGGAATTGCCTTTTGATACGCATCAAAACCCACGAATTTGTGATCTTCCGGCACGTCCAGTTTGTCCGAGTGGCGCTCCGATAGCTTCGTGTATGCTTCATCCAGCCGGTCCCTGAACGCGTCTGCAAGTGCAACTATCTTGATATTAGCTCCAGAGGCAATGGCGTCAAACGCTGCACCGGTGCCGCGCCCCCCGCATCCTATAAGTACGACTTTAATCGTATCGTCTACACTTGCATGTGCCCCTACGAACGGTATTCCACTAAGCATTGCACCACCAGCCAATACAGCCGAGGTTTTTAGAAATTCCCGGCGTTGCCCGCCTACGGTTTTTGTATCCATCTCTGTTTTCGTTTATCTATGGTTAAAAATCAATAATCTTCTATCGGTGCCTTGTCGTAGTAAGCCATGATTTCGGCTTCTGACGGTGGATTCAGCGGACGTACCAGGCGGATGCCTATAAAAGGAGCCTCTGGAAACCACCAATTGCTCTTGGGAATTTGCGGATCTAACTGCTTCCAAAAGGGGTCGGAAGGCAGACGCGATGCAGACCGTAGGTCTTTAGCCCCATCTTCGAATGAGCCTCCCCGGATGGTATGCGGGTACAGTTTTTCAGGGATGGCAACCGGATTGTCTGCAACTTTCCCATCAAATTGCCGGTAAAAATCTTCAATGTATTGATCGTATGTCCATTCAGCCACATTTCCGTGCATATCATAAAGTCCCCACGCATTCGGTTTTTTTTGTCCTACCTCATGGGTTTTACCCCCGCTGTTGTCCTTATACCAGGCATATTCATCCAAATGTGAGGCGTCATCACCAAAATAATACGCGGTATTAGTTCCTGCGCGGCAGGCATATTCCCATTCGGCTTCCGTAGGTAGCCGGTAAAACACGCCGGTACGTACATACAACCACTTACAGAATTGGATCGCATTGTATTGAGTCATTGCCAATGCGGGATGCCCATCTTTTCCCATACCAAATGTCATATCCAAATACGGTTTGGTGGGACGGGTAACTGCATCAACTTCCGAAGGAACATTTCCTCCGCTCTGCACCCGCTCGAAATCTTTATATACAAAGGGTTCAAACAAGTTCCATGTAACCTCATACGTTCCCATCCAAAAAGGGGAAACCTTTACCTGATGCACCGGCTGCTCGTCCGGATTTCCTTGCTGGCTGCCCATTGAGAATTCCCCTCCGGGAATTGCCTCCATGGTAAAACTAAGCGAAGTGCCTTCAACTTGTTGCGTATACGGTTTAAAATCTTCCTGAGCTACTACATTGCTTGTCAAAAACAGACTAGCGAAAAATAAGGATTTAACAGACATTTCAGCTATAATCAATCAAAAATTGGTGGCTGAATTTAGTGCCTTTTTGTTTAAATGCAAAATGTTTGGCTGTTTTTTGACGGTTTCCAATAGGCAATTCATCATAAGATGGAGTTGCGCTATCCCTAAAAAACACACATATCGTGTAAATATTACACTATGAAGGGTAATTTCATGTGGAAAACTTTTTTTGATCTGCGTTGGGAAATCCACACGTCTTCCAACAAAAAAGCGTTGCTCTTGACGCCGGGTTTGGCACGAGCAACGCTAATCAATGCTATTTCCTCCGCAAATTGGAGGCTACCTTAGAGCTTACGTTTTACTTCAACCTGTTCGTAAGCCTCTATGATATCTCCAACTTTTATATCGTTGAAATTCTGAATATTTAATCCGCATTCATAACCTGTGGATACTTCTTTCACATCATCTTTGAATCGTTTCAGTGAAGCCAGCTGTCCGGTGTGTACCACTACTCCATCACGGATAATCCGAATGTTATGATTCCGGTTAATTTTTCCATCCAACACCATACACCCAGCGATGGTTCCCACCTTACTGATTTTGAAGGTTTCACGGATTTCCACGTTAGCCACAATTTTTTCCTCATATTTCGGCTCTAACATTCCTTCCATGGCCGCTTTCACCTCTTCAATGGCATCGTAGATAATCGAATACAAGCGGATGTCAATCTGTTCGTGTTCGGCCAGTTTGCGGGCACCGGTAGAAGGTCTTACCTGGAAGCCGATGATAATTGCATCGGAAGCAGAAGCCAACAGTACATCGGACTCCGAAATCTGTCCCACGGACTTATGGATAACATTCACCTGGATTTCCTCGGTCGAAAGTTTGAGTAGGGAGTCAGACAACGCTTCGATGGAACCGTCCACGTCTCCCTTAACAATTACATTCAGTTCCTTAAAGTTTCCGATCGCCAACCGTCTACCTATTTCATCTAGTGTAATATGCTTCTGTGTACGCAATCCCTGCTCACGTTGCAGCTGCAGCCGCTTATTGGCAACCTGCCGTGCTTCTGCTTCGCTTTCCATCTCGTAAAACTTATCCCCTGCCGTGGGTGCGCCTGACATACCCAGTATCTGCACAGGAGTTGATGGGCCTGCTTCCGTTACTTTCTGTCCACGTTCGTTATATAAAGCTTTCACTTTCCCGCTGTGAGAACCTGCCAATATAGGTGCTCCCACCCGAAGTGATCCCGACAGAATCAATACGGTAGTAACGATACCCCGCCCTTTATCAAGGCTGGCCTCGATAACAGATCCTACGGCACGCTTCTTCGGATCTGCCTTCAATTCGAGCAATTCTGCCTCGAGCAGTACTTTTTCAAGCAGCAGGTCTACGTTCTGACCCGTTTTACCGGATATTTCCTGGCATTGGTACTTGCCTCCCCAATCTTCTACCAAAATATTCATGGCTGAAAGCTGCTCGCGGATTCTATCGGCGTTGGCACCCGGCTTATCAATCTTCGTAAATGCAAACACAATCGGAACACCGGCTGCTTGCGCATGGTTAATTGCCTCCCGGGTCTGCGGCATCACAGCATCGTCTGCTGCGATCACGATAATGGCAATATCCGTTACCTGTGCACCGCGGGCTCGCATGGCAGTAAACGCTTCGTGCCCAGGTGTATCCAAGAAGGTAATCTTCCGCCCGTCATCAAGTGTTACTTCGTAAGCTCCGATGTGTTGCGTAATTCCACCTGCTTCGCCGGCTATTACATTGGCTTTCCGAACATAGTCAAGCAACGAGGTCTTACCATGATCCACGTGTCCCATAACGGTCACGATCGGTGCCCGGGGAATTAGGTTAGCTAGATTATCGGGCTCTTCAAGTTCTGTATTTTCTTCATCTTCCGGTTTAACAAATTCGATTTCATAACCAAATTCATCCGCTACAATGGCAATGGTTTCTGCATCCAACCGTTGATTGATGGATACAAACAGACCTAAACTCATACAGGTTGCAATGATCTGAGTTACAGGCACCCCCATCATATTAGCCAGGTCATTTGCCGTCACAAACTCGGTTACCTTGAGTATCTTGGACAATGCCTCTTGTTCCAACGCAGCTTCTTCCGCTGAGTGCGCAATGTCGTCCCTTTTTTGACGGCGTAGTTTCGCACGTTGGGCAAACTTACCCGATTTACCCGCTCCGCTAAGGCGCGCAAGTGTAGCTTTTATTTGATCTTGGATTTCCTTTTCAGATGGCTCTTCCCTCGTTTCCGTTGCATGCCTGGGTTTGCCCTTGAAATCCGGGCGCCCCTTACCACCCCCTTGTGCAGGCACATTAGTTCCCGGGCGTTGGGGCATGTTCGCTTTATCCTTGCGCTTACGCTTACGCTTGTGGTCATGCGCTGCAACACCCGATGAACTCGAAGAAGAAGCAACCGGCTTTTCTTTGGGTTGATGAGCTGCCAAATCAATACGTCCCACTACGTTCGGTCCTGCCAAACGCTGAGCACGTGCCCGGATTACCTCGTTCTGTGGCTCGGGGGTCTGCTCCTTTGCAGGCTGCGGAGTGGTTATTTGGGGTGCCGCTTTCGACACTTCGGGCTCCCTTTGCTTTTCTTCTACGACAGGTTTGCTGGCTTCCACTTCTTTCTCTTCGTGAGGAGCCTCGGGTGCCTTCGGTGATTGTTGGTCTGCTACGGGCTCTTTTTTCACCTCGGGCTCGTCTGCTTTTTGAACAGGTTCCTGCGGCGTTTCTTCTTCTTTAATTTCCTTTGGAGTATCCTTTTGGGGTCTTCCTCCCCGCAGGTTATCTAAATCGATCTTACCGACAATTTTCATCCCGGATACGTGTGGCTTCTCGTCGGTTTTTTCAGGCTCTTTTTCCCGGGGTTTCTCCGGTTCAGCCGCTTGACGGAGATCCGGCGTAAATGCACCTGTATTCTTAATCAAAATCTCCTCAGTGTCGTTATCTCGTTGCGGTTTGGGCATAACAGGCTCAGCAGGGGATTCCTCACGGCGGATTTTGCCAATGATAATCTGGTTGGCCTCTTCCTTCACGATTTTATCCCCCTGAAATTCCCGTAGAAGAACATCGTAAGTATCGCTGTCCAACTTGGTTCCGGGTTTGGGTTCAACATCGTAACCGTTTTTAACCAGAAAATCAACAGCCGTACCAATACCAATGTTCAACTCTTTTGCTGCTTTCAGCAATGTTATGCTCTTTCCTTCTGACATCTAATTTATTTATCTCCTTATTGTGTCGATTACAAAAGTATACTTTTTTATGCGTTTATTGGCAATTAATTAAAAAAGCATCCTATTATTCAAATTCAGCTTGCAGGACTTGAATGATCTCATGGATCGTATTTTCCTCCAGATCCGTACGCCTCACCAAATCGTCTACAGAGAGCGCCAATACAGATTTAGCGGTGTCCAAACCAACGCGCTTCAATTCATCGATGATCCAGCCGTCGATTTCATCTGCAAATTCTTCAATATCCACGTCTTCTTCCACCTCCTCGGCTTCGCGGTACACATCAATTTCATAACCGGTCAGCTTACCTGCAAGTTTAATGTTATGTCCTCCGCGGCCAATTGCCAGCGAAACCTGATCAGATTTGAGGTATACCGCAGCCGTTTTGTGTTCTTCGTCCAATTTGATTGAACCGATGCGGGCAGGGCTCAACGCCCGTTGTATATACAGTTGGGTATTATTTGTATAATTGATCACATCGATATTCTCATTTCTCAGCTCACGGACAATGCCGTGGATACGCGATCCCTTCATACCCACACACGCTCCTACTGGATCAATGCGGTCGTCATATGACTCCACCGCTACTTTTGCCCGTTCACCCGGTTCCCGCACGATTTTCCGGATGGTAATCAACCCGTCAAATATTTCGGGAACTTCCAATTCAAATAAACGCTGTAAAAACTCAGGAGCTGTGCGTGATATAATAATCCGCGGGTTGGCATTCACCATTTCCACTTTATGAACTACCGCCCGGATGCTATCTCCTTTTTTGAAATAATCCGCCGGGATCTGTTCCGTTTTAGGTAGAATTAACTCATTCCCGTCATCGTCCAATACCAGCGTCTCCTTTTTCCAAATCTGGTAAACCTCACCGGTAATCAGCTCCCCTTCCCGATCTTTATACTTTTTGAATACTTCATCTTTCTCCAATTCCAGGATCTTTGAGACCAAGGTTTGGCGCGCGGCTAAAATAGCCCGGCGACCAAAGCTTTCCAGCGTAATTTCTTCGATGTAATCGTCCCCTACTTCCAGATCGGGATCGTATTTACGGGCATCAGCCAACTCAATTTCCAGGTCGTCATCTTCCGAAAAGCCGTCTTCTACCACAACCCGTGTACGCCAAATCTCCAAGTCACCATTATCTGGGTTGACGATGACGTCGCAATTTTCATCGGTTCCGTATTTTCTGCGTATCATGCTGCGGAAAACTTCTTCCAGCACACTGATAACGGTAGGCCGATCGATGTTTTTGAACTCTTTGAATTCCTGAAAAGAGTCAATCAAATTAATATTATTGCTCATTTTATTTAAATGAAATTAACACCTTAGTTGTCTTAATACTTCCAAATGGGATTGTGCTTTGGTGTTCGACAGCCTTCTTCCCCTTTTCCTTTATTTTTTCCCTTATGGTAATGTGCTCATCCGTAACTTCCAACAACGTCCCTTCCTTTATTGTTCCATCGTTCAATACAACTTGCACATTCCTGCCTGTATTTTTTTTGTATTGACGTATTGAAGCAAGCGGTGTATCGATACCCGGCGACGAAACTTCCAACCGATAGGCATGGTCGATGGCATCTTCCTCTTCCAATTGAAATCCTACATAACGGCTGATTTCCGCACACTCCTGTATGCCTATGCCTTCATCCCCATCCACAAGTACTTCCAACCGGCCGCCGGGATGCATTTTTACCCCAACCAAAAACAGGTCTTCCCGGTCGGCAATTTTTGCCTCTACCAGCACCTTAACCCGATCTTCTATGGACGTTGTCATTCCTTTACAATTAAAACCATGAAAAAAGGGGACGATAGCTGTCCCCTCTCTTCCAAGATGATGCAAAGATAAGTAAAAATCTTTGAAAAATAAAAATCTACAGAACCTAATCGTAAGCCAGTATCTCTTGGCACGGGCTTGCCCCCTGCTTGTGTCCCGCTTCGGTGCTCAATGCTGAATGGAACCGCGCTTGCTATGTACTGAGACCAGACTTGGTTTGGCCGTGCCAATTGGAGTCCAAACCAAGTCCATTTGCGTTACAGTCTCATCACCCAAGCAGACCCGAAGCGATCTCCAAGCCAACCCCTGCATTATGCCTATGCATTCGCGTGATCCACGGGAACCTCTTATTCCCGTTTATCCACCACATTGCTGATGGTTTTCTGCATTTGTGCCATCATGGCCGTCAATGTTTCCATCGTGGGCTCGGGATTGGGTTCCGGCAACTGAGTACTGATATATGCTTTGGCTTTCCATATTTCCAAAATATCGGCAGCGGGAACCCAATAGGGCTCATATGTTTTATTATCTGACACCAGCTTCAGCCCCTTTTCCTCCTTGTATTTAAAGGCGATCCGTTTGTATACGACGCCATCATTACGGGAAATAACCACATACGTTTGCCCCGGCTTTATGTCGCTCCAATTCTCAACATATTCTGCAATCACCACACTTCCCGGTTGCAACGGCAGCATGGAATCTCCTTTGATTTCAAAAGCTCGATAAGTACCTTGCCGGAACATCGGCAGACTGAATTTAGGTAGTTCTGCAATATATTCAGGGTCTGCATATCCATTAAGATAACCAGCGCTTGCCTTTACCGGTACCAATTGAATGTTTTCCCGGTCATCGCCGTCCACCGTAATGCTTAACACCCGCACATTGGCTGCATTGCCACGCGGGGTAGGTTTCCACTTGTCATTGATTGTCTCGTTTGCCAGTTCGTCCATCGTCAATTCGTAAAAATCGGCAATTTTCTTTAGCAATTCGTACTTAGGTTCCGCACGACTCTCCTCATAAGCCCCGACAGACGCGCGTTTAATACCCATTTCATCCGCAAACTGTTGCTGGGTAAGTTTCTTTTTTTTGCGGAGGTATTTAAGATTATTAGCAATCGTAGACATAAAATTTAAAATAAATTTGTATTAACTAAATAAATTAGTATTATTGTGCCAATAAAGTTAGCAATTAATCTTACAAGTACAAAAAATAATCGTTAATATTTTCTCACATGATGAATACATACATATACATCCTTACCGATTGCAACCGTAACTGCCTACACGTGGGACTGTCTGACGACCTTAATAAGGCCGTGAATAGCTATGAATGTCTTTCCGGTTTTTGTTTCGATGCCGGTTCAAAAGTTTCCCGGTTAGTATATCACGAATCACTCCCCACCGAGGAGATGGCACTCAAAAGATTCCAAGAGTTGAGTAAGTTTACGCGGATGCAAAAGGAACGCCTTATCCGTAGATACAACCCCAATTGGATTGATTTGGGCAGCCGTATGTCCAATGGCAGCTTATCTATGCTACCCACAATTACACCATTCCGTATGAAATTATCGCAATTAGCTTCCTATTAATATAAGTAGCTGCCTAATAGTACACAACAGCTATCAGAATACGCATTACGCAGACGTATAGTAGGATACCCCACACTACCAACCTGGAGCAAAATTAAGTCCAAATGTTCCAAAACGGACATCTGTCCGCTGAAAAGGAAAGGCATAATAGGGCTCCAATATCATCGCTCCGAATAAGTTAACACGCAACGACAGGCCGGCACTTAATGCAGGTATGCGTTCATAGACATCTACGGACTGCCCCCCGGGACCCTGTACCGTTTCGACGTACCTCGGTGTACTTCTGAAGGCAACTTTTGAGTTACTATCCCAAGCCAAGCCCGCATCAAAGAACAGGTTCAAGTCTGAAAACAGCATGCCTGACCGCACAACAGCCAATTTTTCGGGACCTGTAAATGGCAGCCTCACTTCAAAATTAAACACTGCAATGCGTGTCCCCATTAAGCTGTTGAAATTAAATCGTTCATCTTGCGAACTTCTAAATGATGAACTTTCATAACCGCGTATCAGATGCGGATACCCTAAAAACAAGGGATAGAGCGCGTTCTCATGCCGGCCCGCACGCATATACGTATAAGCCCGTGCAGCGATCGTAATGGGCTGATACCGGTTGTACTTACGTAAATCAAATGTATAAGCTGTAAAGTTATAGTCGCCGAAATACTGTTCAGCTCCTACCCTATAGCGATACCCCTGCAAAGGTGCAGCAATACCGAATACTGCATTATCTCCAACAAAAGACGTGTTCACCTGCTGAATAACAAATGCGTTGAAATTGCCCCCAAAAATTTCACTTGCTTCCTCGTTCGGCACTTTATCCCTTCCCCCATAGCCATAATAATAACTTTGCCACCACCTGTCCACACGATAGCTGTACCGGGCAATTGCCCCCCCTACCTCAAATCGATGATTTCTGGAAAATGGATATGCACCAAATGCCTCTGCCTGTTGCTGGAAAGTTCGAATAATGTAGGTATCAATTATTGTTTCAGGTCCATTTCCTACATCACGGTTGCTATAGAAGGAGTATCCCGACATATAAGGAATATGGGAAACCGCACCGCCCCAATTTATCCGGCTCTTTTGGTTAATATAAGCTACCTGCCCACCGAAATCATAAATTTCACCGTTGATGGACAGCGCAGCAAAAATCTGGTTATGTCCCAAAATATCTGAAAACATCCCCTGAATACCACTGGCAATCCCCGCGCCATAACGGCTGCCAACTGCCAAGCCCATACCGCTATTTGCCAGGTAATCCAGCTTAAAGTTTGGTTTATACGGGATGTTGGAAATCCGGCTGTCACCGATACGCTGAAACAAGTTGAAATTATTCAGATTCGCATTAACTACGTCCACCCCTAGATTTTGTGGCGGCGGAAGCATCGCTGCGTCAAAATTGACTGTATAAGGATCCACTTCAACCGCTTTAAATTCATCTTCCTTCGCGTAATAAAGTGAATATGCATTGTTGCGGAAGTAGGAATACAGAACGTCACCGTTTGCCGACAGGCTTAGTGCAGGCGAATATTCGGTTATCCCACTGATCCCTGTAAAATACTGGGTTAACCGTTCCACTTTCCCCCCTTCCAATGTATACCGGTACATATTTCGGAAACCATCGCAGTTCGACAAGAAATAAATCTGACTGTCGTCTGCCGAAAACTGTGGATTCAGGTTGTTGGCTCCCTGAAATACATGGATGTTGGTGATGGCCTTCGTTTCCAAATCGATTATCGCCATATTCATCGGAATGTCTACACTTCTCGAATCCGATTGAAGGGATACCCGGTCGGTACTGAATACGATCCGCTTCCCGTCCCGCGAAAAACTGGGCTGGTAATCTGAATATCCATCGTCTGTTAATTGCGTAAGCTTCTTTGTCGTAATATTATATAGATAAATATCACTGTAGCCATTTTTCAATCCTGAAAAAGCGACGGTTTCGCCATCCGGCGACCAGGCGATGTTGGCGAACTCCGCAATGTCACCCATGGCCTCCAGTACCAACTCCCTACCGGTTTCCACATCCACAACCATCAACTTACTTTTGCCCCGGCTAAACACGCTGAAAGCAAATTTACGGCTGTCCGGCGAAAACGCTCCTGACGATTCGATAAAACTATACTCATCGATGTCTTCATTCGTCAGCTTACTGCTTAGCTTCCTAATGTTCCCGCCAGTATGTGCATCGGCCAGGAACAGGTCGATACTGAACAGGTTTTTTTCCGATAAAAACGCCATGTGCTTTCCATCCGGCGAAATTGCAGGAGAAACATTCATCCGCCCCGAATTGCTGCTATTGACTACCGATCGGCCTACGGGCGTCACCGCAGTATCAACGGGCAGATTGCGGTATGCATTTTCCATGCTGTTCCTCCATAGGTTGGATAGCGTCTGTGCATCGTAACCAAATACACGCCTGATACCCAGTTCATACCCATACATGGCTGTGGCCTTGAATAAAGGCATAATCACGGTATCCCCATAGGTAGATCCCAAATAAGCCCAAAAGGCCTGCCCATACCGGTATGGGAAATACTGATTCGGATTTTCAGTCATCGCACGCAGCGAGGGGATGTTATGGTTCAGATACGCATCACGCATCCACATGGCTGTAAAGGCATCTTTTTTTCCAATGGAAAAGTATTCTGCCATACCCTCCACCATCCACAAAGGAATATTTCCGATATTTTCCAAACGCGTGGAATCTCCTCCCTCTATCAATACCCGGTATTGGAAAGCATGCACCAATTCGTGTCCGAGTACGTGCCGGGTTTGATGATTGATCTGCATAACCGGGAACACCACCCGGTTTTTGAAGGCTTCGGTTACCCCGCCGGTTCCAACACTGATTTCTCCCTGTATGGCAGTGGTTTGCTGAAACTCCGGGTGATTGCTGTATAAAATAACCGGATTCTTTCTCAAAAACGTATCCCTGAATACCTGTTGATGTAATTCATACCAAACCTCCGCTTCTTTCGCCAACCACCTAACCACCGTATCGTTTTGCAAGTAGTAGTGAAGGTCAAAGTGAGGGGTTTCGTAAACCTTGAATTTAAGCGACTTATACCGCATTTTATTCTGACCAAAATATTGAGCCTGAACATTCACTGCAGTCAAGCCGATGATCGTAAGAACAAAGATATTCAGCGCAACGAGCCGGACAAATCGATTAAGGTAAGTCATGGAAAACGGGTGTATAAAACAATGTAAAATTAGAACGAATATCGGTGAAAAAGTTTAATTATTGGCAACATATTATTTTTCGTCATTTTCATTTTCACTTGGCAGGGATGGGGCATTTTCCAGTTGTTTTCCGATTTCCTCGATGTCCGTAGGGACCTCCAACGGCGTATCGGGTAGCCGGAGCGGCGAAATGCTATCCATCAATAAGCTGTCTGGCCGCGGTATACGGGGGCTGGGACAATTATATTTCCGGGTGATCTCTACCGTTGGTTCGGCAAAAGGACCGTATTCATAACCGAGTGCATGATCGTGATAAACCTTTTCCATAAACCTACCAAATACCGGTAACGCAGTACGAGATCCCTCCCCCGTCTGTGAGTTTCTAAAATGAATGCTTCGTTCGTCGCAGCCGATCCAAACGCCGGTCACCAAATCTTTCGTTACCCCCATGTACCATCCATCTACATAATCTGAAGAAGTTCCGGTTTTACCACCAATTTGATTATTACCTTTCCATAGGTCCCACTCCCACAGTCCCTGTGACGTACCTTCCGGTTCTTCCATACTTCCCCTCAGCATGTAACCCATTAACCAGGCAACTTCTTCACTGATGGCCTGCTTTGCGGTTGTTTTAAATGTAGCTACTGTTTTTCCGTTGTAATCAACTATTTTCGATACAAGCACGGGTTCAACCCGCCGCCCTTTGTTCATAAATGTAGCATATGCATTTACCATCTCAAACACACTGACATCGTTGGATCCGAGACTTACCGAAGGAACCGAGGCTAAGGGACTGCTAATACCACAGCGGTGGGCGGCGTCAACCACTTTATCCCACCCCACTTCTTCGGTAATCTGCGCAGTGATCGAATTGACCGATCGGCCCATAGCCCAACGCAGGGACATTTCGCGGCCGCTGAACACCCAATCTGCATTTTTAGGCTCCCAGGTTTTATCTTCTCCGTTTTCGGTATAGGCAATGCGCACGTATTTATCGACATATTTATCACAGGGCGACTTGCCCGCTTCTAATGCGGCCAAATAGGCAAACGGTTTGAACGTAGAACCCGCTTGACGCTTGGCTTGAAAGACATGGTCATACTTGTAGTAGCGGTAATTGATCCCACCTACCCAAGCTTTGATTTCGCCATTATATGGATCCATGGTCATCAATCCCGCATTGAGCATCCTAGCGTAATGTGCCAACGAATCCAATGTCGAATAGCGGACTTCCTTCGGCCCATCCCAAGTAAACACTTCCATCGTTTTCGGAAGATTCAGGTAATAGCGGATGCTGTCAAGATTAGCTTCGTATTTTTCTGCCAGTTGCTGGTAATACGGGGTCCGCTCCGCCAATTTCTCTAAAAAATCTTCAATCACATTGCCTTCTGTATCCCGCCAGGGCAGCTCTCCCTGCCACGCATTATCCAGCCGCTGTTGTAAGGGTTTCATCTGCTCGGCCACAGCTTCTTCGGCATGCCGCTGCATACGTGAGTCTATAGTGGTATAAATTTTCAATCCATCGACATAAATATCATACCCGTTTTCCTCGCACCAAGAGACCAACCAACGCTCAACCGCCGTCCGAAGGTAAGAATCTCCGGCTCCCAATTCATCAACTTCACCCAGGTGCAATCCCAATTCGGCAGCCTTCGCATGCGTATATTCCGCTTCGGAAAGAAATCCGGCCTTGTACATTTGCGCTAAAACAACATTACGCCGTTCCAGTGATCGGTCAGGATTACGAATTGGGTTATAAAGCGTCGTCCCCTTCAACATACCAATGAGCACAGCCGCTTCAGCTGCGGTCAGATCTCCGGGTTCTTTATTGAAATAACGCCGTGCTACGGTTTTGATGCCATAGGCATTGTTGCTGAATGATACGGTATTGAGATACATGGTGATAATCTCCTTCTTACCGTATCGGCTTTCAAGCTTATACGCGGTCATCCATTCTTTAAACTTGACCACTAAAATGTTAATGCCCGGTATCTTGCCCAATAGGCCAACTGATTGGCTATAGCGGGTCCGGTATAGGTTTTTTGCCAACTGCTGGGTAATCGTGCTCCCTCCTCTTTTATCACCCTGTGCAGTAGACACAATACTGGAGAAGAGCGCCCAGAAATCTACCCCATGATGCTTAAAAAAACGGATATCTTCCGTAGCGACCAACGCGTTGACAACATCCGTTGAAATGCTATCGTATGGCACTGGCGACCGGTCTTCTTTAAAATACCGGCCAATAAGCACACTATCTGCTGTATATACTTCCGATGCAATAGGTTGGATCGGCTTGCCGATATCCCTAGACGTCGGAGAATAGCCGAATAATCCTAAGAAATTCACTTCCACCGCACATACCAGCATTACCAAGAGGTAAACAATAATCACAAAATAACGTATATAGCGGTTGCGTATTTCCTTAAACATCGGGTAAATATGACGAAATGTTTTGATATAACATACGGTTGCACAACAGATTGTGCGACAATTTTGTTGCTTTATTTATATAAAATCCTATTTTGCAACCACTTTATCTTCAATCGTATTATATGGCAAATGTCATTGAAAAATTTGGTGTGACGTCCGGAAAAGCATTTAAACTGAAAAATTACAAAACGGACGACCCGGGATCCATGGAAAAAAAAGAAGCGCTGGCAGATTTGGTCGATTTCCAGACGGAGTTAAAGGAATACCAGGAACGGCTGTATGCCGAAGATTCGCAAAGCTTGCTGGTTATCCTTCAGGCCATGGATGCAGCCGGCAAAGACGGAGCAATCGAACACGTCATGAGCGGCGTCAATCCGCAGGGATGCCAGGTATTCAGTTTCAAGCAACCTACCAGCAATGATTACGAACACGACTTCCTTTGGCGGCACTATAAAGCACTGCCTGAAAGAGGCCGCATAGGTATTCATAACCGGTCACACTATGAATATGTCCTGATATGCAGGGTTCATCCTGAATACAACTTATCCGAACGAATACCGGGCTACCGCAATGTGAAAGACTTTAATGCTGAATTTTGGGAAGATCGTTACGAAAGCATCCGCCAATTTGAAGCGCATTTGCATCGAAATGGCACCAAAATCATTAAGTTTTTTCTCCATGTATCCAAAGAAGAACAGAAGAAGCGCTTTCTTGACCGGATCGAAGATAACTATAAAAACTGGAAGTTCTCAGCGTCTGATATCGACGAACGGGCCTATTGGGACGCGTATATGAGCGCATACGAAACTGCAATTGCTTCCACCGCAACTCCGGCTTCCCCCTGGTATGTCATTCCCGCAGATAAAAAATGGTTTGCCCGATATGCAGTTGGCAAAATTATCGTAGAGACATTGAAACAAATGGAACCTGAATTTCCAAAGCTACCCGAAAATCAAAAAGAAAAATTGAAATCTTACAAGGAGAAACTAGAGAGAGAATGATTATAATTAAAAGTGTTTCTTGTTTTCACTGATGTTTGCCTTATTCCAGCGTATATCCTTCTGTTGGGGTTCACTGCGAATCGGGCAGTTCTTGACCCGGCAATAGTGGCAACAGGTCGGTATACAGGGATCTGCATGAATAAATAATTCAGTATTTGCATGTAAATGACTATTAATCAAACCATCAATAGCAGACACCTCATCATGTACTTTATTTAAATTATAGTAATTGGGTAACGTAACATGGCAATCAATATGTAGTTCATGACCGTAACGTTGCACCCGTAGGTTGTGCACATCAATCCAATCATCCCTCCGGTACTTCTGCAAAATACCGGCTACTTTTCCGACCAGTTCGACGTCCGACTCATCCATCAAGCCTCCGATGGACTTGCGGAGCAGTTTGTAACCGCTGAACAGGATGAAGGCACCTAACCCCAGGGATAATACCGCATCAATCCAAGTCCACCCTGTGTAATACATAAGGATAAGCCCAACCAGCAACCCCACTGTGCTGTATGCGTCCGTTTGCAGGTGTTTTCCGTCGGCGTGCAGCGTCAGGGAATTCAACTCCCCGCTTCGCCTCACCATATAGGTACCCAACACAAAATTGACAACACCGGTAAAAGCAACCAGTCCAATACCCTCTAATAGGTTGCCTAGCGTTTCCGGGAAAAACAGGTTATATACTGCTTTACCAAGAATCAGAACCCCCGCAATGAAAATCAGCCCTCCTTCCAAAAACACGGAAAAAAACTCCACTTTTCCATGCCCATAGGGATGGTTTTGGTCCCTCGGACGGGCAGCAAGGTGGATGCTGTAGAAAGCAAACCCGGAAGCTACCACATTGACAATGCTTTCCATCGCATCGGTCAATATAGCATTCGAGTTGGTCAGCAGATAGGCTGCGAATTTTACAAGCATTAATAAAACACCTGTAGCCAGTGCCAACCGGATGATATTTTTCTGTTTGTTCAATTTACTGGGGTGTTATCGTAAACCCTGTTCGTTATGCAATTTATCCGGTAAGTGGATGCAAGATGCAAACCGCATCAAAATTAGGATTATAGTTGTGTGATTCAAACCCAAGATTGCTTCTATTTTCATCTGTCAGATTCTACGTAAAAAATTGGAGAATGTTACAAATTTACCTAAGTTTGCGCACCATGAGTACATCTTCTATTCTTTCGAAACGGATAAACAATCTCTCCGAATCAGCAACCTTGAAAATGACCAAATTAGGTCGCGAACTGGCGGCTAAAGGCATTAACGTAATCAGCCTCAGTGTAGGCGAGCCTGATTTTAATACACCGGATCACGTAAAGCAAGCTGCCAAGCAGGCACTTGACGATAATTATACGCGGTATTCTCCGGTACCGGGTTATCCGGAACTGCGGAAGGCTATTGTCAATAAGCTAAAAAATGAAAATGGCTTGGATTACGATGTCTCTCAAATTGTCGTTTCGACGGGAGCGAAACAATCGCTTTCCAATGCCATCTTAACGCTGATTAACCCAGGCGATGAGGTGATCATTCCAACCCCCTATTGGGTTTCCTATTCCGAGATGGTGACACTCGCGGAAGGTAAGTCGGTATTCATTAACGCTACGATCGACAGCGACTTCAAAATCACGCCGGAAGAATTGGAAGCTGTTATTACGCCCAAAAGCAAACTATTTATGTTTTCTTCGCCCTGCAATCCCACGGGCAGCGTATATACCAAAGAAGAGCTGGAAGGATTGGTACGGGTATTTGAAAAGCATCCGAATATTTACATCATTTCCGACGAAATCTATGAGCATATAAATTTCATCGGCAAGCACGAATCCATCGCGCAATTTGACAGCATCAAAGACCGGGTAATTCTCATCAATGGGTTCTCGAAAGCATTCGCTATGACGGGTTGGCGGCTCGGCTACCTCGCTGCCAGCAAAGAAATCGCTGCCGCCAACGACAAATTACAGGGACAGACCACGTCTGGCACATGTTCCATCGCACAACGCGCGGGCATTGCCGCACTTGAACAAGGGTTGGACACCGTCTTGGAAATGAAGAATGCGTTCGAACGCCGCCGTGAACTGGTGTATAATTTACTGAAAGACATCCCGGGTGTAAAAACCAACCTTCCCAAAGGTGCTTTTTACTTCTTCCCGGATATCAGCTCTTTCTTCGGGAAACAAGACACGCAGGGCAACGTTATCAGAGATTCCGCAGACCTTGCATTGTACTTGCTGAACGAGGCCCATGTAGCTACAGTCGGAGGCGATTCTTTTGGTAATAACAACTACATACGGTTGTCGTATGCTGCTTCGGATGAAAGCCTTACAGAAGCTTTGCGAAGGATAAAAGAAGCGCTGGGTAAGCTGAAATAGCCCCGAATTAAAATCTGCTTTCTAGTTTATTTGCTTCGTATGGCCTCCACCGGATCCATGCGCGCTGCCATAGCCGCAGGAATAATACCGGCTATAAGCCCTATGAGGGTGGAAAGAAATACTGTAAGGATGACCATGGACACATTGACCACAATTGCCAGGTCAAATATCAATTTGACCAGCAACGTGAGTAGAAAGACAAAGGAAAGCCCCATCAGGCCTCCGATGAGACAAAGGGCAATGGCCTCAATAAGAAACTGGGATAATATAAAATAGTTCTTAGCACCCAGTGATTTCTGGATACCGATGATGTGTGTGCGTTCTTTGACCGACACAAACATAATATTCGCAATCCCGAAACCGCCGACCAGTATGGAAAAGGCACCGATAATGCCACCTGCAATATTGATGACCTTAAACATCGCATCCAACTGCGCGGTAATGATGGTGGTCTTGTTTAACGAAAAATCATCTTCCTGCTGCGGTCCTAGCCGATGGATGGACCGCATTACACCCCGCAGTTCGCTTTCGGTTTCTTCCAGCGAAACATTGGGAGCGGCACTTACCATGATAACAGGCCCATAGCGCCTGATATTAATGAGGTTACGTCCCAGATTCAACGGAATCATAATGACATTATCCATCGAAACATCGAAAATCATTCCCTCACCTTCTTCCTTGAATACACCGATAACGGTGATCTTTCTACCTAATACTTTCAAGGATTTACCGATCGGATCCGTATTTGGAAATAATCCCTCGGCTATTGTGGCTCCGATGACGGCGACATTGCTTCCCCTGTTGGATTCTGATTCCGTGAAATACCTTCCTTCTACAATCTCAAGATCCCGGATATTATAGAGCTCATGTGACGTAGCCGTAACGGTAACTCCAGAAACGTTGTTATTAAGGTATTGGGCCGTCCGGTTTCCGATGTCTATGGAAAAAGAAATGGCTTCCGCCGTGGTCATTCTGGACTTCAGCGATTCATAGTCGCGGAGAGTCGGCTCTGGACGGTTCACGTACTTCCACCAGGGGAAATCAGGCCCGCCGTCCCAAGGCCATTTCATTACGTAGATTGTTTTACTACCGAGTTTTTCGACGCTGCTTTCCAGGTTTGCTCTCAACGTGTCAACCGCAGAAAACACCCCGATAATAATCAGGATACCAATGGTCACCCCCAACAGCGACAATAATGTCCGGGTACGGTTTTCACGGAGTGCTGAAAACGCAAAACCGAAACTCTCGCCGATCAATCTCAGGAATAATAACATATAATGTTTAGACGGATAGTTCCGTTATTAGTTACAAACTAACGTAAAGTTTTTGTATATACAATAAAGCGACAGAAACAACATTATAATAATAAATAATTTCATAACTTTGCACGCTAATTTATACGTTGGGCATACGTGGTGCCCTATCTTAAAATTTCACATCAACAATGAAGCTATCACAGTTTAAGTTCAATTTGCCCGAATCCCTGATTGCCTATGAGCCAACCGAAAGCCGCGATGAATCCCGATTGATGGTGCTCGACCGCAAAACCGGTAAAATCGAACATAAAATATTCAAAGACATCCTGAATTATTTTGATGATAAGGATGTAATGATCCTTAACAACACAAAGGTATTTCCGGCCCGTATGTACGGCAATAAGGAAAAAACAGGTGCCACCATTGAGGTGTTTCTGCTCCGCGAGCTGAATAAGGAACTACGCCTGTGGGATGTGCTGGTAGATCCCGCACGTAAAATCCGCGTAGGTAACAAGTTATACTTTGGCGATGACGATTTATTGGTAGCCGAGGTAGTGGACAACACCACATCACGTGGCCGCACCATCCGTTTCCTGTTTGATGGAACCGATGAGGAATTTCGCCGGAACATTGAAATCCTGGGTGAAACCCCGCTGCCGAAATACATCAAACGCAAGGCTACGCCAGAAGACAAATTCCGGTACCAAACTATATTTGCAAAGCACGAAGGCGCCGTCGCCGCCCCTACCGCCGGCTTGCACTTTAGCCGCGAACTCATGAAACGGTTGGAGCTAAAGGGTGTGGAGTTTGCAGAAATCACCCTCCACGTCGGCTTGGGTACTTTCCGGCAGGTCGAGGTAGAAGACCTCACTAAACACAAGATGGATTCGGAACAATTCATCATCCCGGAAGAGGCAGCCAGGACCGTGAATAAGGCAATTGACGCCAAGCGGCGGGTATGTGCTGTAGGCACCACCTCAATGCGGGCAATCGAGTCATCCGTCTCCGCCGATAAGCACCTGAAGCCAGCAAACGAATGGACCAGTAAATTCATCTATCCGCCCTATGACTTCAGTATTGCTAACAGCATGATTACCAATTTTCATACACCTGAATCTACCTTATTGGTTATGATCGCTGCATTTGGTGGATACGAAAATGTGATGAATGCTTACGAAATTGCTGTGAAAGAAAAATACCGGTTTTATAGCTATGGAGATGCTATGCTGATTATTTAGGGATCGGTGATCGGTGGCAAAGGTGGATAACATGCAGGAGCATTATGCAATCGTCGTTGGAGGCGGAACGGGTACCCGGATGGGTTCAGATACACCCAAGCAGTTTTTGCCATTAAATGGTATACCGGTAGCGATGCACGCCATCCGTGCGTTTCATAACAGTAAATATTCGCCACAAATCGTTGTTGTCATCCCATCTGCCCAGCATGGCTATTGGTCCGAGCTCTGTGAAAAATACAACTTTGACATTCCACATGTTGTTGCTAGCGGTGGTAAAAGTCGGTTTGAAAGCGTCAAAAACGGTTTGGCCGCCGTGCAATTAAGGTGTACCGATCTTTCACAAAGCCTTATCGCTGTTCACGATGCAGCAAGGCCATTAATTGCACCCACTTTGATAGACGCTACCTTCGATCAGGCGGCACGCTACGGAGCCGCAGCCTTGGCTATCCAAAGCACCAACTCAGTCCGGTTGAAAAGCAGCAATGGCTTAAAAAACAATGCATATCCGAGACAACAAGTCTACCTGATGCAAACGCCCCAGACTTTTAACGGCGTTATCCTTTCCGAATCGTATAAGCTAGATGAAGACAATGCATTTACAGACGATGCATCGGTGGTTGAAAAAAAAGGGTATCCTATCACATTGGTTGATGGGGATACCCGTAATATCAAAATTACCTTCCCGGAAGATTTACGTATCGCAGCAATCCTATCGGGTACTTACTCAGGCTGCACTCCGGATGACACGCAATAGAATGGCGATAATGGCAATCACCAGTAAAATATGGATGATTCCACCGGTGTAATATCCACCAAAATAACTGATCGCCCACGCGATAACCAAAATAACAGCGATAACATAAAGCAAATTTCCCATGATTACAGAGGTTAATTGTTTTTAATTAATTGATTATTCATTGATTAACAATCAATATAAACAACACCATTTTTGTAAAAAGGTTTTTGGCAGCGTGAAGTTTAGTGCGCCATATTCAGCACCAGTCCATCATACGCCAATGAAATTCCGTTGGGCAGTTCCCGCTGTACCTCCTCGTGGCGCCCGAGCCGGTGGCTGATGTGCGTAAAGTAGGTATGCTCAGCCCCGATACGTTGGGCAAACGTGATGGCTTCGTCTAAGGTAAAGTGAGAAATATGGGGGTCACGCTGCAATGCATTAACGACCAATATCTTTGTGCCGGCAATTTTTCTGATTTCTGTTTCGCTTACGGTCTTGGCGTCTGTTATATACGTAAAATCACCTACCCGGAAACCCAGTACAGGCATCATATAGTGCATGACTTCAATTGGAATGATTTCCGTGCTAAACAAGGAAAACGGGGTTGAATCTATTTCGTGGAGCGCTAACTGAGGAACACCCGGGTATTTCTTTGCCGAAAATGCATAGTAAAATTCACGCTTCAGCGCCTCATGTACCTCATCTGTCGCATAAATATCGATGGCTTTCCCCTGTTGCCTGTTAAATGCCCGCACATCATCCAGCCCAGCTATGTGATCTTTATGTGAATGGGTAAAGAGAATGGCATCCAGGTGGTCAACCTGTTCCCGCAACATCTGATACCGGAAATCCGGTCCGGTATCGATGACGATATTTTTATCGCCCAGTTGCAACAATACCGATGAGCGCAGGCGCTTATCCCGGATATCGGGCGACCTACATACCTCGCAGTCGCACGCAATTACAGGAATACCCTGTGATGTTCCGGTTCCTAAAAATTTTATGGTCAAATCGCTAGTTTAGTTTGTTTGATACTTCGAAAAAACTGCCGCTGCTTCTCATCCAATCCGGCTCCATCCAACGGCATATCGCGCAATATACCTAACAGTGCCCCAATCTTCACTTCCAGGTTCGAAAATCGATTGACAACCACCACTTTGTTGTTTTGCAACACACATGCACCGGTTTTGAAATTGCCTTTTTCATACCGCACCCGGTATCCGAGGTCTCGTAGCAGAGATTCCAGTTTTTCCAGACTATGTTGTGTATTCGCTAGCAACGAAGTTCAATTTTTGACGTGCCAAAATACAATTCATACAACGAAATCGCAAAACTGTTTTATCCACAACGCAGCCAGTAACCTTTGCTGCTAGCTAATCCGCTCTCAAAAGCACGCACTTCCACAGATCCTGCATAAACCCCAGTCCGTAAGCAATCAATTGGACATATGCAGCAACCACGCTAAGCAAAGCCACACGGATACGACTGGTTTTCAGCAGCGAATGAAAAAAAATAAGAAAAGTGTATACGACAAGCAACCCATCAAACCCTTTTGCCAAAATGGAAATGCAATTACCCGTGGACACGCCCAATGCCCACCCGATATTCAATAACACCAAAGCCAATAAGAAACAAACAAATGCTGCCGGAAAAAAATGGACAAGCTTCAGTTCCTGCGGAAAATGTTTATAAATATTGATACGTGCTCTTCCAAAAAAATGCAGCTGCTTATAAAACTGCCAAAAATCCGTACGCCGTTTGTGATAAACCACGGCATCCGGAATCAGGCCGATTTTAAATCCAGAAGCCTGTATCCGGATACTATATTCAATATCTTCTCCCAGCCGGGTAAGTTTAAATCCGCCGACCTGTTCCCATACATTCCGCGATACGCCCATATTGAAACTACGCGGATGAAAGGTACCGATATGCCGTTTATTTCCCCGTATCCCCCCCGTCGTAAAGGGTGAGGTCATCGAATAGCTGATGGCCTGCTGCACCGGTGTAAATGTTTCGTGGGCAGCATCCGGACCACCGTATGCATCGAGTGGTACCTGTTCCAGAAAGGCAGCCACGTGGGTCAGATAATCGGGTGGAATCAAACAATCCGAATCAAAAATGACGAAGTAGTCACCTTTTGCCCGCTCAAACCCAAAATTCCGCGTAAACCCCTGCCCCTCATTGGGTTTAACGTAATAATGAACATCCAACCGGTCCCGGTACCCCTCAACAATCGCCTTTGCATCGTGCACGGAACCATCTTCAATAACCAGTACTTCGAACGGCCGGTAACGTTGATGAGTAAGACTTTCCAGTAACTCATCGATCTCCTGAGGCCGGTTGTACAAGGGAATAATCAGCGAAAAAAAAATCGGTTGCATGCCCATCAAATGATCTTCTCAATCTGATAGTTATTACGCTCGGAACTACTCCGGGAAATCAGTTCAGCAACAAAACCTGTCAGAAACAGCTGCGTACCGATAACAATCGCAATCAACGCAAAGAAAAAAAGTGGCTGCTCGGTAACATTGCGATACGGACTCTGATTGGCTATACTGACGAGTTTTTCGACGATGAGCCATACTGCGATGACAAACCCTGCGAAAAAGCTCAACACGCCCATGGTGCCAAAAAAATGCATGGGACGCTTCCCGAATTTACCAACAAAAAAGATCGATAACAAATCCAAAAAGCCTTTAATAAACCGACCCGGGCCAAATTTGGTCTTCCCATATTTGCGTGGATAATGCTGCACAACCTGTTCGTCAATTCGCTTAAAACCGGCCCACTTGGCAATAACGGGAATATAGCGGTGCATCTCTCCGTATACTTCGATGCTTTTTACTACTTCCTTTTTGTATGCTTTTAACCCACAGTTGAAGTCGTGGAGGTTATGGATACCCGACATGCCCCGGGTTACCGAATTAAAAAGTTTGGTCGGAATCGTTTTGCTGGGTGGATCGTGGCGTTGCCGTTTCCATCCCGACACCAGATCAAAATCATCCCGAACAATCCGCTTGTATAATTCCGGAATTTCATCCGGACTATCCTGCAGGTCCGCGTCCATGGTAATGACCACGTTACCCTGAGCTGCGGCAAACCCTACATTAAGCGCAGCAGACTTCCCGTAATTCCGGCGGAATTTAATTGCAACAATTTTAGGATTCATCGCTTTCAATCCCTCAATTACCATCCACGATTCATCCGTGCTACCGTCGTCTACCAAAATAATCTCGTAGCTGAAGCCGTGATTATCCATCACCTGCCTGATCCACGCAGTAAGCTCCGGCAACGATTCGGCCTCGTTATACAAAGGAATGACAACCGAGATATCCATTGAGCGTTACTCTTCGGCCACAGGTGCAAATACCGGAGGATTCCGTTTGAAAATCGCGGCAAAAATAAGTGCGCCAATAAAATAAAAAATGGCACCCAGGGCCAATCCCTTTACAACGTCCATAAAACCGGGATTGACCTGTTTTTCGATATTTTTTTCCGCTTCTTCGATAATTTTATCAATTTGCTCCTGATCGGAACTAAATGTCTCCGCTACGCGTGTGGTGGCATTAAGCGAAATCTCGCGCATGGTATCTGCATAATTGGGTTCTATCCATTTGCCAAAAGCTGTCGTAAATAACGTTACCACAACGAACTGTACGATGAACATCAGAAAAATATTGCCCAATGCTTCCCGGAATGACCAATACCCTCCTATCTTTTTTCTTAAATCAAGTATAAAATAAATGGCCAGACCGATGCCGATGGCTAACTGAATGAATCCATATGCAAAATTACCCATCAGCGAAGGGGAAGCGTAATACACCAACAGAAAAATGATGATGTTGATAAGTGCCCAGATCAGTGCATTATTAATCGCAATTTTTCTGGCATTTACGGTGTTCAGATTTGTTGTTGTCATGGCTATGTGTTCTAATTAATGATTATAGGCAACTAACAGTTGGTATACCGCCGCATCAAAGGCAGGATTTGCACTGTGACGAACATAAAGGTTCAGATCTTCTGCCGCGGGATGCTGTTCGTAAAAGAATCCCATGATTGGATAAAACAACTCTGCCAGCTCGTGATCTTCAGAAATCTTTGAGGCAACTTTAGCAATTTCGGCATAGGAGCTATCCACCAAAATCTGATGAGCGATTACCGGTTCATAAATACGGTGTTCATCCTGAAATTCATCGTCGTCTACCAGCAGAAATTCCCGGAGATAATCATCCAATTGGGGTTCAATCTGTTCATCCGCACATTCCCGCAAGTAAAGCAATACATTCAACAGCTCCGTTCCCCGGTCAATGGTCCGATCTTCGATCTCCTCCCACTCATCCGATTCCAAGTAGTCTTCCTCCAGTTTTTTAACATCGGCAGCGAAGAAATTCAACAATAATAGGTCGAACGTAATTTCCCGTAATTCCTCAAACTGCGGAAAATCATCAAACACCCGGTCCACCAACGAAACCTTGTCCAAAAAAGCTCCATCCCCCGCAAATATTTCGGTAAGTTGACGGAGCATACCGTTTCCATCCTTTTGCTCTATTGAGCCATATGCCTGTACGCTGTTTTCGAGCGCCTGAACTACATAGGTATCCATAGGCTTACTGTGTGTTTATAATTTGACGTTTATTGACAGCCAATGTTACTTTCCCTTTCAACTCTTTTCCCATCAGCGGACTGTTACTTGATTTGGATCGATTTGTCTGCGAGTCAAACTGCCATTTCAATTCCGTATCCAGCAAAATGAAATTGGCCAAGGCTTGCTCCTGGAATTCCGGCAGAGGAATGCCCAGCACACGCCGCGGGCCCATAGCCAATTTGTCGACCAGCTGATCCACCGTCAGGCCCGCTTGCAGTGCCAAAGGCAATAACGTCTGTAAACCGATGATACCTTCTGCAGCAATTTGATATTCAACATTTTTATATTCAATCTCATGCGGGGTATGTTGTGACACAATGGCATCAATGGTTCCATCTTTCAATCCTTTCCGTAACGCACGTATATCTGTTTGGGTCCGCAACGGAGGACTGACTTTATAATTGCTGTCAAAACCGGCAATCAAGTCATCCGTCATCACTAAATGATGGGCAGCTACATCACAGGTCACTTTTATACCTTTTGCCTTGGCTTTGCGGATAAGTTCAACACTTTCTGCGGTGCTGATCGTAGTAAAGTGTATCGGCGCATCGTTGTATTCAGCAAGGTATAGATCGCGCGCCACCATCAGCGCCTCGGCAAGATTGGGATTTCCTTTCATTCCGAGGTAAGTGCTGGTTACTCCCTCGTTCATCTTTCCTCCCGCAGCGACCGACGCATCTTCAGGACATGAAATAATCAGCCCGTCAAACCCTTTACTGTATAGCAATGCCCGACTCATCAATCCTGCCTGTTGCACCGGCTTATCTCCATCACAGAAAGCGATTGCACCTGTTAGTTTCATGTCGTACAGCTCCGCCAGCTCTTCCCCCTGCCGCTTTTTGCTGATCGTGCCGATCGGATGTACGTCGACAGGCAACGGTCTGGAACGGTTTACAATCAAGGCTACTTCAGACCGGCTGTGTACCGGCGGATGCGTATTGGGATGGACTGCCACCCCCGTTACCCCTCCTGCCAATGCTGCTGCACAACCTGATACAATATCTTCCTTTGTTTCCAGACCCGGTTCGCCGAAATTGACGTTCATATCAAAAAATCCCGGCACCAAGTACTGCCCTTTTGCATCAAAGACGTCCAGATTCGTAACATCTTCTTTAATTTGCCCTGCGATCTTGGTAATTACCCCTTTCTTTACCAAAACATCTAACTCTTTACCGTGAAAGGGAGTATTGGGGAAGAAAATACGAGCGGATTTGATGAGTAAGTTATCCATGGATGTAATACGACGAAAAAGGTTCTAATAAGACCGGAAAGTTGATTTTTAATGGAAATACGGTAGCGTATGCATTCATTAAAGAACAAAAGTACAAAATCAGCAGCAATGCAACTATTTATTTTTGAAATTGTGTACTTCCCCATTCATATCCGCCCGATTCGAGCCCTGTCAATTCCATTACCCGATCAATTACGGTAGCGGCCAATTCCTCGAAATTTTTCGGCAAGCTATAAAACGATGGACTCGCGGGGCAGATGATACCGCCCGCTTCGGTAACTACCTGCATATTGCGCAGATGGATAAGACTCATTGGGGTTTCTCTCGGCACTAAAATAAGTCTTCGGCGTTCTTTCAACATCACGTCCGCAGCGCGGGTGGTCAAGTCGGATGAAGTCCCCCCCGCGATTCTTGCCAGTGTTCCCATTGAACAGGGACACACAATCATGGTGTCGAATTTGGCAGATCCTGAAGCAAACGGAGCGTAAAAATCATTCCTTTCGTAAAATGCAAAGGGGTATTTTGTGTAATCGTCATTTCCCAGCTCAAATTTCCACACATCCTTGGCATTATCAGACATCACTACACCCACAGACGCTAATTGGTGCTGGCAAGCCAATAACTTATCAAGTAATACTTTGGCATAGATCGAGCCGCTTGCACCTGTAATGGCTACCACGATTTTCTTTGGTATCATAACGAAGAATATTCGCCAAACTTAGGCAACTCGCATTTTAAATGCAAATAGCCCGCGGCATAATCCGCGGGCTTTCGGTGATATTATGGTGTATTTCAAGCTTACTACCTTGAGCGGATTTCCTTACGCATGAAAGAAACGTAAGACAATGCAAAGCAGACCACGGTAGCCGCTACCAAGCCGGTCAGCTGTGGCCATACGATCAATAAACTTTGTCCCAGCGGTAATGGGCTGGGTATCGCTCCATAGGCTTGCTCCATCGTAAGCGGTCCCAGACTCCTGACGGAAGGTACCAGTAACGTCGTTGTCGCATCGGTATACAGCTGGCTGGGCACCACACGCATCAAGTTAAGAATAAACTGCTGGTACCCGATGAGTTGTTGCGGTGATGCCGCTTCGGATGGCAGCATCGCCCGGGCAACCAGGTTTACAATGATCTGGTAAAAGACCGTAAAGAATAGCCAGACAGCAATGGCGGTAAGTGCCGATGTAGCAGCTTGTCTGAAACGGATGGATAAAAACACTGACAGATTCAACCAAAACGCCACATAGAGTACGCTTAATAACAAAAAGCATATAATGCGGAAAAATTCTTCCACTGTGGGTGGTATGCCGATGATGAACATCCCAAATCCCATCACCCAAAAACCTAATGCAAAAAACATCACGCCGATGACCAAAAGTGCTGCCGTAAACTTAGCATTAATCAAATAATCACGATGGATCGGCTGGGCCATAATGCGGCTTAACGTGCCCGAATTCTGCTCGGAATTGATGGCATCAAACCCAAGGCCTATGCCAAGCAAGGGACCCAGAAATCCGATAAAGACGTGAAACGGTGGTAGTGAGCCATCGGATAATGTAAACAGTTTCAGAAAGAAAAACGGATCGTCGGCATCATTTGCCTTCCGGGTTTCTTCCACTAAGTTGGTTATTGAGGTATACAACGAACCAAAGCACGTCAACAATATAAGAAACAACAATATATTAAAACGCCAACTACGCACATGATCCGTTACTTCCTTCTGTACAATCACCCAAAACGGATGACTGATTGCCAATGCACGTCGCTCTTCCATGTGCTGGGTAAAGCGGTGTATCGTTCCGCTTACCTTCGCTATCCACGGAATTTCCCGGAGGCGGCGCACAGCATTATGCAGTTTTTCCATAGACTTCACCTCCCTCAAAATACTTTGTATAGATATCATCTAAGCCATACTCCTTTGTATTCAGGTATTTCAGTCCGAAACCTGCATTTACAAGGATACGTGCTACTTCAGCCGTCATATCCGACGTACTACCAATGGAAAGCCGCCCCTTGTCAACGCGAACGGAGGCAATGCCCTCTAAACCGAGCAAGTGGGATTTGACGGCTTCCATTGCATTCATCCCTTCGGCAGTAGAAAAGTCGAGACCTACTTCAATCACATAGGGTTCCTTGTCAGAAAACAGGGTTCTGGACAGCTCGGAGATATTTCCCTGGGCAAGCAGCTTTCCGGCGACAAATATTCCTACCCGATCACACACCTGTTGTACCTGATGCAGGTGATGTGATGAAAGTAGCACCGTAATCTGCTCTTCGCGGCTGAGGGCCACAATTAACTCGAGAAACTCCTTTACACCGATCGGATCGATTCCCAGTGTCGGTTCATCCAGGATAATGACTTCGGGATTTTTTACCAGTACATCAGCCAGTCCCAAGCGTTGGCGCATGCCCCTTGAATATTTACCGGCTTTCTTTCCGGATGCTTCCTGAAGTCCCACACGTGCCAACAAATCATCCACACGCCTTTCAGCCTCTTTCCAAGAAAGACGATTGAGCCTTGCCGTGTACAGCAGGTTTTCCCGACCGCTCAACTGATCGTAAAATCCGACATCATCGGGCAAATATCCTACCCTTCGCTTGACTTCAATGGGATGAACCGTGGAGCTGATTCCGCACACGCTCACATTGCCTGAAGTAGGCTCGGTAAGCCCAAGCATCATCAGGATGGTAGTCGATTTGCCGGCACCGTTTGGCCCCAGCAATCCAAATATTTCTCCCTTGTGAATTGAAAGATCAAGGTGATCCACCGCCACAAAATCACCGTATTTCTTGGTGAGGCCCTCCAGTTCAATGATGAATTCATCCACGGATTACCTCCTTCCATATTTGCGGAACAGATAGTATACACCGCCCAAGGCCCCGATAATGATCAGGATACCCAGCCACCCCCACAGCAAAGGAGTGCGGACCGACAACCTGAAAGAAGCGGTGGCCGATTTTTCTGGTGCTTTCGCTTCCAGATTCGCCACATAATCTCCGGCCACGGATTTTCTGCTTGCTTTGATGGTGGCGAATACCTGCGCATGCTGACCCGGGGCGATTACATCTATTTTACTGGGCTCAAATGACACGGTCCAATCCACAGGTGCAGAAGATTTCATTTCCACATTTTTCAGCGGTGCAGACCCGGTATTTTTCACCATCAGTTCCACTTTTTCATCGCTGCCAGCCGTGATGGATGTACTCAGCTTTCCCGTGGGTGTAGTCAGCTCCAGGTTGTACGAACCCGTAATGACGACCTCCAACTCCAAATTGGATGACATTCCACTCGTGGAGGCCACCACCGGTATTTTATAACTGCCAGCCCCCAGGTGGTCGGGTGGGTCCAATTCAATGGTAATATTCTGTGTTTGATTGGGCCCTACATTCACGGACGACACCTGTTTTCCGTTTGCCCGGAATAACGCATTCCACCCTTGTGGTACCTGTGCCCGGAGTCCGTAAACCTGTTCCTCACTGGAAGGATTCCGTAGCGTCGAATTAAAGGTAAACGTTGAATTGGCTGCCCCTTCCATGTTCGCCTGGTCGGTATTGAATTCCGATTTAAACGTACCCTGTTCGGATATTTCGACCGTCAACGGCAACTGGCTCATTCCCTTAGCTACCAATTGAAAATGATAGGTGCCTTTTTCTACCCGGTACGGTACCTGGACCTTAAAAGAAAAGTTTTTTTTCTCCTTGGGCAATACAGCGATCTGTCCAACCGTCCAACCGCCCGATTTGAGCTCATAGGACCAACCCTCCGGCAGTCCCACAACAGCAATTTCCGCGGTTCTCACACCGCCACCATTATTGATCACATCAACGGAGTAATCAATGGATTCCCCGGGGGGAACCGAAATTTTCGTGTAGGGAGTATACAGTGTAACACCTTGTGCTACAGAGTTATTATATCCAAATTTTATTGGAACAACTCCACATAAACAACATAACAAAAACGAAATTTTAGGCAAAGTTTGGGCACGTGCTAACATAAAAAAATCGAATTAATTTAGAAATGATAAACAGTACGGACGCAAATTTAGTTATTCAACAAAATTCCAAAAATGATTTTACATTTTTTAACAATTGGTTTGTCATTCCAGAAAACAGGCAATAAAAAAAGGGCCGAATAACTGAATATTCGACCCTACATCTACCTATGAAAAACATGCCCTTTGGGAGGGCATTACAAAAGTACACCTAAGATTGAGGATACAAAACATTTATTCGCTCAAAAAAAGTTTTTGTAGATGTAATACTACAAGAAAAAGGCCCCTTTTTCGCAGCATACTCCTTTTTGTAGGTTATACTCATACGGGTTTGATATTTTTTTAGTTAATTCGTCCTGCGTAATTTTAGTTATTGATTTAGACAGATTGAAAAAATGAGCCTTAGTCAACTGGAAGAATATATAGAAACAGGTAACAGCCGCGCCATTGATGATTTGTTAAACGGCAACCCAAGCTTAAGTAAACAAAAAACCAGTCACGATATATCCCCCTTATTATTAGCATGTTATTATAATAAGCCACAAATTGTCAAGGTATTGTTAAGGCATCTTGATGAATTAACGATCCACGAAGCGGCAGCCGCCGGCCAGTTGGAACAGGTTCAGGCCATGATCGAGGACCAGGCCGACTTATTGGATGTTGTTTCAGATCATGGATTTACTCCGCTGGGAATGGCTACCCATTTTGGTAATGAAGACGTGGTCCGATACCTGTTGTCGAAACACGCTGATCCCAATATTCAATCTCAAAATGGATACAATGTTTATCCGCTTCACGCCGCCATCGGATCAAACTTTGACGGTATAGCTAAAATGTTGATTGAAGCAGGTGCCGAGGTAAATGTATTACAGACTTCGCGAATAAGCCCGTTGCACCTTGCTGCGCAACATGGAAATATAGATCTTATTATTTTACTATTGGAAAATGGCGCACGGGTAGAAATCAAAAACGACATGGGTAAAACCGCATCTGATCTGGCCGCAGAAAAAGGATATATTGAAATTGCGGAGATTTTGAAAGTGTAACTATCAAAAATCCCAAAGACGATGCCGCATACGTTTGATATAATTCCGGAAATCCAACACAATGCCTGCCAAGAAATAGAAGATAATTGGGAAACCGACAGCCAGAAACGATGTGTATATAAAGAAAAGTCGGAGTTTTGAAATAGATATACCTAGACGCTCGCCGATGTATGTACACACTCCAAAAGAACGCTGTTCAAAAAACAAAAGAATCCGCTTTATCATCACTCCTTGTATTTGATCAATTGCAGCCCCATTCCACATTCCAAACATCGCTTTTTGTCGCAGTAAAATGATTTCATCTGCAATAAGGCCTGCGATTCTGCCGCTTGCGATGCCTTAATGCCTATTGCGGAAAATCGCGTCAAAACTGCATTTTTTTCCACTCCGAGGCTTTCTAAAAGCATTATAGCCCGGTAAAGATACGTTTCTTTACCAATATATTTACCATAAGCAAATAAAATACCAGATACCATATTGATAAGTAGGTTATTGACAGATTCCGATCCCAGTTGACAACCATGCTCCGAAGACAGGCCGTCAAAGCGATAGTGCCGCTTCCAATAGGGGTTAACCGGCAACTCCGTAAATAGCGATTTAATTTTGGAAATATCATGAGCATCAATCAATTCAGAAAATAAATGGGCTGACCGTAAACAAAGTGCTGCGAATTGTGCAATACGGATGGAAGGGAAATTGCTTGGACGGGTACGCAGAAATTTCCAGATCGACGCATCCATCGGAATCAGCGAATAAAGCTGGCGGAGATAACGATATTCCTGCTGTAGTTTGCGGGGGTATACATCGGAAAATTCAGTTTCTTCCAGTAAGCCGGCTTGCCCGAAAAACAGCGATTCAATAGCCTGCGGATCCTGTTTATGCTTCGCCAAAATGGTCTGTGGCAAAATGCGGGCTAACTGTTCGAATGCCTGTGTATTAACTTTGAATCCGAAACTTCGGGCAGCCCAAAGATAGCAGGTATCCTCCCAGCTTCCCCGTTGCTGAGTCAACAACGCATAAATCGCAGACACCTTTTGCTCCAGGCGCTCAATCAGTAGACGTGATAACCACTGCGATCGATGAATATCCGGAACACGATGAATTAATTTTTCACAGGGAATCCAATACATGCCACTCATCAATTCACGATATTTTGACAAAATGTAACTGGGAATTAACGGTTTCAAGACAAGGGTTTCAGGGAAGGTACCGTCTTCCCGACAAATTATTTTGTCGTATTCATATACAACATGCAATATTACGTTGTTATACGCCCTGTCACGGTCATGTTTGTGTATGTCCCATTCAGATGCACGTACGTGAATCTCAATGTTTCCGGCCCATTCCGTTTCTCCGATTCGTAGCCGGGCAGCAATAAAATCCGGCCCGGCATCGCGATTATGGCATCCTGTATCCAATATCGTCAACGCTTTTTTTGATACAGTAACTAATTGTGTAGTCTGGAATAGGCGATACTTCCAAATAAAATGAAATAGATCTTCTGGCAAAGTCATATATCCGGCTCATAGGTATCTAACAAAGGTAGGCATTCCCTCTGTAACCGTCAAGACCTAGACACCCTGTAACTGGCGTTTAATACGTCAACGTTAGTAATAATCAAACCATGAAATTACTTCCGTTTGATCTAGTTTAGATTTGGCTTTTTGGTCATAATCACGCACAATCCTTCCGTTTTCCATCTGAATAAGACGTGTCCCATAACGCAATGCCTCGCTAATGTTGTGGGTTACCAGCAAAGCAGTTAACTTATTTTCTGAGATAATTCTGTCAGCAATCTCCATTACCTGACGTGCCGACCGGGGATCCAACGCGGCAGACGGTTCGTCAAGCAACAGCACATCCACATCCGTCATCACTGTCATCAGCAGGGTGAGAGCTTGTCGTTGCCCACCACTCAATGTCCCCATGGGCTGGGCCAGCTTATCTTCCAGTCCCATTCCCAATGTGGCTATTTTATCCCGTACAGCCTGCACAAATGCCCGATCCATCCCCAATTTCATCCATTTGGGCGATCCGCGCAACGATGCCATTCTGAAATTGTCCAGTACGGTTAACGATGCCGCCGTACCAAGCAACGGATTTTGGAAAACACGGGCTACCCAACGGCTTCGCCGGTAATCCGGCAGTCGTTGTATTTCCTTGTTATGCAGCCGAATGCTGCCTTTATCCACATATGTATTGCCCGCAATCAGACTGAGCAGCGTACTTTTCCCTGAGCCATTCGCCCCAACAAGAACCGTATAACTCGCAGGCTCCAGGTGGAGCGTCACATCCCACACTGCAGCCACCTCAGTTGCCTTGCCGGCATTATATACTTTGGTGATATGTTGAAGATCCAGCATTGATATCCTTTATTACGAACGTTTACTCAACTGCAGGGCACTCCCTACCCGTGGCAATGCCACAATAAACAATACCAACAGCGACGTCGTTAGTTTCAACAGGTTGGCATCCACCCCTACCCCGAGCGCCGTTGCCAGAATCAATTGGAAAACAATCACCCCAAAGAGTACACAAATCAACATGATAGAAACTGCGCTGATTTTCAAGAAGTTAATTACAGTATCTCCGATAATCACCGCACCCAATCCGCTGATGACAATACCTATCCCCATATTGATGTCTGCAAATCCCTGAAATTGTGCCATCAATGCACCACTTGCCGCAACCAGAGCATTGGCGATGGCCAACCCATAGCCTTTCATTCGCGAAGTGTTAACTCCCTGCGCTCGTATCATTAACTCACTGTCACCCGTCGCCCGCATCGCAATACCGAAGTCACTCCGCAACAGGTAACTCATGGTTGCCAGTAAAACCATCAAAATTATAAGTAATATAGCCAACGTGTTATAATCCGCACCTGCAAATACGCTAAACGTTTTAAATAGATCCACATAGCCGAGCAACGGCACATTCGATCGGCCCAGCAACACCAAATTGACTGAATACAGTGCGGTCATCATCAAAATACCAGCCAACAGCGCGTGAATACGGAGACGGGTATGGATTAAGGCGGTGCAACTCCCTGCCAGTGCACCCCCAGCCATCGCCAAGAAGAATGTTACCATTACAGGATAACCGTTTGACAATCCTACGGCCATAATCACCGCACCCAATGTGTAACTCCCATCTGTCGTAATGTCAGGGATGTTAAATATCTTCATGGAAAGAAAAAGGCCGATTACCAAGGGCCCGAAACACATCGCCTGAATGATTGCTGCCAAGTAAAAATCCATTATACGGTCTGATAACGATTTCTGTAGTAAATATCCAAACGATCTGGGCCGATAGGATGGCTTTCTCCGGGTGCAGCGTGTAATGCTGGCGAGGAGATTCCAGCCCCCCACATATCGCGTGATGTAAATACACGAGCTTCATCCCACAATCCGGCGTCTATGAACAGGTCAAGCGTATTCCTCCCCCCTTCTACAATGAGCGATTGGATATCCATCAAGTACAATTGATACGCAATCTTTTGCGGCAGGTACCAATCCATGTCTTCTAGTTCTATATACTTCACATTTTCTGTCCAGTCAGACCGTGACGCATTAAAAACAATGGTTTCTGCACTTCCATCAAACAGCGCGGTATGAGGGGACACAGCAAGGTACTTGTCAACGAGGATCCGTTTGGGGTTCTTTCCCTGCCATTTCCGTACCGTGAGTTGCGGATGATCCATCAATGCCGTTTTGGTTCCCACAAGCACCGCATCTTCTTCGCTTCGCCACCGGTGTACCAACTGCTGAGCCACCTCTCCGGTAATCCATCGTTGTGTCCTATCCGATGGAGCCATGTAACCATCTGCCGTTTGCGCCCATTTAAGAATAATATAGGGCCGCTGATGTCGAACCCGGGTCATGAACCTGCGGTTGATCCAACTAGCCTCCCTTTCCAAAACGCCCTCAATAACTTCAACGCCAGCCTCTTTCAGTATACTGACCCCCAGCCCATTTACCTTATCAAACGGATCACGGCACGCAATAACCACTCGGGCTACCTGATGATCGGCCAACAATTTCGCACAGGGAGGTGTCTTCCCATAGTGAGCGCAGGGCTCTAAACTGACATACATCGTCGCCGAGCGGAATAAGTCGGCAGCGCGTTCACCATACCGTCGCTGCACATCCACCATAACCAGCGCCTCGGCGTGCGGACCACCAAACTTTCGATGGAAATCTTCCGCAACAATGCGTCCTCCGTGAACCAGCACTGCTCCCACCATGGGGTTTGGACTTACCGACCCCATCCCCAATTGTGCCAATTCCAGGCAGCGGCGCATATAAGCTTCGTGCTCTTGCATGTTGCAAACATAAATAAAATGTCTTGTTTCCGATACTACCGCGGTTAGTCCAACTTAACTGTGCTTGGTTATCCACTTGATTCTGTCGTACCTTTACTTTACAAAAAACATATAATAAACTTTGTATTTAATTGGGTTTTATTCGGAGTTCATTCGGAGTTTATTTGCTAATTAACCGAATAAACTAAAAGTAAAATACGATGTTTTAAAGAGTTTATTTACAGTTTTAAGTAAACTTAGGGTAGGGAATGTATACGTCATAGCTATTGTTGCCGCCACTTGGGAGATCCGAAAGTATCCTGTACTTTTGTCCAATGCAGCATCTATCAAGTATAGAACAGCAATTTGTAGACGAACTGAAAGAATTGTACGGTGCGGGTGAAGCCAGGGAACTTTATTTCTTGCTGCTGGAAGATCAATTTGGATGGTCAAGGCCTACGTACCTCATGCGGAAGCAAGAACTCATTGATCACTATATCGCCGACAGATTGCTCAAAGCACTATCCCGTTTGAAAGAGGCGGAACCCATACAGTACATTTTGGGATATGCCTGGTTCAGTGGAATGAAACTGAAAGTTGATCGGTCAGTATTGATTCCACGGCCGGAAACCGAAGAGTTGGTACAGCTCATCATCGAACAACAACTACAAGCACATAACGGCAATCTGCGTATCATCGATATCGGCACAGGAAGTGGCTGTATTGCCATTTCCCTCAAAAGCGCATTCCCTCATGCATCCGTCCACGCATTGGATATTTCGAATGATGCGCTTCATATCGCTAAGCAAAATGCGAATCGTCATTCTTTATCCATTGAATGGATCCAGGCTGATATGCTGGATTGGGATATTATTTTCCAAACTGACCAGCTATTTGACGTGGTGGTAAGCAATCCTCCTTACATTACGGAACAAGAACGGGGTGATATGCATCCAAATGTATTGATCCACGAGCCACATTTGGCACTTTTTGTAGAAGGAAGCGCTCCCTTATTGTTTTATGAACATATTGCAGCGTTCGCTTGGAAACACCTTCGGGCAGGAGGAAATCTATATTTTGAAATCAATCGTCAATATGGCGCCGATGTATGTGATTTACTACAGAAAAAGGGATTTTCAAATGTACAGCTGCGTCAGGATATGCAGGGAGCCGACCGTATTGTGCAGGCTCAGAAAAGGGATAGTTTTTAAGGAACCCTAATCAAAAGCTATTCCACCCTTTGTGCTTTGAACTGTTCGCCGGTTAGGCAAACTTACCGAAGGTACGTCGTTTGAAGAAACTATTAAACGACCCGACTCATTCGTTCAGCCGCTATCCTGCTTTCTGAGAAAACATTAACCATTGAATTAAAAGGGATTATTAGCACCCAAAAATTATCTGAAATTTATTTTGGACGATACAAGCGATAATCCTATCTTTGCACCACTTTCCAAAAAAGGAAACGTTCTTAAAAAGTTTGATTCCGTAGCTCAGCTGGTAGAGCAATACACTTTTAATGTATGGGTCCTGGGTTCGAATCCCAGCGGGATCACCTCTTGGGACAAGTCTAAAAAAGAAAGACTTGTCCCATTTTTTTTGCCTTGTAACTTGTTGTTATTCTGATAGATAAGAGCAATCGCAGAATTTAGCCTCGGAGTTCGATGTTGTGTTCCGTCAAATTCCAAAAATTCGGGGAACATCGAACTCACTATAAGCCTTTTTTCCTCAATATCGCCGTTTTCATAGCGTCTCTTGTTGTTGAACAGAATACCCGAAACGTTGGATAATACCTATTCGACCGCTTACCTGCACCAGTGTTTTGAGCCGTATCTGTCCGCAAATATCAAAACGGAAAAGCCTGTGCGCCACATATCGCTGAACCCTGATCCTGCGGATAGGGTCAGCGATGGGCAGTTCGTAAAAATGGCGCAGGAGTATATGGAGCGCATGGGGTATGTCAACCAACCTTATATCGTTTTTAAGCATACCGATATTGAACGCACCCATATCCACATCGTAACGGTCTGTGTGGGTTTGGACGGCAAGAAGCTACCGGACAGTTACGACCATCCCCGGTCAATGGCAATCTGTCGGGATTTGGAACAAACGTACAATCTTATACCTGCAACGGAAAAACAGCGCACCGGAAATGAGCAGGTATTCCGTCCGGTGGATTACAGAGCCGGAGACGTTAAGAGCCAAATCGCATCGGTGGTGCGACACCTGCCGAAGTATTACGGGTACGCAAGCCTCGGTGCGTACAATGCCTTGCTTTCGCTTTTCAATATTACGGCAGAGGAAGTCAAAGGGGAACTGCACGGACAGCCTAAAAACGGTCTTGTCTATTTTGCGCTGAACGAACAGGGAGAAAAAGCGAGCAATCCTTTTAAGGCATCCCTTTTCAGTAAACAGGCAGGACTGGACGAACTGCAAAACCAATTTGCAAAGGCTAAGGGGAAAATGAAAGCCGACCCTGTAAGAGCCTTACTCAAAAGCACCATTGAAGTAGCGATGCACACCGCCACTAATGAAGCCGATTTTAAAAAGCAACTGTTGGAGCAAGGCACCAATGCCGTGGTACGGCGCAACGATGAGGGGCGTATCTACGGTATGACCTTTATCGACCACGAAAGCCGTACCGTTTGGAACGGTTCAGCTTTGGGCAAAAACCTATCGGCTAATGTCTTTAACGATTGGTGGAACGGGCAGGCGGTCGGGCAACGCCAAGAAGCTGAAAATGCAACCGCACAAAATCAGTCATCGACCACAGACAACACCGTAGAGAAAGAGGAAGCCCATTCACTTTTTAACTTCCTTAATAAAGAACAGCAGACCGATGATTTGTTGATAGACGGATTGGGTGGGCTACTGCCGGAAGCACAGGGCGAAGACTACGAGGAACAGGAATTTGCCAACCGTATGAAGAAAAAGAAGAAACGTAACAGCCGTCATCTCAGAGCGAATTGATTTACTATTCATCTATCGAACAATCATAAATTTGTCCATAGTCGTAACCATTACTCCCTTTTGAAGAGTAAACCTAATTTTCTAACGATAACACTTGCTAACCCTAAATCGAGCGCTTGTACATTTCTTGTCGCAAGCTGCTTTCTGATTACGGACAACTATCCGAAGTTTTTTCGTTTCTTTGTAAAGTACTAAATGGTATTTTTATGAAATTTGAACAATTCCATCTGACCATAAATAAATAGAAGATAACAGATGAAAAAGGCGGAAGCAACACGGTTGATGATTTTACAGAAAGCGTTTGAGCTGATCTACGTTAAGGGGTACCAAACGACAAGCATTGACGATATTATCGCCACGACAAAAGTAACGAAAGGAGCCTTTTACTACCATTTCAAAACCAAAGACGAAATGGGGCTCGCCATCATAAACGAAATTCTAAAACCCACACTTACAAATAGTTTTATTGAGCCGCTTCAAACCGAAGAAAATCCACTGGAAGCCATTTACAACCTAATGGATAATCTATTGATGAAAAATGAATTTTTGAAGGTGGAATACGGTTGCCCGGCATCCAATTTTACGCAAGAAATGACCCCGTGGAATTCGGAATTTAATAAGGCTTTGAATGAATTAACCCAGGAATGGACAAAGGCAATAACCACCACCATTGAAAGAGGCAAGAAAAACGGCACCATCCGCAAGGACGTAAATGCGAAACAGGTAACCATCTTCGTCATGTCGGGCTATTGGGGCATTCGGAATTTGGGAAAATTAGAGAATAGTAAAAAAGTGTACGTTTCTTATTTAAAGCAACTTAAAATCTATTTAGATAGTTTGAAATAATTTCCACCAACCAACAACATACTACATAGTATTTTTAGTAATTTTGCTCATTACTAAGAAAATAATTGAAAGAAAGATGTCCATAACCAAACACGAAGAATTAATCGGGATGCAAAAAGTAAGCAAAGCGGTTGCTTACACCTTGAAGGAAATGCGCAACTATGCAAAACCGGGAATGACAACCAAAGAATTAGACGACTTCGGGGCAAAAATATTTTCAGGCTTCGGAGCAAAATCCGCACCGTATCTGACTTATGGTTTTCCAGGTTGGACTTGTATCAGTGTGGACAATGAGTTTTGCCACGGCATTCCGTCCGAGAAAAGAATACTGAAAGAGGGCGATTTGGTGAACATTGACGTTTCCGCCGAACTCGACGGCTTTTGGTCGGACAACGGAGGCTCATTCGTACTTGGAGAAGACGTCAACCAACATCAAAAATTGGTGGATGCATCCAAAGAAATCCTGCAAAAAGCCATCCGTAATATTAAGGGTGGCGTAAAAATTTCAGAAGTCGGACACATCATGGAAACCGAAGCCAAAAAAAGAGGCTTCAAGGTTGTTAAAAATTTGGGTGGACACGGCATCGGAAGGAGTTTACATGAACAACCCGATGAAATAATGAACTACAAAAACCGATTTGACCAAAGGCGGTTTAGAAAAAATTCAGTGGTTGCCATTGAAACGTTTATCACCACAACTTCAACCTATGCAACAGAGTTAAATGATGGTTGGACCATGGTGGGAAACAAAGGCGGTTTTATGGCGCAACACGAACATACAATCGTTGTTACAGATGGAAAACCAATCATACTGACCGAAATGAATGGGATTTGGAATTAAAAAGTAAAGACCCCTGGACAATCTTCTCGCCTTTTTTTAAGCAGGTGGAAGCTCCGGCAAGAACCATCCTGTTGCAGGAAGGAAAAATTTCCAAAACGATGTTCTTCTTAGAAAAGGCCGCCTGCGTACCCTGGGTGAACAACGATGGTGAAGAAATCACTACCCAATTATAACACTCAGAAATTTGTTTGTTAAAAACTTGTGCAAGCAAACACTTGCTCTTATATTTGCAAACAAATACTTGCGTATTATGGGGGCACGAAGAGATGTTTTTCAAGCTATTGCAGATCCGACACGAAGAGCGATTATTGGTATGATTGCTAAAGAACCTGTTAATGTCAATACCATTGCGGAACAGTTTGATGTAAGCCGGCAAGCCATATCACTACATTTAAAAATATTGGCGGAATGTGGTTTGTTGAGTATGAAGCAACAAGGGCGTGAACGGATTTGCGAAGCAAAATTGGAAAAACTGAATGAAGTAAACGAATGGATATCACAGTATAAACAATTTTGGAACACAAAATTGGATGCTTTGGACAAATTTCTCAAGAACAATGAAAAATTAAAATAATGGACAAGAAAATAGTGGTAGTCGAATATACTTACGAAGCTCCGATTGAAAAAGTTTGGGAAGCTCTTACGAACAAAGACCAAATGAAACAATGGTATTTTGACCTTGATGAATTTAAAGCTGAGGTAGGATTTAAGTTTGAATTTATTGGCACTACCAAGGACGGAACTCAATACAAACATTTGTGCGAAGTTACTGAAGTAATACCCCAACAAAAACTTACTTACAGTTGGAGATACGAGGGCTACGAGGGGATCACTTATGTTACATTTGAGTTGTTTGAGGAGGTGGAGGAAAAAACACGTTTAAAACTAACTCATACAGGATTTGAAACTTTCCCTGCCATTCCTGATTTCGCCATTCACAATTTTGAAGCAGGTTGGAGTGACTTTATCAATGTTTCGCTCAAAGGCTTTTTGGAAAAGGTAACACAAAAAAAATAAATAAAATGGAACAAGTAAAAACACCGACAGTAGAAACACAAATGCTGATCAGAAAACCTGTTTCACAAGTGTTTCAGGCATTTATTGACCCGGCTATTACAACCAACTTTTGGTTTACAAAATCAAGCGGACAGTTAGAAGTAGGAAAAATTGTGAAATGGGAGTGGGAAATGTATGGTGTTAGCATCAACGTTTTGACAAAGGAAATTATTCCGAACAAACTTATTTCAACAGAATGGGGTGACCCGGCAACGACAGTTGATTACGAGTTTACAGCATTGACAGACGATACAACGTATGTTGTAATCAAAAATTACGGCTTTAAAGAAACAGGAGACGATTTAATTCAAGCCATTAAAGACAATACTGGTGGTTTTACTACAGTTTTAGATGGGCTGAAAGCATATTTAGAACACAATATCAAACTGAATTTAGTTGCCGACAAATTTCCAAAAGCTGTAAGTAATCATGGACAAGGCGATTAAATATTATTCCACTTAAGAACTCGGGATTTGATGGATTGTACTTCATACAGTTGAGTTGTCTGTAATTTTATCACCGCACAAGTCGTAATAATTTTCTTTTTTTAATTTAGGAAATGGGAAATGGCTTATGATACTGTTGTATGGAATTGAAAGTTCACCCTTCTTTTTCTGTTACTCTGCAAACAGCCAAATAGCTATCCGCAAATCCAAAAACGATACCGCACAGTGAAGCAAAAAACAAAAAATAGAATCCCTTGGAACATCTTCTCCCCTTTTTTTAAACAGGTGGAAGCTCCGGCGAGAACCATCCTGTTGCAGGAAGGGAAAATTTCCAAAACAATGTACTTCATTGAAAAAGGTTGCCTGCGTACCTGGGTGAACAACGACGGCAAAGAAATCACGACGCAATTTTTCTTTGAGGGCGACAGCGTTTCTTCCATCGAAAGTTTCCGAACCAACCAGCCGAGCCTGTACAGCATCGAAACCATTGAACCTTGCGTTTTGCAAACCATCACGCAAAAGGAATTTCAAATGATTGTAGAGCAATCGCCCGACATCAAAAAGCAGTTTGAAGAGCATTTGTTTAAACGCCTTTTCCAGGCTCAGCAACTGTTTTTTTCCTACCTCAAAAATTCACCGCAACAACGTTACGAAGAGCTGTTGGCGCAATATCCGCACATCGTGCAGCGCGTACCGCAACATTACATTGCCTCGTATCTGGGCATTACTTCCGTTTCCCTGAGCCGAATCCGAAACAGACGATAAAACGGATTTATTAACAATTGTTATCGTCCCACACCTGCTTTGCTGCTCAATTTTGCATTGTAATTAAACAGTCAAAAATGAGAACCATCATTGTATTCAACCATCCTTATGAAGGAAGTTATTGCAACGCCATTTTAGAATCGGTCAGCAAGGGACTTCAAAAATCCGGTCACAAAGTGGATTTGATGCACCTGGACAAAGACCAATTTCATCCCCGAATGACATCGGACGATTTAAAAGCTGTAATCGGTAAATACAAGTGCAGAGAAAATGGAAAATAAGGATACAGAGAAATCGGCAACAATAAGTACATGATTTC
>NZ_BMIK01000026.1 GCF_014642075.1 Parapedobacter defluvii | reverse complement strand
CCTAAAAAGAGGCAACGCGCTGCCCTGGATGACGATTTCCGAAGCATCCTGCTCGCCGCGTATTTTTAAAAGCGATTTCCCTGGATTGTACGACTGTATTTCATCGATAACCACAACCGCGTTTGCCAAGCGATGCAACAAATAATTAACTTCTTTCCGATTGGTTTTGAGTATCTCGAAGAATTTAACATGCGATACCAGTGTTATAGGATACAATGCAAACAGATTGTCAATAAAATCCTTCTTGCTGCCACCAAATAGACCGTCTTCGAGCGCTTCCGTTTTACTGGCAAAAGCCGCCTTTGAATGCAATTCGATGATTTCATCGTCATGAAGCCCCATGCTTTCTTTTAAGGCACCAAAAGTTTGAGTGATCAGCGTAGTGAATGGAAACACATAAAAGACCTTATTAATATCCTCATGCGCCCTTAGCAATTCAGCAATGGCAATTGCTGAAAGATTGGTTTTACCTCCACCGGTTGGAGCTTCCAAATAAAACAGATGTTCGCTTAAGTGGCCTCGGATTTCGCGAACCAATTCGATGGACATTTCCTTACGCAACAGGTTCAGGTTTTTACTGGATCTGGTTGTCGGATGTACAAATTGATAGTTGTGCAAACTGTTGAACGTATCGGCATTATATCTATGCTTCTGTAAATGGCCAATTATTTCATTAACCCGATTACGGTCATTAAGCAAACCGAAATCTGTTGTTTTTGCCTCGTTGCTTTCGTTGCCATTCATATATTCATGCGTAGCCAAATAGTCGGCAGCCGTAAGCAGTGAAAAATTAAGTTTGATAAGCGCGAAAAGCGGGAATGGCGTGTAGGGTAATTTGTTTTTTACTGCTTTGTGCCACATGTCTTCCACATTGGCAAATACCTTTGTAAGCACCGGTTCGTCAATGACAATGGAATAGCTAGCAATAAAACGCCTTAACTCATTTACCGAATGCCGGAATTGCGACATGAATCCTTCTTTTTGCTGTATGTCATACAATGCCGGACTGTGGTGTTGCATAATGGTATATGCAAGGAAGAAACAATGGCAAATCATCGTTATTTTCCGTTCCTGCTTCCAGTCATTTTTGAGAAGCCAACGGATATGGTAGCTCAGAAAAATAAAAACACCCAAAAAGGAATGCCCATGTGGTGGTTTTAAAGATGTGTTTCTGAATGCCGTAAAAGCGTTGTTTTGCAACCTTGCCGTTTGGAAGTTTTCATTGATTTTTCCAAAATCGTGGAACACGATCGTATGTACAAACAGCATCTTAAGAAAGTCGGCATCTTCTTCATCCCCCCAACCGTCAACAATCACGAATGGCAGGAGACCGCAAACGTACTAACCACTTTAACTCGTTCAACGCTTCGGCTCCAGGCTGCTATTGGTTACGGCTAAAGATAGGTTTTTTTATCTGACACTCCAAGCGCTGTTAATAATTTGTCATAGGTTTATAGGTTATAACCTAACCACGGCAGAATAAATCGAAAAATGAGTAGGATCAAAATAAAACAATTCGGTTAGGTAAAAGAGGATGCCCCAAGCTTGGCACAAAAATCAGCTATACCCCGAAACCATCATATGCGGGCTGAAACATAAAAGTTCCCGGTCACTTTCGGTCAGACCCACAAGCTCCAACAGGCGTGTTCGCTTTGTCGGATCGGCCCAGCTTTGGAAAAATTGGCCATCCATCCAAGCTAAGCCCTCAAGCGCATACAATCCGGTTACCGTAAATCCAGCCTCATCAACCTCATCAACCAGCATACGGGGCCGATGGAAGTATGCATGTGGCAGTATGCCGGGCATGCCATCCGGAGGTTCATGCTGCCCGGTGAGCAGTTCTGAGCGACACATGGAAAAAATCTGTGGTTGGTGTATCATGCTGCTATGCAGCGCAGCAACAGCAGATGCAGCATGGGTAATGGCAAATCCCAACATCACCCCACCGGGTTTCAGCACCCGACGGGCTTCTTTCAATGCCAGTAAGCGATCACTACGCTCTTGCAAGTGGTATAGCGGTCCATGAAGAATGACAATGTCGACAGAAGCATTTTCAAGCGGCAGACGCCGGGCTTCACCGAGCAAGCAGGCGAATCCGTTGCCATTCCGTTTGGCTTTCCGTTTGGCCTGCTCGATGTGCTGGGGCACAGGATCGATCAGTGTAACCCGGTGCCCCAGGCCACAGAGCCAAGCCGCATAATGCCCCGTTCCGCCACCAACATCGGCAACAGTAAGTACATTGGTTTGCAGATACCGCCCGATCAGCAGCTTATTCCGTTCAAACTCCAGCGGCCCCAACCCAATCTGTAGCCGGGAGTCTTCCGAATGGCGGGTGTAAAATGCGGTAATGGCGGGTTCAATCATCCGGCAAATTTACAGCTATTTCAGATTGTCCCACCTGATTAATTTCATCTCCATTTCTATTCCTTCATCCTCACTTCCAACACCAACGATCTCTATGCCCTTACGACGAGTCATCTAAGGGAAAACCCTTAGGAAAATATACAAGAATCCTTCGATTGACCCACATAACCGACCGGGCTACCTTTGAACTGTAATCTATAATGAAAAAATGAGGAACTCAATACAGGTGATCGCCGCTGCACTCTTCGTACTTTGCAACGCATGCAAAAAAGAAGCCCTAGATGATATGGGCCTCGGCGGCGATATCGAACGTGTTTCGTTATTAGTCGATTATGAATCCGGTTACGGCGGATATATCTATCCGGTATACAATCCCTATGTGTTTTATAAAAACGGAACCGTCGTGAAAGAGCCTAAAATACCAATCGACGAGTTGGATCTTAATACGCTTACAAAAGACCAAGCGGCACGCTGGGGTACATGGCAACGCGCCGGTGACAAGGTGAATATCACCTATTCCAACGGTGATACCGCGGAGAAAGATTGGCCGGGAAACAACGCCTACCCCGCCGCAAAGGGTGAAATGCAGGAGGGCTCATTCAGCTCCATCTCCGGAGGAGGTGACCTCGCCTTCGGAGGTGATGTGGGCATCATCAGTTATTCCAAGATGTCTTTTACCTCCGATGGATGGTACACCACAGAAAATACCGGCGGCGTAAACAGCAGCGATCTCGCTGCTTATCATACCAGCACTACATCAGGAAGATATAGCTTCGACGGAGGGTATGGTATCACCCTCACGGCAAATAATGGACAGACCAAGCGCTTTTTCTTTTGCTGGTACGGAGCCAATCGCGACGGCGTGTTCCGTCTGGGCGGAAGGACATTTACCGAAAACTAACATTCATCGCTATGCCTCATCTCCTTATCGCCTGTCTGGTTGTGCTGCAGTTAGGCTGCAGCCAGGGAATCGGTCATACTGCGCAAGACACCCTGACCGCCACCGAGCTACTCAAAGAAATCGGCAAAGGACACGCATTGACATACCGCGATGTAACCATTGAAGGCGACATCAACCTCCTTGATATGGAAATGGGTCAACTGACTCCCAACAATTTTGTAGCCACTGTCGGCGCGCCACTGTATTTCGAGCGCTGCGAGTTCAAAGGAAGGCTGATCGGTTTTGAACACCGGGGCGACACCGCCCGCGTGATACGCTTTCTATCGGCCGTGTCCTTCAACAATTGCCGTTTTGAGGAAGGCATCGATCTGCGGGGCAGCACATTTGACCATCACCTTTACTTCAACGCGAGCTTATTCGATAAAGAGGTGCAATTGCAGGCTATCCGGGTCGGGGGCGATTTCCGCATGGAGAAGACCATCTTTAGCGGCGGCCTATTTCTCCAGGAGGCGGTCATACAGGGAAGCTTCTGGGCAAAAGACGCCACCGTATTGGGGCAGTTATCGGTACAGCAGGCTGACTTTTGGCAAAACGCGGTATTTGCAGGTCTGGAAGTTCATGGATATGCCGACTTCGGCTTAGCAAATTTCCGGCGATCGGCCTTCTTTGAATATGGGAAATACCACGAACGTGCCAATTTCAGCGGAGCGGCTTTCCGCCATCGTGCGGAGTGGACCAATACACACTTCGAAAAACACGTAGACCTGAGCAATACTTGGTTTGCATTCAAACCTATCTTCACCGGCATCCAAAAAAACGAACCCTTCACCCTCACAGGCGCGCGGTTCGACGGGGGCAAACCCGATAACGATACGTTAAACTGATAGTACCATGAAAACAACACACAAATGGCCCGCACACTTAAAAGCTATAACGGGGTATGGCCTGGCCCTGTTACTTTCATGTTCCTGCTCAAAAAATGGGCCCGACGCTCCCGATGATGGTGATCCGGATCCCGATGGAACCGGATTTACCCTCGGCTGGACAGGAACGGACGATCCTGAATCGATCCCCTCTAACATCTTTCTCGGTTTCGGCAACGGCAATCTGCCATCAAGCTATTCCTTAGTCAACAGGCTTCCGCCCATTGGCGATCAAGGCCAGTATGGTACCTGCGTAACCTGGGCCGCTGGTTACAACCTCAAGACTACCTTAAATGCGTTGGATAACAACTGGACAACGGCCGACCTGAACAACCCTGGCAGGCAGGCAAGTCCAAAAGATCTGTTCCTCTCCATTCCGGCAAACCTGCGTGGTTCGAATTGTAACGGTACGAATTTCGAACCTGCTTTTCAGCAGATGATCGACCGTGGTGTAGCCTCACTCGGCACGGCACCGTATACGGGCATGGGCGATTGCAGCCAATTGCCGGATGCCAGCGCCACGCAGGAGGCGGCAAACAATAGGCTCAGCAACTTCCGGAAAGTCAATATGGATGTTCAGGAAATCAAAACCTACATTTCCCAAAACAGACCCGTGGTATTCGGCGCACGACTCAGCGACAACTTCATGACGTGGCGCAGCGACCAGGTGATCACCAGCCACTCCACCTTTGACAACGTAGGCATGCATGCGTACCACGCGATGATGGTGGTGGGATACGACGACAGTAAGGGGCCAAACGGTGCATTCCGTGTAGTCAATTCATGGGGAACCAACTGGGGTGACACCGGGTTCATCTGGATCGATTATCAGTTTATGATCAATCCCGAGTTCGGTATGATGGGGTTTGTGGCTACCAACGGACAGAGTGAAGATTTCGATCCGGTAGATCCACCCGTCGAGCCAACCGGTGGATACGACCTGGCTCCATGGAACGTAGCCGATAACCCCCATTCTCAATCCAGCAATCAGCGTAACCGCGAAATGCAGTACAACGTTTATAACATCGGCGGCCGAACCATCAACGCCAGCGAGCGGTGGAACATCTGTTACCTGTATTACAATGCTTTCAATGCAGAAGATTTCGGCATCATCCTATACGATGAGTATACGGATCAGTATGGTAGGCTGGGCGACAACGGCGAACTCGCATCCGGTGGGTACGGCGAATCAGGAAACTGGTGGAACCACATTAATCTCCCGCCACAAACCGGCGTGGCCCAAGCAGTTTACAATGCCGATCACATTACGTGGGGGTATACCATGCCCAGAATCAATGGGTTCTATTACCTGGTATGTATCGCCGATGCCTTTGACGTCATTCAGGAAACAGACGAAGCGAATAATTATTTTTTCCTCACAGACGCTTCCGGATGGCCATTATATATACAGGATGGCATCATTCAGGCAGGAATCTTTGGCAAGTCACAGCTGCAATCGAGCACGAAACCGCTCCCCGGTGCGGGCACCCGGATGGTCGATCCGAAACAAAGCGGAAAACAAAAGAATGCCTATACCACCGAGGAGATATCAGACATGATCACCACGTTAAAGAAAAAAGGCATCCTGAAACAGAAAATCCAGCAATTCCAGTCGGAACGTTCCGGTGCAAAAGATTGATTAGGAATCTTCATGCCCGTAACGGGAGGTTCAAAATTGAGCCTCCCGTTTTTCTTTACAGCGGGCAATGCGTAATTTCCCCCCATGATATTGTCTGAATCCCTATACCACGCGCTGGAAGCTTCCCTTAAAAATCTGGAGCAGCAACGCCCGTCTATCCAATCGGTGATACCCATAGCGGGCGGCGATGTCAACCGGGCTTACAAGATCCAAACGTCAAAAGGCAACTATTTTGTAAAGGTAAACAGCCATCCGATGGCAACCCGGATGTTCCTGGCAGAATCCAACGGGCTGGACCGATTACGCGACGCATCGGGACCTGCCCATGTGCCGCAAACGTTCTTTACCGGCCAGGCGCAGGGTGAGAGCTTTTTGCTCATGCGATGGATCAATGCGGGGGATAAGCACGGTCCCGATCAACAGGAAGCACTGGGCAGGCTCCTGGCTTCCGTACACCGTCGGCAAGCAGACACCTACGGACTGGATCAGGATAATTTTATCGGGCCATTACCCCAACATAATACCCCCACGGCGAACTGGGATGACTTTTTTATCGGGCAGCGCTTGCAGCGGCAATTGGAGCTGGCGGAGCAGGTTTTGGACAGAACGGATCTGTGGAAACAATTCGATTTTCTGTTTTCTCGCCTGGCCAACCTCTACCCTGCCGAATCGCCCTCACTCCTCCATGGCGATCTATGGAGCGGTAATTACCTGGTAGATCAGACCGGCACCCCCCTATTGATAGACCCTGCCGTCTATTACGGTCACCGCGAAGTAGATATAGCTATGACGCGCCTATTCGGCGGATTTTCCGAACGGTTCTACACAGCTTACAACGAAGTCTATCCCTTGCAACACGGATGGGAGAAACGTGTCGACCTTTGGAATTTGTACCCGTTGTTGGTGCACCTGAACCTGTTCGGAGACGCGTACATTCCGGCAATCCGAAATAATTTACAGCGATTTATACGTTCCCAATAGTCAGACATCCTTATATTTACCACCGCAAACAGATATATAGACTTCATGAAAGACTTTCACGCGTTGATTCTTGTTGCCGCATTTTTAGCGTCAGCGTGCGACTCAACGAACAAAAATTGCACACCTGTCACAGAAGACCGCTACCTCAGCATGACTGATTCGTTGGCGTCCGCATTGGAATGGCCCGAAAAACTGGATATCAATGTTTTTGCTGGCCCGGACCTGGTACCTAGTCCGGCCTGCCTAGCCGTATCTGCTTCCGGCGATGTTTTTGTGGGCGTCGATAAGATTGGATCCCTCGGAAAGGAAATGGGCCAGGGCGCAATTGTCAAACTGATCGACTGCAATGGCGATGGCATTATGGATTCCCATACAGAATTTGCCCATGTGGATAACCCCAGGGGGATATTGGCAGTAGGCGATCAGGTATTTGTGTTGCATACCCGCTTTTCTCAGGAAACCCAAAAAGCGGCCAATATGGATCTTATTGTCTACGAAGACCTCAATAAAGACGGCATTGCGGACGGCGAGCCCAAGCCGTTGATTACGGATATCAGTAACCCGACGTACCTTGTTGAACGAGGCACCGACCATGCCACGAACGGTATCCAGATGGGTATCGACGGCTGGATTTACATTGCCGCGGGCGACTTTGGTTTCCATAACGCAACCGACCGGAGTGGCAAGCGGTTAACCATGCTGGGCGGTGGCATCGTACGCGTACGGCCAAACGGGACCGAGATGGAGGTATACACGCATGGCTTGCGGAACATCTACGACGTAGCCATCGATCCGTTCATGAATATTTTTACACGTGACAATACCAACGACGGCGGGGGCTGGAACATCCGCTTTTCACACCAGCTCCAGTCGGGCGAATACGGCTACCCGATATTATTCCAGCATTTCACAGAAGAAATTATTCCCGCACTGGTTGATCTAGGCGGCGGTTCAGGTACCGGATCCCTTTACCTTAATGACGACCGCTGGCCGGACGAATACAACAATACGCCACTGATGGCCGACTGGGGCCGCAGTTATCTCTACCGGCATCCCGTACAGCCCGATCAGGCAACGTTTACGCAGCAGGAAGAAAAATTCATCCAGTTACCCCAGATTACAGATGTGGACATCGATGCTTCCGGAACGATGTATTTATCGGCCTGGGACGGTGCGGGCTATTCGGGTAGCCCCGATATTGGCTATGTGGTGCGGGCAGTACCCACCGGATTCAGGTATGAACCTCTTGACGATATTCAGCAGTTTTCAAACCGGAAGCTGGTCGCGCTACTGAAATCGCCGCGTGCCAAAGCCCGGTTGGCAGCCCAATACGAACTGCTGAGCAGGGCCGATAATGCCGATGCCGCCCCACGCATCTGGAAACTTGTAGAAGACAGGTCGCTGGCGATGGAATCACGCGTTGCTGCGCTGTACACCTATACCCAATTGACTGGAAAGGAAGGAATTGCGCAACTGGTGGAAGCCACAACCGATACCGACTTACAGGAATACGCGCTCCGGGCATTGGCCGACCGTAAGGCGTGGGCGAGCGACGTCCCCTTAGAGCCGTTTCTTTTAGGACTGCGCTCGGCCTCACCACGTGTCAAAGCGGCAGCTATCATCGGCGTGGGACGCCTGGGGAACAAGGGAGCAATCAATACCTTACTGGAAACGCAGGTCCCCTCCTCTTTCAAGTCGCCCGACCTGGGAACCGAAGGACCCCACGCTACCCCCAATTCCGAAATTATCTTGCCGCACCTGGCTGTGAAAGCCCTGGTTGCCCTTAATGCAATAGATGAGTGCATCGAGGCATTGAACACCGGAAACCGCGAGCTCGCGTTGTGGGCCATGCGCTATATGCATGACGACCGTGTAGTGCAGGCATTGATTGTAGCACACGAAAACACGGACGACGAGGCATTCAAGGCAAAACTCATCAACACACTGGCACGCATTTACCATGAGGAAGCGCCATATGATGCATCGTGGTGGTGGAGCACGCGGCCAGACACACACGGCCCCTATTACAAGGGTGTGGAGTGGGAAGGCACACCCGCCATCCGGGCATTCTTGTTGGAACAGTGGAAAAAGGCAGGAAGCTCCAACAAGGATTTCTTCAAGGTACTCAACACGAGGTATCGGCTAGCGATTAACCAATTCGGCATCCTCGAAATACAGCCCCCAAAAGAAGACGCACCGCAGGTGGATCTGGAGAAACTCAAAAATAAGAAAGGACAAGTGGGCGAATCCTCGATCGAGGACATCATGTTGGCGCTGGATAAACTCAAGGGCGATGCGAAAGAAGGAGCCGCACTTTTTGTACAGCAGGGATGCAAAACCTGCCATGCCGTTGACCGCAGCGAAGTACAGAAAGGCCCTTTCATGGGGCAGATCGGATCCATCATGAACCGCCAGCAGATCGCCGAATCCATCCTGAAACCCAATGCTTCTATATCGCAGGGCTTCTCAACGGTGCAGATCCAGACAAAAAGCGGGAATGCATACGTAGGCTTTGTCACGGAAGAATCGGCCGACAAGCTTACAATCCGCAACATTGCCGGTGCCGCCACGACCCTTGCGAAATCAGAAATCGCAAGCCGGCAGGAACTGGAGCACTCCATGATGCCGGAAGGATTGGCCAATGCATTGAGCTATCAGGAATTCGCATCGTTGGTGGCTTACTTAGCGGAGCAAAAGTAGTATCCGGATGTCAGACTAATTGTTATCTTTGCACCCGTTTAAATAGAGGACAATTCATGGCTTTACAGTGCGGCATCGTCGGCCTACCCAACGTAGGCAAATCCACGTTATTCAACTGCCTTTCCAATGCGAAAGCACAGGCAGCTAATTTTCCATTCTGTACCATTGAGCCCAATGTGGGTGTGATCACGGTACCGGACGAACGGCTGAATAAATTGGCCGAGTTGGTAAAGCCGCAGCGCATTGTACCCAATACCATTGAAATCGTCGATATTGCCGGCCTCGTAAAAGGTGCAAGTAAAGGCGAGGGCCTGGGCAACCAATTCCTCGGCAACATCCGCAATACGGATGCAATCATTCACGTACTGCGCTGCTTTGACGACGGCAATGTGGTGCACGTAGATGGGTCGGTAGACCCGGTGCGCGACAAGGAGATTATCGATACCGAATTGCAACTGAAAGACCTGGATACCGTAACCAAACGCATCCAGCGGGTGGAAAAACAGGCCAAAACGGGAGGCGACAAGGAAGCCAAGCGGAGCTATGACATCCTGTCTGTGGTAAAAAGCCACCTCGAATCGGGCAAGTCGGCCCGTACGGCTCCCCTATCCAAGGAAGACTTTGAATTCATCGCCGATCTGTCGCTGCTCACCGTGAAACCTATTTTATATGTCTGCAACGTAGACGAGGGCTCGGTGAATACAGGCAATGCATACGTGGAACAGGTCAAAGAAGCCGTCAAAGACGAGGACGCCGAAGTACTGATCATTTCCGCACAGATCGAGTCGGAAATTGCCCAGCTGGACAGCTACGAAGAGCGGCAGCTTTTCCTGGAAGACCTCGGCCTTACCGAATCGGGTGTCAATAAACTCATCCGTGCGGCCTATCGGCTGTTGAACCTGGCCACCTATTTCACGGCGGGTGTTCAGGAGGTACGTGCCTGGACCATCGAAAACGGCTTTACCGCTCCGCAGGCCGCAGGTGTCATTCACACAGATTTTGAAAAAGGATTCATTCGCGCCGAAGTCATCAAATACAACGACTTTGTCAACTACGGCTCCGAAGCTGCCGTGAAAGAAGCCGGTAAGCTGGGTGTGGAAGGGAAAACCTATCTCGTGCAGGATGGAGACATCATGCACTTCCGGTTCAACGTTTAATCCGTTCAACCCGGTCATTATTTTCTTACACCCCCTCTTTTTCCTATCTTTGGATCCGTCTCTTCCATAGGTGCCCTGTGCGGATGGCAAGGGACAGGAGACCGCTTAGCCAATATGATGACAGTCCGGATTTTTACGTTTCTTTTTTTCCTTGGCCTTCCCTTCTTTGTGCACGCCGGAGATGATGCAAAAACAAACGCCCTATTGGTGGAACTGGATAAGGTGATCGGTCAGGCGGAACAATTTAAAAAAGAAAAAGAGCAGCATATTCGTACACTGAAAGAACAGCTTGCCACTCCCGGTTTGTCCGTTGGCGAACAATACGACGTATGCCGGAACCTCACGCACGCCTACGAATATTACCGGTGCGATTCGGCCCGGCAGTATGCGCTGAGGCAACTTGACATTGCGGAAGCTTCCGGGGATATTAGCCGGATCATCGACAGCAAGATTCAGCTGGCATCGGTATTGTTCAAAGCCGCCATGTTTGACAAATCACTGGAACTGCTTGGCAGTATCCCCAAGGAAACGCTGACCGCGGCCCAGGAAATCGAATACTACAAGGCGTATTACGAGACCTATGTATTCTGGCTGGAATTTTACAACGATGGGTATGGCGATCCTTCCATGACCCAGCAACGGGACTTCTATTACGAGCAGTTTTTGCGTGTGCTTCCGCAAAGCACCTATGAATACGCTTCCTATTACGGGATTAAGTACATCAATACCGGCCAGTTGGATAAAGCGGAAAAGGTGCTGTACATTTACCTGCCCAAGGCCAAGCTGGGTACGCGCCCCTACTCCATTCTCAATTCGGTGTTGTCCTTTTTCTACCGGGTAAAGGGCGATTCAACGAAGGTCAAGGCACACCTGGCCCTTTCCGCGCTATCGGACATCCGCGGCAACATCATGGAGAATGTTTCCTTGCGGGAGCTGGCAACCCTGCTGTACGAATCGGGCGATATCAACCGCGCAAACAGCTACATCAAAAAAAGCATGGAAGATGCCAACTTCTACAATGCGCGCATACGGAATTTCCAGACATCCAAAGTGCTGCAGATCATTAACAGGGCTTACCAAACCAATCAGGCAGCCCAGCAACGCAAACTCGAATACCTCTTAGCCGTGATCAGTGTTCTTTCTTTCGGGTTGCTGATCGGTATCTTTTTGATTATCCGTGAAGTCCGTAAGGTGTCCCGGGCAAAAAAAGAAATCAGCACCATTAACGAACAACTGAGGCAGAACAACCTGGCACTGGCCGAGACCAACCACATCAAAGAAGAATACATCGGCCATTTTCTTGAACTGTGCTCGCTGTACATTGAAAAGATCGATAAATACCAGAAAAAGCTATACAACAAGGCAAAGACAAGCAATGCCGACGAGCTCTTTAACACCATCAAGTCTACCCAGTTCATCGAAGATGAGCGCACGGAGTTTTACCACAAATTCGACGAGTCATTCCTCAAACTCTTTCCCGACTTCGTCCATCGGTTTAACGCACTGTTGCCCGAAGGCGAGCAGGTAACCTTAAAACCCAATGAAAAGCTGAGTACCGAATTACGCATTTTCGCACTCATCCGCTTAGGTATCACCGACAGTGCGAAAATTGCGGAATTTCTCAACTACTCGCTGGCCACCATCTACAATTACCGATCCCGCTACCGGAATAAATCAATCGTTCCGCGTGATGAATTCGAAAACAAAATCATGAAAATAGGTGTAAATTCCTTTTGATTCCGGTAATAACCGCCTTAATCCTTTTATATTTTTTCGAAACCGGAACACACACAATTCGTTGAAAATCAGCAAAAAAATCAAAAAATACCTTACCTTTTGTTTATATTTATTTTCTACTCCGGATAATCAAACGATAATCAACTTACTTTCGTCCAAGTAATTCTTGTAAACCAATTTATTAACCCGACATGAACAATAAACTACGTATTGCTTTGTTATGCTTCATCGGCACCCTGTCCTTTATGTCTTGCCACAAGATAGACGATGGAAGTTTTGTGGAGCCGATCACGCTCTATGAAAAGGTCAAGGGTAGCTGGACGTTGAGCGATGTATTGCAGATCGACGAAACGGCCAAGACCGCGGGTATCCAACCCGACGAGATCAGCCTGTATGACCAGTTTGATTTTTCGACCTTTCAGATCACGTTGGACGTGGATGCAGACAACCGCCCCACGGCATACCGTGTGGATGGAAATGCACCGGAGCTGTTCCCAAGCAGCGGATTCTGGGACCTGGATACCGATTTTCCCCGTGCAGCCGGTCCGGCTCCGGTAATCAACCTGTATTCAGATGCCGGAAAAACTTCCTTGATCGGGCAGTTGAACATCTCCGCGATGCCGGGTGCAAATCCGGTAATGGACCTGACCCTTACCCGAAAAACCGCAGGTGTCTCGTTTGTGTCCTACCAATACAAATTGTCAAAAGCTAACCAATAACCAACATGAATAGACTGATATACTGTTTATTAGGGTGTATGCTCTTGTTATGCCCCATCTTAAAAGCACAGGAGACGATCACCAATCCAGACCGCATGTGGACGGTTCCTGCCGTCTATACCCTAGATGAGCCTGTGACGTGGTATTTTGATTTTGCCAGTGCAACGCAGGTGAAAGACGGCGAGCAATTGTATCTATGGATCTGGGCTCCCACCAACCCCACGGGTACCCCCATACCCATCACCTACAGTGGCGACCGGATCTGGAGCATCCGCTTCACGCCGACCGAGTTTTTCGGGATGACGGTTGAGGAACTCTTTGCCAACACGGAAGCGTTTTATTTCCTCATCCGGGACCTGGATGCTACGAAGCTGACGGGTACGCTTTCTTTGCCCAAAACCGACTACATCAAAAATTTCGTGGAAAGCGGCAAGCAGATGGATTTTGCCCCGTCTGATTTCCAGCTAGGCGGCACCCTGTCCATCCTTTTCAATGCGAACTTGGTGGAAGGTTTTCTTCCCGCACCTTCGACCGTGCACATGCACGGTGGATTGAATGATTGGTCAGCCCTGCAGGAATTTCAGGCATGGATACCCGAAATCCGGGAAAAAACCGCTTTCAGGCATCTCGGAAATGGCATCTATAAAAAAGACATCGTGCCGCAAGACTACTTTAACGTGACCGAAGAGTTTGAAATGGAAAACGTGGTTTTTTTGGCCGTCAAATACAACGGAAACGATGCTACACCCGATTGGGCGGGTGCATCCCCGGATTATAAAATCATCGCTCCGGGCGTGCCGGAGCCCTTGCCTCCGGTGTTGTCGTTCTTCCCGCTGAAAATCAGCATCCACGATCTCCTGACCATCACACGCGACAATAACCTGCGCGGGCAGCGGCTCACCTATACAATAACGGGCGGTTCTAAGACGATCTCCGGTGAGCTGGAAGGAGCCATGACACGCCAACGTGCCTACATCCATATCGCCAAAGAGTTTAGCGGTATGGATATTTCATCGCTCCACATTCAGATCAAGGACCAGAATGGCTTGATGATCTACGACGAAGACATGCCTTTGGTCCCAGTTGATAACCCTGAAAAGAACTAACGAATGAACCTGAATAAATTTTCATTATGGCTGATGGCATGCTTGGCTTGCCTCATCAACACACTGTATGCACAGGAAAAACTGACGGTATCCGGTACGGTCGTCAATCCGGATCAGGCTGCCCTGACGGGCGTCAGCGTAGTTTCTGCCTCCGGCGCGGGCACCGTAACTGACGGCGACGGCAAGTTTACGCTGTCTGTAACCCGTGGCGAAACCCTCACGTTCTCTTACGTCGGCTACCAAACGGTTACCGAAACCGCAGGACCGGAGATGTTCATCGAACTACTGCCCACTGCGGCCGTGCTGGACGAAGTAGTAGTGGTCGGTGTCGGTTATGGAACCATGCGCAAGTCTGACCTTACCGGGGCCATCGCATCCGTATCGGCAAAAGATCTGCGGAAAGGTGTCATCACCTCGGCTGAGCAATTGCTCCAGGGTAAGGTTGCCGGACTCACCGTCACCCAGCCAAGCGGAGACCCCACACAGGGTTCGGCATTGCGCCTGCGCGGCGGCACGTCACTCTCGGCAAGCAACAGCCCCCTGATTGTGGTCGACGGAATTCCCGGTGTGGATATGAATACCGTGCAGCCCAGCGAGATTGTCTCCATCGATGTCTTAAAAGACGCTTCCGCCGCCGCCATCTATGGTTCGCGCGGAGCCAACGGTGTTATCATCGTAACGACTAACCGCGAAACCGGGCAACGCTCGATGAGTTACAACGGCTATGTAGCCGTGGGCAACGCCGCCAATCAGCTGGACTTACTATCGGCCAACCAATGGCGGGACTACGTGCGTAAAAACAACGTTGCCGGTGCGGTGGACTACGGTGGCGATACAGATTGGCAGAACGAACTGCAACGGACAGCCGTCTCCAATTCCCATACCCTTGCCTTTTCAAACGGCGGCAAAGACAGCGGATTCAGCGGCTCATTCAGCTACCTCGATGCACAGGGTATCATCAAAAAGAGTTCACTGAACCGTCTGGCAGGAAGCGTAACGGGCTACCAGTACGGCCTCAACAAGCGCCTGAAAATGGAAGCAAGCGTACACGCCAACAAAGACACCTATCAGCCGACCAATATGTCGATCTACCAGCTGGCTTATAACCTCAACCCCACCCTGCCGGTGATGCAGGACGGACAGTATACGCAGATCGGTGGTACACAGAACAACAACCCCGTAGAGGTGCTGAACAACCGGAAAGACGACCAGACCCGCACGCGGATACTCGGATTCGGAAAAGCGGAACTGGAAATCGTTGAAGGGCTGAAGGGGGTCGTAAACGGATCGTACGAGTACAATTCACAGCAGGGCCGCTTTTACCAGCCCTCCTATGCATACGATGGCCGTAGCGACAGGGGATACGGTCGCCGCAATCTGGGCGACTACACCAACCTCCAGTTGGAGACTTACCTCACATATGACAAAACATTCCAGAATGCCCACAGGCTGAACCTCATGGGGGGCTATTCTTACCTAAACAACACCTATGAGGGGTTCGGTGCTGAACGCCGTGGCTTCGATACCGACCTATTTGACTACAACAACCTGGCGGCGGGTATCGATTTCCGGCTGGGCGACGTGTACTCCTACAAAGGACAGGCAAAGCTCATTTCGTTTTTCGGACGTGTCAACTACGTTTATGACGACCGCTACATGGTTACCGCCACCCTACGCAGGGATGGTTCATCGCGCTTCGGCGCCAACCACAAATGGGGTTTCTTCCCCTCCGCATCGGCCGCATGGCGGATATCCGAAGAGTCCTTTATGGAAGGAACCCGCGATTGGCTGAACAACCTCAAACTGCGCATCGGCTACGGGGTTACCGGCAACCAGGATGGCATCGGCGAATACCGGTCGCTCTCGCTCATGGGTACCGGCGGTGGTGCCTATTACGACCAGGCCACCGATTCGTGGAAGCAGTCATACGGAATTACGCAAAACCCCAACCCCGACCTGAAATGGGAGTCGACTGCGCAGACGAATATCGGTATCGATATCGCCTTTCTGGGCAGGTTCAATGCCACAATCGATGCATACATCAAGAAAACATCCGACTTGCTGTACACCTACAACGTGCCGCAGCCACCGTACCTGTATGATAAAATGCTGGCCAACGTGGGCGATCTCTCCAACCGGGGCATCGAGTTGACGCTAGGCGCTAACCTCATCAATAACGACCGTTTTACATGGAATGCGAACCTGGTAATGGCTCACAACAAACAAAAGGTAGACCGGCTTTCCAACGATATTTACCAAACGGATGCGGTACCCTCGGGGAATCTACATGACCTTACCGGCATGTCGGGGGTATTTACCCAACTGCTGAAAGAAGGGTACGCTGTCGGCACATTTTGGGGGCCGAAATTCCTCGGACTGGATGATGATGGCAAATTCATCCTCGAAACCGACGACGCGGGCAATGTCATCCAGCAATACCTCGGGAATGCACAACCCTCCCTGTCGCTGGGTTTTGCCACGGATTTCGCCTACCGGGGGTTTGACCTGAACATCGCCGCCAATGGCATGTTCGGCCAAAAAATCCTCAACGCCCAAGCCATGAACATCAGCTATCCCGGCAGGCTCCCCGGATACAACATCCTCGATTCGTGGCTGGATAAAAATGTAACCGAAGGACCGATCTATTCGGATTACTGGATCGAAGATGGCAGTTTCCTGCGGCTACAGAGCGTTACGCTCGGCTACACCCTGCCCGTGCACAATGCCTGGTTCAGCCGGATAAGGGTTTATGCTACGGGTGAAAACCTGCTGACGTTTACCGGATACAGCGGACTGGATCCGGAGGTCAACTTCAGCGGCCTGAACAGTCCGGGGATAGACAAGTCGATCGGGCCGGGCGACAACTACTACTATCCCCGTGCGAAGACGTTTTCATTTGGCATCAATCTCTCCTTTTAACCTTTAAAACAGCAACGTGATGAAACTGAAATTATCCCTATATTTTGCTGCAGGCATCTGCCTGCTGAATGCCTGCACGGATCTGTCTGAGGAACTTTACGACCGGGTGCAGTCGTCGGACTATGGCAAGACCCCTGCTGAAATTGAGACCATCGTGGGCCGTGCCTATTCTTCGCTGCGCGGCGGCGCCTCAGATGGCGTAAACTTCTATCCTACCGGCGAGTTTGTTTTCTTCGTTACGTCGGTATCGTCTGATGAGTGCGTCATTCCCACGCGGGTGGGTGGCGACTGGTACGACGACGGGGTTTACATCGATCTCCACAAACATACGTGGACGGCGGACAACCCCAAGATCTGGGCACCTTGGAAATATTGCTATAACGGCATCGCAGCCACCAACGCCATCCTCTACCAGGTAGAGCAGTCGGGGTTGGACGCAGCAGACAGCCGGCCACTGTTTGCCGAGCTGAAAGCCCTGCGTGCTTACTATTATTATAAGCTGCTGGACCTATACGGCAACGTGCCCCTGGACACCACCTATGTGACCAACGAGGCGCCCGGCACCTCACCACGGGCCGAAGTCTATAAATTTGTTGAAAAGGAATTGCTGGAAAACGTAGACTACCTGCCGGAAAACGCCTACGGACGCTTCACCAAAGCCGCCGCCAACCTACTGCTGGCCCGCCTGTACCTCAATTCGGAAGTGTATATCGGCCAGGCACGCTGGGAAGATTGCCTGACGGTGTGCGGCAAGATTTCGGGTCAGTTGGAGCCCGACTACTTTACCAGCTTCAAAACAGACAACCAAACATCACGCGAAATTATTTTCGCCATTCCCTACGATGCAACCGTGGGCACGGTGGGCAATTACCTTGCCTCCATGACTTATCACTACGAGCAGATGTGGGCATTCTCGGCAACCGGCAATTACCAGTGGTGCGGCAACGGTATTTCGGCACAGCCGGGTCTCTACTCGGCTTTTGACGAGAACGATGTCAGACGAAACTCCCTGCTCATCGGTCCGCAAATCGATCTGCGTACCGGATCGACCATCATCATGCCCGCCTCCGGCAATCCGCTCGACTATACAGAGGAGATCTCGAATATCAACGAGGCGCTTCAGAACGAAGGTGCGCGCCTCAGTAAATACGAAGACAAGGAAGGAGATCTATGGGAACGGAACTATGATATGGTGCTCATGCGCTACGCCGAGGTGCTGATGATGCAGGCCGAATGCAATGTGCGCCTGGGTAATCCCGCTGCTGCACGTGCATTCGTAGAGCAAATCCGCAGCCGTGCCGGCCTCAGCACACCGGAAACCATCGATCTGGCGTTCATCGACCAGGAACTGCGGCGCGAGTTTGTCTTTGAAGACCACCGCCGCACGGACAACATCCGCTTCGGTACCTTCTTCAACGCCTGGTGGGAAAAAGGAGCAGATCCTGCGGATAAGCACACGGGGCTCTTCCCCATCCCGCAGCAAGAATTGAACAAAAACAACAAGTTAACCCAGAATACAGGCTATTGATCGGGAGATGAACAGAACTATGGTGATATGGTTGCTATGGGCGGTCGTACTTGCCGGGTGCAAGAAAGACACGCCCGATTCAAAAGAAAACGAGACGAAACTGGAAGTGTTTGATCCGGCAGCACCCGGCAAATCCAACCCCATGGAAGTGTGGGTGCACTACATGCCCTGGTTTGAGGACAAAACAACCAGCGGCAATGGACAGTGGGGCCAGCACTGGACCATGGCCAATAAAAATCCGGACATCGTGGATGCGAATGGCAAGCGGCAGATCGCTTCCCATTATTACCCGCTGATCGGCCCCTATGCTTCCAGTAATACGGATGTGCTGGAATACCACTTTTTGCTCATGAAATATGCCGGGATTGACGGTATCCTCATCGATTGGTACGGTACACGCAACCTGTACGACTACGCCCCCATCAAACGGAACACCGAAGCCATTGTGGAGGGACTGAAAAAAGTGGGACTGAAATATGCCATTGTATACGAGGACCAGACGCTACGCGACGGATTCGAAAGCGATGCACAGCGGATTAGCCAGGCGAAGACGGACATGAAATACCTAGAATCCAATTTATTCAGCGACGAACATTACATCCAACTGGATGGCAGCCCCCTGCTGCTTACTTTCGGTCCGCAGGTCATCAACTCCCCTGCCAACTGGAGCACTGTGCTCGGCGGCTTGGTATCCAAGCCGGCGTTTTTCACCCTATACAACCATTCCCATCTCGCCAACAATACCACCTACCACAATGCTTCCGGTGAATACATCTGGGTGGACGCCACTCCCATGGAAACCAAGTATGCCCGCAAAGCCGATGTAGACCGGTTGATCGGCGGTGCTTATCCGGGATTCAACGACTATTACAAGGAAGGCGGTTGGGGCAACCCGGTGCTGGCCGATATTGACCATGAAAATGGAGCCCTGCTTGACCGGCTCTTGCAACTGGCGAACGAGGAAGGCGTACCCTACCTCCAATTGATCACCTGGAATGACTTCGGCGAAGGTACCATGATTGAACCTACCGTCGAATTTCAATATACATTCCTGGAGCGGATACAGGGCTTTACCGGTGTGACATACCGCAAATCCGCACTGGAAAACATTTACACGTACTACGGCCTGAAAAAGCAGTTTGCCAAGGATCCTGACAAGCAAAAGCAACTGCTACAGGCATTCTACTACCTGATTTCCCTACAGCAGGACAAAGCAGCCGCATTGATCAACGAACTAGCCAATTAAAGACGAAGATGAAACCCATTGTATATGTATTGATACTTGCACTTCCATTGTTTTCCTGCACGCACAAGGGCCGTGTAACATCGCCGGACCAATCCATCGCTATCCAAGCCGGTGAAGAAAACGGAAGGATTTTCTATACGGTTAGCAAAAACGGGAAGACCCTTCTGGATAAATCGTTCCTTGGATTCCTACTGAAAGATGGGCCGTTGGGCGAAGACGTCGCCATTACGGAGGTATCGCACACATCATTCAGCGGATCGTGGGACCAAACCTGGGGGGAAGAAATCGTGGTTGACAACACCTATAATCAGATGACCCTCCAGGTAGCCGAAAAGTCGGGCCTTAAACGCAGATTCGACGTTGTATTCCGTGTGTTTGACGATGGTTTCGGCTTCCGCTACGAGTTTCCCAAACAGCCCGGCCTGAATGAATTTGTCATCATGGATGAATACACCGAATTCAATTTCACGGGCAAGCATAAGGCCTGGTCAATTCCCTATGGAGCCAATTATTACGAAGCGTTGTACGAGCCGCATCCGATCAACGAACTGGATACCGTCTGCACACCGCTGACCATCGAAACCGATGATGGACTTTACCTTGCCGTGCATGAAGCCAACCTGACAGATTATGCGGCCATGAACCTGGTTGCTGAAAAGGGCACCCCGAATTTACACGTTTACCTCACGCCGTGGTCAACCGGCGAAAAAGTGTTTATGCAAGCACCCGGTACCACCCCGTGGCGGACCCTGATTATTGCCGACACGCCCGGAGACCTGCTGCTTTCGCGGCTGATGCTTAACCTCAATGAACCCTCCAAAATCGAGGATACTTCGTGGATCAAACCGGGTCGCTACATCGGCATCTGGTGGGGCATGCACATGAATGCCTATACGTGGCATATCGGTCCGAAACACGGGGCAACGACAGAAAATACCAAGCGTTATATCGATTTCGCGGCAAAACATGGATTTTCGGGTGTATTGGTAGAAGGGTGGAATACCGGCTGGGAAAACGACTGGACCAAAGAGGGTGACAAGTTCAGCTTTACCCAAGCCTATCCGGATTTTGACATCGACGGCATTACAGCCTATGCAGCCGAAAGGGGCGTGAAACTCATCGGACACCATGAAACCGGCGGTGCTACATTGAACTACGAGCGCCAATTGGACAGCGCCTTTGCCATGTACCAACGTTTGGGGGTCAACGTGGTGAAGACGGGCTACGTAAGCCCCCTGTTGGATGGAAAAGAACGGCACAGCAGCCAGTACGGCGTCAGGCATTACCGCAAGGTTATTGAAACTGCGGCTAATTACCACATCATGATCGACAACCATGAGCCGGTGATGCCCACCGGCTTACAACGCACTTATCCCAACTTAATGACCCAGGAGGGTGTGCGGGGACAGGAATGGGACGCTTGGGACGCAGCGGGCGGAAACCCGCCCGATCATACCACCCTCATCCCGTTTACCCGGGGACTGGCCGGCCCGATGGACTTTACCCCCGGAACATTTAGTTTTGAAAATCCCGTTTTACCGGATACGCGCGTCAAAACCACGTTGGCCAAACAGCTGGCATTGGCCGTGGTGCTGTACAGCCCGTTGCAGATGGCCTCAGACATGATTGAACATTACGAGCCCTATCCGGCACCGTTCGAATTTATTACCTCCTGCCCTACCAATTGGGCTAAAACCGTAATCCCACATGCCAAGATAGGGGAATACCTGACCGTGGCCCGGAAAGACCGGGAGTCGGACGACTGGTACCTGGGTAGCATTACCAACGGCAAGAGCCGCAACCTATCCCTGTCATTGGATTTTCTGGATAAAGGATTTACGTACCGGGCAAAGGTATTCAAGGACGGCGCAAGCGCATCGTATGACACCGACCCCTATCCGGTGGCTATTGAGGAACTGGACGTCACGTCGACGACAACCTTAGACCTCCAATTGGCCGCCGGTGGCGGTACAGCCATTATTTTCAGCCGGTTATAAGTTTTGCACAACGAACCTAAAGCCTCCGCATCATAGAGGAGTCAGCTGGCGGTCAGCGTGCAATCATCTTGCAGTCAGGGTGCGAAAAACAGCCAGCAGACCGCCGGCACAGTGCAGGCAGCGGGCTACGTCATGCGCAGCAGTCACGCAGCGGTCAGGCAGCAGGTACGCAGCCAGCCAGAAGACCAAACCGATCACCCAAGGTCACTGCAAACAATTACCCCACCTGATTGTTTTGGGAATATGGAATACGGGGTATTCCCGCAATCAGACGAAACGCTGAAAGCATCGTAAACTAACTAAACAGATCGTTATGAAAAGAAAAGCCAATCCCAAAACACGGCAACTGGATCAGCATGTGGTGGATAACAGTCAGCGCATCATGACCACAAACGACGGTGTTCCGGTTTATGACAACAACAACACATTGAAGGCCGGGAACCGGGGGCCTTCGTTGCAGCAGGACCACATCTATTTCGACAAACTGATGCACTTTGACCGGGAACGCATCCCCGAACGTGTGGTGCATGCCCGTGGTTCCGGAGCACACGGTATCTTTGAAGCGACCGCTGATCTCTCGCAATACACATCGGCTGCTTTCCTGAAAAAGGGAACAGTTACCCCTGTGTTCGTGCGGTTCTCCACCGTAGCGGGATTCAAGGGATCTACTGACCTTGCCCGGGATGTCCGGGGCTTCTCGGTGAAATTTTATACCGAGGAGGGCAATTATGACCTGGTGGGCAATAATATTCCCGTGTTTTTCATCCAGGATGCCATGAATTTCCCGGACGTGGTACATGCCGTGAAGCCGGAACCGAACAACGAAATGCCACAGGCTGCTTCAGCCCATGATACGTTTTGGGATTTCATCTCGCTCATGCCCGAAGCGGCACACATGACCATGTGGGTGATGTCAGACCGCGCAATCCCCCGGAGCCTACGCATGATGGAAGGATTCGGCGTCCATACCTTTAAATTCGTAAATGCCAAAGGCAAGGCGACATTCGTCAAGTTTCACTGGAAGCCCCGTCTAGGCGTACATTCGGTTGCATGGAATGAGGCCCAGAAGATTTCAGGATTTGATTCCGACTTTCACCGCAGAGACCTGTGGGAAGCCATTGAAAACGGTGATTTCCCGCAATGGGACCTGGGTGTACAGTTGATTCCGGAGGAAGACGAAATGAAGTACAGTTTCGACCTGCTCGATCCCACCAAGATCGTTCCCGAGGAACTCGTACCGGTACAGCTCATCGGCACGATGACGCTCAACCGGAATCCGGAAAATTTTTTCGCCGAAACCGAGCAGGCTGCATTTGATCCCGGAAGGGTGGTACCCGGTATCGACCTTTCAGACGACCCACTGTTGCAGGGCAGGGTGTTCTCCTACCTGGATACCCAAATTACCGATTGGGTGGCCCCAATTTTCACGAACTGCCGATAAACCGGCCAGTCAACGGTAAGCATAACAACCAAAAGGATGGCTTTGGCCGAATGGATGTTTTAAAAGGAGCCGTAAGCTATTTCCCCAACAGCAAGGCCGCCGGCTGTCCGTACCATGCCATGCTCAACGGGGAGACAGGATTCCAATCCCACAGGCAACCGATCGATGCAAAAAAGGTGCGCGAACGTTCTGATTCATTCGCAGATCATTTTACCCAGGCCCGCCTGTTTTTCAACTCGCAAAGCCCCGAAGAACAGGATCACATCGTAAGTGCACTCAGTTTCGAACTGTCAAAGGTAAGCGATGTGGATATACGCAAAAGGGAACTTGCCATCCTGAATCAAATCGATAAAACACTCGCCAAAAAGGTGGGCGATAACCTCGGACTGGTACCCGCGGCAGAACTGGATCCGATGACGGTAAAATTCGCCCGCTACAATCATCCCCGGTACCCCATTAAGCCCCCAAAACCGGAAATTAAAAAATCAGAAGCACTAAGCATGAAGGTTAAGCCCGGAGGCGGTACCATCAACTCAAGAAAGGTAGCATTCCTGATGGACGATGGGGTAAGCCAAGCCTCGGTAGACCGGATGAAACGTACATTGGAAAAGGAGGGCGCACAGGTGGTGCCAATTGCATCGCATGTCGGTAAGATCACCTTTAAAGAGGGGGGAGAAATGAACATCCAACATTCCTACCTGACTGAGGCATCGGTTTGCTACGATGCTTTTTATACACCAGACGGCGACTCCGTGGAGTCACTTGCGAAAAATGCTGACTACCTCCAATTCATCAACGAAGGATATCGGCACTGCAAAGCACTAGCCTTTGCCAGGGGTGCGGAAGAATTGGCCAAACGCTCATTTATCGAGAAAGACCAGGGGGTGATTTTCGAAAGTTCCGACAACCTTACCGGAGATTTTGTGGACGTGATGAAAAGGCACCGCGTATGGGAAAGAGAAAAACCGAGAAAGGCACCTTCCTGATCGAGAATGATGCATTTACTGCCACCCGGTAATGGGCTTTCGGCTGATATAGACGATGGCGGAGTCGCGGCGCCCATCCAGCTTTTGCCCTTTAACGAATCAAACTTTCAACAGCTTATCGATTGGGTCAAGGATAAGCAGTTGCTCACTCAGTTTGCAGGCCCGATATTTACCTTCCCAATAACGGTCGAACAGCTTCTGAAATATACACAAACCACCAATCGGCAAATTTTCTCAATTTCCGAAAGAACATCTGGCCAGGCAATTGGACACATTGAATTAGACCGGATAGACTACGAGCATAAGTCGGTCCGCGTATGCCGTTTTTTAATTGGACGTGAAACACACCGGGGAAAGAAATATGGCCAGCAGGCGTTGGAAGCCCTTCAAAAAATAGCCTTTGATGATTTGTCATTAAATCGTTTGGAATTGGTCGTCTTAGCAGAAAATGTATCCGCAATAAAATGCTACGAAAACTGCGGTTTTATGACAGAAGGCGTCATGAGAGAAAGTTATTGGATGAACGGAAAACCGGTATCTGCGCTAATGATGAGTATACTATCAAGTGAATATCGTGCACGTCACAATAACGGGGGATGATAAATTTTATGTTACGGCTCCCCCCTAAGCGGCAAAGTTGGATCAAAAAAATGCAAAAAATCTCACAGCTCTGATTACATTTGTCCCAACAAATGTAATCACTGAAAATTATGAAACTAAATCCAGCCAAAAGCCGTTTCTCCCTGCTGTTTATAGCGCTATTCACGTTGGTTGTATCCTGCGTAAAGCATGAAACACCTGATCCGGATATGCAATTCCCTTTCTCGGTAAAAGCAACCGCTGTAGCATCGAAAGGCAACGTGCGGCTATTCACGCAAGGAGGTGAAGTAACCGATGAATCCGTAATTGCCCGTTTCATTGCCGATGCCGAGGGATTCAATGCGAAATTCGAAGTAGCCCCCACGGATATAGTCACTTTCCATACCGATTCTACCGCCGAATTCAAAGCGTTAACCGGAGTAATCAAGGTAGCGGTACCAACGTCCAACAAACTGGCTTTCCGCTATCCGTTTACGCTTGATAAAATACAGCCGTCCATGTGGCAACCTCTGCTGGATCACCAACTGATTGCGAAAACAAACATCACGCATACGGTACCCACCGCTACCGGTTTCACCCACGTCGGCGAGGTAGTGCAGATCGCTTCCGGCGACTATCAATCTTTTGAATTGCCCGCTACGGTTTATAAGTTAAGCCGTTGGGTAGGCCAGGGAGATGCCGGTGCTTCTTCCTACATCAACTCTGGTGTGTTCAGCCCGTTTAACGAAGATTTTTTGGAAACCCTCCGTCCGCGTGATACCATTGCTTACCAAGAAGGCTCGTTACGATTTACGAAGTAAACAAAAAACGGAGAGGTCCATAATGACGGTGCAAAGGTTGTATAAAAAAAGAAACCCGTTACCTTGTAGATAACGGGAATCCGCCCCAATGGGGTTAGGGGCTATCAACCTAAACCTACTGCGAATATAAATATATTTGTCATTATTTACCAAAATTAAAAAACCTTTGTCCTGCTGCACCTCGTTTATTTAATGTTTCGGGGAATAGGACTTCTTGTAAGTCAACGGTGAGACACCTGTTTTCTCCTTGAAAAATTTCGAGAAATAATACTCCGACTCGAAATTGAGGTCATATGCGATTTCCTTGATCAGCTTATCGGTATATAAAAGGAGGTGTTTTGCCCGGTCGATTTTCAGTTGCAATAGATATTTGCCCGGAGCGATACCCGAATATTTTTTGAAGACTTTACGGAATAGGGAATAACTTATTTTCAGCTGGTCGGCGATTTCCTCGATGGTTACCTTCGTTTCCACATTTTCACGCAATAGCGCTGTTGCTTTTTGCACAAGCTGCTGATGGTCATCGTCAGTTCTGGAAAGCGCCTGTTGTTTGGATAATGAGTAAACCAACCCCAGTAGATACAGGACACAACCGCTTACCAGCGGCTGATATCCGGAGCGCTCGTGCCGGGTGTAGTCTACGATGTCTTGATATAACCGGATGATATCCGGTCGGACCCCGGTAAAAAACACAGGCTTCTTTTTTGAAAAAAAAGAATGCCTAATCAGGTTATCCGCAATTTTCCCGTTAAAGCCTACCCAGTATTCACTCCAACCTGTTCGGTCTTGCGGCTTATAGCGGTGCCATTCGCCCGGAAACAACAGGATAACAGCCCCTTCACGAATGGTTATTTTACCACCGTTGGTCGACTCAAAGATGCCACTGCCCGCTGAGATATATATTAACTGATATTCCTGCAGGATTCTGCCTTGTTCCCATTTAAAGCGATATGCAGCCGGATGTTGTTGTTCATTTGGATAGGTATAGGCTTCGGGTATAGTCCCATATCCAACGTCCAATAGGGTCAATCCCCACTTTTCGTCAGCATGGCTAGTTGGCAGGTACTTGTGGTAGGTATCCATAAAACTTAGTGACGAATATAATTAATTACCGGTGAAAATGAATTAGTTTTTCACCAGAATAACGGGTTGCTTTTGGTATGCATTTTTATGCATCTATGTGAGAGTTCAGAAAAACTTCATGTACATTTGCGTTTATCAATTATAAAATGCATTAGGAGGAAATGGCTGCCAAAGTCTTATTGGATGAACGTACGCTACTATCCAAGGTAGCTGAGGGTGATCAACGAGCCTTCCGAGCCATTTATGACCACTACTACGATCGTATCCTTGGGTACGGCCTTCGCCTCCTCAAATCAGACCTGTTAGCCGAGGAAATGGTTCAACATGCTTTCTTAAAAATATGGACACTTGAAGAAAAGCTAACAGAAATCGAAAATCTTGAACGCTACCTGATAACCGTTGCGCGCAACCATGCGCTTGATGTGCTCCGCCGACGAAAGCTCACCGTCAGGGTAAACCGGGAAATCAGCATGGACTGGTCGGAATCACATAACGAGACCGAAGAAGAAATTCTACTAAACGATACACGCAGGATGCTTGACGAGGCTATTGAGTTACTGGCACCCCAACAAAAACGGGTCTATAAGCTATGCCGCCAGCAGGGTCTGAAGTATGACGAGGCGGCCAAAGAGCTAAACCTTTCTCCGGCAACTGTGCAATCCTATATGAAACTCGCCCTTAGCACGCTCCGAAAGCACCTCGCCAATCGCACGGACATCGTGGCAATGCTGATTATTTTCAAGCTCTTTTAAAAAAAATCCACCTGATACCCCCAAAGTTTGCTGCGGTCCGTCTACTTAATAAAGGATGGCGGCAGAATGAACAAAAGCAGGATCACCTACTTGATTGAGCGGTATCTTAACGATACGGCAACAGCACAGGAGCTGGACGAACTGGAAAGCGTATTGGCAGATCCCGATGCCGATCGTATGATTAAAACTATCCTCCGTGACAGCTACTACCACTTACCTGAGGTTACGGGAAATCATTCGGATAGCGAAGCAAAAGAGCGGATATTCCAACAGATCGTTACACAGTCGCAGCAACAGACGGAACCAGCAAAGCGCATAACGGAGAGACTGCTCAAGTGGTTACCTTATGCCGCAGCGATCGTTATCGTTGCAGCAATCGGATTATTGATTTGGAACAATAAACGGCCTTCTCATCAAGAAATAGCCGCTGCCGAGATATATCCGGGTGCAAATGGTGCTACCCTCTCGCTTGCCGATGGCAGAACCATCGCCTTGGATCACACCCAAGGCGGAATCAAGGTCGGAGCGGGAGAGATTACCTACAGCGACGGTCACTCCCCCATCCTTAAACTGGGTGACGGCGGGGAGCCTGTTGAAAAATTAATGCTTTCAACACCCAAGGGAGGCACATATACGGTCACGTTGCCTGACGGATCGAGGGTTTGGCTTAACACGGCCAGCACACTAACCTACCCCTCACAGTTTAATGACGCGGAGCGGGTGGTTCACTTAGAAGGCGAAGCGTATTTTTCAGTGAACAAAAGACCCGGAAAATCGCGGGAGACCCAAGAAATTCCTTTCAAGGTGGTAAGTAACGGGCAAGTAGTACAGGTACTGGGAACGGAATTCAACATATCAGCCTATGCCGATGAGCCCGAAGTCCAGACCACCTTAGTAGAGGGCCGCGTACGTGTTTCGGTAGATAAGGGTGCAGCAACAGGTGTATCGAAACATGCAACCACTACCCTATTGGAGCCAGGCGAACAAGCGATAAACCGAGCGGGCGTCCTCGATGTTCAGGCGGTAGATCCGAATCAATATACGGCATGGAAAGATGGCCTTTTCTATTTTGAAAGATCACCGCCTCAAGTTGCAATTGCACAGCTGGCGCGCTGGTATGATCTTGAAGTAGTTTATCAAGGGAAAACCCCGCAGGTTAACATTTTTGGGGTAATTGACCGGAATAAATCGCTGGGCTCCGTCCTGAAATCACTTGAAAAAAGCGGACTCAGATTCAGGGTAGTCCACGTGAATGGAGTTAATCAGCTTATCGTTTTGGGAGAGCACTAGGCGGATCTCAAAACCATTGTTAAACATAAAGGTAAATCATGAAAACATAGAATCAAAGAGATACAGTTAGATCGAATTCCAACAAAAAAACGGATGATGCTGACGACATCACCCGCTTCGTTTTGCTTGGACTGATACCCGGCCATGGTGTTAGCTAGGGCCGAAAACCAATTTTTTAACCATCCAAACTATACAAATATATGACTTTTACACGATGTGTAAGGGGATATCCCCGGCCTTTTAGATACCGATTAGTACTCATTATGAAATTAGCGATTTTCTTGACCGTTGTTTTTATATTTCAAGCATTCGCTGAAGGTAAAGCACAGAAGATAACACTTAACGCCCGAAACACCACGCTACGCGATGTGATGTTGGAAATCCAAAAACAACAGGGGTATTCGTTTCTGTTTCGTGGCGACCATATTGCGGATACGCGCATAGATGCCCGGTTAGAGCAAGTTGAATTTGCGGAGGCCATGCAGAAAATTTTGAGAGGTCACGGACTCGATTGGTCGATAGACGATGGCATCATAACTATCATGGCCGGACAAACCGAAAAACATCAGCCGCCATCCCCTGTGCAAGACCATACGGTGACGGGTATTGTAACCGACGAGTCAGGAACGCCACTGGAGGGGGTGACGGTAAGTGTCGTTGGCCAAAATATACGTACGAAAACCGGTCGGCAGGGTGATTACCGGATCACATTGCCCGATGAAGATGCGAGACTGGCCTTCAGCAGCGTTGGTTTTGAAACGCAGGAACAGCCGACACGCGGGCTTACCAACCTGAATATTACCCTGAAAACCGCAATAGACGATTTGAATGAGGTGGTGGTGGTGGGGTACGGATCGGTGAGGAAAAGTGACATTACGGGCAGTGTAGCTTCGGTAAAAGGTGAAAAAATCACAAATACCAGTTCAGGAAGTTTCGAGGCACTACTGCAAGGCCGCGTAGCGGGTTTACATGTAATCAATAGCAACAGTGATAACCCGCAGGGTGGGTCGACGGTGCGGGTTCGGGGGATTAGTTCCATCAACGGCTCGAACGCTCCGCTCGTTGTAGTTGATGGAATCCCCTTTGGTGATGCCGGGGGGTTAAACCTGATCAATCCGAATACCATCCTTTCAATGGAGGTACTGAAAGATGCCTCGGCCACAGCGATTTACGGTTCGCGTGGGGCAAATGGCGTTATCATGATTACCACGAAACGCGGCGACAAACATGTGCCCAGCGTTTGGCTCGACCAAAAGACGAGCTTCGGTGCATTCAGCGAGAAACTGGATTATTGGCGGGACCCATTGCTTATGGCCGAGTTGGCGGATGAGGCAAACGAGAATGCGGGTATTGACCCGATATATATCGGTAAAAAGGATGCAAATGGAACGTATTATCCATCGAGGGCGGATATAGCTAGTGGTGCATGGCCTTATTATACGGAATGGGCGGATTATGTGTTCCGACCCACGGCGATAACGTCAGAGACAAATCTCGGTGTGCAGGGCGGCGGAGATAAAAGCCAGTACTACCTGGGGCTTGGCTACTATGACGGCGAAGGCATGCAACGGAAGGATGACTATAAGAAGGTTACATTGGATTTATCTTACCAGCATGAGTTGTCGGAGTACCTAACCATTATTTCGAAAGCTGGCTTCATTGACGGAGACCGTAACCGGAATTATGGCATGAATTACCAGCGTAACCCTTTGTTTCCGGTATTTAACGGCGATGGTACCTATTTCAAAGCAAATGCCCTGGACTATGGGAATGCGCTGGCAATGACCAACGAAAGAAAAGACGTATCTCCGAATACCGACGGGTATGCAACGCTTCAATTCAATGTGAAACTTGCCAATCCGCTTGAGCTGGTTTTACGGGGGAACGCGCGTGCTGGAACGGCGGGTCATAACTTTTATAACCCCCGTGTTTATACCCAGGGTGGCGATCTGTATGACGGCGAAGGCGGCATTTCGTCGTCTTCATACAAAAACGTAACACTGGATGGGTACCTGACGTATACCAACACCTTTGCAGAGCGGCACGCGTTTACGGCGATGGGTGGTGTAACGTATGAAAACGGAACAAATAAGACCCTGAATACGATAGGACGGGGATTCGCAAACGATAATCTGATGGAGGAAAATATGTCTGGCGCAACAGAACGCTTCATCACGAATGGTTTCAGTGAAACGGTTCTGGCTTCGGGATTCACGCGCTTTAATTACGCCTTTGCCGACAAATACCTATTCACTTTCACCGCGCGCGCAGATGGAAGCTCCAAATTCGGCGACAACAACAAATGGGGGTTTTTCCCTTCGGGAGCAGCCAGTTGGCGGTTATCTGAGGAGGCGTTCCTAAAGGATGTCGAGGCTATTGATGACCTGAAAATCCGTGCGAGCTATGGCATTTCCGGAAATCAGGGCATCGCACCGTATCAAACCATTTCAAAATACGGACAGGACTACTATTACCTCAACGGCGAGGAGTTCATCATTTATGGCCTAGGCCAGCAAATCGGAAGGGAAGGTATCGGCGACCGCTATGTACAATGGGGCGGTATGGCAACGAAAGACTTACGCTGGGAAAAAACGTCGCAGTTTGACCTCGGATTGGACGCTTCGTTGTTTCACAACAGGCTTAGCATAACCCTTGATTATTACTATAAGAAAACAAGTGATCTGCTGCGCCAGCAATTCCTCAACCCGAGCACTGGGTTCGACCGGGTGTGGACGAATGACGGAGAAATCGAAAACCGGGGGTTCGAACTGGCGGTGGATGGACGGATTTTAACCAGCGGAAAACTAAAATTCGATGCCGGATTGGTGTTCTCACTCAACCGGAACAAGGTGCTTAACATTGGTTCACAAGAAAAGTCGGGATATGTGGTCGACAAAAACGGACTCCGGTACGAACCTTATGGAAGTGGGATCTTTAGCGATGCATATTTAAATGTGCTGGCTATCGGCCAGCCGGTGAACGCATTTTATGGCTATGAAGTAGATGGGATTATCCAGGAAATGCCTGATAACCCGGTGAAAATGACCAGACCCGGCGAATTTAATTACGTGGGGCTGCGGGAGGACGGAACACTTGACCCCGATATGCGCCGAATTATCGGGGATCCGAATCCGGACTTTACTTCCAGCCTGAACCTCCAGCTGAGGCACGATGCAGGAATCGACTTCTCACTCATGCTCTACGCCATGTATGGAAATGATGTTTTCTCCACCCGTAAGCTGGATCGGATATCACTGCAGAAAGATCGGTGGACGGGTGAGAATCCGAACAATGTGCGTCCGAAACTTCGGGCAGACCGGCAGTACTTCGCATCTTCCTGGTTTGTGGAAGATGGCAGTTTCCTCCGGATACAGCACGTGACCCTGGGCTACACATTCCAACGTATTCCATTTCTCCAGCAAGCCCGTATTTTTCTGAATGCTACGAACCCCATTGTGTTCTCCAACGTAAGTGAATATGATCCTGAAGTGGGTGAAAATGGCAGGGGAAGCGCTCCGTATCCGCGCGTGGCAATTTACACAGCGGGTCTGCAATTGAAGTTTTAAGCAACCATAGTTAAAAAAGACATGACTACAATAAAAAATCTTTTTGCCGGCTTACTTTTATTCGTTTCCTTATCTTCCTGTAACGACATGCTGCTGGAACAACCTTACGGTGTGTATTCGGATAATAATTTTTTTACAAGTGAAGCCGACGCGCTGAATGCGCTGCTCTATGCGTATGATCCGATCAGTAACATCGAGTATGGAGCCCGGTTCTTGTTTAATCTTACGGATATTCCTACGAACCAATACCGATCCTACAATAAAGGATTGGAAACAGGCCTGTTCGAATGGGACGTCAATCCCAATACGGAGGAAATTCTCTATTTTTTCAAATATTGCTACCTGGGCATTACCCGGGCAAACAGCGTGCTCGAAAATGTGGGTAGTATGACCAATATTTCAGACGAAGCCCGCCGCCAATTTTTGGGCGAAGCCCATTTCTTAAGGGCATTCCATTATTTTATGCTGGTCCGCATCTACGGCGAAGTGCCCTATCATGTGAAGGTAGTACAGGGTGTGCAGGAGGCAAAAGTACGTTTTGGATCCCTACCGGAATTATACGATCTCATCATCGCCGATTTAAATGAGGCAATCACGCTGATGAACGTTGCCAAACAGCAAGGGCGTGCAGACAAAGTGGCTGCCCAGGCACTATTGGCAAAAGTATACCTTACCCTGGCATCGTCGAAAGAAACAGGTGCCCCCGGCTATGAGTGGGTTTCGGATGTGGATAACCTGTTTGCCAATGCGGCAGAAACCGCCGGGCAGGTATTGCGCGGACAGAATACGTACGGCCTGGACCCGAATTTACTCAACGTCTATGACGTTGAACATCAAGCAGACGGAAAGGAGCATATTTTTATAACTTCCATGACCCGCGAGGGAAGCGGCTTTGAAGGGAATTACTCGCAACTACCCCAGATATTCACGATCGGACTTCCCAATGTCTATGTCGCTAATACGCTGACAGGGGACGGCGGAGTGATACCAGTAATCCAACCGGGGCAGCAAGGATGGCAATACTACCGGGTGGACAATGAATTTTACCACAGCTTCGACGACAACGATCTGCGAAAACGTTTAATGGTGACGACGATTTACAATGCCGATGGATCGGTATTGGCCAACTGGTCTGAAGATAATCTGACAAGCTCCAACCCTACGCTTTTTGCATTCTTCTATCCGTTTAGCCGGAAATACACCGATCCACATTCCAATTCGCACCGCACCAGTGCCAATCTCTACCTCATCCGTTTTGCAGAAGTGGCATTGACTTACGCAGAGGCGGCGGGGCCAACCGATGAGGGGTATTACTGGATCAATCAGGTAAGAGAACGAGCCGGTTTAGATGAGTTGCCCCCGGGGCTGTCTGCACAGCAATTTAAAGAAGCCGTGTGGGACGAGCTGACTTTCGAGCTTGCTTTTGAAGGGCATGGCCTCTTTGAGCTGCGGAGAACCAACCGTGTGCTTGAGGAAGTAACCAATAAACCCGTAAATGAAGAATATGCCTATTTTTTCCCTGTTCCGCAGCGCGAACTCGATTTGAATCCAAAAAATTAACCAAAATTTCGAAATGAAAAGGAAATGTAAATATGTGTGGGTTTGGCTGTGCCTGGTGGCAATTTCTGCATGCAGCAAATTGGAAAATGAACTGACCACGGGATCCAAAATAACATTGACTTCGCAAGAAGAAGTAAATAACTTTAAAGCAGATGGTGACATCTTGCAATTGACAATCAGTGGTGAATCCATTACCGATCTTTCGACATTGAATGTGCAGAAAGTCAAAAACCTCATCATCGAAAACACCGGGATTGAACAGTTACGCATACCGACCTTAAATGCGATCACCGTCATGATGCATATAAAGGGTAATCAACGGCTGTTATCGCTCGATGGCCTGGATAATCTACGATTTATAAACGGAAGTTTAATCATTGAAGACAACGATGCACTGGAGGATATATCGGGAATATTGGGACTGAAGGTTTTTACCGGTAGTCTAACCATTACCGGCAATGACCGGTTGGGGAAAAATGAAGTTTGCCTAACCGATCAGCTAGGCTTTTGTGTCATTAAACACCTGGTGGAAAGCGGTATATTTTCAGGCACGCTCACGTTGGCAAGTAACCACCCCGAAGCACCAACATCACTTCAGACAATTGGGCAGATCTCCGGCGACGATGTGATCAGTTACACGCTGGGATCAAAAGCCGATATCGAGAATTTCAGCCCGCTGTCGGATACCGTGCTGAACCTTACGGTAACCGGAAAGGAAATCAACTCGTCGTTATTAAACTCGCTTAGCAGCAAAATAAAATGGATCAAAGGTACAGTGCTCATCGAAAACACCGTTATTGTGGAGACAGAAGGCTTTTTTGACAAGGTGCATTGCGATGGCAGCATTGTACTCAGGGACAACCCAGAGCTCTTCAACCCGCAGGGATTCAGAGGTTATCGGCACATCAAAGGAGACTTAATTATCGAGAACTGCCCCAAGCTGGCCTTTTGGTGGTCCGCAGAAGGAAACGTCGGATTTTCCGGAATCGAGCAAATTGACGGCAGCCTGACCGTTGATCCCGCCATTGGCCTTGAATCGGGTGGAGCAAGTTTCTTAAGGCTAGCTCATGTGGGTGGCAATTTTGTTTTAGTGGGCAGTCCTGACGCGGGAAACATCTGGAACCTAGATACCTGGTACAGCATCGGCGGAGGAATCAAGTATATCGGTGGTGATTTGATATTCAGAGACCATTTCACGGTGAATGGTTTGAGTGGTTTCCAAGGACTTGAACACATCGGTGGCGATGTCTACATCTTGGATAACGGTGCAGGGAATAACCAAGAGATCCCGCTGATGAACACCGATAATCAAATCGGCTTCTGTATCGTCAAAACACTGATTGACAAAGGGGTACTGAAAAAGGAAAATCCAACCGTTCAGCTGCGGGTGAAACCGGGAGCACCACTGATAGATTTAAATACGTTGGCTGCATGCCAATAATTAAAAATACAAATGATAAGATCATGAAAAGATTAAGAGAAATAACTGGAGGCATGTGGATGAAAAAAATGATAGTTAAGGGATTCATCCTCGCAGCTGTATTATTGGGGGCGTGTAGCAAATCCGGAGAAGGAACCGTAAGCAAGACCAGACCGCATTTCGAGCGGAACTATACGTTTTCCGATGGGAACGTACCCCGTAATGTATTGGAAAGCTACCTTTCACGGGCCATCCTACAAGCGGAATACCTAAATACCGAAGGGTTTTATAACGATGGAGTATACCCTTATAAAGCGGATGACTTCCGCATGCTCAAGGAAGTTGGTGCAAAATTTATCGGCCGGGCAATCTACTCCTGGGATATCCCGGAGGCGTTTGTAAACCCGGCATTCCTGGCAAATGCGAAAGAGCGGGTGGAGCAAATGCATGCATACGATCCGGAAGTAATCTTTCAGGCCTGTTTATTCGAAATTGTGTCTACAAAGGTTGCGCAAATCCCCGTTCCCGACTGGGTTTTCGAAGCGTTCGACTTACCCGTTGAAGTCAGGAATTTTGATTATACACAGATGCTAAACGAAGAAGGAAAGTTCATTAACCATTGGCGAGAGGGAGCGAGTGTACCCGATATTACACGGATAGAATCACAGCTGTTCTTCTACTTCATGGCGGCGTCGTACATTGACATCGGCATCGAAGCACTTCACTTCGGTCAGGTAGAATTGATGGCCATGAATAGCAACGGAGGTGGTCCGGAAGCCTGGGATACCGTACTGAAGAACGTGAGGGAGTATGCACAAGCCCATGCTCGCAGGGGAACGGTGTTGTGCGACGGGCATATGGGAAGCGGTGGTATGGTAATCGACGGCAGGTTACTATTCGATTTTGTTTCGTTTCCGATGCGCATCAAAGAGATTATAGGTGATCCTCAAAAAGGGGAATTGAAAAAGTTTCACCTCGATGCCATTTATGGCCGCACCAAAGGTGGCATTACCCCAAGTGGCTGGAGCTGTGATCAGGTACCTTACATTGTTGAATTGGACAACTTCGGAATCAGCGACCACCCCGGTACACCAAACCTAAATGACCATTTTGTTTGGGGTTTTGACGAAATCTCCTGGTTTGCCAAGCAGCCTGAGGCCTACCGCAATGAATTCCTGCAATATGCCGACGGGTGGATCGAGCGGGTGGATCCGAATGGCTTTATCCAGATGCCCGGAAGCCGGGTTACCACGGGCACCGAGGGAAATCGCTACCGCGCAAATGCACCCAGTGATTCATGTCCCTTAGGTATGGGGCAAGAACAAATAATCAAAACGATCTGGAATCAATGATGCATATCGGCACCCCGGGTTGCCTTTAATGGCTTTAACGGCAACCTGGGGCTGTTCGGATTTAGCGCCAACCTAACCCGGGTGCAACATGCTTCAAAATAGAAGACAGCACGTGCACATTATAGTCAACTCCCAATGTATTGGGTATCGTCAAAAGGAGCGTATCCGCTTCCTGAATGGCTTCGTCTTGCCCCAATTCTCTGATCAGTTGATCCGGTTCAGCGGCGTAACTTCTTCCGAAAATGGTCCGTTTGTCATTTTCAATTATTCCGATTTTATCAACCCGACCGGCTTCCTGTCCAAAGAAATAGCGATCCTGATCGGTTACCAATGCAAAAATAGATCGACTCACCGAAACCCTTGGTTCGCGTTGGTGGCCTGCCTTTTTCCACGCTTCTTTGTACAACCGGATTTGCTCTGCCTGCTGTATATGGAAAGGTTTGCCGTTTTCGTCGTATTTCAGGGTAGAGCTTTGCAGGTTCATTCCATTTTCCGCGGCCCAAACGGCCGTAGCATTGGAAGCAGCTCCCCACCAGATACGTTCCCGCAATCCTTCTGAATGCGGCTCCAAACGTAACAGGCCCGGTGGATTCGGAAACATCGGGTATGGATTCGGCTGTGCGAATCCGATTCCCTTTAATTTATCCAAAAATTCCAATGCTTTACGGCGTCCCATGTCTGCGTCGGTTTCACCTTCACCCAGTTCATATCCAAAATAACGCCAGCCGTCGATGACTTGTTCCGGCGAACCTCTGCTGATTCCCAATTGCAACCGCCCTCCCGATATTAAATCAGCAGCTCCGGCATCTTCCACCATGTACAGTGGGTTTTCATAACGCATATCGATTACACCGGTTCCAATCTCGATATTGCTTGTCTTGGCACCGATAGCCGAAAGCAAAGGAAATGGCGATGCCAACTGAGCCGCAAAATGATGTACCCGAAAATATGCTCCATCTAACCCCATTTCCTCGGCGGCAATAGCCAAATCAATGGATTGAAGCAAGGTGTCGCTTGCTGTGCGGGTTTTGTAAGCGGGATGATTGGACCAATGTCCAAACGATAAAAATCCTATTTTCTTCATAAATCGTTTTACAAAGGTAATAATTATCATCCTGCTTCAGCCCATCACGCATTTGGTTATCAGGCCCGGTTATATTCTTTGGCCGCCAAACAAAAAACCCGTTACCTAAGATAACGGGCCGCCCCAATGGGGTTAGGGGCTATCAACCTAAACCTAAGACGAAGATACTGAAAAAACCCAATCTCTCAAAAGATTTTAATTTTTGAGGTAGGTCCCTGTTTGGTGATGCACCCCCGAAAGTATCTTATTCCGTTGTTAACTTGGCAAGATCTTCGTTCTTTCCGTTATCAAGAAAAAGATTATTGCCTTCTATCCGATAGCTTTTTGTTTGCTCCAATGCGTCAAAAAACTGTCCTTCCAATTCCAGATTAGGGCAAGCCATCATTGTGGCTCCTGCCTGCGAAAGTTCAATGCCTCCGCCTTCTTTCAGTTCAAAGCTCCCCATAAAATTATTACAGCCCCCGTTTCCGTTCAGTCTGTTTGTCTCCTCGTTAAAAATCAGGTGTGGTTCTTTATTGAAAGTCGTATCCAATTGGATGGCTTTACCGCTTAATTCGATCAATTTCCATTCTTTACCAAACAAATCAGTTGCATCAGCTGCTACCTGCTCTTCAACTGTTGCTTGTTGTGAGGTGTTTTTGGTGTTTGTGTTATCGCAGGCCGCTGCTACAACTGCCAATGCGACGATTAAAAGGCTTCTTTTCATAACTTTATTTAACATATTATAGGTAAACTTACTCAAAAATACTCACTTTCTTTCGCTTGGCTGCTATACTTTTTGTTCAGCAAATAACGTAAAGCGAAGCCCCGAAACGGGGAGAATCGGGGCTTTCAAACTAACCAATTATAAACCTAAATTATGAAAAGACAATTTTTTATTAACTGCTTATATAACGCACCAAGATGTGGTTTTGTTACAACGAAAATGTTAAGATTTGTTAAATGAATCTTAAAGTGGTCAAAAAAGAAACCTGAGGCATCAATACATCCACCGTGCGTCGTTTTCCATCACGTCCCTGTACCGGAACTCTGCTATCCGTTTGATCAGTTCTTCGGGCAGCGGTTGATCGTACGGGAACTGTATGGTATCCTTACCGGTTTTATAAGGAGCCAATTCCTTCCTGAATGGCTCCAATGAAGGCCCCGTGGGCATAAATCTCAGGTGGCTTTTGAAAGCAGCATACGAAAATAGAATTCGCTTTTCGATTAAAACAGGCTGCCCCCATTTCAGTTCCTCGGACGCGTTTGGGGCAATGGATTTCAACAGGGAACGGATTTCGTTCAGCTTTTCCCGGGCATAGTCAGGAGCCATATCAACGTATTCGTCTACAGTGTTTGGTTTTGAAGCAGGCATGGCAAGTAATTAAAGTTTTTTTAACAGTTATCTATTCCTAGCATCTTTACAAAACTATTGTTTCAGACAGACTTTTTTGCCGGGCAAAAGCGACGAATTAGCGGTGAATTTGAGACAAAATGATTGCGACCGCTCCGAAGGGATATCGTTTTATGTTTCCTGAACGTCTTACACATCTGCAATACCGTAGCATTGGGGTCCAAAATCAATTTTGTTTCTGTTGTTGTATTTCATTAATCATCTTAGCAGCGTTGTCATTTTTGGGATCGAGTGCGAGTGATTTTTGGTAATTGGCAATCGCGAGATCCAATTCACCAAGCTTCATACAGGCTTCGGCATAGCTGTCGTACACATTTGAACTACGTGGATACAGGTACATATTGATCTCAAAGACCTGTTGTGCTCGCCTTGTCTCTCCGGATCCCAGCAGCCGGTACCCCAATTGATTCAACCGGCCTTCGTCAACGGCGGGATCTTCAGGATGTGCCTTGACCAAGCTTCGATAGGCGTCAAGCGCACCCCGGAAATCGCCTTCAACAAGCTTTTCGTAGGGCACTTTCTCTCCGGCTTTCATGGATGGGTAAGCGGCGGAAGTTGCTCCTGTGTAGGGATTGAGTAGGATTAACTGGCGTTTACCAGACGACTTGTCCAGTCTGAATTGGATATGCTGATCCTGCTTGCGGGTCACAAACGTGCTATCGGCTATACGGACCAACTCTTCGGGGTTACCTTCAATGTCCTTGGTCCATATTTCATATCCATCACGGTATACAGTGATCACCTCCTCATTTCCCGACCGGTAGCGGCCCTCAAGAGTAATGGTATCCTTTCCAGTGGCTCTCCGGTATACGGGCACATAATTGTCCCAGCCGTACGTAAGGGCAACGGAACGTATCAATTCATCAATGAATTGAGGCTGGTTGGCATTGGTCATAACCACGACACCGTATCCTTTTTCCCTATGCGCGACGAGCATGCTGGAAAAGCCTTCATTCCATCCGCCGTGATTGAAATACGTATCGTCCTTCCGCTTGTCGAGAAAGATACCCAATCCGATGAAATCGGTGACATAGGGTGTCAGCATTTCTGCAACCATTTCCTTCGGCAGCACCGCATCGGATCGCCCTGCATAGGTTTGCTGTATATTAATCGCAAACCGGGCAAGGTCGGTTGCAGTGGTCCACAGTCCCGCGGCCGCCAACTCGGGATATGTATGTCGTTTGCCATCGGTCATTGATCCATCGGGCAGGTAACCGGTAGCGGCCAGCTTGAGCGCCGCCCCGGTAAGCGGCTGCGTATACGAACTGTTTTGCATGCCAAGCGGCTGTAGCACCAATTCATCCATTAGCACAGGAAAGGGCTTTCCGGTTACATCGATCATCAGCTGCTGTAAAATGCAAAAGCCACCGCCGGAATAGCGGAAACTTTCGCCCGGCAATTTATCCACACGGATCGCCGGTGTATTGGCGGGAGTCACGCCATCCAGCACCTGCACGAGACTGGGCAAAGGAACGCCTGGGCCATATCCCGGAAAACCGTGTACCGTTGTGCCCGCCGTATGGCTAAGCAGTTCCTTGAGTGTGACATGGTGCTTAAGCGTCCACTCATTTTCAGGCAGATGCCACGTCTTCAGGTAGCTGTTGATATCTTCGCCGAATGCGAGTCTATTTTCGTGCACCAGTCGCAATGCGCCATATGCTGCCACGGGTTTGCTGATGGAAGCCGCTTGAAAAAGGGTTTGATCGGTTATAGGCTCGCGACTTTGCGTGTCCGTAACCCCGTAACTTTTCGACCAGGCGACCTGGTTGTCATAGATAACCGCAATGCTCACACCCGGTACGCCGTAATGCGCCATACGCGCTTCAATGGTCCATGTGGAATCGCCCTCGATCAGGACCGGCCCGGTTAGGTTTGTTTCCACTTGTTTGATGCGATCTTCCGGTGCCCGGGTACAGGCGAAAAACAATGCAGCGGATAGGAAGGCAACGAGAAAATGATTGTTTTTCATCATGTTGAGCTTTAATGGGCGGCGGACGTGGATATCAAAATCGTTATGAAAAGAAGTGCAAAGTAGAAAAAATTGATCGGTACACAAAAAATTTCTGGAGTCAGGTTGAGAAGAATATACTTAGACCAGGAGGATGAAGCCAAAAAATTGTTATCCTTATCCATATTGATTTCAAAAATTTGAATATCTTTGCATCCCCGTTCCCGTAGTTCAATGGATAGAATTTCAGATTCCGGTTCTGAAGATAGGGGTTCGAATCCCTTCGGGAACACAAATCTTACCATCAAAACGTACAAAAGCCTGCAAATTGACCATTTGCGGGCTTTTTGTTTTTATCAGCATCCCGATTCATTCAATTATTCGCATAAAAACAGTGCGTAATTCGGTGAGTCAATTCCTAACCTACTGCTACTCACTGAAAGTACATTAAGTTGTTGAGCGACAACCCGTTCAATACCTGAACATCTTGACTACCGTAGGTTGCAAGGCTACATTTGTTCACCATAAATGATGTATTATCATGAGTACAAATTATTCCTTGCTCTTCTACTTGAAGAAACCAAAAAACTATGTTAGCGGCCCCGTTCCCATTTACATGCGGATTACCGTTGACGGAATCCCGAAAGAAATTTCAATCAGCAGGTCGGTCGACCCCTCCCGATGGAGACCCAAAGCGAATCGAGCCGCAGGCACCAAAGAAGAAAGCCGTACATTAAACAGCTACCTTGAAACCCTTGTCCGGAATATAGAGGACGTCCATACGGCGCTTGTCAAGGAAAATGCCGTTATCACCGCCGAATCGCTGAAAATGCGGTTTCTTGGACAGGACACCAAAAGACATTACCTGATTGAAATATACCTTGACCATAACCGAAAGATGGAAACCCTGCTCGGCAAAGGATACAAGCCCGGCACGCTGAAAGGTTACAAGACTTCCGTTGGTCACCTTACCGATTACGTGCTAAAGCAATACGGGGATATGGATATTGATATTCAGCGCATCGACCATGCATTCATTGAGGGTTACGAATTCTTCCTCCGCACGAAAAAAAGTTGTAGCCCCATATCAGCAGCCAAATATATGAAGCACTTTCGCAAGGTTGTCAAATTGTGCCTTGCCCACCGCTGGATTACCGCAGACCCATTCGTATTTTACAAGAATACCGCCAAGCCAAAGGAAAAAGGATTCCTCACACAGGATGAACTTGACCGGATAATGGCTAAGCAATATGTCACGCCACGGTTGGCTCACGTTCGCGACATATTCATTTTCAGTTGCTACACCGGCCTGTCGTATGCCGATGTAAAGAAATTGAGAACGTCCGTCATCGCAAAGGGTGTGGACGGCAAGCTGTGGATACTAAGCAGCCGGGAAAAAACGGAAACGGCTACCAATATCCCCCTGCTACCGCAGGCAAAGGAAATCATCGACCGCTATGCGGACTATCCTACCTGTGCTTCCAAAGGGTTGGCACTTCCCGTATTGAGCAACCAGAAGATGAACAGCTACCTCAAGGAGATAGCCGACCTGTCCGGCATTACCAAAACGCTGACGTTCCACATGGCTCGGCATACTTTCGCAACTACGGTAACATTAAGCAACGACGTACCCATTGAAACAGTTTCCAAGATGCTTGGCCATACGAGTATCAGGACCACCCAGCATTACGCGAAACTGCTGGATACGCGAATCGCCAACGATATGCAAACTTTACAGCGTAAGTTGTCAGGAAATTAATTTACCCATATTCGATATCCGTTCGGGGATATATTAAGTTCCCAAACGGATATTAGATATAAATACAAAACATTATATTTGAATCATGGCCAAAGCAACAAAACCAACAATAGGCACTTATATCGACCCATTAACCGATTTCGCATTTAAAAAGCTTTTCGGGAGTGAACCCAACAAGGATTTGCTGATTGACTTCCTCAACGGCGTATTCCGTGGACGGAAACACATCGTGGATTTGGTTTACAACAAAAACGAGCATCCCGGCGAAACGGTAAACGAGGGTGGTGCCATATTCGACCTTACCTGTACCGGAAACGATGGGGAGCAATTCATCATCGAAGTACAACGGGGAAAACAATGCAACTTCAAGCAACGGGCAATCTTCTATACCAGCCGCTTAGTCAGCGAACAGGCTCCAAAGGGCAGGCGTTCGGAGTGGGCTTATGACGTGAAAGAAGTGTACCTCATTGCGCTCTTGGAAGATTTCTCCTTGGATACTGTTAGTACTGATAGCGGTTTCCTGCATGATATTTGCTTGAGCAACAGGGAGACAGGCAAGGTTTTTTATGATGGGCTGGGGTATATATTCATTGAATTGATTAAATTTGTAAAAACGGAAGCGGAACTGGATACTGACCTTGACAAATGGCTCTATGTTTTGAAGAACATGAGCGGCATGGATAAGATTCCGGTATATCTCCGCAAACCGATTTTTGAAAAACTGTTTAACATTGCTGAATACAGCAATCTGACAAAGGAGGAAAAGACCATGTATGACACAAGTCTGAAACGCAAATGGGATAATAAAGCTGTGTTGGACTATGCAGTCAACGAAGCTGTAAAGGAAGCTACCAAAGAGGTTGAGTTGAAAAAGGACTTTTCTTTTGTCAAAGGCCTCATTGAAGGCACCGATTTCAGTGACGAGAAAATAGCCGATTTAGCATCCGTTTCGTTGGAGTTCGTCCAAAAGGCCAGAGTCGAATTGCAGGGCAATTAGAAGCTTCATCTCGATGTTTGATACAAGTTTGAAACGCAAATGGGATAATAAAGCTGTGTTGGACTATGCGGTCAGCGAAGCTGTAAAAGAGGCTGCATATAACACTGCGGTTGATATCGCACGTGACTTGAAAAGGGGCGGCTTTTCCGTTGAGCAGATTGCCAAATATACCAAGCTGTCCATCAAGGAAATCGAAAAATTTTGATAAAAAATCCACACCATATAGTGTAAGCCATCCCCAAAACGGATGGCTTTTTTCGTACTCCCCTTGCACACACCAAGGCATTTTAACCGCTTAGGCCACCGAACGCAAGGCGGGGGAATCGGGTCAAGGGCGCCGGAGAGCAAAGGCCTGTGGGAGGGGGCGTTTATATACCCTTGACCTTTCCCACGCCGTGGGTAATTTTGGCCGGGCGGTGCAAAGGCCGGATGTTTTCACCCATCGGTAAACTCACCGCCTGATACCCCGTGACTGCGCTTTCTTTTTCCGTTTGCGCCGCTTCTCCTCTTCCTCGATGGGGCTTTGCTGCTCACCCGCTCCCTCCACCGGAGCCATCAGTAATCCCAATAGGTCGGCAGCCATGCTGCCCGTGGTGGTCAGCATTTCGCCCACGCTTTCGAACATGCCTTGGGCAACATCATGCGCCAGCTCCATTGCCAACGGCTGACCTTGCGGATGCCGCCTCGTCAATTCCGTGAGCGTGTGCATCTGTGCCTTTTGCCGTGCTGTACCGTTCTTCATCGTATTGGCATATTGCAGGCTGTCTTTCAGGTTACGCTCGAAGTCGAACAGTTCATCGAACAGCGTCTCGCCCGACTGCTTGAACGCGGTGCGGTCGAACTGCCCCAGCTTCTGCGAATGGGCTTTGTTTTTGCCACGTGACGTATTCTGCGGGCTTAGCTTGATTTTATTGGTAATGTCCTTGCGGCTCACGATGATTTGGATGTGCATCTGCCGCCCCTCCTTGCGTTCGCCTTTTCTCTTTAGCCCGCTTTTCACCTCTTTGTCGTTGTGGTTGTAATAGCGGTGGTTTTCCAGCTTGCCGAACCAAAGCAGGTCTTTGTGGCTGTCGATGCCGGGACGTTTGAAGTTACGGGCATACTCGTCCATTACCCTCGCGGCAAATTCCTTTAGCTTTTCCCTTGCCCCGTCCTCGCCGTATCTGGACACGAGGTGCGCCAGCTCCTTTTGGCTGGGGCTGATGTTGATGAGGAAAAACTTACTGTCTTCCCTGCCCAGCTTCGCCACGTTGCGGTCGATACCCATCCGCACCTTGTGGGGTTTGATGTCGTTGTCCGTTCCGTTGAACCAACGCTCCGGTTCGTTTCCCATCCCTTTTTCCGGCTGCATCCGATTTTCTTTTTCGAGGTAATGCACCAGCGCACCGCTGCTGCCCTTGTTGTCGCCCGTTTCCGATTTGGTAATGTTAATATACATGGTCTTGTGTTACAGGTTGTCCAACGATTGCCTTGTATACTTGGCCAGTTCTTCTTTTTTGGCAGCCGATACAGGCCAGCCCAAGGCTTCACGCTGGGTGATGTAGTAATCCAGTACCTGCCGGAACCTGGACTTCAATGTTTCCCTTTCCCGCATGTTGCCGAGCATCTTTTTCAGCGTGCCGTCCACCAGTTTCAGGTAGCCGATGGTTTCCCTGCCCATGATGGTTGCCTCCGACTGCCCTTTGCCGATGTTTTTTAAAAGCGGGCTTTGTGCTTTGGCGATGGCCATCAGTTCCTCCATTGCCGAATACATAGGCACCAGCATGTCACCCTCCTGTTTGCGGATGAACGAGAGGATGCGGCTGATACCGCTTGACAGTTCCTTTTTCAGCACCTCGTCGTTCAGGTCGGCGGGGTCTTTCTTGCTTTTGTAGAAATAATCCACCATCTGCATGACCACTTCCCGCTTGGTGCGGCCAAGTTTCCGCGCAAGCAGGGTGAGCCGTTCGTCCACCGCCTCGGGGAAACGGACGGATTTCCTGTTCTCGTCAATCCTGACCATTTACCCCTCCCTCCGTGCGGATGATGAACCTGAACCTGCTGCCCTTGGCCGGATGCCACGAAGGGCGGTACTCCACATAACCGTAGGCCACCAATTCCGACAGGCACTTGTGGTAGGTGGCGATGGAGCGTATCCGCGAGAAGCGCATGAGCTTCCTGCGGCTGGCGTGGAAATGGTTTTCCGGGTTGCCGCAATCGTGGTGGTAGAACAATGCCGCCACTAACCCGATGTGCGTGGGCAGCAAACGCCCATCATCGCCAATCCGCTCAAAGAACGCGCTGAACGCGTGCCTGGGCATTTCCATCCGTTCAGCCATTGCCGTTACCTCCCTCCATCATTTTCCTGATGTCTCCCCTGCGGTAGTACATGCTGCCGCCCAACTTGCGGTAAGGCAACGTGCCATTGATACGGAGGTTCTGCAACGTACCGGGCGATATGCCCAGCAGCCTGCGTACCTCGGCACTTTTCAGCCATTCCCTGCCAAGATTGTCTTTTTCCCTGTTTCCGATGATTTGTTTAAACTCCTCCAGCATTTCCCGTTTGAACTGCCGGAGGTCTTCCCTTGTGACGATGTCTATTTCCATATCCCTATCATTATGTTTCCCTATCCATATATCCCGATAGTGGGATATTCAATCGCGCCGTCTAAGCGGCGCACGGTATACCGCCAAGTATACCGGAACCTTGCGCTGGGCCTATCCCAGCGTACCCAGGTATCCCCGGAGGATACCCGAAACCCCCATGGCGATAGCGTGGGGGCAAGCAAGTAGGGCTGTGCCCAACTTCCGCTTGCTCCATTCCCATCGGGGAATGGCAACTTGGCGGAACGTGCGAACAGCACGGTTCGGCTCTGCGGCCAAACAGGGTGATATCCGGTGTTTCCATCGGGCGGCACCCGCTCCGTTGGGACAAAGTTGGGGGATAAAACAGGAATATGGATGACCAACCGGGGCGGCTTGGTCATGTTCGGGGATTGAACGGGTAGACGGTTAGGCTTGGTCTGCGGGAACGATGCGGAACAGCTTCCTGCCATCCGGCACCTGCGAACCCTTTATCGGAGCTTCGTCCTTGCCCACGAAATAATTGCGTGCCGTATCCAATGGGATTTCCTTGCCGCCGTGGTTGAAGTATTTCGCTACCAATTTGTAATACGGACTGTGGTGGTCGCTTTTGAGCAGCGACCTCCCATTGGGCAATCCCACTTCGCGCAGTTGCTGGATGAGGTCGATGAGCGTGGGCAGGTAGCCGTCCTCAACAAACACTTTCTGTGCAACCCCATATTTTGTATGCGCTTTCAACTGTTCTTCCAAATTCTGTATATGAGCTTCGAGTTCGGCTATCTTTCCGTCTTTTTCTTTCAGCAGCACATCGTTAGGCCGGATGTTCCATTTATCGCGCGTGGCGAGGTATTGCTGGAATTCGGTAAGTTTCCCGATGTTTGACTGATGCCGGGGATGCCCGGATGAGAACGGGTCTTTCCGTTCGAAATGTTCAATCCGTTTCTGCACGATGTACCACACATGGGAAAGGAAATCTTTTTCGGAACCCTGACCCGTGGACAGGAAATGATTCAGGTGGTAGGTGTAATAGTTCTCAAATTCGGTTTTGTCTAACCCATATATTTTGAGCAAAAAATGGTTGTTGCCATAACCCCTCTTTAAACCAAATATGTTGCCTACATCAAACGGATGTGGGGAAAAATCGAAACGCTTTCTGCTTTTGAAATATTTGACCATGCTTCCTTATTTTTCCAATAAAGATAAGGAATAGGCGCGGGCGAAAGAAAAATAGGGGTGATGGGAACATTAAGTACGCTTTGGTATTACTTGTAATTTGCATATGTCAAACCGTTACTGTATTCAATGCAGCCCCGAACGCTTCAAGCATATCCCCGCAAGCCTGCTCCACCAATTCCTGTATGGTCTGTGACTTGTCCACCAAGTAAAGCAATTGTCTTTCGGTTATATAATACCCGTTCTCATACCGTACCGACAAATAGGCGCTGTCCAGCAACTCCATAATTGTCATGTCGTTTTCGTCATTCCTGTCGAAAACCAATTTAAGCTGCGGTAGGTATGCCAACACAATTTGATGGTGGTTCCGGATGGAATGTGACAGCTTTTCCTTGCCAAAAATCACGATTTCCGCCATACGGTAGCACAATTCAAACACCTGATGCAACATAAACGCGCAAAGCTGGTAATTACCTTTATCCAAATAAAACTGCGCTCCATCGCTGAAAGCCTTTATTTTCTGCTTTTCCATTCCAAGGGCTTCATTTGCCCGTTTAAGTACCCTTTCGGGCGATAGCTTGCTGCTTAGCGCCACGTAATTTGCCTTGGAATTTATGTAGAGCAGGTTGTCGGGCTGGCAACGGAAAAAGAACGCTATCCCGCCCTTGCGTATGCTATGCCGTACTTCATTGGCATAATAAAGTTTGTGCCTGAAATGCGAATACATGCTCATTACCGTACCGACCAACGGCTTGGCCTCGGTAATGAATTGTTTGTTCGTGTGTGGGAGAAGAATGATAAATTCCTGATGGCATATACCCTGAAATTCATACCGCGAAAAATAGATTTGGTCTACGAGAATGGTATTGACCAGCCGTTCGGTAATCGCGGTCAACTGCTGGAATGTTTTCATGTCGGGGCAAAGCATCTGAATCTAAATTGATGTGGTATAATGGATACTACCATTTATCGTTTTCATTTGAAGACATTTTTCGGCGATTAGTCGGTATAGTACTTCTTTTAGGTATCGGGGGCGTAAAATGGGATTATGGTGGGTGAGCCTTATGCGTTCATAGATTTGCAATGGAGATTGCGGGTACTCGAAAAAGGAAATCCGCAATAACCAATTAACGGCCTCATCAAACAAAGCCAACGCTTCCTGTTGCTGTTGGGTTTCCAGCCGGAATGGTAATTCCCTGTATGTAATCGGGAAATTCTTTTTTATCACGTTATCCCCTTTCTCAATGCGTATCAACCACGGATGGTGGAGCGTGTAATGATAAGCCCCCTGTTTTTCTTCACGCTCACCTTTTATGATACGTTTGTAATCATAGCCGAATTCATCGCGCTCGAAATTGATTGGACTCCTTAGCTGCGTTTTGAAAACCGAACAGAGCAGCGTTTTCTCGGCCTCGGTTAGTTTAGTTCCGTCTCGCATTTCTTCATATTCGCCGTAGAAGTAGGGATGCTTGCCCATCAGGAAAGATGCTTCCTCCTGCGTGTATCCGATGGCAATCCTCGATTGGCAGAACCCGAAGCGCACGTTAAAGTCGTCCTGTGTGACCAAACCTTTATAGGTGTATTTTTCCATTGCCATATATCCTTACATTGGTGGTTTTTCTTCCGCTGCTTCCTGTAAAGGCTCGACCCGGCTGCCCTCGTCCACACTAAGCCAAGAAAACCTCGGTGTACCGCAATACGAAAACCTGCTCCTCCCCAATATCCTTGCTTCCATTTCCCCATCTATCCAAACGGATGCTCGGGCATTATTGGTGAGATATACCATCCCGGTTGACGCTTGGAGCGATGCGCCGTCATACCGGCCATCGTGGTATACATTCAGGAATGCTTCAATGGTTTCACCTGCTACCTTTACATGACCACGTTTGAGTATGGTGCAATCCATACGCAATGCATCCACATTCAACTCCACCGTTCCACCCTGCCAGATAATGACACCAAGTTTTTCTACCCGAAGTTCTTCCGGCGTGGTAACATTTGCCCTATCAAAAAGCTGGATGCCGTTTAGGTGGGTACATGTAAGCTGTATTTTGGGATAGCTGTTGCTTAATAACAGATAGCCATAGTGCATGGGCTTGGTTTGGATGATTAATTCACCGTTCTCCACGTGGTAATCAATCCATTCGGCAATGTCATCCGGTTCATCCACATGGATGGCACATGAACTATCCTGATGTAAAGAGACCTCGCACCGGGTAAGGATGCGGATGGTGTGAAAAGGGGTTATGCTATTCATGGTTTTATACGTTAGTATTTTTCAAGTATGGATATATCGTCCTGCCGCCTGTTCTTTTCAAACCAGTGTTTGAACCAATATTCGATATACATATGATTGTTTTTCCAAAACAGTTCCTTGTCGTCCCAATCCATATTTTCGGTTGTGCCATAAATGGTCCTCACCGCCTTTAGCTCCTTGAACATCGTGTTTATCTCTTTTTCCGAATATGTCGGTTGCCCGAATCGGCAGGTAAGGAAAAACTTTTTGGCAGCTTTTCGCTGTTCTTCTGTTGCCCTGTCTGATGGTGCATAGCACACCATCCGCATAAAATCGCAGAGAATGTCTTTTGGCACGACACCGAGGATGGCGCATAACATCCTGAAATTGCTTGGGATGAACAGATCGACCTTTTTCCATTTGGACGAATACATTTCGCCGATTTCGGCATACTTCTCATGCTTGTCCACCGTCCTAACCTTGGTTTTTTGCTTTTTCATGTCTTGCAGTGTTTGGTTATACTATCAAAGTTCCCTAAGCGGAAAAGCATATACAAACCTATGGGCGGCATAAATTATCCCTCTATCGGAATATGTTATCCGTGAAATATTCCGTATTTTCGTCATCGGTAGCGGCTTGCGATGCTACCTTTGTCGCATCATTTTATCATTATGGAAAGAACACAACAAATACACGAGGGACGCAACATTAAACGGTTCAGGGAAATGCTCGGCATGAAGCAGGAAACCCTTGCCTATGAATTAGGTGAGGACTGGACACAAAAGAAAATATCCCAACTGGAAGCCAAGGAAAAAATCGAAGCGGATATATTGGAGCAGGTGGCCAAGATTTTAAAGGTAAGCCCGGAGGCTATTCAACGGTTTGACGAAGAGAATGCTTTAAATATTATTTCCAATACATTTACCAGCCACGACACCTCAACCCTCAACGCCATTAACCATAACTGCACATTCAACCCCCTCGACAAGCTTGTCGAAGCTTACGAAGAAAATAAAAAGCTGTACGAACGACTGATTGAGGCGGAAAAGGATAAGGTGGCTTATTTGGAGCAATTATCGAAGCCTAAAAAATAATCAACTTTCTTTGTTTTGGTGTATTGACAAGTTATGAGTGCAATGCTAAAAGCCACATTAAATTTAACGGTAATTTTTTTAATTATTATTGGTATCATTTTCAAATCCGAAGCGATCCTAATTACGGCCTCTGCTTTATTTATCGTGAATGTTGTATGCGAGCTAATATTCATAGCTAAGCAAGCAAACGACTATAAACAAGGAAGATACAGTAATCCAGTAACAAACAACAAAAAGATTAAAGGACTGCAAATTTTTTTGGAGGTCCTCTTGGTGATTTTTGGTATGTTTTCCTTCATATATGAAAATTCCTATGGCTTAAAAACATCAGGCAAGATAATTTGGTTTAGTATCATTGGCGCCTATATTTTTGGAGGCATAATAATATCGGAAATACTTAAAATTCCTATTCGAATGGGTTACGGAGGATGGACAATAGACAAAAGAAGAAGGAAAATTTAAAGCCAAGCCAGTTGTTGATTAATTATTTTGGCTCATGTGTGCATTAGATAATCTAATAATTTAGAATATGTCAACCTACCTTTACCTTGTGGGAATCGTCATTTTCGGATTGATAGGTCTATTGCTAAGAAAATTGCTTGATAAAAAGTTACTCCGTTCTTATAACGCATTAGCTGCAATCCCAACAGAACGCAATGGTGAAGAACTTATCCAGGGTTATTATTCCACGGAAGTTACTGTAGATGTCTCAGAAGACCATTCTGCAACCGATACTTACAATCCAGCTAAAAATACGTTCCATTTATCCGCTGACACTGCACGTAATCGAAATGCATTAGCAATAGGCAGGACGGTATATCTGTGTGCTTTGAAATATCGCCTTGATAATGGACTTGATAACACGGCATTGAGGCCAGTCTTGTCAATAGCAAGACTGGTTTCAGGGTTGGTGTTCTCCATACTGATAATTGTCGCATTATTCATAAACAGCGTCATCACTTTACAGGTTTCCTTAGTCTTTTATTTTGTCAGCGTTTTGATGCTTTTTTTCTTAAACATACTGCCATTAGTCAAAGTAAAAGGCAATATATCCCAACTGAAAAAAACACCGTCGGGTTATGTGACTGAAAACGAAATTCAAGCATTAAAGCAGGTTTTAAAAAGCAGGTTAAAATATGAAACGGCGATGCTTATCTTTCATCCCATTCTTGTAATTTATTATTATATCTATTTACTGTTTCAAAGCCGGGACGACAAATCTGCCAACAACGAACGTGAAGGAAAGTCGAATCGCGAAACCACGAATGACAGAGAACTTAAATCAACAGGTTCATCGCACGGTCTACATGCTTACGCTATGGGACTTAATTGCTATTTTAACCAACAATGGGATGAAGCGGTAGCCTATTTCGATAAGGCATTGGAAGAGGGCGCAATTCTCGGTGATATAGAAAAGAGGGACTTTTTTTCTTACAGGGCTCAATGTTTACAGGCATTAAAATATGAATATGACGCTATAGACGACTTCGACAAGGCCATCGAAATCTCTCCTAGAGACTGCAACCTTTACTTTTCTCGGTCAATTTCCAAGGGTGCCATATTGGACTATGTGGGAGAAATCACCGATTTGAAAAAGGCAATTGAATTATCAAAAGAAAGCACATCACTAAATCGAGAGTATAACGATGAAGCAAAAAAACTGGGATATTCGGATGCAGCAAATATGTTCTCTACGCGAATGATGATAGCTGAAAACAATCTTAAATCAGAAGCACAAAGGCAAGAAATGCTTAACAATGCCACGTCCGACCCAGAAAGGGAAAGGCTTCGCAAGTCCTTTGAGCAAATTCGAAATGTGAAACTGAAATTGGTTAAAAAGAGGCAATAGAAAATCTTTACTTTGAATGGGCGTTTGATTCTTACTAAAACCTCGGATTTGGTAAAAAATGCAAATAACGATATAATGACTGAAAATTTAAAAATTCCAATTTTAGCTAATAGTTATACAGATTTAAGCGAATTCGACTTTTCATTTAAAGGAATTCAAATAATGGACGTGAAAACAAGTTTTTTTGCCAATTACTTGGATTCCTTAGAAGGCAACGACGAAAAATGGGACTATCACGAAATGTTTGAGGAAGTCGTTTTACAAAATATAGAAGAACATGAAAAGTACTATGCAATAGTAAAAACAGAACCATTTGAAAACTTTAATTATCGAGAAATCCTTGCCGTTTATAAGTTGCTACTTATTATCTTCCCATCTGATTTACAAATACAATATGTCTTGGAATTTAATGGTTATGATTTGGGCATGTCTATATCAAGCTGGCAACGAACCTACACGGGCGAATATCCCGGAAAGATATTATATCTCCCTGATGCACCAGTTTCGGAAATCAATGAGTTCGTCGAAAAGGTTTTTGTTAGGATGAATGAAAAAGGTGCAATTGGATACATTATTGAAAATTATATCACCAGCTATGAGGCCTCACACCGCCATTTTCAATATTTAAATCTATGTTTCTGCCTTGAAACTATTGTGGATGGACGCACTGAACTAACATATCGTATGAAAAGAAATGTTGCCATCCTTTGTGGCACGAGTTCGTTCAATTCGCAATTAATATTTGACAACATTACAAAGATTTATAACCTTAGAAGTAAAATAGTGCATGGCGATACATATAATGAACAAAAAATTGAAGACTATTTACCCTTTCTAATATCCATAGTATCCCGTACAATTATAGAATTGCTTATCCACGACATCTATGATATTACTGCTATCGGGAGATTAAATAAACGAATCACCACTTTAGGTTTTGGTGACCGTCATAAAATATCAGATGACTGGAAAAAATTTGATTTTAATATTTTTACTATGACCACATCGAACTGGATAAGGCTGCAGTAAATAATCTTACCGGTTTACAAACGAGAAAAGTCATCAAATCAATACATGATATATACACTATTACTTTACTTACTACTCATTTGCATTTTATCAATCGTGATGGTAAACCTTATTGCTAAGAAAAAAATTAGTGAAGAAAGAATTTTGCAAATTGTGTTTCTATCATTGGAGCTTGTATTTGGTCTTTATTATATGATTTTACAATTAGATACCAGTCCCCTCTAATTTATACCAAAATTAATGGGATGGGTGTTTTCGCTATCACCCTTTGGCGCTTATTCATAAAGAATATTGGTGCTTTGATAACTTTATATCTATTCATGGGGCTATTTTTAGTTCCATTTATACCTTTTCGAGATAAAATGAAAAAGTTACATAAGATGGCCGATGAAACTGATCCAATAGACATATACATCACTTATTTTCTTTTCTCTAACATTATTATTTCGAGCTTTTTCTTATTTATGGCATATTTTAAATTATCTCCGTAACCACTAAATTTGGTATGGGTACGTACGTTTTTTTGTCAGTTTGTAGGATGGTGTAATCGGTAAATACAAGTGCAGAGAAAATGGAAAATAAGGATACAGAGAAATCGGCAACAATAAGTACATGATTTCGGCAA
>NZ_BMIK01000025.1 GCF_014642075.1 Parapedobacter defluvii | reverse complement strand
GATCCCGTTCGACTTGCATGTATTAGGCCTGCCGCTAGCGTTCATCCTGAGCCAGGATCAAACTCTCCATTGTAAAATGAAGTGTAAGAATCACTGACCCCAAAAACTCAAATTAATTAAGCAATTGGAATCACATTCTAATTGTTAATGTCTCAATTGCCTGGAATGACTTCGTTTAGACTTATTTTCAGCTTTCGCTTGATAAAATCAAACTACTCGCTGCGCTACATGAATATCTTTACTTTAAAGAACTTGATCGCCTCCGCTCACGCTTCGGCTCTTTTATTTCAAACCGGTTCAGAACCAGTCGATTTTCTCGATTTCAAACCCCGGTCGCATCGCGCTTCCGGACCGGAACCCCTGCTCTCTCGAACACCCCTGTTCCGTTTGGGACTGCAAAGGTAAGAATCTTTCTTTTCTTTGCAAAATTTATTTAACTTTTTTTCTTGCGTGCTTTTTGGATCCAAAGCGACCGTCTGTTGCACTTAAAAACGCTGTTAAAACTCAATGAACAACCACCTCCTCGAAGCGGGATGCAAAAGTATAACCTTTGTTGAATATTTGCAAATATCATCGTAAAATATTTCCCTAAAATCCTATTAGGAGTTATAAATCAATACATTTAGTTTATTTAAGTTATTCTTCTGCTTTTCTTTTTCTCTTTTTCCGCCACTATTCTACCGTTGTTCTGCCGTAATGTGTGCCTTATCTAAGTCTTACGTAAGACGTACCCAACCTTCTCCCACATACGACACGGGTCGTCTACGGATCGTGCGCGGGTAATGGCGGGAAAAAGTAGGAAGTTAATGGGTAGAAAAGTATCCTAACAAGGGTAGTTAGCAGAAATTTATCTTATTTTTACAAATCCAGTTTATTTCGGTATGGAACTCATCTACTACATTGACCTGTTAGGAACCATGGTATTTGCCATATCGGGAGCAATGGCAGCCATGCGCCATAATATTGATATCTTCGGCGCTGCTTTTACCGGCTTTGTTACTGCAATCGGGGGCGGAAGCCTCCGTGATATCTTTCTCAATTTACGGCCGGTGTGGGTAGATGACGGTAATTATCTATTGGCCATCCTAACTGGTGTAATCATTGCTATCCTGTTTAAAAAGGTACTCGGCAAACTGGCAAGGACACTTTCTCTGTTTGACGCTTTAGGCATTGGCTTCTTTACTGTAGTAGGCGTACAAAAATCCCTGGCATTCGAAAGCAGTGGTATTGCAGCGGTGGTTTTGGGCTTATTTTCCGCTGTGATGGGCGGCGTCACGCGCGATACGCTGCTGAACGAAACACCACTTATTTTCCGGAAAGAAATTTACGCAACTGCCTGCCTTTCCGGAGCTGCGCTATTTGTACTACTTAACCGTATAGGGGTCGACTATAACCTGAATGCTTTTATAAGTGCGGCCGTTATTTCCGTTGTGCGAATCCTAGCGGTGAAGTATAAACTTACACTGCCTATCGTAGGGGGGTAATTTTACCGCCCCTTTCTTTTCAATAACGGAAATTTCATCTTATAATCCACGTCTACTTGCCCCCTTGAAATGGCTTCCAGTTTACTTTTGATCATCGCTTTCCGAAGCGGGCTTAACTTTTCTGTAAACAATTTCCCTTCGATGTGGTCATATTCATGCTGAATGATACGTGCTGCCAGTCCGGTAAAATCTTCTTCGTGTACCACCCAGTTTTCATCCACATACTTAATTCGGATGTTCGGATACCGGCTGATGTCCTCACGGATTTCCGGAATACTTAAACATCCCTCATTAAATGACCACTTTTCACCCTCTTCTTCCAGTATTTCAGCATTGATAAAAACTTTCTTAAAATCTTTCAACGCCGGATCATCGTCCGCAAAAGGACTGGCGTCTATCACAAACAAGCGGATACCCAATCCGATCTGGGGAGCCGCCAAGCCTACGCCGTGCGCCGCATACATGGTCTCAAACATGTTGGCTATTAACTCCTGTAAATCCGGATAATCCTTGTCAATTTCTATCCCTTTTCGCTTTAGAATAGGATCGCCATAAGCGATAATGGGTAATTTCATTTCGAAAACATTTTGTTGATTCATTATTTTGTGCTTCAACGGCAATTATGAGATGGTTTTGCCAAGCTCGCTTGTTAAAGACCCCCATTTATCGTTTCATTGCCTAATTTGCCTTAAGCCGATTGAAGCTCATACGCACCTACTGTCTTGCAGATTTCATTGCTTTTTTGTGAACAAACTGCCCACATAACAGATTTCCGGGTACAAAGGTAACGATTTTACGGAAAAAGCTTACCTTTGAGTATGCCTGAGAAATTACCGGATAAGATCATTTTTTCCCTGGGAGAAGTAGCCAAGAGCATCCAGCGAACGATCGCCGAACGGTATCGGCAGGTCTATTGGATCAAAGCCGAGATGAACAAGCTCAACCATTATACCCATTCGGGCCATTGTTACCCCGAGCTTGTCGAGAAAAAAGAGGGTAAAATTATCGCAGAAATGCGCTCTGTACTCTGGAACGGCGATTACCAACGGATCAACCAACGTTTTATTGAAATCATCCGGGAACCCTTGAAAAACGGCATCACCATCCTATTTCAGGCCACGATATCCTATGACCCGCTATACGGCCTGAGCCTCCGTATCCTAGATATAGACCCTGCCTACTCACTCGGCGAACTTGAACGTGAGAAACAGGAAAGCCTCAGCCGACTCAAAAGAGAGGGCCTTTTCTACGCGAATAAACGTTTACCCTTTCCTACCGTGCCGAAACGGTTAGCCATCCTATCCGTAGAAACCAGCAAAGGGTACTCCGATTTCCTGAAAATACTCGATGGAAATCCGTGGGGTTACCGGTTCGAGCGGAATCTTTTTCCAGCGTTGTTACAAGGTGATAAATCTATTCCCTCCATCCTCAATCAGTTGGTAAACATTGCGGAACACATAGAAGACTATGATGTTGTGACCATTATCCGTGGTGGTGGTGGAGACGTGGGTTTATCAAGCTACAACAATTACCTACTGGCATCGGCCATCGCACAGTTTCCCATTCCTGTACTGACCGGCATCGGCCATTCTACCAATGAGACTGTCGCCGAGATGGTGGCCCATCAAAATGCAATCACCCCCAGCGAACTCGCTGATTTCCTTATCCAACGATTCCACCAATTCGCCGTACCCGTCGCCCAGGCTCAGGAAGTTATTGTACACAAGACCCGCCAGTTATTACTAGCCCATCGCAACACACTGAACGACTGTGTCCGGTATTTTCGCCTACACAGCATCCACCTGCTCAGCCAACAGCAAAAAGCACTTGAACATCAGTTTATCCGACTAAATATGGCGAGCATCAACCGTTTACGGCAAGGCACCCAAATATTGCTACATTCCCAAAAAATGCTGCAAACTGCTACTACTGGAGCGCTCAAAGATCAGCAGACTCAGCTAACCGCGATGGAAAGATCTGTGAAACTACTGGATCCGCAGCAGGTACTCAACCGTGGATACAGCATCACCCGAATTAACGGGCACGCGCTAAAAAGCACTGAATATATAAAAAAAGGAGATACACTGGAAACTCTTTTGGCTTCCGGGCAGGTTTACAGCACCGTTATCCATTCAAAAACTACAAACGATGAATAAACAATACACCTATACAGACGCATTTGAAGAACTGCAAACCATCGTATCTGAAATCGAACACGGAGAAATTTCGATTGATGAACTCTCAACCAAAGTAAAGCGGGCAACCCTACTGATTAGCGTATGCAAAGCTAAGTTGACCGCAACCGAAGAAGAAGTAAACAACATACTGGCCAATCTGGAAAAAGAAGCCCAACAACCGGATGAAGACACGGATTAACCCAGTTCGGCCTTCAGCTGTTCCATGTCAAGCTCGTTTTCCCACCTGGCAACCAAAATAGTAGCAGCCGTATTACCAATCAGATTGGTCAACGCGCGGGCTTCACTCATGAACCGGTCAATGCCGAATATCAGCGCTACCGATTCAACCGGAATATGGCCCACCACAGGCAAGGTTGCCACCAAAATAACAAAACCGCTTCCGGTTACTCCCGCCGCTCCGTTTGACGTTACTGTCAATACAATCAGCAGAAACAGTTGCTCTTCCAAACCCATCGGCATATCTACAGCCTGTGAAAGAAAAATTGCGGCCATTGTCAAATAAATAGCCGTTCCATCCAGGTTAAAAGAATACCCTGAAGGAACGACCAAACGTACCAATGACCTCGAACAGCCCATCCGTTCCAACTTCTGCATGATGTTGGGCAGTACCGATTCCGATGAGGAAGTACCCAGTACCACCAGTAGCTCCTCCTTGATGAAACGCAGCACTTTGAAGATACTGATTCCATAATACTTTAGCATCCCTCCGGCAAACAGAAAGATATATAGCAGGCAAGTCACATAAAACGCCAGCATGAGCATCCCCAACGAAGACAATGCGCCAATTCCGTACTTGCCAATGGTAAACCCCATGGCTCCCATCGCTCCGATCGGCGCAACCTTCATAACCATCCCGATCACAACAAACAACCCGTCGAGAAACGATTGCATCACCCGTATCGCCGGTTCTGCACGCAGGCCGATTTTGGAAAGTCCGAACCCAAATAACACAGCAAAAAACAATACCTGCAACAAATTGCCGGAAGACAAGGCGCCGAAAATGTTCTCCGGAATAATATCTAGTAGGAAATCCACAAATCCCCCTTGGTGCTTACCCGCTTCGATATACGAAGCCACCTCTGTCGTATCCAATGTATTGGGATCTGCATGCATCCCTTCTCCCGGACGCAATCCGTTGATGACCAACACACCTAACATCATCGCTACCACTGTGGTTACCTGGAAATATACCATTGATTTGATTCCCACCTTGCCGATTTTCTTTACATCTTCCATTCCCGCTATGCCCAACACAATGCTGCAAAAAATAAGGGGGGCTATAACCATTTTGATAAGTTTGATGAACCCATCGCCCAATGGTTTCAACTGTACCCCCACGGTGGGAAAGAAATGGCCAACAAGAATACCTACACCAATCGCAAGGAGTACTTGAAAGTATAGCAGGTTAAATAACTTTTTTAAATTTCTTCTCATACCTGCTTTCCTTCCAAGAAAACCTGCTTCACGATATATTGATGATCAAAAACCACCAAGTTGGCAGTCGCTCCCGGTGCAATGCGGCCAAGCGTATCCGCACCGATCAACGAGGCCGGGTACTGCGAAGCCATCCGAAGTGCCTCCTCCAATGGAATCCCTGCATGACGTACGCAATTGGCTACGGCCTGCATCATTGTCAGGGCTGAGCCCGATAGCGTTCCGTCAGGAAGTGTATATCGATCCCCCTGAAATATGTGGGTATATGTACCTTCGTGGGTTTCAGTCACCGCATCGGTGATGAGGAAGAGACGGTCGCCCATTGCTTTTTTGGCGATGGAAAGCATTTCGTAGTCTACATGTATGCCATCGGCCACGATGCTAGCAAAGACGGTGTCCGATTGGAATGCTGCGCCTGGTAGTCCGGGATTGCGGTGGTGCATTGGCGACATTGCATTGAATAGATGCGTAACGGCACGTACGCCACTACGGAACGCTATCATGGCTTCACTGAAAGAAGCGTCGCTATGACCTGCGGACAGCAGTATTCCATTGTCCAATAGCAGCCGGATCGCTTCCGGGGTAAACCGTTCTGGGGCAATAGTCATCATCCGCATGCAGCCATTGGCACGTTCCACCAGGGCAGCAAGCTCCTCAACATCGGGCTTGCGGATGCACTCGGCCGGATGTGCACCCTTCCGCGCTTTATTCAAATAAGGTCCTTCCAGGTGCAGGCCCAGAAGCGCTGGATGACGGTACATGGCTAATGTTCCAAAAGCATCATCAATTACTTCCAACGGGTTAGTAGCGATCGTAATTAAAAAACTCGTTGTGCCCGATTTTACCAATACCCGCGCGATCTCATCCATTGCATCAGCTGAAGGGTCAGCCGAAAATAACTTTCCACCACCTCCGTAAATCTGCAGGTCAATAAATCCGGGTGCCACATAGTTACCCCCAACATCCACCAGTTGTGCCTCGCCGGGAATTTCGTTAAGCCCGATGGTGCCCACCACCCTGCTCTCCTTTATCAAAAGAGCTTTTCCGTTGATTAATTTATCTTCCGTGAATATAGTCCCGTTAATGAATGCAACGATTGATTCCGCCATCGGTTACCAACTTATTATGGGCAGTAATTATACAAATTTCCTCGGTTTATTTGGTGTTTTTCGCATCAAATTGATAACTTATTGCCCATGGCTCAGATTCCTGATAATTGCTATTTCTCCGATTTATCCTATCTTTACGCCAATAAATAACCGTTACACAAATGTTGAAAGAAGAACGGCAAGCGTTTATCGTCCATCAATTAAATTTACACAACAAAGTTTTATCTTCCGACTTAAGTATACAACTCAATGTTTCGGAAGATACGATCAGACGTGATTTGAATGAGTTGGCCGAAAACGGACAAGTGCTCAAAGTGTACGGGGGAGCTCTCTCCAAATCATTCCAGTATCCTTTTCAGGAGAACAACATATATGCCCGCGACGCAAAAAAACAAATTGCAACCAAAGCTGTTAACCTCATCCAAAATGGAATGACTGTGCTGGCTGGCGGAGGGACAACCCTGCTGGAACTGGCTCGGATCATCCCTGAAAGCCTTCAATGCACCTTTTTTACCATCAGCCCACTGGTAGCACTCGAACTGGCTGAACGAACGCACGCGGATGTCATTCTCATTGGTGGCAAATTGTCGAGAAATACCAACACCAGCATCGGCTCGCAGGTCATCAATCAGCTTTCTGAGATACGGGTAGACCTGTGCCTATTGGGTACCAACAGCCTATCTGTGGAGGATGGGGTTACCGATTCAGATTGGGAAGTCGTGCAGATTAAAAAAGCAATGATCCGCTGTTCAACGAAGACCGCTATTCTAAGCATTGCAGAAAAACTCAACTCGGTACAAAAGATGAAGGTTTGCAGTCTTAATGCCATTTCATACCTGGTAACGGATCTGGACCCAAAACACATCAGTCTGAGTGGATTCAACAAAGTGGTAGAGGTTGTTTAGCGCAAAGATCTTATGCCCAAAATTATATTTGATACGTCCATTGCAACCACTAACCTCGGCGACCATATTATCATGGATGCCGTGAACCGGATTGTCAACGAACTCTTTACCGACGATTTCGTCATCAATATACCTACACATTTTTCCATCCATCCACTGGATCTTCCTGCACTCCGTAAGTATGACACCGCCTTAGTAGGCGGAACAAATTTGTTAAAGAACAATACGTTTGGTAAACCTCAGTGGAAGGTAGCCATGAAGGACCTGCTGGCATTACGGCATAAAGTCGTACTGCTGGGGGTAGGCTGGTGGCAATACCAAGACAAGCCCATATCACTTTACTCCAAATGGATGTATAAAGCGTTGTTTTCCAAACGGTATCTTCACGCGGTACGTGATAACTATACGCTACAGAAGCTAGCTGAAATTGGTATCAAAAACGTGATTAATACAGGGTGTCCCACGGTATGGGGCCTTGATGAACCGCACCTCTCGCAGATCAATCCCCGAAAACGAGATACCGTCGTTACCACCGTTACGGATTACCTGCGGGATCCCGAACGGGACCGGCTGCTGTTAGAAACTCTAAAGAGAAACTACAGAGACGTGTACGTGTGGATACAGGGATCGAAGGACCGGGCCTATATCGAAAGCCTGACATCCGACGTGCAGTATATTGCTCCCAAACTGTCAGCATTCGACACATTTCTTGAAAAAGAATCTTGTGAATACGTGGGTACCCGGTTGCATGCAGGCATCCGGGCACTTCAAAAACGTCGTAAAGCACTTATCATTGGCATTGATAACCGCGCCATCGAAATGCGTAATGATATCGGCCTCAACGTGCTTGAGCGCCAACGCATCGACCTGCTCGAAGAAAAAATACACGAAGAGATGAGCGTCAAATTGTACCTGAATACCGGTGCAATACAACGTTGGAAGACCCAGTTTTAGCCGCTAAAACCAAGGAAATTGATTCGATGAATACGTTTTCGCCAACACTCACCGTTATTACCGTAGTGTATAATAATGTACGTGACATCGAGCGTACCATCGGATCCGTCATTCATCAAACTTATCCGTATATCGAATACCTTATCATAGACGGAGGTTCTACAGATGGCACTGTCGATGTCATTAAACGGTACGCCGATCGCATTGCCCACTGGATAAGCGAGCCGGATAAAGGTATCTACGATGCTATGAACAAAGGACTCGCCCGCGCCACCGGAGATTATGTATTGTTTATGAATTCCGGAGATGAAATCTATGCACCCGACACGGTGACCGAAGTCTTCGCCTCAGCACCGGACGCGGACATCTATTACGGGGAAACGGAGCTGTACAATGAAGACGGACAATCGCTTGGCCTGCGCCGCCATGCCATTCCGGAACAGTTTAACTGGCGAAGCTTCCGCTATGGCATGACAATCAGCCACCAGGCCATTTATATCCGCCTGGCGATCGCCGGCTCGTATGACTTGCGCTATCGGCTAAGCAGTGATATTGACTGGATTATCCGTGCAGCCAAACAGGCTGACAAGATTGTCAATACCCGGCATATCGTGGCTAAATACCTCGTGGGCGGTCTATCAAAAAAGCGCCACTGGCAAAGCCTCAAGGAGCGCTTCCAAATATTCAGTAAGTACTACGGCTTGCTGCCTAATTTGGTAAACCACGTGGTCATTGCCTTCAATCTAGCGGCATATTACATCCGCTATGGTAAAACAAACGATTAATCCAGACAGACCGTGACACAAGAAGAAATATTACAGGCGCTGGTAACTACCAAAATGCCCTTTGGCAAGTATAAAGACACGCTAATCTGCAACCTACCCGAGGCCTATCTGATATGGTTTCACCAACAGGGCTTCCCCAAAAGCAAGTTAGGCATGTTATTGGGTACCATGTATGAAATCAAACTCAATGGTTTGGAATACCTGCTACAGCCCCTACGAAACAAAACAGCCCGATAAGCGTTCATAGAGATAACAAATGTTTATTCCAATGAACCAATTTCAGAACTGTATAGGCACGTTCGCGGTGGCCATGGTCCTGGTCGCATGCGGTGGGGGCAACCGAAATAACAACCACCCTCTGCAAGACTCGACAGCGAGCGTTTCTCAGTCGTTACTTCCAAATGATCACTTACTGATTCCCGGAAAATCCGTGGGTCGCTTCCTGATCGGCGATGCCGACAGTACTATATTTGCCGAACTTGGAAAACCCGACTTTGGCGATGCCGCCATGGGCAAAGCGGTGTCCATCTGGTATCCCAATGGCAAACGCAACCAGCCGCTGTCGATATTCACCTCGCGCGACATGGGTAACGATGAAACGGCCCGGATCAAACAGATCCGTGTAACCTCACCCGATTTCCAAACGGTCCAGTCGATCGGAGTGGGTTCATCGTTACGGGAGATATCCGACATCTATCCACTTCAAATCGTCGAAACCTACGATCGCGATGGACAGACATACACCGTATACAATGCCAATGAAGGGGCTGCCTTTGAGGTAGATGCAGCCTACCGCTGTGTGGCCATCATCATCCACGAGACCGGTGCAACCATTCCCACTTATTTACCTCTACACCCTACGTCAACGCCCGATCCGGGGTAAACATGCTACAGCCGTTTTTATATATTTCCGCTATAATATGTTTGTCTCCCATTGGCAGCCGAGTAGACTGACAAATCGCTTAAGTGCGTAAGAATGCAATTGAAAACAACCCCATCATGAATAATTTGCTTTTATATTCAACGCGATTATATTGCATATGAAAGCAAATTTAGCTAAGTTTGCGCCCGAAAATACATTAAACGCCGTTTGCAGCGGTATCAATGCATCATGAAAAAGTACCAGACCCTGCTGTACTATTGCTACAGCCCTATTGACAATGCGGAACAATTTGCCGCAGATCATCTTCAATTTTGCAAATCGCTTGGTTTAGTGGGCCGCATCATTGTTGCCGATGAGGGCCTTAATGGCACGGTGTCAGGCACATCGGAAGCATGCAAAGCCTACATGGCTGCCATACATGCCGACCCGAGGTTTGCCCATACCGACTTCAAGATCGACGAGGTAGATGAACCTTCATTCATCAAAATGCATTGCCGATATAAGCCGGAGATTGTACATTCCGGGTTGCGTGATCCCAAAGTGATCGATCCAACCAAAGAAACCGGCAAACACCTTGAGCCCAAAGAATTCCTTGAGATGAAAGACCGTGATGACGTAGTCATCCTCGATGTGCGATCCAACTACGAACACAATGTGGGTCGCTTCAAAAATGCCGTAACGTTAGACATCGAGAACTTCCGGGAGTTTCCAGAAAAGATCAATGAATTGGCCCAGTATAAAGATAAAAAAATACTCACCTATTGTACAGGCGGTATCAAGTGCGAGAAAGCATCTGCCTTGTTACTCAAAGAGGGATTCAAGGATGTATACCAACTGCACGGTGGAATCATCAAATATGGCAAGGAAGTGGGAGGAAAAGATTTTGAAGGCAGATGCTATGTGTTTGACAACCGTGTCACCGTGGACGTAAATCAGGTGAACCCCACCGTGGTTTCTACGTGCTTAAATTGCGGTACCACCACCACCCGGATGGTAAATTGTGCCAATCCGGAATGCAATGAACATTTCACCCAATGCGAGGCATGTGGATGGAAGATGGAAGGTTGCTGCTCGGATACCTGCATGAGCCACCCACGCAAACGCCCCTACGACGGTACCGGTTATTACGTCAAGATTCCCCAACCCGTAAACATCGAAAAGATCAGCAAACGGAAACACAAAAAACTTACGACCAACTCCACTTTATATAGTTAATGTTTTTTGCCGTTTCGAGGTATTTTTTTTCGTAATAGGTCTTAATGGATAGTACTTCATCCACGAATTCTGAACGGTATAAGTCTGCGGTTTGCACCTGAATATTCAGCCCTAGTTCAGCCAGTTTTTCCTGCGTATAGGCAAACAATCCATCGTTATCCGTCTTAAGGTGCATGATACCTGCCGGAATTAGGATTTGCCGGTATTTGGCCAGAAAAGTTGGGTTCGTTAGCCGCTTCTTTTCCCGGCTTTTCTGGGGTTGCGGGTCGGGAAAGGTAATCCAGATTTCCGACACTTCTTCTTCGGCAAAATAATCCAGGATGGTTTCGATCTGTATCCGGAGAAAGGCCACATTACTGATATGCTCTTCGAGTGCCGTTTTAGCTCCTCGCCAAATACGATTGCCTTTATAGTCGATACCAATAAAATTACGCTCGGGAAATAGCTTAGCCAGGTTGACGGCATATTCGCCTTTGCCGCAGGCCAATTCCAACACAATGGGTTGTTTATTGCCAAAATGCCCGGACGCCCATTGTCCTCTCATCGCCTTACCTGCACCCAACTGCAAAACGTTGGCGAAGGTGCCAATCTCGGCGAACTTCCGAAGTTTATCTTTTCCCATATTTCTGAAGCATTCTTTTTTTACGTAAAGGTGCGAAGCTTTCACGCAGCGCCTTCAAAGCGGCATGCAAAAATAATCTTATCTTTGCACGATATCACATACTATTCGTGGAAAAAGACGCAAAAATATTCATCGCAGGATACCGTGGCATGGTGGGCTCAGCCATCCTTCGAAAACTAAGTGCATTAGGCTTTTACAATTTGCTGTTGTACACATCAGATGAACTGGATCTTCGCGACCAACAAACCGTAGCCCATTTTTTTGCCGATCAGAAACCTGAATATGTGTTTTTGGCAGCCGCTAAAGTGGGAGGTATTCTAGCCAACAACACGTTCCGCGCCGATTTTTTATATGAAAACCTGGCCATTCAAAATAATGTGATTCATCAATCGTATGTGCAGGGTGTAAAAAAGTTACTTTTTCTCGGGTCTAGCTGTATTTATCCGAAACTGGCACCACAACCTCTCAAAGAAGAATATTTACTCACCGGATTGCTTGAACCTACCAACGAACCTTATGCGATTGCAAAGATCGCAGGTATTAAGCTCTGCGAGGCGTATCATGATCAATACGGATGCAATTTTATCTCGGTTATGCCTACCAATCTGTATGGCTACAATGATAATTACCATCCCGAACATTCGCATGTCTTGCCAGCGCTCATACGACGCTTCCACGAGGCAAAAATAGCAGGCGAACCAACGGTCACCGTCTGGGGTAGTGGCACCCCAAAACGCGAATTTTTATTTGCAGATGATCTGGCCGATGCCTGTGTATTCCTCATGGAATCTTATAATGATCCCCAGTTAATTAATATTGGTACGGGTGAAGATTTAAGCATACACGACCTAGCGCAATTAACTAAAGAAGTAGTCGGGTACCCAGGAGAATTGGTATTCGATGCATCAAAACCAGATGGTACACCGAGGAAGTTGATGGACGTCAGCAAGCTGCATGCGCTGGGATGGCATCATACAACTTCGCTTAAGTCGGGTATCCGATTGGCTTATGGGGATTTCTTATCGAAACTGGAGTCCGGTCTCTTCTAGTCAATAGGTCTCGCTATCTGGTGGAATGCCGTAATCCACCGCTTTTCTTACCACACGCCTCCCACGCTTGGCTGGCCTGACAAACTCGGCAACCTTACTGATCAGACTGCTTATGCGGTCTTTGTTCAACGCACCGGCCGCTTGTTGGGAGAGAAGGGTCACGAGTGCTCTTTTTAAAAATCCGGCTCTACGCAGGAAAAAGCGATTGAGAACAATAGGCAGACCGATCCGGAGGGCTTTGCTCAACCAGTCTTCGTCTTTTTTCCCTTTGGCAAATAAATTTTTCGCGATGTCCGCACCCGGAACCCACGAAATTAAAGACTTGATAAAGCGCACAGGAGCCGACACCTTATCGTTAAAAAGACGATACTGGTCGCTAAGATAATCTTCCTGCTCCTTGGCAAGTGTCTTAAGACGAGCGATTTCCAATCGCAGATCGTCTAAATTCCTAATCTTGCTTTCCTTCCTCATCGTCTCCATCTATTTCGTCGTTCCATTTTTGTAAAAACCGCTTAATTGAAAGGTTCATGAAGAGACGCTCCAGTCGGACCTCAAAAACCGAAACCAACGCAATCATCACGATGAATATCCCACCCGTGGCAAGAAATCCAAGTGCGGAGCTGCCGAGTAATTCACTTAAATAAAAGCCCAAGGCCAAACTGAGGAAAAATACGACAAATAGGGCAAACACGATTTTAATAACGTCTACGATCAAACTTGCAATTAACCGTGACGAACGTTCGACCAACTTGAGCTTAAATAACTTAAAGCGTGTGTCGATATACTCCTTGCTTTTCTGGAATACACCGTTGATTGAAAATTTTTTCTCCTCCATATGGTTTGGCCAAGGACTTTAGTTAGCGCTCTATCCAATCATCGCACCGCAAAACGCACCCGTTACTCATCTGCGGATGACGTAATGACACCAATTGCTATGCCATGTTATGGCTTAGGGTCGGGCCCTTTTCTATATTCAGGCGTGTTCTTCCAACGCCTCCTCCAAAGCGTCGTCGCTCTTATTCAATTTAGATTTCACGGCAGCGACCACCTTTTCCTTAAAGTCATTCAGGTGCTCCAATTGTTCGGCCGTACGCTCTTTAATCGCATCTCCCAAATCCTTTAACGAATCGTTCAACTTCTCGCGCGTTTCCGTACCCTTGTCCGGCGCAAATAAAATACCGAGTGCGGCGCCTGCTGCCAATCCCGCCAACAATGCGGCTACTACTTTTGCGTTATCATTCATATCTATCTATATAAAATTGAAAAAAAAATGACCTTCTTTCCACACACAATCCTGTTAAATATACAAATAAATCAGCAAATCGTTTGCCAAAAACAAAAAAAGAGGCAGAAAAAGTGTGGCACAAATATTGCGACTTATCGCTGAACACAGTGACAAATTATTTGCGCAGATAAGCATGCTAGCTTAGTTATTTACTTATCTTTGCTGCGTTACTTAATTGTACTATTACGCTATTCTATATATGATAGACATTTACTTGGTACTTTTTTCGTTCCTGTTTTCATGTGTCATCACGTTATACGCAATCCCCTCGTTGATAAAATTGGCGTATCAGAAACGATTGTTTGACGATCCTGCGCTCGAAGAACGGAAAATCCATAAATATCGCACACCAAATCTCGGTGGAATAGCGGTACTTACATCTTTTGCATTTACGGCTTGCCTGTGTATATCCGGCAATCTGTTGCCCTATGCCAATTATGTGTTTGCTTCCGGATTATTAATTTTTCTGGTAGGCCTGAAAGATGATTTAGCAGCATTAAATCCTTATAAAAAATTTCTTGCTCAAACTGTTACTGCTTTAATTGTCGTTTATTTTGCAGATATCCGCCTCACCAGCCTCTACGGTATATTTGGAATCCAAGAAATCCATCCGGTGATCAGCTACCCATTTTCCAGCCTTCTTATTGTATTCGTCATCAACGCCTTTAATCTGATTGATGGCATCAATGGCTTACTGGGCACCATAAGCCTGATTGTCAGTTTAACGTTTGGATATCTTTTCTTCCGGATGCAGGAATATGGACTGGCTTTATTGGCTGTAAGCATGGCTGGCGCAGTATTGGGGTTCCTTCGTTATAATGCGGGCAAAGCACGGATTTTCATGGGTGATGCAGGCGCCTACACCATTGGTTTCATTGTCTCGGTACTGGCCATCCAATTCATCGAATTGAATAAACCCCAGCAACTTGTTCCCGTCACCGATTCCGTTATCCAGTCTGTTCCAGCTGTTACGATTGCCATTCTCATCGTGCCAATATTTGATACCTTACGGGTAATTGTTATCCGGCTAGTTCAGGGTAAATCACCTTTCATGGCCGATCGCAATCACCTTCACCATCGATTGCTGGATACCGGTATGAGCCATACCCAGGCTACAATCGTGCTTTCCAGCTTTAACGTTCTTATGATCGGTACAGCGCTTACCTTTCAACAGATCGGTACAATTGAATTGCTTTTATTAATTGCCATCACGGCATTGCTTATGAACACCATGCTATGGCTGTACGATGTACGCCAGGCAATTGGGCAGGCTCAGCCATTACTTGTAAACGAGGATAGCGAGAAAATCTATCCGCTCCGCGACCATGCCCGTGAAGTAGCAGAAGAAGCTTTGCAGCAATACGAAGAGAAACAACACCAGAACTAACTATTTTCTTTGTAACTTTAGGGCAGAATCAATGTTCTGCCTATGCTCATCAAAACCTATGGAAGTGCCGTTCACGGCATTGAAGCAACCACTGTTACCATTGAAGTCAATATTTCTGGGGGCACTAAATATTACATCGTAGGCCTCCCTGATAATGCGGTGAAGGAAAGTTTAAGGCGCATTGAAAGCGCCTTGTCTGCCTCGGGATTTCGCATGCCCCGGCAAAAAATAGTCGTCAATTTAGCTCCCGCCGATATCCGTAAAGAAGGCTCTTCTTACGACCTACCGATAGCAATCGGTATCTTAGCTTCGTCCAAGCAGATTGCCAATGTTCCCTTATTAACTGAATTTCTAATGCTTGGTGAACTATCGCTGGATGGGAGCATACAACCCGTAAAAGGCGCGTTGCCCATTGCGGTCCAGGCGGCACGTGATGGCTTCCGGGGCATTATGCTCCCAAGTGCCAATGCACAAGAGGCTGCGGTGGTACCTGGCCTAGCGGTCTACGGAGCACGGCATCTCAAAGAGATAATTGATTGGGTAAATGGTACTCCCCTTCCCGCACCAACCGATGTAAATATCCGGGAGGAATTTCAGAAAAACATCAATAGTTATGATACTGACTTTGCCGATGTGCACGGCCAGGAGCACATCAAACGCGCCTTAGAAATCGCAGCCGCCGGAGGGCACAACGCCATCCTGATCGGCCCTCCAGGTTCTGGAAAAACCATGCTGGCCAAACGGCTTCCCACTATCCTTCCTCCACTCACCATGGAGGAGTCGTTAGAAACCACCAAGATACATTCTGTGGCAGGCAAATTAGGTGCTGCATCTTCTTTAATGACCGTGCGTCCTTTCCGCGCACCGCATCATACCATCAGTGATGTGGCGTTGGTAGGAGGCGGAACCAACCCGCAACCCGGTGAAATTTCGCTCGCGCATAACGGCGTATTGTTTCTCGACGAACTGCCAGAATTTAAACGCTCGGTACTGGAAGTACTCAGGCAGCCCTTGGAGTCCAGGTACATGACAATATCCCGTGCCCGCCTTACCGTAGAATATCCGGCAAGTTTCATTTTGGTTGCCGCGATGAATCCCTGTCCGTGTGGATTCCACAATCATCCGCAGAAACCGTGTCTGTGCAATCCAGGAGTGATTCAAAAGTACTTAAGTAAAATATCAGGTCCACTGTTAGATCGCATCGATCTGCATGTGGAAGTTACACCGGTTGATTTCAGCGAATTGGTTTCTTATACCCCGAACGAGAAAAGCGCCCAGATCCGAAACCGGGTCACCGCCGCCCGCGAAATACAGGCAAATCGCTTTTCATCACATCCCCATATCCATTGCAATGCACAGATGACCCCCCAACACCTACGGCAAATATGCCAAATCCAGGAGTCGGGGCGTGCACTACTCAAAACCGCCATGGAACGCCTCGGTCTATCGGCCCGCGCCTATGATCGCATCCTCCGGGTATCCCGTACCATCGCAGACATGGAAGGAAGCGCCGAAATCCAAACGGCACATCTCGCTGAAGCCATTCAACTCCGAAGCCTCGACCGGGAGAGTTGGTCCAAATAAAAAGGCCCCGTTGGCCGATTGGTCCAACGGGGCCTTTTGGGATATATACTTTACACTTCTTCGGCAACTCCACGCAGGGTCTTAGCCGCTTCCACCATGGCTTCGAGTGCCGCCTTGGTTTCGGGCCATGCACGGGTTTTCAAGCCACAATCAGGGTTGACCCATAGTTGCTCGGCAGGAATAACTGCCTTAGCTTTCTCCAGCAACGTAACAATCTCCTCTTTGCTGGGCACACGGGGTGAATGAATATCGTATACACCCGGACCGATATCATTCGGATAGTTGAAATCTGCGAAAGCATCCAACAGTTCCATCTGCGAACGGGACGTCTCGATGGTAATTACATCTGCATCCATCGCCGCGATGTGCTCGATGATGTCGTTGAATTCAGAGTAACACATGTGGGTATGGATCTGGGTGTCATCTTCCACATTCGAAGAAGATACGCGGAATGCCCGCACGGCCCAATCGAGATAGGCCTTATGATCGGCTTTGCGCAAAGGAAGGCCTTCGCGGATGGCCGGTTCATCAATCTGGATAATCTTAATACCGGCTTTTTCCAATGCTTGTACCTCGTCCAGGATTGCAAGTGCGATCTGATAGGTGGTTTCTGACCGGGGCTGGTCGTTGCGTACAAAAGACCATTGCAAAATGGTTACCGGCCCGGTAAGCATACCTTTCACCGGACGACTGGTAAGTGTTTGTGCATAGGACGACCAACGTACGGTCATATCAGCCGGCCGACTTACGTCGCCATAAATAATCGGCGGCTTCACACAACGTGATCCGTAAGATTGTACCCATCCGTTTTTGGTAAAGGCATATCCCGAAAGTTGCTCGCCAAAATATTCGACCATGTCATTGCGTTCAAACTCGCCGTGTACCAACACATCGATATCCAATTCTTCCTGCAAACGGATGGTCCGTTCCGTTTCCTCAGCAATGAACTTATCGTATTCCTCTTGGGTAATGGCTCCCTTTTTCAGGTCGGCACGCCATTTGCGCACGTCGCGGGTCTGCGGAAAAGAACCGATAGTCGTTGTAGCAAAAGCGGGAAGATTGAATTTTGCCTGCTGCTTCGCTTTCCGGACGGGAAACGCACTGGTCCGCTGCGCATCTGCATCCGTGATGTTCTTCACACGCGTCTTTACATCCTCGCGATGGATCAATGAAGAAGTGCGGCGGCTCTGTTGTGCCGCTTTGTTGGCCTCAAAATGTACAGCGGTGTTTTCATCCACATCGCCCGAAGCCAATACCGACAAATCCTTTACTTCCGCAAGCTTTTGTTTTGCAAATGCCAACCAATTTTTCACCTCAGCCGGTAGCGACTCTTCGTTGTTTTCCAAATCCAGATCGAAAGGTACGTGAAGCAGCGAGCACGAAGGCGCTACCCACACACGGTCTGCACCCAACGTATCTACTGCTTGCTTGATTTTTTTAAGCGAAGCCTCGTAGTCGTTTTTCCAGATGTTTCGTCCGTCTACCACGCCTACGGAAAGGATGAGGCCAGCCGGTACGTTGGGCAGCAACTCATCCAGTTGGTTTTCACCGCGCACCAAGTCTACGTGCAACGCTTGCACGGGCAAGCCAAGTGCCGTTTGCGCATTTTCACGCAACGATTCAAAGTAAGTCGCAACAGCCAGTTTAATTCCTTTGGCAGCGGCAGACAGGCGGCTGTACACCGTCTGATAGCGTGCCCGGGTTCTATCGTCAATATCCAACGCAAGGAAAGGCTCGTCAAATTGCACCCATTCAGCTCCTGCTTCGCTCAACTTCGCCAATATTTCCTCGTATACAGGTAACAGACGGTCAATCAGATCAAGCCGGTTAAAGCCCGCTTCCTTTTCCTTGCCCAACAGCAGATACGTGATGGGGCCTAACAAAACGGGCTTGGTCACGATACCCAAGGCTTTTGCCTCGTTAAATTCGTTGATCACTTTCTCCGAAGTAAGACGGAACTGTTGATCTTTTACAAACTCCGGAACAATATAATGGTAATTGGTATCAAACCACTTGGTCATCTCCATGGCCGTCACATCAAGACCACCCTGTTGAAAACCGCGGGCCATCGCAAAGTATAAATCCAAATTGTAGGAAGAAGGGCCTTCCAGTGCAAATCCCTGGTACCGTGTAGGGATAGCTCCCACGGTAAGCGTAAGGTCCAATACCTGATCGTAAAATGAAAAATCGTTGGACGGAATCAGATCGATTCCTGCCTCCTGTTGGGTTTTCCAATTGCCTTCACGGATGGTCCGTGCGGCTTGCAGCAGCTCCTGCTGATCGATTTTTTTTGCCCAATAGGCCTCATTAGCCTTTTTTAGCTCCCGAAGGGCACCGATGCGCGGGTAACCCAGATTGTTAGTTTTCAACATAACGTATAAATAGTAATTTTTAATATACAATCCACCTCAACTTGCCTGTCTATTTAACAGACAATTCTTTTGGGTAACGATTGCTTTTGGGAGAGGTCACAAGGGTAAGTTGTGTTTGCTTATCTTTCCCTGATCCTTATCCGGGTAGAATTTAGCACCTTGTCCGGAGACAGGTTGCTAAGGCTTCACAGGGTCCATTCCCTCTGCCTTTCTCCATAAGCGGGCGCTAATATCGGGATAAATATTGATATTCACAAAAATAATTGTGTATGGAACGCGGATGACACGTATTTTCATTACACCTTGGATTTGATCAATGGGTAATTTACAGTTGACAGTCGGCAGTCGGCAAAAGCCGAGAGAAAAATTGGACAAAACATCTGCGAAGATCAGTAAGATCCGTTATCCGTGTTCAATCAGCTTACCAGCAATTTGTATCCCTTGCCGTGTACATTGACAATTTCCACTTTTGGATCATCGCGCAAATATTTCCGGAGCTTACTCAGGAAAACGTCCATACTCCGGCCGTTGAAATAGTTGTCATCGTGCCAGATTTTAAGTAAAGCCTCCTCACGGGTAAGCACATCGTTTTTCTTAATGCAAAGCAACCTCAGCAACTCAGCTTCTTTGGTAGATAGCTTTTGCTGGTGCCCGTTGTAACTGATCTGTTGAGCCACATAATCAAAGTGGTAATTGCCGATCTGAAATTTATCGGGGAGTTCCTCTTCCGTTTGCTTATCCTTGGAAGCACGTTTAAGAAGGGCGTGAATACGGAGCAAGAGTTCTTCCACACGGAAAGGCTTGGTAATATAATCGTCTCCGCCCAATCCAAATGCCTCGGTTTTATCTTCCATCATTCCTTTGGCAGTAGCAAAGATTATGGGAACATCTGCATCAACCCGTCGTATATCTTTGCCCAATGTGAAGCCGTCCTTACGAGGCATCATCACATCAAGTATGCAGAGATCATACTTTTCCTTATTGAATTGGCGCAATGCCTCATCTCCATCTTTGCAGAGTGTAACATCAAATTTGCCTTTCAGCTCCAGGTAATCTTTCAGTATGTCGCCCAAGTTGGGGTCGTCTTCCGCGAGTAGTATCTTTTGCATATTGGTCTTCCCTATCCTTTAAGTGGCAACATGATTTCAAACGTCGTTCCCTTATCCTTTTCACTTTTCACCTGTACTTTACCCCCGCAACGCTTAACGATGTCGCTCACATAACTCAATCCCAAACCGAAGCCCTTCACATCGTGTCGGTTTCCGGTCGGAATACGATAAAATTGGTCAAAAATTTTGGATAGTTGATCGCGGCTCATACCGATTCCTTGGTCAGCTACCGTAATTTGGATGTGTTTATGGATATTTTTTGTCCGGATGGTAATGTCCGGGCTTTCGCTGCTGTACTTAATCGCGTTATCGATCAGATTAAACAACACGTTGGATAGGTGCAATTCATCTCCCACGACGATGGCATCTGCGGCATCCAGGTGCATGTGCACCTGTGCGCCATTTTTATGCAACTGCAGCTCCATGCTGTCAACGACCGCCTGTGCAAGATCGTTTATATCTATGTCACGATGTTCCAACTTCAGATTGTCCTTTTCAAGACGGGCAATGTTGAGCACGCGTTCAATATGATTACCCAAACGGATATTTTCGTCGTATATGATATTGGCCAAACGGGTCGCACGCATTTGGTCAGAGGCGATCTCCGGGTCTCGCAACGACTCACTGGCAATCATGATGGTAGCCACCGGGGTCTTGAACTCATGGGTCATGTTGTTGATGAAATCCGTTTTCATCTCCGAAATCTTCTTTTGACGGAGCATCGTGAAGATGGTATAGGCAAAACAACCGAGCAATACCAACAACAGCGCAATGGAAGAAAACAGCATGACCGTCATGTTCCCCATTAGGATGTTGCTTTTGTTAGGGAAGTATACGGCAAGCCGACCGGAAGAACGTTCGTTGTCCGAACGGAATAACTCGGTAACATACAGATTTTGCGGAGAAGGCTTTTCGTGGGAAAAGTTGGCAAAAGCGTATAAAGTCGTGTTTTTATCTTTGATTTCTAAATTAAAGGGGGAGTTAATGTCCCGAGTTGACAATTCCTTCTCCAATTCGCTTTTGATATAAACAATATCGATGCGTTGACTCAATGGGCGTTTGTATAGTTCGATTTCCGCAGCAAAATCTTCAACAACCTGTGGGTTTTTGCCACTTAATATGGCAATGGTATCCATCAGGGTATTAGCCTGAAGCAATTTAAGCTGTTGTTCCTTACGGGCAATTTCCGGATTCATTTTAAGATCCTGCCGGGGAGGAAAGGCTTTTACCGCGAAATTTAACCCAGATGCATTCGTGGCACTGGGGCCCATGGGGATGAAGTATCGTACACTGTCATCCTTCGCTTTCGTTACGGGAACTTTACGCATCGCAGAAAGTCCTATGGAGTTGTCATTCCGTTGGAACCCGTTGTCAATCACTATGTTTGACAAATAGTCGATTGATACGAGGTGCCGGTGCCGCGGATTGTTAAGGTATGTTTCATAAAATTCGTTATTTTCAATGGGAATAACGATGGGAAACTGTTCATTCAGTGCTTCTTCCTGTTTGAGGAATGCCAAACGCAATTCAGCCTGCTTTTCACGAAGTTTTTCGATTTCCGTTTTTAGACGGAGTTGCTCTTCCAGTTTGCGTTGCTCCCTTTCTAACTTTTCCTTGTTTTTCCGCTGAGCATCCGCCAATTGCATGATCTCTCTTTTTTCGGCCTTTGCAGCAACCGCATTGAGAGCTGCTTTCACCGATTCATCAAACAATTGCGCTTTTAGGATATACGATTGCCTGATAAAAAAATACTGCATGGCTACCACTCCCAGGAGCGCCACCGTCATCAACCCAATAATAAATCCAATACTTTTATGCTTCATCCCATACAAAAATACATAAGCTTGGAAGCAAAAAGCAGCATTTAACATATTTTAACAAGGCGAGTTACGGCGCAATGCTGTTTTTTTTCGCTACTTTTGATATACCAATTTCGTAATCTACATGAAACCTGCCACGCCGGCGCTTAGGGTACAGTGCAACAACGTGCAGATTCGATAAAGCAAAAAAATAAATAGTTTTCCAATGAAACGGCTTTTTATCATCCTGGTTACCATGCTGGGTCCTGCTGCAATGGCATTCGGCCAGGAAGACAGCACGAAAGTGAAACAGCTACGCACCCGCGTGCCACTTACTGATTCGGTATTTTCCACTCATCCCATGCCAAATGGCTATCGCGGTGACAACTGTGTTTCCATGCCCAATGCGTATAGGGGTGATAATTGTGTGCCCATACCGAATGCATACACTGGCCCTTTTATTCTACGTCACCCCACAGACAGCACCGCGCAGCTGCCTAAAAAATATGGACGTAAATGGGAAGAGAAAGATCGGGCAAAACAGCTAATGCCGAACTAGTTATTAAGCGCTCCTCGTAACGTGGAGTTTCCGGCCTTTGGTCGCGAAATCGTAGCCACTTTTATCACTAAAATATTCGTCGACCGCTATGCGGCACCCCGACCAATCGTAATAATCATCGAAAACGATCTTACCTCCCGGTACCAGATTAGGTTCAATCTGTACCAAACAACTCATAACCGATGCATACCAATCGCAATCAATGTGCGCAAAAGCAACCGGTTCGCTGATGTAGAGCGTGTCTTCAAAATATCCGTTGATCAATTTAATGTGATTGGTTTCAATGGGTAAACCGTATTTTGCTAAATTGGCGGTAACAACCGCTTGAAGATTTTCTACATACCCATAATAGAGGTGTTTGCCCAGTCCCTTCGATTTTCCACTTTTGATTTCTTCATATCGCATGTGTACATCGGCTTCGTCTTTTTCGGAAGGAGGCGGAATCAATCCAAATGCATCATATAACCTAAACTCTCTTTGCTTTTGCTTTGCCCACCCAATGGCGATGGCCGAACCTCCCAAAGCAACCCCTGTCTCAATAAATAGTCCTTGCACCCCTGAACGTTCCACCGCTTTGGCGGTATAATAGAGGTTGAACAGATCTTTTGCCGCCAAGTAGGTCAGCTGATGCATTTTTAAGCGCATCAGCTGGGCTTTTTCTCGGTTTGTAAGGGTATAAAACAACGCTTGTATAGGCGTTGCAAGTCGCTCGGGGACACTGAGTAAACGCATGACTCTACCTGTTTATAGTATATCAACGCTACCCAAGCCGGAAATATTTTATTTTTACCTAATGTGTTATTCCATTTCGGTTACTTTGATGGTATTGGTTTTGCCTTTTTTATGCAGCGGTGTGGACGCTGTATTAATAACGATCTGCCCCGGTTGCACCAATTTTTTCGATTTCAGCAATGTATTTACATCGTGGATACTACCATCGGTACTCTCGAATTTATCGTAATAGAATGTCTTAACCCCCCACAATAGGGTGAGCGTGTTTAACAATACCCGGTTACCGGTAAAGATATAAATGTCTGCATTGGGCCGGTAGCTGGATATTTCGAAAGCGGTATAACCCGAGTAAGTCATCGCAACAATCGCAGAGGCTCCCGTCTTTTCAGCCAGGTATACCGATGAACCACAAATCGCATCAGGTATCATGGATTCGGTGCCCTCGTGTTCAGATTTCTTGGAGCTGTAATAGGGATAAGAAGTCTGCTCCACATGTACGATGATTTTGCTCATGGTTTCAATCACGATCTCGGGAAATTCTCCCACCGAAGTCTCACCACTCAACATGACCGCATCTGCACCATCCAATACCGAGTTAGCTACGTCATTTACTTCCGCACGTGTAGGGCGGGGGGTAGTAATCATGCTTTCCAGCATTTGAGTGGCGATGATTACAGGTTTGGACGCGTTACGGCATTTCCTGACAATCATCTTTTGAAGTACCGGTACGTCTTCCATGGGCATTTCCACACCGAGGTCTCCCCGGGCTACCATGATCCCATCGGTAGCGGCAATGATGGAATCGATGTTATCAATGGCTTCCGGCTTTTCGATTTTTGCGATAACCTGGGCAAATTTACCTTTGGACTTAATAATTTCCTTAAGGCGCGTGATATCTTCAGCCGTACGCACAAAAGACATCCCGATCCACTCCACATCGTATTGAAGTACAAAATTCAAGTTATCCAAATCTTCCTCCGTAAGACTGGGTATGGAAACTTTGGTGTTGGGAAGGTTTACGCCCTTACGCGATGTTAACACACCTCCATGTACAACTTCACACCAAACGGTGTCATTCAGGTTGGAGCGCAACACCCGCAATTGGATTTTACCATCATCTAATAAGATGATTTCTCCTTCCTTTACATCTTTCGGGAAATTTTCGTAGGTGATGTATATCCGGGACTCGTCGCCGATCAGCTCACTCGTCGTAATTTCAACTTGCGCACCATTCAGAAGCACCGCACCGCCCTCCTTCATCTTCCCGATGCGGATCTTGGGACCCTGTAAATCCGCTAAAATACTGATATTGGTATTGTACTCCTGATTGATTTCGCGGATGGTATAAATCATCTTAAGGTGATCCTCCTGGCTACCGTGCGAGAAATTAAGCCGGCATACGTCGACTCCTTTGGCAATCATGCTGGTTAATACTTCTTTTTTTGCCGACGCGGGACCTAGCGTAGCCACTATCTTAGTTCGCTTTTGAACCTTTTCCATTTAATATCGTTTTGTTTATTGTCTTCTTATTCTATGGTGTGTGATTGATACACTTTGGTAAATACGGCGCTAAAATATTAGATTTTCTTTGGATTTCAATTTTTGTGGGGATATTTCGCTGGCCACCACTACTTCGGGAATCTCCGCGATGGCATCTTGCAAGGCAGCTAAGTCCTCTTCGTCAATAAAATTCCGGATCAATAAAAAATAGTCCGAGTGCCGCATCTCCGGAATCAAAAATCCGCCATCAGCGGCTTTGTTTGCCAACAGGTAATATTCCGTATCGAATGCTTCCGAGAAATCGGCGTAACGACTAAAAAAAGCCTTCCCTACCGGAGGCGGCATCCATATTTCATGATCTTCGGCTTTGCTCAACCTTAACCCCGAAACTTTGTTGATAAAGTAGCACAGACGATAGTCTTTTAAAGAAGAGGTAATGGCAATCAAGACAAAATCGAGGTCTAATTCATATTTTAATGTAACTTTATTCAAAGTATTTTCTATATTCAGCGCAAACTTAGATAAATTTGCTTGCATTAAAGCAATTTGATCGGTTTCTTTGCTGCAATTAAAATAGAATAATACAGCAAAAAATTACAAAAACAAAAAGAAGGGTAAGGCATTTATATAAGGATAAATGAGAGGTCAGCCCATCTTTTTTAAGATTGCGCTAAATCTTTGATATAAAAACGATAATTGAGTTTCAAGGGACGAATCTGAATAATATTCTAAAAATCAAAAACGTTTTACTATTTGCCGAAATTTATTTTTCTTTGCACAGATTTATTAAACAATTAAACTATAAAATCATGTCTGATATCGCATCAAGAGTTAAAGCAATTATCGTTGAAAAGCTAGGTGTAGACGAAAACGAAGTGACCCCGGAGGCTTCATTCACCAATGATCTGGGCGCGGATTCACTTGACACCGTAGAGTTGATCATGGAATTTGAAAAGGAATTCAACGTAGCTATCCCCGATGATCAAGCTGAAACGATCAGCACGGTAGGACAAGCCATCGCTTACTTAGAAAAAAACGTTAACTAACTAAATTCATTAGGCCAATCATACTAAATGGAGCTTAAAAGAGTAGTAGTAACAGGGTTAGGTGCGCTTACTCCTATTGGAAATACTGTTCCGGTATTTTGGGACAATCTGATCAAAGGGGTAAGCGGCGCTGCTCCTATCACTAAGTTTGACGCGTCAAAGTTCAAGACCCGTTTCGCTTGTGAGGTGAAAGGATTCAACGCCGAGGATTTCATGGAGCGCAAGGAAGCCCGAAAAGTAGATCCATTTGTACATTATGCATTGGCAGCAACGGATGAAGCGATAGCAGATGCATCGCTGGCATTCGATAAATTGGATACCAACCGGATTGGTGTAATATGGGGGTCAGGCATCGGCGGTCTGAAAACATTTTTGGATGAAGTGACCAATTTTGCAAACGGAGATGGAACACCCCGTTTCAATCCCTTTTTTATTCCAAAAATGATCCTGGATATTGCCCCCGGACACATATCCATGCGACATGGGCTACATGGCCCTAATTTTTCCACCGTATCGGCTTGTGCCTCGTCTACACATGCATTGATTGATTCCTTGAATTATATCCGGACTGGATACGCTGACATTATCATCAGTGGTGGCTCGGAAGCGATTATCAATGAAGCGGGTATCGGCGGGTTCAATGCCATGCACGCACTATCCACGCGTAACGACGATCCGCAAACCGCCTCCAGGCCTTTTGATAAAGACCGGGACGGTTTTGTTGCGGGTGAAGGCGCAGGGGCTATCGTATTGGAAAGCTTAGAACACGCACAAGCCCGTGGTGCAAAAATTTATGCCGAATTGGTGGGGGGAGGCATGAGTGCAGACGCCTATCACATCACGGCATCACATCCCGAAGGCCTTGGAGCCCGACTGGCAATGACAAATGCTATAACAGACGCACGGCTCACCAAGGAAGCTATTGATTACATCAATGTACATGGAACATCTACCCCTGTGGGAGATCCCAGTGAAATCATGGCGATTTTAGAGTTATTTGGCGATCATGCATATGCGCTAAACATCAGCTCTACAAAATCCATGACAGGCCATCTATTGGGTGCTGCTGGAGTTGTGGAGTCTATTGCCTCTATACTGGCGGTGAAAAATGATGTAGTTCCTCCTACTATCAATCACTTCACGGACGATCCAACCCTCGATCCGAAACTAAACTTCACATTCAACAAAGCGCAGAATCGGCAGGTTAACGCGGCCATGAGCAATACCTTCGGGTTTGGTGGGCACAACGCCACCGTCATTTTTAAGAAATTCGAAGCTTAAATTTGGGGCATCAGATGCCTATTTTGAATATTTATAAACTGCATTTTTCATCCCATCGCCGATACGTAAGGGCGCTGAAGAACTTACTTGGTTTTGTACCGGGTAATTTGCACCTGTACCAGCTGGCATTCCGGCATAAATCGGTGGCGGTACCTGTAAAAGACGGTACAAAAAACAGCAACGAACGATTGGAATTTCTAGGAGATGCTGTATTGGGTTCCGTCGTTGCCGATCTGCTTTTTAAAAAATATCCTTATAAGGGCGAAGGTTTTCTTACCGAAATGCGCTCAAAAATTGTGAGCCGGGCACACCTCAACCAGCTTTCCAGGAAGCTGGGACTTAATGAACTAATTCAATACGATGCCCGCATGATCAACTACCCCAATAAACAGGGGTCATTGCTAGGCGACGCATTCGAGGCCCTCATTGGCGCCATATACCTGGATAAGGGCTACTTATTTACCAAAAATTTTCTGATTAGCCGCATTATTAAGCCGCACGTCGACATCCAAATACTGGAAGAAACCGAAACCAATTTCAAAAGCCGGTTGATCGAATGGTGCCAACAGGTGGGCAAAGAGGTAAGTTTTGTGCAGACTGAAAATGCCGAAGGTGATAGCATTAAAATCTTTACCATCGATGCCGTAATAGACGGTGAAGTATGCGGTACCGGACGTGATTATAACAAAAAGAGTGCGGAAAAGATAGCCGCCGAAAAAGCCTGTGAAGTACTGAATGTGCTTTAATTGGTTAACTTTTTTGCATTTTTGCGAACTGACCACCGATCACTGACCACCCACCGCCGATCACCGACCACAAACCACCTCGTATTTCATACCTCATCCTTCCTACTTCTGATTTCTATCCTTACCTTTGTGCCATGGCAATAGTGAAACCCTCATTGGCAAAAGGCACACGCGATTTTTCTCCCACGGAGATGGAAAAACGCGACTACATCTTCCATACGCTCAAAACAGTCTTCACCAAATACGGCTATCGCGAAATCCAGACCCCCTCTTTTGAAAACCTTCAAACGCTTACCGGCAAATATGGAGACGAAGGAGATAAGCTGATCTTCAAGATCCTGAATTCCGGTGATTACTTAGCCAAAGCACCGGCCGACCTGTTGACTGAAAGGGCCTCAACCCCCTTAACTCCACATATCAGTGAAAAAGCATTGCGCTATGACCTCACGGTTCCCTTTGCGCGCTACGTGGTGATGCACCAACATGAAATTACCCTGCCATTCAAACGTTTCCAAATTCAACCCGTTTGGCGGGCCGACAGGCCACAACGGGGGCGTTATCGGGAATTTTATCAATGCGATGTGGATGTGGTCGGCTCAGAGAGCCTGCTCAATGAAGCCGAATTTATCCTCATTTATCACGAGGCGTTGACCAACCTGGGATTGATGGATTTCACCATCAAACTCAACAACCGCAAAATATTATCAGGTATTGCCGATGTGCTGGGCAAACCCCAACTGCTCGTTCCCATGACGGTGGCCATCGACAAACTGGACAAAATCGGCGTTGAGGGAGTCGATAGGGAGTTACTGGAGCGGGGGTTTTCAGACGAGGACCTCGAAAAACTACGGCCCATTATGCAGTTGGAAGGCCCTGTTGCCGTAAAAATTGATCAATTAAAAGATACGCTTGCTTCCTCCGCCATTGGAATGCGAGGCATCGACGAAATCGAAATCGTGCTGGGTTATGTAGAAAAAATGACCGCACATACCGATCCGCTCAACCGTTTTATAGACCTCGACATCACCCTCGCCAGAGGTCTTAATTATTATACGGGTTGCATCTTTGAGGTAAAAACCAACGAGGTGACGATGGGAAGTATCGGGGGGGGGGGGCGTTACGACGACCTGACCGGTATGTTTGGCCTAAAAGGTCTTACCGGCGTAGGGATTTCTTTCGGTGCAGACCGCATTTATGATGTGATGGAAGAACTGGAGTTATTTCCTACCAGTACCGTACAATCTACCAGGGTATTGTTCAGTAATTTCGATAAACTTACTGAATTGTATGCCTTGCCGCTGTTGCAAAAACTGCGCGGGGCGGGGGTCGCCGCTGAAATATATCCAGCTTCGGCCAAGCTGAAAAAACAATTGGCTTATGCCGACGCAAAAAAAATACCCTATGTGGTCCTCATCGGCGAGGAAGAAATACAAAGCGGTGTCTTTTCATTGAAAGATATGCAGTCAGGCGAACAACGGAAACTGGATGAGCTGAAGCTGTTTACTTTTTTAACGTCGTAAAAAATGAATCTCCTGGGCAACCTCATTTGGATCATTTTTGGCGGTTTCCTCATTTTTCTGGAATACCTCATCGGCGGGCTATTGCTCTGCCTCACCATTGTCGGCATTCCCTTTGGTGTGCAATTATTCAAGCTAGCTATCGCTTCGTTGGTGCCCTTTGGTACCGTCGTTACCCATACCCCCTCCAGCACAGGATGTCTGTACACACTCATGAATATCCTTTGGATTGTTTTCGGCGGAATATGGGTTGCCCTCACCCATTTTGTATTTGGCTTATTGCTCTGCATTACGATCATCGGCATTCCCTTCGGAAGGCAGCATTTCAAGCTGATGGCCTTGGCCTTCACACCTTTCGGCAAAGCTATCAACTAAATTAGCCAAAAACCGCCTGAAAAACCGCTTCTACCTTAGCTACTGCTTTGATACGTATCCCATACTTGCTGCCGTCCAGCCCCTTGGTGTTGTATTTGGAGATGTAAATGGTTTCAAAACCGAGTTTCTCTGCCTCCGCAATACGCTGTTCGATACGGTTAACGGCACGTATTTCGCCAGATAACCCCACTTCCCCTGCAAAGGCAACGGTTGCCGGAACCGGTATATCCTGCTGCGATGAGATCAGGGCAACGATGACTGCCAGGTCGATGGCCGGATCTTCCACACGTATGCCACCGGCGATGTTCAGAAAAACATCCTGTGCACTCAACCGGAATCCGAAGCGCTTTTCGAGTACAGCCAGCAGCATATTCATCCGCCGGGTATCAAACCCCGTGGAAGAACGTTGGGGAGTACCGTATGCAGAAGTGCTCACCAAGGCCTGCACTTCAATCAGCATGGGCCGTAGTCCTTCCAATAGTACCGCAATCGCAATGCCGCTCATGCTTTCCTCACGTTGTGAGAGTAAGATCTCCGAGGGGTTCGAGACCTCCCGGAGGCCGGTCCCCTGCATTTCATAAATACCCAGTTCGGAGGCTGATCCGAATCGATTCTTAACCGCACGCAACATGCGGTATACGTGGTGCCGATCGCCTTCAAACTGCAAGACCGTATCCACCATATGTTCCAGTACTTTCGGCCCCGCAATGGCTCCATCTTTGGTGATATGCCCGATGATAAACACCGGTATGTTTGTTTCTTTGGCAAAGCGGAGCAGTTCTGCTGTACATTCCCGTACTTGGGAAACGCTGCCGGGAGCCGAATCAATCTGTGAGGAGTGCAGCGTCTGTATCGAGTCGATGATAACCAAATGCGGCTCCAGCGCCGCAATCTGCTTGAAGATATTTTGTGTGGCCGTTTCCGTTAAAATGTAACAATTGGCCTTAGACGCCTGGACGAGCCGTTCGGCTCGCATCTTTAGTTGTTGTTCGCTTTCTTCACCCGATATGTATAACGTTTTGGTATTTGGCATATTGAGTGCCAATTGGAGCATGAGCGTCGACTTGCCGATCCCGGGTTCGCCGCCGATCAGAACCAACGATCCCGGCACAATTCCCCCTCCCAATACCCGGTTCAGTTCCCTATCGGGTGTCGCCCTGCGATCTTCTTCCGCTTGGATGATTTCGTGAATAGCCGCTGCCTTGCTTGACCGTTTCACAGCACTCGGCACCACGCGCCAATCGGGCACCCGTGAAGCTTGCTTCTCTACCAACTCCTCCACAAAGGTATTCCACTCGTTACAGGAGGGACATTTACCCAGCCATTTGGGCGATTCGTATCCGCAGTTTTGACAAAAATAAGTAGTCTTTGCTTTAGCCATGATACATCCTATTTCGCCGCATTAATCGCTTCATAAACCGCGTCCTGTATCCTTCCCCGAATATTGAGATTGCCCAACTTGGCGCTCACCGCAGGGTGTACACGATTGGATAAAAAGACATAGGTTAATTGTTCCTTCGGATCAATCCAAATGCATGTGCCCGTATATCCTGTATGCCCAAAGGTAGCGTCAGATGCCAGCCTTGAAGGATAATGTGCAGTAGTATCCGGATCCCACCGGTCGAATCCCAAGCCACGCCTGCTCGTGGCCGATTGCTTGGAAGTGAACAAATCAACGGTCTCTCCCTTAAAATACCGATCTCCCCCATATTCCCCCCGATTGAGTAACAATTGTCCGTAGATAGCCAGGTCATTTGCTGTGGCAAATAGCCCCGCATGGCCGGCTATGCCTCCTGCCATGGCCGCCCCCTGATCGTGCACATATCCTTGTAATAAGGTCTTCCGAAACGTCTTGTCATTCTCAGTGGGTACGATGCGCGCCTTTGGGAAACGTTGCCTGGGAAGATACCCTGCAGTTTGCATGCCCAAGGGGCGGTAAAATTCCTGTTGAACGTAATCCTGGATGGGGATACCCGTTTGGTGCTCAGCTACTTCCTTCATCACATACATACTGATATCGCTGTACACATAGGTCCCGGGTGTATTAAGCTTCGAATACAACATGGTGGGCCACATCACGTCCTGATAATACCCGGTCCGGATGTAGCATCCGTCCGCCACCTTGACTGAGTAAGCCGCTGAGGAGTCGGTGCTGAGATCCGCTGGTTTCAGCTCTCGGTAAAAAGGGATATAGGGAATAAAGCCTGCTTCGTGCAGCATAACATCCCGTAGCTTGGTGCGATTTTTATTGGTGGATTGCGCTTGCAGGAGGTAATAGCCCATTGTACTGTCGAGATTGATGATTCCTCGTTCAACCAGGCGCATGATCGTAGGAGTTGTGGCCGTAATTTTGGTAACCGAAGCCATATCGAAAAGATCGGAAACCCGGGTAGGCGTGCTGCCTGAGTACGTATGATGTCCGTAAGCTTTTTCGAAAATCACCTTCCCTCCTCTTGCAATCAGTATTACGGCGCCCGGGGTCGCACGTTCCCGGATAGCCTCCTCCGCTATTGCGTCGATGTTTGCTTCCAAACGCCTGGCATCAATGCCCATAACTCCTGCATTGGCATACTCCAGGCGGGTTTGTTCTGTGGTAAAACCAGCACCGACCGCATACCGCGCAGAAAAGGATTGGGGCAATCGGGCAGTACAGGCTAAACCACCGAATACAGACATGGCAGCATTACGTGCAGAAAGTTCCGATAACTCAGGGTTCCATAAGATCGGATAGTGCACAAAATCCAGCTCTTGCAGCCTGGTCCCCGCGCCGAAAACCGTTAGAATTAGTTGTTTGCCCACGGCCTGTGTCGAAATAAATTGCAGCAAGCGCTTGTTAGCCAAATCCGCAGACGCTAACCCCACAATGAGCGTGTTATGGAACTTCAGTTGTTCATCCAGGTCGTGATACATATCCGCATTTTCGGGTAGTGCAAAACGGGTTACCGGTGCGTATCGTTCCAACATATCGGCCACTGTTACAAAAGCAGGTACAGTCAGGTTACCCATATACGCGATATCCCGGTTTCCCAAATCCCGCAATGGAATTAGCCGGGTATAGTTGTTCAATAAGACAGTCAGGTTGGGCTGTGGGGCCTGTCGTTGTGCATAAAGAGCTTGGTTACCACAAAGACAAACCAAAAAGGCACCCATCGCCACAAGGATTTTCTTCATATTATACGAATATCGATAATTTGCGCAAAAAACAGGGATCTCTTGCAAATTTTGTGTTCATCGAAAGTGATCCGCTGTTGCTCGCGAAGCGAATCTTTGCGTCCTAAACGTATCCCGCAAAGGCACTAAGTTGCTAAGAAAGCCGGCGTGCGACGCTGCTTTTTTTTTGAGAAAACAGAAAAGTAGTACACGCCAACTTGCATATGAACGCAATTTTATCTTAAGTTTGCGAATCAATTACCTATGGTCCATGTTTAACGTCAACAGTTCGTTCTATAAATTCCTCACAGAGCTGCAAAATAAGTTGGATACCGAATTTAATCTGCACGCCCTGTCAGAAACAGCCTGCTTGTTATCTGCAAATGAAACGCCGGTTAGCATTGTCTACTACCTGTCTGATTCCGACAAACGTATACAGGTGGATACGGACACCCGCTGCATCCATGTTGACGAAGATCTATGGATCACGCGACCAGACCTCCTGCTCAACCGGATTGCCGCATTAGCGGGGAAAGCAAAGCGAATATACGCCCGGGATACCGTAGCGGCCCGCATCGATAAGGGGGTTGCCATGGCTTTCCAACAAGCGCATCACCTACAGGTGGCGCTACCCGGTAAATACCGCTACGGATTATTCCATAAAGGTGATTTAGTGGCAATTGCCGTATTCAGCGGCGGCCGGAAAATGAACAATCAACCGGACGACTACCGATCTTTTGAGCTACTCCGTTTTTGTCACAAACAAGGCGTACAAGTCGTCGGCGGATTCAGCAAACTAATTGACGCCTTCCAACAGGCATTCCACCCGGGGGATATCATGACTTATGCAGATAAAGACTGGTCCGATGGTGATAGTTACCGCAAAATCGGCTTCTCCATCGCCGGTGAAACCGAACCGCAACGGTTTTGGATAAATACCCATACCAAGCAAAGGTACGATGAACATACACTGCCCGAAGAAATCAAAAAGGTGCCCCCTCACGCACGGAAAACACAGGGATATACTCCTATTCAAAACAGCGGTAGCATTAAATTGATCAAGGTATCGCCGTGAAACTGTTGGTGATTCTTGGTCCCACGGCGTCTGGCAAGACGAAATTGGCTATAGAAGTAGCTAAACGCATAAACGGCGCCATCATCAGTGCGGATTCAAGACAGGTATACCGGGATATGGATATTGGCACGGGAAAGGATTTGGATGACTATGGCGATATCCCCCATTTCCTCATTGACATCCGCAATGCCGGGGAAACCTACCACGTGGCCCAATATCAGGACGACTTCCATCAGGCACTCCAAACACTCCAACAGCAGCGCAAGCAACCGATTCTCTGCGGTGGTACGGGCCTGTATATCCAATCCGTATTGCAACCCTTTGAATACAGCTTCGTGCCCGTAGACCCTATCCTTCGGCATACGCTTGACCCACTATCCACGGATACATTGCTGCAAACGTTGCACGCGTTTCCTATCCCTTCCGGGTTCCATGCCGACACCCGTACCAGGAAACGATTGATCCGGGCGATTGAAATCGCCACGTGGTGCCTTCATCATCCCACGCCGGCAAAGTCCCATCCCCGAATAACCGCCCAGTTGTTTGGTGTCAACCCGCCGCTCGAACTACGCAGGCAGCGCATTACCGAACGATTACAACAGCGGCTTGAAAACGGGCTGCTAACCGAAGTTCAAACCCTGTTAGATCGTGGAATCCCTCCGGAAAAATTACTGTACTACGGACTGGAATATAAATATGCCACGCAATACCTACGTGGTGAATTTGATTACGATGTCTTTTTTGCCCGGCTCAACACAGCGATACATCGCTTTGCAAAACGGCAGATGACTTATTTCCGGAAAATGGAGAAAGACGGACTGAAAATCCATTGGCTGCCGTTAAAAACCATACAGGAAATGGCTGATGAGGTGGTCAGGAATTTCAATAAATAGAGGGCGGTGCCCCCTATTTGTGTTGCTTATAATTTTATCTCAACGTCCTTACCGTTGAAAAAATGGAATTCGGTGAGGTAGTACGAAGCAATCGCCTTTACCTTAATCCATCGGCCAAACTTGGTAAACCACTTCACCCGCCGGGAAATAAAGCCAGACGTGATGTAAGCGTAAATATAGGGATGTACACATAAGGTGATATCCTTCTCATTCTGCTCTTGTAGAATAAAGCTCAGGTTATTTTCGATATCATCCATTAATACAATACTCGACCGTATTTCTCCTGTGCCATCGCATGCCGGACATTTTTCGTTGGTCACGATCGACATTTCGGGCCTTACCCGCTGCCGCGTAATCTGAACCAGTCCAAATTTGCTGGGCGGCAAGATCGTATGGCGTGCGCGGTCGGTAGCCATACATTGTTTGAGGTACGCATACAGCTCCTTGCGATTGGCCGGCTTGTGCATATCGATAAAGTCGATGACCACAATCCCTCCCATATCACGCAGCCGCAACTGACGGGCAATCTCTTTAGCTGCCTCCATGTTCACCTGCAACGCATTTTCTTCCTGGTTTTCTTTATTGGCCGTACGGTTTCCACTGTTGACATCAATGACGTGCAGCGCCTCCGTATGCTCAATCACCAGGTAAGCACCTCCATGCAGGTTTACCGTTTTACCAAAAGCAGCTTTAATCTGACGTTCTACCCCGAAGTGCTCAAAAATCGGTTCACGGTGCTTGTAAAGCTTCACTATTTTTTCCAAATCAGGAGAGATCTCCTGCACATAAGACCGTGTCTCTTCGAAGATTGCCTGATCGTTGACATAAATGTGTGAAAACTCATCCGTCAGGATGTCCCGCAAGATGGTCGAAGTTCGGTCCATCTCACCCAGCACTTTCTGTGTGGGTTCGGCCAACCGAAGCCGATTGGTCAGCACCTCCCACTTAGAAATCACATCCAACAGATCCTTTTGCAGTTCAGCAACTCCTTTGCCTTCCGAAACCGTACGGATAATGACTCCGAAATTAGCGGGTTTAATACTCTCTACGATTTTTTTGAGCCGGGTACGTTCCGCATTACCTTTAATACGCTTGGAGATAGATACCGCGCTTGAAAACGGTACTAAGACAACATATCTTCCGGCAATGGATAAATCCGAACTCAACCTCGGACCCTTGGTAGAAATGGGTTCCTTGGCAATCTGGACAGGCAACAGCATATTCCGGGTCAATACCTCAGAAATTTTACCTGCTTTGTTGATGTCCTTTTCTAATTTTAAACTATCGAGCAGCTTTTCCTTGTAACTGCCATTCTTTACCAGCTTGGTAAGCTTGATGAGCGATTGGACTTGGGGACCCAAGTCCAGGTAATGCAGGAACGCATCTTTTGAATATCCAACATCCACAAATGCGGCATTAAGGCCGGGCATGATTTTCTTGATCCTACCCAGGTAGATGTCGCCTACCGCGTAATTGTTGTTTGCCTGTTCCTTATTGAGCTCTACAAGCTGTTTGTCCTGAAGTAAAGCGATAGTAACTCCCTTGTCGGGAGCTGCATCGATGATCAACTCCTTTACCAACAGCTATTTCCTTTTGCAAAACAGGCAACAGCCACGGGACGGCCACCTGCTTTGAATAAAACAATAAAAATACGTTTGAAATGCCCTTTTATTTCTTCTGTTTAACGTTATGAGGCAGAGTTCGATTGTGTGAAAATCACGCTCATTTATATACCTCATTTCAGAAGTGGGCTCCTATCAGTCCACAGAAAAAACTATTTTTTCTTGTGCCTGTTCTTTCTTAAACGTTTTTTACGTTTGTGGGTAGCCATCTTGTGTCTTTTTCTTTTCTTTCCGCTTGGCATAGCTAATTTTTTTAATGAATAAATTAAATGTGATTATTTGCTCAATTCATCTATTTTCCGATTGATAAACTGAGTGAGGGTTGGATCAGCAGCAAGATCCCTGCTTTTTTCAAAGGCAGCAATCGCCTCTTTTTTCAACCCAATATTTTCGTAACTTGTTGCGAGGTAAAAATAAGATTCAGCATCCGGTTCTATCGATACCACGGTTTTAAACCGATCAATAGCCCGATCGAACTGACGTGACTGCATCGAAAACAAGCCCAGCGATTTGTTCGCACCAATGTGAGACGGATTCGCTTCCACCACTTCCCGAAGCAGCGCAATTCCAGCCATTGGGTTATCGGTACCACTCACATAGGCACTGCCTAACCCTGTCTTGGCATCCAGATTGTCTGCATCTAATTCGAGTGCTTTTTGGTAGGCATTGATCGCGTATCCATTCAGCGCTCTCGCCACGGTTGTATCCTGCAAATTGGCATATCCAGCCCGGTACGCATCCCCAGCTTTTAGCCAATAATCAAATTTCGGATCGAGTTTAGCCAATTCCTCATAAACAAACCCCAGCGGGGCTGGTCGGTTTACATCGTCCCACTCCGTTGCAAGCTGCTGCAACAGCTTGATTTTATCCGGTCCCGAAGCGTCTGGCAACTGTGACTCGATCGACGATATTTCCTGAAGGATACTGGCATTGAGCCCTTGTTTAGCCTGTAGCGAAACACTTTCCATGGTCACTCCCGATGATGACGCATCCCCGGAAGCAGAAGCAGCAGCTGTATCATCATTGACCAATCCTTTAATCGGCTGTGCCAATAACAGCCCCATCACAACGACGATGGAGGTAATGGCGACGATTTGTTTGGTCTTTTGCTGCATGACGGTACGCTACATTGCTGTCGTTAAGGCAGAAGCTTATTTATTGCCAGATTTTACTTTTTCAACAAATGTCTTGGCGGGTTTGAAGGTCGGCACGTAGTGTGCGGGAATGATAATTGCCGTGTTTTTTGAGATATTACGAGCGGTCTTTTCAGCTCTTTTTTTCACTACAAAACTACCAAACCCTCTCACGTAGACATTCTCTCCCCCAATCATTGCACCCTTTACTACTTTAAAAAAAGCTTCAACCGTTTCCTGAACATCTACTTTCTCTAACCCAGTTTTGTTAGCGATTTCTGCGATAATTTCTGCCTTAGTCATATCTATATTTTTTGTAATTAATTATTTTTCAAGACATAAGCCTCTCCAATGTTGGGGATGCAAAAGTATTGCTTTAAAACGATATCTTAAAATAAAATTGTTAATTTTTTGTAAACGAGTCCTTTTCCTCATTTTTAGGGGTCAAAAGCGCTACAACGTTTTCGTAGATATTTGTCAAAAAAGTAAGAAGGTTCAGCTCATTTTTGACTAATATTGGAGGATTAAATACGATATAGACCTTATTTAAGTAGTATGGATGGAATACAACAGTTTTCTTTGGCAGGGAAAGTAGTAGTGATTACCGGCGCTACCGGCGTTTTGGGCGAGTCGTTCGCTTTGGCAACCGCAGCGGCGGGAGCCAAGGTAGCGGTGCTCGGGCGCAATAAAGAACGGGCAGACGCACGGGTAGCTGCTATCCGGTCACAGGGTGGAGAAGCCATGGCCGTCATTACCGATGTGCTGAATGAGCAGGCGATCCATCAAGCAAAGGACGAAATTTTGGATGCATGGGGTACGATAGACGGCCTGGTGAATGCAGCGGGAGGCAATATCCCCGGGGCTACCATCGGGCCCGAGCAGAACCTATTCGATAGCAACATCGCGGATACACAAAAGGCGGTAGAGCTCAACCTGTTCGGCACGGTGATTCCCACCCATATTTTTGGCCGGGTCATTGCCGAAAAAGGAAAGGGATCCATTGTAAATATTTCCTCATTGGCCGCACAGCAAGCTATCACACGTGTGATGGGGTACAACCTGGCCAAATGTGCAATCGAAGGTTACACCAAATGGATGGCTGTGGAATTGGCCCAACGGTATGGCGATAAAGTGCGGGTTAATGCCATTGCACCGGGTGTATTTCTTACCGAGCAAAACCGCACCTTGCTTACCAATGCCGATGGGTCTTATACAGACCGCGCCCAACGTTTCGTAAACAATACAGCATACGGTCGACTGGGAAGCCCCGAAGAGCTGACCGGCGCACTGATTTTTCTATTGAGTGACGCTTCCGGTTTTATTTCGGGAGAAACTATTTTGGTAGATGGCGGTTTTAATGCATGGAGCGGAGTGTGATAGAGATAGTGATCGGTCATCGGTAGGGGTGATGAGTGGTCGGTGATCGGTGATGAGTGATCGGTGATGAGTGATCGGTGATGAGTGATCGGTAGACAAAAAAGGTAAGCCAGGAAACAAGCATAACAAGTTAGAACAAAGCTGACAGCCGATAGCTGAAGGCCAATAAAAATACCATGACAAAAAAACTTGAACAAACATGGCGGTGGTACGGTCCCGCAGATGCGGTATCACTGCAAGACATCAAACAAGCCGGAGCAACGGGTATCGTGACGGCTCTTCACCACATTCCACACGGAGCGGTATGGCCGCTGGAAGACATCCAGGAGCGCAAGTCGTTAATTGAAGCGGCGGGACTCACCTGGAGCGTCGTGGAAAGCGTACCGGTGCATGAAGCCATCAAAACCCGTAGGTCAGATGCACAACCTTATCTTGACAATTACCGGCAGAGCCTACGTAATCTGGCGGCAGCGGGAATTAAAACCGTTTGCTACAATTTCATGCCTGTGCTGGACTGGACGCGCACGCAGCTTGATTTAACGATGCAAGACGGTTCAAAGGCGCTGTATTTTAATTGGAATGACCTGGCTGCTTTCGATCTATTTGTCCTACAACGGGAAGGAGCCGCGGCTGATTACCCCGAGACCATACAAGCAGAAGCCAAAGAAAGATTTGAAGCGTATACGCCTGAGCAGATTGAACTGTTAAGCACCAACGTGTTGATGGGCATTCCCGGCGAGCGAAGCATCGAACTGGAAGAGCTTCGGGAAAGTATACGCGAATACGCCGCTATCGGCTTCGACGGACTGCGACAAAACCTGATTTGGTTCCTGTCATCCATTGCAGACGTCTGCGAAGAAAACGGGATCCGGATGACGATCCATCCGGATGACCCTCCCTATCCAATTTTGGGACTACCGCGCATCGCCAGCAACCAGGAAGACCTATCGTATATCATCCGCGAATTGGATAAGCCTTTCAACGGCATCTGCTTTTGCACGGGCTCATTGGGTGCGGGGGTTTCGAATGATATTCCGGCTATTTTCGAGGCGGTGAAGGAACGCGTTTACTTTGTACACCTGCGCAACGTCAGGAAGGACGAGCAGGGTAACTTTTTCGAGGCCGATCACCTGGATGGTGACGTAAATATGTATGCGGTCATGAAAGCACTGATCGCCGAAAACCAGCGTCGGACGGACCCCATACCCTTCCGGCCCGACCACGGCCACCAGATGCTGGATGATCTTGATAAAACGACAGCTCCCGGCTATTCAGCCATCGGCCGCCTGCGGGGATTGGCAGAGCTAAGGGGATTGGAATTGGGAATTCTCGGACAATAATCGAATCAGACATGGCCTACTTTCTTCATGACAACTTTCTATTGCCGTCAGGCACGGCCCAGGTGCTATACCACGATTATGCGAAAGACCTACCCATTATCGACTACCATTCGCATCTCCCGCCCGATGCCGTAGCCAGCAATGCGAACTTCCGGAATATTACCCACATTTGGTTAGCCGGCGATCATTACAAATGGCGTGCGCAGCGCGTACTGGGTATTCCTGAAAAATACATTACAGGCAATGCTGACGATCGTGAAAAGTTTCGGAAATGGGCAGAGGCGGTGCCATATACTCTTCGTAATCCGTTGTATCACTGGACGCATATGGAGTTGAAAAACCCGTTCGGTATCGAAGAATTGCTGGGGCCGGAAAATGCAGATATCCTTTTTGACCAAACCACGGAACAATTACAGGATCCGGCGTTTTCTCCCCAAGGCTTGCTTCGCCATTTCAATGTGGAAATGGTAGGTACAACGGATGATCCGACCGATAGCCTTGACCATCACCATGCAATTGCGGAGTCGGGTGTTGATACGAAGGTACTTCCATCTTTCCGGCCAGACAAAGCTTTTCAGCTAAGCAAAGGTGATCCATACCGACAATATATCCGGCAGTTGGAGGCTAGCAGCGGAACAGCCATTGTGGATCTGGATACGCTATTGGATGCGCTCTCCAATCGCTTCTATTATTTCCACCGCCACGGATGCCGCATTGCCGATCACGGGCTCAGTCATTTGCCCCGGGCAACTTCTTCAGCAGTCTCATTGGATGAAGTATTCAAGCAAGTACTCAGCGGCGACGACCGCCTTGCCACGGAATACGAAGAGGCATTTACCTATGTAGTCCTTACCGAACTGTGCAAACTGTACCACGATAAAGATTGGGTACAGCAATTCCATTTAGGCCCGCTGCGCAACACCAATACCCGTAAGCTGAGCCAGTTGGGGCCAGATACGGGATACGATTCCATTGGTGACTTCCAGCAGGCCGAAGCCATGCAGCGGTTTTTTAACGCCCTGGATATGGAAAACCGCCTTGCCAAGACCGTGGTATATAATCTCAACCCTGCAGACAATGCCGTCTTTGCGGCCATGATGGGAAATTTTCAGGACGAGGGGATAAAAGGTAAGATGCAGTTCGGCTCGGGCTGGTGGTTTTTGGACCAGTTGGATGGCATGACGCAGCAGATGAATACCTTGTCAACTATCGGCCTTATCAGTTGCTTTGTGGGTATGCTGACCGACTCGCGCAGTTTCCTTTCCTATTCACGTCACGAGTATTTCAGGCGACTGCTGTGCAGCCTGTTTGCCGAAGATATCGAAAAAGGACTACTGCCCAACGACATCGGCTGGACCGGGAAAATTATACAGGATATCTCCTATTACAATGCAAAAACGTACTTTGGATGGTAGCGAAATACAAATAGGTTTGTTAGCTTTTTACCACACCGAGGTAAGCAAGACAACAAAACCCGTCAACCTAAGACGGGACTTCCTAATACTTTCTTCTCAAAAACGGAAGGCTATTGATCGATGGACGCTTAAGTAAAATAAGAAATTCGTTATTTTACTTTCGGGCCTAAAAGTAAAATAAGATTTTTTTTGTTTTACTTTGTGGCGATAAGAACGAGTCCATGATAAAACTTGAGGAATACAAAGCAGGACACATTGAAAAGGGTGTCGGGGGATACAGTTATTTCGTGCCATCCATTATAAATGACGAATGGAAGTGGGATAATCCCCTCATCAATGGATTGCTGGAAGAGGCTGCTATTAAATTAGGAGAGCTGAACTCATTTGCAAAGCTCGTGCCTAATATAGACCTATTCATCCATTTGCATGTAACAAAAGAAGCTGTTAAGTCAAGCAGAATAGAAGGGACTCAAACTAACATGGATGAAGCATTGCTTGACGAATCTGAAATCCTGCCCGAAAGAAGGAATGATTGGAAAGAAGTAAATAATTATGTCGGAGCACTGAATTACGCAATAGAGCAACTGGAAAATCTTCCTATTTCGTCAAGACTCATTAGGAAAACACATGCTATATTACTCGACAGCGTGAGGGGGGAACATAAGCAACCGGGAGAATTCCGAACAAGCCAAAACTGGATTGGCGGCACAAGCCCTGCTGATGCGGTATTCGTACCGCCGCACCATCAATATGTGGAAGCATTGATGGGAGATTTGGAAAACTTCCTGCATAACGATGACGTTATCGTCCCTAAGTTGATTCGCATAGGGATAGCGCACTATCAATTTGAGACCATCCATCCATTCCTGGACGGAAACGGAAGGATAGGCAGGTTATTGATTCCGTTGTTCCTGGTCGACGGGAAGGTTTTGGATAAACCCCTGCTTTACCTTTCAAGTTATTTTGAGCGAAATAAGGGGCTGTATTACGACAACCTGACTTTTGTCAGAACCAAGAATGATATGACGCAATGGCTAAAATATTTTCTTGTGGGAATCGCTGAAACTGCTTCAAATGCCGCTAGGACGCTATCGCAAATACTGCAGCTTAAATCTGAAACCGAAAACATGATCAATGAGCGGTTCGGTCGTAAAAGCAATTCGGCAATGACATTGCTCCAATATTTGCTGAAACAACCCGTAATTTTTGTAGAAGATGCAAAGCGGGTTACCGGATTAAGTTACAAAGCTGCCAATAACTTAGTTGCTGATTTTGAGCGCTCAGATATATTGAGAGAGATGACAGGCCAAAGCAGAAATAGGTTTTTTGTGTTTGATCAGTACCTTGGTTTATTCCGTCAGGACTAAAAGAATAATAAAACCCCATCAACCTAATGACGGGGCTCCTTTTTCGGTTAAAAATTACAGCCTCACGGCTATACTCCAAAGGTACGGAATTATCCCGGAAAATAGGGCAAACCTCATCAAACCGACAACAAAACCGACAACATAAAATAAGAAAACCGCCCCTATTTATCAGAAGCGGCTTTTGTTGTAGCCCGTTGGGGAATCGAACCTACTTTCTATCAATCTATTTATCAGTATTTTACAAACTTCCCTTTTTCCAACTCACCGAATCACTCACTGGTTTGACATACGTTTTAGCTGCAATTGCTATAATGCTAAGATACAAAATTTCTGTGATGTAGGAATGAAATATTAACGTTTTGGGTATTGCCGAAGGCGGGGATTTTTAGCACAAAAGTTTAATATAATTACTGCTGTTGAACCTTGCACAAATGTCCAATAGAAACTATTAAACCCCGCTTTTGGCAATACCTTGTTAGCTGATGTTTTTTATTTACAAGCATTTTTAAACTGTAATCCATACTCGTTCACATATAAAATACTTTCAGTTCCTCCAATTTCTAATTCTTGAGTTGGATTTGCCAATTTATATGTGTTTAGAATAGACTCCAAAAACCGTGTTTGTTTAATATTATCATATCCATCTTTCCCTGCTGTTCTGTCAAACATTAGCTCTATCAATCCAAATTTGCTTAAACGCACCATACTTGCTGAAACATCAAATTCGGAATAGCCTTCAATTGTCCATCCCGCATACCATTCTGGCGTTGCATTTGAAAAGAATTTTCCTTGTCCTTTCAACATAATTTTTGGGTTCATTATTTTTTGATATGCATTTGTCTTTGAGAGTTCATCAAACACTTTTGCATCTAATGAATTCATTTGTTTAATAATTTCTACAAATGATGGATGAACAACGTTGTTTTTGTCTGTATTCATAGAGTTAGCGAGTAAATTAACATACATTTCTCTCAATGTTTCATTTTGTGCGGTGTATGTTAACGCTTGCAATAGTGGAACAGCAATTTCAGGGTCAGGTGATTTTCTTTTATCCTCAGGAATTTTGTCAAGTCGTTTCTTTACTTCACTTTCAACATATTCTTCTATTCTTTCCCAACCCCATAACAAACCTCTTAAAGGGGATAGAAGTGCTTTTACAGTCCGTCCAGTAACACTACCAACTTCTTGAAGTGCTGGTTTTGCAACATCTTTATAAATTTCTGGAGTTAAAGCTTTCGCTTCATTCACAATTTCTTTAGAGCTTTCAGGGTCAAATGTCATATGTATGTCGGTTTAAAATATCAGCTAACGTTTTGGCGCTTGGCGCAGTGGCGGATTTCGAAGCACAAAACTGTCAATACACCACAAAAGTTGATGCGGGGTAGAATGTTCAATTAACCACGTCACCCGCCATTGAGCCAAACGCCTGTTAGCTGCTGGCATTTTTTCCAATCTCTCTAACATTCTTGTTTTTTTGGTTTAAATACTCCACTACGATTTTTCCAAATTCTGAATTTCTGTCGTTGATTTGAATGTACATTGTGTCAATTACTCTTGTCAAAGCCATTAATGCCCATGTAGCTGCGTACATACTTTTGCGTTGTTCATTGTTTTGGTTTAAAAATAAATCTTCAATCAAATACTTTTCTGCATCAGGGTCTTCTCGTTTTTGACTAAAAAATTTGTCCAAAGCGAAACAAGCAACAGACCATGCTTCCAACCCACGACATGATTCATAATAGATAACTCGGGATTCATTAGGACTTGGTACTATTAGCTGAGATTTATCTTCAACGGTTCCGTCCCAAAACATAAAATCATTTTTTTCTAATGATTCTATGTGTTTCCATGTACCACGCTTCAAGCGAGGAGCATCTTCTATATTTCCATATTCATTTATTATTGCCGTTTCAATTTGAGGTTCATTTTGACCTGATAAATTTTCTCTTTGTGAATTTGATTCTAATAAAACTAGAAGTCTTTCATATGGCGTGCAACCATTGATTTCACCTTTAAGATTTAGATGATTAAAAATTTCATTTATTTCTTGTTCACTATGGTTTTGTCTAAAATCGAATAAAAGCTCTCCTTCGTCTTCCGACTCTATGGGTTCAAGATTTAAGTCAATTTGAAATTTACTTGCAACATAGTTGCAAAAATCTACTACCGTTTTCTTAACTCGATAAGATTTATTCCTTGTTGCGTGTTTTTTAATACTAAGTTTTTTCGCTTTCGAAACTTCCCAATTACATAATTCTACATGTCGAATAAGTTGTTCTTTGCCACCGTTGGCAACAACGATATTGTTACTTCCATATATGGATATTAATATTTCCTTTTCTAGCCTGTGGCAATCTTGTGCTTCATCAATAAATAAGGTTCTCTTTCTTCTGTGTCCACCAACCCGCCTATTTTTGAATTCAATAAAACCTTTTTCGGTTATAGTTTTTTTGCCATCTTTCTCACCTTCATATTTTTTACTTAACCCTATTGCAACGTCAAGAAGTTCATGTTTGTCTTCAATGTTATACTTTTCATAAAACTGTTGAGGGTTTTCAATTTGTAATAAAGTGTTTTCAAGTACACCGTAATAATCAGCTAAGAAAACTTCATTTGCTTCTATATTTCCTAATATTTGCTTCTTATGATTAAAGAAGTCTATTGTAGCTTTTTTAAGCTCCGCAGAGTTGGAAATGTTTCGCTTTTGGAGAAAGTTGATAAAGTCAATTCCTACTTCTTTTGTTCCAACGTCAAATGTTTTATGGTTTTGAATAATTGATTTTATTGAGTTTAAATCAATTTTCTGTTTGCTGAATTCGGGACTAACAATGTTATAATAAATTTCATGCATTCTTGTTTTGAGAACTTCTAAAAGCTTTTCTATTCTATCAGCGTTAAGCACATGAAGGACACCTAAGGATTTACTAAGCCTGTAAAAGAAAGCATGAAGTGTCAATACAGAACCTTCTCCTGGCTTGACATCACTATTATTGTTAAGTTTTGCGTTTACATATGATTTAACAGTTTTGGCAATATCAAAAATCAAAAGTTTATTGTAAGTCAAATACAAAGTGTTTTGACCATTACTAATACATTTCATTGTAAGCAAAAGCAATTCACTTGACTTTCCCGTTCCTGCTTTTCCATTGATTATGACAAGATTTTTGTTTAGCTCTTCAAAAATCACTTTTGAACTAGATAGTTGTTTTCCTATTCGTTCTACTTTCTTTTTTGTCAGATAACCAATTTCACTGTCTTTTGATGCTTGATTTGTTATTCTTTCAATATCAAAGGGCAGATTTTGATAGCCAAACTCGTTCTTCCAATCTTTATATGCGATGAAAATGTCAGAACTATTTTGAGAAAAGTATTTGTGAATTGAATTGAAGTCGAATGTTTCAGAAACTAAATACGAATTGAGAACAAAATCACCTTTACCTTGAATAAAGATTAGTGGTTGTACATATAAGTCATCCTTTTTATAGCCGCATTTGTTTGATAAATAGCTAATAAGACTAAATCTCATTGAATTTATTTCCGATGAATAATCAATATATTCTTCATTGGCTACAACCTGATTATTGTCATCAATTGAAATAGTGTCGTCTTGAAATTTAGTTACAAATTTTATCGGTATAATCTGATTATGGAAATAGATTGCTCTGTCCTTAGTCCTTTTTGGCTTATAGTAATTTTTGTCTTTTGGTGCAATTGCTATAATAAGAATTAGGTCAATGTTGGTTTCAACTGAAACTGAAACGGGAAAATTATTGAATAAAAATATTTTGGCTTCAGAGCAATTTTTACCAATCGTATTTTTTAGACTTTCTTCAAAAATCTGATAGTCAAAAAAATCACTTTTACCGTTAATTGGGATTATTTCTATGCTCATGGTTGTCGTTCTTTATGCTTACAGCTAACTCTCAAATATACGCAATAATCTTCTTTACACAAAAAAACCAATAATTCTCTGTTTTGCCATAAATATTTGTTTGTAAGGGGCTTCACTTTATGGTTGTGCGATTTTATCCACTGCGCATTTTGTATAACTTTCTTAGATTTGCTTTATTAGGTAATACAAAATGCGCAGTATGAAAGCTATTGATTTTTCCGGTTTTGCTTTCCGGGAAGGTAGGCATAATGATTCGGCGGTCATTTGGGTGGATTTCAAATACGACCGGGCAAAGATTGATTTGGTCAAATCGCTGAAAGGCAGGTGGAGCAGGTCTAAGAAGTGCTGGTATGTGCCGGACAATACCCATTTCCGCACACTGTTTGGGATGGAAATACCACCGGTTGGCAAAGGGGTATTGTCCAAATTATCACCTTTGAATGCTCGGGAGTTGCAACGCATGAAAGAGGTATTGCAGATGAAAGCCTATAGTCCATCCACCATAAAGACATACATGATCGAATTTGCACAGCTACTGTATATTTTGAAAGATGTGCCCGTTGATTCGCTGGGCTACGACCGTCTCCGTGCTTACATTCTTTATTGCATCAATACATTGAAGATTTCGGAAAGCCAGTTGCACAGCAGGCTCAACGCCATCAAATTCTATTTTGAACAGGTGCTCCATAAACCGGGCTTCTTTGCCGAAATCCCACGGCCGAAGAAGCCATCCACTTTGCCAAAGGTGTTGAGCCAAAAGGAAGTAAAACGGATATTCGACGCGGTACGAAACCGAAAACATTTGCTGATGCTGCAACTGTGCTACGGAATGGGGCTGCGAGTAAGTGAGGTTGTCAATCTGAAATTGAGCGACATCGACAGTGGACGGATGCAGGTACTCATCGAAGCGGGCAAAGGAAAGAAAGACCGGTATGTACCGCTACCGACCGCAGTGCTGGATTTGCTACGGGAGTATTATAAAGCGTATCGCCCTAAAACTTACCTTTTTGAAGGTCAGTACGGAGGGCGGTATTCCGTCCGCAGTGTCCAAGCGGTGTTCAAGAATGCGATGAAGGCCGCAAAGGTAAACAAGCCGATAGGGATACACGGTTTGCGGCATAGTTACGCCACACATTTACTGGAATACGGCACGGACATGTTATTCATACAGCAGCTACTTGGTCACAATGACATTAAGACCACGATGCTTTATGCAAAAGTCGGCAATGCGCAACTGAATGCAATCAAAAGTCCGTTGGACAGGATTTTGTGACTACAGATTTAAGGATTATCACAATGGGACTAAATTACTTCAAAAGCAGAAAGCGCTTCGATTTTTGCCCACATCCGTTTGATGTTGGCAACATACTTGGTTTGAAAAGAGGGTATGGTAACAACCATTTTTTGCTCAAAATATATGGGTTGGACAAAGCCGAGTTTGAGGAATATTACACCTACCACCTGAATTATTTCCTGTCCAAGGGGCAGGGAGCCGAAAAGGAGTTCCTTTCCTATGTGTGGTACATCGTGCAGAAACGGATTGAACATTTCGAGCGGAAAGACCCGTTCTCATCCGAGCACCCCCGACATCAGTCAAACATCGGGAAACTTACCGAATTCCAGCGATACCTCGGCACCCGAGATAAATGGAATGTCCGGCCTAACGATGTGCTGGTGAAAGAAAAAGACGGAAAGATAGCTGAACTCCAAGCCCGTATACAGGATTTGGAAGAACGGGTGCAGGAACTTTCCAAATACGGGGTTTCACAGAAAGTGTACGTGGAGGACGGTTACCTGCCCACGCTCATCGACCTCATCCAGCAACTGCGCGAAGCGGAACTGCCCAATGGGAGGAAGTTGCTCAAAAGCGACCACCACAGCCCGTATTACAAGCTGATAGCGAAATACTTCAACCACGGTGGCAAGGAAATCCCATTGGATACGGCGCGCAACTATTTCGTAGGCAAAGGCGAAGCCCCGATAAAGGGTTCGCAGGTTCCCGATGACAGAAAGCTGTTCCACATCGTTCCCGCAGACCAAGCCTGACCCCGACCCGTTCAATCCCCGAACATGACCATGCCGCTCCGGTTGGTCATCCATATCCCTGTTTTATCCCCCAACTTTGCCCCAACAGAACGGGTGCCGCCCGATGGAAACACCGGATACCGCCCTGTTTGGTAGCAGAGCCTAACCGTGCTGTTCGCACGTTCCGCCAAATTGCCATTCCCCGATGGGAATGGAGCAAGCGGAAGTTGGGCATAGCCCTACTTGCTTGCCCCCACGCTATCGCCATGGGGGTTTCGGGTATCCTCCGGGGATACCCCAATACGCTGGCACAGCCCCAGCATAAGGTTTTGGTATACTTGGCCGTATACCGGGCGCCCTGTAAAGCGCGTAAACCAATATCCCGCTATCGGGATATACGGATGTGGAAATATAATGATAGGGATATGGAAATAGACATCGTCACAAGGGAAGACCTCCGGCAGTTCAAACGGGAAATGCTGGATGAGTTCAAACAAATCATCGGAAACAGGGAAAAAGACAATCTTGGCAGGGAATGGCTGAAAAGCGCTGAAGTACGCAAGCTGCTGGGCGTATCGCCCGGAACGTTGCAGAACCTCCGTGCGGGCGGCACGTTGCCGTACCGCAAGGTGGGCGGCAGCATGTACTACCACAGGGAGGACATCAGGAAAATGATGGAAGGGGGCAATGACAATGGGTGAACGGATGGAAATACCCAAGCACGCATTCAGCGAATTCTTTGAACGGATAGGCGATGACGGTCGGTTGCTGCCCACGCACATCGGGTTGGTAGCTGCATTGTTCTACCACCACGATTGCGGCAACCCGAACAACCATTTCCACGCCAGCCGCAGGAAGCTCATGCGCTTCTCGCGGATACGCTCCATCGCCACCTACCACAAGTGCTTGTCGGAATTGGTGGCCTACGGTTATGTGGAGTACCGCCCTTCGTGGCATCCGGCCAAGGGCAGCAGGTTCAGGTTTATTGGTGGTGGTAAGGGAGGTACCAATGGTTAGGCAGGACGAGAACAAGAAATCCGTCCGTTTCCCCGAAGCGGTGGACGATCGGCTCACGTTGCTTGCGCGGAAGCTTGGCCGCACCAAGCGGGAACTGTTCATGCAGATGGTCGATTATTTCTACAAAAGCAAGAAAGACCCCGCCGACCTGAACGATGAGGTGCTGAAAAAGGAATTGTCGAACGGCATCAGCCGCATCCTTTCGTTCATCCGCAAACAGGAGGGCGACCTGCTGGTACCGATGTATTCGGCTATGGAGGAACTGATGGCCATTGCCAAAACGCAAAGCCCGCTTTTGAAAAGCATCGGCAAAGGGCAGTCGGAGGCAACCATCATGGGCAGGGAAACCATCGGCTACCTGAAACTGGTGGACGGCACGCTGAAAAAGATACTTGGCAACATGCGGGAAAGGGAAACATTGAAGTCCAGGTTCCGGCAGGTGCTGGATTACTACATTACCCAAAGGGAAGCCCTCGGTTGGCCTGTGTCGGCGGCCAAAAAGGAGGAACTGGCCAAGCACGCACGGCAATCACTGGATAATCTATAACATAGGATTATGTATATCAACATCACCAAATCGGAAACGGGCGACAACAAGGGCAGCAGCGGTGCGCTGGTGCATTACCTCGAAAAGGAAAACCGGACGCAGCCGGAAAAAGGGATGGAAAACAAACCGGAGCGTTGGTTCAACGGAACGGCCAGCGACATTAAACCCCACGAGGTGCGGATGGGCATCGACCGCAACGTGGCCAAGCTGGGCAGGGAAGACAGTAAGTTTTTCCTCATCAACATCAGCCCCAGCCAAAAGGAACTGACGCATCTCGTATCGCAATACGGCGAGGACGGGGCAAGGGAAAAACTAAAGGAATTTGCCATGAGTGTAATGGACGAATACGCCCGTAACTTCAAACGCCCCGGCATAGACAGCCACCGGGATTTGCTTTGGTTCGGCAAGCTGGAAAATTACCGCTATTACAGCCACAACGACAGGGAGGTAAAGAGCGGGCAAAAGCGGAAAGGCGAACGCAAGGAGGGGCGGCAGATGCACGTCCAAATCATCGTGAGCCGCAAGGACATCACCAATAAAATCAAGCTAAGCCCACAGAACACCTCACGTGGCAAAAATAAGGCGCACTCGCAGAAGCTGGGGCAGTTCGACCGCACGGCGTTCAAGCAATCGGGTGAAACGCTGTTCGATGAACTGTTCGACTTCGAGCGCAACCTGAAAGACAGCCTGCAATATGCCAATACGATGAGGAACGGCACGGCACAGCAGAAAGCGCAGATGCACACGCTCATGGAATTGACGGAGCGGCATCCGCAGGGTCAGCCGTTGGCAATGGAGCTGGCACACGATTTTGCCCAAGGCATGTTCGAAAGCGTGGGCGATATGCTGACCACCACGGGCAGTATGGCTGCCGACCTATTGGGATTACTGATGGCTCCGGTGGAGGGAGCGGGTGAGCAGCAAAGCCCCATCGAGGAGGAGGAGAAGCGGCGCAAACGGAAAAAGAAAGCGCAGTCACGGGGTATCAGGCGGTGAATTTTACGGGTGGTTCAGGGCATCCGGCCTTTGCACCGCCCGGCCAAAATTACCCTCGGCGTGGGAAAGGTCAAGGGTATATAAACGCCGCTGCCCGCAGGCCTTTGCCCTCCGGCGCCCTTGACCCGATTCCCCCGCCTTGCGTTCGGTGGCCTAAGCGGTGAAAATGCCCTGGTGTGTGCAGATTTAAAAACAAGGCTACTGAAATGAACCGATACGAGCCGATAAGAACCAATAGTGAGCCGATGACTATAACAGTGTATAATAAGACCCCGGGCCGATTCCGTGTCTTTCTATAAGTTTTGCCGACAAAAGGCTGTCCAACATCCTTTTCACTGTTGCACTTGAAACACCAAGTTTTTTCGCCATGTCGCTGGTTTTTATACCCGGATTTGCCTCAATTATGGTCAACAAATGTCTTTCCCTTTGTGAAATGGCCTGTTGTACTCCATGGGTTTCGAGTTTCAGCATCAACGACTCCTGAACATTCTTCAAACTCGTCAGAAAAAACATAACCCACGGCGTGATATCCTCTCCCGGCCTTTGGGATTGGCAAGTCCTTAAAACCCTGTAATACTCATTTTTTTGACTCTCGATTTCGTGTTCAAAACTTACATATCGTATCCATTTATACCCATATTTGCGTAAAAGCAGCGTAGCAAGCAAGCGGCTTAACCTCCCGTTTCCATCCTGAAAGGGATGGATAGATACGAAATCATAGCAAAAAAGCGCACACTTAACCAAAGGATGTGTATCCTTGTCGGCATCATGCCACGTTATTAGTTCACGCATCGCGTCTTCTGTGGGAAATCCCGGCGCGGTGGTTTGAAATATTATCTGTGTTGTTCCGTCAGGCATATTCGCTTCAACAGCATTGGAGTGCTGCTTATAGTCTCCCCTATGCCATCTATCTTTTTCACTATATTTCAAAAGCAAATTATGCAGGTTTTTTAAACCGTTTTCAGTCACAGGAATTTCTTCAAAATTTTCATCGATGACGTCCAAGGCCTCATAATATCCGACGACTTCTTGCTCATCCCGCTCTTGAAGTTTTGAGATGTCCATGTTCTTAAGAAGAATATCGACTTCTTCATCCGTTAGTTTGGAGCCCTCAATACGGGTTGAAGCCCCGACACTTCTAACCGTAGCGATTGATTTAAGCTCTTTAAGGCTTTGCCCCTCTCTCCGTTCAATGGCTTTCCAAGAGGCATCGAACCTATCAATTTCACTGATAAGGCCTATCAGTTTCCAGTTGATATCAAGAAATTCAGTATGTACACTTACTTTGCTCATGACACAAATTTATAAAAAAGAACTTAATAGTGAGCCGATATGAGCTAATAAGAACCGTTAATGAGCCGATAATGAAATGTTTGTACGGAATCCTAACTTTTCTTTTAGTTTTTCCATATCGCTGCTAATCCGCGTGTCCAGCAGCTTGGCATAGTGCTGGGTGGTCTTGATGTTGGTATGCCCCAGCATTTTTGATACCGTTTCTATCGGCACGTTGTTGGCCAGTGTCACCGTGGTGGCGAATGTGTGCCGCGCCATGTGGAATGTCAGCTTTTTAGTAATACAGCACAGGTCGGCAATCTCTTTCAGGTAGCTGTTCATCTTTTGGTTGCTCAATACCGGAAGTACCATCCCCTTTGCTACGCATGGGGGATAGTCCGCATAGCGTCCGATGATTTCCAAGGCTTGCGGAAGCAGCGGGATGTTGGAGGAAGTTTCCGTTTTCTCCCGGCTGGTCAACACCCACAATCTGCCGTCAATACCCTTGGCGATGCCCGTCTTTTGCAGTTTCCGCACATCGGCGTATGACAGCCCCGTATAGCAGCAGAACACGAAGATGTCGCGCACATGAGAGAGCCTTGTTATGGAAAATTCCTTTTGGGCTATCCTGTCCAGTTCATCGGGCGTGAGAAATTCCTTTTCCCTTGGCTTGGCCTTCGTTTTGTAGAACACAAAGGGGTTTTCCGTAATCCATCGGTGTGCAAGACACTGGTTTATGATTTTACGCAGGTGTTTCATGTACTTGGCCGCCGACACCGCACTGCATTCCATGTCAGAGCGGAGGAAAAACTCATAACCTGTGATGAACGCATGGTCGATGTGCCGGATCTCGATGTCCGTTTCACCATGGCATTTTTCCAGATAGGAGGTCAGGTGTGCAACAGAAGTGTTGTAGCCTTTCAGCGTGTTGGGTTTGAAACCTTTCCCAAGCAACGCTTCCATCTTCCGGTTGTGTTCGGTAAACGTTTCCATCAAATACTGCCGTTGCACGTCCTTGCCGAGGTATTTCAGTTTCAGCGATTCGGCGGTGATTTCCGTGCCGTCCTTTACGAGTTGCAGGTGGGCATCGGCCACCTTTCGCTCCAGCGTGTCGAGGTAGGCATTCAGGCCACGGATGTCCTCCTTGGTGCCCTTGGCACGGTTGGCCTTGGCGTTCCACCGTACGGGGTCACACTCACGGCCGGTGGACACTTCCTTGGGGTCACCGGCCACGGTGATACGCATGTAGATGGGTTTCATACCACCCACATAGTTTTTTGGTTTCTTCAAGTAGAAGAGCAAGGAATAATTTGTACTCATGATAATACATCATTTATGGTGAAACAAAACCGAGTCCCGACTTTCGGGACGAGCTCTGCATCGCCGTTAAAAAGCAATTTTTTACCGATGCAAATTAGCCTTGCAGCCTATGGTAGTCAAGATGTTTAGTTGTTGAACAGGTTGTCATTCAACAACTTAATGTGCTTTCAGTGAGTAGCGGTAGGTCAGGGATTGACTCACTGAATTACTCACTGTTTTTATGCGAATAATTGAATGAATCAGGATGCCGTAAAAAACAAAAAGCCTGCAAACGTTTAATTTGCAGGCTTTTGTATGTTTTGACTTCAAGATGTGTAGGGGGAACTTTACAAATGTCGAACTTTTTAGAGGATTACGAAGCGACACTAAATGTCAAGAACCGCTTCTAAGGTTAAAACAGGGGGCGACAGGACAGAGTAATCGCTAATGATCTTTTAAATCTGGTGTGCGGTTACGTTTCGAACGTTTGTTCTTTGTTCTATCGCAAGATAGGCGATTAGGTAAGCCAGAGTGCTCTCGG
>NZ_BMIK01000024.1 GCF_014642075.1 Parapedobacter defluvii | reverse complement strand
AAGACAGTGGATAATACCGCTCCCTATGTAGGCAGTAACGTGGTGTTCACCATAGTGGCGAGCAACAACGGTCCGAGCGACGCCACGGGCGTGGCGGTGACGGACGAACTGCCGTCGGGGTACGAATACGTAAGCTCGGATGTGAGCGCGGGTACGTTTGACGCGGCTGCGAATACATGGACGGTTGGCGGCCTGGCCAACGGTGCCAGCGAGACGCTGACCCTCACGGCGCGTGTACTTGCGGCCGGCGATTACATCAACTATGCGAGCGTGGACGGCGACGAGCATGATCCGGACGGTGACAACAACGAGGATACCCCGGACGATCCGGTGGTGCCGGTTCCGGTGACCGATCTGTCGGTCGTGAAGACAGTGGATAATACCGCTCCCTATGTAGGCAGTAACGTGGTGTTCACGATCGTGGTCAGCAATAACGGTCCGAGCGACGCGACAGGCGTGGCGGTGACGGACGAACTGCCGTCGGGGTACGAATACGTAAGCTCGGATGCGAGCGCGGGTACGTTTGACGCGGCTACCAACACATGGACGGTTGGCGGCCTGGCCAACGGTGCCAGCGAGACGCTGACCCTCACGGCGCGTGTACTTGCGGCCGGCGATTACATCAACTATGCGAGTGTGGCCGGTGACGAACACGATCCGGACGGTGACAACAACGAGGATACCCCGGACGATCCGGTGGTACCGGTTCCGGTCTATAAATTAGGCATAAGCAAGGAATCTGATCAAGATCGTGTGGTAGCAGGTGAAACAACTACCTTCACGGTCACGATGACCAATAATGGACCTTCGCCGATCGGAAGCGATGAAACCATCCAATTAGCTGAACTGCCAAGTGAAGGGATGACGATCACGGGCTATGCCGTCGTGTCTGGGAACGCGACGATTGCGGGCAACGCGAATGCAGCCACAGTAAGCACGACAGATGCCGTTGCAGTAGGTGGTACCATCGTGGTCCGCATAACGGCAATGGTCGATGCAGATGCCCCTGCGACGATCACAAATGGCATACAGGTTTGGGGTCCGGGTAAAGATCCGGAAACAGAGGAACCGGATGATGAGCATGAAACTCCCGAGATACCGGTGGATCGTGAATCCGCTATGGGTATCACCAAAGTAGCCGATCAATCGCGTGTAAAGGCGGGTACCCGTACCACCTTTACCCTCACGGTAACCAACAATGGACCGTCGGTTATCGAAGCTGGTAAGACGATTCAACTACATGAGCGTCCAAGTACGGGTGTAACGATCGTAGGCTATGAGGTGACAGCAGGGGCGGCTACGATTGCAGGTACGAACAACGAGGCCACGCTTACTACTATCGGTAAAATTCCAGTGGGCGGTACCATCACCGTGAAAGTTGCCGCCAATGTAGATGCCAACGCACCTGCCACCATCACCAATGGCATCAGCGTTTGGGGACCAGACAAAGATCCCGGTACGGAAGATCCGGATGACGAAGACGATACACCGGAAATCCCTGTGGATCCGAATGCCGTGTTGAGCATCACGAAGGTTGCCGATCAAGCACGTGTGAAGGCGGGTGAGAACGCAACATTTACACTCACCCTTACCAACGAAGGTCCATCATCCATCGCGAGCGGCGAAGACATTAGCTTGTCAGAGCGCCCCGGTGAATGGGTTACCATCACGGGATATACGGTAAGTTCAGGCAACGCAACTGTAAATGGCACAGGTAACCGTGCCGCTGTAACCACTAATGCCGTATTGCCACAAGGCGGTACCATCGTAGTCAAAGTAACTGCCACCATTGCCGGAGAAGCGGAAGGTACCATCACCAATGGCATCAGCGTTTGGGGACCGGATAAGAATCCAGATACGGACGATCCGGATGATACCGACGAGACGCCGGAAATTCCGGTTGACCCTAGCTACGCATTGAGCATCCGCAAACAGGCCAATGATGAAACCGTGGTTTCGGGTGGAAACACCAGCTTTACGGTAACCATCACAAACAATGGGCCGTCAACAATTGCTACCGGCAAAGTGATTAACTTGGAAGAACGTCCGGGAGCGGGTATCACCATCACGGGCTATGAAGTAACGTCGAGCAATGCGACCGTATCCGGTACCGGCAATAATCCGGCGCTCACTACGTCTGCGGCCATCCCGAGCAGCGGAACCATCGTGGTGGTGGTAAGTGCTGACGTAACGGCAGTGGCCGGCTCGACCATTGCTAATGGCATAGCCGTATGGGGTCCTGATAAGAACCCAGATACGGATGAAGAGGACGATGAAGACGAAACACCGGAAATTCCCGTGGAACGGCCGTATACGCTCAGTATTGAGAAGGTCGGTGACCAATCCATCGTAACTGCTGGACAGCCGACGACCTTCACGGTAACCGTAACCAATAATGGGCCGATGGCTATCGAAGCGGGTAAAGATATCGCACTCCAGGAACGTCCGGGAGCGGGTGTAACCATTACCGGCTACGAGGTGATTTCCGGAGCGGCCACGGTAGTGGGTGCTGGCAACCAGGCCACGATTGCGACAACCGGCGCTATCGACGTGGGCTCGACCATCGTGATCCGTATTACGGCAGACGTGGCTGTGACTGCTGCGGGAACCATCACGAATGGCATTACCGTTTGGGGGCCTGACCGGGATCCTGACACCGACGATCCGGACGATGAGGACGATACGAATCCGATTCCGGTGGATGCCACTTTGGTGATTCCGAATCTGTTTACCCCAAATGGCGATGGCTTGAACGACCTATTCGTGATCAGGAACCTGCTTCAATACCAGGGCCGGGAACTGATGGTCATCAACCGATGGGGCAATCAGGTCTACAAGAGCAACAACTACAACAACGATTGGGATGGAGGTTCACTCGCGGAAGGTACATACTATTACATCTTGCGTGTTCGCAACGGAAACAATGGCGAATGGCAAACCCATAAAGGTGCGGTAGCCATCATCAGAGTGACAGGCCGCTAAAGAGAGGATTACCTGCCGGGTGAATGCCCGGCAGGTTAACTGAAAGACGCTGATTTGACCATATCCAATAAACAGATAAAGACATGAAGAAGTATTTTTTTCTATTGCTGATCGTCCTTTTAACCGCCCCTGTGTTTGCCCAACAGGCGGTACAGTATAGCCAGTACATGTTCAATGGGTTATACATCAATCCGGCGTACGCCGGTTATCGTGGGCCGGTAAACTTTCATACCTATTACCGCTCGCAATGGACCGGCATGCCCGGTGGTCCGAGTACACTGGCCCTGGCCGCGGATATGCGTACCGCAGGTGACAATGTGGGGCTTGGGCTGAACCTGATGAGTGATCGCGTGGGATTAGAAAAACGCGTTTATGCCTATGCGAACTATGCTTACCGGCTGCGCGTGGGGTGGGATCCCGAAGATAGGTTGGCATTCGGCATAGGTTTGGGATTTATTCATTCCGGATTTGATAATGCTGCTGCGCGTACTGAGGATCCCGAATCCGTGAACATCGAGAATTCGTTTCTGCCCGATGCCCGGTTTGGCGTATATTATTCTACCAATACCTTTTTTGCCGGCGTTGGTGTGGACAATTTGATTTCGCAACTGATCTTCAACGACAATAACGGAAGCACCCGCATCCCTCCGGTTACGCAATATTACATTACCGGTGGGGGCATTGTTCCGTTGGCCACCGATATTCTCTTGAAGCCATCTATTTTGGTGAAAAATGCGAACAATGCGGCCAGCCGCGCGTGGACGACGGATCTGAATGCAGCGGTCATTTTTGCCGAGCAGTTTACGTTTGGGCTTTCTTACCGTACTGCACTTTCCAGTGGAAAGCAATTAAGCGAAAGCCTTAAAAGGCCAAATTCCATTATTGCCCTCGCTGAGTTTGTTGCCGCCGGACAATTCCGCATCGGTTATTCCTTTGACTATGCGCTCAATAGAATCAATAACCAGGTTGGGGGAACCCATGAGATCTCGTTAGGATATTCACTGAACAAAGGAACACAGCGCGTACGTACACCCCGGTATTTCTAAACAAAATAACCCCTACCTATGAAATTTTTTGACACGAAAGCTAACTTGATTTTGGGACTTTGCTTATTCGTTATTGTTCCGTTGCAGGCACAGTATTCGTTGCTGAAGTCTGCCGATCGTGAATTTGATGCATTCAACTTCATCAAGGCGATTGAGTTATACCAACGGGCATATGAGGCCAAACCGGATATCAGAACGGCCGAACGACTGGCGGAGTCGTACTATCACATCCGGAATTACCGTGAAGCGGAAACCTGGTATGCCCGCTTAGCCAACCATGACGAAGCAAAGATTGATCATATTCTGCAATACGGGCATGTGCTTCGCAACAATTCGAAATTCCGGGAGGCAAAAGCGCAATACCAACGGGTGGCGCTGAAGGCAGATGGAATCATCAGCAAAGAGGAGCTGAATATATTGTATGCCTCGTGCGACTCTGCCGTGGTTTGGCTGGAAAATCCCGTCAAAGCTGTGGAGGTTAAAAACCAAAAAAAATGGAATAGCGCGCAAGCCGAATTCGGTGCAACCAAAGGTCCGGATGGACTGTATTTTGCTTCCGACCGGTTTGACGGAGCGGCAAAACCGGATGTTATTTATGGCTGGACAGGTAACCCATATCTGTCCATGTACGTGGCAAAGGAAAACACGGTGGGTAAAGTGGATGCCACTTGGGGCGATGGGGCCAATCATTTCGGGCCTGCGACGTTTTCCAAACAACGAAATGAAATCTATTTTGCCGTAACCCGTAACTTAACCAGGGAAGAAAAGCGAAAGGCAGGGAAGGATGTGACCGTCAATATCGAAATTTTTTCTAATTCATTGGATTCAGCAAACTGGGGTGCGGATGCCGTTCCATTCCGTTACAACAATATCACGGAGTGGTCTGTGGGAGACCCTTTTCTAACAACATCCGGCGATACGCTCTATTTTACGTCGGACATGCCGGGGGGTAAGGGGGGAACCGATATCTATTATGTAGTTCGCCAAGGAGACGGAACCTGGGGCGATGCGGTCAATCTGGGCGATGCGGTGAATACACCCGGTGATGAGCGGTTCCCAGCGATCGATGATCGCGGTGATTTTTATTTTTCATCAGATGGACATTTGGGAATGGGAGGATTGGATGTATACCGCGTGGTTGGGACCGGCAATGCCACCAAGGCCGTTAATTTAGGCTTTCCGTTCAATTCACCTTACGATGATTTCTCCATCCGGTTTGATAAGGAACTGGAAGGATATATGGCCTCGAATCGAAGCGGTGGCGCCGGGGCAGACGATATTTATTGGTTCAATCTGAACAAAATAGTCCAGATTGATTTAGAGGGAGGCGTTTATAACGAAAAGACCAGGCTCCCCGTGACCGGGGCGAAAGTGACTCTTACGCCCGTTGGCGAGGAAGTGAATGCCGTAATTGTCAACGCCGGAACGGACGGAAAATTCAAATTTAATCTGGCGGAAAATACAGATTATACGCTCACTGCCGAACAGACCGGGTTCCGCGAATTTACGCCGATGGCGTTTTCGACCTCAGGCATCGATTCCAGCACTACGTTGCAGAAAGACATCTACCTTTCGCCGGTCGAAGTGAAGGAAGTGGTTGTACTCCGTAATATCTATTTCGATTTTGATAAAGCCGATATCCGCCCAGACGCGGCTTTGGAACTGGATAAGATTGCTGCATTTCTAAACAGTGATCCCAGCGTGCGCATCGAACTGAGTGCACATGCGGACTCCAGGGGAACCGCAGCTTATAACATGAAACTGACCCAACGACGGGCCGATTCGGCGGTGGCATACTTGGTCAGTAAAGGAATTGCAGCCAGCCGCTTGGTTGCCAAAGGATATGGTTTCACTAAACTGGCCAACCATTGCGCCAAAGGAGTTGAATGTACCGAAGAGGAGCATCAGTGGAACAGACGGGTGGAATTCTTTGTGATTGGGAATGACGAATGAAAGGCACTTAATCCGATTTACAACTAGACGTATTTATTCAATACCCATTGTCCGAAATCGGCAAATTTTGTCAGTTGGAGTTCCCGTTTGTCGGATGCGATTTCCTCCAATTTTGCAGTCATCTTCTTGCGGGCCGCTGCTTTCCACGCATTTCCCCGGCGTTTGGGGTCTACTGCAACGGTATGGAAGATTAATTTCTCGGTTTTATAGGCTTTGCCCTGTTTACTGAACGCTCTTTTGTACGACCGGATCTCATACTCAATGTAGCCAATATCATCCGTTTCGTAACTGATAAGGATTTGGAGCAGGCGCCCCGCACGATAGGCAAGGTGTTGCGGGGTTTGTTTGGCAACCGCGGTGAGCAGGTTTAATGGTTTCTTCGCCTTACTCCATTGTTGTAACATAAAATGAGTGAATGCGACAAAAAAGTAATATTCCAATTGTTTTTCGTGACCCTCTATGATCTTTTGTGTATCCCCATTAGCCGAAGATTGCACGATAAATTGGGCAGCTATTTCATATTGTTTGCAGCCCACATACCGATTTAATCGGTATACGCGCGCGGTCAATGTGGCTACACTTTTAAAATGTTCCGGGTAGGTGCGTTCTGACAGTGCTGCCAACTTATCAATAAAAGGGGTCATTTCTTGATAATAACCTATGCTCCGGAGACTGTCAAGGATGCCATCAAGTGCCGATAGATAATCATACGGGGGGTAATCCCACATGGATTCGTTGGCTTCGGTCAATTTGGTCAGCTCATTGAATATCCGCAGCGCGGAGCGGTATTCGCCGGAATGAATAAAAAAGAAAGATTGGAAGAGCAAGTGTAATTTCTGAGGCTCAAACTGATGCTGACTACCTCGTGTAGAAAGGCTAAGTTCGCTTAAGATCAAATCATTCACCTGTTTATCCTGCTTGCTGCTTTCCGGGCGTTTTCCATGCGTAAGCCGGTGGCTAAGAAGCTCATAAAGCGAATAATGTTCGTGGATCTGCCGAAGTGATTGCAGGGTGTGTTTTGCCTTCATTTGCTTGTCCACCAATTGCTGCTCACTAAGCCCCGGAAATCCCATGTCTGCAAGTGCGGTTAACTCCATCCGGGCGGCTTGGTAGGCAACCGGATGGTGCTGGCTTGCTACTGCTAATTTGAAAGCCTTATGAAGCTCCTTGAATGCCCTGGAAGGGATGGAGCGTTCGAAACACAACCTTGCTTTCAGTAGGCATTGGTATTGTTGGTACCATGTATCCTGTTCGATACGGATCTGTACCAGCATGTCCGTTAATGTTTTGTATAAATAAGCGGCTGTATTTTCCAATGACTTCGTCGGATATTGCTTTTTGTATTGCTCTTGCCAGGATATTCCTTCGGGACTTGCAGGCGCTGCAATCAATTCATACAGTAGCAGGTAGTCACTTTCTTCCTTCAATCGGATACTGTTTAATTGAAAGAGCTTTTTTTCAGCGGCGGAAAGTGACTTGACGAGTTTTTCGAGTTCGTAGAACAACATGGTAAGTAAAGCAGCTAATGAAGAATAAGTTGAAAATAATATATTATTTAACTATTTGATTATAAGTTTTTTATTAAATTATTTTGATGTTTTGTTTGTATTATAATTCATAAAATTATGAAAAAAAGGTCGATTTATCAAAAATATACCCGTTACTTTTGACAGTATTATAAGCCAAGTTGCATTTTTTAACCAGTTGTATGAGCAGTAAAATAATCGTTGTAGGTAGTATGAATATGGATATGGTGGTGAAGACAAGCCATATTCCACAACCCGGAGAGACAGTCTTGGGTGGATCTTTTTTGATGAATCCCGGTGGAAAGGGAGCGAATCAAGCTGTGGCTGTTGCCCGTTTGGGTGGTGACGTGACCTTCATCGGTAAAATCGGTGATGACATTTTTGGAAAGCAATCTTCCCAACTGTTTGATGAAGAAGGGGTAGATACGAACGGCATTTTGGCCGATGATCACAGTCCTTCGGGCATTGCGCTGATTACCGTGGATGAACGCGGTGAAAATAGTATCGTAGTGGCACCGGGTGCGAATGCCCATTTAGAACCTAACGATGTGGAAGAGGTGTTGGATAAGTACCCCGATGGCAAAATTCTACTGGTTCAATTGGAGATACCGATGCGGACGGTAGAACACGCCGCCCGCCTCGCCCGGAGTAGAGGCATGCAAGTAATTCTTAATCCCGCACCTGCGAATAGCTTAGTACCCAGTATGTTTAATTTAATTGACATCATTACGCCTAATGTCCATGAAGCAGAGATGTTGTCGGGCGTTCGTATTGTCGACGTACCGAGTGCCCGCCAGGCAGCCGAAAGCATACACCAACAGGGAGTGAAACACGTGATCGTTACATTGGGAAAAGAAGGAGCGGCACTGTTGGAAGAAGGCGTGTTTTACCACATTCCGGCCCCAAGTGTCGAGACGGTGGATACGACCGCTGCCGGCGATGTGTTCAATGGAGCCCTCGCGGTGGCTGTAAGCGAAGGCAGGGCACTGACAGATGCGGTGTCTTTTGCCTGCCAAGCGGCATCTATTGCTGTGACGCGCATGGGGGCACAATCTTCTATTCCGTTCCGTAACGAGGTGCTATTGAGTAATATGACGTAAACAATAAGTGTAAACCGATTTTAAAACCAACAAATTATGTTTATCGTAGAAAGTTATGGAATAGCAGTTATATTCTGCATCATCACGATGCTCTGCTGGGGCTCCTGGGCTAACACACAGAAGGTGGTACAGCGGGAATGGCGTTTTGAGCTGTTCTATTGGGATTACGTTTTGGGGATTTTCCTGTTGGCCCTTATCGGTGCGTTTACCATGGGTAGCACGGGAGAATCGGGTAGACCATTCTTGGCCGACCTCTCGCAGGCGGAAGGAGCTAATATCAGGAGCGCATTTATCGGCGGAGTGGTATTCAATTTGGCTAATATCCTGCTTACAGCGGCTATTGCCGGTGCGGGGATGGCTGTTGCTTTTCCCGTCGGAATCGGCCTGGCACTGGTAATCGGTGTACTCATTAATTACCTGATGCATGCCAAGGGTGACCCTGTCTTTCTATTTCTGGGGGTAGGCTTGGTGACCTTGGCTATCATACTCAATGCGGTGGCTTACGGGAAGCACTCGGGTGGAACAGGAAAAAAAGGCGTGGGAAAGTGGATTGTGATATCAGTTATCGCAGGAGTGTTGATGTCTACGTTCTATCCATTTATCGCAGCAGGGATGGATTTGGAGAATTTTGTTTCGCCTGCACCGGGAAAAATGACTCCTTATACTGCTTTTGTCGTGTTTGCGGGAGGTATTTTAGTGAGTAATGTATTATTCAATACCATACTCATGCGCAAGCCATTGGAAGGGACACCTAGCAGCTACGGTGAATATTTCCGGGGTCGCTTTGGTGTGCACCTGGTAGGCATTTTGGGCGGTTGCATTTGGGGGCTGGGCAATCTCTTCAATCTGATTGCAGCGGGGAAAGCCGGTCCGGCCATTTCCTATGGTCTTGGGCAGGGTGCCACACTGGTGGCCGCGTTGTGGGGGGTATTGATATGGAAAGAATTTAAGGGAGGATCAAAGACCGTAAATGGACTCGTGGCCGCGATGTTTGTCCTGTTTGTGGTTGGACTAGGGTTGGTGATTGCCGCGGGAAGGTAATAAAGGGCTAGTACGGAATAAATAACATAAAGCTGCTACGGACACGTAGGAACAGACGATCATACCGCTACGAGGTGACACATCGCTGTACAGGCAAGTTATTGAAAAAAAAATGGGTTTATCATAAACGTAAAGCTATGAAATTAAGGAATTTAAGATTGTTTTGTGCACTGTTTTGTTGGCTGGTCACGACTCAACTGGCAGTTGCTCAGGTCACGGTATCGGGAAAGGTATCGGATCAGAACACGGGTAATCCCTTAGCTGGCGCAACCGTAAAAGAATTAAATGGACAAGGCGGGGCGACGACCGATGATGCCGGTGCATTTTCCCTGTCGGTTTCGTCCGCCGACGCCACATTGGTAGTGAGTTACATGGGATATCAATCGCAGGAAATTGCGTTGTCGGGTCGGAAAACAGTAGACATCAGCCTCGTGGCGGGTGATGCTGCGTTGGATGAGGTCGTTGTCATCGGATACGGTACGGTCAAGAAAAAAGACCTGACAGGGGCCGTTTCCGTGGTCAATACCGAATTGCTCCGTGACCGGAATTCACAGGACATTGTGGGAGCCATGCAGGGTCTCGCATCGGGTGTAAAAGTAACGTCGAGCGGTTTACCGGGCCAGCAGGCTTCGATTATTATCCGCGGTTTGGGAAGCCTGACAAACAACGCTCCACTGTTTATCGTCGATGGAATGATCGGGGGCGAAGCACACCTGAACCCTGCCGATGTTGAATCCATCCAGGTGCTGAAAGATGCTTCGTCTGCGGCTATCTACGGTTCCAGAGCGGCAAACGGTGTGGTAATCATTACGACCAAAAGCGGTAAAGAAGGACCCATGAAAATCCAGTTTGACGGCAACGTAACGAGCACCAACTTGCCCCGGTACGATTTAATGGATGCGGAAACCTGGAAAAGGTACGATGACCTTGCTTATGACGAAGCGATTCGGACGGGTGTGGCCGGCGTGGTTAGCAGACAAAACCATTTTGACGCCAACACCGATTGGCAGGAAGAGATGCTGCGTACCGGTGTGCTGCAGAACTATAACCTGTCGTTTTCAGGAGGCTCGAAATCAGGCAACTATTTTGTGTCGTTTAACCGGATGGTAGATGATGGGGCGCTGTACGGATCCGGGTACGACCGGTATGGTTTCCGGGTCAATACGAGTGGCAAGAAAGGCATTTTTTCGTATGGTGAAAATTTTGTTTATACGAAAACCGACCGCAAGAATCTGAATGGGAACCCTTGGGCGGATTTTATTGCCATTTCTCCTACGATACCGGTAAAGGATGAAGCCAATCCGGGAGGATATGGTTATGGGAATCCCGATAGGGCCAATAACTATGGACGAAATTTGGTGGCGATGCAGGAATTGCGCCCTCAGGATAATCCGGAAAACCTACTGAAGGCGAATGTGTTCGGTCAACTCTCCTTATTTGATGCGCTGCACGCAAAACTCAACTTAGCGTATACAAATTATTCGGGGGTAACCAATACCTTACGTAAATCAGGCAATTGGACCATGGGACAGGGAAATGACGCTGCAAGCCTGGGATTCGAAAATTACAGAAGTGACGACATACTCATTGAGCAGACATTGAACTACAAAAAACGGATTGGCAGGCACGACATCGATGCCATCGGCGGGGTGACCTATAATACGTTTTTTGGGCAGACCAATTGGATTACCAAGCTGGATCCGCTGGTGATCGGGGATAAATATATTACCTCTCTTGATGCAGCGACCGGTATTACCACGGCAGGAGGAAGTTACCAAAAGGCACGGATCCTGTCCTATTTGGGGCGTGTAAATTATGCTTTTGACGATAAATACCTGGTTCAGGCCACCATCCGGCGAGACGGTACCTCCCGATTGCCGGAAACCACCCGGTGGGGTAATTTTGCTTCGTTTTCTGCAGCATGGCGCATCAGTGGCGAGCCGTTCTTTGATGTGCCTTTTGTAAACGATTTGAAGCTTAGGGCCAGCCACGGCACGTTAGGAAACAGCAGCATCGGATATTGGGATTACCAAGCGGTAATCAATACAGCTCCCCGTGCTGTCTTTGGTTCTCCGGAAACCAAAGTGCTGGGGATGACACAGTCCAGGCTGACGAATACCGACTTGGTGTGGGAGCGGAAAACAACCACCAATGTCGGTGTTGATGCAGTACTGTTAGACAACCGATTGACGTTTACCGCGGAATATTTCCATTCCAAGAGTAAAGACCTCCTTGTGTATTTGCCTATTTTGATGTCTTCGGGCAACGAAGGTGGAAATCCCGCCGTCAATGCCGGCAGTTTGGCAAACAGGGGTTTCGAAATTGAGACGGGATGGAAGGACAAAATAGGCAGCGAGTTTTCGTATTCAGCTTCCTTGAATCTATCCAGGGTACGAAATAAAGTGCTGGATTTAGGTTATGGGAGGGTTGAGTACTATGAATTTTTATCCAAAGCAGCCATCGGTCAGCCGTTGGGTGCATTTTATCTGTACCGGATGTTGGGAGTCTTCCAATCTGCCCAGGATGTGGAAAATCACAAGAACTCACAAGGAATGGTTATCCAACCGGATGCATTGCCGGGAGATATCAAATACGATGATTACAATAACGATGGGATTATATCCTCGGAAGACAGGCAACTGGTCGGTAATCCGTGGCCGAAATTCGAAATGGGACTTTCCCTGGGTGCGGCATACAAAGGCTTTGACATCGGAATTAACGGATACGGACGTTTCGGCCAGGATGTCTGGAATGGAGCAGCTGCGGCTGCGGCCGATTTCGCAAATAACCAGAACAACTTTAATGGTATCGTTCCTTGGACACCTGAAAATCCGGTGAATGACCGTCCAAGAATCGTTTTTGGAGATACACGCAACAGCCGGGGCGACCAAAGCAGGTGGTTGGAAAACGGTTCGTTTTTCCGGCTGAGTCAGATCGCGCTGGGTTATACCGTGCCGGAACGGCTTTCAAGAGGTATCGGACTGGAGCGGATCCGCACGGGTGTTACGTTGCAAAATCTGGTCACTTTTACCCGTTACACGGGGTTGGATCCGGAGTTCCGGGATTCGGGAATATTCACCATCGGAGCCGATAATACCTCGTTCCCCAATCCGCGGTCCGTTATGTTTTCATTATCGTTTACATTTTAAATCAATTCAGACATGAAAAGATATATCGTTTATTTGACAGGTGTATTCTCACTGATCGTTATTTCATGTGATGAATCAAAATTGGATATCAATAATGAGAATACCATATCAACAGGCAACTTTTGGAAGACAGAAGCCGATATTGAACATGGTGTGGTAGCCGTATATAACATGTTTTACCGGCAAGGCACCTGGACCCGGAATATATACACCCAGATGCAGGGGATGGCTGACGATGGTGTCAGTTTGGCGGGATGGACCGAACTGAACGAATACGCAAAGTTTATATTTACCAACTATAATTTTGGCGAAGTAAACACAAAAATATGGCGAGAGCATTATATCGCGGTCTTTCGGGCAAATCAGGTACTGGATCACATCGATGATATACCATTCAGCAATGAACAGCACCGGCAGGATCTGATCGGGCAGGTTAAATTTTTGCGTTCCTTTTACTATTTCTACCTGACCACACTCTGGGAGAATATCCCTTTCGTGTTAAAAACCTCTTCGGCGTCTGATGCACCGGAACAGAAAACGCCGGCAGAAGTTTTCGCGCAGCTTGAAGAGGATCTAAACGATGCGGTCTCAAAACTGCCGGCTACCCGGCCGGAATCCGATTACGGTCGTCCTACCAAGGGGGCTGCTTATGCACTATTGGCAAAAGTGTACATGCAGGACCATAAATGGCAAGAGGCCGTTCAGTGCCTGGAATGGCTGGTAGACGGAGAGGGTAAAAATTACTACGATCTGACGACCGATTACGGGGACAACTTCCGCAATACGACCGAGAACAATAGAGAGTCGTTATATGAGATCCAGTTTTCGCTGATAAACCGCGTAGGTTTCGATCAAACAGACAACCATTTGGATCCAAACGCTCAATTGGGTACCCAGATCGAAATGAACCAGGCGCCGGTGGGAATCGGATGGAATAATGTGGAGGCCCGGCGGTGGTTAGTGGATTACTATAAACGTGAGCAAACCACGGATGGGAAAAATGACATGCGCCTGTTTTACAGTGTGTGGTATGACGACGCAGGAAAGGATTTTCCCGAACGGCCCGATACCTTGATTTACGGAAACAATTGGAGAGCGGATTGGGGAAAACGCGTATTCATTAAGAAATACAGTACCGATGAAAACCCCATCTATTACTGGAATGATAACAATTTCCGCTCGTTACGGTATGCGGATATCCTCTTATTGTATGCCGAGGCCTTAAATGAGTTAAACGGTCCTACGCCCAAAGCCATCGAATGCCTGAACCGGGTAAGACAGCGGGTAAAACTGCCGGCGATCCAGAACAGTACGTATTACGACGGGGCACAAATCGTTAGCGATAAAGCCGCATTTAAGGAGCATCTGAAGATTGAACGGGCATTGGAGCTTAGCCTGGAATGCGTTCGGTGGATCGATTTGAAAAGATGGGGACTGGATGATCAGGCTACGATTAACGAGTTGAAAAGCAGGGATAGCGATTTCAATAACTTTATCATCGGAAAATCGTCGCGCATGCCCATCCCGCAAAGCGAGGTGGATAACAATCCGAATCTTACACAAAATCCAAACTATTGATCCGGATTCACCAGCCCGATTGCCATAGCAATCAGGCTGATGAAGACCACGTTTAATCAGATTTCAGACATGAAAAATAGTGGATTCCTTCGATTCTTACCCTTAACCGTTTTGTGCTTTCTTGTGTACGCATTTACGGACGATGAAAGCCGGACCATTGTCCCGGAGGTAAATTACGAATTCAGCGGCGGGGCGGGGCATTATAACTATGCGCCGAGTGTTATTCAGGATCAATATGGCATTCGGTATGCGTTTGTATGTCAAAATCTCGAACCTTTCAAAATTGTGGACTATATTTATCTGTATAAAGGCATCCCCACAAAAGACGGCTATAAATGGCAACCGGGAACCCGGCTGGTGGAACCTTCTGATATCGGATGGGATATCAATCACATATGCGATCCCGATGTGAGGGCATTTAAGACAACTTACCAGGGTGAAACCTACGATTACATCATGACCTACCTGGGAACCGACCAATGGGATAATAAACACAATCAGATCGGTTTGGCTATTTCCAAGAACATTGAAGGACCATATATTAAGTTCGATAAAAATCCGATTGTGCCATCCGACGACCGCACGAAGTGGGGCGTAGGTCAAAGTACGTCCATCGTCTTAAATGACTCTACTATACGCCTTTTCTATTCCAATTCTAGCGGCGGCTTTACCTACAGGGATGTGATCTTGAATGATCTGAATCATATACGGTTGGGAGAAGAAAAGAGAATAGCCGGAATGGGGAGCAATAACTATCCGGCCTTTTCGGAAAAAAACTGTTACATGGTTTCGGAGAGAAGGGTGAACATGGACACACAGATTCCCACATGGGTCGGCAACGTGGCTGAGCTCACCTACATTCCGCTGGACCAGGATCTGACCAAAAGCGGTGATAAATGGATCAAAATAGGAGCGGTTACACCCAACGAATCGGGGTTTCCACGTAACCATAACCCCGGAATCTTGACGGATGAAAGGGGATACATGCTGAACGATGACGAATTAATCATGTATTTTACCCCCGCAGTGACGGGCTCAAATTGGTTATGGTCTTATGATATGTATTCTGCCAGGTTTAACCTGAAAGAGTTTTTTAGCAAGTGAGATGAAACAAATAGCGATAGGACTCATGCTCCTCTTCGGTTTTCAAGGGATGAGCTTTGGATTTCAAGCCCGTAAGCCTATTTTGGTCATTACGGATTGTTATCATCCTTATCAGGATCCGGGAGACAATCTTGATCTGATACAGGGATTTGCGCTCCGTGACGTGGAGCTGTTGGGTATTGTACTGGATATCACCGATGCGTTCCGGAAAGATACGGCCGATCATCCCACTTTATGGAAAGATCCCAGGGGTCCAAGGGAAGCGGGGATTATTCCGGTACAGCAGCTTAATTACATCTTTAACCGCAATGTGCCTTTTGCCGTTGGTCCGATGACCCTTATGAAAACGGAAATGGACGAAATGCGGGATTCGCCCGGATTTGAGCAGGAAGGCATAAAGCTGTTACTGGATGTTCTCAGGAAGAGCCCGGAACCGATTGAGGTATTGTCATTTGGCAGCGCAAGGGCGTTGGCTGTGGCTTTCAACCGGGAGCCTGAGTTGCTGAAAAAGAAGATCAAACGCATTCATTTGAGTGCGGGCACCGCCAGTAAGAATTATGCATTGGGTAAAGATGAGGGGGCCAATATGATTCCCGGCGGAGAATGGAATGTAGCGTTGGATGTGTATGCCTTTACGCGGATATTGAAGTCGGGCTTACCCCTGGCACTGTATCCCTGTGCAGGGAAAGACGGTGGTTTTGTCAAAGACATCAACACTAGTTATTACACACTGTACGACATGTCTTTTTTGAGCAGCATGCATCCGAAACTGCAATGTTACCTGGACTATGCATTTGATAAAACCCTGAGGTACGATTTCCTCCGGTCCATGGACGCCGGGGCACCGTATACAGCGGGGAAAAAGCCACAGTTCGACACGTTTCACGTGTGGGAGTCTGCAATCTGGTTAAATGCAACGGATCGGATCATCGCTAAAAGTGAAGATGGAAAGTACAGGCTGGTAAAAAAGGAGCAGCTTGAAGATACGGACCGGGTGATAGAAAACGGTTTACGGCCCTGTAGGCTGACGGAAATTAGAGATGACGGGCGTTTTCAGTTTGAATACACTGCGGGCGATTCCCCTATTTATATATACCATCGGTCCGATACCGAAGAGAACGAAAAAGCCCTGAATGCGGTGATTCCAAAACTTTTTGAATCGTTCGAACCGTAGTGCCGGATTGATTTTTAAATGCAGAAAACAGGAGTAAAGATGCCAAACATACAGCTAAATTCAGGTGTTTTCGGATGGATGATGTTGATCAGCCTGTTTTCCTGTACCAAGGAAAATACACCCGAGAAACCCTTGCTGCCTGACCCGACCGATGAGTCCCGGTATGATTTTATAAATCAGGAAGAAGTGTTCGGTTTTTACAACCAAAGCCGTTATTCTTATTGCCCAAGTCTGGTGAAAGAGCTGGATGGAAACGTGCATCTATTTTTTTGTGGAAACCCGGAGCAATTGGTGATGGTGGATCATATCTATCACATACAGATCCATCCCGACGGTACGCAGACCCTGCCGGAAAGCGTCGTACAACCGGGGCCTTCCGGTTCTTGGGATGATCACCACATCTGTGATCCTTCGGTCATCGGAGGTAGTTTTCGCATGGGCGGAAATACCTACAAGTACGCGATGTTTTACTTAACCAACCAATATGATGTTTATTACAACGAGGTAGGTGTAGCATTCAGCAACGACCTGAGCGCTGGACAATGGGTGAAATATCCGCAGCAGTTACTAAAGAAAACATGGGCGCATGAGGGAGATGAGCAACTCCCAAACGGAGGGAAATCTTGGGGGGTAGGACAGCCGTCGGCGGTTTCATTGGATCAGAAGGGCGAGGTGCTGCTAACGTATACGGTCGGGGATAAAAATGGGACGCGGATCGAATGGGTAAGATTGAATTTAACCGATATGGATACCTATGAGCCTATACCTTCCACCCGGATGGTAGATAATGGTTTAGTTAACATCGATTATACAGGTAGGGATTATACCTGCAATTCGGATTTTGCAATAGATCCTGAGGAAAATGTCATCGTCATGGTCAGGCCCGTGCAGCCCCATCCGACCACATATCCGGCGTACCTGAATCAAAGCCTGGAAGTAAACTACATGCCCCTGGATGATTTCCTGAGCAGTTCCGGGAAATGGGAAGTGATGGTGCGGATCGCTCCTTACCTGACAGGCTTTGCAAGAAATCATAATGCGGGACTGGAACGGGATCCGTATGGGGTGTTGGAAAACTGGAAAGCTCCTGTTGTTTATTACACGGTAAGCAAGGAGGCACCGGATGTAACACCTTCCGCCACATCCCATGCCGAATGGACCTATCATATCTGGAGAGGAGAGGTAATCAAACAATGATGAAACCGAAGAAAAATACCTGTAAAATGATCTTCCTGATGATCGCGTGGATTGTCATTCCGTTAGGGATGTCAGCGCAGATCAACGTGATTTTTGATACCGATATCGGTAGTGACTGCGATGATGCCGGTGCGATGGCTGTTTTGCATAAGCTGGCAGACCGGGGTGAGGTCAACATCATCGGGGTGATGTTCAGTTCAAATGCCAATCGATATGGCGTTGGTGCTTGCCACGCGATTAATACCTACTATGGAAGGCCTGACATTCCCATAGGTCAATACATGGGCGAAGATGAAATTGGAGACCCCAATGATTCTTATTCGGCCCTGATTGCCCGTGCAACGGATAAATACGGTCATTCGTTGGTTGATTCCACCACAGAAATCGTATCCTTGTACAAGAAACTGTTGGCGGACCAAACCGATAGCAGCGTTACCCTGGTATCGGTGGGGCATCCGGTAGCGTTATTTCATCTGATCCGGGATCCACAGGGAATGGATCTTGTCAAGAGAAAAGTAACCAAATGGGTGGCAATGACCCATACAGATCGCATCCCTCAAAATGATTGGAATTTCGGTAGAAATGGTACTGATAAATATATAAAGGAACTGTTGAAAAGATGGCCAACCGATGCTTATTTTAGTGGAGCCGGTGAGGATATCATTACCGGCAACCGGAAGCTTCCGAACACCGGAGATCGGAATCCGGTAAAGGCGGCATACGAATTCTGGCCGGGTAATGCATTAAAAAACGGCAGATCCAGTTGGGATCAGATCGCCGTGCTGTTTGCCGTAAGACCGGAATATTTTAATATTGAACCGGGTTGCCTAAGGCAAAATGACAACATGGAGACTTTTTGGACGACAGCTATTGACCCAGATTTAACGAAGCGTTTTAAAGTTGTCCCCCGTATTCCGAAAGATACGCTGGAAGATACGATAGAAACCTTGATGGCTGAAAATCCACGTTGAAGTATAGATGACTAACAGTTTTACACTAAATTAGAAATTAGATATGACAAAAAGCAGATTAGTAATTGGCGGCCTTTCGTTGTTTTTGGTTACCGCCTGTTCCACAACGGGAGTAAATAAAAAAAATGATCCTGATAAAGTCATTCCCAGCATCATTTTCGACACCGATATGGGCCCAGACTACGATGACATCGGAGCGATAGCGGTGTTGCATGCGTTGGCCGACAGTGGTGAATGCGAAATACTGGCTACGGTAGCCAGCGATGCACATCCATCCATTGCACCGACGATCGAGGTATTCAACCGTTATTTCGGCCGTGACAGTCTGCCTGTTGGCGCTGCGGTTCAAGGTGCGCCCGACTTCACCGCCCAAAACGGATGGAACGATACCTTGATCAATATTTTTGCCCCCGATGTGCGTATAAAAAGTTATCCCGACGCAGTGAGTGTGTACCGCCGTATGCTGGCCAGTCAACCTGATAATAGCGTGACGATTGTAACGGTGGGATTCTTTTCGAACATCAGTGCGCTGTTAGATTCACAGCCCGACGAATATTCGCCGTTAAACGGTATCGATCTTGTCAAGACAAAGGTGAAACAATTGGTGGCAATGGCAGGTGCATTTCCGGAGGGTGTTGAATTTAACGTCAACGAACATGCTTCGGCTGCGGTGAATGCCATGAACAAGTGGCCCAAACCTATCTTATTCAGTGGTTTCGAGATCGGTTTCAAGATTTTTACGGGCGGTAAAGTAGCCGCGCAAGGAGGGGATAATCCGGTGAGTAAAGGGTATGCGTATAACCTAAAAACCTATACCAAGGAAGGAGAGTCTAACCGCAATTCATGGGATCTGACAGCGGTGTTGGTTGCGGTCCGGAATCCAGCGGATTACTTTTATGTAAATGGACCGGGGAAATTTATCGTCCGTGAAGATGGATCAAATACGTGGGACCCGACAACCGATGGGGGTCACTATTTCCTGAGCCATAAATATCCATATAATCACGTCGCGGATGTCATCGATGGATTACTATTGCAGGGAGTATCACGCCGGCAGTAGTGAATCACAGTTAAACGGAGATGTAATGAAAGCAATGAAAAAATTTACACTGTCAATCGGAAGTTTTTCTATGTGTTGGTTACTGTGTTTTGGACAGGCACAGCACCCGGAGGAACCACAAAGAACAAAGGTTATTTCCCTCGCTGAACTACAAGACAAAATCAGGGGAGGCTGGGCGGGCCAGACAATCGGTGTTACGTTTGGCGGACCTACGGAATTTCATTACAACGGTACGTTTATACAGGATTATCAGACAATTCCGTGGTACGATGGTTACCTGAAGAAGTGGATGGAGGATGTTCCGGGGTTGTATGACGATATCTATATGGACCTGACTTTTGTAGATGTTTTTGAACGCTTGGGAATGGATGCGCCCGTGGACTCATTTGCGAATGCTTTTGCCAATGCAGGGTACACCCTTTGGCATGCTAACCAAGCTGCACGTTATAACATCCTCAACGGAATCAAGGCACCGGAATCGGGCCATTGGATGAATAATCCACATGCGGATGATATTGATTATCAAATCGAATCAGATTTCGCCGGACTGATGAATCCGGGAATGCCCAACTCAGCCTCGGAAATCAGCGATAAAATCGGGCATATTATGAACTACGGTGATGGCTGGTATGGCGGTGTATATGTAGGAGCAATGTACTCATTGGCGTTTGTATCGGATGACATTCACTATGTAGTGAAGGAAGCGCTTCGTACCGTTCCTGCTGAGAGCGATTTTTACAAATGTATTTCCGACGTGATAACTTGGTATGAACGGTATCCCGATGACTGGAAACAGACCTGGTTTGAAATACAAAGGAAATGGTCTGAAGAAGTGGGATGCCCGGACGGCGTGTTTGCCCCGTTCGATATCGATGCAAAAATCAATGCAGCTTATATTGTACTGGGCTTACTTTATGGCAACGGTGACTATACAAGAACACTGGAAATCGCTACGCGCGCAGGGCAGGACTCCGATTGCAACCCTTCAAGCGCTGGAGGTATTTTGGGAACCATGATGGGGTATAATAAAATTCCCGCCCATTGGAAAATGGGACTGGCCGATGTTGAAGACATGGAGTTTAAGTATACGACAATGTCCTTGAACAAGGTTTATGACATCGGGTATCGGCATGCGCTTGAAATGATCCGGCGCAATGGAGGCACAATCGACGAAAATACGGCAACGATTGCCTTGCAGCGTCCTACATCGGTGCAGTATGAGAAAAGTTTCGAGGGCCTATATCCGGTTGAGCGGGTTTCGGTAAATCAAACGATTACAGCTGAATACGCATTTGACTTCGAAGGGACAGGTATCGTACTGTTGGGATCCGCACATAAAGACCGAGACGAATTGCCAAACCATGTTTTTTCATTGGAATTGCATATCGATGGCAAAAAAATAGAGACATTTTCCATGTCTACCGATTATACCAAACGGCGCCACGAGATTTTCTGGAAGTACCAACTACGGGAAGGCAAGCACACCGTGAAAGTCGTGGTCACCAATCCCCGGGATGGTTATCGGGTATGGGCGGGTAACTATGTAGTGTATGGTAATATGCCGGTGGATGGGATAAACTACCATAGCACCATTTCCGGCAGGTAACCGTACTAAGCCAATATTGTATTAAAATAAGCTAACAATTTGTTGGAAAACCAGCAAATTGTTGGCTTATTTTGTCTTAGTTTTTTGCGAATATATAAATCCGATTGGTTAACCAAGAACTGATGACAACGATGGCAGACAAACATGAGAGTGAATCTCCTACCTTATTGGAATGGGCGGAAGTTGAGAAATATATAAAACGTGCAAAAGATGCGTTTGAACCGTATAGGCAATCTTCAGTGCAGCAGCGCATTGGTTTTTTACGCCAGATCGCCCATGAAATTAGCGCCATCCGGACCGATCTTATTGAAACCAGCCACGGGGAGACACACCTTCCCGAGGGGCGTCTCAGTGGAGAGATCGACCGGACGATTAACCAAATCCATTTGTTTGCCGGGGTGTTGGAGGAAGGATCGTGGGTAAATGCGATTATTGATACGGCCGATCCGCAACGTGCGCCGGTTCCGAAACCGGATATCCGGCAAATGCAGCGGCCTCTTGGACCGGTGTGCGTGTACGGGGCAAGTAATTTTCCCTTTGCGTTTTCGGTGGCCGGGGGTGATACAATATCGGCTTTGTCTGCAGGGTGTCCCGTATTGTATAAAGTGCATGAAGGGCATCCACAGACGTCCTTGCTGGTAGGCGGCTGCATCGAAAGGGCCGCTCGCCAAACAGGTATGCCCGATGGTGTATTCGCTTCACTGATGGTGGCAAGGGATGTGGGCGTACAGGTGGTTACCCATCCGTCGGTCACGGCAGTTGCCTTTACAGGCTCTTTCTTGGGGGGTAAGGCGTTGTATGACGCAGCGGCGAAGAGACCGGTACCGATTCCGGTATATGCTGAAATGGGAAGCATCAACCCGGTTTTTTTGTTGCCTGATCGATTGAAGCTCCATGCCGAGGCAACGGCCGCCGCGCTGGTGGCCTCTAATACCTTAGGCGCCGGACAGTTTTGCACCAATCCGGGATTGATGGTGCTGTTGCAGTCGCCCGACACGGAACATTTCCTGTCCATGTATGGGAAGCAGTTGGCCGAACAGACCTGCCATGCTATGTTGACACCGGGCATCCACAGGGCCTACTCGGCGGGGGTAGAACGTTTGAAATCCATGGTCGAACTCAGCACATTGGGTGAAGGAAAGAAAATGGAATCAGCCAATGCCGCCGTTCCGGTAGCCTTCCGCGTCAGTGGGAGCGATTTTCTTGGAAATAGCGCCTTGCAGGAAGAATATTTTGGCCCCGCGTCCATACATGTCGTCGCAGAAGACCGGGCGCAGTTGCTCGAAATAGCGGAAGCATTGGATGGACAGCTGACATGCGGAGTTTGGTGCACCGATACAGACATTGACTCATTCGGACCGCTATTTCAGCGATTGGAACAAAAAGCAGGGAGGTTGATTATCAATGGTGCTCCGACGGGTGTTGAAGTATGCCATGCGATGGTGCATGGGGGGCCTTTCCCGGCCACGACAGATACCCGGAGCACATCGGTGGGGACCCAGGCAATCTACCGTTTTACGCGACCTGTGAGTTACCAGAATTATCCCGATCGGTTACTGCCCGCGGAACTGCGGAACGGCAACGAGGCAGGCATCTGGCGGAAAGTAGACGGTGAACTGACCCGGAAGTCACGCTAAGAAAACAGGTGATTACAAGCGCTAAGGGATACGATGAAGATTTCGTGTTAAGAAAACAAATTATGAAGCTATACAAAACTACACTGGGTACCTTGCTCCAAGCAGTAGATGGTTATTATCAAATTGACCAAGATTGGGATGAACTGATTAACCGCGATCGACTTTACGATTATCTTGATAATCGGTCGAAATCGGCTCGCTCGGTAGATGAGAGGGAAGCCAAGGCATGGATCGCTAACAAACTGTTGCCGCCAATTGGCAATCAGGAGGTGTGGGCAGCAGGGGTAACGTATTTCCGAAGCATGGAAGCGCGGATGGAAGAGGCAAAAGAATCCGGCGGCGCCGACTTATACGATAAAGTTTATCACGCTGAGAGACCGGAACTATTTTTCAAGGCGTTGCCGCACCGAGTAGCGGGTCACGGTCAGACGGTAAGTATCCGCAAGGACTCCGCTTGGGATGTGCCTGAGCCAGAACTGACACTTTTCATCAATTCGTCGGGAAGTATCCAGGGGTATACCGTGGGAAATGATATGAGCTCCCGAAGCATCGAAGGGGAAAATGCGCTGTATCTTCCGCAGGCAAAAGTATACGATCGAAGCGCCGCGTTAGGTCCCTGTCTGTATGTGCCTGAACTGCCGATCGATCCTGAAACAACCATTGCGATGCAGATATCAAGGGCGGGAAAAGTGATGTTCAGCGACTCGGTGCAAATCAATCGGATAAAACGTCCGTTAGAAGAGTTAGCTGCTTATCTGTACCGTGAATGTCGATTCATATATGGAAGTTATTTGATGACAGGTACCTGCCTGGTGCCTGCCCATGATTTTACGCTAGCTCCCGGTGATGAGGTCGATATTACCATCGACTCCATCGGTACCTTGCACAATACGGTAAGTTATAACTGATCTTTTCTTTTCCATAAAATAATAAATGAGGATAAAAAACAGTTAGGATAGGATAGCAAATGGGTGGCTTGGCGTACTCCCTATCTCTATTTTTGCTATTAACAATTATACCTCACTTAGCGAAAAGAGAAATGCGAGTACTTTTGTTATCTTCCCTGTGGATGGTATGTATGGGTTTCAAGCCGGTATATGCCCAGCAACTTAAGGAATCGGAAAAGACAATCACCTTATTTGATGGAAAGACATTGAATGGCTGGAAACCGCTAAATCCAGCTGATGCGAAGTATTGGCAGGCAAAAGACAGTTTGATTATTGGAGGAGATGGGATCAGTAATGTGCCTCAAAATACGTACTTGCAAACAACCGATGAATACGGCGATTTTGAATTCAGGTGCCTGTTTCGTCTTTCCGGCGATGCCGCTACAGGGTTTATTAACAGCGGTATTCAATACCGTTCCAAGGTAGCGGGGAATGACATAGTGGGGTATCAGGCGGATATAGGCGACGGGCATTGGGGCGACATCTATGATGAGCATCGGCGCGGGTTATTGCTGCCGGGGGACCTGCGCATTGCATGGCGTATATTGAAAAGAGGTGGCTGGAACAGCTATATTGTTCGGGTACAGGGAAACCGGCACGAGCTTTACATCAACGGCGTCAAAACATGCGACTATGTGGAAACGGATATGACCGTCCCCGTTAAAGGCGTTATCGCGTTCCAGCTCCATGGAGGGGGTGCCGCAAAAATTGAAATAAGGGATGTGACGATCACAACCTTTGACTGAACAACGGTTGGTTCTGAACCCGTTGATAAATCCACAAATGAATCATGTATTAACCAGTTTATAAACGATGCAATCACGTCTATTTTGCTTTAATTTTCTATTCTTATTTGGCCTAGTATGTGTGGTATCCTGTACGGGTGACCGCCGTTCGACCGATTCCCAAGAGATTGACCGGGAGTATGTGTTGGATGCCAAAATGATCGGCTATACCGGGGTCGGCGGGGATATTGACGGTCGCCGTAATCCCGTGCTGCGCGCAAAAAAGGGTGAGCGTGTCAAAATTTCGCTGATAAACGGCGAACTGATGGCGCACGATATCACATTGGAGAAATTAGGAATAAAAAGTGAAACGATGCTGGAAGCAGGGGATACGACAAGCATTGTCTTTAAGGCGACCGAGGATGATACGTATTTTTGCAGCCTCCCCGGTCACCAACAGGTCATGCGGGGACAGTTTAAAATCGTAGAGAATTTTGAGGCGGCGGTTGTGAGCGACAACTGGGGGGTATCGCCCCGGAAAAATGGCCGCCCACTGAATCTCGGTTTTGAGCGGGGCAGTTTGCAGGACTGGAAGGCTACGGGTGATGCCTTTGGGCCACGGTCCGTTACTTTTGATCCGGCTCCGTGGTATCCCGATAGCGTCGTGCTGAAGCAATCCGGCGACTATTACGTAAGCAGCGGTGGCACGTTGAACTACCAAGCCACGGGAACACTTACTTCCACATCATTTGAAGTGACACATCCCTGGGCATCTTTTAAAATTACCGGTGGAGCATTGGCGGGATTACGGGCCGAATTGGTAGATGCAGTGGCCGATACGGTGATCTTCAAGATGTCGGGATACATCAACGAAAGCAAACCGAGCGATCCGGCACATGCTGCGTTCCGTCCCGTGGTGGTCGACCTGAGTCGGTACCAGGGTAAGGAAATCTTTGTCCGTTTGGTGGACGAAGAAACGGGAACTGTGCCTGAAATTGCGTATATCGGTGACAATCCCTGGGCACATATTTCGTTTGATGACTTCCGTTTCCACGAAGAAAGACCCACGTATGCCAATGAGCTAAGGCCGGATGACGTGGTCATTTTGCCTCCACGTGACCTGGTACCGAATGCCGGGCTTTCCGGTGCGGAAGCTGCCAAAGTAATGGATGTTCCGAAAGGCTTTAAGGTGACACTTGCCGCCTCCGAACCTGATATTGTCCGTCCGATCGCTTTTACGCAGGACGACCGCGGCCGATTGTGGGTGGTCGAGGCCCATACCTATCCCGTACGTGCACCCGAGGGACAGGGAAAAGACCGCATCCTGATTTTTGAAGATACAAATGGAGACGGGACATTGGATAGCCGCAAGGTATTTATGGAGGGGCTTAACATGGTGAGTGGCATCGAAATCGGATTTGGTGGCGTATGGGTTGGTGCCGCACCGTACCTCCTATATATCCCGATTGACGAGAGCAAGGATCTACCTGCCGGCGAGCCAAAGATCTTGCTGGATGGCTGGGGCTATGAGGATACCCACGAAACACTCAATACGTTTAAATGGGGGCCTGATGGTTGGTTATATGGCAATCATGGAGTGTTTACGCATTCAAACGTGGGTAAACCTGGCGCATCAGATCAGGAACGGACACCGATTAATGCAGGGGTGTGGCGTTATCACCCTAAACGGCACGAGTTTGAGGTGTTTGCAAATGGTACCAGTAATCCATGGGGAATTGATTTTAACGACTATGGCCACGCATTTACCACGGTATGTGTGATTCCGCATCTGTTTCATATGATTCAGGGCGGGAGGTACCATCGTCAGGGTGGCGAACATTTCAATCCGTATACCTATGAGGATATCAAAACCATCGCAGACCATGTACATTGGCTGGGCGATCAGGGACCGCATGCGGGTAACTTCCGTTCGGCTGCAGCCGGCGGTGGTCATGCGCATGCGGGTGCTATGTTTTACCTGGGTAACAAGCATTGGGATATCGATCGTAATGCCATTTTCATGAACAACATCAATGGATTCCGTGTAAATATGGATATCACGAAACGTGCGGGATCGGGATATACGGCAAGCCATGGAACTGATTTCATTAATACAAACGACTTTTGGTCGCAGTGGCTTAATTTCAGGATCACGCCCAGCGGATCGGTATTTGTCATCGACTGGTACGATAAAAACCAATGCCATAGTCCCAATCCCGATGTGCATGACAAGACCTTGGGACGTATCTTCAAAATCAGCCACGAACAGGATCAATGGGTGACCGTGGATTTACGTAAGAAAACGGATAAAGAGCTGGTCGCTTACCAACTTGATGAGAATGAGTTTTATGTGGTACACAGCCGGCGTTTGTTGCAGGAGCGGGGAGGTAATGCCGAAGTTCACGCCGATTTGTGGAAGATCTTTCATGAAAATCCCGACGTTACCCGCAAACTCCGGGCGTTGTGGGCACTGCATGTTACCGGAGGAATAAACGAAAAACAGGCCGAAGAGCTGTTGGATCATGCCGACGAATATGTACGCTCCTGGGCCATTCAACTGATTGCGGAAACCAAAAAGGTGCCTACCGGTGCGCAGCGGAGATTTGAATCGATGGCAAAGCGAGATACATCTGCACTGGTACGTTTGTACCTCACATCGGCACTTCAGCGGATGGCCTTGAATCAGCGGTGGGAGATCGTTAAAAACCTCGCTGCACACGAGGAGGATGCGGCAGACCAGAATATTCCCCTGATGGTTTGGTATGCGTTGGAGCCGCTGGTTGGGATGGATGCAGAACGTGCTACCGAATTGGTTAAAAACTCGAAATTGCCGAATTTGCAGGAATTTGTTTCAAGACGTATCGCGGATGGAAAAAAATAAATTGATCAGGCTTTCCATGGCATCTCTGGTTTTGACGCTGGTATGTCAGGATGCAGTGAGCCAGGGAAAGGGTAACGGAAATACCGTAACCTTTAAAAAACATGTATTGACCACCGCGTTTATTTCAGAGGGGGTGGCCGCGGCGGATGTTAACCGGGATGGGACCGTGGATATCATTGCCGGTGCCAAATGGTTTGAAGGTCCCGACTGGAAGAAAGTACATGACATCTATCCCGAAGATCAGGTGTTCGACGGTACGACGGGATACAGCAATTCCATGTTGAACTTTACAATTGATGTCGATCAGGATGGTTGGGTTGACTATATACGGGTGGACTTTCCGGGTAAGGAGGTATGGTGGTATCAAAATCCAGGTACAGGGGGTGGATTTTGGAAACAGCACACCTTGGCAAAAACCGCATCCAATGAATCACCGGCATTTGTTGACATGGATGGCGATGGCCGTACCGATATTTTATGTGGCGATCCGCATACAGGGGAGATGGTTTGGTTCCGATGTCCTTCTACCCAGGGCGATACGACTTGGACCCGCCACACCATCAGTGAGCCGAAGATGCCGGGTACGGAGATTTTTTCCCATGGACTTGGTTTTGGGGATCTCAATGGAGATGGACGAAGTGATGTCATTATCAAAGAAGGGTGGTGGGAAGCACCTATGGATCCTACCCAACCGGGCTGGGCTTTCCATCCGGCTGAATTGGGATTAAACGCTGCTCAGATGTACGTGATGGACGTAAATGGCGACGGTTATCCGGATGTCATCAGTTCGTCGGCCCATCGGTTCGGAATGTGGTGGTATGAGCAAGGACGCGATGCGGGCGGGAAGACGACGTGGAAACTTCATGAAATCAATAGCGATTACTCACAGACCCATGCCTTATCTTTGGTTGATCTGGATGGCGATGGTGACCTGGATCTGGTAAGTGGTATGCGTTATTTTGCCCATCAGGGTCATGACCCCGGCGAATCCAACGACCCCACAATTTTCTGGCTGGAGTTTGAAGCGGGAGAGAAGCCAACGTGGACCCTGCATGTGATTGACAACGACTCCGGTGTGGGGTTGAATAACGTTGTGCAGGATATGAATGGCGACGGTTTACCCGACATCGCTATTGCCAATAAAAAGGGGGTGTTTTACTTTGAGCGGATTGCGCCGTGAATGGCGCGCTGCCTAAGCTTGAGTATATTTTTCCGGTAGTCGATGACGCCACCGTAACGTGCTAGGATGTCACCACCGATCACACCGATAACCGGTTCCACCTCCAATTGTTCATATGCAAAATTGATGGAAGATAGATCGAGTATCGCTACTTCATAGTTTCGAAGGTGTAAGCCGCCGATTTGCAGATCAGGTACATTTAAGACAAAACTGGGCATGGAAGTGGTGCCTAAACCGGTTGATACCATGTCGGTATGCCGAAGTACGCTGTTTGGATGGAGGTGAAGGTGGTTTTCCACGGTTGCTTTGTCAAATACGGTTTTGGAAGCACCGGTATCCAGAACCGCTTTAAAATGCCTCCCAAAAACAATGACTTCCAACAAAAGGTGGAAGCCATCGTCCTGTAAGTTAAGCAAGGTCAGGGGAATGTAAACCATGGATTACAGGGCCCCTATTTCTTTTAATACGTTATTCATGTTACGTACCGCTTCGGCACTCTTTGCAAAGGAGGCTTTTTCGTCTTCATCAAGCGGAAGTTCAAGGATACGCTCCCAACCATTTTTACCGAGGATTACAGGAACACCCAGGTTGATGTCCTCCTGACCATACTCGCCTTCTAGATATACCGAAGCCGTAAACAGTTTCTTTTGGTCGCGGACAATACTCGCTACCACTGCAGCACTGGAAGCCCCCGGAGCGTACCATGCCGAAGTGCCGATCAGCTTGGTAAGAGTCGCCCCACCGACCATTGTATCTGCGATAATTTGCTGTTGTTCTTCGTCAGACAGAAACTGGGTTACGGGCAAGCTGTTCCAGGTGGCATGCTTAATGAGCGGAATCATGGTGGTATCGCCATGGCCGCCAATGACGATCGCATTCAGATCGGCAGGGGAAGCCCCGAGCCGCAAGCTGAGTTGATACCGGAAACGGGAGGAGTCCAATGTGCCGCCCATGCCGATAATCCGGTTTTTGGGCAATCCCGTGGCTTTGAGGGCCAGATAAGTCATGGTGTCCATTGGGTTTGACACCACCACGAGAATGATATCCGGTGAATGTTTCAACAGGTTTTCCGCTACGTCCCGCACAATGTTGGCATTGGTGCCGATCAGTTCTTCGCGGGTCATTCCCGGTTTACGCGGAATACCCGAAGTGATGACTGCAACTGTGGAACCGGCCGTCTGGCTGTAATCGTTGGTCACACCAATTATTTTGGAGTCAAATCCCAACAATGCCGCAGTTTGTGACATATCCTGCGCTTTGCCTTCGGCAAACCCTTCTTTAATGTCTAATAATACCACTTCTTCGGCTAATTCACTGCGGACGATGTTATCAGCAGTAGTGGCACCTACAGCACCGGCACCTACAACAGTTATCTTCATAAGCTATTTTTTAGTTGGTTATCATTCGTATCCAAGGAACGGTAGCTAAGATAATTATTATAGTTGATAATTGATAATTGACAGTTGATAGTTCACTATCCATTATCCACTATCCATTATCCACTATCCATTATCCACTATCCACTATCCATTATCCATTATCCATTATCCATTATCCATTATCTAAAAAGGATATCCGATGGCGAGGTTAAATACGAGATTGCTCCGCCGCCAGTTGCTGTTGCGGAAATTGATCTCGTCAAATACCCAACGTTCGCCTTTGGGCCGGTAAGGAATACGCAACGGCATAGCTAAATCGGTTCGAAGTATCAAGAAACTCAGATCAAAGCGAAGTCCCAAGCCTGCACCGACTGCCATTTCGTTGATGAAATGGCGGCTGAATGCAGCTCCCGGTTTTTCGGGGTCGGAACGTTGAAGCCAAATATTACCTGCATCTATAAATGCTGCCCAATGGAGGATGCTTACAAGTTTGGCCCGGTACTCTGTGTTCAGCTCAAACTTAATGTCACCGGTTTGGTCGGCAAAGAAATTGTCTTCGCCGTAGAATTCCGGCGTATAAGAGCCCGGTCCCAGCGCACGGGCACGGAACGCACGCAATCCATTGGGGCCACCCATAAAGAATTGCTTAACGTAGGGGAGCTGTGTGGAATTTCCGTAGGAATATCCAAAACCGGCCATTGCGCGGGAGGCCCAAGTAGCATTTGCCCCGAGTTTCATGTAATGCCGGAAATCGGCTTCCATTTTGATATATTGCGAAAAGTTGGCGTTTAAAATCTGATATTGTCTGCCTTTTTGGACATTCGCACCACGGATAATTCCGTAAAGATTGGCAGATAAATCCAACCCGCCCTTGAAGTAATACGTGTGCTTGAGGTCCGCATTCATGGTGTTCGTGCGGGTGTAATTGTAAATGGGACCAAAGGTGAACATCGGTTCAATGGCGTGGCGGAGCGGCGGAACTGTATCCAGCATGGCCTGATAGGACTCGGTGATATTTCTCGGTTGCACATACGCCACTTCGAGTACTTTCAAGTCGTGCGTTTTCTCTGGATTTTCCTGCCACTGGTATCCGAAGGAAAAACGCATGGAATTGAGGCTATAGGCGGTACGGCGATTGAGGTACTCGTAGCCTACTTGAAAGATGGAACGTGGCACATACTTCCGTGTGGGCTGCCAGTTAAACGGAGCGATCATGCGCGGAAAGGAAAGACTGACTTCTGCCCCGTAGCGGTAGAAGCTGGAGTTAAGGTTGACGTTCCCGCCGGTTTGGGTTTCAAATCCACCAAACACGGTAAATGTTAGCAGTTCAGCGCTTTTGAATGCATTGCGATGCTGCCAGGCTACATTGATTTCCGAACCGTTGTATACCGCCGCAGTTTTACCTAACAGCTCGGTGCGGAGACCGTGCTTGGGCATAGGTGTGAGGTAATAGTAAGCATCCAGCCGATTCGTCTTGCCCGAATCAACGTCTACAAATTCATTGCGTACAAAACTGAAACTTCCCATTCCCACCAGTTGCCGGAGGGTTCGGGATTGATCGCCACGGGTATAGAGCTCACCGGGGTAGAAAATGATGGCATTGGCCAATGCAAACCGCCGGTATGTGTGTTCGGGGTCGATGAAGTATAAGCCGTGATAGCGTTCGGCTTGAGTGGAATCTGCACGTTGGTATCCGCCCTCGGTAAGCTTGTAGTTGGGATAAATATAAATGTTGTTGATGTAATAAGGCTGTTTCGCTTTTGCCGGAGTTTCCTCTTTGACCTTTACATAGAGGTCTACGTGGTGATCTCTGCCGGTACTGTCTACTTCCACAATCAGGTGGTCCGGACTGAAATAATAATAACCTGCATTCTTGATGGCCCAATCGATGCGTTCACGTTCGGCTATGATATTGTCCAAGTTGTAGGGACGTCCCGGCTGCAGGAGCGATTCGGGTTCGGTAGCTTTAATCGCCTTGCCCAGTTCGCTGCTATCCACTTCGAACGTAACCGAATTGATCCGATAAATGACGTGAGGTTTAGCCGTGTATGTCACAGTCGCTTTACGGTTTTTAATCGTAGTGTCCGATGCAACTTCGGCATTGAAGAAGCCGATATTTTCCAATCGGTTACGGAGTACATTTTCATTGTATTCGCGGTTGACGTCACTGAGCAATACCGGTGCTTGCCCCACTTTGTTTTTTAACCAATTGCGGAATCCCCGGTCACTTTGTGGTTCTCCGGCAATGTTATAAAGGTATAGCTGCGGGCGCATCCCTAAAATCGTGGTATTTGGTTTGGGCCGAAGCAGGTCTTCCAGACTCGCCGTCAGCGGAGCGATATACCGGTCGGGTATGGTGTCGGTTTCGATTTCTACTTCGCCCTTCACATACAGATTTTCTCCTTCTGGCAGGTACTTGATATTGCTACAGCCGATGAAAAACAGGGCGGCTGGCAGCAGATGACTTAGCCTTACAAATGTCTTACTCATTTGTCCTCCCTTTCTCTAACGATACATTTTCATTTTGCTCGTCACGCCAAGCTACGATGTCATTATTCCGCGATTGGGTATTCGAAGATTCATTTTTCTGATTTTCCCGTTCGCGCTGCCGCTGTTCCATTCGCTCTCTGAACTCGGGATCATTTTTTTGCAGGCTGTCAAGTATTACCTTTCGTACGCTATCCCGATAAGCCGAATCCGTCTCGATCCGTTCCGCATCCCACCGTCTCCTAAACCGTCGGGAGTCTGTATTGAATTCCTGGGCCTGTCTGTTGCGCCGATTGAATATTTCCCTAAACTTATCGTAGTCCATGTTTAGAATAAAACCGAGACCCGTTTCCACGAATTGCCCCTGTAGGGTCACCTGGTATTGGTTTTTTCGGTAAGCACGGACCAGGTAACGTCCATCGTCTGTCAATTGGTAATCTACGGAGATATCCCCTGCTATGTTAGTGGTCTGCTCGCCGGGGCGGGCATTTCCCTCCAATTCAAAATTGGATCCCACGGTCACTTTCATACGGTCATTGAACAACATTTTGGATACACCAACGTTCAGGTCGGTCCGATTCTGTCCGGTTCCCATGGAATAATCCTCTTCGGATTGCAGGTTGAAGTCGAATTCAACTCCTTGTATCAGGTCGCCCGCCAACCGATTAAGCTGGCTACTTAAAAAGGAACTTACGGTACTGCGTGCGATGGCTTCGGCACCTCCACCTCCGGAGAGACTTTCAAATGGGTTCGCAGCCATGAAGCGCCCCAATACAATGAGTGAGAAGACCTGCTTGTTCATTTCAGACTCATTTTCACGTAGCTGCGTTAATCCGGTATTGACTCGGCTTACCACGTCCTGGGAAGCCACGGCATTGTTTTCATCCAAATCAATGTCAAATTTCAGTTGAGGCTGAAAGAGTTGTTCCGTAATTTGCAGTTTTACATCAAACGGTATCCGCTGTTTATAGAGACCAGACTGTTGGTTTCCGATTTGCGCCTGTACGAGTTCCAGTGTAGGGGCTTTCAGTTTGTAAACCGCGGTAATATTCAGACGCGCGTCCATCGGATCGCCCGACCAGGTGAGCGTGCTGCCTTTTTGAAATTCAAAAAGCCGCTTCACCGGTCCGAAAGAGAACGAATAGTTGCCGGATTCAACCGTATACGTACCTGTGAGCCGAATATCCCCACTTGGGGCCATTCCTGCATTCAGCTCGGCTGTACCCTGAATCTTCAAAGCATCCTGGCTTCCCGGGTCAATTACCACGGTAAACGCCGCATTCTTATCCGTAGCGATGTTGACGGAGAGGTTGATGCCGCTCAATTCGGTATGTGTAAGTGAATCGACTCCCGCGAATACGTTTGTCTGTGTGGTATCTCCTCTATCCACAAAACGTACAATGCCCTGCCTGTCCACCATCCCGGGATCATCATTAGGCAAAACAAAAGTCACATCAGTTTTGTCTTCTACGCGCAATGTGCCGCTTACTGACGGACTTTCCATATTGCCTGTTATATTCAGGTTAGTAGATATGAACAGGAGGCCATAATACATGTCATTATCCTGCTGGGTAGAATTCAATACCTGAAAATCATTAGCCTTAAGTGTCAGTCCAAATGCATAATCCGTATAGGTCTTTGTATTGACCGTTCCGTCCAGCACAGCTGTATTGCCTTTGCTGTCTTTGAGCTGGAACCGATTAAAACGCAGTCCGTTATCGTTGAAATTAATACGCTGACCATCTAAGTCGAAAGTTGCATTCAGCATGGCCACGTTGAGACTCGCCTTATCAAAGTTGAGTGCACCGTTGATACGGGGCTGATCCGGCGCGCCCGTGATGTTGAGTTTGCCGTTAATGGCACCGGAAGTATTGCGTAGGTAACCCAGGCTGAAAGCCTCCAGCGTATGCATGGATAGGGGGTTGACGTTTAATACGAAGTCCAGTTGAGAGGTTCCGCCAGGGGGGCTGATAAAGTCGCCCGTGAGCTTGACATCGTTTCCATTGCCGGTGATACTGATATCGGCGGCGAACACATTTTCACGTTCATTGTTTACCTTAAGGTTGATATCACCTACCGTATCAGATCCAAAGTAAAACCGGTCGATCGTGATGTCTGACACAAATACCGGCGAGGTTTCGAGCCGTGATACGGTTGCCGTCCCGTTGATGCCACCTCCCATGTCAAGTACGTCGCTTTCCAGCATTTTACTGAAAGTTTCGATCCGGAAATTTTTGAAAACCAGGTCCAAAGGTGCATTCAGCGTCGAGTCCTTAGATTGCAGGGTCATTTCCTGTCCGCTGTTACTCAGGATGAACTGGTGTACACGAAGCCCATCATTCCCAAAGGTGATTGCATTTTCGGGATCAACCTGCCACCGGTCATAGTTAAGCATGAGGCCATCCTCCTTCAGATTGAACAGAAAATTGCCGGCGTCCACTTTAAGTCCCATTCCCAAATGGTAGCGTTCCTTATCCGCGTTGTCTTTGATCCATAGGCCAAAATCCAATTCGTTGTGTTGCACAGTTCCACTGAGCAGGGTGTTGGTGAGCTCGATGTTCCCAACACCAATCCGGTTGATCAAGGCGTTATAATAAAGGGTGCTGTCATAGGTATTGATGTCAAACCCGACATCATCGACGGTTGTACCCGCATACACAATATGAGGAGCAACCGCTTTGACGAGCAGCAACTTATCTGCACTGTTAAACGATCCATCCAACGTCACATCATCCATTTCGGTAAGATCGGGTACCAAGCCCCGTATAAACCGTGAACGGGTGAACTGCGCACTGAAATCAAATTGCTGGGGCGCATACTCATGTACGGGAGCGATGGAATCCGGTTGATAATAAACGGCGATAATGTCCTGTATGGAAGAACTTAATTCACTTAGTTTGTAATTGCCGACCATGTGGGCATTTAAGAATTCAGAGTGCAGTTGCAGCAAGTTTGAACTGTCTTGTGCCACCGCCCGCAGCCTTACGGTGTCCAGTGTATAACGTTCGTCGTTGTAGGCAATGGAAGAGTTGACGATGTCAACGGTCCCGTTCAGATAGTCTATATCCGCAGTTTCAAAATCGGCAACCAAGCGGCCATGATAACGGAGTTCGTCGTCCATCAGGTGGAGATTCTTAAGGTTGATACTGTCTACCATCATGTTGATAGCTACTTTTGGATACCGGTCGCGCATATCTGCATGTGCATCCAGGTCAAAATTAATATTCGGGTCATCACTGGTGACGGCTGCCGTGATGTCGCCACTTTTTGCGGTTGCATTGATGCCAATGTCCGTATATTCGTATCCCATCGCCTCCAGGCTGATCAGTTTTCCCTGTATATCCGCTACGGCCGTGGCCGGATCCAATCCTGAACCTTTGGCATGGGCGGCAAACGATATTTTACCCAATACCGAATCCATTTTCATCAGCTTTCCGATATCAATGTCCTGGATACTTAGCTGCGCATTGTATGTAGTATCGCGCGTTTGAGCATTGGCTTGGTAGTCTGCGTCCACACTGGCATTACCCATTGTCGTGCGGAGCTGCATGTCGGTTTGGAAGCTGTTCAGTCCGCCGTTAAAGGTTCCGACAAGCTGAATATCTTGCGGGAAATTGATGCTGTCCGGCAGCATACTTTTTGCAATCAAGCGGTCCAGATCACCTTTTCCAGTAGTCAATTCATGTAGGTTGAGATCGATGGTAAACTGATCAACATCCGGCAAGCCTTTGATGGTTGCTTCAGCAGCAATGCGCGTCTTGTCGAGCGCTGTAATTTCCAGGTTTGGAATATGAAGGTCGTCCAGTCGTCCGTTGATCTCGGTATTGATATAAAACGTATGTGCCCAAAGTGGTTTCATCACCTCCATGGTATCGAGATCGGGTACGAAAAACAACACATCTTCCATACCCAGGTGACTCTCTTTGATATCGGCTGTCAGCTCAATTTCACCCAGTCGTTCGGTGATGGTTTCCAGTGAAGGATAACGAACCTTTAGGTAATCGCGGATCAGTGTATGAGGTGTTTCTGCATACAGGTCGTCTAGTTCTGCACCTTGGTTTGTATAAATAAAATCCGTTTGTAGCCGGTTCAGTACGAATCCACTGTGGTCTTCGGCTTTCAATCCGGATACCTGTCCGCGGATGGTATCGGCCGAATAAAAGAGATCGGTCAATTCCCCTTCAAGGCCCGTAATCCCGATGTTACCGTAATCAAATCCGTTGGGTATACGAGGTTGGTTTGCATCTTCAAACGAAAAATCGGTGTTGGCAATCCGGATCGACGTTGCGTTTACCCGCCAATTAATGGGTGCACCGGCAGATGAGTCAGCAGCAGCGGGAGCAGTGGGACGCGCCACCTGCCCAAAGAAAATGCGCGAGTCCGATCCATCCAAATCGATTTCACGGATATCCACGATTTCTTTATTGAGATCCAGTCTGTTTAGCCGTGCCAATAGTTTATTGATCTTGAATCGGGTATCTAGAGCACTGGCTTCGTCTGCGTACGCGAAGTCTATCTCAGATAGGTTAAACGTTTCGAAGTCCAAATCGGGTAGCAAAGCCGATTCAGTGGTATCGGGTAGGCCAAAGTCATCGGCATCCGGCGTTTCTTCGGACGCGGCGACCGCCCATTGCCTGACCGAACCCTGCAGTCCATTTATATTGATTCGGGGTATGCCGAAATGCATGTTGTCTTCCAGATCAAACGTTTCAATGCGGGTATCTAAGTGATTGAGATTGACTTCTGCGGCCATGCCGATCACTTCATCCCGGTACAGGAAACGGATACGGTTGAGGTTTACCCTGTCGATGTCAAATTTCATCGGGGCGGAACTATCCGGAGATGCCGGTTCATCCTGTTCGCTGACAAAAGCCCGGATGATGTAATCGAAATTAAACGAACTGTCGGGTAACGTCCGGTTTATTTTGGCTGTAATGCCCTGCAGATCGATCTGACTGATTTCGACGGTATTTTTCAATAGCTTCAGCATACTGATGTCTACCCTCAGCTTTTCGCCTGCCAGCAGCGTATCTTTTGACTGATCTTCGAAATAAACCCCTTCGAGAACCAGCATTTTGGGAAGATCCAGGCTTACCTGGGCGATCCGGACGGGGGTCTTGATTTTGCTTTCCAGGTACGACGTGACTTTCTGGACCATGTAGTTTTGGATGGCGGGAATGCGGATGAGTATAAAAACAAGCAATATAAGACCGATGACTCCTCCGATAATCCAGAGGAGTGTTTTAATTGCTATCCTGCCTATTTTATTCAATGTCTATTTAAGTAATTTAAGCTTCCCTTTAGTACGATAAACATAGTGCCTCTCAAAAGGTTTAGCGAAGATGCCTAAAACTTTCCGAATTAGGAAAAAGCAAAAATTAAACCGAATTTCTTAAATTGGCTTTTTCAAATGAAACAACCCATTCCTATCGAAAAAGGTCATGTTCCTTTTGCCCGTTTCCTGATGGCCCTCGGCGCGGGGATAACGGCAAGCTATCTATGTGAGCCACACTGGAATACATATGCAGTAATAAATGGAGTACAGGTAGGTGCCATAGCCACCTTTGTGTACATGGTTTTATACACATGGTTACGGCGGCAACGCTATTATGGCTTCATGGGGTTTTTAATCCTGTTGATCTTTTTTACCTGGGGATGCCGGTCGGCCTGGCAGACGCATCCCGAAATCGACCGCTTACATTTCAGTCGTGGCGAATATCGTGCCTTGATTGGAAGGGTAGTGGATGAACCAGCAGTCAACAACGGTTATTTGCGGTTCCCATTGGAAGTTATACAGGCATATGGCAGAGAAGGCGTCACAAATGTAACCGGCAAATTGATGATCACGCTCGCCTCGCCTGATAGTTTATCAACACCCACCGTTGCCTACGGCGATGAACTTCTCATTCCTGCCCGGTATCAGGAGGTGCCGCCACCCTATAACCCCGGGCAGTTGGATTACCGTCGTTACCTAGCAAATAAAGATATATGGCACCAAGGGTATCTCTCATCCACTGAAGTACGGAAACTGGGCGCAGGGAAAGGCAATCCACTTGTAGCAACGGCACTCAAATGGCGAAAGAGCCTCGTTACTAAGTTTGAACGGTATCTGCCTGACAAAGATGCGCTTTCTGTGGCATCCACATTGATTTTGGGTTACCGGGCCGATTTAAGTGAGGAGCTGCTCCAAGCATTTTCCAACACCGGAACCATTCATGTGCTGAGTGTATCGGGCATGCATGTCGTGATCGTGTTTTGGTTGTTTTCCAAGTTGATGGGATGGATGGATGGCAAAAGGAAGCTGCGATTGGTGAAGTTTATCATTTTACTTATAGCCGTTTGGAGCTATGCGGCGCTTACCGGATTTTCACCCTCGGTATTGCGTGCTGCTATGATGATCAGTTTTGTGATGGCTGCGTCGGCGTTTAACCAAGAAAACAGAATTTATAACAGCATTTCTGCATCGGCATTTTTCTTATTGCTGTATGAGCCCAAGTTTATTGCAGATATCGGATTTCAGTTGTCTTATCTCGCGGTATTAGGTATTATTTTTATGGCTCCTCTGTGGCAGGCAATTTTGGCATCCAACCATCGCCTGGTGAGACCACTTGGTAATTATATCGGCATGTCTGTGTCGGCCCAAGCGGGTGCCGGGCCGCTGGCTACCTATTATTTCCATCAATTTCCAATGTATTTTTTAGTGGCTAACCTATTTATCGCGTTGCCTGCAAGCGCTATTATGTATCTGGGGTTTGTCCTGCTGATTTTGCCGGCGGGTATATGGGCTACTTGGGTGGGGGTGTTGTTAGAAAAGACAATTTTATTTGTCAATGCCGTGTTATACCGCATCGAACAATTGCCTATGGCAACCGTCAGGGGTATTTGGATCGGTGTGTGGGATAGCCTATTGATTTACTTGCTGTTTTTTTCGATTACCCTCATGATGGTAAATCGGAGCAAATCGTGGTTCTATGGTACTTTGATTGCGATTGCCCTAATGGTGTGCACATCCACAATCACCGGTTTTCAACGACAGAGTCAACGTGAAATCATTGTCTTCAATGTGAAGCGGGATATCGCCGTCGGACTGATCGGCAATGGAGATGCATGGATATATAGTAATTTGGGATCGTTGGACAACCGGACCATCCAGTACAGGGTACTGCCTGGGTTGGAACGCCGGGTGTCAACCGATCGCATTCATTTGGTCCAGCAAGATAGCAGCTATCGTACCGAAAGCGTCTATGTAAAAGACCGGGTTATACAATTCGGTGATACCCGGCTTATGGTATACGATGAGGATAAAACCTACGGTGCACAACTCGAAGTAGATATATTGTTGATTAGAAACAATCCCCGGGTTTCATTGGAAAGACTTATTAAAAACATCCGTTGTAAGCAATTGGTGGTTGATGGCTCCAATCACCGCTTTACGGTTGATCGTTTGGTACAAGAAGCCGAAGCCAATGATATTCCCATTTACGTATTGAAAGACAATTTTGCTTGGACCCTTACATTGCCTGACTGAATCGGGGCAAAGAAATTTTGTGTATTTTTGGACTGCAGATAAGCCCGTCATCATGAACACCGTTGAAATTCTTCGCAAGTACTGGCATCATGAATCGTTCCGCCCGTTGCAGGAAGAGATCATTCAGTCGGTACTTGACGAGCGTGATACCCTGGCGTTGATGCCTACGGGAGGAGGGAAGTCTGTTTGCTTTCAGGTGCCCGCATTAGCGAAAGAAGGAATCTGCATCGTCATAACCCCACTCATCGCGTTGATGAAAGACCAAGTTGAAAATCTGAAAGCTAAGGGCATCGAGGCGGTGGCGATTTTTTCGGGGATGACGAAACGGGAAGTAGATATCGCACTTGACAATTGTGTCTATGGACCTGTTAAATTCCTGTATCTCTCACCCGAGCGACTGAAGAGCGACGTCGTACGCGAGCGAATCCGGTATATGAATGTCAACCTATTTGCGGTGGATGAGGCCCATTGTATTTCGCAGTGGGGGTATGATTTCAGACCTTCTTACCTGGATGTTGCTGTATTACGTTCCTTGCATCCCAGCGTTCCTTTTTTAGCACTTACCGCGACTGCAACGGCTAAAGTGGTCGATGATATCCAACAAAAGCTTTCTTTCAGGGAATACAATGTGCTGAAAAAGAGTTTTTTTCGGGAGAATCTGGCTTATATGGCTTTTGATGAAGAGAATAAGACAAGCCGTATGCTGCGTATCATCCGAAAACTGGGCGGAAGCGGCATCATTTATGTGCGCAACCGCCGGGAGACACAGGAAGTAACCCGGATTCTGTTGAACGAAGGAATTTCTGCAGACTTCTACCACGCAGGTCTGGAAACTCCGAACCGGGCACGTAAACAGGAAGCATGGAAAAACAACGACATACGGGTAATTGTAGCGACAAATGCTTTTGGTATGGGCATTGACAAACCTGATGTCCGTTTCGTCATACATTTAGACCTGCCGGAATCGCTGGAAGCCTATTATCAGGAAGCGGGCCGCGCAGGACGTGATGGAAAGAAAGCGTATGCCGTACTGCTTTATCACCAAAGCGACCGCGACCAATTGCAGAAAAAATACCAACTGAGCTTTCCATCGATAGACTACATCCGGCAAGTATATCAGCAGTTGGCCAATTACTATCAATTGGCCTATGAAGCGGGAGAGGGACTAACGATTGATTTTGATGTGGCCGATTTTTGCAGCCGTTATAAGCTGGATGCTCTAATGACATTGAGCGCATTGAAATTCCTTGAACGGGATGGATGGATCAGTGTAAGTGAGGCCGTATATTTGCCGTCACGCATTAAATTTGAAGTCAGTCAGCCGGACTTGTATCGGTACCAAGTTGAAAATGCGGCCTACGACGGATTGATAAAGGCTATTCTTCGGAGTCACGGCGGTGCATTTGATCATTTCGTTCCCGTCCGCGAATCGGAGATAGCAAGGCGGTTGGGCAAGCCCGTGTCAGTGATTGCTGAAATGCTCGAATACCTAAAAAAAAGTGAGGTGATCAGTTATCTTCCGCAAACAGATAGTCCGCAAATCCAGTATTTGAGGCCCCGGGCAGACAGCAAGCGGCTACATATTGATAGCCAATACATCCGCGAACGGAAAGAAATGAAACGGGAGCAGATGGACGCGGTTCTTAACTATGTGGACGACCGGAAATGCCGCAGTAGATTTCTATTAGCTTATTTTGGTGAATATAAACCCGAGCACTGCCGGATTTGCGACCTTTGCCTGAAAGCGGAGAAGACCGAAGGTCTGGAGGATAAATTAATGGGCGAACTGGTCGAAATATTGGCCGAAGGCCCCGCGACGATCGATAAGCTTGTTACGCGTATGCTTTCCGGTGATGAGGAAACCCGTTTGGCATTTGTCCGAAAGCGTCTTGACGAAGGAAAGCTGAAGGTGAATGGTGATAAATATTATTTGAGCTAAAATCTCTTCTATCGACAGATTCCCTGATAGGGGATGAATTGTCATTGTTTTTTTAACTACGCATTCGTGAATGCAACGCATTTTAGCTAAGTTTGTGGCCGCTCAATGGCATAAAGCATCAAACCCTTAATATTGTTATACAGAGACTATGTCTGAAAACGCCAAAATTCATTACACCAAAACAGATGAGGCCCCCTTGTTGGCCACGTATTCATTTTTGCCTATCGTCAAAGCTTTCACGGCTCCGGCTGGCATAGCGGTCGTTGAAAAAGATATTTCATTGGCAGGACGGATTCTTGCCAACTTTCCCGAGTATTTGACAGCTAGTCAAAAATCGGGAGATGCGTTGGCTGAACTGGGTCAATTAGCCACCACACCCGAGGCAAACATCATTAAATTGCCCAATATCTCAGCTTCTATACCGCAGTTGAAAGCGGCAATTGCCGAGCTGCAGGCAAAGGGGTTTGCGGTGCCGAGTTATCCCGAAGAGCCAAAGAATGAAGAAGAGAAGGCAATCAAAACACAATATGCCAAAGTATTGGGATCTGCGGTCAATCCGGTATTGAGGGAGGGAAATTCCGACCGCCGCGCACCGCGTGCCGTTAAAAATTATGCTAAGCAACATCCGCACTCCATGGGTGCTTGGACGGCTGATTCCAAAACTCAGGTAGCCTCGATGTCCGATGGTGATTTTTACGGAAGTGAACAGTCGGTCACTGTACCACAGGAAACAACTTTTGCGATTGAATTTGTTGGGGAAGATGGTGCTGTAACGTCCTTAAAAGCACCTGCGAAGTTATTGGAAGGGGAGGTAATCGATTCGTCGCGGATGAGCATCCGCGCATTGAAAAACTTTGTGGCCACGGAAATTAAGGCAGCTAAAGAAGCAGGGGTATTGTTATCTGCCCACCTCAAGGCAACCATGATGAAGGTATCCGATCCGATTATTTTCGGTGCCATTGTCGAGGTATATTTTAGCGATGTGTTTGCTGCATATGCTGACCTGTTTGCTCGACTCGGTGTGGATACGCGGAATGGGTTGGGAGATGTTTATGCAAAAATTTCCGGCCATGCACAAGAAGAGGAGGTGAAAGCAGCGTTGGCTGAAGCGATTGAAAACGGGCCGGACTTAGCGATGGTTAATTCGGATAAAGGTATCACCAACCTGCATGTACCTTCGGATGTGATCGTCGATGCATCCATGCCGGCCATGATACGCAGTTCCGGAAAGATGTGGAATAAAAAAGGGGAATTGCAAGATACCCTCGCGCTTATTCCGGACCGCTCGTATGCCGGTGTATACGTAGCAACTATTGAGGACTGTAAAATACATGGTGCGTTCAATCCGTCAACCATGGGGTCGGTGTCCAATGTGGGACTTATGGCTCAGAAGGCCGAAGAGTATGGTTCGCACGATAAGACATTCCAGGCCACGGGTAAGGGAACCATCCGGGTGATCGATGCGGATGGCAATGTATTGATGGCCCAACAGGTGGAAACCGGTGATATTTTCAGGATGTGCCAAACGAAGGATGCGCCGATCCGTGATTGGGTAAAGCTTGCGGTGAACCGCGCGCGGTTATCCAATACACCGGCCGTATTCTGGCTGGATGAAAATCGTGCACACGATCGCCAAATTATAGAAAAGGTTAATACCTATTTGAAAGAATACGATTTGAATGGATTGGATATTCGTATTTTGAATCCCATAGCGGCTACCCAATTCTCATTGGAACGCATTCGTAGGGGAGAGGATACCATTTCCGTGACGGGCAATGTACTGCGGGATTACCTGACCGATTTATTCCCGATTCTGGAATTGGGTACTTCCGCCAAGATGTTGTCTATTGTTCCCTTGATGAATGGCGGTGGTTTGTTCGAAACCGGAGCCGGTGGATCTGCCCCTAAACATGTGGAGCAATTTCTTCAGGAGGGGTACCTGCGTTGGGATTCGTTGGGTGAGTTTCTTGCGTTGGCTGTGTCATTGGAACATGTGGGGCAAACTCAGGGCAACACCAAAGCACTGGTGCTGGCTGAGGCACTGGATAAGGCTACCGAGAAGTTTTTGGAAAATGATAAATCGCCAGCCCGGAAAGTGGGTCAATTGGATAACCGGGGATCGCATTTTTACCTGGCATGCTACTGGGCGGAGGCGCTGGCTTCACAGGATCGGGATGCGGAACTGAAGGCTCAGTTTACACCGATTGCGGAAAAATTGAAAGCAAATGAAAGCAAAATCAATGAAGAATTGATCGGTGCACAGGGCAAGCCACAGGATATCGGCGGATACTATTCTCCCGATGACCAGTTGGCTGTCAGGGCTATGCGGCCGAGTGCAACACTTAATGCAATTATCGGATAACGTTAGACTGGGGGTGGAGACGCCCCCAGTACCTACGGTTTTGTTTGCATAGCGGCTAGCTGGCCGGATATTTTTTCCGTGTCCAACTTACTGAGGCTGTGATCATTTGTCTCAGTATACCTTCATCAATATCTGTCAATTTCTTTACATAGATGCAGGCTTTTCCGCCTTTGTGTTTACCAAACTTGCGAAGTAATTCTTCCCTTCCGTCAAAATTATGCGCAAGGTAAAGCGCTAGTTCATTCTTTCGGGGAGAGAAGCCTACCAAGGGTGCCTCTCCCTCTCGTCCGCTCTCGTAGCGGTAATGGTAACTTCCGAACCCAATGATACTGGCTCCCCACATACGGGGTTCGAAGCCGGTTTCGGTTTTTATGATTTCAACGAGACGCAAACTATCTTTCCGTTTGGTTTCATCCACGACAGAATCGAGAAATTCAACTACGCTATCGGTAGTTTCAACCGTTTTGTTTTTTGCCTGGGCCATGCGGTACTTTTGGGATTGTACTTATTAGGTAATCTCCTTGAACCAAATTACAGATTAATTTCGACTATGCAAAAAAAATCCCCACTCCTTTTTCGGGAGTGGGGAGTATAATGGTCACGTTATGACGATTATTTTTTTGCTTTTTTAGCGCTTTCTTCGTCTTCCAACTGTTCTTTCAGTTGTGCAAGAACATCGAGATCTCCCAACGTAGATTTCTCCACAGAATCTTTCACTTTCCGCACGGCAGATGAAGCAGCTTTGGCTTCTTTCTTGCGGTTATTGAATTCTTCCATACGTGCTTCTGCCCGTTGGTCTTCCCAAATGCGGGAGTGTGAAATTACTACCCGTTTGTTGTCCTTATTGAATTCGATGATTTTGAAGTCGGCTGTTTCGTCCAACTTCAAGACGCTTCCATCTTCCTTTACGCTGTGTTTAGCGGGGCAGAACCCTTCAACACCATACGGCAAAGATACAATGTTTCCTTTTTCGCCTACTTTGATTACCGTTCCTTGATGAATGGAATCCAAGGTGAAAACAGTTTCAAAAGTATCCCATGGATTCTCTTCCAACTGCTTGTGGCCGAGGCTCAGCTTCCGGTTTTCTTCATCAAGTTCCAAGACAACCACTTCTAATTCTTCACCTACTTTGGTGAACTCATTCGGGTGATTGATTTTCTTAGACCAGGAGAGGTCGGATATGTGAACCAATCCATCAATTCCTTCTTCCAATTCTACAAACACACCGAAGTTCGTCATGTTTTTCACCACGGCCTTTTGCTTAGAGCCTATGGGGTAGCGTTCAGCAATATTTTTCCACGGATCGGGCGTCAATTGTTTGATGCCCAGGCTCATTTTGCGTTCGTCGCGGTCCAGTGTGAGAATTTGAGCTTCTATTTCGTCGCCCACCTTCAGGAACTCCGACGGACTACGCAGATTTTGAGACCAGGACATTTCCGATACGTGGATCAATCCTTCTACACCTGGTGTGATTTCGAGGAAAGCACCGTAATCGGCTACGGTCACAATTTTGCCTTTTACCTTTGAGCCTACTTCCAATGACGGATCCAAGGATTCCCAAGGGTGTTCGGTCAATTGCTTTAAGCCAAGAGCGATACGTTTCTTTTCGTCGTCAAAGTCGAGCACAACGACATTGACGGTCTGATCAAGCTGCAGTACTTCCTTCGGATGCTCGATGCGGCCCCAGGAAATATCGGTAATGTGCAGCAGACCATCTACGCCACCCAAATCGATGAATACGCCGAAATCGGTAATGTTCTTGACGGTACCTTCCAATACTTGTCCTTTTTCGAGTTTGGAAACGATTTCGGTCTTTTGATTTTCCAAATCGTCCTCGATAAGGACTTTGTGCGAAACGACCACATTCTTGAATTCATGGTTGATTTTAACTACCTTGAATTCCATGGTTTTGCCCACATAGATGTCGTAGTCGCGGATTGGTTTAATATCAATTTGAGACCCGGGCAAGAAGGCTTCCACACCCTTGATGTCTACAATAAGACCACCTTTGGTCCGGCTTTTTACAAAGCCATCGATGATGGTGTCATTTTCCAGGGCTTCGTTGATCTCTTCCCAAGATTTTTGGGTCTTAGCACGTTTACGCGAAAGCACCAATTGTCCGTTAGCATCCTCCTGTGACTCAACGAATACGTCAACCACATCGCCTACTTTCAAATCCGGTGTGTCGCGGAATTCAGAAAGGGATACCAAACCATCCGACTTGAAACCGATGTTAAGTACCACATCCTTATTGTTGATGGATACAACGGTGCCCTGTACAATTTCACCTTTGTTCACAGAATTGAAGGTACCTGCATAGAGGTTTTCCAATTTGGCCCGCTCTTCGTCGCTGTAATTGCCAAATCCCTTTTCATCCTTGTCCCAATCAAAATCGTCGTCGGGCGTGTTCCAGGTGGTTGATTTGATTTCGTCGATGAACTTCGAATCGGCTTCCGACTCAATGTCCTCCTTCTCCTTCACCAAGGTGTCCTCGGCGTCTTGAAGTTCAGCTTTTTTTGCTGCTAATTCCTTTTCTGCTTCTTGTTTTTTTGCCATTAATTCATTTTTCTCCTTTTTCCCGATTTTTATCGGGATTGCAAAGGTACGAAAAACTTTTATTTATAGGGAGTTATTATTTTAAAAACATTTTTGGCATCAAGTTGGCATAGATCATATTAGATCATTAAAAAAGGAGATTTTATGAAACGATTGTCAATATACGCAAGTATCGCCTTTATGGGGGTGACATTGCTTTTGTCGGGATGTGTAAGCAACAAGAAATTTCGGTCGTTGCAGGCAAGTTACGACGAAATGCGTACAAAGGAACAAGCGTTAAATCAAAAGTATCAGGAGAGCCAACAGCAATTATCATCCGCAAATACACGCCTAACCAGTATAGAAGATCAGATTGCGTCGGAACGGGCTAATGTGAAATCGCTGCAGGAAGCACTCAATCAGTGTCTTACTTCCTCTAATCAAGGAAATGTGAATATCTCCAAATTGGTAGATGAGATAAACGCTTCCAACCGGTATATCCAACATTTGGTGAATACCAAGAATAAAAGCGATTCACTGAACCTAGTGCTTACCAATCGGCTGACCCGCTCGTTGAGCCGGGAAGAAATGCAGGATGTAGACGTGCAGGTGCTGAAAGGGGTAGTTTATATTTCGTTGTCAGATAACATGTTGTATAAATCCGGAAGTTATGAAATATCAGACCGGGCAGGCGAGACACTCAGCAAGATTGCGAAGATTATCATGGATTACAGAGATTATGACGTACTGGTGGAAGGTAATACCGACAATGTACCCATTTCACAGCCTAACATCCGTAATAATTGGGATTTAAGTGTGTTGCGTGGCTCATCGGTCGTTCAGGCGTTACAAAACGATTATGGAGTAGATCCCAAGCGCCTCACCGCTGCAGGACGGGGTGAATACAATCCCATTGCAAGCAACGATACCGAAAGTGGAAAAACACGGAACCGTCGTACCCAAATTATCATTACACCCAAGCTTGACCAATTCATGGAGCTGATTGACAAAGCGCCCGAAAACGGTCCGGTTACGGATACGGGAGATCGATCGGGCGATACCACCATCGTGGCACCTATACAGCAATAAAGACCAGACAAATTTGTCACTAAAATCCCCGGTTGGATGAACCGGGGATTTTTTATGCCGATATACCGATTCGGTGCAATCAGGAAAGTGCTTTTAGAATCGTTTTCACAATCTCAGATTCGGTAAACGGTTTTTCGATAAAGCCATCAAAAAAGGCCTCGGCCTGGGTTTCCTCAGCGTATTTCAACGTAGACATATCCGCGGAAATAGCCAGTACCTTCATGGTGTTGAAACGTTTATCGCTCCTTATTTTTTCAAGCAGCTCTATTCCGCTCATTCCGGGCATATGGATATCGGTAATGACCAGATCGAACGGCTGATCGTTCATTAGAGTCAACGCGTCTTCCCCGTTATTGACCGTGTGGACGTTTCCGACTCCTTTGAAGAATTGTTTCATCAGCAATATGTTTATCGGGTTGTCGTCCACAACGAGCAAACGGAGACCCGGTGGCAGATCCGGTAAGGTTGCCTTGCGTTGTGCATGAGCCTCCATCCGGCTATCAGAATAGGGAATCTCCGCGAAGAATATGGATCCCGGGGTCGATTTACTTTTCACGCCGATGTTGCCCCCTAATTCTTCGACCATGATTTTCGTTATATACAGCCCTAAGCCAATGCCACCGGCATTCGGATTGGTCGTGAAGTATTTCCGGAATACCTGACGCCGGTCCTGTTCGCTGATTCCGATGCCTGTATCTTCTACCTCCAAGTGTAGGCGTTGGCCGTTGCTTGTTACGGATAGCGAAGCGCGGAACGTAATTTTGCCTTTCTGCGTATATTTGATAGCGTTGCTCAAAAAATTGGACGCGACCTGTTTTACCCTGAATTCGTTGCTTAATATGCTGAGCGTCGGATCCACATTGATCTCGGTTGCCAGTTGAAGACCCTTCAATTCTGCCTGGTTTTCGTGCAGGGTTATCAATTCCTGGAAGATGCGGTTCGGAGAAAAATACTCCAGCACAATGTTGCCTTTGTTGGATGCTTCCAGTTTACTTAGGCTTAGTATATCTGTAATGTTATTGCTGATGATGTTGATGCTGTAGTATGCAGAATCAATGAGTTTCCCATCGATGGTATCCGACTTTGCACGGTTTTTTAATAAATCCACAACGCCCAGCAACGAATTGAGTGGAGTACGTATTTCATGGCTTATGTTTGCGAGAACACTCGTTTTTTCTTCTGCAAGCTTTGCCGCATAGTCTTTTTCCACACGGAGCCTACGCTCGTAGGAAGTTGAATAAAGTTGGTAATACACCAGCGCAATAATCATAGCCAGCATAAGTATCAAGGCAAATATCAACTGCTTGCCAAACAGGTCTACATTCTTGCGGTAAAGCGAAAAATTATTTTCCTCCGCTTGACGTAACGCATAGACATCAAGTGTTTTAATGATTTCCATGCTCTCCTTAAGCTCATTTAATAAATCGAAGTTAGTTGTGACAAGTTGCCTTTCTTTGCCTTGTAGTTTCAAAAATGTGCTTCGTAGTTCATCAATGGTATTTACATAGGATTGCTCAATCTCATGTTGAGCGGAAGAAAGATTTTTCTTGAGTACAGTTACCCGTTCTACATCAAATTCATTGTGCTCACGGGTGAGTACAATGGTGTCGTCTTTCGAGTTGAAAATCCGCTTAAATAAATTGGGGCGTTTTCTGACGATGGTATCGACAGAAACTTTCCGCGTGGTATCTGTTAACACATGGTCAACTACCGATTCAATTTCACGCTTGGGAATGGGTCTCAGCGAAATGGCGTGAGTTAGCAGACTCAGCGAATCACTGGTATGCAGTACCAGATGATCCAGCCGTTTTTTGAGCGACGCAAATTCCAGGGCAATTTTTTGTTGGTCTGCCACTTTGAGTGCAGGATTGTTGAGTGGGTTGCGGGCAAAAGGAAACGACTGCAATGAATCGACAAAGCTTTTTAGCAGATTGAGTTTATTGAGGTATGCGTGATAACTGCTGTCGCTGAATTCCAGGGTGTATAATCTGAACGTATTCTCAGCCTCACTATAGGTCGAAAACAGATAATTCAGGCCTTCGGAGCCAACTTGCTGAATTTTGTACGCGTCGCTGAGCCGTTTTTCAAGTGCACGGTATTGGCCATATTGGTATACGAAAACGGTTCCAATGAATAAAAATGAGATTACAAAACCACATAGCAATATAATTCTTATCTTAGGAGTCTTCTTCGTGTTTTTTTTCATGGTTAAAATGGCTGATGTGCCGAGATACGGTCATAACAGCGACGTTTCATGGTGCTTTTAAGCAAGCAAAAGTAAGGCAAAAAATTTATTTGCAACGAAAAATTAATTGAAGTGCCTGGAATGGTTTGCCGGGGTGCTTTCTGAGGCTGTATCAGATTTGAAAGTGTTGAACTTACGTGGTCTTACGATCTTAATACTCTGTTTGGAAAGTGCAATACTGGCGTTTAGTTCAAAACCCACCAGCAGGATCAGTGAGTTGAGGTATAACCAAATCATGATTACAATCAACGTGCCTATTGATCCATACAATTTGTTATATGCATTGAAGTTATTGATATAAAACGCAAATCCGGAAAATGTCAGGATAGCCAATATCGTAGCCAGCATAGCTCCCGGACTGAACAGCTTCCATTTTCTAGAGGAAGCCGGACCGAATTTGTAAAGAATGCTGACCGTAAAGAAGTAAATGCCAAATAAAATAAGCCAACGGGATGCTGTAATGATAAACCCCCAGAACGCCGCATTGATTTCGATGTTATCTTGCAAATATCGGATGACGTAGCCTGCGGCCGTAAAAATGGTCATCCCAACTGCGAGGGCGATGATAATCATTAACGTCAAGCCTATGGCTACCAAGCGTTGATGCCCCCAACTGCGGCTTTCAATAATCAACGACGCCTTGTTGAAGGCGAGCATCAATGAGCTGACACCATTGGTAGCAAAGAAGGTAGCCAGTATGAAACCGATGGATAGCAATCCGCTATTTTGGTTTTTTACGATATCTTCCAGCGTTGACTCAACGGTAAGGAATGCATTTTCGGGCATAACTACTTCCATAAAATCGAGCAACTGTTCCTGGAAATTATCAATTGGTATATAGGGAATCAGTGTAAACAGGAAAATGATACCCGGGAAAATGGCCAACATGAAATTATATGCGAGGGAAGATGCCTTGTTGAGGATAGATTCCCTGGCAATTTCCTGGAAAAAGAACGTAGCAACGGTGTATAGGGGCAACGAGCCGAATCCGGGAAGTACGACGACCTTAGTCCATTCGATGAATTGGAAATAAGGTTTAAATTTCAATAACGTTCGATGTGCCCAGTTCATTGTTAATCAAAATACCCTTGCAGCCTGGCTAGGAAATCAGCAGGGGCCATGCAGGGTTTGTTGCGTTTCATGTCAACAAAAACCAAGGTGGTATTGCCCGTATTTAGTAATTCCCCACCTTTGTTAAACAATTCATAGTCAAATCGGATTTTGACTGATGGCTTTTCTTTTAAAAATGCTTTTACGGTTATTTCCTCGTCATATTTTGCGGGCTTTAGAAACCTCGACTGCAATTCGAGTACCGGAAGCATGATACCACTGTCTTCCAAAGCCTTGTAAGAGAATCCCAAGCTACGGAATAACTCAACACGGCCAACTTCATAAAATGCAGCATAATTGCCATAATAGACGTAGCCCATTTGGTCGGTCTCTGCATACCTGACCCGTACTTTGGTTTCAAACGTATACATCAGCGCTTGATATTTCGTTCATTCAACGCCTGCTGGAATTTCCGCGCGTTGACGTTGTGTTCGGCCTGTGTTACCGCAAAATTATGATAGCCTGAAAAATCTTCCTTTGCGCACATATACAGGTAGTCGTGTTGCCGATAGTTAAGTACCGCGTCGATTGACGCAATGCTTGGCATCATGATGGGTCCCGGTGGAAGCCCACGATACAAATAGGTGTTGTAGGGTGAATCCATACGCAGGTGCCGATAAAGTACACGTCTGATGGTGAAGTCGTTATTGGCGAAAATGACGGTAGGGTCGGCCTGCAATAGCATTCCTTTGTTCAATCTGTTGAGGTACAATCCAGCAATGGTAGGCATCTCATCCGTATGCAGTGCCTCTCCTTTTACGATGGAAGCCAATACGCTCACCTGTTGCGGGGTCAGTTTAAGAGCGGCCGCTTTTTCCTTCCGTTCGTCATTCCAGAATTTTTTGTATTCTTCGTGCATCCGCTTGGCAAAAGCGTCGGTGGAGGTATTCCAATAGAACTCGTATGTGTTTGGAATGAACATACCGAAAAAATTCTCGGTGTCAAATCCATAGCTGGAGGCCAAACTATCGTTGTTTAACAGGTTGATGAATGCAATGGAATCTGGTTCCAGTTGGTTTGCCAATACAGCAGCGAGATTTTCCTTAAGCCGGACATTTTCAAAACGGAGTTTCACCGGTTCCTGAAATCCGCCGCCTAGCTTGTTGATTAACGTACGGTTGTTCATGCCGGGTTCTAATTTGTATTTTCCCGGTTTCACACGTTCTGGATATTCCATCTTGCCCGCCGCCCAGCGGAAGGAAGCCGTGTCATCTACGGCTTGCAGTTCACCGATGCTTTGCATCACGTCTTCAAAATCCCAGTGTGAGTAGATATAGAGATACTCCGTATTGTCGGTAACGTTGGGCGCAAAAAAACCTTTGTAGTATTTGTAGGCAACCAATCCACCTACTATGATCGCCGCAAAGGCGATCGCGAGCAACGTTAATCGTAATTTCTTCTTGTTCATGTTTTTCTCACAATTGTTCGCTGACCACTCACCACCGACCACTCACCACCAATCACTGATTTGCAAGCGCAATATTAATCGGAGTACCGATGCTAACTGCCGGATCTTCGGGGGTTGGAGTTTGGGAGATAACCGTTGCGCTCAAGCTGTCGGCAATCAACCCCATGTAATTGACGGTACCCAAGGTCAGTGAATTGCCTTGCAGCGCAAAACGGGCCTGTTCCAGGGTAAGTCCGATTAAATCAGGTACCTGAACTTCACTGGCTCCTTTCCCATTGCCTAGCACCAGGTCTACAGTTGATCCTTTTGGGATTGGACGTCCGGCATTAAGTCGTTCCCCACCGAATTTTACATCGAGCACCACATCCCTCGCAATATCTGGAATGTAGGTGGTATCGCCCAATTTAAGGCCATAGCTGTTTAATATCGCACGGGCCTCTACAAATGTTTTTTCTAATAATTCGGGGAATGCAACCTCGGGGGCTGTACGTGTAATGATCGTAAGGTACAGGGTTCGGTTTTTTTTAACTTTGGTATTCGGATCCGGATCCTGCTCGATTACCAGACCGGGTTTCGCATCCACCTGATAGATGGAATCTAAATCATACTCAAACCCCAGGGCTTCCAGTTTTTTTAAGGCTTCCTCAATCAGAAGCCCCTTGAGTTCAGGTACGGGGACAGATTCACTATGTCGGGTGTATTGACGAAGGCCGAATACAATGATTAGAAAAAGAACGGTCAGCCCAATCAACGCTCCAATGAGATTTCTTCGGAAAGTTTCTGTTCGTAGATACTGGAAGAATTTTACCATATTCATCTTATCAAATTGGCGGATACATGCAATTCAGCTGTTGTTTAGCAATATTAGCGCCATAGTTTTATACCTCCCCAAATTAACAGGAGATAAGGCGACAAACTTAGATAAACTTGCTTTGATATGCAAGTTTGCGTGTCGTGTACGATGGCTTACCTTTCGGTTACCTGTTTGTTACCTGTTGCTTACCTTTTGCTTAGTACTGCCTTAATTCTTGCTTACTATTCGGCTACCAATCCACTACCTTGATCTTACCATTTCTTTACCAATTCCTTACCTCCGCTATACCATTTCCTTACCAATTCTTTACCAATCCCTTACCAGTTCTTTACCAAAGGGGTAAATAAAAGGTAAATAAGGAGTAAATTAAGGGTAGCGAAAGAATAGCGACAAGCAATGCTAGCGGGTATTGTATTTATACAGTGGGTTGTCTATGTTTGCGGAATCATGAAGACAAAAATAGCCTTGATAACCGGCGGATATACCGGAGAATCCGAAGTTTCTTTTAAGAGTGCGGAATTTGTGTACGGGCAATTGGATCAATCCAAATACGATATTTATAAAATCACCATCACGACAGATAGCTGGTTCCACGTGGGCGATAATGGCGTCAAATATGTAATCAATCGGGATCATTTTACATTGCCCATGGATGGCCAGGTTATCCGTTTTGATCTGGCGTTCATTATGGTGCACGGTTCGCCCGGAGAGGACGGACGTCTCCAGGGCTATTTTGATATGGTAAGACTACCGTATACCTCCTGCGATGCGCTTACCTCAGCATTGACCATGAACAAGGCATATACCAAGGCGGTGTTGGCGGGCATTCCCGAACTGTATTTGGCAAAATCCGTCCAGTTGTTTGATGCTGAACGTGCAGATGCCATAGATCTGGTACGCCGTGAACTATCACTTCCTTACTTTGTCAAACCCAACGCCGGTGGAAGCAGCATCGGGATGACCAAGGTTAATGCCGAAGATGGATTGGCCGATGCCATTGAGAAGGCATTCAACGCAGAAAATACCGGCAAACAGGTGATCGTTGAAGAATTTGTAAAAGGGCGTGAATTTTCAGTAGGGGTATATCGCCGATCGGGCGAAATTGTCGTATTACCGGCAACAGAAGTCATTACCGAACGCGAATTTTTCGATTTTGAAGCCAAGTATGTGCCCGGTCTGACCCAAGAAATAACACCTGCAGACCTGACATCCGAACAACGGGAGCGTGTGGAACGATTGGTAAAAGCGATTTACGTCCGCTTGAACTGTAAGGGTATGGTACGCATCGATTATTTCCTGGAGCGGGAGACGGACCACTTCTATTTCATCGAAATAAATACCGTGCCCGGACAGACTGCCCAAAGTTTCATTCCCCAGCAAGTGCGGGCCGCGGGCATGACCGAGACCGCATTTTACGGCGAGCTGATTGAACAGGCGTTGATCGGTGGTCGGTGACCCCTCACCACCGACCACCGACCACCGACCACTGACCACTATTCCACCACTGACCACTATTCCACCACTTCCACCCATTGCCCTGGCGTGAGGGCCTGAATCCGGTTATCGTACATCGCTTCTACACTTACTGCGGGCAGGAAATAACGTCCTACATACGATGCATTGAGCAATACGCGGTAGGTAAGCGTCTCCTGCTGCCGGATATTGAAATGGGTAAGTACACGATCGTCACGGATATCCTGATAGGTAGCCGGCGACGAGCGAAGAGCCGATTCATTGTCATTGAGCCGGGTGTTGATAATTTCCCAACCGGAAGGGAATATCTGGGCAAGTGCCATGTGTTCATACATCCCCATACTTCCGGTATTCTTCAATGTAACCTCCGCAATGAAATCGGTACCCTGTGTCAACGCCCCGGGGTTGATTTCTTCTCCTTCCCGGTCGGTATACCGTACGTTCATGGTTAGCAATTCGGGGTTGTTGTTTAGGGGTGGATTTTCCCCGGCAGGAAGCTGGCCTTCGCGCACAACGCGCACGTACAGCTTGTTGTTACCTGAGTTCTGCACCTGTATCTGATTGCTTTTATTGCTGAAGTCAATCGGAATGCGATATACATACGTAGTTGCTGAAATGGTGTTTGACTTACCATTAAGCGTATAGGTGAAGTTATTCTTGCCTGCGCTCTGGCCACCGAATTTGCCGATGGCTAACAAGGCATACGCCGTAGTCTGCGTGCTATACCAACTGTCATTATCCAATCCGGCGGCTACGGCAAACAATACTTTTTCGGCCTCTTGCCGACGCCCGATTAAATCCAGGGTCTCCAGGATCATGGCACGGTCACGCAGTGCCGATCCAAAAGTATATCCGGCATTTTCATAGGGTTTGCCTTCGGTGGGACGGTTTTTAACCAGTTGGTTGGCTACAATGCCCTGTCCGGCAAGCTGATAGGCTGCGGCGAGTCGCCAGGCTGCCTCATCCGATAGATAAGGGAATTCCTTGAGTCGGTTCATTGCCCCCAGTTCGGGTGCCTTTGCGAGCGCAAGCAGGTAAAGCCGGTAGGCTTGTACCAGATCCCCGCCTCGCCAGTTATATTGGTCGGGCGCCCAATTTTGAGCCGTATTCCGCTGATAGCGCAGCCATGCTTCCAGGAATCCAGCCGGTAACGTATATCCCTTGGCCTGCGCTTCCAGTAGGAAGTGCCCGGCATAGTTGGTGCCCCATTCATTGGCTTCGTTTGCACCCGGCCAATAACCAAGACCTCCGTTAGCCAATTGGTAATTCCGCAGTCGGTTGATACCGGCCTTGATGTTTCTGTCTACGGCCGCTTTTTCCTGCTCTTTCAGTTCGACCAACCGATCGAGCATGAGCTGCGGAAATACACTGGATGTCACCTGCTCCACGCAGCCATACGGATATCGGATCAGGAAATTGAGCCGTTTGCTGAGGTTAATCGGCGGCAATGACGAGATTTCCACCATGGCGGTATTGCCGTTGCCGGGACCCAGTGGTGCGATGTCCCGCTGCCACGCTGAGTTACCATTGATTTCGGCCTTTTCAACCGAGGTAATGAACGGATTCGGGTTACGGATGTCGATTTCAACTTCGTACACCGCCGTCTCATTTCCGCTTTTTGCAACCGCGCGCAATTTGCCAACACCCGTATTGTTGCCGGTTTTTATGGAGGCATAGGCCATTTGTTCGCCCTGCTGCGTGAAGGTCAGGGTCTGCTTGCCGTTTTGCACGATTAGTCCATCGGTGGCAGTCACTTCGAGACTTACCTGTTTGATGTTGTTTTCCATGGCAAACACAGTGAGCGGCAGCCTGAATGTTTCGTCGGGGCCGATTACACGGGGTAGGGTAGCCAGCAGCATAAGCGGCTTCTTCACGGCAACCGCTTTTTCCGCAAAGCCATAAGCACCATCCTGTCCGGCCACTACCATGGCACGTACCGAACCAATGTATTGGGGCAGGGTGAAGTCATGTTTGTTTTTTCCGCCCTTGCGGAGGGTGAAAGGCCCCAGGAATTTGACCACGGGCTGGAAGCGGTTGGCTTTCGCCGGGTTTACATTCCGGTCGATTTCCCCGTCGCCACCAATGCTTAAAATGCGTTCCAGATCACCTCCCCATGCGCCCAGCACCTGATCAAATAGATCCCATGATTTGACGCCAAGTGCTTCACGTGCGTAGAAACTGGCATGCGGATCCGGTGTTTTAAACCGCGTGAGGTCGAGCAGCCCTTCGTCTACCAGGGCAATGGTATACGCCATCGCTTTCCCATTGGATTCGGATACGGTGATGCTCGATTTGGTTTCCGGACGCAGTACGTCTGCCATGCTGATCTGGGGATTTAAGACGGTCTTGGGATTTTCGACCAGCAGCGGAATTACGCCGTACATCCGGATGGGGAGGTCATTGGCGGTCTGCTCGTGGGGTTGTAGCAGGGTAACGTTTACAAATACATTGGGTGCCATCTCTTCGGTCACCTTGAATTTATAAACCGTCTGTCCCTGTTGGGTTTTGATCCACCAGCTTTGCAGTACCCGGCTACCGTTTTCAATGCTGATAAGGCCGCGGCCACCTTCCGAAGAGGGAATGGTTAAGGTCACTTCCTCACCCGCCTGATAGGTTTCTTTATCAGACGTAAACGACAGCATGGATGCTTCCGTCGGATTGCTTTGCTGCTCGCGTTGGGCCCAACCCGGCCAGTCTATGTACAACGTTTTTCCAGTGGCGTGGCCACTTTCCAGATCGACCACCCGCACCAAATAGCGGCCCCAGTCGGGATAGTTTACGCGGATGTTCCATTTTCCACTGCCGTTGTTGAGGGTGATGGTTTCTTTTTTGAGCAATTGATTGTATTGGTCCTGCGTAAAGTTGCCAAGGTATTCTTCCTCCTGGTTCCACCACCATTGCCAACGAATTTTATAGAATTCTACCTGTACACGGCGGGTTCCGGATATTTTTTTTCCAGTTGCGTCTACATCTACGATATCCACGGAGTGGTCCTGATCCGTGAGCAGCATGCCCGAAAGGCGATCGCCTTCAGGAGTACGCAGCCCTACATAACTGGCGTAAGGGCTGTAAGGCATGCTGATGTTATCGATACTGAAGTTGCCGCCGGGTTCAAACACACGGGTGGTGAAACTGGCACGCAGCATCCCCGGAGCCCCGTTGGTGGCCGTAATGTCGGCGGGAAAAGCGGCATTGCCCTGTTGGTTCAGGGTGCCGTCAAATAGCACCTGGCTTTCCGAAGTAAACGTACGTGTCGGATCGTCAAAGGTATAGGGTTTGTAATCGGGAAATGTTGTTTTGACCGGTGTTACCACGGCTTCTACGCGCGCCTTGAGGTTTTGCACATCCGCACCGAAGAGCCACTTTGCCGAAAGCGCTACAGGTGTGTTGCTGTTCTTGTTCAAAACCTTGCGATTGCCAAAATCCAACGTAATGCGCAGGCGGTTGGGCATTACGGTTTCTATTTTCAACGTTTTCTGAAAGGTTGCGCCGCCCACGCTTACCTTCGCCAACCAATTGCCCGTAGGCGCTGTGGTTTCCGTTTTGGTTTTGAAGGTATAAAAGCCATTGGTTTGCTTGGATTCGACCATCCGCTTGGTCAGTTGGCCCTTCGGGTTATACAACTCGAAAGTGACCGGATGCTCCGCCGGGAGGTTGGCCGACTGGTTTTCCATGATGAAGCTGAGGTAAAGCGAGTCGCCGGGGCGCCAGACGCCGCGTTCACCATAAATAAACCCTTTAATACCTTTTTGTACTACGTCCCCTCCCACGTCAAACCGGCTTAAGGGTAGGGTAGAGCCGTCGTCCAATTTAAGGTAACCCCGTTCATCGTTTTTTGATGCAATGAGCATAAACGGCTTCCGGGTGGCTTCAATACGGGCAAACCCTTCGTTATCGGTAGTGGCAGTCTGGATAACCTGTTGCTGGTAATCCAGCAACTTCACTTCTACACCCTGCAGGGGCTGCGTAGTGAGGATATCGGTGGCGACGACGGTTACACTGTTGTCATTGCCCCGCTTGGCGATGAGGCCGATATTAGACGCCAGCATATCACGGCTAGCCCAGCGTTCGGTTGTGTAATAAGCGCTATGGCACGGATTGTCGCGTTCGTTCCAGTCGTAATCATACGGATAGTAGCTATTGTAGCGCGACCAGAACTCATCGTCTTCGTCGATATCATCCGAATAATAGTAGCTGCTTTGTTCGTTTTCGGCATCTTCGATTTCCGCTGAATCTGCATCCCCACAGGGATAAACTGAATAGCTGTGGCGGAAACCGATCAAAACACGGTAAATCGCACCGGGTTCGGTTTTCAATAAATTGTCAATATCCAGCGAAAAGCGGTTTTTCTTGCGTAAGTTCACACTTTTATCTGCATCCAGTGCGATGGTTTTCTGGACTACCGGCTTGGCGACACGGCGCAGTTCGTATTTGCTGTCATACGTGTTTTGAAAATACTGAGGGACGTTATTTTCATAGATTTTTACGATGGTTACGTCTACGGCCCTTAGGTTCACTGCTTCAAAAGGCATGGTCAACCTGCCGGATCCGGGCAGGATGGTGCCTTTTCCCGGAATACTCACCGACGGTAGGCGGTTTTCGAAATTGACATTGGCGGAATAGGCAGCGGTGATTTTTTTGCCGCTGATATTTTCGATACCCTCGTTTACCGCAATTGCATAATCACCTTCAAGCCGATCGGGTGCATATACCTTTACCTCACTGCCGTCGATGGTGTACCGGGCATCGCTCACACCGCTGATTCCGATGAGACCATCGAGCTGTTGGGCCACCAGGATGGGGTCTGAAAACTGAACCAGCACAAATTGCTCGGGTTCATGCACGGCACGGATGTCCAGTACTTTAAACACACCCTTAGCTGGCACTTCAATGTTTTTTTGATCGCTTCTTTTAGATTTTATGGGCGAGCCATCCCATTTTAAGGATATTCCATACGCTTCTTTGCGCTTTTCGAGCGAATCGATGGTAAAGGAGGAAGTACGTGTCTGCGCGTTGTGTTGCCATTTGATGGTCAACCGGTTACTTCCGGCGGTCGCTTCCAGGATTTTTTCAATGTTTTCCGGTGTTTCAATATCCGCAAACGATAGGGTTCCGGTTAATTTCATCAGATCGGGAGCGGAACTGGTTTGGGATTTCAGACCATCTAATTCGATGCTAAAGGAGGGATCGATGATTTTGAAGTCGAAGATGAAGTTTTTGAGGTCATCCGGTACTTCAATGACTTTCCCGAGATCAAACGTTACCTGGTATTCTTTGGAAGGATCAAACTGCTTTTCGGGAATAAACTCCACTGTGCGGGCATCTATCCAACGTGTTTTTCCTTTTACTGCCGGATGGATGGTAAAAAGCTTCCGTGTTTCCTCCACATTGGTCTCCTGAAAAGTGTTCACCTGCGATGCCAGGCGGAGGCGTATGGTACTTTCGCGCGATATCACGCCCGTAGTATAACCTTCCACATATTTAGCGAAAGCAGTGTTGCCAGCGTTGGTTTCCGCAGGACCGCGGCATTGCCAGGTCAGCGCTACGACAATTGCTAAGACAATCCAGGAAAAGGACATGCGTGGCATCGAATTGGCGTTGTTCATCTTTATAGGAGTTTGTGGAAGCGAAAGTAACCATTTTTTAGGCTAATTTCCTCATTCGCAGTTGATGAAAAGAAAAATAGCTGTTTTTAGGGATATCATCCAACTGTTTGATCGGGCGGCGGTTAACGTACGCTTTTCCACCAATGTGTGAATACGTGCGCAGAATCGTTAAGAAATACTGTTTCGCCGATTTTGGGTGTCAAAAGCGGTAGCTGCACCTTTTTATTGGCTTCCGTGATTTGGATCAGCGGATCATCCCAGGTGTGCATGGCCAATGAAAATTTCGAATTATGTACGGGAAAAACCGATTGCGCATGTAAGTCCTGTGCTGCTTGCAGGACTTGTTCGGGCAACATGTGGATGTATATCCATGCAGTGTTGTATTGCCCGTCTTCGAGGATCGCCAGGTCAAACGGCCCGTATTGCTTACCGATGTCCGCAAAATGCTTGCCGTACCCGCTATCCCCGCCGATGAAGATTCGTTGTGAAGGCGTATTCAGAACGAACGATGTCCACAGCGTGCCGTTTCGCTTAAAACCGCGACCCGAAAAATGCCGGGCAGGCGCGGCCCGTATGGTAAAGCCATCTTCCAAATCGGCTATTTCATGCCAGTCAAGCTCCGTAATTTTTGACGGCGCATAGCCCCAATATTCGAGATGGGCGCCCACACCTAATGGACAAATGACCTGTTTCACCTGTGGCGCTATTTTCTTAACGGTAGGGTAGTCGAGGTGATCCCAATGATCGTGGGTGATGATCAAAAAATCGATGGGCGGAATATCCTCGACGTGGTAGTCTGTTGTGCCGGGAAAGCTCTTGGTAGTAAAAGAGACCGGAGATGCGTGGCCGTTGAATACGGGATCTACCAGCAGACGTTTGCCTCCTGTCTGAATATAATAGGAAGAGTGACCAAACCAGATCAAAGCGTCTGCTTGGGAGTCCAACGCATGGATATTCGTTCGGACATGCGGGATGCTATCAACGGGAACCTGTCTCGGCGTCTTGTTGAACAGGAAACCCCAGATAACCGAAAGCATGTTAACACCTTCGGCTAAATCAGGCGTATTCTCCAGGTTTTGGAAACTCCCGTTTTTGTAGTTGGGAGAACTTTTGATCCGTTCCAATCTTGCACCGGTCGGCGCTTTGCCAAATTGGGGCTGTTGAAGGAAAATAATGACTGCGAGCACCAAAACCGCACAGATAAGAAGGAAGTATAGAAACATTCGTTTGAAGATTTTCTTCATGCTTTTGGCCTGGAAATCTCGGCAAATTAATTGTGCCCGGCTCAATAATCCAATCCGTCAGGTGATTTTTTACAATCGGCTGACGGCATGGAGATCGTTTACCCAACTAAATGCGGGATAAAAAGGTGTCAATCTCGTGATTGAATGTTTCTGGATTTTCAAGATTAGGCAGGTGGCCGCATTCGGCAATTTCCACGTAAACTGCATTCGAGATCCCAGACACGAGAATCCCCGCTTGTTCCCGGGTGGTGATCTTATCTTCCGCACCGCGGACAACGAGTACGGGAACGGCGATGTCTTTCAGGCTATCGGTGGTATCTGTACGGGAAGCCAATGCGAGTAAAGTGGCGCAAATGCTGCTTTCGGTGTTCCTTCGGATACTGCTCTTGATCAGATCGACCGCATCACGGTTTTCCAACAAACTTTTTTGGGAGAATACGTTGTTGACAAAACCGATGGAAAAAGGCCTGCGTCCGTTTTTGAGTACGGACTGAATGCTGTCAAAACGTTTCAATTTGGCCGCATTGTCATCTGCCAGTGAATGCGTGTCACTGAGTATCATGCCCGAAAAAGCCCCCGGCTGAATCTGGTAGGCCCGTAGCGCAATGTAACCACCCATCGATACCCCGCAGAGAATGGACTTTTCAATGGATAGTTTTTTGAGGAATGCCAGCAGATCTTTGGCAAAAACATCTACGCTGAAGAAGCCATGTCCTATGGTGCTGTTGCCGTGACCCCGCACATCCAGCGCAATACCGGTCACACCGGGTGGCAGCGACTCCAACTGCGGAAGCCACATATTTTTATTGAATGGAAATCCATGGATGAATACCAAGGTATGTTCTGGAGCGGGAGACTCCTTTAATAAATAGCTTATGCTGATGTCGCCAAGTCGGATTCGTTTTCGTTTAATCAGGCTTTTTTTATATTCCATATTTGGGCTTAACAATTAAAAACAACGATATGTTTCGCTTTTAAAAGTAATAAAATCAGGGAACTAATCCAAGACAGTTCTTGTTAGGCTCATTTTTTCTAAAAATATTTCGTTGGTATCGTTGAGATTTCTATCTTTGCAAACCGATTCGGGAATGCGCTTGTAGCTTAACTGGATAGAGCACCTGACTACGGATCAGGAGGTTAGGGGTTCGACTCCCTTCAAGCGCACATGTTTCACTTACATAGCCTAATCATGATGTTGGTTAGGCTATTATTTTTCACGCGTATATTATGCTAAACCTTGTTTTATTTGGCCCTCCGGGAGCAGGGAAGGGTACCCAATCGCAGAAGCTAATCGACCGCTATCAGTTGGTGCACATTTCAACAGGCGATCTTTTTCGGGCACATATCAGCAACCAGACAGCACTGGGGCAGCAGGTAAGCAAGCTGATTGCCGACGGTGAATTGGTGCCTGATTCCATCACCATTGCGATGCTGGAAGAAGAAATCGTTAAGAATCCCGAAGCAAAGGGATTTATTTTTGATGGATTTCCGCGCACCGTCGCCCAAGCTGAAGCCCTGGATCGTTTTCTGGAATCCAAGGGAACGGCCATTACCGGCGTGGTCGCACTGGACGTAACCGAGGAAGAACTTACGGCCCGGATTGCCAAACGGAAGGCAATAAGCAACCGTGCGGATGACGACAGCGAGAAGCTTAAAAAGCGGATTGAAGAATATTTCAATAAAACCATTCACGTACTCCCATATTACGAGCAACAGGGCAAGCTCACCAAGGTCAACGGTATTGGTGATATTGATGCCATTTTCGAGGAAATCAAGGGTGTGGTAGATGGCCTGTTGATTTGATGGTTCGTTGATTTGGTAACGATCAACTGTCAATTATCCATTGTCAGCTATTAACTATAAAAAGTGGCCCAAGGATCAAATTTTGTCGATTATGTAAAGGTTTGCTGCCGCTCCGGGCGGGGCGGGGCAGGCTCTGCACATCTACATCGCGATAAATTCACGGCAAAGGGAGGTCCCGATGGCGGCGATGGCGGCAGAGGCGGACATATTTTACTAAAAGGGAATGCACAACTCTGGACCTTACTGCACCTGAAATACCGGAAGCACATTATTGCAGAAGACGGCCAACCGGGCGGCAGTGCATTGAAGCATGGAGCCAATGGAAAGGATGAGGTGCTGGAAGTGCCTTTAGGTACCGTAGCACGCCATGCGGATACCAACGACGTGCTTTTTGATATTACCGAAGACGGGGAAACCAAGGTGCTGACCGCCGGCGGGCGGGGAGGTCTTGGTAACTGGCATTTTAAAAGCCCAACCCAGCAAACACCCCGATTTGCACAACCGGGTGAACCCGGAAAGGAAGAGTGGATTGTGCTTGAACTGAAGGTGTTAGCGGATGTAGGGCTGGTAGGGTTTCCGAATGCCGGAAAGTCGACGTTATTGTCTGTCCTGTCGGCAGCAAAACCCGAAATTGCCGATTACCCCTTTACAACGCTGGTGCCTAATTTGGGTATTGTTTCATATCGCGACAATCGGTCGTTTGTCATGGCTGATATCCCCGGAATCATTGAGGGCGCTTCGGAAGGAAAAGGGTTGGGGCATCGTTTTCTGCGCCACATCGAACGCAACTCGGTGTTATTGTTTATGATCCCCGCCGACACAACCCGAACGATCGCCGAGGAATACCGGATACTCTTGAATGAATTGATCGCGTTTAATCCGGAACTGAAAGATAAACCGCGTATTTTGGCGATTACGAAATCGGATTTACTGGACGATGAACTCCAGCAGGAAATGGCGACGGAAGTGCCGGATGGAATTCCTTATCTTTTCATCTCATCCGTTTCAAACAAAAACATCCAACAGTTAAAAGATAAGATCTGGCAGGCAATCAACGGTTGATGGCAGGATTTCCGGTTCAATACTGCTCATTTTCGTTCGGGAATTCGGATGCCTTTACGTCGCGTATATATTGACCGACAGCCTCATTAATTTCCTCATATAAATTGAGATACTGCCGTAGGAATTTAGGTTTAAACCCTTTATTTAGCCCGAGCATATCGTGTACCACCAACACTTGTCCATCGCATTTGGCCCCTGCACCAATGCCGATTGTGGGGATGTGAAGGCTCCCGGTTACTTCTGCCGCCAGTTCAGCAGGGATTTTCTCCAGCACCACGGCAAAACATCCGGCTTCTTCCAGGCATTTCGCATCCGTTTTTAATTTATTGGCTTCGGCTTCTTCTTTAGCCCGGACCGTATAGGTGCCGAATTTGTATATCGATTGAGGGGTGAGGCCGAGGTGTCCCATCACCGGAATGCCGGCATTGACAATGTGTCTTACCGTTTCCTCGATTTCGATGCCTCCTTCCACTTTAAGGCCGTGTGCACCGGTTTCTTTCATGACACGTACGGCGGCCTTTAATGCATCACTGCTGTCTCCCTGATAGGTGCCAAAGGGCAGATCTACGATAACCAATGCGCGTTTGGCGGCGCGGACTACCGCAGAAGCATGGATCATCATCTCTTCTAAGGTAATAGGCACTGTCGTTTCATAACCTGCCATTACGTTCGCTGCCGAATCACCGACCAATATGATGTCGATCCCCGCGTCGTCCAGCACTTTAGCCATCGAATAATCATAGCCGGTCAATACAGCGATCTTTTCGCCGCTATCCTTCATCGTGCGGATGGTGTGGGTGGTGATACGCTTGATTTCTTTGTTTACTGACATAAGGCAAACGTAAGAAAAAATCTGAAAAGTGTGTAAGATCACTCAATATTGCCTCGCTGCTTGGTAATGCTGTTGTTTTAAGTCATCTGCCAATGTCGCCGGATGCAGCACTTTTACCTCTTTGCCATACGAAAGTAGCTCCATGATAAAGTCATGTGTGATGTAAATGCGTAGCTTAACACGTAGCTCCTGTTCGTTGTCATGGATGATTTCCTGACTTTCATGTAGTGGTAATGATTTGATATATTTCCCTTGGAAAGGTGTAAATGAAAGTTCTACCTCTTCTACTTGCTGTCCCTCTTCTGGTAGGATAATACCAAAGGATGAACGGAATATATTTTCTATGTTTATTTCGTTGGACTTTGTGAATTTCTTTTTAGTAAACTCTATTCCAGATATGCGATCAAGCCCAAACAGCCGCAGTTCCTGTTTATCTATATCGCGGCATAGGAGATACCATCGATGTTTGGCTTCTTTGAGCGCATAAGGCTCTACCTTGCGGGTTTCGCCGCTGGATTCATAGAACTTATGGTATTGGAAAGTGATGGTTAACTTGTTCTGTATCGCATGTAGCAATCCATACATATTTTCAGTGCCTTGAGGTCTGCGTCGTTCAAAGCTAACCTCTCCGGTTTTGTTGCCACCCACTTTTAACAGATTGAAGACATCAAAAGCTTCGAGATGACGCGCGTCCGTTTCTTCCGATGTGCCTATCCAGTATTTTTTTGTAGACCGATTGTTTTCGATTTCGATTCCGTAGAGGGAAAAGATGTCATCCTTATCCCGTTGAAATTGCCGTTGGCCTACATACAATCTGTATTGCTGTATTTCGGATTCTTGCCGAAGGAACTGATCGATTTCTTTCCAGGTGTAAGGTCGGACACGGAGCTTATTGATAACTAATTGGTGTCGGATTAAGGTCTCTCGTAATGACATGACTTTTGTTGTTTCTGCAAAGGTAAAGTTAGATGGCGACAAAATATGTCGCTATAATCCAAGAAATGTAGCAATTTGTTGTGAATAGGGTATGCTTGGCTTAACCGACGAGAGGTATTCTACCGACGAAGCGGGTATCAAAACAATCTTGATATCAAACACGAACGATTCGCTAAGTAATTTCCTATCTGCCGCTGTATTGATATCCCGATATGAATCCGGATTCGTGCGGTTCCATTCGGAAATGGAGCAACGTAGTGTAATTCCCGATGGTTTAATTTCCGGTTTCTCAATGGAAATGCCAAATTCTGCATAGTCGTCAAATAAGGAGTGGCTCCACCACCATTCGGGATTAACACTGTCCCCGCGATCACTCCAATAATAAGTATCTTGTCTTTTGATATATACAAAAACCAGCCCTTTTTCTACATAGTCCGCTAACCCGTCGATTTTAAAAGTGATTTCGGAATTGAATGTATTTGAAGGCACGACATCTCCGTTATAATCAATAAAATTGGGTTCTTTGACGAGGTTTTCAAATTGAACATTGTCCTTAAAAAAAACCTTCACGCCGTTTTGCTCGGGTGTTTTCAAACTGATGGGGCTACCCCAGCCGTTTTGTGTCTTCGGTCCGAATATGGCGAGATTCGTTTTGTCAAAATAATAGTCTCCTAATTTACCGGTGCTTTCTGAGGGTACGCCGTCTCCACCGATGAATGATGCTCCGTCATTGCCGGGAGAACCCTGCTCCCCTTTTAGGCTGATCGGCTTACCCCAACCTTCTTCTGTTTTGGGGCCATAGAGTACTCCCGAAGATAGGTCAAGATAAAAATCTCCGGTCTTTCCGATGTTGGATGAGGGTGTAGTCGCCCCGCTTAGGATGGTTGCACCATCCTTGCCGGTTATTCCTTTCGGCCCCTGGGGTCCCTTCGGTCCTTCGGGGCCGGGAATTTGCTTGCCGCAGCCTGCGTTTAAAAGTACAGCTAATAAGAAAAGGTAAGTGTTTTTCATTGTTCCATCATTTATATGTCCGATATGGATTGTTTATCATTATGCGGACAAAGATGATGGCTGATGGCGACAAGGGAGGTCGTTGGAAAATTTATTTTTTATGCTTGCTTGTCTTGTGCTTATGAAATCAACTCATCGTAATATTTAGCAGCTTGGGCAAGATGGGGAAACAGTTCCTTTATTTCATCTCCGTTTATTACTACAGTATGGGGTGGCACCATCGCTTCGCTGAACGTACTTTTTCCTGCGCCGTTTGGTCCAACGATGAAATAGAAGCTGGGTGTTGTCAATATAGGTCTCTAAGCTTTATAAACTTCAGGTTAGCATCTACGGCAACAAGTTCTTCGTGGCCATCCGGATATTGATGTATGAATTCATTTGTGCCCTCACATCGCTCATCCCTATATACCTTAAGTACACCAGCTTCAAACTGCTTTTGATGAAGCTTTTGCGCTACGATATTAAGTTTATCTTGGGTAGTTGCCAACGATGAATCCGAAAGTGTCTTGGCTCCCATGGTGTTATTTTTAACAAAAATAACAGTTTTATAGGGTATAATCAACTAAGCAACTGTTTTTATAATTTTCAAACAGCTTTAGGATGTTTTCCTTTCCCACTGGGTTTTGCGAATGGCACAGGACGCGGGGTAGCGGCACCTGATGATCCATGACGTAATCAACTAACCATTTGGCGCAGTCGTAGCCGGAAAGTTTTGTTTCACCGTTTTCATCCACGCCCAAATCATGATCGAATGAAATCAAATCGGGCAGGCCATTTTCGGTGATGTAGTTAACGAATTGGTTAAAATCCCTCACCACCCGCCATCCGTCGCTGGCGTATACACTGTTTTCAGTTGAGGTAGTGTACAGTAATACGTCTTTCGGATGGTGGATGTCGTCGAGGAAGATCATTTATTAGCGATTCAAAAGCCTTGTAGATACGAGTAGTACGATAAATGGTTATATCCTGTTAAGTAAGAGATTTTCGATATACAGTTTTGGATTTTGGTATTTAATCCTTCTTCCGAATATGGATGGATGATATCCGCCAAATATTTCGGTTGCGGTATTTATTTTAGATTTGATTTCGTTCGTGAAATAGCCTCTAAGACTTTTGCCTTGTAAAATAATTACATTTGGCTTAATAATATTTATTATTTCAATTAGCAGCGATATTTCTCTATTACGATGTATTAGTTCACGGTCACTCGCCCCAGTTCTTGACTCTCTCCCTATTTCCACAAAATTGTAAAAGTTTACCAATGCGATGTTTGACAAGAGGGTGTTCGGCAAAATGGTCCAGTTTTTCTTTATTGCTCCCCGGAAGAACTGGCTGGACTCTTCTAGAATTTTCCATTCTTGTTCCCAATTATAATCATCCTTCAAAAAATATAAAGTCGTCCCATAAGTTCCTGCGATATGTGCATTCATCTCCATGGGAGTTTGGTAGCAGACACTGTTTTTTCTTTCTTCAAAATCTTGATAAGAATTAATTTTGAAGCCAGAGTCGACAAATTTTTCGTCTTTACCTATATCCAAACTAACAAATAGAATTTTCCTTTTACAACTCAGATAGTTATCTCCAACTGCAATTTTGGTCGCAAATCTTTTATTCTGGTCAGCTAGAATACCTGTTGATTTATCGATTGACAACTCATCAAAGAATCTGTCATATACTTCGTTCAATTTTTCGAGATGTGTTTTCATTTATTATAATGTGTTAAGTATTATTTTGTTGTTTGGAAAATCAGAAATATTGTGATGAATTATAATTGTAATCTTCCCTTAGCTAGCTACATTCAAAACTAAAGAATTCCAATCAGATTTGCTATTGCTATCCTGTTGGAATGTGGGAA
>NZ_BMIK01000023.1 GCF_014642075.1 Parapedobacter defluvii | reverse complement strand
GATTTGCAGTAAGCACAAGGGGTGTTTCCCAGCCCCGCGGGGCTGGGAAACACCCCTTGACACAGTTCATTTTACAGACCCTTGGCTAATTATATTGCTCAATTTAGATTTTAATTCGCTTGTGGTAAAGGTGTATCCTCGGCCTTCATCGTACTCTTTCTTAGTGGGTTTCATGCTAAATAATAGCCGTTGAATCTCCTTAAGTTCGGATTGGAATTCATTTATCGTGTCTTGTATTCTCCCTTGGGAATATTCCTCAAATATTGATTTTAGGTTTAACGTGCCAATTTTTTTCATATTATGGTCATTAGCGTTTCTAGCTGCTAAAGTACATAACATAACGAGGTCTCTTGGCCGTTTTCTTACCATGGACATCAAGACACGATACATGGGGACATTCTCCCAGCGACCATAAAGCGTAAAATTTTTTTCAAAAACGTTGTCTAAGAATGTTGCTATATGCCTTTGTTCTTGTGACAAAGCCTTTTTTTCATCAAAGTTTCTTCCATAAAATGTTTCAATGCGTTTAATAAGCATAGCTAATATTTCATGGTTAGTCCATTTATGCCATATTACGTTGTTTTCAATCTTGTCCGTTGATTCATCGGAAGTCCTCACCAAATAATACACATCGCTTCGCAACGCGATCTTAAAATATAAACCTTCGTTTTCGTTGCTTAAATCTCTTACTGCATTCAACAATGCAGATATCCTATGTATATCTTCCTTTCTATTTTGCCAACCTCTGTCAAGATCGTCGATGTATATATCAATTTTAGAATTTGTAAGAAAAGCTGAAATTATTTGTTTCTGCGTTGGTTTTAAGTCGATTTTATCGGATAGTGGAGATAGAGTTTGAGTAATAAAGCTAATAATCCCTCCAGTATTTTTTAAAGATTTTTTGATTATAGAGGTTTCCTCTTTGATTCCTATTGATTCGAGGGTTTTCAATGCGATTATGACCAATAATCCATTTTTCCAATTTCGAATAGTTTGCAAAACATCGCTTGTGTCTTTTCCAAGTTCTGCTATATCGTCGGGTCGGATTAAGATAGGTAGTACTCCTCGTTTTTCATCTTCGCTTCTTGCTATCTTGAAGATTGCGGATTTGCCTACACCTTTATGTCCAACCAATATCCTAAGTGGTAGATTTGCAGTGATTTTATCGTGGGTTGTTCCCTTAAAATAATATTCCTTTAATCTGTCAATCTTCTCGTCTTCAGCAGCCATTGAACCGAAAAGCATATTTATTTCCTCTTCGGTAAAGTTTAGGTCTTGTCTCGGTGTTTTCATTTTATCTGTTTATCGATGTTGGTTTATTGTAGTAAGGAACTAATCGGTTCTCTAACTTTGGGTCTAGTGGAAACTTTGTTTTAGTAGTCCCCTACGTGATTAGTTTTATAATCCGACACGATTTCTTTTTTAAGGTTGTTCATTTTTTACTTTCCTCAATCTTCTTTCAGCCTCGGCTAAGGCCTTAATTGGAATTTTCTTAATCAACTGAAAATAATACGGCTTCCGACCTTTGCCTTCTTTCTTGGTGTCCTTTTTGTCCGTTTGAATAACGTACTCGTTCAACGGATTGTTGAGCCGAGTAGTGACTTCGCTAGTGCTTACTTCTTCTTTAAAGGTTTCGAGCAATTTAGTCACGATATGTTCTGCCAGGAATTCGCCGTCTTGATTGTATTCGGCTAATACTACAATAATCTTTTCATTCAAGAGACGCTGATCGTAGGACGTTTCTTCGTGTGGCCCTTCTTTTTTTCGAAATGCAATCCTCGCTTTCGTTTTTTCCGGAAGAGAATCAAATGAAGGCATCTCAAAATCTGGATTTCCAAATTCGAAATATCGTAGGCCAAAGATTAGGGAGATTTCGTCCACCGAATCCAGTTCAATACCTCCAGTACCGGCTAAAACTGCTTCGATGGTTTTTTTGTTTACCTTGGATAAAAAAGCAATATCAATAGGGCCTAGGCCGAATTTTTTCATATACCTTTTCAGTATTTTGGCAAGCTCTTCAATTACTGTCATTTGCAAGGCCGATTATTTAATATAAATTCTTTGGATTTTAGTTTTTATATGTTTATCTTTGCTGTAGTTAATTAAGCGACAATTATGAGTGGGGGCAACCCTCCGCTGATACGATGTCACTCATGAACGAAACCGTCAATTTCCCCATGAGTAGACTGTGAGCTCGCCCATTTATTGAATTATTATACTTTTGTAGTATCATATTCAATAGGGTGAGCCTCATGTCAGACTTTTGGGGAACCAAGCTTCGGCTTGGCGGTTCTTGACGGTACCAGTTCAAAAGCTTTGAGGCTCACCTTATTGGTTTAATTCCAATTTGGTTTCCTTCAATACTTATGAGTCTGACGTCGTTTTATAACCAAAAAAATTATGAAAACGACATCCGCCAAACCGTCAGATTACCGCCACCGCAAACCTCTTGCGGAAAGCATCGCATTTAGCGATAGCAAAAAAGTACACAGCCAATCCCTAAAAAATCTATATAAGAACGTTAAGCGCAGCCCCGAATAGATACTGTTAAAAATATCGCAGCCAGTCGAAGTTTGAGGGTAAGGCACATTAAAAAACGCCACTCCCAAAAATGAAGGCAATAAAAAAGCCCACTTCCCACGGCTGCCACCGACCCCAATGCTGAAAGAAAAACCCGTTTTTAGCTCAGGTTGGTGAAGGTGTTTATTTTCGGTTACTATGCAATAGCTAAAAGTAGACGCTTTTTTCCAAACCTGCAAATATTCGCGGAAATTTTCTTCGGCTTGGCGGTCGGTTTGAGAATAAATTTTTCTTAAACCGTTAATTACCAACGCTGCATGAAACTAAATTTACGCATAGGGGAGGGGTATGTACTTTCCAAACATAAACTTACATACGCTTATATACAATATTTCAGCCTGTTGGCTGCAACAACGATCATGTGTTTGGAAGCCCGCGCACAGCGCCCCGAATCCTCGGGGCCTGTGTTGTCGGGCATTGTAACCGACACTGTGGAAGCCGCCATTTCAGGTGCCACCATTACCGTCAAAGGCACTAGTGTGAAAACAATCTCCGGCCGGGATGGTAGATTCACCCTTTACGCACCGCAGCAAAGCGGTACACTCGTTATTTCGTACCTTGGCCACCAAACCATCCAGGAAAAGTTCAGCGAAGGAAACATAGGTCCTTATCATTTCACGCTCGTACCCACCGAAAACTTGCTTGAAGAAGTGGAGGTGAGCACCGGATACCAAACCATTTCCAAAGAACGCGCCACGGGCAGTTTCGAAGTGGTGAGTAATAAGTTGTTCAACCGCGGCATCAGTACCAACGTGATGGACCGGCTGGACGGATTGGTGGCCGGGGCAAACTTTGACCTGACGAAAAGTTACAGGTGGCGTGACCGGGGATATTTCCTGCCCCAGGTCACTTACATGATGCAGGTACGGGGCCAGAATACCTTTACAGGAGAAATCAGGCCGATTATTGTGCTGGATAATGTAATTTATGAAGGGGACCCGAGAAACATCAATCCGAATGACGTAAAGGATATCCATGTACTCAAAGATGCGGCAGCAACTTCCATCTGGGGCACTCAGGCAGGCAACGGTGTGGTGGTAATCACGACCAAGCGTCCTTCGGAAACGGGGAAGCCATCCGTCGGTTTTGTTAGCAATTTTACGCATGTCGCAAAGCCAGACCTATATGCCCTGCGCGAAATGTCAAGCAGTGACTTCATAGATTACGAACAGTGGCTGTTTGACAAGGGCTTTTACGATGGAATGATCAACGATACATGGAGTTACCCTACTGTCTCGCCGGTTGTGGAATTGCTCAACAGCGTGCGGGAGGGTGACCTGGAAATGGATGTTGCCCAGCGGCAAATAGACGGATTCAGGGGCAACGACGTCAGGCAGGACTACCTAAATCATGTGTATCGCCCGCAGGCACTACAGCAATATGCCCTAACCATAAATGGCGGAAACCAGACTGCGGGTTACCTGCTATCGGCAGGTTATGATAACAATAAACTTCAATTGGTTACATCAAACAACGACAGGCTCACCCTGCGTAGCGCCGTCAACGTAAACTTGACCGAAAAGCTGAGTTTGAAGACCTCCATCAGTTATGCGAAGAGCCGTGCAAACAGCAACGGTACATTTTCGCCGATTGCGTATGGTACGCTATACTCGGGTGGGGGCAAGTCCAACTGGCCCTACCTCCGCCTGGTAGACGATCAGGGAAATCCTGCTTTAGTTGACGCCGTGGCATACCGCAAACTGTACCGGGACACGGCAGGTAACGGCAACCTGCTTAACTGGCAATACCGGCCCCTCGCCGAACTCGACCAAAGCAGGCAGCACATTGCCGTTCAGGACATCCTGATGAGTGGCGACTTGGGTTACGCATTTACACCGAACTGGTCCGCAGCGCTACTCTATACCTACCAGAAAGGCAACACGGAGATTGAAGACTGGCACGGCGTAGCGTCTTACGCCATGCGGGAGAAGATCAATATCTATAGCCAATGGGATGACAACGGCGTTACACAGCGGCCATATCCACTGGGTGACCGCATGGACCGCATGTATGAAACCAGGCAATCCCATACACTGCGCTTGCAGGCGAAGTACGCTGCCAGCTGGAACGATGATAAGGAACTGAATGCCATCATCGGCGCAGAGCAGCGGCAGATCACGACAACGAACAACGGCAATACGCTGCTGGGTTATAACAGGCAGAATCTTACCTATCAACCCGTAGATTTTGCGGGGTATTACCCATTGTACAACCAAGCCTTTGGCGGGCAGCGGATTCCGAACGTTGCTGAGTTCTACATGGATGACCTGTTGAACAGGTATCTCTCCGCATATGCCAATGCGTCGTTTACCTACCGGAAAAGGTATATCCTTTCCGGTAGTTTCCGCCAGGACGCATCCAATGTGTTCGGGCAGCGAAGCAACCAACGCTGGACACCCCTGTGGTCAACCGGGGCGGCCTGGAAACTTTCCGATGAACCCTTCTATCGTGTTTCATATCTCCCCACCCTGAAGCTGCGGCTCACGTACGGCTACAGCGGGCAGGCCATCACCACACAGGCGGCCATCCCAATCATCTATTACCAGGGTACGAGCGCCCTTACCGGGCTGCCCCAGGCCAGCATCACCACACCGGCCAATCCTGACCTCCGATGGCAGAAAACGGCGACGCTTAACGGCGCCGTGGATTTTGCCACCCTCAATAACCGGATAAGCGGAAGTATCGAATGGTACAGGAAATGGTCAAAGGACTTGCTCAGCCGGAGTCCCGTCGATCCGACAACCGGTTTCAATTCACTCACGGTGAACGCCGGTTCCATCGCGGGCAAGGGATTGGATATCACCATTAATACCGAAAATATCCGTTCACCTGATTTTGCATGGCAAAGCACATGGCTCTCCAATTATAACCGGAATATCGTAACGGATTACTACGCGGCTCCCCTTTATGCACGCGATTATGTATTAGCGGGTAACACCCTGAATCCGGTAAAGGGAAGAGATCTGAATGGTCTGTATGCATTACCCTTTGCAGGGCTGAACCCGGAAACGGGAGATCCCATGGGGTATCTTGACGGGGAGGAGAGCACTGACTACCGGAATATACTGCTCGGTACGCCCGAAAGCCTTCTTTATTTCGGATCCAGTATCCCGGTTCACGTTGCCACACTCCGCAATTCTTTCTCCTACAAATCTTGGAACTTATCAGTCAACCTGCAGGCAAAACTGGGTTATCATTTTTTCCGGAATGGGTTTTCGGACTACAGTGCTGCCACGTTTTGGCAGACCCACCAGGACTATGCAATGCGCTGGCAAAAGCCGGGCGATGAGGCGTTTACTCACGTCCCGTCCCTCAGCTATCCTCTCAATAATAACCGTAGCGAATTCTATAAACGATCTGATGTCCTCGTGGAAAAGGGCGATCACATACGGATCCAGGATATAAGTGTATCGTATACCGTGAATCAATTCGCCGGTTTTAAAAACGTGCAGATAAATGCATACTGCAGCAATCTGAATATCCTGATTTGGAAAGCAACTGAACTGGATATCGATCCGCTATATGAAAATGCGCTGCCGTATCCTCTTAGCATTTCGATAGGCATCCGTGCAAACCTTTAATACATCCATCATGAAAGTTATCTTTATCACCATCGCTGCATCCCTGCTTGTAATGACCTGCATTTCCTGTGAAGAGTACCTATCAGCCAAGCCCGATAAAAAGATGGCTGAGCCCTCCACAATAGAAGATTGTGAGGCGCTGCTTGACAATACCGCGGATATGAACATGGGTTTTCCCGCCGCGGGCGAGCCTGCGAGTGACAATTACTATTTGACTTCCGGTAATTGGGAATCCCTGACCACTCAGGAAGACCGGCTTAATTACCATTGGGATCCGGGCCAGACGGTTTTGCTCAATCAATGGCAGTTGCCTTACAAAACAGTAATGCAGGCCAATCAGGTGCTTGAGGTCTTGGATAAGCTGGATTCCGCAAGTGACCCCGACCGCTATAACCGTGTCCGCGGGAGCGCAATGTTCTTCAGGGCGTATGCATTCTTTTCCCTTTCTCAACTGTTCGCTCCACAGTATCAGCCGGAAAATGCGGATCGCGTCCCGGGGATCCCGATTCGGCTAAAATCTGACATCGGCTACTCGGCGGGGCGCGGCACCGTCCGGCAGACCTTCGAGCGGATTCTGACAGACTTCGAACAGGCCTCTGCGCTGCTGCCTGAACAGGCTACGGTAAAAACCAGGCCAAGCAAAGCGGCGGCTTATGCGGCGCTGGCACGTACGCATTTGTGCATGCAGAATTATGAAGAGGCAGCCAGGTTTGCCTCGGCCGCCTTACAGATCCAGGGTGACTTACTGGATTATAATGATCTGAGCCTGACTGCCGGAATCCCGTTCGCCCGCTTTCACGATGAGATCATCTTCCATGCAGGAACCAGTAGCAACAGTGCGCTCAATCCGGCCAAGGCTTATGTCGATTCAACCCTGTATGCCCAATACCATGCCCATGACCTGCGGAAAGCAATATTTTTCAAGATAAACCCCGATGGCAGCCGGTCATTCAAAGGCAGGTACGATGCACAAAACAACGCATCTTCCTTTGCAGGCCTTGCTGCCGATGAACTTTGGCTCATCAGGGCAGAATGTTATATCCGCACGGGCAGGATTCAGGAAGGGCTCGCCGATTTGAATCATTTACTCGAAAACCGATGGGAGGTAGGGTATTTTACTCCGTTTACAACGACTGACGCCGGTGAAGCACTATCACATGTCCTCAATGAGCGGCGCAAAGAGCTATTATACCGTAACCTGCGATGGAGTGATTTACGACGGCTGAACCTGGAGCCTGAGTTTGCCAAAACCATCGTCCGGGTGTTGAACGGCATTCGCTATGAGCTGCCGCCTAACGATTTGCGCTATACCCTGCTCATCCCACAGGAGGTTGTATTAAACAGCACATTAACTCAAAATCCCCGTTGAAATGAAAAATAAAACAGCTTTAGTGATAGGTTTGCTATTGTGTTCCTGGATGCTGAAAGCGCAGGATATTGGAAGTACGCTGCCGTCTTTCCGTGAACTTTCGACTCCCGAGAATGGACTACTCATCATTGATTTTTTCGCTACCACATGCAGCAATTGCATAGCGGCGATCCCCAAACTTAATAAGCTCCAGCAGCAGTACCCGGATCGTTTGAAGATTGTGCTGGTCAGCGAAGAATCGAAGGAGCGGGTCAGTACCTTTTTCGCAAGAAACGAATTTGCCAAGGGTAATCGCCTGCCTTTGATTACGGACGACACCACATTATCGGGGTATTTTAAGCACCAGACCCTTCCGCACGTTGTATGGGTAAAAGAAAATCGGGTCGTCGCTATCACAGATGGTGAATTTATCCAACAATCTTATATACAGGACGTATTGGAAGGGAATATTCCCGCTATGCCCGTGAAAAACGATTATCCGGCTTTTGATTATTCAAAACCGTTGAATATCAATCTTGATCAACAGGCTAACTATTCGGTGTTGCAGGGTTATCGCGAAGGAGCGTCGTTGAAATACGGGAGGGACAGTATGACATCACAGCGTTCAATCCGCGAATATATGATCAATGTGCCTGTTACGGCTGCATTTTTATATGCCCAGATGGCTACCCGAAAGCTGCCTTACATGAAGCAAACCCGTATGATTTTTGAAAATGTCCCGAAAGAACGCTTTATCCGGCAACAGAAAGATTTGCCGATGGCATTGTGGGAGAGAAAGTACGCGATAAGTTATGAGTCGGTATTGCCGGACAGTCTTTCCGAACAAGAACGGATGAAGGTTATCATGGCCGATTTGAATCTTAAACTTGGATTGCATATGCGTATTGAAAATCGAAGCATCCCGTGTTGGGTGGTCGATTCGGCGGTCACTCCGGTAATCGCGTTCAGCCCGGATTCAACTTGGTCAAAAACGAGGTTGTCTGATTTTCTCTTCCAACTTGACATTAGTTCACCGGATAGCCCGCCCGTCATTAATAAGGTGGACGGTGACAAGCAGGTGTGGGTAAGGAAATGGAAGGATTTAGAAGGCCTGAAAGAAATTATGCGCCTGAATGGGTTGCGATTGACTGAAACCGATGAGGTAACGGAAGTCTTGGTGATTGGCAAAGCGAACTAAAAAGATAGCCCGTTTGATCAGGACGGGCTATCTTTTTTCAAGACTATTGGAAACGTTTTAGGTCTTCAAACGTACATTCGGTGTATTTGCGGTAGAATGCGTATTCAAAGCTGTTAACATTTCATTTTTCAAGGCGTCTGTCAGATCAGGAAAGCCCGGAGAGCCTTCTGAAGCCTGGACAGCACATATCTGGTTGTTTCCGGAACATCCCGATGGTGAGCCTATTTCCTGGTAACTGGATGGATCGCCAGGTGCGTCCGGATCATTCAAACTATACCATGCCATACTTAATACCTCCTTTCTTTTGAAATTTTTGAACCGGCCGGACCGATCGGAAGCTTCCTGTTTTTGCGCAATCGCCCAGCGGTTTCAATGAAGCCAAGGTAGGGGCAATTCCTCCGCCATCCGATAGGCAAAACAAACTAAGGGCGGATAGTTTGCGCCGGGTAAGTCCGTTTCGCACTGTTTTTTGTCAGGTTGGGGAATATTCCGGCTGAAAACGCTTGGTTATTTCAATTTAGAACGCGAACTTCACCCGAAGTAAGCCAATTTCGCCGAAATACCAACGCAATGAGAGCTTTAGAACGATACCGACGCGACATTGCCGCGAAACTAAACTTTGAAATTGAAAGAGTCATGGCAATTGCACAACAGTACACCGAAAGTGGACTGTCACAGGAAGAACTTATAGCCGAAGGCAACGTTGGACTTGCCGAAGCCCTGGATCTATCGAAGGCAGGTCGCCTGGAACGTCCTTTTGCCAGCGAAGTGGACATCCGGGTTCGCTTACATATGGAGAATGCGATAAAACGGCACGAGGAATCGGCTACGCTGCACGATACGTTGCAGTACGATTCGCCATTGGTCGATCAGTTTACGGAGGGTAGTCATCACGGCGAATTATTTGAGCAGGTCGATGAAGCCCGCGAGATTTGGCGGCGTCTGATAAAAGGACACAACGAGCAATCGCATCGTAAATACATGCTGTTTTATCATTATTTTGGCATCGGACTTCCGTTTCCACAAACGCTTGAAACGTTCAGCGAAGTGCTGGAGATGAATCAAGCATCCGTAAAAATGCTGCTCACAAAGGCCATTGACCCCATTTTCGATAAGGTCTTCTGGTTCCGGAATCGTCATTCGCCACAGGCAATCATGCTGCTGGTTGACAAGTACTACCACGATCCGGCTATTTTTGAAACCGAAAGTCCCATACAGGATGCAGCTCCTTATTGCATCCCAAAACTAGTTAGCAACCAGAGAACCGCCCGAAACCACCGGGTAAAAAGGCAACGTCCAAACTCGGTCATCCATCGCGTTTTCCGCTACGTTCGCGCTATTTTTCGTTGAAGTTGCTTCCGCGTTTCCGCCACCGGTAAACACTCGGGCTCATGGCGACCCATTTCTTGAAGAGTTTAATGAAACTGTCGGCATAGGCATAGCCCAAACGTGTGGCAATTTCGCGAATGGGAAGGTCTGTGGTTACAAGCAATTCCTTGGCAGCCTCTATCCGAAGCGGTCGTTCCGCTCGTGGTTCGACAATTCCGGCTCGTTGAGCCGGTTTGTATACAGGGCGACCAACCGCGCGAGATACACTTTCAATGCCCCATCAAGCTCAGCACCGCGCTTGGGGCAATTTTTGATCTGAGCGAACGTGCGCCACACGGTTTTATCGATTTTGCAGGCAGGTAGGGCAAATAACTCCTCCGGCCTCGTCTTCCAGCGTTCGGCAAGTTCAGCCAGCTCCGGGTGATGCTGCCGCAACCACACGAGGTAACCATAGGGGAGGCTGAAGCCAAATAACGTATGGGATCCGGTATCCAGCATAATGGTACAGGTTCCAGCAGGCACATACACCGCCAGGCAGTTTCCTTGCCGTAGAACTGCATCGGCATGGTCAGTCGTTCGAAAATGGAACGTTCCTCCCAGCACATACAGGAAAAATACACGGCCAAGGGCGGTGTTGACAAGCAAGGTCGTCTGCTTCTTGGAATCCGTGCGATACAGCCACATATCAAATTGCCAGCCGGTGATCGACTGGCGAAGGATGCGTACACTTGCGGGTTGATTTTCCAACAAATGCTTTTCACCAAACGGTATGCGGTGCTCGTGGTTAGCCGGTAGCGTGTCGAGCGGCAGGAACGTAGTTTTGGGATTGCCCGGTAATTGGATGGTAAGGGGTTCAGTCATCGTTGCACACGTAGGGAAGCGATGGCAACCCGGCAGAGTCACCAGGATCCGCTGGTACTTTACTCGCCGGGTTGGCCGTTTCAATAAACTGCTGTTTGCTGATCTGTAGTGAAATTGTGCAGAAATCAATACGTAATACGGACGACGAACCGACCGGTAAAGGAAGCATTTTTGGCTTCGCTATTCCTGCTTTCGAATTCCTTGATCATGGCGGCGAGCTTGGCGGCCCGTACCGCTGGTTTCTCCGGTTTTTCCAGTACGATGGGTAACCGATGGGTTAGGGCGAAATACACCCCGTCGGCGGTAAAGCGGATCGTTGCGTAATCCAGCCGATTGAGGTAGGCCCGTTGCGAATCATCCAGCGAAAATCGCTGTACTACCCAGTCCTCAAAATAGAGATAGGCAAATTCGGCTTCGGTCCGGATGTCGTGATCCGGCTGTGCGTACACGTGATTCAACCAATCTTGTACGCCTGCAGATGTGAATGGGTACTTCATAAGAATTGAATTTTGATTTTACTGGCGGCTAAGTTGCAAACGATTGATTATAAAATAAATACAATCTGGAAGGGGGATGGAACGAACGCCCGGAAATAACGAACGAATGAAAGAAATCAGCCAACGAACGAAAAAGTTTAGTAACGAACGAATCAACTTTTTGATTACATTTGTGATTACACACTTAAACTAACCCATAAAAAACGATGGAAAAAATGTCAACCCTACTGGATTACCGCGACCGCGTCCCCCGTTTTTGGGCCGCAGCCATAGCGGCCTTGGCCATTTCGGCAATCGGCATGCGTGAGCAGTTCCTGGTCTTACTGTTGGAGCATACCTGGGCGGTTCTCATTGTTTACGGTCTTTCCTTTGCCCTGGCCTGGGGATTGATCTGGTACGTAGGCCGGCAGACACGCCGCCTGGACAGGTCCCATCCTTGGCCGGATGCTTTTTATGACCGGCTGCTCCGGCAATTGTTGCGCGGTGTGTTGGTTCCTGCGGTAGTCATCCTGGTATTTGCGCTCCTTTTTTTCAATCTGCTGACGGATCCCGCTGCACTGCAGGAAACGGGGTATTTTTATTCTGATTATCCATTGGCCGTGTTCCTGGTTGTCCTCTTGAATATGTGCTACGGTTTTGCCTATATGGTCACGTATGTCAGGCAACTGCAAACGGAACTGGCATCCACCCATGTCGAACTGGCCAATGAAAGGGAACGTATGAAGACGGTGGTCGCTACCGAGTCAGAGCCAAGGCCCAACACCTATTCACTGACCAACGAAATCGGCGAGCATGCCATCCCGTACGAGGAAATTGCGTATTTCAAGATGTGCACGGTTGAAACCGACGAAGGGAAAACACTCCGCTTTATTGAACTGACGTGCATGGACGGTCGGAAATTCAAGGCGAAAGAAGAATCGCTTGCACAGATCATGGAGTTTACGAACGGTTTTTTTAAACAGGTTTGCCGTCGATACGTGGCCGGGCAAGATGCCATCGCGTCGTGTACACAGGATCCTGTGTCGGGAAAACTGACCATCACATTATTGCCCGATGAGCCGGCGGTAGAACTCAGTATCCGGAATTCTGCCGCGTTGCGGGATTGGATTATCGAAAAAGTAGGTGTAATTTGGATTCCTGACGCATAACGATTATTTTTATTCAAGAATTAACCAATTGTTTCACGGCCATCTACCGGTGGAGCAATGGCTGACCCCCGGAACCGATCTGTAGTCCAGGAAAAACCTGCTGTTCTTCCTCAGGCTCCCATTGCCGGATCCGCTACCTCGTTGATGGCGCTTTAAACCTGAAGTGCCATGTTAACCAGACTCATGCAGTTACTTTATGAATTTATCAAGGAAGATTTGCGTCCCTTCATCCGTGAGGCGCACGAATACATCCGCGAACGGCGTAACGGCCATGAACAGCCGTTAATGGAACGGGCTTCCCCGGCGGATGAAAATCTGTACAACCGCAAAGAAGCTGCGGCGTTCCTGATGGTGGACCCGCGTACGGTAACGCGCTACCGAATTGATGGTAAGCTTCGATTTGTGTACAATGAAGACAACCGGATCCGCTACCGCGAAGAAGACCTTAGCGATTGTTATTTCTGGAAGTGGGGCAAACGGCCGTTGGGCTATACGTCCGCTGTCTGACCGTTGCCGGACTGCCGCGCCTAGAGTAGCCCTATGCCTGCCGTTTGCTGGTGGTCCGCTGGCGGTTTTTTGCATCGGTATCGCAAAGTGACCGCACCGAAAGCGCCAGCGGACCCCTCCGTGATGCGGAGCCTTCAAACACTTTTCCGGCAGTTATCATTGGAAAGGATAGGGACATTCCTGTCACCCCAACCTCGGTTTGGTGACAACCCACCGCTCATCGCGTGACAACGGGGTGACACACCTATGATGCTGTAAAACAACAAACTATGTTTGCCTCCGTCAGTCATCGTACCGGTACATCGAAACACTGGCAGGAGTATTTAATTGAAGTAATAATTTAAAAAAATCAGTAACAATGGCAAAATTCATTAACGGTGCCAACGGCACCTTTTCCGGAAAAGTGGGCAGCGTGATCGGCGCAACCTGGCGCGGCATCCACTACCTGCGTGGCCTGGCGAAAAAGAGTACGGTGCCACCCACCGAAGCGCAGGTGGCCCAGCGGCTCCGCTTTGCGCTGGTCACTAAGTTCCTCTCGCCCCTGCAGGGGATTATCTCGGTGGGCTTCCGCCACATCCGGCGGCTCACGGCAGCGCAGTTCAGTATGGCGGTGAAGCGCAACATCGAGCAGGCGGTTATCGGCGCAGCGCCGGATTTTGAGCTGGACTATCCGGCCGTCACGCTCAGTGACGGCGGCCTGTTCATCCCGCTCACCAGTTCGCTGGAAGTTGCGGAGGGATCGGTCACCCTCACCTGGGATCCGGCGCCCAACCAGTTCGGCGGTGCCAGCAACGATGTGGCTTACGTGGTGGTGCACAACGTGGAGCGGCAGCTGTTCATCACCACCGACACGCCCGCCACGCGGGAAGACGGCGAGGCGGTGGTGGACGTGCCGGCGCCCTTTGTGGGGCAAACCGGCCACGCGTGGATGTTCTTCGCCAGCCAAGATGGCAGGAAGGTTTCAAAAACGGTCTACCTGGGGGAAATTACGTTCCAATAGGCTAGACGTGTGGTTTCACGGTAAGGGGGCATGGCCCCCCTTACTTTCAGTTTTTCATCACACTTCACTTATTCACGATCATTATGGCTATTCTCAAAGGAGGTACCCTGCACGGCAAAGTGGGCGGCCTCGTCTACTACATGCGCAAGGGCGTATCCTGCGTGCGGTCGATACCCAAACCGCGCACTGATTCGCCTACCCCCGCACAGCGGGCACAACGGGAGCGGATGAAACTGGCTACGCAATTCCTCGCACCCTTGGCGCCAGTGCTGGACGATACGTTCAAGCCGGGCGACCGGAAAAAGCTGTCAGGCCCCAATTGGGCAACCAAACAGGTGCTGCAGGATGCAATTGCCGGCCAATATCCCGATCTGTCGGTCCGGGCCGAACGGGTATTGGTGAGCTGCGGGACGCTGCCACGGCTGCGTAATCCGGCGCTGGCGCTCGGTGATGGCGGATGGTTTACGTTCGTCTGGGCGCTCACGGAAAGTCCGTTTATCGATAATAATGTGCCGGCATACCTGCTGGTGTATAACCAGACCCACCGGCGTGTGGTGATGAGCAAAGGCACGGCTTGCAGGGGGGATGGACAGCTGGATATGCAGGTGGCACCAGAGGTGCTGAAAGGTACGGTTCACTGCTACGGATTCGTGATGGATCGCTTGCGCCGGTCGGCCTCCGATAGCGTGTTTCTGGGGACGTTTGTTGATGGGAAACTTGTAAACGATGAATGAAATAAAGATTATCCGCATGGCGCAGGGGAAGCACAGTACCCTCAGCCACCTATACGTCGCTGGTATTTTCTGTTGCTACCTGCTGGAAGATAGCATCCGGACAGAGAAAATTTTCGGGAAAACCTGCATTCCTGAAGGAGAATACGGGCTACGGCTTAACCTTTGGGCAGGCATTCCGCCGCGGCATACAAGTATGTGTATCCGCTGCTGGTGGAAGAGATTAGGAAGGACAATGATCGAGTAGTGGTGGAGAATCGGTTTTAGCCTGCCGCGCGCCAACTGGATCTCCTTCGCTGCGCTAGGATCTCCTAGGTTGCCTTCGCAGCGGGCGTAAAACCGCAAGGAGCTTAGTAAGCCCAAAAGGAACCTAGTGGCGTGAGCGTAGCGAGTGTTACGGTTTCGTTGGGCTTACTAAGTGATTCTGCCTCCTAAGTGACTTTAAATAAACTATTAAAAAAATGAAAGAAAGCCAAGATACAGTGGGACTGCCCGAAGCGGGCAAGCCGACAATCTATGAACGGATCAAGGAAGGACTGGCCGTGGCGAGCCAACTGGTGATTGCCTCGCCGCTGAAGCTGCCGCCCAGGGTGGTGGCCGTAGCCAAATACCTGGCGCTCGCGTTGGGTGTGCTGGAAGCGGTGGAAGGCGCAGCAAAGGATAGGAGGGAAGGCGATGAAGAGTAACCAGCAGCTCGGCATCGGCACCACGGGTGGCACGCTGCTGAGCGTCATTGGCCAGTTGGGCGTACACGATATGCTGCGCACGGCGCTGCTTGCCGCCATCGGTGCGGTGGTGAGCTTTGCGGTGACACTGCTGCTGCAACGACTGAGGCGTAAGTAAACACTTGGTCGAATATCAAAAAAGCGCGGACGTTTATCTGTCCGCGCTTTCGTTGGTCAACTTTAATTATATATATGATTCTATCGCTGTCCAGGGAGATAAATTTGGAAACCTAACGCTACGCCCAAACCGCTTGCTTTTTCCGATCCGGAAATTGTAGCTTTTCGGTAGTTATATCCTGCAGAGGCTTCAAGTGCCACATTCTGAGTTATAAAATGTGCATACCCTAGATTGGCACCTGCAGCTACAGTTGCCCCATCACCTTGTGAACTCCCTGCTATACCTACCGAACCATGAGCAAAAAATCTACCTGTCGCGCTGGAGCCTTGGGGAAAGAAATAACGGACAAAAGGCTCTACTCCGTAGTTCCAAACGTTATCGTGGTCCTTAATTGCAACCAGAGAAACGCTTGGTTGCAACCCTATTGCCAACCCATCCGTAACGAAATAGCCGGCATTTGGCCGCAAATTGATTTCGAAGCTTTTGTTTTCAAAGCTATACCCGATGTTACCTACGCTTCCGCCAATCATCCAGTTGCCTTTTTGAATGGGCGTCATTCCTACGTTTGCAGAGGTCTGTGGTCGATTGACGTCTTGTGCGTTTGCGGCAATAGCTCCCGCTAAAAATAAGGCTGAAAATAAAAGTACACGTTTCATGGTTTTTCGTTTAATGTTAACTATTAAAATTTAATACAGTTTTAACTTTATGTATATAACACAAAACGTGCCACATTGTTTAAATTCGGGTAGAAGGAGGGCCGGTTAACCGCATGAAGAGTGATTCTAGACGATGGCCGGGGTACATCGCAGCCAATTCATTCAATGGGAAATCGGCAACGATTTGTCCTTGGTGGATAATGACTACATCGTCACAGATAGCCTCCACCTCCTGCATAATGTGTGTAGACAGCAGTACCGTTTTCTGTGAGCTTAACTGTTTGATCAACAATCGGATGTCCTGTAGTTGGTTAGGGTCCAATCCCGAAGTGGGTTCGTCAAGGATCAGCACCTCGGGGTCGTGCAGAATGGCTTGCGCAAATCCGACGCGCTGCCGGTAACCTTTTGACAGTTGCCCTATTTTTTTTTGTTGCTCGGCCTCCAATCCCGTTAAAGAGATTACTTCGGCTATCCGCTCGTGAGCACGGACGATGTGATGCATTTCCGCGACGAAAGTCAGCGCTTCGTGTACGTACATATCTAAGTACAGTGGATTATTTTCCGGTAAATAGCCAATATATTGACGTGTCGCCAAGCTGTTTTGCTGGATGTCGAGGCCGCAGATCGACACCTGGCCAGCCGTGAGGGGGATGCTGCCGGACAAGATTTTCAACGTAGTGGATTTCCCGGCACCGTTTGGTCCCAGAAATCCCAACACCCTTCCCGGTCGGGCGTTAAAAGAAATTCCCTTTACCGCGGGGTGCTTACCATAGCATTTGAAAAGATTGGCAACTTGGATGCACATCGATAGCTTACTTGATAAAGGAAGAAGTTAATTTATGCTTGTTTCGGTAAGCCTGCAGCGCTCTACCCGCATCTATGGGTCGGTCCGTTGAAAGAATGTCTGCACCACGGTCCACCAAGTTGCTGTAAACCGTATCGCCGCGCACTGAGGCTTGTTTGTCGAGGTTGCCCATGGTACCCAGAATGCACAGGATGCCATGCCCGTGAAGCAGGTCGTATAACGGCTTGTCTGCTTCACGCGTCCCGATAAAAGCAACAAGCCGATTGTCCGGGATATTGTGGTCATTCAATCTTAGCAGATCAGCGGGCGATTGAATGGATGCGGATATCATGATCGTGGGGGCAAGTTGATGAACAGCTGCCGCTTGGTCTGCACTGTACGTAATAATTACGCAATAGGCCTCAGCTTTGTGGCGCCGGATGGCATCAATAACCGCAGCATAAGACACATCACGTTTTACATCCAGGGTAAAAATAACCTTTCCGGCACCCCATTGAAGGGCCTCGTCCAGTGTGGGTATACGGTAGGAGGTAATGTTGCCCTCAGGATCTTTTAACTTAAGCTTTTTCAGTGCAGAAAACTCAATCTCCTGCAATTTCCCTGAACCGGTAGTGGTGCGGTCCAAGGTCTCGTCGTGCAGAAGTACCAACACGCCATCTTGGGTCGTGCGTACATCACACTCGATGATAAGGGGTTGCTGGCGGAAGTTATTTTCAAAGGTTTCCAACGCATTTTCCGGAAAGCCCTTGGATGGGCCGCCGCGATGTGCGCTGATTAGTGGATAACGCTTTTCGTGATAGGTGAGGAATCGATATAATTCGTCAACAGAGGAGAGGGTGATCCGATGGGCGTTGTAACGGAAATCCCCCCCCATATTCGAAGGAAGACAGCCCACAAAGAACAATGCCAACAAGGATACTATCAAGAGCGGGGTAGCGCGCCACACCATAAAAAGGAATTTTTGCTAAAAATGGTAAACGGGCATAAAGATAGCGATTTCCCCATGGAAAATCAACCGATCAGCGTCGTCAATTCATCCAATTGCAACGATAATTGATTGACAACGTGGGTCGCTTGTTCGTAATAAGGAGCCCGGTCTGCAAGTTTCGACGTGATATCTGCCAACAGTGCTTGCCCAGATAATCCTTTTAAGGCCGGTCTTGAAGCAATATCCGTTTGGATAAGCCTGTCCCAAAGTGCCTTGGGGGGAAGATGGAAATAGATGGTCGTTCCGGTGTTATTCATCCATTCCATGTTATCAAAGTAGCAGGGGGTGCCGCCACCGGTAGAAACAATCGCAGGTTCGGCTAAGGGCAGGTTCTTCAACGTCTCGCTCTCGATTTGCCGGAATGCCGACTCGCCATGTTGCAGAAAATAATCGGCAATAGGCATACCGATTCTGTTGACAATCACTTCATCCAGGTCAATGAATGCACGTCCGGTCTTGGTAGCAAGTTTTCGTCCCCACGTAGTCTTGCCACTTCCCATAAAACCAATCAAAAATACAGGTTTTAATTTACTCATCTTGGTACGCTTTGCTGAAATATAGCTGATCCAACGTATCGAAATCAGGTAGTGTATTGTAGTGCCATTTGTCGATCACCGTGCCGTGCTGCATTAACAAGACACCCGGATTAGCCCGTACCATACTCTTAAGTGGCACAGCATCGGCGTAAAATATTTCGGTAAGTAAATTCAGTTCATCACTGATCCGTTCGGCTTCCTGCGTACTGCTGGCCGTGAGCAGGACAGCGCGTATGTTGTAGGTTTCGGCGGCATTCATCACCAGAGCATTGATTTTACGCAATGCCTCAGTATTGGTTTTTTCCAGATCCCAAGCAACTATCAGTAGATTGTAATACGGATTTTCGATCAGCTCATGGGTAACATCATCTCCGTTGGCATCGCTGATCAATAAATCAGGTATCGCAATTTGATACCCCTTTTTGACCAGCTTACTCTCGGGATCTCCTATGATTTCCCAATTTTCATCCTTCCACAATTCTTCGGCGAGGTAAACTTTGTCAGAGACCCGTTTTTCAACTCCGGTAGCTTTATTTTTCAAGGTATAAATAATCTCATATTCATCCCCCACCTGTCCTTCGGGCAAGGTCATAAGCTTAGGTAGGTTGTTTCCTTTCTTATAGGGTAGGAAATCAATGAATGGTAAAAAATTGAGGGTATAAACGCCGATTCCCAACGAAATTACCACAACCACTACGGTGATAATAGACTGTGTATACCGATCGGAAATGAGTGGTCTGATTTGTTCCCGGTTGATGAAAATGACAAGTATCAGGAGCAATAATACGAGATCTTTGCCAAAAGATTGCCAGGGGGTAAGAGGAATGGCATCGCCGAAGCAGCCGCAGGAAGTTACTACTTCAAAAAATGCGGAATAGAACGTCAGAAAGGTAAAAAACAGGATAAGCAGCAATAGGCCCCAAGCCACTGTACGACCCCAGAATCCAAGTAGCAGAAGTACTCCCAGTAGCATTTCCAGGCCGCAGATCACCACGGCGATGGCAACAGCATGGTCATTCAGAAAAACAGTGCCAAACACGTGAAAATATTCCTCCAGCTTGTACCCGAAACCTGTCGGATCATTGGCTTTGATAAAACCGGAGAAAATAAACACCATCCCGGTGACAATGCGGGAAAATGCTAACAAGTAATGGGTAGGGGAGGGCGATTGGGAAGTTTGCATCTGTGGTCTGCTTTAAATTGACTAACGATCAGCGAGTCCCAACTTAATAAGCGCAAAAACTGCGTAGTTGAGCATATCTTGATAGTTCGCTTTAACACCTTCGGAAACAACTGTCAGCCCTTCGTTGTTTTCAATTTGCTTTACCCGATAGATTTTCGTCAGAATCAGGTCGGTGAGCGAGGTAAGCCTCATCTCCCGCCAAGCTTCCCCATAGTCATGATTTTTGGCAAACATCAGTTCTTTGGTTTCTGTCACCACCTGATTGTATTTTTCAATCACTTCAGCCAGCGGAAGATTTTCATTTCCGTTGCCTGTTAAACTGAGTTGCATAATGGCAATGACACAGTAGTTCACAATGCCGACATACTCCTCCTGCACGCCATCACCAACTCTGGATACACGTTTCTCTTCCAGCGTACGTATCCGTTGTGCTTTTATGTATAGTTGATCCGTAATGGATGGGAGCCGCATGATACGCCAGGCGGTGCCATAATCGGCTGTTTTCTTTTCAAATAATTGTTGGCAATGCGTAATGATGCGGTCGTATTGTGCTGAAGTATCCATGTTAGGAGCAAAGATAAGAAGATTTGTTTACCAAAATAATGCCTCAAACCTGTCGTTTGCAATTGAGCAACAAGTTGTCTATGTTTGGGCGTGGAGAATTCGATGATACGGACAGTGCAGGTGACACGCTATGTTACCCCACTGCGGGAAGGAGGGTCGTTGCCGGCGATTGCTGAAGCAGATGACGGATTCCTGTATGCGCTTAAATTCCGGGGCGCAGGGCAGGGCAGTAAAGCCCTGATTGCAGAATTGCTTGGGGGAGAGATTGCCCGTATATTGGGTTTTCGTGTGCCGGAAATCGTATTTGCAGAGTTGGATGAAGCATTCGGCCGCACAGAACCGGATGAAGAGATACAGGATTTGCTGCGTGCAAGTACGGGCCTCAACCTGGCTTTGCATTACCTTTCGGGCGCGATTACGTTTGATCCGGTGGTCAATAAAATAGATGCTGATCTCGCTTCACGTATTGTTTGGCTGGACTGTCTGCTCACAAATGTAGACCGTACGGTGAGGAATACCAATATGCTGATGTGGCACAAAGAACTATGGCTGATTGACCATGGAGCGTCCTTGTATTTCCACCACAATTGGGATAATTGGCAGGAGCAAGCGGTCAAGCCGTTCGTGCAGGTTAAAGATCATGTCTTATTGCCTTGGGCAGCGCGGCTGGAAGATGCTGAAAGTGAGCTGAAGGTCAAACTCACGGATTCTGTTATTCAACGCATTACGGAGCAGGTGCCGGATGAATGGCTGAACAATAAGGAAGGAGTGTTGCCTGCGGATGCCAAAAAGGTCTACGCACAGTTTTTGGAGATGCGGATTGCTGCGTCAGGGGTTTTTGTTAAAGAAGCGCAAGATGCCAGGAAAAGAATTATTTGAGTATGCCGTGATCCGTTGGGTGCCCCGGGTGGAACGTGAAGAGTTCATCAACATCGGGGTAGTGCTTTATTCCCGTGATCAGCGTTTCCTCGACATGAAATATGAACTGTCAGCTGAAAAACTACGTGCGTTATATCCGTCGTATGACGCGGAAGAACTAGAAACCTACCTGACAGGCTTTGATTTGATCTGCAAGGGTGCGCGTGCGGGAGGCCCCATTGCCGATTTGCCGCCTGCGGAGCGTTTTCGGTGGCTTACAGCCAAGCGAAGTACCGTCATTCAGTTATCGGCTGTGCACCCGGGCCTTTGTGTGGACGCGCGGGATACACTTGATCGACTGTTCAATGCCCTGGTATTGTAACATAGGTTCCTTATTAACGGCAGTCCGCCAAAGCCTGCTGCACTTCCTCTACTGTAAAAATACCCATTTTGTTGCCAAATGAGTTGCCTATGTATGTAAGGACATAGGCTGTTTCAATGGGGGTAAGTTGTGGATTGGAGGGCATCTCGGTATTAAATGTCTTTCCGCCGACCTGGATGGGGGAGGACGAACCGTTTTTTACGATGCAGGGGAGTTGCTTCCGACGGGTGATCAGGAAGGTACTGTCGGTTAACGGCGGATAAAGGGTACCTAATCCTTCGCCCTTTGCGCCGTGGCAATTCTGACAATGCATCCCATATAGTTTTTGTCCGTTTACTGCATATTGGGCGGTCCGTATCGCTTGTTCACTTTGGCAGGCATGGAATAGGATATAAATCGATAGGAGTGCTGCACCTACGTGCAGGGAAGTGTTACGCCTCATTCATATTCCTTCAAAAGAATTGCCAATTCATCAAACAGCAACTGTATTTGTTCGTCGTTCGTGCCGTCGTAGGCGCCGCGGATATGCCGGTTGCTGTCTACCAGCAGCAGGTATCCCGAATGGTCGTAGCCCCCGGGGATGTTGCTATCTTCTTTGGTATATACCATATAACTGTCTGCCAAGCCATAAACACTAGCCTTGCTGCCGGTAACAAACTGCCACTGATCATTGGTGACGCCGAGTTTTTCGGCATAGGATTTAAGTACGGATGGCGAATCGTGTCGGAAGTCGATGCTGTGCGACAGGAACTTCACACGTTTGTCGCCTTTGTATTTTTCATAAACTTTCAGCAGGTTGCGCTGCATCGTAGGGCAAATGCTTGGACAGTGCGTAAAGAAAAAATTGGCGATATAGACTCCGTCTTCGAATGCCTGGTTGGTGATCAGGGTACTGTCCTGATTAAGCAGTTCAAAATCTGGTATGGTATGATACAGGGTGTCGGTAATTGTCTTTCCGTCAACCACTTTGGTAACCGGATCACGCGATCCCAGGATCGGGAGAGTTTTCGATGTTTCATTGCTGCATGCAGCGAGGCCAGCCAGTATGGAACCACTCATCAACAAGAAAAAAATGCTACGCATGGCCACTTAAAATTTTGCCAGTTTATCGGTTGCTTCTTTGGATACCTCGTCGAAGAATTGTTTCATCGCCTTCACCTTTTCAACTTCTTCCTCGTAATATGCTTTGATTTCGTCTGTAGACTTGTCTTGAGGGTCTACGTCAAAGGCTGTCATCCAATTCATCATGGAATCGGTTGCCAGTTCCAACCGATTTTTCAGGCCACTGAGGTCTGTACGGGTTTGCGTAGTGTCGATTTCAGGCTGTGCTTCCTTCAGCTGGGGCAGATTTGCCAATATCGAATCGATTTTTACTGTATTACGGTCGAAAGCGCTGATCTGAGGCATGATTTCATCGTGTACGGCGATTGCTTCCTCGCGCAGCCGGTCAATTTCACCGGTTTCGTTGCTGCCATTGTTGCAGGCAGCCATCACTAATAAACCGGCGCTGATTAATAAGATCGTATGTTTCATGATATTCCACTATGAGTTGCCTGACAAAGATAGGGAAAAATATTCTTCCCGGTCGCTGCTGTGCACGTCAATGACTCCTGCTACAATGAGGTTGACGAGAATTCGCTGGGTTTTACGCCTGGACAGCTGAAGGTGTCTGCATAATTCGGGAAGCTGCGGTTTAGGATGATTTTGCATGTATCCCAGCAATTCCTTCTCTTTGTCTGTATAGTTGATGAAGACCCCGATGGGGTGGCTGCTCCGGTGCAGCACGTCAACCACTACTTTGCCCGCCAAAATACTTTTGTCCTGTACGCGGACATATACCCACCATTTTTGATCTTCGCCGAGAGCGTAATGAGGTTTAATGTCGCTTTCGGCAATTTCGGCCAACAATACTAATTTGTCATCTACGTAAATTTCCTCAAAATGGATGTCGATGGCCGGACGGCAATACAGGTGCCCCGCACGTTGGAGCATGTATTTTTCTTCGTCTTCATTTTTTACACCTTTGATAGATCCGTTATCAGCTACGCCCACCAGTAGTTTCCCCCCTTTGTTGTTGGCAAAAGCAGCCAGCGTTTTTGCAATTTTCTCGCAACTGCTGATCCGGTTTTTAAAATCAAGCTGCTCGCCTTCTCCCTGCAGTATCAATGTTTTGATGTTCACGCTTATACTTCTTGATTTACCTGTTTGCGGTCCGCTTTCTTATACCCGATATCCTTGATATATACCTCGTTTTGCATAACGGCGCATATTTCGCCATTTCTGTCGGTGATGACAATCGGATAGGTTTTCACAAACTTACCCTGTTCGGCAAGCGCCTGTTCGGCAAGAAGAATTTCTTCTTCACTCAGATCGATCCGGAAAAAGAGAGCGGTGCGAGCGGGTTTTATATATTGGATGGATGCACTTTTTAACCAAACTACGGTTTTAAATCCCCTCCGCCGGAGTGCCTGATCAAACATCAGTGCATAAAATGGATCGGCGGCGGCGAAGATGGTCCCTCCGAAAATGGAGGCATTGTAATTGCGATTGACCAAACTCTTGTTGATTTTTACCTCAGCTGAGGTAAAACCTTTGCCAAAACGACGCACCCAAATCCGTTGGAAGAAAAAAGGGGGATATAACCGCATGACCCATTTCAGTGTATTTTCCGATAGCCCCATAGGACTACTAAGTTAACCACAAATTTTGAAAGACGGAAAATAAAGGGAAATAGAAAAAAAACAACATAATTCAGCGAAAAGTTTAATTTAGCGCCGTAAATCTTAAAATTCCATGACCAAAAAGAGCCTGTCGGAAACCAAAAATGCCTGGTTATTGGTAATTGTAGCCGCATTGGGTTATTTCGTTGATATCTATGATCTCGTTGTTTTTTCCATTGTCCGTGTGCAGAGTTTTCGGGACATCGGTATACCGGAAGAAGAGATGCGCATAGATGGGGAATATGTGCTCAATATGCAAATGGGTGGACTGCTGCTCGGTGGCATATTGTGGGGGATATTGGGCGACCGTTTTGGGCGGATTAAAGTACTGTTTGGCTCCATCCTGATGTATTCGTTGGCCAATATTGCAAACGGGTTTGTGCAGGATATCCACTCCTATGCCATCGTCCGCCTCGTAGCAGGTATCGGATTGGCGGGTGAGCTGGGAGCAGGCATTACCCTGGTGAGTGAGAGCATGCAAAAAGATAAACGGGGGTATGGTACGATGATCGTCGCTTCGATAGGGGTGCTCGGTGCCGTTGCGGCATATTATGTGTCTGAACTCTTCGATTGGCGCAACGCGTATTTTGCCGGAGGCGCCATGGGGTTGTTATTGCTCATCCTAAGGGTGGGTACCTTTGAATCGGCTATGTTTAAAGGAGTGGAAGACAAACAGGTGGAAAAAGGAAAATTCAGCATGCTATTTACCGATAAAGAGCGATTTAAAAGGTATCTGTATTGTCTGTTGATCGGGCTGCCCATTTGGTTTGTCGTGGGGATATTGGTTACACAAGCGCCTGAATTTGGAAAGGCGCTTGGAGCACCGGTAACCCTGAGTGCGGGTAAAGGAATTCTGTTTACTTACCTGGGGTTGTCGCTTGGCGACGTGCTCGCCGGACTGTTTGCCCAGCTTACCAAATCGCGGAGACTGGCGGTATTTTTATTTCAGGTACTGATCATCGCAACATCTTCATGGTATTTGAGCAGTGAGGGACTCACCGAACAACGATTTCATTGGATTGCTTTCTTTATGGGAATTTCCATTGGTTATTGGGCGACTTTTGTAACCATCGCATCCGAGCAGTTTGGTACCAATCTACGCGCGACAGTAACCACCACTGCACCGAATTTTGTGCGCGGAGCATTGATTCCTTCCACGTTGTTGTTTGAATTTTTTGTCCGCCATTCGGATATTGTCACGGCGGCTTATGTGATGATTTTTCTGCTGACTGGTGTTGCGATCTTTGCGCTGAGCCAATTGAAAGAAAGCTTCGACCGGGATTTGGATTTTGTGGAACGGTGATTTATCGTTTTGGACATTTCTTGCACCGCTTTCCCCGCTTGTACTTCTTGCAGCATTTTTTGAAATCACAGCCGCTCCCCTCCTGGTAAGGGTTAAGTCCCTTAAAATTTTGAGGATCAATCGGCTGTAAGGGGCATGCCGGGCACTCAAACGTAAAAAAAGAAAACTCCTCAAACATCTCAGGGGCAAATTTAGTGTTTTATTTAGAAAAATTCCAAGAACTTTTGTACCTTGTCCAATCTCCTGTTTGAAGCGAATAACCGATTATAAATGAATGGATACACATGATTAATAAAGTCGTAAAAAACGCGGGAGAAGCCCTGGCTGATCTTGCTGACGGCATGACCCTGATGCTGGGTGGATTCGGCCTGTGCGGCATTCCCGAAAACTGTATCAATGAGTTGGTGAGAAAAGGGGTTTCGGGTCTTACCTGCATTTCAAACAATGCGGGAGTAGATGATTTTGGCATCGGGTTGATGTTACAGAAACGTCAGGTAAAAAAAATGATTGCTTCTTATGTCGGTGAAAATGCAGAGTTTGAGCGCCAACTATTGAGTGGTGAGCTGGAGGTGGAATTGATCCCGCAGGGTACATTGGCTACCCGGTGTCTTGCAGCTGGATATGGAATGCCGGCAATTTTTACACCGGCAGGCGTGGGGACTGAGGTTGCCGAGGGCAAGGAAGTACGCACCTTTGGCGGTAAAGACTACCTGTTGGAAAGGGCCTTTGAAGCAGATTTTGCATTGGTGAAGGCATGGCGGGGCGACACGGCAGGCAATCTCATGTATCGGCATACCGCCCGCAATTTCAATCCTGTGATGGCAATGGCCGGTAAGGTGACGGTAGCTGAGGTGGAAGAGTTGGTTCCTGAGGGGACACTGGACCCCGATCAAATCCATACACCGGGTATCTATGTTCACCGTATTTTTCAGGGTATGAATTATGAAAAGCGAATCGAACAACGGACGGTTCGCAAATACGAAGGATTGGACATTACCAAAGCGGAAGATTATGCTGGATAAAGAGGGAATCGCAAAACGGATTGCGCGGGAAATCAAAGACGGCTATTACGTCAATCTGGGAATTGGTATCCCCACGCTGGTAGCCAACTACATTCCAGAAGATATCGATGTTGTGCTGCAATCTGAAAACGGTTTGTTGGGTATGGGGCCGTTTCCGTACGAAGGTTCGGAAGATCCGGATCTGATCAATGCCGGGAAGCAGACCATCACCATGCTGCCGGGTTCTGCAGTATTTGATTCGGCAATGAGTTTTGGTATGATCCGGGCACAAAAGGTAGACCTTACGATATTAGGTGCCATGGAAGTATCCGAATACGGCGACATTGCCAATTGGAAGATCCCGGGTAAGCTGGTGAAGGGAATGGGCGGAGCGATGGATCTCGTGGCTTCTGCGAAAAATATCATTGTAGCAATGCAGCAGGTAAACAAAGCGGGGGAGAGCAAGCTACTTCCGCGGTGTACCTTACCCTTGACAGGCGTACGCTGTATCCGTAAAGTGGTGACTGAATTGGCGGTCTTTGAAATCGATATCCAAAACGGAGGATTCCATCTGATTGAACGTGCTCCGGGAGTTAGCATAACGGAAATACGGAACGCGACAGCAGGGCGTTTTTTTGCGGCAGATGATGTGCCCGAAATGCGGTTATAAAACCCGGTGTAACCCGGGGGCAATTTTCCGCAGTTCGGTGGATATTTCGTCGGCAATGGTGCGGATCGGGGCAGGATCATCGGTATTGTTAAGGATGACGCGGTCGCATTGCTCCCGAAACGGCAGTAAATATCGGTAGTAGGCAGGCATCACATGATTCACCCACTTAAATCGTACGTCTTCTTCGTCATATCCCCGTTCTACCAAATCCCTTTTCAATCGTCGCTGTAAGGCTATCTCCTCTTCTGCGTGCAGAAATATCCGATGATTGAGCAGGTGATTGACTTCTTCGTAAAAGAAAATAAATAACCCTTCGACAATCAGGACCGGCGCCGGCTTGATTTCTATCATTTTCGGAGTCAGGGCGGGGTTATTGAATGTGTATTCCTCGCGGCGTATCGTATGTCCTTCGAAAAGCATCCGGATATCCCGGTAAAAGGCCTCCCGGTCGATAGCGGTGGGTAGATCAAAGTTATAAAGCTTATTTTCTTCCTGTGTCTTGGTATGGGCGGGTATGTAATAGTCGTCCTGTGAAATCAAGGCCACTTCATGCGGGGTAAAGTGATTGACAAAACAATTCAGGAAAAACGTTTTTCCCGATCCACTGCTTCCTGCGATCCCAACAACATAGGGCTTAGTTGCCGTCATTTGGGGTGCCATATGCTATTTCAACCTGGAACCGCCGGTCTAATACGCCGATGAGCGACGCTGCGGATTTGGAAATGACGATGATAGCATTTTGGGTTTCAGCCGAATCTGCAAATTTGCCGACGACTTTGGCAAAGGTCGTGCGGTTGGTCATCGGATTGGTAATTTTAATTACGGTACCGATGGGAGCTGTTTTATGCAGTGCCAACATGCTTCCGCCTTCCTGACTCAGGTCATCGATCCATACGCCGATGCCCTTTTCCGTCATTTCCCGGATACCATACCGGTTTGCGGGAATTTCCATATTTTCTTCCGTTGAATCACCACTGACGGTGTCCGTTACAATGATTTCGTTCAATTTGGGAGGAGGTGGGGGAAGTTCCTTATTGGGGATTTTCAGAATCTGGCCTATTTTTAGTGAATCGCCGGTAAGTCCATTTGCTCGCCTGATGCTTTCAACAGATATGATAAATCGTTTTGAAATAGTAAATAGGGTCTCACCTTTGCCTACTTTGTATGACGTATACTCGTCCTGATTTAAGGCAGGCGGGGGCGAAGGTTGTTGGGATTGTTGCTGCCCTGCATTGGCCGGTACATTTGCATCGGCAATGGTTCTGCCTGTATCCATCGGGATATGTACCGTGTCTCCGACTTTCAGCGATTTATTTCCATTGGCTGCGATGATTTGTTTGACAGGGACACCGTAGTGCCTGCTTAGGCCGAAATAAGTTTCCTTTGCTTCTAATTGGTGAATGATGATTTTTTTTCCATTTTCATATTTTACTCCAATCGAATCCACCGGTGTGGCAGCAACTTTGGACAGGCCACAACAACCTACTAATAGGATGACGAAAAGAGAGGTGCGGTATAAATAGGTCTGATATATTTTGTTCATGTTAAAAATCCGTTGCAATTATACTAAATACGATACAATTTCCCGTTTATTATCACCAATAAAGAAAACCTGATTATTAATCATAAAGAACAGTTCCGGTGCCATTCTAGCTAATCCTGAAACCATAACCCTGTCCGCCAGCATTTTCAAGCCACGGGACACGGCTATTCGAATGCAATACGTATGATCAGAGACTTCGTGAAATGCCCAAACCATGCGGTCTCCCACCTGGCAGTAAAATAGATCGCCCTGTATGGGGTAACGTTCCAAAAACAGGGGTTTATCATCCCTATATCGTTCGGGTAAGACAATTTTGGGTGCGTCAGGTTTAGTTGCCGGATTGTTAATTTGTGTTAAATTTCCATCAAGAGGGTTCATACGTTGTTCATAACCACTGGCGAAATTGCGATGCCTCACAACCAACTGCCGATGTTGGATGGCTACCAATGTATAGTTAAACTGCTCCCATAAAACATCGCCCGTAGTGGCATTGATGCAAGCGATGCCTGCACCATCGGGAGTATGCTGGCCCCATGCCCGCAAAATTAAGTTGTCTTCCACGATTCCCGCCAGCGACCATGTCCGGTCGCCGTATGGTTTTTCATCCATGAATGGTACACCGCTATCGTATTCAATTGCTGAGAATAAGGGCATTCCCGTATCTTCGTTACGCGTTTCGATAGCCAATAGGGTAGCGGTCGTATCGGCTTCGATGCGCCAGACCATCCCTAAAAAACTTTTTCTAAATGCGGTTTTTAACGTATATTTATCCATTGATAGTCGATAGGTTGTATACCAGCCCGGCCTCAAAATTATAACGTTTTGAACGATATGCACAAAAAAAAACGCGGAAAGAAATTATTGTTCTTACTGATGGGGATTGCGTGCTGGATATTGCCCCTGTTTTCAGTACAGGCCCAATCTATTTATCAGTTTGATTTAGAGGGGGATATTGGTCCCGCTGCGTGGCGGACCGTAAAAAATGCCTATTCCAAAGCTGAGGAAAGTAAGGTGGATTTGATATTGATTGAGATGAATACCTTCGGGGGCATGGTTAATTTTGCGGATTCCATCCGGAGCCGGATACTTGATTCGCCCTTGGAAACGGTGGTTTTCATCAATCACAATGCGGCATCAGCAGGGGCATTGATTGCACTGGCGAGCGACCGTATCTATATGAGCAAAGGGTCCAGCATCGGAGCAGCCAGTGTGGTGGACCAGTCCGGTCAGGTGTTGCCTGAAAAACACCAGTCATATATGCGGGGATTGATGCGGGCAACAGCCGAAGCGAAGGGGCGCGACCCAAAGGTTGCCGAAGCATTTGTGGACCCGGACGTGGAGTTGCCTTCTCTAAAACAGGCGGGTAAAATATTAACACTCACTTCTTCAGAAGCGGTAAGCATCGGGTTGGCTAATGCGGAGGCCACATCTATAGCAGACGTATTGGCGGCTGAAGGGATCAGCAATCCACAGATTACCATCCATCAGATTACCCTAGTAGACCGGATTATTTCATTCCTTATCAATCCGGCAGTGAGCGGTATTTTGATCCTGCTGATTATTGGGGGTATTTATTTTGAAATGCAAACACCTGGTATTGGGTTTGCCTTGGTGGTTGCGGTCATTGCAGCGGTATTATTTTTTGCTCCGCTCTATATTCAGGGGCTGGCAGACAATTGGGAGATTGCCCTGTTTGTTGCAGGCGTTGTGCTGATCTTACTGGAGCTGTTTGTAATTCCAGGATTCGGTGTTGCCGGCATATTGGGTATCATCTGTCTGGTCTGTGGATTGGCGTTCAGCATGGTAGCCAATGATTATTTCAATTTTTCCATCGCCGCGCCGGGTATGTTATTCAATTCATTTCTGTTAGTCATCGCTTCCATGGTGACGGCGACAATCGTAATGGTCATTTTTGGTAAGAGCCTGCTCAAAACCAAAGCATTCAAACGCCTTGTACTGCAGGACGAACAGCGATCGGAAGAGGGATATACTTCCTCCCGATTGAATACTGAGTTAGTGAATAGGGAAGGAGTGGCGAAAACGGTTCTCCGCCCATCCGGAAAGGTGGAAATTGATGGGAAATGGTACGATGCCGTGGCGTTGGATGGTTTTATAGATATCGGAGAAGATATCTATGTGGAAAAACATGAGAACTACAATCTTTTCGTCAGAAAAAGGCGCACTTCCTGATGTTGCGTTAAACTTTTTGTAGCTTTAGCTGTTTTATGGTTGTATCTAAAATAGAATAGCATGAACCCAAAAGTAATTAGTTTAGAAGAAAAAAAATTAAGACCTGTTGTTGATCACCTGAATGACCTGTTGGCCAACTACCATATCCACTACCAAAAGTTGAGGGGATGTCATTGGAATGTGCGGGGAAATCATTTCTTCACTTTGCATGCCAAGTTTGAAGAACTTTATACGAACGCACTGACTACCATCGATGAACTGGCAGAACGTATTCTCACATTGGGAAAATCGCCTTTCAGTACGTTTAAGGATTATGTGTCTAACTCGGAAATCAAGGAGGTGGATACGATCGGTATGAAAGATATCGACATGGTGAAGGCGATTATTGGAGATTTGGAAGCGTTGATTGCTATGCAACGGGATCTGTTGGATATTACTTCCGAAGCGGAAGATGAAGGGACGAATGATATGATCAATGCCTTCATGCAATTTAACGAGAAACAGAATTGGATGCTGAGAGCGTTTGTAAATAAAGCGTAGTGCTTGCTTAGCTTAATTCAGTAATCGTTTTGTAAATACACAAAGACGGGCAGCAGTTGTAGAAAACTGCTGCCCGTTTCGCTTGTCTCAAAAAGGCAAGGATGCACGGATAAACGCAGAATTCATCTGTGTTCCATTCGTGCATCCGTGGCATGTGATAACCTGAACTTCTAAAATTTTAGCCCGACTGACAACAATACATTGTGCCGCTGGTTCTTAACTTCCACCACGGGGCTGTATTGGCCTGCCGCATCATCTAACAGATATGGGATCATGTTGTAATTCCGCTGGAAATTCTGGTAAGTCAGATCGACATAGATATTGTTGATCCGGTATCCAAGACCGCCGGAAACCGTCTGTCCGCTGTAATCGATGCTCTCATCTTTGTAGGGGCTTCCGGTATAACCATATCCCGCTCTTACCATCAGTTGCGGAGCAATCATGTATTCACCACCTACCCTGAAGTTTATCGCTCCGGCATAGGTGTCGGCAATGCCGTCATTGAAAAACCGGTCATCTTCTGCATTAGACGATGACATGGATAAGTTGGCATAGTCTACATAGTCGATATCTGCACTCAGCAGGCCACCACCTTCGAAGATATAGGCCAATCCGGCACTAAGCTTGTAGGGAGTGCGTAGGTTGTAGTCGTAATAAATGGGTTCGCTCGGACTGTCATCCGAATTATCTGTCCCGTCGGTGAGGTAGTTGGTAATGCCGAAATAATCTTCATAATCATTCGTAAGGCTATACCAGGTTGGTGTCGTAGCAGAAACACCGATCTGAAATTGGGGCACCGGTTTGAAGATCACGCCAAGTTTTGCGTTGATGCCGTTTCCGGAAGTGTTTGACCAGTATTCGTCTTCGAAGTCATATTCCGATTCCAATAGCGGGTTATAGATGTCATAATCCGCATTTGCGGAATTGACAAAACGGCTATTGGGGTTCTGGGCGTAAATGTAGCCGTAATTCTGAATGCCCCCCGCTTCCATAAACAACCGGTTCATCCGGTAATTAATCCGCGCGAAACCGACGCTGGCACCGATGTAAAACTTATTGGCGTAATTCGTACCGAAAGAAAGATTTGTTTCGGACTGACTTCCCCCTTCGCGATAATAGGCGGTCTGCACGTTATTAAGCGTGGTCATGGGAATAAGGTCGCCGTCCGCGTTTTCGTCGACCATACCGAACTGCCACCCGATATCACCTGGTAAGTTGCCGTCTTCCAACGCCATAAAGTGGCCGTAGCTGCTTTCGTCATTTATGCCGGTAAAACCCATGGTAGAATTAAAATTACCGGTCCGGTGATAGCCGATTCCGATGTTAAAATTCAACCAACCGGAGGAAAGGTTGCTGCCCCGGGCTCTGCGCATGGGAATATGAAACACCGCTGCTGCCTGATTTATTGCAAATTTATCTACGTTATTTTTGCTATTTGTTCCAAAATACAGCGCCTTGTTGAGGTCGCTGCTGAAATCAAAAGAGAGGCCGATGTCTGATTGGCCAAAAAATCCAAGACCTGCAGGATTACCGGAAACGGAACTTAAGTCGCCACCCAGGGCCGTTTGTGCATTGCCCAATGCTTTGAAGCGTGCGGATGCGCCCTGCTCGGGTTGTGCAACACGAAGAAACTCATCAAGTGACTGGGCATTAACCTCTGTAAGCGAGAAACTTACTAAAAATAGAGAGAGTGTTATATACGCTGATTTTGCCATGTTATAGTTGAAATATTATCTGCCTCTGCCGCCGCTACGGCTACTTCCACCGCTGCTGCTTCCCCGGCTACTTCCGCCGGATGAAGCCGATGATCCGGAAGACCGGGAGGGGGGAGCTACGGATGACCCACGGGAACTGCTTCCAGAAGAGCGAGGAGCCGCGCTTGGCCGTGAGGGTGCTGCACTCGGACGCGAGCCTGATGAAGGCCTAGCGGCAGGCCGTGCGCTGCTGCCCGATGGACGCCGTGAAGAGGAGGGTCTTACGCCGCTTGACGGTCTTGTTGAACTACCAGGCCTTACAGCTTCTCCGGTCGGCCTACGTGATGTGCCGCTTGGCCGAACGGCTTCCCGTGAGCCGGTAGACCGTGTTACAGATGTGCGGGTGCCTGCATCACCCCTGGTGGATATGGTGCGGGTAGAAATACGGCCATTGGCATCCCTGCTTATAGCGGTTCGTGAGGCAGTCCGTGTTGTCGTTCCCGCTGATCGGCTCGTGCGGCCGGTTCTCACATCCATGCGCGACCGCGAAGCGGACCGCATGCCTCTCGTGCGGTTGTCAATGATGATGGTACCGGGATAATAACCGCCCCATCCGCCCCAGCCCCAGCGGCTGTAGGCATACGGACCACCGAATCCCCTTCCATAATAAGGAGATCCCCAACCCCAATAACCACCGTAATAAGGATTATACCAACTGCTACCCCAACCGAGGCCCCAGCCGCCACCCCAACCCCAGCCGAAACCGAGGCTCCAGGCACTGTTCCATCCCCAACCGGGGCTGTACCAGGAATTAAATCCATACCAAGGATCAAACCATGGATCGTAATAACTCATGCCCGGTGAATAGTAATAAAACCGGTTAATCCGGTTGGCATATTCACTGTCGCTATATTCATCGGCATAATAGTCGCTGGAATAGCCTTCGTCCGTATATTCGTCTTCATAGTAGCCTCCGTCGGCGTAGGATTCTCCCTGCGCTGTTTCCTGGTCATAATAATAATCCGGACTTTGGTAATTTTCTTCCACCGCCCGGGCTTGTGTATTATAGACATCGTCACGGAAAGCAGCCTGCCTTGTGGTGCTGCATGACCCCAAAAACAATATGCCCACTAAAGCTACTGTGCTGACTATTAATCTATTGCTTTTCATCTTAACTGTCCTTTCGTTTGGTAATGCCCAACGCTTTATTCTTATAGACGCATTTTTGAGCGTTTGGTTTAATTTAGCCGCGCATTTTTTTATTCGGTAATTTGCCAAAACAGGCTACCTTTGCTGGGCAAATATCAAGAGGCAAATCTTATAATAATTTTATTGAAAGTCAACTATGAGCAAAGGAATTACGAGCCGCGAAACGGATTACTCCCAATGGTACAATGAATTGGTCGTGAAAGCCGATCTTGCAGAGCACTCAGCTGTGCGGGGTTGTATGGTGATCAAACCCTACGGGTATGCCATCTGGGAGAAAATGCAAGCAGCTTTGGATAAGATGTTTAAGGATACGGGGCACAGCAACGCGTATTTTCCTTTGTTTATCCCTAAGTCTTTCTTTTCGAAAGAAGCTTCCCATGTGGAAGGTTTTGCGACTGAATGTGCAGTCGTAACGCATTACCGGTTAAAAAATGACGGAACCGGCAACATCGTGGTCGATGAGGAGGCAAAATTGGAGGAGGAACTTATCGTGCGCCCAACTTCTGAAACTATTATCTGGAATACGTACAAAGGCTGGATTGAATCTTATCGGGACTTGCCTATTTTAGTAAATCAGTGGGCTAACGTAGTACGGTGGGAGATGCGTACCCGGCTATTCCTGCGCACGGCCGAGTTTTTGTGGCAGGAAGGGCATACCGCACATGCCACGAAAGAGGAGGCATTAGCCGAAGCTGAACAAATGCTGAATGTATATGCGGATTTTGCGGAGAATTGGTTGGCCTTACCGGTAATCCGCGGCCGTAAAACGGAAAACGAGCGATTTGCCGGAGCATTGGATACCCTGTGCATCGAAGCGTTGATGCAAGATGGCAAAGCCTTGCAGGCGGGTACATCACATTTCCTCGGACAGAATTTTGCGAAGGCATTTGACGTAAAGTTTACGGCTAAAGATGGTAAACTTGACTATGTATGGGCTACGTCCTGGGGTGTATCGACGCGGCTGATGGGAGCACTGATTATGGCACATTCAGACGATCAGGGACTAGTGCTACCCCCTAAATTGGCACCCATTCAGGTGGTCATTGTACCCATTTTTAAGACAGAAGAGGAACAGATGGCAATCGGGGCGCTGGCCGATACGCTGATCAGTGAACTGAAGTCCAAAGGTATTTCCATCAAATACGACGATCGGGATACCCATCGTCCTGGATTTAAATTTGCCGAATGGGAACTGAAGGGTGTTCCTGTGCGCATTGCGGTGGGCACCCGGGATATGCAGCAAGGAACGGTGGAAATAGCCCGCCGTGATACCCAGGCAAAGGAAACCGTCTCTCAAGCGGGGCTGGCCGACCGGGTGGAGCAGTTGTTGATTGATATCCAACAACAGATTTACAATAAGGCTGCTGCATTCCGTGAAGCAAATACGGTATCGGTGGATACCTACGAGGAGTTTAAGCGGGTGCTTGAAGAAGAGGGGGGCTTTGTGGCCGCCCATTGGGACGGGACCAGGGAGACGGAGCAACTGATTAAGGAAGAAACGAAAGCAACCATCCGTTGTATTCCATTAAATAACCCGTTGGAGCAAGGGACATGCGTCCGGACGGGAAAACCTTCCATTCAGCGTGTGCTGTTTGCAAGAGCGTATTAACATCGTAATCGTGTCATGTCAATGAAGGTACTGATTGTGGGCTGTGGTTGGGTAGGCACTTATGTCGCATCCCAATTACTACGCGAAGGACACGATTTGTGGGGTACCTGTACGACTGCTGAAAAGGCCCTGAAATTAGCTCGGATGGGATTGCGGTCGCATGTAATGAATTTCGATCGCGATGACAGGGTCGGAGGTTTGGATGAGGACACGTTTGATGTGGTCATCATCAGCGTACCCATCACGCATAAAGATGCACCTGAAACGGTGAAAGCCCGTTTTGAACGGCTGGTTACATTTTTAGAGAAACTGTCTTTCAGGCAATCGTTGTTTTTTGGCTCGGTGGGTATTTACCCGAAAGTGAGTGCCGTAATCGCGGAGGATACATTTGACCCCCATGAACTGGATCAAAAGCTTTGGCTCGGGGAATCCAGGCTGCGCTCGGCATTTCCTGAATTGAACGTGTTGCGGTTGGGAGGGCTGTTTGGTCTGGAACGGACGATGGCCAAGCATTTTGTAGGCAGGGTTTGTGAAATTGGATACCAAACCGCCAACTTTGTGCACGTAGAAGATATCTATCGCATTATCCTGGCCATGGTGAATAAAAAGGTTCAGGGCCGTACCTATAATGTGGTTTGTCCGGAACATCCGCTGAAAAAGGATGTCATCGCTGTATCTGCAGCGAAATATGGTTATGGTTTGCCATCTTCCTTTACAGTTACCGATCAAACCGCGAAAATCGTCTCGCCGGAACGGCTTATTGCCGACCTGGACTATTCATTTGTATACCGGTCGCCGCTTCAGTTTTAAACGGGATTTGCCTAACTTTACACATTTCCACATTAAATTACCGATTATCATGGGATATAAATTTGCTACGAAGGCCATCCATGCGGGGCAGCATGCGGACCCCACCACGGGAGCGGTGATGACTCCGATCTATCAGACTTCCACCTACCAGCAGGCGGCACCGGGCGATCACAAGGGATATGAGTATTCGCGCGGCACAAACCCCACCCGCAAGGCGTTGGAAGATTGCCTTGCTGCTTTGGAAAATGGAACGTATGGATTGGCTTTTTCCAGCGGGATGGCGGCCACGGAGACTGTGCTGAAGTTACTGAAGCCGGGCGACGAGGTGATTACGGGTGATGATCTGTATGGCGGATCCTACCGGATCTTTACCAACGTATTTGAACATTATGGCATTAAGTTTCATTTTGTCAACACGTCTGATCCGGAACGCATTGCCGAGAGAATATCGTCTGCCACGCGCCTGATATGGGTGGAAACTCCTACGAATCCGACATTGAAATTGGCGGATATTGAAGCCATCGGGAAAGTAGCTAAGGAGGCAGGGGTGCTTTTTGCGGTAGATAACACCTTCGCTTCTCCTTACCTGCAGAATCCATTGGATCTTGGCGCAGATATCGTCATGCATTCCGTCACCAAATACATCGGAGGCCACTCGGATGTGGTTATGGGGGCATTGGTTGTGAATGACCGGGAATTGTATGATCGGCTGTTTTTTTATTACAACGCATGCGGGGGCACACCGGGGCCTCAGGATAGCTTCCTGGTGCTGCGGGGTATCAAAACGCTTCATCTGCGGATGCGGGCCCATTGCGAAAATGGCAGGAAGGTGGCTGAATACCTGAAGAATCATCCGAGGGTTGAGAAAATATACTGGCCCGGTTTTGAAGATCATCCGGGGCATAACATCGCAAAAAAACAGATGCGCGATTTTGGTGGAATGGTGTCGATCGTATTGAGGGGTGCATCGCTGGAAGATACGTTTAAAGTGGCCGCTTCTTTTAAGGTATTTACCCTGGCGGAATCATTGGGTGGTGTGGAATCGTTGATTAACCACCCGGCTACCATGACACACGGTTCCATACCCAGGGAAGTGCGGGAGAAAGTGGGCGTAGTGGATAACCTGATCCGCATCAGTGTAGGGGTGGAGGATATCGAAGATTTGCTGGCTGATTTGGAACAGGCATTGGGATAACCGATGGAACGCGGATGACACGGATGGAACGGATTTTCACCGATCGGCAAACTGACATAAAGGATTTTCTTGATCGCAAGGTGGAGGAATACAATCGGCTTTCTTTTATTGAAAATGATCCGATCTGTATTCCCCATCGGTTTGAACGGAAACAGGACAGGGAAATCGCAGCATTCTTTGCTGCAATATTGGCTTGGGGACAACGCAAGACGATTATCAACAAGTGTACAGAGTTGCTTGCTCGTATGGACGGAACGCCCTTTGATTTCATCCGGAACCACCGGGAAACGGATTTGAAATCGTTGCTGGGGTTTAAGCACCGCACGTTTAACGACACCGATCTGCTTTATTTTGTCAGCTTCTTCCGCCTGCATTATGAGCGGTACAATTCCCTGGAAGATGCATTCCTTCCTCCGTCGGCCAACCCAGCGTTCCGTGCGGAGTACATGGAGGCATATCCGGTTACTGCCGGTGCAGAGGAGGTAACTTCACCGACGTGTCTGTTGGGTAGATTGGCCCAATCCCGTTTTGACATGGAAGAGGGATTAATCCATTTCCGGAATTATTTTTTCAGCCAGGCCGATTATCCGCTGCGTACGCGAAAGCACATCAGCTCGCCGGCACAGAATTCTGCCTGCAAGCGGTTGAATATGTTTTTACGCTGGATGGTACGGCGTGATGAACGGGGTGTGGATTTTGGATTGTGGCACCGGATAGCCCCTTTTCAATTGATATGTCCCTGCGACGTACATGTAGAGCGTGTGGCACGGAAACTCGGACTGATCCAGCGCAAGCAATCGGACTGGAAAACAGCCTGTGAGTTGACGGAAAACCTGCGCGTGCTGGATGCCGATGACCCGGTGCGTTACGACTTTGCATTGTTTGGCTTGGGCGTGGAGGGGGAGATGTGAATTGATCGCCGCCGAATAGGCGTAGGTCACCGCTTTATTTCTTATATACCTGTGGATTGACGCAATAGGGGAGCTGCTGTCCGGCAAGTCCCGCAAGTAGGTTTTCCACTGTAAGCTGCATCATTTTTATCCGTGTTTCAATGGTGGCTGAACCGATGTGGGGCAATATTGCAACATTGGGCATTTCCAGTAATGGATTATCCGGAGCCATGGGTTCGGGATGCGTCACGTCTAAACCTGCACCCCATATCTGCCCTTCCTCAAGCGCCTGCCGCAGATCGGCTTCGTTGTGGATTGCGCCCCGCGCGGTATTAATGAAGATGGCCGAAGCTTTCATTTTAGAAAAGGCCGCGCGGTTGAATATTCCCGCTGTTTCTTTGCTTAAATTCGCATGTACGCTGAGCACATCGCTTTGCCCGAGGAGTTCCTCAAACGATACCCGCCTGGCGCCCAATTCCTGTTCAGCCGCTTCATTATGCCCGCGGTTGTGGTAGATGACGGGCATGTCAAAAGCGTACCGGCAACTCCGGGCCAATTCAAAACCGATACGCCCCAATCCATATATTCCAAGGGTTTTGCCCTGCAGTTCGATACCCAGATCAGCCATGGGGTCAAAGAACCCCCAATGACCCCGTAAAATTTCTTTGTGGTTGTGAAAAGCTTTCCGTGCCACGTTCTGCATCAACAGAAAAGCGGTGTCGGCAGTAGCCTTGCTAAGAACACCCGGTGTGTTACCGATGGGGACACCTAACCGGGTGGCTTCAGCCACATCCACATTATCATAGCCTACGCTGCACAGCGCGATGACACGAAGGTTGGGACGCGCCGCTAAAAAATGCTTATCGATTTGATTTTTGCCAATACTGAATAAGGCATCGCTGTCTCGCGTGTTGTGAATTAATTCACTTGCCGAAAGGTCTCGCTTTTCCGTCCATTCCGAAAGGGTATGCCCTCGGTCTGTCAGCGACTTTCTGATCGTCTCGGGTAGCGCTCGGGTAACAAATATATTCATCGTAATTGCTGCGTAAATATACGGTTTTTGTTTTTTAACCGTAATTTTGTCTTAGGTTTGCAGAAATCAAAACACAGCCGATGATATGACACGGGACGAACTCATACACCAAATTAAAATCAAACGTTCTTTTCTCTGCGTGGGGCTTGATACGGATATCAACCAGATACCTATGCATTTGCTCGACCATGAAGACCCGGTGTTTGAATTCAATCGTCAAATTATCGAAGCTACTGCTGATTTGTGTGTAGCTTACAAACCCAATATCGCATTTTACGAAAGTATGGGAGCGGCCGGGTGGGAAAGTCTCCGGAAAACCTGGCGTATTTTACCCAAAGACTGCCTGAGCATAGCGGATGCTAAACGTGGTGACATCGGAAATACTTCCCGGATGTATGCCACGGCTTTTTTTGATGAACAACGCTCAGGACTTGGATTTGACGCAATTACGGTAGCGCCGTACATGGGACACGATTCTGTGCAGCCTTTTTTGCAATTTCAGGGAAAGTGGACAATTGTTCTGGCACTCACTTCAAATACCGGAAGCTTGGATTTTCAGACCTTTGCCAATACAGAGGGCGTGCGCCTTTTTGAGCAGGTAATCCAAAAGACCAATACCTGGGGTAACCCGTCCAATTTGATGTACGTGGTCGGAGCCACCCGTGGACAGGCCTTCGAGTCGGTCCGGAAGCATGCGCCGGACCATTTTTTATTGGTGCCCGGCATAGGGGCGCAGGGAGGAAGTCTTCAAGAAGTGTGTAAATATGGCATGACCGCAGATTGTGGTTTGCTGGTGAACGCAACACGTTCCATTATCTATGCATCCAACGGAACGGACTTTGCAGAACGGGCACGGCAGGAGGCAAGCGCATTACAGCGTGAGATGGAACGAGAACTTGCCGCGAAGGGGATCGTATAATTGTATAAAAAATGCGGTCAGGAATCCAGTAATTTTACCAATATTTTATCAATCCGGTTCCCATCCATGTCTACTACTTCAAATTCATGATTTTGCCACTGCATACGTTCGCCCGCTGTAGGCATATGGCCTAATTTCAGGAGAACCAGTCCCGCGATGGTGTTTATACTTCCCAATCCCGCTTCTTCCTCTTCTGATATGTCAATATTAAGCGCAGTAAAAAGATCGTCGATCTGATACTGACCGTCAATCAGCAGGCTACCGTCTTCGCGGGTAACAATTTCAGGCCGTTCTGCCGTATCGCTGTCTGAAATATCGCCGACAAGGCTGCTCAAAATGTCGTTGATGGTAACAATACCCTGTAAGGCTCCATATTCATCCAGTACGATGGCTTGATGTATCTTGGAGGCCTTAAACTTGTTCAATATGCTATATGCGGAGCTGTTTTCGTGTACATAATTGAGTGGATGTGTCAATTGTTTGAGCTGGATCGGTTGGTCAATGAGGTATTGCTTGAGTAATGATTTGATATGAACGACCCCGATAACATTATCAAGCCCTCCCTGGCATACCGGATACACGGTGTGTCCGCTTTTCAAAATGGTTTGTTTATGTACCTCGTATTCGTCGTTGATATCCAGCCATACAATATTGCTGCGATGGGTCATCAGGTTAACTGCACGTTTGTCGCCTAAGCTGAAAACCCGGTCTACAATTTCGTGTTCAATGTGTTCGATGGCGCCTATATCCGCTCCCTCATCGACCAGTGCTTTGATTTCTTCTTCCGTAACCGCATTCTGTGACGTTTTTATATTCAGCAGCCTGACGATGCCTTCGGTGGTTGCGCTCAGCAGCCATACGAAAGGGGCTACGATTTTGCTGAGCACATTCATCGGAAACGCCACAATCATGGCGTATTTTTCGGGAATGGCCAAGCCAATGCGTTTGGGAACCAGCTCGCCTAATACCAGGGTGAGAAACGTAATCACAATCACAACGATGAGTACGGAAATCTGTGAGCTGTAGCCATCCATCCACGCAACTTCCGAGAGGTAAACATCCAACCGTTGGGCGATGGTTGCACCCCCGAAAATCCCGGTCAAAATCCCGATCAGTGTAATGCCGATCTGTACGGTGGAAAGAAATTGGTTGGGCGAGCCCTTTAGTTTAAGCACTTGCTTAGCGGCGGCATTTTTCCGGTCCGTTAATACTTGTAAACGGGCTTTCCGACTGGACACAATCGCAATTTCGGAAGCTGAAAAAATACCATTCAACAGGATCAACGCCAAGATAATCAGCGACTCTGTAAGCATGTAGCTAAGATAATAATTAATTTAACAATTGCTTAGCGTTTTTTACCCGCTGTTTGAGCAAAGCAATATTGACCACCTCATGCATTTCCGAGACATAGTGGAATGTCAGGTCCTTGATGTAATCTTCCTTGATTTCCAGGATATCTTTCCGGTTGGCTTTTGAGAGGATCACTTCCTTGATGTTGGCACGTTTCGCCGCCAATATTTTTTCTTTGATGCCGCCTACCGGAAGTACTTTCCCTCGCAAGGTGATTTCTCCTGTCATGGCTAGTTTTTCTTTTACTTTCCGTTGTGTGAAACTGGATGCAAGTGCGGTAAGCATCGTGATCCCGGCCGATGGACCATCTTTAGGGGTGGCACCCGCCGGTACGTGGATGTGCACATCCCACTTATCAAATACCTGATAGTCGATGCCAAATTGCGCTGCATTTGCACGCAGATAGGCCATGGCAATGCTTGCAGATTCTTTCATAACCTCCCCCAGATTACCTGTTAAGGTCAATTTTCCCTTTCCAGGACTCAGGCTTGATTCGATATAAAGGATATCTCCGCCCACCTGAGTCCATGCAAGACCTGTAACTACACCGGCAACATCGTTTCCTTCATAAAATTCCTTATCATATATAGGAGCACCGAGTATTTTCTCAACCATTGCGGTATCTATCGGTTGGGTTAACGGGTTATCCATCACGATACGTGTAGCTACACCCCGGATGATTGATCCAATTTTCTTTTCCAGGCCACGTACGCCCGATTCGCGGGTATATTCGTCGATAATTTTTTCGATGACTTTTGACCGAAGGGAAAAATCTTTTGCACCGAGTCCGTGCAGCTCGCGTTGTTTTGGAATGAGGTGTTTCTTGGCGATTTCTATTTTTTCCTCGATTGTATATCCATTGACCTCAATAATCTCCATCCGGTCAAGCAGTGCCGGCTGTATGTTGCTCAGTGAGTTGGCCGTGGCGATGAACATTACATTTGACAGATCGTAGTCCAACTCCACATAATGATCGTAGAATGCATTGTTCTGCTCCGGATCCAGTACTTCCAGTAGGGCAGATGAAGGGTCGCCCCGGAAATCGCTGCCTACTTTATCGATCTCATCCAGCACGAACACCGGATTGGAGGCTCCTGCCTTTTTAAGCGACTGGATAATACGGCCGGGCATGGCACCGATGTATGTTTTGCGGTGCCCCCTTATCTCCGCTTCATCACGGATACCGCCGAGTGCCATACGGGTATATTTGCGCCCCAGAGCCTTGGCAATTGATTTACCCAAAGACGTCTTTCCTACTCCCGGAGGACCTACCAAGCAGAGGATGGGCGCCTTCATATTGCGCTTCAGTTTTAATACCGCCAGGTATTCGATGATCCGTTGTTTCACTTTATCCAAGCCGTAATGGTCGCGATCCAGCACCCGCTTAGCGCGGTTGAGGTCGAAGTTGTCTTTGGTGAAGTCATTCCAGGGAAGATCCAATAACAATTCGAGGTAATTGACCTGTACCGAATAGTCAGCCGCTGCCGGATTGATACGGGCCAGTTTATCAAGTTCTTTATTAAAATGTTCTCCTACGTCTGCGGGCCATTTTTTTGCTTTCGCACGCTTACGTAGATCTTCCATTTCCAGGTCGGGTGTGTTGCCACCTAGTTCCTCCTGTATGGTTTTTAATTGCTGGTTGAGAAAATAATCCCGCTGTTGTTTGTCTAAATCTCCTCGTACTTTGTTCTGTATCTGTGTTTTCAGTTCGAGCAGTTGGAGTTCTACATCAAGCTGTTCCAGTACCTTGGCGGCCCGCTTATCCAGATCGGCAATTTCCAGCAGTTGCTGTTTGAAGGACAGGTCTGCATTCAGGTTAGAAGAGATAAAATTGATGAGGAAAGCCGGGCTTTCGATGTTTTTGATGGCAATACCGGCCTCACTGGGTATGTGCGGGGACAGCTGGATAATTTGCAATGCCATCTCTTTGATGGAAGAAATCATTGCATTGAATTCCCGGCTGGCTTTGTGTTTTTTTTCTTCGAAGCGTTCGATGGATGCTTTGATATAGGGCTCGCTTTGGATGAGATCCCGCAATCTGAAACGTTGTTTTCCCTGGATAATGACCGTTGTATTTCCATCGGGCATCTGCAGAATCTTGATAATCATGGCTACGGTACCCACTTTATTGAGTTGCTCAAACGTCGGGTCTTCAATGGCCATATTCTGCTGAGACACAACGCCGATAATCCGGTCACCTTTGTATGCTTCCTTGACTAATTTGATAGACTTATCTCTGCCAACGGTAATCGGTATGACAACACCCGGAAACAACACCGTATTGCGCAGCGGAAGAATGGAAAGAGATTCCGGAAGGTCTGCGTTTCGCATCTCATCTTCATCTTGCTGGCTTAATAACGGAAAGAATTCCGTGTCTTCATTTATAATGGGGATTGCTTGGTTAAAATCGAATGGATCAAAATTGCTCATGAATACTTTTATTTCGTCTATACCGGCGCCATATTGGCAGCCCTGATCAGTGGGTAAGTTAAAAATCTACTTTCTCTAAGTAATTGCAATGCCTATGCCAATAGCAAATTTACCTCAAATTTTAGGGTAAGTTTCACTTTCGAGGTATCCGTGCTGAAAAAAAGTCAGCTCTTCGGAACGGATTGGCTCGGTTGTTCCCCGCGGCACGAACAGCTAAAATAAAAATTTATCAGAAAAATAATAAAGGAAAAGTTTTGGAGTTTTATGTGTAAATTTCCCTGTGAATAAGTTGCACGGTGGACAAATTGTATTTGCATGCAATTATGGTTATGTTTGTAGCACGGAAATTGCAGGGTGGTCAATCAGAAGGATTTTGTTTAATTTGAAAGTGATGAAAAAAAACGAATTGAGCTTTTTTTTGGGAAATTTGAAACATGGGATTATCGGTGGGATGCTATGTATAGCGGTATTGGCAGTACAGGCACAAACCACTGAGACAGCACCCAGCAATCCCAATGTACGGTTGGGACAAAAAGCGTTGATCGACGGTGATTTTAAAGCGGCGGCCAACCATTTGCAAAAGGCTCTGCCAGCTGAAGCCAGCGATCCGGATGTGATGTATATGTTGGGATATTCGCAATATCAGATTGGTGAATATAAAAAAGCATTGGCATCTTTCGGTAAAGTTATACAACTGCTCCCGGAACACGAATCCGCTTATTATTATCGCGGAAAGGCAAATAATATACTTGCGGTTCAAACGGATACGAAAATAAGTTCTGCCAACCGCGAAAAGATGCTGAACGAAGCGATAGCCGATTATACCAAAGCCATCGAACTGAATGGCAACGATGCGAAATACTATCAGAATCGGGGCATAGCCTACCGGGATCTTGGGATTTTGCGCGGAACCGAAGGCACGGCAAATTACGATAAAGCACTAGCCTCCGAATCGTACGATAAAAGTATTGCAGATTTTGAACAGGTGTTGACGATGACACCGGGCAAAAAGGATATACAAACCGAAGTCAAGAAAGCAAAAGTATACCGGGATAACCTTAAGTAAGGAATCCCGCTACCCGCTTATTGCAGGACCCCTCTTATTGAATACTGGCTTTCGCCGATGAGACGGACCTGCTGTTGTTTATCGATTTGATAAAGTGAATCAGGATAATAATCGAGACGTTCCTCGGTTTGGTAAAGCATATTGCTGGCATGGTTAATAATGGCAATATGCTTTACTTTTTCGTTCTCATCTTTTTCTATGCTGATTTTTTGAGTGCGCAATTCGGGGTCAGTACTCGTATACGTAAGCAAACGGTCGGTACTGTCTACCCGATAGCTGTTCTGCCATGCCGGCTTGTTAATGTCTGAATCCATAAACAAAGCCAATTCATTTTTCCAGTCGTTTATTTGCACGGACTTACCTTCCGACATACCATTTCTGGATACGGTCTTTTCAACAGTGGGCGCTAGTTTTGTGAGGCGAGTAGCTTCACTCCGGAAAAATTCTTCCAAGCTAAAATAGGAGCTTGCCATAGCAGATGATGCAGGCGTATTATCAGGCCGGGTACAGGCACAACATCCTACTAGCCCAAGAAAAGCGAGATGGATGTGAAATGCAAATGCACTTTTACGTTGACCCATCGTTAAATCAATACGTTCCCGTTCATTTCATTTGGTATGGGCAGTTCCAAAAGCTTCAAAACGGTGGGTGCAATATCGCCCAATTTTCCGTTGGATATCGCGGTATGATCCTTGTCAATTAAGATACAGGGCACCAAATTGGTCGTGTGGGCGGTATTAACAGAACCGTCTTCGTTAATCATGAACTCTGCATTACCGTGGTCGGCAATGATGATAAAAGAATATCCAAATTTTACGCCACACTCCACTACCTGCCGCAAGCAGCTGTCTACAGTCTCAACGGCCTTGACAACAGCTTCGAAAACGCCGGTATGTCCAACCATATCCGGATTGGCAAAGTTCAGACAAATGAAATCAGGCTGATGGTCGGTAATGTCATTACAAATTGCATCTGCTACACCTTGCGCACTCATTTCTGGTTGCAGATCGTAAGTAGCTACCTTGGGAGAGGGAATGAGAATCCGGTTTTCGCCGGTGAATTCTTTTTCGCGTCCACCCGAAAAAAAGAAAGTGACATGTGGGTATTTTTCTGTCTCTGCAATGCGTGTCTGGGTTTTTCCATTGGCTTCCAGTACTTCCCCGAGCGTATTGGTGAGATTTTCTTTAAGGAATAAGACGTCAACCTCCTTAAATGTTTCATCGTAGGTTGTCATGGTCAAATAGCGCAATTCTAAGGGATACATGTTGTATTCCGGGAAATCACGCTGTGTAAGCGCGATCGTGATTTCACGTCCCCTGTCTGTGCGGAAATTGAAACATACCACAACATCTCCGTTTTTCAGGGTTACTAGGGGAGTTCCGTGGGCGTCGGTTTTGACAATGGGCTTTACAAATTCATCCGTAATGCCTTCGTTGTAAGATTGCTGGATGGATTGGGCGATATCCTGAGTAGCGGTTCCCGTCCCATGAACAAGCAGATCATACGCTTGTTTGACGCGCTCCCACCGGTTGTCGCGGTCCATCGCGTAATACCTTCCTATTGCGGAGGCAAGGCGACCTCCGTTTGACCCTAAAAATTGTTCAATGTCGGTGACATAGCCAATGCCTGAGTTCGGATCGGTATCCCGTCCATCCAGAAAGGCGTGGACAAATACCTGATCGCTGCTTATCCCAGCATTTTTTGCGGCCACACACAACCCTTTGAGGTGTTGGGTGTGCGCATGGACGCCACCATCGGAAAGCAATCCGATGAAATGTACGGCCCTGCCATTGGCTTTGGCATACTCAAAAGCCGACTGTAGGACTTCATTCCGGTTCAATTCACCATCTTTTACCGCTTTATGAATTCTGCCAAGCTCCTGATAAACCACTCTTCCAGCCCCCAGATTCATGTGGCCGACCTCTGAATTACCCATTTGACCTTCCGGCAAACCTACGGCCTCGCCGGAAGCTTCCAGTTTCGAATGGGGATATCGAGTAAGTAGCTGGTCCAAATAGGGAGTATTTGCCGCTAAGACGGCATTCGAGCGATCTTCTTTGCCATAACCCAATCCATCCAGGATAATGAGTGCAACTTTTTTCTTGGTATTCACGATACAAATATAACGATTTAAAGGGAACCTACGGAAAAGGGAAGTTACGCATTTTTGAAATGTGGCATGTTTTTAGCTATAAACTTCTTAAAGAAAGTGGGTTTTTTAAAAGGGCTGTTTTCTGTAGAAAAAAGTCTACACTTTTTTGAAAGTCAAGATTGTTGGATAGTTAACAACGGTAACATTTGAATAAACTACTACTGTGAAAGTGATGGGAATCAGATTGATCAAAAGGGCAAAGCTAGTGGGGATAATGTGTTTGTTTGCAATGACGAGCGTTGCCCATATGAATGACGTCATTGATGATATTTCATCGTGTATCAAAAGCGCGAATACAAAGGAACTTTCTAAATACTTTTCCTCCACCGTGAGCATGATCTTATTGAACGATGAAGGTATTTACTCCCGTGTACAGGCTGAAATTATCCTGCGTGATTTTTTTGGAAGGAATACACCTACCAATGTAAAAATGGCTCACCGATTGGATTCCAACCCGAATTTCAGGTATGTAGTACTTAACCTGGAAACATCCAAGGATACTTTTCGTGTTTCTTATAAACTCACTAACAACGACAATACCTTTCAAGTGACCGAGTTTCGCGTAGAACCTATTTACTAACACCGTCAAATTTTATTTTTATTCGCTATTTTTTGTTTTAAATAGTCATCTTAGCAGCGTTTTTATTTACGCATGGGCCAACACTGCCTGATGATTGCAGTTGCTGGTCAATTTAGTATGTAGTTGTGACCAATGACTGAGAAAGAAAAAGGAGAACTGGTTCATTTTATTAAAGCGGCGCTTGCGGAAGATGTGGGAGATGGCGACCATACGTCACTATCTACCATTCCAGTAGAGAAAAGAGGGATCGCTCAATTGATAATTAAGGAATCTGGGACAGTAGCGGGAATAGAGGAAGCACTGACCGTACTCGAACAGGTGGATAAGGGGCTGCAGGTGGAAGTTTTTATGACCGACGGCCAGTCGGTGCGTGTGGGGGATGTGGTGATGTGTGTAGAAGGATGCATTCACAGCATTTTGTTAGCCGAACGGCTTCTGCTTAATATCATGCAACGTATGAGTGGGATTGCTACTGCCACCCGAAGGATTGTTGATGCCTTGGCCGGTACGCAAACCCGCGTGTTGGATACCCGGAAAACCACGCCTTTACTACGGTTTCTCGAAAAGAAAGCGGTTCGCTTAGGCGGTGGAGTAAACCATCGTTTTGGCTTATATGATATGATACTGATTAAGGATAATCATGTCGATTACGCAGGGGGGATCGGGGAAGCGATTGAAAAAGCAAACCATTACCGGGAAACATTGGATAAACCCATCGCGATCGAAATAGAAGTACGTAATCTGGAGGAGGTCAAAAAAGTATTGGAAGTGGGGAAGATAGAACGTATTATGCTTGATAATTTTAAACCAGCACAGATACGTGAAGCGGTTGCATGGATTGGCGGCCGGTTTGTAACGGAAGCGTCGGGTGGCATTACTGAAGAGAACGTCCGTGAATATGCCGAGACAGGAGTGGACTATATCTCCATCGGTGCGCTTACTCATTCCGTGAAAAGCTTAGACATGAGTTTGAAAGCAAAAATCGTATCTTGCAATTCATGATATCGGGTTACTTAGTCGGAGCAGTTGTATTGGCTTATCTGTTTGGTTCCATACCCACCGCTGTGTGGTTAGGACAGTCTTTTTACGGCGTGGATGTAAGAGAATATGGGAGTGGAAATGCCGGAGCAACCAACACATTCCGGGTATTGGGTACGAAGGCTGGTGTAGCTGTTATGATTATCGATATTTTAAAAGGATGGACAGCAACTAATTTGGCTTATTTTATAGGCCCCTCGGTTACCGGCCCGCAAGCGGCAGCCCAGTTTGTTAATTTCCAATTGGCACTGGGCGTAATCGCCGTAGTGGGACATCTGTTCCCTGTTTTTGCAGGGTTCAGGGGAGGGAAAGGAGTTGCAACCCTTTTCGGAATGATTCTGGCAGTTCACTTTCAGGCGGCGCTGGTGTGTGTTTCGGTTTTTCTCGTCGTGCTGTTGCTTACCCACTATGTATCACTGAGCTCTATCTGTGCAGGTTTCGCTTTTCCCTTCAGTATTGTCTTTTTATTTCATACTTCAGTGAAATCTGTCCTGCTTTACGGAATGTGTATCTGCGTGTTGATACTTATCACGCATCAAAAAAATATTGAACGCCTACTAAAGGGCAAAGAATCCAAAGTCTATCTCTTCCGGAAACGAGCCAGGGCTTGATCCGTAAATTCGGCATATATATTGCTTTAATTTCTCCGGATAACTTATCAATCTATCATAAAATTAGTTGCAATGAAACCATTTATGAAACATATTTGCGGGTTGCTGATAGTCGGAATAATCGCTTCCTGTGCTACTGTGCCGCTTACGGGACGGAAGCAATTAAGCTTGGTGAATGAATCGGAGATTCAGCAGCAGGCGGCACTCGTTTACAAAGATTTGCTTGGAGATTCCAAAACCAAAGTGATAAAGGGCACGTCCCAGGCTCAGTTGGTACAAAAGGTGGGAAAGAACATCGCCTCGGCAGTGACCCGGTTTCTGCAGGAAAACGGATACGGCAACCAATATGATTTTCAATGGGAATTTAACCTGATCCAGGAAGATCAGATCAATGCCTGGTGTATGCCGGGCGGCAAGGTTGCGGTATATACGGGAATCCTGCCGATTACCAAAAATGAAGCCGGACTGGCAACTGTAATGGGACATGAGGTGGCCCACGCCATTGCCAAGCATTCGGCCGAGCGTATGTCTCAATCTATCATTGCACAGGCTGGCGGGGTAGCAGTAGATGTAGCCACTGCTGAAAAGTCAAATACGACCCGGGCTGTGCTTAACACGGCCTATGGTTTAGGCGGGCAGCTTGCCTTGCTGAGTTATTCGCGCAATCAGGAAAGCGAAGCAGATCGCTTGGGATTGGTCTTTATGGCAATGGCGGGGTATAACCCTAACGAAGCTGTCGGTTTTTGGGAACGGATGGCACAGGCAAAACAATCGCAAGGTGGTGCGCCACCTGAATTTCTGAGCACCCACCCGAGCGACGCACGCCGCATCAACAATATCCAGAAGTTGATTCCAGAGGCAATGGGTTACTATAAGAAATAGTATGTTCTTGCGGTTTTTCGTATGTTTGTGCAGCGTTAAAAAACATACGAAAAGATGCTGAGTAAAACCGATGTTGCAGCAATCCGCACAGAATATAAAATGGGGCAATTGAGCGAAGGAGAGGTTGCTGCTGATGCAATCGAACAATTTCAGGCTTGGTTTGATCAAGCGATTGAGAAGCAGGTTATGGAACCCAATGCCATGACGCTATCCACAGTTTCAGCGTCGGGCCGTCCCTCTTCGAGAATTGTGTTGTTAAAACAAGTAAACGAATCCGGCTTTGGCTTTTATACCAATTACCAAAGTCAAAAAGGTCAGGAGTTAGCAGACAATCCGTATGCGGCGCTATTGTTTTTTTGGCCCGAGCTGCAAAGACAGGTACGGGTATCGGGCCGTACGATGAAGATGCCGTCTGAACTGTCCGATGCATATTTTCAATCAAGACCCAAGGCCAGTCAAATCGGCGCCATTGTTTCTCCTCAAAGCCAGGAGATCGTGGATCGTAATGTGCTTGATGTACCGCTGGCTGCAATGGAAGAGCGGTATAAGGACGTGAGTTCCCTCCCTAGGCCCGCTCATTGGGGCGGATATTGGCTTGTTCCCGAATCCATCGAGTTTTGGCAAGGACGGAGTGGCAGATTGCATGATCGGTTGCGCTATAGCAAACAGGGGAATAACTGGAAGATTACCCGTTTGGCTCCCTAATACCTATACGAAAATGGAAGAATTAATTACACGCATCCATGCACTTTTGATAGCTCAGTTCGGTGAGCAGGTAGCGACGATTGAATCATCGGGCTTGCAGCCTGCGTTGGTTGTTGATCCGGCCTTGTTACCGCAGGTGTGTTTGTTACTACGCGACCATGAGGACACTTATTTTGATTTCCTGTCCTGCATCAGTGCAGTCGATGATGGGATAGAGGCGGGTACTTTTACCGTCGTTTATCATTTAGCATCCATTCCTTACAACTATCAGCTTACACTCAAAGTGGTCGTGCCGAATGACCGGCGACTCGATAATCTGCCTTCGGTACCCAGTGTAAGCGGGGTGTGGCGGACAGCCGATTGGCATGAGCGGGAAGCATTTGATCTAATGGGCGTGTATTTTGAAGGACATCCGGATTTGAGACGTATTTTATTGCCGGAAGACTGGGAAGGGTATCCGTTGCGAAAGGATTATGAGGAGGCCGAAATGTACCACGGCATAGCTATTAAATGAGAATGCAGCTCAGCACACGATCTACCGATAACATGTCATTGCCAGATAATCCATACCGGCACGCACAACGTGTCTATGAAGAGCGATTAGCCGCAATAGGGGCCGAAGAGATGATTATTAATATGGGCCCCCAGCACCCATCGACGCACGGTGTACTGAGATTACAATTGATTACCGATGGTGAGCTGGTAAAAGAGGTAATTCCGCACATCGGCTACCTGCACCGTTGCTTTGAAAAGCATGCCGAATCCATGAATTATGGAAAAACTATTCCGTTTACCGATCGTATGGATTACCTGGCCTCGATGAATAACAGTCATGCATTTGTGATGGGGGTTGAGCGCATGCTGGGGATTGATCAGCAGATTCCCAAGCGGATCGAATACATCCGTGTGCTGGTATGTGAATTAAACCGTATCGCTTCCCATTTGATAGCCATTGGCACATACGGCATTGATATTGGTGCATTTACTCCATTCATGTGGTGTTTCCGGGATCGGGAACACATTATGAATATGTTAGAATGGGCATCCGGTTCGCGGATGCTCTATAATTATATTTGGGTCGGTGGACTGTTTTATGACCTGCCGGTGGATTTCGAATCCCGCTGTGGTGAGTTTATTAATTATTTCAAACCTAAATTGGTAGAGCTGGATGAATTGCTCACTGCAAACCAAATCTTTATCTCGCGAACAGCCAATATCGGCACGTTACCGGCGGATGTGGCGATCAATTACGGCTGCTCAGGGCCGATGCTCCGTGCCTCAGGCATTAAGTGGGATCTAAGGCGTGTCGATAATTATTCTGTGTATCCTGAAATTGAGTTTGATATTCCCGTCGGCAGCGGAGAAATGGGCAGCCTGGGCGATTGTTGGGATCGCTTCAAAGTACGTGTTGATGAAATCAGAGAATCTGTCCGTATCATCGAGCAATGCCTCGAACGATTGACCAGGGAGCTGAAGCGTACAGCCGACTTTGATCCGAGGGCACTTGTACCGAAGAAAGTAAATGTAAAGGCACAAGATTATTATGTACGGGCTGAAAACCCGAAAGGTGAGCTGGGGTTTTACTTTGTGACCCAGGAGAAAAGTGACATTCCGAAACGGGTTAAAGCAAGAGGGCCGAGTTTTCATAATCTTTCCGTTTTGCCGGAGTTGGCGAAAGGCGTACTGATTGCGGATCTTGTCGCAATACTGGGATCGATCGATATCGTATTGGGTGAAGTGGATCGCTAAAAAAAAACAATAAATAATTTTTGGAATATCTAAAATAAACCTTACTTTTGCGCCATCATAATTTAGGTTTATAATTGGTTAGTAAAGGTTTCCATTCTCCCCGTTTGGAAACCTTTTTTTATAGGGTATTTGCACTAAAAAAGCCGCTTTGGTAACAGACCAAAGCGGCTTTTTGTTCACTTTTATTACTTAGAAATAGAATTGAATACCAATGCTGGGAGCTAAGGAATTAGCATTCAGACCAAATGAATTGGTGGTGGTTTTTTCGCCTCCTTCTGGTTCCACTGAACTGTTTTGATAGTACAGACCTCTAACTGAAAATTCAATGCCAACTTTGCTGGTTGGGAAATAAGCAAAACCCGGAGACAGTGCTACACCATAACGTGCAGTGTTGTTAACTTTCGTATCGTCAACTTTGGATGTACCCCAACCCATCGGTACAGACAGTTGCCCGAAAAATTTAAAATCGCCATCTCCTTTATACAAACGAGCAAAAGGTGCGGCTGAAAATTCGCCAATTTTTGATTTTTCGCTGCCATCGTCGCTTTGAGACCATGAGTATCCGAAACCTAAACCTACAGCAATGTTATCGCTGACGAATACGCCGACATTTGGTAGGATAGAAAAACTTTGAATGCTACCATCTACGTCTTGTATTTTGTTATAATTATAGGAAACATTTCCTCCAAGGATTGTCTTTCCTTTTTCAGTTTGTGCATTCGCAGCAAACGTTACAGCAACAGCAGCAGATAAGGTTAAAAATAGTTTTTTCATTTTGTATATTTATTTAGTTAAACCATTTGTCAGTTCGTCTTTTTATATTAGACTATCTGACTTTGAAAGTCAATATGCAATACAAATGCCAAAACATGGGGGATAGGGGTTAACTGTGTCACGCTTGTGTCTGTTTTTGTAGAATATTCGTTCAATGCATTAAATTTCAGGAAAATCTAACTTGAATGGAAAGAGTTTGACAGTGAAATAGGAACAGACAGTGACATAAATTATCTGCATTGACTTTTTGACATTAAATGTCAGTGTCAATAATTAAGAGAGAGATATTTAAAAAAAAACCGGAGATCTGCATGCTCCGGGTTTTTTTAACACTGAAAATACCTCATTCGAAATATTCCTTTATTCGCTCAAAAAAGGTTTTTTCGCTTTTTCCGGGTTGCGGTCTGAAGTTCGGTGAATTTCGGAGGCGTTCCAATAATTCTTTTTCCTCGGATGATACGGCCTTGGGTGTCCATACGTTCACATATACCAACTGATCGCCTTTGTGATAGGAATTTACTTCGGGCACCCCTTTGCCTTTAAGCCGTAGAATTTTCCCTCCTTGGGTGCCGGGTTCAATTTTTATTTTCGCTTTGCCGTCTATGGTCGGAATTTCTGCGCTCGTCCCTAACGTTGCATCTACGAAATTAATGTACAGATCGTAAATGACATTGGTCCCGTCCCGTTTGAGCGTTTCATGAGGGATTTCGTCAATGAGGATGATCAAATCGCCCGGCACTCCACCGCGGGGAGCAGCATTTCCCTTTCCGCTCATGGACAGTTGCATGCCTTCGCTTACGCCTGCCGGGATGTTAATGCTGATGGTTTCCTCGCCACGCACCAATCCGTCGCCATGACACACCGGGCATTTTGCCGATATTTCCACGCCTTCACCGTTACAGGTAGGGCAGGTGCTGGTGGTTTGCATTTGGCCTAGAATGGTATTGGTTACTCGTCTGACGGTTCCCGTGCCTCCACAGGTACGGCAGTTGTGAAATGACGATTTGTCTTTTGCCCCACTTCCATCACAGGCAGTACAGACTACCTGTTTGTTTACTTTTATTTTCTTTTCAGAACCCTTTGCAATTTCCTGAAGGGTAAGCTTTACTTTAATACGGAGGTTAGAGCCTTTGGCTACTCGTCGCCCACCGCGTTGGCTGCCACCGCCCCCAAAGAAACTTTCAAAGGGACTGCCGCCACCGCCAAATATATCACCGAACTGGCTGAATATATCTTCCATATTCATGCCACCGCCACCGAAGCCGCCCGAAGCCCCCGAATGTCCAAAGCGATCATAGCGTTGCCGCTTTTCAGGATTACTGAGTATTTCATAGGCCTCAGCGGCTTCCTTGAATTTTTCCTCGGCTTCGGCGTTGCCCGGGTTTTTGTCTGGATGATATTTGATCGCTAGCTTCCGGTAGGCAGATTTTATCTCCGCTTGGTCTGCATTGCGCGACACACCCAATACATCGTAGTAATCTCTTTTTGCCATGCGATTAGGAATTAACTGCCAACAACAACTTTGGCATGGCGCAATACCTTACCATGTAAAAAGTAGCCTTTTTCAATTTCATCAATTACTTTGCCTTTCAGGTCATCGCTTGGGGCGGGTACGTTTGTAATTGCTTCCTGTAGTTCGGCATCAAAAGGTTTTCCGATCGATTCCATTTCGGTTAACCCTTGGAGGGTTAATATATTTTTCAGCTTTTGGCCAACCAGTGAAACACCTTCTTTTACCGGACCCAGCTCAGTTGCTGTTTCGAAAGCCTTTATCGCCCGGTCAAAATCATCAATTACCGGCAATAAATTGCTGATAATTTCCTTGCCGGCGGTCTGCATGAGCTCAACCCGTTCTTTGGCAATCCGGCGTTTGTAATTGTCAAATTCCGCATATAAACGTAGGTATTTATCATTGGCCGCAGCCAATTCAGCCGCCAATTGCTGTTCGGGTGTCGACTCTTCCTTGGCAGGTTCGGTCCCCTTTTGGGGTTTAGCTGCTTCGGCCGATTGCGTTTCCGGTGCAGTAGATTGATTTTCTCCCATTATGTCGTTATTATCCTGATCTTTTTTTTTCTTGTACTTTGTCATACGCGTTCCATCGCTTTATCAACCTTGAGGTTGCAGCCGCAATTTCATTGCCATTACAAAAAGACCGCCACCCTGTCAGTTTTTCTGGGTTGTATGCTTACAAATTGGCGTATTTTATGGCAGGCTTTGCAGTCGAATGCCTATATTGACCCTATATTGACACATTGTCCAGTAAAGCCCCGTTGGCTGTTTTGATAATCCTTGAAGGCATGTTCCGGATGATCTGGTAATCATGTGTTGCCATCAAAATGGAGGTGCCCGAACGGCTGATTTCTCTTAACAACAATACGATTTCTTCCGATGTTTCAGGGTCGAGATTTCCGGTAGGTTCATCGGCAAGGATAACTTCTGGATTGTTTAGCAACGCACGAGCAATCACAACCCGTTGTTGCTCACCGCCGGACAGCTCATGTGGCATTTTCTTGAGTTTGGAACGCAGGCCCACTTTCTCCAAAACATCAAGCATCCGATTGTTAATCAATGCTTTGTCTTTCCATCCGGTAGCCCGTAAAGCAAACTCGAGGTTCTTTTCTACGGTCCGATCGGTGAGCAGGTGGAAATCCTGGAAAACAATGCCTAATTTCCGTCTTAGGTAGGGGACTTCACGTTCGCTGAGTTTTTTTAAGTCAAAGCCGGCCACCATTCCCTCTCCGCTGGCAATGTGCAGATCTCCGTAAATAATTTTCAATAGGCTGCTCTTACCGCTTCCCGTTTGACCAATGAGAAACACAAATTCACCTTTGTCGATTTTGAGATTTACATTTGCTAATACCAAATGCTTAGGTTGGTAGATGTCAACATTTTTGAGTGTGATTACCGTATCGCCGATCATAAATCCGTAATTTCTAATTTTTTAATTTGTCCAAAAGGCATTTCTTTGACGACTTCCATAATTCGCTCCGCCTGATCGCCCAGTCCCAGTTTGTCGAGGGACTTATCCGGTCGGTCGACCCGGAAATAAGCCAACAACGTAAATGAATCGTCACGCAATTGGACATAATCCGGTATTTTGGCCACGCCCTTGACTTTCATGACATACATCGTGTGGCAAAGTTAGCATTAATTGGGTGAAAGCGAAAGGCTTCATCGGTGTTCTGCCAAAAAACCCAGCGTATTCACGCCGTCGGCGTAATCGTCCAATGCAGGTTCCTGGCTCCGGCCGGGCATAACTACCGGTGTGGTGATTGCCAGCGGCTCCGTACTTACCACGCATTGCAATTGAGGTGCCAGCATATCCAGTCGTTCCGTCAACTCCCGATGGTTCGCATACGTTTCCATATATAGAACGGCCAATGGAGATGCAGTGCGTTGATCGGGTTTGACCAGCAGGAATCCATTGTCATAATGGGTGTCGCCGTTTATAAGATAAATCGACTTATTGTAGTCGTAGTTATTGACGTATTTGTGGTGGTTGATGATCGCTGAAAACTGCGTTATCCCTTCAAAGAATGTAGAGATATCATATCCTTGGGGTACGAAAAATTTCGATACACTGCGGCATCCAAGTCCGAAGTAATCAAAAATGTCGTTGCCCAGCTCCTGAATAACTGCAGATGTCTCCTTTCCGGTCAGTACCGCGATGCTGTTGCGATTTTTTCGGATAATATGGGGAACCTTGCCAAAATAATAGGAAAAATACCGCGCGCTGTTATCATTGCCCGTGGCAATAACCAAATCGAAATTTTTAAGCCGTTCGCTTATTGCAATCTTCGACGAAAAACGGGGTTCGATTTCCTGTAATTTACGTAGCACATGTGCTGTCAATACCGGGTCATCGGCTGATGTTTTTACCTGGATGTTGAATCCCGCACAAAGCGCGCTTAGCATGTCGTGAAATCCAACTAAGGGAATGTTGCCGGCTAAAATCAGTCCGACCGTTTTTTCCGTCTCTGCGTGAAAAGAGTAGGGAGTTAACCATTGGGTTAAATTTGGCACCGATAGGAGAGCCCCAGTCGTGGTAAGGGCTTTCCTTACATTAGCAGGTGTAAACCAAGCGTTGTGATGATGAGCCCGTTCAATAACCTGCTGCAGATCTGCGCTGTTGGATCGCAGGTAGTCACCCAATAAAGCGAATGCATTGATGCGTTGTTCCTGTGTCAAAATGTCAATTTTAGCACCTATTTAGATAATATTGTTGTATATTTGCAAAAAATATGTAAGCCGATGAACAAAAAGACTACTAACTTTGTAGTAATATTTTGCTGATCAGGCTGCAAAAATAGGTTTTTTATTTTTATCAATATACTGTAAGATTAGATGGCAATAAAGATAACAGATGAATGCATCAATTGCGGGGCTTGCGAACCGGAATGCCCTAATAACGCAATATATGATGCGGGGGTGAGTTGGCGGTTTTCCGAGGGGACGGAACTCAGGGGAGTGATAGATTTTGGTGACGGAACGACACTCGACGCCGATGAGGAACAAGCAGCAATTTCAGATGAAGTGTATTACATCGTTTCGGATAAATGCACAGAGTGTGTGGGATTTCATGATGAACCTCAATGTGCTGCGGTTTGTCCGGTAGACTGTTGTGTGGATGACGAAGACGTCCGCGAAACAGAAGACGAATTATTGGCAAAAAAAGCTTGGCTCCACGGGGAGTAAGATACAGTTTATATTATTTCCGACCGATAAAATAAAAGGCTCCTATCAAACAGATAGAGGCCTTTTTGTTTATGGGATCAACATTTGCTGGGTACTACCAATACGGGGCAGGAGGCCCTCCTCAATACACTTTCGGATACGCTGCCTGATATGAAATGGTCAAAACCGGTGCGTCCGTGCGTACCCATAATAATCAGGTCTGCAGCCCATTCACTGGCAACGGAAAGTATTTCCTGTTTGGGAGTGCCTATACGGCTGAAAGTGAAAACCTCTTTCACGTCGTGGAATTCCTTACTGAGTTCATCCAGCAATTTCTTTGAATTTTCTTCCTGTATTTCTGTGGTTTCGGGAATAATAATGGGCTGTTGCCCCATCAATGGATCGGCCCCATAGTTTGTGGGGGAGGCGGGTTCGATAACGTGGATCAATGCCACGGACGACTCCATGTTTTTGGCAAGGTTATAGCCGTGCTGTAACGCTTTTTTTGAACACTCACTGTCATCAGTCGCAATGAGTATGCGCTGGTATTTTATGGGTTTTGTTTCCATAACAATGGGGGTTGATGTCTTTAACTTTACGTAAAGATAACAACTATTTATGAAATTTGGTTTGGGTACCCGGTAAAATAAATTCTTTCGCCGGTTACGTCAATTGCTGCATAAGCTTGTCAAATTCAGCCCGCAATGCAGCCAATTCGGATTCCACTTTTGCCAGACGGCTTGCCAGTTCCGCAGACGATCCCATATCCTGAAAATCAATGTCGTCATCGTCCGGGAGTTCTCCTCCTCCCAACAGGTGCATATAGCGTGCTTCTTTTTGTCCCGGGCGTTTTGCCAACTGCCTGACATAAGGTTGCTCCGCATTTGCGAGGTTGTCCAATATCGACTGAACTTCCTCAAGCGATTCAAATTCATGCATTCTCCCCGAGTTGGTATTCAGCTCACCGGGCGTCTGGGCACCCCGCAGTAGTAGTAAACAAATAATTGTCACCTCCGCAGGGATGACCGGATACACCACCGCAAAATTGTGTTTGTATTTGGTTACCCGGCTTGAACCGCCCGTGACGGTCGAGACCAGCCCTTTTTTCCGAAGCGAATCCAGCGTGGTAATAACGGTATTATCGTCATACCTCACCACGGGTTTCCGCGATGTCTTTTGATTGCACGCGGCAACCAGCGCGTTTAGCGTCAGGGGATAGTATTCGGGCGTTGCTTTTGCTTTCTCCATCAGCGCACCCAAAACACGCTGCTCTTCGGCAGACAAAATAGGAAGTGGCGGTATCGTATCCATGATTTCTGGTTTATGCGTTATTGTCAATTGCCAAAAATGATATTTTTATCAGAAATAAGCAAGCTGATGTTCGTTGTTTGCTATCTTCGCCCTGTGTTGAAAATTGCCTATCATCCGAGCTATGCACATCCGCTGCCTGAGGGTCATCGCTTCCCGATGGAGAAGTATGAATTGATTCCTGCTCAACTGCTTTATGAAGGCACAGTGCAGGCTGATAGCTTTTTTGAACCTGTAAAGGCAGATTTTAAAACGATTGCACTTGCGCACGCCACTGGTTACTGCCGCCAGTTACTTGACTTGACACTTTCTCCCTCAATGGTCAGACGCATCGGCTTTCCACTGTCGGCGGCATTGGTAGATCGCGAACTCCGCATTGTGCAGGGTACGCTGGAAGCATGCGGGTTTGCGAATCAATATGGCGTTGCATTTAATGTAGCCGGTGGAACCCACCATGCGGGATATAATTGGGGTGAAGGTTTTTGCCTGCTTAACGACCAAGCGGTTGCCGCAGCTTACCTGATCCACAGCAGAATTTGTCGCCAGGTGCTGGTCGTCGATTTAGACGTGCATCAAGGGAATGGAACTGCTCAGATCTTTGCCGGTGAGCCCCGTGTATTCACTTTTTCGATGCACAGTGAACGTAATTTTCCATTCCGAAAAGAGCGTTCGGATGTGGATGTGGGATTGCCTGAAGGAACAGGCGACGAAGCCTATCTTGCGGTACTGGAACACCAGCTACAGGCTATTTTTCCGCGCGTGCAGCCCGATTTCGTGTTCTACCAGGCGGGAGTTGATGTGCTCGCAACCGATAAACTAGGCAAATTGGCACTGACCCCTGCTGGCTGCCGCCGACGGGACGAATTGGTGTTTGAATATTGCCGCGCACATAAGGTACCTCTTCAGGTGAGCATGGGAGGAGGATATTCCCTCCGCATCCGGGATATTGTGGACGCCCATTGCCAAACATTTAAGGTCGCAGCGCGCATTTACGATTGAACTGTTAAAAAAATAACTAACTATGTTTTACTATACCGATGCCGTAATTGAACAATTGGCCATTCACCGGGTGGGTAACAAATTGCAGGATGAATTTTATGTATTGAGTGAAAAGACCGTCGATTTGGCTGACGGTGTGCTTAGCCAACTGCTGATGCATTATTTCCTGAACCCGTTTACCAAGCTGAACGAAGTTTACCGGCTATTCCATACCACCGATACGCTTTCATTGAATGAAATCTTTCATTTTTCAAATGCGTTTTTTACCGGTGAACTCGGATTCCTGGAATTTAGTCAACAGATATCTAAACACCTATTCGAAGTATCCAATCACCCAAACATAAAAGGGGGAGAGCTTTACGTCGTACACCTGCGTGATGTTCAGTTGGAAGGGGAGGTCCATGAAGCGATCGGAATATTCAAATCCGAAAATAAAGAGGCCTACTTGAAAATCTCGCCGGTACAGGGTGCCTTTGATCTGGATTATGAGCAGGAAGCCATCAATATCAATAAGCTTGACAAGGGGTGTCTTATTATCAATACGGATGCCGACGAAGGTTACAAAGTATTGGTGATAGACCAGACAAACCGGCAACAGGAAGCCGTTTACTGGAAGGATGATTTTCTGGGTGTGCGGGTGCGTAATGACGCGTTCAACCAAACGGGAAATTTCCTGAAAGTATACAAGAAATTTGTCAATGAAGAATTGGATGAAGCATTTGAGTTGCAGCGGGCTGATAAAATCGATCTCCTGAACCGCTCGATGGATTATTTCAAGCATAAAGAAACATTCAAGCAAGATGAATTTGCTGAAGAGGTGCTTGGTAATCCGCAGGCTGCTGGACTTTTCAACACCTATCGCCAGCAGTTCGAGGAGGAATTTGATGCCCCATTCGGTGATCAGTTTGCCATTTCAAGCCAGGCGGTAAAGAAGGTGCAAGCTACCTACAAAAGCGTATTGAAATTGGATAAGAATTTCCACGTCTATGTGCATGGGAAACGGGAGTTCATCGAGAAGGGATACGATGACGAAAAGGGGATGAATTACTATATATTATATTTTAACGAAGAGCACTGATTCCAGCAACATTTCCAGATTCTTTCCAGATTTCGCCGCTACTTTGGCCTTCATTCAATCAAGGCAATTAACCTGGAAAACTTTATGAGTAAGAATAAGGATAATGTGTTCAGCGAGGTAATAAAAAAGCCTTCTGATTTTAAATTTGGTGCTACAGTTGCAAGTGCGTTCGATGACATGGTGGAGCGTTCTGTTCCATTTTACAACGAAATACAGCGGATGATCATCGAACAGGCCGCGGAGTTTGCAGTTCCGGGTACCAACGTGTATGACTTGGGTTGTTCAACAGGGACTACCTTCCTCAACTTGGATCCCTATGTGGATAAAGACGTCCATTTTGTCGGCATCGACGACTCGAAGGATATGCTTGAAAAATGTGCGGCCAAGCTCCAGGAAGCCAAACTTTCCCGGAAATATGAATTAAAGAATGTCGATCTGCATGATCATTTTGAAATTGAGAATGCATCGGTCGTTATTTTGTGCCTGACGATGCAGTTTGTAAGGCCGATATACCGCGAGAAATTGTTAAAAAAGATCTATGATGGACTTGTGCCGGGCGGAGTTCTGATTATTTCAGAGAAAATACTGGCAGAAGACAGCTTGTTTAACCGCAATTTTATTAAATACTATTACGATTATAAAAGACGCAATCACTACAGCGAGCTGGAGATTTCACAGAAACGCGAGGCACTCGAAAATGTACTGATTCCTTATAAGCTGAGTGAAAACCTCAAGCTGTTGATGGAAGCAGGATTCAGTCATACGGAAGTCTTTTTCAAATGGTATAATTTTTCCGGATTCACGGCCATCAAATAACAGGGGTATGATTCAGATTGGCAATTTTTTCTTCAGGTACCGCAACTACCTGTTTATTTTCCTTTATTTGGCGCTGTTTATTCCTTCTCCGCCCATTTTCAGCGAACGTAATTTTGGTCCGGATTTCTACCTGTATCCATTGATTATCGGCCTGGTCATCACGGTTACCGGGCAGCTGATACGGGGGGCTACCATTTCCCTTGCTTATATTGTAAGAGGCGGAAAAGATAAAAAAGTATACGCCGAACAGTTGGTTACAAATGGCATTTTTGCCCATTGCCGCAACCCGTTATACGTGGGGAATATCCTGATGCTGGCGGGCGTGGGTATCCTTGCCAATTCATTGCTCTACCTGTTGTTTTTTATTCCGTTGTTTCTGTTCATCTACCAAGCTATTGTTTTGGCGGAAGAGAATTTTCTGCGGAGCAAATTCGGCGACCAGTTCGATACCTACGCCAAACGCGTCCACCGTTGGCTGATCAATCCCTCCGGATTGGGAAAAACGTTGTCTGGAATGCACTTTTTATGGAAAAGATGGCTGATCAAGGAATACAATACCCAGGTGATCTGGCTGACGGGAATTACCTTGATCCTTTTCTTTAACTATCCGCATGGACAATGGGATACCGATACGCGGAATCAGTGGCTTGTCCTGATATTGCTGGTGCTGGCTATTTATTATTTCACCATCCGGTACCTCAAGAAGTCAGGCAAATGGGCCGTTGCCTAGTGAGAAGCAGATAAATCAACTTTTCCCTGTGCGGTTTTATTTTTCAGCATCAGAATAAAGGGCACGCAGATCAGGAACATCATACCGATGTATAAAAATACATCCATATAGGACAATACCGCTACCTGCCCCGAAATGGAACCATCCATGGCTTTTAAGGCAGCGGCCTGGGCCTGGTTGGGTGCCATGCCGTGCTGCATGAAGTTTGCCACCATTCCCTGGTAATTTTGCTGGAAGGCCGGATTATCGGGTGTAATGTGATTAATCAGGTCGTTTCGGTGCAGGGCGTTTCGTCTTGTCATGAAGGTTGTGATCAGGGCAATGCCAAAAGAGCCGCCTAATTGCCGCATCATACCCGTGAATGCCGCTCCCTGACCAATCTGCTTCCCATGCAGGGTGGACAGCGATAAAGTTGAGACCGGGATGAATAGCATGCTCATGGCAAAGCCACGGAGCATCAGCATCCAGAAAAATGCGTCACTGCCGGTATCGGGCGTAAGTATCCGGTAGCCCCAGATACAGAAAATGAAAAACAGGAACATGCCTGTGGCTGCGAGGTATTTTTGCTTAACCCCGCGCTGTATGGCCTGTCCGATCATCGGCATCATGAAAGCTGTCATTAAGGAAGACGGAACCATTAATAAGCCTGCTTGATAGGCCGTCCATCCCAGAGAATTCTGGGTATACAGCGGAATGATAAATGTAGATCCATAGAGGCCGAACCCCAGGATGAACGAAAGGACCGTACCTACGCGGAGATTACTGTTTTTGAGTACCCTTAGCTCTACAATGGGATTCCTGCACCTAAGCTCCCGCCAAATAAAGAGGTAGATGCATAATCCGAATAGTACGGCGAAAAACAAGATCATGCTGCTGCTGAACCAATCCTCTTCCTGACCACGTTCGAGTACGAGCTGCAGCGATCCGACGGCACCGGCAAGAAAAACGATGCCCCACCAGTCGATTTGGTCTGCGGTTTGGCGTTCCCCATATTGGGGACTTTTGATAAAACGAAGCGTCAGCATAGCCGCGATGACACCTACCGGTATATTGATGTAAAAGATATAAGGCCAGCTGAAATTCTCCACAATATAACCACCCAGGGGCGGCCCGAGGGTGGGGCCGACGATTACTCCAAGGCCGTATATAGCTTGTGCCATTCCCCGTTTTTCAACCGGGTAAACTTCGGTGATAATGGTCTGTGAGGTAACCAGCAGTGCACCGCCACCCACACCTTGCAGGAAACGGAACAAGATCAGTTCCCACATGGCGGTGGCATTCCCGCATAAGAACGAACAGATGGTAAAAAGAATGATGGATCCGGCAAAATAATGGGTACGCCCGAATTGCTGAGAAAGGAAGCTGGTGAGCGGTACGACAATCACGTTGCCGATGGCATAGGCCGTAATCACCCATCCGATTTCGCTTAATGTAGCCCCCATGCTGCCACGCATTTCATTGAGCGCTACATTGATAATGGTCGTATCTACGATTTCCAGCAGCGCACAAAACACCGCCGTAATGGTAACGATGGCGCGCCGGAATCCGTATTCTACCAAAGAGTCCTGTTGCATATCAGTTCAGGTGAACATCCACCAATACATTCATCCCCGTCCGCATCTTTTCGATGAATGCCAGGTGATCATGTTCCTGGAAATCGATACGGACCGGTACCCGTTGTACCACTTTCACAAAATTGCCGGAAGCATTGTCTGGAGGCAGGAGTGACTGTGCGGCTCCCGTGGCCGGCGAAAAAGAAGTAATCGTCCCTTCAAGTGTCGAATCGGGGAAGGCATCCACTTTGATTGATACCGTTTGTCCCACCTGCATTTTAGTAAGCTGTGTTTCCTTGAAATTGGCTACCACCCATTTATCGTGGGTAGGTACGATGCTGAACAGCGCTTGTCCGGCATTGAGAAACTGGCCTGCTTGTAAATTCACCTTGCCTACCTGTCCATCTATAGCCGCGGTAATGACCGTGTAGGAGAGGTCCAGCCGTGCGGCATCAACTTCCGCTTCGCGCTGCCTGATCGTGGCTGCGGCAACGGAAGCCTGGCTGCTGCTTACGGATTTCTGCCGGCTGACAGTATTGACCTGGCGTATGGCCGCTTGCTTTTGGGATTCAAGCACCGCCAAACGTTGCTCAGCCACTTTCTTGGCTGCAAGTGCCTGTTCATACTGCTGTTGGGTGATGCTGTGATCGGCAATCAGATTTTGATAACGTTCAAAATCCTTTTGGGCCCGCCAAAGATCAACCTTGGCCGATTCGATCTGTGCATCGGCCGTATTGATGTTGGTTTCCGATGCGTCTATATTGGCCTGGGCAACGGCAATGCCCGCGCCGGCTACATCGACGTTGCTTTTGGCCGATGCCAGCAAGGCTTCCGCCTGTGCCAGCCGTACCTGAAAATCGCGGTTGTCCAGTATGACCAGCGTATCACCTTTGTGTACGATTTGGTTGTCCTGTACGCGCACCTCTTGGATGTAGCCGGCAACACGTGGTATAACCGGACTGATGGTCGATACGATCTGTGCATCGTCGGTCTCTTCGTGCCGTTGCGCATGGATGAATTTAATCACGCCATAGATTCCTCCGACGAGGATAAGCACGACGAACACAATGGCAAAGCCTTTATTACCTGATTTTTTTTCCTTGGTTGCTGTTGAATGCTGATTATTGGATTGCATAGTGTTTGCTGAGATAAAAGTCGTCTACTTATATATTATTCGTGCCGTGCTGTAAAAGTTGCAGGTTCCAAGCCGGCACTTTCATACAGTTTGTGGTAAGCCACCGCTGCGTCCGCTTTGGCATACGCATAGTCTATCTGCGCCTGCAGCCTTGCTACATCCGCATCGAGCAGGTCGGTGGTTGTTGCCAGGCTATTTTCATATTTGTTTTTTGTGATGCGGTAATTTTCATTTGCCTGCTCCATCGCTTTGAGATATACCTCTATTTTTTTCAAGCTTTGGGAATAGTCCAGGTACGCTTGGTGGATTTGGCTTTTAATTCCTTCGCTCAGTTGCTCGCGATGCCATAGAAGTTCTTCCTCCTGTGCTTTTGCCTGCCTTATTTTAGCACCTGCCTTATAAAGCGAACCGAGGTTATAACTTAACCCCAGTCCGGCATTGAGGGCATTGGTAACTGTCAACGCATGGGGGATATTGGCACCCATGTACCCGGCGCTTATTGCTAAAGCCGGATAGTAGGCACTTTTCGCAATGTTCACACCAGCATGCGCTGCCTGTTTGCGGTTAGCAAGTGCCTGATAATCTGACCGATGATCCAATGCGTTGGCTTCCCATTCATCGACCGACAGGGCCAACGGAGTCGCTATCAGCACCGCAGTATCCAACGCTAAGAGCGTTTGCCCATCTAATCCAAGCATCAGATTGAAATTATAATTACAAACGGCCGCATTATTTTCTGCATTGATCAATGCGAGTTCCAGGTTGCTTTCCTGCAATTGCACTTTCAGCAGGTCATTCCGGGCAACCAGTCCATTTGCTTCCAGGTTTTGAAAATCCTTGACGCGCTGCTGGGATGATTTCAGGTTTTCTTTTACCAGTGCAACCGCAGCCTGGGCTTTGTAGAGATTATAATATGCGGATACGGTATTCTGGATGATATGCTGCCTGTCGTATTGGGCATCCAGCCGCGCAGCTGTCTCAAGAAACTTGGCGGAAGCGATGCTTTGATTGATCTTTCCGCCGGTAAACAATGGCAACGAAGCCGTGGCCATGCCAAACATGACCTGATTTACTGCTGGAAAAGATCCCCCTGCGCTTTCTTGTTCCCCCTCATTTTTACCAGCGTCAAATTTCAAGCCGATATTCGGTTCATTAACCCGGAGGTATTGCCCGGAAACATCAATGTCCGGCAGTCGGCTGTTTTTTGCATCCTGTACCGCGGCAGTCGACGCTTTGATTTTGCTTTTGTCAATTTTGAGTTCATTGCTATGTGCCAAGCTTGCGGCAACAGCGTCTTCCAATGATAGGGGATGGGACTCCTGCCCACTCGCGAATCCGAAAATGAGTAGAGCTCCTATTACTGACCCTGTTCTTATAAAACGTATCGTTGTGTTCATGTTTATTTTTATGGGGTATTGGTATCGGTTAAGTAAGCAATAAACATGCGTTTAAGATGTGTTCGTAAGGTCTCCGTCCGTTCATGTTTTATTATTTCCCGTTGTTCTTTGGTTATGTTGCGGTGTTCCAATTCGTACCGTGTATTAGCCATATTTTGGTTTACGCTGCCTATCAGTACGGAAGACATGAAAAACACATCCACATCTTTACGGAAAACGCCCAATTGCTGTCCGTTTTTTACCGCCTTTTCTACCAACCGCCTGTTTGCTGTTTTCATCTCATTGATCATATCAAACAGAGGACCCTGCTTAAGGATACCCGATTCACGGATCATCAACCGGTGAAAAAGCTGACGGTTTGCCAGCATATCGATAAACATATCAATGATTTTGCTCACTTTGTCCGTGGCGGAATCGCCCCGATGATTGAGAATCACCTTAAATGATGCCCGTATGGATTTGAAATGGTTGATGAAAACTGCTTCGAGCAATTTGTCCTTGGAACCAAAGTAATAGGATACCATGGCTACATTTACCTCCGCCTCCCTTGCGATGTCCCGGATGGATGTTTTATCGTATCCGTTTTCGGCAAAAAGACGGAGCGCAACCGCCATAATCTGTTGTTGCTTTTCGTTGTATTGCACCTTTTCCGACATAACGGCGCAAAATTAAACAAACGTTTAATTAAAACAATCGCTTAAAATAGAAAAAGTCGCTACCTGTCGAGGCTAATAGTTTAATTAGTTGGATGATAATTAATTATGTTTTGTCATCTATACGTAAAACCGGATCGGCATTTCAAATATTTAGTTCCTGTCGTTTTCCGGATGCACATGCGGCGTAGATTGCATCGATAATTTTTAAATCTTTTACGCCTTCTGCGCCGTCAACGGGTACAGCAGGTGCATGGCCATCGAGGATGATTCCGGCCATGGCATCCATCTGTAAAGTTTGATGGGTGATGTGGGGCTGCGTGAGCTCCCCCTTGTTCGTCCGTCCTTTGATAGGGCCATATCCGGTGGAGGGTTGCAGTTCTGCAAAACCTTTTTCGCCGTTTAAGTAAAAGCGGTCCAGGTAATTCATGTTGTAGGTAGATAGACAAGATGCCACGGCACCACTCGGGAAGCCCATCTGAAACTGGATGGTTTCGTCGACCCCTTCTTTAAATTTGACGGTATCCGTTTTCGTTTCCTGAGCTGTCACCCAAATCGGTTCTTCGCCTATCATATAACGTGCGCCGTTGATTGCGTAGATGCCGATGTCCATGAGCGATCCACCACCAGCCAATGCTTTATTTAATCGCCACTGGTTTGGATCACCGATCCGGAAACCGCTTTGTCCCTGAAAAAACATGATTTTTCCGAACTCGCCCTCGCTACGCATCCGTATTACTTCAAGCGTTTTGGGCTCAAAATGCATCCGGTAACCTACCAACAGTTTAACCCCGGCTTCCGAACAAGCGTCTACCATTTCCTGTGCATCTTTCGCATTGAGAGCCATCGGTTTTTCACTGATTGCGTGTTTCCCGGCACGGGCCACGCGGATGACCTGGTCGTGATGCAATGCATTCGGTGTGGTTACGTAGACGACATCGATATCAGGATTGTTCTTAATATCATCGAAGGTTTCATAGTTATAGCGGTTTTTCTCCGGTACGTTGTATTTCGTGCCCCATTCATTGAGTTTAGCAGGAGTACCGCTAATCAGACCGGTTATTTTTGCCCGCTTACATTTTTGCATTGCCTCAGCCACTATGGAAGCATATCCACCCAACCCCATCAATGCGACCCGCAACACGGAACCTTGAGGGTTGTCAGCTGAATGGATGGGTTCATTCCATGCCCTGACAGACGATAGAAAGGGAATGGCAATGGCGGAAGCGGTTAATTTCTGCAGGAAGTCGCGACGTGAATTCATACGCTAGCATTTAATGGTTTTTAACATTAGTGTCCCATTAAAATCCAAAATAGTTCTTTGAAATATTTGAAATATAGTTAGTTACAGGGGTTTTTCAAGCGAACAGACTTGAAAACATAGCTTAGCATCAGGTTAATCTGATGGCAGATGTTTCAAGATAAATACGTTTTCGCTCAATTGGTCTCGTTTCTAAATCGGAGTAAGTTCAATCGTATTGTTGCCAGATACAATGGCGACAGATATGTGAAGCATTTCAGTTGTTGGAATCAACTTCTTGCCCTGATGTTCGGCCAACTCTCCAATCGTGACAGTTTAAGGGACCTGATCGTCGCCCTTGATGCCCATCACTCCAAATGTTACCATTTGGGAATGGGCAGGAATGTCTCCAAATCATCTTTGGCCAGAGCCAATCAGGATAGAGACTACCACATCTTTGAAGAGTATGCTTACTATCTGGTAAACGAAGCAAGGGAGAAGCGTGCCACCAATATATTCCATCTGGGTGGTAACATTTACGCTTTTGACTCAACGACGATCGATCTCTGCCTTTCGGTATTCTGGTGGGCGAAGTTCCGTAAGAAAAAAGGCGGCATCAAAGTGCATACATTATATGATGTGGAAACACAGATACCGGCATTCTTCCATATTACCGAGGCTTCGGTGCACGATTCAAAGGCTATGAGAGAAATCCCCTATGAACCGGGCTCATACTATATCTTTGACCGGGGCTACAACAACTTCAGGATGCTGTATAAGATACATCAGATCGGGGCCTATTTCGTTGTCAGGGCAAAGAAAAACCTTCAATGCAAATCCATCAAATGGAAACGCAGGCTGCCCGGGAACGTACTTTCCGATGTAACGATCGAATTGACCGGCTTCTATCCGAAGCAGTATTATCCCGAGCCTATCCGTCTGGTCAGATACTGGGATGAAGAACAAAAGCGTGAGTTTGTCTTCCTGACCAATGCCACCCACATCCCAGCTCTTCAGATCGCTGAACTTTACAAGAACCGGTGGCAGGTGGAACTGTTCTTCAAATGGCTGAAACAGCACCTCAAAATCAAAAAGTTCTGGGGCACTACCGAGAATGCCGTCCGGATCCAGGTCTACGCCGCAATATGCACATACTGCCTGGTGGCAATCGTTCAAAACGACATGAAACTGAACAGAACCACCTACGAAGTGCTCCAAATATTGAGTATCTCACTGACTGATAAAACGAACCTTCGAGATCTCTTTAGCAAAACTAAATTTCAATATGACAAAGAACGATTTGGACCGAATGGGCCAACTTTATTTAATTTTTAACAACGTCCCATTTTTAATGGGACACTAGTGGGTTTTTAATTAGTAAGCCAACACAGAAACGGCCAAATAGTTTGGTACCCTGTAACTTAGCGAATATACAAAGAATTTTTAAATGTGATGTCGGATGTGGGATTGTGAGCGGTTTTGTTATTATTTATGAGGAGGTTTTGCCGCATTGTCTATGAAAACTCGTGGATAGGATTTGCCAAGGCTTTTGTCGTATGGCTGATTTTTTATGGAATACAGCAAAACCAAGACGATAAACTGAATTAAGTTTTAAGTCAGCAGTCGTTTGTTAGAAATGGGATCTGTTTTTAGGGTGTGATATTTTTATGCCCCTTTTTGTTTTGTTAGTTTGTAGATAATTTTTAGTTTTGTTGTATGAGAATGACTGTGATGTTATAATATCCTTTCGAGCTTAGTTCTTGAGCAATACGCTATGCTCCATATATAGCGCTTTATTTTACTATTCAATTTTTTATTAACAATCTTGACTAAATAGTTGGTCAACAGATATTTGTTGTTTCTTCGAAGTAGTTGAGAAAAACAAAAAAACATGTCTGAAATACTAAGTAAAAGGGAAATAGAGCAGTTTATTCTTAACGGTTTTGTCCGGATTGATCATGCATTTTCTCAAGAAGTTGCAGATGCAGCTTTAGATATTCTATGGAACGACCTTCCTTGTGATAGGTCAAATCCTTCTACATGGACGGAACCTGTCATTCGTTTAGGGATGTACATGCAGCGACCTTTTATTGAATCGCTAAACACACCAAAGCTATATTCAGCTTTTAACCAATTGATTGGTGAAGATAAATGGATTCCTTGTCGAAGTGTTGGCACATTCCCTGTCAGGTTTCCGTCTGATCAGGAGCCCAATGATACAGGTAAACACGTAGATGTAAGTTTTCCTGGAAATGATCCTAATAATTATTTTAAATGGCGTGCCAATGTCAAATCAAAAGGTAGAGCTTTATTGATGTTGGTATTGTATTCGGATGTCAGCGAAAATGATGCGCCAACAATTATTTACGAAGGTTCTCACATTGACGTTGCTGGGTTATTACATCAAGAGGGTGAACTTGGACTTTCATTTATGGAGCTCGCAAGCAAGTTAGACGGGCTGCCAAAGAGAAAAGAAGTCTATGCAATGGGTAAGGCAGGTACAGTTTATTTATGCCATCCCTTTTTGGTTCACTCAGCTCAACTTCACAGAGGAGTAACTCCTAAATTTATAGCACAACCACCTTTGCTGTTAAGGGGTGAATTAACTATTTCCGGTTCTGATGTCGGCTATACCCCCATTGAACAGGCTATTCGTTTAGCAATGGGTTAATTGACAAAACATCCAAATGAATAAGAGGTTGTCCCTACAGGTGAACTTACTTACGTATGCAAATTCATGTAGCTTTTTCGTCTAAATTCAGTGCCATTACAAAAAAGTCGAATTTCTGAGAACCAATGTTTTGTGAATACTGACTTATTATCTGATAGCCCTTTTTGTGATAAAAATTTATTGCCTTTTGATTCTCTTTTAATACAGAGAGCCAAATACGCTGATATTTCAAAGCAATTATTTCTTGCATTAAAATTTTATGCAGTTCTTTACCGATTCCTTTGCTTATAAATTTTTTTACGACATAAATCTTATCAAGATAGCACGTTTTTGGTGGGATTATCAATTGGCTTGTGAAGTCCAGTTTAACTTTCGCATAACCAACAGGAATGCTATCGTAGAAAGCAATCCAATAAATGGATTCCGCTTTTAGTATACTGTCGTGAATCCTTTTTTCCGAAAAAATGTCTTCCAAGTAATCCAACAGGTCGTTCTTGTCGTTGAAAAAAGACTCAAACGTATCTGAAAATGTTATACGTCCCAATTTTGAAATAGTTATCACGTCATCTATGTCGACTTTTCTAATATTTATCATAAGTAAGTATGTTTAAGATGGCTGCTTTTTCTATCGTATAAAGTTCATGGGATAGGTCGGTACAATTTGACCTTTTAGGATTTTTTGAAGTTTGGAAGCCATCAGCCTTTTTGTCAAAGGCTTGAGATAATCGAGATAGAGAACTCCCTCGGTATGGTCGTATTCGTGCTGTATCATTCGCGCGGTCGTTCCACTGAATGTACGGATTTGCTTTTCAAAATTCCGATTATAATATTCAATCGTTATCGCCCAATTCCGCTTTACTTTGTAGAATAAATTTGGAATACTTAAACAGCCCTCTTCGTCTTCCCAAAGTTCTTCAGACCGTTGGATGATTTTGGCATTGATGAAAGTTTCCATTATGCCTTTATCATCTTGGGGGAAATAAAACTTTCTCTCTTCTTCTCCGAGATTATCAAAAGTTGATTTACTGTCCACGATAAACAATCTAACCGGAAGTCCTATCTGTGGTGATGCCAATCCGCAACCATTGGCATTTTCCATCGTTTCCCACATATCGGCAATTAATTTATCCAATTCAGGATAATCCTTTTCGATGTCGTTGCATTTCTGTTTTAAGATATGGTGTCCGTATGCTAAGATGGCTCGTTTCATTATTCTTTGGATTTTTCAACAAATTTCCAAAGAATAAACATGGTAGGCAATGAACCTATGTTAAGTATTTGCGCATGGATTCCGTTGATTTTCAACGATGTTTGTGATTGCTATGCAATTTGTCTGCGTATCCGGCTCAAAGCCTGTGGTGTTATCCCGATATAGGAAGCAACGTATTTTAACGGAATGAATTTTAAAATATCAGGTTGCTCATTGAACAGGTTTAGATACCGTTCTTTTGCTGTATGTTTTAAAAGCGACAATTCTCTTTTGCCTTTTTGCAAAAACAGTTTCTCCGACACAAAACGCCCTAAATAGTTTCCTGCTTTGGTCTCTGCATATACTTTTTGCAAATCATCATAAGATATTTGCCAAACCACGGTTTCCGTCAATGCCTGCAATTCGTATTCAGATGGTGTCTGGGTCAGGAATGAATTGTAAGCACAGGTAAATTCTTTATCAAAACAGAAATTAAAAGTCAGTTCGTTTTCATCATCTGGAATATAAAATCGAACGATGCCTGTTTCTACAAAGGAAAGGTACTTTTCTGTTTCGCCCTGTCGTGTGATGGTTTCGTTTTTGGCAAAAACCCTCCTGTCAAAGTGGGAAGCTATAAATTCCCATTCTGTTTCCTGTAATTTTAGTATCCGCTCGTAGTATTCTCTGATGTGCCCCATAAAAATATTCTCTTTTTAGTCTGTCTTTAAAGAAAGGAAATACAAATTTAGCATTTTTATAATAAACCGGTTTTTGTGCGGATATCTCATAACTATGTTAACCTACGGTAAAACACCAGCAAAAACATTACTTTCAGCCATTTTATATCACTACATATTGGTTGCAAGGAACTATTCTTTTTCATGTTTTATAAGGTCTTTGCCACTAAAAAAAATTCTCCGCTTGCTGGTAGAAGGTTGTCGGTTCTGTTCTTAAAGTATTTTTCCGTCATATCTTTTGTGGAGATTGTCTGTATTTCTTTTAAACCTACTTTTTCAGCGAGTTTTATAATTTCTTCAACCGAAAAAAAACTTACAAAAGGAGTACCTGAAGCTGCCGCTCCTTTTATCGACATTTCCATTAATGGCTTGTCTTCTTCATCAAGTAATTCCAATGGCAGATAAAAGGCCATTGCAATAGTAGAACCAGGTGCAAGCAAAGTCATTTTTTTCAGTGTGTCGGTAATCGCTTCTTTGGTAAGATAAAGCGTAACACCGATACAAGATACAAAAGCCCTTTGTTCAACATTAAAACCTTTATTTAATAGCTCGTCCCACCAAGATGAGATTTCAAAATCGACAGGTACAAAGTGGAGATTGCCGGGGATTTTATAGCCGTTTTCAATCAGCTTTTCTTCTTTCCACGTTAATGTGTCGGGTTGGTCAATTTCATAAATATCAACATAGGAACTTATGGCCGTGTTCCGTTGGGCAAAACTATCCAATCCTGCACCAAGCAAAACGTATTGTTTTACTCCTTTTTCAATTTGCCCTTTAGCTATATCTTCAATAAAACGTGAACGGGCTACGATAGAAGCCCGCAACCGCTTGGTATATTTCATGTCAGGCCGTTCCTGCCAATCATCATCAGGTGCAATTAACTTGAATCCTATTTCATCTTCAAGTATATGAGGTTTTGCATCTGTCTGAACGTGTAACGCTCTCCATAATGCGGTTCTTACTGCGGTATTATCCGGCTTTATGACTTTATCTCTTCCCATTTCCTTATTTTATTATTGATATCAAGTGCAATTATAATGAAGCTATTTTTTAGCATGTAATCCAATCATATTCCCCTCTGTATCTTCTATTAAAGCAATAGAACCAAAATCCCCCACGTTCAACTTTCGACGAATAATTTTTCCACCTGCAGCTTCAACACGGTTTAATACCGTATTGATTTCTTCGGTTGCAAAATAAATTAAAACACCGCCAATACCGGGTTTTGCTTCATCCATTCTAACAAGCGCACCGCCAATCTCTTGCTTGTTTTCACTGCTTTCAAAAATGGCATATCTCATTTGGCTGTGTCTTTCATTGTTCATTGTCGTTTCATTAAATCCGCAGTCAAATACTGTTGTGTAAAATTTCTTTGCCCTGTCAAAATCGGATGTATAAATTTCAAACCAATCAATTACTCTTTTCATTTTAAACTGTTTTTGATTAATTCAACAAAGTTAAAGTCCCCCGTTTTTTGAAAATTGGATAAAACCGACAGTACTAAAACTTCAATTCCGGAAAATTGGGCAATTGTTCGTTTGCATTAAGAAGAAATGACTTTGGAGTCGTGCCTGTAAAATATTTAAAATCTCTGATAAAATGAGATTGGTCAAAATAATTCTCTAAATAGGCTATTTCCGTAAGAGCATTAAAGTTAGCCGTTCTTAGCGTTTTTAAAGCTGACTGAAAGCGACAGATTCTTGAATACAACTTTGGGGAAATGCCTATATATGATTTAAACAGACGTTCTAACGAGCGTTCTGATATTCTCAAATCGGCTTGCACCTGTTTTAATTCCTGACCTTTTTGAAACTGGTTTAACGCAAATCTTACTTTATCATTTTCACTTTGACAGTCTGTTGTTTGTTGTAAGAAAAAATGTTCTAAAACCGCTACTTTTTGTTCTAATGTTTGCGTATTTAGAAGTTGGTCATTTATAGTGGTTTTAACTAAATCATTGATGTCAATGTGTCGTTGCGTTAATTCAATTGCTTCGATTCTGAAAACAGGTCTTAAAGCTGCGGGTTGGAAACTGACGCCAATATTTCGAAAACTACCGGTTGCCGTAAGCTGTGAGTACTGAGTAGCTTGCCCAAATAAGAAAGATTGGGGTAATGTTTGCTTGTCTTTATCGTAAAAGACCGTGGGATTTTCCTGAAAAATCATACCCGGTACGCCCTCGGGAATTATTTTGAATTTTCCAATAAAAGCAGTGCTCGTATTTTCCATTATAAAGAAAAAACGAATATGTTTTCGTAGAGGTGGTACAGGCTGTATTATTTTGATATCCATCCTGATTTTTTCTAACAAATTTAGCAAATTTAAGTACAATCATCTCAACCGCTCTGTGTTTATATAGATACAATTTCCAATTGATTCTCTTGTTCGGGAATTTGAAAGCTGTCTATATATTTGTTTAGGATGGAATCTGTAATCGGAAAAGCGGCATTGGCCTCAAAAGTTTTATTTCTTATTTTCAGTCTGTTTTTTATTGCTGAAATAGGAGGGTTCATATAAACAAGAAACCACTTTCCGTGGTTTGTTTCCACTATCCGCTTAAACTCGTTACGCTTCTCTTTTTGCCAGAAGCTAAAGTCTACTACTATATTCCGTTTTGATTTTAGAAGTTCCAAAAACTGAATAAACAGTGCCTTTTCTGCTAAAGCTGATAGCTTATCATATTCTTCTTCAGCATAATCTATTCCGAACTGACCATAGTTATTCCATATTTCTTCATCGACCGATAGCCTATGAAAACCATAACATTCTAACTGTTTTGCGAATGTGGTTTTTCCGGATCCTGACAGTCCACACATGAGAACGACTTTTGGTGTATGCTCACCGTTTAGAATTATGTCGAACACTTCATTTTCTGTATATATCATATTATAAGGGTCTTTTTTTAGTAAAATTCTCGTTAAACCCATAACAAGTTTTACATTATCAATTGTTATCGGCGGCTATTACACTTCCACGTTATGGGCAACTGGCTTTTCTACGTTTCGATTATACTTTTTTCCATTACAACAGTCTTATGGCTTTTATAATCAACTTTTTTTATTTCTTTCCAGCCATTACTTTTGTAAAAGGACTCGGCTGTAAATGTATAAAGATAAATCTTATTGATTTTATTTGCCTTTGCGTTCCGTTCAATGAATTCTAATAATTTCCGTCCTAATCCTTTGTTCCGGTATTCAGGCTGAGTATAAAAGCAACGCAATCCATGGTTTAAATTGTTTCAATTCAGGAAGTTTATTGTAGATATTGACATTGTTACAAAGTCTACCTGTTGCGACTAATTCTCCATCAATAGTCAATATTGCTTGAAAAATTGTATCGTAACTGGGTTGATTTGATAATCTTTTAATGGTCTTTTTTATCGGTGTATTCCATTCGCTAAAGTACCAATCTGCAATTTTGTCTATCGAAGTTTTGTCGTTTGGGTAAAGTTTACTAATCTTAATTTTAGACTTCATTTTTTGTTTAATTTTTTAGCTTGTTATCAGCCTATATTATTCATAACACTATTTTTAACTGCGTAGCAACGTAGGGCGAAGCCTTAAAGTAGTACTGTTGTTTTTTGAATATACTTTTTATCGTTCTTTCAGTCATTTGCGATGGTCTCCAAGCGTTAATTCCGGCCGTGACATTTAAGAATATGTTGTCGCCAATTTTTATCTCTGGACGAACGCCTCCTATTATATAAGCATGCGAGAAAATCTTATCTTTTCCATCTTGTTCTAAAAGAGCTGTTTGTCCATTCATCTCCCCGATTACATTTAATCGGAAGATGTTGTTCAGGTCATATCGGAAACACATTTCCAAGCCGTCCAAAACATTGATTTCAACATTATATTTCCTTTCCATTTTCCAATTGAGATAAAGTGCTGGAAATAACATCGGATATCCAAAGGAGTTATTGATAGCAGCTCCTACCCCTAAGTCCAAGTTTGACCTTAAATGATATATGAATACTGTTCCGATACTACCAAGTGTGTTTTTGAATCTTATTTGGGAAAACTCCGTACTCGGCATGTATGTGCCTCCACCTATACTTGCCATAATTGACCATTTATGGTTCAAAGGACGTAAATGATTTAGATTCAAGCCAACATTCATAATTCTATCCGTTACTATAGGTTCGTCAAAATTACGATTGTTTAATCGCGCCTGTGCAAATCTTCCGCTTATCGACCATATTGTAGGACGATTCTTTTCATTTAGCTTCACCGACAGAGGAATGTGTACATCCGCTTGATAAATTACAGCGGAACCTTTTGCATCTCCCACTTTTTGATAGGTTTTACCGTCGGTCTTCCTATAGCTTGATTCTCCTAAATACTCTGCTTTGACTTGTATCTGTATTTGAGCAACTATATCATAACACGTGAATGTCAGGAAAAATAAAATAATAAATTTCATTACCAAATTTCCCCCGATTAACTGTATTTACATAAAGCAAGCGCCTTACCCGCTTGTGTTTTGATTTTTTTTGAAACAAATTGTCTTAAGGTTTCTGTGTCCTTAGTGCAATCCATAACTTGCATGTTTTCAATAAGGTCTGCCTCCCAAAGAATCTGAAAATCTTTTCCATCTATTTTTTCAGGCGTGTGATGGTTTCCAACTATATAACATACTCTTTCAATTACGAATGGTTCATAATTATGTTCACTTAATATATTTCTTGCAATTGGTACTCCTTCCTGCTCTTGGAGATGTCCCTCCATTGATCCATATTTGCGTAATGCTTCCACAGAACCTATGTCGTGTAAAACAGCACTTAACTCTATAATACAACCAGTCTGACTGTCTACATTTTCTCTTTCAATAATCGTCCGTGTATTTTCTAACACCTTCATTGTGTGATCGACGCCATATGGTACAGTTCTGAAAATATTTTTCATCTCTTTGATTACTTGGTCTAATTTCTCTGATTCTCCTATGTCCTTATATTTCATATCACATTATTTTCTGCTAAGGTCTCAAGAATAGAAAAATCAGGCAATGAACCTATGTTAAGTAATCTCTTTAGTGGTTGAAAAAACTTTTGGTTTACGTGTCAGAACAATCTGTGTTTAACAAATGCTTCTACTGCACCAAGTGTTGCAAATCCGGGTCATTCTTAATACGCTCCATTTCGCTTTCAACAACGGTCATAACATCTTGCTTTACCTGTTTGTAATTGGCTTCTATTTCCTGTTTCATATTATCCGCTCCGTTTTCATCGGTAAAGGATAATATCTGCGGTATTTTTTTGTAGGCTTTGGTTTCGGCAGCAACCTTATCATTATCTACTACAATTTCAGCGTGGAATATTTTCTGCTCGATGCGTTCATCGAAGTTGTCGGAAACCGCACCGACAAACATACCCTGTGTGAGCGTTGAGATTTTGGATGCAGGTATCAGGCTATCCAGTTGGGTAGATATGGAGGTGGATTTATCATTTCGGTTGATGGTCATGCTCTGTCTTTTCTGCAATACTTTTCCAAAGCGTTCCGAAAGACTTTTTGCTGTTTCGCCAACCACCTGACCGGAAAATATATTACCAACGGTATTCTGTATTACTTTACTCTCTTTATCGCCGTAATCCCTTGTCAGTTGCGAAAAATCCTGAAAGCCCAAACAGACAGCTACCTTATTACTACGGGCTGTTGCAATCAGGTTATCCAATCCCCTGAAATAAATCGTGGGCAACTCATCAATGATAACGGAACTTTTAAGCTGTCCCTTTTTATTAATCAGTTTTACAATCCTTGAATTGTATAAGCCCAAAGCTGCGGAGTAAATATTTTGCCTGTCGGGGTTATTGCCAACGCACAAGATTTTAGGCTCCTGCGGGTTATTGATGTCCAGTGAAAAATCATCCCCCGTCATGACCCAATAAAGCTGTGGCGAAATCATCCGTGACAACGGAATTTTTGCCGATGCTATCTGCCCCTGCAACTGGTCTTGCGCTCCGCCTTGCCACGCATCCATGAAAGCTGAAAGATAGTTTTCAAGTTCGGGATATGAGGTAAGTATCGTAAAAACATCTGCATATTTTTTATTCAGCAATTCAATAGCATGGGGAAACGTACAATACTTTCCGTCTTCATAGATTTTCAGAAACCAAATGATGGAAGCAAGCAATATAATTGGGCTTTCCACGAAAAAATCCCCTTGCTTCAAAATCCACGACCTGTTGAGGTTTAACATGATGGTGTAAGAGGCTTCGTAAGCATCGGAAATATCCGTCATAAAGGCAGGGCTTAGGGGATTGCATCGGTGGCTACGGCGTGGGTCGTCAAAATTGATAACATAAAACTTGGGCTTAACCTTATACTTCTCGGAGTGTTTCAGCAAATGGTTGTAGGCAATGGTGGACAGGTCGTCAAACTTGAAATCGTAGATATACATCGCAAACCCCTTTTCGATATGTTGCTTGATGTAGTTGTTTACGATGGCGTAGGATTTTCCGGAGCCGGGAGTACCAAGTACAATCGAAGCCCGAAAAGGGTTTACGATATTAATCCATCCATTGTTCCACTTGCCTTTGTAAAAAAACTTTGTCGGAAGATTGACCGAGTATTCATTTTCTATCAGACGGGTTTCCTGTTGGAAGCTCTCGTTTTCATTATTGAAAACATCGTCCATCAGATTGTTGCGGAGTAGTCGGCTCATCCATACCCCTGCCATGAGCAAGGCTATATATCCCAGACTTGTTGTAAGTATGTAAAGGAATGTGGCAACCTCTGCCGACAGTTTTAACAACGGTGTGTTCAGAAAGAACAGCACAAAGCCGATAACTAAGGCGGTGTAAATCTTAGACCATGTTATCTTTTCATTCTTTACACCCTTAGTGCCGAGACAGCTTAACGCCAACAACAACAATGCAAAAATCTTGGTGTAAAGGGTGTGGGTAAACAGCCCTGCGGTACGGTTGAAATTGGTCAGTATCTTACCGATAATTTCCAGTGCCCATCCACGTTCGGCAAAGAACCCGTAACAGAACCAATAAAAGTGCATCAGTACCAAAAGAATACTTACAGCACGCATAAAAGCCATGATTTTGGCTAATCCTCTCAAATCATCTTCTCCCTGCATAACAAAAATTTTTAGTGATGCAGGAAATTTAGAGGCTATTTAAAAGGGCTTATCTAAAGCGGTGTCCGATGGCTTTTGGTGGCTTTGTTTGACAGTATTTTAAAACCACAAAGACCAAGATGTTAATCCTGGTCTTTGATTTATTCTTTTCTGAGCAGTGCTTTCCCTTTTTAGACGGGCGCCGTTATGACAGTTTACTTGCCCATAACCGTTATGGATTGACGTTCGTTCGGAAATTCATTGCGAACTTCCACGCCTGAACGTTGGAACGACAGGATGCTAAGACCTCTGTTGAGTTATTTGTCGGATTTCTACACGTGGATAACCTTCCTTTAATGCTAAAGTAGTTATTCGAGTTACAAACTCTGTTTTCGCCTTTGCATATGCTTCCTGAGATTGAAAATCGGTTCCCTGAATTTTCGCCGCAATGCATTTCTTCAAATCTTCATATTCTTTCGCTATTTTGAGTGTTCCCGTAGATAATCTCTAAATGCCAATGTTTTCTTTTCCTCTTCCCCTCCTTGTTCTACAATGTGAATGTGGTATTTATGAGGTTATTCTTTCGGCTTATGCAGAAAAGCAGAAAAAACATCGTCTTGATGTGGAATATAGGTGTATCCTATCTTTTTTAGGTTTTGGACGTAGGATTTTAATTTATCAAAGTTAGTTACAGATATTTGGATGTCTATAATCAGTTTAGCTGAAAGTCGGGGAACAGAAGTTGAACCGTTATGTTCAATTCGTATTGAGGAGTCATTTAAAACTTTCAATATCTCTTTATGCACAGTAAGAAACTCACTTTCCCAGTTTTTATCGTAAGGAATAATTTCTATTTTATTATCCATAACTTCTACTTTCAATATTTTTACATTTTAGTCAACGTCGGACAAATTTCGTCATATCGGTTTTGGGCTTTGCAAAGGAACGTGAATAGAAACACGAAGTTTCAGTTATTCCCAAACGTTACATAAGCCATGTTCTATTTGCTGAATTAGAAAAAGGAAATGAAAATGGCTTATGCGGTAATAGAATTACTGTCGTTAAATTTAGCACTTAACCCGACCTTTTGCAAAATCGATATTATCTGCTGCCCTTTTTTCAGTCGGTTAATCTTCGTCTGTCGGTATGTTTCGAAGAATTTTATAGTCAATATAAAACGTACCGAACGGAATAAAACACGCAATAAGAACCTTCCAGGTGGTTTCTTTGAATTTCCATTGTTGTTCTACGCCTACACGCAACGCATTAAACACAAACAGCAGGAAAAGTGCACCGTGAATGGGGCCAAGCGACTTGGACAAGCCGGGAACATCCCAAAAATGCTTCAGGGGTACGGCAATAAAAACCAAGACAAGTAATGATATGCCTTCTAAGATAGCCAGGAGTCGTAAACGCCCGATAGAGGTGGTGAAAAGTTTCTTCATCATTAAAATATTCTGAAATAAGGTCTGCCTGATAAGGGTGAAAACGGCCAGGGAATGGCTACGAAAATGAGGATTAATCCAATGGTAAACCAAACGAACATTGTTTTAAATTTCTTCTTGTCCGTTTGCTGTCGCTTTGCCTTTGCCGAGCCGATTGTTATCACCACAATAGCAGTTAGCATTAAAATAATATGAATTAAACCGTAGAAAGTCAGCTCTACGTTTTGAAAACTACTTTCCTTTTCTTTCCAAAAATATTTGACCAGCGGACTCTGCGTATATAGGATGATGCCGATCATTAGTTGAATATGTGCAACCGTAGCCGTCCAGTGTCGGAACGCGTTGTCCGATTTTGAAAAAGTCCTGTCGTTGACCAAACCGACAAATGCCCTGTAAATGGCATACAGTAAAAAAGCTAAAACAAGCCAACGAATCAAAGAATGGAGAACTAATAAAGTGGAATACATAATTACGTTGTAACGGTGCTTTGTTTTCTGATTACATTCCAAATCGTAGGAGCCCCGAAGAAAAACCAGATTGCCAGCACCGCATCACAAACGGCACATCCGGCAGACGAAAGTGGTGCAAAGTGAATGATGGGTTCACCGTATAGATGATGCATTACGTCCCAGCCCGTGTGCAACAGCCAACCGATACCGATGAAATAATAATGCTTGAGGGCTTTGAAAGCCACAAACAACATAACAGCACCAAAAACATATTCCCAGACGCCCAATCCGCCGCTCCAGTAAACACCGCCTGCACCGGCAATGATGACGGTGTTGATTTTTTGTCGAGATGGCTCCCTCACAAACGACATGATGATGATAAATAAGAAACCAATCAGCACAGCAGCCAATGCATTGGTGATTGTAAATTCAGGAATGATGTGCGTATGCATATTTTTCTATTTTTTGTCTGCTTGCAAAGTTAAACAAAAAACATACTAATTAGTATGTTTTTAGGTAAAAAATATTTTAGCCATTTGGGTAAATTGTAAATTGCTTTTAATGAGATGGATGTGTTTTTTTATATCAGAAGTGATCGAAACTCTATAGGTAAGGCGCAAAACACCCGCTGCACACTTGTCAACAAAGATTGAAGCTTCAGTCATGCTTCGTTATCTGGCGTTTAAATCTTAGTAGGTTATATGCAGTCCTTTTTCGCTTTGTCGGTTTAGAGATATTGTTTAATTTTGTGGCTATGAGAATGACCGTAATGCTATAATATCCCTTTTTAAGCTTAGTTCTTTAAGCAATGCGCTTTATATATACAAAGCGTACTTTTCTATTATTCATTCATTTTATTATAATCTTAAAACCAAGTCCACTGGTCGACGCTATTTATTGCCGTGGTTGGTTTTTTTAACAAAAAAATTATGTCAGATATACTAGGTATAAAGGAAATAGAGCATTTTATTCATAGCGGGTTTGTTCGTCTTGATAATTCATTTTCCAAGGAAATAGCGGATGCTGCTTTAGAAATTCTATGGAACGACCTTCCTTGTGACAGGTCAAATCCTTCAACCTGGACTGAGCCTGTAATTCGTTTGGGAATGTACACGAATGAACCTTTTGTCAATTCAGTAAACACTCCTAAGCTGCACAATGCTTTCAATCAGTTAGTTGGCAAGGACAAATGGATTCCTTGTCGGAGCGTAGGAACATTTCCTGTTAGATTTCCATCTGCTAAACAGCCTAATGATACCGGTAAACACGTAGATACGAGCTTCCCGGGAAAAGACCCCAATAATTATTTCGAATGGCGTGCCAATGTCAAATCGAGAGGACGAGCATTGTTGATGTTGATTTTGTATTCGGATGTCAGCGAAAACGATGCCCCAACAGTCATTTATGAAAGTTCTCACATTGATGTTGCAAGCTTATTATCCAAAGAGGGAGATCCAGGTCTTTCATTTATGGAACTTGCAAGCAAGTTGGACGAGTTGCCAAAAAGGGGAGAAATATTTGCAACTGGTAAGGCAGGTACAGTTTACCTATGTCATCCGTTTTTGGTTCATTCAGCTCAATCCCACAGGGAGAGTGTAAAATGAACTGTGTCAAGATTAGTAAATAAGTATTAATTTTAGACATAGTAATTATGGAGATCAGAGAAACG
>NZ_BMIK01000022.1 GCF_014642075.1 Parapedobacter defluvii | reverse complement strand
GAGAAGAACAGGTTCCGCCCCCGGGCTTCGCCCACCACTTCGGCAAGACCCGGTTCGTACACCGGAAGACGCGACAGATCCGCATCGTTCCAGGCGGCGATACGCTTCTCGTTGATGTCCACGATGGTGACCGTGAGGTGCGGGCATTGCTGGGCGATCACAGACATCGTCGGACCCCCAACGTAACCCGCTCCGATGCAACAGATATTCTTGATTTCCATTGTATTTATTTTTTTTCTTAAACACTATTTTTTACTGCCCTTCAGTTGGTAACTGATTCCTAATAATCCGCCCACGTTATCGTAAAGTCCGCCGGCATCCACTGCTACACCTGCAGAGAGAAGCAATCCCGGTACACGGGTGAGGGCAAGGGATACTTCATGCAACGTGTATACCTGATTTCGGGGCATTGCCGTAATGGGATTACTAGACATATGGGTTCCGAAATTGCGGGTATAGGTCAGCATAGTCCTGCCGGTAATACCGGGTGCATAGCGATGCAGCATGCCGATGTGGCCGCCAACGATACGGTTATTGATAAAGTTTTTATTGCCCCATTCGGCGCTATTGTCTTTGCGCCAATCTACGGCTTCAACGGGAAGAAAGTTGGCACCCCGATACCGATTGAGGAACAACGGTGTGCCGATACTCCGGTATTGATATTCCCATCCCGATGCATATACGCCATTATTGTAATAGCTTTGTAATTCCGCCTTTTGAAAGCCTTCCATTTGCTTGGTATAGATGAATTCAACTACCAACCGGTCCAACCAATTATGGTTTTTCAAAGTCACCTGAAGGCCACCCACACGGTCGATATTACGAATATCGATGCCCATACCGCTTTCAAAGGGTACCTGGAAGTACAGGTGCCAAAGCGCATCATTGAGGTCTAGGTCGCCGCCGAACTCAATCAATCCACGTTGATCGCCAGCGCGATTCGGTAGTATCTCACCTCCAACACTGCCATCGTCTGCCTCTTTCACAAAAAGCACGTCAAAAAAGCCCTTCCAAGAGCGGTCCAGTTTAAAATCTCCCCGTTCCCCACCCCATATGGCAAAATGCTGTAAACCGCCGTATACTTTGAACGGGCCGTTTCCTAATTTGGCGTAGAAGGTCTTTTCGTGCAACCAGGCTCGTTTCATAGACTGCTCATTGCCCATCCAGCCGTGGCTGATCTGCCCTTTGACCTGCAGCCAACCGTTGGTAAAAGGCACCGGTGTATATTCAGGTAAGGCAAATCCGATTTTGGGGATAGGCAATGCGTTGCCGCTAACGCCTAAGGAGCCGGTGGACAACAACGGGTCGATGCCGCCGAGGATTTCCTCAAAGCGGCCGCCCCGGAACTCCAAGGCACCGTACCGCGCTTTCACATAGCCCTGTTGGATGATTACCTGGCTGAAATGGTGACTGTTAACGATATTCGCACCGTACTCGATGCGGAAATCGTGTTTTCCTGCCGGAAACGTATGTGTGTTCCATATTCCTGCATAAGTGGCCAGATCCGCGCCCTCGTCGCTTAGCAAGCCGAATCGGTTAGACGTAGTCCACAGTGGTTGGTATCCTTTCGATGAGAGCGTTGCTAGGGTACCAACCTGCAGTTTCAGGGTATCAGCCGGCTGTGCAAAAGCTATTGTCGATAGGAGTAGGAAGGAAAGACTAAGTTTGTTTTTCATAAGTTGTCAACTTTACCAAGTGTCGTTCAAATTCCTTCAACAACTGTTCTTTGCTCAAAAAACGTTCCGCATATCGGCGCGCCCGTTCCCGGAATGGCGTGAGATCCATGTGTAATGCCTGCTGCAAGCCTGCAATCAGCGCTTTTGCCGATTCGGGTTCGATAAGGATACCTAATTGGTGCGTGCGCATGACGTCATGCAGGGAAGTGCCCTGCACGGCAGATACGATAGCGCAACCACCGGCAGCCAAGATACCGGTAAGTTTGCTGGGCATCACCAGATCGGATGCGGATTTCTTTTGCAGGACGAGATGTATGTCGGCCGTTGCCAACAGGGCAGGTAGTTTTTCATAGGGTTGGAGTGGATAGAACCGTACTTGTCGCAAACCTGCCCGATCGGCCATTTCCTCAAGGCGGTCGCGGGCACCGCCCGAACCGCAGATGACAAAATGCACATTCGACTTATCCTTGAATTGTTCTGCGGCATCGATGATGACTTCTAATCCCTGTTTTTCGCCCAAATTGCCCGAGTAGAGCACGACCTTGTCTTCCATGGGGATACCCCATTCGTTTCTTAGCGAATTTTCTTTGGTGAGCGGTTTGATCACTCCCTCGTCCACCCAATTGGGAAACATGATATATTTCGATTCGGGCACTCCTTTTGCAAGGATTTTCTTCTTCATTCCCAAGCTAATGGATGATACGGCATGGCTCTTGTCTAGCAGGTATTTCTCTGCCTTGAATAGCACATCCAATGCCTTTTTATTATTGATCATGCCAAGTTCTTTTGCGGCGTCCACCTGTAAATCCTGGATATGGGTGATCAGCTTGATACCCCGCAATTTTGCATAGGAGAAGGCTAGAAAACCGAGATGAAAGGGGGGAGTAATGTTGATGACGATGTCGTACCGTTTCTTCAGCAGCAAGCCGAACCATTTGGGGAGTACCGCGGCCAAAAACGAAAACTCGTGCAGGATGCGTTTCTTCGCAGTAACGTTCTTTGGTACGTATAGAGGTACACGGTATACGGTTACCCCTGCGATCTGCTCGGTTAGCCATCCGGTTCCCTTATAGGTTTGGTGTATTTCCCATTCCGGGTAGTAGGGTTTTGCGGTAACAACGGCCACGTCATGCCCCCGGGCCGCAAACCAAGCACCCATCTCACCGGTATATTTGCCGATGCCGGTCAATTCTGGCGAATAATTAATGCCGAAGATAAGGATACGCATGAGGGGAGATTATTGAGTGTTCGTTTGTTTTCGCATTAATTCTCGTGTCTTCAATACGATAAAATATTCATAAATGGATTGAAGCGTTGCATAGGTTGTGCCTGCTCGTCCGTCCAAAAAAGCCCGCCGTCCAATAACCATATATAGCCATTTAATAAATGGTCTGCCGGGCATTTTATAAAACAGTCCTTTTTGGTGGAACCGTTTTTCGGTGAAATCTTTACTAAACAATGCTTTTCTCCAGGAAAAGGAAGTTCCTTTATTCAAATCTTCCAATCGCATAGCCGCCTCCATGTCCGCGTAACCCAGGTGCCTTTGTAGCCAATAGCGGATTCCTTTGCTAAACGGGTAATGATCCAGAAAGCCAGAAATTCTCCCAACGGAACCGCCGGGTATGGAAACCGGGTTGACCAATCGCTCATAGCGCATCTTTTCAGGTCGGAATAACCGTAGGTAATAAGGAGATATTTGTGCATGTTTTAGCCAACGGCCATTCCATGCAAAATCCCGTCTTTGGATTTCGTAGGCAACGTGGCTAGCAGGTGAGCCATCAAAGGCCAACAAGCTTGTCTTTAGGCTTTCCGATACGCGTTCATCGGCATCGATATAGAGTACCCAAGGGTGTTTAAAGGAGATATTGGAAAGCCCCCAGTTTTGATGGGCAGCCCAATTGTCAAAGCGACGTTGCGTGACCGTTGCGCCCGCTTCGCGTGCGATTTCCACGGTGCGATCTTCACTATAGGAATCAAATAGGTGTACATCATCACACCAGGCAACGGATGCGAGGCAACCAGGTAAATCTTGCTCTTCGTTTTTTGTTAATATGAGTACCGAAATCATGTCCTTTTTTTTGAATTACTTGACAACTAATCGTCAGCCATTATTCGTTCCTTGATCGGTTTACATGGATGGCCGGCACAGACCATCCACGGTGGCATATCCTTGGTAACCACGGCACGTGCGCCGATCACGGCCCCTTCTCCGATAGTCACCCCGGGATGGATAAAACATTCCGCAGCTACCCATGCCCTGTCGCCGATAACGATCGGTTCGGTATAAAGCGGATGCCCTTTGTGCGTATAGTCGTGTGTCCCTGTACACACATTGGTGCCTTGTGAAACGATGGCACGGTAACCAATTGTTATTTTTCCCTGGGAATAAAGCTCCACCCCACTGGCTACGCCACATTCAGCTCCCAATTCAAGATTCCACGGGGCCCATATCTTCACGCCGGGATAGACATGGGCTCCCTTTCCGATTGTTGCACCGAACAAGCGAAGCAAAAAGGCCCTCCATCGATGAAACGGACGAGGGGAATGACGGAACAGCAGTGTATAGACAACTCCCCAAAGTACTCTCAGCAACCGGTTCGAAAGTGAAAACGACGCTTCGGTATATGTATCCTTGTGATTATGTAACGGCGTCATCGTATTCAACTTTTAAGGTATTAAGCAGTGTCTTGGCAGCTTGGTCTACCGTAAACCTCATTTCAAAGGTTTTTTTTGACGCAAGTGCCATTTCGTTTTTTTGATCACGACTCAACTCATGCCATTGTTTGAGTAAATTATAAGTTCCTGATGCAGAATCTTCGGCAATAAGCCCTCCACCCCCAGCTGCTATTTCGCGCCATATGTTCACTTTGTCACTGATTAACACCGGCTTTCCGCATGCCATTGCTTCGACAATGGCAATACCGAAATTCTCCTGATGGCTGGGCAGGATGAATAGCTCACATCCATACAGCGCCCCCCATTTGGCATCTCCGGTCAGCATACCAACGAATGATATTCCGGAAGTGGGTTTGGCCAGTTCGACCATTTCTTTGCCATAAGCGGTGTCCAACCCCGGGCCAGCAATGACCAATGATGGAAGCACATCAGTTTCTCTAGCTAATTTTTGATAGGCTTTGATTAATAAGTCAATTCCTTTTTTTTCATGGACACGACTTAAAAAGAGCCAATAAGACTGATTGAACTTGATATTGCACGCCATTTGGAACTCATGGATGAGCTTCACCGGATTGGAAGGTGCCGCCGGAATGCCGTAACCTACGTTCAGTTCTTTCCGCGGTTGATAATGAGCGAATGTTTGACGGGCAAGCAGCAATTCCTCTTCGCAGGTGAACAACATACCATCTGCATCATTGACGAGATGTCGTTCTATGATCCACCAAAACAGCCAATTACGGATCGCTTTTAGCTTACGGCCGGGTGCTTTCTGGAAATACGGGTCAAGCATACCATGCGGCATAACATATAGTGCAGGTGTCCGTTTACTTCCCTTCGATTTCCGGTATTGCTGCACCACCTTGTGGGTGGCGTAGCTAGGATATTGCCATAGGCCATGGATAATCAATGCATCGTACTGGTGAATGTTTGCCAGCAGCCAACGTTCCAAGCGAGGCTGATACGCCCAAGGGCCTTTGCCTTGACCCAACGCATGGATGGGGAAAGGATCCTTCCCGATAAAATCCGCTTGCGGATCGTCAAGGCAGACAACCTCGTTTTCGATACCCATCTGTTGGAGAGCGGGGATGGAATTCCGGATACCTTGGCTTGGTCCGCCATGTCGCGGATCCATACTTGTTATGATACGTAATGTCTTCATCTACCTGCTTGTGTCGTTTTTTATGTCAGAAAACAAATCCTTCTTGTCGGGTAAAATATTGGTAATCCTTATCCATGTATTTTACCAAATTGGCCGGGACACCGGCATAGAGACCCCACTCTTTATCATAGGCCTTGTTGAGCAGTGATTTGGCCCCCAACACGGAATAACTGGGAAGCTTAGCTCCTCCCAATACCACTACATTCGTACCTACAAAACAGTAGTCACCGATGGCAATGGGTATGCTGTCCTGCCGGTTAAGGCGGATATCGATGGAGTGTGTAAGGAACTGAGACTGGTACCCCGCAATGGTTGAAAAGCGGCCGACGTGGATACTGTTCGTGCAATCCAAATGATGATGCTTCGTGATAGATGAATGATCACCTACAATAAGTTCGGACCGGCGTTGCCCGGATTGGTGTGCAAAATGTTTGGATTTTCCGGAGCTTGGAAACCCAGTGATCCAATTGCTCCGGCCGATCGACACGTATTTACCGAGTTCTATGTAATCGAGGTGTATCCCTACGGTGAAATGCCCAATTTTGGCCCGCTCTTTCATGATGAGTTTGCCCGGAAATACCCAGGCCCATCCAATACGTGCTGTTGGATGAATTTCATAACCGAACCAATAGTGGAGCAGTCTTCTGCGTAATCCCCATGGTAAAAGAAACGTAATGAGTTTTTTCAGCATAGCTTGTGTACTATTCCCTGTATAAATCGATAAATTCCTTGATTAACACATCATTGTCGAATCGTTTGCAGTTTTCGAATCCCTCTTGTATCAATCGTGACCTGATTGATGGTTGCAATACCTGTAGAAATGCCGCTGCAAATGCTTCTTTGTCAAGCGGGTCTGAATGTAACGCCGTTCCATTGCTGACTTCCGGCATGGGTTCAATATCGCTTGCTACAACAGGGGCACCACACGCTTGGGCCTCGATTAAGGGCCAGCCGAATCCCTCACTTAACGACGGAAAAATGAATGCTTCGCAGGCGTTATACAGGGCTACTAATGTTTGATGATCTGGTTTGACCACCGAGATTACCCGGTCACGCAATCCCAGGCTTGCAATGTGCCGTGCCAATGCTTCATCGATCGGTTGGCCGGCGAAACAAATAAGGCCATCCCATTGGTTGCCGACTGCGTCGATCATGTCGGCTACCATCTTCCTGTTTTTTCTGGGTAATGCGGAACCCACATGAAGGACATAAGGTTTGTCAGACGGAATACCACATCGCTTGAGGTAAGGCATGCATTCCGATTGCGGCATGGGTGTGAAAGATGCATTGAATGAATTGTATACAACTCTCCATTTTTTGCCTGGCTGATTTTTTCCAGTCGTCGAGAGCGCGAGGAGCTGATTCATGGTAAACTGCGAAACACAAGCAATCCGTTTGGCAGTGAGCAGATTTTTCAGGATCCACTTTTGGAGGATAACACCGGTTTTACTAGCGGGACAATAGGCATCCGCGTAGCCCAGTGCCCCCCGTATGGCTAAGACATCGTGGCAGGTGATTCCGGTCCTTAACAAAGGGAGGGAAGCAAGATAAGGCGCATTGGAATGATCGCAAATATGGAAAAATACGGTTTCTTTCCGGTATTCAGCGTGGAGTAGCCTCAGTCGCAGAATGACTGGAAATACAATCCATTTATCCAGGTATCCAAGCCACTTGCCAATGCCGGCAGTCGTCGATTTCCACCCTTTGGCGAAGAATGTCGGCGGATTCCACAGTTTTACCCTTATTTGCTGTGATTCCAACCCTTGGAGAAGGTTTGCAGCATATTTGCGCATGCTTTCCTGTTTATCCGGTGGATAGTTGCCAATAAGGATGATTTGACTTACGTTCATATGTTCGACTAAAAATTCAATCGCTTTAGAATAGCAGTGCAGATGTCCTCATTGCCCACTTTCAATGTCCTAACTTTGTCGTATCCTGCTTTTCGGATGTGTTCCCGCTGTTTATCGTCCGCGAGCAGTCGCCTGCATATACCGATGCACTCATCTACATCGTCCCAAAAGACCGCCTCCTGATTTTCTTCATACATGCCAAGGTGGACTGCTGTTCGCTGTGCGCAAAGCAGTCCGCCCGCATACGTTGTTTCTACCGATCTGCGGGTATGGAGGTCGCGGTTTCCGTGCGAAAGCATGCCGATGCAGATTTTTGCTCCCTGGATAGCCGCCACATAATCCCGTCCGCTCAGGGCTCCGCCTCTGTAGTGGGCTTTCAAAGCATCCCAATGAGGAGACTTCGGCCAACGGGCACCCCAAATACTGACGGGGATACCTGCACGGATAAGCTTCAGCAGAAATTCATCACGTTTTTCATGCCGCATCCACGTACCGATGAATGCAACATCCGAGATGAACTGGGCAGGAATTTCCGAAGGATGATCAAATGGTTTATGTACCTCTTCATCATACGACATATACACCCGCAGCACTTGGCGCACACCATATTTCAATAGTTCGTCTTCTTCTTTTTCTAACCGCACGACACACAGGTCGTAGTAAGGAAGCGCTTTACGCAGGGAATCAAACCGGCGGCCGTCCCGCGTCCCAGTGGGATCGTCATTGTTATACAAGACGATCGGTGTTCGCAATGCTTTCAGTACCTGCAGGCTTTTCCTGCCGAGGAGTTCACCGCCATTCACCCAAATCAGGTCTGGGTTCCCGACGTTGATGCGTTTTTTTAGAAAATTAGTCACTTGGCGCTGCAGCAACTTATATCCTGTTCTAAAATGTAATTTTCGCACCAAACCCGATCTTAGTAATGTTTTGGGATTGATAAGAGTCACCCGATGACCCAAACGTTTCAGGGCCATCGCGCGATGGTACGAGGTGCTGTGAAAGGAATCGTTGCCTATATAAAGAATATCCATGTTATCGCAATTTTATTCGATTAATTAATTGGTGAGACGGGCGCTCCACCAAAAGGTACATCGCGTAGCAAAACGCCAATACTATGATGAGTTTAAGTATATGGGCGAAAACACGCTCCGGCTGAATCAAATGGAGATACAAATCGACAAAAATCATATGAAAAAGGTAAATAGAATAGCTCCATTTGCCGCCATTTTCCAACCACCTGATGGGGCGATGAGCTGTATAATAGCTGATTTCAGTAGCGATCCATAAGTAACAGAGGTAACTGAAAGCGGGAATAAATGTGATTTTATAGGATACCGCGAAGTGGAACCTGAGAACAGAGCAGGTCATCGCCACTAACCAAACAAGTACCCGGAGCAGGACGACCTTTTTGAACGCTGTATCACTATTGGCGATCTTATCGAAGTGTACGGCAATGCGTACCCCCATTAACCATGCGGGAAAGCCGAAAATCCAATTAAGTAGGTGGTTGGGTGTATGGAAATTAGCGGTTTCTTTAACCTTATGATGTAGGAGGACACTGAAATCGTTAGTAAACCAACCAATTGCCAGTAGTGCCAGCATAATGCTGCCCACGATAAAGATATCAATATTTTTCGGCGTGCTGACGAGATATCGGTACAATAGTGGGTAAAAAAGATAATAAATAATCTCGCAATACAGGCTCCAGACTACGAAAGGGACCTTTAGCTTAAACATCCAGCACAATAAAAACATCACCAAAAGTGGTAACACAATCCGGAGTAATCGCTTGCTGTAGAATTCATACACGTGTAATGGCTTGCCATTCCGATAAGGAAAGTGGATCACGAAACCCGATATGACAAAGAAGCCTATCACAGCGGCAATACCCACGAAGGCGTTGGCTAAGGTTAACTTAACTGCCATAGCGATAATGCTTGGGTTGGGACCGAGTTCATAATCGGGAATAAATCCGCTGTGGCCGATCAACACGATGGTTGCCAACACAAAGCGGATGGAATCCAACCCATAAACCCATGTATTCCTAGCGTTATTCATATAAAAAACCTTCGCAACTGCCGTGTCAAATAAAACAATACCAAATAAAGGACAACCAATTGGGGCCATGTCCGAAATAGGAATGGAATGAAGTTGATAGGATTTTCGATGTTCCCAGACAACAATCCGACGTGGCAAAAAATCTCCGGTAGAAAGATCAGTGAAACGATGCTGAATTTACCCTTATAGTAAAGCAAGTCGAGCAATAGAAAACAGGGTATAAGCGTGACAAACATAATAAGTAGGTAAAACCATCCGAAGGCCGCCATACCCACTCCCGCGAAGTGACCGACGCGGTAACCGCCTAGATAAGCCTTGTTGCCTGTTGACAGCGCTAATAAGTAATCACCATAGGAAGTTCCGATGGCGCCATATTTATCAATGGTAATTCCTAGGAAGTTCAACAATGGAGTGGGTAGAATAGCCAATGTACGCTCAATGCTATAGTTGAACATCAATTTATTTTTTTCGGGGCTATCCAACCGATAATAGTGTTCTAGACTCGCATCTACAAATTTGAGGTTAGAAAATCGGGCAACAAAAATATTATTGAAATAATATTCGTCCCAATCCGTCAATGGATTGTTTTTCGTGTCCATTGCTGCGGATTTATAACGGTTGAGCAATTCTTTGTTGTTGTATGTATCAAGTGTCAACGCCAGCAGTTCAGTAGGACCTACCTCGCCACGTTGGCTTCTGGTGACTACCATGGCTGTACCGAGGTCGCTAAGCGGTCCGGTAATCACCCAAAAAGCGACGGCAAGACCGATTGTATTCCGGAGCGTAAACACGCGGGGTGAAAAGGTGCCCAACAGTAAGCCCAGTAAGTAAGCAAGACCCAAGCCGGTCAGCCCCATCATGAATGCTCCGCGGGAATTGAGCAAGACGCCGATTGCTAATAGAAAGCATACATAGGCGGCGATAAGTAATTTGGGGGTATCATATTGCTTTCTAGTATACAATGGGGATAGCATCATAAACAAAGGAGCGTAAGCATAGATTTGGAATCCTTGTAGTAATTTGACAAGTATACCAGTGTTCGCGGCTCCATCATTACCCAAGCCAAGGATGCGGGTCGCAGACATGCCCAAGACACCCAATATTCCCATAAGCCATAATTGGTAAGGGTATGGCGTACTATACAAATAGGTCTTGGTCTTGAAAAAACGTGCTAAATAAGACCTGATGTGCAAGAGATTGGCTGTATAGACCAAGAAACTTCCCAACATAGCCAAGAAGGCCAAAAAATTGTGGAGGAATACGCTGTTGGGATAGTTAAGATTGAATACAAGTGGTTTACCTTCGATGAGTGTTAAAACCGGAGGAATCCAAAATTGCGTAAATGCGAAACCAATCAACACCATACTACTCAGGGTATATTTTTTTAGCGAAATTGGCAGTAGCACGTACTTGGAGCAGAGTGACCATCCTATGAGGCAACTTAAACAACCTGGCAGTTGGGCGTAACCTGGAAAAATGAGCAACTGAATGACCGTGGCAGCAATCAAAACAATAGACAGCCATTTCCGGGACACCGTTAGGAAAGTAGTGGGTTTCCGATGCACGCCTACAGGCATCCCATGCGAGAAGTCTGTGAAAGGAATGAATTGTTGTTTTGATGTTGCCATACAGAATTGTTAATCGATGGTCAACGATTTTATTACTTGAATGTACTGGCCTCCATATTGATCCCATCCACCTAATGACTTGACTTTTTCCAATGCATTTTCCCCCAATTGATTTCTCAGATGAGGCTCGTCGGCGAGCTGCTGTATGCGGGCAAGTATATCTTCAGTCGACCGGATAGGAACAATAAATCCTTCTATCCCATTTGTAATGAGGTCCTCAGCACCTGTATGCTGTGTAGCAATCACCGGACATCCACAGGCCATGGCCTCTCCTTGTACCATTGCCAACCCCTCTTCTATACTCGAGAGCACGAAGACATGGGATGAACTATAGATGTCCGGTAGGGATGCATTTGCTACCTGTCCCATGAACCGAACATGTTCAAGTGACTCTCCGTTGAGCAGTGATTTCACCTCAGCTGATATGTTGCCGATGACAAGGAGTTCTTTATTGGGGTGAGAAAAGCGTTGGAACGCTTTCAGTAGATACATGAAGCCTTTCCTAATGGTGACCGCGCCGACCCACAATATCCTGAACCGGTTCTCGGGAGGATGTTGTGTGCGACTGAATCGCTCCAACCGGGCTCCGTAAGGTACTTTGTACAGTTTGTTGGCCGAAATCCCTTGGCGTACAAAGGATTGTCGGACAAATTCGGAAGGGACGGTAATGGCATCAGCCTGCTGATACTCTAATTGTTCCTTGTGGATAATCTTTTTATCGATACCGGCAAAAGGAATTCCCCACCGGGCATGTTCCTCACGAAGCAGCTCGTCCTGATAACTAATATGCGAGGAGCCTCTGTCGCAGATATATACACCTCCCAACCGTTGGATTTTGGTGCCCGCGTGCAATCCGGTGGAAGACAGCGAAACCAGTACACCAGGTGCATGGAGCAGGGACGCCACAAATCGATCTAATGAATCATGTGCCGCCCAATACCACCACTTGTTCAGCATGGCGAAATTGCCAAGTCCGATGCGTGACCGAAACATGTAAGGCGTATGTAGCCAAGGGAAAGACCGGATTTTATCCCTGGGAATACCCACCTCGTCGCGCAGCTTGAAATGCGGATATCCCGTATAGATGCGGTTCAGCAAGCCATGCTTTTCCAACTGGCGCGCCAGATGAAAATGATGGAACCTGCCAATACATATTTGGGTGACGTTCATTTGCTTATTTTGCTAATTTTTTTGATCAAGACCGCCGAATCGCTCCATATTCCCTTAGGTAACTGCCAAACGTATTGCCCAAGGTAGCGGCAGCTAACAGGCAGCACGACGGCTACCATGATGACTTCGAGCGCCAAGCTGCCCAAGGCTGCTCCTACGAGGCCATGTGAAAGGCAGAGGAAATAAGAAAGTCCTACCGAGATCACGGATCCTGCCAGTCCTGCCAATACCAATACATAAGGCTTGTTTACGGCCCGAAATATCATGCTGGCCGTCCACCATAGCGCATTGAAACCGATACCGATGATGAAAATATGCCACATCAGGGGCGGTGGGTCGAGCGAATGTTTCGTCCACCATGCATACCATTGAGCGCCGAATAACCCTAATAGCAACATGCCAACGATGGCTGTGCCCAATACGAGTGTAAGCGAACGCCTGAAGAGCAATCGCGCGATATGTAGCCTGCCGGTAGATAATTCATACTGCAACTCAGGAAAAACGGTACTATTAACCATGTTGAACAGCTGATTAATGGATCGGCACACCGTCCTTACCGTGTTGAAGAGTGCCACGGCTTCAGGGCCCAGTGTGATACGTACTACAAACGTAGTTCCTTGAAAGTAAATGGATTGCCAGATGGGGGAAAGGAGGTATCCGAACCCCTTCTTGGCTACCATCCTCATATCCGATTTGATGATGTAACCTTTGGAAATGTAATTTTCATCCGTTTTCAACTGTTCCGTCGCCCGCCAACCGAAGTACGCATTGAATACGATGGCGGTTCCGAACGTAACGACTGCTACTGAAATAATGCCACCACCGAGGGTGAGCGCCAAGATGCTGCCTACGATTTTTATTAATGCGTAAACACTAAGTAGGTTGATACTTCGTGCGGCGTGCCGTGCGGCGCGAAAATGAGCCTCATACAACTGCTGGAAAAAATCGAGTAATTTGGCCAGCATCAGGAAAGACACGGCTAATATGGCATCGCTGCGTGCGATTAAGGTCCTTGCAAAAACACCATAATGATCCAGCAATCCTATCACAATGCCCCCTAATAGGACACTGGCTAAAATGCTGGCTGAAATCAATCGGCGTCCACTCCGGTACACATTTGCGGCACCCTGATAATCCTTGGCACCATATCGAAGTACAAATGTATTGGCTGCTGCGGAACCGATCCCTAGGTCGGAGAGGCCGATAATGGTCGGAAATATCGTTAGCGTAAGCCATTCACCGTAATATGCAGCCCCCCAAGCAGAAATAAAGAAAGGCACCAAGGCCAGTTGCTCAAAGACGCGGATGAGCTTCTGGAATACTGTTGCCAGTCCGTTTTTCAGTAAATTTTTTTTCAAGGACATGGTTCCGTTAGATAACTTGCTTGATAGCGTCGGATAGCCTTTCGATTTCTTTGTCTATGATAACCGGATCAATCGGCCGGATAATGCCCTTATGATCCCGCTGATATCCTAAACGATCGAAAATCCCGGCGCGTGGGCTATCCGTGAGCAGCCTGGCGGGCTTGCCGAATGCTACACTTACAGCGCAGGAATGTACGCGATCTGAGATTGTAAAGTCGGCAGATTTGTAGATCGAAAGATAGGATAGGGGATTGAAACTCATGAATGAATTGGGGTGAGAAAACTTGACATGGTAGAAATGTGTCGACAAGTCCTGATGTACCCTTATGATCCTGTGGTCGCCGAGGCACGCCTGTTGTGGTCGCCAGGCATTCAGGTGTCGCGAATAACGGTGTTTTAGTCCAAAAAGGGAGGTTTTTCGCTGTAATTTGATGTTTTCAATAGTCACGTCACCTTCTACCTGATAAACCGGCTCCAGTTCGTTGTAAAAACTGCTGATGAAAAAGGGCTGTTGGGGAGTAAATTCCAGCACAGGCAACATCCGATTGACGAGGAATGCGGTACATATGCCATTGTACAAGTTGATATTGAAAGGTTTGAATCTGTTAAATGTCTCTTCGTCCCGTGTAGCCATAAGCAGCGGTGGATATTGTTCGAGAAAGGCACCGGTTGCTAAGGTTGCCTGATCGGAGATATGTGCCGAGGAGACGCTGATAAGTACGTAACGATCGCCCCTTGCGACTATCTGCTTAATCTTTTCGCCGTAGTTCTCGATGAGTTTTTTGACAATGGGGCCTGAGAAAATGTGCAAGTCGGCATGCTGATCGTCCATTAGGCGGTAGGCCTTTGCCAAATGCTTTTTGGATCGGGGCCTAAACGCGCGTTTGAACGGGCCTTCTCCCATATACACTTCATCGTTTGGATACAGTTGCTTGAATAGCGCGAAGAGCGTGCTTTGGTAAAAGCCGTCTCCGATGTTGTTCCACGTTGAATTTTCAACTAAAATTTTCATTTATATTTTTATTTTACCCCACCAAATGTTCCCATTGGGTCTTATCATCTTTTCTGAAAATATCCAGATCGGAAGCGACCATTTCTTTGCAAAGTGCCGGCAAATCGTATTGGGGCTCCCAACCTAATTTAGTCTTGGATTTCGTGGGATCGCCGATTAGCAGGTCCACTTCTGTTGGGCGGAAATAGGCGGGATCTACACTGACGACTTCTTGGCCGACTTTCAACGAGAAGTCCGAGCCGCTCACCGATTTGATTATACCTTTTTCGTGAACTCCCTCACCCGTGAATTCTACTTCAGCGCCAACCTCCGCAAACGCCATCTTCACGAAATCGCGGACTGGCGTAGTGATGCCCGTGGCGATGACATAATCTTCTGCCTTTTCCTGTTGGAGGATAAGCCACATGGCTCGTACATAGTCCTTCGCATGGCCCCAATCCCGGCGGGCGTCCAAATTTCCCAGAAACATTTTTTGCTGCAGACCGAGGGCGATGGCCGCCACGGCCCGGGTAATTTTGCGGGTGACAAACGTTTCGCCCCGTAGCGGGCTTTCATGGTTAAAGAGAATCCCGTTGCAGGCATACAGATTGTATGCTTCCCGATAATTGACTGTAATCCAATAAGCATACAGCTTAGCAACCGCATAAGGACTCCGTGGATAAAAGGGAGTGGTTTCACTTTGAGGTACTGCCTGTACCAAGCCATACAATTCAGAAGTAGAAGCTTGATAAATGCGTGTCTTTTTTTCCAAACCCAATATACGGATGGCCTCCAACAAGCGCAGCGTGCCGATGCCATCGGCATTTGCCGTGTATTCAGGCGTATCAAAACTCACTTTCACATGGCTCATAGCTGCCAGATTGTAAATCTCATCGGGCTGTGTCTCCTGGATGATACGGATCAGGTTGGTACTGTCGGTCATATCACCGTAATGCAGCTTGAATCGTACGTTTTCGTCGTGGGGGTCCTGATATAGGTGATCAATACGGTCGGTATTGATGAGTGAGGAACGACGCTTGATGCCGTGTACCCTATAGCCTTTTTTGAGTAATAACTCAGCGAGATAAGCGCCGTCCTGTCCATTGACGCCGGTGATGAGTGCTGTTTTCATAAGCTTTTTTTACTTTATTTATCGTTCCACGTAGGTATGCCGAAGAAAATCTTGATATGCTTTTGATATCCCTTCTTCCAATGATGTGCTGTGTTTCCAGCCTAAGTTGTGCAGCTTGCTGACATCCATTAGTTTGCGCGGTGTGCCATCGGGTTTACTGGTATCGAATGCCAACTTACCGTTGTAACCGACGACATCTTTTACCAGTTCGGCCAGTTCTTTGATCGAGAGGTCTTCTCCCGTACCCACATTAATCAGTTCGCGTTCGCTATAGTGATTCATCAGGTAAACACAGGCTGCCGCTAGATCGTCAGCATAGAGAAACTCGCGTTTTGGGGTGCCACTTCCCCAAATGGTGACGCTGGGTTGGTTCGTTTCCTTTGCTTCGTGGAAACGGCGTATCAATGCAGGCAATACATGCGAGTTTTCAGGATGGTAGTTGTCTCCGATACCGTAGAGATTGGTGGGCATGACACTGATAAAATCCTTTCCGTATTGATCCCGATAAGCTTCGCATAACTTGATCCCCGCGATCTTAGCAATGGCATAGGGTTCGTTCGTAGGTTCCAGCGGCCCGGTAAGTAAATAGGTTTCTTTCAGCGGCTGAGGGGCCATCTTGGGATAGATACAGCTACTACCTAGAAAGAGTAATTTTTTAACGCCGAATATGTGTGCAGCATGGATAACATGGGTTTCCATGATGAGGTTATCGTAAATAAAGTCTGCCCGGTAGGTATTGTTGGAAATAATACCACCTACTTTAGCGGCCGCCAAAAATACATATTCGGGTTGTTCCGATGTAAAAAAATCAGTTACGGCTTGTTGATTACGCAGGTCAAGTTCGGTTGAGGTGCGTAACAGCAAATTCGTGTATCCTATGTTTTCCAGATGGCGCTTGATCGCGCTGCCCACCATGCCTCGATGGCCGGCAATATAGATGGATGCATCTTTTTCCATTTCTTATCCGTTAGCTATTTTTTTTCGAAAAAAGCTTCCACCATTTTCGTTTTTCCTGTTTTTCGTTTCCATATTCGCCGTAACCGTGCCCGTATCCGTAACCATAATTTGTCTTTGCTTTTTGAATATCATTGACAACCAGGGCGATTTGTTTCATTTTTCCGCTATGGTAGAGTTCTGTGGGAATTCGCAATTGTCGTTTATAGGTGTATCCTTGTCTGGCGAGATACAGTGTCAGGTCCGCATGGTGGCTTAGCAATTGTGCGTCGGTAACCAATCCAATGGGCGGAGCATCGATGATCACCACATCAAATTCCCGTTTCAAATAGGTCATCAATTCACCGGTCCGTTCGTGTAAGATCATCTCTGCAGGATTGGGCGGGATGGGACCTGAGCTGATCAGATAAAGTCCTTCGTGTACACCCGATGGCCGAATGATGCTTTCGGGAGTCTGAGAAGGGGAGATAATGTAATTGGTAAATCCGAAACTGTTTGATATATTCAGTTTAATGGATAAATTTGGCTTACGCAGGTCCATTTCCAACACTACAACCTTTTTGCCGGAAATGGCAAAGATCATCGCCATATTCAGGGCAACAAATGATTTGCCTTCTCCGCTCATGCTTGAAGTAAGGAGAATGGTCGGCTTATCAATATTACTTAAATAAAAAGCCAGATTGGTACGAAGCGACCGGAATTGCTCGGCAATTGGAGCACGGGAGTCTCTCGTTACCACCAGCGTTTGTTTGGAAGTGCTGTGGCTGATTTCTCCAACGATTGGCAAGGGGGTTTGCTTTTGTATGTCCTCCCGATTGCGAATACGGGTATTGAGCAGATCGCGGAGATAGATACTTGTCGCGGGAATGATGAGGCCTATTAACAAGCCCATTGCTAACGTGCGGGTGCGTCTTGGGGAGAATGGCAACGTCTTCGCTTTAGGAGGATCAATTATCCGGCTATTGGAGATGTTGGCCGTTTTGCTAATAGCGGTTTCTTCCCGCTTTTGCAACAGATAAATATACAATTCCTGCTTGATCTGCTGCTGTCGGGCGAGATCGAGGTATTGTCTTTCCGTAGCAGGGACACGCCTGACTTCCGACTCTAATTGGCCGGTTTTACGGCGAAGCTCGTTTCGGGTCGTTTCAAATCGGTTTCTTGTGTTTTCCAAGTTGGCAAGCATATCGGTCCGTAGATTGGCCAGTTGCTGATCGAGATTTCGAACCGTTGGATTGTCTGGTGTTGCACTCAACAGACGTCTATCGCGCTCCAAGAGCAAGGTATTATAGCGCTCTACCAAGCCATTAAATACCATGTCGTTGGGTAACAATGCACTGGGTACCACTCGCTGGTTTTTAGGATCTATCAGGTATCCGCGTAAATTGTCTAAAATGGTGAGCTGTGTTTCTACTTCGGTCAGTTGCTTGACATATTCAGCTGAATTTTCCAGCAACAGTTGAGATTGGGCAGAAATATCCGCAAGTTGTTTGGACTGCCGAAATGCCTGGATATCACCCTCAACAGCGCCCAATTCCTGACCCACAAACAGTAACCGATTATCGATAAAAGCAATGGTGCTATCGGCAATCGTGTTTTTATCCTGTAAGTTGTTTTCCGTATATGTTTCGAGAATAGTCCTAAGAATACTTTCGCCCTTAGCTTTGATGGGATAGTCAAATGCTAGGTCGATAATGGATACTTGCTTGTTTGTTACACCAACTGACAGCCTTCCCATATATTCGTTCACCCTTGTATCAAAAGATGCCACTTCAAACCTGTAGGTCGTTTTGCTAATAGGTACCGACGTGTTTCGGCTAATGAGGACCGAACCTACACCAGGAAGGTCAATGGTCGTGCCAAAGGTAGTTTCCTGCTCAAAATGGTCTTGGCTAACGCTGATATGCTCATTGTCTTTTAACTGCAGACGAAATATTCCGCCGGTCAAAGAATCAGGTCGCAGCAATGTAACATCGAACGGAGCGGGATATACTTCTACATCGCGGACATCGCCGGGGACAAAGTAATTAACCTGTGCATTTTGTTTACGTACCACTTGTTCCATCAAGTAACGGGTCTTAAGAATTTCGGCTTCGTTGTCTACTGAGTTGACACCACCGAAAAGACTGTTTAAGTCGCCGAGGAATACGCCCGTTCCGGTCGCAGAAGCGCCTTTTTGTTCCTCGGTTACCAACAATTTGGCGTTTATTTTATAAACCGGTGTGCTGTAGCGCAAGTTCACATAAGCCACCATCAACCCAAGAAATCCGAATAACGCAAACCAATACCAATTGACCCACAGTTTTCCCAGAAACTCGATGAGTTTCTGGTTGTCTTCCTGTCCATCAGGTTCAAAATCTTCATCAGGCCATTCCTTCATAGATTTCTATTGTATGATTGTAATCGTTTGTTGTCAAAAAAGTCGCGATACAATGACCGTGATGATCGTTACGGCACTGGCAAAAATCGAGATGGCCTGCGTCCGTGCCACATTAGTAGATGCAACCTTGCTCTTGCCCGGTTCAACATAAATCACGTCATTTTGCTTTAAGTAGAAGTAGGGTGATTCGAATGTTTCATATGAATTAAGATTGAAGCGGACAAACTCTTTTTTCCCATTATTATCACGCACCAAGAGTACATTTTCACGAAGGCCATGAATCGTAAGGTCGCCAGCCATGCCAATCGCATCCAATAGCGTTACCTTTTCGTTTGGCACAGTGTAGGTAGCCGGCCGGGTGACTTCTCCGATTACCGTTACCTTAAAATTAGCAAACCGTACCTGTACCGTCGGATCGTTGAAGTATTTTGACGCTTCTTTGGCGATGAGCTTACGCGCCTCGGGGGTGGTCAGTCCGGCCACTTTTAGTGTACCCAGCATGGGGATGGTGACCTGTCCCTCGTCATCCACTAAATAACCATTGGGTACATCACTGCCGGTTGGGGCCGCAGGATTACCTGCATTAGCCGGAGCACCTGATAGTTGGTTGATGGCGGCTGTTGTACCCCCATCTATGGTTTGGATGGTGATATGCAGGATGTCATCCACCTGAATTAAAGGTTCTTGGTAAGTGGGGAGTGTCACCTCCGGATGGTCTGCTGGAATATCTCGGAAATACACTGTTTTTTCAGTGGAGACACAGGAACTGAATAAAAACAGTCCCCATGCGATCAATCGATATAATGTGTTTTTTATCATGCGCCAAATAATTCTTTATTTCTAATGGGGTTCTTCATAAAGGCACCGTGTGCGTCTCCACCCAGCACAAACCGTTCAATGGCGGCCAAGTGCTTTGCGTGATGGAGGTCTGTGCCCACGAGATCGGCCATACCCCGTTTGAGGAGCCATTTGGCTGCTTTTCGAACAGACGTGCCGTAATATCCCGAGGGTGATAGCAAATTGAGTTGAAAAAGACACCCTTGGTCCTTGAGTCGCTGATACCGCTCAGGGTGATCGTGGTAATACACATATCGCTCAGGATGGGCGAGGATGGGCGTATAGCCATTTACCTGCAATTCGAATAGGTGGCGATCGATCTCAGGATTCTCAGCGGCATACGACATTTCCACTAATACGTGATTGCGGGGCAACGTAAGTAAGCTACCCCCACGGTACAAATGGACAAAGTCCGTATCCATCATGTATTCAGCAGCCGCGTCGAGTTGGAACTCCGGCAATAGGGTTTTAGTAGCTGTTTGCAGACGGCGAAGCGCGGTGCCAATGGTTTCTGCATCGTTAGGGTACATCTCTTTAAATACGTGCGGGGTAGCAAAACTTACCGTAAGACCCAACGCACGGAGTCGGTTCAAAAAGCCAATGGAGGCTTCTACGTTGGGCGAACCATCATCAATACCTGGTAGAATATGTGAATGAATATCAACTTGCATCCAGGATAGGTTGGTAGCTGTCCTTGTTTTGTTTAAAACAGTAAATAATCCCATAGATACGAGTGTGTGTTATATGCAGATTAATATGCATTCTCTTCGCCTGTTATCACGTTGATTACAGTCATGAATACGATGCGCACATCCAGCATCGCAGTCCAGTTTTCAAGGTACCAAATGTCGTGTGCCACACGGCGCTCCATAAGCCGTGGATCGGTGGTTTCGCCACGGTAACCGTTGACCTGTGCCCAACCGGTAATGCCGGGTTTGAGAAACTGGCGCACCATGTATTGATTAATCAGTTCCCGGTATTGTTCAGTATGCTTGAGCATGTGTGGCCGTGGACCGACCACGCTCATGTGACCCTGCAGTACATTAAGGAACTGCGGCAACTCATCCAAACTGGTGCGGCGCAAAAAGGCCCCCACTCGGGTAATTCGTCGATCGCCGCGCTTCGCCTGCTTATTGTCGCTATCTGTGTTAATCCGCATACTTCGGAATTTATAGCACCAAAAGGGCTTATTGTCCCGTCCGGTACGCTGCTGCTTGAATAGTACGGGGCCACGGCTTTCCAACTTAATGAGCAGGGCAATAATTGGGTAAAGCCAACTCAATAGCATGACGATAACCAGTGTGCTGAATACCAGATCGAATAACCTTTTCTTGAATCGGCTCTCGATGTCATACACGGGTTCCTGCCGTATACTTACCACCGGTACCGGGCCCAATATGCTCACTTCATAAGGTAGGTTGTCAGCCCTGACCAGATCGGGAACCAATTTTACACGCAGGCAATTCCGGTCCGCTTCTTCCAATAGCGCTGCTGCCTGCAACATGCGGTTGGAAGGCAGGGAGATATAAACTTCCTGTATCCGTTTTTTTATCGCCCGCTGGAACTGCTTGCGGGCGGCCTGTGTCACTTCCCCGCTGTCGGTAAGAAGAGTGTCGTCATTTTCAGCTAAGTAGCCTTCAAAATAATAATTGCGTTCGTGGGCTCTGAAATAATTGGCCAGTTTTCTTCCGCCCTCGTTTTTACCCATGATCGCTACGGTTTTCCGCATATGGAAATGGCGGAGAAGCAGATCCTGTATGTAGGTTCCGATCAATCGGCTGAATACCAATAGGATAGCGAGTAAAACATAAAAGCTGAAAAGAAATGCACTGGCATCCACTCCCTGTCTGTGGGCTAATAGCAAGTAGACTGAAAACAGTACACCATGAAGTATGGCCGTACGCAACGTAGCCCGGTAAATGTTTTCCAAGCTATCCATCGTTGCTTGCATATACATGCGGAACATCCCGCCTGAAAGCATCCAAAGCAGGTTGGCAACGGGCAGATAGTAACTGTACAGTATTTCGGTATTGGCGTAGAAATATAACCGGGTTATTTCGCCAGCGGCGAAGAATGCTGTATTAAGAAATAGCAAATCAGTAAAGGCTAATACAAATTTCAAAAGGAAAATGTAACGCGTTTGCATATTTTTAAAGCTATAATAGTGAGAATCCGCTATTATCTATTAACTATCTTAATAATAGAGATATATTTATTAAGATAATGTTAATATTTTGTTTGTTTTAATAATGATTCTTTTAAAGAACCGGTAGATGGATTGCGAATATTTCAAAAAATGTGCCATTTATTCCGGTTTGTGATAGAATAAATTGTTGGATTCGATTTTTTTCAGTTACTTTTTGTTTTATATGTGCATATTAATGATGATTTTATGCTGTGCTGACTGTACCAACGGTTTGTTGGATTTTTTTATTTATCCAAATGTTATTTTGTGTTGCTTTTTAATGAAAGTGTCTCTATAATGAGGCGGATAATTTGAAGTGAATCGTTTCCGGCCCACTTGCTGATATTTTAGTCTGTGGAGCAAGGGAGTCATCGTCCGCATTTTGCGTGTTGTAATTTTCATAGAGCGTTGGTGTTTTTAGTGCATTAAGCAACGTTAAACATATTAACAACGTTGGGAACGGCATTTGCCGGCCAACATAAAAAAACACCCAAACTGGCAAATAGCAGTTTGGCCTCTCTCATTTTAATGGTTTACTTTGACCGTAATTGACAACTCAGTTCCCGCATGAGTTCCCCTTGGCCGGGGAAATTGTCAGTTACGGACGCTAACAATGGAATTTGTAAGAATCCACAAAAAGAACTTACATAGTCGGGGAGGCAATGTGCCGTTCCCCAATGGTAGATATTATCACAAATATAAACTGCTTAGTGATTCAATGCAAATGGTTTGTGTATTTTTTTAAAAAAGGCCCATTTGTCCGTTGTCATCAATCCGGATGTCGTCGGGATTAGTGATTTCGAAATCGACACTTGGCCGGTCCTTTGAAGGTGGTTCTGAATCGGTATGTGCCGGTTTGGGAGTGCTCTTTTCGGAGGTTTCGGCGGGAGCATCCGTTGGCTGCCCCGGTTCCGCGTCCGCGCCGGTTGTTTCGTCGTTATTTTTGGGTTGGGGATCTATTATCGCTTCCACATCCGGTGTGTCGGCAGGCTGTGTATTTGCCGGATCCGTTGTTTCTTCGTCGCTCACATTCACCACGCGGGTTACTTCGTGGGAACTTAACCGGTTACCCTGCGCTTTCATGCCTTTGACATCGATGAGATCCGCCAGGTTTTGTTCGATCGTTTCAGGCGTACGCGACTTTCCTTTTAACACGTCTACCTGAACCAAGGGGGTGGCCGCGGCCGTAATAAGTACAAGCTTCGACCCCGGTTCCTCGTTAATAATCAACGTGCGTTTGCCGATCGGCGTGTCGTCAAACAGGAACCGCTTTACATAGTAAATACCGGACTTGCCATCGCGGTGCACCACACTGTATACCCGTTGTGGATCGTATTTTTCAATGCGGATGAGCTTGTCGTCAAAGTGATTACTGAGGTCAAAACTACTTAACTCATAGGTTCCATCGGTCATGACCGTGAGTATCTTGTCGTCACCATCAAACTCTCCGAGGTATTGACCGCGGCCATCGGCGTTCAGCCGCTTAAGGACGTCGTCGAACCAGATCTTTCGACCCGAGAGGGTGGATACGCCCTTGCTTTTGAGCAAAATCTTCTTAACCGGATACTTGGTAACGATGTTGCCCTGTGAACTGCGGCCTTTGATGGCAATTTCGGCAAAGTCGATGTCAAATTGCAGTTTCCGGAGTTTGGAATGGGGCTTAAGCTGTATATTGACAACTTCGGCCTCCCCGTTCGGGTTGGCGGTGAAATACAGTACCTTGGAGCCTTTCTCGCCCTTGGTCAGATCGTATTCTTTATCGCGTGTGACACCTACTACCGAAAAGCGTTTTACATATGACACACCCGATTTTCCGTCGCGGTAAATCAGGTTATATACGGTGCGGTCATCACCCTTTTTAAACACCGCCACATGAATGATGTCCTTGCCGACAAATACCTTGTCTTGCACCTTGGTAACAAGGCATTTTCCATCTGCACGGAAAACAATGATATCATCGAGGTCGGAGCAATCGCCTACGTAATCGTCCTTGCGCATGCCGGTGCCAATAAATCCATCGGTGCGGTTTACGTAGAGCTTTACATTGGCGAGTGCTACCTGGGCGGCTTCCACCCGGTCGAATATGCGGATTTCGGTACGCCGTTCGCGTCCTTTGCCATATTTCTCTTTAAGCCGTTCAAACCAGGCAATGGCATAGTCGGTAAGGTGCCGGAGGTGATGTTTTACCTTTTTGATCTCCTCTTCCAGGGCAGCCATCTGCTCGTCGGCTTTCTTCACATCGAAGCGGGTGATGCTGCTCATGGGCTTTTCGATGAGCTTCTTATAATCTTCAGGAAGAATCTCCCGGTAAAATTGGTCAAAAAACGGGGTGAATAGCCGGGTGAGTACCTGTACCACTGTTTCGAAGTCGCCCGAGTTTTCGTAATCGGAATGTTTATACATTCCCTCCTGAATAAATATTTTGAGTAGGGTACTGAAAAAGATTTTTTCCTGTAGTTCCCGGAGCCGGATCTCAAGCTCCTGCTTCAGCAGGGCTTTGGTTTGTTTGGTGTTTTCAATGAGTACGTCGTTGACGCTCATGAAATGGGGTTTGTCATTCCGGATGACGCACGTATTGGGTGATATGGAAACCTCGCAGGCCGTAAACGCATACAATGCGTCTATGGTCACATCGGGAGAGATACCCGGGGCAAGGTGAATGATAATTTCGACATTTTTAGCGGTGTTATCTTCAATCTTCTTGATCTTGATCTTGCCTTTTTCGTTGGCGGCAACCACACTATCAATCAGTCCGCCAGTGGTGGTGCCATAGGGAATTTCGGTAATGGCAAGCGTTTTCTTATCCCGCTCTTCGATTTTGGCGCGTACCCGGATTTTACCACCGCGCTGTCCTTCGTTGTAGGCCGAGCAATCGGCCAGTCCGCCGGTAGGGAAATCAGGGAGGAGATTGGGTCGTCCGCCCCGCAGCACTTCGACGGATCCATCGATGAGCTCTAGGAAGTTATGGGGCATGATCTTGGTGGCAAGACCCACGGCAATCCCTTCGGCACCCTGTGCAAGCAGCAGGGGAAACTTGACCGGCAGCGTAACCGGCTCCCGGTTACGCCCATCGTAGCTTAACTGCCATTCGGTAGTATCCGGATTGAAAACCACCTCGTTGGCAAACTTAGACAGGCGCCCTTCGATGTAACGCGGTGCCGCTGCGGAATCACCCGTTACCGGGTCGCCCCAGTTACCCTGGCAATCGATGAGTAGATTTTTCTGGCCGATCTGTACCATGGCATCACCAATGGATGCATCCCCGTGCGGATGATATTTCATGGTGTTGCCGATCACGTTAGCTGCCTTATTGAACCGGCCGTCGTCCATTTCTTTCAGTGAATGCAGGATGCGGCGTTGGACCGGCTTGAACCCATCGTTGATGTGGGGTACCGCCCGGTCGAGAATCACATAGGAAGCATAGTCCAAAAACCAGTTTTCGTACAACCCCGACAGCGGAATGGTTTGGCTGCTGCCGGACGGATTATCTGTGGATTCGTTTGATTGGTTTTCTTCAGGAATGGGATTCGTTTCGTCGCTCATGTAAACGTGCTGATTTTTTCGCTGGGGTAAAAATACAAAATAAAATAAATTTCCCCCTAAGCGGGAAGTGGCCCAACCGGTAACCGTAACTTTTCTTATGCCGCTTCGTCCAATCTTCACAAAGCAGTACAACTTGCATATACAGCCAAGTTTGGCTAAGTTTGGACACAAAGATAGCATGTTTATGAAGTCATTTTTTAAATACGTTTTGGCCACGGTGACAGGTATTGTCATTTCCTTCATCCTATTGGTAGTGGTTGGACTCATTATTATCGGTGGAATGATCAGCTCAATGACAGCGGATAAAGCGGCGACGGTAGCAGATAACTCATTATTGCACATTGATCTGCGGCACCAAATTACCGAACGGACGATACCCGACCCATTCGAAGAGCTGGATGTGCCGGGATTTACCACAACCAAAAGTTTTGGGCTGAATGACATCCTGAAAGGCATTGAGGGCGCAAAGGATGACGACCGGATCAAGGGGATTTACCTGGACCTTTCGGCGGTGTCTGCTAGTTTCGCTACGCTGCAGGAAATCCGCGATGCCCTGTTGGATTTCAAGTCTTCGGGGAAGTTTATCGTTGCTTACAGTGAGGGGTATACCCAACGGGCCTATTACCTGGCGTCTACAGCGAATAAGATTTACGTAAACCCGGAAGGAACGGTTGACTTCCGGGGCTTGGCTTCCCAAACACCATTTATTAAAGGTACGCTCGATAAATTGGGTATCGAAATGCAGGTTGTGAAAGTGGGTACGTTCAAAAGCGCGGTCGAACCTTTCATCCTGGACCGGATGAGCGATGCGAACCGTGAACAGGTCACCTCTTTTTTGGGAAGTATTTACAATCATTTTATTGACCAAGTGGGAGCGAGCCGGCATCTAACTGCTGATTCATTGCGGACCATAGCCGATGGCTTTTTGGTGAAGACAGCAGACGATGCGGTAACGTATGGGTTGGCCGATGGCAAACGCTATAAAGACGAACTTCTTGCGGAGTTGAAAGATTCGTTAGCTATTGACCAGGATAAGGATCTCAATGCGGTTGCGCTGACTAAATACAAGCCTTCCGTGCCGTCTAACCGGGCATCGGTGCGTGACCGGATCGCTGTGGTTTATGCCGTAGGCGAGATCGGTCCGGGCGAAGGCGGTGATGATATGATCGGTTCCGAACGTATTTCGCGCGAGCTTCGTAAGGTACGCAGAGACGACAAGGTAAAAGGGGTTGTATTCCGTATCAATTCACCGGGCGGCAGCGCGTTGGCGTCGGACGTAATCTGGCGTGAAGTGGATTTGTTGCGAAAGGAAAAGCCGGTGATTGTTTCCATGGGTGATGTGGCTGCCTCGGGCGGCTATTACATTGCCGCAGCCGCTGATTCTATCTTTGCACAACCCAACACCATCACCGGATCCATCGGTGTGTTTGGCGTGATCCCTAACATGCAGGGGCTGATGAATGATAAATTGGGCATTACCTTTGACGAAGTAAAAACGGGAAAATATGCTGATTTCCTGAGCAATGTAGACCGGCCACTTACGGCCGATGAGCGCAATATTCTCCAAATGGAGGTAAACCGGATTTATGACACGTTTATACAACGAGTGGCCGATGGGCGGCATTTGTCTAAAGGACAGGTAGATAGTATCGGGCAGGGGCGCGTGTGGAGTGGAGAACAAGCGTTGGCCAATGGATTGGTAGACCGTTTGGGTAGCCTGGATGACGCCATTGCAGCGGCGGCTCGCAAGGCGGGGTTGGAAGATTACCGATTGGTTACTTATCCGGCCATTAAAAATCCACTCGAATCTCTGCTGGGTGGTTCAACCGACCGGATCAGTGTATGGTTTGCCAAACGGGAACTTGGCGAGCAATATGCTTATTATGAACAGGTGAAAAACACACTCCGGCAGCGGGGTATCCAGGCAAGGCTTCCCTATGCCTTTGATATTCATTGATGCAACGCATTTCGATCACCGAATGCCCCCGCGATGCGATGCAGGGCATACGTCGCTTTATTCCCACAGAGGTGAAAGCAGCGTATATCCAGTTGCTACTGAAGGTGGGTTTTGACCGATTGGACGTTGGTAGTTTCGTGTCGCCCCGGGCCATTCCGCAGATGAAGGATACCGCGGAGGTACTGAAACGGTTGGATACGTCGGCAAATGCCACGCAGCTACTGGCCATTGTAGCCAATGTGCGTGGAGCGGAAGAGGCGGTAACGTATACGGACGTGGGAGTTATCGGATTTCCGTTTTCTGTATCGGAGACTTTTCAGTTGCGCAATGCAAACAGCACCCTAGCCCAAGCATTGGATACAGTAAGAGAGATTGTTGCGATTTGCCATGTAAATGGGAAAATCCCCTTGGTATACCTCTCCATGGGCTTTGGTAATCCATACGGCGACCCTTGGAGTCCTACGATCGTGGTGGATTACATGGATCAACTCTTCAAGATGGGAGTGCGGGACTTCGCTTTGGCCGATACCGTGGGCACCTCTACTCCCGAAGGCATCGCACGGCTATACCGGTATGTTGCAGGCACTTTTCCCGGTGTAGCACTGGGATTGCATCTGCATAGTACACCGTCAGAAAGCCGAAATAAACTGATAGCAGCATTGGATGCGGGGTGTACCCGGTTTGATACCGCATTGCGGGGATTTGGTGGCTGCCCCATGGCAGAAGACCAACTGACCGGTAACATAGCGACCGAAGCCTTGCTGCAGCTTCTGTATGAGCGGGGCATTGATGCCGGGTTGGATGGAGACGCCTGGGCGGAAGCCCTGCGATATAGCAATGAAGTGTTTTAAAATTCCAATTCTTATGTTAGCTTTGTTACCCCAAAATAAGTAAAAGATAGTATGAAGACCATAGACAATTTAGATTTTTCCGGTAAAAAAGCATTGATACGCGTAGATTTCAATGTGCCCCTGGATGAGCAGTACAACATCACCGATGACAACCGTATACAAGGTGCGGCACCAACGATCAAGAAGATATTGAACGACGGTGGGTCGGTCATCCTGATGTCTCATCTCGGAAGGCCAAAAGAAGGCCCTACAGAGAAATTCTCGTTGAAGCACATCGTTAAGCACCTGTCTGATGTGTTGGGTGTAACGGTACAGTTTGCCAATGATTGCATTGGCGATGAAGCTTTTTCCAAAGCTGCGGCCCTTAAACCAGGTGAAGTGCTGTTATTGGAAAACCTGCGCTTCTACAAAGAAGAGGAAAAAGGCGATAAAGATTTTGCAGAAAAGCTGGCTAAATTGGGCGACGTATATGTGAACGATGCATTTGGTACGGCGCACCGTGCACATGCTTCGACAGCGGTCATTGCGCAGTTTTTCCCCGATGCCAAGTATTTCGGATACCTGATGGCCGCCGAAATTGGTAATGCTGAAAAAGTATTGAATCATCCGCAGCGCCCGTTTACCGCTATTATGGGGGGTGCCAAGGTGTCTGATAAGCTGGAACTGATTGAAGCCCTGTTGGATAAGGTTGATAACTTGATCATCGGTGGGGGTATGGCGTATACCTTTGTAAAAGCGCGCGGCGGTGAAATCGGGAAGTCGCTGGTGGAATTGGATAAACTGGACCTTGCCAACAATTTGGTGAAGAAAGCAGACGAAAAGGGAGTCAATCTGGTACTGCCCACCGACTGTCAGATTGCCGATGAGTTTTCTCCGGATTCACCTGCCTATGACGGTCCCAACGATGCCATTCCCGCTGATAAAATGGGATTGGATATCGGAAAGGAATCTGGCGAGCATTTTGCACAGGTGATCCTGGCTTCGAACACCATCCTATGGAATGGACCGATGGGTGTATTTGAAATGGATAAATTTGCCAAAGGTACCAAAGCGGTTGCCGACGCAGTGGTAGCTGCCACCGAACGTGGCGCCTTTTCGCTGATCGGTGGTGGTGATTCCGCAGCTGCAGTCAGTAAATTTGGTATGACCGAACATGTAAGCTACGTGAGTACGGGGGGGGGGGCGCTGCTCGAATACATGGAAGGCAAGGAACTTCCCGGAGTGAAGGCAATTAACGAATAGCGAGTTTTCATGGCAAATATCATCGCAATAGTAGGACGACCAAACGTCGGGAAATCTACCTTGTATAACCGGTTGACGGAAAGCCGTAAGGCGATTGTTGACGATTACAGCGGGGTAACGCGCGACCGGCATTATGGCCAAGGGGAATGGATCGGAAAGAAATTTGCGGTGGTCGATACCGGTGGATATGTGCACGGCTCCGAGGATGTCTTCGAAGCCGCCATCCGTGAGCAGGTGCTGATTGCCATCGAAGAGGCATCGGTCATTTTGTTTATGGTGGATGTCACTACGGGCATCACCGATCTGGACGATGCCATTGCCGATGTGCTACGCCGTAGCAAGAAACCGGTTTTTGTGGTCGTCAATAAGGTAGACCATCCGCTTCTGCAACAGGAAGCCAGTATTTTCTATAGCTTCGGGCTGGGCGAAATTTATCCGCTCTCATCAATGACGGGTTCGGGCACCGGCGAGCTGCTGGACGAAGTGGTCAAGCACTTTGAGCAGGAGGAGGAGGAAACCGAAGATCGACCGAAGTTTACCATCGTTGGCCGGCCGAATGTCGGCAAGTCTTCGATGATCAATGCCTTGATTGGTAAAGAGCGCAATATCGTGACCCCCGTGGCGGGTACTACCCGGGATTCCATCCGCATACACTATAATCAGTACGGACACGATTTTATTCTCATTGATACAGCAGGGTTGCGGCGTAAGGCAAAGGTAAAAGAAAACATTGAGTTTTATTCCGTCATGCGGACCATCAAAGCCTTGGAAGAATCAGATGTGGTCATCCTCATGCTGGATGCGACTGAAGGCATTGAAGCACAGGATATCAATATTTTCCATCTTGCTGAAAAGAATAAAAAGGGAATTGTGATCTTGGTGAATAAGTGGGATCTTATCGAGAAAAACCACAAAACCACCAAGGTATTTGAAGACCTCATCCGCGAGAAAATCGCACCGTTTTCAGATGTACCGATTGTTTTTACTTCGGTCACCGAAAAACAGCGGATTTTTAAGGCGATTGAAGTAGCAACCCGCGTATATCAAAATAAGACAAAAAAGGTGCCCACGTCAAAACTGAATGACGTGATGCTGCCCATCATCGAAAATTACCCACCTCCGGCTACCAAAGGCAAATACATCAAAATTAAATACGTAACCCAATTGACGGGGAAGTCGCCGATGTTTGCCTTTTTCTGCAACCTGCCGCAATACATCAAAGAGCCTTACAAACGCTTTGTAGAGAACAAGCTGCGTGAAAACTTCGATTTCGAGGGTGTTCCTGTACAGGTGTATTTCAGGCAGAAATAAATTCGTATTTTCGCGCCCATGGACAACCGTTTGGTTCTTTACAATACGTTAACAAGAAAAAAAGAGAAGTTCGAACCGCTGAATCCGCCTTTCGTCGGAATGTATGTGTGCGGCCCCACGGTATACAGCGATGTGCATCTGGGCAATTGCCGTACGTTTGTGTCTTTCGACCTGATATTCCGATACCTGACTCACCTGGGTTACAAGGTGCGTTATGTCCGTAACATCACGGACGCAGGACACTTGGAAGGTGATAACGATGAAGGAGACGATAAGTTTGCAAAAAAGGCCAAACTGGAACAGTTGGAACCCATGGAGATTGTGCAGAAATATACGCTTGGGTTTCACGAGGTGCTGCGGCTGTTTAATACGTTGCCACCCAATATTGAGCCGACGGCTACGGGCCATATCTCTGAACAGATTGCCATGGTTCAGAAAATCCTGGAGCAGGGTTATGCATACGAAGTAAACGGAACGGTGTATTTCGATGTGGAGAAATATGTAAAAGAATACGATTACACCATTCTCACCAATCGGAAATTGGAAGATCTGCTGAACAATACCCGGGAACTGAACGGTCAGGACGAAAAGCGGGGTCGGTTGGATTTCGCATTATGGATCAAAGCCAAGCCTGAGCACATCATGCGCTGGCCCTCACCTTGGGGAGTGGGATTCCCGGGATGGCATATCGAGTGCTCGGCAATGAGCCGCAAATACCTGGGCGATCAGTTTGATATCCATGGAGGCGGAATGGACCTTGCTGCTACACACCACACCAATGAAATTGCACAGTCTCAGGCTTGCAACCACACCCAGCCTGCTAAGTATTGGATGCATACAAATATGCTGACGGTAAATGGCACACGGATGTCTAAATCTGCCGGTAACGGTTTCCTGCCTCATGAGCTCTTCAGTGGATCGCATCCCTTGCTGAATCGCGGGTATTCGCCGATGGCGGTACGCTTTTTCATGTTGCAGGCCCACTATCGGAGCACACTCGATTTTTCGAATGAAGCATTGGAGGCCGCAGATAGGGGGTATAAGCGGTTGATGAACGCAATGGCACTGCTACCTAAATTAAAGGCTTCGGGTAAAAAGGCGGAGAGTGATGTAGCGGCGCTGAGGCAGCGCTGCTACGAGGCGATGGACGACGATTTCAATAGTCCTGTGTTAATTGCTGAATTGTTTGAGGCCGTCCGTATCGTCAATAGCCTATACGATGGTAAACTGACCATAGACCCGCTTTCATTGGAGGAATTGCGTACGTTAATGCAGCATTTTGTACATGACGTACTGGGTCTATTGGATGACAATACAGGATCCGATGATTTTGAAAAAGTAATGGAGGTAATCATTGAGCTCCGCAATGAAGCCAAACAAAATAAAGATTATGCAACGTCCGATCGCATTCGAGAGGGGCTGAGCGCGATCGGTATCCAACTCAAAGACAGTAAAGAGGGGACACTTTGGAATAAGATTTGAATTCAGAATCAATTTGATGAGTCACATGATCCGGATTTTCGTATCCGTTTATTTTCTTCTGTGGTCGGCTTCGTCCTTCGCGCAGGTACTTGGAAAGGTCGGTAGTTTGCTGGCAGCAGACCGAACAGCCGCCCGGCTTTCGGCTACGGAAGGGCCGTATACCGCATTGCGGTCTATTGTCGATAAGAACTCACTGTTTTTCACCCCGGCACCGGTAGGAGCACTTGAATACTTGGATAGCCGGCCCAATATTCCGGATGTGATGACATGGAAACCGGCTTTCGCTGCGGTAGCTAAAAGTATGGAGTGGGGAGTAACCGTAGGTTCGCTTTCCTTTCAGCGTGTTGGAGCGATAAAACGGTATGGCGAGTACCTTACCGTGTGGCATCGCGACCGCAAAGGAAATTGGAAGATAAACTTACGTGCGCAGATTGAACACAAGGGCGGCAAAGAAGAGCCGGAACTCAAATACATTGAACCTGACGATAAAGATTATACGAGATTCAGAACAAAAGAGCGGATACAGCAGCGAAAGGAAATTGTATTGAGCAACGACCAATTGCTGTCTGCCGTGTTAAAATCAAACGCTGCTATCGCTTACGGCGAATTTTTGGCAGATGACGCCCGCTTTTATTTCCCTTGGAATACACCGATTGTTGGCAAAGAAAATATTCTATCATTTGTCAAAAAGCAGGATATGGCTATTCAGGCCGAGTCATTGGTAGCAAGCCGGTCTTACAGCGGAGAACTTGCTTACTCGTACGGCACCGCTACCGTAGCCACAAAAACCGACCAACTAAAATGCAATTACGTCCGGATATGGCAGTTGCAGCCGGACTTTCAGTGGCGGGTTATTATTGAAATGCTATTTGAAGCTTAGCAAATCAACGCTGGGCCACTGCTGTTCCATCCTGATCTTTCAGCCAGATCTTCAGATCGTCGCAGTCATGGTATTCTTGATTAATATCGATGAAAGTTACCTTGCGTCGACCTTCAAACCATTCGCTTAACTTGCGGTTGATCTTGTCCTGCAGGGCAGCTTCCTTGATTTTAGCAAAGTCCTGCTCAAGGTTTGCCTGATGAGGAGGGGTACGCGATTTGAGATAGGTAAACCGATATCCCGTTTTTCCGGTCCGGTCGGTAAATTCGGCTGGCCGGGAAAATTGTCCGGGTTGCAGGGTGTCAATGGCCGTAAATATCGAAGCATCGAGTTTATCTGCGGGAATCAATGTGGTGCGGCTTTGCTGGTTTTCCATATTGAGCAGCATCCCCCCGTTGTATTTGGTTTCCTTATTATCGGAATAAAGCGTTGCAGCGGTATAAAAATCAATTTTTTTATCAACAACGTGCTGATAAATGCTGTCGATATGTGTTTTGGCACGGTCCAAACTGGCTGCCGAGGGCTTGATCTGAACGAGGATATGCCGAGTGCGGACCTCTTCGCCGCGACGTTCTAATACTTCCAGAAAGTGGAACCCGTGTTCAGATTCAAAAACTGGCGAGAGTTCGCCTGGTTTCATACGAAAAGCCACCGCGGTGTATTCTTTTACCATCATATCCCGTGTGTGGAAACCTAAATCACCCCCATAGGGAGCCGAACCGCCGTCCTGCGAATATAAACGGGCTATTGTCGCAAAATCAGCCCCCTCGGCTACCTGGCGGCGTAAGTCCTCTGCCCGGTCACGAAACTGTTGCTTTTCCTCACGGGTAAGCTGCGGAAAGACAACCAATTCACCCACTTCCACCTCGGTGTTGAAATAAGGGAGACTATCTTTATCCAAAGATTCAAAATAACGTTTGACTTCGAGGGGAGTCACATCGATGCCCGATACAATATTCTGCTGCATTTTGTTGGCTTTCAGTTGCTCATATACACTCGGGCGCATTTCTTCCTTGTATTGAAGCAACGAACGATTGAGGAACCGTTCAAGCCTTTCCTGTCCCCCTGCCTGGTTGGACATGTAACGTAAGCGGGAATTGATGTTGTCATCCACTTCGCCTTCACTTACATCAATGGAGTCAATGGCGGCTTGCTGGGCCAATAGTTTTTGGGTAAGCTGCTGTTGCAGGATGTAACATTTGAAATCGTCATCTGCCTTATTGCCTTGTGCAAGGTATTGGGCATATTGCATCTCAATTTCCGATTGGAGGATGATATTGGAACCCACCACGGCTGCCACTTTGTCGATTACTTTTGCCTCCTGGGCCAATCCCCGATAGCAAATACCTATTAGGATCAAAAACAGAAAAATGCAGCGATTTCTATTCATTTAGTTATATATTTCAATGTTGTTTTTTTTTCGGGCATCCGTTACGATGCTTTTTTGCATTTGGTCAACCAAATCTATTTTGCGTTTATTCAAAATCAGGTTGCGGATGTTGTCATATTCCAATGACAGCGGCGAGCGGGCATCCCTGAACTTCGAATCGTGCAAAATTATCAGATATAATTCATTATTTTCAATTATTTCAAAAATTCGCCCGGTACGGCTGTAGTTTTCTTCGCTGATGTGTGAAAGGGGGATTTTTTTTATGAGGTTGTCGGCATACTGCCAGGTTGTGTCACGCAGGCTGTATTGGATGGCGTAACGGGCACAATATTTTTCCAGCAAATCCTGTTCTTCAAAATCGGGCGAAAGAAACAACCGCTTTACCCGGTCCAGCTCAGGAGCATCGGTGCGTAAGCGAATGTAAGAAAGTTTCAAGATCGGTTGTTTGAGTATGAATAACTCCCGTTGGGTATCGTAGTATGTACGGATTTCCGCATCGGTAACCACCGTATCAAGTTTTTGGCTCACCAATGCTTGCTCATATTCATAAACAATCAATCCGTTTTTGTATTCTTCGACTTGCGCTTCCAATCGTTTCGTATTAATCTTGATGTTGCGCTGGGCGTAATGCAATAGCGCCTGTTGACGTGTCCACTGTTCAATGTAAGCATTAATCAGTTGGATGCTGTCGTCACTGCTCACACCGGCAGGTACAACTCCCTGTAAATCTTCGGGGTATAAAAACCGGTCAAATGATCTCGCCAACGGTTTCGGCTTTTCGCGATGACATGCTACTAACAACGATATAGAAATGACAGCGATTGATATAAATACCCTAACCATTTAGTTTCCAAACAACACGGCACCCATTTATAATTCAAGAAGCTAAAGTACATATTTGTGCGCAATAGAACGGGAATTTAACCATTTTTAACACAATTGCCCCCGTTCGTAAAATGTTTAAAGTAAAGCAGGTTTTTTTGGGTATTAATGCTATTTTTGCGTATCGGCGGTTCCGTGAAACAGCTGCCGATAACCAAGGGTAATGCCAACGATAGCAGAAAAAAATTAAATCAAAATCAGTATAATTATGGTCAACAACAGCATCAATCGTAAACTCAGGATGGGGATGGTAGGGGGCGGCCAGGGAGCCTTCATCGGGGAAGTGCACCGCATTGCCGCCCAGTTAGATAACCAGATTGAATTGATCTGCGGAGCGTTCAGCTCAGATGCATCAAAATCCAAGGAGAGCGGGCGTTCCCTGTTCCTTCCGGAGAACCGGGTGTATGGGAGTTATCAGGAGATGATTGAACGGGAGCGTGAATTACCGGAAGGCGAACGCATGGATTTTGTTAGTATCGTTACGCCGAATCACGTTCATTTTAGCCCGGCAATGCTGGCGCTGGAAAATGGATTCCATGTTGTGCTGGACAAACCGATGACCTTCGATTCGGCCGAAGCCAAAAAGCTTAAAGAAAAGGTGGATGAGACGGGGTTGCTATTTTTATTGACCCATACGTATGTAGGCTATCCCATGGTCAGGCAGGCGAGGAAATTGGTGCGCGACGGTGCTTTAGGCAAAATCCGGAAAATTTATGTAGAATATCCGCAGGGCTGGCTGAGTCGCGAACAGGATGACAGCAACAAACAGGCATCCTGGCGTACAGATCCTGCAAAATCAGGCAAAGCCGGCTGCATGGGCGACATCGGTACACATGCGCTGCATCTCGCTGAGTTTATCTCGGGACTGAAGACCACACAACTCTGTGCTTCACTGTATACCTATGTTGAAGGAAGGAAATTGGACGACGATGGCAATGTATTGCTTCAATTTGACAACGGTGCAAGCGGGGTGCTGATCGCTTCGCAGGTTGCCGCTGGTGAAGAAAACGCCCTGAAGATACGCGTTTATGGAGAAAATGGTGGGTTGGAATGGCATCAGCAGGAGCCTAACACGTTACTGGTGAGGTGGTTGGATCAGCCTACACAAATCTATCGGGCAAACGGCCCCGGGCTGTCGGCTGAAGCGGCATCCCTGTGCCGTACTCCTTCGGGACACCCGGAAGGATACCTCGAGGCTTTTGCCAACCTCTATAAACTATTCGGAAATGCGCTGCGGGCAAAACTTTCAGGAGCAGAAATCAACGATTACGATTTCCCGTCTGTAGACGATGGCGTGCGTGGAATGGCGTTTCTGGATAACGTGGTACGTAGCAGCGAAAGCAGTGAAAAGTGGACCCCTTTTACCGTGTAGGGGCAGAGAATAATTGTTTTATTTTAAATGAGATAAAGATGCAGACACTAAAAGGACCAGGGATCTTCCTGGCGCAGTTTTTAGGCGATCAACCCCCGTTTGATTCTTTCGAGGCCATTTGCCGGTGGGCAAAGGGGTTGGGATTCAAAGGTATTCAGATCCCCACATGGGCAACCTCTTATTTTGACTTGCAAAAGGCGGCCGAAAGCAAAACTTATGCAGATGAAATTAAGGGGTTGGCAAATGAAATTGGTCTTGAGATTACTGAACTATCCACGCATTTACAGGGACAATTGGTGGCGGTGCATCCGGCATACGATCAGCTGTTTGATGGATTTGCACCTGCGCAGTACCACAACAATCCAAAAGCCCGGACCGAGTGGGCGGTACAGCAACTGAAATACGCAGCGCAGGCATCTGCCAACCTAGAGTTGAATGCGCATGGTACCTTCAGCGGGGCACTGCTATGGCATACCGTATACCCCTGGCCTCAGCGGCCACAAGGATTGGTAGATACCGGATTTGAAGAATTAGCTAGGCGCTGGCGACCCATATTGGATGTGTTTGATGAGCATGGTGTGGATGTATGTTATGAGATCCATCCCGGTGAGGATCTGCATGACGGAGTAAGCTATGAGCGCTTTTTGGAAAAGGTAGATAATCATCCAAGAGCGTGCCTGTTGTACGACCCTTCACACTTTGTGCTACAGTGCCTAGACTACTTATCCTACATTGATCATTACCACGAACGCATACGGATGTTCCATGTGAAAGATGCCGAGTTCAATCCCACGGGTAAGCAAGGTGTATACGGAGGTTATTCGGGTTGGGTAGAACGTGCCGGCCGATTCCGCTCGCTTGGTGATGGGCAGGTGGACTTCAAAGCCATATTCAGTAAGCTGACGGCATACGACTTTAAAGGCTGGGCTGTCATGGAGTGGGAATGTGCATTGAAGCATCCGGAAGATGGGGCGCGTGAAGGAGCCGTATTCATCCAGGATCACATTATCCGTGTAACGGAAAAGACGTTTGACGATTTTGCCGGAGGAAAGGCCGATGAGGCTAGCAACCGGCGGCTATTGGGTATTGATTAGCCGCATTAAGAGAAGAACCAGTGGGGGGAGAGGGAGAGAAGATGATCACTCGTCATCCCTCTTCTTCCTAAATTGTACGGTTTTTGACTCTAGTTATAGCTTTGTTTGATGAAACCTGTCCTATCAACGCCTAATACAAAAGGCAAAGAATATGCAGGTTCCATGTGGCAACTAAGAATAGATCATTTTCGAATGAAAACACAAATTGCGTTTCTCTTAATCACATTACCCACCATGATTTTTGCCCAGCACCACCCGATTGATCTATTGATCGGCACCTATACGGATAATGGGAAAAGCAAAGGTATCTATGTATATGCGTTCGATCCGGCTACAGGCAGTGCCACGCTGAAAAATACGGCAGCATCGGAAAACCCGTCCTTCCTGACCTTTAGCACCGATGGAAAGTATGTCTACGCGGTCAATGAAAATGGAGCGGGCAGAGGCGCGGCTAGCGCCTTTACCTATGAGAAGGCAACGGGAAAACTCAAATTACTGAACCAACAGCTGACGCAAGGAGATGCACCGTGCCATATCACGACCGATAAAGGGGGAACACACGTTATCGCCTCTAATTATACCGGTGGCAGTATCAGCGTGTTTGCAATTGAGCGGGATGGCAGCCTGGGTCCGCTTAAGCAATTGATTCAGCATACGGGTAGCGGGCCCGATAAAACCAGGCAACAGGAACCGCATGTGCATTCCGCTTTTTTTACACCCGACGAAAGACGCATCTATGTGCAGGACCTTGGAACGGATAAGATTAATATTTACGATTTTCAACCGACGAATGCGGACCATCCATTGGTTCCGGCAACACCGCCCTTTGTTAAAAGTGCACCGGGTGGTGGCCCACGGCACATTGCGCAATCCGCAGATGGAAGTGTAGTTTACCTCGTACAGGAAATGACAGCCAAGGTGATGGTTTATCGGCAACAGAATGAACAGTTGAAAGCTGTGCAAGAAGTAGAGATAAACGAAGAAGGCTTCTCGGGGAAAAATGGGGCTGCCGACATCAAATTATCACCCGATGGGAAATTTCTGTATGCCTCTAATCGGGGTGACGCCAACACACTGGCGATTTACCGTGTGAGTGTAGATGGCACGCTTGTTAAGGTAGGCAATCAATCGGTATTAGGGCGCGTACCCCGTAACTTTGCGATTTCGCCGGATGGCAGGTACCTGCTGGTTGCCAACCAAAATACGGATGAAGTGGTCGTATTTGCAAGGAATACAGAAACAGGTATGCTCACCGATACACAGCACCGCATTGCCGTGCCCGCGCCCGTATGTTTGGTATTCTAAGACATTAATCGACGTAATTTTGTAGCGCATCGGCGGATAGACTCGTCTTATCCTCTAAACACTGATTTACGAATCGATAAAACCTGCCTATTCATCGCCTTACGCTAAAGGCGATAAAAATGATCATGTAGGTTCCATGCGATTGTTAAAACAAAGACTTTTAGAATGGACAGGACAAAAAGGTATCTTATCTGTGGGGTGGTGTTTCTATGCTACACCTTTGCGTTATTTGGACAGGATACCCCCTTGGATCGGGGTGTCGGATTTGGTTTTCAACTGAATCAATACCAAAAGGATTTCGGAGCGGGGTTGAACATTACAAGTCCTTATTTTGCGAACGATAGGGTAGCTGTGCGTTTGCGGGGCAATATCCTATTTTATGAGCATCCAGACCAAGAGGCAACAACGTGGACACCTTATTCCAATGCCTCACTCGGCTTTATTGGGGTAGTTGGTTATGTAGGAGACATCCGGTTATACAGTGAAGGAGGCATCGTTGGCCTGTTTCCTTCGGATAAATTTTCTTCCGACCGTACCAAATTCGGTGGGTACGGTCTGTTTGGTTTCGAGTTTTTTTTCCGGAGAAACGGCAATTACTTTATAGAGATTGGGGGAGTGGGGACAGGAGCAAAAGCAGACAAGCTTCCCAATCAACCTGTATTTTCGAACGGGTTGATTATCGGCACGGGATTCCGGTTTCATTTGCCGAAATAGTGCAATTACATGAAGTTTTCTGTATCCTTTTTTCCGCTGCTGAGTTTATGCGTCTCTTTGTCGTACATGCCGGCAAGATCGTCTCGTACTGTACCACTCCATTTTTCGGTGCCGATGAAATAGGCTGCCCGGGCGATGAGGTGGGCAGCAACCGGAGCTGTAAGCGTCAGAAAGAAGATGATGGCCACTGCTTTGGTGGTTACGGAAACCTCTTCCGGAAAATAAAATGCGGCACAAAGCAGTAAAAGACCGCCACCCAGGGTAGCCGCTTTGACGGTGACGGACAGGCGCAGGTAAAAGTCTGGCATGCGTAGGATACCAATTGCAGCGATGAGAATGGCTAATGCACCGATGGTGCATAGGATGCCGATTAGAATAGCTATCATTTTCTACCTCTCTTTTCTAAATAATATGCAAATGCGATGGTACCCAAAAAGGCAATCAGTGCAAGGATCATCGCCACGTCAATAAAAGTTGATTTCTCCGTGCTGATGCTGTATACCGTAATGACACTTACGCCAATGGTAATGAGCAGATCCAGGGCGATAACGCGATCAACCACATTCGGCCCCCGGAGCAGCCGGATAAAAACCAGTAGCAAGGACAATCCCAGGATGGGTAAAATCACGTAGTCTATGTAAGTGCTCAGTGTCATCGTAAGATTTCCAATAACCTCCGTTCGAAGCCGTCTTTAATTTGCTGGATAAACTGCTCCTTATCTTTCAAATACATCACGTGGATATACAATACCTTTCGGTCTTCGCTCACGTCGAGAATCAGCGTACCCGGTGTCAGCGATATTACCGTGGAAAGCAAATTAATCTCGATTTCGCTTTTTGCGTTCATCGGATATTTTACAATTCCCGGTTTCATGAAAAATTTCGGTGTCACCACATCGTAAGCAACCTGTATATTGGCTTTGATCATTTCATAGAGAAAATACAGGAAAAAACCAATGATTTTGGGTACCCGCGTAAAATAGCGCTGATCGCTCTCGTTGCGATTCATCAACCACATCAGAAAAAAACCGATTGCAAAACCAAACAGGAAGTTTGTGTAATACAGCACTCCTGTTAAGGCTACCCAAATAAAGGAGAGCAAAAGGTTCATCAAAAATTGTTTTACCATGGCATTCCTAATTATTGTGGTATATTTTTGCTCAAAACAGCTTCGATATACGGCGATGGATCTTTCATTTCTCGTGCAATATGCTGAACCACCAGCGTAATGTTCTCCGCTCCCAAACCAACATACAACGTAATGGCTGCTAAAAAGGCAATGGGGGCAACTAACAGGGCTTTCCGGAAGCGTGTCATGGGTTTGAAATCGTCCGTGAGCGGACTGTCGCCCGGCGTCTCCGGTGGATTTTTCCAAAAAACCTGCGCCCACAGGTTGGCAATTACGTAGAGTGTAGCAAAGCTACCGACAATAATTGCTCCGATCAGCACATAGTGACGATCCATAAACCCGGCTTCAAACAGATAGATTTTCGGCCAGAATCCGGATAGGGGAGGTATGCCCACCAGCGAGAAAAATACGATGGCTATTAACAGGGAAAGCAGTGGGTATTCAGCATAGAGTCCACCCAGTTTTTCCATGTTCATGGTGCCGCGTAGTTTCCGGATGAGCCCTGCAATGAGAAAACTGTTTGTCTTGACCAAAATATCGTGAAACAGGTAGAATAGTGCGCCCGTGAGCGCAATCTCTGAGTACATGCCCAATCCGCCTACCATGAAGCCGATGTGGCAGACAATAAGGTAGGAAAATACGCGCCTGATATTGTTTTTGATGACGGCGCCAAACGTACCAGTCAGGATGGTGAATATGGCTAATGCCACCAATAACGTACTGAGAAAGTTGTCCGGAATAAAAATCAACGTGAAGACGCGGAACAACGCATAGATGCCTACTTTGGTCAATAAACCACCGAATACTGCTGCTACAGCCGATGGGGGCGTATGGTAAGAGGAGGGGAGCCAGAAATATAAAGGGAATACCGCAGACTTGATACCAAATCCAATTACAAAAAAGATGGCGGTGATATCCACTAATTTACGGTTTTCAAGCGCACTGATTTTCAGCGATAGATCGGCCATGTTGAGCGTACCGGTGATGCCGTACAGAATGCCGATGCCGGTAAGAAAAAATGCAGAAGCCAGGATGTTCATCGCCATGTATTTGACGGACCCCTCGATCTGTGCCTTTCTGCCGCCTAATGTCATAAGCACAAAAGACGCGATGATAATGACTTCAAACCACACGTAAAGATTGAAGATATCACCCGTCAGGAATGCACCGTTGAGCCCCATCAACAGGAAATGAAAGATGGGGAAATAGCCATACAGCATCCGCGCGCGCGCGATGCCTGTAGCCGAATACAACGATACGGCAAACCCCGAAAACGAGGTGAGCAGCACCATGCTGCAACTGAATACGTCGGCCACAAAGGAAATACCGAAAGGAGCATCCCAGCCTGCCGCCTGCAGGGTGAGGATACCACCGGTCCATACCTTGACGAACAATTCGATGGATAGCCCCATGGCAACGGCGCTTCCCACAATGCTGATTATGCGCTGGGAGACCGTCTTCTGCCAGAAAAAGAGCGATACGATGGCTGTGAAGAGGTGTGTAAGCACCGGAAAAATAAGTGTGTTATCTGTCATATGTCTTCTTCCTCCGGTGTGTTCAAATCGTCGAGATCATCTGAATTGACCAGTACATAAACCCGTTTTAATAAAACGATGGCAAACGCCTGCAGACCAAAACTGATGACAATCGCTGTCAAAATCAACGCTTGCGGAACCGGATCGGCATACACGTCGGTAAACAGTTTGGCCGCGGTATCAATGACCGGTGGTTTTCCTTTGGTAATCCTACCCAGTAAGAAAATCAACAGGTTGGCACCATTTCCCAGCAAAGTAAGTCCGATCAACAGTTTCACCATGCTCCTTCGGAGCAGCATGAAGATGCCCGAAGCGTACAGTATGCCGATTAGTAGAACCAGTACAATTTCCATGCTTATTCGCTGTATTGGGAAATGGTAAACAGAATGGTGAGTACGACTCCAATAACCACCAGGTATACCCCTAGGTCGAAGAACAATGCTGAGCCGATCAGGCCAATCACGGGCAGGGGCTCTTCAATCCACAATCCGGTCATCACCGGCTGTCCGGTTAATACAGGCGCAAACATGCTCAGCGCCGCAAGCCCCAGGCCTACTGGGATCAGCACACCCGGATGGATCCGGAGCAGTCGCAACGTAGCATCTGTTCCGTGGGTAAAGCCATGCAGTACAAAAGCAATGGAAGCGATCAGTCCGCCCACGAATCCGCCGCCGGGGTGATAATGCCCCCGCAGCAACAGAAAGACGGAGAAGAGCAGCAAAATGGGCAGCAGGTAATTGGACGCAGTTTTTAAAATGGAGCTGTTCATATTATTCTTTTTCCGATGCTTTAAGCCTTAATTTCAATAAACTGAATACGCCGATGGCTGCAATACTCAATACCACAATTTCGAACATCGTGTCGAAACCTCTGAAATCGACAAGAATTACGTTGACCACGTTTTTTCCCTTAGCCAACGTGTATGCGTTGTCACCGTAAAAGCGGCTGACGGCCTCGTCAAATGGCTGGTTCAATACCTGGATGGCAATCAGTGAGATTACGGCACCGAAAGCCAATGCAACTGTCCAATCGCGCAGACGGGTTGAGCGGTTCGCAAAATTGAGAAAGGGTGGGAGCCGGAAAAGTACCAGTACGAACAGAACCACCGTGAGCGTATCGATGGAAAACTGGGTCATCGCCAAATCGGGTGCGCTGTAAAATACGAATTGGAGGCAAATGCAGTAGCCGATGACGCTGGTGGCTACCACGGCGGTAAGCCGCGACGGCGTGGTGACCGCCAGAAATATCGCCCCAATGAGAATGGCTGCTACGATGATTTCATATGCACTGATCGGAGAGAGGTGGTTTAAGGTCAGGCTGACGGCCCCCCCTGTAAACAGCCGGAATCCAAGCAGTAAAACGGCAAATACGATAATCCGTAGTAAGTACACCCGTAGAAAGCCGTTGTGTAGCGTATTTGTATAGCGACGGGATATTACCTTGGCAAAGCGGGCAATCCGGCCAACGATATATCGGGGAGAAAGCGTATTGAACCGCTCAACGAAAGCCAAGTTGTGAGATGACGGCTTCCGTATCACATACAGCAAGGTGCCGATTGCCAATGTGATGCCGCTGAGCAATAGTACAGGATTGAAACCATGCCAGATCTTCAAAGGTGTTCCGATAGGTGCCTGGAGTATCGCCCGCGCGGCTGGATTCAACAAGGCCCCATCCACGAGAAACGGGAAGCATCCAAATAATAAACCCAAGAGCGCTAACAGCAATGGGGCAAGCCACATCAGTGGATTTGGAAGGTGGATGTGAGCATAACGTTCGGGGAGCGCCCCGGCAAAAGGTTTGATGCCTGCGAGAAAACCGGCGTATAAAACCCATATGTTGGTAAGCACGGCAACCGCGGTGAGAACAATCGGTAATATGCCCTGTGTGTGTAACGTTGCCTCGTAGATCAGATCTTTGCCAATGAAGCCAAAGGTAAGCGGTACACCGGCGCTTGATAGAGCGGCTACTACCCCCGCAATGGAAAGCGGCCATAAAACCTTACGGAGTCCACCCAATTGCGTGATATCACGGGTGCCTGTTTCATGGTCAATTACGCCCGTGGTAAGAAATAGCGATGCTTTATATAATGCGTGAACCAAAATAAATACCGAAGCTGCCAGTAACGATTCCGGGGTGCCGATACCGATGAGAAAAACCAGTATACCCAGTGCTGCGATGGTTGAATAAGCCAATATGGCTTTCAAATCCGTTCGGAACAGGGAATGGAACGCACTGTAAAGCATGGTGAGACCGCCAACAATAACGAGCGGGTACATCCAGTAATCCGTGCCGCCCAACACCGGATTGAGCCGGGCAAGCAGGTATATGCCAGCCTTTACCATAGTGGCAGAATGTAGATAAGCCGACACCGGCGTAGGAGCTTTCATTGCTCCCGGGAGCCAGAAATGGAAAGGGAATTGCGCCGATTTCGTGAATGCTCCTGCAAATACTAATGCCAGTATCCATCCATACAGCGCATGGCTTTTCAGGTACTCATTCGTGCCCAGCATCTCCTGGATTGAGTAACTGCCCGAAAGATGACCCATCAGAATCAAACCGGCCATCAGGAAAAAACCTCCCCCGGCGGTTATCCCCAATGCAATTAATGAGCTTTTCCTCGAATCGGCATTATCGTTGTTAAAACCGATCAGAAAAAAAGAGCTGATGCTCGTAAGTTCCCAAAAGATAAACAACAACAACACATTATCGGCCAGTACAACGCCCAGCATGGCTGCCATGAATAAACTCAGGTAGGCATAGAAACGATCGAGGTATCGGTGGCCCTGCAGGTAAGGTGCAGCATATAAAAAGACCAATGAACCTATACCCGTAATCAATAAACTGAATAGGAGAGAAAGCCCGTCCAGGTGGAAATCAAAATTGACACCCAGGGAAGGAACCCACGGATAGTGAAAGGTAACATGGTTGCCTCCGCGGATAGAAGGGATAAAACTGGCAAAATAAGCAAACAGGGTGATCGGCAACAGCGACACACAAATGGAAAGCCTGCCTTTGAGGTATTTACCAAAGGGGACGTATAAAATAGAAACAATTAAACCTGACAGAACCGCAATTAACATTTGCCTTTTGTTTGAACGGTGACTAAAATATATAAATTCTGCCAAGGGTATCGTCAAAAAATTGAAAAAAGTGGAATATTTCCCGTATTTGAAAAGTTCTTCTTATTATTGAGATTCTAAAGGAAATACGCAAATGAACCTCGTTGTATTAGATGGCTATACCTTAAATCCGGGCGATTTAAGCTGGAGTGACCTGCAACAGCATGGAAACCTGACTGTTTATGACCGTACTGCTGTGCCGGATATTGTGGAGCGTGCAAAAGACGCTGAGGCCCTATTCACCAACAAAGTGCCGCTGGATAAGACTACCTTGGAAAAGCTTCCCAAATTGAGGTATATCGGCGTATTAGCTACCGGTTATAACATCATCGATGTAGACGTTGCCAAACAACGGGGTGTCGTAGTAACCAATGTGCCGGGATATGGTACCAATTCGGTGGTACAGCTGACATTTGCGCTCTTGTTGGAATTATGTCAACGGGTGCAACGGCACAGTGATAGTGTAACCAAAGGCAAGTGGTCGCAGTCGCCCGATTTCTGTTTCTGGGAATACCCGTTGGTTGAACTTTCGGGGAAAACATTGGGTATCATCGGATTTGGTGATATCGGCCAGCAAGTGGCCGATGTAGCATCGGCATTTGGAATGAAAATACTGGGATATAGCCGCACAAAGACCGATCAATCCCATCGCCGTAATTTCAGCTGGGCGAGTTTGGATGAATTGTTGGAACAGTCGGACGTGGTGAGTATCCATTGTCCGCTTACTCCACAGACAAAGGGATTGATCCATGCCGGAACGCTGGCCAAAATGAAAGCGAGTGCCTTTCTGCTCAATACGTCCAGAGGTCCGATTATCGTAGAAGAAGATTTAGCCGATGCACTGAAGCGTGGACAATTGGCCGGAGCCGGACTGGACGTCCTATCCACCGAGCCTCCTCCTTCGGACCATCCGTTGTTTGGTATCGAAAGTTGCCTCATTACGCCTCATATTGCCTGGGCTACCCGCGAGGCAAGAAGTCGCATGATGAAAATGGTGGTTTCAAATTTGGCGGCATTTCTTGAGGGTAAATCTATAAATGTAGTAAATCTTTAATCATGCGTACTCCTTACTTCATCCGGCTATTAGCCATTGTTTTTATTGGTTTTTCAACGCTCGGTGGCAAGGCACAGATCGCTTCTTATCAGCCGCCCACATTAAGCAACCCCCGCTCCTGGTCGTTGGTGTTGCTACCTGACCCGCAGAGTTACGTAAAGTTTGAACGCAATCAGGGGATTTTGGAACTGATGACGGGATGGGTCAGTGAACAGATTGAGCCATTGAATATCGGTATGGTACTGTGCACGGGCGACTTGGTGGAACACAACGATTGGCTGAATCCGAATGGAACTCAAGCCAATCAACCTGGAAAGAAACAATGGGAAGCGGTGGCAGGTGCATTTAGCCGATTGGATGGAAAGGTACCCTATATCGCAGCGACAGGTAATCACGATTATGGTGTAAAGAGTATCGAATACCGCCGGACGAATTATAACCACTACTTTCCGGTGGATAAGAATCCCTTATCGCAACGGCTATTGCGGGATGTTGGGATTGACAATGACGGTTATCCATCGCTGACCAATGCAACATACGAGTTTATGAGTCCTCACGGACGCAAATTTCTCTTCATGGTGCTTGAATTCGCACCGAGGGATACCGTGCTCCGTTGGGCATTGGAAATTGTCAATCAGGAAAAGTATGCGGATTATACGGTTGTCCTATTAACCCATTCGTTCCTTAATGCCGGGGGTGAACACATCGTCAAGGAAGGTTATCCCATCACCGATGGAAACTATGGTGCCGCAGTTTGGGAGAAACTGGTAAAGCCTTCAAAAAATATCCAACTGGTGTTCAGCGGGCATATCGGTAAACCCGATGATATACTGGGGCATATCGGATTCCGGACAGATACCAACGCCGCCGGAAAACGTGTACAGCAGATGGTGTTCAATGCGCAGGCATTGGGTGGTGGATGGCACGGCAACGGAGGAGACGGTTGGTTACGCTACCTGGAATTTTTACCAGACGGGAAGACGGTCAATGTCAGGACCTTTTCACCGTTGTTTGCCATCTCTCCTTCTACACGGCAACATGCGTGGCGCACGGCCGAATACGACCAGTTTACATTTGAGCTGGATTAAAAAAGATAGGACACGGAGGACGCAGATTGAGCAGATCCATCATAAATCCGTTTTTTCCGCGTCATCCGTGTTCAATACTCCCTTATCCCCGTAGCTTTTCTGCACCTTCCTTGATTTCATCCACCACGCCCGGGTCAAGTAGCGTCGTCGTGTCTCCCAGATTCGAGGTGTCTCCTTCGGCAATTTTCCGCAAAATGCGCCGCATGATTTTCCCCGAGCGCGTTTTAGGTAGACCGCTTACAAACTGGATCTTATCCGGCTTGGCAATGGCACCTATGATACGGCTTACCGTTTGGTTGATGTCCTGACGGGTAAGATCTTCGTCGACATGGTGTCCGGAGGCAATCACGTAGGCGTAGATACCCTGGCCTTTGACAGGATGCGGATACCCCACGATCGCTGATTCCACCACATCGCTGTGCATGTTGATCGCATTTTCCAATTCTGCGGTACCAATGCGGTGTCCAGAGACATTCAGCACATCGTCTACCCGTCCTGTAATGCGATAGTACCCATCTTCATTGCGTAAGCAGCCGTCGCCGGTGAAATACATATTTTCATAAGCGGAGAAATACGTCTGCCTGCAGCGCTCGTGGTCGCCATACGTAGTACGGATCATCCCCGGCCACGGGAATTTGATACAGAGATTTCCGCTTACGCCATTGCCCTGCAGTTCCTTTCCATTTTCATCCACCAGAACAGGTTGTACGCCCGGAAGCGGAAGCATGGCATAACTCGGGATGGTGGGGGTGACCCCGGCGATGGGCGAGATCAGGATACCACCGTTTTCAGTTTGCCACCAGGTATCCACAATGGGAGCTTTTCCTTTCCCGATTTTTTCGTTGTACCAATTCCAGGCTTCCTCGTTGATGGGTTCGCCCACACTGCCGAGTTTTCGGATACTGCTAAGGTCTTTTCCGTCAACGTATTCATCGCCTGCGGCCATCAAGGAGCGGATCGCTGTTGGCGCCGTATACAGGATATTCACTTTATGCTTATCCACAATATCCCAGAAACGTCCCGCGTCTGGCCACGTGGGTATTCCTTCAAACATCAATGAGGTTGCTCCCTGGGATAGCGGGCCATAGATGATATACGAGTGTCCGGTAATCCATCCGATATCGGCGGTACAGAAATAAACTTCATCCGGTTGGTATTGGAATACATTGGCAAAGGTGTACCCTGTATAAACCATGTAACCGCCGCAGGTATGTACAACTCCCTTGGGTTTGCCGGTAGATCCCGAGGTGTAAAGAATGAATAGCATATCTTCGGCATCCATCTCCTCTGCGGGGAAAGCGGGGTTGCCCTGGGTTTCTACTTTTTTAATCTCGTCTTCCCACCATACATCGCGGCCTTTGATCATGGATACCGGTGTGCGGGTACGGGTAAGTACAATCACGCGGTCTACGGATTTGCACTGTACCAATGCATCGTCGACGATGTTTTTTAGCTCAATGGTTTTCGTGCCGCGGAAACCACCATCCGATGTGATGACCAATCGGCAACCCGTGTCGTTAATGCGGTCTGCAATTGATTGTGCTGAGAATCCACCAAAAACTACGGAGTGAATCGCTCCGATACGGGCACAGGCAAGTACCGAAATGACCAATTCAGGTACCATCGGTAGGTAAATGCACACACGATCCCCTTTGCGGACACCATTGTTTTTGAGTACATTGGAAAATTGCTCTACTTTTTCCAGCAGTTGCTTGTAGGTAAGCACACGATGGGCCTCGTTGGGATCGTTGGGTTCCCAAATAATGGCCGGCTTGTCACCGAGTTTGTAAATGTGCCGGTCGAGGCAGTTTTCAGTAATATTGAGTCGAGCACCCTCAAACCATTTGATCTTGGGCTCCTTAAAATTCCACTCCAATACCCGGTTCCACTTGCGCTTCCAATAAAAATGCGCTGCGATTTCTGCCCAAAAATCCTCGGGTTTTTCAACACTCTTTTGGTAAACCCGTTGATATTCCTCAAACGATTTGATTTGTAAATCCATGTTTAGTTTAACTTTTTATGTGTTATTTTGCTGGACACATTGGCCTAATTTGGTTTTATTGCTGGCTAATTTACACACTTTTTGTAAAAAAGAGAATTTTCTGCCAAATGCTTCGAAATTACGCACAGCGGATTTTAGACATGTTATTATTTAGTAATGTGTTCATTGCCCTGTGTGCCGTTGCACAAGGCGGGATGATTTATCTTTTGCTTGCACTGCCTTTCAATGGAGAAGTATTGACCATATTGGGATGTTCGACGCTGGCGCTGTACAATTTCAGCATGATATTGGCCAAACCCCCGCAGCCGGATAAATCACGTTTCCGTCGTGTGCGTTGGGTATTTACACACGAGCGTTCGCTTTGGATCTGGACTGGGATTGCAGTGGTTGTATTGGTCGTGTTGGGATTGCGGCTACACCGGCCATCGTTTCTGCTGTTAGGTTTCATGGGGGCAATGGGTGTTGCCTATAACCTTCCCGTACTTCCAATCCGGGGTAAACGGCACTGGACAGGGTTACGTCAGATTACCGGGCTTAAGCTATTTTACATCGGTTTGATGTGGGCGATGAGCAATGTGCTACTTCCCGTAGCGGAAGCCTATCACGATGGTTTTGCTATTGATACGGGGCAGGTGGCCCAATTATTCGCATGGGTGTTTTTATTTATCGTGGCTATCACGATTCCTTTTGATATCCGCGATATTTATCAGGACAAATACTATGGACTCAAAACCATTCCGGTTATGGTCGGCGAGCGTAAGGCGTTGGCGCTATCTGCAATGTTATTGATTTTGCATACCGGTTGGATTTGGTTAAGCAGGTACCCCCTACCCGTTCGTTTGGGGTTATCGTCGGTATCCCTGCTCTGCTTGGCTGTAATTTTATTTCCGCTGGTGAAAAAAAATGAATACTATTATTTCCTGCTGTTGGATGGAATGATGGCAATTCAGTTCTTGGTGATGTGGGGAGTGAGCGGTAGCTAGCGGGGATATTTAATCTAAAAATGCAATTACTTTATTCACCAACACATCCGCAATTTTAAAGTAGCTTTCCACACTCCAGCCGGCTACGTGCGGGCTTAATGCCACTTTTTCGTGTTGTGTCAAGGGAATAAACCATGGCTGTTGCGTCAAGTCAGGAATTTTTTCTACGGGCAATACGTCAAATGCAGCCCCCAATATCCGGCCTTCGTCAAGTGCCTTCAGAATCGAGGGAATGTTGACGATTTCTCCCCGTGCACCATTGAGAAAGAAAATAGGTTTGCGAAAGAGGTGTAGGTATTCATCGTCTACCAAGTTGCGTGTCTCGTGGGTAAGGGGAATGTGAAGGCTAAGCACGTCGGCCCGCTTGACCACTTCTTCCATGCTTACCTCAGTCGCATAGGTATCGCTGAATCCGGTTTTGTACTTATCATATGCAATTACCGTCACGTCGAATCCGGATAATTTGCGGGCCATGGCCTGCCCATTATTACCATAGCCGATCAGGGCGACTGTTCGGCCGCCCAATTCCACTCCGCGGTTTTCCTCGCGTCGCCACAATCCGCTTTTTACTTCCATATTGCCGCGGTTGAGGTTGTTCATCAGTCCCAATAGCATGCCCACCATGTGTTCGCCTACTGCATCACGGTTGCCCTCGGGTGCATTGAGCAATGTGATTCCCTTTTGCAATGCGTGACGTTCGTCAATGTTGTCCATGCCCGCTCCGCCGCGGGCAATAAAAGTCAATTGTGGAGCGGCGTCGATGAAGGCAGCATCGACTTTAAATTTGGATCGGATAACCAATCCGGTATACTGGGGTATAATTTGCAGGGTTTCTTCTTTATTAATTGTGGGACGATAGTCAAATGCAATATGTTTGCCTTGCAGCTTCTCCATAAATATGGGATGAATGTCATCCACGATCAGTACTTTCGTAGGAAGTGTTGTCATAAGCGTTGGGAAATTTCGTTCGTCAATGTGGTAAAGTCGGTTACAGAAAGCCGTTCGGCACGTAGATCGTACAGCGGGTTACTACCCATCCGGTCTTTCGGAATAAGGCCTGCCAGTGCATTGCGTAATGTTTTGCGCCGTTGGTTGAAAGCAGCTTTAACGACACGTCCGAATAGCAGCTCATCGCAATCCAATGTTTCGGTGGCATTACGTGTAAGCCGGATGACACCCGAAAGCACTTTCGGGGGAGGGTTAAATGCGCCGGCCTTGACGGTAAAAAGATATTCCACACCGTAATAAGCTTGGATCAATACACTAAGAATGCCATATTCCTTGCCGCCCGGCGGGGCAACACATCGTTCGGCTACTTCTTTCTGAAACATGCCTACAACTTCGACCACGCGGTGGCGTTCTTCCAGCACCTTGAATAGAATCTGTGAAGAAATATTGTAGGGGAAATTACCGATAACGGCTAGTTTGCCCTGAAAATGGGCTGAAAAATCCAACCGGAGAAAATCACCGTAGATAAGCTGCTTGTCTAATTGCGGATAGTGCTGTTTCAGGAATTCAATGGATTCGCCATCGACGTCGATAAGCCACGTTTGATAGGCGTCCTGAGCGAGTAGAAAGTCCGACAGGATTCCCATGCCGGGGCCAACCTCCAATACGGTGTCGTACCCCAGTTGTGGGCGAAGTGCGCCCACAATCTTGGCTGCGGTATTCTTATCCGTCAAAAAATGCTGACCCAGATGTTTTTTTGCGCGGACGCTGCTCATTAATGCTTGGATTTGCGAAAGACCGAGCAAAAATAGCCTTTTTAATTGAAGGCGCCAATATCCATATTTTGTAGCTTTGCAGATGAGATGAAAGACATTGCCAGAATATTGATGTTTGGAGGCGGATCACTTTTGGTGATCGGACTGATTATTTATTTTCTCGGTGACCGGTTAAGGGGATTCGGCAATCTTCCTGGCGATATCCGCATAGAAAAACCGGGATTTAGCTTCTATATGCCGCTTACCAGCATGTTATTGCTGAGCGCAGTACTTAGCTTGATCATCTGGCTCGCTCGTAAATTGTTTTGAGAGCGTCCTTTAAATTCATACTTTTGGTAGCCAAACTAGGAAACGGATATGAGCGATAAACTGAAGATCGGAATTTCGATAGGCGATGTAAACGGTATCGGGTTGGAGGTTATTATTAAAACCTTGATGGACAATCGGATACTGGAATATTTTACACCTATTGTTTATGGAAATACCAAAGTCGCTTCTTTCCATCGCAAGGCACTCGGCATCAATGATTTCAGTTTTCATGTAATCAATTCTCCCGAACAGGCACATAGCAAACGCCCTAATATGATTAATTGCTGGCAGGAGGAAGTGAAGATTAGCCTGGGGGAGGAAAATGAAATCGGGGGGAAATATGCGTTCTTATCGTTGAAGCATGCTGTGGATGACTTGGTGGACGGTAAGATTGATGCGCTGGTGACCGCTCCGATCAACAAACACAACATTCAGCGGAATGAATTTGAATTTCCCGGCCATACTGAATACCTGCAATCCCGGACAAATAGCGAGGATGTGCTCATGTTTATGATTTGTGAGGACCTGCGCATCGGCGTCGTTACGGGGCATATTCCGGTGAAAGACATTGCTCCGAATATTACGGTCGAAGCCATTGTTTCCAAGCTTGCGCTGATGAATGCAAGCCTGAAGCGGGATTTTTGGGTGCAAAAACCGAAAATTGCGGTATTGGGTTTGAATCCTCATGCGGGCGACCACGGGTTGATCGGTTCGGAAGATGAGCAGATCATCGGCCCTGCAATTGAACAGGCAAAAGCGGCAGGAATTTTTTGCTTCGGCCCTTATCCGGCGGATGGTTTCTTTGCTTCGGACACATATACCAAATTTGACGCGGTATTGGCTATGTATCACGATCAGGGACTTATCCCTTTCAAGCACATAGCTTCGCGCAGCGGCGTTAATTTTACAGCTGGGCTGCCGGTTGTACGCACGTCGCCGGATCACGGCACAGGTTACGATATTGCCGGCAAGAACCTGGCTTCGGAAGCCTCGTTCCGTGAAGCAATTTTTTCGGCGATCCATATTGTCAGACAACGGAGAGAACAGGCAGAATTGTCATCAAATCCGTTGGTCACCAAGCGCTTGTCGCGTGACCGGGACTAATCAGCAGGGACAATATCGGAAACTATCATGAAGGAATTTTTACAACATCCCATCTTCTCGCTATTGAGCGACGTTGCCGATGAATCCCAGATAGCTTGTTACGTTGTGGGCGGGTACGTACGGGATCAAATCATGAAACGCGACTTTAAAAACGATGTCGATATTGTCGTCGTCGGAAGCGGTATTGATTTTGCAAGCCGGGTGGGTAACCGACTAGGTGTTAAGGTTAAGGTTTACAAGAATTTCGGTACAGCCATGCTCAACCATGGACCGCTGCAGCTGGAATTTGTGGGAGCCCGCAAAGAGTCGTATCGTTCGGACTCACGTAAACCCATTGTTGAGAACGGAAGTTTGGAAGATGATCAGAACCGGCGCGATTTTACCATCAACGCGATGGCGCTATCACTCAATAAACGTGATTTCGGACAATTGATCGACCCATTCGGGGGAATTTCAGATATTCAGCACCGGATGATCCGGACACCTTTAAATCCCGTTGACACCTTTTCGGACGATCCGCTGCGGATGATGCGCGCGATCCGGTTTGCAACGCAACTGAATTTTAAAATTGATATTCAGGCTGTTAAGGCGATAGCAGAACTCCGCGAACGGATCAATATCATTTCCAAAGAGCGCATCATTGATGAGCTTAACAAGATTGTTTTAGCAGAGAAGCCCTCGCTTGGATTCAAATACCTGTTTGATACCGGTCTGCTAGCAATTATTTTTCCGGCGATGGCGAACCTCTACGGTGTGGAAATCATTGATGGAAAAGGGCATAAGGATAACTTTTACCATACATTGGAGGTGCTGGATAACGTGGCAACGGTAAGCGATGACCTCTGGCTTAGGTGGGCAGCGATTATGCACGATATCGCCAAGCCCGCCACCAAGCGCTTTGACCGGCGGCATGGGTGGACATTTCACGGCCACGAAGATAAGGGGGCTAGGATGGTACCGAGGCTGTTCGCAGCGCTTAAACTGCCGCTCAACGAAAAAATGAAATTCGTGCAAAAGTTGGTGCTGCTGCATTTGAGGCCTATTGTATTGGCTCAGGATATTGTTACCGATTCGGCCGTCAGGCGGCTGCTGTTTGAGGCAGGCGATGATATCGATAGCCTCATGATACTTTGCCATGCTGACGTAACGACCAAAAATGAGTATAAACGAAAAAAATACCGGCAGAACTTCGAATTGGTGAAACAGAAACTCCGTGATGTGGAGGAACGGGATAAAATCCGGAATTGGCAACCTCCAGTTACCGGAGCGGATATCATGGCTGCGTTTGAACTGAAACCCGGCAGGGAAGTGGGAATCATTAAAAATGCCATCCGGGAAGCAATCCTAGAGGGAGATATCGCCAATAGCCGTGAAGAAGCATACCGGTTTATGCTCGAAAAAGGACAGGAAATGGGATTAATTTCAGATATTCGTAATTAAAATAGATTAAAAAATAAAATAATCACAGGGAAGCGTTATGGCCATCTATCGTTTTAGGGTTTCATTCGAAGATTATGATGATATCATCCGTGAGATTGATGTACTGCCAAAGCAGACCTTTCTGGATCTGCATAAAGCATTGCATGCCACAACAGGTTATAATCCGGAAATACCGTCATCTTTTTACGTGAGCAATGACCATTGGAAAAAGGGCGATGAGATCGCTTATTTACCTGACGAGCGGAAAAAAGAACGGGGTGTTGCATTGATGGAAGACTCGAAGCTAAGCAAATTTATCGACGATCCCCATCAGAAATTTTACTATGTATATAACATCAGTCAGCCATTTGATTTCCATGTGCAACTGATCAAAATTCTGAAAGAGGAAGCAGGGAAGGAATATCCCGCTTTATTCAAGAGTGTGGGGCAAGCTCCCAAACTTCCCGGTGCGGCTGTATTACCTACTGATGCGGTTACAAAGAAAGGAGGAGATGAGTATGATTTCCTTCAGGAAACGGAATACGGCATCAACGAAGAAGAGGATTTCGACATGCTGGACGAGGAGGAGCAGACCGAAGGGAAAGAGGAGGAGAACGGGAGCTATGAGGATGAATATTAATGGAGCATGCGGCGGCAAAGACGTTGGTGTGTGTGGTGGGTCCCACCGCTATCGGTAAGACTGCGGTCGCTATCCAGTTGGCACAACACCTTCAGACGGTTATCTTATCCGCTGATTCCCGGCAGTTTTACCGGGAAATGAATATCGGTACCGCCAAACCTACTCCCGAAGAATTGGCGGCGGTTCCCCATTATTTTGTCAATTCCCACCGTTTGACGGATCTATACTCCGCCGGTGATTTTGAGCGTGATGCGTTACAGCTGTTAAAAGAACTGTTTGCACGGCACGATGTCGTCCTGCTGGTCGGTGGATCGGGATTATTTGTAGATGCTGTATGTCGTGGACTGGATGACCTGCCCCAACCACTGCCGGGTGTACGCGACCAACTGAATCGGCTGTATGCGGACAAAGGACTTCCATACCTTCAACAACGGCTGAAGGAAGTAGATCCGCTTTATTACCAAGAAGTAGATATCTATAATCCCCAACGGGTAATCCGGGCGTTGGAAGTCCACGAGAGTACCGGGCAGCCCTTTTCCCATTTTCGAAAACAGCAACGGAGTAATCGTCCTTTCCAGATACATAAACTTGGTTTAAATACGGACCGCCAAAACCTTTATCAGCGCATCAATGCGCGGGTAGACGCCATGATGGATGCAGGCTTATTGGAAGAAGTAGCGTCCTTATTGCCATACCGAAACCTTCCGCCGCTGCAGACGGTGGGGTACGCCGAACTGTTTGAGTACTTGGATGGTAATTGCGCGCTGGAAGAGGCCGTAGACCGCATTAAACAAAATACCCGTAGGTATGCGAAAAGACAGCTTACCTGGTTCCGGAAAGATCCGTTAACCCAGTGGTTTGAACCCACTGATGTAGCGGAAATGAAAGCCTATATTACCGGCGATTAAATCAATCTATAATAAAATTCCATCCAAACTCATCCTCAATACGGCCATAACGCAGGTCGTTGAGGTATTGCAGCACTTTGTTGGAAAACTCGCGCGTAGCGGGATCTGATAAGGTGTATCGTTTGCCTTCGTATCCGATTTCTGTAATCGGGGTAAGTGTGGCAGCAGTGCCGGCTGCAAATGCTTCGGTGACACTACCGTTTTCGATTCCGTCGATCAATTCTTTGACTGACACTTTGCGTTCTTCCGCCTGATATCCCCAATGCCGGGCAATTTCGATAATCGTACGGCGTGTGATACCATGGAGGATGGTGTCTGCTGATGGCGTGATGATCGTGTCGCCTACACGAAATACCAGATTGGCCGTTCCGGCTTCTTCCACGTACTTGTGTTCTTTGGCATCCGTCCACATCAATTGGTCGTATCCCTCTTCCTGTGCAAGCCGCGTAGGATGAAGTGAGAGGGCATAGTTGCCTGCATTCTTAGAAAAACCAACCCCTCCTTCGGCGGCACGGGTGAACTGTGTTTCCACTTTCAGCCGCAGGGGTTTGTTATAGTAGGCACCTACCGGACCGGTGATGATGATAAATTTATACGAGTTGGAAGGATGTACGCCCAATGCTGCTTCCGTACCAAACATAAAAGGGCGGATATAGAGCGAAGCACCATCCGTACCTGGTACCCAATTGCGATCGAGATCGATCAACGCTTTCAGTCCGCCAATGAATATTTCTTCGGGTACCTCGGGCATTTCCAGCCGGCGGGCGGATTTGTTGAAGCGCTCATTGTTTTTGTCGGGCCGGAACATGCTGATCGTTCCATCGGCAAATTTGTAAGCTTTCAATCCTTCGAAAATCGCCTGTCCATAATGCAAGGCAGACGTGGCAGGACTCAACGACAGGTTTCCGTATGGCACGATGCTCACATCCTCCCAGTGGCCGTGTGCGTATTCCGCCACCAGCATATGGTCCGATAAAATTTGACCGAATGTAAGGTTGTTGAAATCGACTTGCGGGAGCCTCGAATGCTGCGTTTGCTCCACCCGGATTGCTGTTGTTGCTGCCTCGTTCATAGCTATAAAATCTAAGGTGTGCAAGTTAGCAAAAAAAGCGGATCGGAAGAAAGGTTTTCTTGCCAATCCGCGTATAAACTATACGGTTTGGTCTTCAATAGTGGCGTCCGGCGCATTGCGTTTTACGGACTCAATCCCCTTGTCGCGCCCGGAAGCAGATTCATACAATTCGCTGGTGCCGATTACCTGGCCATTACGGGCTTTCAGATTGAACATAAACTTTCCGTTTTTCGATTCCTTCCGTTCATAACGGTTGTCATCAGCCGCATTTTTACGTACGGATTCGATGCCGTTTATGGCTGAAGTCTTTGCAACGTATCCTTCGCTTGCTAGGATGACCTCTCCATTACCGGCTTTTAGGTTGAATTGAAATTCCCCATTCTTACGCATTGAAATCACGAATTTTCCCATGATATTGATGAATTGGTTTAAATAATTAATAATTAACCCTTGATAATTGAAAATTAACAAGTTTCTGCCATGCTAATTTAAACATCTGTCTTTTAAATCAAAATTAATTTTTGGTGTTGGGGCATAGGTAACAATCTGAAGTTAGGGTTGATATACTGGAAAAGAACAGAATTTTTAATCGTAATGCAATTTGTTATGAAGAAGTTTTTACTCGGGACATTGGCGGTACTGTTTGTATGGCTGATGTGGCATCAATCGGCAAAATCTCAGGAGCGTGATCCGTGGCAAATCGGCGTATTCGGCGGGATAAGTCCGACGTTGGGTACCTACCATGGCGATACCGCACAGGCGAATATGGGATATGTAGGTGGAGCATTTGCCGATTATTATTTCGGCGGTGGTGATTTCGGCATTGGTGTCGATGCACGGTGGATGCAGCATCCATTATGGGGTAATGACAGCGTGTTTTTCAGGAATGGATTTATGGCGACTACCTTTCATACGGCAAAGCGGTTTCAACACATCGGATTAGCCGCAGGACCTAGCTACCGGTTCTGTACCGGTAGATTTGCTTTGGAACTATTTGCAAAGGGCGGTGTACTATTCCAGCAATTTCCCAACTATGAACGGCAGCTTGTTTATGAAGCAACCGATCCGCGTGGAGGAACGGTTGCGCAATCCCTGATCATTCGCAAAACGGCCAACGCGGCTGACAGGGCGTTAGCGTGGATGGGAGTGGGGGGTGTCCGTTTCAATTACGAAGTAGCACGTAATTTAAGTGTTTTTGTACAGGGAGACTATTTAAGTGCATTTGGTGCACGCTTTGGGGGCAAGTCGGCTGAATTTTTCGTGGAGGAGTTACCGGTTGTCCAACCGTTGACAGCAGTGCATTTCGTTGACAGTCCTTATGAGTTTTTTGGGGAAAAGCCCGAGTTGCGCCGTACGTTTACGCAAGCGCTGAATTTCACCGCCGGTGTCAAGTATGCTTTCGGCCGAAAGCGGGATATTGAGCCAGCCGTATCATCCCAACTGACTGAAACTATTCCGGTCAATTCTGAACAGCCCAAAACTAAGGATGTTGTCATCGTCGTAAAAGATAAGCAAACAGGTTTAGCTTTAAGCGGTGTGAAGGTATCGGTGCATGGAGCGGAATTGGAGCATATAACCACAACGAATGCCAATGGCGAGGCAGAACGCCTGATAGCCGTGCCGGTAGGGACTTATCACATTCAGGGGGATAAAAATGGCATCAAAACAACAGACGTTACGCTCACAGCAGCTGATTTTTCCGCCGCAGGACAGGTGATTTACAGGGAACTGTTGCACGACGATCCCCGTTTTACCTTGGTAGGGGAGACCGTGGAATGCGATACGGAACAGAAGATTTCAGGTATCAATACCACGCTGACCCACGAGGGTAATGATTTCAATATCAGTCAGGTGTCTGACGCTGAAGGTAAATTTATTTTTCAATTGGAGCCTCAGTCAACTTACAATGTGGTAGCCAACCAAGCGGGTAAATATTCGCAGACCGAGCGGGTTTCTACCCGGGGGCTAGACCGCAGCAAAACCCTGTATGTAACGCTAAAGCTTGGTGTCTGCATGCTGGAAGCGGGAGCTTCCTGGGTAGTGAAAAACATCCTGTATGATTTTGATAAGAGTGATATCCGCCGGGATGCAGCATTGGTGCTTGACAATGTCGCCAATATTCTAAAACAAAATCCGACGATGCGCATCGAGCTTTCGTCCCATACGGATAGCCGGGGAAATGACGCTTACAACATGCGCCTTTCACAACACCGAGCCGAAGCCGCGGTGCACTACCTGGAATCAAAAGGAATATTCCGTGGAAGGATGATTGCCCGTGGATATGGCGAAACCCAGTTAGTGAACGGGTGCAGCAACGGTGTGGATTGCCCGGAAGATGCACACGAACAAAACCGTCGTACGGAAATCAAAGTATTGGAGTACTAGTCATGGAAATCATCAAACTTTTAATCGGCTTTTTGGTGTTTGCGGTGAAATGGACGTTTCGTGGCTTTTGAGAGCCACCATCCGATACCGCCCACTGCTACTATGCAGCTCAAGACAAGCAGTGTTCCCACCACCGGCCGGCGTTGGTCGGGGTAAAGAATGGTGTCTGTACCGGTAAACTGGAGCGATGACCAATACCAAGGATTTTGCGCCGCCGCCGGAGCCGAAGCCAGGTACCGACGCTTGGCAGTAGCCAGCGCAAGGGAAGGGCGGCGGGCCTCCGCAAGTGCTTCATAGAACAACCGGGTCAGCAAGGGGGCCGTCGCATCGTCTATCGCCCAATAGGATGCGATGACCCCCTTAATACCTTTACTGAGGAGGGCCTTGTTCAGGCTTTCCATGCCTTCGCCGGGAAGCAGGTTTCCGGAAGCAGTTTCGCAGGCGGCTAGGAAAATCAGTGGGGAAGCTGCCGGAATGTAGCGTATCTGATTTAATGTCACCGGCTGGTTGAGCGCAATATAGGGGCCGTTTTCGCTGTCAGCTACGGCGTGAGCTGCCAGGTGAATCAGCTTTCCTTCGGTCAATGCATGGGAGAAGGAATGATCATTGGCGGCCGTATCCAGGTAACAGGTGGTCTGGAAGTGCCGGGTGAGGTAATCGATTTCCGTCGCCACGAAGGGTAAGTCTGGCAGTCCCCTATCTTGGTAATGGGTTTGTGCAAAGACGGACATTCCGGTACGATAGCCTTCTCCACCGGCATCATCAAGTATTGGAAGCAACAGCGTATAGATATAATGGACTGTTTTCTGCTGTGCAATAAAATGTCCTCGATGGAACAATGCATCGAAGGGGAGGGTCAGTAGCGGACCATCGGCGGAAATGACGATGCGGTCATGAGGAGCGGTCGAAATAGCCGGAAGCAGTTGGGTTGCCAGCTGCGAGGCGAGATCGCGGTATCGGTTCGGATCATTTTCATAGGCTACCGGACTTTCTCCGAAATAGGTGGCCACAAAGTTGGGTAATTCCGCAAAAATTTCCGGTGCAAGATGGAAAACTTCGGTTTGGCTATTTGCGATACTTGTACAATAGGCATCGCCGGTCGGACTGACAAAGTAACTAACGATCGTCATAGCCTCTGATGAAGCGGTAATGTGTCGATGGAAGGCACCGAAATCAGGCGGGGAGAACGATTGAGCAAAATGGTTTTCTGCCAATTGGAGCCGGTAAGCGAGGTTGTCCGCTTCCCGTTCCAACTCTTTTTTTTTCCCGGGGTCATGTTCTTCCGCCAGCGTCCGGAAAATGAATTGCAATCTCCCTCTTAAGTTTGCGTGAAGGGAATCTGCGTCGTTCCACTGGTTGGAACGGTTGATTTCCTGAAGCAGCTGTCTGCCCTTTGACAATTCCGTGATCCAAAGCATGGTGGTGGCGAGCGACTGCCGTATATTTTCACTGTGCTGTTGTTGGTACGTTTGCCACAGATAGGCCATTGCATCACTGAGCAGCGTGCGATTCCACGCTGAGTTTTGGTAATGGCTTTGATTGCTGACAATCAGTTGTTGTGTATAGTAGGCGTTTTCGATCGACTTCACATAATAATAAATTGTGGAGTCAGGCTGAACGTTTGCATAAGCCCGTGCCGTTGCCCAGAGTGCTTCGGTGAAGGTATAGTCGGGGAAGAGGTGCGGAGTGGCCGGGGAAGGTGAAAACAAATGCAGCACTTGCTGGAAATCTTCCCGCGCCTGATTGAATCGTTGCTGCAGCAAATGGAGGTTCCCCCGCGCATAATAATACTTTGCCTTTTCACGTTGTTTGGTGTTTGGAAAATGCATTTCGGCGAGAGCAATAGCCCGGTTGATGGTTCGCTGGGCGGATACTGACTGGTTGTCCTGAATTTGCAGAACGCTCTGCTGGTGCAAAGCGGCGGTGTACCAAATCAATGTGTCCTCTTGCAACGGCCGATTGGAAAATAGCGTGAGAGCCATGTGGTTATAGTGCCGTGCACTGTCCAGGTTGCCGAGGTCCTGATGGGTGCGTGCCAAGGTGTTGTAGAGCAATGCTGCATGGATGTCATTTTTTCGCAGATGGGACAGGCCGTGGGTACAGGCAAGTAAAACGCTATCGGGCAAACCGGCTTGCTGGTAAATGATGGCCATATTTCCATACAGTGCCGGGAGTTGCTGTACGGTTCCCAGTTTTTTCTGGTGGGCAATGGCAAGCTGATGGATATGCAGCGCCTTCTGTAGATCGCCGATCTGTGTGTAGAGATTGCCGAGCGGCTTGGCGATGTACGCGACAAAATCGGGCTCCCTCAGGCTATGCTGGGTACAATACTCTATCGCCATTTCGTAATACCGGGTACTTCCCAGGATATTTCCATTTTCCCGCAAGGCGTAACCGATATTCAGCAACAGCCAGGCGTACATCTCTTGCCCTTCGGCCGTTACAGGTTTAGCGGTAAGCTGGTTTAAAAACGAATCGGGGTTGTGGATGAACTGTTCCGGATGATCATATGCGATATTACCCAACGTTTCCAGTTGGTCAAGTAGGGCAAACGTATCCGTGGGCACATCCGCAATTTTGCCATCGGAGGGCAACTGCGCGGGATATTGACAGCTAAACAGGCTTCCCAGGAAGAGCCATCCAAGTATCGCTGAGATCTTTTCTAAAACCGCCATGCTGCATACACGTGCCCGAATTGCCCCTGATTGCCACCGTACACATACCGTAATCCAACGACAGGACCTAAATAGGTCCGTCCGAAATTGACGTCGGCAAACGGCTGTACGTGAAGCCGCCCCATGGCCAGCCGCTCGTCCGATTGCGATAACGGGGTAGCCATTTCTCCGTTAGCTGTGAGTAAATAATAGGTGCGCGCTTCGGAATACCGGGTATTGATGGTCGTTTCTACCAAGGCACCCAGACCGGCGGATAGCCAGCTATTGACGTTGTATCGTATGTGCAGGGGCACAATCCGTAGTTGAATGAATCGGGCAAGCTGATGTGTATCATACCGCTCATATTCATATTTTTGGATGCGGTCAGTGCCGGGATCCGGAAGCTCAATCACTCCATGGTCATAAACGGTAGCAGATTCCGATGTCCGGTAGGCATTGGCATACACTTCTACCTGCCAGTAGAGTTTACGATACGGTGCTATCGGCGCAAGTCCCAAGCCGAGCAATGGCCCATTTTTCACCGTTTCATCTTTATGCGTCTGTTCCGGTTTTTGGAGGAAATGATGATACCCGGCAAATACGATTGGCGAAAAGCCTTTCCGGAACCTGCCCGTAGCGGAATTTGTTACGATGGGTTCATTTTTGTCGAAATAGATATCGGTATGCCCTTTAAACGACTGGTTTGGCAATTTCTTTTTGGGGCGGACGGTAAACCGGATAAACCCTTGGGTACTGTCCTTGTCATGCACATCCGCTGCTTTAGAACCCGGTAGGGCAATGTCTTTAAAGTGGAACACCAAAGTATCGGCACCCTGGATGCTGTATTGGTAACATGCCGTTTGCTCCGCGGTGGTACAGGAGTCACATTGGGGATACAAGTTAAGTAACTTGAAGGTTGCCGGATCGAGTATCTCCGGTAATTTAATTTCAAGACGTATGTTTTTGGCATCGCCCTCGCCATCGTTTTGGAATTGCACTTTGTAAGTCAGCTCTTTCCGTTTGGATAGCAAACGGTAACTCAGACGGGATTGCTTAAGCGACATTTTATTGGGGTCGTGGGACGTCACAATCGGTACGTCTAGCCGATGTACCCGCGCCGGGCCTTTTTCAGGGATGAATACGCCGGTAATGGTCACCGTGGCGTTGGTATCCGCCAGCATTTCCGGGGTGATGTCCAAATTAATCAACGAAAACTGGGCGGTGTTCCTGCCCGTAACTTCATAGGATGTCACGGTTTTATAGCTGCCATACAGCTCGGCAAAATAGTCGATAGCCTCGCTGCCTTTGAAGTCCAGCTCTTCGCGGATGCCATAATCGGGGCTGCCGCTTTGGGTTACGGTTACGCTGGGTACCGCTGCCCATAGGCTTTCGAGGCTTTTCGGGTCAGTTGACGGTGTGACGACTTCATCGTTATAGGTTGTCTGACCAGCATAGGCAAATCCTTCGGGCCCAAAAATCTTTTCGTTGGTCAGCAAGAATATCTTTCCTTTTTCGGTTGTGTTTATTCCGGCAATGACTACCATGTCTTGCCCAGGCAATGCATTGGCATTTTTGGAAAGTTTAAAGGTACCATCGGTATCGAAAAAGTTCTGTTCCGCAGTAGATGCCATGGGTTTCGGTGTTACCTTGGTTGAATCTACATTAATCTTCCTCGTTGGGCGTTTCGGTCGGGGGCCATTGTCGTAATTATTGACCGTATAGAGAGTCACTTCATAATCACCGGGTTCGGCATATTGATGTTTGGGAGCTTCGTCGGTACTGAAATGACCGTCGCCAAAATCCCATAAGTAGGTATAAAAGGGTTGACGCCCACCCGGAATGCCATTGAGTTCAGGTAAGTCTGCCCCGAATGCGGCTTGGTTACCAAGGAATTGTACGTTAATCTTTGCTTGGACGGTGTCAATACCATCCGCATGTGCGGTTGCATAAATGGTCAGAAGCGTACATAACGTTAGGTAGTGTTTTATTTCCATACGTGTTTAAAAACGGTTCGTAAAGAAACCGGTTTGGCATCGTCCCGATGGAAAAGTTTGTGTCAAAAACCTTCGCAGGCCGCATACCAATTGTGATTTGTGATGTTTTGGCTGAAAAGTAAGAATTTTTTTTATTTTTACCACCATCGCATCTGATTACACCATGCATCCCGATCAACGGTTCATCAACTATTTACGGAATAACGACAGTCAGGGGATTGCGGAGATTTACCGTCTATACGCCAATAAGATTGTTCGGATGATCAGCCATAACAATGGTAATGACGCGGATGCTGCCGATATTCTCCAAGAAGCGCTGATAGACATCTATCGGCTGAGTGCCGATGGAAAATTCGTGCTGACGTGCCCCTTCGAAGCTTTTTTGGTAACGGTCTGTAAACGCAAATGGTTGAATGTGCTGAAAAAAAAGACGCGCAACCCCGTAACAAAATCACTGGACGAAGGATTTACATTCGAACGGAACGATGAAACGGAAGCCAATGTACACGCAGATCAGCTGGAACGGGAAAATGCAGTGATGCAGGTGCTTGAAACGATGGGTTCAACCTGCCGAGACATCATAAAGGCGTGTATGGGGAAAGAGCATCAGGAAAAGGTGGCTGAGCAATTGGGACTGACCTATGGCTATCTACGCAAGAAAAAGAGCGAATGTATGGCACAACTGGGAAAATTGGTGAACGCGCATCCATTGTTTAACCGTGAACAGTAACAACATGGATAACTATTTTGAACATATCCAGGATTATTTGGACGGCACCTTATCTCCGGAGGAGAGGCTGCGTTTTGAAGAGGCGCTGGAACGGGATGTCGATTTGCGAATAGAAACCGATCATCAGCGTATGCTCCGGGAAACCGTTGCAAAGCGCCTTCAAGCCAATGAAGGGGTACCCACATTAGCTGAAACATTACGGACCGTCAGTGCGGCTCATTTCACGAAGATACGGAAGCGAAAATCCGCAACAACCGTGCGATGGCTGATCCCGTTGGCAGCAGCTGCGTGTTTGCTATGGGTGTTTACCATACCCGGTTGGTGGACCACTGATTATGAATCTTTACCTGATATGCCATCGACTGTGACAAGGGGCGCAGACGCCGATGATATGGCTCGGGAAGCTGCGAAAGCATTCAATGCCAAAGCCTATGCCCGCAGTACCCAGTTACTTACTACGTTGGTTGATGCCGATACGACCAATGTACGGAACCGGTATTACCTCGGCCTAAGCTACCTCGGAGAAAAGAAATACCAGCAAAGTGTTGACATACTGCAACCCGTTGCTGATGGAACAGCTGTATATGCCGATGATGCCCGTTATTTTGTGGCGGTTGCTTTGTGGCGTTTAGGTAAACAGGATGACGCACGGCATTACGCGACACGTGTTACCTCCCAAAGCGATTACCACCGGAAGGCTCGGAAACTGGCAGATCGCTTAATGCAGTAGTCCCCGATTTTTCTCTTTTTCATTGCCTGTGCATTTTTTACTGCCGGATGGTAACAATGTACTACCTCCATTGATATACGAATAAAACGGGTCGGAAGTGGTTTCCGGCTGAATGGTTTAACTAAAAAAAGTAATCATGAAAAAGTTTTTATTTGTAACCGGGATCGTTGGAGCATGTACCTTGCTGTTCTCAGCTTGTCATAAAGGTGAAGAGCACTTTACTCCCCAGTCAATCAATGCTGCAGCGTTTTACAATGAACATGGAGCAACCCTTCAGTTATTCAGCGGCGACGCGTCTGCCGGGTTTGTCATTACAGGTGCCGGTGGCACGGAAATCAGTTTTCCGGTCAACGCTTTCGTAGACGAAGATGGCCATGTGGTATCGGGTCAGGTGGAGATCGGCATCATCGAAATCCTGACTAAAAAGGACCTGCTGCTTTCGGGAGTAGCCACAGAATCAAATGGGCAGCTTTTGGAATCGGGAGGCGAATTGTACATCCAGGCACTCCAAAACGGAAATACATTACAACTCAATCCGGATCATGGTCAATGGAGTAATGATCCTGTGCATGTGAAGTTGCCGCGCAGCATGGGGGCCGACCCCGCCGGAATGATTTTATTCAATCAGGGACCGCGTTATGATGAGAATCTGCTGAACGACGACTCGTTTACCTGGTTGGTGTTTGACGAGTCGCCTCAGGCGATGGTGCAGCCCTATTCGTACGACTTCAATATCCCAACTTTTGGCTGGATCAATGTGGATAAGTTTTTGGGTTATCCCGCTGATCAACTTACGTATGTGCATGTGAAATTGACGCCGGGATCGGCAAACGGCCTGCAAGACATTGCCGTGATGATGGTATTTGAAAACCTGAATGCAGTGATAGGTCTCAACTACGATCCGGCAATGGAGTGGTTCGGTACGGAAAGCTTTTCATTGACGCCTAATCTGCCAATCGGGGAAATCATTTCGGTCGCGGTTATCGCGAAAGATGCACAGGACAACCTATATTTTGCTAAACAAGAAAATATCACGATCGCGGCAAATGGCCTTTACACCCTTACCCCGCAGCCAGCGAACCAACAAGACATCAGTTGGCTGAATAATTTGTAATTCGGTTCCTACATCTCACCCTTATCAATCTGGATGCGCCTGCACAAAACGTGCGGGCGTTTTTCGTTGCCGTAACTTGTCGAATCCCGGCGTTCACTCAATAAAATAGGGTGTTCACTCATTCCGAGAAATCGATTGGAAATTATTTGGCTATTTGGCAGTGTCGGAATCACCGATGCATCGTATCAATTTCACGTAGCTATGAAGACACTTCACTTGATCAGATCCGTATTGTTTGTTGTTATGATCGCCTGTTTTTCACCTGGTTGTGAGAAGACGGGAGCAATGGGGCCGCAGGGAGAGCAGGGGAAGGACGGTCCGAAGGGAGCGCAGGGCGACCGGGGCGCTGCGGGGGAAAAAGGGGCAAAAGGCAACCGGGGCAATGCAGGACCGAACGGTGCGAAGGGACCGAAGGGCGACCGGGGCGATACCGGGTCGCAGGGGCCTGCCGGACCGAGGGGGGCGCAGGGCGCTCCAGGAATTGCAAATGTAATTTACTCCGAATGGATCGACCCGACCTCGCTTTCGATCACGCCGGATGGCAGGCTGGAGATCAATGCGCCTAAACTTACTTCGGAAATTTTGGATCAAGGTGAAGTCTATGTGTATTTGAGAAATCCCAGCAGTTCTTCCGGCGCGGTTTATCTGGTGGATGGCTATACCCATTCATATTGGCAATTCCGGTATTCGCTGGGAAAGGGAAAGATTTGGATAGAAACGGTTGAGCTGTTAGCTTCAAATTCGGACAAACAGGCGGATTTGGGTTTGCGCACGCTGGCAGCCTTATTGAAAAGTGTGGTATTGTCAAACCCCGGTCTTTCTAGCCTCACATGGGCCTATTCTGCTTCCTATGTGCAGGAAGCAGATCCAATCATGCGTTACGAATATCGATATGTGCTGGTTCCCGGTGGCACGCCCGGCACCAGTGTTATAAGCCCTACGGATTACCGTAGCGTATCGCGCACATTTCAATTTGAAAATTAACTGATCATTTTATTACGAAGAAACCATGAAAACATTACGGTATTTAATAATGCTGGTGGCTTTGGGCCTTTACACCGTTTCCTGCACGAAAGAAGGCGATGTAGGTCCGCAGGGCGAACAAGGAACACAGGGTGAGCAGGGAGAAAAGGGTGATACGGGACCCAGAGGTACGAATGGTGCCAAAGGCGACAGGGGAGATACGGGACCACGTGGCGCCACAGGCCCGAAAGGTGATAAAGGTGACCGCGGCGCTACGGGTCCGGCGGGTCCGCGGGGTGCTACGGGTCCACAGGGCCCGGCGGGTTCGGTGAATGTGACGTATAGCGGGTGGTTGAACATGCCGCAGGGAGAGTGGGAAGAATTTACCATCAATGTACCTCAGTTGACCCAAGATATAGCGGATAAAGGAGTAGTGGCTGTTTATGCGAAGGTTTATAAAGGTGGGAGTGGCAGTACGGGAACGCTGTTGGGGACTTATAAATTACCATTCAATTCTCCTCACGGTGAATATATTGAGTTTTCAATCGCAAAAAGTGCGATACGGGTAATGTCCAGAGGGACGATGGTCGCAGCTGATTATCAATTCCGGTATGTGCTGATTCCCGGTTCGGTTGCTGCAACCTTGGGGCTAAATTTACAGGACTATGGCAGTGTGAAGGCAATGTTCAGCATGGTAGATTAGTTGTGTCAAGGCCCCTGACTATGAAAAGCTTTTTGTTTGTATACCTGTTAATAAGTGGTGTCACGGTGGCCTTACCCTTGCATGGGCAAGATCTTTCTAATTTAGAAGCCCAGCGGCCACTTGGGTTCTCCGGCGCATTGGAACTTCGGGGCATCTATTACAATGCCAACGGCATCGCCAACCGCCGTGAGCCTTTTACCTACCTACTGAGCGGCAGCCCTACGGTAAGCCTTTATGGTTGGAGCATCCCCTTCAGTTTCATGGTGAGCAAGGATGAACGCTCGTTCCGGCAGCCGTTCAACCAGTTTGGGATGAGCCCTACCTATAGGTGGATCACCCTGCACGCGGGCTACCGCAACGTCACGTTTTCGCCTTATACTTTAGCTGGCCATACCATGCTGGGTGGCGGTTTCGAAATCAATCCAGGCAAGCTACGTGTAGGCTTCATGTATGGACGGCTTAACCGCGCCACGGTCATCGATACCACGACCCAGTCGCTGGTTCCGTTTTCATTCAGCCGCAAAGGCATGGCCGCCAAACTCGGTTACGGTACGGCTACCAATCATTTCGATCTGAATTTTCTTCATGCCAAAGACGATAGTACCTCCGGACCGGGTATTCCGCTGCATGACAATACACGGGTGCTGGCGGCGGCCAACACGGTGCTTGGGTACAGCATGAAGTTTCTGTTATTCAAAAAACTGTCCATTGAGAGCGAAGGTGCAGCGAGTATCTACACCCGCGATCTCAATTCACCCATTACGTTTGATTCGATTGCCGACCCGATGTTGAAGCGCCTGAAGGGATTGCTCGATGTGAACGGTTCCACGGAATGGTTTTTGGCCTTCAACGCGGGTATTGGCTACCGGGAGAAAAATTATGGCATCAAGGTAAACTACCGCCGCATTGAACCCGATTTCAAGACCATGGGTGCCTATTTCTTCGCCAACGATGTGGAGAATTTGACCATCAACCCGAATTTTACGCTGCCTAATGGCAAGTTTCGTGTCAATGCCAGTCTGGGGATACAGCAGGATAACGTGAACCTGCAGAAACAGGCAACCAGCAAGCGCATCATCGGAGCCGGTACGATCGGTGCTGAATTTACGGATCAACTGGGTGTCGATATCAACTACAGCAACTTTTCCAACAATCAGCGCCCCAATACGCTGCGATTTGCCGATTCACTGAAAATTGTGCAGACAACCCAAACGTTCAATGTAATGCCACGCTACACCGTGGTGGGCGAGCGCATGGTGCACATGGTGATGCTGTCGGTAAACCTCAGCGGCATGAAAGATTACAACAGTTATTTTGAACAGGAAGCGGCAAATCGGGATATCCATACCAGCCAATACCTGTTAAACTACAACATTAGCTTCCCGGCGAAGCTGCTGAGTGTTTTTGCCAGTGTAAGTCATACCGCGATGGAAGGAGCCGGTACGGAAACCAGCTATGACGGTGTCTCGCTGGGCGGCAATTACAGCCTGGCTAAACCGCAATTGCAGGCGGGAATCAACACCAGTCTGATGCAAGGAAAGACGATAGCAGGTAAGAGTATGATCGTCAATGGATCGCTGAACCTGAACTACCGCATCAATGGTTGGCAGTCCATCCGTGCATCATTCTTTTTAACCAACAACAATCCTGGCAGTGTGGTGACGGGTGTAAACCCTGCATTCACCGAAACACGCGGGGAGTTGGCATATCAAATCAATTTCGGGCTATGAAGACATTATCCTTAACGTATCGTTTCATCTTTTTTTTAGTAGCACTCGTGGCTGCACACGCGGCCATGGGGCAGGTTAATGTGACGATCCGGATATTACCTCCCTATCAAAGCCGCATTACCGAATATGCATCGCGACCGGATCTGATGTTGCTCACGCTGACCAATACGTCTACCTCGGTGCGCCGTGTGCAACTGACGGCGGCCATCAGCGGCGACAACGGTATAGGTGCTTGGGTAAACCCCGGCTATCGCAGTCCGCAGCCTATTGAGCTGGCATCCGGACAGGTTGTTACGCTTAACGGCAGTGATATCGCTTTTTTATTTGATCACAACCAGATTCAATACACGGGTATCAGCCAGGCCGACTTCACCCGGGGAAGGGGCTTGTTGGAAGGCACGTATCAGCTATGTGTCCGCGCATTGGATTACGATACCCACGAACCGCTGAGCCCCGAAGAACCGATGGGATGTACGCAGTTGGTGATCAGCAGCGTGGAGCCACCTACCATTATCCAACCGTTTAACGAACAGGAACTGCGAGCCGATGGCCCCCAGGCGTTCCCCATCACGTGGAGTACCCCACCGGGGTCATCACCCCTAACCCAATACAAGGTCAAAATGGTGGAGATCATTGCTCCCCGGAACCCCAACGATGCGATGCAATCGGCTACCACGCCGCCTTTTTTTGAGGAAACCGTGAATACCAATATGCTGCTCTACGGGCCACAGTATCCGCAACTTACACCGGGTAGGCAGTATGCGCTGATGGTGCAGGCCATCGACCCCTATGGTACGATCAGTTTCCGTAATCAGGGAATGAGTGAAGTGACCGTATTCACCTATGGGCGGGATTCAAAAGGGGTGGCTTCAGCGGATGAAACCAACCCACCTAAGCGGGAAGAACCTTCGGACGTGGAATATGCCACCAATCGCATTAGGGGTAAACTTTCCTGGGCATTCAAGGCGTCGGAAGAACGGTTTTCAAAGGGACCCTCATCGTATGGAGGTCAAGCCGTGATGTCAGGGGTTGTATCGCAAAATGTTAGGGAATTTCAGGCGAGTGCCGCAGTCCTGTCATCATCGGCGATGGCCGTCCAGTCCACAGTCGGGCAGAACACGGTCCAGCAGGGAACGCAGATCGGAAATAGCGCATTGGTTCAATTGTATACGGGTGGTAACCCGACGCAGCAAATCAATGCTTCGGGTATGGCCCAATCTGACCCTACGTTAAATGCATACGGTACTCTCAACCCTCCTCCGGAAGCGAGTGACGTCATCAGCGCTCCCGGGTCGTCTTCGCTGGCCATTTCTTATGAATCCGTGCAGGTGGATACGGGAAGCCAGCGGCATCCGTTGGCTAACGTGACGGTAACGTTGGCGGGTGTACAAGATGAAACAACGGTGCCCACGTTTAGCATGGTGTCGACGACCGCATCGTTAACATCCGTAACGCGCAGCCAGGATATCACGTGGGCGGGACTCCGCACCCAAACCACCTTGGAACAGACCCTGAAAAACGGTGTGACCGTGGCTCCCGTAGTTGCCCCGCAAGGTGTTAACATCCCGCAAGGTGTTAATAGGTCGGTCGCTGCACCGACAGCGATTTCGGCAACGGCAGGAGTAATGGCGGGCAATAGGACCCTCCAAGACTTGCAGCCTGTGAATACCCGGACGGGAAATGATCCCGCCTCGACCATATTGGCCACAGCCCGCACGGATGCGGAAGGCAATTTTTCGCTGCAACTACTGAATCCGCGTTACGAAGGGCAAAAACGTTACGATCGATTGGTAGTGTCCATAAAGAGTCCGGGCTTTGAGCCTTATGAATACACATTGCCATCCAACCAGTTGGATTCGCTCGAAACCATCAACCTCGGCGAAATCCTTGTACTTGCGCGGACCTATCGGCTGACTCCGAAAATGGAACTGGAACAGCCGACAGCAGATGTTGCAGACCCCGGTATGCGGTTCAGGGTATTCCGCCTCGCCAGCGAAGTGGATCAGCATCCCTATCTGCAACTGGAGGGCAACTTAACGGGTGAAGCGAAAAATCCCGTTGTGGTGAACGGGCGGAAATACATTCCCGTGGCCGACGAACGTGTGGAGGCAGGCGGGAATATCAGAAAGGCAATCGAATTTTCGGTGGGAAAACTGTTCTACGAGGGAAGCCTCTACGTAGAACTGGAGCCGCTGGCACCGAGCTATCAAAAGCGGACGTCGACCATCCGGCTGACCGATCCGGAAACAAGTGCTTCCCGTATTTTAGTAGCCAAGCCGCAATTTAATAGCAGTTTGGCGAAACCCGGTGTGCAGGGAGAGGTGATTCTTGAAGCGGGCGAATCGATGATTCCCGTGGGAGGTGCTGTGGTCATGGTTTCGTTCAATACGGAGGCTGTCGTGCATGAGCATGCCGGTGCGGCGGCTAGCAGCCAACTGATACAGGTAGGACAAGATGTCCGTCAGGCAAACTTTAATTTCGTTGGGAGCGGATTGAGCGGCAATGCAGGCACGGTGTCGTATGCTACCGGATCGAACGCCAATCCGATGGCGATCGGTGCCGCATTGAGCAGCGACGGGATATCCCATGCAGTAGCCGTCGAGGAAGTATCCGCATCCGTCGGGCAGTCCGTCGGTGCTGCAACTCTCTCGTACGCATTAGCGGGAGCAGATGGCGACCTGACAGATGCACAGATCCGTTCCAAATATGGACCATATGCCGTTAAAACGGATAGTGCTGGTCAGTTCTACATCGGCAACCTTCCACTTCTGGCAGATTCGGCAAACTATACGGTAAAACTGGTTGATGTTCCGTACAACTACCGCAACATGGAAGTTGCCGACGGCAAAGAAAGGCAGGTGAAGGCGCTGAAAGGAGAAAATCCCAACGTAGCGTTCCGCATCCAGCCCGAAGTATTTAATTTGGTGGGTCGGATTGTTGACGGAGAGAAAAATGGCATTCCATCGGCACGTGTTCACTTTAAAGGCAGCACCACCTATTTTGACACGGGGGAGACGGGCATCTTCCAGACGAGCTTCTACGAGGGCGATCATACGTTGGTTGTCGAGAAAGAGGGTTACCTTACCCTGGAGTTTCCTGTCAAGCTGGGTGGCGAAGTGGTCGATGGCAAAACGAAAAACCTATTGAAGGAAGCGGCCAGGAAGCTGACGAAAAAAACCACGGTAGCGCCGGGTGCCGATGTGATGATGAATATGGCCAGTCCGGGGGCATGGGTTGAAAGCATGCAGTCTTCACCCACGGTACAGCAGGCGGTTGCTGCCGGTGAGGTATTTTCCCCGGCCATGTTCGGATTTGCGGTCGGCAGTCCGATGAACGGCGGCGGGGCTGTTGCTACGCAGCTACCGGGTGCACTGCGTGGCGGCCCGGCTCCCATGGAACCCGAAGCTCCTGTGTTAAGCCAGCAACAGATGCTGAACACGGCCTTTGCTCCCCAGATTCTGGCTACATTTAACGCCAATCAGTATTCATTCGCCACGAAGACAACCGACCTGGGCGACATCGGCCCGATGTTGCCTCGGGTAGGTAAGGTACGCTTTACCGTCGTGGAACAGGGAAGCGGTACGCCGGTTCCGGGGGCCGTGGTGCAGCTGTTTGATTCGACACAGGTGACCGATGCGGAAGGCAAATGGCTATATGAAGGTTTTGGTGGGCAAGCGACCGTAACAGTCACTCCTCCCGCGGGAAAAGGACTGATTACCTTGCAACGTTCGATCCAGGTCAACGAAACTGGAAAAATTACCGAGGTGACCCTTGAATTGGAAAAAGGTGTACGGCTATATGGAAAAATAACCGGGGGTGGAGACGCGTTGGAAAATGCAAAGGTAACGGTAGAGGGCCGGGAATACCTCCAGGTCCTTTCCGAAGCCGATGGAAGTTACGAGTTTTTCCTTCCAGCGGGTGAACAGGTGGTCCGGGCGGCTAAAAACGGTTACCTCTCCAAAAAGGAAAACCGGAACATCCAGCCGGGAGCCGAACTGGAACTGAATTTTAATTTGGAAGATGGAGGCGGAAAGAACATTTCCAAGCTGTTGGGCTTCGACATCGAATTAGACAAACGGATTCCCGACGGGAACGGCGAAAAATGGAGCGGGCGTTTCGTGAATCTCAAACCCTCGACGGCGTGGTTCGGAAATGGGGCATCGGTTTCGCTGCCTTTTGCCAATGTCAACGTCACCTTCGACGCACAGGGGAATCCTACGCCACAAGGCAACGAGGTGCAAACCGATGTTACGAATCTGCCGCTGAAAATATTTGGTTATCTGCCTGTTGTACTTCAGGGTGATCCGCAGATCAAGGTCGAAGGCAATGCCCAGGGCAACGGGGTGATTCAGGGTAAGCTGCGATTGGATGTAGGCCAGATACAGGGGAGCCGCGGTTTTGCCTTCCCTCAGCAGAAAGCGCTGTATGTCAGTGCAGTGGATGCAGGGGCAGATCAGGTGGTGATCTTCAGCAGCGCCGGAGATCGGGGTGGAAGTACTGCTTCCAATTTGCGCCTGGTGGCCGACCAAGCCGGGGATGTGTCCATGGACCTCTATGGTTTTTCGCTTACGCTGAGCCTATCGGAATCCACTATCGGACAGACCGGGTTGGACCTCGTCGGTTCTATCTCAACGCCTTCGATGGGTCCGATTTCAGGCATGTCTGTGGCCATCGAGAAATTCAGTATCAGCAAAGAATTGCGTATCCAATCGGTGAAAGTGAAGACCACCGATCTTCCTACCTTGAAAATAGCTGACTGGAGTGCGTCGCTTACTTCCTTGCTGTTCAACGAAAATGGATTCAAATTAGGGGGAAAGCTGAAATTTACACTTCCCAAATCCGGAGCATCCACGGTTGAATTTTCGAACCTGAGCTTCGGCAAAGACGCGCTGTACGGCGGCCAATTCAGCTTCCCCAATGAAGGTGTCAATGTGCTGAATATCGTCCAACTGACTTCGGGCGGCAGCCCCTTGGGCTTCGGACGGGTTGGCAATCTCCAGGTCTATTACCTGTCCGGCAGCGCCAACATGAAATTCGACAAGCTGATCACGAAGACCATCAAGATTCCCTCGTTCCAGGTGCAGACAGACGGACGGTTCCTGCTGGAATCGCCGGTGAATTACGATGCCGATCTGGCGTTTGCCAAATTTAAGATCAAGACCCTTACGGTCAGTACGCTTTCTGGCCAAGCGCCTGCCATAAGCGTACAAGGTGAGTTCAAGGTTGAATTCCCGGGGCTTAAGTTCAACGCTTCCGACATCCGGTTTACGGCCAACCCCAATGGGGGAACAAACTTCTCGGTGGGCACCATCGGCGGTGAGCTGTCGGTAGCGGTTATGAAGGTGGGCGTAACGGTGGGACTGAAGGAAAATGGATTTGAAGGAGGCGGGAAGCTCGGGATACCGGGTACACCCATCAATGCGGAGGTAAACTTCCACTATTATAAGGTGAGTGGGGGCGTAGACATCGGGGCAAGCTTCAAATCCGGTATTTCCATTCCGATCGGGATTGTGGAAATCACCCGGGTGGGTGGAGGCTTCAGCTACAATACGGCCAACAAGAAGTTCATGATCAACATCAACGGCGGAGCAACCATCACCGGCATGCGGGCATTGGTGGAGCTGAACCCGATCAGCCTCACCGTGGAATCGGGACCGATTATTACGGGCCAGGTAGGGGTGGTGGTAGGCACGGCCTTCAAATTGGTGGATGCATCCGTAACGTTGAACATGCCGGGTAAGTTCTTTGCCATCCATGTCGATTCCGATATCGAGCCGATCAAAGGAGTGGCTTCCGCCCGGCTCCAGGGGCTACTCCGCATCAAGTGGGATCCGGACGACCGTTATGTGTTCCTGGGTGTGAATACCGATGTTAACCTGCTTGGGTTCATCCACAATTATGGCGAATATGCATTGGGTGTCAATATCTGGGATCCGAAATACCGGAACGACGACATCGCGGGATATTTCCGGTATCTCGACGAAGACCTCTATGCCAGCGGTGGAGATTATACGTTTTCGGGTGTGTATCTGCACACGCAGAGTTCCATCGGGGTGCCCAAGGAAAAGGCGGTAGGATTCGACCTGAAAGTGGTGAGCGGAAAGGCATGGTTTCATTCGACTTCGGATGTATTGCTGTTGCTGAATTTTGCCGCCAATGATTACCGGTTCAGGCTGGCGGGGTCACTGAGCGCGGGTGCCGAGGGTTGCTTGGCTTTCGCATGCATCGGAGCAGGATTTGATGCCTGCTACATGTTTACCGGTGGTTACAGTGATTACGAAGGTTGGTTTCTGGCCGGTAAAGCCGCAGGCGCTTTTGAGGCGAGGATTGGCTGCGATGCGGATTGCAATTCAATCGGGAAGAAACTCATTTTCCCGTGCGGAGCACGGATATGTATCGGTGCACATGCCTCCTTTAAGATCAGTACCCACAATGGCATTGACCTCGGCGTCGGATTGGGCCGAAGTAACGACGGTAATATTTGTTCAAATTAGAGAATATGAAGCAACTGATTTTAGCAATCTTTTTTCTGCCGCTTTGCGCAATCGCGCAAGACGAATCGTTTCCACTGGTGCTTCCGGGACCGGACCATACCCTGGTACTGGTGGGCGCATTGTTGGACGACTCCCGTCCGACCGGATTTCTAAGGGAAAATGAATCGTTTGTTGTCGAGCGGGCCGATGGGCAAATGCAGAATTACAAACGGATTGGCGTGGTTACCTTTCCGGCATCCGCGGCTGAATTGGAGAAACGGACCGGCGCATTTACCACAGAAATATTGAACAAGCTGTCCGTACGTACCATAAAGGAAGCATATGACCGGCTGGTAAGCACCGGCCCCGACACGTTGGGCCTGTTGCTGATCAGTACGGAAATCCAGGAGGCGCTGGGACTGATTTTTGTTGACCGCGATCGGGACCCCGGGGTTTCGTCGTCCTATCGGATAACCTGGCAGCAGGACGGAAAAGAAGCAAAGCAGATGGAGGCCGTTGTAAAGGCCGGACTGCCCACATTGAGTGAGCGGTACCGGGGAAACACCTTTTTAACAACGGACAGTACAGTTTCCGTTAGTTGGTTTTCATTAGCGCAACATTTTGAAGGGGAGATGCCGTCGTTTGCAACGGTTTACCGGAGTGTCGGCGATACGGAATTCCAGCAGGTGTCGAGGTTGCTGGTTGCAACCGATGGGGTTTCCGACAGCACACGGGTTTATTTCAGCGAAACGGTTACACCCGGGCAACGCTACCGCTATTTTATGCGTGTTTCGGATTTCGCCGGCAACGAGGGCCCGGCTTCCGATACGCTTTATACGATTGCTGTGGAGCCGGCGAAGATTGCCCGCATCAGCAACCTGAAAACGGCCGACACGCTGGGCGGCATATTGCTCACCTGGGATCCGCTTCCCCGGCAGGCGGTTTATGGGGGCGTCCAGATTCTGAAATCCCGTCAGGTAGGATCCGATTATGTGGAACTGGATACCATTCCGGCTACGGAAACCCGTTATTTGGATACACGGGTGATCAATGCCACGTCGTACTTCTACAAGGTGAGGCCGCTGATCCTGAATCTGCCGGGAAGTGCCCCGCTGGCTTTTTCCGAAGTGAGCGGTTATAAGAAAGGCGTGGATAGCCTGCCACCAACGGCACCGAGGGTCGTAAATGCGTCGGTCACGCCAGAAGGAATAAAAATCAATTGGCAGCCGGGAGATGAGCTTGATTTATTTGGTTACTATGTGCTGAGGGGCACCTCGGCGACGAATATGGAAGTCATCTCCTCGCCTGTACAGGATACCGTGTTTGTCGATACGACATTTTCGGTGCAACAGGCCGGACAGTTACACTATGCGTTGCAGTCCATCAACCTGCATCAGGTGGTTAGCGATACTTCCGAAGTGGCTTCCGTAACCCTTCGGCAACCGGTTGTATTGACCGCGCCAGGGGGCATCCAGGCCCGCCATACGGTGGATGGGACTTCTCTCCAATGGGATAACGTGATGCTTCGGGACGACAACGTGGCGGGATTTGTCGTGTATAGGCGTAAAGAAGGAGATGAAAATTACCAGGTGATCTCGCCGGAACTGCTTAAACTCCCGTTTTTTACCGATAGTACGGTCGATAAAACGGTGGCCCTTGAATACGCTGTTGCATCAGTGGATGCCTGGGGCAACCAAAGTATCCTTTCGCCCAATACTGCACTTGCCGCAGACCAGACAGAGGAATTGGCGGCACCCACTCAGCTGTACCTGCGCAACCTGACTGCCGGGATTGAGGTTGCGTGGCCTGTTCCGCTAACGGTCGCCGGAAAGCAGTATGTTATTTACCGAAAGGCGGCCGGGCAGGCGGAGTTTTCAAAGATCGGTACAACAGCCGTGAACAGCGTATTTGTTGATAAAAATGTCAAGAACGACACGCTGTATGAATATGCGGTCGGCGTAGCCTCGGGAACAGCGGAGGGCAACCGGGGCTTGGCCCAGTCGATTCGCAGGCAATGAAATCCGGCCGTATCCGTATTCCGTCCCTATTGTACGACAGACGGTTCTGTTGCAGGGATCAGGGGCAGGATTAGCTGTGCGCGGGTAACTGTTTTCGATCCCTGCCAGGCCAATCGATTTTTCTTTGTATGCCGTTGGATACGCGACTAGCTAAGTAGGTATCCGCCCAGCGAAATAAGTAACACAATCAACAGTGCGCCATACAGCCAAAGTTGCTTGATTTAGGTATGTAAAAAAAGCCAAACTGTTAAGCAATTCGGCACGGCGATCGTCATGCTGCGGATGGGCATTGAGCAGCTGTTGCAGCGAATCCTGTACGGGAAGTTGAGCGTGTAAGGCAGGAGTACTTATCCAGGTGGCCATCTAAAGTAAGCGGATCGCACGTGAAATCGGTTTCATGGCAGTTTTAATCATCAATGGGGAGTAATTTTTATTGAAACTACGAGCGCGGTGGCCTGTTGGTTTTTTAACAATGCGTAAAGGGTAGGGTTGAATGAGCGGACACTGCCCTGCGATAAGGGAAGGCCATTTTATCCATTCCCTCAATAACAGGTTCGTTTCGCTCATTCAAAGGAGTCATCTGCGCACTGGTCAGTTAACGGATTGTTATTTTCTTTTTATTTGAGTGGAAAAAATTGGATATTTACGTAGGTCGATAAGCGTTGATAGCAAAGATAGTACCCGGTTGGTTGATGATGGTGATGCTCATACACGTGAGCAGCGCGCAGGAACGTCTTTACAATTTTGAGTGGTTTACGAAAGAAGGACAGGTACCGGGTAATGCCATCCGGCGAATCATCACCGACCGTGAAGGGTTTGTATGGCTGGCAACCAATAAGGGGCTTTACCTGTTCGACCTGGTCAATAGCAAGAATTTTACGCACGACCACCAAAATCCAGCCTCTATTTCCAGTAATAACCTCTCGGGCATTTACGAGGACGAACATGGCGGGATGTGGATTACCAGTTATACGGGTGGGTTGAGCTATTATGACAAATCGCTGCCCAGCCCCCGGGCATTTACCAATTATACCTACTATTGGGACGGCCGAGATACCCTTTCGATACGGATGCTTAACGATGTCGTATCCGATGCGGACGGCAATATCTGGTTTGGTGGGCAGGATACCGGTGTGCTGAAGATGGATGCATCCACAAAGCAGATTTCAAAGGTTACCTTGGTGCCCGACTCCCTTGGGCCGCTATCTATCTATGATCTTTTCCGGGCGGAAGACGGTACTATCTGGGTAGGTACCCGGCATCACGGTATTTTTTGCGTCAACCCGAAAACGGGAGTCACAAAAGCATATAATTTAAAACCGGAAGCAAAACCCTGGGTCGATGAAAATGGCTGCGGCAGTTTTGCAGAACACGATGGCATCCTGTGGTTTTCCTATTACGATTATAACCTTTGCAGCCTGAATTTGAAAACCGGTGAACTGCGTACGGATTTGCTGGGCATTGGCCCTAACGATCGGGTCTATGACAACGCGATCCATGCCGTGGCCATCCGGGGAAATACAGTGCTGGCGGGGCATCAGTCAAAAGGGATATACCGCTATGACCGGACTACCGGGGCCTGTAGCTTGTTGGATTGGGAGACACTAACCCCAGAAGACCCCACGAGTGATATCATTGCGACAATACACGTGGACGCAGGAGGTACGATCTGGATCGGTACACGTAATAAAGGCCTGATCCGGTATTCGGATTATCAGAACCGTTTTTCGTCTTTTTATTCCCTGTCCTTATCGGAGCCAATCAAGCAACTGCGCATGGCAGGGGGCGACCGGTGGTGGTACCGTACGGCATCCCATATACAGCTATACGACAAGAGGGAGAAAAGAACAGTCAAGCGTTACGACTTGAATGGTTTGTGGACAAGTAATTTTACCGAAATCGGAGGGAAACTATACTTGTCTACATACGATAAAGGGGTTTGGATACAGGATGGCGGCAAACCCCCGTATCCCTTGCCCATCCGGGGAGACACCTATGGTTTTCGCCAGGCCGATTGCGGAAATGTTGTCTCGGATACGATTGACGGGTCGCCCTATTTATGGATTGCTGCCTGGAATTCGGGGCTTTATAAATACAACTGTACCGACCAAACCCTGACGTTAACCAATGCGGGGAATGGACTGCCCGACAACAAACTGATTTGCATGACCAAAGACATGAATGGGGATATATGGGTAGGTACGGATGGCTTCGGTTTATTGCATATTTCGGATAAGAAGTTGGTCACCGTTGATCGGTTCCGGACTGAAATGTCTAACTCCATTCCATCGAATACCGTACGGGCTATCGTACCGGCAATGGACGGGTCTGTATGGGTGGTAACCGAATACTTGGGGATTTCCAACGTCAAAAAATCAGGAAACGGCTACACGTTTCAGAACTTTCCGAATACCAATCCGACACCTTGGCAAAACCCACATGACGCGTCGGAAGATGCGCTGGGTAACCTTTGGATTGCTACGGAAGATGGGCTGATGGTGTTTGATACCGATTCTAAAAAATTCAAGCAGTTGCAACCCGGGCAGGGCATTGTTCCTCCCCGGCACATCGCCTTGCAAACCTGCGCTGCCAATTCAAACTCCACCGTTGTGATGGCTACCGATAGGGGTTTTGTGATGGGGCGTGCCGCCGATGTAGTGGCAAAAAGAACGCTTCCAAAAGCGGTAGTTAACTCCTTTTTTGTGCATGATCAGGATTTTTCCCACCTGCTGCGGCGAGGGCCGATCGAACTCGATCATGAACAGAACTTTTTTACCCTCACCCTCTCTGCCCCCGGTGCCATTGACCCGCATGAAATGCAATTTGCGTTTATGCTGGAAGGGGTGGATAAAGACTGGCGTCTGGCGAAAGCAGATTTTTCGGTCTCCTATACCGATATCAGCAGAGGCGATTACCGTTTTCTGGTGCGTACGGGTGACTACATGGGCAATTGGAATACGCACCTAAGTGAAATTCCGATCCATATCAAAGGACCGTATTGGCAGACTCCCTGGTTTTACGGAGTCGTTATCATCCTGTTTTTTTTGATTGCATACAGTGTCTTCCGGTATCGGCTTGATCAATCAAAGAAGCTCAACGCCATGCAGATTGCCTTCAATGAGGATTTGAAGCAGCAACTGGCGTTGAAAACCGCCGAAGTAACCGCGCAGATGGAACGCATCGAAGCGGAGCGGAAGGAAAAATTGGAATCAGATTACCAAAAACGCTTATCCGAAAGCGAATTAAAGGCTATCCGCGCACAGATGAATCCGCATTTTATATTCAATGTGCTTAGCTCCATTGAATCCTATATTTTGGAGAAAGATGCAGAAGCAGCGAGTCGTTTGGTGCAGAAGTTTGCCAAGCTGAACAGGTTGGTGCTCGAAAATTCGGCCTACAGTTACGTGAGTGTTGCGAGAGAGTGGGAAGCGCTGAATTTATACGTGGAATTGGAAGCATTGCGGTTCAATAATGAGTTCGATTATGATTTTTCGGTTATAGGAAACCCTGATATGAAGAATCTTTTTATCCCTCCGATGCTGGTACAGCCGCTGATCGAAAATGCCATCCATCACGGGATACGGCAGCAGATAAACTGGCGGGGCAAGATACAGGTTACCGTCCAGCAGGATGGAAGTAGTATCTGCTTTACCATTGTCGACAACGGAATGGGATTGGGAAAATCACGGTCAAAACCGAATCATCCCTATAAGAAAGCATCAATGGGGCTGGCTACGATTGAAGAACGCCTTAAATTGATCAATCGGAATGCAGGTTGTACGACTGGAAAGCTGGAATTGACGAACCTGGCGGGAGACGGATTGAGCGGAACGAAAGCGGTATTGTGTGTTCCGCTGGTATTGACGCCATTCAGTATACTAGATATTCACTAAACCTTGATCGATATGCTCAAAGCAGTTATTTTGGATGACGAACCCCGGGGGTGCAAGTTGCTGGCTCACAAGTTGCAATATTTTGAAGCGGATATCTCCCTTGTGGCCACTTTCTACGATCCCGAAGTTGCACTTATTGAGATCAATAATCACAAGCCGGATGTACTTTTTCTTGACGTAGAAATGCCGGGTATGAATGGCTTCCAGTTTTTGGAGCGGCTCTCCGGTTTTGCCTTTGAGGTCATATTTACGACGGCGTATGATTCGTACACCTTAGATGCGTTGCGCTTGAGTGCTGTAGACTACCTGCTCAAGCCGATCGCAGACGACGAACTGAGTCAGGCGATTGTTCGGTTGAAAAGCCGTGTGGCCCAAAAAACAATAGCTGCGCCCAAACCTTCGGGCGAATTTGCGAGCAAAAGATTGTCGCTCTCCACCGCAGAAGGGGTGTACTTTGTAGATAAATCCCACATTATCCGCATTGAGGCTATGAGCAATTATTGTACGTTTTACCTCATCGAGGGAAAGAAAATCGTGGTGTCGAAAACATTAAAGGAGTTTGAGGGTGCACTGGCAGCCGATACCTTCCTGCGGGTCAACCGTTCCTCGATGATCAATCTTTACTACATCAATCGCTATCGTAAAGGGAATGGCGGTACGCTGGAAATGGCAGATGGGATGGAAATCGAAGTATCGTCCCAACGGAAAGACGACTTGATGGCCTTGTTATTTGGAAGGTGAGTTGCAGGATGGTTTTGACTCGTGTTTTTGTCGCAAATACCCCTTTATATTGGCGCATTGTACCAATGCATCGTTCAACAATTGGTCCCTATCTTTGTTAGGTTAGTTTATATGTAAAAAACCTTAAAGACAGATTACGATGGAAAGGATGCAATTTACGACATCGATCAATGCCCCCGTGGCTACGGTGTACGACAAAATGATCGGCAAAGAAACATTCAAGCAGTGGACATCGGTATTTAACCCCAGCTCGGACTACGAAGGAGGAGATATGGAAGGAACCTGGCAAAAGGGGGCTAAAGTATTGTTTGTGGGCACCGATAAGCAGGGAAAACGGGAAGGAATGGTGGGTTATATCCGGGAGAATATCCCAAATCGCTATATTTCCATCGAATATGTAGGCATTTTGGACGGTGAGAATGAAATTACGGAAGGACCTGTGGCGGAAGATTGGCAAGGTTTTGAAAATTATGCATTTGAAGGCCATAACGGTTCAACTACTGTGACCGTTGATATCGACGTGAACGATCAGATGGTGGAATATTTTCGGAATACCTATCCCAAAGCGTTGGAAAAGCTCAGAGAAATCTGTGAACGCAACTGAATCCATGAAACCTGCGATGTCAGTGCCTGACGCAAAAGGCAATGAAAATGCAGGTTCCATCAGACCTTTAAAGGCAAACTGTAACGCATTCATTGATGCCGCTAAAACAGGCTATAGATCAATAATTATGTTCTGATGAAACGGATGAAAGTTTGTGCCGCCGGGCATACGTATGATAAAAGCACCGATTGCCCGACCTGTCCCGTTTGCGAGGCTGCACGGGGGCCATCGGAAGGATTTCTTTCCTTATTAAGCGCAACCAGCGCGGCGTGCATTGATGAGCACACAAGTGTCCACGGCCTGAATTTGACTGTCCAGCCCTTTTTTCCGAGCTCGTTGTGGGATTTCAGCCTTTCTTGCAGGTTGGAGGTATATCCAATATAGATTTTGCCGTACTTTTCGGAATGCAATACGTAAACGGTAAACATGGTTTTCGGTTTAAAAATAAAGCCGATCAATTTCTTGACCGGCTTCCTTTGGTAGAGGGAACTTTACAAATGTCGAACTTTTTGGAGGATTACGAGGCCGTATTAAACGCAAAGAAAACTCTTGAATGATTTGATATCATTATACTAATGATATTCTAACCTGCTTCAATCCTATAAGCAGGTTTTTTGTTTCACTGAAACTCAATACTTATTCAACCACAACCGACGTACCTTAATTCCGAGCGGCAGGCTCGACAGGTTTCCTCCTTCCAGAAGCCAATCGTCCTCATAACCGATTGAAGCCTCCATCGCCACCCACCAATATTCCTTCCATATCACCGTGATGTCCATCCCATCCGAGCGGCGCAAAATCACACTAAGACCAACCAATAGTTTTGTTAAATAGGGTCGTTGGTCCCAATAATCAAAAACTCATTATTAAATTGGTTTCCTTTGTTTAGAGCATAGCCATACAGACCTAAATCTAAAGTAAAGACCTGTCGGTCTGGTCTACACCGCACCAACAGGTCGCTTATAGATTGCACACTTGGGATCCCATTGTTACGATAAGAGATTACAATAATTGATTCGTTATGGCGCAGAATCAATTGCTCCAATTCTGTTAAAAATGTAGAAGGTTTTTCAAATTGATCGCTTTTATTGATAGTGATTTCCCTGTTATTCTTTGTATGATTGATGTGTTCAAGGATACGATTATAGTTAGCCAATCCTTCCAAGAAATGGTATTTAGAGTGATAGGTCGTATGATTGCGGCTGGAGCTGAAATATGGCGGATCAATATAAACGAGATCGGCTGTCTCTAAACAATCTGCAGCGCTGAAGTTGACGGCTAAATTATTACGCCCATTATCAAACGTAAATTCATCCAATTCGTTGAGGAAGCGTAAAAAAAGTTCCTCAAAGGTTCTTTCCCAGGTTTTTTTGTTGCCAAAGCTGCCTCCATTATAGTTAAGCCGCATACTCAAATTATTCCGGTGAAATAAATTGTATGGCCTTTTTATAATACAGGACTGGAATAGGATATAATAGGCACTCAGTTTTTTATTCTCGTTTTCAAGCAGGTTTGCATTTTGGATAAAAATATCTATCTGCCTGTTTTCTGTATCTGTAAAATATATATTCTGAAAGTTTTCCTGAATAATTTTTTGATAGGGATATCCCTGCTGAGGTTCTAAAAGCGAGATGGCTTCTTCATAAGTTAATTCGTTAGAATTATGCTGAATCAATTTTTTACCAATAGCCGTATTAAAACTAAATATATCGTTATAGGTAACCTGTTTGCCCTTAACCTTAGAATAATAAGAAAAAATAGCCGTACCTCCGAACAGATCGAGCACGGAATCAAATTCTAAACCAAGGTTTTCAATTTCATTCCAAATACGTCCTACTAACTTACGTTTTGAACCATAATATCTTGTAATAGGTAGTTTTATTTCGGGCATATAGATCTTACAAGATTTTGAAGGTTATCGTATTCTGGCTCGGCGATACAAATGATTTCTTTTCCTTCTTTGTCGGGAACCGGAACATTAAAATAATAGGGTTTCGTGTTAAGTGTCGCCCTTGCTGTGTTATAAATCACGCCTTCTTTATTTTCATTGTTGGTAATGAAATATTGATAATCACTTACGTTGGGATCACTATAGCCGCCAACCAAGACAAATTCAATCTCAATACCTCTATCTGTCATTGGTTTGAACTTATCAATCATTTTGGACACCTTCTTCAAAAAGTCGTCGATGTAGAATTTGGACAGTTTCGTTTTGGTTTCAAAATAATAGAACTTCTGTTCGGTTCGTACTAAAAAATCGATTTCGCAGAATAGCTCGTTTTTATCCAGTAATCTCCGGTTAACCAGATATGCATAATGATTAGCGTTTAACAGATGTTCAAAAAGATCTTCGAAATACTTCTCAAGGAAATAGTAACAGATCGCGGGTTTTAGGGTATGAATGATGGTTTTGTTTTTCTCAACGGGAACCGGACTGCGGAAGTGATTAACCTTTTTGTCCCCTTTATGATTAAGCCAGTGCAGTAAGTTATAACTTGTACCGATCTTTTCACTATTATATACACCTAAAGCTGTCTCCTGTTCATGGTTGGAAGACATTAAAAACGAGTAGCTTTCAAGAAAGTCAAGTTTTTCGAGAATAACCACATCATTAAAGAACTTTAAAAATTTCTCGTTGATTTTGGTTTTGTCCTTAATGTAAAAGTTGTTTTTAAGGTTTGACAGCAATTGATTTAATTGCGGGTCGACTACTAACGCTTTAAACTCATCAAGCTCCTCGTCGGCACCTGCCGCTACTGGGGCGGGCTTTGCGCTGTACGTATATTTAAGCAGTAGCCAATAATAATTATATAATTGATCCGCCTTCACGTAATTTGCTAAATCGACATTAGCATACGGCAGTAGATTATCCTTGATGACTAAACCGAGTGTTCTGCCATTATCCTTGTCCGTCATAACATAATACTCTTCATCGCCGGTAAGATCAATACCATGACGGGTCAGGTAGGCTGTAGTATTGATCCAATAATTACCGGTGTCTACTTTACTAATATCGGTTATTGCTTCATTCAAGAAAGCCAGCTTAATAAATGGCAGCAATGGCTGACCTTCCTGTTTTATCGCTTTAATCGTATTCCGATAAAATATATCGTTTTCGAATGCGTCAATTTTCTGAAGGCTGCGCTGGATCTTATCGCTCTTTAGGTTTGTGATCAGTTTTTTCAGAATTTTTGTATTTTTCAGAGCTGGGATAAGTCGTTCTTTCGATTTATCGCCCAAACCTAAAAACGTAGTAGCTTCTTTATCTACCAGTAAGATATCCGAGCCTTCAAGTGCCACAAGGAAGCCCGAATCATAAAAAAGTGTCTTATTATAATGATCTGCTATATAGGAAAAGAATTCCTGATTGGTATAGCCTGGAATTGTTCCCTCTTCTGTGGTTTGGTCCACTAACGATTCAATTCTGATATTAGATATAGCTTTAACAAAATCCTCTTTGAAAAGATCAACAATAGAAAAGCCCTTTTCTTTATTGGTCAACTCGATGACTTCTTCGAGCTGTATGCCAATATCGAACGAAATATCACATAACGCTCCGATGATATCATCTAACTGTACTTCGTAGTTAGAAAGGAATATATTACCCGTGTTGTCGAACATTATCAGAGTTTCCTTTTAGTATAGCTGGAAATTATATCACTTATAGCTGGCTGGTAATCATAATTTTCCCTATAAATAACGAATAAGATAAAAAGGCGGCGTGGATCAACGTCAACAATTTCGAGGTCATCGTCAGAGCTTATACTCAATTTGCTGTGGGTTAGTTCCAGTTTTTCCGGTGCATAAACCACAGTATTGAAGCCAGGATATTCAGCTAACAAGTTGGAGATTCGTATGCGTTCGTTTTCAAAGTCCTCCAGATAGGAATTGAAGATGAAATAATGAACTTTTTCCGTAGCAAGATCGACAAAAATCCTGTCCTGTTTATTTAGATTTCCGGAATCTAAACCTAGGGAATCAATATAATATTCAAAGGGGTCAAAGAATTTACGATGCAGGTTTTTAAATGCCTCGTCGTTCTCAAGTTTGGTTTCCGTCTGTTTGAAAAGTTCGGTCAGCTTCGCGTTTTCCAGCTGGGTTTCAAAAGACTCGTCGAGATCTTGTTCATATAGCAATTTGGAGATTTCCTGGATGGCGACTCGATTGTTCGTTGCACCTTTTTTGATAAAGCCGCTGTAAATGTCACCGGCGACCTTCTGTGTTTCGAATAACCCGTTTAAGTATTCGATCAATTCGATAATGTCACTTTTCGATTTTAAGGGCTCAATATTGACAATGTCATTTTTTATTCGCGTATAAAGGGCGTCATTGGCCGTGCTTATTTCGGACGAACCAATACTGTCAGTAAAGCTTACCAATAAGTAATGCCCTTTGATCTGGTTAAGCAAATCGACCAACTCACGGTAAGAGGTGAGGAAATGGTTAAATCTGATTTTTGATTTTTCTCTTATCTTTTCAATTTCATCGATAGCAAAAATTATATATTTTGATTGACTAGACAAAAGGTTCAGGAAAAGCACGAGTATTTCACGGCGGTTGAAGTCCTTTAATTGCTCCAACCCAAATTTGTCAAAGTATCTTTTGTTGTAAAGCCTCCCCGTTCCCAAGTAAAGCAATTCAGTAATTACTTCGTCGGTATGTTCCGGCAGGAATAACTTCAAGGTGTATTCTTGGATCTCGCGGAAATTGCTTTGGTAATTATTGACCAAGTCGGGGATAGCATCCGGCGTTTCCCGGATTACTTTAACTCCATCAATCAAGTCTGGTAAATATTTGTCTTGAACGATTTTCAGAAGGAAAAGAACCAGATCAGTCCGTTCCACATCCGCCCTTGAATATTGAACAGAAACTCCGAGATCAGGGTAAATTTTGTTGTAAAAAAGTTCAAGATATTTAAGCAGGTTAGTTTTACCATTACCATATTCTGCAATGATCAGATTGGTAATCATACGGGCAGAATCGATTTGCTCAATACGTTCCTTCACTCTCTTTTTTAAATTCAATTGACCGATAATATAGAAAGGCAATTCAGGTACTTTGCCTTCAGCAATATCCTTTTTAAATGTGGCCAACCTGTCGCTAGGTAACGGGAGGCGTTCCCATAGATTTGAAGTATCCATATTTATTTTATCTTAATTTTAATGACCGGTCGGTCTCGGATAAAAAATCGTTCCCGCCTATCAATCGAATTTACTGTATTGCCGAAAAAAAGATTCAGGTTATTCTTTTCCAATTCATAAAAATCGTCGAGAAATAACTGAAAGTTTGCCGTTGAAATGCGCATAGTCGCCTTGATGTCATATAAATTAATGAATCCAAGGTCACTGATGCTAGTTTTAAGGCATTTTTTATAGCCATCTAAAAATTTCTTTTTATTTTTTAGATATTTTTTCTTAATCTGGAAATTTTCTTTTTCAAATATTGAAAATAAGGATGTTACTTCATCATATAATTTACTGAAATTCTCATTCTTGGTGATAATATCCAAATATTTCTTTTTGATATTACAGGCGGAATCTAAAACGCCTAGGGCTTCTGCCCAGTAACCGCGGACAATATTATAATTTTCTAGGCTAGCAGAAGTGAAGTTGAAATGTCGAATGGATAAAAATTGATTAATGAATTCTATCTGGTCTTCGATCGACCGCTTCAAGTCATAGCGCCTTTCCAGTTTTGCGAACAGGCAGTGCGTGATAAATAAGTGAAAATCTGCTTCTATTATCTTTCTGAAAAAGAATTTTTTTTCCGGGCTGGACAGTCTGTAAAAATTTGACCGGAGTCCTATCAGATAATAGCCATCAGAACTAAGCTGATTCTTATCATTAATTAATCCGAACTTATCCTTTGCAAGGTTGATATAATAGGACGCTGCTTTATAAGTAGAGTAAATCTGCTTTTCCAAAGGTGTTTTCCTCGACTTTATAATGTTCGGAATCTCTGCAATAAACTGTTCTTTCTTTTTCGACTTGAGATATTGATAGATGTTGAAAATAGCAGCGTCACTAGGTAGCCCGTTAAACTCTTCCGGGATTGCTAAGCTGTATTCCTTATAAAGCAGATTAATTAAGTAATAATAAAACCCCAGGTTTAGATAAGAACTGCTTAGATTATTTTTGTTGGATGCAATAAAGTTGCAAACCCACTTTGTGGTTTTCAGCTGTTGATTGAAAGGTCTATGCAAGCTTGCAATAAAAATTACCTTGTTCATAAATATCCTGTGATAAAACCTGTGCTTATATGAAGTTTTCCAGCGAACAAGATCAGGTATTACTCGGCGCAATATATGATGTTTTTTTTAAAAATAGCGTATTTTTTGCAGCTGGGCAAGGTTACAAAATCCAAAAGTCCTGATATCAGGAATTGCAAGTTTTATTATTGAGGAGGCGGCACCAGTGTGCTTAAGAGCGCCGGAAATTTTTGATGGTATACAGGATAATTGCTGAAGAAGGTAATAAGTTATATTTTATCTTCAAATCGCATATTTGGCAGAGTAAAGGGTATGGTTAACTTCGGCTCTTTGGTTTGTTCCTCATGATGTATGGCCAATGAAGTATATATAATCGCTGACCGGATTAACTTCATTTGTTTTAAAGTTTTTCGTTCCAATTCTCCCCGCCCAATGGAATACGTCATGTCGTCTGATTCATCCGCCCCGGACCCCCCATTTTCAACGACCTTGAAAGATTTATGTTCTATATGATTACGGATTTCAGCCAACTCCCTTGCTTCGGGTTCTATTACTGCCTGATGGGCGTCTTCTTTGTCGAAAAGATCCTTACTTAGCCAATAGAGTCCCCTTAATGCAAGATTCTTGTTTTTATGGAAAACGGTACGAAGCGGCTTTCCTTTTTGGGGCTCGTGCCACAAACCCCGAAAACTGGTTCTATTTCTTTCTATACCAATGCCTAAATAGAAATTCAATAAATAGGCGATTTTATCAAAAAGCGAATAAACCAAACGATATGCAATCTTTACTTTTTCAAGGTTATGGGAATACTCCGCATATTCCAGCGTATCGACGAGTAGGATGTCCTCATCGCCATAACTCTGTGCTGGTAACTGGGTTCCCTCATAAAAAAGAAATCTTGCTGTGCCGTATTCCTGCTTAATTTGGTTGAATAAAGAATGGTATTTTGGTGGGTCGTCTGGTGCAACCGTCATACTCGGCAAATGCAGAATATCTTGGCAGGCGATGTTGTAAGGCGCGAGGTCATTAAGGGGATTAATATATAAGGTTTTATCTATACACCATTTTCGGTAATTGGCAAGTCTTTTATCCGTACCCAAATCATAGTCAAAGGAGTGTTCTTTGTCCAGGTATTCCGTTGGCCAATGGATGCGAATAAGTTGATAAGGTCGTAGGAACGAATTGTATGCTGCTGGATAGATATGGTCTTTCCATATTAATGCGCTTTTGAGCGACTTGTGCGAATGGTACATGAAGATATTTCGATGTGAGTCGTCGTATAAGCATCCGGCATAGCCATGTAGTCCATGCCCCAGATTTCCCAATGCCATTGGGAAATCCGGGATCACTTTCAACGCTATATTCCAATACTCTTGTGCTTCTACAAATCTGCCGACATGGGAAAAATGGTTGCCCAAATTGGTGTAAACCTGACATTGAAATTCCTTCATGGTGTTCTTGAATCCGGGTATAGATATACATTTTCTTAGGTGGTAGAGTTCTTTGGTAAGTTCTTCCTGATCGTAGTCCCAACTTGCCTCGGTTTCAAATCTATTGAAGTGTCGTTTTGCAGCCCAAGCATTGGCCAAAAAATAATGATAGTGCATTTGCTGAGGATTGTTCAATCGATCAACATCTATTGATTCCGATAATAAAAAGGCTTTATCAAGGAAAGCACGGTTCCCTTCATCTGATGCAAGGTCAATGAGTTGTCCTATAATATCTAAAACTTCCTCCAAAGTAAAATCTGTTGGATTTAGGCTCGCCAACTCCGCGGATGTAATTTTTTTCGGCATACTCGAAAATTTCTATAAATGTCGGGATAAAGGCGGTAAGCCAAAAGAAGAAATATTCCACATAAGATATATATCTTTATTGTCCTAAACATCCGATAAATGGTAGATTATAAATTGACGCAATTGAATGTTACTGTTAGAGAGGTTGTCGTAGGTAACAAACGGCTAACTAAAACCATGTTTAATCAAATTGAGCATGAATCCTGTTTCAATGAAAAGATGGACTTCATTGGTGACTTAATTATCGGATATACGAAAGATAAAGATGACAGGTTTCTTCTCTGGGTAAATAAAGGAAAACTAAGGAAAACAAAACTAACACCCTATTATAAATTGTCAAGAAGTGCTGATTATACCAAGCTATATGAAGTAAGTTGGTTCCTAAAAAAGGGTAAAATCGAGTTTGAAGGACTAGACAAGGGCGAGCAGGCGGTTTCCGAAACAGTTGCTGACCCTAAGCTGTACGAAGCGCTTGTTGATAAAGTAAGATCGTTTCTCGATTCATTAGTCGATCAGCAAATATTTCTTTAAGCCTTCCTTCCAATATTGGGTATGAGCACCGCTATACATTGCCGGAAAAAATATCTTCAGTCATAATGATATTTTGCCGGTATATTATCTTAAACCCATTCCCATTCCTTATTTGTTAGGTAACTGAAGTTAAATATTTCCCGTTTTATGAAATCAGCTTATTTATATGTGCGGGTAAGCACTGACGAACAAAAGAGGAAAGGTTTTTCTCTGCCAGAACAGGAGGACCGGTTACTTAAATATTGTGAATCCAACAATATTCTTGTTAAAGGGATTTACCGAGAGGATTTTTCCGCAAAGAACTTCAACCGGCCAGAATGGAAGAAGCTAATTTAAAAAGGAGCGTGGCAAGGAAGAGAAGTATATCCTATTTGTCAAATTGGATCGGTTCAGCCGTAGCATACAATACGCATATGAGATGATAGGAATATTGAGGAAATACCAAGCTTAAGTGATGGCTATTGACTAGCCGGTTGATCTGGATATTCCGGAGAGTTCGGTGATGTCAAGAACCACTAAGGTTAAAACAGGAGGCGACAGAGTAATCTCTAACGATCTTTTACAATCTGGTGTGCGGTTACGTTTCGAACGTTTGTTCTTTGTTCTATCGCAAGATAGGCGATTAGGTAAGCCAGAGTGCTCTCGG
>NZ_BMIK01000021.1 GCF_014642075.1 Parapedobacter defluvii | reverse complement strand
ACTTCATTTTACAATGGAGAGTTTGATCCTGGCTCAGGATGAACGCTAGCGGCAGGCCTAATACATGCAAGTCGAACGGGATCCGCCAGCTTGCTGGCGGTGAGAGTGGCGCACGGGTGCGTAACGCGTGAGCAACCTGCCCGTCCCAGGGGGATAGCCCCTCGAAAGAGGGATTAACACCGCATGACGTTGAATCGCGGCATCGTGATTCGACCAAATATTTATAGGGGACGGATGGGCTCGCGTGGCATTAGTTAGTTGGTGGGGTAACGGCCCACCAAGACGATGATGCCTAGGGGCTCTGAGAGGAGAATCCCCCACACTGGTACTGAGACACGGACCAGACTCCTACGGGAGGCAGCAGTAAGGAATATTGGTCAATGGGCGGGAGCCTGAACCAGCCATGCCGCGTGCAGGAGGACTGCCCTATGGGTTGTAAACTGCTTTTGCGAGGGAACAAACGGCGGTACGCGTACCGTTTTGAGTGTACCTTGAGAATAAGGATCGGCTAACTCCGTGCCAGCAGCCGCGGTAATACGGAGGATCCGAGCGTTATCCGGATTTATTGGGTTTAAAGGGTGCGTAGGCGGCGTGCTAAGTCAGGGGTGAAAGACGGTGGCTCAACCATCGCAGTGCCTTTGATACTGGTGCGCTTGAATGCGGATGAGGTAGGCGGAATGTGGCAAGTAGCGGTGAAATGCATAGATATGCCACAGAACACCGATTGCGAAGGCAGCTTACCAAGGCGCGATTGACGCTGATGCACGAAAGCGTGGGGATCGAACAGGATTAGATACCCTGGTAGTCCACGCCCTAAACGATGATGACTCGGTGTCGGCGATAGAATGCCGGCGCCCAAGCGAAAGCGTTAAGTCATCCACCTGGGGAGTACGCCCGCAAGGGTGAAACTCAAAGGAATTGACGGGGGCCCGCACAAGCGGAGGAGCATGTGGTTTAATTCGATGATACGCGAGGAACCTTACCCGGGCTTGAAAGTTACTGACGCAGCCAGAGATGGCTGTTCCCTTCGGGGCAGGAAACTAGGTGCTGCATGGCTGTCGTCAGCTCGTGCCGTGAGGTGTTGGGTTAAGTCCCGCAACGAGCGCAACCCCTGTGGATAGTTGCCAGCATGTAGTGGTGGGGACTCTATCCAGACTGCCTGTGCAAACAGTGAGGAAGGCGGGGACGACGTCAAGTCATCATGGCCCTTACGTCCGGGGCTACACACGTGCTACAATGGGCGGTACAGCGGGCAGCCACCTGGCAACAGGGCGCCAATCCCGCAAAGCCGTTCACAGTTCGGATCGGGGCCTGCAACTCGGCCCCGTGAAGTTGGATTCGCTAGTAATCGCGTATCAGCAATGACGCGGTGAATACGTTCCCGGGCCTTGTACACACCGCCCGTCAAGCCATGAAAGCCGGGGGTGCCTGAAGCATGTGACCGCAAGGAGCGTGTCAGGGCAAAACTGGTAATTGGGGCTAAGTCGTAACAAGGTAGCCGTACCGGAAGGTGCGGCTGGAATACCTCCTTTCTAGAGTGTCTGAAATGACGCTCGCTGTGCGCATGTAGTATCTTTACTTTATTTTTAACAAAAGGAATNTCAGGGCAAAACTGGTAATTGGGGCTAAGTCGTAACAAGGTAGCCGTACCGGAAGGTGCGGCTGGAATACCTCCTTTCTAGAGTACTTGATTGGTACTCGTTACGCCATGAATCATCAATAGATATCTAAGGAGATAAAATAGACAGGGCACCGTTCCCTTACGCGGTGTCCCGAGAGGCGAGAGCAAGCCAGTCCCGTAGCTCAGTTGGTTAGAGCACTACACTGATAATGTAGGGGTCAGCAGTTCAAGTCTGCTCGGGACTACGGTTCAGGGGAATTAGCTCAGGTGGCTAGAGCATCCCGACCCTGGTCGGGAGGGTCAACGGGGCTTTTCGCCGGAACATGGGGAATTAGCTCAGGTGGCTGGAGCATCCCGGCCATGGTCGGGAGGGTCAACGGGGCTTTTCGCCGGAACATGGGGAATTAGCTCAGCTGGCTAGAGCACCTGCCTTGCACGCAGGGGGTCAACGGTTCGAATCCGTTATTCTCCACGGTTAGACATGTGCGGATAGCATGGGATAAGGGACAATCCGTCCCGCATCTGATGTCTGATGTGGCACATCTAATAAAGTTCTTTGACATATTGGAAGAAAACAAGAAGAGAAAGAGAAGGCAACAGCCGTTCCATACGATATTGTATGGGCGGAAAAGAGCAGATCCATGACAGCAAAAGGGTCATGGGTTGAAGAAAGTAGGAAAGGGCACACGGGGGATGCCTAGGCTCCCAGAGGCGAAGAAGGACGTGACAAGCTGCGATAAGCGCCGGGGATCGGCAAATGCGAATTGATCCGGCGGTTTCCGAATGGGGCAACCTATCCGATTGAAGATCGGATGTATAGATACGCGAACGCGCTGAACTGAAACATCTAAGTAGGCGTAGGAGGAGAAAACAACAGTGATTCCGCAAGTAGTGGCGAGCGAACGCGGATTAGCCCAAACCGGATATGTTACGGCATATTCGGGGTTGTAGGACCATGACATGGCATGCAAGCGTTAAGTGGAAACCGGAAGGGAAGCCGGTACCGCAGGGGGTGATAGTCCCGTACACGTAAGCAAATGCAGCCTAATGGTATCCTGAGTACCGCGGGGTCGGAGACGCCCTGCGGGAATCCGGCGGCACCATCCGCCAAGGCTAAATACTCCTGGGAGACCGATAGTGAACCAGTACCGTGAGGGAAAGGTGAAAAGAACCCCGAACAGGGGAGTGAAACAGAACCTGAAACCGTGTGCCTACAATCGGTCGGAGTCCGTCAGCTGACGGATGACGGCGTGCCTTTTGCATAATGAGCCTACGAGTTACACTTCACCGGCGAGGTTAACCCATTCAGTGGGGGAGCCGAAGCGAAAGCGAGTCTGAACAGGGCGTGCAGTCGGTGGAGGTAGACGCGAAACCTTGTGATCTACCCTTGGTCAGGCTGAAGGTGCCGTAACAGGTACTGGAGGGCCGAACCGATAAGCGTTGAAAAGCTTCCGGATGAACCGAGGGTAGGGGTGAAAGGCCAATCAAACTGGGAAATAGCTCGTACTCCCCGAAATGTTTTTAGGAACAGCGTGGCGCTTAGTTCCGCGGAGGTAGAGCTACCGATTGGGTGCGGGGGAGTCACATCCTACCAAATCCAGACGAACTCCGAATGCCGCGGGATATGCGCTGCAGTGAGGCTCCGGGTGCTAAGGTCCGGGGCCGAGAGGGAAAGAACCCAGACCACCGGCTAAGGTCCCCAAATACACGCTAAGTTGGACTAACGAGGTCCGGCTGCACAGACAGCTAGGATGTTGGCTTGGAAGCAGCCATCCATTTAAAGAGTGCGTAACAGCTCACTAGTCGAGCGGCCGGGCGTGGATAATGAACGGGCATCAAGCGTGTTACCGAAGCTGTGGGATCCGCCATGTGGCGGATCGGTAGGGGAGCATTCCGGCGGGGGCGAATCCGGGTCGTGAGATCCGGTGGACTTTCCGGAAAAGCAAATGTAGGCATAAGTAACGATAAGGGGGGTGGGAACCCCCCCCACCGAAAGACCAAGGTTTCCTGATCAACGCTAATCGGATCAGGGTCAGTCGGGGCCTAAGGATAAGCCGAATGGCGAATCCGATGGACAACGGGTTAATATTCCCGTACTTTTGGTTGCTGCGACGCGGGGACGGAGAAGTGACACCACCGCGCACTGACGGAATAGTGCGTTGAAGGGCGTAGGTATACGTATCCCAGGCAAATCCGGGATATGTGCTGAACCCCGATAGTACGGCAAGGCTCCGGCTGCGCCGATAGTGTGGGTAATCCTGCTTCCGAGAAAAACCGCTAAGCTCCAGGCAACCAGAACCCGTACCGTAAACCGACACAGGTGGTCGGGGTGAGAATCCTAAGGTGCTCGAGTGAATCATGGCTAAGGAACTCGGCAAAATGGCCCTGTAACTTCGGGAGAAGGGGCGCTCCGGGCAACCGGAGCCGCAGTGAAAAGGCCCAGGCGACTGTTTAACAAAAACATATGGCTTTGCGAAATCGAAAGATGATGTATAAGGCCTGACACCTGCCCGGTGCCGGAAGGTTAAGAGGGGATGTCAGGGGGTGACCCCGAAGCATTGAATCGAAGCCCCGGTAAACGGCGGCCGTAACTATAACGGTCCTAAGGTAGCGAAATTCCTTGTCGGGTAAGTTCCGACCTGCACGAATGGTGTAACGATCTGGGCGCTGTCTCAGCCATGAGCTCGGTGAAATTGTGGTACCGGTGAAGACGCCGGTTACCCGCAACGGGACGGAAAGACCCCATGAACCTTCACTACAGCTTAACATTGGGACTGGGTGCGTGATGTGTAGGATAGGCGGGAGGCATTGAAGCGGGTTCGCCAGGACCCGTGGAGCCATCCTTGAAATACCGCCCTTTGCGTATCCGGTTCCTAATCCCGAAGACTCGGGAGACACTGTTTGGTGGGTAGTTTGACTGGGGTGGTCGCCTCCAAAAAGGTAACGGAGGCTTTCAAAGGTAAGCTCAGTACGCTTGGTAACCGTACGCGGAGTGCAATGGCATAAGCTTGCTTGACTGTGAGGCATACAGGCCGGACAGGGTCGAAAGACGGACATAGTGATCCGGTGGTTCTGCATGGAAGGGCCATCGCTCAAAGGATAAAAGGTACTCTGGGGATAACAGGCTGATCTCCCCCAAGAGCTCATATCGACGGGGAGGTTTGGCACCTCGATGTCGGCTCGTCACATCCTGGGGCTGGAGAAGGTCCCAAGGGTTCGGCTGTTCGCCGATTAAAGTGGCACGCGAGCTGGGTTCAGAACGTCGCGAGACAGTTCGGTCCCTATCTGTTGCGGGCGTAGGAATATTGAGTGGGGCTGGCCTTAGTACGAGAGGACCGGGCTGGACCGACCGCTGGTGTACCAGTTATGCCGCCAGGTGTACTGCTGGGTAGCTATGTCGGGTTAGGATAAGCGCTGAAAGCATCTAAGTGCGAAACCGGCCACGAGATGAATGTTCCATTGAGGGTCCCCGCAGACTACGGGGTCGATAGGCCGCAGGTCTAAAGGTGGCGACACCAGAGCCGAGCGGTACTAATAGCCCGAAAGCTTTCTCGCGCAGAGATACGCTGTTGCCTTCTCGGTTTTCTCTTACTGTTTTCTTCCGATTATTGTCATAAAGGTATTCAGGTGCCTATATCGGCGGTGTCCACCTCTTCCCATCCCGAACAGAGCAGTTAAGCCCGCCAGAGCCGATGGTATTGCCGTAACAGGCGTGAGAGTAGGTCGGTGCCGGATTTCATTCAGGGCCCCGCTGCACCAGCAGCGGGGCTTTTTTGTTTTTATTGGACTTGGACCTGAAATCGCTTGGTTCTTTATACGGATTTCTTACACAAAGAGACTTGTAATATTAGTATTCAAATGATACCTTTAACTCTTTGTCGGGAGCTATGCCCCTGGCATGACTAAAGAAGTAAGGATAAACTATATGAACCGAAGAGGACTTCTTTCCGTGGTTGGTGTTACATACTTGCTGGCCACAGCTTGCATGAATCAATCCCAACAGCATACTTCTCAAGAAAAGGTATTGGATAAAGACAGTGCGGCTACCTGTGTATCACATGGAATTCCTTCCCGTGCTGCCGCCATTGCGGAAGCAAAGGCTACGCACAGCTTTCTCGGATCAGATGATGCGCCGATGGTGTATGTAAAGGGCGGAACTTTTCGCATGGGAACCAGTGAGTTTGAAGATGCAAGCCCGGTGCATGAGGTAACGGTGGATGGCTTTTGGATGGATGAGCACGAAGTAACCAATGCCCAATTTGCCCGTTTCGTATCGGCTACGGGTTATCAGACGGTAGCCGAACGACCGCTGGATCCCAAAGATTTTCCGAATGTGCCATTGGATGCGTTACAGCCTGGTTCTGCTGTGTTTACGCCACCGGACCATGCGGTAGGGTTGGAGAATCATCTTCAATGGTGGAAGTATGTAATGGGTGCGAGTTGGCGGCAACCAGAAGGTCCGGGAAGTAGCATCAAGGGACGGGAGAATGAGCCGGTGGTGCATATCGCCTATGAAGATGCTGCTGCTTTTGCCAAGTGGGCAGGGAAGCGCCTTCCTACAGAAGCGGAATGGGAGTTTGCTGCACGTGCCGGAAAGCCTACTAGCAAATATTATTGGGGGAATGAGTTGAAGCCTGATGGGAAGTGGTCGGCTAATGTATATCAAGGTAGTTTTCCGGTGAAGGACGTTGCAGAAGACGGATACAAAGGCATAGCTCCGGTAAAGTCTTATCCGGCCAATGCTTTTGGATTGTATGATATGGATGGTAATGTATGGGAATGGTGTTCAGACTATTACCGTCCGGATTATTATAAAAGCAGTCCTGCAAAAAATCCCAAGGGACCGAATGATAGTTACGATCCGATGGAGCCCGGCGCTGTCAAACGGGTACAACGTGGTGGATCATTCTTGTGCAACGAACAGTACTGTGAGCGATATATAGCCGGCAGTAGAGGTAAGGGGGAGATAAGCAGCGGGAGCAATAACCTTGGCTTTAGGTGTGTGAGTGACGAACCTCCTCCTAGAGAATAGGGTGGTTGAAAAATAGTTGGAGTACCTGCGGGACAGGCACTCCATACTTACTAACCCAATTGTAAACTTATATGAAGAGAGAAATCTTAAAGACTCGATTCAAAGAATTGTTTGATCCGCTGAAAATCATGATGTAGTTCAACCGCAAAACCGAAGACCAGCAGTACGGGGCCTGTGTTGTCAATACCTTTTTCCTCGGCTACTTCAATGATCGTATTAACCAATCCAATAGCCGTTCTTTCGTTGCCCATGGAGCCATTTTGGATAATAGCCGCAGGTAGGCCACCTTTTCCGATTTGCTGATAGATGGTGACAATCTCCGCTAATCTGTCGAAGCCTAATAATACAACGACCGTAGCCTTACTCTTGGCGGCATCGAATAATTCGGCTGATAAATTGCCTTTGCTATCGGTACCTGAAAGAATCCACACACTTTCGCTCGTCCCCTTATGTGTAACAGGAATTCCTTGTAACCCCGGTACAGAAATCGCACTGGATATACCCGGAATGATTGCAGTCTCAATGCTGTACGAAGCAGCGTAATCTAACTCCTCATAACCACGACCAAAAACGAATAGATCTCCTCCTTTGAGCCGGACAACGTGACCAAAATTGAGGGCATAGTCAACCATTAGTTGGTTGACAACGTCCTGCGAGAAATTCTCGTCGCCGGATGGATTGCCTACATATACTTTAATAGCTTCTTGAGGCGCATATTCCAATAGCCGTTCATCTACCAGCGCATCATATAAAATGACATTCGCAGTCTTAAGCGCCTTCACGCCTTTTATACTAATTAAATCTGGATCTCCCGGCCCGGCACCCACCAGGGTGATTTTGGGATCGACATACTGCTTTTCCGTTGTTACTGCCATTGCTTTTTATTCTTATTATTTAATCGAAAAGCCCCTTCGGTATTTTTATGTCGAAGAGGCTTTGCTGTATCACATCAATCATCATAAAGCATCTTCAATCCTGTCGGTGATACATTGTTTTGCACATACACCGCAGGTTGCCGATTCTTACTTGATATGAATTTATTGATTTCACGAAGCAAATATATATAAAGTCTATTAATTAGGTAGATTTAATTTAGTATATTTTTATTTATATTTGTAACTATTTGAAAATTAGATAGATATTTTTTGATGTTTGTCGGCATATTATTGAAAAGAGGGTGTTATAATCTGTGCTTAAACATACAGTACAAAAAGNGGTATTGCCGTAACAGGCGTGAGAGTAGGTCGGTGCCGGATTTCATTCAGGGCCCCGCTGCACCAGCAGCGGGGCTTTTTTGTTGCCTTTTCTCTAGCAAAACACCTTTTTTCTCTAAACGCACACCAATTAAACCGTAAGTAAAATTACACCAAAATAGGTATTGCCCACTTTTTCAGTGCTTTTGATATTTGTGTTGTTCGGCGATGTTGCCGGCAATAACAAACGATCAAAATGCTTTACCCCGCAATCGAGAATATTCAGCGTATCTTAAATAGCAGCATTGGTCCCGCGGTGGCTATTGCGAATGTAGCGGAATATGTGAGCGGAACCGAAGAGCAACACGATGCAGATATTCTTATTTCCCTGGTCAACATTGAAGAAGTTCGCTTAGCCAGAGAGCAACGATACGTTGTAAAAATCGACGATGAGCTTTATCCCAAAAACCCAGCGGTCCACTTAGATCTCTCCCTGCTGTTCACTGCCTATGGTGCTGGATATGAGAACAATATCCGGAATCTACAGGAAGTGATTGCGTTTTTTCAGAAACAGCCTGTTTTTAGGGCGGCCGATAGTGCAGAACTCGCTGCGGACGGGATTGAACGCCTAACCCTGGAAATAGTGACGCTTGCATTTGAACAACTGCAACAACTATGGTCTATGTTGGGAGGCAAGTATCAACCCTCCGTACTTTACAAAATGCGCATGCTGACCATTGACAGTATGGAAGATCGACCGGTTGCTCCGATCAAAGAAGTGGAAACAATTTTAAAGAGAAAAAATTAATATAAACTTAAAATTCATAACGATGGCACAAATCAGTGAAACAGCAATCAAAACTCCAGGGGTATATGTAAATGAAATACCCTTGTTTCCACCCTCAGTGGCTCAGGTGGAAACCGCGATTCCGGCTTTTATCGGTCATACACAAAAAGCTGAGAACGAACTGGGAGAGTCGTTGATCAACAAACCTACCAAGATATTTTCGCTCAAAGAGTATGAACAGTATTTCGGAGGGCCTGAAAACCAGACGGACATCAAAGTAACGGTCCAGCAAACAACGGAGGGCACCACGGTATCGGCACTCTCTGCTGTGGCTGAACTGCCTGCGGATAAGGTCTCAAAATACAAAATGTACTACAGTCTGCGGCTTTATTTTGCCAACGGCGGAGGCCCTTGTTATATCGTATCGGCCGCTCCGACCTCAGCAAACATTACCACTGCAACGTTAGAGGGTGGTTTGAGTGCGCTGGCAACCAGCGATGAACCCACCATCATCGTAATTCCGGATGGGCTGTCTCTTGCAAAAGACAAGTATTACGAATTGATGGGCAAGGCGATTGACCAATGTGTTTTGTTACAGGATCGATTTACGTTAATCGACGTGCATTCCGAAGGAACCAACGTCACCAATACCGTCAACGGTTTCCGGACGGATTTTACGAAAAATGATAACCTGAATTACGCGGCAGTCTATTATCCGTACCTGAAAACAACCTTTGAGTATGCATATGCTGATACAGCGGTAAACGTAGTTGTGGTAACCAATGGAACGGCCGCTGCCGCGGTAAAACTGAATACATTAAAAACCACTCAGACGGCGATTTATAACCTATGTGTGGAAACCATCAACAATAAATTGGGCCCAACGTTGCCCCCGGCAGCGGCCATGGCAGGTATCTATGCCCGGGTAGACGGTTCAAGAGGGGTTTGGAAGGCCCCAGCCAATGTATCGGTCAATTCGGTATATGGGTTAAGTGCTAATATTTCCGATGCCGAACAAGGGTCAATGAATGTGGATGCCACTACGGGAAAATCAGTAAATGCAATACGCTCCTTCCAGGGCAAGGGATTTCTGGTGTGGGGTGCACGTACATTGGCGGGGAATGACAACGAATGGCGCTATGTGAATGTACGGCGGCTGTTCATCACTGTGGAAGAATCGGCTAAAAAGGCTACCCTGCAGTTTGTATTCGAACCCAACGATGCCAACACGTGGGTAAAGGTACGGGCCATGCTCGAAAATTACCTGACCCTCCTATGGCGGCAAGGGGCCCTGGCGGGCAGCAAGCCGGAGCACGCCTTTTACGTTCGCTGTGGATTAAATCAGACGATGACTGCACAGGATATTCTCGATGGCAAATTAATTGTCGAGATCGGCATGGCAGCAGTACGTCCTGCAGAATTTATTATCCTTCGATTCTCGCATAAAATGCAGGAATCTTAGCAGTGGACCTGATCAAATAAGTTGAATCTATAAATCAGTAATAAAATGGCAAATTATCCTCTTCCAAAGTTTCACTTCCAGGTAGAATGGGGTGGAGCAAAGATCGGTTTCAGCGAAGTATCGGGCTTGGACGTATCCATCGAACCGCTTGAATACCGCGATGGCGCAAGCCCGGAATACCACAAAATCAAGATGCCCGGGCTGCAGAGTTTTTCAAATATCACGATGAAACGGGGCATTTTTAAGGGCGACAATGATTTTTACAATTGGTGGAATACCGTGGCCCTGAATACCATTGAACGCCGGGATCTCATCATTTCGTTGCTGGATGAAGCCCATGCACCTGTGGTGGTCTGGAAAATAAAAAATGCCTGGCCCCTTAAAGTCCAGTCGACTGACCTCAATTCCACGGGAAATGATGTGGCCATTGAGACCATCGAGATTGCACACGAAGGTTTGACCATTCAAAATGAAGGGTAATGTTTGCATATCCTCCCGTTGGCTTTCACTTTTTGGTGACGTTCGAGCTGTTTCCGCAGACGCCCAATGATTTCCGTTTTCAGGAAGTGACAGGCCTGGAAATGACCATGGAAATGGAGCCTTTTACCGAAGGCGGTCAGAACCGCTTCACTTGGGAGCTGCCTGTAAAAGCCAAATACAGCGATTTGGTGCTGAAACGGGGTATGTTCATCGGCTCGGGGATACTGATGTGGTGCAAAAATGCATTTGAGAATTTTGTTTTTGAACCCGTAAATATCCTGATTGCGTTGCTGAACGATCAACATGTGCCCATACAGGCCTGGTATGTGGTCAACGCGATCCCCAAGGCGTGGTCCGTCTCTGCTTTTGATGCGGAAAAAAGCAGCGTGGTCATCGAGAATATCACATTGAGTTATCAGTATTTCAACATCATCAGTGTGGATTCGCTCTTGTCTGCCGCGGGAAGCATCAGTGGGTCTGTCAGTATTTAATTACAGGAAACGTCATGCCCATCGAAATCAAAGAACTGCATGTCAAAGCTGTGGTTGTGGCCGAGCAGTCGCCACTCCAGCCACGGGAGCCGATCAATGTCGCAAAGTTAAAGCGGGAGATCTCCGAGGAAGTACTTCGGAAGGTACTGCAGAAGCTGGGACAAAAAAATGAACGATAATGTTTGGAGACCTTACATCTGCCGAGAAGCTGTATATCGAACCGTACCTCGATGCGGCTTTCACCCGGAAAGCACCGGGTGAGAAATTCAGCGCACTCATTAATCCGGCTTCCTATACCTGTAAGTACGAGTTTGAATACGACGACACGCAGCCAGGGGGACGATCTTCTGTGAAAATGAAATTCAATAAGATCAAGCCCCAGAAGTTTACGTTTGATTTTCTGTTTGACAGCACCGGGGTGGTCAAAAATGCGTCGGTATTGAATATTTCCGTTGCTAATCCATTTGCAAAGCCTGCCTCTGTGGCCGAACAATTGGAAGACTTCAAGAAAAAGATCATTGAGTTTAAAGGCGACACCCATCGTCCGTATTACCTCAAAATACATTGGGGAACCCTGCTGTTCAAGGGCGTGCTGAATCAGATCGATATCGAGTACAAAGTGTTTACCACCGATGGGACACCGATACGTGCGGTGGCGAAGTGCTCTTTTACGGAAAGCATCGAAGATGAGCTACGTGAGGCGATGGAAAACAGGCAAAGTCCGGACATTACCCATGAGCGGATTTTTGCGGAAACGGATCGCATCGACCGGATGGCGGAGCGAATCTATGCGCGGAATGAATTTTACATCGATGTGGCCACTTTTAATGCGCTCGATAGTTTCCGAACGATCAAACCGGGCAGCAAACTCTATTTTCCACCCTTAGAAAAACAATAAAGCCATGCCAACAGCACCCAACAATCGGGATTTGGTCACTTATACGATTCTTGCGGGGAGCAGCGCGGTGCTCACAGCGGCCGACGAACTGCCCGGGGTGGTGCCTGTTGTCGAAATCCATATTGACAGCGCACTGAATAAAATTCCCACGGCAACTTTGACGATAGCGGATGGCAGTGCCGCAGAGCAGGGTTTTGAGGTGAGCGGAAGCCGGTGGCTGGCACCGGGAAAGTTCATCGAGATCAAAGCAGGGTATGACGGCGACAATGCAACGGTATTCAAAGGAATTGTTGTTGCAAACAGTCATCAGATACAAGAATCCGGATCGCTGTTGGTGGTTACCTGTAAACACGAGACGGTACGGATGACAGCGGGCAAAAAAAGCCGCTACTATACGGACATGAAGGATAGGGACGTGGCTGAACAATTGCTTGCGGAAAGCGGCATCAGTGAATACGAGATCGCCACGACCGATGTGGTGCACGAGCAGTTGCTCCAGAACCAGGTCAGCGATTGGGATTTCATGATGACCCGATTGGACGTGAACGGATTGTATTATTCGGTAAACGAAGGGAAGATTGTAATCGGGAAGGCGGATGCCGACGGAGATTCGGTATTGACCCTCACGTTTGGAAGCAATATCGTATCATTTGAGGCAACTGTTGACGCACGTACGCAATCTACTGCCGTACTCGGCTATGCGTGGGACCAGTCGGTGCAGGATATCGAGGAGTCTGAAGGGGAAGCGGGTCTGTCTGCGTATGCGGGAGATCAATCCGCGGATGAATTGGCCGAAGTGATGGGGCAGGCGTTTGAGATGCGCCTACCGGGCGGAATGCCGGTTCAGGAACTGCAACAGTTGGCAAACGCAAAAAAAGTCCGGCAATCGCTTTCCAAGATCAAGGGTAAAGTTAAGTTTTCGGGAGAATCGGCGGTGGTTCCGGGGACATACGTCACCTTATCCGGATTGGGAGATCAATTCAACGGGAAGGTGTTTGTTTCCGGTGTGCAGCATGAAATCGGCGAGGGTAACTGGATGACCGAAGCAACGCTGGGCTGGGAAGAGGCATTCTTTTCCGAAAAAATCTTTCCGGAACATCCGGTTTCATTTTCCGGACAATATGTGGCCACGCAAGGGTTGCACGTAGGAGTGGTGACGGATCTTATTGATCCGGCAGGGAAAGGGCGGATCCGGGTGCGGCTGCCGATCATCGGTATGGCGGAAGATGGAATTTATGCGCGTTTGGCAACCTTGGATGCGGGCAATAACCGGGGAACATTCTTCTTGCCGGAAATAAACGATGAAGTGATTGTCGGTTTCTTGGGTGACGATCCAAACTACCCGGTGGTGTTGGGGATGCTGCATAGCGGGGCGAACCCGTCGCCCATCGAAGCAACCGATGAAAATAACGAAAAGGGCTATGTGTCCCGTTCAGAAATAAAAGTGCTTTTCCACGATGGAGACAAACGCGTTTCTATCGAAACGCCGGGAGGCCGGAAACTGACGTTGGATGATACCAACGGACTGTGCAGTCTGGAAGATGCGGCGGGCAATAAGCTGGTACTGAATGACAGTGGGATCACCCTGTCTTCTGCCAAAGATTTGACGTTGGAAGCCGTGTCTTCGCTATCGATATCGGCTCCTCAGCTGACGATCAAAGCGGAAGCTACCGCCGAGCTATCGGCAAATGGATCGCTAAGCGTGGGGAGCTCAGGCATCACTGAAATAAAAGGATCCATGGTAAAAATAAATTAATCGATCATGAGTTTAGCTGCAAGAGTCACTGATATGCATACCTGCCCGATGAGCAGCCCGAATCCGCATGTGGGCGGAATGGTGTTGCCTGCCGGTTGCCCAACCGTACTGATCGGTGGATTGCCCGCCGCACGGATGGGCGATCTCTGTGCCTGCCCGGGACCTCCGAATGCGATTGTGAAAGGATCGGCCACCGTGCTCATCGGTGGGCTTCCCGCCGCACGGATGGGCGACCCAACGGCTCATGGAGGGGTAATTACAAGTGGCTGTGGCACCGTATTAATAGGAGGATAACCGATGGATAAGTTGCATAAATCCTTTTTGGGTACTGGATGGAGCTTCCCGCCACAGTTTGACAACGAGGGTGGAAGCGTTGAGATGCTGAGCGACGGGGAGGATATCCGGAGCAGCCTCGAAATCCTGCTGTCGACCCGGCCCGGTGAACGGGTAATGCTTCCCAATTATGGCTGTAATCTGGATGAATTGCTGTTCGAGCCCTTGACGACGACCATGAAAACCTACATGAAAGACCTGATACAGACAGCCATATTATACCACGAACCGCGTATCGCGGTCGATAAAATCGAATTGATGGATACCGGGGAAATGGAAGGACGTATTCTCATAAATATTGAATATACGATACGCTCCACCAATTCGCGATTCAATTATGTTTTTCCTTTCTATATCCAGGAAGGCACCGAAGTAAAACGATAAACCATGGCATGTTCAGATAAAAATAACTTAATCCGTGAGGGAACCGGGCGATATAACCTATCGCTGGCGGCGCTGTCGCCTGATTTTGCCAAGGTAGACGAGCGGGAATTGCGAGATCTGTTATTGTTTGTGCAACGTTATGCAGCTCAGGTTACCTATTTCGATAACGGAAATAAGGCCAAAGGCACTTGGGAACCCTTCATCCAACCCGACTTGAGTGTGGCCCTCGCAACATTGGCGTCGATTGATCCGATTACCTTCACCGATTATTATAAATCACTCGTGAAACGCATCCGGTTGGCCGTCAAAGCGGAGGAAGCGGAACAGGCCAAACAGTGCTTTAAATATCTATTCGATTTGGTATATACGCTGGTTAAGACGGTTGACGACCAGTGTGCGCAGTTGACGGAAGAATCGGATTATCAGCGAAGCATACAAGACATCATTACCACGAAAATCAGTCGGGCTTTCCGGCGTTTGTTCACATTCAAAGATGCACACACGGCATTGTTGGCTGCATCAAATGAAACGGATTCCCTGGCTCCCTTTGCTGTACTGAATTCCACTGGGACGGTTTATACGTTTCACTATATCGATACCGATGCAACCGAAGCCCTGAACCTGACGATACCGGATACGGACGATGGCTCAAAAATTCATTTTATTGTCCACCACAACCTATTCCAGCAGCAGCTGAAGACGGTCTTCGCGGGAATTTCGTCGGCTACCGTAAAAGCGGAAATTTTGTTTGACAAATCAGTTGGAAACTATCGTAAACATAAACCCCATATGGCGTTGCTGCTGACTTTTTTGCAGCTATTCCGTCGTGCGCAAACCCAGCTGAATGAATATGGGCGGAAACACCTGGAATATTATTACAGGGATGTTTTACAACTGAAATCGAGAAAAGCCGAGCCGGATTACGCCCATTTGATCTTCGACTTACATACGCATAGGGCAAACCACCTGCTGAAGGCAGGCACCTTGTTCAAGGGAGGCCAGGATCAAAGCGGAAACTCGCTGGTATACCGGCTGTCACAGGATACGGTACTCAACCAAGCGAAGGTGGGGGCGGTCCATTCGTTGAAAAAAGTAAACGGAGCACTGTATGCAACAGCGGATAGCAACGACGTACAGCCATTTTTATTTGGCGAAGCCGGAGCTCCGCTTGCTTCAACAGGTTTTGCAGTCGCTTCCAACCTGCTTTTCTTGAAAGGGGGCGAACGGACAATCACCCTGTCCATCCGGTTTAAATCATCGACGCGGATCCGTAAAGGGCGTTCGACAGATAACTTGGTATTCCGCACATTATTGACGGGCGAAAAAGGCTGGTTGGAGGATCGGGTCACCGCAAATTATCAACCACAGCGGGGCGAGTTGACATTTTCCATCACCGTCGATGGTGGAAAAGAAGCCATCCGGGGGTATGAGGAAAAAATACATCAACGGAATATGCAGGTCTCCTTACCCCTGTTGCTGATTTATTTTGACCGGGAGGCTTCCGGATTCGCTTACGATACACTGGCCGAACAGCTCGTTGACACGGTTCAGATCACTGTATCGGTGCGGGGTTATAAAGATTTTGTGCTCAGCAATGATGTAGGGTTGCTGGATGGAAGCAAACCTTTCAAGCCGTTTGGAGATCTGCCCCGTAGGAATGCTGGATTTTACATCGGAAGTGATGAACTGTTTCAAAAGCCGCTTACCGCATTGACGTTAACTATGGACATGCCCGTGGCTTTTTCTGCCAGTTACCTCCAACGGGGAACCTGGAATCCGCTGGCGGTGACAACGGTTGGGGAAGAACATACGTTAAAGTTACCGGGTCAACCGATTCAAACGACGATTCCAACAGCGCAATCCAGACGTGCTTATGGCAGTGGGGAGCGGGATGGTTACATCCGGCTGTCGCTGAATAGCGATCAATATTCGTTGTCGTCCTTTATGGATAGCCTGACGCAAAGCTTCAATGATACCCGGATGATGAAAATACCCATGGAGACATCGGTGGCCATCAACGGGGTCTTTGCGGAACAGGCGGGGACGAAGGTACAAGCACAGGGATTGACGGCTGCGAAAGAAATAAATATCGACAAGATTGCAGCATCGCCAGTATCGTTAGACATTGCCCAGCAGGAAATACTGAAAACAATAACCCTGGCTACCCAATTTGAAGGATTCCGGATGGTCCGGAATTCGACTCCCACACCCAAGGAGTTGATCGTAGAACATTTTGAAGCCAGTTATACGGCCGTGGATACCCTAACATTTTTGCCCCAGCCGCAGCGGAGTGCCTTTTTTCATCTCTATCCATTTGGATATAAGCAGGTAACGAACAAAAAATTACTGGGGCTATTGCCGGGGTTTTCAAATCAGGGTGAGCTGCTCATCGGCATGACCCAAGTTACATCGCCGAAAACCATATCCGTGCTTTTCGAGGTAGTGGAAGGCAGTTCCAACCCGTTGAAACCCAGTGAACATGTTTCGTGGTATTACCTCGATCGTGAAAATAACTGGAAAGCTTTTGAAAAAGCAATGTTGGTAGACGGGACGTTGAATTTGACGCGGACGGGCATTGTCACCGTCTCATTTCCTTCCGACGCCGTGCATACGGGTACCGTGATGCCAGCAGGAATGTTGTGGTTGAAGGTGGCAGTGGAGGGACAGATTGACGCCGTTTGTAAACTAAAGGCGATTACGGCGCAGGCCGGCCAAGTGGAGTTGGTGCAGGATGAAATCAATAACGTGTATTTTACGGAAATGCGGCCGAAGGGAAGCATTGCAAAGCTGTTGGTGAGCGACGCGGCGATTAAAGGGATAAACCAGCCTGCGGATTCTTTCGGAGGCAGGCCCGCGGAACCCGGGGCAGCATTCTATACCCGTGTGAGCGAGCGGCTGCGTCATAAACAACGGGCCATTACGATGTGGGACTATGAGCACCTGGTGCTGGAACAATTTCCTTCGATCTACAAGGCGAAATGCATCAACAGGGCGGGATTTGTTGATCACAATGGCGTGACCGAATTCTGCGAAAACTATCCCGGCCATGTTACCCTGGTGACTATCCCCGATTTAAGTAAATCAACCTACGCAAATCCCCTGCGCCCGTATACGCCAATCGGGACATTGGTGGATATCACCAATTACCTGCGGAAAATCAGCAATCCATTTGTTACGCTGCATGTCCGTAATCCGAAATTCGAAGAGATACAACTTGAGTTTGACGTGATGCTCCGTTCCAATATGGATGCGGCTTTTTACCTCAATCAACTGAACGACGATATTGAACGTTTTCTCTGTCCATGGGCGTTCGACACGGCAAAGCAAGTTTCCTTTGGCGGTAAAATGCAGAAAAGCACACTCGTTGATTTCATAGATGAACGGCCTTACGTCCATGCAGTGAGTGGTTTTAAAATGCACCATATCATCCGCAATGAAGACAATGCCGTCCAAACGGCATATTACAATGTAGAAGAAATTGTGGCGTCTTCCGCTCGTTCCATATTGGTTTCGTATGCCAACGGGGCGATCAGACACCAAATCCGGGTATTACAAAACTGCGAATGCGTATGAAACCTGTCCTGAAAAGTTACACAATATCCACAAAGCGGCAACTGGCTCCGGCGATGGACTATGAATGGCTCCGCAAGGAGGGGCTGAAATACATTGAGCAACTGGCCAGCGACCTGTGGACCGACTACAACGCCCATGATCCGGGAATTACTCTGTTGGAAGCGCTTTGCTATGTCCTTACCGAACTGGGCTACCGGAGTGATTTCGACACAAAGGATCTGCTGCACGGTGCACCGGACCAGGTACTGTATACCGCCCGGGAAATTCTGACGAACCATCCTTTTACAATTGCGGATTACCGGAAGCTGCTGATCGATATCGACGGAGTAAACAATGCCTGGCTGTATCCTGCTGGAGGCCAAGAAATACCTATCTTCTATAACCGTGCGGATAAGACGTTACAGCTGGCGGCCACGGACACTCCCGTCCGCATCAACGGTCTGTATGACGTGGTGCTGGATTTTGACAACGAAGAGCCGTATGGCGATCTGAACTCGGGAGACGTGGAATGGATAAGTCCCGATGGTGAATTTGTGCTAAACGTTGAATTTCCAAGTTATGGAGCTATTGATCGGGCGGTTTTGAAGACTGAAATCGTTTCGGCAACGGTTGCCAATGCGACCGGAAAATACCCGTATGCATTGGTCTTGAATGCGACAGAAGATACCACGTTCAAGTTTCCCTTTGCAGTTACCGTTGCAAAATATCCACCTACGGGAAAGATAACAGCCACTCAGATTTGGGACCTGTTGCAAGCAGAAGGGTTTGCGAGCCAACTGGCGGACGCTTATGTTCAAAAACTGAATGCGATTGACGATATATTCAAGCGTGTGACCCGTCGATTGCAATCACATCGGAATCTCTGCGAGGATTTTGTATCCATCAAACAGGTGTCCTATGAAGAAGTCGCTTTGTGCATGGATGTGGATATCTCACCGGAGACCGACATCGAGTATGTACAGGCTGCTTTGTTTTTTGCCATTGAAAATTACCTGAATCCTTCGGTCAATTTTTATTCATTGAAGGAATTGCTTGATAAGGGCTGGGAAGTCCCCGATATCTATAATGGGGTGGCGCTTACGAATGGATTTATCGATCCGAAGGAGCTGGAAGAAACCCAGTTGCGCACCCATATCTACGCTTCGGATATCATCAGCTTGGTGATGGATATTGAGGGAGTCCTGGCTGTCAGGAATCTGTTGATGACCAAGTATGATACGGACGGTCAGCCCCTGGACGGTGCCATTGGAGTAGATTGGTGTATGCAGATCAGCGGGCAGCATAAGCCGGTTTTGAGTACGTCCCGGTCAAAAATCCTATTTTATAAAGCCGGTTTTCCTTTCCACGCCAATGTGGATGAAGTGAAGGATACCTTGCTGGTTCTGAAGGCCCAGCGTACCTTCGGAAAGCGCAAGGGGTATGATGTAGAACTCACGCCGGATGAGGGGCGGTCACGCGATACGCTCAGTTACCGTCCGGTTCAGTACGACCTGCCAACGGTATATGGCGTAGGAGAAGCTGGCCTGCCCCCGCATGCGGACGTACTGCGCAAAGCGCAACAGCGGCAGTTAAAAGGATACCTGCTATTTTTTGAACAACTTCTGGCAGATTTCCTTGCCCAACTGACACATGCCCACGCGTTGTTTTCCGTAGGAGATATCAAGCAAACGTATTTTGCACAGTATCTCGGCGATATCAAAGACAGCGAGGGATTATTGTCTGAAGCGTTCAAGGATGCGATTGCGGGTGCTCCGGATGCGCAAGGGTGGAGAGACCTTTATGAGAATAAAACCCAATACGCTGCGCGTCGCAATCGCTTGTTAGATCATTTGCTTGCCCGCTTCGCGGAGTCTTTCAATGACTTTGCGTTGTTGCAGTACCGAATCAATATAGAAGAGCAGGCAGCCGAACGGATTGACAGCGAAGAACTCATTGCCGCCAAAATCCAGGCACTGAAAAGATATCCGGAGATCAGCGCAAACCGGTCCCAGGCTTTTAATTATTTCCCGCAGACAGATGATTACGGATTGGCGGAAGAGCAGTTTTGGGAGACGGAGAATGTTTCCGGTCTGGAAAAGCGGGTGGGAACGCTGATCGGCGTCCGGGATGTGTCTCGTAGATTTTTATACTGCATCCGGAATACCGAAGTCCGTTGCGAAGAAGAGTGGGTGGATGGAGAACCCCATTGTACACATCGTTTTGAGCTTACTTCCCGCGAGGGGATTGTATTGGCTTCCGAAAAATTCGCTGAGAAAGCACAAGCCGAAGCCATCTTGAAGAAAATTTTTGATACGGTTCTCCTTGCCCAGCATTTCGGGGTTGAAGGAAATAAGCTCGTCCTGTCGATCGATGGAGAAAAGCTGCTGGAGACGGTAAATACCTTTGAAACTGCTTTGGAAGCCAATGAGGCCATCGAAAAGCTGGTTGCCGAATTCGGCAGTGAATGCGGAGATCCGGAAGGAATGCACCTGATCGAGCATGTGCTGCTCAGGCCCAGAAGCAATGCGTTTAAGCTGATGGACCTATGTGGAATGGAAGGGGATTGTCCCTGTGAGCTGGATACGTATTCGTTCAGGGCGTCGGTGGTATTGCCCTATTGGCCGGACCATTTCGACCATCCTTCGTTCCGTAATTACGTGGAAGACCGGTTGCAGGAGGAAGCGCCGGCACACATCCAACTAAAGGTCTGCTGGATCAGCAATGAACAGATGCGGCTGTTTGAGATCCGATACAAAGCCTGGATAGAAGCACTGGCAAACTATTTCCAGGAGGATAAACAAGACCTCTCCCGTTTGCAGGAAACCAACGATGAGCTGCTGGAATTATTGCCACAACTGAAGAATATCCATCCGCAGGCGACACTTCACAACTGTTCGGAAAGCAACATAGAAAATAATCCTGTCATGTTGGGCAGAACAATTTTAGGTACTTATTTAAATCAATGACCATGAACAATATTGAGTCATATCCCATTTTTGAGGCAGATCAGGTACTGACCAACAATCACCTGAACGACACTGTCAGCTATTTGGAGCGGCAAGGCCGCCTATCCAGGATCCGGCTTATCGGGAACGGGATTGTGAGCGGATTGGAAATAACCGCGTCTGGTGAAGGCATTGTAATCGGTGAAGGCCACGGCATCACCTCACAAGGATATCTTATCCGGCATTGCCAGCAGGAATATACCCATTACATCGATTTTGTTTCCCCGGATATTCCCACAGGAGTAGACTTCATTGTGGGATGTGATGAAGACGAAGCTTCCGGATGGCCGTACTATGGGATGGAAGGGATTTTCGAACTCGTGCCCGCAGCGTCACCTGCCGAAGGCAAGAAAGCGGTCTCTTCGTTAAAAAAAGACGAATACGTCGTGGTACTTTTGTTGGAGGCAAAACAGGTCAAACTGAAAAACTGTGACACCAACGACTGTAACGACAAGGGCAGCCGGCTTGATTTTACCGTGAAACCCCTGTTGGTACACATCGACCTGCTGAAGGGCGACGATGAATCGTTTTTTAACACCCTGCTTTTGAAACGATACGGCGTGCCGGCAAATAACCGTTGGGAGAGCGGCGAGTCCATACTTAATGGATTTTACGAACTGGTAGACGACGATACGCTGACCAAGCTGGAACAGAATCTAAAAATGTGTTGGAACCGTTATGCAGTCTTATTGGAGCTTACCCCATCCAATCCATTCGAAAAGCTTGATCTGAAAGCATTGCGGGATAAATTTAGCTACCAAAAGGGAAATTTCCATTACATCCAATATTTCTACGACTTTATCGATGATCTGATCAAGGCTTTCCGGGAATTTGACGAAAAAGCACAGGACTTCTGGGGTATGCGGAATGCCAACGAAACCCATTTTCCGCTGCACCTGACCCTTGGATTGGCATCGGAAAGCACCCGGTTTGGTTATTGGGATCCGTATCGCCAATACTTCGTTCCGGTGCATTACCTTCACGGGCAGCAACACCTCAAAGAGGAAGTTGCCCTACTGTTGCAGCGTATGCGGTACATGATAGCCGATTTTGATGATACGTTGCCTTCCAAAAACCAGGTTCTTCAGATTACACCAAGTCAGATCGGGGCGAACCTGCTTTCCGACCGGAGTATTCCGTTTTACTATCAACTCAATAACCTTCATAAGTGGTGGAACTATCGGCTCAGCCGGATGGGTATCCCCCAGATGAACCGCGGCTATCACCTGCGTGCGGGTATCGATGCGCCCGAGGCTGTGAAGAACGTGTTGCTTTATGACAATGAGCGCTTCAATGCCTTTCGCATAGAAGGGCATGTTGGCAAACCCTATAGCACGGCCCTGTCGGAAATCATTGCTGAACGGGACAAATACAACCTGCCTTTTGACGTGGTGGCACTCAGCGCGGTTGACCTGGAACGGATAGCCGATGGAAATGAAGTATCGTGCCAGGTACAGGATCTGGAATCGAATTATAATGTAATGATTGCGGGATTGCTGTGCCGTGTAGAGCAGTTGCTGACCTATGTAGGCGGTCTGCGACCGAAGAAAGATACCGACATCGGTGATATACGGGTGATCGACACACTCAAAGTCAGCGATGAGCTGTCGCTGCCTACCCTTTCAAAAAAGGTGACCGCAATCCGGAAAGAAGTGGATCTACAAAAGAAAGTCACCACGCAGCCGGTGGTTGAGAAAGTAAACTACATTGAGAAGATCGTCGATTTGGGCAAAGATGATCAGGAAGTGAAATTGATGGATTTCGTAGCGAAGGATATCAATTCATTTCTGGTTACCGACAGAAAGTTATTTGAGTACGTACTGCCGAAACCGGATTTGCTGCTGGTGTTTCTTCAGCGGCTCAATGCCATCTTTGGCTATCTCTTTGAAAATGATCTCCGCGAATTTGATGTAGATGCCTATAATAAACTGTGGGCGGAATACGAGTCGACCGTAAACAGCATCATCAAAGAGTCTGCGAATTCACAGAACGAGGAATTGAAAGCGTATTTCGCCCCCAAAAACAACAACGTGTTGTTTAATTGTGCGAACGAAGAGTTATACGCCATTAAGGAGGAATACAACGAGCGGCTCAAGCAATATCAGGAGGCCACCACCTTTGCCCGTTATTTTGAACGGCACAAGGGGTTGGAACATAAGGCCGGGGTGCCTAAAGGAGGAACTTTTGTGCTGGTATACCAACCGTCGGCACCGCGTTATACCGCCGTTATACCGGAAAAGGAAATACGTTTGGTGGATCGATTGACCGATGTCGTAAAGGAGGAACCGGCTGAAACAATTACTAAAAAAGATACAGGTCGTCTATTAAAAGATACCAAGTCTGCGTCATTACTTTCTTCAGCTACCGTGAAGTACGCAGACACCGTAAGCCTCATCGAAAAATTAGGCCTTGGGGCCGACGCAACCAAAGTGCTGGATGCCTTGAAAAAGAGAGAAGAAGCTGAGAAGTTGGTGAGTAAATTGCCTGGTGGTGTAGTCATAGCCGATTTCTATGTGCCTTATCTGGTTAAAAGCAATTGTCAGCCGATCGCCTATGTCTTTCAAAAGGACGTAGAAGTTGAACCTTCGCAACCGGAAGAGCCGGAAGAACCCGAAGATGATCAGCTCGCTGTCACCATAGAACCTACCACGTTCTGTACCAATGATACGCAGGAATATTCGATAAAGGTCAGCCCCGAAGGGGGAAAACTGACCCTTAATGGAAAAGAGAGCGAAGCAAAAATAGTTCCTGCGCGCTTAGGAAAAGGCACATTTGAGGTGGTATATACCTTGGCATCCGGTACGAAAGCAAGTACACAATTCGCGGTGGAAGAAGCCGTAGAGCCGGATTTTGAAGTTGTGGGAGCCGACTATTCGGAAAAAGACGAAAATTGGAAATTGATGCTGAAGTCTGCCGTGTCCAGTGGCGATTCACTCAAATCGCAGTGGCTGCTGGATGGCAAATCTGTTGCAGAAAACCAGTCTGAAATCAGCCAAATCCTTACCGTCAATAACCCGCGTGCTACGATTGCCTATTCGGTCACCGGAAGAGTTTGCGGTAAGGGAGAAAAGACCCGTACGTTTGTCCGCGATGAACAGGCAAAGACCGTTTGTTCGGACGCTGCGACCTTGACGATCCCCGTAAAAACTTCGGGGACGGTTGTTGTCGTAGCGGCACCCAAGGGCGTAACTACCAAAGGTACGGGCCTGATTATTTCACCTGCACAGATGACAAAGGACGGACTCAAACAGGGTGTAATTGCGTACCACTATGCGGATGGCGATGCCCACGTACTGGCGGTATTGACGATCACGTTAGGGACCGCAGCATTTGAAGCAACCATCGGGTTACCGCAAAGCGATGTAGTTGTAATCGGGAGAGAAGTTAAAAATGCCGTAAGCATCGCATTAAAAGCGATATCGACCGGAGGTATATCAACTTGGACAGTCAACGGAAAGAAAGCCAAGGAAACGGTCAGCATTCCGCTTGCGGAGTTCGAACAGCTCAAAGAATTGACCATTACGCACCAGATTGATTTCGGTGACGGTCCCTGCGGAGCCGAGAAGACATTTACGCAGCCCATCGCTGCACTTCGCAAACAGTTGGCAACCAATAAAGGAAAAATCGTTGTGGAATAAAAAACAATGGACCGCAGCCAACATATCATTTACAAGCAATCGCTGGAAGTTGACTTTCGCCGACCGGGACAGGGCAAAGGGATGCAGGACCGGGTGACTGCCGTCTACCATCAACGGATATTACCCCAACTGGCTAACTTGTTTGACGATTTCAGTGCCGAATCGGAAGCATTGACGATTCCTGTTTTATCGATTGATTGTGGGGAACTTTCCGAAGCGAATTGGGAAGAAATGCTTACGAAAAATGTACTCAATTTGGTGAGGAAGGAACTCCAGTCCCACCGCAGTCCGGCGGTTGACCCGGAAGAATGGGACAATCGGGAAATGCAGGATCTGCAATGGACCGAAGATTTTATCCATTTTTTGAAAAAGGGAAAATTCCAATGGGAAAGCCGGAAAGAGGCAATTTCTGATTTTGAAAAACGGTTAAAACCCATACCTGCCTTTCTGGATGAACTGGCGAAGGTGTTACATGCGTCTGCCGATGCGACAGACCGCTTATTCCACTATTTTTCGGTTGATTTTATCCATCGGTTATGCGCTGCCTTCGTTGCCCGAATTCCGGTTGATGACGCCGCATACATTGCATTTTTGCAGCAAACAGGGGTGAATCCGACGATATTGTCGAAGTCGGTTGTCAAGGCTTATGCAAATGCCTTCGGTAATCCGTCAACAGAATCCACACCCTTTTCCGTTATCCTGACATCCCTTGTTTGGCCGGCGATGGATACGACCAACCGAACGAGGGTGTTGCAACGCGCCCACTCGTTCCTGAAAAAGAAGCCAAAATTTGCCGCTACCCTACTACCATGGACTCGTGACGAGTTTCCGGAATTGCCCGATGCATTCCAACCGGATGAGCGTGTTAAACGGGATCGTGTGGAACCTGTGCATGCCAGCAATGGAAATTTGGATCATCAAACCATTCAAGGGGCAACCAAAGCTGCCAATGGCAACAGCAACGCGGACGAAAGGCTGTCTTTCGAACGTGCGGATGAGTCCTTTTACCTCAGCAATGCCGGGTTGGTACTGGTCCATCCCTTTATCGAGCCATTGATGCAACATGTGGGGCTTATCGGTGATGAGATTTCCTTCTCAGCAGAAAACAGCGCTCAGGCTGCACTCCTGCTCCACCATTTGGTATATGCATCGCCTGCGCCCGATGAAAGTATGCTGGCATTGAATAAAGTTCTTTCGGGGTTGCATCCAGAGTCTTTTATCAATCCGGATGGATTTGAATGGACTCCCTTGGTCGAGCAGGAATGTGAGGACGTATTGCATTCCATTATTACACACTGGGAAGTACTCCGTAACACCAGTGTCGATGGGCTACGCGAAACCTTTTTGCAGCGGGAGGGCAAATTGACCCGAAGGGCCGACAGCTGGTTATTGCAGGTCGGTTCGCGGGGTGTGGATGTGCTGCTGGCCAGCCTGCCTTGGTCCATCGGCATCATTAAACTGCCGTGGATGGATCGGATATTATATGTCGAGTGGATATGAACGATTAAAACTACAACGATGTAAAACCTATTAAGTATGGAACTACTGAAAATCAACAGCCGTGGAGACGCCGTAGAGCTGCTTCAGGAATTGCTCAACGAGTATGGACATCCGTTGGTCGTCAATGGAATATTTGATGAGGCGACCGAACAGGCTGTCCGCTCGTTTCAAGCGGATAATGACCTGGTTGCCGATGGCATTGTCTATACCAAAACATGGACGAAGCTCATCAATGGAACACCGGTGGACCTGAGTAAGATGGAAGACAAATACCTGAAAGAAGCGGACCTTAACCGGCTTGCGGAAACTCTTTCCTTGGATGTTGCGACTATCAAGGCGGTGAATGAGGTGGAGAGCCGGGGCCGCGGATTCAACGCAGATGGCAACCCGAAGATCCTGTTTGAGGGGCATGTATTTTGGAAGGAGCTGGAAAAGCGCGGCATCGATCCGGCTGCCCACGTTTCGGGCAACGAAGATGTGTTGTACAAAAAATGGACAAAGGCTTACTACAAAGGTGGAATTGCAGAGTATGAGCGATTGAACAAGGCCATTAACGTCATTCCCAATAACAGCAAGGTAGCGGACGCAGCCTATGCGTCAGCTTCATGGGGGCTATTCCAACTAATGGGATATCACTACGAAGCGTTGGGATACGGTTCGGTAACCGGATTTGTCGGCGACATGCAATTGGGTGAACGGCAGCAGCTGGAAGCATTTGGCAAATTCCTGCAGGCCAACAACCTGATCAGTTACCTTCGGAATAGGCAATGGGCAGAATTCGCTAAACGATACAACGGATCTGACTATGCAGCCAACCAATACGATATCAAACTGAAGGAAGCCTATCAGAAGTATGCCGCAATGCAACCCGATGGAGGTGCACCGAAAGTAACCCGGGAGTTGATAAAAAAGGGAAATACCGGAACGTTGGTGCAGGAACTGCAATCCATACTGAATGAACTGGATTATGCCGTGCCGGTAAATAGTGTGTTTGACGCCCAAACGGAACAAGCGGTAAAGGATTTCCAAAGTTCACATCTGGATAAGCACGAACAACCGCTGACCGTAGACGGCGTTGTCGGAGCACTGACGTGGTGGGCGCTTGAAAATCCCCGTCCCCGTGTGGCATCCGGTGTCATTGAATACGATAAACTGCCCCCTTCGGAGTATGGAGAAAGTCCCTTGGGAAGAGCGGCACTACGCATAGCCATCAACGAGTTGAAAGCCGGGGCAGGTGAGGTAGGCGGAAACAACAAAGGCCCCTGGGTGCAGAAATATATGGAGCCAGCCGGGTTGCCCGATGGATACCCATGGTGTGCAGCGTTCGTGAGCTGGTGTTTTCTGCAAGCTGTGGGCGGGAATCGCAAAGACATGCCCTTCAAGTATTCAGCTGGCGCACGCGATGTATTCAACCAATTGAAAAGTAAGGGCTGGAGTTTTTCCGGCGATTCCGAAAAGCAACCCATGCCGGGAGACGTCGTTTGCTGGTGGCGTACCTCATTGGCTTCCGTAAACGGGCATATCGGCTTTGTACACCATTGTAAAGATGGGTTTCTGTATACCATTGAAGGCAACAAAGCCGCCAATGTTGCGGGGTTTTCGTACGTGAAAACACGCATGGAAAAATTACTGGGTTTTGCTAGGGTTTATGGGTAATCGATTGTTAATAAAATGCTACTACGATGCTGTCACCAAAAGTCGCTTCGAATGCTGAGGCTAACAGAGCCACCCATGGCGTCTTCTTCCAGCCCAAATTGACGGTAAACCAACCGGGAGATAAATATGAACAGGAAGCGGATGCAATGGCCGATCAGGTCATGCGGATGACCGTACAGCGCAAGTGCAAGCATTGCGAGGAGGAAGAAAAACGGATTCAGCGAAAGGGAGCCGACTTGGTTACCCCTGTGGTGGATGAAGGATTCGAAAACTACGTGTCTTCGCTGCATGGACGAGGCACCATACTGCCGCCATCCGAGCGGGATTTCTTTGAACCGCGTTTTGGCTATGATTTTTCCAATGTGCGCATCCATACAGGGAGCGATGCCGCACAGTCTGCCGATCGTATCAACGCATTAGCTTATACCGCAGGAACTCATATCGTATTTAACACCGGCCAGTATCAACCCGGATCGGAAAACGGGAAGCGACTCCTGGCGCATGAATTGACCCATGTGGTGCAGCAAGGTGGCGGTGCCGGGGCCATACAGCGGCAGACGACACGTCGCATCGCGCCTAATCTTGTGGAAGTGGAACATGAAGGAGAACGCTATCGGGTAACCCGCGTATTGGAGAGCAGACGAAGAGGCAGCGGATCCTCAGGCTCCATAGACGCCGACATCGACCGAACAAACGTCACGATTACGATAAAGGTCTGTCGCGATACCACGCGGGGCACGGTCGAACTGGGTGCGAACATTCCGGAGAGTGCTATCGGAGTTGCCCAACGAATTTTGGATGCCGTCACTCGTGGAGCCATCGGCGACATCGAACGTGTCCTTGAAGGGGTCGATGTAACACCTTTTATCGAAGTCTTAGTCGCCCGGTCCGGTCAGTTCAGTATCACCGCGCGGGGAGAGGTTACGGTTGGATTGGAAGGTGTTACCGGAGGAGCAGGTTCTTTGGGTATTCGGATAGGACCCCTTGACATCGGAGTCCGGGGACAAGGTGACGATGAGGGATGGGTGCTTGGCGGCAATATTACGGTCACCCCCGGCCGTACCGATGAAACGTTTGAATGTACGTCTGTTCCGCTTTCGGTCAAGCTGGTCTGCGAGAAGTGGCATGAGGCCTCGCCGTATGAAATTACGGTTCGGGTTCCTTACCGTGATCAAGAACGCTTTATCTATTTTGACTACGCAAGTGCTACCATCGATCGGACCCGCAGCGCCCGGATGCTGACGGAGATTACCACACTGTTGCAAGAGGGGTATCGGGTGACGCGCATCACGGGGCATACGTCTCCCGAAGGGCCGATGCAGCGGGGAAGGCGATTTGTAGGCAACAGAGAATTGGGAGAAAGTAGAGCAACTGCTGCACTCGCTGAGATCGAATCCATCTGTACGGCGCAACAATTAAGTATGCGGGATTCCAGACGGTGTACGGCAGACGTAGTGCGCGATGTGCGACCCATTGGAATGGGCGAATTGTATACGCTCTCAGACGATAGGGGCCGCGAAATAGAGGGCACGCCATTAGCACAGCATGCTGTTGATGAATTCAAAACGTCAACAGATGAATCGGCACATCGCACGGAAGAACTGCTGGAGCAAATGGAATCTATGAGTTTGGAACAGCAGCGCGATACGGTATACCCGCTGTTACGACGGGCAACCATCACGTTGGAAAAATCCGGCATGCGGGACGAACAGATAACGCTGGAAGAACCGGCAGGTTATCGCAGGGTGGGCTGTCCGCAGGCAGTCGAAACAGCGGCAAGACGGCAGTTTTTACTTTAATTAATTCGGTAAACTCATGAATTTTTGGGAACAACTAACAGATGGATTACACATGCACGAAGTATTGCTCTTCGTATTGGGAAGTTTGTTTTTTTTGGTTTTGCTCTTTTTAATGGTATTGTATGCCTGGCGAAAGGAAAAACTTAACGTGCTGCTGTTTTTCTTTATTATACCTGTAGTCATGATCGGTTGGCCTTCCATTGCCAAGATACAAATCAATGAAGCAGGTATCGCACTGGAAAACACCTTGCGCGCATATGAGGACGATCCCCAAAATCCCGAAACCCGAAAAGCGCTGCAAGCCCAGGTAAAGGAACTGGAAGACAAGGAAGTGAAGAACCCCAAAACATTGATAAATGTTGCCAAGGCCAACTATATGCTGGGCAAAGACCGGGATGCGTTGCAGACTATTGATAAGATTCCGGAAGAAGCGAGGGAAGCGGTAGGAGCGGACGACCTAAAAACCACCATCTTGGTAACCCAGGATATCGAACGAAAACTGCAACAGGCAGAACAGGCCCCTACAGACGATAACCTGGAAATCTTGCGTATCTCCAAGGACAAACTGTTCAATAAGGCGGCGAACAACGTACGGTTGCACCAGTCCGTGAGAAAGTCTGATTCATTAATCCAAAAGAAACGATAGGTCATGAACGCACATGCACATCCCTCAGCCTATAAGGCCAACCACGAGGCAGCCCATAAAGGGCGGGCAGTGAAAGCGTTGTTTTTTCAACCCAAACTTGCGATAAACCCGCCGGATGATCACTACGAACAGGAAGCCGACGCCACAGCCGATCGCGTAATGCGCATGCCGGTGCAACGCAAATGCAAGCACTGTGAGGAAGAAGAAAAGCAGCTACAACGGAAAGAAGAAAATCCGGCAATACCGCAGGTTAATGGAGGCTTCGAACGCTATATTAACGGTTTGCGTGGATTGGGCAGGCCATTATCTGCCGACGAACGGAACTTTTTTGAGCCACGGTTTAACCGTGATTTTTCGGACGTGCGTATTCACACAGATATGCATGCTGCACAATCTGCCCAGCAAATCAATGCCTTGGCGTATACGATGGGAAACCATATCGTATTCAACCAAGGGCAGTACCAGCCGACTTCCGCAAATGGTAAACGGTTAATGGCACATGAGTTGACGCACGTGGTGCAACAGGGAGGAATAAGCGGTAACGTACAACGGCAATCTGCCGGTCCCGATGTCGAACGGAGGTTTGGGTTGGGTATGCGCAATCGATTTGGCTTATACGATGCCGAATTGAACCGGGATACGAATACATTGACCTTGCTTATGCGTATCAAATTTGATTTTACGGGTGCATGGGCTTCCGACCAGGACCAGCAAGACTGGATAACGGATTTTATCAATCATGTACAGAATCGGTGGAGTTACCGTTTTTATTTAGTTCCCGAAGGCATCTGCCTGAATACACATGAAACTATTTTTGCACGGGTCAATGTACAGTCGGTTACCGGTAATCCGCATTATACCGTTGAGGTGGCTGCTGGTTCCAGAAGAAGCAGTGCCAATTCGGATGCCCGGACGGCAAGGCTGGATGCATTGGACAACGATAGGGTGACACGCAATAGGCTCGGACAGGATTTTCAGCAACGGGCATCCGAGCATGAGTTCGGGCATATGTTGGGTATACCGCATATTGAGTGTGATCCGCAGACAGGTACCTGCCCATCGGGTGATCAATATGGCGACACAGTCGGCGAGCGGGGCGACCTCATGGGGTCAGGGTGGATTGTTTCGGCACGGGATTACACACCCTTTACCACTGCGATGTATTACTTTACAGGGTGTAACTGGAAGGCGTCCCATACCCGAGTATACCCTATCGGTGATTATCCGGCGGCAGGGACGGTTTCACACATGGCTTAACGACGAACCTTATGGCGTACGATCACAATCAGCGGACTTCCTCTTTGTCAGTGCCGGCAGTCACATTGCCCCACCGTCACCCGGGTTTGGGTGCCATGCCTTTTTTCCAGCCCGCGCTCAGTCCGTTAGGCAATCAGGTCCTCCAACGCAACCCGCAGCGACAACCCAATCCTTTATTCAGGTCTATACCCCAAGGAGAGATCAGCCGTGCGGAGTTTGATCGATACCTGATGGATTACTTTGGGGTGCAGGATATCCGTACAGGCACCCAAGACGAACAAGAAGAGTCTTTGACCAGGCATGGAAGCCCCGCAACACCTTCCATTCCCAATTGGCAATCCTGGAACCCCGGTACGTCTTCGGCTGACTACACTCACATCATCCGGGCAATTGAAGATGTGGCCGCAACCTTTGGTGCCATCCCGACGATCCGTACAGTGATGTTTTTTAAGATGGATTACGAGCCGGATGCTGCCGGTATCGGCGTTGCCAGACCCGATGTCGGGGCTTCATTTGGAGGAGGGAGGTTGACGGTTTTTGAGGCATTTTCGCGTAGTCGCGCGTTTCCAAATGCCAGGAGCAATGCCAGTGGTTCCTATCCCTCCGCAGGGGTAGTTCTTGCCCCCGCAGCGGGGGAAACACCGGGAGCCCCCCGGCCTTATCAATCGCGTGAACACAGCCTGAGGGAGAACATCGTGCATGAACTGGGGCACGCGATGGCTGAAGATGCGCACCGTGCTGATTCCAACGTATTTACCAAGTTCAATCGTGCAACAGGCTGGGTGGGCGGACAGTTATTTGATATCGGCCAGCAAACGGTTGCCGATGCGATAAGTCAAGGTACGCCGCCTCCCACTCAATATCACATACAGGAGCATGATTGGAACAACCCCCAGTGGATCGAACAGCCGATGTCCCGCTATGCCGTAGCGGGAGGACCCGGGGAGGATTTTGCGGAAACCATCGCTGCGTATGTCTATACTAATTCCGTGCTGCTACTGCGTTCGCCGGCACGGCATCGGTTCATTATGGATCATATCGATATATGGAAGAAGCAAATGCAAGCGCTGCCGCCACCGGCATTGCGTGGGGATTTTCCGGTGATCGAAGAATTTCGTCATATGGCTTGAAACTAAAAATATGAACCGACAGACGTTGACACATACATGGACCGATCTGCTTAGGCAAACCGAACAGCTTGTTAGGCTGAGGCTCCGCGCGTACTTTGCTCCGGGTGATGCGCGCACTGATGAACAGCCGCACTGGGCGGTGCGCGATGACGGGTCTTACTGTTCGATGTGCTTGAGACAGGCAACAGATACCGAGAAAACCTTGCTGATGTTATCCTTGGCTCCGCATCTCCACCCGGCTTTTTACGACCGCATCATTCAGGATTTTTTACCCAACGGCGGAGATATCATCGAAATGGGGGGCGTAAAGAATGCAGGTAACCACCGTGGATTTCTTCCTACGGGTGAAACCGCTTTGTTTATTATCGCCGGGGGTAACATCGAAAAACGTATGGAAGTCCAGCGGCTGCTTATGGGAGAAAGCCAGTTAGTCAAACAAGGCGTAATTTACCTGGAGGCCGTGAAAGAAGGTGAACCCCCGATGAGCGGGCGGTTGGTCGTGACGCCGGAATGGCTATCCAAATTATTACTCGGTAAAGAACAACGGCCCGTGTTTGGTCCGGATTTTCCCGCTAAGCCGATAAGTACATTATTGGAGTGGCCGGATTTGGTGATTGCCGATAAAACACGCCAGCAATTAGAGGATATCAGGACATGGCTTCGCTATAATGCAACGTTGATCGACCAGTGGGAGATGCATCGGGTGATCAAGCCCGGCTACCGTGTGCTTTTTTATGGTCCACCCGGTACAGGCAAGACACTCACGGCTACGTTATTGGGAAAGGAATTCAACCGGGAGGTTTTTCGGATCGATCTTTCACAGGTGGTATCCAAATACATCGGTGAAACGGAGAAAAACTTGGAGAAAATCTTTCAACGTGCGGAAAACCGCGACTGGATATTGTTTTTCGACGAAGCGGACGCCCTGTTTGGCAAACGATCCAATGTGCAGAGCTCCCATGACCGATACGCCAATCAAGAGGTAGCCTATTTATTGCAACGGGTCGAAGATTTCCCGGGGTTGGTTATTTTGGCTTCTAATTTTAAAAATAACATCGATAAAGCGTTTATGAGGCGATTCAATGCGGTGGTTCATTTCCCCATGCCGGGTATTGCAGAGCGACTCAAGCTTTGGCAAACCATGATTCCGACCAAAGGGAAGCTTCAGGACGACATAGCGCTTAAAGAAGTTGCCGAAAAGTATGAACTCAGTGGCTCAGCTATTGTGCAGGCCGTGCACTATGCGGCGCTCCAGGCCTTTTCAAAGGGAAACCGTTTTATGGAGAAGGATGAATTGCTCGCCGGCATTCGCCGTGAATTTGAAAAGGAAGATCGGGTATTTAAATAGCGTTAATTATTCGTTATCCTCATTTTTTTTATTGGTGATTCCCGGCTTAAAGCGTGGTTTGAACCCCGAAGGGCTCATCGAAGATAATCCCAACGGTTTTGCAGGTGTTTGCTCTAGGGCCTCTTTTGGAGCTTCCGGTTCTGCGGTTGGCTCCTGTTGGACCGGATCTTTCGCTGGTTCCGTAGGTGCGGCTGGTTTGGTTACACCCGGCTTAAAGCGTGGTTTGAACCCGGTGGGTGGTGCAGCTTTCTGAGATGCTTCGCTAGCTGTCGGCTTGTTCTCCGTCGGTTCTGTCGGCTTGTCCTTTATCGGCTCTTCGGGTTCGGCGGGTTTGGTTACGCCCGGCTTAAACCGAGGTTTGAAGCCCGAAGGGCTCATCGAAGATAGTCCAGTGGGGGGCGCAGCTGCTGGGGATGTATTTTTTGCGCTCGTAGTTGAAATATCTCGGGATGACGCAGGTACCGCTGCGGCGGTAGTTACGGCTTTAGTTTCCACTGTATCTGACTCCCTGAGTAAATAGTCTTTACGGAGCCGATTGAACCAGTATTTTTTGGTATGGTCGAAACTCTTTTCGCCCATTTTCACATAGTGACTTTGGAATTCCTCATATAAATCGGGTTTGGCACGTCGCAGCTGTACCAAGTCAATTTTCTTTTTTATGAAAAATTCCTCAAACGTCATCAGGCCATGTTATGATATACAGCTTGTACATCGTCATCCTCTTCGATTTTGTCAATCAATTTGAGTACTTCTGCCGCATCTTCTTCAGAGACTTCAGTAGTTGAGAGGGCAATCCGTTCCAGTTTTGCGCTTTTTATTTCGATACCCTTTTCTTCCAGTAAACGTTGCATATTGCCAAAATCCTCAAATGAAGTTTGTGCTACCACCACATCGTTTCCCTCTTCATCTGCTTCAACGTAAAGCTCTTCCAACCCTCCATCAATAAGTTCCAATTCTAATTCTTCCAGGTCTACATCTTCTCCTACCGTAAACCGGAAAACAGATTTCCGCTGAAAGATAAAGTCCAGTGAACCGGTTTTCCCCAACGTGCCACCCGCTTTACTGAAATAACTACGGATGTTAGCAACCGTCCGGTTGGTGTTGTCAGTCGCCGTCTCAATCAGAACAGGCACTCCATGGGGGCCATACCCTTCGTATACGTGTTCCTCATAACCCTTCGCGTCCTTATCGGAAGCTCGCTTGATAGCCGCTTCGATACGGTCTTTTGGCATATTTACGGCCTTGGCATTCTGGATGGCTGTGCGTAGGCGTGAGTTGCCTTCGGGATTGGGGCCGCCTTCTTTAACTGCAATAGCAATTTCTTTGCCTAAACGTGTGAATTGCACGGCCATTTTAGCCCAACGCTTGAATTTGCGCTCTTTCCTGAATTCAAATGCTCTTCCCATCTTTTATATCTGTGTTTTTTCTTTAAGGTTTGTTAGCATGTCTGTGGTGATTTCGCTGAGATTGAACCGGGGTTTCCATCCCCATTCCCGTTGGGCCTCGGTATCATCGATGCTATTGGGCCATGTATCGGCAATGGCTTGGCGCGGGTCATTTTCTTCATAGGTTATGATAAATCCCGGCAGGTGTTTGCGGATTTCATTGGCCAGCATAGCCGGTGTGAAGCTTACGCCCGTCAGGTTGTAGCTGGACCGGATACTGAGATCTTCCGCCGGAGCATCCATCAGTGCCAACGTACCCCGGATAGCATCGTCCATGTACAGCATGGGGAGAGTGGTGCCGGAAGCAAGAAAACACGCATAACGATTACTTTTCAACGCTTCATGAAAAATATGTATTGCATAATCGGTTGTGCCACCCCCCGGAGCAGTTTTCCAGCTGATGACGCCCGGGTACCGGATGCTGCGCACATCCAGGCCATAGCGTTGGTAATAATACTCGCAGATACGCTCCCCGGCGAGTTTGCTGATGCCGTAAACGGTGTTAGGATCCATCACAGCATACTGAGGAGTGTCCGTTTTCGGTGAATGGGGTCCGAACACAGCAATAGAACTGGGCCAGAACACCTTCTTTACGCCATATTCAAGGGATAAATCCAACACATTCAACAAGCCGTTGATATTGAGGTCCCATGCCTGACGGGGATGTTTTTCGCCCGTGGCCGAGAGCATAGCTGCCAAGAGGTAAACCTGGGTGGGGTGGTACTTCGTAAAAAGTTGATGCAGCGTTTTTCGGTCTAATACATCGACGATTTCGAACGGTCCGGCAGGATCCGATATTTGCGGTTCCCGTATGTCTGACGTGACCACTTGTTGCAGCCCAAACTTTGCCCGTAAAGCAATTGCCAGTTCGGTTCCGATCTGGCCGTTTGATCCAATGATAACGATCCGTTCATCCATCGGTTGCAAACTTAGCAAAATTTCCATTTTCGTCACAGTTTGGCGGCCAATACGAAGCTCAGACGGTACATTTTTGTTTCCCCTTGCGGATGGTAGATTTCAATTGCTGCGATGTAAATCCCGATAGGAAGGTGCTGTCCGCTATCCGATAAGCCGTCCCATGTAATATAGCCTTGAGTACCAAGACTTTGGTTACGCTGTAATTTTTTGACCAGCTGCCCGCTGGTATCGTAGATTTCTATGTTGACCATAAAACCAGGATCTGGCAGAAAGTAGGTGATTTCCAATTCATCCTCGAATCCGTCGTTGTCGGGCGAAAAAGTTTTAGAGTTGAGGAAAAAACCATACTGCTCAGCTGCTGATTTCGATTGGGAGTTTGGGTATCCCGGCGTCGCACCGCCGCCTACGGTGGCCGCTGATCGGAAGTTTCCGGGTTGGTTAGTAGGCGTTGAGAAGTATTGCCTTTCCAGTGAAATACCTTTTGGAGTAACTATAAACGGGGCCTGCATTTCCGGTGTATAAAAGAGGCTGTCAAGGGTTAGATTATTGCTATAAATGACCACACCACCCGTTTCATTGTTGAAATTGGGCAATGCAGGCATTTCCACAAATGTGCTGGCGGCACCGTTTGGGTAGTGCCGTTGCAGAAGCGTCGGATCCGTAGTCAGTACTTTATAGTCATTGGGAGGCATGGGAACGGATCGCTCACTTACTTTCCTCCGGCTTCCCACCAAACCTTTTGAGTTGACACTGGCTATATGAAGCTGTTGCAGGTCAATGGTTTTATCGGAGTAATTATAAAGTTCGACGAAATCCACACCATCCGGTTTCGGATTGGAAAGGATTTCATTGATGAGGATGTCGCCGGGTTGGATGGTTTGGGTTGTTGCCCCGTCCGATGTCGGATCAAGTGGTTTGATGAGAAAATAATCCAGTTGAAAGTCGGCCCATCGGGCAGGTGAGAAATTGATTGCGTAGCCGGCATACGCTGCAGCGGTGTAGGTGATGTCTTTTACGGTTGGAATGCCGTTTGGATCTGTCACCACTTCAAACTTCCCACGGTCGTTTTCATCTGCAAGGATCTGCCAATTACCGGTTGGACTGCAGGTAACCCGTACCCGTGCGCGGAACGCATTTCCCTGATTGGGGAACGGGCGGCTTTGCAGGATTAGCGAACGGGTACGGCCATTTTGCCGCCATAGGCTATATATATGTGTCTGCTGCTTGCCATCTATCTGCAAATGATAGCCCTGTTGCGGATCGTGAAGTAAGTGGCTGGTCGATGCTAAATAGAGCCGCACATAATTGGTTGCGGTCAATGCACCCTGCACCTGTATGCCGGCTTCCCAACACGTATTCAGCATACGATTGGTTGCCGTGGAAAGGAACACAGGTGGAGCAGCCTGTGTGGTGAGTGTCAGCCGTTGGTCAACAAGCGTAAAGGAAGCGAGATCACCAGCCCATTGGCTAGATAACTTTTCCGAGAAGTCGTCAAAAAAAAGGACACCCAGTGTATCATCCGGCATAAGTTTGAACTTTTCTTGCGCGGGCGTGGATGGCTTTACCGGATTACCAGACAAGGGTTTGACTGGGGGTTGGATGGCGAGAAGCATCGGCAACCAGCCGAAGAATAGGAATAAATAGCTTTTCATGGGTTTGAAGACTGATAAACAATGGGTTTTGGTTAAAGGTTTTTACAATTCCTTAGCCTGATGTTGCGCCAAATTTCGTATGTTTGGCAGCTTTAAAAATTAAAGGTAAACATTATTAAATTTAGTTCACAAAAAACAACAAGGTAAAAATGAAAGTGGCAGTAGTCGGCGCGACCGGACTTGTGGGTTCGGAGATGTTAACCGTGTTAGCAGCGCGTAATTTTCCCGTAACAGAATTGATTCCGGTAGCTTCCGAGCGGAGCAAAGGCAAGGAAGTCGAATTCAAGGGAAAGAAATATAAGGTGGTGACACCCGACGAAGCCATTGCACTTAAACCGGACGTTGCATTATTTTCTGCCGGCGGAGGTACATCAACGGAATATGCCCCTCAATTTGCGGCTGCCGGTATCACCGTCATCGATAACTCTTCCGCCTGGCGTATGGATCCGGCGAAGAAACTGGTTGTGCCGGAAGTAAACGGAGATGTGTTATCTGCGGAGGATAAAATCATTGCGAATCCGAACTGTTCTACCATTCAGATGGTGGTTGTATTAAAACCGTTGCATGAGCAATATACCATCAGACGGGTGGTCGTTTCCACCTATCAATCCGTAACCGGTACAGGCGTGAAGGCCGTAAAACAGTTGCAGGATGAACGTGCCGGTGTAGAGGGCGAAAAGGCCTATCCATACCCCATCGATCTGAATGTCATCCCGCATATTGACGTGTTCCAGGACAACGGATACACCAAGGAAGAGATGAAAATGATCAAGGAGACCAATAAGATTATGGGCGATGACAGCATCCGTGTGACAGCTACCACGGTGCGTATTCCGGTTGTCGGCGGGCACTCTGAATCAATCAATATTGAATTTGACAATGATTTTGACGTGAACGAGGTGCGCGCTTTACTGGCTAAGCAGCCTGGGATCGTGGTGGTAGATAATCCGGCTAACCTGGAATACCCCATGCCGAAAGACGCACACGGCAAAGACGAAGTTTTTGTAGGGCGTATCCGCCGGGATGAAAGCCAGCCCAACACCCTGAACCTTTGGGTGGTGGCCGATAACCTGCGTAAAGGTGCAGCTACCAATGCTGTCCAGATTGCCGAAAAGCTGATTGAAAAAGGACTGCTATAAATACGGCATAATCGGCTAACATATAAAAGCATCCGCTGACCGATCAGCGGATGCTTTTTGTTTTTACCGGGTTTTTCGGAATGCCGGGTAGGGGTAATTCCTGAAATTGTTGTCTTATGCTGAAAACAACAAAAAATGAAAGAAAGCAGGAATACCCTTAACCCAGTCCGGCTGTTTGCTTGCGCACTGTTGGCATTAATTTTTTCGGATCACGCCATCGCACAGCATGGTAAAACCAACCATGCACATGTTGGCATCATCTATCCACTCAGTACCAATGGCAAAACAGCCGCTTTGGATACCAATAAATTTTCGTTGCACCTGATAGCGGGAATTTCACAGCAGGAAGACATCTGTTTGATTGCCGGGGTTTCCGGTATCGTCAAAGGCGATGCCCATGGAACCCTGGTATCCGGTGTATCCAATCACGTGGGTGCCGATGCAAACGGCGTACAGATAGCAGGGGTGTTGAATCAGATCCACGGTCGCGCGCAAGGAGCCCAGGTGGCCGGGCTCCTGAATTCCACAGGCGATGCAGAAGGCGTGCAGCTAGCGGGACTGATAAATAAGGCGGGAGATGCGGGCACTCAGGTAGCCGGGCTGATCAATATCGCAAAGAAAGTAAAAGGAGTTCAGATAGCCGGCTTGATCAATGTGGCAGAAGAGAGTGATTATCCGATCGGCATTGTGAATGTCATTAAGGAAGGCGAAATGCAGCTTGGATTTACCGCGGATGAACAGGGAAATGCGATGCTGGCTTTGCGGTCGGGAGGGAGCGTATTGTATGGCCTTTTGGGTGTGGGGTATCACTTTGGTTATGAAGAAGCCCGTTACGTAATCGAAGGAGGACTGGGGGCACACCTGGTCACTGCGAAGGCCTTCCGGCTCAATGCGGAACTGGCGAGTGCTGCAATGACCAATTTTGAGGATGGTGTATACGGTAGGCAGAGCCTGCGCGTACTTGCCGGTTGCCGGATTACGCCGCGCTTCGAATTATTTGCCGGCCCCACGTTCAACCACCTGTTGTTTGAAAGCGACCAGCCTGACATCCGTAACGACCGGTACTTATGGAAGTGGCAGGGAGATGACGTATTCAATGGGTTCTATTTCGGCGGAATAGTTGGCGTGCAATTCGCTCTTTAGTTCTGAAATTCCGTAAGTTTGTTATTCTAAATAAACTGGATTTTCGGATATGCACGCATTGATTGTTGTCGATATTCAATATGATTTTCTACCAAACGGAGCACTGGCGGTGCCAATGGGCGATGAGATTATCGAAAAAATAAACCGGATACAGCAAGATTACGATTTGGTTGTGGCCACGCAGGATTGGCACCCTGCGGGCCATAAAAGTTTTGCTTCTGCCCACTCCGGTCGTAAGCCATTTGAAGTCATTGATCTCGGTGGACTGGAGCAGGTGCTGTGGCCAGATCATTGCGTGCAGGAAAGTGGCGGCGCGGAGTTAGCCGGTCTGCTGGACACACGCCGTATCGAAGCTATTTTCCGTAAAGGCACTGACCCCGATATCGACAGTTACAGTGGCTTTTTTGATAATGGCAAACGTAAAAATACGGGTTTAGCAGGTTATTTACGAGACAGAAAGGTGACCGCTGTTTCCGTCTGTGGCCTGGCTGCCGATTATTGTGTGTATTTTACTGCAATGGATGCGTTGGAGCTGGGCTTTGATACCTACATTGTTGAAGAAGCCGTGCGTCCGATAGATGCTTCCGCCTATATGGATAAGCGGGCAACCTTCCTTCAACGGGGAGGGAAGTTGCGGTGAGCGACCCCTCCAAAATGCCTTACGTTGTAGGTAAAACTCAATAAAAAATACTGTTGAAGCGCATTGTTTTGGGTATCTTGTATATACCGCTCGCTAATGCTGCGGTTGATGTTCGTATTGCGGTTGAGCAGGTCGTATGCCGACAGCGTAATCTCTGCCTCCTCCCGTTTGAATAGCTTTTTGCCGATCGATGCATTCCACAGAATAAACTGTTGGTCGTAACCTTCGGCAAGCCCTTGGTTATAATTGTAATAGAAGGAAGAAGCCACGCGTATGCCCTTCCAAAACGTATAGGACAGGTCGTTGCGGATAATTTGGTTGTAGTAGTTGTAACTCAGATCGGTATTGGAGTTGTTCCGTACAATGCTATAATTGCCCACATAGCTTAGCCCAATGACCAAATGCGGGCCGAAACGACTGTTCGCGCCGATCCGCTGGTTGATGCCGTAGGAATCAGCGTATGTTTCCGCGTTGTTCAGCAATCCGATGTCGTGGTTTTGGTATAAATTGGTGCTGAGGTTGAGGTTTATTTTCCACGGTTTAATGGGCGTGCCATACGTGGTATTAACTCGTACGCTGTAGTACCCGTTGATGTTTTCCGGCCGTGTAAACTGTCCGCCCGCACCCAATAGCACATTCGGGGCAATCAGTGTGTCGCTGCTTGCTATATAGGTGGAATTCACAATCCGGTTATTGGAAAATTCGGCATTCAGATTAGCCGAGAAATTACTCCCTGTTTCCCGTTTAACACTGTTGAATCGAAGGTTGACGCGATGCCCGTATTCCTGTTTCAAATCAGCATTGCCCGTACGTATGTTCAACGGGTTCTGGTTATTAATCACATCCTGCAACTGGTTAATGGAAGGTGCATTGGTGGCCGAATTGTAGCTGATCTGTGCTTCCTTATCCCGAGAAAAGTGGTAAGAAAAACTGGCGCTGGGCAGGTAACTACTAAAGTGGCTGGCCGCTATGTGGGAATCTGGAAAGGTACGGCGGTTGTTGATCTTTGCATCCTGAAAATCAATGCCTACCTCGAAACGAAAAGAATCTCGCTTGGCAATTTGATAAGACAGGCCACCACTTTGGTAGGTGTAGTCGTTCCGGAATTCGTTAGACAACTGCCGGTCCAGCTCTCCCAGTTGTCCGGTCTCAATCAGAAATTCAAAGGTTTCCCTATTAGAATAGTTGGCCGTATTTCGAAGGCTGTAATTGGCCTGTAAGCCACTATGTGGACCCAGAGGCTCCGTATAAGCCAATCTACCGGTAATCCCATTTCCGTATCCGCTCGTGTTATTTTGGTTGCTGACGGTATCGATGCGACCGGTAGTCTGCGACTCGAAAAACTCATTGAGCGAATAGGTATGTGCTAATCCTTTATTGGAATTAGCCGAACCGTTTGCACTCAATGATACGGTCCTTCCGGGTTTACCCAAACGTAGCCGGTAGTCGAGGCTTCCATTGAAATTGAAATTGAAGTTGTCATTGTCGTTGGTCCGCTCTGACGCGTTGATGGGATCGTCGTTGGATAACAGCGTGTGGCTGTTGGAAAATAACGTACGGTTATTTTGCTGGAAGGACAGAACGGGTCGGAAATCGATGCGCTGGTTAGAATCGATGTCGAAGCGGATACGCATATTGGTTCGATGGCTGTAGTTGATACTGTTTGATTTCTGGTTTTGGGTGTTGAATTGGTTGGCATTGGCGCCGATCAGGTATTCCCGATTGGTCAGGCTATTTGTCGTGTTACGGGTGGAATTGAATGCATAATTCGCGTTGAAATCCAGTCGCTCATCCAGCCATTCGTTGTTGAAGTTGGCCGAAATGCTGTTCGTCTGATTAATTCCCCGGCCGTTGCCACCACCCTCCGGATTACCGCGGCTTCTTCCGCCACGGCTGTTACGCCCGCCTTCCGACTCCCCGCCTGCGATACTTGCCATGGAAAAATCTGATTGATTCACGTTATTCGATACGGCAAAGACGGTAAAGCGCCTATTACCGTTAAACAGGTTCAGGTTTCCCCCAGTGTTGTATCGTTCGCTGGCTCCGTAACCACCTGCCGCCCGGCCAAAATACCCATGCCTGCGATCCGGCCGGGTAACGATATTGATCACTTTCCGGCGCTGCCCATCGTCAAACCCCGTAAACTGTGCCTGCTCGCTTTTTTCATCGATGATTTGGATTTTTGAAATGATATCTGCGGGTAGTGTTTTTAACGCGATACGGGGGTCGGTACTGAAAAACTCTTTGCCATCCACGATGATTCGCTGTACATCTTCACCCTGTGCTTTTATCTGCCCCTCCTCGTCAATCTCGACTCCGGGAATCTGCATAACCAACGCGTCTGCGTCCGCATAGGGCTCGGTACTGAAGGCCGAGGCATCGAATTCAGTGGTGTCTCCTTTGAGCACGGCAACGGGTGGGGCGGCAATGATGGCTACCTCTTCCAATGCCCGGTATTCGGGAATGAGGCGGATATTCATCGGTTGGGTAAGCCCCTCGGATGGTAAGTGGATATCTAAAAAAGCAGGTCGGTAGCCAAGGAAGTTTACTTGCATGCGATACCTGCCCGGCGGCACCTGTTTCAATTGAAAACTGCCGTCTGCACCCGAAGCCCGTTGTTCCAATAATGAGTCGCGCGTGGTGAGCAGCCGCAGGCTGGCACCCTGTAAACCCGTATGATCCGTGCTATCCAGGACCTTGCCATGTATAGCTTGTTGTGAAAATGCCGTCAGCGAAAGGAAAAGGAAAGGTAGCACTAAATAACAGCGTTTATAACGGTTGTTCATGGTCAATTTTAGTATCTGTGTAAACAATTTAGTAAATTAAGACGCTGTCAGCAATGCAACGTTTAATCGTAATCGCTTTGTTACAGCCGTTTATTGATTCACTTTCTGAAAAGCTTTTGTCTTTTTTCACGATTTGGCTACTGTAACCGCCTTTTGAGTAATATATTTGCAGTTCATTTGGTAGGAAGCGATGATGAAGCAAAAAGCAGAAAGCAGAAAGGAAAAAATAATGAGGGAGGCACTTTTGTTGTTTGCTGAAAAGGGGTATATCGATACTTCTACAAAAGTTATCGCCCAACGGGCTGAAGTTTCCGAAGCACTTATCTTTAAACACTTCGGGAACAAAGACCGGTTGTTGTTTCATTTGATTAAGTCCGGATACCGTAGGGTGTTGCAGCATCACCGGGGGATGATGATCTATCGGGACGCCAAGAGTTTCCTGCGCAGTATGATTAATCTACCCAGGGAATTAGTCAGTGAAGAACCCTTATTCTGGAAACTACAGGAACGGTTATCGCACCATGAATTTTCGCGCCAACAGCATGAGCTTTTCATGAAGCCGGTTTATCCGGCCATCCGACGTGCTTTTACCGAATTGGGACACGAAAATCCGGAACTGGAAACGCAGTTACTCTTGATGATCATCGAAACGCTGTGGAAGAAAGAAGCCAACGGCGAGTTGGGGCAATCTGCAGAAATGGCTAAATTGCTGGAAGCCAAATACGGTCTTGCTACCTAAAAATAAGAGAAATGCTCAAAAAAGCTACCCTTATTACTAGTTTTGCCGTGTTGTCATTATGTGCTAAGGTAATGGGCCAGCAACGCGGTGCGTTTATTCCCTTTATCAATGCACAGCATGCATGGGTAGATTCCGTATTCAATACCCTCAGCCAGCGAGACAAGGTTGCCCAGCTTTTTATGGTTCGTGCTCACACGGACTTAGGACAGCGGTATATCGATTCCGTGGCGGGGGTCGTGCAGCGTGAGCAGTTGGGAGGAATTGTTTTGTTTCAGGGAGGGCCCGTGCGCCATGCACAGGTCATCAATCGCTACCAACGGTTGTCAAAAGTGCCGTTGCTGGTAGCGTTCGACGGAGAGTGGGGGTTGGGTATGCGGATGGTGGATTCGACCGTTTCCTTTCCGTATCAGATGGCACTGGGTGCCATACAGAACGAAGCACTGATCTATCAGATGGGGCTTGAAATAGCGAAAGACTTTAAACGGCTTGGCTTGAATGTCAACTTTGCACCGGTGGTCGACATCAACAACAACCCCCGTAATCCGGTTATCAACTTCCGTTCATTTGGTGAGGATAAACAAAATGTAACCCGTAAGGGGTTTGCTTATATGCGGGGAATGATGGATGGAGGGCTGATTACCTCGTTGAAGCATTTCCCGGGGCATGGTGATACCGATGTAGATTCACACTACGACCTTCCACAGCTCAAATTCACCGCCGGTCGGTTGGACTCACTTGAAATGTACCCCTTCCGCGAATTGATCAAAGCAGGAGCATCGGGCGTGATGGTTGCACATATGAACATCCCAAGTCTGGACAAGACACCCAACCTGCCTTCATCGTTATCCAAGCACATTGTTACCGATGTATTAAAAAAAAGGCTCGGGTTCCAGGGGCTCACCTTCACCGATGCCATGGATATGAAAGGGGTTGTCAAACATTTCCGGAACGGCGAAGCCGATGTCCGGGCAATTTTAGCCGGAAACGACCTGTTGGAACTCTCGGAAAATAGCGCACGGGCAATTGATATGGTACTGAAGGCAGTCAGACAGGGAAGGTTGACCCAACCCGATATTGATACACGTGTCAAGAAAATACTGGCAGCCAAATATTGGCTTGGGCTGGATACCCTACAGCCGGTAAACCTTAACGGTTTGTATTCCGATATCAACAGGCGGCAAACCGCATTGCTGAATCAGCGGTTAGCGGACGCATCAGTGACCTTACTCAAAAGCGATAGCTTGATTAAAGTCCTGGATTATACCAAGCGAACCGCTATCATCAGCGTAGGAGTGGCGCAGATTTCGGAATTCCAGGATATGTTGGGGTGGCGGTTTGACAACCATATGAATTACGTATTATCACCCAAGGCCACGGCAGATGATGTGGCGGCGGTAGCCAATGAACTGAGCCGGTACAGCCAGGTAATCGTGGCAATTCACGACGATCGCATCCGGCCAAGGAGTACCTTAAATTATAATGGAACGGTTCGTCTGTTCCTGAACGAACTGGCCGCAATGAACAGTGTTTTTTGTGTATTTACCAACCCATATGCGCTTGCCGGATTGCCCGGTGTTGAACAGGCAAAATCCATTCTTGTATGTTATCAAAATGATGATATCATGCAGCGGGCGGCTGCAAAAGTCATCCTCCGGCAGTTAACCCCTTCCGGAAAATTACCGGTCACTATCAATGCATTTTTCCGTTATGGCGATGGGAAGTAGAAATAAAAATCGGCACCGCAATTCACTCGATATATATTTCCCGTACGTTTGAAGGCGTACTTTCATTCTTTATACGGTCTATGGCCGTTACTACATAGCGGTAGTAGCCATTCCTGCGGGTCATGTTATCGGTATACGTCAGCTGCTTGCTGTCATACGTAATATACAGAATGTTCTGTGGGTTGTTCAGATTTAGCTCTTCACCTTCATTGAATCGGTACACCACATACCCGTAGGCTTCGTCGCCATCGGCTGCAGGCGCTGAAGGCAGCCAGTGGAGAATGACAGAGGTCCGGTTTTCGGCAACAGTTGCCAGTAAGCCGAAAGGAGGTTCGGGTGGAACGCTGTCCAGCCAGGGCATATTGGGAGGGAGTGACTTATAGCGGTACAGGTTGTATTGCAGCGAATCCCTAAGGCCGGCTGCATTATTGCTGATATGTTTGGAACTGTAATAGATACTTCCCTGCGCGTGGGCATGCTGCCGCGCATACCGTACCTGGTTGGGAATCTGATTGCGTTCCCGCCAGCCTTCCCGGTTCTCATTGGCACGGTAAGCCGCATGGCCGATATAAAAGTGCCGGCCGTTGGCATGCTGGCTCCACCAATCGGCCAAAACTTCATATGGAGCTGCAGGGTTGCCAAATGGAAAATAGATCTGCGGGTTAATGTAATCAACCCAGCCCTCTTCCAACCATTTCAGTGCATCTGCATACAGTTGCCGGTAGCCGCTGAGACCGGAAGATGCCGATCCACGTGGTTGGTCTTTTTTGTTGTCCCAAATACCAAATGGACTTACGCCGAATTTGATGTATTTTTTTTCCTTATGCACACTGTCCGAAACCATCTGGATCAATAGATTGACATTGTTTCTGCGCCAGTCGCCCACGTCCCGGAAGCCATTTGGATATTTTCTGAAAGTCTCCGTGTCTGGAATCGGCTTGCCGCTTTCCGGATACGGATAGAAATAATCATCGAAATGGATGCCATCAATATCGTAGTTTCGTACAATGTCCATCACAATCCCGGTGATGTATTCCCTTACCTCGGGTAAGCCCGGGTTAAACAGCTTTTTTCCTCCGTAGACGAAAAACCAGTCGGGATTTTGACGGGTAATGTGATCAGCGGTTGTATTGGTGGATACCAGGTCAAAAGTGGCCCGGTATGGGTTGATCCATGCGTGTAATTCCATCCCGCGTTTATGTGCCTCCTCAATGGCAAATTCAAGTGGATCGTAGAAGGGATTGGGTTGCTGCCCCGGTTTCCCAGTAAGAAAGCGGCTCCACGGCTCCCGGCTTTTCGCATAAAATGCATCGGCAGAAGGCCGTATTTGGAGTAAGACGGCATTGATGCCCGCCCGTTGATGATTGTCTAACTGCTGAATCAGCTCTGCTTTTTGTTGTGCAGTGGTCAGGTTATTGGCAGACGGCCAGTCAATGTTGACTACCGTTGCGATCCAGACCCCACGCAGTTCGCGTTTGGGCAATACGTCCAGGGGTGGATTGGGAATACCATAGCCTGGGAAAAATAAGAGCGATAAGAAAATAATAAGAAGCAAGCCCCCGCAAATACGAATAGTACTAATCTCCAATGTCATCATCCACAGCAAATCTAACGCCTAAAATCGAAAATCGAAAATCTAACGCGCAAATCTGATCTCATTCATCCATGCCCGTTCCATAACTTGACTACATATACGCCAATTACAAACCAACCGCAGGCAACAGCCAGGATTTTCAATACCACATCCCGTTTATCGAAACCGCCTATCCATTTAACAAGGGCATACAGCAGCACGATTAATAAGGGTACGGTAGGTGGGTAGAGGTGATAACTTTCCCCCCAGTTGCCTTTGAGCAGGGCCAGCAGGGAACGCTGGAATCCGCAGCCGGGGCAATCGATTCCGGTCAGTGCTTTGAATGGACAGGGCAATAAAAAATTTTGCAGCCAGGAGGAAGCCTCCAGGCTGCAAACTGCCCCTGCAAAAAATTGAGTGCTGGGGAGGTTATACCGTTGGGTTTTGCGGATTGTTTTGATCGCCAAATGAATCTTTTAAGTTGTCAAAGTCGCCCTTCAGGTTATTAAATGAGTTGCCCCCCGTGGCTTCTGCTGCGGTAGGCCCGATGTACTTAGCATCGCCGAAGCCCAGAATAGGGAACACCACGATTCCAAAAAAGAGTGCCAGTATGGTCCACAGGGGAACTTCCTTGCCAAAGCTTTTCATCAGCAGATTGATCAGCCAAATGGAGAAGACGATGTTTACGCACGGTACTAACGCCGCAACAACACCCCACCATACCGGCTTGCCCACAATTTCGGCAATGATGATCATATTGTAAATAGGAATGATTGCTGCCCAACCGGGTTTCCCCGCCTTTTCAAACATTTTCCAAAGGCCGGCGATGTACAATACGATCACTGCCAGGTAAAAAATCATCCCAACGATGCCGATACCTGCAAATAAACCGCCGCTTACGCCGTCATAGTTTCCATAGTTATCCATGATTTTTAGTTTTGATGATGAAGTGAAACAATTAAATTGATTAGTATTTGTTTGTAATTCAAGTCAAACTTAGGTAAATTCCTTTTTATATACAATATGTTTTTGCATGCACATAAAAAGAATTGTCAATCTCTCCTTCTCCTTTTGGGCACCCGCTTCACAAAGGCACTATAAGCATTAATTGAAAGATATCACCGGATCGTCGTCTTGAAATAAAAGCAATACCTTTGCAAGGCATACATGAATGGAATACCGATGAAAAAAGAGCAGATTTCAGTTTTTGACATGTTCAAAATTGGCATTGGCCCGTCAAGTTCACATACGTTGGGACCTTGGCGTGCTGCTCAGCAATTTACGCATCAACTGATAGAGAAAGATTTGCTTAAGCGTACAGAAGCTGTCAAAATCCTGCTTTATGGGTCGTTGGCGAAGACGGGTATCGGGCATGGTACAGATGTCGCGGTATTGCTGGGGTTGAGTGGGGATGATCCGGTGACTTTTGCGGTGGATGAGGTTGCTCCCAAAGTGACACGGATCAAACAGCAGCAACGGTTGGTACTGGCTGGATCGCACGAAATACCCTTTCGGTATTCACAAGACGTACTATTCTTATCTGGAGAGAGTCTTCCCTTCCATCCCAATGCTGTTACTTTTCAGGCGCTGTTGATTGATGGAACGGCGGTCAGCGAAACCTACTACTCCATCGGCGGCGGTTTCGTGGTACAGGAGGGTGAAGGGGAGGGTACGGAGCGGGAGGTTGATTTGCCGTTTCCCGTACAAAATGCACACGACCTATTGGCTTGGTGCATGCGTACGGGACTCAAAATTTCGGAACTGGTACTGGAAAATGAACAGGCCTGGCGACCGGAGGAAGATACCCGGCAGGGAATCCTTCGGTTGTTTGGAACCATCCGTGACTGCATCTACCGGGGATGCCATACGGCGGGTTCGCTGCCCGGAGGGTTACAGGTAGAGCGGCGGGCCCATAAGCTCAATAAGCGGTTGATGTCGGGTAGGCCCTATGCCGATTACGAAAGCTGGATAGGGGCTATTCGTGCGGGGGGCAACGGTTTTCAGTACACACTGGATTGGGTAAGTTGTTTTGCATTGGCAGTCAATGAAGAAAATGCTTCATTCGGGCGGGTGGTCACGGCACCTACGAATGGTGCGGCAGGGGTCATCCCGGCGGTGTTGCAGTATTTTATTACGTTTCATGATGGGTTGAGCGATGATCAGATTATTCGGTTTATCGCCACGGCTTCCGAAATTGGAAGTATCTTTAAAAAGGGTGCTACCCTATCGGCGGCTATGGGGGGCTGTCAGGCAGAGATCGGTGTATCATCTGCTATGGCTGCCGGCGCGCTCACCGAGCGTTTGGGCGGCTCGCAACGGCAAGTACTCATGGCGGCCGAGATTGCCATGGAACACCACTTAGGGCTGACCTGTGATCCCATAGGCGGACTGGTACAGATACCCTGTATCGAACGCAACACCATGGGCGCAATCAAAGCTATTACGGCTGCACAGCTCGCTCTGCAATCCAATCCGGATAAGGCTAAGGTAAGTCTGGATGCAGTCGTCAGAACCATGTGGGAAACGGCTCAGGATATGAATGTGAAGTATAAAGAAACCGCCGATGGAGGGTTGGCTGTGAATATTCCACTGGGCTTGCCCGAATGTTAATTTTTTCATTACTTTGTGAAATGCCTCTTTTCATCAGCTCGGTCGCATCAGGTAGCAATGGCAATTGCTATTACATCGGTAATGGCCGTGAAGCAATTCTGGTGGATGCGGGTATATCCTGTCGTGAAACGGAAAAACGCATGGCCCGGCAGGGGTTATCGATGCAGCAGGTCCGTGCTATTTTTGTCTCTCACGAACATACCGACCACATAAAGGGATTAAGTGTATTAGCCAACAAATACCAATTGCCCGTATTCCTGTCCGATGGTACACGGGCTGCTTGCCGGTTGGCTATCCCCGATCGGCTGCTATATCCATTGGCCGATCTGCAGACGGTGACGGTGGGCGGCCTGAATATCACGTCTTTCCGGAAATATCACGATGCAGCAGATCCGCACAGCTTTCTGATCAGCGGAGACGGATATACAGTGGGTGTTTTTACAGACATTGGCCGTGCCTGCGAACGGGTCGTGAATTATTTTGGTCAATGCGATGCGGCCTTCCTGGAAGCCAATTACGACGTGGGTATGCTCATGCAGGGCCGCTATCCTTTTTTTCTTAAAAACCGCATCCGAAGTGGCTATGGGCACTTATCGAACGCGGAAGCCTTGGAGCTGTTTGTGCGGTATCGATCGCCGAAACTGAGTCACCTGTTTCTGTCCCATCTATCTCGGGACAACAATGACCCCGAGCTGGTATACAATTTGTTTAATGATCATCGCGGGGATACCGAGATTATCATCGCGGGGCGTTACGCCGAAACAGGGGTGTATGGTTTGGGAGAAGCAGAAATGTCGTCGTATCTGCTATTTGAACAGGAAATTAGTATTTCATATACAGTGTCACGGCATACTTCTGGCTGATTCCATTTGAAATTTGTTCAGACTTCCTTAGATTTGATTAAAGATTTGCACGTATGATTTTAAATCGTTTCGCCCATTTGGTAAATCGGATTTTACCGGCGGTGATGTTTGTGTCACTTATTGTCGTCTCTTCTTGCAAGAAAAAAGAAACGTCCGAACCAGAACCTACGGGAGAAGTGACAAATTCGGAGATCAATCGTTGGATCGCGGATACGATGCGGTACTATTACTATTGGAACACCTCGATACCGCAGGATCGGAACCTTGATTTTGATTTGGATCCGGAAGATTTCTTTGAAACCTTGTTGAATACACCAACTGATCGGTTTTCTTGGATTCAGAATGCAGAAGAGTTGAAAAATGAACTTAGCGGCGTAATCAAGACCAGTGGACTAGGCTTTAGTTTTTTTAGGATTGGGGAAGATGGAGCGGGTATTACCGTCCGGTATGTTCTCGAAGGTTCGCCAGCGGATGCTGCCGGAATAAAGCGTGGAGATATTTTCACACGGGTGAATGGCGTGGCGCTGACCGTGAGCGACGGATATGTTCAGGATTATGAGCCTTTGGTCGGTAATGAAACCTTTACCCTCACAAAAGGCATTATCAATGGGAACACCATAAGTGAGGGAGGGACACTCTCGCTGACGCCGGTAGAAGGTTTTCAGGAAAACGCCATTCATATGGAAGACGTGATCATTACTGACGATGGCACGAAGGTCGCATATTTGTTTTATAACCGTTTTCTTGATCAGCCGCAAGAGCTGGTTGACGCATTTGGCCGCTTTAAGGCGGCAGGAGTAACCGAGCTGATTATCGATGAGCGGTACAACGGAGGTGGGGCAGTGGATATCGCCGCGCTGATGTCCGCTTTGATTCACCGGGGTTTTGATATTAACAGTCCCTTCATTCAGTTTGATTTTAATTCAAATTTCCGGGATGAAACACTTACCTATGCCGACATGTTCGGTGCCGCTAATGAGCCCTTGGTTAGCGCAACGAATCTTGGGCTGAATAGGGTGTTTATATTAGCAACAGAAAGTTCGGCGTCGGCCAGCGAGCTGTTGATCAACAACCTTCAGCCTTTTATAGATGTCATCCATATCGGTGGAAAGACCTATGGTAAGGATGAGGCGTCCTATACGTTTGAAAACTCATCGCCAAAATTCGAGGGAGAGAACGATTGGGGTATCCAGCCGATTATCCTTAAGTACAAGAATAAAGATGGCGGCGGCAATTTCGTTAATGGACTAACTCCGGACTATCAGATCAGTGAGACGGTTCCTTTTGCTCCCATGGGATCACGTTCGGATCCGCTTATTGCTACAGCATTGGGAGTCATCGATCCGAGTATGCAGGTGGAAATGCAGAGGCAGATGGATATCGGCAGGAGACGGCAATTACCGGGCGTGAAGTTATTAGATGAGGCTAACAAGGATCTTTCAAATCCGCGGCCGCTAGATGTTACCCGGACGTTGAATAAAACACCGTTGAATCTGAGATAGCTGTCAGTAACTTGAAAATTCCATCCCGAATAATGCCGCAATATGGCTCTTCAGTAGGGCTTTCACCGCATTGATATCCTGTGGAGTACCCAGCTCCCGTTGCAGGGACGTGACATCTTTATCGTCGATACCGCACGGCACGATATGGTTGAAATATGAGAGGTCTGTATTTACGTTGAATGCGAAGCCGTGCATGGTGATCCACCGGCTGGCCCGGACGCCCAGCGCACATATTTTACGGGCCCGGGCGTTGTCCGCATCCAGCCATACCCCGGTGTATCCCGGGTAACGGCCGGCTGAGATCCCATAATCGGCCAGTGTACGGATTACGGCTTCTTCCAGTGTGCGGAGATACCGATGAATGTCCGTAAAAAAATTATCAAGGTCGAGGATTGGATAACCCACGATCTGCCCGGGGCCGTGGTAAGTGATGTCGCCACCACGGTTGATCTTATAAAAAGCTGCCTGTTTTTCTGTCAACCCGTCGTCATCCAGGAGCAAATTTTCCGGCTTGCCGCTTTTACCCAGTGTGTATACATGCGGGTGTTCTGTAAACACAAGGTAGTTGGTGGTGGGGAAAGCTTTTCCTGCCAAACGGTTGGCCGTTTTTTGAGCCATCACCTCAGAAAACAGGACCTCCTGTCTATCCCAGGCTTCCCGGTAGTCCATCAGTCCCCAATCTTCGAAAATTACTTTTTTATTCATGTTGAATTGGCTTACGGCTTTCAGCGGTCCGCCATCCATCCTTATTCCTTATTCCTTTCATCCTTGCTCTTTAATACAATAGATTGTCGTACGGATATCTTTCCGTGTGCATGTTTACGACGGTATCATACAGTAATTTCCTAAACTCTTCTACGTTTATTTTGTCGGTAGCGGATATGAATACCGCCGGGCTGTTGTGTTTCGCCATCCAGCTGTTTCTAAAATCTTCCATTTCACCCGGATAAGCATCAATTTTATTGAACACCGTGATGGTAGGCTTATCCAATGCCCCCAATTCTTTGAGGGTTTCATTTACCGCCCGGATGTGATCTTCGAAACTGGGGTGAGAAATATCGACCACGTGCAATAGTACATCTGCCTCACGGACTTCATCTAGGGTAGACTTGAAGCATTCCACCAGATGATGGGGTAATTTGCGGATAAAGCCAACGGTGTCTGACAGCAAAAATGGCAGGTTGTCAATGACAACCTTTCGCACGGTAGTGTCAAGCGTGGCAAACAGCTTGTTTTCGGCAAATACGTCCGATTTCGAGATCAGGTTCATGATTGTCGATTTCCCGACATTGGTATATCCTACCAATGCTACGCGGATTAGCTGTCCGCGGTTTTTCCGCTGGGTTTCGGCCTGCCGATCGATGGACTTCAGCCGTTCTTTCAATAAAGCGATCTTGTTTAGAATCATCCGGCGATCGCTTTCAATCTGACTTTCACCCGGGCCCCGCATGCCGATGCCGCCACGTTGCCGTTCGAGGTGAGTCCACATACGTGTAAGACGGGGAAGGAGGTACTGCAATTGTGCTAATTCCACTTGGGTTTTTGCCTGCGCGGATTTGGCCCGGCGGGCAAATATATCCAGAATGAGATTGCTGCGGTCGAGAATCTTTACATTCAATTCCCGTTCGATGTTGCGGAGTTGAGAAGGTGACAATTCGTCATCAAATACCACGATGTCTATTTCTTCCGCTTTTACGTATGCTTTGATTTCATCCAATTTCCCCGTGCCCACAAAAGTGGCCCGGTCAGGGTGGTTAAGTTTTTGGGTAAAGACCTCTTTTACAATGCCTCCTGCAGTATCCACCAAAAAGGCTAACTCTTCCAGGTATTCCCGCTCTTTTTCTTCGCTTGAATCCGGCAGGATAATGCCTACCAGTACAGCGGTTTCGGGTTGTATAGCGGTGTCAAAAATCTTCTGTTTTGCCATGTATTTCAAAAAATAAAGGTAAAAAATAAAAAGTAAAAAATCCGATAGCGCTTGTCACAAGCGGAGTTATAAAAACGGAACTATAAAAAGGTGTACATGGCGTTACGGTAACTAACAAAATGCAAAGATAAAGGTTTTCCGGCAAAACAAAAAAGCCCTGAAACGGGGAGAATCAGGGCTTTTAAACTAACCAATTATAAACCTAAATTATGAAAAGACAATTTTATAATTGTTGTTTATCAACAACCATGCCAAAAAATAACGCAACCGTATATCTGTGGAATTTCTGCCAGCTCCGTTGAAGCTTTACTCATGCAGTGATATGTCAATCATTACCGTATTGAACAATTTTCACCCCTTAATTAATCGATTAATACCCTTCTTTACCTTGTTATCTATCTACTTTTACAACGCAATTATGATTACCTGTAACTAGCTTTATTTCACCGTGAAACGTATTCGACTCCTTACTGTATTGCTTCAACTTTGCCTTGCATCCATTTCGTTAGCCCAACAAAGCCATCGTCTAACCGATGGTTGGGAGTTTGTACGTCAGGATCTGGGCGGGATATGGGAGTCTGTACGCCCCTATAAACCGGGTGATCCCGAAGCCTCTCCCATTTGGAAGCCTGTCACGTTGCCTCACTGCTTTAACGCCGCGGACGCCGTAGCACCAGATGTCAATTATTACCAAGGCCCAGGATGGTATCGCACATCCCTGGAAATTGCCAATCCCTATCAAAATGGGCGGACGCTGTTACATTTTGAAGGTTCGGGTCAAAAAACGGAAGTGTATATCTATACCCAGAAAGTTGGCGAACACATAGGAGGGTACGATGAATGGTCTGTGGATATTACCGATGCAGTGAAAACTTTTCAAGCCACAGAAGCTTATACGAAGCAATTCAACGGCCGGATTCCCCTATCGATCCGGTGTGACAATTCCCGTGACGTAGAACTGATTCCATCAGATCTGTCAGATTTTAACGTCTATGGTGGACTATACCGTTATCTCAACCTGGTGTATGTGCCCCAGCTTTCTATAGAAAAGGTTTTTGCCACTGCCACCACAGATGCAGGGGGACAAGTGGGTGAAATCAAGATAAGTGCACGTCTCTACAACCCTGCTGCACTATCGGATGCCGAAGCCACGGTACAGTTGCTTGATGCCGAAGGGAGGCTCGTCGAAACACAGCAGCAGCATATCGACGTACGCGGCAATCAAATCGACTTTGCAGGTTTTACAGTTAAACAGCCGATGCTTTGGTCGCCCGATCAGCCCCGGCTGTATACGGTACGGGTTGTTCTAGCAACCCGGGCAGACACCTGTATTCATGCTGAACGGATCGGGTTCCGCCGGTTTGAATTTGCCCGAAAAGGTCCGTTTTATCTCAATGGCGAGCGGTTATTATTGCGGGGTACCCATCGCCATGAAGACCATGCGGGGGTGGCTGCTGCAATGACAGAGGAGCTTATTTGGCAGGAAATGCGTCTGATAAAGGAGATGGGAGTCAATTTCATCCGTTTGGGTCATTACCAACAATCGCGTATTGTATTGGAAGCTTGTGATAGTTTGGGTATTCTCGTATGGGAAGAGATTCCATGGTGCCGCGGAGGACTTGGCGGTGAGCAGTACAAACAGCAGGCCCGCCGGATGCTTACCAACATGATTGAGCAGCACTATAATCATCCTTCGGTGATTGTCTGGGGGCTGGGCAATGAAAATGACTGGCCTGGAGATTTTGAAAGGTTTGACCAGCTGCAAATCCGTACCTTCATGAAGGAGTTGAACGACCTGGCCCATCAATTGGATCCGCTACGCAAAACAGCGATTCGGCGATGCGACTTTTGTAAGGATGTTGTAGATGTCTATTCGCCCTCCATTTGGGCAGGTTGGTACCGGGGAATCTATACGGATTACAAAACAGCGACCGAGGCTGAATTCAATAAGGTTGAGCACTTCCTCCATGTGGAATGGGGGGGCGATAGTCATGCACGGCGGCATTCGGAAACACCCGACAAGGGACTGTCGGAGGTCATGCATAGTACCACAGCTGACGAACGTGCAGGTGACGCATCGCTGTTCGGTGGTCCGGCACGCGTATCCAAGGATGGCGACTGGAGTGAGAGTTACATTTGCAACCTGATCGATTGGCATCTTAAGGAACAGGAAACCATGCCTTGGCTCACGGGTACTGCCTATTGGACATTCAAGGATTTCTCCACCCCCATCCGCCCGGAAAATCCCGTGCCTTATGTCAACCAAAAGGGAGTTGTGGAGCGCAATTTCAACAAAAAGGAATCGTATTATATCTTCCAGTCCTACTGGTCTGAAAAACCCATGGCTCATATTTATGGACACAGCTGGCCCGTAAGGTGGGGCAATCAGGGTGAGGAAAAGATGGTGAAGGTTTATTCCAACTGTGGAGAAGCGGAACTTTTCGTCAACGGCGTGAGTCAGGGTATTCGCAAACGAAACAGCCAGGATTTTCCCGCTGCAGGTCTCCGGTGGATGGTTGTTTTGCGCGAAGGAAGGAATAAGCTGGAAGTACTTGCACACAAAGACGGAATCACGGTAAGAGATAGCATTACCCAGATTTACCAGACCGCCAAGTGGTCCGATCCTGCATCCATACAGCTTGAGGTGCTCGACGCGAAGATTGACACGGTTACACTTCAGGCGACATTGCGTGATAACCAGGGAATATTGTGCCTTGATGCCGCAAATTATATTTACTTTTCGATGGCGGGCGACGGGAAGCTACTGGCCGATCTCGGCACATCAGATGGCTCGCGTAAAGTACAGGCATACAATGGCCGGGCAATTATCCGCATAAAACGTACAGGTAACCGGATGGTGGCAGTAGCGGCCGCAGATAATCTAGAAACGGCCATCCTGCCCTTGGACTTTACCGCTGCCAGGCAGCATGTGGAAGACGTGATTACCGCAACGCTGCACGACCAAACCTTGAAGGACGCCGCTTGGGCGCTCACCCAGCCCCCCATCACTGTAACAGCAAGCATTGCCGTGCGGAGCGCCGGTGGCAAACATGATTTTTATTCAGAGGGCGACTATTGGTGGCCCGACCCCGATCATCCTGATGGGCCTTATATCCGCAGGGACGGGCTTTCCAATCCGGATAACTTTGTAGACCATCGCTTGGCAATGATCCGTTTCAGTCGCATCGTCGGTGCATTGGTGTCTGCGTGGAAGCTTACCGGCGATGAGAAATACGTACAACATGCGCTCCGGCATGTGTCTGCCTGGTTTATCGATGCCGATACACGTATGAACCCATCACTCCTGTATGCGCAGGCTATCAAAGGCCGGGTTACGGGGCGTGGCATTGGAATCATTGATACCATTCACCTGATCGAAGTGGCCAAAGCACTGGGCATACTGGAAGAGGCGGGCTTACTCGGCAAATCGGTGTGCCAAGGAACAAAAAAGTGGTTTGCAGACTACCTGGCATGGTTAACGACACACCCTTATGGTATCGAGGAGATGAACGCAAAAAATAACCACGGAACATGCTGGGTCATGCAGGTGGCAGCCTTTGCCAGTTACACCGGGAATGTCAAACTGATACGCCAATGCGCAGAACGGTATAAAACGGTATTGCTTCCCCAACAAATGGCCAAAGATGGAAGCTTTCCGCTAGAAATCGAACGTACAAAGCCCTATGGATATTCTCTTTTCAATCTGGATGCCATGGCTGCGATTTGTTCCCTGCTTCCAAAATCCGGAACGGATCTTTGGCATGACGGAATGGCCGATGGCCGTTCAATTGGTAAGGGTATACAATATATGTTGCCTTTTGTACAAGAAAAAGGCAGGTGGCCGTACGCTCGGGATGTAATGTATTGGGATAACTGGCCGGTAGCCCAACCCTTCCTTTTCCTGGGTGCCCTGGCTTATGGCAATCAGGAGCTTTTGCATACCTGGGTGTCTCTTGAACACCGGCCTACTGAAGAAGAAGTGATCCGAAATCTACCCATACGATACCCGTTATTATGGCTTTGAACATTTTTTACCCATCTTTCAAACAATAATTACCCCGTTTGCAGGGACATCTCCCAATACCTTTGCCCGCTGTAACTATTTTATAAACGTATATAAACCTATACAGATGAGCAAACGTTTTACAAAAAAGCGAAACTATGGTTTCGTGATTGCACTGTTGGTATGTTGGATGGGAATGGCGTACGCCCAGTCTCAACCTATAGTGACCGGAAAAATTGTTTTCCAGGATGGCACGCCTGCCGTGGGGGTCAGTGTAGCAGTGAAAGGGACCAGCACGGCTACCGCATCGGACGACGATGGGAACTACCGTATCTCAGCGCCGGGGACGGGCACCTTGGTATTTACACAGTTAGGGAGTCTGTCGCAGGAAATCGACATCCATAACCGTACAGTTATCAATGTCACACTCGAAAGTGATGTGTCGGCCCTGGAGGAAGTTGTCGTCGTAGGGTTTGGTACCCAGAAAAAAGTAAACCTGAGCGGAGCCGTTGCCCAGGTGAGCGGCGATGCGCTGGTGAACCGACCCGTGGCCAATGTAACCGGCGCCTTGCAGGGTGTTCTGCCCGGAGTGACGGTAATTCGCGGGAGCGGAAAGCCGGGTGCGGAAGGGTATGACGTACGTATTCGCGGCTTCTCTTCATCGAATGACACGAAAGCCCTAGTATTAGTGGACGGTATCCAAATGGACATGAATTTGCTGAACCCCGATGATATCGAATCTATTTCGGTATTAAAAGACGCGTCCGCTTCCGCCATTTATGGAGCTCGTGCCGCAGGCGGAGTGGTTTTGGTGACAACCAAGAAAGGTACTGCGGGAAAAACTCGCATCAACTTCAATAGCTACTATGGTATCAATGCGACGGCACGTCAACCTCAACGGCTGAATTCATGGGATGAACAGGTGCTCATAGATGAATCACGTCGAAATGCGACAGGAAATCCGGAATTCAGCGAGGAACAAATGGAATGGGTAAGCAATCCCAATTTCTCTGTGCGCCCCAACCCTACGCAGGACCGGTGGGAATATTTCGGCAACAACAATTGGCTTAAAGAAGGGATGGACAAATACAATGGCATGCAGAACCATACGCTTTCGATAAACGGAGGGTCCAGTCAGATGAATTACCTGGTTTCGGGCGGTTACTATCAACGGGATGGTGTGCTGCGCTATGGGCCGGATGACAATTCGAGGTATAATCTGCGGGCCAACATCAATGCCGAACTTAACAACTACCTGAGTGTGGAAGTAGTGGCCGGATATATCGGCTCCATCGTGAACGAAAACGCTTATGGAACCGAGCAAATCATTAACCGCCTCTATCGCAGCCGTGCCCGCCAAAGTTTATATGTGCCGGATGAGGATATCACCGGACAGCCTTATAATGGCGACTTACAGATCAATGCCGTGGATATAGAGAAGAATGCAGGTTTGGAACAACGGATGTACGAATCGTTCACTGGAAGGCTCAACCTCAAGGTGCAAAACCTGGTCAAAGGATTGACTTTCGACTTATCGGGTTGGCGCAATCAGGATTACTATTCCATGGAAAACGATAGTCGTACGCTCCTGTGGTATGGGCGGACTACCAATACCGTCCGGTTTCGCATAAATGACCCCAATACCAAAAGCATGGCCAAGAACCGGGGTTATCACAACAACCTGCAAGGGGTGTTAACTTACAACCTATCCTTGGCCGATGCGCATAATTTTACGCTGCTCGGTGGTGCGTCGTTTGAAGAATACCGGAAAGATGAGTTTTCAGCAGGTGCACAGACCATGATTACCAACGATTTCTTCAGCTTTAATTTTGCCGATCCATTGACGAAAACAAACGGCGATAAGATTGAAAGTTGGGCTATGGGGTCTTTCTTCGGTCGGCTTAACTATAATTTCCGCGAAAGATACCTTTTTGAAGCGTCTTTCCGCTACGATGGGAGCTCGCGGCTTGCTCCGGAGAATCGCTGGCAGCTGTTTCCTTCATTTTCTGCGGCATGGCGTATCGATCAGGAAAATTTTATGCAGGGGCAATCGATCTTTTCAGCGCTCAAACTACGGGGCTCTTGGGGGCAACTGGGCAATGGCGCTGTACTTGGGTTGTATGACTACATTGCGCTCTTGACCAGTGGTCTTACACAGACCAATAATCTTGTCTTTAACGATATCAGAACACAGTATTTTTACCAAAGTCAGTTGGCTTCCCCACAGAAAACGTGGGAAACCATACAGCAATCGAACATCGGTATCGATGCCGGCTTTCTCCACGACCGACTATCTCTAACGGCCGATTACTACGTGAAACGTAATAAAGACATGCTCGCTCAGCTGAATTTGCCCAACATCATCGGCATCAGTGTGCCTTCGATGAATATCGGTGAACTGAAAAGCTGGGGTTGGGAGCTTGATGTTCGGTGGCGCGACCGCATTAACACGTTCAACTACAGGGTTGGCTTCAATATTTCCGATAATCAAAATGAGCTCGTACGCTACGATGGGCGCAATTCGATCGGCAACGGCGGAGTGGTGGAGCTGCTCGAAGGTTATCCGCTCAACAGTGTTTGGGGATACCGTACGGACGGCTTCTTCCAATCGCAAGAAGAATACGATGCCTACAAGCAGCAGGTGATTACGCCGTTTTTTCCGGGCAACGCCGGAGCGGGAGATGTTAAATACCTTGACCTGGATGGGAATGGCAGTATCAATGCCGGAGAGGGGACGCCGGAAAATCCGGGAGACCTGGTTTACCTCGGTACTACCAATGCCCGGTATACTTATGGATTGGATCTAGGGTTCGATTGGAAGAACTTTGACTTTTCCATCTTTTTCCAGGGGGCGGCAAAACGGAAGTTCCTCATTAACGAAGGCACGCTCTCTCCCATGTTGGGTACCGCTGATATGCCGTGGACAATTCATATGGATAGATGGACACCTGAAAATCCGGATGCGTATTTCCCGCGTATGTATCAGACAAGTGCCCATAACTACAGACCATCCGACCGATGGGCACAGAACGGCAGCTACGTTCGGTTGAAAAATCTGCAGCTCGGCTACACCATCCCGTTCCGGACGGATAAAATCCAACGCTTGCGTGTGTATTTTTCCGGTCAGGACCTATGGGAATCGACCGATGTGATGAGCGTATTTGATCCGGAGGTTGGCAACAATGTCAGTGCAACTACCTATCCGTTTTTCCGTTCTTATTCCTTTGGCTTGAATGTTACCTTTTAATCGAAGAATTATGAAACAACCCAATAAAACCAAAAGCTTTATACGGATCGCCATTATCTGCTTGACTGGCGTTGTCAGTAGCTGTAGCCTGGACCGCTTCCCGGAAAGCGAATTCAGCGATGTGGATTTCTGGAACACAGAGACCGATCTGATGAATGCCGCCAATAGGCATTACCAGTTACTTGCAGGCTTTCAATTGGATGCCCGGGGAGACGATAACGTGAATCAGACCGCCAACTCCGTGAGTAACGGTACCCGAACCATTCCCAATACCAGCGACGACTGGAATAATCCGTACCGGGATATTTTTACCGCAAACAACATCTTGGAGAAAGGCGCTAAAGCCCAGGTTTCCGACGAAGTCAAAAATCGGTATTTCGGTGAAGCCCGCTTTTTCAGGGCGTATGCTTATTTCAGTTTGTTACAGAAATACGGAGATGTCCCGCTGATCCTGAAAACCCTCGATACCGACGCTCCCGAGCTTACGATGCCGCGCACACCGAAAGCAGAGGTCATTCAGGCTATTTATGAAGATCTGGATTTTGCGGCAGCTTGGCTGCCAACCCATCAGCAGTTACCAACAGCCCAATACGGCCGGGTAACAAAGAGCAGTGCACTCGCCTTAAAAGCACGGGTAGCTCTTTATGTGGGCACCCGCGCTAAATTCCACAACGACGGCGATTGGCAGTCGCATCTCACGTTGGCCTTACAGGCGGCCCAGGCGGTGATGGACCAGGGACATCAATTGTATCCTACCTATGACGGGCTATTCCAGCATGAAGCCGAAGGACCGGATAATACCGAAAATATTTTCGTGAAAATCTATGGGGTAAGTGCTTCCAACTTGATCGTCGGACACAACTATTCCCGAGACATGGAAAATGGACGTAATGCACCCACACGTAATCTGGTGCGCCAATACCTCTATGCCGATGGGCTGCCTGCGTATAATGGGTTAAACCAGCCCTCGTTAACCCGTTCTACACATTTTGTCGAGGAAAGCGAGGAAGACAGTTACAACGCTGTCTTTCAAAACCGTGACCCCCGGTTGGCTATGACGCTCTTCCAAGCCGGAGAACAAGCCTATAAAGGCCCTTGGATTCCAACCACTACCTTAGGATCACGATCGGCTTTTGCCGCAAAAAAGGGATTCAATCTGGAAGACTGGCAGACCAACAATGCCGGAACGGTTGACAAAATTTTGATCCGCTACGGGGAAGTGTTGCTTATCTACGCCGAAGCAAAATATGAATTAGACAACGCCATCAGCGATGCCGATCTTGACCTCACCGTCAATGCATTGCGGCAACGGGCGGGCTTTCAGGCGCGTCTTACCAATGCGTTTGCCCAGGCTAATAACCTCGATATGCGTGAGGAGATACGAAGGGAGCGGACTGTTGAGCTGGCGCTGGAAGGATTTCGTTACGACGACCTGATCCGTTGGAAAATTGCGGAAACTCTTCTCCCGGGCCAGCTGCTCGGGGCCAAATTTGATACGGAAGATTGGGTGGGTGCAGATCCGTCTACCTTGAATATCAATAGCGACGGCGTACTGATTGTGGAAAACACCAACGTACGGTCATTTAATTCCGACCGGGATTACCTCTATCCGATTCCATTCAATGAGGTTACCCTGAGTGGTGGTAGTGTCGTACAGAATCCCAATTGGCAATAATCATAAACAATTGAACAATGAAACCTGCGGAATCACAGGTTTCATTATCGCGTCATTGAATAATGCCATTGAAAGCAAATAACTAATGAATAAATTTTTTCTAATGAATACACAAAATATATTGATTATGCTGCTGCTGTTATCCGGTGGATTGTTTTTTGCCTGTGAAGACAAAGATTACCCTGCAGGGCTGCCTGAATACGAGCATCACTATTACATTGTATATGTACCCAACAACAACAGCGGTATTACGGTAAATAGAAGTCAAACAGAGCTGATTAAATTTCCGGTACAGTTTTATTCCGAATTTACCCGGAACTACGATGCGGTTGCCCATTATTCAGTCGTTACACCGGATGTGCCTAATCCCGCAGTTGTCGGCGTGGACTTCCAGATTGTAGATCAAGAAGGGAATGTCCTGCAACCGGGTGATAACGGTAAATATTCCCTGGTGTTTCCGCAGGCGGTAAAAACCAAGGATACCGTGTATGTCAAGCTGCTCAATAATCCCGAACCCGGTACCCGGATGGTAGAGATTAATTTTGAAGACAACATCACACCCGAGTATCGTGTCGATATCTTTTCAACGGCCTTCCGTCGTACACTGACCATTGAGTAGAAGCGTTAACGGTTGGGAATAACCCATTAATTTTCGATATTGCACTGAAATTAATGCCTTTAGACGACTACTATGTGCAGCATCGCACGAATTTTTATCTGGGTAATCCTTTTGTCGCTTAATAACCTGGCCGTTGGCCAGGTCAGTGACAGGGCGGTCAGATTCACCCGAATCGGTTTGCGGGAAGGTCTGTCCCAAAGCAGTGTGTTTTCGCTTTGTCAAGATTACCTTGGTTTCATGTGGGTTGGCACGCGCGACGGGCTGAACCGGTACGACGCGCGCAAGTTTGTTACCTATCGGAATATCCCTTCGGATACCACCTCGCTTACCGACAATTACATCATGTCCTTGCTGGAAGACCATAAAAAAAGGCTGTGGGTGGGCACCAGTTCTGGTATCAACTTGTACGATCGGTATACCGAGTGTTTTAAGCGATTTCCCCTGGCGAATAATCAGTCGGGTAATACGTTTTCTGAACCAATTGTTTCGGCCATCGTAGAAGACCGAAGCGGTCGGGTGTGGTTTGCAACGTCGCAGGGATTGTATTGCCTGGAAGAAGGAGAAGATTCCAGGCAACTTGTTTTAGTATTCGATGCCGCGATGTACAGCGAACAGGGAGTTCCGTTGGGGTGTAACAACGTACAGTCATTCTATGACGACGAACAGGGAAACATTTGGTTGAGTACGGTAAATGGCGTATTGGTTTTTGAGCCGTATCGTCCTGGAAGCGCCTTGCGGTTGACCAGGCATTTCCGCCGCCGTCCCGGTGAGCTTAATAGCGAAGATGTGCGGGTGGTACAAGACTTGGGCAATGGCATATTTTGGTTTGGCACCAAAGAGGGAGGAATCAATGTCTATAATTCCCAAACGGGAGCATTTCATTACCTTACGCACCAACCCCAAGCCCCGGGTCATTCCTTGGCGAGCAACGACGTGCGGTCTATTCTCAAAGACCGTTTCGGCGGCTATTGGATAGGAACGATCAATGGACTGAATTACTACACCGAGGAAATGGGGTTCTCCACCTACTCCAACAACGATTACAATCCGTTTTCCCTGAGTAATAATTCGATCCGGCCGCTTTTTCAGGATGCACGCGGATCCCTGTGGGTAGGCACCTATTACGGTGGCCTGTGTGTATATGACAGGCATATCCCGATCTTTCAGAATTATGCCCATAGTCCATACATCCCCAGTTTAAGCTACAATGTAATAAGCGGTATTTTGGAAAGTGCTGATCGCCATTTTTGGGTGGGCACCGAAGGGGGTGGCTTAAACTACATGGATCATACAGGCCGGGTATTTCGTCACTTTAAGCACGATCCCAAAAATCCTGGATCGTTGAGCCACAATCACGTAAAATCGCTCCACCTCGATCAACAGGGAACGTTGTGGGTAGGAACATACACGGGTGGGTTGAATGTGCTGAAAAAAGGATCACATACCTTCCAGCATATTAAACACGATCCATCGGTTTCCCATTCGCTATCAAACAACAATGTATATGCGATCAAGGAGGATGCCCGAGGAAATATGTGGTTTGGAACGTATGGTGGCGGGCTTAACCTCAAACTACCCGGGTCGGGCATGCAATTTGAAAGCTACCGGGCTGGCAAAACGGGTCGCTATCACCTCAGCTCCGATCTGGTGCGTACCGTTTTTATCGATAGCCGCAACAATCTTTGGGTGGGTACCGAAGATGGGCTCAACCTCAAACGTGCCGGGTCAGACCGATTCGAGATATTCCGGTTTTCATTGGATGATGCCAAAAGTATCAGTGGCAATATTATTATCAGTATCTTTGAAGACAGCCAGCACCGGATGTGGTTCGGTACCTATAAAAACGGACTCAACCAATACCATTACGAAACGGATTCATTTAGCCAGGTTACTGAACACGATGGATTACCAGGGAACAATATCTTTGGCATATTAGAAGACGCCGGGAAATTGTGGCTGAGCACAAACAATGGCATCTGCTCATTCGAGCCCGAGACCGGCATCATCAAGTCTTACAATACGAAAGACGGCATCGGCGGTAATGAATTTTCCATCGGTGCTTACTGCAAAACTACCGATGGGCAGCTGATCTTTGGCGGTACACACGGCCTTACGTGTTTCGATCCGAAGGATTTTAGCTTAAGTTCCTACGTGCCCCCGGTTGTATTTACCGATTTCAGGTTGTTCAATGAATCGGTAATTCCCAGCAATGAAGGGGTGTTAAAAAGGCCGATTTCCATAACCGATACCATCATATTGAGCTATGCGCAGAATATCTTTACCGTAGAGTTTTCGGCTATCAATTATGTGTTGCCTGAAAAAAACAGGTATGCATACCGTTTGGATGGTTTAGAAAACCAATGGAATTACGTCGTCAATCCATCGGCCACCTATACCAACCTGCACCCCGGTACCTATACACTCCTAGCTAAGGGAGCCAGCAATGATGGCATTTGGAATGAAACCCCGGCTGCGTTAACCATCCGGATATTGCCACCACCCTGGAAAACATGGTGGGCATACGTGAGCTATATTGCGTTGGTAGCGGTTGGCATCTACATGATTATCCGGTTTACCAAGATCCGAAGTCGTTTGGAGCACGAGTTACAATTGGAACACCTGGAGAATGAGCGGCAACGTGAGATCAATGAAATCAAGCTTAATTTTTTCACCAGCATATCCCATGAGTTCCGTACGCCCCTTACCTTGATCCTCGCTCCTGTGCAGCACCTACTAGCACATGCCAAGCTGGAAGAAAATGCACGGACGATGATGACAACCGTAAAAAACAATTCCTTGCGTCTGCTCAACTTGGTAAACCAATTGTTGGATTTCAGGAAGCAGGAAAGCGGGAATTTTCAGCTTATTGTGGCTCCCCACAATTTGGTAGCATTTATAGACCGCATAGCCTTCGAATTCAGGCACTACGCCGAAGAACAACATATCCACTTCGAATACAGTAAACCAATAGCGCCGGTGGAAACGTGGTTTGATGCCGATCAGTTGGAGAAAGTCGTTTACAACCTGCTTTCAAACGCCTTCAAATTTGCACCTGTGGGTGGTAGTGTGCGGCTCGCCATCGAAAAAATCACGCCATCCAGGGCATATCCTCTTGGATCTGCAATCATTCGCGTATGGGACAACGGAAAAGGGATTCCTGGCGATAAACTGGAGTCTATCTTTGAATTTTACTATCAACTACGTACTGTTAACGAGAAAAACCGGGGGCATCTAGGCTCTGGCATCGGGCTGGCATTGGCAAAAAACCTGACGGAAATGCATGGCGGTGAAATCACGGTGGAAAGCTACCACGGCGATGACAGACCTACATATACCTGTTTTATTGTGACGTTGCCGTTGGGCAACCAGCATTTTGACACCAGGGAGCTAACTACCTATCAATCGGAGACCACAGACCGGGCAATTACCCATCCACCGCTTGAACCTCCTCTCAGTTCAAGCCATGGAACCGATGCAGCTATTGAAGCACCCCACGGTGCAAACCGGCCACTTATCCTCGTTGTCGAAGATAATTCAGAAATCCGGGAAATCATAGTAAATACCCTGTATGACGACTATTCAATACTCGAAGCCGCAGATGGGCTGGAAGGCTGGCAACTGGTTAAATCACAACTTCCTGACCTTGTGATCACCGATATCATGATGCCGGAAGCTGATGGCATCACATTGCTGAAAAACATCAAGCAAAGCGCAGCCACCGATCATATTCCCGTACTGTTGCTTACGGCACGTTCTTCCGTGGAAAATGTGATATCGGGGTTAAGATCAGGTAGCGATGATTACATCACCAAGCCCTTCCATCCCGACGTGCTCATACTTAAAATCCGCAATATCCTGGCGGCCCGAGAGCGCTTCCGCAAAAAGTTTATACGAGACTACGTGCTTGCCCCCCAACAGATAGCTGAGGGCCCGTCGGCTGATCAGCAATTTCTCCAAAAAGTTATCCGGGTGATCGAAGATAATCTCGCAGAAACACAGTTCAATGTCAGTACGTTATCGAGCGAGCTCGCTATGAGCCGCCCGGTCCTGTACCGCAAACTCAAGCAGTTGACCGATCTCAGCGTCATTGAGCTAATCAATGTGATGCGACTTCGGAAAGCAGCCCAACTGTTGGCACAAGGCAATCTGCCCGTTAGCCAGGTGGCCTACCATGTAGGATTCAGCGATCCGAAGTATTTTGGCAAATCATTCAAAAATCATTTCGGCAAGTCGCCCAGTGAATATGCAGCATTGGATGCGACCACTCAGAAAGGCTTATTAACACAAGAACCCAACTATGTGCCCGGCTGGACCGGCCGTGCCGAAGCAGATGGCATAGGTCTTGCCGACTGAGTATTGATACAGCTTTCCTCGCCACGACCGCTACAAAATAGCCAAGCAGTACCGCCGGTTTGTGGAATGTCAGATTATCCTGATACCCGTATTGGGGTGCCGGGAAATTCAATATTAATCCCTAACTTTGTCATATGATCGAACTTCCTGTCATCCCGGCTCACCAGCTGCAGCGCAAGCCCGATTGGTTGCGTGTAAAGCTCCCCGTAGGAAAAGAGTACAGACACGTCCGTGGGTTGGTGGACGAGCATAAATTACATACCATCTGCGAGAGTGGAAATTGTCCGAACATGGGAGAGTGTTGGGGAGCCGGTACGGCCACGTTTATGATATTGGGAAATATCTGTACCCGATCCTGTTCGTTCTGCGCAGTAGCCACCGGACGGCCCTTAGCGGTTGATTTGGATGAACCCAACCGGGTAGCCCAATCGGTCAAGCTCATGCAGGTGAAACACTGTGTGATCACTTCAGTGGACCGCGATGACCTAAAAGACGGGGGCTCCACCATTTGGGCGGAAACGGTTAATGCAATCCGCCGCGAAAGCCCCGACACGACATTGGAAACCTTGATTCCCGATTTCAAGGGCATCTGGGAAAACTTGGAACGTGTGTTGGCCGTGCGCCCGGAAGTTGTATCGCACAACCTGGAAACCGTGCGCCGCCTTACTCGCGAAGTACGTATACAGGCCAAATATGACCGTAGCCTCGAATGCCTGCGCCGCATTTCGGCTGCCGGATTGCGTACCAAATCAGGCATCATGCTCGGCTTCGGCGAGACGGAAGCCGACGTTATTGAGGCCATGACCGATCTCTACGAGGCCGGTGTGCATATCCTTACACTCGGCCAGTACCTCCAGCCCACCAAGGCGCATCATCCCGTAGTGGAATGGGTTACGCCCGATCAGTTCAAATACTATCAGGAAATTGGCTTGCGCATGGGCTTCAAGTATGTAGAAAGTGGCCCGTTGGTCCGCTCATCCTACCACGCCGAGAAACACTTATTTGATATGCAGTAAAGCGGTACATCCAACGCACTGTTTTGGGGGATATTGTCATTATCTTAGGCTGCGTCAATCCAATGATCATGGAATTATATCAAGCTTACATACAGACGCCACTTGGAATAACCGCTATCAAAGGAAATGAGCACGGATTGACATCCGTTTCCGTAGGGGATGATAAGAACCTTGTGCCAACGGAAGTATTTCCCGATAGCTTAGCAACCGCCGCCATACAACTCCAGGAATACTTCGCAGGTAAACGGACCACTTTCGAGTTACAGCTAAACATCAGGGGAACGGATTTTCAGAAGAGTGTCTGGCAGGAACTGCTCCATATCCCCTATGGAAAAACCATTTCATACCTGGAGCTAGCCCGGAGGTTGGGTGACGTGAAGTCTATCAGGGCTGCCGCAGCTGCCAACGGTCAGAATCCGTTCTGGATTGTGGTGCCCTGTCACCGGGTCATTGGCAGCGACGGATCGTTAACCGGTTATGCGGGTGGTCTTTGGCGTAAAAAGTGGCTGCTCGAACATGAAAGTCCCTATAAACAGCAGGCATTGTTCGCTTGATTTTTGCAAACAAACTACTTTGGTGATTTAACGAGCCTTCTAACGCCCGGTATCGGTAAACATTTCAGGGTGTGCTCCCATGCCTGCTCGTAAATGTATACTCATTCTTTCTTCGATGAGAAGAAGAAAAGATGCTAATTAGAACGTATATATTTCCTAATTTGATCGTCTTTTTAACGTCTTTTCATCGTCCTTTGGACGTCTTTTGGACGATAAAATAACAATTAAAAGATAAATACAAAATATCTAATTTAGCTGATAGATCAAACGTTATCCCATTTACTTTTACTTCTTTTTCTTAAAAGTATAAAAGAAGAGGATGTTATTTTTTCCGAGCTAGCCCTAGCTTACGATACATTCCGTTAGATTTTATTATCTTCACCCTGAGAAAAAGATAATGCCTACGATACCTCCACTTAAAATACTCAAAGCATCGGCGGGGTCCGGCAAGACCTTCAGCCTTACAGCGCATTACCTGACGTTGCTGTTTTCGGGAGAAAACAAGTACCGGGAGATTTTGGCCATCACCTTCACCAATAAGGCGACGGCCGAGATGAAAGGGCGTATCCTGACGGTATTAGAGGCACTTGCTACAGGAGATGGTTCAACGAAAGACGCCGCCGGTGGATACCGCGAGATTCTATTGGGTGCTTATCCTCAATGGGATGCCTTTTCCCTGCGGCAACGTGCGGCCGCGGTATACCGCAAAGTACTGCACGATTACGGTCATTTCTCGGTGAGCACCATCGACGGTTTCACACAGAAGGTCATCCGGGGTTTTACCTTCGAGTTGGGTATCGATGCAGGATATAAGCTGGAGATGAACATCCGCAAGGTAAAAGCGGATCTAGTGCTGCGCCTCAACCGACTGCTCGACGAACGTCCCGACCTGCTGCGATGGATCATGGATTATGCGCAGATGCGGATCGATCGGGATGAAAGCTGGAATTACCGCTGGGCGCTGAGCGACCTCGCGTCGGAAATTTTCAAGGAGGATTTCCAGGATTTCGATAAAGCGATATCGGACATTCCGGAGCAGGAGTTATTTGCCAGCCTTGATAGTTACTGCAAGGAAACCATCAAGCAGTTTGAAGATGCATTCGAGCAATTGCTCAAAACCGCTGCCGATACGTTCGCTGCCTCGGGCGTGGACGTGATGGATCTGGTGGGAAAGTCGCGCAACCAATTGGGCAAGCTGGGTAGTCTGTCCGCACAGAATCCACACGATGTGATCAAAAAGTTGGAGAAGTACATCCATGCACCGGATGAGTGGCAGAAAGGCGGTCTTACGGGCGAGGTGACTGTGCTATATCGGGATCTGAATCCATTGCTCGAACAGCTATACGAACAGTATGCTGCACAAAGCCCCGATTATTACCTTGCCAAGGCCATTGACGAGAATCTCTACTACCTGCGCCTGCTCAAGGAGATGAGCACGCTGCTGGCGGAATGGCGCCGGGATAATGGTGCTCAGCTCATCAGCGATGCACAGATCCTACTCAACAACATCGGTGTCAATGAGTCGGGCGACCCGACTTTCATCTGGGAGAAAACGGGCAACCGCTTCCGGCATTTTCTCTTTGACGAGTTCCAGGATACATCGCGGAAACAGTGGGACAACCTGCGCCCGTTGCTGATCAATGCCATGGGCAATGCCACAGGTACACAGAGTGAACACCTCATCGTGGGCGACGTGAAGCAGAGCATTTACCGCTGGCGCAACGGCGACTGGCGTATCCTGCTGGATCAGGCTGAGCAGGAGGTCGGTACGGCATTCAATACGGCGGATACGTCGTCGCTCATCGAGCATGCGACGCTGGAAACCAACTACCGCAGCTCTGAATACATCGTGGCTTTTAATAACCTGGTATTTGAACACGCACCACGATGGTTGCAGCAACGCCTGAACGACCGCATCCTATCCGAGCTGGGCGAGGAAGAATACGAACGGTGGTGGCAACCGTCCGGCAACCACGATACGCTCATCCGGGCGTATGCGGACAGCCGACAGCAATTGCCGGCATCTGCGCGGAAGGGCGGGAAAGTGCAGGTGGATTTTATTGACGTTGGAAGCAACAACCATCGTGCGAGTGCCGTGAAAGAAGAGGCGCTTACCCGACTGGCAGATACACTCACCGGATGGTTATCATCAGGCATCTATCAGGCTGGCCAGATTGGTATCCTCGTCCGTACCAACAACGAGGCACGGGAGGTCATCCAATACCTGCTGGATCGGCAGCGGGAATCGGGAACTGCTTTTGACGTCATCTCAGGTGATGCGTTGGCATTGGCCAACCATCCAGCCATCCGGCTGCTGGTTGACACGCTGCGTGCGCTGGTAGGCAAGCTGCCTGATACTGCATTATACCTGGCCAACTGCATCCATCTGCATAGCCAACTGGCGGATAACGGGGAAGCGGTCTTGCCCGATGACTGGGTGCGTGTGCGCACGTGCAGACCGATTCAACTGGCGGGGTTGCTGCCCGAACCCCTTTGCACGAACTGGGACGCGTGGTCGCAGCTCCCGCTGGCCGAACTGGTGGAATCACTGATCGTGGCTTATGGGCTGCAAGCGAAGCAAGAAAGCCTGCCTTATCTGCTGGCTTTCCGCGATCTCGTTGCCGCTTTCACTGCCAACGGAGAGCGGGGTATTCCGGCATTTCTGACGTATTGGGAAGAAGAAGGCATCGACCGTGCATTGCCCGCAGCAGGCAAGACAGATGCCGTGGAGGTACTGACCATCCACAAGTCCAAGGGGCTGGCGTTTGATGTCGTGATGATCCCGTTTTGCAGCTGGTCTATCGACGGACGTATTAACAGCAACTTCTGGGTAAGCACCGAAGATACTCCCTATGCGCTCCTGCGCAAAACACCCGTGAAGTATAAAGGCGACCTCGGTAAGTCACGTCTTTACCAAGCATATTTCGAGGAAATGTTGTTCAACTACATGGACGCACTCAACACGCTCTATGTGGCCACCACGCGTACGCGTAAGCACTTGTACATTACAGCACCTGGCAAAAAGGGCGACGGCGAAATCAGCTCCCTGCTGGCCAGCGACCTGCTCCTCGAAGTATTGCCCAACGTTGCCGATGAGCTGAATATCGCCTTCCACGGTGGCATACAGTTGGGAGATAGTACGGAAACAGACGCGCTTAGGGAGCAGAAACCATTGCCGAGCGGATGGTCGTTCAGCCATTACCCGGCATCCACCCGGATGAAGGAAGAACTGGCCCGCCCCGAAATACAGACCGAGCTGGATGTCGTACGGCTGGACGCAGCCAAGCGCCATGGCCGGCTGTTGCATGAACTGATGGCCGAGACAACCGCCGCCACGGAGTTGGAGGCACGATTGGATGCCCTGCAGGCACAGGGGTGGCTTCGCCATGAAGAACGGGCCGACGTCCTGGCGCTTGCGTTGGCTACCTGGCACCATCCGCAACTGGCACAATGGTTTAAGGGTGATTACCAACACTGGAACGAACGGAGCATCATTCTGCCCAGTGGCCGTACACTGCGCCCGGATAAGGTGTTGATCCGGCCGGATGAGACCATCGTGCTGGATTTCAAATTCACGCAGCACGAGGATGAGGCCCATCTGAGGCAGGTAGCGGATTATCAGCTAGTGCTTCGTGAAATGGGCATGCCGAATGTAAAAGGATATGTGTATTATGGAGAACTCAAGAAATTGGTAGCCATATGAGAAATGATCCGTTCCTCCAACAAGTTGCTGCCGATTTATTGTCCCGGTTTGGCGACGACCTGAAGGATGTAGCCGTGGTGCTGACCAACAAGCGGCCCATCGTATTCCTGCGGAAACACCTGGCCGACCTGGCGGGCAGGCCACTTTGGAGTCCTTCGTTTTTCACTGTCCAGGAGTTTTTCCGACAGTCGGCCGCTGTGCCGGAGGCCAGTCCACTTGCGCAATTCTTCATCCTGCACCGGTTGCACAATGCGGCGCTCCGCGAGGAGGGACGTCCGGAGGAGACGCCGGATGAGTTCTACCCGCTGGCTGAAACCATCTTAAGTGACTTCGCCCAACTGGACTACGACCTCGTAGCGCCGGAAGCGGTCTATGCTGAGCTGCGTGACATCGCCCTGCTTCAACAGCGCTTCCCTCACCTGTCGGCCGACCAGCAACGCTTCATGCGCCAGTTTTGGGAGTCCTTTTCCGTGGGCAAGCAGACAGCTATTCAGCAGAAATTTCTCCAGCTATGGGGACGCCTGCCCACGCTTTATCAACGGTTCAAAGCGGAACTGCGCGAGCAGAAGCTGACTACTACGGCTGGAAACTACCGCGATCTGGCAGAAGGCCGCGCAGACCATCCCGACTTTATCTCAGCATATAAGCAGGTAGCGTTTGTGGGGTTCAACGCACTCAACCGCTGTGAGGTGAAGCTCTTCACACAATGGCAGGAAGCTGGGAAGGCACTTTTCTACTTCGACGCTGACAGCTATTACCTTGACGATGACCTGCAGGAGGCTGGCCTTTTCCTCCGGAAAAATGTGGGGCAGTATGGATTGCACAATGCGCTTGGTGAATTTCCGGCCGCACTGGGCTCAAAAACGGATCGTATCGAGCTGGTAGCTGCTTCGGGCAAAGTCGCTCAGGCCAAATTGCTGTCGACTCTATTGGAAGGCCAGCCCGCTGATCGGGAGGCCCCAACGAACACGGCTATTATCCTGGCCGATGAAAGCTTGCTGGTACCGGTACTGCAAAGCCTACCCGATGGCATCGATTTCAACGTAACGATGGGGTATCCATTGTCGCAATCCACGCTATTTGGATACCTGGACGGATGGCTGGGCATCCAGCAGCAATTGGCTGCGAACCAGGGTCGATCCGTACATCACCTCGACGTAGAAGCAATTTTGGCCCACCCCCTCAGTGGTATATCACCGGAAGAACGCGATAACCTGCAAGGCAATATCAACGCCAACGAATGGCTGGAGGTGCCTGCTACCGAACTGTCGCTGACAACAGGCAGTTATCCGGAGTTTTTCATTCCGCGTAGCGGTAATGAAGCTGTGCTCCAAGCGTTGCATGCCCTGCTGGATGGCGTGCTGGGACACCGTCAAAACGCCAAAAGCCTCCGTCACATCGAAGCCGTGCTGATCCTTGCCGTTAAGAAGGCGCTCAACCTGTTACAGGAGGGGCTGGCACACTACCCCGAGCTATCGATGCCTTTCTTGTGTTCGCTGGTGCGCAAGTCACTCCAGGGGATATCGGCTCCCATCGAGGGTGAACCATTGAAGGGTGTGCAGATCATGGGGCTGCTGGAAAGCCGTTGCCTTGACTTTGATGAGATCTACCTCATCGGAGCAAATGAAGGGAAACTGCCCAATATTACGGTGGCCCACACTTTCATACCCGATTCCATCCGGCGTGCCCATGGCCTGCCAGTACTGGAAAACCAGGATGCCCTATCTGCATACCTGTTTTACCGTCTGCTGCAATACCCACGGCACATCACCGTGGTGTACAATGCCGTGGTAGATGATAGCAACAGCGGCGAAGTGAGCCGGTTTGTCCGACAGTTGGCCTTCGAAAGCCGGTTTACATTCCAGCAGCACAATCAGCAGCAGCCCATCAAGACGATCCCTGCACCACCTTCGCTTAGCTTGCAAAAAACCGGAGCCGTATGGGACAAACTGAGCCGCTACCTGGATGATACCAACCCCGATCGCCCGAAGCTGTCGGCTTCGGCATTGACCACCTATTTGCAGTCGCCTCTCTTGTTTTTCCTCAAATACATAGCGGGTATCAAGGAGCCACCTAAGCTTACGGAAGAGTTTGAAATGAATCGTCTGGGTACGGTTGTACACGCCGTGATGCAGGACGTATATGAACAGTTGAAAGCTGAAAACGATACGATCGCCCCACACAGTATCCTGCAGAAGATCAAGGCACTGCCGCAAATCTGTTTGGAGGCACTGTCCAAAGAGCTGTACGGCGAAGCCGGAAGGATCCAGGCACCAAACAGCATGCAGCGCATCCTGCTCAAGGTAGCCGAAGAATATGCGGCGGTGTTCCTGCATTATGATGCGACGCATGTAGCGCCACTGCGGATTGTGGAACTGGAAAATGAACGGGATTACTCCGTCTCATTCCCGATTACGGTAGGAGGTGAATCGCGGACAATCGTACTCTACGGTATTATAGACCGGGTGGATGAGGTAAATGGCAAGACACGCATCGTTGACTACAAGACCGGGCGCGATGAAGTGAAGTTCCATGGGTTGGATACGCTGTTTGCTCCGGCATCGGCCAAGAGCAATAAGGCCATGATCCAGACCTTGTTTTATACCTATGTCTACGAGCAGGTGACAGGCAGGCGCAGCGTTGAACCGAATCTGTATATTGCACGTAAGCTTCGCAAGGAGGGGCCCTTATTCTACATGAGCGGTCGCGGCAGGTATGTGGCGGAGGATGCCGAGCTGGAAAACATCAAAGCGCAGTTTACTGATTTCCTGCGGCAGACGCTGGAAGAGCTGTTCAATCCCGATGTACCCTTCCGGCACAATCCGGATGCGGTGTTGTATCCGGGCGATCCCTATCGGGAATTTTTAGGCATTGATGTCCCTGCCGAGGATGATTAGCTGTGGTAATCCTTATTTGCGATAATCCCTTAGTTAGGTATACGAGGCAATCTGTGCGATTGACAGCTGCTGAGCCACCTTGCCGGCGATTTCCAGGAAAGCTGCGGCAGCCGGATTCTCATCGTCCATCATCACGGGCAGCCCGTTGTCGCCGGAATCACTGATTCCCTTAACGAGCGGGATTTCGCCAAGAAAGGGGGCGTTGAAGCGTTCAGCCAGGCGTTTGCCGCCATCTTTCCCAAAAATATAGTACTTATGGTCAGGCAATTCCGCAGGCGTAAAGTACGCCATGTTTTCAACCACGCCAAGCAGCGGGATGTTGATGGAATCCATCAGGAACATACCGACGCCCCGCACGGCATCAGCCAGCGCAACATTCTGTGGGGTGGTCACAATAACGGCTCCCGAGATGGGAAATCCTTGGGCCACGGTGATGTGCACGTCGCCCGTGCCGGGAGGCAAATCCACAACAAGATAGTCCAATTCGCCCCAATCTGCATCATTGAACAATTGCTTAACCGCGGTGCTTACCATGGGGCCACGCCACGGAACAGGCTGGTTGGGGTCGGTAAAAAATCCGATAGACAGCAGTTTCAGACCGAATTTTTCGATGGGCTCGATTTTTGTTTTGCCCTCTGCAGTCTTCGAGGCTTTTGGGCGGGCTCCTTCCAATCCGAACATAATGGGCAGAGAGGGGCCGTAAATATCCGCATCGAGCAGGCCGGTTTTTGCGCCTTTGGCGTGCAATGCCAGGGCCAGGTTCGCTGCTACGGTTGATTTGCCCACACCTCCCTTGCCAGAGGCAACCAGAATGATGTTTTTGATATTGGACAACTGATTGCTCTTTGAGCCGATAACACGGGAAGTCATGTTGATGTCTACGGCAATATTTTTATCCACGAATAAGGCAATGGCATTCCGGCAGGCATGTTCGATGTGGCCTTTCAACGGGCATGCCGGTGTGGTGAGCACTACATCAAATCGGATTTTCGATGGCGTGATTTCCACATTCTTAATCATGTTCAGGGTAACCAAGTCTTTCTTGAGATCGGGGTCATCCACATGGCTTAACGCATGCAATACCTGTTCTTTCGTAATCATTTCACTCCTCTCATTTACGGAATCCATACCGAACAAAAGTAGCCATTTAAAAGTAAAAAAGATGTCAATTTTTGCGAGCTTCCGCCTGCCTATGATAAAAATTGGCCATAGGCGAAACCTATGGAAACACGAACACAAACTTGTCATATCTTTGTTTTTAATGAGAATTATCCCGTATTTAGGCGAGGAATAGATCGATCTTATGGTGAATCGTATAATTAGGCAGTTTTTGGCTAAGATCACAAAAAGACAGCTCGTTATTGGAGGGATCATATTGGGCGTATTCCTGGTGGGAGCCGTAGTTGCCTTCACGATTGCCTACCATAAACGGGAAGCGCTGCTGGCTACCACCGTAAAGCGGATGCAGACCAAACTGGCCGACGACTATCAAATTGATCTTGACATCGGGAAGGCCTATTTTTCGGGACTGACCACCGTGACCCTTGAGGAAGTCTCGATTACGCCACAAGACCGGGATCAACTTGCCGGTATAGCCGATGTTTCTGTGAGCGTAAGGCTCTTCCCCCTGATTACGGGAGATGTGAAATTCGGGCGTTTACGTGCCCATAATGCACGCATACAACTCATCAAAAAAGACAGCATAAGCAATTATGATTTCCTATTCAGGGAACGCGATACGCTACAGCATGAACCGGATCAGGCGTCGGCTGAGCAGACTGAGGCGCAATCCATTAATATGGCACAAGCTGCGAACCGTATGCTTAATAGCATACTTTATAAAATTCCGGAGGATATGGAATTGCGGGAATTCTTACTTACCTATCGCGATGACAGCATACAGCAGCGCATCAGTGTACCCAAAGCGGATATCGACAATGGTAACCTAACTTCGGCGGTATACCTGAATGACAACAAGGCGGCTTGGCAGGTTTCAGGGAAACTAAATCCGGGAAAGCGGCAGCTGTATGTAAAAGTACATGCCAACGGACAGAAAGTGGCGCTACCGTTACTTGAGCAAAAATTCGGATTGAAGCTTAGTTTTGACACGATTGAAACCCGGCTACGGGAAGTGTACTGGACGAACAACGAGTTTTTGCACATCAAGGGAGAATGGGCTGTAAAAAACCTCAACATTAACCACTGGCGCATTGCCCAAGAGGATGTCACAGTGCCGGATGCACACGTCGATGCGGAGGTGATTGTGGGCAATAACCATGTAGAACTGTCAAAAGAGTCGACAATAACTGTGAAAAAGCTGGAAGTACATCCCTATATCCGGTATACCACAGCGCCTGAAAAAACCTATGCGATTGCCCTGGAAACTCCGGAAATGGAAGCCCAGGATCTGTTTGACGCATTTCCGAAAGGGCTTTTTGAATCGTTGGAAGGAATACGGGTTTCTGGCAATATCCAATATCAACTGGAGGCGTTCCTGGATGCAAATAACCCGGATAGTGTACGGTTTCACTCCGATATGCAGCAAAAGGGATTTAAAGTAAATACATGGGGAGCCGCCAATATACCGAAGCTCAACAGCACCTTTGTATACACTCCCTATGAAGATGAAAAACCGGTACGCGATATTGTGGTGGGGCCGGAAAATCCTAATTTTATTCCGCTGAATCAGATCTCTCCCTACCTGCGGAATGCGATTCTTACCACGGAAGACCCATCATTTTTCAGCCACAATGGATTTGTGGAAGAAGCGATACGGACATCCATTGCTACCAATTACAAAGAAAAAGCATTTAAACGCGGAGGCAGTACCATTTCCATGCAACTGGTAAAGAATGTATTTCTCAACCGGAACAAGACGCTTGTGCGGAAACTGGAAGAAATCCTGATTGTATGGCTGATGGAAAGTACGAGGGCGGTCAGCAAAGAACGGATGTATGAAGTGTACCTCAATGTCATTGAATGGGGTCGTAATGTTTACGGTATTACAGAGGCATCGCGTTATTATTTCGGCAAGCATCCCTCTCAGCTTACGTTGGGGGAAAGCATCTATTTGGCGAGCATTGTACCGCGGCCTAAGACAGGCTTATACGCATTTGACTATGAGGGGCGGCTCAAGCCTTATCTGGGGCGTTATTTCACTTACATCGGAAATATCATGGCGAGGCGGGGTCTGGCCCCGCCCGATTCGGCGGGCGGCTACGGTTTTTATGCTGTAAGTCTAAGGGAGCCATTGCGGCCGGATAAGCCCGCTAACGTTGATACCCTTCAACTGCAGGCGCCCACCCCGGATTTTGATGCGGAACTGGAAGAAGTTAGGGGCCTATTGGACCGCATATTCCGGACGGACCCCAAAGAGGAGGAAGCACCGTGAAGATAACCATTAACCAGCGGGTGTTTGAGCGAGCTATCGATTACAACCAGATCAAAAAACGGATCCGGCTCATCGGTATCCAGCTCAATGTGGCCTATGAAAATCAGTATCCGGTTTTTATCGGGGTACTCAACGGTTGTTTCATGTTTATGGCAGATCTGATGAAGCAGATTCATATTACAAGTGAGATATCGTTTGTAAAATTAGCTTCGTACGATGGAAGCAACAGACGGGAACACGTGGATGAGCTGATCGGGCTCGAAATTGACTTAAAAGGACGAGAAGTTGTCGTCGTGGAAGATATCGTGGATACGGGCAATTCGTTGAAACACACGTTGGAGCTGATCGAAGCACAAAAGCCGGCTTCCATTTCTGTTTGTACCCTGCTGCTCAAACCTGCAGCCCTGCGGCATTCTTTCAGTAACATCGCTTACGTTGGTTTCGAGATATCCGATGATTTTGTTGTTGGATATGGATTGGATTATCAGGGATTAGGACGTACTCTTCCGGATATTTATAAAGAGATTCGCACCGAAGATAAAGGGTAAGCTTTACTGTCAAATAGACCTGCTAGCAGCCACAAAAAAAGTTGGAACAAATATTGTATTCCACTTGGGAATATTTGTTGGAATGGAAAAAAATATTCCAATTGCAGCGATCGTATTAAAAAGTAAGGTCACTGTAAATCCGCAAGATCGGATAAGCGCGGTCTATCGGCTGATGAAAAAATTTCAGCTAAAGCATATTCCGGTTATTGATGTAGACAAAATCGTTGGCATCATTAGCCGAAAAGACATCCTGCATTTAGGCTTTGGATATGAATATGACGGACGTGAAGACGTAGAAATAGGGATGTTTGACATGCTCCAGGCCGATCAGGTAATGGTTAAAAACCCCACTTTAATTTCTCTCGATTCTTCTGTTTTGGAAGTTGCAGAGTTGATAGCAAAGGCAGATATGCACGCGTTGCCCGTTATTGATGAGGACAAAAATGTGGTGGGTACCATCGATATTAACGATATCTTGCTTTTTTTGTTAAGGTAGGCAAGGGGTTATTTCCCGTCATCTAGGGGTGGTTCCCAAAATAGACGGTCGAAATCGACTACCCGGTCGTCGACGATAGTAACTCCTTCGTTTTCGAGTAGCTGTTGCATTAAAATGGGGCTGCCGAAAGCCATTTTGCCGCTTAGTACCCCGATACGGTTAACCACCCGATGGGCAGGTATAGGGGGATGTGCCGTACGAGCCGCCCGCATAGCCCAGCCGACCATCCTAGAAGAACCACCGGCTCCCAATGCACGGGCAATTGCTCCATAAGAAGTAACCCGGCCTTCGGGAATCTGCCTGACAATTCGGTATACTTGTTCAAAGAAATTGGGTGGTTCCATTTGGATATTACGATATCGTTTTCGTAAAAAAATGACGCAAACTTACGTGATTTGTGCTCAAAATGCCTAATATTGAATGTAAAATCAAATATAAGCTTATAAGCAAAGCTAATTAAATTATTCTGGATCACCTTTAATAACCCTATACCAATAAATAGATCATCATATGCGTATATCGAAAATCAAAAGATTAAGTCGTCAGGTTCCATTGGTTTACCTGATGGCGGGCGTAGCGCTTACTGCGTGTACCACGGCCCCCCACGACGGATGGGAGCCCCTGTTTGACGGGGAAACCCTTACCGGATGGCAGGCGGTGGGAGGCGAGGCGCCTTACGCCGTGGAAGACGGAGCAATTGTCGGAACAATGACTGCTGAAACACCTAACTCCTTCTTGATAACCGAAAAAGAGTACGGCGATTTTATCCTGGAATTGGATGTGAAGCTGGAAGGTGAAACAACCAATTCCGGTATACAGACACGCAGCCATTTGGATAAAGAAGCAAATAACGGCAGGGGAAGGGTATACGGCAGGCAGGTGGAAATTGATCCCGCATCGAGGGCTTGGACGGGAGGTATTTATGACGAGGCTCGCCGCGGGTGGTTGTATCCGCTTGATTTAAATGAAAGTGCAAAGAGTGCTTATAAAAAAGAGGAATTCAATCACATCCGCATCGAAGCCATCGGAAACGAAACCAAAACATGGGTGAACGATGTCCCCATAGCCTATGTAGTGGATACGCTGGATGCAACCGGTTTTATCGGATTGCAGGTGCATGGCATCAATGATGAAGCATTGGCGGGCAAAAAAGTGTATTTCAAGAATATCCGTATCCAGACTGAAAACCTGAAACCACAGGATTTTCCGGCGGGGATATATACCGTAAACCTTACGCCCAACAGTCTTTCTGCGTATGAAAAGCAGGGCGGGTACGAGTTGCTCTTTGATGGCAGCAGTCCTGCAGGATGGGTAGGAGCCTATAAAGATTCGTTTCCTGAAAAAGGATGGGAAATTAAGGATGGGACCATTACCGTGCTTCCTTCGGATGGCGCAGAGTCAACCAATGGAGGCGATATTGTAACCGTCGATCAATACGGTGCATTTGACCTTTCGTTTGAATTTAAATTGACAGAGGGAGCGAATAGCGGTGTAAAGTATTTTGTCACATTGAGCGAAAACAATAGGGGGTCTGCCATTGGGCTCGAATACCAGGTATTGGATGATGAGCGGCATCCCGATGCAAAGATGGGAAGGGATGGTAATCGTACGCTCGCTTCGCTCTACGATTTGATTACAGCACAGAAGAACCGCCGGGCAATCCGTAAAATCGGGGAGTGGAATAAGGGGCGTGTGGTGGTGCAGCCGGATAACACGGTGACTCATTACCTCAACGGTGAAAAGGTGCTGGAGTATAAACGGGGTTCCGATGTATACAAACAGCTGGTGAGCGAAAGCAAATACAAAAATTGGGATAACTTCGGTCAGGCGGAAGAAGGTCATATTCTCCTGCAGGATCATGGTGATAGGGTCAGCTTCAGAAATATAAAAATTAAACGGCTGTAAGAACTTCAATTTTTGCCTAACTTTGCCGCATCTATGCTAATCCGTGTGGCAATGAGGTGTTTTATATGGGCGGTCGCTGCTTTTTGCTGGTTTATTCCAATAAACGATGCGCTTGCCGGTGTTTCAACGTTGCAGCAACCGCGGTATCTGTCTGCGAAGGACTCGATAAGAGAGGCAAAGATAGCGCAGGAAAGACGATTAGCAGATTCGATAAAGCGGGTGCAGGACTCGTTGGTCATGCAGTTCATCGGGATGCCGGATCCGGACCGGCCCAACCAATTGGCCGATAGCGTGCGTAAACTGGTTGTGGTCCAGAACGGAGACTTTTTGAGCTGGCTGGATTTTGCGCGTTCGTTGGAGCAGCAAGTCGAAACGGATCATGAAAAGGCCGCCCGTGAGCAATGGGTCATCGTTGTCATTGGGCTGTTGCTGCTGTTATTGGGGGTGGTGCGGGTTTCGTTTCCCAACGAGGTGCTTTCCATTATCCAAGCCTTTTATAATGACCGGATGCTCTTGCAAATCAATAAAGAGGACACCTTATACAGCTCTTGGCCTTTTGTTTTTTTATATGTGTTATTTGGTTTTGCGGTAGGCTTGTTCATTTATGTGTGCAACCTTTATTACCTGCAGGGCGGCTACCAACGCGGTTTGGACACTTTTTTGGGTATATCGATTTTTGTTATGCTGTTGTTTATACTCAAAATCATCGTTACCCGGTTTTTAGGGGTTGTTTTTGATGTGCAGCGGATCGTCCGTGAATATGTCTCCATATTATATTTAAGTTATTTTAATGCGGCGTTGGTGTTTCTGCCGGTCGTACTGATCTTAAGTTTAGTCCCGCAGACTCAGATGGTTTGGGTTGTCCCGGCGGCGCTGACCATCGTGTTGGGACTGTTCATTTTCCGGTTTGCAAAAACTGCGGCCAACGTGCTTACGAACCATCGATTTTCAAAGTTTTATTTATTTATGTATCTTTGCTGCCTCGAAATCGCTCCGGTACTGATTTTAGTAAAAGTATTGGGTAATTAACGTAAAGAACATGCAAGTGTCAGAAGCAGATAGAGCAAAGAAAGTAAAAAGCATTTTGGTAACGTTGCCTAAGCCAGAAAACGAAAAATCACCCTACTTCGCTTTGGCACAAAAGTACAACTTGAAGCTTGATTTCAGGGCTTTCATTCATGTAGAGGGGGTACCTGCGCGTGATGTGCGTAAGGAACAGCGTATTAACCTTGCTGATTTTACGGCGGTAATTTTTACGAGCCGCAATGCAGCCGACCATTTCTTCCGGATCTGTGAAGAAATGCGCTACGAGGTGCCCGCAGATATGAAGTATTTCTGCCTTTCTGAAACCATTGCATTGTATCTGCAAAAGTATATCCAATACCGCAAACGGAAGATCTTCTTTGGCAAACAAACGGCCAAAGATCTTGCGGATGTGTTGAAGAAGCATGCAAAGGAGAAGTTTTTATACCCCTGTTCGGATGTAGCCAACGAAGAAACCTACAGTTGGCTGCAGGAAAACGGGTACAATGTGACTCCTGCAGTACTTTTCCGGACGGTAGTGAGTGATCTATCTGACCTGAAAGACGTTTTTTACGATATCATTGTCTTCTTCAGTCCATCGAGCGTTCAGTCGCTGTTTGAAAATTTCCCGGATTTTAAACAAAATAATACGCGGCTTGCAGCATTCGGCCCCAGCACTCATCAAGCTATTCTGGATCGTGGACTGATTTTGGATATTGCGGCGCCAACTCCCGAAGCGCCCAGTATGACCATGGCGGTTGAGCAATATATAAAGACGGTTAACAAATAGTATATTTTTAATTATCTTTCCCTTTTACTAAAGAAATATCATTTCTTTTAATAAATTTATCGCCGCTATTCCAGATGGGATAGGAAGGATGTATCTACTTGAGAAACGATTTTGAACACGTAGGGGGATGTTGGCTTTGTGCAACTTAAGGAATGTGGGAGCTCTATATGCGATTTTGGTCTGAATTTTGCTTTTATAACGAGTTATTAATCATGGGTTTTATGGATGCTGGCGTCGTATAGCATGTTCCTAACCATATGTATGTCTAAATGAATAGAAAATACTTACCTATACTATACATTGTTATATTCGCAGTGTTTGCAGGTGGCTGCAGCAAATCCGGAGGCGGGGAACTGGTTGGTGTAAAGCGGGATCGTTTAAAAACGAACCGGGTTCCACATGGAATGGTTCTCGTCCCGGGGGGGACATTCATTATGGGACAGTCTGACCAGGATATTACCTTTGCGCAGGTTGCCCAGAACAGGCAGGTGACGATCTCCTCTTTTTACATGGATGAAACTGAAATATCCAACAGCGAATACCGGCAGTTTGTCAACTGGGTTCGTGACTCAATATTGATTTACAATTACTTGCAGGACGACAGCTATTTTCTGGAAATAGAAGGGTCTAACGAACGATACATCGATTGGTCAAAGGTAAACGGTGGTCGACGGTCGTTATGGGGCTCACGGGATCAGGAAGTAAGGGAACGTACCCGCCAGATGTTTTATCAGGGAGAGGACCGTATTTTCGGTAAAGATGAACTGGATGTGCGTTTGCTGCGTTACCATTACGAGTGGTACGACCTACGTGCTGCAACCGCGGCAAAAAATGATCCTACGAAAACACGGTCTGATTTTATCCGGCGGGATACCATTTTAGTCTATCCCGATACGACTGTTTGGCTCAATGATTTCAGTTATGCGCAAAACGAACCCATGGTGGAGGGGTATTTTTCCCATCCATCATTTGATGAATACCCCGTGGTTGGCGTCACCTGGCGTCAGGCACAGGCTTTCAATACGTGGCGTACCCGGCTTTTCGAAAATTACCAGCGTAGCCGGAAATCAGGAAGCCGGGAAATCAGGCAACCCTATATGCTGCCTTCTGAGGCGGAGTGGGAATATGCAGCCCGTGGCGGAAGGGTGGGTACGCAGTATCCTTGGGGTGGGCCTTCGGCACGCAATGCGAAAGGCTGTTTAATGGCCAATTTCAAGCCGGGGAGGGGAAATTATATCGACGATGGAGCAGCTTATACTGCACCGGTATATTCCTATTTTCCCAATGATTTTGGATTGTACAATATGGCAGGCAACGTGGCGGAGTGGACCTCATCAACTTTCAATGAATCTGCCTCATCTTTTGTTCATGATATGAACCCTACCTATCGTTATGATACGAAACCGGGAGACCCGCAATCCCTGCAACGTAAAGTTATTAGGGGAGGGTCGTGGAAAGACATCGGTTATTTTCTTCAGAATTCCGCCCGTGCGTATGAATATCAGGATACCGCTAAATCATATATTGGTTTCAGGAGTGTATCTGGTTATCCGGGGGTAGATCCAATGAATAACTAACTATTTTAAATCATACTTAAACATTAATGACTATTCTATCATGGCAGGAAAACGCAAATTCAAAGTAGGTATCAATAATATCGTCTCATGGGGAGCAACGGTGGTTATCATCGGGCTTATGGCCAAGTTGCAGCACTGGCCGGCCGGTGACTGGTTGATTATTGCAGGGTTGGGGACGGAAGCAATTTTGTTTTTTCTGTTAGGTTTCCAAAGTGAGGAAAAAGATGTAGACTGGACCCGGGTTTATCCCGAATTGGATGAGGCATATCAAGGTGAACTTCCCAAAGCATCTGCACGCCCGGTAGCCAATGTCGGTACAACGGCAGCGCTTGACAAGATGTTGCAGGATGCGCGCATCAGCCCGGATTTGATTGGAAACCTGGGTGATGGTCTGCGTGCTTTTGGTGATAAGGTAGCCGCAATATCCAACGTATCCGATGCTTCGTTGGCTACCCATCAATTTACCGAAAAAGTAAAAGGTGCAACCCATAGCTTTGATAAGTTGAATGTTGCATTTGAGAAAGCCTCCAGTGATCTAGCCAGCATAGGAGGAACCAGTACAGATGCTAAAACTTACCAAGAGCAGGTAGGCAAACTAGCCAATAACCTACAACAGCTCAATGCAGTATATGAGTTGGAGCTTAAGGAGTCAGGTGAGAAATTGAAGAATATTACCCAGCATTACGACAGCATAGCGAGAACGTTACAGAACTTCAATGAGTCTGCCTCGGATACCCAGCAGCTAAAAGAACAAGTGAGCCATCTCAACAAAAATTTGGTATCACTGAATGCGATTTACGGGAATATGCTTGCTGCCATGAACCAGCCCCGGGTGTAATTTTTTGACCTAAAAAGGAAATTACGCAATGGCAGCAGGAAAACAGACTCCAAGGCAACGAATGATGGGGATCCTATACCTCGTATTGTTGGGATTGGTGGCATTGAACGTGAGCGATTCGGTTCTCGATGCTTTCAAAAACCTTGCAACAAGCTTAGGTACCTCCACACAAAACACACAGGAAGGAATTGACAATATGTTTAATGCCTTCCGGGCTACCAAACTGAAGGATGAACCCGAACGTGCCCAGCCTATATTAGGTAGGGCCGAGCAGGCCAGTCAACTAGCCAATAATCTTTCCAGCTATATAGACTCGCTTAAAACCTTGCTCGAACAGGAAGGTGGCGGGGAAAATGAATCGACCGGCGATGTAAGAAAACGTGATAATCTCAGCATCAGTCCCCGCATCATGATCAGGCAGAAAGAGAAGCGCGCTGAAAGACTGCGCGGCCTGATTAGCGAAACCCGGCAGAAATTGCTCGAATTGTCGAATAATGAGGTGTCTTTTTCGCTGGATGCACAGGACCCGCCGGCACGCGGGGGCATTAAGAAAACATGGGAACAGGCTAATTTTGGTGACGGAATTCCCCTCACGGCAGCCATTACATCGCTGGAGAAGATAAAGGCCGACGTAAAAAATGCAGAAGCAGCTGTTGTGAAGCATATTTTCGGTGAAATGGACATGGCGGTGGTTAACCTCGATCGTTTTGCCGCTGTGGCGGTAGCGCCGTCTTCGTATGTTATACAGGGGCAACCCTACACCGCGAAAATTTTTCTTACCGCCTATGACTCCAAGTCGAATCCGGAAATAACGGTGGGTGGTAATACATTGCCGGTAATAGATGGGCAGGCTACGTATTCCGTGAATACTTCCAGTGAGGGGGTATTTAACTGGACGGGTACGATACGGGTGAAGCAAACCGATGGGACCGTTAAAGAGTACGTAACCGAGCCGCAGACGTATCAGGTTGCCAGGCCTTCCGCTGTGGTTTCACCGGATGCGATGAACGTACTGTACATCGGGGTAGATAACCCGATTTCCGTATCAGCACCCGGTATTCCGAAGGAGAGTTTGGCAGTGAGTGGTCAGGGCGTCTCCATCTCGGGTTCGGGCGGAAAGTATGTTGCTCGGGTCACGCAGCCGGGTACGGCGAGCATTCAGGTGTCAGCCCGGATCGGTGAGCAGACACAGTCGCTCGGTTCAACAAACTTCCGTGTAAAACGGATTCCGAAGCCGCAGGCACGGGTTGCCGGAAGGTCAGGCGGAGCGGTTGCCGCCGCACAGATTAAAGGGCAGGATCGCATTTTCGCTGCGTTGGAGGATTTTGAATTTGATGCGAAATTCAACATTTCCCGTTTCTCCATGTTGATACAGAAGCCACGGGTAGATCCGATGGGGCCCTATCAGGGAACCAATGGGGCGATCTCGGGACCGATGAAGAATGCGTTGAGTTCGGTTTCTCCGGGTTCTTTTGTGTTTTTCTACAATATTATCGCAGTTGGTCCAGACGGCTTGCAGCAGGAGCTGGATCCGATTTCGTTTAGGGTTAATTAATTTTGTCATGAAGGAGGTCACGATGAAGGTGTTTGTTTTTTTTGTTTCGGTGTTCGTAGGGCTTACTGCGTATGCGCAGCAAGGCAACCTTTCAAACAGTACCACGCCGATTGCGGCTGAGGAACCACCGGTGGATGGCTATTATGTCAAATCAGATATACTGGACCGGGAAGTTGTGCCTTATTCCGTTATACGTCCCACCGATGTAGCCTATATAAAACGGGTATGGCGTGAATTTGATGTGCGCGAGAAAATGAATACGCTATATGCTTCTCCCAAATCCAGGCTGATCGATATCATTATGGAAGCTGTGTTAGCGGGTGAGTTGACCGCCTATGACCCCACACCAACGGACAAGAATCCGACCGGAGATGACTTCAGTGCCATGGAACGCCTCGCACCGGACCAGGTGCTCGGCCGGTTTGGTTCCGACAGTACCCTTGTGGAAGAATACGATGAAGATGGCAATGTGGTTGCTTCTCATTTTGAGGCTGCGGCCTTTAATCCGGATGATGTGGTACGGTTCCGGATCAAGGAAGATTGGATATTCGATAAACAGCGGTCGGTATTTGAGCCCCGTATTATAGGTATTGCACCGTTGGTAACTCCCAAAATGGATGAGATTACCGGCGGAGGGGTAGCTGCCGGCGATTTAGGAGGAGAAGAAGTGCCTGCCGATATCCCAGGTTTGGATATGGGTACGGATGCAGGTTCGATATCGGCGGATGCATATCCTGCCTTTTGGATTTATTTTCCGGAAGCCAGGCATATTTTCGTAAACAAAGAAGTAACGTCCCGGCAGAACGATGCGACCGGATTGAGCTATGACGATGTATTTATCAAGCGCTTGTTTGCAAGTTATATTGTAAAACAATCCAACCCGGAAGATTTGCGGATAAGGGATTACATCGACAATGGTGTGGATCGGCTTAACGAAGCGGAGCGTATCAAGAAGAGTCTCGTGGATTTTGAGCAGGATCTGTGGTCTTATTAAGCTACGGGAAAGTGATTTTCGTCACTTAACAGAATCTTTTATTTTTTGGCACGTAAATAGTTATGTTCCTTTTATAATGCGAATGTAAAATTGGGGTATGGCATATTAGGACGTATGAAGTTTTCCTAAGTTTGCATTTAATGCGTTAACAATTAGTTTTAAACGGATATTAAGTCGTGCAACTCAAAAAAGTAGAGAAGATCTCCGGGATAAGCTCGGCTGACTTCATTAAAAATTACCTGAATAAGGGCGTTCCCGTGATCTTGGATGATTTTGTAAGCAAGGATAGCCCGGCTTGGAAAAAATGGAGTTATGACTATTTCAAGGAAATAGCCGGAGATACAGTGATTTCACTGCACGGGCGGGAAGATGCGTCGAATGACCGGGCCGCGAGCGCACCTGTTGCGAAAATGAAATTCAGTGAGTATTTAGACTTGATTGAACGCGAACCTACCGATTTGCGTATTTTCCTGTTTAACCTCATGAAATTGAAGCCGGAATTGAACCACGATCTGATTTATAACGACGTGACCGGTGGAAAGGTGTTGCAATGGTTACCTTATCTCTTTTTTGGCGGAGAAGGCTCGAGTACACGTAACCATTTCGACATTGATATGTCGCATGTATTCATTACCCAGTATAAAGGAGTTAAAAGAATTTGGTTGTTTCCGTTGGAACAGTCTGATTTGATGTACAAATTGCCTTATAATTTTCATAGTATTGCGAACATCAAGAATCCGGACTACGAAAAATTCCCCGCGCTGAAATACCTGGATGGGTATGAGGCAGAGATACATCCGGGCGAAACGTTATTTATGCCCTCAGGGTGGTGGCATTATATCCAGTACGTAACCGAGGGATATTCAATCAGCGTGCGGGCGCTCCCGTCAAAAGTTTACGATAAGTGGAGAGGGTTCAGAAATCTGGTCATTACCCGTAATTTTGACAATACCATGCGGAAAATTTTTAAAGACCGCTGGTTTAACTATAAAATAAATGCAGCCAATAAGCGCGCGGAAAAGGCGCTGAAGCGGGTGAAATAAATTTTCATCGTAGAATCACGACGCCGCTCCGAATGGTTACTTTCAGGGCGGCTTTTTTTAATTTTGTAGCATCATGTATTTTTTTAGAAAAAAAGATCCGAATAGGCCGGATAGTTTTAATCTCCGGGTGATGCATGGCATTAATGCAACGGCCATTATTCTGTTTGTGTTAGCCATTTTATACAAAATTATCGAAAGCCTTTTTTTTAAATAGTCGAATACACCATGTTTACAAACAAAGAAATCATCAACACTTCACATGCACCGGCTCCCATCGGCCCCTATAATCAAGCTGTCCGGGCAGGCAATACACTGTATGTATCCGGGCAGATTGCGCTCGTGCCAGAGACAGGTGCATTGATTGAAGGTACGGTGGCAGACGAAGCACGCCAGGTGCTTAAAAATCTCGAAGCCGTGCTAGCGGCTGCTGGATACGCTTTCGCCGATGTGGTAAAAACCACTATTTTCCTCCGGGATATGAATGACTTTGGAGCTGTTAATACCGTGTATGGCGAGTACTTTACCGAGCAGGCTCCCGCTCGGGAGACCGTAGCGGTGGCCGGGTTGCCCAAAAATGTCAATGTTGAAATCTCGGTTATCGCTTGGAAGGCCTAAATGCGGGGACGTATAAAATATTTTGCGGCAGCGTTTTCCGCGGCGGCGTTATGGGGCTTCATGTCCATTCCCCTACGGGCAATTAAGGAATGGCCACCCGAGGATATTCTTTATTACCGGATTTTTGTATCGACGGTAGTAATATGGTTGTTCATTTTTGCATTCCGTAAAAAGAAGTTGGTTGCAGATATTGCCCATGTCAGGGCATTACCCCGAGCTGGCCAACGGCGTTTGGGATGGCTTACGTTATTAGCCTCCCTATTGATCATGGGTAATTGGTTTACCTTTATTTATGCTGTTAACCACGTCAGCATCCAGTCTGCTGCCTTCGCTTATTTGGTGTGTCCGCTGCTTACCACATTGGCTGGTTTCCTTATTCTCAAAGAAAACCTCTCAGTTCTCAAAAAAATCAGTATTGGCATTGCCATAGTGAGTGTGATTGTATTGGCCCGGGGGTCTTTTTACGAAGTTTCCTGGTCTGTCGGGATTGCGTTGTTCTATGCGCTCTACCTGGTGGCTCAGCGGATTATCCAGCAGGTTGACAAGCTCAACCTATTGGGTGTACAGTTGGTTATCTGCAGCCTGGTAATCCTGCCCCTGGTATTGGGTCAGCACCATCCTTTTCCTGTTGCTGCCGGGTTTTGGGGCCCCATTCTGATTATCGCGGTTGTATTTACGATTATTCCGCTTTACATGAGCATGTATGCACTTAACGGTATATCCTCTTCGACGGTCGGCGTCCTCATTTATATCAATCCCATTATCGCCTTTGCCGTTGCCCTAATCTATTTTGGAGAACCTATTTATCTGTATCAGCTACTGGCTTATACGGTATTATTTGGGGCGGTGATCCTGTTTAATTGGGGGGTATTTCGAAAAGTTTTAGCTAAATTCGCGGGAACCGTAGACAGCAAAAAGCAGTTGTGGCACCGCTCGACACCATAACCCCCATTGAATACCTCAAAGGTGTGGGGCCTGCCCGTGCCGAAGTGCTTAAGATCGAACTGGGGATCCATACTTTCGGCGATTTATTGAAACATTATCCGTTCCGTTACATCGACCGAACCCAATTTCACAAAATACGGCAACTTCATCCCGATATGCCTGCCGCCCAGGTAATTGGAAGGTTGGTGCATTTGGAAGAAAGGGGGGAGCGAAGAAGCAGGCGTTTGATAGGGCTTTTCAAAGATGATACCGGAACGATGGAACTGGTATGGTTCCAAAGCATCGGATGGCTGCGAAAATCCCTGCAGGTGGGTGCCGCATACGTTATTTATGGCAAGCCCAATCTTTTTAATCAGGAGCTTTCGATGACACATCCGGAGATGGAATTGTATCAGCGGGGCGCAAAAGAGATGGGTAACATGCACCTGCAACCGGTGTACAGCTCCACAGAAAAACTCAAGAAGTTTACGTTGGACAGCCGTGGTATCCAACGGCTACAGGAAGCATTGCTGGAAACTTTGGCCTCCCAGTTGAAGGAGGAATTGCCTGATTATGTAATTGAAGCGCACCGGCTTATGCGCTTGCCACAGGCCTTGGTTGCCATCCATTTTCCCCGAAGTCAGCAGGAACTTGGGCAAGCCATCCGCCGATTGAAATTTGATGAACTGTTTTTCATTCAATTAAAACTGCTGAAAAACAAACTGCTGAATACACAGAAATTCAAAGGACACCGGTTTGAAGTGGTAGGCGACAGGTTTAATACGTTTTACAATCATCACTTGCCTTTCTCACTGACCAATGCACAAAAACGGGTAATCAAAGAAATACGGAGGGACACAGCGTCCGGAGCGCAGCTCAATCGCCTGGTGCAGGGCGATGTAGGAAGTGGAAAGACGGTGGTGGCATTGATGACAATGTTATTGGCTATAGACAATGGGTTCCAGGCCTGTTTAATGGCGCCAACCGAAATCTTGGCTCAGCAGCATTACCACAGCATCAAAAAGCTGCTGGACAACGGCCTTGCGTCGGTGCAGTTGCTTACGGGGTCTACACCCAAAAAGGACCGGCGGATCATCCATACGCAATTGGAAGAAGGTACGCTGGATATCCTCATCGGTACGCATGCGCTGATTGAAGAAACCGTACGTTTTAAAAACCTGGGCTTTGTGGTCATCGACGAACAGCATCGGTTCGGTGTCGAGCAGCGCGCGAAGCTGTGGCGTAAGAATCGGGTCCCACCACATATGCTGGTGATGACGGCTACCCCCATACCCCGTACGCTGGCGATGACGCTGTATGGAGACCTTGATATCTCTATCATCGACGAGCTCCCCGCCGGCCGAAAGCCGATTAAAACTCTGCATCTTTATGAAAGCAGCCGCCTGCGTATGTTTGGTTTCATGAAGGAAGAGATTGCCAAAGGAAGGCAGGTATATATCGTGTATCCGCTTATTAAGGAAAGCGAGAAAATAGACCTGTTATATTTAGAGGCAGGCTTGGAAACGTTGATGAAAGAATTTCCCCTGCCGGATTTCCGGATCAGTATTGTGCATGGGAAAATGTCCGTGAAAGACAAGGATTTCGAGATGCAGCGATTTGTGAAAGGCGAAACACAGATCATGGTAGCAACAACCGTTATTGAGGTAGGAGTGGATGTGCCGAATGCGTCGGTGATGGTTATCGAAAATGCGGAACGCTTCGGTTTGTCCCAACTGCATCAATTGCGCGGCCGTGTAGGGCGTGGGGCGGAACAGTCCTATTGTATTTTGATGTCTGGAAGTAAGCTGGGTAAAGAAAGTAAATTGAGGCTTGAGACGATGGTCCGGACAAATGACGGTTTCGAAATTGCCGAAGTAGATCTGCGGTTGCGCGGTCCAGGTGATCTAGCCGGCACGCAACAGAGTGGCGTACTTAACCTCAAACTGGCCGACCTGACCACCGATCAAGCCTTGTTGACCGAAGTGCGCAACCGGGTCATTCAGCTATTTAAAGATGACCCCCAGCTAACTAACCCTGAAAACATCCGGCTACGTGAACACCTTGCCCGGGGAGAGCCCGGAATTGGCTGGGAGAAAATATCGTGAGGGCTGGATTATTCAGCGGTTGCTTCTGTATCCCGAACTAATTTTGCTTTACCTTCTTCACAGACGATGCGGCTCGGTGGAGTCAAAAACATACAATCGGATACAGCGTTCCATTTTATATTATAGGCACGTTGCCGTTCGGTATAAAGTTCCACTTTATTGAGAAATCCTGCGGTATCCATTTCGGCAGAATAAGCGATATAGCCCGCCGGGCCTCCACAAGGTTTTTCACCGATGGGGGTAAAACGCCAGTTGGTCACATCGTCGCAGGGATACGCAGCGGCAAGTGAATCGATTTCGTCATGCAGTCGTTCCAACAGCAAGCTTTCTGCTTCGGGGCTCCCGATCATGGATTGCTTCTCACAGGCCATAACAACAATCAACACGGTAAAAATACCGGTCAGAAATGCCAATTTTGTTGTCGTGCTCATGATAGCCATTAGGAACTGACGAATATAAAAAACTTTTACGAAGCTTGCATACCAATTCAGCCAAACACTTGTGAAAAAAGACAATTTTATCTTAGTTTGTCTTTTCAAATAAATCATGCATCCTGATTTTTTGGGTAGGGGACTAGCCACCTCGCTTATGAGGAGGCAAATCCATCGGATTCAGTTGGCAAGGGAAATCCCCTTTTTGCACGTAAAGGCTGATAATGCAAGAGCAATAAAGGTGTATACCGAATTGGGATTTGTAAAAAGAAAAGAAATTCTCATCTATTTTGTAGAAAAGAGGTAAACCACACACACGTGTTCGTCTATCCAAACACTACGTTCGTCTAATTGGCTTGTTTTTATCGATGACAAGTGGCTGTTGGTCTATTATCCCATAGGCTATGTGCAACGTTTTTCCAAGGTTGTCGTCTTATCAGTAGGAAGTCGGGAAGAAAGATTAGAAAGTCCGACGATAGAAAACGAAAAGAAAAACAAAAAGACGTATCGTTATGAAACCATTCGTATTAAGTGCCCTGATTTGTGTGGCAGCAGTAGGAAACAGTGCGGCAACCGCACATACTGTTTCACATGTTGGAAAGGAAAGTAACCATAAAGCTAACCATGATCAAAAAAATACGGAGGCGTTTAAGCAGACAATCGCTTTCCATCAGCGGAATGTGGATGCATTATGGGCGCAATATGGCAGGGCCGAAACCCGTATCCGGGAGAGTCATGGTAACCACGCAGAGCTGGAGCGTGACAGAACATTCTTCGTAGGCGTTTATCAGCGAGATATCGAAAAGGGAGTCCGTGTTGAAGAGAGTAAAAAAATCATTGCGCAAATCGAAGCTGATTATGTTAAAAAACATGCACAACGGGATACTTACGAGAAAAAGCAACTGGCTCAGCTGCAATCTCAACTGAAAAGAGAATTGTTAAAAGAACAGAAGTATTTCGAAAAATCGAAAAGAAAATATGCGGATTTGGTGGATGAAGAAACTAGGCCGCTGTTACAGGAAGCGGAACAACACTTTGCCGCTGCCATTGAGCGGGTGAACCGCTTTTCGGATGCAGGCACAACGATTGCGTCAAAATAAAATATGTGTAAGTTTGTCCCAAACGATTTTACGATGCTGGGATTAAAACTACTGACGGATCCACGTTGGGCCAATATAGCTGAATCCAACTTGGAAGAAATCTTAACAGACCATGCTTGGTGTGAGCAAAAAGCAGCCACCAATGCCATATCGCTGATTACCCAAAATTCGGAACATCCGGACCTGGTGCATGAGCTGACGGCGATTGCCATTGAAGAAATGCAGCACTTCCAGTTGGTGATTGATATCATTAAGCGGCGTGGTTATGCGCTGGGGCGCGAGCGCAAAGACGACTACGTAAACCAGCTGATGAAGTTTATGAAAAAAGACGGCAGCCGTAACACTGCTTTTATAGACCGGTTGCTTTTTGCTGCAATGATTGAAGCACGTAGTTGCGAGCGTTTCCGTGTCCTATCTCAAAACATCAACGATAAGGAGTTGGCTAGATTTTACTACGATCTGATGGTATCGGAAGCGAACCATTATACGACATTTTTAAATTTCGCCCGTCGGTATACAATCGATGTAGACGTGGAGAGACGATGGAAAGAGTGGCTGGAATTTGAGGGTAAACTTATCCAATCGTATGGTAAAACTGAGCACATACATGGATGATGCAAGGAGACGTAACCTGTAATATTTAAGTTAAAATTCCGTTAATTAAACAAAAAGTTTGCTGTTGCAAGTCAATTGCAATACTTTAGCGCACTATGACGTTTACTGGGAAGCCGTTGTTCAAAAACCTTACTTTTGTTATTTTATTTATTGCGTTAATTGGTGCTTCTTGCACATCCACAGAAAAGAAAAGGGCCAAAGCGGAACGCAAGCAACACGAAAAAGACAGTTTGATGCTGGTATATGATGCAGCCAAAGCCGATCAGCGGTTGGATGCATTTATGCAGCGGTTGCATAGCCGCTCCGGGTTCAACGGAAACGTACTTATCGCCAAGAAAGGCAAAATTCTCTACCAAAATACGTTCGGATGGGCTAATTATCTGATGAAGGATAGTCTGAAAATCACTTCCCAGTTTGAATTGGCTTCTGTTTCTAAGCCACTTACGGCTACGGGTATACTCAAGCTGTGGGAGGAAGGTAAAATCCGTCTCGATCAGACTGTTGATGAGTTTTTCCCGGATTTTCCGTATCCGGGCGTTACCATCAAGTTATTGCTGACTCACCGGTCAGGCCTCATGAATTACCTGTATTTTACTGATAAGTCGGAAATATGGCCGGACAAACGGAAAGGCATGACCAATCTAGATGTCATGAATTTATTAGCCGCTCACAAACCGGATAGATATGCCCCCCCGGGGGTGCGTTTTTTTTATAACAATACCAACTATATGGTCTTGGCAGCAATCATCGAAAAGGTGTCCGGCCAAGATTTTGCAGTCTATATGCAGGAAAATATCTTTGGCCCTGCCGGGATGAAAAACACAGCCGTTTATTCTACTGCGGTTTATGAAAAAATTCCATCAAGTGCTGCGGTAGGACACGACAAGGTATGGCGGCGTTCCGTGGTACAGAATTTTCAGGATGGCCCCGTGGGCGACAAAGGTATTTACAGTACCGTACAAGATCTGTTTTTGTTTGACCGGGCGCTTCGGGATGGCCGACTGCTGAAACCGGCGACACTCGACTCGGCATATGCAGGATACAGTACCCCAAAGAAGGAGCTGTTTAACTATGGTTACGGGTGGCGTACGTTTGATCCGGGAAACCATAAGGTAGTATACCATACGGGATGGTGGCACGGGTTCCGCAATTTGTATATCCGTGACTTGAAAGAAGACATTACGATCGTTTTGCTGACCAATCTTGCCAATGGTAGTTTACTCCATCTGGATGAACTTTACCAAATTCTTGATATGCCGGTTATCCGCCAGGCGGCCTATTCCGCCACGGGGGAATTTATGGCCAACTGAGTTCTTTCGATTATCATGGCTTGATTCTTGCGATACCGCTGGTAGATCATTTGTCAGTATAAAGGGAAAATTATGAGATGGTCCGCGTTAAAAATCAGCTTGTTCTGGATGATCATTTCCACTTGTTTTTCCTGTGCGGATGATGGTCAGGCAATCGGTGGCAAACTCGGGGAATATGATACTGCCCTTTTGTTGGACAACTAATTTCAAACCTAATATATTATTTTCATTTTTTCGGATTGCACTACCAGATATT
>NZ_BMIK01000020.1 GCF_014642075.1 Parapedobacter defluvii | reverse complement strand
TGCCGAAATCATGTACTTATTGTTGCCGATTTCTCTGTATCCTTATTTTCCATTTTCTCTGCACTTGTATTTACCGATTACATGAGGATATAAACCTCAATTTTATCTGTACCCATAATTCACGAAGAAGCCATTTAGCACAGGTATGGGCGCAGTTGGCAAGTGCATACTTCAATATCCCGAACGTACATTGTTATTCGGGCGGTACAGAAGAAACAGCACTATTCCCGAAAGTGGCGGAAACATTGACCAATCAAGGTTTTCATATTTTCAAGATTGCGGAAACCGATAATCCTGTATATGCGATAAAATACAGCGATAATGCTTTGCCAGTCATTGGGTTTTCAAAAAAATACGATAGTCCTTTCAACCCTGCATCGGCATTTGTCGCCATTATGACCTGTTCGCAGGCGGACGGTGGATGCCCATTCATTGCCGGAGCGGAAAAGAGAATACCCATCACATTTGAAGACCCCAAGATTTCGGACGGCTCACCCGAACAGGCACAGGTATATGCTGAAAGGAGTTTGCAGATAGCGCAGGAAATGTTCTATGTTTTTTCAATGATTAAAAGTTAGCCGATGCAACCAAAACTAAAATTTCTTGACCGTTACCTAACGTTATGGATATTCCTTGCAATGGCGACAGGAATAGTATTAGGGTATTTCTTTCCGAGCATTTCCAATGTTACAAATGCCTTATCCGTAGGCACTACCAATATTCCTTTGGCAATAGGGCTTATATTGATGATGTACCCACCTTTGGCTAAGGTGGATTATTCATTGTTGCCCAAAGCATTTAAAGACACGCAAGTAATCGGCATATCTTTATTACTGAATTGGGTAATCGGTACAGTATTGATGTTTGGTTTAGCCGTTTTGTTTTTACGAAACGAACCCGATTATATGACGGGTTTAATATTAATCGGTTTGGCAAGATGTATCGCTATGGTCATAGTATGGAGCGACTTGGCGAAAGGGAATAGAGAATATACGGCATTATTAGTCGCATTGAACAGTATCTTTCAGATAATAAGTTACAGCTTCTTTGTTTGGCTATTTATTAACGTATTACCCAATAAATTAGGCTTAGCCAATTTCAATGTAAGCGTATCAATGAAAGATGTAACCGAAAGCGTATTGATATACTTAGGTATTCCTTTCTTAGCAGGTTTTATAAGTCGTTACGCACTTGTAAAGTCAAAAGGTATAGAATGGTATAACCGCAAATTCGTTCCCAAAATATCACCCATTACATTATATGCTTTATTGTTCACCATAGTATTGATGTTCAGTCTGAAAGGTGATAAAATATTGGAGTTGCCAATGGATGTAGTAAAAGTAGCTATACCGCTTATCATCTATTTTGTACTGATGTTTTTCGTGAGCTTCTTTATCAGCAAATTCTTAAATGTTCCTTACGACAAAAACGCATCCATCGCATTTACAGCCACAGGAAATAATTTTGAATTGGCAATAGCCGTAGCAATAGCTGTTTTTGGCATTCATTCACCACAGGCTTTTGTGGGCGTAATCGGCCCACTGGTGGAAGTTCCGGTACTGATACTATTGGTACGAGCAAGTTTGTGGTTAAAGGGAAAGTATTACCCATAGAAAAGGTTTTTTTAAGGGATGAAATAAGAGTAGAGATTTGAAAACTAATTTTTTTTACCTTTGCATAATGAAATATTTATCATTCATATTAGCTTTAATGGTGTTGGTGTTATCAACAGCACCTTGCTTTATGGTAGATAAATGCCTTGACCTCGCATACCAAACATCAGATAGTCAAGAACAAGACAACGATGATTGCGGGATGGATTGTTGCTCCCCTTTTTCTAAATGTAATACCTGTACGGGGTTTGTAATAACGTCATTTTATTTTTCAATTGCTAACTCTTTCCAATTACCTGAAAAGAAATTAGGAGTAATAACTACGTCACCTATTTCTGACTTCCCCTATTCTATTTGGCATCCACCACAAATCGCTTAATGTATAGTGCTTCGGCACAAGTTAGTTAGTAACGATGCTTTGCATCGTAATTGTTTATTTCTTCACATTAAGCATCATTTTTACAATGAAAAAAATACTCATTGTGTCATTTTTCATGGCACTAAACCTTTGTGTATATGCACAAAATACATTAACCGCTGTCGTAAAAAGCAGTGGAACGAAAGAACCTTTAATTGGCGTAACGGCATCTATAAAAGGCACTTCAATTGGAGCAACATCTAACGAGAACGGGCAAATTACATTATTCAATATTCCTAATGGATTACAGGAAATACATTTTAGTTATATAGGCTTCAATGAACGTATTGATACATTAGAATTTCCATTAAAGGACACCAGTGTTATTGAAATCCTACTCAAAGAAAGTTCAGAGGAGTTAGACGAAATTGTCATATCCTCTACCAGAAGCACGAGAAGCATACAAAATATTCCTACCCGTATTGAATTTATCGGAGGTGAAGAATTGGACGAAAAAGGAAATATGAAAGCAGGGGATATTCGTATGCTTTTGAGCGAGAGTACAGGTATTCATGTCCAAACTACCTCACCCACAAGTGCCAATGCAAGTATTCGTATTCAAGGACTTGACGGGCGATATACGCAAATTTTAAAAGACGGTTTCCCGATTTATTCCGGTGCTTCAAGTGGGTTAGGTTTGTTGCAAATTCCACCGCTTGACTTAAAGCAGGTTGAAGTTATTAAGGGTTCAACATCTACGCTGTACGGTGGTGGAGCAATAGCAGGCTTGGTAAACTTAATTTCCAAGACACCAACGGAAGAAAGGGATTTGCGTTTTCATTTAAACGGAACATCGGGCAGAGGATTGGACATCAACGGTTTTTACGGACAAAAGTTTAATAAAATCGGAACAACAATATTCGCTTCGCACAACCGAAACGTAGCTTACGACCCTGCACAAATCGGACTTTCTGCCATTCCCCAATTTGAAAGGTATGTATTGAACCCCAAGTTATTTGTTTACTTCAATGATAAAACTAAAATGAACTTTGGCATCAACGCCACCATTGAAAACCGTTTGGGTGGCGACATGCTTTATATAAAGGGCAAAGCGGACAACACACACCAGTTTTTCGAGGAAAACAAAACACAGCGTTATTCCACACAATTTGTTTTTGACCATACAGTAAATGAAAACAGTTTTGTCCAAGTCAAAAACAGCGTAAGTTATTTTAACCGTAATACAGCTATTCCCAATTACGAGTTTGAGGGAACGCAAACAGCCACTTTTACGGAAGCGAGCTATACCCACAGCAAAGAAAAGTCTGAATGGATAACAGGTGTTAATATTTGGACGGATAACTTCAAAGAAAAACAAATTACCTCATTTCCGTTAAGGGATTACAATCAAACGACATTCGGGGCTTTCGTTCAAAATTCTTTTAGGGCTACGGACTGGTTTCAATTGGAAACAGGTTTAAGAACGGATTACGTGGTGGATTACGGGGCTGTTTTTCTACCAAGAGTATCGGCATTGTTCCATATTGCAAACGGATTGACTTCACGCATCGGGGGTGGATTTGGGTATAAAACACCAACCATTTTTACCGAAGAAAGCGAACGCATACAATATCAAAACGTTATGCCTATTGATGATAATACCAATAAATTAGAAAAGAGCTACGGTGCAAATGCAGACATCAATTACCGCACGAATATGGGCGATGACTGGACGTTCAGCATCAACCATTTATTCTTTTACACCTATTTAGACAATCCATTGTTGCTTCAAAATATGGCAACAAATACTTATCAGTTTATCAATTCATCGGGTTACATCCATACCAAGGGAACAGAAACCAATGTGAAAATCGGCTATGATGATTTGAAACTATTTTTGGGCTACACATTTACCGATACCCGATTGCTGGAAAACGGAACAAGTACCGAAAATCCATTGACCCCAAAACACCGTGTTAATTCCGTACTGATGTACGAAATAGAGGATAAATGGAAGATTGGTTTGGAAGCCTATTATTTCAGCCCTCAAAAGTTGAATGACGGTACAACTGGAAAGGACTATTGGATGTGTGGCTTTATGGCTGAAAAGATTTGGGAACGGTTCTCTTTGTATATCAACTTTGAAAACTTCCTTGATACAAGGCAGACACGTTTTGACAACATCTATACAGGCACAATAACCAACCCTGTTTTTAGAGACATCTATGCACCGTTGGACGGATTTGTAATTAATGGTGGAATAAAATTTAAACTTTAAAATATGAACAAAACCATATTCAATATTACCAAAATGGATTGCCCCAGTGAGGAGCAATTAATCCGTATGAAATTGCAGGATTTTGATACGGTAAAGTCATTGGAATTTGATATTCCCAATAGGGAATTGAATGTTTATCATAATGGAAACCCCGAGCCGATTTTATCGGCTTTGGAAACTTTGAACCTAAATACAACGTTGATTTCAACCGAAGAAACTGACGGAGTTATTGAAACGGATACAAGCAATAGACAACGGAGGCTACTTTGGACGGTACTGGTTATCAACTTCGTTTTCTTTGGAGTGGAAATGTTGTTCGGTATTTTTTCCAACTCAATGGGATTGGTAGCGGATAGCTTGGATATGCTTGCCGATAGTATCGTCTACGCTTTGGCTCTGTTTGCTGTAGGGGGTACGGTCGCAAGAAAAAACAACATAGCCAAATTTGCAGGGTACTTCCAAATCTTGTTGGCTGTTATCGGTTTTGTGGAAGTAATAAGACGTTTTTTAGGTTTTGAAAAGATGCCCGATTTTCAAACGATGATTATCGTTTCAGTTTTGGCACTAATGGCAAATGTGCTTTGTCTTTACCTGTTACAAAAGAACAAAAGTAAGGAAGCCCACATGCAGGCAAGTATGATTTTCACATCGAACGATGTCATTATCAATTCGGGCGTTATCGTTGCAGGTCTCTTGGTTCATTGGCTTAATTCAAGCTACCCCGATTTGATTATCGGAGCAATTGTATTTGTAATTGTGGCAAGAGGGGCATATAGGATATTGAAGTTAGTAGAATAAGTCGTTATATTTTCAAGTGATAAGCAAGCTGTTTTAGAAATGCCCTTTTTCCGGCCAATTTTTTATTGTGGTTGGCGAAAAAGGGTATTTTGTAAATCCTGGAAAAGTGGATAGGTGGTTTTGCTCAGATAAGCAAAAAAATCTTAAAAATCACATAAAAAACCAATCTAATTTGTAACTTTGTTGCGTTGAAAAATTATAGAATACATATAGGCATTTTGACATTGTTCTGTTTGGTTTTCTTTATGATGCCAAGTCAGAGCTATGCCTGTTCCAAAAATTCAACAAAGACCGAGCAGTCTTCCTGCTCAAAGGAGAAATCCAAAAAATCAGAACATAAAAAAGGTTGCAAGGGCAAATCCTGTAAAAAATGCAAAAGTGACAAATGCGGGGGCGGCTGTTCACACAGCTCTTGCAGGTGCGGTGCTTCAACCACTTCCCTAAATGTCCCAACCATAATCGAATTAAAGGCAAAAAATCACTTAGCAGCAGTTAAAAAGCAAAAATTCGGTTTCAAAGAAGCCTACTATTCTTCGGGCTTTTTCTCCATTTGGCTACCGCCTAAAATAAGCTAAAACTATGGCCTGATAGCCATAGGTGTGTCCTGTCAGAAGCTGTTCCGGCTTTTGCAAATCCCCTATTTGTATCATTTACTTAAAATTTAAAACAGAAACGGGTTTATCAATCCCCCGTTTCTCAAAATGTAATTATTATGAAATCATTATCAAAAATAGTGATGGTAATCGCCGTGTTACTATCATCAATAAACGGCTTCGCACAAATCAAGAATGCGAAAACAGAAACCGTAAAGATTTACGGCAATTGTGGTATGTGCAAAACCACCATCGAAAAAGCAGGTAACGTAAAAAAGGTAGCCAGCGTGGACTGGAACAAAGATACCAAGATGGCTACGCTCACCTATGACGGCGACAAAACAAATCAGGATGAAATCCTGAAACGTATTGCTTTGGCTGGTTATGACAGTGAGAAGTTCCGTGCGCCGGATGACGTATATGCTAAACTGGCTGGTTGCTGCCAGTATGATAGACCCGTGAAGACGGTTGCCAAAAACAAAGAGGCGGGAATGGACATGAATGCCGGACATGGCAATCACGACCATGGCCAAATGGCAGCATCCGCTAACAAAGATGCAGCCCAAAACCGATCACAGCTAAAAGCTGTATTTGACAACTACTTTTCAGTGAAAGACGCTTTGATAAAAACCGATGCGGCGACCGCATCTGCCAATGCCGCTGAATTGGCCGCATCCCTTAAAGCAGTCGATATGAATAAGCTATCGGCAGAGGAACATACGGCTTGGATGAAAGTAATGCAGGACTTAACGGCCAATGCGGAAAGCATTTCAAAATCAAAAGACGTTGCAAAACAAAGAAGTGCTTTTGCGGCACTTTCGGGAAGCATCTACACACTGGCTAAAGTGTCTAAACAGGACACCCCCGTTTATTACCAGCACTGTCCTATGTACAATGGAGGTAAGGGAGCCAATTGGCTAAGTAAAGAGAATGCGGTTAAAAATCCATATTACGGCTCACAGATGCTCACCTGCGGAAGTACGGTCGAAACCATTAAATAACAGGTCTGAAAGCTATGGTACAGTACAATGACATGGTGCAGGCACTTAAAGACCTAAGACAGCGTGGGTACAGTATGGACTTTAGTCTGTTGCCGGACTGCCTTTACTGTGCGTCAAGGAGCCTGAAACTAAAACCGGAGGATTTTACGGTTACGGAAACTCATAGGTTTGAAAGCCTCGACAGCAGTCCTGATAACAATGCCGTAATTTATGCCATATCGTCTAATGATAGTAAGAATAAAGGCGTACTTGTTGATGCCTATGGTACTTATGCCGAAGAAATGACCCATGAGATGGCAAAAAAATTAAGTGCAACATAACTTTTAAAACCCCTTGTTATGAAAAAATATACCTGTCCTATGCACCCACAGGTGCTAAAAGACGAACCGGGCAAATGCCCGCTCTGTGGCATGGCATTGGTTCCCGTTGGCGGTGCGTCAGTTTCTCATGAACACACATCAGAACATGGGCATTCCGGGCATTCTCAACATGGCCATGCTGACGAAAACTTTAATAAACATGAGGGACATCATACAGGTGATTTCCTCACTCGTTTTTGGATAAGCCTTGTCATTACAATCCCTATACTGCTCCTGTCGCACATGATACAGCAATGGTTAGGTTTCTCGCTTGCTTTCAATGGCGATAAATATGTGTTGCTGGCATTGGGTACGGTGATTTATTGCTATGGAGGCTTACCATTCCTAAAGGGAATGATTGGCGAGGTGAAAGCCAAAGCCATAGGGATGATGACACTTGTTGCTATCGCCATATCCGTAGCCTATGTCTATTCCGTAGCCGTTGTATTTGGCTTGCAGGGTATGGATTTCTTTTGGGAACTGGCAACCCTAATTGACATCATGCTGTTAGGGCATTGGCTGGAAATGCGTTCCCAAATGGCTGCTTCACGGGCATTACAGTCATTGGTAGCGTTACTGCCCAACGATGTTACCGTGGAACGAGGCGGAGAAGCTGTAAAGATAAAGCTCGAAGACCTGCAAAGCGGTGAAACGGCTATCATAAAACCGGGTGAAAAAATTCCAGCCGACGGATTGGTTCTGGATGGGCTTTCATATATCAACGAGAGTATGCTTACCGGAGAAAGTGTTCCCGTAAAAAAGGAAAAGGACGGAAAGGTCATCGCAGGCTCTATCAATGGCGATGGTGCGCTGAAAGTTAAGGTAACAGCCGTTGGAAAAGACAGCTACCTGAACAGGGTTATCAATCTTGTGCAGGAGGCACAAGCTACTAAGTCCAATACGCAAAACCTTGCGGACAAAGTTGCCAAATGGCTCACCTTTATTGCCATTGCCGTGGGCATAGGCACATTTGCCTATTGGTATGCAAGCAGTGGAGATATTGCCTTTGCGCTTGAAAGAATGGTGACGGTAATGGTAACGGCCTGCCCGCACGCATTGGGCGTGGCTATCCCGTTGGTGGTCGCCATTTCCACAACGCTATCGGCGACCAATGGTCTGCTCATCCGCAACCGCACAGCATTTGAAACCACCCGTAAGCTATCTACCATCATTTTTGACAAAACCGGAACGCTCACCAAAGGTTCCCATGCCGTGGAAAAGGTTATTCCCTTTACGGACGAATACAATGCCGATGCAGTTATCCAGTATGCTGCCGCAGTACAGCAAAATTCGGAACACCATATCGCGAAAGGCATTATGGCTACATTGAAAGAAAAGAGGCTTGCGTTATGGAAGTCTGAAAACTTTAGCTATATGCAGGGTATAGGTGTAAAAGGTGTTGTAAACGGAAAGAGTGTTGTAGCTGGTGGCCCGAATTACTTCACCGAAAACCACCTTTCTTTGCCGGAAATTCCAGCCGAAATTAATCAGGAAGCCGAAACAGTAAACTTTGTTCTCATTGATGACCGGGTAATCGGCCTCATTACTTTGGCAGACAGCATCCGTGAGGGGTCGGCACAGGCGATTGAGGAACTCAAAAAAATGGGCATCAAGTCCTTTCTGCTCACGGGGGATAACGACAGGATTGCTGCTGCCGTAGCCGGAAAATTGGGTATGGACGGGTATTTGGCCAATGTGCTTCCGCATAACAAGCAGGAGAAAGTAAAGGAGTTTCAGGCAAAAGGCGAAATCGTAGCAATGACTGGTGATGGTGTAAATGATGCACCTGCACTGACACAGGCAGATGTTGGAATTGCCGTGGGTTCCGGTACGGACGTGGCTGCCGAAACAGCGGATATCATATTGGTAGACAGCGACCCGAGGGATGTGGTCAAACTGATTGACTTCGGCAAACTTACCTACAAAAAGATGGTACAGAACCTGATATGGGCGGTTGGCTACAACGTGGTGGCAATACCGCTTGCGGCAGGCGTACTCTATCCGAATTTTGTTTTAAGTCCCGCTATGGGTGCTGTGCTGATGAGTGTAAGCACCATTGTAGTGGCTATTAACGCAAGTTTTTTAAAAATCAAAAAATAAATAAAAATGAAAAATCTAACATTATCAATCATTGCTGTTATCATGGCATTTGTAACAGTATCATGCAATCAGGCATCCAACAAAAACGAGCAGTCTTCAAGTGATACTGCTGTTGTATCACAAGAACAGTCAGCTTCCCAACCAAAAGAGGATGATACGGTAGCTGCGCACGTTGTGAGTGAAACTCCGAGCGGTCAGGAAGCAAAAGCAACAGGAAAAGAAGAAGCAAAAAACTTTTCTATTGCGCCCATAGTTACCGATTATCTGTCCTTAAAGAACGCCCTTGTTTCGGACGATGACAAAGCTGCCGCCAGTTCAGGGAAAAAGCTGTTAGCTACCCTGAATAAAGTGGACATGAAAGCCGTTCCTGCTGATAAGCACAAAAAGTACATGGACATAGCGGACGATGCTAAAGAACACGCAGAACATATCGGGGAAAATGTCGGCAACATTCACCACCAGCGGGAACATTTGGCCTCGCTTGGCGAAGATTTGAAAGACCTGATTGATTTGTTCGGTACATCGCAAACATTGTATCAGGACCATTGCCCGATGTTCAATGACGGTAAGGGTGCTGTTTGGTTCAGCGAAAACAAGGAAATCAAAAACCCTTACTACGGTTCTAAAATGCTGACCTGCGGTAAGGTGGAAAAAACAATTAACAGCAAATAAATTTCGGGTTATGGAAAATATGCAAAACAGTCACCATGCGGGTCATTCCTCGGAGCATGGCACGCACAATACAAAACATGCTTCGGCCATGTACAAACGCTTTGCGGTGATGGCTGTCGCAATGTTCGCAGTGATGTATTTTATCATGTACGCCATGATTGACGGGTGGCAGAACCTGATACCCAATATCAACAATTTGTACATGACCCTGCTGATGACCTCGGCAATGCTGCTTATCGAATTAGCGATAATGAAAGTAATGTACCCCAACAGGAAGATGAATTGGGCGATAGCCATCATCTCGGTTGCTGTTGGCATCTTTTCATGGTTTGGTATCAGGGAACAAATCAATGTCGGGGACAAGCAGTTTGCAAAGGGTATGATACCCCATCACGCAGCAGCCATATTGATGTCCGAAAAGGCACACCTGACCGACCCGGAACTGATAGAGCTGCAAAAAAATATACTTAAAACCCAAGCGGAAGAAATTGAACTAATGAAGCGCAAGCTAAAAGAGTTTGAAGAAAGTAAATAATAAAATTTAAAAAAACAAGTTTGGACATGAACAAAATAATAATTGGCTTTATTTCCTTATTAACCCTGCTATTCACCGCTTGCGGTCAGGCGGGGTCAAATAAGGATGAAGCGGAACAGCAGCATTCGCAGGCAACTCCGGAAAGCAACGGACATACTACCCAAACAGGTGAATTGGTTCCATCGGATGAAGTCTGCATGGTCAACGATGCCTATATCGGCAAAAAGCAGTTTGAAGTAAAATTTGATGGTAAAACCTATTACGGATGTTGCGAAATGTGTAAGGAACGTATTCCAAAAGATGTGACCGTGCGGATGGCGATAGACCCCTATTCCCATAAGCAGGTAGACAAAGCTAATGCGGTGATTGCTGTGACAGGAAATAACGGTGAAGTTTCTTATTTTGAAAACAAGGAGAATTATGCCAAGTATGTGAAAAAACAGTAGACACAAAAAGATGAAGCCACAATAAAATAATTATGACCATAAAGAAGAAAATCATATTGGGGCTGGCTGTCGTCCTGATTGCCATACAGTTCTTTCAGCCCTTACGGAACCAGGCGGTTGAAGTGCCAGCCACCCATATCGAAAGGGTGTACGCCGTACCCCAAAATGTAAAGACTATCCTTGTTCAGTCCTGTTATGACTGCCATAGCAACAATACCCATTATCCGTGGTACAGCCGTATCCAGCCCGGCGCATGGTACATGGCAGAGCATATAAAAAAGGGGAAAGAGGAACTCAACTTTAGCGAATTTGGCGACTATTCTGTCCGCAGGCAGCGAAACAAGTTCAGGGCTATGGCCGGGCAGGTTAAGGACGGGGAAATGCCGTTGTCATCATACACACTAATTCATCGCAATGCAGTATTGTCACCGGAGGATAAGCAGGTTTTGATAGCGTGGTTTAGCACAATGGAAGACAGCATTAAATAAAATTTTTCAAATCATGAACAGATATAATAAAATACCTATAAGAATTTTGCAAACAGTGCTGATACTGCTTTGCACGCAAACGCTGTTTGCACAGAGAGTGGTGCATTACGAGCTGTATGTAAAAGATACGCTTGTCAACTATGCAGGTAAGCAAAAAAGGGCAATTGCCGTAAACGGGCAAATCCCCATGCCCACCCTTACCTTTACCGAGGGCGACACTGCCGAAATAGTGGTGCACAACCAATTGAAAGAAAGCACATCACTTCACTGGCATGGCGTGTTCCTGCCCAATAAAGAAGACGGTGTGCCCTGGCTTACACAAAAACCCATCGCACCGGGCACAACCTACACCTACCGTTTTCCGATTATCCAGCATGGTACGCACTGGTACCATTCCCACTCAGGATTGCAGGAGCAGATTGGCATGTACGGAAGTTTTATCATGAAGAAAAGAAGCGATGATAAGACATTCAGAAAAGGAATTGACGATTTGCCGACCGTTCCAATTATATTAAGTGAGTGGACAAATCTTAACCCCGATAATATCAACCGTATGCTACACAATGCAAATGATTGGGCGGCCATTAAGAAAGGCGCAACACAATCATATGTTGAAGCTATTAAGGAGGGAAAATTAGGGGTAAAGGTAAAAAACGAGTGGAAGCGGATGCTGGCGATGGATGTCAGTGACGTTTACTATGATAAAATCCTAATAAATGGTAGCCATAGCACCGATTTGAAAACAATTGATGGTAAAAAGCTAAAAGCAGGCGACAAAGTCAGATTGCGTGTTTCCAATGGAGGGGCGTCTTCCTATTTCTGGCTACGGTATGCTGGAGGAAAAATTACAGTAGTAGCGAATGATGGGAATGATGTAGAGCCTGTAGAGGTGGACAGGTTAATCATTGCCGTTTCTGAAACTTACGATATTGTAGTGACTATCCCTCAAGATGGTTTGGCTTACGAGTTCTTAGCAACAACCGAAGACAGGACACAATCTGCGAGTTACTTTATAGGTGATGGGGTCAAACAGCTTATTTCTCCACTCCCACGATTGAAGTATTTCGAGGGGATGAAGATGATGAACGATATGATGAAAATGAATGGCGATTTGGACGATATGGGCATGAAGATGAGCCTTAACCAAATGGACATGAATGTAGTGATGTATCCCGAAATTACCGGAGATGCAACAAAAAAAGCAGACCACAGTAAGCATGAGGGTATGGATATGGATAACGACGCTAACCGTTACAACGCTAATGCCTTGGGAGACATCAAAACATTAAATTATGCTATGTTGCAATCACCTTATAACACCTCTCTTCCAAATGATGCGCCTGTAAAAGAGTTGAAATTCACACTTACTGGCAACATGAACCGCTATGTATGGAGCATGGATAATAAAATACTTTCGGAAACTGACAAAATACCTGTAAAAAAAGGAGAAATTCTACGGATTACCATTTATAATAATTCAATGATGCGGCATCCAATGCATCTTCACGGATTTGATTTCAGGGTGATAAACGGAAAAGGCGAAAAATCGCCGCTTAAAAATGTGTTGGATATCATGCCTATGGAAACAGATACCATTGAGTTTTTAGCAAATGAGGAAGGTGATTGGTTCTTTCATTGCCATATATTATATCACATGATGGCGGGAATGAACAGGGTCTTTGAAGTTGGAGACTACAATAACCCCTATCTACCCGACAAGGCAAAAGCCTATAAAGAATTGCAAAGAGAAAGTAATATGCCTCATTTTATGGCACAAAACGATTTTGCAACCAATGGTAATGATGGAGAAGCTATGCTAATGAATGCACGCTACCAATTAGGAACAGAATGGCGTTTAGGCTATAATAGTATGCACGGTTATGAAGTAGAAACCCATTTAGGTAGATACATTGGAAAGATGCAATGGTTCATGCCCTTTGTAGGTTTTGATTACCGCTACCGTAAAATGGGAGAAGATGAACACGAAAAGAACATATTTGGACAAACCAACAAGAAAGATACCCGCAGGGCGTTCAGTTTAGGGTTTATGTATACGTTACCTATGCTCGTCAATTTTCAGGCAGAAGTATATCATGATGGAATTGTGAGATTGCAGTTAATGCGTGAAGATATACCAATTTCAAAAAGACTAAGAGGTGGTTTTATGGTGAATACCGACTTAGAGTATATGGGAGAACTTAGGTATATCATTAATAAGAATATAGGTATACGTACCCACTATGATAGCGATATGGGCTTTGGTGTGGGGCTGGCATTGACTTATTAAAATTAAATAACTAAGGGTTGTAAACTGCATAACCGTAAAAAAATATCGGTAAAAAAAAGGAGGTGATGCAGGTGTAATTCGCAAAGACTAACCTGCATCATACTACAACCCTTTAAAGTATGCAACAAAAATCTATCTATCGTTCCATCATCAATACGGTAGAGGTTGAATTTTTTTAAGCAGTAATTGCATCATAAGCTAATACGAACAGTGTTAGCTTTTCTGTATTAACCAATAACATCTATTTCAAAATAAACAGATGAATAAATTCTATAATGAAACCCTACATAAACTGGAAACAGCCATCAACGAATTGGAGATTGAAACCGATTGTTCCATACAACGGATAGAAGCCGTTATACACCTTATCCTTGAATGCCTGTCCAAACTGAAAGAGTATGTTCTGAAAAGAGGGTTTAGGAACACGGATGAGGAAATCCGTTTTTTCAAGTATCAGAAACCTGCCTTTGTAGCAAAACTCATTTACTACAATGCCATCTACAAAATCGAAACAAAAAAGCCCTATGGAGCAAAGCCCATAAGGAAATACCTCAACAAAGAACTGAAAAAACTTAAGAGGTTCTTTAACAACAACCTCGATTTCTATAAGTATTACCGTAGCAACAATTCGTTACTTGACGATAGAATGTTTTTAAGGGGGAAGCATGATATAAAGCTGTGGTTGGACACTTATTATTTTCAATCTGACCAGTCCTTTTCCACTTCACATGATTATAAGGTCGCCAAGATAATAGCCAATGATTTGATACAGGTTTACATCGAAGACCAGTTGTATAACAAATTCCAAAAAGATAAATCGAAAATCCAAAAGAAGCTGAAATGGACAGGAAGTAAAGTGGCATTGATAGAACTGATTTATGCCCTGCACTATCAAAATGTATTTGACAACGGGAACAACGATATAAGGGAAGTAGCCCTATATTTTGAAAGCACATTTGATGTTGATTTGGGCAATTTTTATCAGGCTTATTTGGAGTTGAGAAACCGGAAGATGAACCGTACAAAATTCCTTGATGCGCTTCGGGAAGAACTTATGCGTAGAATGGACGAGCAGGACGAAAAGTAGGATTTGGGCGTGCCACCGTCTGCATTTTAGCCTCATGCCCAGGCTAACGAAAAAATGCAGACGGGTCGGGCTATCCGCTATATCTTTTGCGGATCTTGCAGGACCGCAAAAGGATGTCGCTTCTATCCCTCACGCTGTATGCCGTTCAGAAAACAAAGCATTTATTTTATTTCCTGTTTGGTTTCCTGTTTTCAAACTCAAAGGAAGTTTCGGCTTTATCGTTCATGACGATATAGGCATTGAACTTATTGCCCGAATTGCTTTTCATGCCTTTGATAAGGTTGGTCTTTCCTTTGGTCACGAGGTTTTCTATATCGGCAACGCTCAACGGCACTCCGCACACGGTACGGAATTGAAGCCAGTTGCAAGCCTCATCGGGGCATTTTACAACCTTGTTCCAAACCAATAGCTGACGGCTCTTGCATTTGGGGCAGGTCAGTTCGGGTTGCTTTTCATTGACAATGCCCGTGTCCAAAAGCTCCCGTGTAATGGAAGTGGCATAGGCTTCCATTTCACGCTGAAAAGCACCAGCATCCGCCTCGTTGTTTTCAATTTTCTGCAATGCCATTTCCCATTCGGCGGTCATGGCTACATCGGCAATCTTTTTGTCCTTTACAGCCCCGTAAACCTGCAATCCCTTATGGGTAGGGATAAGGGATTTCTTTTCACGCTGAATGTAATCCCTCTTAAAAAGCGTTTCTATAATAGAGGCTCTTGTGGCAGGTGTACCGATACCGATGTCTTTTAGGGCTTTCCGTTCGTCCTCGTTGTCAATTTCCTTTCCGGCATTTTCCATTGCGGACAACAGACCTGCCTCGGTGTAAAGCACGGGCGGTTTGGTCTTCTTTTCCAGTACGGATGCCTCTTTGATTTTCAGCTCATCGCCGACCTTTAATTCCGGCAGTTCCTGCAAAGGCTCGCTGTCCTCATCGGTAAATTTTTCTTTGATGCCACGCCAGCCGGCTTCGAGGATTTTACACCCTTTCAATGTGAAGTCATAGTGCAGAGCCTGCAATTCGATGTCGGTTATTTCTTTGGTACAGGCAGGCGAAAGGGCTTCCAACAGGCGGTACGCAATCATATCATAGATAACGTTTTCGTGTGCCGTTAATTCGGACGGGATTTTTTCGGTAATCAGCAGACCGTGGTGGTCTGTGACCTTTACATCATTCACGATGCGTTTGTTGAAACGCCCCCATTTCACTTTTCCGACCGCTTTTTTGCAGGAAGCCCGTGCTTCCAAATTCCTTACCAGTGCAGGGATTTCCGACCACATATCTTCGGGGATGTACTTGCTCCCTGTACGGGGGTAGGTGATAAATTTCTTTTCATATAGGCTTTGGGCAATGTTCAATGTTTCCTCGGCAGTATAGGATGCTCTTTTATTGGCTTCTTTCTGTAATCCCGTAAGGTCGAACAGCAAAGGCGGTTGCTCCGTAGCTGTTTTGGTTTCCACTGCCGTAACGGTTGCTGTTCCGTTACGCTGAATAGATTTCAGCGTATCGTCAGCGAGTTTCCTGTCATCCCATTTGGTCTTTGAAAGGCTCTTAAAGTCTGTAAATTCCTTGCGGTGTTCCAACTGGATTTGAAAGTATTTCTTGACGGCAAAGTCTTTGTTTTCCAAATACCGCTTGCAGATGAGGGCAAGCGTTGGCGTTTGTACTCTACCAAGCGAGTAAACGCCACGCCCTGCCGAAATACTCAATGCCTGCGAGGCATTGATGCCCACAAGCCAGTCGGCTTTGCTCCGCCCTTGTCCGGCACGGTATAGCCCGTCAAATTCGCTTCCGGCTTTTAAGTTGTCAAAGCCCTGTTTAATCGCCTTTTCCGTGAGTGAGCTTATCCATAGACGTTCAAAGGGCTTACGGCATTTTAGATATTCATAGATGTACCTAAAGATGATTTCGCCCTCACGTCCGGCATCGGTGGCCACGATGATACTATCGCATCTACCGATGACCTGTTCGATAATCTTTAACTGTTTTAATGCCCCGTTATCGGGAACATAACTTTTGTCCTTTTTTATCTTGCGTACCGTAAGTATAAAAGGGTCGGGCAATATGGGCAGGGCTTCCCTTTGGAAGCCCGATACCCCGTAATCTTCGGGCATCGCCAGTCCGACCAAATGCCCCAATGCCCACGTAACTTCGTAGCCGTTCCCCGTGAGGTAGCCATCCCGTTTTTCGGTCGCTCCCAATAGGGTAGCTATTTCCCTCGCCACACTTGGCTTTTCTGCAATGATTGCTTTCATGATACTATCTCTTTTAATGGATTAAATGGTGAACATTTCTCTTTGAGAAACCCCTTCGTATTCTGTGAAAGGGGATTTCCAAAGAAAAATGTTTTTTGATGGTATTATCTTCTTACCCCTCTTGATTTAGCCGGACGGTTGGGGTCATTCTGCCGTTGCTGTTGCGTTTTGTTTTTCGGCGTTTGTTGTTCCGGTTTCAGCGGTTCGTTGACGTGCTTGGTTGCTTCGTTGGTTTTCCCGTTGGAGTTTACAGCAACCTGTGTTTTGTGCGTTTCGGCAGGCTGTACCTTATTTTTCAACGCATTGGGGTTCTTAAAGCTGAAATCATAGCTTCCCGTTTCTTTGTTCAAAGTAACATACCCCTTATACGGCTGTCCTTGCCCATCTTTGAAATCCGAAATGTAGAGTGTCTTGCCCTCGTTGAGTTGCTTGTACTGTTCATCGGAGAACACTTTGTTGCGGAACATTTTCGGGTCGTTTTCCTGTACCTGTCTGGGTGCTTTATCGCCAAAAAGAAACTCCGTATATTTTTTGTCGGCATTGAACTGCACATGGGCATTTTTGTTCGTACTGTTCTTAAAATCCAACCCCTCTAAATAAATGGCTTTCCCATCTTTCAAATCCTGTTTTTGGTCTTCGGTCAGCTTTACGCCCTTAATCTCATCGGGTACTTTTATCCTGTCCTGCCGGAATGCGATAACCTCGTTCGTGAGGTGGTCGATACTGATAACGGAGGGTATCTTTTCGCCTGTTTTACGGTTGGTCAATTCCACCACACGCCCCATGTTTCCGGTTTTGAGCAGATTTTCCCTGTCTTCTTTGGTAAACTCGTGACCAAAGAAAGGGGCTTCGAGGTTGGGTTCGTGGCGTACACCGTACATCATAAATACCGCCTTACCATTTGCACCATTTTGAAGACCGAGCCTTGCATCTGAACGCAGAATTACCGTGTCTAAATTGACACTTACAGGCATTACGAAATTAGTTTTATAGCCCTTTAGCAAAGTGTCCATTGCCCCCATTTTTTCGAGCGTTTCCCTTTTCACACCAAGTTGCTCTAAAGTTTTCCAGTCAACGTCTTCTGCCTTAAAGCGGTATTCGCTTTTCTCCTGCGCTTGCTGTGTTTCCTGTGGTGCTTCCACATCCTTTTTGGTTTCCTGTTGTTGCTCCTTTGGCTCTTTGACCTCATGCTTTGCCATGACAGCCTCGCCCTCTTTGGCGGGGGCATTGACCTGTTTCTGCATTTCTTTGGCGGTTTCGACCGCTTCCTTTGCAGGTACTTTGAAGAATGAGAAATGGGTCGGGTCTTTAAGCTGTCGCCAAAAGTTGGAGAAGAAATTTGTAAACAAATCTCCGGCTCTGTCCACTCGCATAAATTGGCTTTGGTTTTTCTTGGTGGCATCAACGGTTTTCAGATTGCCGTTTTCGTCAACACCCGTAACGGCTTGGATTTTCTTTTTTTCCTTGTCCATCACCAACAGCACATCCGAAAGCTGTTCGGGATATTGCTGTGGATTTTCATTTGTCTGTTCGCTCATGATATTGATTTTTTAAAGTTTACATTGTCCGAAAGTAGGCGAAGCAGGTACGGCATAGCCGTACCCGTCTTTTCGTGGTAGGGTTTGTCATCGGTTTTCTTTTGTACGCCGTATGGGGGTTTTGAAACTCTCCCTAATGAACTGGTGTACATCCGATAGTTTGTAGTAGAGTTTTCCGCTGATGGTGTAATACGGTAGCTTGCCCGTGGAGCGGTATCGTTGCAGGGAACGGTGGCTGATTTTCAGCATGAGGAGCAGGTCTTGGTTGTCCAGTAATTCCTCGCCGTCTATACTGTGCCGTTCTTTCTTGATGTTTAGGACGTACTCTTTTAAAATATCGAAACGCTCCATTATACGTTCCATCCATGCGATAAATTCCATTCTGTCGATGTTCATAACAAATACTTTTAATGATTTCTAACACCACAAAATTGGAGCGATTGGCGCAGGCTGTCTTCCGATACGTGTCTATCAAAAAGGCACTTTTTTCATTTTTTTACAATTCATGCAAAGTGCTGTTTTTAGGGGTTTTTCGCACTTTTGGTCAATCGGTAGGCATCCAAATCAATGGATTTGCCGATAGACACATATAGGCAAACGGGCAAAAAAAGGACAGCACCGATTGATGCTGTCCTTTTTGATGGAAAGAGAAGACAAAAATTATAGGTTGTCTTCCCTGTCCATATATTCCTCTAAGCTGTATTTGAGTTGGTCTAAAAACAACGTCCGTGAGCCTGCACGGGTTTTCATCCGGTGGAAGCTGTTATGGATGTCGTTCAGTGATATACGGAACAGGATTTGGAAAACCATGCTGATTTTGCGGATGCCTATTTTCCCGTGCGAAATGGCATCGCAGGCGTAGAGTGCATAAATCAATTCGATAAGGGCATTTTTGGTCTGTGTCCAAAAGAAGTCTTTTGTTTCCTCTTGTTGTAGCAGTACATCGGGGTTTTGTTCGGGGCTTAGCTTTGTGGTCAGATAGTTATAAATTAATTCGTTAGCTATGATTTTCGCCACCTTATAATCAAAGTAGGTTGAAAATTTGGGGTCGATTTCAAATACAAAGCTGTTCAGCCCGTCATAATAATTGATGTTTCCCAACGTGAAATAATGCCCGTCACGGTCGGTTCTGCCGGAACGGTAATACCTGTAAAATTCGGAATTGCAGATATGCTCTTGGTATTCCTGTTTTAAGTCACGCAGTTGCAGAGCGAAATAGTTTTGGTGCAGGTTTCCGTTATCCACGGGGCAAGCCGTCTCAATCCGGTACACCTTATTGTAATAGATAAGTTTTCCGAGGATGTTCGGCTTTACCTGTTTGAAAAAATGGATTTCCTCATCCTTACTGGAAAAGCCCTCTTTTATCACGTCATCTTTGACACTACATAATAACTCTTGGAGGTAAACCGTCATCTTATATGCCTCGTCAATGAAACTGGATGTTTCGGCTGACAGCTTTCTTTCTTGCTTTTGTATTTCAGCCACAATATTGTTCAAAGGATGTCTCATGGCTAAGGTTTTAAAATTGAACACTATCACTATCTATGCACAAATATTGTCCTTAACAATGGGTTTCTTTCATGAGACAGGTCGAAGTAGGGTAAGTTTTTTTTTTGCAGAAAGCATGGAAATTTTCGATGAAAACGCATTGTCATCTTTTCAATTTGTTTACCTTTGTCGAAATTTGAAGCTGTTTAGGTTTAGGTTGATTTACCTTTTCCACGAATATATCAGATTGGTACGGACTGTCTTTAAGTTGATTTAATCGCCTTAAATCTTCCAAAAAAGAGTTCGAGTTCTGTACCAGTGGGTTCACAGAAAAAGCCTTCTACCATTCGTAGAGGGCTTTTTTGTCTACATCAGGTTAGAATTTTTACGTCATAAAATGTACTGCTTTGCTGTCCATATTTACTGCTAACTGTTAAGGTTACTAACTCAGTTGTATTTACTGCGTTCATAGTTCCACCGTAATCGCCGATCCACCCAGGTTTTTCAACGCCTGCTGTACGGAGTCTATCATTGGCTCCGGGCCGCAGATATAGAAATTTTGGTTGAAATCATGGATCTTATCCTTTAAATAGGCCTCGTCAATACGGCCATGGTCATAACCGGCGGTATTGTCATCCGTGATTGTGTTGATGAAATTTCTACCCAACATGTCAGTGAACTCGTCCTTCAATATAATATCCGCTTCGGTTTTGTTCGAACAAAGTAATTTATTCGCACCGATCATTCCGTCCTGATACAGCTGCCGGAAAATAGCGATGAATGGCGTAACTCCAGCCCCGCCGGCAATAAAAGTTCCTTCCCCTTTGTATTGGATGGCGCCCCACACGTCATGCAGAATCAGCTCATCCCCCGGTTTCAATAATCCCAGCTGATGCGTGACTTCTTTATGCTCATCATATATCTTGATCGTAAATTCGAGGAAATCCCACGCATTGAGCGAGGTGAAGGTAAACGGGTTCCGCTTGTCCAGCCAGCCTTCCTTATTGATGGTTACCTCGGTAGCCTGTCCGGGAATAAAGGTGTAACCAACGGGTTTTTCCACCCGGAACCGCTTTACATTGTGGGTGTAGGGTTCAACCGACAAGATTTTGACAATATGTTTTTCTTCCATGTCTTTATAGTAAAATTATACCTCTTGATTAAATATTCCTTCATATTTCCGCGGCACAAATGGCTTAACAGATCTGTCATAGAGCTTTTCCAGGCGCTGTAAAAACCAAAAATCGCCAGATAGCTGGAACCACCCCCCGAAACCCATGGAGGCATATACGAAAGCAATGATCAGAAAAAAGGCAGTTCCCAATGTTGCATAACAAGCAGTGACGATCGTAAACAAATATACACTTTCTGAAGAAAAAGATTTCTGCTGATAGCCTGTATATCCTCATACTAACGGCCATAACAACGGTGTCACGGGACGAATACATGCCGGTGTTTTCGCAGCACATAAACCGTCGTTTTCCAATTATTTGTGTAGTTTTAAGCAATGGTTGAGATAACCATGCTTTTTCGGATAGAATAAGCAATTAGCACATGGGACAAATCCTCGCCATCAATGGAAGTGCAAGTCAAAATTCTTCCAATCGGAAGCTCATCGACATTTTTGTCAGCCTGACAAATGGTTTTTTCGACGTTACCGTTTTTGATAACCTGAAAGCGCTTCCCCATTTTGAACCGGAACGGGCACTTGACGATACGCCCAAAGCGGTTTTGGACTTCAGGGAATTGATTGAAAAGGCGGAAGGCATTCTGATTTGCACCCCGGAATATGTGTTCAGCATTCCCAGCGGACTGAAAAATGCCATGGAATGGTGCGTCTCCACCACCGTATTTTCAGGCAAGCCAACCGGGCTGATTACCGCTTCGGCAAATGGGGAAAAAGGACATGCGGAGCTGCAGTTGATCATGCAGACGCTGATGGCGGTATTTATACGGGAAACAACGCTGCTTATCAAAGGGATCAAAGAAAAAATAAATGATCAAAATACGATCGTAGACCGCAAAATAGAAGATAGTTTGACGGTGTTTATCGATGCATTCCGGAACCTGACGGTATCGAGAAGCCGCTAAACAAAAGCATCTCGCAAACAGGTTGATCTAATAGAGGAGAGATAATTGAGATCAACATCGAATGAATGTGTTAGCGTTTGTTGTTATCTAAATACCTATGTTAGGCTATAGATAAATTCTTCTATTTCTACCCGTCTTGCATTTGCAAACCCTTTGTCGAAGCCGATCCTGACAAATCCACATTTTTCTAAAACCTTTTGTGAACCATAATTGTCGAATGCAACCCGTCCGAAAATGGGTCGGATAGTTTCAATAGAAAGAAAGTCTCTTAGTGCCGTTGTTGCGATACCCTTTCCCCAATATGTTTTGTCAATCCAATAAGTAATTTCAGCTTCGCCGTTCCTTTCAAATTTTGCAATGCTGCCTACAGTGTTTTCGTCAGCCAGAATGGTCTGTTGATTGACCGTCGGGTCACTGAGTAGTTTAGTGAATTTTTCAAAATAAGCTTGCTTATCGGTGGGATCTTCTGAGGTGAAAGCAGCTAAATAGTTTGCGTCATCGTCAAGTTGAAAGAGGAAGAGATCTTCCAAATCTGTAATTTCCGTCGGTCGCAGCGTTATTTCATTGCCTTTTATCATTACGTTGTTTATTTCCTTAAAATTTTTTCCATCGCCCTGCCTTTCGCCAATTCGTCGATCAACTTGTCTAAATAACGAATTTCCCGCATCAATTTGTCTTCAATATCTTCCACGCGATAACCGCAAATGACACCCGTAATTTTCGAAGCATTTGGATTGATTTGTGGAGCCTTTCCGAAAAAATCTTCAAAATTAGTTTTATTATCAAGATGGTGCTGCAGCGTTTGTTCGTTATATCCTGTGAGCCAAAATATAATTTCGTCAACTTCGGCTTTGGTTCGGCCTTTCTTTTCTGCTTTTGCGATATAGTCTGGATAGACACCTGCAAAAGACATTTTACGCACTCTTTCGTAATTTTTACTATTCATTTCAATGATTTTTGATTTTCAGAATTATCTTTCTGCTTTTTCTACACAATAAGAAATAACAATGCCGTTCAGCATTTTCTGTCTTACCGTTACTGCAAAATTAAAATCTGAAAAAGAGAATCTGTTCATACTTTAGTACCAAAATAATTTTTTTGCCGTATTTCTGCCGGAACTATCTGTACCCGATGGTAAAATGATCGAAACAGACAAATTTGATGATTCAATTTTGTTGTTTAGAATTATCTAAAAACTTTGCCTTTTTCGCTGGGGCGTTTTTTCAATAAAAGCAACAGTCCTTATAGTCCGCCAAACGGCTGACATCGGATTGCTATGTCTCGGAGACCACAAGCAAAGAAAATGACGGTAATTGTTACCCGAGTATTATCACTTGTATAAATGCGCGAGTATGGCAAACGGACGTAAGTTTTAATCCACAGTCCCGCATTCTTAAAAAAAATCAACAAAAATTTTTTGCAACCAAATGGTTGTGCTTGTGGTTGTACAACCATTTGGTTGTATTATGATAGAAAGGCGAGACGTTTATCAAGCTATTGCAGATCCTACTAGGAGAATGATCATTCAGAAGTTGTCGGGTGGGCCCTTAAATATTGGTCAAATCGTAGAAGATTCGGGAATCACGAGACAGGGAATTGCTAAGCATCTCAAAGTTCTATATGAATGCGGAATGATTTCTTTTACTCAAAAAGGCCGGGAACAATTTTGTGAGGCTCGGCTGGAACAACTAGATGAAGTAGTTGATTGGGTGAACGCATCCCGTAAGCTATGGGGCCAGCGTTTTAAGAAATTGGACAATTTTTTGGCTGAAACAAAAAAGCAATAAATATGAGATCACAAGACAAAGAACTTTTAATCACCTACTTGTTTGATGCCCCGATCGGGGTAGTTTTTGAAGCGTGGACTGACCCTGAAAAGCTCAAGCGTTGGTATGCTCCGGATGGATGCACCATCGAATACAAATTTATTGAAGTCAAAAAAGGGGGGCACTTCCATTCCTGCATTCATGACCCGCTGCATGGTGATTGTTGGATTATCGGTACTTATTTGGAAATATTGCAACCTAAAAAGCTGGTTTTCACCTCTCAGCTTTCGAACGAAAGTGGTGATGTGACAGACGCATTAACAGCAGGAAAGTCGGCAGAATGGCCTGTCGAAATCCTTACCACGGTGACTTTTGAATCAATAGGAAATCAAACAGAAGCAACGATTCATCAAACTGTTTCCGAAGAGGAAGCGAAGAAAACAGGTGCTTATCAAAGCTGGATTAAGATGTTTAACAAACTCAATCAACAGTTAACTGCCGAGATATGAAAAAGGGGGGTACAGCGGACAGTTTCCTTATGGCATGCCTGAAACCCGGCGGGTTAAACGATCTGGCTGATGGTACGGGCAATCTGTTCGATGGTATGCCAAACAATCACTTCGGGCGATCCGGTCGAAAAGATCCGCTTTTCGTGCAACACCCCCCTGTAAAAAACGACATAAAACATAGTGCCGACAGGTTTTTCCGGTGTTTCACTGCCTCCCGGTTTGGTCAGGCCGGTCACCGAGACGAAAAGATCCGCCCGGATGACATTTGCGAGCTGCAAGGCCATCTCCCGCGTAACTTCTATGGATTCCGGTGTGAATTTGTCGATCAATTCAGCGGGGACAGCGAGTATGTCCTCTTTCAGGCAGGCGTCATAGCAGATGAGTCCCCCTTTTAAAACGGTTCCCGCATATTCAGTCTGCGAAAATGCATACGCAAGTTGTCCCGCCGTGGCACTTTCGGCAAAGCAGATCGTCAGCTGTTTCTCAGCCAATCGCCGTGCACACTCTTCAACAGCTAGCTTTGGATATGGCATTCGTTGTGCTTTTGAGTACGGGCTGTTGCAAACCTAAGCGGCCCCGATACGTGGGGACGCTTAGGTGATTGTGCATTATTTGTTGGATCATTTATGCTGCTTGTCCGGTATTGGATTCCTTCATGGCAATATCCGTGAGTAGGTTATCCGTCTCCTTTTCCTCAGCAAGTGTTGCGCCGAGCAGTTCTGCAGCTTCCCGGTGCTCCATGAGTTTAGCATAAGTAACCAGGCAACCATAACTGGCAATCTCGTAGTGTTCCACTTTTTGGGCCGCGGCAATCAGCGCGGCATCCAGGAGATTCGTTTGGTCTTCAAAGCTGTCGATGATTTCTTCTGCTTCTTCTAGCAAGCCTTCCATCGCCTTGCATTTTTTTCCACGGGCAGACAGCCCGATGGATTGAAAGACCTGTTTTAGCCGTTCGATCTGACCTTCGGTTTGCGCATAGTGGTTTTCAAAAGCTTGGGTCAGCGAGTCACTGATGGCGGCGGAAGCCATTTTTTTCAAGCCCTTCAATAATTGGCGCTCTGCTCCGAGAATGTCACGCAGCTCATCCACAAACAATTCATGCAGGTGTCCGTTGGGCATGTTTTGCGATTTTTCCGTTTTGTTTGCCATAGTTTTTTCAATTAAAAAGTAAACAGTTCATGCCGGATATTTTGTTCCGGGTGTCGAGATGACCAACAACGGCAGGTGAAGAATGTTTGTGACATATTTTTTTTAATAGTTGTTTTTTTCCACCGGTAGTTCCAGGGAAAAGGTAGTCCCTTCACCGGATGTACTTTTAAAACGGAGTGTTCCTCCCAGCGCTTCGGCTAAGCCTCTGCACAGCAGTAACCCCAATCCCACGCCCTTTTCATTCCGTGTGCCGGTTTTAGGATCGGTATGGAGGGTAAATATCGTGGCTTGCACTTCTTCGGGTATACCCAGGCCGTTATCTGCCACGGCGACAACAATAGCATTCGCTGTTGCCGCTGCCGTCACACGGACGAAACCATTGGGCGCGGTAAACTTCAGGGCGTTGTTTACCAAATTACGGATAACAATCTGGAGTACGTATCGATCGGTACTGACCACCACATCTTCGCCTGGCAACTCCAGTTTCACTCCTTTGGTTTGGGCAGTTTCAAACTCAATTTCCAGGGCATCGCGGATACAGGTGCGTATATTCACCGGTTCGGATTTTACGGTGATCCCCTTAATCTGCTGCTGGGCCCACGTCAACAGGTTGGTCAGCATTGCCGATGTCCCCGCCAACTGCTTTTTCAATTCCTGCTCGATATATTGACGTTTATCCGGTTCCAGCGCCGTCTCGAACAACAGGTTCATATAGTTGTACACATTTCCCACCGGAACACGTAAATCGTGTGCGATAATGGAAAACAGCCGGTCTTTTTCTGCATTCAGGCGTTCAAGCTCTTCTTTCTGCACGCTGATTTCGAGGTTTTGCTGGCGTATCGATTCCGAGCGGTCCGCAGCCGACTTTCGCTCAAATTCATAATTGGTGATGATATAGGAAGTGCCGTAGTACAATACCGAAGCTAGGATAATGTATTGGAACCAATGATCCCATAGGCGGTCCGTCAGTTTTTCATATTCAAACGATACCCAGTTTGGATGCCGGTATTGTACATACAACAGCCCGCCCATTAGGCAGATATTGATCGCACACCACATCATTTTGGACCGTTTGCTGGATGAAATGATGATCATCAGGAATAGCGCGATCAAAAAACTGAGCAAATTGGGGCCGTTTATTCCTCCAGCGAATAAGAAAATAAGTGCAAAAAAAATATTGATAGCCACACCGAACATCCCAATTGCCAATTCTACCCGCTTCGCGACACGGGATAACACAAAGAAAATTATGAGTAAGGCGATGGCAACGAACAAGATGTAAAGAGCTTCGTACTGGTGAAGGGAATAATTGATAGGGGCGGAAATCAACAACCCTATCATCCCAAAAATGCAAATCGAATGGAATATCCTGCCCTGCAATGAGAATTCATTCGGGGATCCCTTGAGTTTCGCCCACAGGTAGGACGGTCTGTAATGCCTAGCCATTAGGGATGGTAGAATATGTTTAAATTTCCGGTTAAGATAGCCTTTTATCGAATGAGTTGCAACACCTCGAACACATTGCATTATATAAGCAGGTACCGGTCAACTGATGGGGGGATAAACGTTCGTTTTCGCGATGGATTTTTTGTAATTTAGCTATCGACGGATGTGAGACGTCAGGGTAAACCCGGTAAAGTACGGGCAGTCAGTATATCCCCGTTATTGGACGCAATCCGGAACCCTATAGAAGCATGAATGAAGAAATATTGCGGAATATAGCCGCTATCCAGGAACGTATAAATAATGCCTGTATAACGAACAACAGGGATCCCAACGAAGTGAAATTGCTGTTGGCTACCAAAACCGTTCCAGCCGAGCGCATTAAGCTTGCATTACAGGCGGGGCAAACCTTGATTGCGGAAAACAAAGTGCAGGAGCTCAGAGAAAAATACGAGGCATTGAAAGAGGTTCCACATACCAATCATTTCATAGGGCATTTGCAAACCAACAAAGTCAAGGACATTCTGAAATACAATGTAGCCTGTATTCAGTCACTCGACCGGCTGGAGCTGGCGGAAAAATTACACCAACGATTACAGTTTGAAAATAAAACAATAGAAGTCTTGATACAGGTAAATACGTCGTATGAAGAAAGTAAATTCGGAGTGAATCCCGATCGTGCTAGTGAATTGGTAGCACAGGTTTCGCAGTTAAATACATTGAAAATAAAAGGGTTAATGACGATTGGTCTGTTTAGTGCTGAGGCGGAAAAAGTCCGTAGATGTTTCCGGTTGCTCAAAACAATCCAGCAACAAATCATTGCACAGAAAATCCCCGATGTAGCGATGGAAGAGTTGTCAATGGGCATGAGCGGCGATTTGGAAACCGCCATAGCAGAGGGGGCCACTATCGTCAGGGTAGGTACTGCTATCTTCGGACAACGCATTTATCCGGATAGTTATTATTGGAATGAAACCCATTCACGGTAAAAGTTTAAATTGCAAAAAATATTCTTTATATGATAACACGAAAACTCGCACTTCTTCTTATCGTTGCTTTTATCTCTTGCAAAAAAGATGAACCCCGGCCCGTATTCAGGATCGATGGGTTGACCACAGAAAACTATCCGAAGGTAGATGGATCCACATCTACACAACCGCTGCATTATTTAGTGGCAGCAGAATTATTGGGAGGGCGATACACCTGGCAGCAACAACTTTATTTAGATGGCACATGGGCCATCCTTCCGAATTTTGACGATATTCCAAGAGAGTTTTTCGTTGAGCGCATAAAAACCTCCCAAACCCACAACTCCATCATTAACTTGATCGATAAAGAGGCGGATCTTATCTTTTCTGCCCGGAAGATGTCCGACGATGAAAAGGCCCATGCTGCTAAGGCCGGAGTTACCATTATTGAAACGCCTATTGCGCTTGATGCGTTTATCTTCATTGCCAATCCCCCAAATCCGGTCAGCTCGTTGACAACCAAACAGATCCAGGACATCTACATGGGGAATGTCACAAACTGGCAGGAGGTAGGTGGAGAAAATGAGGCTATTATACCGTTCGTAAGGAATCGGAATTCGGGCAGCCAGGAGCTGATGGAATCACTGGTGATGAATGGGTTGGACATGCCTAAATGGGAGGAGGAAATGCTGGGCTCCATGATGTTGGTATTCAATAGGGTCCGGTTTGAACCGAACAGCTTATGTTATACGGTGTATTACTATAAAGAGCAAATTGTCCGTGACCGCACGCTCGTAAAGACTTTAGCAGTAGACGGTGTAACTCCAACTGAAAAAACGATCTCCAACGGCAGTTATCCGCTTGTGGCTGAAGTGTATGCGTGTATCCGGAGCGATCTGGATCCGGATGCCATGGCACACAAACTTTATAAATACCTGCAAACGGAGGAGGGGAAAAAGTTAATTGCATTGAGTGGCTATATTCCCATCTGATTCTTGAACCGTGCAACCCGATTGCAAAGTTAATTTGGATGGACCATTTTTGTGATATCTTTCGGTTGCTTTTGAATGGATTGATTACTTTTGCAGCGTTGTGAAAACGATACGGTTCATATTTGGCTCTGTATTACTGGTATTAGCCATGCTGCCCTGTGCGGATAGCTATGCTAAAACCGCGGTTCATACCCATGAATCGAACGGTTCACATGCACACGAAAACCAACGTGCGACCGGAGACCTTTGCAGCCCCTTCTGCACATGCGGTTGCTGCAGCACCCCCGTTGTTATCAAGTTTTCATGGCATTACGGTGCGATCGGTCCGGCTCCATTGTCCGAGTGGCAGTACCCTATTTACCGTTTTACCTTTACCCCTTCATTTATCCATAACATCTGGCAACCGCCCAAGATTAATGCATAACAACTGATTTTCCAGATCCGGGGAGTCCTGCTCTGTATCTTCGATACGGGTGTAGGTAAGCTGCCTGTGATCGGCTTTTTTCCCGTTGCAGATGGGAAACGAACAGATTAAGTGGTTTGCATTAATCAAAACAAACGTGTTCGATTCAATTATAAAATTCAGCATAAAAAATAAGGCCATTGTTGGCCTGATGACCCTGTTACTTATTGTATGGGGTGTTTGGAGTGCCTCGAAACTACCCATTGACGCGGTACCGGACATCACCAACAATCAGGTACAGATCATCACGGTCTGCCCGACCTTGGCGGGACAGGAAGTGGAGCAATTGGTAACATTCCCTATTGAGCTCGCCATCGCCAATGTGCCGGGTATCGAAGAGACGCGGAGTATCTCCCGTTTCGGGCTTTCCGTGATCACCGCTATATTCAATGAAGGCGTGGACATTTATTTTGCTCGGCAGCTCATCAACGAACGGCTGCAGGGGGCTGCAGAGCAGATCCCTGCCGGGATCGGAACGCCTGAACTCGCTCCGGTAAGTACCGGCTTGGGTGAAGTTTACCAGTATATCCTTCACCCCAAACCGGGCAGCGAGGGTAAGTACGACGCCAAGGAACTGCGCACGATGCAGGACTGGATTGTGCGCCGGCAGCTCAGCGGCACACCGGGAGTGGCTGAGATTAACAGCTTCGGTGGCGAACTCAAACAGTATGAAGTGGCCATCAATCCCAACCGCTTGCGGGCGATGGGTGTATCGGTCACCGATCTCTTCAATGCCCTTGAGACGAACAACCAGAATACCGGCGGGGCCTATATCGACAAGAAGCCCAATGCCTATTTCATCCGGGGTATCGGCTTGGTGACCTCGCTGGATGATGTCAGGAAAATCGCGGTGAGGAACATTCCGGGGAGTGTTCCTGTATTCGTCCGGGATGTGGCGGAGGTACGCTTCGGCAGTGCGGTACGCTACGGCGCACTGACCTACAACGGCGAAGTGGATGCGGTGGGCGGTGTGGTGATGATGCTCAAGGGCGAAAACAGCAATGAGGTGGTCAAGCGGGTGAAGGAAAAAATCCCTATCATCCAGCAATCCCTGCCCGATGATGTGGTGATCGAACCCTATTTGGACCGCACCGAACTGGTGAGCAGGGCCATCCGTACGGTGGAAAAAAACCTGATCGAAGGCGCACTGATCGTGATCTTTGTGCTGGTGCTTTTCCTGGGTAACCTGCGGGCGGGCCTTATTGTGGCGTCCGCCATCCCGTTGTCCATGCTTTTCGCACTTGGCATGATGCGGGTATTCGGGGTGAGCGCGAACCTGATGAGCCTCGGGGCGATCGACTTCGGGCTGATCGTGGACGGGGCGGTCATCGTTGTAGAGGCGACGCTGCATCATCTGGGCCTACGCAAATCGACCAAAAGGCTTACGCAAGCGGAGATGGATGAGGAGGTCCATGTATCGGCCTCCAAGATCCGGACCAGTGCGGCATTTGGGGAGATCATCATCCTGATCGTGTATATCCCGATCCTCACGCTAGTCGGCGTGGAAGGCAAGATGTTCACCCCGATGGCCCAAACCGTGAGTTTTGCCATCTTCGGGGCGCTCATCCTTTCGATGACCTACATCCCGATGATGTCGGCCCTATTCCTTTCCAAAAAACCGATGAACAAAGCATCCTTTTCTAATCGGGTGATGGCGTGGCTGCAACGTAAGTACCAGCCGCTGCTGCAGAAGGCTATCCGATTGAAATATAGCGTAATCACTATCACCGTGGTTCTGTTTGCCATCAGCCTATGGGTGTTTCGTGGCATGGGCGGAGAGTTCATCCCGCAGTTGCAGGAGGGCGACTTTGCTTTTCACTGCATCCTGCCGCAGGGAAGCTCCCTGGAGCAGAGCATCGAAACCTCCATGCAGGCCTCCCGTATCTTACGGTCGTTTGACGAGGTGAAAATGGTGGTGGGCAAGACTGGCGCCGCTGAGGTGCCTACTGACCCCATGCCCCCCGAGGCGACCGACATGATGGTGATCCTGAAGCCGAAGGATGAATGGAAGACGAAACGCTCGTACGATGAACTGGGCGATGCCATGATGGAGGCACTGGAAGTGATTCCGGGTGTGTTTTTCGAAAAAAACCAACCGATCCAGATGCGGTTTAACGAATTGATGACAGGCATCCGTCAGGATGTAGCCGTCAAGATATTCGGCGAAAATATGGATACCCTCACTGCATATGCCGAGCGGGTAGGCCGGGTCATACAGACGGTCAACGGTGCCACCGCTCCCTCGGTAGAACGGGTAGGCGGACTGCCGCAGATCAACGTGGAATATGACCGTACGAGGCTGGCTGGTTATGGCTTGGATGTGGAAGCGGTCAACGACGTGCTAAGCACCGCCTTTGCAGGCAAGGCCGCGGGTCTGGTTTTTGAAGATGAACGGCGTTTTGACCTGGTGGTGCGGCTGGACAGCGTACACCGTGCGGATATCGACGATGTGAATAACCTGATGGTGTCGACTCCTTCGGGAACGCAGATTCCGCTTTCGCAATTGGCCGATATCCGCTATGAACTCGGCCCGGCCCAAATCAGCCGCGAGCAGGGCCAGCGCCGAATTGTGGTGGGTTTCAACGTATCGGGCAGGGATGTAGAGAGCGTCGTGGAAGAAATCCAATCCAAGCTTGACCAACAAGTCAAGCTGCCTTCCGGCTATTACTTTACCTATGGGGGGCAGTTCGAGAACCTGCGTGAGGCCAGCGGGCGACTGATGGTAGCCGTGCCGGCATCTTTGCTATTGATCTTTATGTTACTCTATTTTACATTCGGATCCTTCAAGCAGGCGATCCTGATCTTCACGGCCATCCCGATGAGCGCGATTGGAGGGGTGTTTGCCCTAGTGCTGCGGGATATGCCCTTCAGTATCAGCGCCGGGATCGGTTTTATTGCGCTGTTCGGCGTGGCAGTGCTCAACGGCATCGTCCTGATCGGCACGTTCAACCAATTGGCGAAGGAAGGGGTCACAGATGTTGTACAGCGGGTGATGGAAGGCACTCAAACCCGCCTGCGGCCGGTGCTGATGACCGCCACGGTAGCCAGCCTGGGTTTCCTGCCAATGGCGATCGGTACCGGTGCGGGAGCCGAGGTGCAGAAACCCCTGGCAACGGTCGTCATTGGTGGCCTGGTAACAGCCACTTTCCTGACACTGTTTGTATTGCCTTTGCTCTATTTGTTATTCAACAGTAAAATACGTATGCACATGAAACCATCCACTGCGATACTTGCTGTTTTTGTCCTGTTTGGACTGGGCGGCACGGCACAGGCGCAGGAACGCATCAACGTAACAGCGGCTGTGGACACCGCCCTGAAAAACAACCGGGGCCTAGCGGTGAACCGCTCGGAGATCGATCAGGCGGGATTTGCCGTCAGGACCGCGGCCGATATCCCCAAGACGGGCATCTTTGCCGAGAACGAAGATTTCAGGCCGTCCGATCAGGTCGGTATCCTCAAGGTGGGCGTATCACAGGACCTTCCCTGGCCGGGGCTGTACGCGGCACGCAGGGCGTATTTCCGCGAGCAATTCAAATACCACGAGCTGAATACGGCTGCGCTCAACGCGGCGATCACCCGTGATGTCCGTTCGGCCTATTATGAACTTTGGTACCTGCAGGACAAGCTGGCACTGCTTGATCGCCTTGACAGTATCTACACGGCCACGTATGAGGCAACCCGCCTCCGGGTGGAAACCGGCGATGCGCCGGGCCTCGACAGGATTGCCGCGGAAGCAAAAATGAAGGAACTCCGGGCAATGAAGGAACAGAATGCCAAGGATATACAGGTGCAACAGCAGCAGCTAATGATGCTTTTGGATGTCAACAGGTGGCTGCTTCCCGTGGCCGAACAGCTGGAGAAGCTACCGGTATCGGCAAAGGGCATGGATGCTTCCCATCCACTGATAGCGCTCCAGGAACAGAACGTCAACATTGCTTCGGCAGATGTCAGGGTGCAGAAACAGCGCATGATGCCCGACTTTTCAGGCCGGTTTTTCTCCCAGCGGCTATGGGGAGTCAAGGATCCCTTTACCGGTTTTTCGGTGACGGCAGCCTTTCCCATTTTCGGCGCAGGTGCCTACCGGAACAGGATACGCGAAGCCGATGCGGGGATGAAAGCCGCGGAAGCACAGCTTTCCTATGAGGTCCAACAGCTGGAAACCCAACGGAACACTGTGGTAGCCGAAATCCAGCGAAGCGAGTCCATGGTCCGATTTTACGAAACGACCGGCCTTGCGCAGGCGGATGAAATTATCGCTGCCGCCACCCTGAGCTACAATGCGGGGGAAATCGGCTTCGCCGAACTCAGCCAGTTTATCAGCCAGGCGGTGGGCATCCGCAACAGCTATCTGGATGCACTTAACCAGTATAACCAATCGGTTATCCGGTACAACTATTTGAATAACAATTAATATAAAGATAAGAAGATAATGAAACGGATTATTTTAGCAGGAGTAGCCTTGGCAGGCTTGCTGTTTTTTCTTGCCTGCGGGGGTGGTCATTCAGCGGATGATGGGGATGGCCACGGTGCATCCGGGGAACATGGCGAAGAGGGCCACGAGGAAGGTGGGGCAACGATCGCGGTGCTCAATGCGGAGCAGCTCAAGGCAGTCGGCGTACAGATCGGAGCGATCGAGCGCCGGAAGATCGATGCTTCCATCACAGTGGTAGGGAGGCTCGAAGTACCCAATTTCAGCAAAGCCAACGCCACCTCGCTCTATGGGGGGGGCATCCAGCGCCTGTTGGTACAGGTGGGCAGTGTGGTCAAAAAGGGGCAGGTGATCGCAACAATCGCCGACCCGAAGTTCGTCCAGCTTCAGGAAGAATACCTGACCCTGGAAAGCCGGATCACCTTTGCCTCGCAGGAGCAGAAACGGCAGCAGGAACTGAACGCGGGAAATGCAGGTGCACTACGGAATCTTCAGAATGCCGAGGCGGAGCTCAATGCATTACAGACCCGACGGGCATCCCTGAAACAGCAACTGCAACTGATGGGACTCGATCCCGCCGGTCTGAACAAGGGCAACCTGCAGGCATCTCTTCCGGTAAAAAGTCCCATTGAAGGCACGGTAAGCAACGTATTTGCCAAGGTGGGCAGTTATGTGGATGTTTCCTCGCCCGTAGCGGAGATCGTTAACAATGCCGATATCCATGCGGATTTGAATGTGTTTGAAAAAGATCTTCCATCTGTCAGGATTGGGCAGACTGTAAATTTTTCGTTGACCAATAACCCCGGTCGCCTCTATGAGGCGGAGGTGTTCAGCATCGGAGCTGCTTTCGAGGGTGAGGGAAAATCCGTACCGGTGCATTGTACCATCAAAGGCGACAAGACTGGTTTGATTGACGGTATGGACATCAATGGCCAGATCCGTCATGAAGATGTGGCGACCTTGGCCGTACCGAATGACGCCATTGTGGAGGCAGACGGTAACTATTACATCTTCGTCGTTACGGATAAAGAACCGGAAGAAGATGGGAATGTGCGCAGCCACGGGGATGAAGAGGAAGGCAGCATAAATTTCGAAAGGATAGCGGTGGCCAAAGGGGAAACCAGCCTGGGTTATACGGCCATCACACCGGTCATGGAATTACCCGCTGGGACAAAAATTGCAGTGAAGGGAGCCTTTTTCATCAATGCCAAACTGAACAATACGGACGGACATAATCATTAAAGATCGGGCTGCATCCAGAATCATGTGCAGGGGTTTGCCGGAATCAACAATTTCGGCAAAACCTCTTTCTGCATTGTTGTGTGGTAACCTTTTGTTTTACAACGGCCTGAACATTATATAGGTGTCCACAAAACCAAGCTCTTTGTGTCTAAATCCTTTTGGGGTTTTGCCGATTATTTCAAACCCTAATTTTTTCCAAAGGCTTACGGCGGCCTCGTTTGTACTCACTACAATGTTGAATTGGATTCCAAGAAATCTTTTTTCTTTGGCAAAAGAGATGGAATGCTCGCAAAGCAGTTTGCCCGTTCCCCGGCCATGATATTTCGGGTTTACCATGTAACTGCAATTGGCTATGTGGCTGCCTAAATCAATCTGATTGGGTTTAATGATGTAAGTTCCCACTATTTAGAGGACCTTTCGGCAGTGAAGATTGTGGGTGAACGTTATACCACCGGCTATCCCACAACGAAGTAGAAAAAACAAATTGTTTGTGTAATTTAGGCATATTAAAAAATCACATAAGTGACTGACAGTTCGATTTTCTTAATATGCAACAAAAGTAGAGATATCCGTGTAAATTTGTACGCTGTTCATCACTTTAGACAACAAACACAAGCCGACAGTGAATTATCAGACATATCCGCCCAAAAAAGACCTGAGTTCGGTGATTAAATGCTATTGGACTTTAGAAGTACCTCCCGAATATAGTTCAGAAAGACAGAGAATAATCCCTGATGGCTGTATTGAAATGGCTTTTATTCTCGGAGATGACATCAAACGGTTTACCTCTGAAACGGATTTTATTTTACAACCTCGTTCAATGGTACTCGGACAGACAATGGAACCTTTTTATATTCAGCCAATGGGTTATGTCAATACTTTTGCCGTCCGTTTTTACCCTTATGGTTTTGCAAACTTTATAAGTACGCCAATCAGGAACTTGGTAAACAAAGAAACGCCTATTGCTCAGCTTTTTGGAGAAGTAACCGCAAATGAATTGGAGCAAAGGATCATCAATGCAACGGATATACAACAGCGGATAGGGATAATCGAAACGTTTTTTTTGAACAAACTCAATGAAAAATCTACAATTGACAACATTGTACAATCAACAATGGACACACTCTTTTCAACCGGTGGAAGTGCTACAATCCATTCAATTCTCAAAGAAGACCTATCAAAACGCAGGCAGCTTGAAAGAAAATTTTTAAAGCAAATCGGGATTAGTCCTAAACAGTTGGGCAAAGTTATCCGACTGCAAACCGCTTTAAAGCTGTTGCTGCATAAAAAAGACGAAACTTTAACACGAATTGCTTACCAAAGCGAATATTACGACCAAAACCATTTTATCAAAGACTTCAAAGAATTTACCGGCACGACACCTAAGGAATTTTTGACAGACGCGCAAATGGCTCTATCCTCGCTTTTTTATACAGAAGACTAAGGTGTCGCATTTTTACTATTTCGGAAATTTCAAACATTCTAATTTTATCCCACAACATAAAAAAGTATAAGATTATGGGTAATTTAATTTCAATCGTAGAAATTCCGACGACTGACTTCGCAAGAGCAGTAGGGTTTTACCAAACCATTTTAAAGGTCAGTATCGAAGTAGTTGAGATGGACGGAACGCAAATGGGTGTTTTGCCAGGTGATGACGAAACCGTACATGTCGTTTTAGTAAAAGGCGATGACTACAAACCGACAACCGATGGAGCCGTCGTTTATCTGAATGCAGGAAATGATTTGCAACCCATGCTTGACAAAGTAGAGGAAAATGGCGGACAAATAATCCAACCTAAAACTGAAATTAGCCCTGAAATGGGATGGTTTGCACTTTTTGTTGATACAGAAGGAAATAAATTGGGGCTGCATTCAACTCATTAAAGGTTGCAAAGCAGACTATTGTCGGCAAGCGTTATACCACCGGTGATTCCACAGCCAAGTAAATCAGAAGATTTTTTTTAATTTTATACACGATTAATGACAAAAGCGTTGTCAACCCGGAGGTTTGGTGGAAAAGTAGCCCCATCGTCGCCAACATGAAACAACTTATTGACCGCATAAAGAAAGTCGAACACGGATTTAAGCATATTATTGAAGTGGGCGATAGTATGTTGGGCGACAAAGCAGAAAATCATTTTGATCTGGCCAAAGGCTTTCTGTCGGACCAAAGTTACCAGATGCGAATGTTGGGCACTTATCTTTTAGGACAGCTTTCGATTAAAAATCCAGCAGCCTTCAAACTTCTTGAAACAACGGTTGCAGCGGATCAGAATTGGCGGGTTCAGGAGATGTTGGCGAAAGCGTTTGATTACTATTGTAAAACAATAGGCTACGAAAAAAGCCTGCCTACTATCAAAAAATGGCTGTCAAATAAAAATCCCAATGTAAAAAGAGCGGTTATCGAAGGATTACGAATCTGGACCAGTCGCCCTTATTTTAAAGAAAATCCAACAGTTGCCATAAATCTAATCGGTGAACATAAGGAAGATGAAAGTGAATATTTGAGAAAATCCGTTGGGAATTCGTTGAGAGACATTCGAAAAAAGAACAGGGAGTTAGTTGATCGCGAGACATCGGGTTGGAATACAACGAACCCTAAAATCAAATTTGTAAAAAAGCTTATCGAGAAGTGATGCTGAATGCTCCATATGTTGTGGCACTGTAAATCCATGTAAAAATACGGGGTAGTGTTTTACAAACCGTTTGGATTTGAGTTGGCGGTTGTATATTACAGGAAGAATAAAAATAGAGAGAAGTGAATATTCATTTTATACAACACGAAATTTTTGAAGCACCCGGTGCTTATTTGGAATGGGCAAGGGAAAGAAAGCATAACAGTATATTTTCAAAAGTGTATGAAAATCAACCGTTGCCTGAAACGGTAGACAACATTGATTTGCTGATTGTAATGGGTGGACCACAAAGTCCTCATACCACAAAAGAAGATTGCCCTCATTTTGACGCGAAAGCTGAAATAGCCTTAATACAGAAAGCAATACATGCAAACAAAGCCGTTGTGGGAGTTTGTTTGGGCTCACAACTCATCGGTGAAGCATTTGGGGCAAATTTTGAACACAGTCCGGAAAAAGAAATCGGCGTTTTCCCTATACGGCTTACAGAGGATGGCTTAATGGACAAAAAAATAAATCATTTCGGTTCAAGCTTACCTGTCGGACATTGGCACAACGATATGCCGGGACTTACCCCGCAAAGCAAGGTTTTGGCGACAAGCATAGGTTGTCCAAGACAGATCGTAGCATACAGTAACCTGGTCTATGGTTTTCAGTGCCATATGGAGTTTACACCCGAAGTGGTAGCCTTGCTTATTGCAGAGGAATTAGATTTTTTAACCAACAACACGATACATCGGTATGTACAGAAACCCGATGAAATCCGGAATCACGATTTCAGGGAGATGAATGAAATGCTGTTTCAGTTCCTTGATAAACTTGCAACTGAATATTTATGTTGTCAATGAATGACACCCCGTATTTTAATTCAAACTTCGATATTCATTGGGCGTCATCCCCATCCGCTGCTTGAATAGACGGGTGAAATGCTGTTGGTATTTGAACCCTAACTGGTTGGCAATTTCATTGATGGATTTGGCCGAGTCGAACAGCCCTATTTTTGCTTCCTCGATTAGTTTGGACTGGATATAATCCAACGCCGTATTGCCGGTTTCCTTTTTGATCAGGTCGCCGAAGTAATTGGGTGAAAGGTGCAATTGCGTTGCACACCAGGTTACGCTGGGCAAGCCCATTCGCTGTGCCTTATCAGATTTGAAGTAATCGTTCAGTAGGTTTTCAAACTTCGTCAACACATCTTTGTTGACATGGGTGCGTGTGATAAACTGGCGGTCGTAAAACCGCATGCAGTAATTGAGCAGCAGCTCGATATTGGATACAATCAGTGTTTTGCTGTGTTTGTCAATGTTCTGCTCGATTTCGGAAGAAATCTTCACGAGGCATTCCACAATGGTTTTCCGTTCCTTTTTAGACAGGTGCAAAGCTTCGTTTACCTCATATGAGAAGAATGAATAATCCTTAATGGTTTTTGCCAGTTGCGTTCCGGCAATCAAATCGGAATGGAACAGCAGGCCGTATCCCGAGGGATTTTCGTTTACACTGTGGTTGTCAATTCCGTACACTTGACCGGGAGATACAAAAACCAGTGTCCCGTCCTCATAATCATAAGGCTGGTTTCCGTAGGTTATATCTCCGCATTTGGTGTCTTTCAGGAATACGGCGTAAATTCCCATGTACCGCCTGAAATTGCGCACAAAAGGAAGTGTGCTGAAATTGACCACACTGACCAACGGGTGCAGCGTATCAACTCCTGCATAATCATTATAATTCTTTACGGTATCTATTCGGTCAAATTGTTCCATGACATCAGCTTTTACAATGCAAATTTAGCAAACCTAATCCTTGCATGAAAAGACGACCGCAAAATCAGTAAAAGTGGTAAATAAATCTGTATTCTGTATAAATATTCATACAGAGATACTTACGAAATTTGTGGCGTATGAATTGGGGTAGGGAATACCTCGTTTTTAAAATCATTAATTGGCTTGCCAACTAAACAAGAATGAACAATATTACCGATATTTTTGAACGACTAAGAAACGGAGAAACCATTCCGTCTGTAGATCCGCAGGCGTATAAATTGAGGGAAGCTTCGTATGCCACGAAAAAGTTGCTTGTGCAGATGAACAATGCTGCTGACCCTGCAGAAATCAGAAACCTGTTGAGCCAAATTACGGATAGCAAAATCGACGAAAGCGTCGCGGTATTTACGCCCTTGCATATCAATTATGGGAAACATACCAAAATTGGCAAAAACGTATTCATCAACTTTGACTGTGTTTTCCTGGACTTGGGAGGCATTACCATCGAAGATGACGTAATGTTGGCTCCCCGGGTCAGCTTATTGTCGGAGGGTCATCCCGTTTCACCCGAAGACAGGCACGCGCTTAGGGTAGGTCCTATCCACATCAAAAAGAATGCATGGATCGGAGCCGGTGCTATGATATTACCGGGTGTGACGATTGGTGAAAATACGGTCGTTGCCGCAGGTGCGGTGGTTTCAAAAGACATTCCCGCTAATACAATCGTGGGCGGCATCCCCGCTAAGATGATTAAAAATATTGAACAATAATTATGAAAAAGCTGATTCACATCCTGGTGTTCGTTTTTGCCTCTTTGCAGGGCTTCGCATGTACGCCATCAGACGATACGGTCAAGGAAGGAATACCGAACGACACCATTACACATAAAAAAGATATGAAACTGAAATTGACCATCGGAGATAAGACAGCCACGGCTGTTTTATATGACAATTCCTACCAGCAGGGATTTCGTGGCCTTACTGCCGCTTACCGTAAAAATGGACGACTATTCAAACACTGAAAAGATATTTTATCCATCCCGGAAACTTTCCACCCAACATGCGCCCGCGGGTTTTGATCCATCCGTTGGCGATATCACCTGGTATGCGCCCTGGGGAAATGTCGCTTTGTTCTATAAGGATTTCGGCTACTCAAGAGGATTGATTTCACTGGGCAAAATCACGAGCGGCATAGAAGCCTTTACGGTCAATGGCTCAATTACCGTAACGTTTGAGTTGGTAGCGGAGTAAATGATGAGTACAGGAGATGTCATCGTTACGTTTGAACAATTAAAATAAAAAAATCGAGATGAAAAAGATTATAGCAATCGCATCCATTGTGCTTTCGGGACAGGCCGGTGCACAAAATTCAGCGAACCAAAATTCAACTAAAATGGACCATACAGCAAGCACAGAACACTATACGTTTCAGTTGAGTGAAAAGGTTACCCGCGAAAAAGTAACCTTCACAAACCGTTACGGCATTACGCTGACAGGCGATCTGTACCTTCCGAAAAATCACGGCGACGGGGTCTTGCCTGCTCTTGCCATCAGTGGACCTTTCGGAGCGGTAAAGAAACAGTCTTCCGGATTGTATGCCAACCAAATGGCGGAGCGTGGCTTCGCCGCGTTGACCTTTGATCCGTCCTATACAGGAGAGAGCAGCGGCGAACCCCGTCACGTGGCATCGCCTGATATCAACACGGAAGATTTCAGTGCGGCCGTGGATTTTCTGGGTATACACGAGCATGTCGACCGGAACAGAATAGGCATCATCGGGATTTGTGGTTGGGCCGGTTTCGCACTGAACGCTACCGCAGTGGACAAGCGGGTGAAAGCGGTAGCCACCACCAGTATGTATGATATGTCGCGTGTGAATGCAAAAGGATATTTCGATGCCACAACCCCCGAACAGCGCATCCAAATATTGGAACAATTGGGCGGGCAACGTTGGAAAGATGCGGAGAACGGTACACCGGAATTGGGCCCAAAAGGATTGCCCGAAAAAATCGAGGGCAACGAACCCCAATTTGTAAAGGATTACGTTGACTATTACAAAACGGAGCGTGGCTTTCACCCACGCTCGATAAACTCAAACGGATCGTGGACGATCACCAATCCGCTGTCCTTTATGAACATGCCGATCCTGACTTACATCGACGAGATCTCGCCAAGACCAATGCTTTTGATTGCGGGAGAAAATGCCCATTCCCGTTATTTCAGTGAGGATGCCTACCAAGCGGCTGCTGAGCCGAAAGAGTTGGTAATTATCCCCGGTGCCGTACACGTGGACCTGTACGACAAAATCGATGTCATTCCTTTTGATAAGTTAGAAACATTTTTCAACGATAACCTGAAATAGTATACAGAAAAAATAGGCGGGTTTAAAAGAATGGCAAAGATATTCATTACGGGTTCTTCGGATGGGCTTGGATATGTGGTAAAGTTTTGCGAATACACGTATAGTTGAACATAAATTCTATTTTTATAACAGGATCAAACGATTTGAGCATGAATACATTTTCAGTGAAGGCTTTCGGAACAGAAGCACCGGAAGCAGATTTGAAGCAAGTAAGCATCGAACGCCGCGAAGTGACGGCAACCGATGTCGAAATTGATATTTTATATTGTGGCGTTTGCCACTCCGACCTGCATACGGCCCGCAATGAATGGCACGGCACGATTTATCCGAATGTGCCCGGCCACGAAATTGTAGGGCGCATTACAAAAATTGGAAAGGGGGTAACCAAGTTCAAGGTGGGCGATTTAGCTGCCGTGGGCTGCATGGTTGACAGTTGCCGCGAGTGTGAACAATGCAAAAAAGGCAGTGAACAATACTGTGAAAACGGCAATGTACAAACCTATAATGGTCACGAAAAATACCTGAACAAGCAAACATTCGGTGGATATTCGGAACGCATCGTAGTAGACCAGGATTTTGTGTTACGTGTGCCGGATAACCTGGATTTGGCCGCAACAGCTCCGTTGCTGTGTGCGGGTGTAACCACGTGGTCGCCATTGAAGCATTGGAACGTTGGTCCTGGAATGAAAGTCGGCATCGTAGGCATCGGTGGATTGGGACATATGGGTGTGAAATTGGCAAAAGCGATGGGTGCCCACGTGGTCGTTATTACTACCTCACCATCGAAGGTAGGGGATGCCCAACGGTTGGGGGCTGACGAAGTTATCTTGTCGACCGACGAGGAACAGATGAGAGCCAATGCCAATACCCTGCATTTCGTGTTGGATTGCGTGTCTGCTCAGCATGACGTCAACGCCTACCTGAGCCTGCTGAAAGTGGATGGAACATTAGCCCTTGTGGGTGCGCCGGAACATCCGCTTCCCATCGCTGCGTTCAGCCTCATCCCGGCGCGCCGGAATTTTGCAGGATCTACAATAGGAAGCATCGCCGAAACACAGGAGATGCTGGACTTCTGCGGAAAGCATAACATCGTATCCGACATTGAACTGATCAACATGCAGGATATAAACGCCGCTTACGAGCGCTTGCTGAAAGGCGATGTGAAGTATCGCTTTGTGATCGATATGGCTTCGCTTAAAAACGAATAAATACGGAGGTTAATTAATGGAGATAGTACTGGCTTACAGTGTCGATAACGTCATAGATGTCGAAGGGTTTACGGATGTAACCATCCGCACCGCATGCTGTCGCGATTTCATCGATATTCGATAGCGCTGAAATCAATACTACCGGTATGTGCGCCGTTTTTTGATCAGCTTTCAAAAGCATGCAGAGATCGCTTCCCCAGCCCCAATTCAGGTTCTCGTCCAATAAAATCAGTCCGACGGCATGCTGTTGCAACTTTTCCCAGGTAGATTTGCCGTTGTCAGTAACGACTTCATAATCCTCAAACTTCATGAATTCACTGACGACTTCGAGCATGTCTCCATCGTCTTCGACGTATAGAATCTTTTTTTTCATCACTTATGCACGGGTATGGAGCAGTTCCGCACATGTGATTTTCAACTCAACCGAAAACAATGAACGTGTTTTATGCGTAAATCCCGATAATATTTATTAAGGGTTTCTTAAGGTGCTAACAAGTTAGGGTGCCAATTGTTTCACCAATCTTGTTGATACATATAATTCTAAACTTATTGCTCCGGAAACTGTTGCCGTCTATAAGTTAAATGAGTTCAACAGGTGTTAGCCAGTCTATGGGAAACAAAGGAACAGGAAATGAATCTGCCAATCGGAATGAAGGGACCGACGGACTGCCCGTAAGCCTCGAATCCTGTTTGTTGGATTTGCGCCAGGCCGAAGAAACGATCAGACAGCAACAGCGGCTCTTGTACCAGTCGGAAGCACAGCACAATCTGTTATTTGATTCGCTAGACGAAGGCTTTTGTACCGTTGAAGTTCTGTTTGACAACGCTGACCAATCGATCGATTACCGCTTTCTGAAAGTCAATGGTGTCTTTGAAGCACAGACCGGTATTGAAAATCCGCTCGGACGGACGATGCGCGAGATTGCCCCTGAGCACGAGCAATACTGGTTTGAAATGCTCGGGCGGATCGCATTGACCGGCAAATCGCAGCGTCTTGAGCATTGGGCTAATGCCTTGGGGAGGTTCTACGACATCTATGCATTCCGTGTCGGCGATCCAATGGACAGGCAGGTGGCGATTTTATTCAAAGACATCACTGAGCGTAAGAGGCAGGAAGAACTTCAAGCCTATCTGCTCCGTTTAAACGACGCATTGCGGTCTCTATCCGACCCAATCCAGGTACAGGATGTAGTGACCCACCTTGCCATGAAGCATTTGGGGGCAGATCGTTGTTACTACTGTGAAATAGAAGAAGGAAATGCCATTATCCGCAGAGACGCGTTCCGAGCCGATTTGCCCTCGGTAGCCAATGTATATCCGCTTAGTGACTTTCCGATACTATCAACGGTGATCAATGCAGGGCATCCGTTTGTCGTTTTCGATGCGCATACTACGGAATTATTGGACGACGGGTTGAGGCAGCTGTGTCTCCAGACGCAGGCGATATCTTTTGTAGATATTCCTATTATCAAGGACGATAGTCCGTGTGGTATATTATGTATAACGTGCTGCGAGCCGAGGAAATGGCGGAAGGAAGAAATTGAACTGGCGCGGGAGACAGCCGAGCGTACCTGGATAGCCGTGGAACAAGCCCGGGCTGCGGAAGCTCTGCGCGAGTCGGAAGAAAATTATCGGGCTATCGTCAATCAGAGTATCGCGGGTATCCTGAAAATCGGTCTTGAGGGAAATATGCTGTTTACCAACGATCAGTTCTGCCGCATGCTTGGTTATGAGGGTGCCGAGTTGTTGGCAATGCATGTTAACCGCATTGTTTATCCGGAAGATCATGAACGCAATGCGGCCGCTTTCCATGGATTGGTATCTGAAGGTAGGGCTTATGAGATTGAAAAACGCTTCGTCCGGAAAGAGGGCGCCATAATATGGGTGAATAATCATGTTTCGCCCATTTTTAATAATAAAGGTGAGGTGGATGCTGCAGCCATTGTCTCCATAGACATCACCCGGCAAAAAGAGTTGGAACGGCAGAAGGACGAATTTATTGGCATCGCCAGCCATGAGTTGAAGACGCCGATTACTAGTATCAAGGCGTATGGTCAGATTCTGGCGGCGATGATTGATCAATCATCGGTGCCGCCTACCTTCACACAGCTCTTGACGAAGATGAATGCACAGATAGACCGATTGATCAAACTTATTTATTCCTTGCTGAATACCAGTCGGATAGCGGGCAACCAATTGACATTGCAACTGGAACCCATTGACTTGAACGGGTTGCTGGAGGAACACGTGCGGCAGGGGCAGTTAACTACATCCAGGCACCGTATTACGTTTATTGGAGAGAAGCTCCCGTCGGTCATGGCCGATGTGGAACGTATGGGGCAGGTGATGGATAATCTGATATCGAACGCTATCAAATACGCGCCGAAAGGAGGGGACGTGATTGTCCGGGCTGAAAGTCGGGGCGGCTGGGTGCGGGTCAGTATTCGGGATTTCGGGGTGGGCATACCGAAAGAGGCACAGGAAAAAATATTCGATCGTTTCTACCGGGTTAATGATGCATCTGCCGGAGGTACTTCGGGAATCGGGCTCGGTCTATATATCTGCCGGGAGATCATCAGCAGGCATCAGGGGCAGATGGCTGTGGAAAGCATACCGGATGAGGGATCCACTTTTTATTTTGAATTACCAGTATATACCGAAAGACAATAATTTATGACGACTGTTTTTTTTGTTGAAGACGATGAAAGCCTGCAGGACATTGCTGGGCTCGTATTCAGGGGTCCGGAATTTGCTGTCCGCATTTTTGAAAGCGCGGAAAAACTGCTGGGTGAACGTACATATCCCCATGTGTACGTGCTAGACAAACAGCTGCCAGGCATCAGCGGGCTGGATTTATGTCGTATCCTGAAAGCAGATCCGCAGACGAGGAATATCCCCGTCATTATCGTTTCTGCCGATCCGGATATCAAAGCCCTTGCGGCACCAATCGGTGCAACAGTCGTTTTGGAAAAGCCGTTTTCCATCCATGTTCTGCTAAAGACAGTAATGGATGTGAGCGCATAGATTCCATTCAATTAAGCTATTGGCTGATGGCCCCGTGCTTTATTGTGCTTTGGGGGTGGGGGTAAGCGTCAGAAGGAACAGGCTTTCCTCCAGTGCTAACACACTGTGCGGAATCTTTTCGTGCAGTGTGACCATTTGACCCTTTCCAAGCTGCACGGATTCCATGGCCGTTCCGAAGCGGATGGTGCCTTCCAACACCTGTACGCTGATCGTACCGTCTGCCGTATGCGTTGGTAGTTCTGCGCCACTGTGTAGCGCGATCAGTACAAGCCGCAGGTGCTCCGACTTAAATACCGTAATTGCATTCCGCGGGCCGTTTAGCCAGGCGGGTTCCTTTTTGATCTGCTCCATAAACCGGGGCAGATCGATGGTTACCAGAGGCGCATTTACAGTCCGCTCGCCCTCCGGGCGTTGTGGGGTCGATTCATTCATTTTCTCTTCCATATTCATGTTGTTTTTATTGGGTATGTGGGTGTTTTCACGCTCCAGGCTCTATGTGTTGGCGGCCGCGCATCCATTAGTGTAACAAACGTAAGGCAGGTTGGGTTTGCGTCACAGCCATCTTTGACGAGGGACTTCAACGCAATCGCAAGCCATTCGCTCTGCTCACGGTTTTCCTGCTTAACGGACTTCGCTCAAGCTTGCTTGGCTTGTCTGTTAAACAGAAAAACCCGGTATAGCCGGGCTTCATTTTGGGCGGCGGTGAGGGAGGGATTCGAACCCTCGGTACCGTTTCCAGTACGACAGTTTAGCAAACTGTTCCTTTCGGCCTCTCAGGCACCTCACCGTTTTGCGCCTGCAAACGTACTACAAAAAAACGAATTTGAAAAACTTGAATCGCAAAAAAAGCAATTTTTCTCTTGAGTTACTAACCTGCATGCTGGGTAGGCTCCGTATCAGATTTTTGACTTACCGCAACCTTTTTGTTGGCATCGTAGTCAATGCGCACGTGGTAAATGCTTTTCAGCATGTCTTTGAAAATCTCACTGACCTGCGTAATGTCTTTCAGGGTAATGTTGCTGTTGATAAGTTGCTTTTGGCTTAATTTGGATTCGATGATTTTGTCTACCAGATCATTAAGGCCTTGCGCAGTGGGCTCTTTCAAGCTACGCGAAGCCGCTTCTACCGAGTCGGCCATCATCAGCACGGCAGTTTCCCGCGAGAAGGGAATTGGGCCGGGGTAATGGAATATATCTTCGTCCACAAACTTTTCAGGAAACGATTTAATGTAGGATTGGTAAAAATAGTCCACACGGGTGGTGCCATGATGTGTGCGTATAAAGTCGATGATTACATCCGGCAACTGGTTTTTTTTGGCCAATTCTATGCCTTTTGCTACGTGTGAGATGATAATCTGAGCACTTTGCTCAAAAGAAAGGCCATCATGTGGGTTATATCCTTTTGTTTGGTTTTCAATAAAATATTGCGGGTTTGCCATTTTGCCAATGTCGTGATACAAGGCACCTGCCCGAACCAGCAAGGTATTGCCACCGATTTGATAAATGGCCGCCTCTGCAAGGTTAGCTACCTGCATGGAGTGCTGGAAGGTACCCGGTGCTTTGTAAGACAGCTCACGCAGCAACTTGGAATTGCTGTTGGTCAGTTCCATCAGGGTTACGTCTGAGATAATGCCAAACAACCGTTCAAACGCATAGATAAGCGGATAAGCCAAAAGGGTAAGGAGCACGCTGAATACGAACGGTGCAATATCGGACCAGTACAGGTTATTGAAAGACCCATCACGCATCAATCCCATGCCAATGAAGGCAATCAGATAAGTGCCTAAAATAATGGCCGAAGAGATCAAGAACTGCTCCCGCTTTACCAATGTTTTGATACTATAAATTGCCACCATACCGGTAGAAAACTGCAGGAATATAAATTCGAAACTGTTGGGTACAAAAAAAGCAGCCAACAAAACCATCAATAAGTGGATGTTAAGTGCCAACCGTGTGTCGAAAAGAATCCGTATGATGACCGGAACAATGCAATAGGGAATGTAATATAGGCTGGGAAGATTGATTTTGATGGCCCACGATAATACCGCTAACATGCCGGTAATGACAATTAGGATGAGGAAAATCAGCCGGTTGTTGTAATAGATGTCCTTGCGGAACAGGAAAATAAATACAAAAAGAAGAGTGACGACTAGTGCAACAATGAAAAACTGGCCGAGCATAACCAGCATACGGTTTCCACCAATCCGCGCTTCCTCTTCATAAGCTTTGCGTAACGATTCGATTTTTTGGTACGTTTCATTATTGATTGTGGTACCATTTGCCACAATGAGTTCGCCCCGTTGCACCATGCCCCGGGTGGTGGAAATGGTGGCCAGGGCATCTTCCTCCAACCGTGCCGTCAACGATTCGTTGAACAGGTAATTTACGCGGATGTAATCTCCCAATAGCTCAGTGAACCAATCTTTTTGTTTAATGGCCGACCGATTGTCGATGGTTTTCTTAATATATTCAAGGGCAGCTTCCCGTGTGAACACGGTTGCCGTGTTCAGTTGTTTCGCTACATTGTCGGTTAGCAAGGTGAAATTGTAATGGGTGTGTTCGCCTTGGAATTTGTTGTTCAGTGCAATAACGCCTTTTTTATAGACGCTGGTGAGCAGTTGTTTACCTACCTGTTCATACGTACTCAGGTTTTCTCCCAACGTATCCAGTCCGCCGGTCTGCCATTTTTCAGGAAGGTCTGTTTCAAACTGGGCGAGTTGCTGCTCACCGATCTGCGTGTTGTTATCATAAATAGGGTATACGGATTTCAGTACATTTTCCCGGTCTTTTTCAAGTTCAGCCTGGGTTTTCAGTACGGCAAAATTGTAAGGTGATATCAGATCCTCATGCATCCAGACTTTGCCCTTCTCAAACTCGTACCGGAAACGGGGCTGTTTGGGCAGAAATACAGTAATCAGTATGATGCTGGCTAATATCATCCCATACTTGGGAATGAGTGAATACCTTCCTCCCGTGTCAGTTGCTTTATATTTGATCTTTAATCTTGCCACATCCGCTATTTTATCCCAAAAGTAAAAAAAAATGCCGAAACGGTTCGTGCGTAAAGAGCGGAAGGTGTTTTTTATGTGCAGCGGGGATTTCCGCAGCCAGGCTGTTTTAACAGTATGGTAAACCAACGTTAATGTGGGATTCTTATTTGACACGTAATTTTCCGGCGGTTAAATTACATGAGAACATGACAACAAAATCAAGCATCGAAATTACGGACCATGCTTATTTAATCACACTGGATAAGTCAGAATTCGAATATCCGCTTGTGCGGAAATGGTTGAATAGGTTGCTGAGTGGCAACTTGCACCACGATATTGGATACCTAGGCGAACTAGATCCGGCCGATAACCATTCGCCTGAATTGGGCGACCGTTTCGATTTTCTTGCCGATAAATAAGACCGGTATGGTCTGTTTGGCAAAGAATCGATAGTAATTCATTATCTTTGCCGAAAAAGAACCATGTCCAAGCGCAGACACCTCGTTGCTCCTTCTGTTCTTTCCGCAGATTTTGCTCATTTGCATGACGATATTGTCATGGTTAACCAGAGCGAGGCGGATTGGTTTCATGTCGATATCATGGATGGGGTTTTCGTGCCCAATATTTCTTTTGGATTTCCGGTTATGGCGTCCATAGCGCATTATGCGCGGAAACCGCTGGATGTACACCTGATGATCGTAGAACCCGATAAGTATATCAAGCAATTCAGGGAAGCCGGAGCGGATAACATTACGGTCCATTTGGAAGCATGTACCCATCTCAACCGCACGGTGCATGCCATCAAGGAATTGGGATGTACCGCGGGGGTGGCTATTAACCCGAGCACACCCGTTTCACACTTGTACGAAATTATTGAAGATGTCGATCTGGTGCTGATCATGTCTGTCAATCCTGGATTTGGCGGTCAGAATTTTATCGAAAGTACCTACCGGAAAATACGGGAGCTTAAGGCACTCGCAGCAGACAGAAACGAACAGGTGCTTATTGAGGTGGATGGTGGCATAAGCAGCCGTAATGCGTTAGCATTGCTGAAAGCGGGAGCGGATATATTGGTGGCGGGAAATTCAATCTTTTCTGCAAAAAATCCCATTCATGCCATTGCAGAATTGAAACGGATCACCCCTGATTTGATTTCGGTCTGATTACCGATCGCATTGATTGTTTAGAATATTTCCAAATTGAACGGACGGGTTACCATTCCTCGTTATCACTTGTTTTTTTTGTAACTTCGCGAAGTTTTGAAAAAGCAGCGACATCTTGTCACCTGTCGTTTCTTCTTACACGATAACATTCTTTTGATAAATGGCATTTGATATCGACATGATTAAAAAGGTCTACGCCCAATATGCGGAACGCATCGCAGCGGCCCGCAAAGTGGCGGATAGGCCTTTGACACTGACCGAAAAGATTTTATACACCCACCTGTGGGACGGAAATGCAACGCAAGGTTATGAACGTGGTGTTTCCTATGTTGATTTTGCACCTGACCGTGTGGCCATGCAGGATGCGACGGCGCAGATGGCGCTGCTGCAATTTATGCAGGCCGGAAGAGCGCGCGTAGCGGTTCCGTCTACCGTGCACTGCGATCACTTGATCCGGGCGAAGGAAGGTGCGGAAAAGGACTTGGCGGTGGCGACCACGGAGAGCCGGGAAGTTTTTGATTTTTTGGCTTCTGTATCCAATAAATACGGAATTGGCTTTTGGAAGCCCGGAGCGGGCATTATCCACCAGGTTGTATTGGAAAATTATGCATTCCCGGGCGGGATGATGATCGGGACCGATTCGCATACCGTGAATGCCGGCGGGCTTGGAATGCTGGCCATTGGGGTGGGCGGTGCAGATGCCTGTGATGTCATGGCAGGGCTACCCTGGGAGCTAAAATTCCCGAAATTGATCGGAATTAAGTTAACCGGCAAACTCAACGGTTGGACAGCCCCGAAGGATGTTATCCTGAAAGTAGCGGGTATCCTTACGGTAAAAGGGGGAACCGGTTGCATTGTTGAATATTTTGGTGAAGGTGCCAAAGCCATGTCCTGTACCGGAAAAGGTACGATCTGCAACATGGGGGCTGAAATCGGAGCAACGACCTCGACATTTGGTTACGATGAGTCGATGGAACGTTACCTACGGGCAACCAATCGCGCTGACGTGGCGGATGCGGCTAATGCAATCAAAGAGCACCTGACAGCCGACCCTGAAGTATATGCAAATCCGGAACAATACTTTGATCAGGTGATTGAAATAAATCTTTCTGAATTGGAACCGCATCTGAACGGGCCATTTACACCCGATTTGGCAACTCCGGTTTCCAAGATGAAAGAAGAGGCAGAAAAGAATGGATGGCCACTGAAAGTCGAATGGGGGTTGATCGGATCCTGCACCAATTCTTCGTACGAAGATCTATCACGTGCGGCGTCCGTGGCCAGACAGGCTGTGGAGAAAGGTTTGGTAACAAAGGCTGAGTTTGGCATCAATCCCGGCTCTGAACAGGTGCGCTATACGGCAGAACGGGATGGTTTGTTGGATACGTTTACGGATTTGGACGCTACGATTTTCACGAATGCCTGCGGCCCCTGTATCGGTATGTGGGCCCGTGTAGGTGCTGAAAGAGCTGAGAAGAATACCATCGTCCATTCGTTTAACCGGAACTTTGCGAAACGGGCCGACGGCAACCCCAACACCTATGCGTTTGTGGCATCGCCCGAACTGGTTGCCGCGATAGCAATTTCCGGAGACTTGTCGTTTAATCCGATTACGGATACTTTGGTGAATAGTAAAGGTGAGTCTGTAAAACTGGATCCTCCCGCTGGAGATGAACTTCCCCAAAAAGGGTTTGATGTGGAAGATCCAGGCTACCAGGCGCCGGCGGAAGATGGCAGCAACGTAGTGGTGGCTGTTTCACCTACCTCTGATCGTCTACAGCTGCTTGACCCGTTTCCTGCATGGGAAGGTACCGATATCAACGGATTGAAATTGCTCATCAAAGCAAAGGGCAAGTGTACAACAGACCATATCTCGATGGCGGGGCCCTGGCTTAAATATCGCGGGCACTTGGATAATATTTCCAACAATCTGCTGATCGGAGCCGTCAATTTCTTTAATGACAAAACAGATTCGGTGAAAAACCAACTGACGAACGAATACGGTCCGGTGCCGGCTACGCAGCGTGACTACAAAGCGGCTGGGATCGGATCCATTGTAGTGGGGGATGAAAATTATGGTGAAGGTTCATCACGGGAACATGCAGCCATGGAACCCCGTCATTTGGGGGTACGTGCAGTATTGGTAAAGTCATTTGCCCGTATCCATGAAACCAACCTGAAGAAGCAGGGAATGTTGGCGCTCACCTTTGTAAACAAGGAAGACTACGATAAAATTGAGGAAGATGATACCATTGATATCATCGGATTGACGGAATTTGCACCCGGAAAACCGCTTACACTGGTGCTTCACCACGCGGATGGTTCGGAAGAGCGGATCGAAGCCAATCACAGTTATAATGACCAGCAGATCGGTTGGTTTAGGGCAGGCGGGGCCTTGAACATCATCCGTCAGGGGCAAGCTTCGGCATAACCGGCATACTAACTAAACTAAACGAAAGCCGCCGCGGTATTCCGCGGTGGCTTTTTTATGCCTGTAGCCATTCGCTGAGTGAAAAGGTGTCTTTTAGGCGGTAACCCTTTTCCGTAAGCTGTATCGTACAGCATTCGTTTACCGGATCATGCTCAAGGAATAGTGCGTAGTCATGGTCTACCGCCTCCTGCCAATAGTCCTTCCGTTCTTCCATGGTCGTGAGCGGGCGTACATCATAGCTCATCACATAAGGTAGAGGAATGTGCCCTGCAGAAGGGAGAAGATCGGCCATATACAATAAGGTTCTGCCTTTGTAGTTGATTTGAGGCAGCATCATGGCATCCGTATGTCCATAGGTGAATCGGATTTTAATGTGCTCTGAAAAGCTGATGCCATCTTCAGCTTCTACAAAACTGAGTTGACCGCTTTCGTAAATCGGGATGATGTTTTCCTGAAGGAATGAAGGTTTTTCACGGTGGTTCGGGAATAACGCCCAGTCCCAGTGCTGCTTGTTGCTCCAAAAGGTGGCATTTTTAAATGCAGGTACAAGCTGCTCGTTTTCGCGGACAATCGCACCGCCGACGTGATCAAAATGAAGATGGGTGAGAAAGACATCTGTAACATCATCGCGGTGAAAACCGTGGGCCGCCAGTGAACTATCAAGTGTTGCGTCGCCGTGCCGGTAATAATGGCTGAAAAACTTTTCGCCCTGTTTATTGCCTATTCCCGTATCAACCAGTATCAGCCGTTTCCCCTCTTCGATCAACAGCAGGCGTGTAGCCCATGTGCACATATTCCGCTCGTCTGCAGGATTGGTTTTCTGCCAGATGGATTTGGGTACTACGCCAAACATGGCGCCACCGTCAAGTTTGAAAAATCCGGTATCAATTGTATATAAGTTCATACGTTAACGTGTTTATTGGCAACTGCTAAAGGTAATAAAAGCTGACAAAGTTTGAAAATCCACGGTTAGTGAAGTAAACGTTTGCATTAAAAAATTGATTCTTTTTTTTTCGTTTTTTCGCTAAAACGATAAACGATTCTGGGTCACAGTTTGTTGACTTAGTGTATTTTATACAATCAACTGATTTTCAGTAATTTTTGATTTATTTTAGGATTTTTTAATCCATACATTTGCTGCACTTGTTTAACAAAATACTTAAAAAAGTGCTATGAATGCTCTAAAAATGGCGATTCCTGACCTAACTTACCTTTTCATTAAAAATAAAGATAAGGTACACTATCAAACCAGCGTGGCTGAATTGGTTGAACACGCCATCGTCAACGGCGAAGGAAATCTGTCGGAAACGGGTGCACTGGCCGCTGATACGGGCCGTTTTACAGGACGGACCCCGTATGACCGATACATTGTACGCGACGAGGTGACGGAAGACTCGGTATGGTGGGGGAATGTTAACCAACCGATTGCCGAGAGTTCGTTTGAATACTTGTTTGAGGAGATAGGCACGTATTTTAATGACCGGGAGATTTTTGTACGCGATGGTTTCGCAGGAGCTGATACGGAACACCGGATCGGCATCCGTACAGTTACAGAGACGGCGTACCAAAATATTTTTGTACATAATCTGTTTATCCGGCCCGAAACTCCCGATCCAGCGACAACCCCGGAATGGTCTATTCTGGCGGCACCTGGTTACGCTTGTTTGCAGCCGGAGTCATTGGGACTGCATCACGCGAATTTCGTCATCATTAATTTTAAGCGGAAAATTATTTTGGTGGGGGGAACGGGCTATACAGGTGAAATTAAGAAGAGTATTTTTTCAGTATTGAATTACATATTACCCCTTCAGAAGGGCATACTATCCATGCATTGTTCCGCGAATACGGATGTTAACGGCCATACCGCACTTTTCTTTGGCCTTTCGGGTACGGGTAAAACCACACTTTCAGCGGATAAAGACCGGATGCTGATTGGAGATGACGAGCACGGTTGGGATACCAAAGGTATTTTTAATTTGGAGGGTGGATGCTATGCCAAATGCGTGGGGCTTGACGAAAGCAAAGAACCCCAGATTTTCCGTGCTATCCGTTTCGGCGCACTGATTGAGAACGTCGGTTTTTTCCCGGGCACGCGGGTGGTAAACTACAACGATATTTCCAAAACGGAAAATACCCGGGCTGCTTACCCCATTCACTATGTGCCGGATAGTGTGATCTTGGGCAGAGGAGGGGCGCCTAAAAACATTTTCTTTCTTACCGCCGATGCATTCGGTGTAATTCCTCCGGTTTCATTACTTTCCACCGCTCAAGCCATGTATCACTTCATGTCTGGCTACACGGCCAAAGTGGCGGGGACCGAAGAGGGGATACGGGAGCCGAAAGCCGTTTTTTCCGCCTGTTTCGGTGAGGCTTTTTTGCCCCTGCACCCGATGTACTATGCAAACCTGCTGCGGGAAAAACTGGTTGCGGGAGCGATTGATGTGTGGTTGGTTAACACCGGATGGATTGCGGGGCCTTATGGCATCGGCCGCCGCATCAAATTGCGCTATACCCGCTCCATCATCAACGCTGCATTGACGGGGATACTTAAAGAATCTACTTTCCGTACCCATCCGATCTTTGGACTCCGGTATCCGATGAGCTGCCCGGATGTACCCGATGCCGTACTTGATCCCGTACAGCTATGGCCGGACGCACAGGCGTATTACGCCCAGGCAAATCAACTGGCAAAACTTTTCATTGAAAATTTTAAAAAATTCGGTAAAGAAGTGAGTGACGAGGTGCTGGCTGCATCGCCCGTTACATTGGAATCTGCTTTCTCAGTCTAATTGTTTAATAATCGCAGCTCCAGCCCCCATAAGTCGTAGACTGTGGGGGCTTTTTTATGCAATGCCGGGGTTCCCACTTTCTGAAAATAGCGCAAACGATTGTGTGAGGAAAAGATATGGTTATTATTTTTCGAATGTGCATATTGCGCTCATGATGCGTAATTTTAACTTAGAGCAGGTGTCCGCATTGGCTAGTAGATTTGACATTGAGGGCAATGTCACCGACGTGTCGCCGTTTGGGTCTGGACACATCAATGATACGTACCGTGTGCTGACCGATGGATATAATACCGATGGTTATCTCCTCCAGCGGGTAAACCACCATGTATTCAAAAACGTGAAAGCGGTGATGGAGAACATGCAATTGGTGATCCGGCATTTAAAGGAAAAATATAGACAGGCGGGCGACCAGACGGTGCCTGTTGAAAAAAAGGTACTCACCCTGATACCTACCCGCGAAAATGATCCTTACCTGGTGGATGATGCAGGCAATTTCTGGCGGATGCTGATCCTGCTGGCGGATACAAGGAGTTATGACATTGTTGAAACTCCCCAGCAGGCCCGCGAAGGTGGACGGGCATTCGGGCAGTTCCAACGGCTGCTGTCGGATTTGGATGTTGGGAATATCCATGAAGTGCTTCCTGATTTTCACCACATCGGGAAGCGATTGGACAAGCTTAATCACGCGGTAGCGGCGGACCCTGTAAATCGTGTTGCACAGGCGTCTGCGGAATTGGCCGCTATTAAGTGCCGGGAAAGGCGCATGCATACCATATTGGATTTGGCTGCGGACGGAATTCTGCCCATCCGAATTACGCATAACGATACCAAATTCAACAATGTGTTGCTAGACATGCATGACAAAGCTCAGTGCGTCATTGACCTTGACACCGTGATGCCTGGATACGTTGCTTACGACTTTGGGGATGCAATCCGTACCATTATTAATCGTGCTGCCGAAGATGAAGCGGATCTAAGTAAGATCACGCTTAATATCCCACTGTTTGAAGCCTATGTTTCGGGATATTTTGAAGAGGCACATTACTTTTTGACAGCGGAGGAGGTGAGCTCGCTGATTGAAGGTGTACTGCTATTGCCTTATATGCAAGCTGTACGGTTCCTTACCGATTTTTTGGAAGGAGATCATTATTACAAAGTTCATCACGCGGATCACAATTTACAGCGTACCCGTGCACAGCTTAGGTTGGTAGAACAGCTTGAGGTGCATGAACCCGAATTGAGGGAGATCATTGATCGCGTGGTGCGTCAGTATCAAAAATAAGCGTATGAAGCATTTAATTGTTCCTTATTTGGGTCAGGTTGGATATGGATCGGAGCCCGATGAACTGTGGGCGGCAATGGCCAACGTCTCAGATCATGGATTGGAGGAAGTGTCATGGCCTTCGTTTCCCTATAAACCCAATGTACGCTTTAAACTGGCATACGCCAAAGATTGCCTATTGCTATGCTATGTGGTTCGTGAAAAACACGTAAGAGCCGTTTACCGGAATACGAATGACCCGGTTTATAAAGACAGTTGCGTCGAGTTTTTCCTGTCTTTCGATGCACATCAATATTACAACCTGGAGTTCAACTGCGCCGGAACCGGGCTGATCGGCTATGGAGGGGCGGATAAGGAAACGCGTCAGCGATTGCCGAATGACTTGATTGAACGGGTAAGAACCCTTGGTGGCATCTCCGGAAAAAACGACGAAAAGGAGGAGATGGAGTGGAAATTACTGTTGAATATTCCATTTGAGATATTTAATTACCATACCCTTACCTCGTTTGCTGGCCTGCGATGCACGGGTAATTTTTACAAATGCGGAGACGAATTGCCGATTCCGCACTTTTTATCGTGGAACCGGATTGATCATCCCGTGCCGAATTTCCACTTACCGCAGTTTTTTGGCGAGCTGTTATTTCAATAAAATAATATTGGAAATTAATTTGTAATAGTCTATCTTTGCACCCTTAAACAGGGAATAATAGTAACACGTAGATAAAATGAAGAAAGACTTGCATCCATCGAATTACAGGTTAGTGGTTTTCAAGGATATGTCAAATGATTATGCTTTTATTACCAAATCATGCATTGACAGCAAAGAAACCATCAAATGGGAGGATGGAAATGAATACCCCTTGGTAAAGCTTGAAATTTCGCACACTTCCCACCCTTATTATACCGGCAAGATGAAATTGGTCGATACCGCAGGCCGTATCGATAAATTCCGTAACCGTTACAATAAGAAATAAGGAATACGCAGATAAAAAATATTAGTCCCGATATTTTATCGGGACTTTTTTATTTTAGCCGTTCTAAATGGAGACCTATGCATATCGTTCTATTTGACAATGCGGAATGGCGGATGGGGCTGTATCCGTTGTCATTGACGCGTCCGGTGGCCGATCTGCGTGTCGGGATATTGACGATAGCCGAGAAATGGGCAAAACGGTGGAATGCTCCTTATTCATTTTTAAGTGAAGATTACCTGGCAGAAAAGTATCCGCTTGGGGAAGTATCCGGAGATGTATTGCTTATCCGCGGCAATTGCTGTCCGGATAGCCGGCTATTCGATGCGGTGGATGCATTGCGTGGGGGGCAGGTACTGACGTCAGGCAGCGAAATGATCGCGGTTCGTGGCGACGCGGGAGATTTGTTCCCTTGGAATCCAACTGCTATTCAGCGCTTTTCGCGTGTTGTCTATGAGCATAACGTGGTGGAAATAAACCATCCGGAAGATCTATTTCTGAATAACGGCCAACAAATCGGTTTGGACTTCGATCTGCTTACCAAAGGGCGGACCTCTGCACCGCTTTCCAACAGCAATCGTTTTCTGGGCGAACAAATTTTTGCCGAAGAGGGAGCAAAGGCGGAATTTGCTACCTTCAATAGCACGATGGGCCCCATTTATCTTGGCAGAAACAGTGAAGTATGGGAGGGAAGCCACATCAGAGGGGCATTTGCACTGGGCGAGCATTCTCAGGTAAAGATGGGAGCGAGGATCTACAGCAACGTGACGGTAGGGCCCTATTCAAGGGTAGGGGGTGAGTTGAATACATGCGTCATATGGGGAAGGTCGGCCAAGGGACACGATGGTTACTTGGGAAGCGCGGTGATGGGAGAGTGGTGCAACTGGGGCGCGGATACCAACAATTCCAATATGAAGAATAACTATAAGTCTGTGCATTTGTACGATTATCAGCATTCGGATTACCGGGATTCGGGTTTGCAGTTTTGCGGTGCCATTATGGCCGATCATGTACGGTGTGCCATCAATACCGCATTGAATACAGGTACGGTGGTGGGAGTGGGGGCTACTCTTTTCGGAGGAGAGATGCCACCGACATTCATTCCCGATTTTTCGTGGGGAAGTCCGGAAGGTTTTTCCACCTACCGGCTGGATAAATTCTTTGAAACGGCATCGTTGGTATACCAGCGGCGTAATCTCGAATTTACTGAAATGGAAAAGAGATTGCTGACCACTGTGTTTGAATTGACCCGGAAATACCGGAATCAAACCTATATTAATTAATTACTTACATAGAATAATAAGCATCATGCGAAACAAAATTGTAGCTGGAAACTGGAAAATGAACCTCGACTATCAACAGGGAGTGAGTCTTTTTTCGGAAATTGTAAACATGGCCAAAGATGAGGTAATGGGCCATCAGCAAGTTGTGGTTTGCAGTCCCTTTATCCATTTACACAGCATTGCGCAATTGGCTAAAGGAGCGTCTCAAGTGGCTGTGGGAGCACAGAACATCTACTTTGAAGAAGCGGGGGCCTATACCGGTGAAATTTCGGCCGCACAGGTGAAGTCTACCGGAGCAGCTTACGTTATCCTGGGGCATTCGGAGCGTCGGGCCTATTTCGGTGAAGACGATTATGTGCTCGGTAAAAAGGTGGATGCGGCATTGAAACATGAATTGATTCCCATTTTCTGTATCGGGGAAACACGGGAAGAAAGAGAGTCAGACCGGTATTTTGAAGTCATTGGCGAGCAATTGAAAAAGGGAATTTTTCATCTTTCCAACGACTCTTTTCAGCAGGTAGTATTGGCCTATGAACCCGTTTGGGCAATCGGAACCGGACTCACAGCTTCTCCTGAACAGGCGCAGGAGGTGCATGCGTTCATCCGTAATGCGGTAGCAGAACAGTATACTGAAGATTTGGCGGAACGTACAACCATACTGTACGGTGGAAGCTGCAATCCTAAAAATGCACCGGATCTTTTCTCGCAGCCGGATATTGATGGCGGACTCATCGGCGGTGCTTCTTTGAAATCGCGTGATTTTATCGACATCGTTAAAGTTTTTAATCACTGATTTTCAATTATAATCTGCGGATTGCCGTGTCCATGAAATACAGTGAAGTAAGTTTTACCTGCAAAGGTGGCGAGGCCTGGCATCAGGACATATTGATCCATGATCTGGCAGGCCTCGGATTTGATACATTTGAACCGCGTGATGACGGTTTCGCTGCATACATCGCTTCTGAACAACTCGATCTACAGGCCCTGGAATCGTTGCTTATTCACCAACCCATTGGTTTTGAGGTTACGTACGCCGTGCGAGAAATACTCCCTCAAAATTGGAATGCGGTGTGGGAAAGTAATTTTGAGCCGGTAACCGTAGCCGACCAGTGTTACGTGCGGGCCACGTTTCATCCAGCCCAACCTTCATATCCTTACGAGATCGTTATCGATCCTAAAATGGCATTTGGCACGGGCCACCACCAAACCACTTCGTTGGTTATGTGTTACATGCTTGAAGAGTCGTTCAACGGAAAGGAGGTGCTGGATATGGGATGCGGTACGGGCATATTGGCGATATTGGCGGCGAAAATGGGCGCTTCACGTATATGGGCTATTGACAATGACCCGGTATGTATTGATAGCGTTGTGGAGAATATGGCCCTGAATAACATCACGAACATTGTAACAAAATGCGGCTCGACGGAGTGGATCGTGGATGAAAAGTTCGACATCATATTAGCTAATATAAATCGAAATGTGTTATTAGACCAATTGAAACAGTACGCAAAATCATTGCATGACGGCGGCGTGCTGTATGTGAGTGGCTTTTATGAAGGGGGTGACCTGGAATCGCTTCAGATTGCCGGAGCCAACTATGCATTGGAATACGATACCCATCGTTCATTGGATGGATGGGCAGCAGCATGTTTTAGAAAACGAGATTAACTATGCGCGTACACTTTATTGCCATTGGTGGGAGCATTATGCATAACCTTGCTATCGCACTGGCTAAGAAAGGGTATATAGTCAGCGGTTCAGATGATCATATCTACGAGCCGTCCCGGACTAATCTCGCTAACGAGAACTTGCTTCCGCCGCCGGGCTGGGACCCCACACGTATTACGTCAGATATTGACGCCGTTGTGCTGGGTATGCATGCCAAGGCTGATAATCCCGAATTGCTGAAAGCACAGGAGATGGGAATCCGTATTTACTCCTATCCGGAGTTTATTTACGAACAGACCAAAGAAAAAACCCGGGTCGTTATCGGTGGTAGTCACGGAAAAACCACCATCACCAGCATGATTATGCATGTGCTTAAATCCATCGGACGTGATTTTGACTATCTGGTGGGTGCCAAACTCGATGAGTTTGATCACATGGTCAGGCTTACAAAGGATGCGCCGCTCATGATCATCGAGGGTGATGAGTACCTGGCCTCACCGATAGACCAACGCCCGAAATTCCATTTATATAAGCCACATATTGCGCTTATCAGTGGCATTGCGTGGGATCATGTCAATGTATTTCCGACTTTTGAGAATTACGTGAACCAGTTCCGGCTGTTTATCAAAACCATTGAACCCAAGGGTACGCTGGTTTATAATAAAGAAGATCAGATACTCAGGGAACTGGTACTTGAAGATCAATCCAAGATCAATAAACACGGATACCGTACGCCGGAGTATACCATTAATAAGGGGATTACCTATATCCATACAAACAATGGAGATATCCCCCTGCAGGTTTTTGGGAAACATAATTTATCCAATATTGTGGCAGCTTTCACCGTTTGCGAATGGTTGGGAGTAGAGCGGGAGGCGTTTTATGCGGCAATCAAGCAGTTTAAGAGTGCTTCCCGTCGGTTAGAATACGTAGCCAGCGACAACGACAGCGTGGTTTATCAGGATTTTGCACACACCCCCGCGAAGCTGAAGGCTAGTATCCATGCGCTTAAAGAACAATTTCCCGATAAGGCACTGGTGGCCATCATCGAATTGCATACGTATAGCAGCCTTAACGAAGCGTACCTAAAAGAGTACAGAGATACCATGCATGAGGCAGAATATCCAGCCGTATTTATCAACCAGGAATCGTTGAAACAACGCAATGCCGGAGCCATTTCAGAGGAAATGCTAAAAGCGGCTTTTAATCAACCTAACCTCGTCTATTTCAGTAATGTAGAAAGCATGAAGCAATACCTCATGGCAATGAACCCAACCGGCCGGAATCTATTGCTTATGAGTTCAGGAAATTATGGTGGCATAAATCTTGTTAATTTTGCCGATAAGTTCCTATATAAGTGAAAGTTTTAACTATATTAGTTTGCCAGGTAAAAACATTTAATTTAATCATGACAACTACTTAAATTCAATATACCATCTCACCAATGAATACATTAGGAAAAAAAATCAGACTCCTCCGTCATCAAAAGGGGTGGAGCCAGGAAGACGTAGCTAAAAGGCTGGATATATCGATACCGGCATTTTCTAAGATTGAAACCGGAATTACCGATGTTAACCTATCCCGATTGGACCAGATATCCCGTTTATTTGGACTGACAGTGGTTCAATTGCTGGCCACTAATGACTCTGAAGAAGAGAAGAAGTACATTTCAGAGTTGACGGCTGCCCATAAAAAACTTCAGGAACGTGACGCTGAAGTGATCGAACTTCAAAAGAAAGTGATCGAACTTTACGAACAGTTGCATAGAAAAAACGGAGAGTAATTTTTAACTACACACACATCTACTCGGTATAATTAATCATAACCGCAGTAGATGTGTTGGGGAATAATTGCACAGTACGGCAAGGATACTTAAGAATCCTATGTTCTTGGCAGGTAATGGTTTTTGCTCAAACGCGAAGCTTTTTATCAAAAATCATCATCGTCATCAAAATCATCAAACTCTTCCAGCGAGTCGAGTTCATCCAATTCGAAGCTGTCGTCATCCTCGAACAGGTCATCCGAATCGTCGTCCTCATCATCGGGCCCACCGGCAAAAGTGACCAAAACGTCATCCTCCATAATCGCTAACTCATTGTCATGCATCATTGGCGTTTTCATAATCATGTAAAAGCGTATTGTTTTTAATTTTTAATAGGATAAAAATAACAAGTTTTTGATATCAAAACACTTTTTTTAAAAAAAATATATTGAGTCTTTTACTCGCTGATTTCACCGATGGCATTGTCTCCTTCCTGCACGATTTCTTTGAGTTTTGGCAGGTCTGCTGTACTGTCAATTCCGAAGTGATCCATGAATAAGTCGCTGGTTCCATATAAAATGGGCTTGCCCAGCGTATCGGCTTTGCCAACGATTTTAATGAGCTCCTTTTCAAGGAGTCGCTGCACCGAATAATCACAATTGACACCACGAATCTGTTCGATTTCCAGCTTGGTGATCGGCTGGCGATAGGCGATAATCGCTAGGGTTTCCAGCGCCGCTTGGCTAAGCTTCTTTTTTGCCCGATGGGCCTGCAGCTGGTTTATGGTGTTGTAATATTGCGGTTTTGTCAAAAACTGATAGCCATTGTTGATGGATTTCAGTTCCAGAATGTGGTTGTTGTTCAGGTAACGGTCCTTAATATCTTCGAGGGCATCAAGGATTAGCTGTTCATCAATGCGATCGCCTAATACGGCCTCAAGCACCTGTTGAATTTCGGGCACACCTATTCCATACTCCGACGCATATACCAACGCTTCTACGTGTTGAATGACATTTTCCAAGTCGGTTTCTATTTAATAGTCAATGACTTGTTCGACCATCGTATCCGGTATTTCCCTGAATTCATATTTCTGTGTGCGGAGCTGAGGCTGGAACCCGGCCTCCCGGATCGCGTCTTGGATAGACTTGGAAGTAAAACGGTGCGGCGCACCCGCAGCCGATACGACATTTTCCTCAATCATGATGGATCCGAAGTCATTGGCCCCGGCGTGTAGGCAAAGCTGAGCAACGTGTTTTCCCACCGTAAGCCACGAGGCTTGAATGTTTTTGATATTGGGCAACATGATGCGGCTTAATGCGATCATGCGGATGTATTCTTCACCGGTTACATTGTTGGTAATTCCGCGGAGACGTTTGAGAAGCGTGCCGTCATCCTGGAAGGGCCAGGGAATAAATGCAATAAATCCATATGCGCCTTCTGGACGTTCCTCCTGTACCTGCCGGATCCACACAAGGTGCTCGAATCGTTCCTCTAGGGTTTCGATATGACCGAACATCATCGTAGCCGAGGTAGGCAAATTGACCTGATGCGCAGCCCGCATCACATCCAACCATTCTTTGCCCCCGCATTTTCCTTTGGAGATGAGCCTTCGGACGCGGTCATTCAATATTTCTGCGCCGGCACCCGGCAACGAATCCAAGCCCGCTTCTTTCAGGGCGCGAAGTACATCGATGTGACTCATCCCCTCCAGCTTGGCAATATGGGCCACTTCAGGTGGGCCAAGTGAATGCAATTTTAAGGCAGGATACAGTTGCTTTAACTCCCGGAAAAGATTGGTGTAAAAAGCCAATCCCAAATCCGGGTGGTGGCCGCCCTGAAGTAACAACTGGTCTCCTCCATATCGGAAGGTTTCTTCGATCTTGCGTTTATAGGTCTCGATGTCTGTGATGTAGCTTTCCTCGTGTCCCGGTCGGCGGAAAAAATTACAGAATTTACAGTTGGCAATGCACACATTTGTCGTATTCACATTGCGGTCAATCTGCCAGGTGACCTTGCCGTGGGGCACTTGTATTTTACGCAATTCGTTGGCAACATAGGATAGGTCTGCAACGGGTGCATGCTTATGCAGATAAATTCCTTCCTCAATGGAAAGAAATTCAAAATTTAACGCACGCCCCAACAAACTGTCAACATTCATGGTTGCAAAGATACGTAGTTTTTGGTAAACCTATGGGATCATTTCAACCTGCTTACGCTGCCGGAACAAGTTTCAAGAGCATTCCCGGATCTTCCGTTAATACGAAAATCAGGCCATCCGGGCTTTGGGCAAGATAGCGCACCCGCCCGATGTTTTGCAACAGTTTTTCTTCGTGTACGTATTTCTCGTTTTCGACTTCAATCCGCGCTATGTGGGTAAGTGCCAATGCTCCGGCAAACAAATTGCCTTTCCATCCCGGATAGCGGTCGCCGTGGTAATACAGGAGCCCACAGGTAGCAATGGAAGGTGTCCAATAGTGAATCGGTTGTTCCATGCCTTCCTGCTCCGTCTGCTCGGAAATGATGGCCCCGCTATAATCGATTCCGTAGGTAATGGAGGGCCATCCGTAATTTTTCCCTTTTTCGATGATGTTGAGCTCATCACCGCCACGTGGGCCATGTTCAGTTGCATAAAGTACATCTCCCGATTCGTCATAGGCTAATCCCTGCACATTACGATGTCCGTAAGACCAGATACTGGGTTTGGCCCCCGGCTGGTTTGTAAATGGATTGTCTGCGGGTATGCGGCCGTCGTCGTGCAGACGGTGTATTTTTCCCATATCGTTGGAAAGATTTTGTGCATTTTCCTTGGTGCCACGCTCGCCGGTGCTGAAGTAAAGATATCCGTGCTTGTCAAAAGCAATGCGGCTGCCAAAATGTACGCCTGATGCCGATAGTGGCGTGGTTTGGTACAGGGTTTCTACATCGCTGATTTGTGTGCCCGTTAGCCGGAAGCGCATCAAAGCCGTACTTCCCCCGCCATCTCCGGGTTTTGCACAGGTTACGTATATCCATCCGTTTTCACGATAGTGCGGATGGAGTTGGATGTCCATCAGTCCGCCTTGTCCACGTTGGTAAACTTCCGGCAATCCGGTGAGCTTTTTGCCTGTATAGTGTTCGGCTTCGAATATCCATATTTCTCCCTTACGTTCGGTTACGAGCATGCGGCCATCGGGCAGCCAGGCCATGCCCCACGGGTTTTCTAGACCCGTATATAATGTGTCAATATAAAACGAAGCTTTTTCTGTCGCGATTACCGAAGCGGTGCCTACCGGTACTCCACCCGAACGCTGTGTGCCATCGCAACTGAAGAATAAAAGGAGTGCGTATGCCGCCATCCATGAAGAAAAAAAGCGTATCTGTGTCTCCATACTGTGTAAATGCCAAAGATAGAGATAATCCTTGCATATATGTAACAAAGTTGGTAGGTTTGCGTAAACCAATGAACAAATAAAACAAACCTTTATTCGTTGGCAGAATCTACTTACATATCGATATCGGACCAAGCGTTACTGGACCGGATCCGTAACGATGATCAAGTTGCCTTTAAGGAATTATATAGGCGACACTGGCAGCGTTGTTACCGGATGGTCATGCGACGATCTGGCGACTCATTGCTGGCAGAAGACCTCACCCAGGCTGTGTTTGTCTCCTTATGGGAAAAGCGGAAGGATGCCGTTATACAAAATCTCGCATCGTATTTGTTTGTAGCGGTGCGATTCCGGTTTATTTCGTACCTGAAATCCCAGATGCGGGAAAGCGCATACCGTGAGCATCTTCTGCATGTTCAGGAAGAGGGGGGTAATCCGGTAGAGGCCTCGTATCGGCTTAAAGAACTAAATGCCGCTATAGATAAAGGCGTGGATATGATGCCACCTAAGACTAAAACGGTCTATACGATGAGCCGCAACGGACAATATTCTGTCAAAGAAATTGCCCGAAAACTGAATCTTTCCGAAAAAGCTGTCGAATACCATATTACGCAATCGTTAAAGACCATGCGCTTGGTGTTGAGGGACTTCCTTCCATTCCTGTTATTCGTACAGGAAATTTTTTAAAATTTTTTCAATTTTTTTTAGGGATATCCCATGTTCGGGCGACTACTCTATAACTAACCAATGTTAGCGAACCATGAGTAGGGAAAATTTTCACCGGTTGTTGGAGCGATATCTGGAGGGACATTGTACTCCCGAGGAAGAGCAATTGGTCCATCATTGGTATCACATGCTTGACGAATATCATGGGGATGGGATCAGTGAGGCTAATGTCGCTACCATAGAAGATGCGATATGGAACAAGATTTCCCAACAAATCAATGATACGGAAACAAGCTCCGAAGTCCGTTACCTGACTCGGCACAGAGGCTGGTGGTGGGTGGCTGCATCTGTCGCCCTGTTTTTGATCGTTGCTGGCACGTGGGTATACCTGCGGGTTGTCTGTTATCCCATCCAACCCTCATTTGCTTCTTCGAAACAGTCGGAGGCCACGATCGTAAAGGTCAGAAACAATGAAGAATCCACCATGAAAGTTATCCTTCCTGACGAATCGCTTGTTGAACTGTATCCGGGTGCCCAATTGGAATATCCCAGGCGTTTCAAAACAACCGATCGGGAAGTACGCTTGATAGGGGACGCTTTTTTTGCGGTAGCCGCCAATAAAGACAATCCGTTCTGGGTATTCCACGAAGGGATGATCACCAAAGTAGTAGGTACCAAATTCAAGATCAAGGCCCCTAAAGGGAATGAAAAGGGAGAAGTAATTGTCTATTCCGGAAAGGTAGATGTTTACTACAATGTGGGCAGGAACCACTTGGTAAAACGGATGCTGTCTGCGCCTGATAAGGCTTCACTGACCACCAACCAAAGAGCCGTGCTGCAGCAGACAACGCTTGAAGAAACGATCACCGAAAACCCGCTGCCCGTAAGCGAACAGTTGGATGCCATCCTGCATGAAACATTCAGGGATATTTCCATGCCGGAACTTGCCAAAACATTAAGTGACTTATACGCGTTAGATGTGGTAGCTGACACCGGTTTGGATGGGATCACGTTTACGGGGGACATCAGCGGAATAGGGTTGTTTAAGCAGCTGGATATTATTTGTACGGTCACCAATACGCGTTATGAAGTAATCGGGAAAGCAATTTTTCTAAGAAGGAAATAAAGATTTTATACACACACACATTATAATACCACAAACACACATTATGCACAAACACACTAAGTTATATGACACATGAAGACAAATAAGACGTAGACACAGCTCAGGGATGCTCATACCTGAGCACCTTTTCCGATTGATTCTTAAAGACGATGTTTTTGGGGAGTACAACACCGTATTCCGAAAGCAAGCGGGCGCGGTATTGCATGAAGCATTTAATTCAAACCTATTAATAACCAAATGACTGACTTATGATAAAAAACACACCGACGTAACCAAAAAAAGCCGGCAATATGGGGGTATTGCCGGCCAGGAATCCCAGCACGATAACGCTGGGAAGTTTATAGTTAACGAACCATAAATTGATCAAAAATATGAAAAAAGATCGAATTATTGCTTTAATCAAAACAGCGATGAGATTAACCTTTTTATATGCCCTCATCTCTTCTTTTGTGATCTGTTCGACCTATGCTAAAGAGGCTGATGCACAGGGGGTGCTGGATAGAAGGGTGGCTTTTTCCGCAAAACGAACGACGATCAAAGAGCTGATCGCGGCATTGGAAGAACAGGCGGGAGTGAAGTTCATCTACAGTTCTTCCGCAATCAAAGCCGACCGGAAACTCAAGCTCACCGCCATGCAAAATGAGTTATCTGAAGTGTTAGAGGGAGTGTTTAAACCACTGGGGATTACCTACCAGTTATCAGAGGACAAAGTGCTTCTTTTCAATTTATTCCAGGATTTTACAATTACAGGCAGCGTATCCAGCGGTGACGATAAGCAACCGATATACGGCGCCGCAATCAAAGTTAAAGGAACGACACGTGGTACCAGCACGGACGGTAATGGACATTTTTCACTGGAAGTGCGGCAGGCAGAAGTGGTGGAAGTGAGCTATATTGGGTTTGCTACCACGGAATTTGTGGTGGATAGTACTAAACGGATCTATGAAGTTGTTTTGCAACCTTCGTTGAGCACATTGGATGAGGTCGTTGTAACGGGGTACTCTGCCCAACGGGTGAAAGACCTGACCGGATCGGTGGCAGTGGTAGATGTCAAGGGGCTGAAACAGCAGCCGGCAGCGAGCCCCGTTGAGGCACTCCAAGGAAAAGCAACCGGTGTGCAGATCATTAATAGTGGAGCGCCCGGGGCTACACCGCAGATCCGTATCCGGGGGTTTAGTACCATCAATAATAATGATCCGCTATATATTATTGACGGCATGCCCTATGAAGGGAAGCTAAGCTGGCTAAGTGCCAATGATATCGAAAGCATGCAGGTACTGAAAGATGCTTCAGCAGCTTCCATCTATGGCGCTCGGGCTAACAACGGCGTGGTGATCGTTACCACCAGGCAGGGGGGCAAAGGTTCGCCCAAGATTACGCTGGATACCTACTACGGTACGCAGGCGCCAAACCGGAGCCGATTCCCCAAAATGCTAACCCCGCAGCAATACGGTGAGTATGTTTACCGGCAGCAAAAAAATGCCGGTGCAACTCCCGGTACCAGTGGAACTACCGGCCAGAATTATGGTTCGGATCCGGATCATCCAACACTGCCCGAATACCTCTTGGCCGGGGACAAAATGGGGCATCAAATCACCGTGGCAGATGCGGATCCCGCGAAGTACCGTTATGTGATGGATCCCGCACAGTATTACACCATTGTTCCCGCTAATCAGGCCGGTACCAACTGGTTCGATGAGATCACAAAAAATGCACCCATTCAGACGTATCAGTTGAGCATCCTAGGCGGAAGCGAAAATGCGATATATGCACTGAGTGGAAGTGCGTTCAAGCAGGAGGGAACGTATCAATATACCGGGTTTGATCGGTATACCATCCGTAGCAATACCAAGTTTACTTTTTTGGACGATCGACTTACGATTGGCGAAAACATGCAGTATTCCGCTACCAACGGCCACGGCTTCGGCGTCAATGAGAATCGATCCGGTTCTTACCAGGGCGAGGACTCGGCAATTGGCTGGGCATATCGTATCCAAACCATTGTGCCGGTATATGATATCATGGGCAATTTTGCCGGTACCAAAGGTAGCATGTTGGGCAATGCCGATAACCCCTTAGCGGTGCTGTACCGACAGAAGGATAATACAAATAAAAGTGGCCAGTTTTTCGGAAGTGCTTTTGCCGATCTGAAGCTGGTAGAAGGACTCAATTTCCGGACGACCTTCGGGCTACGCCATGAAAACTTCAACGGCAAGTCCATCGGGTATCCAAACCCGGAACGCTCGGAAGGTAGCTTTACGAACAATACCTTGAGTGAGTACCGGGGAACCAATACCGAGTGGACGTGGTCGAACACAGCCACCTATGAAAACACCTTTAATGGGATGCACAGACTTAAGATCCTTGCTGGAACGGAGGCAGTGGAGTTAAACTATCACCAGTTGACGGGAAATGGAAATGATTTTTTTGTGTCTGGCGACCTCAATTATTATTACCTCAATACGGCTGCAACCACTGTTGGTGGCAGTGAGGGAAGTGAGAGTTCCCTGTTTTCCATTTTCGGCCGGGTCGAATACGGTTTTGATGACCGGTATTTACTGTCAGCCACGGTGCGCCGTGACGGATCGTCCAATTTCGGACCTGAAAACCGTTACGGTACGTTCCCTGCTGCCAGTATCGCATGGCGGGTATCCAACGAAGGCTTTCTGAAACAGGTTTCCTGGGTGAATGACCTCAAAATCCGGGCCGGCTATGGTGTTACGGGAAATCAACGTATTCCCTCATTCCAATTTATGAGAAGGTACGCTTCGGGGGTCAATCCGTCGTTTTACCCGATTGGTGGGGGCAACGGTCTGACCAGTGGATTGTGGACCAGCGACTACGATAACCAGTCCGTGAAGTGGGAAGAGCTGAAATCACTAAACGTGGGACTTGATTTTACGTTGTTCAATAATTCGATCGATGGTACGTTTGACTGGTTTGACCGGCGCACAAGCGATGTGCTGTACCCGGTACCGCAACCTGCTGCTGCCGTGGGTACAGGTAACTCACCGTATGTCAATTCCGGCGATATGCAGAATGCCGGTATAGAACTTGCCTTAAACTATCATTATGTGGGTGATATGAGTGAAGATGCCTTCCGGTTTGACGTGGGCGTATTCTTTACCAAATATACCAATAACATCATTGCGCTCGCACCGGGTGTCAAAGAGCAGCCTTACATCACGCTGCGTGAGGTGACGACCTCGGTATTAAGGGCAGGCGCGCCGTTTGGTGCTTTTTACGGCTATGATATGATCGGGATATACCAGAGTGAGGATGATATTGCAAACAGCGCTTCGTATGAAGGAGCCCGCGTGGGCGGCCCCAAGTTTGCAGACATTAATGGAGACAATGCGATCGATGGGGATGACCGGACAATCATCGGCAACCCGCATCCGGATTTTATCTATTCACTCAACTTGGGTGCGTCTTACAAGCGGTTTGATATCAGCATGTTCTTTAACGGGTCGCAGGGGAATGACCTGTTTGATCTCACTCGTCAGTATACCGACTTTTACGCATTTCCTGGTTCGGTAAGCACCCGTACGCTGGATGCTTGGAGCCCGAGCAATCCCGGGAGCATGATTCCGTCGGCCTATGCCAATGCACCTACAATCGAGCGACAGTCTTCCAGCTACTATGTGCAAGATGGAAGCTTTTTTCGGATGAAAAATCTGCAAATAGGGTATTCCCTGCCTGCGGATCGCATGTTTCAGGGTCGGGTATCTAATCTAAGGGTATACGCCAGCGTTACTAATCTGTTTACCCTAACCGGTTATAGTGGTATGGATCCGGAGGTGAGCCAATATGGATCTACGGGTTTCACCGGCCCGGGGGTGGATATGGGCGTCTATCCGGTACCACGCCAGTATTTATTGGGGTTGAGTGTCACGTTTTGAGCTATCGGCGTTTAGGTTTTGGATTACTACCATGAACAATAAAACTTTTCAATAATGAAAGCACGATATAAAATAATCTTAGTCTCGGTGATGGCGATGGTTGTCGGCGGATGCAGTTCAGACTTCTTAGACCGCACACCGCAGGGACAATTGATAGATGAGCAGCTGAACAGTACCAAGGGAGTGGAGTGGCTGCTTACCGGAGCATATGGTTTGATGAATGGCAACCGGGATGGGACCTGGGGCAATTATGGGTCGGCCCCTAGCCAGTGGCTTTTCGGGGACGTTGCCGGCGGAGATGCACATAAGGGAAGCGAAGCAGGTGACCAAGGTACGATGCTCGAAGTCGAAAAGCATACCGCTATTCCGGTCAATGAGCACCTGGCCACCATGTACCGTAATTATTACGAAGGTATCATTCGGTGCAACACCACGCTGCGCCAGCTGAAGATTGTACAGGAAACTGCTGACGAGAAATTCTCGGACGAACGGGCAGCCCAAATTGAAGCGGAAGCGAAGATGCTCCGGGGGCATTATTATTTTTTCCTTTGGCGGGTGTTCAAAAATATCCCATATATCGACGAAAACGTCTCGACGGCCGATGCCGCCAAGGTCCCGAATAATACGGATGTCCTGCCTATGATTGAGGCCGATTTCCAGTTTGCTACGCAGAATCTGCCTGACACAAAGCCGTTGGGTGAAGTAGGGAGGGTAGACGGCATTGCCGCCAAAGCTTATCTGGGAAAGCTGTACCTGTACCAGGGGAAATTTGCCGAAGCACTTGCGCTGTTTAAAGATGTTATCGCTGTAAGGCCAGATCTGGAAAGTTTGAATTTTCTGGATAATTTTGATGTCAATAAAGAAAATGGACCCGAGACGATTTTTTCTGCACAGCACGCCATCAATCCGAACGGGAGTGGCGACAACGCCAATGTGGGCGATATGCTAGCCGGGCTACAGAATTCGCCAACCCCAATGAACTGTTGTGGCTTTTTTAATCCCTCTTTTGATTTAGTTAATGCGTTTCGGGTCACGACGCTGGGACTGCCTATGCTCGATGGTTCCTATCGGAATAATCCCTATAAATCGGATTTTGGGTTAACCGGAAGCGCTAAAGAAAATTATGAGGTGGATAAAACCCTTGCGTTGGATCCGCGGCTTGATTACACCGTAGGGCGCAGGGGGGTTCCGTATCACGATTGGGGAATCTTCCCGGGCGATGCGTGGCTACGTGAGCCTGCCTCTCACGGACCGTTTGTGTCCTACAAACGGTTGTTGGACAAAGCTGATTTTACGGGAAACCTAGATAATGGTGGTAACGTGACCGCACTGGACGTCCAGATTATCCGATTAGCAGATGTCTACCTGATGGCAGCGGAATGTGCCGCGGAAACGGGCGATTTGGAATACGCACTGGCCAGAGTTAATAATGTCCGGAACCGGGCGGCTAAGCTTCCGACAAAAAAAATCGGCGGTACTGATGCCGCCGCGTATAACGTAAAACCCTACCCGGCATTCGCTACGAAAGAGTACGCCCTGGATGCCATCCGTTTCGAACGTAGGTTGGAATTGGCGCTAGAGGGACACCGGTATTTTGACCTGGTACGTTGGGGCATAGCGAAGGATGTACTGGAAAGCTATTCGGCTTTTGAGGGGGGCTTCAGCGAAACCTTCGGCAGGCTTTACGGTGGCCTTAATTTTGGCGAAAAGAATACGATGTTCCCGATACCGCAGGAACAAATCGACAGAAGCGGAGGAACATTGACACAAAATACAGGGTATTGATTATGCTTTCCAGAAGGAAATTTATTCAACGTATAAGTGCCGGGGTTGCCGTTGCCGCAGCTGCACCGATGATAGCAGGGTATTCATGCGGTTCGGCGGGAAAGCCGGGGCAGGCTGCTGAAGAGTCTTCGCCTGATCTGTTTTTCAAGATCTCGTTGGCAGAGTGGTCGTTGCACCGTGCGCTTTTCAGCAAACAATTGGATCATTTGGATTTTCCAATGTATGCAAAGGAGAAGTTCGGGATTGACGCCGTGGAATATGTCAATCAGTTTTTCATGGATAGGGCAAACGACCGGAAATACCTGGGGGAACTGAAAAAACGATGTGCAGACCATGGAATCACCAGCGTGCTGATTATGTGCGATTTGGAGGGGGATATCGGCGACGCCGATACTACGGCCCGACATACGGCAGTTGAAAACCATTACAAATGGGTGGAAGCCGCCGCATTTCTGGGTTGCCATGCCATTCGTGTAAATGCCGCCGGGGAAAGCAATGCAGATGACCTACGGAAGTATGTGGCCGAGAGCCTTACCGAGCTGTCGTCATTTGCCGATGACCATGGGATCGCGGTGATCGTTGAAAACCATGGGGGGCTTTCATCCAACGGTGCCTGGCTGAGCGGTGTGCTCAAAGCCGTTGGAAGGCCCAATTGCGGAGCCCTGCCCGACGTTGGCAATTTTTGCATACGGCGGGCCGAACCGCAGGAGCAGACGCTTGAAGCTTATATGGCGGCTGAGTGTCTTGAAGAATACGACCGCTACCAAGGTATCAAAGAATTGATGCCGTTTGCCAAGGGCGTGAGTGCGAAGACCTACGATTTCGATGAGTATGGCCTTGAAACCAGCATCGATTACCGGCGTGTATTGAACGAGGTCAAGGATGCGGGATTCGGTGGGTACGTCGGCATCGAATACGAAGGACATCGTTTACCGGCCGATGAGGGGATCGCTAAAACGAAAATGCTGTTGGAACGAATTGGAGCGGAATTAATGTAGCCTATCAATTAAAACAAAACCAGACCCAGGGAATCCGGATAATCTTCTTGGCCGGATTCCCTTTTTTTACGTTCCCGCTTTCATAAACCGTGGATTTAGCTATCTTAGCTGCTTCAATTACGTACATGTCGACGCTAAAAAACCACAAATCCACCATACGCGCATGGGCCATGTTCGACTGGGCAAATTCCGCGTACAATCTTGTGATTACTTCCACTATTTTTCCGGCTTACTATACGGCTATTACTTATACAGAAGCGCATGGTGACAAGGTACGCTTCTTCGGAGTCAGTGTTGTCAACACGGCGTTGTCGAATTTTGCACTCTCATTCGCCTATCTGTTTATGGCATTGGTGCTCCCCATCCTTTCGTCGGTAGCTGATTTCAAAGGAAATAAGAAGGCTTTTATGATGGTGTTCACCTACCTGGGCGGGATTGCGTGCATGGGGTTGTTTTTCTTTAAGCTGGAAACGTTGGAGTGGGGCATCATCTGTTTTACCCTGGCGGCAATGGGCTATGTGGGGGGCGTCTTATTCAATAATTCATATCTGCCGCAGATCGCCACGGTCGACCAGCAGGATCGGGTGAGCGCACAGGGGTTCGCCTACGGATATGTGGGCTGTGTCACCATTCAGATCATTTGTTTTGTATTTATCCTGAAACCGGAATGGTTCGGCATTACCGACCCCAGTTTCGCGCCACGGCTGTCTTTTTTGCTCGTAGGACTCTGGTGGATTGGCTTTTCACAGATTCCGTTCGCGAAGTTGCCAAAAGACCGGCGGAACGGGCAGCGTGTTACCAACGATGTGCTGCGCAAAGGATTCGCGGAATTGCGCAATGTGTGGACCAGGCTGAGGGAAATACCGGAGATTAAACGTTTTTTGCCGGCATTTTTCTTTTATGCCATGGGTGTTCAGACCGTTATGATCGTTGCCGCCGCGTTTGGCGAGAAAGTATTGCACTTGGGAGCTCCCAAGCTGATCGCTACGATTTTGATTATTCAGTTGGTCGCCATCGGAGGTGCGTATCTCATGTCGTTGCTGGCCAATTACATCGGGAATGTACGGGTATTGATGCTGGTGGTTTGCATTTGGATCGGGATATGTGTTTCTGCCTATTACATTGACCATGAAGTGCAGTTTTACATCCTGGCTGCACTGGTAGGGTTAGTGATGGGAGGGATACAGTCACTTTCCCGTTCCACCTATTCGAAAATGCTTCCGGTAGACGAGGCCGACACGGCTTCATTCTTTAGTTTTTATGACGTCACAGAGAAAGTAGCGATTGTGATTGGACTTTTTTCCTTTGCGTTGATTGAGCAGGTGACAAATAATATCCGCTATTCGGCGCTATGTCTGGGTATCTTTTTCGTGATCGGCCTGGTTCTTTTGGGAAGAATGTTACCGTTGGTTAAAAACCGGCGGTAGCTTAGGCAGTTTTAGCTATTTCGGCATGATTTTTCGAAGATTACCTTAAATTTGCTCCCACATCAGGTTTGTGCATGACGGTTCAACTCTTTATCCCTTGTTTTATCGATCAGTTGTTTCCAGAAACGGCGTTCAACGTGGTTCGTTTGCTGGAAAAAGCTGGGTGCAATGTCGTTTATAATCCGCAGCAGACCTGTTGCGGGCAGCCTGCTTACAATGCAGGTTTCTGGGACGAAGCAAAACAGGTCGGTCACAAGTTTCTGCATGACTTTGGTGACGATCAGGTGATTGTGTCGCCATCCGCTTCCTGTACGGGGATGGTGAAAAATTCCTACAACAATTTATTTACCAATACAATCGTCCATAACCGTTGCCGGGCAATACAGGGAAACATCCATGAACTCTCGGATTTTCTTGTGAATGTACTCAAAAAGGATTACTTTGGTGCTGAATTGGAAGGCCGTGCGGTGTATCACGATTCCTGTTCTGCATTGCGCGAATGCCATATCAGGGATGAACCGAGACAGTTGTTAAGCAAAGTGGATGGTCTTGAGCTGGTGGAGATGAAGCATACCGATACATGCTGCGGGTTTGGCGGTACATTTGCTGTAAAATTTGAAGCCATATCCAGCGCCATGGCTGAACAGAAAGTGCACCAAGCCTTGGAAATGGAAGCTGATTTCATCATTTCCACTGATTCATCCTGCCTGTTGCACCTTCAGGGATATATCGATAAACATCAGTTACCGATTAAAACGATGCACCTCGCGGATGTATTGGCACATGGCTGGGCAAATATTTAAGCCATACTCCGCCGTATTTGAAGGTATTGAATTTACTAACTAATAATAGATTACGATGACAGATAGAAGATCATTTTTGAAACACTTGGGAGTAGGCGCATTGAGTGTGTCTGTATTTCCTGCATTTGCAACGTCAACATTCTCTGCTGCAACCCATACCAATAGAAAATTATTTTTTAATATTTCGTTGGCAGAGTGGTCGCTGCACAAGACGCTCTTCGGCGGTAAGCTCGACAACCTTGATTTTCCGGAGACGGCGGCAAAGAAATTCGGCATCTACGCCGTTGAGTATGTAAATCAATTTTTCAAAGACAAGGCGAAAGACAAAAAATACCTGGCCGATTTGAATCAACGGGCAACCGATAACGGCGTTAAAAATGTGTTAATCATGATTGACGGCGAAGGTCCGTTGGGTTCCACGAATGAAAAGGAACGGAAAGAGGCTGTTGAAAACCACTACAAGTGGGTAGAAGCTGCCAAGTTTTTAGGTTGCCATGCCATCCGTGTCAATGCCGCAGGGGAAGGTACCCCCGAAGAAGTGAAGGCTGCGGCCATCGATGGTCTGGGACGGCTGAGTGAATTTGCAGCGTCTTACGGAATCAGTGTTATTGTAGAAAATCACGGCGGAATATCTTCTCACGGCGATTGGTTGAGTGCTGTACTTCGGGGAGTAGGTAGGAAAAATTGTGGAAGTTTACCCGACTTTGGTAATTTTTACGAGTACGATCGATATCAGGGGGTAAAGGATTTGATGCCTTTGGCAAAAGGTGTGAGCGCGAAAAGCAATGTCTTCGATGAAAACGGTAACGAATCCAATATCGATTACCGGAAGATGCTACAGATCGTAAAGGATGCCGGGTATACCGGTTATATTGGCATAGAATACGAGGGAGAGCAACTCAGCGAGGAGGAAGGCATTCTGGCCACCAAACGTCTGCTGGAACGCGTCGGCGCAGAGATCAGCTAACCCTATTCCGAATTAACTGACAACATTTATACTGCTTTCATTGTTGTACTTTCAAAAAGTACGACAATGAGAGCAATATGGACAGGAGCCATTGGCTTCGGGCTGGTCAATATTCCGATACGGATATTCAGTGCAACGACAGACAGCAGGCCTGATTTTGATATGCTTGACCGCAAAGACCATTCGCGTATCCGGTACAAACGGGTGAGCGAAAAGACGGGAAAAGAGGTTGCCTGGGATCAAATCGTAAAAGGATATATGCTGAATGACAATTACATTGTACTTGACGATGCTGATTTTGAGGAAGCCAGTCCGGAAAAGACAAAAATAATCAACCTGAAATCGTTTGTTAAGGAAGCCGATATTGATAGCATTTATTTCGAAAGCCCATATTACCTACAGGCGCAAAAAGGAGGGGAAAAGGCATATGTACTCTTGCTGAATGCCCTGGAAAAGACGAAAATGGCAGGTTTATCCACTTTTGTAATGCGTAATACCGAGAGTCTTGCTGTCATCCGGCCTCATCAAGGCATACTGTTGCTGAATACCCTACGGTTTGAAGAGGAAATCCGATCTGTTGATGAGATCAAGCCCGGTCAGCGTATCAAGATCGCTAAGCCGGAAATGGACATGGCTGTACAGCTGATCAAGAGGTATTCCAGCGATTTCGATATCACATCGTACCGCGATGAGTACAGCAAGGAACTGATGAAAATTATCCGTGCGAAAGCAAAAGGGAAACGACCAACCGTGCGCAAGATGAAACCGCGTAAGGCTCCTTCCGAAGATTTATTGGAACAATTGAAAGCAAGTCTTGCCTAAGATAATTCCCGATCGCCAAAATTTTGGCATTGGAATTGCTAAAGAAGGAATAGGTTTAGGTTGATAGCCCCCTAACCCCATTGGGGGCGGCCGTCCCGATGTATTTCGGGACGGTTTTTTTATGCCCGGGGCTTACCGCGCAATGTCCTGATACCCGTCATTTTGGGTCAATTTCGGATTGCGTTGCAATTCATCCAGCGAGATGGGCCACAGCAAATCGGTTTCTTTAAAAGTAGCACCTGAGCCGTTTTGTGCGCCAACCAGCGGTTGGTAGTCTACCTGTCCTTTTACCGTGGCAGAGATTACCGGGAACATACCTGTGCGTAGGCAGTCATCCCACAATTTAAACTCTAGCGGCAATTCCCGCAAGCGTTCCGTCCAAACCTCTTTTACAAAGTTATCGGCCGATAAGCCTTGAAGTTCTGCGGTATAGGCGGCTGCAGTTTTTCCGTTAATATCTGCCCGTGCTTTGATTTGTGCCAAATATCCCGCTGCTTCTGCGTTCACCCCGGATGAACGGGCGATGGATTCTGCGGCAATCAACAGTGCTTCTGCATAACGGTACAGGTTCCAGTCTTTGGTACCCCTTCCGCTGTTCAGTACGGCATCCTCGTCAAAATAATACCAGATACCGGCTTGTTCGGACGTCCACGTTGCTCCGTTGTTGGGGTTGGTATATTTCCAGTGGAAAAACTGGTTGGGTTGTATCCGCAAATCATCTGATTTATATACATTCAAAAAGCGATTTGTAGGACCATATACGCGTTCAAAGATGGAGTAACTTGAAAACACAGAAGTCGCTGAGGAACTGAATGCGTAGGTTGGCCACCAACCGCTGTTGCTGATTGTTCCATCGTATTCATACGCATAAATCGATTCGTCCAGATCGTCTGTTTTACGCAGCTTGTTATAGGCACTGTTTAGGGCCAGATCACTGTTCGTTGTGAGCCCATGGGGTGAATCCAACACAATTTTCACAGAAGTTGCCGCGTCACCGAATTTTCCTTGTTGCAAGTACACGTTGGCCAGGGTCATCGCCGCTACATATTGACTGATACGGTGTGCGTTGTTCGCAAAGGTGCTTTTGGGCAGCACATCCACCGCTGCTTTTAAGTCAGATTCTATCAGCCCATAAACGTCAGCCACACTTGTGCGTGTCAGATACAGGTCGTCTGACGGTGCCTCATACGGTTCGGTAGACAGCGGCACATCGCCGAATGTTTTCACAAGATAGAAATAGTTGTAAGCACGGAAGAATTTCGCTTCTCCAACTAGCTTCGCTTGCAGGGTCGCATCCATTTCAATCGCAGGGATGTATTTGATCGCAGCGTTGGCGATGTTGATAGCCCTGTAACATTCATTCCAAATACCGTTCATTGTATTGGAAACGATACGTGTGTTATTTTGGCGGGTCAGTTCCCTTGAATACAAGCAGACCAATTCCTGCCCCTCGTAGCTGTTGGTGAAATATCCCGTCAGCATACTGTTGATCGAGGCATTTGGCCCCAAGTAGGCACTTCCTGCCGATGCGTAGCGCAATGGAGCGCCCATCCGGTATAACGAATTAACCTGTCCCTGCGCCTGTGCTTCATTTTGGTAGTAGGCAACCGACGTAACGGCAGATCTGGGTGCTTCGTCTAAGAAGCTTTCACAGGAGCCGAAGATAAACGTGCTGCTCAGTAAAGCAATTGCTATATTTTTAGTTTTCATAATAACGTTTCTCTTTATTGATTACAAAGTAATATTCATCCCAAACATAAATGATTTCGCTCTCGGGTAGGAGAAGAAAACCATGTTCTGTCCGAATTTATTGCTGTCTCCGAGCGAGGTGCCTTCGGGGTCGTAACCCTGAAAATCTTTGGATGTAATTAACCAGGGATTGTTGGCATTCGCGTAAACCCTCAGTGCGGAAATGCCTAATCTTTTACACAAGCTAGATTCAAAAGTATAGCCCAATTGGATTACATTGAAACGCAGGTAAGAACCGTCAGTGACCCACTGGGAGTCTACGTTGGTGTCCTGGCCCGCATGGCCATTGTTGGTGAGGTAAATGGCTTGCTGCATGGTATTGGGATTAGAGCCGTTGTATGCATCGGTCAGGATGGTTTCCAGGCCATTCGTGATACCGAACCGGTCGTAAGTGGAGTGGAAGAATTGTTGCATGGTTTCTACCCCGTATACAAACTGCAGGTCGACGGTCAGGTCAAAGTTTTTGTAGTTGAGGGCATTGATGAAACTTCCGGTCCAGTCTGGCATTCCCTTGCCTAGTACCTGCTGCGTGGTTGAACGCTTGGCTCTTCCCACCTGGGCTAATGTGGCATCTCCGGCCTCATAGTCTTCGATGGTATAGACACCATAGCGTTCGTAACCGTAGAAGCTGTTCAGGTTCTCGCCTACGCGGATAATGCTGTTTGGTCCGCCTACCCAACTGTTTTGGGGAATATCTTCGTTGTTATCACCCAATTTCAGCACTTCGTTTTTATTGTAGTTCCCATTTAGGGTGATATCCCAGTTGAAATCGGTTGTTGAAACAGGGCTGGCAGTTACCATAATATCCACCCCCTGGTTCCGTACCGATCCGATGTTTTTCATGACGGAAGAGAAGCCAGTGGAGTTTGGCAGCGGTGCGCCAAGCAACAGATCGGTTGTTGTCCGGTTATAATACGATACGTCAAAGTTCAGTCGGTTTTGCAGAATACCCAATTCTACGCCGACATCATACGTTCCTGTCTTTTCCCATTTCAGGTCTGGGTTGGACATGGTACCAAGGTAGGAGTAAGGGGCGCGTGTACCATCCAGCAGATACGTGCCGGCGGTCACATTTGCAAGTGCTGAATAAGGATCGATTTCAGAATTACCGGTCAAACCATAGCTGGTATGCAATTTCAAATTGCTGATAAAGGTGTTGTCTTGCATAAAGTCCTCGTTAGAAACATTCCATGCCAGACCAGCCGATGGGAAAAAGGCGTATTTGTTGTTTGCGCCGAATTTGGACGAACCATCGTAACGTCCGGTAACGGTCAATGAATACCTGTCATTGTAGGAATACGCGGCGCGCAGGAAATAGGAATTCATCCGCCACTGGTTCCAGCTAGATGAGGGAGACGAAGGCGTTCTGCCGACCCCCATGTTATTCCACTCGTAGAAATCATCCGTGAATCCTTCGGTGCGCGAGGCATCGTATTCATAGGTGCGTTCCTGCCAAGAAAGTCCGGCCATCGCATTGATGCGGTGTCTGTCGAAAGTCTTATTGTAGGTCAGGTAAGTTTCTTCCTGCCAGTAAAACGTATTTGTGTGCTGAATCTCAGCCCAACCATTCGGTCTGGAGATGTTGTTCAATATAATGGAAGAATAACCTTTGTAGTCTTTCCGGTGGTTATCAACACCGAATTGGGTTTTCAGGTCCAGTCCGTCTGCCAGGTGGAATGTCAATGCCGCATTACCAAAAATCTGCGTATTGTAACGCATGCGTTTTTGTTTGTCGAGGATGGCAACCGGGTTAGACATACCCTCGAACCCGAGAACGTCGGTTATCGATGAAGACGAAGAGGATGTGTATTGGCCATCCGGTTGATAGATCGGAAGCCAGGGCAGCATTTCGATCATGGTTCTTCTAGCATCCTGACCACCACCGTCTTCCGGTGTATAGCGACCCCAGGCGTGGTTTACCAATAGGTTTACACTGGTAGATAGCCAATCCAGGGGTTTGGAATCATAGGCCAATTTACCATTGATCCGCTTGCTGAACGTGTTGTTGACAATTCCTTGTTGATCGGTATAGTTTAAAAAGGCTCCGGTAGAGGATTTTTCATCACCTTGCTGGATATTCAGCTGATGATTGTGTGATGCTGCAGTACGGGTTGCTTCTTCCTGCCAATTGGTGTTGTACAACGGATTGCCGTTGCTATCAAAATAAGTAGGATCATTAAACCAGTCCGTTTTATTCAGCGACCAGGATTTACCTTGGTAGGTGTTCTCATTTTCCAGACCCGTCATAAATGCTTCCACCCACTGATTTGCATCAAGCACTTTCATCAGTCGTTGCGGAGAACTAAAGCCGACGGAACCTTGGTAACTGATTGTTTTCCGTCCATCCTTACTGCCCCGTTTGGTAGTGACCAGGATTACGCCGTTTGCACCGCGCGCACCATATATGGCGGCCGATGAGGCGTCTTTCAATACTTCGATGCGTTCGATGTCATTCGGGTTTATTAACTGGAAATCTTCCATCACCACCCCATCTACCACGTATAATGGGTTGGATGAAGAATTGATAGTGGCGGTACCGCGAATGACCACACGGTTTGCGTAAGCGCCCGGCTGACTGGAGTTGGAGAAGATGTTTACCCCGGAAGCTTTGCCCCTCAGGTTGTCCAATGCGCTGAAGTTCTGCGCCTTGATCATGTCTTCGCCTTTGGCGATGGAGATAGAGCCCGTTACGTCTGATTTGCGCATCGTACCGTAACCAACTACTACTACTTCATCTAGATCTTGAGCGCTTTCTTGCAGCACCACATCTATTTGATGTTGGTTGCCTACTACTTGTTCTGTGGAGATGTATCCGATAAAGCTGTACACCAAAATGTCGCCAGCCTCGGCTTCAATGGTATACTGCCCCTGTTCATTGGTGGTAACCCCCTTTTGGGTGCCCTTTACTATAACTGATACACCGGGTAAGCGGCTTTGGTCGGTTCCGCTGGTCACGATACCCGTTATGGTTTGTTGTTGATTGGCCGTGGTGTGACTGTCTTTTGCAGTCGTCACGTGGAGAGAAGAAGCCATTGCTCCGTTGCCACATAGCAATCCGCCAATAGTGGTGAGCATAGCCATGCTACTGATAAACGTCATGCGTCTCATACGTTAGTTGGTTTTAATTTGTTCATAAAAGTTTACGATCAAAATATTGATCTTAATTGGGTGCCTTACTAAAGCGTTTTAGTTAGTCTTCAAAGGACCATTTTGTGAAATGTGTGTGTGTTTAAAATGTGTGTTTTCTGTGGATGTGTGTTTTTATTTTCTCATATAATTCGCTTTTTTTTGTGATTAAATTGTTTTTTATATTGATCGTCAATAGGATACGTGTACATTTTAATAAATGATAAAAATAGAAATAACTTATTAAAAAAATAAAAAAAGATGAAAAATTTAATAGATCTTGATCCTTCTGTTTGGAAATCAGAAGCTAACGGCAGAGAAATGCTGTGTTATTTTAGGGTTAATTTGTGTCTGCTGGGGTAATTCATAAAAAAAAGGTGTGCCGGATTTGACACACCTTTTTTCGCTTTTTGAAGAGCGAGCCGACGATGGGATTCGAACCTACGACCTACGCATTACGAATGCGTTGCTCTACCAGCTGAGCTACGTCGGCTACTGAGATTTTTTACGGAGGCAAACTTAGATAAATTCCTTTTTATCCGCAATAGGTCGTATACTAGATTTTTTCTCAGCAGCTAAGCCAAAACCGCATTCAGTTCGATCTGGGTGTCCAGTAATTTGGAAATCGGGCAGATTTCTTTGGCTTTCTGTGCGATTTCGCTAAATTCGGATTCTGAAATACCCGGTACGTCGCCTTTGAGGTTCAGGTGTACCGCGGTGATGCTGCCGTCTTCAAAAGTTACGCTAGCCTCGGTATCGAGGTTAGTGGGCGTATATCCTTTTTCGCTGAGCAGGAAGCTGAGCTGCATGGTGAAACAACCGGCATGGGCGGCACCGATCAGTTCCTCGGGATTTGTTCCCACACCATCCTCAAACCGGGTTTTATAGGAATACTGGGTATGATCTAACGTCTTGCTTTGGGTAGATACGCTGCCTTTTCCGTCCTTTCCGGTGCCCTGCCAATTGGCATTTGCTTTTCTTGTGAATTTCATCTGGATTCGTTGTTTTCTATAAAGTTTACGATGATAGAACAACTGTTACCCTAAAATTGTTTATAAATTCGCAGCATGGATAGGCTCATATACCTCGATAACAATGCGACGACACCCCTCGATCCGCGGGTACTGGAGGCGATGATGCCTTATTTGACCACGCAGTTTGCCAATGCATCCAGCGTGACCCATCGGGCCGGTCGGGCCGCTGCCGCCGCCGTGGAAAAGGCGCGGGGGCAGGTGGCGTCACTCATCGGAGCCACCGAAAAGGAAATTACCTTTACATCGGGATCTACAGAAGCCATCAACATGGTATTGAAAGGCGTTTTTGAGCGGTATCAAACCAAAGGCCGGCATTTCATTACGTGCCAGACTGAACACAAAGCGGTGCTGGACACCTTTGCCTATTTGGAAAAGCAGGGGGCTGAGGTTACCTATTTGCCGGTATCCGGTTCGGGTGCACTTGATCTGGCATTATTGGAAGCGTCTATCCGCCCCGACACCGTACTGGTGGCGCTGATGCATGCCAATAATGAAACCGGCGTGCTGCATCCCGTGCGTGACATTGGGAAGATTACGATGCGCCGTGATGTGCTTTTCTTCTGCGATGCAACCCAATCGGTGGGGAAAGTTCCGGTGAATGTTACGGAAATAGGGGTGGACCTGCTTTGCCTGAGCGCGCACAAACTCTATGGCCCCAAAGGGGTAGGGGCATTGTATATCCGCCGCCGGAACAAGCGCATACAGACCGGCGTCCTGCTGCATGGCGGGGGGCAGGAAAATAAACTCCGTGCGGGAACACTGAATGTACCCGGTATTGTCGGGCTGGGGGAAGCGGCCAGCATCGCCCAAAAAGAAATGGATACGGAATCGTTGCGTTTGGCAACGTTGCGGGATAAACTGGAAAGCGGGTTAACCAGGCTTCCCGCCACGGTTGTAAACGGACTGGGTAGCCCCCGGCTGCCCAATGTCAGCAACATCGCATTCAGGCATCTCAAGGCCGATCAACTGATGGTGGGGGTTCCGGATATCGCGCTATCTTCCGGATCGGCGTGCGTAAGCGGTACACGGGATCCGTCCCATGTGTTGAAGGCCATGGGGCTGTCAGATGCGGACGCACACGCTTCCGTCCGTTTCAGCTTAGGAAGATTCACGACCGATGAAGACATCCGAACCTGTATCTGTGAAGTGACCGAAACGGTAAACAGCCTGCGGGCATCTTCGCCCATTTGGCAATTACACAATAATGAATAAACAATATCCTTTTGGCAGCTAAAAACAATATCTTAATTATCGGTGCATTCGACCGTTTCAATTACGGCGATCTATTATTTCCCCTGGTTATCGAGGAGCAGCTCAATACGTACGGCAAGCCTTTTGACGCGTCTTATTTCGGCATTGTCAGCAGCGACCTCCGGGCATTGGGAGGGAAGCCTACGAAAGATATCCGCGACTTTTATAACGAATGCAACCGGCATTCGGGGCATACAAGCATCATTGTGGCCGGGGGCGAGGCAGTGGCGGTTACGTGGAGCTCGTTGCTTTTGTCGCTCAACAAAACATTTAAGCGCACGCGGCGTTTTCACGACCGCCTAAATAAGGTGTTTGATCTCAATGCATTGGCCAAAAGGATTTTGCACGGGCAGACGGAGCTGCCGTTTGTGTTTACCCGTTCGGATTTCAAGGGTGTGGACCATGTGGTTTTCAATTCCCTTGGTGGCTCGGAATTGAATCCTGCGATCTTTGACCGCTATCCGCGTCTGCGTGATCGGTTGCGTCAGGTAGACTATTTTGCCGTCAGGGATGAGGCTACACAAAATAACTTAAAAGCCCAGGATGTAGAAACCGTGCTGTACCCCGATTCGGCTATCCTGATGTCTAAATTCTATCCGCGTTCTGTACTTATCAACCGGATTTCCCCGCCCATTGCGGACTATGTGCACAAAAATCAGGGAAATTACTTATTTTTTCAGATCAAAAACAACCACGCCAAAACGAACGAAGCGCGTATTGCTGAACAACTGGATGCCATTGCCGCGCATTATCCCGATGTTCGCCTCTGTCTTTGCCCCATCGGGAAGGCGCTCAATCACGATGATCACCTGGCCCTGCGACGCATCGCTCCGTTGCTGAAACATCCAAGTACCGTATTTGAGGAAGTCAGTATCTGGGACATCATGTGTTTGATTTCCCATGCAAAGGCATACATGGGCACAAGTCTCCACGGCGCGATTACGGCCATGAGTTACGCCGTGCCCTATGTAGGGGTGGTCGTGCCTAAACTCAACAGTTACCTGCAAACATGGGGCGTGGCCGGTATAAACCGTACGGTGACGTTGGACGGGTTATACCGGGGATTCGAGGAGGCTATTGGGGTTGACGTGGCACTGCTGGAACGGTTACAGATGCAACAGATCAAGGCCGCCGAAGCTTCGTTTTCAAACATTGCACAATTGGTGCTGCATGAGGATCGGTAACGCATATGAACCCGAACATCCTGACACCAGAAGTACAGCATTACCTGCGTGAGCGTGAGGCGGCCGCACCTACGGAGATAGCCCTGCAGAAGAGTCCTTTTCCGGACGTGTCTGCGTTTGAACTTGCTCAGCAACTGGACTCCCGCCAGCGGTGCCGGAAAAAACTGCCGCGCTGGTATGAAACTCCCGGTATCTATTATCCGGAAAAGCGTTCTGTGGAACAAGCATCGTCACAGGTTACGGCCGATTATAAGGCCAGCCTTATTTCTCCCGGAACACGCGTAGCAGACCTCACGGGAGGGATGGGGGTGGACTCCCTCTTTTTTGCCGGCAGGGCAGAAGCGGTGGTCCATTGCGAAACAAACGGGGAACTTTCGCAAATTGCCCGGCATAATGCTTTTCAATTGGGCGTACACAACATCGATTTCAGGGTAACGGATGGCTTAGCATATCTGCAAAGTCAGGCCGTTGATACGTTTGACTGCATTTACCTGGATCCGTCGCGGCGGGTAGGACACCGCAAAGTCTTCCGGCTGGAAGATTGCGAGCCGGATGTGGTGGAAGTACAAAATTGGCTGCTGGAAAAGGCGAAAAAGAACCTCATCAAATGTGCACCATTGCTTGATATCTCAGCCGCGTTGGAGCGGCTTCACGGGGTCAGCGAAATTCATATTGTCAGTGTTGATAACGAATGCAAGGAGTTACTGTTTATCCGTATACGTGGATACCAGGATACCCCCCGTATGGTCGTTGCTGCACTAGGAGGGAAGACCGCTAAGCTTGCATTTGATGCGGACGCCGAGAAAACAGCGGTTGCCCGGTTCGGCGATCCGGAGGAATACCTCTATGAACCCGATGCGGCCTTTCTGAAAGCAGGTGCTTTTAAATTCATCTCGCAGCATTACGGAATTCATAAACTGCACACCCACACCCATCTCTACACATCGACCCAACGGATACCCGATTTCATCGGCAAAACCTATCGCGTACGCAACGTGGTTCAGTATGCTGATTTTAAGAAAAGTAAAGACCCCGTTTACGCAACGATCAGTACCCGCAACTTTCCGGTGAATGTGAATGCATTGCATCAGCGCCATAAGATCCATGACAGCGGCGACATGCATTTGTTTTTCTGCACGGGAGGTAAAGACCGGCTTTTGGTCATCTTTGCATCAAAATGCTAAAGCTGCCTTGCGTACGGCAGGTACAATGCGGTACTTTGCAAACATGGCTAAACAACTCAAACTTTCTGCACTGGATCTCTCCGTGGTGATTGAAGGCGGCGATGCCGCCACGGCGATCGCGCGCACGGTCGAAGTAGCACGTTACGTGGAACAGCTGGGGTACGAGCGCATCTGGCTCGCCGAGCATCACAATATGGAATATATTGCCAGTTCGGCAACTTCCGTCCTTATCGGGCATGTGGCGGGTAACACAACGCACATCCGTGTTGGATCAGGCGGAATCATGTTGCCCAACCATGCCCCACTGGCTATTGCCGAGCAGTTCGGTACGTTGGAGACCCTGTACCCGGGGCGTATTGACCTCGGACTGGGCCGCGCGCCGGGCACCGACCAGCTGACCGCCATGGCCCTCCGCCGCAATAACCTGAATACGGCATATCATTTTCCCTCAGACATCCGGGAACTGCAGCAGTATTTCAGCAACGATAACAGCGACGGACGGGTGCGGGCATTTCCGGGAGAGGGGCTGGACATTCCAATCTGGGTATTGGGCTCAAGTACCGACAGTGCCTACCTGGCCGCGGAGATGGGCTTGCCTTATGCATTTGCTGCACATTTTGCCCCGACGCAGTTCCGCACGGCCATCGCCTTGTACCGTGAGCATTTCAAGCCATCGGCACAACTAAGTATCCCGTATGTACTCACCTGTGTAAACGTGATCGCTGCCGATACGGACGAAGAGGCCCATCGGTTGGCTACCAGCATGTACCGCATGTTCCTGGGGATTGTGACCAATACGCGCAGACCGTTACAGCCACCGGTACCATCCATGGATCCCTACTGGTCGCCGGATGTGGAAAATGCTGTCAAGCAGATGACCGCCTGTACATTCATCGGAAGCCCCGATTCATTGGCATCGCAGCTTTCCCGCTTCGTGGCTGAAACCGGCATCGACGAGCTGATGACCACCGGCAACATATACGATCAGGGAGCGAGACTGAAATCGTACCGGATTCTGAAAGAAGTACTGTCTTAGTCCGTTATTCCAGGCCGCTCACACCGCCGGATACGACAAGTTTCATGGCATCCGTGGCACTCATATTCAGTGGTTTTACACGTTCGGTTTTAACAATGACCACCTGTCCGGCAAACGAATAGGAATACGGAAAATATACGACCACCTCGCCGCTAAGACCGATTTTATGAAGATCGTGCTGCGTCAGAAAGCCGATTTTTTTCAATCCGGTTTCATTCACCTCCACCAGTACCGGTTCGTTGAACTTCTTGGCGTCGCCCACAAATGCTTCCGTAAAATCCTTGATAGACGAATACAGGGTATTGAACAGGGGAATCCGGTTAATGAGGTTGTTGAACCAGGCGATTATGGGTTCCGTGACGACATTGGTGAATATCATCCCCACAACAACGAGCACAACAATAACGGTCAGTATCCCCAAACCCGGTACATAGAGCGGCCGTCCGGCTTCGTCTTCCCAGAACCAGCCGCTTAAGTTGAGCGCCGAGTCGATACTCGCCACGATCCAGACGATCAAAAACAACGCTCCCGCTAACGGAAGCACCACCAATGTGCCCTTGATTAAATAATTAAAAAATAGCCGTATTGTTTTGTTCTTCATTGTTGTAAATTTTCTTCTCGTACTTCTAACCTCGTACTTCTAACCCCGTACTTCGTACCTACCCATAATAATACACCCGCTTGACGCGTTGCGATATTCCCGTCAGCAGTTCATAAGGAATGGTACCGATAGTGCCCGCCAGTTTTTCCACGTCGCCGAAGACGATCACTTCATCGCCTTCCCTTACTTCCAGGCCGCTGATATCCAGCATGGTCATGTCCATGCAGATGTCTCCCACGGTAGGTACGGTGGTATTTCCGATCCTCATCTGACCCACGCCATTGCCGAAGCGCCGGTCGTATCCATCCGCATAGCCAATGCTTACGGTAGCGATGGTGCTGTCTTTTGTTAACATGCCGTTCCTGCCATACCCCACACTTTCTCCCGCGGGTACCTGCCTGGTTTGGATGACCGTCGTTTTCAGTGAACTGGCGGGTTGAAGCGACAGCGACTGCCCGCCCTCGTTACCAATTCCATACAGACCGATACCGAGGCGTACCATATCAAAGTGTGCCTGCGGCCAGCGCTGGATACCAGCGGTATTGGCAATGTGCCGGATAACGGGATACCCCAAAGCGGTTGTTAGCCGTGTCGCAAATTTACTGAATTCATGCAATTGATTTTCAGTAAAAGCATCGTGCTCGGGTGCTCCGGCAGCCGCTAAATGGGAAAATATGGAACGAACTTTTACTGCAGCTGTATTTTTTAAGTAGTTTATTAACAAATCAATATCGGATATCGAAAATCCTAACCGGTGCATTCCGGTATCCAGTTTGAGGTGAATGGGATATGCAGACTGACCCTTTTCGGTCAACGCTCCGATAAAATCGGTTAATATGGCAAAGCTGTAGATCTCCGGTTCTAACCGGTGTGCTAACAACGCGTCAAAGGATGCCGGTCTCGGACTCATCACCATAATGGGTAATTGGATACCTGCTTTCCGTAATTCCACACCTTCGTCTACATAAGCCACCGCCAGGTAATCTACTTTATTGAATTGAAGCAGATTGGCTACCTCGAAACTGCCGCTTCCATAGGAAAAGGCTTTTACCATGACCATCAGCTTTACCGAAGGAGGTAGAAGAGATTTATATTGATTGAGGTTATGCTCAACCGCGTTTAGATTGATCTCGAGTACGGTATCGTGTGATTTGGCCGTCAGCAATCGGCTGATGCGTTCAAAGGCATATTTTCTTGCACCTTTTAACAAGATGGCTTCATCCTGGAATGTCAGCGACGGAAATGCAGCCAGAAAAGACGCGGTGTCTGGAAACGCTTCGTGTGTCAAAAAGGTGAATTGGGAGGTGTGCTTCTGCAGTCCGGGCCCAATTGTTATTAATCTATTTACTTGACTTTCTTTCAGTAAATTGGATACATTTTCATAAACTTTATCTTCGTCATCGGAAGCACCTGGTATATCTGATAGTACCAGCGTTAGTTTCGTGTGCTGCCGCTGTTGCTGCAAAAAATCCAGGGCAATGGCAAGCGATGACAGGTCGTTGCTGTAACTGTCATCTACCACGGTGCATTGGTTGATCCCTTTTTTCATTTCCAGTCGCATTTCGATGGGTTGAAGCAAAGCGATCCGTTCGCTGATGGTTGCCTGTTCGTATCCCATGGCAAGCATCACGGCCCAGCAGCAGACCGCATTTTCACGGGCTGCCGCGTCGGCGAACGGGATGACAACCGTTATTTCTTCACCCCGGTACCGGGCGTATATCCGGCAGCGGTTTCCGGCCAGCAATTGATGGTTTATTACCTGTAGCGTTTCCCCCTCCGTTCCCCAGGTTATCTGCTTCCCGGTTGGGGGTACCGGCACACCACGGAGGTATCCGGGCGAAAAAACCGCTGTTTCAGCGCCTTCGAAAAGCCTGAGTTTTTCGGCTATTTTCTCATCGAGTGATGAAAACCCTTCCTCGTGGGCAGGCCCTATATTCGTTAATACGGCAATATCCGGCCGGATCATGCGTTGCAGGACCGCCATTTCTCCCGGGCGGCTGATGCCGGCTTCAATAATCGCCAGGTCGGCGGCGGGACCCAGCTGCCACAGTGACAAGGCGACCCCGATCTGTGAGTTGTAGCTTTTGGGGCTGCGCGCAATGCGGTATTCGGGCGACAGCAATTGGACCAGCCATTCCTTGACGACCGTTTTTCCGTTGCTTCCCGTAATGCCGATCACGGGGTGTGTAAAACGGTCTCGGTGACGTGAAGCCAGCGTTTGAAGTGCTTCCAATGTATCCGGTACAACCAGGAAATTGGCGCCCGGAAAAGCGGATGATTCAACTTTACCATGGGTCACCACAAAGTTCCGTACACCCTGGGCATATGCATCGCGGATATATGCGTGGCCGTCACGCCGCCCTTCCAGCGCAAAAAACAGCCCATGCACGGTATCCGATAGTTTTCTGCTGTCATAAAGCAATGTGGCTACGGTGGCCGTATCGTCTGCAATGGAAATGCTGACCGTTGGTATCATGGCCGAAATCTGCCGGATGGTGTAAAGCCGTTCGTCTGTATCCATGGCACGAATTTCAACATTTTTTAGGTACTGATCTAATTTTTTACCATTTTGGCTGCATGGAGCGTGTGGCGGCAAAAATGAAGGCAGAGGCCTACTGTGCCTATCAGGAACGGTCGCAGCAGGAAGTGCGCGACAAGCTGTATGGCTGGGGGCTTCACCAGGCGGATGTGGAGGCGGTCATAGCCGATCTGATTGCCGATAATTTCCTCAACGAAGAGCGGTTTGCATTGGCTTATGCATCGGGCAGGTTCCGCATGAAGGGATGGGGAAGGTACAAAATTAAGCAGGGCCTGATGCAGAAATCGGTGTCTGTACCACTCATACAGGTAGCATTGTCTAGTTTGAATGAACGGGAATACCGGGAAAAGTTACTTTCCATTCTGCAGGCAAAGGCACGGTTGGAAAAAGAAAAGCAACCTTATAAGCGGAAAAATAAGCTGTTTCAATATGCGTTAAGTAAGGGGTATGAAAGCGATCTGATCCTTGAACTCTTGAATGACAACGAATTGTGATTTTTTTAAAAAAAATTATTGACAGATGCCGAAAACTGCACTATATTTGCATCCACAAACAGCAAGCGAAAGTAGCTCAGTTGGTAGAGCGCAACCTTGCCAAGGTTGAGGTCGCGAGTTCGAACCTCGTCTTTCGCTCCAAGAGATCCCTTCTTCTTGCAAAAAAAGAGAAGGGATTTATTGTTAGTACCTACTTCGTTGCCTGGATGGTGGAACTGGTAGACACGCAGGACTTAAAATCCTGTTCGCCCTAAAGCGAGTGCGGGTTCGATTCCCGCTCCAGGTACTAAATGTTAAAAAGAGGTAATCCAACCTGACGTTGGATTACCTCTTTTTAATTTACCATCCTGGTGTTTTTGGTGTCTGCAGGTGTATGATGAATAGAAAGCGGCGGACAGTCTACCGTATCCACCCTATTTTGTCCAAAGGATATTTTATAACTTTATTGTCATAATCACGCTAAATCATATTATTATTTATAATCATTATAAATAATTTATACTTTCGTCCACAGTAAGTACCGAAACTTATTACCATATAAGTCCTGTTTACCCGCATACAACATGGTATGTGGGTAAAACAGGCACAAATACGAGTTTTATGGAGGATAATTCCTGAACAATATGGCAAAAGTAACTCCTGAGTTATTCGAAGTTTTGAACGATTCGAAAGTGGAAATCACTTTAACGAGATTATACAGAGCCGCATTGCAGCAGGGATGGAGTATGGTGTTGCATTTTCTGCCAAAGGTTTTTAAGCTCCCGAAGAAAACTAAAAATAAAAACTTTAAAACGGATGTTATGGCCACAGCACTAAAACGAACTGTACCGCCGTTTCCGGAGGTATTGCCTGACGAATCCGAACAATAGCAGCAGTATGGGCGGCAAGGCAACATTCAGTAGCTGCCAATAGATCCGCTCTTCCTTGATTTTTACCGGGTCCAACAAGCGCAGTTTGATTTCCTTTCCCCGCAATGCAATGATATCGGCATCGTCGATCAGGTAGTCAATCGCATTAAGCAGGAAGGACTTGTTGCCGTATTGTTGTTCCGTATAACGGTCCCAGCCTAGCGGGTACGGCGATCCGTCGGTGGGGTTAACCTGTCCCTTGATCACATCCCCGTCGGCAATGGCAACCATTTTTGCTGGTTTTCCCCGTTCGGGTATTTGGACCGTGCGATTGATCCCTTGAGGTACCGGCCGGTTCGTGAACACCGAAGGAAAGGATCCTTCCAATAGTGCCGCTACCGGGTAAGGCTTGTTTTTAAATTGTGTAGGATCGGGTGTTTCCTCCACGAGTTGAAGCGAAACTGTTGCCGGGAGATTCAATAACCGGGAAAACGGTGAGGATTGAAGGATGATCGACTTACGGATACCGGGTACCGCGATCGTGTCCAGCGTGCCTGTAAATTCACTGCGGATGCCATCCAGGTTTTTAACCACGGGATGCGAGGAGGTGGGCATAAAGACGGGATAGAACAGCCAGGGGGCAAGCTCAATCTGCGATTGGGTGCCTACATTGCCCATTGTCAGCGGAATTTGTGCGCAATTCATGTCAGCCACGATGTCATAGTTGAATCGTATTCCATAGGTAAACAGTAGGTCGTCGAGGTTCAACTGCCTGGCAATAACGGTTTGGTTGCCCGTGGTGCGCATGCTGTCCAGTTCGGCATCCGTTTGGTCAATTGCCCAAAGCATGCTTCCGCCGCCCATCACAAATTGATCAATTTTGAATTTCTCTGCTTCTGTAAACGGCCGGGTTGGTTTGGCGACAACCAGTGCCGCCAGCTGGTTCAACCCTTCCGATGTAATGCTGTCGAGGTTTACAAATCCAACTTGGAATCCGGCTGTCAGGGTCTGAATCGCGTCGTAGAGCGATCGGTTGTCCAATTCACCATGGCCTTCTGTAAAACCGATGAGGGGCCTGCCACCGGATATTACCTTGCGCAATGCAGATACAAATGCGTATTCGAGGTTTTGAATGGAATTGTTGAGTACGGTCTCGTGAGACGCCCCAGCGCGGCTTAGCAGCAGATGTACGGGAATTTCATGATCACCGTACGTAATCAATGCTGCCGGAAAGATCAATTGCTGGGAGAATCCGGTTTCCGTACGTACATTCAGGTTGGTGGGGGTGATGCCCCGATCGGCAAGTGCTTCCGTATTAGCCTGCTGTTGTTGTGTGTTTCCATCCAGTGGGTTTACGACCCTGAATGTTACCTTGCCTGCTGAATAGGAGGCTAAGTCGCTCAATAGGTCGACGGTTGCTCTTTTCAATCGCTCAAAACCCGAAGGGAGACGGCCATCGAGCAGTATCGTAATATGGGCATCCTGTTGAAGGTTGCTTACGGTCTGTTTGGCTAAAGGCGACAGCGTAAACCGTTTTTCTGCAGTAAAATCGATACGGGTGAAATACAGGGAACCCAGTGTATGGACCAAAAAGAGCCCTGCAATAAAACCCAAATCAATGATTCCATTTTTTTTCCACGTGCTCCGTTGTCTATTTAGTACCCTATGTGTACATCCTAAGAAAACAGCGACCATACAGGCAAAATACAGGGCGTCGCGGCTATCCAACACACCCCGGCTGATGGCATCGTAGTGGGACTGCGCGCCCAAACGAGATACCTGGTAGGCATGGTCCGCTAAAATGGGCAAGGTACCAAGTGCATCAAATGCGTAAAACAACAGGAACGACAGGAGAAGGGCGGTTAAGAATGCGACAATCACATTGCGGCTAAGGGCCGAAGTGAACAAACCAATGGCCGTAAAAACAGCCCCTAAGAAGAGTAAACCGAGGTAAGAACCGATCCATGCCCCGACATCTACATTACCTTCCGGAAGTGCCAACCGGTAAACCGCACAGCCGTAGATAAACGTTGGCAACAGTGCCAGGAATACGACGGTAAGACTTCCGAGGTATTTGCCGCATAACAGATGCCACATTCGCAAGGGCCGCGTAAGTAGCAGTTCCCAGGTGCCGTCGGCCTTTTCCCCTGCGATGCTCCGCATGGTAACGGCCGGAATGAGAAACATAAACAAGTAAGGGCTGAGCTGGAAAAAGCTTTCCAACGTGGCATAGCCATAATCGAGGATGCTGGTGTCTGGAAATACCCACAAAAGAAGGCCGGTAATCAGCAAAAACAGGCCGATCACTAAATACCCTGTGAGCGAATTGAAATAAGCCGCGATTTCTTTTTTGTAGATACTCAGCAATTCCTTGGTGATTTAATGCCCCGAAAATAGGAAAAAACGTTTAGGAAACAATAACTGTGGGGCGGTTTCAATGAAGCCGCTGCGCCCTGTCGAGGTTGTCAGTTGCTTGCAATACCTTACGCATCAGTATCAGGTTGTAGTCCGGATGATCTGTGAGGAAATCCTGAAGTATCTCATAAGCCTCTTTGGAGCGATACCGCCCGATGGTGGCAGACAGCCACCGCTTGGGGAAGAAAATATCGCCTGTCTGCTGGATTTCCTGGAGCAACTCCAATGATACGCCGATGTGCGCAACAGCATCGGCTTGGCGCAAGGGATGGTGGATGTAGTTCATGGCCGAAAGTACCCAATCTTCCTTTTCCCTGTTTTTTTCATCCCTCATGGACAAGAAAAAAGTATCCCGCACCTGTGAATCGGCCGATAAGGCAGGCAGCAGGAAATCGAACCGCTGGCGTTTGTCCGGATTAGTGAGTGACGCTTTTGCTTTTTTCAGAATCTCGCCCGATAGGGGATGGCTGTACACAGCCAGGTCCATGGCTATTCCGGAGAAATCATCGTTATTCAATTTCAGGTCGGGAAAGGAGAGCGTCTTATTCCACAGTTGGTACAACCGCTCCCGACCTTCGCCTGAATAGGCGAGGGAGCGGTAGAGTTGGAAGAGTGATTTTTTAAGGTTGGCCGACCTGCCCTTGGACTGGAGCATCCGGAACAAATAGGGCTCCAACTGTTGTTGAAAATGATTGCGGGCCTCTTCAGGCAGGAAATGCCAAAATACGGCGTCCAAACTTCCCACCAAATACTCCAATATCAACTCATTGGATTCAACGGCCAATGCCCCGCGCATTTCTTCAATGAACGGCTCCACGGGATAGTTTCCGTTTACCAATTGTTCATAACAATTCACGTAGCCATACCCCCTGGCAACGTCGTCTTTAAGAGACATCAAATCCTTCACCGTATGGTCGGTAACAGGGAAGACCCCGCAGCCAAGCCCATCATAATTATAGATAATGGACATTGGTCGCTTGGCACCTACGGCGGTTGAGAGCGATAGCTCCCTGCCCGTGATGTTCACGGGGATTTCGACGATAGTATCGGGATACACCAGCGCCACCGAAAACCGCTGCGGCCATATGAGGGCCCTGCCATCCTCGGCATGCTGGGCAAGCGTGAAGGACCGGATGGTGCTGTCGTTGTCATAGCGAACATCTGCGTCGAAAACCGGCCTGCCCGCCTGGTTTACCCATACGTCACTCCACTGTTTCAGGTCGATATCGGTCTTTTCGTCCCATATCGCAATCAGGTCGTCCCATTCGGCATTCCCATAGGCATACCGCTTGAGGTAGGCTTGGACACCCTCGCGGAACCGGTTCTGCCCGATGGCTTTTTCCAACTGCCTCATCATGATGGGCGCCTTATCGTAGATGATGTTCCCGTACATAGAGCCTGCTTCCTTCAGGTTAGCCAGCCGTTGCCGGATCGGGTTGGTACCTTTGGTCCGGTCTTCACCATAAGCTGCGGGGTAATGCCCCATCACGAAAGACAGGTCATGATTGACCTGTGGGAATGCAGGGTTCACAATTTTATCGGCCATGAAGTTGGCAAAAACTTCCTTCAGCCACACGTCGTCAAACCACACCATCGTCACCAGATCGCCAAACCTGCACTTTGTCGCTGTCGTTTTCCCGGTAGAGGAAACGCATATCCATGCTGTCTAGCCGCTGTGCTGCCACCGCAAATTTGCCGGCCACAAACGAAAACAGGTAAGTGCTGATTTTATCGGTCTTGCCAAAGCGATGTTCGGTATGAGTCTCCTTTTCTTCGGTATGGCTTTCCTCCCTCGTAGTCGTGAGCACCTCCCAATCTTTCGGTGCCGTGATGGTCAGCTGATAGGTAGCCTTCAGATCGGGCTGATCAAAACAGGGGAATAACGTGCTGGCTCTGTCCGGAACCAGTAGCGTATACAGAAAGTCGTCATTTCGGTTGAGCGACAGCTCTCCGGCGATGAAGTCTATCGCAATGATATTCTCTCCTTCATGCAGCACATCGGCAGCGATGATCAAATGCTCCTGCTCATGGTCGATAGCCGTTTCCACACCATTCACTGTCAACGCCAGCAGATGGGATTTGTCTTCATTGAAATCCAGGTATAGTGGCTGATCCAGCGCATGAAGCACCACTTCCAGCGAGAGGTGTGCACGAATGGGCTGCCCGCGGTCTTCCGGGATGGAAAACGAAAGCCTATAGTGGATGTCCGAGAGCTGCCCACGGCGGTATTCGGCCATCTTTTCGGGAATACCCACATCCAGCAGGTTCTGCCGCTTTGCGCCCTGCTGACAAGCGGTTATAAAAAATATGCCCGCTACGAGATAAAGGCAATCCGGTATTTTCATTTAACTCCTATCTAATGGTTTTTAAAAATACGATAAAAGAGATTGGATGCAAGCTTCGTAGTTTGTTTTTGAGCCGCTTTCATATCTGTCAAGTTGATATTGCTTCGAGCCATCTAATGCTCGACTTATCAAAGTCAAACCCATAAACCGTGTCCTGTCAGTACTAGTAATGCGAGTTTGGAAGCTAAGAATATTCAGGATCTTTCCAAAATAATGAGAGATCTTGAAAGTGACTTCAGGAAAAAGGCCTCGGCGATCCATTTTACATTCAGAAGTACATCATGCGATAGAGAAGGCAATAAGATAGGCGAGAAAAATCAACGGTTTGATGTCATTTCCTATCATCAATTCGATTTTGCCGATCAGGTTGTGACGCAATTTATTTATGAAGGAGGAAGATTCAAAACCTACAAATTCATTCGAATGGCGTGAGAGAAATTTGGTTTAGCAAATCCGGCGTCAATTTAGGTTACGATTATCAAGATGGTTTAAGGTGGTCTTTTTATGAGTTATCCCGGGTTCAATAAAACATGATCAGATTATACTTGATTTGGCTGGAAAAAATTACTAAAAATTTCAGTATTTTAAAACGTTTCCCTATATTAGCATCGTAAACTAATCAAGTAACCAACATAATCGTTAATGAAATAGCTAGAGTAATGTCATCCTATTACCTATGAATTATTTTTTAGAAGAACTCGATAGCGGCACGTTTGAAAAATTAACTAATACCTTTTGCCAGCAACTGCTTGGCATGGGAGTCATCTCTTTTTCTGAAGGAAAAGATGGTGGTCGGGATGGAGTGTTTACGGGCAGGGCTGAGCGGTTCCCTTCCGATACCGATCAGCGGTGGGAAGGAAAGTTTATCATCCAGGCTAAACATACCTCAAATCCTGTTGCTTCCTGCTCCGACGGAGAGTTTCAACGATTGATTCAAAATGAAGAAATCCCCAAGCTAAAAAAGCTCCGTCAAGATGGAGCCGTCGATTGCTACCTATTATTTACGAATCGAAAATACTCCGGTATCGCAGGCGAGGCGCTTTGCGAAAAAATACGTAAAGAAACCGGCATACCCAACGTAGCTATAATCGGCAAGGAAACCATTAACAACCAATACCTCAATTCCAATAAAAATATCGTTCGGCAATACCAATTGGATATGCTGCGTATTCCTTTTGATTTTTCCGACGAGGAAATTAAAAACATCATTGTCGCATTAAAACAACATTGGCCAGCTATTTCTGACGATGTCAAACGACAGGCGGAAGCTCTCAAATATGACTTCGATAAAATTAAAATCGACGAAAAGAATACCAAAAATGGGCTAGGGGAGGCCTATTATGTAAACGAACTGCTTGGTAGGTCTCTTATGGATTTCAATAAGATACAAGCGTTTTTGGATAACCCCATCAACGACACCATAAAGGAGCAATATTTTGATATCGCTGTCGAATTGAGTAACATCATTACCATGAAAAGAAGTAACTTTGCAGCGTTCGAGGAAATATTCCTCTATATCTATAAGCGGATCTGTGATGGCAATACGGCGTTGCTCGGCGGTAAACGCCATGTAATTACGCTATTGCATTACATGTATGTAGAATGTTTAATCGGTGAGAAATGATACGTCCGGACAGACATACCAACCTGGATTATTCCGTTGTTAATATCAGCGCTTTCATCCTAAAGGAGCTGAACGCGTATTACCACATCAGCTATGATACCCTGCTGCATAAAGTTACCGATACCTTGGGCAGTCAGGCGCGCGAGAATTACCCTTATGCACTGAACTTTCTTTTCCTGTTGGGTAAGTTAAACTACGATCAGTCCACCGATTCATTTCGTTACAATGAAACTAAGTAAACTCTATTGTAGCGACGCAGGTTTTAAAAACGTACGGTTCAATCTCCGTGGGCTGAGTGTCATCTATGCCGATGTTATTGCGGACGATGCACCGACTAAGAATAAAGAAAAGAAAAACTCGCACAGCTTGGGTAAGACCAAGCTGGCCGAGTTGATTGACTTCCTGTTTCTCAAAGGTGTCAACAGGCAACACTTTCTGTTTAAAGAGAAAAATGGCGAGTTAATTTTTAAAGACCATACCTTTTACTTGGAGCTGCTGCTTAATAGCGGGCGATACCTCACCATCCGGCGAAGCGTAGCTACTCCGACAAAAATATCTTTCGCGTTGCTGGATCAAAGCACCGAAGGGTTCATACCGCCGGTCGAGTGGCAGCAGGAAGACATTTCCTTTCAACCCGCCAAACAGCAATTGGCCGATTACCTTGCGCTGGATTTTTTCAGTAATAAAAAGTACGACTACCGCAAAGCCATCAGCTACAGCATTCGTACTCAGGGCGATTACGAGGATGTGTATAAGCTCTCCAAGTTCAAGCAGGGTAATGATGTGGACTGGAAGCCCTTCATGTTTGACTTGCTGGGTTTTGACGGAAGGCTGCTGGAAGCCAAATACAAAAACGACGATAAACGCAATGATATCAAAGCCTTTATCGAAAATCTGAAGAACGAATATTCCGTTAAGGTCGAAGATCGGGACGACATCGTGGCCCAGATGCAGCAGATTGAAGCCGAATCCAAGGAAATCGAAGCGCGTATTGATAGCTTCAATTTCTATGAGCAGGACAAGCGGTTGATCGATGAAGGCATCGAAGAAATCGAATCCCAGATCAGCGACCTGAACACGTTGTCTTACGGCCTCAATTACGAGATCAGCCGGTTGCAACAGTCCATCCAGAACAAGTTTGCTTTCAATTTGGATAAGGTAAACAAGGTATTTGAAGAATCGTCTGTTTATTTTCCGGATCAGCTAAGAGCCGATTACGATGCGCTGATGCAATTCAACACCGCGCTTACCACGGAGCGCAACAAGCTGCTTAAAGCCACACTGGATAACAAACGGCAGGAGCTGGACGCGCTAAACAAGCAGTTGCAGGATTTGAATGGTCGCAAAGAAAATCTTTTATCGTTCCTTCGCGACACCGATTCCTTCAAGCGGTTCAAGCAATATCAAAAAGACCTGGTTAAGATACAGGGACGGCTGCTTACCTTGGAAAAGCGTCTATCTACAATCGACTTGATTCTGGCCAAGGAACAGGAGCGGGAAAACTTGTTGAAAGATATAGAAAGCACGGTATTGCAGCTTCGGAAGGAGTTTCAGCATACCGAAAAAAATGCGCGCTATGCAGATATCCGAGCCAAGTTTGCCAGCTACTACAAGCGGATTATGGATGAAGACGCGCGAATGTCCTGGTCTGTCAACAACAGTAATAATGTGGATTTTCCGCCGCCGAAGGTGCAGGATAAAGCCGATCTTGAGCAGGACACCGCTAAGGATGATGGCCGTACCTATAAAAAAATGTTGTGCATAGCGTTTGACCTCGCTGTCCTTTGCGCATATAACGGGGAGTCGTATTTCCGCTTCGTATACCACGATGATGTCCTGTCGCAGCAGGATAACGGCATCAAAACCCGGCTTATTCAGCTCGTTCGCGAACTGTCCGCTCAATATGATTTTCAATATATCCTATCCGCAATTAAATCCGATCTACCGCTGGATAATGAGGATCGGCCGGTTTATTTTTCTGATGAGGAAACTATCGTTCGGCTAGATAAGGACGATGTGGGTACGTTGTTTGGTTTTGAGTTTTAGCCATAAAAACTAAATCATTAACCGTAGCTAATTGATAGGGAAGATTACAGCCCACAGCACAGCAAAGTGGAAGTGGCTTAAGGTCATAGAGAGAAAAAAAATAAAGACGGCATAGTGCTATTGGTATCCAATAACTAAAACTAATGATCTTTACGATCCCCAGGAGATTGTATAAGATGATGAACCTGAAGACAATATATCCCAAGAAAAACCTGAGCATGGCCAATAAGGCGGATTACAAGT
>NZ_BMIK01000019.1 GCF_014642075.1 Parapedobacter defluvii | reverse complement strand
TATTGTGGAAAACGCCGGAATAACAAACTTGCAGAAACAAAAAGGCTGCCTCAAGAAATTACTTTTGAGACAGCCTCTTTTTGGGTATATACACCCGGGTACCGTAATTTTCGGCTTGGGAATGTACCGCTCTTGGTGAAAAACTGTACTTTTATCGCTTGCAATGAAGGTAACCGATAAAGACATCCTCCAATTGGCACGGACAGACCCGCGTAAAGCTTTCCATTGGATTTTCGGCCAGTATTGGGAAGAGCTGTACCGACATGCATGCCGCAGGGTCGATTCGGCGGAAACCGCCAAGGACCTGGTACAGGAGGTGTTTATCACCTGTTGGGACAACCTGGGCAAGCTATCCGAGCAGGAACACCTTCAACCCTATCTATATGCTGTATTGCGCAACAAGGTACTCAAGCTGTTTGAAAAAGATGAAGTCAGACTGCGCTACGCCCTGCAACATGCCGCCGATGATGCAGCGACCGGTATTGATCCGCAGCAGCAACTGCTCACCAAGGAACTCCGGGCTATCCTTGCCGATGAGATCGGTGCACTTCCCGAGCGTATGCGGCAAATCTACCAGCTCCGGCATGACGAAGGACTGAGCATCCGGGAGATTGCCGAGCGGCTGAACCTGTCGGAACAGACCGTCAAAAATCAGCTGCATACCGCCACGAACCGGCTGCGCGACCGCTTCACGGGCTACGGTCTTTCCCTCATCATGGCGGGCACCACCCTGTGGATGCAACAAGCCGTTTAAAAAAAATTCATTGTAGCCTAGTACTTTTTTGACCGATGCCGGATAAGTAGGTATATGGCCAATCTGAAAGACATACAACGGCTCATCCAACGGTACAACGATGGCACGGCAACGCCCGAAGAGCGGCGGCAAGTGGAACAGTGGTACGACACCATTCACGGCCCCGATCATGGCAACCTGGAACACCAGCCCGAGGCCAGGGCATACGTGCGCCGTACGCTGTGGGCGGGTATTCAACGCAGGCGCCCCGTCGGCGCAGGCAAGCGGAGACTGGTGCGTTGGCTCCCCTATGCCGCTGCCGTGCTGATTGCGGTGCTTGCGGGTACGTGGTTCTTCGTCAGCGAACGGGAGGCACATCCGCAGGTCGTTGCGGAGAACGCCTATGCGATCCATCCCGGCGGCAACCGCGCCACACTGATGCTGGCAGATGGGCGCACGATTGACCTAAGCGAGGCGCAGTCTGGCATTGTGGTGGCCGATGGCATTACCTACAGCGATGGGACCGCGGTGCTGGACAGGTCTGCCAATACGGGTACCGGCAACGAATTATTGCAGCTGACCACCCCCCGGGGCGGTACCTACCAAATTACCCTGCCCGACGGCAGCCAGGTGTGGCTCAATTCGGGCACCACCCTGAAGTACCCAGCCCGTTTTGATGGCCGGGAGCGCCTGGTAGAGCTGGAGGGCGAGGCCTATTTCGAGGTAAAAAGCCTCCAACATATGCCTTTTAAAGTGAAGAGCAAAGGGCAGGAGGTATCGGTGCTGGGTACGCAATTCAATATCTGCGCCTATCCCGAAGATACCGATACGAAGACTACCCTGGTAGACGGCTCAGTCAAAGTTGCCGTGTATACAGGGCAGCAGCCGGCGGTTGTGCTACAGCCGGGGCAGCAGTCGGTTTTCCAGCAGTCACAACTGGCGGTGGTAGCGGTCGATACGGCCCCCTTCATCGCGTGGAAAAGCGGCTTTTTCCATTTCCGGCAAACGGAAATCCGGGAGGTGATGAATCAGCTGAGCCGTTGGTACAACATCGACGTAAGGTACGAAGCCAGCCTGCCGGGAGAAACTTTTTCAGGAAAGATGGAACGGAATGTCAGCTTAGGCAATGTACTGGACTTTCTGTCCGGTTCGGGCATCAAATACCGTTTGGAGGGACGGCATCTGATCATCGAGGGGCTGACTTATCAATAACCAATGTTTAGACCAAGGAGGTAAAAATATGAAGGAATAAAAATTACCACTGCTCAAAACAGAACGAGGAAGTGTTGCAACCACCTCCTCGCGATGTTCGGATATGCCGATAAAGCTTTGTATTGAAACCGGATTATAAACTATCCAAACAAACAAATTTAATGATAAATTATGTAATGTCCCGCTGTGGCCTGAAAATTCCCACAGCGCTCAACCAATTATTACTTGTGATGCGGATAACCACGCTGTTCGTACTCCTCGGATTTCTGCACGTAAGTGCTACTTCCCTGTCGCAAACCATTACGTTGCATGCCAAACGGCAGCCGATAGAAGACGTATTTGCGGCGATCGAAAAGCAGACCGGATATTGGGTGATGTATAACGACCGGCTGGTCCACGCAGCGGAGCCGGTTACGATTGAAGCAACCAACATGCCGCTGAAGGACTTCCTGAATCAGGTTCTGACACCGCTCGCCCTTACCTATACGGTAGCGCATACCAACATCCTGATCAAGGCTAAAGACAACCGTGCGTTCGGCCATCGAGCGGCAGAAAATGCAGGAGCCACCGAAATACAGCAACAGCCGCTGCGCGGCCGGATTACCGATGAAAATGGGCAACCCCTTGTAGGCGTGACGGTCAGCATACCCGGTACGACGGTCGCAACGACTTCCGATGAAAACGGGGCGTATGTCATCACCGTGCCTGCGGAAGGCCAGCAGGTATCCTTTCGGATGGTGGGGTTTGAATCCCGGGAATATTCCCTCGCGGGGCTGGCCACCCTGGACGTCGTGTTGCGGGCCACGGTGAGCGACCTGGAGGAAGTAGTCGTCGTGGGCTATGGAGCTGTCAAGAAAAAAGACCTCACCGGATCGGTTGCCTCCGTACAGACACAGGATTTCAAGGATATTCCCGCCAACTCCATCGAGAACCTTTTGCAGGGGCGTGCATCGGGCCTGCAGATTGTCAAGACCTCGCAGGACCCCGGTGCGGGTACCACGGTACGCATACGTGGGGGCAGTTCACTGCGCGGATCCAATGCACCTTTGCTGGTGGTAGACGGATTTCCCCTTGGCGATGCGGGTAACCTCAAGCAGATCAACCCTGCGGATATCGTATCGATCGAAGTGATGAAAGATGCGTCGGCATCCTCCATTTACGGCTCGCGCGGCGCCAATGGCGTGATCATGGTCACCACGCGCAAAGCCGCTGCCGGCAAAACAGAAGTCAATGCCAAGCACCAGACTACGTTGTCACAGTTTGCGTCTGACATCATCCAATGGACGGATCCCGCCCTCATGGCCCAACTGGACAACGAAGCAAAAATCAATGGAAGCATGCCCCCGCTCTACGTCGGAGCCGTCAATTCTACGGGCATCTACTATCCTTCGGTGCGTGAAATACAGGACGGCACCTGGCCCCATTTCACCGATTGGGCAGACGTGGTTTTCAGGGACAACGCCCTCACGAATACCACCACCGTTTCGCTGGCCAATGCCAATGACAAGACCTCATTCAACCTCAGTGCCAACAACTTCGCACAGGACGGCGTGTACATCAAAGATGCCTACAACAAACAGATCCTGAACCTGAACATCAAACACGAAATCAGCAAACGGCTTACGGTGAGTGCCTTCAACAACCTCTCGCGCGATACCCGGACCGCCAACAGCGGGCTTCCTTACTGGCGCAATCCGTTGTGGCCGGTATACAACGACGAGGGAGGTTACTTCCTGGCCGGTGCTACCGACTACGAGCATCCCCTCGCATGGACCGAGCACCGGAAGAACATCAACAAGGGTACGGATTTCATTTCGTCCTGGCTCCTTGACCTGGATGTGGTCGACGGACTGAACCTGCGGTCGCAGTTCAATTATAAATACGGCGCATCCATCACAGACCGGTACGAACCCGATGTATATACCGAAACCGGTACCAACAACAAGGGAGCAGCATTTCTGGACAACTGGATGGGGCAGGTATATACCGCAGATACATACCTGACATACGACAGGACCTTTGGCGGCGACCACGCACTGACCGCCATGCTGGGCCATTCGTATGAATATTCGTTGGCGCGCTCCTCCGCGCTGGAATCCTACAATTTCAAAAACGGAGCCCTGAACAACGAAAACATGGCATCGGGTACCCCCGAGCTTAATCGGCATACCAACGGGCAGACGCTGACCAAGCTGCTGTCGTTTTTCGGCCGTATGAACTATGCCTATAAAAACCGGTACCTGCTCACCTTAACCCTGCGTGCCGACGGTTCCTCCAAATTCAGCGCCAACCATAAGTGGGCCTATTTCCCCTCAGGCGCGCTCAGCTGGAAACTGCACGAAGAAGACTTTATCAAAGACCTTGGCATTTTTGACGAGCTAAAGCTCCGTGCCAGCTACGGGATATCCGGCAACCAGGGCATTTCCCCTTACCAGACCCTCAGCCGTTATGGCATCGAAACGTTCTTTACCGACGGTGCCTGGAATACCGCCATCGGCCCCGGCTATGTCATCGGTTTCACCGGCGTGGGCGGCCGGTACAAAGAATGGGGTGGCATCCCCAACCGCGACCTGAAATGGGAAACCACCGCACAGTACAACCTGGGGCTTGACGTTTCTTTCCTACGGAACCGGTTGCGGCTTACGGCCGACTACTACGACAAGCATACGTTCGATCTGTTGCGGGAGCGGTACCTTGCCCTCAGTTCGGGGTACGACCGCATGTGGGTAAACGATGGAGAGATTGCCAACCGCGGTGTGGAACTGACGGTGGATGCAGACATTGCCCGCACGCGCGACTGGGATTTTTCCGGCACGTTTATCTTTTCGCGTAATGTAAATAAAGTGGTGAGCCTTGGCGACGCCATTACGTCGGGGCTGAATACCGACTACCTTTCGGGTGTGCAGTACGAGTACTACGGCAACGGGGTAGATCCTTTTAGGGAGCCGTCGCCCAACATCCTGGCCGTGGGGCTACCGGTCAACGTATTCTATGGCTACCGCGTAAACGGCATCCTGCAATCAGCCGAGGAGGGCGCCGCCGCCGGGCTGCTGGGGGCGGAAGCGGGGGCAGGTGAATACCGGTATATGGATCTGAGCCAGGACGGTGTGTTTGACACGCGGGACCGTACCGTTATCGGTGATCCCAATCCCGACTTCCTGGCAAGCCTCAACCTGCGGTCGCGCTACAAGAATTTTGACGCGAGTGTATTCCTCAACGGTGTGTTTGGCAACGACGTGCTTTGGAGCGGCATGTACAACTCCGCTCGGTATGTGCCGCTGCGTTGGACACCCGATAACCCCACCCAGCAGTATCCCAGTGCGCGGCAGGGCCGGTTGTATTACACCTCAGACTGGTTTGTCAAAGACGGAAGTTTCCTGCGTATCCAAAATGTCAACCTCGGATACACCCTGCGTTTCCCCCATGCATCGTGGATCCAGCAGGCGCGGCTTTCGGTGAATGCGGAAAACCTGTTTACGTTTACTTCTTTTGAGGGGTACGACCCCGAGGTGCCGCTTAATGGGCGGTACAGTGGGGGGTATCCGAAGCTGCGGACTTTCACATTTGGAATAGATTTCACCCTCTAACACGTAATCGAATCATGAGCAAATACCTGTATATATTGATGCTGTCACTGGGCCTTTGCCTCAGCGGATGCAGCCTGGAGGAAGAACCGTACGGGTTTTATTCCGAAGACAATTTTTACCGTACCGTGGAAGATGCCGAGTCGGCCCTGTACTATGCATATAATACCTTCTCGTACAACGAGTATGTACGTGCCATTTTCTACATCCACGAACTGGCCACGGAGACCTGCGACGTCAAAGGCGAAGAAGGGTTCGGCTCGCAGGAGATCAACCGTTGGGACTACCAACTGTTCGGTGAAAACGAACAGCTGGAGCTTTTTTATAAATACGGCTATATTGCCATCAACCGCGCCAATGCCGTGATCGACAACATCACGGCCAGCAACCTGCCCGACGATTTCAAGTCGCGCGTGCTGGGCGAAGCCCATTTTCTCCGCGCCTGGAACTACTACTACCTGGCACAAACCTTTGGACTGGTGCCGCTGCATAAGGAGACCATAACGGCGGCATCGCAAACGGCCGCGCCGCTGGCCGCCAATATGGACGAGCTGTATGACTTCATCATCGCCGACCTCCGCATTGCCGTAGAACAGTTGCCGGTACAGCGTATTGTGGGCCGGGCTGACCAGGTTGCCGCGCAGGCGCTGCTGGCCAAAGCGTACCTGAGTATTGCCTCGTCTAAAGAAAGCCAGGTGAGCCTGTACCGCGACATGCAACGTGACGTCACGCTTATGTATGACAGCGCCGCCTATTGGAGCCGCAAAGTGCTTTACGACCAGTCGGAGTACGGCCTGTCGCCCGATCTGCTGAGCATCTACGATACGCGGAAGCCCGAAGGACCGGAGCATATTTTTATTATGTCAATGGATAAATCCGGTATCAACGAGGGTAATTTTTCCTCCATCGACAAGATGTTCATCCCCTATAAAAACGGGGGGAGCCTATGGTTTCCCAACCCGGACGGAACTTACACACAGGCAACCAACATGGGGTGGGGGGTATTCGTCACGACCGACCTGTTTGCCAACAGCTTTGCCGACGGCGATCAGCGCAAAAGCCAGCTCATGGCCAAACGTTATTATACGAAGGCCGACGGGTCGGCATGGGAGGACAATGACTACTACCTCACGCGCAAGTACGTGGACCCCGATTTCGTGGGCGTCAAATCCAGCACCCGCCCTTTCCTCATCCGGTTTTCGGACATCGCCCTCACGTTTGCGGAGGCTGTGGGGCCAACGGCCGAAGGGTACCAATGGGTAGATGCCATCCGGCAGCGCGCAGGTCTTGACGGATTGCCGCAGGGCCTTGGCGTTGCGCAGTTCCGGGAGGCCGTGTTTGCCGAGCGGGCTTTTGAGCTCGCCTTTGAGGGCAAGCACCTGCATGATCTGCGGCGCAAAGCGAGGGTTACCGAGGCCGATCCCCGTGCCGCAGCATCGGGTATTTCGGAAGCGCAGGCCGCGTTTTACCCCCTTCCGCAGAAAGAAATAGATCTCAATCCGAGTATTCCAAGAAACTAAACAAATGAACAAGTATCTTTTATATACGTATTGCCTGCTGCTGCTGGCCGGTTGCAAGCGGGACATCATGCAGGATGTACGTGACCAACAGTGGAACCACGAGCGGGCCATCATCGATATCGTGTTTGAAAATCAGGTGGGCACCGCAACGATCCAACGCGATGAGCAGAACGAAGGGTCCGTATCGTTTATGTATAACGCGACGGCAGGCGACGCCAACCGGCTGATCATCAAAAGCCTGGAACTTTCCTACGGTGCGCAGTCGGAAGTGTCCGAGGGCGATGAACTCATTTTCGACGGTAACCATACCGCCCAGCTGGAGGTAACGTCCAAATCCGGTAAAACGCGCGTGTGGACCATCCAGTACGTTCCGTTTACCGATGAATTGGTAGGCACCTGGCAAATCACCACCTTATCGGTATACGGTGGCGCATGGCCGGAATACGGGGGGTCCGCTGCCTATCCGGATATGGCCGAACGGGCATGGAACTGGAAACAGGACGGTACCGGACCGGCAGCCGAATACGACAATACCCTCACGTTTACGCTGGAAGGTATTACCGAGGAAGGCGATGCCTATGGCAAGGTTATCAATCATGCCGGGCCCGATGAGCGGTATGCCGACTTTATTTTCATCGACGATCCGGATGGGGCACGTACCCCCATCGATGTCAATTCGAAGTACCGCCAGATTCCCGTGGGCGAAGGTACTTGGAAGCGCAACTCCCGTCAGGGTACCGTTACGTTCTCGGGAGGCAGCACCGTATCTACGGGCCGGTTTGTGGGCAGCGGAACCGAAAAGCTGGACGACTACAACAACCAGCTTACGTTACCTGACCATGCTTTCGTATTCGAACTGACGCCATCTTACGTCTGGATAGATATCTACAAAGACCGGGAGCGTTTTGTCGAAAATGCAAAGAAATACTGGGTGCAGGTAACCAAGGTGGCTGATCAATAAACTATTCACACAAATTAAGAAACTCATGAAACTACAGGGCTGTTTACTCGGATTGATGCTGGCAGGCGTATCGTCTGCCTGCCAGGACGTCCGGCTTGAACCCAAAAATATCGACAACGACATCGTGGTGAAGACCACACCGGTTACCAACCTGCCTTTCGAAGGCATCGGCCCGCAATGGGGCGGATACGACAACATCGAGCGCTGGACGGGCAATGCCACGTTCACGGAGGCCGATTGGGCTACCCTGCGCGAGCGCGTATCTTTCCTCAAACCGGGGCTGGTACGCATTATGGCCTCCCAGGGATGGAATTACCTGACAGATGGGGCTTATCACCCCGAGAAAAGTGCCGGTGTGCTTTTCCGGATACTCGATTTCTGCCAGGACCAGGGCATACAGGTGATGTACGGGGAATGGGGCGAACGCGCCCTGGAAGATGGCAGCGTGGATACCGACTGGCTGAACCGGTCTACCGACTTCCTGAAATACCTGCTTGACGTGAAAGGTTATACCTGCCTGAAATATTATAACATGTGCAACGAGCCTGCGGGCGACTGGTCGTCTATCGGTGGCAACTACGATCTGTGGCAGCAAACTTACGATCAGATCTTTTCCCTGATGGAACAGAAGGGACTGTCGGGCCGAATCACGGTTATCGCTCCCGATGTTGCCATTTGGAATGACACCAGCCTTTCCGATTGGATTACCCGCCCGGCCGCGCATTTCGGCGACCGCATCGGTGCCTATGACATCCACTCCTATCCCACAGACGACCAGGTAAAGGGAGGCAGCTACCGCAGCGTGATCGAGGCTTACCGGGGTGTGGCTCCGGCCGGTAAACCCATGATCATGGGCGAGCTGGGTTTCAAGTACAACCCCAACTCAGCACTGGGTGCTAAAAACCTGGCCCGTATCGCGGAAGATCCCTATGCGGGCGATGACTCGAACATGATGGTTTACGATGCTTTTTACGGGGTGGACGTGGCTGATGCCGTGATCCAGAACATGCTGGCCGGCTACAACGGCATTATCCTCTGGAACATGGACGATGCGATGTATGAAGACCAGCGCGATGAACTGAAACGGTGGGGCTTCTGGAACATCCTGGGCGAAGAGCGTTTTGGCGGGGCAGCCGATGAAGCGATCCGGCCCTGGTTTTACCCCATGTCGTTGCTGTGCCGTTATTTTCCGGCGGGGTCAAACCTGTTGCAGGTATCAATTCCCGAGAAAAAAGGACTTCAGGCCATCGCTGCTGAGAAATCAGGAGCCTATACCATCGCCATTGCCAACTCGCATGCTGCGGCATATACCCTGCAACTGAAGGCAGACGAGCAGATGACGCTCAGCAACGCAAAGGTATACCGGTTTACTGCCGGGCAGGGAGCCGCCTTTGAGGGCCCGGTGGATGCCAAAGGCTTTGCGGTTCCGGAAAGCGTAGAAACCATCCAACTCGGCAGTGGCCAGTCCCGTACAATTACGCTTCCGGGCCATACGTTCGTGTTGATAACCACCCTGCCATGAAACGGATAGACTTTTTGATTGCGCTGCTGTTGTGCTGTGCCGTGGGTTGTTCGGGCAAGGGAGAACCTGCCGTTCCCGAGGGAGGGAACGGCGGGCTTTCCGAAAAACTGACGGTGAGCCCTACCCTTCAGGCACACATGGTCATGCAGCAAAACAAGCCGTTTACGATTTCGGGAACCGGCACCGCGGGTCAATATGTCGAGATTTCCTGCAGTTGGGAAGGGAAGCCGGGCCGGGTGCAGGTATCGGCGGATGGTAGCTGGCAGTATACGGTGACCACACCTGAGGGCGGTTTTGATGCCCAACAGGTTACCGTGTCGGGCAAACAGACGTTTACGTTTGACAATATCCTTGTGGGTGAGGTATGGGTGTGCAGTGGCCAGTCCAATATGTGGTGGCCACTAAAAGATGCCGAAGGCGGGCTTTCCGAGATGATCGGCGCCAATGCCAGCCTGCCCATCCGGCTGCTGCATGTGCCACAGGAACAGGCGTCGGCACCCGTGGCTTCGCTGTCTGCCAGGTGGCAGCCCTGCACAGCCGGTTCGCTGGAGTGGTTCAGTGCGGTGGCCTATTTCTTCGGTAAGCAACTCGTAGAGGCACTGCAGGTACCGGTGGGGCTGATCAACGCCAGTTGGGGAGATACCACCGCTGAAGTGTGGGCAGAGCGGGACGCTGTATTGGCCAATGATGCCATCCGTGAGCAGGCACTTAAGCAGGATGCCACGCCCCGGGCAGACGCCCAGGCACCCTACCGCATCGGATCGGCCTTCCATGCGATGATCTACCCATTGCGGGACATTCCGGTGGCCGGAGCCATCTGGTATCAGGGGGAATCCAATATGGATGCTCCCGGTACGTACCCGGAATTGTTGGCCACGCTGGCTGCCAGCTGGCGTAAGCTGTGGAAAGCCGAAGCCGCTGACTTTCCGTTTTACATTGCCCAGATATGCCCCTATGAGCGGGCATTTGACTACCGGGTTCCCTATGCCAACCCAGCCATGCGGTTCGCGCAGCAGCAGGCCAGCAAGCTGATCGCTAACAGTGGGGTGATCTGCAATGACGACATCGGCGACATTCATAACATCCACCCCCGGAACAAACAGGACGTAGGCAAGCGCTTTGCATTTTTGGCGTTGGAGGAAAAGTATGGAAAGGCAGGCCAGCCCAGGTCGCCCATTTATGCAGGCCTCCGCATCAACGGCCGTGTGCTGGAAGTGGATTTCAGCTACGCCGGAGCGGGGCTGGAAACTGCCGATGGCACATCTCCCACCTATTTTGAAGTGGCAGGCGCCGATCGCATTTTCCATCCGGCGACAGCCGAGATCAGTGGCCATACCGTCCGGCTTACCGCCGCTGCCGTGCCGGAGCCTGCTTTTGCCCGACTGGGCTGGAGTTATACGCACACCACCAACCTTCGGGGCAAGGGCGGTTTACCGGTGAGTGTTTTTAAGACCTATGATTGGGTGGAGCCTACGGAAGAGCCGTAGGCTCTGCCGGGGTTTAACGGGCAAGGCACGGCAAAATATGCACCGGAAATGGATTTGCATCACAGCGTAGTCAATGCAAACAACGGCAGGTTAATCATCCAGCTTTCTTCGCGGTAATTGCTCATGGATGCACGGAGAGCCCGCTTGGGTTTATATTTTTCACAATATACACGTAGACTTTTCGCCTGGAGATTTTCTTCTGCCTTCACCTCCAACGGGATTACTTCGCGTTGGTACTGGATCAAAAAATCGATCTCTACCCGCGAATTATCAGGCGACCAGTAATACGTTTGGATATCGTTTCGCGCAGTGAGTTGCTGCAACACATATTGTTCTGTCAACGCGCCTTTGAATTCCTGGAAGACAGTGTTGCCTTCCAGCAATGTGCGCATATCCAGGTCGGTCATGGCACCGAGTAGCCCCACGTCCACCATAAAAAGTTTAAAGGCATTGAAATCTTCGTACGCTTTCAGTGGGATAGCCGGTTTGGTCACGTTATGTACTTGATGCACCAGTCCACAATCTTTCAACCACGCCATGGCTAGTTCATAATCCTTTGCGCGGGCACCTTGCCGGATGATACCATATATAAACTTTCTGTTTTCCTTTGCCAGTTGTGCCGGGATGGAGTTCCATAACATGCGGATACGTGGTACGATTTCATGCGGAGCGTGTTTGGAGAAATCTTGTTCATATGCTGTCAGGATGCGTTTTTGAATCGCTCTGACCTCCTCGAAGTTTTGGTTTTCCGCAAATGCGCTGACGGCCTCTGGCATACCGCCTACGTAATAGTATTGGCGCAACCGTTCCGTAAATCGGGGCGCAAAGCTGTTAATGAGCGCCCAGTCTTTGTTGTGCAGTAATTGCGTCAGTGGTGCTTCACCTATTGCTGCCAGAAATTCAATAAAGGTAAGCGGGAGCAAATCCAGGAATTCGACTTTCCCAACCGGGAATGAAGTGTGGCGGTTAAGTGCAACGCCCAAAAGGGACCCTGCACAGAGGATATCATATTCCGGAGCGTTTTCTTGGAAATACTTAAGTGAGGTAATGGCCTCGGGCACTTCCTGTATTTCATCCAATATCAGCAAGGTATCGGAGGTTATGGCTATTCCAGTCTCAATTTGAAGCCCCAGTAAGATCCGGGGAATATCGAAATCTGCTGAGAATAAGTTTTTCATGAGTGGATTACTTTCCATATTTACGTAAGCCACCTGTTTATACTCGTTACGTCCAAATTCGCGCATCAGCCATGTTTTTCCAACTTGGCGGGCTCCTCTTATGATGAGTGGTTTGCGGTTAGCACGGGCTTTCCAGTTTTTCAAATCGGCATAGAGATCACGTTCCATTAGGCAAAGTTACCTAAACTCGTATGAAATAATGGGTATGATTACATTTTTATGTACGAGTTTTTGTTATATAATACATTTTTATGTAGGAGTTTTGTTGAGGTTACCTCGGTAAAGCAAGCGAATTTACGTGTATGAAAGGTTTTGATGTGCGTTTTTGTGCTTACACCCAGGCCAATTTTAGGTGAATGTTGCCTGCATTCTCTACCTTTGTATCATGGCGGCTGTTCAGGCAGTGGATCTGCATCTCAGTGCGTTTATGCGCAACACCTCGGGTCTCAGCAACGAAGATAGGGTACGGCTGAGCCTTGACCGTATGCGCGCGGCACTGGACCAAGCCATTGAGCGGGGGCAGCGGGAAATTCGTTTCATCCATGGCCACGGCACAGGTACGCTGCGCGAGCGTGTGTACCATGAACTGCGCGTTTACCAGAAAAACGGCCTTATTGAATCGTTCGAGCCTTCTTTTTTCAATCCCGCAGTGGTGAATGTGATTATTCGATATTAGGCCTTTAAAAGATTATTATCCATGCAAACGAATGTAACCGTCCTATTTCTTGCCTTGTTGGTCAGCTGTTCATTGCAAGCCCAGCAAGATGCCAACTACGAGGAGTCAAAAGTGCCGGATTATGTATTGCCTGAACTGCTGGTCACTTCCAAAGGAAAGACCATCGCGTCGGCAAGGCAATGGGAAGAATTGCGGCGACCGGAATTGCTGGAGCTTTTCGCTTCGCAGATGTATGGCCGTACGCCGGACGATGCCGGAATTACGGTACGCTATGAACTGCTGACCGAAAATCCGTCTGCTTTGGGGGGCAAAGCGACCAGCAAGCAGGTAAAATTTATTTTCAGCAACGGTGAAAAAGAACTGGAGGCCCTGTTGCTTTTGCTCATTCCGAACGGCAGTACGGGTAAGGTTCCGGTGTTTGTAGGTTATAATTACAAGGGCAATCACAGTACCCTCAGCGATAGCACGATTCTGTATTCCAAAAACTTCGCCCTGGTGAGGGAGCCGGGGCACCCGGATTGGCAGCGCGGTGGCCAAGCCAGCCGGTGGTCTTACGATGACATCATCGGCCGTGGTTATGCGGTGGCCACTCTATGTTACCACGACATCTTTCCGGATAAACCCGGCTTCAAGGACCACAGCGTGGTATCCTTGTTCAAGGGGTATGGCAAAGGGCCGGAGGCATCGGATGAATGGCAGGCCATCGGGGCATGGGCGTGGGGTTCGAGCCGTATCGTTGATTACCTCGCCACCGAACCGCGCATCGATACCGGCAAAATTGCCATCATGGGCCACTCCCGGCAGGGCAAAGCCGCATTGTGGGCGGGTGCACAGGATACACGTTTTAAAATTGTGATTTCCAACGACTCCGGCGAAGGCGGCGCAGCGCTGTCGCGCCGGGAATATGGAGAGAGCATCGAGCGGGTGAGCAGCATCCAGCCGGCCTGGTTCTGCCCTGCTTTTAACCAATACCGGGGTAAGGAGCAGGAGCGGCCGATCGATCAGCACCAATTGATCGCACTGATGGCACCCCGGGCGGTCTATGTAGCCAGTGCCGTGGAAGACCGCTGGGCAGACCCCAAAGGGGAGTACCTGGCGGCCTACCATGCCAGCCCGGTGTACCGGTTATATGGCCTCAGAGGGCTGGATTCTGACGAAATGCCCGGCATCCATGAGCCGGTCATGAACGACATCGGCTACCACATACGCGAAGGTGTACACGATGTGACGCGGTACGATTGGTTGCGCTTTCTGGATTTTGCGGATCAGCATTTTTGAAGGCCACTCAATCCACCCCACCGCCTAGGCTCCTGTATAGCAACACGTAGGCTTCGACCTGCTGGCGTTTCAGGTCGGCCAGCTCCAATTCGCTTTGCAACGCGTTTTGCTGGGCGGTAATCACCTCCAGGTAAGACGCCATTCCATTGGTGAAAAGCAGCTGTGCATTGGGAATGGCCTTTTCGAGCTTGTCTCTCTGCGATTGGGTGATTTCGATCTGCTCCTTCAGCTTGTCGAGCTGTGCCAGGGCATCCGATACCTCACCTACGGCGTTCAGCACCGTTTGCCTAAAGCGGATTACGGCATTCTCCCGCTGTATCTTGGCCGCTTCAAACTGTGTTTTCAGTTTACGGCCGTTGAATACGGGCTGCATCACGTTTCCGGCCAGGTTGCCAAACAACGAGGCGGGCATGACAAGCCAGTTGCTTGCCTGAAACGCATTCAGCCCACCGGCAGCCGTGATGCGCAAAGCCGGGTAACGGTTGGCCTGCGCAATTCCCACCTGCGCATTGGCAATGTCGAGTACATATTCGCTTTCTTTGACATCCGGGCGGCGGCTCACCATGGCCGCAGGTACGCCGATGGCAAACTGTTCCGGCACCGCGAAGCCGTGCAACGGGGTTCCGGTCTTGATATCCCGCGGTTCGGCGGCCATCAGGATGCTCAGGGCATTTTCCTGCATGAGGAGCGCCTGCTCAAGTTTGGGGATCCATGCTTTCGTTTTCTCCAGCTGCACCTCGGCCTGCTGCACCGCCAGGATGGAGGCCTGGCCTGCATTGTATTGGAGGCGGATGGCACGCAGCGTGCTATCACTCAGCGCGATATTGCGCCGGGTAATCCCCAGTTGCTCGTGCAGCATCAGCAGCGTGTAGTAGGCAGAGGCCGACGCGGTAATCAAGCGGGTCTGGAGGGACTTTACCGCTTCGGTGCTTTGCAGGTAAGCCGCGAGGGAAGCCTGTTTCTGCTGCCGTATTTTGCCCCATACATCCACCTCCCAGCTCACTCCCAGGGCTGCCGTGTAGTCTTCGATGTGGTTGGTCCTTATAAAACTGCCGAGGCTTAGGCCATTCAGGCTGTTTTCCGATGGCCGCGACGTATTGGCCGATAGGTCGGCCTGCACCGTGGGCAGCCAGGCGGCTTTGGCCTGTTTGAGGTATGCCTCGTTCAGCGTAATCGTATTCAAGGCCACCTGCATATCGTAGTTGCGGGTCAATACGCTGTCGACGATTTCCTGCAGGGCCGGGTCGGTAAAAAACTGTTTCCATTCCAGCTGGGCGATGCTGGTGGAGTCATCCGCCTGAGCATCGGCAGACGGAGTGGCCACCGTCCGGAATGCCGGCAAAGCCCCATCGGGGCGCGTGGTTTCCCTGCCGGTGCTGCAAGCGTAGGCAAAAGCCGATACCGCCAGCAGGAGTACGGCCGGTTGGATGGCCAATTTGCCTTCCCGCTTGGCACTCACCCGTTCCTGCAGGTATTGGAAAATCACGAAGAGCACGGGGATGACGAATATGCCCAGTGCCACGCCCGTCAGCATGCCTCCCACGGCGCCTGCGCCGATGGAATGGTTGCCCTGGGCAGATCCGCCGGTGGCACGCAACAACGGGATCATCCCCACGATGAAAGCGAAGGAAGTCATCAGTATGGGACGGAGCCGCAGGCGGGAAGCTTCCAGTGCCGATTCGATAAGCCCCATGCCTGACTTTCGCCGCTGCAGGGCATACTCCACGATGAGGATGGCATTTTTCGCCAGCAACCCGATCAGCATGATCATGGCCACCTGCACATAGATGTTATTTTCGATGCCCATCAGGTTGATGAACAGCATGACGCCGAATATCCCCAGGGGTATGGTAATGACCACCGCCAGCGGGAGGATGTAACTTTCGTACTGCGCCGCCAGCAGGAAGAAGACGAATACCAGGCTCATGATGAAGATGAGGGTGAGCTGGGAGCCTGCACTTTTCTCTTCGCGGGTCATGCCCGTCCATTCGTAGGCGAAGTTGCGCGGCAGCACTTCGCGGGCCGTCTCTTCGATGGCTATGATGGCGTCGCCCGTGCTGTATCCCACATTGGGCTTGCCGTTGATGGTCACCGCGTTGTACAGGTTATTCCGGGTTACCGTTTCGGGGCCGTATACGCGGTTCAGTGTCACCATCGTATTGGCCGCCACCATGCCGCCTTCGGTATTTTTGACATAAATCTCGTTGAGGGACGAAGCGCTGGCGCGGTAGGGGGCATCGGCTTGTGCAATCACCCGGTAGAATTTCCCGAAGCGGTTGAAGTCCGAGACGAAGCTGCTCCCGAAATAGATCTGCACGGTTTGCAGCAGGTCGCTTACGTTGACGCCCAGCTGCTTGGCCTTTTCTTCGTCGACCACCAGTTCGTACTGCGGGTTGTTGGCCGCAAACGTCGTAAAGGCAAAGGCAATTTCCTTCCTTTTGAATAGTGCGCCGATAAACTCCTTTGCCGTGGCGTCCAGCTTTTCCAGCGATCCGTTGCCGCGATCCTGCAGCATGAATTCGAAGCCGTCCACGTTGCCGAATCCGGATACCGTGGGGAAGGTAAAGAACACGGCCTGTGCACCCTTTACCTCGGCCGCCACCTTTTGGGTAAGGCTTGCCGCGATGGCCTCATAGTCTTTGACTGGGCCGCGCTGGTCTTTCGGCTTCGTGCGGATGAATCCCGCGCCATAGGGAGCTGCATTGGCGTTTGAGATGAAGTTCAGGCCATCCACTTGGTAGTGGTTCAGCGTAAAAGGCTCGTTGGCCACGATTTCCTCGATCTGTTTCATCGCCCGTTCCGTCCGGGCCAGGGAGCTGCCCGGCGGCGTATTGACCGCGTACAGCACGAAACCCTGGTCTTCCGTGGGGATGAATCCCGTGGGGGTGCGCTGGATCATCAGCACGGTCACGGCGGTTACCAGCGCCAGGCCCGATACCACCACCCATTTGCGGCGCATCAGCAGTTGCAGGGATTTCAGGTACTTGTTGGTGATGGCCGTAAAGGCCACGTTGAACGCCTTGAAGAACCGTTTCAGGAACCCGCCGTTGCTGCCGGATTCCGCACCCTCCGCATGCGGGTTTTTCAGGAATAGGGCACATAATGCCGGGCTGAGTGTGAGCGCGTTTAGTGCCGAAATGCCGATGGCCACGGCCAGTGTAAAGGCAAACTGTGTATAAAACACGCCGGCCGGCCCCTGCATGAAGGTGACCGGTACGAATACGGCCACCATCACCAGCGTGATGGATACAATGGCCCCCGATATTTCTTTCATCGACTCCCGGGTGGCGTCCCCGGGGGAGAGGCCCGTCCGTTCCATTTTCGAATGGACGGCCTCCACCACCACGATTGCGTCGTCTACCACGATGCCAATGGCCAGCACCAGGGCAAACAGCGTAAGCAGGTTGATGCTGAATCCGAAAAGCTGCATGAAGAAAAACGTGCCGATGATGGCGACGGGCACCGCGATGGCCGGGATGAGCGTGGAGCGGAAGTCCTGCAGGAAAATGAACACCACCAGGAAAACCAGGAGAAAAGCCTCGATGAGCGTATGGTTTACCTGGCTGATGGATTCATCCAGGAAATCCTTCGCGTTGAACATGACGACCGGCTCGATGCCCTTTGGCAGCGTTTCCGAGAGCACATCGATCTGCCGTTTCGCTTCGATGAGGATCTCGTTGGCGTTGGAGCCGGCGGTTTGCAGGAGGGCGATGCCCGAGGTGGCGCCCCCGTTCAGGCGGCTGTTGGCCGCATAGGAGAACGAACCGAACGACACCCGGGCCACGTCTTTCAGGTGGATGAGCTGCCCCTCGTTTGTTGCCGTGATGATGATGTTCTCGTAGTCTTCGTTCTGGCTGAGCTTGCCCTTGTATTTCAGCACGTATTCAAACATTTCGGGGCTGCTTTGTCCCAGCCTTCCGGGTGATGCTTCCACGTTCTGGTCGGTAATGGCGCGCATGACGTCCTGAGGCGACAGGTTGTACGCCACGAGCCGGTCTGGCTTCAGCCAGATGCGCATCGCGTATTCCCGCCCGCCGAAGGGCTGTACCTCCGCCACGCCCGGTATCCGCTGCATCTGCGGGATAACATTGATCTTGAGGTAATTCTGGATGAATGCCTCGTCATACTGGCTGTCCTTGCTGGTGAGCGCCACGAACATCAGGAAACTGTTTTGCTGCTTCTGTGTCGATATGCCCGCCTGGATCACCTCCTGCGGAATTTTGTTGCTCGCTTTGGACACCCGGTTCTGCACGTTTACGGCCGCGATATCCGGGTCGGTTCCCTGTTTGAAAAACACGGTCAGTGTCATGCTCCCGTCGTTGCTGGAGTTGGAGGTCATGTAGGTCATGTTTTCCACGCCGTTTACCGCCTCCTCGATGGGCGTGGCCACCGAGCGGGCCACGGCTTCGGCATTGGCCCCGGGGTAGGATGCCGTTACCACGACCGTGGGCGGTGCGATATCCGGGAATTGGGAGATGGGCAGTGTAAGCGCTGAAATAGCGCCGAGTATAATCAATAGGATGGATATAACGGTCGACAGTACCGGCCGTTCGATAAATTTTTGTAACATCGAATCGCGTTGTTTTAACTAAGAAAAATGACTATGCCTGCTTTACAGCGTCGCTCGGGCGATGAGGCTGTCCGGGGCAACTGGCTCCGGTATGATGCGCGTGCCGTCCTGCAGTCGGTCCAATCCGGCGTACACGATGCGGTCGCCTGGCTTCACACCCTGTTCGACGAGGTAATACGTTCCGCTCCTTCCCGCAATGGGTATCGGTCGGCTTTCCACGCGGTTGCTATCGGCCAGGGCAAACACGAATACCTTATCCTGCAGCTCGAAAGTGGCTTCCTGCGGGATGAGGATCACCGAAGATGAGACGTTCGGAATGCGGATTTTCCCCGTATTGCCGGAGCGCAGCAGGCCATCCTCGTTGGGAAATGCGGCCCGGAACGTGATGGTGCCCGTGCGGTCGTCAAACTGCCCCAAGGCAATCTCCACTTTTCCTTTTTCGGGGTAGGTACTTCCATCGGACAGCACCAGTTCCACCGGCGGCAGATGGCTGATCTTGTCGGCGATCGTGGTGCCCGCCACCCGGTTTTTAAACCCGATGAAGTCGTTCTCGCTCAGGGAGAAATAGGCAAATACGTTGCGGATTTCCGAAAGCACGGTCAGCGGCTCGGGCGTCGTGGTACCGACCAGGCTGCCCATTTTGAAGGGGATGCGGCCGATGTAGCCCGCTACCGGGGCCGATATCACGGTATAGCCGAGGTTTATCTGTGCGCTCTCCACCAGGGCTTTCGCCTGCTCCACATTGGCTTCGGCCGCCCGTTCGGCTGCCAGGGCAGCATTCAGCTGCACATTTGAGAGCACCTGGTTTTTCACCAGCGGGGTCAGTTTACCCACGTCGATGCGTGCGTTGGTCAGGTTTGCCTCGGCTGCTGCCAGGGATGCTTTGGCGTTGTTGAGCTGCTCGGTGTATACCCGTGCATTGATGCGGAAGAGCGGTTGCCCCTGCTGTACGTAGGCCCCTTCGTCTACATAAATATGTTCGAGTTGGCCATCTACCTGTGGCCGTATTTCGATGTCTTTGCTGCCCTCCAAGGCTGCCGGATACTCGTTGTAGGTAGTCGCGGATTGCGGATGCAGCGTCAATACCGGCAGGCGCTGCGGCGCGTCAGCCACCTGTTCGTTTCCGGAAGAAGTGCTGCATGCCTGGGCAATGATCAGCACGGATAGTCCGATGAGTGGCAGCAGGTACCGGGTCGGATTATATTTCGCGCGCGTTGAAAAGATACTGTTCATGGTCTGTTACTTATTATTAATGATGTAAATGGTTATTGTTCTTCTATTTCCTATCGCTATTATATTTCCTAACACTGTTAGGACATAGGGCCAAAAAAAATCAGGACTTCAGATTTTTGATAAATCCGGTGATGGCATCGTCGAGCACCAGTTTATTAAGCTGCTCGGTATCGTCCGCCGGTGCCACCATCTTAATGGAAATCAATCCGTGCAGTATGGACCAAAAGGTGTGGTACTTAAGGCATGCATTGTTTTCGGCATCGCCCGGGTTTGCTTTTTCGATGATTTCGATGATGGATGCCATCACCAGATCCCTGAATACCGAACGTTCGGGCATGCATTTGTCCATTTCGCAGGAGGGGGCACTCATTCCCCACATCAGTTGGTAGTATTCCTTGTTGGCAAAGGCAAACGCCCAGTAGGCATCGGCTATCGCCTTGAGTTGTTCCGCTGGATCTGAGGAGCTGGCCTTTGCCGCCTTCAGTTCCGCGATGACCCGCTCGAACCCCTGTTTGCCAAACTCGAGCAGGATGGCCTCCTTGTTTTCAAAGTAGTCGTAGATAACGGGCACACTGTATTGGATTGCATCGGCAATCTTGCGGATGGACAGCGACTGCCACCCTTCCTCCTTCACGATATGCCATGCCGTGGTGAGGATGTTGGTGCGCATGGCCTCTTTTTCCCGAATTCTCCGTTCAGCGGTAATACTCATCTGCTTCCTTTACCTAACAGTGTTAGCAAAAGTAACAGGGTTTGGTTAACGGTGCAAGGGATTTTTCAAAACCTGAAGATTAGATGACACGGGGCGCTCGGTAATGGGAGGCCGGCTGCAATCAGCGAAGCGAAGGAAGACAAGCATCTTTCCGGGTAGGCCGAGAAAGCAGAGCAACCGTTTGCATGCCGATTCCCCTTGATCGATTCAAAATTTTTCCCCATTATTGTCTTTTTATAGGCATATGCACCTATCATAGGTGATGCATTTTACTAACCATTCGGAGTTCGTTGCATCGTAATTAGCGGGTTGTTTGTTTACGTCAGATAAAGCTATGGAAGCACTCAAAAACCTTACAGATCTCGAATTGATTGCGCTATTACGAACCGATAATCAGCCTGCATTTTCAGCGCTTTATGAACGGTATTGGAAAAAGCTGCTGTATTTTGCGGCGCAGCGTACCGCAACGCTCGCAGACGCCGAGAATATCGTGCAGGACATTTTTGTGTCGTTGTGGGAAAAACGTGCCACGCTGCAACTTACCTCGACGCTGAACAACTACCTTTATGTGTCTGTTAAATACCGCATCATCAAGTTACTCGACAGTCAGCGCACGCGGCGTCTCCATGCAGAAGCCCAAGCAGTGAGCGGGGACGTGCTCGACGATTCGACGCAGGAGTACCTGAATTTCGAAGAACTCCGGCAGCAGCTCGAAGCATTCATTGGCACGTTACCGGAGCAGAGCAGGCTGATCTACCTGATGCGGAAAGAAGAAGGCCGGAGCCACCACGAGATTGCCGAGAAACTGGGGATATCGGAAAAAGCGGTCAACGCCCGCTTGGTCCGGATAAAAAAGCAGCTGCGCACCGGATTAGACACCTTTCTTACGGGATTTTTGCTGTAATTATCTCGCTGTTGTGCAATAAGTTGTGATTTTTTTTTGAAAGTGGTGTGTCATTTCCTGTCTGCGGGGTACCTATTGAAAAAAGGGCCCAACGGCATATGGCAAAACAAGTAGATACGGTCAGGCTGCAGGAGTTGGCCAATAAATGGCTTACCGGCACCCTCAGTAAAGAAGAACAGCAGGAATTTGAGCACTGGTTCAACGAGGTCAGCGACGCACCCATCGACGTTCCGTCCTTCCATGCCCAAAGTGAAGACGAGCACAAGCAACGGCTCTATACCCGGATTCTGAGCCGTATTGACGGTGAAGCGCCCAAGCGGAAAATTACCCGTTGGCTTCCGTATGCCGCAGCCATTGTGCTCGCCGGTATTGCCGTAACCTGGAGTTTCCTGGCACCAACACCGAATGACGAATGGGTAACCTTAGACGTTCAGGACGTCAGACCGGGCGGCAACAAGGCCACCCTCACCCTGGCGGATGGACGTACGATCAGCCTCAGCGAAGCCCAATCCGGAATCGTGGTGGGCGACAACGGTATTACCTATCAAAATCAGCCTGAAGAAATCGTCAATCTAAAGGCAGGCGTTGTCAATCCGCTGGCATTGTCCACACCGAGGGGCGGCACCTATCAGTTGACCTTGTCGGATGGTACGGTCGTATGGTTAAACGCGGCTTCCACCTTAACTTATCCGAGCAGATTCATTGGAGATGAACGGATCGTGGAGCTGGAGGGAGAAGGTTATTTTGAAGTGGCCAAATCGACGGTGCCATTCAAAGTAAAGACCTTGGGTCAGGAAGTAGAAGTACTGGGTACCGCCTTCAACATTTCTGCCTACTCCAGTCAACCCGAAACGAAAACGACGTTGGTGGAAGGCCGGGTGAAAGTGACGTTGCTCAACCCGGATTCCGATCGTGACGCAGGCTCTTCGCGTATCCTGGCACCCGGTCAGCAGGCTACGAAATCCGGTTCGGTTCTGGCATTGCATACAGTTGACACCGATAGCTATACCGCGTGGAAAAATGGATATTTCAATTTCGATGGTCTTACGCCCGCCGCCGCATTTACACAACTTGAGCGCTGGTATGATATCGAAGTGGTTTACCAGGGGAAAGTTCCCACGATGCGGTTTTTTGGCGTGTTCAAGCGTGGTAAACCGCTATCTTCGGTATTGGCCATGTTAAAAGAAAGTGGGTTGGATTTTAAAATCACCCAACAGGGCGGCAAAAGGAAGCTGCTGGTCATTAATGAGTAAACGCATTTCAGTAATAACCAAACATGTTGAACCAAAATCCTAACGTATGAAAAGAGAAACATAACACCCCAAACAGGAGCAACAGAAAAAGAAAGCCGGACGGTGCGGTCACACCATCCGGAAAGCTGTCTGATATGGCTCCGGCAGTTATTGCAACTGCGTCAGCAAACTGAATTGTAACCATTCAAACCATACAAATATATGATTTTTATACCATCTGTTAAAGGCATGACATTGCCTTTGGCAATTCGAATATTCATCATCATGAAGCTAGTGGCTTTTTTAATCCTGGGGTTCGTTCTACAGACCTCTGCAGACGTAAAAGCACAACACATTACGTTGAATGTAGAAAGCAAAACGCTGCGTGACGTGATGAAGCAGATCCAGCTGCAACAAGGGTATTCCTTTTTTTTCCGGGGAGACCGCATTGCACAAACCCGGGTAAGCGTGCATGTAGAACGCGCAAACCTGGAAGAGGCGATGGCCGCAATTTTAGCGGATGAACCCCTGGAGTGGGCATTGAAAGACGGGACCATCGTCATCAAGCCGAAAGCCACGGAACGCAGGGCCGTTGTGCCTGTGCCGGCGGAAGCCCTGCAACGTGAAATCGCCGGCAGGGTGGTCGACGCAGAGGGAGCCCCGCTTCCCGGTGTTACGGTGTCGGTAAAGGGCAGCAACTCCGTTACCACCACAGACACCCAGGGCAGTTTCAGGCTTGCGCTGCCACCGGGCGATCAGACCCTGGTGTTCAGCAACGTCGGCTTTGAATCCCGGGAGGTAACCGTTTCCAATCAACGTTCGGTGCAGGTTACGCTGGCAAATTCCATCAGCGACCTGGATGAGGTAATCGTGGTGGGGTACGGTACGCAGCGAAAGGCCAACCTCTCCGGGGCGGTGGAAATGGTGGACGGCAAGCGGCTTGCAGACCGCCCGATCGGCAATGTGAGCCAAGCCTTGCAGGGCATAAGCCCCGGCCTCAATGTGTTTACGAATAATTCCGGAGGGCAGCCGGATGCCACCATGAACTTCAATATCCGGGGGATGGGCAATCCGCTGGTGTTGGTTGATGGGCTGCCGGTAGACATCAACCTGGTGAACCCCGAAGACATTGAGAACATTTCGGTCATCAAAGATGCTTCATCGGCGGCCATCTACGGTGCGAACGCACCTTACGGGGTCATCCTTATCACGACAAAAAAGGGCCAATTCAGTGAAGGGAAGCCTCGGTTTAACTACAACAACACCCTAACCATGGGTGCACCGACGCGGTTACCGCATCCGGTAAACTCGCTGGATTTCTCTACCTACCTCAATGCCGCTACCGTCAATGCCGGCAGTGCACCCCTGTTTTCCGATGAGGTAATTGCCCGGATCAAGCAGTACATGCAGGACCCGACGAGCGTTCCCGCCGTGGGGCCGGACCCATTGGACCCCTCCAAGTGGGCAAAGCGCGAGAACGCGAACGGCAATACCAATTGGTATGAGGAACTCCTCAAGCCGTGGGCGTTGCGCCAGAAGCACGACCTTAGCATGAACGGGGGCGGGCAGCATTTCAACTACTACGTGTCGTTGGGACTCTTCGATCACCGCGGGCAAATGCGCCACGCCAACGAAGGCTACAAACGGTATAACATCGATGCGAAGATGAGCGCCACGATTACCGATTGGATGCGGGTGAATTTCCTGACCAAGTTTTCCAACAGTGATATCGATTATCCCAACGACGGATACGGCCTGGACCGTTCGGTTATGTGGCACGATTTCCCGCGGCGGTTTCCTACAGACCCGGTAAGATACCCTAACGGTACCTGGAGCGAAATGTCCCGCTTCCAGGTGTTCGAAGATGGCGGTAGGGAAAAGCACATCACCAACGATTTCTGGACGAAGATTGAAGCCGAATTCGAACCCATTAAGGGTTGGCTGATCAAGGGCGATTACGGTTGGAACAACAAGGCTTCGATGTCTTCGCTCCACCGTGCCAAAGTAGATGCGGTTGGCCCCGACGGAACGTTGTACACCCATTTCGATACCACGCCCATCAATAGCCTGACCAAGACGTATGCGCGCAACAACTATTGGAATGCCAATATTTACTCCTCGTACGAAACCCATGTTTCGGATCATAATTTCAAGCTGCTCGTGGGCCATCAGCGTGAGTTCGGCAGATTTGAAGACCTATCGGGCTATCGCGATAACCTGCTGACGGACTATGTTCCCGCTATTTTGCTGGCCACCGGGTCGACCCGGTTGTTTGACCATATGAACGAGTGGTCTACCATGGGTACATTTGCGCGGCTCAATTACGATTACCGCGGCAAATACCTGCTGGAGTTCAACGGCCGTTACCAGGGCAGTTCCCGTTTCGATGAAGCATCGCGGTTCGGATTTTTCCCGTCGCTTTCCGTGGCATACCGCCTTTCGGAAGAAAACTATTGGGCCCCGTTGAAAAATACCCTCAACGAATTTAAGCTACGGGCTTCCTATGGTTCATTGGGCAATCACAACGTTGCCAACTTCCTCTACCTTCCGGTCATGCCGGTAAAGCCGCAGGTATCGTGGGTAGCGGGCAATACGCCGGTGATCGGAATCAATGCCCCCGGCATCGTGAGTTCGTCGCTCACCTGGGAAACGATCAGCACCACGAATGTGGGTTTCGATGCAGGACTGATGAACAATCGGGTCTTGGTTACGTTCGATCTGTTCAAGCGGGAGATTTCGGATATGATCGGCACCCCCAATCCGTTGCCCGCCACGCTGGGTACCAGCGTGCCGCAGGAAAACAATGCGGCGCAGAAGAACACGGGATGGGAGCTCAGCGTCACTTATAAGGGAAAGATACAGGAAGACTTCCAGTACGATCTCACGGTTGGTCTCACCGACTACAAGACGGTCATCACCCGGTGGAACAATCCCAACCGTGTACTTTCCCAAAATTACGAGGGTCGCGTACTGGGCGAAATATGGGGGTATCATTCCAACGGGCTGTTCCAATCGGAAGAAGAAATTGCTTCAGCGCCCGATCAGTCGCGCTTTTTCGGGGTATGGAAGCCCGGCGATGTGCGGTATGAAGATGTGGACGGGAACGGTGAAATAGGCCCCGGTCTGAATACGGTTGACAATCCGGGAGACCTGCGCATCATCGGCAATTCCAACCCCCGGTATTTATACAGCCTTACTCTGGGCATGCGTTATAAGCGGTTTGACTTCAATATGTTCTGGAACGGCGTGGGAAAACGGGATGTCGATTTTTCAGGCGGCGGCGATTGGGTTTTCTGGGGGCATGCAGACAACGTGTGGGGTACCAGTGTATTTGAGCAGCATATGGATTATTACCGGGCAGATAATCCCGGAGCCTATTGGCCCAATCCCTATATCAGCGCCGAAACGCATAAGAATCGGCAAACTTCGACACGCTACCTACAGAATGCCGCGTATGCCCGGCTGAAGAACCTGTCGCTCGGCTACACGCTTCCGCAACAGCTGACCAACCGGCTATCCATTTCAAACACCCGGATTTTCTTCAATGCCGAAAACCTGCTCACCTTTTCGGGTATCGAGCGGTTTCTTGATCCAGAAGGTACCGACGGCAATTTCGGCAGGGGCAAGGTTTATCCCATCCAGAAAACGCTCTCACTCGGGTTGAATATTAATTTTTAAAGAAAAGGATTATGAACACAAAATACATCGTACTTTTTGCTTTTTTCGCCACGGCGCTATCGTGTGAAAAAAGTGAATTTTTGAATAAAACGCCGCTTGACGCGATTACCGAGGCCAATTTCTGGAAAACCAACCAAGATTTGGAGCTGTTTCTCAACCCCTTTTACGAACTGTTTCCGGGATGGTTCTCCCACGATGGCGGTCCCTTCTGGCGGGACAATAACAGCGACAACATGGTGCCGAGCGTCTACAATACGCGCCTGGGGGGAGTCCGTGCCCTGCCGCAGACGGGCGGGGGATGGGCTTGGAACGCTGTCCGTGACATCAACGTATTCCATGCCAACTACCAGCGGGTTATCGATAATCTGGGCGGGCGGACCGCGGATGTTGACCAGTACATAGGCGAAGGGTTCTTTTTCCGGGCTTACATTTATTTCGATCTGCTGCAGCGCTTCGGCGGCTTGCCATGGTATGATCGGCCGTTGGGCACGGACGACGAGGCATTGTACAGTCCGCGCGAACCCCGCAATGTCATTGCCGACCGGATACTGGCAGACCTGGACCAGGCCATCCAATACCTGAAGCCGGATGCACCGGCCTTCCGGATCAACAAATACGTAGCGTTGGCACTGAAATCACGCGTTGCCCTGTATGAAGGTACGTGGCAGAAATACCATGCCGGCACCCCATTCGGGGTGCAGAATGCCACCCCCGAGACGTATTTCGAGCAGGCTGTAGCCGCATCGCTGCAGGTTATGAATGCCGGAAGGTACCAAGTGGCCGGAAACGGCGTGGCCGATTACGTTTCACTGTTCAACCAGAGCGATCTCAGCGCCAACCCTGAGGTGATATTCTGGAAGCGTTACGTCTTGGGTTTCAATGCGCACAACGGGCAGCGGTTTCTTTCCATCATCGGTGGTGCCACCGGGGTCAGCAAGTCGCTGGTGGAGGCCTATCTCTGTACCGACGGGAAGCCCATTGCAGTCAGTTCCCTGTATGAAGGCGATGCGGACCTGACCACTGAGTTCACCCATCGGGACCCCCGTTTGGACGCCATTGTCTTTGCCCCGGGCGATCCGATCAATGAAGACCTGGTTTTTGAGCGGGCACCTGTGCACCTCGGCGGGGAAGCGAATACCACCACCGGGTACCAGATCCAAAAAGGAGCGTTGCCCAACAAGCAATTGCAGCAGGCCGATTTCGGCTCGACCACGGCCGCCATCATCTTCCGTTATGCCGAGGTATTGCTCAACTACGCCGAGGCCAAGGCCGAGCTAGGATCGCTGAACCAGGACGACATCAATAAATCCGTAAACCTGCTGCGCCGCCGTGTGCAGATGCCGGATCTGGTGATGGGTTCAATTACGGTGGATCCAGCATGGGACTTCCCCACGCTGACACCGGTGTTGAACGAGATACGCCGTGAACGCCGTGTAGAGCTGGCCTGTGAGGGATACCGCCTCGCCGATCTGATGCGTTGGCGGGCGCACGACCTTTTTGTGAACAAGCGGCCCAAAGGCGCGAAATTCAACCCCTCGGACTATCCGGGTTTTACCAATATTGACCTGGATGAAAACGGGTATATTGACTATTACCGGGAGATTTTGCCCAACGGATACCAGTTTAAGGCCGATCGGGACTATCTTGATCCGCTGCCGGTGAATGAGCTGCTCATCAATAAGAACCTCGTCCAAAATCCCGGTTGGCCAAATCAGTAACACGAACATGATACCCTCAAATAACCCTACAATGAACCCTACAAATCGAATCTGTTTCCCTTGGAAATCTTTTGCACCCTTACTGTTGATCCTTGTCTTACTGGTTTCCTGCTCCACGCAGGCAGAAAAGCAGGAAGCAAGTCATTTCAAGACCCGCGGTTTGGTACTTGACGTCCACGACCTGAGTACCGTAGACTGGCCAAGACGAGCCAAGGAGGCGGGCCTTACCACCCTGGCCACGCACATTACCCCCAGCCAGGTCGCCGAATTTATCCAGTCCGAGCGCGGCCGGCAGTTTCTTCAGGAATGCAAAACACACGGCATCGAGGTTGAGCACGAGCTGCATTCCATGGGCGACCTGTTGCCGAGAAGCCTGTTTGAAGAAGATTCCACGATGTTCCGTATGAATGAGGAAGGAAAGCGGGTTGCTGACTATAACCTCTGTGTGCATTCCGAGAAGGCCGTCAAGACCGTGTGCGACAACGCGGTGAAATACGCCAAAATCCTTACCCCTACCACCGGCAGGTACTTTTATTGGATTGACGATGCCGTACCGATGTGCCGATGTCCGGAATGCAGCCCCTATTCCGACAGCGAGCAGGCCCTGCTACTCGAAAATGCCATCGTAAACGCGTTGCGGAAGGAAGTAGATCCCGAGGCCATGCTGGCACACCTGGCATACGTCAATACCCTCGAAGCGCCCGTGAAGGTGAAACCGGCGCCGGGCATCTTCCTTGAATTTGCCCCCATCTACCGCAGGTGGGACAAATCCCTGCTTGACACGGGCGCTACCGGCTGGAATGACACGCAAACGATCACCCATGGTGAGCATCTGAGGCTACTGGATGAAAACCTAAAGGTATTTCCCGCAGAAACGGCACAGGTGCTCGAGTACTGGCTGGATGTATCGCTGTTCAGCGGCTGGAAGAAGCCGGCGGTTGCCCTGCCGTGGCATCCGGAGGTGTTTTTGGAAGATATAGATGTTTATGCCAAGCGCGGTATCCGGCACATCACCAGCTTTGGCGTATATATCGACGATCAATATATCAAGAACCATCCCGACCTGACATTTGTTAATGAATATGGGAAGGGACTGGAATACTACCGTTTACGTCAATAAACTGGCCTCAAATGCAAAAACAGACGCGATACCTGTTAGCGGTGCTTCTTCTGGCAGCCATGCTGGCCTGTTCACAGCAGCAATCAGCGCGCTTGCCATCCGTTGCTGCGATTGTGCACGCTCCCGTTGCCATAGACGGGCACCTGCAGGACTGGGATGCGCTCGATGCAGTCTTTGAAGTCAGCGATTTCCATTCGCCCTGGAGCGACTTGCCATTCGGTCTAACCCGGTTCTGCGCCATTGCGGACTCCGCCTGGTTTTACTTCGCCTTTGAGGCAACGGACAGCTTGCTTGTAGCACGTCCTTTTGTTCAGGAATCGGATGTCGCTTCGGGCGACCGGGTGGAGATTTTCCTTTCGGGCGACAGCACATTAAACACGTATTATTGCCTGGAAATGGGTCCATACGGGGATGTACTGGATTACCGTGCAACCTATTATCGGCAGTTCGACGACACGTGGGATTTGCCGGATCTTGCTGTCGTTGCACAGGCCATCCCCGGTGGATACGCGGTAGAAGGCCGGATTCCCCTCGGTTTCCTCCGCGGGTTGTCCGGCGATACGCTGACTACCGGAAATTTCACCGTACACATGGGATTGTACCGTGCCGAATACCACAAAGCCCATACCGAAGCTGACCCCGTGCAGTGGCTTACCTGGATTGATCCGAACACTGCCGACCCCGACTTCCATGTACCGACCTCTTTCCATCCCATTGAAATCCAAGAACCCTTAAACAGATAAATTATGAACGCTATGTTGTCCAGAAGAAAATTTATTCGCAATGCCTCAGCCGTCGCTGGTTTTTCGATCGTTTCCAGCCACGTACTGGGCAAGGTAACCGGCCATGTGGCACCCAGTGACAAGCTCAACATCGCCGGCATCGGTGTAGGCGGCGTGGGCCGCCGCAACCTCGCCAGCATGGCTACTGAAAACATTGTGGCACTCTGCGATGTCGACTGGCGGTATGCCGCCAAGACGTTTGACGACTACCCCAAGGCCCGCCGATTCAAGGACTGGCGCGTGATGTTTGATGAGTTCGGCAAATCCATCGATGCCGTGATGGTAGCTACACCGGATCACACCCATGCCGGTGTCACGGCACATGCCATCACGCTAGGCAAGCACACGTATACACAAAAACCACTCACCCACTCCGTCTATGAATCGCGGTTGCTGACCAAACTGGCCAAGAGGTACCGGGTAGCCACGCAGATGGGCAATCAGGGAAATTCCTTCGACTGGTGCCGGCGGGTCACCGAGTGGATCCAATCCGGGGTAATCGGCGACGTGTATGAAGTGCACTGCTGGACAGACCGCCCTATCTGGCCGCAAGGACTTATCGCACCTGCCGCTGGTGAACCTGTACCCCCCACGCTTGACTGGGACCTGTTTATAGGGCCAGCGGTTAAACGGCCCTACCATTCGGTGTATACTCCCTGGAATTGGCGCGGATGGTGGGATTTTGGCACCGGTGCCTTAGGCGATATGGCCTGCCACATCATGGATCCGATTTATTGGGCGCTTGAACTGCAATATCCCACAAAGGTAAGCGGCAGTTCCACCCTCGCCAACCTGTATTCGCCACCCCATGCGCAGAAAGTACATTACACCTTTCCCGCCCGGCCGGCAACGGATAAGGTAGGCATGCCTGAGGTGAAGGTTACCTGGTACGATGGCGGCCTGCTGCCCGAACGTCCGGCAGAGCTAGCGCCGGGCCAAATGATGGGCGATCCCAATGGGGGCATCATCTTCGTCGGCACCAAAGGTAAAATCATGACCGGCTGCTTCGGTATGAATCCGACGTTGCTGCCGGCGACGGAGATGGATCATTTTGAGGAGCCGACCCCGTGGATTCCCCGCATACCGGGCGGTAGCGGAGACATCTGGGACACCAACGCCCACGAGCAGGATTGGATACGGGCTGCTAAGGAATCGCCACGGCACCGGAAAGAAGCCACTTCGCATTTCGGATTCTCCGGCCCCTTCAATGAGACCGTCGTCATGGGTGTACTAGCCGTGAGGCTGCAGGGGCTGAACCGGGAACTCCAATGGGACGGTGCGCGCATGGAGTTTACCAACATCAGCCCCGGGGAGAAAATTCAGGTAGTTTCCGTGGATAAGTTTGAGGTGATCGACGGAGATCCCCGCTTCGACCGGCAGTTTACCGAACTGGATGCCGCGGATGCTGCTAGGGAATGGATCAACCATACGTATCACAATGGTTTTACCCTGCCGGCCATGCCCAAGGACTAAAAAATCGGCGGGGTGCAAAATTGACGGTACAACCCTGCCATTTTTTCGGCCGGATTAACGTTTCTTCATGGAATTGTTAAAAAATGCTAAAACTTGTGCCAAGGCATAAACACTGCATTGATTTTGCCGTTAACAAGGCGTATGAAGAAACTTTTGATGATCCTGACGTCCCATGCGGATCTGGCGGACGAAAAAGAACAGACCGGTGCATGGTTGAGTACATTTACCGATGCCTACTATGTGTTTATTAGAGCTGGATTTGAAGTTACCGTTGCCAGTCCCAAGGGCGGCAGACCACCCTTAGATCCGTTGAGTGAACAAGACGAACATACCACGGACGAAGTGAGAACCTATCGGGACGATTTCATGGCGCAGATGGAGATGGGCAATACCTGGAGCCTCGAAGAGGTCGGATCAACGGTTTATGATGCCGTGTATATTGCCGATGGACACGGCGCGCTGTGGGATTTGGCAGACAACCGGCAGGTAGGAAAGCTGTTGTATGAATGCTTGTTGAATGATACCCCCGTAGCGATGGTAGGGCACGGCGTAGCAGCTGTATTGTCGTTATCCAAGCTTCGCCCGGCCGTATTGAACGGTGTGCGCATCACGGGATTTACCCCTACGGAAGAAGCCCTGTTAAAAAGGCATCCCTATCTGCCGTTCAGTCTGACGGATCGGCTTAAGGCATCCGGCGCCCAATTCGGCCATGCCATTATACCGTTTACGCCGCATGTCGAGACAGACGGCATTTTTATCACCGGGCAGAACCCTGCGTCGACAGCAATGGCCGCACAGGCACTGGTAGCGCGAATGGCAGTGGAGCAGCTTTGCTGCGATTAAGCCCGTTTGAAGATGAAAGCTCAGCGTGCCAATTCCTATATTCGGTTCGTCTTTGCGTTTTCTCTTGGCGTTACGCAATCAGCTAATCAAACCCAAGGTTGCTGATCACTTGAAAACGCACCTCGTTCCCTTTGCCCTCAATCCGGTAACCACCCAATTCAAACTGATACGGGAGGTTATCTTCATTGGCCCACGATGTTAACACCATGGCATCGTCCTCCCCCCGTTGAAACAACAGCGCGCGGACGGCCTCGTTGCCTGTGGGCACTGATTGCAGGAATTTCGGATTGGCTCCCAGTTGTTCGGTCATCTCGCGGTAGGCACGATAAGCCTCTTTTTCTGTCCAATCCCATTGCAGCAAGCCAAAATTATGTTCCCGTTCCGCTTCGTTGGCCCCATCGTTGTGAAGGTCGTACCAAAAAATCTTTTGGATACCCTCGGCAAGGTAGGTCAGATACATCCGCTGGAGCAGGTTAGCCTGCTCGCGTTCCGAATAACCAGTTTCCACAGCGAGCGTACTAATCAAAATACCGCCTTTCCAGTCGCCGTACGTATACAAAGCCATCCCATCACCGATATAGTTGCCCGCATGAAATGCTTTGACAATCGGGAAATACGTATCTCCCTTTTGCATATTCCGTCCATGCAGGAACCGATCCACATATAGGTTTTCTACGGATGGCAGACCGGCCGCGCGCGCATCCGGTCCGAGCGTTACGTCCGATGTGTACGGAGGAACATGCGGGGCCGTCCAAAACGCATCGAGTCCCATACGGAGGGCTGCATAGGTCTGTTTGTAACGGTCTGCCCGCTGCCAGGTGCCGTCACTTATCTGGAAGTGAACCGTATGCAGGGGCACCTTGTTGACTGCTAACAGCAATCCGCCCCGTTTTACATAGGCCGTCAATGCCTGGAGTACCGGTTCATCAATGTTGAGGCCCTCTGCGCCAAGTACCACCGGGCATTCTGCAAGGGGTATGTCAGCAAGTTCTACTAGCGTTAGCGGTTTCAAGGTAACTCCGGGCAGCCAGGGCCGCTTGCGTGTTAGCACGCTACCTTTCGGAATACGCGGAGACACAACCAGCCCGATGGAAGCAGGCTCGGCACGTTGGCTGTCCAATTTGTTCAAGGCAAACCCGATTGCATCCAGCATGAATCGGGGGTTTTGGCTGATAAGCTGACCTTTGAACGAAGTCCCTCCCGATTCGGTTATCCAGATTTCGATATCCTGCTGGCCGTTGGATGCCAATACTTTCCGGAAATCAGTGTATTCCCAAGCCACTTGGGGGTTCGCATCGGGGCCAAGATGGTAGGGATGCACCGCCACTGCATCAAAATAACCCTTTGCCCCGGCATTGTACAGCGATTGCATATATTCGGCGTTCCAGGAGATAAGCCCACCGATGATCACGCGGTTTGCCGTGTCTATTTTTTTGATTTCTTCATAAGCGATCTTCAATAACCGTACATATTGCGATGCATCCGGCGCGGGCTTCCAGAATCCGCCATCGGGTTCATTCCAGATTTCCCAATGACGCAGCTTTCCCCTATAGTGGGCTACTGTGGCCCGCACAAACCGCCGCCACTCCTCCGGGTGCTCGTAAATGGACACCAAGTCGGGCCTATGCTGCGCCAGTTCATTGTCGTATGCCTGCAATATGGGCAGCACATGGATTCCGTTTTTTTCGGCCTTTTCCAGCAATTTATCGTAGTCCTCAAAATAGTATGTATCCACAGCGTCGCGGCAAATCCGTGAAAAGCGGAAGTCTTCACGCAACCACCGGATTCCAGCCTCGCGTACTTTGGTAAGTGCAAAATCGATCTTATTCCACTCGCGGTCAGCCAAGGGGTGTGCTGAAACACCCCAGGGACTGAATAAATCGGTAGCAGCAGACTGCCGCCGTTGTTGACTATGCGCGGTTACCACAAGGAGTAGGCATAGCCCTATCGCAAGGAAAGCCCTGTGGTAGTTATTGTTTGATATTGACATGCTGCTCTGTTTATTGGTAACCTTCGTTTTGTGGAAAGGCAGCGTTGCCACCGTCGGTACGGTCAATTTGCGATTGAGGGATGGGGCGTAGCACATGGTACTCTTTTATGTTGGCCGCTGCCAGTTCATTGTGTGCTTTCACCCGTTCCAGCAGTTTACCGGCGCGCGTAAGATCAAACCAGCGCAAGCACTCGCCTGAAAGCTCGCGCCCCCGTTCATCCAGGATGAAATCGATGGAAAGGTCGCTCACCCCAACTTCCATAGCCACTTTATTGCTGGCGGTTTCATCGGGATTCTTACCCCATGCTGCTGCGCGTCTGCGCACCGCGTTTACAAAGGGCAATGCCTTCTCGGGCTGCCCTGCCATTAGGTACGCTTCGGCAGCAATCAGGTACGTCTCGGCGAGGCGCATCACAATAAAATCCCGTGAACCCGCTTCGTAATTCAGGTCGGGGCGGTTTGGATCCAAGTGTTTGCGCAAAGTCGGGAAATTTCCCTCATCCACCTTACTCGGCGGGAATACCGAGTAATTTGTTGCCAGCACTTCTTCGGGTGTCAATTCGGTTTTCGGGAAAAATATTGCCGTATCTCCCATCTGGAGCGCTACCTGCCTGCCGTGGATGGTATAGGTGCCCGGATTGTTAGCGCGGTACAGCCGGATAAACGTCTTTTCTTCGCGGGCATCGGGTCCGAGCTTATATAATTCGTTCAGCGAAAAATCAGTGGGGCGAAGGTAAGAAAACGGCCTGCCGAGTTCCACATCGCGCTTCATGCCGGGCAAAATATCGTATTTTGGAACGAAATGCAGGTGAGTTTGGTTGCCGGCACCATTCGTGAGCACATTTTGTCCGTATTGCACGGAAAAAATCACCTCATCGTTTTGCTCGCCGGTACCGATAGCAAATACACTAGCAAAATCTTCCAAGAGTTGATGTTTGCTGTCGTTGATTACCTGCTCGGCCAGTAGGGCCGCATTGGCAAAGTCATTCGGAGCTTTTGCTTCGCTCCAGCCACGGGTGAGGTACACTTTCGCCAGCAGATGCTGTGCCGCAGGCTTAGTCGCCCGGCCGTACTGGTCGGCTACCGGCAGCAAGTTGTCTACCGCATAGGACAAATCGGCCACGATGGCTTCGTAAATAGTTGCCAACGGCGCCCGTTGAGCGGTGGTAACCACGCCCTGCGTTTCCTCCAGCGAGAGATGTACAGGACCAAATGTTTGCACCAGTATGAAATAGTACAGCCCACGCAGAAATCGGGCTTCGGCCACCCGCCTGTTCCGGAGCTCCTCATCCAGCCCCGGAATCCCGGGGCCCCGGCTGATGACCGCATTGCAAGCGTTTATAGCGATATAGAAATTATTCCACGTTGACGTGATCAGGCTTTTTGTGGGACCCAGATTTGGCGAGTAATTATTAAAATCGCGGTCGCCACCTATAGCGATGGTATACGTATCAGTGCCTGCCTCGGTTAGAAAGGTACCTGCAGCGTTACCGTAGTAGTTTCTTAAGAAGCTGTAAGCGGCGTTTACCCCGCTTTCAAACCCTTCCGGTGTGCTGAGGTAGTTGTCGGTGACTTGGCTGCGCGCATCTTCGTTGAGTTCCTTGTGGCAAGAAAGGCAAATGACGGCGATTCCGACGAAGTATATAACTTTTTTTTGCATGATATTCATATTTGATAATAAAGCAGGTATTAAAAATTAGCCCTAATCCCCAAGGTGTAAGTTACCAGTGACGGGCTACCCGATATTTCGGGGTCGGTACCGTTGTGCTGTTGCACATAAGGCGATACAATGAATGGGTCCTGTACGCTGGCATATACATTGAGCGCACGTGCCGCAATACGCCGGACGATACCGGGAGCGAAGTCATATCCCAAATAGATATTCCGCACCCGCAGGAACGATGCATCAAAGAGGTTGAGTGTAGATGCGTACTGACGTGCCTGGTTAAAGTTAGGCCGGGGATAGGCATTTGTAGGGTTGCTCTCGGTCCAGTAATCCACATCGAGGTTGTTATACCGCCCCTGAAGGGCAAATGTATTCCCTTGGTGCGGTTCGCTCCGGAACTTGTTCCCCCAGCGTCCCTGCACGAAAATCGAAAGTTCGAAACCCCGATATTGGAAACGGTTGTTCATCCCGCCCGTCCATTTGGGCACACTTGTGCCGAGATACATGCGGTCATCCTGGTCTACCGCGCCATTGCCATTGCGATCCAATACCCGTACCTGGCCCACTGATGAGTTGAATTTTGCAGCCTCTTCCTCTTCCCCGAGTTGCCAGATCCCTATTTTATTATAGTCGTAATAGACCGATATCGGCCTACCGATGAACCGCAGGTTGCCCACGTCGTCTACCTTGCCCTGCGATAGTTCGAGTATCTCCTCCTTATTGGTGGCGATATTGAAGTCCGTCATCCATGTGAAGTTACCCCTGTTCTCCCGGCGGATGTTGGTAGAAGACAGGGTAATTTCCACACCCGTATTGCGCGTAGCTCCCACATTTTCCAATACCTCACCGAATCCACCTGAGATGGGCAGCACGCGGGGCAGCAACAGGTCGGTCGTTTTGGAACGGTAGAATTCCAGCGTACCGCTCAGGCGGTTGTCAAACCAGGCAAAATCTATCCCTAAGTTGGCAGACGCTGTAGATTCCCATCGCAGTTGGTCGTTTCGTATGGATATGGGGCGATACCCATAAGCCTCCGAGCCACCGAATTCGTACACCGTACGACCCAATAAACCCTGCGTGGCATACGGACTGATACCCGTATTACCCACCTTGCCGTAGCTCAGCCTTATTTTGAATTGATCGAGTGCAGGCAGTCGCCGCAGGAATGCCTCTTCGTGCAGGTTGTAAGCAATGGCTGCGGAAGGGAAGAAGCCCCACTTTTCCTCGGTTGAAAAACGCGAAGAACCGTCTGCGCGCCCCGTCAGCGTGAGCGACAAGCGATCGGCAAACGAATAATTTATCCGGCCCATGTAGGAAAGGATGCTCCATTTCTCATAGCTGCTGCCCACGCCGTTTATCTGTGACGCAGCCCCTAGGTTGTAGTACTCAAACTGGTCTACGGGAAGATCCTGTACAGCGGCTGTCATCCCTTCGTTGGTGCGTGCCGATATGCTGTAGAGAGCAGTGACGTCAAACCGGTGCTTATTGGCAACAGTTTTCTTATAGTTAAGTAAATTTTCAATGGTGTAAAGCAGTGTAAGGTCGCCATTTACGCCCGCAGACGACAGCCCTTGGTTGCGTGCCGAGGTATTGGAAGCCCTGAAATCGCCTCCACCTGCATAGATCAGGTCTGGCCCTACATTGATCCGGTAGGAGAGGTCATCGGTAAAATTCACCTGCCCGTATAGGCTTGTCAGCAACCGGAAGCGCTTCGCCCGGTTGATGACCGCCCCATCTACCAGATCTGCCATGGGGTTTGGCATGGTCACATCGTTTGTAGGGTAAAATAATACGTTGCCGGCTTCGTCGTAGGGTTTTGATAAGGGGTTGGAAAACAGCGACAACCCAAAGGAGTTTGCCGAGCTCTGCTGGCTGAAAGACCCTAAGGTGGAGAGACCAAATTTAATGCGCCGGCCGATTTCCTGATCCAGGTTAATACGCGATGTATAGCGCGTAAAATACTGCCCCGGCAGGTATCCCTTTTCATTGAAGTAACCCAATGATACGGAATAATTGGTTTTATCACTGCCACCGGATATATTCAGCTCGTGGTTTTGCCGCTGGCCATTTTGCACCAATAGACGCTGCCAGTCGGTATATTGCCCGCGTTGGAGCATTTCGAGTTCAATAGGCTCAAAAAGTTTGGTGTCCGCTTCGGGGTCGCTGTCATCGTACCGTCCGTATGCCCTGCGTGATTCGCGTTTGTACTCGGCAAAAGCATTACCGTCCATCACGTCGATATAGCGCACGGGATTGGACAGCCCGAAGTATGCATTGTAGCGGATGGACGGCTCTCCGGATACGCCGCGTTTCGTGGTGATCAATACCACGCCGTTAGCGCCCCGCGATCCGTAGATGGCAACCGCTGAAGCATCTTTAAGGATTTCGATAGACGCGACATCATCCGGATTGATATCGTTGAATCCGCCGTTTATCGGTATGCCGTCTATGACGTAGAGCGGATCGTTACCCGCATTGAAAGACCTTCTGCCACGGATGAGCACCGTTGCTTCGTTTCCGGGCCTGTTGCCGTTGTTTGTTACATATACGCCGGCACCCCTGCCAAGCAACATCTGGCGCACACTGGTAACCGGCCGTTCGCGCAGGTCTTTCGCCTTGATGGACGTGATTGCACCTGTTACATCGCGCTTCAGCTGTGTACCATATCCAACCACCACCACTTCTTCTATATCCTTTTCCTCAGGTTCCATACGTACGAGCAAATCCTGCTCGTCTCCTACGATCACTTGCTCTTGCGTGCGGTATCCGAGGTAAGAAAAGACGAGCGTGTTTTGCGTGCCATCTGCTGCAATTTCAAACGTGCCATTCCGGCCGGTAAATGCGGTGGCAGACGTATTTTTTACCTTTATGTTCACCCCCTCCAGTGGCTGGCGGTTTTCGTCCAGCACGGTACCGCGCACGGTCTGCTGTTGGAGAGCGGGTTCGGACGCCGCTGGTGTTGCCTCTTTTCCGCGCGGATGAATGACCACGATGCCCTTTCGGATGGAGTAATAAAGAGGCTGTCCTTCGAAGCATTTTTCCAGCGCGTTTTCAAGGGTTGTGTTTACGATATCCAGCGTGAGCGGATTAGCCTTTTTGATCATGTCTACGTCATAGTAGAATTTATAGGGAGTTTGCGGTCTTAGCCTGGCGATCACCTCTTCGAGCGTCGCATTCTTCACTTGGATGGAGACTTGCTGGGCAATCGAAGTACCATACGATTTGAGGACGAACAAGGGAATCAGCAAGGCTATTAATTTCATGATGATGATCAGTTTCGTTGAGGCATAGCTACCCCATCTAAATGCACATAAATTTTTATACATTTGATAATTGATTAATATAGTTTCTAATACGGTTATTGATCAATGTGGGTAAGGCACCCACATCTTACCTGGGGCGCTGCTATCGCCTCAGGTATTTTTCTCCTCAATTTTCAGATTTCAGCGCGGTTTTACTATAATTTCCCTCCCTTCCAATTTAATGTTAACCGAGCCGGTAAGCGCGATGATATCCAGCACGTCTGTAACGTTTTGGAACCGTGATATTTCGCCGGCAAAGCGTTTTGCGAATACGTCGCCCTCAAACCGTACGTCTACGTCATACCATCTCCCCACTTCGGCCATAATGTCTTCGATCGGTTGACCATTGTATCGGAAAATACCGTTCCGCCAGGCCAGTATCCGGTCCAGATCTGCTTTTTCCTTCACGAGCGTGGGCCTGCTCCCTCGTGTATTGATGGCCATTTCACCCGGTGTAAGCCGTACCGAGTTGCCGCCATCGATGACACGCAGCCCGCCTTCTACCAGGGCCGTGGTTATTTCCCGCTGGTCGGCATATGCCGAAATATTGAAAGCCGTACCAAGCACCTCGATTGTCTGGCTGCCAGTATGCACCAAAAACGGCCTATTTTTATGAGGGGTTACTTGTATAAAGACCTCACCTTGTATCTCGATTTCCCTTGTCTCTCCCGTAAACCGTGTGGGGAAGGTAATGGATGAAGCGGCATTCAGCCATACTTCCGTACCATCGGCCAGCTGCACCTGGTAAGTGCCACCCCTTGGCGTGGCGATGGTGTGCAGTTGAGGTATGTTAGATTTAGCTTGGTCATTCAAGTGGTAAATCACACGGTCTTTTGTTTCTTCGACCATATCCAAGGTCGTAATCTTTCCATTGCTACCGAGGTTGATTACCCGGCCGTCGGGAAGCATCAGCGTAGCTTTGCCGCTTGCCGGCTGGATAGGCGCACTTGACTGTGCCACCGTGGCTGTATCTTGTGGCTGGTTTTCATACTGCCAGATGAAGTACCCTATTGTACCGCACAGTAGCAGTGCGGCAGCCACTGCTATCCAACGGTTATTGATGTGTACTACGCTCTTTTGGATGCTCCGTGATTTTGATTTGAGCTCATTGAGTGGCGATTGTGCATACAATCGGCGGTCCGTATGCTGTAGCACACGGGCTAACGCTTGTTCTACGGATGGATGGGCTTCCCCTTTCTCCTGCAGCATCTTCATCAGCGCTGATTCCAATACTTCCCGGTGCGTTTCCGATTCGAAAAGCTGTTGCAGCTCGCTGAGTTCCTCCATTGTACAGCGTCCTGCCTTGTATTGAGCTAGTAAATAGGCAATATGTTGGTCCAAAATGTATCCCTCAATTTTATTAGAATACGATTGGAAAAGAAAAAGTAAGGGGTGGGCTGAATATTTTTTTTAAGAAAGCAACAAGGTGATGAGTACGATTTCTATCCAGTGATTGCCGGATTGCTTGAAGAACAGCACAATGGCACGGTTGGCTAGTTGGATATGCTCGTTGATGGTTGCTTTGGATATACCCAGCTCTTCACTGATTTCTTTGTAGCTTTTCTCATCGATCACGAAGCGAGTGTATACTTTTTTCCGTTGCGGTGGCAGCTTTTCGATTGCGGCGTGCAGGAGCTGGCGATTTTCCGCTTTCAGTAGTGCTTCTTCCACGTGCAAGTAACTTTCTGTCTGTGAAGTCTGGAGTTCGTTTGCTAATTGCTTATCCCTTACTAATTTCCTAAATGTATCATACACCAGGTTCCGGCCGATGGTATTCAGATAATGTTCAAAAGGCTTATCGATATCAATCCGCTCGCGGTGCCGCCACACCCTTAAAAACACCTCTTGAAGAATTTCCTCTGCCAGTATTTCCGATTTGACCAGGGCGAGTACATTCGTGGCGAGCGTGCGTTTATGGCGCTGGTAAATCGCCTCAAATGCCCGTGCATTGCCATCACGCAGCAGACTGAGTGTTTCCCGTTCGTTGTATGTGGTGTCGGATGGCACGTTGTGAATTCGTTGTCGCAAATGTATCGATTATTTCTGCACAAGTGTTTTATTAGCCATCAGCATCGTCATTTATCACCTATCCAATTGGCTGAAACAATACCCGACGAAGGTGAAGAGTGATATCGACAAAATGCTCCATGCACGGCAAGCACAACGTGCAGCAGATGAGAACCCGTAAAAAATATCCGGATATTTGGAATAAACAGACAATAGTTCTATTTTCGGCTACGATTAAATGGAATCAACACCAAATTATGAATAAACGCGAATTCTTAAAAAATAGTGCAATAGGCGCGCTGGGGATTATGCTGGCCCCTTCTTTATTGAGAGCTTTCCCGGCCGGGAAACGTTTGCGGACCGCACATATCGGCATAGGAAATATGGGGGCCGAAGACCTGAAGGCCATTTCTTCCCATCCCGATGTGGATGTGGTGGCCCTTTGCGACGTGGACGCCCTGAATCTGTCCACCGCGCACAAACTGCATCCCAAGGCCCGGGTGTTTTTTGATTACCGTGCCATGCTGGACGAGATGGCCGATGAAATTGATGCGGTTATCGTATCCACGCCGGATCATACCCATGCTCCGGCTTCCATGCTGGCCATGCAGAAAAATAAACCCGTGTATTGCCAGAAGCCGCTCTCCCACTATGTATCTGAATCGCGTGCGATGAAAAAGCTGGCGGCTGAAAAAGGGTTGGTTACCCAAATGGGCATTCAGGTACACTCTTTTTATGACTACAAGCTTGCCACGCTGTTGATCCAATCCGGCATTATCGGGAAGGTACATACGGTACACGCGTGGTCGCCGAAGAACCACGGGTACGACGGTCCTCCCCCGGAGGGCGAAGATCCGGTACCCACACAACTGGACTGGAACCTGTGGGCGGGTACCTCGCCCAAGCCGCCCTACAAAGAAGGGTTTTATCACCCGGGAGTGTGGCGGAAATTGATGGACTATGGCTGCGGTACCCTGGGCGATATGGGGGTGCATATTTTTGACACGCCCTACAATGCGCTGCAACTGGATGTGCCGCGCACCATCACCAACGAGTGCCGGCCTACCAACGGGTTTGGCTTTCCGGAGCACAATACGGTGACCTATGAGTTTCCGGGCACGAAATATACCGCCAAGTCCCTGAAATGGATTTGGTACGATGGGCCGGGAGCCCCTGCTAAGCACGAAGACTTGGTACTGCCGGGCATGGACGCCAAGGCAGACGGGAAGAAGTCAGTTGCAAGCGTAGACAGCGAGGGGAAAGTTTCACTGGATCCGATGGTAGCAGGTGAAAACGAGTTGCCGGATCAGGGAGCCATGTTTGTGGGTACGAAGGGGCGCCTGTTGCTGCCCCATTTCATGCAGTTGCCCCGCAAAATCGTTAAGGGTAAGTATGTTGATATTTCAAAGGAAATAGCCAAGGTGAGTGAAGCCAATGGTTTGGGCGAGCCGATCCGCAACTACGATACCGAAGGGCCGAAGCACTACCACCAGTTTGTGGATGCCTGTTTGGGTAAAGGGGAGTGTTCTGCACCTTTTGAGTATGCTTCACGGCTTACGGAGACCATCCTTTTGGGTACCATTGCCGGGCGTTTTCCCGGTGAAACCCTGCACTGGGATGCTGAAACGGCCCAGTTCAAAGAAGAAAAGGCCAATCAGTATCTCAGCGGCGAGTACCGGAAGTTCTGAATGTTTTGCGGATAGCCATCTCTGCCGGCATCAAGGGAATGTTTTATGCGGGAGGGATGGCTATCATGAATATGAGTTTCGCTGAACGGCAGGCAACGTATAGAGTTGAACGAGCTCCCGACTGAGTTGCAATTTGCGCCGTGGAAGTGTAATATTGTACCGTTCATGTGCAGATTGCTTTCATACGGCTTATGTACACTGCTATTGCTGTCTGCAATAGGTAGCTTTGGCCATGGGCTTCGCATTAAGGGCAATAGCTACCCGATTGAGGATCGTACTGCCATCGACCTTTTTCATTTCCGTTCCTCGTTCCAACACCGCAAACTACTCGAACAGTTTACATTTCAATTTGATTTCAGGTTAGACCAGCCCCAAGGGTATGGAAACCTCATGCGGCTTAAGCTCGAAGCGCCCAATAAAACACTGAATGTTTTCTGTCGAAAATTAGATGACGGACGTTTGGAGATCAAGCTGGTCGAGGAAGGGCTCGATCAGTTGGGCGCTATCTTCCTCGACCCTAAAAATTTCGAGAAAGATCAATGGATTCACCTGCTGTTGAATTTTGATTTAGGCCAGCAAGCGATTACCTGGCATGTCCTTGACAAGATTTTGGTCATCCCGTTTCCGTACCGAACCATCACCTACAATAATGTTTTTTTTGGCAAAAGTGATTTCAGCATTGATATTGCAGATTTTTCGATACGCAACCTGAAGGTCTCGTTAGATAACGAGCACCTCACGTTCCCGCTTAGGGAAAGCAGCGGAAATACCATTCATGCGTTAGGGGGTAAGTCGCTTGGTAAGGTAGAAAACCCCATTTGGCTGATCAACGAATCGTATTACTGGCAATCTGGCCGTGTCATTGAAATGGCCGATGCAGGTGGATATCAATTTGATGCGGCGAACGGACGCCTGTTATTTTTTGATCGTTATCAGCTTTTCGAGCTAGACCTCCAGTCTAATACCCTATCCAACCACCGTTTCACGGCACCCCTGCCTATCGATATCCGACTTGGCACTAGTTTTTTACGCCAGGAGAAGCTGTATATTTATGAAGTTAACGATCTTCCGATTGACTCACCGACAATTGTAGAGGTAGACCTCACTACGCTGCGCTCAACAGTGATTAGCACGGATTTTGTCCCGATGCAATTGCATCATCACACGGGACAGCCCACCGTGCGGATCCCCTATTTGTTATTCGGCGGGTTCGGCAATGACCGCTACAGCAACGTGTTTCTATCATTGGATACGCAGGATGGTAAGTGGGACACCGTAGCCACGAGTGGCGACCGCATCATGCCACGGTACTTTACCTCATCCTTTTATGATCAGCGAACGAACGACCTGTATCTCTTCGGTGGCATGGGCAATGATGCTGCAGACAACACCATTGGTCGGGTTTACCGCTATGATCTTTACCGGCTAAACTTAGATACCTACCGGATGCAGCGTCTTTGGGAACAACCGTGGTCAGCTGATAACGTTGTCCCCGTCAGAAATATGGTATATGATGGGATATCCTCGTTTTATACGCTCCTTTATCCTGAGTACCGTTCCGCTTCGGCCTTGCAGCTTTACCGATTTTCGATCGATAAAGGTAACTATGTGGCGCTGGGCGACACGATACCCATTACGTCCGAAAAGATCAAGACGAATGCCAACTTGTTTTTCTATCCACCACTCAACACGTTTTACGCTGTTACGCAGGTTTTCGATAGCAAAGAAGTTTCCTCGAAGATTACCGTGTACGAATTGAAAGCCCCCGCTGTAAGCCATGCCGAGTTGATTCAATATGCCAGCGTCGGCAACAGCCGCACCGGCCGCTGGTACCTGTGGATAGCCTGCATAGCGGCTGTAGCATCCGTTGTGTTTGCGGTATATAAAAGACGGGCCAAAAAAGCCGGCCAAACCGTATCCGTGGATCAATCGCCTCAAACTGGGTCAGCGGAACCCTTTGCACTGCCACTCAGCAACGCCATTTACTTATTCGGAAAATTCGAGGTGTTTGATAAAAAAGGTGTCCATATATCGCATCTTTTCAGCAGCCGTCTCAAGCACGTACTGGTACTTTTTCTGTCCCGATACCCTAATAAGGGCATCGAATCCAGTGAACTGAGCAATTTGCTGTGGCCCGAAAAAGAACTCACATCGACCAAAAACATCCGGGGTGTTACGCTCAACCAGTTCCGCAAGTTGCTCGCCAACTTCACCGGTATCTCGTTGGTCTATCAGGATAATCACTACAGGCTGCAGGTAACGAACTGCTTTGTAGATTACCTGCATTTTAAAGAAGCGTACCTATCGGGGGAAGGATCCGGCCCGATGAGCCAGGCTATTCTGAGCCGGGGTAAGTTTCTCAAAACTGCGGAACATGAGTTGCTTGATGACATCAAGGATGAGGTAGATCGTATGGTTGTGCAAGTATTGCAGCAACAGCTTGAAACGGACTACGCGCAGGGTGACTACGAGCGGGTTATTCAGGTTGCTAAATTATGCTTAGAAACCGCTCCCACAAACCTGGAAGTCTTTCAGTATGAAATTCAGGCCATGATACATCTCAGACAACGCACAGAGGCGATGAGACGTTTTGAGCATTTCAGCCATTTTTACCAAAGCCTAATGAATGAATCCCTTCCTCTCACCTTCAGAGATTTGGAAAAGCGCCGCTCCTAAACTAACCTCCTCAACAGGATTAGCAAAATAAAAAGGCTATTAACCCCGAAATTAACCCATGCGTTAACCCGGTTAATGTAATATTGAAATCGATTTAGCTATCGGCAGGTAGGGTGTCGATGGTTGCCAATTTTAAGAACCTGTATAAAGTAAATTTATGAGTGTACGTAAACAATTGACGAGGTGGCTATTCCTTGTGGGGATAGTCGGAGGTGTCTTTAACGGATGCAGCGAGAAACCGCAGCAGGTCGTTGAGTTAGACCTCAGTTGTCTGATGACCCATCTGGACAGCATGCAAAGCATTATTGACACGGCCAAAATCGGGGCGGTTGATGGTACATTTCCGCAAGAAAGTGCGGATGAATTCCAATCGGCCATTGACGAACTCCGTACCGGAATTTCCAAGGCGAAGGCAGGCTATTTTGTTTTGCCTTTTGAAACCGAGGCCTATTGCATTGCCGCCTCTAAGGCCATTTCTACGTTCATGAACGCGTATCAAACCACACTGGCTCCCGGCACCCCGGCGGAGCTTCAGGTGTTCGGTATCGACGGAAGGGGGTACATCGATTTTGGAGAGTCGCCAGCGTACGGTGGGTCCAACCGGTTTACGGTAGAAGCCTGGCTGAAGTATGATCCGGGATTTTTCGAGTTTGCCATCGGCGATTTTATCGCTACGTTCAGCCACGACGGCAATGGTATCAAGCAAGGTTGGATGCTTAACTTCATGGGGTCAAATCTGCGTACCACGCTGGGTATGGGACCCCAGCAAGACCGCGTTTTGGAATGGGGAGCAGCCTTTCCGACCAATTATGGGCAGTGGAACCACATCGTAGCGGTTTATGACGAATCACTTTCGGCAGACCAACTGAAAATGTACGTCAACGGCGAGGTTTTTTTCACGAAGACCAACGATATCCGGGACGACGCAGGAATATTGCAGAAATATCAACCCAACACGCGTAATCTGAAAATGTGGGCCTTTATTGAGCCGGAAGATAACAACCGGAGCATGACCGGCTACATCCGTAAATTCAGGCTGTGGGATACCGCAAAGAGTCAGGATGACATCAAATCCTTGATGACAAGCGAGGTAAGCGGAAGTGAATCCAACCTGATCTGCGCGTGGGACTTTACCGAGGTTCCTGACAATCCGGAACATATTGCGGATAAGACCGGCAAATTCAGTGCTAAAATCGTCGGTCAACATAAATGGCATAAACTCATTAATTAACCAAGCGGCTACAGATCATATGAAACCTGTCATGCCGGCACCTGACATAAAAGGAAACGCAAGCTTCATTACCGCTGAAAGCAACTGGTGGCAATGAAAATACAGGTTCCATGAGGCCATTAAAGAACAGATTATTTTCTCATGAATAAACTAATAAGCAGTTTTATTGTTGCACTGATGACGGGCCTGTGTTTCTTTGCATCAGCCCAATCGCAACAAGCGCTCCGCGGTACCGTAACGGATGAAACCGGATTGCCCATCAGTGGAGCCACCGTGCGCGCGTCTAATCAACAGACCACGGCAACCGATGAGTCCGGCGCGTTCAGCATTGCGGTTTCAACGGGAGATTTACTTACGATCACTTTTATGGGGTACGATACCTACACCCATGCGGTAACTTCTTTTGATCCGCTATCCGTTGCGTTGCAGCCCGGTTCGAATATGCTGGAAGACGTTGTTGTATTTGGATATGGGACCGTCAAGAAGAAGGATCTCACCGGAGCCATCCAGCAAGTAGGAAGTGCCGACCTTGTACGTGCGCAGGCTACCAACGTGACCGAGGCGCTCAATGGAAGGGTCAGTGGCGTATTGGTTACCAAAACCAACAACAGACCGGGTACCGATATGAGTATCCAGATCCGGGGAACCAACTCCTTCAACTTCTCCAACGAGCCCCTTTACGTAATTGACGGCATTCCGTCTTACTCCGGTATGCGACACCTGAACGCCGCCGATATTGAGACAATCGATATTCTCAAAGACGCCTCCTCATCGGCAATCTACGGTTCCCGGGGCGCCAATGGTGTGGTGATTATCACCACCAAAGCGGCTAACCGCGCGCCCGGTTTTCAGGTGGAGTATAGCGGGAATCTATCCCTTAAAACGCCCACCCGCATCCCGGACATGATCGGAAACCTGGGAAATGGGCTGGAATATGTCGATTACAAAATTGCACTTTGGCGGGCCAAATACGGTGAAAGCTCACTGGGCAGGACCGATTTCCTGACCGATGACGAAAAGCGACGGATAAAATACGGCGAGTATTACGATTGGCTCCGTGAGGTTTCGGGGCCTTCGATGAGCCACCAGCACCACGTCAATGCAAACGGCAGCACCGAAAAAAACAGTTATGCCTTCGGCCTCGGGTTTAACGATGATGACGGCATGGTGGGTAATGAGAATTTCAGGCGTTATACCTTTAGCCTGGGGTTGGAGCACCGTGCATCCGATCGCTTCAAAGTTGGCATGAACAGCTACCTATCACTCAATAAAACGAACCACGGTGCGGATGATGCGCTGCTCAACGCATACTTTATCCCGCCGGTAGCCAGCCCGTACGACTACGAAGGTAACTATGCCTTTGAAGTCCAGCCTACGTCCAGCAAAATAAATCCCTTCGTGCAGATTGAGAACAACCGAAAAATCACGGATGCTACCTATGTAAACATGGCGGGGTTTGCGTCGTATAAGCTTATTGAAGGATTGATCCTCAAATCGCAGTTGGCCATGCAGCTGGACAACGACCTGTACGGCGAATGGATCGGCACCTACACGCAGGGTAAGCAGGGCGTGAATGCGCCGGATGCCTTCCGAAGAGAAAGCAAAAACACCAACTATGTGTGGGATAACACCGCTACGTACGACAAGTGGTTCAACGATCGGCATCACCTGAATTTCATCGGCCTTTTCAGCATGCAACAAGAGACACACCAAGGGTCTCAGATGCGCGGCATCGGCATGCCCTTTGACTCCGATTGGCATGCTATCGAATCGGCGGAAGAAATTACCGACGTAAGCAGCTATTACTGGGAATCCAGTATGCTGTCATACATGGGGCGTTTAAACTATAGCTTTCAGGATAAATACCTTGTTACGCTTACCGGCCGGGCAGACGGTTCCTCCCGCTTAGCCCGGGGCAACCGGTGGGGGTTTATGCCCTCGGCAGCGGTGGCGTGGCGACTTTCGGAAGAAACGTTTATGCGCGGCGGCCTTTTCAATGACTTAAAACTCCGTCTTAGCTGGGGCAAAAGCGGCAATAATAACATTGATTACGACGTGGTGTTCAGCCGCCTGGATCTCTCCAAATACCCCATTGGCGGGACGGGAACGAATGGGTATGGGCTGGGAGGCTCGAAAGGGAACCCCGACCTGCGTTGGGAGATGACCTCTGAATGGAATGCCGGTCTTGATTTTGCGGTGTGGAACAACCGCCTTTCGGGTACGGTAGAGGTTTACGACCGTACAACCGACGACCTGATTTTCCGTCAGGCGGTGGCCGGTCTTAACGGTTATACGTCCATCCTGCGCAACATCGGCAGTACCGGCAACCGGGGTGTTGAGTTCGGGCTGAACAGCACCAACATTTCCCGTGAACGATTCCAGTGGAAAACAAATGCGGTATTCAGCCTCAATCGTAACCGTATCAAAGAACTCTACGGCACCGGGGCTGATGACTTGGCAAACCGTTGGTTCATCGGGCAGCCCATCCGGGTTATTTACGATTTTGAATCCCTGGGCATCTGGCAGGAGGAGGAAATTGATGAAGCCCGGCGCTATGGGCAATCGCCCGGGCATATCAAGGTGAAAGACCAGAACGACGATGGTGTACTTGATGAGCGAGACTATCTAGTGCTGGGAACACCCTCGCCCAGTTGGACTTTCGGTTTGACCAACAGTTTTAGCTACCGCAACTGGGATCTCTCGGTTTTTGTTTACGGCCGCATCGGTGGCTTGTATAACGACGATTTCACCTACATGTTTACCGCGTGGGATAACGAGCATTGGAATAAGCTGGATGTCCATTATTGGACTCCGGAAAACCGCAGTAATGAATACCCGCAGATTGGTGCGCAATCGTACCACACACAGGTGCTTGCCAAAGTGCCCGGCACGTTTGTCAAAATCCAGAACGTGACCCTGGGTTATACGCTGCCGCAGCATATCCTGACGCGCATTGGCGGCAGAGGTGCCCGGGTATTTGCCACGGCACTAAACCCCTTTACGTTTACCGATTACAAGGGACCTGATCCGGAAACCATCGGAGAGAACGTATACACGCAGCTTTCCCTGTTTCCAATGAGTTTTAACCTGGGCGTTAACTTTACATTCTGATTCCGCGATGAACAAATATATCAAAACACTCACCTTCCTAACCCTCTGTTTTGCATTGGGTCTGCTGCATTCGGGATGTTCTTCTTACCTGGATGCAGACACACCATCTGTGGTTACGGATGATTTTTACGAAACCAAGGATGGACAACAAAAATTGATTGTCGACCTGTACACCAAGTTCAGGAATGTTTTCAATACCGGCGAATTGCAGTACTACGGAACCGACCTGTACATGGCCATTACGGAAAGCGAAACCGAACGGATGTTTAATGGTTACGACCAGACATTCAATTCAACGGCGCCTGTAGTGAGCGGATACTGGAACAACCTCTATAAGATTGTCCAGGAGAGCAACATCCTGCTTGCGCGATGCACCCCTGAAATTGCCGGTACTGATTACGCAAGCATGAATGCCCGGGGTACCTTTTTCCGGGCGCTGGCTTACTACTACCTGGTGGAGACGTTCGGCCCTGTGCCTTTCTACACCGAAGAGCAGCGTGAGGTGCTTTACGAGGTGAGCCGTACACCTGAAGAGACCATCTACTCGTATCTCATTGAAGATCTGGAACGCGTTCGCGGTGTATTGGCATTCGGTAACGGAACGGCCGGAGAAGTGAACGATGCAGCCGTGACATTCCTGTTGGGAAAGCTATACCTCACCCGGGCATACAAACCTTTCGGTAATGTCACAGATTTCACGAAAGCGGCTGCGCTGTTTGACAGCATCCGTGAGCAGGGCGATTATCGCCTGCTGTCCAGTTATGCATCTGTCTACGATGAAAGCAATCAGCACAACAGTGAGGTTATCTGGGCCATACAGTATGGCTCTGACCGAAATTTTCAAGGAGGCGGAAACCCACAGCAGGCGCTGTTTGGGTTCAATGTCGTTGCGCTTGAGCCGGCCATGTTTACCCGAGTCCAATCGGATTACTCTGCGATGAACAGGGGGTACTGGATCATCCCCAGCGTGCATGAATACTTTACGGATTCCGAGCTGGATACGCGCTATGACGCCACCTTCAAAAGACACTTCTACATCAATAACCCTTCCCATGCAGATTATGGTTCATTGGGAATCTATTTCCCACGTTGGGACGACCAATCGGGCGAAGACGAGGGGGCGGTGTACTATTACCCCTACCGTAACGGAGATGACTATAATTGGTATCCGCAATCCACGGCGCTTCCGGTACTGAGCGCTGCGATTGACCGCATGCCCATCATCCGCAAGTTCCAGGATACCAAAATGGATTGGGGAGCCGCCGGAACACGTGAAGACGTGATTTTCCGGTTGAGTGATGCCTATCTCCTTGCAGCCGAGGCTTACTTGGGTGCGGGGCAAGTTGCCCAGGCAACCGAGCGTGTCAACACACTGCGCGAGCGGGCAGCAATAGACCAAGCTGCATTTGAGGACCATCTGAAGGTAAGTACAGTGGATTTGGACTACCTGCTGGATGAGCGTGCACGCGAATTACTGGGCGAGCACGACCGTTGGTTTGACCTCAAACGCACCGGTAAACTCATTGAGCGGGCCAAGGCGAAAAATATCTTCGTTCAGAAGTATGACAACATCAATGAAAATCACTTACTGCGCCCCATCCCACAGGACGAGATCAACAAGACCAACGGACTGGAGCAGAATCAGGGATATTAACGCGTATGATCATGACAACAAAAACTATGTTTTTCAAGACCCTCTTATTAGTGGCCTGCGTCAATGTTGCAGGCTGCAGCAAGTACAATTCACCAAAAATCAACCAAGGACTGGATGAACAGCTCCCCGGCTTATATGAAGAATTAGTTGACCCCATTGGAGATAACGGGCAATACAATCTGCCGGAGATGACCGTAAAGCCCAAACGTTACTGGAACTGCGTGGAGGTACTCAACGTGGGCAGCCGGAACAACATCGGCGAGACGGAAGAAATACGCGGGTTGCAGTACCACCTGCTCTGCCAGTCGCTCGCCGGGTTGGCTAACCGTGCTGTACAGCAGGGCCGCAGCGAGGTGGGTGTGTGGCTGCATGACCATGCCGGGCGTTCGTCCTATAGCCTCTCCAAGCAAGCCCTGAGTGACCTCGGGATCAGTGAGCAGGGTATGCAAAGTGGTATTGAACTGGCACGCAATAACTACGGACCGTCAGACGGTATTGCCTTACAGCTCAAAGATCTTTTTGATGGCTACGTCCTTACCGATGTGACGAATAATCCCGAAAGCGGTATTGTCGCCTCCGTGGCGGCATCCGTCCATAACGGCATCATCGTGGACGTGCGGGACCGCGCCAATTACGACAATGCAGGTTATGCCATGGTGTACGATGCGCGTACGAAAACCACCGCAGACGCCTGGCAGGAGTTTAAAGGGCAGGTAAGCAACAAGGCACTGGTTGTTATGCCCGTGCAGACGGGCGAGCTGCGCGATTTCGCGATCATGCATAACCTATTCGTGGTCAATATCAATAAGGAGTATAACAACCCCGGTGCCGGGCAGAACCTCCCTCTTTTTGAAGAGATCTTGAAGTGGCTGGAGCCCGGCGCCCCGATTTACGGGTGGGAGCAGGGCGTAGATGAGGAGGTTTTTGTCAATAGAGCGTCCATCACGGGACACGTATGGGTACCCAATGACTGGAGCTACAACCTGCCGCTTACCTCCCTCGCATACCGCGAGCGTCAGCAGCCGGTTTTGGCCAAGGTGGTAAATCCACAGTTTATTGATTGGGAGAAAAACAAAAAATTCGTTTCGTTTTACCTTTCGGATGGCGACAATATCCAGTGGATGATGAATGATTTTGTAGGCGGGTTTTATGAGAACGGCGATGTAGCTGAAATGAAAATGGGATTTGGCATACCGGTGTCTAACCTCAATCAGATGGCACCTGCACAGTTTAATCACATCATCGGATCTCAGCACCGTGATGCCACACTGATTGAGGCATTGGGTGGGGGCTACCAGTATGCGGATAATTACGGGCGTGAAGGCAACCGGACGGAGCTGCTTGCCAAACTTGCCGACCGCGTGGCCAACAGCATGCGCCAGCACCGTGTCAAGCTGCTCGGTCTGATGGCCAAAGACGTAACCTCTGCCGATGCGATGGCCGGTTACCAGGCGTTTATTGATGCCAACGACCAGCTTGAAGGCATCGTGGCACTTCAATATTCGCCTTACGCGGGCGGAGCCGGGGAAATATTTTGGCTAAAGAACAGCGCCGGTTTTGAAATTCCGGTGGTAACGGCGCGTTACTCGCTGTGGAACTTCGGCTCTTATAATAACGAACGGGAAGGCACCCCTGCCTACATTGCGCAGCAGTTGACACAGGAAGCCGACAACGATTTTTCCCTAATCAGTGTGCACGCATGGAGTAAATTCCGGGATACAGGTAACCGTACCGACCTGACCGGCGAAAATACCGACGGGGATTTGAATGGGGCATCTGCCGCTAAACTGATGAAAAATCACCTGGGCGACGAATTTGAGGTTATCAATCCGCAGGAACTGATCTGGCGTATCCGTATGCACTACAAGCCGGAGCAAACGGAGCAGTACCTGAAGACTTTTTATTAGCGCGTACTGCGGTCGCCTGGAGGGGCTGTCTCTTTTGACAGCCTCTTTTACCTGAATCTGCGGCCCGGTGTCTGCGGGCTGTGATGAAAAAACTGTCTAAAATACTCACTATTGAGTATTTCATTTGACGGGAAACGCCGTTAGATTTGTCGGGTCTACTAAAACAACTTAATGAAATGAAAAGGAAGATCGCAACAATGAAGACTTTTTTGTTATGGAACAAACTTGCGCTGATCGCATGGGTTTTGGTCATATCGGCTTGTGCAAAAAATGAATTGCCGGAGATTGAGGACGACGAAGATGGTTATTATGTGACGATGACCGTCAATGGCGAGCGTGTTGAGTATAAGTCGGGCGTAACGGCGTTGCTGAGTGAAGCTCCCGATGAGACTATCGATTACCAACAGTTCAGTTTAACGGTGGCAGGTAGTGGGAGTATGAAAGGAAAAGAGGCGCTTTCCCTGAATTGTTTTGTGTACGACTCCTGGAAACCAAACAAAAAATACGAAAACACTTTCGAGCCAGACGAAACCACGGGTAGCGCTGACAAACAAGATCAAATAGATTTACACTATCTCAACGAAGCGCTGGCGGGCCAGTATGTTTTTGTGATGAACGACTCGTTTCAAACCGGTTCAGCTCACGTTATTTTGAAAGAGGTTACCTCAACTTACATTAAGGGAACATTTCACGGCGTAATGGCTCGGGGATTATTACCTTACTCGACGCCCCAGGGAAATGTCGTTAACTTGGAAACGCCCCTTGTAATCGATGGGGAGTTTTACGCATCAAACAGATAGCAAACAAATTTACGCTAACGCTCCCCAGTTGCTAAACATAAGGGTGAGCATCTTCCAGGCGATGCCGGCATCGTGTTGGCAATACCGGAAATCAAGGAGATTTCCGGTTTCCGATTCAATCGTTCCAGTCCGCAGCTCCAGGCTGCCGCGTAACTGTCTGAATACGCGCTGACTCTATTAAATGGAAAAGTTACTTCAGCGAGAGACTAAACACGCGCAAGGTCAACTACACGTTAGCGGCCGAAGCATGCCTTTAATACGATTTCCAGCGGAATACCCGAATACTCGGAAAACTCTTCGTAAGTGACTGCCTGGTTGCTTTTTTTACCCAGTTCCTTTAATATCAGCCGCCTGTGTCGTTGCGCCTGACGTATGCTTACGCCTAGAATGATGCTTATTTCGTGTGCGTTTATCACAACTTTTGTGTTCTTCATGGTTAGAAAGATTTAGGCCCCGGCCAAAAGCCGGTGAGCCGTTGATCAAATGCCGTGCGGGTGTCAAAGGTGCCTCCCACCCCCGTTTTGCCGCCTTCCCTACGCTTACGTATCGCTAACCTGCCGCTTTTGCCGCTTTTTAGCGAATATATAGCGACGCATATGCGGCGCAGGGGCGGATAGGGGGCGAATGGGCTACGGCCAAGGGGGGGCTTATTCCCCGGATATGACGGTTTACTATTCACAAATATAAGCGTGGTGCTTAAACCATCCAAGCGACAAAAGCGACAATTGGGTGTCCTTACGGCAATAACGCCAATTGCGCCACATGCGGCATGGGGCGACATGCGCCAAATTCACAGTCCGGAACTTTGTCGGGTTGTTAAAAAAGTCATATCATGGCACAACAAGACAGTTTCTTAAAATTAAAAGGAAGAATCGGGGATTTGACCTTTTACAAAACGAAGAATGGGCATCAGGTACGTGAAAAGGGCGGTGTAACTGCCCAGCGCATTGCCACGGACCCGAAGTACCAGCGTACGCGCGAAAACAATGCGGATTTCCGTACGGCTTCGCGGGCGGCGAAGCACCTGCGCGATGCCTTGCGGCCGCTCATCCTCTTTACCTATGATCCGGGTATGCCTAACCGGCTGGGCAGCCGGATGGTACGGGTGGTGCGGGCCGACTCTGAAAACGTAAGGGGCGAGGGGCAGGTGCAACCTGCCAACCTGGCTATCCTGAATCGTTTCAACTTCAACTCCGCCACCTCGTTGGCCAACACCCTGTTTGCCAAGCTCGCTATCACGGTGGATGCCGAAAGCGGCGAGGTGCAGGTAACGGTGCCAGCAATTGATCCGAAAGTACGGTTGGCCAAACCTGTGGAGGCTACGCACTTCCAATTCGTTGCGGGCGCCGTGGCGCTGGATTTCAGTGAGGACGGCGAGTCTACGTTATCGATGGCCTCGAGTGCACAGCATGCGGTTAAAGAACCGGTGGTGGAGGAAACGGTGTTGTCGCTACCGCTTCCGGCAGATGCGGGGTTGCCCATTGCGGTGGTATTCGGCGTAGCGTTCTACATTGAAGACCGTGGGGCTGTTTATCCGCTCAACAACGGGGCGTACAATCCGATGTCTGTCATTAACCTCACCGTCTGATGACCGAGCTACGACTCATCCGGACCTACCATCCTGAAGGTACCAACGGTGTGCTGTGGCACGGGGAAAAGCAGATCTGCCAAACCATCGAGCTTCCGTGGCGCAATAACCGGCGGATGATCAGCTGCATTCCCGAAGGGCGCTACCGGCTTATCCGGCGGGAGCACTTCAAGCACGGCGACCAGCTGGCTGTAACCGGTGTGCCGGGGCGTGAGGCCATTCTCATCCATCCGGCCAACTTTGCACTTGCCGAACTGCAGGGATGCATTGCGCCGGTTACCAAGGTGATGGCTCCGGGCAAGGGTGTATTCAGCCGGGTGGCTCTTGAGCGCCTCAAGGACATCGCCTACCCCGCACTGGAAGCAGGAGAAGCGGTATGGCTTACCATTGTACAGGAGGGTGTGCGATGAGCGGGTGGTTGCCGTGGTACCGGCGGTTAAAGGAGGGGCTTTCCACCGTTGCCGGGGCCGTCCTTGCCGCACCGTTGAAACTGCCGCCCAAGGTGGTGGCCGGCGCGCGGTATGTTGCCTTGGTCATGGGTTTGCTTGATGCCTTAGAGGCCGGACAGCCGGACCGGCCGCCGACTGGCGGGGAGGGGGAAGCGGGGCAGGAGGAACCGCCCGATGCATAGCGATAGCAAGCTGCTGGCTGGCATCCTGGGTGGCACGCTGCTCAGCGCTGCCGGTTTCCCGCCTTGGGCGGATGTATTGCACACCGCTATATTGGCAGCGGTAGGTGCCGCGGTGAGCTTTCTCACTGCATGGTTGCTGCAACGCCTGGTACGTAGGCGGAGGCAATAGCTTTCAAGGCCGCTCCGAGCCGGGGCGGCCTTTTTTTTCCATCAGCTCCTTGTACCAATTGCGCACTTTATGCGCCTTGTTTTTGTGGATTTTGATAAAGAATTGCTGCGCTTCTTCTTTGGGCGGTATCACTTGTTTTTGAAGTGTTGGTTGGATGCCGGATTTGAGTGCTATGAGCAACGAGCCGTCTCCTCCTGAGACGAGGTATGCAATGGCATTAAGCGCAAAGCCGTAGAAAGGCGAAAACCAATGGAATCCCTGTGCTTCGGAAAATCGCAGCAGCTCCTCTTTCGTGGTCGGCAACCGGTATTTTCCGCTATCGTAGGTGTAGCAGGTGGTTTTATTATTCCGATGCTCGATCAGGGCAATCTGGCTGAATGGCAGGCTGTGAAGCTCATTTCTGAAATAGTGTTGAACCTGGATGGCCGGAGCCGTTTCGGGTACAGGTGCCGTTGGTATGGGAGTGGCAGACTGTTCGCTCAGCACCTGCGCTTTGAAAGCTTCAAATGCGCGTCGCTCTTCTGTTTCGCTGACCACAAAGCAGAGTATATCAAAACTGCTGTAGAGCAGTACCAGACAGAAGATACCGAGAAACACAAAGGCAAATTCGTTTTGGAAATAGCCACGTTCGCCGATGCTGGTGTTATTGACGGCATAATAAACAGTTACGGCAATCGGTACGAAAAACACAGGCGGCAGAAAATTCCATAACCATTGTTTTGACAGGCGTTTTAACACACCGTCGTGTATTCCATATTGCTTGCCGAAGTGCCGGTTGTTCAATCGGATGTAAACCATCACGACTAATGCGCATGCCCAGGTAAATCCCAGTGCTTTCCAATATTGAGGCATATGTACAAGCTCCCAGGTTGACTCACGTCGATGAAAAACGGTAATCACATGACAGTAAATAGAAAGCAGCAAGAAAATAAATACATCGAAGAAAAGGGGCTTTCTACATAAAAAATGAATGAAGTAGGTCATTTGGTTTTGTGTTTGGTTAAGCTGTTTAAATTGGTAAACGTGCGGCTAAGCATTCTCAAAAATGCCGTCAAGATTCTCAAAATCTGGTAGATTACGGTTACGTGCTTGACGGTTTAGCCGGGCTAATATAGTTTTAATCTCCGAAAAAACATGTTTAATCACTTAAAATTTACAAAAAGTATGGAAAAACAACCCTTAACACCGACAGGTGTTCAAACCGTTCTGAATGAATTGTATGCGCTCCCCGATGAGCAATTGCAGCAACAAGCCCGCGGGCTTGCTTTTGATTTCAGTGGATGGATCTCGGAGCATTTTACGCTCACGCCCAGTCAGGCACAGTTCATCGAAAATGAGCTATCGGCCTCCTTTATTGCCTTTGTTTCCTCACGGGTCCCCTTTGTGATGGAACACCGGCTGCCGATTACGTATAGCGTGTTTAGCAAGCCACCAGCCAAGGAGGAGAAGGAATGGGGCAAGATCATTACCACTACAGACAATGTTTCGCAGGCTTCTACCAGCGAACTATTTACGAGTGGAGCAACCGGATCGTTCCAGTTTATCTCACGGTATTATCGGAAATAGCGCGTATGCTTAGCTCGCACGATCTACACTTAACGCCGCCCATTGAGGGCAACCCAGTGCCTCCGGTTTGCCTAACGGGCGGTGCTTATGGGCGGGGGCCGCCTATGCAAGCGGCCAGACGGTTGGCCGTAGAATACCCTGATGCCCTGAAAAGAGAAGAGAATGTCATGCAGACCTTTATCAACTTCTGGACCTCCCACGTGCCACATACCCCAAACGCAGCTATTGGCTTTGTGCAGGCCTACGCCAAAGTAATGGTATATCCTCCGGGTACATACCTTGCGCGGGCAGGCGATTACTGGCCGTATTGGAATTTTGTGCTGGAGGGGGCTGTGATGGCGATGCGTTATGATGAAGACGGTTCGGTGGTGGTGCCGTGGCTCGTCACCAAGGGCGGCTATTTTACCGGCACCGTGCATGCCTTTACCGAGCGGCACGATGAAGTGTTCATCCGGGCGCTTGATGATACCCGGGTGGTGCTATTGCCCAATTATCGGTTGCAGGAAGCGCAGCAATTGTACCATGCCTTCAGTGAGCTCATCAATATTCTCAAGCAGCGGCGGTTGGAGCAGGATGCGGTGTTTGATTCCCTTTTCCGGCAACCTACGGGCGAAGCCCGCTTGATGGCGTTTTTCGATGCCTACCCGCGGTTGGCTCCGCAGTTGCCCATACAGCAGGTATGTGCCATCCTGCAAATCAGTTCATCTACTTACCAACGGGCCAAACAACAGTATTATCGCAAGCGGTAGTGTCTCTTCTTCTCCCGTACAAAAAATATCTGATTTATAACGACCCATTGTGGGCAATTTTAAGGGGCTACCCCACCCTAATTTTGCTACTACCGAACACGAAGGGTAGGTGAGCCGATCGATGGGCATAGGTTTCGGGATAAGCCGGTAGGGCGGGAGTGAAGACCGCCCCACCCGCTTGAAAAAACAGAAAGGAAGGTATCATCTATGGACAGCGAACAGAAAAACTCAGTGCCTCGCAGGCAGGGATGGCGTAACTATCAATTCGATATCCTTGTGCTGATCACAACCGGTGCGTTGATCGCTTACTTGTTGAATCGGCTCACTGTCGATCAGCCCGTACCGGGTGACTACGTATCCGAAGAATTTCTTGATAGTATCGGCAGCGAACCCTTTTACTACGATACGCTCGTGGATTGCCCGCCCTGTGATGAAAGGATTAAATACGAGTGGTTCTATGTGGAACCGCCACTGGATAATTACCTGCCGGAAGAAGAATTTCTGACGGAGAAAGCGGAAGGAGGTAAGGTTATGGACCCGTGACCAGAAACGGCACGGTTTCCGGCCGAGGGCCGGGAACTGCAACAGCAGTCGGTGAGTAATCAATCGCATTATCAAAAAACAAAGCAATGGCACATATTATCCGTTATATGCAAGTATCGCGCCTCCGGCTCGGCACTGCCGCCAAAGAAATGCTGGCTTACGGATTATCTTTACTTTTTGTCATACTCTTTCTGTATACGGTTTATCATAAAGCGATAGCTGTTGACGCTTTTGCACGAGGCATCGCGAAAATACCTTTGGTTGGTACGTATTCCGAGGAGGTAGCATGGGGCGTGCTGGGCGCCGAGGCGTTGGTGGCGTTACTGCTGATCTGGCCGGATACCAACCGGCTGGCACTATGGGGAGCGTTGGGTCTGATGGTGATCTTCACGGTTTACATCGGCTTCATGCTGCTTTTTGCAGAGAAACTTCCCTGCCATTGCGGCGGTGCCATTGAAAAACTCACCTGGGGGCAGCACCTGTTATTCAATTGCGGTTTCATTGCCTTGGCCGCTGGGTTGCTGCTGTATCATTACAAGGTAAATGTTAAACATAAAATTCTTACAGCTATGAAAGCTATAAATTCAAAAATCAAGAAAGCCATCTTCGGGATGATGGTGGCTGCGGTAACAATCGGGTTCAGTGCGTTTACCACTGTAAGTTCAAAACACATGGATGGAGAGTTGGTGGGGCGTTTGGCGCCAAATAGGTGGATAATTGTAGATCCAAATGACAAAGAGGATACTTGGGATTGTTTTTCCACAGGGGATGTCTGTACCGGCACTCTAAAGGAGGATGCTATGCCCAACGAAGACGGGACCTACAATGATTCAGAAGTGGATTATCCGTCTGAGCCTCAAGACGAACATTTCGAGCTTATTGAAAACTAATGGAGTAAGTTTTCAATTCATTTGGGTGTGATAATGATTCTCTTGTGAATAAGGGTGGCCTTGTCAAATAAGCCACCCTTTATTTTTATTGTGCCAAACAGTTGTCTATGGTTTCAATTAGTTTTTCCTTATTTCCCTTGCCCAGTTCATTTGAATTTGTCGAAAAAATATGGCCGCTTTTGTCTATCACCATTGGTGTGGGTGCACTCGTTATCGCATAATCCATAATTACGGGATGGTTCCAACCCGCTTCACCTGTAAACAGATTGATGGCGGATGGAGACGTGTATTTGTTTGTTTGCAAAGCATCCATCCATTTCCCTTTGTCGCTACAGATTCCGATGGAAATGAAAATTACATCGGGGTTATGTTTGAACTTTTCTTCTGCGTAGCTAATGGTTTCAGCAAAGTATTTCATGCAAGGAAAGCAGCCCGGAAACCAGAAATCGAGGAAAACAACTTTACCGTAGAAATCAGTTAGTTTTACCTGATTGCCATATTGATCGAAAAGTGAAAAGTCTTTGGCTTTTTTTCCTTTGGTACGGCCATGCATTACCTGTGACAGCAACTCCGTATAGGATTCATCTTGTGATGTCGCTATGAAATCTTGGGCCAAGCTGTCTACGTTGGCAACGTATTTCGCGTTTTTGATCAGATAAAGCATGGTCAGCTTATCCCGGATACCGCCGGAGTAGTTTTTCTTCAAATAATCGTACTTTGAAAACGAACGGTCATGCTTCAATTTTTGATCTACGGAAATCCATTTGTCCATAAATTTTATCCAGTTGTCCGAACGTGCTAGTATCGACTCTGAAACAGAACTCCTCAGGTCGATGATTTTTTGGTCCATCAGCTTTGTTATTTGGCCTATTTCATCACGACTGAATGACTTGTTTAAAAGCGCTTTCACTTCGACGGCAAAAATCAGCGACTTCTGGATATAACTGACTCCATCGGCTAGCAGCAGCTGGTATTCCTCGTCTGAATAGAGAGGCTTTTCATCCGCTAGTCTGTTCATCCATAATTTGGAGAGCCGGTTTGTTTGTTCGAAATAATGGTAAACATAGGTCAGTTCTTTATTTGGAAACACGGGGGCGGCAATCTCTTTGGAAATGGATTGCTCTTCACGGCTGCACCATAGGGGTAGCTCGTTAAATCGCACCATCTTCCGTGCTCCTTTACCGGAAAAATCAAGCGTACTGTCGCCGCCTATTTGGATTAAAACGTCGTCGCCGCCTGTAAGGATGTTTTTGCGTAATACAATGTGTTTACTTTCAATGAAGCTGCCTTGGTTTTCTTTAATCAGGTAGTAATGGGGAGTAGCCTCAAGGTCTACAACAAAATGGCATATGCCGTCTGCTACCGGTTCGGTTGTCGTAAGCATATCCACTTGATGGATAGTTGGGAGGCCTTCCAAATAGCTGTGTCCGAATACAATCAACTGTAAGGAGTCGGATCTCACTGGTTGCGATAGCTTTATGGTTATCGCTGTCTTTCTGACTGGGTATTGCTGGCCCGCAACCCCAGAAAGTGTGCAGGTAAAAAATAGCACGAGGCACGAAATCGTTCTCTTTATTTGTAGCATGGTTTTGTTTTTTAGTTTGTTGACGCTCTGTTGTTTGGCTCGATTTTGCTCAAGAGCAATTCGTCTGGAGGTATGGGTAGCACATACAAAGGGCTGTTTGGCGGCAAAACATATTGTTTTCCGTCTAGTACCCTTTTGATCTGCCAGTTATAACCGGCTGCGTTTAGACGCCTCAGATCCATCCACCTCAGACCCCTAAACGGTAGTTCTTTACGTCGTTCGGTTAATATGTCCGTTATCATCTGCTCCTCGGTTGTTACCTCATACGGCAGAAAGGTGTCTGGTTTCCAACGCGTCATCAACAACTTATTTAAGGTTTCTATTCCTTCCTCGTATTTGCCTAACCTTACGAGTGATTCTGCCTTGGTGAGGTAAAGCTCATCATTAGCAATACCTGTAAATGCACTGGTAGTACCGGTATAAGAAGCTTTGAACACCGGTTTGCCGTTTGCCGGCAGGATGCGGTACAGTACCTTTTTCCGCAAATCATTTTCGTGGTAGGAAGCAAATAGTGCCGTATCTGCAAGCGCATTCGGTGTGCCTCGGGATACCGCAAATAGCAAACTTTGCGCGCTGGAGGGGAGGCAGGAATATAGCACTTCCTCGTTTTCTTTAGAGATGGGAGCGTTGCTTGTGGTATCCAAATCTGAAAAGTTGATCAGTTTATCATAGGCGTCCAAAGCGTATTCGGCGAATTTCAGTGACTCTTCATATAAGCCCATACTTAGGTAAATGCGCGATAGAAGGGCTTGGGCCGCATTTTTATACGGGCGGTTGCGATCTATACCCGGTGCTTTGTAAGGCAGGTACTCTGTTGCGGCCAGTACGTCTGAGAGGATTTGCTGATAAGTTTGCTCCAGATTGGCCCGTTTTGAGGGAGCCGTCACATCGGCCTCAAGCCGTATGGGCAGCCCCAACAACCCCGAAGCGTTTTGTTTGTGATAAACCGGTGCAAAATGCTGTGCTAAATTGAACAACGCATGTCCTCTAGTAAACAGCGCCCATCCTTTTATGCGGTCGTAATCAGCTTGTGTAGCCGCTACCGGGGTGATCTTTTCTAACCCTTCGAGTACGATATTAGCATATAGGATTTGTCGATACGGAAATACCCAATCGTTGATGTTACCCATTCCTTCAAAAAGGTCGGGTGCCCAGATATAGGCATTCCGCTCATCCGGCGTGTATAAAGCTGCCCAGGTCTGTTCGTTTTCGATGTAGATATTGTCTGAAGAAATCTCCCCGAGCTTTCCCGATACATTGATGATCGAGTAATTGTCCAGCAGTTTTTCGAAGTCTTCCAATTTCGTTGGCACGAGGAGGGATGTTTGCGGTTTTTTATCTAAAAACTCACCCTTGTTGCATCCGCAGAAAACCAGTATACCGGCGGCTAGTATCAGTTGTTTCATGATATGGTATGTTTTAGAGTTAGAATGAGGTTTTAAATCCAAGCGAAAGATACCTTTGCGGCGCAAGGTCAAGGTATTCCGGATCGAGTCCTTGCCTGTTTGCCTTCCAAACCAAACCCAGGTTATTCGCATATAGGTAAATGCTGCACAGTCGGGTATTTAACGGGTGGGTAGATTTCCCTATACGGAAGTCATAGGTTACCTGGATATCCTGTAAACGGAGTTGTGCGCCATTTTGAACCAGTACATCGGCATTTGTGAAGAAATTATCCCTGGCAAAGTTTGCCGGATATGCTGCAGAAGGGATGATGGTAATTGCTTCATCGCCCGGCTGCTTCCAGCGGCGGTTATAATCTATATGGCTTAATGACAGTGAATACAGTGAACCATAGTTTACCGTGGGTGCAACGAAATAGTGGCCCAGTTTATAAATTAAGTTAAAAGAAAACGACCAGTTGCCCACGCTCAAGCTGTTGCGCAAGCTGCCGAAATACACCGGTGTACGGGAGCCGTTGTATACAATGTTGTCGCCCAAGCTGTCCGTGTTTGCAATGCTACCCCAATCGGAACTGACCGCTCCATTCAAATACCCTCTGGGGTCGCCATTTTCCGGATCGAGGCCCGCCCAACGGAACGTAAAAAGACCATTGTAAGGATACCCGACATGGAAACCCAATGGCGTGGTGTTTGCCTTATAGTCATCGATTTTATCCGTGGTTCTGCTGAGCAGGAAGGTTGTTTGCCAGCTAAAATTCGTTCGGGCGATATTGCGGGAAGTCAATGAAACATCCACGCCATTTCCGGATATATCAGCAGAATTTCCCCTGAATGTAATGATACCCGTAGACGGGGGTAGCGGGCTGCTCCCAATAATGTCCTTTCCTTTTTTGTAATAATATTCCAAAGACCCACTCAGGCGATTCCCGAAAAGGACAAAGTCAACCGCGAGGTTGGTCATGTTTACTTTTTCCCAACGCAGTGACGGATTGGGCGGATTCACAAGTGTGGCCATCTGACCGCCGAAAGAGTTACGAGAAGAAGCTTGTGCGGTTACATAGGCAGATAGTGTCTTATCCACGTTTCCATTATAGCCATTGGTAATCCGGAGTTTCAGGTCCGTTACCCAGGGCAGGGCAAAAAACTCCTCTTTGCTTATTGCCCAGCTGGCACCCAACGACCATAAGGGTACACCCTTTTGGTTGGCTTTTACGCCGAAGATATTCGACTCGTCCCGTCTTGCACTGGCCGAGAAGCTGTATCGTTCGCGGTACGTGTACAGTGCGTTGGCAAACATGGAGACATATCGGTCTGTAGCGCCGGATTGCGAGGGGCTGCCTCCAATTCTGGTATTACTGCCGGTTACGAAATTCCGGTATTGGTTTGCGTGGTCTATGTTTGCCACCGTACCGAGGTTTTGGTCATACCCGTAGAGCGTAACAAAATTAGATTCCTGGTTATAATCCTTTACTTCCGCGCCCGCGATGGCTGTGATGTCGTGTAATCCCAATTTTCGGTCAAAAGAAATCTGTCCCCTCAGTTGGTGGGATTGGTACGCCATGTTTCCGCGCGATAAGATATCTCCCAAGGGGACGGGTCTGACTACCTCACCCGTTTGGGCGTCTATCTGTGAGAACGTGTTGATCATGTTACGGGTGTAGTACGATTCCAAAACCGACAAGTCATTGATTTCGGTAGCTCCGTTGTCATACTGGTATTTTACCGCGAGGTCCAAACCGTCCATTAGTTTGTAGGCAAGGTTCAGGTTGAGCAGGTAGTTGGTTAGCTTCCGGTTGTTATTGCTGCGCTCCAATTCATCAAGCGGTTTCCATGTCCAATCCAATAACCTACCCGCACCAACGGTATCCAACCAAGCCTGTTTGTATGTAGGAACGGCTAGGTGATTACCTTGCTCATCGGCAAGTCTGGTATATGCCCGCATGTTTGCCGTATTCAGGATGTTGCCGCTATGCGTGATGGTGTTGGCAACAGATAGGTTTATCCCGGCGGAAGCCTGCAACCTATTGTTGAGGAGGAAATAGGTATTCTGCGCATTTATCGTTAGCCGGTCGTTGCTGTTGCTTACCAGTTCTTGCAGGTTTTTATCGTACCCCGCAGACAGGTAATACCGGTTTTGCCTGCCTCCACCACTGATACTAAGGGCATACTGCTGTTTCCATGTGTTGCGATAGTAGTACTTCATTTGGTCATCGCGCATATCGTGGGCTTGCAGTGCCATTATCTGCTGTGAAGCTTCCGCCTCGGAGATCAGACCCCGGTCTCGGTCGGAAAGGATTTGTACCACAGGCGAGATATAGGTGTAAGACCTCGCTATGGCATTGGTATATGCACCTTTCTCATATAAAAACTGCTCTAATTCTACAATATCCCGTGGGCCGAGTTGGGGAGCGGAATACAACCTTGGTTTTTCTCCTACTGTAACGTTGCTATTAACGTTTATTTTTATCGGCTCATTTAGCCGCCCCGACTTGGTGGTAATGACCACCACACCATTTGAGGCCCTCACGCCCCAGATGGACGCAGCGGCAGCATCGCGTAAAATGCTTACGCTCTCAACGTCATTGGGATTGATGGTGCTGAGGTCACCGTCGTAGGGAAAGTTATCGACGATAATAAGTGGTTCGGTGTTTGCAAAAATGGTGCTTCTTCCCCTGATGCTGAAGCCTGTGGAGTTACCCGTGGTTTGGTCAAACAGCACCCCACTTGTCACGCCTTTAAGCCTGTCAAGAATATTGGTAGACACACTTCTATTCAGTAGTTCATTGTCTATCTGCACGAAGCTGCCCGTGGCTCGCTCCTTGGGTATGGTTTGATATCCGGTAGATACCTCCACCTCTTGCAACAAGTTTTCATTGGGAATAAGAACGAGGTGTAACGGTTTGGCGGTATTTTCGGCAAATTCTACGTTGACTGTTTGGTAGCCGAGATAACTGACTATTAAAACTCCGGACGTGGTTGGCGATCTGAGTTTAAATTGGCCGTTACTATTGGTGATCGCTTTTACACGCGTACCTTTTATGGTAATGGTGGCCCCTTCAACCGGTGCGTTTGCAGTGTCAGTAACAATGCCCGACATCGCAGCCCCGGATTGTTCCGGGGACTGCGCGCGGGCTTCCAAACACATGATCGTTAAGACAGCCAACAGGCTGCTATATGTTGGTTTTGGGCATCTAAAGATACGAATAATTTGGGTATAGCAAGTCTTTAAGCGTAAATTTCGCTTCATTTGTTCATTGGTTATGAGTGGTTTAAGAAAAGTTGTTTCAAAAACCGACCGCGACGCCAACAGGAAAATTCAGCAAAATTTGCGTATGTGGAGATAAGCGCTTACCTTTAGCATGACTGATTTATTGACCGAGGCAAACAACCGTACCTCACCTAAAGCAAACGATGCAGTTTCCTTATGGCGCAGGGTCGGTACTATCGGGTAGCGGCCAGTGGTATTTTATGCCAGTGGCAAGCGCAGCCTAACGCTTTGCTTTTGCTGTCCGATAGATACCTTGGTTTATCCTCAGTCTGGCGGACTGATTATGTTCTTTGTATTAGATTTTAATGAGGTGTTGCGCAGTTGCGAGGAAGAGTGCTGTCGATCACCTCCTAAGTTGCGGTAGTGGGTAGCTTTTGGGTCTGGTTTTTTCGTTTTCATCATTTAGATAGTCTATTATGAAAACGATGGTCACTCGGCAAGCGTAGAGGAAGACTTATTAATTGGCTATTAACAGAAATGCCAGCAAGACGAACCTCTTTTAGCTTGACCACTTTTCGGCCGCCAGACCGCCTACGTTCAGAGAACATAGGAACCCTCAAGTTTATCAAGAGGCCGCCCCGCTGGACTTACATATGGTAAATATATGACAAATCCAGCAATCGGCGAACTCAAGGTTTAACTCGCGGGCTATTCTGGCGGAATGTGGGCGAGCAAACATCGTAATAAGCAGGAAATACTCCCGCTTAACTTATTCGCTTAAATACGCAACAAGTATAGCAACAAATAATTAGAAATGCAAATATTTTAATATATCTATTTTAAAACAATGACCAACGAGGAGAGATTCATAGAGAAAAGTAAGTTATTCAGACTTCATTTTGGTCTTAGTGAAGAAGAAATTGATGCATTCTTATCGAACAAAAATCTAAAATATAAAGGTTTAGAGCTAGGTTCACGTACACTCACTCTGGAACTTGCAGAGGCATATCCATTGATATATGGCATCGAGTACTGTGAATTCAAAAAAGAAGATATCGCTATTCCGGCACTGGAAGATTTGCCTAAAGCCACGCAGAACTACATTCAAAATAAGGAGAATAGCGGAAACAGGGTTGGCTCTAAAGGTACAAAGAACAAAGCAAGCTATGTTACGATACTGATAAATGACTTTCCTATCGGCCATAAATTCACCAATTCTGAAATCATCCCATCGCTTCCATCTCCAGCCAATAAGGATAAATCTATTGATTGGGGCAAAGGTCTACTGAAAGGAATTGTAAAGAATACCAAAACATCACGCTACTATATAGATAAGGACGGCAAAAAACATAGAGAAGCTATTTATGAAATAGTAAAGAGTGTTGACCCCCTCGTTTTAGATAAAGCTAAGGAGAATGTTGGCGAAGAATGGCTAAAAGGAGTTCAAAAAAAGAAGAGAAATTAAGAATGAAAGGGTGTTTATCATTTTTGATTACCAATTAGTTATAAATTAAGCCGGAGATGATTGAAAAAGCACTAAAGAAGGTTGGGGATGAATAGTTGGAAGATGAAGAAAATCCAGTATCGAATTAAGGATTAATGGTATCACAAGATGTGATACCTCGCTAACAGTTTTGAAATTACGGAAACCGGAAAGAGGGATCAGGTTGGAGGATTAAATTTGAGATAATGTATAGCAAAGTAGGCGATGAATAACACAACCGAAGATTATTAACTGATTAGATATAAAAACCTAAATGATGTTTGAATTCCTTAATAAATATAAAATTCACGGAGAATATCCTTTGGGAAAAGGGCAAAGTCATTCTAAAAGATGCGATGCCCCGAAAGACGGTAGGGGCGTGTATGTTGTACTTCGCGGAGATGAAGTTCTATATATAAGTTGCTCTGGCTTGGTAAGAGCTAATTCAGATGAGCCGAAAGTACGTGAAGCCGATGGGGGTGGCCTTTGGGGAAGAATAACAGGAGGTAAGTTGCCCGGAGTAGGTCGACAAAGAATTCACCAAAAGCTTGTTTCTGAAAATATCGATGAAGTAACGATTAAATGGTGGGTTACTTATGATGAAACATACCAAGATAACCCTGAGGATGTGATAGATACGATGAAATCGGAATATATAGACAATCACGGTAGGTTCCCCAAGTGGAATAACAATAAGCAGTCAAAGCTTGCGAATTGGATTTTCTCATGAGTATAGACAATACTTATATTCAATTGCTTGGTGAGCTAAAGGAGAGAATCCGACATGCACAACAGCGAGCAGCATTAGCGGTAAACACCGAGATGCTGGAATTGTATTGGTACATCGGCAGTATCATTTCAAAACAAATTATGGAAGCAGGTTGGGGTGCAAAGGTAATAGATCGATTATCTGCTGACTTAAAAAGCGAATTTCCGGATATCAAAGGTTTTTCTGTGCGGAACCTGAAATACATGAGAGCTTTTGCCGACGCCTATTCGGAATTTGTGCAACCACCGGTTGCACAATTGAAAAGTGCTGAAAAACAGGGTGATGAATTTATGCAACTGCCGGTTGCACAAATTCCCTGGTCGCACCATACAGTCATATTAGATAGGGTAAAAGATGCGAATATAAGGATGTATTATATACGGAAAACTTTGGAGAATGGATGGAGTAAAGATGTATTGGCTTTACAAATAGAAAATAGACTCCATGAACGCCAAGGGCAAGCTATCACCAACTTTGAGCGGACGCTACCCAAACCACAGTCTGATCTCGCCAAGGATACCCTAAAGAACCCATACCTTTTTGACTTTTTGGGAATTGGTGAAGACATTCAAGAACGTGAGTTGGAGAAAGCCTTGGTACAGCACATCCGGAAATTCCTATTAGAATTAGGAAAAGGTTTTGCATATGTGGGCAATCAGTACCACTTGCAAATAGGAAACGAAGATTTTTATTTGGACTTACTGTTCTATAATTTCCACCTCCACTGTTTTGTTGTGTTTGAGTTGAAAATCGGTGATTTCAAACCTGAATATGCGGGAAAGCTCAACTTCTATGTCAACGCCATAGACGAACAAATCAAAAGCAAAGAAGACAAGCAGACCATTGGTGTATTGCTCTGCAAGACCCCTAACGAAACAATTATCAGATATTCGCTCAAGGGCATCGAGTCACCATTAGGCGTAGCCGATTATCAACTTCCTAAGAAACTGAAAAGCGAAATGCCAACAATCGAGGAATTGGAATCGGCAATGAAAAAGTTAAAATAGTTGGATATTACAATTTGTGGTATCTGAACAAACGGCGATAAATAGACATCAAAAGAGTAATAGGTGCTGCTTAATATGTGATTGAGCAAAACAAAATACAGATTTATCATGCTTAGGGACGCAGACTTCAAGCTATTATACACATCTGGTGATGATGACGAACCTAGCGGATTCATGTTTGATGGACTTACGAATGGCTCCCAATTTGATTTGGCGCTTGGCTATTTCCGATCAACGGGATTTAGCTCTCTAGCTCTTGGGTTTGCTTCATTTCTACAACGAGGTGGTTCTATGCGGTTTATCATCAACGATAGTTTAGCAGAAAAAGATAAAAATGCAATAGTGAGGGGTTTGCAAGAACAGTCTGATGAGGAGTATGAACAGGAACTTTTGGACGATCTAAACAAACTTACCACCACACTAACCAAGCGAAATCAACATTTCTTTAATTGCCTTTCTTGGCTCATTTCTTCAAACCGACTACAAATAATCGCCATAGTGCCTGCCAAGAATAAAGTAGGTATTGTGCACCATAAGTTCGGTGTCTTTACTGATGAGAGAGGTGATCAAGCTGCTTTCAGTGGCTCTCTTAATTTTTCGCAGTACGCTTTGCAGTACAATGTGGAAAACATTTGGTGTGAATACTCTTGGAATGAAAGCAGCTACACTCGTGAACGAATTGATAAAATGGTTCAACTTTTTGAAAGAACTTGGAACGGGCAGTCTTCTGCCGTGAGAGTCATTCCAATAGAACAAGTAAAAACAATAATTCACCAGAAATTTCCCAAAAAACCTTTAAAGGAATTAATAGAAATGGAATGTGAGTTGGCTAAAGAGGTAATGGAACATAGTACAACACCCGAAGTGTTCAAGCAGAAGTTGGAAACGATCATTCAGCGACTAAAAAGGGATCAGGCGGCAAACGCTGAAACAGACAATATTGAAATACCTAACAAATGGCAACATCAAGATGATGCTATTGCTGCTTTCTTGAAACATGAACGTGGGGTTCTTAACATGGCGACCGGCACAGGAAAAACACGCACGTCTTTGCGCATTTGCAAGCAGTTAATTAATCAAAGCCACGTTGATAGTATTATTATCTCATGTGATGGAACAGACTTGTTGCATCAGTGGTATCGAGAATTATTAAAACTGATAACTGACTCCAATTTATCTTGGGGTATTCTTAGACAATATGGCGGTCGGAAAGAAAGTGATAAGTTTAGAATCAATCCTCGACATAGGATTTTACTGACATCACGGTTACAACTCCATTTAGGTATAGCAAAGTTAAACGTTGAGGCGGCCAATCGCACATTACTGATTCACGATGAAGTCCATAAATTAGGAAGTGAAGGGAATAGAGAACGACTTATTAATCTATCCCATCATATACGATACCGGCTTGGGCTGAGTGCTACACCAGAGCGGGAATACGATGATTACGGAACCCAGTTCATATTTGATCATATTGGTCCCGTTATTTTTGAGTTTACGTTAGAAGATGCGATTAGAAAAGGTATTCTTGCTCCATTCAATTATTTCCCAGTTCAATATCGTTTAACAGGGAAAGACAAAACACGGCTGCGGGATGTACACAAAAGAAAAGCAGCCCGAGAAAAGGCCGGTAATCCAGTGAGCGATGAGGATTTTTGGAACGAACTAGCGAGAGTTTATAAAACAGCCGAAGGAAAAGTAGTCGCATTTCGGAGTTTCATCGCTAAACATCCGGCAATGTTGGAAAGGTGTATTGTTTTTGTAGAAACCAAAGAGTATGGAGAAGAAATTCTGGAAATAATACACAAACATCATAGTGTCTTTCATACTTACTTTAACGAAGATGACTCAAATGTATTAAGTAGGTTTTCGAAGGGAGAGATAGAATGCTTACTTACATGTCATCGCTTATCTGAAGGAATAGATATCCAGTCTCTCCAAAATGTTATTCTCTTATCTTCTTCGAAAGCAAAACTTGAGACCATTCAACGCATTGGCCGATGTTTACGCACCGATCCTCACAATCCAGAAAAGATTGCCAACGTAGTGGATTTTATACGGAGCGATGATAAAGAAAACAAAGGCCATATGAATACAGACGAAGAGCGTCAGGCATTTTTACAACATCTTTCGACTATAAGGCCGGACAACTAAAATTAAAAACCTATGTTAAATGGAAAAATCAAACAAGCAATAGAGAACGCCGTGCAAGAAGAAGGACAGTCTCCTCTCTTAGCGATGAAAATCAAGGCTTGGATGGAGGCTCTTACCGAAGGAGATGCGGATATCGCTGATCCAGGATCTTATACACCAAGAAGCTCTCTTTGTTTTGAAAACACGATAGTACCTCAAAATCCTGAAGAATAATGGCGGTTGACTTTAAAATATTGGGTTGGTCAGCTAAAGGGTTAAGGTGTCCAGACCATGATATTTCCTTTGAGAAAGGAGACAATAGGGTGCATAAAATCGCACTGATTCAAATGCCCAATGGTACAGGAAAAACCACAACATTAAAATTACTTCGCGCTGCATTGGCTGGTCCTAAGATATGGGAGGACAATTTTGACAAACCTCAACAGTTCCGTAAGAATAAACAAACGCTACACGGTCAATTCGAACTTAAACTCCTGTATGCCAAACATAAAAGGTTGACCATAGTGCTTGATTTTGACTTTTCAAATGAAGGAGCAGTTAATTACATCACTACTGGGCCTCACGGTATGGATAGTGGGTTCAATCCCCCTGTGGGACTAACCAGTGTTTTAAAACCTGATTTCGTCAATCTACTCATGTTCGATGGAGAACTGGCCGCCAACCTGCTTAACCCAGAGCATACCAATGCACAAAAAGCGATCGAAGAGATGTATCAGCTTCTATTCTTACAGCGAATGAAAGACCGTATCGACGAGTATTGGAATACATTGGCAAATAATGCCGGTTCTAAAGGAAGTCAACGAGAATTTACACAGCGAAGAAACAAAGTTGAAGCACTCAAAGCTCGTATTGATGAGGTCAAGTCAATCAAAAGCGGCGAAGAGGGACAACTGGAAGATATTAATAAAGAGATACAACGACTCGAAAACGAATTTCAGCAGGAAATAAACAAAAGCGACACGGATAAAAAGGCTCTTGCCGATGCAGAAGCCAATCTTAGTTCAACAATTCAGTTGGTTTCCGAAAAGGCAAAAGACATCGCACTTTTGATGAAAAATCCCGCGGAATTATCAGCTTCACTTGCTCAAAATATCGTTTTCTTAAAAGACAGCCTTGATAAAGTGAAACTACCGGGTATTGCAGCTCGCGAGTTTTTTGAAGAGATAGCGGATGAACCTCATTGTATTTGTGGTAGGGAAATAGATCCTGCGATCCAAAAGGTAATCAGGGATGGTGCAAAAAAATATCTTGGCTCTGAAGAAGTAGCCGTGCTCAATGCCATGAAATCGGATATAAAAGATCGAATAGCTAACAGTAATCTTTCTGCTGCAGAAACAAAGCTTGAGCAATTGATGCAGGAAATTGACGGTGCACAACATGCCGAAATCTTGGCGAGGCAAAAATTGGATGCCATTAAGCATCTGGCAGGCCAAAACGACCCCCAAATAAAGCAAATCAACGAGCGCATCGACCAACTAAAGGAACAAAAAATAAAGCTGGAAACAAAAATTGAAAAGTACTACGATAAAACAGACATGTCCGATTCCAGTTGGAACGTCGACAATTTGAACGAAAAACTAAAAAAAGCAAACGCTGATTTAGCCGAGGCCACTGGTACGATTTCCCAAAAGGCCAAAAGGGATGTCTTATGTCGCATTTTGGATAATGCTTTGATTTATGCAAGGCGGGCTTTAAGTGAAGACGTATGCGCGGATGCCAACGAAAAAATAAAAGTCTTGATGCCAAATAATGATATCCGAATAGCTTCTATTGACAAATGCTTGCGGTTAGTAGAAAAAGAGGCCGGTAGCGTAGGTGAAACGCTTACTGTTGGCTATGCCTTTCTTTCTTCTTTGTTATCCAGTGCCACGCACAATTTGCCGTCAGTAGTAGATAGTCCTACGGGTTCTATTGACTTACAGATTCGTCCGGAAATAGCAAGGTTGATTCCCAAATTAGGAGACCAATTTATAGCATTCACGATATCCAGTGAGCGGGATGGGTTTGTAGCCCCATTGTCCCAGGCGGCAAGCGAAAGCATTTATTTTCTTACACTCTTTAAAAAAGGGGATAAAGCTTTAGAAGCCTCTGCCAGGTCCGTCAGTGGATATAGAGAAAGTGAAGATGGAATTTGGGTAAGCGGACAAACCTATTTTTCAGCCTTTCACACAGATAGACAAGAATAATTTTTATAGCCATGGCATTCAGAATTCCTGATAAAGCAAAACAATGGTTCAAGCATATCCAGCATAAGAACAGTGGTTTTGAACTTGAGTTTGACAGTTATTACTTCTGTCTTGTACTGGGCATTTCAAAAGGGAAAAAACAGAGCTTGCCCAATGCTGAAACCACGGAGTTCGTGCAGCAATTTCCAAATGAATACAAACCGAACCGTCATTTGATAATTGCCATGTTTCTCAATGCGGAACTTAAAAGTTTGGGGATTTCCTTAGAAGAACGCTCAGCCCTTAATAAGCAGCTAACACGTCTTATCGATCCCATTTCTGCAACCGGGCTGAGCGAAGAAGGTATGAGAGAGATGAACCGTTATGCTTATGGCGGGTTTAGGGAATTGCAAAACCAATTCTTAGAGCCGCCTCGTACATTAGATGGTTTTTTGGTGGAGTATTATCAGTTTTTGAATACGTAGACACATATCAATATGAGTTGGAAATCTTTTACAGATAAGATTAAACAAACGTATTCTGAAATAGGTTTGTTCGTTACAAAGTGTTTGTTCAATTTGAAAAGATTTTTTTTCTGGATGCTCTTATTTACTCGAAACGAATTCGTAACGATTACGGTAGCGTTATCATCGAATAAAAAGAAGAGCATTATGTGGTACGCAAACAATTTGATAATACCTATTGTAATAATTTATTCCCCTTATCTATTAACATTACTTAGTGCGCATTTTCATAAGGTAAATTTTACCAAGTCATTTTATGAACTAAGCATAACTGGAGCCTTAAGTTTGCTTGGAATAAACGTTATAAGGACAAGTTCCTCTTTACTAAGTGAAAAATTAAATGAAAATAAAATACCACCAGAGTTTTTGAAGAATGTTACTGGTGATATCGAATCTGTGAGAACTAAATTAAGACTTTGGGCTATTATGCTAACTTTCATAGGAGGTATTTTTTATTTTGTACAAGCAGGGACATTATTGGATGCAAAAGAAACAGTAGTAAAGTGGTATGTGTTGTCTTTCTTTATTTTATGTTTTTTTTCCATTTTTATTGGACGAATAATTACTGCTATACAATCAAATTTTACTGATAATGATAATTTGATTGCTATATGGATGAAGTTACTCAACTATAAAGGAGAAGAGGAATATGCCAATTTGAAGAACCTTGCGGAAAAAGGAGGTTTATAATGAAAACAGAAATCCTTACAATAAATGAAGAAGAGCGCTTTCTAAAGATTGATTTAGAAGAAGTGCTGCAAAAGAATGAGTCTTTTTTTATAGGCAAAATTCAGGCGAGGGATTTTCTTGAATTGTATACTGTAAGACCAGCAAGATATGATTTGACTAAGCATACAGAATTAGCCAAATCATTCCCTGATGATGATGAATATTTTAAACATCTAATTAACCATGATAAAAAAAATTTAGAGAGAGAAGACTTTCAGCGAGACCCAAACGAAGATAGAATTAATAAAATTGCTAAGTTCATCAACAATGAAGAACATGCTTTCTTCCCAAATACTATTATTGCAAATTGCGAGTTAATCAATGATTGGCCTGATTCGAATATTACTGAAGCTAATAAATTTGATGATTTCTTATCTTTTAAAAAAAGACCGAATTATATCTCTTTTCTCGAAAATGATGAAGGCAAGTATAGTTTGTATGTGCCTTATATAAGTAATTCAATTCTAATCATTGATGGACAGCATAGATTAGAGGGATTAAAGAAGGCAGATGATGAGATTAGGGATAAGTATGAACTTATCATTGCCTTTATAATTGGGTTTGACAGGTCCGTAATTGCTAAACAATTTTACACAATCAATTATGAGCAAAAAGCAGTTAATAAGTCATTGTTGTACCAACTTACAGGAGAGTTTTCTACAGAAGTGGATGAGCTTTCTTTTATGCATAATGTCGTTAAGCTTCTAAACGAATTGGAGGAGAGCCCATTCTTTGGTAGAGTGAAAATGTTAGGTAAGGCTAACAAATCCTTAAGCAAAGAAGAAAAACAACTGCTTTCTATATCACAGGCATTTTTGATTGATGCCTTAATTCGCTACATATCTATTACAGCAAAGGGTTCTTCCTATCCACCTATATTTCTTAAGTATTATAATAATCAAGAGGATCATATTCTAATAGTAAGAGCAATAGCTAGATTTTTTAATGCTGTTAGGAGGATAAAGCCCGATTGGTCAGACCCAGCCAATAGCTTATTGTCTAAAGGAATGGGAATTGGTGCTCTCATTAAAGTCTTCAATCTTTTATTCCCAATCATATTCAAAAAGGAACTGAAGAATGATTGGAGTAAGATCCAAGATTTAACAATAGAAAATTATGAAGAATTTTTATCCGGGCTGGAAGAAGTCGATTTTTCAACAAATGATGGACCTTATGCAAAAACTGGTAGCGCAGGAAGTATAAATAAGATAAAAGAAGATATTGTCCAACGTCTTTTATATCTTAATAATCCAGATAGTTTTGATGATTTTATGAATACTTATAAAAAAGAATACCTAGCAAATTTTGTGACTGAATTGAATAGGTGATAATATTTTTAGGTGATGTTCGTCAGCGAAAACGAGGCAGCGTTATTTCTTGGAATAACTAAGGAACTTTTATACGCATTTGTAAAAACAGGCGTAAAAGGTAAAACATTGCCCGTAAATGTAAATAGAGAGAACAACTTTTTCAAAAGGGAGGAACTGAATGCTTGGAATTTGTTTTTAAAAGAAGCCTGGTCTTTAAGTAGTACCGAAAAGCCAGAAATCCCCTCTTTCATCAAAGAATACCTCAAAGTAGAAAGCGGAGGAAAATGTGTTCGTTGCGGTAGTGGTCACCGATTAGACAATGCACATATTATCCCATGGCGAGAGTCTTTATCTCATCATCCTCATAACTTAATTCGACTTTGCACAGACTGTCATATTAAATATGACGATGGCATAATTTCAAGAGAGGAAATCCTAAAAATAAAGAATGAAAAAATCAAAAGGATTAAAGCCGATATCTTAGCAGATATCAGCTTTAAAGATCAGAGCTTTTCTACATTACCTAATCCGACAAAAAACTTCACCGGTCGAAGTTCCGAATTAGAGAAATTACATTCTTTATTTAATCAGAACCGTTTTACATTAATCGAAGGAATAGGCGGAATTGGTAAAACTCAATTTTTATTGCAGTTCATCAAAAACAATCAAATAGAGGTCGTATGGATAGATTTGGATCAATATGGCACATTAACAGATTTAAAATATGAGCTTGGTAAAAGATTAGGTGTTTCAAATTTAGACGATTTAGCCACTACATTAGATCGGGAAAAGACTGTCTTGGTATTAGATGGTTTCGAGATATTGTGGCATAAAGAACAAGATAATACTGTCAGTTTCTTAAAAAGTCTTTATACGCACACGAAAGAAACTAAATTAATTATAACAAGCCAAATAAATTTTTTAGATGTTGAAATGGCAGCAAGCGTGCTTACATTGACAAATGTAAGCCAGAACGAAAGCATAGAGATAATCCAAAAGCACGTCCCATCTGTAGATATAAGAGATAATTCTATAAGAAAGCTAATAAAGTTCGCTGATGGACATCCCTTAACAATTACAATAATATCTGGATTACTACAGTTCATGGTAAGCCCAGCAAAAGTATCAAACGCAATAGAACATGCTGGCGCAAAAATCATCCAAAATCCTAAATATAAACAGCAAAACAGACAGACTTCATTACAAATATGTCTTTTAGCCGCATATGAAAATCTGGAAACTAATCAAAAATGGTTGCTGAGGTATTTAACGCATTTTCCAGCTGGAAGTAAAATTCCTTTCTTAGAAATATTGACTAAAGGCCAACAACAATTTTTTCCTAATGAATTCACTTTAAATCTTGCACTTTCAACATTAAAGCAATTTAACTTCATATATATCAAAGAAGATCTTATAGGATTTGAAAGAGCCCATACACTCAACCCAATCAGGCTCTTTGTAAGAGGTAAGACAATTGAAGAATCGAAAAGTGTATTTCACCAGATAAAAATTGAAGCTTATACTAATTTAATGATGGAGGCAATAGCGTTATACAGTAATTTCTTACTGTCCGATGAAATGGAATACGTTATTGCGAGATACGAGATAGAGTTGCCGAATTACCTAATGGCCATACAAGAATGCGTACATTCCGCGTATTGTAAAGACTGTAAGAAGTATTCAAATTCTAAAGATTATCTAAGAATTATTACTGGTTTATCTACTGGTCTATATAAATTTTTCTTTACACGTGGATATTTTCACTACGGCATCTATGTAAATAAGCAAGGGGCAAGGGCCCATATTGAGTTAGATGAATATGATTTTGCCATAGAAGATTTGGCTCAGGTTGCAGTCCTGAACTGGAGACTATATAATGTTGAGGAAACCAAAAAAGTCCTGCAACAGATGCTAAACTGCGAATCAAAAGCTAACAGAAAATTCGCTGTGGTTCGTCAAATAGAAGGTGAATTATTAAGAGATGGAGATCCTAATGCCGCGATTTCGAAGTTTAAAGAAGGTATCAAGTTATGCGAAAATGAGATAAAAGTTGAAGAGAAATTAACTTTTGAAAGAAAGCAATTAAAGAGCCATAGTTCAGCAAATGGAAATATGGCGGTGTTATTCAGTGAAATAGGCCGCACTTATGAAAGGAATTTACATGACGAGAACAAAGCATTACCGTATTATTTGAAAGGATACGAGATTCAGAAAGGAATGAAGGATTACGCAAACATGTATTGCAATTCCCACCATTTAGGCAACTGTTATAGCGGTATCGGAGATTATAAGTCTGCCATTAAATTTTATAGGGAAGCTCTTGAAGGGTTCGTAGAACTGGGACAACAACAATACATAGGAAATTCACTGTCTGAATTAGGAAGATTAAGAGTTACACATCCAGAGCTTGATTTTAGCTTTTTGACCAAAGAATTGTTAAGTGAGGGCTTACAAGATATTGAGGCGGAGATAAAAATCCTATTCAAGCAAAACGAGAAAAAAGATAAAGATGTTGGGGGAAATCTACCCATCGAAATTATAAATAAGCTCTTTTACATTATACAGTTAGCCAGCTTCCATGATGACGGTCACATTTTGCATGACTGGGCTACAAATTTCAAAAAATTTATTCCGAACTGGGCTGCTTATCCCCTTACTTTTATTATGATTGCTGAGATTGTGGGAAAAGTTTTAAAAGAAAACACGATTAGTGAGGAGGAGATAAGAGATTTAAACATATTGTGTTTCTTAAAAGGTTTATCTTATGAACATGAAAACTTTAAGCCATATAGATGGTTAGCATATTGGTTAGAACATAATGGGATTACGGATGGGGCAATGCCTATTACTCTTTACAATGAAACCAAAGAATTTATGTTAGCTGTGGGTATGTTGCAAGCAGATGAATATGATGAATTTGATCCATAATATGTGAGTAGTGGAAAATTATACCCTAACTTAAAGCCATACTTTCTCTTCTATTCTTTGTATTTTCGTGAAAAAGTCTTGCCATGGCATTCAATAAACAAGCACTAATATCGGAAATTCAAGAACAATATCTTGAAGATGACGGACGTAGGCCTTGGATTGTGGCGTTTAGTGGCGGTAAGGATTCCACGACATTATTGATGTTGGTGTGGGAAGCATTAGTTGGACTTACGCCGATTGAACAAAAAAAGCGCGATGTGTTTGTGATTTGCAACAATACACTTGTGGAGAATCCACGTGTGTTGAAATTTGTGAACAAACAATTAGAGGCTATCCGAAATAGAGCCCTCGATAAAGAGCTGCCAATTTATGTTCATCATACAGTGCCTCGTTTGGATGACAGTTTTTGGGTTAATCTGATTGGACGCGGGTATCCCGCTCCAAACAACATGTTCCGCTGGTGTACCGAACGACTTAAAATATCGCCTACTACACACTATATAAAAGAAAAAATAGCGGACTATGGGGAGGTGATTATCCTGATCGGTACTCGGTCTGATGAGAGTAGCGCTCGGGCTGCATCTATAAAAAAGCATGAAGTCAAAGGCGAGCGCCTACGGAATCACCCGCTGCCCAATGCCAAAGCTTATGCACCAATTAAGGACATGACCACGAGCGAAGTATGGGCATATTTAGAATCCAATAAGAACCCCTGGACAGGCGACCGGAATCATGAGCTTCGCACGCTTTATTTAAACGGAAGTGGCGGCGATTGTCCTATTGTAATGGATACTCAAACGCCAAGCTGTGGTAATTCCCGTTTTGGTTGCTGGGTTTGTACCGTGGTAAAACGCGACCGCTCCATGGAGGCCTTGATCGACAATGGCGAAGATTGGATGGTACCATTAGTGCGTGTGCGTGATTTTCTTTATGAAACCATCGATCGCCTGGATGAAAATTACAGTGCGGAAAAATACCGTATGCCCATACGGCGAAATAAAGCGGAAGGGATCGGCCCTTATTGGCCTAAGTATCGATATAAGATATTGAAAATGGTATTGGAAGCCCAAAAGGCTGCTTCAAAAGCGGACCCCAATAACCAATTGATTACCCTGCAAGAACTTTCGGCTATTCAGATCGTATGGAACCGTGACCATATTTACGAACATACGGTGAGTGATGCGTACAAAGAGGTGTTTGGCGAAAGCGTGGAGTTTGGGCAAACGGCTCTGGAAATAGACCGTGAAAAAGAACTGCTCAATACTGTATGTGCTGAAAATTCGGAAGACGTTCAACTCATCCAACGGTTGCTCAATGCGCAAAAGAACAAAGGCCTTTTGTTAAAGAAAATGGGCTTGCAAAGTGATTTGGAGAACATTCTCCAAGAATATGTGCGGCCTACATTTACGAAACTTGACAATTACTGACCATGCTAATCAAGCGGATAGCGCTCGATAATTTCCGTGTATACAAGGGGGTAAACGAAGTGTCCTTTGAACAGGATGGTGTACGTAATGTGCACATCATCAGCGGCTATAATGGATATGGCAAGACGACGTTTTTGACTTCACTCGTTTGGTGTTTATATGGAAACCAGATGCAAGAAGTGGATGAAACGTTCAGACGACGGATACGAGAGGCGGGCGGATATCCCAAGTTTTTGGAAAGTTGCATGAACCGCTCGGCGGCAACAGACATGGAAACCGAATACAGTGTGTCTGTTGTATTTGCTAACATGGAGATTCCGGGCATCATGGCCAACGAAGTGTTGGTAAAGCGTTCGTATAAATTGGGTAACCAAACGGATCATCTGGAAATTTTCATCGATGGCAATAAGAACGAACTGGTGATGGATGTGGGATATGAAATCTTTATTCAGGATTTCATCTTGCCTAAGGAGATCGCCAAGTTTTTCTTTTTTGATGCGGAGAAGATCACCGCGCTGGCTGAAAATCAAAGCCTCGAACAAAAGCGGCAATTAGGGCGTGCTTACGCGGAGGTGCTTGGAATAAAAAAATACGTTGATCTTCGAAACAACCTGACAATACTCCAAGCGAAATATCAGAAGGAGTCGGCTTCTGAGACTGATTTGGAACGTATTGAGCAGTTGGAAGACGAAATTGGGAAACTGGAACATGAGTTGACTTACCAACGAACCGCTAAACATCAAATAGATCAAAAGCTGGAAGAAACACAAAAGAGACTCCTTGCTATACAAACGAACCTATTACGCGCAGGTAATACGCTAAGTATTGAAGAGATAGCGCAGCTTGATGAGAAGCGCAAAGTACTAAGTGCTACAAGTGATCAATTGAAAACGCATTTGAAAGGATTGTTGGATTTGGCTCCTTTTGCAATCGCGGGTGGTCTTTTCTTCAAGGCGGTAGCACAAGCCGAAGCTGAGCAACAACAGCGTGATGCAAATGTGGTATCTGCTCAAGAAATCAGCAAACTGACTCAACAAATAGAAACTATCCTCGACGGTTTTCCTCAAAATCTTAATAGAAAGGCGGCCGAATCGTCTTTCGCTCCAGTACTCAAAAAACTGCATCTTTGGCAACGTCAAGCCAATGATTGGCAATTGGACGAACGGCTGTTTTTGGGTAAGGATAGCTACAATGAATTGATGGCCATAGCGAAGCAATTGCGCCAATCGTATAAAGATGAATTCAAACGTCTCACCCAAGAAATAAAGCGATGCCGCTATGAGCTGAATGAGGTAACGCGCTTATTGAACCACGCGAAATCAAAGGGGAATGATGCAACCATAAAAGATTATAAAGTAAAAGCGGAAGCCCTATTTAATACCCTGAAAAATATAAAGAAGGACCAAGAACAGGTGTTGATGGGAGAAGGCGTGTTACAAAATGAATTGAATAACCGAAAAAAGGTGCTGTCGGAGTTTCAAAAGAAATTGGATATCAATGCGGATCTTCGGGAGAAAGATGAAGTAGCCACACGTCTGATCGGAGAGCTGGATGAATTTATTAAAAAAATCCAACTGGAAAAGCGGCATCTTTTGGAGGAGTCTATCCGTAGAGGACTCAACTCCCTCATGCATAAAAAGCACTTCGTAAAGCTGGTCTCTATCAGTATCGAGGAGGAAATTATCGAGATTGACTTGATTGGTGAAAACGGTGATAAAATTAATAAGGAAGATTTGTCCATGGGCGAAAAGCAATTGTATGCCACAGCCATCTTCCAAGCGTTAGTAAAAGAATCAAAAATTGAATTTCCGGTATTTATTGATAGCCCGATGCAAAAGCTGGATAGGGCACATGCGGAAAATATCCTCACGGAGTTTTATCCCAATGTATCAAAGCAGGTGGTGATTTTACCGCTGTTGAATAAAGAAATATCTGCCATTGAATATAAAATCATCGAGCCCTATGTGAAAAGCTGTCATCTTATCGAGCATCGGCCGGAGTTGGATTCATCCAAATTGGTGCCCATTGATAATGGACAACTATATGCGTATATGGAAGATTATGATCTAAAACGGCAACATGTTTAACACGATTACGACTTCTCCGGAGAATAAGATAGTCATCACTCACCTCACCAATAAGTTGGGGTTGGGGGCAGAAAACGTGATTGCAAGATTAGCTTTCGCTTACTCGCTTGCGAAGGGTAAGCAATTGGACTTGAAAAGTGTCAAAGAGGGGCAGGGAAAGACCTATTCGGCCAAAGTGCTATTTGGCAACCATATCGACATCTATATGGCAATGTTATGCGAATTATATGGGATAGCAAGCAACGATAAGGATATTCCTAAATACGTGAAGTTGCACATCGACCATGGACTGCAAGAAATGGAGCCTTATGCGAATAACGACGGGATGGATTTTGTAATGCGTTGTATTGAACAGGGTTTATCGGAGGCAGAGACCTTTTCTGTTAAACAAAATTAGCCATTTCCTTGAGTGCTACATCAAAAGCTTGATAAATCTTTTCTGCGGCATCATTAGGTGTAAAACGGCCAATGCTCAATCGAAGGGTACAGTAAGCAATGTCTTCGTCATGATTCATAGCCATGATAACATGGGAGGGTAAGACTTCCTTTGACGTACAGGCGGAACCGTTTGACAGCGCCAACTTTTCCCGTAACTGGATAATCATTGCTTCGGCATCCAATCCCTTAAAGTAAAAGCTAATGACATGGGGTGCTTTGGGTACTTTTTCAGCATGAAAGACACAGTTGGGGAATGAGGATAGCTTCTCTTTAATGCTTTCTCGTAATGCCGCTAAGCGGGAAGATTCTTCGGTAAGGACTTGTTTAGCTATAGCCGCGGCCTGTCCAAAGCCCACGATAGCAGGTGTATTTAGGGTGCCAGATCGGAAGCCGTTTTCATGCCCGCCGCCATGGATTTGCGGAGCAACTTTAATTCGAGGGAATTTACTTTTGACATATAGCGCGCCGACACCGTTAGGGCCATAGATTTTGTGGGCCGAACAGGTTAAAAGGTCTATTCCATCAATATTGACATCAATCGGAACCTTACCCAACGCTTGGGTGGCATCTGTCATGAAAAATACATCGTGCTTGGCAGCGATTGCGGCAATATCTTTTATGGGTTGGACAACGCCTGTTTCATTATTGACGTAGATGACCGAAATCAATACCGTTTCAGGCGTGATGGAAGCCTCCAACTCATTTAAGTTGATAAGACCATCTTGGTCAACCGGTAGATACGTGATTTTGGCTCCTTGTTTTTCGAGGTAGGCGCAGGTATCAAGCACCGCTTTGTGTTCGGTCTTTGTGGTGATGATGTGGTTGCCTTTGTCTTGATAGTTCTCGTAGATACCTTTGATAGCAAGGTTGATGGCTTCAGTAGCTCCAGAAGTAAAAATAACTTCCTCAGGCTGCTTTGCCCCGATCAGATCAGCTATTTGTTCGCGTGCATTTTTAACAGCCTCTTTGGCTTCATTGCCATAATCATGCGTGCGGCTGGCTGGATTGCCGAATTTGGTCGTAAAATAAGGCAGCATGGCATCTACTACCCTCGAATCGGTTGGAGTGGTGGCAGCGTAGTCGAGATAGAGGACATCATTTAGCATATCGAAAAATAACTTCCGTGTTAGACTCAAATAATTGATATATCAATATTAAATAATGATTTATCAATACAAATGTAGGAACATTATTTCTTTTTTCCTTTTAGCGCTTTAAGGGCGTCTACTCGCTTCAGAGTTAAAGTTTTTAGATCAATAAGCTGTAGCTGGGAGTTGCTTCGGTAGGGAACTTTCCCCGATGGGACTAAAATAGACGCCGGCTTTAGATGGGTGTCTTGGTCGTCAAAAAATATTTGTGCTTTAAAGGCTTCGAGTACCTGATCTTTTGAAATACCTCCTAAGAAGAAAATGGCATCTATATAAACATCCCAATGCCTTAATGTATTGAGGACTCGGAAATGGGCAGGTGTAATCGGCAAATAGAAGTGCAGAATAATTTCAGGGATCAGGTTTCCAACCGGGGCATGCCTCGGTTGGAAAAAGCCACCTTTGCGGAAGCCAACTTATCAGATTGAGATAGATGACTCGCAATGTGTTTGATAATATTTTTAGTGTTTATTTTCAAAACAGGATATTATGATTTACATTTGACTGTATTAAATCAAACTGTGGATTATGAGATTTAATATACCCTTGTTGCCTCCAAATACTGATGTTGAAACCAAAATGGTTTTAAAGCAATTAGCTGCGGCTCATCGTTACCTCGCCCTTTTAAATGGGCGATGTGCCACCATTCCTAACGAAAATATTCTAATAAATACATTAGCCCTGCAGGAAGCTAAAGAAAGCTCAGCCATAGAAAACATTATAACCACCCATGATGAGGTTTACAAAGCAGAATTATTTGAGAGCTTTTTCAACGATGCCGCAGCGAAAGAAGTACATCGATATGCACAAGCATTAAAGCATGGTTTTCAAGAGGTAAGAAAAAATAAGCTTATAACACAAGTCCATATCCAAAACATCCAGCGTACATTGGAGAACAATGACGCGGGTTACCGACGTAATGCGGGTACCGTATTGAAGAATGAAAGAACGGGCGAAGTGGTTTATACACCTCCCCAAGACCATCCCACCATTCAAAAGCTCATGGATAACTTGGTACATTTCATGAACGATGAAGAAATGAGCGGCATTGATGCATTGATCAAAATGGCAATCATCCACCATCGTTTTGAGACGATACATCCTTTTTACGATGGTAATGGTAGAACGGGAAGAATTATCAATATTCTTTATCTTGTGAAAGAGGATTTGTTGACTTTGCCTATACTCTATCTCAGCCGTTATATCATCCAGTATAAAGGGGATTATTATCGCTTGCTTCAACAGGTACGGGAGGATGGCGATTGGGAACCTTGGATTATATTTATACTAAAAGGGGTAGAAGAGACATCGAAGCAAACGCTTCACTTGATAGACGGCATCAAAAGATTGATGCAGGCGTATAAAAACCGAATACGGTCTGAGTTTCCGAAAATCTATAGCCAGGATTTGTTGAACAACTTATTCAAGCATCCTTATACCAAAATTGAGTTCTTGGAACAAGACATTAAAGTGACGCGACAAACAGCAGCCACTTATCTAAACAAATTGGCAGAAGCAGGCTTGCTTGTAAAAATCAAAATTGGCAAAAGTAATTTTTATATAAATGACCCGTTGTATAATTTGTTTTCGGAAGGGGTCCCGCCTGCCCAATCGGTAGAACCCATTACAACAATAACAACTTAGCCTAATGAAATTGCCCCCCCCTACAATGTGGTTAAAAAGAAGGGATTCTTTAACATATGAAAGAAACATGTTAACGTTTTTTGGTTTCTTTAACACGTTTTCAAGACGTGTTAAAATTTTTGCATGTTATGTCTTTGACCTTCTCCATGGATCAAGTACCTCGGCCAGCGTGTTCACACTTTCGATGTGTGCATTGATAGTAAAGCCCGGTTAGGTGCCAAAAAGGTTCGCCATCGGCCTTATCGCTTTGCAGGTAATAAAAGGGTTGCGTAAAATCCGCTTGATGCGGAGTGGCGACGAGCAGTTGCCAATTTTCCAGAAAATGTCCAACCAGATCGGCATTGGCCTCGAGGCGATTGTCTATAATGATACCTTTCTCCACCAATTCCATAAGCGTAAGCACCAACACGGGTTTATGCGGGGCGATTCCATATCGGGTGCCTCCCCGTTTGAGGTGGGTAAGGGCGTGGAGATATGATTTTAATGTGTCTGTCACAGATTGTAAAGATAATGGAAAGATTGTACCTTTAGCCAAACAAAACGCTTCCCATGCTCATCGTGACCTGTGCAATCATCATCCGTGAACGCAAAATATTAATTTGCCAGCGTAGCAGCACGATGAACCTGCCGCTGAAATGGGAGTTTCCGGGAGGGAAAGTGGAACCAGGCGAGGATGAAAAAGCAACCATTGTGCGTGAGATTAAGGAAGAGTTGCATTTGGATATCGAAGTGGTGAAACGGCTTGAACCGGTGGAACACGATTATCCGACTTTCCGGATTCGACTGGTTCCCTTTATCGCCAATGTGGTAGATGGAGAATTGGTGCTAGAAGAGCATGCAGACGCTAGGTGGGTAACTGTGGATGACTTGGACCAATACGACTGGGCACCTGCCGATGTGCCCATTGTTGAACAACTGAAAGCCGATGCCTTATGGAACTAGGGATATACGAACAACTCATTACCACCATGCTACGCAGCCGCTTAGCAGTATTGGATGATCGGAAGTACTACATCAGCGAAACGGAGATCGATAAAGAGGAGTCGGCCCGGCTACTTGCCCAACACCTTTCATGGGCGATACAACGGGCGCTGACGATGATTAAAGCGGACGTAACGAAGCAGATAGAAATTGCTAACCAAATTGTCTTACTGCTCAAGGCAGAGATAGACAAATATGAACATGAGCAAGATTTGGTTGATGCTTCTGGCCAGGTATTGAAAGCGGTGTTTGATCGGCTGAATAGCCACTACCCGAATTTGGACTTGCGGCTGAAGGAAATTATGCCCTATACCCGCCTTACACATAGTGAGCTGTTTACGGGAGGCAATGTGGGGCTAGCGTTGGATAGCGAGTTAAAGAAGGAAATTGCTTCGGCAGACCGCGTAGACCTATTGGTGTCGTTTATCAAATGGAAAGCGGTGGTGATATTGCGCGAGGCTTTCCGGGACCTTACGGCGCGAGGAGGGCAGTTGCGAATACTCACTACCACATACATGGGGGCTACCGACGCGAAAGCGATAAGGGAATTGGCAGGACTGCCAAATACGACGGTAAAGGTCTCGTACAATACAGCAAATGAACGCTTACACGCCAAAGCGTATTTGTTTTATCGAAACACAGGTTTTCATACCGGGTATATTGGATCGTCTAATTTCTCGCGCTCGGCGCTGACCGATGGCTTAGAGTGGAATGTGAAAGTAACTACGCGAGAAATTCCGCATGTGATTGATAAGTTTCAAAAGACGTTTGAAACGTATTGGCAAAGTGCGGAGTTTGAAATTTATGATCCGGAAGCGTCACATGAGCGATTGGCGCGCGCATTAAAGCAAAGTGGTGCCGCTAAAAGCGGAGACAATGCGATTAGCTTTTTTGACATCAAGCCTTACCATTACCAACAAGAGGTGCTGGAAAAATTGGATGTGGAGCGGTCGCGCCATGGGCGGTTTCGGAACTTGGTGGTGGCGGCTACGGGTACGGGCAAAACAATCATTTCTGCATTTGATTTTAAGCGGTATCGACAGGTGCTTCCGAATGCGACGTTTTTGTTTACCGCCCACCGGAAGGAAATATTGATGCATGCACGGAATACATTTCGTAACATCTTGCGTGACCAGAACTTTGGCGAGCTGTGGGTGGATGGCGAGGAACCCACGGATAGGCGGCATGTGTTTGCTTCGGTGCAAACCTTGAATAGTCGGCTACCATACGAAGATATGGCTCCTGCCTATTACGACTACATCGTGTTTGATGAAGTACACCACGTGGAGGCGGCGAGCTACAAGCGGGTGATCGATTTCTTTACGCCCAACATATTGCTCGGACTGACCGCCACGCCGGAACGGATGGACGGGCAATCGATTCTCCCTAATTTTTGTAATCATATAGCAGCGGAAATTCGATTGCCGGAAGCACTGAATAATAAATTGCTGACGCCGTTTCACTACTTCGCGATAGCAGACCAGGTAGATCTTACGCATGTGCGGTGGGATAAGGGCCGTTATGCAACACAAGAGCTAACCGGGCTGTATATCAAAAATAAGTCGCGCGTGGGGGCAATCATCGCGAGTTTGGAGCAATACACACGCGATATGCATGACGTAATAGCGTTGGGGTTTTGTGTGAGTAAAGAACACGCGGCATTTATGTGCAACTCGTTTAATGAGGCGGGCTTGAAAGCTGCGTATTTGACGAGCGACTCTTCGCGCGAAGTGCGTGGAGACATCCAACGTAAGCTACGTACGAAGGAGATTAATTACCTCTTTATTGTGGATATTTTTAACGAGGGCGTAGATATACCGGAAGTGGATACGGTTTTATTCCTCCGCCCTACGGAGAGCTTGACGGTGTTTTTGCAGCAGTTGGGGCGTGGCCTTCGCTTGTGGGATGGGAAAGATGTATTGACGGTATTGGACTTTGTGGGCAATGCACGGCCGGAATATGACTTTGAGTCGAAGTTTCGGGCGTTGATCGGCAAGACGAATACAACGGTGCAGAAGGAAATTCAAGATGACTTTCCGCATCTGCCGCTGGGCTGCGCCATTGTATTAGAGAAGGTAGCCAAGGAAACAATTTTGGCGAACATCAGGCAGGCAACAAACCTTTCGAGGCGGAACTTGATAGCCAAGATACAGGCTTTCCGTCACCACACGAACTTACCACTTACATTGGCGAATTTTCTCTATATGTATAGTATGGACGTTCGCGCAGTATATGCGCGCGACTTGTGGTCCCGCCTTTGCTATGAGGCGGGAGTAATTTCGGCGTGGGACGATCACAACGGGAAATTATACCTCGCAATGATCAGAAATAAATGGTCTGGCACAGCATCGGATGCTTATTTTTCGTTTGTATTGGAACTGGCCGAGCGTGGGTTTGCTATGCAGAAGCGCGAGTTTACCGAAAGCGAGCGAGCCATGTTGTTGATGTTGTATTATGATTTTTATCCCGAACCGACGGGTGTGGGATTGTTGGAAAGCATTGAGGCAATTGGTGCCAATAAGTTGTTGGTAAAAGAATTGATTGCGTATTTACGATACCGCTTAGATGGCCTCGACTTCAGGGAAATGGATATTACTACGCTGGGCTATGAACAACCGTTGAAGTTGCACGCGAGATACACGCGCGACCAGATATTGGCTGCATTTGGATTAAGTACGGTAGATAAGAAATCGACCAATAGGGAAGGGGTAGCCGAAAATAAGGGACTCAATACGGAGCTGCTTTTCATCGACCTGCAAAAGTCAGAAGAGGATTACTCGCCTACGACGTTGTATGATGACTATGCTATAAACGATGTGCTCTTCCATTGGCAGTCGCAAAACAGGACGCGGGCAGACTCGGATAAGGGATTGTCTTACATCAACCAGGAGAAATTGAATAAAAATATCTTGCTCTTCGTACGGGAAACCAAACGCGACGAATGGGGTAATACACTTGGCTATGTATTCTTGGGCGATGCCCGGTTTGTGAAGTACGAAGGGGAGAAGCCGATGTCCATCACGTGGGAACTTCGCGAGCCTATTCCAAGTTACCTATGGAATGCTTCGGCGAAGATGGCGGTGGGGTAGTGTGTCTGGATGGTGGTTTCAAAAGAGAAAAAACTTTTGCTAAAAATATTTGCTTTTTGTTCGATAATATGTACCTTTGCCAATAACCAAACAACAACCTACTCATGGCAAAACAATTACAAGCGCAAAGTATTTTCGAACAGATTAAACAGATTGATACTGATGGAAATGAGTTTTGGAGTGCCCGGGATTTAGCCAAGGTACTGGAATATTCAGAATATCGGCACTTTATTCCAGCAATTAATAGAGCAAAAGAAGCCTGTCGGAATAGTGGCCAGCAGATTGCCGATCATTTCGAGGATATCCTCGAAATGATCGAATTAGGTAAAGGAGCCAAACGGAAAGTCGAAAACGTAAAGCTCTCCCGCTATGCTTGCTACCTCATTGTCCAAAATGCAGACCCAGGCAAAGAAGTGGTTGCACTGGGGCAAACCTACTTTGCGGTACAGACGCGCATACAGGAAATCCAACAGATGGAGGCCTACAATAGGCTCGCAACGGAAGAAGAAAAGCGATTATTCCTACGCAACGAATTAAGCAGACACAATACTCAGCTTGCTGCAGCCGCAAAAAATGCTGGTGTGGTAGAACCGGTGGATTATGCGATATTCCAAAACCATGGTTACAAAGGGTTGTACGGTGGGTTAGACGCCAAAGCGATCCATACACGGAAAGGGCTTAAGAAAAGTCAACAAATTTTGGACCATATGGGCAGCACCGAGCTGGCGGCAAATCTTTTCCGCGCCACACAGACGGAGGAGAAGTTGCGGCGGGAAAATATCAAAGGGAAGACCGCTGCCAACCAGACGCACTATGAAGTGGGCAAAACCGTCCGCAAAACGATAAAGGAATTGGGAGGTACGATGCCCGAAGACCTCCCAACCGCAGATAGCATCAAAAAACTGGAAAAAGGAAAAGAGATTAAAAAGGTTAAAGGGAAAAAACCTTAATTTAAACCAGCCTATTATCTGACAACCATGACGACCAAACTTTTCAACACGCCTGCTGATCATTTAGTCTCCACTGAGTTGCTTGATTTTGACCCGGATAACCCCCGATTGGCATCGTTGCGAAACCGAGTGCCGGATGAAGCGTTTGATCCGTTTGACACAATCTGCAAGGTATTCAAAGTGCGAAGCTTGGTAGCTTCAATCGTTACAGCACCGGTATAGACGGAACTGTAGTGCGGACGAGTCTGCCGGCAGAAACTCTTTTTCAACGAACTCCCGGAAATCCATTGATGTTGTTTTCAGGAAACAGCGCGGGACTTGCATTAAATCCTTCGGCCCGCTGGCTGAAACCGCTGAAATACCCAGCATGGTTTTTTCTGGGATGATGTGGTAAGAAGTGCTTGGGATTGGCGGTATTGCAATAGCCCATGTTGGTAAGTTCCCGTGTTCACACCTTTCGCTTATTTTAGAACGCTATATAAAAACTTTTTCGAGCCGGTGGAGCCAAACCCACGAAAAGTCACCGATGAGATATCAACGTCAGTGGGATAGTTGTTAATTATAAAGTGTTTCAAATCCCGAACGGTGACTATACCGGAATCTTTAAGGACATTGGCGCGATGCTCGGTAACGTCGAACTCCGATATTTTTTTAGCAAGTTTATCGTCATCCATTTCCAGCAAACGGATGACAAAGTCGAACTTCGCTACCTTTTTCCTGCATTCAAGCAGATATTCGTATTTCCTTAGGTTTATGGTTATTAATTCATCTCCGTCAAATTGGTCCATATTCAAGCTGTTATGTAGTTAGCGTTTTATGATTTATTGCTGTTGTAACGGTTGGACTGGTGGAGGCTGCAAATTACAATCTTGCTTTTAATTATCCAAAAATCTGCTGACTTCGCATTATTCATCGGCAACCTGGATAATGGAATAACTACAACTTATGGACAAGCAGGTGTGCCATGTGCGATTTTCGCATTTGGGGCACGTAGTCGGTTGGTCAGCGTAGGTGTAGAACGTGTGTGGTTTTGAATCTGCTTCTCGTTGTTTCATAATAGGGATTGGTTTGTCTGCTCGATCGTAAAGATAGTAAAGTTGCTTAACTTTTCATTCCGAATGGTGGTATTCGACACAGGAAAACCGGGGGTTCGACACAATAGTTGAGCGTTCCGTAGGCAGTAATTTGCCAAAGTGGAAGAAAGTGGGAAGGAAGTGTGGTTTTTCGGTAGTCTTTTGGCAGCGAGGTGGGAGGTTGGTCAAAGATTTTGCATTTACAGGAGGTTAAAAGATACATTTGTGGGAAAAACAGAGTAAAGGTACGAAAGCGAGATTTACTAAAAATATTTGCTTTGAACTTTGCAAGATGTATCTTTGCATATAACCAAACAACAACCTACCCATGGCAAAAAACAAAAAACTGGAAGTAAAAGGGACGGAGATAACTATTTTACAACATGAAACCGACGATTATATATCGCTGACCGATTTGGCTAGATATAAAGATTCTGAGCATAAAGACTTTACAATTTTCTTAAGACGATGCCGGATATCCCTATTGCGCAAGTAGACCAACGGTATAAGGGCTTCGGCGTGTTAATGGATAAACACCTGGCTTACCATCGCGAAATAGCGAGAAAGAAAGGGGTTAAGGGAGGGAAAGAATAGATACGAATGATAGAAGTTAGTTATTTCACTAATTAAATTATAATTATGGAGACCAAAACTGTCTATATTGTTTATTCGCCAGACTACATGGACACCACCGATATCTATGGTGTATTTGACTCCAAAGAACGGGTGGATGAATTTTTGAATCGTTTCAAGGATCGCGTAGATGAACTTCAAATCCGGGAAATGGTATTAAACCCCCAATTTCAGGGAGATAAGAAGCGTAACCCATACTGCGCGATTTTGTATAAGAGTGGGATGGCAATGTTGTCTGTCATCTCCAACCCCGCCGACTGCGACAAAGCGATCAAAAATGAGCATGAAATAATCGAAATAGATGGAGAGCCTGAGCGGCTGTTCTGCTATTTCTTGGCTGAAACAAGAGACCAAGCTTGGGCCGAAGGCATGGCGCGCATGGAAAAGTTGGTGGAACTGGGCGAATTTAAATTGGATGGCGAAATTTATAAGGAATATTGACGAGTAACAAATGAAGGGATTCAATTCTTTAAGGTCCTCGACAGTCGCGTTCTTTTGCGGATCAATTCCATAAAGAACTGTACCTCCGTGATGAAGACGCTTTTGAGATTGTGATCAAAAACGCTGATGCTTCCATCATACGTATCAAATTGTTCCATACGCAGCTATTATTTAATTAACGTTTTATTTATTGCTATTGCAACGGTTGGATTGGCCGAAGCTGTTTGGCTCTTTTTATAAATGGTCTCGCCAGTGCAAATTACAAACTTACTTTTAAGTGTCCAAAAATCTGCTGAAATACGACTATGCAGAGTTTGGCCGTGTGGTGATACCGATAATTAATGTATTTTCAAACATGATTGTGGTCTTTAGGCAATAATCATAACCGTTGCCTAAAGGTAGTGAAATATCTTTAGGGATTAGGGAACTTAAAGATAAGAAATAGGAGATTAATTATAAAAAACGATACATTTGTTATTCAATCTTAAACATGGCTAAAAAGAAAAAAGGACCGTTGGGAGTATTTTCTCATGTCAGGTGGTGGGCGAAACGGCTAAAAATCTAAGTGAGCGTTTTGGAAAGATATTACAGAAACGACTTTGCATAGAAACCGTAAAACAAAATGACCGTACAGAAAAATATAATTACAATCCAACATCCCGAATCTATTCATCATACCAACGGAATGATTGGTTCATGGACAGACTGGGAACTAACAGAAAAAGGAATTGAGTACGCAGAAAATATAGCCTATAATTTGCAATTGGAGATTAAAAACAGTGCATTTTCGCTCTTCTCATCACCTCTTAAAAGAGCAAAGCAAACTGCCGGAATCATTGGAGAAAAACTGGACATACAACCTCGGATAACAGGTGCTTTAAAAGAAAGGAGTTTGGGTAAAGCCAACGGAAAGTCAGTGCAATGGCTAAAAGAAAACATCGAAAATGAGGAAAAGACAATTTACGATAAATGTTTTAACGATGCAGAATCCAGATATGATGTTTGGCAAAGACTATTACCTTTCTACGGCGAAATCATCAGCAATGATGAAGAAAATATCATTATTGTTTCACACGGAGATACATTGAGCCTATTTAATGTAATGTGGTTGGGTTTAGAGGCTGAAATATTGAATAGAATTGACTTGTACGGTGTAAGTGGAGGTGTTTCATTTTTACACCAAACAAACGCAGGAAAAAGGATTATCAAAAGATTGAGTGATACCTCGTATATCAAATCTTGGTAAGTCAACCCACAATAAGTTTCGGAATGGAAATCTTTCATGGGGCTCGCTTAATACAGACCCCCCTCAAGTAAATGAAGCGGCCAATATCTTATAAACCACCAGCTACGACCCATTCGGATTTTCACTGGTTCAATACAAATGTACAATATTTATTGTATGGTATTTCAAAAGTTATAACCGAGAAGAATGGCGCCCCATAGATGCGACCGTCCGTAACTTGTACGCAATTCGCTGGTACGGCCTGCATTTACGACCCAACTTAAATCGATAGATCGATATTTGTCTTTCGGGTTGAGGGGAATAAGGGTGTTTATCCCCGCGCTCCATTCAAGAAAAAATGGTTGAGTATCTTCGAAGTTCAGTGTGTAAGCCGACTTTCGCCAAAAACTGCCGTGGAGCATTGTGTTATAGAGCATAACCGTAGGCCTGACGGAAGCAAAGGCATAAAGTTCAAACTTTGCACGATCATTGGACAGGGGCGTAACAGATTTTTCAGCAGCGCCACCTTTATTCATACTGCCAAGCGGGTTGAAACTGCGTGTCCAACTGCGCCTGTCAAGTAGGCCAGCTCGTAAAGCTATGGATCCCTGAATACCGGTGTAATAACCTGCCATTGCTTGTCCACCGTATTTGAGATCAAAATAGGAGCGGTTTCCCGGCAGTGTATGTTTGGGAAATAATAGTTTTTCGAATCCTAGGCTGTATAGAAGTGCTGGTGAAAAGCCGTTGGCTACCTGTAGGTTCCAGCCGCGCGGTGTGTAAGGCGGTTTAGTATCCCCATCGTTCATGCCTTCATGTATCCACGTTTGGACGTGCTTGCCAAGCTGTAGTCCCAGTGCCCCTACATTTAATTCGCCGAAAACAAACAAGTTTTGATCACTTTTTAAATAAGCTGTTTTTGTAGATAGGACGAGAAGAAAAGCGTAAGGTCTATCACCGACCACTGGTGCCGTGGCGCGGAGGTCATCTGGCGTGAAAGCGGTTCCATTTAAACTAAGTGATGACGAGTAATCGTAAGTGTGCTCATTAGTCATAAATTTACACCCTAGTATTTTCCGGTTGAGAAGCTGGAGGGGGCGTAACACTAAACTCTCGTTTAACCAAGGCGATGCGAAACCAAAGCCTAAACCCATGGTGTAATTTTGATCGCTGGCGTCGTTAAAAAGTAATATTGGATTAAGATCTTCATCTGTATAACCGGTAATACTGTGACCTTGGCCAACAGCCTTGCCAATAGCAATTGATAGACAAAGTACTAAAAGAAATAGTCGTGTACTCATACTTATTTTGAAAAATGAGGGAAGGCGGGATGCTCCCTGAATTCGCGCCTTATTGTAAGGCAATTTTTGATTTGCTCGCATTTTCCCAAACGGCTGATTTCGGCGTAAGTTGGATGTTGAAGGAGTTTGACTTCTTTCTTTACGAGCTCGAAACCTGCATAAAAGGGGATTTGAGGGTAACTTTGGAACGTTTTGAACAGGGCTCGCGTAAATCTAGATCCTTTTTTTCCGGTAGTTGATCGACCACCGTCGTAGGCCGCTCCCAAGTAGATGATTTCAGTACGCAAATTCGCAAACTCATCACGGTGCATAAATACATTAGTGCGGCCAAATATTTCGGACTTGTAAGGAGCTATCCTGTAAAGGCTCCCGGAGTTGCAGCAGTCAGCAATGAAAATGATTTCGGTGCCTGGTGCGAAATTACAGAATTGAAGAAAAAGCTCGTCATCCGTAACTGTGGTGCCGTCTTCAAGTATGATGACCTCGTCCTTTTGGTCGTCGGTTTCATCTCCGCTCCCGTCGTGCTGTCTGATCCCGTGGCCGGTGAAATAGATGTAAAGTCTATCACCAGCCAATAGTTTGTGGCTGAAATAATCCAATAAGTCTAATACAGCCGATGCTGTTGAATGGTGATGCTGTAATACTCTAGATTCAACAATTGGAAGATCGACCCAGTTGAGTAAGGTGGTCATATATTCGAGGTCCTTCCTGGCCCCAGGATTGCCATGATCAACGATAATGAAGAGTGCGTAGTTGTTATAGGTTGATAATCTCATAGAATAAAGGTAAAGCTTTTATTATCAGTATGCAATACCCATAAGTAGGTATTTTAGTAGGTTGCTAGAATGTATTCTATAAGGGTAAGCACCGAAGAACATGCAGACGCCAAGTGGGTAACTGTGGATGACTTGAACCAATATGATTGGGCACCTGTCGATGTACCCATTGTTGAACAACTGAAAGCCGATACCTTATGGAACTAGGGATATACGAACAACTCATTACGACCATGCTTCGTAGCCGCTTAGCAGCATTGGATGATCGTAAATACTACATAAGCGAATCTGAAATAGATAAAGATGAATCAGCCAAGTTGTTTATTTTTATTTGATGGTTATTTGATTGTAGGGGATAAACTATCATTAATAATAAGGAGAGTAGCTGATAACAAAGGATTGTGGTTTAGATGTTATTTGATCAAATAAGAAATCTATGCAGAACTGGATGAGGAATCGGAGTACGATTGAATTTATTGGTCTTTGGGAATTATTCAATAGTCCAAATTTTAATTCCATCGAATTCGATGGAATTAAAAAATCAGTCGGGATCAAACAGCTTTTCTCTTATTACCAAAGAGATGGATTGAGATAACGAATGGGTTTTGGGCTTACGTGAAATGGCAGATATGCCGCGTGAACCGGAAGAATTTGTACGCGGACATTAGGCATGGTGGAATTTGTGACCGCAGAACCTTCTTGATAGAGTTAGTTAATATTTCCTTAAGCGCTTTCGCCCATAATTTCGGCGGGAATATTTCGCAATAATACCAAAGCAAATAATTACAAAGGGTATTATAAACTTGTATAAGCGGTCATTCTTGGACAATTGTGTTGGCTTTGAAAATTCAGATTTGTTGATGTATTCGACCGCTTTTTCCAATTGTTCATCTCTTCCTTCACGAATGCCTTTCAGCGTGGGTCTCACTTCCTGGTCAATCCGGATCCCCACCTGTTGGGTTTCACTGCCGTCTGGATAATAGATACCTAAACTGGAAATCAAAACTTTATAGTCAAATGGCAATTGTATCATTGCAATGTTGCCGTCAGCTCCAGCGGTTTGCGAGCCAATTGTCCATGCATACGGGGCCTGTTGGTACGCCATAGTGTAAAATTCAGCACTACTTTGTGTGGACTCATTGACAAGGATTACAACTGGGCCACGGAAATATTCGGAATTTTCCAGGCCAACCAACGAATTGGGTGTATACCGGAAGGTACCGGCTTCGCTTAGGCTTGAATGGGTGAATTTAATGAAGGGTTTACCGGTATCTAATAGGTAATGTGCAAATCCAAGACCGATTGTTGCTTTTGGAGGTGTCCGCATGTCGATAATTAACCCCTTACATCCATTTATCTGCTCACGCAATAGAGGTAAATCTGATTTCTTAAGTAACCCATGATTAACATAGCCTATTGTATTTGACAATTGTCTAAATACGCTGTCGTTTCCGGAGGGTTGGGTTACGATGGTACCATTTGGATAGGTTGGACTCTCAATAAATTTAGCCTGCCCGTTCCGATCAATTTTCAGTTTCAGAATTGGGGCATTGGTTGAGAGGAGATGTCGTGCAATATTCCTGTACATGCCATCTTCATTGGATGCGGAAGTGTCAGCGGCAGTGTTTTCGGAAGGGGTCCCGCCTGCCCAATCGGTAGAACCCATTACAACAATAACAACTTAGTGTAATGAAATTCCCCCCCTACAATTTGGTTAAAAAGAAGGGATTCTTTAACATATGAAAAAAACATGTTAACGTTTTTTAGTTTCTTTAACACGTTTTCAAGACGTGTTAAAATTTTTGCATGTTATGTCTTTGACCTTCTCCATGGATCAAGTACCTCGGCCAGCGTGTTCACACTTTCGATGTGTGCATTGATAGTAAAGCCCGGTTAGGTGCCAAAAAGGTTCGCCATCGGCCTTATCGCTTTGCAGGTAATAAAAGGGTTGCGTAAAATCCGCTTGATGCGGAGTGGCGACGAGCAGTTTCCAATTTTCCAGGAAATGTCCTACCAGATCGGCATCGGCCTCCAGTCTTATGCTGTCCATATTAAAAGAAGACTGACTATGCAGAGGCTCTGCAAAAGCAATTAAAAAATACTCCTTTGGGAGTATTGCCTCATGGCTAAATTGGAAATAATTTTGGTCATAGGGATAATAGCATCAGAAAATAAACGTTAAAAAAACATAGATATAGGAAAGATTTTTTTGTTGTCGGACTCGATCCTGAGCATGACTATGCAGATGTATTTACAGGGTATATGTTAGCTATGTGGCGGATTGGAAACGGTATGGCAAGCAATCCCACAAAAGAGCAGATCGGCGCTGTATATAACCAGGTGGTCAACCATCTGGACATTTCAAGAAAGGCAACTGACAGCAAGTTGCTGCAACAGGATTCTGATGCTGTACAGCAGCGTTTCCTGCGAGAAAACAAGTTAAAAATATTGTCATGAAGAAACTATTCTGCATCGGAACTGCGATTGGCCTACTTTTAAGTGCCTGCAGCAAGAATAACGATCCCGAACCGAACGAAGGGGGCAAAGGCTATGGAACGGGCTATATTTTCAATAAGCAAGGTCTTCAGGGGATCAGAAAGCTCAACCTTAGCAATGGAGAGCTTACGGACGTATTACCGCCCTGGCCCCATGCCGGTTGGGATATTAGCTGGAATGGGAAAACAGGTGTAAAAAAAGAAGAACCGGCAAGCTACGATACCCGGTATATTATCTTTGATGTGGCAAACGGCGCTACGATCCGCGAGATAAACTATGAGCCGGATGGCTATCGCGGCGGTTTACCTTATCTGTCGCCGGATGGTAAATTGCTTGCCTTGAGTCCTACACTTGACGAGGGACTGGTCATTCTGGACATGGATGGCAGGGTATTGAAAAATATCTCCGGATATGGGGTAAGTCATGATTTTGAGTATTTGGATCCAATAGCCTGGGAACCATCCGGCGCCATCCTCTTCAAGAAAGATGGCGGCCTGTGGCGTACTTCGCCTGATTTTTCCAGGGCAACAAAAGTACGCGATATCCCATTTTCAGACTGGAAAGGTGAAGCCACGGCAAGTCCGGATGGTAAAAAGATCGCGATCCCCGCAGGCAACCATATCTGGCTGATGAACAGTGATGGCAGCGATTTTCATGCCATAACCGAGAGCAGCCAGAAGGAGATTATGCCCAGCTTCTCTCCCGACAGCAAATTTATTGCTATAGCAGCCAACGCCAGGTCACCGGAAATACCTGGCAGCTCTGAAAATGCATTCCACCTCTGTCTGATACCCGCAGATGGCCAGGTTTACAAGGTGTATCCCGGAGAAGATAAACGGGTAATTCATCCAGTTGAAAAAGGAGCATCAAATTCCAGCGGGCTTGGTATGACTATCGTTGGCGATTTCGTCTGGCGATAGCCTAAAGCCCAGAATCTCAATAAAACCAACGACTATATATCGCTGACCGATTTGGCTAGATATAAAGATTCCGAACATACGGATGACATTATCAGAAACTGGTTAAGGAATAGAAATACAATCGAACTTCTAAGTTTTTGGGAAATTTTAAATAATTCGGATTTTAAACCCGTCGAATTCGACGGGTTTAGAAAGCAAGCAGGACTAAACAGTTTCGTTCTTACACCAAAACGGTGGATAGATGCGACAAATGCCATCGGTATAAAGTCAAAGCCAGGCCGGTATGGAGGAACTTTGGCACATAAGGACATAGCTTTTGAATTTGTTTCATGGATATCGATTGAGTTCAAACTTTATGTTATCAAAGAATTCCAACGGCTGAAAGAATGTGTTTTTTGAGTGTTGTTTTTTTATAAAGATCAAAAGAGAACCCGCAGTACTATGTATTCTTGGGTGATGCACGGTTTGTGAAGTACGAAGGGGAGAAGCCGATGGAATGCTTTGGCGAAAATGGCGGTGGGGTAATTAGTGAAGCAGTTTGGTCGTAAGATTTGGGAGGTCGGTTAAGGTGTATCGGTTTGCCATTGGTTATTCTCCAAGAATGTCCTTAATGCTTTGTTCGAGAATATCGGGATTTTTGTAATAAATTTTGGCCGTATCTACAACCCGTTTTAAGGAAACAGCACCCGATTTTGAAAGGTCTTCTCCGGTCAGCCTTTCTCGAATATCTTCCTCGCTAAACTGACTGTAGAGTTGACCTATGTTCCGGGGAAAGGAGCAGAAAACGTCCGAACATTTTCGCCCGGTGGGGTAAGCTCTCAACCCTATCAATAGCGAGTTATCGGCAATATTAATCCTTTATCGGCAATTTATCGGAATAAATGTACTTTGTCGCTTTTCGTTCTCCTATTTTGACCAGCATTTTTTTACTAACCAAATCTGTCAGATCATAGCGAGCTATTCGCTCCGAAACAGGGTTTAGCTTTACATACTCAGCGTTGACGATTTCTCCTTTATCCTTAAAATACAAAAGTGCTTTTATCTGTCTCTCGTTCAATCCGAGCTCCTTCAAATACGCTTCATGATAGATATCCTTTCTGAATACAGCCCAAACACCAGAGGTTCTATATTCGTACTGTGGGTCGGGAAGCCCTGCCTCACGGCACTGATCGATCATCTTCGTGAAACCGCGCCCCCACGCTTCAACATATCCCATCCGGAAAAATGCATTGGCAATATCGGGATTATACGGCATGGAGATGAGATTTGAATCGGGGCGGCTCCGGAATAATCTGTAATCGGTAAATAAGAATACACAACTTTTGGCAAATAAGGGTACACAATAATCGGCAACAATACCTACACAACTTCGGCAACAACTAGTGCAGAATGATTTCAGTCTGCTTCGGTGTTATTCACCCGGGGCATGCCCCGGGTGAATAACACACCTTTGCGGTAAAAAAGCGAAGGTTATCATGAATCA
>NZ_BMIK01000018.1 GCF_014642075.1 Parapedobacter defluvii | reverse complement strand
GATTTGCAGTAAGCACAAGGGGTGTTTCCCAGCCCCGCGGGGCTGGGAAACACCCCTTGACACAGTTCATTTTACAGACCCTTAGAAGGTATAAGCAATCTTGCGGTTTGTGTTCTATGGGTTTTCGTTCGTTGTTTCAAATCACTATTTGAAAGGTATATACAACTCATCGGTTCGGCTTTCTTCACAAAAAGGCGGGTATCACAGACCTCGATGACGGTATATGCAACGAGTATGCATCGTTTTCATACATCAATAAGCTTTCGTTCTTCATCCAGGGTGTAAAACACCAGATAAGGAAATTTTTTCATTAGCCGAGCTCTGAAATTCAAATAAAATACCTGAAAGTATCGTACTTTCACAATCTCAGAAATGGCTCGCCGATAATCTTTGAGAAAATCTAATGCAACTTTTTTTGAGACATGTTCACTGTAATACTCAACCGCCTGTTCAACCTGTTTGCCGGCTTCAGGAGTGATGAGGACACTATAGCCCATATTTCCCTTTTAGGCTTTCGTATAAATCCATTGCTGGGAGGCAATCCTCAATAGGAACATCGTTTTGTCGTAAAAGAAAGTTCTTTTGTTCTTCGGTTAGTTGAAATTCACGCTCTTTAGCTTCATAGGTGGCACCTATAAGTTCCAGCACCTCAAGAAAAAAAGAGGTTTTATCTTCGGGAACCGATAGGTTGAACGTTGTCATAATTCAAAGATAATAAAATTCGCTCAGATTTGGCAAGTATCCAATGTACTCTTTGAAATCTTAGAGGCTGTATACAGCCGCAGGGTGAGGTCAGGTTGGCATCACTGAATACTTTTTATACAACAGAGCCTCGATTGGAAAAATCAAGGGTTTGTTCTGTGCTTTAAGATGCTACAATGCGGTCGGTTCTGAAAAAACTTTTTCGCTGTTACAGACCTATACAACCGATGGATGCTTTTTCTAAATCTTCATCAGAGTGTTACAAACTCCAATTTGAAAGGTGTATGCAACCTCTGAACCCAAGAAACTCGAAAGTAAACGGGTGTTAAAAACCCCAATTTGAAAGGTATATACAACATTTATTCAATTATCAAATCTACAGAATATGGTGTTACAAACTCCAATTTGAAAGGTATTTTGAAAAGAGATATTCATCGGTATCTTTGTTTTAAACGTGACTCGCATGACACAGGTGACCCTACATATTGACAGCAAAAAAAAGTGGGCAGCCATAAAGACCATTTTGGAAGCTATGGATATTGCTTACGATGCACAGGAGCCTGTGAAGGAAGTCAGTGAAAAAGAACAGATGTTGCTACAGCGGGCGGAAGCAGACGTTGCTGAGGGGCGACTGCACAAGTTTAAATCCCATCGTGAAATATTAGGTAGTTAGTACCGGTTCTTGATTAAGAAAACCGAATATACCGAAACCTACAAAGAAACCTTATCAGCCGTAGTTTCGATAATCGAACGCGATTGGGGCGACCGATATGTGGATCGATTTCTGAATCAACTTGACGATGTGGTTGAAAAAATCCAGACTTACCCTTATCTGTTTCAGGCTATACCTATAAACTCGAGATACAAAAGGTGCGTTATTTCCAAATAAACGTCCTTAGTTTACGATGTTACCGACTCGAAAATTATACTCCTGTATTTATTTGATAGTCGCCAAGAACCATTATGGGATTAGGTGTCGTTAAGCTTTCGTATTCGAAATTTTAGAGGCTGCTTGTACAGCCGTAGGGTGAGGTCACGTTGACACTCACTGAATACTTTTTTATTTGCACCAAGAGTCTTGACTGCGAAAACAATAAGGTACATGTAATGTAAATTGGTTTTCTTCCTTGGATAAAATATCGTTGCCGATTCCAATTTGAAAGGTATATACAACTGTTCTAGGTGCTACCTTCGGTAGTAGCTGGGTGTTAGTAACCCCAATTTGAAGGGAGTGGAATATCGGGGTTACAGCAACACATTTTGTAAGCTGGCCCTTCGGAATTAACCAACTAGCTTACGGGCGCATCTCAATGATGCTGTCCACAACGAACACACTGAAGCCACGCCAGGGAATCGCATGTTTGTATTCCCGGTAATGCAGGTCAAATGTCTTGCCGCTATTGAGCATCAACACATTGGCGATACTGTCATTTTCTACGGAGAATTCGAATTCATTGGATTGGATAGTACCGATAGAAGCTGATCTTAGCCCCACCTGTATCAGTTTTCCTTCATAAGTCTTGAAGATGTTGCCTTTTTTGACCACATAATTCAGCTGGCCGGATTTGACCCCTTCGCCGAATACATAGTAGTAATTCCACCAAATCATCCCTGCGGCGATAACAAGCAGGGCGATTCCGGCGATCGTAAGGTAATTTCGAAAGGACTTCCATCTTGGGGCGATTTGTTCACGTGCCATGGTGTTCGAATGATTATGATGAACCTGATAGGCAAATGTAGGGAAAAATGTACCAGTTTGTTTATCTTTGGGTGTGGACCGGAAACTTTTCAAAAGCCGTAAAGATTTGCTGTTGGGGATCGTGATTTGGGTGCCACTGCTCGCATTGCTGGTTACGGTTGTCACAGAGTTATTCAACACGAATCAGGCTTGGAATGGTCGGGTTTTTGGCTTGTTGGTGATGTCGGTGACCATTGGTTTTATCGGTTGGATGTGGTTTGGTACACATTATACGATTGATCATTCTTTTGTTTACTACCGGAGTGGTCCTTTTCGTGGAAAGATCGCCGTGTCGTCTATCCGGGAGGTGGTCATCGGTGAAACGATGTGGTCGGGGTTTAGACCCGCAACCGCCCGCAGAGGATTGATTTTGAAATATAATCGGTATGATGAGATTTATTTCTCGCCGGATAGCAACGTTGCGTTCGTCGGAGCCTTGCAAAAAGTGAATCCGGAAATACGGATTACCGAAGTAAAATAATAAGCCGTTACCCTTATAAATTGAACGTCAGCTTCAATACCGCCATCCGGCCGCGCAGGTCATACACACTATATCCCGCTTGATTGGCCGAAAGGCTGTAGGTTTCGTATTCCGTAATGTTTGCCAGATTCGTCAGATCGAGTTCAATATCCGCATTCCACTTATCCAATTTATACCGCACATTGGCATCGACAAAAAAGTAGCGGATGTCTGCTAGCTGTGCCTGGCTGGTGTGTTGATGGCGGCCGCTGAGCCGCAGGAATGTGTGGGCAAAGGGTGAATACAGAAGACTCATGGATTGGTCATATCGCCGGATCTGCCTATCAGGTATGTTGCCAACCCCACCGTCGGCCAGCTTGCTGGTTGTCCAAGTGCCTGTGGCTTTGTAATTCAGGCTGATGCGATCCCACAACCGGGCCTCGAAATCGGGCGTGATGCTGAACGATACATTGTCATACGGCAGGAGTTTGCCATTCACAAGTTGGTTGAAGCGCGTGGTGCCCCATGTCGTTTTTAAACCAGCCGTTGCGCCCAAGGCAAACAGGTATTTGCTGATGCCTGCGCTGGCATTGAAACTGCTTACCTCGTTTTCGAAAGGAAGCAGCACGATGCTCGAAAGATCATCGGTGAGCACGCGGGAGGCAATCGTATTGGCGTTGGCATGGGTATAGCTGATGCCTGCATTGACGAATAACATGGAAATATTGCGCTGCAGGTTGTAGTTCAACGATAGGTTGTGTGACCGTTGTTCCGGCAAAACCGTGCCGTTTGTTTGCAAGCTACGGTAGTTGGTAAGGATGGCACCTTGGTAAAGGTCGCTTATATCGCCCAAATGGTTGTTGAAGCTGTAGTTGAAAGATAGGTAATCCTCCGGGGTAGTCAGGTATTTTGCGCGGAACATAGGTGTGAACAACAACCATTTGTTAGTTTCGTCAAGCTGGAAACCGGGATCTTCGTAGGTGATGTGCTGCCATGTGAACGGAAGTGAAAGCAGGGTTTCCCAGTTGCCTTCCTGAAGTTCATAGGTAGCAGTAAACTGGGCATGGTGCCGCTGCCAATCCAGGTAGTTGTCTGTACTGCCTGAATAAGCAAGCTGTTCGCCCGAAGGTTGTGTCAGGCGAAGCTGCGAGCGAAGTTGTTGCCACTCATTGAGCATGCTGAGTCGATACCCTTGCATGATCCGCCCGTTGGGAATCCGGTAGCCGACGGCCAGCGTGTTGAACCACGATGGAATGGCAGTATACTGATATATTCCCTCGTAAGGCTGTCCGTCATTGAGGGCATCGGCGTTGATGCCCGGCAGGATGTCCAGTGTTTGCGGACGGTTGAAATGGCCCACGTACCAATTGGTGCTTAGGATGTTTCCATTGCGAAGGGACGGTACGTACTCCAGCTGGTTGGAAAAGTCGCGCACGCGACTGCTGAGCTGCTGATCCATATCACGGGCGTTGCTGGTCAGTGCGGCATTGCCTGTTTCGCCCGAGTAACCGATTTTAAGCGCATTGTTGAGGTAATAGGTACCTTTATTGACCTGTGCGTTGAGCGACACATCGATCAGGAATGGACTCCGGTCAATTTGTTGGATCTCGCTGTACCGAATCGTATCGCCAGTGAGATAGCTATCATTGGCGCTGTAATAATTCAGGTTGTTGTTGTCCAGCAACAGTCCGACGTTGGCTTTCAGTTGCAGCCCATTATCCAGGTTTACGAGGTTGTTGGCGTTCAACGAACCTGAACGGTTCTGATAATACCGGCTAGTAGGCAGCGGGGGGGTGCCTACGGTACCGGACGAGAGCAATTCAGCCGGTTTCGCATATCCCATATCGGCCAACCGACCGGTGCGGTTGAAAGCGGTAAAATCGGGCGCGAGGTCGGTGCCAACGTTGTTGGCTTTGCCAACATTCAGCATTTTATAGGCTTTGTTGAATAAAATCGTGTTCAGTTCGCCGTCATACTGTCCGGGAAGTCCCCCGCCGAGTTTCGCCTGGCCCGTAAGGGCCAACCTAGCCTCATCCTTGATGGTAAGGTTGAGCGCGACGTTTTCACTGAGGGTTTTCCCCTGGAGGACTTTTAGTGGCTGGTGGTTTTGCATAATCTCCACATCCTTAACCATGGCATGGGGAATGGTTTTCGTGCCAATGGCATATTTGTCGTCCAGTAAGTCATCTCCGTCTACATAAAAGTTGGAGATCGCTTTGCCATTGTATTTGATCTGGCCGTTTTCTTCGACTTCTACACCGGGCATCCGTTTCAGCACGTCGCCGATGGTACGATCTTCGGGTTTGGTGAACGAAGAGACATCATAACTTAACGTGTCGCCCCGCGAACTGACCTTTGGACGGCTCTTGACCACTACTTCGGCAAGGTCGATGGCCTCCGCTTCCATGGGTATTTCATAGCGTTCCCGGTCGGCGATCAGCGGTATGGATACCTTCTTATAACCCAGGTGGTTAATTTCTACGCGGAGCCCGGTGGCATCCGTCGTGTCAGGCCATGTCAGCAAAAACGAGCCTTGGCTGTCGCTAGCGTTAAACGCCAGCACCCGCTGCTGTTGGTTTTTGATCATTACGCTGGCATGGGCCACCGGTTTGCCGTCTGCGGTTTTTAATGTGCCCCGGATCTCGCGGTTCTGTGCTAAAACGGCAACGGACGAAAATGACAGGAATAGGAGTAAGAATACGTTCCTGATGTTACTGGATTTCATCGTGTTCCGCGATCGTTGTCCACCAGTTCCAGTGGGTTGTTCGGTTTTTTGATTTTTCCTTCCCGCATAGCCATTTCGCGCATCGCAGTGAATTCTTCGGGCGACAGTTCCCGCCCGCTTTGGTCTTTCAGGACGATCTTTCGCTGTACATTTGCACCTGCCGGTGCATTGTGGCCACGCAGTGCATTTCCCATCGGGTTCTTATCAAATGCAGCTTTCGCTTTCGCGTATTCTTTGGCCGTAGCGGGTATTGCGTCTTGTGGAAGCGCAAGAACGGTAGCCGTTGGGGGTTCCTTGTCGAAACCGGCATAATGGAACGCTACTTCTTTTTTACCGTCTTCCGCTTCGAGGATGAGTCCCGGTAATCCATGTAGTTTCCACGGACCGTAGGGAAACGGCAGTTCAGTGGTGAACCAAGCGATATAATCGCGGCCACCGAAGCTACCGGTTGCCTGTTGACACTGGTAACCACCGATCTCCTTAACTTCTGTGCCGATTTGCCAGTCGATCTGCGGGTATGTCTGTTCAATGATATACGTGGTCATACCCAACCTGTTTACCGTAGCAAGCCTGTTTTCTTTGGGAAATAGGTAAAGAATTTCATGGGAAATGTTGGGCGCATTGACGAAAAGCCGGGGTTGATTGCGGCCGTTCGGGGCGCCTGCTTTTTTAGCATCGCCCGGTTGCTTTTCCGCCATGTCCTTTTTCATTTTCGCCAAGGTAGTGGCAAGTGAGAAGCTGTTGTACAGGGTGATGTCTTTGCCGATATAGAGCATCATATCCTCCCGGTGGGGATTGTCGCGGAAATTGGTATCGTCAATATGTACGAACTGGTACTTGACGTGGGCCAGGGCGACATCGCTCTCCTGCGCTGTCGAGGAGAACGAATGGCAGAAGATCGAGCTTCCTGCCAGGATCGCAGCCACTGAAATTTTTCTTATAGCCATAATGTTAACTTTTTAATGGAACTTTCGAAGACAAAAGTAGGCGGGCCGGAGAGCTAAACGTCGTTTTTAGTGTTAAGCAATGTTAAGGAAGGGATCGAGTGTTAAATACTGTTAACGTTTGTTAAGCGGTGTTATATTTGGGAATCTGCTAGGTGCAAAACCTGTCAGGTTTTATAGCTTTGTATAATGATAGCTCGACGTATTCGGCTTATTGCAATCATGGTATCCTGTTCATTGGCGGGTATCCTGCTATTGCAAGGGTATTGGCTGTATAATTCCTACCGGCTTTCCACGCAGCAGTTCGAAAAAGAAGTGCTCGACGTGTTGAAGCGGCTTGAACATGGTCACGCGTTAGCAGAGATCGAAAGCATGGGATTTTTTGTCGACAGCACGGGTAAGAACGATACCGCAAGGCTGGCGAGGATGGTGGACTTTCTGTTGACAGGGCCACACTTGCCGCCAATCAAACCAACTCACGAGCTTCCCAAAGACCGACGAATCATTACCGAATCGAAAATGATGGTTGCCATGCTGGCGGATTCTTTGAATATCACCCAGCACGGTAAAGCGGATAGCTTGATGAAAATCAGAAAGCGGGTAGGCGATACGAAGTTTATGGATGTGGGAGCCGGCAAACAGGTGTTTACGGTTAATACCAACTATGATTATACGGAAAGTGAGTTTGCGGAATTCAGCACCCCCCTTGTGCAAGAGATCGATTCGTTGCTGCAAGAGGCAGGAATCGGTTCTACCTATGCTTTTAAGCTGAGCAACTTCAACGGCGGTGGCGATACTTATGTCTCTGACCGAAAGGTTTTTAACGGGCAATTACGGAAAGCCGATAGAAACGCAAAGATCGGCGTGGCGAAACCCTATCGATTAACCCTGGCCATCGCAAATGATATGGGCTATATCCTGAAAAACATGCTTTGGGTGCTTATGGCTTCATTGGCAATCGTTGGAATTACCGCTTGGGCTTACGTAGTCATGTTGCGTACCATTTTTCAGCAGAAAAGGCTATCCGATATCAAAACGGATTTTATCAACAACATGACACATGAATTCAAAACACCCATCGCCACGGTGTCATTGGCTGTGGAGGCGCTTCAGCATTTCGACGTGATGAAAAAGCCGGAACAGACAAGGGAATACCTCGACATTTGCCGAAATGAATTGAACCGTATCTCAGTGATGGTGGAAAAAGTATTGAAGATGGCTGCATTTGAGCGGCTTGATATTAAATTGTCATTACAGAAGACAGACATCGGTAAAATGGTAGCAGATGTGGTGGAAAACATGCGGCCACAATGGGAAAAAAGGGAGGCCAAAGTAAACATTAACACCGAGGGTGGTGTGGAGGCTAACGTAGACCGCACCCACATGGCCAACGTAGTGTATAACTTGATTGATAACAGCTTGAAATATACCGATAAAATACCGGAAATCGAAATTTTCTGTGGAATTACGGATAGCCGTCAGGTACGATTGACGGTCAGGGATAACGGAGTAGGTATCCCATCCACCTACCTGGCACGGATATTTGAGAATTTTTTTCGCGTGCCTACGGGCAATATTCATAATGCCAAGGGTTTTGGTTTGGGCTTGGGGTATGTGGCAACCATCGTCAAAAAGCATCGCGGCAATATAGATGTAAAAAGCACCGTTGGGACGGGAAGCACATTTACCATTGTTTTGCCAACGGATGGGTTTTTACAGGGAACCAATTGATTAATCATGCAGCAGGTGGGGAAGCTTAAAGTATTATTGGCAGAAGATGAGCCCTTTTTGGGAAAGATCGTAAAAGAAAGTCTCGAATCGCGTAATTTTGACGTACTGTGGGTGCAGGATGGGCTTAAGGCCTATTCGGCGTTCCGGACTTTTGATCCGGCAATCTGCATTTTGGATGTCATGATGCCCGTCAAGGATGGGTATGCACTTACAGAAGATATCCGCAAGCTCAATGATCGCGTTCCCATTATTTTTCTTACTGCCAAATCGCTGACCGAAGACGTGGTGAAAGGTTTTGAACTTGGTGGCAATGACTACCTGAAAAAGCCATTTAGCATGGAGGAGTTGATTGCGCGGATGAACGCATTACTGAATCGAACCGCAAAATCGAAGGCCTCCACCAAGGAGCAATTTGTGATCGGCAACTATCTATTCAATAACGCCTTGCAGGAACTTGCTCTTGGGGACGACGTGGTTAAGCTTTCCTTCCGGGAATCGGCTTTGCTCAAAATGCTGATGGAGCACAAAAACCAGGTGCTCGACCGGAAGACGGCGTTGGATTTCCTTTGGGGGGGCGATAGTTTCTTTAATGCCCGGAGCATGGATGTGTTCATTACCAAACTCCGCAAGCATCTAAAAAAGGACGATGCTATTGAAATTGTGAATATCCGGGGGATTGGTTATAAATTGATCGTGGACGAAGGGTTTGAGGAATAAAAAAAGGTACCTAGTGAGGTACCCTTTTTTTAAAAATTTTTCAATTTGGCTTTTTAAGCACTAATCGTAATGATTATTGAGCCAACGAATCCAATGAATCGATTGCACGGGAACCGATGGAATCGATCGAATCCGTAACTGAGTCAACTTGTGATTCGATTTCGTTTGTCAAAGAATCAGCAGTTTCTTCGCTTTGAGAAGCAGTGTTGTTACAAGCTGCAATCGCTACCGAAAGAACTAAGCCTAAAAAACCGAATTTAAATACGTTTTTCATCGTTAATTTCCTTTTTTGGTTAAAACAAATTTGTTTATTTTACTCATTAATACGCGGGCTTTGGAAAGGTAACCCAAAAAAATAAAAAAAGTTAAAATTTTGATTCATGACAGGTTCGCAAATCAATTCATATAAGTTCGATATCCAACGGTACGTTATTTCATCAAGCTTGCAAGAAACCAAGGAATGCCGTATCTTGTGAACCATGGCAGACCTCGAATTCAATCAAAATGAGGACCTAAACAAGCGGGCCGTTTCCGAATTAAGGAAGCAGTTGAAGAAGGTTTATAGCGGAGGTGGGGGAGAAGCTGCGGAAAAGCAACATGCCAAAGGCAAACTGTTAGCCCGTGAGCGAATTGCTTATTTGTTGGATGAAAATAGGCCTTGGTTGGAGATTGGTGCCTTGGCGGCCGAAGGTATGTATGCTGAATACGGTGGATGCCCATCGGCGGGCGTGATTACGGGTATTGGATATGTGGCGGGTAGACAGTGTGTAGTAGTAGCGAATGACGCGACGGTGAAAGCGGGAGCCTGGTTTCCGATGACGGCAAAAAAAAGCCTTCGCGCTCAGGAAATCGCCATGGAAAACCGATTGCCGATTATTTATTTAGTGGATTCAGCAGGCGTGTTTCTGCCTATGCAGGATGAAATTTTCCCAGACAAAGAGCATTTCGGACGTGTCTTTCGCAACAATGCACGGATGAGCAGTGAAGGTATTGTGCAGATAGCCGCCATTATGGGAGCATGCGTAGCAGGGGGAGCTTATCTGCCCATCATGAGTGATGAAGCCATGATTGTGGAAGGTACCGGATCGGTCTTTCTGGCAGGTTCATACCTGGTTAAATCGGCCATCGGCGAAACCGTAGATAACGAGACACTCGGAGGAGCTGGCACCCATTGCGAAATTTCGGGTGTTACTGACTATAAGCAGCCGGATGATAAAACATGTCTGGACTCCATCCGGAATATTATGGGGATGTTGGGAAAACCTAAAGACGCGGGTTTTGACCGTATAAAGCCGGCAGCACCCAAGTTGGACGAGCGGCAAATCTATGGGATTTTGCCATCGTCAAGAGAGAAACCGTATGACATGAAGGAAATTATCCACCGGTTGCTGGATGATTCGGAATTTGAGGAATATAAAGCCCTGTACGGACAGAGTATTGTCTGTGGCTTAGGGCGGGTGGATGGTTGGGCGGTAGGAATTGTAGCCAACCAACGTAACCTAGTGAAGAATGGGAAAGGGGAGATGCAACTTGGCGGAGTAATCTATTCGGACGCAGCGGATAAAGCGGCAAGGTTTATCATGAACTGCAACCAAAAGAAAATCCCGCTGGTGTTTCTGCACGACGTGACAGGCTTTATGGTAGGCAGCCGTGCCGAACAGGGGGGCATCATTAAAGACGGGGCAAAGATGGTGAATGCGGTGGCTAACTCTATAGTACCCAAAATCACCGTGATAATAGGTAATTCTTATGGAGCGGGTAACTACGCGATGTGTGGTAAGGCGTATGACCCCAGACTGATCTTCGCATGGCCTTCTGCCAAGATTGCCGTAATGGGGGGTGCGCAGGCTGCGAAAACACTGATGCAAATCCAAACGGCGTCGCTGCGGGCAAAAGGCCAAGAAGTTAGCGGTAAAGAGGAGGAACTGCTTAAAGAGATCGCAACACGTTACAACGAGCAGACTACTCCCTACTATGCAGCAGCTAGGCTTTGGGTGGATGGCATCATTGACCCACTGGAAACACGGAAAGTGATTTCCATGGGTATAGAAGCCGCTAATCAATCGCCCATTGAAAAACCGTTCAATGTAGGAATAATACAGACGTAGTTTGGTTAGGTAGTTCAAAGACCGGAATATATGTGGCCACGCAGCACGTAAATACCTCAGCGATCTTTGCGAAAAATAAAAAACAGAAATCGAAAAGAACATGTTTTCAAAAATCAAAAAAGCGTATCAATTGTTCAAAACAATTGATTTCGAACAGCTGGACAAATTGTCGCGAAAAGTAGACCTGCCCAAGGTGATGGAATCGTTTTCGAAACTGGATGAAAAACAGCTCAATGGACTGATGAAGATGCTGGATGGAGGTAAACCCAAAAGAGAACTTCCACCGATCAATGGAGATTTTTATGAGCTGCATCTCCGGCTGAGCGAAGAAGACCGGGCGCTTCAATTGAAGGTGCGAGATTTCATGGAGCGTGAAATAAGACCCTTGGTTAACCATTATTGGCTCCGGGATGAGTTCCCGTTTGAAATCATCCCGATGCTTGCAAAGCTGGATATCTGTGGACTGACCTATAATGGATACGGTTGTGCAGGTAGGTCATCCCTCATGGAAGGAATTATTGCGATGGAAATTGCACGGATCGACGCGTCAGTAGCTACATTCTTTGGCGTACAAAGCGGATTGGCTATGGGCTCAATTTACCTCTGTGGGTCGGATGCGCAGAAACAGGAGTGGTTGCCCGCAATGCAACAGATGAAGCTGATCGGCGCTTTTGGCCTTACCGAGCCTGAAGTTGGCTCGGGAGCAGCCGGAGGATTGACCGTAACGGCGAAAAGGACGGAAACCGGCTGGGTATTGAATGGACAAAAAAAATGGATCGGTAACGCACCTTTTGCTGACGTAACGGTAATCTGGGCCAAGGATTTGACGGATGGAGAGGTAAAGGGATTTCTGGTGCGGAAAGGTACACCAGGTTTTGAAGTGGAAAAGATCAAAGGTAAAATGGCTCTGCGCATTGTCCAGAACGGGCTCATTACGTTGACGGACTGCGTTGTGGGAGAAAGTGACCGCTTGCAAAACGCCAATTCATTCAAAGATACGGCCAAGGTCTTGCAATTAACCCGGGCAGGAGTGGCATGGATGGCTGTGGGTTGTGCGCGGGGCGCATATGAGAATGCACTGGACTATACACGAAAACGTAAGCAATTCGGCAAACCGATTTCGTCTTTTCAGCTGATTCAAAACCATCTCGTTGAAATGCTCTCTAACCTTACGGCCATGCAGACGCTGGTATATCGGCTTTCAGAGCTGCAGGATGCGGGCATGCTGCGTGACGAACATGCTTCATTGGCCAAGGTGTTTTGTACCCTCCGTACGCGCGATATCGTAAGCCGGGCGCGGGAAGTAATGGGAGGCAACGGCATCCTCCTTGAATACGATGTAGCTCGTTTCCTGGCCGATGCCGAAGCCATTTATTCTTACGAAGGGACTAAAGAGATCAATTCGCTGATTGTCGGCCGGTCAATTACCGGATTCAGCGCGTTTGTATAACTTATTTTTTCCCTTTTCCCTGTGCTTGTTGCTGGCGCATGTATTCTTCCATGCGTTGTTGGAATTTTGATTTTTTCTTCTCTGATCCGGGCTTTTTCTTGTTTGCCTCGATGATAGCCAAGATCTTGTCGTCGTTGATCATATTGCGGATAACCACCTGCTGGCCGAATGTAATGACAGTGGAGAGGAAATAATAATAGTTTAGCCCCGCTGGAAAGCTGTTCAGCACGAAAAGAAATATAAGCGGCATAAAATAACCGATATACTTCATCTGCGCGTTTGCAGCCCCTGAAATACTGTTGTTATACCAGGTGGACAACAGGGTTGCTACCGTCATGAGAATACACATTAAACTGATGTGATCCATGCCAATAAGCGGCAGGGGAGAGAACGTAATGGGCGAGTCGTATGTCGAAAGGTCTTTTACCCAAAGGAAACTTTCTCCGCGTAATTCAAAAAGATTCGGGAAAAAGAAAAAGAAAGCAATGGTAAAAGGCATTTGAAGAAGAAGGGGAATACATCCACCCAACGGGTTCACACCCGCTTGTTTGTATAGTTTAAGATATTCCTGCTGTAGCAACGTCGGATTGTCCTGTCCCACTTTTTCTTTGATCTGATCCATCTCCGGTTTGAGTACCCGCATTTTGGCCATGGATACATAGGAGCGATAGGTAAGCGGAGACAATACCAATTTCAGCATAACGGTCAGGATCAGGATAACCAATCCATAGCTCCAATTGAAGCTGTCTAAAAAGTTGAATACCGGAATAGTGATGAAGCGGTTGATCCATTTCATGGGACCCCAGCCCATGTCGATCTGTTTCTCTAAACCGTATCCGTGTGCTTTGAGCACCTTGTATTGATTGGGGCCAAAGAAAAAATGCATAGGGTAGGTGTTGATATCCTGCCGATTGAAATCAAGGTGCAGATTTGCCGAAAACAGCTTGACAATGCGATCGTCGGTGCTGGTATATACGTCAATCTTGCCTCCGTTGAAACCCTGGTCTGATATCAATACATTGGAGAAGAAATGCTGTTTGAAAGATATCCATTCTATTTTGTCCTTCACTTCTTCCTCGTCATCCTTCGCAGTGTTCAAATGGTCTACCTCTCCATCGGTGAGTGCATAATACAGGGTCGAACGTTGGCGTTCGCTTTTCATATCCTTTTCTTTTTGGAAAAGAGAGGCCTCCCAATTGAGCACCAGTTGGTTTTCTGTGGGGGCCACCACATCCTGCATACCTTTAGTAACGATGGTGAAGCCAAGGTTGTGATCTCCTCCTTTTATAGAGTAAATGTAATCAATGTACTTATCAGGCGCATAAGTTAACCGGAATGTAACGGAAGCCGAATCTTGACCTGCCACCTGCACATCATAGCCTTCCGTAGAAAAAAACAGATCGTTGGTGATGATGTTTTTTCCTGCGGCCGAGAAAAACAACCCAAATTTGTTGTGATCACCTTCGAAAAGCATCAGCGGCTGGCCATCGTACGTTTTCTGATCCTTGAGTTCAACGGACTTCACGCGTCCGCCTTTCGTGCTGATGCTGGCGCGGATATGCTCGTTTTCAAGGGTAAGTATCTTTTCTTCGCCAACGGTAGCCCGGCCGAACGGACTGCTTAATAGTGCGGAGTCAAGCACCGGGGTAACTTCCGTGACGGTGTCGGTTTTTAGGGTTTCAACGCCTGCCCTTGCCTTGGCAAGCGAATCCTGCAATTGACGCTCGCGTTTAATTTCTTCGTCTGAGGGCTTCATTAAATAAAAGGAGCCCGCAATGATGACGAATATTAAAACGAGGCCGGTGATTGAGTTTCTATCCATTTCTTAATTTGCGCTATTTCTGCTTTGCTGCTTTGCTATAGGCCAAAGAAGCGGCTACAAAGCTAACAAAAAGTGGGTGAGGATTTGCAACTGTTGACTTTAATTCGGGGTGGAATTGTCCAGCGATGAAAAAAGGGTGATTTTTGAGCTCAACGATTTCCACCAGATTATTGTCTGGATTAATGCCCGAGGCAATCATGCCGGCGGCCTCATATTGTGCCATGTAATCGTTATTGAACTCATATCGATGACGGTGGCGTTCTGATATTTTTTGTTTTCCGTAGATGGAGGCCGCTTTTGTGCCTTTTTTGATTTCACAGTCATATGCACCCAACCGCATGGTTCCGCCCATGTTTTTTACTTTTTTCTGTTCCTCCATAAGATGGATGACTGGATGCTTCGTTTTTGTGTCCATCTCGTAACTGTTTGCATCTTTCAATTTCAATACATTCCGTCCGAACTCGATAACAGCACACTGCATGCCCAGGCAAATACCAAAAAACGGAATGTTATTTTCCCGTACGTGCCGGATGGCAGCCAATTTGCCTTCCAATCCACGTTCGCCGAAACCGGGTGCAACCAATACACCGCAAACCCGGCCCAATTTTTCAGCAACGTTATGTTCGTTTATGCTTTCAGCAGCAATGTATTTTACTTTCACCTTGCATTCGTTCATCGCGCCAGCGTGGATAAATGCCTCATTGATCGATTTGTAAGCATCGGGTAACTCCACATATTTCCCAACCAATGCAATCGTTACTTCGGCAGTAGGATTTTTTAGCTTGCCGAGGAAAATCTTCCAGCTTTCTAGGTCAGGATCGCTTTTAGTTGATAGCTTGAGTTTGGTCAACACCGTCTTATCCAACTGCTCTTTCAGCATAAGTAAAGGTACGTCGTATATAGATGGGGCATCGATGGACTCAATGACAGCGTTGATGTGAACGTTGCAAAACAATGCGAGCTTTTTTCGGATATCAGAATTGAGGTGATGTTCGGTCCGGCAAACCAATACATCGGGTTGTATTCCGTATTCCAGTAACGTTTTTACAGAATGTTGGGTTGGCTTGGTTTTCAATTCGCCCGCTGCTGCGAGAAACGGCACAAGGGTCAAATGGATCACCAGTGAACTGTTGCTCCCTAACTCCCAGCGTAGCTGGCGTACCGCTTCGATAAAAGGAAGCGATTCAATATCGCCAACCGTGCCCCCAAGTTCGGTGATAATGATGTCGTAATGACCATCTTTACCCAGTAAGCACATTCTTCGTTTTATTTCATCGGTAATGTGCGGTACCACCTGCACCGTTTTGCCGAGATAAGCACCCTCGCGCTCTTTATCGATTACATGTTGGTAAATCCGTCCGGTAGTTACATTATTAGCCTGCGACGTGGGGGTATTCAGAAAACGCTCGTAATGTCCGAGGTCTAAATCGGTTTCTGCTCCGTCTTCCGTGACATAGCATTCGCCGTGCTCATAAGGATTCAGTGTGCCGGGGTCGATGTTGATGTAAGGATCAAATTTCTGAATGGTAACCTTATAGCCCCGCGCCTGAAGAAGCTTGGCCAAGGATGCCGAAATAATACCTTTTCCTAACGACGAGGTAACGCCGCCCGTAACAAAAATGTATTTAGTCATGACAAATTTTGGGTGTATTTTATACGCTGTCTAAGCTAAAAAAGCTGTAACCATCACGTTTGTGTACGGGATGCGAAGGTACGGATTTTTTTCCGACAAATGCGGACAACTTTTTATTCCGTTTCTCAGAACCATATATTTTCAGTTAATTGTTTAGATTCGTTATAAATAATTACAGAATGCGGTATATTTGTTGCATGAAAACAATATATCTTTATCGGGTTGCGATCTGTGTGCTCGCGCTCGTACTCTCTACTCAGCTTTATGCACAGGAAATTAAAACGATCAATAATTTGGATGCTTCATCCAAAACAGCTTATTTCAATTTAACCACTGGAAAAGAGGTTGCCGATGCTTCAGCAGATTGGGATATTGCCTTCAATCGTACCACGGTATTGATTAACGGTGGCAGCAGTGGTACAGGCAAAGTTACAGCGGCGCTATTGAAAGATACTTCTTTCGAAAAAGTAACCAAACGGCCAGATGTAGATTTCAGAACAGATTCTGAGGCTGAAAAGGCAATCCCAACAGGTAGCGGTAATGGTTGGTATGAGTACAATATGGCCGATCATAGTATAAATCCGATCCCTGGCCGCATTTTGATTATTAAAACCTCCGAAGGTAAGTACGTTAAGTTAGAAATATTGGGGTACTATAACAAATCTAACTACGATTCGGCCAATTATTCGTTTAAATACAGTTTTTTGTAGCTTTAAGACTGGTCGTATATATTGCAATGAACATAGGCCAATCATGTTGCTTTCGATTCTTCTAGTAGCGCAATGGAGCCGAAATCATCAACCGCTTTTTCTCCATATAGCTTCAAATAGGGATAACTAATGAAAGTGATTTAAAGAGAGGGGCAGTACTTGAGGATATTAAAAAATGGAATGCCTTCGCTAAACTAAACGAAGGCATTCCATTTTTTTAAGTCGGGGTGGCGGGATTGCGCTACCCTTCTCTAAATGACTATTTATCAATTATTTACCATCAAACTCTCTTAACAGGGTTAAGAATAGGGTAAAAATGATACTGTATCAGAATATACCAAAACGTTTCAAACACACGGCTTAATCCAATTTTCAGGGATATAAATAAGCCTGTTTTGAACTATAAAGGTATGTATAAAAACTCATAATTTCATCCAAAATGCTCTAAAAATTACTTGAAACGTACTTTTTATATTTAACACGGCGATTATCAAAGGCTTTCATCCTTCCTTCTAAAATATCTACTATATGACCATTCATTATTGGGTTTTCAATTCCTCCTGAATCACATGAAACCACATAGTTATTTTCCTTATCAATATTCATATATACAATCTGTTCGGCATCAGCGACGATAGCCAAGTTAGGATTATGAGTAACCATTATAATCTGCCTGAGTTTTTTGGCTCGTTTGATATATGGTACTAATATTTCCGCTACACTTTGATTGTCAAGGATATCTTCCGGCTGGTCAATGATTAACGGCTTGTTATCTTTATCAAGTACTAAATAAAACACTAACAACAAGCCTCCTTTCTCACCGGGAGACAATTGATTTAGACTCTTATCGTTCAATCTTAAGTCATATTCTGGACGTAAATAGGTCAAAGAACATAGGTAATTATAAAAATCCACTTTTCTATTGTCTTTAAATCGAATATCGAGGTTGGAAATGTCATCAATAAAATCTTTAACTCGCTCACTGCTGTCAAAGTTGTATTTCGCTGTTAGTTTCCTCAATTCCTCATCACCTCCCTGATAAAAGTGTCCATACCGATTTACATAATCGAAGAACTGTGTGTAAAATTGCTTGTCAACTTTAAAGGAACTCTCAATAGTAATGTTTTGCTCGGCGGAATATTCTTCAAGGACTTCCGAAATTGCTTCCTTCATCTTATCATAAATCTCTTGAATTTGTTTTTTTTGCTCATAAATATTAATTACAATTGACTTTCGTAATTCAATTTGTGCGGTCAATTCGCTTGGGAGTTCGTTTTCTACATAATTCAATTCCTTTTCATAAAATTTAATTGTATCATCAGTGACATCATTTCCAACAATAGCCTTTTGCTTTGCCTCCCATTCTTTTATCTTAACTAAATAATCTTGGTAATCCTTAAAGGGCTTCTCCAAGTCCTTTTCTAACTGTGTTTTTTCATGCCTTAATCTATTAAGTTTAACTACTAAACTGTTCTGCGCTCCTAATGCATTGGCATCTGCCAACAGTAAATCTGAAGTGCTCTTAATTGACCCATTGGCTTGCTGAATTAGTTCCTGCAATTTGCTTACATCAACATTGAGATTGATAATTGAGTTAATGTCCAAGCCATACTGTGAAAACAAAGCTGTTTTTGAAGCCTTCCATTCTTCGATGTTTTGTTGTTGTCTTAATACATCTGAAGACAGAATCACCAAATCAGATTGGCGAATTTTCAAATTCGACAATTCCAAAGTAGTACTTTCAATCAAGGCTTCTTGGGCTGTAATTTGTTGCTCAAGTAGAGACACCTGTTCAGCTTTTTTCCGCTGTTCGGCTGAAAGTGTAGTATCGTTCTCAGGGTTTGTTACAACCACTATATTCTCTTTCTCTTTTTCATGAGCGGCCAATTCTTGTGTTTTAATATTTCTTTTGTTTTCGATACCCTTTTTATAATCACTTGATGATTTTTTCTCCAATAAATCTATGGTTCTATTAGCCGAATTAAGCTTTAAAGTCAGATCATCAATTTGCTGAGCAATTAATTCTGTTTTAAAACTCTCAAGTTCATCAAAACTCTTTTTGCCAAGTTTATCTGAATCATCCAGCCTTAAAAAAACAACCTTATTGATTTCTTCTTTGAATCCACTATCTTCATTATTGCATAATTTTTCCAGATAAGATTGTGGTATGTACTTTACTCGTTCAACGGTCGTCAAATCAACATTTTCATTTAAATTCTTTTCATAGAGCGTTTTGTCGTACCATTTCATGCTGCCGACAAAATTTTCTGCATATCCTTTCTGGCGAAACTTGTCACTGTTCAAAAATGAAAAATCCTTATTATTTACGTGCGAGTTTCCTAAAAGGCCGATTATGTCAGCAATAGCGCTTTTACCTTTACCTTTATTACCGATAATCGCAATCAATTCAAATCCAAGTTGCAGCTCAAAATTTTTAAACCATATACCCTTTCTTTCGTCATAGCCATTTATCTGATTGACACTGATACTGTTGATATAATTACCCCTTGCGCTTTTAATTCTTGAAAAAAGTGCTGGATATTCACCAATAAACACCCGGTCCCGAGGTTCAAATAATATTTGCCTTATGCCTTCAAAAGTAGCGTCTGCTTTAATCCAACAATATCGCTGCTCATCTGGTTCAAATAATTTGTCAAAATCATGGGCATCTGAACCCCAAATACAAGGTTTTATAGTCTTAAATTCCTTGACAAACTGTTCCTCACTACCTGATTTATCCCCCAATCCAAATGCGATCGTGTTGGCATTGGAACTAAAAAATGCATTTGCGCGTTGTAGTATAGTTTTACGAGTCAATCCATCCTGGCTTTTCCATTGAATATCTGATAAGTCTTCATCGGAAGGAACGACAACTAAATACTTTCCCTTAAAATCATTGTTTTCACTTAATATGGCTCCTATCTTTCCATCGTCAACCACGGCATGGGTCATCCCGACCTGTAAATCAGGCCCCGTTATGTCCGGCTGCTCGCTTTTCAATCTCCGACCAAGTTGGCTTAGGTTGCCTGTTTTGAGTTTTTTCCTTTTATCGCTTTCATCGGGATCAGATTCATATACAAAGTCAAGGTCATGCAGAAAACTCTCCTCAATTAAATTCGTTGATAATTCATCGGAGAATATCACATGCAGGTTAATTCTCCCGCTTTCGGTTTTAACTTTTCCATCGCGATTAATCTTATTTATTTGTACAATCTTATTTAGCCTAAATTCAACATTTGGAAGAAGAAGGATATTCTTGATTTCGGCAACTTCTTCATCGGAAAACAGTTGCTTCAACTTTTGGGGATTGTTTAAATAGTCTTTTTTGATTTTTTTGTAACCGTCAATGGTAAAATAGTCTGTAATGCCAATGATTTTTATTTTCTTCTCGATTGCCTTTTTAAACAGGGTTTTAACATATTTGTCGAAGTCGTCTCCAAAATTATTTGCCAAAGCTGAAAAGGGGGTATGGACATGAAAGTCACATTTTTTCCAAATGGAGCCTCTTAAATTGTTCATTAATTGGATTTTATTTAAATGGTTGAAACAATCTGTTTATAAAAGTCAAGATTATTTCTCAATAACCCTAAAAAAATATAACATTAAACGTTTTTGAAAACCTTAGTTAGGGATATAAAAGCGCATTTTGCAAGTCTACAATGCTCATAAATCGCTCCTAAAACGCTCTTAGCGCGCGAAAAAAAGGCCGTTTTTAGGCTGTTTTAAGCCTTTCGGGCGGCTTTTTTGCCTCGGAAAAGGAATTTGTTTGCTTAGAAAAACATCCCCTCAAAACGGCTTAAAATGCTTTTGAGGGGATGTTGGATTTTCGGCATTATTCGGCATTCAATCCCTGCACAATCTCTTTTGCAACGTGCAATGCCCAATTTGATATATGCCGCTGCCACGCCCCCTCCGTTGGCGACCAACGGAAACCGTTCGATTTTAATTGCTTCCTAAAATCTGCATTCGGTTTGCCATCGAATACCATTTGCAAGCGGTTGGCTTCTATATTTTCAACTATCCGAACGCCATTGATGACCTTATCAAACGGCTGTTTCTGCTCTCGCTTGCGTAACTGTTCTATGCGCTGTTTAATCCGTCTGATGTTTGCATTGTTGTTGGACAGTTTATAGTGGGCAAAGCCAATATCTCCCATGACGTTGGGGGTTGTCACTTCCTCCCACAATTTTTCAGTAGCATAGGGCAACGCTAAAAAACCTGCCTTGTCTTTTTTCTTGATAAACCTATTGGTGGCTTTCATAAAATCCTGATTGTCCTGCAATTCTTTTAGCTTTGCTTCCAACTTCTGCAATGCTTGGGGGTCATCCGAAAAAATGGCGGTATTGCTTTCTATGGTTTCCGCTTTTTCCTCGTAATACGTTGCTTTATCCTGTTTTTCAAAGGATTTGCCATAGGTATTATATATTTTCTCCCGATAATTGCGGTCCCTTTTTTCCGAATGGTGGCCAACTAAAATGGGTTGCCCGAATGGGATAACGCCCGCCATTTCTTCGGCACGTTTATACAGGCTTTCAGCTTCCTGTTCGTTTTTCTTCGCTCGGTTCTTCGCATTCATGATGCGTTTTTGCCTACGTTCTTCAAAATCGTGTTTCATGATAAAAAAATGCGCCCTTTGTGCGGTTGCGCCTCCGCTTTGGTTAATGATTCCGTTAGTTGAACCGCAATGCACGGCTTCCGCTCTTGGCGAAGTCCAAGCATAGGTTAAAAGCCGTTTGGGAGCGGTCGTAACCCGTACCGTGCATGATGCTTTTAAACTTGCTTTCGTCATCCTTGAAATTGCGCACGTTTTGGAAATACCCGGTAACGGCATTGTAAGCACCGAACAATGTTCCCTTAGTGGTGTTTACCTGTTGGCTGTCGCTCGTCATGGCATAATCGAAAACGCTGCTCACCATGTTATTGTATTGGCTGCTCAATTCCTCGTACTTGCCCGTCCGGAGTTTCTCATAGGTTTCCCTATTCGGTACCATTGCCAGTTGTACCAAGCGTTTTACCTGCGGATCGGTAATACGTACCCTTGCCCAGCGGTTGAAGATGCTTTGTAATTCCCCTGCTAATTGGTCGGATATACCCAACATTTTATGTGCGCTTTTCAACTTCTCGGCTGCGCTTGCCGTGTGGCGTATCTTGATGCAATTGCTGCAATTTGCCAAAGCTGCGTTAAGCGTGTTGGCGCACCAAATACGTACGGGAGTAAATGCGATTGTTATGCAGCCCGTACCGTTGTGGGTGGTTGTCAAAAACAGGTATTGCTCAATAAGGTCATCCCTGCCCACTTTTATATGTTCGGGCAATTTGGCGGTGATAAAAATCGTCTCACCGTAGCCCAATGCCCCTGCTGTCTCATACCGGATGCCTCCCCTGCCCCCCACAATGCTATCGAAAAATGAAAAAGCATCGGTATTTTGCAGTACTTCGTAACTGCTGCCAACCTTGTCGCCTAAAATTGCCTCCGTGTCCGTCCTGAAAGTGAAAAACGAACTATCGGAATCCTTGCTATCGCCACTCGGCAAATTATGCGTGTTGCCTTTTTTTACGACTTCATAATCCAATCCCGCCTGTGTCATCGCTTCCATACTTGTGGCGTTTTTTTCGATGTCCGTACCGATAAGCCGCCAAACCTTTTCTTTAATCTGAGTTGCCATTTCTGTAAATTTTAATATTCCTGACTCTTGTTAGTAAAATCTCCGTTTCCAAAACCCTGACCTTTCCCGTGTCACTGATTGAACAAATCCCCTGTTCCACTTCGGTTTGGGTTTCGCTTACGTTTTCGTGTTCGGACTGCACCAGCACCCGTACCATCAGATAAAGGGTTGCATACTTCATTATCAAGTGCTTTATATGTTTTCATAAACTTTATTAATTGCTCCAAATATGCTTTAGGGTTCATATCCCTGAATTTCTGGCCGTAACCCTCCCAATACAATTGGTCAAGGTGTTCGATAAATGCCTCTTCCATATCCGTGATGTTTGATAAATGGAAAGAATGCCCCTGCACGGTTCATGCAGGGGGCAAACCATCTTATTAGTGTGGGATTCGGATTTCTCCCTCGATTTCTGCAAGTTTTCCAACGCAAAGCGTTTTAACATGCTGCGCAACGGCATTGATGATAAATGGATTTTTGGTGGAAAAATCATTGCCATTATCGTCGGTAATGGTCAATTCACAACCTTGGAACTGGTCAAGCCCGACTTCCTTGGCATCGTCCAACTGTTCAACTTCAAACGCTTCCAATTCATCGATGGTAGCAATGAGCTTTTCCCGTTGCAACTTTTTGCGGTGCAACGTCTCGACCCATTTTATGGTTTCATCCAACCCCATTGCAGGGGGTTCATTGACCAGTTTTTGTCTAAGCTCCGCTTTGGTCGGCTCGGCTTTTTCAGCTACCAACACCTTTTCCGTGTTTTGCGGATTGCTGACGGCTGCAACGGCTTTACCGTTTACTTCCCCGGCTTTCGCTTTACTGTCGTCCGTGGCTGTGCCTACCTTTGCCTGCACTTCATTTTTAGCCGTATCTTTTGCGGCTGCACCGTTGTTTTGGGTGTTTCCTTTGTTGCTTCCGATTACTGTCGTTTTCATGATAATTTTGTCTTTAATGAAAAAAAATCCTGTTAAATCTTGGTCTCGGTCGTAGCCCGAAAAAAAGGGGAAACCAAGACGGGGGCGCTTTGTTAAGTGTGTCCATCTGCCTGAATTTTTAAAGAACATTCGCAAAAAACCGTCTCGGCAGGAGCCTCGCCGGCTTTTGATAAACAGCCCACCTAAAACACGGCCCCCTCAAAGGCAAGGCTTTTCGGGAAAAAATACCTCGTGAGCGGAGCGAACAGGGAAGATTTTTTCCCGAAAACAAGCGGAACGAAGTGGAGCCGCCTTGACGTGAGGGGGGTGTTTCAGAAATTTGTTTAACAAAGGCCGATGAGGCAGAAAAGATGGGATAGCGGTTGGTATCTTGGCAGATGGGTTGCTGTTAAAAGCAAAAAGCTGGCACCGACCAGCTTTTGATTTTCCCTAATCCAATGTTAAGGGATGTTGGTATTTTGGTTTCCCAATGCCTATGGGTTGATTTTGACAAAGATTTCTTCCGTTCCGTCCTGATGGGGCCAACTGAGGCTGCCGTTTTCCAAATCAACGGGAACAATGGTGACGCTTTCATCCATCGGGGCTGCGATGCGGAGTGTTGTATCGCTTGCCTGCAAGTCGGCTATAAGTGTTTTTCCTTTGCCGTGGTTATTCCAGACACCCGCTACTTTGTTCACGGGGCGCTGTGGGTCATCTTTTTTTGCGCTTGACCAACGTGCGAGGAACATGATGTCCATTCGGCCATCATCCGTTGCTTTTATTTCCAACGTATCCTTGAAATAATCAAATTCGTTTTCGCTCTCCGAGGCGTAAACCCCCGCAACCTTTTGAGTAAGGTCTGACTTATCGGGATTTGATGTACAGGCGGTGGCCAATAAACCCACCGTGGAAATCGAGGCGATAATAGCTGCTATCGGTTTCATAGTTATTGTTTCATTGGTGACTTACACAAAGTTAGCGATTTTAAATACGAACAGAAAAGGCCCGTCATGCGTCCATAACGGGCCTCTTTCGGAATCTGAGAAAACGGTTACTTGGTGTTTTTCTTTGCCGTAACGTCGTTGCGGATGTCCTGAGCAAGCGTTTTGGCTTGCTGCAACGCTTTTCTTACACGTGTACCCGCTGCGGCATTGCCTTTCTCGAAGAATTTGACCGCATCGTCCTCCACTGAAGCGATGAGGTCTTTCAATTGATTGAATGTGTCCATCTGTCTGTTTTTTTGATTAATGAGTTTTGTTATTATTAACGCGGATGGCGGCTGTATAGTCTATCTAACGGAGACGCATACCCTCCCTTTTCGTTAAATCCCATTCCCGTTTCATGACGACGGGGTTTTTCAATTCCTGGTTTTTGCGGTTGAAAAATTCCCGTCCGAGGGATTCGCCTTTCCTGTCGAAGAAGTTGACGTTTTTGTAGCGGGGTGCCAATTCTATTGCCACTTTGTATTGCTTGCCATTCTTTTCCGCCGTCACGTTCACCCGTTCCCCGTCTTTTAGTTTTGCCATGAGTTCGGGGAATTTTTGGGCATCTTTTGCTTCGATGATGTCATAGTCCTGTTTGATTATCCTTTCCGGGTCGAATCCGTATTCCGGATCGCGCAATGGGCGGTAACGGTAGCCCGTACCGTTGGAAAGCGGTTCCTCCCTGTTAATTATAATGTACGCTTTGTATTGCTGGCCGCTTGCATCGAGCAGGTTATCCTTGTAAACGCCCCTGCCCTGAATGAGATGCAAGGCTTGCCGAAGCGTAAAGCCCTGTCCCTCCTGGATGGAGAATGACTGCCTGATCGGTTTTGAATGGTATGCTTGCTTAAAATCCGGCTTTACGTATAAAAGCTCGTCCCCGTCTTTCCTGACAAGCGTTTCGCTTTTGTCTGGGGTGGGCCCGGTACCCCTGACAAGCTGGCGTTCGCCATCTTTGCTGTTGAAGTACTCGATGGCTTTTACCGGACTGGTGAATTGCCTGTGCAGATTTTTGCCCTCTTCCTGCGATACGATATAGTACGCATGTTTTTCGGGCAGGGGGTCGGCTTTTGAGAACGCAAGTTCAAACCTGTCCATATAATAATTTTCCGACTGGCCGGATTTGCGGACGGGTAGCTCAAAGTCTATCACCCCCTTTGTTCCGATTTCGGGCAGGTGTTGGTCGGTAACGTTGAAATTGGGCACGCCTTTTTCAATGCCCTCCCTTACGGTTTTGATGATTGCGGGGTCGATCTTGACATCTTCAAGATAGCCCAATTGTTCTTCCAATTTGTTGGTGTTCATGGTATTCTCCTTTTCAATTGTTTGTTGGAATTTGATTATTTCTTCAAGTCTCCTTAGTGTGCTGCCGATGGTGTCCACATCGAGGTAGAGGGGGTTTGCGAACCCCGCATCTACGAAGGCATGTGCATCCCGCTGCCTTTTGAAACAGGTGACATCAAGTGTGCTTCTGATGTCCAATTCCCTGTCATAAACTAGCCATGACATGCCTTTTTCCTGTTGCCCTTGCAGGTATTCGACGAGTTTCGGTGCTATTTCCGGCTTTGCCAGTTGCATGGTACGTTCAGTTTAAGAGCTTTGCGTTTTCGATGTGCCGGTTGCGCACTTTCAGGAAAAGGTGCCGTCCTCCGTCTTTTTCATATATTTCAATGGTGAACAGCTTCCCATCGGCCACCGTGAATTTATCCAGCGCGGCCACGATGGTCTTTCCGCATTTGCCGTCAACGGCCGGCCTTTCGAGTCCGTCGATGTCAACGGGCATGACTTCATGTTCCTGCGTAACGGTGCGTTTGGCCAATTTCCTGTCGCGGATATAGAAGCGGATAAAATCAATGTCGAACCGGATGTGGGAGCCGTTGCGCACCCCGATCCGGAAATACAGCACATCATCGAGAATGTGGATGTCATGCAGTACCGCACGCATCTTGCTGTTACGGTCTTTCGTGACCGTACCCTTTATGGGCAGTTTGCTCACCCGCGTTGTGGGGTAGGCAGTTTCCTGTGACATGCCCGGCAGGTTGGCGAGGCAGCATAGGGAAATGATTAGGATTATCGTTTTCATCTTGTTTTTAGTTGGTTTCAATTATCGTTGGTTGTCATCCCTGAGCAATAGCGTATATCCGGCTTTCGCTTTGACCTTGATTTGCTTGATCCGGCGGCTGAAAAGCCCCTTTGCGGCATTGACACCTGCCGTGGCCGCTTGGGCGGCAAGGCTTGGGTCGAGTGACATGAGTTGCATGCCCTGTATGGCATCGTTTCCTCCCTGTGCCGCAGCATCGCGAGTGAGCGCCCCGGGGGCGTAAAGCCCCTGCATCCCATCCATATCATAGGCGGTGAGCGATACGGGGAGTATGGAGTTTCCGTGGCGCAAGGTGCGCACCGTTATGGTGAGCCGTTCGCCGCCCACGGCGCATGTTCCATGTACGAAGCTGTTGGCGGGGATAAGCCTGCCGTTTACGTAGATGCTGTCGAGTAGCCGGAGTTGTATGGACGAGCCGTTCACCGCTTCTTGGTCGCGATGGATGACTGCGCGGATACCGTTGTTCGCCAGGGTATCCCCTGCGAGGTTTACGGGATATGCACTTTCCTTGTTAGCAAGTGACTGTTCCATCAGCTTCTCATGCACTCTACCGGGGTGCTGGATGTCAAGGATGCGTTCGAGCATTCCGTTTAGCTGGTCCAGTTCGGCATCTTCGGCGGGATCTTCCCGGTACAGGTTGTCCATCATGCGCTCCAGCCGTTCGATGTCGGCCTCGGTGTCGGGCATCGTCGCGGATTGCCTTTCGGGGATTGGCGCGGCGTTTGCGGTCTGCGGTGTCCCGTCCAATGGTTTGTTGAGTTCATCTTCGAGTAGGGCAAGTTTTTCCATGACGCGTTGTTCCTGCGTATCGGTGAACCCATCGGAAATCGAGTTGGCAATTGCGGCGCGGCTTTCCCGGTCCCTTGCCCGCTTGATTGAATCCTGCCTTGCCTGTTCGTACAGATCGAGTTTGCTCTGCGGCTTTTCCCTGCTGAAATCCGCGCTTGGCAGATTGGTATTGATACCCGGAGCCTGCGCTTCGGTGGCCTCGATTGTCCCTTTGCCGCCTCCAAGGGCGTGGAAAGCCAATGCGGTGAACGGCAGTACCAGCAAGGGCAGCGCAAGAAGGAACCTGCGCTGCTTTTCGTTCAGAGATTTGGTGTTTGTTTCCATTTTGTTTGATTTATGTGCGTGGTATATTCCTTTCAGGAAAAAATGCTATCGAGTATTAGGTATATGCAGTATACGCCCAGTGCAATGGTGAATGTGGCAAGGAAAACGATTTGCTGTTTCCTTGTCGTTCCGGCGGTTTTCCGGTTGAGGTAATTGGCAAGGCGGGTCTGGGTACGGTATACCTTGCCCGCAATGTTCTCCGCAAGCCTTTTCCCCTGCTGATCGTTGTCTCGCTTATTTTTTTTCCCGAACATGGCTTATTGTGTTTTATCTCGGTTTTCCAGCGTTTCCCAACGGCGTATGATGAATCCGTGGGGATTGTTATCCGTCCGGGCGACATTATGGAGCGTTCCCGTGGTGGTGAGTATCCGGATAAGCGTTCCGCTCGAACGGATGAGTTGCTGCGTGGCATAGCACCTGAACGCATAGGGTTCGCTGCGCATATCGAGCCGGATGCTGTCTATGGTGATGCGCTGGCTGATGTTCCCGGAGATAAGGCCGGAATAGTAGCCGCTTTCACGCAGGTTGTCGTATTGCCTTTTGGCGTTTTCGTCCGCAAGGTAGAGTGCCTTTGTAATGGTGCTGGTGATTGCTTTTTCATCCGGGTCGAGCGTAAAAAAGAGCCGATGGAACTCCGTGACGTGCCGCCTTGCTTCCACTTCAAGGTTGTCTTTGCGGGCAGCGATTTTCGCTTGGATGGGTCTGTTGTCCACGATTACCCATATGCTTGAAAGTATCCGTTCGACGGTTTCGTGGCTTTTGTATATGACAAATCCGCATAATAACGTTGTCGCACCCAAAAAAACGATGCTGAAGGTCTTGATATGCCTGAATGCCGTGTCGATATTTTTGAATTGTTTGAACATTTTCGGTCGCTTTTGATTTTTTCGTTAATTCCCCTGTATCCGGTCCCCCTGGTGGCTGCTTCCGGAATTGAAGTAGTCGCTTCTTCCGGCCCCTGCCATGTGGTTGCGCATGGTGCGGGCATCGTCACCGAATACGTCTTTTGCCATGTCACCGCCATCCGTGAGCTTCTGGGTGACGGCATCGCCGGGATTCACTATCAATGAGTTGACGCGTTGCATAAGGGCATTTGCACCCGATGCGTGTACGATGTAGTTGGCCACGCTTGGCACCGTGAAGTACCCCAGTATGCCGATGATGAGGTAGATGAGATAGGCTGTATCGGTTGGACTGAATAGGGTATCGCCCTCCTGTCCGATTTCCGAAATGTCCAGTTGCAGCATTTTTTCCTGGATTTTGCCGATGATGCTGCCGAAGATGTTGCAGACGGGCAACCATAGGTACACATTGATGTAGCGTGCAATCCATACGGTGAGTGTATGCTGTAACCCATCGAATACGGATAGTCCAAAAACCAGTGGCCCAAGGATGCCCAATACGATGAGGAAGAAAGTCCGGATGGCGTTGATGCAGAGTGCGGCGGCTGCGAACAGCACTTGCAGCACTTCGCTCAACCACTGTTTCACGTTGTTCCTGAAATTATAGGATTGCTTGTCCATCCAGAATTTGATGTCATTTCCGATTACCTTGTCCATCCAGCTTTCACCCTCCCGCTTGGGGTCATCGGGATAGGTATACTTATACCATTTGTCCATATCGCCTTTTCCGCTTTCCCCCACGTACATTTGCCAATGGGCAGAGTTTCTCACGGCTTCCTCCTTTTGCTTCAACAGGGTGGCGATGGCACGGTCGGAATCCTCCACCATGCCCGATGTCGCATCGGTGATGGGCTTGAGTACGCCATTCATCACGTCCAGCACCACGGGGAAGAAAAGGATGGCAAGGCCAATCCCGAAAGGGCGGAGCAAAGGATAGAAGTCTATGGCTTCGGCGGCGGCGATTTGCCGCCAAACACGGCTTGCTATAAACCAGAGGGCGGCGAAACCCGCAAGGCCACGGCCCGCCCCGATGAGGCGACCGCAAAGGGGAAGCATGTCGGAGTAAACTGTATCGAGCACGCTTTGCAGCCCGCCAATCTCGGCGGCGCTCTGGGCACGGCAAAGGGCAGCGGGGGCGGCCACGAGCAACAACGCTCCCATTATTTTCAGGTAATTTGGGGTTCGATTATTCATTGTCTGTATCGTATAATTCTTGCAATGCTTGGGTTTCCCGTTTTTCACGTTCGCGTTGCAGGGCAAGGACACCGCCCTCGCGGTTGAAATGCCGAAGGAATTGCAGCTTGTCTTCCACATCATGGAATATCCGGTCTATGGCGTTCAGGCGTTCATCGTCCGACATCCTGAGTTGCGAGGCGGTCGTGACCATGATGAGTTCATCGAGGTTGGCAAGGCTCTGGTCAAAAAGCCGTTTGTAGACATTCGCGAAATAGGCCAGTTCGCTTTCCGTGAAATTGCCCGATGCCCTGAATCGGTCGAAAGTGGCCCTGTATTCGGTCACGATGTCCTTTTGGTACCGGATGATGTCGGCGATGCGGTGGTATTTCCTGATTTCGGGGTTGACGGCCATCAAACCATCGAGGAAGACGTTATGCAGGTTGAAGTTGCCCCGTGAGACATCCCTGACGGCATTGTATCCCCCGCTGATGATTTCATAGCCGCGCTTCATGTCCGAAAGGATGCCTTTCAGTTGGCTGAGTTTCTCCACATTCAGGAGCAATTGCACCACCTCGTCGGTCTGCGCTTTTGCTGGGGCGTACAGGGATGTGCCAAGCACAAGGATGAGGCATATCTTTTTAATCATCTTCATGGCTGAACCAGGTTTTCAGGTTATTAATCTGTATCTCTTCTCGGTTTTGCATCAGGGCGAGCAACCGCACATCACCTGTGAATTTCTGCGTGAATGCGGCCTTGTCACGCATCGAGGCGGCTACTTTTTCAAGCCGCCTGATCCGTTCGTCGTCTTCCAGTTCGAGCTTGCCGGAAAGCACGATGCTGGACAGTTCGCTTAGGTCAACCGCGCATTCATCCAGTACTTTGCTTTTTACGTCCCGGATATATTGCCCGTGGTTTCCGTCGTTGTCGGCACCGTTGAATGCGGCGATGATGGCGATTTGCAGGGCAATTGTTTCAGCGATTTTCACATCGTCGCGGATGGCGGGATTGACGGCTGCAAGCGACGAGAAAAATGTGGAGTGGAGATTGAACTCATCGTCTCGGAAACCCCTGATGATGCCAAGGCCCGACGAGGCTACGTGATAGCCTTTTTTCAGCACCGTTCCGTAGGCTTTCAGCGCAATGATTTGCTCTGCGAGGTACTGCTTCTGTGTTTTTTTCTGCCGAAACCATTCGGAAAACGTCTGTGCCCCTGCACTGGTGGTGAAGGATGAGGCGATGGCCGTGAGGCTAGCAATGGCAAGCAACGTGCGTACTTTTCTCCGCACCATGTTGGCTGCGGCGGCTATATTATTCGTCGATTCCATATATTTTCCTTAATCGTTGTGTTTCATCGGTTGACTTGGCCCGCTGGATGCTGAGCATGGCATTCTGCCTGTTGAATTGCCGTAGATCGGCATGGTTTTCCTCCATGCGGTTGCTGGCTTCCATGATGATTTCGAGCCTTGCGGCATCGGACATCTGCATTTTGAAGCTGTTGACCACGAGGATGATCTGGTCTACATTTTTGACGCTTGCTTCCAGTATGCCCGTGTAGACTTTCCCGATATAGGCAAGTTCGTCCGGTGAGAAATTAGTGTCCTGTTGGAAAAGCTGCCAGGCCGACCTGTATTCCTCCAGTATGGCCCCCTGTTTTTCGGTTAGCTCTTTCACGCGGTTGTAATAGGAAAGAATCGACTTGACTTTCCAGAGTTCCTCGTAGTAATTCTTGTACAGTTCGCGCTGCCTGTCCGTCCAGTCGGCGATTTCGCCCAATTTGAGTTTGGATAGTTGGTTCTCAAGGGCTTTTTGGGCATTCTGCAACCAGATGGTCTTGTTTTGCAGGCGTTGGATCTTGAGGTCAACGGCCTTGACCACTTTTTTGATTCCCGCTTTGATGACTTCCGCTATAGCAAGCTGTGCATCGGCCCCGTTGGGTAGTGCTACGAAAAGCGTCACTGCGCTGATAGGAAGGATGAGCATGTATGTCTTCAGTGTTTTCATGATATTGTATGGTTTTGCGTTATGGATTTTTGCTCCGCAGGTCTTTCGCGAGTTCGGCTATGCCCCGGCTGATGCTTCCATGCCTTGCGGCATATTCCAGCACCTTTACTTTTTCGCTTTCCTCCGTGGTGTAGGTGAGGTATTCCTCCAGTGAAACCTCGGTGCGGTACACTTTGCCGGGGGGATATATGTAGACTTCTTTGTATTTCCGCTTGGGGTCATTGGCCCTGTTCATGGAGAGTATCAATGCCTTTTGCTTGTCATTGAGGCCAAGCATTTCCTGCAATTGGTCAAACTTGTTTTCGTACTTGGATTGGTCGAGTAGGATTTTGCAGTCGGAATTGTTGATGATCGCCTGTTTCACGATGGGTGATGAGATGATGTCTTCGACTTCCTGTGTCACCACAATGGCTTCCCCGAAGAATTTCCTCACGGTCTTGAACAGGTATTTGATGTACTCGGCCATTGATGCCTTGGCGATGGCTTTCCAGCATTCCTCGATGAGTATGGCCTTGCGTACACCCTTGAGTTTGCGCATCTTGGAAATGAACACGTCCATGATGATGAGCGTTACTGCGGGGAAGAGGATGGGATGGTCCTTGATGGCATCCAGCTCAAATACGATGAAGCGTTGGTGCAGCAGGTCGAGGTTTTCGGTGGCATTCAATAAATAATCGAACTCGCCCCCTTTGTAGTAAGGGTTGAGTACATAGAGGAAATTGGATACGTCGAAATCCTTTTCCTTGACCTTGCCATTGTCGAGTACCTGCATGTACTCGTTCATTAGGTACTCATAGAATGTATTGAAGCATGGGAAGATGTCGCTGTGCGATTCGAGGTGCTTATAGTAGCCTGTCAACGCGTTGGAAAGGGCGACGTATTCGGAACGGGTGAAACGTTCATCCTCTTTTTTCCAGAGTGCGAGCAACAACGTCTTGAGGCTTTCTTTTTTCTCTGTGTCCAGCACATCCCCATCCGTCAGGTAGAATGGATTGAACCTGATGGGGTCGGCTTCCGAATAGGTGAAATAGTAGCCGTCAACGAGGTCGCACAATCCTTTGTAGCTGTGGCCTACGTCGAGCAATACAACGTGCGCACCCTGCTCGTAATAGCTGCGCACCATGTGGTTGGTGAAGAACGATTTACCGCTACCGCTGGGGCCCAATATGAATTTGTTCCGGTTGGTTGACCACCCCCGTTTTATGGGTTCGTCGCTTATATCGACGTGCATGGGCTTGCCGTCCAGCCTTTCGCCAAGCCGCACTCCGAAAGGGGAAATCGATGAGCGGTATCCGGTTTCTTTGACAAGGAAACAGGTGGCTTGCTCAAGGAAAGTGTCGAAGGTGTCATTCATGGGGAAATCACTGCCGTTTCCGGGGATTCCGGCAAACCATATCTGCGGTGCGCCATCCGTTTCCTGTTTTGGAATGGCATCCATCTGTGCCATTGCGCTGGACACTTTGTTGCGGAGTTCGTTTGCATCCGTGGCTCCGTCGCCCCATGCCAGCACGTTGAAATGCGCCTTGACAGGCAGCCGCCCGTCGGATATGGCTTCGTTGAGGAAATCGTTGGTGGCATCCCTTGCTATCGCATTTTCGCGGGAGTATGCGGATAGGGATTGCAACCGGAGCCGCTTGGCTTCCATTTTTTTCAGTGTCTTGTGGGCATCCCCGATGAAGATATATTGGTTGAGGATGTGGTCGCAGTCCAGTAGCAACCCAAGCGGGCTTGCGAATCCGATGGAGAATTTCGTCCGGTCGGTTGAGTACCGGTCGTAGTTGATGCGTGGGCCGCAGAGTGCTGGGAGTTCTTCCGCGTCCGAAAGCGTGAAAAGCTGGCATTGTTTATCGCCTACGGCTAACCTGCCATTGAGATGGATGTCGCGGATGGTGGGCTGCTCCCCCTCATCGAGAAGGAAAACGTAGCGTTCGATTATTCCCGCCCTGTTTGCCGTACCCGCAAGGGCCTCGTCATCCAGCCGTTTGAGCGATACGAAACCGCTGTCTGAAAGGATGCGCTCGAATTGCCCCACGCTGTCCATGAAATCCATGAACGGCTTTTCGGCGATGGTCTGCTGCGGCACGATGGATTTGCGCAGGATATTGGAAATTGCGGAGTTGGCGGGTTTCCGGCCCGTGGCACGCTTGGTGAGGAAGATGTGGCAGGAGTGTCCGCGGTATGGCCGTTCATTGAAGAACCGCTCGCTGCTGAGTGACAGGAACGCTTCCCCCGCCCTGTCGAAATCCGCGCGGTACCGCCTGTCTGCGTACCAATCCTGTTTGTGGAAGATGCTGTGGGCCGGAAGCACCTTGATGGCCCTTATCCATGCTTGGTGGAAGGATTCATAGTCCCGTTCGCCCAACGTGAAAATCTCCGGCAATGTGGCCTCGAAGGCCACGGTGATGTCGCCCTGGACGGATAGTACCGCTCCGTTTTCGACTTTGTAAATGGGGAATATCTTTTCGATTTCTCTCACGTTATGTTATTTTTTTGCTTGTTTGAGTGTGGTGTAAATCCGTCTTGACCTGGATTTCAGGTACTGCGGCATTCCCTTTCTGGCGAAGTATTTCATCAGTCCGTGCTGGCCGAAACGGTGGCTGAGACGGTTGACACCGATGAACAGTGCCGTACCCAGCACCGCGACGACCGGAAGGCAGATGTACAGGTCGGTGCCTATCAGGTACATTCCCGCGAATAGCAACAACAGGCCCACAAGTCCACCTGCCAGATAGCCGATGTACTGGCCTTTGAGTCCCCTGAACTCTATGGGTTTGTTGATTCCTTTGTTGATGCGGTAAATCGTAGCCATTGTTTTTATGGTTTCAAGGATGCTTGTTTCCGGATTTGGTGTTTTGCTGTTTGCCTGCGGCTGCCGATCCGTTCGAGCATCCTGTTCACGATATTGGGGTCGAGCTTGTAGGGATGCGGCATCCTGACGGCCACTACGCTTTCGGGTTTACTGGCAGGGTTTCCCTTGAATACGTTTTTCGTGCTTTTGTCAAACAGGAACTCGTAATGCCCGTTGCGGAATGTCATTTCGTCGAACGGTATCCTGTTTGCGGGGTTTGATACCTGCCGCAATCCGCCATCTGCGATGTCCACATGGAACCGCGTTCCCCCTACGTTGTAATCCGGTAATTCGCTTTTCATTTCCCTGTGCTTTCAGATACCGAAGAATGACCGTAACACGGTGGCGACGATGACGAGGAAGATGCAGCTTCCGAACCATGCTGCTGCGACTTTTGAGGTGTCCGGCTCCCCGGCGTTCCACTTGTTGAAGACTTTTACCGCTCCCACGAGGCCGACTACGGCTCCCACCGCATACATGAGGTCGATGCCTGTGTCGAAGTAGCCCCTGACCCTGTCCGTGGCCTGCCTGATCCCTGCGTCACCGTCACCGGCATCGGTTTGCGCAATGGCGATGGAGATGCTGCATAGGATTTGGTAGGCAAGGCAGGTGGTTGCCATCAGCCAATGGCTGGCTATGATTTTCTGTTTCAATGATGGTTTGGTGTTCATATCGTATTGTCTTTTCGCTTTTTGTTCTTGGTAATCGGTTAATCCCATAGGTGCTGCATTTCCTCGTCGGTCAATGTGAAGGGCAGGTGGTCTTCGAGGTAGCTGGCAAGGGTTTCAAGCCGGCCGCTTTCGCGGATGGCGGGGTACTTTTGCTTGAGTGCATCGAATAGCTTGTGGAAGTCCTCCTTGTTGCCCTTTTCGCGTTCGATGGTGTCTATCAGTTCCTTTATCTCCTGAAGGAAATCGGAAACAAGCCCCAATTTTCTGGTTTTGCCGTCGGTGTCGCTTTTGGGTGAAAAGGTCAGCTCGTCGGGCGCGATGTCCAATACGCCCTCTGACATGGCTGTGCTGCCCATCAGGTCAAACACTTCCCCGTCTTCCGGTTCCCCGGGATCGGATGGCCGTGCGTTGGTTTTATTTTCTGGTGTGAAAAGTCCGCGTATCTCTTTCCTGAAAAAGAGCAGGAGTACTGAGATGTACCAGACTGCGGCGAGGGTTGCGGCTACCCATAGAAATTGCTCCCAGGTGAATTGCTGTAACATGGCGTTTCGCTTTTTCCCGCACCCCATTGTGACGGGATTACGGAAGCAAAATTCCCATGGTTTGTCCGCCTCTTTTGGGTACTCTTGGGTAGTACCCAAAGATTTTCTGTAGGCCGCCGGCGCGTCGGTGGTTCAGGTTAGGTGTTAGATTTAGGTTGATGGATTATATCCCGTCAATTCCGTTGTCCGGGGCGGTACTCGTCGTTGCGCACTATTTTATTCTGTATGGCATCTTTTATTTCGTCGGTGTACTTGGTCTGGCTTAGGCGTTTTCTTGCCGTGATTTCCGCGAAGCGTTTGGCGGGTTTGCCGATGGTGACGTGCAGGTTTTCCTCAAGCCATTGGAAGATTTCATTCAATGACGCCGTTCCGTTGTTGAGTTTGCGTGTGAGGTAAATCCCGTATCCGAGTTCCGCAAGGTCTATCGTGTCTCCTGTCCAGCGCATTTCGCCCTTGTGTTTTCCCGCGATGGACCCGCGTTGCCGGACGGTGCCTTTCTTCAGCGTGGATAGCTCCTCGACGATCCGTTCTTTCAGCATTTCGTGTGCCATGAATTTGGCAAACAGGTAGTCGCCGCTCGTGGAGAAGGCTGGGTCCACTTCCGGTATCTCCGGCAGTAGGATGCTCTGCACATCCGCGCCGCGCACGAAATAAAGCCCGTCCAGTTCGGTTGCTCCAAGCCGGTAGTATTGGTAGAGGAACTCGTGCTGCCGGAAAAACTGCTTGAGGTACACCAGTTGTTCGCTGTAATAGCGTTGCAGGCTTCTGCCCTCCAGCGGTGGGAGCCCACTTTCGATGTGGAAACGTTCCAGATGGTAGATGTGCCATCGGTAGAACCGGGGTTTGGTGTACTTGAAAAAGCGGATTTCCTCTGCCTGTGTCGCAAAGGGTTGTTTTTCTACATGGTCTTTCAGCGTCTTGAGTGCCCTGCGGACTGTACGGAGGTAACGGGGCAACAGTACGGCGGTATCCTGCCCGGATGCGTTAAGCTCACCGAGTTCCCGTTCCATCTGTCCGTACAGCCGGTTGCTGTATTCTTCTGTCATCATCGGAACTGATTTTTATGATTTTCCCGCTGCCAGCCGGTTATCCGGCAACATCAGCCATGCGGGAAATTGGGTAGATAGTCTTCCATGCAGTGACTCCTTATTGGAGAGGCCAAAGCTAAGCCCGTGAGGAAAACCTGTAAATACGCCGTCCGGCGGTTTTCCGTAGGCCATCTGCCGTATATCCCGCAGCAAATGGGGGCGGTTCAATGGATGGGCGGTTTGGAGAGGATGTGGATGAGCGATGCACGGCTGCCCGCCCCGGTCTTGCGGTAGATGTTTTCCACGTGTTTTTTGACCGTCAACGGGGAAATGAACAGTTCGGCGGCTATCTCCTTATTCCGCAGCCCCCGGCACAGAAAGCGTGATACCCCGACCTCCGTTTTGGTGAGGCCATAATACCGGCAGTTTTCCTCGAAGATGGCGATGCCCACGCCATCCGTTGGTAGGTTGATGAGTAATTCGTAGTCTTTCCTTGCCCTGCGGACGGATTTGAGGATGAACAGTGCGGTGATGGCCAGGAAACCTAGATTGGTGAACAGTGCCTCGGTTAGCTGCCCCAGGTCGAAATACGCGATAAGCGTCATCGCCGACCATGGTGCCACCGCAATATACACCATGATTTCCTCGGTGTAGCGTTTCCCGTTCCGGTTTTCCCGGTAGGCTGCGCGGATAGCCCGCAGGATGGCCCAAAGCAGTACGAGGGAATAGAAAAACGGTACCACCACGCCGTACCGGATGGCGTATTCCAGATCCTGGTGCATGGCGTACCCGATGACGAAGAATAGCAGGTAGGGCAATAACAGGAACAGCGGCACACCGTAAAGCGCATGGAAGCGCAGTAGCTTCAGCCCGAACGCACGGTAGAAATAATACGGGAAATAGGCTGCCGTGAGGAATCCTGTTCCATAAGCAATGATGTTCTGGACATGGACGGGCAGGTTGATGTCCGGGTCGGGGAACAGCCCCCCGGTGGTGTTGTACAGGATGAGCAGGAAAAGCAAGATCAGGTACCACCTACGGTGTCTGTCCGATGGACGGATCAGGTACAGCGCCAGTTGCAGGAAGAACATGGCGGATTCCAGCAGGATGAAGGTAAAGGTTACGATGTGCATCTCCGTACCCGGCACCGTCATCTACCCTCCCGCACCTTGCGGCATCCGCCGCATGAAATGCAGCACATATCCCAGATCCAGTGTTGCATATTCGTCAAAACCGAAACGCCCGTACCATGGCAGGTTGCGCTCCGTTGAGGTTTCCAGGTACACGGGTAGCCCCATCCTGTCCGCTTCCGCTAGCATTTCTTGCAGCAGGCTGCTTCCCGTACCAGCCCCCTGCCGGTCGGGGGGCACCCCGATGAACCAGAGGTAGGCCATTTTTTGCATAGGCCGTGTCCGGTTGATACGGCTCTCCCGCCTTAGCACTCGGCCGATACCGGTAATACCGATGGCGCACATCACCAATTGTATATTCAGCCGGATGGAGCCGAAAGTTGTCCGTTTCCGGTGCGGGTACAATACCAGTGCGCAGGCCGTGCGCTCACTGTTCAGTAGTACTTTTCCGGAACGTAAACAGACTTCGATAGAATAATCCATCAGTGCGCGGATGCGCCTTGTGCGCCCGCGTCCCTGCCTGATGACGTAATCCACACTCCCATTGTCCGCGAAAGAACGGGATAGGATGTCGATTAGCAGGTGTTTGTCATGTCTCGTCGCAGCTATCATCATTCATTTATTTGGTTGGTCAGCTATATCTGTCATGGACCCCATCTTTTTGTCCATAGAATATATCTTTCTATTTTATTTGTAGCAGATGTAACGCTTCAATGGCAGAAAAACAGGAACGTCTTTACCACCAAGTCCCGTGGAACATGGTTGTGTTGCCACCCCCCAGCGCGGGTATCCACCGGAGCATATACTTCTGCACGGTATGTTAACGCAGGATAGTCGTTAATTGTCCATTCTGTACTGCCTGCATAGCATCGTGTCCAAAATCTCCATTGCCCTCGTGTTTTTCCATTTCCTAGAATATTAACAGCGAAGCGATGAAGCATAAAGCCAGCATCAGCGTCCCTAATGGGCTGTGAACTTGTTTCACGGAGGTGCCCCGGGATTGGCAATTTGCTTGTCGAGGTACTGCGAATAGTACATCATCAGCACATCTTGCAGAGCTATCGTTATCAAAAGTAAAGCTGTGTTCATCTGTTTGTAGACATTCTACTAAATGGCAATTATTCGTCTTTTTGATTCCATGGTATATGTTCAACAACTACTCACTAATTAAACACAACATCATCAGGGCATTGATCACCCATCCAAGGATTTGCATCATTCATTATCCACGCCGGTACGAATCGCGTAGCCCGCAACATCAACACAGCAGTTCAAAAAAAAATGTGCTTCCCAGCCCCGGTTCGCTTTCTACGCCGATTCTGCCGCCCTGATTCTCGATAAAATCCTTACTGATGGCCAAACCAAGCCCCGTTCCAGACTTGTTGCTTCCCGGAACTTGGAAGTAACGGTCGAAGATGCGTTCGCGATACCGTCGTTCGATACCCTTACCAAAATCCTTGACGGAAAATCGAACGGCTCGTTCACCTTTCCGAATAGAAATAACAACGCGGCCGTTATCCGGTGAGTAACGGATGGCATTTGTCATGAAATTGGTGAGTACCCATGCGGTCTTCTCCGCATCCATGTCGATCATCGGCAGTTCCGCATCTACTTCAGTGACGAGTTCAATACCCCGTTGCATAGCTTGGTTACCGACAGCACCCAAAGTATAATTGAGTATTACCACAGGGTCGCTCGGCTGCTTGTTAAGCTGGATATGGCCGCTCTCGAGACGCGACATATCGACCAGTTCGCCGGTGATACGGAGCAAACGTTCGCTGTCATCCCGAATACTTTCAACCAGGTGTCGTTGATCTTCATTGAGCCCCCCGGTTGTCTGGTGCTCCAGCAGGTCAAGGCTCATCTTTATCGAAGATATCGGTGTCTTCAGCTCATGGGACACAGTTGCTATAAAATTGGTCTTTGCCGAATCGAGTTCTTTGAACGGGGTGATATTCCGTAGCAGGATGACCGAACCGATTCGCCGGATTTCCTGTTCTCCGGTAGGGGCAATGTCGATATCGATGGTTTCCCTTTCGAAATAACTTTCTTTCCCATTGGCAAAGACTTTGATGGGCTTGGCATCTTCCCGGTTATCAGGTCCCGCCGGTTTTCTGGCCAATATCCGTAGGAGGTCATTCTCAATGGCCAGTTCCGTTATCGTGTTTCCAACCAATCCTTGCTTATCCAATCCGGTTACGGCCACGGATTCGCTGTTGGCAAACAGTATCTTACCGTGCTCGTCTATTCCGATCACGGGGTCGTGCATGTTTTCAATCAACGTATCGATGCGTTTCTTTTCCATCAGCAGCTTATCCAACTTGCTATTAGTATATTCTTCCAGTTTCTGCGCCATGGTATTGAATGACCGGGCGAGTTCCCCGAATTCGCTGTGCCCCTCAAAATGTACGCGCTCGCCATAGCGCTGCGCGGCAATCTGCTTGATACTTTCCGTGAGTTCCCTTATCGGATTGGCGATGTTTCCCGGAAGGTTCACCAGCAGGATGAACGCGATGAGGAAACATCCCGCGCCGGTGACCGATATCCATATTGTTGCGGAATCCGCCGTTTCTCGTGCGGTTTCGCTTTTGCGCACGATGGCATCCATGTTGAGCCGCATCAGTTCAGCTATATCTGCACGTACATCGGCATATGCGGCATTATTGCCCGGATTCCCCCTAAGCCGTTCGAAATGGTCTGCGATGCGCTGCGTGACTTCCCGTTCGCCCATTTCCGTGACATTGGCAAGCTGCTGCCTTAGATTGGCTTCAAACCGGGAAAAAGCGGTTTTGTCTGTATTAACCTCGTCTAATGCCATCAGCATATTCCGGGAATATTCCAATGTGTTGTAGTTGGCCATAAGGATATTATTGGTGTCGTCTTTCAGGCTGTTCACCGAATAGGTGCTGACAGCAGCCAGCAGGATGATTAGGGCGAAAAGCGCCCCTACGCCTATTGTGAGTTTTGTCTTTGTCTTCATGACAGGATGATTAAATCGATGTCAGTTTCTCCCATTTTTTTTAACAGATGGTTGAAAATGCTTGTAGAGAGGATGATTCGTAGCAGGCTCATCCGGGGATTGCCGATGCACACCGTCGTGATATCCATTTTTATGGCCTGTTCGGTGATGGCTGTCGGTACGCTTTTGTGCCGCACTTGTATGACTTCGCCTCCCAATTGGGTGGCCAGCTTGAAGTTATTGATGAGCATCCGCTGTTTATCCAAGGCGATTTTATCCATGCGTTCCCGCGGTGTCTGTACATACAGCACATACCATTGCCCGCTATAGTATCCGGCCAGCCGTGCTGTTTTGCGGATGACGGCCTTTGCCCGCCCGGCGTCGCTGCCGATGCAGGCCATGAACCGTTCATGCTTCAATGCGGTGCCTTTATGCACCTGCGTGTCTACTTTCCGCACGACATGGCCCGCCACTTCCTTGAGGGCCAGTTCCCGAAGCTGGAGAATATGGTCGCTTTGGAAAAAATTAGCCAGCGCCGCCTGGATTTTGTCGGCACGATAGATTTTCCCTTCCTTCAGACGGGTAATGAGGTCATCGGCCGCGAGGTCAATATTCACCAGCTCGTCGGCCATGGCAATGACCCGATCGGGCACACGTTCCCTGACTTCGATGCCGGTGATCTCTTTCACTTCTTCATTCAGGCTTTCGATGTGCTGGATATTGACCGCGCTGATGACATTGATGCCCGCCTCCAGGATTTCCACCACGTCCTGCCAGCGTTTTTCGTTTTTGCTGCCTTCGATGTTGGTGTGGGCCAATTCGTCCACGATAACCACCTCCGGACGGAGGTTAAGGACTGCCTGGACATCAAGTTCCTCCAACTGACGGCCCTTATAAAACAGCTGGCGCCGCGGAATAACGGGCAGCCCTTCCACCAATGCCGACGTTTCCGCCCGGTTGTGCGTCTCAACGTAGGCGATTTTTACATCGATACCGTTACGCATCAGGGTATGAGCTTCCTGCAGCATGCGGTAGGTCTTGCCCACGCCGGCGCTCATACCGATGTAGATCTTGAATTTCCCTTGCCTTGATTTCTTGATGAGGTTGAGGAAATGCGCTGCGGATTTACGTTCGTCCATCACTTTCTATAATTTCCGCGGCATTGGTTAATCCATCCTCGCTCGATAATTGTGAGGCGAATAATTCCGCATGGGTATAAAGTGTTTCATTTCCGACAAGTTCTTCGATGCTTTTTATGAACTTATCTGCCGACAGCTTTTTGAGCGGCAGCGGATATAAGGCTATCCCTTTTTCGTAGGCAATCTTGCCCCAGAAGAACTGGTCGCCGAGCGGATACAGAACCGGACACGTTAAGAAGGGTTTTCCGGCGCGTAGGCAGGCTGCCACCGTTCCGATACCGCCGTGATGCACCACTGCTTTAACCAACGGGAATAATTTATCGTAAGGGGCCGAATCGACCACCTTTATGCCAGGGTCACCCTCAAGAGCTGATACATCCGAAAGTCCCCAGCCTTTTACCACCACAATCCGGACACGCAGCCGAAGGTGCAGTGCCTTGATGAGTCCGACAATGTCCAGCCGGCTGTCAAAAGGCATGCTTCCGAAAGTGACCAGCAACGGGGGCTCACCGGCGGAAATAAAATCAATGAGTTCCTGGCTTAGTTCCGAGTGGGGACCATCCATCCAAAAACCGGTAAAATGGTTGTTCTCCGGAAAATCGACGGGCTTCTTCAACAGGTATTCACTGATTCCGTAAATAGCCGGCAGCGCGGGTTTGCTGAACCGCTCCGGTAATCCCGCACGTTGCCGGAACTCCCGGACGGGCTTTGCCCACATTTTTAAACCTAGGTCGGTCAGCCTGTACGTGAATCTGTTCAAAAAACCGGCTAATGGCAATGCGCTGAAAACCGGGTTGGGAAATGCCGCGGTGGGCTGACTTGCCGGAACGACATCCGCCCGGATCATCTTGCCGGGGAATTGGTCGGCAAAATTATCTGCCATCGTTTTGACATGGAACAATACTTTGTCGGATTGCTGTGCTAATCCGTAAAACTTGACCAGCGAATCCCGTAACATCGGATACACGAACCTTTTCAGGTGTTTGCGGGCAAGAAAGGGATTTTTCCGGATTTTCCTGCCTTCTTCCGAATCGAGCAGCGCCTGGAAATCGGCTTCAACGGGAGTAAAATCCAGTCCGTAAGACAAGATCAGGGACCTGAAATTCTTCGCGGTGGCCAATACCACCTCATGGCCGCGTGCTTTCAGGGACTTGCCAAGTACGGCATAAGGTTGTACATCGCCCCGTGTTCCCAATGTCAGAATGGCTATTTTCATCTTTTCCGATTTACTAAACACAAATATAGATATAAGAAAATCTCCTCCGGCACGATGCCGGGGGAGATTGACCCCAGGTCAGAAGCTGATGCTCAGCGAGGTTCCCAGAAAGTAATTATCCGTTACCGCCTGGCCATCTCTGTTTGTAAATATCCGGTCCTCGCGGCTGTTGAATGTCCGGCCTTCCAGCCGCCAAAGCACGTTGTCCAGCACCTTGACGTCCATGTTCAACGAATAGCCGAACGTCTGGAAGCCGTTAGGTGTGTCCGTGGCAATGATGACCTGGTTTTTATCCATATAATATTCGGCACGTGCCGCGAAAGCAAGCGATCCGGTGGGTGCATAGCGGGCAATCAGCACGGGCGAATACCAGGTATCGTAATCACTGCTGCCTTTTGCCTGTTGCTGCATGCCCATATCGAATCCGGCGGTCAATCCCCATTGATCGTTGAATTGGAATTGTCCGTACAGGTTGTGGAAGTACCGCATCCGGCGTGTGCTGTCCGGATCGTCGCTCCCGATGAACGAACTGCTGTTCAGGGTTAACTTTTCGTCGGGCGTCCAGGTGAGCTGATGGCCAAAACCGGGCATATTGTTCCCGTCCACCCGATGGATGCGTTGCCAGCCGTTTGTGACCAGCCCGCTGAGGAACCACTCGCCGTTGTCGCTCGTGTAGGAAATCTTGGCACCCGTAAGGAAATAAGGCGAATTCTCTGCCAGGATACTCCGGGTCATGTTCCAGCAGTTAGCGCCGATAGCGCTTTCGAAACCAATGTGCGAGGCGAAGATGCCGGCATCGACCCACAGGTTTTTGCTTTTCGAGATCTTCACTCCGGCATTGGCTTCGTAGACATTTTTGAGCACGCCCGGCTCGGCGGCAAGGTTGGCATTGGCATAGGTACCTACCATGAGCGCAAGTTTGCCCCGCACCGCGCCGTTATCGTAAGCGGCCTGGACAAAGCCGAAATTGAGATTCACCTCGTTGTGCTTGTTGAATGAATACAGGAATCCCGGCCGGTTGTGGTCACCGGGGTTACCAAAGTCATAGACATAATAGGTTTCTACGTATCCGCTGATGGTGAGCGGATCGCTTTCATCGGTTTGTGCATTTACGAATGTCATTGCCGATAGGCCAAGGCAAGTAGCCAATAGTGTTCTGTTCATTTTTATATGTCGTTATTCTGATAAGTTTCTAAGTTTTATCTAAGTTCATCCAAAGCCAGGTTGAGTTTCAGCACATTGATACGCGCCGGGCCAAAAATACCGAGCAGCGGCTTTTCGGCTTGTGACGCCACCAATTCCGAAACGGTATCTTCGGGCAGGTTGCGCTTACGGGCCACCCGGGCTACCTGCACTTCCGCTGCCTGTATGGAAATATGCGGATCAAGCCCGCTGCCACTGGCAGTGATAAGGTCAACAGGAACCTGTGACTTGTCCATACCCGGGTTGTGCGACAGAAATGTGTCGATGCGCGCTTGGACCGAGGCCAGATATTCTTCGTTTGACGGTCCTTTATTGCTGCCCCCGGATCCGCCGGCGTTGTAATCAACGGCGGATGGCCGTGACCAGAAATAATCGTCGCGGATGAACGACTGGCCGATATTGGCATAATGGTGACGCCCTTCGTGCTCGATGATTTCGCCCTTGCCCGAATTGGGCGAGAATTGTGCAATCCCCCAAACTGCCACGGGGTAGATGACGGTAAAAAACACCAGCATGACGAGCGTCAGCACTGCAGCTGGGATTAAATGCTTTTTCATATACTATTCGTTTACTATTAAATGAATACTGAAACCAGGATATCGATGAGCTTGATGCCGATAAACGGAATCACGATGCCACCCAACCCATAGATAAACAGGTTCCTGCGCAACAGCGCACTGGCTCCTATGGGCTTGTAGGCCACTCCTTTCAATGCCAGTGGGATCAGCAAGGGAATGATAATCGCGTTGAAGATCACTGCCGATAGGATGGCGCTTTCCGGACTGCCCAAGCCCATGATGTTCAAGCCCTGAAGAGCTGGAATCGCGCCGATGAACAGCGCCGGGATGATCGCAAAGTATTTGGCCACGTCATTGGCAATGGAAAACGTGGTCAGTGTACCGCGTGTCATCAGCAATTGCTTGCCGATTTCGACCACCTCGATCAGCTTCGTGGGGTCGTTGTCCAGATCTACCATATTGCCCGCTTCCTTGGCAGCTTGCGTGCCGCTGTTCATGGCTACGCCCACGTCTGCCTGCGCCAGTGCCGGGGCATCATTCGTGCCGTCACCCATCATGGCTACCAGTCTTCCCGACGCCTGCTCTTTCTTGATGTAGTTCATCTTGTCTTCAGGCTTCGCCTCGGCGATGAAATCGTCCACACCTGCTTTTTCTGCAATGTACTTGGCGGTCAATGGGTTGTCTCCGGTTACCATCACCGTTTTGATGCCCATTTTGCGGAGGCGCTCGAAGCGCTCCTGAATGCCGGGCTTGATGATGTCCTGCAATTCGATTACACCGATGGCTTTATCGTCCTCTGCGACGACAAGCGGTGTTCCGCCGTTGCTGGAAATAACCCGGACGGTTTCCTTGGTTTGCTGCGGAAACTCGTTTCCGGCCTTTTCAACCAGTTGCCGGATCGCGTCGGTTGCGCCTTTGCGGATGCGGATACCGTCGGCGTCGATCCCTGAACTGCGGGTTTCCGCCGTGAATGGGATGAAACGCGGGTTGGCCACGTTATAAGCCTCTGGATTTACGCCTGCCAGTTCGATGACCGATTTACCCTCGGGTGTCTCGTCGGCCATGGAGGCCAACACTGCGGCACGCACGAGGACTTCTTTCGCGATCCCGGGTGCGGGGTGAAAAGCCGTGGCTTTCCGGTTACCGATGGTAATGGTTCCTGTCTTATCGAGCAGCAGCACATCAATGTCACCGGCGGTTTCCACAGCCTTGCCCGATTTGGTAATCACATTGGCCCGCAGTGCCCGGTCCATCCCGGCAATCCCGATCGCGGAAAGCAGTCCGCCAATGGTCGTGGGAATCAGGCATACGAACAGCGAGATGAATGCGGCGATCGTAATCGGCGCATTGGCGTAATCTGCAAATGGTTTCAGTGTCACGCATACGATGATGAAGACCAGTGTGAAACCGGCGAGCAAAATCGTCAATGCTATTTCATTTGGAGTTTTCTGCCGGCTCGCCCCCTCCACCAACGCAATCATCTTGTCGAGGAAACTTTCACCCGGTTGGGCCGTAACGCGAACCTTGATCCGATCCGAAAGAACTTTCGTGCCGCCCGTCACCGAACTTTTGTCACCTCCTGCTTCGCGTATGACCGGGGCAGACTCACCGGTGATCGCACTTTCGTCAATCGTAGCCAACCCCTCCACGATTTCGCCGTCTGCCGGGATGATGTCGCCCGCCTTGCAGATGAAGACGTCTCCCTTTCTTAGGTAAGATGAAGAAACCACCCGCCCGTCTACCAGATAGGCAGCGGTTTCCTCACGGGTGCGGCGTAGGCTTTCTGCCTGTGCCTTACCACGTGCCTCGGCAATGGCTTCGGCGAAATTAGCGAATAGCAGCGTCAGTAACAGGACAACGAAAACAAAAAAGTTGTAGGCCGGACTTCCCTGTGATGTTTCTCCGAAAAGCGTCCAGCACGTGACGACAAGCATTACGGCGGTTCCGATCTCGACGGTGAACATCACCGGATTCCGGAACATCAGTTTCGGATTAAGTTTTATAAATGATTGTTTCAGGGCATCCAGAACGACGCCTTTCTGAAACAACGATTGGTTATTGTTCATAATATACTTCTCCTTACTCAAAGATTACATGGAAAAAAACTCGGCAATAGGACCTAGTGCCAGGGCTGGAAAGAATGCCAGGGCCGCCACAATGAAAATAACGGCGAAAACCATCAGGCCAAAGGTGGAGGTATCTGTTTTGAGTGTACCTTCACCCTCCGGTATGAAACGTTTCTCGGCCAACAGGCCTGCAATGGCTACCGGCCCTACGATCGGAAGGAAACGCGATAAGATCAATACGAATCCGGTACTGATGTTCCACCACAGCGTATTGTCCCCCAATCCCTCGAAACCACTGCCATTGTTTGCCGATGCGGAGGTGTATTCATAGAGGATCTCACTGAAGCCGTGGAAGCCGGGGTTATTCAGCGTGGAAGCCCCAAGCTCCGGGAATGCGGTGGCCAAACCGGCTCCGACCAAAATCATGAACGGATGGATCAGCGCGACGATCATGGCAATCTTCATTTCGCGGGCTTCTACTTTCTTTCCTAGGAATTCCGGGGTACGGCCTACCATCAGGCCGCTTACAAACACGGCGAGGATAATAAAGATAAAGAAATTGAGTATCCCTACTCCAACACCGCCGTAAAAGCAGTTGATCATCATGGCAAGCAACTCGTTCATTCCGGAAAGTGCCATGGAGCTATCGTGCATGGAATTGACGGAACCGGTTGATATGACCGTTGTCACTATACTCCAGAATCCGGAGGCTGCTGCCCCCAAACGCACTTCTTTTCCCTCCATCGCGCCGAGCGTATTATCGATCCCCATTTTTTCGATGGCGGGGTTGCCGTTCATTTCCATCAGGATATTCGGGATGGCAAGCATCAGGAAACCGACGGTCATCACGCCGAAGATCATCCAGGACAGCCGCTTCCGTCGAATGAAATAGCCAAATGCAAACACCATCGCTAAAGGGATGATCAACTGGCCAATCATTTCTACCATGTTTGACAAATAAGAGGGGTTTTCAAACGGATGGGCCGAGTTGACGCCAAAAAACCCGCCGCCGTTCGTGCCAACATGCTTGATCGGAACGAAAGCGGCTGCGGGCCCCCGTGATACTTCCACAGTGTTGCCCTCCAGGCTGACAATGGTGTCTTTTCCCTCAAAGGTCATCGGTGTTCCATCAAACGCCAGAATGACGGCAATCACAAAGGAAACCGGCAGCAGTATGCGCGTGCACGACTTCACGAAGAAATCGTAAAAATTACCCAGACTGGATGAGGTCTTCTCCCTGAATGCCCTGAATACGACGGCAGCGGCGGCCATCCCGGTGCCGGCACTGACAAATTGCAGGAACATCAGCCAGAACTGGCCCAGGTAACTCAGACCGGTCTCGCCAGAATAGTGTTGCAGGTTGCAGTTTACCACAAACGATATGACTGTATTGAATGCCAAATCTGCAGACATGCTTGGGTTCCGGTCGGGGTTCAGCGACAAACTACCCTGTGTCATGAGTATCAGCATCCCCAACAGGAACCACACCATATTGATGGTCAGCATCGCCACCATGTGCTGCTTCCAATCCATCGGTAAGCGCGGGTCTATACGACTGGTCCTATAAAATAGTTTTTCAATGGGATTGAAGATCGGGTCGAGTCCTGTTCTTTCCCCGCCGTATACTTTCGCGATGTATTTTCCAAAAGGAATCGCGAGAACGATTGCGGCAATGAACATCACGACAACCCCTATTAATTCGGTATTCATTTTCTCTTAATTTTTAATTTTCTTAATTTTTAATTTAATGTGCATATGTTACTTTGTAATAGGCCAAAAGAAGCAGGGCAACCGCAAAAAGGATAATTGCAATTGCTGCCAGCCAACGTTCTTGTTTAGCTTTGTTCATGGCCATCAAAATTTCTCGGGTCTCAACAGAACATACAGGATGTATGTGAAAACCGCTATCGCCAGTAGAAATAAAAGAATCATGGTTCTTATTTTTAATTAATTTTTACCAACAGCATTAGAAGACTCAGCGTTAGGAAAAGCACTGCCGCAATGATCTTTGCCACCGCCGTAACAACGATTTCCCGTTTCGTCCAATGCTCCTGTTCATTTTTGCCCATTCCAATTTTCCAGTATTGTTTTTAGGTAGGCCTGCCTGAGTTCCTTTGGAAAAAGGGCCATGTGTGCCTTTAGTGAGCCAGGTGATTCCTGGGACGCCAGGACAGACAGGAATTCGTTTTCGATAGCATTTCGGTCGTGCAGGCAACCTCCTGTGTAAAGTAAATTCACGACTTTTAATGCCTCCAGCGCATCCGCGCGTTCGGTAGCGTCACCCACGATTTTCCGCAGAAATAGATCCGCGGCTTCGCGAAGCGCTTTATAATCGTCAACCGGGTCGGTGCCGGTCAACGCTGCGGGTATCCATTCCCGCAGCGTTCTAATGATCTTTGTTTCGCAATCCATGAGTTCAGATGTTTTTGAAAAAATCGATAGCCTTGAAGAACAGCGCAAAACATGCGAGCCCGGCTACCACCAGTAATACTGTTAACATAATGCTTATTGAATAATTGCTGATGACTCTAATAGTAACTCCGACCGCGATGAATACAAGGAAGAAGTACATGAGGCAGTCAAATGGTCTGATCTTCTGGTATGCCTTGACCGTCTTCCTGAGTTCCGCAACAGTCTTCTTCCTTTCCATTACATCCGTTCGTTCAATACCCGGTTCTGCACGGTAAATACCGAATACAGGTTGGCGGGCATATGTTCTCGTATTCGCTCCCAATCCCAGTTTGTGCATTGATTGCGCAGGCCATTGAAAGAACGCACAAACACATTGGCGATGGTTTCCCGTATTGCGCCATCCCCGCGGCCGTACATCCAGCCGACCAGGTTCATGCAGCGCAGGACTTTATCGAGCTGCTTGTCCCTCACCATGTCACGCATGTAGTTAACCACCGCCTGCATCACCCCGGCCACGTTCTCTTTTGAACGGATGTGGCTGATTTCATCCCGGATGTCCGGCAGCTCACTCGCCACAATAAACGAGAATTCTTTCTTATTGATAGTTTCCATATCTTTTAATTTTGCAGTCCCTTATACCAATTGCACACCAATGGTGACAAGCATCTTACAACAAGCTATCAATCAGCGAGAAATATTTTCGGAACCAAAATCAACCAATAAAAAACCCTATCAAAATGATAGGGTGTTTATCAGGATAATAAGATGTTGCGTGGATAACGCTACCGGGGAATAGAAATGGCGTATTCCTCTATTTTGCGGTAAAGCGTTGCGATGCTGACTTCCAGCAAACGGGCGGCTTCTGCCTTGTTGCCCGCGGTGTGATTAAGGACTTTCTGGATCTGCAGTTTTTCTGCCCCGGCCAGCGAGAATGCGGATAGGGATGGTTTTAACGGCGAGGCCTCGGATTGGATAAACTCGTACGGCAAGCTATCGGCATGAAGGATATTGCCGTCGCTCAGGATGATGCTACGTTCGATCACGTTCTTTAATTCGCGGATATTCCCTTTCCATGGATGCGCTTTCAACGCTTGCAAATAACCATCAGAAAGGACTGTTTCTCGCTTATTCAATTTTGCGGTAAACACGCCGACAAAATACTCGGCCAGCATAACGATGTCTTGGGGGCGTTCCCGCAAAGGGGGCAAGTTAATCGTAAAAATAGACAGTCGGTAATAGAGGTCGCTTCTGAAGTGGCCCTGATCGATTTCCGTTTCAAGGTTTCTGTTCGTTGCCGCAACTATGCGCACATCTACCCGCGTGGGGACGGTATCCCCCACCATCAGGAACTCCCCTGTTTCCAGTACACGCAGCAACTTCGCCTGCAAATCATAGGACATCTCGCCGATTTCATCCAGAAAAATCGTCCCTCCATCCGCTTCCGAGAACAACCCTTTCTTATCTTTCGATGCTCCGGTAAAAGCGCCCTCACGGTGGCCGAACAGCTCGCTTTCCAGCAGTTCTCGGCTGAATGCCGAACAATTAACAGCGACAAATGGCTGTCTGCTTCGATTTCCTGCGTGATGGATCGCCTGCGCAAACACCTCTTTCCCGGTTCCGGTTTCGCCGAGCAACAGCACGGTGGTATCCGTTTGGGCCACTTTTTTCCCGAGGTCGATTGCTTCCAGTATCTGTCTCGAGCTACCGATGATGTTGTCAAAGGAGTATCGCTGCCCGACCCGTCGTTCCAATTGTTGCACGCGTTTGGCGAGCAGTACTTTTTCGTAAGCCCGATTGATCAGCGGGATAATCCGGTTATTGTCGTTCCCTTTGGTAATGTAATCGAATGCACCATCTTTGATGGCCTGCACCCCATCCGGAATGTTACCGTAAGCGGTAAGCAGGATAATCTCCGTAAGCGGTTGGATCTGCTTTACCTCGCTGATAAACTCCACGCCGTTTCCATCGGATAGCTTGACGTCGCATAAGACCACTTCGTATTGCGTTTTGGCAAGCTTCTGTCGGGCAATCTTTAATGTGCCTGCCTGTTCAACCTGGAATCCCTCACCCTGCACACCAATAATTCTGGCCAGCAGATTCCGGAGTTTTTCCTCGTCGTCGATCAATAAAAGCCGTTTCATACTTTTACAAAGGTAACGTAATTTTCTCCATTACCGGATTTCGTCCCTCAATAGCAACACCGGTGTCTTCGGTTGGTGGATGATTGCTTTTGCCAGGCTTTTGTGCATTAGCTTTTCGAAGAAACTGCGGCCTCCGACCAGGGTAAGTACCGTCAACGAGGCGTTGTGTCTGCCAAGTATCTCATCCACCAGTGCTATGCTTTCTCGGCCGTGAACTAGTTCACTGTCCAATTGAACCGGAGAAGCCATGCTTCCCAATCGCTCTTTCCAGGCTTCCAGTTTTTGTCTGTCCTCTTCTGTCGGCGGCGTACTTTCCTCATGGATGTGCACGAGGGTGCATTTCCATATCAGATCACCAAACAATGTTACCAGCCACTTAAGGGTTTCATTGTCCGCTTCCTGGTAATCCGTAAAGAAGGTGACTTTTTCCGGTTTGATGTCAACCGCATTCAAAGGCATAATCAGTATCGGTACACTGGCCACTTTCGCCACATCGTAGGTATTGCTCCCAAGCAAACCCATTTTCACGCCGGATGCACCATGTGTACCCATGATAATCAATACGTTCTTGTTCTCAGCGATGAAGCGTTCAACGGCATCGGTGAGGTCTGCTTTCACTATGCCTGTAGAAATCTGGGGGCTGTCTTTATCCAATCCGAGCGCTTCAAGGAAACCGCTCATGCCTTTTTGCGCGCCCGCTTCTGCCCGCTGTTCATCTGTCCGGTTGGCCAGTTCGCTTTGAAAGGCCGAATGAAATGCCATATAGGCGTGCAAAAGATACACTTTGCAAACCATGGTTTCGCTTAATTTCAGTGCGTATTGGGCTGCTTTCACTGCATTAGGTGAGAAATCGGTTGGTACCAATATTACTTTTTCCATGCTGCGCATTTTAATTTATTAAAAACTTCTGTATTTGCTTTTCAACTTCAATTCGGCAATCATCAATCCAGATCATGTGTCCCCAAGGATTTTCAAGTAGGACAAGCTGAGCATGCGGTATATATTCTTTTGCATGTCGGGCATGCTGGACGGCAACACTTGCGTCGTACTTGCTATGCAGGATTAGTGTCGGGCAATCCACCCGGGTTAGTGATTCCTGGTCCACTTCCTGTTTAAGATCGTTGAGAAAACCTCGGCCGGAATCGTAGACACTGAGTGCGGCAGCCAACCGGAAAGCCTCCGGCCGGCTGATAAGATGCCTCGATTGGGTTGAAAACTCCCTGAAAAACAATCTACCAAGTAGCATGGGCGCGTCACTTGCCATGAAGCGTACGAATAGCCACGCAACTGATTGGATAGGCGGACGGAAGAGGCGCTTAGCCAGCCGATATTTCCTGTCTTTCTGCCCAAGCCAGGTTGTGGTTACCGAGGAAGCAAGAATCAGTTTCTGCACGCGGTCATTATTTTTTGCGGCAAAAGCGATCGCTGAAGGCCCTCCGGCGGAAGCCGCATACAAGATGACTCGGTGGATGCTCAACCCGTCTAGCAGCGCCGCCATCAATGTCGCCGTTGCCGCAGCGGATTCATTGTGTTGAAGGGAGGTTTTGCCATAGCCCGGCCGGGATGGTGTAATTAATTCATATTTACTGGGATCAAAGCCCAGGTGATACAGCCGGTCTATCGCGTTGGAATGCCCGCCATGAAAAAACAGTACAGGCTGGCCGCTTCCATAGCGCGTGTATTCAACGGTTCCTTTATCCGTTTCGAAGTATTGCCTAGCTAAGTGGTTCATTCGAGCTTATCCGGTGTTTTCTTGCAATGCGCGATAACAATAAGGCGCCTAGAATTCCCGATAAGAATGAGGCTACCAACACAGAAAATTTTGCCTCAGCCATCAGCAATTCCTGCCCGGTAAAAGAAAGGAGCGCGATGAAGATGGACATTGTGAAGCCTATACCCGCCAAAAACCCGACGCCGATAATATGTGACCATGTTGCTTTTTCGGGCATGGTACATAGCCGCAGTTTGACCGCAAGCCAGGAAATAACGGTTATGCCCACGGGTTTACCGATGGCGAGGCCCAGTATGATGCCCAGCCCAAGTGGCGTAAACAGCCCATGGAACATTTCTTCCTGAAACCTGATATTGGTGTTTGCAAGGGCAAAAATGGGCATGATGACGAAATTCACCGGCTTGACCAGCAGGTGTTCCAGCTTTTCAAGGGGCGACTCCTTAGCATCTGGGGTTGTAGGGAGCGTCATCGCGACCAGCACGCCCGCTATCGTGGCATGTATGCCGGAATGGTGTACGAAGTACCAGATAAAAAGGCCCGGTATCAGGTATAGATAGATGCGTTTCACGCCGAGCCGGTTGAATAGCAGTAACAGTGCGAATAAGCCCACGGCATAGAGCAGGTAGGTGAAATGCAATTCGGAGGTATAGAAAACCGCGATGACCAGTATTGCCACCAGGTCATCCACGATCGCCAATGCGGCCAGAAAAATCTTCAGGGAAGCCGGTACTTTCTTTCCGAGCATGGTGATGATCGCCAAAGCAAATGCGATATCCGTCGCCATCGGTATGCCCCAGCCGGCCGCTGTCGGTGTGCCGGAATTGAAAAGTGTATAGATCGTGGCGGGAACCAGGACACCACCGATCGCTGCCAGAATGGGCAGTGCCGCCTTTTTGGGCGAGGACAGTTCACCCTCTACCAATTCCCGCTTGATTTCCAGGCCTACCATCAGGAAAAAAATGGCCATCAGCCCGTCGTTGATCCATAGCAACACGGAATATCGTAGGTGGAGCTGTTCGGTATGAATACCCCATTCACCCGTCAGGAAACGTTCAAAATGTACACCCAAAGGCGAATTGGCCACCACCAACGAAACAATGACGCAGCACAGAAGGATGATTCCCCCGGCGGAGCCGGATTTGAGGAATTCACGGAATGGACGTAAATTGATGATCGGGTTCATGGGGCTAAATTACCGAATCGAACAGGCAAAAGCAGGATTTCGCTGATTTCTTTATAAAATCTTTATACCTGAGTTCCTAACTTTGCGGCAACATAACCCCTGATTTGACCACGGTGAAAATCCATCCCTTTTGGCAATTTTTGATCGGCACGGCATCGATTGCCTTTCTGGCGCTGGGTTGTTACATGCTCGGCGATTCCATCGATCAATGGGCGGTGGCGCTGATCCTCCTCGCCGCGGTGTCCGTATTGGCTGTACTGTTTGATATCCTGCCTGTACTTGCTGCTGCGCTGTTGAGTGCTCTACTACTCAATATCTTTTTCATCGAGCCTGTTCCGGATTATAAAATCCGGGATACGGAAAGCGTACTCCTGTTTTTCATTTACCTGTTTATCGCGCTGGTCAATGCCGTACTCACGAACCGGCTGCGGAAACAGGAAAAAAAAATACGCGACCGGGAAGAAAAGGAAAAGACCATCAAACTCTATAATACGCTGCTCAACTCGCTTTCCCACGAACTGAAAACTCCCATCGCAACGATTATCGGAAGCGTCGACACCCTGAAGGAAATCGATCCGGAAATCGGCTCCCAACAGCGGATGGAAATTCTGGCTGAAATGGAAATCGCGGGTAACCGGCTCAATAACCAAGTGGAAAACCTGATGAACATGAGCAGGCTGGAAACGGGCACGCTGAAACTGAAGCGGGATTGGTGCGATGTCAATGAACTGATCTTTATGGTCATCCAGAAACTTCCTGCCACAGATACCATCCGTATCCGTTTTGAACCGGATGAATCCCTGCCGTTGGTGAAGCTGGACGGGGGATTAATTGAAACGGCCGTGTATGCATTGGTGCACAATGCTACCCGATACACCCCGAAACAGACGCCAATTGAAATAGTGACCACTTATAATAAAGAAAATAACCTGTTGATCGATGTGCTGGATAGCGGGCGGGGCATCCCCGAACCGGAAATAAGCCACGTATTCGAGAAGTTTTACCGGCTTCCCAATTCCGGAACGGGTGGTTCCGGATTGGGGCTATCCATCGCCAAAGGTTTCGTGGAAGCCCACGGCGGCACTGTTTGTGTGGCCAATCAGGCCCAAGGCGGTGCATTGTTCCGTATTATCCTTCCGGCCGAGGTCTCCAGATTACAGATATAAGCCCATGAACAAACCGACGGTACTGATCATCGACGATGAACCCCAGATACGGAAGCTACTGGAAATCAACCTTTCCAGCAAGGGATATACCGTCAGGCACGCCGAATCCGGAAAAGAAGGATTACTGCTGGCTTCCAGCCACTTTCCGGATGCGATCGTGCTGGATCTCGGATTGCCGGACATGAGCGGCCATGAGGTACTACGGCAGCTCCGTGAATGGTATAACAAGGCCATTGTGATCCTATCCGTACAGAACAGTGAAAACGATATCGTCAGCGCACTGGAAAACGGGGCAAACGACTACCTGACGAAACCATTCCGTGTGGGGGAGCTGCTGGCCAGGCTGCGCTCCGCCATCCGTCACAGCGATTCAAGCGTCGTGGTCCAGACCGTCGAGACGGGAAACCTGGAAATTGACCTCATGGCAAGGGTCGTCAGGCGGGGGGATGAAATCCTGAAACTTACATCGACGGAATACAACCTGCTGGCGCTGCTCGCCCGCAACGAGGGGCGGGTGCTCACGCACCAGTTCCTGCTGAAAGAGGTATGGGGCGTCAGTTTCCAATCGGAAACCCAATATTTACGGGTATTCATCGCCCAGATCAGGAAGAAGATCGAAGATGACCCGAACCGCCCGGCCCATATCATTACCGAAAGCGGCGTCGGTTATCGCTTTCAATAAACCACATAGGGATTCTTATCAGGCATCATGAGACAACATTCACACACCCACCCACTCACGGCAGCAGGGCTGCTTGTGGCACTGGGTATCATCTATGGTGACATCGGTACCTCACCGCTTTACGTTTTCAAGGCAATCGTCGGGCAGGAAGCGATCAGTGCTGACTTGGTATACGGAGGATTGTCCTGTATCTTCTGGACATTGACATTGCAGACCACCATCAAATATGTTATCATTACCCTCCGTGCCGATAACAAGGGTGAAGGGGGCATTCTTTCGCTGTTCTCGTTGGTACGGAAACGGGGGCTTTGGGTCGTTTTCCCGGCTATGCTCGGGGGTGCTGCCCTATTGGCTGACGGAATGATTACACCAGCGATCACGATATCCTCGGCCATTGAGGGGCTGGATATTTTTTTTCCCCACCTGCAGACCGTGCCCATCGTTCTGGTTATCGTCCTTGCGCTATTTTCCCTGCAGCGTTTCGGTACCGCCATTGTCGGCCGGCTGTTCGGACCGATCATGTTGCTCTGGTTTTCGATGCTGGCCGTGTTGGGCCTAGCCCATCTCGCGGGTGATTTTTCGGTATTAAGGGCAATAAGCCCGCATTATGCCATACAGACGATTGCAACCCATCCCAATGCGCTGCTGATCATCGGTGCGGTATTTCTCTGCACCACCGGCGCTGAAGCACTGTATTCCGACCTCGGCCACTGCGGCCTGAAAAACATCCGTATCTCCTGGATATTCGTGAAAGCCTGCCTGCTGCTTAACTATTTCGGGCAGGGTGCCTGGCTGCTCGGCCACGAAGGCGGCATACTTGACGGCAGCAATCCGTTTTATGCGGTGATGCCTGCATGGTTCTTGCCCTACGGTATTTCCACCGCCACCATAGCCGCCGTCATTGCCAGCCAAGCCATGATTTCCGGCGCGTTCACGCTGGTATCCGAGGCCGTGCGGCTGAACCTTTGGCCCAAAGTGCGGATTGTGCATCCCAACATGCTGAAAGGTCAATTGTATGTACCGTCGGCGAACTGGATACTGCTGATGGGCTGTGTACTGGTCATCCTGGTATTCCGTGAATCGGCCCGCATGGAAGCCGCATACGGACTGGCCATCAATATCAGCTTCATTGTTACCACCTTAATGATGACGGTTTTCCTTCTGCAGCGACGTGTGTCAAAGGTCCTAGCTTTCGGCTTCCTCGTAGTCTATCTGCTCATCGAGATTGTCTTTTTCGTGGGCAATGTATCGAAATTCTCACACGGTGGCTGGCTCACCCTGCTGATTACGGCCGTGGTGTTCACGGTGATGCTGTGCTGGTGGTGGGCACGGAAGATCAAGAACCGGCATACCCGGTTCGTGGATATCGGGAAATACCTCCCGATCATCTCCGAAATCGGCGGGGATACCTCCATCCCGCTTTACGCCTCCCAACTCGTCTACCTCACCAGTGCAAATTTCGAGTCAGAGATCGAGGAAAGTATCATCTATTCCATCATCCGGAAAAAGCCCAAACGGGCGGATGTGTACTGGCTGGTACATGTCGATGTGACGGATTCGCCCTACACGGGTGAATATGAAGTGACCCACTTGGTTCCGGGTAAGGTGATCCGGATCGATTTCCGGCTGGGTTTCCGTGACGAACAGCGCATCAGTATATTATTCCGTGAAGTCGTGGAGAATCTTGTCGAAAACGGCGAAGCGGATATTAAGAGTAATTTTGAGACGCTACGCCGACACAAACTGGACGGAGATTTCCGGTTCGTGGTACTGGAGCGTGTGCTGTCCGGATCCTCGGAATTCAACTTTCCGGAACGCATCGTACTCGATGGATACAGCATGTTGCGGACCTTCAGCCTTTCCGAAGAAAAAGGGTTCGGACTGGATTCCAGTTTTGTGACCGTGGAAAGGGTACCGCTGATGGTTCCCAATCAGACCGGAAAGGGCAGGCTGAAACGGGTGAAGTAAATCGGAATATCTCTAAAAAAATAGCGACATGTAATTTGATTGTTTTCACATGGATGTGGGACGACTGTTTGTATTCCGCTTTCCGGTGTTCTTTTTGCTTTGACGCGGTATCGACGGGCGTTGCCTACCGCTTCCGGTGGCTGGCGTTTTCGCACTGCGTTTCCTTCTTTTTTTCTGTTGGGGTGCTGGCGTAAGTTTCTCACCATTTTCTGCGGTTTCCATTTCCGCTTCGATTTTTTGTAATTCATCTACCATCAAGCTTTGTATGTCATGCTTGATTTTGAGGTAATTTTCCCGCACGTCTTCTTCCGTGATGGAAGCAACCTTTGGGATAGGTCTGTAAGCCGCTTCTTCCGCTGCAATGGCGGCATGGTCGTTTTGTATTTCGGCATGGAATATCTTTTGGGGAATCTTTTCTTCGGGATTGTCGGCCACCATGCCTACGAACGTACCGGAAGAAAGCGTCGATATTTTGGATGCGGGGATGGCATAGTCCAACTGCGTGGATTTGGTGAATGTGGTATCGCTGCTGCTCAGGGTACTGCTGGTACGCTCCTGTGCGATTTTGCCGAACGTTTCTGAAAGCGACTTTGCCGTCTCTCCGGTGGCTTGGCCACTGATGATGTTGCCGACTACACTGAATATGACATCGGCTGTTTCCCTGCCGTAATCCCGCTTTACCTGTTCCTGATTCTGGACTGCCAGGGTGATTGCGGCTAAATTTGACCTTGCAGTGGCCAGAAGTCCGTCGATGCCCGAACCCGACGTGCCGCCCACGTAAATCGTGGGAAATTCGTCGAACAATAGGGAACATTTCTGCTGGTCTTTCCTGTTCACCAGCTTAAACATGCGGGAAACATACAACGACAACACCGCCCCGTAAATCTGTATTTTTTGGGGGTTGTTGCCAAGGCAAAGGATTTTGGGGGATTTGGGATTGTTGATGTCGAGCGTGAAATCATTGCCGCTCAATACCCAATACAATTGGGGTGAGGACAAACGTCCAAGTCCGATTTTGGCCGACGCAATCTGCCCCTCAAGTTGCTCTTTTGCCTGATTTTGGTAGGCCAGCAAAAAGGGACTGATTAAAGCCTTTATTTCTTCTTGCCGGCTTAGTACCGCAAAAAGCGGGTCGTAGTCAACCTGCATCAGTTCCAGTGCGTGCGGCAGTGTGCAGTATATGCCGTCCTTGTATTTCCGCAGGTACCAGATGATGGCGGTCAGGAAATTGATTGGTGATTCCACGAAAAAATCCCCGATTTTGGTCGACCAGGACCTGTTGAGGCCGAGCATGATCGTCCGGCTGGCTTCGGTGGCATCGGTGATGTCTGTCATGCTCTGTGGGTCGAGTGGGTTGCATCGGTGTGTTTGGTTCAGGTTGTCAAAGTTAACGATGTAGAATTTTGGGGTTACGTGATATTTCTTCCGGTATTGCAGTAGCTTGTTATAGGTAATGCGTGTGAGGTCTGGATACTTGAAATCGTAGACGAACATCGTAAACCCTTTGCGTATGTGCTGGTCGATGATATGGCGTATCACGAAATATGATTTTCCTGCACCGGGGGTCCCGATCACGAGAAGGCCGCGAAATGGGTTGATAAAATTTAGCCAACTGTCGCGTAACTTGCCTTTGAGACTGTACTTGGCCGGAAGATTTATGGAGTATTCGTTTTCCAGCAGTTTTTCTTCCTGCGGGAAGGTTTCATTGTCCGTATTGAACGGGTCGTTTTGCAGGGCGAATTTGACAAGACGGGATAGGTGGGTGCCGCCCACGAGCGTGAGTAGGTAGCCCGTTGCAACGGTACCGATATAGCAAACGGCAAGGGTATCGGCTTGGAAAGGTAGGCGCAATGTGAGGACGCTGGCGAAGTAGCACACCACGCCAATGGCGATATGGACGGCGATGCCACGCCAACCGACTTTTTCATCTTTGCGGCCTTTTATACCCAATAGGGATATGGCAAGGAAAACCAGTGCTGCGAGCTTGGGTTTGGTCGTACCGTCGAACAGGCCCGTTGTGAGGAGGTTTGCCAAAAGGGTGTCCGCTATTTCCGCTGTGAATCCCCAATACCGGAATACGGGGTAACAGATAAGGTAGGTATGGATACCCAATACCGCTATGCTTATTAACCTGCTGAGGTCTGCGATTTTACGCAGGGATTGGATGTCTTCTCCGGTTTGCATGTTTCAATGGGGTTTGGGTTATCTGGATATTCGTCTGCCCTTTTTCTTCTTCTTTTTGGGGATGCGGGGCGCATAGTCGGGTGTGGTTTTGCCAAGTAGAGTTTCGAGTAGGTCTTTACCGTCGCCCGTTCCATATTTTTGCGGACGGCTCATTTCCAGTGCGGCTTTCAGATAGTTGGTTGGGCTTTTTACATGGTGCAGGAACGTCCCCAGGCGTGGACGTGGCAATGTTGTCTTGGCTTTTGGGATCAGTTTCTGTTTCGTGCCGTTGGGGATGTCCTTGGGGCCGAAAGTGCCGGATATGGATTTGGCACCGTATTCTTTTCCAAGGTCACTGCCATTGAATATGGTTTTGTTTACGTTGTCCACATAGGTGATGCCGTATAGCTGCCCTTGTTCGCTTTGCCGGAAGACCGCATGGATGCCCTGTTTTGCCAATTCGTTGATGAACGTGGGGTCGGTGAATTGGGTGTGGCTTTCCATCGCCTTGTCGATGTGCTGCTTAAGGCTATCTTTGTGTCGCTTGCGATTTTCAGCGTTGCGCTCGAATCGCTTTTCAAGATTGGCCAAGGTGGGTTTCCCGTATAGGGCACTGGCCTTGATGGGAATGCCTATCCGTTTGCCGTTTTCATCGGTAAGTGAGAATTGCAGGCCACCCCTTTCGTACATGCGAGAGCTTTCATTTCCACGGTGTGCCACGACGTTGTACTGGCTGAGCGCGGCATTGAGTTCGGCAAGGCTGGTAAAGCTATATTCTTTCACCACGGCACCCACAACATTGGTGATGGCCCGCTTGGTTTGGGATTTGCCGTAAATGGCCTTTTCAATTTCCACGGGTTTGATGCCATAACCTTGCTCTTGCTCTCGCCCCCGCGCTTTGACGAGTTTGTATTTTTCTTCGATTTCCTGCCTTGCTTCTTCCGACTTGGTACGCCCGATGTTATGGATGTCAATGCGTTTTCCGTTCGGCTGGATGTTTACCGTGGCGATATGGATGTGTGGATGGGCCGCATCGTGGTGGCGGTAGACGATATAGGGTTGGTCGCCAAAGTCGATACGTTCCATGTAGTCGATGGCTATCTGCTGCATTTTTTCGTCGTTGATTTTTTCGGCGGGGTCGAAATTGAGCGATATATGCAGCGTATTGGTTTTTACCCTGCCGTTGAGCATGGTGAGATGCTCGAATCGCTGCTTTTTCTGCTGCATGTCCATATCCGCTATTTCCCCCGCAAAGCCGCTTGCGAGGATGAGCCGTGCCACTCCTTCCTCTACCTTATGCTCGTTATAATGCAGCACACCACCGATGTCTTTTCCGCTTATGATTTTTGCAACCATAGCTTCGCCAGTTTTGAGATGAGTGCAAGGAGTTTATCTATCTTGGGTTCGATGCATTTGTATTCGTCGGTCGTCCTGATGTGATGGAAAATCCGCTCACTGTCGTTTTCACTGAGGTGGAAACGGTGGGTTTGCTGATTGATGTTGATACCGATGGCCTTGATTTCCTTGCGTATCAGTGCCATTTCCTCCATGGGGCCACTGAGCGAGATGTCGCGGTGCAAATAATTAATCCGCTCGCTGGAGAGGATCTTCCTTGCCACTTCGGCGATGCTTTGGCAATCACTTTCCCTGACCAGTTTTTCAAGCCGACGGTAGGTTTTTCCGTCCACCCTTGTACGGATGAAATGTTTCAGTAAACCATCTTGGTCATGTGCTTTTTTTCTTCCCATGTCATTGCCTTTTGGGGGATGTTCCGGACAGTTGCGAGTTCCGAAGCGACTGTCCCGACAATGGGTCGGCAAGAATTTTTGTGGACAAAAATACATCTTGCTCCCCCCACGCGGGGGGCCACCGCTCCCTAACGCAAGTGCCGGAACAGGCTGTTTGTGCATTGCTTTTTGGTCTGCGTATTATGGCAGTTCCGGTGTGTCCGTTAGGTCAATCTTTTCCACATCGGGGAGTGGTATGGATGCGCGGAGTACCTGCCGGATGCGTTGGCGTGGTGTGTCTTTCTTTCGTCTGAATTTGAGTGCGAAACTGTTTGCTGGATGGCGGTTGCCTCTGTTGCGTTTACGTGCGTGGTTGTTCATGGCTATCCTAATTTTGTTGAGTCAAAATTGCGCAGCCGGAATGGGGGAAATTGGGTACTTTTGGGGAGTACCGTGAAAAGTTTGAATATTCCAAGGAGCCAGAGGAAGACCTCTATGTTTTCGTTAAGTCATTATTTTGAGTAAGAAGATCAATCATATTTATGGTTATATTAGTGGCTATAATATATAGGAAAAATGATGCGTTACGAGGAATATATACCGGACTTGGAGTTTAGTAAGCATCCGGTTAATGCAATGACCGCCGTTAGAATTATGCAGTTCATGGATGGCTTGATTAGGAGAGGACCATCTGAATGGATTAGCCTACACTCATTTGTACAGAAATTGTGGTATGCCCAAGTATACTTCGACGAATCATGTTATTTAGCGATAATACATGAGTCTTACCACGCAAGCGGAACGGTTAATGTAGGCAAGGTGGACGACGATGATATGGTCACAAAAGCAAGGCAATTGGTCGATAAAATCGCCTATCCTGATATTCCGCAAATTGTAGAAGCACTTGGAAGCGATTCGTACCTGTTTGACAAGTTCACCTATGTAAGTCGTTTTACTAACAATAGCCTAAGTTTCCATCATATACAGGATGTAATATTAGATTATTTACGAAGATATGTGCATCCAGAAATGTGGCGTAGAAATCAAAGTAGGGTATTGGCAGCAATCCCTACACCGCCTAACTATGACATACAAAAAATTCTAAATAATATCTATGTCATTGAATCTATGAGTGGGATACAAGGCACTTGTTTTCATTTAGCAAACTACGGTTTAGTTACTTGTGAACATACCGTCGTTGATGATAGTTATGTTTTTAAAGCTGATGATTTAAAAAATAAATATCCAGTCAAAATCTTTAAAAAAAATGAAGTTATTGACTTAGCAATAATTCAAGCGGATGGTCTTGCCTTGGAAGACGGTCTACAAATCGGAGATAGCGACAAGGTTAAGTTAAACGACCACATGGCTGTGGCGGGCTTTCCAAATCATAACTATGGCGACACTGGAATCTTTTCACCAGGCCTGATAGTAGGTTTTAGGATGGCATCTTCAATCCGACGTATGCTTGTAAATACTCCTCTTATTGGAGGAAATAGTGGTGGACCAATCATTGGTGAAGGCAATAAGGTCATAGGTGTTGCGGTTACAGGTGCAGATAAAATGGAAAATGCTCCGTTGACAGAAAATCACGGTGTTATTCCTATATCTGCTTTAAATTTACTTTAGCATAGTTTCAAGTCAATCGTCTCCATCTTGATTCAAAATTTGAAACCGTTAACCGACAACTTCGAATGCGTCCTTTAATAGCTCTTGTAAACGCAACGTATATTTCTTGTTTTCAGTTAAACTCAGTAGATTACGAAGTTCTCGACCACTTTTTGTAAGTTGAATTAAGCATACTTGTTTTTCCGAGAAGTTTATTTTGGCTTCAATTCCAGCGTAATTTATAATCTCGACCATTGAATCAGGGAGCTGTCCATAATTCACGCGTAATGCTTCAGCAGATCTAATAAGTCGCAAGCCATCTAAATCGAATAAGTCATCATAGGAAATTTCATAATCTTCCAATGGCCCGATATTCTGAAATGGAAAAACGTTTGGATGAATAATGTAGCAACTTCTGCCATCGTCAATTGATAAATTGCAGAGTCGCTGAAATGAATTGCCTATATCTGATGTTAAAATAGAAAGAAGTTGAAGAGTATAAGGGCTTATACTTCCCGGGTTTACAATTTCCTTTGTAAGAATCTTTGATAATATTTCTTGAACATCTTCCTGTGTTTTTGTTTCCGATAAATTCCAGAATTGGGTTAACCAATCGTTATCTATTGTTCGGGTAGAATCGCTATCAGGATTAATGGTTTGTAGATTCTCGATTGTCTTTTGGGCCACTTGCTGACGGTTTAAATATTGCTTTATTATATTACGGCCAAAATGCTCTAAAGCAACATTAGCTAAGTCATTATCCGTATGAAATAACTTAGTAGCAGATTCGGCAGCAGCATTAATCATTTTGACTTCAGCATTCCCCTTAGCCTTAATGTTTTGCGATATACGTTCAAAATAAGCAACTGGAATTTCTGCACCACTGGAAATTATCTTGCCAAGACCGTTGGCCAAAGCAATAATTGCATTATTTTTTATTATTTCAGGTATAGATACACTTTTTATCAATTCCAAAAGACTTTTGTTAGTCTGCTCAGCCATTATTTCAAGTTTTTGTCCGGTAAAAATGCGAAATACTTTCTTGATAGTATTTATGATACCATAAATAAAATTGTCGCTATGTATATGTTGAATATAAGAAAAACTAATATAGTTAGCTTTTTTACCCATTATTTTGTTTGCGATAATGTATATTTGTATTACTTTCGCTTATTATGAGGGATAGCATTATTAGAACGGCATTTCATACCACCATTTTAAAAACGGCTCATCTTGATCAGGATACTTTTGTGATAGATGAACTTGGACTAAAAAATGGTGCAATTCGCGCGGATATTGCAGTTCTCAACGGAAGCCTTATTGGCTATGAAATCAAAACAGATCGAGATAATTTAAGCCGTCTGATTCCCCAAGTAGGTGTTTACAGTGAAATTTTTGACAAGGCATATATTATAACAGGAAAGCGGCATCTGAATAAAATCTTGGAAAAGGTTCCGAAGTGGTGGGGAATTTATTTGATAGAACAGGAAGACAAGGGATTATATAACTTCAACTGTTTACGTAAATCGGAAGTAAACGATCGTAAAAATGCTTACAGCATGGCTCAATTATTATGGAAAGAGGAAGTAATTAAAATACTGGAAGACTATTTTGATTGTGAACCGAAACAAAGTTGGACAAGGGATAAATTGTATACCCTGCTTGCTGAAAAATGCGATATTAACACCCTTGGCAACATTACGCTTGGTATCCTCAAGAATAGACAGGGGTGGAGAATAAATCGGCAACTACCTTTGTGAAATGATGGTTATTGCCAACCCAGTTCCATACAGTCGGATTCCCAGGTTTAGCATCGCCTAAGTAGCATTTTCTGATATATAAATCTCCTTCAGAATATGATTCTCCGAGATAGTATTCTGAAGTGCAAATTTCTCCAGCCTGTGAAATATACTGTTTAAAATCGTCTGGCTTGCTCAAAGCGGAACCCTTTATAATAAGCCAATTCCCCCCCGTCGTATATCTTATGTTTGCACTCCGTTTCATCTTCCTCGGATCAAATTCAAAATGCCCTGGCGTAACGATGCTATAATCACCAAAATTTATTTTGCGAGCATAGTCAGTCTGGCGCAGCCCTTCTTCAATGTGTCTATATAATTCCCAATCTAACCTTGTTACAATATTCAAACCTTTCTTCAATAAATCAGAACGAGGGAAAGCTCCCCCACATATTGTGAAGGATTTCCAAGCATGGAAGTTGGGAAAGGTTTCAAGTAATGCAATAATCCCTGCTGAAAAATCCATAGGTTGGGAAAAATCGGTAGGTTGGGAAGAATCAGAGCTTGCCAAATCAAAAATGAGGTGGCAACTCTCGCAATTTAACTCTAACCTTTTCAATAACCCATCCAGCTTATTAGCCAATGTAATATCCATTGCATCTTCAATTTTAAGCCTTATGCCAATTTCTTTAATTCCGTGCTTCTTAATAACACTGATTAGACCATTCATAGTTTGGACATTGTCATTAATATGAGCAATAGGCATCGGAAACAACGGTATAAGAAGTTTCTTTGCTATCTGTTCATATATATACTCCAACGGGGTTATTCCATTAACGAATTGCCCTCTCAACTGATAAGTATCAACGAACGAGTTACTTGAACACCATTTTTTTATGAATTTTTTAAGGCAAAAACCATGAAGGTGTTCTTCGAGGGTTTTGGGATTTTTCTTGCTCTCATTGTCGTATTCCAAATTACTAATTTCGAAAAGAGGACATATATGCTTTTTGGTAAATTTATCCAATTTAAAAAGGGCTGTGAATTCCCCCTCTTTTGATTTTAATATTGGTAAATAGAATTCAGGGTTCATAATTCAATAATTTATCGCGTTTATAAAGCACTTTCTCACTTTTCCTTGTCCTATTAATTCATTGAATATAAAAAATGAATTTCTTTCTTTTCTTAACCGACCAGCGATTAGCGCAGGATTAATATTCAAGGAATTAGCCAAATTAATGATTCCTTTCTCCGTAGGGTTAAATCGGATTAACGATTTCTTCCATAAGTCATTTGATATTAGGGCATTCAACGCATAATCATCAGCCTCTTTTTCTATTCCATCGACATTGGCATCGAGATCGTCAAAGATTACATTGACCGTATCATTTAAATGGAGGTATATATGGGCAATTTCGTGGAAAAGTACAAACCAAAAATTATCAAGCCGATCATATCTGAGTGTCATAGCTATAATCGGCGAATCATTTTCAAAGGTCATTGCCGCTCCATCGAGATACGTTCCTTCAAGAGATTGTTCTATGATAAATCTTATTCCGCTTTCTCTTAAATATTCTGCGGCCAATAATGGCCCATTAGCTTCTTTGCTCAATTCTCTGAGTTTACTCAACCAATCTTCATTTATTATATCACTTGCATATTTTCTGGAAACTTTTTGAGTTTTAGCCTTAGATATAACTCTCGCATACCAGGCATCTAACGCAAAATCATTAAATTTTCCGTCCGTCCTAACCGATTTCTTTGTTAAAGCGTGGGGGGTAAATTCCATATCTGCTGACTTGTAGAGATTCTCCAGCAAAGTTTGGGCATGTATCGTCGCATCATTCAGAGAACCGACAAAACCACTAAACCAATTACGTTGATACATCTGTTTGAACGGATAATTCTTTATGTCAAATTTCTCCCGTTGGGGCATATCCGTCAGTTGTACATCCGCACTCACTTTTACTCCTAAAGCCGAAGCTATCTTCAACAGTGTCTTTAGGCTTGCCGAGCTATATCGTTCAGCCTCGTACTTTTGAATCTGCTGCATTTTAACTCCAAGTTTCTCCGCAAGTTCAGCTTGGGTAAGGCCATTAGCAATCCTCGATTTTATTAATGCTAACGGCAAGCCTGAAAGGTCATGGATTTCGGCCATAACCACACGTCCAGCCTTTAAGTCTTCGTATTCCCTTACTTCTTCCAATAAATCATTGAGTTGTGACTCGATTGCTGATTTATACGCTTCAAGTATTTTAGGATGGGTATTTTCCGCATTTTCAGATGCAACGGAAAATGCATCAAGCGCAGTCTGAAAATTTTCAATTTGAGACTTGGAAATCTTATATTGTCTGTCGTTGGTAATCATCATTCCCCCTTATTTTAAGTAATTTTGCAACCTTACTATTCCTTTCCTCATACCAGAAATCTTATCTATCTGAAAAAAATCAAGAAAGGGCTTCCCCGAATTACCCTCTATCATTAACGTTGGAAAAAATTCGCCAAAATATTTTTCCTTCTGCTCTTTTCTTCCGTGCTCGAATGTCAAAAACACAGGATCCAAAATATTCGGGTCTACGTTATCGGTATCCCAACACAGCTCATAATCATTAGGCAGAGGTTTTTCCGTCACATAACTCCCGTCTAAGAAAACTTGGGGACTTCCAGCCTCAAACAAATTTTGGAGTGCGGCCTTTAGTCCATCGAATAAATATATTCTTCTTTCGTTTATTGCAAATCTTCTTTCAATATCAAGAATGCTCGCATCCCAAATGCCCGGCGGTAACACTGGCCATATTAGTCCCGAGCCATGCGTAAAATCAGGAATCATAAACACAATTATTTTGTTGTGTTAACAAAGGTAGTTAACATTTTCCAATTTCTCAAATTAATTTTCTTGTTATCAAGCAAAATATATAATGCAAAAACGCACTTTTACTTTTTACTTTGATTCATCATCTCTATCACATCCTCGTATCGGTAAAACATCAGTCCTCCCACTTTACTAAAACGCAGGGTGCCTTTGCGTCTTAAACTTTGGAGTGTACCGGGCGATATACCCAACAGCTTGCGTACCTCATAGCTTTTTAGCCACTCCTTCTGTTCTTTTGGTTTTTGCGGCCTGTACATCGGCCTACACAATTCAGCGAATAATTCCCGCTTGAATTGCTCCAAATCCTCTTTCGTTACAAATTCTACCGTTGCCATAGTATTGCTTTTTCATGCAATACTGGCGATACGGATTGGTGCGCTTTGGTGACTTTTGGGTACTACCCAAAAATATAATGGGGCAGGACGTTTATTGTTACCCCGTCGCCTGTAACGTTCGCGGGTGCATTTTCCCTTTGAGTGCTTTCATATCGTTGCTCACTTTTTTGACCTTTACTTTTGCGTATATCTGCGTTGTCCGGATACTGCCGTGTCCGAGCATGTGACTTACCGTTTCTATCGGCACGCCGTTTTCGAGTGTCACGGTGGTGGCGAACGTATGCCTTGCTAAATGGTACGTGACCTTTTTGGTTATCTTGGCGGCTTTCGCAAGGATTTTCAAAATACGGTTCATCGTCTGGTTGGTGTAGCGTGGGAATACCGTTCCGTTGTTCAGGGCAGCCGGATGGTTCCAGTATTTTTCCATCAGTTCCACCGCTTCGGGTAGCATCAGGATGTGGAATTTCCTTTCCGTTGATTTCACGGTCTTTTTGCGCACCATCGTTATCCACCATTCTCCGTCTTTGTCCTTTTTAATATCCGCTCTGGTCAAAGCGGTGATTTCGGCATAGGCAAGTCCCGTGTAGCAACTGAACACGAACATATCCCTGACGATGACATGGCTTGGCTGTTCAGCCCTGACATTCCTGAAACGTTCCAATTCGTTCGCGTCGAGGCAATCCCTGTCCTTTGGGATGATGTAGTACTCGTAACCCTCGTAGGGGTTGGCTGGCATCCATCCGTTTTTCAGTGCGATGGTTATTATCTTCCTGAGCCGCTCCATGTGCTTCATCACCGTGTTGTGCGTACATTTCTTCTGCCCTTTTTCGGGTTTCTTTAGACGCAGGTAAAGGTCGAACTCGGCAATGAACCTTGGCGTAAGCCGCGCCAATGAGATATCTTCTCGTTTCATTTTCTTTTGCAGGAACTCCTTGACGAATTTCTTGGTTGAGCGGTAGTTTTTCATCGTACCCTCTTCGAGCGTCGGGCCGATTTCCGTTTCGTGGTAGTTAATGAGCCATAGGAGCGTATGGGCTTCCTCGTCGCCCCCCTCGTATTTGGCCTTTACTTCCTCTGCCGTTGCCGCCTTGTAGCGGTAAACGAGGTCGTCGTAGGCCGAGTTGAGGCCGTTGCGCACCTGGCGCATCTTTTCCCTTGTGTCCACGTCCTCCTGTTCATTGCCGTCAAGCCGCTGCTCTTTCTGGTGCCAAGCCGAAATTGCGACGCGCCTTTTGAGCGACAACTGCGTGGATAGACTGTTGACCGTGATTCGAGCGAAAAGCGGCGCTGTGCCGTTGCTCTCTTTGTCCTTTTTGATGAAAAAGGACACTCCGAAAGTGTTTTGGGTAACCATAGCTTTTACCTTTCTTTTTTCCCTGCCCCCCGGTCGCTGGAATTGACGGGCAAAACCAAAACGCACCAAAAGGCATCAAAATAAATTTAAACAACTGAAAAACAGTTATTTATACCCAAAAAAAGTTAAAGCTACGTATTTGAAACGGGGTTAAGAATAGGGTAAAAACACCTTGCTATCCTTTGCCCCAGACTGATACAGGGTAAAAATAAAAAATCCCCTAAATGATTCATTTAGAGGATTTTTGGTGTCTTTTGACACCCATGTTGTCGGGGTGGCAGGATTCGAACCTACGACCTCCTGCTCCCAAAGCAGGCGCGATACCGGGCTACGCTACACCCCGAACTTTATTTTTTGCCGGTTTAAAGGAGGCCTCGGACTTTCGACCTTCCCGACTCATAGTCGGGACGCGATACCGGGCTACGCTACACCCCCTGTTCCCGTAAGGGTTTGCAAAGGTAAAAATTAAATCTAAATTCCAAAAAACCTTTCAAATTCTTTTTTTAAAAACAACTTCCGTATTCAAAAAATAATCACTAATATTGCAGCTCGATTTTTACGGGATAATAATCGTCATTAATTACTCAAAATCATGGATTTAGTAAAATTTGTAGAAGAGCAAGCGGTAACGAAAAATGAGGTTCCCGCATTTAAGGCTGGGGATACCGTTAGCGTTCACTATAAAATTCGCGAAGGGAATAAAGAGCGTATTCAGATTTATCAAGGTGTTGTCATTCAGCGTAATAGTGTGGGAGTCAACCAAACCTTCACGGTGCGTAAAATTTCCAACGGTGTAGGCGTGGAGCGTATTTTCCCAATTAACTCACCTAATATCGAGAAGATTGAAATAAACAGCTACGGAAAAGTACGTCGTTCAAAATTATATTACTTACGTGGACTTACCGGCAAAGCGGCACGTATTAAATCGAAAAGATTTTAATAATCCTCTTTAGCTTACGATAAAAAGCCGCCTTCAATAGGCGGCTTTTTTTATGCCTAATTTCTTCTTTTCTTTCGTTTCTATCTTGTGCTTGTCGCAGCGATTTAGTGTTGACTTAAACTCCCAACCGTTAGAGGAAGCAGCAGCTGACAGGGGATTACTCCTCCGCCATCCAAGCGTATCCCCGAGAGCATTCAACCGGCGGAAGTATTCATCAGGATCTATATTTTTCTATTTTCGTCTATCAGTAAAACTGTAGGGAAGTAGGGGTTCACTTCCCATTCCGTGGATAACAAGCAGGTGATGGATTGTTACGAAAAGACAATTAGCGTCATCTTTTTTGAATAGCTAAAATTGCCCGTACTTAACAAGTTGCTGACCAGAAGATAATTTTCTGCAAGTATAGATTTATCAGTTGATTCACAATAGGTTGTATGATTTGTATAAAGTTGCTATGCTAACTTTAATTAAATTTTATATTTTATTATTAACCAAATAATTATTGAATTTATATATACTGTTAATTTACACTAAACAAATAAGATTTTATCGGTCTATAAGACGGGTTCGAAGTGTAAAAAAATGTTAAAAAAAGTAAGGTATTCAAATAAATTGCTTTATTTGCACAATTACTAATTATGTATGAGAAGTGCTGGCGGTAGGAATCGAGCCGTCAACCAATTCAAATTAGTCACGGGATCAACTTTTGAGTACGCGAACTACCTATAGTAAGAAATGATTTTTAAAAAGAATGTACTTGCACTGGTTGTGCTGGTTGTGATTGTATTGGGTGCCAGTTTCATTTTTCTTTCGTCTTTTGATACTAAATCCGAAGACCTATCGCCCACGGCACCCCACATTGCTGAGCACGAAGTAAGTGCTAGCTTACTGTACGGTTTACCCATAACAGGATATACCATTGAAACTAGCGCCGTAAAGCGCAACGAGTTCTTGTCAGACATTCTCCAACGGTATCATGTGGACCTTCCAACCATTTCAATCCTAGCAGATAAGTCCAAGTCAATATATGACGTACGTAAGATTGGGGCAGGACACGATTATACAGTTTTTACAGATGCTACAGGTAAAGCCGCATATTTTGTATATCAACCCAATCCAATCGACTATGTGGTATATGATTTAAGGGATAGTATTTCTGTCCGGAAAGCTCAGAAGGCTGTGGACACTAAAATTGAAACAGTGTCAGGTGCCATTCAAAGTTCCTTATATGAGACACTGGAAGCAAATGGTGCTAGTCCTGATTTGGCGGTTCAATTAGCAGAGATATACGGATGGGCCGTTAACTTTTATCGAATCAATCGGGGTGATTGGTTTAAGCTGGTATACGAACGGAAGTACGTTGAAGGTAATCCAATAGGTCCGGGCAGAATTCAATCAGCGGTATTTGGCCACGGCGGAAAAGAATACCGTGCATTTTATTTTGAGCCGAATGATGGGCAACCGGGCGCATATTACGATGAAAACGGGAAGAGCCTCCGACGGACATTCCTGAAGGCACCCTTGAAGTATAGCCGTATATCGTCCCGCTTTACCATGCGGAGGTTTCATCCGGTCCAACGTCGATGGAAGGCTCATCTTGGAACAGATTTCGCTGCACCTCATGGTACGCCGATTGTGGCAACCGCGGCGGGTGTGGTAATTGAGTCTCAATACGGAGGAGGTAATGGGAATTATGTTAAAATTCAACATGATAATGTGTATACTACCCAATACCTGCATATGAGCAAACGGGCGGTGAGAAAAGGACAGCGGGTGTCTCAGGGGCAGGTAATTGGATATGTTGGCAGTACAGGATTGGCAACGGGACCCCATGTATGCTACCGTTTTTGGAAAAACGGTAGGCAGGTAGATGCATTAGCTCAAGTGTTCCCACCGTCTGAGCCGATTAAAAAAGAATATCAAGTGGCTTTTGAACGGGTTTTAAATGAAGGTCAGCAGAAGCTAGCTGCGATCGATGATAAAAAGCAAAGCAGCCTGGAAATCTATGGTGCCTTAGCATTTCGCATCGAGAACCTTTTTGAGTCAGAACCAGATGAGAATCGTATCTTGGAAGGTTTTTCAGCGCAGATACTTTAAAACTAAAACACATTAATAAAACCCCGGTGATTCACATCAGCGGGGTTTCTACTAACTAAACTAAACAACTATATAAAACAAACCATATATAGACCTTTGATTCGAGGACACATTTCTTTCCTGACGCTTCAAAGATATAAATTATTTAGAAAGATTATAAATAAAATTCAATCAATGAATTAATTTGTTGATTATCAATGTGTTTTTTTCTATACGTTTATAGTATAATCTGCTACTACCTGACGCCAGTCTTCACGTTCTGGAATCCCTGGCTTACGTTTGCCAAAGAATTGTGCGATGATATTACCGTCAGCATCGAATGCTTCAAGACTGGTTACAATACCATCTTTCGTTGGTTTTTTAACCAACCAAACACTTTCAATAGCGTCTTCGCGGAGGTGCATGTTGAATTCAGGATCTAGGATATTGAACCAGGGGCCTGTTTGTAGTAATTTCTTCGCTTTTCCGGTATGAATCTGAATGCAACCGCGGCTACCAATAAATACCATGATTTCCAGATCACGTTCCGATACTCCTTCGAGTATTCGCTTTAGTGAAGGAACGGAAATCTGTACGGCATACTCTTTTGGGGCCAATCGCATAGCTTGAAGTCGAGAGACTCCAAATTCGCGTAACATGCCGAAGAAATGATGGGTATCTTTTAGATCCATCCATGCCTGCTGGAAACCGGCGACATTAATCTCGCTGTCCGGACTTTCGGAAATGGATTTGTCTATCTCTTCGGTTTGCAGCGGCACATCTTGTTCGGGGGCCCTGTAGGTTGCAATCAGTGTCTCATAAGCCTGAACATCACTTTGTTCGGTAAGATAAATTTTGTGCACAGCTTTGCCATCTTTGTCAAAGAACTGGAAACTGCGACGGTCACCTTCTTGTACCGAAAAGCCAAAGTGCCAAGCGTTCATAAACAATCGGAGATCGATATCGGGATTGGCCACCAAACCGACGTGACCATTGAAAGAGGCCTTGGTATAAGTGCCTTGCCGTTCATGAACGGCATAGTCATTACGCGTAAGGGCCATAACATGCCCCAATGTGCTGATCTCGTTAAGTATTTCTTTAAACTCAGGTCTTAACCTTATGTTGGAATCGCCTATGGCTACTAAATCTGCCTCAGAAACACCTAATTGTTTAGCAGCATCGCGGATACGTACTTTTGGATTTTCGTTTTTGAATTGTTGGTATTGCTCCTTGAGCGATATCGTTGTATTTTCCATGTTAATGTTATTTACTTATTGTCTGTTCAGATAAAGTCATTGACGGAATTACCAGTGGGCACTTAAATTCATCGTCGTGAAACAGCCGTACCTGAATGTTAAATGCTTCGTGGATATTTTCGCAGGTAATAACCTCCTGTGGTTTTCCAAAGGCGACGCGCTTTCCCTTTTTCAAGATCATTATCTTATCTGCGTAACGCGATGCAAAATTAATGTCATGCAGGATGCTGATTACGCAATAGCCACGGTTGGCAAGGCCTCGGGCTAAGGAAAGAATCTGCTGTTGATAGAGCAAGTCCAGCCCATTGGTAGGTTCGTCCAGGAAAAGCAAGCCCTTGGGCTGGTCATAGATCTGGGCGATGACACGGGCTAGCTGAACCCGTTGCTGCTCGCCCCCCGAAAGGGTGTTATAGTCACGGTTGGCAAACTCGGTTATGCCAGTCTCTTCCATTGCGGTTTTGACGATCCGGAGGTCATCTTCCGTGGGTTTGTGGACGAAATGCGGATATCGACCCATCATGACCAGTTCATGCACTTTGAAAGAAATGGAAAGCGTATTGATCTGTGCCAAAACCGCCCGAAATTTGGCGAGTGCATCTAATTTGTATGTTTCAATGGACCGTTTACGGATATAGATGTCTCCTTTAGTGGGGGAAATCTCCTTACACAAGAGTTTGAGCAGGGTACTTTTTCCGGCCCCGTTGGCACCGATGACAGCCAACATTTCGCCCGGCTGCACATCGAAACTTATATTCTCAACTAGTTTTGCAGCACCAACAGCATAATGTATGTTTCTGACTTCGATCATTTATATTCAAATAACGAATATGCAGGAGATAAAGTTAGTTATTTTTAACGATACTAAATCAATAAATACCTCCACGTTTTCTTCGTTCGATTAAGATGATGTAAATAAATACCGGGGCCCCTATAATGGCGGTCAGTATGCCAATCGGTAATTCGGCTGGAGCGAATAGGGTGCGCGCAACCAGGTCGGCCAAGACCAGTACAGAAGCTCCCAACAAAGCGGATCCAGGTACGACCAGCCGGTGGTCTGCCGAAAATGCCATCCGTAGGATATGTGGAATTACCAGGCCAACAAAGCCAATCATACCGGATATGGCTACTGATGCACCGACCCCCAATGTTGCCATCACGATGATCAGTCTTTTTAATACCGTTACGTTGATGCCCATATGTCCAGCCTGTGATTCGCCCAATGCAAGTGCATTCAGCGACTTGCTAAAAAAAGGTAACACAACCAGCGAAACCGTTGCAAACGGCAGGACACCGGTGAGAGTCTGCCAGCTGGCTCCCCCTAGACTTCCCAATGTCCAAAAGGTAATGTTACGCAACTGGTCATCCGTAGCCATATAAGTCAGCAACCCGGTGAACGACCCCGCCAACGCGTTAATAGCAATGCCTGCCAGCAGCAATGTGGTGATGTCTGCCTTTCCGTTGCCAACTGCTAAGCGGTATACGGCAAATGTAGTAATGCAGGCACCAATAAAAGCGGCAATAGCTAGTGCGTGATAACCCAATGCAGCGGTCATGAAACTGAAGTACCGATGTTCCAAAACGATCATCATTACGGCGAATAGGGAAGCTCCGGAGGAAATTCCAATCAGCCCGGGCTCTGCCAGTGGGTTACGGAACAAGCCTTGCAAGGCGGAGCCCGCGATGGCTAACACACCACCTACAACTGCTCCCAAAAGGACACGTGGCAGACGGATGTTGAGTAATACGGCTTCCTGCTGACGGGTAAAATTGCCGGATGTACTTAATCCGCTATGGTGTGCAATAATGGACCACAGTTCCGAAGCACTTATTTTAACAGCACCTATGCATACGGATAACACGCATGCCCCGAACAGTAATAGTAGGAGTAAAACAAGTATAAGACCGTAGTTTTTCAATGTATTTTCTCTGCTAACTCGATAACTGCCTTGCCCAAACGCGGGCCGAAACCGGTAAGGAATTGACCATCCATTTCAACCACTTTCCTGTTTTTTCCGGCATTCGTCTCACTAATGCCTTGTACCTGCAGCAGTCCATCAATGCCACCCAAGCTGGACAATCCGCTGTCAAACAGTAAGATCACGTCCGGATTTGCGGCAATAACTGCTTCGGACGTTAATGGTTTGAAATCCTCAAATCCCTGTACAGCATTGATCCCGCCCGCTAATTGAATTATTTCATCCAGCTGTGTCCGTTGACCGGCTACCATCATAGTGCCCGTTCCACGGGCGTAAATAAACAGGACTTTGGGCTTGCCTTGTGCGTTAGCAGTCAGGGAATCCACATGTGCAAGATCGGCTTCCAATTCCCGAAGAAGCGAATCGCCTTTTGCCGCTTGCCCAAGGCTATCGGCTACTGTCCGGATTAGCCGTTTGGCGCCTTCCTTAGAATATTCATGCTCAAAGAGTAAAAATTTGGTGCCAGTAGCCTGGATTTGTTCGGCTACCTGGGGTTTTACAACATCAGAAATGCCAACAACCAGGTCCGGATCCAATGCCAACACACCTTCGGCAGAAATATCCCGGTTGTGTCCGATTTTGGGTTTTTGTTGAAGGCGGGCAGGGTAAGTGCTCGCTACATCTACCCCGACAATGTTATCTTCAAACCCCAAGCCAACGAGGATTTCGGAAAGTGTTCCATTCGTGGAGACAATTTTTGTAGAATCCGACAGACCGGATTCCGTTGTATGGGAGATGTTGCAGGCCATAAAGGCAACCGCAAAAAATATGACTCCCGCAATAAGGACGTTAGTATTCATGTAAGTGTCGATATGCATCAAATGCAGCTACCGTATCCGGGCTGCATTTGAATGGAATAAATATATATACGGATCGGTGAAAACTATCCACGTTTTACCAGTTGATATTCCAATTCGGGATATCCGCGCTTGCCGGCATCTTCCGCTGTAAAACTATTGAATTTCAACTTATAAATATTTCCGGCTACATCTTTAATTACATAGTAGCGGTCTTTTTTTGTGCCGGCTTCAACACCTGGTGTCGGTGAAGGAACGGTACGCCAATTTGCACCAATTACATTCTGGTTGCCCGAAAAGGATATGGAAGAGATGTTGGCTTCGCTGAAACTTGCATAAGCGATGTCTGTTTCCTTTACCATGGCACCTTGTACACCATTTAACGTGTTAAGTTTGATAAAATCTGAATTATTATATGGCACGGGGTCCGTGCCCAACATGGTGAAATATATGGTATATCCCCAGGAGAAATCCCATTCCGTTTTTGGCGGTTCTACATTGACAATGCCCCCGGTAAACGAGAAGTGTTTAAAGTTGTATTCACTGTCTTTCTGTATTTCAATGGTTTGGACGTTGGTTGCATCCAATTTCGCATACTGCACTGAATATCCATTCGTGGATTGGCTGATTTTTACTTTCCAGACATTTGCAGGGTCAACCGTAGCACCACCTACGGTGTTTACGATGTACACCGGATTCTCTCCAGTCGAGATCGCATCAATTGCCGTATTGTTGAGGTTTCCGGTGGTGTCGTCAATCAAATCAAATGATCCGATAAATTCATACGTTTCGTAATTTAATCCCAGCGCGAGTTCATTGACATCTACTTTGGCAGGTGTCACCGCATTAATGTCGGTTTCCTGTGTATTTAGGGCAGTAATTGCACCTTTCGAACTATTCAGAATTACCCGAAAATCGTTTCCGCAATAAAAGCCAAGATCCCACGATTCCCGCTTAGCAGAATCTTGCTTAGCTGCGCTGAGATCCACAAAAACGATGTTTTGGGCTGCGCTTCCGCCTACGCCACCGTTGAGCGTAAGTTCGGTGCCTTCAGATGGTGGAATGTCAGGAATTGTCTCCTCGTCGTCCGAGCATGACGTAAAAAAGACTGCTGCACCGATTGCAAAGGCCAGGTATTTGAAAAGATGTGTTTTTGTTTTCATGTTTTTGTTATTTATTTGAGATACAAAATTGCTGACATAACTTATTTGGACCATTGTACGTTGATGCCCAGGAAGAAAGAACGTCCGTAACTGATAGCTGTTGCACCGGGAGCTCCGCCATGTGCATCACCGGTTCCGGGGGACGTATTTCGTATGCGTGTCACGTCGAAGAGGTTTCGTACTCCACCCACCAACGTCAAGTGTTTAATTAATACCTTGTTGACGCTTAAGTCCATCGTATGGTAGGCCTCCGTTGCGGCCTTGAATAATTGATTGTTTCCGTCAATGATATAGTCGTATAGCTTTCCGTTTAGTTTATAAAACGCGTTAATGCCTAAACCCCATTTTGGAATCTGATAGAAGATATTTGCATTTACCTCTGGTTGCCATACAAGGGATGGTACGTCACTCAACGTATTGGATAGATCATCTTCCCGCGATATGTAAGAGAAACCGAAAGTAGCATCCAGGTCTTTCCAAACCAACTTATTTTCCCATGTGATGCCGGCAGTTTTAAAATGATCAATATTGGCGTAGGTATTGATCGAAGGGTCATCCGGTTTCCCCGAAATGGTAATTAGGTTTTCAAAACGGTTAAAAAAACCGCCTAGTGTACTGTTGACCAAGATGCTATGGCCAGTAAGTGGTTCCCATGATAGATAGGCGTTAAAGCTGTGTGAGTATTCAGCCTTTAGGTCTGTATTGCCTTCGATGGAATGATTCGAATCAAAGAATGTGAAATATAATTCGCGTAGTGCAGGTGCCCGGAAACCGCGTGCATAAGCCGCACGTATAGCCCAGTTATTACTGAAGTTGATCTTTGCATTCAATGAAGGAATTACCGGAGGGGCGTTATATACTGAATTTTTAGTGAACCGCAACCCCGGCCGTAAATGCAGCCATAACAACGGATTCCATTCTGACGAAACGAAGAATGCATAATCGGAAATACGCGGCTCGCCTGAGATGCGTTGTCCATTACCCTGTTGACTGTTAATTTCGATACCGGGTTGAAATTGCAATTTATCCGAAAACTGATACTGAACGGTGCCTCTGAAAAATACGGAATTGAATTTGACAAGATCCTGTTGCCCCGCTCCATCGGCTAATTCGGATGTTCCGTTGCGGAAATCGCGGAGGATAGATCGGGTTCGACGCCTATAGTCTTGGTAGGATGCTGATGCAGATAGATTCAGTTGATCTGAAAACTGCCAATCCGATTGCAGGCTGTGGTTATATCGTTTGGTGATATAATTTTGATCAAGCGCCTTATAGTTTGAAGTATTCAACGGGCCTCGTTTAGCAATGTCTTCGTCAAGATAGCTAAGCCGGTAATTTGTGCCGGCTTTGGTGTTTCGATATCCCAGCGCACCAGACAACAACAGCTGATCTTTTGGTGCCCATTCTTTGGCACGGCCTTCTCCGGTTCCTTGGAAACCACCGAAATTATTCTGCGTGCCGCTCGCTGTTGCGCGCCAATGCTGGTTTTGCCAGGTGATCGCAGCATTTCCGTTATGCGTTCCCCTCTTTTGCATGAAACTGTACTCATCTCCTGCTGTTTCTTCCTGTATTCTCGCAGATACTTGTAGATTCTGCTGACCACCCGATTTGGTGATAATATTGATAACACCCGCCAGTGCGTCACTGCCATAAGTCACAGACATTGGGCCTTCCACAATCTCGATGCGTTCAATGGTGTTAACATCAATTTGGCTGAGGCTTTGGCGGATACTGCCGCGGTCGAGCATCGGAATACCATCTACCAGAACTTTGATATTCTGGCCGCTCATATTCATCAATTTGATATCTGTTTCCGCGAGCGCCATATCGTTTGTAAACCGGATACCCAGTTGTGTGTTCAGGATATTTTCTACCGTGGTGGAAGCTCGTAACTGGATCTGCTGTTGAGAAATGGTTCGTACGCGGTAAACTGAGTTTTTGACCGACCTAGGACCAAATTGGCCCGTTACGACGACTTCATCAAGCATTCCGTAGTTTAACGAATCTGTACTCTTAGGATGGACATCTTCTTGCGCTTTCAGCGTAAAGGTCATGAATAACATGCCTGTGAGTATGGCGGACAAGCGAACCATTTATTTAGCCTTATTATAAATAGATGACAAAACTATGTGTTATTAAGACCAATTACAAATAATATCTCGTTTTTTTGTCTATCTCTTTTGTTACCTTTGACCACTTACATACATAATCCGGATAATGCATAACGTTTATCAATTGGAGATTTGTGCTAATTCCGTTACGTCGGCCTTAGCTGCGCAGGACGGAGGAGCTCATCGTGTCGAATTCTGTCAAAACCTAGAAATGGGAGGGACGACACCGTCACCCGGGCAGATCCGGCTCGCACGCCAGCAACTGACCATCGGTATGCACGTGCTGATCCGGCCAAGAGCGGGCGATTTTTTGTATTCCGATACCGAGTTTGAAGAGATGAAAGCGGATGTCCTGTTTTGTAAGGAGGTAGGATGTGATGGTGTGGTAATAGGCTTATTGCATGCGGATGGCCGTATAGATAAAGAGAGGACCACCGAATTAGCTGCAATGGCTCATCCTATGTATGTAACGTTTCACCGAGCCTTCGATGTTTGCAGAGAACCATTTGAAGCGTTGGAATCCATTATTGCGTGCGGCTGTAGACGGCTGCTTACCTCAGGCATGAGAAATACAGCGCAGGAAGGGGCTCAATTGATCAAACAATTGGTTGAACGTGCAGGCGGACGGATTGAAATTATGCCTGGATCGGGTATCAATGCCGATAACATAATGGTAATGGTGCACACAACGGGTGCAACCAGTTTCCATGCATCAGCCAAAGTTGTTCGACACAGTGGTATGAGCTATGTAAATGAAGCAGTAAGTGGAATGGGCAATGAGGCATGGGAAGCCTCAAAAGAAAAAATCCGCCATTTGGCGGATATATTAAAAAATCTATGAAACTTCCGTCGGTCGACAGAGGGTTATTTGTTGGATTCGGCTTCCAGCTTAGCCAATACTTCGTTGTTCTTGACAATTTGGCTTCCGGCAGGCATTTTTGAACGGCTGCCCGTTTCGAGATTGCGGCCAAGCTTCAAAAACTGAACTTGGTTTTTTGCAACAACCTTATTCCTTCTGTCTTTTCTTTTTAAGCGTGTAACTCCCATTTTCTTTATCTTTATTGTTTTTTAAACGAGGTCGGAAGCGGATTCGAACCGCTGTAAAAGGTTTTGCAGACCTCTGCCTAGCCACTCGGCCACCCGACCCTTTTTACAAAGGTCTGCAAAGCTAAGATAAATTATTGACAATCGGAAGAAGAAGAATGCCTATTTGCATATCGGTGTAAAACATTGTATACTTTAGGGTAAGTGTATAATAATGCATACACTTTTCCTCTGTGGAAATTTTTATATTAATTCATTGATAATTAACTATTTGATGCTATTTTTGAAGCTGTGGCGCATATCTTGTAATCTGATTATTGTTTTTTGGATACTATTAAATTGAGTTTAAAAATGAGGAGAATTACTATGAAAAAGTTAGTATTAGCAATAATGGCAGTGGGAATTTCAGTAGGTGCCTTCGCTCAGGGACAACCGATGGGATTTGGGATTAAGGCGGGGGTGAATTTTCCCAAGTACAATTTTTCCGGCGATAACAGTTCGTTTGAAACCAAATCATCTACAAATTTTCACGTTACTGCTTTTTTGGATGCACCCATTGCAACCGATTGGTTCTATATTCAACCCGGTGTGTCGTTGCAGGGAAAAGGTGCTAAGTTTGTAGACAATGATAATTTGGAATGGACGCAGAATACGATGTGGATTGAGGTTCCTGTGAATGCGGTTGCCAAATTTCCGGTTCAAAATGCAGGTAGTTTCTTTATCGGTGCCGGACCGTATGTGGCTTTTGGTATTTCCGGAAAGAATAAATACGATTCCAATTGGGGATCCGCGCAGACTGAATTTGACTTCGGCAAAGACGGTACCTTAAAAGGTACAGATTTTGGCTTGAATTTCATAGGCGGTTTCCAATTGACCAACGGTCTGATGATTCATGGTGGGTACGGCTTAGGTCTTACCGATTTGACTCCCGATGGTGGAGGCGATGCGAAACAAACCAATCGCGTATGGACTGTAGGTTTGGGATTTGCTTTATAAGTGAGATAAACCTTTTTTAAAACAGAAATGGCTCGCCGGATCCGGCGAGCCATTTCTGTTTTAACATGAAATCATCACACTTTGATTTCTACTTCTACACCGCTTGGTAATTCAAGCTTCATCAAAGCATCTACTGTTTTTGAATTGGAACTGTAAATGTCCAACAACCTTTTATAGGCACAGAGTTGGAACTGCTCACGGGCTTTTTTGTTCACGTGCGGTGAACGCAAAACAGTGTACACTTTCTTCTCAGTAGGCAAGGGAATGGGACCGCTTACCACGGCACCTGTAGGTTTTACAGTTTTAACGATTTTCTCGGCAGATTTGTCTACCAAGTTGTAATCGTACGATTTCAATTTGATTCTGATTCGTTGGCTCATGCTATTTGTTTGAAAGTTAAGACTGGCCCGTTAGAGCTATTTACAACGGGCAGTCGTGTTTATTATTCGTGTTAAACGTTTACTTTGCCTTTTGCCTTGGCAATCACCTCATCCTGAATGTTCTTCGGTGCTTCAGCATAATGGTCAAATTCCATCGTAGAGGTAGCACGTCCGGAAGTAATGGTACGCAATTGCGTAACGTAGCCAAACATTTCGGAAAGCGGTACGAGGGCCTTAATCACCTGTGATCCCGCACGTGTATCGATACCTTGCAACTGACCGCGGCGACGGTTCAAGTCACCCATTACATCTCCCATGTTTTCTTCAGGGGTAAGTACTTCGATCTTCATGATAGGCTCCATCAATACAGGACGGCATTTCGGAAGCGCTTCACGGAATGCGGTACGCGCTGCGATTTCGAATGATAAGGAATCGGAGTCAACTGCGTGGAATGAACCGTCGATCAGACGTACTTTCATGCTTGATAACGGATATCCGGCTAGTACGCCGTTGACCATCGAAGCTTCAAAACCCTTTTGTACCGATGGGATGTATTCTTTGGGAATAGCTCCACCTACGATTTCATTCACAAATTGCAGCGGAGACTTAACGACATCCCAATCCGGATCAACCGGTGAGACAACCACTTGGATATCGGCAAATTTACCGCGTCCACCGGTTTGCTTCTTGTATACCTCCCTGTGTTGCGTAGTGCCCGTGATGGATTCCTTGTAGGCCACCTGCGGTGCTCCTTGGTTTACTTCTACCTTGAATTCACGTCTCAAACGGTCAATCAGGATATCAAGGTGCAATTCACCCATTCCGGAAATGACAGTTTGACCGGTTTCCTCATCAGACTGAACACGGAAAGTAGGATCTTCCTCAGCCAATTTGCCAAGAGCAACCCCTAATTTATCAACATCCGCTTGCGTTTTAGGCTCAATGGCCAAACCGATAACCGGCTCAGGAAATACCATGGATTCCAACACGATCGGATTTTTCTCGTCGCAAAGGGTATCACCGGTTTTAATATCCTTAAAGCCTACCACCGCACCGATATCTCCCGCACCGATGTTCGGAATGGGATTCTGCTTATTGGCATGCATTTGGAAAATACGGGAAATCCGTTCCTTGTTGTCCGACCGGCTGTTATATACATAAGAACCTGCCTCCAGATTGCCTGAATATACACGGATGAAGCATAAGCGGCCAACAAAAGGATCGGTAGCAATCTTAAATGCCAAGGCTGCAAACGGTTCTTTTTCGTCCGGTTTCCTGATAATTTCATTGCCGGTTCTAGGATCCGTACCTCCAACAGCTTCTTGATCCACAGGGGAGGGAAGCAATTCCATCACAAAATCCAGCATGGTCTGTACACCTTTGTTCTTGAAAGAAGAACCGCAAACCATGGGAACAATGGAGTTGTCAAGAACGGCCTTACGCAAAGCGTCCAACACTTCCCGTTCGGTAATGGAATTTGGATCATCGAAGAATTTCTCCATCAATGACTCATCGTAGCTAGCTACAGATTCGAGCAATTTTTCGCGCCACTGGGCTACTTCGTCCACCATATCGTCAGGGATGGGGACTTCCGTAAAGGTCATTCCCTTATCTTCTTCATTCCATACAATGCCCCGGTTGTTGATCAAGTCCACTACACCTTTGAAGTTATCTTCGGATCCGATCGGTAACTGCAAGGGAACTGCTTCCGAACCAAGCATTTCCTTAACTTGTTTTACGACGTTAAGAAAATCAGCACCTGAACGGTCCATTTTGTTGACGAATCCGATACGGGGTACCTTATAGTTATCCGCCAGTCGCCAGTTTGTTTCAGATTGGGGTTCTACACCGTCAACGGCTGAGAACAGGAAAACCAATCCATCCAATACCCGGAGAGAACGGTTTACCTCAACGGTGAAATCCACGTGTCCCGGTGTATCGATGATGTTAACATTGTACTTGTTGCCGCGGTAATTCCAGAATACCGTGACTGCTGCTGACGTGATCGTGATGCCGCGTTCTTGTTCCTGCGCCATCCAGTCTGTCGTTGCAGAACCCTCGTGTGTTTCACCGAGTTTGTGATTTACACCGGCATAAAAAAGGATGCGCTCGGTGGTTGTGGTCTTGCCTGCATCGATGTGAGCGGCAATACCAATGTTTCTTGTGTATTTTAAATCTCTTGACATGTTGCTAAAGCTGTTGATTCGCTAAAAAAACACACCGATTTTAGGAGGTAGTTACGTCGTCCTTCAAATCGGTGTGGTTTCATTGGGTTATCTTGCGAAATTTAGAACCTGAAATGCGAGAATGCCTTGTTGGCCTCCGCCATGCGGTGCGTATCTTCTTTCTTCTTTACAGCTGCACCTTCGCCTTTGGAAGCGGAAATGATTTCAGCAGCCAGCTTCTCATACATGGTTTTTTCACCACGTTTGCGCGCAAAGCTGATCAGCCATTTCATGCCCAGCGAAACCTTACGCTCGGGGCGGACTTCCGTAGGTACTTGGAAGTTGGCTCCCCCTACACGACGGGATTTTACTTCGACAGAAGGCATCACATTGTTGAGTGCTTTCTTCCAGGTATCCAAACCATTTTCGCTGGTCCGTTTTTCGACCAGGTCCATCGATTTGTAGAATATGGTATAAGCAAGTGATTTCTTGCCGTCAATCATCATGTTATTGACAAAACGCGTTACCTGAACATCATTAAACTTCGGATCAGGTAAAATGATTCTTTTCTTTGGTTTTGACTTTCTCATCTTATTATCCTCCGTTTAATTATTTTTTGCCTTTTGTCGGAGCAGCCGGCTGTCCGGGTTTCGGACGTTTGGTTCCGTATTTAGAACGGCGTTGGTTACGTCCGGCAACACCCGACGTATCCAACGCACCACGAATGATGTGGTAACGCACACCGGGAAGGTCTTTTACCCGACCACCGCGGATTAATACAATGGAGTGTTCTTGCAAATTGTGGCCTTCGCCAGGGATGTATGCGTTCACCTCTTTTCCGTTGGTAAGGCGCACACGGGCCACTTTACGCATTGCTGAGTTTGGTTTTTTAGGGGTAGTGGTGTACACGCGTGTGCACACGCCTCTTCGCTGTGGACAGCTGTCCAACGCTGGGGACTTACTCTTATCCTCCAGAGCTACTCTACCTTTTCTAACTAATTGTTGAATAGTAGGCATTTACAATTTTAAATTTTACTTTTGTCCTAAATGTATTTTAAGGACGGCAAAGGTAGAGATATTATTTTTGATTATCAAGGGGTTTGCTAGATCTTTCCTATGTTTTTTCGAGAATTATTTCGATATCGGAGTAATATAATGTGGTTTTGCCCTCATAACCGGAATCTGTACCGATGATAATCCATAGAACACCTTGGTGGTCGGTGGTCGCTGAAAATTCGCCGGTTCGCTCAATAAGCGTATATACATAGTCATCCGTGCCGTTGGAAACATCTCCAATTACTTTCATGTCAGTTCCATCGGTGCAGCACTGTTGGATTTTATCAATATTCATCCGATAGAAATTATCCTCGTCCGGAGCGGATAGGGGCTGATCAACGGTAAGGCCTATACCTAAACCTACCGACTCGCCAGGAGCTCCGCCGGCTCCTACACCGCCGCTCTTGGCATCAGACGCGATCTGAAGTGTGAATTTCCCTTTATAAGTGACGTTGGGTTCAAGACCCTGTACCCGTTTGGTGAGGTACATGAAAAGGTCGTCACTGCGGTTCATGCCCGAAATCCGGTAAGCCATCTTGGTTTCATCCAATGGGGGTGGCAACGGTGCGATTCCTTCCGCTAATTCGTAGCTTTCCGCATTTTCGCCGCTGTATTCGGAAAATCCGGCTTGCCAACCGTCTTTACCGTCCGAAAAGTCCGAGTATAGGGTCATGGATTGATCGGACCCTTCGTCTTTCTCGCAAGCTGTAAAAAACAACAAACAGGTCACCGTGTTAAAAAGCAACCGTCGCATAATCGTCCTCCTCTTTATCAGTTTAACAATTGCTGTCCTTAGAAAGGAACGGACAGCCTAAGGGGATTGTTTCGGAAAAAATGTATTTTTTGTAAGGAGTCGGAGGGATTGTTCGCGTCGCTCGTGCCACATACGAAGGCTCCTCAGAGAATAGTTCGAACCCTCTCATCGGGTTCTCGTCCCTCCCTTAAAAAATAAAAAAGGCCCTTTGTAAGGGGCCCTGATACTGTGGAGTCGGAGGGATTCGAACCCTCGTCCAGACATGGTACAATATACGCTTTCTACATGCTTAGCTTCCGTTTCATTGTCGGGAAAGGGAAGGCCGGTCGCTCGCCTATACCGTTTTCCTTAGTTGCTGTTTCTCGCCGATCCGTCGCAACGCCGGATCAGCCAGTTCCGTGATCGATGCCCCGGATGCTACACTACGAAACCAAGCGTGAGCGGGACAAAAGCTGAGCTAATTCTAAATTAGGCAGCTAAGGCGTAGTTATTTTCGCCATTTATAAGTCTGAAAGTTGAGATTAAAGCGCCATACTTCCAACGCGCTGCATGCTTACATAATCGTCTCCATCCTGTCAATTCCGGTCGACCCCATGTTATGAAATAGCTTACAAAGATACGGAATTTTACCATTCATGTCAAGATTCGCTGCCTGTTAATGTAATCGTACAGACACCGCATTTTTATGCGCTTGTAAACCTTCTAACTCAGCTAGAATTTCCACGGTAGGGCCGATATTTCGCAATCCTTCAGCAGTGAGGTGCTGAAATGTGATTTTTTTAACAAAAGCATCCACCGAGACACCTGAGTACGAGCGGGCATAGCCGCTGGTAGGCAAGGTATGGTTGGTGCCGGAAGCATAATCCCCCACACTTTCAGGTGTCAGATGTCCCACGAATACCGATCCGGCGTTGCTGACCTTCCGCAATAGTGGCACCCAGTTGTCCGTTTCAATAATCAGATGCTCAGGGGCATACTGATTACTGAAGGCTATGGCTTCCTCAAGATTCGCGCAGAGTATGGCATATGAGTTCGCAAGGGCTTTTTCCGCTACCGCCGCCCGGGGCAGCAAGGCAAGTTGTGTTTTCAAAGTCACCTGTACCTTGTCAATTAGTTGCTCGTTTGTGCTCACCAATATCGCTTGGCTATCTGCACCATGCTCCGCTTGCGCAAGCAGATCAGCGGCCACATACTCCGGATTGGCCGAGTCGTCTGCAATGACTAGCACTTCCGAAGGGCCCGCAGGCATATCAATACTCACATTGGTCAACCCTTGTAGCAGGCTTTTGGCTTTGGTGACGTATTGGTTGCCGGGCCCGAAAATTTTGTCTACCCTAGGCACACTTTCGGTACCGTAAGCCATCGCAGCCACCGCTTGGGCACCACCTACCAGGTAAATCCGATCGATCTTTAGCAGTTGCAGGCAATAGGCGATATAGCCGTTTATCTTGCCGTCCGCCTGCGGGGGCGAACAAACCACAATTTCCTTGCAGCCTGCGATGCGAGCGGGTACACCAAGCATAAGCAGCGTGCTGGGCAAAACCGCTGACCCACCGGGAATGTATAATCCTACTTTTTCGATTGGACGGGGCTCTCTCCAGCATTTGACACCGGGCATCGTCTCGATGGAGCGTTCCTTGCGTAATTGGGTTTCGTGGAACCGGTAGATGTTGGCAAAGGCTATTTCCAGGGCACGCTGTTGTTCCCTGCCTATAGTTGAGGCTAAAGAAGCGATTTCGTTGGCTTCCAGATAAAGCCGGGTCAACTGTACCCCATCAAATTTTTCTGCATATTTCTTAAGTGCGGCATCCCCATTTGTTTTTACATCTCCGATGATCTCCATCACCAATTGCTCTATGCCGCGTGACGGGTCGGTATTGCGTGCCAAAAGCCGTTCGAAGTCGGTTTCTTGCAGTGTGGAATAGCGGTAGGTCTGTAACATGGCGTCCTTACATGATAATCTTCTCTACGGGCATCACGACAATCCCTTGGGCACCCGCAGCCTTCAGTTTATTGATTTTTTCCCAGAAATCCTGCTCAGATATGACGGTGTGTACGGCAACCCAGTTTTCTTCTGCGAGGGGCACGATGGTAGGGCTTTTAACACCCGGCAACAGCGAAATAATCTCGTCCAGGTTATCGCGTTCGACGTTCAGTACGACGTATTTCGTTTCTGCGGCCCGGAGAACGGACTGGATGCGCTGCATCAATTCCCGGACCACCGGATTGCTATCAATGCCGTTCTTGCTGATTAATATGGCTTCCGATGTCATGACATCGGCAAAGGGTACCAGCCCGTTGCTGCGCAGCGTTCCGCCTGTGGAGACAATGTCAAAAATGGCATGGCTCAGTTCCAGGGCAGGCGAAATTTCGACCGAACCTGAAATCATCCGGATATCAGCAGTAATCTTGTTTTCGGTCAGGAATTTCTGAAGAATAGTAGGATAGGAAGTAGCAATGGCTTTGCCGTTCAAATCAGACAGTTCGCGGATGTCACTACGACTGGGTACTGCGATTTTCAGACTGCATCGGCCAAACCCAAGCCGTTGTAAATAGCGTACCTCGGCTTCGGTTTCCGCAATTACGTTCTCGCCGACAATGCCTAAGTCGGCAATTCCATCCTGTACATATTCGGGAATGTCGTCATCCCGTAAGAAAAGGATTTCCAACGGGAAATTGGATACGGTGGTGATTAGCGAGCTTTTATAATTTTCAAAGTTAAGTCCGCAGTTTTTAAGCAGTTGTACCGACTTTTCATTGAGCCTGCCGGATTTTTGGATGGCTATTTTTAGATTTTTCAAGGAGTTTAATTATAATTATTAATAAAGACTAACATTCGGGATTCTTTGCTTCACGTAGAAACATACAGGTTATCATTCGCCGCAGGGGCGATGATGGAAATGTACGTGATGGAAGAAAGCACTCATGTTTACTATTAATAATCGCATGGTGGAATAATTCGGCAAATATAAAAGGTAAGTGCCGGGAAACAAAAAATATTGGAAATTAATTTATGTATTGATAAATTGTATTAATTCAACAAAAAATGTACTTTGGCTAAATCAAAAAAGGAAGAGACAATTTATGGCGAAGGATTTGACCAAACAACAAGAAGCAGATAATAACAGTACGCAGGTACTCGAAGAAGGTATACAGCATGTCAATAATCCGGTATTGGATCTGCCGGAAATCGTGAAGAACTATTTAGGGCCCGTAGCGGGATACCATCAGGAAAATAATAACTATTACTTTAACGATGGCAGCGCAAGCGTGGAGATAAAGGTGGTCAGCGATGAGATTATACGGGTACGTTTGGCGCCTAAGGGGCAATTTTTAGAGGACTTTTCCTATGCAGTGCCCCAATCCGACCAACACGTTGCCGTCTATAATTTTGAAGAAGACCAACAGGCATATCGCGTAAAGACCAACACCGTTACCTGTGTTATTAATAAGGCAGATTTTTTGGTTTCCTTTACCGATCGCGAAGGGAAGGAGTACAGTAAAGACTATGCGCCCATGCATTGGGAAGAAAATCCCGATTTCGGCGGATATTACGTGTATTCCACCAAGTCGGCAATGGCCAACGAAGCATTTTACGGGTTGGGAGACAAACCTACTCATCTGAATCTCCGTGGAAAGCGGTTTGTTAATTGGAATTCCGATACGTATTCCTTCCAGTTTCATCAGGATCCGTTATATCGCAGTATCCCTTTTTATATTGGCTTGCATGGGGGAGATGCCTATGGTATTTTCTTTGATAACACATTCAAGACTTATTTTGATTTTGCTGCAGAAGCGCATGATCAAACCAGCTTTTGGTCGGAAGGTGGCGAGTTGCAATACTATTATATACATGGGCCGCACATGATGGATGTGGTGAAGCGTTACCACACCTTAACCGGTACGCATTACCTGCCGCCCCTTTGGGCATTGGGATTCCACCAATGCCGATGGAGTTACTATCCTGAAAGCAAGGTGAAAGACTTGGCAAGGAACTTCCGTGAACGTCAGATTCCATGCGATGCCATTTACCTGGATATTGATTACATGGACGGTTACCGGTGCTTTACGTGGAATAAAAAGTATTTTCCTGACCCCAAGAAAATGATCAAGGAGCTGGCAGACGATGGTTTTCGTACCGTAGTAATTATAGATCCGGGGATAAAAGTTGACGAAAACTACTGGGTATTCCGGGAGGGGAAGAAAAATCGCTATTTCTGCCGTAGGGGCGACGACTATTTTATGGAAGGGTATGTGTGGCCGGGTCGTTGCCAATTTCCCGATTTCACGAACGAAGAGGTACGTGAATGGTGGGGAGGGCTATTCAAAGGGTTGGTGGAAGCTGGCGTCGCGGGGGTGTGGAATGACATGAATGAACCTGCTGTATTTGGCAGGGGTACATTCCCCAACGATGTGCGCCACAATTTCGATGGTTACCGTGGGTCGCACCGCAAAGCGCACAACGTCTATGGCATGCAGATGGTCCGCGCTACATATGAAGGATTGAAGAAACTGTTTCAGAAAAAACGCCCATTTACCATTACCCGTGCTGCATACGCCGGCACGCAGCGCTATGCATCGGTATGGACGGGCGATAACGTAGCTACCTGGGAACACCTACGCCTCGGTGCGTTGCAGCTCCAGCGGCTATCAATGTCTGGCATGCCTTTCTGCGGTACGGATATCGGAGGCTTCAGCGGCGAGCCGGATGCTGAATTATTCACCCGCTGGATCCAGTTTGGCGTATTTTCTCCCTTTATGCGCGCGCACTCCGCAGGCGATACCGCCGAACGCGAACCGTGGAGCTTTGGGAAAGAATATGAAGCACTCAATCGCAAATTCATCGAGCTACGATATAAGCTGTTGCCTTACATCTACTCCGTATTTTGGGAACATACTAAATACGGCTTCCCCATCCTCCGGCCAATAACCATGGTTGAACAGTGTTTGGATAGCAATATTCAACGGGAAGAAGAATTTTGCTTCGGAGATAAAATACTGGTATCGCCGGTGTTACATCCCGGACAGCAAAGCAAAATGGTGTACCTGCCTGCGGGGGAGTGGTATGATTACTGGGATGACCGCTTATTGAAGGGAGGACAAGAACATGAAGTGGTTACACTGATCGATAAAATGCCGATATTTATCAAAGCCGGAACTGTGCTGCCAGAATACCCCGTTATGCAGTACGTCAACGAAAAGAAAATAGACTCACTTAAGTTGGTGGTGTATCACACCTCAAAGGAAGCTAATTCCTACCTTTACGAAGACCATGGTGATACCTTTGCATACGAGCAACAAATCTATCTGGAGAAGAAATTCGTCGTAAAAGGAACTGCCAATGGCTTGAACATCAATCAGTATGAAGAGGGATTGCATTCGGAAAAATACGATACGTACGATCTGCACCTTGTCGCCCTGCCTTTCAAAGTGAAGGAGGTAAAAGTAGACGATACGCCAGTTTCCGCTGAATCAGATGCCAAGGGAAGGTATATACTGAAAGTACCAAAGGATTTCCGGAACATACAGATCAGCGGGTAGTTGGCCGGATCTGTGGATGCCATTGTTGACCAATTATAAATTAAATTGTTATGAAGGGTTCGGTAGAAGTCTATTCGTTATTCACGGATTTTGATGTAAGCCTCTTCCAAGCGGGCAGGCATTTCAAACTATATGAGAAGTTTGGATCGCATACCTTCCTTCGGAACGGCAATGGAGGAACCTACTTCGCGGTGTGGGCTCCTAATGCCGAATCCGTTTCAGTCGTTGGCAATTTCAACGGTTGGAATCCGTACTCCCATACCTTATACGTCCGATGGGATGGATCGGGTATATGGGAAGGATATATCGCCGGTGTGGGCGTGGGCGAACTTTATAAATACCACATCCGTTCTTATCAGGGCGAAGTACTCGAAAAAGGCGATCCGTTTGCGCTGCAATGGGAACGTGCTCCAAGAACCGCTTCCATCGTCTCCACGACCTGGTATGAATGGGCCGACGACGAATGGATGCGTGCACGGCATGAGTACAATGCACTTAATAAACCCCTTTCGGTTTATGAAATGCACGTAGGCTCCTGGATACGTGATCCGGATAACCCCCAGCAATTGTTAACTTACCGGGATATTGCGGGGCGTTTGGTTGAATACATAAAAGAAACCGGCTTTACCCATGTGGAACTGCTTCCGATTATGGAGCATCCCTATTACCCGTCGTGGGGATATCAGATTACAGGATATTTTGCCGCGTCATCGCGTTACGGTTCTCCCCAAGATCTGATGTACCTGATCGAACAATTACACCTGAATGGCATAGGGGTATTGCTGGATTGGGTGCCATCGCACTTTCCGGGGGATGCACACGGCCTGTTCCGGTTTGATGGAACTCACCTATATGAACATGCCGATCCCCGACAAGGTTATCATCCCGATTGGAGTTCCTACATCTTCAATTACGGACGGAATGAGGTCCGGTCCTTCCTTATCAGCAATGCATTGTTTTGGCTGGAGAGATATCATGCAGACGGCCTTCGGGTAGATGCTGTGGCTTCCATGCTTTACCTGGATTATTCGCGCAACGAAGGGGAGTGGGTACCGAACGAATACGGTGGCCGTGAAAATTTGCAGGCAATTGGCTTCCTTAAGGAATTAAACGAGGCGGTTTACAGTCATTTTCCCGATGTGCAAACCATTGCTGAGGAATCTACTTCATGGCCGGGAGTGAGCCGCCCGACGTTCAGCGGCGGACTGGGGTTTGGGATGAAATGGATGATGGGATGGATGCACGACACGTTACAATACTTCAGTCGTGATCCGCTGTATCGGCAGCATCACCATGGGCAGCTTACATTCAGTATGCTGTACGCATTCCACGAGAACTTTATGTTGCCGCTGTCGCACGACGAAGTGGTGCACGGAAAGGGATCAATGGTTCATAAAATGCCGGGTGACGAATGGCAGCGGTTTGCAAACCTGCGGTCGCTCTATTTATATATGTACACACATCCCGGTACGAAACTGCTATTCATGGGATGTGAATTCGGGCAAACCGCCGAGTGGGACTATAATAAGTCGCTGGACTGGCATCTGATGCAATACGCACCACACCACGGAATGTTTACGTTTATTAAAGCACTTAACCACCTGTACCGGAACGAACCGGCGCTTTATGAACACAGCTTTAGTCCGGAGGGCTTTGAATGGATAGAAGAAGGAGATGCTTCCAATTCCGTGGTGGCTTACGCAAGAAAAGGGATAGACGCTGGGAATGATCTATTAATTATCTTAAATTTAACACCCATAGTACGTTATTTTTACCGATGCGGAGTACCTTCACCGGGTGAGTGGGAGGTTTTGCTCAATTCGGACGATGGTGATTATTTTGGTAGCGGCGTCGAGCAGCAGACGGTACAGGCCGAACCAGTCCGCTGGATGAATAAAGACTGGTCGGCTCAATTTACGTTGCCCCCGCTGGCAGGCCTAGTGTTAAAAAAAAGGAAACGCAATGCCGAATGAACCGAAACATATCATACATTTAAGCGCAGAATGCTACCCGGTAGCCAAAGTGGGAGGGCTTGGCGATGTCTTGGGAGCACTACCGAAGTATCTTCAGCAAGCAGGTTTGCGTACTTGGGTGGTCATGCCTTGGTACAATAGACCCTTTGTGCAATCGCATGAATTCGAACGGGTTTATGCCGGAAATTTCCATCAGGGATCAAGGCCTTTGGAGGTGGAAGTGTACCGGGAAAAGGAAGATACCCTGGGATTTGGATTATATCTGGTCAAAATACCGGGATTGGTCGATCGCGAGGAACCCTATGGGTATACGGACGAAAGTGAACAATTCATGGCGTTCCAGCACGGGTTTCTGCATTGGATCACCGAAGCGGATATTGTACCTGATGTGATACATTGCCACGATCATCACACGGGGCTCATTCCCTTTCTGATGTATCATTGCGACCGTTTTGCAGGCTTAAAGAACGTGCCAACGGTGGGTACTGTACACAATGGGCAATACCAGGGGTGGATGGATTGGAATAAGGCGATCCTATTACCTCCGTTTGATACATGGAAGTGGGGGCTATTGGACTGGGACCGGGTCATTAATCCGTTGGGGGCATTGATTAAATGCTGCACCAGGTTTACAGCAGTATCTACGGGTTATCTCGACGAATTGATCCTACAGGCTAACGGTTTGGAACGGCTGTTTGCAATGGAACGGGCCAAAGGCGTGGGCATTGTCAACGGAATTGACACAACGGTGTGGAATCCTGCCCAGGATACGATGCTACCTCACCACTACCGGGTGTCCAACGTACAGTCCGGAAAGCGCAAAAACAAGGAGTTTTTGTGTGACGCCTATGGCTTAGACCCCCAAAAGCCATTGTTTGCATACATCGGTCGGTTTGCCGGTGAGAAAGGTGCCGATCTTTTGCCGGATATTATTGAAAACTTATTGGGCGATGCGACTGTTGATTTAAATATAATGGTTCTTGGCTCGGGGGACCCGCAGGTTCAGGCGAGCATTGCCTATCTTGCCGAAAAGTATCCGGGGAAATTGGGTGCCTATATCGGCTACCAAGAGGAATTGTCCCATCGCATTTATGCCGCGGCAGATTTCCTGCTGATGCCATCCAGGGTGGAGCCCTGCGGGCTTAATCAGCTTTATTCGATGCGTTACGGTACCATTCCGATTGTCCGGAGTACAGGTGGCCTCAGAGATACCGTGATCGACATCGCCGAACAAAAAGGGTACGGCATCACATTTCTCAACGCATATGTTGCGGATGCGGTTGAAGCCGTCCACCGTGCGCTATCCTTGTATCACGATAAACAACGGATGCAACAACTTCGAAAGCATGTCATGAAGCTCGATTTTTCGTGGGATAAATCGGCAATCAAATACATGGAACTTTATCAAAATATAACCCAATAAATTATGATTAAGCACAACGTGATTTCGGTCGTATTAGGAGGGGGTAAGGGCACACGCCTTTATCCGTTGACACACAAACGTTCTAAACCGGCAGTACCCATTGCCGGCAAGTATCGGCTCGTGGATATTCCGATTTCGAACTGTCTCAATTCGGGTTACAACCGGATCTATGTATTGACGCAGTACAATTCCGCTTCCCTGAATTCCCATATCAAGAATACCTATAACTTCAGCGTGTTCAGCAAGGGCTTTGTCGATATCCTTGCCGCTGAGCAAACCGCAGAAGGTGAAAGATGGTATCAGGGGACCGCCGATGCCGTACGGCATATGCAACGGTACCTGGCACACCACGACTACGACCATCTGCTCATCCTTTCGGGCGACCAGCTTTACCAGATCGATTTTCAGGAAATGATAGAACAGCACATTACTACCGGTGCGGATATATCCATCGCCACCATTCCTGTAAATGCGAAGGATGCGACTTCGTTCGGCATACTGAAATCGGACGACGAGGCAAACATCACCGCCTTTACTGAAAAACCGTCTTCAGACCGCCTTGCGGGATGGGAATCGGAAGTGAGCGATGAAATGAAAGCAGAAGGACGGGTATACTTGGCATCCATGGGGATCTATGTATTCAACAAAGGTGTGTTGTCGAAGATGCTCGAAGAGCACAAGGGAATGGATTTCGGTAAGGAGCTGATTCCCGATTCCATCGGTAAGTATAAGGTGCATAGTTATGAGTACCACGGGTATTGGACCGATATCGGAACAATCGATTCGTTTTTCGAAGCCAATATCGGTCTCACGGACGATATCCCCAAGTTCAACCTCTTCGATAAACATACCATTTTCACCCGCGGACGTATGTTGCCCCCCTCAAAGGTTTCGGGTACAATATTGGATAAGGTCGTCCTCGCCGACGGATGCATCGTGGCAGCGGAGCGCATCGAGCGGTCCATCATCGGTATCCGTTCTCGTGTCGGTCAGGGTACCGTCATCAAGAGTACCTATATGATGGGATGCGATTTTTACCAGACACTTGAGGAAATTGCACAGATCAAGGAGGAGGGTGGAATATTAGTAGGAGTAGGGGAAGACTGCTACATTGAGAATGCAATCCTAGACAAAAATTGCAGCATCGGGAACAATGTGCGGATCAAGGGCGGTGCACACCTGGAAGACGGGGATTTCGAGACGCATTCAATTTATGACGGAGTCATTATTGTTAAGAAACGAGCGATAATACCGCCGGGTACGGAAATCGGTTAATGTCTTATGAGGCATACATGAATGAATATTTCCCCGGATTTATCTAAGTTTGCCGCATGGCAAGTAACGATACCATTGTAGCATTGGCTACCGCTACCGGAAGCGGCGCCATTGCTGTCATCCGTCTTTCCGGTCCGGAGTCAATACCCATTGTCAACCGGATTTTCAAGGGAAAGAATTTGGCGGAGCAGGCCTCACATACAGTGCATTTCGGCACTATAAGGAATGGTGACGAGGTGTTGGATGAGGTATTGGTTTCGTTATTTATTGCCCCGCATTCCTACACCCGAGAGGACGTAGTAGAAATCTCCACTCACAATTCGCGCTATATCATCGAGCGGATCATCGAGTTGCTGATCCATAACGGTGCGCGCGCAGCTCGCCCCGGTGAGTTTACGCTACGGGCGTTCCTCAATGGGCAGATGGACCTTTCCCAAGCAGAGGCAGTAGCTGATCTGATCGCTTCCACTTCGGCTGCATCGCACCGGGTGGCTATGCAGCAGATGCGCGGTGGTTTTTCGGATGTGCTGAAACAGCTTCGCGAGCAGCTGATTCAGTTTGCATCGTTGATCGAGCTTGAACTCGATTTTTCGGAGGAAGATGTTGAATTTGCCAACCGTTCTCAGCTTGAAGCACTCATCTTGGAGATAAACGGTGTTATCCGGAAGCTTATCGCCTCGTTTGAACAGGGTAATGTATTGAAAAACGGTGTTCCCGTGGTGATAGCCGGCCGGCCCAATGTCGGTAAATCCACGCTGCTCAATACACTGCTCAACGAGGAACGGGCTATCGTTTCCGACATCGCAGGTACCACGCGCGATACCATTGAAGATGAAATAAATATCCATGGCGTTGCATTCCGCTTCATCGACACGGCAGGTATCCGGGATACTCTCGACATCATCGAGGCCAAAGGCGTGGAACGTACACGCGAGAAGATGCGGCAGGCACGCCTGATCGTATACCTTGCCGACCCGCAGCAGGATGATCTGGAAGAAATAAAGAGCCAGATCGCCGAAGTAGCCCAGTTGGATGTGCCGTACGTAACGGTGGTGAACAAGATGGATTTACTGAAACCGGAACACATAGATGCACTTCGTGTCATTGCCCCGTTGTTTATATCCGCCAAAAACAATGTGGGAGTTGAAGAATTGAAGCAGGAACTGCTGCATAAGGTAAATCTGCATAACCTCGATGCGGGCGACGTTTTGGTAAGCAATGTGAGACATGTGGAAGCATTGCGCAAAACGGAAGATGCATTGCAGCGGGTACTTCAGGGAATTAATGGTTCCGTTACGTCTGATTTCCTGGCACTGGATATCCGCCAGGCACTGCACCACCTTGGTGAGATCACCGGATCGGTGTCTACCGATGACTTGTTAGATAATATCTTCTCGAAATTCTGTATCGGAAAGTAGGTTCGGATAATCATCAATCGAAATCCATAAGATATAGGGATTAATGTTTTAAAAATCAATTTATTATATAAGTAGTGAGCGACAGCAATAATTATCGGCGTAGTGAGAAAATCGTCAGGGAGCTCGAAAAGAAATACGGACTCATGGAAGTGATCGATAGCAAACAATCGAAGCAGAGAGCTTCGACGAAGGACGAAATTGAAATGATACTCCGTACCGGAAGCGCCTCAATGAAAATGCTGTTACAGGAAAAAGTGGCTGCGGCCATCGAATCATCAAAGGACATGAACGATTTTATTGGCACGCTGCGTACGGATGGCATCGACTTATTATTCAATCAAGCCCGTACCGGGTGGGTTTCCGGCATTACCTATTTTATGGACGGATTTATGGTAACAGGTCGATCATTGGGGCAACAATTTAAATGGAGCGCATTAATAAAGGAGATATGCTATGAGCAAGCTCAACATGGCGAGGCAATTAACCAAGCAAACAGCCGAACAAAAGCAAAATACGGAGAAAGAGCAACGGGAAGAACCGCTGACCATCGACAAGGCATTGGCGGAACTGTTCACCAGGATACTGGAAAATCAAAAGGTGTTGAACCGATTTCAGCACGACATAGCGAACGTCATCAACAAGCGACTTCCAAATTCAGGAGGGGTGGATCAGCGGCTGGCGAAGATGGAGGAGACACTTTTGGAGATTACCCGCGCAATACCGGAATACAGCAAACAACAACGGAAAACGAGAAATCTTTTGATGGCGATATTTTTCCTGAGCACGATTCCGTTTTTCACACTGGTGGCAGCACTTGGTTTGATGGCTTGGCTATCGAGATAACGCCCGATGAAGATGACGAGCGGCTCAAGCGAAAGAAGCGGGGATTAGGACGTTAAACAGCCTATTTATGCGTATATTTGCCATATCCTAACAATGAAGATTACCATCATTTCCGATACCCACGGCCAGCACCGGTCACTGAAATTGCCAAAAGGCGATATGCTCATCCACGCTGGTGACGTAAGCAAGCGGGGGCATCCAGTTGAGATCGAAGATTTTTTGGATTGGTTCAGCAAGCAGAAATTCACATTCAAAGTATTCATCGCTGGCAACCACGATTTCTTTTTCGAGCAGGCGCACCCACGGATTATCGAGCAGATGATACCCAAAGGCGTTGTTTATCTAAATGATTCCAGTTGTGAAATCGAAGGACTGAAGCTATGGGGGTCGCCCATCACCCCGTGGTTCAACAATTGGGCATTCAACCGGGAGCGGGGAGCGGAGATTAAACCGCATTGGGATCTGATACCCATAGACACCGATATCCTCATTACCCACGGGCCGCCTTTTGGCATTTTGGATGAGACCGTTTATAGCAAACGAACAGGCTGTGAGGAATTATTGCTTAAAGTTTATCAAGTGAAACCCAAGCTCCATGTTTTTGGGCATATCCATGAGGATTACGGGCAGTACACAAAAGGTGATACCACTTTCGTGAACGCCAGCGTGCTGGATGACCGTTACCAATTGATGCATCAGCCAGTGCTACTAAATCTGGAAAGGAAAGCCAAAATACACCACAAAATGTCTGTAAAAGAAAAATCGATTCAGTGACATTCGTATTTTCTCTATCATAAGATGTTGCAATCACCCCGGACTAAGTTACTACAATGCTTCAAAAATCGTTGGCACTTAGATTCATATCGACGGGCTTCATCCCAATCAAAGGCTGCCCATCCAAGATACCTCGTATTATTTACCGATTTTGTCAATTCCTCAAAAAGTTCTTTGTCTTCATTTGTGGTCCTCGGAAAAATGTCATTTGGAAATGTCCAGAAACTGGAACATAAACTGTATAAATGTTTGAGATTGTGATTGTATGGTTTATAGCCGTAGAAATACTCCAATAATCCCAAGCATGCTTGTTCGATGGCCTGGTTATATAGAAATACCCTAATACTTACTTCATCGGAATTATCAATTCCACAACCTCCGTTATAGAAACCGCTGGCATTATCTTCTCGAACAAACCATTTTGTCCGCGCTTTATCTTGCTCTTCTTCCGTACGGATGCCGTTCTGCTCATGGAAATTCCAATCCGGTGTGTGATGTTCCTTACAAAAGAGCGGCTCGGTATATCGCAAAGCCTGATGAAAGAATGGATTATTTTTATTTAGCTGCTTTTGTATCTGCTCTTTTGTAAACGAAAGTAAGAGTATAGATACTCCATCCGTTTGATTGATGGATGCTTGAGCATTGCCAACCTGTTCTCGGATGTCGTTTTCACTGACAATAAGAAGGTCGAAATAGAAATCGCAAACGCCATCATCTACCTGTTCATTGATCCCTTCCATCACAAATGATCTTGTACGTCGCCCAAACAGGTAAATTCCACAAAGGTCGTCAAGCGTCTCCTTTAAGCTATCTGTAATATACTTCAATTTTACATTAGCAACATGTTCTGTAACGGAAGAATCCGTTGGGTTAGCATCCGCTTCAATAACCTCATTTAATGAATCTTCTTGACTTTCCGACACCATTGTCTCTCGGGAGTTGTCTGTAAAAGAATGGTGTTTGAAATCCGTTATGGATTGCTGAAACAACGTATCCGTAAGTTCCATAAAGGTTTCCATCCTATTTTCCAATTGAAGCAGGGTGTCCATATCGGCGTCAAAATCGTCTTCGTAGCGTGCCGCCCGATATACATCTTCCAAAAAACGAAGAAGGGTTTCATCTTCGGGCTTGCCTTCTTTGAATATTGTTGCCAATGAGGGAGCCATCCGGACAAGATAGCGTTGGTGGGACCGGATTGAATGTGTCGCGCGTTCCTTTCCCATGACCATAATCTCCATGCAGCGATACCTCAATTCAAATACCTGATGCAGCATAAATCCCGCATGCGACAGCGAATTCCGTTCCTTGAAATAGTAGTATCCCTCTTTAAATTCATTTATCTTATGGTTTTCCCGATCAAACAATTCGTTGACCGACGCCAACGTGCTTTCCTGGGAATGCCCTTCCGGGTACAGGTCAAAGGTTGACGCCGGATTTTGATAGACCAGTTTATCTGGATGGCAGGTCATGTGCAAGTACAGGTTACCGTCGATTAGCTTACTTTTGACCTGAAAAGCAACCAGTGTGACATGATGGAATTTCGGAAAGTCCTTCAAGGACATTTTAATCTGCGGATCCAGCTCACCAACCGATTTGTGTTCCTTGTTCGACAGCAGAATGACCAACTCATAGAAAGGAACGTCAACAGCATAATAGGTATTCAGGAATATCCGGTCGATATGGTATTTACTCGCCAAAATCAAAATAATCTTATCCAAATCAGTCTGATCGTTTTTGTCTATAATTTCCATAACTTAAAGATTTTTAGTGCTATTTTCGATTTTCTTCTCGCTTGTCACTTCTTCTTCGCTGGATACACCCGGATAGATGATCCCATCCGGTTTTGTTCGCCGCTTGCAAAGGTCTAACACAATTAAGGTCAGTATATCCAAGGTTTTAAGCAGGCGATCCCGGGTCTTAAAGTTTTCTTCGCCCAAACAGGTTGTATCCTTTGCGTCCAAATAGCGAATCATTCTACTTTCGACGGAGTACATTTCATCATGCACCTCCACGCCGTAATACAATTTTGACAGGGTCTTGGCCAATTTCTCTCTTTCCTTAAAACTTAGACTTTTAGGGCGCCAGTACTCCATGTCCTTTTCTGGTATTGGACATCGCAGAAAATTGAAACTATTCGGATCCAGCCAGTCTTCCGGAAAATAGTCCGTTTGTAATAGCAACCATCCGGTTTGTAGCAACCAACGTAAATGAAATCGCAAATCGTCGGTCTTCATGGTGAGGCCTTTACGTTGATGAGAACAACCGGCATACAACTCTAAAATATCCTGCCGCAGAACATCATAATTTATCTCATATAAGACGGTGTCAATTAATTCAAGTGGGCTCGCATCCCTATAGGATTCATAAGGCGTGTTGAAAAAATCTTCGTACAAATGCCTGTTCGGTGGAGGATAGTCGATTTCAGCCCAGTGGTAGCCTATGATACAGGCCTCATGGAGTGCCAGCAATCTTTCATACGTTTCCAATGGCGCATTGTCTACCTGCCAATCGAACAAAGTTTCGTCACCTTCCAGGCAGGATTTCCAGTCCTCCAGTAGGTTTAGCCAGGAAGACAAGTCCATTTCGGCAAAGAAATTCTCGAAGGCTATCGTAAAGTTTTGGGCTTCCTCTCGGGTAAGTTTTGCGAACGGCTCCCTAAAATGTGCAAGGTGATGATTCAGCTTTTGATCCTCCCTTGGCCGGTATTTTTCCAGACAACGATATGGGTTAGGCAACCATTTAATGTCAATCCAATCTTCCTTATATCCCAATCGCTTTTTGTGATGCAAAAAGTAGTGACTGCCTTTCACCATCAATACGATATTTGCCAGTGTATCTGACAATCGTTGTTTTTCATGATCTTCTTTTTTACGCTTCGATGTGATTGCTACAAGCAACTGCCATAATTTTTCATTGAAAGACTCGAAGCTATCGTACCGAAAGGATTCAAATATCCCACCTTTCAATAGATACCAAGGTGTTTCATATTCATCTTCCGGATTTGTTAAATATGCGTTATCCATCATTCAATTTTTATTGGTTAATACTGGATTCGTTTGAAACTTGGTTGATCAGAGGCTTAATCGAACAACCTTCATCAATATGAAGCAACCGCATTCCCGGATTTCCTTTATAGCGCAATTTGCTTTTGCTGAATAAGTTTGCTTCCAGCTCTTCCTCGGCCCAAACTGTCGCTTGGCTGTTACCGTGTAAATGGACGTGAACTTCCGACGCATTGAGTTCGCTGCCAACGTATATGCCATGTTGGTGAACCATTATACGGGACACGAGCGAATTACCGCGTATTTTTGCCGATCCTCCTTTAATGACCGTAATATCGGTTGCGATCGCATTTATGTTTAAAACGATTTGTCCGTTTTCAACAATGGCACTCAGTTTTTCCACCTGAAATTCGTTTTTGGTTGTAACGTATGCTTTATCGATAACATGAATGCCGTTTAGGTCTGTGCATGTAACCCGTATTTTGGGGTAGCTATCGTTTAACAATAAGAAGCCATAATGCATGGGCTTGGTTTGGATGATTAGTTCTCCATTATCCACATGGTAATCAATCCACTCGGCGATGTCGTCCGGCTCATCCACATAGATGGCACACGAAGTACCTTGAAGCAAAGAGACCTCGCACCGGGTAAGGATGCGGATGGCACGAAAAGAAGTCAAATTGTTCATAGTTTCTCACATTAATATTTTTCAAGCTCAGAAATATCACCCGGCCGTCTATTTTTTTCAAACCAACGTTTGAACCAATGCTGCATATACATATGATTATTTTTCCAAAACAGCTTCTTGTCCTCGTGATCCATACCATCTATGGTTTCGTATATTTTTCGCTCAGCCTTTAGTTCATCAAACATCTTCTTGATCTGATTTTTAGTATACAGAGGCTGGCCGTATTTGCAAGCGAGAAAAAACTTCTTTGCAGTTTTCCGTTGCTTAATTGTAGCTGAGTTATGATGGGAATAACTTAACATCCACATAAAATCGTTTAACAGTTTTTCTACCTTTACATCCAGTAAGGCACACAACATTCTGAGATTTGATGGAATATCCAATTTTACCTCTCTAACTTTACTGGAATACATTTCATCGATTTCAGCATACTTGTGATACATGTCTACGGTGATAATCTTGGCTTTTTTCTTTTTCATGCCTTGTCGTATTTTGGTTATACATTCAAAGGTCAAGAACCACAAAAGCATATTCAAACCTATTGACCGCATAAATTATCCCGCAAACGGCATATCTTATTCGTGAAATATTCCGTATTTTCGGCGGTGGTAGCCATTTAGTCCGCTACTTTTGTCGCATCATTTTTATCATTATGGAAAGAACACAACAAGTACACGAAGGACGAAATATCAAGCGGTTCAGGGAAATGCTGGGCATGAAGCAGGAAACCCTTGCTTATGAATTGGGAGCAGACTGGACACAAAAGAAAATATCCCAACTGGAAGCCAAGGAAAAAATCGAAGACGATATACTGGAGCAGGTGGCAAAAATTTTGAAAGTAAGCCCAGAGGCTATCCAACGATTTGATGAAGAGAATGCTTTAAATATTATTTCCAATACCTTCACCAGCCACGACACGTCAACCCTTAACGCTATCAACCATAATTGTACATTCAACCCCCTCGACAAGCTTGTCGAAGCTTATGAAGAAAACAAAAAGCTCTACGAGCGACTTATTGAAGCTGAAAAGGAAAAGGTTGCTTATTTAGAGCGATTGATGTCAGCAAACAAAGAATAAAGCGATATCTATTGAGACAATTTGTTTTGTAATTGTCTCTCATCGAAATATATAAACCATCCTAAATGGATTCCCGTTCCGGTTTCCCGTATTTTCTAATACGCTTCGTTGATTAATTTTGATTGACGCGGTGGCGGTTATTTATGCTGCGTTATAGGCCAGATTAATTGTATCTCACAAAATGAGATGATAACCGGATTTTTGCGTATCTTGTGAGACAATTTCAATAAGCTGAACAATGAACCGAATCAAAGAGGTCTTGCAGGAAAAAGGTATCACGCAAACATGGTTGGCGGATCAATTGGGTAAAAGTTATAACATGGTGAATGCATATGTGCAGAATCGGCAGCAGCCGAGGTTGGAGGTGCTATTTGAGATTGCGCGGATTTTGGGGGTGGATGTGAGAGAATTGTTGAAAGTTGAGTGACGTGACTATTGTGAATATGGAGCAAGTGCTAAAAGGAAGCCAGATTTCGAAAGAATACTCAGATTTTAACTTTTGGGTCTTTGATTATTATTGTGAAAGAAATTACATAGGCGAGTCCGGTTGTCTTGCGATCGATGAATACGATTATATTGAATCTGGTTTTAATGGCGTATTTTTCCCTGAGATTTATGTGATACTCCCCAAATACTGGACAACTGCATAAATGTTTAAATTAGCAGTTGAGAATGAAGAAATCAAGAAGAAAGTTTA
>NZ_BMIK01000017.1 GCF_014642075.1 Parapedobacter defluvii | reverse complement strand
ATATTGTGGAAAACGCCGGAATAACAAACTTGCAGAAACAAAAAGGCTGCCTCAAGAAATTACTTTTGAGACAGCCTCTTCTTTTTATCCATTTCTGAGCTGAATCGCTCAGGCGTATGACATATTAAATCAAATCAAAACGATCCAGATTCATTACTTTGTTCCATGCTGCTACAAAGTCTTTCACAAATTTTTCCTGTCCATCTGAGCTTCCATACACTTCGGCAAGCGCCCTAAGTTCTGAATTTGATCCAAAGATGAGATCAGCGCGGGTTGCCGTCCACTTCAGTTCTGCGGTAACGCGATCATGGCCTTCAAACAATTCTTTACTTTCATCCATCGCGTTCCAGACAATGCGCATATCAAGCAAGTTGACGAAGAAGTCGTTGGTAAGTGTTTCGGGACGTTCCGTAAACACACCATGTTTGGAGTGATCAAAATTGGTGTCCAATACCCGCATGCCTCCTACTAATACGGTCATCTCCGGTGCGGTAAGCGTCAGCAGTTGAGCTCTGTCCACTAGCAGTTCTTCGGTAGATACGGTATATTTAGTTTTCAGGTAGTTTCGGAATCCATCAGCAGGAGGTTCCAAACACGAGAATGATTCTGTATCGGTTTGTTCTTCAGAAGAATCCATGCGGCCGGGGATAAATGGAACACTGATTTCGTGGCCTGCATCCCTCGCAGCCTGTTCAACACCGGCGCAACCGGCTAATACAATCAGGTCGGCAAGCGATATTTTTTTACCATCAGATTGGGCATCGTTGAAAGCCGCTTGGACGCCTTCAAGTGTCTTCAGCACTTTTTCAAGTTGAGCGGGATTATTAACCGCCCAGCTTTTCTGAGGTTCGAGGCGGATGCGGGCACCGTTTGCCCCGCCTCGTTTGTCTGAACCACGGAAAGAGGAAGCAGAGGCCCATGCGGTTGATACCAATTCCCGTATGGATAACCCTGTGTTCAGTATCTGTATCTTTAACGCTTCTGCGTCTTTTTCATCGATCAAAATGTGATCTACAGCGGGAATGGGGTCTTGCCAAATCAGTTCTTCTTCGGGTACTTCAGGACCTAGATACCGCGAGCGGGGACCCATGTCCCGGTGTGTCAACTTAAACCAGGCACGAGCGAAGGCATCGGCAAATTCATCCGGATTTTCAAAGAATCGGCGGGAGATTTTTTCGTATGCCGGATCGAATCGTAGCGCAAGATCGGTTGTAAGCATGGTAGGTAGGTGTCTTTTAGACGAGTCGTGGGCATCTGGTATGATGGGATTGGCACCTTTAGCTACCCATTGGTGTGCGCCGGCAGGGCTTTTTGTCAGCTCCCATTCGTAGCCAAACAAGTTCCAGAAGAAATTACTGCTCCATTTTGTCGGCGTGGTGGACCAGGTGACTTCCAGGCCACTGGTGATGGTATCACCACCTTTGCCCGTACCATAGCTGCTTTTCCAACCGAGGCCTTGCTCTTCGATACCGGCACTTTCAGGTTCGGGGCCAACAAGTGCTGCATCGCCTGCACCATGTGTTTTCCCAAATGTGTGACCACCGGCAATGAGCGCAACTGTCTCCTCGTCGTTCATAGCCATGCGTTTGAAGGTCTCCCGGATGTCTATCGCGGCAGCAATGGGGTCTGGATTTCCGTCGGGACCTTCGGGGTTGACGTAGATTAATCCCATTTGTACAGCAGCCAGGGGTTTCTCTAAATTGCGCGAATGAATGTCGCCGTCTGCCGTGTCATCTGAAACAAGTACCGCGCCGTCTTTTTCTACCCCTTCTGACCCATGTGCATAACGTTTATCGCCACCCAGCCAAGTGGTTTCCGAACCCCAGTAGATGTCTTGTTCTGGTTCCCACGTGTCTTCGCGCCCTCCAGCAAAACCAAAAGTCTTGAATCCCATTGATTCCAAGGCGACGTTACCGGTAAGGATCAATAGATCTGCCCAAGATATTTTTCTTCCATATTTTTGTTTAATGGGCCAAAGTAGGCGACGTGCTTTGTCGAGGCTGACGTTATCGGGCCAGCTATTGAGTGGGGCGAAGCGCTGTTGGCCTCGTCCGGCTCCACCGCGTCCGTCGCCGATCCGGTAGGTGCCGGCACTGTGCCAAGCCATCCGGATAAACAAAGGGCCATAATGGCCGAAGTCAGCAGGCCACCAATCCTGCGAATCGGTCATCAACTGGCGGAGATCTTGCTTTACTGCCTGTAAGTCAAGGCTCTTGAATGCTTCCGCATAATTGAAAGTGTTCTCCATTGGGTTAGATAACGGTGAGTGCTGACGGAGAATGCTTAACTTTAATTGATTTGGCCACCAGTCGCGGTTACTCGTGCCCCGCCCACCTACATTCTGTTTTTGTGGCGTAGTAGATGATCCATTGTGAAATGGGCATTTGCCGGTGTTATTAGCCTTGCTGTCCATGGTGTCACGTTTTAATAGTTGTTAACTTAATTTATTCCTCGTTTGATTTCCAAATATAGACGGTATGAAAGGACGGATTAAATCACTAATAACGATGTGTTATAGTTAAAATTGATAATGATGTCGAATTGATATAAAATCAATAAATAGCTGAAAATTAATCTTATTTACCCTTGTATTAAATCGTTTTGACAACGCATCTTTAGTATTCGTAAAAACAGCTATCTTTATAGCTTATAAACCCTATTCGCATGGTATTTGATTACTTAGGAAAGTTAATGGTGCTAAGCTTGGCAGCGACGGGAGGATTGGCGGGATGTAATGCAGTTGATCACCAGGATGCCCCCGCTCCCTATGGACCGATCCCTACCGAAGCTCAGTTAAACTGGCACGAGATGGAGATGTACTGCCTGATCCACTTTACCCCTACTACGTTTCAGAATAAGGAATGGGGATTTGGTGATGCGCCAGCTGAGTTGTTCAATCCGAAGCATTTTGACGCCTACCAGATTGCTGCTGCAGCAAAGGCGGGAGGATTCAACGGATTGATATCGGTGGCCAAGCATCACGATGGTTATTGTTTGTGGCCAACGAAAACCACGGAGTACAACATATCCCACAGTCCGTGGCGTGGTGGGAAGGGCGATATGGTGAAGGAATTTATGGAGGCCGCTCATAAGGAAGGAATGCAGTTCGGAGTATATGTGTCTGCATGGGATCGGAATTTCCCGAAATATGGTGATCCGGAATATGCTGACGCCTACCGTGAACAGCTGCGGGAATTATATAGCAACTACGGACCGTTGTTTATCAGTTGGCATGACGGTGCGAATGGTGGGGATGGATTCTATGGTGGGGCTAATGAAGCCCGTCGTATTGATCGTTCTACCTATTATCAGTGGGAAGAAAAAACGTGGCCAATTACGAGGGAAATGCAGCCCACAGCGGTAATTTTTAGTGACATAGGTCCGGATGTCCGGTGGGTAGGGAATGAAAAAGGCATCGCCGGGGAAACTTCATGGGCGACGTTTACTCCGGTGGCACCCGACGGGGGCAAACCGGCACCAGGCTTTATTGACGACCGGTTCCTGGGAAGCGGGCAGCGGGATGGTAAATATTGGATTCCGGCCGAATGTGATGTGCCTCAGCGACCGGGATGGTTTTATCATCCCGAGCAGGATGATGCAGTAAAAACACCCGATCAGTTATTCGACCTGTACCTAAAAAGTGTAGGCCGTGGCGCGGCGTTCAATTTGGGACTGGCCCCCAATATGGACGGAGTGCTGCATCCCAATGATGTTGCTTCGTTGAAGGGATTTGGTGACAAATTGAACAGGACGTTCGCGGAAAATTTTGCTTCGGGAGCTTCGTTTAATGCATCCAACATACGGAAAAATCAGGGGAAGCATTTCGGTCCAACTAATTTACTCGATGACGATCGCTATAGCTACTGGGCAACCGACGATGATGTAACCCAACCCGCGCTGATCGTGGAATTGAAGGATGAATCAACCTTTGATCTCATCCGCTTGCGTGAGAACATTAAATTAGGGCAGCGTTTGGACAGCGTATGGGTAGATGTTTGGAAAGATGAGACGTGGCAACCGTTGGCCATGGCAACCAGCATTGGCTCTTGTCGGCTTATTGCCTTGGAAGAACCGGTTACCACGAAACAATTGCGATTGCGGTTGTTTGCTCCAGTCGCTGCGGCACTCAGTGATTTTGGCCTGTTTAGGATAGCAGCGTCCGCATTTGAAACACAGACTAACGAACGGAAAGCTGCGGATCCATCCAAATGGAACATCCAAAACAATCTGCTGGATGGAGGCAATCCTGCATTGGCATGGGATGGGAATAAGGAAAGCAGTTGGCTTACCAATGAAGTGGATTTGCCCAACTATTTCAGTATAGACATGGGAAGTCTACAAACCCTTACGGGCTTTGGTTACCTCCCCCGGCAGGATGGAGAAGGAGCTGGCCTAATAAGCCATTATGTTTTTGAAACCAGTGTAGATGGAAACCGATGGGAAGCCGTAGCCCGTGGAGAGTTTTCAAACATCGTAGCCAATCCCATCCTGCAATTCGTAGATTTCGGTAAGCCGGTGCAGGCACGTTATTTCCGATTCACGGTTGAAGCCGTGGCGAATACATCAAGCAATCGGTCCGCTGTGTCAATCGCGGAATTTGAAGTGTATGCTAAATAGTTGAAAAATCTCTTAGGCAACTATAATCCGCCTAGGAGATTTTTCCAGCTTACTAAATCAGCAACGATTTTTTCCAAATCTGCGATAGCGACCCGCTCCTGCTCCATGCTGTCCCGGTGGCGAAGTGTTACGGTGTCATCTTCCAGTGACTGGTAGTCAACCGTAATACAAAATGGGGTGCCGATCGCATCTTGACGACGGTACCGCTTTCCAATGGAGTCCTTTTCGTCGTATTGGACATTGTAGTCCATTTTGAGCCGATTGAGAATCTCTCTCGCTTTTTCAGGAAGGCCATCCTTCTTAGTAAGTGGCAGGACTGCCGCTTTTACCGGTGCTAACGTAGGATGAAAATGCAGCACAGACCGGGAGTCCTGCTTATCTTCCGTACTAAGATCTTGCTCTTCAAACGCATTGCATAGTACGCACAGGAAAAGCCGGTCTACACCGATTGATGTTTCAACGACATAGGGAATGTAATTCTGGTTGATTTCAGGGTCGAAGTATTGAATCTTTTTGCCCGAGAATTTTTGATGCTGGCTAAGATCAAAGTCGGTGCGGGAATGGATACCTTCCACTTCTTTGAAGCCAAAAGGGAAATCGTATTCGATGTCTACCGCTGCGTTCGCATAATGTGCCAGTTTAACGTGGTCGTGGTAGCGGTATTTTTCCGGATCGCCGCCAATAGCCAAGTGCCATTTCAAACGGGTTTCTTTCCATTTGTTGTACCATTCGAGTTCGGTACCGGGGCGTACGAAGAATTGCAGCTCCATTTGCTCGAACTCACGCATACGCATGATGAATTGGCGGGCAATGACCTCATTGCGGAATGCTTTTCCGATCTGAGCTATCCCAAAAGGGATTTTCATCCGCCCGCTTTTTTGCACGTTCAGAAAATTGACAAAAATGCCCTGCGCCGTTTCAGGTCGCAGGTATACCGTCTCGGCATCCTCAGCCGAGGCACCCATCTGTGTGGAAAACATCAAATTAAACTGCCGCACATCGGTCCAGTTTTTTGTGCCGGAAATGGGACAAACGATGTCATGCGCTTCAATGAGTGCTTTGAGCCTAGGAAGGTCGTCGGCATTGAGCGCGGCGTCGAGATCGGCTTGCAATTGCTGGGCTTCTCCGGTTTTTCCCTCTGCCTCGTAACGTGCAATCTTATCTTCGATGAGTTGATCAGCCCGGTAACGCTTTTTCGAATCCTTGTTGTCTATCATCGGATCGTTGAAGCCATCCACGTGGCCGGAGGCTTTCCAGGTGGTGGGATGCATGAAAATTGCTGCATCGATGCCCACAATGTTTTCGTGGAGCTGAACCATGGCCTTCCACCAATAGGTTTTGAGGTTGTTTTTGAGTTCGGCTCCCAACTGGCCATAGTCGTATACCGCGCTCAAACCATCGTATATCTCGCTCGAAGGAAAAACAAAGCCATATTCCTTGGCGTGTGAAACTACATTTTTAAAGAAATCGTCTGTTTGCTTGCTCATAAGACGGCAAACTTAGATAAAATGTTCGTATTCGCGAAACAAAAACAAGCGTATCCGGTGGAGACAGCTATTGTTGCTGTGCAGCGTAGTCGATTAAAGCGAACAGGTATTGGACAGCGTTGTCATATCCTTCCGGTGTCTGTGCCACAAACTCTCCTGAAACGGTATTGCCTTTAATGCCATTGGAACGGAAATAAAAATCGCCGAGGTTGCCGAATAGCTTATGGAAGGCAATGTAATTGTCGAGCGAACGCAGCTGTTCTTGCGGAATCTCTTCGGACAATTTCTTGGCACTCATCAGGCCTGCAAATCGATTTTTGGTTAGCAATGCCCTGTGAGCCTTGCTGATGGATCCCTGCATGCGGTTATCCCGTACGCCCTCCATTTCTAGTTTTGAAGTTCCCAGAAACACGATATTATCCCTGCGGTATAAATACAGGTCGAAAGGCAGTTCCGATTGTTCTATGTGGAAGATACCGTCATCATCGCTAAGCAACATCTTGTATTGAAAGTAGCTGACCAGGCGGTTGTATAAATTGACATTATCCGATGAAAACATAACTAAAAAGTCAGGAATGGTTTCCATTTTGGTCTTTTCGATCTCCTTATAGTTATAATCTTCGTCGTATTCGTAGTCAGTGTATGTCACCTCTTTCTCGGCAATACCGTTTAACACGAATAAACCATCTCCCTTGGCTACGCTGGCAATTGCCTCTTCGTCTAAGAGTAGCGAAACGATTTCGGCTCCCAATGAGATTTCATTTTCATATTGGGCAAATATTTTCCCGTAGGTGTCATTCATGAGTTTGGGCAGCTCTTCGAGATACGCTTTGCTGTCCATTGCCAAACCTACAAAGCCCACAGCTCTGTCGCTATCTACATATTTCAGGAACTTGCGATTGAGTTTGGGTCGGTATATGCGTTTGAAACTGCGGGCTAGTTCGTCTGACACTTCCATTTCTGTGCCTAGCTTAAACCCTTCACCGTCGGCATAAAGCCCAGCATATACACTGCCATAATAGCTGAATAATTTGCCGTCTCCCCGCATGCCGAATAAGTCAGGCAGCAGTGTACTGTAAATTGCTTCCAGGTTAGAAAGCCAGCCGGTTATCAACGCGTCCTTCTTGACACTGCGGAGATAAGACCGGTTATTGAGGATACTGTTATCAAGGGAATGGTTAAAAACGGATTCGGTGTATTCGCGTGCCCATATCCCGGCCAACGAATCTTTTATCCGGATATTTTTGGTATAATAGTCTTCATACGGTGAAGCCGCTTCCACTGCATAATTCGCAGTATCCGCCCACCAATCGGTAGTGGAGTCAATTTCGACCGGCTCATCTTCATAAACGATATCCGCTAACGAGTCTACAGCTTCTTCCGCGGCTTCAACTGTGGCTTCTGTAGGAGCTGCCTCTATTTCCACGACGGGCGGAGCGATGTCAAAGTCATCGATGTATCCCCATGTGTTAGCTGAGTCGATAGCTGCTGATGTAGTATCGGGGTCGTCGTAATAATTTCCATAATCGTAGTAGGTAATGCCATAACGATCGGCCACTTCCTGGTTTTCGAAATAACTGCTTACCGGGGAGCCACTTGCAATGCATAGCATTCGGTTGTCCCAGGCAAATGTAACCTGCTCATCGTCCAATGTTTTGGTGAACTGTTGTACGGGTCCTTGCCGTATAATTTCTTCTTCGGCGGCGAAAATCTGTTCAAAAGCGCTTACATCCGATAGGGGAATCAAAACGGTGAAATAGGTGATGCTATCTGTTTTGGACGTCCAAAAGTAGCTTGTGCTGTTTAAATCGAATCCATAGTCGGTTACACTGGTAATGTCGGATGCACCGGTCTTCTGTCCCAGGTCTACCAATGCTTTCCCGATCGCTGAGCGGTCAAAATCTTTTACATGGATGAGCTTAAAAAACTGTCCCGTTTGGATGTTTACCACGGCAAAGGCATCGTGCGGTATTTTACTGGCAAGATCTTGAGCCCGGAGTGTTGATGTTATCAGTAAAGCGAGTGTAATTAAGAGGAATCTATTCATGGATTAATTTGCTAATTTAATTTGGTTTGTCATGTTTCTTTTTCCGGTGATCAGATCAAGTATCGGGCTTTGCATCATCACCGCCTTCTTGGAAGCAGCCAATTTGGCCGATGCATTGCTTTGTGAAAGGACAGGTTGGTCAAATCGGTAAATACTGGTGTAAGTAGCGGAATTGAATACTTCCTTATCGGCATCTTTTAGTTTTTCAAATTCAGCCTTGGCCTTGGGTTCATATACGTATGTCCGGCTAAATGTCCGGCCGCCTTTATTGTAAGCATAGGAAGATTGATTGGAGGACGTGATTTTCATTTCAGTGAACAGTTTATTCGCGATGGTATTCAAATCTTCTACCTTGTTGAATGAAAACCGGATGGTAGCGATGAACTTGTCGAAATCAGCACTGTGTGATACATTGGATATACCGGGTATCTTTTTCAATTCCGTAGCTATTTCGGCCAAGTGGTTCTGGATATCCGTCTTGGACGGCACTTTGTATCCGTTGACACTATCGAGCAGCATGATGGATGCGAGCTTGGATCTGCTTTGGCTTAAGTTAGCCGTGAATACTGCTGTGCCGGAACCATCCTGCTTGACCGTCACATCTTCAATAAGCTGGAAGCAGGAGACAAATAGCAGTAGAAAAGGGGTACATAGGATTAATCGCATCTTCATGTCAATCAGCAAATGGTCCGTTACAAATTTTTTGCATAGGTGCGTATCCGTTTTATATGACTCGCTGCAAAGATAACGGTTGAGGGTCCACTTGTGAAATCCCTTTTTTCAGGTAATTTAGGTTAGCTGTTTTCCGTAGGTGGCCGTTGGGTAGGTACGATGGCCTCGTCATCCAACGTCCGTTGTTTTTTATTGGCCTCGTAAATACGCACGGTAATGAGGAAGTAGGAAAGCAATAGGGGCCCATACACCAACCCCATTACGCCAAATAAGGGAATGCCGATGATGACGCCTACTACCGTGATGATCGGATGGATGTCGCCCACTTTTTTAGCGATGATAAGCCGCAGCACATTATCGATGTTGATGACCACAACAAAGCCGTATACCAGTAAACCGATAGCGGCAAAGTTTTGGCCCTGTGTAAATGCATAAATCGCTGTAGGTACAAAAATAAGCGGAGGTCCTAAGAGCGGGACAAAGGCCAGTATGGCACAAATCACCCCCCAAAATAACGCGTCATTGAACCCGAAAATCCAAAACCCCAATGCCAACGCACCTCCTTGAACCAAGGCGATGAAGGTTTGCCCGATGACGTTGGAATACGTGATGTTACGCAGTTCAAGGCCAAACCTGATTGCATTTTCGATGCGGAAAGGCGAGTAACGGAGCAGTCCGCGTTCGAACCCCCGGAAGTTTACGAACATGAAGTACAGGAGGAAATACATGACCGTAATATCCAGAAAGAGGCCTGCCGCCCCACTGAGCAGCGAAGTAAGGAGGCCACCGAGGTAGGAGGCGCTTTTCTCAAGCTGCTCCCGCAGCAAATCCGGTTTGCCTAGCTTGTCGCCCGCATATTCATTGATGGTGTTGACCGTATTTTTTATCCATTCGGGGTTTTTCACCAGTTCCACGATTTTGTTGGTTAACATGGTTCCTATCCCGAGAAATGGCAACACAATGATCAGAAACGAAATAACGATGATGATAACCGCGGCCAAAGGCCTGCGCCATCTGAGACGTTCCACCAGCCAGATGTTCAGGGGGCGGAATATGGTATACATGACCATGGTGCCTAACAGTGCCCCGATGATACCCCTGACGGCGTAGGCAATCACGGCACCCAATAACAGCAACAGCACAAGGGTGATGATATTACGCTCTTTTTGGGTGAATACAGAGAAGGACATAATCAAAAATTTGGTTTTCGTTTTTCCAAAAATGCGCCTACCCCTTCCTTAAAATCCGGGGTTTGGAAACACTGGCCGAACAGATTGATTTCCGTTTCAAATCCGGGCTTAGTTGTTCCGAAGCTGGCGTTGACCGCTTCAATGGCTGCTGACACAGCGCTACCCGAACGGGACGCAATCCGCTGCAGGATGTCTTCCGTTTTTGTAAGCAAATCAGCTGGCTCCACAACGTAATTTACGATACCATACCCAAGGGCTTCGTTGGCAGATATCATATCACCTGTAAGAATCATCTCCAACGCTCTTCCTCTGCCGGCCAGCTGCGTTAGCCGCTGTGTACCGCCATATCCCGGTATCAGCCCCAGAGACACTTCCGGTAGGCCTAATTTGGCATGGGTGGCGGCTACCCGCATGTGACAGGCTAATGCCAATTCAAGCCCCCCGCCTAATGCATAACCGTTGATGGCCGCGATAATCGGTTTACCGGCATGGTGGATGAGATCAAATACGCGGGACTGCCCTTCAGCCGCCAGTGTACGGCCCTGCTCCGCATCAAAACTGGCAAATTCGGAAATGTCCGCACCGGCAACAAAGGCCTTTTGTCCCGTACCGGTCAACACAATGCCCCGAATGGTTTCGGTTGCCAGCGCATCGGTAAGGGCATCGTGTAATTCCGCCAGTGTCTGTTTATTCAGCGCGTTCAATTTTTCTTCGCGATTGATCACGAGATGGCGTATGTGACCGTTGTTGTGGACTAATAAGTTTTGATATGCCATGGTATTCTTTTTTTACAGACTAAAAATCTACCTTTACGCTAAACCGTATTCCGCCCTTGTCAATGTCGGGATGATTAAGATACGACAATCTTCTCACATATTCTACCCGAAGCACATTGAGAATGTTCTCGATGCCCGCACTTGCTTCCAGATAGGGTTTTCGTTCAAGGGTAAATGTGGTCGGATTACCTTGTTGGTCTCTTGGTAACAGAAATACATCTGAATTATTTTCCGGTCTGTTTTCGGGCCTTACATCTCCATACAGGAGTTTGAATCCGGCTACCTCACGAACCTTCAATTTTTTGATCAACGGGATTTTATTGAAGAAGAAACCATGGGGGCGGTATTCGAACGCCAACTTAATGTATTGATCGCTCACGAATTCAAGGTTATTCAGCAATGCATACGAGTCAGGCGCAAGCATATAAGTTTTGCTGGCATTGGGTATATCCAACAAGGGGAAAGGCACCGTGCCGAAAATATAACCGGTGCCAAAGTTGACATCCACCAAACCCAATTGTGAGAGGAAAACACGTTTAAAGACATCCAACCGCAAGGCATGATAGGAATATTCGCCACCTAATAAGCCCTTTAATCCCAAATTATACCTCAAATTGAATACCGGGTATTCGTTAATAATGGGAGAGCGTTCGAGGTTTCGCTGGAAAAACTCCTCGTTGGGTGCCCAGCGAAGATCGATACCCAATTCAGACGTCTGCAATGCTTTCAGCGTGTCTCGGCCGGTTTGACCCGCTATGAAAAACAACTTCGCAGCCGGCGCCTGCCGTTGTGTGGTGAGAAAAGTTTGCAACATGACGTGATTGCCGAACTCGACAACATGATTTATTTTGAATATATCATAATAGGACCATTTGTCCTGATCGCCACTACGGAAAGATCTCGAAAAGCTATCGCCATTGCGGAAGCCCAGTAATTGGCCCGGTTCACGGGCGTCCTGTTGGTAGGTAACGTGCAGGTAGTGTGCTGGATACTCCCCAATACGCTTTCCATTGAGTGTATGAGCTATCCCGGTAAAAAATTTCATGCGGTCGTCACGGAATCCATAAGCTGCATAGACTTCTGCATAGAATTTCTCGGAAAATTGACGGGTGGTCCGACCGCTTAACCGGATACGGCTACCTTCCAGATCGTTGAAACTGTAGGAGTATTCCAGCGGGCCGAACTCCACGGGGCCAGCGTTGACGTAGCTTTGGGCCACAAGATAGCCTAAGCGCAATGTACGCCTGAACGACTTGTTATGCTGCAAGCTATCAAGGTTGGTGTAAGTCCTGGCTTCCGCTTCCGTGAGCTGCAGGGGGCGTTCGGCCTCCCAGTGGTTTTCCGTCTGTTGCGTGGCATCGGCCAATTTGATAAGCTGTTGCCCCATAAATGTGCTGGAAGGAATTACCGTATCCGTATTGTAGTCGGTATAAACGAGTGTCCGCTGTCCAAAAGCACCGCGCTTGCTTTCAGCCAATCCGAAATTAATCTTCATATCGGAATGGGCAAGGAGGTAAATACCGTTGCTATGCCGATGGAAGCGAAGTGAAACGGATACATTATTTACCCAATTGAGGTTGGCCCGGTGGTCTATCCAAATGTCTGCGCGGCGTATTCCATAGTTGCCGTCTAATGTGACCTGTAATTTGCCCGAAAACAGGCGGTCTTCGTTGTTTCGGGGCACAAATGTTAATTCGACGAATTGACCTTCTGCGTTGGATAAGGTATCGGTAATAAAAAATTTGTAGAATAGGGGTGCAGCATCAGCCGTAGGGCTGAGAAAAGGTTTATTCAGAATTAAAACGTTGTTCTCGTAAATGTCCACATCGCCATGGATAAATTTAAAATAGGTCTCGATGTTTTCGTTATTAATATACCGTTTATCCAATTCAGTTTTTTTATTGGCGGTAACAATGGTTTTTTCGGCTTTTGGATGAAGCCGTTGGTACCGGTGGGATAGATTTTCCTCAAGGTAAATAGGCAACAAAGAACGACCCGGCACCAGTGTGGTGTCCAGGTTTTCAAATGCAAACCGATACCCACGTGTGAGTGCATTGTTCGTAACAAACCTAGGCACGTCGCTTATCGCCATCATGATTTTTTCGTACACTTCGAATGAAGCATAATCGAAACGCGAAAGCCGATTGACTTTTTTATGTTCGATGACTTTCCGGATCAATGCCACAGCAGGGTTGTCGCGGTTGCGATAACGCCCCTTGCCGCTGATGGTTACTTCGTCCAGTACTTGGCTATCTTCCTCAAGCTCAACGTCGATGGTCTGGGAGGTTTCTTGGGGAAGTTGCTTAGATACGGTTTTATAACCAAGCGCACTGAATTGCATTTGGGTAGCTGAACCGTTGAAAGTTAGCAGGTAATGTCCTAAACTATCTGTAGACGTTCCGTGTGATGTATGAGTAATGTGTATACTTACACCGGGAATACCTTCGCCTGTAGACGCGTCGGTCACCGTGCCCCGGATAGTTGTCTGCGCAAAGGCAGATGAAAAGACTGTGAGTCCCATCGCGACCAATAATCCTACCAAATCCGGAAATCGTATGCTCATAAAAAAACCATTCCGCCTATCTAACGTATACAACCGCACACAAGATACAATTGTTGTACATAATCCCAAAATGCGATGTATATTACCGTGCATCAGGGATGAAATGAGCAGAATTGATTTCTATAAATGGTTTAGGTTGATCAGGAACTTATTGCCTCAAGATTTTTTTACCGGGTTTTCGTCAGTGCATCGTGTAGATCGGATGCCAGCTCGGAGGCATTCTCAATACCCACCGAGAGTCTCAGTAAATTATCGTTGATTCCCAAAGAGCGCCGTTTTTCGGGCGTAAGCCCGCGGTGTGAGGTTTCGGCGGGCGCACAGATAAGGCTTTCCACGCCACCCAAACTTAGCGCAGGCTGTATAATGGATAAGTTCTTCAGAAAAACAGGCAAGCGGCCCGGCTTCAGATCCGGTTCGAAAGAAAGAATGCCTCCGAAACCGCTCATCTGCTCTTTGGCAATAGCATGATTCGGGTGCGAGGGAAGGCCGGGATAAAAAACGGAACGTATACCGGCCGTCTTAGAAAGGTAATCGGCTAGAAATTGGGCGTTTTCGTTTTGCTTTTTTATCCGTAGTGCCAGTGTTTTCAGACTTCTTTCTGCAAGGTAACAAGCCTGAGCGGATAAGGATCCCCCGTATAGTTCTGCCGTAGAAAGAATTTTGTTCTGGTGCATTTCGGCCGTAACCAGCGCCCCGAAGGGAAGGTCATTGTGCCCACCGAGGAACTTCGTTCCGCTATGGACCACGATATCGATTCCATGGCTAATCGGGCACTGGTTAATGGGTGAAGCAAAGGTGTTATCCACAATCGTAATGATTCCGTTCGCCCGGGCCAAATCAGCAACCTGCTTTAGCGGAACAATGCCGAGGAGTGGATTGGCAGGTGTTTCGAGGTAAATCACTTTCGTGGTTTTGGTAAGCATGGCCTGAAAACTTTCCGCCGTATTTCCCGCATAGCTAAAGGCGATGCCACGTTTGGGAAGCTCCTTTTCGGCCAGCGCCATGGTCCCCCCATAGAGGTCTGCAGAGAAAATCACGTGATCTCCCTGTTGGACGAATGACAGGATTGCCGTAGTGATGGCGGCCATACCCGAGCTGAATGTGATCCCCCATTCTCCTCCTTCCAGGTTCGCAATGATCTGGCCGGTCCGCTGCTGGTTATACGTTGAATAGAAACCCGGGTAACGCAGCCCTTCACCTCCGGTGTAATCATACGATGCAGAAGGGTAAATAGGCGATGCAACTGAACCGTTTGGATGTGTATCCCGTCCTAGGGGATGGACACATAAAGTATCGAAATCTTTCATGGAATTAGCTGTTACAAGTATTCAGGCAGTCAATCCAGGGACCGTTACCTACCTATTCCCCAATGGAGCGGACTCGTTCCTATCCTTCCGTTATTTGTCAGGTTGTGGTGTATAACGTAAATAAGAATTAACCTCGCGGTAGCCCTTCGGGAATTTTGAAGGAATATCTTCGTTGCGTATCGAGGTTGAAACAACCACATCCTGGCCCACCTCCCAATCTACGGGGGTACCCACGCTGTAACGGTCGGTCAGTTGCAGTGAATCGAGTACACGCAGTATTTCCGTAAAATTCCTTCCTGTGGATGCCGGATAGGTAATGGCTGCCTTGATTTTTTTGTCGGGTCCGATGAAGTAGACCGACCTGACGGTTGCCGACGTGGAAGCGTTGTCGTGTATCATCTGATAGGACCGTGAAATGGTCTTGTCCGGGTCGGCGATAATGGGAAAGTTGACCGTGGTATGCTGGGTTTCATTGATGTCATTAACCCATCCGCGGTGCGATTCGATTCCGTCGACACTGATGGCCAGGATGCGGGTATTTCGTTTCGCAAATTCCTCGCTGAGCTGTGCTGTACGTCCCAATTCAGTTGTGCAGATGGGAGTATAGTCGCCCGGATGTGAATACAGAATTGCCCAATCATTACCCAGCCATTGATAAAAGTCAATCGGCCCTTCCGTTGTTTCCGCTCTGAAATCAGGAGCGGTGTCTCCAATTTTTAAACTCATGTTTTTAGTGGTTTTTATATATGTTCATTAATTATTGCAAGGTTTCTGTTTCTGCATTTATCCGGAGCTCTTCCCGTAGAAATCGGATAAAGTAGTCGAAATAAACCGGATATTTCCGGTTGCGCATCCGAGCGATGTACTGTTGCCTGAAAAAACCATCCGGGTTGATACGGACCACCTTGACCTGTCCGTTAATGTACGGTTTCATGGCCCAGTTGGCCAATACGATGACCCCCATGTTAGCCTTAACCAGTTCGATGGAAGCTTCTGTCAGGGGCAGGATAATCAGTTTCTTCGGATGAAGCCCTTTGGGCGTCAGCTGCGTTCGGAATATGGATACGGTATCCAGCGGCAGGGAATGGATGATCAGTGTTACATCCTGGAAATCCTCTGAAACCACATATTCCCGTTTCGCCCAGGGATGCTGGTCAGAAACCACCGCCAGCATCTCATCGGAAAAGAGCTGGATAAACTCAATTTGTTCGGGGTGTTCCGGATTACTGGTAATTGCCAGGTCCAGCTCGCCGGCCAGTAGTTTCTCAATGGGGTGGTGGGTTGCTTCAAATACAATTTCTATTTCCACATTGGGAAATTCGCTTTTGAATTTCTTCAATACCGGTGGCAGCCAGTGATAACTGGTGTAACATTCCGTGCTGATCCGGATGGTCCCGCTTTCTCCATCCATCATCCGTCTGATTTCCTCTTCCGTTTCATCCAGTTCCGCAAGTACACGGGTGGCCGTTGAATAAAGTTTCTTTCCTGCCGGGGTTAGAACTAATTTTTTATTTACCCGGAAAAAAAGCTTGGTCCCTATTTGCAGCTCCGCTTCTTTCAGCTGATAGCTCAATGCACTTTGCGACAGAAAAAGCACGTCCATTGCCCGGGTGATGCTCCCTTCTTCAACGATTGCTTTTATCAGTCTCAAATAGCGTATTTCCATAATCGCCCGTTCTCAAAGGTAGCAGGTGACTGTCTTTCTGTCAAAACATTTCCATGAAAAGGATTCATCGTGATGACCGGATTCATGGATGCAAAGCTGCATTTAGTGCTATTGCGTTTCTGATTCGGTTTTCCGGGCCAATTCCCATTCCCGTTGTGCACGTTCCCCTTCCGGGTCGCCGTCGAAGTCATGAAGTAAGTTGGATTCCATGGTCTGCGAAAAGGGCACTATCTGACTAATATAATCTTCGCTGTGCCCCGGTTTGCTGTAGTCGTAGGGCCAGCGATAAACCGTAGGCAGATCTCCCGGCCAGTTACCATGTAAGCGCTCCACGGGTGTCGTCCATTCCAGGGTATTGGCACGCCAGGGGTTTCGCTCGGTTTTCTTTCCGCGGAAAGCCGAGTAGATATAATTCCACAGAAAAGCGAGCTGTGCAATTCCGGCAACGATGGCCGCCCAGGAGATAAATTTGTTGACCGATAGCCAATGTTCCATAAAAGGGAATTCAGTAAACGCATAATACCGTCTTGGAACTCCATCAATGCCCATGAAATGCATCGGAAAGAATACGAGGTAAGCACATATAAAAGTCATCCAGAAATGCAGGTAGCCGAGCTTTTCATCCATCAGCCGTCCATACATTTTTGGAAACCAGTGGTACACGCCGGCCAGCATACCGAAAACGGAAGCGCATCCCATCACCAAATGGAAATGAGCCACCACAAAATAGGAATCATGCAAGCCGATATCCAGCGAAGAATTTCCCAGATAGATACCCGTTAATCCTCCGGAAACCAGGAAAGACACGAATCCGATCGCAAATAGCATGGGTGGGGTAAATCGTATATTGCCCCGCCAGAGCGTAGCCAGGTAGTTGAATGTCTTGATGGCTGAGGGTACGGCGATGATCAGTGTGGTGATCATAAATACACTCCCCAGGAAAGGATTCATCCCGGAAACAAACATATGGTGGCCCCATACCAAGAACGATAAGACCACGATCCCGATCAGTGAGTATACCATGGCATGGTATCCGAAAATAGGCTTTCTCGAATGGGTAGACATCACTTCCGAAACAATGCCAAAAGCAGGCAGAATGGCAATATATACCTCCGGGTGCCCCAGGAACCAGAACAGGTGTTCCCACAGGATGGGGCTTCCGCCTTCGTTAGGTAATATCTGTCCCTGGATGACCAAGTCGCTGAGGTAGAAACTGGTTCCAAAGCTGCGGTCGAAAATCAACAGCACCAATCCGGCTACCAGTACCGGGAAGGTAAGCAATCCTAAGACAGCCGTCAGGAAGAGCCCCCAAACGGTAAGCGGCATTTTCCATAAATCCATTCCCCTTGTACGAAGATTGAGCACCGTGCTGATGTAGTTGATCGAGCCCAATACCGATGAAATCACAAACAGGAATACGCTGATCAGCCACATCGTCATTCCCAGGCCAGACCCCGGAATAGCCTTGGGGATGGCAGATAGGGGCGGGTAAACCGTCCATCCCGCACTTGCAGGTCCGCTTTCAATAAAGAACGATGCAATGAGCACCACACAGGACGTGAAAAATGACCAATAAGAAAGCATATTCATGAACGGAGAGGCCATATCCCGCGCGCCGATCTGTAAGGGTATAAGCAGGTTGGCAAAAGTACCGCTTAGCCCCGCGGTAAGCACGAAGAAAACCATGATCGTACCGTGTATGGTAACAAGCGCAAGGTAAAAATCCGGTCGGATACGCCCGCCCTCTGCCCATTTTCCGAGCAGGACTTCCAGTATCGGGAACTCTTTGTCTGGCCATCCGAGCTGAATCCGGAAGAGGATGGAGAGCACCAATGCGAAGAAGGCCATCGCAATGGAAGTAACCAGAAATTGCTTTGCAATCATTTTATGATCGCGACTGAATACGTAATGAGAGATGAAACTCTCGGGGTGATGGCCGGAATCCCGGTCAAGAGTATCCGTAATACTCAAATGAACTGAGGTTGCCATAGCAAATAAATTATATTAGTATGTCAGAAAAGGGAGGCTTTTCTATCACAGATGTGGTTTGACCAAAAATAGCCCCCATTATGTTTAATCATCCAATATTTTGATGAAACTATTTCATGTCATCCATTTAATAATCCGATGTACGCGGCAGCCTCCCTTTCACCAAAATCCGTATGCGCTGTCTGCCGGGTAAAAGGCTTCGCTTTCTTTCTCTGTTATCACGGGTATGGCGCAGGTAGCACCCTAAAATCTCCTTATAGGTAATGATCCCTGTTATTTTGCCTCGAGGGGCATCCGACGTTACCAGTAGGAACGGACTGGGACTTTTTGCAAGCAATTCAGCCGCTTCGCCCAGATGACTTGATGCCGGGATGGTATAAATACCCCGTTTAGCAACTGAAGCAACCGAAACCTCCGGATTAATGTCCACATTGAAAATTTCGGGAGTTGGGAGGATGCCCATGAATTCACCATCTTGGTCCACAAATGCCAGAAAATCATGTTCAGCACGTGAATTCCGATAAAACTCCCGGATGGCTCCAATGGTTTTTTGTGCAGCATCGGGAACAATCAACAGATGTTTCATGACGCGCTGTACAGCGATTTGCCTGAGAAGATCCGGCTCATATACTTCCGGTGTAGAAACCCCCCGGCGGGCGATTTTTTCGGTCATGATGGTATTTTTCATGAAGAACATCGAAACGAGGTAAGACCCCGTGCAGGCGGCGAGTAACGGAACCAAAGCATTGGATTGCGAGGTTGCCTCCAATGCGAATAAGATACTGGTTAGATAGGCTCTTGATGCCCCCGCAAACATGGCTGCCATACCGATGAGGGCAGCCATGGACAAGCTGATGTTGATGTTTGGAAAAACAGATGAGAAGGCAAAGCCACCGATTGCACCGCAGGCACCTCCGATGGTTAACAAAGGCGCAAGTGTTCCGCCGGAAGTGCCGCTGCCCAGTGCGATACACCAAGAAGCAAATTTTAATAAGGCGAGGGAAAGTAAAAGGGCCAACGGCGTGCTTCCAGCCAATACATTGGTGATATTCTGATACCCAACTCCGAGGGTATACGGAGCAAAATAGCCGATCAATCCCACCGCCAGTCCACCCAATGCCGGCCACCACATCCAATGTACCGGAAGCTTTTCAAACAAGTCTTCCACATAATACACCGCCTTGGTCAGTGCTACCGATATGACCCCGATCAATACCCCGATCAAACTGTAGATTAACAGGGCCGAGTTGGAGGGAATGGAAAGAAAAGGCATCGGAAATACGGGACCGGCTTCAAACAGGAAGTAATGCCCCGCAGCCCCGGTAATGCATGCCAGTGCAACCGGTAGTATAGTCCGTGCAGAAAACTCGAACAAAAGCAGTTCCACAGCAAGAAAGATTGCCGCAACAGGTGTTCCGAAAATAGCCGACATACCGGCGGTGGCCCCTGCTGCCAGCAATGCTTTTCGCTCCCGGGGCGTTACCCTCAGGAATTGCCCAAGTGTAGAGCCAAAAGCTCCCCCGGTAGCAATGATGGGGCCTTCAGCTCCAAACGGACCCCCCGTGCCGATGGCGATTGCGGAGGAAATGGGTTTCAGCAAGGTTGTTTTTGGCCTGATTCGGCTTTGGTTTACCAAAATTTGCTCCATCGCTTCCGGTATCCCGTGCCCACGGATCGCTTTTGATCCATATAAGGCCATCAGACCTACGGCTAGCCCGCCTAAAGCCGGAATGATCAGCACCCATAACCCCCGGTGGTTATAGGCTGGATCCTGAAAAGTAAGGCTAAAATCCCCAAAAAAGGAGAGGTTTGTAACCAGGTTAATGAAGAGAAGCAGTATTCGGGCGATTAAACTGACCGTGGCACCGATCCCTACTGCAAGCAGACATATCCAAACCAATCTCGCGGCAGGAAAACTAAAGCCTATCTTCCGGTTGACTTTTCCGGATGCATTAAAGTCATCCAGCGTAGGTGAGATCGGAATGCTGTTTTTGAGATGTCGGCCCTTCATAAACGTCAAATGGATTTCATGCAAAATTATATAAAATATATTTTAAACAATATTATACTTTATTATTTATAAAATAAATGCATATTAATATGATATAAAATATATTTTTCAAATAACCAAAAAAGCTGCGCTTCGTCAAAAAAATTTGTAGTATTGTGGCGGAAAGGAATAATGAAAGAAAGCAGATCATCCTGCAATCTCCGTGATTGTCTCTTGTGTAGGTTGTGTCTTCCTGATTGGATTCCGGCGGTCGAAATCTACAGAAAGAATTTTCTGATCAAAAAAGGACAACAGGCTTTCAACGAAGGAAAGCCCGTGACGGGCATTTATTTTGTGTACTCCGGCATCTTAAAAATTCATAAAAAATGGGGAGAGGAAAAAGAGTTGATTATCCGCTTTGCCAGAGGGGGCGATATGATTGGACATCTTGGACTGGGGAAAGAAGCCCGGTATCCGGTTTCCGCAACCGCTTTAGAAGATACGGAGGTCTGTTACCTGGATATGGATTTTTTTGAGAGCACGCTGCGGGTCAACACGAATCTGACCTATGCTTTGATGCGTTACCTTGCGAATGAACTCCAGGAATCTCATCATGGCATGCGGAATCTTGCACACATGTCGGTAAGAGCACGGATTGCGCAGGCATTGGTATCCCTGAAAGACCAGTTCGGTACAAAAAATGACGGTGCAATTGCGGTTACGCTGAGTCGGCAGGATATTGCCTCTTTTGCAGGGACCACGTATGAGACACTTTTTAAAATGCTGAACGAACTTGCAAGCGAAGGATACATCCGGTTGAATGGAAAGAACATTACCATCCTCAACGAAGACAAGCTACGCGCCGTTATCCAAAAAGACAGTCAATAGCAGGTTATGACGAAGAATTTATCATTTACTGCCTTGGTGCATAATAGATGATACAAACACCCAATAAAGCAATCAACGCGCCCACGATGTCATATTTATCCGGTGAATAGTTGTCAAACTTCATAGACCACAGGATGGACATGACAATGAAAATTCCGCCGTATGTCGCATATACCCGGGCAAAATTTGATGTCTGCCAGGTTGCTACAACTCCGTAGGAAGCAAGTATCAAACCACCCAAAAGTCCATACCACCAGGGTTTATCTTCTTTCAGCCAAAGCCAGACAAGATAGCCTCCCCCTATTTCACACAGTCCTGCGAGTACAAAAATTGGGATCGATCTGAGTGCTTCCATTAAAAGCCAAGTTCTGCCGTAATAAAATCCTTTGCACCGGCGGCTCCGGTTAATTCAAGCCATATCTCACTTTTATCGCCGCTTACAGAAAGACCAAATATAAAAAAATCACAACATTCCCTTTCCGTTTTTATGAACTCCATCAACTCATCCAACACATCATCTGTCCCAGGGAATCTGAATGCGTAGCCGTTTTTAAGGTCCCGTTTTTCCATCATTTGCTGTTTCAGACTGGCAATAACGGTTTCTTTCCGTTCCCGCAATTCGGGGGTAGTCAATTTACAGGTCATCTCGGTTGATCTGTTGTTAGCAATACATCTGACGGCAAGTCGGTCCGCCGGATAATTATAGTGCATGTCGGTTTTCAATGTTAATGCTATATTTACAACAGATCATTTATCGCTCCGTATGCAAGCCCGTTTTTTGAAATGGCATAACAAGTTCAACGTTTTACTCCACGCACTTGCCTGGTTGGGTTTCTTGTCTTTACCGATCCTTTTTATCAGCAACAAAAGTGTATGGGGTTCCGAGTTGTTCCAGCGTTGGGAAATCTGGTTTTTCGGATTTTGCTTTATCGTTCCTTATTATCTGAATAGCTATCTGTGGACACCTTTTATCATCCGGAAAAGAAGATACCTATTATATGTGATTTCTCTCGTGTTGGTTGCCATCGTATTCGCTTATTGGTTAAAACCGTTTGACCGGTTAATGCGACTGGATAGTATGCCGCAAAGAGAATTTGCCAACCGTGAAGGAGAACCTTTTCCGATGCCTCCACCCCACAACGGGCAGGAACCGCCCCCGAAAAACAGGGGGCATCTGGACATCGCTTCCATGTATATTGTGATGCTGGTTGTCATCTTGGGGTCTTTGCTCAGGATTGTGCAATATTGGATGCAATCCCAGCAGAAAGTGCAGCAGGTACAGCACGAGTGGACAAAGGCAGAGCTTGCCTTTCTCAAGGCACAGGTTCACCCCCATTTTTTGTTCAACACGCTGCATAATATCTATTCCCTGGCTTTGACGAACGATCCTTCTACGGCCACTAGCGTCTATAAATTGTCCCAGCTGATGCGCTACTATATGGATGAACGAAACGACGAGGAAGTAGGCTTAAAGGAAGAAATTCAGGCGATTCAAGATTTTATCAGCCTGCAAAAGTTACGTGTCGGGGCAAATTGTACAATTAAGGAGCGATACGAGGGCCAGGATAGTACCAAGAAAATACACCCTTTTATCCTGTTACCGTTTGTGGAGAACGCTTTTAAATATGGCCTACGGGTTTCGGAACCTTGTTACCTGGATTTTTTCATACAGGTAACGGATAGCCATTGTTTAATGGAAGTGAAGAACGCTGTTTCCAGGGAATTACACGCACAGCCTAGTTCGGGAATAGGGTTGAAGAATACCAGAAAGCTGTTGGAGCGTTTGTATCCGGACAAATTCGAATTGGATATCGTAGCAGGAACCGATCACTTTTTTGTGAAGCTTTTACTGTATATTTGATGGATGATATCCTGTATTGCTGTTGATGACGAACCGCTGGCGTTGCAGGTTATCGTCGGATTTGCAGAAAAGCATCCCGGATTGCGCTTGATCGGCGCTTTCTCCAATCCACTCGCAGCCAAAGCGTTCCTGGACAAAGAACGTGTGGATTTACTTTTCCTTGATGTGGATATGCTCGAAGTCAACGGGGTAGATTTTGCCCGCTCCCTATCCCCCCGACCCCTGCTTGTTTTCACCACAGCACATAAGGCATACGCAGTTGACGGTTTTGAACTCGATTCAGTTGATTATTTGTTGAAACCGTTTGATTACAGTCGGTTTGAACGGGCCGTTGAGAAAGCATTGGCACGCCATGCATCACAGGAATACCGGCCATTCCTGACGGTGTATGAAGAGTATAAGTTGGTAAAAGTTCAGCTGGATGACATCGAATGCATAGAAAGTATGCAGGACTATGTCAAGATCCACCTGATAAACGGAAAAACAGTGCTGACACTCTCCACGCTGAAAGCCATGTATGATCGGCTGCCCTCCAACCGGTTTATCCGTATACACAGAAGTCATATCGTAGCTGTTCCACATGTCGTTTCTTTTTCAAATAAAAAAATACAGCTACCTCATTTCCTGCTCAGTGTAGGTGAAAGCTACCATAAGGAGGTCGTTCGGTTTTTAAAGGACTCATCGACACAATAAGCTCTTTCATCGGCACTTAACATTTTTTTACATCTCGTCCCTGTAAATTTCTCCCCTAATTTAAAGGAGAGATTATTATGGAACGGAAACAATTCATCAGGACGTTATCTTTTTTGGCGTTTTCAGGACCGGCAGCATGGGCCTCCTGTAAAAAGGACGATGACATTACTCCCACGGATGAGACAGGAACGGATGTTACAGTAGATAGCAGCTGCTCCGTTACGCCAGCGGAAACCGAAGGGCCATTCCCTACCAAAACACCCACTTCCTACGTGCGTTCGGATATCCATAAGGGAGATGGCTTGGGTGTCGAAATGACTGCATTGATTACGATTGCCAACGTGAATGACAACTGTAATCCACTGCCGGGAGCGCTGGTCGATATCTGGCACTGCGATGTGGATGGTAATTATTCGCAGTACGGGGGAATGCAAATGCAATCTGCTAATTATCAGTCTGCAAACTGGTTCCGCGGGCGTCAGGTAACCGATGGCAATGGGTTGGTCACGTTCCAGACCATCTTCCCGGGTTGGTACCAAGGCCGGGCCACACATATCCACGTGCATATTTATGATGGCTCGGGTAAATCGCTATTGGTCACCCAGATAGCTTTTCAGGATAGCCTGTCGATCGATGTGAATACGAATGGTGCTAACTATGGATACACCAAAGGTACGTCGGGCTATATTTACAACAGCAGGGACAATGTTTTTGGCGACGGGGTGGAAAAAGAAATGTCAACCGTTACAGGTACGATGGCCGAAGGGTTCGAGATGAAAATTACGCTTCGCGTCAATGCATAGGTAATACAGCCGTGGAAGACGTCAGAATCTATATAGCCGAACAACGGGGAGAAATGGCCATCGGTAAAGGGCGGCTTAGAAGCACGCTGAATTATGGGGGTTATGTTTCTCCCCATCGTATGCCCATCGGCTGCCTGCATCAGGTAAATGAATGGTTAGGGCGTTCCGGTCAAACCTTGACGTTGCCGTTGCCCGAACGGAGCGTTTCGGTTTTTGTTCCGCTGGCAGGAGAGATTGCCTTGCGGACGAAAACGCATGATTATACCGTGCCATTGGGCAACCTAAGTGTATTGTCTGTTGAGGCAGAAGTAGAAGTATGGGTGGAACAGTCGCAGGCCGGGGCAGGCTATTTTGCCTTTCAACAATTCGTCTTTTCAGGGGTAGGGGAGTGTGCGAAAGACATGCTCAGTTACACCCTACCCATCGTAAATCCCCTGGATAGAAACAAGCTGTTGCCTGTCTTGGGAAAAGGGGATGCACCGTTTCAGATTTATATAGGAGCTTTTGCCGGAAAAGCCGAATACAAACTGGTCCTGGATCCAATGTTAACGCATGTTTTTGCATTGACGCTGGATGGCAATTTTGAGGTGAACGAGCGTCTGCTGTTTGCTGGAGATGCCCTATCCCTCTCAGGTTCCCGGGCATTGGAAGCGGAATGCCTATCAACCACAGGCCTGTTGCTGGTTGCCAATTTTTAGGTGAAATATAAGATCCATAAATAGCACATCAAAAATTAATATAGTATGAAAACGAAAGTATATTTTTCCATTCCTTTCCTATTGGCCGTGCTTGCGGTCTCGTGTGCGAAAGATGACGAAATCACCGATACGGAAGGGGAAACAGTCACCACGGAAACCGCGGTTACGATCCGTGCGGCTACCACAAACGGAACGGCAGAAGGTTCTTCCGAGACCGGGGTCAATGACGAAGATTTGCTGGCCAATTCCACATTCAGCTCCACGGTCAAAATAGCGTTTGATGGTGCGGGCGCAAAGGTAGAAAACGCGGTAACCGGTGTAACGGTCACGGCACCGGGGGCTGATGTGGTCATTCAATCCACTGTCGCCGGCGTGGCTTACGAATTGACAGGCGCCACCACGGACGGCTCCATCAAGATATACAGTGACAAAAAATTCAAATTGACCCTGAATGGGGTTTCGATTACCAATCCCGACGGCCCCGCCGTGAATATACAGTCCGGCAAACGTGCATTTGTTGTTTTGGCCGAAGGGACAACCAATGCCTTGATGGATGGTACGACCTACGCGACATCCACCGAAGATCAGAAAGGCACGTTTTTCAGTGAGGGGCAACTTTTATTCTCCGGAACGGGTACGCTTCAGGTCACAGGAAACAATAAACATGGCATTGTGAGCGATGATTATATACGGGTAGCCGAAGGGACCATCCAGGTTGTCAAAGCAGCTTCCGACGGAATGCACAGCAACGATGGCATCTTTATCGACGGCGGAACGATTGATATCACGGCGAGCAGTGACGGGATGGAAGCTGGAGAAGGACAAATCGTTATCAATGATGGTCATATCACGATCAATGTGGCGGATGACGGTATGGTTGCTTCCTACGAAACGGATGATTCGATCGATCCCTATATCGTTATCAATGGCGGTACGATCCATGTTACCACTACAGGTGAGGGGGGTGAAGGCATAGAAAGCAAGAGTACGCTGACCATTAACGGCGGGGATATTTACATCAATGCCGTGGATGATGCCATTAATGCCGGTAAGGCCATCTACATAAACGGCGGAACCGTCGTGGCCTACAGTACCACAAATGATGGAATTGATTCCAATGGTGCACTAACTGTAACCGGTGGAAAGGTGTTTGCCATCGGGGCAAGAAGCCCCGAAGCAGGTTTTGACTGTGACAACAATACATTTAAGATAACCGGGGGGCTATTGGTTGGTGTTGGAGGCACAACAAGTACACCGACGGCCAATGTGTCGACACAGGCTTCGGTTATGCTGGATGGGGGGAACGCCGGAACGATATACAGTGTGTTGGATGGTGACAACGCAGAAGTAATTACCTTTAAATCACCCGTGAGTTTTACCACTTTGCTGTTATCCAGTAGTAAATTCAGTTCCGGAAAGACCTATAAGCTCGTTTCTGTATCCGATGTTGCCAATTCTTCAGACTTCAACGGTTTGTATCTTGGAGGCACTTTCAGCAATCCCACGTTGTCATCCACGTTCACCATGACATCCGTGGTGACCCGTATAGGAGGAAATACAGGGCCCGGAGGAAGATAACTCAGTGCAAAATTCCTGCAAACATTCGTTTGCAGGAATTGATGCTAGCGGCAGGTCTTTTTCTCTCGAGCTGCGAGTTCTGTTGGAGTCTGCCCAAACTTCTTCTTGAAAGCATATGAAAAATGGGATAGCGTTTCAAATCTTAATTCCAAATAAATGTCAGCAGGCTTTTTGTTTTTCTTCTCAATTAAGAAATAGGCCTCCTGCAATCTTTTTTGTATTAGCCGTTGACTAGATGCCAAAGCGAACTGCATTGGCAGTTTGCGGCATAGTTACGCAGTTGCTGGGGCACAATGACATCAAGACCCCGATGCTTTATGCAAAAGTCGGAATAATCTGTATTTACGATAATACATCCTTGTACAACCTTTTAAATTGTTGTATCTTTATACCGACATATAAGAAATTTTGAAGCTGTTTTTGCTTTAAGTCTCGACATTGAAAACTGGTAATTTTTAGACTCCGGGACAATAAGTAAGAACACTCACGCCTATGGCGTGGGCGCTCACTTATTCGGAGTCGGGTATACCAGTGCCTCAATGTCCATAAGTGTGGTGTCCCACGTCTTTTTTGTGACACCTACGCATTTTTTTAATATTAAGCGTATGGGAACAAACAATACTTTTCCTGATTTCGGCCATTCAGCAGCCGAGCTATCCGCATTCGCCATTAGTTTGGATGTGTTTATTATCTCACTCAAAAACGGTAAGATCGTGCGGTTTATACCCAAAGACGCCAATCAGTTTCGCGTTTGGCTGAGAAAAAGCGGTATAAGGGACGTTAATAGTAATGAAAGCACCACTCAGCTACACAAAGAACAGGGGTAAACCCGGTTCTTGGTCTGATGCATTGCATCCCTTCACGGTCAAGACCGTCGCCAAACTTCCCGTGTTTTCAGCGGTGGGGTTCGCATTCCCTCGGCAATTTGGACCCGCGGCCTAACCCGTTTTCCTGAATAGGTAATTCGGGTTTTTGATGACCAGTTCATAGTTGTCCATTTTTCTGATTTCCCTGACCAATCGGTTGACCCCGAATTGGGAGTAGTAGTCGGCAGAATCATCGAAAAGGATGAAACCGTTCGTTTCAAGGTATCTGTCTACGTTCAGGAAGTCATCTTTGGCAAATGGATAGGTATGGTTTCCATCGATATAGGCAAAACTGATCGGCCCACCCAATCGAATCTCCCGGCCCATGACATCGGTGACGGCTGTACCGCGGTTCCATAAGTCAAAGAAATCATTGGAGAAGCATTCAATAGTATGGGGTGGCCTGTCGTGGCAGAAAAAACCCACATTCCGTACATAGGTTTCCCTGACGAACTTCCTGTATTGCCGGTGCGTGATAGCCGATGGACCAAGGAATACATCTTTATTTTCGGCTCCCTCGAACTCCCATTTGTCGCACGTAAAAAGCAGGTTGTTTTTTTTTGCTTTCCGCACGTAATGGCTGATTGCATTGGTCGAAAGCCCACAGAAACTCCCTATTTCAATGATGGGGTTTTCCGAAGGCAGGTTTTCGCTTACATACTCGATGCAGTAGATGTTTCCCTCGTTGAGCATTCCGGCGTTGGCAAACCGCAGCCAATTGATAAACGAATCGGGTTTGGCTTTCTTTTTTGTCGAAAGATGCCATAAATAACGTAAACCATCGATTATATCCATAGTTTCTGAATTACTGGAAGCTGATTTTTAGTTGTAAAAGGATCGTTGGAACAGGGAAAACTCTGCATGCCGGAACATAATCCGCAATACGGATGCATGGATGAATCCGAGGCCATACCCCAGTAATTGGACATAACTCGCCACAACAGCCAGCAAACCGATCAGAACGCTTCGATTCCTTAGTGTGGCATCTAATAGGGTAAAAGCCGCATGGAAAAGCAACGGTAGCAAAAAGTAGGGCGATACAAACAACGACATGATCGTAATCAGGGCAACGCCCAGGGTGAATACCGCAGGCGCACAGTGAACCATTTTCAACGAATGCGGATGCCGCCTGTAAAGGTTGATCCGCGCAATTCCCGAGTTGTACACCTGCTTGAAGAACCGACGGAGATCGGCACGACTCTTATGGTAGACATACGCTTCCCTGATCAGCCTTGTCCTGAAGCCCAGCCTGATAATCCGGATGCTCATATCGATATCCTCCCCGAAGCGCATGGCGGAAAACCCACCCGTTTTCTCATATACCTCGCGTGAGTATCCCATGTTGAAACTACGGGGATGGAATTTTTCCAGTCTTTCACCCCCGCCACGGATACCTCCCGTGGTAAAAAAAGAAGTCATGGAATAGTTAATGGCGCGTTGCAGCGGTGTGAAATCCTCCTTTGCCCGATCCGGGCCACCGAACGCGTCTGAATAGTCCCGCGACAGCGACTGCTTTACCGTCTGGACGTAATGCGACGGCAATACACAGTCGGAATCAAGGAAAACGAGGTAATCGCCCGTGGAAAGTTCGCTACCCATATTGCGTGCCTGTCCGGGGTCTGAATTCTCCTTATAGATGTATTTGACATTCAATTTCGCTTTAAAAACATCCACTTCCGGTTCGCATCTGTCGGATGAACCATCCTCGACGATCAGCACTTCAAAATCGGTATCGGTTTGATCGGAGAGACTTCCGAGCAAGTCATTTATTTCCAAAGGACGGTTGAAGACAGGGACAATGATGGATAATTGCATAGACGGTAATATTGAAACTCCTCTATCGTAACAAGACGTGGTCTTCACCGGAAATGCTAAACGATTCCAGCCGTTTAAACGGAAAAGGGAAAAACAGGAAAAAAGTCGATATTTTTATTAGCGTTCTACACCAGGCTTCCGTCTATATACATGGGAGATTATGATTTTGGATTTAAACAGACAGGACAGCTACTTTACGTGGACGGAAGGGAAGACGAACGTTTAGCCGATATCTTAAGCGGACAGGGCAACCTTACCGCCCAACAGGAAGAGCAGCTTTATCGCCTATATTGGGGCAAGCTGATGGGTGTAGCCAAAAGATACATGGTGGATAGGGAAACAGCCAGGGAAGTTGTGAACGATAGCTTTGTAAAGGCATTCGACAGGTTCTCGGGTTTCCGGGGAGAGGGACCGGATAAATCCACCGCGTTCAGCGCGTGGTTGGTTCGTATCACCGTCAATACGGCCATAGACCGCTTACGTGTGCAGCGGACCGTGCCCGAAACGACATCGCTTGACCAATTGGAAAACCATCCGGCGGTGAAAATGGATGACGGGTTGCAGGTGAATGATATCCTGCGTCTCCTTGAAGGATTGCCCGTTATGCACCGCATCGTTTTCAATCTATATGAACTGGAGGGGTACAGACACGATGAAATAGCAGAACTGTTGCAGATCCCTGCCAGTTCGAGCCGTGTTTACCTCACCAAGGCGAAACAGGGATTACGGGCATTGTACATCAAATATTTCGGGGGGCGGCATGATGGATAAGCGGGACAAGAAAGAGTTGATAACAGGTATCAGAGATTTCCTCGGGGATTTTGAGGAGCCGTACAACCCTGAAGAGTGGAAGCACTTCCAGCGCCACAGGAAAAAGAAGCAACGAAGACCCATACCGCTTTTCGTCAAACTGGCGGGTATCGCGGCGTCCCTGTTTCTCGTGGTCTATGCTTCAATGAAATATCTACCGTTGCTGGAGGGGATCGATAAGACGAAAAATTCCATGCCGAAGCAGGCACCTAAACCCGTCGGGGAGGTTGAAAGGAAAGATTCCATACGGATTGACTCGGTGTCACGGGGGATTGATCGCCTTAAACCGGTTGGGAACGACAGCGCGCCACAGATACCGATTCCACGGGCAATTGATTCGGTAAGCAGCGGGCAACACCCTCCATATTCCAATCGGATCGAACCGACACGGGAGCAGCTGGAAACGATCCCCTTATCAGGACACTTGACAGGTACCGTAAAGCCACCGTACCAAAAGCCATACAGGGAAAGAGGAATAAAACTGCCAAACCTGCGCCTGCCGGACGAAAGCCGGATAGCTATCCGGAACGTCAGATTCGGGGTCAACCTCAACCCTGCTTTTACGGACAAAGGGTTCGCGTTCGGCGGCGGCCTATCCGCACGGGTCGCACTCACTGATCGGATATCCACGGAAATCGGGGTAGGCTATTCGGGTATGACGGTGGGCAATGACTGGGAGGCTGATATGTCCGATACTGTAAACTCCCAGATTGTGGGAAGCCGGAATACTGTAGGAATGGTGTCCATACCGGTTTCCGTGAATTATGCATTCTCGGAAAATTTCTCCGCATCGTTGGGGCTCGTGCCTTTCAGGGCGATAAGCGATCGGCGAACGGATATGCTCCAAACCAATCGATGGATGCGTGGGGATATGGCATCCGGCGATACGACCCTGCGCCTGGTCAGCGAGCGGAGCAAATCAAGACGACCGGATTCGCTTTACCGGGGAAGTGCCTATTGGGGATTCATCCAGCTATCCGGTCACATAGCCCCAGCTGTCCTACGACGGTATAACATGGAGATTGCACCGTATGTCGGTATTCCGGTAGGCCGATTGCGGGATGACCGATACCGATGGCTGCACGGCGGGGTATCGCTCCGGTTTTATTTTCAATGAAACAGGGACGTATACCAACAACTTTTCCATCAGGTAGCCCATCAGGAAGTATTACGAAATATGTTATGGCAGACCACGGCAACTTTTGTTATAATTAACTAATTACTTTAACGCCATAGCTATAGCAATATTAAATGAGTCACATAATAATGCCTTGTATCCGTAAATAAAGCGGTGACATCGGTCGCAACAGTGCCAACATATTCACTGTAAATGCCCAAAAGCAAAAACGGCTTTGGCCATGAGCACCGAGGTTTCGTAGGGCGCAAATGAGGGCATCATATATTTGATTTCCAATGTATGGCCAATGCTTATTCATAAACTACTTTCCCACAAACGTACTATCGCTCAGTGTTTTGATAAAGGAAATAATATCTTCTTTTTCCTGTTCAATTAACAGTATCCTATTGCCGTTTTCTTTCAGAATAGGATCAAGGTTGTCGGCATCCAAAACGCCGTTGTCAAAATAATCCAAAACAGCTTTTAACGTCGGAAACTGACCAAAACTTCCATATGGCGCGGTATATTCTGCATTCCGTAAAGAGGGAACCCTGAAACTCATATAATCTGCCGGAATCCCTGTTACCCTTGCACGCCCGGCTTCTTCGGTGCTGGTGTTTGGAGGAAACCCAACATTCCTGAAACTTTGGTCTGTAAACAACTCCGTGCTATGGCAGCTTTCGCATTTCTGCTGAAAAACCTGATAACCCCGTGCTTCGCTTTCCGTAAATGCCTCTCCCTCGTTCCGTTTTACCTTATCGTACTTACTGTTGGCGGATATCAGCGTATATTCATACTGTGCAATGCTCCGGTAAATCCTATCAGGGGTAATATTTTCGTCGCCGAATGCTTTCCTGAACAATTCCCTGTATTCGCCCCCATTCCTTAGTTTTCCAATGACTTCCATGATAGAAGAGTTCATCTCTTCTTGCGTGATGATGGGAACCAACGGTTGGCTTTCCAAGGTAAGCTTATTACCATCCCAATTGTAGAACTTCATAAACGCCAGATTCTGGATGGGTGGCGTATTCCGAAGCCCGACCCTGCCGTGAATCCCGATGGCTTGGACATTGTTATCGGCAAAAGCACTCGACCTGTTGTGGCAACTGGAACAGGAAATCGTGTTATTTCCACTGAATTTTTTCTCATGGAATAATTTCTCACCCAATTCCACACCGTATTTCGTGGGTCTGTTTCCGTCTACCGAACTATTCAATTGGGGAAAACCAAGCGGTATATCGAGCGGTATTTCGGGATTGTCGTAGGGCATTGGCTCAATGATATCCTCCCTGTTGCAGGATAGCAACAGCAACAAGATGGATAAAATTAAGAATACCTTTTTCATGTGTTTAAAAAAGAGCCACCATTGTACGTGAATTTCAGGTGGCTCCCAGTCCGATTTTAATTCTCTACGCTACTGACGGAGAACATCCCCGAAATGTCGCTGGGACCGTTTCCGCCCAGGTTATCGACAAACAACACCATATTCGCTGCTGTATGGATACTCGGTGTCGCATTCCCCGCCCCCAACGTAATTGTATTCGTCTTTCCGCTCAACAGTTTGTCAAAATCCGCATTGATGGTAATCCGTGGCGCGTTCCTGCCAACCACCGCATTGTCGGGAAGCGTCAGGGTGATATCCCTGTATGCGTCTACCCCTTGCGTATAGGTGTCGGGTTCTCCATTCGTGCCCTCCACGGTACTTCCCGTATGAATGGATAGTTGCTTATGGTCGGTATCATAGAAACCCTCGATTTTCGTAAAGCGATATCCCGTTCCCCATTCCCAATGCATTTTGGTGTCGTTGGCCCCTGCCTCGGCATAAAAATTGGGGAATCTTGCCTCATCCAGCGTGTTCAGTTCCGGCTTAACACCCAACCCGAATTTGAGCTGCCTGTATTCACCTACCGGAATATTGGTCAGCACATAATCCAACGTCTGCGCTTTTGAATGGTCCACAACGGTTGCTCCTTTATCCAAATCGCTGATATTATAGGGGATTTCACTGCCGTCCGCTTTTACAAGACGGATATTGCTTATCACGTATTTCAGCTCCGAAAAGTGGTGGACCTGTCCCTCAGCGGAAGTGTTTGCTGTAGCCGTGGAAGATGTGGCATCGCCAAGCACGATGGTCGTATTCTTGAACGTGTTGTTGAAATGCAGCGTGACATTATTGGCAACGGGGTTGTCATCATCCTTGCTACATGATATTAATATCAATATAGCAACGAACAGGATGGAATATTTTGTTGATGTTTTCATTTTGTTTTAGTTGTAAGATGGAGCCTTTGATGATTAAAATAATCATTATGCTATGTGCTTAATGATTATTTTAATCATGTCGGGTTCATTGTGATATTTTTAAAAATTGAAATTTTGTTCTTGATTTAATATTCGCTTTTCAATAAGTCCATGCTCATCAATCAGGCGATGGGCGGTGGCACAAAGATTTCCAGGCAAGGTTCCATATAGTAGATTTCTTTAAAAACGGAGATGTTGTTCCGGATTTCAATCATCACGTTCCCTGCTTCAAATCCCGTAGCTGAAATCGCGAGCATGTCAATCCGTTGGTAAATACCGATGGGGGCCGAATCTGTATTTTCCTTTTCCTGCAATTGCTTTTTCAGATGACAGGTTCCGTGGCATTGCAGCTCGGGCCGGTTCCTGTTGACACAAAACTCCTGCTCTATCGCTTCTTGGTTCAGGTTAAAGTGCATGATGATAATGGCTTGCTGAAACCCGACCAGCAAGGATAAAACCATCATCAGAAAACTGAAAACCTGCTTCATCCTTTTAAAAATTGAATTTCAAAGAGGTGAAAACATTACGCCCCATCCTTGGGATATTGCCCCAATCTGCATACGTGCTGTAATACTCGTTGAACAGGTTCTCCGCTCCGACCTGTAAAACGGCTTTGTAGTTCCTGAAGCTGAATGTATAATCCGCAGAGATGTTCCAGACCATATAAGCGGGAGTAAGGTCTTCACCGTATTCGGGGCTGTAATCCTCCTGTGCAAGGTCGCCGTTCACCGAAGTCTGAAAACCAAATTGCTTGTGCATAAAATAAAGTGATGTCTGATAGCTCAACGGACGGATGAACGGTAAGTTTCCATTCTTATCGTCCGTTGCCCGTGCATAGGTAAGCATTCCTTTCCAATGCAGATGTTGCAGTATATCGTAGTTGGCATTCAATGCCATATTGAAAAGCCTGGCATGGTTCAGTGATGTGTAACCTTTCACGCCGACCGACTGGTAATTCATCGGGCTTCCCAAACTCAAAATCCGACCAATGATATAATTCTTGATATGAAAATAGTTTACGTTGGCTTCTATGTCCATCCGCTCATTTTTATACCCTGCGCTCGCATTAGCCTCATAGGAAATCTCGTTTTTCAAATTGGGGTTTCCGATGTAATCATAGCGGTCAAAACTATTATAGATGTAATACCCGTAGCCCTCCGAAACGGATGGCGCCCGATGTCCGTAACCAGTTCCAACGGAGAAATTAAATTGATTTATATTCAGTTGATAACTGGCATGCAAGCCGGGCAATATCCTATTTTTTTCCTGCGGTGTGCCGGGGAGGAAAATCCAGTTAAACTCTACATATTTGGAATGGTTGTAGTTCCATCCCAAAGAACCTCCGAAATTCAATCGGCTCATTTCCGAGATATCCCATGAATTGTTCATCGAAAACCCTACAAAGCGGGTCGTGACCCAAGGCCAGCTATACGCAAACATGGTTTTCTTGCTCCGGTCTTGCGGGTACATCGTCATTTCCGCAATGGATAGATTATCATACACGTTCAACTGGATTTCGTAACTGTAGTCGCCATGTTTCAGGTTGGCCCGGGAAGCCAGCCCGTAGGTGGTACTCCAGCCCGGCATGTCCATGTGGACGAGGTTTTCGGGACGCTTGGTATCATCCATGTAATGTTCTACTGCATTGAAATAAAGCTTGGTATCCCAGACCCTCAGCAGCCCGTCTTCAAACAGCTGTTTGTAGGAAGCCGATGTAATAATCGCACGGGAAAGCCATAAATCCATGGGAAGTGCAGGGAAACCCACGTCTTTTGCTTTGTCATAGATGGCATCCACCCTTACCGATGAAAGCTCACCTGTTTTGTACGCCAGCCCCACAGCCGTATTGAATTTTTGGTATTGCGAATGGTTTACCACGTTGCTGTTCCCATCGTAATAATTACCCGCTTTCCGGAAAGCAATGCTTCCGTCCGCCACAAACCTATCGCTGGAATAGAACAGGTTTCCAAGATTGAAAAACTGTTTGTTACTGGATTCAACCCCTGTTTGGTAGGCCCCTCCCCATTTCTTTTCGAGGCCGAACGATGTACTTTTCCTTTTCAGGTCGATGCTTCCTGCCACGGTTGCCCCGTGCATACTGCCGGCTTGCCCCGATGTGATATCGATGGTGGAAAGGTTGTTGCTTTCCACATAAGAAGTGACGGGATCCATCTTATCCGTACACGCCCCGAAAACATGCATGCCGTCAATGGTGATGGTGGAGCGCTCCGTGCTCATGTTATTGAGCAATGGCTCCCATGCGTATGCACCCCGTTTAATGAAACTGATATTGTCTGACGAGGCCAGAAACTCATCCACCGAAACCGCCATCTTCATTTCGGTTTCGATTTTCCGTTTGGCAATAGCTGTTATGGTTACCTCTTCAAGGGTTTTGGTGGTATCGTTTTGCACATGCGAATGTTGGGCATTGGCGTTTACACCAAGAAAAAGAACCAAAAAGGAAATGCTTGTGTTCTTCATCATCTTAGAATAAAATGTCAATGTGCAGTTCGCTTTTCACGCCCTCCACACCCGGCGTGAAATCAGTCGGTACTATCGTACCTTTCAGGATCTGTCCTTGTCGGTTCAACAGAATGAAATTCAATGTCCAGTTTCCCGTCATGGTGTAGTTGACTACACCATGGTATAGACCATCACTCTGCTGTATTAAATCCTTATTATTGGGCGAAGAATGGTTTCCCATGGATGGCTCGGGCATTCGTGGATCCAATTGCAGGGTATAATCACTTACCTCCGTGTATGAAAACTGCGATGCATCCGGAAAATTGCCGGACGGGGGATAGGTCGGTCTGTTGTACCTGTAAATCCCGGCGACCAGTCCGTTCTCGCCGACTTTCGGCTTTTGTGGCGATACCAAGGCAATGAAATACTGCTGGTCATCCTTTCCTGTGAACGTGGTTATGTTCAGGTTTTTGTTGGTCTGTTCCTGAACGGAGATAGGTTGTTTTACCGTATGGGTTTGACCGGCAATGGTGAAGCTGATATAAAGCTCCCAACTTCCATCGGAACCGCTTTCATCCGTAAACACCGAATATCCCGAAAAATAGCCGTCATCCGGCTTATCAACCAAATCGTACCGATGGGGGCAGGAAACATTGCTCCCGTCCGCATTATTCCTTATGGGCAGAAATGTTACTGCAGAGGTATTTGCTTTTCCGTTGGTCCGGCTATCCGTAATCTTCAAGCGGATTTCGTTGTAGCCTTTAAAGAAAGTTCCATTCAGCGCTTCAATGCTGATGTCATAACCGTCACTATGGACGGAAACAGCTTCTTTGAACTCATGGTATTCGGGAACCAACGTGTCTATTTCCGCTTCGTAATCCGTCTTGTCTTTTGTACAGGACGCCACCGCAAAGCACATTGCGGTAAGAAAAAATGTTATTTTCTTCACTTGAATGATGATTAACCCCATGTCTCTTGAAAACTTATTGAAATGGAATGAGCGCGGCAAGCTTAATCAATTCGGCCTTGTATCGTTACCAAGGCGACAGATTAAATTCCTTAAAAATCTTTCAAGGTGACGCTAAACTACGCGCTGCTGGAATGGGTTAGCCAATCGGGGGGCGGAATACCGGGGTATTGTAGTCAAACCCGTAATCAATCCGGTAGGGAGAGAAATGGCTTTGGCTGGTTTCTTCATCCGGCTGGTAAGTGGCAAAGACAGTATACCCATTATGTACATAAAGGGAACTGTATTCGTATACCACCAAATTCTTTTCTGTTTCCTCTTTCTCTTTCTCCGCTATTTTCTTCATCAACACGCATTGGCCGTTACAATGGAGTTGGGGTCGGTCTTTGTTTATGCATTTTGCAAGGTACTCGGGCAAACGTACCTGATAGTCAACGGCCATGATACTGCGATAGAATGATTGCAGTGTCAAAGCGACCAATAGTATATAGGCACAAAAACGCATCAAATCTTTTTACTTCCTGTCCTAATCAAACCGTGTCAAATATACGGAAAGAATCTGTCACAAAAATGACAAACATCATTTTGTTAAAATATCGGAACCTTGGTCAACAACTTGTGCCTATCATCTTCCATTCCGTGCTTAGTCAGATCTTTTATTAGTCTCCAAACGGCTACCTCAGGTATTCTATCCTGAAAATAGAAATTAAACCAACCAGTATTGGGATTCTTAATAGGGTGCTTATTTGATACAGGGAATATGCATCGTTCCTAATTTTGTGCAATGGGGCGTGAACTACGGGTTGCGTCTTAATATTAGAACCGTTATATCTTACAGTAAAAGGTTAATACAAACTTGCAGAAAACTAAAATACCAAATCCTTAGCGAGAAATCGAACTTGGGAAAAATACCATGAAGCAGATTTTTAGGCAGTCTTACACGGTAACCTAAAGATTTTTCACAAAAATCGAACTATAAGTGGGTAAATTGTAACGATTTGTGTCACAAGCTTTCTATTGACTTAAAAAAAGATATCCATTATATGGAATCTCCTAAAGTAGCCTACCGGGGAAATTCTTTGAAGCACTTGCACAGTTTTTAGAGGTTCTAGGAAGGATTCTTCACGAAGACTCTCTCGCTGACAAGATAACAGACAACAGATACAAAACACAAAAGAAACCAAAATTTTGATGAAAGGATTCTAAACAACAGTAATCCCCATGGTATAGATAAGGGAAAACTTCTTTGATCACTTATCAAAATTGGCATTACTAAATACAGATTTAAATATTAGAGAATCTATCTCCCATCAATATAAAAACAAAAGAATAGCTATCGAACGAAGTAAAGAAAGCGCTTAAAAATATGACCGCAAAACGCAATTCCCTTTAAGGCGGGCTCGAATTGTGGAAAATCTAACCTCATCGAAGATTACGAAGCAATTTTAAATGCGCAAGATGTCCTCGAATAATTATGTGTTTTTAGGCAATTGCCTGTTTCGTTATCCGAAGCAGGTTTCTCTATTTTCGCGATTCTACCAATTTTTAGATAATGGATAACGTAAAGGACAATATATTTTGATATTTAAAATTATTATCGTAATATTGCGATGTAAAGAATAGGATAATGGGGCTTACGAAATCAGAAATATTTACGGACGAACAGAACAGATTGGCTTCTTTGTTCAAAGTTTTAGGACATCCTGCACGGGTCGCCATTCTCCAATATATCATCGATCAGAAAGCCTGTATCTGTAATGATCTGGTCGGTGAATTGGGCTTGGCACAGGCTACAATTTCACAGCACCTGAAAGAGCTAAAGAACATAGGTATCATACAGGGAACAATCGAGGGCAAATCTGTATGTTATTGTATTGATGAAAAACTGTGGAAGCAAATTCAAGCGGAATTTAATGTGTTCTTCAATCAGGAGGTAAAAGTAAACAGCTGTTGTCCATAATATTTTTTTGACCCTTATTATCGTAATATTACGATATATGGTTTAATATAATTTTTCAAATCTTATTGTTATGAAGTTATCAAAAATCAAAGAAATCCTGCCAACATTGGACAATGTTGAATTTCAATTAGCCAACGGAACATTTGTTCCCGAACATTTCCACGTTACGGAAATAGGACAGATTACCAAACATTTTATTGACTGCGGTGGTGTAGTCCGTACAGAGAAAGCGGTAAACTTCCAATTGTGGGATGCCAACGACTACAACCACAGGTTAAAGCCGACCAAGCTATTGAACATTATCAAGCTATCAGAAGAAAAATTGGGCATTGAAGATGCCGAAATAGAGGTGGAATACCAAAGTGAAACGATTGGCAAATTTGACTTGGACTTTGACGGTAAGCATTTCATCCTAAAGAACAAACAGACGGCTTGCTTGGCAAGTGATGCCTGCGGTATTCCTGCGGAAAAACAAAAAGTAAAATTATCGGAACTGAACAGCACTTGCTGTACACCTCATTCGGGATGTTGCTAAACACTAAACACCAAACACCAATCGTAATGTATAAGAATTTAGCCGAAACCATAAAGGGGATTATTGACGTCCGAACCGTAAGCGAGGAACGCAAAACGATACTGCAACCGCTGATAGATTATGTACAGCGGAAAGCAAATAGCGGGGCGGACATAAACCTCAATTTCATCTGTACCCACAATTCACGCAGAAGCCACTTCGCTCAGGTATGGGCGCAGGTCGTAAGTGCTTATTTCAATATCCCGAATGTACATTGTTATTCCGGCGGTACGGAGGAAACAGCATTATTCCCGAAAGTGGCAGAAACATTGACCAATCAAGGTTTTACTATTTTCAAGATTGCGGAAACCGATAATCCTGTATATGCCATAAAATACAAGGATAATGCCTTGCCAATCATCGGGTTTTCCAAAAAATATGATAGCCCTTTCAACCCTGCATCGGCATTTGTCGCCATTATGACCTGTTCGCAGGCAGACGGCGGATGCCCGTTCATTGCAGGTGCGGAAAAGAGAATACCCATCACATTTGAAGACCCCAAGATTTCGGACGGCACGCCCGAACAGGCACAGGTATATGCGGAAAGGAGTTTGCAGATAGCAACAGAAATGTGCTATGTTTTTTCAATGATTAAGAGTTAGCCGATGCAACCCAAACTAAAATTCCTTGACCGTTACCTTACCTTATGGATATTCCTTGCGATGGCGACAGGTGTCGGCTTGGGATATTTCTTTCCGAACATTTCCAATGCTACCGATGCCCTATCCGTAGGTACGACCAATATCCCTTTGGCAATAGGACTTATATTGATGATGTACCCTCCGTTGGCTAAAGTGGATTATTCGTTGTTGCCCAAAGCGCTTAAAGATACTAAAGTAATCGGCATATCCTTATTGCTGAATTGGGTCATCGGTACCATACTGATGTTCGGTTTAGCGGTACTGTTCCTAAGGGATGAACCCGATTATATGACAGGTCTGATACTGATCGGCTTGGCAAGATGTATCGCAATGGTTATCGTATGGAGTGACTTAGCCAAAGGGAACAGGGAATATACGGCATTATTGGTCACACTGAACAGTATCTTTCAGATAATAACGTACAGCTTCTTTGTTTGGCTGTTCATCAACGTATTGCCGGGCAAGTTAGACTTAGCTAATTTCAATGTAAGCGTATCCATGAAAGATGTAACTGAGAGTGTGCTGATATATTTGGGTATTCCTTTTTTCGCAGGTTTTATAAGCCGTTATGCACTTGTAAAATCAAAAGGCATAGCATGGTATAACCGAAAATTTGTACCCAAAATATCACCTATTACATTGTATGCGTTACTGTTTACTATTGTATTAATGTTCAGCTTGAAAGGCGATAAGATATTGGAATTGCCAATGGATGTGGTAAAAATAGCTGTACCGTTAATCATTTATTTTGTGCTGATGTTGTTCGTGAGCTTCTTTGTCAACAGATCTTTGAATGTTCCTTACGACAAGAACGCATCCATCGCCTTTACAGCAACAGGGAATAATTTTGAGTTGGCAATAGCCGTGTCCATTGCTGTATTCGGCATCCATTCACCACAGGCATTTGTGGGCGTTATCGGCCCACTTGTAGAAGTGCCTGTACTGGTATTGTTGGTGAGGGCGAGCCTGTGGTTAAAAAAAGTATATTACATACCGGAGTCGACAGCATAAAGTTGGGTTCCACATAATACTGATATATTCGTTGGATATAAATCACATATACTGTCACTTAATGGATTCCAAAACATGGGCTTAACTTGTTTATTGATTACCTAAAATGCTAAGAAATCACGATGTTAACCCTTAAGGAGAAATCGAACTTCGGAAAAAATGCCATAAACATACCGTGAAGCAGGTTTTTTAGGCAATCTTACACGACCGCCTAAGAATTGTGACTGAAAAAATCGAACTCCAAATGACTAGATGGTAACAGCTTGGGTCACAGATTTTTATTGGCATAAAAAAAAGGAGATATCCATTATATGGAATCTCCTTAAGTAGCCCATAGGGGAATCGAACCCCTCTTTCCAGAATGAAAATCTGGCGTCCTAACCGATAGACGAATGGGCCGTTTTTTACGGACTGCAAACTTAGCTAAATTTGGTTTTATATACAAACGAATTATAGCCCATATAAAACACCCGGAAACCTGGGCTCCCGCAATTATATCAGATCAAAACCGATGTCTTTACGGAAATATTTTCCTTCAAAATAAATCCGGCCTGCATCAGCGGTAGCCTGTTGCAAGGCCCCAAATAATGTGTCTTCCAATGCCGTGACAGCCAATACACGCCCCCCGGCGGTCTGCACGATTCCGTTTTCTTCCCGCGTACCTGCATGAAATACAATGGAATCCTTTACATTTTCGATGTTGTTGATGGCTTTACCTGATTCGTATGTACCCGGATAACCACCCGCAACAAGTACAACGGTAGCCGCAGTCTTCGGAGAGAGCATAAAGGAGCGCTCAAACAAGTTGCCTTCTGCCACACCCTGGAGTAAATCCACCAAATCGCTTTCGATGCGGGGCAGCACGCTCTCCGTTTCGGGATCGCCCATGCGCACGTTGTATTCAATCACGTAAGGATTTCCATCCACGTTCATCAATCCGATAAAGATAAAGCCCTTGTAGGGAATTCCATCCTTTTTCAGCCCTTCAATCGTCGGAACGATGATGCGTTGTTCCACTTTGTCCATAAACAGATTATCTGCAAATGGCACGGGAGATACAGACCCCATCCCCCCCGTATTAAGCCCCGTATCCCCTTCACCTACGCGCTTATAGTCTTTCGCAGATGGGAGCACTTTGTAGCTATCGCCATCGGTCAAGACAAAGACAGACAGCTCTATCCCGGTAAGGTATTCCTCTATCACAACTTTGCTGCTCGCTTCACCAAATTTCGCGTCTTCCAGCATGGCCTTCAGTTCCGCTTTCGCCTCATCTAACGTAGCGCAGATCAATACACCTTTACCCGCTGCCAATCCATCTGCCTTAAGAACAATGGGCAGCTTTTGGGTTTCCAGGTACGCAAGGCCCTCTGCCAGTGTAGACCGGTCAAAAGATTGGGAGGCCGCAGTAGGAATGCCATGGCGTACCATAAACTGTTTCGCAAAATCTTTGCTGCCTTCCAGTTGTGCCCCCTCCAGTTGAGGACCAATTACGGGAATATGCTGCAGATCGGCCCGCTCCAAAAAGTAATCATGTATTCCTTTTACCAGCGGTTCTTCGGGGCCCACCAAGACCATGTTTATTTGCTTGCTGAGTACAAAATCGGCTATCCCTTCAAAGTCGGTGACCTTGAGCGGCACATTTTGGCCATATCGACCTGTGCCTGCATTGCCCGGAGCAATGTATAACTGGGCAGTTTGTTTACTTTGGGCGATTTTCCAGGCAAAAGCACTCTCCCGTCCGCCTGAACCGATAATTAGGATGTTCATCTTGCAAAGATATTTTTTTTGCCTATATTTACCACTATGAGTGTTCGAATATAACCCGAACTTAGCAATCATATATGTACCGTTGGCTAACCATATTTACCCTGTTTTTGTTTTCTTTAAAAGCAATCTATGCGCAGGAAGATGCCATCGGAGGAGTCCTGGAGAAACTCGGTAAATATGCGGAAAATTACCCCCAGGAAAGGGTTTATCTGCATCTGGACAAACCCTATTATACCGTGGGAGATGATATCTGGTTTAAGGGATACGTAACCATCGGAGCCTATAATTTTCTCTCAGGCCTTAGTAAAATACTCTATGTAGACCTAATCAGTCCGGATGAAAAAATGGTTCAGTCAATCCGGATACCATTGATTTCAGGCGTAACGATGGGCGATTTTCAATTGGCCGATTCCCTGGGTGAGGGCAATTACCGCATACGAGCTTACACCAACTGGATGCGTAATTTTGACAACGAGGGTTTCTTTGACCGGGTATTACCCATCGGAAATGCGCGGACCGATTCCATCGTTACCCACAGTTCCTTTTCGTATGAGAATTCACCCGTGCACACGGTTACTGCAGAGATCGCCTTTACCGATCCCATGGGCGGGCCGATGGCGGATATGAATGTTAATTACGAAGTTATTCTGGAGGAGCGGAATATCGGAAGAGGACGTGAAAAAACCGATGAACAAGGGCGGATCGCGTTCAATTTTGTCAATAAACAACCCTTTAATCTGAAGACAGGCAAAATAGAACTTACCCTATCGCGGTCTCAAAACCAAACGGTTAAAAAGATTATTCCCCTGAAAACTACCTCCCATACCCCTAGTATTCAGTTTTTTCCAGAAAGCGGTCATCTTGTGGCCGGTAACCTAGCCAAAGTGGCCTTTAAAGCGTTGCAGCCGGAAGGCCTAGGTATCGGAGCAGTGGGTTACTTGGAAGACGAAAACGGTGTGCGCATCGCCGAATTTGAGACAGCACATGCCGGAATGGGCAATTTCAGTTTTATACCCCAGGCAGGTAGTACCTATACGGCTAAGGTAACCTTTGCCGATGGAAGCGAAACGGAGCAGCAGCTATCCCCCGTACAGGCCTCAGGGTATGCATTGGCAGTGAACAACGAACTGGAAAAACAGATTTTTATACAGGCATTTGCATCGGATAACTTGGTGAAGGGCCAGCAACTCACCCTACTGCTCCAGCAGAATGGGGCCGTTTTCTACGCATCCAAAGGGAAGCTTACAAAAAACGAATTGGTATTTTCCGTCCCCCGGGAATATTTACCTGCGGGAGTCGTTCAATTGACATTGCTTGCGCCCGAGATGAAGCCTTTGGCCCAACGGGCAATATTTAATATGGATGAAGCGTCCATATTGCCACTGTCTGTGACTACCGATCAAAAAGTCTATGGGTCGAGGCAGAAAGTGGCGGTGCACATCACTGCCGGGCATGAGGCAGACTCCAGCCGCGTGGCTGTACTTTCTGCTGCCGTGGTTGATTTAGCCAAAGTGCCGATGGATTCCACAACACGCGAAGGGAATATCTATGCATCACTTTTATTGAGTTCGGATGTCAGGGGGTATATTGAAACTCCCGAATATTACTTTCAGGGTGCAGATATTACCAAAGGCCCGGATGTGACCAAACGCAGGCTGTTAGACAATGTTATGCTTACCCAGGGATGGAGCCGCATCAATTGGGAAAATCTGACAGCAGGTAAAAATCCGGTCATCACCTACCAACCGGAACAGGACCTGCGTATCAGCGGTGTGGTAACCAAGCGGAATGGAAAAACCCCGGTACCCAATGCAACCGTCACCGTTCTGTCCACAAACAATGTCGGCGCAATTGTGGATACCGTAACCGATGAACAGGGCAGATTTGCGTTTGATCGCCTGTTGTTTTTTGACGACACCAAATTTGTCGTGCAAGCCCGTGACGAACAGGGACGTAAAAACGTGGATATTCACCTCGATGAGTCACCGCGGCAGCAGGTAACACGTAATCCCAATACGCCCGACGCTACCGTTGACGTAAACCAGTCTATCGGTGCTTACCTGAAAAACACCCAAGAGCAGTTTCAGGAAATGGAAAGATACGGGCTCAAGGAAAAGAGCATCTTATTGGAAGAAGTCAAGGTAACCCGTGAAGCCGAAAAGAACAAAGTCAAGCATTCCAGCAACCTCAACGGGCCCGGTAATGCCGATCAGGTCCTTACCGCGGATGAGCTTACCATGGGGTGCTCATCGTTAGATATCTGTTTACAGGGAAGGCTGGTTGGCGTGATTTTCCGCAACCGCATTCCCTATTCTACCCGTTCACCGGATCAGCCCATGCAGATTGTAGTGGACGGTATGTATTTAGAAGGAGATGCATTGGCGACGATCAATCCCATGGATGTGGAAACCATCGAAGTGCTTCGGGGTATCGGCAACACGGCGGTTTATGGGATGAGAGGCGGTGGCGGCGTCATCATTATTACCACCAAACGTGGTGATGGGGGTGGATACAACCGCGACTTATACACGCCGGGTATCGTCACATATAGCCCACAGGGATATTATGAAGTACGCGAATTTTACATTCCCGATTACAGTGCTCCGGCAGATTCTCTCGCAGGCATGCGGGATCTCCGTACCACCATCCATTGGGCCCCGAATGTCATAGCAGATGAGTCGGGCCAAACTTCTTTTGAATTTTACACGGCTGACAGCCCGGGCACCTATCGCATTGTTGTGGAGGGGCTGGACACAAAAGGTCGGTTAGGGCACTCGGTACATTATATCACAATTGAATAATACCTATGGATTTTGTTAAGGTGACGGTTGACCAACGGATTTCCCATATCTATTTGGATCGTGGCAGGTCAAACGCGTTGGATCAACAGATGATCGAAGAACTACAGCAGACCATCATCGAAGCAGGCGGAAATCCCGCTGTGGAAGGAATTATTTTTTACGGCAAAGAAGATTTTTTCAGTGCCGGTCTTGATTTGGTTGCACTGTATGACTATAACGAGGAAGAGGTACGCCGGTTCTGGCATACGTTTTTTGGTTTCATCCGTACGTTGGTTGCATTTGATAAACCGGCTGTGGCAGCTATCAGCGGACACAGTCCTGCCGGTGGGTGTGTGTTGGCCATCTGTTGTGATTACCGGATCATGGCTCAGGGCGACTACGTGATCGGGCTTAATGAAATACCCGTCGGAATTATTGTCCCGGAGAGCATCTTCCAGCTATACAGCTTTTGGCTAGGGCATGCCCCGGCGTATCGTTACCTGCTGGAAGGCAAATTATTTAATCCGCGTGATGCAATGGAGGTTGGTTTGGTGGATGAAGTAGTGGACGCAAAAAGCATCCGCACGGTCGCTGAGCGACAGATTGGAAAGTACACACAGTACGAGCGGAATGCCTGGCGGCAAAGCAAACGCAATATACGGCAATCGCTGATTACCCGGTTTGAAGCCGATCAAACCGATGCCATTGAGTCGTTACTTAAACAATGGTGGTCTCCCGCTACCCGGGCGATTCTGAAAGCAATTATTGACAATTTGAAAAGTAAAAAATAGGGACGATGGAAGGCATCGCTAGTGAAATTCAGGGAGCGTTGCGCGAAGGGGCGTTAAACGGCAAGACCATTGTTGTTACCGGCGGTGGTACAGGATTGGGAAGAGCCATGGCTACCTATTTTCTCCGGCTAGGTGCAGCGGTGGTTATCGCGAGCCGCAAAAAGGAGGTGTTGGAAAAAGCGGCGGAAGAAATGACCGCAGAAACCGGAGGACAGGTATTGCCGGTAGCCTGTGACGTGCGGGATGTGGCCGCCATCGAACATCTTGTGGCGGCTACGCTCGACAGATTTGGCCGCGTGGATGCGCTGCTGAATAACGCGGCCGGCAATTTCATCTCGCCTACCGAGCGTCTCTCCGCCAACGCGTTTTCGACCATCATCGACATTGTGCTAAAGGGTACAGCCAACTGTACCTTAGTGTTTGGTAAGCATTGGATCGCACAGGGACAACCTGCCAGCATACTGAATATCGTCACTACCTATGCTTTCACCGGGTCTGCCTATGTGGTGCCCTCGGCGGCGGCCAAAGGAGGAGTATTAGCTCTCACGCGATCATTGGCTGTAGAGTGGGGAAAATATAGGATCCGTAGCAACGCCATCGCCCCAGGGCCTTTTCCCACCAAAGGTGCTTGGGAACGGTTGTTACCGGGTGATTTAGCTCAACAATTTGATTTCAAAAACCGTGTTCCGCTCAAGCGTGTGGGTGATCACCAGGAGCTGGCAAACCTGGCCGCTTTCCTCTTGTCTGATTTTGCAGGTTATATCAACGGCGAGGTTATCACGATTGACGGGGGCGAATGGTTGCAAGGTGCAGGACAATTCAGCGGTTTGGAGGCTATCCCGGCGGATCTATGGGATGCCTTGGAAAAAATGACACGGCAGGCGAAATGAGGTCACTTGGGGTTCACAGCGCTCCAAATGCCGCAATGGTGTGCGGATTGAATTTCGTTTCTGAAAATGATCTCCAGGTTTCATCCATGAATCGCCGTGCTTCCTGATCTTCTTCCAGGGTTTTTAGGTGGTTCTCATAGGCTTTCATACTTGCTTGGTCAGCCATGGTGATGGCTTGGTGGTAATCGGAACGTGCCCGGTCTAGTACTTTCTTATATTCGTTTTCACTCAACGGAACCGGTTTATGTTTTTCGGTGATCTCAAACAACAGCGATGCAATAAGTGCCGTTATACCGACGTTTCGTTTGGCCAGCGTATGTTCGATATAGCTGAGGAGCCGAAGTGTATGTTTTCCACGCCGGTAGGTTTCTCCCATACCATCGTTCTGGCCGTCCGGAGAAACAAAACTATACATTTCCTCCACAGAAACGCCAAATAGGCGTATACTTTCATGGTATAGCGCGTCAAAACTATCCATGGCGGCAGAGGCGATCGCATCGGCCCATACAACGTATTGTTTCATAAGCCATTGACGATATAAGACAAGCGGGTTGTTTTCCATGGCTCACCTGCACGCAAGTTGAATACCAAAAACTTACAGCCATCGGATTATGTTCTAAACGACTTGTTTTTGTATATGAACAGCCGTTACCTTCTATCAATTGACTACATCATTACCTCTCATTCCATATAGTGTATAAAATACACAAAACTGTTGTTGATGAGTAAGTATGATTTGAAGTCAATTATTTGAATATTAATTTGTTAAGTTGGTTTTAGAAAGCAAATGAGAAATTCATTTTAGGATGATGTAGGGATGTGTTAGCTGTTTTTTTGAAATGTAAGACGATACATCACATTTTTGTAAAACATATGGGCCCGCTTAGGGGTTTTATAGTAACCTATTTGAAATCAGCAAATTGCTGGTGAGGACAACACACATTATTATAACCAATTAAATTGAGTACAACATGAGGAGTTTATTTACGTGCTTATTGACGCTGTGCATGTGGTCCGTTGCGGCATATGGGCAGCAAAGCAGAGTAAGCGGGAAAGTGACCGACGCCCTGACATCGGGCGGGATCCCGGGCGTAACAGTCCTGGTAAAAGGTTCTACTACGGCCGCACAGACGGATGCTTCGGGAAACTATTCCATTGAGGCTGCAGGCACTGACACATTGATTTTCCGGTCGTTGGGCTTTGCCGCACAGGAAATACCGATTGCAGGCCGGACAATGGTTGATGTGGTGCTGGAGGATCAAGGCACCGAATTGGAAGAAGTCGTAGTGGTGGGGTACGGTACGCAACGCCAGCGGGATTTAACGACGGCGGTTGTCACGGTACGTGCAGATGACATTGCGAAAACACCCAACGCGCAGGCGATGCAGTCTTTGCAGGGACGGGTAGCCGGTGTTCAGATCGTGAGTAATGGTGCACCCGGTGCGTCGCCCACCGTGCGGCTGCGGGGTATCGGTTCGTTCGAGGGAAATGCCGCACCCCTGTACGTTGTCGATGGGATGTTTTTCGATAACATCGATTTTCTCAATCCCAATGACATCGAGACGATCTCTGTATTGAAAGATGCTTCGGCATCGGCCATTTACGGGGTTCGTGCCGGCAATGGTGTCGTGCTGATTGAAACCAAATCAGGCGCCTATAACAAACCGGGCGAAATCGTTTATGATGCATACTACGGGATACAGAATCCACAAAATGTGCTGAAAATGGCAAATGCCCAGCAGTTTGTGCAGTACATCAACCAAACCGGGAGCGCAGCGGATATTGCCCTGGTACAAAACGCCATGCAGCGGTACGGCCGCAGCCGGATCGATCCGAATCTGCCGGATGTCAATACCGACTGGTACAACGAAATCATGAGCCCTGCTCCGATACAAAATCATAATCTTTCGTTTAATGGCGGGGGTGAGAGTACACGCTATTCCATCGGTGGTAGCTACTTCAACCAAGAGGGGTTGCTGGATTTGCAGCGCAATAACTACCGGCGATTGAATTTTCGTGTAAAAGTAGATAGCAAGGTGAAAGACTGGTTAAACGTCGGTGGCAACTTCAACGTGAGCACCGCCCGTCAATACAATGGCGAGAACACGGCGTGGTTCCGCTCTTATTTTGCGGTACCGATCCTGCCAGTGTACGATGACGGAAATGCCAAGGCAACGCCGGTCAAATATGCCAATGCACAACAGATCGGCTACCGGGGTAGCCAGAATCCGTTCTTCCCGCTGGAATACATCGACAACCGAAACCACGTGGCCAAAATGCTGGGTAACTTCCACGCAGAGGTGAATGTTTGGGAAAACAAACTTAAATTCCGCACACAATACAACTATGGACTTGGCTTCGTAAATACCCGACGTGTTGATTTTGAATATAATGACGGGGTTACGCAACACCAATCGGCTATTCGCCGAAGGAATACATCAAGTTTTGACCAGGTATGGGATAATTTTCTGACCTACGATGACAATTTTGGCAAACATAACCTAAACGTGGTATTGGGGCAATCCTATCGAAGTGAGTACGCAGAGTTACTGTACGCCAGGGGGACTGGAATTGCACCAGCACCTTCCCGGGCCGCTGAACAGTTTTGGTATCTTTCCAATGCCACCGAGTTTGACGTCAACGGAATCGGAGATGCGAATGATGGAGACGATAAAGCCATCAATGCCAATCTTCAATTTCTCTCTTTCTTTGGCCGGGCAGCTTATAACTACGACGACCGTTACCTCTTATATACTACGTTTAGACGCGACGGCAACAACAAGTTCCAGAAGACCTGGGGTAATTTTGCTACGGTGGGTGCCGGATGGGTTTTATCTGAAGAAGATTTCTTTGATGTGGAAGGCATAGACTTCTTGAAATTCCGGGCATCATGGGGGCAGTTGGGGAATGACGCGATCAGTCCTTCCGTAGGGCTGCCCACCGTAGAGGAAAACAATGGAGCGATTGATGGCACCCGGATAATCGGTAGGCGGCTGAACCCGACCTTTGACCTTATCACCCAATGGGAGACCACAGTAGAGAAGAACTTTGGTTTGGATGCGCAGTTCCTGAACAACCGTCTGTCTTTGGAAGCCGATTACTTTATCCGCGATACACGCAATCTGGCGGTGACCATCGTGCCACCGGTATTCGCATCTGCCGAACGTCGCAGTGTGGGTGAGATCCGAAACCAGGGGTTGGAGCTTAACCTGAATTGGCGCGACAACCTGTCGGAAGATTTCTCCTATAACATCGGAGGAAACATCGCTACGCTGAAAAATAAAGTGCTTGGGCTCGGTGGTGCCGATGGCCTGAACGCCGGTTCGGCTGAATTCCGCCAGCGTTCCATCATTGGTCAGCCTTACCAAGCGTTCTATGGATATGAGGTCACCGGGGTGTTCGATGATACACAGGAAATTCAAAACACCTATAATGCGGATTTTATTTCCGAAAAAAGCTTGGTGCCTGGCGATTTGATTTTCAAGGACCAGAACGGAGACGGTATCATCGACGACAAGGACCGTGTCGTGTTGGGCTCTTACATGCCGGATTTTACGTGGGGCGCCAACCTCGGTTTCCGGTATAAAAAGCTGGAATTTGCTGCGTTGCTGCAAGGACAAATGGGATATCACATCCTGAATCGCAAGCGCGGTGAAATGATTTTCACCAACGATACCAACATCGACGCCGACCTAGCCACTAACCTGTGGACAGAAGAAAGGGGCTCAGCGAAGAATTATCCATCGGCCTCCGGATTGCGCAGGGCATGGAATCAAGTCATGAGCAGCTATTTCGTGGAAAAGGGTTCTTACTTCCGGTTACAGAATGTACGCCTGTCTTATTCATTCCTGGGTAAAGAAATTAACGGCATAACGTGGCCGGAAACCCGGGTAACCCTCACCGCAGAGCGGCCCCTCACGATGTTTAAATATAACGGCTTTAATCCGGAAGTAGCCGATGGGGTGGATCGGGAAGTGTACCCTATCCCCGCCATTTACACCTTGGGCGTAACCATTAAACTGTAAAGCATAAGGAAAGATAACATGAAAGCGATACGAAATACTCAATATGGGGCGATGATATTCTTCGGACTGTTGCTCGGCACATCGTGTAGCAGCCTATTGGATGAACCGCTCGAAAATCAGCAGATTGCTGAGGGAACTGACTATACACAAACCCAGAATATGGTGTTGATGCTGTATGGCGCTTACAATCAATTGTATGACTTTGGATGGGAAGTTTATCCTACCCTTGCCGTACGGGGTGATGACATCGACATCGGCGGACGCGGCGACCAACCGTTGTTTGCGCAGGCAGATAGTTTTCGGTACGACCGCAATTTCTGGGCAATGAATAACTCCTGGACCAGCCTCTATAGCGACCTGATCTATTGGCAGGGTGCGATCGAAGAAATACAGAAATACCAGGAGGCCGGTGCCAATGCGACGACCGCCCAGCAATACATTGCAGAGATCAAGGTGATGCAGGGGTTTGAATTCCTGCAATTGGCCCGCCTTTGGGGAAGAATCTTGATTCCTCCTTCTTCGCAACCTTCTGAGTTGCTCAATGTGGAATTGTCTAGTTTTGAAGAAGTCATGCAGCATATATCTGCACTCATGGACGAAGCAATTCCATTGTTGCCTGACATGCGGCCGAACCAACGATCGGATGTACGCGGTGGCGTCACCCGCTATACCGCGCTTGCCGTGAAGGCACTTGCCAATTTGGAACTGAAAAATTATCCTGCCGTAGCAGAAGCTACCGGCCAGATCATAAACAGTGGGCTGTTTATCCTGGAACCGGATTACTATCACTTGTTTAAACTACGTGGCAAGCTCAACGACGAAAATCTGTTGGAGTTTCAATATTCTGACTATGGCACGGGATCGGGTGCGTCCAATAAGTATCTGTGGGATTTCTTCGGCCCCACAAGCTGGACACCTGCACGGAGTGGTGCCAGTGGCGGCTGGGGTTTTTGGGAACCCAGCATGAAATACATCCAGTTCATGCTCGACCGCGGTGAGCGGGAACGCCTTGAGACCACGGTGATTTTCACACCCGATGGTATAACGAACTTACGCAATGCATACCCCGGTACCCCAAGCTGGATTTCCAATACCACCCCGGATGGCGATGTCTTCAACAACAGCGTCCGGACCAAATTCTACAGTGGCAAGCACTATTGGCCCTCCACCATGCTTACCGAAGGCCGAACCGCATACGGTGAAAATAAAAACTTTACCTGCATCCGCTATGCGGAAATACTGCTGATGCATGCCGAGGCGTTGACCAGTGGTGCCACCAGCTCAGTAATGACGGCCGATGCAGCGGTAAATGCCGTACGCAGCCGGGTAGGCCTTGGTCCATTAAGCGGCGTTACGCTTGATCAGGTACTGGATGAAAAATTTGCGGAGTTCGCGGGTGAGTGGGGTGTCCGGTTTTATGACCTGGTGCGGCACGATCGCACGGCCGAGCTCTCTTATGGCGGACGTACCTATGATGCGGCAACGAATAGATTTTATCCCTATCCACTGGACCAACAGGATATCCTGCCCCAGTTGAGAGACGAAAATCAATAGACCAATTAGAAACTTAAATAGGCATTGAAATGAACAAGAAACTAAATAAACTGCTCGTCTTGCTGTTTGTTGCTACGTCGTGCCAAAACGGCTATATCGACGACATCCAACCGGTACAGCCCGGAGCCGATGAGTCTGCCCCGGAAGTAACCATCGGCTATCCGGCTACAGACGTTGTACTGATTCCATTTACAGAGGAATCGACAAAAATCAATTTTGAGTTCGAGGTAAAGGACGACATCGAGATCACGTCGATTTCCGTCGCACTCAACGGAAACACATTGACTACGCTTGACAGCTTCAAAGACTACCGCAGGGTAGCGGCAACGCACCTCAGCGAAACACTGCCCATTGGCGACTATACCGTGGAAGTGACGGCTACGGATGTGTCCGGCAAAAGCACAACCAAAAGCTTTGATTTTGAAATCAGCAACGTATATCAAGCCAAATACGACGGCGAGATCTTCTACATGCCGTTTGAGGGAGATGTTTACCTCGATCTTTTGGGAAATATCAGTGCAACCAAGGTGGGAAGCCCGGGTTTTGCAGCAGGCAAATCGGGGCGTGCCTACGCCGGTGCGACCAATGGCTACCTAACGTTGCCGGCTGCCGACGTGATCAACGACGAGTTCAGCGCGTCGTTCTGGTATAAAGTGAACGCCGTGCCAGACCGCGGGGGTATTTTGACAGTGAGTCCTCCCGATCCGACGAACAATAACCGAACAAGCGGCTTCCGCTTATTCCGCGAAGCAGCGGGTGCAAAGCAACGGATCAAGCTCAATGTGGGGAATGGTGCCGCAGACAACTGGTTTGATGGCGGTGCAGCGGCGGATATCGACGCAGGCAGCGATTGGATACACGTCGCATTTACGATTGCGGGAGACCAATGTGCGGTGTACATCAACGGCAATGTGGTAAGCCAAGGAGCCTACCCGGGAATCAGCTGGGCAAACTGTGATATCCTTACCATTGGTTCTGGAGCACCCAATTTTACCGAATGGGGGCACTTGTCGGATCTCAGTTTGATCGACGAACTGCGTATTTTCGACAAAGCACTGACCCAGGAGGAAATACAGCAGATGGTTGAAGATAATTAAGAGTGGGCAGATGAGCGTAAGCGTACCGATACGATTCGTTTATTTTATACTTCTTGCTGGTTTACTGGCAGGATGTAAGAAAAATCCGGTAGGTACGCTTACGCTCTTACAGGTATCGGTTGGCGAGGTGGCCCTCGCGCTCGATGGAACGGTTGTGGATGGAGTTCCACTCGACCGAAGCATCACCCTGGTCTTTTCGCAGCCGGTCGATCAAGCTACGGCCCATACGGCCATTACACTGAGCAACGGCGATGGGCCCGTGGCAGTAAGTCTCGCGTTCCTTTCCGGTGGGGCCAGCGTGGTGGTACACCCCAGTGGCCCCCTGCGCAGTAATGCTACGTACACCCTGGCGGTCTCCGAACAACTCCGGGGTACGGATGGTAGCCGCGGACCGGTCTATGCGATCCAATTTAAGACCCTGGTGGAAGACCTGCAGGTGGTCGCCATCGAGGTGGATGGGGAAAATAAGGGACAGGACAATGTGCTGACCGATATTCCCCTGGAATTGCAGCTGACGCTCCGTTTTTCGAATCCGGTGGACCAAGCGTCTTTGGAGAAGGCTATTACGCTGACCGGAGCTACGGGTACGGCCAATATCCAACTGGGCCTTGCTTCGGATGCACAATCGGTTACTTTAGTCAGCAATGCGTCATTGGACGGACTCACCAAATACGAATTGCGCATCTCGGATGCACTGGTGGGTGCGGGTGGCGAACGCTTTTCGGGTTTGACAAAGACACTCTATACCACCCTAGACCCGGCACCCAAGTTTCCGGTTATCTCGGATGAGGAGCTGCTCACCCTGGTGCAGCGGCAAACCTTCAACTACTTTTGGGATTTTGCCCATCCCAACAGCGGTATGGCCCGTGAGCGTAACACCTCGGGGGATTTGGTGACCACCGGTGGCTCCGGTTTTGGCATTATGGCGCTGATTGTGGGGATGGAAAGGGGATTTATTTCACGTAACCAGGGTGTCGAACGCCTGGAACGCATCGTCAGTTTCCTTGAAACAGCCGACCGTTTCCACGGGGCCTGGTCGCACTGGATCAACGGGAATACCGGTGCGGTAATGCCGTTTAGCACCAATGACAACGGGGGTGATTTGGTGGAAACGTCATTGTTGATGCAGGGGCTTATTACCATGCGTCAGTATCTGGCAGCTTCCACACCTGCCGAAAAGCAACTGATAGACCGTGTCAATGTGCTTTGGCAATCCGTGGAGTGGGATTGGTACCGGCGGGATGGACAGGATGTACTCTACTGGCATTGGTCGCCGGATAAGGCCTGGGTCATGAACCTTCCCATCCGTGGATGGAACGAATGTTTGATTACCTATGTACTGGCCGCTGCATCGCCTACGCATGGTATCCCCGAAACGGTTTACAGCAAAGGCTGGGCGAGAAACGGTGAGATGCGAAACGGAGCAACGTACGAAGGTGTTGAGCTGCCGTTGGGCGCTGAGTATGGTGGCCCGCTGTTTTTCAGCCAATATTCTTTCCTTGGTATCGATCCAAGGGGGTTGAGCGATGCATATGCCGATTATTGGACACAAAATGTGAATCATACCTTGATTAATTATCGATACTGTATCCGAAATCCCCGCAAGTACGTAGGCTATGGTCCGCCGACTGGCGGATGGGGACTTACAGCGAGTGATAATCACGAAGGCTACTCGGCGCATTCGCCCACCAATGATCTGGGAGTGATCTCGCCGACCGCCGCGCTTTCCGCATTTCCGTATACCCCGGATGAATCGATGGAGGCATTGAAGTTTTTCTACTACACCATGGGCGATAAGCTTTGGGGTACGTATGGATTTTATGACGCCTTCAATAGTACCCAGCAATGGGTGGCCGATTCTTACCTTGCCATTGACCAGGGGCCGATCATCGTGATGATCGAAAATCACCGTACCGGATTGCTTTGGGATTTATTCATGAGCGCACCCGAAATTAAGGATGGACTGCGCAAGTTGGGGTTTGACGGCCCGAAACTTTAACCCGGATTATTTTTTATGACCAACATACTCACACCTTTCGTATTCATAGTAATCGCTGCATTAGGTCTTACAAGCTGTAACGGACGCTCGTCGCAAGACCACGCAAACAACAAAGAGTTAACCTTATCCGATGATTCGTTGCTTACGCTGGTACAACGCCAAACCTTCCAATATTTCTGGGAAGGTGCGGAGCCGGTATCCGGCCTGGCCCGCGAACGCATCCACATCGATGGGGAGTATCCTCAAAACGACCGGGACGTGGTTACCATCGGTGGCAGCGGATTTGGCTTAATGGCGTTATTGGTAGGCATTGAGCGGCAGTTTATCACGAGGCAAGCCGGTGTAAAACGGTTTGAACGGGTAATCGGCTACCTCGAAAAAGCTGACCGGTTCCATGGTGCATGGCCGCATTGGCTGGATGGGCCCACGGGTAGGGCCAGGCCGTTCAGTAAAAACGACAATGGTGGAGATCTCGTGGAAACCGCCTTTATGGCGCAAGCGCTGATCTGTATACGGGAATACTTCCAGCAGGGCGATGAACATGAAAAGCAATTGGCTGCACGCGCCGATGCCCTCTGGAAAGCCATTGAATGGGATTGGTACCGCCAAGGCGGGCAAAACGTGCTTTACTGGCACTGGAGCCCCACGGCGGGCTGGGCTGCCAACCATCCCATAAGGGGCTATGATGAATGCCTCATCACCTATGTCCTTGCCGCCTCTTCGCCCACCCACGGGATACCGGCAGCGGTGTACCACGAAGGGTGGGCGCGCAGCGGTGCCATCAAGTCGTCTGCAGAGCGGTATGGGTATCCCATCGTCCTCAAGCACAATGTGCCGGATAGCAACGGGGTAGGGCCGCTGTTTTGGTCGCACTATTCCTACCTGGGGTTAGACCCTCGGGGGTTGAAAGACCAGTATGCAGATTACTGGGAGTTAAACCGCAATCAGGCACTCATCCATCGTGAGTATGCCATCGAAAACCCTAAGGGGTTTAAGGGATACGGTAAACAGGCATGGGGATTTACGGCAAGCTATTCCGTCAATGGATATTCGGCGCATAACCCCGATAATGACCTGGGAGTAATTTCGCCTACGGCCGCCCTGTCGTCGTTCCCGTATACTCCTGAGTACAGCATGGACGTAATACGTTATCTGTATGAGCAACTTGGCGATAAAGTTTGGGGTAAGTATGGGTTTTACGATGCATACAGCGAAACGGATAATTGGTTCCCCCAGCGGTACCTCGCCATTGATCAGGGACCAATACCCGTAATGATTGAGAACCATCGGAGCGGATTGCTTTGGAAGCTATTCATGGGGGCACCGGAGATTAAAGAGGGGTTAACAAAGCTGGGGTTTGAAAGTCCGGAGATGTAGGGATGGGTGGTCGGTGAACGGTGATGTTCATAAGCAGACTGCAAAAAAGCAAAAAATAAAAGTACATGAATCACAAGTGGAAATACAGTTGGTTAATTGTTGCGGCGGGGTTGCTAGGTTGCGGAATCAGCCTTGCCCAGGCACCCCGTACCTACTGCAATCCCCTCAACATCGACTATGGTTACACACCCATTCCCAATTTTTCGGAATGGGGCCGGCACCGGGCCACGGCCGATCCGGTGATTGTGAATTATAAAGGGGATTATTACCTGTTCAGTACCAATCAATGGGGCTATTGGTGGAGCAGCGATCTGTCCAACTGGAAGTTTGTATCCAAGAAATTCCTGCGCCCGTGGAATGGCGATGTATACGATGAACTGTGTGCCCCGGCGGTGGGTATCGTTGGCGATACCCTATTGGTATTCGGCTCGACTTATACCGATAAATTTACGCTGTGGATGAGTACGAATCCCAAGGAAAATCAGTGGCAGCCGTTGGTAGACTCTTTTTCGATAGGTGGTTGGGACCCCGATTTTTTCACGGATAACAATGGCCGCTTTTACATGTACAATGGCAGCAGCAACCGCTATCCACTGTACGGCATTGAACTCAATCGTCAGACTTTTGCGCCCATCGGGACGCGTAAGGAACTGTATTTCCTTGAAGATTGGCGTTACGGCTGGCAGCGATTCGGTGAGTACATGGACAATACCTTCCTTGACCCCTTTATCGAAGGAGCGCACATGACCCAGCATAACGGTAAGTACTACCTGCAATATGCGGCGCCGGGCACCGAATTCAGCGGCTATGCCGATGGCGTTGCTGTGGGCGACAGCCCGTTGGGCCCGTTTACCACGCAGTCCGTCCCGTTGAGTTATAAACCCGGAGGTTTTGCCCGGGGTGCCGGCCACGGTGCTACCTTTCAGGACAACGATGGCAACTACTGGCATGTGTCCACCATCGTCCTGGGCGTAAAGAATAACTTCGAAAGACGGCTGGGCATATGGCCGGCAGGGTTTGACAACGACGGGGTAATGTATTGCAATACGGCATTCGGAGATTATCCGCATTACCTGCCAAATGGCCCGGCTGACCACCTTGAAAGCCGCTTCACCGGCTGGATGCTGCTCAACTATAACAAGCCTGTGCAGGTATCCTCTACGTTGGGGGCTGCCTATCCGGCTAACCACGCGGTTGATGAAAGCATGAAAACCTATTGGAGCGCCGCCACGGGCAATAGCGGTGAATGGATACAAAGTGATCTGGGCAAGGTAAGTACGGTGCATGCCGTACAGATCAACTACGCCGATCAGGACGCCGATAGCGCTTTTCTCGGAAAAATGGAAGGAATCTATCACCAATATGTGCTCTCCTATTCCGTAGACGGCCGTAAATGGAGCGTGCTTAAAGACAAAAGCTGGAACCGCACGGATATTCCCCATGAGTACGTCGAACTGGAAAATCCGGTAAAGGCCCGGTTTATCAGGCTGGAAAATGTCCACATGCCCACAGGCAAGTTCGCCATCAGTGGCCTGCGGGTGTTCGGCAAGGGACCGGGAATCAAGCCGGCTCCTGTCAACGACTTCATCGTGCTGCGGACGGAGAAGGATAAACGCAGTGCCTGGCTGAAATGGAGCCCCGTGGACGATGCATATGCCTATAACATCTACACGGGCCTGGCGCCCGATAAACTGTATAACTGCATCATGGTGCACGGCGCCAATGAATATTATTACAAAGCGATGGACAGCCAGAAGCCTTATTATTTTAGCATCGAAGCCATCAATGAGAATGGGGTATCGGTGCGAAGTGAAGTAAAACGTGTGAATTAATTTTGGAAGAAATGAGAAAGATCGGTCTGTTTTTTGGTTTGTGTTGGTGGTGTGCAGCATCATTCGGCCAACCCACAGATAAACCCTACAATGTGGTTTTCATTTTGAGTGACGACCACCGCTATGATTTTATGGGATTCATGGATAAGGTGCCGGGTCTGGAGACGCCCAATATGGATCGCATGGCCCGGGAAGGGGCCCATCTTCAAAATGCGTTTGTAAGCACCGCCCTCTGTTCCCCCAGCCGGGCATCGATCCTCACCGGGCAATATGCCCATACACATACCATTGTGGATAACAATGCGCCTTTGCCGGAGGGCTTGACTTTCTTCCCGCAGTATCTGCAGCAAGAGGGATATAAAACCGGGTTTTTTGGCAAATGGCACATGGGTAATATGGATGGCAGTAAGCAGCCTGGTTTTGACCAATGGGTAAGTTTCAGAGACCAAGGCGTGTATTATTCACCTACCTTCAATATTAACGGTGAAGAGGTAAAGCAGCCGGAGGGAAGTTATACCACTGATTTGCTGACCGATTATGCCATCGATTGGTTAAACTCGCTGGATGACGGGCAACCGTTTTTTCTCTATCTTTCGCATAAGGGCGTACACGCAGAGTTCAATCCCGCAGAAAGGCATCGGGGTACCTATAAAGACATGCCCGTTATCTGCCCGCCCTCTATGTACCTCACTGCCACGGATAGCAGTAGGCACATGGGGATTGAGACACCGTATGACGGGCCGGTGAACCCCGACGGTATCCCCGAGTGGGTACGTAAGCAGCGTTACAGTTGGCATGGGGTGGATTATATGTACGACGGGCAGATTGCATTTGAAGACTTTTACCGGCAGTACTGCGAAACATTACGGAGCGTAGACGAAAGTATTGGCGCTGTGATCGAATGGCTCGAACAGCAGGGGCTGGCTGAAAATACGCTGGTCTTTTACATGGGCGACAACGGCTTTTTATTCGGCGAACAGGGATTGATCGACAAGCGCAATGCCTACGAAGCATCGATGCGTGTACCGCTATTGGCGTGGTCGCCAAAGTTCGTCCGGCCTCATACACAGATTAAACAGATGGTGATGAATGTAGACATCGGCCCTACCATCCTCGACCTCGCCGGCATCGCGAAGCCCGCGCAGATGCAGGGCGATTCCTTTTTGCCGTTACTGCAGAATAAACCCATCGAAGGATGGCGCAATAAGGTTTTCTACGAATATTATTGGGAATGGGCATTCCCGCAGACGCCTACCATTTTTGCCATCCGTACCGACCGCTATAAGTATATTTTCAATCAGGGAATTTGGGATACCAATGAACTGTATGACTTACAGACCGACCCCTATGAGATGAATAACCTCATCCGCGATCCGGCATCACAGGAGATTGCCGGGCAGCTGAAGAAAGAACTCTGGGACTGGCTGGAGTCGACGGACGGCATGCAGATACCGCTGAAGAAGATTTACCAGAGACGCAACGATCACCGCTATCGCGGAACGTATTAACAGGTCAAATTTTGAAAACATGCACATACAGATTAAACGGCTGATTTTTGCTGCCTGCCTGATGGTTGGGATGACGATACACACGGTCAAAGGACAGCAACACAAGCGCGATATGGATAATTTTATCAATGAGCTGATGCAGCAGATGACGCTCGACGAAAAAATCGGTCAGCTGAACTTGGTTACGGGTGGTGATGCGACTACGGGAGCGGCAGTAAGCACCGATGTCGAATCCAAGATCAAGCAGGGTAACATCGGGGGGATCTTCAGCATGACCAGCGTAGCCCGGATCCGGGCGGCGCAGGAGTTGGCGGTCAACCATTCGCGGCTGAAAATCCCGATCATCTTCGGCATGGACGTCATCCATGGGTATAAAACCATTTTTCCCATCCCCCTGGGGCTGGCCGCCTCCTGGGACATGGGATTGATCCAGGAAACGGCACGCATTGCCGCCACGGAGGCGTCGGCCGATGGATTGAACTGGACGTTTTCTCCGATGGTTGACATCTCGCGCGATGCCCGTTGGGGCCGTATTTCCGAGGGCAGCGGCGAAGATACCTACTTAGGGTCGCGTATTGCGGAGGCGATGGTGCATGGGTATCAGGGAAAAGACCTTGCCGCAACCAACACACTGATGGCGTGTGTCAAGCATTTTGCCTTGTATGGGGCGGCTGAGGCTGGCCGCGACTACAATGCTACCGATATGAGCCTCCACCGCATGTACAACGAGTACCTGCCGCCTTATAAGGCGGCAATCGATGCAGGCGCCGGTAGCGTGATGACTTCTTTCAACGACATCAATGGCGTACCCGCCACCGCCAACAAATGGCTGATGACGGATGTGCTTCGCAATCAGTGGGGATTCGATGGTTTTGTCGTGACCGACTACACCGCCGTCAATGAGTTGATCGATCATGGTCTGGGCGACCTGCAGGAAGTGTCGGCACGGTCGCTGAAAGCAGGCGTGGAGATGGACATGGTAGGGGAAGGCTTTCTTACGACCTTGAAGAAATCAGTCGAAGAAGGGAAGGTAAGCGAGGCCGATATCGACCGTGCCTGTCGCCTGGTGCTGGAGGCTAAATACAAATTGGGTCTGTTTGACGACCCCTTCCGCTATTGCGATGAGCAACGGGCGAAGGAAGAAATCGGGAATCCCGCCCACCTGGCCAAGGCCCGTGAAGCGGCTGGCAAGTCGTTTGTGTTGTTAAAAAACGAGGACCAACTATTGCCATTGAAGAAGCACGGCACGGTGGCGGTCATCGGCCCCCTTGCCAATACGGGCAGCAACATGCCCGGTACGTGGAGCGTGAGTGCCGATCTCGAACGCACGCCTTCCTTGCTAGAAGGGATGCAGTCCGCACTTGGAAATCAGGTCAAGCTTATCCATCACCTGGGGTCCAACCTGCTGGACGATGCTGCCTATCAGGAACGGGCCACCCTCTTTGGCCGTACCATTCCGCGGGACGAACGGCCGGAAGCCGAAATCCTTGCCGAGGCAGTGGAAGTGGCCAGGCAGGCCGATGTCATCGTTGCAGCACTGGGTGAGAGCTCCGAGATGAGCGGTGAAAGCTCCAGCCGTACCGACATCGGTATTCCTGCTGTGCAGCAACGTTTGCTGGCGGAGTTGCTGAAAACGGGCAAACCTGTGGTGCTTGTCCTCTTTACGGGCCGTCCGCTTACACTCACTTGGGAAGACAAACACGTGCCCGCTATCCTGAACGTATGGTTCGGAGGTACCGAAACCGGTAAAGCCGTAGCGGATGTACTCTTCGGAGATGTAAATCCATCCGGAAAACTGCCCGCCACTTTTCCCCAGCACGTGGGGCAGGTTCCGCTGTACTATAGCCATAAGAATACCGGCCGGCCTTTAGCAGATGGCCAGTGGTTTCAGAAATTCCGCTCCAATTACCTCGATGTGAGCAACGATCCACTTTATCCCTTCGGATACGGACTGAGCTATACCACATTTGCATATGGTGAACCGGTATTGAGTGCCGATACGCTCCTGCGGAACGGCAACCTGCAGGTAAGTGTAGAAGTAAGCAATACGGGCAGTTATGCAGGTGAGGAGGTGGTGCAGTTGTATATCCGCGATTTGGTCGGATCGGTAACCCGGCCCGTCAAAGAACTCAAAGGATTTCAGAAAATTCAACTCGCGCCCGGGCAGTCACAACAGGTGGCCTTTGACCTCACCGAAGAAGATCTCAAATTTTACAATGCCGATTTGGAACATGTGGCAGAAACCGGTGAATTTATAGTCTTCGTAGGAACCAACTCACGCGATGTACAGGAAAAGCGCTTTTACCTGAAAGACTGACGGTTATTTAACCAGCAGTTCGTTTGCTAGCAGCGTTTCGTCCGCACTGATGCTATGCGGTTTCCCGGGGTAGATTTCCGCGGTGACGGCTGCGCCGAGGCTCCGTAGGATCGCTATACTTTCCTCGATCCGGTGTAAGGGTACGTGCGGATCGTTATCGCCCGATGTAACCAAAACGGGTGTACCTGCGAAATCGCCCCGGTAGTTCGCTTTGTCCAATGATTCGCCGATAAGTCCACCGGTGAAAGCGACAACCCCGCCGTAGCGTTTGGCGTGCCGGGCTACATATTCCAGGGTCAGGCATGCACCTTGGGAAAACCCTAAAAAATAAAGGTTTGCCGGCTGAATACCCAATTTGATGATTTCCGCTACTGCCTCATCCACCAACGCCAGTGCCGAATCCAATGCAGGCTGGTTATCTGCCCTAGGAGCAAGGAAGCTATAGGGATACCATGAATGATGGGTCGCTTGGGGCGCCAGTAGCAAGGCGTCCTCCAGCTGCAGGTGACGCTGGAGGGAAAGTATACCTTGTGCGGTGCTACCCCTCCCATGGAGTAGCACCACTGCTTTTTTGGCGTGTGCAGCCAATTTGCCTGCTTGTATAATTTGTTTCTCGTGTGTGTACATGATCACTAATCCAATTGCGGTAGCACACTTTCAATGCGTTTCCGGTACCCCTCGTATTGTGAGGGTAATTTCAGGCCCGTGCCCAGATCACCGACGGCTTCGTCGGCGGTAAAGCCGGGGTTATCTGTGGCAATCTCAAACAGCACACCGCCCGGTTCGCGGAAATACAGGGAATAGAAGTAATTCCGGTCTATTTTTTCCGTAATGTTCAGTCCCTGTGCAAGCACTTTTTCGCGGAATAGCATGAGGGTAGCCTCGTCTTTTACGCGGAAGGCCACATGATGCACCGATCCGCCGCCTACAAATCCAACGGATTCTCCCGGTGCTTCTACTAGGTCGACGAGCGCGGCCTGTTTCACCGCATCGGTAACGAAGCGGAAACGGTTGACTTCCTGTTGTAATAGCCGGTATCCAAAAATATCGGTCAGCACACGTGCCGTGGCGTCTTTTTTAACAGTCGTAATCGTAATGTGGTGAAATCCGCGCGTAGCATGTTCCGCTTTCACTTCAGCGGTTTCCCAGGGTATGCGCGTGTCTGCCTCTTTGGGTACGGTAAGTTCCAGTTTGAGCCCATCCGGATCCAGGAAAGTGAGGTATTCCTCTCCGAATTTTGAGGCCACATTGTTAAGGATGACGTGGTTTTTTTCCAGCCGTTCCTTCCAGAACGCCAAGCTTCCTTCCGGCACAGCGTATCCGATTTCCGTTACCTGTTGGGTGCCACGCCACCCCCGACGTACCCGGTTGCCCCAGGGAAAGAACGTAAGAATCGTGCCTGGTGTTCCCGTTTCATCGCCAAAATAGAAGTGGTATGTTTCGGGGTCATCAAAGTTTACCGTCTTTTTGACCATCCGTAGGCCTAAGACGCGGGTGTAAAAATCATGGTTCCGCTGGGCATCACCTGCAATGGCTGTAATGTGGTGTATCCCCAAAATTTTATTTTCCATGTGTATTCCTCCTGTTTGGTACAAAGGTAGGCAGCCCCTCATCGTGGCACATTAACCTATGACAAGAAATTGCATTCCGGTGTTTGGAGTTGAAATGAAAAAAACAGTAAGTTTGATGGGAGGTAAATTTCCAATATCGGGCAGTATTATGGTTGGTTTTACGGCTATTGATGAATATGTAAATCGATGCGGCCGCTTTTCGTCCGAAGAGATCGCTATATTCAATAGCCTGCTTAAGCCAAGGTCTGTCCGGAAAAAGCAGTTGTTGCTGCGGGAGGGAGAGGTATGTGATTTTGAGGCGTATATTGTCAGCGGTTGTATCCGCAGCTATTACATTGATGAAAACGGCAGTGAGGTGATCCTGCAGTTCGCCATCGAAGATTGGTGGGTGAGTGATATAGGCAGTTTCCACGAGCGCAAACCCAGTCTGCTGTATATTGAAGCCATGGAAGACAGCGAATTGTTAACGCTGAATCCCGCCCGCAAGGAAGAGTTGCTGAAGCGTGTTCCGCAGTTCGAGCGCGTGTTCCGGTTAATGATCCAGCGTCATCTGTCTGCTCTGGAACATCGTCTTATTCGTACCTTGGCCCAAACAGCCGAAGAGCGGTATGTCGAATTTATAAAACAGTACCCCAAGATTGCACTACGCATTCCACAGCACTATATCGCTGCCTATCTGGGAATGACTCCAGAGTTTCTAAGCAAAATCAGGCGCAGGCTGGCCACCCAGAAAAGTTAACCGTGATAACCGTATAAAGCAAAAACGGCATCAAGCTTTCCCATGCTTGTTGCCGTTTTTTGCAAAAAAATAAACAAATAGGTTTATAACTGGTTAGCGAGTGTTATCCCAGTTTTGAGACATGGCGGTCTATCATCAATTTATGTTTACAATATCGAGTAATTTATGATTCACTTACTTCTCAAACCAAGTTAAAAAGTGTTTGAACCAAACCATTTTCCCCTGTCATGGCTACAAACGTATGAATATAAATGATTAACGCAAAAAGTTTTTTTAAAAATAAGTGAGTAAACACTCACCTATTGATTTGCTTTATACCTTTTAGCAAGAAAAATGCCTGTAAAACAGGCATTACGCTAAAATATACGCCAACGGGCCAAAATCCCGCAAGCTATTTGTATTTTTGGCGACGGGAAGAAATTTCACGCGAAAAGCGAAGAAACGCATATGAAACCTGCATAAATTACCATAACCAAAGGATATGAACTAAGCGAAGCGATCTCTTGAACGCCGCTGAAAGCATGCAAGATGTGAAAAATAATTTATGCAAGCTTCATTGCCTTTAAAAAAACAATTTATTCGAATGAAAATCTGGCAAAAGAATACCGATGTAAATCAGTTTGTTGAATCGTTTACCGTGGGCAATGACCGGTTGCTTGACCTGCAGCTCGCCGCAGCAGATATTTTGGGCTCGTTGGCGCATACCCGCATGTTGCACAGTATCGGCTTGCTGGATAGCGATGACCTGAAGCGGGTTCAGGAGGGGCTTAAGCAGTTGTACCACGAAGTCAAAGCCGGCGAATTCACCATTGACGAGGGGGTGGAAGATGTGCATTCGCAGGTCGAGCTGTTGTTGACAAAACGCGTGGGCGAAGCAGGAAAGAAAATTCACAGCGGCCGGTCGCGCAACGACCAGGTGTTGGTAGATCTCAAGTTGTTTTTCCGCGCCGAAATCGAAACGCTGGTCAAAAATACCGAAGTATTGTTCGACCGGTTGATCACGTTGAGCGAACGTTACAAACAGGTGCTGTTGCCTGGCTATACACACCTGCAGCTCGCCATGCCCTCGTCATTCGGCCTTTGGTTCGGTGCTTATGCGGAGAGCCTGGTGGATGATCTGGAGCTGTTACAGGCCGCGTGGAAAGTGTGTAACAAAAATCCATTGGGTTCTGCGGCAGGGTATGGATCTTCTTTTCCGCTTAACCGCCAGATGACCACGGAGCTGCTCGGTTTTGACAGCCTTAACTACAACGTTGTTTATGCCCAGATGGGTCGTGGAAAAACTGAACGTATCCTCGCGCAGGGCATGAGCGCCATCGCGGCCACCCTTGCCAAGTTAGCAATGGACGTATGTTTGTATATGAATCAGAACTTCGGTTTTATCACCTTTCCCGATCACCTCACCACCGGCTCCAGTATCATGCCGCATAAGAAAAATCCGGATGTCTTCGAATTGGTGCGCTCACGCTGCAACAAAATACAGGCCTTGCCCAATGAAATTGCGTTGATGACCACCAACCTGCCGTCGGGATACCACCGGGATCTGCAGCTTCTCAAAGAAAACCTGTTCCCCGCATTCGGTTCGCTGAATGAGTGCTTGGAGATCACAGCTTTTATGCTTGAAAATATCCAGGTTAAGGAGGGGATTCTCGATGATCCCAGGTACGACTACCTCTTCAGTGTGGAAGTTGTCAACAACGAAGTGCTCCGCGGCGTCCCGTTCCGGGAGGCGTACCGCAACATCGGCCTGGCCATTGAAGCCGGTACATTCAAACCCCAAAAAGAAGTAAACCATACGCATGAAGGGAGTATCGGAAACCTCTGCAATGCCGAAATCCGCCAAGCGTTTGACCGGGTGGTAGCCACCTACGGCTTTGACCGGGTAAACGAAGCGTTGCAGGCGCTGGTTGCGTAGCCCGCTTGCTACGCATGTTCATCGTATAGCCACACGCGCAGCAACGAAATCAATTGGTCTATGTCCACGGGTTTGGAAATGTAGTCGGAAGCTCCAGCAGCAATGCATTTTTCGCGGTCGCCCATCATGGCTTTTGCCGTCACGGCAATAATCGGTAAACGATTGAAACGGCCGTGGTTCCGGATTTTGGCGGTGCTTTCATAGCCATCCAAATGCGGCATCATCATATCCATGATCACGGCGTTGGTTTCGGGGTGTTCCTCTAGTTTTTCCAGCGCTTCCCGGCCGTCAGTAGCCGATATTACCTGCATCCCCAGGTTTTCCAACGTTTTGGTCAGCGAGAAGATGTTGCGGATATCGTCATCGGCAATCAGCACCGTTTTGCCACGCAGCACATCCTGTGCGGAAAGCTGCAGTTGACCCGTTTTTGTGAGGTTATCCTGCTGTGTTTCCACCAGGTGTAAGAAGATTGCCACCTCATCAATAATCCGTTGGTAAGAATAGGCGGTTTTAACCACGATGGAATCCGCATATTGCTTGATATGCATTTCCTCGGCTGGAGAAGGGTTCCTGCCGGTAAATACAATGATGGGCACGTCTTCCAGCCCCGGATTTTGTTTGACCGTTTCCAGCAGGTCATACGGATTTTTGGCGGGTATGCCCATGTCCAGAATCACACATTCGGCTTCGTTGCCCAACAAGCTCGTTACGCTTTCATCCACCGTGTGTTTTATGCTCGAAGAGATCTGAAACGATTGCAGGAAGTAAGCCAACGCTTCGGCATGTTTGGTGTTTTCTTCAACGATGAGCACTTTTTTGGGACCGTCCGCCCAGATCGTCTCCAGTTTTTTAAACATTTCGCGCATGTGCGTGATCGCAATCGGCTTGCTGAAGAAATCCACGGCCCCATGTGCGCGGCTTTCTTTCTTTGCTTCCAGCGACGACATGACGTGCACCGGTATGTGCCGGGTCTGCGGGTTTGCTTTCAGTTCGTCCATGACCTGCCAGCCATCTTTAACCGGCAATTTGATGTCTAGCAGGATCGCCCTTGGCGCATACCGGATGGCCAGGTCCAGGGCCTCGTCACCCCGTACCGCGATTACTCCTTTATAGTGTTGGCTATGGGTAAACCGCAGTAATTCGCGTGCAAAAACGGTATCATCTTCCACGATGAGGATCAAGTGGTCTTCCGGGGTCAGGCTGTCCCGGTCATCGGGCACAGGATCGGGTACCACGGGCACCAGGTAAGGCGAAGGAGAAGGAAGCGGCTGCTCGGCAGCATCCTGTTCTTTGGGTTGGGGTTTGGACACCGGTACGGTATACGTAAAGGTGCTGCCTTGGCCCGGTTTGCTGGTCACGTAAATTTCACCACCCAGCAGGCGGGCCAATTGCCGGCTGATCGAAAGCCCCAGGCCGGTACCCCCGTATTTCCGCTTGGTGGAGCCATCACCCTGTGTGAATGCCTCAAAGATGAGTGAGCGCTTCTCTTCGGGAATACCCGGACCGGTATCTTCAACGCTAAATTCCAACAATTCAGGGTCTTGGGTACTTTTTGCAACAGACAGCTTAACATGCCCCTTGGAGGTGAATTTCAGTCCATTGGAAAGCAGGTTTTTCAGGATCTGTTCCAGCTTCATCCGGTCGGTATCTAGCAAGAACCCATCCGGCAGGGTGTGTGTGATCTGCAGGTCGAGTTTCTTGTCGTTGGCCACCGGCAGGAAGGTACTCTCCAGGTTGTTAAGTACGTCGGCCAGGCTTACTTCGGTATAGTCAACGTCCATTTTGCCTGCTTCGATCTTAGAAAGGTCGAGCAGCTCATCGATGAGCTGCAGCAGGCCATTGCCCGAGTTATAGATAACACGGGCAGATTCTATTTGATCTTCCGTTAGATTCTGTTCACTGTTTTCGGTCAGGTAACGTGAAAGCAGCAGGATTGAATTCAGCGGAGTCCGCAGTTCATGCGACATATTAGCCATAAACTCGGTCTTGTACTGCGAGCTTAGTTCCAATTCCTTGGCTTTGGCCAGGATTTCCGCGTTGCGTTCACGGATTACCCGGTTCCGCTCCTCCAGATCCAGGTTATTCTGCTGGAGCTCTTCCTGCTGTACCTTGAGTTCCTCCTCAGATGCCTGGAGCTTCTGGGTATGAGCTTCCAGCTCAGAATTCAGGTTTTCCAGCTCGTCGTGCTGGGCTTGCAGCTCTTCCGCCTGGGATTGGGTTTCTTCAAGCAGTTCCTGCAATTTTTTACGGCTTTGGGCTCCGTAAATGGCGGTACCGATGTTGGGTGCTGCCAGGTTGTAAAAGGAAAGCGACTGCTTGGAGAAGGGCTGTAATGCTGCCAGCTCAATGACGCCGATTGCCTCGCGTTCGTGGAAAATCGGAAAGGCGATTACACCTGCGGGTTTGATGCCGCCACTCGCATGCGAAATGATGACCGAATGTTCATCAATATCCGTTAGCACGATCGCCTTTTTATCCCGTAACGATTGGCCCACGATACCCTGTCCGGAAGCAATACGGAGCACCTTATCGTTCTGCAATGCATATCCGCTTTGCAGAACGAGGTGATGCTCGTTCAGTAGGTAAACCGCGCCTGTATGGCAGCCCGTGTATTCGGCTAGGAAAGTAATGATGTCTTCACAGAGGGTCTCCACCTGTTTTTCGCCCACCATTTTCTCATTCAGATCCCCCACACCGCTTTGCAGCCATTCGTTGTTTGCAAGACGCTCGAAAGACAGGGCGAGCGACTCCGCCATCCGGTTAAGTGAGCCTGCCAGGCTCCCCAGCGTATCCTTCTCGTCGTCGTTGATCCGCACCGAATAATCACCGGCTGAGATCTGGGAAGCAATTTCCCGTATGATGGAAAGCCGTTGCTTCATCTGCAGGTCCTGTTCTTCCAGGGCGGTGTGCAGCGCATTGCGTTCGGCCATGTCCCGAACAATCCGTATGTAAAATACCACCGCAATCAGGATAGCCAGCATCGCCGCCAATACGATGACGCCGGGCGTATACCGGGCAAACCGGTCGCGTATTTCCGTTTGCATCTGCAACTGACCGGTGGCCTCGGTAATCATCTGGTTGGATAGTGTACGGATATCTTCCATATAGGCCCGGCCGACTTCCATGTCTTTTTCGCTGATGGTGTCGGTTTTTTCCTTGGCATCGATCATCGCATTCATACGCTCGATGCGCAGGCTTAAGGTCTCCTTCAGTTTCTGCCCGGCTTCCAGCTGTACCGGATTGTCCTTCGTTTGGAGGATCACTTCATCCAATAACTGGTGCGCCCGTTGGCAGGCGGCAGAATAAGGGTCGAGATACAGAACGTTGTCCGTAATCAGGTAGCCCCGTTCGGAGGTCTCTGCTTCTTGGATGCTCGCTACCACTTGTTCAAGCGTGCGGGTTATCTGATTGGTTTGGCGCACCAATGCCGAATTTTCCAGCAATCTGTCGATGCAGAGGTAGGCAATCAGTGAACTGAAGATCAACAAGAGAATCGATAAGCCGAAGCCGATTTTCAGGTTTCTGTTTGTGTTGCTTTTCATGCAATTGAAGGGTTAACAATCGGTTCATCCAGCTCAATGGGCAACGTAAAATAAAAGGTAGATCCTCCCCCGGGATTACTTTTCACGCCGTATGTCCCGCCATGGAATTTGACGATTTCCGCACACAGGTAAAGTCCCATTCCCATCCCACGGTATTCGGCAATGGATTGCTCGGTTCGGTAAAACTTTTTAAAGAGATTGCCCTGGTCTTCTTCGGCAATGCCGATCCCTTTGTCCGTTACACAGATCTCCACGTCGTTATCCGCTCTCCTCTGAATGGCAACACCGATGGTTTCCGTTTCGGGTGAATACTTTGCGGCATTGGAGAGGTAATTGAGAATCACCTGTTCCAGCCGGAGCAGGTCCCCGCGCAGGACGATGTCTGCATCTCCCGTCCGCACCACCTGCCTTTCCGGATTGCTTTGTATAAAAATATCCAGTGCGCCGTCTACCAATTGATTGAGATTAAACTCCCCGACATTGAAATCCAGCATTCCTGCCTCCATTTTTGCCATATCCAGCAAAGCGGTCATCATTTGGTTGAGTTTATCTATCTGGCTATCCGCTTTATTGATAAACTGGAGGGCATTTTCCATCCGGTTGCTGTGTACCGCTACCCCTGCGAGCTGGATGTAAGCCTTTACAGAGGTCAACGGCGTTTTTACTTCGTGGCTCACCATACCCATCAGCTCATCCTTCTTTTCTTCCGCATGTTTGCGCTGCTCGATTTCGTTACGCAGGTCCTGCTGGATGCGGGCAAGTTCTTTGGTCTGTTCCTGGAGTTTGATGAAGGTACGTATTTTGAGTACGAGAATGTCAGGATCTACCGGTTTCACCAGGTAGTCATGGCCCCCGGATGTGTATCCTTTGGTGATGAATGCCTTGCTGACATTTACCGCTGAAAGAAAAATAATAGGCAGTTCACTGGTTTTGCGGATTCCCGAAATCGCTTCGGCTACTTCGAATCCATCCATGCCCGGCATCTGCACATCCAGTATGACAAGCTGATACTCGTTTTTGAGCACTTTTTTCAGGGCTTCCTCTCCCGACAAAGCTGAGTCCACATCGAAATTTTGCGAAATCAGGATTTTTGTCAGGGCCGTTATGTTCTCAATCTTGTCGTCTACAATCAGTATCATGATTTCAAAGGTTGTTAAAATTAACCCTTTCTTTCGAAGATTCAAATTCCGATCAGCAGTACGGCACGCATCCAGCGACTTTTTTACTTAACGATCGAAAAGCGGTATACGGTTTCCGATTGAAATACCTGTCCCGGCGAAAGCAATGTGCTGGGAAAATCCGGTTGATTGGGCGAATCGGGAAAATGTTGTGTTTCGAGACAGAAAGCGCCGTGTTTTTCATAGGAGACCCCTTGTTTTCCTTTGTCTTTACCACTCAGGAAGTTGCCTGTATACAGTTGCAATCCGGGTTCGGTGGTCAGTACATCCATACGGATACCGGTAAGGGGAGAGATGGCGGTAGCGGCCGGTAGCTGAGCTGTAGTTACATCCCGGTTAAGTACGTAATTGTGATCATACCCATTGCCCTTGGCCAACTGGTCATCAGGGACATTAATGTCCTGACCGATGGGTTTGAATTTCCGGAAATCGAAGGGGGTATTTTCTACCCGTTCGGGTACGCCCGTCGGAATCTGATGGGCATCCACGGGCAGGTAAGCATCCGCCTGGATCTGTAGCAGATGATCCAATACATTCCCGTTGCCTTCCCCGTTCAGGTTGAAAAAAGCATGATTGGTCAGGTTGATCACCGTGGGTTTATCGGTTTCGGCCCGGTAGGTAATGACCAGTTCATTGTTATCTGTGAGGCGGTATTTAACCATTACAGACAATTTGCCCGGGAATCCTTCTTCACCATCGGCGGATACGTAATAGAAGTCGGCCTTTTCCTTGTACACGACACGCCGGTCCCATACCCGGTTGTGAAAACCGTTGGCACCTCCATGGAGCGCATTCGGTCCGTTATTGGGGGTTATGTAAAACGTTTCCCCTTCAAGGGTGAAGCGTCCATTGGCAATGCGGTTGGCAAATCGCCCCGCCGTTACACCGTGGTAGACTTCATCCGCGGCAAGGTATTCCTGGATGGAATTAAAGCCCAGTACCACATCCGTGGGATTGCCCAGCTTATCCGGTACAAGGATACTTACGATACGCGCACCGAAGTCAGCTAGCGCAACGGTTACCCCCCTGTTGTTTTCCAGTGTGATCAAATGCGTGGACTTACCTGCAAGTTGGTGCTCAAAATCACGTGCGTTTGGCAATCGGTAGTGCGTCATCGGATGTCAGATTGTGTGTTAGCTGTTAAGGCGGGCTGTGCCTGCCGAAATACGGGCAATGTAAGCTTGTGTTCCTTTGTGGGTCTTTTCTGTATACGCGTGGGTCACCTCTTTCACGACACGATCTACCTCGGCCGCCTTGACCAGATTGATGGTACAGCCGCCGAAGCCGCCCCCCATCATACGTGCCCCCAGCACGGCATCGTTATCACGTACCAGATCTACCAGGATATCCAGCTCTTCGCAGCTTACCTCATACAGATGCTGTAATCCGTCATGCGTTTCGAACATCCGTTTCCCGAACGATTCGAAATCATCCCTTTTCAAATCATCGCATCCGTCCTGCAGGCGCGTTATTTCCGATACCACATAGCGGCATCGGTTATAAACCACTTCATCTACCGGTTTTACATAGCGGTCTAACTGTTCCAGGGTCGCATCCCGCAGGCTTTTTACCTCCGGATGGTGTTTTTGGACAAGTGACACCCCGTATTCACACTGTTCGCGCCGCTCATTATACGCCGAGGAGGCCAGGGAATGCTTTACCTGTGTGTCAAACAGTACAATGCGCAGCTCGGGGTTGTTGAAGGGGATGTATTCGTGGGAAAAATCCGAGCAGTCCAATTTGATCAGCCGCTGTTCCTGTCCGAAAACGCTGGCAAATTGATCCATTAACCCACACTTAACACCCACAAATTCATTTTCAGCTGCCTGTGCGGTGAGGGCCAGGTCCAATTGGGAAACCCCTAGCTCAAACAGTTCGCTAAGGGCAAATCCGGTAGCGCATTCGAGGGCGGCGGAGGATGAAAGTCCGGCTCCCTGGGGAATATCTCCGCCAAATACGATGTTAAAACCCTGTAAAGCGTGTCCGCGCTTCACCAGTTGTTGTGCTACGCCGAGGATGTAGTCTGGCCACAGAAGCGGCGAACGTTCCAGCCGGTCCAACGTCGTGGTATACGCTTGGTCCTGATCCAGGGAGTAGAGATGGATGGATTGGTCATCGCGTTTGCCGATCGCCAGGACAATGTTTTTATCGATTGCTGCCGGCAGTACCAACCCGTTGTTGTAATCCGTGTGTTCACCGATGAGATTTACCCGACCCGGTGAACGCACCAGCAGGGGCGCGTGGTCAAAAAGTTCCTGATATTTTTCGTATACCGCATCTTGCAGGTTCACTGCCGTCGTTGTGTCCATCCGTGTTTATAAAATTGAGCGCTAAAAGTACAAAAAAAAATGCATGTACCAACGAGCTGATCGGTAACGCGGCAAGATAGCCAATTACCCGTCTCGTCCATTTTTTCTAAATAATAATGTAATAATAAAGTAACAATGTGCGTATGATTACGTAAATTGTAGCTCTATTATTCGAATAATAATCATTTTTTTATCGTGTAAAAGACGATAAAAATACGACCAAAAGACGATAAAAAGACGATCAAATTAGCAATTTATATACTTGCTATATGCTTCTTTTTACCTTGTTTTTTACTAAAAATCCACAAACGATGGTGCAACGCATCTTGACGCGTAACCACAATACAACGATAGGTGGGGGCATTAGAAGGTTGGCGCCGACTAAGCGGCGCCATCGTATGCATTAATTGATTGCCGGCAAAAAAGAATATTCTTTTCCATACTCCAGCATCTGTCCGTAAAAGTCATTGGTGTATTCCAATTTCACATCGGTTATTTCCCCATTTTCTTCCACAGCCGTAAGCTTGGGTTGGACAAACCCTTTGTAAGGTCTCAGTTTCAGCTTCGCATAACGTTCCAGCACCTCGTTGTGCAGCTCCGGATCTACCTTCACGCCGTATGTTTCCACGAGGTTTTTGCCGGCTTCGTAGTCTCCTTCTGATTTGATGCGTTGGATTTCGCGCAGCAGGTCACCAAACAAGGTGCGCAGCTTCTCGTAATCGTTAATCTGCACATAGGTCTTGCCGTCTTTTTTCTCAAAAGAAACGACCTGGTCTGCTTTGCCTTTTTCATACACCCAATAGGCATTCAGCGCCCGGTTGCGCATGTGCGCCTCCTCGATCTGGTCGCCGGGTTTGATGCGAGTTAACTGGGTCATCAGACCATTCATCAAATAACTGTCGTATTCAGCCTTGCCCACTTCCAACGAAGGCATCACACCGATTTCCACCAGTTTGGGATCCAGGATGTAATAGAGCGCTACCAGGTCGGCACGAGCCTCTTCGAGGCAGGAAGCGTAGCTTTTCAGGGTCTTGTCGGTTGTACCTACTCCCGGGTTGATCTGTCCGGAGGCATGGCCGATGCATTCGTGCATATCCGTGTGCAGGTCGCTGGCCAGGTTGCCGTATTCTTTCATACGGCGCAGCTTGGCCGTATCACCCACAAACTCTTCCAGAAAGCCACTGTTGGCGCTGCTTTCGTTGTAGGCGTGTACGATGTTGCTCAGCGACACCGATTTGGAGCCGTAATCTTTGCGCAGCCAATCTGAGTTGGGCAGGTTAATGCCGATCGGAGTACTGGGTGCCGCATCACCTGCTTCTGCAATGACGGTAATGGCTTTTGCACTGATGCCCTTCACCTGTTTTTTCTTGTGCTCCGGCATCAGGGGAGAGTTGTCTTCAAACCATTGTGCCTCATCGGCAATGGCTTTGATCCGTTTGGTGCTTTCGAAATCTTTCAGTGATAGTACGGCCTCGTAGCTTCCCTTAATGCCCATTGCATCGTTGTATACTTCGATAAAGCCGTTGGCAAAATCGATGGTACCGGCCGTGTCCTGCACCCATGCTTTGTTGTATTCATCCCAGGTTTTCAGGTCGCCGGTTTTATAATACTCCGCCAGGAGGGTGAGTGCCTGTTTCTGCTGCGGATTTTCGGCCAGCGGAATAGCCTTTTCCAGCCACGAGATCATTTGGTCGATGGCGCTACCATACATGCCGCCCGACTTCCATACTTTTTCGGTCAGCTGGCCGTTTTCTTTCACTACTTTGCTGTTAAGGCCCCATTCGGGATCTTGCCCCGTATGTGGAAACCCGGCATAAAAATCTTCCACTTCCTTCTGGGTCACCCCTTCATAGAAGTTGTTGGATGACAATGCTACGTGGTCAACCCCTTCGGTAAGGTTAACCATTTTCGGGTCCAGCTTCGGGTCGAAGATCACCGGGGTAATCCGGGCGATGAAAGCTTCGACATCTTCGCCATCCTGTAGCGGTAAGCTGGCGGGATCACAGGCCCTTACCAGGTCAGCAAAGTAATCTTGACTGCACTCGGGCACAAACTTATCGTTTGAATAATGGTGATGGGCACCGTTGCTGAACCAGAAGCGCCCGGCGTATTCTTTCAGCTTGGTCCACTCATTTCCGTTTTTCTCCGTTTTCGGATGGTTGAAAATAGCTTCCAGCGTTTTTCGTATTGTCAGGTTATTTTTTCCCCGCTGGTCGTAAATAATGTCCCTGCCGGATAGCGCCGCTCGGTACAGGTAATAGGCCAGTTTTTTCTGTTGGAGACTCAGCTGTTCAAACCCCGGCACGTCGTACCGCAGGATTTCCAGATCGGCAAACTCATCGATTTTTACCTGCGTCGGTGACGCATCGGCATTACTTGTGCTGTTTTCAGGCGAATGGCAGGAATAAACGGTAGCCATGGCTACGGAACTTGCTAATAGCATTGAAAATTTAGTGCTAATTTTTTTCATGTTGAACTTCATATGGTGCATAAAAACCAATTTGGTGATTGGGTTTTATGCAAAGGAAATAAAAAATTTCCAATGCGTTTGCAGGTTCCTTGATTCCGATTTGATTTTGCTAGGCTTCGTAAGCGGCTTTCAGGGGAGCAATGTCGAGCTTCTTCATGCTAAACATGCATTGCAATACCCGGCTTACCTTTCCCGGGTCGGGGTCCAGTATCATCTCATTCAATGCGGTGGGAACTACCTGCCACGATACCCCGAATTTATCTTTCAGCCAGCCGCACACCTGGGCACGTTCATCACCCCCTTCGGTAAGCCTTCCCCAGTAATGATCTATTTCTTCCTGGGTTTCGCAATTGATGACAAATGAGATCGCCTCATTGAATGTGAACAGCGGTCCACCGTTCAGGGCAACAAATTCCTGTCCTTCTAGCACAAATTCGATGGTCATCACCGAACCTTCCGGCTTTTGGTGATGTTCATACCCATCCTTCGTATACCGGCTAACCCGGCCGATTTTGGAATTTTTAAAAACGGAGGTATAGAACTGGACGGCTTCTTCGGCCTGGTTGTCGAACCACAGGTTTGGGGTGATTTTCTGACTTGAAATGCGCTTTTCCATGACATTTGTTTTTTTAAAGGTGAATTTATTTTGTATTCCACAAACATAGCGCGGATAAGTATCTGCTTAAATAGGCAAAAGGGACAATATGACGGGGGGAATGCGACATGCTGGCTTAAAATTAGGCTAATAATTTGTAAATTTGGCTCAGTTCGTAAGCCTATGTTGCGTGTACTCTTTTGCGGGTTGGTTGTTGGATGGTGGCTGTTGCCCTTTTGCGGTGCTGCGCAGACCATTCAATTCCAGCAGTTGAGCGTAGAAGATGGATTATCCCATAATCACGTCACGGCCATTGTAAAAGACAAACGCGGTTTCCTTTGGTTTGGTACACCTGCGGGCCTTAACCGGTACGACGGGCACGAGATAAAAGTATTCCGGCATGCTGCCAGCCAGGCCCGGAGCATTGCCGATAACGACATACTCGGGTTGTTTCCCGGGCCGGGGGAACAGCTATGGGTAAAGACAAAGCTCGGCATTAACATTTACGACGATAGCCGGGAGCAATTTATACGTAACGGAGACAGTGTGCTGCAATCGTTGGGGTTGCCGGTTGCCGAAGTGCTGGATATCCGCTGCAGTACCCAGGGCAAATGCTGGTTTTTGCAGATCGGGGGGCTGGTATCTTGCTATGACGAACAGCGCGGAACCGTTTCTTCTTATGCGGCGCCGGAGACCGGCGTTCCCGTTACGGGTATCGCATTGGATCGTTCGGGGCAGGCGTGGGCGGTTGACCAAAGGGGTACCGTACGCCAACTGGAGCGTAACGCCCTTGCCGTTTATCAACTTCCCAATGATGGGGTAGATTACGAGGAAGGTGCGGATTTCCGGCTGTTTATGGATCGAAACGGACATCCATGGGTATATGCCTTTAATTTTTCCAAAGGGGTTTATTGGTGGCCGGAGAAACAAGCCCCTCCGGTACACCTGACTACGGAGTCCGCAGGCATGAAGTTGAGTAATCCGATTGTTTTCGGGATGGCCGAGGACCCGGATGGCAACATCTGGATTGCTACGGATCACGGCGGGCTGAACGTGGTCAATCCCCGGAGCAGGCGGGTTTCTTACCTGTTGCACGACGAATACAACGACCGTACGGTTAGCCAAAACAGCATCATGTCCCTTTATTGCGACCGCGAAGGAATTATGTGGGCCGGTACGTTCAAGCGTGGTATCAGCTATTACCATCCCAGTCAGGTCCAGTTCGCGCTGTATCAGCGGCGACGGGGTACGGGCGAGATGGTATTGCCATTTGACGATATCAACCAATTTGTGGAAGACAGGCATGGAAATGTATGGATCGGAAGTAATGGGGGAGGATTGATCTATTTTGACCGGCAAGCTAACCGATTTATACCCTACCGGCACAATCCCGATGATCCCAATAGTATTGGCAGCGATGTAATCGTAAGCCTGTATATGGACCGCGATGACGTGCTTTGGGTCGGTACGTACCATGGAGGGCTCAATCGTTTCGATGGAAAGCGGTTTGTGCGGTACATGCATGACCCCCTTGATCCGGCATCCATTCCTGACAACAGCGTATGGGAAATTTGCGAAGACAGCCAGGGGCGGTTTTGGGTGGGTACGCTTCGGGCGGGGGTAGCCACGTTTGACCGCAAGACAGGCCGGTTTACCCGGTTGGGGTTTGGCAGTCAGGGATTCACGCAGTCGGCCTACCTATCGGCTATTACGGAAGACCACAGCGGGAGGGTGTGGTTTGGTACCGCATCCGGCATCGAGCTGCTCATGCCGGATGGATCGTTCAAGTTGTTTTCCTATCGCGATGGCAAGGCGGGTGCGCTTAGCAACGATCATGTGAACGGGATCATCGAAGACCATCGCCACCGGATCTGGGTGGCTACGCGGGACGGCCTCAATCTTTACGATGCCACCAGCGATACATTCCGGGTGTTCCGCATGGAAGATGGGCTGTCAGACAATACCGTGATGGCCGTGGTTGAAGACAAGGAAGGAACGATTTGGGTGAGCACTGCACGGGGAATTTCAGCAATGCGGGAGGGAGTGGGTACACCCGGACAGTGGCGTTTCTGGAATTACGACCGCCGCGACGGTTTACAGGGCAACGCATTCAATGAAGATGCAGCCTGCCTGTTATCAACGGGCGAACTGTTTTTCGGCGGTCCGTCGGGGTTTAATAGCATCGATCCCGCGCATATCCAGTCGCCGCCTTCGTCGTTGGCTGTGCCCGTACTGACAGACCTCCAGCTGTTAAACCGGAGTATGGAGGCTCCGCAATGGCTGGACGGGCGACTAAAATTTACCCACGATCAGAATGTCCTGGGGTTTGTGGTCGCTTCGCTGTATTTCCTCAATAAAGACCGGGCTTCTTTCCGGTATAAGTTGGAGGGGTTCGATGCCGACTGGGTGGCGATGGACCGGCGTACGCGCAAGGCTACGTTTACGAACCTGGACCCCGGAGACTACCGGTTTCAGGTGATGGTATCCGAAGACGGCGAAAACTGGAGTAAACCTTACACCCTGGCAACCTTCTCCATATCGCCGCCGATATGGAAAACAGGATGGGCATATGCGGCATATGTACTGGTACTGGCTACCGGAATCCTGACCGTTCGCCATATTGAACGGACACGCGAAAAAACCCGTTTTGCCTTGCAGCGCGAACGGCAGGAAGCCCGTTCCATGCTGGATAGTGTACTTAAGCAGAAAGCATTTTTGGAGCAGGCCAATAAGAAAAAGCTGGAGGTGTTCCCCTCCGAAAAGCCGGTGACCTCTGCCGACGAACTGTTTCTCCGCAAAGTGTTGGATACCGTTGAACAACATTTGGGGCAATCGGATTTTTCGGTGGAAGAACTGGCAAGGGCCATGAACGTGAGCCGCGTCGCGTTGTATAAGCGGATGTTGACGATCACAGGGCATACCCCCTCTGAATTCATCCGCAATATCCGGCTGCGCAGGGCCGGTCAGTTGCTGGAGCAATCGGGCCTTACCGTCGCCGAAATTGCCTATGAAGTGGGGTTCGGCAATCCGAAGCAATTCAGCAAATATTTCAAACAGCTTTACGGTGTGGTTCCTTCCGCCTACCGCAAATGAGGCAATAACCCCGTGGGTTAACCAAAATACCCCCATTTATTAACATATCCATCCCCTTAAAACCAGCCATCCGGCATATTTTTGACCCCGATAACCAATTCGTTTTACCGGTAACAGTTGTTTCTGTTTTATGACAAACCCGAGGTTCTCTTTTATGGTTCTTGTATGCCATCACCCTTTGTTTGTGGTGATGCCAACGATGGCAACCGGGCAGAACGGGCGGGGTGTTATGCAGATTCATCCGTTATCCAAAACAAGTATAACCCATATAACATGAGATCCATTGATTACAAACATTACACACGTAAGTTGCGGCAGCTGACAGTAGGCTGCCTTGTGGTGCCCCTTTCGGTGTCTTCCGGTGCGGTGCTGGCACACGGAACCCCGTGGGTGGCTTTAAGTGGCATACACGGCCTGCAACAGTCGACGGTCACAGGCAAGGTTACCGACGTTAGCGGTGCACCGCTGGCGGGTGTCACGGTCACGGAAAAAGGAACCGTAACTTCTACAATGACCGACGAGAACGGCACCTTTAAACTCAACGTATCCTCCACCAATACCCTATTGGTGATTACCTCGGTGGGTTATGTTTCCCAAGAGGTCAATGTAACCAGCAGTACCGTGACCGTTGCCCTGGAGGAGGATATCAATACCCTGGAAGAACTGGTCGTAGTGGGATACGGTACCCAGAAAAAGAAACTCACCACCGGGGCGAGCGTACAGGTAAAAGGGGAAGATATCCAGAAACTGAGTACGACGACGGTGGCCAATGCCCTGCAAAGCCAATCGCCCGGCGTACAGATCACTCAGTCTTCCGGCATGCCGGGTGAAGGCTTCAAGATCAATATTCGCGGCATCGGCACCATTCATGATTCCCAACCGCTCTACGTTATCGACAACGTGATCGGGGGAGACATCAATTCGCTCAATCCATCGGATATCGAGTCCATCGACATCCTGAAAGACGCTGCCTCGGCCGCCATCTACGGGGCCCGCGCCGCCAATGGGGTCATTCTCATCACCACCAAGCAGGGCAAAGCAGGCAAGACCACGCTCAACTACGATACATTTATCGGCTGGCAGAATGTGTACAAGATGCCTTCCCTGCTTACTGCAACCGAATACATGACCATCCAGGACGAGCGCATGTTCAACGAAGGGCAGGCGCCGTATGACTGGGCCAGTCTGATTCCCAACCAGTACCAGCAGATCCAGGATGGCACGTGGAATGGGACCAACTGGCTGGAGGAAATCCGGAATCCGAATGCGCTGACGCAGAACCACGCGTTTAACCTCACAGGCGGTACGGACCGCTCGAAATTCGCCCTGGGTTATTCTATGGCTGCACAGGACGGGATATTTGGCAAACCGGTGCAGCCTCATCTCAACCGGCATACCGTCCGTATCAACTCTGAGCATGTCATCCTGAAGAACGACGATTTTGACATCCTGAAGTTCGGGGAGAACCTCACATACACGTACCGTGTCAATTCGGGTATCGGCATCGGCAATATCTATTGGAATGATGTACACAACATGATGGTCGGAAATCCACTATTGCCCGTTTATAATGCAGATGGTGGGTACTACGATCATACCAGTAAAACGGCCGATGGCTGGAAATTTGATGGGGCTACGTTTAACCCTGTGGCAGACATGGTATACCGGAGGGGGCAGAACCAGAGCAAAAACCACTCGGTCATGGCCAATGCATTTGCAGAGATACAACCCATCAAAGGCCTCCGGCTCCGCAGCAATTTCGGCTATCGCCTGAATGCTTCGTCGTATCGTTCGTATACACCCACCTTTCACCTGTCTACCACCTCCATCAATGACATCGACGACATTTCGCAGAACCAATCTGTGGGATACGGCTGGCTGTTGGAGAATACCATCGCATACCAGCGTACCTTCGGGAATGCGCACGCACTGGACGCAGTGCTTGGACAGTCCATTGAGCGTTGGGGCATCGGTGAAGACCTCAGTGTCACCACTGCCAACTCCTCCTTTCCGGGCAGTTGGAAGCGCGCCTATGTGGGCAACTGGGTAGCCTATCCGGGTTATACACCCGCCATCGGTGGTGCGCATTGGGGAGAAAGCAATTTTGCCGCGTTCTTCGGCCGGCTTAATTATAACTATAAGGAAACGTACATGGCCTCCGTGGTTATGCGGGCAGATGGTTCATCCAACTTTAGCCGTTCGCACCGCTGGGGATACTTTCCTTCGGTGGCAGCGGGCTGGAACGTTACCAATGAGTCCTTTATGGAGGGCACCGGCTCTTGGCTCAACTACCTGAAACTCCGTGCCAGCTGGGGGCAGAACGGGAATGCAAACATCCCTCCCTTCCAGTACCTGGCCACCATTGCGATTGACAATAAAAACGGGTATTATTTCGGCAACGATAAAAATACCCTGCTCAGCGGTGCCTATCCGGATATCCTGCCGAATGAAGTTGTCTCCTGGGAGACTTCCGAGCAGCTGAACATCGGCTTTGATGCGCGCTTTGCGAATGACCGGCTGGGTGTGGTGTTTGACTGGTACAACAAGTCTACCATCAATTGGTTACTCCAAGCGCCCGTTTTGGCCATTTACGGTACCGAGGCTCCCTTCATCAACGGCGGCGACGTGGAAAACCGAGGCGTGGAACTCGGGCTGAACTGGAATGAAACGGTCAATGACTTTACCTATAGCATCGGCCTTAACGGTGCGTACAACCGCAACCGTGTGGTAAAAATTGCCAATGCCGAAAAGCTCATTGAAGGGCAGGCCAATGTATTGAGCCAGGGTACCCTGCCCATGTACCGGGCACAGGTGGGTTATCCGCTTGGTTATTTCTACGGATACAAAACGGCTGGGATTTTCCAAAATGCCGAACAGATTGCGGATTACCGGGCACAGGGTCTGGGCGTGCTGGAAACCGCACAGCCCGGTGATGTTATCTTTGTGGACACCAATGGCGATGGCGCCATTACCAATGCCGATAAGGTGCAGATCGGCAACCCGCACCCTGATTTTACCGCCGGACTGAACCTCTCTTTCGGTTACAAAGGTATTGACCTGGGCATCACGGCATTCGGCGCGTTCGGCCAGCAGGTCGCCAAGTCGTACCGCTCGTTTGCCGATAGCCCGTTGCAGAATTACACCACCGAAGTCTTCCAGCGCTGGCATGGCGAGAGCACTTCGAACCGTTACCCCCGCCTCACCAACGGCAGCCATACGAACTACCAGAACATTTCCGATATCTACATCGAAGATGCCGATTTCGTTAAAATACAGAACATAACGTTGGGTTACAACCTTAAATCGGCTTTCCCGAGGTTGCCATTGGGCCAGGCCAGGCTGTACCTGTCTGCGCAGAACCTCTATACGTTTACCGGCTATTCGGGGATGGATCCTGAAATCGGCTATGGCGATGAACAAAGCTGGGCTTCGGGTATCGACCTGGGTTTCTACCCCGCTCCGCGCAATTTCATTATCGGTCTCAATGTAAACTTCTAATACGACAGACATGAAACGACTTATCTTACTATTCGTAAGCACCGTGGCGTTAGCAGGTTGTGAGAACTTCCTGGATGTGGAAAGCTACGATAAAAAGAATACGGGCAACTTCCCGATCAATGCCACGGATGCCGAGCAAATGATTACCGGTATCTATTCCACCTTCGCCAATGCGATTGCCGAAGCGGCGCATACCCATTTTTACATGGCCGAGCTGGCTTCGGACGACCGTTTCGGCGGCGGGGGTGAAAACGACCGCGACATGCACGGCCTTGACCACCTGATGAATACCCAGCCGAACCGCTTTCTACCCTTTTGGAAGGCACGGTATCAGGGTATTTTCCGGGCCAATACGGCCATTGCCACAATGGATAACGTAACCGAATGGGCGAATGAAACGCAGCGCAACCAGTTGCTGGGCGAGGCGTATTTCCTGCGTGCCCTGTTTTACTTTGAACTGTCTCAGTTATTTGGTGAAGTACCCCTGGTTACCGTGCCCGAAGCCGAAAACCTGCCAAAGGCTCCGGCGGCAGAAACCTATGCACAGATCGGGTATGACCTTCAGCAGGCCATCACCTTGCTGCCGGCCGTGCCGTATACCAGCACCGTTTCGGGGCACGCCACCAAGTGGGCTGCCCAGGCACTGGCCGCGCGGGTATTCCTGTTTTATACCGGGTATTACAACCAATCTTCGTTGCCGGTGGCCGAGGGCGGTGAGATTACCAAAGCACAGGTGATCAGCTGGCTGGAAGATTGCATCGGCAACAGCGGACATGGCCTGGTGTCAGACTTCCGTGAACTGTGGCCATATACCAATGAATACACCGCGAAGGACTACGACTATGTGTCGGATAACCAGTTAAAATGGGTTGGCGATGGAAATAAGGAGACGGTCTTCGCTGTCAAATTCGGTACCTTGGTGGATTGGGGTGATCAATATAAGCTGGGCTATTCAAACCAGTATGTATTGCATTTCGGACTGCGGTCAAACAACGGGCAGGCCGGAACCTTTCCCTTCGGGCAGGGGTGGGGAGCCGGCCCGGTCAATCCGAGGCTGTGGAGTGAATGGCGGCAGGCCGAGCCTACCGATATCCGGCGCACGGGTTCCATCATTGACGTGGAGAACGATTTGGACGACTACATCTACGGCGCGGATGCCCAGATGGAAGAAACCGGTTTCTGGCAGAAGAAATACATCCCCGTTACGGCCTATGACGAGGGAACCCTCATCCCTTCCTATGCGATCCTGAAGGATGCGGCACCTACCGATTACCAACTGGCCCATACGCAGGATCATGTACTGATCCGCTTTGCCGATGTATTGCTGATGCATTCCGAACTATCGGAAAATGCAACGAGCATGAACCTCGTGCGGAGCCGTGCTGGCTTGACTCCCGTGGCGTATTCGCTGGAGGCCCTCAAACGGGAACGCCGTTGGGAACTGGCCTTCGAAGGGCTGCGCTATTTTGACCTGATGCGTTGGCACGATGCTGCAGATGCACTTGCTGCGCAGGAAGGTGCTGCCATCAAGAACAAGGGAGTGGATACCCAGATGAAAGGTTTTGGCGGCGGATACCGCGCACGCTACGAGGCTACCGGTGGTTTCTGGGCCATTCCGCAGAATGAGATTGCACTTTCCGATGGGGTACTTACGCAGAATGCAGGCTGGGGAACACCGGCAGACGAATTTCCGGGATGGTAGTAAATCAAAAAAGAAGCAAGATGAAAAAGCTTATCAATTATTGCTGCCTGTGTGCAGCCTCGCTGGCGCTCCTTTTTTCGGGCTGTGAGCCCATTGAAGATCGTATGGATATCGGCGGTGCCATTACCGCCGAGCAGCTGGATATCTCCGCCACGTTATTGGTGGTGGATGGCAAACAATCGAACAAAGTGATACTGGACAATAGGAGCCCCGTACTCTCTTCATGGGATTTCGGGGTCGGTACGTCCCAGAAAAAGACCGACACGGCATTGTTGGTGACCGAGGGCGAAAACGAGATCCTATTCACCGGGCTTAATCCCGACGGCACGGAAATAACCAAGACTCTTACGGTGAATGTCGAAGAACTGACCTTTCCCGTTCCTCCCGAATGGGGATACCTAACCGGAGGCAGCGAGAAGGAATGGGTGTGGGACGACTCGCAACCCGCCGTATGGGGCAACGGGGGATACCTCGGCAGCTTTAAACCGGAGTGGTGGATGCTGGATGTGGCAGCCATCGAAGATCAGGCACCCGGTGAGGGTGAAGGTGCCAAACTGGTTTTCTCCCTGCGGGGCGCCAAGCTCTCCAAGGTGAAAGCGGGAGGAGAGACGACAACGGGCTCATTTTCGTTTGATATGTCGAAGAAAACACCCCTGGAAAATGGCGATACCTGGGCGGTGGGCAAACTTACCACGAAGGGAGTCACGGTATTGTGTGGCAAATCGCCCGATGAAGGAAGTATTCCGGTTTACGAGTACGACATCCTGATGCTGGACGACAACCGGATGGTGCTGAGCTATGCACCGCCGGGCACCGGTGCCTGGGGAGCCGCCTATTTTTGGGTGTTCAGGGCGGTTAACTAAGGCAGTTAACTGCGTGTCTGGAATATAGCCGACTGGCAGCAGACCGATGATGCGTTTGCCATTGGTCTGCTGTCAACCGGTTACCAGAATCCGGTATTGACAGACCATGCCTTGTCGCCAACACCCTTCACCTGCAATACATCGCCGTTTTCGGTGTAATATTTCCATTCCGCTGAGCGGTAGCCCAATAGGGGGAAGGTGATACCTGCCTCTTTGTCGTACCGGTTCAGCAAGAGGTTGTCAAACTCCACGGGCAGGATGATACGGCCGTCACTGCCGGCAATGCCGAATTTTTGGCCTTTCTGCAGCAGGAAATAGCGGTTTCCGTTGAACGCTTCGACAACATCATAAACAGGGGGAAGTATTACCTTGCCAACCGTGTCGGCCAGGCCCATGTACAGGCCTCCGGTTTCGGCATCGAAATCGCGTATCACCAGGTAATTGCCAACGAAGTAATCCATGTCCATGAGAAATTCATTGGGGCCGGTGTATACCTGGTTGATCAGGGGTTGGCCATCCGATCCGATAAACTGATAGGCCACATATCCCGCGCTGCTCCGCCAATCGGAAGCAGGGTATGCCTTGGCACCCACTGTCCTTTTCTTCCCGTCGAAATCGAGCGCTTTGTCATAAAATGGTTTCCTTACCCAGCGGCCGGTCGTGTCTATCAGTCCGTACAATCCGCCGGTCTGTACCCATGCCAGTCCATTGGAAGCAAATCTTTGGAGGTAAGCAAGCCGGTTATCGGTGGCATAGCTGTAAGGAAAGGCAAATTCTAGGTCGTTCACAATCCGTTTTTCAACAGGGTGGTACAGCCGCGCCCGTGTGGAATCGTCCGAAATCAGCACCAGTACCGTATTTTCAAGCGCACAGGTATACCGTGCGGGGAGGGTCGTTTTCGCTCCATTGCGTCCGTCTATCAAAACGGCATTACTCCCTTCCGGATCCCCGGAAAATAATCCCGCAATGCCGGCGACCTCGTTGTAAGCGCTGAATACCGGCGGGAGCATTTCCGATCCGTCGAGCGCGTATACCCCATACCGGTTGTCGTCGTTGTCAGAGGTCACAGCCAGCACCCGTTCACCGGCGCCAGGGAAAGGCCGTATGTGATCAAAATCCAAGGGGATTACCACGTTCTTCGATTGCGTGTCGTACACCCCCCGTTTCCCCTGTTTGGTCACCATCAGGTACCGGGCTGAGGCGGTATCCAACGGCTCCCACTCTTCATATCCCAGCGGAAGCAGTTCGTTGCCGTTGAAGTCAAAAACCGCTTCTTCCCCCTGGAATTCGCCTGCGATCCGTGTTGCCTCTTGGCCATAGCTCAGGGATTTCAGGTCTATTTCGTGGAAGCCCGGCGGTATCTCCACCCCTGTTTCGGCGAAAAAGAGCCCGTAGAGTGCCTTTTGCTTGGTTTTGAAAATGGCTATTCCCTCACTTCCCGATGAATAGAAATAGTCGTTTATGTGGGTGATGTCTGTATAACCGGGAGGAAGCAGCGCGTTGCCTGTGCGGTCGTACAGACCATACTGGCCATCGCGTGCCAGTACAAAATAGTCGTCGTATACACGCACTTCGTCCCATTCGGGTTGGATGATAATGCCCTGCCCCGATTCATAGACACCCTTTTTCCGGTCTTTTTCAACAATCGCGTACGGACCATAGTACCCTCGGTAATCGTTGGGGTTGGGGGTAGCAATGCGGGCATATACAGGCGGCAGGACCTCCCGGCACAAGGTATCGATGAGGCCATATTTACCATTTATTTCCACCACCAGCTCACCGCCACTGAGAATTTCCATCCATTCGTCGTCATCCGCTGCGAACTCCTTGCCGGTCGGAATATTCACAAACAGGGATTTTCCATTTTTGGAAAACGAGCTGATCCACGCATCGCTTCGCATGCCGCCCCAGTGACCGTGTTCGTAGGCAAAAGGTACCCGCACGTTGTTGTTGAAATCGATGACCCCCCATTTCCCGTTTTGCTGAGCATAAACATAATCGGATTTCCGGCCGCACCCCCCGCAGTAGTCGAACCCGTCGTACACGGCGGGAACTGCCATGCGTTGGGTTCTACTGTCGTATATGCCCCACTTTCCGTCGGTTTTGACATCAAAATAACGGCCATCCAAGTACCTCGCTTCCTCAAAGTAGGGCAACAACTCGCCTTTCGGTGTCACAAATGTCTGTTTGCCGGCTTTCGTGAGTTTCCAGCAGTCGTCCGTGTAAAATTCAACCTGTTCGAATTCCGGCGGTAGCACCCATTTCCCCTGCACCGACCGCAGTCCTTTCAGGCCGTCCCGGACGACGATGTAGGCCTTGGCGCTGTCCCCCTCATCCGCCGGGATCAGCCACGGCTGATCCGGATTTTCATAGGCGTCAAATGCCCGGTTGCCCTGGGTGTCAATGTAGAAACTACGCCCGCTTACCACTACATGAGCCAGTCCGTCCGTGCCGAAACGTTCTGCCTCGGCGGTGGTGGTTTGTCCGGAAGCCTCCATGGCCAACAGCAGGAACAGGCCGACCATGCTTCGTATGCAATGTGAATGAAATGCTGCCATCAATAGCCTAATTTTGTTTTTCCGATGATGTGAAAGGATTGTCCGGTATCCGTCGGGTCAATGTATGTCCAATGATCCCCTCGCTGCACCAGGGCAGGGAAGTAGCCGGAGTAGGAATTGTTCAGCCGGACCTCCTCGTATTGGGGGGGTGCAAGCACCTGTCCGTCGGGAGTCAGGAATCCCTTTTTTCCCTGTGCCGTAACGACGAAGAAGGTGTCGTGGAACTGGATTTCTTCGTATTCCAGGGGCAGAATGGTGCGGCCCTTGTCGTCGACGATCCCTTTTTTGCCGTCGCGCTGCACTTCGAACAGGTCCTTCCGCGCGGTCCGGTCAATGCGGTCGTATTGCGCTTCCACGATTACCTTGCCGTTGCTATCCACGAGACCGGCCTTTCCCGCTTTGGAGACAAGCAGCAGGTCTGAATCGTACAATTTATCGATGTCTGTGTATACCAGTGGCAGCAGGATGTTCCCGGCGGAATCGATCATGCCGATGTGGTCCACTTGGTTCACCTGTTTGGTGGCGATGGCCCGGCCGTTGTAGAAATCGCCTACATAGTCCAGGCTGTCGAAGCGGTGTTCCCGGCCGGAACGGTCGACGAACAGGTTGTCTTCGGCCGATATTTTCAGCCAGCCGTTCTGGAAATGTCCCCGTCTCTGGCCGATGGAAACGCTGTCGGGCACCAGCAGCTTGTTAAACCGGAAAGCGTCAAACTCCCAGTCTTTGTTGGTGTACAGCGGCTTTCCGGAGCGGTCGAACAGTTCGGTTTTCCAATAGCCTTGTACGAGGGTCTTTACGACATACCGATCGGTATCGACAGCATCGGCGAAGAGGTACTCCGTGGGAGCGATCAGCTCGGTACCGTCGCTGGTAAAATAGGCCGATATGGGCACCTCGTATCCCTCATTGGCCCCTTTGCGGTTGGTGGCTTTGATAAAGGCACCCAACTGCCATTCGATTTGTTCGTATTCAGGGGGCAGGATCCATTGCCTCTGTTCAAGGTCGTACAGCCCAATACGGTCGCCATCGGGCAGGGCGACGATGGAAGCGGGGGAAATTCCCTGCACCGAAGGGCGGTATCCATCCGTCGGCAACGGATAGCCGAAGGGGAGGAGCTCTTTTCCGTTGGAGTCAAAGATGCCGTATTTCCCGTCGGTTGCCGCCCAGATGTAGCCAACTGTTCCCGCCTGCGCGGGGCGGATGTCGTCGTAGTCCATGGGGAGAATCGGCTGGCCATTGATGTCAAACAATCCCCATTTGCCTGCGTTTTCCGTCCGGATGAACACGGGGTCCGCAGATACGCTTCCGTTGGGATCCACCAACCGGATTTCCCCGTACTGGCAGGGTAGCACGATTTTCCCGTCGGCGTTAATCACTCCTTTCATGTTTCCCTGGGATACCACGCAACGTCCTGCCCGCCATTCGCTGGATTCGTCGTAAGCCGGAGGGATCATCACGGTTCCCTGGGCAGTCAGCCAACCCCGCTTCCCGTCTTTTTCTACCCGTATCCGTTCGCCCTCTGCCTGGAGGTCGTCGTAGTCCACTTCCGTAATGATTTGCCCGAGGGTACCCAGCAGCCGGGTGCGGGTATCCTGTTTAGCGGTGATGATCGCACCCGTGGACAGCGGCAGTACACGCAGACTTTGGTAAGCGGGAGGGATCAGCTCGCGCTGCCCATCGGCCGAGCGCAGGCCGATTGCCTTGCCCACGGTCACTTCGATGCAGCCGTTCAGCCCATAATGTTCTTTCAGTCCGTCGTATTCAAAAGGCAGCACCATACGACCGTCTTTCAGTGACAGCAACCCCCATTTGCCCGATTTTTGCGCGGCAATCACCAGTCCGTTGATGGGTTGCAGTTCTTCATAGATGGGTTGGGCGACCACATGCCCCAGCGTATCGACCGCACCGTATTTCCCGGCACGCTGTACGACAGCGAGAAAATAGAGGTATTCCCGTTGTGTCTCAGTTTTTTCGGTGTCCTCGTATTCGTAATAAATCCGGTCGTAATCGAAATCCGCAATCACGTCGCCCTTCCGGTTTATAGCGCCGTATGCCCCGTTTTTGACGGCAATGCAGATCGGGGCGCCGTACTGCTCGGGTTTGTCTACCGTAACCCGCCCTGATCGGTGCAGGTACTGCCGTTTGCCGTCCAGTCTGATTTCGGCGAAATCGCTTTCGAAGGGAGCCAGCGCCTCAGCAATGAGCCCTCCGGTAGTCGCTGGGTTGGATTGTGGCCATACGGGGTGGATACACAGGGGCATAACCGCCGCAAGGATAGCGACGACGCGTAATATCGGATGGTTGCAAGAATAGTTGTACACCCTGCAAAGGTAAGCGGGGCCACGCTTTTTACAAATCCCTGTTTTTAGGGAGATTTCTTCTATTTTTGGTTCGTACCTTGCGTCGTCAATAAAACAAGATATGACAAACGAAGAATTAAGGGCCATTGAAAGTGCCGCCCGCCAGAGCGATGCGGCCACGGTGGAGATGATCATAAATGGAGCATCAACGGCCACGGATTACCCATCCTATCAGGCAAATTCAGTAGTTGCTCAGTTGATCCGTTCGGGTTTCTATCATGCGTTGGATCAATTAATCGATAAGGGCGTGCTCCTTCCGACTGATCTTTTCGAATACGACGGCTTTGACACCTCGGTGGTGAGCGTGCTGGTCAAGCCCCAACTGGGGTCGGACGAAGCATGGGACGGTTACTTATCCTGGTTCGGCGGCTATCTCAACCGGTTGGATGACATTGAGGAAGAGGTCGGTTCAACTACCCTATTGGAATATGCCCTGACGGCGAATGCGCCCCTGCCTCTTCTGAAGGTCATTACCGCTGCGGGAGCCGATCCGGTGCGGAGTGATTCCTATGGGCGCACCCTGCTCTACAAGGCCTGCGGGCTGCGGATGAATTCACCGCAGCGCACGGCCGAATTACTGGATTGGCTGCTCGGTGAAGGGGCCGACCCGAATGAGGCAACCGTAGAAGGAAAAACGGCGTTGCATGCGGCAATTGTGGCCGGCAAAATGGAAGCTGTCGCTAGGTTACTGGAACACGGTGCCGACCCAAATATTGCCGACAAGAAAGGCGAAACCGCTTTCCATTATGCAGCCGTGGGTCAGCACAACCCCGTAATACTGGAAATGTTGCTGGCCCGCCAAACGCCAGACTTCCATGCCGTAACCCAACAGGGAGAAAACCTGCTGAATGCCTATCTGCGGGTCATGTATGCCGATACGGAATCCGCCCGGAAGATTGTCAGCCTGCTCCTCGCCGCGGGTGCCGACCTTACCGAAGCTTCTTCGTGGTACAGCAATGCGAAGACCGGGGTTGACTGGGTAGCCGAAAAGTCGGCCGATCTCCTGGCGCAGGTGGTAGAAAACGGCCACCTAGGTGCTGATTACCGCGACAACGAAGGTAACACCCTGCTGCACAAAGTATGCAGGGTCGACCTGAATTACGAGGAGGCAAAAGCAAAGGAACTGTACCGGAAAGTCAAGTTTTTGCTCAAGCAGGGGGTCGATCCCCGTATCGAAAATACGGAGGATAAGAAGGCCGTGGATTATGCCATAGACGATAACCTGAAGGCGAAAACGGTTGAATTATTATTGAAACACGACAATTAGCATAACGTATGTCCCAGTCTTTTATCGTTGCCTGCGAAGGCGGCAAACGCAAAATCGCCGAGATCCTGATCGAAAAAAACCAGGTAGACGTTTCGTATACCGATGAGCGCGGCCGTACGGCACTGCACTACGCTGCTCACCGGGGATACCTGGATCTGGTAAAAAAACTGATCGGAGCAGGCGCGGTGCTCGACTACGAAGACCACAATGGCGAAACCCCATTGTACTTCGCGCTTCTCCAAAAGCAGAAGCAAACGGCGCTCTACTTGCTTGAACAGGGCGCCAAGCCGGATATCAACGATTTCCAGGGGAATGGTTTGCTGCACATTGCCGCGCAGACGGGCCAGCAGGAAATCGCCGAGAAGCTGATAGCTGAAGGGCTGGACGTCAATGCGCTCAACAACGAGGCAGTGTCGCCGTTATTGCTGGCCGTGCAATATAAGCACCCCCCGATGGTTCAGTTATTGGTGCGGCAGGGTGCAGACGTAGACATCACCGATAAGGGGGGCAATACCGCATTGAATCTTGCGGTGGCGGGCAACTCCATGCCCATTGTAACCACCTTGCTGGAGGGCGGTGCTTCGGTAAACCTGGCCAACGACCGGAGCGAAAGCCCCCTGTTGCTGGCGGTGCAGGGCGGCAACCGCATCATTGCCGGGAAGTTATTGGAGCAGGGGAGTGACATCTTTGCCGAATCTGCCGAAGGCGTTTCCCCGGTATGGTACGTGTGCAGCAGCAATCAGAAAGAGCTGCTGGCCTTGTTCCTTGCCAAAGGGCTGTCGCCCGACTACGCCCGCCCGGTCGACTCTTTTGACGGGAAAGACGGGCGATACCTTGAAACGCTGACCGCACGTACCGGCAGGCAGGCATTTGTACTGGGATACGAACCGCATTATGCGGGTGAAACGCTGTTACAGACGGCCGCGAAATCCGGGTACCTTTCATTGGTCAAACAGCTGCTTGACGCGGGTGCTTCGATCCATAAGCAGGATGCCTCCGGCAATACCGCACTGCATTATGCCGCGGCATACGGGAAAAAAGATGTGGTGCGGTTCCTGCTGTCTAACGGTGCGGAGACCGATGTGGCCAACGTGCTGGAGCAAAAACCCATCGACTACTCCAACATACAAGGGTTCAATGAAATAACCGCCCTGCTGATCGATTTCGGGGCTAAATCGAATCCAATCGGGGATGGACCCGTAGCGGCTGGGCAGGTGAAGAAAGCTGAGGTCAGGCAGGGAATGGACATGAGCGAGAAAAAGCAGGCCCTATTTGACCTCAAAGAATTGCTGGACGCCGGAATCATCAGTCAGGAGGAGTTTGATGTGGAGAAGGCAAAGATATTGGGGGCTTAACCGCTGTAAAAATGAAAGGTTTCCAAACGGGGAGAATGGAAACCTTTACTAACCAATTATAAACCTAAATTATGATGACACAAAGATAGTGTATTTTTTACACTATGCAAAATATTTTTTAATTTTTTTTGACCATCGGTGGTACCCTAGAATTTATACCCAATTGAGAGCCGTAGGTTGCGTGGTGTTTCGGTTTGCCAGTAAAACGCATTGTTCCACTCGTAGTACGAGCCACTGTACAGGTAGTTATTCAGGAGGTTGAACGCATTTAACCGGACCGTGAAGTTTTTGATGCCGTAATGGATGCCCGCATCCAATTTGAAATAATCGTCAAAAGGTATTCCTTCCAGTTCGCCGTCGTAGGTCTTCCGGTCCCAGAGGTAGGTAAAACCGGCGGAAATCCCTGCATTGCGCAGGGGGCCTCGCTGAAGGGTATAATCGAGCCAGGCATTGGCCGTATTGGTGGAATAGCCGGGTACAACGTCGCCCACTTCAAAGCCCTCCACCCCCTCGTTTAACTTGGTGATTTCTGCGTTGGTATAGGCATAGTTGGCCGTTACGTCGAAACCGGGAAGGATGCGGCCCCGTACATCAAACTCCACGCCCCGCGCTACCTTTTGGCCCAGTACAATGCTATAGCTTTGATTCGGATCGCTGTGGATGGGATCAGCGGTGAGCTCGTTTTCCTTTAATATCCGGTACACGGATACGCTCGTATTCCAGTTGCCGCCTGCCCAGTTGCGTTTAATGCCGATTTCCTGGTTATTGCCCGTGATGGGCTTCACCTTGCCGCCCCCGTAAATGCGTCCCGCCTAGGGTACAAAGGCCTGGTCATACAAGGCATACGCAGATGTATGGGCATCGATGCTCCAGCTCAGACCGATACGCGGCGTGAAATGGCTGGCCTGGTAAGCCTCTTCACCCCATTCACTCTGCTTTACCCAGGTGTAGCGCCCGGCCAGTGTAAGGCGTAGCTGGTTTTCGAAAAAGCCCAACTCATCCTGTAGGTATACGCCGGCATAGCGTTGGGTTTGGATGCCGCCGGCTGCTTCGGCCCGCTCGCTTAAGGAGGTTTCCCGGTCGAACACCGGATAGCCATTTGCCGGTCGGCCAAGGTCGGGGTTGTATACATCAAACGGATCATCTTCCGTGTCCAACGCAAAGCTCTGCAACCAATCGGCCATGTAGTCTTTGTTACCTACGTCAACGCCCGCCAGCACCCGGTGCTGGATACCGCTGGTGTTGAAATGGCCGTTTACAAATGCCTGGCCGAGGATTGACCTGCTGAAGGCGTCCCATATATCAACCCCGCGGATGATTTTTCCGTCGTCAGTCATCTCACTCTCCGGCCACATGGAAGTACCCTTTTGACTGTACCGGAGGTAATAGCCCTGTGCGGTTACCTTCCAGTTGGGGGTAAGATCGCGGGTCACATTCAGCAGAAACGTTTGGTCGGTGATGTTGGTGGGATCCAGGCCCTCCGGTGTCATCGTGAAATTTTGCGGTAGCCAGGCATATCCCTTGTTAACGGGCCCGAATACGTAATAGGAACCCACGTCAGACATGCGTGCATATTGCAGGGTATACTCCGCGGTAATTGTCGTCTTGTCATCCGGCCGGTAGGCAATCACCGGGGCCACCACGTAACGGTTGTCGGATTCATTCGCACGATGGGAACCTTTGGCCTGCGCCGATACATTCAGCCGGTACAGAACCTTGCCGTTCCGGGATAACTTGCCGTCCAGGTCGACCGCTGTCCGGTACAGGTTGTACTGGCCCACCGTGACCGAAGCTTCGCCCTTGGTCTCGCCCGTTGGCTTCTTGGTTACCACATTGTAAGAACCCGAAGGATCGCCATTTGACAGCAGGAACCCGGCGGGCCCTTTGACAAACTCAATATGATCCACAAAACTCATGTCTTCGGTGAGCGGCCCCCAATAGGAGGTTACCACGTTGAACCCGTTGCGGAGGGCCTGTATCTGGGTACCCCGCATACTGATATTCGTGTAGAGGTTACCCCAGTGCTCCAGGCGTACGGCACCGCTTACGTTGCGGATCAGCCCGTCGCTCATGCTGATTACCTGCTGGTCGGCCAACGCTTTGGGAGAAACCACCTGAATATTCTGGGGAATCTCCACGAGCGGTTCATCCAGCCGCAGGGTAGGCGAAGGCGCCAGCGTGGCATAACCCCTGGATTGCGTGATGAGGACTTCCTGCAGCTGGGCGCTGGTCATATCGATTGTAAAATCCTGTTCGACCGGAGTGCCGGCACTTACGGTCACGGTTTTCCGCTGTCTGGCCATACCGACCGCACTGACTTCCAGGGTCACGGGCCCCGCCTCAGTCAATTCCAGGCGGTATCGTCCCTGTTCATCGGTTGTTGTTCCCTGTCGGGTACCAACCACGGCGACACTTACCGCTGCTGCGGGTAGGCCGTTCGAGGTGGAAACTTTTCCAGACACTACTGCGCGACCGTTATTTTGGGCATAAACCCCTGAAATACCGAGAAAAATCACGGATAATAAGTACACTACGTAATTATAAGGTTTCATTTGCGATTGAAATTTGATTGGCAATATTAGTAACTTTTCTTATTTATTTAAAATAAATCTAAATAATAATCAAAGCTAACTGCTTATCGGATCGTGCAAAAAATTTCCCAAAGGCATAAAGAGAAGTATCATGCAGGACTGGGTTACAAGCCTCTAAAATATTGGCTTCCCTTGGCAGGGGAGAGACCGATGTAATGCGATTAAATTGCATATAAAAGGTAATTTATCTAAGTTTGTGGCTTACAAGCCCATTCACGTATGAAAGTTATCCGTCCGATCCCCCGTTTCAGCTTAGTTGTCCTGGCAGTTTGCTCGTTATTTTCCTGTTCCACCCTCTCCTATGTGGGTGACCGCTATCCGCCCACCGAACACATTGATGTATACTATGCAGAGCGGGATGTCGAATTCGAATACAAAGTGATTGGCCATCTGTCTGAATTGGTGTCAGGTGTCAATGGGGAGGAGAGTGCCAAGCAAAGCATCATCGCCAAATGCCGGGAGGTCGGAGCCGATGGCGTTATCATCCTGGGGTTCGAATATGCCGGGTCGGAAGATACCAAGCGTTACCAAAAGGCGCAGGCCATCAAGTATATCGATTAACCGGACAGCGCGTACCGGCAAAATCTATTATTTATAGTACCTTTGTGGGATCAGGTACTGATAAATGACCAAGATTAAACTAAAGCAGGGAGAAAACATAGCTTCTGATGACGAGCTGCGTGAATGGCAGCACTTGGTCGCCTATCACCGCGATGAACAAGCCTATCGCCGCCTTTTTTTCCATTTTTATCCATTGGGCGTACGTTTCTGTACCCAGTACCTCCGGCGTGGGGAGCTTGCCGAAGAAGCCGTGGCCGATGTGATGACAAACCTGTGGCTGATGGGGAAAAAGCTGATGGATATACAGAACCTCCGGGTGTATGTGCTCAAGGCTTTCCGCAACAAGGCGCTGGATTATGCCGAAAAGAACCGGAAATTCAGTTTCCAGGAGGAGTTGGTACACGACATGGCTGCCGATCTGCAATCGCCCGAAGAACGGATGATCTCTTCGGAGGCTGTTGCTGCCATTGACCGTGCGCTTGACAGCCTACCTCCCAAGTGCAGGGCGGTGTTTTTGCTCGTACGGGAAACCCGATGTACCTACCGGGAAGCCGCGGAAATCATGGGAATTGCTGAGAATACCGTCAACCGCCACATACAGACCGCCATCCGTCAACTGGCTGCATTGCTGAGGCTGTAAATTTTTTTTGTTTCCACTGGCGACTTTGCTGGGTTTTTCCGTCTCATAGGATATGGAACAAGACGAAAACCGCTTTGAAGCGCTGTTAGGCAAGTTCATGGCAGGCACGATTATGCCCGGAGAACACCTCGAAATGATGGACCTCATAGGCAACGACGACCGCAAGCAGGCCTTGTATGAGGCCTGTACAGGGAGTGGTCCGGTCGATCAGCAGTCGGTTGAAGCTGCATTTGAACGGCACTGGCAACAGTTGCCTTCGCGTGTGCATCCAGCCGGTCGGTACTTCGTTTGGCGGCGCGTGGTCGCTGCGGCAGCGGTGCTCCTTGTACTGGGCCTGGTTGTGTTCCAATCCATCTACCGCGGAAATCCACAGACATTTATTACCCAGGTGGGCGAACGTAAAAGTGTGATTCTGCCCGATGGGTCGACCGTACGCCTGAACGGCGGCAGCAAGCTGGTGCTGGATGACGGGTTTAACCAGGCAAACCGCCGGATCACCTTCAGGGGCGAGGGGTATTTCCAGATCGAAAAGGATGCCAAGCGTCCGTTTACCATTGTTACGGAGGGAACAACCATTAACGTGTTGGGAACCGTTTTTAACTTAAGGGCATACGAGGAGGAAGACAAGATTGAAACGTCATTGATTTCGGGGCGTGTAGAATTTACGCTGCCTGCCAATCCGACCAAAAAGATTCCCCTGCAACCCGGTAAAAAGGTATCGGTGTACAAAGAGGGGATAAGGGATTCTTCCGGTACGGCAGCCTTAACCGGCGGAGCAACCGAAAATTACATTGTTAGCGACATTACCCTGTCTCCGGGACAGCCGATGGCCAATGAAACGCTCTGGACCGCCGATAAGCTTGTGTTCGATGGGGATAACCTGGTGCTTGTCGCATCAAAGCTGGAAAAATGGTACGGCGTTGAAGTGAAGATTGCCAACGGCGCGAACCGCGAGAAAAAGTTCAGTGCGATTTTCCCGCACATGGAGCTGGATACCGTCTTACAAGCCCTTGCACGGACGGGAAGTTTGCGTTTCAGCCGCAGCGGTGAATCCGTTACACTTGACGCGCCAACGGATTAACTGGCACCCTAATCAAATAAACCGAATTGACAACCCTTTTTTGGAGAGAACGATGAGCGGATAAATTGACTAAAAACAAGGGAAGCGGAACACAGTGTTCCGCTCCTGAACGGATTAAAGAATTAGCACAATGCCCTGAGAAAGTAAGGTGCTAACTAATTAAAACCCAATTTTCAAAAATATGAAATTTCATGTACTTCACATGGGGTCTTTTTTTCGTATGACCCTCAAGTGGTTGCTTATGGCAAAACTAGTTTTGTTTTTTCTGATCGCGTCGTGCATCCAACTCCAAGCCACAGAGGCATTTGGGCAAATTAAGGTGTCGGTAAAGATGCGTGAAACGTCTATTAAAAAGTTAATCAAGGAAATCGAACGCCAGACTCCGCTCCATTTTGTCTACAACGACGATGCGCTGGGTAAACAGACGCTCCGGAATGTGACCGCCGATAACCAGGAATGGGACCGAGTGCTGGCACCCTACCTGGAGCAGGTCGGTCTGTCGTACGAGGTGCTGGATGGCAACATGGTCATCATAAAATCCGGTAAATCCGCCGCTTCCGTACAGCAGCAATTGGTAACGGGGGTAGTCGTCAACGAATCGGGGGAACCGTTATCGCCGGCCAGCGTGCAGGAAAAGGGGACATTAAACGGGGTGTCTACCGATGAAAACGGGACATTTGCCATACAGGTTACTGGGCCGGACGCCGTTTTAGTAGTCTCCATCGTCGGTTACGTAAGCCAGGAGATCAGGCCTTCGGCCGATCCGCTCCGGATTACGATGGTAGCAGACCTTTCGCCACTGGATGAGGTGGTGGTAGTCGCTTTCGGCGCCCAGAAAAAGGCGACGGTTACCGGGGCCATCTCCTCCATCCAGACCAAGGAAATCCGCCAAAGCCCCGCGGCCAATCTTGCCGTGAGTCTGGCCGGGCGGCTTCCGGGGCTTACCTCCATCCAACGTACCGGCCAGCCCGGCCGGGATATTACCCAGCTGTTTATCCGGGGGCAGGGCACCGTCAATGCGCAAAGCCCCATTGTACTGGTAGACGGCATTGAGCGCGATCTTACCTATATTGACCCCAACGAGGTGGAATCGGTGACCATCCTGAAAGATGCCTCTTCCACCGCCATATTCGGGGTGAGGGGTGCTAACGGCGTTATCCTCGTTACCACCAAACGCGGCACTTCGGAGGTCCCCGAGGTAAACCTGATCGCCGAGCTGGGCGCCCAGGATTTTCCGCGGTTTATCAGCCCGGTCAATTCGTATGACTTCGCTTCGCTGCGGAACCTGGCGCTGCGCAACGACGGGCTGCCCGAGCAATACAGCGCCGAAGCGCTGGAATTGTACCGCACCCAGGAAGACCCGCTGCGGTATCCGAATACCGACTGGCGGGATATCTTGGTAAAAGACGTATCGTACCAACAGCGATATAACCTGAATATCTCCGGTAAGGGCAAACTGACCCATTACTTTGTCAACGCCGGCTACCTCAATCAGGGTGGGCAGTTCAATACCGAGCGTGACCTGAACTACAACCCGACCTTTAAGCTAGACCGGTATAATTTCCGGTCGAACATTGACATCCAGATCAATAAAAACCTCAAGGCGTTTCTGAATGTTGCCGGCTACCTGGAGCAGCGCAACAGCCCTTATGCCTTGGGGGGCGATAATCCCACCGATTGGATCATCTATTTCATGAACAACATGCCTTCGGTTGTGCCTGGTCCGTTGACTCCGGATGGCGAAGTCATCACCTTTGACAACGTCGACCGTCCGGCCTATGGATTGATTAACCGCTCCGGATACATCAAGCAGACACGCAGCAATGTGCTGGCAACGTACGGCATGGAGCAGAAGCTCGATTTCATCACCGAGGGCCTGTCGGCCCGAGCGGTTGTGTCGTTCGATGCACGCACGGTAAACAACCTGGAGGCCAGCCGCAGTTACGAGAAATATGTGCAGATCATCAACCCCAACCTAACCGGTGCCGACGGTCGGGACAGCGTGTACTACCGCTTGTTCAACAACGACCAGAATACGCCCCTGAACATCGGTGGGGGGCGTGGATTCAATACCCTGTCCAATGTCCAGGCTTTTCTGAACTATGCCCGGTCTTTTGGGCAGCATGACATTTCGGGTATGCTGTTATACCAGCAGCAGAGCACGATCATCGACAACCAATTGCCCTATAAGCTGATGGGTACGGCATCCCGCCTGACCTACGGATACGGCGGGCGCTACTTTGTCGAATTCAACGCGGGTTACAACGGCTCCGAGCAATTTGCGAAGCATAACCGTTTTGGGTTTTTCCCCGCGGTATCTGCCAGCTGGGTCGTATCCAACGAGCCGTTCTATAAGGATAAGGAAGTGCTGACCCTGTTGAAGCTGAGAGGTTCTTACGGCCAGGTCGGTAACGACCGGATCGGCAGCCGGCGGTTTTTATACATTGACGACATACAGGCGGTTGGCGGAGGCTTTTCGGGTAGCTTGGGCAACGGTCAGACCATTGCCTACAACCTGCTTAAAAATAGCCGGTTGCAGTGGGAAGTTGCCAACAAATACAATGTCGGCCTCGAAATCGGCCTGTTCAACGACCTGACACTTGTGGCCGATGCGTTCTACGAGAAGCGGGACAACATCCTGCGGAACCGGGGGATCATACCCGAGATGAACGGGCTTCCCGCCAGTGTCCTGCCACCGGTGAATATCGGCGTGATTGAGAACCGGGGTTACGAAATCGAATTGAACTACCGGAAAACCATCCACAGCGATCTCTCTATCCTGACCCGGTTAAACCTCAATTACGCACACAACAAACAACTATTTGCCGATGAGCCCTTGCTTCCGGATGATTTCGCCTACCGCTACCGGGAAACCGGATACCGTATCGGGCAGATGTTCGGTTACATCGTTGACGGCTACTTTAAAGATGCGGCAGACATTGCGCAATCGCCTGTACAGGAAGTGGGCGGGCACGAATCACGCCCGGGCGACTTTAAGTATCGCGATCTGAACGGAGACAATGTGATCAACGAGCGGGATATTTCGCCCATCGGTTATTCAACGGTACCCGAATACCAATACGGATTGGCCCTCAACGTCAATTATAAAACGTTCGACATCAGTGTGCTCCTGCAGGGAATTGCCAATGTAAGTAACTTCTACAGCGACCAGGGGGTTTTCGCCGGCAACAACTACGTAGCCCGGCACCTCGAAAGCTGGACGGAAGAGCGCGCCGCTTCGGGAGCACCCATCAACTATCCACGTCTGACCACGCAGGCCAGCCCCAACGAGCGGGCCAACTCATTCTTCATACTGAATGCCAGTTACCTCCGGTTGAAAAATATGGAAATCGGCTATTCTCTGCCGGGTAGGTGGTCATCCCGTATCGGGGCAAAGCGGCTGCGTATCTATGCCAATGGCCTCAATCTTTTTACCTGGGATAAGCTGCCTACGAAAGAATTCGATCCCGAACTGACGAACAGCAGGGATTACCCGATCACCCGGTTGTATAATTTTGGTTTGAATCTCACATTTTAATAGCGTATTGTGATGAAAACAATAAAGATATTTACGATGGTGCTGTCATTCCTGGCACTGTCAGCGTGTTCGAGGGATTTTCTGGATATTACACCCGACGGACGCACCACATTGGAAGAAATTTTCCAGGACGAGAAACGGACAGAAGCCTACCTGAACCGCGTTTACGGAAGCATGCCCAGCTACTTTTGGAAGTACGGCTTTTTCGATTTCCTGGCTCCGTTTTCGGACGAAGCCTATGCATATTCAGGTGCGGCCCTGGGCTGGGCGGCAGGTATGCTGACTCCGACCATCAACCCGCTCCATACCCCTCAGGAGCGCGGCAAAGGTGTATACCATTGGGGTACCTTCTGGGCCGGTATACGGGATGCCAACGTGTTTTTAGCCAACGTCGAGACAGCAAACATCCCGAGCCCGACAAACCGGGAGCGGTTCCGCGGCGAAGCCCGGTTGCTCCGTGCGTTCTATTTCTGGGAGCTGATCAAGGAGTACGGTCCGATGCCGATCGTAACCGAGCCGTTTGCCAACGACTACGACTACACCACCCTCACACGGCCCACATTTGAGGAATGCGTCAATTTTATCGCGAGCGAATGCGACATCGTGATTGGAAACAGCAACCTGCCCATGCGGATCACGACCGAGGCCGAGCGTGGCAGGTTCACCCGGGCTGTTGCTTATGCCATCAAGTCGCAGGCACTGCTGTACAACGCAAGCCCCCTGTGGAATCCGGGCAATGACAAAGGCAGGTGGACTAGGGCTGCTGAAGCTGCCAAGCAGGGGGTCGACGCACTGACCGCCCAGGGATATGCCCTGGTGGGCGATTACAGCAATTACTTCCTGAGTAAAACGGATATCTCTTCGGCTCCCGGCGACCGCGAAACGATCTACGAAGTGCACGAGCCGCAGATCGACCCCGTATTCAGCATCATCAACAGCATTCCGAGCAAGCCCGGCATGTTCAAGGTAGGCGCTACGCCGACACAGGAGCTGGTAGATAGCTACGAGATGCAGGCTACGGGCGAGCCGGTAATTCTGGGATACCAGGATGAGGAGCATACCCAGCCGATTTACAACCCCGCTTCGGGCTACGATCCGGCCAATCCCTATGTGGGCAGGGACCCCCGGTTCTATGCAACGGTATGGTACAACGGTGCCGCGTATGACAACATCGGCGGCGAAATCCACCTCATGGAGACCTACGTAGGTGGCGCCGATCAGCTGCTCGTCGCCCCGCTCGGCTGGGCGTTCACCCGCACGGGCTACTACCTGCGCAAATTCATCGATCCCAAACTGCAGTCGGGCCAGCCCGAAGACACACGTTGGAAGAAATACCGCCTGGCCGAGCTGTACCTCAATCTTGCCGAGGCTGAAAACGAAGCCAACGGCCCGACAGGCTTGGCGTACAGCGCCATCAACACCGTGCGGTCTCGGGTGCATATGCCGGATCTGCCGCAGAACCTGACCCAGGAACAGTTCCGTCAGCGGGTCCGCAACGAACGGCGGGTAGAGCTCGCCTTTGAGGAACAACGCTTCTGGGATGTACGCAGGTGGAAGATACTCGACCAGACCGACAAGCTGGTTACCGGTATGGAGATCACCAAAGAAGCAGACCATTCGTTTTCTTACAAGCGGTTCGTGACCGAATACCGGGCGCTGTGGGCTGACAAAAACCTGCTCATGCCGATCCCATTGACCGATGCATCGATCATCCCTGATTTCGACCTGCATCAAAATCCGGGGTACTAGTTATGCGCAGTGTTATGCTTCATATTCATTTCTTCGTTTATGCATCGATGCTTTCCGCATCGATGCTTTGCGCGTGCGCAAAAGACAACGAAGCAAATCCAGACCGCCCGGATGGAGGTGCCGACCGCTATGTTGTGTTTTTCCTGACCAATACGGACGTTGAGCAAGCCGATGGCGAAAATACAGGGAGAGACGCCAATACCGCTTATACGTTTGTGGGTGAACTGCCGCATCTGTTTGGGGACATCCGCCCCGGTGCCGAATACAAGTATGCTTTCGGGCTGCCGGGCCCGATGCTCCTGACACAGTCGGTTGCCGAAATGCAGTATCAGGTTAACAAAGCATTCGACATCGCGGAAAAATACGGTGTGCCGGTGTACTTCCAGCTCGACGACATCAATAACTATACGAAAGAGTTTGGCAGCGGGGCTAATCCGAAGTTTTTCGAGCATCCGGAATGGTGTGAATGGGTTTCTTTTCCCAAACCCGGTGAACAATGGGGCGGGCAGTCAAACGGAAGGCTGCCTTACTATTGGTTCAATTGGGGCAACTGGATGCATGCCGATCACTTTCCCAACCTGGCTTCGCCGGATTTCCAGGCATTCGTAAAAGAGCAACTGACACAGGGTGTGCTCTCCGTGCTTGTAAGCCGCTATGAGGCATTGAAGGCCGTGGGCAAAGACTACCTGTTTGCCGGGATGGCCATCGGCTGGGAAACGCATATCCCCGATTATTCGGCAGATAACACGATCTACAACATCCAGCCGGATGACCTTCCGGTCAATCAGCTGCTGGGAGACCGGATGGAGCCCTGGGAGGCAGGCAAACTCGGTTACGGAGCCCTGCACACATTGGGATACACCACCTATGACAAGGAGCGGCTTTACCGGGTAATCCACGACTATTCCGAGTTTTTGGCCAAGGTGGTCTACGACGCCGGGATACCCAGGGAAAAGATTTTCACCCATATCGTGGGGATCAAATCCAGCCATCCCGAGCTGTCCACCACGTTTGCCCCACCCATCTGGGTGGCGGTTAACGATTATTCCATACCGGGTTTCTCCATGTCGCCCGTCTCCTGCCCGTATGACCTGGGCACGTTGAAGGCTGAGATTGCCAAAGCCGATCCCACCCAGACCCGTTTCGGGAACGTCGAGGGGTACAGCATCGGCGTGGACGGCTCACAGGAGCAAGCCGATGCCTATTTCAGGGATATGTTTGGCAACGGGGCGTCTGTTGTGGCCGTGTTTGGCTGGGGGCGGGAGCCCGCCACCTCCGCATTCGCCGTATCGCACAGTCCCGCTTCCCCCTTTGTGCAGGCCGCCAAAAAATGGCTGAAGGCACCTTAACATCGGAATAAGACGATGCGCCCGAACGAAAAGAGGCCGTCTCAAAAGTACCGAGACGGTTTTTTTCGTTTTTTATATTTATCGGGTCCGTTTACCGGGGATATTCTTATT
>NZ_BMIK01000016.1 GCF_014642075.1 Parapedobacter defluvii | reverse complement strand
GATTCACTAAACTTACTTTTTTTCATTGTCCCTAAATTATAAAACTACATTAATATGCGTAGCTGTTTTCGGGGAAGATTACATAATGAACAGCTTTCATAACGTAGGGCTATGTTTTCCTTTTCCCGCTCCATTTGGATGTCTTTGACATGATTCACTTGTCCGGTTCAGAATACTTGAACGGTGGATGCCACAATATTTACAGGTATATTGCGATTTCTCGCTCCCCTCATAAAGTTTATGCTTCCCTTTACCTCCTCCGTTGGGATGCCGCATACACGAGCCATTTGTCAGACTTGAGACACTTGGTTACTTTGTACCACAATACTCACAATAAAAATTTGCCATGGTGATTTACTGATTTTGGTTTATACTTCTGTCTAAGTCGTTTTTGTCGTTGTTGGTTATCATTCCCAATATCCCCTGCCTCACCCACCACATGCTAAACCGGTCAAAGCGATCCCGCAAATCGGCGCTGTTTCCGGCCTTCAATAGGTCAGATAAAGCGTGTCTCCCGGCATACAGCACATCTTCGAGGGGAATGGTCGGTTCCAATACAGTTTGGCCACGGCCAATATATAAATTTCCATACTTTCCACCAACCTTTCAGTGGCTTTTTCGTCGCCCAGCAAGACAGCTTGCCAAACCGCTTCTAAGGTTTCGGAATCCAACTGTTTTTTTGAAGCAGCAAACATGAGTTGATTAATCGCTGCTACTCGGTTGTCCTTTTTCGCTTCTCGAATGTGGATTTGTCTCATGTCTATTAATAGCTTGCATGCTGGTTTAACCAGCCTTGAATCCGATGGCGTTCATTTTTCGCATTACACCGAAATCGGCTTCATTTTGATTGAAGATATCTGTCAATGCCATAGGCTTTGTGATTTTGGATGTGAATCCGAGTTCGTCGGATAAGCGTTGAGCTTTATGCGCCGTCAATTCAGTGAACTCGTATCGCGCGATCAATCGCCCCTTGCGCAGCAGCGCGGGGTCGATTTTGGAAAGGTCGGTGTTGAAGGTGCAAATGATCTGGATATTCAGGCAATCCGCAAGTAATCCATCCGCCAGGTTCAGAATGCCTGCAACAGGAGAACCGTTTTGGAGGTTCCGGTCAATGACGACGTTCTCCGCATCTTCGATAACGAAAACCGAATTTGGGTGATCGATAAGCAACTCCATAAAAGTCGGGGAGGTTAGTTCGCCTGCGATCTGCACCGGAAGGAATACCACCTGTTTTTTTATTGTCGAGATGAGGTGCCGGATATAGGTGGTTTTCCCTGTGCCTGGTTTTCCATGCAGCAGGATGATACCATTATCGTTCTTTTTAGAAAGGCGTTTGACAATCGTTTCATGTACGGTTTTGAAATCGTCGTTGTAATTATTTTCAATGTCGATTCGCCGTCGCGTAATCTCCATTTCACGTGTGTCAAAACCTTTGGACGAATTGACTACTAACGAGATTTCTGGCTTAATACGAACACGACGCTTAAATTTTTTAACCCCGTCTACGATACGGTCGATGGTTTCCATAGGTGTATGACGAAAAAGCAACAGAGCCTCATTACCTTTTGTGTCAAAATAGATGAGGATATCGTTGTAAATGATATAGTACACATCGTCGTATTCTAATTTACTTTCTTGTTTCATGGGTCTTTTGGTGAAATACGCGTCGTTGATGTCTTGTTTAAAAGCATCGACTAACCATAATTGTGCTTTTTCACAGCAAATCACACCCAGGGTAATTACATTCGGTATGGTATTGAAATAAGTCGCATATAAGGCAGCGGGGTTTATGCTGTATGCTGAATAACGATTGTAAAGAACGTATGCAGGCTTTTTGCTTGGTAATTGATTTGATCCTTGCCGCTGAAACGCTTGTAAATTGATGTTGTGGATGCTTTTATTCATTATTCAACTTGTTGTTGTTGGCAAAGGTGGATAACGAAGACGTCAAGAGATGTCGTTATCCGATGAATTTTTAGAACTTGTTTGAGATGATGATTACCCCGCTATTACTTTGCGACCGCATGCTGATTAACTAAGAAACCGATGCCATCCCTTTTCGTTGTGACAGGAAAATCCTGTTCCTGCTGATTGTAGATATCCGTAAGCGTCATGGGCCTGGCAATCTCCCGTAGGAAACCGAGCTTTTCCGACAGTCGGCTCGCTTTTTCCATTTCCAATTCCTGAAACTCATAGGAAGCGATCAAACGGCCTTTGCGCATCAATGCATTATCTACTTTGGAAAGGTCTGTGTTGAAAGAACAGATGATCTGGATGTTCAGGCAATCGGAGAGCAGTCCGTCCGATAAATTTAGCAGCGACGATACAGCCGAACCACCTTTTTGTCGCCTGTCCATGATGATATTCTCTGCATCCTCAATAACGAATATCGAATTGGGATGCTCCAGCAGCAGCGAGATCAAATCGGGATTTGTGATGGATGCCGCCATGTGAGGAGGCAGGAAGAATACCTTTTTATTGACTTTCGTAATCAGGTACCGGATGTAGGACGTCTTTCCAGTTCCCGGCTTACCATGCAAGAGCACCACGCCTTTATCATTTTTCTTGGATAACCTTTTCAGGATGGTTTGGTGTATGAGGGCAAAATCATCGTTATAGTTATCGTTGATGCTGAGTTTCGGTGTGGCAATGGACTGATCAACAGTGTCAAATCCATCTTTGTCGAGGACCACGAGCGAAATTAATTTCCGATTATTATTCCGCTTCCTGAATCGATGGAGTTCGCGATGGAGCCTATCGGCTTTTGACTGCACGGAGTTATCAAAGAGGATCTCGATGCTTTGGCAGCCAGTATCAAAATAGACAACCAGTCCGTCATGCATTACATAAATAAAATCGTCATATTCCGCCAATGCGTTAAGTTTAAAGCAACGTTTGTTGAAGTATGTATCGCGGATGTCATCAGCATAATGTATAGCGAACCATTGCTGTGCCTTTTTGATGTTGATCGATTTTTGATATATCCAACAGGGTAAGGTATCGAAAAGTGCCACATAGAGTAATCTCGGATTGATGGACTCCTTGCTGTGGTTGTGTGAAAATACCTCCGATAAGGGAATGAACGGACAGGGAATTACAGAAAGGTCAGTTTTTGAAGGTGAGAAAGTCATCGTTTTAGTATCCATATGATCTACATTTATTGGTCTCAAAAGTAGAAACCGATAACGACAAGCTGCGTCGTGATGTTACCTTTTTGTATACTGGATACGCTGTCTGTTTACCAATCTCTATTTTTAAATGATATCCCCAATTACTCCGTCCGATACTGATCCGTATTATCTTAATACCTGCTTCCCATGAACGAAAGAAGAAGGCGTGGTGAGTCCGGTTTTCGCCCATAAAAATTGGACTCATATCGGATTTATTCAGGAGGAAGTATACAGCATGTGCCTGCATACCCTGAGTATGGGGATACGGAATCGCATAAAGAGAGAAATGAGAAATTGGAGCCGCCATCTATCCATTCCATGAGCAGGGGGATCGAGGAAGCCACCTATGAAAGTACAGAGCATTTTCACCTGACGAAATCTTTTTTGAACAATCCAGCATTGTATCTTCGGCATTTGATGAGCAAATGATACATGAGCTTTCGCGAAACCGGAAGATTCCCATGCGGAGATGATCAGCATCACTTTTTTTGATGATGGGAGTTCGGTATTACCATTCGCGTGTGGGTTACCTTTGTTTAAAAAGAAAGGATGTATTACGTATGAACAAGCAAGAAAAGGTAAGCGCCATCATGACCCAAAATCTGCTCACAGTTAATGTCGAAGATGATTTACATCGCGTTTATGACCTGATGCGCAAGCATAATATCAGGCATCTTCCGGTGGTGCAGGATAAAAAGCTCGTGGGGATCATCAGCCGTAACGACATTCTGCGGCTCAGTTTCGGTGACATTTTCGGAGGAGAGGAACCTGCTGATTTCGGAATTTTTGACCTATTGACTTTGGAGCAGGTGATGGCATCCAATCCCGAAACGGTCACGCCGGAGTGTACCATAGCGGAATTAGGCAAACTATTTGTGGAATCAAATTTCCATGCGTTGCCTGTGGTCAACGATGAGGGAGAAGCGATCGGGATTGTAACGACCACAGATGTTATCGCATATTTTCTGAACGTTATTGGATAGGATTTTGTATCTTACACACCATAATTTATATGTTGCATGAAAACCATATTAGTTCCTACCGATTTTTCTGAAAATGCATATGTTGCGGCGGAGTATGCCTGTGCATTGGCCAATATTTCCAAACAGAAGGTGCAATTGCTGCATGTGTATATTGCATTGTATTCGGGTTATGGAGAAGAAGGGAATAGTGTGAAACAGATCCGCTGGGCGGAGACTGAATCTGCGGAGGCCATGAAAAGCTTGGTTGAGAACCTGAACCGGCAATTCCCCGAGGTTGATATCGAAGGTGAATGTGTCAAAGGGTTTATGATTGACGTGGTAACGGATAAGCTCAAAAAGGGAGAAAACTGCCTGGTAGTCATGGGCACCAAAGGGGCAACCAATATTACCGAGAGTATTTTAGGCAGCACCACGTACGAAGTCATTAAAAAATCACCGGTGCCTGTGTTGGTCGTACCTATCGATACACCCGATTTTGCCTTTCAGCGTGTGGGTTTCTTTACGGCTTATGACGATCACGAATTGGATGCATTATTTGCTTTTCAGCAAGCCGTTAAACTCCGGCCCCACCTGGCTATGGTTCATTTTTTCAAGAAAGATGAAAAGGCTCCGGAAAAGGAGTTGGAACGCTGGCAGCGGAAGGTGGCAGAGGCGTATCCCGATTGGGGCGTTTCTTACAAAGCGGTACCTGTAGAAAAAGCCGACATCAATGCCGTGACACAGACTGCAAAATCAGAACACTTGGATTTGCTGGTATTTGCAAGGCCGCATAAATCATTTTTCCAGAAAATATTTGCTCCGAGCCTTACCAAGGCATTGGCGAATTATCCGACAATACCTTCTCTCTTTATTAAGACATGATACCTCCACGATCTTCACCGGATGATGTAACTTCCGCAGGAGCACGGTGGCGCGCCGTAATGAAGGCCGAACAACCTTTGCAAATTGTGGGTACATTAAATGGCAACCATGCTTTGTTGGCTACACAGGCCGGCTTTCGGGCGATCTATCTCTCGGGTGGTGGAGTAGCTGCGGGATCATTGGGGGTGCCCGATTTGGGGATTACCACCTTACAAGACGTGCTCATCGATGTGGAGCGTATTACCAATGTGTGTAACGCCCCGCTGCTGGTCGACGTAGACACCGGGTTTGGCCCGTCGGCGTTTAACGTCGCCCGTACGGTGAAAAGCTTGATCAAAGCAGGTGCGGCAGCATTGCATATGGAAGATCAGGTGGGGGCAAAGCGATGTGGACATCGACCTAATAAAGAGCTTGTTAACAAGCTGGAGATGGTGGACCGACTGAAAGCTGCCGTGGATGCACGTACGGATGCACAGTTTTTGATCGGTGCGCGGACCGATGCATTGGCCAGCGAAGGTTTGGAAGCCACACTTGAAAGGGCGGTAGCTTACGCCGATGCGGGCGCTGATTTTATTTTTGCGGAAGCCGTCACTGAATTGACCCAATACCGGGCATTTGCGGATGCGACTGGTCTTCCGGTATTAGCCAATATTACCGAATTTGGCATGACCCCTTTATGGACCGTAGCCGAATTATCAACCGTAGGGGTTGCAATGGTACTCTACCCGTTGTCTGCCTTCCGCGCAGCTAATAAAGCGGCATTGAACGTTTATTCGCACATTCGCAAAGACGGTACACAACGGAATGTGTTGGATACCATGCAGACACGGTCGGAATTGTATGAGACCATCGGATACCACGCATTCGAACAGAAATTAGATGAACTGTACGGGAAATGACGGGAAGTCAGAAATCGGCGCTCAAGGGTCAAAAGCCGATAGCCGATAGCCAATACCAAAAACAGTAAACAGTATGAGTAACAGCAATGAACAGACAGTGGGTAAGCCAAAAAAATCTGTAGCATTATCAGGTGTGGCGGCGGGTAATACCGCATTGTGCTCGGTAGGAAGAAGCGGCAATGACCTTCATTATCGGGGGTACGATATTTTGGATTTAGCAGAGGGTGCTTCGTTTGAGGAAGTGGCATATCTGCTGATTCACGGACGACTACCCAACGGGATACAGTTGCGGGCTTATCAACAAAAGCTGAAAGCCCTTCGCGGTTTACCGCAAATTGCCAAAAATGTGTTGGAGCAAATACGCGCTGCTGCACACCCCATGGATGTGCTTCGCACCTATACGTCGGTGTTGGGTACCATCTATCCCGAAAAAGAAGATCACAACCCGGTAGGGGCACAAGATATTGCGGATAAGCTGTTGGCATCCTATGCTTCTGCTTTGTTGTATTGGTATCATTTTGCGCATCATGGGAGGCGGATTGATGTGGAAACCGATGATGAATCGATAGGAGCCCATTTTCTTCACCTCTTGCATGGCAGGGAACCATCGGAGACATGGATAAAGTCGATGGCGGTATCACTCAATCTCTACGCAGAACATGAGTTTAACGCTTCGACATTCACCGGAAGGGTCATAGCCGGTACCGGATCTGATATTTACTCCTGCATAACCGGAAGCATCGGTGCGCTCCGAGGGCCCAAACATGGGGGAGCGAATGAGGTTGCTTATGAAATCCAGAGCCGTTATGGCGATGCAGAAGAAGCAGTCGCTGACATCAAGCAACGGTTGGAACGTAAAGAAGTTATCATCGGCTTTGGGCATCCGGTATATACGATTTCTGATCCACGAAATGTGATCATCAAGCGTGTCGCCAGGCAACTGTCCGAAGAATCGGGCGATATGGGGTTATTCACCATTGCTGAACGATTGGAAACCCTGCTTTGGGAGGAAAAGAGGATGTTCCCCAATCTCGATTGGTTTTCGGCGGTTTCCTACCATTTAATGGGGATACCCACTGCTTTTTTTACGCCACTTTTTGTCATCTCACGAGTGACGGGCTGGAGTGCCCATGTCATTGAACAACGTCAGGACGGTAAAATCATACGGCCAAGCGCGAACTACGTGGGTCCTGAATCTCGTAGTTTTATCCCGCTTCATGATAGGCGGTAGCAAGTAAAACAGTTAACCCTTAACCCTTAAAATAATTAACCCTTAAAAATCAATGTCATCGCAGCTTTCAAATAGACGGCCTGAAACCGATCAAGTTATCACGGATATTGTAGATTATGTACTTACTTATCAGATTACCAGCGACGAAGCGTTCCAAACGGCGCATTATTGCTTGCTGGATACGCTGGGCTGTGGGTTTGAAGCGTTAACCTATCCCGCATGTACAAAAATGCTCGGACCTATCGTGAGCGGGACACTCGTGCCGCATGGTGCAAAAGTGCCGGGCACATCGTATCAGTTGGACCCTGTGCAAGCGGCTTTCAACATCGGAGCGATGATCCGATGGCTCGATTTCAACGATACCTGGCTTGCCGCAGAATGGGGGCATCCTTCGGATAATCTCGGCGGTATATTGGCCACAGCAGACTGGCTTTCACGTACTGCCGTCGCCAACGGCAGAGAACCCCTTTCCATGAAGGATGTGTTGGATGCCATGATCCGAGCACACGAAGTACAGGGTGTGATGGCGCTGGAGAATTCCTTCAACCGGGTGGGCCTAGACCACGTGCTCCTGGTAAAGTTGGCTTCGACGGCAACGGTGGGTAAGCTCATGGGGCTCAGCCGTGAGGAATTAATCAATGCGGTATCCCATGCATTTGTCGATGGGCATGCCCTCCGCACATACCGTCATGCTCCTAACACCGGTAGCCGGAAATCCTGGGCAGCCGGTGATGCCACTTCCCGCGCAGTGCGGCTCGCCATGATTGCGAAAACAGGAGAGATGGGGTATCCATCCGTACTTACGGCCAAAACCTGGGGTTTTTACGATGTATTGTTTAATGGGCAGCCCTTCCGGTTTCAACGGGGATATGGCTCATACGTGATGGAAAATGTGTTGTTCAAAATCTCGTTTCCGGCTGAGTTCCACGCGCAAACGGCTGTCGAGGCTGCGATGAGCCTGCATGACAAATTGAAGAGGATGGGGCGGACAGCCGATGACATACAACATGTCCGTATCCGTACCCACGAGGCCGCCATCCGTATCATCGACAAAAAAGGCCCGCTACATAACCCTGCAGACCGAGATCACTGTATTCAGTACATGGTAGCGGTACCTTTGCTGTACGGCAGGCTTACCGCGTCTGACTACGAAGACGGCGTTGCCAACGATCCCCGTATTGATGCGTTGCGGGCAAAGATGGAGGCCAAGGAAGATAAGCAGTTTACACGGGACTACCACGATCCGGAAAAGCGTTCCATCGCCAATGCGCTTACCCTAACACTGAACGATGGAACGGTATTGGCAGAGGAAATCGTTGAATATCCGATTGGTCATAAACGCCGGCGCACGGAGGGAATACCTGTGCTGATCGAGAAATATAAAAGGAATTTGGCACGGGTATTTTCGGCAAAACAGCAGAAACAGATTCTGGACGCCTCGCTGGATCGGGATACCTTATCCCGGATGCCTGTCCATGCATTTGTAGACTTGATGGTGACCCCGTAATTTCGTATCTTTGCACGATAAGTGGAAATACGATATTATGCCTATTACCGACACTGATGTCATCTATGAAGATAACCATTTGCTTGCCGTGAATAAACGTGCGGGGTACCTTGTACAAGCAGATCCGGGAGGCGACGAGCCTTTGGAAGACATGGTAAACAAGTACCTGACTAAAAAGTATAACAAGCCCAATGGCGCTTTTGTAGGGGTAGTGCATCGATTGGATCGTCCGGTCAGCGGGTTAATTCTCTTTGCGAAGACAAGCAAAGGGCTGGAGCGGATGCAGCAATTGTTTAAAGATAGGGAAATCCGCAAAACGTATTGGGCTGTCGTGCGGCAGCCTCCGCCCGATCCCGAAGGAAAACTGGTGCATTGGCTTTCGCGCGACCGTACGCAGAATATTACCAAAGTACATAAGGAGGCAGCCGAGGGGCGGGTATATGCCGAATTGGATTATAAGCTGCTGGGGACGCTGGATGGGTACTACCTGCTGGAAGTTTATCCGCTAACCGGCCGTACCCATCAGATCCGGGCGCAACTGGCATCCATGGGATGTCCCATCGTTGGGGATCACAAATACGGTTACCCCCGGGGCAGCCTCAGGCGATCTATTTGCTTGCATGCGAGAAAGTTGTCGTTTGTTCATCCCGTTAAAAAAGAGCCCGTTGAACTGTTTGCCAAAACACCAAGGGACGGATTCTGGGATCGCTTCGAGGTATTCGGTGAGGCATAACTCCCGGTAGGAGAAATCCGTGTCAATCTGTTTGATCTGCGTCACCAGCGTTCCATCGCCGCTACCGTAAAAAAACAGCTTTTATATTAAAAGCAATTTGTCTAAGTTTGTATCATGAATAGCATAAGACGTTTTCTTGCATTGGGAGTTTTGGCAGTTATTTTAGCAGTTTCCATACCCCGGAGTGTGCAGGCACAATGTGCTATGTGTACGCTCACTGCTGAAAATGCAACCGAAAACGGTAATACGCAAGGGAAAGGGCTAAACAAGGGCATCTTGTTTTTGTTGGCAATTCCCTATTTAGCTGCTGCGGGAATAGGTGTGTTGTGGTATAAAAGATATCGCGGCAAAAAAACGGTGAATGTAGACAACGACCCGATCGTTCTCAATTGATCTGCAGATGGCCGTCGTGCATACATCGAAATTCAGGGCAATGATGGCATCCAAGTGCCCGAAGTGCCGTGTGGGAAAGATGTTCGTGGGTAGTACGTACGGGTTCCGGCGGCAACGGATGAATGACATTTGCCCATACTGCGGTTTCCGCTTTGAGATTGAACCCGGTTATTTTTATGCGGCTATGTATGTGAGCTATGGCCTGTCCGTTGCACAGGTTGTAGCAGCCGGTTTGCTTACGTACGAGGTCACCCAAAGTGAATCCCCATGGGCATATCTCGGTGTGTTGATGGGAGTGATCCTGGTTTTCGCACCTTTTAATTTCCGGTACTCCCGGCTCATTCTACTCTATTACCTTACCCCAAAAGTGAAGTATGACCCCAAGTATGAGGACCACTTTTCAGGAGATGCTTAGCAGCAAGTCGCCGAATGTTAAAACGGACTGACAATTTCTTTAAAAAGAGGTAGTTGCTGATCTTTTTCGGAAATAATCAATTCCTCGTTTTCCATCGGCCAGTCAATGGCTAGATCCGGATCATCCCACCTGACACCCAGTTCACCGGCTTTGTCGTAAAAACCCGTTACCTTATATGCAAACAAGGTGTTGTCTTCGAGCGATAGGAATCCGTGCAGGAATCCCGGCGGTATCCATAAAGATTTTGCTTCGTATTCGTCCAGTATGAGGGAAAAACTCTGTCCGAATGTAGCTGAATCCTTCCGGATATCTACGGCTACATCCAGTACGCGGCCGCGTAAAACCCGTACCAACTTACCTTGCGCATTTTCGCCTGCCTGCGCATGCAAGCCGCGAAGTACACCACGGTGAGAACAGGAGAGGTTGTCTTGCACAAAAGTCGCGGAAATATCATGGGCCGAAAAAGGCTTTTGGTTATACGTTTCGATAAAGAAACCACGTTCATCCTTCCATACTTCCGGTTCGATGATAAGCAGGCCGGATATAGGGGTCGTTACAAACTTCATTTAATTTATTGATTGAGGTATTTCATAATGCTGTCAAAAAACAATACCTTTCCTGCATACGCTGTTTCCAATTGTGCCCGGATCGCTGCAAAGCGACGCGTTTGGAATGACGCGATTTCTTCGCGGTTTTCGGTGCACAGCTGAATGCAATACGTGACGCCTTCGTGGGGTGAATCCAGCATTTCCAAAAGCGACAGGCTTGTGCCGTTTTCATCGTAAGCCAACTCTTTGTTGAGATACATACGTACGGCTTCTCCGACGTCACTTTCGGCCATGATGGAGATATTGTACAAATACATGGCGCGAAGATACGTAATCATGTGCTTTGTGGATAATGCCATGTAAAATTAAGGTTGCATAAATTGGTTTTATCGTAAAATTTTCCACCTTTGGAGGAAAGGAGTGGGATTAGTTTTTATGGTACGTAGTGTTGTGTTTTTACTCGTAGCTGTAAGCATAGCGGGCCATTTTATCGGCTGCGATGGCGGGAAAGACCGTGTTATACCCGTAGCAGATTTCTTCTCCGAACCCGAGCAGTCCGATTTCCGGATATCCCCAAATGGTAAATACATCGCTTATTTAGGCTCTTACGAAGGGCAGAAAAATATCTATATCATTCACGTAGACGAGGGGCGCCGCCATCAGCGGATTACGTCGGAAACCGAGTTGGGTGTCCAGTCCTGTTTTTGGGCAAATGACGATGAACTGATTTTTACAAAGGATAAGCGAAACGACAGTTTGCAGGTGTTTGCCGTCAACCGATCGACCTTGGGCGTGAGGCATCTGATGCTCCCTTCGACGGTAAAACTGCGCTGGATTTCTCCATCAAAGGTAATCAATCACGGGTTCTTGATTTCGCTCAATGAGCGGGATTCTTCCGTATTTGATGTATATCGTCTTCGTACGGATGCCTGTCAGAAAGAATTAGTTGCGAGGAACCCCGGTAATATTATCAAATGGTATGCAGATCTGGATGGTGAGTTGCGATTGGCAATTGCGAGTGACAGTCTGAAGGAAACGATGTTGTACCGTCATAGCGAGAAGGAACCATTCAGGGCGGTGGTGAGCAATAATTTCCGGAACTCCATTATGCCGCTGGGGTTTTCAGGTGAAAATAGAAGCTACATATTTGCCCTTTCAAATATCAATCGTGATAAATTGGCACTGGTTGAATTTGATATGGAGACCGGAAAAGAAGTGCGGACAATCTACAGCCATCCGGATGTGGATATAGACCATGGCGGCTATTCGATAGACCGGGGTGAAATGTCGTATGCAAGTTATTTTACCTGGAAACAGCAACGCCATTTCTTAAACAAACATACCGAACAAGTATATCATAAAATCCGCCAGAAACTGAAGGGGTACGAGCTAAATATATTGGACCGGGATACGGCGCGTACCCGGTTTATTGTGCGTTCGTATACGGATAAGGATCCCGGTGCCATTTATTATTACGATATGGCTACGGATGAGCTGACCAAATTGGCAGACAATAATCCGGCTTTGAATAACCGTCTGTTGGCCGAGATGAAACCCGTTACTTACCCGTCGCGTGACGGCCGTCAAATACATGGATATCTGACCATGCCACCCAAACCGAAAGGTAAGAAACCTCCGGTGATTGTTTATCCGCATAGCGGCCCAAGTGATCGCAACAGATGGGGTTTCGACCCCGAAGTCCAGTTTTTCGCAAACCGGGGTTTTGCAGTATTCCAGGTTAACTACCGCGGATCTACGGGATATGGAAAGGAATTTTGGGCCGCTGGGGCCAAGGAATGGGGAGGGAAAATACAGGAAGATATCACCGATGGGGTACGTTGGTTGATTAAAAAAGGGAGGATCGATTCAGCGCGTATTGGTATTTACGGAGCGGGATTCGGAGGATATTCGGCATTACATGGCGCCTGTTTTCATTCCGATTTATATGCATGTGCGGCTTCCTATTCGGGATTTATTAATCTGTTTACCATTCTGAAGGAAGTACCACCTCACCTTAAACCGTACTTGCAGATGTATTACGAGACAGTCGGTAACCCGGAAACAGAGCCGGAATTGATTAAATCCATGTCGCCTGTTTTTCATTCCGACCAAATAACCATTCCTGTTTTTATCGCGCAGGGTGGGCGCGATAGCTGGAGTACCGTAAATGAGACCAACCAATTTGTGCAGAAACTGAAAAAACGCAAAATCCCCATAACCTACATTTTGCGGGAGGAAGAGCGACGGTATTTCCGTAATGAGGAGAATCGCATTCTGCTTTATACGGAACTGGGTAAATTTTTCGATAAGCATCTGAAATGACGCATCGGCGCAATACATACCGCGTGAACTACCTGTTGGTTAGCGCTTTTATTGTTGTAGTGATTGCTTCCTTCGTGCTAGCCGCCTTTCTCGCCCGCGACCTTACTGTCACCTACGTCGAAAACGAATTTGCATCCCGGAAGGTAGAGGTACTGGAGTATAACATCGGACCATTCAATGATTTTTTTCATAACCGGATTCCGGAAATATCTTTTTATCAGGGCTATTTGGATTCGACCGGCGTATCTGTATATGCAGACAGTATATTTCACGCCTATCCGTTTGTGGAGCGTGTTGTTTTTTACGATGTATCATTGAGCAACGAGCGTGTGGATTATGGTTTTTCGGCCAACGACCTGGTTGTGTATCCCAAAGGAGTATATCAATTCAGTGCTGGGGCGAACGGTGCTGATTTATTGCCGCTCGTCCCGAAGAGTGGACATTTGCCTCTTTCCCTATCTGACGACTTTAATAATATGGCTGCTAAGTTTGCAGCGTTTATTGAACGAGTGGATACCACAAGAGCGCTTCAGGACGACGATATATTCAAGGTTTTTTATGCAGTGACTCCGGGTAAAATATGTTATATGAATATCCCGCGGAGAGATGACCTGAAGGCTTATAAGGAGTTGATGTATGGTAGAAATAGTCACGAAGTTGTGTATGAGCAGGACATACTTACCTATTTTATCGATCCTCAGAAGCTTTCGCTAATAAACATAATCCCCGAATTATATCAGCGTGTCCAGATTCAGCCCCTGGTGTATGAGTCGATCGATACCGACCCGGATTTATTGACAACCGAAACGCCGCTGCCGGGTGCGTTGGCAGATTATAAAATTTATTTCAGTTCCAGCCGTACTTTTCTACAGTCAGAAATCAACCGGAGGTTTTTGCCGGTGATGGCCGGCGTAATAGCCATTTATCTTCTTTTAGCTGTGATTGCTTACCTGATCTACCGGAACCTCTATGTGAATGAACGGATGTTTAAGTTACAGTATGATTTTATTAATAATTTAACACATGAATTCAAAACTCCCGTAAGTGTAATCAAAATTGCAGGCAACAATATCCGAAGTGCAAAGCAACTTTCTGATCCGGAACGTGTGCACTACGGAAGAATATTGGATGAAGAAGCCGATAAGCTTAATAATCTGATGAACACCCTGCTTTCTTTTACACAAATTGAAAATAAATCAATAAAAATAAAACGGGAAGAGGTTGATTTGCACGAATTTTGTGACAAAGTATTGAAAGCTTCCCAATTTAAATACGGAGATTTAACGCTCCGTTGTAAAGTGGATGTGAAAAGGACGTTGTACATTGATCCGGTATTGTTGGGCAGTATATTCCAAAACCTGATCGATAATGCATATAAATATTCCAAACCAGCTAATAAGGTACTGGATATAACCCTGACACAAAACAAGAAACAGATCGTTATGCGATTTGCGGATAAAGGAATCGGTATTGCCAAAAAGGAATTAATGCATATTTTTAAAAAGTTCTATCGCGTGCAGAATCAGTATAACCAACAAGGTAGTGTTGGGCTTGGATTGGCTTTTTGCAAGGAACTGGTTAATTTCATGGGAGGCGCTATCTCGGTCGAGAGTGAGTTGGGGAAAGGAACAATATTTACCATTGTATTCCCGTTAGATTAACCAAAGAAAAAAATCGTATCAGCATATGTATAAAAATGTCAAAATAGCGGTTGTCGAGGACGATGAAAACTTACGTTTTTTGGTGGTGCATCGCCTTGAGTCCGAAAACTATCAAGTGGTTCAGACCGGAAACGGCGATGAGGCTGAGAAATTGATACTGGAACAAAAGCCGGATATTGTCTTGCTCGATTGGATGCTTCCGGGAAAGCAGGGGTCCGAAATATGTGATAATTTGCGTAAAGACGGGTTTTCCAATCTCATTATTATGATGACGGCAAAATCGCAGGATGTGGATAAGATTGACGCCTATAGTTTTGGAGTTTCGGACTATATAACCAAACCTTTCAGTATGGATGTGTTGGTTGCAATGATCGAAAATAAGATTAAATATTTCGTTAATAACCAAGGCGCGGATTTGTATGCATTTGGTGACACCGAACATCACCCCAATATTCATTCCCTGATGCGTAATGGCAAGAAAATCGAGCTGACCATTTTGGAAAATCGCATTCTGCTTTACTTTCTGCAAAATATGGGGCGTGTAATCACTCGTGATGAATTAATGCAGGTGGTTTGGGGGTATAGCTCCAATGTCAATACCCGGACACTGGATATGCACATTGTACGTCTGCGTAAAAAAATCGAAGTCAATGCAGACAAACCCGCTTATCTGCAGACGGTCCGGGGGATGGGTTATAAGTTTGTAGATAACCCATAATCTTTATTTGTTTAATTAAAAAACATTTTCTATCTTCGTCCGTATGAGCAAGGCCATACCGCTTGGGACGGTATGGTCTTGCTTCTTTTTTTGACTTTATTTTTTTTAATTCATAACAGTTATGGCAGAAGTAACGTATTACAGCAAAGAGGGATTGGAAAAACTCAAAGAAGAGTTGCAGTATCTCAAAACGGAGGGCAGGGCAAAGATTGCAAAAGCCATTGCCGAAGCGCGAGACAAGGGAGATTTATCTGAAAACGCGGAATACGACGCCGCTAAGGAGGCACAGGGATTACATGAGGCCAAAATTGCTAAGCTGGAAGAGAGCTTGGCCAACGCCCGTGTAATTGATGAATCAACATTGGATACGTCTAAGGTACTGGCACTGTCCATTGTTAAATTAAAGAATGTAAAAAATGGTGCGGTGATGACTTACCAACTGGTTTCAGAGACGGAAGCGGATCTGAAAGCGGGAAAGATTTCGGTTAAGTCACCCATCGCGCAAGGCCTGCTCGGTAAATCGAAAGGTGATAAAGCCCAGATACAGGTGCCAGCAGGTGAGGTAGAGTTGGAAATCTTGGATATTTCCCGATAGGAGCGAGTGACGGTTATGTGCGGGTCTGCCATAACCGCACATGAGCGAAACAATATTGTCCGACGGCTGTTTCATAAAACAGCCGTTTTTTTATCTTTGTAATTATCATAATCAGGAAAACGATATGCCTACCATATTTTCGAAAATCATTGAAGGTGAAATCCCTGCCTATAAAGTGGCAGAAAGCAACGATTACTTAGCTTTCTTAGATATCAATCCCCTGGTCAGGGGGCATGTACTTGTCATCCCGAAACGGGAGACAGATTACCTGTTTGACATGGAGGATGACGATTATATGGGGCTGTGGGTTTTTGCAAAAATTGTTGCCCGGGGTATCAAACCGGTTTATCCCTGTGAACGGATCGGTGTAGCAGTGGTTGGGCTGGAAGTTGCCCATACACACATTCACCTGGTGCCGATCAATGAAATCGGGGATCTGAATTTCAACCGCCCGAAACTCAAACTTAGCCACGATGAGCTCGCAGAGAGTGCCGATGCCATCCGGAACGCTATTTCAGCACTCACCCGTAAATCGTAGACCTTAACCGATGATGTCCCGGCAATGTAAATCGCCTTTGTCCATCCGACCAATTTGTGTAAGTTTGTAGGTGATAGTTATGCAAGAGTTCTGGGAGTCCTTTTCACAGTTGCTGGATGCCGAAACGCTGTTGAGGTCTGGAGGCTTCTATCTTGTGGTGTTTATCGTATTTGCAGAGACCGGTTTGTTCTTTGGGTTTTTCCTGCCGGGTGATTACCTGCTGTTTTTAGCAGGTCTTTTCTGTGCATCGGGCATGTTGGATGTAGACATCACAACCTTGTGTTTGGGGCTGTTTACCGCCGGAGTATTGGGTAATTTTACCGGATATTGGTTCGGGTGGCGAACAGGGCCCATGCTATTTAAACGAAAAGATACGTGGCTGTTCAAACGCCGGTATGTGGTGATGGCCGAAGAATTCTACCACAAATACGGCGGAGCGGCCTTGATTATTGGGCGTTTTGTGCCGGTTATCCGTACTTTTGCACCGATATTGGCTGGTATCGTTCAGTTGAATTTTCGGAAATTCGTGCTGTACAATTTGGGTGGAGCAGCCATCTGGGTGTCGTTGCTCACGTTGTCAGGTTTTTTTTTGGGCCGCAAATTCCCTCAGATCAGCCACTATATTGAATATATTATTATTGGCTTCATTGCCATTTCTTTTACACCGATATTAATCGCATTGATTAGAAGAAAACTTCGCCTGGACAAAAGTAAGAAGGCTGAAATTAAAGAGTGACAACCCTAGAATCTTATTTGAATGAGTAAATCACACCCTTGGCATGATGTATCCCCCGGCGATGATCTTCCATCATCGGTTAATGCCATTATTGAAATTCCCAAAGGCTCGAAAGCTAAGTATGAAATCGATAAAGAAAGCGGATTGATTAAACTGGACCGCGTATTGTTTTCGTCGGTAATGTATCCCGCCAACTATGGATTCATTCCAAAGACCTATTGTGACGATAAAGATCCGCTGGATATCCTTGTGCTTTGCTCCGTGGATGTATATCCCATGAGTATCATCGAAGCTAAAGTTATCGGAGTGATGCATATGATCGATAATGGCGAGCAGGACGACAAGATTATTGCCGTTGCCAAAAACGATATGTCTGTCAATTACATCAACGACCTTTCGGAGTTGCCGCCGCACACCATGAAAGAAATAGTCCGCTTTTTCCAGGATTATAAAGTGCTCGAACGTAAAAACGTTACGATAGAGCGCCTTTTTGGTCGCTCGTATGCCTACCAGGTTATTCAGGAAAGTATCGAGTTATACCAAAAAGAATTCGGTAAACAAATAACAACCTGATGGGCTGGGAAATTTTCTGGACGTTATTCTTAGTAGCCGCCAATGGCTTTTTTGTAGCTGCTGAATTTGCGATTGTCAAGGTCAGGGCATCCCAGATTGAGATCAAAATTAAAACCGGCAGTCAGGTGGCACAGGTGGCCAAGCACATAACCGGCCATCTGGATGGTTACCTGGCCGCAACCCAATTGGGCATTACCTTGTCATCACTTGCATTGGGGTGGGTGGGTGAAGCGGTGATGACCGATATCGTAGGTGTATTTTTTGGGTGGTTCGATGTGGAACTAACTGGAACACTCGCGAAAAACCTCGGGCATGTACTTGCTTTTGGTATCATAACCGTGCTACACATTGTTTTCGGCGAATTGGCGCCCAAATCCATTGCCATCCAACGCCCTGTAGGCACAACCATGAACATTGCCTTGCCTTTGCGCTTCTTTTATGTGATTTTCCGGCCTGTCATCTGGGTGCTGAATGGGTTCGCCAATCTGATCCTTCGGTTGATGGGGTTTGAAGTAAATGTGGGGGAGGCCCACCATTCCTCTGAAGAATTGCAATACCTACTTGATCAAGGTAAGGAGAGTGGCGCGCTGGATACAGCGGAACATGAGCTGATCAAGAATGTATTTGATTTCAATGAGCGCATGGTAAAGAGCATTATGGTGCCGCGCACGAAAATTTATGCTGTGGAGATGAACTGTCCGGGAGCTGAATTCATTGAACGGATTACCAAAGAAGGTTATTCACGTATCCCCATTTACGATGACAACATCGACCAGATCATCGGAATCGTACATACCAAAGACATTCTTCCCATCATCGCAAAAGGAAAAGAGCTGGTACTTCGGAATATTATCCGGAAGCCTTATTTTATTCCTGAGACCAAGAAAATTAATGATTTGATGGCTGAATTTCAGCAGAAACGCATGCAGATAGCCATTGTGTTGGACGAATTTGGTGGAACCGCCGGAATGGTAACGCTGGAGGATATTGTCGAGGAGTTGGTAGGTGAGATCCAGGACGAATACGACGAAGAGACTCCGGTTGTTGAGCGCATCTCAGATACCGAATACATGGTGGATGCGAGCGCTAATGTACACGATGTCAACGAATTTCTACCCAAGGAGTTACCGGAAAGCAACGATTACGATACCATATCAGGATTGGTAACGGATTTGTTTGATAAAATACCCGATGTGGGGGAATATAAAGAGTTCCAAGGGTATAACTTCATCATCATGAAGAAAACCCAACAGAATATCGAGTTTGTGAAGCTGGAGCTCTTACAGGAAGACCCGGATGAAGATATGGAATAATCTGCCTTGACTTTGCAACTGTTTTATACACCCGATATTTTACCCCGTGCAAAGGCATATGTGCTAAGCGAAGAGGAAAGCAAGCATGCCGTTCGCGTATTGCGGCTAACGGAAGGACAGCCGGTCCATTTGGTAGATGGACGGGGAGGGCTATATGAAGGGATCATTACAGAAGCGCATCCCAAGCGGACGGCGATAGAAATTGAAGTGTATAACACGAACTATGGGGAACGGCCCTATTACTTGCATGTAGCCATTGCACCTACCAAGAACATGGATCGTATTGAGTGGTTTCTTGAAAAAGCTACCGAGGTCGGAATCGATGAAATCACGCCGATTATCTGTGACCATTCCGAGCGGAAAGAAATAAAGCCGGAGCGGTTGAAAAAAGTTATGGTTGCCGCCATGAAGCAGTCGCTGAAAGCTTATTTGCCTAAACTTAACGAGGCGGTTAAACTGCCGGAATTTTTGGGAAGCAGTGATGCCGGGTTGCAAAAGTTCATTGCCCATTGTGCAGCAGGTGATAAATTTTTTTTGACGGACCGGATGGAAGTGGCAGGCCGCTACCTAATCCTGATCGGGCCAGAAGGGGATTTCAGTACGCTAGAAATCGGAGCAGCTGTAGAGACAGGTTATGTACCCGTCACACTGGGTTCGGCTCGCCTGCGCACGGAAACAGCGGCATTGATGGCCTGTCTGGAAATAGCTGTGGCAAATCGGTGAGCTAGTTCAATTCCGCGTTAAGTACCTGGATTTCTGAGTTGCCTTCTTCCGTGTTGGAATTTAAATGGACAGTACCCGTTATCTTAATGGGTTCCTCGGTAAAACGTACTTTTTTGCCTTTTTTCATAAATACCTCAACCATGGGGGGAATATCTCCCTGGCCGCAGAACATGCACTGCATGACGGGCAGTACCGATAGCATAAATGTCTCGTGGTCCCTTCCACCATTGATGGGTACGAGGTAACCGGGCAGGGTGACGGTTTTTTTGTCAATGGCTTTCAATTCATCCGGGAAATGCGGGGTATATACCGTCTTATTGTCTTTATACGTTACTTTGTACATCAATTTATTGATCGTTTCCCAGGTGCTGTTCATCATTGGCGTGTGGTCGGGAACCTCGCCAAACGGTGCATCCTGCGCACGCGCTACCAGTGTACCAAGCACCATGAATGCAATTACGAAATACGTCTTCATATCTTCTATTAATTTCCCGATAACGTTCGTGATATCGAAGTCTTGTAAGCTTTTATTGCAGGAATCACCGCAGCAACAAAGCCAATAGCCACACCGATGAATACTAACCAACCTTCCTGTGGCAATAAAACCAGCGCCTCTAACAGCGTTGTTGTACCGCCTGTGCTGGTACCGATCAGATAAATGGCTAAGTGACCGATCCCGATTCCAGCGATTGCTCCCACAAAGGTAAGCAATATTCCTTCGGCAATCACTATGCCGAATAGTTTACCCTGTGATGCGCCCAGCGTACGCATGATAGCCAAGTCGTATTTCCGGCTTTTCAAGGCATTGTATAAGCTAATAAATACGCTAAGGGCAGCCATCAGCATAATTACATAGGCCAATACCTGCAACGAGTCAATACCGATGCCCAACAGGGAAAACAGGCGGGCACTTTCAATGGCAGGGGATGCAGCCTGCATGGATGTATTTTGGTTAACCAGCCGTGGAAACATACCGATAGCGGCTGGGTTCCTGTATTGGATTAGCATGCTTGTGATTTCCCGTTCTCCCGAGCCGACATCGCCCATGATGCTTTTAACAAGTTGGGGGTCGGTGGTCGGTGATGGGTGGTTGGTGGCATCGTCATGATCGTGATCTTCACCATGGTGGTGTTCGTGTTCCTCCACACCGGGCACGTCATGGCTGTGGTCATTGTGCTCATGTTCTTCATCTCCGTGCTCATGATGATCCTCATCTTCATGATCTCCATGCATACGCCATACGCTGGCCAGGTTGGTCAAGATAAGCCGGTCTGCAATGTGGTGAGCCGGTTTGAAAATTCCTGTGATGGTGTATGCGTGCTCATCGTGGGTATGACCTTCGCTGCTGAGGCCATGTGCGCCATATATTTTATCGCCGATTTTTAAGTGATTTTTCCGGGCAACATCGGCTCCAATGGTAGCTTCAAAATCACTTTTCCAAATCTCTCCTTCAGCCAGTTCCAGCCCATATAATTGCAGAAATGTGCTGTCGGTCCCGATAATGCGGTGGCCTTTATAATTGTCACCCAGTGAAAGTGGAACCGCTAATTTGACCATGGGGTTAGCAGCCAGTTTCTGGGCCTCTGTGAGGCTGATGTTGCCCGTGGGATTATCCATGTGGTAGATGCTGCTAAGAATAAGCTGGATAGGGCTTCCCTTGGCGCCTACCACCAAATCGATACCCCGGCTGTTGTTATCGAGTTGTTCTTCAATTTGATGGGAAGTGAGCAGCAGCACGCATAAGATACCCGTGCCGAACGCAGTAAGTAAAATTCCCAACAACGATGTTGCCGTATTCTGGCGGATGTTCTTCCAAGCAATCTGAATGCTGTTCATGTTAAATCTTCCTAGTTCAATGGATTCACCTGCTCACCTGATACGCGTGGGGTATTCGTGTTTTGACCCGTTTATCGTGTGTGGCAACAACCAGCGTTGCTCCCTGCTGTTCGGCTTGTGTGAGCAATAAGCTCAGTACACTTTCTGTATTCCGGTCATCCAGCGAAGCGGTGGGTTCATCAGCCACCAGAATCGCGGGTCGGTTTATAACAGCACGCGCAATTGCCGCCCGTTGCATCTGTCCACGGCTCAATTTGCCCGGATAGCTTTCAGCCTTATGTTCCAGGTTCAGCAACGTCAGCACTTCCCGGATTCGGTCAAAATCTACTTTGGCTCCTGCGAACCCCTGTGCGATTTGCAAATTCTCCTTCACGGTAAGGCTCTTTACCAAATGAGCTTCCTGGAAAATGAGTCCGATACGTTGCCCGCGGAATTCGTCCAGTTTCCGGGAAGGAAGGTCATAGATCCGTTGCCCGTCAATCTGTACTGTCCCGGTTTCGGGTTTTAGCAGCCCACTCAGAATATGGAGTAACGTGGTTTTCCCGCTGCCGGAATCACCCAATATCAACGTGTGTTGGCCACTAGTTACTTCCAGGTCATCGAATTGGAGCGATTCGCCCTGCGGGTATCGGTAGGTTATTCCATTCAAACGGATCACTGTCTGTTTATTGTCCTGCATGTCTATAATACTTCTGTTCCGTTTGGCAAGTTTAAGGTATTCTCGTTAAATATGCATTTTAATAATGCAACTTTATTGATATTGTCTGCTCATGCACGTCCTTAACCGCCGATAGTTTTGGGATTTTTCAGCATTCGATTGCTTTTATGAGGGGTAAAAGTGCTTTTTTAATATTTAATTAACACAATACTAAACATTCATTCATTTTATATTAACTGTAGCGTAATGTTAACTTTCGATTATTGCATGGAATTTTAGTCAAACCATGCAAAATAGAAAAACACGTATTGTACTGCTTATCGGCGTATTTTTGTCGATTTTTACCAATGCCCAAGCGCAGCGGGGATCGATTCGGGGAATTATAAAGGATTCGGGGACTACGGAGAACATTGTGGGCGCTTCGATAGGTGTCGTCGGAACTACTTATGGAGCGGTTTCCGACGATGCTGGCAATTTTGTTCTTACCGGCGTTCCGGCTGGAACGTGCGAGCTTCAGGTCAGTTATGTGGGATATACGACTGTCCGCGTGGAAAATGTTGTTGTCAGGGATGGTTTAGAAGTTGTGCTGGAGATCAAGCTGGAATCCGTTGGCGAACTGATGGATGAAGTGGTTGTGACCACTTCCCGGCGCCGGGGGAATGACATCGCCTTGTTGGCGGAGCAAAAGAAGTCGAGTTTGGTGATCCAGCGGGTTGGTGCTCAAGAATTATCGCGGAAAGGCGTGAGTGATGCCGCAACCGCAGTAGCCAAAATGTCTGGGATTTCCAAGGAGGATGCGGGAAGCCAAGTCTATATCCGTGGATTGGGAGATCGTTATATATCGACATCGTTTAACGGATTGCCTTTGCCTTCCAACGATCCTAGATTGAAGAATATTGCGCTGGAGCTGTTTTCTACCGACATCGTGGAGTTCATAGCTGTTGATAAGATCTACAACAGCAAAATGTTCGGTGATTTCGGTGGCGGTGGTGTGGATATCCATTCCAAAGATTACAGTGGAAACGGAATGTTGGAAGTTTCGGTGTCATCTACCTTAAATACCAATGCGCTCTCCAATCGGGATGATTTCAGGTTGCTTCCGGGAGGAAGCAGGTGGGGGTTCTCGGAGTATTCCATCCCGCCAAATCCATTGGGCGGATTTAACTTTACAAACAGCATGAATCCGGAATCCCGTAGCCCCTATCCTGTAAGTGTACGGCTATTGGGTGGAAAATCATTTAATATCGGTACGGAAGGAAGGCTCAACTTTTTTGCCACGGCAAGTTTCGGCAACAGCTATGAATACCGAGCGGGTATCAATCACGATGTGAATGCCCAGGGGGCCAGAAAAAGATGGTCGGATCAGGAACGCTTTGGGTACACAACCAATAGCACCGGGCTTTTCAATGTCGGTTACTTGATCAATCCCCAGCATAAAATCTCCTACAATTTACTCTTTGTAAACAGCAGTGACCAGTGGAATGACAACTATTCGGGTTATTTCAGGGATATTACAGAAGACGGTACCGGATTACGGAGGTTAGGTTCCTATGCGCAAAACAAACTGTTTGTCAATCAATTGCTGGGATCTCATCAGTTGACGGATCGCATCGATGTGGATTGGGGACTGTCGGCTAACCGGGTCGAATATACGATGCCTGACCGGATCCAGAATATGCTGCGATTGCTGGACGGACAGGGTTATGTGATTGCGCAGAACGCTCGGTCGGATAACAACCGTTTCAATCAGCGACTCCATGAAAATGAATATGCTGTTAACCTAAATGGAAGTTATAAAATAGGAGATTCGGAAACGCCGAAGGGAATAATTAGAGCAGGTTACCAGGGTCGATTCAAAAAGCGCAATTTTGAGGCATTGCAGTTCAATTTTCATCATACAGAACGCTCGTTGATCGTCGATCCAGACAACCTGGATGCTTATTACAATCAAGAAAATTACGATCGTGGCTTTTTTTCGATCGAAGGGTTTTTCGGCGAGCGGCCCCAGACTTACAGTGGTGACCAGAAAATACACGCCGGTTACGTGAGTTTAGAATACAATCTGACCGATCGGTTGACGTCCGTGTTGGGCGTACGTTATGAGAACATCCGGCAATATGTTGACTGGGTAACGCTATTCGTTCCCGAGGGTGATAACAACACCTTAGCAGAAAACCAGTTCTTGCCCAATTTGAACCTGAGGTATGCGTTGAATGAAAAACAAAACCTCCGTTTGGGGGCAAGCAAAACGTATACGCTGCCGCAATTCAAAGAACGGGCACCGTTTTATTTTGACGATGGAACCGCATTGGAATATGGTAACCCGTATCTATATCCGTCTACCAATTACAACGTGGATATCAAGTGGGAATTATTTCCCAGCTCATCCGAGTTGGTGTCATTGGCTGCATTTGGTAAATATATCCAGGATCCGATCAACTTATACAGTGTCTCGGCGACATCGAATGACATTTCCTATGTCAACATAGGTGATGCGGGTACGGTGATTGGTGCCGAATTGGAATTAAAGAAGGATATCATCCGCTGGAACAGTGACCGGGATTTATTTTCAGTTGGTCTCAACGTTGCATATATGAACACCAATCAGGATATCGATGCGAACAAAGTACAGGAAGAAACTGATTTCACTGTGCGGCCCACACATAATAACGCTAGTTTTACCGGTGCCTCCGACCTGTTGGTCAACGCAGACCTGACGTACTCAAAACGTTGGAGAAAGAGCGGCAACTTGACGGCGACGGTCATGTACTCCTATTTTTCGGATAAAGTCTATGCCCTGGGTGTCGAGCAGAAGGGAAACTTAGTCGACCGTGGGCTGGGAACGCTGGACTTCATCGTACGCAGTAAAATTAATCAACGAATTGGGATTGATCTATTGATAAAGAACATTCTCGATCCGGAGTATCGCCGCATACAGGAAAATGCATCGGGACATGTACCGGTTCTTACGTATAAAAAGGGCCAATATTTCTCATTGGGCCTGAGTTATCAGCTGTTTTAATATTACGATTGAGTGGAGTTAACAATTTAATCATATCCGGTTAATGTTCAGGATATTGTGAGAAAGCAATTTTGTATTTGAAAACTAATAAAAATGAAAATGGAAATGAAAAAGACTTTTAGATGGTTAATGGGAGCTGCAGCGCTGTCGATCACCCTGGTTGCATCGTCTTGTAGTGATAACGAAGATCCTACTCCAGAACCTGACGGCGGATTCGAAGTGGTCCGTGATGATCTGAAGGGCGAAATCACCAAAGGTGAGGTTGTACTGGAATCCGGTACTTATAAACTGACCGGGAAACTGATCGTTAAAGAGGGAGCAAAATTGACAATCAAAGCGGGCGTTACCGTTGAGGCCACAGCTACGAATGAGATGGCTTCGGTTCGTTACATTGGCGTTGCCCAAGGTGGCCAGATTGACATACAGGGCACAGCAACCAGTCCGGTTGTCTTAACGGCACAGGAACATAAGCCGGGCGCATGGGGTGGTTTGGTTATCTGTGGCAGAGCTCCTATTAACAAAGGTGCTACCGCAGTGTCCGAAGTCGGCGAATTGAACTATGGCGGTACCGATGTGAATGATAACTCAGGCGCTATTAAATATCTCCGGATTGAGTACTCTGGTTATGCTTATAACAGCGAGAAGGAATTTAATGCCTTATCGTTATTTGGTGTTGGTAGCGGTACGACAATTGAATATGTACAGGCATTTGAAGGTTCAGACGACGGTTTTGAGTGGTTTGGTGGCACAGTTAAGGCAAACAATCTTGTTGTAACCAATAAATTGGCAGATGTTGGGGATGATTTGTTCGACTGGACGGAAGGCTGGGTAGGCGGTGGCGAAAATTGGTATGGTATCCGTACCAACGCGGGAAACCGGGGTATCGAAGCTGACAACAACAGCGAAAATCACCTGGCTGATCCGATTTCTAATCCAACAATTAAAAACGTTACATTGATCGGTGGTAGCCAAGATAAAAGTTCAGAGCCGCAAGCGTTAAAACTGCGTGTAGGTACAAAGGGCACGTTTGACAATTTGGTATTGAGTAATTGGGCTACGGGCTTTGATGTTGAAAATGACGAAGGTATAGGTTATGTGGGCGAAGGGTCATTGAAAGCCACCCGTGTGAAATTTGATAATGTAACAACCAAGGCAAAAGGCAAGAAAACCGACGGCAGCTCGGCTAATGTAGATGGCGTATTTACAGAGGATGCAAGCGCTACCGGTGCCGGAGCGGGTACTGCAAAGCCTGAATGGGCAAACAACTGGACAGTTGGGTTGGATTAACCTCAAAAAATAGGTGACATTTCACACATGTCATGAATAAAAAGGTTGTTTCTTGTTCAACAAGAAACAACCTTTTTGTTTGATTGCATTCCCGTGAAAAACGCAGGTCGCTTCAATAACCGCTATGGGTGTAAAAATTCGCGAACATCACCAAGGCAGCTAGAATTAATCCCAACCCAATTAGTCTTTCCAAAACTTCGTCACTGACAGAAGGAGTCAGTCGGTTACCTGCAATGGCGCCTCCGGTAAAGCCAATGATTACAGGCCACACATGGGAAAACAGGATATGTCCCTGTAGGTAATGGCTAATGGATCCGGTGATACTGGTAATCAGAATCATAAATAGTGCGGTTGCCGTGGCTACTTTGACAGGCATTTTAAAAACCTTAAGCATAATGGGTGTTTTCATAAAACCCCCGCCAATCCCGAAAAGTCCGGCTAATGTTCCCGCAGAAAGACCAAAAAATAGAATCAACCATAGACTAGCCCGGTATGTCAAATTCATCTTTGTATGCTGGATAACCAGTCCGGGTTTCCATTGGTTCATCCGGGAGAAAAGGTCCGGTCTAGCCGAAGCCTTTTCTGCCGTTGTTTTTTTTAGCCAAAAAGATAGCCCCAATATAAAAACGAGGACTGAAAACAGAATTTCCAATCCGGCGGTCGACAGATAGGAAAGTAAGAGGCTGCCGAGTATAACGCCAAACATCGTAGGAATTTCGAGCAGGGTGCCCATTTTAAAATCCACGTGCCCTTCCTTTCGAAGACGGTAAGTAGCCATCAATGAGGAAAAAATGAGGGAAAACATCACACTGCCTACGGCAATAGCAAGCGGGTAATGAAAAATTGTAACCAGTATGGGGACCATGAAAATCCCGCCGCCAAAACCGATTAGGTTTCCGAACGAACTGACCGTAAAACCAATCAGTATAATCAGCAGGGAGGTAACAATGTAAGGATCCATGGTGCTTATAAAACATCAAAGGTATATTTTTTCCCGGTGTTATCCATGTGCACATTTGATGATATGTTAATCGATGCTTAATCCAAACATAATAAGCCCGATCTACTTTTGTTTTGACAAAAAGCAACATTCATTTTGTTAGGTTTGGTTAAATGGAAAGGCCTCGTTGTGAAACGGGGCTTTTTTATAAGGGAGAAATATTTTGTCTTTTAAGAAAAGACGTTATCTTTGAATAAACCAATATTATAAATCATGGAAATAAAGTCATCAACAAAGTTTGTGGCTGAATTGGTCGGTACCTTCGGTCTGGTCTTTTTCGGCTGCGGAGCCGCTGCTGTGGCGGGTGCAGACACGCTTGCAGGACTCTCAGGGTTAGGTCTTTTGGGGATTGCGTTTGCCTTCGGTTTATCCGTTGTCGTTTTCGCCTATGCCATCGGGGGCATTAGCGGGTGCCACATCAATCCGGCGGTCACGATTGCCATGCTTATCAAAGGCAAAATTTCGGTGGGAGATGCGATCGCGTACATCATTGCTCAGTTTATCGGTGCGTTGCTGGGAGCGCTTGTGTTGCAACAGGTACTCAGCGGGCAGGTGGCCGGGTTTACCGCCGGTGAATGGGCTTATGGCTCAAACGGATGGGGTACGGGGTACCAAAGTGAATACGGGTTAAAATCGGCCTTTGTTGCGGAAGCCGTGCTTACCTTTCTGTTTTTATTCGTCATATTCGGTGCCACATCAAAATGGGGCAATGAAACCATGGCTGGATTAGCCATCGGTTTCACACTCGTGCTTATTCACTTAGTCGCTATCCCCATTACCGGAACATCTGTAAATCCTGCCCGTAGCTTCGGACCGGCAATCTTGGCGGGGGGTGCGGCACTAAGTCAGCTGTGGCTGTTTATCGTAGCCCCAATTGTCGGAGCGGTGATTGCCGCCGTCGTGTGGCGGTTGCTCGAACGCAAGGAATAAAAGGTTTGGCGTTTTTACGGAAGGCGGTTTGACAGTAGGATGGCACATAAGGGGAGGAATCCGTCAGCTAATTAACTATCTTTGATAGATGTTTAACTAAAATCAGACGTTATGGCACAAATTGGTATTACGGAAAAAAACCGTGCGGAAGTAGCGAAAGTACTTGGAATATTGTTGGCTGACGAATTTGTCTTATACACGAAGACACGTAACGCGCATTGGAATGTGGAAGGTCCTGATTTCCATTCCGTACATGTGTATTTTGAGGAGTTATACGATGAACTGGCGGAATGGGTGGACGAGGTGGCCGAACGGATTCGGTCGATCGGGCATTATGCGCCGGCATCACTGAAAACATTCCTTGAATTGACGCATCTGACAGAGCTGAATGCAAAGGGTAACAATAGCAAGGGCTTTATTGGAGAACTGGTGCAGGATCACGAGGCGATCATTACGTACATCCGCGAGAGTATTGACAAGGTTTCGGAAGCATACAAGGATGAAGGTACGGCCGATTTTTTGACCGGTATCATGGAAAAACATGAAAAAACAGCCTGGATGCTCCGATCTCATCTCAAATAAACACATGCTATTCCGGTACGATGTCATCTGTTGAATGGCATCGCACCGGATGGTGTATATGGTTGATCACAGGCCGTATTTCAAACCTAAATTAAACCACCTTCCCGGCATGGGTACGGCGGCTGCCTCGATGTAAGTTACATCAAAAATATTTTGGGCGTCCAGGTAAATCGTTACCGGGCTGAACCGGTAGGCGATCCGCACATCACTTACAAAATAACTTTTGTAACTGATCCGTTCGTTAAAACGTGCAGTCGCCGTTCCTGAAAACCGTCCGGTGGCCAACGTGAGATTGGCAACCAACTGATGCCGCAGGCTTTCGACCGCATACTTGGAGATGAGGCCCTGTTGGGCACTCGTGCCCACTGAAGGGGAAAGCCAGGTATACGAAAGGCCTGCCATCCAACTAACGATCGATGCGGGATCGGATAGGCGGTAGTTTGCGGACGCGGCGAGGCCATGCACCCGGTTTTTCGAAAAATTTAAAGGTTGGTAGGGGGTGTCCGGGTTTTCCCGTACCCAGTCGATGAAATTGTCAATATTCCGGTAAAAGTAATTTGTGTATGCAATGAGTCGCTGACCGGTATATTTCACGCCTCCTTCGGCATGCCACGCCCTTTCGGGTACAACGGCGGGATTGCCGACGTTTCCCGGCTGCTGGTCCAGGTAAAGATCGGTAAACGATGGGATACGTTGCCCGGTACCGGTATGTGCCACCAGTTTCCAGCGTTCGTCGATTTGATAGCCGATGTCTATGCCCGGAAACAGTTGCCAGCCATAGTCGGTATTGTAGTTAATGTAGGCCCCGGCGTTGAGCAAGATGCGGTTGATTTTTTCGGTTTTGAACTCGGCATACATCCCGAAGTTGTCGCGCTCGTGATCGCCGATATTCGTGCTTCGGATCGTTTCATTCCGCATCTCCAAGCCAACCCCTATTTCACCTGCGGTAGTTTGCAAGGTGCCGTTTATTTCCGTGTTGAGCGCGTGACCCCGATGCTGGCTCCGCGCACGGCTGAGGTCATGCCGGAAATACCGGTAGTCATCGTATCCATACCGGTAACTGACACGCGGCGATATGGAAAACCGCTCGGACAATTCCGCTCGATACGAGATCGCAGCCAACACGGTTTGAACAATTTCCTGTGACTCCCGATCGCCCGGGGCGGCATAAAATCCGTTTGCGCCGAAATTACTGGAAACGTAACCACCCATTAGGGATAGCGCCTGTTTAGCGTTGGTCGGAATTTCACTTTGATAGAAAATCTTGTTATTGCGGAAGGCTGTATTATAGCGATAACCATTGCCGGAATCGTGACCGCCGTACACGGTATGTTGTCCCAGTCGCCCCGCCATCGTGCCACCAACCTGTATGCCGCGTCCATTAAACAATGCGTCGTTATTGGCGGTGTCTTTCTTCAAACCCGAACCGGCGTAAGCATTAACCGTGAAATCTGACCGTTCGGATTTCCGGGTCACGATGTTGATTGCACCCGTAAGGCTGTTGATTCCATAAACGCGTGCAGCCGGGCCACGGAGGATTTCAATGCGTTCAATCGCATCGGTGGGAATGGGCAGGTTTAGGCTGTTGTGCGCCGTTTGGGCATCCAGTACTTTGACGCCATTAACGAGTATCAGGGCTTGTTCAAAACTGCCGCCATCAATGCTTACATCAGCCTGTGTTCCGAACGGACCCCGCTGGCGCAGGTCTACGCCGGCTACATAGCTCAACAATTCGTTTAGCGAGTGCCCTGGCATTGCTTCGATCTGTTGCCGGTCGATCACCTGGATGTTACGGTTTTGCTTGGTAAAAGGAAGCTGTAAGCGGTTTTCGGTAATGATAACTTCGCCGAGGGATATGGTCGGTCCCTCTCGCTGTGCCACTGTATCTGGACGCAAACCGGTTTGTGCAACGGATAGACACGGTGCCCCGATTGTCAGCAATAAAATAAGGTGTTTGGTTGTGAAAAAGCGATTCATTCTTTTGTTTTTTGCAAATGTCGTATCTTACCGGCACATGTTGATGTGCCAGTTTTTATTTTATGGATAGTCCGGTTTTAGTGCCATATCGAAGTTTTGTGATTGTCGATCGTGTTTCGGCAACACCCGTGTACCTACAGGTTGCCCACCAATTGATCAATGCCATTCAGCGGGGTTACCTGATGGATGGCCATAAGTTGCCCGGAAGCAGAAGAATGGGTAGTTTATTGGGATTGCACCGGAACACGGTGGTAGCCAGTTATGCAGAATTAGAAGCGCAGGGGTGGATAGAAACACATCCCAGCCGTGGCACATTTGTCCGGCATGGAAAAACAGAAAAGCCGAAAAAGCTGGAAAACGGTAACCCGGTATTGGCATCGTATCCCGCGCAGACGGGATTTCATTTTAAGCGATGGACGGTCCTCGATAATCCATTCGAACCCACACAGACCGGTTTCCGTTTTGATGATGGACTTCCCGACCCACGGCTGTCTCACGTTGGGTATCTGTCGCGTTTGCTCCGTATTAATATGAAGCGAAAAGGGAATCAGGCTAAATTGGGTTATAAACATTCCACGGGAAGCGAATACTATAAGGAGAACCTGTCGAACTTCTTAAACCTGACGCGGGGCTTACATATTTCTCCGCGTAATATCTTAGTCACACGTAGCCTGGAATTGAGTATTTACCTCGTTGCGGAAACGGTGATCTCACCCGGAGACCGTGTGGTAGTGGGTGAGCTCAGTTATTTTGCGACGAATATGATTCTGCAGAAGGCAGGAGCGACCCTGATAACCGTTCCTGTGGATCGCGAAGGTCTCGATGTATCGGCCATCCGCAAGCTATGCGAGACGGGCCCGTTCCGGATGCTGTATATCACACCCCATCATCATTATCCCACTACCGTAACCCTGAGTGCACAGCGTCGGATTGAGCTGCTGGAACTATCGGCAAGGTATGGGTTTGTCATTCTGGAAGACGATTATGATTACGATTTTCATTACGAGGGTGGTCCGTTACTTCCCATTGCGAGTGCAGATACCGGGGGTATGGTCGTTTATGTCGGCACCTTTGGAAAGTCGATGGCTCCAGGGTTCCGGTCTGGATTTATCGTTGCCCCTCCGAATCTGATTGATGAAATGGATAAACTACTGGGCATCATGGACCGACAAGGAGATACACTCACCGAGTTGGCACTTGGCGAAATGATTGCAGATGGTGAGATCCACCGCTACCTGAAAAAATCCACGTATGAATACAAGCAGCGGCGCAATCACCTGGCTCAGTTGCTGCTAACACGGCTGGGTAAGCATGTGGATTTCGATGTGCCAACCGGAGGGCTGGCTATCTGGACGAGATGGCCACAGGAGTTAAGTTTAATGGAACTGCAGCGGCGCTGTGCGCGGTTCGACCTACAGATACCGCGCTACCTTCTTTATCAGTCTGCAGCATATTGCGGCATCCGTCTGGGATTTGGAAGCTATACAACAGCGGAAATGACAGATGTGATCCATAGCGTGGAACAGGCTCTTTTTTAACTAAACTTCCTACTAATGCCATTCTTCCCGGCCAAAGGGTTTTTGCGCCCTGTCGGGAGACGGAACGGAGTCCGCCACGAATAGATCGGCAGGAAGGTGGCGGATATCCGGTTGCCCTGCATCCACCCAAGCTGAATACCAGAAGCTACCGATGGCATGGATGGCTCCACGCATCCGGCGCTCTACCATCCCTTGCAACGCATCGTGGTAAGCCTTAGCATAGGCATCGGAATACGTGCGGATCAGGATGTGGTTCCGTTCGATGTAGCCGTATTTACGGTCGGGAGGAAATACGTCACTTAACTTCTTCTCCATACTTAGCACAGAATCTATCAGCATATGGCTTTCTTTCACAATGCGCCACGCTTCGTCTACCGGAGAATCTACGTACCGGGCACGCCCCACCAGAAAATCGTATTCCCCGGCAAATAGTTCCGGTAGCCGGCTTTCCCAGAATGCGTGGATACCCACCTGATTGGTCTTTTGTCCGTTGTAATTGCTGGTCGTATGCAGCGGCACGTGTGCGTCGGCAAGGTAGTGCCCAATATCGGATGAATGCCTCAGAATCCGTTGGATGTTTTTCTCGCCGAAAGCTTTCACCAACGCGTAGTAGCTTCTGTTTATCTGCCAGGGTAGAATACCCGACATCAGTAACCTGCGTTCTGTGAATTTTTCGACGGCGGCTGTCCAATGTACCGGAATCGTATCGAATGGATGCAAACCGTATTCATCGGCATCGATGAAATGCCGGACCGATTCGGCAGTATCAATGTAGCAACGTTTATCCGGATCGATCGCATGTTCGGTCATGTAGTCTACCCGGTCCTTATAAAAGCCAGCCATATTCGTAGGAAGTGTAAATACAGCCATCCGATTGATAAGCTTGTGGGCATGGAAGCCCCAAGACGAAAGCAATAGCATCGTAAAAGCGGCGATGGGTATCAGGCAGATTCGGTTCATGTGTTAAAGTTAAGATAAAGGCAGAAAGATTACAAATTGTTTATCCGTTTTTAATGATGAAGTAACGTTAGTTTGCGTTTTTAGCTATAAATTAGCGCTCAGTATCATGAAGAGATTGATTCATTGGTTCACAGGTTTGAAAAGCCGTATTTTTTTGCGTTTTTTGGCTTCAGCATTCAGACACTGATAATTGATAATTGTCAATTATCAATTATCAATTGTCAATTATCAACTATGAAGATACTTTACGCAATACAGGGCACGGGTAACGGTCATCTCAGCCGGGCAATGGACGTGGTTCCCTGCCTGCAGAAGCGAGCGGATGTGGATGTGTTGGTGAGCGGAATACAGGCGGATCTGGAACTACCCTTTGCCGTAAAATACCGGATGCACGGGCTTAGCTTTATTTTTGGAAAAAAAGGGGGGGTAGATCTCTGGAAGACCTTTATGAGTTCTACCGTTAGGCGGTTGGTTCACGAGGTGAACACGTTGCCTATCGAACAATACGATTTGATTATCAATGACTTTGAGCCGATATCTGCCTGGGCATGCAACACTCGGGATAAAGTGTGCATTGGCCTCAGTCACCAGGCCGCTGCGATGGATGCCCAAGCACCCAAGCCTACGGAACAGGACATGCTGGGCAAATTTATCATGCGCAATTATGCGCCGGCAACTATCAATTATGGTTTTCATTTCAAACGATACAACGATCGGATATTTACCCCGGTTATCCGCCGACAGGTACGGCAGTTGGACGTAACGGACAAAGGCCATTATACCGTTTATCTTCCTGCTTATGACGATGCACGGTTACTGAAACACCTGATGCGTTTCCCCGATATCCGATGGGAAGTGTTTTCCAAGCATAACAAAACCCCATTCGTATTGCGCAATGTGAGCGTCCAGCCCATTGCCAATGAAAAATTCATCCAGAGCATGGCCGATTCGGCTGGCGTGTTATGCGGAGCGGGCTTTGAGACGCCTGCAGAAGCACTGTTCCTACGTAAAAAACTATTGGTAGTCCCTATGAAAAACCAATACGAACAACACCTCAATGCAGCGGCACTGGAAGAGATAGGAGTTCCTGTGATTAAAAATTTGAAGCCCAAAAACGACGTGGCAATCGAGGCATGGCTCAACAGTAAACATCTCGTCGCGGTCGACTATCCAGATTGTACGCAAGCAGTCATCGATCAGTTGCTGGAAGTACACTTATCCAAAGCGTTGGCATAGCCCATGGTAAGAGCGGAATTTGGATCCGAATTCGAATGGGGAGTTTCCAGTGCCGCCTTTCAGACGGAGGGAGCGTGGGATGCGGAAGGCAAGGGGCATTCCATATGGGATGTGTTCACTGGCCGTAAGGGAAAAATCAAAGACGCGCAGCATGCGCGCATCGCCTGCAATTTCTATCACTGCTATCGAGAAGACATTGCGCTGGTCCGCGCATTGAACATTCCGAATTTCCGGTTTTCCGTTGCCTGGCCGCGTATTTTTCCGGCCGGTGTGGGTCAGCCCAATCCGAAAGGGATGGATTTCTATGAGCGGGTGGTAGACCATTGCCTGGAGCTGGGAATTACGCCCTGGCTTACGCTGTATCACTGGGATCTTCCACAGGCACTTCAGGATAAGGGAGGATGGACCAATCGCGATGTGCTCTTCTGGATGGAGGAATACGCAGGTTACGTTACCCGTCGGCTGGGTGATCGGGTGAAACACTGGATGGTACTGAATGAGCCGGCTGTGTTTACCGGGGCAGGTTATTTTTTCGGTGTCCACGCACCGGGATTGACCGGTTTGCGTAATTTCTTTCCGGCAGCGCATCACGCGACACTGGCCATGGGTCAGATCGGTCGTTTGATACGGTCGGAGGTGCGCGGCGCTCAGATCGGCACTACATTTTCATGTTCAAGTATCCATCCCGCCAGCGGTGGTGAGCGCGATGTCAAAGCCGCAATACGGGCAGATGCATTGATTAATCGGCTATTTATTGAGCCAATCCTGGGGATGGGCTACCCAATCGACGATCTGAAAGCATTGAGGGGAATCGAAAAATACATGCAGGTGGGCGATGAAAAGGCGTTGCCGTTTGATTTTGATTTTATCGGGATCCAAAACTATACACGGGAAGTAGTGGCAAGTTCATTTTTCGTGCCTTATTTGCAGGCACGGCTGGTGCCGGCAGCAAAACGCAAGGTGCCCGGTATCACAGCGATGGGCTGGGAGGTATTTCCGCCGGCGATCTACGAGATGATTAAGAAGTTCAGTGCCTATCCCGGAATTCCCAAGCTGTTCGTCACCGAAAATGGGGCAGCCTTTCCCGACCAGGTCGTGTCGGGTCGTGTGAAGGACCAACAGCGGCTTTCGTATCTTCAGGACCATCTTGGGCAGGTGCTGCGCGCCAAACGCGAAGGACTCAACGTGCATGGCTATTTTGTCTGGACCCTAACCGATAATTTTGAATGGGCAGAAGGGTACCATGCACCGTTCGGATTGGTGCACGTGGACTTTGCGACCCAACAGCGGACGGTGAAAGATTCGGGGCATTGGTATGCTTCGTTTTTGTCAGAGCAATGACATTTCAGGTTTTTCATCAAGAAATTATGTCTGTTTCCCAATCATGGCATGATTTTGTACAGGATCTTTCCAGCATTCGTTCATTTCTTTGCTTTTATTTTTTTAGTAGTCAGTGGCTGAGTTTCTTGATTTTTTGAATAACCTCACCAATCCGGACTGGATTGTTGCACATGGTGGACTTTATTTGTTGTTGTTTATTGTTTTCGCGGAAACCGGTATCCTCATCGGCTTCTTTCTCCCCGGAGACCCCATTCTGTTTATCGCGGGCATTATTATCGCCAACCTGACACTCGGGCCGGTGGATTCCGTATTGACATTGCTGTATTGGATTGCGTTGATATCCATTGCCGGTATATTGGGTAACTTTGTAGGCTATTGGTGCGGCAAGTATTTCGGGCACCGTCTGCTGAAAATGAAAGACAACTGGCTCTTTAAAAAAGAGTACATTTTTCGCGCACAGGAATTTTACCACAAAAGGGGAGGGGTTGCAATCATTCTGGCACGGTTTCTTCCCGTGGTCCGTACCTTTGCGCCCATTGTAGCCGGTATTGTAGAGATGGACTTCCGGAAATTCGCGTTCTACAACATCGTTGGTGGCATCCTTTGGGTAGGCAGCCTCGTTACGCTGGGGTACCTGCTTGGTGAGAATGACTGGGTTCAACGTAACCTGGAATATGTAATTATGGGAATTGTGGTTGCTGCTACCGCGCCGGTGCTGATTAAGATGATTACCGGAAAAAAGAAAAAAGTAATGCCGGTAAACGAACAAGTTTTGGAAGAAGAGTTTTAGCTTTGCACAAATTTTAGTTGATTTGTGCCCATGGATACTGACACATCCGCGGCTGCCAAACAGGCGTCCGCAACAATTTACCCTGTATTATTTGCGCTGAGTTTTTCACATCTGCTCAATGATACCATTCAATCGCTCATTCCGGCTATCTATCCGATCGTAAAGGATTCGTTTCACTTAACCTTTTCGCAGATCGGTGTCATCACCTTGATTTTCCAGCTGTCATCGTCGCTGTTGCAACCGTTGGTAGGCGTAGTGACCGACAGTAGACCGTACCCCTATGCACTGCCTGTAGGAATGGGATTTAGCCTGACGGGGCTGGTTATGATGGCCTTTGCCTCCAGCTACCACTGGATACTGGTGGCAGTCGCATTTGTAGGCGCGGGCTCATCGGTGTTCCATCCGGAGGCTTCCCGGATGGCTTATGTTGCGTCAGGCGGTAGACGCGGCTTTGCCCAATCGCTATTTCAGGTGGGGGGAAATGCGGGTAGCGCAATTGGCCCATTGCTGGCAGCGATGCTGATTGCGCCTTTTGGTCAATTCAATGTCATTTGGTTTTCCTTTGCGGCACTTGCGGCCATTATCATCCTTTACCGCATCGGCAAATGGTACAAACCGAAATCCATTCGGAATTATATCCTCCGCAAACATAAAGTTAAGGCGGTGGCCCATCAGTCGCTTCCCCGCGGAACGGTCACCTTGTCTATTGTTGTATTGCTGTTGCTCATTTTTTCCAAGTATTTTTACATGGCGAGCCTTACCAGCTACTACACGTTTTACCTGATGGATAAATTTGACGTATCCGTCCAACACTCCCAGTTGTATTTATTTGTCTTTCTCTTTGCAGTTGCGGCAGGTACAATGATAGGCGGACCGGTCGGTGACCGCATCGGGCGCAAATATGTCATCTGGATTTCCATCCTTGGTGCTTCTCCATTTACACTGGCGCTTCCGTATGCCAATCTCTTTTGGACGGTCATTTTATCCTTTGTGATCGGTGTAATTATCGCATCGGCATTTTCAGCTATTTTGGTATACGCTCAGGAACTCTTGCCCGGCAATGTGGGAATGGTGTCGGGGTTGTTCTTCGGTTTTGCATTCGGTATGGGCGGAATTGGTTCAGCAGTGCTCGGAAAATTAGCAGACAGCCAGGGAATCGACTATGTTTATCATGTATGTGCATTTCTGCCACTGATTGGTATTGTCGCTGCTTTTTTACCTAATTTAAGGAAAAGATCGGGATAATTTTCTGTCATTAGGGGTGAGAGATCAGCAAGCTTACCTATATTTGTAAGCTTGTCATTGTAGAAAAATGAATTGTATCCATATGAAACCTGTCCCGTCAGCACCTGATGCAAAAGGCGATGTAAGTGCAGGTTCCATGAGTTCTTTAAGAATAAACTATTTTCGAATGAAACTTTTAAGTATTGCGGCCGCCGGATGCCTGGCAGTGAGTGCCGGTTCGGTATATGCCCAGCAACCTGGTGCCGTAAGTCCGTTAAAAAGCCGCAGTGATTCGGTTGCTTATGCCTTTGGTGCTTCCATTGCCCGGGATTTGAAACGTACCGGAATGGAAGAAATAAACGCGACCGTGCTTGCCCAGGCAGTGGCTGATATCTTTGCAGGTAAAGAAGCTACTTTTGATGAAACGGAAGAACGTGAGCTGATTATGGATGCCATTACTGCCGCCCGCTCAAAAATGGACGCGAAACTGCAAGAGCAGGCCAACGCATTTATGGAGGAGAATAAGGCAAAGCCCGGCGTCATTACCACCGAATCCGGTCTCCAATACGAAGTGATCCGGGAAGGAACGGGCGACAAACCGACATTGACGGATACGGTAACGGTACATTATAAAGGGCAGTTGAGCAATGGCAGCGTATTCGACAGTTCATACGAGCGGGGAGAGCCTGCCACGTTTACGCTCGATCGCGTCATAGAAGGGTGGCAAGAAGGGATACAGCTGATGCCGGAGGGTGCGCAGTATCGTATTTACATACCCTATGAGTTGGGATACGGAGAACGAGGTGCAGGGCAGGATATCCCGCCTTACAGTAGTCTTATTTTTGAAGTTGAACTGATTTCGGTTAAGAAGGGCGCGGAAGTACCCGTACCCAGCGCAGCAAATTCGATCGATATACAAACTCAATAAAGACTGTCGAACTCCCATTTGCAAATGAATTCGCTAGGTAAGTCGGATTTACAGGTAAGCCCCGTTAGCTTTGGTTGCATGTCGTTGGGCGAAAGCGCAGCCCAATATAAAGATATGCTACGGAGGGCGGTAGAGGCAGGTATCAATTATTTTGATACGGCCGACTTATATCAGAAGGGGCTGAATGAGCTTCATGTAGGAGAGACGCTTAAACCCATACGTAAAAACGTCATCATTGCTACCAAGGTGGGTAACCAGTGGCGCCCCGACGGTTCGGGGTGGGATTGGAATCCAAGCAAAGAATACATTCTGAAATGTGCTGAGCAAAGCCTACGGCGGCTCAAAACCGATTATATTGATCTCTATCAGCTGCATGGTGGAACGATCGATGATCCGATCGACGAAACCATCGAAGCATTTGAGCTGCTCAAGCAGCAGGGAAAAATCCGCTGGTACGGTATTTCTTCCATCCGGCCGAATGTGATCCGGGAGTACGTAAAACGCTCGAATATCGTCAGTGTGATGATGCAATACAGCTTGCTTGATCATCGACCTGAAGAGGAAGTGTTGGATTTGCTGCATCAGCACGACATCAGCGTGATTTGCCGGGGTGCTGTCGCACAGGGATTATTGGTAGGCAAGCCCGCAGCTAATTACTTGCAGTATACCGATGGTGAAGTGGCTAGGGCAGCTAAAATGGTGGCAAAAGTGGCGGCTGAATCGGGGTTGACCAAGTTGGAGGTTGCCTTGGGATATGTGTGGTCGCATCCGGCGGTGGCTACGGCTGCTTTGGGAATGCGAACATCGGCTCAACTGGACGAAGCGATCCATGCATTGCGGCATGCAACGCCGTTATCGGCTGCACAGCGGACGGCATTGCGCCAGTCGGTACGTTCGTATCACTACGATGCGCATAAAACTTAGCGTTGCGATCTCATTGATGCCGCTAAGAAGAAAATAATCCATTAAAAAACAATTTATTCAAATGAAGAAGCAATTAAGATTAATGACCATGATGAGCCTTGTTGTACTCGCGGCGGGTATAACGATGTCATATGCCCAGCAGCCGGAAAAGAAGTTGGGTTGGCACCTCTCCACCCAGACGTATACGTTCAATCGGTTTACTTTTTTTGAGGCCGTAGACAAGACCTTACAGGCCGGTTTAAACAGTGTTGAAGCCTATCCTGGCCAGGAACTGGGCGGTGGATTGGAGGGAGTCATGGATTACAACATGGATGCCGCTCAACGGAAGGCTATTTTACGTGCGCTGAAAAAGAAAAAGGTAAAACTATGTGCATTCGGTGTGGTAAATGGCAATACCGAGGAAGAATGGAAGCAGATATTCGAATTTGCGAAAGCAATGGGTGTCAAGGTGATCAATTCAGAACCGGATGAAAAGTTTATGCCGTTGATCGGCCAGCTGGCCAACCAATACAAAATCAAATTCGGTATTCATAATCACCCGCAACCTTCCCACTACTGGGATCCCAAGGTCGTATTGGCTGCGGTGGCAAAGGCCAACAGTCCATATGTAGGTGGCTGTGCGGACATTGGACACTGGGTACGGTCGGGCTTGGATCCTTTGGAATGCCTCAAACAATATGAGGGCCATCTGGTAAGCCTTCATTTTAAGGATCTGTCGGAAAAATCACGAGAAGGGCACGATGTGCATTGGGGAACCGGGGTCTGTAATGTGGAAGGTGTGATCGCTGAATTAAAGCGGCAGGGATTCAAAGGCAATATATCTGCCGAATACGAACATAACTGGGAAAATAACGTGGGTGACGTTGCGGAAAGTGCAAAAAACTTCCGTGCAATCCTTACAAAATAGCACAGCAATCTACCGAAGAAAGGAAAGCCGCAATGTTTATTGTGGCTTTTTTTGTGCCAATAACTTTTCCAGATCTTCGGGTGTATCAACGGCAAGGGTTTCGAAGCTGGTTTCTGCTGTCTGGATGTGATAACCGTTTTCCAGCCAGCGCAGTTGTTCCAGCGATTCGGCGCGTTCCAACGAGGAAACGGGTAATTTGGTCAGTTCTGCCAATACCTGCGTACGGTATCCGTAAATGCCGATATGCTTATAGTAGGTATGTAGGTAAGGCCAATCCTGTGAGGGAGCATTGCGAAAATAAGGGATTGTTTGCCGGCTGAAATAAATGGCTTTTCCCGAATGATCGATCACCACTTTTGGGATGTTCGGGTTGAACAGTACGTCCATTGTGGTGATCCGTTTGATGAGTGTTGCAATCTGTACTTCCTGCTTTTGGAAGCAGTCGACTAACAGATCGATCTGCTCGGGATCAATATAGGGCTCATCTCCCTGTATATTGATGGCGATGTCGAACTCCGGGGTAGTGGCGATAACCTCCGCGCAGCGGTCGGTCCCACTTTGATGGGCTTCTGCGGTCATTGCCACCGGTGCTCCGAAAGACTGCACATGGGCCTGTATACGTTCGTCGTCGGTAGCGACGATTACGTTATCCAACCGCTTGCTTTTTGTGGCTTGCTCATATACGCGTCGGATCATGCTCTTTCCTTCAATGTCAACGAGCGGCTTACCGGGAAAACGGCTGGAAGCATAGCGCGCGGGGATGATGCCGATGGTTTTTAGTTGAGACATGACTTCCCTACTTAAAATAGTCCAAACAATTCGGTCTCGATTTTCTGAATTACAAATGCCATGTCGTCCGTGTTGTTGGCGAAATCCAGTTTATCTTTATTTAAAATGAGCAGCTTTCCATCTTTATAGTTCTTAATCCATTTCTCATATTTGGCGTTGAGTTTTGACAAATAATCCAGCCGGATGTTCGCCTCATATTCCCGTCCCCGGGTTTGTATGTTCTCCACCAACGTGGGCACGGAAGCTCTCAGGTAGATAAGTAAATCAGGTGCCTTTATGTACGAAATGATACTTTCGAAAATGTTGCTGTAGTTCTCAAAATCCCGGGCGCTCATTAGCCCCATATCGTACAGATTTTCGGCAAAGATATATGCGTCTTCGTAGATTGTTCGGTCCTGGATGATGTTGGTATCCCTTTTTTGGAGTTGCACGATGTGCCTGAACCTGCTGTTTAGAAAATAGATCTGCAGATTGAATGCCCAACGTTTCATGTCGCTGTAAAAATCTTCCAGATAAGGGTTGTCCTCAACCGCTTCAAATTGTGGTTCCCACTTTAAGTGATTAGCCAGCAACTGGGTCAGCGTTGTTTTCCCCGCTCCGATATTTCCTACAATGGCGATGTGCATGTGTTAAGTCAAAAGTCTGAAATCTAATATCTAACGTCTCACGTCTGATGTCCGGTATCTCAAACCTAAAATTTTCTAAAACCAATAATTTCACGTACCTCGGCTACGGTCTTACGTGCGCTTTCCCTTGCCTTTTCATTCCCTTGCCTGATTACTTTGCTAATATAGTCGTTATCATTGGAAATATCATGAATCCGTTCACGGACAGAAGCGGTGGCTGCAATCATATCTTCAGCCAACTGCTTTTTAAGATCTCCATAACGGATTTGGCATGTATTGTACAGTTCGTCGAAATGTTGCACCGTGTCGGCGGTGGACACCGCTTCCAGCAGTGTGAAGAGGTTCTGGATTACTTCCGGCTTCGGCTGGTTGGGTTGGGTCGGGCCGCTATCTGTCACGGCCCGCATCACTTTTTTACGGATAACTTCCGGTGAATCAGACAGGTATATGGCATTACCTTCACCTTCTGATTTGCCCATCTTTCCCTTGCCATCCAAACCGGGTATTTTAACCAGCTGCTTGTTGAAAGACACGGCATGGGGCTCGGCAAAATAATCCGTTTTATATAGGCGGTTAAACCGGTTGGCAAATGTGCGCGTCATTTCAAGGTGTTGTTCCTGATCTTTGCCTACCGGAACTTTGACCGCATGGTGCAGTAGGATGTCCGCAGCCATCAGGACGGGGTAGGTAAGCAATCCGGCATTTACGTTATCCGGATTTGCACGCACCTTATCTTTGAAGGATGCCGCACGTTCCAGTTCGCCAATGTAGGCGTTCATGTTGAGGTAGAGATAAAGTTCTACCACTTCGGGCACATCGGATTGGATATAAATCGTGGCTACCTCCGGATCAATACCGGCAGCCAGGTATTCTACCATCACCTGCCGGACGTTGGCATATAAATCCTCGGGAGTAGGGTGGGTCGTCAGTGAATGCAGATCGGCAATGAAAAAATAGCAGTTGTACTCATGCTGCATTTTAACAAAGTTTCTGACTGCCCCGTAGTAATTTCCTAAATGAAGCTTTCCGGTACTACGTATACCGCTTACAACTGTTTCCATATCGATCGCGAAAATACAGAAATATTGGTTAATTCGAATATATCAACGATGACTGTTGGTCATTGCAGTGTCAATGTGGATAATCAAATCCCGGTTTGTCGCGTTTTTATGGGCTATTATCTTTATTTTTGTCATCAAATGGATAAAAACGGCTGACTATGGAAACTCTTGTAAAACCGACATACAAAAAGCCGGGACCGGATGATTTTTTTAAGAAGCTTCAAAAAGAAGTACAGGAAAGGGTATTGGGAGATAAGCGTATCCAGCGCCGGAATGTGGTGAAAACCTATTTCCTGCTTTTTCTTTACCTAGGTTTTTATACGTGCATTCTATTATTTGGGAACTATACTCCGCTTTTGTTTTTGTTTTATATTTTGCTGGGTTTCTCGATGATCATGTTGTTTATCAATGCATTCCACGATGCTGCCCATGGCGCGGTGTTTAAAAAACGGAAACACAACCAGCGGTTTATGTATGTGTTGGAGTTTTTTGGGAGCAACAGCTGGCTTTGGGGAAAACGGCATAACGTGCTGCATCACCCATACCCGAATATCCAACATTGGGACACCGACATCAAACAGAGTGATTTGGTGCGGATATTTCCCGATAGTGAGCACTTGAACCAGCATCGGTACCAGCATATCTACATGTTCTTGTTATATCCCTTATATACCCTTAATTGGTTATTTATTCGCGATTTCAAGGACTTCTTTGGTACGAAAGACAATTACGTAAAGCGGGTGATGAAAATTCCACGCATCGAATATTACAAGCTGTTTGCCGCAAAAATTTTCAACCTGTTTTATCTCGTGGGAATTCCCATCCTGGTGTTGAGTCAACCCTGGTATATGATAGTTTTCGGGTGGTTATGCATGCATATTTTTGGGAGTTTGTTAGGAGTTATCGCACTTATATCTACACATGTGGATGAAACGGCCATTTTTCCTCTGCCGCCCGCAGATGGGAAAATGGACGTAACCTGGGCAGAACATCAGATGATGGTGACCAAGGATTTCAGTGCAGACAGCCCGTTAGCCAATTTTCTGTTCGGTGGTTTTACACACCATGTCGCGCACCACTTGTTCCCCCACGTTGCACATACATATTATCCCTACATTACGCCGATTATCAAGCGGTATGCAGCGGAATATAACTTGCCCTACACGTGTTACCCGGCTATTAAAGCAGTGCGTTCACACTTCGTGTTATTGAAAAAGCAGGGAGCTGGAGAGAATTTATTCCAGCACGGAGAGTTATAGTCTTTTGGCTTCTTCCCAGTAGACATCCATTTCCGCCAGCGTCATCTCTTTCAGGTTCCTGCCTGTTTCTTTTGCGCGGGTTTCCAGGTGGGTGAAGCGGGTGATGAATTTTTTGTTGGTTCGTTCCAGCGCATTTTCGGGATTGATTCCCACAAACCTTGCGTAATTAACCAGCGAAAATAGGAGGTCACCGAATTCAGCTTCCGCTTTTTCGGTGTCGATGGCCTGCGATTGAGAGACATCAAACTCGCGTTTGAATTCTGCCAGTTCCTCTTCCACCTTCTGCCATACCTGCCCCTTTTCTTCCCAGTCAAATCCAACACCCCTTACCTTGTCCTGTATCCGATACGCTTTTACGAGTGCAGGTAGCGAGTGGGGAACCCCTGCCAGTACAGATTTATTTCCCTCCTTGAGTTTGAGTTGCTCCCAATTGCGCTTCACATCTTCTTCGTTCGCTACATTCACGTCGCCGTAGATGTGCGGGTGCCGGGAAATCAGTTTATCGCACACGGTGTTCAATACATCGGCGATATCAAAGGCCCCTTGCTCTTCCGCGATACGTGCATAAAACACCAAATGCATCATGAGATCGCCCAGCTCTTTTTTTATTTCTTCCAGATCGTTATCCAGAATGGCATCACCCAATTCATACATTTCTTCGATACTGAGATGGCGTAGGGATTCCATTGTCTGTTTCCGGTCCCACGGGCAATCTGTTCGCAAGGTGTTCAATACGGTAAGCAGACGTTCAAACGCTTTCGCAGGAGTTTGCTGGGGTGAGGGAGGAGTATGGGGCATGATGACTATTTTTCGGCAAAGATACTGAATTCACCCTTACGAAACGCTTACTTCCTGGCGCGCACCCTGGATCTGCAGTTGGAGCATCAGCTCGGTAAGCTGGTTCGCAATGCTTTCCAACGCTTCCTCTTCCGGTATTTCACCGTTGCGGACGTCGATCTCGATTTTGCGCAGCTGGAATGCAATTTTATCGGCACCGATTTGTGCGGTGCGGCCCGCAAGGCGATGCAGCAAGAGTTCGACACCGGCTAAATCTTGGGCCTTATAGGTTTTTCGCAGTGCGGAAATATCTGCCGTGGTATCGCGTGTATAGAGGGCAATGATATCGTTAGCTTGTTTTTCGTCGTCTGCAAATTGCTGGATGGTTGTCCGTGTGTGCTTGGAAGGAGCCGTTTGCGATGCGGTAATATTCAGCAACCGTAATAGGTCGGCTTCCTTGAACGGTTTCAGCAACAGTCCATCAAAGCCTTGCGAAAGAATCTGTTCCTGTTCCTCGGGCAATACCTGTGCCGTACATGCATAAATCTTTACCTTATCCGATCCTATTTTTTTGCGTAATTCCCGGTTTAACTGCATTCCGTTCATTTCAGGCATCCGGATGTCCATCAATACGGTAGTAACCCGGTGATCCCAGTCGGCTGCCAGCACCTGATTTGGAGAAGTGAAGCAACGATAAGGAATGCGGTGTTTGTCAAGAATATTTTGGCAAAGTCCAAGGATCAGGCGGTCGTCGTCAATAATCCAAATCCGTCCTTCGAAGGGCTTACCGGCTTGTTGGACGGCTTGCGGAGTAGTTTCAGCGACAAGTGTGTTCGCGGTCTTGAGTGGAAGATTTACCTTAAAAACCGAACCGTATCCCTTTTTGCTTTCCACACGGATATCGCCCTGCATACTTTCACAGATTGCTTTTACAATGCTCAGACCCAATCCACTGCCGAAGTGCACGCCCGAGTTAGCATTTTCTGACTGCTCAAAATCGTTAAAGATTCGGTCCAGGTCCTCAGCAGGTATTCCTTTACCCGTATCTTTGACGACGATATTCAACTCGGTTTTTTCCGCGTAAACCACGGTGCTTACGTTAAGTGTTACTTTACCTTCGGTGGTGAATTTGATGGCATTGCTCAACAGATTGAATAAGATCTGTTTAATCCGGAACGCATCCCCGATGACGCCCCCCGATCCGAGAATCCGTGTATTGAATTCCAGCATCAGTCCCTTGGACTGAGCCTGTGTTTTCATCACCGCAACTACGCTGTTTGCTAAGCCTGCTACAGAAAAAGGCTTTTCATTGAGTACAATCTTGCCCGAAGTAATGCGGCTGTAGTCCAAAATTTCATTGACAATTTGAAGAAGATGTTCTGACGATTGGTAGATCGCATCGATCTTTGTATCCTCTACCGGATGCTCCTGCTTCAGTTGTTCCGAATAGCCGATGATGGATTGAAGGGGGGTCCGCAGCTCGTGGCTCATGTTGGCCAAAAAGCGCTGTTTAGCTGCTGCGTGATATTCTGCTTCCTCTTTCGCAGCTTCCAGCGCCAATCGGTAAAGGTTGTTTTTACGGATATCACCCAATATCAGGTAGAGCATAACCGCCGTGATGACAAAAAAGGCTAGGATAATCGCGCTGATTCGCCATACACTGTCATTTACAACGGCCTTTGCCTGTTGATTGTCCACTTCCATCTGCTGCATGGCTTCATTCTCCACGGAGTGGAGGATGCTGAGCATGTTGCTGATCAGCGTATTGCTGACAATGGTCAATTCCATTTCACGGTTTACGAGCTGTTCGCGCTGTTGCTGTTGAAGTGTTTGAAAGCGCTGTACGGCGCTGTCGATGCGAGCTAACGTGCTGTCGCGCGGAGTAGCACGGATGGTATCTACCACTGTTTCCAGTTCCTCCTCCACCATCCGGCGCTCTTCTACAACCGGCATCGACTGTTCCTGTTTTTTGCGTCCGAAAAGCCGGGAGAAAAATCCCCGGTCGTCGCTGTCTATCGGCATAGGAGTGACAGCACTGGTATCCCCGGCAATGGTCGTGGTACGGCGTTTACGTTCAGTTGTTACCACTTTCCGGTCCGGTTCAGGTTCGTATAAAACATCGCTGAGCGATTGCAACTGTTCCGAAAACTCGCGGCTGTCTACTACTTTTTCACGTACTTTTACATAGGATTTGAAGAGGTTGTCCCGTTGCCGCAACAAGGTTTTAATGGAGTCAATACGCGCTTGTTGGATGGGACTGCCTTCGTACGAGTTTTTCAGTGAATCCAGCGATAACCGGATTTTTGCCGACTCCTTCGAGAAACTTTTGTAGGACGCGCTGTTTCCGACAAATGCCTGCGAACGTTGCAGTTGGTCCAGCCGCATGATGTCTCTTGAAATCCGGCTGACGCGTTCCAGTTTCGGATCGGGTGTAGTGATGTTGTCCACCGTGTCCAGCATTTCTGTGAATGCTACCCGGCTGATAATCCAAGCCAATGCCAATGCGATGGCGCAGGAGACAAAAACAAAAATAACCTTGCGCCGTACACTTTCCGTAGATTGTATGTTCTGGGTAGGCATTGACGATTTCCCGATTTTTATGTAAAGTTACCAAAAATCGTGCTAAGTTGGTAGTCGGAGATAAGTTGGTGGCCAGGGGTGAGTGAACAGTGATCGGTGAAGGGCCACTACCGACCACCCATCACCGACCACCGATCACTGTCCACCGATCACTGTCCACCGATCACTGTCCACCGATCACTGTCCACCGATCACCGATCACTTCTCGTTAAGAAAGACAAACTTATTGTCAAACATATCCAGCTTGATGTGGCTTTCTTTGTCGACCTTACCTGCCAGGATTTCCTTGGACAACTCGTTGAGGATGTGCTTTTGGATCACCCTTTTCAGTGGGCGGGCACCGTATTGCGGGTCATAGCCCAGTTGTGCCAGCCAATCCAGTGCCTCGTCGCTCGCTGTAAGATGAATGCCCATTTCGGCGAGTTGCTTCTGAACGTTGGCGAACTGCATGTGCACAATCTTGCCCAGTTCTTCCCGGCTAAGCGGTGCAAACATGATTACTTCATCAATCCGGTTGAGAAACTCCGGCCGGATGGTCTTTTGAAGCAATTCATACACCTCGCTTTGTGTTTTGGCCATGACTTCTTCCTTATTGGTTTCATTCAGTTGACTGAAATTTTCCTGAATAAGGTGTGAACCGATATTGGACGTCATGATGATGATTGTGTTTTTAAAGTTCACGACCCGGCCTTTATTATCCGTCAGGTGTCCATCGTCCAGCACCTGCAATAAGATGTTGAAGACGTCAGGGTGTGCTTTCTCAATCTCGTCCAGCAATACCACCGCATAGGGCCTACGCCGTACGGCCTCCGTCAGCTGTCCGCCTTCATCATATCCCACATATCCCGGAGGCGCACCGATGAGGCGGGAAACGGAGTGACGTTCCTGATATTCGCTCATATCAATGCGGACCATCGATTGTTCATCGTTAAACAGAAACTCCGCGAGCGCTTTAGCCAACTCGGTCTTTCCTACACCGGTGGTACCCAGAAAGATGAACGAACCGATGGGTCGGCGTTTATCGCTAAGTCCCGCCCGGGATCGACGGATGGCGTCGGAAATGGCTTCGATGGCTTCTTCCTGTCCCGCTACCCGCCTGTGTAATTCTTCTTCAAGGTGTAGTAATTTATCACGTTCGCTTTGCACCATTTTGGTCACCGGAATACCCGTCCACCGGGACACCACTCCTGCGATGTCTTCGGCCGTAACCTCTTCTTTGAGCATGCGGCTGTCGCTCTGCTTTTCAGCTAGCTCTTTTTTGAGTGCCTCTACTTTGTCCTGAGACTCTTTGATCCGTCCGTAGCGGATTTCGGCGACGCGGCCATAGTCGCCGGCACGTTCTGCCTGATCGGCTTCTATTTTATAGTTTTCGATCTGCTCGATCTCGTGGTTGATGTTGTCTACCAGTGTTTTTTCACTTTGCCACGCGGCACGCAAGGAATCCCGATCGGCACTGAGATTGGCAATTTCCTCACTCAGTTCATCAACCTTTTTCGTGTCCTTCTCCCGTTTGATAGCCTCCCGTTCAATTTCCAGCTGCATAATGCGGCGTTCGATTTCATCCACCGATTCGGGCACCGAGTCCATTTCCAGCCGGAGTTTGGAGGCTGCCTCATCCATGAGGTCAATGGCTTTGTCGGGCAGGAACCGGTCTGCAATGTAACGTTGCGAAAGCTCTACGGCTGCGATGATGGCCTCGTCCAGGATACGCACCTTGTGGTGGGTTTCATAACGCTCCTTGAGTCCGCGCAGAATGGAAATCGCATCCTGCGTGTCGGGTTCCTCCACCATCACTTTTTGGAAACGCCGTTCCAGCGCCTTATCTTTTTCGAAATACTTCTGGTACTCGTTCAGTGTCGTCGCACCAATGGCACGCAGCTCTCCACGGGCCAATGCCGGTTTGAGAATGTTGGCAGCATCCATTGCCCCTTCACCTCCTCCGGCGCCCACCAACGTGTGGATTTCATCGATAAAGAGGATGATTTCCCCGTCACTCTGTGTAACTTCTTTTACCACCGCTTTGAGGCGTTCTTCAAATTCACCCTTGTATTTGGCTCCGGCAATGAGTGCTCCCATATCCAACGAGAATACCGTTTTGGTTTTCAGGTTCTCGGGGACGTCGCCTTTGATGATCCGGTGGGCAATGCCCTCGGCGATTGCCGTTTTTCCCACACCCGGCTCTCCTACAAGAATGGGGTTGTTTTTGGTACGGCGAGACAAAATCTGAATGACCCTGCGGATTTCCTCATCACGACCGATGACCGGATCGAGTTTCCCCGATTCGGCGTCTTCGTTGAGGTTGCGCGCATATTTGTTAAGCGCATTGTAGGTGGCTTCGGCATTCGGATCGGTTACCCGTGCGTTGCCCCGTAGATCCGTAATCGCCTTCTTCAGGTCTTTTTCCGTTACACCCTGGTCTTTTAAGAGCGCCGCGGTTTTATCGCCTGCATTCAGGATGCCCAATAAAATGTGTTCGATGGATACAAACTCATCTTTGAATTCCTTCAGATACGACTGAGCCTTTTGCAAGGCTGTATTCGTTGAGGAGGCAAGGTAAATATTGCTGCCACTCACTTTCGGAAATGAGCTGATCTGTTTATCAAGCTCTTCCTCCACGTGCTTCACATTTACATTCAGTTTTTTCAGCAGATGGGTTACTACATTTTCATCCACCAGCAACAGTCCTTTTAGCAAGTGTGCTGTTTCAATGGATTGCTGTTGGTTACCCACTGCTATCTCAGAGGCCTTCTGTATGGCTTCCTGTGCTTTGATTGTATAATTGTTGAAATTCATGATCGTTAATTTATACTGTAATTAAAACCTGTATAGTCAAAACAAGTACCACGTGAGATTTGATTGCGGAATCGGAAAATTTGTCTTGTTCTGTTTAGTTGAACCTGAATAATTGACTGGTGATTAATGAATTATACTGAAAAAATAGCAGGTTCGTGCAATTGTTGTTCCTTTTGTGCTTCGGATAACGATAAAAATATTATACATAAATTTCTTATATATATTGGAAAACTATATATTTGCTGCATGAGTTCGGCAAAACTGTTAAAAGGCACACTTCAAACCATTATTTTGAAGTTACTCGAAGACCATGATAAGATGTACGGTTACGAGATCACACAGAAGGTAAGGCAGTTGAGTCACGGGGAATTCAAACTGACCGAAGGTGCTTTATATCCTGCGTTACACAAATTGGAAGCAGATGGCTTACTGGAAACCAGTACAGAGTTGGTGGATGGGCGCGTGCGCAAATACTACGCGTTGTCTCCACAGGGTAAAGGTGAGGTGAAGGAAAAAATGAGCGAGGCCACTACTTTCATCGAGAAACTGCAATTGGTGTTAAATATTAAGCCTGCTGCGTCGTGAAGTTGAATAAACAACAACTGGAACGTCTCCGGGCTTTCATCCGCCAGCGCGGTTTTACCGCGATCGATCTCCAAATGGAAATTATCGATCATGTAGCTTGCAGCATCGAGGAAAAACTGACGAGGAATCCCGGTATGAACTTTGAAGAGGCGCTGCAACAGACCCATGCGGAATTCGGTATATTCGGATTTAGTGAACTGGAGGCAGCGATGGCTAAGTCACTTCGTGAGAAATATTTTTATCAAATATGTCTTGAATTCAAGCAGTGGATGGCTTTCCCCACCGTGTTGGTAGTAGGAGGTTTTGGGGTGGTATTATACCGGCTTTTTTTTATGATTGCCACGCCTTGGCTGTTGACAATTTCGGGTTTTGTCTATCTTGCTTTTCAGTGGGAGCAGCCGCATATAGTCTGTGGTTACAACGCAAGTACCGTAAGCTGATGGCCATGCAATTCGCTAATCAATTTATACTTCTACCGACCTTTCTCTTACAGATCGGGGGAGGGTGGTCAGCGATATCTGATCAATTCACCCTTCATCCGGAAGAAACCTGGATCTATGCGTGCCTTTTCGTATGCGTCATCCTGCTTTTCACATTCCTTTTTGCGGCGTTTTTCCGGATTACTTCGTATGCTATCCGAAAGTGCCGGGAGTTTGAACAGCATAAGCTCCTGTTTTAGCAGCTTCTTTGGTTGATTTTTCTTGCATTTTAGCGTAACTTTAGCTAAGTTTGGTCAGCTAACTCGTAACACTGAGTAAATGCATAAAACATGAATGCAAGCAAAATCAGAAAGGTACTTCCTTATACGTTAGAGATTTTACTCTTAGGAACAGCAGTGGTCTGTTTCATTGGCGAATGGATCGGGGCGTCGTCTTTTACGTCCTTTAGTGGCATGATGGTTTTTGGCATACTGGTAATTGCAATACTATTGATTTGGAAAAATAAGTATCTTGCGCTTTCGATAGCCATTTTATTGGGAGGTGCGAGTGCTTACTTTCTGTTAGCGTTACTTTCGGAGTTCCATGAATTTCCGGCGGAGAATCAGGAGAGGTGGCAAATGTTACTGATTGGGATTGCCATTTTCGGTTCATTGCTGGCAGCCTCGCTGATTATGCCCAAAAAATATTTTGCTAGCTATAGAAGCCTAATCTGCCAGATGCCTTAGCACCGGATAGAAAGCTGCCGTAGCTAACCGTGGTCGACGATGGCAATTAACGATATTAAAAATGTTAAGGCAGGCGCGGCGGACAAAATGCAGGAAGGCGAAGTGGATATTAAGGCGGGCTGTACAGTGAAAATGACACTGGACGAGTTATGGAAATAGAATACTTGAAATTGTTCTTCCGAGCAACCAAAGCGATTCTACTTAAAAATTCGGTTTGAGCAAATACTTATCATAAAACCGGAAGATATGACCGGCAGCCTCTTCGGCTGTGTCTACCAAACGATAAAGATTCAAGTCCTCCGGACTGATATTTCCTTCCTCAAGCATTCTGTTTTTTACCCAGTCGAAAAGTCCGCCCCAGTATGCTTCGCCGACGAGCACAATCGGAAACCGGGCGATTTTTCCGGTTTGGATCAACGTGATGGCTTCAAATAGTTCATCCATGGTGCCAAATCCACCGGGCAGAACAATGAACCCTTGGGAGTATTTCATAAACATGACTTTCCGCACAAAAAAATAGTTGAACTGCAGTAGTTTGTCCCGATCGATATAGGCATTGTGGAATTGTTCAAAGGGGAGTTCGATGTTGATGCCTACCGATTTTCCCCCGGCTTCATAAGCACCTTTGTTGGCGGCTTCCATGATACCCGGCCCGCCACCCGATACCACACCGTACCCTCGTTCGGTAAGCAGCCGTGCGATGTCTTCTGCCAGTTTATAATTTTTATGGTCCTGTGGCGTCCGGGCCGATCCAAACATCGATACACAGGGGCCTATCTTGGCCAGCTTCTCAAATCCATCTACAAATTCGGCCATGATTTTGAAAATCTGCCAGGAATCTTTCACTTTGATTTCCTGCCAGGTCTTGTTTTCAAAGGCCCGCATGATTTTATCTTCCCGTGTTCTTGCCATCGTCGGTAATTTTTTGATTTTCGCTAAAGTAGGATTTTTTGCGCAAAGGATGGAACACGGACGACGCGTTCAATCCGGCTTTCGGACTTCCAGCCTAAACAATTATCTTTGCGTCATGAACTTTTCTTCCAAGTTGCTGGAACAGGCGGTGATCGAGTTCGGACGCCTGCCGGGAGTGGGGCAGAAGACCGCCCTGCGCCTGGTGCTGCACCTGCTGAAACAACCCGAGACCGATGTCGTGCGGTTTACCGAAGCATTGAATCGCCTGAAACAGGAAATCCGGTACTGCACTACCTGCCACAATATCGCCGACCATACGATTTGCGAAATATGTGCGTCTCACAAGCGCGACAAAGGACTGATCTGCGTGGTTGAGGATACGCGCGATGTGATGGCCATTGAGAATACCAATCAATATCAGGGTGTATACCATGTGCTCGGCGGACTGATATCGCCCATGGATGGAGTGGGGCCGTCTGACCTCCAGATCGAGAGTTTGGTCAGCCGGTTAGCGGCCGGTGGGGTACACGAAATAATCCTCGCACTAAGTGCCACCATGGAAGGTGATACCACTATTTTTTACCTGTATAAGAAACTGAAAGATTTCGGTGTGCAGATCAGTACCATCGCCCGCGGCATAGCCTTTGGAGGTGAGCTTGAATATGTGGATGAAGTAACCCTTGGCCGGTCTATCGCTACCCGGGTACCCTATGAACGGAGCATTGCATAACAAGACGGTCATTATCACCGGAGCTTCTTCAGGTATCGGGTTGGCCTGTGCGGAAGCATTTGCGCGGCAGGGCGCGTCGCTGGTATTGGGGGCCAGGCGTTACGTCGACTTATGCGCCATCAGCCAATCCCTGGAGGTCAGGTATGGCATACGTGCAGTAGCCGTGCAGTGCGACGTGGCAAACGAAATGGATTGCCGGGCATTGGTGCAGCAAGCCGTCACCACGTTTGGTGGTGTAGACGTGTTGGTGAATAACGCGGGGGTCAGCATGCGTGCCCTGTTTGCCGATCTGGATCTGTCTGTATTGCGCAGGCTGATGGATGTCAATTTTTGGGGTACGGTGTACTGTACCAAGTACGCAATAGGTGAATTACTCCGCAGTAAGGGATCGGTGGTAGCCGTATCCTCCATTGCCGGTTACCGGGGCCTGCCGGGGCGCACGGGGTATTCAGCCTCTAAATTTGCCATTCATGGATTCATGGAATCCCTTCGCGTGGAAAATCTGAAAACCGGTCTCCATGTGATGCTGGCATGTCCGGGTTTCACCGCCTCCAATATCCGGCAGACAGCGTTGGATGCCGCAGGGAGTGCCCATGGAGAGACCAGCATGGATGAAGATAAGATGATGACAGCCGAAGAAGTTGCCGGGCGCATTGTGCAGGGGGTATTGCGCCGGAAGCGTGCGTTGGTAATGACCCGCCAGGGCAAACTGGCGGTACTGATGAACAAACTGCTGCCCGCCTGGGTAGACAAGCAGGTCTATAAGCTTTTTGCGAAAGAAAAAAATCCGTTGGTGAAGTAGAAATCAACTTCTACATTTTCCTCACGACGAAATACAGTCCGCCGGATACACCTAAAAGAACGATTGCGGTGCCCCACCAAAGAATATTGAACCCATAATTGTCGGCCACATGGGTCCCGACAAATGGCGAAAAGACATGTGCTGCCGAAAAAGCCAAAGCATTCAGCCCCATGTAAGCGCCCTGGTTTTGTTTTGAAGCACGTTTCACGGCCACGGAGGCCATGAAAGGCATGGCAAGAATTTCTGAAATACTCATCAGAAAAATAGCAGCATACAGAATCCAGTAGCCCGTAGGCATGGGCAGTAAGGCAAAGGAAACCGCACAAAGAGCCGTTCCCCAGAAAATACTGCTTGCATAGGTAAGGCGGCGTTCCGCAATATGCACCAGCAACATTTCGAAAACCACAACAACGAAACCACTGAACCCTAAAATAATACCCACCTGGCTTTCCGTAAGGCCGTGTCCTTTTTGATAAAAAAGAGGAAGTGTACTCAGCAGTTGAAAAAAGCAGATCGCATAGATGCAGCAGAGCAAACTGAACAGCAGGAAAACCCGGTCGCGGTAAGGCGATTGCGTAGGATCGGCGACAGTCTTAGCCGATTCAGCGGGCCGGGACTTAACATTCCCTTTCCGTTTGTAGAAAAACGAAACAAAGGTCAGGGTAGCAATGGAGGCGCCTAAGGCATTACCATAGAAGATCCAGTTGTAAGAAATCGAGGCCAGGAAGCCCCCCAGTGCAGGTCCAATGGAGAAACCGAGGTTGATGGCCATCCGGTTGAGCGAAAAAGCGCGTGTAATATTTTCAGGTTTGGCATAACGTGCTACCGAAACGGAATTGGCGGGTCGGAACGATTCCGTGGTTACGCTCAGGATGTAAATGATAGCTGCAAGGGACTCAACGGAAGTGAATAAAGGGATTACCGAAAACAGCGGAACAGATAGGAGCAGGCTCAGTGTCTGTACCCAGAAATTGCCGTAGCGGTCTGTTAACCATCCACCCAGCCACGAGCCTGTAACCGCACCTAATCCGAAACAGGCTAACACTACACCTACCTCCTTAATGGTGAAACCCAATGCCTGTGTCATATAAATACTCAGAAAAGGCAATACCATGGCCCCGGTGCGGTTAATCAGCATCACCAATGCCAACATCCAAGCAGATTTGGACAGCCCTCTGTACGAGTCAATATAGATGCGTAAAAGTTCTTTCATGTTTGGTAATAGAACGCGGATAACACAGATTTCACGGATTGCTACGGATTTATTTCAGATAGCCATTTGGATGCCACCTTATCCGTGTTCGATTGAGGAATACACCTGTTCGGAAATCTCGTACCGGCCCGCTGTTACCAACCTTTTCTTCCCCGTTGTCCGTTCAAACACATAATCAAGTCGGCCGAGGTTAATACCGGCAAATCCTACCTGATTGATGGTGGTCACTTGTCCATCGAGGTTGCGGATGTGCTCCGGTTCCGGCATAAAGGTATGGGTGTGCCCCCCAATGATGAGATCGATACAGCGGGTGTCGGCAGCCAATACCCGGTCAGAAACCTGATTGTCTGCATAGCGGTAACCCAAATGCGATAGGCAAATGACGAGGCTGCACTTGTAGTCATGCTTAAGCCGGGAAGCGAGGGTGTTTGCGATGGGAACAGGATCCACGTATTTCACATCGCGGCAATTGGTAGGGTCAACCAAGCCAGCCAGCTGGATCCCCAATCCAAATACGCCAATCCGAAGGTCCTGTTTCCTGAAAATAATATAGTCCCGTGTTTTTCCCTTCAAGGGTGTATTGCTGAAATCGTAATTGGCTGTGAGGAAAGGGAATTTGGCGTAAGGAAGCATCTTCGCTAAGCCTTCCAATCCGTTGTCAAATTCGTGGTTGCCAAAGGTGCTCGCATCGTAATGCAGCTTGCTCATCAGTTCCAATTCTACTTTCCCCCCAAAAAGGTTGAAATAGGGGGTGCCCTGTACGGTGTCACCTGCGTCGAGTAAGAGTACATTTCGCTGCTCGCTCCGGATGCGTTCCACCAGCGTCGCCCGGCGTGCCACGCCCCCCAAACCCTGATTGCGTGAACCATCCATTGGAAACGGATCAATGCGGCTGTGCACGTCGTTGGTATGCAGAATGGTCAATGAGACGTGATCTTCGTTGGCCAAAGCGGCAAACGGAACCCCGCCCAAGGTTGAGAGCATGGCAAGCGTGCCTGCTTGCTTCAGAAAAAGACGTCTATTGATTGTGGATAATTCTTCCATCGAGTTGCGTATTTATGTGTTTGCCTGCCTGCGTCTGTTCGCTAACATAGGTGATCAATGTTTCCCGGACTTTCTCTCCCAGGTTGATGCGGCTAACCGGATTACTCAATCCACGGGAATTATCACCTCCATTGGCAAGATAATCGTACGTAATCAGTTTGTAGGTGCGAGATCGCTCTACGGGCTTACCCGCAACCGTAATATCAGCAGCTTTCCCCTTATCGATTCTCATCCGCAGTCCCGAGACCGGCTGTCCACCCGTGGCCGCAATGAAACGAGCCAGTTGCAGGACGCTATCGCCCGAAAGCTCCAGCAGTACCAATTCGTTTTCGAAGGGCATGAGTTCGAAAAGATTACCCACGGTGATATTCCCTTTTTGCAATTCGATGCGTAAGCCGCCTTTCGTGCCAAAGGAAAAGACGGCGTCTGGATATCGCTTTTGCCCTTCGGCCAATAACGCGTCGGCAAAGAAGTTGCCGAGGCGTGTTTCAGGCACGCCGCTGGGTTTGGTTAAGGCTGTGTCGGCGTAGCCGATTACACGATTCATTTCCGCGTCCAGTTGTTGCTTGTACGGTTCATACAATCGTATAAAAGTAGGGTCGTCTGCCAGGGTGCTGTCAATCTGAAATTTGGTATAGGTAGCCTGTCCGTGCGGAGTAAAGTATTTATTGCACGACGTACTTTCTAAGCCAAGGGCTACGGCAAGCCATACAAGGTAACTTCTGGGGGTAAAATATTTCATGGTGTGGCGAAATTCCCTTGGCCGCAGCCAAGCGTAAGCAAAGGTAGCCAACCTGGGTTAAATTGTGAAGAAGTTTTTGTGACCTGAATACGAACCACGGGAGTTTTCCGCTAAATAGGAACAGGTCAGGTAATGGTCGTTAGTGTAGAATATAATTCATTATATTGGCATGTATTTTGAATATAATTCAAATATATGTTAATTTTGCAGAACAATGAACAAAATAGACTATAGCCTGGATCAGACTGATTACGCCATCCTGCGCTTAATGCAGGAAAATGCACGGATCAGCAATGCAGACATCGCCCGCGAGCTGGGAATGGCCCCATCAGCGATTCTGGAGCGGATAAAAAAGCTGGAACAACGGGAAGTGATCCTGCAATACCGGACGAAAATTAATCCCGTTGCTTTGGGCCAGACCATGCTTTCGTTCATTTTCATCCGCGCGGCAGACGGCATTGGATGTGTCACCACGGGGCAGGCATTAGCGGCGATCCCGGAGGTACAGGAAGTGCACGATATCGCAGGCGATGACGGTTATCTCGTGAAAGTACGCACGGCCGATTCAGCGGCATTGGTGGAGCTGATGCGTAACTCGTTTGCAAAGATACCGAGCATCATCTCTACCCGCACCACCATTGTGCTGGAAACCGTCAAAGAAGAACAGCAGTTGGTAATCCCCGAGCTGGAAGAGCAAGGACGGAAGGAATAACGAATACAGGTAGAAGGAATAAAAAATAAGGACGAAGACAACAATGACAAGGGAAACACAGGGCACGCATTTCAAATTGAAGGTGATTGTGGCTTTCGCCATGATCTATATCGTTTGGGGGTCGACGTTTTTTTTCATCCACAAAGCATTAGCGGGTTTTGGTCCCTTCTTGTTGGGAGCTATACGGTTCAGTACGGCCGGATTGCTCATGCTCGCTTGGTGTTACTTCAAAGGATACCGGATTTTCCATCGACCCACCATTCTTCACGCGGGGCTGATGGGGTTGTTGCTTCTGTATGTCGACAACGGCATTATCATTTGGGTTGAGCAGTTCATGCCCAGCGGCCTTGTTGCCATTATGTCAGCTTCGGCCGCCATTTGGTTCATTGTTTTGGATAAGCCCAATTGGAAAGCCAATTTTGGTAACCTGCCTGTGGTTATCGGCCTTTTCATGGGGTTTTTCGGTGTGGTCATGCTGTTCGGCGACCGTCTGGCACAGGCGCTGGATGCTTCCCAGCGGCAAACAAACTTCGTAGGTATGTCTCTCCTGCTGATCGGTGCCCTCGCATGGACTGCAGGTTCGCTGTATGCCAAGTATCGGGGGAAGTCCGGCGGTGGTGAAAAGGGGAGTGGCGTAGTAGGCACCGCATGGCAGATGTTCATTGCAGGAATGGTTTTCACCGTGACTGCGGCCGGCCGGGGCGAAGTTGCCCGTTTTCAGTTCGACGCGGTCCCGGCCTCGGCATGGTGGGCCATCGCTTACCTGATTGTTATGGGCTCTATTGTCGCTTACAGTTCCTATATCTGGCTCCTGCAGGTCCGGCGGGCAACGGAAGTAAGCACGCACACATACGTAAATCCGATTGTCGCCGTATTGTTGGGTGCCTGGTTTGCCCACGAAACGGTCACTTCTTCTCAGTTAACGGCACTATTGGTGATCCTGGGCAGTGTATTCCTGATCAATTGGGATACCTATAACCTATCGGCCCTGTTTACCAAACGTGGAAGCCGGTATGCGCGGCTTCGTGAACGCGTACGCACACAGGCCAGGATACGGACGGCGCTCCCTGCCTCTTCAGAATCGCGGCGTATGGGGAAGATGCCTCACTAAGTAATTGCCCACACGATCCTTGATTAATATGAAAGTTCGGTCGCATTTCATTAGGTGTGTACCCAATCTTATGTGGGGTCCCGTGTACTAAATCCGGAATATCCGCGTTTAAAAACTAAAAACTTAGTTATTAAACAGAATGAGAAAAACAGCAATAAGTTACAGCCATTGTATGTACGGGATATTGGGGATGGCCGCTCTGCTGGCCGGATGCCGGTCGCCCCAAATCAGTCGCCATTTTGAGCATAACAGGTATTTGCCGTTGTATGGCAACGTGGTATACAACGATTCGGTTTCCCTGTTTTTCCCTTCTTTTGGAGACGTCGTCTACGAGCGGGATGCCCGGCGGCTTCGACGGCTGCTGCGCAATGTTCCGTTGGCTCCGGGCGATAGTCTTGTGCTATGGGGCAATACTGCGGCGCCGCCCTACTATTCGTTTGCGCTTACGGTGAATGAAGCGTGTAACGGCGAAATGCCTTCCATGGACCCAGCTTTCTTTTACCGAGATACCTGCGTGAGCGGCAAGTGGTTCAGGTTTATTGGACGTGCCGGTGGTGACAACGACCGTATTTCCGTGGATAAGGATTTAACAGACATCTGGGGCCGCATGGGGCTGGATTCCTTAACCGGCGATCGCTTTGGGTCACCTTTTACGATCACCGGCACTCCAACCAACAAGTTGTATGCCGTGCTGGACAATCTGCTGCAATTCCCGGTGTATACCGAACAGGAGCAATGGAACAAAACGCAATTGGTGCTCACTTATGCATCGTTCCTTGGAGATCATGAAGCCTATAGGCGGGAGCTGGCTGCACTAGAAGCCAGGATGGAGGTGGATTCGGCGGCATTGCGTACGTTGGAGACCGAGCCGAAGATCCGGGGTGACGACGCCCTGGCTTCCATTGTGGCCGAATCGCGTAACCGTCAGCTTGTGATGATTAATGAAAATCATTTTTATCCCACACATCGTTTGCTGGTTTACGACCTGTTGGACTCGTTGCGGGCCGCAGGTTTTCAGTACCTCGCGTTAGAGGCCCTTGATCCCCGGCAGGAGGAGACCGTGAACCGTACCCGGCAAGTCGACCTGCACACCGGATTTTATATCCAGGAGCAGCACTATGCGCGGATGGTCCGGAAAGCGCTTGAACTGGGGTTTACCCTGATAAGCTATGAAAATACCGATCCCGCAATCGACCGGGAAGTCGGGCAGGCAACCAACCTGTATGAAAAGACTTTTGCCAAAGACCCGCATGCCAAGGTACTGGTGCATGCCGGCATGTCGCATATTTTTGAATTGCCGGATTCCGATGGCAGGAAATGGATGGCGGCGCATTTCAGGGAGCGTTATGGGATTGACCCCCTGACAATCGACCAAAACGGTTTTAAGAACCTGCACAGCCTGGCAGAGGATACCTATCAATTGGTTCGTTCAGACCGTTTTGACAGCCATCGGCTGCGTTCGGTGGATTACCATGTAATCAATGGCCGATCGGTGGCAGCACCCGTTGGGCAAGAATACCTGGTTTACAAAAACCCACGCAGAGACAGCGTGCAGGTCTTGCTGTTTCTTACCGATAAGCCAGCAAACATTGCCGTGCCAACGGAAGTTCCCTATTTCACAACGGTCGTGCCCGGCAGATCGAAAACACGTATCCCCAAGGTGCCCGGCAAGCCGGTGCTGATGGTCGCATATGACCGTCAGGGGAACCGGGTAAATTAATGGGATCGTTCAGGTAACATAAAAAAAAATAAAAAAATATTTTTATTTATTAACAGTGTTAAGTAATTTTGACACGTTAATTAATTGCTATGGGTATCAAGGAAAGAAAGGAACGGCACCGGGAAGATTTTAAGGCCAAGATTCTGCAAGCGGCGAAAAAGTTGTTTGTAACGGAAGGATATGAGGCTACCTCTATCCGGAAAATCGCTGCCGAAATCGAGTTCAGTCCGACGACGATCTATCTGTATTATAAAGATAAGACCGATATCGCCTATGCACTCCACCAGGAGGGATTTGGCTTGTTGCGTGAACGGTTTTCCACGCTCGCCTATGTAGATGATCCCTTTGAGCGATTGAAGGCGATGGGTAGGGGGTACATCCAATTTGCTGTGGATCACCCCGATTTTTACGAATTGATGTTCATCATGAAAGAACCGATGCAGTATTTGCAGGCGCATCATCCGGAAGAAGAGTGGCCGGAGGGCGAGCGGGTGTTTGACGCATTGATGCAGACGGTGGACGGGTGTAAGGCCCGCGGTTATTTCAGCAGCATGAACACCGAGGAAATGGCCATGCTTTCCTGGAGCATGGTGCACGGGTTGTGTTCCTTGCACATCACCAGCCACTTCAAGCACATTGCTGAAAAATGCAGCGGGATTGAACTCGTTAAGCAGGATACGTTACTGGTAAATGTATTCAGCGCCTACTTGCAATTACTGGAAAGGCTCAAGTAATATTTTTGTTTATAAGTAAACACTGTTAAGAATGAGAACGGTATTAATACTATTATTGGGGCTTACCGTCGGGCAGGGAATGGCACAAGCGGTGTTGGATCGTTACGTTAACGAAGGGATGGAAAGCAACCTGGTGCTGAAACAGCGTCACGTATCGCTTCAAAAGGCCACGTATGCGTTGAAATCTGCCCGGAGCATGTATCTTCCCATCGTGGCCTTGCAAGCGGGGTATCAGACAGCCGATGGGGGACGGAATATACCCCTGCCGATAGGAGACATGCTCAATCCGGTATACCGTACACTTAACGAGCTGACGGGATCCGGCAATTTTCCTGAGATTGAAAACGAAACCATCAATTTCCTGCCGAAAAATTATTACGATGCGCACATCCGCACCACCATGCCGCTTATTAATACGGATATCGGCCATAACAAGCGTATCCACGAACAGCAATTGCAACTCAGCGAATTGGATGTGGATATCTACAAACGCGAGCTGATCAAGGAAATCAAGGTGGCCTATTTCAATTACCTCAGTGCGCTGCGGGCTACCGATATCTACCGGGCGGCGCTGGATCTGGCCCGGGAAGGGCAGCGTACCAACGAAAAACTGGTGGAGAACGGAAAAGGGCTGCCGGCCTACGTGCTCCGTTCGAACAGCGAGGTCGCCGAGTCTGAAGCCAAACTGAACGATGCCGAAATGAAGGCGCGGAATGCGCGGGCTTATTTCAACAGCCTGCTCAACCGCACGGAAGATGCTGCGGTCGATACCTCCTTTGATCATGAAGCCGCGCTCATGCGGGCGGCATCTATCGTGCATGGCGACAGCGATACCGGCGGTGAGCGGGAGGAACTGAAATCGTTGTCGACTGCCATCGATATCCGTTCAACAATGCTTAAAATGGATCGGCAGTTTGCCGTTCCGAAACTGAATGCGTTCCTCGACCTCGGATCGCAATCGGAGGGTTTCCACTTCAACGGGCAGACGCGGTATTATATGGCGGGGCTGCAATTGGAATTTCCGATTTTCAGTGGCAACCGAAATAAATACAAAATCCAGCAGTCGCGCCTCGATCTGCAGGATGCGCAGCTGCAGCTGGCGCACGCAAAACAACAGCTGCAGCTTTCCAGTTCGGTAGCCTACCATAACCTTCGGTCGGCCTGGAAAAATTATCAGTCGGCAAAAAGCCAACTGGACGCGGCGCAGGCTTATCGCCGGTTGATCACAAAGGGCTATCAGGCCGGATCGAACAGTTACATCGAGACCGTGGATGCGCGCAATCAATATACCTCGGCCAGCATGGCCGTATTGATCAACACCTATCAGGTGCTTTCCGCGGCGGCAAGCCTCGAACGCGAACAAGCAAGCTATCCCCTTACCCCCTAAAAATACAAGACAATGGACTTGAAATCATTTCCCTATCATTACATAGCCCTCGTACTCGGCCTCGGTGCCTGCGGGCACGACGGACAGCGTGCCGATGGGCTGGCCGACAGCAATGTGATCCCAGTGCGCATTCTCCAACTGGCCACCCAGGATACTGCACAGGCAATTGCAGCCACGGGCACATTCACGACCGATGACGAAACCGCACTGGCCTTTAAAAACGGTGGAATCATTCAGCAGATCCATGTGAAAGAGGGAGACGCCTTCCGGAAGGGGCAGTTGTTGGCGTCGTTGGAACCTACGGAAATCAACACTGCGGTCAGGCAGGCACAGCTCGGACTGGAAAAGGCCGAGCGTGACTACCAGCGTGCCCGGCAGCTGTTTCTTGACAGTGTAGCCACCCAGGAGCAGATGGAAAATGCACAAACGGCGTTTGAAGCCGCCAAACAGGATGCAGAACGCGCGGCCTACAACTTAGGACATGCCCGCATCCATGCGGCATTCGACGGTTACGTGTTGCAGCGTCCGGCCAGCACGGGCCAGGTGGTTGGGCCGGGTACCCCGGTTTTGGTGGTGAGCAGTACGGGCCGCAATGGCTGGCTGCTTAAGGTTGGCGTGAGCGACCGGCAATGGTCGGCCATTCAATTGGGCGACAAGGCGGAAATAACCGCCGATGCAGCTCCCAATAAACGCTTTCAGGCGACAGTGTTCCGTAAATCCGAAGGCATCGATCCGCAGTCGGGAACGTTTACCGTTTACCTGAAATTAACAGGGAGCGAACTTCTCAACGTAGCTTCGGGCATGTTCGGTAAGGCGGAAATCCATTTGTCGGCTAAAAAAGGTGCGTGGTTTATTCCTTACGAAGCACTGCTGGATGGCGATGCAGGGACGGGTTACGTATTCGTTACCGACGACGGCCAAACAGCCCGACGGGTTCAGGTACAGGTGGGCGGGATACAGAAAGACCGTGTCGTGGTGACCGGCGGACTGGAAGATGCGACTTCGCTGATCGTATCGGGCAGCCCTTACCTCCGGGATGGTTCAAAAATAACGGTAAAATAGAAAGCCATGGACTTGATCAAATATCCGATTAAGAACTATCAGTTTACGCTCATCATGGTGCTGATGATCATCGCCATCGGCGTAAGCAGCATCCTCACCATGCCCCGGGCGGAAGACCCCGAGATGCAGCCCGCCAATTTTCCGGTGGTGGTGATTTATCCCGGTACGAATCCCAAGGACATGGAGCAACTGGTGGTCAAGCCCGTCGAATCACGGCTGTATGACCTGGATAACATCAAACGCATCCGGACTACGATCCTGAACGGTTTGGCGGTGCTGTTCGTGGAATATGAGCACGGCGTAGATTACGACAATAAATACCAGGAGCTGATCCGCGAGGTAAGCGCGTTGCGCCCTCAGTTGCCGGCCGAGCTGTACAGCATCGACGTGCAGCAGATTGACCCGACGGGTGTCAACGTGCTGCAAGTGGCACTGATTTCTGAAAATGCATCGCGCAAAGTGATGAAAGAGGTGTCCGACGATCTCAAGGAAGAGCTGGAGAAGGTAAAGGCATTGAAGGAAGTCAAGGTGAGCGGCCTGACGGATCAGCTGGTCCGTGTGGATGTTGAGCCCGCCCGCCTGGCGCAATTGGGGATTCCGCTCAACCAGGTGATGCAAGCCATCCAGAGCGAAGGGGCGAATATTCCCGGTGGCAGCGTGCTGGCGGGTGGAAAGGTGTTCAGTATCAAAACCAGTGGCAACTACCAAAGCGTTGAAAGTATCCGGAATACCATTGTATCAAGCGCGCAGGGAAAAAACATCCTGCTGCGGGACATCGCCGATGTATACACCGATTTTGCGCCGGAAACACACATTACCCGTTTGAACGGATACCGTGCCGTATTTGTCAATGCGGCACAAAAAGCCGGCGAGAACATCAGCCGTACACAGGAGGCTTACCGGCAGGTATTGGACCAATTCAGGGAACGCCTGCCGGAAAACATCGATATGGTGCTGCATTTTGATCAGGGCGAAAATGTAAATAAGCGGCTGAGTGGCCTGGGGGTCGACTTCCTGATCGCGGTAACCCTGGTCCTTATTACCCTGCTGCCGTTGGGCACACGGGCATCGCTGGTCGTGATGATCGCCGTGCCCTTATCGTTGGCGATGGGTGTGATTGTACTCAATGTGTTTGGCTATTCGTTGAACCAGTTGAGTATCGTCGGGTTTGTGGTTGCCCTGGGGCTGGTCGTGGACGACAGCATTGTCGTCGTCGAAAATATCGAACGGTGGATGCGGGAGGGGTTTTCGCGCGTGGAAGCCGCCATCAAGGGCACCCACCAGATCGCGCTGGCCGTGGTAGGGTGTACGGCTACGCTGGCCATCGCCTTCATGCCGCTCATGTTTATGCCGGAGCAGGCGGGCGACTTCATCCGCAGTCTGCCCATGTCGGTCATCGGATCCGTACTCGCATCTATGCTTGTGGCCCTGCTGGTGGTGCCTTTTCTTTCCAGCCGCCTGCTGAAACCCCATGAAAACCCCGAGGGGAATGCCGTACTGCGCTGGCTGCAGCGGACGATACACCGCACGTATTCCGTATTGCTCGACCGGGCATTGAAGCGCCCCTGGCATACCGTGGTGATTGCCGTGTTGATCTTTGTGGGCGCTTTGGCCCTTATTCCCGTTATCGGCTTTAGCCTGTTTCCTGCGTCGGAAAAGCCGCAGTTCCTGATCCGGATCAGCGCACCGCTGCAAGCGAATATCTACACAACGGACAGCATTACGCGTCAGATCGAAAGACAGCTGGATTCATTGCCGGAAGTGCAGTACTTCGCATCCAACGTGGGCAAAGGAAATCCACGGATTTACTACAATGTAGAGCAAGCCAATGAACGGGCTGATTTTGCTGAAATATTTGTGCAATTGCAGCCGGAAACTCCATCGAGGGACAAAGAGGCGCTGATCGAACGACTCCGGCAACGCTGGACACCCTATTTGGGCGCTAAGGTGGAAGTGAAGAATTTCGAGCAGGGGGTTCCGGTTATTTCCCCGGTGGAAGTACGGCTCTTTGGGGATAACCTGGATACATTGAAGCAACTTGCTTACCGGGTGGAGCAGATGATGGAGCAAACGCCCGGGGCACTGTATGTGAATAATCCGGTACGCAACGATAAGACGGATATCCAGGTAGACATACAGCGCGACAAAGCGTTGGCGCTGGGGGTGCCGAGTGCCAACATCGACCGGACGGTCCGCATGGTACTGGCCGGCGTTGACGTGACTACCTATACAGACCCTGCATCAGACGATGACGATTACCTCGTGCGGCTCAGCGTACCCAGGGCGGCGTATCCCGATCTGTCGGTATTTGACGCCATTTACGTTGACAACGTACAGGGAACCGCGATACCTTTCAGTCAACTCGCTGCATTAAAATTGGTCCCTTCACCACCCGCCATCTACCACTTCAACCGCGACCGTACGGTTTCGGTCAATTGCTTCGTCGATGCCGGGTATACCAACGACGAGGTGATACAAGACGTTGCGAGTCAAATGGATGCCATGAAGCTGCCCGTAGGCTACCACTACGAGATGGGGGGAGAGGTAGAAAGCCGGGAACAGTCGTTCGGCGGCTTCGGTACCGTGATACTCGTTACGGTGTTTTTGTTCATAGCCGTGCTAGTGCTTGAATTCAAGACGTTAAAAAGTACCCTGATTGTGCTTTCGGTCATTCCGCTGGGTATTGTGGGGGCGGCACTGGCGCTCTTGGTCACAGGCAATACACTATCGTTCGTTGCCACCATCGGGCTGGTGGCACTGGCGGGGATCGAGGTGAAAAACACGATCCTATTGGTCGATTTTACGAATCAGTTACGCCGGGAGGGTATGGAACTCAATGAAGCGATTGAAAAAGCGGGGGAGATGCGTTTTCTACCCATTATCCTCACGTCGTTGACCGCAATAGGTGGATTACTGCCCATTGCTTGGTCAAGCAATCCACTCATTTCACCCCTCGCGGTGGTAATGATCGGTGGACTGATCAGTTCGACCCTGTTATCACGTGTGGTTACACCGGTCGTTTACAAATTGATGCCACCGAAGATCGACATGAAAACAGATTAACTGTTTTCGTTACCTTGGCCGTTATCTATCTTGGACTTGCCCGTACGGACACCACCCGCATTGGGCAGGCCCTGGTGACGTTTTAGGGTTCGCATGTCCTTGAATGTTTTATCGGACGTTGGGTGGCCCATTTCTGCATTACGGTTTTTCTCAGGTGTTTCAGCGATGCTCTTTCTTTTCATGACGTCTCTGTTTATAGCTTTACACTTCACTATAATAACAGTAGAATGCCTCAATTGTTCGCCTTTGGAAGCAACATTAGTTATAGACCTGAACGTGCCGGTCGCATCTACAGCTCTTTGTTCTCGTCGGTTCCGGTTTCATTTTTCGCTTTCCGTTCTTTGGCTTCCAGTATATCACGTAGGTTCCATCGCTTCAGGAGGATTTTTGTAGAATACCGTTTGAGGTGATATTTCTCGGGTTCGCCGATGAGAAATCCGAACGCATTCATCGATGGTATGGCATCGAAAATAACTTTAATCGTAGCGGTAAGCGGAAGTGCCAGGATCAATCCGGCGAGGCCAAAGAGCATACCGCCCAATAAGATGGAAATAATGGCCATGAGCGGGTTGATGCTGACTTTGCTGCCCACAATATTGGGGGTGATTACGTTGCCTTCCAGGAATTGCACCACCTGGAACCATGCGATGACCCCCACGGCATACCAGGCACTGTCTTTGGTGGCCAGCGCAAATAACGCCGGAAGTATGGAGCCGATGGCAATTCCTATGTAGGGCAATAACATAAGCAGTGATGCCAGGGTTCCGAAAAACCAGGCATATTGGATGCCCATAATCCACAACCCCACGGTGTTAAGTATGGCCACAATACCCATTACGGTAACCAATCCCAACAGGTAACTCTGTACCACGGTATAAATTTTGTTCAGGGTGGTATGTACTACATCCTGAGGCGTAGAACGGAACGCCCGGAAGAAAAATTCACGGAAGAAAACCCGGTAGTAAAGTAAAAAAAAGGAGAACAGCGGCACCAAAACTGCGCCGGCCAAAATATTGCCCAGCGAGCCGAATGCAGCGGTCACATATGATGCCGCGTTGGACAATATCTGGTTGGCCTGTCCTCTCAGCCGCTCAACAACGTCGGTCGGTTCCAGCCCGAAACGCTCCTGCAGCCATTGCTGGATGGTGTCAAAAATGGATAGAAATTTGGTCTGGATTTCTGCACCATCACGGCCGATGACGATTACTTGATGGATGATAAACCAGATGAGGCCGGAAAGGATGGCGATGGCCAGGATAACCGCTAACAGCGCGGAAAAGGCTTTCCCCAACCGGAGCCGTTCCAACGTCCCCGCCACCGGATAAAGCGAAATGGCAATGAGGATCGAAAACATCAGGGGCAGCAGTACGCCTTGCAGTACATACATCAACGCAATGATGAGCGCCAGCGAAATCAAACTTGCAGCCAATTCCAATACATAAGGCCGTTTGGTAGGAGTTTCTTGCATACGATTCAGATAAAGCCGTTTTTGTAATTTTCCCTCTTTCAAAGATAGTGAAATAAATGGACAACACTAGTTGTAAGAGGTTTGAGAATGGAACAAAAAAATAATTGGAATGTTTTAAATTTTTCTAGCTGATTGCCAGTAATTTATGAATTTGTTGGTTTTTCGGGCAGGTGCTTTCTGCCCCAACAGCGTATTGCGTCAAAAAACCGTATAAAAAACGGAATACCATGGTAGACCTCTTTCGCAAATATTTGCAAAACAACATAAGTCGGACGGAACTGCAGGAGCTGATGGATTACGTAGGCCAACCAGACAACCGGGCTGAAATGATCGCGTTAATCCGCTCCGCGCTGACCGATGACCATATTTCTCCCGATCAGGCTGAGCAACTTCATCAGCTATTGGATGGCTTGGATAGCCATGTGTTAAACCGGGTGAAGGCAATGGCCGAGGGTGCTGAACGTAAGGTTTGGATAAAACGGAGGAGGGTAGCTTACCTGCGGGTTGCCGCCGTGCTGGCGGTGGCACTGTCGGTCGGTGCAGCCTTTTATCTGTATCGTCATGAAACCGCTGACAACACCGTGCAGATACCGCAATTGGCGGATATCCAGCCGGGTGGGAACCGCGCCATTCTGGTGGTAGAAGGTGGGGAAACAATCGTGTTGGACAGCACCCAGCTGGGAGTAAAAGTAGAACCGGGTGTGATACGTTATGAGGGCGGTGCATTGGTGACCCAGGTTAGCGAAGGCGAAGCGGGTATCCAATACGCAACATTGACGACATCCCGGGGTGGGCAGTACCAGGTAACGCTTCCGGATGGCTCCAACGTATGGCTGAATGCGGCTTCCTCACTACGTTATCCGGTCCGGTTTACCGGCGATACCCGCGAAGTGGAACTGGAAGGTGAAGGTTATTTTGAAGTAGCCGCCAACAAGCATCAACCTTTTATCGTAAAAAGTAAGCAACAGGCAGTGGAGGTATTGGGTACCAAATTCAATATCAATGTTTATGAAAATGAAGGTGCACCGGCTACCACGCTATTGGAAGGTGCCGTACGCTTGGTCCAAGCGAGTGATCGGAATAACCGGCGCGAACTGCAGCCGGGCCAGCAAGCAGTAATCCGGGATGGCCGTATTCAGGTAAAGCCGGTAAATGTATCCTATTACACAAGTTGGAAAGACGGAAAATTTACGTTTGACCGCATCGGACTGTCGGTTGTACTGCGGCAGATAGAAAGATGGTATGACGTGGAATTTGAATACGATAAAGCCATTCCGGAGGTTCCGTTATGGGGTACGCTTTCGCGGAATGTCTTGTTGTCTGAATTGTTGCAAGCGTTAGAAATAAATACAGGATATCAATTTAAACGAGAAGGGAGGAAGGTCATTATGAGTCAATAAGTACGCATAAAGGCCCATTTAAAAAGAAGCCGGATCCCGACAGCCATCGGAATCCGGTGAAAAAAGCCGGGCCTGATAAGATGGTGTTCTAAATCCAAATTTATAAACCCAGCATACAAACTTAGTGAAATAGCCTGAAGTATCAAATGTACATCGGCTGTGCCTACTGCGTGCGTATGCGAAATGCATAACGTATCAATGAAATATAATAAACCGATTAAGTATTTCTTGGTTATGAAGTTAACCTTTCTACTGCTGCTGGCCGGTATGCTCAATGTGTCGGCGAATGTATATGCGCAGCGTATCAGCCTGACGGTGAAGAAAGCTTCATTCGAATCCGTGCTGATGGATATCCAGCTGCAAAGCGGATACAATTTTTTGTTCAAGGCTGAGTATTTCGACCAGGCGAGACCGGTAACCCTATCGGTGAAAAACAAGGACATTTCCGAAGTGCTGCCGGCCCTGATGGCATCGCAGCCGTTTGACTACCGGATAAATGGAAATATCATTACGCTGCTGCCGAAGACAAAAATCAGCTTGCCCAGCGAAGCGCTGAAGCCATCCCAGCAGGAAGTAACTGGTAAGGTCACCGATTCGTTGGGAAACCCGCTAGCCGGCGTTTCCATTTCGGTCAGAGAGACGAAACTCGGCGCAACCACAGACGCCGATGGCCGCTTCCGTCTGACCGCCAAACCGGGGGATATCCTGGTGTGCAGCAACGTCGGCTACATACCGCAGGAAGTGCAGGTCGATGCCTCCCTGGTTGTCTCGGTTGTCCTGAAGGAAGAGAAGGCAAACTTGGATGAAGTGGTGGTCGTTGCGTACGGAACCCAACGCAAAGAGAGCGTTATCGGGGCAATCACCACGATTACACCCGGTAAATTAGATCAGCCGGTTTCCAAGGTCAGCAGCAGCCTTGCGGGTCAGCTGGCGGGTATCGTCGCGATCCAATCTTCCGGAGAACCGGGAACGGGCGCCCAGTTCTGGATCCGGGGTGTCAGTACCTTTGGCGCCAACAGCACTCCCTTGATTTTGGTCGATGGCATCGAACGGCCGCTGGATTTGGTCGACCCGGAAGACATTGAGTCTTTCTCGATCCTCAAGGATGCGACGGCTACTGCCGTATACGGAGTCAGGGGTGCCAACGGCATTGTATTGGTAACCACCAAAAGAGGTAAGGACAAGGATAAGCCGACCATCAATGCACGGTACGAACGGGGCTACCTAGAACCTACGCGGATGGTAAAAATGGCCAATGCCGAACAATGGATGGATTATTATAACGACATCAGTTTTGAAGGGACGCAGAATGTACCGTTTCCGGACCACGTAAAACAGCTGTACCTGACCGGTGCCGACCCGGATTTATATCCCAATGTGGACTGGATGGATGCCATCTTTAAACCGGGTACGACCAATCAACGCATGAACCTGAATGTAACGGGCGGCGGGCGTGTTGCGCGGTATTATGTCTCGGGTTCCCATTTAAGGGAGAATGGCATTTTTGAACCGGTGGTTACACCAAATTACAATCCGGAATTTAACTACCAGCGTTTCAATTTCCGGTCTAACCTGGATATTAACCTTACTTCGTCGACAGTATTGAGCCTGAACCTATCCAATCAATACGAACGCAGGAACCGATTGGGGGTCGATATGGAGGTCATGTACCGCATATTGACGTCAACACCGCCCATATCCATTCCGTTGGAGTATTCAGACGGTACACATGCCATGCCGTTGGTGGGCAATAATCCGTATTATTCACTGAACAGTACCGGATATTCGGAAGATTTCTGGAATACATCCCAATCCCTCATCAGTGTGACGCAAGATTTTTCGGAGCTGGTTACGCCGGGCCTGCAGGCAAATGTCAAATTTTCCTGGGATGCCGTAAATGCCGCCACACTGGATAAACGAAAAAGTCCGGCAACCTTTTATGCAACCGGCCGGGACGAAGCGGGCAACCTGATTTTTCATCAGAATACCGATGGGAGCGATTACCTGAGTTTGGCGAGATCCAACCGGGGCAATCGAACCATCAACCTGGAAGCGTCTACCACGTATAACCGGAATTTTGCGGACCGCCATCGCGTGGGTGGACTTATTTTGTTCTCCATGAGGGAACACACCGACAACTTTCCAGGAGACTTCATCGCGGCCTTCCCTTACCGGAATATCGGCATCGCCTCACGGGTTACCTACTCTTTTTTGGATCGGTACTTTATCGAGGGCAACTTCGGGTATAATGGATCCGAAAACTTTGCTCCCGGTAAACGGTTCGGCCTGTTCCCGTCGCTTGCACTTGGTTATATCCTCACGAATGAGCCTTTCTTTAAAGACCTGACATCAACGATCAGCCTGTTAAAAGTACGCGGATCAATCGGGGAAATCGGGAATGACCAGATCGGCGGAAACAGGCGGTTTGCTTACAATTCCGAAATGAAATCCGCTACCGGATACCGGTTCGGCAGTACGGGGCAGCGTGACTTAGGCGGCATTGCTACCGGCCATCCCGGTAACCCGAATGTCTCCTGGGAAAGCGCAATCAAGCGGAACGCAGGACTTGAACTGGGGCTTTTCAATAACCTGATGATTATTGCCGACTACTTTTGGGAAAACCGCGAGGGAATTTATATCCTGCAGGAAAGCGTCCCGTCGATCGTCGGAATCAACGTTCCCCAATACGTGAATTTAGGGCGGATGGAGAACAAAGGGGTCGATGCCTCGTTGGAATACAGCCGGTCATTCGGCGAACTGCACGTTCAGGCCAGAGGTAACTTTACCTATAACCGGAACAAGGTCCTCTATAACGACAAGCCGACACCGATCTGGCCCTACCAGTCATTTGAAAACAAGCGGCTCAACCAAGTGTCAGGTCTGATCGCGATGGGGCTCTTCGAGTCGGAAGAAGACATCGCAAACCATCCCAAGCAGATGTTCGGGGAAGTAAAGCCCGGCGATATCAAATATAAGGACATCAATGGAGACGGCGAGGTGAACGTTTTCGACTACGTTGGAATCGGCTATTCACCCATTCCGGAGCTGAACTACGGATTCGGTGTGAGCACCGCTTACAAGGGCATAGATCTGTCGCTGTTTTTCCACGGCGTAGGCAATGTGAGCCGCATGATCGGTGGAACAGCTATTACGGGACCAAATTCGAATATCCTGGTTGAGGGCCAGATTTATGCAGATGTGGCGGAAAAAAGATGGCGCCCCAGCAATCCCGATCCCGATGCGGAATACGCGCGGCTGTCGTTGGCCTACAATGAAAATAACGGCCAGTCATCTACGTTTTACTTGCGCGACATGACTTTTTTGCGGCTCAAGAATGCTGAACTCGGCTACACCTTTCCCTCACATTGGTATAAACAAGCAGGTTTCTCATCGATAAGACTTTATATGCAAGGGGTTAACTTGCTTACCTTCAGTAAATTCAAATTGTGGGATCCGGAATTGAGCACGGGCGACGGAAGGTCGTACCCGCAAATGAAGGTCTTCAACCTGGGGGTTAATGTTGTATTATAAGGAGAAAGTATATCATGAACAAAATATCAAATTACCTCATATTACTGCCGTTCATCTTTTTTCTTGCCGCCTGCGAGAAATACTTGGACGTAGAACTGCAGAACCAGCTTACCTTGGAAGAAGTGTTCAGTAAACGGCACACAACCGAGTCGTACCTGGCCCATGTGTATAGTTTTCTTCCACAGGAAAACCTCATTTTCAGTAATGACGGCGATTTGCCGGGTAGGAGTGACGAGGCATTGTATTCCTGGTTATCCGGCGTTCCCTGGCTGAATATGAACGCCGGCGCACAAACACCAGCTACCGGCAATTATCAAACGTGGGAACATAATTACCAGGCGATCAAGCAGGCTACGGTCTTCATCAACAACGTTGATATGTGCTTGGAGATCAACGAGCAACAGCGAGCTGTGATGAAGGCAGAAGCGCGCTTTCTCCGTGCCTACTACTATTTTTTACTGGTCCGCAAATACGGCCCGGTGTTTATTTGGGGAGATCAGGACAGCGACATCGCCATCCGAAACGAAGAAATAGACCGGCATCCGCTGGACGTAAACATCGATTTTATTGCGTCTGAATACGACCAGGCAGCAGCTGTTTTGCCCGAAACGATAACCGAAGCGGCTTGGCAGGGTAGGGTAACCAAAGGAACGGCATTGGCAGCCAAATCCGAACTGCTGCTTTACATGGCGAGACCCCTGTTCAATGGAGCAGCCATTTACCGGGGGTTGAAGAATCACCAGGGTGAGTTCCTGTTCCCTCAAACCACAGATCCGAATAAGTGGCAGCAAGCGGCAGATGCGGCAAAAGCGGTCATCGACCTCAATCGGTATGCACTGTACCGGAATACATCAGAAGCAGATCCCTTCCGGAGAGCAATCAAATCCTACATGGGGGTGTATTTTGAGTTTTGGAACGAAGAAGTCATCTGGGGCAGGTGGGATGCTGACCCATTTCAGTTCGTTTCCCGTACATTACCCCCGCAGGTGGTCCGGACGGGTTATGGCGGGTATGCACCCTCGCTGAAATTGGTGGATACCTATCCGATGGCGGAGACCGGGAGATTTCCGATTACCGGATACAACAACGGTAATCCCGTCATTGATCCTGCGTCCGGTTATTCAGAAAATGGCTTTGTGGAAGATTTTGTCCATCCCCTTGACAATTGGGCCCCCATCAAGGCACACCGGAGTACGGTGGGCCGGGACGCCCGTTTTTATGCGTCGGTACTGGCAAACGGCTTTTGGTATATAAATACCTACCACGGCCAGAAACTGGTTACTTTTCAGGTCGGCGGAACATCTCCTTACACCCAATCCGGAGACTGCGTAAAGTCCGGATACCTGTGGCGCCGGATGAGCGACCCCTCCAATGATACGGAACAGGGGCAGTGGGGGCAGTTCAGCTGGCCATATTACCGGCTAGCGGAGATTTACCTGAACTATGCCGAAGCATGCAACGAAAAACCAGCCCGCGACGAAACGGAAGCGTTCAGGTACCTGAACCTGATCCGGGAACGAAGCGGCCTGAACAAGCTGGAGGAGGCGTACCCGGAGGTGATCGGAAACCAGCAGCTGTTGCGTGAACTCATCCGTAAAGAACGGATGGTAGAATTGGCTTTTGAGGGACATCGCTATTACGATATCCGTACGTGGATGATTGCCGAACAGGAGTTTAATGGACCTTACTATACGAGGAACCTGCTCGCTAACCGTTTTGAGGATGCCTGGTCGCGCACTTCACAGGTGTTCCCCGGAAACATGGTGTTCCAGCCCCGGCATTACCTGTTTCCGATCCATCAAAGCCAATTGGCGGAAATGCCCAACATAACTCAGAATTACGGATGGTAATCGGCTTTTACTCTAAAATACATAAAGATGAAAACAATAAGTTGTAGCTATTTTCAATGGATTTTCCTGCTGTTTTTTTTCACCTGGGGATGTGAGGAAAACAGGTGGAATGACATGGAGCCGGATAAGGTATACCTGGCTAAACCGGGGTTGCAGGAAGTAAACGTGTATAATTGGGGCACGGATTCCATTCCCGTTTATGTGATAAAAAGCGGCATCGGCCAGCAAAACGTGCAGTTAAAGATCGAGGTGGATCCTACCTTGCTACACAAGTACAACAGGACATTGAGCGAGCCCTACGAATTGCTGGGCGATCAGGTTTATTCGTTGGTCAGCACAACGGTTAAGATGAACGCGGATGACTACCGGGCTTCTTTTTCATTTCTGCTGAACACCGAAGCGCTTGCTACAGCTTTGGCAGCAGGCAAGAAACTGGCCCTGCCATGCCGGGTATATGTGGTCGGTGCATCCATCGAAAAGGCCGATGAACCCGTTATGGAGACGTTGCTTGTGCCCAATCTGAAGGAACCGTACATCCGATTCGACTTCCCGGGAATCCAGGAAAATACGGTACAGGTAAAAGCGGACCAAACGGACGGATTTTGGATTTACTCCAAGGTAAGCACAAATTACACAATTTCTAATCAATTACCTTTTGAAGTGGTTGTAGACGAGGATTTTGTCCATCAATACAACGAAGAAAATGGAACAAATCTCGTACCTATGCCCGCGTCGGCCGTAGATATGAGCAGTACAGACTGGTTTATTCCCGCAAAAGGTACCGTTAGACAGATTGCCTGCAAGTTGCTGGCAAATCGGTTGGTAAAACCCGATGGATCGCCCGCGTACGGCGAATATTGGATGCCGTTGCGCCTTGCATCGGTGGCAGCAAACAAGATAAACCCAAATGCTGAGATCCAGATTTTCAGGATTGAATATACAGAAAACTGATCTTCGGTCACAAAACGACAACCGTTATGAAATTGAATAATCGATATATGTTTGGATGGATATGTGCCTGTGGTGTTTTGTTGACCGCGCTCTCCTGCCAAAAGGAAGAAAAACAATGGCCTGTGGATAACGATCCGGTCATTCTTGAACTCAGCCCCGAAGTGGCGTCAGTTGGTGACGTGCTGACCATCAAAGGGGATCGTTTCTCGGAAGTCCTATCGGATATCGAGGTCCACTTCGATACCGCGTCAGCTACCGTTGTATCGGCCGGGTTAAAAGAACTGCAGGTGATGGTACCGCAGATCGAAGCCGTCACTGCTGATGTGATGGTAACCGTCAAAGGACTCCCGTCAACCGTCAGGACGGTAGTACTGGCACATCAACCGGTGATTGCGGAATTTGTGCCGGAAACGATCCGGGCAGGTCAGCAACTGGTGATCAGGGGACAGTATTTTTCGCCGGTCGCCGCAAACAACCTGGTCAAAATCGGAGGCATTCCGGTTGACGTTGTTTCCGCAACTCCCGCCGAGCTGACCGTTATCGTACCCCAGCGTGTCGAAAGTCCGGCAGAGGTGGTGGTCACCGTAGCGGGCAAGACTGCTGAACCCATAACCGTCGATATTCTGCCGGGTGCATGGATAGAAGCCTTCGATCGCCCGGATGTTGCGCTGACCGACGCATCCGTAATCCCCAGCCCCATTGGTGCAGGCTGGCAAATCATGGAGGGAAACTTCGGAATCCGGAATGAAAAGCTCTTCGGGGAGGCCCATTGGACCAATGCACACATGCTTTATCGGGACCAATGGCTCGATCTGCAGGTTGGAAATGGAAATTCTTTCAAACTCGGTTGCGACATCCGGGTGTCCGAAGGAGGAGCTTTACCGGGGGTAATATTCAATGTGCAATCCGACGGGAAACGGTTCTACCTGGTGCGCCTGCTTGACAATGGGATCCAGTTTTTGAAGACCGGTGCAGGTGGGCCCGAAGACTGGATTATGGTGGTTTCGGCAGTTGATCTGCCGGGCTTTTCCGTAGGTAATACCTACCGGGTTGAAATATCTTCCGCAACACCGGGGGAGATCGGTGTGAAGCTGACCAACCTGGATTCAGGGGATGCCTTGCTTAACGCCACCGTACCCGATGACAACCCGTATGTCGGCGGATCGGTAGGTTTCTACTATTACCGGATGAGCAATGCGGAAATTTCATTCGATAACCTTTCTGTGGAACTGAATTAATAAGCCGATGAGACGTTTTGTTATTGCCATTCTTTTTCTTTTTCCATCTTTTACGATCGTGCGGGGCCAGTCGGCCCCGCCTATTATTCCGATTCCTGTTCAGGTTGAGGATCGGCATGCGTCGTATGAAATCAGTCCCAATACGGCAATTGTCATTGCCGACGGATCCCTCCGGGAATTGGCGTCCCGGCTCTCGTCCGGAATCGCCCAGGCAACGGGAATTTCCGTTCCGGTACAAATCAATGGATCGACAGCAGGAGCCATCGTGCTGGCATTGAACGGGAAGAAAGCGGATACGTTGGGCGAAGAAGGCTACGACATGGTCATGGAGCACGATGGGGTGCGGATTTCGGCGAATGCGTTACCGGGCCTCTTTTACGGAATCCAGTCTTTTCTGCAATTGATCCCGAATGCGGTAGACAAAACCCGCGAAACGGTGCCTGTTCCCTGTTACCAGGTACGGGATTACCCCCGGTTTGCCTGGCGTGGCCTGATGCTGGATGTCAGCCGGCATTTCTTTTCAAAGCAATTTGTGCTGAAATACCTCGACGAGATGGCCAAGCACAAGCTGAATGTGTTTCATTGGCACCTGACGGATGATAACGGCTGGCGGATCGAGATCAAAGGCCTGCCCCAACTTACCGATATCGGGGCTTGGCGCGTCAAACGCACGGGAACCTGGGCTTCGCTGGCCCCGCAGCCGGGCGAGCCGGCGACGTACGGCGGCTATTACACGCAGGAGGACATCAAAGAAATCGTACAGTATGCCAAAGACCGGTTCATCAGGGTCATTCCTGAAGTCGATGTGCCCGGGCACAGCCTCGCCCTGATCGCTTCGTTGCCTCATCTTTCCTGCAGCGGGGAAACCTATAGCGTGGGGAACGGCGCAGGCATGGAAAATGTGCACAATGTCCTGTGCGCAGCAAACGATTCAGTATATACGGTGTTGGACCTTATCTTCTCGCAGATTGCGGAACTATTCCCCGATGCCTATATCCACACCGGAGGCGACGAAGTAAACTATACGTTTTGGAACGCACATGCTGCCTGCAAAGCGCTGATGGAAGAAAAGCGGCTGGCGAACGCCGAAAGCCTGCAGGGGTATTTTTTTAAGCGCATGCAGGATAACGTGCGGGCTAAGGGTAAGCACACGGCCTGTTGGTATAGCAGTTACCTGGAAGAACCGGGCTTGCTGGATAAAGAAACGGTGGTCTATGCCTGGACCAGCCACGAGGAAGGTGCCAAATTATCCCGGCAGGGGTATCAGGTGGTAATGACACCTTCCCGCGAAACCTATCTGGATTTTGCACAGGGCGTGTTTTCGTCGGAACCGGTGAACGTGATTCCAGCCATTGTCCGGTTAAAACATTGTTACGACTTCACGGTGGTTCCGGAGGGAGGAGACGAAGCGTTCATCCTGGGTGGCCAGGGTAACCTGTGGACGGAAAGCGTACCCACCGAAAGGCATGTCGAATACATGACGTGGCCAAGGGCGCTGGCCCTTTCGGAAGCGTTCTGGTCGCCCGCAGCACGCAAAAACTGGGAGGACTTCTTCCATCGGGTGGAAAACCGGATGGTGTATTTTGACCGGGCGGATATAAACTACGCCAAAAGCATGTACAACCCCATTATAGCGGGCATGAAGGATGAAAACGGGAAATGGCAGGTAAAATTGGACAGTGAAGCGCCGGGAACAAGTATATATTATACCTTTGATGGCACCAATGTGGATCACCATTCCACCCGTTACGAGGGGGAACCGCTGGAAATACCCTTGGGAGCTTCCCAGGTGCGCGCTGTTTGCTATAGAAACGGGGAGCGCATAGGCCAGCAGGTAACGTGCATGCTCCACGAGTTTGAGAATATGGAATTTAGATAAAGCCTATGCAATTGGTAAAAGCCGTATCGGTGTTTTTAATTTTGGGCCGGTGTATGGTATTCCCGGCAATGAGTCAGGATATCGCCATAGCCCGGCAGCTTGGGGCGGATGCCGGCGATCGGCATCTGTATTGGGATTCGCTTTCGGTCGACATGGCCGTCCGCTCGGACAACGATCCGGTAATCGGTTTACTGCTCAACTACAGCGACTCCTCAGATTTTCATTTTCTGACCGTTGCCAACCGTAACGGGAAGCTGTTGGTTCAGTTGGGAAGGAAGCAGTACGGTCATACCCGCATCGCCGAGCAATTTGTGAAAGAAGGGCAACTGTTGGCCCAACACAACTACCGGCTGAAGGTATACCGCGCTCCATGGGTGGACCGGGAGCATTGGAGGCAATGGAAAGCTGAGCTGGTCGACCTCTCGCAGGGCAAGCGGATTTTCAAGGAAAGCGTGGAGAATATCCTGCCTTTTTTCGGATTGGGCAGGACCGGACCATTTATCGGTGGCCCGGCAACCGAGCTCCGCGCATTTAACCGTTATCCAACGGTACCCGGACCCGAACAGGCGTCATTGAAACCAGCGGCTCTATTCGGCAGCGGCATGGTGTTGCAGCGTGAAAAGCCGATTCCCGTATGGGGTACTGCCAAGCCCGGAAGTAGGGTGTGTGTCGTGCTGGCTAACCGCAGGGATAGTACCTTGGCGGGGCCCGATGGCAGCTGGCGGGTGGTCCTGCCAGCCAGGGAAGCGGCCACCGGCCTGACGATGCAGATCCGCTGTGGGACTGCCACAGTGGAATTTCAGGATATCGCCATCGGCGAAGTGTGGGTAGCCTCCGGGCAGTCCAACCTGGAAATGCGGGCTTGGCAGAGCGATGTGGTACAGCAATTGGATTCAACGTGGAAAAATGGCGCTATCCGTTTTTTCATGCAGCAGCAATGGCCGTCGCCACAGCCGGAGGAAACAGCAGTGGGTAAGTGGATCAAAGCCGACTCGCCGGATGCATGGGGGTGCTCCGCGGCGGCACTGAGCTTCGCGATTCACCTGAATGGACAACTGGGCATTCCAGTGGGCATACTGCAAGCCGCCTGGGGAGGAACGGGTGTAGAGAGCTGGATACCCGTCGATTCGCTCCGCGCCATACCGCAGGCCAGCGCGATGTTGGAACGGTACAACGGTTACCTGGACGTGCAGAAAGCAGGAGGGGAGGTAACGGCCGAATGGCCCTTGAGCTGGGATGTTCCCGGACAGAATCATGCACCGGCTTACCTGTATAACGGAATGATCCATCCGCTGCGGTCTTATCCCGTCCGTGGTGTTTTATGGTATCAGGGGGAAAGCAACTGCCACCGATCATCCCAATATCAGTACCTGCTGCCAACTTTTTTGAAATCGTGGCGGGAAGCCTGGCGGGATGACAGCCTGGCGTTCATCGGTGTGCAATTAGCCGGATACGATGGTAGGCAAAGCGGCAACCAGGTTCCCGGAGCCTGGCCGCTGCTGCGCGATATCCAGCGGCGTGTTTTGGACGATGATCCCCGCGCACGGCTGGTAACGGCATTTGACCTGGGCGATAGCCTGGATATCCACCCGTACCGGAAATGGGAGTTGGGTCGGCGCATGTCGTTGGCAGCGGTGCAACTTGTACAGGGTGGGTTATCGGCGCCGTTTTCCGGGCCCGATGTAGCAAACGTAAAACTGGAAGGAAAGACGGCCTGGGTTTCCTACAAGAAAGGAACGGCCGATTTCGGCGGACCCGACAGCGAGATAACCGGGTTTGAAGTAGCGGGAGACGACCGACGGTTTCACCCCGCCAGGGCAACGCTTACCGCCGATGGCCGGATACGCCTTACGAGCGCCGATGTGCCGCACATTGCCGCCGTACGGTACGGTTGGGAAAATTACCCCGTCCGGGCCAACCTGAAAAACACGGCCGGATTGGGAGCGATCCCGTTCCGGACGGACAACTGGGAAATAGCAGATCAGTATCCTTATTGAAAATCAGCACTATAAAACAAACAGATGAACCGAAAGCTCTCTTTTTTGACAATGCCGGCATGGGTAGGCCTTATCGTACAATCCTGCGGAAGCGGAAATGCCACGACTGCACAGGAGCGGGTGGTACATGACACCCTTTCGATTTTTGATGATCCGGGCTTCCGCAATGGCCTGGCGCTCTCCGGAACGAATACCAGCGATCAGCAGTCCGGAAAATACCTATTTCCCTTCGGCGAACATCCGCAGCCTGTGCGCTGGCGTATTGCCGAATGGGGATCCAGGTATCCACTTTCCAGTGAAAAGACCGTTTTGCCGGGCGGAGAAATCGTATATGAAAACCGGGGGAAAACATTGGGATTGAGTAAGAAAGACGACGTAGTCAGTGTGCGGATGGAAGTGATGGCAGAACATGAATACGATAAACCAAGGGAAGAAGGAACCTATTGGCCCCATCTCCTGTTGGAGCAGGCGTTCCAAACCCCTACCAGGTTGTCGGAAATCGAAGCCCTGTTGGTCCAGCTGGATGCCAAATTGCTTTTCAGCGAATTGAAGATGCCTGAATCCGCGTTTAACAAGGGCCTGCATTCCGCACAATTCCAGGTATTCATTACCTTGCAGGACGGCAATCCCGAGTCGCCGGGCCAGGGAGATTTCCTGTGGTTCGGCTTCCCGCTTTACGATTACCGGTACCGGGATGTACCTGCCTACATGGCGGAGGATATCGGCAAAGATGACGCATCCGGTAAGTACATCTACATGCTATCCAGCAAGGAGGTGATTGACCGATCCATGCACGATAAGCAATGGGTCTCCGTGAGGCGGAATATCCTGGATGATCTGACGGCGAGTTTCAAAAAGGCACAGGAAAAAGGATACCTGAAAAACTCCTCCCTGGCCGACATGTACGTGACCAGCCTGAACATCGGATGGGAAAACACGGCTACGATTAATTCCGGCGTGCTGTTCCGTAACCTCGATATACAGAAAGTGGTTAAACGGGAGTAGCCGTCCAAACGGAGCATCTGATTTGCGCTGATCTGGAGTACATAAGTTAGGTAATCAATTATTACCGCGTAATTTTAATTTTATCGTTACCTTTGAAGTGGAGTTTCGTAAACCAAGCTATAAATATAAACAATAAGTGTATGAGATAGCATATTTATATACATAACAAATAATTGAGCATTTAGCTTTATTGGACTTGTCTTAGAAATCGGGAAATTTCTTTTATGGCGACAGGGGCAGATAGGCTGAGTGCCTGCGGATAAGCGCAGGCCTCCCTGTTTGTTGTCGCCAGGGTTTTCCCGAACCTCTAAGACACAAGCAGGTGTAGGTCTGCGCTTATTCTTTATGATTGAAATTGATACAGATAAATATGGAATAAATGGAAAACAATCAGCTTTCCACAATTACAGAACTAAACGAATTATGGTTTCCCGTAAAGAAAGGTGGGAAAGATGGGATACTTTTGCCACTGCACTAAGTTGCAGAGTCGTAAATAATTTGACAATTCGAAAAAGAAAAGCTTTCATGAAACATGAATCTAAAATGATTATTATTCAGGGGCTCATAACGTTGACAATAGCTTATATATTTATTCGTTGGCTAAACCAAGAGGTAATATTGAAGGATTCAGAGGGCTATTTGCCCTACATCCGACAATCACTGGAAAGGGAAGCTAACAATATTATGATTTATACTTTATTGATCGTAGTTCTATTGACTCTGATCCGTGTGGCAATAATAGAAAAAGGAAAGAACAACAAGTAAAAGGGCTGCGCTATTAACGGAAGGCTTGAAGACGCCTTAAAATAAGCGCTACTTTAGTCCAAAACATTTTTATTTTTAGGCAGTATGAAGAAAATTAACATCATTCCAGTAAAGCAATTTTTATTCGCGTTTATTTGCCTATTCAGCTTAGACAGTTGCGAAAAAAGTGGTCCCGTAGGACCACAAGGTGAGCCAGGAAATTCGGGTGCAGATGGCTCAACTATTTATAATGGTCTAGGCATGCCTAATCATGATGTAGGCAATTTAGGTGATTATTATTTAGATAAGAAGGGTGCCAATCTATATGGGCCTAAAACGACTTCAGGATGGGGTTCGCCCTTGAATTTGCGAGGCGATGACGGGGTTCCTGGAACACCGGGAAACCCTGGCTCCTATATTTTCAGCGGAGAAGGGTCTCCAGAGATATCAATGGGTACCGTGAATGATTTTTATTTCGACAGAACAGATGCGATGTTCTACGGCCCTAAATCCGAATCAGGGTGGGGAATGCCTATTAGCTTGCGGCCGGCCAATAGCAATGGAGCAAAAATAGTCATTATAAAGAACCATAAATTTAATGAGGTGGGTATTGAAGAAAACTATGAATGGGGATTTAGAGGATATTTGAAGAGCAGTATTATTCCGGTACCTGACTATGCTGATTACTATGATAACGGAATTGTATTGGTTTACGTCAGGTTTCCTAATGATATGGATAGCTCGTGGTCGATGATTCCCGACGGGTATATCCCAATAAATTATTCCTTTTTAAACGGAGACTTGGTTGCATCTCACCAAAGCGAACGGTCTGCTGTCAAGTATGGTAGGAATGATATAACCATAAACGGTTTCTATATTTACACTTATCACTACAATTCCGAAACAAGAACTTATTATGAACCTGAAGAAAATATACAGGAGCTTGTTGGCGAACATGTCATCGAAAACCTCATCTACGATTTAAAATTCGTTCTAATATCCGGTGCACAAGTAAGTGTTATGCAAAGGCTAAATATTGATGTATACAATTTAAATGCAGTTAAGGATTTTTTAGAAATATAGGCTTTTATAGGTCCTTAAAACGCTATACTGCAAATTAAATTATTCTAGTCGTACAGTTATGGATACAACAGCAGACATTCAACATGCAGCGAAAATAAAAAGAGTGGTAAGTGAGTTCTTTAAAAGATTTACCCAATCGGTAGTTCAGGGAAAGAATTAGTCGATAAGTAAATTTAGTAGATTAAGTGTAGTTGACAATCTTTTTTATTGGGATGGATACTTTTATTGTAGTTATCATCGTGATTGTTTTGATTAGTGGTATAGCTTCTTCTTCTGACAAATCAAAAATACACAAAGAGCAACTAAAGAAGGAGATTGAAACAAATAGAAAAAAAAGTCTTGCCAGTTGTAAGCAGATCATCAATAAGCATATTGATGTGCTTGCCGTTCAGAGAAGGCAATTAGTTTTTACGGATCCGTATGGAACCGAAATCTTAACCAATTGGGAGACGAAAGGGGTGAAATATTTTATTGACAACTATTTAAGCGATTATGTGGCCACCATGGATGATTGGGCTAGTCCGTCAGGTAAGCGATTTACATACAAAGAAATAGCGGTAATGATCGAAGAAATGGTGAAGGAGCGTCAGTTGAAATTAATGGAGACAGATTCGTTTTCTGAAAATTTTACTGGTCATCAATTTGAGATTTTTTGTGAAACTAAACTGAAAAACGAAGGATGGGAGGTGCGAAGAACCAAAGGAAGCGGGGATCAGGGGGTAGATTTAATTATTGTTAAAGCGGAGCGGAAAATTGCAATACAATGCAAGAAAAGCAAAACAGCCATTAACAATAAGGCTGTGCAAGAAGTGGTCGCAGGCATGAAATTCTACAATGCTAGGGAGGGATTGGTAATTAGCAATAGTTCTTATACAAAATCAGCAATATCGCTCGCCGAAAGCAATAATATAAGATTAATTCACTACTTGCAGACAAAAAATATATAAACGCAAGCCCCACTCTGTTAACAATGATGAATTATCGTTTCATTTAATTACTTCATTATGAGAGTTTTTAGTGAAGGTGTTACTTACGGGTCATAGGATGAAAAAAGCCTAATGATTTTGATTTCAGATATAACATGACCATAACTTTTCAAAAAAGACATTTTGTGATTTTAGGAGTAATTGCAGTGACCTGTTTTTTTGGCTACTATTTCCGAGGTAAATTACTGGATCAATTTTTAAATAGCCCAGAAAAAACAGTTAACAATGCATTAAACTATTTGATGTACAATAAGGCAGAGAGTTCTGGCTTATTCAGTACTAGATATGAATATGGGGTATTGAAAAATTATTCCTATTATAGAATTGACAATTGGCAACTTACTTCTAAATCTATTGGCTTTCAAACATACCTTGTGGAAGTTATTGAAGCAAGTTTGGGGCGAAATGTCGTTTTCGTTGTAGAGAAAGCAGGAAACGGTTGGACGATAATTGATAGTTATAACTTTGTCGTTATTAATACCGTAGGCGATATGAATGGAAAATCTGATATAGAAAAATACGTATTGATGTCAGATATAAAAGAAAATGTGAAGCTTGAGCATTGGAAATATGAATTACTGCGTGGAGGTATTATACAAGGTTGGGGAACGGTAGTTAACAATTCTAAGACAGCAGTTGACTTTATAAAATTTGTTATGGAATACAGAGATAAGTCAGGCAATATTGTCAATACCCAGGAAACCTATGCAATAGGAGGGGATTACTTACTCCCCGGCCAACGAAGGAAATTTCAATGGTTTACATATAATTGTTATGATTGCCGAAAAGGTTCAGCATATTTAAAATTTGAATAAACGAACGTGAACATACCTCTCAATCTTGTCCTAATACATTTATTAATTCATTTCACTCTGATAGATTTCAACAACATTGAATCCGTCAGAAAAACTGGAGAATCCAGTTTTGTGATCACTGGATGTAGGCTAATTTAACAGTTGAAAGATGCAAAGCAGCTTGTGGTTTGTTGGAAGACATTGCCGAATGGCGACCCTCGGGGGACCGAAAGAGAATTAATACAAGCGTTCTTGAGGCAATATGGCAAACGACCATTTGCGAATTTAGCGGATTGAATGATCAGAAATATATCATACTAACCTAAAAAAAGAGTAAAATATGGAACCTAAAATCCATTATGTCGTCCGTCATGCACGATATATCGCTAATGAGCAGGGTGCAACAGATGTTCATGTATCTGTTAATAGGGTGTTTGTGCATGAACAACCAATTGTTGCAAGGAAACAAGCGTTTGATTTCTATGAAAAGATTCAGGAAATGATTGATTACCGTCGTCTTGAACTAGGTGATGCGGAGGAGACTGGAAACAATGCTATAGGTAAAAAAGTCGAGGGTCCCAGAAACTTACCCATTGAAAACAATACCGATATCCCGGAAATGTTTCGTAAATCCGACGAGTCGCAAAAACTATGGCAAGAACTTCAATCGTTTTATGAGGGGAATCCCCATCGGGTATGGGCATTGGAAAATCCTGAAAAGGCAGACAAAGTGACACCGTACGGTGATGCAGTGGTTATACTCGTTCGGGACGTAAATCTTCTTGATGCAGAAGATGATGAAGCAGAGCTAACTATTCACCGAACCATTAAACTTGATGCCAATGACCCTCATATCATATCAACAGGTTATGACGTAGATGAGTTGATGCTGAACCTCGATACCGAATATATACTGTACCAAAACCTCGGATACGACACGGCAGACCAGTCAGACAAAGTTTATTATTGGGATTCGGAACGCTACTATGAAGGGTTACCGCAAGAGAAATGGGCAGATTGGCACACCATCCTGAAAACACCATTTGACTGGACGCCCTACCAAAAAGAGAACTGGTGGGGGGATCTCGAGTTTTTTCAAAATCATGAGCGGAAGTTGATTGATGAAAAGGTTGAAATGATCTTCAATCAACATGAAGAACTTATTAAAAACGGAGAAAGTGAGACCGTAGAATTCAAACCTCTTCTTTTTGGGACAATACCTGGAAAGGATAAAAATGGAAACCCTAAACCTAGAAATATGGGGTTAGAAGTGGCTCAAGTCATTTGCTCTTTTATGAATAAATATGGAGGGAACATCTATATTGGCGTAAAAGATAACGGAAAAATTGTCGGTGTTGAGTTGGAGAATAAAAACAACGAAGATGATTACATTAAGTCTTTCTCAACCATGAAAAGATATTTTTTCGGAAACGACCCCGTCTTGGTCTATCACTATATAAAGGGAAGGTTTGTTACCGTTGAAGACAAGCGGTTATTTTGCATTACAGTTAATAAAAGTGATGATGAGCCTGTGTTTTTATTTAACAGAAATGTAGTTGGGGGAGCTCGTCATGAATTTTATGTACGTGAAGGAACCTCGTCTCTTCTGTTATACGATGCCAAACATATAGCTGCTTACATCGAAGAAAAATGGTGGCGAAAAAAATACCAGTAAGGATGAAAAAGTTTACTTTTTTCTGTGCGACCGTGCTTCTGCTTACGAGTTTCATCGCTTTTCAATCCCGCACCCGCATGTTCGAGGTACGGGTTGAAGCCAAGATTAATTCTTGTATCTCACGTCATGACGTGATAGTAGAGGCCCGTAACATACAGGACGCTAGGGAGAAAGCACAACGTGTGGTGCAGACACGGCTGGCGACTAAGGCTATCCGTGTTAAGGAAATCAAACAACCATGAAGGGTTTCGCAAAATACATAGTCGCGATGTTATGCCTATTCCGTATGCTTGAGTGTAGGGAAAACGAACGGGATCAGCAGCGGTGGGAACGCAGCAGTGAACATCCGACGTATCCGGTGAAATACGGTATTGCCGACGACTCGTTACCGTCGGACCCTCGGACCGAATCAGACGTACTTCCCGATGATTCATTAGAGCGTACGTATGATCGGAATTACATGGATTACGATCCTGAACATAATATGGATAAAGACGATGAATGGCACGATTATTTTAACGATTAAAAGAATCAATGATGGAACACTACAAACGCTTTTCTTACAAACCTTGGCCGCACGAAATTTATGACAGTGAGAAAAATAAGGAGGGCTTAGACGAACTGGTCAGTAGGATACTTAACAAAAAAATAGTTGAATGGGCCACAGGTATGGCAGCTAAACATAAAAACTTTACCTATCGAATCGTCAACGCCGAAAGTTTCCTTGACCCTCGTGTAAAAACCGACCCGGGTTTGGAGTCAGCTACCGTTGTTGTGCATGTGGTCTATCATACCGATCAAATTATTCTGAATAGTCTGCAGTATAAATCAAAATCTGTTTGAAAGAAGAGGGTTGAGCGGGTCATCACGCTTTCTCCTGCTCAAGGATGATGGTCAAATATTCGCGAAGCGTTGGGATCTCCGAGATCACGGTATCCCAAACGATATCATAATCAATCCCGAAATAATGGTGAATAATGCGATTTCTTAAATCGCTCATTTCTCGCCAAGGAACAAAAAGGTATTTTGATTTGAAATCAGGGTGTATTTTATTGCTTGCTTCGCCAATAATCTCTAAACTTCGGCAAATCGCTTTTGAAAGGCGTTGGTCAACTAAGAAATCGTCATAGCTATTTTGGGACGATTCTTTCAAAAGGTAATCGCATTCCGCTAAAATATGCCGGATAAACTCAATTGCCGAGAGATGCATAGGCAACGGTATCCAAGATGTGGGGGCCGATATAAGGACTAAGCGATTGTTTTGTGATCAAGTCGACTTTTGTGCCCAATAAGTCTTCAAGATAATAATTTAAAGCCAAAAAATTGCGTAGCGTCTTATGCTCCTTTTCGATATCCACCAATAAATCGACATCGCTATCTCGGTGTGAATCACCCCTTGCATAGCTTCCGAACAATCCGATTTCTTTCACACCATAGCGCCTGAGCTCTTGTTTTTTTTCGGCAAGAGCGTTAAGAATGGATTCTTTGCTTTTAATAGATGGCGCCATTTTCTCGTGAGTATTATCCACAAAGATACCAATAATTTACAACTTCAGCGCTCCTAAGAAATCAACGTGAAGTCGATCTGCCGTTTCGCCAGGTCGACTTTTTTCACTTTGATCTGCACCTCGTCGCCCAACTGGTACCGCTTTTTCTTCCGCTGGCCGATGATGGCATAGTTCTTTTCATCCAGGGCATAGAAGTCGTCGGTAATGTCGCGCAAACGGACCATGCCTTCGCATTTGTTTTCTTCGATCTCGACATACATACCCCATTCGGTTACACCGGAAACAATGCCCAGGTAGGTTTCGCCCACTTGATCCTGTAGGAATTCGGCCTGTTTGTATTTAATGGACGCACGTTCGGCGTCGGCTGCTTTCTTTTCCATTTGGGAGGCGTGCTCGCATAACTTCTCGTATGCTTCGGCGTTAACGGACTTGCCGCCCGATAAGTAGTGTTCCAGTAAGCGGTGCACCATCACGTCGGGATAACGCCGGATGGGAGAAGTAAAATGGGTGTAGTAGTCAAATGCCAGTCCGTAATGGCTGGTCTTCTTGGTGGTATAAATGGCCTTGGCCATGGAACGGATGGCCAGCGTGGTCAACACGTTCTGCTCTTTGGTACCCTCCACGCGTTCCATCAGCGCGTTGAGCGAGCGGGCAGTCTCCCGGTCGGACTTGGTATTGAGTTTGTATCCGAACCGGGCCGCAAATTGCGCAAACGCGGTGATGCTTTCTTCTTTTGGCACGTCGTGCACCCGGTAAACGAACGTTTTTTTGTTTTTTCCCTTACCCTGTTTGCCGATAAATTCCGCTACACGGCGGTTGGCCAGTAGCATGAAATCTTCGATCAACTTGTGCGCATCCTTCCGTTCTTTGACGTATACGCCCAGGGGCTTGCCGTTTTCGTCCAGGTTGAATTTAACTTCTGTCGTTTCGAAGCTGATGGCGCCATGCTTGAACTTGCGGTCGCGCAGGATGTACGCAAGCTCGTTCAGTTTGAGTAGTTCATCGCTGAATTCGCCAGCTTTATTTTCGAGTATCTCCTGGGCCTCTTCGTAGCTGAACCGCCTGTCGGAATGGATAATGGCCTTGCCGAACCATTCGTGGATGACGTTGGCATGCTCGTCCATTTCGAACACAGCGGAAAACACGAGGCGGTCTTCGTGTGGCCGTAGAGAACACAGGTCGTTTGACAGCCGTTCGGGGAGCATGGGGATGACGCGGTCTACGAGGTAAACCGAGGTCCCGCGCTCGAAGGCCTCTTTGTCCAATGGCAGATCCGGCCGCACGAAATGCGTTACATCGGCGATGTGCACGCCGATTTCATAGTTGCCGTTGGGAAGCTGCTGGAAGGAGAGCGCGTCATCGAAGTCCTTGGCATCGGCCGGGTCGATGGTGAAGGTGGTAACCGGCCGGAAATCGCGGCGTTTGGTAATTTCCTCCGGAGAGATTACGGATGGGAAAGCGGTGGCCTCCTTTTCCACGTTGGCGGGAAATGCCAAAGGGAAGCCAAAATCTGCTAAGATGGCGTTCATCTCGGTGTCGTTCTCGCCTTTCTTTCCCAGCACATGTTTTACTCTGCCTACCGGATTTTTGCTGTCCTGGGGCCATTCGGTAATGGCTACAACCACCTTTTCGCCGTCCTGTGCACCGTTTAGGTCTGCCAGCGGCACAAAGATGTCATTCAGCATTTTCCGGTCGTCAGCAATCAGAAACGCAAAGCGGGGCGATATGTTGATGGTGCCTGTAAATTCTGTGCGGGCGCGTTCGAGAATCTCCACCACTTCTCCTTCTTTACGCTTGCCGCGCCGTTTTTCATAGGCGTGCACCTTTACGCGGTCGCCGTGCAATGCCTGCCGCAATTTACGGGGAGCGATGTAGATATCGTCCTCGAATTCATCTTCGGGCACGATGAATGCTGAACCGTCGGCCGTCATATCCACGCGGCCCACAACGAATGCCTTCAGTTCTTTCAGTATATATTTTCCTTTTTCAACCTCCTTGAATGATCCCATGCGGGCTTCCTCCTGCAGGATGTCCTGGATGGTATTGCGCGATTCGGTATCGGTGAGGTTGAGCTTCGCTGCCACCTGTTTGTAATTCAGGGGTTTGTTTCCTGATTTTTCGATCACATCGGAAATCAGTTGCGTCAGGATATGTTTAAACGCTTGGGTTTTTTTATTTGACATGTTTGATGTTGAATATTGAGATTGGCGATCAGCTTTCAGCGATCAGCGATCAGCTTTCGGCTCTCTGATTTTGTAAAAGTATCGATTTTATTATCCGTTATTTTATTTTTATTCATGATGTATTGTTCTTAATTTACTTTAGACCGATCACCCACCACCGATCACTGACCACCCACCACTGACCACCGATCACCATTATTCCGCAAAGCTGATTGCGTCCGGTTCGATCAACGGTTCGCCACGCAACCTGCGCAATATTTGTGCCGTGGTGATGACGTCCTTTTCGCAATAGACGCGGATGCGGTCCAAATTGTTTTCTTCGTGGTATACCCGGTACACATCCTCGCCGCTGATGTCGTCTTTGGGTGTCGGTATGTCCAGTACCGCGGCCATGAGGCTGAGCGACGTATAGCTGCGGAAATCACCGAACCGCCAAAGCTCCATCGTATCCAGATGGTTGCTTTCCCAGGGCTTTTTTCCCGATAGGTCCAATTGTGGCGGGATGGGTAAGCCGTTAATGACCAATCGCCGGCATATAAATGGAAAATCAAAATTCCTGCCGTTGTGCGCGCAGAGGATAAGGTTTGGGGGCTGGGACTGCAATAACGCGGTGAAGTCGGCCAGCAACTCCTTTTCATCCCCGTTTACAAAAGATTTGGTCCGGAAACCCATCCGGCCTCCCCGGTGGTGGAATACCCCGACCGATAGGCAAATGATTTTTCCGAATTCGGCGTATAGCCCGGCATTCGGATATACGTCGGCAGCGGTTTCCCCTTCTTTGAGGGTATTGCGTACTTTATGCGCCCACAATTGCTGGAAATGGTCGGGCAATTCGGTATAAGCGGCTTTTTGGGATACCGTTTCGATATCCAAAACCATGAGCTGTTGCAGATCAATTGTCTCTAACATGGCTATTTCTGTAAAATTTCAAAACGCTGACTGATCCGGACGCCCTTGTCATCTACCAGGGTGATGCGGTGAGGGCCGGTGGGTATATCGAGCGCCAGCTGATGGAACGTTTGTGTTTCGCCCACGAAGGTGTCATCGAGGTGCCAGTATATCCGGGTACCGTCTTTGCGGTGGGCAGCGTTGAAGATCACACGCCCACGCTGTCCGTCGATTTCCTGCGGTATATAGATCCTGGCATTATCTTTCGGATAGATCATTTCCATGACACGGCTTTCGCCGCCGGGCTGGCATCCGGGAGCGAATGGCGGTAGTTCCCGGTAGTTGCTGTGACGGGGTTTGTAGTAGTATTCCATGGCGGGTGGCAGCACAAACCATTTGGCCGATACCAGTTGATCCGGTGGGATGCAGTCGGCCGTTACCTGCAACGTACCCTCCGGGTTCGTGTGTATGGTCTGGTGAAAAGGACAAACGGCAGACCGATGGCCCGGAACGGGAATGTACACCGTATCGGCATGGGGGCAGTCAGGCCCGGCCAGATAGCCGCTTTCCCGGCATACCGCAGTTTGCACCATGCGATCAAGCGGAGCTGGGAACCAGCCGGAAGCGGGCAGCAGGTCAAATATGTCAAACAAGATAGGCGCTGCTGTTTCGATACCCGTAAGGCCCGGCCGGCCTTCACCGTCGGCATTTCCGACCCATACGCAAACCACATGGGCAGGAGTGAGGCCCACTGCCCATCCATCGCGGAACCCAAAACTGGTACCGGTTTTCCAGGCAATCTTTTTGGAGGATCCAAATTGTTCCCACAGCGTTTCTTCTCCGGGCCGCATCACCTCGTTCATGGCCTGAAATGTAAAGTAAAGGGAGGCATGGTCAATAATGGATGCCCGCTCAGTGCCTTTTTCGGGCGATTGGGCGTCGTTTTTCAGGTAAGTCGGTGCGTGGTAATCTGCGGGGTTATAATTCGCGTGGTAGCGCTCGTAATGATTCAATGTGCGGGCCATACTGGCGTAGGTGCCCGCCAGTTCCCACGGGGTAACTTCGCATCCGCCGAGGATCATGGAGAGGCCGTAAAAATCGGCAGGCCGGGTGAGGCTATGGATGCCCACACGTTTCAGGTACGGGTGAAACCGTTGGTACTTGTATTGCTGAAGCATTTTCACGGCCGGTATGTTGAGCGAACGGCTCAGCGCCCGGGATGCCGGGATGGCCCCGTCGTATCCGAGGTCATAATTCTGTGGCATATAGCCCCCGATCTGGGTGGGAATATCGGGGATGAGCGTGTGGGGCAGTATCAGTCCGTCGGTAAGCATAGCCGCGTAAAGCAGGGGTTTTAAGGTGCTGCCGGGACTCCGCAGCGATGTGATCATGTCCACCTGGTTTTCGGATTCATCTGACCGGGGTGTGTGCACATTGCCCACATAAGCCAGGGCTTTGCCTGTTTCCACCTCCAGCACCAGTGCAGCTGCATTGTGAATGCCGTTAGCGCTGAGGTTGCGGTGGTAACGGTCGATGATGTTGACCACCTGCTGCTGCAGCTCGGCATCGAGCGACGTCCGGATGCGGGTCTGGGCAACCCCCAGCTGACTGTATTCCTTTTTGAAACGTTCCAGCAGATGCGGGGCAACCCGTGGGAGCGGATGGGGCTTGTCCGGCAAGGGTTCCAGTTTGGCAAGGTCAGCGGTGCTGGAATCGATGGTACCCATTGACGCCAGCCTGTCTAGCAGTGCATTGCGTTTGGCCAGCAATACCGTCCGGTTGCGCCCGGGGTGAATGAGGCTGGGGGCATTGGGCAGTACGGCAAGCATGGCTGTTTCTGCCCAGGAAAGCTGTTTGGGAGGGCGGCCAAAGTAACGCCAGGCGGCGGCATCCAGTCCGACCACGTTGCTTCCAAAGGGAGCATTCGCGCTGTATAGTCGCAGAATGGATGATTTTCGATAGCCTGCTTCCAACCTGACGGCCAGAAAGGCTTCGATAAATTTTTGCCAGACGGTGCGGGGTTTATTGCGGCTCATCCGGATTACCTGCATACTGAGTGTACTGCCGCCGCTGACGACCCGTTTACCGGAAATATTCTGGAAAACCGCCCGCGCCAACGCAATCGGGTCTACCCCCGGATGCACGTAAAATCGCTTGTCTTCAAAGGCAACGATGCACTTGGCAAATTTGTCTGGAACCGCACCTGCAGCCGGAAAACGCCACTGTCCATCTGTCGCAATGGAAGCCGCCAACAGGTTTCCATCCTTGTCTTCGATTACGTAGGAAGTAGGGGTGAGGAAGAGGCGTTTGGGCAGTGCCATACAAAAGAGTACGAGCAGGACGATTAGCGAAGCAACGATTACGCTGCCTTTCGGGGTTTTACAGAACGCTATGAAACGCCTAATGCGTGTCTTTAACCAACTCATTTACCTTGCTAAGATACAAAAATAAGTAACACCGATTTAAGAAAGCAACGCGACCCTGTGCTAAATTAAGGTAGGTAGTTATTATTTATGTAATAGTAATTATTATTTTGATTAGTAATCAGTTATTTTGATAATTGCTATAAATTTAGCTTAAAATACCAATTTGTTTTAGTGGAATATTCCGTTGGAAAGCGGAATGACAGGTTAATGCGGTTAATAGGTATAAAAGCAATGGTTTTGCTAAAAGCGTATGGGTTGATTTTTGGTGAATGTAACCAATACAATTAATTGTATTTAATTGTGTTAAAAATACATAATATAGTTTTTTAGCAAGTATTTGTGTATGATTTTAGTAGTGCGGAGTACTATTTAGTGAGCGCTTTGCATTCGGCGCAGAGACCCACGGCATTGATGCCGACGGATTGGAGCTGGTATCCTTCGGGCAGGTTTATTTTGGGTAGCTTGATGTCATCGAGGCAATAGATGCTGTTGCAGGAAGAGCAGATGAAGTGTACATGTTCGTCGTGATGGTGGTGCTCATCGCACTCCGTTGAGCATAACGCATACGTAGCAGTACCGTGGAGGTCAAATATTTTATGGAGGATCCCCTTTTCTTCGAACGTAGCCAATACCCGGTAAAGGGTTACCCGGTCGACGGTATCGCCAAGCATTTTCTCAAGTTCCGGCTGGGAGATAGCGGTTTCTTTTTCGGAGATGATTTTCAATACACCGAGCCGGGGTTGTGTGACCTTCAGTTTGTTTTGGCGGAGCAGGCGGGTAAACTTTTCCTCGGCGGTAATTTGATCTTTTTCAGTTGCTGTTACCATGGTACACCTGTTGGTAAGCCCACGGCCGGAACCGTGGGCTTTGGGTAAATTATTTTCCGGCTGCTTTGGCGTGATCTGCCAGGAATTGGGCGAGACCATTGTCCGTAAGCGGGTGTTTGAGCAAGCCCAATATGGCGGAAAGAGGACCTGTCATGACGTCCGCTCCGATTTTTGCACATTCCACGATGTGCATCACGTGGCGTATCGATGCAGCCAATATCTGCGTTTCGTATCCGTAGTTGTCATAAATCAACCGGATGTCTTCAATCAAGGACAGTCCATCTGTTGAAATGTCGTCCAGGCGGCCCAGGAAGGGCGATACGTAGGTCGCGCCTGCCTTGGCAGCCAATAATGCCTGCCCGGATGAAAATACCAATGTACAATTCGTCTTGATGCCGTTGCTGCTGAAATATTTGATGGCTTTCACACCTTCTTTGATCATCGGTACTTTGACCACGATCTTATCGTTGAGTTTTGCCAGGGCCTCTCCCTCTTTGATGATATTGTCGAAATCGGTGGCGATTACCTCCGCACTTACGTCGCCTTCTACAATGTCGCAGATGGCTTTGTAATGGTTAATGATGTTGTCTTGTCCGGTGATTCCCTCTTTGGCCATCAGGCTCGGATTGGTGGTTACTCCGTCCAGTACGCCAAGATCCTGGGCTTCTTTGATCTGTTGAAGATTGGCAGTATCAATGAAAAATTTCATATGTATAAACTAAATATAAGGTTATTGAACAATCTGTTCAGTTTCAAGCTGTAAAATTACGCATAATTGTCGGAATTAGCGAAAAAGTTTTCGTGCCGACTGTGGTATGGATTTTGCATCGTTACCGCCAGCCCGGCACCCCTCAATCGCTAAGCATGTACATCTTACGAGCATTCAGACATCGCAACTACAGACTGCACTTTACCGGACAGGCCATTTCGTTGATGGGTACATGGATGCAGCGCATTGCGGTAAGCTGGCTCGTGTACCGGCTTACCGAATCGGCTTTTATCCTGGGTTTTATTTCATTTCTGTCATTGGTGCCTTCGCTGGTATTGTCGCCGTTTATCGGGAGTTTTGTAGACCGGCACAATAAGTACCGGATTTTGCTCATTACGCAAAGCGGCCTGATGTTTCAAGCCGGGGCGCTGGCACTGCTGGTGTTTTTGGGAAATTACAGTGTCTTTTGGATTGGTGTGCTCAGTCTGTTACAGGGTGTCGTCAATACGTTTGACGTAACGGCAAGGCAATCGCTTATGGTGGAACTGGTGCCGGACCGGGCAGACCTGCCGAACGCCATCGCGCTCAACTCTTCGGCGTTCAATGCGGCGCGGATGGTGGGCCCGGCAGTAGGCGGAATCCTGCTGAGTACTTACGGGGAAGCAGTATGCTTTACGGCCAATTTTGTGAGCTTTATTGCAGTGTTGGGTACGCTGCTGGCAATGAAGTTGTCTCTTTCGGCACCTGAGGTGAAGCAGGAGAGTACGTGGCAGGGGTTGAAGGAAGGATTCAGCTACCTGCGTCACTCCCCGCATCTTTCGTCGCTGATTCTGCTGTTGGGTACTTCCAGCTTGCTGGTGATTCCCTATACCACGCTGCTCCCGGTAATCGCGCGAGAGATGTTCAACGGCGATGCCACAACGTTTAGCTGGTTTGAGAGTGCCGCCGGGTTTGGCGCCATGACGGGTGCCGTCTACATGGCGTTGACGAAAGCGGGCACCAACCTGCGTTTCCGTGTAATGAAGGCCTCCGGGTTATTTGCTTTCGGCATCCTGATGCTTTCCTTTGCCTCATGGCTGCCTTTGGCGCTGTTGTGTATTATGCTGGCATCCATGGGGATGATGGTTCAGAACTCCAGTATCAATACCTATATACAGACCCATGCCATGCCTGCATACCGTGCCCGTGCTATCAGCTATTACATCATGGCTTTCCAGGGGATCTTCCCGTTGGGGAGCCTGTTGATCGGCGCGCTTGCCAATATGTGGGGGATACACTATACGCTGGTATTTCAGGGCGTGGCCGGCGCTTTGATCGCGCTTGGTTTTGTTGGATACATCCGCATCCATATCCTGAAACGGTAGCTGCCCGTTAGCGGGGTATATCGCCGCCCGGTCTCCATATTTTAGCAGGATGTTTTTGTGCATAATGAAAGATCAGCTGCATCATATACCGGTTGCTGATATACGGGGTGAGCATTTCTTTGGCAGCTTCCGGTGAACCGATGTCTGCGAACTGGCTGATGTAGCCCATGCCATGCAGTTTACCGTTTTCCACCCAGACGCAACTGACCTCGGTTTCATCCCGCCCTTTATCGAAAATGGCAAATGTGGGTAGCTCATTCGCCAGGTAGTCGAGCGCCCGTTGCACGCGCTGGTTATGGATTTCGGGCGGATCGACGGCCGGCTTTCCGGCCAGAGGCCGGGGACCACTGAAGGTACAATATTGCGGATGCAGATCGAATTTATCAATTAACTGATGAAGTAAGTTTACGGCATCCAATTGGTTGTGGAACAGGTGAGTATGTTGGTGGTTTCTACTGTGCTTCCCGATAGCCAGCCGAAGGTAACCTGCGTGATCCTCATAGGCGTACAGCGCATATTTAGGTTCGAAACGTTTCAACGAGCGGTTGTATGCGGGCCAATGCCGTTTGATTTCTGCCGCCTCCAGTAGCAGCGCCATGAGCTCGGTGCCGCAGCGTTCGTACGTGATGGAGTGGATGTTGCGGAGAAAATGCTGGCGCTGGGGGTTGGGATTGTGCCCGGTGAAGTGTTGGGCGACACGGCTGTAGATATTATTTGCTTTACCTACGTAGATGATTTTTCCACCCCGGTCCCTGAAATAATATACGCCGGGACTTTGGGGCAGCGTGTCGAATTGGTCTTTGGGTAAGTTTGGAGGCAACTGCTGGTGTTTGGATTTCTTTTTCAGCATCTCCGTCAGGTTGCCCTGAGCGTCCCATTCCATTAGCTTGCCGAACAGGATGGCGGTAGCTTCTGCATCCCCACCGGCCCGGTGCCGATTGCGGATGGGAATGCCCAACGCATCGCACAACCTGCCGAGGCTGTAGGAAGGCAGCCCCGGTCGGATTTTCCGGCTCAGCCGGACGGTGCACAGCTTTGGCACAGCCAACGAGAATCCGGCCAGTTCGAGATAGTGTTTCAGGAAGGAGTAATCAAAATTAACGTTGTGGGCCACAAACACGCATCCATCCAGCAGGCTGAAAATTTGGGGGGCCAATTCATTGAAAGAGGGACTGTCTGCTACCATATCGGGAGTAATTCCCGTCATAGCCTGTATATAAAGGGGAATGGGTTGCTGCGGATTGATCAGTGAATCGAAACGTTCAATTACCTGTTGGCCGTCGTGAATCCGTATGGCAACTTCGGTAATCCCGCTGCCTGCAGCATAGCCGCCTGTGGTTTCGATGTCCACAATGGCATATCGGATATTTTCGGAATGCTGCCCCACAGGGGTAAATATACTAAAATAATTAGTCTATCAATAGAGATGAGTATTTATTTTTCACATTTATCCAACTTACTGCGTAACCGCTGCCTGACTGCTGCGGTTGGCTTAGCTGTCTTCCTTCGGTGAGCTGGCGGTCTGCTGGCTGTTTTTCGCACCCTTACTGCAAGGAGACCGCAACTTGACCACCGGCTAACCCCTCTGAGATGTGGAGCCTTTTGGCCGCCGGTATGGAGGTATCGCCAAATTATACCGCGTCCGTTGGCTCGGATGGACCGATCGGCTCGGTAAATGGCGCTTCGGCTTCTTCCATGGCTTGTTTTTTGCCACGGCGTACGATCATAAAATAAAGACAGGACACCGCCCAGGCCCCCCAGAAAAGATAGGCGCCGCTGTGAAAGGTCTCTTTCATCAACCGATGGGAGGTAGTAGTAAAATCCAGGTAGGTGAAATAGGCGCCTACGAGCCCGAAAAGCAGTACCAGCAAGAAAGTTGCCAGCGCAATACGTCGCCCCAGTAGCCGCTTGATGAGCCAGAGTACAGCGATCAGTATAAGTTGAACTGCAAAAAGCAGAATGGCTGTTTTCCACCAAATCTTAAAAATGCCGTATTCGTTGTACAATACACTAATGCCCACTTTTCCAATGAATGACATTTGGGAAACCAGTACGCCCGAAATGGTGGAAAGCAGTGCCTGTACGGCAATGAGGGTGCTTAAACCTTTCATCTCTGCTATTTGGTAACTTCCCAGCCTGCATCGCCATTGAACCGCAGCGAATAGGTTTTTTTGGTGAATGAAGCGTTGTTATCCGGATCTTTTTTAGCAAAATCTGCAAAATCGGTTTCCGCTTTCCGAAGGGTTACGGTAGCCTTCGCCCGGTTTTTTCCGGTTTGCTCAATCAGCACGCCGCCATCCTCATCAAGTGCATATTCGAACGTCTTTACGGTTACTTTTTTGTCCGTTTTTTCCAGTACAAATGGAATCGCCTTGTCGGTCAGCTTGACAAGGTAGACGAATGTGCTGTCTTTTGAAAGGAACTTTTTGCGCTCTTTCAACCGTTCCAGGGTGACATATCCGCTTTTTTCCAACCGTTCATAGGCGGTCAGGAGGTCGGCGTCCGACCGCTGGCTGAATTTTAGTTCGCCGTAGCCCATTTCAGCGGTCTCATAGACCGGATTGGATTCGATATAGTGTGCAATCTCGCCCAGCGCAACGCGGTCGCTGATGGATTTTTCGTGGCCACAGGCTGCCCATAGAAAGCCGGCAAGGAGCAGGGACAGGAATCGATAGTAAACAGGTACCATAAATGCTATTTTTGTCAAAGATAGGTGTTTGCAAAAGTTGTTCCAATAACAAGAGTCTTTGTAAGCTGGAACGTGAAAGAGTCTCTCATCATTTTACATTGCATTGATCTTAAACTCGACAGGTTTCCCTCTTCCCATATAACCCGAAACCCTTCTTTTTATCTTTTAAGCGCATGATCGTCGGATTCCTTATTTAGAAATAACTGATACATTTTTAGTTAATCCCAGATTTGGTTCCTGCGTGAACAAGCAATAAATTTCCAATTTTTTCAACGGCATTTTTGGTTCTTAGCCATTATTCCTTCTAATCGTCGATGATGCTTCGAGGTGGAATAATGGATTCCGGTTGTCAGGTCGCTGTATACAAAGAACGGTTCGGGGATAATTAGGTTTACTAATTTATCCAGCCCACTGTTCGCTTTGAACTCCATAAGCATAGAAGTCTTCGAAGGCTTTATGTACTTGGATGCTAAACAGTCGGAGGTGTTGAATCTTGCGTTGTGGATTTGGACAATATTTCTTTACGGATATTATTCGTGAAGGTATCCTGTTATACGACACCGGTAATTGCCAGTTTGCCGAGCCCGCTACACTCACTCCAAAGGAGGAAACCGAGAAAGCTCAGGGGATATTTTGATATTTGGTTTCCGAGGGCACACGGATTTCTTAAAGTTATAAGCCCGACTACCACATCACTGCGGACGAATTACAGACACTCATTGAAAAGGTGACGCGCATGCAGGAAGTCGTGGAACGGATTTGCACCGAAAAAGTCACATCAATTAGGGAATGAGTCATTAATTTTTTAGTAACTTTGTGCTAAAGCAATGGAATATGGAAGCAATTATCCCTTGCTATCCGGCAACTTGGGCAAAGCAACTTTTGAAAGCACTTTGTTTGCGGCTTCCAGTTTTTCAGGGAACAAAACCTGGCCCTGAAATTTATTTAACCGCTTATCTATTTTAACGATAGGCGTTTTGGCCTTATTTATACGTTCTATTCTCATATCACAAAGTTACGATTTTTTCTAGTTACCAAAAAAGCTTCATAATCTTCTTCAGAAACAAATTCCTCCCACTGTTCGTTTGTAAGTCCATAAACATAGAAGTCTTCCGCTATTTCAGTGAGATTATTGGTTAGCCCCATTCGATATAACCGTGTGCGCACTTCGGTACTACCAGTAGCATAAATCCAAGAATCGGGATACCTTCCCGTGAAAGCGTACACTGTCGAGGCAACAGTAGCTAGTACTTTTTCGCTATCGCCATTGTTCGTTACGATTTTGTCGTTTATACCGCCAGCGTTTTCATCGTAATCGCCAAAAGCCAAATTAAAAACGTTTGCCAAACTTGTTTCGGAATATTCTATAATCTTTTTTATTTCACCTTTAGGTCCTATGCTCGTAAACTCGAAGTGCATCAACTGGCTTTCGGCTACGTAATCATATTTAGGATATTTCATGGGTTTATAGATTTGCTAACAAATATAGCAAAATTAGAGGTGCTCTGCAAATATTTTTTAATCAAACCTATCTACCTTCCGGTTTCCTGTAATGCCCGCCCATTCCATTCATATACTTTTGTGATGTAATAAGCAAGCATAAAGCGGTGAGAGTTCGAGTCTCTCTCCGGGCATTACTATGTATACGGTTTGTTGATATAGCCGTTATATTAGACGGTGACGCTCGGAATTGGAACGGGATTTAAATTTGGTGTAGATGAAGACTACTAAAAAAGCAAGGAAAATCAGTAGTTCAATAATTGGTGAGATTCTGGGCGAATTGACCCTCGCAGAAAAAACACAAACGGCGGTCAAAATGAAGCTGGCGGCTGAATTGGATGATTTGATCAGACAGCGTGGTTTGAGCAAAGGAGATTTTGCTGATCGTGTAGGCAAGCATCCTTCTTCGAAAAAAAACGAGTCAACCGCATCATTTGACCATAGCGTTGGTATCCAAAAATCGTTTCATTTCAGTCAATGCGTCGGTATAACCGCTAAACCGCTTTTTGGAAGTCAGGTTAATCGGGGTTTTGTTGATCCGGTTAGTCAAATCTCGGATTGGCATGTATTCCAGACTTTGGTATTCGTATTTCCAGTAATCCAAATCGAGTAGTCGCTGGTTTTGATAAGCGGTTGTGCTTCTGTCGTTATCGGTAGGATAGAGGTGAACATCCTCCAACAGGCGATTAACATTGTCCAGAGAAATAGAAATGCTATCATATTGCAGTTGTGTATAAAAAGCCCGTTTAAATATCCGATCAATATCAGCTATATCGGCAGCTTTGATGTCGGGCAGAATGACGTGGTATTGTGTTTTAGCATTCGTTATGAGCCAGCATTTTTTACGATCTACAAAGAAGACCGTGGCGTTCCATTTTCCCAGAGGTGCATTTTCGATGTTGTGCGTTTGTGGAATTACCCATTTTTTTATGAGTTTTTCAAGTTTCCGTGATGTGTGAATCGCTGTAAGCATGCAATAAATATAGATATCTTTTTTTACCCAACTTTCACCCAACTTTTTACCCAATATACTTTTCCAAAAATTTCATTCTCGGAATAGAAAAGGTCACGACTATCAGATTTTCATTAGCTCGTTATGCCGTTATGTATCAACGGCTGTATGGAAGAAGAAAAAGTCAGATAGGCTGCGGTATCAAAGTGCAGGGGCTCGGTGAGCTCAGCGTTATGTCGCATTCTAACCTATGCCTGAAATTTGCTTTTTATCGACTAACTCCTTAGCGAAGCCGTGTTTTTCCAGAAAGGCCTTAGATTTATTTGCTTTTTTTACAAAATAGGGATCATTGCCATAATCGCGCGCATGATCTGCTTTCGAGTCGGTAGCATTTGATTTTTTATCCGTAGGGTTTTTCATATCAAACCTCCTATTTTTACAAATATATTTCATTATTTACGTGTCACCAAAAACGCATCGTATTTACCTGGTGTTCAAAACGTTGCCAGCCGACTCCTACATATAACGTGTTATATATAAGAGGGCTATAATCTTAGGATTTATTTGCTTAAATGCCTGTTTTTAAATCTATTTCGCATCAAACCGATAATTCTTGCCCATATAATGTACGTGAATATATGAGTCCGTATAATAATCGTATAGCCGGGTGAAATCGCACAGCCCTTGAAAAGAATAAGGTAACTGCCTTTCTCGCAATTCCAGGTCCACCAAATGATGGCATACTTCGCCCAAAACACCATCCATTTCCAGGTTCTTTTTGATAGTTGGGTGAATTTTCTCCATATGTTTAGCATATAACTCCTGCCTTAGTGCTTGCAAATTAATGATCTCTGTTTTTCGTTTTCTTTCTCGTTTCATGAGTACAAATAAACTAAAAATATTAGTAATATTAATTCGGTTTATGCGTAAATTTTTCTAACTTTACCACCATGAGCCTCTTATCCCGTCTTCCGGAATCCAAGCAACAGGAAATTGCTGAAATCCTTGAAATCATCAAGGAGGAGGCGAAGCCGGAAAAAGTTATTCTTTTCGGGAGTTATGTTTCCGACAAGTGGGTAGAGGACGAATACGTTGAAGATGGGGTGCGTTATAGCTATATCATATCAAGAATGCAGTTAGCCCGATTGTACATGAAAAGATGACGCGCTTGCAGGAAGTCGTGGAACGGATTTGTAAAGAGAAGATCGGAGGAAGTAGTTAAACTATGCCTACACTGTACATTGTGTCCGGATGCAATGGAGCAGGAAAAACCACTGCTAGTTATACGGTATTACCCGAGATTTGGGATTGCAAGGAATTTGTTAATGCTGATAATATTGCAGCAGGGCTATCTCCATTCAATCCGGAAAGTGCGGCATTGGAAGCAGGCCGCATTATGCTTAATCGAATCCGCGAGCTATTCACCGCAACATGCAATAGCGCGGGTTGCTCAACGTGTATCCGAAGGAGGCCATCACATTCCGGATGATGTGGTGGTTAGGAGGTATTACAGGGGATTGTATAATTTGGTGAATTTGTACATTCCAAAATGTGATAAGTGGATGGTTCTGGATAATATGGATTTAAATCCGGAAGTTATTGCTAAATCCGATGAATTTGGAAAAGTAATCGTTAATGACGAAATTTGGTCAATAATACAACAACAAAGTGATGGCACTAAATAGTAAACCCATTCGTTTTCCGCCCGAGATATCGTTTTCGGATAAGGTGCTTTATGGCGTTCGAAAGGCATTGCGGAAGCTTGCTGAAGAAACCGCAGCCAAGGGGGGGAGCTTGGTAGTTAAAATTGATGGGGAAATCAAGAAAGTGCCCGCACAAGAGTTACTTAAAACTCTCCCGAAGCAAGACGATTTTCAATAGGTGAGAAATTTAGCGATAATGATTCCCCTCGCAGTTGATATGGATAGGTCAAGCAATCTTTCCAACACATTGTTAGGGAGCCGGACTTTTTTTGTTTCCGAGTTTACACTTGCCTTTGATCTTGACATTAAGGAAAACCAGGTCAAGGGCGACAAAATACTGCTAAAATTAAAGACAAACGGTCATGCGGAAATCCATAGCTATGTGAATGAGGCATATAACGGTTTGAAAGAAGCGAATGATATTCGCAATTCTCTCGCACATAAATTTTCCAAACTCAGTTCAGACAGAAGGGGGGCAATTTCCGATGACGGCAGGTCCTACGGCGCAAGTGCGGGGCATTTCATTGACTATCCCAGCCAAGTAGAGATTCTTGATCGTTCTCTCGAATACCTTCGAGATTTCTTTTTTTCAATAAGAGGCTCAATGATGCAGATCCACCAACTCGAACTGGACGACTGAGCCTGATAACCATTGAAATTTCGTTTCTATGAAATTCAAGATATTGCGGCAATTGATTACCGATATGCATTTTATAATTGGAATACCCATTTGAAGATTACAATTAAGTGCCAGAACCAAAACGCTAGTGTGATTTGTCAGGCTATACACACCAATTCGATATGAATCGAAGGAAAAACTTACTAAGAGTTGAACAGGCTTGTTTTGACAAGGGCCGAATCTAAAGTGACAGGGACGGTTCATACTGTACCAGATTACGCGTATCAAATAGGACGTGGCCTAAAGTCGCTGCAGGAATGGAAAGACCTGATAAATCACTGATGGAGTGGGTAGGAAATTTAGATGAACGGTGTTGTCATCCTAGATCCAAAATTCCTTTCAATTACTATTTTATCACAGAATCTGAACCGAGAACCCCAAAGAACGCCGCAAAAGAAAAATAATCCTTGTTTGTGTGGTAGTATTTTTACTACCTTTGTCTCGCTGATGGTATAAGGCGTGGCTCAAATTATTGAGGCTAAATATTTGTCCACACTTAAATTTGATTCCTTATGAAATCGAGTGAATTCCATCGGTTTCTGCGGAAGAATGGCTGGATTCATATCCGTACCAGTGGTAGTCATTATATTTATGAAAAGGAGGGGAGGACTTATCCCATTCCGTATCATGGTAACAAGGAAATGGGAGAAGGTCTCCGTAGAAAAATCATTAAGGATTTGGGGCTGAAATAATCCCCATATCCTTATTTGTCACACATCGCATTATATTATGAAAACACTGAAAATTATCATTGAGCGGAGTGCTGATATGTTCAGTGCTTATGCAGAGAATGTTCCGGGTATTTATGGGGGTGGGGATACTGTGGAGGATGCAAAACAATCCATACTGGAAAGTGTAGCATTATTGAAAGAATATAATACCTCAGATGATATTCCCGCGCTTCTGAAAGGCGATTACAACATCGTTTATCATTTTGATGCCGAGAGTTTCTTGAACTATTACAAAGGCATATTTACCAATGCCGCTTTGGAAAAAATCACGGGTATCAACCAGCGTCAGCTTCAACATTATTCTTCTGGTCTTAAGAAACCTCGGCAACCCCAATTGAAAAAAATCGAAGACGGTCTTCATAGGTTGGCGGCCGAGTTACAGTCGGTGGAATTGGTGTAGGTGTTGTTTTGCAAGGCTGTGGAGCAATAGCAAAATATTTGATAATACATTATGGAGATAGGCTGGCTCAAAGAATTTAACGCCCATTTGTCGGAGCTTGAAAAGGAATATGATTTAACAGATCTTGAAACCGAAGATGATAAATATGACGACAATTCATATTGGAATAAGATTGGTCAGCTTTCTGTTTTTGGTCACAATATGAATGCAAATGGATATCATTTTTTGTATGAAATTAAGGGCCTAAGTAGCCAAATTCTTTTCGGTCTGAAAGCAAGTTTGTTATTTAATAAGTTACGCAGCAACGAAAAAGGTAAACCAAACATTTATAATCATCGGTATACCTTTTTATTAGAATCCACGATTCATGGGGTTTACGCGTACTGGAATAGAGTAGCATTGTTGTTAAATTATTACTTAGTCAAAAAGTTTGATAAGAAACGTTCGTAGGAAAATACGTTCAGGCGGTAAAATCCTTGCAGCAGGAGTTCACACAGCAAGAGTGACGGCAAGAGTCATAGCAAGAGTTAGCAAAAATAACGATGCAATTGTCGATAGAATTGATGGAGCAATTGGGCAAAAAATGAGCGGATTCTCATAAAAATGTATCTTTGTTCCCATGAAGCCCATATCCGAATTACCCGATTCCAAACAACAGGGTATTGAACACGAAATGCTTAGCTACTTCAACCAACTCGATGAATTGGAGAAGGCATCTTTTGTTGGAATGCTCAGGAGGTTCGTCAATAGCCAGAAGGAGGGCAAGGCGATCCGCGATGAAAAACACCACCCGATATTGTTCCCTCCTGGCACCTCATTCTCGGATAAAGTGCTTTATGGGGTGAAGAAGGCGCTACGTAAGCTTTGTGAAGAAACCGCTGCGAAAGGAGGAAGCCTCGTCATCAAACGGGATGGTGAGATCCAGAATGTACCAGCGAAAGAGTTGCTAAAGACTTTGCCTGAGGTATAACCCATGACAAAAACAGTTTGTTAAATCAGTCGAATAATAATTTTTTGCCAAATGCGCATTCAATAAAAAACCGAGGCAACCGCATCATTCGCCAATAGTCCAGGCCTTGGTATTCGTGTTTTCAGTAATCCAAATCGAGTAATCGCTGGTTTTGATAGGCGGTTGTGCTTCTGTCGTTATCGGTAGGATAGAGGTGAACATCATTCAACAGGCGATTAACATTGTCCGAGGAAATAAAAAATCCATCATATTGCAGTTGGGTATAAAAAGCCCGTTTAAATATCCGATCAATATCAGCTACATCTGCAGCTTTGATGTTGGGCAGAATGATATTACAAAGTTATGATTTTTTTAAATTATGGTTTTAACTAAAAATATTAGTTAAAACCATCAATTTTCCCTATCTTTGCCCATAACCAATCAAAACTAGATATGGAAAACCAACAACCCAAACAACCCCGAATCGGAAAATTCATTGATCCGCTCACCGACTGGGGGTTCCGCCGTCTTTTCGGGCAGGAGCCCAACAAAGAGATCCTGGTGGAATTTCTAAACGACCTGTTCCAGGGCGAGAAACACATCATTGATCTAACGTATGCACCGAATGAATTTGATGGGGACGACGTTACGGATAAACGCGTTATTTTCGACCTGCACTGCCGGGGCGACAACGACGAATATTTCATCGTGGAGATGCAGCGCATCCGACAGGATCACTTCAAGGACAGGGCACTATTTTACGTATCGCGGCTCATCCAGCGGCTGCTGCGGAAGGGGAGAGAAACCAACAGTTACAAACTTCCGGAAGTGTATCTCATCGGCATTTTGGAATTCAGCATGGATTCCGTGGCCACAGACCGTTATTTCCACGACATTGCTCTGATGGATAAGCATACCTGTAAACCTTTTTACAATAAGTTGGGTTTTAAGTTTTTGGAATTACCTAACTTTGTAAAAGAGACGGATGATCTGCTCACGGATATGGACAAGTGGATGTATCTGTTGAAGCACATGAGCACACTGGATAAAGTGCCAACATTTTTGGATAAGCGGGTTTTCCAGCTGATTTTTAAGATATCGGAAGTGGCCAAGTTAAAAAAGGAGGAACGAATGGCATACGAAGCAAGTTTAAAGGCTAAGTGGGATACACAGAATGCGTTTGACAGCGTGAGGCGTGAGGGGAAAGAAGAAGGGAGAATAGAAGGCAAAACCGAAGTGGTAAGAAATCTGATCGTTAAACTTGGTTTAACTAATGAGCAGGCTGCGGAGGTAGCCGAAGTATCCATCGACTTCGTGGAGAAGGTTCGTACGGACCTCCAGAAAAAAGACAAATAAGTTTCCTTATAACCGAACAGGGCCACCGCTTGCGGTGGCTTTTTTGTTTACAACCAGCCCCACAATAATATACCCCATCAGCCATAAAACCACCAAAAAATACCCAATACTAGGTATTCCACAACCAACTTCAACCACCTACTTTTATACCAAGATCAATTAATCACGTATTCACCTAAAGGAACTAATCCTATCAAATTCAATTGCCCGGGTTTACTCGGATGCCGTAAAGAAAAACCAGAAAGTATTATATGGCGTATGCGAGCCCGGATTCCCCTTAAAGCTGGGCGACCACCAACTATTTCCGAGCTAGCCGAACTGAAAGATTTTAAGATCAACTACCGAACAGACAATACGAAAGACGAAAAGTTCTTCACATATAGCTACTTCATTTCGTTCCAGGCCGATGCCAAAGTACCGGTAATAGATCTGGCCAATGGGTCGTTGGACCTTACAGCTAAGGCCCGGGGAGTAAAATTGAACCTATAGGTTGGATGCATATGCGGAACTTTTGGGTCGTTTTGATGCTCATAAAGAATAGATCCGTGGCGGGGGACATGATGATTTTCCCCAGGAAAAGAAATTATTTTCATTATACCAACTTTATTCCTTACCTTTGTAACGGAGGCTTTGCCAGCAGTGGCATTGCCTTTTTTGTTTATACGACAGATATACTCCATATTTCGAATCCCTCCCCGCTGTCGATTTCTCGGAATGTGCGATAGCGCAGCGGCTTGATGATATTGAGGAACGAATCAAATTCTGGCCGGGATGCCTTATCTAATTTTCCCGACCGAAAATTCCACGAAAGAATCTTCCGAAAATCCGTCACCAATATGCCCTCTAACGCCGGGAACCCTCTTAAGGAACTCGATTAATTCAATATTTCGTGTATCGCTCATACTCATTAATGATCTGTTAGTTATCGCCACGAACCGGATTAATATTGGAATCAACCGTATCCAATATCACCAGTCCGGTATCCACTTTCGTGTACTTATCCGGTTTTGACAACGCCACTAATCGTCTGTCTACCAAAGTTGTCAGGTCTTTCGAATAGTATTGTTTTCTCCCTATTTTATCATCGGGTACGATTTCAAAGTTTATACTTTCGATGAACAATCCATCTATACAACAAGATTTGCCGGTTCCAAAAAATGCCGAAGCATTAAATCCTACGAGATTTTTTTCAAGATTTCGTCCGTCGGCTTGCCTTACAATGGGTTTCGTATAAACCTTGCTGAATGTCCAACGGTTAAAGTATCCGATTCCATTGCTGTCCACCGTCAATATATTATCTTTCGTTTTGGATAATACCAGTGAAACTTCACCGGTGTATCCATTCGGAACGATTATCGTTAAAGTAGGTGAATATAAATGATAATGAAACGCTAAGAAGGAGACACTTACCAATATACAGAACACCGTTAGGAAAGAATAGTTCCTAAGCAGTATTCTGACAGCTGGTGTTAGTAGCAAGCAACTTATGACGATTGCGGCAAGTATCATCGATCCTAAAAAAAGCCCTGATAGAATTAACCCTCCCGGTATCGACTTCAGCTTGTCTAGCAACGTTATAAGCAACACTGTTGCTACGGAGCCAAAAATGATATTAAGTCTAAAATCTCTCATTTTGTAGCTAATTGTCAGGGCTATCAATAATTTTTGACGAAGCCCTCCGAACAATCCCAAGAATAATAAATCCAAATGCTACCAAAGCCAACATCCCAATCCAAACCTGCAGCACAGCGTCTCGAGTCACCAAACCTATTGTAATATCCAAGCCAGACGTAAAAGTTGCAGCCGGTAGAAAGGCCAGACTTATCAACGTAGCCAGATACTTCGGATTGGCGTACTCTGTTAATACAGAAAAGATAATCGGCGCTATGCAAACTTCCGCTATACACAGGATAAACAAGGAGGTAAAGAATAGAGCTACATCTTGCTGTCCCGGAGCAGTTGGTATGAACAATAATAATCCAAGCGACAGGGCGGCAATTAAACATCCCATAAATAACTTAATGAATTGCGAGGTATAAGTAAACGACCATAGGATAACTGCGCCGATACAGAGCGGGACAGTGAATAATGCGCCGTACGAAGACCACAAAAATTCCGGGAGATTTATTGTATCGATTTCATGGAAAGCAGAACTTATTATTTCGCTATAGCTGCCGCCTAGCTTGACAAATGCCGAGTACAAACCAACTAGTAAACAAGCAGCAAGTATTATCGATCGCCTAGAGAAAGAAGTCTGCATAGCCTTTTCGGGTACGGCTTTCTCAAAAGCTGGAGATTGAAAAAGTAGTGGTAAAAGACTCAGCACAGCACAGGAACCGGACAGTGCAAAGCCGAGTTCCCAATTAGATCGTTCTGCGGCCAGGCCGACCAACAGGATACCGCCTGTTGATCCGACCGATGCGGCCAAGTATAACAGGGTAAATCCGGAGTCCAGCAACTTCCTCCTATCAAGGAGACGCTTTCCGAACGCAGCCGCTAAATTTGCGCCGTAAGCGCCTCCTCCAATCGCGACGAGTACCAAACCTCCGTACAATCCAAACGTACTGGATAAACAGAGCAGGAAAGCACCAACGGCCTGAACGATGGTTGCAGCCAGTATGATCTTTCTGTTGCCGATAATGAGGTCTCCGAGTACCGCACCGACGATCTGAAATATGGAAGTTAGGCCAGCAACATGCTAAACACGACTATTGCTTCACTTTGAGTCATACCTACGCTGTCTATCATATAAAGCGTGATCAACGTATGTACCCCAAAGTAAGCAGCTCGTTCTGCCATCCTTGAGAATGCTAAGAGATAGATAGTCTTATTGTGATTCAGGTTAACTGTTTTTTTCATTTGAGCTGTCAATAGGTCATATTGGCTGGTTAAAGGTAAAAACAAATTCGTAATTGATCAACACGTGCATTTCAAACCAGTGCCCTCCATGTTTTTTTAACCATCGGGCATTGTTCGGCCTTCTGAGTACGCCATGCTTTAATTTATTGAGCTGGTCACAATTTGTGACCAGTTCGGTTTTCTCCTGAGATCACAAAGCTGAAAACGAAAATCTTTCAGAAGCCTATTAATCTTCCTTTTAACGTCTGATTTAATACGTAGTTTCTATCCGGTAACCGAAAATTTGAATTGGTTATAGGTTTCCTATCTTTGTCCCATTAACCAATCAAAACTGGATTATGGAAAACCAACAACCCAAACAACCCCGAATCGGGAAATTCATTGATCCGCTCACCGACTGGGGGTTCAGACGTCTTTTCGGGCAGGAACCCAACAAAGAGATTCTGATCGAATTCCTGAACGACCTGTTCCAGGGCGAGAAACACATCATTGATCTAACGTATGCACCGAATGAATATGATGGGGACGACGTTACGGATAAGCGCGTCATTTTCGACCTGCACTGCCGGGGCGACAACGGCGAATATTTCATTGTGGAGATGCAACGCATCCGGCAGGATCACTTCAAGGACAGGGCACTGTTTTACGTATCGCGGCTCATTCAGCGGCTGCTGAGAAAGGGGAAGGCGTCCAATGATTACCAATTGCCGGAAGTTTACTTAATCGGCATTCTTGAGTTCAGTATGGATGCCAGTGAACAGGACCGGTACTTCCACAATATTGCTTTAATGGATAAGCACGCCTACAAACCTTTTTACAATAAGTTGGGTTTTAAGTTTTTGGAATTGACTAACTTTGTAATGGAAGAGGATGATCTGCTCACCGACATGGATAGGTGGATGTACCTGTTGAAGCACATGAGCACGCTGGACAAAGTGCCGACATTTCTGGATAAGCGGGCTTTCCAGCTGATTTTTAAGATATCGGAAGTGGCAAAATTAAAAAAGGAGGAACGGATGGCATAAGAAGCAAGTTTAAAGGCTAAGTGGGATACGCAAAACGCGTTTGATTCGGTTAGACGTGAAGGAAAAGAAGAAGGGAAGGAGGAAGCTGGTTATCAATTTGTAAAAAACCTGATCGTTAAGCTTGGTTTAACGAACGAACAGGCTGCCGAGGTAGCCGAAGTATCCATCGACTTCGTCGAAAAAGTCCGCGAGGACCTCCAGAAAAAAGACAAATAAGTTTCTTTACAATCGAACATGAGGCCGTCTCAAAAGTACCGAGACGGTTTTTTTCGTTTTTTATATTTATCGGGTCCGTTTACCGGGGATATTCTTATTCCC
>NZ_BMIK01000015.1 GCF_014642075.1 Parapedobacter defluvii | reverse complement strand
GATTCACTAAACTTACTTTTTTTCATTGTCCCTAAATTATAAAACTACATTAATATGCGTAGCTGTTTTCGGGGAAGATTACAGCCCGACCACCACCGTTTCCGGCTTTCCATTATTTCCTGTAAGAGGGTATTATTTGGTTCTTGATACAACAATCTGATACGCTTGACTATAAAATCACGGAGCATTTCGTAAGCTCGGAATGCTGCAAACAGGTGGTCGAGATCGGTGGAAAATTCGGGGTCATCAGGTATCAGCTCCCTGCCGGGAGGAAAGAGCGACCTGTTCCGGCGAAGAAAAAAATCCCTATCCTTGGATTTTTCATCCTTTAAGTAATATTGATAGTGGAAGGCGTGCTGTTTGAAAAAACGGTCGAACACCTCCATTTCGTTCATATAGTAATCTCGTCTCATTTGGTCGGTACCGATTGGGGTCGCTAAAAGTATATGGTGTAGTTCTACGACATAGATGTTCCATGAACAAAAGCGAGGTTTGGTATATTTAAAGAATACTATTTCATCATGATCATCCTCAAACGGATGACGCCTTATACGTTCTTTTAAATCATTAATGGTGGTCGTGATACAGGAGAGCGATTCATTAAGGTTCTCCACCGATTCCCTGATCGGCCCATTGATAGCTCCCAATTGCTCCAGCATACCGGAATATAGATTTTCGGTTTCCATTGCTGACATAGTTTAATGCGCTTTTGTTCCCTCTCGATACGACCACTCGGTCGTATAAAACAAAATTAGGCGAATAATGAAGGGTAGCTACCGCATATTATACCTATTGATATATGTACATTATGCGTATTATTTCTCACTTTTTGGTTGCCAAACAGTATCCGTTTTCGATGACATTAGGAGGATATTAAGATGGAGTGTTGAGTTTTTCAAGAAGTTCCTCACGGGAGGTAACGCCCATCTTTAGGAAAATTCGTTCGGTATGCTTGTCTACCGTTCGGTCTGAAATAAATAGTTTGTCTGCGATGTCTCTCCGTCGCAAGCGGTGGCACAGCAAAATGGCGATTTCAATCTCACGGGGAGATAACAAGTTTTTTTGACAATTGAGTTTAATCGTATCGGTATCCATTACCAGCTGACGAAGATTTTCCAATTGTTTCTGCTCCGCCCTGTCCAATCTGATGTCTCGGTATAGCAATAGGGTGCTTACTGCCATAAACCCGAAGTTGGCAAATAACGTTTCCGATAGTTGACCAAATTGATAGTAGACTACCATTGGCATCAGCGACCACGGCAACATAGCTATGTAAGCAGCCAACCTTTCTGCAAATAGACTTAAGCTGTAATCGTTTTTTCGATAAGAAAAATGAATTGATCTACCTATAGTTATCAGTAATATGGCAGAGTATATTCCGGGAATCAAAAATCCATATCGACGGGCGAAGTCAATGTCTTCATGTATGGAGTAGCCTACAACGAAAAACAGGAAATAAGGCAACAGCATAAACATAGGTATTCCATAGATAGCATGAAAGCGTAGCTTTTTCAGTTCAAATGCTTTATAGAAATACAACGGGTAATAAGAGGCGACAGTAAAGCCTATTCCTGTAACGATAATGTTCTGAATATATATTGGAATAGCATATCTGGGATCGGGCAATAATCCATTGATCGTATTAAGCATGATCATGAGAAGCAATAGCCCGATGTACCACAACCGTGTCCTGTCGTATGGACGTGCTAAATAATATGCCCCTTGTGCTCCAAGAAGAATAAGTTCTATAACGATAGCCACTAATGTGACAGTATGCATTTGTGTACAGCCGATATTCATAGGTTTCATTTTTGTCATTCTCTATTTAAATAATGACCTATCTAAGTGGGGCTGTCATATTGCTTAAAGAGGTACTGGTATACCTAATACACAAAACAGACAAGCCCGCACTTAGGCAGGCCTGCACTTGTTCCCGTGTATTTTTAAAAATTACCAGTTTTCTTTAAGCGGAAGCGTGTGCACGCTAATTTTATTAATACTTTTTAACGCAGACCGTGTAACCTTGTTAGCGATTAGCGTAATTGATTATCATATGTATTCTCTTAACAATACCTGAAATTATCTTGTCTCTACGGTATTCTCTGTAAAATAAAACAAAACTTGCTCCCAATTTACAATATCCCACCATTTATTGATATAGTCGGCCCGCTTATTCTGATAGTTCAGGTAGTAGGCATGCTCCCAAACATCGAGTCCCAAAATAGGAGTTCCTCTAAATGGTGACACATCCATCAACGGGTTGTCCTGATTGGGTGTTGATCCGATTTTTAACTGATTGCCATCTTTGACCAGCCATGCCCAACCCGATCCAAACTGCCCCAATGCTATTTTACCAAATTGTTCTTTAAACGCTTCGAAAGATCCAAAGCTATTGTCGATGGATTGGGCAAGTTGTCCAATCGGTACATTGTTCTGCGACGGTTTACGGAGGATAGACCAAAATAGTTCATGGTTGAATGCGCCTCCGGCGTTGTTGCGGAGCTTTGTAGAATATTTGGATATGCGGGAAAACAAATCCTTTGCACCAGTCGCCAACATATTTTCGTCCGAGATCGCTTCATTGGCATTCTTCACATAGGCACCATAGTGACGCTCATAGTGGATCTGCATAGTTAATGCATCAATCACAGGCTCAAAATCATTAAATGAATAGGTAAGCTTTGCAAGCTCGAACTTAAAATTGCTGTTTACCGTTGCCCCTACGATATTATCTGCAAATGATTTATTGGCCAGCAATAGACCCGTAGCGAGTGTTAAACTTCCTTTTACAAAGTTTCTTCTATTTGTGGTTTTCATGATAAATAGATTTTCGTTATCAATTCGATTTTGCGTCTTCCTGTCTTAAGTATTCCAATATAGATTTTGCTTCCTGTTCGTTCAGACCTACACTGATCATCATGCTTTCATATTTGTCTTTTAGGGCCAATGCATCTGGATCTTTTTCGAACATTTCTTCGGTATTCAGCATCAGGTTTAAAATCCATTCCGGCGTTCTTTTCTTCGTTATGCCTTTTAACGCAGGGCCGAGTTTATCTTCGCCGTATTCGTGGCACATGGTGCACCGCACGATAAACAGCTTGTTGCCCTCATCTGCCACAGCTTGGTCAAATGCGGGCTGTGTAAAGGATGTGATAGGCCCGATCCCTTTGTTTCCCTCCTTAAGGTAATCGTGTATCACCAATTCTTTCGGTTCTTCAGCTGTTGGATCTGTTGATGCTTCCGAAGTTTTTGTCTTTGGATTGTTGTTACAGGCAATAACCGTAGCTATAAGACCAATGGCTAATAAAACATTAAAATTCTTCATATCTGTTTATTTTTTGTAGTAAAATCAAAAGGAGAATGATACATGGGTCATAAAACGATTTTCTGCCTTTATCCGTCCATCTGCAAGATTTTGGCTGATCGGAGTCTGGAAGTTTCCACCGATAGAAAATCTGCCGGCATTGACCTCAATACCTGCAATACCCATGGTAGAGTGGCCACCGGACTGGGCTACGTCAAAACGGTTGTAAAGCACATCTTTGGGTTGCGTTTCATAGAGCACACCTGCGTTGGGAGAAATCCGGACTTTGTTCTGAATATTAAATTTGTAATATGCCAAAGCATTCATTGTAAACTTATTGGCATAACGGTATTCATGCTTGTTTTCGGTATTGATCTTGTAGGTCGCATTCACATTGATACCGGCGTCCATCAAGCGGATGTCGTAAGCGGCGTTGATCATAAAGTCGGCACTCGCTGTCCCTAACTGAAAATTGTTCGGTGCGCCCATTTCTGCACTGGATTGCTCGCTGGTATCGTACTGACCTGTAGGTGTTTTTATCCCGGCACCGATCCAAAGAGATTGCATCAGCAATTTGTTGGATCCAGTCGTTCGGACATCATCCAGAAGCTTGTAATGCCCCATCACAACAACGTCGCCGAGACCGTTTTTCTTGCCTGTTTCCATATTGTTGTTTCCGATAGTACGCTCATTAAAACTGTACGGAACGATCGCCATCACCCGCCAGCGCTCTCCAAAATTCCAAGCCCCCCAAAGTTCCATCGTACGGTAGGTCTCATGCGTTGAGTTCGGCGTACGGATACCGTTAGAACCCAAGTGGGTCTGTAATCTATTCTGCTGATAACGTAATCCTATAAAACGTTTGGTAAAGTCCGGTAAGATACCCATATAGTAGCTTCCTACACCGCATCCGCAGACATCACAGGCTGCTGACTGCGGTATATTTGCAAAAAGTGCGACAGCGGATAAAATCGATAGTATAATTTTCTTTCTCATATCCTAATCATTAATTGACGATAAAATCAGAGCCAAATGGTTCTGAAAGTAATTTGTTTGACAGAAACGTGGGGTCTTCCAATGTTTTTAGGAAGGCCATCAGATCTGTTTTTTCTTGTTCAGTCATGGTAATGCCCAACGTGCCGTCAGCTTGTCGGAACAAGGGATCCAATGTCGGTGAATCTACCATGTCATGACGGTAGTGGTCAAGCATCCTGCTCACGGTCAGATAACGTCCGTCGTGTGTGTAAGGTGCTGTGAAGGAGAGGTTGCGCAGTGATGGCACCTTGAATCTGTATTCATCGTTCTCATTTCCGCTCACTATGGCACGCCCTTTATCATCACTACGGTTGGGACGTATTCCGTTGTTGCGGTAGCTTAGATCCGTAAAAAGAGGTTCTTTGTGACAGTTTGCACAGTTATTCTGAAAAAAAAGATAACCCCGTTTTTCTGAATCCGAAAACGAAGCCCCATCTTCCTTGCGCATAACCTTATCGTACTTGGAATCACTACTGGTCGCCATGAGCATAAATTGTGATAAGGCCCTGAAAAACAGTACATCGGTAATCTCCTCTGTTCCGAAGGCTTTCTTGAAGAGAGCGGGATACTCTGGACGTGCCCTTAATTTAAGCAGGACGTTGGTCACGGTCTCGTCCATCTCCACTTCGCTGTGTATCGCATTTGCTGGAGAAAAGTCAAGATCAAATACACCTCCATCCCAAAAGAATTCACTGTGCCAGGCAAGGTTCATGATCGGCATCGGGTTGCGCGTTCCCAGACGGTCGTCGATCCCATGGCTTACGTCGTGTCCATGGTGTGTAAATCCTGCGCCTTGTATATGACAGCTCCCGCAGGCAATCGTATTGTTTCGGGAAAGCCGTGGTTCATAGAAAAGTTTTTTTCCTAATTCGAAGCCGTCTTTGGTCACCGGATTTCTGGAAAGGTCATAGGCCGGTTTCGGAAAATTTGAAGGCTGCACAAAGCCCAGAAATATTTCCTCCTCCTCTATAATGTCATTTCCTTTTTTACAGGCCCATATCAGGCCAAGAATTAAAGTAAGCACCCATATCTTTTTCATCTCTTCTTGGCATTGTTAATTAGAGGATAGCTCCGCCTCACTTCTCACATAGTTTTCACTGTGGTCGTGTGTAAACAGGGACGAAAAATTTCCGGCAATATTTCCGCTGTCTTCTTTATTGAACATCACGTTTGGCTTATCTGCAATGCTCAACTTATAGGGCCCGTTAAAGATCTGCATCACATCGACCATCAGATGCACATTGCTCCTTAGACCTTCCCTTACATGCGCCAGATGGTCACCGCTTGTCTGGGTAAGATCTACGGTGATCACCTTAATGTTGTTCATGGCTTCGGGATCATCAAATGGATACCCAAAACCTCCGATATGATATTTGAACTGTTTGTTCCCCGTCGGATCGCCCTGCTGATCGTCCGACACCACATCACTGTTCCCTTCCAGCTTGAAGAATATATATCCCTGGCTCCATGTCCAGAACATGCCTGCATGTCCTTCTCCGGGATTAAAGGACAGCACACCCGTTCTGCGTTCCATCGGCATCATGTTTCTTTCCTGATCGACCCCGATCATGAATTCAACTTTAGTATAGTCTCCTTCGGGAACCTTGACCTTCGTAAATCGTGTCGATCTATCGGATCCATCCACCAGAAAATAGCTATCGTCCTGCGGAACGGTGTAACTACTTCCATCAGCTTTGTATAGCTTGATGTTGCTGATATAGTACATTAGGATACGTATGCTGAACTGTTCGCCCTTTTCGTTTCGGTACAGATAGCTGGGATCGATATAGAACCGGTCTTCTCCGACGATGTGGTCAAATTCAATGGAAAAATCACCCATCTTATTCTCATCGATAATATCGTCGTCCTTTTTACAGGCCGATAGCAGCAGGCAGCACGTTATACATGCGATCACCATGCTCTTCCAGTCTCGTTTTATCATTTTCTCTCTCATATCATTTATTATAGGGATTTGAAAACTCCCTGTTGTTTAAAAATTTCTCGTCGGTCAGTGCATGTAAAAATGACTTGATTTCTTCGACCTCTTGGTCCGTCATAGGTATCCCTACCTTGTCATTGTTCTGGTATAATGCAGCATCGGTAACAGGCGTGTCTTTGATACCGAATCGATAATGATGGAGTACTTCATCTATTGTCTTGAAGCGCCCGTCATGCATATAGGGGGCACTGACCATCACGTTGCGCAGCGTCGGTGTCTTGAAAGTTCCCAGATCCAATGGATTGTAGGTAATACGGTATCTGCCCCAATAAATGCCCTCATGCGATCCATCACCAAAATCATCGTCTATACCGTTATTGTGAAAACCATTATCTGTAAAAAGTTCTCCCGCATGGCAACTGCTACACTTTTGTCTGACCAGATTTAGTCCACGAAGCTGATCGGCAGATAACGCATCCGGCTGTTCTCCCCGACGATATAGATCGTACGGAGCATCAGCCGAGATCAGTATGCGCTGAAATTGCGATAGGGCCATCGCCGTGCGATGTTCACTTGGTAGTTCGCCAAAGGCTTTCTGAAATAACCCCACATAAGTAGCATCTGCACGCAAACGTTCCACAAGCACAGGTAGATACATTCCCATCTCGTCGGCATGCGTTAGCGGGCCAAATGCCTGCGATTCCAGGTTGGTCGACCCGCCGTCCCAAAAGAACCCCCTGTCTGTCCATGCGAGATTGATCAGTGTGGGCGAGTGTCGCTCCAAAGGCTTGCCCGATACACCCGCTGTGGTGAGTGCCACGCCATCAGAAAAACCTTTTCCCTGGTGGTGGCAGCTTGCACAGGAAACCTGCTTATTAGCGGACAAAAGAGGATCATAAAAAAGCCGTCGGCCCAATTCAACACCCGCTTTGGTCAGTGGATTGGATGGAAGACCGGTCTTTGGGTCAATAGCAGATTCGACCGCTTGGGGAAAAAAGGCAGGTTGACGAAACGCAAAAGGAGTCTCCTCCTCATCGGCAATGGGTAGTTCATCATCCTTTGAGCAGGATAATAGGACAAACAACCCCACCAAAAAGGCGAAGACTCCAATGATATATCTATTTCTTACTGCGATATGCATTAATTTGCTTCCACGGAAACAGAACTTGCTTCTTTAAATGTCAACGACTTACTTAGAAACGTATCGCGAAGAGCTATCATCAGGTCTTTTTTGTTTTGACTGATGCTGTTATTGACCCACGGTAGATCGGTCGCCGATAGCAGCTCTTTTACATCCACGTTAAAAGTGACTTTCCCTGAGTTTTGGGCATCAATTTTTAATGGTGTTGTCAATTCGACAGTTTTTCCGGCACCGTCAAACAGTTCATTTGAACCCGTTTCCCATGACAGCGCTTTAGAAGTTGGGGTTCCCTCTGCCCAATGGATAGTACCGGCTAAGGTCAGGAATTTGTAACTGGTGAACCACATCCATCCATCGCTAACCCCCATGCCGTTCAGCGAACCCAGTTCGCCTGCGGTCAAAGCAATATTGTCATTGTATTTTTGATCTACACCGATAGAGAATTTTATAGCTTTGTATTCACCGGAAGGAATATCTTTAATAATTACTTCCTCTCGCTTGGTTGCCGGATATTTTTCTCCGTTGACCAAATGCTGTACAGCTATTTCATTTGTTTCCTCCACCAGATAATAGGAATCCGCTATGGCATGTTCTTTATTGTCATTATCGATCAATTTGACATTGCTCACCCAATAGCGGAGACGGCTGAATTCAAATTCCATATCATAAGTTCCACCGGAATTGACCAGTTGGTAGGGATATTTCTTGTTTAGTTCGAAGTCAGACTCGCCATACCGGGCATCAAACGTCAGCGACAAAGCTCCTGCCTGATCGGCATAAACAATCTTTTCAACTTCTTTAATTTCGGTTTTTTCACAGGATGTGAATACCAACGCAGCAATGGCTGCAAAAAATAAATTCTGCTTTTTCATTTTTCTTGTTATTATATATTGATTTGCTATTTAACTTCTACAGGAAATACCAGTTCCTCCTGTGATACTTTTTCTCCTTTTTTGAACAGATTCACTTTGATTGTCCAAGGGCCTTTCATGGTAAAATTGACTATCCCACTATACCTTCCACTGCCTTTGCCAACGGCAGCCTTATTATCGGGAGAGCCATGTCCCATATCCGGCATAAAAGGCTCTATTTCTACCGTATAGTTGTCCAGCGGTGGAAAAGCCTCATGCTCCATCTTGTGCAGTGTAAAGTCAATAGGCTGACTTCCAGTTTTTACCTCATTGGGCAGCAATAGACTAACGAACACACGGCCGTCATCTTTGGTGCCAACAGGGATAGTCCTTGCATACTTTGCTTCTGAAACGGGCAGCAAAAAGGATAAACTATCTGTTTTATTGAGGACAGCATTCAATATCCAGCCCTTGCCCATATCCTTCATATTGGCCATGATAAAAACCACTTCGGCCTTGAAAAGTCCATTGCCCATATCCATTACTGGATAATACGGTCCTCCGTGCGACATCATACCCATGTCCATGACAACGTCATAGTCAAGCTGCACGTCCGTAGCTGGACTCCCATCCTGATCCGTGACCTGAATGTAGATGGTTTCGTTTTTGCTGGTCAGACTATCCTTTACCAGTACGTTGATCTTTTTGTCCGTTAATGTAGTATCTGCTATTTTGGTTAAAGCTGTTATATCAACCAACGTATTTGTTGTGTCAACAGCTTCTTCCTGTTGTTGGTTCTGAGCATTGTTTCCGCACCCCGACAAGCTGTACACCAATGCTATAGCTGCCATGCTAAAGAGCATAGACGTCTTTCCTAAGTATATTGATTTCATTTTCGATTTTATTCAATGCCAAAATCGCTGTATTGGCCACCTAAAAGTTAAAAGCATCTTCGGTTAAATACAGCCCTATTAATTTTATAGAAATTGATTAGGCGTTGAATCGAGGAGGGCGGAAGTTATTCTTGAAATGTATAAAACTATAGTAAGCGTTATAATAGGCAATATATTTGTTCTCCAATCGGATGGATAGGCTTTCGGGCATTACAAGCCAAGCTTGCATCACGCAGAGAAAAGTTTCGTATTTTACGTTCTGCGGAAGACTTTTATCGGAAGATTTCTCCTCCAATGCTTTGAGCTTTTTCATCAGTACGCACTGACCATTGCAATGCATTTGAGGTCTTGCTCTATTTTCGCAAAGTTCTTTTGTAATATAGGATCGGTTGCTTTCAAACCACACAAATACCCCCATGCTCCCCAGACATTGGTAAGCAAGGGATACAAGTAATAGGAATGAAATGACCCTTTTCAATTCAGTTTATATTTTAAAATTGTGCCAATAATTTACGGATGTCTTCTATGGCCTTTTTCGCTTCATCTTCACGGGTGCCATCGTAAACACCCCTTACGTGTCCCTTGGTATCCACTAATGTAAATGCACCACTATGGTCAAAGCCTCCGGGAATGTCGGGGTTTTCCTCAGCATATGAAAAGTAACCCTCTTTTCCTGCAATATGGTAGACAGCGTCCTGAGGGCCATTTAAGAAGTGCCAGTTTGACGGTGCGCCAAGTTTAACGGCGTAATCTTTTAGCACAGCCGGCGTATCGTGTTTCGCATCAATCGTGTGCGATAATATCATTAAACGCTCCTCGTTTTCAAACTCTTTTGCGATGGTCAACATATTTTTAGCAAGTAGCGGGCATATCGTCGGACAACGTGTAAAAAAGAAGTCTGCCAGATATATCTTGTCCGCTACATCATCATTGGATATCCAGACACTGTCCTGATCCACAAACCGGAATGCAGGGATTTTATGGTAAATGGTATCGGTAACGGTCTTCCCATCTTTTTCGATCGAAACAATTTCTTTCTCACCCACAATAGGGAGATTCCCGTCAGCACCTTGTCCACCACAGGCATGAAGGATAGCAATGCTAAAAAGCAAATACCATACTTTAAGAATTTTAAATGACTGCATATGTTTTCTATCGTATATTCGAACGCATTAAAATTGCATACAAAGTTACCACTCTATATATTTTCAACTATTTACATAAGCGTGCTATTGATGTAGGTTTTCGTGCATAACAGGGTTTGGTTAAAGTACAATAGGCAAGCTCCGATAAAGTTTTGTCGATAAAATGTATATTTGGATGTTTAATATTATTCTGTTGCGTTTTATGGGTAGGGTCATTCTGTTTTTAGTCATTGTATTTAATTTCACCTCTTGTCAGGAGAGCAGATTGCCCTATCTTGGCAACCCTACAAAACAGGGAGGTAAGACCGTTTATCCGACAATTGATTCGTTTGTCATGCGCGATCAGGATAGTACGGTGATATCCTCAAACGGTTTAAAGAACAAGATTCACGTTGCATCATTTATCTTCCTGTCTTGCCCGACCATTTGTCCCCAGATGAATGCTCAAATGAAACATGTGCAGGAGAAAACACAGGATATGGAGGATGTAATTCTGCTTTCATATACTATTGACCCCAAAAGGGATACCATACCTGCCCTAAAGGCATATGCTGATAAAATAGGCGCTAAGGGCAATAAATGGTACTTCGTGTATGGGAATCAGGAGGAAGTCATGCGGTTAGCGGAAAAATCCTATTATGCTATTGCACATCCTGATAGTTTGGCTCCCGGTGGTTTTACGCACAGCGGAGGTCTTCTCTTAGTGGACAAAGATCTTCATATCAGGGGCGTGTACGATGGTACATCAGACGTAGAGACAAAAAGGCTTTTGAAAGACATCGATATCCTAAGAAAGGAAAATTAAATTTTATTAGATTCGCACAGTTTTGAGAAAATTCATGTACATATCTTTGCTTTTGGCTGTTATTATGCAGTCGATGGGAAGTATATGGATTTATCTGGGCTTTCAGCTCAATAGGGATTACATTGAAAGGCAATTATGTATCAATCGGTTTGATGCCATCCCTGTATGTAAAGGATCTTGTTATCTGGAAGAAAAGCTCAAAGAGGAAAACAGTAATACCGATGCACAGATAAAAATCAAATTGCTTGAGATTGCCATGGTCTTACCTGTCTTCGGGCATAAATACAAAAAAATTAATTATCAACCCGTTGCCGATATAGTTTTTGCACCTATATCTTCCGAACCATTGTCTGACGGGTTCTGCATTGGTATCTTCAAACCGCCGGTATTCCTTAGCTAATTAATCTATCGATTATTATTAAGTTAAGGTAATATTATTATGGTTGTCAAAACAGAAGAAATTAACGTTTTGACACTGGAAGATTTAGAAAACCCAAATATAGGTTTTATCGTTACACCGCTTCATGCCTTTAACCGGCAGTATAGTATCCTATCCTTACCCAATCAAAGAAAGTTCTATACGATCATCTACTTTGAGGAAGAGGGAGGGAGATTTGCTATCGATCAGTCGATCGTACAGGTTCAAAAAGGAGAAGCGATGAGCATTGCCCCGTCCAGTGTCTGCACATTTGAAATACATAGAGAAGCTAAGGGGTGGGTTTTATATTTTACGGATTCTTTTTTTACAAAGCGTTATAACGATAACGTGCTGCATGATTTCTCCTTTTTAAAGGATAATGTCGTATATAAGCACTTGGAAGAACATATAGACATTTCTAAGTGGCGCATGATGATGGATTCAATGTTTGATGAGGTCAAACTATCGGATAAAGATTCTAAAACGATCCTGCGCTCTTACTTGAATATTGTATTGGGTATGCTGGAACGTTGTAATGGTATACGATGGGCTATGCCCTATAATAAAGAAAGAGAGAATAGGGTTCGGGAATTCGAACAATTGCTCGAACAATTTTACAGGAGTGAGCGCTTCCCGTCATTCTACGCAGAGAAGCTCAACATTTCAACAAATTACCTAAACCGTATCTGTAAAGAAAGACGAAATAGAAGTGTCGGTGAATTGATAAGGGACAGGATTCTTATGGAAGCAGAGCGATTGTTGTATCATACGTTTAAGACCGTATCCGAAATATCGTTTGAGCTGGGATTTGAAAGTTGTTCATACTTCATCACCTTTTTTAAAAAGAAACATGGAATCAGCCCTGAGGAATTTCGTAAAATGCAAAGATAAACTCAAACTTTTAGTCGATATAGCATAGGCAGTTCTATTGAATTAGGACTGCCTTTCTGTTTTTTAAATATATTGCACAAGACCAATTTTACGTCTATTGTTAGTCGGTTACGAATAACTAAACAATTGTAACAGAAACAACAATAGTCTGTTCCAAAAACAAAAACCTTCTGCACCTCTATTTCGACGATACTTCCTTCCAAAGTGGGAATTTTGTCAAAAAACAAAAGAGATAGAGATTTATGGATTTTCCAATGTTTCATTTGGACTGGTTGAATGACCGCTTTTTGATAGCCGTCATTGCCATCATTCACGTTATGATTAATCACGGACTGGCCGTTGGTTTCATACCGTATATTACATGGTTGGAATACAAAGGCGTTAAAAATGCACCCCCCGATCAGATTACTGATAACAAGTGGGATAACCTCATTTATAATAAAATGAAGGTAGCTTTCATCATCACTACGACAATTGGCGCAATGACCGGTGTTGGAATCTGGTTTTCTGTTGCACTGGTCAGTCCAAGTTCGATAGGTAGCTTGATCCGGGTGTTCTATTGGGCCTGGTTTACCGAGTGGGTAGTTTTTGTAACGGAAGTGGTGCTTATCATGATTTATTACCTGACATGGAAGAACTCCAATAAATCTTTGAATGCAAAGCTAAAACACATTCGATTCGGTGCATTCCTGAGTATTGCATCTTGGATTACGATGGTTATTATTGTATCTATTTTGGGATTTATGATGGATCCGGGTAACTGGAATACCGATAAAAGTTTATTGAACGGATTTACCAACCCTATATATCTTCCCCAACTGGCGTTCCGTACACCTGTGGCGATGTTGGTCGGCGGTGTCTTCGGCATGTTGCTCACCACGATATTTTCCCGAAAAGATTCGGAGATACGGACTAAAGCGATAAAATATGCCGGACGATGGGTTCTTCTATGGACGCCGTTTGCTATCGCCGGAGCAATTTTCTATTGGAACGTGATGCCTGAAGCCATGAAGGCAAATATGAGTACCGCAGTTGGATCTATGGATTTTGAGCAGTATTATGATCTTCTAAAGTACTTTATTGTTGGTGCAGCATCACTTTCTATCATATTGGCCATATGGGCGTTGGCTAAACCAAAAAAAGTCAATTTTGCCGTAGTGGTCTTACCTTGTTTATTCGTCTTTGGCTTTTTGGGAATCTTTGAGCGTGTCAGAGAGTTTGTGAGGAAGCCCTATGTAATCGGAAACTATATGTATTCCAACCTGCTCCGCGAAGAGGATTACCCGTTGTATAAAAAAGATGGAATACTAAAGCATGCGACGTACGCTTCCGTACACGAGATCACCCCGGAAAATAAGGTCATGGCGGGAAGGGATGTTTTTATTCTCACTTGTAGCCGTTGCCATACGACCAATGGGATCAATTCGATTATCGATGTCTTCGAGAACATGTACGGAAAGGGCAAGCCGCTTAACGAACAAGCGATGGCCACTTACATACCTGCTATGCATCAGGGACGGGCGTTTATGCCCCCATTTCCGGGAAATAAAAAGGAACTGGAAGCGCTCGTAGCTTACATCAAGCAATTGCAGGAATCGGGAGAGTCTCTGCAAGGAGCGCAGTCAGCTGGTGTTGCTATCAACCCTTTAAATGCTGTAGATGAGGTGGCCAAGGGTTTGGAAGCAGAAGCAGCGCAGAATAAAGACAACGAAACAACTAAATAAACAAGATTTTACTCAGATGCTATTACAGATAAATACCCCTGTTCCTAAAGATATTCCATTGGATTTACCACTACCGGAATGGTTGTTGGTAACACTATTGATCGTTTCTTTCCTGTTCCATATTATCTTTATCAACCTGATGGTCGGCGGGAGTATCATTACACTCTGGGCTCAGATAAAGGGATTGAAGAATAAACAATATGATCTATTTGCCTATGAAATTGCCAAAACGATTACCGTGAACAAGAGCATTGCGGTAGTGCTGGGCGTAGCACCGTTACTAAGTATTAATACACTATATACAGTTTATTTCTACTCGGCCAATGCCCTTACAGGCTTTGCCTGGATCATGATTATCCCGTTGGTCACTATTGCTTTTCTGTTGACCTATTTGCATAAGTATAGTTGGACGGTAATGAGCAAGCACCGGGGAATACATATCGGCATCATTGCACTATCCGTTTTGATATTCCTGTTTATCCCCTTAATATTCCTTACCAATGTCAATTTGATGATGTTTCCCGAAAAGTGGGGAACGGTCAAAGGCTTTCTCAGTGCATTGGTATTACCTAACGTATTTCCAAGGTATTTTGAATTTTTAGGCGCCTGTATTGCGGTAACCGGAATATTCATTGTATGGTACAATGGCCGTAAGAACTATCCGTTTGAGGATATATACTATACTTTTACCCGAGCGCAGATCAAGCGAATCGGTTATCATATCGCCTTAATCGGTCTGGCTGCACAGATCGTTTTTGGCAGCATTGTTCTAATGACCTTACCTGCAAAGGGCGTTAGCTTTGAAGTCATTGAAATTATGGGGGTAGCCGGTGGGTTGCTTGTGCTGGCACTTTGGTGGATATGGAAAACTATAAAGGATACGGACGAACGTCTCGATAAGCATTTTTGGAAAATAGCGATCGCTATATTGGCTTTTATGGTGTGTTATGGTGGTAGCCGACAGATGTATCGTCATAATGCATTGGACAAACACCAAAGGATGATGGCATCACATACAGCGTCTTTTCAGGCGATGAGTAAAGAGGCTCGGGAGAGTCCTGTCGAGGAAGAAATGGATCTGGTGATTGATGAGTCCTTAGGTGACTTGGCAAAGGGGACAGCTCTTTTCCAAGCAAGTTGTGCAGGTTGCCACCAGTTGGATCAGCAATTAGTCGGGCCACCAATTAAAGAGATGAAACAGATCTATGAGGGTGATGAGGAGAAGCTGATCGCATGGATAAAAGCACCGGGAAAAAAACGTCAAGAACTTATGCAGATGCCAGGCTTTCCTCAAATACCAGATGAGGATTTAAAAGAAATTGCGAAGTATATTCTCTCTGTTGAATGATAACGATCAAGATGTAGCAACATGGACGATTATGATAGAAATATGCAGACGAAGATTGTAGATGGTATCTTGATTAGCTGTATAGTATTAAAAATCGCTTATATATTTATTGTACTTATTTTTTAAAGCATTATGATACGTAACATTCCCAAAATTAAAACGACAATTTTACTTATATTTACAATACTTACAGCACTGATATTTGCTGTTCTTTGGTATGTTAAGAAAGAACCAACGATTTGGATTCTTTTTATCGGGCTTTTATCTGGTGCAGTTGCAATCATGGCACAGTGTCTCAACCTAATTTTTATAACGATTTTTGCTGCTAAAACTCCCGAAGTTGGTTATAAGGAAAACGAAAGAAACAAAACGTACGAGTTTATTCGTGGGCTTTACTAAAATTAATCGGTAAAGTTAAGGGTTATTACCCGTGATCACTTTTCCCATACCTCTTGATTTTGGCCACACGGGCTGAAAACCATATTGGGCATAAAGATCATAGCATTTCCGTCCGCAATAAGATTTACGTAGCAAGACGATGGCAGTTCACGTTCGATGAAATCATTTAAAATCTGCATGATACGCTTTCCTAATCCTTTTTTCTGATGGGCTGGTACAACGCATATGTCTACTACTTGGCAATGGCAGCCACCATCGCCAACCAACCTTCCCATACCTATCACTTCGTTTTCGTTGTCTGTATTTAATATAACGACACTGCAAAGTGAGTTTTTTAGCGCTATCGTTGCAGCTTTCTCCGACTTTGGGAAAAGCCCGCAAATCTCTCTTAAAAATCGGTAACTCTCCACTGTTGGAGAATCGTAAACAGCTTTGTATTTCATGTGTTAGCTAATTCCTAATTTATCAAATAGGATTCTATTCCTTTTTTGAGCATCTTTAAGCACTTTTTCAAACGGAAGAACTTCTATATAAGCCTTGTAATATTGACTTTTAACAGTAAAGTATCCTAATTTATCTGGAGTTTGTATATATTCTCTACTTCTTAAAATACGCTCTAACGACGGGGTAATATCACAAACAATGTATACATAGAATGGAGTATTAGGATCGACACTAATAAATCTTCCATTTCGATCTTTGACCTTACCCTCCAATAATGTTTCAATGTACCGCTCACACTGCTCCATTGGATTCCTCTCGGCATCAAAATCTTGAAAATTATTCCTCTGAGGCTTTTTAAACTCAACTATTGTAAATGAATTATGAGGGGCTCTTTTGTCCTCTGAAAAAGCGAGAGCATCATTATAAATCAAAAGATCAGTCCTGTCCTTACTATCCACATCAAGATTGCCTATCTTCTCAAATCGCTTGTCTGAAGCTAAAAACGAATGATAGGTTAGTCGCTCATCAATTAACCACAGATTTTGATTTTCCGACAAAACCTCATCAGAGGAACTACGTATGGGAAAGAAAATATTGTGAATAATATCCTCGTCTTGAAATCTTGATTCGGATGTAATATTTATAAACTCGTCCAAAAGGTCGATTACGGTTTTTCTGTGAACTATATAACGGGCTAAGTCTATTTGCCCAACTTCATTAAATTGGGTTAGAAACTTTTCATATCGTATTTTATATTCGTCAAGGTTCTGGATATCCTTTGTTTCCTCAAGGAGTTTTTGGGCTTCTTCCTTTACTTCAACTTTCCAGTTCGCCTCAATTTTATACAACTCAATATCCAGCTTTTGTTTGCTCAGACTTGGCGGTAGCTTTTTCACTTCTTCCAGTCTATGGCTAAACACAGCGCGATATTGAGGTAATTCATCGTTAATTGTCGGTCGATAATTGTTTATTTTGGCCTCCCGTACGGCAGAAAGGTAATCAGCAAGTAATTCTTCTATTTTTTCAACGGCGCTATTCCTTATTTTGGCAAGGCTTATTTCCTGAATGAGTGTCATATCCTCTTCATCTTCTTCAATAGGAAAATTGAACCCTACTCTTTCTGTATCAACATGTTCGTCTAAAAAGTTGCTAACCACATAGGCTTGGTAATAAAACTGGTTATTTTCATCCTCCTTAATAGAATATTTACCCAAGTCTGGTATTTTGCTAATAAGCCCTTCTTCTTTAACACTTCTGTGGTGTGCACAATAGTGTATTTTGTGACTTAGTGATTTGTAACTCTTTGTTAGATATAATGTGAATTCCTGATCGGAGATTTCAAATGGCTCTGATCGAATTTCCTTCTGGAATTCCGTATTGAATAAGTTTTTGCAATTTACTTCATGATTATTCTGATTTCTAACAATTATCTCTGGTGCACTGTCTTCTATGAAATATAGCAAAAAATGATTGACTAATTCCCTGGCGATCTGTACCAAATTATTTGGTACAGATTTTTGATATTCGTCACGGTACTCACTTAAGACTAATCTCGTCATTCGCTCCTGATTATTGGAGATAATGTTTTCTTCAAAATTATGTATGCCCTCTTTTGTGTTTTTGTATTCGAAACACCTTTGTGTTAGACTACCGTCTACAATGAAATTGCTTGATACAATTATTTTTTTAAAAGCCTTTAAGCATACAAACCGTCCGACTCCCTTTCCTCCAATTTCAATTTTATGGTCTGTATCTGCTTCAATAAAATAGGTCATGTTGGCATCATTAAAACCAACTCCATTATCTATTATTTCAATTGAGTGGATAGGGTATTCATCGACTTCAGGCAAATCTTTCAAAATATCAGGACTTCCGTTTCTAAGTAAATTGATAATTATCCGACCTTTTAAATTTTGAGTTTTTGACAATTCATTTATCGAATGAATAGAATTGCTAATGGCTTCATAAAGTGGCAATAAAGGTTTGGTTCTTGGCAAGGACGTATTACGAACTTTGTTAGCAATATTGCTTTTGGGATGTAAATCCAACTTGGTTGTATTAATAGCTTCGTTCATAATATATTACCACTTTTTAATGCTCGTATTAATTTTAGGGGTTGCTGATTCAGCAAACATCTTACTAATATAAAACGAATATCCTTAAAAAATGAAAGACATAATGAAATTCATAGAAGGCTAATAATTGTTCGGTTCATACAACTTATTTATATTTACGAGATTTATAGTAGAAAAATAATACGATGCTGATTTTTGTCCTGAGCTTAACTGAAAACCAATCCGTTATAAAGAAAAGGGGAGCATGAGGTCTTAAATTCTTTTTTATCTTTCCAAGTTGCGATGGGTGATGAAAAAGCACGTATACACTTAATAGTTATGAAATACATGGAAGCAACAGGATCGATACAAAAACAAAAGATAGACACCGTTAAAGGTTTAACAAAGGATAAGCTATTTAATTTAGTAATGGGACTCGTAGAAAAATTGGGGTACATTGATATCAGCCACGACGATAATGTCATAACTGGCATCTATTCGGGGCCGCTATCTAAACATAAACATGCTTTTATCTATTTAGATGAGAAACTAATCTCTTCGGAAGAGATCGAAGGATATAAGAATAAGATTACTGATTTTTCTGATTCAAATAAGATTGTAACTTTTTTTGTTTTTAGCAATAATACCATTTCAAAAGGATTTCAAGTAGGTTTAAAATCTCTTTTAACAAATTTTACAATTGATTTCTTAGGTCGGGACGATTTGATTCCTTTGATTGATAAAAATTTACCTGATTTTTGGAAGCATGATGACGTTCAATTGCTCAAATATGAAAATGCTTATTGTGAGTCCATATATGGTGATAATGATTTAAAGAAACTCCAGATTTTTAATGAAAAATATGACCGTCTACTAAAAATATTTATTGAACCGAATTATTATCATTTTTATGAGGATAAAAATACTAATACACCTATAAGGAAGAAAGTTGGGATGGATCAATTATGCGGTAATAAGCGACCTCTTATCTTGTCTGGTTCTGCAGGAACAGGAAAAACAACATCTTTAAAAAAAATAGGCGAGCAGCTGATTTCAAAAAATAAAAGCAATACAGGTAAACGGAATCTGCCAATTTTTCTATCACTGACAGAGCTATTTGAAACTAATTATGATGTTCAGCAACTGATAGAAAATAAATTACGCCCTTTTTTCGATTCAAACATCGACTATTATGCAGACTATAATTTGACTGTTTTAGTTGATACAATTGATGAACTGGAAGATACAAACCAAAATAAAATTCTTTCTCAGCTGGAACAGCTTTATAAAAATAAGTCTATAAACTTCGTGATCGCTTCGAGAAATCAAGAAAAATTGTATTCTAATCCGATCCTGAAGGAAGTTGATAATTTTTCGATTGAAAAATTTAACAACGACCAGATAAAAAGATTTATATCTAATTTTTTCCTTAATGAGCAATCACGTGCAGATGCCTTATTGGACGCTCTTCGTGATAACCGTATTTTGGAAAAAATGCCTATCACACCTTTGACTCTATCATTAATTTCAATTTTATACGAAGAAAACAATCTCGAAATACCAGCAACCATCACTGACATCTATGATAATTTTAATGCTGTTCTTTTAGGAAAAGCTATAGTGTCGACAAGGCTTGAATTTATAGATAGTTCATTTAGAGAGCGGATACTCTCTCTTTATGGGTTCGCTTTGCTTCGGCGGAAAGAACATGCGCCTATGAGCAGGGAAGAATTTTTCACATACTTCACTAAATATTTTGATAACAAAACATTACCTATTAGAAAGGGTACGATAGAGGATGTTTTAGAGTATCTAATTAGAAATACAGGTATTTTGGTCGTAAAAGATGGTAAATTCATACAGTTTAGTCATGACTCATTCATGGAATACTATGGCGCGATTGAAATTTTTAAACACCAACGTGATCAAGAATACTTAATGACAGAGAACTTCTTCGACATAAATTGGCAGAATGCATCTTTTTTTTATGGAGGAAAATCGAGAGATATGGCAAAATTCCTTACGGATGTCATTGAAAAAGTTAAAGGTGCTTCAAAGCTTAATGATTTTTTTATGGGAGTAATTGGTTTAGGTTATTTGATGCAGTCTTTATATCAGACTGATAACAAACTGAGAAAAGAAGGAGTCGATGTAGCGGTTAATATTAATATACAGGCACACGAGGCCTTAATGAAAATTTCATCTGATGAAGATGCAATGTTTAAAAATTACAAGCTACCAATATTGTTACTGATGAATGTTTTCTACTTTTATGAGAATTTTAATTCCATTACTCTTAAGGATCCCTTAACGCTGTCTTTTAAGGATTTCTACGAAGAGTATAAGAGATTAAATCAAACCAACTATGGTTACCGATCTCTAAAATTGGCTCTTACCCTAAATTCTAAACGAATCAATGAAAGTTCTTACTTGGAAGAACTCATATTCAACAGTAACCTGACAAACGATGCAAGTTTGGCGATGTTGGCTACTTTAGCCCTTGATATGAATAAATCAGAGAATTACAAAGAACTAAAAAAGGCAGTAAAAAAAGACTATAATAAGTTAAGTGCGCCATTGAAGAAATTGACTGATATTCCGGCAGGAAAGTTAAGGTTTAGTAATTATGACACGATCCGATCAGAACGTAAGGTGATACTCATTACGGAGGGGAAAACCGATGCGAGGATTCTTGAGCATGCGTTTATGGTGCTAACAGAGGGTAATTTGCCTTATTGGGAAATAAAGGCTGCCGGGGATGAATCTGGAGGTGCAAAGGAGTTGGGAAAAACTCTACAAAATGGACATACGCTCCTGTCTCAGGATCAAATCCTAATTGGAATATTTGATAGAGATAGTGGAGGAATTGAAGAGTTTAAGCGCTTAAGAAATTTTGAAGAAACTGAAAACCACACGTTAAGAAAATATAAGGGCTATAATGTCTATGCATTATGTTTGCCCGCAATCGCTTCCAGAGAGCATTATATTCAAGAGAAGCAGGTGTTTAACTTTTTAGAGATTGAGCACTATTTTACAGATGATTTGCTTAAGCAACACAATAAGTTGAAAGAGACCGCAATCAAGGACGTTTACGAAATTACCGGTAACAAAAATGCTTTTGCAAACGAGGTAATAAAAATTCATGACCCGGCAATATTTGAAAATTTTGTTGAGCTGTTTCAGAGGATCGATAAGATTACAGGGATACCTGTAACCTACGTATAGTTATTTTCCTGATTGCTAAAACAAAATTTTGGTATTTAAAATAGCTTCACAATCTTCAATGAGGTTAGACTTTACGCAACTTCCCTCTACCGAAAAGGACCTGTCCAGTAAGTTGGGCAGGTTTTTTTTTAGGAAGATGCGCAATTTGTATGGACACTGTGTTAACTGTAAATGGTTCATTATGAGCGATAATTGTGGTGTGTGAGTCATCAATCCAAAGTCTATCTAAATTTGTTGTGAAAGATTTGAACTAAAAGGTTATTTCTTTAACTTTATGCACTAAATAAATTAGAATCACTTGCTATTGAAGAAAATAGAAAGTGAGTTTTTACAATTCAATTGCCGTTTCGTAATTTAAGATCGAGTATGACAAAAAATTATTCAGAGCCTGATGTTTTGGCTCAACTATTGGCTGAGCGGCCATCTGGTGGCGATGTTGTGAAACCTTTATTCTTCAGACTGGGAAATATCAGTGATCGTCAAGGCCTCAGCAATCTGTTGGAGAAAAAGCCTTACATCCGGATTTTCGATTCCATCGATCAACAATTGACGGAACTGATAAAGTCTTTCCATCCTAAACTTACATTAAGTGGTGATGAAATCCGTTCGTTAGTGGCCGAACATCTTGCCGGAATATCTAAAATTGACTATGGTGTTTGGGTCTACTACCCATGGAACGAAACATTGGTTCATATTTTAGATGAAGACGAATTTATAACGATGAGGACAAGCCGTAATCGATATAAGATTACGCAAGACGAACAGATGCGGTTAATGACAAAGCGGATTGGAGTTATCGGATTGTCTGTGGGACAATCGGTTTCGCTAACGCTCTGTATGGAAAGGGGGGTAGGGGAGCTCCGGATTGCAGATTTTGATGAATTGGAAATAACGAACTTAAACAGGTTAAGGAGCGGATTACATAACATGGGGTTGAAAAAGACAGTGATAGTGGCGAGAGAGATTGCCGAAATCGACCCCTTCCTAAAAGTTACCTGTTATCACGAAGGCGTAACGGACGCGAATCTGGAAGATTTCTTATTACATGACGGAAAGTTGGATTTGCTAATAGACGAGTGCGATGGGGTTGACGTTAAAATTAACTGTAGATTAGCTGCTAAGAAGCATGGAATCCCTGTGTTGATGGAGGCGAGTGACCGGGGGACTGTCGACATTGAGCGTTTTGATTTGGAACCAGATCGCCCTATATTGCATGGGTTTGTAGAACATCTGGATTTGTCGAATGTGCGTCTTGCAAAGACGATGGAAGAAAAGCTTCCTTATATATTACCTATTGTGGGAATTGAAACCATGTCTACCAGGTTAAAAGCTTCTGCTATTGAAATCGGCCAAACAATTTCTACTTGGCCACAGCTCGCCAGTGCGGTCGCGTTTGGTGGCGGAATGGCGGCAGATGTAAGCCGTCGTGTGCTATTGGGGCAATTCAACCAATCAGGAAGGTATTTTATTGATTTGGAGGAGTTAATCGGAGATCAGGTAAGAACAGATGTGACTTTTGAATACACCAAGAGATCACTTTCTCCGGATGAAATGGCAGCGGCAGCGTCGCGTGTGCCTCCGGTAGCTGAGCATGTTGATACCATCACTGAAAGTGAAGTAAGGGAACTGATATCGGCAGTGGCAGCGGCTCCTTCTCCCGGAAATAATCAGCCTTGGAAATGGTATTATGACGGAACGAGGTTCTATCTTTTTCATGATATCCAGCGTTCAGAGTCATTTGGTGATTTCCAAAATATGGCATCTTACATGACATTCGGAACAGCAATTGAGAATTTGAATTTGAAGGCCAAAGATTTGGGGATCAAAGTTATCGAGAATTTGTTTCCGCTGGAAGATGAGCCGATGCTAATCGGTGCATTTTCGTTTGTATACGCAGATATCGAAAAAGACGAGCTTTCTCATTTTCTTACCATTAGATGTACCAATAGAAGAAAAGGGAATGGTAACAGACTAACCGGTAACATCCTGGATGACTTCCGGGATGCTGTACGTGACTTTGATCGTTTAAAATTAAAAATCGTGGTGGAGGATAAGCAGGTACAAAGACTTGCTTCTATTGCGGGTGAGGCCGAAAAGTTACGGCTTTTTATTCCGCAAGGGCATTATGAATTGTTTGAAAAAGAGCTTAGATGGACGGAGCGTGAGGCGCTAGAAACCAAAGACGGACTGGATATCCAAACCTTGGAATTAAGTCCTAAAGATGCAATTGGTTTTCGGGTAGCCAGAGATCCGATGGCTGTGAAATTAGTTGCAGAATGGGGGTTGGGCCGTGCTTTGGAAAACATGACGGCTGATTTAATGAAAACAGCATCGGCAATTGGACTTGTTGTTATCCCAACATTTGACAGGACCGCGCTTATTGAGGCGGGGAAGGCTGTTGAACGAATTTGGTTAAGTGCAACAAGAAATAAAGTTTCGATGCAACCGGTTTTGGCGTCTGTTTTACATTTTGCAAGATTAATGCACGGAAAAGACGGGACCGGTATGCCGGGTTGGATTCAAAATCGATTTGGAGAACTGAAAGGCGAATTTGATAGTATTTTTGATAACGGAAGCACAGAAGAGTCGGTTTTTCTCTTTCGGTTATTTTACGGAAATGATCCACAGGTCAAGTCACTTAGACTGGATGCGGATCAATTCTTTATTCATCAAAATAACAACTAGTTGATGAATTCTTTGTCTTTTAGGTCGCTACAAGCTATTGAAGAGCCGGAAACATGCAAGAAGTTCATCGAGGGGCACCGCAAAGTGTTGGAGGTGTATGGTATAACCATGATCACATCCAACAATGCAAAATGGAGTGAACATCCAAACACCTATGTGATAGTTGCGGAATCTCCAGATGATGGAGCCGTTTTAGGAGGTGTTCGGTTACAAATAGCGGATGCTGACTTTAATTTACCGATTGTAGATGCGGTGGGAAAGGTAGATGCCCGCATTGTAGATATTGTAAATAATCAACATGGCCGGATAGCTGAAGCCTGCGGCTTATGGAATTCTCGCGAAATAGCGGGAATGGGCGTTAGTTTTTTTTTGTTAAGAGCTGCAATAGCGTTAGCCTATCGATTACAGGTTGATGTGTTATATGCATTAGCTGCACCGGTAACCGTAGAGATGTGTGAGAATGCTGGATTTGAGATTGAACGGAACTTAGGTAAGGACGGTTTTTTCAACTATCCGAAATTGGGGCTTGTGGCAACGGCTATGAAGATAGATGATTTGGAAAATCTGCCCAATGCCACAGAAGTAGATAGGGATCATATTTTTGATGTTCGTGAAGTGCCCCAACAGACCACAGAGATTATGGGTCCCAAAGGCAGGCTGTCGGTTAAATATATCCTGAAATGAAGGCTTCTCTACTACTGGCTATCATTCTTTCTTCACTGCAAACCGTCGGCCAAAGTTTGTCTAACGAACCTACGTTTAAGTTATCTTACTTGGTTGATCCAGATGGTCAATTTACCATAGATCAAGTTGCTGGTCGTGAATTTGAGCCTGTTTCAGGTGCGAGATTAAATTTTGGCTTAAGCAGCGCAGTGTATTGGATTAAAATGGAGCTATATGAATCAGCTTCGCCTTCCGAAGCGTTGAAGATATTTAACGGAACACTTTCGGAAGCAAATTTATACATAAAAAGGGGCAGTGAATATGAGTTGCAGCGGTTCAATAATGAGGAAATCGATGCAACTTCGTCTTATACAACACAATTCCCAATATTTGACTTGCCGGTTTCAGCTAAAGATAGCGTAGTATATCTACAGGTGCGGAGTCACAATGTACTTGATTTGCCATTTTACTTAAATGACAAAAATCGCATCATGAAATCAATCGGTTTTGATTTTTTGTATTTCGGCATATATGCGGGTATAATCTTAGTAATGTTCCTATATAATTCTTTTCTTTATTTTTCTGTTAAAGATAAGAATTACCTGTACTATGTAATCTATATCTTGATGGTTGGGCTTGCCCAAGCCTGTTTAAAAGGGTATTCTACCCTTTTTCTGTGGCCTAATAATGAGTGGTTGATTCGACAGTCGGTAAATTTATCGATTGCAATGTCGGGTATATTTGCGATACCTTTTGTTGTAAACTTCCTGAATATACGACGGAATGCACCTAAGTTTTTATACGTGTTATTTTCGCTGGTTATCGTCTATGTAGTCGGTATTTTCATTAGTATCAGTGGAAATTATATCGTTGCGCAGCAGGTGTTGCAAATTAACGCTTCTTTGGTATCTGTTACGATTTTGGTATGCGGGGGCTATGTTTTTAGCCAGGGATACAGGCCCGCGGTATTTTTAATTGTTTCTTGGTTCTTTTTTTTAAGCGGTGTCATGATTTATATATTAAAAGATGTAGGAATCTTATCTTTCAATATATTTACGAATAATTCCATCTTAATCGGTTCTGGTTTGGAAGCCGCATTATTGTCTTTTGCACTTGCAGATAAAATAAATACATATAAGAAGGAAAAGGAAGAATCCCAGACACAGGCGCTCTTGATTTCCAAAGAAAATGAGAAACTAATTCGGGAACAAAATATTGTGCTTGAGCAGCGGGTAGAAGAGCGGACACATGCATTGAAAGAGACGAACGAATCACTGCAGATGACATTGGATCATTTGAAAGAAACTCAGGCACAACTCGTGGAGGCGGAAAAAATGGCGTCATTGGGGCAGCTTACGGCGGGTGTTGCCCATGAAATCAATAATCCGATTAATTTTGTCACTTCCAATGTAGCTCCGTTGAAGCGGGATATCCAGATAGTCTGGAATGCCATGGATGTTATTCAACAGGTAGCCCTCTCCGAACTGCCCATTGCTGAAAAGATACAACGGATAAATACTTTTAAAGAGGAAGAAGACATCGAATATCTTAAAACAGAAATTGATTTTCTGTTGAAAGGAATGCACGAGGGTGCTACAAGAACGGCGGAAATTGTGAAAAGTTTACGTATCTTCTCGCGGGTTGACGAAGATTCACTGAAATTTGCAGACATCAACGAAGGACTGGAATCGACCTTGGTAATCCTTAACAGTGTGATAAGAGAGGGAATACAAGTGAACAAACAATTTGGTGAATTACCGTTGGTGGAATGTTATCCCGGTAAACTGAACCAAGTATTCCTTAATATCATTACAAATGCGATTCATGCGATTAACAAGAAATTTAATGGAGATATAGGAGGGATTTTGGAGCTCCGTACAACTGTTGACGGGGATAATGTTTTGATATCCATCCAAGATAATGGTACAGGAATGTCCGAGGATATAAAAGAAAAGATTTTTGAGCCCTTTTTTACGACCAAAGAAGTCGGGGAGGGAACCGGATTAGGCATGTCTATTGTATATAACACAATAAAAAAACATAGGGGTGAGATTAAAGTGGAATCACGGGTGAACGAAGGGACGAGATTCACCTTGGTTTTACCCATTACGCAACAAATTGTGTAAACACCGTTCATGGGAATTATTTTATGTTTAATTTTGTTTTGGAGTTACATTGGCCGTATAAACACGCTTTATTTTTATGCACAAGTCTCCGGAGATACTTTACATTGATGATGAGGCCAACAACCTGATTAGCTTTAAAGCTACGTTTAGGTATCGTTATCCAATATACACCGCAATCAACACAGATGAGGCGCGGCAGATATTGCAATCAAATCCCAATATCCAAGTCATCTTTTGTGACCAGCGAATGCCGGGAGAGACAGGTATTGATTTTTTGAATGATATAAAGCGTCATTTTCCGCGACCAGTACGTATTCTGTTGACTGCATATGCTGACATGGAGACGATTGTAGATGCGGTCAACAAAGGCCATATATTCCGATTTGTTCGAAAACCTTGGGTAGAGGAGGAAATCATTTCATCCATTGAAGAGGCTAATAAGTTTTACATTGCAAATTCCATGTTGGATATCCGCAATGAAGAGCTTCAAAGAGCTTATGACGAACTTGATAAATTTGCCTATAGTGTAAGTCATGATCTCCGTGATCCATTGACCGGTGTATTGTCTGCCATTAAATTGGCATTGGAATACGACTCGGCTGAGCGTATCCATGAAATTTTGGCACTTATGGAAAGCTCGGTGTTGAAACTTAATTCCTATATCAATAGTCTTCATGATTATTATCTGTTAAAACGAGGTGAGCTCACTTTCTCTGAAATTGATTTCGAAGGGTTATTTAAGTATTTTAAGGATTTTTATAGCATCTATACGCAAAGCAACAGCGTAGAATTTAGAATCAACAGCAATCAAAAGGAGGAATTTAAGAGCGATGAAACGGCGTTGAAACTCATATTGCATAATTTATTATCCAATGCTTTTAAATATCAAAAGATGGATAATACCAGTAAATTGGTAGAACTATCTGTAGTCGTGGAAAACGGTAAGGCACTGATAAAGGTCAGTGATACGGGAATCGGAATCGCAGCGGAGGATATTGATGATATTTTTAAGCTATTTTTCCGGGGAAGTGACCAGGCAGAGGGAACCGGTTTCGGCCTCTACAACGTCAAAAATGCATTGGTTAAATTGGGAGGTGAAATAGCGGTTAATTCTGTTGAGGGAGAGGGGACGGTGTTCACGGTAACGATCCCAAACAAGTAAAGTGTAACGTGCTCAGGAAAGTAATTTTTGCCGAAGTAGAAATTCCAATTGTTCATTGGTGATTTCAAGTTGGGAAAACGATTCTTTTATTTTTTTTTGCTCCGCATAAATTTCATAGGCTCTTTGAATCGTGTTGCTAAGTTCTTCTTCGCTCCAAGGTTTACTTAAATAGTGAAATATTTTCCCTTTATTCACTGCGTCTATAACCGCACTCATATCGGCATAGCCGGTAAGTAAAATCCGCATCGGATCTGGATTGATTTTAATGATTTCTTCCAGCAACTCTACTCCGGTCATCTGTGGCATCCGCTGGTCGGTAATGACGATATCTATTGGCTTTTCTTTTATCAGTTGAAGGGCTTGGGCACCATTTAATGCGGTGTAAACCGTGTATTTCAAACGAAATGTGGCTTTGAAAGAAATTAGATTATTTTCTTCATCATCCACGTATAAAACCGAGATTTTCTTTTCCATATCCAAGCTAATTTAATCTTGGGAAATACATCATTTTAGTAAGCGGAATTAAAAGCACCAGTGTAGTTAGTCTCACCATTTGATATAAATGTTGGATGCCGCATTTCCAAGAACTCCAAGTTACTAAACTTTATCGTTAAAAAAGCAACAATAATTCAACTATTTAATCTAATAGATTAATGGTTCCAATTATATTTATATTCTACGATAAAATCGTTTTAAAACAATCTGGCTATTTTATGGGTAGAACTTTGCCGGAAGGATAAAAACCAAACCTCCTTGCGATGGGGTTTAAGGAGGTTTGGGATTACTTCAAATACTGTGCGGTAGAAGAGGTAATGAATCAGTTGTTTATTAAGCGCCCAATTGTACTCTTTTGAATACCTTGACAGTCAGTCCTTTAGAAACTCCGTCTAAAAATTGTGTGATGTTTTTGGACGAATCTTTTACAAACTCTTGGTTTAACAATGTAGATTCTTTATAAAATTTGTTGAGTTTGCCCTGAGCAATTTTCTCAACCATTTCTTCCGGCTTACCTTCTGCACGGATTTGTTCTTTCGCAATTTCCAGTTCGCGCTCAATCGTACGCACATCTACATCCGCCTTATCTATAGCCACAGGATTCATCGCAGCAATTTGCATCGCTACATCTTTACCTGCTTCATCAACACCGTCTACTGCTTGGTTGAGCCCTACTAATACGCCAAGTCGGTAATTGCCATGGATGTATGCTACTACCTTTTCTGCTTCGATGGTTTCATATTTGGAGACGTCTATTTTTTCTCCAATTTTTCCGGTTTGATCGAGGAGTAGATCAGCAATTTTTACTCCATTTATTTCCAATTGTTTTAGCGCATCAAGTGAAGTCGGGGCTTGGGAAACTGCTACATCTGCTATGCTTTCACCAAAAGCAATAAAATCAGCATTCTTAGCTACGAAATCGGTCTCGCAATTCAGTTCAATAATCACACCCTTTTTGCCATCAGGAGTCGTCTTCGCGATTACAACACCTTCGTTTGAATCCCTATCTTGACGGCTTGCAGCCACTTTTGCACCTTTTTTACGCAAATAATCAATGGCAGCTTCGAAATTACCGTTAGCTTCAATTAGTGCTTTTTTACAATCCATCATGCCTGCACCTGTTTGCTGGCGCAATTTGTTCACATCTGATGCTGAAATTTGTACTGTGGACATTTTATTTCCTGTTTTGTATTTTTTACGAATATGTCTACTATGAAAACACGCGATTTGGTAATAAAAAACCGGATGGTATCGGGAGACGCATCCGGTTTCTGTAACGTAATTACTCTCCGTCTTGCGTGTCGTCTGCTTCGGCCGTTACCTCAGCCTCTGTTTTAGCTTTACGCGGGCGTTTTCCTGAGGTATCTGCATCGGCCTTGCTTTCTTCTGCTACAGCCTCCGGCTCTTCACCACTGTCTATTTTTGCTTTGGCAGCAGCAGCCTCCCGTTCAGCTTCTTCTTCTTTATCGCGCTTGCGCTCTTCAAGTCCCTCTTGGATCGCTTTCCCGATAATTTCCGTGATGAGACTGATGGATTTAGTTGCATCGTCGTTGGACGGAATCGGAAAATCGATATTAGTGGGATCTGAGTTGGTATCCACCATTGCAAAAGTTGGAATATTCAATTTCAGCGCCTCGCTTACCGCTATGTGCTCCTTTTTAACGTCAATGATAAACAACGCCGCCGGTAACCGGTTTAGGTCGGCAATACCGCCCAGCAGATTTTCCAACTTAACCCGTTCGCGCTGTATCATCAATTTCTCCTTTTTCGACAAAACTGAATAAGTGCCATCTTTAGTCATCTTGTCGATGTTAGCCATCTTTTTGATGGACTTACGCACCGTAGCAAAATTGGTGAGCATGCCGCCCAACCAACGTTCAGTTACATAAGGCATGTTTACGGCTTTAGCTTGGGCCGCAACAATATCCTTCGCCTGTTTCTTAGTTGCTACAAACAATACTTTTCTTCCCGATTTAACCACTTGCTTGATCGCAGATGCTGCTTCTTCAAGTTTAGTGAGTGTCTTATTTAAATCGATGATGTGGATGCCATTGCGTTCCATGAAAATGTACTTGGCCATTTTCGGATCCCATTTACGGGTAAGGTGGCCGAAGTGTACACCTGCATCCAGCAATTCTTGATATGTTGTTCTTGCCATTTTTCTGTTCTCCTTAAAAAATTAACGTTTACTGAATTGGAATCTCCTGCGCGCTTTGCGGCGTCCGGGTTTCTTGCGTTCTACCATACGGTCGTCGCGTGTTACCAGTCCTTTGGACCTGAGGGCAGGTTTAACCGCTGGATCAAGCTCAATCAGTGCTTTAGCTATCGCCAGGCGAACCGCTTCTGCTTGTCCTTTGATACCTCCTCCAGCTACGTTAACTTTCACATCGTAGTTTCCGGTAGCACCGGCTACTTCTGTACTTTGGGTTACGATGTATTGCAATGGCAATGTAGGGAAATACTCTTTATAATCCTTACCGTTTACGGTAATGTTGCCGCTGCCAGCAGATAAATAGATGCGGGCAACTGCGGTTTTCCTTCTTCCTGAAGTGTTAGTTGTTGACATTTCTTTGCTCCTTAGAATTTAACAGTTTTTGGATTCTGTGCTGTATGCGGATGTTCGTTGCCCGCATAAACATACAGGTTCTTGAATAATGCACGTCCCAAGCGGTTTTTGGGCAGCATGCCGCGTACCGCTTTTTCCACGATGCGTGTTGGATGTTTGGCCAACAACTGTTTTGGAGACTCGAAACGCTGGCCACCGGGATAACCGGTATACCGTTGGTACACCTTTTCTTCCAGTTTGTTGCCAGTCAACTTAACTTTGTCTGCATTGATCACGATCACGTTATCGCCGCAGTCTACGTGTGGGGTGTACGAAGGCTTGTGTTTCCCCCGGATTACCTTCGCAATCTGAGATGACAAGCGCCCCAAGATCTCGCCCTCAGCGTCAACAACAATCCACTCCTTGTTGACGGTGCTTTTATTGGCAGAGACAGTTTTGTAACTTAACGTATTCACTTGCTTTGTTTTGAAATAATTAATAAATATATTTAGCCCCTTGTTTTAAGGGACTGCAAAGGTACAATAATAAAATTGATTTTTCAAAGCTATGGGGCAAGTAATAAAAAATGTGTGTTTTTTTCAGTGGCTTATCGGGATGATATGGGGATTAACTGTGGGAGGTGCTGCTGTTGCCCAGCCAGTTGTACCCGCACCAAAGATCTTGACATCTGGAGATAGTTTGCTGATTAAGGAGTTGTATTTTAAGGGAATACAGCAAAAGTCAGCCGGACAATTCGCTGCCGCCGAAAAAACATTTGACAGATTGGTGCTTTTGCAGCCTGATAACGATGCTGCACATTTTGAGTTGGCTCGGATTTATATTGAAAAGGAAGACTATACTCAGGCAGAACGTTCCGCAAAACATGCGGCAGTCATCAATCCGGATAATGAATGGTATTGGTCTACGTTGTTGGATATATATAAAAAGACGGGCAATATTAAAGCAATGCCGGCCGTTTTTGATGAGCTGATACGGCTCCATCCGGACCGGATTTCAAACTATCAGGAGAAAGCATATGTGTTGTTTTTAGATAAGCAGTACGACGCTTCGTTAGCCGCCTATGATACCGTTGCGCAGCGATTCGGAGAAACGGATGAACAATACCTTACTAAATCTCAGATTTACTTGGCACAGAACGATACGGAGTCAGCGATCGGTGAATTGGAAACACTTATATCCAAAAAACCGAAAGATGTCAAAGGGTATATTTTATTGGCAGAGCTCTATACGAAAACGAAAGAACCCCGAAAAGCAGTTGCGTTGCTTGAGGATGCTTCGGTTTTGTTCCCGAATGACCCCCTTATCCTGTTGGGTAAGTCAGATGCGTATCTGTCAATGAATAAACAGAAGCCAGCCTATGATTTTCTTCAGCAAGCGTTTATCAATACCGGCCTGGATATTGATGCCAAAGCGGGCATATTATATACGGCTATTGCAAATCGCAATCGAACCATGGCTCCTGAATCGTTAGCTAAATTGGCGGATCTCCTTGCAGAAACCTACCCACAAGAGGCTAAAGCATATGCGGTAAAGGGAGATATATATATGCAATTGCAACAGTTGGAGCCGGCAAGACAAGCGTATTTAAAAGCATTGGATATCAATCAATATATTGAAGGCATCTGGCAGCAACTTATACAGGTGGAACTTCAAATGGCAAAGTACGATGATGTTGAGTTACATGGGAAAGAAGCCCTGAAATTATTTCCAAACCATCCGTTACTTCTCTTCTTTACGGGGCATGGTTTTTTGGGCAACGGAAAATATCAAGAAGCCCGAACTTATTTGGAAGGGGCGTTAAACGCCGCAAATGAAGAACATACGCCTTTACTTACGCAATTGTACAGCAATCTTGGAGACATTTACAATGCGTTGAACATGCACGCAGAATCAGATGTGGCTTATGAAGAGGCTATCGCCTTGGATAGTACCAATGCATACGCACTGAATAATTACGCTTATTACCTGGCGCTGCGGAAAGAAAAATTGACTCTTGCCGCAGAAATGTCCCAAAAATCAAATGAACTCATGCCAAATTATCCCTCTTATCAGGATACATATGCCTGGGTATTCTTTCAACAAGGGAAATATAGTGATGCCCTGGAATGGATTCAGAAAGCCATTAAAAATTCCAAGAGCGCGTCGGATACATTGCTTGAACATTATGGTGATATCCTCGCTAAGTTGGGTGATATAAATGGTGCCATTGTGCAATGGAAAAAGGCAAGGGCCATTTCGGGAGCTGTTGGCAAGGATATTGATAAGTTATCCAAAAAGATCAATGCAAGGCAGTTTATTGATTAGGATCGTCTTTTTAGGAATAGTATCGGTCGCAGTACTTTCCTGTTCTTCCAAAAAGGCGGCCATGTCAACCGCTGCCTTGGGAAAAGAGGTGTCGCGCGCTGAACGGCTACGTGTACTGCGGCAAATGGATGCTAACCGGCTTTATTTCAACACTTTCAGCGGGCGGGCAAAAAGCAAGATCGCAATCAATCGGGACAGCTATGACGTGACTGCCAATGTACGTATCGAACGGGACAAAGCAATTTGGATTTCGGTGACAGCATTGATGGGTATTGAAGCAGCTAGGGTGTTGATTACGCCCGATAGTGTGAAAGTCATCAATCGTTTGCAAGCGGAATATATAAGCAAGCCTTTTGAATATCTTTATAATTTTACAAATGATGAACTTGATTTTTTTAGCTTACAGGAGCTATTGGTCGGGAATGTAGTTCATCAAACGGTTTCAAGGGATACAGAAGTTTGGACGAATGAAAGTGGATATTTATTGCGAAGTCAGCACAATGATTTACAATGCTCCGTGAAATTGGATACAAATTATCGACCTACTTATACACTATTGAACGATGTAATCCGTAACCAGCGCATGGAAGCGTATTATGCAGATTATCAATTTTCTGAAGCGCAAGTATTTCCAAGCCACGTGAAAATTTCCATCGCTGCCGAAGCATTCAAGTTACAATCCGAAATGCACTATAGCCGATTGGTTTATAATGAAGCGCTGGATATGCCTTTTACCATACCTACAAGGTACAAAGCAATCCAATAATATAGCGAGGTTATGATTATCAAGGTAGTTTTATTACTTTCGCAGACAATAAATGGCTAATGGGGAGAGATAGATAACGCGCATGTCGATGAATTTTATAAAGGTAATTTTAAGCACACTTACATGCTGTCTGGCACTAACGATATGCCATGCCCAAAGCAGCGCAGAACTGAAGAAACAGCGCGAACGTCTGAACAGGGAAATTGAACAGCTCAACCAAAGTCTCAAAACTACCTCCAGTGACCGTAATCTTTCCCTTAAACAAGTTAACGCTTTAAATACACAGTTGCGTTTACGGGAGCAGAAAATCAGTACAATCAATAAAGAAATCAGGCTGATTAATAATCAGATAGCCTCTCACAATAAAACCATTCAAAACCTGCGTGATCAACTGGCAAAATTGCGTAAGGATTATGAAAGCATGATCATGTTTGCTTTCCGTAACCGGAATGCGTATAACAAAATGATGTTTATTTTCGCTTCGAAGGATTTTAATCAGGCCTTCAAGCGTGTTAAATATCTGCAGCAGTTTAACGAATCACGAAAACATCGAGCGCAGGAGATAGAAGAAACGCAGAAGGCCATTGCATTGAAAGTGGCACAATTGGAAGCGAGCAAAAAAGAACAGGCAGTGTTGCTAGCCGATCAACAAGAAGAACGGAACGCTATTGCCAAAGAACAAGGTGCTGAATCAAAAGTGCTTCAGGCACTTACCCAACAGGAAAAACAATTTAAGCAGGAACTGCAGAAAAAACAACAGGAAGATGAGCGTTTGGCTCGCGCCATTCGGACAGCTATTCAGCGTGAAATTGAAGAACAGCGAAGGTTGGAAGAGGAAGCCCGGCAAGCGGCTTTGGCACTAGAGGCACAGCGTACCGGAAAAACCGTAAAAGAAATTGAAGCAGAAAAACCGGTGGTCCGTAAAAGTGATTCTGAAGTCCTGGCCAATACGCCGGCGGCGGCTAAACTTTCTGCTGATTTTGCGGGTAATCGGGGGCGATTACCGTGGCCTGTACAGCAAGGATTTATTACACAAGGATTTGGGCGACATACCATTGGAAGGAATGTTACCGTGCAAAATGACGGAATTAATATCAGAACGAATAATAATGCTCCGGTACTTGCTATCTTTGACGGAACCGTTCATACCGTCTTAAACATGCAGGGGAATATCTCCATCATTGTTCAGCATGGTAAGTATTTTTCGGTTTACACTAACCTCAGTAATCCGGTCGTAAAGCGTGGACAGACGATACAGCGGGGGCAAACCTTAGGGTCTGCCTTGGTGGACCCCAATGATGGGACCTCTGAAGTACATTTAGAAATATGGGAGGGGTCCGCTCCCATTAATCCAGAACCGTGGTTGGCCAAATAATCGGGCAAATAAAATCTGCATGACTCTTCGCCCCAAAAAAGCATGAGTAATTTATGCAAACTTCATTGCAATAGAAAACATACTTCGCAAGGCCGTTTAATGATACCGGAGAAAAGCAAATAATGAGTCAATAATTATTCTATTGAAAAATATTATCCGTACATTTGCGAAATCACTCCTCAGTAAACGGGTGAAGTTAGTAATTTAAAGCAACGATTATGTTAGATTCAGTGTTGTTATTTCTCGGTGCACAAGAAATTATTCTGATTGTTTTGGCGCTTCTTTTATTATTTGGGGGGCGGAAAATTCCCGAATTGATGCGTGGAATGGGACGTGGTATCCGCGAATTTAAAGAAGGGCAAAAAGAAACTCCCAAAGAAGAGTTGGAAGAGAATAAATAAAAAGCTTGTACCCAAATTATGAAAAGCTTTATACCGGATGACCGATTCGGTGTAAAGTTTCTTATTTATTCGAAGCACTTTTATCCGTTTGCTGCACAATAAAAAATCAACGTGCGCGTTTTCCATCAGAAGGATATACTTAACCAATGGCAATTTAATTGTTAACTAAAAGGTCATATTGTGCCTTTAGAAGGTTTTATGGCATAAAATACCTACTAAACGAAATATGAAGTTAAAAGGAATTTCGGCAGTGGCCGTAAGTAGTGTGCTCTGTGCACACCTGGCATTTTCGAAAACTACTTTCCCTCTCGATTCGCTGTCTGCAGATACCTCTGCTAAAAACAGTACCGCCAATTACATCAGTACGCAGCTTGATTTGATTGCAGATCATATAAATTTTGTTGATCTCGATGAGCAGCGTGATATGTCGGAGATTTTTGAATTTGTGCCGGCTACCGTGGAAGGGCGATTGGCCTATTTACAAAAGATCGTGCCGCTTACTTACAATGCTCAGGTACAATCGTATATCGACGTATATAGCACAGATCGCTATAAAAGATACCTTTCGAACATGATGGGGCTGGGGAAATATTATTTTCCCATCTACGAACGTGTTTTCGAAGAAATGGGAGTGCCTGATGAAATTAAATACTTGTCAATTGTGGAGTCTGCGCTAAATCCCCATGCGATATCCCGGGTAGGGGCCACTGGTTTATGGCAGTTTATGTTTACCACTGCCCGGATGTATAATCTGACAATGGACAACTATATTGATGAGCGGAAAGACCCCATAGCGGCTAGCTACGCTGCCGCTGCTTATTTACTGGATGCTTATAATGAATTTGGAGACTGGTTGCTGGCCATCGCATCTTACAACTGTGGTAAGGGAAATGTCTTGCGAGCCATTCAGCGATCTGGACTTAGTGAGCCTGATTATTGGGCTATCAGTCCCTATTTACCCGGAGAGACGCGTAATTATGTTCCGGCATTTATCGCCATGACGTATATGTTGGGATATCATGAAGAACATGGTATAGTGCCTATGATGTCTGAAAATGCAATAGGCACTACGGAAACTGTATGGGTACAGAAGTTTGTACCTTTCAGTGGTGTGGCTCAGGCCCTTAATGTGGATGAAGGTATCATCAAATCGTTGAATCCTGCTTATAAAAGGGCGGTAGTAAATGGCAGTCCTGAATCCCCGAAAAGACTCATATTGCCCCAAGTGCCTCCTGAAGCTTATTCAGCCTTATATGCGGCCCTGAATAGTACAGTAGAAAGTCCAAAAGTACTCAATGCATCGCAAGGTGCGAATGTTCCGGGAGATCAGGTAATCACTCATCGTGTTCGTAAGGGCGAAACGCTAGGTGGCATAGCGCAGCGATACCGTGTTACCGTACAGGATCTGCGTGCGTGGAATGATATAAAGCGAAATGTCATTGTTCCCGGACAGCGACTACGTGTTCATTCGGAAAAGGGGAAGTCTTCCACGGATAAATATAGTAAGCAAGCTTCTTCACCTTCGTACATCACATATCGGGTAAAAAAGGGAGATACATTATCTGGTATAGCCAAACAGCATCGTACGGCGAGTGTGTCGGAAATTAAAGCGCTGAACGGATTGAAAGGCAATCAAATCAAGCCAGGAATGACATTGAAGATCAATGTCAATTGATCGCCTATCTATAAGAGCCAGGCTGCATCTTCTCCACCGTCACACTCGTGAAGATTTACCGTTACATGTTCTTTAAGAATGGTGGAAAGTTTCAGGCCAGAGAAATCGCTGAAGATGGGAAACTTGTGGTGACTCCGGTCTATCAGTACTGCCGTACGCATTTTTTTAAGGGGTACATTGAAGAAAGCTCCCATGCCATACGCCAGCGTCCGGCCGCTATTCAACACATCGTCTACCAAAATGACAACCTTATCTTTGGCTTGGTCTATTGGGGTATCTGTCCGGGCATTCAACGTGCTGCTTGTCTTGTCTAACATTACTTTAATTAGCGTAACTTCAAGGGATGAGATCTTTTCAATCGCTGTCTTCAATCGCTGCGCGAATACGTAACCACGATCTGCAATTCCTACCAATACGATAGACTCTTCTTCGAAATTGTCTTCAAGTAATTGATATGCAATACGAGTTGTCTTTTTTTGTATCTGCTCCTGGTTAAGAATTAAAACTTTTTTTGTAGACATATGACTTTCAATGAATGGTCGGGTAAAAATAGGAATTATCTGCACATTCAAGTGTAACGACTGATGTGAATATAAAAAAATCCGCACGTTATTTGGTGCGGATATTGATTCGTTACGGAATAATAAATGTCGTTGGGTCAGTTTACAGACGGTTGGTTGTTGCTTTCCCCTTCTGTTTCCGCTGCTGCAGTAAGCATTCGTCCGCCATTGTAATAATAACGCTTCCAATAGGCCTCATTCAGGTCACTGATCATTACGCCGCGACTAGAAGATGCGTGTGCAAATTTATCGTCACCTATGTAAACACCCACGTGCGTTATATTACGGCTTCTGATTTTGAAAAATACTAAATCACCCGGTCTCAATTGATCTTTCTTTATGGGATCTACTTGGGTATAAATGTTGCGACTGTTTTGCCCTAATGTCGTGTTGAAGACATTTTCATAAAGTTCATAGGCAAACCTTGAACAATCAACCCCCTTTTTAGTCTTACCACCCAATCGGTATGGGGTTCCTATCCATTCGTAGATAAATTGGTATAATTTTGTATTGGAAGTGGCCGAAACAGCTACACCCATTATTTGGGAGAAATAGTCTCTGGCTAAGTTATCCGGATCAGAAGGGCTAATGGCTGATTCTTTGGCTGGTGTTTGTGCTTGTGATAAGGTAAATACACAAGCAAATAACATAGCTACGAATGTCTTTTTTTTCATTAAGCTACCGTTTAGTTCAACAAGCAGACGTTGATTGTTTTATCAGTATTTAATATAATTACCCGTTGGTTCGCAAAGCTATGTTAAAAAACTTATCGGTGCAAGAAAAAAAATATGAAAATTCAAATTGTTTTAAAATATAGAAAAAATATCGAAATCATATAAAAATGACTTTTCTCTTGCTAAATTCAGAATAAAGACTTTCCTTTGTCGCGGAAATCTTAAACGAGTGAAACCTGCATGGACTTCCAATGAAGGGATGGTGAAATAACAAGTGCAAGTTTCGCCACCGCGAAAAAGGACTTTATATTGATGAAAAAATACACGACAATTACAACAACGATTACCGCCGGGGTTAACACACGGAGGAAGTAATTTATGTTGTAATCGTAAACGATAAAAATCATAAAGCGCCTTCCTCGAAAACAGGAAGGCGCTTTTAGTTTCAATCCAGTCACGAAAAAATGAGGATACTAAAATTTGGTGGTACATCCATAGGGTCTGTCGATAGTATTCGGTCGGTACTCGAAATCGTTCAGAAGTCCCATGAATACGGGGAAAATCCGGTGGTTGTCCTTTCCGCCATGGGAGGAGTCACTAATTTACTTACACAACTCGCATCGGATGCCGCCGAGGGCAAGAATTTCACCGAGGGGTTGCAGGAAATGGAAGCCCGTCACTTTTCTGTGGTGAAACAGTTGCTTGCGGTGAAATACCAAAATCCGGTATTCACCCGGTTGAAAATCTATCTCAATGAATTGGAAGACCTGTTGCAGGGTATTTTTAACCTGCGCGAGTTGAGCCTGCAGAGTAAAGATTTAATACTGAGTTATGGCGAGCGCTGTTCGGCATTTTTGGTTAGCAAAATCGCCGAACAACATTTCCCCCAAGCGCTGTTCGTAGATGCAATTCAATTCATCCGGACCGATAGCCATTTTGGAAGCGCACATGTCAACCAACCCCTGTCAGAGCAATTGATACAGGCATTTATGGCATCAAATCCAGGTAAGTTATTGTTTGTTACCGGATTCATTGCTGCAAACGAGCAAGGTAGAATCACCACCTTGGGAAGAGGGGGGAGTGATTATACCGCTGCCATTATTGGAGCTGCCATGGGGGCGGAAGCCATCGAGATATGGACCGATGTGGATGGCATGCTTACGGCCGATCCGCGTATCGTCAGAAAGGCATTTTCATTGCCGGTACTTTCGTACACTGAAGCGATGGAACTGTCCTATTTCGGTGCAAAGGTCATTTATCCGCCCACCATGATACCCGCGTTTCTTAAGAAAATTCCCATTGTAATCCGCAATACATTCAATCCCGCTTTTGCGGGTACGATTATCCAACACGATGGCGGCAAAACAACGTTGCCTATCAAGGGAATTTCCTCTATTTCCGATATCAGTGTGATCAATCTGAGTGGAAGCGGTATGGTCGGTAAGGCAGGTTTCAGCGGGCGGCTGTTTACCTTATTGGCGAGAGAACAAATCAATGTAGTCTTAATCACCCAATCCTCTTCAGAGCACAGCATCACCTTTGCTGTGCATCCCGCAGATGCTGTGCGTGCAAAAAGACTGATAGAAAACGAATTCGAATTGGAGTTACAGGCCAACAAATTATTGGAACCCGAAATTGAGAATCATTTATCTGTAATGGCCATCGTAGGGGAAAACATGAAGAAAACCCCCGGTATATCGGGCCGATTGTTTCATGCCTTGGGTAGAAACGGTATCAACGTACGAGCAATTGCACAGGGCTCGTCGGAATACAATATCTCCGTCATCATTGCAAAGCCAGATTTATCCAAAGCGCTGAATGCTGTGCACGATGCGTTTTTTGCCCAACTGAACAAGACCCTGCATGTTTTCAATGTAGGTACTGGAAATATTGGTTCGACCTTGTTCAGGCAGATACAAGACCAATATGGATTTCTTTTGGACCATAACGATATAGAGATAAAAGTAGTCGGCATCAGCAATTCACGCAAGATGTTGTTTAACAGCGAGGGTATCGACTTGGGAAGCTGGAAAGAACACTTACAGCAAGACGGTGAGCAGGCTGACTTAGACGGATTTGTGGACCGGATGAGAGCGATGAACCTTCCGAACTGTGTGTTTATCGACAACACAGCCAGTGAGTATCCCATCATGCATTATGAAGAAATATTCCGGTCCAATATTTCTATCGTTACCTGTAATAAAATAGCCAATTCGGGGCGTTACAGCCAATACAGATTACTTAAAGATACCGCCAGACGGCATGGAGTAGATTTCTTTTACGAAACGAATGTAGGGGCAGGTTTGCCCATTGTGCGCGTGCTCAGGGATTTGATGTTGAGTGGCGACCGCATCATCCGTATCGAGGCCATTCTTTCAGGTACAATTTCTTATATTTTCAATAATTTTAATGGGGATGTGTCCTTTCACGATGTCGTTAAAAATGCCCAGGAACTGGGCTATACTGAACCCGATCCCCGAGATGACCTGAAAGGCACAGATTTTATGCGAAAGATGCTCATCCTGGCAAGAGATGCTGGCTATTCACTTGAGCCGGAGGATGTCCAACTAGGTAGTATATTGCCGGATGCTTGTATCCAGGCGGCTTCCGTGGATGAATTCTACCGGGAACTGAAGGCCGCGGACGATTATTTCAATGATTTGAAATCGGAAGCGGCGCAAGGCAATAAAGTACTCCGTTATATTGGTAAACTGGAAAATGGTCAGGTGTCCATCGCGTTGGAGATGGTTGATCATGCTCATCCGTTTTTTGCCCTTTCGGGCAGCGACAATATCATTTCCTTTACAACCGAGCGTTACAAGGAACGGCCCTTGGTCGTCAAAGGGCCGGGAGCAGGAGCAGAGGTGACAGCAGCCGGTGTTTTTGCTGATTTAGTGAATGTAGGAGCCTAGTGAAGTTATAACAGACGGAGATAGTCATGTCGACAATAGACAAAACAACAGAAAAGACTGAAGTGAGTTCCGCAGAAAGGAACAGCGTCCATGTATTTGCGCCGGCTACGGTAGCGAATATGGTTTGTGGATTTGATGTATTGGGATTTGCCATAGATGAGCCCGGAGATGAAGTATACATGCGCCGGGTTGATCAACCGGGGGTTCGGTTGGTGAACATTACGGGTGACGGGGGAAGATTACCCCGGGAAGCGGAAAAAAACACGGTTAGCGCCTGTGTGCTGAATTTTCTTCAGCATATCGGCAAAACTGACATTGGGCTGGAAATCGAATTACACAAGCATATGCCTATTGGTAGTGGCTTGGGGTCAAGCGCGGCCAGCACTGTAGCAGGATTGTTTGCGGTTAACACACTGTTGGGCAGTCCCCTTTCCAAGAGGGAGTTATTGCCCTTTGCCGTGCAGGGGGAAGCACTGGCGTGTGGACATGGTCATGCGGACAATGTTGCTCCTGCATTATTGGGAGGAGTTACATTAATCCGCGGGTATGATCCGTTGGATGTAGTCGCACTTCCCGCGCCACCCGCTTTGTATGCATCGGTAGTATTCCCGCATGTAGATGTACCGACACGCGATGCGCGGCAGATGATCCGTACAAAAATAGCACTTAAGGATGCCGTCACACAATGGGGTAATATTGCCGGATTGGTAGCAGGTCTTTTTACTGCCGATTACGAACTGATAGGGCGCAGCATGCACGATGTGCTTATCGAGCCCACCCGGGCTATTCTGATTCCCGAATTTTACGAAATGCGACGATTGGCGATGGAATCCGGAGCGCTGAGTTTTGGTATTTCAGGATCAGGCCCCTCGGTATTTGCTTTTACCCAAAGCCGGGATAAAGCTGCTGCAATTACGCGTTTGATCCAGGCGCATTTGGATGAACGAGGTATAGAAAGCAACGGATACGTTTCTGGAATTAACACCGAAGGACCCAAAGAAATAAGAAATTAAAAAGTAACATGCTTTTCTACAGTACAAATAACAAAGATTTACGCGTCCCTTTTCAGGAGGCTGTTTTCAATAGTTTGCCCGCCGATCGGGGTTTATATATGCCTGAAACCATTCCGGTATTAGATGCCTACTTTATTCAGAATCTTCATCGGTATTCTTTGCAGGAAATCGCATATACCGTGGCAAAAGCACTGATCGGCGAAGATATTCCCGAAGCTGATTTGCACCGTATCGTGTATGAAGCTATTGACTTTGATGCGCCGGTACGTCCATTGGATAGTGGATTGGCCGTACTGGAATTATTTCACGGACCATCACTGGCATTCAAGGACTTTGGAGCCCGTTTTATGAGCAGGGTGATGGCTCACTTTTCCGCCGAAGGCAGTCAGGTGTTGGATGTATTGGTTGCCACTTCAGGCGATACGGGCGGAGCAGTAGCACTTGGATTTTTGGGGGTACCCGGTACTCGGGTAACCATTTTATACCCAAAGGGCAAAGTGAGTCCGATACAGGAATTACAGCTGACCACCAACGGACAAAACATCCGAGCCATTGAAATAGACGGAACATTTGACGATTGCCAGGCTTTAGTAAAAGAGGCATTTAATGACCGCGAATTGCAATCAGTGTTTCGTCTTACCTCCGCCAATTCCATCAATATCGCCCGGCTTATTCCACAAACATTCTATTATTTTCATGCATATGCCCAACTGTTGGCGCAGGGCATTAAAGACGTCGTGTTTTCCGTTCCGAGTGGTAACTTCGGTAATATCGGGGCCGGGTTGTTGGCTTTCAAAATGGGATTGCCGGTACAGCATTTTGTGGCGGCTACCAATGCCAATGACACCGTTCCGCGGTTCCTCGAAAGTGGGCTGTATGAACCCCGTCCTTCTGTGCAGACATTGGCCAATGCCATGGATGTGGGCAACCCGAGCAACTGGGTGCGTATTATGGACCTGTTCGGAAACGATTTAGCCGCATTGAAGCAAACCGTTTCTTCCTTTACGTTTACGGATGCAGATACCCGGGAAGCCATACGTACGTTGTATGATCGGTATAGCTACATTGCATGTCCACATACGGCAATTGCTTGGCTCGCTGCCGAAACATATCGTAGGCAGCACAAAGGCAATTTCGCAACGGTATTCTTGTCTACGGCACATCCCTGTAAATTTCCGGAAGTATTCCCTCCTGAAATTGCTGCACAAATTACTGTTCCTGCGCAGGTAAATGTGCTGCAACGTCGTGCTAAAGAAGCGATTGGACTGGATATGGACTATGAAAGGTTCAAAAATTACTTGTTAGGGGCAAGATGATTTACTGCCATTCAAACTTCATCCAAACATCCTCATCGCGGCCAAAAACAAAATATTTCGGATAGAAAATTTCGGCGAGGATTTCGGCTTCATCGGCAATAAGTGCGCTAGGTTGGCGTAGGTAGCCAGGATGATGAACGATGTATATCTGGTTGTTGGCAACCGCTGGAATTTGTGACCACGTAGAAAGTACTTGGGGTAACTCGGTCAGTAATTGGGATATCGGTTTTTCGTTAAAGATAATCAGGACATCGGAACTCGATTCATGAGGTATCATCCTGGTTTGATAGATCCCCCCCGCTATCCGGATCAGGTTAGCGAGATACCCATTTTCCGCAGCGGTTAATGGAAAAACATCTTGGAAAAATGCTACTTTTGGTTTGTTTTCCTCCGCAATAAACTTCAGCTTGTGGGAAATGATATTGATACGTTCTTCAAGATCTTCTACCAGTTGATCGGCCTGCGGTTGTGCATTAAGGATGCCGCCGATGGTGCGGATAGCCCCATAAATTGCTTCAGGTGTGTCCGAATGTATAAAATATTGATATTCGGGGGTTTGTTCGAGCAGCGATAAACATGCTGCATCGAGGCTCAATGCTTCCAGTATGCTGTGTAAAGATAGAAGTGGGCGCTGCATGCAGGCAAAGGTAATCAAGTTACCCCACTATCTCCACAACATTACCTTAAAAATACCCGTATCGGGCAGGGAGATAAACGAAGCATTCAACTGTATGCGTTCTTGAATAACTTCTTTTCCCGCCTGGCCAGCCACCCATAGCAAGATCACGAAGAATGGGATAACCAGTAACAAAAAGGGTGAAAGATTACCGACAAACTTTTTCATTTTCTTATTGTTTTTGTAGTTCTCCGATCGCACCGGTTCCGAATGCACAATACAAAGAAACTTATTCCCTACTTTTGATGAAAAACTTTTAGACCAATCGGCAGATTTTGTAGACCAACCGGATTTGCCGATTCATCTGCCATACGAAGGCATTGGCCGATAGGAGCAAGGAGTTCGTCTATCTGCATCGCTTATATTCATTCGCTACGCTTATATTTGTAACTATGTTAAAAAATAAGGCTGTTCTTGTTCATGCCCTTGTGTGGGTGGTATTGCTCGCCGTATTGTACCTCGTTAATGTGCGCGAACGCCCGATGGACGCATCCATTCTCATTTTGGTATACGGTGCATTGAATATCGCCATTTTTTACGTACATTATTTTTTTATTAATCCACTACTGATCGGCGAAAACAGGTATTGGCGGGCGGTTACTTACATGGTGGTTGTTTTGGCTGTATCCATTTGTGTAAAGTACGTTATTGCATTGTATTATCAAGATGTCATTTTGCAATACCGGGATACAGAGAATAGAGAAAAAATACTTACTCCTCTGCAATATACCGTCGCTGCGCTGATTACCGGATTGTTTTTCATGCTATTAAGTACCGCGGTATATGTCATTTCTTCTAATTTTAAAAGCCGTGAGCATAGGAAAAGCCTGGAAAATGAAAAACTCAATGCAGAACTGGCTTTCCTCAAATCGCAGATCAATCCGCATTTTTTATTTAATTCATTGAATAATATTTATTCACTGGCTTATCAAAAATCAGAAAAAACCCCTGAAGCTATTCTCAAGCTGTCAGAAATCATGCGATACATGCTTTACGAAAGCAACGAAGATACTGTATTACTAGCCGATGAAATCAATTATCTGCACAATTATATTGACCTGCAAAAATTGCGATTCAAGGAAAAAATGTATGTGGATTTTCATGTAGACATCAATGAAACGGATCATCATATTATGCCGTTGTTGCTGATCTCCTTTCTCGAAAATGCATTTAAACACGGCGTATCTACCGATGCAAGCAAGCCCATCCGCATCGATATTAAAGTGCACAACGGCCGGCTGCATTTCAGGGCTGAAAATGCCAAGAATCAGCTTAATAAAGATCAGACACGCGGCGTAGGGCTTACTAACTTAAAGCGCAGGCTTCAACTGGGATATCCGGGTAGGCATACCATCAATATCGTGGAATCCGAAAATTATTACAGTAGTGAACTTTTTTTATATTTATAGTCCCCAAAGAATATGCACATGGTACGATGTATAACCGTAGATGACGAACCGTTGGCACTGGATATTTTGGCAGATTACGTAGCCAAAGTGCCCGAGTTATCGCTTGTAGCGAGTACCACAAATGCCATCGAAGCCCTTACCATGGTTCAGAATGGTGAAGCAGATTTGGTGTTTTTGGATGTGCAGATGCCAGAATTAACGGGTATTCAATTTCTGAAAATCATCAATGGCAAATGTGATGTTATTCTCACCACAGCTTACCCTCAGTATGCGCTGGATGGGTATGAACTCAATGTGGTGGACTACCTGCTGAAACCCATCGCTTTTGACCGTTTTTACCGGTCTGTCCAAAAAGTATTGAACAATAAGGCGCCTAAGGCACCGTTACTTACTGTTACGCAGCAAAGTGATGCGGTCGATTTCATTTTTGTCAAAACCGAGCATAAAATCCAGCGCGTAGATATTGATGATATTTTATACATCGAAGGATTGAAAGATTACATATCCATTTATACAGCTACTGAACGGATCGTTACGCTTCAAAACATGAAGAAGATGGAAGATATCCTACCCGGTAACCGTTTTGTACGCGTCCACCGTTCGTACATTGTGGCGCTTGATAAAATAGCCAGTATCGAGCGGGGTCGCATCTTCATAGAAGACAAAGTGATCCCTGTAGGGGATACATATCGCGACGCATTCTATAAATATATAGGTGATAAGAATGGGTGATTCGAACGGATGAAAAGAAATGCGTTTTTATTCAGTTTTGTCATTTGCATATAACCACAATTTTAGCTAAGTTTGCACCCCCAATCGGGATGTAGCGTAGCCAGGTATCGCGCCAGCATGGGGTGCTGGAGGTCGTGGGTTCGAATCCCGCCATCCCGACATTGCTCACCTTAGCTTTAGCGACGGTGAGCTTTTTGTTTGATGCCCTTCCTTTCTCCTTGATACGCTCTTTAGAAGAAACCCCGACGTAAATTTGATGTTCCCTGTAAGTACAATTAAATCTTATTCTCTGTTCAAAAATCCGTTAAGTAATGAAAAGAGGCTATCATAAATATATAATTCATCACAACCATAGAAGTTTCTATTACGACCCACATACCCTTGATTTGTAAACGCAGAACTAAATTCATCTGAAATTAAAGCTGCCATCATATCGGGTGTCATATGATAGCTGATCCATTCCACTTGATGTGTTGGTAAGAACCTGATGACTGCTATTTTCTTCGATTGGGCATACGATAATGTTCCTTTTTGTAAAGCGGAGGTAGTTGCAAAAATGGCTTTGACATTATCGCCAGCTATTTGTTGAATCTTCGAGTGAAATTCTTCGATATCATTTACTGGAACTTTATGGCTATAGTCTTTGCATTCAATAATAGTTAGCAGGCTGTAATCATCTGCACCGGGAATGAAAGTTTCTATCGAAATATCCGTTACTATATTGTTTTTGTCTATCTCGTGAAAAATATGCCTTCTTTTGAAAAATCTTACTGGTTTTTTGTGGTACAAACAGATTGTCCTTGCCTAACTCCTCTTGAAGATAAGCATATACCATACGCTCAAAATTGTTTCCTCGTTTCGTTGCATTCATACATTCGTTGTATTGTTTTTCAAATCTGAATTTTAATGTTGTTTGCTGATAATCTACTTATTAGATATTAAACTTCAAATTCTGATACAGGCGATAATTAAACAACGCTGTTGCTTGATACCTACTTATCGATCTGTCGTATTTGCCGCCATCTTTCGCATAGATATCCATCTTTCAGTTAACTGGGGAGTATTTTTTCAACAGACTGCCTACATCATTCCTTTTATCTATGAGCGTTTTTGCATAACTAATCGCTTCATCTGTCAGACTATACTTGAGTGGTTTTAAATCTCTGCCTTGTTCTGATACCTTATCAAAAGCATCTTCTATTTTAAACATACTCGCGATGCAAGACATGCTTATCTCTTCGTGTTCTGGGATATTGAAATCACTATCAAGAAAGTAATCAATTGACTCCAAAACCAAGTATGATCTCATTGCTGGAATAGGATGATATGCGGTCTTTACTAAATAGGGCTGATTGCAATGTCCAAAAAGTCTGAAAAAAGTATAAATAGGTAAATACCAAAATTGCAAAGCAGATTTCCAATCGTTGAAGTAAGATTTTAAAAGTGGGTTTACGGGAAACGTTCCAAGTTGGATGTGATGTAAAAAACGGATACATCCGAAAATGGCAAAATCATCTGCCAGCAATTCTATTGTCTGCCGAAAAATCGGGTCATAAGAAGGAACATGATACTCGGGTTGGACCTCAAATAACTTGCAGATTCCTTTATTCGTGTAGTAGTCAATGTGCCCATCTATAATGTGTGCATACTCATGGAATACCATGAATTCTACAATCGATTTAAAAAAAAAGGAAGCAGCAGCCAATCTGGTTTCGTCCTTTGGTGAGGGTCCTCATTAAAATCATCAAGTAATTTTTGAATGTTCTTAATTTGTGCATCATGAATCTTTCGTGCTGTGCTTTCCTTGGAAATGTCGCCGATTTCCGTTAAAATATTGTTGCTCGAGAACATGCGAAAAAGCATGTTGGATAACAAGACTAATACACCTATGTTAATCCCTATAAAATATCTTTCGCCTTTCTTTCCAACACATGCATTAATTGAAAAGTTATTAATGACATCTACATAAATATCAAGACCTACTTCATTATCAGATTTATTTAATTTCTCAATTAATTTGTCTGCAAAAATTAACATTGAATGGAGCTGAGGCTTTTCGACAAGTTTACCCCTATAAATTCCCCCTTCGTTCCCAAAAAAATTGTTGAACTCAATTTCCTGATTACTCATTCGCTGTAAGTTCCTTTTTTAATTTTATCGCTTTCACTATACGATGGCGGCTGTTACCACGATCTGTAGATGCCTGCCTCAGTTTTTTCGGCAACGATGGTTCTCCCAGGGATTGGATTTTGTCCAATGTATTTGTATGCCCTATATATCAATCTTTTCAATAGTTGTTAATTCCCGGCACGTTGTAATGTCTGATAACTCAATGGATTAGACATAATTTATGCTAAAGTAGGAATTATTTTCAATCGTCGTCTATTGTTTTGTACCGGTCTAGAGGCCGGTAAGCAGAAATAGCAGGATATCATTGATGTCGATACTGCCATCTACCTTCCCATCGTGAACTACAGGCAAAGCTGTCAGATCTTTGGCAATCATGAGTTCCGCTACCTCCAATACAATAGTTTGCGATGATACGATAGGCGGATTTTTGTCCATTACCTGATCTACTTGTAACATATCAAACATGCCTAATTCTACGTCATCATGACCGTCGTATTCATATCCGAAACCTAACCGCTTAATTTGCTTGTTACTGATGATGCCGACGACCCTTTTTTCTTGGTCGGTAACGCAAATGTATTTTAAGTTATGCCACATCATTAAGCCATAAGCTAAGCTAATAGGATCTTTGGCATGTACAACTACCTTGTTTTCGAGTATAATTTTAGCAATAGGAGTCCGCTTTCTTTCAGAAAGCGATATTTGGTCCAATTTTTTTTTCATCAGAGGTGAAACTTAGATTTATTTTACAAAAAAAGCGGTTATAACGTTATTTTTGGCTGATGTAATACAACGCAAAATATGATGTTCATCATCTTTCATACCTCACCAAAATACTGTATAGATCCGGAGATTTGAGGTATGACGATGGATTAACTGATGAAATATGGCATACAATATTGAATTGGCGCAATGGGTAAGGGCTTACCTTGGAAACATTCCCGGTATTGCTGTAGAAGAAAAGAAAATGTTTGGCGGACTGGCGTTCCTGGTAAATGATAAAATGTGTATCAACGTAAGCGGCGATAGCCTCATGTGCCGATTCGATCCGGAGCAGGCAAAAACAGTTTCCCAGCGAAGGGGATATCAGCCCATGATCATGAAAGGGAAAAACCTTTCCGGTTACTGTTATGTCGGCCCGGAGGGATTCTCGGATCCGGACGATTTCAGCTACTGGCTGGAATTGTGCCTTGCGTTCAATTATTTGAAATTCCGCCCTTTATAGAACACCTCTTTGGGGGTACGGTCCTCTCCGGCGGCTGAAAGTTTATGCAACCACCCATTCAGGTTAAAGCAGCGGCTTCCGATCACGTGGATGACTTCACCTTCGATCTGCAATTTACCTTCCACCATCAGCAGTCTGGCCTGCAGAATTTCCCTCCGGTATTGCGTAAATACCTTGCCCCATAACACTACGTTGGCAAACCCGGTTTCATCCTCGATGGTTACAAACAATACCCCTTTGGCGGTGCCGGGCCGTTGCCTTACGGTTATCATGCCGCATACTTTCACGTACATGCCATCCTTCATTTCGGATAGCGTACCCGTGGGCGTGACATGCAGCATGTTCAGTTTCTCCCGTACGAAACTAACCGGATGGGCTTTTAAGGATAAAGTGGTCGTGGCATAGTCCTGTACCACATGTTCTCCCGGGGTCATCAAAGGCAGTTCAATCTGGCCTTCGGATATACATGCCGGTTGACCTTCAAACAGCGCCACGGGCCGGTCCTGCAGTGCAGCAACATTCCACAGGGCATGCCTGCGGTCAAATTCCATGGACCGGAACGCATCTGCATCCGCCAGCCGCTCCATGGCGGCGAGTGGCACACCGGCATCCATCAAAGCCGTTATGGATCGGTATCCGTCCTTGCGGGCCTCCGCCAATCGTTGCATATCTTCTTCCGTCAGTCCTTTCACCTGTCGGAATCCAAGCCGCAGAGCGTGATGCTCTTTGCCAAATTCACCTTCCAATGTATGGTCCCAATACGAATGGTTCACATCTACCGGCAACACCGTGATCCCATGCCGGCGGGCATCGATTACGATCTGCGCAGGCTGGTAAAACCCCATGGGCTGGCTGTTGAGCAATGCGGCAGCGAAGACGTCGGGGTATTTGCATTTCAGCCAGGAAGAAATATACACCAGCAGGGCAAAAGAAGCCGCATGGCTTTCCGGGAAGCCGTAACTACCGAATCCTTTGAGCTGGTTGAATACCCGGTTAGCAAATTCCTCGGTATACCCCTTTTTGACCATGCCATTCACCATCTTCTGCTGGAAACGGGCCACTTCTCCTTTGGCCTTGAAGGTAGCCATGCTACGGCGTAGTTCGTCGGCATCGGCAGCCGTGAAATCGGCCGCCACCATGGCGATTTCCATCGCCTGCTCCTGGAATAAAGGAACGCCCAGCGTCCGATCCAGTATTCCTTTAATCTCCTCAGAGGGATAATCTATCACCTCCTCTTTATTGCGGCGGCGTAGGTAAGGGTGCACCATGTCGCCCTGTATGGGCCCGGGCCGCACAATCGCCACCTCGATGACCAGATCGTAGAACTTTTTAGGCCGCAACCGGGGCAGCATAGACATCTGTGCGCGGCTCTCGATCTGGAACACCCCCAGCGTGTCGGCATGGCTGATCATTTCGTACACCTCACGGTCTTCCTGCGGTACATTTGACAGGGTCAGTTCGCGGCCATAATGTTGCCTCATCAGGTCGAACGCTTTATGGATGCAGGTCAGCATTCCCAGCCCCAGCACATCCACTTTGAGGAATCCCAGGGCTTCAAGGTCGTCTTTGTTCCATTCGAGGCAGGTACGGTCTTCCATGCGGGCATTAAGGATAGGACACAGTTCATCCAGCCTGCCCTGCGTAATGACAAAACCACCCGTATGTTGCCCCAGTTGGCGGGGAAAACCGATGTACTGATCAATCAGTTCCAATACTTTCCTCAGGTGCGGATCGTTCAGATTGAACCCCTGTTCAGCCAATCGTTCCTCCTCGATGTGGTCGTCCCAATGGCTGCCGATCACGCCGGACAGCCGTCCCACCGCATCCAGTGATAATCCCATGGCCTTACCTACATCCCGGATGGCTCCCTTGGCATGTACCTGTGTTACAGTAGCCACAATGGCCGCTCGGTCGCGGGTATATTTTTTATAGATATACTGGATCACTTCTTCGCGCCGCTCGTGCTCGAAGTCCACGTCAATATCCGGCGGTTCATCGCGGGCGTCAGACATGAAACGTGCAAACAACAGCTTGACCTCTATGGGGTCTACAGAGGTGATGCCGAGGCAGTAGCATACTACCGAATTAGCGGCCGAACCACGTCCCTGGCAGAGGATGTCCTGTTCACGTGCATAACGCACGTAATCATATACGGTCAGGAAATAAGAGGCATAGTTTTTCTTCTCAATGAACGCCAGTTCCTGTTCGATGGTTTGCTGGATATTGTCGGGAATACCTTCCTTGAATTTTTCCCGAGCACCTTTCCACGTCAGGTAAACCAGTTCTTCCTGCGGCGTCCGTCCTTCCGAAGTCAGCTCTTCGGGATAGACGTATTTCAATTCATCCAGTGAAAACTGGCATGCATCGGCAAGGGCTTCTGCATTGCGGAGTGCATCGGGATACTGCCGGAACAGGCGTTTTACCTCATCCAGCGGTTTGAGGTACCGCTCGGCATTGGAATGGAGCCGGAAACCGGCGGTATGGATGGTGCATTTTTCCCGGATACAGGTGAGCACATCCTGCAGTTCACGGCGGTGGGGTTCGTGGTAATACACATCGCCGAGGGCTACCATGGGCATGTCCAACTGTTTGCACAATTGGTGCAGCCGGAAGAATATTTTGGCATCGTTTCCCAGGTACGTGCGGGTTGCACCCAGGCACACATTTTCACCCAAAACGTCCCGGTATTCGGCCACGTGTTTGCTATAGCGCTCATCCAGTTCAAAGGTGGCTGTAAGCCGATCGGGTGGTACGACGATAAACTTCATGCCTTTGCCATACGTATATACGTCCGCTTTGTCCAAATGGCACTCGCCTTTCTCTGCACGGCGGTTGCCTACGGTCAGTAAACGGGAAAGGCGTCCATAAGCCTCCCGGTCTGTCGGGTAGGCCAGCAAACTCGGGCCATCCCTCAGGTCGAGTCGGCATGCGGGGATGAGGCGTATGCCGCACTTCTTTGCAGCGGTATGCCCGCGCACGATCCCTGCGAAACTGTTACGGTCGGTAATGGCAATGGCCTGATATCCCAATGCCGCCGCCTGAGCGACCAGTTCCCCCGGATGGGATGCCCCACGGAGGAAGCTGAAATTGGAGGTGGCTTGCAGTTCTACAGGATTCATGATTCCTTACGCAAAAAAGCCATGCAAAAACCATTGTTGCGGCTGGCCATCCGCATAGTGCCCCGAGCGGAACAACCAATAGCGGCGTCCATCCTCGTCTTCCACCTGATAGTAGTCCCGGCGCTCTTCCTTATCCATCCACCATTCACGCTCGATGCGTTCCGGTCCGTCTGCTTTCCGGATGGGATGTAGCTCTCCTTTATAACGGAATAACATAGGCGGATAATCCGGCACGGGTGCCGACACCTCGATGGGCTCGGGTTTGGCCAGCAGTCGTGTAGGTCGCGGTTGGTCCGTACGCCAGGTAGTAACGGGCTTTTCACCGATGGATACAGCGAGCCTATAAGAACGTTCCGGCCAATGGTGTTCATCGGGCAGATAGCGGCTTACCTTGTGGATACCGGTTTTTCCGGCCAGTTTGTCGAGTAATTCAGCCAACGCTGCATCTTCCGGTCCGGGCATACCGCCCCACAGGGCGTGCTGCACAGGGTCGGCATCTTCAATCTTGGAAGCTTCCATAAGGAAGAGTTCAATACCCAGGGCCGGTTCAATCTGGGGAATTTTCAGTGCAAATAGCTTGAATATATGAGCGGCGTGAGCCGTGGGGCTGCTGGTACGGATGGCCACCTGCACCATTTTTCCGTCCACACGATAGCAACGGAGGACAGCCTGTCGCAATCCCTTTCCCTCGCCGGCTAACCGTTTGCAGAGCACTTCCAGCAAGCGCTGTATAGCGATTTCAATGCCCGTAGCGGTCCGGATGGGATCCAGGCAGGGCAGCCTTTCCGTGTAGGGTGGGATAGGGCGCAGCGGCTGAATGTATTCATCCGCCTGGCCAAGCGCCTGTTCCAGCTTTTCTACCAATTCAGGGCCGAAGCGCCTGCGCAGGGCCGTACGTGGCATGCTCATAAAGCTGCCAATGGTATGCAACCCCAGTTTGCGTAACCGTTGTACCGCGTCGGATTCCAGCCGGAGTGCAGCAGGGGGCAGGGGAGACAGGGCATTACGTTCCGCACCGCTATCAATGATAAGCTCTGCCTTTCCATAATGTGCTACGGCCCGGGCAGTTCCAATGGTGCCGGCAATGGCCATCCGCACGTCGTAACCCTTGTCGCGCAGCCGGGTTACGATTTCTTTCAGGTAGGGCCGCTCACCTCCCCATAGGTGCGTGCACCCAGTGGTGTCAAGAATCAGTCCGTCGGGAGCTACGGCCACGGCCGGTGTATAGCGGATGCACCATAATCCCAGTGCTTCCAGCAGTTTTTCTGTGAGGCCCGGTGGATGATCAATTACCTGTAGGTCGGGTACAGCGGCCTTGGCATCGGCTACCACCATACCTGCATGGATTCCCTGGGTTTCTGCTAAGGCATTAGCCGCAGTGATAACCATACGGCCATGCACCGGTTCTGCCAGCACAAAGGACATATTCCGTAAGGCGGGTCGGCGAAGAGCCAGCCAATCTGCCGTCAGGTGCCTGAACCAGATGGAAGCAAACCGTTTCTCCATTTATTATCCTATTTTCCGGTTCCGCATGGGTAGTTCCAAAAGTTTCGCAGGTTTGGAGACAGGGATAAACTGCCCTGCCGACCATTTCAGTTCCCAATATCCCGGATTTCCGTTGCGCACTTTCAGCAGTTCTACCCCCCACTTGGGCAGCCCCACTCCCGGCATTCCTGCGTCGGATTCGCTGGGCAAAGGGGTGATCTGCCACCGGGCAGCACAGGCGGTATTACCCACCCGTAGCGGGTTGCTGCGGAACACAAACCCCGTTACCCTGCTTTTTTCCACGGCGAGTTGGAGCCGGAGCGATTGGTTGAAATCTATTTCATGAAGTTCCGCCACGGCCGCGATGAGCCTGTCGCATTTAAGGGCTTCTTCCAGCGCCCATAAGATGTCTTTTTCCCGACGAGCCTCAATAAAAATAATCCGGTCGGGCTCCACGCCGAAATGCTTAATCGCAGGGGGAAATAGCCGGTTGGAGGTACTGATCCATAGACATACGCCGCCCTTTCGCATCAGCGCGGCCAATATTCCCCCAATGAAACCGCTCGTGGCAGCGGCCTGTTCGGGGGTAGTCCCTATGAATTCATGAATGCTTCCTATCGGAAAAACGGCGTTGGGGAAAGCCCTCTCCACGGATCCCAAGCCGATGCTTTCAGAGGAGTTTTCCGGCGATTTGAATCCCTGCCAACGCAATAAGTGTTTTTGCAGCTGGCCGATTAGCTTACGTTTATCTTCCGTTAATACCGCCATGTTATTCCAAATTGGGACAACAAATATAGGCTAATTTTTTTAGTATTTTATATGAAATGTATTTTTATAAGGCAGGAGTACTTAGGGAAAAAGAAAAGCAGAACGTATTAAAATTTAATCCAGGATTAATAATAGCCGCTTTACCTTTGAAAGGAAAACGGATGAACAATGGACGGTATGTTATTGCATAGGTTGCGGGCCGGAGAAATTGGAGCATTCACCGAGTTATACAACCGGTATTGGGAAGCATTGTATCGGTCTTCGCTGAAACGCATCGCCAATGCGGATGATGCCAAGGATCTGATCCAGGATCTTTTCGTCACGATCTGGACAAGGAAAGATCAATTGCCCCAAGCCATCGATTGGGAAGATTACCTGTATGCGGCGCTCCGGTATAAGGTGATCAATTATATCCAGGCAGATGAAGTGCGCATCCGGTATGCGAATGCGAAACTTGCCGAAAGCGATGCGCTGCATCCGCAAGCCGATAGCATCGTTGCCCTCGGTGAACTTGAGCACCTCATTGATCGGGCGATGGATCGCATGCCTCAGCGGATCCGGGAGGTTTTCAGGCTCAGCTATGCCGAGGGATGCTCACCTCAGGAAATCGCTCAGCGGCTGTCCTTGTCGCTGCAGACGGTCAAAAACTACCTCGCTGATGCAAAGGCGATCGTCCGGCGGTTCCTGCATGACTATCCTGCTGCTGTGCCCCTGCTTCTTCTCGGTCTGGCTGGTTTCGAACGCTTTTTTTAACCGAAGCTTAACATAAATTATACGTACAAAATCCCGCTTTGCCTGATATACCAGTAAACAGGCATCGAAAGTGGATAGTAAGAAACAACGGGAAATTTTCAGGAGATACCTACGGGGTACGGCTTCGCCGGATGAAAAGGTATGGGTGGAAGCATGGTATGCAGCATTTGATGACCTTCCGGACAAGGACGTTGCTCCAGGGGCTGTCGATGAAGCGAAAACGCACATCACGCATGCGGTTTTCCACAGGTTGCACAAGCGGCCACGGACTTACCGCCTGATGCGGTGGGCGGTTGCGGCCTGTTTGTTCGCCGGCATCGGAATAGGTGGGTATCTTTTTGTTTTTCAACGACCGGGCCAAACGGCATATGTCGCTGTATCCACAGGAGCAGCTGAACAGCGCGTACTTTTCCTGCCTGACAGCACCCAGCTTTGGCTTAATGCAGGCACCGAAATCCGCTATCTGCCGCAAACCTATGCAAAAAAACGACGTGAAATCTGGCTAAAAAAGGGAGAAGTGTTTTTGGAAGCAGCACCCAATGAGCGGGCGCCATTGCTCGTGTATTGGGAGGAGCTGCAAGTAAAAGTATTGGGTACCGCATTCAATGTCCATGCACAGCAGGACAATACCCTCGAAGTAGGTGTGCGCCAGGGAAAAGTAGCTGTCCATCGTGGAGAACAGTCATTGGGTGTACTGACCAAAGGAATGCAACTGCGGTATGACCGAGCGAAGGATATTGCCTATAAATACCATCATGCGACGGATCGTATAGCCATCTGGCAGATGGATAAGCTTGCCTTGGAAAATGCGAGTTTCACCGAACTGAAGAATGCCTTGCATGAATTTTATGGAGTAAAAATCACCGCCGGAAGCCCACATGTTACCCGGCTCCGGTTTACGATGGAAGTGGAACGCAGAGCGACTGCAGCACAGACCCTTGAGGTGGTGTGTGCCATTCATAACCTGAAATTGAGAAAGGAGGTAGACGGAACGATAACCTTATACGAATAAACAGCTCGTCATCAAAAGCAGAAGCCATTATCATGAACGGTGATAACGGCTTCTAAAAAATAAAATAGTAATTAGTTAAACGGACAAAAATATATGAAATTTAGTCAATATCAGCCATTTCTACGCAAATATTACATTTTTGCGCTTCTATGGGTTTTTTCGGCCGGATCGGTACTTGCGGCGGGGCAAACCGATGTGCTGGACCAGCGGATTACCATTACCCTGCCCAAAGGGAATCTAGCTGCGGCATTAAATGCACTTAAAACGGGCTATAAAGTCAAATTTGCTTACGATCCCCAAAAATTTCAGCTTGATGTCAATCAAATAGCGGATAAAAGGTTCACGGATGTGCCGCTTTTCACCGTACTCAGTGATTTATTGTACCCTTCGGGAATCGGCTATAAAGAAGTAAATGGCACCATTATCCTCACGGAAAGACCCCGGGTACAGCTTCGTGTTTCGGGCGTGGTGCGCGATTCGGTGGGCACCCCGTTGCAGGGAGTCTCTGTTGCGGAAAAAGGGAGCACAGGCGGCACGGCCACCGCGGCAGACGGCCGCTATCAGCTGGCTACGCATGCGGATGCCACTCTTGTGTTTTCCATGCTGGGCTACGTAACCCAAGAGGTTGCCGTCAATGGGCAGACCATCCTTGATGTCCTGCTGAAAGCGGATGCCTCGGCCCTGGAAGAGGTGGTGGTAACGGCCATCGGTATCAAGCAGCAAAAACGGAAAGTAGGCTATGCCACTCAGGAAGTAAATCCCGAAGTGTTGTCACAGTCCAAGACAACCAATTTGGGCAGTGCCTTGTCCGGTCAGGTAGCGGGACTTACCGTGGCCAATCCCACCGGTTTGTTCCAGACGCCCTCGATGACACTGCGTGGCAACAAACCCCTGATCGTGCTGGATGGTGTACCCGTTGAAACCGATTTCTACGATATCTCCAGCGAAGACATCGAAAATATCAACGTATTGAAGGGTACCACCGCATCGGCACTGTACGGTTCGCGGGGCAAAAACGGGGCAATTCTCATCACCAGCAAGCAGGCAAAGGAAGAGACCCTTGAAGTAAATGTCGGTACGAATAACCTGTTTACCGCTGGATTTACGGTCTACCCGGAGACCCAGACGCAATACGGAAACGGGTCAAATGGCCAATACGAGTTTTGGGATGGTGCCGATGGAGGGATTTCTGACGGAGACATGATCTGGGGACCGAAATTTGGTACAGGCGTGAAAGTACCTCAGTGGAACAGTCCCATCCGCGACAAACAGACCGGTGAAGTGATCCCTTGGTGGGGAGATGTATCCGGCACCATTTACGATGATAAATCGCGTTACGAGCGGGTGCCTACTGATTGGGTGCGCCACGATAACCTGGGCGATTTCCTCAGTACAGGCATCGTAACCAACAATTCATTATCCATGGCCTATAAAGGCAAGCGAGCCAGCTTTTATGCATCCGGCAACTATGCCTATCAAAAAGGGCAGGTGCCCAACACGTCGCTCAATACCGGCGGGGCTAAACTCAATGCGTCGTTTTTCCTCGCAGACAACTTGCAGTTGGATGCGTCGCTGGGATACAACAAGGTGTATTCTCCCAATTACCCGAGGTATGGGTACGGACCCAAAAACCACATGTACACCATTCTCATCTGGATGGGCGACGACGTGGACGGAAACGACCTGCGTGAGCACCGTTATGTGCCCGGGCAGGAAGGATACCGCCAGGCAAACTATAACTACGCGTGGTACAATAATCCTTATTTTGCAGCTTTGGAATTGCAGCAGAAGCAGGACCGGAATGTGCTGCACGGGCAAACCCAGTTGAACTGGAAAATATTGCCCAACCTGAACCTGCAGGGCCGTGCCTCCATGCGCGAAAACAAAACCTTCGAAGACATGCAAAGCCCGAAGTCCTACATGAACTACGGGGATTCGCGAAACGGCGATTACAAGCTATGGAACAAGGCGCAGCTCAATGTCGATGCGGATGTGCTAGCCACTTACAATCAGCGGCTGGCCTCCCAGCTTGACCTGACACTCAACGTGGGGGCATCTACGTTCCACCGCACTTACCGCGAAGATTACGAGTCGAGCGACGGTCTTATCGTGCCTTTCGTGTATAGCCTCAACAATACCCAGGGACCGGTGCAGGCGACCAATTATTTTCAGGAGAAAGCCATCCGAAGCGTGTATGGAAGCGCCAATCTGGATATCTTCAATGCCTTGTATCTGAATTTTTCGGCACGGAACGACTGGTCGTCCACCCTGCCCAAAGGCGGCAATTCCTATTTTTATCCCGCCGTATCCATGAGTACCGTGGTGTCCGATTACCTGAAACTGCCCAGGGTGTTTGACTTTTTGCGGGTCTATGCCTCATGGGCACAGGTATCCAGCGACTTGGATCCCTACAGCATCTATTCATCTTATAACAAGAGCGTCACGTATGGTTCCACACCTTCCGTCACCTACCCCGCAGGGATCGTAAACCCGGCCATACAGCCCGACAAGTCTACTTCTTATGAAGCAGGGGTGTCTACCGCCTTCGCCAACAACCGGTTTTCGGTTGATGTTACTTATTACCGCATTAAAGATGAAAACCAGATCATTGATCTCAATATTTCCGAAGCTTCCGGTTTCTCTTCACGCAAGGTGAATGGCAACATATATCTGACCAATGGTTACGAAGTGATGGCAACCGCCAAGCCTGTAGTCGGAACCGATTTCTCGTGGGATATGAGTATCAACTGGAACCACTACGCCAAGAAAATCGATGAAATCTATGGCAGTCAGGCGAAATTCGGCGAACTTCGCGCGGGCGATCGTGCCGACAGTTATTACGCCACCGTTTGGCAAAAAAGCAAAGATGGCGAATTGATCCTTGATCCCAATAGTGGACTTCCCATTAAAGACCCGTATCCTACCTACATCGGTAACTTGGAACCCGATTGGCGTTTGGGTTTCCAGAATAGATTCAACGTAAAGGGATTCCTGGTCAACCTCGATGTGGATGGCGCTTGGGGTGGGCTTATGCGCTCAATGACCATCGAAAAAATGTGGTGGGGCGGCAAGCATCCCAAATCGGTGGAATACCGCGATGCGGAATACGCTGCAGGCCATCCGGTATATGTTCCGACCGGGGTGGTTGTCACAGGCGGCGAACTCCAGCGGGATGTAGACGGAAACATCCTTTCCGACACACGTACTTACACGCCCAATACAACAGCCGTCAACTGGCAAACATGGAGCCAGATTTATCCCTACCAGGCACAGGTTACTGAAGAAGAAAGTGAGCAGTTTGCCAATACCTACGACCGTTCTTATTTCAAGCTGCGCCGGTTGTCTGTAGGCTACGATGTAGCCAAGCTGATGAAAATAGGCAATGCCAAAAATGCCGTTGTGACCTTGTATGGATACAATCTGCTGATGTGGAAGAAGATACCTTATGTAGATCCGGATTATGGCAATGACAACGATTTGCAGGATCCTTCGGCCCGGTATCTTGGTTTCTCCATCAATTTGAAGTTTTAAACAGTTCTTACCTGATTTAATAGATAAAACATGAACAAATTATATAGTGTGTTGTTGGCCGCATGTGTGCTGGCATCCTGCAGCCCATTGGATGAAATGAATATTGACCCTAACCGCGCTACGGAAACGCATCCCCAACTACAGCTTACCAAAATACAATGGGATGCTTTCCGTGCTTACCAGGGTACAGGTCCCCTGTATGCGCTGAAAATGCTCGTGCAGACAGACGGCGAGAATGCCAATCAATATTACAAATGGAACCGGAGCGGTTTTGAGGCCTATACGGTGCTGCGTGACATCACGAAAATGTCAGAAGAAGCAGCGCGCATAGGAAATACGTCGTATGAAGCACTGGCAAAGTTTTTCCGGGCTTATTACTTTTACAACCTGACCCTCACGTTTGGAGACATCCCGTATGCTCAGGCATTGAAAGGTGAGGCGGAAGAGGGTATTTACACGCCGGCCTACGATCCGCAGAAAGCCGTGTTTCAGGGCATCCTTGCTGAGTTGGCTGAGGCGGATGCACTGTTGGCACAATCCAATACCGTCATCGATGGGGATATCATCTATGGCGGCAGTGCCGAAAAGTGGCGTAAACTGGTAAATGCTTTCCGCCTGAAAGTATTGATGACCCTTTCGGGCAAGGAATCCGATGCGGAACTGGATATAAAAGGCACGTTTGCGCGGATTGCGGCCGAAAGTCCACTACTCGAAGCCACTGCCGGCAATTTGCTGGCCGATGACGCCCAGCTGGTATTCCTTAACCAGGAAGGCAACCGCTACCCCGAGTTCAATTCCAGCGGCTACGGGTCGGGCATGTATATAGACTCGACGTTTATCCGGCGGCTTCAGGACCGCGAAGATCCCCGTCTTTTTGTCTATTGTACGCAGACACGTGTGGGCAAGGAAGCAGGTAAGGCCCTTGATGATTTTACGGCTTACGAAGGAGGCGATCCCGCAGCTCCCTATGCACAGGTAAATCTGAAGGCTGCTGCGGGACGTACGTCGAAAGTGCTCGAACGCTATCACCAGGATCCCACCAATGAACCCTTTGTATTGATGGGGTATGCCGAGCAGCAATTCATCCTGGCCGAAGCCGTAGTAAGGGGATGGATCAGTGGAGATGCCGGCGCTTATTATGAGTCAGGCATACGGGCTTCGTTCAAGTTTTACGAAACGTATGCCAAAGGCTTAGGTTCGTATGTGGATGAAACAGCGGTATCGGCGTACCTGCGCCATTCGTTGGTCGATTTTGCATTGGCTCAGGGTCAGGAAGGCCAACTGGAACGCATTGTGACCCAAAAGTACCTGCGCTCGTTTCTGCAAGGAGGGTGGTCGGCGTTCTACGATCATCTCCGCACAGGATATCCGGAATTTAGAAGACCGAGAGGGGTAGCAGTGCCTTTCCGGTGGATGTATCCCCAATCGGAATATAACTACAACGGCGAACACGTATCGGCAGCCATTGCAAGCCAGTTTGGAGCGGGCAACGATGATATCCATGAAAAACCATGGTGGTTGAAATAAACCGGGAAAATCAATAACTTGCACACCATACACCAAAATTATGGAATCAAGGAGAACCTTTCTTAAGAAGGCATCGCTATTGGCCGGTGCCACAGCCGCTTTCCACCTGTTGCCGGAGTCCATTCAGCGGGCGCTGGCTATCGATGCACCCGAGGGCAGTACCTATCTCGATGCCGAGCATGTCGTTTTTCTGATGCAGGAAAATCGTTCGTTTGACCATTGCTACGGTACGCTTCGGGGTGTACGTGGCTTCAATGACCCACGGGCTATCCGCTTGCCCAATGGGCTGCCCGTATGGGCACAGACCGATGCGCAGGGAAAAAGCTATGCACCGTTTCACCTGGATATCGAAAATACAAAAGCTACCTGGATGGGTTCGTTGCCCCACGGTTGGAAAGATATGGTGCACGCCCGCAACGACGGGAAGCTTGATACTTGGTTGGAGGCCAAGCGGGCTAGAAATCCGGAATACCAAGATATGCCACTCACCATGGGCTATTACGACCGGCGGGATGTACCTTTCTACTATGCTTTTGCGGATGCGTTTACCGTTTGCGACCAGCATTTCTGTTCGTCGCTCACCGGCACCAGTGCCAACCGCTCTTACTTTTGGGCCGGGGCTATCCGCGAAGAACCCCACAATCCCGATTCCATAGCTCATGTTGACAATGGGCAGATCAACTACAAAGATGTAGGCTGGAAAACCTATCCGGAACGGTTGCAGGAAGCAGGTGTTAACTGGAAAGTCTATCAGAATGAACTGAGCTTGCCCGTAGGGCTGAGCGATGACGAAGAAGATTGGCTGGCCAACTTCACAGACAATAACCTGGAATTTTACAAGCAATACAATGTACGGTTCCATTCTGCACACCGTGTATTCATGGTACGCCGTGCAGGTGAATTGGAAGCCATACTTGGCAACGGCGAAGCCAAGGCGGAAGAACGCGAAAAACTTCAGGAGCAGCTGACACAACTCCGCCGTGATATCCAGCAATACAGCGAAGAAAATTTCAATAAGCTCACATCTTTCGAACAGGAGATCCATCGGCGGGCATTCATCACCAACACCGCAGATCCCGATTACCATCGGTTGGAACCGATCACCTATACAGATACCGAAGGAGAAAAGACGGTAGAGGTGCCCAAGGGTGATATCTTTTATCAATTCCGCAAAGATGTCAACGAAGACAAGTTGCCCACCGTATCCTGGCTGGTGGCACCCTGCCGGTTTTCAGACCATCCCGGATCGCCATGGTACGGAGCTTGGTATGTGTCTGAGGCGCTTGATATACTTACCAAGAATCCCGAGGTTTGGAAAAAGACGATTTTCATCCTCACTTACGATGAAAATGATGGATACTTTGATCATATACCTCCATTTGTACCACCTCTCACGGGCAGAAACGGGGTTGGAGCTGTGGCAACCGGTATCGATACGGCAGAAGAATATGTAACAGCCGCACAGGAAAAAATACGGACCGGTAATCCCGATACGACGCTAGATAGTCCCATTGGTCTGGGTTTTCGGGTACCACTTGTGGTTGCCTCGCCCTGGACAAAAGGAGGGTGGGTCAATTCAGAAGTGTTTGACCATACTTCCACGTTGCAGTTTCTGGAGCATTTTATCGAAAGTAAAACCGGTAAAAAAGTATACGAATCAAATATCAGTGCGTGGCGCCGGTTGGTATGTGGTAATCTGACGTCCGTTTTCCGGCCCGCACATGGAGGAGATAAAGACAGGCTGCAGCCTGTAGACCGCAATGCATATGTTGAACGTATCTATTCGGCAAAAACAAAAGGACTGCCGGGCAATTACCGGCTGCTGGAACCTGAGGTGCTAACATCGCTTAAACAGGGAAAGCGGCCCCAAGGGCGGTTACCCCAACAAGAGGTAGGTACAAAACCGGCGTGTAGTCTTCCGTATGATGCGGCGGTCAACATGTCTGTGGATCGCGCAAGCGGTGAAGTGGTGCTACACCTCACATTGGGAGGAAGTCTGCCGAAAACCAAGACCATTGGGATGCCATTCATTGCCGTATCGCGACGACCTTACCGCGACGATCCGGAGCCGGGGCGCAATTGGAATTTTGCCGTTCGGGAAGGCGAGGCTCTTGAATACCGATGGCCGTTGGATCATTTCCCGGATAAATCGTATCATTTGGAAGTCTACGGGCCAAACGGTTTTTACCGGGAGTTCAAGGGAAGTTCCGTTTCGTCGGATCATCGATTGGAAGTATCTGTAAAACCGGATCAGCAGGCCCTTTTATTAGAGGCTTTCCTTCTTCCTGGAAAGGCATTGGAAATACGGGATCTATCGTATGGACGGGCGTCAAAAACACTCCCTTCAAAAGATAAGTTACAGCTGGAAATTCCCCTGACGGATTCGGATGGTTGGTACGATTTCGAATTTAGTGTAGCGGGATATCCCGGGTGGTCGCATCGGTATGCCGGGCATGTGGAAACCGGCCATTCCAGCATCACCGATCCGCTGATGGGTGGAATAGTTGGGAGCCGTTAAAAGTGGATCAATCTTTGAAGAAAGCGTTATTGAAGAAACGCGTTTTTTAGTATTAAAAAGGAAAGTTGAAGTGAAATCCCACAAGCAGTTAGCCGTTCTTTTTATTGCCTGCCTTTTGACGGGCATATCTTCCTGTAAACCTCAAAGAGCAATCGATTTCAAAGAGGCTATTGTTCAGAAAGAACAAATGGCATCTAAGATGCTGGTTAGCCAAGAGGGGTCGGAGGCGAAAAAATTAGATTTGCTGATAGAAAAGGATTTTAAGGGAGCATTGGCCGTAATCGATCAACAGGAGCGGGAGTTTGATACACTGATTACTACCATAGAAGCATTGCCTGTTGATGGGATTAAACGCGGACACGAGCTAAAAATGGCTGCAATGGAATATTATGTTGCACTTAAAGCGTTACAGCTCTTCGACCGTGAGCAGATCAAAAACCGCGAAGCATCGCAGCGTACGGAAAGTGATGCTTTGCGGGCAGTGCAGGACAAAGACCTTGAACTAAGCCTTCGGAAACAAGAATTGTATAAAACCGTGTTTGAAAAAGACAGCGTATTTTATCAGGCACAGAAAAAATTCGACGAAGCAAACGGCATATGAACAGCTATTTCATGCGGTACAGCGTGTTTAACAAAATTTAACACTTTCGCTGTAACAAAAGGGCATTGTCATGCGTTATATAATCAGTTAATAAAAATTGTCTTTTCATAATTTAGGTTTATAATTGGTTAGTTTGAAAGCCCCGATTCTCCCCGTTTCGGGGCTTTGTTTATTTCTATACCGGCAGGATCAGCATAGGGATCTCTTTGTAGATCACTGCGTCTTCCGTATGGTGGTCTCTAAAAATATGTCCGAAGAAATGATGTTCACGATGCGCAACGGCCAGCACATCCTGCCCTTGGCTAACAAAAAGTTCACGGATGAGTGTCTCGGGTTTGTGACTTTGATTGGGAATCAAAAAACGGGGTAGCTGCCCCGGAACCGTCATAACCAATTCGTTAAATAGCGATTGCGTATGTTGTTTTGATAATTCAGGAAGGCCAGACGCCCCGATATGCAACACGGAAAGGTTCGCTTTTAACAGCCGGACGATGCGCATTAATCGCTCAATCGCCTGGGTGTTGGCATAGCGAATGTCCGTCACATAGAATACATCACGTATTTCTTTAAATCTGGCGGCAGACGGCACCAACAAGGTAGGATATTGCACTGAATCGATAATTTCCCTTACCCGTTTGCCAAATAGCATACCGGTCTTATTTTCTCCGTCTGTGGCGCCGACAACAACCAGGTCAATGTCTTTTTGCTTTAAGACCCCTGCAATCCCTTCCGTCAATTTACCCTTTACAAGGATATCCACCAAAGCAGGTTGGTAGTTGTCCATTCCGGCATCCGTTTTACTGATGCTGTTTTTCAATTTGTCGAATTGTTGCAGAGTATCGGTTGAGTTTCCATCTTCAGTATCGGTTACATGTAACAGCAGTAAATCGAATCGAAGTTGCCTGGCAAGTTTCAGGGCATATGCAGCAGCATTGTTAGACCCCGGTGAAAAATCAGTCAGTAATAGTATGTTGCCCATGAGAAATCATCTGTGTAGCTTTTCAAATGTAATCAATTTCAATTGATTCTTCGATAAGGGAAATCAAATCCCGGCTTGATTTTTATCACACATATTATTCATCGTAGGCCCATTTGCATGAGACCTACCCCCACTTGCCACGACCTGATTTTTTTTATGCCCCGAACAGCGTAATTTTGGTAGGTTAGCACGTAGAAAAAACACCATAATAAAAACCATGAAGCCACATATGCCGATAAAATTCAGGGATGCAACGCAGCAGGACCTAGTCAAGATTGTCGAAATCTACAACTCGACCATTGAGTCAAAAATGGTTACTGCTGATACCGAGCCGGTAACGGTTGAGAGCCGGCAAAAATGGTTTGATGAGCACAATCCGGCAAAAAGGCCGCTTTGGATGGTTGAAAATCAAAATAACGAAACAATCGGTTGGGTCAGCTTTCAATCGTTTTATGGGCGGCCTGCGTATGACGCCACGGTCGAAATAAGTATTTACCTTGATGCAGCGCAAAGAGGCAACGGTTTGGGCAAACGTATCCTTGAATATTGCATCGGCCATGCTCCCGATTTTGGGGTGAAAACTTTACTTGCATTTATCTTCTCGCACAACCAGCCAAGCCTTAAATTATTCAGGTATTTTGGATTTGAAGATTGGGCAACCCTTCCAAATATTGCCGTACTTGACGGAGAAGAACACGGATTGAAAATTTTAGGGAAGCGCATTGCCTGATTTAAAACTTGTCTTTTCATCGGTTCGTTAATTTTCTTATCCCTTCGTGATTTAATAATTAGTTAAATCATCCGGGTTCGTATTTTAGGCTGATAATTGGTTAGTTTAAAGGCCTGGATTCTCTCAGTTTCGGAGCTTTATGTTATTTTTATGCAGCTCTCGAATCTCTTCGGCGAACTCTTCAAAAGGGCCTTCGGTTTCGATGGCAGGCGCGATATCTTTTATGCCAAGAAGCCTGATTGGCGGCGGTTCGGCGTTGAATTCGGACATCCATTTACCCAATTGTTTAGCTGACGTGGCATAGACTATCTTTCCCAATCCAACCCAAGCATGTGCCGCAGAACACATCGCACAATGCTCGCCGGAAGTATACACGACTGCTGTTGCCCTTTCTTCTTCCGTCATATTCTCCACCGCCCATTGTGCAACAGCCAACTCCGGATGCAGCATTTTGTTGCCGTTTACCGTGTGGTTGTAGTCCTCAAACAAAACTTCGCCCTCGGCAGATAAAAGCAACGAACCAAAAGGGTCATTTCCCTCGTCCAATGCCTGCTTTGCCAAGTCTATACAGCGTTGCAGGTGAATGTGATGATTTTCAGGCGATGCGGTCATTTTTCGTACAATCTGTTATTTCTTACAAAAATAAATAAATTAGCGGTCTGTCCGTTTGCAAAAGGCAGTTTGTCGGCGTATTTTTTAAAAGCCATTCAGTCAATAATATGGGTAGAAAATCATTAGGTCATCACTTTTTTATCATTGATAATAAATTCATTCTTCATTTTGACAGCGAAGTCTACCGTAAATTTTATTCAGTCATTGATTTTGACAGCTTTGAAGTACTAAAAAGCAACGGTTCCACGTTTCATTACTTCCGGGATAAAAACCATGTCTATGTAGAAAGCTACATGAACCATTTTGCTGTTTTGCCCGATGCCGATCCGGTAGATTTTCGGATATTGGATTTTGAAAACGGTAAGAGTACCTCAAACCGAAACGATTACCTGTTTGATGAAAAGCTTCCACATCGTTTCGTGGATTATCAGGTCTTGTCTGAATACTATCAACGTATTGACGATACAATTTACTTTGGTTATACAAGGGTGTTAAGCCAAGCAGACGCAGCATCTTTTGAGGTGCTTTACGCAGATGAAGTAAAGAATGTAGCCAAAGACAAAAATCATGTCTATTTCCGCGACAAAATTGTAGAGGGGGCTGACGCTGCAAGTTTTCATTTTCTGGAAGAATGCTTTACAGAAGTATATTATAGAGAATGCGACCATACCTATTACGCAAAAGATAATAACTGCGCTTACTACGTAGATACCATTGCCCGCGCAATTAAGCCGATTAAAACCAAAAATATAGACCATTTCCGTTTCAAAGTGGTGGATAATCTGGGCTATGCGTTTGATGAAAAGTATTATTACTTATTTGGGAAAAGGAAAGCAATCAATTAAAAAGTTTATTGGTGGACCTTGGATCGTCAAATGAGGCCCTGCACGGAAAACGCCATTTTTACGTTATTTAATAAAATGACATCGATATGCTGAATGAAATCATTCCCAAATTGCCGATGCGGAACAAGGCCGCAACATTGGATTTTTATGTTGGCAAATTGGGCTTTCAACTATTCGGAAGCCCTGACTATGACGACTACCTCATGGTCCAGAAAGATAACCTCCAGCTCCATTTTTTCAAATTCGAAGCGCTTGATCCGAAGGAAAACTACGGACAGGTATACATACGGACCGACGACATCGACGGACTGTACCGGTTGATGCGCGAAAGAAAACTATCCATACATCCGGGTGGTCCCTTGCAGGTAAAGCCCTGGGGACAGAAAGAGTTTTCCATGCTTGATCCAGATAGTAACCTGTTGACATTCGGGCAGCCTGCTTAACTTTATTGGTGTCGGCTTCTGCCCCTTTATTTATAGGTTTGTCTTGTTGTCATTCCGAATGTGCCATGTGTGTTTAGCTCGGCATGCCTCATTGTGAAAGAAAAGGCACTGATAGCGGTGCAATCACCTTGCTCCTCAAAAAGGAGGAAGCGATATGAATTAGAAAATTGCCCGCCATCCCGGTTGCTAGTCTTTTTAATTTTTATATTCGCCACATAATCGATAATATCCCGATGGCAGACCAGCCTTTACATGCGGATCATGCGTTGATGGCCAAAATTGCGGATGGGGACCACCGGGCTTTCGCTCTGTTGTATAATCGGTATTGGCCTTTGCTTTATTTGCACGCGTATCGTATGTTGCGTGATGAAAAAGCTGCTGAAGACGCTGTACAGGAAACATTTACCTGGTTTTGGAAAAATGCTCCTCTTATTACTTTCAAAGGCTCGGTATCGTCGTATCTTTACGGTGCAATCCGCCATCATGTGCTTAATCAGATCCGCCATGAGAAAGTCAAAGGAGCTTATTTCGACGAAATCGCCGCTTATATTACCGCCGGGCATTATCAGGTCGATGAAGTTGTACGATATAACGAACTGGTCGAAGCGATCGAATCTGAGATCGACCGTATGCCGCCCCGCATGCGCGAGATTTTTAATCTGAGTCGCAAACACTTGCATTCACATAAGGAAATTGCCGAGTTGCTTGGTATATCCGAGAGTACTGTCCGTGAGCAAATTAAGCGAGCACTCAGACAACTTCGTGTAGTTGTCAATGACAAGTCTTATCTGTTACTAATAGCCATGCAGTTGCTGCGTTAATTTTTTTTATTTCCATGTCCCCTCTAAGCTGCCTTAAGGTTCCTTACCTGTAAAAACCGGGGTAGAGTTATGACAAAAAAGGACATTCAACAGCTTATCGATAGATATCATCAAGGTCTTGCCAGTCCCCAGGAGGTTGCACAGATTGAGTCGTGGTACCTACAGCATGCTAACGAGAGTCCTGCCATCGATCATCCCAAGGATTTGATGGATCGGATGAATCGGGGGCTACCACCGATCCTTGCCACACCGCAGCTTAGGCAGGAACATCGGCCACGTTTTCTGCGTTTGCAAGTTCGTTATGCTGCTGCCATAGCTATTTTGGCTTTGATGTTCGGCACATGGTTCTTTCTCATCAGGACAGAACAACCTCAAGAGCGGGCCATCGCCGCTGAGGCGATTCTGCCGGGAGGCAATCGGGCTACGCTTACCTTAGCCGATGGCCGTACTGTGGAGCTCAGCAAGTCACAAAATGGCATCATCGTCGGAGATGAGGTGACTTATTACGATGGAAGTCCTATTATAAAAACCAACAAAACATTGGCATTGCAGAGAGATGTCTTAAACTCCATACGCACTCCAAAGGGCGGTACTTATCAGCTTACACTTCCGGATGGAAGCAATGTCTGGCTGAATGCTGCTTCGACACTTCGCTATCCTTCAAATTTTTCCGGAGACGAACGTGTGGTTGAAATTTCGGGTGAGGCTTATTTCTCTATTGTCAAGGATGAGCAAAAGCCATTTAAGGTCATCAGCAAAGGGCAGGAAATTAAGGTGCTGGGCACCGAATTCAACTTATCATCCTATCCAGAAGAAGAAATCAAAACCACCCTTGTATCTGGGAAAGTACGGGTTACTCCCAGTGGGGTATCGGCAGTAGAAATGCAAGGTAGTGGATCCCGCAAGTCAGACGGTTCGGTCGTACTGAGTCCCGGACAACAGAGCGTTACGCGGGAAAACATATCCGAAGTCAGGGATGTTGAAACGGAGCCTTATACGGCTTGGAAAGACGGGTTTTTTTATTTTGATAATATGACACCGAGGGCGGCTATCGAGCTTATCGCTCGGTGGTATGACCTGGAAGTGGTATACGAAGGGATTATACCCAACCAGGCAATTATATTTGGGGTGGTTGACCGTAAAAAGCCATTGAGTTCAGTATTGAAATCGTTGGGAAAAAGTGGGTTAGCCTTTGAGGTACGGGGGGCAGATTCTGTGCGGCGTCTTTTTGTTACTGCAGAAAAATAAGTGAAGAATTGCTTATATGAGTTAACCAATAAACTAAATGTGAAACCAATTAAATCTTGAGAGGAGTGACGACTATGCAAACCTAATAAAGCCATACCAATTGTTTCATCCACAAAAAACGGATGATGTTGACTCCATCACCCGTTTAATTGTCCGGATCGATTAACGGCCAGTAACGTTGAAAGCCAGGCCGAAAACCAATTTATTAACTATCCAAACAGGACAAAGATATGATATTTACACGATGTGTAACAGGCTGCTGTTGGCCTTTTAAATACCGATTAGTACTAATTATGAAACTAGCGATTCTCTTAACGATTGCATTTACATTTCATGCGGTTGCCGAGAGCAGAGCACAGAAAATTACGCTTAACCTAACGAATGCTCCGCTGAGCAAAGTGATGTCAGAAATTCAGAAACAACAGGGTTATTCATTTCTGTTCCATGGCAACCATATTGCGGATATTCGGGTGGATGTACGCGTCAAACAGATGGACTTCGCTGATGCGATGGAGGTAATCCTGAACAAACGGGGATTGGAGTGGACCCTGGAAGACGGAATTGTCTCGATCATCGCAAGCAAAGCTAGGTCTGCGCTGCAGATTTCAGGACAGCAAAAAATAATTTCCGGAAAAGTTATTGATGAAGAGGGAAATCCCTTGGAGGCGGTAACCGTACTTTTAAAAGATACTCAGCAACAAACCCTAACAGACAGCAAGGGCAATTTTCAGTTTCCAGCCGGGGCTACGGGATCTGCACTGGTGTTTTCTGCCGTTGGGTTTAAGGAACAGGAGGTAACGTTAACCGATCAATTTCCGATGACGGTTAAGCTAAGTGCAGCGATAGGCGAATTAGAAGAAGTTGTCATTGTCGGTATGAATAACCGGCAAACCAAAAGATCTGTTACGGGTGCCATGGCTACGATACAGACCAAAGAACTCCGGCAAAGTCCGGTTGCCAATCTTAGCAATGCACTTGCCGGTCGGCTTCCGGGCCTCATTACCGTACAGTCCACCGGTCAACCTGGCGATGACGGTTCGGCGCTTTATATCCGGGGAGTATCCACCTATGGAAATACATCACCCTTGGTTGTGATCGATGGGTTGCCGCGCTCCCAGGCAAACTTCAGTCAGTTAGATCCTAATGAAATCGAATCCGTAACAATCTTGAAGGACGCATCATCTACCTCACTGTACGGTATACAGGGAGCCAATGGTGTAATTGTTGTCACGACGAGGAGAGGCATTTCCAATGAACAGCCTCAGGTCAGCTTTACGGCGCAGCAGGCTTTTCAACAGCCCGTACGCCTTCCGCGGCAAATGGATGCCCTCCAGCAAGCCCTCTATTATAATGAGTATGACATAAACGATGGGCGTCAGCCGCGCTTTGACGAAACCGCACTTAGTACGATCAGGGACAAATCAGACCCTTATCTGTACCCTGATGTGGATTGGTACCGTGAAATACTCAGGAGCACTTCATCGCAAAATCAGTACAATCTCAATATTTCGGGCGGTGCAAACGCCGTTCGATATTTCATTTCAGGCAGTTATATCCGTCAGGGAAGCCTGTTGAAGCATGATCAGGATAATGACTATAAGATCAGCAACAAATTCGATCGGTATAACTTCCGATCCAATGTGGATATAGACGTGACCAAACGGTTGAGAGTGCAGGTAGATTTAGCAGGCCGACTTGAAAACCGAACCGGACCGGGACCAGGCTTCCAGCAAGTATTCAGTATTCTGACCGGAATTTCACCACTTGCCATGCCTGTATTTAATCCCGATGGAAGTTTTGGAGCGGGGAGCGCCGCCGTGGTGCCGGGAGATCACAATCCATACGGCCTGATAGCGCGCAGCGGTTATTATACAAATTATAACAATGTCATGTACGGTACCCTGTCTGCGCGCCATGACCTGGATTTTATCGGTAAGGGTCTGAGTGCTCAACTGTTTTTCAGCTTTGAAAATGATAATCAGCAAAACACGTCGCGCACGCAGGATTTCGATTCCTTTTGGTACCGCGGTTCAGACGCTGCTGGTGAGCCCATCTACCAGCAGTATACGATCGGCAGCCGTTTGGCCACGAGCGGACAAAGGTTTGTAACCCGGTATAATTATTTGGATTTCAGGCTTAATTATGACCGTTCATGGGAAGATCACGCGCTGACCGCCCAAGTTCTTGGAAACCGTACCCTGCGTGTAGTAAACGACGAATTACCTTATGCTTACCAAGGTGTCAGTGCACGCATTACCTATAATTTTAAATCAAAATATTACCTGGAAGGGAACGTCGGATATAACGGTTCCGAGAATTTTCCGGAAAACCGGCGATATGGATTGTTCCCCGCCGTATCCGCTGGATGGGTACTCAGCAGTGAGCCCTTTTTGAGTGATAGCAAAACGATCAGTTTTCTGAAACTGAGAGGCTCCTATGGAATTGTAGGCAATGATTTAATTGGGGGCGAACGTTGGTTGTTCATATCCGATTACGCGCCAGGCGGCGGATATTACACAGGAATATCGCCTACTTATATCCCCGGTTATAACGAAAATCGCACCGGGAATCCCATCGTAACTTGGGAGCGTTCCACCAAAATAAACGCAGGTGTGGATCTTTCTCTCTTCAGTAAGGGAGAGGTCCAGCTTACCTTTGATGTTTTCAAAGAACTGCGTACCAACATCCTCACAGCGCCAGGTACGGTTCCTGATTACATTGGCGTTGTTTCCCTGGCTCCACGTAATACAGGAGAGGTAGAGAATAAAGGATTCGAAGTAGAACTCCGCCTCACTAAAACGGTAGGGGAGGTAAATCTATTCAGTACGATGCAGCTTACGTACGCTAGGAATAAGGTATTGCGAAACGACCAACCAAGTCCGGCTATGCCTTATCAAAGCTTGGTTGGCTATGAAGTAGGGTATGCCCTGGGATATAAGTTTGCCGGTTTTTTTAGCGATGCAGACGAAATTGCCAATAGTCCACGTCAAAGCTTCAGTAGCAGTCTTATACCCGGTGATGCCAAGTATGTGGACGTAAACGGTGATAATGTTGTTGATGCCCGTGACCGCGTTCCTGTACTGTTGCAGAATATCCCGCGTTATGTTGGTGGTTTTTCCGTTGGAGGATCCTGGAAAGGTTTTGATCTGAGCCTGCTGTTTAATGGTGCCTTGGGGGGTACGGCAAATATCCGGTTGTATCAACCCGGTAGCGCATTTCAACTACAACGTTGGACACCGGAAAATAAGGAAAAAGCTCGTGTTCCCGTGGCTCATCTCTCCGCCAATAATACGGATATATTGTCTGATCTTAACTTGCAGCGCACGGACTACCTGAAACTGCGTAATGTTGAAGTGGGCTATGTGCTTCCTCAAAATTTCATCCACCGATTCAGGTTGGCCTCTGCACGTGTATTCCTAAATGGGCAAAACGTCGGTATTTGGGACCGTTTATGGTTTAAAGACAGGGATCCCGAGTCGCCCGGTGGCGATGTGGTTTACCCAATTCAACGTGTCTATAATGTGGGGTTAGCCCTGCGGTTTTAACTTATTGGAAAAACATATGAAACCGAATCATATTCTTTGTATCCTATTATTCACGGTAGTTTCCTGTAAAACGGATTTTTTGGAACGTACTCCCAGTGACTTTATTAATGAAAAAGAAGTCTTCACCAATATTGCCAATGCAGAGTCGTTTCTGAATAATGCTTACAACGATCTGCCTGATTTCCTCACCATGTCTGGAAATCCTCCCAACGCGTATAATCTCGGTGCCGCAACGGATGAGATGGCGTATATGCATACGTACGTCTACAGTGCCAGGGAATTCAATACCGGTAGCTGGAATCCGTCGGCATTCCCCATGCAGTGGTTATGGGCAGATTATTACCGGGCAATCCGCCGCATCAATTTATTCCTTGCAAACTACGATCTGATTCCCGAAGAGGTTAGCAGCGGAGGTTCTTCGCGCAAGCGGCGTCTGCTTGGAGAAGCTCATGGATTGCGGGCTTTCTATTATTTTCAATTGTTCAAAATGTGGGGGGAGATTCCCATTGTCGACCAACCATTGGATCCCAGTGCCGAAGGAGAAATTATGCTTGAGCGCAGTACGATCGACCAGGTCATTGGCTTCATAAAATCCGATATTGATCAAGCCGTTTCCTTATTGCCACCACGCCTTGACAACAGTCAGTTTGGCCGGATGAATGCCACGATTGCCAAAGCACTGTGGTCAAGGGTCACATTGTATTATGCCAGTCCTCTTTTCAATCCCCAAAACGATATTTCACGATGGGCCAAGGCGGCCGATGCTGCCAAGGAAGCCATTGACTTTGCGCTACAGGCTGGGCATAGCCTGTCACAGGGCGATGCCGGTGGTAAAAAAGCCTATGAGCGTATCTTCTTGGAACTTAATAACCCGGAAGTTATTTGGGCAAAGAATCTTACTACGCAAACGGGAACCTATGTGAATGGCCCCGAAGCATGGGACTTCTTTTCTTCCTCATTAGGATACGGAGGCTGGTACGGCTTTGGCCCGCTTCAGGAAATGGTAGATTCGTACGAAATGATTAACGGAGAAATACCCATAACCGGATACGGCAATGGGGGAGTACCCATAGTTAACCCTGCATCAGACTACGATCCCACCCAACCTTTCCTCAATCGCGATCCACGTTTTTACCAGAGTGTACTTTATCATGGCGCCCTTTGGCAGGGAAGAACAATCAATGTGGCGCCCGGGGGGCTTGACAACAATACATCCGACCGGTCACGGATTAACTATTTTTGCCGCAAATACCTGGATGAAGGCCACAATCTATTTACCAATACCGGTACCAGTTATCGCCGTTATGCCATTATTCGATTAGCAGAACTGTACCTGAATTATGCAGAGGCTGTAAACGAAACCGGCGATCAACCCGGCGAGACTTTCGCGGCGGTTAATCTCATACGGCAGCGGTCAGACATGCCTGCGTTGCCGGAAGGACTGTCACAAACCCAGCTCCGGGAGCGTATACGCCACGAACGTAAGATTGAACTGGCTTTTGAAAGCCACCGTTTTTGGGATGTGCGTCGTTGGAAGATCGCCGAACAAGTGGACAATGGCCCGGTGCGTGGCATCGCTGTTCGTTCGGATGGCACCTTTTCGTATCCAGTGTTTGAAACCCGGCTTTTCGACAAGACGAAACATTATCTGTTTCCTGTGCCACAGTCGGAAATTGACAAAAACGATCGGCTCAGCCAAAATCCGGGATGGTAGCACTAACACACTGCGCGTACGTATTATATCACTAAAATTAAGGTAACATGAAAAATTTATTTTTTATTCTGTTTATATCATTTTCTGCCTGTACAAAAAACCTTTCCTATACGGCGGTTGGCAAAAGCGCTGTCGATACGGAATTGGATGAAGAAACTTATCCCGCCAATGGCGACTATATTGTTCAAGTTCGCGATCAGGGCGATACGGAGTGGAAAACACTATTTACTCATAATGCAGTTACCAAAAAATACAGCAATGGACAGTTAGGAAACTGTGGTTTTGTTTCGTTCGATTCTGATTTTTCCAAACCGGTCGAAATACAGGTAACGAAGACATCGGGCAGTATCGGCAGTGTGCGTATACGGCCCAGCTTTACTAATATTACCTATACGCAAAGCGGAAACCAGATCCAGTTTACATTGCAGAACGCACAAAAAATATCGGTGGAATTCAATGGCGATATTATGAACAACCTTTTTGTGTTTGCCAATCCACCTGAACAAAATAAGCCGAACCCCGGAGATCCGGATGTTATTTATTTCGGCCCTGGCATCCATAATGCGGGCGAAATAATTGTCACGGCGGGACAAACCGTTTACCTTGCTGAGGGGGCGCTGGTATATGGATATCTTTGGAGCAGCGACGCTGATAACGTGACCATACGCGGGCGGGGTATACTGGATGGATCGAAATTGAACCATGACGTTAATCAGCATAGGGTATGGTTGGTAGGACTTACCAATGGCAGTCACATTACCATCGATGGAATTGTGATGAGAGATGCCCCTATGTGGACGACCGTTCTTAGAAACACGGACAGTGTAAACATCACCAACATCAAGCACCTCTGTTATAACGAAAATTCAGACGGATTGGATATCATCCAATCGCACCATGTTACAATTGACGATGTGTTCCTGAGAAACCATGATGATAACATAAGCCTGAAAATTCACGATAGTACGGCGACCAGCAACATTACCTTAAAGAATTCTGTATTGTGGGCTGATCGGGCGCACAATATGCTGGTAGGCCCGGAATCCAGTGGAGGTACTTTTGAGCATATCCAATTTGACAACATAGACGTCCTTGAAAACGCACAAAATGATGAAGTATTTCCCGGTGTCATGGCAGTTATGGCAGCGGACGGAGGGGAATTCAGGCAAATCGAGTGGAAAAATATTCGTATCGAGGATATCACAGCTGGTAAAATTATATGTATCCAATACACCGATGCCTACGCCCAGCAGGGGTTTGGCAACAGCGTGGCTGATGTTAGCTTTACGAATGTCACGTATACCGGTAGCAATGCCAGTCCGAGCCGGATTTTCGGAAAGGATGTTTCGCGAACAGTCGATACTGTGCGGTTTAAAAATTTTGTCGTGAATGGGGTTTTGGCCAACGATGAGGCTTCGGCAAATCTACAGGTCAATAGTTTTGTACATAACTTGTCTTTTGTTCCCTGATAAGGGTCCAATATCATTGTGAAAGAACCCCGCTATCTTACAAGATAACTGGGTTCTTTTTATAACCAAAGGGCTCGCTAAGCATTTCCGTTCTCCCTTACTTTCCCATAACCAGTCTGGTCTGTGCGCTGCCGTCGTCTGTCAGATGCACCTGTAACGGTCCTTCCTTGCGGAGATTCCGGTCTATCGCCAGTGTAATCTGATGGGTTCCCTGCGCAAGTGAAGTGGTGAGTTTGCTATTTTCGATGGAAAGGGCTTTTTCATCTGCCCAGCCTGTAACGCCGTTCGCATCGTTAAAGCCAAATGCGATATCGCCGGGGGTAAGGACCTCTACCTCGAACTTCACAAAGCTGTAGCGCTTGTCTTCACCCGTTTCTACGATGGGTAAGTCGCTGATTGGGAGTGCCCCCGAAGTGGTGCTGTAGTGAGGCGGTCCCGCCAATTTGTTGTCTTTGGAGATAGCTTCAATACCATTTTCTTTCACTCTTTTCACCACATCATCGTTGGCTGGCACAGCTTGCCAGCGCCTTACAAACCGTTCCGTGGGGACCCTAAAGTTGCCGGATGTACCCAGTTTTGAAAGAAAACTGATCAGGTCAATAAATTCCTGCTTATCCAGGCTGGCTGTAAGGCTGGGAGGCATGAGCGAACCCGGTATTTTTTCCCTTGTCTTTATGTTATCTTTCGGTATAGCCACTTCATGGCCGGTAACATCCCTCACGATAATCTCACTCGGCCTGTCCGTCACCAGGTACCCCATAATTTCACTGCCATCTGTGCGGACTACACGTTGCAGTTCGTAACCTTCTTTGATTGATTCCGTCGGATAAATAACGGATTTAATGATGGTTTCAGCTGGCGAACTGGTACCAAGACTGCTTAGGTCGGGACCTATCTGTCCGCCCGCTCCACCGATTGCATGGCACGTTAGGCAGGCAAGTTCCCGTTTGCGGAAAATTAACTCTCCTTTTACGGGATCGCCGGTTTTCCGTGCTTCGGAAGCAAGATCTTTGATTTGATCCGGATTGAGGTCCTGCGGCATTCGTTCAGCCGGTAATACACCGCCCGATGCTTCCAGACCCTGGATCAATAATTTGACGTCATCCTTTTCCCTGCGGTCCCACGGAACCGATGTCTGAAGGTGTTGGCGGGCCGCTACAGCCACTTCTTCCGGTATACGGGTAGTCACCAATACTTCGGCCAGCGCCTTGGTCCGTCCGCCGTCAGCAAGAAACGCATCGAATACTCCTTGGGCCTGCTCGGGGTTATCCAGTTTGTTCAGCAGTCCAACTCCGATTTTGGCCGCAGCAGGTGCATTTAGGTAAGCCAGTTGCGAAACCGCGATCAAACGCAGATCCAGTGGGTTTTGTTCCGTAGTCAGCTTTTTCAGGAGTGTTTGTGCTGCCCCCGGGTTTATGGCTCCCAGTGCGCCCATTGCGGTTCTTGCATAGTTACGGTTTTCGTGGTTCGCCAGTTTTTTGAGTTGAGGTTCCAGCGACCTGACTTTCAGTGCCCCGGCTACTTTCATGGCTGCGAGGGCAGAAGCTTCGTCAGTACCTGCAATAATGGGCTGGAGGCGTTCGAGTTGACGATTCGCCGCGACCTGCCGTTTCAATGCAGCATCTTCAATAGCGGCAAGTTCATCTGCCACCTCACGCTTCTGCTGCGAAAATCGGTCGATGGCAACATCCAGAATGTCATTCAGATCGTTTACCTGTCCGCGTTTGGCTATTGCCGATAACGCATCTTTCCGGTATTGCTGCGGAACCTGATCCTGTTTAAAGAGCTGCGTTAGCAAGGCAATGGCATCCATGCTGGCGGCAGACTTTAACGCGTATGATGTTTTCGCGGGATTCCCGAAAAACTCCGGATCACTTTTCAGGCTGGCAAGCCATTGGGGCTCAAGCTGCCGAAGGGTTTGCCACAAGGCAAAGTTAAGGAACTCATCCATCGACTGATCCAATACATCAAGCGCAGTTTTTGCCGCCGCGGCGTTGTTTAACTCCCGGAGCGCAATTACGGCTTCGAGTCGTACCTGTGGATGCGCATCTATGACTGCTTTCTGCAGAATCACATTCAGGTTTTCAACTTTATCGTGCCAAAGTTGTAATGCCCTCAGCGCTCCGCTCCGTACCTGATGGCTTTGTGCGTTCAATAAGCTTTCCAAAAGCGGCCCGTTGTATGTATCAATCGCTTGGAACACCCACAAACCTTCGAGCTTCAATCTTTCGTAATCGTTGCTTTTTTTGTCAAGCTTATCAATCCAGCTTTGCAGTGGCGCAGCAACTTCGCCGGCCCCTTTCTCTTTGAGCAGCTGCCGGGCTTGTCCGCGTGTCCAAGCTTCGGGTGCTTTCAAAGCATCCAAAAGATCGCCGACAGATGCGCCCGCTAACTTAGGCTTCTTTACCAACGATCTTTTTTTAGCTGTGATGCGCCAGATCCGGCCATGTTCCTTGTCGCGCCGGGGGTCATGGAAGTCAACCTCCCCATGCTGGATAATCGGATTATACCAATCGGCAATGTAAATCGCGCCGTCCGGGCCTACTGAAATATCTACCGGGCGAAAGGCAACATGGTCTGTCCACAGCAAGTCGGGCATCTGCTTGGAAGCATATCCGCTGCCCTGTTCTTCCAGTTGGAAGCGATTGACGCGGTTGGCCCGGAAGTCGTTTGTAATCAGACTGCCCGCCCATTCTTCCGGCAGGTGCCGTCCGGAGACGATCTCCAGCCCCGAATGCTTGGGCTGTCCGGGATTCAGCCCCCGGAGTATCTCTTCGGCACCTGGAGAAGCAAGGAAGGTAGCTCCCGGGAATGCATAGTTGATTCCTTCCTCGCCGGCGCCATCGGTAAGGAAAGATTGTCCATATTGATCAAAACGCAGCCCCCATGGATTCACGAGCCCTTTAGCATATACATCAAGTTCGAGTGTATGCGGCTCCAGTTTCCATACACCGCCCCCTTCAAGCCGCCTGATTCCCCAGGGAGTTTCCACGTGACTATGGATGTAGATCGACTGGTTGAAATACAACCTCCCCTCAGGCCCCCAACGGAAGGTATGGATGAGGTGGTGCGTATCGGCAGTTCCGAAACCACTTAATACCCTTCTCCGTGTGTCTGCTTTACCGTCACCGTCTGTATCTGACAGGTGCAGGATTTCAGTGGAGTTCGCCACATAAACTCCACCGTCACCCGGCAGGATACCCGTAGGCTGATGCAGGCCTTCTGCAAAAACTGTTGATTTGTCGGCAACGCCGTCCCCATCGGTATCCTCTAAGATGAATACTTTGTCGCTCGCCTCCTCTCCGGTTTTAACGTGTGGGTATGCGGTACTGCTGATGACCCACAACCGTCCCTCGGCGTCCCAGTTCATTTGAATGGGTTTTGCTACGAGCGGTTCGGAAGCAAACAGCGTTACTTCAAATCCTTCGGCGATATTGAAAGATTCCAGCTCCTTTCTGGGATCGTTTTCAGCATATTCCTTGGGCTCGTCCGGATTGGTAGAACAGGTGGTTAGTAACAGTATCGGTATAATTAGTAGCCCAGGGAAGGTCGATAACACACGTATCAAAATCATCTGCTTATTTTTGCTTTTTAGTTGTTAGTATCTGTCCCGTCTTCGTGAGATGGGTTGGGTTTATTCCGAAATTATTATTCCTTCAAAGGACTGAGTTCGTATCGTTTGACCACAGGTTGCCGGTGCAGTTTAATTTGTCCTTCCAGCCAGGCAATGATAAAATCCAGGTCCTTAAGGCCTTGCTGGTGCCTGCCTTGTTCATATGCTCTGAATCCCAGAATGTAGGTTCTGTTCATGGGGCGATACTGCTGAAAGAATAATTCATTCTTCTTGACAATGTAGCCACAGATCTGGGTAGCCTGTTCCTGCGAGATACCATGGTCCAGCACGATGCCATTTGCCCAGTCAGCCGCTGACGCCGTAACCAATTGTCGTCCGTTTTCAGTTAAGGTATAAAACCCATCTTTCAGACCATTTACCTGCACCGATACAGACACTTCCGCAGCCGGTTTCCCCGAATCAGTTACCGGGAACGGAAGAATGGGTTCTTCCACGCTGAAAGCAATTTTGCCTTCTTTGTCTGAAATGATTTTAGCCGGACCGGACGCCGTAGATTTCGATGCGTTAATGGTTACCTTTGATTCGCGGGGAGGCCATCCGAAAGATTCTTCGAGCACCTGTGCAAGGTAATAATAGCCCTTGTCGTTCAAATGGATGCCATTGTCAAGGAAGATATCGTCTGTGTTTTTGGCAATGGGCGTATAAAGATCCACATACCTTTTTTTGCGTTTCGATGCGACAGTTGAAATCGCATCTGCATACAGCTTGAGGTTTTTGTTTTGGGTCGCTGTGTTTTCCGGATTCCCTGCGAGTTTTACGGGAATCGTAGATAAGAGAATCGTTTGTGCTCCAAGGGCATCGATTGAGTCAATAATTATTTCGAGCCCTTTGACAAATTCGCCAAGACCTTCTTCTCCTTTTTGGGATTCGATTCCGCCATAGGCAACCAGCACGTGATTGGGGGTGGTGCTCCTGATTTGCTGAAACAGTTGCTGATACGGGCTAGGCGGTGTTGTGAATGTGCTCCGTGCTTCTGCAAACACATTATCGCCCACCCAACCAAGGTTGCGGAACGTCAGGTCCTTGTCAGGCCAACGGCTGGAAATCGCAAATTCGAGATATCCCTTTTCTAATTCATTTTCAAAGAGCGAGCTTCCCAGAAAAAGGATCCGTTCGTTTTGTTTTAACTCCAGTGAAGCATGACTGCCCAGTCTTTGAGCGGGAAGGTCTAAGCAGGTGCCGGCCAGCAGGGTACCTATTATTCCACTGGCAAGCAAAAATAACTTTGTCTTTAACATTCGGAATTTGATTAACTATATGATGGTTGTAAATTACTGAAGTCCTTCATTGAAAAACACCCAGAGACCGTCTTTTCCGGCTACAACAATGTCTTTTCTTCCTGAATCCCTCAGGTCGGCAACTTGCATGTAGATACCGGTGCCTTTGCCAACACCTGGAGGGCCGTATGCAATGATGTTTTTTGTAAACGATTTACCATCCCATGTGAAATAATATAAGCCGACGTCATCGTGTGCGCCCGGGTCACCGTCGTTGTGTGCTCTGTAACGTTTGCCGGTTATCAGCTCCGGTTTTCCATCGCCCGTAATGTCGGTCCATACCAATTCATGATATTGGGAAGCTGTATCGTCAATCAGGTGTTTTTTGAAAGAACGTTTTCCGTCGGCGCTGACCTGCTGTTCGTACCAATAGATCCCATAATCATGCGCCGTACCGGCAATCAGGTCGTTTTTTCCATCTCCGTTCAGATCGGTCACAATAATCGGTATACTGGCATGTTCGCCCATGTCAAAATCCGGGTGGAACACCCACTGGTTGTTTCCTTTATTTTCTATCCAGCCATTTTTGACGATGAAGTCACCTTTTCCATCGCCGTTAATGTCACCAAAGCCAATTCCGTGACTTTTATAATCGCCCACTTCGTAACGTACAAATTTGCCGGGGCCCTCCAGTTTAAAATAATGAAGGGGTGAATTGGGGGTGTTCGGTACAATTTCAACCTGTCCGTCGTTATCCAGATCCCAGGCCCTCACGGTCTCCACGTTGCCTACTTTCGCAATTTCGTGGGCAGGCCATTCTTCATTCGTCCCCGGATTTTCGTGCCAGCGTAAGGTCTCTCCAAACCAGCCACCGGTAACAAAATCCATGCGTCCATCTTTGTTGACATCGATGGGAATCGTAGAGAAGTCATCGAAGTATTCGGCAAAAGCAGGCTGATCTCCCAGTCTGTGGCGTTTTCGGAAGATGGTTTTGGCGTCACCCTCGTTAAGGTAATAAAAGTCGCCCGAGACAAGGTCTGGTTTACCGTCGTTATTCACATCAATTACACCGACTGATTCAAAGCTTTCGGCAGCGACGAAATACGGTGTAAACTTTATTTTTTCTTTCTCCTGGGCCCATAAAAATGGGGTTGTAATGGCGCATAGAAAGGGACATAACACAAACGTCCGAACGGATATCCCATGGGTATTGCTAAAAAAATTGAGCATATTGGCAACTTTTGGATTTTTTGGGCAGATCTGCCCGCGTTTATAATTCATTTTTCACCGGGGCCGAAAATACTAAAAAATACGTCATTTCCCTACTTGCGTACAGATTTTTCGCTATACCTCATTTGTCACCCTTGCAAACTTATTCCGATACTCAATTGGCGTAAGCCCGGTAATCTTTTTAAAAATATCCCTAAATGCTTTCGTGTCTGTATAACCTACATCAAACATTATTTCGGTTACATTCTTCCTCGATGCTTCAAAGAAGCTTTTAGCGGCTTCTATTCTGACACGTTGTATATACTCGATGGGGGTGTTGTTGGTAGCCTCTTTAAATCTTCTTTCAAACGTTCTGCGGCCGGTATTAATTAAATTCGCCAACGTTTCTATGGATATTTTATCCTGGTAATGTTGTTCAATGTAATCCTGTACTTTTCGAATATCGTCATAACCGTGGTTCCGCTGGCCTTTGAATATCGCGAATTGAGACTGACTATCCCTCCCGATATCCAATGCAAAATATTTTGAAATCATGATCGCCGTTTCCCTGTCCGAAAACTTTTCAACCAGGTATAAGATTAAATTCCATAAACTGCTTGCCCCGCCGCTGCTGTAAATATTATCGTGTTCTGTGATGATCGCTCCATCTTCCACTTCTACGTCGGGATATCTTTCTTTAAATTCGGTTATATGCGCCCAATGGGTAGAACATTTTTTGCCGTTGAGTAAACCCGTTTCAGCCAGAAGAAAAGCGCCGACGCATAAACTGGCAAGGCTTGCACCTTTTTCGTGCAACTTTTTGAAATAAGGTATTGCTTCCGCATTGGCCTGAATCCCCTTGGCCGTATCGCCAAATGTAGGAGGTATGATTAATAGGTCCGTTTCGGTCACATCTTTGAGCAACCTGTCCGTTTTTATCATGTATTCGCCATTGTTAGCCGGTACATATTCCCTCAGGCCCACGTACTCCACCGTGAAAACGGGCTTTTTGCCAAATGCCGTCAGAAATTCATTGGCGGTGTTAAAAGTTCTGAATGGCGGTGTAACCGCTTCAATTACCCCATATTCAGGTGCAAAGACAGAGATATGCATAGCAGCGAACTAAATTACGTTGCAAGGTAAAAAAAGTTTTGTCATAATTTACCCCTAAAGTTGTCGTCTTTGCAACCGCCCTAACCGGGAGCTCCATTGTAATTTTGAATTGTAAAATTTAATAAACAAAAATTAACTAACAATGGAACCAGTATCAAGAATCACGGTAGAAGCAACAGCAAATGCTCCCGTAGCGGATGTTTGGAAGGCTTGGAATACACCGGGCGATATTATGAAATGGAACACGCCCGATCCAAGTTGGCATACCCCCAGCAGTGAAAACGACCTGCGGGTAGGAGGTAAGTTTAAGAATAGGATGGAAGCCAAAGACGGTAGCTTCGGTTTCGATTTTGAGGGTATTTACGACAAGGTGGAACTACATAAGGAAATTACCTACACCATGCCCAATGGCAGAACAGCCACCACGTTGTTTACCTCACAAGACGGTAACACCTACATAGAAACCACTTTTGATGCTGAAACAGAAAACGACCCTGAATTTCAGAAACAGGGGTGGCAGGCTATCCTGGACAACTTTGTGAACTATGTTGAGTCAAAATAATTTATAAACCATTAATTATCGTAAAATGAAACCATCATGATTTATTCAATCGCACACGGGAATGAATAAACGGCTTCAGCCATCTTGAATGCCGTTGAAATCAAACACAAATGAAAAATCTGATAGCTTCATCACCGTTAAAAAGCAAATTATATACAGATGAAAAAGCATAAAATAATCTTTTGGGTGGCGACTACCTTCATCATCCTTTGGGAAGGCGTCATCCCGCTTAGTACGTTGCTGTTTGCGCCAGAGCAATCGACCGTCGGGACAAGACCCTTGGGTTATCCCGATTACTTTGCCTATGCGCTGATTATCTGTAAAGTACTTGGTGTTATCGCGATCGGCTATCGTAAAACACCCCGTAAGCTGCAGGAATGGGCCTATGCAGGGCTTACGTTCAATTTGATCTTTGCATTCATCAGCCATGCCTGTGTCGATAAAAACATAGGGTTTATGCTGTTGCCACTGGTGGTATTGGCCATTCTTGCTGTTTCTTACGTGTATAACAACAAAATCCGGACCAATGGCTAAGACCAATTATCAAACCATAGACGAGTATCACCAGGCATTCAGCGGCGAAGCGTTGACACGATTGGAGACCGTCCGGAAAGTCGTTAACGAGGTGGTGCCCGATGCCGAGGAATGCATCAGCTATCAGATTCCTTGTTTTAAATACCGCGGTTATCTGATATACTATTGTGCATTTCCCAAACACATCTCCTTGTCGCATCCCTATAGCGAGGCCTTTTGGGAGCACTTCAAGGCCGATCTAGAGGGGTATAAAACCAGTAAATCGGTTATCCAATTTCCAATGGATAAGCCGCTGCCCGAGACGCTGATCAAGAAAATTGTCGCATTCCGAAAAAAGGAGAATGAGGAAAAGGCAGCGCATAATAAGAAAAGAGCATAATAGGAAATAGTTATTGACAAATAAATTTTAACATCATGGAAAGTAATTCAGTTTCTTTACACCGGATAATCAAGGCACGTCCGGAAAAAGTATTTCGCGCATTTGCCGACCCCGTAGCACATGCAACTTGGCTGCCACCTTACGGCTTTGTGTGCACCGTGCAGCAAATGGATTTCAGGGAAGGAGGGAAGTATCACATGACATTTATCAATTTCAGCACGGGGAATGGGCATTCTTTCGGTGGAACATTCCTTGAAATAAAACCCAATGAGTTTATTAAGTACACCGATTCGTTTGACGATCGCAATTTGCCCGGAGAAATCACCACAACTGTATGGCTGAAAGCCGTTTCGTGTGGCACTGAACTGAAGGTATTGCAGGAGGGAATTCCTTCCGCCATACCCCCAGAAATGTGTTATTTAGGCTGGCAGGAATCGCTGGATAAATTGATCAAACTCGTAGAACCTGAAATTCCCGATGCCTAACACAATCTGTTATGAATGGACCCGATAACGGTAAACTTGTGAGTGCGATCTTCATCACATTTTCGGGTAATTGTAAGAAAGCACTCACCTATTACCAAACCTGTTTTGGCGGCACCTTACAGTTTGAAACCTTTGAAGAAGAAATAGCGGGTTATCCAGAGATGCCTGTCGTTAGTGGTTCGCTTGTTTCCGATCGCATCATTATTCACGGTTCAGACCTGGTACACAACGAAGGAAGAACACTCGGAAATTACATGTCTATTTTCCTGTATTGTAAAAATACGGAAGATAGGCAATCGCTCATTGAAAAACTGAAGCTTAAGGAAGAAAACCTTTCTATGGAGGATGATGCCAGTCAAAAGCTCGTTGAGGTAACCGATGCTTTTGATGTGCGGTGGATATTGGGCGTTTAATGTGCGTATCCCTTAGTGGCAGGTTAATTAACCCTTTCCCCGTCTCGATAAGTCACTTCATAGCAGGTGGGAGTTTGTTGCTGTATGCGATCCAGGTAGTGAAACCGTATCTCTGTCTCCTGTGAGGTCATTACCGGTAGGCTCAACGTCTCGTTGAAATGCTTGATAGGTGATTTTTTTTTATCCAAAGCCCGCAATTGCATGAAGGTTTTATGGGCTTCTATACGCTGGCGGATATATTGGTTTAACGGTAAAGGGGCCGCCTCATTGATGGATTTGGCGATGAGGGGCAAAAAGGCACCGTCAATGTCAATGCCCAAACTGTTTCGTTCAGTTGCCATGGCAGCCAGCATCGTGGTACCCGTGCCTAAAAACGGATCGAGTACCACGTCACCCTTCACCGAATACATGCTGATGAGCCGATAGGGAATCTCAAAAGGGAAGGCAGCGCTGCGGTTACGGCTTCCGGAGTTGGCTATCTTCTGTTTGACTCCCTTCAGGTCCCAAAGATCCGAAAACCAGGTGTTGCGTTCTTCCCAGAAAAAAGCACTCTCCCTGCGCAATTGTTTTTCCGCTTCCGATCTAAACACCCGTTTACCTGCCTTACGAAACACCAGTATCCATTCGTGCTCCAGCGTCACATATGCCCCCGCAGGGAGCATACCTGACCCCATAAATTTATTGGGCGCATTGGTTTGCTTGCGCCAAAGGATATTGGGCATATTGGCAAAGCCCAGGCGGAGAAAGGCGGAGATGATACGCGAGTGGTTTGCGTATAAAGCAAACTGATCGTCGATGGTACGGGTGGCATCGCCAATGTTGATACAGGCAAACCCTCCCGGCTTTAATACCCGATAGGTTTGCTCCCACACGGTGTCAAGCAATTGGTGCATCCGCTCAAAAGCCGCAGATCCATCGCCCTGCCGCAGGTCATCGCCAATGGCCGGGTTGATGTTGGCCATGATGTCGTCCCACATCTCGATCATCGGATAAGGAGGTGAAGTTACTACCAAATCTATGGAATGATCGTTCAATTCGATCATTTTCCCCGCGGCCTCGCTGATGATAACCTGATGTTGGGTGGATGGGATGGACATGGCGCAAACTTAGAGAAAAAATGAGCGCTGTGCAACGGGAAGCCGGGATGTTACGGAAGAAGCTCTTTTATGCAATCTTTGATGCGCGGGTTCTGAATTTCTCCTCTTTCAAATATGATATCAAATACAGGCACTCCGAAGTGATTGGTGTAATTGTCATTCTTCCTTTTATTTGCCGCTTTCGCATTGAGGACGTAGGATGCTTCACTGTTGGCATATGACGCGGGTTTTATCTGTATTCCGCAGATTAGCGAATCATTCAGAAACAATTGATAGTCTACGGCATATTCATAGTCAAAATCGCCATCCGTTTTTCGGAATGAGAGGGTAGGGAAAGATTTCCGTAACGAGTCGATGGTTTTTCGTTCCCTGATAATTACCCCGTTCCATGTTTGGCAAATCGTTCTGAATCTTACAGCCTCAACACACTCGCTTTCCGAAATAGCTATACCTCTACTTCTTGCGGTTTCAAAAAGAATCTTCCCTTTTCTACTTATCTGTTCGATGGTCCTGCCGTAATTGAAATTTAAGTTCCTTAAATTCCATCCCATTTGCTGTATCGCGGTCTTGTTTCTGCGAACCAGCTGTTCGTCATCCAACTTTTCCCTGATATCCGGACTGAAGGCTAGTAGCTGGCGTTCTCTTTCTTTTCCCGAATTGTAATAGTAGTTTTCCCATTCCTCTTTATCTCGGAACTCGTTGGTTTCAATAAGCCTAGTAACGTAGCCAACGCTCCAAGGGTCGTTAAGCATCAGCTCATTCCATAACCCATTCGTGCTTTCAAATCGTCCAATGTCCAATTTGTTTATAAACTCTTCCATACCGCTATGTATTACTGCGTTCCGTTCACCGGTATTCAATTTAGCTTGGCAATTTTCAGTAGCTCAATATACGCATTATCCATCGGTTTCAGGTATTACTATTTATTACTTACTCATTTCTCAGGCTCTTTACGGGGTTTGCCATCGCTGCTTTTATTGCCTGGAAGCTTATTGTTACCAGTGCAATCACGATTGCAGCGAGTCCACCTATGGCAAATGGCCACCAACTGATGTTGATGCGATACGCATAATCCTGCAACCATTGGTACATGTAATACCATGTTAAGGGTGTCGCAATCGCAAAGGCAATGGCAATGAGTACGATAAATTCTTTTGAAAACGAGTAAACGATATTGCCTGTGCTGGCGCCTAATACTTTACGGATACCTACTTCTTTGATTCGCTGCACAGCCATAAAAGAGACTAAACCATACAAGCCGAGGCAGCTGAGGAATATTGCAATGGCGGCAAAAATTTTATACAAAGCTGCTAACTGATTTTCCTGTTTGTAAAAACTTTCAATTTTATCATCCAGAAACTTGTATTCATAGACATAATCCGGAAATGTTTGCTCCCATATTTTTTTAACAGCCAGCATGGTGGAAGCAATGTTTGTCGTCGTAAGCTTTATTCCCACCTGGCGGTACATGGTGCTGTTTGTGGTAATGAGCAATGGAGCCAGGCTGTGGTGAAACGATCGATCGTTAAAGTCTTTCAATACCCCAACAACGGGGCATTTTATCAGATCACCCAACATGCTTATTTCTTTGCCCAATATATCTTCCGGTTTTTTCAATCCCAAGCTTTTTACAAGCGATTCGTTTACTAGGAATTCGCTGGTCATACCGGAGGGTTGTAAATTTCTTCCGGCAACCAATTGCAATTTATATGTCGGTACATAATCGTTGTCGGCAAATTTAGCAATAGCCTGAAAATCCGCTTCCTTTATTGCACGATCAAATTTTAGTTCTGTCCATAGGTCATCGTTATTTTCAATCGGTGTGTTGGAGCTGAAGCTTACTGCCTGTACACCGTTTACAGTCAAAAGCTGTTGCCGTAGATAATCCGTCAGCTCGGTGCCGGTACTATCCGGGCGGAAAGGAACATTTACAAGGGCATCTTTGTCGAATCCCAAGGGTCGACTCATAAAATAATTCATCTGCTTCGCAATCACCAGTGTGCCGATGATCAACGCCTGCGCTATGATAAATTGAAATACCACCAGTGCAGTGCTCTTCTCAACGAAATTCCATTTGTAGTACCTGCTGTAAGTTTACGCTGCAAGGCATGAACCGGATTAAAGCGTGATAAAACCAGCGAAGGATAAAAACCGGCGAGTGCGGTTACCATAAAGGCTACTGTCAAAAGGAATAAAATAATAGCCGGATTATCCAATATGTTGAATGAAAGTGAAAGTTCCAAAAGGCGATTGATGGAAGGTAAAGCAAGGAGGGTGATCGCCACCGCAAGCCCTACAGCACCGGTAACGATCAGGAATGTTTCAACGATGAACTGGATCTGTAATTGAGATTTGTTGCTCCCCAAAACTTTTCTCACGCCAACTTCCTTTGCACGATTAACTGCTTGTGCCGTGGAGAGGTTAATAAAGTTAACACAGGCAATTAACAGGATGAATGCGGCAATCAACCACAATACATTGATCAGCTCACGACTGATGGTTTTATTGCTGTAATTACCGGTTTGTGTGTCATAATGAACCTCACTTAATGCCTGTATCGCATAACTGTCCTTCTTGTCGGCAGACTGTACCTTCCGTGCGTAGGCGCTCAATTGCTGATTAAAATCGTCTACAGTTATATCCGCTGGCAACAATATGTAGCAGCCAAATTCAGGAGCTGTAGCGTTCCAATCGGGAATCTGTAATCCATATTCTTGGTCTCCTGTAAAATCCGTTCCGAAGGCAATGACGAGCTTCAATTGAAAGTCTGTATTTGCCGGTACACTGGCCAGAATGCCCGAAACCTTTAGCGCAATTGGCGGAGATTGAAACAAGCCAGCACCGATGCGATAGGATCCGGTTAATTTCAGGGTTTTACCCATGGCCGTCTTCCAGTCGCCGAAATACTTCTCTGCAATCTCTTTTGTAAGCAATACATTATTCGGATCTTTTAAGGAAGTATACGAACCCGCAAGCAGCGGAAAATCAAATATGCTGAAGAAAGAAGGCGTCGTATAAAACACGCCGTTCAGTTCTTTGAAGTTCTTTACAGGAGTGCCATTGCCATCCAATACCTGTAACTGATCGTTATGACCCGCGTAAATCGGGGCTATTTGTTCCAGTTGCGGAAAAGCTGTTTTCAATCCGGTAGGCAGCGGAAATGGGACACCCTTTCCATAAGAGATGCCTGCTGCATCGGCCGGATGATGTTCGGTTAGCACACGATAGATGCGGTCTTTCTTCGCATGAAAAAGATCAAAGCTGGTTTGAAATTGTATGATGATAAAGATCATCATACAAACGGCAATACCAACCGCCAATCCGGTAATGTTCATAACGGTATAGCCTTTGTTACGTAATAAATTTCGCCGGGCTATTTTAAAATAGTTTTTAAACATAAAATTGCGGTTTGATTCCTTATGAGACCACTTCAGAGTGGTTTCATTATTCGAAATTACCGTCGCAAACCGATTGTGGCGTTCCAAGTTATAAGATGGGCCTTCTTTTTTAAGATCGTTTTTATACGCCACCGGGCTTTTCCCGGTTATTTGCTTAAACGCCCGGTTAAAGGTGGTTTTGGAGTTAAATCCCGATTCATAGGCAATACCCAGTAAGGTCAGGTGGTCATGAGCGGGGTCCTGCATTTTCTGAACCACGTCTGCAACGCGATATTCATTGACGAAATCGCTGAAATTTTTTTTAAGCACGGTATTGACAATCCGGGATAACTCATGGGAAGTCAGCTCAAGTTTTTCTGCCAGCGAGTTCAGACTCAGTTCCGGGTCTTTGTAACAGCCATTGGTTTTGACAACTTTTTTCAGCCAGGTGCCTTTGTGTTTCAATTCCATCGGCAGCGATGGTTTCAGGAACGAAGGTGCGTCTGCAGGTACACCAACTTCCTGCCTGAAAAAGGCCACGGCCGCCATCCGGACGGCCATTGCCACTAAAAGAAGATACAGGGGATAATAAGCATGGGTGGCCAACCGGTAATCGTAAACGAAATAATCAACAGTGGTGAAGGGAATCCATAAGAGCCACGACAAGGCAAAGACTATCAGTAAATGACGCAGCCACCTCAATTCGTACCGGTGCCGATCGCCACCGTTAAATTTCAGTCCTTGGTAAAAGCGTTCTATCAGCCTGTGAGATGCATATAGGTAAGCGCTAACTGAAAGGAAGGCCAGCAATTGTAATACCGGGTTCAGCTGCTGAAAGGTCAATGTTTGGTAAGTAGCTGCACCCGTCTGGATACTTTCCTTAATCTCCAATATCAGCGCACCCTGTTCAAGCAACAGCGGACTGAAATGCAGAAGGTCCTTAACGCGAAACGGATTTTTAGGTTGTGTTATTTTGCGGACGTAAAAGAAGATCAACGGGCCTAACGCCAGTGAAAATTGTAGCGGCAGCCAGCTCCAGTAAGAAAAAAGACCTTCAAGACCGATATCTCTGCCTAGCAGCCAAAGCAACCACAGTACCATCGTAGTTAGGGCCAGACTCAAAAAGCGATTTGCCGCCCGGTTGATTTTTTTGACGAATCCCAACTGCAGTGCAAAAGATAACCCAATAAATATCGCTCCCAAAAAGGCTAGGTCGTAGGGGGTGATATCAAAGCTATATGTTTTCAAGCAGTTTTTTACGTCAATCGCTGTTCCAAATTATTAACTTGCTGATATATATCAACATAACATTTATTTTATGCTAATTGGTGTAACGAAACCGAACATCAGGTGTTCGGTTTGGAAGAAAATTGTGGGTCCGTATGTCCCGTAGGTCATAGTATTGTGGTAAAGAATATAGTATTTTACAATTTTAACCCAATTTCCAATGCATCCCAATTGCTCTTAAAAGAAGGTATCATAACGGCTGTATATTGAAAATTCGGTGTAAATGTTACGGTTTGTGTACCGTCTATGTCATTCCGATGGAGTCCAAGATTCGGGTATACATTTGCCATTGTGCCTATAGCAGTCATTTTTAGCGGGCGGCCATCACTCAATTTCGCTTTAATGGTGTATTTTCCTATCGGGATGTTATGGATGCTGAACCGCTCGAAATTACCTATTTGCCGGATAATTTTGAAAGCGCGTGTCTCGCCATACATACCACTCCCTACCGGTATAAGTTCAATTTCAATCACTCCATTATCCGGTAGATATTCCGGATCCTTGTAATAATCGCTCGGACTATAAGTATTAAAATCAAACGACAACGCCCCGCCATAATAATTGCTCTCATTGCTTGGCTGTTGCGCAACTTCATCCGGGTTGGCAGGCCCATAAGATAGCAACACAAAATTTTTGACCACACCGTTGCCTGAAGGGAAAGAAGCAATGCCGCCAACGGGATATAGCGCCATCACCGTTGGTGTATCGTTATACGTTACCGTAATGGCGGTACCAAAAAAGTAGGCCGCTCCCAACGGTATAAGAAATTCGTAGTAACCATTTTCATCCGTCACGCCACTGCCGCTGGAATAATAACCCCCGCCCATTGAAGAAGACACCCCGATATGGGCACCCTTCAACGGTTTGCCCGTCAGGTCAGCTACGTACCCCCGGGCAGTATTCGATTTAGTCGACAAGGAAGGGAAATTAGGCATGCTGGGAATTGCATTGCCCATCACATTGACATAATATTCACTACCGGAGATCGTAAAATTTGCCCGGCCATCAACGATCGGCAAGTCGGGTTGTGCTCCCCAATCCGGTGCGGAGTCTCCTTCTAAATTTTTGGAGCAGCCGATCATTAGTAAGGCTGCCAAGAATAAGCTGTTGTTCATGATTATATGTTTTTAATTATAAAAAAAATATGCCCAAGTTATGCCGGCAACCGGCATCCATGGGAATTTCCCGCGATAGCCTGTTCAATACGATTGCCATCAATCAAGGCCCATTGCTGCACAATTCGACCATTTGCCAACTCAAAGAATCGGTACCCCGAAGTCGTGATGTCAACGCCGGTTGCAGCATATCCTCTCCATTCTCCTATATGGTGCAATTCCATTTTGATCCGTATGCATACTTGATTGCCCTCTGCCAGTATATCCTCCACGATGGTACGATGCCGAAAAGATTTTCCTGTCGCAGCAATCCACATTTGGGTCCCTGCAAGCCCTTCCGGGAAACCAAGAGGCAAGGAATGATCTATAAAACGATCACTTACATAGTCTACGAGATGTTCTATTTCCTGCCGGTTCCATACGTTAGCGATAAAACCTAAAACCAATTCTTTATTTTCCATAATTATTTCTTTAGTACAGTGACTGCTTTGTCATTGCTAAAACTTAAATGTTACCCCCACATTCAATACGGACACGCCGTACCCCAACTCCCCATACACACCGAAGCTGTCGCTGAAGAACCACCTGCCACCCACAAAACAGGAGAATCCCAAACCGTCGTCGTAATTGCCGGAAAAGTGTTCTTCGCTATCATCCGACGAGTATTTCATGATATTGTAACCCAGCATAACACCGCCATACACGTCCAAATCAGGCACTTTTTCAAAACCATTGTAATGGTAAGCACCCCGGGCACCTATAACAGTATAGTTCCACTTAGCGGTATAACCTGAATAACGGTACTTATAGCCCGTATTGCCGACGTAGCCGCCAAGACTGATAACACCTGGACCACCAATGGACCAGATGCTGTGATCAACCGAAGCCGAAACCGCAGGACGTGCCTTACCCAAACCGCCTAAGGTTGTTCCCAGACCGATACCCATATTCGCTGTGGTGGTTCCTTTTTGAAAAGGTTGAGCCTGTGCGATCGCAACCGCAAAACAAGCGAGAAGAATTAAAATTGATTTTCTCATTATTTATTAAAAGTTGAAATTAAAACCTGCGGCAATTATGGTCATATTGCTATTAAATAGATATTGCTGTAGACGGAAATCATACTTTCGTAGATAGTATACCTTATCCTATCCCACAAAGGACATATTCCCGGGGCACCGACCACAAGAGAGCTCAAAATCGGAAAAGAATTGGTCGTTGGTCGACGTATTCAGGTCATATAGCACCTATGCCGCTGTACTGTTTTTTCAGACACAGCAATAGGTAGTTTTAGCATCCGACACTAAAAAAACAGGTGATATAAGAAAATGTCGTTAGGTTATTAAAAAGAGCTTTTTGTCGACGAAAAGCGTGTTTATACGATAGGAAATGTTACCTCATTTTTTGAATCATCTACATTTGTTACCGTCAAAAAATCTTTTAGAAACATAAACATATTAAATGAAAACAATTGTCAATCCTATCGTAAAAGACGAAGTCACTTTTATCCAGACGGCAGCGGCATCCAAAAGCCAAATGACTGTTCTATCCGTAAAATTAATGCCCGGAGGCGGAACACCTTTGCACTACCACAAAAATTTCTCTGAAACGTTCACCGTCGTGCAGGGTGAACTTACTGTCTATCTCAAAGGGAAAAAGATTGTATTGGAAGCCGGGCAGGAATATACTGTTCAAAGAGGAAAAACACATCGTTTTGCCAACGAATCCGATGCACCTGTCTTCTTTTCAACAACCATACAACCCGGATCTGTGGGATTTGAGAAATCACTTTATATCTTATATGGGCTCGCCGGGGATGACCGGACCGACAGCAAAGGAGTTCCTAAAAGTTTACTGGATCTGGCAGTTGTTTCAAAAATAAGTGATATGCACCAACCCGGAATATTGGCCGTCCTTTCTCCGCTGATCACCTTGTTTTTTTTCATAGCCCGATCCAAGAACATAGATAAAGCACTTCAGCAAAGATATTGCCCTGATTTTCTACAATGATGCATGACTTAATCGGGAGAGCCATTTGGAGCCTTGTATATTTTCTACTCAAGTTTTATACCTTTCCCAATTGCCGAAAAATGTATAGCCCTAATTTGGTAGTCGTGTTATGGCTTTTTCCAATGTTAGCTTTTTGTATTTTTTTGTCAGGGCAGAATCAAGAGAACGCTTTTCGTCCGAAAAAAACACTTGCTCTGTATCAAAGTGCCATGTGCCGGTATAATATACCGTATCTGCATACAAACGCAGGGTGAAACGCTCGGTACCGAGGGCGTCCTTGTTTTTGAAAATTGGTTCCGTGTTCATCGTTCCGCCATACCATTTGCTTTGTGTCCAATAATAATCAGCAATCGCGTATTCACCTGGGTCGATGCTATAGCAGAATGGACTCTCCTTGGCTGATTTGAAGGTCGGTTTTACACGGAATGCTACAATTTCGTTGGTGTTCAGGTTAAGCAAACGGATGTCTTGGGGGAATCCTCCGCTGTTGAACCCCAGCCGTTGGACAAAATTACCATAGATAACAGCTTTGCCAGCCATAGGGGCCTCTCCGCGATACATGGGCTCAAGCATCCTCACCGGTTGTCCCAAAGCAGCATGGAAAGTCGTAAAAAGTATGTAAACCGTAATCCAGGTTGTGTTTAAATTGTTTTTCATGCGTATATCCAAAGATTTAAAGAGTCGATATAAAAATAATCGGATAGAATTACTATCTTCGTCTCAGGTTTAGGTTGATAGCCCCTAACCCCATTGGGGCGGATTCCCGTTATCTTTCAGGTAACGGGTTTCTTTTTGTCAATATAATAATGTCTCATAAATCCGGTAATTTTCCTCATCGAAGCAAACGAAGGTCACCCCGAAGTCGGCTCCGGTGGTATGAAGGAATCCCTTCACGGTTGTAATCGCGATTTCAGCAGCCCTTTCCTTCGGAAACCGATAGATTCCTGTACTGATATTGGGAAAGGCGATGCTCTTGATCTCATATTCGACAGCCAAAGCCAGGCTATTCTTGTACGCAGCGGTGAGCAAACTTTCTTCACTGCTTTTTCCGCCGTTCCATACCGGCCCTACGGTATGGATCACGTACTTTGCGGGGAGGTTGCCGGCAGTGGTAATCACTGCTTCGCCCACGTTGCACCCACCCTGTCTCGCCCGGATACGCTTGCAATCTTCCAGTATTGCCGGCCCACCTGCCCGATGGATCGCTCCATCTACGCCACCGCCACCTAGTAGGGAAGTGTTGGCGGCGTTTACGATCGCGTCTACCGTAAGTTTTGTGATATCACCCTTGATAAGTTTCATCTTGCTCAAATATATATTTTCTAACAAAATTCTCCCGTGTTTCAGGGCTTCTTTTTTTGAACTATGCAAGGGTTGTTTTGGTACTTCGAGATTAGCCGTACATTTGTATCATATATTGGAAATATCCCCATCCATCGGTATCACGGGGCAGGAATACGAATATGGAGCCGTGGCCTTCTTTGGTCTGCAGGATGGTGTCAAACTTGCCACGATCGTCAAACCCGCCTCGGATACCTTTTAGGGAGGCTATGCGGCTTACTTCCAAGATCCCGATGGGCATGCAGCACAGTTAACTCACTAATTTTCTTTTATCGCGTTAATTGGGTTGTTTGTAGCAGCAATGAAGCTACGGATAAAAACGGTAGTTCCTGCCACAAAGAGAGTGACCAGTAACCCTACAATAAAGTGTATGGGCGTAATGTTAATCTGATAGGCAAATTCCTGCAACCAGCTATTCATTGCATACCAGGCAATGGGTACCGCAATGGCAAAGGCTACGAAGATCAATCGGACAAAATCCTTTAAAAATAACATTACAATATTTTTTACAGATGCGCCCAGGACTTTGCGTACACCGATCTCTTTTACGCGCTGAACGGCCATTAATGATACCAGCCCCAGTAAACCTATAAAACTGATGACAAGGGCAATGACCGTAAACACTTTAAACGTATTATAAAGTGTCTGCTCTTGCTCATACAACCGGGCAATCTTATTATCAAGAAATTCATAGTTAAATAAAGACTCTGGATTGAGTGCTGACCATTCTTTGTTGATGGATGCAAGGGTCTGCTTCGGGTTGCCTGATTGAAGTTTCATACTTGCTTGGCGAAATCTTTCGGGATTGTAATAGAGAAAGCAGGCCCTGATTTTTTTATGCTTGGATTCACTCTGGAAGTCGGCCACCACGCCTTGGATTTCTGCCCTGCGATCACCCACCGTCACTCGCTCTCCCAGGGCATCTTCCGGATGGCGTATACCCAATCGTGTTATAAACGTTTCATTAACAACAATTTTTAAGATGCTGTCTGGGGTTGCGCTCTTGATAATGGGCAAACCAGCCATCATCTTTATTTTGAACATCGGCAAATAATTTTCATCCACCGCTTTCATTTCGGTCACATCCACTTCATCCATGCCCAAATGAGGAGCAGAAAATGGCATATAGTTGATATTGTAAGCCGGTGCAACCGAAGCAAAACAGAAGTCTTTGACTCCAGGTTGTCTGGAGAGCAGCTGGCGTAATCCTTCGGGATTTTTTCCTATATCAAACGTTATAATCGATTCTTTATCAAAACCGATGTCTCTATTAAGAAAGAAATCCATCTGTTTGGCAACAATAAACGTGCTTATAATGAGTAATTGAGTGACCAGAAACTGGATGCTGATCAACCCCCTTTTTAAGGCCGTATTTCCTTTGACCGCTATTGAGAAAGATGACTTTAAAATTTGCAATTGATTAAAGCGCGCCTGTACCAGCGCGGGATATAGCCCGGAGATCATAATCGCAAATAGCGATATAGCGAGAAGACCAATGACTACATCAGTCTGTAGCAACTGAGTAGGGATGACTCGTGTACCCAGGAACCTTTCTGTATAAGGAACGAATAACAGCAGCCCGCCCAGCGCCAAGGCTAAGGCTATGATTACTTGCAAGGCTATTTCCGAAAGTGCACTTTTTATAATCTGAATAGGCTTGGCACCGATCACTTTTCGGATACCCACATCTTTTGAGCGCTTTATTGCAAATGCGGTAGCCATGTTAACAAAATTTATACAGGCTATCACCAAGATAAACAAGCCGACCGCAGCTAAACCGTATATGCTCTTTTTAGATCGGGGCATACTGGTTTGATTGAGGTACCGTTGGTCGTAATGGATATCGGTTAGTGGCTGTAATAATAGTTTGCCTTCTTTTCCAACTTCTTCACCCCAGTTCTTTTTAATGAACGAAGGAAGCTTTTGTTCGATGTTGCGGGCAGATATATTATCGGGCAGGGTGACATAGAGGTACCCGCCCTGTATAGACCAATAATTGGTTGTTTCATCGTGGAATGTCGCCCAGGAGACTAACGATTTAAATGTTAAATGAGTGTTGCTGGGAAGATCTTTGATCAAGCCGGTCACTTTCAGCTCCCAATCGTTATCCATACGGATGGTCTGCCCGATGGGATTCTGATCTCCAAAATACTGTTTTGCAGTGCTTTCGGTAAGTACAATCGTATTGGGTGGCTCCAATGCGGAATTGGGATCGCCCGCCAGCCATTCTAAATCGAATATCTTTGCAAACTCGTTATCGGCTGCGCCGATGTCTTTCAATAAGTAACGCTCCTGATTTATTTCGATCATGCTTTCACGCCAATAATAATATTGTGAAACATGCTCCAGTTCCGGGAAATCCTTTTTAAGCGCCGGAGCAATGGCAAATGAGACACTGGGATTATAATCTAAACCCAGCGATGTGACCCGATAAGTTTTACGTGCATTTCTATGATATTGATCGAAACTAAGCTCATTCCTGACGATGAGAAAGATTAGTATGCAGGAAGCAAGCCCTAAGGCCAAGCCGAAAATATTAATTGCTGCGTAAGATTTATAGCGGACCATCGATCGCATTGCAATTCGAAAATAGTGCTTGAACATATCCTAATAATTAGCTTGGATAAAAAGGGCTCAAATAATAAACCATTTATATAAACGGGCAATAAGGTTGTTCAAGGCCTGTTTTTACGTTAAAGCAGTGTTCGAATACGAACATTTGTTGTCCGTTTTTGAACAGGTTGGGGTCTTATCAGTAAAACCAGATGTTAGGGTTCAATCTTAACCATGCCATTCCCATACGCTGTGATACTTGGCTAAAGAGTTGATATAATCCAGAAACCCACCGTAAAAATCGTGGTATCCAACCGTGCTGCTGTCTCCAATCACAATCAGCTTTTTCCTGGCACGGGTCATGGCCACATTCATCCGCCTGGTGTCGGCTAAAAATCCGATTTCCTGTTTTGTGTTGCTCCTTGTCAAACTGATGTAGATCACATCTTTTTCCTGGCCCTGGAAGCTGTCAATGGTGTTCACCTGCAACTGTTTCAGATAGGGCCGCAACCGATCATCCTGTGCAATGATTTCACGCAGATAAAGCGACTGGGCCCGGTACGGCGTGATGATGCTGACGCTCGGAAAGGCTTGGTCTGTAAGCGATATGTTGAGGTTTGTTACAAAAGAAGCGAGGTGATTGCATAAAAAGTGGGCCTCTTCCTGATTAGAAATAGCGTGATCAACGAAGGTTTCTTCAAATCCCGAACCGGCGGTATCGATAAACATAATCGGGCTGTCATCGCCGCTCAATGTCCAATCGGCCACGGTTGGTGCTGCCTGTAACCGGCCTGCATAAAGGGCTGTAGACGGGTATTTCATAATCTGGACATTCATCCTGTACTGCACATCCAGCAGCAATACGTGGGCGGGGTGCTGCGCAATTAATTTTTCGAACAAGGTGTGGTATAATCCCTCGGTGGTGCGGTGGCTGGATTTGACGGTTGGGGGCAACTGGCAATGGTCTCCAGCCAAAATGATGCGATCAGCTTTCAGTATGGGAATCCAACAGGCCGGTTCCAGCGCCTGCGCAGCTTCGTCGATAATAACGGTTTGGTACCGCCTATCGCGAATGGAGTAATGGTTGGCACCTACTAACGTAGCAGTGATCACCTGCGCTTTGGTAAATACATCCTTAACGATATAATCCAGCAGCTGGTCAATCTCTTTCCGGATTTTACGCGCTTCATCAAACAGAGCTTTCCGTTGATCCCGCTCAGCCTTTCCGAAATTGCGTTTGTATTTATGCGCCATGTCGCTATATGTCCGGGCTTGCTTCTCCAGATTTTTGATCGTTTTATGGGAGGCGTGATTGTCCACCCGGGCATCCAGCGTGAGTTCTTGTAAGTGATCCGAAACCTTGACCGGGTTGCCGATGCGGACTACCGATACGCCCGCCGCATCGAGGCGTTCGGTCAGCACGTCTACGGCCGTATTGCTTGGCGCGACGATGAGGAGCTGTTGCGACCGCTGCTTCAGGAGCGCTTGTACGGCGTAAACCAGCGTCGTCGTTTTACCCGTGCCGGGAGGCCCATGCAAGATGGATAGGGGATTTTTACCCAATATATGCGCTATCGCCTTGTTTTGGCTGGGGTTCAGGCTATCGTTTTCATATACTGGGCTTGGGGCCGGCTCGCGAATATCGGTTTCGCCCAGGAGCAGCCTTACCAGGTTACCTTGTTTTTGGTCGGTAAGCGCCAGGTTTGCTTCGTCCAGTGCGCAATGCATTTCCCTGTATGAATTCTCATCGAACAGCAGGTCGATCCCGAGCCTGCCCCCACGGCTCCAGGCAGGCAGTTCATCTACCCGGAACGAAATCCGCATGGTGTCCCGACCGGCAAATGCGATGACCCCGTGAAGTCGATCCTGCTGGGGGGCATGGTTTGAAAACAAGGAGACAGGCATGCCGTAACGGAACCGATGCCCTTCTTCCAGGTGATTGGTTTTGTTTACCGTGATGGTCAGGTAATCGCCCCGCCCTAATTCGCTATTTGTTATTGTAATGGGAAACCAGGTAACGCCAAGCGCAATCCGTTCCTGAACGGAGCGCTGCAGCAGCAGTGCGTCATGCTGGGCTTTATCAAAAGCTTGCTCCTGATCCAGCAACGTTGCCAACTCGCTAAAATATTTCATAGGGGAATCTACGATACCAGCCCGCAAAGTACGGTCTTTTTAATGAATATTTGGGCAATCCTCCTAATTGTGACGTCATTCAACGGCCCGTACAATATTCGATTTAGGGCATCCGACCCATGAAAAATATACTTGGTATACTTAATAACTATAAAAACGGGTTATATTTGAAAAAAGGCAACGCGTGGGCGTAGTCAGTTTCGAACTTTATAAGTTATATACATATCATGCTATGAGCGTAAGATTGGCTATTCCATTGTTGTTATCCGCGTTGGCTTTTAATGCCTGTTTTGATAAAACACGTAATTCGGACCGTAGCATCATAGGGGCGGAACGCCGTTCCGATTCAACCTTATTCTCTATATCCTTAGCCCCCGGCCAAAGTGCAGTATTTAATACATTTGACACATACGGCCGATTCATTGAGTTTAAAAATCCTGGTATTAATGATTCCGTTATCGAACAGAAATTCTTTATTGACAAACCCATGTTCCTGGGGGCCGGTAATTTGATAGTGACCCCGGGAGAGCCGACATTCCGTACCTATGGTGTATTGCTGAATCCCGGCGATACCATGCGGCTGATAAATGCCAACGACACGTTTACGATCCAGTATTCTTCGGGATATCAGCAATTTGTCGATAGCATGATTGCCGTCCCAAAAGGTTTTTATTGGTCATTTCAGGAACAAGACAGCCTTGCATCGTTGGGCGTCAATGGCCTGCTGCAAAAGATCGATGCGCGCTATGACCGAAATGAGGCTGCTATCAATGCGTTGGCTACTTCCGAGATGCGTAAGCATGTCCTGAAGGATCTGAATACCAACATCAAGTACACGGCTATTGCCCGGCTGATTACCAATCCCGCTGTCGGCCGGTCGCCATTTGCCGATAGTCTCTACGAAGATATGTTCCAGCATGTCGACGATATTCGTGCCATCAATGCGCAGAATAGGGGAGAGATCCTAGCTGCAATTGTTGCTTACAATGCCGGAAATCAAAACAGAAATCTCGACAAAAATGATTTTTGGGCCGTTCTCGCTGCCACGGACGATCGGCTAAAGCAATCGGGTATATATCAGCAGCAAGCTATTTCCCATGTCGCTGGCAGTTTTGCGTACGCGCCAGAAAAGACGGTTGAAATCAATAATCAGCTCCGGCCTATACGCACGCAAGATCCGTTTCTCGATACGCTTTATCAGCTAAGCAACATTTTGGTAACCGCCTCCACCGATTTCAAGAAAGCCGAGAAGGACCTAAGCACATTTGCAGGCGGTCGTTTCAACTTCATATTTGAAAACGTAGGCCAGTCTGCAAATCGCGAAATGAAAATCATTACTAATCTGCCTGCCGTTGATTTATATGATTTTAACGGCAAGCTATCCGATTTCAGGCGTATCGTTATGGACAAAAAATATAAGCTTACTGTTGTTGATCTTTGGGCGAGCTGGTGTGTTCCCTGTATCGGCGAGATGCCCCATTGGGAAAAGTCAAAACACAAGCTTAAGGGTAAGCCCATTCAGTTCGTAACCATCAGTATCGACAAGGATGAAGATATCGACAAGTGGGTTGCCGTCTCAAAACGGCAGGGAATTTACAACGATGCGAACCAATACCGATTGGCTAACTTCAAAGAATCTCCGTTGACAAGGCTACTTAACATTCGGCAAATTCCGCGTTACTTAGTCATCAATAACAAGGGAGATGTTGTGGATGACGACTTCCTTAGGCCTAGTAATGGCGGTTTTGAGCTAGGATTGCTAAAGCTTTTATAGCCCTAATCGTGTAAGATCAAGGACTTTAATCCCTTTCTTGAATTAAGGCCAATAACAATTCGTCCAATTGCTGAAAATCTATGGTCATGCCTTCTTTAAAGCCCATTGCTATTTCTTTTTCGAGGTCGGCAAGCGTATCGTAAGTTAGCAATATATCCACCTGCACTTTATTGTTTTTGGGAATAAAGCTATTCTCCCATAAATTTTGAGGAAACTCAGGATTTATCGTGCCGTTTTCATCGCAAAATCCGCCTTTGGTTGTAAAAGAGCTTTCTTTCTTGATCGCGAGAAAGTTGGCCCTGCTCCAATGCTTTTCGCCTTCGGGGCTTACCATTGCGTAGAGCCAAAAGCCGCCTTCACGGAAATCCATCGTCTTGGTTTCTGCTCTCCACGGTTGCGGTCCCCACCATTGGTCGAGTAATTCGGGGGTTGTCCACGCCTGCCAAACCAATTCAAGGCTTGCGGCAAATTCACGGGTAATGTGGATGGTTTTGTTTTCTTTGTTGACGGTAAAGTCAAATAACAATGTCGGGTTCATATTAATTGTTTTTTAACGTAAGTAATAAATTGTCTAATTGATTAAATCTTGTTTCCCAGATTTTACGGAACTGATCCAACCAGCTATCTATTTCTTTCATTTTATCAATTTCAAGTTGGTAGTAGATTTCCCTGCCTTTGTGTTCCTGTTTTATCAATTCGCATTCCGTCAAAATACGCAGGTGTTTAGATACAGCTTGCCGGGTGGTATCAAAGTGCTCGGCAATGGCGTTTGGTGTCATTGCCTGTAGGGTAATTAAGGCGATGATTCCCCGCCTGGTTGGGTCTGCAATTGCTTGGAAAATATCTCGTCTCATGTTTATTCGTGTTTATTTATGAAACCAATTGGTTGCAAATATATATGCAACTTTTCGGTTTCGCAAATTTTTATTTCTTTTTTTGGATGAATTTTTGAGTTTAGTGCGATAATTCTTATCTTCGTCTCAGGTTTAGGTTGATAGCCCCTAACCCCATTGGGGCGGATTCCCGTTATCTTTCTGGTAACGGGTTTCTTATTTCAATACGTATAGATCCGGCGCTGATAACAAAACTATCGCCGTCTTATTTCTCCGATTGATAAAGAAATCCTACCCCGCTTTGGCCTGGATAAAAGCCTTATATTTCTGCATTTCGTCTGTGAGTTTTGAAGCGGCATATGCAACAATGGTCACATCATCCATCCAACCCATCAAGGGAACCATATCAGGTATCGCATCAAGTGGAGAGACAACATAGGCAGTCGTAGCTACGATAACAGACAGATTCCACTTATCCATGTGATACCGACCAGCGAACACATCCTTGCACATTGAAATCAAAAGCCTAAACTCATCAACTTTTTCATCCAGATATGCAGATTTGCTTTCTGCCTTTGCGAGGTCATCCCCATTGATCCGATGCTTACGAAATAGCTCGAATAAAAGCATTGCTTTATTGAAATTGCCTTTTTTCATGTCTCTATCATTACTGAAAGTTACAAAGATAACCAATTTGGCATGTAAGCGAAAGAAAGGGTACGGTACAGGGGTAACAAAAAGAATATCGTAATGATATACCAACAAAGATAAACTACGAACTAATATAGAATCATCATGAAAAATCTTTTCTTTACCCAATTTTCCCAAATACTGGTGGTGTTATCGCTTACGGGCTGCGGCAAAGACGATGCGCCGGCCCCTGTTGATCAACTCGTTATGCCTACGCAGGCAGGTTTCCAGATGTTGAGAAATCAGGCCCTTTCAGACCTCGTTCAAACCCAGAAATTTGATGCGGGTGAAGGTGTTCATTTCGTTTCCCGCAAAGGAACAATCGTAGATATCGGGCAATATGAGCTCGTCGATCAACTGGGCAATTCAATCATCGGAGAAGTGGAGTTGACATTCATCGAGATTTTTGACAGGGGGAATATGGCAGTATCAAATAAGCCCCTCATGGGACGAAGCAACAACGGATACCTGCTTCCGTTGGTAACAGGTGGGCAATTTTTTATGCAAGTAACGCAAGGTGACCAACTTGTAAAACCCTTGAATCATTATTATGTCACCGTTGACGCCGCACATACCGGCGGCTTGGATATGGACATGACCTTATGGCAAGGAGAAATTGACGGGACCGGAAATTTAGCGTGGAACCCGGTAGAGATCGGTTTGGGATCGGGTGAAGGCGACGATGGGAATGGCAATCCCGTTTGGACGGATGGCGATCAGGCAGGACTGGGGTTCAACCCGGTAACGGATACCTATGATTTTTTTATCAATGACTTTGGCTGGACAAACGTAGACCGGTTTACTGCAAACTCAGGACTGCTCACCAAAATTAAAGTAACAGTTCCCGCCCCTTATAACGAAACCAACGCTGCCGTCTATTTAGCTTACCAAGACCAGCCTGGTCTGCTGGCACAGTTAGATCTGTATAATACGAATGATCAATACTTTACCGAACATTTTGGCTTCGTTCCGATCGGAATGACCATACACGTCATTTTCGCATCCGAAAGTAATGGGCAGTACGTTTACAGTATCAAAGAAGTAACGATTGAGGAAGACCATGTCATCAATATTGAAATGACAGAGCTGGAACGTATCGGTAAGGATGATTTAGTCGACAAAATCAACGGATTGAACTAGGCCAGTTATTGCCGTATTAATGGTAAATCGTATCCGGAATAATTTTGAGCGACGATTTAAGCCGGTGTCAAATACTCATACAGATATAGCAAAAATATCAGTACTATTGCTTGCTCAAAATGCATCCAACTTAACGTATCATAAAAGCAAAAATTAAGGAATGAATCTGAAGAACTTATTATTTGTGGGAGTTTTATTGTTCGCAAACTCGAATTTATCTGCGCAAACATTATCGCCGCGTTTTGGGATAAAGGCAGGTTTCAACCTGTCAAATGCAACGGTAAACGATGCAAGGGGTACAGATTCAAAAGCTGGTTATCATATTGGCGGTACCTTTGAACATCCCTTGTCAGAAAGGTTTCTCATCCAATCGGGGTTGTTTTTTTCCGCCAAAGGTTCGAAAGTACACGTTCTAAACGGTAGCCATTATATACCCTCACCACCTGACGATACACATACATTTAATGAATTGTATTTAATGTTACCGATATATGGTGCATACAAACTAAATGTTACAAACGATTTCAACATTACGTTTGGCGTTGGGCCCTATTTTGGATACGGTATTGGAGGAAAAACCAAGCAAAAATTAAATAGCGGTTCTTGGATTGACGGAATTACAGAAATAGAATGGGAAACATTTGGAAATGGCGTTTACGACCAAAGCCGAGACTGGCTGCATGGCACAACATTAAAGCGATTGGATATTGGTGCCGGGGCTAACATTGATTTTGAGTATCATAAGTTTGTTTTAAGTGTAGGATACGAACAAGGGTTGAGAAATATAGCCGTGCAAGAAAACGCTCCGGGCCTATCATACAGAAATAACGTGGTTCAGGTTTCTATCGGATACAAATTATAACATAAGAATTAGCTGCTACTGGCGAAGATATCTAACTGGGAAATAAGCATATAAACATTGAATTCTCCAGATAGTATAGTATACGCAACAAACAACCTTTTAATATTTTTGTGGCTATGTTAGCAATCGTTCGCCCAACCCCGCCCGTTGCTCTTCATACCAAATTAACTAAAGTTTCCTATTATTGCGTTTAAATATTCATTAATTGGCAGGAGTAAAGCAATTAGCAGGACAAGCCCTTTGATATACTTTAAGTAGAATTTTACCACCAGCATGGAATTGTGGTTGAGCGAACAAGTAACGCCAAAGCCAAAGTCCATTTCTGCGATAAGCTTAGCAGGCGTGTAATTGTGGTTTGGCTTCTTAAGACATTGTAGAATAATGGCTTTCGTATGTCGACAGTTTTGATTGTCAAACATGCCATTTATCGCAGCATTTTTTTGCCATTCGGCACCATATGCGTTTCTATAGACGGTGTTAACCTTGTTTCGTAAGGCAATTTCAAAGCAGCTGATAATTGTGAATAATTACTGTGATAATCTGAGGTTTTTCCGATATAGCGTCATCGCTTTTTTGCTAGCGCCATTACAGGTGTCAACTTTACGGAATCTTGGGAGAAGCGACTTTCTAATAGGTATTCGATTTTTACACTAAAAAAAATGTCAGCCCCGGTCCCGTATTGGAAGTCATAGCCTTTGTCCACAAGGATAGTATCTAATGTGGATAAATCATTTGAAAGGAGAGGCCTACTTCTATTGGATAGATGTTTTCTTTCCTTATTAAGTGATATGTTATACGTTTTAATTTCAAAAGTTCTTGATCGCTCGATGATATCCTGCGAACAACCAACTAAAGATAATAAAATACACCCTACAAATAACAGTAAAATTTTCATATCTTGTTATTAACCTAGTCGGTTCGGAATTTAGACTAATCAAATAAAAATTTTTCTGTGCAGCATCAGCATTCTGTGTTTCGCTTGCCTATCAATTTTGACTCCGAATAAGAGATGTTGCCTTCCGGAATAGACCAACCTGTAACCCGCTAACTTATATCAAGGGCTTTTGATTTGAATTATTTAGTTTTGGAAATAGCTAACTGAGGGAGCATTACAAGCGAGGTCAAAAATTTAAGCAACTACGATAAGATGGAGTTGGAATTTGGAATTACATTAAATATTATCGTATTTATTATCGCGTCTGGTACCATCTGGTATTTTTGCACCAAACTTTCTGATCTTGTCGATTTCATAGATGCGGAATTCAAGCTGGGCAGCGCATTCGGCGGGACGCTTATCCTAGCAGTGGTCACCAATTTACCGGAAATAGCTATCATTACGAATGGAGCACTGAAAGGCGATGTTGGCTTGGCGACGGGAAATATCCTCGGAGGTATTGCCATACAATCGGTGCTGTTGGTCTTATTCGATTTTGCCTCAAGAAAACAACGCAAACCACTATCCACACTAACCAGCAGCGAGACCAGCATCCTCCAGGGGCTCTTCCTGGTTGCTATCTTAACCATGGTCGTTATTGGGCATCAATTCCGCACGTCCCTACTTTTTGCAAGAATAACGCCCCCCGAGGTGCTCATCGGCTTCATGTGGGTCCTTAGTGTCTTTGCGATGAAAAAATTTCAGAAAAGCAATCCGGTTCCACCTAAAGATAAGCCGAAAATAGCATTTACCCGAACTTCTGCACTAATATGGCTCATTGTCGTGTCTGCCATCGTATTGGTGTTTGGTGTATTATTGGAGGCCACCAGTTCCGCCATTGCATCCCACTATCAGATAGACGGCGTTATCTTTGGCGCAACGATATTGGCACTGGTAACCTCGTTGCCGGAAATTTCCGGGGGGCTGGCTTTTGTTCGCAATAAATCCTATCAACCCATTATCAGCGATATATTTGGCGGCAACGTCTTCCTGCCCGTATTATTTATCCCCACTACGCTTATTACAAATAATGCGGTATTGCCTAGTGCAGATAACGTAAATATATACCTTACCGGCGTGGCCATGCTGATTACGCTCATATTCCTCTCCGGAATGCTCATCAAAAGCAATAAGCGATACGGGGGTATCGGTACGGATTCTTGGATAGCCGCGGGCGTATATGTTATCGCAATGATCGGACTTTTCTATTTGTAAATGTAGGGCGAAAAGTATAACGCGACCATCTTTTAACTAACCCCATACAAATACACTCGGTATGATGGCTACACGCTTCCTTTTGTACCAGTACGGAAGCCCGCGTCTGCCGTTGTTTTTTTCGAAAAAGATTAACACACCAAAGGAACTGCCTAATGACTTTTTTAACGCCCAATATGTTGTTTGTCGTCAGGAATCGGTTATCCATCTTTGATAATTGGCACAGTTATCAGGTAAAAGTAGCTTCGCTTTTTTTACGAACAGAATATGAAAAAGCAAGAACTGATGAAACCGAAATTTTTACAGCCACTAACTATTTTTATAGTAAGCTTACTGATTATTTCCAGTTGTAGCAAGGACAACTACCAGCGTGACGACGAAGAGGACACCTCCGATTTTGTACCCGCCAAAGGATTCGCTGGTTCAGAGGAAGAACCGGAAGGGACACCGCTTATATTACCTACAGGTGTAACTTTGGAAGGAATAGAGCCATACAACCCTATAGATGAAACCGATTGCAATGGGGAACCCAGGGTAGGAGCTCCGGCAGAGGGATATGTTCCGTTATGTCTGTTATTCAGAAATAGCTCAAAACAACCCGTTAATTTACAGCTTCCCCCAGGGCTGATTTTTATTTCCAAAGAAACAAAAATACAGAATGGCATTCTTGTTCAAAAAGTCAGTCGCGAGATACCTGCTGAACAATATCTGTATGTTCCAATAAGGGCACAATGTTTAAATGGGTCAAGATTTTTTCCTGGCGTAGGAGATTTATACAGGATTGGACCGGTAACACAATACGCACCTATGCTCGATCTTATAAAAAAATTGGAAACTAAAAACCTGGAGGCAAGCGGGGATATTAATAAGGACGGCCCTTTAGCCGCCGCTATACAGCAATTGGTATATATCGTAGCAGACAACGGAAAATTGGATACTTTTGGGAAATCCCTGCTTGATGAACTACCGAATAAATAAGATAACATCTGTGTTATATTGTTCAGCTCATTGAAGAGCTGTATGCAATCAGCCAAAAGATAAAAATAAATTCGTGCCTTCGTGCTAAGGGTTCTTTTTTAGTCATCGTATTGTCTATTTAACAAATCTTAACAGATTCGTTGTAACAATCCGCCGCTGTAACGCGTTATATAATCAGTTAATAAAATTTGTCTTTTCATAATTTAGGTTTATAATTGGTTAGTTTGCAAGCCCCGATTCTCCCCGTTTCGGGGCTTTGTTTTTGACCTGATAACGCATCACCTAGCTATCGCAACTAAAAGAAACATAGCGCTGAAATATATCCACAATAAGCTAAACACCACATGCACAGTCGTTTCGAATACCTTCCCTCGCCAAAGCTCTGAGGAGTATCCAAAAAACTGGATCAGCAGCCGGATTATCCAAAAAATGCCCAAACCCAAGGAAATTGTCTTACCCATGCGGGTTGTGATGAGGTCCTCCGTATGCATTACGCATAGCAAGCCCATCATAAAAACGGTCAGCGCAATGAAGAATACGTGTGCCAGCGTCATCTGCCGATTAATCAGGTTCAACGGCCTCAGTGCTTCCCTCCAGTTGAAATAGATTCCCATTCTTCTTCGTTCAATTGAAACATAAAATCTTCCGGAAAGCGGGCGATGTTACGTCTGACTTGCTCATTTAAACGTTTGGTCGTTGTTCCATACAAATCAGTCAAATCGCTGTCAAGCATTACTTTTTGATCTCCATTAATCCGACCCGAAGCTTATTTTCCAATTGATGCCGAATTTATCGGTCACAATTCCGTAGTATGAACCCCAGAAAGTTTCGTTCATTGGCAGTTTAATTTCCCCGCCCTCGGATAGGCTTTGAAATAGCGTGTCGGCCTCGTCTTTGTTGTCCGTATTGATCGATAAGGAGAAATTGCTCGTTGACACCGGTTGATTAAACAGCGCCGTATTGTCTGCACCCATCAATGTGGTTTTGCTGCTGATCGGAAGGGAAATGTGCATAATCTTATGGTCCTGGTCAGTAAACAACCTGCGGTTATTTTGCGGCACATCCTTATATCGGTCTATAAAATTGAATTCAGATTTAAATACTGATTTGTAGAAATCGAAAGCCTCTTCGCAATTCCCGTTGAAATAGAGGTATGGGTTTACGGTTATCATAAATAGTTAGTTTCAGTTTGTTGATCCTCTCATGATTCGCTGTTAAAATTAGCAATCAATTTCTATTCGTCAAACCGTGTATAGTGTTTATGTTTCCGATTCTCCCCGTTTCGAGGCCTTGTTTTTAGAATCTTTTGTTTTGTGGAGACCTTATTTTTCAACCAAATACGGATTGTCGTTTCTGTCCTGTTTTACCCAAATCAAATTAGTGGTATCAAAGCCAATTTCCTCGGCAAGCCTCAGGTAATTAGTCTTAACCTCCTCGGGAATCGTCTTCTCTCTCGATAAAATCCACAGGTAATTCAAGTTTTTTCCACAAACCAACGCATATTGGTAATTCTCATCCAACGCCAGCACATTATAACCGGCATAAAAAGGACCAAAAAAACTTACTTTCAATTCTGCAATATCTTTATCTCTTCTGAATTTCGCTTTTCCTTGCGCTTTTTCCCATTCTCCTTTTTTATAGTTATAACCACTATTCAACACCGTAATATTACCTTTGTTATTAAGGGTATACTGAGCGGAAACATTGTCCAGATCCTTTTCAAAACGAAAATCAAAACGGGCAATTTCATACCAAGTGCCTAAATATTTATTCACATCAAAGTTCCTTATCGCCTTCGCGTTTTTTGGGATAGAGACACAGGAATTGAAAAGAACCACTAAGCCGGCAGAACAGACAATTATTAAAACTTTATTTTTTGCTTTCATCGTAAGTATGTTTAAATCGGTAAAAATACAATGCCAAAATCTTGAAATAGGCTATTTACCACAAGAAACCAAGTATAAATATACGGAACTTTTTCAAGGAATCGTCCGCCCTATCCCGCCCGTTGTTCTTCATATCAATCGAAAGAATCTTGCAATTTGCAAAAAGTCTTTTCTGAGCGGCAGTTATATTCTTCGGCTTCATAAAACTTATTAATTCCACCTGTTCCTCGCGGAGGAATACGTCCTTGTGCGCAAGCAGCATCTCCCTTATTTTGGTGTAGATGCGCATAATCTGGATATTTACCTGTATCGCCCGTTCGCTGTTTAACACGCTTGATAGCATTAGCACGCCATGCTCGGTAAAAGCGTTGGGTAACTTGCGCCTACCTCCCCAACTTGAAGTCGCAATTTGCGACTTCAAGTTTTCAAATTCGTCGCGGGTGAGGGTGAACATGAAATCCTCCGGAAACCTCGCCATATTACGGCGGACCTGTTCGTTCAGTCGCTTGGTTTCGACCCCGTACAATTCTGCTAAGTCGCTGTCGAGCATCACTTTTTGATCACGTACAAGGTATATTTTGTTGATAACTACCTCGTCAGGTATCACGGTTTTCTTGATGGTTTCGTTTTGTGTTTTACTCATAGGCTTACATGTCGTATTGTTGTTTGAGGTCGCAATTTGCGACTTCAAGATTGTTTAGATTATTCAACACCTCGGCACTTTTAAAGAACTGGAAATCGCTATAACCATTAACCTCTAAATAGAATGTCCAACCTCGCCACACAAGGCGTTAAACAATCACCTGTTCTATTCAGCAAAATTCCCGTTTACTTCAGGCCCAGGTCACAATTGGTTTCGCTAAAAGTAAAAACTAATTTATTGAAATCCAAACTTCAATAAGGAAATGGCTACGCACCAGCCATTTCCCTAAAATCAAAAATCAACGTGTGTTTGTGGCCACTATTCATATGTAAAGATATTTGCCTTGTGCCGCACATGTCTTGTCCTGTAAAGTTCTTTTAGGATTAATGGTTAAATCTGTAAAGTGTTTTTAGGACGAGACACTTAGTACGGATTGATCCTAACCCCATTGGGGCGGATTTCCATTATCTTTCAGGTAACAGGTTTCTCTTTTTATCACGCTATTGTCTTTTTAACATATCTTAACAATCCCGCTGTAACAAAGCGGGGTCGGAATGCGTTATATAGTCAGTTAGTAAAATTTGTCTTTTCATAATTTAGGTTTATAATTGGTTAGTTTGCAAGCCCCGATTCTCCCCGTTTCGGGGCTTCTTGTTGTAGCTTTTATTTGGATATTATTTATAAACATTTTATCTTTAAAAACAATGTGATTTGAATCTGAAGCGAGTGAGGTTTTGATCAAATGATTGGCAGCTCGATAGAAATATGTGATACTCCCCAAATACTGGACAACTGCATAAATGTTTAAATTAGCAGTTGAGAATGAAGAAATCAAGAAGAAAGTTTA
>NZ_BMIK01000014.1 GCF_014642075.1 Parapedobacter defluvii | reverse complement strand
GCCATTGTTCTGCATTCATTGTTGCCGAAAACTGTGTATTCCTAATTGCCAAAAACTCTGCACTCTTAATTACCGCTTACACCAAGATTGATTAGCATTACTTATCATTCCACGGCTGGGCAGATGTTAAGTCTTTGGATTTCCATTCTTCCAAAATGGTCATTGCACTTTTATCGGGAACGTATAAGAAATTAATCTTACGTTCATTGGCATTTTTTCGCAATTCATCAAATATAAATGTGTCATCAAATCCAACTTTGGAAGCATCGGCATTGGTATTTGCGTAATACACTTTATTGATTTTTGCCCAATAAATAGCACCTAAACACATAGGGCAGGGCTCTAGCGTAGTGTACATTTGACATTCAGACAATTGAAGATTATTGATGTTCCTGCAAGCCCTTTCAATAGCAACCATTTCGCCGTGTGATGTAGGATTGACCCGCTCAAATATTTCATTATGTCCCTCTCCGATAATTTCGCCATTTCTGACAATCACGCAACCAATAGGAAGCCCTTTACCACTTTCGTATGCAATTTCTGAAAGCTCAATTGCTTTCAACATAAATTTAGGGTTATAGTCTGGGTCGATCGTTTCCTCCATTGTTTCATCATTTGAATGGCAAATTTATTCAATCTATCTTGTTAATTAATGTACATATCTACTGCTTTATCCAATTCCTCGCTAATCACTTTGGCGTAAATCTGCGTAATACCAATGTCTGAATGGTCTAACAGCTTTGAAACATATTCTATCCGCATACCATTATTTAAAGCATTGGTAGCGAATGTATGACGGCTTAAATGGAATGATAGCGTAAACGGCAATTCCATATCCTTACCTAATCTACGTAATTTCTGACCGCATAGAATATTTTTTGCATTGATGATATACGCCTGATAATCGGTATCGGCATCAAACCTTTCTACATCTTCAATTATTGGAAAAACAAAATCACTCGGTAATGAAATTTCGGTTTTGTATTTGTTTAAAATGTCAATTGCAATCTGACCGATTTTAAAATTGTGGTTTCTTCCTGTTTTGCGAATGGTCTTTGTAATGCGTTGCTCTTTCTTGTTGTAATGTTCCCATTTCAAGCTTACTACATCACTAAAACGCAAGCCACCTGCATACACCGAAAAAATGAACATATCCCTAAATACTTCGTCCTTTCCTGTGTATTCGATTTTAAAATTGCGTAGCTTTTCTACCTGCTCTTTGTTCAGAAATAAACGTTTTCCTTTATCACGTTTGACACGAACTTTTGAGAATGGATAAATATGTTCGCCTATAATATCTTCCCTTTGAGCATCACGAAACATTACGGATAAAATCAGCAAAGAATAATGTACCGTAGTTGCTCCGTTCTTCAAATTATTGGACATATGATTGATGTAATCTTTCAACATCGTAACGGTAATATCATCAAAGTATATTTCCCTGTGCCCGATAAATTTTTCAAACTTGGTTACATACTGTTTGTAGTTCCTGTAAGTGGCAACCGATACCGTTCCTTTGATACGCTCGCAACGGCTGTAAGCATATTCAAAGAAGTTTGCCATATCCTTACCTTTTATTGCTTCTTTGAGTTTTCGGGCTGATACGGATTTTCTTTTGCGTTCGTGGTCGGCAACTGTTCCCTCTGCATCGGCAATCTTCTGGGCAAGAAAAGCGTTCATTCTTGCACTATTGGCGTGGTTCTTCTTTATCTTCTGCTTATCATCGTCCCATTCGGTACGTTTCAGCTTTACGCCTGTTGCTACAAATTTGGCTTTCCTATCCTTTATAACCCTTATGTATAAAGGGCTATGACCTGTTTTATCTTCCTGATTTGTCCGAAGCACTAATTTTATTGAAGCCATAAGAAAAAGTATTATATTTGTTGTACTAAAAAAAAACAATCGAGTGCAAAACGATGAAACCTATTATAAATCAGCTATTTCAAAGCGGGCAACCTGATACAAAGGTACAACATTTGGTACAACAAACCTAACTTTTCGTTGCGTTTTTCTGCGTTATTCTGTTCTTGTTTATTTTATAACTTATTGATAATTATGTATTTGAGTGCAAAAGGCGACATACGATTTAACACTTTTAATAACAAGGTATTGTCAAAAGGGCAACCTCTTGTTGTTTGTCAGGATACACTTTCCAATGCCTGCCCGATATCTTCCAGGATATCGTCTATGTGTTCAAGTCCGACAGATATCCGCACCAGACTATCACTGATCCCAGCTTCGGCAAGTTGCTCCGCAGTTAATTGTCTATGCGTGGTGGATGCCGGGTGCAAGACCGAAGTGCGTATATCGGCTACGTGTACCTCGATAGATGCCAGTTTCAACGCATTGATAAACTTAATGGCATTTCCCCTGTCACCCTTTAGCTCGCAGGAGATAACACCACTGCTGCCTTTTAGGTATTTCTTCGCCATTTCATAATATTTGTCCGAAGCTAAACCCGGATAGGTTACCGTCTGTATCTTGTCAGAGGCGTTTAGGTATTCAGCTACTTTCAATGCATTCTGACAATATCTTTCCATTCGGATAGATAAGGTTTCAAGCCCTAAGTTCAATAGAAATGCAGAATGCGCAGCAGGGTATACACCATAATCCCGCATTAGTTGCATCCTCGCTTTAATAATGTAGGCACTGGCTCCGTAGCTTTCAGTGTAGGAAATGCCGTGATAGGTAACATCGGGATTAGTCATATCGGGGAAGTTACCGTTTTGCCAATTGAACCTGCCACTGTCAACGATTACGCCACCAACCTGTACAGCGTGGCCGTCCATATATTTTGAAGTAGAGTGTACAACGATATCTGCACCAAATTCGATAGGTTTGCACAATACCGGGGTAGCAAATGTATTGTCTATAATAAGTGGAACATGATGCGTGTGGGCAACCTCCGCAAATTTTTCTATATCCAAAACCGCTAATGACGGGTTAGAAAGTGTTTCTCCGAAAACCGCTTTGGTGTTGTGTTTAAAAGCTTTGTTCAAGGTTTCTTCGTCCGCATTACAATCCACAAAAATACATTCAATGCCCAGTTTGTTAAGGGTATGGGCAAACAGATTAGTCGCTCCGCCATAAATTTGTATTGGACTGACAAAGCTGTCTCCGGCTTTACACAGGTTGAGGATAGCAATAAGGACAGCCGCCTGTCCCGAGGTGGTACACATCGCAGCCAGTCCGCCCTCCAGTGCGGCTATTTTTTGTTCAACCGCCATGACCGTCGGGTTGGCAAACCTTGAATAGATAATACTCTTTGTGGGGTCATCGAATACAGCTCCTACCTCTTCCATGTTGTTATACACATAAGTTGTGCTCTGTATGATCGGTACAACCCTTGGCTCACTATTCTGCGGCGAATATCCCGCATGGAGGCACAATGTTTCATCTTTCATGCTCATGTAAATTCTAAATCTTCTGTAATACCAAATAATTAACGTGTGATACAACCGGATGTACGGAGCATTCCACGGCACGAAGTTCTCTTTTTAGTTTTCACTCTTTATTGGACAGATGCGAAAAAAGATGGTATTTTTCGGCAATCGTTTTCCGTTCTGCCCATTGATTGGCATGGCCGTGGCTAAGATCTTGATAGTAAGTAAAGTTTACGTAAGTATGTCAAAGGCATATTCAGCAATCACCCTACGGATTGATGGCATTGACTTGGCGGGTGCTGCCGGGCCATTAAAGGAGCGTTGTCCAAAGAGCTGTTGGTACACACGGAAGACGTCCAGGTGTTACATGGGTTTGATAGCGTGGAAAGTGCTCAGGAATACCTGATGAGCGACCTGTTCAACCAAGATGTCGTGACGTCGCTGAGGCCTTACTTAAAGGGAGAGCCTGACGTCAAGATTTATCGTGTGGTATGAGTTGCTGTCACACACGAAATTACCGGCTACTCAGCATACGATTTACACCACAACTTAAAGTCATTCAATGCCGGATGCTGGGTGTTTGAATGATGTGCCATCACAATTTCTGTATGAACAGGAATATCCGTTAGCCTTTTGAATGCCAATGCTAAGAAAGGATATTGCCGTTGTATGGAAGTAGGCACGATGGCGATCCCTAAGCCGTTTTCAACCAAGCGCAGCATGGAATGCATGTTATTGCATTCATGTACAACATCCGGTTTAAAACCCAGGCGCTGGCAGCAAGCCAAAAATTGCGCATGGTAGTACGGGGCGTAAGTACGATTATAAGAGATAAAGGCCTGGTTCGCCAACTCATCGGGAGTGCATGCCAATTTCCGGTGAGCCGGATAAACCAGTGAAAATTCATCCTGCCAGAGCGAGGTTACCTCCAATTGTATGGAAGAGACCGGGGCCCGCAAAATCCCGACGTCCAATTTGCCCTCTTCCAACGCCTTTATTTGTTTGGTGGTGGCCAGTTCGTATAACCGGGTCTTTAACAACGGGAATTTATCTTTTAACTTCTGCAAAATACGGGCTAAAAAGACCTGCGAGGTAGAACTGATGTAGCCGATTCGGAATTCGCCGCTAACGGAGTCGTGAATCTGCCTGACCAGCTGCTTACTCCGCTCCAGTTGCCGGATCAGTGATTCGCTTGCTTCCAAAAAATAGCGTCCGGCATCCGTTAATTCTACGCGTTTGTTATTCCGTATAAATAGTTGTACGCCCAATTCACTTTCTAATTCTTTGATCTGCCGGGTTAAAGGAGGTTGTGAGATATGAAGCTTTTCGGCTGCTTTCGTAAAGTGCAAAACTTCTGCCACCGTTTTAAAATAAAGGAGATGTCGTAATTCCATAATACCTCAAAGGTATTAATTATTGTAAATAATAGTATTTTCAGGATATGGTTAATCCCGCTATTTTTGCCTGTATACATTAAAAAACTACACAATGGACAATTATTCGAACAAATCGACCTTAGCGGAAATTGCTGCACGCTTTGACCAGAATGTGGAACTCTATTCCAACCTGGAAACGGGCCAGCCGACCGCCATCGATGCTTCTTACAGTATGGAGCTCGTTGTGGATAGCATCCTGGCGCATTCTCCGGACGTAAAAACCGTTTTAGACATTGGCTGCGGCGCTGGAAATTATACGCTCAGGCTATTGTCCAAGAAAAAGCCATTGGATTGCACGTTGCTCGACTTAAGCGGTCCCATGTTGGCACGCGCAAAAGAACGCATCACCCGGGTAAATGATGGGCAGAACCAATTTGTACAGGACGATATCCGTACGGCCCAATTACCGGAAGGCAGTTACTGCACCATTATGGCCGCGGCTGTTTTACATCATTTGCGCGACGACCGCGATTGGGAAATGGTATTCTCAAAATTGTACCGCTTATTAAAACCGGGCGGCAGCTTATGGATCTCCGATTTTATCGCGCAGGAGACACCGGCCATTCAACGGTTGATTTTCCAGGAACGTTACGGAAAGCATTTAGTAGACTTAAAAGGCGAAACCTATCGGGATACCGTCTTTGGTTACATTGAGAAAGAGGACAGTCCGCGAACCCTCAATTACCAACTGAAATTATTGGAAAAGATGGGATTCAGGTACATGGAGATATTGCATAAAAACCTGTGTTTCGCGGCATTTGGTGCAATTAAGTGAATGGAGTGAGTGAATTTTTATTTCGTATTTTCCGGTATTAGGCGAACGGAGGGAAGCCTTCACCCGGTTTACTATTTGACGCGGAATGAGGTTTATTCAATGGTGTTATTGAATAGGTGGGAGGGCATTCGTATCTTTGTAAAAACGAAAGACGATATGCGATACTTCATTCTCCTATTTGCCGCGATGTTGATGTTGTGTTCCGAAATGCGTGCGCAGCAACAGCAGGAGCCGTGGAACAGCAACCAATTGATGGAGCCGGAAAACCTTGCTAACCGGATAAACAAAAACCAAACAGCTAACCTGCTGATTTTAACGATAGGACCCGATGCGCTCATAAAGGGTTCCGTGGATATGGGGCCCGCGCAGGAGGCGGAGAATATTGACAAAATGAAGGGCTACCTCAAAAAGGTTCCAAAGGACAAAGAGGTGGTTATCTATTGCGGATGTTGCCCTTTTGATAGATGCCCCAATGTCAGGCCCGCATTTAACCTATTAAAGGAAATGGGGTTCAAAAATGCCAAGCTGCTCAACCTGCGGAAAAACATCAAGGTTGACTGGCTGGATAAAGACTATCCCATAAATGAATAGCATGAGAAGGATCGTATGCTTCTTTTTGACAACGTTGTTTGCAAGTCATCTTTTTGCACAAAATACTCCATTGGAAATCGGGCAGCCTGCGCCGGAAATTTCGTTGCCCCAGCCCGATGGTACCCCATTTTCGCTTTCTTCCTTACAGGGAAAACTGGTGTTAATAGACTTTTGGGCGACGTGGTGTGCCCCTTGCGTGGAAGAACAGCCTGAACTGAAAGTCCTGTATGATAAATATCAAAAAGCCAACCCAGGGAAGTTTGAAATAGTGGGTGTATCGCTGGACAAAAGCAAAGAGAACTGGGTAAAGGCTATCGATCGTTTTAAAATCGACTGGATACAGGTGAGTGATTTGATGTTTTGGAAAAGTCCGGTAGCAAAAGATTACAGGATTGAGGAGTTGCCGTTTAACATTTTGATGGATGAACAGGGGACTATAATTGCGATCAATTTGCACGGAAAAAAATTATCAGATTTTATCAGCAATTATGTCAGGTAAGACGGCGCAATCTTATTTGAATATGCCGGGGTTTTATAAACCGCGCATATACAGTTGTTCGCAAAGGAGTGTTTCGGTATTTTTAGCAAACATTTGATGTAATGGAAGCACTTGAACAAATAACGGAATTTAAATCCTCGCCTGAACTGGTGGAGAAGCTCAATCAATACAGTATTAAGAAAAAGTACGAAGCAGGAAGTGTGATCCTGAATGAAAATGCCTCCATCCGTTCCATTCCCATTGTTACCAAGGGAACGCTGAAAGTCCTTCGTATGGAAGAGGACGGCAGGGAAATCCTGCTGTATTACATCAAAGCCGGTGAAAGTTGCATCATGTCCTTTTTAGGAGGCATGCACAATGAAACCAGCAAGGTCAGGGCCGAGGTGGAAGAAGACGCTGAAATCCTTTTCCTGCCAATGGAAAAGGTATCGTTGTTTATCAAGGAATACCCGCAATGGCTGGATTATATTTTCCGGCTGTATCACAAGCGGTTTGAAGAACTGCTGGAAATCATCAATGCCATTACATTCAAAAAAGTAGATGAACGATTGTTGGGCCTGCTACTGAAAAAAAGAGAATTAACGGGGAACAACATATTGAACATTACCCACGAACAGTTAGCCAACGAACTGGGAACCGCCCGTGTGGTGGTTTCACGGCTGTTAAAACAGTTGGAAGAGAACGGGACCCTCCGGTTGGGAAGGAACAAAATCACCCTTATGTAACCAAAGTAACTGTGCAGGTTTTTGAATTGATGCAATTTTGCAATGTCAATTTCGAAAATCCATGGATATAGCGGGTTATTCAGCTTCAATTTTTATCGGTATTTCGTTAGGACTGATCGGCGGGGGCGGCAGCATTCTCACCGTTCCGGTCCTGGTGTATCTATTCAGTATGGATGCCGTGCTGGCGACCGCCTACTCGCTATTTATCGTTGGCGCAACGAGTGTCGTTGGATCGCTGTCCTATTTCAAAAAGGGACTGGTAAATATCCGGACAGCCATTGTTTTCGGTATCCCATCCATCGCTGCCATATTTCTAACGAGGGAATACCTCCTGCCCGCCATTCCAGAGGAGATTTACAACCACGGAAACGTTACCGTTACGAAAGGCATGTTGCTCATGCTGCTTTTTGCCGTGCTGATGATCTTTACCGCATACAGCATGTTAAAAAAAGGTAAGAGAGTAAACCAGGATGTAACGCAGGAAAATCAGCTGAAATATTCTTTATTAGTTGTACAGGGGGTCTTCATAGGCATCGTCACCGGATTGATTGGGGCGGGCGGTGGCTTCCTGATCATCCCCGCATTGGTCAACCTATTGAAACTGCCCATGAAAACGGCGGTGGGGACATCGTTGGTTATTATCTCCATTAATTCGTTATCGGGTTTTTTGTTTTCCTTATCCCACATTGCTGTCCAATGGAATTTTTTAGTAAGCATTGCACTTATTGCAGCGTTGGGAGTGCTCATAGGCAGCTACCTTTCAACAAAAATTGCAAGCAAAAAACTAAAGCCCGCATTTGGCTGGTTTGTACTGGTTATGGGGATGTATATCATCGTGAAGGAAACGCTGTTACACTAAAATGGATCGATCCTGAACCGACTTGTTTAACAAATAAAATAACTTTCGGTTCTTGTGTAACCAAAGTAGCTGTACGGGAAAAAAAATTAGCGCAGATTTGCAGTGTCAAAAAATAAATTTCTATGTTTTTTCAACACGTTTATGATAAGAGTTTAGCACAGGGCAGCTACGTCATCGGCTGTCAGGCAACGGGCGAAGCAATCGTGATCGATGCCCAAAGGGATACGGATGTTTACCTGGAAATTGCCGAACAAAATAACCTGCGCATTACGCACATCACCGAAACCCATATCCACGCCGATTTTCTTTGCGGCTCAAGGGAACTGGCAGCCGTTACCGGCGCAACGATGTACCTTTCGGATGAGGGCGGTGCCGACTGGCAATATCAGTTTCCACACAATGGGCTGAAAGACGGCGATGTGATCAAGGTTGGTAACTTGTCGCTAACGGTGATGCATACGCCGGGACACACACCGGAAAGCATCAGTTTTCTGCTGACCGATCATCCGGCTACGGATCACCCCGTCATGGTATTCACGGGCGATTTTGTATTTGTGGGCGACGTAGGCCGCCCGGATTTATTGGAAAAAGCCGCAGGACTCATCGGCACCAAGGAGGTCGGGGCCAAACAGCTGTTTCAATCGCTGAAAAAGTTTACCGCGCTTCCGGAGTATGTTCAGGTATGGTCGGCACATGGCGCAGGCTCCGCTTGCGGCAAGGCGTTGGGGGCAGTACATTGCAGTACGGTAGGTTACGAGAAAATCCGTAACTGGGCATTCCAATACGGCGATGACGAGCAGGGCTTTACGGATTATCTGTTGGCAGACCAGCCCGAGCCGCCAACATATTTTGCGATGATGAAGCACTTAAACAAAGTGAATCGTCCGTTGCTGATCGAGGTTCCCAAACTTCCGAAATTATCCAACGAACAATTTCTTGCTGCTTACAAAAAGGGCATTCAGGTGATTGACACCCGTAGTAGGACTGATTTTGCCAACGGATTTATTCCCGGAAGCCTGAACATTCAGGGCAACAATTCTTTTTCAACCTGGTGCGGCTGGTTGTTGAATTATCAGGAACAATTTATGCTGGTGGCGGATGATAACCAACTGGAAGATCTGACACGCAAGCTGATGCGCATCGGTCTGGATAACAGCTACGGGTACATTTCGGGTGTAAACGATTTAGGTATCAAACTCCAGACCGCGGAGGTGATTTCGCTGGATGAGTTTAAGACGTACGTCGGCAGGGATGATGTGCAGATCGTGGACGTTCGGGGGTCGACGGAATATGATGCCGGACACGTGGAGGGGGCAGATCATGTCTTTGTAGGAACGCTGCCCGATAACCTGGATAAAATCAGCAAGGACAAACCGGTAGTTATTCATTGCCAGGCGGGCGACCGTGCAGCAATTGCTTATTCCGTTCTTGCTAAAAATGGGTTCAGAAACGTAAAGAATTTCTCCGGTGGAATGAAGGAATGGTTAGCGGCAAATGGCGAAACGGTCGGTTGTACCGGGACATCTTGTATGATTACACAAAATTAGAAACTATGGGATTTTTTTCAGACTTGTTCGGAAGAACAGATAATAGTCAATTAACCGAAGTCCTGAAAAACGGTGCTTTTTTGGTTGACGTGCGCACGCCTGCCGAATTTTCGGCGGGAAGCGTTGAGGGGGCGGTCAACATTCCGCTGGACAGCGTACCGTCTGAATTGTCCAAATTCAAGGGAAAGAAAAGCATTGTTGTCTTTTGCAGAAGCGGTAGCCGCAGCGGGCAGGCAAAACGCATGTTGGAACAAAACGGCTTTCACGACGTAATCAATGGCGGCAGCTGGCAACAGGTCAATCAGGCAATCCATCAAAATCAGCAACGATGAAAAAGACACCTACCATTTGATTTCAGTACTTCTAAAAAGAATAAGGAATGATGAATTATTTGAGAAATTGGAACGTTATGCGAATACTGCGGTTGGCACTGGGCATTTTCATTGTTGTGCAGGGTATCCAGGCAGGGGAGTGGCTGCTTGTTGTATTGGGCGGCATGTTTTCACTGATGCCGTTACTGAATATCGGTTGCTGCGGTGTTTCGGGTTGCAGCACACCCATTCCGCGCAGCGATAAGAAGATAACAGATACTATTTATGAAGAGGTCCGTTAAAAGACATTTGCTGACCATCATCGGTGTAGCTATCGGTGCGACAGCGGGTTACCTGTATTGGAAATTCATTGGCTGCAGTACAGGTACGTGTGCGATTACCTCAAAGCCTTTGAACAGTACATTATACGGTGCCCTTTTTGGTAGGACTTCTATTTTCGACCGTTCAGAAAAACAAAAAAACAGTATGACATTTCAAGAAATGATCAATTGGAAAGATTAATTCACGAAAACCGATAACATAAAAATGATTGAATTTCTGAAACAGCCCTGGGCGTGGTATGTAGCAGGGCCGTTAATCGGATTGACCGTTCCCATACTTTTGATCATCGGCAACAAATCATTCGGCATCAGTTCGTCATTGCGGCACATCTGTGCTTCTTGCATGCCCGCAAACATCCCGTTCTTTAAGTACGACTGGAAAAAAGAGGTATGGAACCTGTTTTTTGTACTGGGAATATTTTTAGGCGGTGCAATCGCTATTAACCTGCTGTCAAACCCTGCGCCCATGGAGGTCAATCCTGAATTAGCCGGAGAACTGACCCGGTATGGCATTACCGATTACCGTAGTTTAATTCCCCAGGATATCATCAACTGGCAATCTCTGTTTACCATCAAAGGTTTCCTGTTGATGGTAGTCGGCGGTTTTTTGGTAGGCTTCGGCACGCGCTACGCAGGCGGATGCACAAGCGGACACGCCATTATGGGTTTATCAAATCTACAATTACCTTCCCTGATCGCTACCGGTTGTTTTATGATCGGCGGATTCATCATGGCGAACCTTATCTTACCGCTGATCCTTTCACTATAATCCGCATAACATGTTACAAAATACCGATGCAAATACCGATTTAGCCGTACGCTCACTGGATGCAATATGTGTCAATGAAAGCCGGTTAGAACACAAGTGGTACCATAACCTGAAATACCTGGTTGTCGGAATATTCTTCGGGATTGTGTTCGTTAAAGCCGAAGTGATCAGTTGGTATCGCATACAGGAAATGTTCCGTTTACAATCCTTTCACATGTACGGTATCATCGGAAGCGCCGTGATAACCGGCATGATTTCCGTCTGGCTTATCAAGAAGTTTAACGTCAAAACCATTTATGGCGAACTTATTAGAATTTCGCCCAAAGCATTCAACAAAGGGCAGATCTACGGTGGTTTGATGTTTGGCCTTGGCTGGGCAATGACGGGTGCCTGCCCCGGACCGCTTTTTGCACAGATCGGGACCGGTGCCACCGTTGTCGGGGTGACGCTGTTGAGTGCCATTGCAGGAACCTGGGTGTATGGTCGGATACGGGAAAAATTGCCCCATTAAGTCATTCATACGTTTTAATTTAGACCGATTTCTTGCGTTCATGAATAAATAAAACTAATTTAGCAGCTTCATGAGCAGGATTGTATCAATTATTTTTGAAAATCATCGGAGGAACCTTTTGGTATCCGTCGCAGTGGTTTTTGTGTTACTCACCTCCTGTCCGGTCAAAAGCGCTATCAAAACGTTGGCGGGTATTCCGGTGAATACGGAACAAGGACAGACCAAGAAAAACAGCATCACCGTTGTAAACAGCGCGGAGCAATGTTCCTACCCGGAAGGCACGGATACAAAAATCTTCTTGTCAACATCTACCCATACGAACAGTTTGTTGCCCATCTTTCTTTTTACGGCGATCTTTATTTTTGGGTTTGGTTTTACGCTTATCGGGGAACAAACCCATCCGGTTTACGGTAACCTAAGAATTGCCGCCTCCATACCCATCTTTCTCCAATACCGGAGACTCCTCATTTAATACCTTCCCGAAATCTTTCTGTTCCTATTGACTGCGAGGCTTCAATAGGCCGAATTCCCATTGTTTCATTTTTAAACTAATTGTGGCTGGCCGCCCCGCGGCTTGCCAAAAATGATATCGCATTATGATCAAACGGATCGGGGCAAACATCGTCCTTTTGTTTGTCCTTGCTGCCGCGTTTCCGGTAAGCGCACAGCAGCAACAAGCACATACACTGGGCAGTTTATGGCCCAAAATCGAAGAGAACTATCCGGGCGTTGGCGCAAAACTGTCGGCAATCGACGCGGCGAAACTCCATGAACAGGCCGTAAAAGGCAACCGGCTCCCGCAGGTAAAAGCGCAGGCCCAGCATACCTACGGCACGTACGAGGGGAGCGCCGGTGCATTTTTTCCCCAGGCGGGGTTCTTTAACGTAAGTGGATCGACCGTACCTTTAGATGGCAGCACCGTGGCGGCCAATACCTTCGGCTCCGCCACGGCCGAATGGGAGCTGTTTTCGTTCGGGAAACTCCGTAAGGAAAGCGAAGCTGCGGGTGCCCTGTACCATAAAGCGGTCAGCGAAAAAGATGCCTACGTTCTCCACCTCAAAAAAGCGGTATCCGAACGGTACATTACCCTGTTGTATACCGATGCCAAATTGAACTGGACAGCGAAGAATGCCAAACGCCTCGATGACATCCGCAAAATCACGTCCGGCCTGGCGGCATCCGGTTTACGCCCGGCAGCAGACAGTCTACTGGCATCTTCGTCCTACGTGCAGGCGATGGGCGAACACGATAAATGGCAGGGCTTCAAAATCGCCTCACTCATTCAACTGTTGGAGTTATATGGCGGTGATACCGTCGATTATACCGCTTCCGCCAGTCGTTTCAGTAGTCCGGCGGAAGGCTATCCAACCGGGGAGAATACGATCTCCTCCGCTCACCCCATATTGCATGCATTGGACCAGCAATCCCAGTATTACGGGCTGAGCGGTGAAGCAGAAAAAAGGTCGGCATGGCCCTCCATCCGCCTGCTGGGCGGTTATGCCCATCGTGGTACGGGCATTGGTCCTAACGGAACGGTATCGGGTGCATGGAAAGACGGCTTCAAGAACAGCGCCAACAATATGCTGGCGGGCATCGGCATCACCTGGAATATCAGCAGCCTGCACATCAGTCGGTTGAGGGGCGAAGCGCTTTACAAAGAAGCGGAACGTACGGCACGGCTCCATGCACAATACGAGCAGGAGATGCAGGCCGACCTTTCCGCATCGCAGGCGAAAATTCATCGGCAATACGAACAGCTCCAGAAAACCAGACTTGCCGTCAGGCAATCCCAGGCGGCTTACGGCATGTACCTGGCCAGGTACAAAAGCGGCCTGATTGCGCTGAGCGAACTGCTGCAGATCCGCACGTTGCTGGAACAGGCGGAGAATGCCCACATTGAGGCGTCGCGCGACTATTGGATGCTGCTCGTGTATGAGGCAGAACTGACTGCCGATTTCGATTTTCTGTTTAACAATCTTTAATTCTTGCGCATGAACCTGATCAGATTCGCGTTACGGAAGCCGATTGCCATCCTCGTCGTGGTGCTGGCGATCGCCTTCTTTTCCTACAACACGATAAAAAAGATAAACGTCGATATTTTTCCCGAAGTGGAATTACCGGCCATGTACATCGCCATGCCCTACGGGGGGCTTTCTCCGGCCTACATGGACGGATTTATGGCCAACGAGTTCCAAAAGGTGCTGCTGTTTGTCAGCGGGGTGAAGAACATCGACTTCAAAAGTGTGCAGGGCCTGACCCTCATGAAGCTGACCTTTTATCCGGGAACCGACATGGCACAGGCCGCCGGTGAGGTATCCACTTCGGTCTCCAGGGCGATGGGATTCCTGCCGCCAGGAGCCGTCCCCCCGATGGTGGTGCGGTTTGACGGCAGTTCGCTTCCCGTCGGACAACTCGTTTTTGAGAGCGACCAGCGGTCGGTCAACGAACTGCAGACACTCGCGATCACCCGCATACGGCCCATGTTTACAGAGATTCCCGGTATCACGTCACCCGCACCCTTTGGCGGCAACATCCGTTCCATCGTCATTAATGTTGATCCTGAAGCGATGCAGGCCAATGGGCTGAGCCCCGAAGACATCACGGTGGCCATGACCCAAAACAGTCTTCCGTCACCCGCCGGAAACATCCGAATCGGGCAAGAAAACCTGATGGCTCCCATCAACTCCATCGCCAAAAGTCCGGAAGAGTTTCTGAAAACCCCGGTCAAAACAGGTGACAACCGTACGGTATACATCGGGGATGTGGCACGTGTGGAGGACGCTGCCGATCAGACCGTCGGGTATGCACTCGTCAACGGCAAACGGTCGGTGTACCTGCCGATCATCAAAAAGGCCGATGCATCCACATTGGATGCCGTCGAGAACCTGAAAGCGGCCATTCCGATGCTGAAAAACCAGCTGCCCGAGGATGTGGACATTCGGTATGAATTTGACCAGTCCACCTATATCTCACGCTCCCTATCCAACCTGATCCACGAGGGAATACTGGGGGCCGTCTTTACGGGATTGATGATCTTGCTGTTTCTGGGTGATACCCGCGGTGCCATCATTGTTGTCCTGACCATCCCCATCGCCATTCTTTCGGCCGTTACGGCGCTGCACCTGTTCGGACAGACCATCAACATCATGACGTTGAGCGGCCTCGCCCTGTCCATCGGCATCCTCGTGGACGAGGCCACGGTAACAATCGAGAATATCCACCAGCACATGGAAATGGGCAAATCCAAACAGCGGGCCATCGTGGACGCCCTGTTGGAGATATCCATTCCCAAACTCTTGATATTGCTCTGTATCCTCGCCGTACTGACGCCCGCCTTTATCATGACCGGCATTCCGAAAGACATGTTCATGCCCCTGTCGATGGCGGTGGCATTCGCCATGGTTGCCTCCTTTTTGGCCTCCCAGACCTTTGTGCCGATACTGGCCAACTGGATGATGAAAAACAAGCCTCACCAAGCGGCCCATTTGCCGCGAAAGCGGGCTTTCTTTGAAAAGTTCCGGGTCAATTATTCCTACCGGATGCGCAGATGGTCCACGAAGTCGCTCCCGCTTTTCGCCGTATATGTGCTGGTTGCCGGCGGTATAGCTGCCCTGCTGCTAACGGTGGTCGGCACCGATGTGATGCCGGTTTCCAACAACGGGGATTTCCAGATCCGCATCCAGGCCACACAGGGGAGCAGGCTCGAAAAAACGGAGCAGATCGTTCGGAGCATCACCGACGATATCCGGACGCTAGTTCCCGAAAAGGGCATTCACATCACTTCGGCATTTGTGGGGATGCACCCCGCCGGGTCGCCCATCAATCCCATCTTCCTTTTTACCAATTCCTCCCATGAGGCGGTGTTGCAGGTATCCGTCAATCAGGATGTATATGATGGGTCCATGGAAGATTTGAAAGAAAAGGTCCGGAAAGCGATCGCCGAAAAGCATCCCGAAATTGCCTTCAATTTTGAACCGATGGAGCTGACCGAGAAGATCATGGGACAGGGGGCAATGACCCCGATTGAAGTAAAAGTAGGTGCAAACCAAGTGAAAGGCGCCTTTGCCCACGCATCAAAGATTGCAGCCAACCTGAAAGCAGTCCCTTATCTGAGGGATGTCCGTATCGCCGAACCCATTGCCTCCCCCAACCTGGAGATTGAGGTTGACCGCGACCTGGCCGGGCAGTTCGGACTGACCATGCAGGACATCACCCGGAGCCTGGTCACCGCCACGTCATCTACCCGCTTCACGGACAAGAACCTTTGGATCGACCCGCGGTCGGGCCTGGTATTCCAGGTACAGGTGCAGATACCGGAGGGTATCATGTCGTCTGAGGAAAAACTGCGGTCACTGCCCTTAAAAAGAGGAAGCCTGCGCCCCGTCCTGGAAGACGTTGCGACGATACGCAGGGTGACCGCCCCCGCGCAGGTAAATCGGAAAGGCCCCAACCGCTATGTAACGGTGGTCGCCAACGTCTACGGAAAGGACCTGGGTACGGCATCCCGGGCAGTGAAACAGGCCATTAAAGCGGTGGGGGAACCGCCCCGCGGAACCACGGTATGGACCGAGGGCACGTTGCAGCTGCTGGACGACACGCTGGACAGCTTGCTGGCGGGCCTGGGTGTCGCCATTATGGCAATATTCCTAATGCTATCCGCATACTACCAGTCTTTCAAAGTACCGCTGATCATCCTGTCGGTTTTACCCGCGGTCATTGCCGGTAGTCTGATCCTGCTTTTCCTGACAGGCAGCACGCTCAATCTCCAGTCGTACATGGGAATCATCATGTCGCTGGGAGTATCGGTGTCGAATGCAGTCCTGCTGGTCAACCAAGCCGAGTATTACCGCAGGCACCTGGCGCTGAAACCCGTCAATGCGGCCCGGTTGGCTGCGTCATCCCGGTTGCGGCCGGTATTGATGACCGCCGCAGCCATGTTCGCCGGCATGCTGCCGATGGCGATGGGCCTGGGTGACGGAGCCGAGCAGGTTGCGCCCTTGGGCAGGGCCGTTATCGGCGGACTGATCGCCTCCACGGTAACCATTTTGCTGCTGATTCCGCATTTCTTTTCGTCACTCATGTCACGGACAACCCTGGTCAGCCCGTCATTGGATCCGGATGATCACGACAGCAGGTATTATACCGAAGAATCCGCAAAACAAACAATATCATAACACGTAACACAATCCAACCATGTATCAACGCATTTCAAGAAATAGGACATCAACCATCCGGCTGGCCCTGGTGGCAACGCTGGCTGTGATTTTCACGGCATGCTCCCAAAACAAGCAGGAGCAGGCGCAGAAAAAGGAAGAGAAGCCGATCACCTATCCCACGGCTCCGGTGCAGGTCCTGAATCCCGAATACGAGATCGCCGTTCCGGCAGAACTGAAACCCTATGAACAGGTGGCCGTGCACGCCAAGGTCATCGGGTTTGTCAGGCAGCTGCATGTAGACAGGGGTGACCACGTTCGCAAAGGGCAGCTTCTGGCGGTGTTGGAAGCCCCGGAAATGGAACAGCAGTACCTTTCCGATAAATCCGCCGAGCAAAAGGTATACAGCGACTACCGCTATGCCAAGCAGGCGTATGAGCGGCTGGTGGATGCTTCCAAGACAGCAGGAGCCGTGGCAGACATCGAACTGGAGCGCGCCCGGAGCGCTATGGAAAGTGCAAAATCCGCATACGATGCCGCGAAAGCGGGCACGGCCGGGACCGCGCAGTTGCAGCAATACCTTCGCATTACCGCGCCCTTTGACGGCGTGATCACCGAACGCAACGTGTCGGTCGGCGCATTGGCCGGAACAGCAACCAATACGCCTTTGTTTAGGATGGCGCAGGGTAATAAACTGCGTTTAACGTTATCCCTGCCCGAAAAACACGCGGCATCTGTAAAACAGGGTATGCGTGCCACATTTACCGTAGGTTCACAGCCCGGCAAAACGTTTGACGCGGTGCTTTCGCGTACATCGGGTTTGCTCGATCCGCAGGACCGATCCCTGACGCTGGAGTTTGACGTAACCAATTCATCCGGCGAATTGCAGGGGGGCGACTATGCCCAGGTCAAATTGAAATTGCAGCGCAGCAATCCCTCGCATTGGGTGCCGGGAAAAAGTGTTCTGAATACCCAGTCAGGAACGTATGTCCTCACGCTGAACGATCACGAGATCAAGCGCATTCCCATTAAGGAAGGTATCCGCTTGGATACCCTGACGGAAGTATTCGGCGCACTCTCACCGAAGGATCAGGTTATGCTGAAACCATCGGAAGAGATTCCGGAAGGGCCGCTCAAAAATTAGCGGTAGTCTGGGAAATATGGATTAATAAAAAGATTTTAGTATATAGCAACTAATTGAGAACATATCATGAACATGCAATTCAAAAATTTGGCAATCCGTTCCGGTCTTTTCATGATGACAGTCATGACATTGGCTGCCTGTGGAAACACGGATAAAAACAAGCAGAACAACGTAGAAAGCAAAAGTACAGCGACAGAAGAAGTTACAGCCGTGGAAGCTCCCGAAGCTTCCGGTATTTCCTTTAAAGATGAAAGTGGAAAAATTGTATCGTTGCCATCCTTAAAGGGCAAGGTCGTATTCATCAACTTTTGGGCAACGTGGTGTCCTCCGTGTATCCACGAAATGCCGTCCATCAACCAGCTGAAGCAGTCTTTTAAGGGCAATGAGGACATCGTGTTTCTGATGGTGGATGTGGACAACAAGATCGCCCAATCCACTGCATTTATGAAAGAGAATAAATACGATTTGCCGGTGTACGTTCCTGCCAGCGACATCCCGTCTGATTATTTGGGAGGCGCCATCCCGACCACGGTCGTTTTGGATAAGAAGGGCGAAATGGTCGGCCGTATGGAGGGCGGAAGGGATTATACCGATCCGCGGATCATGGACGCCTTGAATGAGCTGATTGAAGCCGATCAATAACCGAAGCACTCAGAATGTTTCCGCGGTTAGTTCATGGTTTGCCATGGCACCCGCGAGGTTTCCTGTGGCAACGGCGTAGGCTACCGAGCGCATCATACCGGCATTATCCCCGCATGCAAAGACACCGTTAACTGTCGTTTTCTGCATCGTATCCACTTTAAGGTGCCCGTTTTCAGTCAGTTCGCAGCCCAGCGAAACCGGGATATCTGAATGCTGCGTAAACGGGATGGCTGCATAAACTGCATCGAAATCCAGCTGCTGTCCATCACCGAGTACCACCTTTTTAAGGTGTCCGTTTTCGTGTATGATTTCCGAAACCGGTGTTTCGATAATCCCGATGCCACGGTTATTCAGTTTTGCCACCTGTTCCGTGTTGAATGCTGCTTTGCCCGAGGTCAGTACCGTAATTCGGTCTGTCAGATTATTAACCAGGGAGGTTATGTGAAATGCCCGTTCACCGTTGGCCAGGATCCCGGTTTGTTTACCGCGGAACTCATACCCGTGGCAGTAGGGGCAGTGGATGACGGATATCCCCCAGCATTCCGCGAAACCTTTGATATCCGGAAATATATCGCTTATTCCCGTTGCAAAAATGAGTTTTCTTGCATAAAATTGGCCGTCGGCCTGCGTTGCGATGACAAAGCCGTCCCCTGTTTTTTTCCCGGAAAGGGCGAGGCCGTTCAGGAAGTGTACGGTTCGGTACTCCAATACCTGTTTTTTTGCTTTTTCAGCGATCGTCGCAGGTTTCTCGCCGTCCTGCGTGATAAAGTTATGCGAATGCGGCGTTTGGAGGTTGCATGGCCGGCCGCTGTCAAGGACCAGCACGCTGCGCAGGGAGCGTCCCAATGCCATCGCCGCTGAAAGGCCGGCGTAGCTGCCACCGATAACGATTACATCGAATTCTTTATTTGTTGCCATATTGTTGATTTTGATAATACTTTATTGTTAAGATGCATCTGAGTTGCAACAAATATAATGTATTTGAAATCAGTAAAAAAATATAACGCAACATGGCTGCGTTATTGAGGTTGTTTATTGCTTTTTTGTGATGATATTTTAATTTTGTCAAACTTTATCCCACCTTTGTGCTGATAATTGGCCAATCCGATGATTCAATTTTTAAAGGACAGTACATTTGCGGTAAATGAAGTGATTAGTAGGTCATGGGATCTGCTGAGGCAACGTTATTTTTCGATCGCCGGCCTGTGCTTCTTGCTTTTTGTCACATCCAATACGTCGGGTATTTTGGCTTTTTATTTCAGTGAGGTCAACACCTTCCTGAGTGTGTTCATGGCCTTTCTTTTTGCCATCTTATATTTCGGTACGCAACTTACGCTCTTCAAATATATTTTTACCCTGATTGACCGTCGGGAAAAAATACAGTTTACCGAAACCATTCCAAGCACCAAGGAACTGTTGTATTTTTTTACAGCAATGTTCAGTATCGCGTTGCTCGCGTTGGTGTTTTACCTTGTGATCTCTGTCATTGCATTTCCATTGGTCTACGCAAACATAGAGGTTTCGCTGATGGTCAGCATTGCGCGGGTCGTTTCGGCTGTCGTTATCTTTGCTTTTTTACTCCGTGTGGCTTTTTACCCATTTTTTATCATTGATCGGCATGCGGAACCCTTCCGGGCCATACGGCTTAGTTTTGCACTCACAAAGGGAAATGTGACCAAACTATTGCTCATCTTAGCATTTTTTGCCATTTTGCACCTTTTATATTTATATTTCAACTACGCGGGCTATCCGATGGTGTCAACAGCGTTAAGTTTGGTTAATTCATTTTTGGTCGGGCCGTTATCCAGTGTAGTGGTTGCCGTAGCTTATCGCAGTATGATGGCGGATTACCGGGGCGGTGACGATCCCGAGTTGATGAAAAATATTATTTGAGTCGGAAGTCCGGAAAACGGAAGACAGAAAGACGGAAACACATTTTGATAAAAAAGAAAGAAATAGCCCTGCTGGGGTCCACAGGGAGCATAGGCACGCAGGCGTTGGAGGTGGTTCGTGCATACCCCGAAAGGTTCGATATTCAAGTGATTACCGCTGCAACGAATGCTGAATTATTGATTCAGCAGGCGTTGGAGTTCCGCCCGAAAATGGTAGTTATCGCAGACGAGGGCAGGTATCGCCAGGTAAAGGATGCGCTTTCGGGTGTATCTACCACCGTGTTGACAGGAAGAGAGGCGCTCGATGATGTCGTTGGATTTTCCTCGGTCGATCTGGTGATTAATGCGTTGGTTGGATCCGTGGGATTACGACCAACGGTGGCGGCCATCATGGCTGGAAAAGATGTGGCTTTGGCCAACAAGGAGACCCTCGTGGTGGCTGGTGAGCTGGTGATGGATTTGGTACGGAAACACAACATTAACTTGTTGCCCGTTGATTCGGAACATTCGGCCATTTTCCAATGTTTGATGGGGGAAACCGAGAATCCAATTGAAAAGATTTACCTCACGGCGTCGGGCGGTCCCTTCCGTGGAAAAAATAGGGAGCATTTAGCTTCCGTAAGGCCGGAACAGGCGCTGCGTCATCCCAACTGGGTGATGGGCGCCAAAATCACAGTTGATTCTGCCACGTTGATGAACAAGGGCCTGGAGGTCATTGAGGCAAAATGGCTGTTCGGGTTAGAAACGCGACAAATTGACGTGGTGGTTCATCCGCAATCCATTATACACTCCCTGGTACAGTTTAAAGATGGCAGCATCAAAGCACAACTCGGATTACCCGATATGAAGCTACCCATCCAATATGCACTCACGCATCCGCTTCGGGTACAAAACAGCTTAAAACGCTTCAATTTCATGGATTTTCCCACATTGACGTTTGAACAGCCCGATCGGGAAACATTCCGGAATCTGGCGTTGGCTTACGATGCATTGGATGCGAAAGGTAACATGCCCTGTATCTTAAACGCTGCCAATGAGGAAGTCGTGGCAGCATTTTTGAAAAGTGAAGTTGGATTCCTGCAGATGAGTGATATTATCGAAGAAACGATGCAGACTGTGCAATACCATGCGGCACCATCGTTAGACGATTATACCGAAACCGATCGGAGCAGTCGCGAAATTGCAAGGACACTGATTACAAAAAGCAAAAAAGTATATCAAATAGCAAAATAAATTAAATGGGTGTATTGATCATGATTGGGCAAGTGTTATTGGGCTTGTCCATTTTAGTTGTACTGCACGAGTTCGGCCACTTTTTGGCGGCCCGTGCATTCGGGATTAAGGTTGAAAAGTTTTATTTATTTTTTGATGCCTGGGGAGTTAAGTTATTCAAATTCAATTTCAAGGGATGTGAATACGGCATCGGGTGGCTCCCGCTTGGTGGATACGTAAAGATTGCCGGAATGATAGACGAGTCCATGGATACGGAGCAGCTCAAGGGTGAGCCCCAACCGTGGGAGTTCCGTTCTAAGCCGGCTTGGCAGCGCCTTATCGTGATGATGGGCGGGATTATCGTCAACGTTATTTTAGGAATGTTTATCTTCTGGATGCTGACGTATAAATATGGAGAGACTTACGTAGATAATACGAAACTGGAAAATGGGATTGCTCCAGGTGTTATTGGCCAGAAAATTGGATTGCAGGCAGGTGACCGCATTACCGAAATCGACGGGCGGCCGGTATTGCGGTTTGATGAGCTGCTCAGCTCAAAAGTGCTGATGGGCAATACAACCCTTACCGTAGAACGGGGTGGCAAAGCCCTCAGTATCGATGTGCCCGGAGACATTCTTAACGATGTAGCTGATCACGATCGCAATGAATTTGTGGGACTCCGCTCCCGCACAATGTCAGTTGATTCCGTGGTCGCGGGAAGTGCGGCCGAGAAGGCGGGAATACGTGCGGGTGATAGCATTCTGATGATTAATAATACGCCGGTCCCATTTTGGGATCAGGTAAGAGGGATGATCGGTAAAAGTGCAGGCAAAGAGATAACGCTGAGCGTGCTGCGTGGTGGGGATACGGCCATCGTGCAGGCTACTGTACCGGAAGAAGGTACACTTGGCTTCAACATCCATGCCGATACGGATTTCCCTTATGTAACTACGCATTACGGCTTTTTCGAATCATTACCCATTGGCTCGGCCAAGGCTTGGGGTACGTTGATTGACAATGCCAAGGGATTGGGAAAGATAGCCAAGGGTGAGCTGCGGGCAGATAAAGCAATTTCCGGCCCGGTGCGCATTGCTACCATGTTTGGTTCAGAAGTAAACTGGGTGAAATTCTGGACGTTGGTGGGATTGCTGTCAATGGCGTTGGCGTTGATGAATTTCCTGCCCATTCCCGCACTTGACGGCGGGCATGTATTGTTTCTGTTGGTGGAAATGATCCAGGGTAAACCTTTGAGTGATAAATTTCTGGAAAAAGCCCAAATCGCAGGGTTCTTTATTCTCTTGGCATTGATGGTGTTTGTTTTCGGTAATGACATTATGAAGATTATAAGTAAATAAACTAATAAATATGGAAAGAAGACGTTTCATCAAACAAGCTGGAGCCGCGGTTGCTGTGGCGGGAGTGGGAAGCGGTTTGTTGGCTGCCTGTGCCTCACCGACTTCCAAGCAAGAAAAGGATCAAACTACTGAAAATCAAGAAACCAATACAACGATGGAAGACAACGAAGTAATTGCACACTATGTGCTTTTTTGGCTCAACGATGGGCTATCTGAACAGGAAATTAATGATTTTTCCGGTTTTTTTGAAGAATTAAAAGGTATTCCTGGTATCAAATCGCTTCATTATGGCCGTGCCGCAGCTACACATCCCCGGGATGTAGTCGACAATAGCTTCACTTACAATCTTTTGGTGTTTTTTGATGGCATGGACGAAATCAATGCGTATGAAACCCATCCTGTCCATTTAGCTGCTATCGACAAATATTCCAAATTTTGGAATAAAGTGGTTGTGCATGATTCCGTCGTGAAGCAAGCAGTGGTTTGAGTTGAGTAAGGATAGAAGGAACAAGGATTAACCGAAAGCTGAATATGGATGGACAACATCGCAAGGATATTTATCCGGGGCTGGCGGTAGCTATTATTCTCAAAAAGGACCAACGTACAGGGAAGCTAACGGAGGGTGTCGTAAAAGACATCCTCACGTCTGCACCCTTTCATTCCAGGGGAATCAAGGTGCGTTTGGAGGACGGGCAGATCGGCCGTGTGGCAGAGATCTTAGATTAACCGTGTTCTTTACACCGGTATAGGTACTTCTTTGCGTTCGCCGATCTGTTGCCGCCACATGGCATAGTAAAGTCCTTTCATAGTAAGCAGTGCTGTGTGATCTCCAGTTTCTGCAATTTTTCCCTTTTCCAACACAAAGATACGGTCGGCATGCATGATGGTCGACAGACGGTGGGCAATCATGATCGTGATGTGCTGCCGTTCGGCTGTGATACGGCGGATCGTATTGGAGATTTCTTCTTCGGTAATCGAATCCAATGCGGAGGTTGCCTCATCAAAAATTATCAGGTGCGGTTGCCGTAGCAGGGCGCGTGCGATGGAAAGCCGCTGCCTTTCACCTCCCGACAACTTCAGCCCACCTTCACCGATCACGGTATCCAATCCGTTATCTGCCCGCGCAAGGATGTTTTGTCCGGCTGCTTTCTGCAGCACATCCATGATCTGTTCGTCGGTTGCACCGGGATTTACAAACAACAAATTTTCCCTGATTGTACCTGAAAACAGCTGCGTATCCTGGGTCACGAAACCGATCTGATGACGGAATTCATCAAAGTCTATGCGGTCGCCGCGAAAGTCATTGTAGAAAATCTGCCCCTTGCTGGGGCGATACAAGCCAACCAACAGCTTCACAAGTGTGGTTTTACCAGCACCGGAGGGCCCCACAAAGGCGATGGTTTCTCCACGCTTTACTTCGAAAGAGATACCTTCCAGTGCAGGCCGGACAGCCGACTGATGCTGAAAATGCACATTTTCAAATCGCAGGCTCGTTATGGCATTTAGTTTTTCCGGATTGGCAGGTTGAAATTCGGGTTTCCGTCTGAATAGTTCCTGCAGGTTATTCAGTGAAGCTTCTGCTTCACGGTAGGAGAGGATAATGTTGCCCAGTTCCTGTAACGGGCCGAAGATGAAAAACGAATAGAATTGCATCATCATCAATTGTCCCACGGTAATCTGATCTTTATATACAAAAAACAGCAGGGCAAACATAATACACTGCTGCAGGAAGTTAACGAATGTTCCCTGAACAAAACTTACCGCCCGGATGCTTTTTACTTTACGCAGTTCCAGCTTGAGGATTTTTAAGGTTGTGCTGTTCAACCGCCCGATCTCCTGTTGGGTTAACCCCAGGCTCTTGACGAGTTCGATATTGCGCAGTGATTCGGTAGTGGAACCGGATAAGGCATTGGTTTCATTTAGGATATTTTTTTGGATAAGCTTAATTTTCCGGCTCAGGTAGCTCGTGAGAAAGGCCAGTGTGACCGCTCCGGCCAGATAGATCAGCGGCAATGAAGGACTTAATCGGAATGACACAATCACTACGAAAACAATACCCACCAATGTGGCAAACAACACGTTTACGAAATTGGTGATAAACTTCTCACAATCCGCCCGCGCTTTTACCAGCACAGACAATGTTTCACCGCTTCGTTGGTCTTCGAAGTCCTGGTAGGGCAATTGCAATGCATGCCGAAGGCCATCGGTATAGAGTTTGGCACCGAACTTCTGAATCACCACATTGACGACATAATCCTGGAAAGCCTTGGCAATCCGAGACACCATAGCTACGCCGATGATGAGCAATAGGCCTATGGTTATCCCCCTGAAAAAGGCTGTATCGGCACCTTCTGCGCGGAAGCCGGCCGCTTTATTGGCGTAGGGATCGATGATCAGGTTACCAAGGATATAAGGGTTCAACAGGGAAAATATCTGATTGATGGCCGCTAGCAGAAGCGCTAGCAGAATCAATCCCTTGTATTTACTGAGATAAGATAAGAGCAGTTTCATTCGAAAATAATTAGCGGCACAATGAATGTGGAGAGGCCTCGGCAATTATGCGGCCATTTTTTGCGTATCATCGTATAGAGCTGTCTGCTTCCATCTCGACGTCATTTAATTTTACCGCAGTCAGACAATGGCAGGTCGTTTTGTCACACTCGTTAAAATAGCTAAGTTTGTTGTTCCATTAATTTGCAGCGTACCATGTCAGACGTATTAAAAGCCCATTTAGCAAGATTTATTACCATTAATGACGATGAGTTTGCTGAAATATTATCCTATTTCGAGCACCGGCGAGCGGGAAAGAAGGAAAATCTGCTAACCGGGGGGCAGATTTGTGGGTGGCATTATTTCGTAAACAAGGGAATCCTTCGTAAATTTTTTATCACTGACAAAGGGTCAGAGCGCACTACTGAATTTGCCATTGAAAACTGGTGGATGACCGACCATTTGGCTTTCGAAGCCCGGTCGGTATCTCCTTTTTATATCCAGGCGGTGGAACCAACGGAATTGCTTGCCATTAGCCGTGATAAGCAGGAAGAAATGCTGCAGCGGCATCCGCTGATGGAAAAATATTTCCGATGCGTTTATCAGAAAGCATATGGAGCTGCCCAAATGCGGATGAAATTTCTGTACGATTTTTCCCGGGAAGAGCTGTATCATCATTTCCGGAAAAGCCAGCCGGAGTTTCTGCAACGTGTCCCGCAATATCTGATTGCCTCTTATTTGGGTTTTACCCCGGAATATTTGAGTGAAATCCGCAAGAAAAGCGTTTCTTAAACCCGTTTAAGTTTTTGCTGGTTGCTGTTCCTTAATTTTGTGTTCTCAAAGCTTACGAAACAAAATGATGGAAAAACGCATTAACATCCATGCCATTGCCCCGCAAGCATACGACGCTGTGCTTGCCTTAGAGAAGTATTTGGCAAAATCCGAAATTTCGAGGACACTGAAAGAGCTTATCAAAATCCGGGCTTCCCAAATCAACGGCTGCGCCTTTTGTATCGATATGCATACCAAAGATGCGTTAAAGAACGGAGAAACCAATCAACGCATCTTTTTATTGGATGCATGGCGCGAAGTATCCGGATTTTTCACCGAAGAGGAACGGATCACATTGGCTATGACCGAAGAAATCACGCATATCAGCAAGAACGGATTGAGCGATGAGACGTATCAAAAAGCCATAACTGTTTTCGGTGAAAATAAGGTTGCTGAAATCATCATGACCGTCGTTACCATCAATGCATGGAACCGGATTGCCGTGAGTACCCGAATGGAGGTTGCCGGATAATCGGAATGACCGTGTGTCAAAAGATTTCCTGTAGGAATTCTTCGAAATCCGAATCTTTATCCAACCCGAATTTCTGCTTTAATCGATATTTAAACATCCGTACACTCTGAGGAGCCACATGAAGCACCTGTGCAATTTGCTTCGTTGTCATCTTCAGGTGCAGGTAAGCACAGTACCGCAAGTCGAGCGGTGTCAGTTTCTGCACGGATTTTTCAGACAGGCGGCTGAAGAAATTAGGATGCAGGTCCTGTATCTGCATCTTAATATCTTCAAAATCGGCGCGCAGCAGCATTTCTTCTTTCAATAGCTTCTGTATATGCCCGGCATCGCCTTCCTGTATTCTGTTTTGGATTTGTTTTAGCGTTTCGTTTTTATGCTCGATAATCAACGAGTTGGTCAGCGCCTCTTTTTCAAGTTGCTGGCGTTTCAGGTCCAGTAGTTCCTGTTCTGCTTTTAACCGCGCTTGTTCTTCTTTCTCCAGCCGTATTTGAATGGCCATCGTGCGTTCAGCGTCTTCCTTTTCCTGCTGGAGTTTTTTTTCACGCTCCATGGAATACCGCAGTTTAAAACGATACGATGAGAACATGAAAACGAGTCCGAAAAGCAATGCTACAGCAATTCCACCATACAGGTAATTTTTACGTTTACGGAATTCGGCGCGTTCATTCAGCAATTTCAGTTGCTGGTCTTTCTTTTCGGTTTCGTACTGTATTTCCAGTTTTTGGGCATTCAGCAGTTGTTGTTCATCAAACGACTTCTTCAATAGTTCTTCTGCTTGCTGCTGATAGGTGATCGCTGATTTTAGATCATTTTTCTTTTGGGCAATCTCAGCCAGGTCTTTATTAACTAAATATTCGAGTTTGAAATAATTTCCATCGCCACGCATCAGTTGGCCCAGCCCCTGCAACAGGTACTGCTCCGCCAGTGAAAGATTCCCCTCCAATTTGGCGAAGCCGCTTTTGATACCGAACACGTTGATCCACATGTAGGCAAAAGCGACTTTGTTATTGAGCTTTTCTTCAGCAAGGCCGAGGTAATCAAACGCTTTATTCTTGCGCACAGCCAAATCTTCCGAAGAAAAATCCAGGTAATAATTGGCGAGATTGATGCAGGTAATGACGAAGGTGTTCCCGCTTATTTTTTCAGGGTAATTTTGATAAAGGGAAAAAGCTTCGCCTAAATAATGGTAAGAGCTATCCAACAGGTCTTTTCTATTTTTTTTTCGATAGCGCGCCAGGTACATGCTGGAAAGACCGTTATTTACATTCGCCTGTAGGTTGGCGCTGTTGGCCCGGAGGGCGTATTGTCCACACGTCCGGATATATTTTTCCATCTTTTCCTCATCGTTCCATTTACTATACACGCTGTACAGCAGGTAATTAAGGTGGTATTTTGTGATGGGATCTTCGTCGTTTCCGTCTACATACCGCAGTCCGATCAGTGCGTCTTTCACTGCTTCATCCGGAAGGTTCAACCGATTGTTGAGATATGCTTTGGCCCGGTAGGCAACGGCTTTTGAGGTTTTCTTTGAAGTATGCTGTGCATGCTCCAGGCTGAGGTCGAGCGTTCTTTTTCCGGCTAAGAGGCTATCCATGGAGGTATATAGTCCACTTTGATAGGCATATAAATACGCGAGATCGTCGGGTGAATCAGTCTCCCCGATGGCTTCTTGCAGCGTAGATAACGCTTCCTGTGATTTATTCCGTGTTTGCAGTTGCTCTATTTTTTCAAGCGTTGCGTGGGTCGCTTGTGAAATATATTGTGCCCATGCCAATGAACACTGCAAAAGGAAAAACAGCAACGGTACGATACGGATTAACTTCATATAACTTCGCTATCTGAACGAACAAATTAATGAAACCGTCATGATTTTCAAAAATCACACAGCGAAATAATTAAATCATGACAGCTTCATCGCCGATAAAAAGCAAATTTAATAGGATGAAAAAAATCCCAATGTAGAATTTTGCACCTATCAGCCACAGGTATGCGTTGTGAAACGACTAGCTAAGGCTCGTCGTAACCATGGTATAAATACAAAGCTCCATACGTCCAGTTCGGTCCCTCCAATCCGGGATAATTGAATCGGTCCATCATTAGCGCGACATAGCGGAAAGGGTAGCCGTCTGGCAATTCCACTACATTGGGCCAAACCCGGGTGCCGGAGTTTTCATCCCATGGGGGAAGATCCATTTTCAATGTGCCCACTTCGTGAAGTTGGGGATATGAGTAGATAAATATTTTCCGTTCCTGGCTTCCGGAAAAGCAATAGCGTTTTCCGCCGATACGCTGAATCGATGTTCCTGTGGAATTGTGGGTTACCGGGCCGGCGATGCGTTGATAGCCTTTGTTCCACGTACTTGATCCCAATAGGATTGCTTTATAGCCATCGTTGTTTTCGCAGGTCAATATCCGCCATTTATCTGCCTCAGCGTCGTATAAAATGTGTGGATCTTCGATATCACCCACGATTCCGAAAGGAAGGGCCTGCATAACGGAGAAACCAAAACGCGGGTCTTTTACGCTTTGCACGGCCAATAGCTGCTTTTGCTCGTTAGGATCGGCATACGCGCTGAATCCGGTGGTAATACCACGCCACATCTTGTCGTTTCGATCATAGAAAATATGGGAAGCCACTTCGTTCCGAAGTATTTCATCCTGCCGGTCGAACAGGATAACTCCTTCAAATCGGAGATCAAATACAGCGGGATCCATGCTGAAAACACCCTGTACGTGATGCGGCAATGCACGTCCCCGGATCGTCATGGTGTACCAAATCCGGCCCTGGTCCAGCATCGGCGTGCCATCCTCATAAGTGATGGTCCGGATGTCTGCGAGGCCCATGCCACTGCTAAGTGCTGATGTTGCCTTATTTACCTGAACAGATCCCTGTTTAATCTGTGCAAACAGGTTCGACTGGAACGTGTGTAGATACTGTTTTTTGCGTAGGTCCATGTGCTGACTGAAATCCGACTGAGCAATCGGCAGGGGAAGACCGCTGTTTTGGCTATATAAAGTCAGCCCACTGCCCAACATTTGCAAGATCAGTTTCCCTTCGGCAGCTAATTTACTTGACTGTGTAGCGGTGGCAATCGATTCGTGCGAGATTACCTCATTGCCTCTCATTATTGTTTGATGTACATCCGTGATATATTTTTCCTGATAGTCGATGGCGATTACGAAGCGTTCCGTTTTTTCAGCATCCGAAAATTCAAATCCGATGGCCCCTTCTCCTTCGCAGGAAGCCAGATCAAGTGTGTATGTGGCAAACGGATTGAACCCACCAAACCAGATAGACGTTTCCGTTTCGGTATCAGCGGTGATCTGCAGCTTTCCATTGGAATGGATGTTAATATAAGCAGTATCTGAAACGCAAGAAAAACTAGCTTGAACGATCTATTCATATCCGTGTTGGTAATTGGTGGGGGCAAAGATACGGTTTTGTGGTTCAGTTGTAACCAAATGCATAAGACAAGGCGATGCCGTGGTTGTTTCCCAAGGTGGGCCTCCGGAATCCGACCGTATAGTGATAGACGAAACGGAGTTGTTCGACGGCGTAAAAACCGACGAGCAGGTTCAGCGAGGAACTGCTTCGGTAACCCGCACCGATTTCAAACCGGTCCCTTAGGTTTGCCGAAAGGTTCACATCGACTTGCAGAGGTGCACCTTTCTCGTATTTGACCAATGCATTGGGGGTTACCATGATTTCTTTATAGAAATCGGCGAAGAAGCGATATCCAAGGTATACATAAACCGGTACGACAACTTCCACATGATGTCGGGAAGCGAGTTTGCCTCCGAGCAGATTGGGAACCGATACCCCAACATAATAACCTACTTTATTGTAGAGGATACCCGCACCGATGACCGGAATGGTTTCAGACAGGTTTTCCGCAAACACCGGATCGTCCGCTATACCCAATTCAAGTAAGTTTTCATGGAGCCGCTGAATTCCAGCGGTCATCCCGAAGGAAAATACGTGTTTATCATAATCCCCCCAAACGTGTCGGCCGGGTTTTAAGTCAAACAGGAGCTGATAGGAATATGCCACGGTGGCAGTGGTTGCCGAGGTTACACCGATTCTGTCATCGATAACTGCGGCGCCTAGGCCCATCCGACCGTTCGATAGGGGGGATTGGAAACTTAACGACGAGCTAGTGGGTGTACCTTCGACTTTCCGGGTATGTCGGTCATGACTGAGACTGACTACCGATCCGGGGGTCATACCCGCGTAGGCAGGATTGATGATGAACGGATTGTAGTTATACGCCGGAAACAGCGGAGTTTGCTGAGAAAAAGCAATTCCTTGGCTGAATAAAACTGCCCATATAGCCACAATATAGTTCTTCCTATTTTTCATTAGCGCTTAAGTACCAAAAAGCCTTCGACTTTTTTCGTTTCTTGATTGTCGCGATATTGGATGATGAAAAAATACGTACCGGCAGGTAATATGCCTGCACCCAGCCGTGTCAATTGGTTGGCAACCCCCTTAAATACGCGGGATTGATTATCGTACTGTCTGATTTCAAAAATCCTATCGCCCCATCGATTGTAAATGGATACCGTATTATCGGGATATTGCTCAATTCCATCGATTTCCCAAAAATCGTTGATTCCATCGCCATTAGGAGAAAAGCCATATTTGGTCCGGCTGACATCTTTGCCGGTTTGGTTTTCATCAGGGATGATAACAAAGCGGGTCTGGGAGCATCCGGTTGCTTCGCCGGCAGCGTTGAAGGGCACGACCGACAGGTAATAGGGGGTGTTTTCTGCAAAATCAAATGCAGGATGGAACACGGTTCCCATTACCGTTTCGTTGTCTGCGATTTCCGTTCCGCCGGGTGTGGTACCAATGGAGATGCGGTATCCCTCGGCTCCTTCAACCGGTGTCCATGTAATGTCCGCATCCAGCGAAGTACTGCCCGCTCCATCTATCGGACTCGTTACGGTGGTACAATCGGGAGCTCGAAGCAGGGTAGCGGTCGTAAAGCTGATCTCCGTGCACCCTTCGGCTTCCCCGGCTGCGTTGAATGGTACAACGGTCACATAGTAGGTAGTGTTTTCTTCCCAATCGGTTGTAGGGATATGGGTGGTTCCAGTCACTTCTTCGCCATCTATGATGTCTGTACCGCCTGCGGTGGTGCCGACGTAAATACGATAACCATCGGCTCCGTTGGCCACCGGCCACGTAATCCCCGCACCCAGTCCGATATCGGTCGCTTCATTTTCCGGAAAGGTAATGGGTGTGCATTCGGGTGCCCGGAGCAGGGTAGTGGTGGTGAAGCGGATTTCCGCACACCCTTCTGCTTCCCCGGCGGCGTTGAATGGTACAACGGTCACATAGTAGGTAGTGTTTTCTTCCCAATCAGTCGTTGGGGTATAGGTGGTTCCGGTTATCTCTTCGCCGTCCACGATGTCTATCCCGCCTGCGGTGGTGCCGATATAGATACGATAGCCATCGGCACCATCAGCTTCTGACCAGGTGATCCCTGCACCCAGTCCGATATCGGTGTCGCTGTCTTCGGGGCTGGTAATGGCTGTGCAATCGGGTGCCCGAAGCAGGGTAGCGGTCGTAAAGCTGATCTCCGTGCACCCTTCGGCTTCCCCGGCTGCGTTGAATGGTACAACGGTCACATAGTAGGTAGTGTTTTCTTCCCAATCGGTTGTAGGGATATGGGTGGTTCCAGTCACTTCTTCGCCATCTATGATGTCTGTACCGCCTGCGGTGGTGCCGACGTAAATACGATAACCATCGGCTCCGTTGGCCACCGGCCACGTAATCCCCGCACCCAGTCCGATATCGGTCGCTTCATTTTCCGGAAAGGTAATGGGTGTGCATTCGGGTGCCCGGAGCAGGGTAGCAGTCGTAAAGCTGATCTCCGTACATCCCTCGGCTTCTCCGGCAGCATTGTACGGAACAACGGTTACGTAGTACGTGGTGTTCCCTTCCCAATCGGTTGCCGTGGTATAGGCAGTTCCGGTTACCTCTTCACCGTCCAGGATGTCAGTTCCACCGGCTGTGGTACCGATAAAGATACGGTAACCATCGGCTCTGTCCACCGTTGACCACGTAATCCCCGCACCCAGCCCGACATCAGTCGCTTCATCTTCCGGCGCGGTGATGGTTGTACATTCGGGTGCAACCAAAAGCGTAGTGGTGGTGAAGCTGATCTCCGTGCACCCTTCGGCTTCCCCGGCTGCGTTGAATGGTACAACGGTCACATGGTAGGTAGTGTTTTCTTCCCAATCGGTTGCGGGGGTATAGGAAGTTCCGGTTACCTCTTCACCGTCCAGGATGTCAGTTCCACCGGCTGTGGTACCGATAAAGATACGGTAACCATCGGCTCTGTCCACCGTTGACCACGTAATCCCCGCACCCAGCCCGACATCAGTCGCTTCATCTTCCGGCGCGGTGATGGTTGTACATTCGGGTGCAACCAAAAGCGTAGTGGTGGTGAAGCTGATCTCCGTGCACCCTTCGGCTTCCCCGGCTGCGTTGAATGGTACAACGGTCACATGGTAGGTAGTGTTTTCTTCCCAATCGGTTGCGGGGGTATAGGATGTTCCGGTTACCTCTTCACCGTCCAGGATGTCAGTTCCACCGGCTGTGGTACCGATAAAGATACGGTAACCATCGGCTCTGTCCACCGTTGACCATGTAATCCCCGCACCCAGCCCGACATCAGTCGCTTCATCTTCCGGCGCGGTGATGGTTGTACATTCTGGAGCCTTTAGTACGGTCTCGGTCACAAAGCTAATTTCGGTACAGCCCTCTGCTTCCCCTGCATTGTTGAAAGAAATGACAGATACATAATAGGTTGTGTTCTCATCAAAACCGCCGGTCAGGGCATACGATGTCCCGGTTACTTCTTCGCTGTCCGCAATGTCTGTACCGCCCGCAGTAGTACCGATGGAGATGCGGTAACCATCCGCGTCGTCAATAGAAGTCCAACTGATGCTGGCATCGATGGCAACGTCCGTAGCGTCGTCAATAGGGGCTGTGATGATCGTACATTCTGGAATCTTTAATACAGTTTCGGTCGTAAAATTGATTTCGGTGCAGCCCTCTGCTTCCCCCACAGCATTGAAAGGAATGACGGAAACGTAATAAGTCGTGTTTTCATCAAAGGTCATCGCGAGATTAAAGCTTGTGCCTGTTACCTCTTCGTTATCGGCGATGTCTGTTCCGCCCGAAGTCGTGCCGATAGTTAGGTAATATCCGTCTGCATTGACCACGGCATCCCAAGTGATCGTAGCATCCACCGGAACATCGATGGCGTTGTCCGAAGGCGCTATGTTAGTCGCACAGCCGGGGACGGTGGGTAAAATTTCCGTGGTAAAACGGATTTCAGGGCATCCCGTGGCTTTGCCCACAGCGTTGTATGGAACCACGGTAACATAAACGGTCTCGTTTTCGGGAAAATCGGCTGGTGGATTAAAGCTTGTACCCGTTGTTACCTCGACGTTTTCGGCGATGTCCGTTCCGCCCGACGTCGTCCCGATGGAGATGCGGTAGCCTGTGGCATCGACCACGGCATCCCAGGTGATGTTGGCATCTATAGGGACGTCCGTGGCATTATCGGTGGGTGTTACATTCGTTACACAACCCGGAGGTGTCAACGTCGAAGCCGATTGATGTTCGTAAGCCCCGGCATCAACATGATCACCAAACAGTCTGTCGTTTCCACCTAAATCATTATCCGTTTCCGGTCCGGTTCCTGCAACCGCGGTATAAAGCGGGTTTCTTCCATATTCAATAGCCGGACTATTGCTCCGCAAGCTAAAATCGTCGCCGGAAAAATCCTGAAACAAGGGGTCTATTCCCATTAAATTATTGGAACCGTACGTGTTTTCCTGAAATATATTTCTTCTGAAATCTTTTTCACTTTGGTCGGGGTATTCACCGTCTCTATCCACATCGGGCCATAAATCGACATCCGCTAGGTTTCCGGCTGTATTACCGAAGAAAATGGAATTAAAAATATGGGTCTGATAAGTGTAATATTCTGAACTTTCCCGATACGGATGGGCAATCGCTGTTTTTTCATTGAAAACGAAGGTTGAATTGGTAACATATAGTTCCTCCCTGCTGTAAATGGCACCGCCTAGGGTTGTTGTTTTGTTTTGATTAAACAGCGAATTGGATACGGAGAGTTTTTGGCCATTATATAGCGCACCACCTTTGTCTGAGGAAGTATTTTGAGTGAATGATGAATTGAATATGGAAAGTTCACTGCTATTGAAAATAGCGCCGCCGTTATCCAAAGAAGAATTTTCGCTAAAAATGGAGTTTGTTATGGTCGAGGGATCCGCATTAAGGTAAATAGCCCCACCGCTTTTTTCTGAGCTATTGTTCCTAAAAACGGAATTGGAAATAATTGCACGCTCAAAACGGACGAGAATTGCACCCCCGTTATCACCGCTTCGATTGTCTTCAAAATGACAATTTATAATTTGGGCATCCTCCCCCCAAGCGTCGATAGCTCCGCCACTATAGTACGAGAAGTTATTTACAAACCTGCAGTTTTCAATTCGATTGTTGGTGCCAAACCGTATATGGATGGCACCGCCGCCGATATTTCCTGCTGCCCACCCGTCATTTTGAATGACGCGATTGTTTTCAAAATGGGAATTTTCAATTACGATATTATCTGTATTCCATAGGTAGATGGCGCCAGAACCTATTCTGTTTTCCGATGTATTATCCCTGAAAATACAGTTGTTAATGCGTGTACCATTTCCCGATATGTATAATGCTCCCCCCTTTATGTCATTAACGTCGGTGCCGATGTCTGCATAGCCATTAATGAAAGAGATGCCTTCAAAAAGCATATCGTTTGAGTTCAATCCGGTTCTTATGATGCTTACAGCATGCTGACCATCGATGATACTGGGATAAAGGGCGGGATCTCTTTGGTTTCCCAATCCTGAAAATCCCCCGAGGATTTCCAGTGTTTTATCGATCGAGATTGTCGATGATATCGGATAAGTTCCCTGTTTCAACCAGAGTTCGTCGCCTGCAACAGCATTATCCACCGCATCGGTCAAACTGCTGGCCGCAGCCCATGACGTGCCATCGCCACTGCCATCCGGCGATACATGCCAAATCGTTTGCGCTTGTGCTATCGTGCCGGTAACAAGCCACAAGAAAAAAAGGACGGATACAAGATGCTGCATTTTTGATCGAATATTTGTCTGCTTTGGCGTTGTTACACCTTATAGGGGGCATCTGTTGGTAGAGACTGCTGATACCCGTGCTTTCACCAGCAAAAACATCGTGCAAAATTAATGTGTGTATAAAGGCTGCCCAATATTTCACTACATACACATTATCTACGGACAATCCGTTCCATGTCTACAAAGTATCTACAAGAAGACGTTGGTGGCGGTACCCAGCTTCTTTCTCTGTTCTTTTGCATTAGAAATAACTTTTACTTAGATTGCGGCTATTGTTAAAGCAGAGACTTGCTTCCATACTTTTCAAAGTACCTGACATGATATGTAAATTGATACTAGCGTTGATATTATTGACTTCATGCAGCGGGGCGGCCGAGCGCTCGGGCGGAAACCCGGGGCAACGTGAAGAACAGGAAGGCATCGTTACCGGTGCCGATCAGGTAGAAAGCTACGTGCCCGGTTTGGAAGGCAAACGGGTGGGAATGGTAATTAACCAAACGTCCATCATCGGGAATACGTTGAGCGTGGATAGTCTGCTTGCACTGGGGGTTGATATCAAGATGATTTTCGGGCCCGAACATGGATTCCGCCAAAATGCGAGCAATGGGGCCATCGTCAGGGATGAAGTCGATCCGCAGACCGGGATACCCATCGTCTCGTTGTACGGCAAAAACAGAAAGCCATCCAAGGCACAGATGGACGCACTGGATGTCCTTATTTTTGATATTCAGGATGTGGGTTGCAGGTTTTACACCTACATTAATACCTTGGCGGATATCATGGAGGCTTGCGCGGAATACGGCAAGCAACTCATCATTTTAGACCGCCCCAATCCCAATGGATTTGTGGATGGACCGGTGTTGGATATGCGGTTTAAATCGGGTATCGGGAAATTTCCGATACCGATAGCACACGGGATGACCATGGGAGAGTTTGCCCACATGCTGAACGGGGAGGGATGGCTTGCCAACGGTGTCAAATGCGACATCAAAGTCGTCCGAATGGAGAACTATACCCACGACCTATATTATGAATTGCCTGTAAACCCATCCCCAAATCTTAACTCGCAGGCATCCATTATTCTTTATCCATCCTTGTGTTTGTTTGAAGGTACGATTATCAGCCAAGGGAGGGGCACGTATATGCCCTTTACGGTCTTGGGCGCACCTGAGTTGAAAGGGCAATATGAATTTTCCTTTAAGCCGGTAAGCATACCCGGCATGTCTGAGGCACCGTTACACCGGGATAAAATCTGCTATGGAATAGATCTGAGGGATTATGATATAAAGGAATTGCATGCCTCGGGGCGCATTAACCTGCAATGGATGCTTGAGCTTTATAAGGCCTTCCCCGAGAAAGAACGATTTTTCGACGCTTCGCAAAGCCCGGCCATGGGCCGGATTGAAGCACTGATCGGAAACGATGTATTTAAAAAGCAAGTGATGGATGGCCTGAGTGAAGCAGAAATACGAAAATCCTGGGAGCCGGGGTTGAGCGACTACAAAGAAATGCGTAAACAATATCTGTTATATCCATAATGTTATGAAACCGTCATGATTTTCAAAAATCACACAGTGAAATAATTAAATCATGACAGCTTCATCGCCGATAAAAAGCAAATTATACATAGATGAAAAAATCGTTGATTTTATACACCTTGTTGGGGATGTGTTTTCTCGGAATTTCCTTGAAAAGTTACTCGCAGGCAAACAAAGGGAGCTTTAATCACATGGCATTGTCCGTGTTGGACCTCAAGAAGAGTGCTTCATTTTACCGGGAAGTATTGCAATTGGATACCCTTCCCGAACCTTTTAAAATAGGAAAGCATGTGTGGTTGGAGATCGCTCCAGGGTTTTCCCTGCATCTTGTTGCAGATGCAACCGAGCGCAAAGAACATAGCCGGAATACCCACATTTGCTTCAGTGTGGCGTCTATCGATGCGTTTGTGGATCAGCTTGAAAAATTCGGCATTACCTACTACAACGTGCAGAATGAGCCGGGTAAAGTCGGGACACGCGTGGATGGTGTCAAACAGCTCTATATCCAGGATCCTGACGGTTATTGGCTGGAAATCAATGATGAAAAGCGTTGAAGCTAAAGCTGCCATTCCGTTCGGTTCCAGTAGATTTTCAAGTTATGGGTTGCGTTGCCGTATGCGACGATGTCGGGTTTGCCATCGCCATCCAAGTCTTCAATATCGAGATCTTCGCAGGCAATGGTTCCACGATCTAACCAATAAACGTCAATCGCTTCCCAATATGGGTTAAACGGTACGTACAATTTGATTCCAAAATGACCATCTTCGTTGGGCTTTTTCCATCCGGCGACCACCTGATCCCGTCCTAAATTCAAAAAATCAGCCATTCCCAGTCCATATCCCATTTCCATCTTCCGTTCAAGTACCTTCCTTTTGATTTTGTCGTACACCAATGCGCTATCAGTGAGTCCGGGTGTATAGATCGATACCATATTGCCGTGATGCGGTTCGATAGCCGCAAAAACATGTGCGTTCCGGCTGACCACGGTACCGATGCTTGCCTTGCCGAGCCGACGCCCCCTGGCCAGCCAATCGGCTGTATTACGGACCCAACGTTCATCTTTAAAATAGAATCCCATGATACCGCCCTCGCCGCTGATATAAAGGACTTCTCGGTCGCCGTAGTCGTACACGTCCAGATCGTGTGCTAGAGGAAGAGGAAGCTCGACAAAGCGCTCCTTCCACAGTAGGGTTAGCTCTGCAGGCTTTTCATACATCCGTATGTTTGCGGCCTGCGCTTGGCCGTCCCGATTTTCCATGCGGTGTTTCGGTAACACCACCAATTGGTAGGTGCTGTCACTCACTTTTACCCATTGTACCCGGTGGGCAGTAGGGGCTTGGCGGAGCGATATCGGTGTCCATAAGTGGGTTGGATTTTCAGGGCGGATCAAATAGTATACCGAATCCGATGCCACGGCTATCTCGGCTTTTCCATCTCCATCGATATCACGGGCAGCAACGCACGCACCGTCGTAATTCGTTAGGTTCTCCACCATGACGAATCGTTTCCAGTCCCCGTTGCGATACCAGACCACCCGATGAGAGTCCGCAAGTATAATGTCCGGTTTGCCGTCGCCATCTACGTCGCCAATTGTCAGGTCATGTCCCACCTCGATCCGGTCGTCAATGGTTTCAGCGGAGAATTGCGGCTCCCTTCCGGTGAGGCAGGCCATACCCAAAACAGCAACTAACGATGGGTAAAACATCGGTTATTTAAGACTTGCGGTGAAGTTTGTTTTCATGTCACGAATTTAGTAAAATTGCATAAGTAACCACCATGAAACAAAGTGCCGGCATCTTACTGTTCCGCCGAATCGATCGGGGTATCCAATTCTTTCTGGTGCATCCCGGTGGTCCCTTTTTTGTACGAAAAGATGCCGGAGCTTGGACTATTCCCAAAGGCGAGATTATCCCGCCTGAAAATCCACTGGATACAGCTATCCGTGAGTTTGAAGAGGAAACAGGGCTATGTCTACCCGGTCCTTTTATTCCATTGGATGCCATCGTTCAGAAAGGCGGCAAATATGTGTTTTGCTGGGCCATGGAAGGGGATCTGGATCCGGAAAAAGTGGTAAGCAATACCTTCGAATTGGAATGGCCACCCCGTTCGGGCAAGCGGGTTTCATTTCCGGAAATAGACAAATCGGGCTGGTTTACGCTGCCGGAGGCCAAGCAGCTGATCAATGAACGGCAGATCTCCCTGTTGGAGCAGCTTATCGCATTTCTGGATTGATATTTGAAAAAAAGAGTATTTTAGCCCACGAGAAAAGTATGGGAAATTAAGTTTTGTAATTAATTTAAAATATGCGGAGAGGTTTGTTGACGTTAATATGTACAACCGCAATGGTTTGGAGTACCCTTGCGCAGGGGCAGGCAGACCGTGCGAAATTTGAAATCATCCGGGAAACCATAAATTTTTTGGCAACAGATAAGGCGGTTTCGCCGGATACTACTTTTAGGATATCCTGTGAGACGTTGGATTACGACTGTTTCAAACAACAGTTATCCAGCAATCCTGTAAATGGCATTGAGCGGTGGTACAATGCTTGGCGGTCTATGAAAGCAACGGATGAAGCGGGGCTTGCTGCCTTGCGTAAACAGGTATTTGCGGATATATTCGAAAGGCCAGGGAAGGGATACCGAAAGCAACTTGCAGGTTATAAGGCATACGTCGCGCGTACCGAAGACCTGATACACCTATCGGTGGATGAAGCACCGATGGAGCAAATAGCCATAGATTCTGCCGAGGAGCCGCCGCAGCATCCCGCCCAATCAGCTATTATTTATCCAGAACAAACAAATGAAGAGAATAAAAACCCAGAAAAAGAAGACACCATGATTGCTTACCTCGCTATTACCCTTGCCATCATTGCGCTGGTCGTTGTCGCACTGCCGCTATTCAAGAAAAAAGAGCAGGAACCTGCTGCTGATTTCTACGGGTTACAAGAGCGCCTGGATGAATTAGCCTTGCGGATGAAACGCCTGGAACAGAAAATGGCTGATAGCCCCATCAGGGATGAGGCCATCACCAGTTTGACCGAAATCATGGAATCTGTGGAGAAGCGGGTCGTTGAACTGGAGAATAATTCCAACGCGGGTTAAGCTACGACCGGTTAAACGCAATGTTTATCTACTACGCACGAAGTCCATTAAGTCGTCTATGGAGAAATAAAGTCCTAAGGTAAATTGGCTTTCGTTGTAATGCCAATCAACCTGGCCTAAGGGAACTACGCCTACCAACTGCGCCTGCAGTTTGACAAATTTATAGCCACCGCGGAGCGTCAATGTCGGCTCGAAAAAATAATGCCGGGTATCGGTAATCCCTTCGAGACCTTGCCGACGGATGTATTCCTCATCACGGCCGTTGCTGTCGAAATTCCGGTACTTGATTCCTGAAAAACGCGCATGGACGCCCGCATCGAAGTACGGAGTGGAAAGATTGAAACCCGGCTGAATGAAGGTGCGCGAAAAATCCATGTTGACATCGCTGTTCAACGCGCCACCGCCATAGCCTACATACGTATCGGCAATGAGTTCCAATCCGCGTCCATTGTTAAAAACGGGATAATACCCTCCGGCCCCGATTTCTAACAGGCGTGCGTGTGCGTTGACATCTCCCTTCTCCGGTTCGGGAGAGGTGGTGCGGTAGTTGAAATTAGACCACCCTCCGATAATGCCTACGTAGTTTACCGGAGAATACGCCGCTTGCAGGTTAAACGCCCTGGATTCCGACCAATCATCCACGGAAGCTGTGACGTTGGCGTCGTGTTGTTTGCTCAGCATGGGTGCATTGACTGGATTGGCTTGGTAATAGTACCGGCTGCACGACGAAAGTACGGTAAGCCATAAGCCGAGTATGCCATAAACCCCCGCCTTGAGGGGTAATCTGGCCGTTGTTAGTTTCTTCATGGTTGTGTTCGTTGCGTTTTACGATTTGTTTAATGGATGGTGATTTCGCAGGCACCGCTGCGATACGTGCCAGCCTTAAGCTGATTCAGCGCTTCTCCTTCATACGTATAGGTTTCATACAATTGGGCAGCTGCAATCTGTGAACCGGGAGAACCGCCTATGCAGAAAAAAATCAGCACGCAGAAACGGGTACGGCTGTCATCTTTCACCTCACGCGGTTCGATCAGCTCTACTTCGAGCTTGGGTGTTTGGCTGAAAAAGTTGACCTCGATATTAGCGGCTGTTGCGGTTTTGCGTCCGTCGGCAGTGCAGATTTCCTGAACGGTCGCTTTGGAATAGCCGGGACCGATCTTTCCGCCATTAGGCAGGTGTTGAGTGATGCCGATGGCCACCCGGCCACATAGATTCTGCTCCGGGGTAATGTGAAACGAAAGGCGCTTGGTGACGTAAGTATATACGTCTACCTCCCGATGGTAACGTCCTTTGCCGATCCGGTAATTTACCGTGAGTTTATGTACGCCGATTTCGGTCAGTGTGGTTTCCAGATTGTTTCCTTCACCGATTTTTTCACCGTTTACCATCCATTCAACATGGCTTACGGTTTCAAACGGATTATCCACACGCAACGTGATGGGCCGGTTGGAAGCCACTGTTAACGATTCGTCTGTTTCCAAAACCGTATTTTTGCCTGTGCCATCCGGCTTGGGCATATCCAGTTCAATGCGGGAATGGATATCATCGGATTGGCGATCGTCCGGACTAAAAAAATCGTCTTTACAAGACAGTAAAGAAATACATCCTCCGAGGGTCAGGCTTATTAATAACGTTTTCATATTGTCCTCCTTATTTGATGATGACTGATGCAAAACAACGACATGCATCCGGCTCGCCCAACACCCGAATCGGGTATTTGGTGGAAATCACCGGATGGGGTGAGCAGTCACCTAAACCGGTGACTGCCCGATCCCCTGAATCGGGTATTTTTCTCCCATTGATCTGATGTATTTGTATTTTCCGAGTGTATTCTTGTAACTTAGGGTATGATTCGGCTGCTTTTGTACTTCGCTCTACTACCCGTTGCCTACGCGCAGGCGGCCCCGTTGCCCGACAGTGTTATCCACCTACCTCTTGGACAGCGTGCTGAAGTGTTTCACGATCGGACGGGCAGGATTCAGCTAAGCGATATCCTGGACGGGCATGTGGCGGGCTTTGAGCGCCACGATCAAGCGGGATTCAACTTTGGACTCAAACAGGGCGCTTTCTGGCTAAAAATTCCTTTCCAGCATACAGACAGTACCGATAGATCGCTGCTGGTCGAACTCATTAATCCGAATATCCACGAGGTTTCTTTTTATAGCGTGACGGATGGAAGGGTCACTGACACCCTGCAATCGGGCACTGCTTACTCTTTTTCCCATCGCCGCATCCCGCATCAGAACCTGCTGTACCCGTTAGCCATGCCTCCGAATGGTGAAGTCACGTGTTACATCCGGGTAGCGTCTCCCATGTATTCCCTGCATTTCAATCTGCTGCTATGGGATGCGCAGGCCCGGATGGATTATTCCCTGTACGAATCGCGGTATATCAACTATTTCTTTTTCCTGAATACGACGTTCCTTGTTTTCCTCGGTATTGTACTCTGGATTACCCGGCAACGGCGGCAATGGTCTTTTTTTGGATACGTATTGATTGGTATCCTTTACATCTACAGTGATATCGGGCTGGGATTTAAAAACGTATGGCCGGATAACCCGGGCATCCAACGCATAGCAGGCTTCTTATTGACCAACGCCTACCTGATCGCCGGCCTTTCCTTCTTCCGCGAATATTTCTCGACGTGGCGATTGATACCGCGCATTGACCGGATATTCCGGTGGTTTATGATTGCAGCGGTGTTTTTTGTTGCTGTGGCCTTGAGCTACCGCTGGCTGCCCCCACGTTTTACCGCCTGGGCAATCGGGGCCAATGCCCTGCTCTTCACCCTTGCGGGGACCACCGTTGTTTATGTATTGCTTATCTTGCTGTTCCGCCTCCGGCGGAAAACAGAAACCAGTTGGTTCCTGATCGGATTCAGCTTGCACGCCGTAAGTATCGTAATCGCCTGCCTCCGGCAGATGGGCCTGTATAATAACGGCTTGGCTTTTGGATTTGCCGAATACTATCCGCTATTTATCTGGACAACCCATACCCTCAACATGATGTTTTGGGCGATGCTTTGGGAAGTGTTGGTGGTTTTCTCGCTGATGCTTTACCGCTTTAAGGCACTTTATGAAGATAACAACCGTATGTTGGTCGAATTGGCGGATGAACGCGAGCGCAGTACCCGCGTGCTGCTCACCGGTATCGAGCGGGAACGGCAGCGGATTGCACAGGAACTACATGACGGCAGCGGTGTTCAACTGGCAGCTATCCGCATGAAGCTGACGTTATTGGGCGAGCAGCTCCATCATCCCGAGTCGCCGGAAAAGCTGGCAATGATTATGACGGACCTGGACCATACCCAACAGGAAATCCGTACCGTATCCCATAATCTGATGCCCATTACCCTCAGTAAGCTTGGGTTGATTCCGGCCATTGAAGAGCTGGTGAACAAATTAAAAACAGCCTATCCATCGATACACATTAAGTTCTTCAAAAAACTGGAGGAACAGTTGTTTTCGGAAACGGCACGCGTGAATATATACCGGATTGTGCAGGAGCTGTTGGGCAATGCGATTAAGCATGCTTCGGCCACGTCGATCACGCTTCAATTGATCAGCCATGAGAAAACCCTGGTGATATCCATTGAAGACGACGGAAAGGGCTTTGACCCGAATGGGACGATGGATGAACACGGCATCGGGTTGCAGAACATCCGGTCGCGCGCAGCGGTGATGGGCGGGCAGCTCACGATCGACTCGGACAAGGGACACGGCACCTTTATTACTGTTTCACTGCCATTAGATTGGATTACCAATCTTTCATAGTAACCCGTTCTTATTGGCAAATGACACCAGTTCTGCGATGTTTCTGACCGCACACTTGGCCATGATGTTTTTGCGGTGTGTGTCAACCGTGTTCGTGCTGATAAACAATGTTTCGGCTATCATGCCGCTCGTTTTTCCTTCGGCAATCAATTTCAGTACTTCGATTTCGCGCTGGGAAAGGTTGAATGATTCGGCTGCTGAACCGTTGTGGTCCTTGGAGGTTCCTGCACCTTCCAGGAACACATCGATCACCCGGTTCTGTACCTGTTGATCTAGGTAACGCCTGCCTTCGTACACGCGCTCAATGGCGGTTATCAGTTCGTCTTTCGCCACATTTTTGAGCACATAGCCCATGGCTCCCCGGGCGAGTGCCTCACGGATGAGTTCCGTGTCGTCGTATCCGGTGAGCATCAATATTTTCTGTCCGGGATCGTTTGCCAGTATATTCTTCACACATTCGATTCCATCCATCCCGGGCATGTTCAGGTCCATTAATATCACATCAGGAACCAGGTCTTCGATCGTTTGAAGCAATTCGTGCGTGTTTGAGCACCCGCCTGCTACCTCAATGGTGTTACTGCTCGCTAAAAGGGACGTAAGGCCGTCGATAATGATCTGCTGATCATCGACAATCAGTAATTTTATTTTGTCTGTAGCTTTTGTGCCAGCCATAGCCGATGCGTTGCGGAAAAGCCGATCTATAATTGTGTAACTATTTATTAAAACGCGGATTCAGCAAACTAATTATCCGGCAAGAGAAATATTATCATCCCCCTTGCATCGTAGAAGTTGATAGGACCGGTACCTCCATCCCGTATGGTTTCATCTTAAATTGCATATAATAGGCTATTTATGTATGTTTGTTAGGTTGTGAAAAGTATACCCCGATTTTTCAGGAAAAGCACGCACCGCCTGCTGCTGGCGGCCGGTGCGTTGGTATGGAGCATTTTACCCTTAACTGCCCAAGAGGATATCCGATTATTGGTGCGTGGAGATGACATGGGGGTATCCAGATCGATCAATGCCGCGGCAATAGCAGCCTATGAACGGGGAATTGTACGATCTGTGGAGGTGATGGTTCCCGGTGCCTGGTTTGAAGAGGCGGCGGCATTGCTCAACGAACGGCCGGATTTGGATGTGGGCATCCACCTAACATTAACCAGTGAATGGAAACATGTAAAATGGAGGCCACTCACACACTGTCCGAGCATCACCGATGCGGATGGCTACTTCCTGCCGTTTGTGTGGAAAAATCAGCAGCTTCCGGATGCAGGTAGCATCACCGAACGCAATTGGAATATCGAAGAGATTGAACGCGAGTTGCGGGCACAGATTGAGCTTGCACTGAAAAAAATACCCCATATCAGCCATCTATCGGAGCATATGGGGTGCCTGCGTTTCTCCGAGGAAACAAAGCAACTGGTTGAAAAGCTTGCACGAGAATACCGCCTGTCTGTCCATACAGACGATGTGAAACCGTTTCCTTCATGGAGCGGAAATGAGGTGTCTGCCGAACAGAAAGCAGCCAACCTCAAACGCGGGATCAAGCGGATAACACCGGGCACCTACCTACTTGTGGAACACCCTGCATACGACGACCTGGAGACACAGGGGATGGGGCATGTCGGCTATGAAAATGTAGCAGCGGATCGGTATGGGGTGTTTAAAGCCTTGACAGATAAAGACGTTTCCGGACAGATTGACCGGCGTGGTATCCGATTGATCAATTACCGGGATTTAATATCCGATAAATAAAAAGACGAACCATGCAAAGACGGGAAATGATAAAAAAAGCCGGAGCACTGGCATTGGGTGCCCCGGGTTTATCTTTATTGCATAAAGCTGGGTTGCTGCCGGCAAAGCCGGTGAACAAACTTCCCCGATGGAAAGGATTCAATGTATTGGACTTTTTCAATCCGGACTCAGGGAATAAACGGCAAAGCACACCGGAGGAATACTTCCGTTGGATGGCCGATTGGGGGTTTGATTTTATCCGCGTTCCGATGGCGTATCCGTATTACCTGGATTTCGACCGGACAAGGCCCATCACAAAGGAGGAAGTTTATCACATCGACGTAGAGCGGGTACACGAGGTGGTGGAACTGGTGGAACGGGCTAACCGTCACGGCCTGCATGTGAGCTTAAACCTGCATCGTGCCCCTGGTTTTTGCATTAATGCCGGATTTGAGGAACCCTACAACCTGTGGAAAGATCCCGAAGCGCAGGAAGCTTTTACCTTCCATTGGGCGTATTGGGCGAAGGTATTTCGAAATAAAACCCGGGATCAGATTAGCTTTGACCTGTTAAACGAGCCCTGTTTACGGGAAGATATGAACGACCAGTTCTCACGCCGAAGTGCCGTACCCGCGGCACTGTACCGGTCGCTTATTGTGAAAGGATTTGACGCGATACGGTTGGTCAATCCCAAACATCTGGTCATTGCCGATGGCAACAACATCGGTGCCGAGGTGATCGATAATATTGCAGAACTGGATGTAGCGCAAAGTTGCCGGGGTTATGCACCGGGGTTGGTATCCCACTATAAAGCACCCTGGGTTTTCCAACATCCGGATGACCTGCCCGAAGTGTCTTGGCCCAGTATGGACAATGGGCAGTTGCAGGATAAGTCATGGCTGCGGAAGCATTTCGCACCCTGGATTGCGTTGGTGGAACAGGGGACGGGCGTACACTGCGGTGAATGCGGTGCATGGCGGGAAACCCCGCATCCTGTGGCACTGGCATGGATGGACGATATGTTTTCCATTTTGACGGAACACGGTATCGGGTTCGCACTGTGGGAATTTGATGGAGATTTCGGGATCCTGAATTCCCGGAGAAACGATGTCCAATACGTCGATTGGTACGGTCAAAAACTGGATCAGAAGATGCTTACGCTATTGAAAAAGTTTGTGTAAATACGCTTTTTAATCGTTTGTTACTGGAAGAAAATACCGCTGATTCCTGCATCCTCACCTTCCAAGTGGCTCAATCGTATCCGGACGGGGCCCTTAGCCGCGAACGTGTAGTAACGGGCTTTTCCCGAAGTTTTCACCAACACCGTAGGGTGTATCAGATTTTTGGTCCGTTGGTCAAATAGATCGATCACGAATTTGCCATTTGTGCCCAGCTCGGCAGTGCGGAGCGTCACCTGGTATGCTTTTTCAGGTTGGGCCATGATGTCGATATAATAAGTCTGATAGCAGGCCATGGGATTTTGTGTGGCCAGTATAGCCAGTGAGCGGCCATCCTTCATCTGCCAGTTACCCAAACGCGGAGCACCTGTCCCTTCGCTTTTCCATGCAATTTTTTCGATGTAGCCGGGCAGTGTCCCTACGTTGACGGCAGTATCGGGGTGATCAAACAGCAAGTAACCATCCTGCCCGTAATGGGCCATCCAATCGGTTGTGGTCGTACTATCGACCGAAACCAGTCGGACCGCATTATCGATGCGTTTTTTTAGGTCGGGAGATGGATGTTTGGTTCCGCGGCCCCCATATTCCATGGCAATGCGGTAAGTGCCCGGCGGAAGATCGGGAAGGTATACAAATCCATCGTCTTCCGTCGGGTTTGCATAGGACGGGTCCTGCCCATCTCGATTGGGGTATACATCCTGTTTATTGACGGAAATACGGCGTATCTGCTTGCCCATTTTCGGTATGCCTACAGTAGCCAGGCTACCCGAAGGTGATTGCAGATGTGCAACGCCCTGATTTACGTCGATGTCAAATTGGATGGTACCCAACGGCGTTGGTACGTCGCCGCGTACGGCACCCAACGTATTGGAAAGATGGGGGATAACCTGAAAGCGCTTGAAACCCGGTGACACCGGTTTGATGCCCAGTATTTCTTCGGAAAGCCATCGGGTTGCGCCGCTGCTCCACGGGTGACATAAGCTTGTGTAGCCGTGCTGCCCATTGGGGACTGGGTCATTGGGCTGGATCACATTTGCCCATTCCGGCCTGAAACATTCCCAAAACGTGGTTGCCCCAAGCCGAAGCTGTCCGCCCCAGGTCCGGTTGATTGCCACGAGTGCTTCCTGATGTAAGCCGCTGTTGGCCAATGCCCTGATGATAAAATACTGGTTGAATGGTGAAAAAGAGATGATGTTAGCCGTGTCAAGAAAATGCTTGTTTACCAGTGCTTTCGACTCATCTTCCGTTAAATAACCGCCGTTTACCGCTTCCGCTGCCGCATGCAATCCAATCGCTCCGAACCACGATGGATCTTTCCGGATCTCCTGCAGCTTGGCATCAGCCAATTGTCTGTAGTCGGCACTTAACCCTTTTTCGCCCAACGTGGCCAAAGCCTTGGAAAGGGCTACGCAGGTCTGCACATACAATAAACGGTAAGCATGCCGGTTCTCCGGGTTGTTTGGGGTTTCGAAGCCTGCACCGAGCCGTTCATCCCAGCCATAGAAACCTAGGTTAATCTCGTCGACGGTTACCTGGGCTGCGTGATCGATCTTACGCTTAAGGGTGGCCAAGTGTGAGCGTAAGAATGCCTCGTCACCGGAATAATAGTAATAGTCGAGAAGACTATGAATCCACAGGAGCGAGTAACTTTCGATGGAATTATTATCTACGGATGTCCGCTGCAGGTTGTGTTTTACCATGTCATAATTCCCGAAAGCAACCATGCTGACTCCCTGAGAGATATGTGCATCCCCCGTCCACGAATGCCGGTCGCCCCGGTCCACCAAGATCGCTCCCATGTGGTCTTTCAGCAAGTTCAGTTTGACGGCATAAGCTCCCGTGTACCATATCCGGTTCAGTAACGTATCGGAACTCTCGAAATGCCCGGCGTAGTTAACAGGTTTTGTCTGGCAGACCAAACGGATATTTTTAATATGCCAGGGCTTGTCAAATCTGGTTACGTGTATCCATCCGAACCGCACACCTTCATACAGCTCCGCATTCAGCTCCAACCGGTAGGTATTTCCATGTTTAACCGGTACTCCAGTTTTATGGGGAGATTGCGGTCCCGAATTGACGACCGCAGGCTGATTGTACTCACTGACACTCATCTGTACTTCCCCGCTCAGGTCCGGACTGTCAAACTCGATCCATGCTGCGCTCTCCACGCCAAAATCGAAACGGATAGACCCTTCACCGTTGACTTTTATAAAGCAATCATCGGTCAATGCAGATTCCGCGTTTGCGAAGCTTGGCGCAGTTTCTGTAGAGACTTTCACAGGTTTTAAATGGTATACCTGCAGTTCCTCACTTTCCCGCGTCCAAACATAGGATACCAATGGGTCAGGCGACGCACTGACAGGCTTTCCCGTGAAAGCACCGCCGGATACTACCGGATAAGGGGCGATGCCGGGATGGTCGGGAAGATACGGTTTGGTATGTGTAGAGTCCTGTTTACCGACGGACACCGATGGCATGCCAACGATAAAAAAAGAAACAATGAGACTTGCAGTAGCACGTAAAAGCGGGATTTTGTCTGGCATGTGATTCAATCGGGTTATATAAATGGGCAAAAAATCGAGCAAAACTAACCATAACAACGGAATTAGTTTTGAAGAAAAATGACAATTCTTTGTCTTTTTTGATATAAATAGACCCGTTCTTAACCCGTAGTGGGTTGCTGCCGCACTGAATTTTTCGTTTATTTGCAAGTACACGAAGACGGTATCTGATTATAGCATGTATGTAACCTTGTTGGCTTTGCATTCGCTGATTCGCTGGGTGGTATTGGCGGGTTTGCTTTTTGCAGTGTTCCGTGCCTACCAGGGATGGTTTACTAACCGGAAATTCTCTCGTTTCGATCATTCCATCCGGCATTGGACTGCTACGGTTGTGCATATTCAGTTCCTTTTGGGAATCGCTTTGTATGCGATCAGCCCCCTGGTTGATTACTTTCTGCATAATTTCAGGGAGGCGGTACACCAACGGGATGCCCGTTTTTTCGGTATGGAGCATAGTTTGATGATGTTGTTGGCGGTTGTGGTTATTACGATCGGTTCGGCTAAGGCAAAACGCAGGCCAACGGATATTGAAAAGTACAGAACCATGGCCGTTTGGTTTACGATTGGCTTGCTCATCATATTGACATCGATCCCGTGGATATTTTCGCCGTTTACCAATCGGCCCAATTTCAGATCGTTTTAGCCCGATCTACCGGCTGTTTTGCTACCGGTTTTTGCGGTCCATTTCCTGCCTTTCCGTGTCCTGGGTGCGGGCTGATTCGGCACCCCTTTAGGATCTATTCCAGGTCTGCTTAAAAAAAAATGAAAAAAGTTCTTGACTCTTACCTTACGTCATAGCCTACCTTTGTCGGAACAATGGATAAAAACATGACACAATACACGGTAAAGAAGCTTGCAAAGGCCGCTGGTGTGAGTGTGCGCACGCTCCATCACTACGATCGGATCGGCCTGCTGAAGCCGTCGATCCGTACCGCTGTAGGGTATCGGTTATACGGTGAAGGCGAACTGCTGCGGTTGCAGCAAATCCTTTTCTATAAGGAACTGGATTTTGGACTAAAAGAGATTGCAGCTTTGATCAACCGCCCGGACTTTGACCGGATAAGTGCGTTAATGGATCAAAAGCAGCTGTTGAAAGAACGCAGGAAGCGTATCGACCGACTCATGGAAACATTGGATAAAACGATTTTACACATCAAAGGAAAAATCAAGATGAATTACGAAGAATTGTATGAAGGTCTCCCGAAGGAGCAGGCCAGTGCATGGCGAAAAGAAGCCCTGGAGAAATGGCCGGATCAGGTGAAGCAATCGGAAAACGTGCTTACTGGCATGCGCAAGGAAGAATTTGAAATGCTGAAATCCGGCTTTAAAGAAAATTGGGAAACGTTGGCTTCTCTTTGTGGCCGGGGTGCGGATCCCGCTTCCGAACAGGTTCAGCAGGAAATCGATAGGCACTATCATTATATTCTGCGGTTTTGGGGTAAACCGGGTGATCAGGAGGAAGCGTACAAAGGACTTGGAGAACTCTACGTGGCCGATCCCCGCTACACTGAAATCGGTGGTGCAGCTTTTGGCCGGTTCCTGAAACAGGCAATCGACCATTATGTGACCGGTCGGAAGGTCTAATCCCTTTCTTTCAACTTGCATATAAAAGCTATTTTATCGTAGTTTGCAATACATAATCGCATTGCATATGTCTACGCTTTTCAATCCCTTAACCATCAAAGGCATCACGTTGAAAAACCGGCTCATTGTATCGCCCATGTGCCAATACTCATCGACCGATGGATTCGCGAACGATTGGCACTTGGTGCATTTGGGTAGCCGGGCGGTTGGTGGGGCGTCGATGGTCATTTCCGAAGCTACGGCAGTTTCTCCGGAAGGCCGGATATCACCACGGGATTTGGGTATTTGGAAAGATGAACACATCGAAAAGTTAATGCAAATTACCGCGTTCATCAAAGACCAGCAGTGCGTGCCGGGTATTCAGCTCGCGCATGCGGGTAGAAAAGCCAGTACGGCCGTGCCATGGAAGGGAAGGGGCAAGGTGGCCGAGGAGGAGGGAGGGTGGGCGCCTGTGGCGCCGTCGGCAATGGCGTTCGCCGACAATTACCCAATGCCGGCAGAACTGGATACAGCAGGTATCCACAACGTTGTCACCGACTTTGCGAAGGCTGCGGAGCGGGCATTCCGGGCAGGTTTTCAGGTGGTTGAGATTCATGCAGCACACGGTTACCTGTTGCATCAGTTTCTATCCCCGCTGAGCAATCAGCGGGTAGATAATTATGGTGGAAGTTTTGGCAACCGCATCCGGCTGTTGCTGGAAGTTATTGAGGGGGTAAAGACGGTTTGGCCGGCTGATTTACCGCTGTTGGTCCGCATTTCTGCAACCGATTGGGCTGAGGGGGGATGGAACGGCGACGATTCGGTACGGCTGGCCGAAATCCTGAAAATGGCAGGCGTCGACCTGATTGATGTATCAACAGGAGGATTGGTAAGCCACCAGCAAATTCCCATAGGGCCAGCTTACCAGTTACCTTTTGCTTCGAAGATCAAAAAGGAGACCGGCATATTAACTTCCACTGTGGGTTTAATTACGGATGCTGTACAAGCAGAAACGATATTAGCTAATGGTGATGCCGATGCCGTGATGATGGCCCGGGAGCTGCTGCGCAACCCTTATTTCCCGTTGAAAGCTGCCGCTGGACTGGGTGATAATGTCGCGTGGCCCGTGCAGTATGAGCGTGCCAAACGATAGTTTTCTAACCGCGCGGTAATGCAGGATATTCGATTTATCTTTGCCTACATTACTTAAGGCATGGATAGTCATCTAAAGGGAGTACTCATGGCCCTACTAGCGGCCACATTATGGGGCGTATCAGGGACCTGCGGCCAATTTTTATTTCAAGAGCGGGCGATGCCTGTGGAATGGTTGATGGCGGTACGCATGTTAACTTCAGGTGTATTGCTATTGCTTGTGGCCCTACTGCGGAAAGACAGTAATGTGTGGGTGATTTGGCAGGACAGGCGTGATCGTCGGGGTTTACTCATTTTCGGTATCGTTGGTATGCTTACCGTGCAATATTCCTATTTCGCAGCCATAAAACATTCCAATGCAGCTACGGCGACTATCCTGCAATTTTCGGCGCCGGTATTGATCGCCGTTTATCTGGCGGTCCGATATGGCAAACGCCTCAATGCGTTGGGATATTTGGCTATTTTTCTCGCCGTGCTGGGCACCTTCCTTTTGGTAACCCACGGAAATATCCGTTCGTTGAATATATCGCCCTTGGCTTTTGCCCTGGGTATGGCATCGGCAGTCAGTTTAGCATTATATACCCTGATGCCGGGTAGGCTACTTGCCAAGTATAGCGCGTTGAGTGTCATCGGCTGGGGGTTGTTTATCGGCGGTATTGGAATTTCGCTGATCAGACCACCCTGGGATGTTGAGGAAATTATATGGGATGGGTACACGTATGCAAATACCGTCTTCGTGGTACTGTTCGGTACATTGATTCCATTTTACGTATACCTGAAAGCCGTACAATTGATTGGTGGGCAGACAGCCAGTCTCCTTACCTCGGCTGAACCCTTGTCTGCCACGCTGATCGCGGTGTTATGGTTGGGTGTATCCTTCCAGGCACTGGATTGGGTAGGGGCATTGCTGATTGTCAGTACCGTATTCCTATTGTCTGTAGGTAATGTGTCCAAGGGGCATTCCTGACTTTACAGGAGTTTGATACGTAGGTTCATGACCATGACATATAACGGGATAAGTCCGAATGAGATAGCCACAAAGATTCCCACACGGAAGTAGTTGAGAATTCGCCATTGAGAAGTACGGTTGAGCAAATCTGTGTCTGTTGTGCCGGATGCTGCAATTTTTTGAAAATCGATGATATTCGGAGCAAAATAGATTAGTGTCCAAATCCGTACGGCGACATGAAGCAAAAACAGCAGTAGTAACCAATTTCTAACCGGATCTATCTTCCAGCAGAAGACGAGGGCAAGCAAGAAAGTAAGCTCGTGCAGTGAATGCGTAACAATCCAAAATACTTTGAAGTCAAGCCCGTATTTTCCTCCCAACATCGCAAGGGATGCTGGTGGCGAGGCGGTCCATTTGGGTACAACGGCTGCTGTTTCAAATAATTGTGCGCCATTCATCATGAAATATGCCAGCGTGGTGATCAGTAGCCACATTTCGGCTCTTGTTAAATAGTTTGTTGTTAATTGTTCCATCTTAATCGTCATGATTTAATTCTTTTATCGTGTCATCCATAATTTGCACAGCGGAGCGAAAATATTTCTCAAGTACTTCGAGCTCCTGATCCGAAAAGGACGTAACCAGGGCTGTGGTTTTTTTATCCAGTTCTGAAAACAAAGGCTGGAGAAGTTTCATGGTGTTTTCCGTACAGGGAACAATGATTACCTTACGCCGGTCGTACCTGTCGAATTCCCGCTTGGCTAACTTTTTTTTCTCCAGTCGGTCCACTAAACCTGTGACAGCACCTGTAGTAAGGCCTGTCAATTTGGAAAGCTCTCCCGCTGTCATCGCACCCCGTTCAATTAATAATCCCAGGTATTTATGGTCAGTACCTGAGAGGCCCGCTTTCCGTGCAATAGCTTCATGCATCCGTATGGAAGTGTCCGAATAGCGTCTGCTTAGTACCCGCATTTCCAGGATTTTTTCAATACGGATTGTTTTTTTTACCATACAATTATTTTTGTTTAAAAGTATCTTAGTAACAAAGATATATAATTAATTTATATATTGTGAAAAATTAGAGGTGAATTCTTGGGAAATGCTAAGTTTGCATGATAATACAAGCATGTATGAAAGACTATAAGGCTTATTTCATCGTACCGGCTGCTCCGGAGTTCGTTTATTTGGCATTAACCACTCCCGAAACCATCCGGCTTTGGACCGGGGACGAGGTGGTAATGATTGCCGAGCCGGACACCGAGTTTTCTCTGTGGGATGGGGCAATCGTAGGTAAAAACCTTTCATTTGAACCCGGTAGGAAAATCGAGCAACAATGGTACTTCGGTGAGCAACCGGAACCTTCTATCGTGACCATCAAGCTACATCCGCATAAGCAGGGAACCTCTATGGAAGTGAGACATACCCATATTCCGGATGATGATTACGATGACATAGTGGATGGCTGGCGTACGGTATACGCCGCATCGCTCATTGATTTTTATACGGAGTGATTTCTACCCATGGATTTCGCTTCCATTCCTTGTTGTGTTTTACTTATTCACATTCCGGATTAACGTGATGTACCCTTTGAAAGTCTGCCAATGATTATTGGGAAGCCTGACTTCAAATACATAGTAATACGTACCTTCACTGAGATTGCTGCCATTCCAGTCGCCCTTATAGGGACTGGCCCTGTATACTTCGTTGCCCCAACGGTTAAAGATGACCATGCGGTTTTCAGGGAACAATTCCAGCCCGCGAATCCGGAAGTAATCATTAAGGCCGTCTCCGTTGGGTGTAAAGGTATTCGGAATTTTCATTGCGATCACTTCTATGGAAGCGATGGATTCATTGTCTTCCGAGTTGCTGTCGGTTCGGCTATGAGCTACAATCGCCAATTTGTCAGCATGTCCTTCACTGGTTGCGCGTACGCTGATGGTGAGTGATTGCGATTGGCCGGCGGTCATATCGCCCGGCAACCAAGTAAGTTCCCTCGTGGCGGGGTTGTAGAAGACTTGCCCGGCATAGTTCCCCAAAATACCCTCATAGGAGACATTTTGGGGGATGGTGGCCGAAACAGTCACACTTTCTGCTGTATGCGTGCCGTTGTTTGTTATAAAAAGCTGGTAAGTGAAAAGACCTCCGATCAATACGGTTGGCCGGTCGGGCGTGTTTCGGATTTGCATATCCACATTTACGTTGCCTCCGTTTGAATCGGGATCGATGATGACTTCCACAGGATCTGAGAGGTCGGAGTTGCATTCATTGCCTAGTGCCATCACGGTATAAGTACCCGCGTCTGTTACAGTAAGCTGTTGGTCGTGGAAACCGTTTATTGGCTCACCGTTGTGAAACCAGAGGTAGGAAAGGGCATTTTCTGAGTTTGCAGTGAGCACAACAGAGCTACCTTGTACAATGTGCGTAGTTTGTGTCTGTGCCATAACCTGTATAGACAGGAAAAACAGACAAAATAGCAACGGAGATGACCTCGGCAACATGATAGATTTATCAATTTTGCACGCCATATTTTATGGCGTGCAAAATAAGGTACTGAAATGAATTACAATGTTTCTCCAGTTGCACCCCCGCCAATTGTTATCGTTGGCGTGCTTGGTTTTGGTAACACAGTTACCTCATGATCTTCAGCAGATGAGCAATAGGTCAGACTACCAACTGAATACCCTGCTTTCAATCGATAGGTCGTTGTTGTATTTGGATTTATGTCCGGGTCCGGTGTATAGGTAGCAGACGTTGCTCCAACGATTGCTGTTTCTACACCGCCGTTAACCGTAAACCACTGATAGGCATAAGTCGTATAAGCATCTGTGGTTGTCAGATCGGCTGTAAAAGTTTGATCACCGGCATCTTCGATACAGTAATCTTCGGCGTCAAAGTCAACGGTTAGTGGGGCGAATACATAGACAGGAACTGTAGCCATATCCGATTCGCAGATTTCAGGGTTAGCTGCATTTCCCACGGTTGATATATAATAATATCCGGTTTCTAAGTCCGCAGCCGGGATGGAATTATCCGTTAAGACCAAAGTTGTAGTGGGGGTTGTTGTTTCGGTCGAACTGTAGCGGACAATCCATTCCGTATTAGCTGGAGGGGTACCGAGATCAAGATCTGAACCTTGACAAAACAGATTGACGCCAGAGGTTGTCGGCACGACTTGGGCATTGGTCTGTAACACATTTAACATGAGTAACAGAGAACTGGCTGCGATGGTGTGTTTGATGGTCTTTTTCATACGTGTAATTTTTGATTGCATTTAATTTAATATTGAGAATGAGGGTTTATATTCAATAGAGGTGGTGGCGGTTTAGGTTGGATTTTTATTGTTAGATTTAGGTTCTCACTGGCACACCCACTCGCATTTTTTACAATAAGGATACCTTGATAGTCGCCGGGTATGGCCGCCGAAGGCTTGTTAATTAAGATAGTCCCACCGGTTGGTGAGAAATTGTGAGATGAATTTTCGATATCCACAAATCCCATAGATTCCGCTTCGGTATTCCAATCAATACTGTATGTAATCGGAGCCGCCGTTGTAGCGCTGTAAACAATATGTATCTGTGAATCCTCTTGGCATGCAGTTGTCAATTGGGGAATTGTGATGGTCGGTGTGGGTAATACGGTAGCTGTAACAACCACACGCGGAGACACGCAGCCCGTGATTTTATCTATTGCCTCAATGTAATAGTTGCCGTTTGCGGTTACAACTGATGACGGTAGGGGAGATCCCCCTGTCGAAGCGGTATAATATTGGTAATTGTAGTAATCTGGTTGGTAATTAGCAATTGCACCGATTAAATCTACGGAACCGCAACGGGTAAGTGCGGTAGCTAATTCAGTTGGATCATCAATCACCAGTACACGGGGTAAACGGCTTACTTCGTATATGCGCAGTTGGGTAAGAGCTTCTGCAACACCTCCCATTTTGATTTCAATTCGATCAAATGAGCTGGTAACCGGAATAGTTAATTCATACTTATTAGAGGAGCTTGGCAATAGTCTTAATGAAACGGTACTGGCATTTCCTGAAATGGGACTGCCAGCAACTGTGTTTCTCAAATAAGGCTGTATTTGGAACGTTGACAATAAATTCAGATCCAGCAAGTTCGCTCCAGGATCTTGCAACAGCACACGAACTACCTGATTGGGAGTCGAGGGGCTGGCAAAAATCGTCGTATGGAATACCTCACTTAGTAACTGAACTCCGGTGCTGATCAATGCATAGCTGGTCGTATTATCATCCCTAGCATTCCACGGATTTGTTACCGTTCCTGTAGCATTGACAATTCCACCTTCAACGGAGCCGGCCCGCACACCGGATAACACATCAATCGGTGCGTTTCGTTCTTCGCAGTTTAATGTGACCGATGCGTCTTCCATTACATAAGCATGAAAAAATTGCGAAGTTGCTGAAACGCCTAATGCAGATGTTAACCGGATACGGACGCCTTGGAAAGAAGCGTTTGGCGTTATGATTATCTCCGATTCTCCGGCACCATTTAACAGCGCCAATAATCCTCCACTCGTAACCTGACTGCCGACATTCGTGTAGGTCCATCCGGTAAGTCCCCCGGCATTGCGGAGATTTGTAATGGGCTGTATGACAATGCCCGTTAGCACACCCAATAAATTGGCGGGCAAGGATAGCTTTATGAAGACAGGGGTGCCGGCCGGAAACGTGGGAGAACCGGATGCATTAGTTGCTGCGGGGTTGGGATTAAAATCAACTACTTGCTCGGCATAAGTAAGCCCTGCGGCTCCAAGCAAAAATCGCAAAGTAGACGCATCACGGGGATTCCCATTAACTGCATTGGAAGCATTATCAATGCTACCCCCAAAACCTAATAATGCTATGGAAAAATCGTGCTGCCTGGTTGCATATCGCCGTACTTTATCCTGCCCCCGCCCCTCATTCACCACCCCCAACAGCAGCACCATCACCGCAAAAAGTCGGAGCGAACGAAAACATATGGATAGGACGGGAGGGTACATATCAATTCATAGGCAAGTGTGCAACAAGAAGTAGAATCGGTGTTAATCGGGATATTGGTCAGTCGTGTTTTTCAATTCATGTAAATGTATTCAGTATCTGCACCACAAAGGTAGCGCCTTGGCTATGCGGGAGCTTCGTTCATCTTGTTCATATTCCTTTTAGTTGTAGACCTTCCTGCGTTTTATCTGATGCCAGACCGCTATGCATTACCTTGTACCTATCCGGCACTCATCTTGCTATCAACGTGCGGTCGGCGAGCTACTATCCGCACTGATACACCTATCGGAGCGCAGGCGGACCGTGGGCTGACAGCGGGGTTTAGCGCAGCAGTCTAGGAGCAGTCTGGAAGCGGGTAGGTTTCCGGTGTAGCCTGATGTAAAAAATTTTTATAAACCCGCAAAAAATCTCTATCTTTGTCCCTCGTGAAATTTGGAGTACATTGCTTCATGACGAAATGCCCCAAGCCCGGAAATCTTTCCGGCATTTCTTACGTTTTTAACCGTTTTTGGCCCCGAGAGGGCTTTTTTTATGAACATACGTACGGATTTCATCAACACGGCAAACCATCAACAATAGGAATAAAGAATGACTAACTACAGTAAACTTCCTGCGATTCTGTTACTGGAAGACGGAACCGTCTACCATGGCAAAGCTGCTGGAAAGATTGGCACGACGACGGGCGAGATCTGTTTCAACACAGGAACTACCGGTTACCAGGAGATTTTCACAGATCCGTCTTACTACGGGCAGATCATGGTTACGACCAACGCCCACATTGGTAATTATGGTATACGCGGAGAAGAGTCTGAGTCAAATGAGATTCAGATTGCAGGGCTAGTGTGCAAAAATTACAGTGTCAACTACAGCCGTAAAATGGCCGATTCGTCTATCCAAACGTACTTCGAAGACGGAAATCTGGTAGGTATTTCCGATATAGATACGCGCTCGCTGGTGCGTCATATCCGCAACAAAGGAGCCATGAACGCCATCATTTCCTCCGAAATACTGGATGTCGACACACTGAAGGAAGAGCTGGCGAAGGTACCTTCCATGGAAGGCTTGGAGCTGTCGTCGGTAGTAACCACCAAAACCCCTTATTATTACGGCAATGAGGATGCACCATTCCGCGTAGCGGTACTGGATCTGGGAATTAAGAAAAACATTCTGCGTAACTTTGATGCGCGGAAAGTATATGTTAAGGTGTTTCCGGCAAAAACTTCGTTTGCTGAGATGGACGCTTGGGGTGCAGATGGTTATTTCATCTCAAACGGTCCCGGTGATCCGGCAGCCATGGATTATGCCATACAGACCGTAAAAGAAATACTGGCGGCTGATAAACCTTTTTTTGGAATCTGTTTAGGCCATCAGCTGTTGGCGCTGGCCAATGGAATACGTACAAGCAAAATGTTCAATGGTCACCGAGGCATCAATCATCCCGTTAAAAACATCATAGCCGACCGCTGTGAGATTACCAGCCAAAACCATGGTTTCGGAGTTGTGGCCGAAGACATCAAGCAATCAGATAAGGTAGAGATCACGCACGTGAATCTGAACGATCAATCCATTGAAGGCATCCGGGTGAAAGGAAAGAAAGCCTTTTCGGTGCAGTATCACCCCGAATCATCACCCGGCCCGCACGATTCACGCTACTTGTTTGACGACTTTGTGCAGCTGATGGAAGAAGGCGAACTTAGCTTGGAACGTTGAAAGTTTTTCGTTAGTTTTGACCGGAAGAAATAATGTGTATAAATTACACTAACCATTGAATTGTTTTTGCAAATAGTAACCATTAAATAGAAGAAATACATGAGCTTGATCATCGACGTACATGCGCGGCAGATATTGGATTCGCGCGGTAATCCTACCATCGAGGTAGACGTGACCACTGAAAATGGTTTTGTAGGCCGTGCGGCCGTTCCATCGGGTGCTTCCACAGGTGTACACGAAGCGGTGGAACTGCGGGACGGAGATAAAGCCAAGTACCTCGGTAAAGGGGTGTTGAAGGCAGTGGAAAATGTAAACACCAAAATTGCAGATGCCCTGCAGGGTATTGATGTTTTCGAACAAAACGCTATCGATAAGGTCATGATTGATCTGGACGGTACCGAAAATAAGGGAAACTTGGGTGCCAACGCGATTCTGGGTGTTTCCTTGGCGGTGGCTAAAGCTGCGGCACAGGAAAGCCGTCAACCGCTGTATCGCTACATAGGTGGCGTGAATGCCAATACGCTGCCCATTCCGATGATGAACATCATCAACGGCGGGTCACATTCCGATGCACCCATCGCGTTTCAGGAGTTTATGATCATGCCTGCGGGTGCTCCTTCGTTTTCCGAGGCACTGCGTTGGGGTGCGGAGGTATTCCACAACTTGAAAAAGATTCTGCATGACCGTGGCTTGTCTACCGCAGTAGGGGATGAGGGCGGATTTGCGCCGGCATTTGATGGCACGGAAGATGCCGTTGAAACGATTTTAAAAGCCATTGAAAAGGCAGGATACAAACCGGGTAGCGATATCTACTTGGCATTGGATTGTGCGTCATCTGAGTTTTACAAGGATGGCAAGTACGATTATACGAAATTCGAAGGTGATAAAGGGGCCGTACGTACCAGCGAAGAGCAGGCAGCTTACCTGGCAGAGCTTACGGAAAAATACCCCATCATTTCCATCGAAGACGGTATGGCTGAAGACGATTGGGAGGGATGGAAGCTCTTAACGGACAAGATCGGGGCATCCGTGCAGTTGGTGGGAGACGACCTGTTCGTGACCAATACAAAACGCCTGCAACGGGGTATCGACGAAGATACGGCAAACTCCATCCTCGTGAAAGTAAACCAAATCGGTTCGCTTACCGAAACGATCAATGCCGTATCTCTGGCACAAACCAACGGATATACCTCGGTAATGAGCCACCGCAGCGGTGAAACAGAAGACTATACCATTGCCGATCTGGCCGTAGCGCTTAACTGTGGACAGATTAAAACCGGATCGGCATCGCGCTCCGACCGGATCGCGAAATACAATCAATTGCTCCGTATCGAAGAAGAATTGGGCAGCAGTGCACGGTTCTTGGGTAAAAACTTCAAGTTCGCGAAATAACGCACCGTCAAACATCATTTTGACCCAAAAGGGGAAGCTAAGGTAATTGGCTTCCCTTTTTTGTTGACTTATGCCTGATTAATCCTGTACCCCATCTCACTAAAAATAAAACCACCCTTTTGGGTGGGGAAATCTATCCGGCGGATAGCTATTTTCGCAGCCAAACATCTACTACACTACTATGAGAACTTACCTTGACATGGGTAGCCATGTCGCAACGATTAAAAGCAATCTTATTTTCATCGCTTAATTCAGAACGTATATCTATGCATGTTTTTACCCGTTCAGGACGTCCGAGGTTATGGGGACAGGTGCTGCTTAGCACATTATTTATGGGGTTGGTAACCACCAGTTTGGTGGGAAACGCATTTGCGGTTAATTCGGTATCAGGGACATACCGCGTACCGTTGCCCTTCGTAGGTGGCACCGGTACCGAGAATGATCCGTACCAGATCGCAAACGTAGATCAGCTCCAGGCAATGAAGGATTATCTGGATAGCTATTTCATCCTTATCGCCGACATCGATGCTTCGGCTACGGCCGGATGGAACAGCGGTGCCGGCTTCGAACCGGTGGGCAAGCTGGGTACGAATACCCAGTTTGTTGGCTCGTTTGATGGAAATGGTAAAAAGATAACAGGTTTGAAAATAAACCGCCCTACGGCTGATCCGTTTTCATATACCGGTCTGTTCGGCGTGGTCGGTACAATCAGTGATCCGGCTGAGATTATCAATGTGGCATTGGAAGGGGTAAACGTTAACGGATATAATAATGTTGGAGGCTTAGCAGGCAGTATTCAACCGGGTAGTACGGTTGAAGAATGTTACGTCACGGGTAGTGTATCGGGAAGTTCTTATGTCGGTGGTTTAGTTGGTTTTACCAGCAGTGGCTCTATTATCCACAGTTATGCAACGGCTAGTGTCTCGGGTACGGGTACGACGATAGGTGGTTTAGTGGGATTTAATGCTGGCCCTCTCGTCTCCTGTTACGCTACGGGCAGTGTTTCAGGCGGTAGCGTCGTTGGCGGTTTGGCCGGTCTGCACAATATAGGTTCTACCATTACATCCAGTTATGCCATGGGCAGTCTATCGGGCTCCACCGAAGTCGGCGGTTTGGTAGGCAACGCTCAGGGGACGATTACCCATGGTTATTGGAACACTACAACCTCGGGGCGGGTCAACGCTGTCGGTAGCGGTTCATCAGCTGGTGCAACAGGGCTTTCAGACAGTCAATTTAAGCTTGCCGCATCATTTAGTGGATTTGATTTTATCAACGATTGGGCGGTTGATGAAGGATTATCTTATCCCTATTTACGTGACGAACCCGCCACCGTGGAAATCAGCCCGGATGCAGCCGGGATTCTGTATGTTAATAAAAATGTCGCAGGCGGCAATAGATCCGGGGATAGCTGGGAAAATGCCATTCCCCAATTGTCCGAGGCTTTGCAATGGGCAAACGAAAACTGGAACACAACAACAGATGGAACGCTGCAAATATGGGTAGCAAAAGGAAAATATTTGCCTACGAATAGTACCTCCGACCGTGTGGCTTCCTTTCAATTGGTCAGGGGCGTGGAAATATACGGTGGCTTCCCCGATCAGGGAACACCTACGATGGATGACCGCGATTGGAAAGCCAATGCTACAATCCTCAGCGGAGACATCGACGCCAATGATGACGAAGATATCATCAACGATCCTACTGTGCAGATAAAGGGAAACAATAGTTTTCACGTAGTAATCGGTGTGGGTATAACCAATACAGCCGTTCTGGATGGTTTTATTATCACCGGAGGCAATGCAAACCAAGGAACAGCGTACTTATGGGGCGGTGGGGTCCGCATCATCGGTGGTAACCCCGTACTCACTAACCTGGCCATTACGGGCAACAGAGCTTACCTTGGAGCGGGAATGTACAGTTCTACATCTGCATCTCCAACATTGACCGATGTGACGATCAGCAATAATCATACGGTTAATGCTACGAACGGTGAGGGGGGAGGCATTTATAGTTACGGTTCCCATCCTGTGTTGACACACGTCGTCATCGAGAACAACTGGGCGGCAAATAATGGGGGTGGAATGAATAGTCAGGACAATTCGCGTCCAACATTGACAGATGTCACTATCCGTAACAACACAGCTGTTAACTCAGGTGGGGGACTATATGTCCAGAATGGTACGCCAAAGTTGACAGATGTGGTAATCAGTGATAATTCATCGGCTTACGCCGGAGGAGTTATGCTCGGCGATGCCAATGCGGAATTTAACAATGTGACGATCCGTGACAACACGGCAACCACGGGCCAAGCCGGTGGAATAGCCGTTAGCAATGCCACGCAAAAGCCGGTTTTTACGAATGTGGTTATCAGCGGTAATTCCTCAGTCACGTCAGGTGGAGGGCTGTATAATTCGGGCAACGTTGCCGCGGTCTTTACCGATGTATCCTTCACAGGCAATGTGTCGGGGATTGGTGGTGGAATAGCTAACATAAGTCCGAGCGCTGTATTTACGAATGTTATCGTCAGCGGTAATTCAGCTACAAATCAGGGGGGCGGCATCTATAATTCAGGTACGTCGACCTTTGCCAATGTGGTCGTCAGTGGTAATACTGCAGCAAACCAGGGTGGCGGAGTATTTAATGCAGGCACTTCCAACTTCACCAATGTGACCATCAGCGGTAATTCAGCGGGTGCTAACGGTGGCGGGATATACAGCCACAATGCCTATTTTAAGTTGGCTAATTCAATTGTTTGGAATAACCGTGCAGGTGGGGGTACTGAAACAGCTTCGGCATCCATTTATAACTATACCAATAGCTATCCTTACAATCCGTCTATTTCCTACAGCGCTGTTGCCAACAGTTTCGACGACAGCGATAACTGGGTTGGAACTATTGGGGTCAACGATGGCAACAATATGGATGCAGATCCGCTATTTGAGGAAGATGTTGACTTGACGGACCTGCCCACCATACATGGTAACCTACGCCTTACAGAAACCAGCAAGGCCGTCAATGCCGGGAGCAATGTGGCGTATACCACTGCCGGAGGGAAACTGGCTGACGACCTTGATTTGGACGGGAACACCCGGGTGTATAACCACTCGTTAGGAGGCATCATTGACTTAGGTGCGTACGAAAGCGAGTTCGGGGTAATCAACCGTGCCCCTGAGGCCATCGATGTGTCCTTTACGGGTACCTTAAACGTAAGATTGATGCTCACCGGCAGCTACACCTTCGATGACCCCGATGGGGACGAAGATAAATCGACATTTAAATGGTACCGTTCGGATGACGCGGCGGGAACCAATAAAACTGCCATTGATGGCGCCATAGCAAAGACCTATGCATTACAGGCGGAAGACAAAGGTAAATACATCAGCTTTGAAGTAACCCCGAACGATGGATCGGTTGATGGACCTTCGGTGGAGAGCGATATCCAAGGACCGATCGGAGAGGCAGGCCCCATTCCCGGCAGTGAATGGGCATTGCGAACACCGGCCCCGGAAGGCCTATGGAATTCGGTAGCTTATGGAAATGGTTTGTTCGTGGCTGCATCTTATGGAGGTACAAACCGGATCATGACCAGTCCGGATGGGGTGAACTGGACGGCACAGGTCGTTCCGGAGAACAACGCTTGGCAAGATATCACGTTTGCGGATGGGAAGTTTGTTGCGGTTGCACAGGATGGAACAAACCGCGTGATGACCAGTACAGATGGTATCCATTGGGAGGCTCATGCTGCAGCCGAAGATAGAAGCTGGCGATCGGTAACCTATGGCAACGGCAAGTTTGTGGCTGTTGCCTTTGAGGGAGGCGAGGGCAATCACGTGATGATCAGTGAGAACGGAACGGACTGGACCTCGGTGCTGGGGCATAAAGGCTATTGGCTGTCCGTTACGTACGGTGCGGGTCAGTTCGTTGCGTTATCTACTTTCGGGTCCAATTACATCATGACCAGTGCCGATGGAGAGAACTGGACGGTGCAAAATCCGGGGGCCATGGGCCAGTGGGCAGCGGTAACCTACGGTGCGGACCGGTTCGTGGCAGTATCTAGTGACGGCAATGTGATGATCAGTACGGATGGCGTCAACTGGAGCGGGCAAACCGCACATGCAGGCATCTGGATGGATATTACCTATGGCGATGGACAATTCGTAGCGGTATCCAGGGGTGGCGATAACCAGGTGATGACCAGTCCGGATGGAACCGATTGGACTGTCCAAACGCCTGCGGTGACAAGTATATGGGCGGGGATCACCAACTCAAATGGATTGTTTGTCGCGGTCTCCCGGAGTGCTCCCAGTGTGATGACATCGGGCACACCGCCTACCGTACCCAATACACCGCCGGTGATTTCCGATCTGACGGTCGATGGGCTGCTGGAAGTAGGTGACAGATTATCTGCCAATTATACGTATTCGGATGCCGATGAAGATCCCGAGGCCTCGATCTTTGCGTGGTACCGTTATGATGCAGCGGCGGGCGATGTGGGTAAAACGCGAATTGAAGGGGCTACTTCGGCGACATATGTATTGTCTACCACCGACCTCAATAAATGGATCAGTGTGGAGGTCCTACCCAGTGATGGCGAAGACGAAGGAACAGCCGTGGAAAGTCCCCGTGTCGGGCCAGTGGTAACCGGCAGTAACATCCGTTTTGTAAAAGCCCAAAACAGCGGGGGAATACCCACCGGAACGGGCTTAGATTGGGGTACGGCATGCAGTGACCTACAGGCGATGATTGACGTACTTGCCGCGAAAGGCGGCGGTGAAGTGTGGGTGGCAGCAGGTACTTATTTCGCACCGGACACCAGTTTCCGCATGAAAAACGGGGTTGCGATTTACGGCGGATTTTCAGGGAATGAAGCTTCCCTTGACGAACGCGATTGGGCAGCAAACACAACCATATTATCGGGCAGCGGTTCAAGGAGGGTCATGGACAATACCTATACAGCGGAGAATCCGTTGACCGCAACGGCGATCTTGGATGGCTTTACCCTTACCAATGGCGTCACCAGTATGGCATTCGGATCGGGAATCGCGAACAGTTATGCCTCACCTATGCTGCGAAATCTTATTATCAGTAAAAATGAAGGAGCCTATAAAGGAGGTGGAATTGCAAATGTCCATGCTTCTTCACCAACATTGATTAATGTCGTTTTGCAGAACAATCGCGCAGGAAGTTATGGCGGTGGATTAAGCAGTGATGTAGATTCGCATCCCCTACTGATCAACGTGATTATCAAGGGCAATTTTTCCGACGGCGGTGGTGGCGGATTGACCGCGACGGACAACGCATCGATTACACTAATCAATACCGTAATTACGGGCAACGTTGCAAGAGGAGGAGGAGCCATCTATGTGCATAATTCCGAGTTAAACATTATCAACACCACCATAAGCGGTAATGTAGCCGGGGATGCGGGTATCGTGGTTAGTGGCACTAGTACCGCTACGTTGCAGAACAATTTGGTTTGGGGCAACGGACCAACTGACTATAAAGGGGAAATATCGGCTTCATCCGGAAAAAACTTGATCGGAGGGTTGGAAGGTCATAACTTGCTTAACGGCGAGGTGTATGCGGGTACCCCTGCAGATCTTTTTGTGGACTATCAGCCTGCTATGGCAGATATTCCTACTGTAGCCGGCAACTACCACCTTGTGGGATGCAGTCCTGCAATAAATGGGGGTGACAATGCGCGGTATCCGGGTGGACTGGATTCGTTGACAACCCATAGCGACGTGGCAGGCAATCCAAGGCTTGCCTGGGACACGGTGGATATGGGTGCCTTTGAATATGGGGAGGTACCGACGCCCCGGCTGGTTGTTCCGGCGGATAGTATGTACAAAATAGGTGATGAACTTATTTTTACTATTAATTTCCACCAACCGATGGTGGCAAGCGATGTGTTGGCCCTTCCACTTACTGTAGGGGGCCAGTCCAGAACTGCATCCGTTGTAGGAACGTCCGATAACGGTCATGAGATAAGCTTCGGGTATACGGTGGCTGAAGGTGACGAAGATGCCGATGGTATTGACCTTGGGGTCGATGCAGATTTATCCTATTGTCCTGTTTCAACGGTGGGTATTCACATCGACGGCGTTCGGCCAAAATTAGAAATTGTATCGATCGCATCGGATAATGCGATGTCGTCTGTGGCCAAGATAGGGAACAAGATTGTCCTGACATTTACCGCTAGTAAACCCCTTGCAGAGCCTGTTGTTAAAATAGCAGGTAATCCGGCTGTTGTCAATGCTTTGGGTGCCGATGGTCTACAATGGCAAGCGGAATATGAACTTACGGAAGGAGACGAAGCAGGAACAATCGATTTTATGGTGAATGGATTGGTGGATTTCGTGGGAAATACCGGCTCAAATGTAGTGATGACAACGGATGAGAGTAGCGTGACTTTTTACAAAGTGCCCCCTGTGGTCACAGGCGTATCGGACGGCGAGGTATACAACCAGGCGGTGACCCCGGCTTTCAATGAGGGCACCGCTACCTTAAATGGTCAGCCGTTCACTTCGGGTACAGTTGTCACGGAGGATGGTGAGTACACGCTGGTTGTAACGGACGAAGCAGGAAACGAGACGGTAGTCCGTTTCACGATAGACAGATTGGCGCCGGATACGACCCCTCCTGTGGTCACAGGCGTATCGGACGGCGAGGTATACAACCAGGCGGTGACCCCGGCTTTCAATGAGGGCACCGCTACCTTAAATGGTCAGCCGTTCACTTCGGGTACAGCCGTCACGGAGGAGGGTGAATATACCTTGGTTGTAACTGACGAAGCAGGAAATGAGACGGTAGTAAAATTCAAGATTTCAGTATACCCGGAAGAGCCGGTCAAGGTTCCGGGCGTGCCAACAGGACTTTCGGCCATTGCTGGAGACAGACAGGTAAAGCTGAGGTGGCAATCTCCGCAGGGTAGTGTGCAGCCGATTGTCAATTACGTCATTCAGTATTCATATGACGATGGGCAAACTTGGACGACTGCCGAACACGCTCCTTTGGTAGACACACAAGCGGTAGTAATCGGCTTGGACAACAACCGGTCCTACCGGTTCCGCATTGCCGCAGAAAACGTAGCCGGAATGGGCGCGTTCAGTGCAGAACTAGCGGGCATTATCCCCACAAAGCCGGTACCCAATGCAGATGGAGAATTCCCCGAACCGGAACCCGGTGAGACGGTAGTGATTACAGAGGGAGGCGTTGAAGCCATCACGCTGGAGGTGATTGAAGGGGAATACCTGCGGCTGCACGGCGAGGGATATGCGATAGAGTTGGCTTCACTCGGCATGGACGGCGAACGGATTCCGATTTCAGCAATCGATGCAGTGATTCGGCTGATACGCGGTGTGGATGCCGCAGTTTACGTGAGTGGCAGTGGTTTCGAGCCTGGAACGGTGGTAACGGTTTACCTGTTCTCGGTACCTGAGCTGGTTGGCCATATTCCAGTGGGAACAGATGGGCGTTTTGCGGGTACCCTTACGGTTCCGATGCATTTGGAACCCGGTCGTCATACCTTACAGGCAAATGGAATTGTGGCAGGTGGTAAAGGTGAACGTTCGGTGTCGGTAGGGTTGCTATTGGTCGACAACAAACCGCAGCGGATTAATTTCGGTATGCTTGCTGATCGGACTTATGGCGATAAACCAGTGACACTGGACGCGACTGCGAGCAGTGGATTGCCGGTGCGCTATGTGATCACCGACATGAAGGGTGATCTGACAGACATTGCCGAAATAGAGAGCGATAACCGCTTGCGCATTCACGGGGCGGGGGACATCCAGGTCATCGCGACGCAATCGGGTGATCTGGAATACGCGGCAGCAGTACCTGTAATTAGGGTACTGCGCATTGCAAAAACACCGCTTACGGTCGGTATACCGGATGCCACACGTGCGTACGGCGAAAGCAATCCAGCATTTGTAATCTCGTACAATGGCTTTGTGAATGGGGATAATCCTTCTTCCCTGGAAACGCAGCCGCAGGCATCCACGGAGGCAACCGAAGGTAGCGTACCAGGTAGCTATGCCATTGCGGTGTCGGGAGGGAAGGCGGCCAACTATGCCTTTACCTATCAAGAGGCTACACTGACGGTAACTAAGGCGCAGCAGGCCATCACGTTCAGTACACCTTCGGAGGTGAACCGCAATGTAGGAAGCATCCAGTTGGCTGTTTCGGCGGGCAGCGGCCTTCCGGTGATGCTGAGCCTCGATGATGACCAGGTAGCCACATTGAGTGATTACACCCTTCACATTCACCGCCTGGGAACGGTGAACATCACGGCCACGCAGGTGGGAGATGGCAACTATGAAGCCGCAGATCCGGTGACGGTAACGCTTCGGGTGGTGGACCCCTCGGCTGACTTTGCCGTGCGGGTACATCCCGCCGTATCGCCGAATGGCGACGGCGTCAACGAGTTCCTGATGGTGGAAGGCATCCGCGATTACCGGGAGAACCGCGTTACGGTCATCAACCGGAACGGCACCGTGCTTTGGGAGGCTTCTGGTTATGACAATGACCGGATCGCATTCCGCGGCATTAGCACCGGACAGGAACAGCTGCCCGCGGGTACATACTTCTACATCGTTGAGGTAAAGGTAAACGGGATGTGGGAGCATAAGAAAGGGTATTTCGTGCTGAGGTATTAGTGGGTGAAGTAGGAGACAACAGATAACAGACGTTTGACAACAGAAGGTTTATATGAAACGGAATCTAATCACAACGGTAGTGGCGGTATGGTGTGCATCGGCAGCTGCATATGGCCAGCAGGCCCTGACGCATACACAGTACGGGGAACTGTGCACGGTAATCAATCCCGCTGCAAGCCTGCTTCACCCCGGCGGTGAGGTGAGTGTGATTGGCCGCCGTCAGTGGGTCGGCATGGAAGGAGCACCCGAAGTGTTTTGGGGAAGCGGCCACGTGGGGTTCCGGAATTTCGGTGCCACGGCAGGGATCAGTGTCCGGCACGAGAGCCTGGCGTTGGAGAAGCTGACGGAGGCATCGGCATTCTTTGCCAAAAGTGTCCGTATCTCGGAAAGTGAATATGTGGGTATGTCGCTGAATGCTGGGATGAGCTACCTTGACGGCCGTTTTTCGCAGCTGGATCCGCAGGATCCGGCATTCCGCGAGGACGTGCGGGAGACGGATGCATTGGTGGGCTTTGGGGTAATGCTTTACCGACCGGAACGATACTACGTGGGGCTTTCACTTCCGCGATTGATGCTAGGTAGTCTGGGCGTAGACTCGGACAGCCGGTATAGCTTCCGTAACCTATACCACCTGACGGCCGGGGCGCTGTTTCCGCTGGGCACAGACTTCCGGTTCCGGCCGTCGCTGCTGGTGACCTATGCAGAGAACCTGCGTCCGCAGGCGGAGGTATCTGCGTTGGTGTTCATCAAGGAAGTTTTCGGAATCGGGACAAACGTGCGAAGCTACGGGGAGATTGCCGGGATGGCACAGTTTAAGTTCGGCGGCTTCGGGCTGGGTTACAGCTACCAGTTCAATCCGGGCAACGAACCGCTGAACCGGCGGATCAGCAACACGACCCATGAGATCGGACTGCAATATCGATTTGGTGGAGCAACGGGGTTATTATAAAGGGGGAAGTGAAGCACGGTCATGCTTTCAATGATTTTTGAAGTACCTGTGCCTGATTCCTGTTTTTGACGTCCAGTTTCAGATAGAGATTGCTAACGTGATATTTCGTTGTACTCAAAGTGACGAAAAGTTGCTCAGCAATCTCTTTATTGGTTAACCCGTCCCAAATGCAAAGCAAAACTTCAATTTCCCGATCGGTGAGCTCGTACTGGGCTTTCAATGCATCTACTAGTTTTTCTTTCGTGTCGGATTGAGTCTCTGCGTGGGCGGCGCCATTTTTTCGGTAACGTTCTTCGACTTCTTTGATTTCCAAGGTTTTTAGATAGTTGTTTAACTCCTCACGGTATCGGTCATTCTCATGTTGCAAGCTCTTGGCTTTGAAGATGATGGCAAAGCTGATGGCAATGATCTCAATGGCACTTACCAGCCGGAATGTACTGATGCCAAAGGGTGAATAAGTAGATGAATCGATCCGGGTATATAGGACATACAGCAGTCCGATAATGACCACGAAACTGAATGACAGCACCAAGAAACGGGCGTAAACATCGTGTCGGAACCGCCGGAGGGCCAGGTAGAGGCAACAGACCGGAAATAGGAAGCATAAGGAATAGGTGAAGATCTGGGCGGCGTAGCTGTCTGTAATCGCATAGACTAGACTACTGGCCAATAACAGCGCAGATATTCCCAAAAACCATTTTCCGAAACGTTTGAAGGGGATGCTTAGATCAAGAAAATAATAGGTGAATGGCACGGAAATAATGGATGACACGGCACTGTTAAATACAATTAGATGGTCTATTACCAAGCGCCCATCGGAGAAATAATGAAACATACCATCCTCATAAAAAAAAGAGAGGAACGTAGTCAGTAGGAGGATGCAATAGGTGATAAATCGCCTGTCCTTAAAGATCAGGAAAAAGACCAGGTTAAAAATGACTGACATCAGTGCAAGGCCGTAATACAATCCGATACGGAACAGGTCGAAGGATTCGTTACTCGAGAACTGATTGCGCTCCCCGAGCTGCACCTGCAGGGTCTGCGGCGGATGCGCTCCGAATGATAGATAGTATAAGGAATCACTCGGTATCAGTGTATATTGCGGAAACCTGCTTTTGAAATGCCCCGAGCGGCTATCGGTATTCCGGAGCATGCGCTTCCATTCGCCGTCTTGACGCAAGTAGAGGTCATAGTCGTGTACCCGCGCCGATGGAATTTGGAAAATGATCGGTACACCCAATAAATCCGCAGGGATATACCCCCGTATCCAGTTGTTTCCTTGGTTATCTTCAGCAACCGAAAGGTTCTCGTTGCTTTGCATGGGCGTGAAAAACAACTGTTCAATCTGGGCGGCAGGGAAGTCACCGGCTTGGGCATAGACATAAGGGCCTGGCAAAAATGCTGAAGTAAGCAGCCAAATAAGAAAAAGGAGGTAGATGGCCCTTTTCATGGTAGCAATAGTCGGTGTTTAAATTTATAAGCGGCAAAAATAGGATTTTTTCGATGGATTGGGCCATTGGTCAGAAATTAAGGGATAGAAAAAACTATACTTTGGTATAGGTTTGTATTAATTATTTGATAATCAATTACCTATTTAATTGTTTAATTAGTAAAAAAACTAATTATTTATTAAATCCTATACTTTAGTATAGGGCGTTTACGACATCAGCGACTTATTTTTGTACAACCAAAGCAACGATAATGTCTACTATAAGCGTTTGCATTTTTTGTTAATGGCCACTAAACACCCGTTGCAAACTGGCGGGTATGAAGTGTCCACCAATTAGCTAAAATGAATATACATCTACCCATTCATAGCTTGTCTGTCGGTGATTTGTCCGGCGAACATCATGCCCGCCATATCGGTTCCGCGAGTAGTATGAATACAATCACAATAGGCGTACTGTTACCCTCTTCAACCATTTTACCCATGGGAAAAGATTTTGAGCGGGCACTGAAACATGAGTTACAGGAAAAATTGGCAGAAAATGACTTCGCTATCGAATTGATTCCGGAATTCATCGGGCAAGGGAGCAAGATGGCAGTGGAAGAAGCCATTAACAAGCTCATTGGCTATCATCGGGTTGACGCGGTAACGGGTGTGTTGTCTAATCAAGTAGCGATGGAAATCGCTGAAAAGTTTGAAAAGCACCATATCCCGTTCTTACTTAATAACATCGGGGAACATGTGCCTAATCCCCACCGTTTCAATCCCTATACGTTTATAAATTCCATCCATTCTTGGCAACAGATCTGGTCCTTGGGTTACTGGGCGGTTCACACCTTTGGTAAACGCGGCATGTTTGTCGCCAGCATATACGATGCAGGGTATTCTTTCTCAAATATGCTCAAATTAGGCATGGAGGCAGCCGATAGCCAATCGGTCATGTCTTTTTCGATTGCTCAACTTCAGCATGACAATAAAACGGCTAACCCCAAGGATGTATTTAAACATATCGCTGAATTTCGACCTGATTTTATCTTCGGTGCATTTTGTGGAGGAGAAGCATCTGAATTTCTGCAGGAATATGTCCATTCCGGATATTATAAACAAATACCCTTGCTGGCTTTACCTTTCCTGTTACAACCTTTTGACGGACGAGCGCAGGAGATAACCGTATATACGGCAGTGACTACCACGCTGGATATGGAAAATGTGCAACCCATCATTGGCGAATTGAATACGAATAGCCCATTCAACGAGTTAGGTTCGGCAACAGGCTCGGTATTGGCCGAGGCGCTGAGGAATAAAGGTAGCAGAAGTTTGAAAGAGGCCATAAGCGAGGCCCGGGCCTATTCGATAAGGGGTGCGTTGCAGATCGATTCGTCACAGCCAGGTAGGGCCAATTACGTATACCTTGTTAAAAACACGTATAGCGGAGATGGCCACACCATTCATATGGCTGTTCAAAGCGCTCTGGAAACAGTGGATATCACCGATGACGAACTTATGAAAAGCATGGAGGGACCTACTTCAGGTTGGGGAAACCCTTATCTAGGTGTATAGTAATGAACATCGCAGTGCTTTGTAATACGGATTCGTTAGTCGTCCCAGCCCTCCATCAATTGCAAGAAAAGGGGTGGTTGTCTGGTGTGGGAATACCTGAAAAGAATAAAGACTATTTGGTTGGCCCCTTGCTCCAAATAGGCCTAATGGAAAATAACATTACGTTGATTCCTGCCGATACGCGGAAACGGGCGCTGAAAAATTGGATAGCTACGCTAAATCCAACAATGGTATTCGTGTTTGGGTTTCCCTGGAAGATTCCCGTGGCTATTCTGGAAATGCCGCCAAAGGGATTTTTCAATTTCCATTTCGGCGAGCTACCGACTTATCAAGGCGCAGATCCGGTATTCTGGCAACTTCGGAATAGGGAGGAACGGAGCGGACTTGCTGTGCATCGGATGACATCGATGATTGACCAGGGGCCTATTGTTTGGCAGGAGAAGTACCCCATGATTCCGGGCGAAACCTATGGTATGCATTGCCAGCGCATGGGATTGATAGCTGCTAATATGGTACGGCCGTTTATCGAACAAATGATGTCGGGCAAATTGATTGAAAGAAGCCAGCAAACCATAACACCCCGCTTTATAAAGAAGCCTGGAATAACCGATTTATCCATCAATTGGGAGAAACAATCTGCGGAAGAAATCGAGTGGTTGATCAATGCAGCAAACCCAAAATATGGCGGTGCTTGTACATTATTGAGGGGAAGGGAAATCAGGTTGTTGGAGGTAGCTCCGGCAGACATAGGAAAAATGGAAATGGGCAACATACCCATCCCGGGCACTATCGTGTATGCGGATGCGGTATACGGTTTAATCGTAGCGTGTAACGATAAGAAATTCCTAAAGGTGAATGTCGTGCATCTCCCTGAGGGTTATTTTTCAGGGGGTAAGCTCTTCAGCATGGGGGTTAAACCGGGTGAGCGATTTATAACTGATTAAAATGTTAACATAAAAAACCAATTGAATTATGGAAGGAACAATGGCAGAAATCCGCCTGTTCTCAGGCGACTTTGCCCCCCGATCATGGGCGTTTTGCGCGGGACAAACATTGTCCATATCGACCAATCAAGCGCTCTTTGCATTGTTGGGTACGACCTATGGTGGAAATGGGGTGACTACGTTCAGTTTACCCGATCTACGGGGACGAACCGTGATTGGGCAGGGAGCTGGACCTGGCTTAAGCCCACGTAGCATAGGAGAGGTCGTAGGCGCCCCCACCGAGACGTTGACACTCAACCAACTTCCAGCGCACACACATGTGGCGCAGGTCGTGGCAGGTGCTGCAAGTGGTTCGGCTACCCTGTATGGGGTAAATGCAGGTGGGGGGAGTGCAACACCTGGAGGCAATTACCTCGCGGAAGATAATGGGGCTGGAGCCACCGCTTACGCATCATCCGGAACACCCGTTGCCATGCATGCTGGCTCTGCAACGATTACGAACGTGCAAGCCGTAACTACGGTATCAATTGAAACGAATGGGGGGAACCAGGCGCATAGCAATATGCAACCATCCCTCGCCTTAAATTACATCATTTGCGTAACAGGCATATTCCCGTCAAGGGACTGATTATAACCAAAAAAAACATCGTCATGGAAGGAACTATTGGAGAAATCCGGATTTTTGCCGGGAATTTCGCTCCGCTCAGTTGGGCATTTTGCCAGGGGCAAACCCTATCTATCGCATCTAACAATGCATTATATGCCATCGTAGGTACTATTTACGGAGGAGATGGCGTCACGACCTTTAAGTTACCTGACTTGAGAAGCCGTATCCCGATCGGAACCGGCCAAGGGCCAGGATTGCCCGATTACGCGCTGGGGAACCAAGTCGGCCAGGAAACGGTCACGTTAACCGTCAACCAGATGCCCGCGCATTCCCACGCGGCTACCGTCCAGCAAGCCTCGAGCCCGGGTTCGGCGAGGGCCACGCTCAATGGGATAAACAATGCCGGTGGACAATCGACACCCGGCGGAAATTACTTGGGACAGGACAATGGCGCCGGCGCAACTTCCTATGCCACGGCAGGTGCCCCCGTTGCGATGCATGTTGGCTCCGTTGTGGCGAACATCAATGTCTCGCCGCCAGCGGTGATGCTTTCGACGAACGGAGGAAACATGCCACACGAAAACATCCAGCCCATCCTTGCGATGAATTATATTATCTGTTTGGAGGGCATATTCCCATCAAGAAACTGAGTTGATAATCTTAATAAGTCAAGAATTATGGAAGGAACAATAGGAGAAATCCGCATTTTCGCAGCTAATTTCGCACCCAAAAACTGGGCCTCCTGTGAAGGGCAACTGCTGCCAATTTCGAGCAATACAGCGCTTTTTTCGATTTTGGGTGTCCAGTATGGGGGAAATGGGACGACTACATTTGCGCTCCCCGACCTGCGGGGAAGAACGGCGTTGGGCGTTGGACAGGGCCCCGGCCTTGGTGATTATCCCATCGGTGAACGTATCGGTACGGAGAATGTAACGCTGCTTACACCACAGATGCCCATACATAGTCATGCAGCGACCGCCCAGGTGGGCACGGTCACAGCGACCGGCACATTGTACGGTGTCAATAGCCCCGGTGGACAGGATAACCCCGGTGGAAATTTCATAGGCGAGGATAATGGAGCTGGCGCTACACCCTATGCGGCTTCAGGAACGCCCGTTGCCATGAATGCAGGGGCGATAACGGTGACGGATGTGGTGGTACCGCCGCCCTCGGTGACTGTGGGTCCGGCCGGATCTACTTCACCGCATCCCAATATGCAGCCCTCGTTGGCAATGTATTACATCATCTGCATGTATGGGGTATTTCCTGCAAGAAATTAAGGTAACATACGAATACAGTTAACTTGGTCAACAGACAGATACGCCAGGGTTGCACATTTCCTAAAAGATAACCCGATACACCAAATCACCCATTTATACACGTTGTTATGAATAGACAGCTACAATTCCTGAAAAAATTAACCGTTCTTTTTTCAGTTTCTTTACTGCTATGTTTTACTAGTATAAAGGCGCAGACGCTCAATCCGGGCGATTTGGCGGTCATCGGATGGAATGCGCTTGCCAATGAGGTAACTATTACAACCTTAGTGGATATCCCCGCTGGTACGGAGATTAAAATCACGGATAGGGGATGGAATAGAGATAACGATAACTCAGTAAATGAGTTTACCACAGCTGTGACAGGCGACGGTACGATCATATGGACATTGTCCAGTCCAATATCGGCAGGCACAGTATTAAGCATTCATTTTGCTTCGCCGAATACCAGCATCACACTAACCAATCTCTCCGCTTCGCCGACCGACTTGTCAGACGATATTGATGTTTCAGGCTTTACCAATACTGGCATAGATTACATTAATAATGCGGGCGACCAGATTTTCATTTATCAAGGTGCAGATACCAATCCTTTTTTCATTTTTGGGTTGAATAATTCCGCTGGCCCATTGGATGCCACGAATTGGAATAATAATTATGAAGTTCCCGTCACTTTTGTTGCATTAAGGGATTCTTACCTCCCCAACGGCGTCGGTAGCCAAAATGCACTTACCAATGGCGTTAACGCCATCGGCTTACGCACCGCTACCAACCAGGAAGACAATGTGCAATACACCGGACCAACCACGACCGCCGATCGAGATACCTGGCTAGCCCGTATCACCGATATTGCCAATTGGGATGGAAGCGATGCGGAAGATATCACAAATCCAATTACCTCCGCTCCTGAGCCAATCGTGGACATCGCCCCACCAAACAATCCGCCTACCGATATTGCCCTTAGCAACGCGTCCGTAAACCAAAGCGCAGGCATTAACGCAGAGGTGGGTACACTTACCACTACCGATCCCGATGCGGGCAATACATTTACCTATACATTGATGTCAGGTGTGGGTGGTGAAGACAATACAAGTTTTAATATCAGTGGCAACGCGTTGCGTGCCAATAACGCTGCCGCACTCGTGGCTGGCACCTACAACGTACGTATCCATACGACCGACAACGCAGGCGGGACATATGATAAACCTTTCACGATTATAGTCGTGGATGACTTAGGACCAATGGTTACCATCAGCAGCGACAAGGCCAGTCTGAAAGCCGGAGAAACGGCTACCCTGACCTTTACCCTCAATGAAGCCAGTGACGATTTTGAGGAGGAGGATATTACCGTCACAGGGGGTACGCTTTCGGACTTTTTGGGCAGCGGCACCAGTTATTCGGCGACCTTTACCCCTTGGACTAATGCTACCGTCACGGCCACGATTGATGTCAATGCCGGTATGTTTGCCGATGCGGCGGGGAATAGCAATTTTGCCGCAACGCAATTGACCATCGCGATTGATACGGAGATGCCATCGGGTTATGCGGTGTCCATTGACCAGACAACCATTACGGTGTTCAACCAGACGGCCATGAGTTTTACCTTTAGCGGAGCGGAAGTGGGGGCCACCTTTGACTATACCATTACGAGTAGTGGCGGCGGAACGGCGGTGACGGGCAGTGGCGGACCCCTTACGGCCGCAACCCAAACGGTTTCTAACATTAATGTGTCTGGTTTGGCGAATGGCACGCTCACGCTGAGTGTTACGCTCACCGACGCGTCGGGCAACGAGGGAGCTCCGGTCACGGACCATGTGACCAAGGCGGCCAATTATCCCCCCGTGATTATGACCAGCAGTGGCCCGGCAGATTTTGTGGAGTCGGTTGATGGCCCCCCGGTACCGGTGACGCTCGATGCGGCATTGACGGTAACTGATCCGGACAATACGACCCTTGCTTGGGCAACGGTGACCATTACCGGTCAGCTACAGTCTGGAGAAGATATACTTGCTTTTGAAAATAGCAGTGAGATGGACATTGCCGGCAGCTATGATGCCGGTGCCGGTGTACTGACACTCACTTCGCCGGGCGGTACCGCAACGCTACCAGAATGGCAGGCTGTCCTGCGTACCGTCACCTATAGCAATACGTCTACGACGCCGAGTACAGCCACCAGGACCACTACGTTCAGGGTTAACGACGGAACGAACAATAGCGCGGGTGCCACCAAGATCGTAACGATTACCGCGGTCAACAACGCACCGATCATCACGAATTTACATGGGGATGCGGTCACCTTTACAGAGAATGGTCCGGCGGTTCTGCTCGACGTAGGCGGGAATGCCACGGTCAGCGATCACGATAGCCCTGATTTCAATGGGGGTAACCTTACGGTATCCATAATCACGAATGGCGTGGCGGGAGAGGACGCACTGGCCATCCGAAATGAGGGGATGGCTGCAGGTCAGATTGGTGTGGCGGGCGGTGACGTGTATTACGGTGGAATCCCTATTGGTTTGCTGAGCGGAGGCGCGGGAGGGGCTGACCTCATCGTGACGTTCCTTCCGCCGGCGACCGCTGTCGCTGCACAGGACTTGATCCGAAACCTGACCTATAGCAATAGCAATACGACGGATCCCTCACCGGATCCACGCACCATCCGTATTACACTGAACGATGGAGACGGCGCAACAAGCTCGCCCAACGACCTCACGGTCAACCTTACAACCGTAAATGATCCGCCGGTGGTGACCACGAGTGGCGGTGCGGTGACCTTTACCGAGCCGGAGGACGGCGATCCCGTACCGGTGACGGTCGATCCGGGGCTGACGGTGGTTGACCCAGACAACACCACACTGGTATCGGCTACAATAAGCATCACCGGTAATTTCCAGGCGGGCGAAGATGGACTCGCGTTTGTAAATGACGGTAGCACGATGGACAATATCATGGACAGCTATGATGCCGGCACAGGCATACTCACGCTCACTTCGGCAGGCAGCACGGCTACGTTGGCGGAATGGCAGGCGGCCTTGCGTGCGGTAACCTATAGCAACAGTTCGCAAAATCCAAATATGGCCCTGCGTACAGTTAGCTTCGTGGTAAACGACGGAACAGACGACAGCAACCCAGCGACAAAAAATATCAATGTCGTGGCCGTGAACACGGCACCGATAGCGGTAGATGACGAAGTAACCGTAACTGAGGACACGCCCGCAACGGGTAATGTATTGACCAATGACTCGGATCCGGAAGGAAACGCATTGACGGCTTCCCTGACCGTCGCGCCCGTTAACGGAACGATCGTATTGAATGCAGACGGGAGCTTCACCTACTCCCCCAATACTAACTATAACGGACCGGATAGCTTTGAATACCAGGTATGCGACAACGGAATGCCCTCACGGTGTGACACGGCATGGGTATACCTCACGATTGAGGCGGTCAACGACGCCCCGACCATCACCGCTCCTGCCACCATCGCCGCAAATGAAGATATACAGACCCCACTCACCGGCATTAGTTTCGCGGATGTCGACACAGGTAGTGCCGATGTAACAGCAACTTTTTCGGTGGCCAGCGGCACGCTTTCCGCCACATCGGGCGGAGGGGTGACCGCCAGCGGGTCGGAAACAGGAATGTTGACATTGGTTGGTGCAATCGCGGACCTTAACGCATTTGTCGCGGCGGGCAACATAAGTTTCACCGCCGCGTTGGATGAGACGGATGATGTAATGCTCACGGTGCATATCGACGACGGCGGCAACACGGGAATCGACCCTGGAAATTCGGGTACGGATGATTCGGAAGCGGCGACTACAACGGCGACGATAACCGTGACCGCCCTGAACGACGCGCCGGTGAACGCCGTCCCCGTTAGCCAAACGATCGACCAAAATGAGACATTGGTATTTAGCACGGGTAACGGCAATGCCATATCGGTTTCCGACGTCGATGCCGGCGGCGGTGTGATACGGGTCTCATTAACGGCTACGAACGGGCTGCTCACGCTGTCGGGTACTGCGGGGTTAAATTTCCTTGCCGGAAGCGGAACGGGCGACGGTACCCTGACTTTCGATGGTACCCTTGCTGACGTTAATCAGGCATTGAATGGACTGGCGTTCGTCCCGATAAGTGGATACAATGGACCGGCCAGTCTACAGATCACCACGGATGACCTTGGGTTAACCGGATCAGACGGACCGAAAACCGATACCGATCTGATTGGTATTACCGTAAACCCAGTTAACCCGGTGGTGATTGCCGTAGGTTCCACAAGTTCCGACGGCACCTATAAAATCAATGAGGTCATTCACGTAACGGTAACATTCGACCAGATGGTAACCGTGGATGAAACGGGCGGCTCGCCAAGCCTGCTATTGGAAACAGGGGATGCAGACCGCGAGGCGATCTACGCATCGGGCTCGGGCAACAACGTGCTGACGTTTAGCTATACGGTACAGGCAGGCGATGTGAGCACCGACCTCGATTATGTATCTACGGCCGCGCTGCTGCTGAACGGCGCTACCATACAAAATGCTTCGAGCAACGATGCGGTACTTGAGTTGCCAACCGTGGGTAGTACCCATTCGATAGCCGGGCAACACGACATCGTGATCGATGGGATAGCGCCTGCGGTCACTTCGGTAACCGTGCCGGCCAATGGATATCATGTGGAAAACGATCCGCTGGATTTCACGGTGCATTTCAACGAAAGTGTTACGGTCGATGAAACGGGGGGTACGCCCCACCTGGAAGTGATCATCGGCGCGACCACCGTACAGGCCGCTTATGTGGGTGGATCGGGCAGCAATGCATTGGCTTTCCGATATGTGGTACAGGCTGGGGATGCGGATTTGGATGGCATTGAAGTCAGTGGCAGTCTCGTGCGGGATGGCGGCACCATCCGTGATGCGGCGGGCAACGATGCATCGTCGGGACTCAACAATATCGGTCTGACCGATGATATTCAGGTATACGCCGTGCATCCGAGCGTTGCGCTCTCAACTGAAGCCACATCGCCCGTGAATGCGCCGTTTACGCTGGTTGTTACGTTCAATGAACCGGTAACCGGCTTTACCGTGGGAGATATAACGGCAAGTAATGCAGCAGCCAGCAACCTGCAGACCGCTGATCATATTACCTACACCGCACTCGTGACACCTACGGCCGATGGTGCACTGAGTATTCATGTGCCCGCAGACGTGGCACAGAATGTGGGCAACAATGGTAACACCGCTTCCAATACGCTCAGCCTTACCTACGATGGCACTGCACCGGTGGTGACAGCTGTTGATGTACCGACCAACGGCTATTACCGGGAGGGAGATGTGCTTACGTTTACTGTGTATATGGATGATGACGTGGTAGTGAATACCGATGACGGGGTGCCGTACCTAGCGGTGACCATCGGCACGGCTACCAAGCAGGCAGCTTATATGAGTAATGCTGGCACCGATGCACTTGCGTTCTCCTATTCGGTGCAAGCGGATGATCAGGATTTGGACGGCATTGCAGTGGGTGGTGACCTAGTATTGAACGGCGGGACAATACGAGATGCTGCAGGTAACGACGTCAGCCTGACGTTGAATGGCATCGCACCGACCGATGATATCTTCGTGTATTCGGTGAGACCAACGGTTACGCTGTCGATGGAAGCCGTAACACCGGTTAATGCACCATTTACGGTAACAGTGACATTCAGTGAGGTCGTGACCGGCTTCACACTAAACGATATTGATGCGACCAACGCAGGGGTCAGCGAGCTGCAAACCACTGACAATATGAGTTATACGGCGCTGGTGACACCCTCAATAGGTGGGGTTGTACAGCTTTCAGTGCCTGCCAATGCGGGTGTCAATGTCGCCAATAATGGAAACTTAGCTTCCAATACGTTAAGCGTGACCTATAATGAACGTATCACAGGTATCACGTTTGAGGACGACAGTTTTGTGTACGACGGAACAGCCAGGTCGTTGGCGGTTACCGGTACATTGCCGGACGGCGTTGTGGTGGAATACGCCAACAACAGCCGTACGGATGTGGGCACACAAGAGGTGACGGCCACCCTCAGGGGGGACAACTACGAAACGCTGGTATTGACGGCGGATTTGACGATCACACAAGCCACGATCACGGGCATCACGCTTGAAGACGGCAGCTTTGTGTATGATGGCACAGCCAAATCATTGGCCATTAAGGGTACATTGCTTGACGGCTTGGTCGTAGAATACGCCAACAACAGTCGTACGGATGCAGGCACACAAGAGGTGACGGCCACCCTCAGCGGGGACAAATATGAGACGCTGGTACTGACGGCGGATTTGACGATCACACAAGCTACGATCACGGGCATCACGCTTGAAGACGGCAGCTTTGTGTACGATGGCACAGCCAAATCATTGGCCATTAAGGGTACATTGCCTGACGGCTTGGTAGTAGAATATGCCAACAATAGTCGTACGGATGCAGGCACACAGGAGGTGATGGCCACCCTCAGGTGGGACAATTATGAAACGCTGGTACTGACGGCGGATTTGACGGTTACACCGGCTGAGCAAACATTAGTCTTCCCGCCATTACCGGGGAAAAGCTACGGGGATCCAGATTTCGATGCAGGGGCTACGACCAGCAGCGGAGAAGCAGTGAGCTATACCAGTAGCAACCCATCCGTAGCGGAAATTACTTCCGGGGGATTAGTCCGTATCACAGGTGCGGGCGAAACCATTCTCACAGCCACGGTTCCGGAAAATGCCAATTATAGCAACCGGCCCGAAGCTGCGCGGGTACTCACTGTCCGCAAAGCCACGCAGGCCATCACCTTCAATGCCCCCTCCGAAGTCAACCGCGATGCGGGCAGCATCTCACTGGATCTGTCGGCTAGCAGCGGGTTGCCGGTTACGCTTACACTAGACGACCCCGAAGTAGCTGTGCTGAATGGCACGGTGCTTAACGTCCTGCGCCTCGGCACGGTGCGCATCACAGCCGCGCAGGAGGGCGATGCCAATTACGAAGCGGCCGATCCGATTACGGTGACAGTGCGGGTTATCGATCCGAAGCTGGAGCTACCGATACGGATACACAAAGCGGTTTCACCCAATGGCGATGGCATCAATGAGTACCTCATCATCGAAGCCATCAAAGACTACCCCGAGAATCGGGTGCGCATCTTTAATCGCAACGGCACGGTGGTATATGAAGCTTCGGGTTATAACAATGGTACAGTGGCGTTCCGGGGCATCGGCACCGGACAACAGCGGTTACCGGCGGGAACGTACTTCTACACAGCTGAAATCCGGGTGAACGGAGAGTGGAGGTACGAAAAAGGGTGGTTTGTGTTGAGGTATTAGGTGAGATGTAAGATTTGAGACATTGGAGATTAAAGAGCAAATAGCAACCAGTAAATAACGGACGTATGAGACGGGATTTTTTAATAGCAATAGCTGCAGTAATGACGGGTACGGGGCTTCAGGCTCAGCAGCCCCTCACACACACCCAGCATGGGCAGTTACGATCGGTATTAAATCCGGCAGCAAGCCTTATGCATATGGACGGTGAGGTGTCGGTCATTGGACGCAGGCAATGGGTTGGCCTTGACGGAGCACCTTCGGTATACTGGGCGAGCGGCCACTTCGGTTTGGAGCGTATGGGTGCTACAGCGGGGATAAACCTGCGGCATGAAAGCATGGCGGTGGAAAAACTGACGGAAGCAAGCGCCTTCTTTGCCAAGAGTGTGCGGATATCGGAGACAGAGTACCTGGGGCTATCGCTCAACGCAGGCTTCAGCTACATGGATGGACGGTTTTCGCAGTTGGATCCGCAGGATCCGGCATTCCGGGAAGATGTGAAAGAGACGGATGCACTGGTAGGTTTCGGGGTGATGCTCTACCGCCCGGAGCGGTATTACGTAGGCTTGTCGCTGCCACGGCTGATGCTGGGTAGCCTGGGGGTGGACTCCGACAGCCGCTACAACTTCCGCAACCTATACCATCTGACGGCAGGAGCACTGTTCAACTTAGGCACGGATTTCCAGTTCCGACCATCGGTGCTGGTGACCTACGCAGAGAGTCTGCGTCCGCAGGCGGAGGCCTCGGCGATGTTTTTCGTCAAGCGGGTATTCGGTATCGGGATCAACATGCGAAGCTACGGCGAGCTGGCAGGCATGGCACAATTTTACTTCGGTGGCTTCGGGCTGGGTTACGGCTATCAGTTCGGTACACACAATGAAGCACTGAACCGAAGCATCAGCAACAACACCCATGAGATCGGGTTGAGCTATCGATTCGGTGGCAAGATGGGACTGCTGTAACCACGCTGGCTGTTTGCAATCATGTACCTCCTGAGGTATTGAGCTATAAGACATTAGATATTTCTCCGAATTGTACTATCTTTGAGGAGTGCATCTACTTTCTTATTTGTCGAAGAAATGGTTTTTTCACCTTGGTCTCATTGGGTCGCTGTGTGCCGGGCAGGCAGCATTTTCGCAGGATTACACGATAGCGAAGCTAAAACTGTTTCCGGACCGCGATGAGGTATTGATCAAGGATGTAACTACCGATAGCCTCGGGTTCATCTGGTTTTTAACCAACGGTGAAATCTATCGGTATGACGGTTATCGCTCTTTGGATATCCTGAAAACCATCGCTGGTCAGCAACTCACCGACGATATGCCCCAACGTATCCTCATTGATCGACAGCATCGATTATGGATGGCCGGTAATGCCAACCTGAGTTATCTTGACCTCAAAACGTGGATGGTACATGCGGTGGATTCCAGCCTGCTCCCGCCGGTACACAACCGGATGGTAAGCTGGATTAAGCAACTGGCCGACTCAACCGTGATGGTGGCTTATGAGAACGGGCACCTGTTGCTGATCCATGATAATCGGTTCGTACCCATCGATGGGCTTTATCACGAAAGTGTGGCAGCCAATAATAAAGTATCGCCACTCTGTGTGACGCTATGGAACGGGAAATACTGGGTGGGCACAACGGTCGGAACAGTGCTGTCCATTGATCCGTATCGCGGGTGCCGGACCGAATACCATCAGTTGCCCGGCATCCATCAACATATCCCGAACCTCATTGCCGGTGATGACGGGCTGATCGTGAACGCCTCCCCGGACCAGTTGTACCAATTGCGAAGCCAAGGCGAATGGGAAGCGTTTGTTCCTGAAGGTTTTACCTTGGCGGAAAATGAATATTACGTGCTGGGCGAAGGGAAGCAGATGCATGTTTACGCCGATACGAAGTCGGCCTGCCTGCTGGATGCCGACTTCGGAATCACACAGCAGATTGCGATGCCTTTGAAAAACCGGTTTGGCCCTAAACACGTCTGCATCATAGGAGATGAGGCGGTGTTGGGTACAGAAGAGGGGATTTTTGTGATCTATCCGAAAACGAAAGGGTTGTCGCAGTTTATCCCGCCGAATGCAAGCACCAACAAAAGCACACGCGGCATCTATGTCTATCCAGATGGTGCTTTTTTTTACAGCACCTATCAGGGTGCCGGCTTTGTCGAATCCGACGGAACGGTTTGGCCGTTCGAGCAACTGCGCCATGCCTATGTGTTGTATCCCATCAATGACCATGAATTGTTTGTTGGCACGGAAGGCGGGTTCCTGAAAATCTTTGATCGGAAGCGCCACCGGGTTACTGATATCCACTATACGCTTACCCCGGAGACCGCAGCAAAGCATGCTTTTAATCTTCCTGTCAATGTAATGAGCCTGGCTGAGACCGATTCGGATTACCTGATCGGCAGCTCGGGTGGCCTTTGGCTGCTGGATAAGAAAACGTACAGCCTGAGGCGGTTTGCTGACGTTTCCGGTGAACCCCATGGATTGGATCTCCAAATCCGGTATATTCAGCTGACGCCGCAGGGGAGCATGTTGCTGAGCACAAATGTTGGACTTTTTGAGGTACTGCAGAGGCAGGTCATTAAGCGTTATCCCCTGTCGGGAAATTTGGGAGTTTATAAATCGCTGGCGGTAGGTGATACCCTTTGGGTGGCTACACAGGGAAAAGGGCTCGTAGCGATTGACGCAAAGGGACATGTTCTGCAAACTTTCACGACGGGAGAAGGCCTTAGCAACAACCTGGTGTACAGTTTGGAGTATGCTGATGGTGCCTTCGTGGTCGGTACCGCCGATGGGCTGAACCTGATCAGCGGGCAACGGGTGCGGCGGATCGGTACGGCTGAGGGATTAAGCCAATCGGAATTCAATTCCGGTGCATCCTTTTGGGACGAACCGAGGAAACGGGTATATGTCGGAGGATTGATGGGATATACCGTGCTGGATATGAGTCAGCCTTGGTTTACAAATAGCAACCGTTTGGAAAGCTATGTGACGGAAATACATACCTCCGGCGGAAAATCGGGAGCCCAATCGGCGGACTATACCTGGCCCTACCATGGTGATCAGACATTGGTATTGCAACCGGAGCAAAGCTTGACGGGCCTTTACGTCGGTACACCCGGAAATTACCGTGCCGATAGCGAGATCCGGTACATGCTCAACGCGGGCAATTGGGAACCGCTGGAGCTGGGGCAGTTCATTTCACTTATCGAGCCTTCCCCGGGTGATTATCACATCCAATTGGAAACCCGGAGTACGGGAATCGACAGCAAACAAAAGGCAATTAACGTAATCAAGCGCCCACATTACTACCAGACATGGTGGTTCCGGGGACTGGCCATGGTGTTGGTATTGTTGCTCGTGGTGATTTGGTACCGAGGCCGTATTCAGAAAGTAAGGCGTGAGCAAGCCATCAGGAACCGGATTGCTGCCGACCTTCATGACGAAGTTGGCAGTTCGCTGACCCGTATTTTTTTCCAGGCCAATACCCTGTCGGCCGAGCAGCGAGCAGACGAAAAGCAAGGCAAGCAACTTGAGCTGATTGCCGATACCAGCAAACAGGCGCTGCTGACGATGAGCGACATGGTGTGGTCGATCGATTCGCGGTTTGACGCGATGAAGGAGCTGGTCATCCGCATGAAAGATTATGTCTATCGGCTCCGGGAAGAACTGGATTTCAGTTATCGGTTTGAGGAACAGGGGGATGTGGAATCAGGCAAGGTTTCTCAAACCGTCAGGCAGAATTTATTCTTGATCTTTAAGGAAGCTTTGACAAATGCCATTAAATACAGCGATGGTTCGGAAATAACCATTGCTTTCGCCGTCGATAAGGCCATCCGGCTGGTAATCACCAACCGCTATACAGCAAAAAATAATGCGGTGGCAGCCCAGCAAGGGGGGCGGGGCCTGCAGAACATGCGGCAACGGGCTACAAAAATCGGTGGTGTACTCTCCGTAGCGGATGGCGAAGGAGAATTTCGGCTCACATTGGACCTGCCACCCAAAAGAGGGATATAGTCCGTTGCCCCGAAGTTGTATTTTTACGCAATGATACGCTTAGGAATCATCGAAGACGACGACCAGATCAGAAACATGCTATCCGCTTTTTTCAATGAGCAGGGTGGCTTTTCCTGCCTGCTTGCCGCCCATTCCGTGGAGTCTTTTTTTGAGCAATGGCAAGATGATCTATACCTGGACATTGTACTTTCCGACATCGGTTTACCCGGGGAATCCGGTATCCGGGGAGTCTCGCGGATCAAAAAGCACGCCCCGAAATGCCAGGTGATCATGCTAACGGTGTATGATGACGCCAACCGGGTATTCCAGGCACTCTGTAACGGTGCTTCGGGATACCTATTAAAGCAGACACCTTTGCCCAAGATCAAAGAGGCGGTACTGTCTTTATATGACGGTGGTGCGCCCATGTCACCGGGCATTGCCCGGATGGTTGTGGAGTATTTCAATCCCAAAAATGCGGAGGATCTCGGGGAAAAACTGACACCCCGGGAAGCACAGATCGTCGCCGCTATTGAGGAGGGGCTTACCAACAAAGAAGTGGCCATTCGCCTGGGTATTTCCCTTGAAACCGTCAAATACCACATCAAGCATATCTATGAAAAGCTGGAAGTGAACAGCCGCCATGCGTTGATCAGCCGGAAATATAAATAGCCACTTCCTATTGCAGGAAATCTTTGATGTATGCAATGGCTTCTTCGAGATGCTCGCCCGGAATGCCATGCCCACCGCTGTAGGTAAAGCGGGTATAGGCCACGTCCTCGTCCGTCGGAAATACTTCCATTTTCTCATCTTTCGTGCAGGGAACCATCCAGAAGCAAGGCGCCGCGTACAACAATGCGGCGAAAAACAACTTTTTCATAACCAGTAGCCTCGTTACTATAGAATAGGTTGGGCAATTATGATGCCGTTCGTGGAATACTTTCCGGTATCTCCCCCTAAAGAGGGATACCGTCGCCATTGAAAAAGTGTTCACTTTGTAGGGCTATGAAAAGACTTCTACCGTTTCTACCAATGTGCTTTGCACGGTTATGGGGAACATTCGCTTTTATACTGATTGGCTTAACGGCACTGGCACAACGGCCATTCGTCACTACCTGGAAAACAGACGCTCCCAATGAAAGCATCACCATTCCGGTGAACGACGATGTAAGCGGCTATAATTACGTCGTGGATTGGGGGGATAGCAATACGTCTACTGGTCAGACAGGCGATGCTACGCATACGTATGCCACTGCGGGCACCTATACCGTATCCATTAGTGAAAGCTTTCCGGCCATACGGCTTCAAAGGTTCGGAAACGAAGTGAGCGATAAACTGATGAGCATCGAACAGTGGGGCGATATCGCTTGGCAATCCATGTACGGTGCTTTTTCGGGAGCTCGGTATATGGTGCTGAATGCAACCGATGTGCCAGACTTAAGTGATGTATCAACGCTGGCGCGGATGTTTGATCGTGCCGAACTCGTTAACGGCGACCTGAGTGGTTGGAACGTTTCGGGCATAACCGATATGAGCGGTATGTTCAATGGAGCATCCTCATTCAACGGTAATATCAGCGGATGGAATGTCGGTAATGTAACGGACATGTCTTGGATGTTTTGGGGTGCAAGTGTCTTTAATCAAGACATCGGCGCCTGGAACGTAGGCAACGTGGAGGATATGTCTTATATGTTCTATCAAGCACCGGTCTTTAATCAGGACTTGAGCGGTTGGAATGTATCCCGTGTAACCACGATGAACAGTATGTTTTTCATTGCCCTTGATTTTGACCAATCGTTGGGCAGTTGGGACATTTCCAATGTGACGGATATGGACGACATGCTGCTCGCGACTGGTCTTTCTTCTGCCAATTACGGTGCTACGCTCGTCGGCTGGGCACCACAAAATGTGCAATCCGGCATTGTATTGAATGCCACCGGCCAAGAATATTGTCCGGGGACGCCGGCCGAAACTGCGCGGCAGCAGCTGATAAGCAAAGGATGGACGATTAACGACGACGGAGTAGCAGCGGATTGTAGCGGTGGGGGGACCGATGGGGCATTCATCACCACTTGGCAAACCACCAACGCAGGCATCTCGGGTAATGATGAAATCAATATTCCGACATCGGGAAGCGGGTACAATTATGATGTTTACTGGGAGAAAGTGGATGATATCAATGTCAATGGGACCGAAACGGGTATTAACGGAGACTTAACGATTACTTTCCCGTCTCCCGGTATTTATCGGGTAACGATAACCGGTGACTTTCCGCGAATCTACTTCAATAACGAAGGCGATAAAGATAAAATCCTGACCGTAGACCAATGGGGAGATATTGTTTGGGAAAGTATGGCCTATGCTTTTTACGGAGCCAGGAATCTTCAGGTAACTACCACCGAAGCGCCCAATTTAAGCCAAGTGAGTAATTTAAATTCCATGTTCCGTAATACGGAGTCCTTCAATCAAGACTTGAGCAGCTGGGATGTATCAGGGGTAAGCAGTGCGTACGAAATGTTTGCCGGTGCTAAGGCATTCAACGGTTCGCTTGCTGGCTGGGAACCGGGGGCGGCATTAACGAACGGCTGTGATTTGGGCGGCATGTTCCGTGAGACAGAGGTATTCAATCAGGACCTGAGCAGCTGGGACGTGTCCAAGGTGAATAGTATGTATGAGGTGTTTGCCAGATCCAGGGCATTCAACGGTTCGCTTGCTGGCTGGGAACCGGGGGCGGCATTGGCGAACGGCTGTGATTTGGGCGGCATGTTCCGTGAGACAGAGGTATTCAATCAGGACCTGAGCAGTTGGGACGTATCCAAGGCAACCAATATGTACGGCATGTTTGAGGAGGCCAAGGTCTTCAATGGTTCGCTTGTTGGCTGGCAACCGGGGGTGGCACTGCTGGGTGGATGTGACTTGGGCGCCATGTTCCGTGAAGCGGAAGCGTTTGATCAGAGTCTGGGCAGTTGGGACATAGCTAAAGCAAGTACGCTGTACCAGATGCTTCATTATTCCGGGTTATCTGCCGCCAATTACGACGCGACGCTCATCGGGTGGGCAGCACAGGAAAATATACCGGTAGATATGAACCTGGGTGCGGAAAGCCTCACGTATTGCGCTGGTGCCGACGCCCGGCAACAGTTGATCGATGATTTTAGCTGGACGATTAACGACGCGGGAGAAGCGGACGATTGTGACGGTGGTGGCATCGGACCCGCCGACCCCAATTATTTCATCACCATCTGGAAGACCGATAATGATGGTACGAGCGGAGACGACCAAATTACGATACCGACCACAGGGGAATTTACCTATACCTGGGTGGATACCAACAACCCCGCATCAACGGGGTCGGGAAACGGCAACGATGGGACGACCATCACGTTTCCGCGGGCGGGTACCTATGAGGTACGGATTGCACCGACAGGAAGCACCCCTTTTAACGATATCTTTTTCGGTGCATTTGTTGCCGGCGACAAGCTTAAGCTGTTGGAAATAAAGAATTGGGGGGCGATACATTGGAGTGAATTTGCGTTCGGGGGCTGCGCTAACCTTACGGTTACAGCGACGGATATCCCTGACCTGACGGGTGTAACGGACTTAAGCTTTGCGTTCAGCTACAGTGGAATTGACGAAATACCCAACTTCAATGACTGGGATGTAAGCAACGTAACCAACATGGGGAACTTGTTTGAACAGGCAACCAACTTCAATCAATCCTTGGATAGGTGGGATGTAAGCAATGTGACCGACATGACATTTATGTTTGACGGTGCAACCAGCTTCAACCAACCGTTGGACAGCTGGGATGTGCGTAAGTTGGAACACTTCAGTTACATGTTTCGTGACGCGTCCAGTTTTAATCAATCGTTGGGCGCCTGGAAATTGGAAAGCCTGTTGGGGGCTGTTGCCGCTTTTTTCCGGAGCGGTATGAGCTGCGAAAACTATAGTTATACGCTTTACGGATGGGCAACTCATCCGAATACAAACGAAGATGTGATTTTTGGCCTCAATGAAATTCCCTACAGTCCGGATGTTGCGCCCTATCGTGATTTTCTGACCGATAATCTGAACTGGGACTTTCAGGGAAATGATGGGGTTGGGACGTGTAGCGTTACGTTGCCGAGTACGCCCGTCACTCCGGGTCCAGACAATATCCTGTATGTTGATCAAAACGTTTCGGGTGGTAACGGCTCAGGCGATAGTTGGGAAAACGCCATTCCCGAACTGGCCGATGCGCTCAAATGGGCGCGGGAGCAACACGATGGAGGGAGTCCCAGTTGGACAGAAATGGACCCGCTACGTATCTTCGTAGCCAAGGGCACCTACCTGCCGTTATACCATGCCGCCGACGGTCAGTATACCACCGACGGCGGGCGGGATAATAGCTTTGTGCTGGTGCCTAATGTGCAGCTTTATGGTGGGTTTGACCCACTTGCCGGAATTGAGACATTGGAAGATGCGCGTATCCTGCCGGATATGAATCGTCCGGAACAAGGCAGTATCCTAAGCGGCGATTTCAACGGCGACGACCGTACGGATAATTATGATAACCATACCGAGAATGCCCATCACGTGACCATTGCATCAGGAAATGTAGGCAGTGCCTTCATGGACGGATTTACGGTAACCGGTGGCTATGCTCGCGGCAATACGTCGGGCCCGTCCGTAATGGGACGGACAATTTATCGGTTTTTTGGTGGTGGGACGTATGTCATCTCCTCGTCGCCACAATTTACCCACATGGCATGGTTTAATAATTTGGGCGATTGGGGAGGCGGGTTGTTCAACACGGTTTCCCTCTTAACAGAAATCAGTTCACCGAAATTATCCAATGTGACGTTCTATCGGAACATGGCGCCCGGCGGTGGTGGCGGTATACGTAATTTTGGGGGGTCTGTTGACATTAAGCAGGCCATATTCGCAAACAATGGAGCCGGATTGGTTGAAGACGGAACGTCTTCCGGTCCGGGTGGTGGGATACATAGCAGTGGTAATGGCACGTCGTTGTCCGTAACCAATGCCACATTCTACGGAAACTGGATTGTCGGCGTTTTTATTCCCGAGTTCGATGGCGGTGCAATATATGTGGAACAGACCTCGACCCTGCTGAACAATGTGGTGATCTGGGAGAATGAAGTAGAAGGTGACCCGACTGATCCATCCGCATCCATATCCGTCTCCACATTGGGCGGCGATGTAACCGTCGCCAATAGCTTGGTCGCTCATACGGGTGGAAGCGCGAACTGGAATCCTGCAATGGGCATTCTGGACGGAGGCAATAACATCGATGCCGATCCGGTATTCGTGAGCACCACACCCGGAGAGGTGGGCTACCTACAATTAAGCGCCAGCAGCCCAGCCATCAACGGGGGAAGCAATACGGCTTATACCGATGCGGGCGGGGATCTCGCAACAGATATCGACTTAGCGGGCAATCCACGGGTGTATAACCTAACGGGGGGTGGGGTGATTGATATGGGGGCGTATGAATACCCCGGCGAACCGATACCTGAAGTTACACAGCTTGCGGCATTGGATGCCGTGGAGACTGCCTACGGCACTGCATTCAATGCGATAGGGGGCTTGCCGGCAATGGTGACTGCTACCTTAAGCGATAATACAGATGTAACCGTTCCATTGGATGGTAACCTAGACAATTGGACGCTTGTAAGCCCTGCCGGTGGGAGCTATAACGGCAATGTAGCGGGTACCTACGTGTTTGCTGTACCGCTGGTGCTGCCCGAAGCGGGTGATGAACCGTATTTTACGAACCCGGATGGACTGCGGGCGGAAGTGACCATCATCGTAACGAAAGGGATACCGGCATTGGCTGTGTCATGGGATGGCGAAGATATCGATATGGATGAAGGGCTTTCATTGACTTATGGAGACATCGGGAAACTGGTGTTCGGTACAACCGATCCAGCTGGTGTAATCATTTATGCTTTTGGCGATGAAGACCCGCCGGTACTCGACCTAGCCGACCTCGCCGCCGTTGCTGCACAACAAGCTGGAATGGCGACACTGACCATCGCACAGGAAGAAACAGATAATTATGAGGCGGCATCTGTTAAGGTCGCCGTCAGGGTGGCACCAAGGACCATTACCATCATTCCGACCACTAACCAAGGTAAGATCTATGGAGCAGATGACCCAACGTTTTACGGTTTTGCACTAGTTGATGGTGATGCACTTGCATTCGATGACGAACTTGCGGATATCGTTTCGGCAGCATCGCGCGAAGCAGGTGAAAATGTGGGTAGCTATGACATTAATCTGGAATTTGCCGGTGAACAGGTCCTTAACTATTCTATTACCTTTGAGACGGATAATAATGTGTTTCGAATCACACCCCTGCAAATCACCGTTACAGCAGAAAACCAGGCGAAAACGTTCGGTACAGATGATCCGGAACTGACCTATACATTCACACCGGGACTGGTGGGTCATGACGAATTTAGCGGCGACCTTGACCGTGAGGAAGGTGAAGGTGTGGGCACGTATGCCATTGCTCGGGGCGACCTATCATTGGGAGATAACTACGAAATCGTCTTCGAGGAAGGTGCACTGACGATTACGCCTGCAGGCTACGAGGGCATTGAATTTAAAGACGCATCCTTCGTCTACGACGGCACGGAACATGCGCTTGAATTGACCGGAGAACTGCCGGAAGGAGTGGTGTTGAGCTATGATATCGTCGGTGAGCCGGGCAATGGTGCTACGTATGCGGGTACGTATGAAGTGACGGCCCATATCAATGGTGGGGCGAATTACGAAGATGTGGAGTTGACAGCTATCCTGACCATCATACCGCTCGAAATCTCCATTAGGGCGGAAGATCAGTCGAAGGTATTCGGTTCGGATGACCCGGGATTGACTTATACCTACACGCCGGAGCTTATCGGAAGCGATAAATTTACCGGCAGGCTTAACCGTGACCAAGGGGAGGAGGTAGGCACTTACCCGATTACCCAAGGCAACCTTTCGTTGAACGATAATTATGAAATCGTCTTCAAGGCGGGTACGTTGACTATTATGCCCGCGGGTTATGGTAACGTTGAACTGAACGATCTGACGGTAACCTACGACGGCATGGAACACGTGTTGGAACTGACCGGGGAATTGCCGGAAGGAGTGACGGTGATATATGAGATAGATGGCGAAGCGGGTAACGGAGCTATCGATGCGGGTATATATAAGGTAGCCGCACAAATTGATGGTGGGGACAACTACGGTGACGGGCTACTGTCTGCTACACTGACCATCACACCGCTTGAAATCACGGTTCGGGCAGCGGATCAATCAAAAGTATTTGGCGCGGATGATCCGGAGCTGACGTACACAGTTTCGCCTGAACTGATCGGTGAGGATGTCTTTACAGGGGAACTTGCCCGGGAACCGGGTGAGGACGTCGGTAGCTACGCCATCACCCGGGGCGATTTATCCGTGGGCGACAACTACCGGATTGTCTTCGAAAACGGTACAATGGCGATTATTCCAGCAGCATATAACGGTATTGATTTTACGAGCGAAACATTTACCTATGATGGCACCAAGCACAGACTTACTCTCACGGGCAAATTACCCGTGGGGGGTTCGGTGCGCTATGAAAACAATGGACGTATGGATGCCGGCAGTCAGCAGGTGACGGCGGTAATAAATGGGGGAACCAATTACGAAGACACGGTGCTGACTGCTACACTGACGGTGCTGCCGTTACCTATGAGGGTGACGGCGGAAGGTCAGTCGAAGGCGGTCGGTATGGATGATCCCGTGCTGACGTATACCTTTACCCCGGCACTCATCGGGGGAGATTCCTTTACGGGTACCTTGACACGTGAGTCTGGTGAAGAAGCGGGGACATATGCCATTATGCAGGGAACTTTATCGGCAGGAAGTAATTACGGGATCACTTTTATCGGGGCTGATCTTACAATCACGCAGCCGTTGCCAACGGAGATCACTGGCATGGTGTTCACTGGCCGTAGGTTCGTGTATGACGGCTTGGAACATACGTTGTCCGTTACCGGCGAATTGCCCGAAGGCGCTTCGGTGCGCTATGAAAACAATGGGCGCATCAACGCGGGCAGTCAGCAGGTGACGGCCACCATCGAGGGGGAAGGTTACGAAACCTTGGTACTGACGGCTACGCTCACCATCGCGCCTGCGGAGCGCACGATTATTTTCCCGGAATTGGCGGAGAAGGTCTATGGAGACGATGATTTTGATGGAAGGGCAATGGCCAGCAGTGAAGAAAGGATCATTTACACCACGGGTGATGCAACGGTGGCAGCTATCGTGGAGGGGCGCATCCGCATCGTGGGCGCAGGGGAAACCATCCTTACCGCCACCGTACCTGAAAACGGAAATTATACCAGTAAGCCCACGGCGAGCAGGCGGCTGACGGTACGGAAAGCCACCCAAACCATCCGTTTGGATGCACCGGAGGAAGTAGACCGGGATGGGGGCAGTATTTACCTGACAGCGTCTTCAACCAGTGGATTGCCGGTTAACTTGGCGATAGACGATGAACAGGTCGCTACATTGGAGGGCGAAACATTGAACATCCAACGTTTGGGCACAGTAACCATTACCGCTACCCAACCGGGTGATGCCAACCACGAGGCAGCCGACCCAGTCATCCGGACCATCCGTGTGGTGGATCCATCTGCTGACCTGCCGATCCGCGTGCATCCGGTCGTTTCGCCAAATGGTGATGGCATCAACGAGTTTCTGATGGTGGAGGCGATCGGTGACTACCCGGAAAACCGCATGACGATCTTTAACCGCAATGGTACCCTTTTGTGGGAAGCCGGCGGATACGATAACAACCGGGTAGCGTTCCGCGGTATCAGCACGGGTCAATTGCTTCTGCAGGCGGGCACCTATTTCTACATAGTGGAAGTGAAAGTCGATGGAATTTGGAAAAATAAGAAGGGATGGTTTGTGTTGAGGTATTAGCGGTGGTCGGTGGTCAGTGGTCGGTGACCGGTGTGTGGGAAAAAGAAAGAATCAAGCTTGATAAAAGGCGATAACCATGAAAAAGACCTTATTAATAACGGCATTAACAGCGATAGTTGCATTAGCTGCCTATGCGCAACAACCGCTTACTCATACCCAACACGGGCAGATTCGGACGAATGTGAACCCTGCGGCCTCGCTGATGGCGCAACGGGGGGAAATCGCGGTGATCGGTCGCAGGCAGTGGGTAGGGTTGGATGGTGCGCCGTCTGTGCTTTGGGGTAGCGGGCACGTGGGGTTTGAGCGATTCAGGGCGACAGCGGGTGTGAATATCCGCCACGAAAGCCTGGCCGTGGAAAAGTTGACCGAGGCAAGTGCTTTTTTTGCAAAAGGGGTACGGATATCAGAAACCGAGTACCTGGGGTTGTCACTGAATGCGGGCTTCAGCTATATGGATGGTCGCTTTTCGCAGCTTGACCCGCAGGACCCCGCATTCCGGCAGGATGTGCGGGAGACGGATGCACTGGTGGGCTTTGGGGTGACGCTGTACCGCCCCGGGCGGTATTACGTGGGGTTGTCGCTGCCACGGCTGATGCTGGGTAACCTGGGGGTAGGAGACGATAACCGCTATAATTTCCGAAATATCTATCACCTGATGGGGGGAGCGCTGTTCAATATGGGGACGGATTTCCAGTTCCGTCCATCGGTGTTGGTTACCTATTCGGAGAGCCTGCGCCCGCAGGCAGAAGCCACGGCGATGTTTTTCGTGAAGCGGGTGTTTGGCGTGGGGCTGAATGTACGGAGTTACGGAAGCTTGGCAGGTATGGCGCAGATCAACATTCAGCAGTTTAGTTTGGGATACAGCTACCAGTTCGGTACGCGCAACGAGCCGCTGAATCGCTCGATTAATAATAGCACCCATGAGATCGGGCTTAGTTACCGATTCGGCGCGGAGCAGGGGCTGTTGTAAATTCCATATAGGAAAGTACAGGATGCGTATTCAAAAAAAAAATTCATATTTGCCAATGTTGTAAACCTAGTATGTTACGTAAGATTTTCATGATTCAAAATTGGGTTGTTGTGTTTGTCTTCCGTGGCTGTTTTGATACACTTGAGCAGAGATGTGAAAAAACCTGATAGTGACGATAATGAACTTTTGGGCAGGTTAAAGGAAGGAGATGCCGAAGCATATACCTTGCTTTTTAACCGCTATTTTGAACCATTGTATCGGCACGCGTACCACATGTTGGCCGATCGGGATGCGGCATACGACATTGTTCAGGACGTGTTTGCCGCATTTTGGGACATGCGCAGCGAATTGCAGGTTACTTCTGTAAGATATTATTTGTACGCCGCAATCAGGAATGGCGTATTGAATGAGATCAGGCGTTCGAACAGGCAGGAAAAGCGCCTGGAGGAGTTTGCCGCTTTTTTGCAGACGCAAGAGATCCCCGCTGATTTTCTTGTGCGTCTGAAGCAACTGGAAGAAGAGATCAACTTAGCAATTACCACGCTTCCACCTCGTATGCGGCAGGTGTTTTTACTTCGCCGTGATGAGGAACTGTCGTATGCTGAAGTCGCTGAACGGATGAATATATCGAAACTGACGGTTAAGACACAGATGAACAAAGCTTTACATTTGCTGTGGAAGCGGATTTCTGTGCTATTTATGACAATTATCATCCTGATTTACCTAATTGGCTGAGTTTTTTTTGATTGCCGATACAACCAATGCCCTTGACCGGTGTCTTGGTTATTGATGGACAGGGAATATGCAAATCATTTAATTGATAAGTTCCTTAAAGGTGTACTTGCACCCGAAGAGGAATACTTATTATTACGTTGGTACGAGGCCAAAACTAGGGATACTGAGGTCGGCCAGCCCTCGGATGTGGATATCAAGGTGCTGCGCGAACGTATGCTCCATGAGTTAAAACGTCGCCGTTTGCTTAAACGGATGACTGTGCGTTATCTGGCGGCAGCATCGGTTGTCGTGGTACTGGGGATAGGATCCATAGTTTATTTTGCCAACCGTCCTCTACCACAGGAGTCGGTTACAGCGACAATCGGACCCGGAGGAAACCGGGCAACACTCACACTTATAAACGGAAAGAAAATAGACCTAAGCGAGCAGCAGGCGGGTATTGTAGTGACAGATGATATTACTTATTTGGACGGTAGCAAGGTCGTTGAAAATGACAGAAAAAAGGATACTAAAGGTGTAGGAATGGGTCTGTTGGCGCTGCATACTCCTAAAGGAGGAACCTATTCGATTACGTTGTCCGATGGGACACGTGTTTGGCTGAATAGCGAATCGACCTTGCGGTATCCGGTTCATTTTTCCGATACAGAACGGGTGGTTTTTCTTGAAGGAGAAGCCTATTTCGACGTGTCAAAGAATAATAATGCTTCAGGGAATTGGCCGTTTCGGGTAGAAGTTACCGGGCAGCACATTGAGGTGCTGGGCACCGAATTCAATGTTGACGCATATAGAGACGAAGGGGATGTTAAAACCACGTTGGTTTCCGGAAAAGTGTGGCTGACAGACGATCATAAGCAGTCCGTCATCCTTCGCCCAGGGCAGCAGGCAAGTCACATGGGGAGAGGTTTTTCCGTACGGAAAGTAGCTGTACAGGAGTCAATTGCTTGGAAAGATGGGTATTTTTATTTTAACGACGCAGACCTGGATCGTGCATTGAAACAGTTTGCCCGTTGGTACGGTTTGAACGTATCGATATTTCCGAAGAGAAAAAATGAACTTTTTTCCGGTAGAATAAGTAGGTCGATCCCTTTGGCCGATGCGATTGCGATATTGGAAGAGATTTCCGGAAGAGCCATTTCGGTTGAGGGAACTACCATTTACGTACGGTGAGGTGCGTATGGAAATTAAGCGGCAGAAAGGAGGTGTCTGTTTGAAAAAATAAGCTAACGAATATTGAACGGGCTTAAAACGAAAAGCCGATAGTGCTCCGAACACTACCGGCAACTGGTTTTAAGTTACCTTAAAATACGGCCAATCATCAATGATTAGTGAACCAAATAATCAAGATAAGTTATAAACCCAATAAAGTTATGCATAATACTGAAATATGCAAAGGGCATCCTATAAAACCAACCCATTGCAGAAAATTAAGCAGGTTCTTAATGAACATTACGTCTTTACTAATAGCATTCGGTTGTTTTCAGTTTGCGATGGCCTTAACAGGCTATGGACAGAAACTGACACTGAATCTCAAAAATGCCAAGATTTATACAGTAATCGATGCGATCGAAAAAGAAACGGGCTATACCTTCGTGTATAAAAAGAAGGACCTGGACCGTATAAGGAGGGTCGACCTTCATGTGATCAATGCGGAATTGATAGACGTACTGGAGAAAGTATTCCCGACAGAAAAAGGACTTTCTTTTCAGACCCGGAATTCGGTAGTCATCGTAAAAGCCCTACCAATGTTTGCCAGCGCAGAAAAGGTAAAAGCTAAATCAATGATACCCCCGGTGGAACAGCACGATGTTAGGGGGATGGTAACGGATTCAACAGGTATGGGCCTGGTGGGGGTAACAGTTTCGGTGAAGGGAGATTCCCGGACGATGACCAGCACCGATCAGAACGGGAGGTACGTATTGAGCGTGCCTGAAAACGCCACTTTGGTATTCACGATGGTAGGTTTTTTACAACAGGAGATTTTTGTGGACGGCCGCGAAGTGATAGACATTGCCCTTGCACAAGATCAGTCCGGATTGGACGAAGTGGTGGTGGTTGCCTTTAGCGGTAAGCAAAAGAAGCGTGAGGTTGTCAGTTCGGTTACCTCGATTAATCCTTCTGAACTGAAGGTGCCATCCAGCAACCTAACGACGGCACTGGCGGGTAGGTTGGCAGGTTTAATCGCTTATCAGACCAGCGGTGAACCGGGACAGGATAATGCCGATTTTTTTATACGGGGAGTGACTTCTTTTGGTACCGGAAAGGTGAATCCATTGATCCTTATGGACAATGTGGAAATATCAACCGATGATCTATCCCGGTTACACCCTGATGATATTCAAAGTTTTTCCATATTAAAAGACGCAACCGCCACTGCGCTATATGGTGCTAGAGGAGCCAATGGAGTCGTGCTAGTAACCACCAAAGAGGGTAAGGAAGGACGCCCGAAAATATCGCTGAGGCTGGAAAATTCGTTTTCTTCGCCTACAAAAACTGTGAAGATGGCCGACCCGATTACATATATGCGTTTGGCCAATGAGGCTGCAAGTACCAGAAATCCGCTGGCACCGATACCCTATTCCAATAGGCAGATCGATAACACGATTAGCGGTGGAAATCCGTATGTATACCCGGCGGTCGACTGGATGAGTATGTTGACAAAACCTGTGACCAGCAATCAGCGTGTCAATGTCAATATTAACGGAGGTGGCAGGGTGGCGCGATATTACATTGCGGGATCCTTTGCGCAAGACAACGGGGTGCTGAAAGTAGACAAACGCAACAATTTTAATAACAATATTGACCTGAAGAAGTACCTCCTCAGGTCTAACATCAATATTAATTTCACGAACACAACGGAAGCGGTTATACGGGTTCATGGAACGTTTGACGACTACGTTGGACCGATTACCGGTGGGAATGATATGTATCGGAAAATTCTTCAAGTAAGCCCGGTTCGATTTCCCGCGTATTTTGCCGCTGATGAAAAGTATGAACGTGCCGAACACATTCTTTTCGGAGGGTATGAGGGCGATTCATATATGAATCCGTATGCTGAAATGGTAAAAGGGTACCGTCAGGAGAGCAAAACGGCTATGATGGCGCAGATTGAAATTAAGCAAGATTTAAGTTGGCTGACGAAGGGCCTGGATGCGCGGATTCTGGGAAACACGATCAGAAATTCCGGTTTCGATGTCCGCCGGGCTTACAGCCCTTTTTATTATCAGGTAGCCAACTACGATAGGTTTTCAGATGAATATATCTTGAGGGAGCTGAATGCTTCATCGGGTAACTCCTATATTGAATACATTCCTGGATATAAAAGTGTTGTAAACTCGTTTTATGCGGAAGCGGCGTTAGCTTACAACCGGACGTTTGAGAAACACAGCACAAGCGGCATGTTGGTCGGCATTGCTAGGAATTCGCTGACGGGCAATGCCGGATCGTTATCGGAGTCGCTACCTAAGCGAAACCTAGGAGTTTCTGGAAGGTTTACTTATGGTTTTGGCAGCCGCTATTTTGCTGAATTCAATTTTGGGTACAATGGCTCGGAGAAATTTGATAAAGGGCACCGATGGGGTTTTTTCCCTTCCTTCGGACTGGGATGGTCGGTATCAAACGAGCCTTTCTGGAAAGGCGGACTGAAGGATGTAATTTCCATGCTGAAGCTGCGCGGTACCTATGGTTTGGTTGGGAATGACGAGATCGGCTCAGAACGGTTTTTCTATTTGTCTCAGGTCACCATAGGCGGTGGCGGTGGGTTTTCAACGGGCTATGATCTGAGTTCGGGGACGGGAATCAGCCGTAACGGAGTGCGCATCAGTAACTATCCAAATTCCCAGATCGGCTGGGAGATTGCCCACAAAACCAATCTTGGGATTGATGTCGGTTTGTTTAACGGAAAGGTCGAAATCTTGGCTGACTTATTCCGGGAGCACCGCACAAACATCCTGCAAAACCGGGCCGATATTCCCACATCCATGGGGTTGTGGGCAACCCCGCAGGTAAATGTGGGAGAAGCATTGGGAAAGGGCGCTGACATATCGGTGGATTACAACCATGTGGTCTTCCCCGGATTCTGGTTTGTGGGAAGGGCCAATTTTACCTATGCCCGGTCTACGTATAAGTACTACGAAGAAGCCGATTATGCGAGTATCGGCCTCCCGTGGCTCTCGCGCGTAGGGAATTCAGTTTCACAGCGCTGGGGCTATGTTGCTGAGCGGTTGTTTATTGATGAAGCAGATGTTGCTAATTCGCCAAGGCAGGACTTCGGTGAATATCTTGCCGGCGATATCAAGTATAAAGATATAAACGGGGATTTTGTAATTAACGAAGCTGATATGGTTCCCATCGGCCGGCCGGTAATACCCGAAATAAATTATGGCTTTGGACTATCGGTCGGATATAAAAGTATCGATTTTTCATTTTTTTTCCAAGGTTCTGCACACTCGTCGTTCTGGATCGATCCCGCTGCCATGTCCCCTTTCAAGCAAACCTCATCCGGCGGACAAGTGCTGGAAACGGGTCTCACCCAATTTATAGCGGATAGTTATTGGTCGGAGCAATCGCAAAATCCATATGCGCGATGGCCACGGTTATCGAATACGATCATCAATAACAACATGCAAAGCAGTACATGGTTTATGGAAGAAGGACCGTTTCTTCGGTTTAAGAGCGCCGAAATGGGATATACCTTGCCCCAAAAGGCGGCAGAACGGTTAAAATTGTCTAAAGCACGTCTTTATATTAATGGAACCAATTTATTGATGTTTAGTAGGTTTAAGTTGTGGGATGTTGAAATGGGCGGAAACGGATTGAACTATCCCCTGCAACGGGTATTCAATCTAGGTGTCAATATATCATTCTAATTGGAAGATTATGAAAAACTTGATAAGAATAACAATAGTAACTCTTGCAATCAGTGGGTTTGCGTCATCATGTAATTACCTGGATGTGGTGCCCGATAACGTACCTACGGTTGATCATGCATTCAAAAACAGAAACGAGGCGGAAGGGTATCTGTATGGATTGTTTTCCTTCCTTCCGGAGTTTGCCAATGCAGCTTCTAATCCGGCTTTGCTAGGTGGTGATGAGGTGTGGTATATCGATCCGGTGGAGGGAATGAGTCCAGTACTGTGGTACCTTTCGCAGGGGCGGCAGGGTACCAACAATCCATTGGCAGATTATTGGTCCAGTAAGCAGGACGAGACCCAATATGGTCTGAATGGAGGGAAAGCGCTGTTTACGGCATTGAGTGATTGCAACATTTTTCTTGAAAACATCCATAAGCCGTTTGATCTCTCAAAGTACGAGCGGGAGAAATGGATTGCTGAGGTCACATTTTTGAAGGCATATTATCATTTTTGGCTCTTCCGGATGTATGGACCTATTCCGCTGATCAAGGAAAATCTGGAAATAAGTACCAAGGGAGAGGGGGTACAGCGGTATCGGCAACCGGTAGACGAGGTGGTGGATTACATCGCTGAATTGCTTGACGAGGCAGCAGTAAACTTGCCCGTACAGGTGGAAGATATGGCATTTGAAATGGGACGGCCAACGAAGGTAGTTGCGTTAGCTGTAAAAGCACAACTGCTGACATTAGCTGCAAGTCCGCTTTTCAATGGGAATACCGATTATGCATCGATGGTGGACAACCGGGGGATACAACTTTTTCCGCAGACTTACGATGCCGAGAAATGGAAACGCGCCGCGGATGCCTTGGAAGAAGTGATAACACTGGCGTTTGAAGCTGGACACAATCTGTTTGATTTTTCAAAGACCCCATTTGCCGGCAACCTGAACGAAAAGACCATTGCTGCGATGCAAGTAAGGGGGGCGGTTACCGACCGATGGAACAGCGAAATCATTTGGGGCGATTCGAACACCGATCCCGATGCGCTGGAAAGAGCCTGCCACCCAGTCTTTACCCTCGCGCAGCTAGGAGGTGGAATCCGGAAGAGTTACGCACCTACCTTGAATGTAGTTGAACAGTTTTATACCAAAAACGGTGTGCCGATCGAAGAGGACAAGGAATGGCAGAACCGAAATCTGATGGAATTGCGGAAGGCAGGACCGGAAGATGCGTATTACATAAAAGAAGGATTTGAAACAATACAATTGCATTTCGACAGAGAAGCCCGTTTTTATGGTTCGATTATTTTTGACGGCGGCACGTTGTACGGCAACGGCAGGACGACAAACGACCAAAACCTGTGGGTTACCGAGCTGAAAAATGGAACGCTCGGCGGCGGACCGACCCCCCCCGGCAGGTATTCGAGCACGGGTTACTTATGCAAAAAGCTGATACATTATTTAACTGCAGCTCCCGAGTCAAGTGGAAACCTCGCTACCTACCGATACGCATTCCCCATCATACGGCTGGCCGATCTTGGTTTGATGTACGCTGAGGCACTCAACGAATATGCTACGGCACCGACAGCGGAAGTTTATTATTACGTGGATGTGATCAGAGGGCGAAGCGGACTGCCCGGGGTAATTGAAAGCTGGCGTACTCATTCGATCCATCCAGATAAGCCGTTGTCAAAAGAAGGCATGCGCGAAATCATCCGGCGCGAGCGATTGAATGAACTTGCATTCGAGGGGGCACGTTTTTGGGACCTGAGGCGCTGGAAGCTCGCAGAGGAGTATATGAATCGTCCGATCCGCGGGTTGAACATCAGTGGAGAAACCGCGGATGAATTCTATCAGATCAAGAATGTTTACAACTTGACTTTTGAAAAGAAAGACTATTTGTGGCCCATCAAATTGAGCGTGATACTGAAGAATAAAAATTTGGTGCAAAACCCTGGCTGGTAATGGTTAAATAAATCGTTTAGATTTTAGATAGTTATGAAAAAATTACTGAATATATCTTGTTATATCCTTGCGTCTTCGTTCGTTTGGTCTTGTTCCGACGTGAGGGATTGGAGCGATCCGGTTGATAAAGAGGCTCCGGGAGTTGTGAGAGATGTGGCGGTCCGGAACGTCAACGGTGGAGCTGTCATTTCCTACACATTGCCTGATGATGACGATTTACTCGGTGTGAAGGCGGTATATGTACTGAATGATGGGGTACCGCGGGAAATCTACTCTTCTGCATTTAAAGACTCAATCACCCTGGAGGGATATGCGGATACGGAAGCGTTTTCGGTAAGTTTATATGCTGTGGATAAAAGCAAGAACGAATCACTTCCCGTAGAGGTGACGATTAATCCCCTGACGCCGCCCATTAAACTGATCCGCGAAACATTGGATATTAGCCCAACATTTGGCGGAGTGTTTGCCACCTGGGACAATCCGCTGAATAAGGAAATATCCGTTACCTTATACAACCGGACGCCCGGCGGGGAACTTACGGTATTTGATACCTATTATTCCAACGCTAGTAGGGGGCGTTACACGTTCCGCGGATTAACCAGCGAACCACAGGACCTGGTAGTCGAGTTGCGTGACCGGTGGAACAATTTCGCCCGGCCGCTGGACACGGTATTGACGCCGCTGTTTGAAACTGAGATATTAGGAAGAGACGAGCGGGGGGGAATGATCTGGACACAATGGGGATATAACGAGGGAACCCATTTGTTCCGGGGCGATATGCATCGATTAATTTCGAACAGGACAATCGCGAATGCTACCGATGGAGAGTTGATGAGCGGCAGCGTTTATTGGCACTGTTCCAACAACATGCTTAGTGACTTCATGCCGGGCCAACCGGAGGTAAATACATTTCCCTATTATTTCACGATTGACATGGGACGGAAAGCGTCCTACAGCCGCCTGGCAATGTGGATGCGGGATCGGTCGCCGCTGTTTTCGGCAGAATTGCCTTCAGTTTTTGAAATATGGGCGACAAATGAACCTAAACCCATCAGTGAAATTGGCAATGGCAGCAGGGAAGACAACCTGAAGTACTGGACGGAGTGGCCTGCTGCGGGCGGAACCGACGCTTGGAAAAATGATTGGGTGAAGATTGCAGATTGCGTCATGCAGCTGCCTTCGGGCACGATGTCACCTAGTGAACTTACCAATGAAGACAGGGATTATATACGGAGTGGTTTTGTATATGATATTGATACGGAACAGGCAGGTAAGCCGTACCGCTATCTGCGTTTTGTAGTCCATAAGACCAATACAGGCGTGCCGCAATTTATGATCAGCGAACTGAAGTTTTGGGGTGCTTATGCCGATTAAGCGCAATTGTAGATTACCTCGCAGCTTTGTTGCGGGGTAATCTTTTAGGAGAAAAATGAATTTTGTAAGAACGTTTACTAGTAAAAAAATCAATAAAAATGGTAATAAGTAAGGAAAGAAATAGTCAATCACACCCTCGATTGAGCATTTTGCTGTTGTTATATGTTTTTCTTTTGCCCGTAGGTACTTGTTTTGCACAATTCCACACGGAGCAGCTTTTTGTAAGTAAAAAAAATCCCCATCTATTGGTCACCGCTGATGAGACCCCCGTATTTGTGAATAGTTTTACCGTATGGATGCTTCTTAGGAACGGGTCAACAGATGATGTTTGCGAGTTGCTTTCACGGTTGAAGGACATGAAGCTGAATGCGATATCGATGATGGTGCTTGATCTAAATCTGGATGATATCGGTAAAAACTATTATGGTGATTATGCTTTTGAGTTTGATGAAAATGGTTTGCCGGATCTTTCGAAACCCGTTGTAACTCCGGGCAGCAATTCTGAATCTCCCGATGAATATGATTTCTGGGATCATTTGGATTTTGTGATTCGTAAGGCAAATGATAAAGGGATGTATGTTGTTTTGCATCCTGCATGGGGAGATTGGTTTTCGGGATCTTTTAACGGAAAACCTAATAAGTATGTTGTTTTCAATGAAAGTAATGCATATACATATGGTCGTTGGATCGGTGAGCGGTATGGAAACCTGAAAAATGTGATTTGGATGCTGGGTGGCGACAGGTCTGCAGTTTATGGAGAATACGATTACAGAAGCATCTATTCCGCAATGGCTAAAGGCGTTACGGAAGGGGTAAATGCCGCCGCAGTCCGTGATCCACTCATCTCCTATCATCCAAGAAAATGGGCGCCGAATTCCTCTGAGTGGTTTCACACCGAAAAGTGGCTGTCTTTTAATTCCATTCAGGATACTCCTTATGATCAGGTTGAATCAGTTCCGAAAGACTATCAGTTAGACCCCGTTAAACCGACCTGGCTTTGTGAAGGCCGGTACGAAGGAGCAATTACCGATTGGGGGATCAGGTACCAAGCTTGGCAAACCGTGTTATCGGGGGGATTTGGCCATACGTATGGATCTGATGCGTGGAAATTTCCGAAGGACGACTGGCGTCAATATTTGGAATTGCCGGGTCTTGTGCAAATGGGATATTTGTATCATGCGGTACGTGAGATATGGACAGATAAACAATTTTTAAGAAGGGTGCCCGATCAAAGTCTGATTATCGGCGATCAGGGAAATACGGTTGGTGACGGAAATACCGGTGAGGATGGAGATGGTGGTGGTGCGGCAGCATCAACGGTGAATGGACGTTCGGATAGGATTACGGCCATGAGGGGAAGTGACGGACGTTGGGCGATGGCCTACACAGCAGCGGGTAAAGATATTCATCTCGACCTGAAGAAATTAAAGGGAAAACTGAACGCTTATTGGTTTAATCCGGCAACCGGAGGATGGTGGGTTGACGGCGTAGAGTCAAAAACAATGCGCCCCTTTCTAAGAGATATCAGAAAACAGAAAGGAGATTTCATTTTCGACGCACCGGGTAGTCCTGGAAAAGGAAATGACTGGGTGCTGATTTTACGAAAATGACCAAATAAGTTGCGGCGAAACCGGGGTGGGACAACTGCTAACCGAACGATACATACTACGAGGCCACGTACGACGAGATTGTTATGAATTTGGAAATGTGAATATTTTTGCACTATTTTGTAAGTATGGAGCGATTACTGTCCATTATCCGAAATAAATACATTATAGCAAGCGTGGCTTTTACGGTTTGGATGTTGTTCTTTGACCGCCATGACGTGGCAACGCAATACGGTTATTACAGCCAGCTGAAAGAGTTGAGAGCCGAGAAGGAGTTTTACACAACGGAAATAGACAAAGTAACAAATGCCATCCACGACCTGAATACAGACCCTCAGGCCCTGCAACGGGTAGCCCGTGAAAAGTACAAGATGAAAAAAGAAAATGAGGATATTTTCGTGATCATTGAGGAAGAAGGGGAGTAGTAAAAGCGGCCATCAGCGGTCGTCTGTCGGCGATCAGCCGTGTGCCGATTGCCGAAATCCGAGCACTGACAGCCGAAAGCCAATTAAAATTTATACGTTAGTCCAACACCGAATACCTGCCGTACTTGAAGTGTCGGGCGCTCAGAACCAGGTACGATGGCACCATTTTCCTGACGGGGGATGAGCGTATTGTCATCATAAAGCAACTGTAACCCACCGTTAACAGAAATATAATCGTTTACCTTCATGAATAAGTTGAGCGTATAGTCCACGTCGATGTTCTGCGGATCTTCGAGGTAATTTGAATACAGCTTGAGGATGTTTTCCACACCGATGTTTTCCATCAGGTTTACCTTGTAGTAGGCGTCAAACGAAGCACCAAACTCGAAGCGGGAAGTGGAGCCTGGATCTACACCGAATGCACCAATACTTGACAACGAATCTTGGGTGACGAATATGAGGCGAGCCGCCGCCGGTGATAGGTTGAACCGGAAATTATCCGACTCTTTGTACGCAAAACCAGGCCCGAAACTCAGATAGGCGGGCGCGAAGGCTGTGGATATCAGCGTTCTATTATTATTGTCGTCATATTGGAATCCGTCGGCGAATTGGGTGTTGAAATTTAAATAGAAGGTATATAACCACCGTTCCGCGGCTTGGTATCCCAATAAGCTGTTCAGGACAATCCGGTCGTCGTTTTTCCGCCATCCGATGGATTTCTGCTTGGTAAGGCCATAAGCGGCGATAACTTTGTTGTCCCAACTCCATTTAGCCTTTTTATAGTTGAAATCGTAATTGAGCATCAGATTCGCGGCAAAGGAATTGACGCCACCTGCAGCCCAATTGGAAAACGAACTTTGATTGAGCAGCAGGGTGTTCTCACCGGCAATGCGCCAAGTGGTATCGGAAGTGCTGTCTTGGGCTTGGGCTTGCCAGGTTAAAACAAGCGTAAAACCTAATAAGGATAGTAATTTCTTCATGGTAATTAAATTTTGTGATAAGTAGTTTAAAAATGCAGTTAGAAAAAACAAAATGGGTGCCAAAGATGTTGTAAGTGCTTCAATCATTGCTGGTTTTTCCGTTCATAGGTAAATTTGTCTAACTTTGTGAATGCGTATAACCTTGTTGTGTATCGGGAAGACAGACGATGCTCACCTCAAAGCAATGATCGAGAAGTTCGAGCAACGGTTAAAACATTACATCCATTTCCAGTTAATAACGTTGCCGGACATCAAAAATACGAAACACCTGAGTGTCGATGAACAGCGGGTCAAAGAGGCGGCGATGATCGAAAAGCAGGTATCGCCGGGAGACCAATTGATTCTGCTGGATGAGCACGGCAAAGAATACCGGTCTGTTGAATTTGCGGGATATCTCAACAGGCTGATGGTGAGCAGTACACAGCATGTGGTATTTGTGGTAGGTGGGCCTTATGGTTTTGATCAAACAATTTATCAGCGGAGCAACGGCAAGATGTCACTATCCCGGCTGACTTTTTCACATCAAATGGTCCGGTTGTTTTTTGTGGAACAACTATACCGCGCATTCACCATATTGAAACGGGAGCCTTATCATCACGAGTGACCGTATGGAAAATCCAAGATTTAAGCATCCAAACAATAGATGATGACAATTGTTAACTAAATTGCTATGATAAATATCCCCAAGCGGAAATACCATTACAAAGGAGCGGATACAGCCAGTGAGAGCCGGTTGTTTTGGTTGATGGTGATCATCGGCATCGCCTTGATGGCCGCTATAATTTTTCTGTTCTGATAGACAGCTCTTTTTAAAAAAACGGGGGCGTTAATCGTCCCCCGTTTTCTGTGTGGCTGTCGTATCTGCATCTGCAGATGTTGGACGGTCCTCATCAAATAGCGGTAATTCTTTGATGATGTTGTACCAACTGATGATTTTTTTGATGTCTGAGGAATATACGCGTTCTTCGTCGTGGTCAGGAGCAACGTCCCGGAAAAAATTGCGCAGGGTTTTTCCATCAGATTTGGGGTCGGGTGTGGTCCCTTTTTCCTTCATCCGCTCCAGTATGTCTACGAGTTTCAAATCCTCTCCAAGGCCATAGACGGTAATATCTTCCAGCGTGGCCATTTTGTTGGTGGCAAGATTTACCACCGATTTCTTTTTCTGTTCGTCAAGGCTTTCCAATATAAAGCCACCCTTATTCTGTCCAATTAATTTGAACAATCCCGGTTTGCCCGTGACAGATACAAGCGCTTTCAGATTCATGCTGTTTGTTCTTCAATGATGTCAATACCCAATATCTTGTCGCCTTGACGGATGTCGTCGATCACCTCAACGTTTTCGACCACTTTGCCGAAGCAGGTATGGTGTCTGTCCAGGTGAGCAGTATTTGTACGACTATGGCAGATAAAAAACTGAGACCCTCCCGTATCACGCCCGCGGTGAGCCATCGATAAAACACCCCGATCGTGATATTGGTTATCACCGTCCAGTTCGCAGGGGATGGAGTATCCCGGACCACCGGATCCGGTACCCGTTGGATCGCCGCCCTGGATTACAAAATCCGGAATGACACGGTGGAACGTTACGCCATCGTAATAACCAGACTTCGCCAGTTTCAAAAAGTTAGCTACCGTGCCCGGTGCATCGTTGTCATAAAATTGCACCGTTAAGTTGCCCTTTTCGGTCTTGATAATTGCTTTGCTCATGTTTTTAAAATTGGACTGCAAAGATAGCGTTTAGTTGGGAAGTTTGGTAGGGAATCCGTATCTTTGGTTGTTAATACAACAACCTTAACGAATACCTATGAACCAGTTATCACATGTAGCTATTAAAGCTTGGGCGGAGGCCGATCGGCCGCGCGAAAAGCTGTTGGAACAGGGGCGGAGAGCACTTACCGACGCAGAATTGTTGGCCATACTGATCGGAAGCGGCTCGCGGGAAGAATCGGCTGTAGAACTTTGCCGCCGTATTTTGCACGACCGGAACAATGACCTGAATCAATTGTCGCGCCTATCGGTATCCGAATTGTGCCGGTATAAGGGAATCGGAGAAGCCAAGGCCGTCAGCATCGTGGCGGCACTGGAATTGGGCCGGAGAAGAAGGGAGCGGAGAAAAGAGCGGCGCGAGATATTAAACAACAGTGCGCGTGTATATGATTACATGGAATCGGTATACAACGATTTGCCTTATGAAGAATTTTGGGTTTTGTTTCTGGCCGGTGGATGTAAGCTAATTACCCGGGCATTGATTGGAAAAGGGGGCAGCGATTTTACACCGGTGGATATCAAACAGGTAATGCGTCTCGCGCTTGAATACCAAGCGACTAGTATCATCCTTACGCATAACCACCCTTCCGGTACCCTGAAGGCAAGCACAATGGATGTTCAACTGACCACGAAGTTGACCGAAGCGGCGAAATTGTTTGATATCTCCATCAATGATCATGTTATTTTTACCAATAGTGGATATTATAGTTTCCGGGACAGTGGGTTGCTGTGATTTTGGTGGTCAGTGGTGAGTGTTGGGTGGCCAGTGGGTCGACGGAAAAGGGGAAGGAGACAGGGGGCCGGTGTTTGAGAAACACGAAAAAAAATCTAAGTTTGCACCAAATTCCGGAATAACGTAATGAAGATATCATACAATTGGCTAAAAGATTTTATACAGACGGACAGAACACCGGAAGAACTCTCCGGAATTCTTACCGATATCGGGCTGGAAGTAGAATCGCTTGAGACGGTGCAAAGTCTCCCAGGGGGGCTGGAAGGTTTGGTCATCGGTGAGGTGAAAACCTGTGCGCAGCACCCCAATGCAGACCGGCTGAAGGTGACGACCGTCGATATTGGAGCAGCGTTGCCACTACCAATCGTTTGCGGGGCACCCAATGTAGCAGCGGGCCAGCGTGTTGTCGTTGCAACAGTAGGGACCACGGTTTATCCCACTTCCGGCGAAGCTTTCAAAATAAACAAATCCAAGATCCGGGGCGAAGTGTCCGAGGGAATGATTTGTGCCGAGGATGAAATCGGCCTGGGAACTTCGCACGACGGTATTCTGGTCTTGGCTGCGGACGCACCGATAGGTATGGCTGCCAAGGATTATTTTGGTGTTCATGACGATTATGTCTTTGAGATCGGGCTTACGCCTAACCGCGCTGATGCCGCCTCGCATTTGGGGGTGGCGAGAGATGTAGCCGCTTACCTGCGCAATGGTTATCACCTGCCGGATATCCTGGCATTTACGCCGGGAAGCGGAGAGGCATTATCCGTTTCCGTGGAAGATGCAGACGCTTGTCCACGGTATAGCTCAGTAACCATCAGCGGTGTTCAGGTTGGCGAGTCCCCGCGGTGGCTGAAAGATCGTTTAACGGCCATTGGCGTCCGTCCCATCAACAATGTGGTGGATGTGACCAATTATGTACTGCATGAACTGGGACAACCATTGCATGCCTTTGATGCCAGCAAGCTGTCGGGCAGTAAAGTGGTTGTGCGTGCTGCGCGGCCGGGTGAATCTTTTGTCACCTTGGATGGGGTAGAACGTACCTTGAACGAGGCTGATTTGATGATCTGTGATGCGGAAAACCCTTTATGCATTGCCGGTGTGTTTGGTGGCATCCATTCAGGTGTGACCGATAAAACAACCGAAGTGTTTTTGGAAAGTGCTTATTTTCATCCGGTTTCCGTGCGGAAGACATCCAAACGGCACGGGCTTAAAACCGATGCGTCCTTCCGTTTTGAACGGGGTACCGATCCGAACATCACCGTATTTGCACTGAAAAGGGCTGCACTGCTCATCGCGGAAGTGAGTGGGGGCTACGTTTCGACGGCTATTTCGGACCACTATCCAAAACCGATCCCGCCGTTTACGTTTGATGTACGGTACACAGCCGTACAGCGGCTGATTGGGGAGGCTATTCCCGAAACTGAAATAAAGGCAATTATTGAGGCGCTTGGCATTACCATACTGAGTGAAACCGACGATGTACTGAACGTGCAGGTGCCGCCTTATAAAGTAGATGTAAGCCGGGAGGTGGATATTATTGAAGAAGTGCTCCGTATCTACGGGTATAATCGTATCGAAATCAAACGGCAGATCAAAGCCTCCCTGAATACGTCGCCCAAGCCGGACAAGGAAGTGGTGCAAAATCAACTAGCGGATTTGCTGGTCGGGAATGGTTTCCGGGAGATCCTTTCCAATTCGTTGACCAAAATGGATTACATGGACGATGCAGATTCGGCCGTCCGTATCCTGAATCCATTGAGTGCCGACCTGGAAGTAATGCGGCAGAACCTGATGTTTTCTGTGTTGGATGCCATTGCCTATAACCAGAAACGCAAACAGACGGATCTGAAATTATTCGAATTCGGGTACACCTACCACCTGCAACCGGAAGGATATCTTGAAACACAGCACCTGGCCCTGGCCATCGCCGGCAAGCAGTGGCCCCAGCAATGGAATCAGGCGTCCAAAGCAGTGTCATTTTATCACATCAAAGCTGCGGTAGATGCGCTTTTGCGACGGCTGAATATTACCGGCCTGCGCGATGCGGATGTGCCCGGATCACACTACCAGTATGGGTTAGCCTACGAACGGGCAGGTAAGACACTGGTTTCCTTTGGCGCGGTAAACCCGGCACTCGTAAAAAAAGCCGACGTGGACGGGGAGATATTTTATGCGGATTTTGATTGGGAATTGGTGCTTAAAGCGATCCGTAAAAATAAAATCACCTATCAGGAAGTACCGAAATTCCCCGCAGTTCGGCGAGATCTGTCTTTGCTGATCGATGAGAATGTAACCTTTGCCAAACTGCGGGAGATAGCCGAGCGAAGTGAGCGTAAGCTTTTGAAGCGTGTAAACGTTTTTGACGTTTATAAAGGAGACAGATTGCCGGAAGGCAAAAAATCATATGCGCTTCAGTTTGTATTGCAGGATGAAGAAAAAACGCTTAATGATAAACAGATTGATGCAATAGTTAAAAAATTAATTTATAATTTTGAAAAAGAGACGGGAGCGGAAGTGAGGAGTTAGGTACGAAATTAGAAGTACGAGGTTAGAAGTACGAGGTTAGAAGTAATATGGCATCGGTAGCAGCACAATTGGCAAATGTAGTAGACAACACACGGAAGTTGTTGGATTTGTGTGCTTCCCTGCAGGAAGAAAACGACATGCTGAAGCTGGAGGTGCAGTCGTTGAAAGTTGCGTTTGATACCAGCAGCGATAAAAATAAGCAATTAGAAGAGAAGCTAAAGGCACTTGCCGTGGCCCGTTCACTGGACGAAGGCAAGGTGGATGAAGCGGTAATAAATGAAAAAATACTTGACACAAAGCAAAAAATTAACGATTTTGTGCGGGAAATAGATAAGTGTATTGAATTGCTCAGGTAAAGGGCGGGAGAGTGACGTATAGTGAATTAGCTCAAACATGGGAGAAATTTCCATAAAAATAAACATTGCAGACCGGATTTATCCGTTGCGGGTGGATATGGAGGAAGAGGAAGTGATCCGGCGGGCAGCGAAATTGATAAACGACAGAATTAAAGAATTTCAGGAGAATTATGCAGTAAGGGACAAACAGGATTTATTATCGATGTGCGTGCTTCACTACGCAACGGGAATGCTGAAAGCAGAGCGGAAGACGAGTGTAGATGAAGTGGGTGTCGTAAAGGCTGTAAATGAACTGGATAGCATGTTAACCGAATTCTTTAGCAAATAACGTTCTTATTAATCAGAGCTTTAAGACGACGAATTTACCGCAGTTAAATTCGGGTTTCACTATTTTAAACTTAACGCTTCAATATCACAAAGCGTAAATAAGATGTAGACCATTTTGCAGATGCCATCTGGTCATGATCAATACGCTAAGCCTGTGTAAGGAAGTTTATAATACATGAGACCTGGTTATTTAATTGCGGTTTTTTTTTGCCGTAGGGTAATTGGGTCGTGAACGAATAGATAGTGAATAAAGGGATAAATAAAACAAATAAACAACAATGGAATATATATACATCGTTATAGCTTTCGTGGTAGGTGTGGCCGCAGGACGGTTTGCGCTGCGGTCTTTATTTAAAAAGCAGGAAGTTGCAGCTCAGAGTAAAGCCAAAAAAATCCTTAAAGAAGCAGAACAGGCTGGTGAGCACCTCAAAAAACAGCGGCTGTTGGAGGCAAAAGAGAAATTCTTGCAGTTGAAGGCTGAACACGAAAAAGAAACCAGCCAAAAGAACAACGCCCTGAATCAACGTGAAACCGGTATACGGCAGAAGGAGCAATCGCTTAACCAGAAAATGGAAAACCTGAACCGTGAAAAGCAGGAATTGGAAAACGCGCGGAAAAATTTGGAGCGCCTCACCGAGCTGAATGAGAAAAAGCAGGAGGAAGTAGAGCAGCTCAAATCCCAACACATCAAGCAACTGGAAACCATAGCGGGTTTATCCGCAGAGGAAGCTAAAAATCAGTTGATTGAAAATCTCAAAGAAGAGGCCCGTTCCCAAGCGGTCATCCAAATAAAAGACATCGTAGACGAGGCAAAACTGACAGCTACCAAAGAGGCCAAAAAGGTGGTCATCCAAACCATTCAGCGTACGGCCACAGAGAGTGCCATCGAAAACACCGTATCGATTTTCAACATCGAAAATGATGAAATCAAGGGCCGTATCATTGGTCGTGAAGGGCGGAATATCCGCGCGTTAGAAGCTGCGACAGGTGTAGAAATCATTGTGGATGATACGCCTGAGGCAATTATTCTCTCTGGCTTTGACCCTGTTCGTCGTGAAATAGCACGCTTGGCCCTGCACCGCCTCGTAACGGATGGGCGTATACACCCTGCGCGCATCGAAGAGGTTGTCGCCAAAACCAAAAACCAGATTGAAGATGAAATTGTCGAAATCGGTGAGCGTACCGTGATTGATCTGGGGATACACGGACTCCATCCGGAATTGATCCGTATGGTGGGCCGTATGCGTTACCGTTCCTCGTATGGGCAGAATTTGTTGCAGCACTCCCGGGAGGTTGCCAATTTCAGCGCAACGATGGCGGCAGAGTTAGGGCTTAACGTAAAGCATGCCAAGCGGGCCGGATTGCTGCATGACATCGGTAAGGTACCCGACGACAATCCGGAATTGCCCCACGCCATTCTTGGAATGCAACTGGCCGAGAAATATAAAGAACATCCCGAGGTATGTAATGCGATTGGTGCCCACCACGATGAGATCGAGATGACATCGTTGATTTCGCCGATTGTGCAGGCATGTGATGCCATTTCGGGCGCACGGCCGGGAGCCCGTAGGGAAGTTGTCGAAAATTACATCAAGCGACTCAAGGAACTCGAAGAATTGGCCTTGTCTTACCCGGGGGTGGAAAAGACTTTTGCTATTCAGGCCGGGCGTGAATTGCGTGTAGTGGTGCAAAGTGAACGTGTGTCGGATGCCCAGGCAGAATTGCTTGCGGCAGATATTTCTACCCGGATTCAAACGGAGATGACATATCCCGGCCAGATTAAAGTGACGGTTATCCGTGAAACGCGGTCGGTATCCTATGCGAAATAGTGAATAGACCGGTGATTAGGTGATGACAAAGACGAAGAAGCGACAGAAAACACAAATTCCCCCAAAGCGGGAGGTGGACGTTTATTTTGAAACGCTTGCTGAACAATCCCAAAATCCCATAAATCGGGTTATCCAGTATGTGGCCATTCCGGTCTTCTCGTTTGCCGTGTTGGGTTTGGTTTGGATGATCCCATTTCCTGAAATCGGATTCCTGAAAAGAAACGGTTACGATACGTTCCTCAATTGGGGTTCGTTTTTCATTGCCGGGTTTGTTTACTATTACCTCCGGCTTGCTACAACGTTGTCGTATGCTGTATTGCTTACGGTGGGGGTATTTAGTTTTTTTATTGTGCGGCTGGAATACGTTGAACAGTCGGGCGGGCCCACAGTCTGGTTTGTCTGTTCCGTGTTGCTGCTGGCCTCTTTTTTGGCGTTGTATTTAGGTAAACGTATGGAAAGAAACCCGGTGCCATTCAGCAATTTTTTACGGATGTTGGTCTTGGGGCCTATCTGGCTTTGGCATTTTGTATTCAAAAAACTAAATGTCCCGTACTGAGCTTTGTACACTATCCATATTTTTTTGACAATGCCCCTAATCCGATGGTATAGCCAAAAGCCGCAAATTGGAATTTAAGGTTATTGATGTGTTGCGTCTGTTCGTCCTTGGGTATATCTTCCAAAATGAGGATACGGCAATACGCCTCAAGCAATTTAAAACCATACGTTTCGCAGATTGAGATAGCTCGTTGCCCGAGGATCCGATAATTGACATCATGTGTGATTTTTCCCGAATGGAGGTGAAAAAGTGCGTGTAGGAGACGATAAGATAAATTATCCAGTGACAGTGCGTTTCCTTTTGCCACCAAAGCAGTCGCCAATTCAGGCTCGTTACATTCAAGCAGGTATAGTGCGTAAATAAGTGTCGTAAAATCGACTTCGAAGGTCTGTGCCGGATGCATCTCCTCAAGCCGGCGGCGGATGACTTCGCTGTACCGGCGCGCGGTTCCTGCATTACCGGATATTTTGATCAGCATGTAAATCAGAAGGTCAAATAATTGGCTTCCCGATGTATGATCAGGTAACGAAAGTTTGTGCGGTAACGCGTTGAGATCGCGGGAGATATTGTGATCAACGATACCCTCTTTAAAGTATTGGTAGAGGTAAGAAAGCACATGTAGCGGATTGATTAGGAAATTCGCAAACGTTTCGGGCTGCTTGGCCGAAAGTGCATCCAATTGGCGGAGGAGATCCTCTTCTTCCCATTTCAATAAAGCTATAAAAGCGAGTTTACTGCGAAGTATGACTTCATGTGTTTCAGACAGGTCGAAAGCCAGCAGTTTTGCGATATTGGACTCATATCCCGTTTGGAAACAACTGTGATTGAGCATATAATCCACAAACCGGTTGTTATTGAGCTTGGGTCTCGCGATCGGGCGGTTACTTTGACCGAGCTTATCAAGTGCGTCACAAATAAAGGCCATTACTTCGAAGCGATTTTCCTTTAAAAAAGGTACGGAATCGACCTGATTGGCCAACTGCATATTGCCTGCTTCGATATAAAACAGAAGTAACCACCTGAGTTGTTCGGTCTTTGTTTGATTGTTTATTTCGGCCCGGTCCAATTCCTGGATCAGCTCACGTGTTTCGCAGTGTTTGTTGAACAGTCGGAGTGCCATGAAATAGGTGGCAACGATGTTTGACTGGAAACGGATGACGGTCTGCTGCCTGACTTCTAGCCCGTCGTTGGTCTCAGCGATAATACCGGAGTGGAGCAGGTCGTTATAGGCCGTTTTATATTGCTTAACGATTGTATAGGCTTGCTTTTTAGACACCTGCAGTAGATCGCCGTTTTGTTCAATAAGCAATGACAAATCTTCCATCAACGCTTGCTTGGCCATTGTATTAACACCATTGAACACCCGTTTTTTCAAGTACTGCGTGATCACCAAATACTCATCAAAAGTAGTTACCTGGGAAAGGTCTAATTCCTCGCCGTTTAATTCATAATAATATTGGAAAAACAGCGGAATGTGGATGAGGCGCTTCTGATTTGATGGTAGTAAGTGATAGGATTTCGTTTTTCCGTTGATATTGCGGATGAGTTGGTGTAGTTCGGCATTGGAGAGTGTGGGTATGTTGGCCGATTCGTTGCCGGAAGTTTTGCTTAATACTGAAAACCATTGCGGATTGATGATGGTATCTTTAAAAATACTTTCGTATTTAAGAAGCGTCACCGTGCGTAACATCAAAACAATACGGAACCACCTGTATTGCGCAAAATGGCACACCATATCGATAAACTGGTTGATTACGCTGTAGAATTGTCTGTCGGCGATTAAGTCACTATGCAGTTCGTCAATAATCAGGTAGAAGTTGCCGGGCGCGGTATCCCGATGGGTTTCCATAAATGCATCCAGCAGGTCGCTGGTATCGAAACCCAATAGATGAGCCAACCATCGGTTGCTGTGGTAACCGAAAGCCGTTGCCTGTAAAAGGGATAAGCTGTTGGTGAAAAGATAAATGTCATTGATTGAATTTGTATGGTTTTGGCAGATTTGCTTTTCCACCCAACGGGATATTGCAATGGTTTTTCCATGCCCTGTATCACCGCTGAGAATCCCCGTAGTAGCACCACTGCGATGGAAATGGTCCATGAAGGTATGAATGCATTCCCGGTCGATCGTAAGGTGGTAAGGAATACCGCATTTATGCTTATTGCTTTGAATATTGAACAAACTGATTTTAGTAGCATTTACCGAAATCTCACCCCAAGAGCGTTGCTGCGATGTTTGTAGCTTGCCCTGCTCCATTTGAACATAAAAATGGTTCCAGCTTTCGAAACCACAATATTCGGCCAGTGTATTTAAGGTGTAGATAGAGGGTTGATGTACGGAAGATGCAAAGCCAAAAACCCGTTTGAGTGTTGTTTCACTGACGCTTTTAGCAGTTGCAGACTTAATTTCGAGGGCCAACCGATAACAATCAGCGGGTACAATTTGTGTGATTTGGGACTTGCCCAATACCAATGACTTTAACTTATCGAAATAAGCTTGTAGGTACGTTTTCATGGGATGAGTAGATGTTTTAACAATACACCTATTGTTAATCTGTTGATCTCAGACTTATCGTTTCATAATCTGAAAGGCAGATCGATTAGTAGCTGTTAGTGATGGGATTTGTTAGTTGTTTTCCATTGTGCCTCTGTTTGCTGATTGTTCCAGTTAATTATTGTGTTTGCATGATTGACCTTGGCCAAAGATAGAATATTTTCTGTTTTACCTAATTCATTCTTTGTGAATAATTTGAACATTAGTCTAATACGGCCCGTCTTGGCAATAGGGGTTTATTCAAGGTAACCTTTCATGAAATCATGGTTAGCTTGCCTACAAGCAAACTTACTTATAATTTGTGGAGTATATGCAACAATTTGGGTAATGTGAACAAGATGAACAAACCGAGAAAAAATGAATATAGTGAACAATCTAACCGAATTGCGGCCCGGTTATCTTTGCGTGAAATCACGGTATGGCAGGATAGCCTAATTTAAACAAGACACTCCCGAAGAGCGAGGCGCTCCCCGGAAATGTCTAAAACATCTACCGGCTAACTAGTTACAATAACCATACCATATTAAACAAACACAGCCTTACGTGCTTAGCGTGGAGGGTATTTAATTATATCTATTGAAAAACATTTTATGATTGTAAACCCATTACCTATGGAAGCATCATCTACTTATCCAAAAACTTCATTTTTACGGTTTCTTTTTACCTACCTAGCTGTTCCGCTGTTATTGTTTGCACCGAGTTTGATGGGAAAAGTATACGGGCAGGAGAAAGTATTTGTGAAACGCATTGAATCTCAAAGCAATGTTGACAATCCAAACAACGTGTTGGTTGGGCAAGGTAGTGCTACAGAGACCACGTTTGCAACGTTAAACTCGGGTACAGCACTTATCGTTGGCAATTGGTCGGGCCATCTTGAGCAAGATTTCCAGGAAACGTTACCTGCGAACACGACATCTTATGTTAGAATAGGGGTGGATGATGCGGGGCTATTAAATGCATTATTGGGCGGTTCGTTGGGAACGCTCTTAGATGATGTGGTAGGGGTATTATTGGGGAATCATTCTTTCGAGGTAAATGTAAAAAACTCAGCCGGCACTTCCGTATTATCGGGAACAAGTGGAGATAGCTTTGAAAATGCTAACGGAAGGATAAGAATTGTACAAAATGCGTTAGGACAGTTTTTTTTCGCTATAACGCCTAATCAGCCGTATAGCCGCATCCGGATAACCGATAGAACTTCTCCTGGTCTGATTGCAGCCAATGAAATCGATGTTTATGGTGCGTATTATGTGGAAAATGAAGCCCCCTGTGCCCCTGCGTTCGGTACTTCTTTCGACGGAACAGGCCTTACCGTTGATTTATTGGGTATAGGTGGCGCGGGTGTTACGAATCCGCAATTCGCAATAGACAGCGATCCGGATAATTATTCGGAGATTGCCATTGGCACGGCGGGTATCGGTGCCTCCATGTTCCAAACGGTGTATTTTAACACGGTATCTGCCAAAGAGGACTATTTCAAAGTAACACTGGCAATCGAAAACGGCGGTGCGTTAACTGCCGATCTTATCGGAAATATCGAAATCAGAGCCTATAATGGCGCTGAATTGGTATTTAGTAAAAAGTTACAGGGAGGTTTAATAAACGGACTGGATTTATTGGGATTGCTTCAGTCGGGAGACCCTGTCACGTTACCTTTTGGACCCGGTGTGGAATTCGATCGCGTAGCTGTCGGCTACAACTCGCTGATATCATTGAGCGTCCTAGCAAATTCGCCTATCCAACTATATAGCGTGGAGCGCTACGGTGTGGATTGCCCCGATCCGGATCCCATTGTGATAACACCGACCGATCCGATGCTGATTCAAAAGGACTGCGCGGCGGAGGTGTTATCTTTCGAACATGCAAACTTTCCTTATAATGCTGTCGATGGAAATAACGATACGTATGCCACCCTGGAGGCGAGTTCTGGCATCTTGTTGGGCGGCGTACTCGGCGAGGCTTATTCAGGGCACATTGAACTTGAATTTAATGAACCCGTGGCAGCAAGCAAAACCGTATATGTACGGATCGAATTTGATGAGGAGCAATTGGGAAGTTTGTTGGATGGTAGTGTAGGGGAACTTTTAGGGGGAGCAGTAGACGGTGTGCTGTTCGGTAATCATTATTTTACGGTAGAAGCCAAAAGTGGTGCTGCAACAATCCTGGAAAGATCGAGTAATAGTGGCTTCAATGATGCATTGGGAACAGGCAACGGCGAAGTCAAAATTGTACAGGATAAAAATGGGCACTATTATGTTGCAGTCACTTCAGAAGCTCCTTTCCAAAGCATCCGTATTACGGAACATCTTTCTGCATTAGTCGGGGCAGGTACGATTGAACACATGAATGTTTACCACGCCTGTTTCTCTACCGGTGCTGAACTCTGCGAACAGGCATTCGCCACCTATTCCGAATCTGAGGGCATCAGCCTCGATCTGCTCAGCGTGGGTGATGCAGGTGTTACCAATGCACATTTGGCGATCGACGACGATGATCCATCCGTAGAGGCCGATGAAACCTTTTCGGAAATCGGTATTGGTACCGCTGGTGTCGGTGCAAGTGCCTTCCAGTTCGTGGACTTCCACACCTTATCTTCACCTGCAGACTACTTTAAAGTTAAAATTGGATTTGAAGATGGCAGCCTTCTTGACGTTGAGCTGTTGAATAATATCGAAATCCGGGCATACAATGGGAATGAGCTGGTTTATTCGCAGCGACTGCAGAATGGTCTAGTAGCCGGACTGGATATCCTTGGGTTGTTGAGTACGGACGATGTGGTAACCATACCGATCGGCCCGGGCAAGGCGTTTGATCGTGTGGCAGTTGGTGTTAGCACACTGGTTGATATCAATGCGCTGGGTAATCCGGTACGTTTATATAGCATCAAGAGATTCGGCGCCGATTGCCCAGACCCGAACCCGCTTCCGAACAACCCGGAAACGGAGTCACCATTCAACGGGCCGGACTGTGGTGTCGAATTAGGTGAGTTTGAGAATACGAATTTTGCCTATAATGCGATTGACGGTGACATCGATACCTATGCAACCTTATCAGCCGGTTCTGGAGTACTGCTTGGTGCCGGCGCTTATGACGGTTTCCTCGAACTGAGTTATGACCAACCGGTTCCGGCACTGGAAACTTCGTACATCCGCATTGACATGCCGGATGAAGGACTGCTCGACGCATTGGTGGGTGGTAGCCTTGGTAACTTATTGGCGGATGTGGGCGATCTGGTGCTGTTCGGTAATCATTATTTTGATTTGTCGGTGAGGGATGCCGCCGGCGACGAGATTTACAACATTTCCAGTATGAACGGGTTCCCGGATAACAACGCCATCAATAATGCACGTATCGTGCGCGATGATGTCGGACGTTACTACATTGCCTTTACCGCTGATGAGCCATACCAGTCGGTCCGGATTACCCTGAACAATACCGCGGTGGCTGGCCTGGATGCAGTGACCACCATGAATGTGTACAGCATGTGCCGGGAGACGGTGTTTGACCCCTGTGAGCAGGCCACATTTACCTCGTTCGACGGAGATGGCCTTTCGTTAAGCCTGCTGGAAGGTGCGAATCCGGCGGGGGTTAACAATCCACATTATGTCATCGACGGAAACAATTCGAATTATTCAGAGCTGACGCTGGGAGCCGTCGGTGTAGGTGTTGCGGCGTCGATCTACCAGGATATTTACTATAAAACCAAGGTAACCACAACGGCGACGGATAAGGTGCGGCTGCGCATGCAGGTACCCCAATCGTTGGCAAATGTTGATCTGCTCGGCGGATACACGGTTTACCTATACAATGGCGATCAGCTGGCACATACGGTCACTTTGCGGAATGCGCTGATCAATGAAGTTGACCTGTTGGGACTGCTGAATACCGGTGGCCGGATTACCGTGGAGATTGAGCCGGGAGCCGACGTTACATACGATCGCGTCCGGTTTGAAGTAGCCTCCCTGGTTGGTGTAGGCGTGGCTAGTCCGGTACGACTTTACAATGTATACCGGATTTCCGATGCGTGTCCGGATCCGGAATTCGAACAACCACCGTTTGAGGTGTGCGCGGATGTTATTGTTGACGACGGCGAGAACGTGGATGATATCCAGAACCTGACGGACGGCAACCACAATAGCTACGCAACCATCCGGTCTGATGCGGGTTTGGTAGTGGGGATCGGTGCGTATTCGGGACATGTGGAATTGGGTTTTGGAGCTGTGGTTCCGGCCGGTACTTCTTCGTATATCCGCATCGGCTACGAAGAGGAGATACTGAATTCGCTGCTTGCGGGTTCGATAGGTGATCTGGTGAACGGCGTGCTCAATGGCGTGGCGCTGGGTGATCACTACTTTAATGTCATAGTGAATGATGAAAATGGCGACGAAGTGGTGTCGGGCAGCAGCCAGGATCTTTTTGACGAAGCTAACGGGCAAATCCGTTTAGTACAGGATACGAAAGGCAGGTATTACCTTGAAATCCGGCCTACGGCTTCCTATCAATCAGTAAGGCTGGAGGACCATACAACTGCGTTACTGGGGGCATTATCATCCGAAGGACATCTGGATGTATATGGCCTGTGCCATACACCGACCACATTTGAATGTCCGGCCGCGTTCTCGACTTCTTATGAAGGAGGCGGTCTGAATCTCGATGCGTTGAACCTCGGCGGCGCCGGCGCACAGAACGCGTTCTGGGCAATTGACCAAAACACGTCCAGCGCCTCAACCTTGAGCCTGGGTACGGTCAACGTGGGCGGTTCTATACAGCAGAACATCCAGTTCGACCAGGTAATCCCCGCCGGTGATCCCATACAGATGAAGATGAAGGTGGGAGACGGCACGCTGAATGCCGGGGTTTTAAGCGATCTGGAGGTTATCGGTTACCTGGACGGCGTTGAGGTGTTCACCACTGACTTCAATACGGCGTTTGTGGAAGCCAATATCGTTGATGTGTTGAATGGCACAGATCCTGCGGTAGTGACCATTGACCCAACGGGTGATATCGATGAAATCGCAATCCGCCTGAGTAGCGTTGCAAGTGTAAGCATTGCGCCTAATGTGAGTATCTACTATGTCATTCCGCTATGCGAGTCGTTCATCGGAAGTTCGCTTTCGGTCACCAAAAACAATGCATTCGCTGATGGTGTCGACTATAACGAAGTTACGGCTACGATTCTGGATCAGGATGGGGATGCGGTAGCCAATCAAGAAGTGGAATTCACGATTGTGAACGTTGATGGTTCCACGACCACGGAAACGGTCACAACGGATGGCGACGGAGAGGCAATATTGCAATTCACCAGCACATTAGCCGGCGATGCGAGCGTAACGGCAGTCGTGGGGGGCATGGTGATTGCGGATGGCAGCCCGGCTGAGGTGACGTTCGTCATCCCAAATAATTTATTGATTACGAAAGTTGCCGATGATGCACGCGTAACCGCTGGCGAAAGCGCTACCTTTACGGTAACCATTACGAATGATGGGCCGGCGCCGATTGCCGTGGGTAAGGTCATCCCCTTGAATGAACGGCCAGGTGTAGGCTTGGCGATCTCCAATTATGCGGTGACCAGTGCGAACGCCACCGTATCCGGAACGGGTAATAATGCGTCAGTGACGACGACTGCGGCGGTGCCAGTAGGTGGGACCATTACCCTGACGATTACGGCCGATGTCGCTGCAAATGCGCCAGACGAGGTTTTCAATGGCATCGACGTTTGGGGTCCAGATCGGAATCCAGATAACGACGTACCGGACGATAGTGATGATACGGGCCCCATACCGGTCGACCGCGATTACGGCTTAGCCGGTAACATTACCAAAATTGCCGCTGACGGTACGGATGCGATAGCCGTCGCCGGTGAAGCGTTTGCATATACGGTTACGGTAGTTAACGGCGGCCCATCGACGATATTGAGTGGTACCGTGCTGTACCTGCAGGATGCGTTATCTGCCGGACAGACGATCAGCGCAATCGAAGCGGGTTCCGCGAATATCACGGTAGGTACAATAGCGGCAGATGGTTCCTTTACGGTGACTGCAAACGAAGATATCGAAGAAACAGAACAGTTCACCCTGACTGTGACCGCCGATGTGGCGGGCGACATTGCCGCGGATGTGGTGAACAACACCATTAATATTTGGAGCGAAGACCCTGCGGGTGACTACAGCACGCCGGAGGGTACGTTTACGACACCGGATTACCCGGTGGACCGCGACTACGGTTTCGATGAGCCCGGAGCGGTGGTCAAGGCGGCCACGGATGGTCCCGCCGCAGTTGCGACTGCAGGTGAGGCGTTCAGCTACACGGTTACACTGACGAACATGGGGCCCTCCGTTATCAATGCGGGTACGGTATTGTACCTTCAGGAGGTGGCCTCTGCCGGTCAGACGGTGACGGGTATCACTGCTGATAATGGTACGGTGGGAACAATTGGCTCAGCAGGTGAATTTACACTTACGGTAGCTGACCCTGTTGCCGTGAATGGTACGATCGAATTGACGGTTACGGCGGATGTAGCAGCGGACATTGCTGCTGACGAGGTAAACAATACCATTCATGTCTGGACTAACGACCCAGCGGGTGACTACAGTGATCCGGACGGTACGGCCACCACGCCGGATTATCCGGTGGACCGTGATTACGGCTTTGACGACGACCACATCGCGAAAGTGGCGGTTGA
>NZ_BMIK01000013.1 GCF_014642075.1 Parapedobacter defluvii | reverse complement strand
AGGTAATGCATAGGTTTCAGGAAAAAAGAACACCCGCCATTGGCGGGTGTTGGTGGGAGCTACTGGGTTCGAACCAGTGACCCCCTGCTTGTAAGGCAGATGCTCTGAACCAGCTGAGCTAAGCTCCCATTTTATTTTTTGCTCCTTCGTTTCAGTGACCCTCCCGACTTGTTGGTCGGGATGCTCTGAACCAGCTGAGCTAAGCTCCCTTCGTTTTGGGAATGCAAATATAGCGCTGTTAGCCGATATTCAAAATTATTTTTTCATTTTTTTGTGAGCCAAACTTATAGTTGTAGTTTTACGTTTTGATTGGATAGTAGGTAACTGATGAAAAATTCACGCATATTAGTCGTAGACGACGACCCGGATGTGCTAACTGCGGTACGGCTATTACTTAAACAACAAGTAAGCAAAGTTATTACAGAACACAATCCTGAGCAGATTCCATCTATACTTGCAAGAGAAACACCCGATTTGGTGTTGCTGGATATGAATTTCAAAAGTACCATCAACACGGGAAACGAAGGGTTATATTGGCTCGGCCGCATAAAAAGCCTGAAACCCGACTTGCCTGTCGTCATGATCACTGCTTACGGTGCGATTGACCTAGCGGTGACATCGCTCAAACAGGGAGCTGCTGATTTTGTGGTGAAGCCCTGGCAAAATGAACAATTGATCACCGTAATCAGGGGATTACTGTCTAAAAAGGACCGTAAGAAAGCCCCCGAACCCGCAGTGGGTAACGATTCGGAATTTATTGGTGAATCGGAGGTTATGCAAGACCTGCTTTATAAGATCAATAAAATAGCCCCTACTGATGCCAACATTCTTATACTGGGAGAAAATGGAACCGGCAAAGACCTCATCGCAACCGCTATCCACAGGCAATCGACACGAGCGGCTAAACCTTTTATCAAAGTCGATGTAGGCGCGTTGACAGAAAGTTTATTTGAAAGCGAACTGTTCGGCCATAAAAAAGGAGCATTCACCGATGCCCGGGAAGATCGCGTGGGTCGCTTCGAAGCTGCTAACGGCGGGACATTGTTCCTCGACGAAATAGGCAACATTTCCCTTCAGCAGCAAGCTAAGCTGCTCAGTGTGCTTCAAAACCGGCAGGTTATTCCGCTAGGAAGTAATACGCCTATTCCCATCGATATCCGATTGGTCTGTGCAACCAACGTTCCTTTGGCGGATTTAGCGAATGAAAGCCGTTTTCGCAAAGATCTTATTTACCGCATTAATACGGTCGATTTGCAAGTGCCGCCGCTTCGCGAACGGGGGGATGACATTCTTCGAATTGCCCATTATTTCCTTCAAAAATATGCGGAGAAATACCGGAAATCCATAACGGATTTTGACAAAAGCGCCGCGCAGAAACTCCTTAAATATCATTATCCAGGCAATGTCCGGGAGCTTCAATACAGTATTGAGCGTGCCGTCATCATGGCTGACGGAGAAATTCTTGGTGCTGATGATGTCATTTTCTCGGCCATCGAGCAAACACCTCAGAACGGCTCCGCACAGCGGCAAACGCCTGAAGAACATAACCTCGGAGAACTTGAACGCATCACCATCGCCAATGTGGTGGAAAAGCATGGAGGAAACATCAGCAAGGCAGCCAAGGAACTCGGAATTACGCGGACGGCTCTTTACCGGCGGCTGAGTAAATACGATCTTTAATAATGCGGCGATTCCGGCGGTTGATTTTTTTCCGGGCGGTGCTGCTTTTGACGGCGTTGACGGGGCTCGCTTACTTGCTATTCAAAGAGCAATATCTATATGCACTGTTGCTGGGCCCTTTTTGTATCTGGATGCTCACACTTAATTTCCGGTCACAATTGCGGGCCTACAGGGAACTGGAAGAGTTTGCCGAAGCAGCACGGTACCGCGATTTTACACGACATTTCCCACTTAGCCATGCCAGATCAGAATTGCTTCCGCTGCGAAGCGCCTTTAATGAAATAAACGGAGTCTTTAAAAAAATCAGCAGCGAACGAGAAACTCAATACCAATACCTACAGCAAATCCTGGAAATTGTCGATACCGCCATATTATCCTATAATATCGATACACAAGAGGTCGTCTGGATGAATGAGGCGTTCAAAAAACTGTTTGGCATCCCTTATCTGCATAAATTTGAGGCCCTTCAACGGCGGAACGAAGACCTTTATCACAAAACCCTGCAATTGGTCCCGGGCGAACAGACCCTACTCAGTGTGCAGGCTGCACGTGGAAATATCAAGTTGCTGCTCACGGCGAGCCAATTTCAAACACCCGAGGGAAAGTTCCAACTGCTTGTTTATCAGAATGTGAACGAAGCCATAGACGAAACCGAATCCAAAGCCTGGCAGAAATTGTTGAGTGTGCTCACACATGAAATCATGAATTCCATTGCACCCATATCGTCGCTGGCGGATACCTTAAAAAGCCGGTTGGACAACTTACCCAATAACGAAGACCTAGATGACATCCGGCTGGGTACCGAAACCATTAAACGGCGAAGCGAAGGACTGCTGAAGTTTGCAGGTACCTACCGTTCGTTGAATAAGATCGAACGGCCTAACCTCAGCAGGGTGTACGCATCCGAGTTGTTTGAAAACCTATACCAGCTCATGGAGCCTTCGCTCCTCCAGAAAAACATCGAGTTGGATATCATTCTGAAAGATACACAGCTGCAATTGGAACTGGATATAAATCTGATTGAGCAGGTGCTCATCAATCTGTTACTCAATGCAATGGAAGCGGTTAAGGAGGTATCAAACCCCTATATATCGCTTTCTGCCTCTGCGAATGACGGTAAGCCGCAAATCAAAGTAAGCGATAACGGGAAAGGCATACCGCCTGATTTGCTCGAAAGCATTTTTATCCCGTTCTTTACTACACGTAAAACAGGCAGCGGCGTAGGTCTTACCCTAAGTAAGCAAATTATGTTGCTGCATGGCGGTAACATCTTGGTTCAAAGTGAGGAAGGGAAAGGCAGCGTGTTTACATTACAGTTTTAATCATTGATACATGAAGATATTAATGGTATGTCTCGGCAATATATGCCGTTCACCGCTGGCGCATGGTGTGTTACAACACTTGGTTCAACGCAACGGACTTAACTGGACCGTAGACTCTGCGGGCATCGGCGGATGGCATGTAGGCAATCCGCCGGATCACCGTGCGATTGCGGTCGCCAAGCGATACGGGATCGATATCAGCGGGCAACGGGCACAGCAGTTTCATCCTAGTCATCTCGATGCATTTGACCATATCCTAGCCATGGATCGCGAGAATCTCCGCAGTTTGATGGCGCGGACCAAAACAACTGAGCAACGCGCGCGCATACAACTGTTCCTTGAAGACAGTGAAGTTCCCGATCCCTATTACGATAACCAGCTATTTGAGCCCGTTTATCAACTTGTGCAGCAGCGGTGCAATGAGTTGATCGAGCGCTTGAAATAAAGTTCCTTGTCAAAATAAAAAAAGCGCCACCGAAGCGACGCCTTTCCAGATACTAAAACAAACAGTTCATACTATACTAAGTAATTTACCGTTTTCTTCAACATACCCCGGGGAGGGGAATGTTATTTTGTTAAAATCTTGGAGTTCCAAATAACGCTAGTGACATAAACAATACTGTGCCAACAATCTGCACATGTCTGACGGACGGCGATTATTTCCATAAGTCATGGCGACAGGTTTGGAAATCAATAAGATTAATAATGCAGACGTTCTTTCAATCCGCAAGGGTGTGAGGAGCGAATTTTAGTAGCTGTCCGTTTTTTCACACAATGTGTGGAACAAATTCCACAAACTGTTGCCTTGCTGACCACCCACCACGGACCACCATTCACCAAAAACCTGTAGGTTTTTACCTGCAATTTGCCTAAGTTTGTTCGGTGAACGCATCGTTAATCAATCGGAAGTGGGCCGAGTTGCAGTCAGATACTGCAAAGCGGTTTGAGATGGAAAAGCCAGATATCAAAATCATGCTATTCCTGATCGGAGTACAGGAGTTAGGCAAGGGCCCGATGAAGTTTACCAAAAGGCAAAAGGAAGAGCTGATGCATATTGCCACCTGTCGGCTGTTCAGTGCCATGGGTTTTTATGAACTGGAGGGGTTGGACCAGGATGGCTGGCCTCATTGGCGGCTTGTCAAACCGATACCCAACTATACACTTCTGGAACAGGAGATGGTCATCAAATCACTCATCGTCGATTATTTCGAAGAAATCGGAAACTTAGCATGAAACGAATCCTTTCAGTATTAATACTCCTTCTCTTCCATATTTTTTCATCCCAAGCTGCCGTCCCACCCCATAAGTATGTCCGGCTGGTCACCACACAGGGCGAATGCCTGCTGAAACTATATAACGAAACACCGCTCCATCGTAACAACTTTATGAAGCTGGTACGCCAGGGGTATTACAAGGACCTGCTATTCCACCGTGTTATCCACAATTTTATGATCCAGGGTGGCGATCCCGATTCCCGTTATGCTGCGGAGCGCCAACACCTCGGCGAAGGAGGTCCGGGTTATACCATTCCTGCGGAATTTAAAGACAGCCTCTTTCATAAAAAGGGAGTAATCGCTGCAGCGCGTGATGAGAATCCTGAAAAAGCCTCCAGCGGCTCCCAATTCTATATTGTGCAGGGAAGGACATTTACCGATGCGGGCCTTGATAGTTTGGAGCAATTGCGGTTAGGTGGCCGTAAAATCCCGGCTTATCAGCGCCAAGTATATAAAACGTTGGGTGGTACGCCTCATCTCGATCAAAACTACACCGTATTTGGAGAAGTTATTTCCGGCATCGATGTGGTTGATCGCATCGCAAGCGTGGAAACTGACCGTTACGACCGCCCCTTGCAGGACCAACGCATGGATATGATTCCGCTCACCCGTCGGGAAGCCATAAACTTTGAACGTGAACAAGCCGGATTACCTCCCAAAAGTGGTATATTCATTAAATTTTTAGATCTTTTTAAACCCAAATACTGATCCGATCACCCCATCACCGACCCCAGATCACCCACCACCTTTATCTTTTTTTCCGAAAACACGTTTAAAGAAGCCACCTGTTTTTTCGCTTGCTTTTTTCGCCTCCTCGGCCGCATTCATAATTTTTCGCTCCCTTTCAGGGCTGATACCTGCACATTCTTTGATCCCCTGAAGCAAGCTCTGCCAAAGCGTTTTAAAAAATGAATAGGTATGGGGCCGCGTATAGTTGATCCTTCCGGTGTGATACTTGCCGTTTGCATCCGGGTTGCTGTCGTTGATGATAAAACTATTTGCCAAAAAAGAAGCTACTTTCATGGATCCCTTTTTACCCTGATCGTCTATTGTCAGCAAGTTGAGCCGCATATTGTCATAATCAAAACGGAGCGATCCCCTTGATCGGTGGTCATCCGCAGACACGTCAAAGCTCACCCGCTTTATATTGGCGTTGGCTACCTCTGCATTCAAAAGTGGCGTCAAAATCCGATTGAGTGGTTTCCCATTCATGGGGCCAAGCAACCCTTTATAGGTATACGCTCCTTTTTTGTCCAACATGTCAAAAGCAAATGCAACGTTCAATTTGCCGATATCCATTAGGTAGGTTGTCAGGTCGGCCCCCATCGTTTTATTTTGGAGCAGTGCGAGTGAATCATTGGTCACGTTATGAAACACGCCACTCGTTCGGTTAAATGTGATTTTTCCCTCCTTTTGATATTTGCGTCCCACTTCAGCATAACTGATGTCTATGTTATTCAGCACAACCGAGTCGATTTTAAGGGGCTGCTTCATTTTCAGCAGTAGCTGATGAGGTGATTTACCAATCTTGTTGGTGGGGTGTTTTGGGTAACGCAGGTCGTTGGAGATAGCTACCGTGCCACTGTCGATGTGAAGACTGCTTGCGTATAGCTGCTGGTTATTCACAAAACGCTGTAGGTCTATACCCCCCAAGCGTATGGAGGGAAACGAAATCACGGCCATGTCTTTAGCCATCTTTTTCCGCTTGTAAAACTCGTCTTTGCTCATCCGTGGGGCATATTTTAATCCCGTGAGTGTTACCTGTTTGTATAACGTTGCGATCTGTAGTCGATCAAAACTTACGTAATAAAAGCTATCAGGCGTTTCATATCGGAATCCGGGCACATCTACGTCGATAGCGCGCGTGTGAAAGAACCGGGTGGTATCAAACTGAGAGACCGAATCAATCAAAATATCACTCACTTTTACATTCAGGTTGTTTAGTACGGTTTCGTTGGTTGCACTGTCTGTTTTCTTCGAAAATTTGAAGTGAATATCGTTGAAATGTAGATTCCCGACACTTACTTCCTGGAGGATACCCGATATGCGCTGATAAAGTGTTTGCGTATCCCGCTTCGTCACAATTGTGTCGTTATATGCATGGTATCTATTCACGATATGGATACTGGGTGTATCGATGATGATGTCATCAATCTGTAATCTACGGTCAGTCAGAATCCGCCGTGGGTGAAAACTCCGGATCCGCAGGTTTTCAATACGGATGTTGTACGCATTATCCGGTGCCTGTTGCTGTCGCTCCAATTCAGCATACCGCGTGCTGTCTACCATTAGCCGCAGACTTGAGATGGAAGCATTACCAGTGATCAGGTTGAAGTTCAGATCGTCGTATGCAATCAGGTAGAGGCTGTCTGTAGACCGGATAACGGCTTCCTTGATCTGGGCATCCAATATCGGCTTCCAATGGCGGCTCAGATACCAGGCACCTACTACTACGATCACCAGCAAACCTACAATGATGCCGATAACCCATTTCCAAATCGGTTTCATAAACTAAAAGTAATGCTTGTTACAATAATCTTTTTTTATACACCTGACCAAATATCCACGGAGAAACAATAATTGGTTATCAATGTTTTCGTAAAAATACAGATTTGTGGACAAATCGCTACAATGTAAAAAAACAATCGGTGGTTGGCACGGTCGCAAAAAAACAGCTAACTTAGACAGAAATAATATGCACGGTTATCATTTTTCACGCTATACGCCCAGCACATTGCCCAAAGGAGGCTTTGACGAGCTGCTGAAACTTTTCATGCAACTGCTGCAATACACCGCAGGGGATGCCGGAGAGGCTTTGGCCTGGCTCAATGAGTTGGATAAACAATACAACCTGACGAACGACGATTACGGGATCGGTGATTTCATACAGGAACTTAAAGACAAAGGATACCTCAGCGATGATCCCGGTTCGGGCGAATTCCGTATTACGGCAAAAAGCGAACAGACGATCCGTCAATCCGCCCTGGAGGAAATTTTCGGAAAACTCCGAAAAAGCGGACGGGGCAACCACAATAGCAATCTATCGGGTTTGGGCGAAGAAAAAAATGCAGATCGCCGGGAATACCAGTATGGTGACAGCCTGGATCAGATTGACATGACCACATCCATCCACAATGCGCAGATAAACCACGGAATTGGCAACTTTATGCTCACCGAACGGGATCTGGAAGTGGAAGAGCGTGACTACAAGACATTGACATCCACCGTGCTGATGATCGACATTTCCCACAGCATGATTCTCTACGGCGAAGACCGAATCACTCCCGCGAAAAAAGTTGCCATGGCATTAGCAGAGCTGATCCGTACGCGCTACCCGAAGGATACATTGGATATCGTGGTATTTGGCAACGATGCGTGGCCTATTACTCTAAAAGACCTACCCTATCTGCAGGTAGGGCCCTACCATACGAACACACTGGCAGGTTTGGAACTGGCTACCGATCTCTTGCGCCGGCGCAAGACGCACAACAAACAGATCTTCATGATTACAGATGGCAAGCCAACTTGCCTAAAGGAAAATGGGCGCTACTATAAAAATAGCGTCGGACTGGATCGGAAAGTGGTCAACAAAACGCTCAACATGGCCGCACAATGCAAACGTCTCAATATCCCGATCACCACGTTCATGATTGCCCGTGATCCTTATCTGCAGCAATTTGTTCGTCAGTTTACGGAAACTAACGGAGGCAAAGCATTTTACAGCTCCCTTCAAGGACTCGGCGAATACATCTTTGAAGACTACATCCGCAACCGGCGGAAAACGGTGCGTTGATTGGTGACCGGAGGTTAGTAGTGAGTGATCAGTGATCAGTGATGGGGGATGGGTGGTGAGTGGTCAGTGATGGGTGGAGCGTGCAAAAAATAATATAGATAAAAAATGTTGAAATGCATTTTTCAAGTTGTTAACATTAAATTGAAATAATTTTGGAATCAAATTCAAAAAAGAACACCGATCTCCGATCCCCGTCCCCCAATCCCCGGTCACCGATCCCCGACCACCGGTCACCGATCCCCGACCACCCATTGCCGTCTACCTTAGGCGAACTCAAGAAATCAGGATATCAACACCGAACCGTAAAAGAGGAACTCAGGGCCAACCTCATCAAGCAGTTGCAGGAAAACAAAGCCGGTTTTCAGGGCATTGTAGGGTACGATGAAACCGTTATTCCCGAATTGCAGACCGCCATTCTCTCCCGGCATAACATCTTGCTGCTGGGGCTGCGTGGTCAGGCAAAAACCCGTATCGCCCGGCTTATGGTTTACTTGTTGGATGAATACGTACCCTACATAGCGGGCAGTGAACTGTTTGACGACCCGCTGGATCCCATTTCGTGGTATGCCCGCCATGAAATTCAAATTCACGGAGACGACACACCCATTGCATGGCTACACCGTTCGGAGCGTTATACCGAGAAACTGGCTACCCCCGATGTTACAGTGGCCGACTTGGTGGGCGACGTGGATCCCATCAAGGCAGCTACGCTGAAGCTGACCTACAACGATGAACGTGTCATCCACTTTGGACTGATCCCCCGAGCGCACCGTGGTATCTTCGTGATCAACGAGCTTCCCGATCTGCAGGCCCGCATACAGGTTGCGCTGTTCAACATGCTGCAGGAAAAAGACATCCAGATCCGCGGATTCAAACTTCGCCTGCCCCTCGATATCCAGTTTGTATTTACGGCCAACCCCGAAGACTATACCAACCGCGGCTCCATCGTGACCCCGCTCAAAGACCGCATTGAAAGTCAGATCCTCACTCACTATCCCAAGCGCATCGATATCTCCCGGAAGATTACTTTCCAGGAAGCTCGCATCACTCCGGAACAACATGCGGCCATTGAGGTCGATGGCTTGCTGAAGGATTTAGTGGAGCAGGTTGCCTTTGAAGCCCGGCAAAGTGAATTTATCGATCAAAAATCAGGAGTATCAGCGCGCCTCACCATCTCTGCTTATGAAAATCTAGTCAGTGCGGCCGAGCGTAGGCTGCTGATTTCCGGGCAGAAGAAAACGGTAGCTAGGTTGGCTGATTTTTCGGGTATTATCCCTGCCATCACCGGCAAAATTGAGCTGGTGTATGAGGGTGAACTAGAAGGCCCTGTTCATGTGGCACACCGGCTGATCGGCGGTGCTATCAAAACCCTGTTTACCCAATATTTCCCGCATCCAGAGAAAGCCAAAAAGGCGAAGAATGAAAATCCTTACGCTTCCATTGTGGACTGGTTTACGCTTGGAAACGAAGTGTCACTTACCGATGCCCTGTCAGACAGCCAATACAAAAAGACACTTATGGAGGTCCCTGGCTTACATGCATTGGTTAAAAAGTTACATCCCAAGCTGGTCGAAAGTCAACAACTGCTGCTGATGGAATTTGTGCTGCATGGACTGGCGGAATATTCGCAGCTTAGCAAAAATTACCTCCAGGGCGGCATTGGATTTACAGACATGCTGGGCAGCCTTTTCGACGGAGATTTTTCTGAAGAAGATTTTGAGTAGAGGCCGACCCCCGGCCCCCGATCACTGACCCCCGATCCCCGACCCCCACTCAAAAACGGCACGGTGCTCCGGATTGTCCAGTTTCGTACTCTTCCGCCTGCCATAGGCCGTCACGTGCAAAATATTACTTTGCCTGGCAAATTGGTCAAGCAGTAAGCAGTTGTCTATGACAATGCGTTGCACAGCGGTAATCTCCCCCGATTCGAGGTAACACCAGGCCACGTCGTCCTCGATTTCGTATCCGAGGTACCGCAATGCTTGTGGTTTGCCATCTACCGAAAGACTGAGGTGATTTCGCAGATAGCGTGCGATCAAACTATCCGTTTGACCCCGGTTTACCGGATTTATGAGATCAATCGTTGAGCCACCTCCCCCTGCTTTGAGCGCCGTTTCCAGGTCATCGTAAAAAATCCGGCAACTGATTTCCATACGCTGGGCCTCCTTATTGTAGTCAACTGCAGTGATACTTACGTAAAAGGGATGCAACATCAACCACAAAACCTGAAGAAAGAGGTTACTCATATTTTTGACCTTTGATTGTGTTTTCGTTGCAAATTAACGTAATATTGTGATGAATCGTACAACCAAACAGGTGATATGCAGGATTTCGGATTGTATTTCGAGTTGGGCTTACAGCATATTCTGGACTTAGCAGGTTATGACCACATTCTTTTTGTCATTGCCCTTTGCTGTACTTATTTCGTTGCCGATTGGCGGAAAGTCATCGTGCTGGTTACCGCATTCACCATCGGCCATTCCCTGACATTGGCATTAAGTGTATTCAACCTGATCCGGGTGGATACCGCGTTGATTGAATTTCTGATTCCGATCACCATTGTCGTGACGGCTTTCAGCAACATTGCCGCCAGGCGTAGCAGAAGAAGACGGAAGACGAATACCGACTGGCTTACGTACGGTTATGCATTGTTTTTCGGACTCATCCACGGACTGGGATTTTCCAATTACCTGCGTTCGCTGCTCGGCAAAGAAAGCAGCATCACCGGGCCGCTGTTTGCCTTTAACATTGGCTTGGAACTGGGGCAACTGGTCGTCGTTTTTATCGTGTTGATCTTATCCTTCATCGCTACCACCATTTTTTCCGTTTCCAAGCGCGACTGGACATTTTTTCTGTCGGCCGCAGTTTTTGGTATTGCACTGGTAATGGCGTTGGAGCGGGTTTAGTGATGGGTGAACGGTGATGGGTGAACGGTGATGGGTGAACGGTGGTGAGTGGACGGTGATTGTTAAATTAACAGATGATGATATTAACCTATAGGGATCTTGACGTTTGGAAGAATTCGATGAGTTTAGTCGAATATACCTATGAAACTACGCTTTTGTTTCCGAAAGAAGAGATATACGGCCTAACATCTCAGATCAGAAGGGCTTCTGTCTCTGTACCTTCAAATATCGCGGAAGGATTTATGCGCAAAAACACACGTGAATATCTTCAATTTTTATATATTGCACTGGGCTCTCTCGGTGAATTGGATACGCAGTTAGAAATCGCAAAACGATTGAGTTATGTGGTTGATACAGAAAAATTTAACATAGATATAACACTTGTAAGGAAACAGCTATATAGTTTGATTAATACCTTAAAGCAAAGACTTAAGTGATGGATACGCAGCAAATTATCGATCCCCGGTCACTGACCCCCGACCACCGACCACTAATAATCACATTCATCTGCATTACCATACTCTCAATACCGTTCGTCCATGCCCAACACCAAAATAACCCCGGTTCCAACCACGGCAACAAATTCGAGCAGTTAGGCACGTTGCTGAGCGATCCGAATGTATACCGTACAGCTTCGGGAGCACCCGGGCACCAGTATTGGCAGCAGAAGGCCGACTACGTCATTGACGTAGAGGTAGACGACCAAAACCAGCGGGTTATCGGATCGGAAACCATCACCTACACCAATAATTCGCCCGACCCGCTTTCCTACCTTTGGATCCAGTTGGACGAAAATGAACACAAAGCCGACGCGGAAAACAAGAAATTCGACGAAAGCTCGCTCAGTGAGCAGATGACCACCAACCAGTTGCAAAGCCTTATCGGCGGCGACAACGATTTGGGTGTCAAGATACAGAAAGTCGCGGATGGAGCCGGAAAGCCCCTTACCTATACAATCAACCACACCATGATGCGGGTGGAGCTTCCTGCCGTATTGAAACCCGGAGCCAAATTTGTGCTTCAGATTGAGTGGCAATACAACATCAGCGACCGCATGGTGGAAGGTGGCCGTGGCGGCTATGAATACTTTGCCGAAGATGGCAACTACCTATACACCATTACGCAATGGTACCCGCGTATGGCGGTCTACTCGGATTTTCAGGGGTGGCAAAACAAACAGTTCACAGGCCGGGGCGAATTCGCCTTGGTGTTTGGGGATTTCAAGGTAAACATCACCGTTCCGGCAGACCACATAGTAGGTGCCACGGGCGAGTGCCGTAACTATGCCAATGTACTCACGGCCGCTCAATTGGATCGGTGGAAACAAGCACAGCAGGCTGACGAGCCTGTTGAGGTGGTGACGCTCGATGAAGCCCGCCAGGCGATGAAAGGCAAGGCTACCGGCAAAAAGACCTGGATATATGAAGCCAAGAATGTGCGCGATTTCGCTTTTGTTACTTCCCGCCGCCTGGTTTGGGATGCGATGCGTGTCAAAGAAGGCATCGAAGGCCATACGCCCATGGCCATGTCGTACTATGGCCCCGAAGCGTATCCGCTATACCGCCCCTATTCCACTAAAGTGGTGGCGCATACCCTCAAGGTATACTCCAAGCATACCCTGCCCTACCCTTATCCGGTCGCGATTTCGGTAGAAGCTTCCAACGGCATGGAATACCCCATGATCTGCTTCAACTACGGGCGGGCCGATAAAGACGGGACTTATTCCGAAGCAACCAAATACGGCATGATCAGCGTGATTATCCACGAAGTAGGGCACAATTTTTTTCCCATGATCGTCAACTCTGATGAGCGGCAGTGGACTTGGATGGATGAAGGGCTCAATACCTTCTGCCAGTTTCTGGCTGAGCAGGAATGGGATAAAGATTACCCCTCGCGGCGGGGGCCGGCACATAAGATTGTGGATTACATGAAGCTGCCCAAAGACCAGCTGGAGCCCATCATGACCAACTCCGAAAACATTGTGCAGTTTGGTCCCAATGCCTACGCAAAACCCGCAACGGCACTCAATATCCTGCGGGAAACGGTGATGGGCCGGGAGCTGTTTGACTACGCCTTTAAAGAATATGCACGGCGGTGGGCCTTTAAGCACCCCACTCCGGCCGATTTCTTCCGGACCATGGAAGATGCCTCTGCAGTAGATCTTGACTGGTTCTGGCGGGGTTGGTTTTTCGGTATCGACCCAGTGGATATTTCCCTTGACGATGTACAGCACTTCCAACCCCTGGGAAACCTACAGGACGCACAGACTACTGAGAGACAAGCCTACGAGAAAGATCTGAATACGGTAACACGCCAGCGCAATATAGAGGAAGGGGTAAATTTTGCTGTGGAGGCCGATACCAACTTACAGGATTTTTACAACAAGTGGGATCGTTTTGAAATCGACGGAGAGAACCAAAAAGCCTTTGGACAATACTACCAATCGCTATCGCCCGAAGAGAAAGCCCTGTATGACGGTACCTATCACTTTTATCAATTGAAATTTTCCAACAAAGGCGGGTTGGTGATGCCGATTATTTTACAGTGGACCTTTGCCGATGGGACTACCGAAATTGAACGCATTCCCGCCTACATCTGGCGCAAAAACGAAAACGAGGTAACCAAAGTATTTGCAAAAACCAAAGAGGTGACCGCCGTGCTGGTAGACCCCTTGCGGGAAACCGGTGACATTGACGAAGACAACAACGCTTGGCCACGCCAGCATGCGCCCACGCGGTTCGAGCTGTTCAAGCAGCAACAGGGACCAGCACGCGGCGAGTCCACAGGACCTAATCCCATGCAGCGGGCGAGAGGTGGTGGGTGATTGGTTGTGAGTGATCGGTGGTCAGTGATCGGTGAAGGGTGGTCGGTTGGGTCGATATAAGCAGAAAGAAGAATTGAAAATTTCGGAACAAAAACTGAGGGATTTTACAGTTAACGTATTCAAGGCCATGGGCTGCCCCGAGGCAGATGCCGAGCTGGCGGCAGATGTATTACTGGCGGCTGACCTGCGTGGTATTGACTCACACGGTGTTGCCCGGCTCAGCGGTTACGTACGGCTATGGGAAGGTGGCCGGCTCAATCCCGCTCCTCATATCCGCATAGTGCACGAAACTCCGACAACCGCCACGGTTGATGGCGATCGTGGCCTGGGGCTTGTCACTGCACCTTTTGCGATGAATCTTGCCATCGAGAAAGCACGGCAATACGGGTCCGGTTGGGTATCCATCCGCAACTCCAATCACTTCGGTATTGCCGGCTACCATGCGCTCAGAGCCGTTGAGCAGGAAATGATCGGCTATGCGCTCACGAATGCCAGTCCGTTGGTTGCCCCCACCTTTTCATCCGAACGGCTGTTGGGTACCAATCCGATTTGTTATGCATTTCCCGCGGGCAGCTACCCACCGGTAGTGGTCGATATGGCTACTTCTGCCGCTGCCAATGGCAAGCTGGAGGTCGCTGAACGTGCCGGTAAACCGATTCCTGAAGGGTGGGTGCTTGATGCAGAAGGCCAGCCTACCACCGATGCAACCGCCGTTAAACAGGGCGGGACCCTGCTCCCTTTGGGAAGCGACCGCGACCACGGCAGCCACAAAGGCTTTGGCCTTTCCGCCATTGTCGACATCCTTTCCGGCGTATTGTCCGGTGCCAATTATGGGCCATGGGTACCCCCTTTTGTGGCTTATCTCCAACCGGTAGCCGACCAACCCGGCCAGGGGATTGGTCATTTCGTCGGTGCCATGCGCGTGGATGGATTCCGTCCTGTAGCTGAGTTCAAGGCCAACATGGATCAGTGGATTACACGCTTCAAACAAGCCAAACGCGTGGACAATGAACAGCCCGTCATCATCCCTGGAGAGCCGGAATACGAGGCTGCACTGGATCGCCGGAAAAATGGGATTCCCTTGGTTGAGGCAGTATGGCAGGATTTAAATGCATTAGCTGCTAAATTTGGAATCACACCCCCCTGAATCCTGACCACCGGCCACCCATCACTGACCACCCATCACCGACCACCCATCACTGACCACCCATCACTGACCACTGACCACCCACCACCCATCACTGACCACCCATCACCGACCACTCACTACCCCCATCGTTCCTTCACGTATACTACGCCAAATCATCTTAAAAAACGAAAAGTCCAGGGGTCGGTCTATGTACACGTTCCCTGTATGGCGTACACCATTGGCATCCGGATTACTATCGTGGAGTAAAAACCGGTTGGCGAAAAATGAAAGAACAGGGAACTTTACCTTCAGCTTGTCGTAGTCCAGTTGCAAGGTACCTTTTGTTCGAAGGTCATTGGCCTCCATTTCAAAACGTAATCCCTTTATCGCGGCACTTTCGACTTCCACATTAAGATGTGGTGTAATCATGCGGTTAAAAGCAGTTCCATCCATAGCAGCCAGTTTTGCGGTATAGGTATGTGCTCCCAAACTATCCAACAAATCGAAACGAAAATCCACCGATAAATTGCCAGTGCCCATTACGCGTGAGCGCGCATGCAGCCGCATGTACCGGTCCTGGGTCAAAACAGAAGAATCGTTGGTTACGTTCCGGAAGATGCCGCTGGTTTGTTCAAAGGTTACGGTTCCCGCTTTTCCGGTTTGATCGCTTACCTCGGTAAAGCGGACATCCATTGCGCTGAATAGGATTGAGTCGATGGACAGGGGCTGTTTCAGGCGTAGCAATTGCTGATGCGGAGATTTACCGATTTTATTTTCCGGCGGATTGGGTTGTGTTTTGTCCTTATAGATCGTTATACTCCCGCTGTCGATGTGTAGGGCTTCTGCTGCCAGTAGCTTCCTTTTTACCCAACTTGATCCATTGATCCCCGTTAAACGGATGCGCGCCACCGTCATATCCGCTATATCTTTCGCTTGGCGTACCCGGCGATAAAATTCAGCCTTACTCACGGTAATACCATAGTGCAGGCTGTCGACCAACAGTTCCCGCCCCTCCGTTTGGAAATGTAGCGGTCCGGCATGAAGAACATAAAGACTGTCCGGCCGGAGGTAATCCAACTTCTGTACCCGTATATCGATAGACCCTGCACCATATAAACGGGAAGTATCCCGGAAGGACGTCGAATCAATACGGATATCCCGTGCGGTTACGTTAATATGTTGAACCTGCAAGTGGGCCGCATTGCCTTCTTCCTTCGTTTCCAATTGGCCTCCCCGCAGGACGAAGCGTTTCACCCGTATGTGGGATACTGCCTCATTTAGTTTTTTCATCAGTGGCTTCGAACCAGTATCTACGGTAGTAGTATCGTTTTTCGGATGGAGAAGCAGGGTTACCGACGGTGTATCAAGCACAATCGTATTTATATGTAACTGGTTAGCGATAAGTAGCCTAAGCAACCCCGCGCCGCTGATCTGCAGCCGGCTTATGTGCGCCTGGTGAGTTTTACTTTCCACCCTCACATCCGTTGCCGTTATATTCCCGCGAAGCAGGGATAAACTCAGCCGATCATATGCCAATCGGTATTGGCCGTCTGTCTCGGAAAGGATACGCTCTTTCAGTTTTGCCGCTAACTTGGGCTTTACACGGTGGTTTACGTACCAGTTGACTGAAAATAGGATAACGATTAGGCCCGCGGTTATACCGATCGCCCACTTCCAAAAGGGTCTCATTACGGAAGAAAACGCAGGAGGAGTTTAAAATGTTTGATTTATAACGTTGAATGCGTAACTTTGTGTTCCATTGGAATTAACATACGAGAAACCATGATCGCATTAAACCCTCAATATATTACAGATACTGCCGGTAATAGGCTTGTGGTTTTGCGCGATGCTGAATTTGAAAAATTACTCCAAGAATTGGAAGAATTAGAAGACATAAGGCTTTATGACGAAGTCAAGAAGTCTGATAATGGTACTCGGACTTCGCTTGAAGAATATATAGTGAAACGCAAACTAAACCATGCCTAAATACGCTGTTGTATTAACCAAGAAAGCTGAAAAACAACTTGATAAACTTCCTGACCAAATCGCATCGTCAATTCTTCAATCTATTTCTTCCTTAGCAGATAATCCCCGACCATTTGGTTATAAAAAATTAAAAGGACGGGATGCTTACCGGATCCGGAGCGGTGATTATCGAATTATTTATGAAATTGTAGATAGTCAATTGATTATTGATGTTATTGCAATTGGTCACCGAAAAAATATTTACGAATAACTAACTGCCTTCATCAAACATCCAACGCCAAGCGCGCCTCTTTGTTGATAATATCGGCTATGCTGGTATCATTCAGGATTTGAAGCATTGCATTGCGCACGTCAATAAACGTGTCCCTTATCCCGCAAACCTCTTCCGATTTGCATTCATCGCAGCTCCGGTAAAAGTTCAGGCTTACACAAGGCAACAGCGCAATGGGACCATCAATCAGGCGCATCACCTGGGAAAGGCGGATGTCTTCCGGTGCTTTGTTGAGGCTATAGCCTCCCCCCGCGCCCTTCTTGCTATACAGGATTCCCGCGTTACGCATTTCCAGCAGAATTTGTTCCAGGAATTTCTTTGGAATGCGCTCCTCCTCTGCAATGCGTAAGATCTGCATCGGCTCCTTGCCGTAATTCCGGCCTAGGACGATCAGTGCTTTGATGGCATATTTGGTTTTTTTGGATAACATTCCGAATTGTTAATAAATAACAAAGGTACGAATTAACTATCCATTTGCAAAACCGCAATTCAGCCTCTTTGCGATTCCGCGTCTTCGCTAATACGCTTGTATCAACACATCTTTTCTTTTGAGCTGCTCCTGCCGTAGATGAACCTGATAGCCCCCCACAAAAAACGGGAGGAAACGGATGCTAAAATAACAAATTTTGCGATTTCATTCGCAAAATTTATAGTATATTTGCGAATGAAATCGCAAAATTCATGATTAATAGAGATATTACCCAGTCTGTGCACGGCCGACTTGCTGACGAAAAAGCGATCATTCTTTTGGGGCCCCGGCAGGTTGGTAAAAGTACCTTATTAAAGCAGCTTGCCCCGGCATTCCAGCAAAAGGTTGTTGAATGGAGCGGAGATGACGCAGATGTGCGTACACTGTTGGCCAATCCCACTGCAACGATGCTCAGGCAGTATATCGGTGCGGCCAAGACGCTGGTCATCGACGAAGCCCAGCGCATCGAGAACATCGGTTTGTGCATTAAACTTATCGTGGATCAGATTCCGGGCGTTAAGGTTATTGCAACCGGGTCTTCTGCATTTGATTTGGCAAATCGGATCAACGAACCGCTCACCGGCCGCAAGTGGGAATACCGCCTATATCCCTTTTCGTTCGGCGAAATGGTGAACCATCATGGTTTTATGGAAGAAAACCGGCTTTTAAACCATCGGCTGATTTACGGCTATTATCCGGAGATCGTGAATAATCCGGGCGAGGAAGAAGTACGACTGAAGCAATTGTCCGGTAGTTACCTGTATAAAGACATCCTCACGTGGGAACGCATACAGAAACCAGACAAAATGGAACGGCTCGTTCAGGCGCTGGCTTTTCAGCTGGGCAATGAGGTGTCCTTTAATGAGTTGGGGCAACTGACCGGACTGGACAATGAGACGACCGAGAAATACGTCGATCTGCTTGAAAAGTCGTTCATCGTCTTCCGGCTGGGATCGCTTAGCCGAAACCTACGCAACGAGTTGAAAAAAAGCCGGAAATTCTATTTCTACGACAACGGGCTCCGCAATGCGGTTATCAATCAATTCAGTCCGGTTGCCTTGCGGCAGGACATCGGAGCGCTTTGGGAAAATTTTGTTGTAAGCGAACGGGTCAAATACCTGGCTTATCGGGAGATCAATTGCAACCGCTACTTTTGGCGGACACACGCACAGCAGGAAGTCGATTACATCGAGGAACGAAACGGCCAAATGAACGCGTACGAATTCAAATGGAATGTCAACACCAAAGCCCGCTTTCCCAAAACATTCCTGGATGCATACCCGGGTACGGAGGCCCATATCCTAACTCCCGAAAACTTCCAGGCGTTTTTGCTTGAGAGCTAAATTTCTCCGTTGCACTTTTCCAAAAAAAGAGTACTTTTGTTGCTCAATTGGTTTGTCGTTTACATGCTTGATTCACTCATTACCTCCAAAACCCGTTTACGTTTGCTGGTGAAATTTTTCATCAATGCGGCCAACCGCGGCCACATGCGGGGGCTGGCCGAGGAATTTAATGAATCCACCAATGCCATCCGCAAGGAATTGAATAACCTTTCCGAAGCGGGGTATTTGGAGAAAGAAGCCCAGCAGAACCGTGTCTCGTACCGGGCGAATGTGAAGCATCCGTTGTTTGGCTCGTTGCAGGATATCGTGCACAAATATTTGGGATTGGACCGAATTGTCGAAACCGTGCTGAGCCGAATGGGTGAGGTGGAGCAGGTTGTGTTGATGGGAGACTATGCCGAAGGAAGGGACACCGGAACCATTGAAGTGGCCATCGTGGGGCCTGCGCTGAATACCGAGTATCTGGAGCGGCTTACCCCCAAGGTGGAGGAATTAATTGGGCGGAAGGTGGAGTTTACAATTAACGGCACAAAATTGGATAAAGGATTGGTTTTGTATGAGCAATAAAAATGCTTAACGAAAAACAAATAGTGCAATACTTAACTGACCTGGAAAGTGAACAGGTAGAGCGGACGGTGTCTACAAATAACCTAGACAAGTTCTGCGAAGCCATTTGTGCGTTCTCCAACGATGTGGCCAATACCAAGGCTCCGGGCTATCTTTTTATCGGAGTGGCAGACAATGGCCGGCTATCCGGATTACGGGCCACGGACAAGTTATTGAAGGATTTGGCCAATATTCGTTCAGACGGCAATATCCTGCCTCAGCCCGCCATGTCCGTTTATAAGCAATTTTTCCCCGAGGGAGACGTTATTGTCATCGAAGTTAAGCCCGCGTTATTTCCTCCGGTTCGGTACAAAGGCAAGATCTGGATCCGCGTGGGCGCTCGAAAAGCAGTGGCCAATGAATCTGAAGAGCGGATATTGATGGAAAAGAGAAGTATTCAGGGTGCCACGTTTGACCTACGGCCTTGTGCCGAAGCATCGCTGTCAGATTTAAAGACCGATTTATTCAACGGCTATTATTTACCCAGGGCTGTAGACAGGAAAATTCTGGAGCAAGATAAGCGGCCGGTTGAATACAAACTTGCATCTCTCCGATTTTACGATATTAAGAGTCATTGCCCCACGCATGCAGGTATCCTGCTTTTTGGTATCAATCCGGAGTATTACTATTTTGGAGCCTATATCCAATATGTGCGATTTGAGGGAAAAGACGTAGCGTCAAAAGTTGTCAACGAACATAAATTTACCGGCGATCTGGTTACTGTCCTGGGCAAGCTTGATACGTTCATCGAAACCACTATCGAGCAGAAACATCCCGTTTTTGTCAGCGCATTACGTGAAGAAACAAGAAGAAGTTATCCACATTTAGCCATTCGGGAATTATTGATGAATGCCGTGATGCATCGAGATTATGAGTCCAATGCACCAGTCAAATTCTATGAATTTGCCGACCGACTCGAGGTGGTCAATCCGGGCGGGTTATACGGAAATGCGCGCCCTGAAAATTTTCCAACGGTAAATGATTATCGAAACCCCATCTTGGCGGAAGCCATGAAGGTGCTTGGTTATGTAAACCGCTTCAATAGAGGTATACTGAGTGTACAGCAAGAACTGACCGAAAACGGCAATGGAAAGGCTATTTTCGACTTTGATAAAATGACCGTATTCGGTGTAACGGTTTATAACGCCGTAGAGTTGCTTCGCGATGGTCTAGGAGAAAAGGTCGGAGAAAAGGTCGGAGAAAAGGTCGGAGAAAAGGTCGGAGAAAAGGTGACACAAAACCAAGAAGTGATTTTGACAGCTATTAAAGGCAATTCTAGAATAACAGCCAAAGAATTGGCGATTATCGTGGGTATATCGGATCGGAAAATAGAAGAGAATATAAGGAAGTTAAAAGAATTAGGAAAAATAAAGCGAATCGGGCCGGCCAAAGGTGGGCACTGGGAAATAGTTGATTGAGTAACGCCGCAAATAGGCGGATTCGCAGAATCGCGATTTTGCAAATCCGCGAATCACCAACTTCGCAACAAATACGTACCTTTGACCCGTTTGAACGCTATATAAAATAAGAAGTTAAGAAATCAATGAAACGATACCTTTTTTTGCTGGCAGGTCTTTTTTGGCTATTCACGGCCGAGGTGCAAGCCCAAACGCAAACCCAGGATATTTCCAAGGTCCGTGTAGAGCAATTGTCTGACGACCAGGTTATCAAACTCATCGCCGAAGCCGACAGGCGAGGCATGACCGACGATCAACTCTTGCAAAGCTTAGGTCAGCGTGGCATGTCCGCAGCCGAACAGCAAAAGCTACGCAGCCGAATAATGGCCTTACGGCAAAAAGGCGGCTTGGCAAGCAAGCCTACCACCGATTCGGCGACATCGACTGACGAGCAGGGACGACGGGTAAACGACAGCACCGCACTTCTTGACACTGCGTCTTTTAACAAGGATGCGGCCGATACCAGCCGAGTGTTTGGCGCTAAACTATTTCGTAACACCAATATCCGGTTCCAACCCAACCTCAACATCCCAACACCGAAAAACTACATCATCGGTACAGGTGATGAACTGTTGCTGGACCTCACCGGCGACAACGAAGTCAGCTATCGCCTTCCCGTATCGCCTGAAGGCACCGTCAATGTCAATTACATTGGTTTGATTTCCGTTGCAGGCCTTACCATTGAAGAAGCAGCCAGCAAGATCAAGCAGCAGATGCAGTCTACCTATCCCCAATTGCGTTCCGGTAGCACGCGGCTATCGCTCACGTTGGGTAATATCCGTAGCATTAAGGTCACACTGACGGGCTACGTTACCCGTCCCGGTACTTATACATTGCCGTCGCTGGCTAATGTGTTCCATGCCCTCTATGCTTCGGGCGGACCGGCTGAGAAAGGGACGTATCGTAACATTCAGCTCATCCGCAATAATCAAGTGATCCAAACCATCGATGCCTACGATTTTCTTACCAAAGGTGTTCAGCCTGGTAACGTCCGGCTGGAGGATGGCGACGTCATCCACATTCCGGTATTTGAACGGCAGGTTGAGGTGGAAGGATTGGTGAACAATCCCGGTATTTTTGAGCCGTTGGCCAGTGAAACGTTAGCAGATGTGTTGCGATTTGCCGGCAATTTTGCACCGGAAGCCTATACCGCGAAGGTCAAGGTATTACAGATTACGGACCGCGAACGCAGCGTTGCCGATATCTATGCAGAAGATTACAGCACTTATATTCCGAAGAATGGCGACCAATATATCATAGAGGAGGTGCTTGACCGGTATGCCAATCGTGTAGAAATAGAAGGTGCGGTATTTCGCCCTGGTAAATATGCCCTCACAGAGGGGCTTACCCTTCGGCAGCTCATCCAGCGGGCCGATGGACTTAAGGAAGATGCCTTTATGGCCCGTGCTTACATCAATCGGTTAAAACCGGATAACACACAGGAATTAATTACCGTCAATTTAAACGAATTAATGGCAGGTAATGAGCAATCCAATCACGTACTTCAGCGCGAAGATCGTGTAATTATCTCCTCGATCTTCGATCTGCGTGAAGAATACATTGTGTCTATCAGTGGACAGGTACGTCATCCCGGCCAGTTTCCCTATGTCGAGCAAATGACATTGGGTAACCTCATTCAGATGAGTGGCGGACTCGCCGAGGCAGCAAATATAGAAGTTGTGGATGTTGCGCGGCGTATCCGTAAAAATGTAAACGTGCCAGATTCCGTGCTTTCCGAATTGGTGCAGCTAAAATTTGACAGCCGGGAAGAGGCCCTTCAATCAGACTTTGTGTTGGAACCTTTTGACGTGGTGAGTGTGCAAACCAGCACAGGCTACCAAGTGCAGAGAATGGTTCGTATCGAGGGCGAAGTGAAGTTTCCTGGCCAATATGTTTTATTAAAAAAAGACGAAACCATCTCCGACCTTATTAGCCGAGCAGGTGGGGTTACGGAGTTTGCTTACCTGCAGGGCGCGTCGCTGCAACGGAACATCTCAGATGCGTTAGTAGCGCAGGGACATACAGCATTAACTGGGCAGAGCAGACGCCAGCTTCAGGAGATTGAACGGGAGCAAGCTGAATTACAGAATTTGGCCCTGGAAAACACGCTTCAAAGTAAAGATAGCGTAGATACAAAATTATTTTTCAGCAACTATGTCGGTATAAAGTTGGATAAAATCTTGGAAGGAGAAAAAAAATATGATATTCCATTGGAAGACGAAGATGTGATTATTGTACCCCGGCAATTGCGCACGGTAATGGTACGCGGTCAGGTACTTAACCCCAATCGAATTGTTTATCAAAAAGGGAAACCACTAAGGTATTACATTCGTCAGGCGGGAGGATTTACAGCCAAAGCCCACAAACGAAAAACGTTTGTACAACATGCGAATGGCTCTGTAGAGGGCAGTAGCGGAGGGTATCCTGAAGTATTGCCCGGCAGTGAAATCATTGTGCCTACCAAGCCGGAGCGGGAGAAAATCCCTGTTCAGGCTTGGGTGAGTATGGGTAGCGTGGTCACTTCCATGGCTGCTGTGATTGTGAGTTTATTGAAATAAGTAAGATGGCTACAGAACCGATGCGTATTTCTGAGGAAGAAGAATTAACGCCAAAAGAGGTTATTATAAGCCTCCAAAATTGGATTCGCTATTTATGGTCCAAGCGACTCCTTTTGTTAATTTCCGGTATCCTTGGTGGAGCGTTAGGTATATTGTATGCTTTTTTGAAAACACCACAGTATACTGCGACCACTACCTTTGTGCTGGAAGGGGGTGAAAGCAAAGGCGGATTGGCCCAATACGCTGGCATGGCGGCGATGGTTGGCATTGACCTGGGCAGTAATGCGAGTGGTCTGTTTCAGGGCGACAATATTTTGGAATTGTATAAATCCCGCACCATGCTTTCGCAGGCGTTGCTTTCCAAAACTCATCCCGACTCCAACGAACTGCTCATCGAACGGTATGTTACATATAACGATTTTAAAAATGTATGGCAAGACGATCCAGTGTTGGCCGAACTGGATTTTCGTCGGAAGCCCGAGGAACTGGATAGTCAGAGTCTTCGCGTTCGCGACAGCGTCTTAACAGAGTTTATAGAGGCGATAAAGAAAGATGTGTTAACGATCGAGAAGCCCGATAAGAAATTATCCATTATTAAGGTAGAAGTAACTTCACCTGACGAAGTCTTTTCGAAAGCATTCAACGAAAACTTGGTTAGGCGGGTAAATGATTTTTATATTCAGACGAAGACGAAGAGATCGACAGACAATATTGCTACACTACAGCATAAGGTCGATTCGGTTCAGGCGGTGATGACGGACGCCATCTACTCGGCGGCTAAAGTTTCCGATGCGACCCCAAACCTCAATCCTACCCGGCAAGTACAACGCTTGGGCCCTGCCCAGAAAGCACAGTTTTCGGCGGAAGCTAATAAGGCCATCCTGTCGCAATTGTTGCAAAATCTGGAGTTGGCGAAGATGAATTTGGTACAAGAACAACCCCTTATTCAAGTGGTGGATTCGCCGGTTTATCCCCTATTCGTAGAGAAGTTGGGGAAAGTGAGAGGTCTTATTTTTGGCGGTTTCCTTTTTGGTTTTTTGACATTGCTTTTCCTTGTATTACAGAGAGTATATAGAGACATCATGTTTGGAAAACAGCCGACTTAAAATCGTGTTAATGGAAGTCGACAACAACAAACAGCAATTTGCGCAATCGGAATTATCGAATAATTTTGTTACTCGCAAGGGCTGATTATTAAATTCTGTCAGTGTACAACGTTTTAACCAAGGAAAACAAATCATCAATTGACAACATCTAAGAATTAATGAATATATAAATGAATAATCAATCATCTCCCAAAACGGTCGAAAATGCACATATTGCAGTTATTGGATTAGGCTATGTGGGTCTGCCCTTGGCGATCGAATTTGGAAAAAAATACAATGTCCTCGGATTTGATATCAATGCCGATCGGGTCGCGGAACTACAAGTAGGGAAAGACCGCACGCAAGAGGCCAACCTTAAAGGGCTGAAAACAGCAATGGAGTTAAAGAAAAAAGGCCGAGTTGGCTTGTCTTTTTCCTCAACGGCTGAAGATCTGCGTCCGTATAATACCTACATTGTTACGGTGCCGACACCGATCGACCAATTCAAGGCACCTGATCTTACGCCATTGATCAAGGCATCTGAAATGTTGGGCAAGGTACTGGAAAAAGGCGATATCGTCGTTTACGAGTCGACAGTATACCCTGGCTGTACCGAGGAGGACTGCGTGCCGGTATTGGAACGGGTGTCGGGCTTGAAGTTCAATCGAGACTTCTTTGCCGGTTACTCGCCTGAGCGTATCAACCCGGGCGATAAGATCAATACGTTAACCAAAATAAAGAAAGTGACCAGCGGTTCTACGCCGGAAATTGCCGATCGAGTGGACGCCTTGTACCGTTCCATCATTGAAGCCGGAACTCATAAGGCGCCAAGTATCAAGGTTGCCGAGGCATCCAAAGCGATTGAAAATGCCCAGCGAGATGTCAATATTTCCTTTGTTAACGAGCTTTCGTTGATTTTCGACCGCATCGGTATCGATACCCACGATGTCATCGAAGCGGCAGGAACTAAATGGAATTTTTTGAAGTACCAACCCGGGTTGGTGGGTGGACACTGCATCGGGGTTGATCCGTATTATCTTGCCCACAAAGCACAAGCGTTGGGCTATCACCCGCAGGTAATCCTTTCAGGCCGCCGGGTCAACGATCACATGGGGGCTTTCGTGGCCGACAAGGTGGTGAAGTTAATGATCCAGAAAGATCATAAAATCAAGGATTCCCGTGCGCTGATCATGGGCATCACATTCAAGGAGAACTGTCCCGATATTCGCAATACGCGGGTAGTGGACATTTACCACGAATTGGTACAATTCGGTCTTTCGGTCGATATCTACGACCCATGGGCCGATGCCGTAGAAGTAAAACACGAGTACGGACTGGACATCATCAATGAAATCAGTGGTAATGTGGTGTATGATGCCATCGTTGTGGCGGTAGCCCATAACGAATTTCTGAAGTTCGACTACAAAAAGGTAAAGCGTAATAATGGGGTGGTCTTCGACACCAAAGCTTGCTTGGATCGGGATTTGGTGGATGGACGATTGTAAGTAAATTGATTAGTCGGATGATCACTAAACAATACGATATCGTTGTGGTCGGTGCGGGCTTGGTCGGTTTGGCGACGGCCTACCAGCTATTAAAAAAGCGGCCTGCTAGCCGGCTGCTCATTATCGAAAAGGAATCCGGTGTCGCACAGCATCAATCTGGACATAACAGCGGCGTCATCCACAGCGGTATCTACTACAAGCCCGGTAGCCTCAAGGCCAAGAACTGCGTGGAGGGCTACGCAGACTTACTGTCCTTTGCCAAGGAATATGGCATTCCCTACGACTTGTGCGGAAAGGTCATTGTCGCCACTTCCCAAGACGAGATCCCGGCACTACATAACATTTTCAATCGGGGTGTGGAGAACGGCCTTCAGGGTATGAGGTTAATCGATCGGGCCGAGATAAAAGAGTACGAGCCCCATTCCGCTGGTATTGCGGCTATTCACGTTCCCCAGACGGGTATCATCGATTATCCGGCGATGGCGAAGAAATTGCAAGAACTGATCGTCGAATCGGGAGGAGAGATCGTATTTTTGGAGAAGGTGCTGGGCATTCAATCGGATGGTAGCGCTACCTATGTCGAAACGGACAAGCATTCGTATATCACTACCTACTTGATCACCTGTGCTGGGCTCCAATCCGATCGGGTAGCTTCCTATACCGAGTCGGCAAACGATCTACGGATTATTCCTTTCCGAGGAGAATACTACAAATTGAGGTCTGAGAAAGAGTACTTGGTCAAAAACCTGATCTATCCCGTACCCGATCCTAACTTTCCGTTCCTCGGAGTGCATTTTACGCGGATGATTGGTGGAGGGGTAGAGGCTGGCCCAAATGCAGTGTTGGCATTCAAACGCGAAGGATATCGTTTTTCCAATATTCATTTGGGAGATACATTGGATACGTTGACATGGCCTGGTTTCTGGAAAGTCGTTGGTAAATACGGGCGTACCGGTATCGGTGAGATCTATCGATCGCTGTCCAAGTTGGCATTCACCAAGGCTTTGCAGAAATTGCTTCCTGAGATTCAGGAGTCCGACTTGATTCCCGGAGGAGCCGGCGTTCGGGCACAGGCATGTGATTGGCATGGTAAATTGATAGACGATTTCAATATCTTGCGTCAAGGCAACATCGTACATGTGCGCAATGCACCCTCTCCAGCGGCGACATCATGCCTTTCCATCGGTCGATATATTACCAATCAACTCAGCTAATCAAACAGCATGAATCAACAAATACAGATGGTCGATTTGAAGACCCAGTATCTTCGCATCAAGGATGAAATTGACCAAGCCTTATTAGCTGCGGTCGAAGAGACCGCTTACATCAATGGCCCCCAGGTCAAAGCTTTTATCGAGTCGTTGAAATCATTCAATCAGGTAAAATACGCTGTGACCTGTGGCAACGGTACCGATGCGCTGCAAATTGCAATGATGGGGTTGAGCTTCAAACCTGGCGATGAGGTGATTGTACCCGCATTCACCTACATTGCAACCGTAGAAGTTATTGCCCTGTTGGGCTTGATTCCCAAATTCATCGATGTTCGACCGGATACCTTTGAGCTTGATTACGAGCAATTGGAGTCGAAGATCACCGACAGGACCGTAGCGGTCGTTCCCGTCCACCTTTTTGGACAATGCTCCAACATGGAGGCGATCAATGCCATCGCCGAAAAGCACGGTTTGGCGGTCATTGAAGACACCGCGCAGGCGATGGGTGCCGAGTACATTTATAGCGATGGAACGAGGCAATTTGCAGGAACGGTTGGTACCATCGGTACCACTTCCTTTTTCCCGTCGAAAAACCTCGGCTGTTTCGGGGATGGCGGTGCCTTGTTCACCAACGACGAGGCCCTTGCGCAGCGCGTTCACATGATTGCCAATCACGGTCAGCGCCAAAAGTATCACCACGAATCTATTGGTGTCAATTCACGGTTGGATACTATCCAAGCTGCTGTGCTGAATGTGAAGATTAAGTATCTGAAGGAGTATGTGGAGGCGCGTCAAGCGATAGCACGTCGATACGATAGTCATTTCCTGAACCTCAATGGTCTTTCGATACCGGCTAGGGTGACTTATTCGACCCATGTGTTCAACCAGTATACCTGTAAAGTCGCGGATGGTCGACGGGATGCGCTTAAAGCGTTCTTGCAGGAGCGTGGCGTACCTTCGATGGTATACTATCCTATTCCGGTACATTTACAGCAGGCTTACCTTCTATATGGATACAAGGCGGGAGACTTTCCGGTATCGGAGTTATTGTGCAAAGACGTCATTTCCTTGCCGATCCACACGGAGATGGAAATTGAGACTCAGGATTATATCATTGAACAGGTTAACGCATTTTTCAGTCATGGAAGCTAACGAATATTTCGTGCATCCCACCGCTGTGGTGGATGCCGGAGCCAACATAGGTTCTGGTACGAAGATTTGGCATTTTTCACATATCATGTCTGGTTGTTGGATTGGTGAACGCTGCAACATCGGACAGAATGTGGTCGTATCGCCAGGCGTTGTGCTGGGAATGAACGTAAAGGTGCAAAATAACGTCTCTATTTACGAGGGAGTCACTTGTGACGATGACGTATTTCTTGGTCCGTCGATGGTATTTACCAATGTAACAAATCCCCGTAGTGCCATAAACCGCAGGGGGCAGTACGCCAAGACACATGTGGGAAAGGGAGCTTCGATCGGTGCCAATGCGACCATCGTCTGTGGACACGACATCGGTGCATATGCATTCATTGGTGCCGGTGCGGTCGTCACCAAAGCGGTCGCCCCTTATTCCTTGGTGGTTGGCAATCCGGCGCGTCAATTGGGGTGGGTCAGTGAATACGGGCATCGGTTGCAATTTGATGAGCAAGGTCGTGCGCTATGCCCAGAATCCCAACAAGAATATGAACTAACAGACACTCAGGTAAAACGAATAAAATAATGACAGCACTAAATAGAAAAGTAAAATTTGCGGTCATCGGCTGCGGCCATATCGGTAAGCGTCACGCCGAAATGGTTACTCGTAATGAGGAGAGTGAGCTTGTCGCACTTATCGACGTGAAAGATAAACCCCAATTGGGTATCGATGCCTATCCTGTTCCCTTTTTTAATTCAATCGATGAATTTTTGGCTACTGATATAGAGGTCGATGTTGTCAATATCGCCTCCCCTAATGGATTCCATGCGGAACAAGCGATGAAATGCTTGGAAGCCCGTAAACACATTGTCGTCGAGAAACCGATGGCTTTGAATAAGAAGGATGCGGAAAAGGTTATTTTCAAAGCCCTACAGGTGCATCGACAAGTATTTGCCGTTATGCAGAACCGCTACTCGCCGCCGTCGGTGTGGATCAAGGAATTGATCGAAAGCGGCAAGTTGGGCAAGATTTATATGGTTCAGCTCAATTGCTACTGGAATCGCGATGCTCGCTATTACAAGCCCGAAAGCTGGCACGGCAAGAAGGACTTGGATGGAGGGACACTCTTCACCCAGTTTTCGCACTTTATTGACATCATGTATTGGTTGTTTGGTGACATTACCAATATTCAGGGCAAATTCAATGATTTCAATCACCAGCAGCTAACCGATTTTGAAGATAGTGGCTTTGTAAGCTTTGATTTCGTTAATGGCGGTATGGGTGCCTTGAATTACTCGACCGCAGTATGGAACCAGAATTTGGAAAGTTCGATGACCATCATCGCTGAAAATGGTTCTGTTAAAATTGGTGGGCAATATATGGACAAAGTCGAAGTATGCAATGTAAAGGATTATGAAATGCCCGAATTGGCTCCGACGAACCCGGGAAATGATTATGGGGCGTATAAAGGATCGGCAGCTAATCACCATTATGTTATTGAGAATGTGGTGGGCGTTTTAAACGGCCGGGAAACAATCACGACGAATGCGCTGGAAGGATTGAAGATTGTAGAGATTATAGAACGGATTTATTCCATTTAGAATAATTGGGGATTATACTTAAAAGAAATTGAGAAGGTTACTTAATGTTAAACATTAGGGAATCGTAATATTGGCTACGTAATGAGTTTGAATGGAAAAGCGAGAAAGGGGGTGCTTTGGTCCTTAGCACAACAAGCGTCAATTCAAGGGATAAATCTCTTGGTCCAGCTTTTCTTAATGCGATTACTAACCCCAAGTGATTTTGGTATTATCGCTTTAATAACTGTTTTTATTTCTCTTGGTAATGTTATCGTGGAAGGCGGACTAACTTCCTCCTTAATAAGGAGCAAAGAATTAGATATTGAGGATTATTCCTCTGTTTTTTTGTTAAATCTTTTTCTTAGTTTATTTTTGTATTTCTTAATATTTGTTTCTGCTCCTTTCATATCGATATTCTACGGTGAACCGAGTCTTAAAGCCATTATCAGGACATTTGGAGTCGTTTTAATAATAAAAGCTTTAGCAGCTATACAGGTAACAAAATTTACTAGGGATCTAAACTTTAAGATCCAATTTATTATTAATTTACCGTCGGTAATTGTTGGTGGAGTGGTTGGGTTGTTAAGCGCATTAAACGGCTTTGGGGTTTGGAGTTTGGTTTTTATGGCTTTATGCCAATCACTAGTTTCAATGATCTTAAGTTGGCAAGTGTCGGATTTAGCGATAAAATGGTCATTTAATTTTGAAAAAATCAAAGGTCATTTTTCTTTTGGTTATAAGCTGGCTCTTTCCTCTTCTCTTAATATCATTTTCCAAAATATATATAATATTATAATAGGAAAGGCTTTCAACACTCAAATACTCGGTTTTTATAATCGTGCTGAGTTATTAAGTGGGTTGCCGTCGCAAAATCTTTCCTTGGCAATTAATAAAGTAACTTTTCCCTTATTTTCCAAATTACAAGATAGCAATACAGAATTAGCTTCAGTTTATAAGAAAGTGATGCAAGCTTCTATTATGGCTACAGCCCCAACAATGATTGTATTGCTGTTGTTTGCTGATGATATTTTCTGGATTTTGTTTGGAGATAAATGGAATTCCTCTATCCCATATTTTAAGTTATTATGTATTTCTTCCATTATTTATCCGTTACAGGGCTTTAATCTCAATATCTTGTCAGTGAAAGGTCGAACAGACTTATATTTAAGGTTAGAAGTGCTAAAAAAAATTATAATTCTTTTGGGTGTTTTTATATCGCTTTCCTACGGAATTTATGGGTTAATTTATTTTCAATTGATTTTTTCTTTAGTAGCTTTTTTTATCAATTCATATTATGCTGGTTCTTTAATTGGATATTCGGTGATGAATCAGATTACCGACATAGTGCCAATTATCTTGATTTCTGTGCTTGCTGGTTTCGCGTGTTATATTTTTAAGCATTTTGTACCATTGCACGGTCTCTTGTTATCATTCATCTCGTTATTAGTATTCGTTATTTTATATTTAGTTTTAGGCTTAGTTTTTCAATTAAAATTATTTAAGAGGGTTTTTACACTCGCAAAACATTTAATCGTATGATTCCCGTTACTAAACCATATCTTCCTCCTGTTGAAAGTTATCAAAATTTAGTTTCTGATATTTGGAATCGGCGGTGGTTAACAAATCACGGTCCGTTGGTTAACGAATTAGAAGAAAAATTAAGAAGATATATAGATAATCCTTATCTATTATTTGTTTCTAACGGTACTGTAGCTTTACAAATAGCTATTAAGGCGTTGAATTTAAAAGGAGAAATTATAACTACACCTTTTTCGTATGTGGCCACAACGTCTTCTATTTTATGGGAACAGTGTAAGCCGGTTTTTGTAGATATTGAAGAAAGCTCGTTCAATATAGATCCGACGAAGATTGAGGAACAAATAACGAGCAAAACAACCGCGATTTTGGCAACTCATGTGTTTGGGAATGCTTGCGAAATAGAAAAAATTGAAGAGATTGCGAATAAGTACAATTTAAAAGTATTGTATGATGCAGCTCATTGTTTTGGAACGGGATATAAGGGACAATCTATTTTTAATTACGGAAATATCAGTGTATGTAGTTTTCACGCGACTAAATTATTTCATACCATTGAAGGAGGGGGGATAATTTGCAATAGCGGTGTGCTTCATGAAAAATCGACATTATTAAGAAACTTTGGGCATACATCTCCAATAACTTTTGGGGACATTGGAATAAATGGCAAAAATTCAGAATTCCATGCTGCAATGGGATTATGTTGTTTTGACGATCTAGAGAGTATTATGCTGAGAAGAAAGGAACAGTGGTTGTATTATAGGGACGTATTAACGGAAATAAGTGGAATAAAATTACTGAAAATTCATCCTGATATCAAGTATAATTATTCGTATTTTCCAGTTGTTTTTGATTCCGAAGGAACCATGTTTAGGGTTATAGAAGCTCTAAATGCTAATTATATCATACCAAGGAGATACTTTTTTCCTTCGTTAAATAAGCTTAAGTTTTTAGAAAAGCCTGAAGCTTGTCCAATATCTGAGTCGATTTCTTCTAAAATCATTTGTTTACCTTTGTATCACGATTTGAAAATTCATGAACAAGATTTAATAGTTTCTATATTAAAAAAGCACCTATCATGATAATAGTGGGCGCGGGAGGGCATGCAAAAGAAATACTGACAATATTTAGTGAACACAGGGAACAGATCGACATTTGTTTTTTTGATAACATTAGTCATCGCGAAAGTCTGTATAGCTATAAAGTCATAAATAGCATAGACGCTGTTTTAAAGTATTTTGAAAATACGAATGATTTCAGATTTGTTATTGGTGTAGGCGGAGTTAAGAACCGAATGAAAATCGTCTTTGAATTTGAGAAAATAGGAGGAACGCCTACGTCGATTATAAGTAAGAGAGCGATAATTGGGAAGTATGACATGAAATTGGGCGTTGGACTTAACATTATGCATAATACCTTCATAAGTAACAGCGTTACAATAGGTAATTATTCGTTAGTTAACCATGGGGCCAGTTTACATCATGATGTAAAAGTAGGGAATTTTTGTGAAATCTGTCCGATGGCGCAATTATTGGGAAGTGCTAAGGTCGGAAATCATTGTTTTATTGGTGCTGGGGCAATAATTTTACCTGGTATACAAGTGGGTGACAACGTAACAATAGGGGCAGGAGCACTGGTCAATAAAGATGTAGAGTCAGATACGACGGTGTTTGGAGTTCCTGCAACAAGCCGCTAAATAGATATTAATAACACTACTGACCGACTAAAATAAAAAGGGAGCAGGTCTTTTTGAAGCCCACCCCCTGATGTTGTAAGTTTGTTTTTGCGAAATCAACTACAACATGGGTAAAAATAGGGAAATAAATTTTGTCGGACAGCCGATTTTGAAACAGATCATGGAAATAGCTACTGCTCTCGACATCAAAAGCATCATTCGGGAAAAGCAGAGCGACCGTTATTACAAGTCATTCGGCAGCATGACACAGCTGGTTACGATGCTGTTCGGGATATTGAGTCGTTGCGACTCGATGACGGAAGTATGTGAGGGTCTGCGTGGTATGGGCGGCAAGCTGAATCACTTGGGATTGAGGAAATCCCCGGCCAAGAGTACGGCCAGCGACGGTCTGCGCAACCGAGACAGCGGTTTTTTCGAGTCGGTGTATTTTTCGCTGGTGAAGCATTACCAAAGTTTTTTGTCGGACAGCCGGACTTTCGGGCTGACCTTCAAGGAGGTGCTGTTAGTAGACTCGACAACCATCCGGCTGTTCAGCGACATAATGAAAGGCGTGGGCCGTAATCCAAAAGGGGATGGGAAGAAGAAAGGCGGGCTGAAGGTTCATATGCTCATCGATGCGGTACAGTCTGTCGGCCGGTTCGTAAAGATCACCGAGGCCAAGGTGCATGACAAGAACTTCCTGCGGGGCCTGGAGCTGGTCCCGCACAGCGTGGTGGTGTTCGACCGGGCATACAATTACTACCTGATGTTCGCCCGCTGGACGGAGAAGCAGGTTTATTTCGTGACCCGGATGAAGAAGAATGCGGTATACACGGTCAATCAGACCCTTCGTACACATTACCGTAAAAAGGGGCAGGCCAAGGTGCTGCGCGATGAGATTGTCGGCCTTAGCTACCATCCCGAGGATGAAAACGGCAGGAAAATCACCAAGGACACCCTGGAAGTCACCCTGCGCAGGGTCTGTTACCAGGATGAAAAGAACCGGTATTATGAGTTCCTGACCAACAATATGGACATCACGGCCGAGGAAGTGACTTTCCTGTACAAAAAACGCTGGACCATCGAGCTGCTGTTCAAGAAAATGAAGCAGAACTTCCAGCTGAACTATTTCTACGGGGAGAACACCAATGCGATCTATACGCAAGTGTGGTGCACGCTCATCGCACAGCTGCTGCTGACCGTATTGCAGAAGAAGGCACAGGTGAAGAAAGCGTTTTCGGTAGTAGCCACCCTGGTGCGTATCCACCTAATCAGCATGTTGGACGTATACCAATTGTTGAAAAGTGAAAACCGGCAATACAACGCCCACGATGGACCACCTGAAACAGGCCAACTGGCGCTGTTTTTATCCTCAACGGGGGGAGGTATTTTTTGAAAAATGAATTGAAACGGCCTTTTAGGCCAAATAGATAGTTAAATGTAAACAACGACGACTTTAGTCGGATAATAGTGATTAAATAAATGAAAATTCTGCATTTGATAAGCGATTCTTTATTTACTGATTATGTTATTGAATTTTTTGAAGGGGTTAAGAAAGGGTCTAATATTTTTTTAATTAGTGTCCCATCAAATAATTATGACTTCGTTTTTGCAAAGAAATATCAATCAAAGAATGTTATTGTTGCAAAAAAGAATTCAAATCACTACAATTCAGTTATTGAGGAATCAAATGCAGATATTATTTTAATTCATTGTTTACATAATTATAAGGCATCCTTGATTGCGAAAAGGACAAAAAAGCCGCATCAAATTTATGCTTGGTTTGCGTGGGGTACAGATTTAAATTGGATTCCAGGTTTCCATAGACAGTTGTTTTATGAGAGAACGCGACATGCTCTTTTTAAAAGTTCTTTTTTCAGTTTTTTTAACTTAAAAAGTGTTGCAAAGAATATTTACTATAGTATGGTAAGTAGGTCGATCATGGCCAGATATAAAGTAGCGGTGGAAAAGATTGATTTTTGTGCGACAGTTATTCCTATAGAATTTGATCTAATCAAACATAGACTTGGGACAGTATTTAGAGCCGAGAGAGTGAGTTTCTCGTATGCAACATTGGAGAATAGCTTTGGCTCCCATTTAGAGCACGCTAATAGAGATTTAGGTACTTCTATTTTAGTAGGCAATTCTGCCTCTCCAACATCTAACCATATTGACGTTTTTTATAGGTTGAGGGACTTTAGCATAGAAAAGAGGAAAATAATTGTTCCCCTGAACTATGGAGAATACGATCTCTACAAAAAAGAAGTCTTAAAATTTGGTAGGCAATTATTTCCCCAAAATTTTTTTCCACTGACCGAAAAAATTTTATCTAAGGAAGATTATATACAATTATTAAAAAGTTGCAACGTTGCAATTATGGCGCATGAAAGACAGCAAGCTGTTGGAAATATCATTATTTTAATGTGGTTGGGTGTCAAACTCTTTCTTTCGGAGAGAAGCCCTGTATACATTTTCTTTAAGCGGAAAGGCCTGAGAGTGTTTTCCTATCAATCAGACCTTGCTGCCGAACTTTTAATTCCCTTAAATGAAGAGGATATCGCTACAAATAGAAAAGTATTATACGAGTTATATGGTACTGAGAATGTGAAAAATAAGCTTGTTCAGACATTAAATATCTTTGAAAAAGCCGTTAGGGAGAGAGAAGTATGAATCTACTCGAAAAGAAAAGGGCTATTTTATTTTGTGTTTTGTGTTTTGTGTTTCTTTGTTTGTCTATTATTTTCTCTGGAAAATTTTTTTTTGCTGGTATATGGACATTTCTGACGTTAGTTGTTATAGCCATATTTTTAGGTTCTCAGAAGAATTTCTACGTTTTTAATCCGATTAATCTCTTCTGCATATTTTATATTACTATTCCTCTGACAAGTATTTACTATATTTTTACTGATTTCAACAATTCAATTTTTATAGATAAATACTTGCTGAAAGGGGACTATGTCTCGTTATTTAACCTCGCTACTTTTTATTATCTTTTAGGATTAGTATGCCTAATAGCAGGATACAGGATGTTTAAAAACCCTATAATAGGCAGTATGAAATTTCATAGCGGCAATAATAGTGAGATGTCTGATATACTCATTCGATGTACAGCCTATATCCTCTCATTAATCGGTCTGTTTAACTTTCTTTTTAACGTAGTAAGATTCTCAGGAGGGAACATATTAAATTATCTTTCAAACGTAGCACTTAGACACCATGAATTTTCAGAGGTTGGCGGAACGACAGCAGGGTATCATTTCCTATATATAGGGGCGTACCTTATTCTCTACCTTCATATCAAAAATAAAAGCAGTTTCTTTGAACTGCTTATAATCGTTATAATAAGTACGATTGTTAAAGCGAGCGTCGGCAGAATCTATGGAACTGTTGTACATTTGATGTCTTTTATTGCTATGTTTTATTTCTCTCAGATAGGTAAAGCGCCGGTCCTTTCTATCTACAATAGAAAGTTTATCATAGGGGCTTTGTTTTTAGTGCTAATGGGAGGTGTATTTTATTTTTATAGAGTCTACAGTGCTCTAAGTATTGGTACAGATATTGTTTTTGAAGATTTAATATCAGAGTTTTCTGGTGCATTAGGAATGTTCGTTTTTGATAAGGGAAATACTCCTAATGTGGCTTTGTTTATGAAAATAATTGACTCTTGGAGTCACGATTACGGTTATTTGTATGGCAAGTCGTTGTTTTCTGGTATACTTCCTTTAGAATTAATTAACAATCATGGCTATAATACTAGTATAATAACTCAGGAGTTATGGTATAGTCACCTTCCAAGTGGAGCCTTACCCACTACAGCTGTTGGTGAGCTGTATATGAATTTTGGGCCGATAGGAGTCCCTATTTTTATGTTTTTTTTTGGAGTTGTTCTTAAATTGTTCTTCATATATGCTATTAGGCGATCGACATTTACAAGTTTTCTTACATTAACGCTGCTGTCCCTCTCTTTTGTATTTATTTATCCGAAAGTAGATTTTAGTAATTTGAAATTATATTGGATAATACTGGGATGCGCCCCCTTCCTTTTTATTAAGATTTGTAAATTTGTCTCATATAGAAAAAAAAATTGATGCGAGTTCTACAAATATCAAGCGATTTTGCAAATCAAAGATTATATGATCTATTAGTTTCTACAATGGCTGGGTTAGGTATTTCACAAGTAGTGTATGTGCCAGTAAGGCGGCAAGAGGAGATGAATAGGAATATAAATCCGAATTTAGTTAATGTTGAATATCAATATTCGTTTATTTTAAATAAATTAGATAGAATTAATTATTTCGGTAAAATTAAAAAGACCTCAAATGATTTGATAGATAAAGTTGATTTGTCTTCTATTAGAATTTCTCATGCACATTTTCTTTTTAGCGATGGGGGGATAGCTTTAGCGTTAAAAAAGAATTTTGGAATTCCTTATATTGTTGCCGTTCGTAATACAGACTTGAATGTGTTTTTCAAATATTTAGTTCATTTGCGGGGTGTTGGGGTGAAAATTCTTCAGAATGCGGAAAAAGTGATATTCTTGTCGGGGGATTATAGAAACAGATTATTAAGTACATATGTTCCGAAAGGCTTAAGAACGCAAATTTTTGCGAAATCAGTAGTGATACCTAATGGTGTAGATGACTTTTGGTTGACTAATAGGTGTTTTAGAAATGATTGTGGACTTAAAAGAAATTTTCTTTATGTAGGCAATTTTTCAAAAAACAAAAATGTCGATATACTAATCCGTTCTATCGTCAATATGTCCAAAATAGGTAAGGACGTACATTTGACATTAGTTGGTGGTGGGGGGAATGACGAGAATAGAATCATAAAACTTTGTGAATCTCACGCGGATTTAATTTCTTACAAGGGGAAAGTACTGGATAAGGAAAAATTGATGTCGATTTATCGTTCCTGTAATATATTTGTTATGGCATCTTCCCATGAAACATTTGGCTTAGTTTATATTGAGGCAATGTCTCAAGGATTACCTATAATCTATACCTTAAATGAGGGGATCAGTGGGTATTTCGAAGAGGGGGATGTCGGATACGGTGTCATAGCACGTAACAGCAGGGAAATTATTGAAAAAAGCGACGAGATATTTAAAGATTGGGTACGGTTCTCGCAAAATGCGGTTCGTTATTCTGCAGATTTTTCTTGGGAGCGAATTGGGCAACAGTACTTGAATATTTATCAAAGCTCTTCAGTAGTAAGAGACGAATAGACGGCTTGATGTTTCGTAATCTTGAATTATATGGCTAATTTCGTATTATATTCTGTTTTTTAGTAAAATCAGCTATTCGTTAGGTGAGAACGGAACCGAAGATAGTACATTTGACGAGTTAGCATAATCATGGAGAGTTATCAATATGAAGTGTCAGTTAATGAAGAGTTTCACTCAAACTTGTAGTATCGGTTTATTTTTTTTGCTCTTTGCGGTTGGCGGAAACGGTCAGGAATTATCTATAAGGAAATTGTCGGATGTAAAATACGCAATCGATGGAGAATTAGCTGGCGGATTGGCAAATGGCAAGCCAATGTTTAATTTCAAGGTAGGAACACCCGATTTTGTTGTTAGGACCAAAGACCAATTACTTAAAGCTTTAGCAGACGCGAAGTCAGGCTCTATAGTCTATGTTGATGACGATGTTGAAATTGATCTTTCGGGACAAAAAAACATTACAATCCGTTCTGGTATCACTTTGGCAAGTGGTCGAGGTAAGGTTGAAGGAGCGCTTGGAGCCTTAATTAAGACGTCGACTGCAGGAACTTCTCCCTTGTTTGTTTGTGGATCCAATGTAAATATATTTGGTTTAAGATTTTATGGAGGTGATAAAGACATTTATCATGGGAATAAAAAGTACGAAGGAAAAAACGCTGTTTATGAAAACACTTATAAAGTGCCTGTTTCTATAGCCATTAAGACGAACTATCCTAATCTTGAGGTCAAAAATTGTGAGTTTTATGGGTGGACTCACGCGGCCATTAGTCTACAAAAGGGCGCGGATAACGCGAAAATCTTGTATAATTATATTCATCATAATAGACGAGTCGGACTGGGTTATGGAGTTAATCTGGACGGTGTTTTCGCCCTTATTAAGGGGAACGTTTTCGACTATAATAGACACGATATAGCTGGAACGGGAATTCCTGGCACAGGTTATGAGGCATGTTACAACGTATTTTTACAGAACGGGACTTCTCATTCAGTCGATATGCATGGAGGAAAAGACCGGAACGACAATACAGACATCGCCGGTACTAAAATAAACGTTTATAATAACACTTTCGTTCTTTTCCCGGATCGAAAGGCTGTCGTGATAAGGGGGAAACCGTCTAAATTAGCCAATATTAAAAACAATACTGTACAATATGTTTCTACCGATGATAAAGCCAAGGGTTTATTTGCTAGAATTTTTGGTGTTTCTTCCAATGCTCCGGCGAATTATGCTACGCCGTTTGATCAATTGTATTCTAAGGGAAATGTTACCATTACAGACAATACAATAAAAAAATGATTAACCTGACATTATATCGTACAAGTGAATAATCGTAAGCAACGGAAGAGTGTGTGGTTAATTTCTAAATATGCTACATCTTCTTTATTTGGCCCGCCAAATAGACAATTTTTTATTGCAAAGTTTCTAAATTTCAATTATCCTGAAACTAGGCTAATCTCATCTAGGTCTTGTGCTTATGGAGAGGTGGATTCTTTCTCAGGGCTTTATAAGACCTTTTATCACGAGGGATTTAGGAATGATGTTTTAAATGGAAGTACTATCGGTTTAGGTCTTTCTTTTAAAAGACTTTTATCATGGATTACTTTTGAGGTCTTTTTGTTCATATATTCTATTATACACTTTAAAAACAGGCCGGCCTTTTTATACGTTTCTTCTTTAAGTATCTTGACGTTTGCTACATGTTCAGTTTTGAAGAAAATTTTCAAATGCAAATTAATAGTTGAAGTTAGAGATATATGGCCAGAGACTTTGACAGAATTTAGTTCTTACGGTAGAAAGAGTATTCCTTTTAAGATACTCAGCCAATTCGAAAAAATAGGCTACAAGAATGCAGACCTTATAATTGGAACAATGCCGAGGCTTGATTTGCATGTTTCTACTATAATTGCCAAGAAATTTAACTATATAAATATACCTATGGGTTATGACGATAGTTTCTATAATTTGGACCCCACTCAATCAATAAAAAAAGTTGATCAACCAATACTTGAAAGAGTAAAGCATAAAATAGGTCAATATAAATTCACAGTTGCCTATGCGGGTACTATAGGAAAAGCTAACCGTGTAGAAGACCTTTTACTTGCTGTTCAATATCTACCGCCCGATACCGGTATATTTATTATTGGGAAAGGACCTTTGAAAGATGAGCTTGTTGAATCATACGCCGAAAATGTTAATATTCATTTCTTCGAACCTGTTTCCAAGGAATCTTTGCCTAGAGTTCTTTCGAATTTTGACATATTAGTAAATATGTGGGATGATAAAAACATCTATAGGTTTGGGGTGTCTCCTAATAAATGGATTGATTACATGTTAAGTTCCCGCCCTATTCTGGTTTCATTTAACGGTTATCAGTCCATAATAAATGATTCCGGTTGTGGTTGGTTTATAAAGGCTAAAGACCCAAAACTATTGGCGAGTAAAATCGAAGAAATACGGTTGGAATACACCCCAGAGGAGTTGTCAGATATTGGTAAATTAGGTTTCGATTACGTAATTAAGGAATTAAATTATAAATCATTAACAAAAAAGATATCTGAGAATCTTGATTCTTTGCAAAAACGATAATGTATTTTTTTCATGGTATTAGATTTTTTTTTGACAGGGAGTACTGGCTTTCTAGGTAGAGTAATCTGTAAATATTTGTCTAATTCGCAGTATACCTATTCTGAATTGAGGAAAAATAGTCAGGGAGCAGTTTTGAACTCATTATATAGATTAGATCCGTCGTTGATTTCTAGAACTGTCGTTCATTTAGCTGGTAAGGCTCATAGTATTCCCAGAACTAAAGAAGAAGAGAATGAATTCTTTCAAACAAATTTTGGGGGCACTCGAAATCTATGCAAAGCCTTAGAGTCTTTGAGCGCGCTGCCAGATAATTTTATTTTCGTTAGTACTGTCGCTGTTTATGGATTGGTTGAGGGGGAAGATATTATCGAGAATATGCCTCTCAACGGTATAACATCATATGCTAAGAGTAAAATTATGGCAGAGTTTTGGTTGAAAGAATGGGCCGTAAAGAATAGAGTTAGATTAAGCATCTTACGTTTGCCGCTTATTGCAGGACCAAACCCACCAGGTAATTTAGACGCCATGATCAACGGCATTAAATCTGGAAAGTATTTAAGTATCGGCCGCGCTGATGCTAGGAAAAGCATGGTATGGGTTGAGGATATTGCACGGATTATTCCCAAACTAGTGGAGAAAGGCGGGATTTATAACCTTACTGATGGCTATCACCCTACTTTCGGAGAGCTAGAAGAAAGTATCTCCAAGGCTTTAGGTAAACGTAAACCTATAAAAGTACCGTACTGGCTCGCTAACGGATTAGCCAAAACGGGTGATATTGTGGGGCGTTTTCCCATAAATTCAGACAAACTGCAGAAGATTACATCTACATTGACCTTTGACGATAGCAAGGCACGAAAAGAACTGGGTTGGAACCCGACTCCGGTATTAAGTAAAATAGAGGAGATTGTCTAATGGTTATTAGGAAGTTTTTAAAACACCCCCCAGCACATACCGTCTAATTCCAATATACGCCAACGAAAGCAACAGTAGAACACAAAAAGCCACGCTATACTGCGTAGTCGAGGGAAAATCACTGGCATATAACACCAGCACACCTGTCCCCACCTGCAATATCCCATAACACGCCGCAATCACCAACCGGTTTCCTTTTGCTTCATTTGCCAAGTACTGATACAAATGCGTCCGGTGCGCCTTAAAGATGTTCTCCCGCTTAACTAACCGATAAACAATAGTCAGTACACTATCCACGCCATACACTGCAAAAAACAGGATATAAATCAAATTACCGGTAGCCAAAATCAAACTCAGCATGGCGAAAATCAAGATAAAACTCATTCCCACACTACCCACATCTCCTGCGAAACATTTGGCGCGTTGCCGGAAGTTGAAAAAGGCAAATACCCCGTTGGCGATGCCAGTGCAATACAAAAGCCGATTATCAATAAAGCCAATATCTCGGTTGGCTATCCATAACAGCAACAGTACGGCAAAGCTATACATCGCTGTGATGCCATTAATGCCGTCCATAAAATTGTATGCATTGATGGTGCCAATAACTAAGATTAATGCAATCGGCACAATGTACCAAGAGTATTCAAACAGCCGCACCTCTACAAAGAGCAACAAAACGGAAAGCAAGTGAATACTGATACGGATGCGGTTGGATAGCGTAAGGATATCGTCGAGAAAACTGATGAGCACGATGAGTGTAAGGCCAGCAAAGAAATAAGGATAAGTAGCTCCGCTCCAAATAAACCAAGCTAGCGCACCTAAATAGAATACAATCCCTCCTCCACGGATCGTAACCTGTGTGTGGCTGCTTCGCTCATTGGGGCGATCGATGATATTATACCGATCTGCTATACGGAAATATGCCAAAAGAGAGGCAAAAAGCAGTATAGCGATGAACAGGTAACTCATGGGCGCAAAGATAGATTTTTCTGAAGGGGAATTTCAATAGAATTAATAAATTGCAACCGACTATTTAGAAAAAGCGAATTTATGAAAGAGATTGTCATATCACAAGGAGGCATTGCCAGTGATCATCGTGGAAGTATTCGGTTTGTCAATGATTTTGACATGACCGCTGTGAAGCGATTTTATATAATTGAAAATAAAGATACCGAGACAATCCGCGGATGGCGGGCACACCGGATTGAACAACGTTGGTTTTACGTCATAGAAGGAGCCTTTTCCATGAAAACGGTTAGGATTGATGACTGGAGTGAGCCTTCTAAGGAGTTGCCGGTAGAAGAAACGATTCTGCGAAGTGAGGAACAACGAATTATACATGTACCCGTAGGTTTCGGAACGGCCTTCCAAGCGTTAGTACCAGGGAGCAAACTATTGGTATTTGCTGACTATGGTATCGAGCACGCGAAACTTGATGATTATACCTACCCGGCAGATTATTTTATAAAGAGTGGGTTTTAATGTATAGTGCCCAATATTCCTGACCCTATGTACGTTATTTTAAGAACTCAATGATGCCATAAACTCACCGAAACGCAACACACGTACACTGTTATCTCGATTGAAGAGCAAGTGCTCAAAATCCCGCTGCTTGGACTTCAGGTCTACCGTTTTCAGTCTTTCAACTGTGGCCGATTTCAATTGCTCCAGCGTTGCAATTCCACATCCTTTCTCAAGAAAATCGTAGTCAGGTGTAGCCTGTGCCAGCAGAAACATCAGGTCATAAAAGTCCCGTCCCTTAGCGCGGGATAGCATCGCCGCTATCTTCATGCTGCACAATACCCCATCGGAAGGGACAGGAAACGGAAAGAAGAATCCGCACCCACTGATGTTGGTGACAATGGGTTTGTATTCGACTCCTTGATCCTGACTTTCAATCTTAATGAGAAACCGTTCCTCACGATGACCGCTCAGCCCCAAGTCAAACAGCAGCTCGGGGAAGTGGATACTGCAACGGAAAGCGGTCAGCTTGGGATTATCCCTGTCCCGTGTTTCCACCTGCCATCCCGAGCGCCTCAAAAAGCGGACAACGGCATCGGTCATCTCCGAAAATTCATCTTTTGAAAAGTCTTTGCAATCAAAATCAAGATCCTCGCTAAATCGATCAATCCCCTTGACCAGCCGGAGATTCGTTCCACCGATAAACGTGGTTTTACGTACGTAAGGCGTGGTTGACAGGAAATCCAGAATAGCCAATTGCAGGTACTCCTTGATCATGTGTTTACCAAACGCCGCGTTATCCCTTATCGTGGCGGGAAAATAATTCCGTATTTGGTCCAGCTGAATCATAATCTATATGTTTTACGCATTAAATCCAGGCGCCGTTGTAACGCGTTGCTTTTGAAACGCCTGCCGTATTCCATCAATAACCCCGTGTCGAGGTCATCCTGCAGATAATCCTCGTCCAAGCGAAGTTCCTCCATTTCCGCCTCGTTATCATAGAACGCATAGAGGTAAAGCAGATCAAGCAATGCTTTTTCCGGTTTGGCAAACTGGAGATTCCGATTACCTTCTATTGGTTTCAAATCGTAACCGAACATCAGATCCTCTCTGACGTTATGATAGGCATATTCGCCAAAATCATTACTGAACGATTGCGTCTTCAATGTCGTGATACTGGTGATCTGAACCACCGCCTCAGGAATGATTCCGTAAAATGCCAGCGCTGTATGCAAACTGATGTAAGATGGTTTGTAAATCCTGTTAGCGAAATACAGGGAATAGTCTGCCTTGCCCTTGTATTCAGAGAAGGTGTAATAACCCTGCCTCAGCCGGACTAAATGCCCTTTTTTCGTCCAGCGAATCAGGTTATTCCGGTCAAAATCCGGCTGCCATGCATACACCTGATCGGTACTGAAGCATGCGAGTTGAAAAAATCTTTCCTTGAATGTCAGAAAATCCATCTTAATTTGTTTCCATTATGCAGCAAATATAATGCATTTTGGAAACAAAATGGAGTGTGCGTTATTTTAAGAAAAAGCTTCTTCAAAGATACCCGCCCCATATAAACGCTGGAAATTGTTTGACCGGATCTCGGCCCACTACATAGCAGGCATTAATCCCTAGATTGGCAGCGAGGTCCCGCACCTGCTTAAGATCGGCTTCAACGGCGGTTTCTTTGACTTCCAGGGCATATTCTTTGTTAACGATAAAGTCGATCTCTTTCCCATTCTTTAGCTGGTAGTAGGCAACGTCACCACGGTGCAACAGTTGGTTGAAGACGGCATTTTCAAATTTCGCACCGCTGCTAAGCTCGCCGACGGCCGACGCGATGCCATTGTCCAGAAAATAGATTTTTCGTGCTTTGGTAATTTCACGATCGGGGCTGGCGGTCAGAACAGGTATCGTACGGATGAGGTAGCTATTTTCAAGTAAGTAAAGGTAGTTTTCTACCGTGGGTCTTGAAATGCCGGCGATGCTGGTTAATTTGGAAACATCAAGGCGCGAGCCTGTCCGTACGGAAAGGAGCTTGATGAGTTTGTACAGGTTTGCAGGATTTCGAATATCTGAAAGCGCACTGATGTCAAAATTGATATAAGCACTTAATATGTCTTGGAGGAGGTCTTTCTTACCTTCCACAGAGGGTTCGAGCACCACTTCTGGGAAACCGCCGTATTGGATATATTCCTCGTAATATGGGCGCAATTGTTGATAGGTTGAGGCTACAAATTGGGTAGCTTCTGATAGCGCCAGGTTGGGTGCGTTCAATCCATTGAATGCCAGTAATTCATGGAAATTAAGCGGATATACCTCGAAGATCTTCTTTCGCCCTGCCAATGATTCCGAAAAGAGATTCTTGATATAAAACGAACTCGAACCGGTAACAATGAATTTGATGGGGTAATTGTCGTAAAGATACTTCAATACACTGGGCAGGTTGGGTACCAGTTGGATCTCATCAATGGCTACAAGGAGTGGCTTTGATAAATCGGCTCCCTGTTGCTGAAATGCACGGACGATGTGTTCGTAATTCTGTTCAGCAAACAACACACGGTTGTCAATGCGTTCAAGGTCGAAATAAAATTGCTGTTTGATTCCCGATTCAGAAAGCAATTGCCGCACTAAGGTGGTCTTACCGGTACGGCGCATACCGGTCAATACGGTAATTTGCCGCTTCGGCAAGTGGGCTTTCAGATCATCAAAAATACGCCGATTATAGAATTTCATTACTTTTCTTAAAGTGAGTGTTTAAAAATAGTAATACTTTTTTAAATACTCAATTCCGTGGTAACCAGCCGGTGGATGATTTCCGTCTTATCGGCGTAAAGGAAGCCGCCCGGATTTTCCGGAAACTCTGCAGGCCGATGGGGTATTTGCGCACCATGGTGCTAAGGTACGTTATTTTGAGCACTCAACGATGCCATAAAGTCAGCGAAACGCAGACCTGGCCTGTGCCAGCAGAAACATCAGGTCATAAAATTATGCGCCAAATAATGCATTTTGGAAACAAAAGGGAGCATTAAACGCGTTAATCCGCTACCTCTCTCCAGCTTTTCACCTCGTAATTCGTACGGTGTTGCGAATCCGCACCGCCATACACTAACGTTTTCTGTATAGGAGTAGAAGGCGCTAAATGGGTTTCAAACTTGTCCAATTGTTTGAAAAGCTCGTTGGTAATTGTCTTGGTGGCTTTAATCTCCACGGCATGGAACGTTTGCCCCACTTGCCAAAGTAGGTCAATTTCATTTCCGTGAGTATCCTGCCAAAAGAAAAACTCAAGATGTTCATATAGGTGGTAATTCCTCTTTTGGTACTCGGCAATCACCATATTTTCAAACACGCTGCCTTTTAAACGATCCGTCTCGAGTTGACCTGCATCGTTAATTCCCAATAAATGGCATAGTAATCCAGTATCATAAAAGTATAACTTGGGCGTCTTGACGAGCCTTTTGTTACGGTTCTGGTGATACGGTTGGAGTAAAAAAACGAGATAACTGCTCTCAAGTATCGATAACCAAGATTTTGCAGTATTAAAGGTGATATCACACTCGTTGGCCAGCGCGCTGATGTTCAATAACTGCCCCGCCCTCGCTCCACATAGGCCAAGGAATTGGCGGAATTTTCTGGTGTCGCGTACATTGAGCAACTCCGTGACATCTTTCTCTACATACGTCTGAAGATAGTTGGCATAGAAAACGGCAGGGGAGATGTCTCGATCGAAAATTGCGGGATAAGCACCGCTGATCGCAACGGACGGATAGCCATCAGCCAACAACTTTTGTGCTGTAAGTTCTGCAAAATCCAATGGCAACAGTTTGAACAGCGCTACCCGTCCTGCAAGTGACTGCGTAATGCTTTTCAGTAGATGAAAATTTTGGGAACCCGAAAGGATGTAGTGGCCCATGAGTCCACTTTCGTCCACGCGTTCCTGAATATAAGAAAATAGATGGGGCACTCGTTGTACTTCATCGAAAATAACGTGTCTTCCGTAATAGTCGAGGAAGCCAACGGGATCGCTTGCTGCAAACTGCTGGTTATCGGGGTTTTCCAGTGTCACATATCGATAATCCTCAAATAGTCTGCGTAAAAGGGTTGTTTTTCCTGATTGCCTAGGCCCTGTAACAGCCAATACAGGAAACTTGTCCCGCTGTAGCACGATCTGTCGCGTGATGCGTCTCTTAATAAACATGATAGGATTGCTTTAGACGCAAAGATAATGCTACTAATGAAATTACACAATAGTTATTGATTATATATCACAACATTTGGTGATGAAATTACACAGGTGTTATTAACGAAATATCACAGAAAAATCTACGATGGCCAGTTTCTTGTCAAAGCAGGCATGTTTAGTACCTATTAGGGGGGCGGCGTGGCAGCTCGATTTTGACAGGAACAACGGTGTATGGTGCAGTATTAAAATCGAGCGATGCTGGCGTGTGCAGATGAAATCGCCTTTTTCTGCAACCTTTTTTAAAATAATTCATTGCATTATCGATGGATTTGTTACTTTTGCTTCCGTTTATTTATACATAATCTAAATAAGTATAAAGGGCGAATGTTGGACTCCAAAGTAACGAATGAATTTTTTGAAAGATGAGATGACATAAACATGGAATAGAAAAACCGCGCCGGAGACGGTAATCTCCGTACGCGGTATATGCGTTTACATTCAGCGGTAACTGACTGTAAATACACACGGCCATCAACTTTAGCAGGTACAACGGCCGGCTTTCAACAGACTAGTAAAAAGCAATGCAATATATTAAATTTTACGTAACCGTACTATTTTTTGGTGCCTTATGGTGCCACGCACAGGAATCAGCCTATAACCTCACAGGAACCGTCATCGGTGCCGATCGTGAACCGCTTTACGGGGTGACTATTAAAGTAGGCAACCAAACCACCATCTCCGACTCAGAGGGGCATTATCGAATTTCCAACATCCGGCGACGGCAGGTCCGCGTTGAGGTCTCAGCGGTGGGATTTGAACCGTACGTTCAGACCCTTACCTTGACACTAGGCTCCAATACCTTGCAGATTGCGTTGGTGCCCAAAACCAATGAACTGGAAACGGTGGAGGTGATGGGACTTACCAAGGCGCAGGAGGTAAACCGGCAGGCATACAACGTGACAGCGGTAGATGCTACCAAACTCTACAACACCACGATGGACATCTCCGGTGCGCTTGACCGCGTGGCAGGTATCCGCGTGCGGGAGTCGGGTGGGCTCGGCTCCAATTTCAACCTTTCTCTCAACGGGTTCACGGGCAATCACATCCGCTATTTCATTGACGGAATCCCAATGGATAATTTCGGCAGCTCGTTTCAAATCAACAACATCCCCATCAACACGGCGGAGCGTATCGAAGTGTATAAAGGGGTGGTGCCCATGTGGCTCGGTTCGGATGCGCTGGGTGGTGCCATTAATATTGTGACGGGCGACCGATACCGGAACTTCGTGGATGTCTCTTATTCCTATGGATCGTTCAATACGCATCGTTCAGTCATCAATGCGGCCCACACCACAAAAGGAGGGTTTACCGTACGGTTCAACGCCTACCAGAATTACTCCGACAATAATTATAAGGTTACGGTAGATGCGGCCGACATCAATACCGGGGCTTATGCACCCAATACCAAAGTACGCCGTTTTCACGATACGTATCACAACGAGGCGATCATTGCCAGTGTGGGCGTGGTTGACAAGCGGTTTGCCGATCAGTTGCTCGCCGGCATCACCCTGGGTCAGAACTATAAGGAAATCCAAACCGGTGCCCGCATGGTATCGGTATTCGGTGGCTGGCACAGGCGGGGCACTACCATCATGCCTACCCTCAAATACAAGAAGGAAAACCTGATTGAGGGGCTGGATGTAACCGTCAACGCCAATTACAACCTCGGATCGGAGCGAAACATCGACACCGTCAGCGCACGGTTTGACTGGTTCGGCAACTCAAAACCTACGGGTACCAACAGTGGAGAACGCTCACGCTCCTTATACAAATACCGCAACAACGAGGGGCTTGCTACTGCTACGGTCAACTATCGACTTGCTGAAAAGCATTCCTTTACGCTCAACAACAATTTCTCCACGTTCCGGAGAGAAGGCAGCGATCCGCTTAACCCAACCAATGCCGATTATGAGCGTACAAAGCAAACCTATAAAAATGTGATGGGCCTCGGATATAACTATGACATCAAAGACCTGTGGAGCACCACCCTGTTTCTGAAATACATCCACCAAGGCAACCAGAACGGGCCGGATGAGCGCAACGGGATGGATAAGCTGGGCTACGGATTGGCATCGGCTTACTACCTCACACCGCAGGTACAGCTCAAAGTTTCCTATGAGCTGACCAACCGCATGCCCTCGGCCTATGAAATATTCGGCGACGTGGAAAACCAAGAGGCCAATTTTCAACTCAACCCTGAGCGAAGCAACAACGCCAATGTCGGGGTCGCTTATGACTTTTCGCTGCGCCAGGACCACCGTTTTTCATTGAATACTAATCTGATCTACCGGCGTGCGTACGACTATATCTATTATCGCCTCAACAACAATCAGTCGAAAGTCGTGGCCGATAACCGGGATGGTGTCGAAACCTTCGGTGGTGATGCAGAGTTGCGGTACTCTTTCAAAAACTGGCTCATGGCCGGGGCTACCGCAACCTACCAGCACATTATGAACACGCAGAAGTACGAAGAGGGATATACCGGGGTCAGCGTCGTATACCGCGACCAGATGCCCAACATCCCTTACCTGTTCGGTAATGCAGACGTAGCGGTGGTACTGCGTAACATAGGCCGCGCCGGGAATACCCTGCACATCGGCTATAACCTGCTCTATGTGCATGCCTTCTATCTCTATTGGCCCAGCCGTGGTGGTGACAAATTGGATATCCCGCAGCAGATCAGCCACGATGTAAACGTGGTTTATTCGCTGCAGGATGGACGCTATAACATCGCGTTGGAAGCCAAGAACATCACCGATACCCGGATGTACGACAATTTCAGCCTGCAAAAGCCCAGTCGTGGCTTCTACCTCAATCTCCGCTATTTCATTAACAAAAAATAAAAAATCAAAAAAATGAATATCAAATCCAACACGCTTCTCTTAGGTATGGCAGCAGCCATACTGCTAGCTTCCTGCAGCAAAGACGATCGCAAGCCGGATAATCCCGGCAACTTCATCATCGCCGTAACCCCTGCGGCCACCACAGGGGTTGCCGACTACCTGTTGACCGCCAGCAGCCTGGATACCGGCGCTATCTCGACGGCCGGACAGGGTACTGAACAGGATGGAACCTACCGGTATTATGTGACACACAACGACAAATTTTTCAGCCTGCTTTACGGGCAGGGAAATCCGGGAGCGGTAACTACTTACAATATTGTGGACGGCAAGCTCAACAAACTGTCCAACTTCCAGACGGAAACGGTTCAGGCATTTGCACCGGTAAACGATGACTTGCTGCTGATGAAAATATCACGTAATATTACCAATCCGTTTGCAAGCTGGTACCGCATCAACACCAACACCTTGCAGATTGAAAGCGAAGGCAAGGTCAGTACGTCTGCCCCTTCGGGCAATGGTGAGCTGGCACACTTCAGCTGGATCAAACAGGTAGGCAACAAAGTGTTTGCACCCTATTTCTCTATCAAAGCCTGCTGCGGCGCTTCTTTCGAGACTGCCTACCCAGACAGTGCATGGATTGCGGTTTACTCGTACCCCGATATGCAATTGGAAAAGGTCATCAAAGACAACCGGACCAGCTTCATCGGCCGCTATTTCGTAGACGGCCTGGGCGTAGTGGAAAATGGCGATGTGTACGCGTTCTCGGCTTCGGTAGCGGTTACCGATGGTAAAATCTCGTCTACCAAGCCATCGGCTGTGGTCAAAATCCCCGCCGGAACCACTGAGTTTGACCAGTCTTACTTCTTTAATGTGGAGCAGAATTCCGGTGGTTATAATATCACCGATTGGTTATACGTAGGGCGCAATAAATTCATTGTGCTGGTCACCTCAAAAGAAGAAAAAGGTCAATATTCGGCAGGTAAAAGGCTTGGGATTATTAACGTCATAGACAAGTCCTTCAAACTGGTTACGGGTATGCCAACTGTGGATGAGATCAATTCGCTAACAAACATGGGCAATTACAGTGCAGGAGACGGCCGCCACGGATATGTAGGCGTAAACCTGAAATCGGGTGTCGGTTATATTTACAAGATTGACTCGGACAATGCGAGTGCCACACAGGGACTTCGTGTAGACGGAGGCACCATTACGGCCATTCATCACCTTGATTAAACTGTTCTAGTATAAAAACTTCCCGGATACCCTCACGGTTTTCGGGAAGCTTTTCTTAAACAGGTACGTTCATGTATAGTACAATTTTTATAGGGATCTTTTTGGGAACCCTGCTGTTTTTTGTCGCTTCAGACAAAGTAAAAACAGAGAGCAAACCCCGATGGTTACAAAAAATGGCCCAAAAGCCTGCGTTCGCAAGAACCATCGGTACCTTGATCTTTATGGTCTGTTGGGCCGCTGTTATGTATTTGCAGGGACTGGGATCGGGCACATTCGCCATGGTGGGATATTTGATGGCCAGTTATAGTTTGCTCATATTGCTGAAACCGCTCCGCTCCGTTAACACCACGAGTCTGGCAGCAGTAGCCGTGGCTGCACTGCTATTGGAAACCCTTATCTTTTAATCATGCCTGCGAATAAAAAATACCTCAGCTCCCCGTGGCAGCGTTTCCTTAAAATCACCGCAGGTTTTGTGGGGGGCTACTTCGTGATGCTATCCCTGCACCTGCTGCTCACACACCTGTTTGATCAAAGGAAAGTGGTGGTTACTGCGTTCATCACAGGCTACATCCTTTGGGCCGTATTGCTCTTGGTCGCCTTTCTTTGTAAAAGCGGGTGGAAGATATGGGGCATTTACCTGGTACTCATTGTGATACTCTATGGTGCATATCACCTGCTAAACAACTGACCGTATGAACATCCGCAAGTATAACATCTATTTCAATACGCATACCATCAGCGGTATCATCATCTGTGCCATCCTGTATGTGATTTTCTTCGCCGGGTCGTTTTCTTTTTTCAAAGACGAAATATCCGCATGGCAAAAAAATCGATCTGCCCACACCTACCAGGCTGCGGCCAATGATTATGATTTCCTCCTGGATTCGCTCCATACCGCACACAATCTCCTGGGCAGAGACATCACCTTCTACATCCAGGACCATAACGTGCAGGCGTATGTAAACATGAGCGCTTCACAGGATACCACGGTCAAGAAAAAAGCGGCCGTGCAGCCGCCACAAAATGGAAGGAGAGGACGTGGCAGGGGCAACGGGGACGCGGCTTACTTCCAGTATGATTTCCAGCGTAAACAACCTTCATCCTATGCGGAATCGTATGACATGGGCGAATTTCTTTACCGGCTTCACTTCCTTGCCCAGCTCAACCAGGTACCCATCCGCATCGGAACCCCCTTCGGCTACCTGGTGGCCGGTATCGTCTCGTTCCTCTTTTTGTTCGCACTCATTACCGGCCTGTTGCTGCATTGGGATAAGATCGTGTCTAATTTCTTTACGTTCCGTCCCTGGAACAAGTGGAAAACCGTATGGACCGATATGCATACCGCGTTGGGCGTGATCGGTTTCCCGTTTCAGCTCATGTATGCGGTCACGGGTGTGGTACTGATTGTAAATACCGCCTTAATCCTGCCGTTCAGCAAATTCCTATACGATGGCGACAGCCAGAAATTATATACCGAACTTGGGTACAACGACGATACCACCTATGAATATCGCTATCAACCGCTGCCAGATCGCGTAGCGCTCAATCCCCACCTGAAACAGGTAGCCGACCGTTGGCCCGATAGCCATGTGAGCCGCATATACATCAAGAATTACGGGGATGAAAGCATGCACATCGCCGTCGAAGCAACCCCGAATTTCAATAGGAATTTTGCCGGTGTCGGTAAGATTGTTTTCCATCCTGCTACGCAGTCCATTGTCCACGAAAAATCACCGGTAGCGTCTGCCTCTTACGTAGATCGCGTCAAAGCGCTTGTATACCGGCTGCACTTCGGAGATTTTGGCGGTTATCCCGTTAAAATCAGCTTTTTTGTGCTGGGCATTATGGGATGTCTCGTCATTATCTCCGGTATCCTGATCTGGCTGGTGGCGCGGGATAAGAAGAGCATACCCGCCCACAAGCGGAAGTTTAACTTTTGGGCGGCCAATGTATTTGTGGCCATATGCCTGACCATGCTGCCCGTCACGGCACTTACGTTTATCGCCATCAAACTCAACCCCGCCGCAGATCAGGCATTCATCTACCGGGTGTATTTTTACAGCTGGTTGGCGCTGTCTGTCTTTTACATCGCACGCCGCAAACTGCAGGTCACCAACCGGGAAACGTTGCTTGCAGGGGGGCTCTTGGCGCTGTGTGTACCGGTAGTCAATGGCATCCAAACCGGCAACTGGATGTGGACTGCCCAACGCACGGGGGCTATGGATATTTTTGTGGTCGATTTCCTATGGCTGTCCATTGGTATTGTGGGACTGATTGCTTTCTACCGCCTCTGGTTGGACGGCAAAAAAGTTGATAAACCGAAAAAGCGGGTCATTGCAGTGAAAGAGTCCGTTCCGTCTGCCTGACCTAAACCCTACGGTACGATAAATCGGCCGGGTTGCCCAATTCCAGCTCTCTGAATCTGGAGTACGTTGTATTTCCAGATTCAGTTAAAAATTTCAACCTAAGAATACATAAAAACCACTACCTTTACTCCCACATTATACGTTATGATAACCAAGCGCAGATGCGCAGATGAAACCTGTATAAATTGCCATTAGCAAAAGGTACGAGCCAAGCATAGCGGCCTCTTGAAAGTCGCTGAAAGCCAGCTGGTGGTGAAAATAATTGCCGGCTTCATTGCTATGAAAAGAGACGTTGTACGAAAAACCCATAGGTTATGAAAATGGATTTTGCAGGCTACTTGAGCCCTGTGATGCATGAGATACTACGGGAGGCACCATTTGGTATATTTCAGCTCGATAGAACGGGAGAACTTGTATTTGCAAATACGGCTTTCTGCAAATTAGCGGGTGAATCGGAAAAGAAACTGCTGGGTTCCGGATGGACAGCTATCATCGGGGTTGATGATGGGAAGGTGCTTCAGAAGGGGTTGGACCGCATCATACGGCAGCGCAAAGGCAAATTGACCTTAGAAGGAGCCCTTAATCACTCAAAATCAGGCAGGCGCCGTTGCCTCGTTGACATCCAACTCTTAACTTATCGGAAAAGCGAACCCATTTTTTTCATGGGTTACGTGCGTGACATTTCCAAACAGCATCTCCTCGTTCAACAGTTGCAACGCAGCGAAACCAGGCAACGGGAGTTGAGTACGTATCTTCAGTCGATGATTTCGGTGATCGAAGATATTATTTTTGAACTGGATGGCAATCAGGTATTCCGCAACGTATGGGTGCGTGACGAATCACTGTTGTTCATGCCGAAGAATCAGCTGCTGGGCAAATCCATTCAGCAGGTTTTTGGCGACCGGGCGCCGATGTTCCAGAAGCCGGTGGAAGAAGCCATCCGTACCGGTAAGGAAGGGGTGGTGGAATATCGCCACATGGACCCGGCCATGGACAGGTGGTACCGTGCAAAGGCCGTAGCTGTTGAAGCAAATGACGACCCCAAGGCATTCCGCCTTGCGTTGATTGTCCAGGACATCACCGAACGCGTGAGGTACCTGGACGAACTGAAACGGGAAAAGGAAAAACTGGAGTGGTATAACAAACTCTATGATTTCAGCAGCGAACTTGGAAAGATTGCGGGGTGGGAATACGACGTAGGTACGGGTGAGACCAGAGGAACCGATCAATTGTATTTGATCGTAGACCGCGCACCGGAACCCGTATCGGATGAGGAATCGGCGTACGCCTTTTTAGATATGCCGGAAAGAGATACCTTGGAAAAGCATATAAAACAGGCCGTCAAAGCCCGTAAACCATACGATATTAAAATGCCCATCTCCACTGCTATAGGCAAGAAGAAATGGGTCCGCGTGATCGGTATACCCATTGTGGAAGAGGGACGGGTGACCAAGATACGCGGGATATTGATGGATATAACCGAACAGGTAGCACAGCGGAACGCCGTGGAATCTATCCAACAGGAACTGGCGCGCAGCAATCAATTGTTAGATTTCAGCCAGCAGATCAGCAATACCGGAGGATGGGAACTCGACCTTGCCACCGGACAAGCTTTCTGGACCAAACAGGTGTATGCCCTATACGGTGTGCCGGAGGATTTCGATGTGTCCAACCCTGAAAAATACTTATCATTTTTCAGTGCAGAAGACCAACGGCTGATCCGGGATTCGATGCAAGATTGCCGCGACCACCGTTTACCGTATGTGCTGGAGGTACAGGCAAACATTGGGAATCAGAAAAAATGGCTGCGGGTGAGTGGTGTTCCGGTAGTGGAGGGCGAGCGGGTGATAGCGATGCGCGGCGCAGTGATGGACATTACCCCCGAAAAGCAGGCCGCTATGAACCTCGTGCAAGCTAAGGAACTGGCCGAGCAGGCAGCAAAGGCGAAGGCCGATTTCCTATCGGTCATGAGCCATGAAATCCGTACACCGCTCAACGGCATCATCGGTACAGCAAACTTACTTAGACTCCGCCATACCGAGCAGCAGCATGAAATCGTGGAAAACCTGATGTTCTCGGCCGACCACCTACTCCGACTTATTAACGATATCCTCGATCTTAGCAAGATGGAACGTAATAAGGTGGAACTGGCGCTGACCACGCTGGACCTGCCGGGGCTAGTGCGTAACATCAGAAACCAGTTTTTGTCATTAGCAGAGGCCAAAGGAATCCGGCTGGTGAGCCTAATGGATCAGGAAATTCCAGCACGTCTGATCGGTGATCCTGTTCGCTTAGGCCAAATCCTGAACAACCTAGTAAGCAACGCCATCAAGTATACAGATACGGGAAAGGTGACGATTGCTGTTCAGGTAGTGGAACAGTTGGAAAACCGGGTATACCTTCATTTTTCGGTAAAGGATACCGGAATGGGTATCCCGAAAGAATTACAGGAGAAGATATTTGATGATTTCCAGCAGGGTTATCAGCAGGACGACCAGCAACCCCGTTCAGGAACGGGGCTGGGACTGGCCATCACCCGTCACCTCATCGAGTTGCATCAAAGCAAAATCTTTGTCGACAGCACAGTGGGCAAAGGATCGGAGTTTTCGTTTGAACTGGTGTTTGACAGGGCCGAAAAGGAGGAGCCGATAGAACTATCACTGCCTGTACAGAATTTGTCGGAATACGAAAGTAAACTCGGATCCATCCGGTTGTTATTGGTAGAAGATAACAAAGTGAATGTGATGGTCACTCGCGAGCAGCTTACTTATTTCGGAGTACAGGTCGATTGTGCGATGAATGGACACGAAGCGATGGAACTGCTGAAGGCAAACACCTATGACGTGGCCTTGGTAGACCTGCACATGCCGGGAATGGACGGATATGAACTGTCTACCAAGTTGCTCAAACAATATCCGGCCGTAAAAATTGTCATCTTTACGGCCGATATCATGGGCGACGTACGGTTCCGGTTTGCACAAATAGGCATATACGATATGCTGAATAAACCCTTTGTGCCTGAAGAGTTACTCGGCATGCTGCTGAAAGTCGCAAACAAAAAAGGGATGCGCAGTTAACGACTGTCTTTTTTATAAAATGTCTCATGGATAAACGAGTACACCCGCACGGTCATGGCCTCATCCTCGAAAAGCGTATACTCTTTCCGTATCCGGATACGCCCATCTGAAAGGTACTTCATCTCGCTACCGTCTTTTCCCATGGTAAAGACATAACCGTCGTTGACGGCAATATCATTACCGACAAGCTGATAGGATTGATAATACATGTGATCACCCGTGTTGCCCAGATTCTCAAAATGCATCTCTATAGGCGTAAATCGCAGATCGCCCTCAAATAGATACGACTCAAACAGATCCGGCTTAGGCCTGCTGGGCTTGTCTTCTTCTTTGCCCGACCAGTAAGACCAGCTCAGCTCAGAAGATTCCAGGCTCCATGTGCCGACAAGAGGCCCCTGGTCAACGATGATCGGAATGGATCCTTGTTGGGGGGTCTCGTCTAACGGATCTATATATTCGTATGTTAACTCGGAGGTAATACGCGGCGTCCAGTCTGATTCGTCTATGTTAATTTGTAAAAGTAATTGATTTTCATGGTTTAGCACCACCCCGACCAGTGACAACGACGGGTGGTCGAGCGAAAAGGTGTACGTACTGAACGATGCAGCGTCTATCGGAACGTTTTTAAACGTAGGAACGGAGGGGATGTACAGCGTTTGAAGGGGCGACAGGTTTGCCAGGGAGACTTTTTTATTGACAAACGCAATGTACTCGTTGATATCCGATGCCATTTCGTTGTATTTGTCGTAGGCCTCGAAAAATTCGTTGAGGAGGGGGCTGTCTGAATGGCGGTCATCTTCGATGACGGCCCTCATCTTTCGCGTGAAGGTGAACTTGTTAGGCTGGTTGGCCAATATGAGTAACGGTTTTGGGGAGCCATCACCGGTTACTGCTTGTATCGACCCCGCTGTTGCAGCTATGCCCATGGTTGGGTTGGGCTGATTGTATCGGTGATATACAGATTGTGTATCGTCAACATCATACCAGGTGCCATAGGGATAATCCAGCTGCCCGAACTCGTCGATATTGTGCTCCAAGGCTGCTAGCTTGATCTTTAGGAACTGATAAAAATGGTTTGCGGCCTCTACGAGGCTATTAGCAGCCACAATACCGGTAAGGAAGGTGGCGGCTCCCCAAAAAATTACTTCTCCGGCTGATCTGGAGCTTGCGAAGGCTTTTATCGAATTGATAAATCCGAAATTCGCAATGGCGAATGTCAGTACGTAACCACAGAATTTCCTAAGGTGTACCCGGGGATGCAGGCCGATAAGGTCATCGTCTTCAAATGCATACGTCGTGTTAGAAAAACGCCCGACTCCGGTTTTCAACTGTGCAACCGGGAGTCCTTCCTCGGATGCCGTAAACCGATAGTCAATCAGATTGTTCAGCATGTCGCTGTTTAATTCGTAAAACAGGGCAAACTGCTTTCGTTCCTCCGGAGAAGACTCTGTTATCAACAGTTCAAAATTGGTGATGTTGAGCTTCAAATTAGCGTCTTCGGGACTGTCGGAAAGTGCCGCTTTCAATACGGATAACTTCTCCAGCAACGGCCGGATGACCGTCTCGGGGGTGGCGTCTAACTTTTTCTCGGTAATGGTGTAATGCAACTCCTGATTTTCCAAACCGGCGATTACCAATTTGTTCTTTCCCGGTTTTGCATCCGGCGGAACTAGAAAGGCAAGGGTATGCTCATCTTGGCGGATCAACGTTACCTCGGTTTCTCCAAGTGTTGCGGCGTATTCGTTTTCAGCCAAGGCAGTGCCGCCGGGTATTAGCACGGTTACATATTCTAGTGGCGAGACATCCGTGCTGGGGCCCGTGTAGGTGTCTTCTCCGTCATCGGGGCCGACAGGCCGGGCGTCTTTCTTGCAGGAAGTGACAAACAGTGCCAGCGTAACCGTCAGCAGCAGCGAGTAAACAGTGGAGATCCTCATAGCGTTAAGCTTAATTTGAATTGCAATAGGTTGTTCCTGAAGCGCTTTTCACCATCGCCTTCGGAAGATACGTACGCAGTTTTGAAAGAACCGGGCGAGTGCATAGCCCGTAGCCGCGGCTCCCGCGGTCTTCTTTTGTAATCTGACCGTGCGCCAGCAGCGCGACAAGAGAAAACAGGATTGCGGGAAAAAACCGCTTTTGTAGCAGAGAGACTTTCATGATCCGGTGAATATGTGGTAGTTACTTGATTTTATGCGAAATTAAGTAACCGTCTCTCTCAGCGGTATACCGCGTTTGGGGTATTTTTCAACGGCCGAATTGTTCGACAAGCATCGATAACTCAGCGAATTTGTTGACCCCGAGCTTACGGTAAATGTTTTTGACATGGGTGCCAACCGTGCCGTGTGAGATGAATAATTTCGCGGCAATTTCCTTCTTGCTCAGTCCGGTGCAAAGCAATTCAACAATCTCCCGTTCCCGGGCGGTCAGCGATAGGTATTGCTCGTATTTAGACCGGGTTAGCTCCTGGCGCGCCAGATCCATCACCGTCATCGCGATCTTCGGCTTATTGGCTTTATCGCGGATGATTGCCTTCGAAGTGCCTACGGTGGTCTTCCAGGTCCGCTGGGCGTCCAGTAGCTTATACGTTAAGTTCAGGTAGCCGGTTCGGTCATTCCGGAAAAAGGCCATCGATTCAATCAACGTATAATAAGTGGAGAGATGCATGGTCTTTAAGTAATAAAAATGATCGATTCCCTGAAATACAGATTTTTCAAATCCGTAAAAACACCTCAGGCGCTCATTGACGCAGATGGGGCGGTAATATTCCACATCGTGTATCGTAATCAGGTAATCGGATTGATTGATGACCTTTTGAAATACCTCCTGCCGGGGGCTTTCAGGTGTTAAGGGAATCTGCTTAGTAAGGGCATCGGTAACCCTTTCAAATTCGAACTGTAACCGTAAAAAAGGCATGTCGCGTAGATCGGATAAATGCCGTAAATTTACGTAAAATCCGCAATTTTCCAATCGCGAAAGCAAATGAAATGATTGCTGACTGTGCGCTCAGACGCCTGGATGCGTGAGCGTATCCGCGGTGGTATTCAACGCCTGTCTTTTTCGTTGCGTTGGCCGTTTCTTGTGCTTGCGCCGCCGCCCCCACCAAATGTAAAAGCCGGTGATAGGCAGGCTGGTTGCAATCAGGCCGCCAACGAACGTGAAGAATTTACCCCATTGCCCCATCCATTTGCCCATGTGAAGGTTCCAATAGGTGTTCTCAACCAGCAGATGCATGCGGTTTTCGTGCGCAAGTTCAATCGGCCTTCCCGAGTAACGGTCAATAGCGAACGGCTCGGTATAACCTGACGGTAGCCCTTAATGCGGTAAATCTGACCGACGCGGAGCTGTTCGATAATTTTTCGGTACCCAAACCCGGACGGAGTTTCAATGCACGATTCATTTACGAAATAAATAAGTTTTAACAAGTTATGAAACAACAACTACATCTCGCCGTCATGGCCCTGGTCCTACTCGGCACAGCATGCAAGAAAGATAGCCCCGAACCCGGTCAATCGGGCAGCGAATATCACGATTCCGGAATCGTCGTGGTATCTACCGCAACCGTAGCAGGAAGAGGAAGTTATTACGCAGGTTACTACGGTTCGTTCGAGGAAGCAAAATCCATCGACTTAACCCAGCGCAACAGCTACGAGTACTTTTGGTCATTTGGCCAATCGGGAAATTATTTCTACGGTACGTTTACACCCGGACAGCAGAAATACAGTAAAATGGCCGTTTCCAAAGAAACGGGTCTGCTAACGGAAGTCGGGAGCTTTCCGCTGGCAACAACCAGTTACTATTCGGTGGTATGCAGCGAGAACCTGGGCGTCATTGCCCAATACGGAGAGCTCGATTTGATTACGTTTGATCCGGCTACCATGCAGACAACCGGTACCATCGATATGTCCGGGGCCACCCATTACAAACCCGGAGAACACCGGCATACCTACTATTCCGGCGCGTACCGGGCAAAAGATAACAAGCTGTTCTTATTTTATTATACGGACGATCAACGCACCGCACTTTTTTACGATGCCACGGATGTGTTTGTAGAGGTAATTGATCTGAACACCCGGAAATGGGTGAAGACCATCACCTACGAAGGAGCTCAATACCCGATCAGCAGAGGCAAAGAGAATGCCGTAATTGACGAGGCCGGAAACATCTATGTAACCTGCCAGGGGTCCTACGGCCTGGACGGACAGATGGGGATGAACGCCATGGCGGCATCACGGCCTAAAATCCTGAAAATCGATGCGGCAACGGATGATTTTGATACCAGTTATTCATTCAATCCGGTGGATGCGCTGGGTTACCAAAACCTGATGATACAGACCCTAACGGGTACCATTTACGGTGCAAACGGTATTGCCTATGCCTGTGTGAATGCCACGGATGAATCGCCCGAACTGCAGGCGTTGATATATAAATACGCCACTACCGGTGCGCTAACGGAAGATGAAATTGCCAAGTTATATGACCTGGCGTTTTACAGCGTTTCGCAGCGCTGGGTGAAGCTCGATCTGAATGCAAAAACGGCATCCATCATCGATGATATTCCGGCTACGGGCTCGTTCGCCTATCCTACCTCCTACAAGCATAGCAATGGCTTTTATTTTCACTATTACGATGGCACCACCTCCGGGTACTACCGGTACGATCCGGCTGCCAACAAAGCGGAGAAAGCCATTACCATTACGAAAGGTGGGCTCGCGTCTGAATTGCTGATTTTGGGGGACTGATTTTTGGGTCTTACCTCGATCCCGCAGTTGTGGATGTTAATTCAATTAACTATATCTGACGTCAATATTCCGGCAATTTAATTAAGTTTACCTCCCATTACGGAAACAACAGAAGAGAAAGATAATTGAGTTTACGATGGAGAAAAGACATTTCGGATTTGGCATTGTAGGAGCAGGGATGATTGCCCGTTTCCATGCGAAGGCGATTGCAGAAATCGCAAATGCCCGTTTAATCGGTATTTATAGCATAAATAACCCCAAATCAGCTGCTTTTGCCAGTGAACACCATTGCACAGCTTATGATACGCTGGAAGCTATGTTGGCCGTCCCTGAAATTGATGTGGTGTGCATCTGCACGCCTTCCGGGATACACCTCGAACCCGCACTGAAGAGCATCGAAGCCGGTAAACATTGCCTCATTGAAAAGCCCCTCGAAATCACGGTTGAAAGGTGCAATGCAATCATCGATGCGGCCCGCAGAGCCGGTGTAAAAGTAGGCGTTATCTTTCCTTCGCGTTTTTATGAAGCAAGCAGGCAATTGATCACATCCATAAACGGGAACCGGTTCGGCGATCTGGTGTTGGGCAGTGCTTACGTAAAGTGGCACCGAAGTGAAGCTTACTATGCCTCCGGCCGTTGGCGGGGTACCTGGGAATACGACGGGGGCGGCGCGCTCATGAACCAGGGAATCCATTCGGTCGATCTGCTGCAATGGTACATGGGGCCTGTTGAGTCCGTTCAGGCGGTGGCGGCCAATGTCCGGCACAAGAATATTGAGGTGGAAGACACCATCGTGGCTACCCTGAACTTTAAAAACGGGGCGTTGGGAACCCTGGAATGTACAACGGCTGTTTTCCCGGGTACGCTCAAGCGCATCGAAATCATGGGTACGGAAGGAACGGCTATCCTGGAAGAAGACCACCTCATAAAATGGCAATTTCAGCAGGAAAGTCCGGTCGATGAGCAGATAAAGAACTCAATTAAGGAAGTGACCCCTTCTGCAGGGGGTGCGTCCAATCCGGCAGACATCAGCTTTGTGGGCCACCAACGGCAGTTGGAAGATATGATCCGTGCAATCGAGACCGGCGATGAACCTTTCATTAACGGAGAGGAGGGCCGTAAATCCGTGGAAATCGTGCGGGCCATTTATGAAAGCGCCCGTTCGGGCAACCGGGTTAAACTAATTAGTTGAAGCGGTTGCCAGTTCGGTGGCGGTACCTCATAGTAGGCTACGAAAGTACGCTACGCTTTCGCGGATGGCAGGTACACTATCGAATGCCAGATCGTCACGTCGGTATTCGTATTCCACGGCGATTATCCCCTGGAACGATTGCCTGCGCATTTCCTTACTTATCTTTTTTAGGTTTGCTTTTCCTTTACCCCATGAGACGTCGTGCGCTTTCAGATCACCGATCGCATTCAGATCCTTCATGTGAAACGAGACTAAGCGACCTTCAAGCAGTTGGAGGCACGCGATGGGCCGAAGTCCCGAACGCATCCAATGGCCGATATCGGCACAAGCGCCGATGGATGGACCGCGACCTGCAATCGCCGTATGGACGGTCTCCGGGTTCCAATACGGGGTAGGGGTGGCATGGTTGTGTATTCCGACTTTTATCCCATATTCCCTGGTCAATTGCTCCAGCAAGGGCAGGAATTCCGGTTTTGGTTCAGATACGATTGTTTGGATACCCATATCTTTGGCAAAATCAAAGAGCCGGAACCAGTCTGCCTCGTTGGTGGGGCTTACCACCCCGTACGAAATCCACTGTACATCCTTGGTTTTCAGTATCTTTTTGATTTGTTGACGTGTCTGCGCATCCATTTTGAAGTCTGTGGTCCCTTCCATTCCGCCTCCGATTTGCTGTTGGGGAAACGCTTCAACATACCGAAGACCACATGCACGCACTTTATCCAATGTTTCGATAAAGGTAAGCCGCCGGTATGTCGAAGCCTGAATGGCTATTTTCCAACCGAGCGCTTCCTCCGGGAAGGCATCCGCAGTGGATTGCGCAAAACCCTGCAATGTGGTAAGCAGGAACACCAATACGGCAATTGAGTAGTTAAGCGTTTTCATAACGAAGTAATTTATTTTGAAGAAAGATTTATGTTCTTTTTGCCGGATTTAAAGAGGAACAGGAAGACGACTAATACCATACCTGCAATCAGTGAGGGTACAATCCATATGGAATCCCACCGATGAAAGCCATCCTGTGTCGCGTTTGCGTCCACCACAAATCCAGCTAGTACGGATCCCATCATCATGCCTACGCCGTAGGTTGCCAGGGTAATAAGTCCTTGCGCGGCATTCTTGAACCGATCACCTGCTTTATTGTTCGTGTAGATTTGGCCGGTCACAAAGAAGAAATCGAAGCAAATACCGTGAAGCAGAATACCCACAACCAGGGGCCATTCGCTTCCGTCGAGGTATCCAAAGCGGAATAAGGCATAGCGGACAACCCATGCCAGCATGCCCATGCCCAGCATGTATTTGACGCCCAGCCTTATAAAGAAAAGCGGCATCAGCAGCATGAACAGCAGTTCAGATACCTGGCCCAACGCTTGGATACCCGCGGCTGATCGGATACCGATTTCATTGAAAAACGGATTGGTAAAGCTGTAGTAGAAAGCCAGCGGTATGCAAAGTGCGACCGATGCAAGAAAGAATACCAGATACGACCGGTCTTTGAGTAACCGCAGTGCATCCAGACCCAGTGTCTCGCCTAATGATACAGAACTGTCTTTTTTCAGGGGTGGCGTTGCCGGCAGGAACAGTGCAAGGAATGCCAGGATGAAAGAGGCTATGGCGGCCATTTTGAACGTATAGGGCAGCTGTCCATGCTGTTCCCAAGCCGTATATCCGATGATCAATCCGGCTACTACCCATCCTGCCGTTCCAAAAACCCGGATAGGGGGAAACTCCTTATCCGGGTTGCTCATTTGGCGGAACGCGATGGTATTGATGAGCGCCATCGTGGGCATATAGGCCATCATATAAAACAGGATGAGTACATAAAAGCTGCCGAACACCGCAGTAGACCCGGCGCACCACAATAGAATCCCTCCGATGATATGCAGTACACACAACAACCGCTGCGCTGCCACATAGCGGTCGGCCAGCAAACCGATCAAAAACGGTGGGAGTATGGCGCCGATTGATTGGGCCATAAAGGTTAGCCCCACCTGTGTGCCTGTGGCTTGTAAGTTTTTGATCAAGAACGTGCCTACCGTGACGAACCATGCCCCCTTGATAAAAAATTGGAGGAACATCATCAGTGAAAGCTTTATACGAAGCGTAGCATCCATGCGAAATCGTGTTATAAATTATCAGGTAGCGCGAAGGCTACATAGGTATCTCCGGAGGGCAAACCGACCTTACCCCCTCCGCACGCAATGACCACGTACTGCCGGCCTTCTACCACATAGGTGGCGGGCGTTGCAAATCCCGCCGCGGGCAATTCATGGCTCCACAGCTCTTTGCCGGTGTTCTTGTCAAATGCGCGGATTTTTTGATCCTGGGTAGCGGCGATAAATACCAGCCCCCCTTTGGTAACCAGCGGACCGCCGTAATTTTCCGTTCCCGTAGGCGGAATGCCCTTGGCTGTCAGTTCCGGGTGCTCGCCCAGGGTTACTTTCCAGCGCAACTTACCCGTATTGAGGTCAATGGCATTGAGTGTTCCCCAGGGTGGTTTGATGCCCGGATAGCCATTTTGATCCAGGAACCGGACCAAGCCCGTGCTGACATACGGAGGACGTTTCGAAGCCATATTCAGCGGCGAAGGCGGTACCGATTCCCGTTCGGTGGCCCGGTAGGAGGTGGCGTCCGTGGTATTTGCCACCCGGTCCGGTGCAAGAAGGTAGTTCACCAACGCCCGCTTTTCCCCTTCATTGATATGTCTGAAAGACGGCATCATATTGCGGCCGTTGTCGATCACCTGACGGATTTCCCGTTCCGTCAACCGCCCACCGATCCCTTTCAATGTCGGAAAGGAGGGGTCCGGACTGATCAACGAAGGTCCGTGACATACGGCACAATGGGTCAGATAGATCGATCGTCCGACTTCCGGCAGTGTAGGATTACCGTTGCCTACCGCAGCGGGCACCTCCGCCATCACTTGGCTCCAGGGTAATTCCGAGCTGTTTACATACATCACCTGGCTTTCTAGGTCTATCGCCGCACCTCCCCACTCGCCACCACCGTCAAATCCGGGAAATATCCAGGAGCCCTCCGTGCTTGGCGGCGAAAATTTAGCCCGGTGCTTGATTTTCAGGTACCGTTCCATTAAGTACGCATGCGTTTCGGGAGTGAGGTCGCTCACATCTTCCGGTTCAAATTTCTGTCGGGCAAAAGGCTCGGGTTTTTGTGGAATCGGTTGTGTGGGCCAGGGCAATTCGCCTGGTAAGCCTTCGGTGGGCACCGGTACCTCATCGATCGGAAACAGCGGCTTACCGCCTACACGGTCGAAGACGAATACATACCCATGTTTGGTAATCTGGGTTACGGCATCCACTTCTTTCCCATCGATTTTCAGCGTCACCAGGTTGGGGTTGGCCGGCAGGTCGCGGTCCCAAAGGTCGTGGTGAACGAATTGATAGTGCCAGATGTATTTCCCCGTGGATGCGTCCAGTGCAATCAGCGAGTTGCCAAACCAGTTCATGCCCTTCCGGTCCCCACCATAGTATTCGGTACTTGGCGAAGCCGTGGGGATGTAGACCATACCCCGCTTTTCATCCAGGGCCATACCTGCCCAACTGTTTACCTTGCCAAACGTTTTCCAGGCATCCGGGTTTTCCCATGTTTCGTAGCCCAGTTCCCCGGGATGAGGTACGGTATGGAAGATCCATTTTCGTTCACCGGTATGCACGTCGTATGCGCGTATATGGCCGGGAGCTTCGTTCACTCTCGACCCAAGGATGAGCAAATTCTTATAAATGACTCCCGGCGATGTGCTGGCTATGAATGCATTTTCAAGCCCCTCCCGGTCAAGGTTTTCGCGCAGGTCTATCTTGCCATTGCTGCCGAATGAACGGATGAGCTGTCCATCCGTCGCATTAACCGCATAAACATAAGGACCACTCCCGTAAAATATCCGTTTATCGGCACCATCTTCCCAATACATCAAGCCGCGGATTACCTGGTAGAAAGACCTATTCCCATCCGCCGTATCCACTTGTGCCGGGTCAAACATCCATCGTTGTGTTCCCCCGGCCGCATCAAGGGCGAATAGCTTCGATTTCGGACTCAACCCATACAGGATGCCATCCACTACGATGGGATTACATTGGATCTGGCTTTTGTTTCTTGGTTCCTTATCCCCCGTACTGAATGTCCAGGCCATTTGCAGACCCGCTACGTTTTTGGGAGTGATTTGATCACCCGCTGAGTAGCGATTACCATCTTTAGCGCCCGCATAGGCCTCCCATTCCAGGTAGTCGTGGTCGGGTTTCAATACCGCCGGGCCCTGGCAGCTGACCAAGAGCGCGGCGGCCACCAGGAAAACCAATGCAGGTAAACAATACTTCATATCAATAGCCGGGATTCTGTTTCAACGTAGGCACCCCATCTACCATGCTGTTGTCAATTACCGTCTGTGGAATGGGCAGGATCATGTCGGGCATCCGCGAGTATACCGCACCCTCGATGATCGAGCGTTTCGGCGATTCGTGTTGAATGTATTCATTCAGCAGCTCTTCATCCAGTCCAAAACGGATCAAGTCGAAAAAGCGATGCCCGCCTTCCAGCCCAAGTTCAAGGTTTCGCTCGAAAAGGATGGTACGTAATGCCGCTTCCTGATTGGAAAACGCGGGGTGGCCCGCGGGGTATAAGCCGATGCGGTAGTTCGCGGCGGGTCCCGTTCCGTCTATATTCTGCACCCAATGGTCAGGGCTTTCCGAATTTTGTGCCATACGGCTGCGGATTTTATTTACGTACTCCCGCGCTTTCTCCAGACTTCCCACCCGGGCTTCCATTTCCGCGGCGTACAGAATGACATCCGCATAGCGAATGATATTTACGTTGAGTGCGTTATATGCCTGGCCCGGCATAACGTAAATGCCGTCTTGATCGTTCCGGATATGGCCTTTCTTCTGAATATACGGGCCGGATTCGATAGGCGTGTACACCCAGTCCGCGCCGGGGTTGATACCGAAATCCAGGAAAGGGATTCCCCTTCTCCCCACACTCCAGTCCAACCGCGGATCAAGTGGTGCCGTTTCCGGTTCGAACGGATCGGACGAGCGCAATCCATCGTCATTCTTTACGCTATTCGGATTGGTTTCGTACATATCCAGGTACGGAAGGCCACCGCCATCCACACGGAAGTGATCTACAAACCATTGAGAAGGTGTATAGAACCCCGAACCACGCCCCCATCCGGGAGATTGCGGGTTTTTACCCGATGCCCCCCGGATTTCCTGATTGCCGTTATCGATGCTGTTGGTGCCGTCATTTGCTGAATGCTGCACGGCGAAGACGCTTTCTGGCCCGTTTTCACGGGTCACATCAAAATTGTAATGGAAATTTTCTTCCAGTTGATATTTTTCACCTTTGGAAGTGACACCGTTAGCCATCACATCGTCCAACACCTGCAACGCTTCGTTGAAGCCATTGGGCAGGTCACCCTCGCTAGCCCGATAGATCAATACTTTCGCATAGTACGCCTCCGCAGCCCACTTATTCGGCCGGCCCAGATCGCTCTGGGTTTGCGGAAGATTTTTCCGCGCAAACTCAAAATCTGCCTGTATCTGGGGCCAGATATTCACATAATTTCCCGACTCGTCTGTATTCGGTATACGGAATTCCGTGGTCGATTCGATCCATGGAATATGCTTGTACCAACGCTTCAGCAGAAAATAATAATGCCCCCGCAGAAACCGGGCTTCAGCCTCGATTTTTGCGGCTTCCTCTGTGCTCAATTCTGTCACTTGGGGAAGTACAGTCAATACCGTATTGCAGAGAAATACCGCATTGTACAAGTACCTGAAGTTCGTTCCCGCACTGTTGGTGTTTACCTCGTATCGCACCATGAAGTTCATCCATGCCTGGTCTGTCAGAGTAGACCCTTTGTGGGCATTTCCACCCATCATCTCGGCCATGGCCATCCCGGGTGTGTTCATGCCGTAGGCCGCCCAATCTCTTGTACCGTTGAGTTGGGAATACGCACCGATCAGCGCCTGCTGTATACCCGCCCGGGTTGCCACGTTGGCGATGCTGTAAGCACCCACGGGCTTCTGGGATAGAAAATCATCCTGGCATCCCATGCTGCCAAATGCAAAAGCACCTATTATCGCATATAATGTTGTTCTTTTCATTGTTTTCGTATTTACTGGTTCCGATCAAAGATTTACAGAAAGCCCAAAGATGAATTGCTTCGGGGTGGGTACATAATTGTTCACCACCCCCATGGACGTATCTCCACCGCTTGCTTGTACATAGCCTGGATCCATCAAAGTTGATTTGCTAAGCGTCAGCAGGTTTTGGCCCTGCACATAGATTCGGAAACGCTCCATGCCGATCCGGTCGCTCCAAGCCTTGGGCAGTGTATACCCCAATTGCACGGTTTTCATCCGCAGATACGATGCGTCTTCCAAAAAGTAATCCGTAATGTTGGAAGACGAGTAGCTGTCATTGAGGTCCAGCTTGGGCAGTTTCGCCTTGTTGCCAAGCTCCGGAGTCCATGACTCATACAACATACGCTTGCTTCGGTTGGTCGTAAACGTATGGAAATCGATCACGTAGCGTGTATAATTGAAAACCGACCCGCCCTGATTCCAGAACAAAAAACAGTTGAAGTCAAAATTTTTGTATGCCAGGGAGAGGTTCAAGCTAGTCTGGAAATCCGGGTGAGGGCTGCCTATCATGGTCCTATCGTTGCCATCCACGCGTTTATCGCCATTGATATCCTTGATCCGCCACCTGCCCACTTCCGGGGTCAGCCACGTGGAGTATTCCGCTGCATAAGCCTCTGCTTCGGCAGCGGAGTTGAAGAAACCATCGATTTGATAACCGTAAAAGCTCGATATCGGATATCCCGCTTGCGTCAGCACGGCGTTGCCCATCCGCGTACTGCCTCCCGCCAGCGTAGCCAGCGGATTATCCAGGATACGAACCACCTCGTTGCGGTACGTCGAAAAGATCAACGATGCCGAATATTGGAATACTCCGGGTTTACTGCGCTTGGTCAGCCCCAGATCAACACCCCGGTTGGTCAATTCACCTACATTGATGGAAGGCTGCGTAATGCTCGGGCCGGTAAAGGGCGCCTGGTTTACGGCCAGTAAATCGGTGGTCCTGCGCACATACCAGTCGAAATTAATATCCAAAGATGAGTTAAGCACCGTTGCATCAAAACCCAGGTTTACCGTGGCGCTTTTTTCCCAGCGTGTATTCGGGTTACCAATACGGGAAGGTACCATGGCTACCACGCGGTTTCCGTTATCGCCGGATATACCGTAGGAGTTTGGGTCCGAGGTGACATATACATCGTATTGGTTGTTGTTGTCCAACCCATTCTGGTTGCCTATCACTCCCCAGCTTCCCCGCAGTTTCAAGTCATCCAGCCAACCGATGTCTGCCATAAAGGGCTCTGAGCTGACACGCCAGCCCACCGCCGCAGAAGGGAAGTAACCGGTTCGGTAGTTTCTGCCAAACTTCGAAGATTGGTCCCTCCGAAGCGTGCCATTGATGAAATACTTGTCATCAAACGTGTAATCCAACCGCCCAAATAACGAATATAAGGAGCTGCGTGAGAACGATCCCGAATTGGTCTGTGCACCTGTTCCGGCAGATATCACCAGGAAATCCTTATCATCGTCTATGGGGAGGTTCAGCCGGGTTGCAGACAAGCTATTTCCGTAGGTATTGATGGCTTCCGATCCGACCAGGGCCTTGAAGACATGTTTGTCCCACGTCCGGGAAAAATTCGCGGTATTCGTCCAGGTCCACGTGTTCTCATTGTTCCGGCTCTCTTGCAAAGAATTAGGCGGATTCGTGTTTTGAGCATGTTCGTAAGTCACCTGGTTGAGATCGAGATTTCTTGAGTTGGCATAGTCAACCCCGAAGGATGAATAGACGGTAAGCCCCTTCATCAGTTCGGCTTCCGCGTATACGTTGCCCAGTACGCCGATCCGATTGGACGTATCGAATCGGTTTCGCCATGTCTGTGTTACCGGATTGGTGCTGAATTCCGGTTCACCGCCTGTACTCGGGGCCGCATTTCCGGCGGGGTTGCCGAAATCGTCCCAAACGGGTACCAACGGGTGCATGGTCATCACGGTAGATGCCCAAATGCTGGAAGCGTCGTTTCGACGGTATGCCAATTGCAGGTTTTCGCCCACCCGCACGCGTTTACCCAAGTTGAATTGCGTATTGGCTCTCAATGTATACCGGTCAAATGTATTGTATTTACTTGCCGTATTTCCTTCGTTAAAGTAGTTGAGACCGATGGCGTAGCTGCCCGCTTCGCCGCCGCCGCTCAATCCAAGCTGGTAAGTCTGTATAGACGCGGGGTTAAACACCTCATCCGCCCAGTTGGTGTTTGCCGCGCGAACGATCTGGTGGGTGGCAAAGTCGTAATTTTCCGGATTCACCAACGAAGCAAACAAGGCCTGTTGGCTCGGGTTGCCCTGTTTCAGGGCTTCCAGTTCGGCACCGCCGATGCGGGCCCCATTGTTGACAACCAGCACATATTCGGGAATCACCGGATTGGCGCCGTTTCCATACTGCGGATGCCCCCAATCCGGATCACCCACCTGCCTGCCGGCACCGATCATGGATTTCCAGTAAAGTTCACCGTTTTCCTGTGCATCCAGCACCTCCGGGAAATCGCTTTTCGATATGAAGTTCACCCCATAGTACGAATTGAAACTCAATTTAGCCTTACCCGGCTTGCCATTTTTGGTAGTGATGATGATGACCCCATTTGCTGCCCGTGCACCATAGATGGCGGCGGATGCCGCATCCTTTAGCACCTGCATGGACTCGATGTCATTGGCGTTGAGGTTGTCCACACCGCTTTGTGAAGCAGGCACCCCATCGATGATATAAAGCGGATCGGACCCGCCGAACGAGCCAAAACCCCGGATCCGGACTTTACCGCCGCTGCCCGGCGCCCCACTTGAACTGACGGTTACGCCTGCGGCATTACCCTGTAGCTGCGTTTTCAGGTTGCCCGATGGAATAGCCAATAGGTTTTCAGTTTTGACGATAGAGACCGATCCAATGATGTCTTTCTTCTGTTCTTTCACGTAACCCGTTACAACTACTTCGGTGAGTGCGGTTATGTCGGGCACCATCCGGATGGAGAGGTCGCCCGTTGCCGGTACCGCCACCTCCTGGCTCACATAACCCAGGAACGAAACCGAGAGCAGCCCATTCCGCTCGGCCAGCACCAGTACGAACGAACCGTCGGCAGCCGTTTTGGCCGCGGCACCACTTTGCCTGTGGAGGATACTTACACCCTCCAGCGGTTCACCATCTTCATCGGTGATCTTACCGCTTACCGGTTGTTGTGCCGATGTTTTCTTTTCCACGGGCTTGGTGTTCGCATTGCCCGGCACGTCTTTGGCCGGTTGTTTCTTCATGATGATCACATGGTGGCCATTGGTCCTTTCGAAACGTAGACCGGCAGATTCAAGCAGTTCCTCGAGGAGTTGATTGAGCGGAGTTGACTGCATTTTCGATTCGTCAAAGGCCACCTTTACATGCTCCAGTAAGTCGTTGTCGTAGTTGAAGCTGACGTTAAATTTAGCCTCCAGTTTGTTCAGCACGCCAATAAGGGCCTGGCTGTCCGGTTTGGCGGCGACTCGTTGTCGCCCGTTGGTAATCGCGGCTAAGGACTGTGCCTTGGAATCGTTGCTGGGCATCGCCGATGCGATTAATACGGCAAGCCAAAAGACGCAGGTAGTTCTTTGCATAATGCTACACATTTTTAGATTTACAATTGGTATAATTTTCTTATAATTAATTGGTTACTTGGTTTTTGATTCCTAATTTAATCACAAAATCATCCCCTTACGACCTGTCAGGGCCGTTTGTCCGATTGTTGTCAGACGAGCGTGTTTATTTTTGTTTAATGGGTCTTTCCTATTGCAATATGCCGGTCGTTCTCTTCGACAGCGATGCCAAAGGCCTTTTCAATGGAGCGCAAGAGCAGTGGAATATCATCAGCGGCACACGAGCCGGTAAAGTGCTTTCCGGCCAATGCAGGATTTACAAACGTGATCCGATATCCATACGTATCTTCCAATACGCGCGCCACCTCCTGCAAGGGTGTTTTTCGGAATATCAATTTATTTTCTTTAAATGAACCATATCGGCCGGGATCCTGCACCTGCTCTTCCCGCCATCCGCTCGCATCAGCATCCCAGGCAACCAACTCCCCGGGGTTCAGATAGATTGAATCGCTTACTTTCACCCTACCTTCTTCCAGCACCACCTGCTTTTTCATCGGCCGGCTCGTCATCGTGAATTTCGTGCCCAATACTTCCACATCCATATCCTCGCCCGTTTGCACGACAAATCGCTTATGGTCCGGGGTATGAGACACACTGAAAAAGGCTTCTCCCACCAAATTGACGATCCGCGTATCGGCGTTGAAATCCTTTTCCCGGTAGCTCAAGGATGAGTTCCCGTTGATTACGACGCGTGAGCCGTCCGGTAGGGCAATGGACTTCACCTCGCCGTAGGCGGTAGCGAATGTCACGGTGGTTGCTTGGTTGCTTATCCAATAGATGCCCAGTGAAAGGGCCGTTACCACGCCAATCCACATGGCGGCAATACGGCTCCACCGTACAAGTATCGATTTTCGGCTCTTCGGCAAGGACGCCACAGGCGTTTCACGCGTACCAGCCCGGATGGCATCCCACAGCTGATCTATTTTTGAATCAGACACATCTGCATGCGATTCCCCGAGTGCTGCGATCAGTTGTTTAGCCTTTCGGATTTCCGCCTGCTGATGGGGGTTTTCGCGTGTCCAACTTGTCCAGAATTGGGCCTGTTTTCCCTCGGGGTACATACACCACTCCTGAAAAGATTCGTCCTTTACAAAATCAATAGCCTTATATTGCGAATAATCCATACAACGAAATTAGCGGAAATTTTGTGTGTAGTCCCGTAATAATTGCATAAACTCAGGTAAGCATTCAGCATAGTCATGCCACGTGCGGGTGGTTACGAGATTGCCATCTACCACCACGGGCTGGTCTACATAAGTCGCTCCCCCCTGTTCGGCGTCGAGCGCACATTTTGCTACGGTGGTCACCGTGCGGCCATGGATTACGCCAGCCGCGCTAACGATTTCTATACCATGGCAGACCACCCCAACCGGTTTGTCCTGTTCAAAGAAGTGCCTCACAATCCGCATGAGGTCCACATCGTACCGGATGTATTCCGGAGCGCGCCCTCCGGAGATGAAGATTCCGTCAAACGCTTCCGGATTAACCTCGTGGAATGCCACCGTGGCTTGGATATGGTACCCCGGGCGTTCCTCGGTGATGTCCCATTTTACATCCGTCCGTTTGGGAATTTCGTGCAGTACCATCGCGTATGTACGCGCCTGGGGGCCAGCTACCACTACTTCATATTTTTCTTCACCGATCCGAAAGTAAGGATACAACGTATCTACGGTTTCCGAAGCGTCGCCGATTGGCATCAACACCTTTCCTACCCAATTTTCACTCTTTGTCATGATCTTCAAATAAGCCCTTTTACTGATATAAGGGGAGTAAGCCAAAAAGTCCATCAAAAAAAAAATAAAAAAATAAAAAAAACTTCCTTTGTTTAATTCTAATACCTTTGTCGCGGAGTGTAGCAACACTGATCAATTATTTCATAACCTAGTTTAACTACGTACGGTATCTCAATCATGACCGATAGGAGTTTAATTGATGCTGATTTGTGGAGCCGTTTCAAAGCGGGGGATCGTCCGAGTTTCGCGTTGATTTATCGCGGCCATGTTCGTGCACTGTTTAATTTTGGTAAGCAGCTTGTCGATGACGACGACCTGCTGTCCGATTCGATCCAGGAACTATTTATTTACATTTGGGAGAAGCGGGGCAGTCTGGGCGATACGGATAACATCCGCTACTATCTTTTCAAGGCCCTGCGGCGGCGATTAATCGAGGCTGTAGCCCGCGAAAGGCGGTCTGCGCAGACACATGAGGCCATTGGGGCGTTACATGAGGCCGAAGATTCCATTGAGCAGATACTGATTAGGCATCAAGCCGATGCCGAGTTGAAGAGCCTACTCCGGCAAGCCCTCCAGCAGCTGACCAAGCGGCAGCGAGAGGCAATATTTTTGCGTTTTTTTGGCAAGATGAGCTTTCAGGAGGTGGCGGATATTATGTCGCTGACCCTCAAATCTACTTACAATCTGATTTCCAAAGCACTTGAAGAGCTACGGAAGCATTTCCCAATGCTGTTGGTAGGCATCGCAGCACTTTTGGCGTAACGCTGTCACGCTCAAACTTTACCGCGCCTCCAAGTTACTTTTTCCAGTATTTGAAGATAAATAAACCTAAAGTATTTAGTAACGGTATTTTTTATTTGTATCTTTGGGCATATCTCGGAACTGAAGACGGACCTGGATGGGTGGCTTTATGTACTGAAGAACATGAGCAAGCTAAATAAGATACCGGTTTATCTTCGGAAGCCGATATTTGAGAGGTTATTTGATATTGCAGAATACAGCAAACTGACAATGGAGGAGCGAACGATGTACGATACGAATCTGAAACGTAAATGGGATATGGCCGGTGTGCTTGAATATGCACGTAGAGAAGGTGAAGAGAAAGGTATAGAGAAAGGTATAGAGAAAGGTAAGGCTGCTGTAGTGGCCAACCTATTAGCTACCGGTAAGTTCACCGTTTCAGAAATTGCTGAGTTGGCGACCGTGCCGGAGGACCTCGTCAAAAAAGTCCGCGATGATCTGGACAAGAAAAAGAAATAGCGGAGGCTTTTTTGCCGTTATGGCATACCGAGAGGCCGTCTCCTACATTTGCTTACAACAAACATAGGAGACAGGCTCTTTTTTTATTTCTTTTCCGTTAGCTTGTATCGGTTAGCTTTTTAAATTCATAGTCCTACAACCGGCCACAGCCCATTGCCGTAAAAATAGTAGAATAGCTGGTTGGGATTTAGGTGGATGAATTTCCTAAGTGAACGAGTTTGAAACTATAAGTTCGGGTATGAAATGAAAGTCTTTTAGATTAAGTGTACGCAGTTCCAATCCATATGTCAATGCGGTAGCGGCAATAAAGGTGTCTGAAAGACCTATGTTGTGCTAAAGCGCATACTTTTGCCCAAGCTGCAATGCAAGTTCAGCTATTGTTTCGTTAATGGGCAACATAAAGAAACCGCTCAATTCTTTTTGAGGGCTATAACTGTGTTAATGGCTAGGTTGCGTTTACCGTGATTCTTAATAAATTCAGCCGCGCGTGGTTGACCCCTCAAATATTCAATAATGAAGGAAGTGTCGAGAGTGTAAAATGAACTGTGTCAAGATTAATAAATAAGTATTAATTTTAGACATAGTATTATGGAGATCAGAGAAACAGAGTTAGACTTTGAATCAATGAAGGAGAAAGCGCTGCGCCAGCTGCGCAGTGGAGAATCTCTCTACGGAAAAGACGGAGCGTTCGCTCCGCTGTTAAAGAAATTTTTGGAAGCTGCCCTTGAAGCAGAGATGGAATCGCATCTTACTGAGGAGGAGCGCTTGCGTGGCAACCGCCGCAACGGTAAACAGCGCAAACAGCTGCGTACCTCTGACGGCACGATCGAACTGAGCACACCGAGAGATCGCCGTTCGAGCTACGAACCCCAGCTTGTCAAGAAGCGGGAGACGATCCTGGCGGACAGCCTGGAGAAGAAGATCCTGGGGATGTACGGTCTTGGGATGAGCTTCCGTGACATCAGCGAGCACATCAAGGAGATGTACGACACGGAGATCAGCCACAGCACGTTATCAGCGATTACCGACCGTATCATACCAGAGGTCAAAGAATGGCAATCGCGCAGCTTAGACCGTCTGTATACGATCGTGTGGATGGATGCGATGCACTATAAGGTAAAGGAGGAGCACCGTGTAGTATCACGTGCGGTTTACAATGTACTGGGCATTAGCCGCCATGGCCACAAGGAGCTTTTGGGGATGTATGTATCAGAGAGCGAGGGAGCTAACTTTTGGATGGGCGTACTGACCGACCTCCAGAACCGAGGAGTGGAGGATATCTTGATATCCTGCATCGATAACCTCAACGGGTTCGCAGAAGCCATCCAGGCAGTTTTTCCCAAGACGGAAGTACAGACCTGTGTGGTTCACCAGATCCGCAACAGCCTGAAATACGTAGCCAGCAAAGACCAGAAGGAGTTCATGAAGGATCTGAAGCCGGTCTACCAAGCCGATACACTGGAACAGGCCGGGCTGCGCATGGATGAACTGGAAGCCAAATGGGGTAAAAAATACCCTGTGGTCATCGATTCCTGGCGCCGTAACTGGGAAAAGCTGACGGGGTATTTCCGGTATGACAAGGCTATCCGCAGACTCATCTATACGACCAATACGATCGAGGGCTTCCACCGTCAGGTGCGCAAGGTGACCAAGACAAAGGGGGCTTTTACTTCGGATATGGCCTTGCTGAAGCTGATTTACCTGGCGCACCGGAACATCAAAAAGAAATGGACCATGCCTTTGGCGAACTGGGCGGTAACGGCACAAAAATTGGCGATTTGGTTTCCCGGCAGAATGGTGTTAGATTTGCAGTAAGCGCAAGGGGTGTTTCTCAGCCCCGCGGGGCTGAGAAACACCCCTTGACACAGTTCATTTTACAGACCCGAAGTGTCGGTCAGTATCATTCCTTACGCCACGCCTTTCGACGTAATTCTTTGGTATAATTTTCTGTGTCCGTCACCTCTGCAAAAGGAGTGGCTTCTTCGACCGTTTCATTGCCTTCAGATTTGAAATTAATAACATATCCGTGATCTTCTGCTTTCAATCGTTTAAAAGACAATGCACCCTGTGTGTCGGGTAAAACGAGCGCAAGCAACTCATTAACGTAGTCCTGCGTATTTTTCCCAAAACGTTGCGCACGTTCGGTAATCCGTTCTTCCAACCTTTTATCTTTAATCTTGACGGTCAACATAATAACCTCTTTTTAATAATTTCAAACATAACCAAAATCACTTAAATATGCAATTTTTATGAAACCCGTCTCACACCGCTTGCGTGGCTTTTGTTTTTTCTAGAAAATTTCGACTCACAGACAGATATCCGGTTCCGTGCTTGTATTCATAGCCCCCTCCCTGAGCGTCTTGTTCTTGCTCTTGTATTACCTATTACGATGATAGACGAATTTGAGTATTGTTCGGTAAAATGATAGACCGTTACAGCAACGATAGCCAAAACCTGTATCAAAGCCTACATTGATTTTGCTAATTAATTTATCATTCAGTATATTTGCGAGCAACTGATGCCATTATGATTAACCTTTCCGATTATGGGAAACATCTCCACCGTACATGATACCTTCGTAAGGGGTCTGCTTGCGGACAAGCAGTTGGCTGTTGATTACTTCAGGTCGGCCCTGCCGGAGCATATAGCTGACAAACTGGATTTCTCGACCATGGAACAATTGTCAGAAACCTATGTTTCCGCCGAATTAGAAAAAACCTTTTCCGATGTGGTGCATCGCTGCCGTCGGAAAGATTGCGCAGAGACCGTAGACATCTCGCTGCTGTTGGAGCATAAAAGTTCGCCGGACAAGTACACACCCGTGCAGGTCGGTGGCTATCTATTTTCCGGCTACCAACAACAGATCAAGCAGGGGCACGAGCAGCTTTCGCCCATCATTCCCGTCCTGCTTTACCATGGCAGGCAGAAATGGGAATATTGGACGCTCGACAGGCTATTCGATGAATTGGATCAGGATTTGCTTGGATTTATCCCGAAGTTTGATTATGTTTACCACAACCTCAGGGATTTGTCTGAAGCTACCATCAGGGCAGTAAGCAACCAGTTTTTGGTATCAGCTTTGTTGGTATTGAAGTATGCTTTTGATAAGCAAAGGTTGAAAGTGAAACTTCCGGAGATACTGTCCCTGGGGTTGGCAAAGGGGAGTGAAGGCCAGCAGGCAGGGTTGGTGATATACGGTTTTGAACTGGTAGACTATACGGATAAACAGATAAAAGAGATTTTTAAGGGATTACCGGCGGAAATAAAGGATACAGTCATGAGTACATATGATTTATTAATTGAAAAAGGGATTGAAAGAGGTCGACAGGAAGAACGCGCTAAGATCCATGCGGAAAAATTGGAAATAGCCCGTGAAATGATAAAGGACGGTTTTTCAATACAGCAGATAGTCAAGTTTACCAAGCTCTCCATTGAAGAAGTGGAGGAGAAGCTGTAAGAAGTAACGGTGGTTTTTCCCATTATTTCTTTTCCGCCGCGATAGGGGTAACGTTGCCCAGATTTTCATAGCCTTCCTGATCCGCTGCCTTCACCCTGAATCTTACGGCAGTACTCTCCCCCTTCGGGGCTAACTTATCCAGCAGTTTGGCAAATCTGCCCTTACTAAGCGTACCGGTGATTTTGGTAAGCTCTTCGGTGTAGTTGCCTAAGGCGGATTCGGGGATGCCAGGGTTCAATTTAGCGAAGACCTGCCGCGCTGTTTTAGGTTGCTTGAAAAAGCCCTTGTTAATCAATGCATGTAATTGCGCCGCTCTACCAGGCAACCCTTTTTCCTTTTGCTCGGCTTTTTCTTTGAGTATTTTGGCTGCAGCGGCTTGCTTGGCTTTTTCGAGTTCGGTGATTTTCCGGAGGGTAGATGCCGGGAGTTGGTCAGGGGGGCCGCTGGCACTGTGTGTACCCATTGCCAATGACGTCCAAACGGGCAACTGGATGTAGTGTGCATCTGCACGCCTTCCGGGATACACCTCGAACCTGCACTGAAGAGTATCGAGGCCGGTAAACATTGCCTCATTGAAAAGCCCCTCGAAATAACGGTTGAAAGGTGCAATGCAATCATCGATGCGGCCCGCAGAGCCGGCGTAAAAGTAGGCGTTATCTTTCCTTCGCGTTTTTATGAAGCAAGCAGGCAATTAATAACATCCATACACGAAAACCGGTTCGGCAATTTGGTGTTGGGCAGTGCTTACGTAAAGTGGCACAGAAGTGAAGCTTATTACGCGTCCGGCCGTTGGCGGGGTACCTGGGAATACGACGGGGGCGGCGCACTCATGAACCAGGGAATCCATTCGGTCGATCTGTTGCAATGGTACATGGGGCCTGTTGAGTCGGTTCAGGCGGTGGCGGCCAACGTCCGGCACAAGAATATTGAGGTGGAAGACACCATCGTGGCTACCCTGAACTTTAAAAACGGGGCGCTGGGAACCCTGGAATGTACAACGGCTGTTTTCCCGGGTACGCTCAAGCGCATCGAAATCATGGGTACGGAAGGAACGGCTATCCTGGAAGAAGACCACCTCATCAAATGGCAATTTCAGCAGGAAAGTCCGGTCGATGAGCAGATAAGGAACTCAATTAAGGAAGTGACCCCTTCTGCAGGGGGTGCGTCCAATCCGGCAGACATCAGCTTTGTGGGCCACCAACGGCAGTTGGAAGATATGATCCGTGCAATCGAGACCGGCGATGAACCTTTCATTAACGGAGAGGAGGGCCGTAAATCCGTGGAAATCGTGCGGGCCATTTATGAAAGCGCCCGTTCGGGCAACCGGGTTAAACTAATTAGTTGAAGCGGTTGCAGTAACGCTATTTAAAAAAGGGCAGCCAGACTAAATAAGATACCGGTTTATCTTCGGAAGCCGATATTTGAGAGGTTATTTGATATTGCAGAATACAGCAAACTGACAATGGAGAAGCGAACGATGTACGATACGAATCTGAAACGTAAATGGGATATGGCCGGTGTGCTTGAATATGCACGTAGAGAAGGTGAAGAGAAAGGTATTGAGAAAGGTAAGGCTGCTGTAGTGGCCAACCTATTAGCTACCGGCAAATTCACCGTTTCGGAAATTGCTGAGTTGGTGACCGTGTCGGAAGACTTTGTAGAAAAAGTCCGCGCTGATCTAGACAGGAGAAAGAAATAACGGCAACTTTTACCGTTCTACAATATCGAGCCATACCTTTTACCGGTATGGCTTTTTTTATTTCTTTTCGGCTGCGATAGGGGTGACGTTGCCCAGATTTTCATAGCCTTCCTGATGCGATGATTTTATCACCGTAACTTAGCACATTTACGAATCGCTTACCCCAGTCTAGCTTATTTTTAACCCACCTAAGATTCCAGGATATAATTTGATAAATATGTTAGTATTTTGTTGTTTCGATTACTATCTTTGCGTTTCAACCGACTGTAATAGCCTATGGACCGTACTAATCTGGAAGAAAGCTATCCAATTCCCCGTAAGAAGAACGATATCGTCACCAAAGCTGCATTCATGGAATGGTTCATCGACCTGCTGCGGTTCCTCTATCCCAATGCGGATGAAATTTTCGATCTTGGCCGTGGTGCCACAGCAATGGAGAAGGAGTTGCTTGAGATCATGCCTGATCGGGAGCGCATCGGGGGCACGCTATTGGCTGACATGCTGATGAAGGTATACCTTCAGGATGGCACGGAGCAATGGCTGCTTATCCATGTAGAGCTTGAGGGGCAGAGCAAGGATAATTTCGCCAAACGGCTGTGGCGTTATTACGTCCGACTCACAGACAGATATCCGGTTCCGATTATCCCAGTTGCTATATTTACGGGTGGGCCGAAACAGAAACGGCCGACCGAGTACCACTTTGCTATGCTCGGTTCAGAGGTGATCTTTCGCTTCAGGAGCTACCATGTTTTCGAGCACACCGAGAAGGAGCTGTTGGCTAACCCTAATCCGATGGCATTGGTTATCTTGGCATGTCAGGCCGAGGCACAGGAAGCCAAACTTGGTGCATGGAGGCTCAATGAGATCAAAAAGCGCATCGTGGAGGAACTGGTGAAACGGGATATTACCGATACGGGGCAAATCATGCGATTCATCCGCTTTTTGAACAATCTCATTTATTTGAAAGATAAAGAATTAAACCTTAACTTTGTTAAAACCGTTGAACGGTTAACGAAAGGAGCGATTACCATGAATATAATGGAAACACTGGACGCTGTGGTCCGCGAGGAAGGAAAAATTGAAGGAAAAATCGAAGGAAAGACGGAAGAGGTCAGGAATCTGATTCAAAAGCTGGGGCTGTCCGATGAACAGGCAGCGGATGTGGCCGAGGTCTCAGTCGATTTTGTGCAAAAAGTCCGCGCTGATCTAGACAGGAAAAAGAAATAACGGCAACTTTTACCGTTCTACAATATCGAGCCATACCTTTTACGGGTATGGCTTTTTTTAGTTTTTTTCTGCTGCGATAGGGGTAACGTTGCCCGGATTTTCATAGCCTTCCTGATCCATTGCCTTCACCCTGAATCTTACGGCAGTACTCTTCCCCTTCGGGGCTAACTTATCCAGCAGTTTGGCAAATCTGCCCTTACTAAGTGTACCGGTGATTTTGGTAAGCTCTTCGGTGTAGTTGCCAAAGGCCGATTCGGGAATATCAGGGTTTAATTTAGCGAAGACTTGCCGCGCTGTTTTAGGTTGCTTGAAAAAGCCCTTGTTAATCAATGCGTGTTCCCTATGTTAAGGCCTTCGACCTTTTCTTAATATACATGTCGATGATAAAACTATCTTTATTATTCACCTGAGACCTTTTTTTAAATAAATCTGGAAACAACCCTTTTTTATCTTAATTTCGTTTCGAGTATAGGTATGATCACCGGACAATTAATACAATCTACAGATATCCCTTCTAAGATCCCTCATATTCTAAAATATATGGGATCAAAAAGAGAGATATTGGATTTCGTCACCAATGCCATTGTCGGTATGGATGTGAAAGCGGAATGGGTTTGTGACTTGTTCGCAGGCACGAGTGTGGTAGCTGGGGCGCTCAAAGATAAATTCAACGTGCATGCTAACGATGTACAACAATACTCTTCCATACTCTGCTCTAAATCTGACCGAAATATTAATGTGCCCATATCTTTTAGCAATTAAAATAGTTGTGTGTGTTCTTCCTACGTTTTTCAGCTTGGACTAAGCTATCCTCGGATTAACGTCTTCGATATCGGTGTCCCGGAAATGATTGTCGACTGTACGCCGCGCGCGTGAGCGATTGCAAGTACAAGCAATCGATCCATTATTTCAGGTTTAATTTCATCGCCGTTATCTGTAAAAAAATGCTGAAGGTTAGGGATATAATAAATTGTGCGTACCTCGATGTGGAATAACTTAGTATATTGATTGTCGGTTTCTCCCTTCAGTTGTAGTTCGCTGCGGACATCGATTGCCACTGTATTGGTCTCCGTTGAATAAGATGCTTTGTATTCGTTTTTACCAGACAACTTACCCTTTAACTCGTCAGCGGTATATCCATCAGGGATACTGAGGGAATGACTTAGGTTTTCAATGGATAAGACATGGTACTCCAAATCGGGCATATCGACCTGTTTAATATTGGTATTCGAATGGTTCGAGGGAGCTTGAGCTTTGCTTACGTTGCGGTCTGCGGTGTACCTCTTTTAATTCTGTACCTGAGTAAATCGCAAACGTATCTTCTATTTCAAAAATATGCACTTTCTTATTCAGTGAAGTTTCCCGTATAGTGCTCGCTTTTTTTCGAAGTTTCTCATACTCTGATTCGTGATCAGCTATAGTACGCACTTTTTTCTCTTCAGCATAAAGATTTCTCATTGCGATACCCGCAAAGAGCATAATGCCCAATAAAAGGATTCCCGTAACGATATAAAATGCTGTGATCATATATACCTCCTCCTTATTCTATCGATATATTGCGTATAATACGTAATCGCCTTGAGCGCATATGTCAGTAAGGCAGCGATAAAAAATACCCATAGCTGTATCGTCTTATAAGCGGTTATATTGATATTTATGGTATTAGTGAAATTTTTAGCCACATAAATATATGCATAACCAACCATGGATATCAACACCAATATTATACTAAACAATACAATTACAATATTAACATATTTGTTTGACTTAATCGTATGGTCAAAGTAAAATTCAAAGCAAATCGTACTGACCATTGAAATACTGAAAAATACAAAGAAGCCATCAATGATCAACCTTGGGAAATCAATACCCTGCACATCCGAAATAGTCCCAAACAGGTATGTCATGCCAATTTGGGTTGATCCAATGAACATTACAAATATCAACCATACCAAAGCCTTGGTTATAGATTTAAATAGTCCTAATTGCACTTATCAACGGTTAGTTCTACTAAAATAGTCAAATTTTTCGTTAATCAAAAGAAGATATTATTTCCCCCCAACTTCCCCTTTGCCTCTTTCAAAACCTTAGCCGGTATTTTCTTAATCAATTGAAAGTAAAAGGGTTTTCTTCCTTTGCCTCTTTTGCTTTCGTCACTTCCGCATTCTTTCCCTTAAGAACAGAGCCTATTCATTCTTCACCCACTCACTTTGATATAGTAACTCTCTTATGTCGACTTTAAGGAATTTAGCGATATCATTAAGTGTGTTCAAAGTAGGTTGCTGCTTGTTGTTTACCCACCTCGAAACGGGTCTCTTTCTTAACCTTTAGATGAACAACCAGATCATTATTTTTCATTCCTTTTTCCTCTAAAACTTTCGATATCCGGTTAATTTTATAGTTAGGCATAACTTCCTTACAATTGCTGCGCTTTGGCCTTTTAGATTATAATGGACTCTCGGGCATAAAATCCCGCATGCTACACCCAAGATACTTTGCTAGCTCATTTAAATTATCAAAGGAATACATGCTCGCCGAGTCTTCGGTTTCAATCTGGCCAATGTACCCCGCAGAAACATTTAAACAAGAAGCAATATCTCGCTGCGTCTTCTTTTTTGCCTTTCTAATTGTCCGAACATTTCGAGCAATTAACCATTCGATCTTTGTTTTCGGCATATTTTTTTAAAAACATTTGCTTAGTATATACTTAGTTTTTATATTTGCTTTGTCGATCAAGGATTGACATGAAATACGATAACTACGTCTACTGATATAGATAGAGCGTGAGTTGAACGAGCCTCGGCAAACAATCCGAAGACTAGCAAAACTTCAAAAATCAACGCGAGGCAACAGGTTTAATCCACGTCTAAAGATATTGTGTAAATTTGCACAATCTTTAGGCGGGATCTGTTGAATATTGCGTTGAGGGCTGCTAGTCCCTGGATTGTCAGTAGGATACAGTTTCCCGCCTTTAGTTTGCTCGTTCATTTTGATCAAAATGTTTATGAAAACGAGCAACACCAAACCGCCAGTTTATTATCGCCGCAAGCCTCTTGCGTTAGGTATCGCAATTTGCGATAGCAAACGCTTACAACCCCAATCCCTTCAATCCAACATAAAGAACGTCATTGCAGCACCTGAATAAATCCCTTCCACTAACCGCAGCCAAGAAGCGCGTAGGGGAGAGACCATTAATAGCCAAACCCCGAAAGCACGGCCAATAAAAAGGCCCAACTTCCCCGGCTGCCACCGACCCCAATGCTGAATGGAAAACCCGTTTTTAGCTCAGGTTGGAGAAGGTGTTTATTTTCGGTTACTATGCAATAGCTAAAAGTAGACGCTTTTTTCCAAACCTGCAAATAATACGAGAATTTTTCTTTGGCGTTGGTCGGTCGGTTTTTGAAAACGAAATTTTCTTAAACCGTTAATTATCAATGCTGAATGAAAATAAATTTACGCACAGGGACGGGGTATGGCCTTTCCAAAATATACCTCAGCCTGTTGGCTGTAGCGACGATCATGTGTTTGGAAGTCCGCGCACAGCGCCCCGAATCCTCGGGGCCTGTGCTGTCGGGCATTATCACAGATACTATCGGTAGCCCCGTATCGGGCGCTACTGTTGCTATCAAAGGTACCACGACCAAAACCCTTACGAACAATCAAGGCCAATTTACGCTCCGATCGCCGGAACCTTCCGGTACGCTGGTCATCACGTACCTCGGCCATCAGACCATCAATCAAAAGTTTGATGAAGAGAATAGCGGAACGTTCCATTTCGTGCTGATTCCCAATGAGAACATGCTGGAAGAGGTGGAAATAAGTACGGGTTACCAAGTGTTCAACAAAGAACAGGTGCCCGGCAGTGTGTTTGTGATTGATAGTGCGACGCTGGCAAGGAGCAACAGTACAGGCATACTGGAACGGCTCGACGGCGTTACCAGTGGGCTGGTATTCAACAAAAATAAAATGCTGAATGATCAGAGTGACATCATAATCAGGGGAAGAAGTACCCTGTTTGGGGACGATAAACCATTGATTGTGGTGGATAATTTTCCATATGAAGGCGATATCAATGCCTTAAGCCCAAATGATGTTAAGCAGATCACCATATTAAAAGATGCTTCTGCGGCTTCCATTTGGGGAACGCGGGCGGGCAACGGGGTGATCGTCATAACAACCAAAAGTGGAGACTATGGCACAAAGATAAAGACCAGTCTCACTTCAAATCTGACAGTAGGCGAGGCACCCGATCTCTTTAAGGCTCCATGGTTTGGCAACAGCGAGTGGATTGCCATTCTCCAAGATTTATATCACAAAGGAACCTTCAATACCGCACTCAACAATGGCTACTCACCCGTACCTTCGGCGGTAAACGTGTTTCACCAAAAAGCCCGGGGGCTGATCACCGCGGAAGATTCCCTTGAAATGATCAATTCCCTGAAACCGTTTGACATACGGAGAGACATGTCCGACTATATTTATCGCCAGACACTTAACCAGCAATATGCGATGAACTTTTCGGGGGGAAGTGCAAACAGCAAGTTCTACCTGTCGGCGAACTATGATCGTAACCTCAGCCAAAAGAAAACGGACAGCTATGACCGGTTGGTACTCAATGCAAACAACGTATATGGTTTCTTTGATCGCAGATTGGAACTGACTACAGGTATTCAATTTACTTCAAGCAGGCAAAAAGATATGGTCGGCCAGTTCACTCCATACGAGCCATACGCCAGGCTGGCCGACGAACGGGGAAATGCACTGCCCGCAACCGACGGTACATTGGGAATTGCTTATGCAGACACAGCGGGAAAAGACTTTCTGCTGGACTGGGCTTATCGTCCGCTTGATGAAAACCAAAGCAACCGGACAAACACGCTGACAGCCTACCGGATTAATACAGGATTAACCTACAAGATTGCCAAAGGGCTCAATGGCTCCCTGCTTTATCAGTATCAAAGGCACGGTACCGAAAGCGGAACACTTTACGGGGAAAATTCATATACCGCCCGCAACGAAATCAATCGGGTATCCCAGATCGACCGTGAAAACGGGGCTGTGCTGCGGCCCATACCGCTTGGAGCTATCATGGATATCGGCAATACACAATATTTTTCAAATTATGGCAGGTTGCAGCTGGATTATCAAACCGGATGGGCAGAGAAGCATACGGTATCGGCGATCGCTGGATTTGAAGTAAGGGATGACCAAATCAAAAGCCAGAGCCACAGGCTTTACGGATACAACGACGTCACCGGCACAAACGGTAACTCGTTGGTCAATTTTAACGAAGACTATCCCGTCTTCTACTCCGGCGGTACCACGCGGATAGCTCCGCGGACAGCATCGGATTTTATGGTAGACCGCTACGTGTCTTATTATATAAATGCGTCATATACATATGGAAATACCTTGACGCTTAACGGTAGTGCCCGAAAAGATGAGTCCAACCTCTTTGGGGTAAAGCCAAACCAAAAAGGCGTGCCGCTTTGGTCAGCGGGCCTGCTGTGGAACCTGGCCAATGAACCATATTACTCCTTTGATTGGCTTCCTGTGCTGAGAATTCGGCTGAGCTACGGATATACCGGAAATGTGAGTAAAAGCATCTCGGCGTACCTCACCGCAAACGCTTCCGGTCTCAGAAATACGTGGGGCGCATCCTACAATACGATTACCAACCCGCCGAATCCCTCACTCAGTTGGGAGCGGGTCAAAGTGCTGAATGGCGGGATAGATTTTGGCACCGGCAATGGCCGGGTAAGCGGAAGCATAGAACCCTACTGGAAAAGCGGGGTTGATCTGATCGGCGAGAGTCCGCTGGCCCCGCAGACCGGTTTAACCAGCTATACATCCAACTCCGCCAATACGTCTACCAGGGGTGTTGATGTCACATTGCATACGGTGAACGCAAGAGGAAGACTGAGTTGGAATACGGATCTCATCGTTAGCTGGAATAAGGACAAGGTAACCGCTTACCACGGAAATCCCTCTACAAACCAGGAAGTAATTGAACGTACCTATAACAGTCCCATTGTGGGCTATCCTTTTTATGCAATATATGGGTACAAATGGGCCGGTTTGGACAAAACGGGCAGTCCCCAGATTTATTTCAATGGTGAGAAGTCGACAAACTACAACAGCGTCCGCAATTCACAGGACTACGGAAACATCAATTACATCGGATCCCTTGTGCCTGAGCTGAATGGCGGCCTTAGAAACACGCTTACGGTACGGTCATTTCAATTATCGTTCAATATCACATTTCGTTCGCGTTATTACATCAGAAGACCCTCATTGGATAACGGTACGATCTATACCACTGCCGGATTTATGAGCAGATGGGATTATGACAACCGATGGCAGCAACCCGGCGACGAGTTGGTAACGGATGTTCCTGCCCTGATCTACCCTTCAAACCTGCCGCGTAACGATATTTATAAATACGCAGACATTTTGGTAGTAAAAGGAGACAACATACGTTTGCAGGACATCCGGCTTAGCTGGAATTACCCGTCAGGGCGGGCCGGAACGTTGCAGTTCTTTGCTTACCTGAACAATGTCTGCTATCTGTGGAGGGCAAACCAATACGGCCTGGATCCGGACAATCCAAGGCCAAGCCTCTCCTCATTTTCTGCTCCGAGGACCGCTGCTATCGGGGTCTCGGCAAATTTCTAATTGCAAACTATCCTTTAAATGAATATGAAAACCGTCATTCCATATTTGATCGCATGCTCATTGAGTCTATTTGCGTGCAATAAAAGCGAGTTTTTAGATAAAAAGCCCGCCGCCAATATCCTCATTCCGAACACCCTTGAAGACCTCAGGGGATTACTGGAAAACAAAGGGATATTCAACAACACGCCCGGCCTTCCCCAGATTTCGGCAGATGAATACTTCATCGTTGATGATGCCGCATTTTCCGCACTGATTGACCCGGTAACTCGAAACGCCTACACATGGGCAGCAGACATTTACGAAGGGGCGACAAACATTCCCGACTGGAATGTCCCATACACGCAGATATTTTATGCCAACAGTGTACTGGATATATTGGAGAAAAGCGATTTTCACGACCGGGAGGAGGCGGGTTTTATAAAGGGGTGGGCATTATTTGCCCGTGGCTACGCCTACTATAACCTGGTCCAGAATTTTGGGGCTTTATTTGATCCATCCAACCCGATGGCCCTGGGAGTGCCCCTCAGACTGAGTCCGGATGTTGACAGGATCGCGCCGCGTGCAACGGTTTCAGAAAATTATCAGCAGATTTTTAAGGACCTTGCCCAGGCTGCCAGCCTTTTGGCGGGACCGCCGGAGCACCTGCACCGGAACAGGCCGTCAAAGGCCGCTGCATATGCCTTGCTATCGAGGATTTATCTGAGCTTGAACGATTTTGGAAATGCGGAAAAATATGCAGATAGTACATTAATGCTTTACAGCACGTTGATAGATTACAATACGGTAGATGTGGCTGCTGCGACCCCTTTCAGCAATAACACGCTTGAGGTAATCTATTTTTCCACCCAGTCAGGATCATATCCCGAAACTTCCGGATACAACCTTCGACCAGCGATAGGAGTAGATCCGGATCTGATCAATAAATATGATGTAAATGATCTGAGATTACAGATTTATTTCCTGAAAAACACGTTGGGAAATTACAACGTCAAAAGGGGATATATCGGCGTGGCGGTTTATCCGTCTACCGGCTTGGCCACCGATGAAATTTACTTAATTAAAGCCGAGTGCCAGGCACGTAGAGGTGATAACGACGGTGCATTGCGTACGATGGATACATTGCTGGAGAAGCGGTACAAAACCGGTGAATATGTTTCATTGAAATTCGAGTCGGCTGCTGCTACATTGGATAGGATATTGTGGGAGCGTCGGAAGGAGCTGGTTTGGAGAGGATTGCGATGGACAGACATAAAAAGATTGAATGCGATTGGGGCCAATATTACGCTTATCCGAAATATCGGCGGGAAAGAGTATACACTTGCTCCCGGATCGCCTCGCTATGTATTCCCCATCCCGGACGATGAAATAGTCTTAAGCAAGATTCAACAAAACGATCGGTAGCCATGAAATACCTCAATATGATGGGGCTGGTCGCTATCTTGTATTCCTGCGATGTAAAAGCGGACACAACCAACAATTGCCAACGGGTAAATGCGGGCGGCTTGTCTGCAATTATAGAGGTCGAAATAGCGGACAGCAATGCTTCTCATACCAAGGGGGAGCTATTAATACGTCTTAACGATTATTTATCCTTTAGATATCCTAATAACATCCATACAAGAACCTATGTAAAGAAAGTCAACAATCAGGACTTGCATCGTTTTCCCGTTCAACTGTCGGACCGGACCAATTTTATGGAAGTAGATTATATGTCGCCAGTTGGGAATGGAAGCGTAAAACGTTCGGGCTTCTTTCTGAAACAATTTGCATTTCTGATACGTGATGGAGATAGTATCCGTATTCGGATAAACAAAGATTCATTGGGCTTCCGTGGAAAAGGCGCGGTTAGACTGAACCTTCAACTTGGGTTGGAGTCCATCGAAAACGATTATAAATTTGACGCTAATAATATGGACAGCAATGCCGCTGCCTATGTCCAGCGGTTTATCACCCTCAGAAAAAAAATTGCAGAGCAACAGATCACCCTTTTAAACGGCTATAAAGACAGTGTTGAGCAGGAGGTTTATAACCGGCTTTATTTTGATATCATCGGTCGGCGCAATTTAACCTTGATCTCTGTAGTCAATGCGATGATGGTAGGAGGAGCAAGTATAGAAAAAGAGGAGAAAGACAGGTTCAACCGGGTGGCTTATCAGATCTTGATGGAGTCGCTTCCTGATTTCGATGTCCCATTTTCGGACGATTGGCATCAATCACCTTATTTTATGGATTACCTGCTCTTTAAGGAATTGTTTCTGATAAAGCAAATGGCATTCGGCACTAAAGATTCGAAAGAAATAGCGGTCACCGAAGATGAGCTTTACCGGATACTGACCGAAAAATATGCCGGAAGGATTAAGGAGCGATTATTGCTGATGGGAGCCTCGTACCTCATCAGAAATGAACTCCCATCCGAAAATTATCTTCATGACATCAGTAGAGACATTACGACATGGCCTTATCGGGATCTGGCATTGAGCCTGTATGCCAACCGTGGGGTCGGCAAGCTCGCTTATGAATTTTCGCTGCCTGACTCTTCCGGAAATTTGGTGAACCTAGCCGATTTCCATGGCAAAGCCGTTGTCGTGGATTTCTGGTTTACCGGTTGCATACCATGCCGAAATCTAAAGAAAATGATGGAACCAATCATTTCGTATTATAAGAAGAAAGAAGTCGTGTTTATTACCATAAGCGTGGATAAGTCAATCGAATTTTGGAAAGAAAAGGGCATTAAATCCGGCCTGTATACACATAAAGGCGGAATTGATCTGATTACCAATGGCCAGGGGCAGAATGCTCCTATCGTAAAGCATTATAACCTGACCGGTTATCCAAGTTTACTGATCATCGACAAGAAGGGGAAGCTGATCAGTGCTTCCCCTCCAAGACCGAGTTCAAACGACAATATAGCCAAATTGAAATCGCTGATTGATTTGGCTATTGACGGTGGCTAGCAGTAATCTAACATTGTTCAATCGAAAAGATATTGGCCTTCGGGTGAACTGCCTTGGGCTGGGGTCAGGCCAAAATTATCGGCATCCTCGGCTGAAATGGTTTCGCCATGGTCGTCTTGGGATTCTAATACACAATCATTTGTACCAGCATCACATTTTTCATTGATTTCCAACGGCCCGTCAATCCTTCGATAGACTGGATTAGACGGGTTCGACATGTCCCAGCCGTAATACACGGGGGCGGAGCGCTTTTTTATAGCTTTAATTGTTTTTAATGTGGAAAGCTCTGTTTTCCCAACCTTGGTAAGCGATACCAACGTTGCAGCCTGTACCGTTTCCACTTGCTGATCAGGACTGACTTTTTCTTTTTGTTCCGTCTTTTCCTTGTCGGTGTTCGGAACATTCACCGTAATTGCGCTTGAAGTGGCGGTAACAAATAACGCTGCCACCATAACCGAAAGTAAATTTTTCATGGTTGAAAATTTATTGATGTTTAAAAAAATCATTCATCTAATTTGTGTGATCTCCTATATGCGTGCCGATACCGATGTTCCATCGGTTGTGTGGCTCCTTACTTTAAGCGAACCGACACACGCATCGCGTGAACAACGCATACCTGCGATTATGCGTAGCGATATGGAAATCCAGCCAACTAACCGGATTGCTGTTTTTTCTTGCATGTGTGTCTGTGCTACTCATGGTATTCTCCCAGACCTTTCGCTCTGCTTCTCCCATCGGATGTTTGGTCGCAAACCCGCATTGATTGACCCTTCGTGGTATATGCGTACCGTCGTCTTTGGTAGCAATGATAATCGGCCCTGGAGCCCGAAGGCATACACACATTGCGAACGCTGGTAAATCAGGTATGTCTCAGCGTGGCATTCAGCCGAAAGCGCGATAGTCACATAACCACTTGCCAGTAACGTAAGGAGGGTACGTAGTAGATAGGAGATGATGATATTGTCTTCTGCTGCCTTCATAAAAACAAAGATACCCTTCACAACAAGCCAAAATGGGCGCACAGCTCGCGACTATTTTTACTCTTCTTCTACATACCGCTTCTTCAACTTCTTCAAATGCCCAAGGCTCATGTGCAGGAGTTCGGCTTGGGTGCCGTTGGTTAGGGTAGTTGCGACATCTGGTAGCAATTCACGGAAAAGCGCATAGCGGTCGTAGTACCTATCCTCTTGATAAAGCGCCACAAGCTTGCGCAACCGGAGAATTTTGCGCTGTTTTAATACATGGAATAGCTCGCTGACTTCGAAAAATAGTGACTGCGCCTTCCGGGCATCTGCAATTGTAATCTGCAATGAGGTAGTGGCGCGCAACGCCACAAACTCTACACTGGCTTTCCGGTCGCTGAACGTGTGCTCCGTACCGGTAAAAAAGTCCATCGGCAATAGCAGTTCACGCAGGCTCCGCTTACCCGATCGGTTATACTGATAGCCGCCCACCGTGCCGTCAAGTACGATGCACAGGTAGGGAAAATAATCGTCGGGAACTTTAATTACCTCGCCGCGTCGGTACATCACCATCCGGTGATGGGTAGCTAGGTAAGCACGGGCGATATCACGGATGTCTGGGCAATAGTGCTTCCAAAAGTGGTAAAAATGATCAAACATGTCAATAAGAATAGACGATGGCGGCGGGCGGGCGGAACCGGCTGACAGGACTTGCGGTCGCATCACATTACAGGGCGGTATCCGGTAGACGTAGACTTGGCCGCCTCCGGTGTGCCATCCTGCCTATTCCCGTACTGGGCTGGCGGATCCGTCCAGAACGCACAGTAGTTGAAAACAATCATCAAAAGTGAGAAATGGTACAATCCGAGCAGCAATGCGATAGCCGCATGAAGCGAAATCGCACCGTAAAGAAATAGTGAATATGTGCGCCGCCACCAGATGCCAGCCGCGTACCCCAATTCAAGGATAATTACTGCCCAACCCCCTATGGCAAATGCGAAGGGATATTCGCCGAGGGTGGGTAAGGCCGTATCAAGGGGTAGCAGCGGAGGCATTGCGGGAACTCCCAGCGCTTTGTAGAGCGCAGCTCCGTTTCGCCAGGTGTGGCCAAGAGCTTTGCCGGCGCCACTGAAAAAGTAAATCAAACAAAGATGCAACTGCAATACACGCAGCCAGGGTCTTGCCCAGCTACTTGAAGGCCGCCGGGGTGCCAATAAGCAATAGAACAGGGCTACACTCCCCAGAAAATCGAACCCATAACTGTACAGGGGTTGCACGGTAAACAGGCTGCTATGTAGCAACAGTAACGCGGCCGCCACAATCCGGTGTAGCCGGCGTGCAAAAGCCAGTAGTATACACAGAATAGCATACAGGGTTACCGTGCCGTGCGTTAACACGGCATAAGGCCATGCCGTGACGGAATGGATTTCCTGAAGGATAGTGGGATACGATAGGCCAACCGCAGACTGGATTTCCATCACCAGTGAATGCGGCAGCACACCATCGGGTCCATACAGCGCATCAAAGTCGGGCCAAAGCTCCAGCACGGCGAAGAGGAGTACCGACCCGGTACCGATGCGCAGCAGTTGGAGGTAGTTGCCACCGACTGGCTTTTTGAAGAAAAAGTGTGTAAGCATAGCGGTTACGGTATTGAATAACCGGATGAAGAAAAAACCTCCCTCAGCCCGATACCGTCTGAAGGCCGCTGGAAACTCGGCGGCTGGATACGGTAAATATGGCACCGTACGCTGTCCGCTCCCGAACGCCGCCGGTATTGCTTGGCGAGTTCATCAACCAGTTGTTTCGCCATGCCGTGAGCAGCCGTGTCAGGTGCCACCGTGAGCCACTGAAAGAGGTCCAATGCCGACGAAAACCGCAGGATACCGGTACTTGTACGCAGCCCCGGATGGAACAGTGTATCGCAATGACCGCCTGATTTACGTTCCAGCATGGCAACATAGGGGCTGCCCACCTGCGGGGCGTAGAAGCCGTAGCCCATCCCGATGCCACTAAAGATACCGTAATGTGCGGCAACAGGATGGCTAAGCAACGCACGGAGCCTATGTTCTGTGGGTACCGGCAGCAGCCGCCAGCCGTATATCGTCCTTACGCCATCGGCAGTGGCCAGTATGTTGTGCCCTGCGATGACCAGCAGGTGAAAGGCCACGCCGATTAAGAAAAGCATGCGGCTGTTGGTTGTCATGACACTACGGTTTGATGATTGGCGGGCAGTGGCTTAGTTTGGAAAAAACAGCTTGAACCGGATGCCGTTGAAATCATCGTCGTCCTCTTTGGGTTGATCCTTACTGGCAACTGCAGCGGCATAGTCCGCCTTTGCGGGGTCATTGGCAATAGACTGCAGAAAGGGAGCGGAAGCGAGGATGGCCATACCTAGTACAGCCAATGCATGTGTTTGTGTTTTTCTTTTCATTTTCTGTGTTTTTTGCTAATATGAAGGCTTTTAAGACCGATTCCTACTGAATTTCGACGCCGCCAAGGGGGTGTTTCGACAACAAAGGCATTTCATTCGATAAAACGTTTTTGCTACTTTTACGTTTGTAAACCGATCTTCAAACCGATCGATCATCAATTAAGCTTATCAGGCCATGGCTTTTCAGATTATAATCATTGACGACGAACCGCTTTCTTTGGCCGATTCCAAGCGGGTTGTGGAAGGTTTGGGGCGAGCGGACATTACCGTACAAGTCTTTACGGGTGTGGCAAGAGCACTGGAATATGTAGACAAACAGCAAATGGTAGCACTGATCCTTTGCGATGTGGAAATGCCCGGCACGGATGGTTTTTCGGCCGTGACCCTATTGGGCGATAAGTGTCAGCGCTTCGTTTACCTGACGGGTCATGCCGAACATCTGGATGAGGCCAATGATACGGATGCCGATGCCTTTCTGCTTAAACCCCTTCGCGAACGTCAGCTCTTACGGCAAATTACGAAACTCAGCAAATCGTTAAGGGCTGAGTCAGACGGAGACATGTTGCGTTTCGTCAATGATGGCTCCAAACGGAGGCAATATGCCGTATCCATTCCGGATATCACACACGTGGAAGGGGCCAAAGACTACATCATCGTTCACACACCCGCCCGCTCATATGTGGTGCACCACACACTCAAAGGTTTTCTGAAGGAACCGGGGATAACCGGGCGCTTTATCCGCATTCACAAATCGATTATTGTCCGGGTTGAAAGCATCCGTGAACTAGGTGAGGGGATGGTCACACTGCATAACGGCGATTCGTTTGTCATTGGTCCGGCCTATGCCGAGCAGTTCAATGCATTTTGGAAGGCCCGAATGCTTGGAAAACATAAGCCGGATGAAGAATTTTAGCCGACATCTTCCTGGTTTTGTACTGCTGGTTATCGCCTACTGTACGTATACACGCTCGTCGCTCGTGGCGGGTTTGTTAAACAATCCAGACCTGCTTCTGCAAGTCGCCTTGGGTACGCTGCTTTTTTATGGAAATGTGTATGGATTGTTTCCGTGGGTCGGAAAGGTAGTTGGCTGGCGGCCTAAAACAATATGGATCGCCTTGGGCGCCGAGTGGCTGGTGATGTTAGTGCTCATCGCACTGGTCAGTCACTATTCCGGCGCACTGGAAATCCGCATCCGCTCGTTGCGGGGGCTGGTCTTTCAGGTGACCAATGTGTTTGCCGTCTTATTTCCGTTGGTACTCTGCCTGCTTTACAGTGTGCGCCACTATACCATGCACAAGATGGAGGTTGATCGGCAACGGGTGCTGAGCAATGTAGCCGAACTGGAAAAGCGATTGGCTGTACTCCAGCATAAGTGGGCACATATGCATTTGCCGGAACATTTTCTGCTCAATGCCCTTGCGTTGCTGCGCGAACTAAGCCTCACCGGCTCTTCCCGTTTGGGCGAAGCTTATGACCTCTTGCTGGATGTGCTGTACTATTGCCTGGCCACCCGGAACAAAAAGACGGTATCTGTGAAAAAGGAACTGAAAATGACGAAAAAGATCATTCGTATCACAGATTTGCGTTTTAATGGTTTAGTGCGGTTAGACATCCTTATGCACGGACCGCTCAGACGATCGCGCATCGTGCCGATGGGAATACTGACGCTGGTGGAAAATATTTTTGCGCATGGCGATTTCCTGAAGGAAAAGGCTGAGCTGCATGTCGATTACCGATATCCCTACCTGTTTATTACCACGCGCAACCGTCCCAACAACTCGCTCCGGCGAAAGCATACGGGATTTGGGCTGTCGAACCTCCGTCAGCGTCTTGAATATACGTTTTCGGAATCATTTCTGCTGGAATACGCAAGGGTAGACGGTTGGTGCGTTGTGTCACTTCTTATTTCAATGGATGGCCAACGGCCGGACCTGCCGCCGTTATCGACTTTTGATCCAGCGGAAACGTTTACGTAACTTCGTGTTGCGAAGGATCTAATCAGTTAATTTACCTTAGCCAAGCATCTCCCACGGGGCGCCCTGCGCCAGACTTGCTATGGAAGATGGGCTATTAAGCCTGTTTTACCCATGAAAAGCTACCTGAAAGTACTGATCAGCCAGCAACAGCAGTTGATCAGCCAACAAGACCACTTAATCGAAATCAATAGACAACTCCTTGCCGGCGTGATGGCGTTTAACCTGCCGGGCAGTAATGAAGCGGCTGAACCAGCCGAACCGGAACCCGACACCCTGTACAACCGCAAGGAAGCGGCAGATTTCTTATTGGTGGACCCGCGCACGGTAACACGCTACCGCAACAGCGGCAAACTCCGGTTTGTGTACAACGCCGATAACCGGATCCGATACCGCGAGGAGGACCTCAGCGACTGCTATTTCTGGAAATGGGGCAAAAGGCCATAGGCTGCATGCGCCCGCTGCCGGACGGCTCCCTAACCGCCGCGCATGGGGTAGCCATATGCCTGCGGTGAGCTGGCGTTCCGCTGGCGGTTCGCCGCACTGATATCGCAAGGAGACCGCACTGAAACAGCCAGCAGACTACTCCCTGATACGGCGCCTTTCGGCCAGGGGTGGCCGGCCCACGCTACGCACGTTTATGCCCGTATTCCGGTGTTTACCCCGGTGACATTCCTGTCACTCCAGCCATAGGTTGGTGACAACATCGTCCGAAAGCGGTGACAACGGGGTGACACACCTATGAGGCTGTAAAACAGTGAACTATGTTTGCCTCCGTCAGTCATCGTACCGGTACATCGAAACACTGGCAGGAGTATAAATTGAAGTAATAATTTAAAAAATTAAAAACAATGGCAAAATTCATTAACGGTGCCAACGGCACCTTTTCCGGAAAAGTGGGCAGCGTGATCGGCGCAAGCTGGCGCGGCATCCACTACCTGCGTGGCCTGGCGAAAAAGAGTACGGTGCCACCCACCGAAGCACAGGTGGCCCAGCGGCTCCGCTTTGCGCTGGTCACCAAATTTCTGTCGCCCCTGCAGGGCATCCTCTCGGTGGGCTTCCGCCACATCCGGCGGCTCACGGCAGCGCAGTTCAGCATGGCGGTGAAGCGCAACATCGAGCAGGCGGTTATCGGTGCAGCGCCGGATTTTGAGCTGGACTATCCGGCCGTCACGCTCAGTGACGGCGGCCTGTTCATCCCGCTCACCAGTTCGCTGGAAGTGGCAGAGGGATCGGTCACCCTTACCTGGGACCCTACGCCCAACCAGTTCGGGGGTGCCAGCAACGATGTGGCCTACATCGTGGTGCACAACGTGGAGCGGCAGCTGTTCATCACCACCGACACGCCCGCCACGCGGGAAGATGGCGAGGCGGTGGTGGACGTGCCGGCGCCCTTTGTGGGGCAAACCGGCCACGCGTGGATGTTCTTCGCCAGCCACGATGGCAGGAAGGTTTCAAAAACGGTCTACTTAGGGGAAGTTACCTTCCAATAGGCAGATCAATGGTATCACCGGTAAGGGGGCATGGCCCCCCTTACTTCTCTTATTCATGAGCAATATGGCTATTCTAACAGGAGGTACCCCGCACGGCAAGGTGGGAGGCCTCGTCTACTACACACGCAACGGCGTATCCTATGTGCGCTCGGCACCCAAGCCGCGCACCACCCCACCCAGTCCCGCGCAGCAGGCACAGCGGCTGCGGATGAAACTGGCCACGCAGTTCCTTGCACCGCTCGTGCCCGTGCTGGCCGATACGTTCAAGCCGGGCAACCGGAAGAAACTGTCAGGCCCCAACTGGGCAACCCGGCAGGTGCTCCAGGATGCGATTGCCGGCGATTACCCCGACCTGTATGTCAGTGCCGAACGGGTATTGGTTAGCTGCGGGCCATTGCCGCCGATGCGTTATCCGGAGCTTGCCTTCGGCGAAGGGGTATTCACGCTTAGCTGGATGACCGTCGACAGCATGCTTATCGATAATAATGTGCCTGCTTATCTGCTGGTGTACAACCAGACCCATCAGCGCCTGGTGTTGAGCGAGGGCACGGCCTGCAGGGGAGATGGGCAACTGGATATGCAGGTGGCAGCGGAGATGCTGAACGGTACGGTGCACTGCTACGGTTTCCTAATGGATCGCATACGCCGATCGGCCTCCGATAGCGTGTTCCTCGGAACGTTGGTGGATGCTGAGCTTGTGATGACTTCCGGTTTTGAAACCGACAACTGAGAATTAAAAATGGATAGAATAACAATCACCCGCGTGGCGCAGGGAAAGAACAGTACCCTCAGCCACCTCTATATCAACAGGCTCTTCGCCTGCTACCTGCTGGAAGACAGCATCCGTGTAGAGAAGGTTCAGGGCCTCACCTGCATTCCCGAAGGGGAGTATGGGCTCTCGCTCAATCACGGTGCGGGCATGAACGCCCGCTATGGGGTTAAGTATCCGCATATGCACCGGGGAATGATTGAAATAACCGAAATACCCAATTACCGGCTGGTATTCATCCACATTGGCAATTACCATACGCAGACCGCGGGCTGCCCGCTCACCGGTTCGTATTGGCAGCGGCTGGATGGTGATTATCAGGTGATGCACTCGGCGGCGGCATACCGCTATGTGTACCCACTCCTGGTGGAACAGATTGAAAAAGGGAATGATAGGGTGGTGGTGGAGAATGGGTTTCAGCCCTTTGCTCCACGACGGGATCCGGGGCGCTTCGCTTCCACATCCTAGGCCGTGTTTGCAAAGGGCATAAAAACCCGAGGGGGAAGGTGCAGTTTTAAATTCAGTGATCCACCCTGGAACTGGGATTTATTGCTCCCCCAGGCAACTTAGTAAGCCCATAAGAAACCTAGTGGCGTGAGCGTAGCGAGCGTTACAGTTTCGTTGGGCTTACTAAGTTCTATAAATATCTTTAAATAAATCTATTACGAAAATCGAACAAATGAAACAGCAAGAAAATACGGTCGGACTACCCGTAGCGGGAAAACCGGCCTTATACGATCGGATCAAAGAAGGGCTTGCCGTGGCCAGCCAATTAATCATCGCTTCGCCCCTCAAATTACCACCCCGGGTAGTGGCTGTGGCCAAATACGTAGCGCTTGCGCTAACCCTGGCCGAAGCGCTGGAAGGTACTTCAAAAAAGGAGGAGGGCAAATCCGATGAAAAATAGCCAACAAATCGGCATCGGTACGGGCAGTGGTACACTGCTCAGTGCCTTGGCCTTCCTTGGTGTGTATGACATTGCCAAGACCGTAGTGTTGGCTGCCATCGGCGCGGTGGTGAGCTTTGTGGTAAGCTGGTTGCTGCAGCGGTGGCTGCAAAAGCGGGGATGAAGGTGGCCCGGCAAAATCAGGGGGATGTCTAAAAGGTCAGGCATCCTCTTTTTAAGTTGGCCTTTAGTACTTCGAAGTTTCTAATTACAGCATCCTGAAGGAGGAAATCTTTTAAAAATGCTTGTTCATCGATGTCTTTGGTATACGCTCGGATTCGTGAAATACACTCCAAAATATGATGAAGATAAATGGAGGATAATTTTTCCATTAGGTAATACGGATCAAGTCTCGCTCAATAATAGGTCGTAAACGTTGATGCAACGAACTAGCAGTTACCAAATCCACTCTAATGCCTAGTTTCTTGGATAATTCGTTTTCAAGACCAATAAGATCTAATAGGTTGACTCGGTGATTGAAATCAATCAATATATCAAGATCGCTCCGAATCCCTTGCTGCCCTCGGGCATAAGAACCGAACACACCAACCAGCGATGGATTGAATTTCGCGGTGATTTCTTTGATGATCTGTTGTTTTCTTGAATCAATCATTGGTTCAAAAATATGAATTTCATCGGATCATTCAAAGTTTTTACCAGCATACACGGCAAATTAGTAGCCAACGGCGGACACGACCTTGTCCGGTGGTAAACCTTGCGGTAAGCTGACCGCCAACCACAGAAAACTTTACGAACTTCCGTTAATCTGTAACAACACAACGAGCCCACCAAAGAATGGTTTTTTTGATTTGTTTTGTTATAATTGTGAGAAATTGAAATCCGTATTATTTGACTTAATCCGATCGGGTTATGTGCCTTGCTAATATTGTATTTCATATTTCTTGCATCGCATGAAAAAATTGACCTTTAATTGGTTCAAATGGTACGACAGAAAAGTCCGGATCATCTGTCATATCGTATTTTGGTTTTTTTTCTCGCTGTTCTACTACCTGAACTACAATCGGCTAGCCGGACCAGACACATGGCTTTTTACGGTCAAGGACTGGGTCATTGTCTTTCCCTTATTCTACTTTACCGTACCTTTTCTTGTCAACAAAGGGATTCTCGGAGGAAAATACTACATCATTCCGATTTGGACCGTCTTCGCCTATGCCTGGTGGGCCACTGTAAATTATTTTACCTGTAAATTGAGTCTGCAACTGTACCCCAACCCGGACGAGCGGTGGCGGTATTACCTGGAGTTCGTGACAGAAAATGGCATCGCGGGAATGTTCAGGTTGCCTAATTTGGATGTTTTTGTTTTCGATTTCATCTTTATGGTTTACCTGCCAATCGGGCCCAAACTGATGAAGTCACTGATGGAAAGCGGATACAAAAATGCGCTATTGGAAAATGCGAACCTCTCACTGGAAGTGAAATTCCTCAAGTCTCAGATCACGCCGCATTTCCTGTTCAACACGCTGAATAATATCTACATCATGGCCAAGCGGTTCGACCAGGAAACACCCGAAATGATTTTAAAGCTCTCCGGTTTGATGCGGTACATTTTATACGAATCCGACAGTAATCGGATCGCCCTTTCCCGGGAAACGGCTTTCCTGTCAGACTATGTGCAATTGAACCGGCTCAAATACGGTGATGCCATCAAAATAGACTACGATGTCGAAAACGTGGACAAGCCCTATAAAATCGCCCCGCTTATCCTAGTCCCATTTGTGGAAAACGCATTCAAGCACGGGCCGGAAGTGCACCCGGATAATAACTGGATTCAAATCAAGGCCTGGATGGAAAACAATGTCTTTCATATGGAAATCTTGAACGCTGCAATTATACCGGAACCCGACGAAAACGGAGGGCGAATTTTCGGTGGTGTGGGGCTTGAAAACGCTACTAAGCGTCTCAAATACTATTATCCAGAAAAACATGAAATAACCACGTGGAGGGAAAACGGGAGTTACCACGTCAAACTCAAAATCGATCTGAAATGAACCAAAGCACAATTAGTTGCATCGTTGTCGAAGATGACCCATTGCCGAGAGCCGACATCGTAGGGCATATCCATAGAACACCGATTCTCAGGCTTGAGGGAGTTTTCAAGGATGCCATGTCCGCTTTTAACCACATCGGGCAGGGAAAGGGAATACAGCTCGTTTTTTCCGATATCCTGATGCCTGGGATTTCGGGGATGGAATTACTGAAGAGTCTGGCCAGTCCGCCGTTATTTATCTTTGTGACCGCATCCCATGAATATGCCGTGGAAAGCTTCGAATACAATGTAGCAGATTATTTGGTTAAACCCTACGATTACCCAAGGTTCCTGAAAGCTGTCGACAAAGCACGGTTGCAGCTTGGAAAAGCCGGTATTCAAGAGACGAAAAGCTTTATCACAGTGAAATCGGGATATAGCAACCTGATCGTAAAACATGACGACATATTTTTTATCAAAGCAGACCGGGTATATGTCGAGATAGAAACCCTGAATAAAACACACATCGTGCAGGAATCTCTGACCAATATGCTGGAAAAGCTGCCTCCGGATAGATTCATGCGCGTACATAGGTCGTACATTGTCAACCTGGATTATGTTGAGAAGTTGACACCCCGGGAGATCATCATGCAGGGAAGCATAGGTAATATTCCTTTGGGATCATCGTTTAAAGAAGCTGTCTTCCAAAAGCTGGGTATCGGGTAACCGGACGCTTATCGGAAAGCTGCTACCCTCGGTTCTGGAAGAACGGAGGGTGTTTTCTGATCCAAAAAGCGCTCGTATTTCTTGGAAACCGTCAGGTAATATTTGGCAAGCAAATGATAGACAACGAGCTCATTCTCCCGTTGGTTGCTGTAGAACATTCTGTTTAGGTTCATATGGGACAAACTGAACAACAGATTGGTCGTTTCATTGCGGCCCGATATTGACCAGTCTTTGCCAAAGGCAAGTTTTATACCATTGGCAAAGGATACGATCGAGCTCCGCAGGTCTCCATGAACCGGTGGATAGATCCCTCCCCTTTCCATATAGTCCGTAAGATTACTTTTCACCTCACGGTAACGGACGTCAAGTTTCCGTTTGAGTTCGTCCGGTTTGGCGTATTCCGTAAGCATGGCCGAACGCCAGGCGGATACCAAATCGAGTTTTCCCGGGTTGGAAATTGCGAATGCGTCCAGCAGCTGATCCACCCCTTTCATCGCAAGCATCCATCTTCCTTGTCCCATTTCCGGTTTAAGGAACATCGGAGCAATCCGCAGCACAAATTCGCTGTGTTGATGGAAAATCGCTTCGCAGAGTTCGATACTTTTACCTCCGTACCGTTCTACCTCCCGGATATAGGTGTCATACTGGATGCTATGGACGGTTCTGCTTTCGATCAATTTTCCGAACTTGTTGTTTAATAAGGTCATCAGTTTCGGAGCATTGCCGGCATCTTCAAGATGAAACCGCACCCGCAGGTGATGGTCCGTATCCCGGTAACGGATGAAATACCATTTTTTCAGCGGGATTTCTTTGGCAATACCGGCCAGAAAGGGGGAAAGGTGATTGGCAATAATCCGGTCAGTTTCCTTTTGACCGCAATACAGTTTCAGGTAAACCCACTCACTGCCTGGTGGGAAAACACGTTGTACGGAAGAATTGCAATGTATCTTCCGCTTTCGGGCCAGGGAAGAATTCCCGCGCAGAAAGAAAGGAATGATGATTTCGTTGTGGTAAGATCTTCCCCGTTCATCAACCACCGGTGAAAAAAATTCGGGATACAATGGCTCATAAAGCCGCACATTCCCTGCCTTCAATGCGTGGAGAAAGATACGTTCCGATAGCCCGTTGGTAAGCTTCAGCGGAATTTCATTGTCACCATCGGCAAGAACAACGTCCTCGGGTATCCCGTAACGATGCCGGACAGTGTCTATAGCCCGATTTTTGGCAAGATTCTTTATCTCCCTGTAAACATGTGACGGAATGTTCCATTGTGCCCTGTGCAGGATCAGGTGTTTGTAGCACACCCTGGGGAGGAATGTGTGGTATCTGGGCGAATCGCCCCAATCCCAGAACAGCCGGTATGCATGCTGTTCCTGAACGTCGCAAAGGAAACGGTACACGTTCATGCCAGACTGGTAATTGTGTGCGGAGCTCAGCCTTGGCCTGATGATTTTGTCAAGCCGTTTCGAACGCAATACCACTTCACCGGCTGTGACCGACACCAGGATGTCCGATAGGCCGATCTGGTATTCCATGGGTAAGGTGCTCCGTCCCAGCACGGGTATTTCATAGGGATGCAATGACGGGCGTAGCAGAATGTTGCCGATCCGTTTACCCGGCATATGCACGATTTCGGCGATAACTTCATCGGGATAGAGTTGTTGTTCGGCTGCGGCACTATCTTTCAGGCTTTCCAGCAAACGGCTATCGAGGTGTGCAAACCGGGTCATCAACGGAATAGACGACGGTCCCCCACAGGCCAGCAGGTGAAAGCGGAAGTTTTGGGGATCGGGTTGTTTGCCGGGATTTGTAGTCAGTAGGTTTCCTAGGGCATAGCATCCCTGATCGGGAAGAATCGGGATGCCCCCGCCTTGCTGCAGACCGGCTAAATCCTCCGGTTCCAATTTCAGAATGCGCTGTCCACGTTCCGGAACGGTAGACAGGTATTTACGAAAGATTTTTTCGGAAGCATCTCCGGTTCGGGCATTTGCTGCGTGAGCGAAGCTGAGTCCGTCAAGCAAGGGGTTTTCGTGAAAATATTGGGCCGTAGGGTTGCCGTAACCGACTCCCCGGTCCAGATCAAGGGCCTCAAGCAGCGGTACTTCCTGCTCTCCATACCGCTCAGAAAAGCGGTCGCGGAATTCACATAGGTGTTTGGGAATCGGATTTTGGTAAAGCGGATGCAGCTCGGCAATTTCACGTGTAATCGTGTCCGTAAGGCTTTTGCCGAGTTTACAGGTATGCGTGTGTGTAAGTGAATCGGTCTGGAAGATGGTAACGGGCATCGGGGCAGCTAGTCTTGCCAATCTGCCATTCTGCTTGTTTACCCGGCTCAAAAGCTTCCAGAGCTTCAAATACCCGGAGTACTTTGACGGCACATTACCGGTCCCTGTTACTTTTCCAAGCAGGGACTGAATGGCCGATAATTGGGTATCTCCGGATATTGTAGGCTCCAGGTCTGTGTGCAGCAATTGCTCATAGGTTAACCGGATGATGAAATCCTTTCCCCGCTCTTGGGGGATGTGAAAAGCGGCGGCAGTTTCGAGCAGGGCGGCGAAGGTGGCGCCGGTCCGTGCCCGTTGCAGGATAGCCTCGATCAGTGGGTTTTTTGCCACGCGGATCCAATGACATTCCTGCCTGCCGTCGCGATTGCGGTAGATGAAAAAGCGGTAGTGGTCTTCGTGTATATGTATTGAGCTGTTGGGAAAGAATGTAAGAAAAGGATAACATGCTTGGTCCAACAGGAGGGTGTCGCGCATGGATTCGAACAACTCCATGTCGATGCGGGTATGCGGGGCGATGTTACCGGTCAACCGGATATCGGTTTGGGCCGGCTCGACCGTGCCATGGGCTATGGAAGAGAACAAGCCAAAAGGGGTCGCCCGGCTTGACATCCGCAGCAGGTATTTATAGGCGGTAACAGCGAGTTTTTCAGGAAATTGCAGGTTATTGTCAAGATGGTGTTTGATTTCATCGTGAAGTATCCTACTGGCAAGGAACAGCGCATCCTCGACCTGCGGGTCGAGGGTTCTTAGTGCCCCGATAAAAGTTGAAACCGTTGAGGGGTCAGTCCGGTGAATTCCGTTCAATGCCTTTAACGGCAGTCTCGGTGTACGGACAACAAAATAATCGCCTGATTCCCCTTTTATCGGCATGCTTCCCTCTTCCTTTCTTTTATGACCCGTTCCACGCATTTGTTGAAACTTTCGTGGGATACGGGTTTGGGCAATTCGATCGGATTTTTAAGCAGGTGCTTTTTGTCATACAAGGCCAGCGGAATACCCGAAACGACGACAACGGTTGCATGGTCCGGTAACATGCCATAATCGAAATCCCTGTATCCGCCGGAGGGGATAATCAGGTCCAAAAAAATGATCTCCGGCTTGAGTTTAATGGTCAGGTGCCTCAATTCAGCAAGCGTTTGAGCTGTCCCCAGCAACAGGAGATTTTCATGGGTATGGATGTATTCCTGCATCATCTCGATGGCTAAATATTCATTTTCCACCAAAATGCAACCAAACACGTTTGCTCCGCTACGCCCTTGCGTCAAGCCCGCCGTGTCAAGTGGCCTTTGAAAACGTTTCGCTTTTTTAGTAAGCACCGGTGGTTGTCTTGTTCGAGGTGGTGGTACCGGTGACCGTCATACTGCTCACGGTATCTATCAAATCCCAGAATGAGGCGGAGTTGCTTGGGAAGTAATCCGCGGAACCTATGAATTCCTTTTCGATTCGGAGGTAATTCTCAACGTTGTTTTCAAGTGGCTTTTCCATAATTAGTTTGTTTTAATTAGTATGGAAAATTGCATTGTCGGGAGTGTATTTAAAAATTTAATTTGCGAACGCGGGATTTAATATAACGAAACGCCGTTTCGTACGTACGAACTGTTTTTACCATCGGCTGTTTTCCTATATTTATAATTTGCTAACTTAACTTTGGTTGTTTAATTTTGAAGGTGATTAACTCATTTAAAAATGCTTGATATGAAAATATCGGAACTTGACGTGATAGAATTCCTGACCGAACGGAGGGAAAAACTGGCAGCCGAATTAAGGAGTATCGATACCACAATTGCCGGATTGAAGTCAGAAACCGATATGACGGTCGGTCCGGGTTTTGATGCGGACAAATCAAAGCGGTTACAAAGCCGGACTGACAGCGGGAAAGCCGAACGTGAGATGAACAGGCAGCTGAAAATTAACGTCCCGTCGGAATACAATGTCTCCGACAGTGTGGATAAGCGGATCCTGTTTGTGATTAAAACCCTGGGAAAAGGGAACCGGGATGAGATCCTGGATGAGATCAAGACCAAGTATGAACCGAACGGTAATTTTGAACGGTTAGAAGCTAACGTGAAAGTGCGGCTGTCCTTTTTACTCAAACAAGGAGCGATCAAAGGCGAGAAGAAGGGGAGATTCTATCAATATTCCTTAAATTAAGTTATTGCATATCATCAAGTATTCACCACAGGCTTTGGCCAATGCTTGGTTAGCAATGGGACTAATATGCTTAATCAGCTGAGCGAAAGACGAGGCTCGAACTCGCGACCCTCAGCTTGGGAAGCTGATGCTCTACCAACTGAGCTACTTTCGCTGATCGTTGTTACCGTTAGCAAATGTAAGGCAACAGCAGGTTATTTTCCAATTATTTTTTCAATCGGTTATCGCATCCGCACAGTTCATGCCGTCAATGGCGGCAGACACGATTCCTCCGGCATAGCCGGCACCCTCACCACAGGGATACAATCCCTTGATCTGTGGATGCTGCAGGGTGTCCTTGTCACGCGGGATACGGATGGGCGATGAGGTGCGTGATTCCACCCCGACCAAGATGGCTTCGTTGGTGTAGTAACCTTTCATTTTCTTGCCAAACAAGGGCAGGGCTTTTCGCAGGGCATCGTGAACGAACGGAGGGAGCACTTCGGAAAGCAGGGCACTTTTGGTTCCGGGCTTGTACGAATTGGCGGGCAAGCTGTCAGAAAGTTTTCCCTGTACAAAATCCACCATCCGCTGTGCCGGAGCTACCAGGTTGCCGCCACCCACTACGTATGCCCTTTCCTCCACCTCATGCTGAAAATCCAGGAGGGCAAACGGATACCGTGCCGCGTGGGGTACATCTTCCAGATTGACCTGTACCACCGTGCCGGAGTTGGCATAGGGGTTGTTGCGCTTAGAGGGCGACCAACCGTTGACCACCACTTCTCCTTTGTCTGTCGCACAGGGGGCTATCACACCACCGGGGCACATGCAAAAGGAAAAGACACCCCGGCCATCCACTTGCTCTACCAGGCTGTAATAGGCCGGAGGCAGGTGTTCGCTCCGCACGGCGCAATGGTACTGTGCCTGGTCGATGATTTCCTGGGGGTGCTCAATGCGGACACCGAGTGCAAAAGGTTTGGGTTCGGCAAGCCAGCGCTTGCGGTGGAAGAGCTCAAAAAGATCGCGCGCCGAATGCCCGGTGGCGAGTATAATATGATTCGCTTCGATGTGTTCACCCGAAGCCAACGTTACCCCCGTTGCCCGGCCAAAGGCTTCGGTGATAGTTACCACCCGGCTGTTGAAATGGATTTCACCGCCGTATTCCAGGATGGTGTGGCGTATTGCTTGGATGATATGCGGCAACTTGTTGGTGCCGATGTGGGGCCGTGCATCTACCAGGATATCTTCCGTGGCACCGTGTGCAACGAGGATCTGCAGAACCCGTTGTACATCTCCCCGTTTGTTGGATCGCGTATACAGCTTGCCGTCTGAATAGGTGCCGGCCCCTCCTTCGCCGAAACAGTAGTTGGAATCCGGGTTTACAATACCTGCTTTGTTTAATGCCGCCAGGTCCCGCCGCCGTTCCTGCACATTCTTTCCCCGCTCTACGAGGACGGGCCGCAACCCCCTTTCCAGGCACCGAAGGGCGGCAAACAATCCGGCTGGCCCTGCCCCGATAATAACTACGTGTGGTGCGTCTGCAACATTGGCATATTGCACATTCAGGATTTCGGGCGTCGGAGTTTCGTCGATATAAAAGATAACGCGGATACGGAAAACCACCTGTCTCCCCCGTGCATCGATGGAACGCTTGCGTATTTTTACGCCCTTGATGCGTGCTGGAGCAATATTTAACTGCGCTGCACCTTGTTGGACGATATGGGTTTCGTCAGCGATTTTCTCCGGGAGAATGCCTAATTCGATTTCGCGCTGCATGCTAGGATGTCGGGTTTTTATCCCGAAGTGTAACAAAGGTATGAATTTTGCCATCAAAGTAGTAAATTAGTGGCAATAATGAATTTAAATTCAGTCAACATGAAGAAACGATTATTGGTTGCAATGGTAGGCTTATTCGCCGCCTTGTCATTCAGCTCCTGCGGTTACAACACCCTCGTTAACCTGGAGGAAAACGTGAAGGGTAAATGGGCACAGGTAGAAAATGCGTACCAACGCCGTGCCGATCTGATTCCCAATCTGGTCAATACAGTGAAGGGCGCAGCCAACTTTGAGCAGGAAACCCTTACCCAGGTGATCGAAGCACGGGCCAAGGCTTCGTCGGTTACGGTCGACCCTGACAACCTGACACCCGAAGCGATTCAGCAATTCCAGCAGTCGCAGGATGCCCTGTCGCAATCACTGGGCCGCCTGTTGGTCACCGTAGAGCGCTATCCCGAATTGAAGGCCAACCAGAATTTCCTGGAACTGCAGGCGCAGCTGGAAGGTACGGAAAACCGGATCAGCACCGAACGCCGGGCATTCAATGAAGCCACACAGGAATACAACTCATCGGTACGGCGATTCCCGAATAACCTGACTGCGGGTATTTTTGGGTTTAAGCAAAAGGGCTATTTCACCGCAGAAGCAGGCGCTAATCAGGCTCCTGAAGTGCAGTTTTAAGGGGATATGCAAGCATTCACCGACGAACAGCAGGAAAAAATCGTTTTCGCCATTCAACAGGCCGAAGCACGTACATCGGGCGAAATCCGACTGGCCGTGGAACCCCATTGTAAGGGGGAGCCATTGGACCGGGCGATGGTGTATTTTGAACGGCTGGGTATGGACAAAACGGCTCTTCACAATGGTGTGTTGATTTATTTGGCCACGGAAGATCACCAGTTTGCCATCCTGGGCGATAAAGGGATTCACACACGGGTGCCTGCTGATTTCTGGGAGGAAACAAAGGAGTTGATGCTGAAGCACTTTAAGGCAGGCGATTTGGTGCAGGGGCTTATTGCGGGGATCGCACATGCGGGAGAACAACTGAAACGCTTCTTTCCCCGCGAAGCGGATGATGTCAATGAATTGCCTAACGATATAGCCTTTGGTGATGGGAAAGAATAAGTTCTTCGTGGCGATTGTCTGTGCGGTGCTGACCGTGGGTACCGTATGGGCTCAGGACTTTCCCGCTACCCCCAATAAACTGGTAAATGACTACACGCAGACGCTGTCGGCAGCTCAGGTACAGCAGCTGGAACGTAAGCTGGTTGCTTTTGATGACAGCACATCCACGCAGATTGCGGTTGTCATCATGCAGTCAACGGGTCAATACGATATTGCAGACTATGGTGTACGGTTGGCCCAGCGTTGGGGCATAGGCGGAAAAGAACATAATAACGGGATTTTGTTGCTGGTTGCTTTGGGAGACCGGGCCGTGACCATCCAGACAGGGTATGGCGTGGAAGGTGCTGTGCCCGATGCGATTGCCTACCGCATCATCGAAAATGAGATAAAACCTGCTTTCCGTCAGGGTGATTATTTTACAGGCATTGACCGGGCAACCGACGCGCTTATTGCGTATACCAAGGGTGAGTACCAGGCTCCTCCCAAGAAAGAGGATGGCGGCGGCGCTGTGGGCGGACTTTTCCTGCTTGTGATTATTATCGTGGTCATCATCGCGATAGTTGGACGTGGCGGTGGTCGCGGTGGCGGTCGTGTAATGGGTAGCCGTGGGGCCTCTGACCTGCTGTGGTGGACACTGTTGAGCGGTATGGGCCGTGGTGGCCACGGTGGTGGTGGCGGCTTCGGCGGCGGTGGCTTTGGTGGTGGAGGCGGCTTTGGTGGCTTCGGTGGGGGTGGTTTCGGCGGCGGCGGTGCCAGCGGTAGGTGGTAGACGGAAAAACCGAAAAGTCTTCGTGATCTTTTGTGAAAATGTAGCTAGCCAGTGAAACGGTTTTTCCAAAATTTTTATGTGAATCTGTTCCTCACGGGGCGCCTGTTTGCCGCGTTGGGCACGGTGTCGGTGTTATACCTGCTGGCGTTCTTTTTTCCAGCCATCGATTTCCTCCCTACCATCGGTTTGTATGCGTTGCTACTGCTGCTGGCCATTGATGTTTTCCTTCTTTATCGCCAGCGTGAAGGGATATACGCCCATCGGCGTACCCCTGAGCGGCTGAGCAACGGCGACGACAACGAAATCAGCATTTATATAGAAAGCCGCTACCGCTTCCCGGTTCAGGTAGGGATCATCGATGAGGTACCCGTCCAGTTCCAGCGGAGGGATATCGGGTTTCAGACCCGGTTGCCGATTGGCGGGAGCAAGATCCTTGCCTATCAGCTCCGGCCGGTTAAACGGGGCGAATATGCGTTCGGCAGGATCCGGTTATATGTAAAGTCGCCCCTTACCCTCATCGAGCGGCGGTTTACCGCAGGTAACCCCGAAATAGTACCGGTTTACCCGTCATTCACCCAGCTCCGCAAATACGAGCTGATGGCTGTATCGCAGCGGGTCAGCGATTACGGCAGCAAGCGGATACGCCGTGTCGGACACAGCATGGAGTTTGATCAGATTAAACAGTATGTTCCGGGGGATGATTACCGTACGCTCAACTGGAAGGCGACGGCCCGGCAGGGTCAGTTGATGGTGAATGCCTATACCGACGAACGTTCGCAGTCCATCTATTGCGTGCTGGATAAATCCCGCGCCATGCGCATGCCCTTTCACGCGCTCAGCCTCCTCGATTATGCCATCAACGCCAGTCTGGCGCTTTCCAAGGTGGTGATGCTGAAAGAAGATAAGGCAGGGTTAATTACGATTTCCGACCGGAAAGGAGCGGTGATACCGGCAGACCGGAAGGCGGGGCAGCTTGGCCGGATCATGGAAGTCCTTTATAAGGAAAAAACACGTTATTTGGAAACGAATATGGAACTGCTGTATACAACCATCCGGCAGACCGCCAAGCAACGGAGTTTACTGGTCTTCTTTACCAATTTCGAAAGTATGTCGGGTATGAAACGGCAGCTTCCGATCCTGAAGCGAATTGCCAAATTCCATGCATTGGTTGTGGTTTTCTTCGAAAATACCGAACTGACAAGGCTGACGAATAAACCCGCTGCGGATGTCGAAGAAATCTATTTACATACCATTGCTTCCAAATTTGCCTATGAGAAAAAGCAGATTGTCCGTGAGTTGAATCTCCATGGCATACAAGCTGTTCTGACACCTCCGGAAGACCTGACGGTTCATACAATTAACAAGTACTTAGCCATCAAAGCCCGGCAGTATTTGTGATCGTTTGCATAAAAATTCGCATCTTTGCAGGATGCACTACCGCATACAGCAAAAAATATAGCATGAATAAAATCATTTTGACGGCAATGGCAGCATTGCCCCTGATGGCAATCGCACAAGATGACTTCACGATAACCGCAAAAGTGGGTAATTTAAATGCGCCTGCGAAGGCGTATTTAAGCTATCGTACGGAAGCAGGACCTACCTTAGACTCAGCCGATGTGACGGACGGGGCATTCAAGTTTCACGGTAGTATCACGGAACCTTCGCAGGCGCTGGTGCTGCTTGCCCATGAGGGAGGTGACATCCGGCAGATGCAGGATCCGGACCGTGTGGCTATTTATTTGGAAAAAGGCGCCATTAAGATCACTGCAGCCGACTCCCTGTCAAAAGCATCGATAGATGGCGGTGCGGTCAACAAAGATTTTGCCGTGTACCACGAACGCCTGGCTCCCGTGCAGGACAAGATGCGTGTGCTGATGGGCCGTTATGTTGCGGCCCCGGATGAGCAGAAGCAGGACCCTGCTTTTATGCAGGAACTCCAGTCCGAAGCCATGTCGCTTCAGGAAGAACAAAAAGCCATCGATTTCCAGTATATCAAGGATCATCCCGCCAGTGTGGTCAGTCTGGATCTGTTGCACCCATACGTGGGTTCAGAGCCCGCGCAGGAGGTAATCGAGCCCGCCTTCAACGGGCTGTCCGCTACGCTGAAAAGCTCTGAAAAGGGGAAAGCGATTAACGAACAGCTTGAAAGTATCAAGCGGGTGGATATCGGTGCAGTAGCTCCGGAATTCAGTCAACCCGATACATCGGGCAATCCCATCGCCTTGTCATCCCTGAGGGGAAAGTATGTGCTGATCGATTTTTGGGCAAGCTGGTGCGGGCCCTGCCGTCAGGAAAATCCCAATGTCGTGGCGGCGTATCAGGCATTTAAGGATAAGAATTTTACCGTCTTTGGCGTATCGCTTGACCGGCCGGGGGCAAAAGATGCATGGATAAAAGCCATCCACGACGATGGCTTGCAGGATTGGCCACATGTGTCGGAACTGAAATGGTGGCAATCGGGTGTGGTAGATCAATACGCTATTCAGGGTATTCCGGCCAATTTCCTCCTTGACCCCGAAGGGCGCATCATTGCCAAAAACCTGCGTGGACAGGAATTGCACGATACCTTAGCGGAGTTGCTGGATTAATCATCCAGCAACTCGTATGCGAGACCCGCATGTTTTTACGACGAAAGGATATCCACGATGCGAAGCAAATTGTCATTGACGGCTCCAATGTGCTTGATGGCCTTTTCAAACGGTGTGAAAGCAACCTGTCCGTGAATCAATCCGGCCATTTCGCCTTTGCGGCCTTCCATTAGCGCTTCTACCGCTGCTACACCCAACCGGCTGGCCAATACGCGGTCCATACAGGTGGGGCTGCCTCCCCGCTGGATGTGGCCTAAGATAGACACCCGCAGGTCATAGTGTGGAAACCGCTCTTTGATGCGTTCGGCCACTACAAAGGCGCCACCGGCATCGTCGCCTTCCGCTACGATGATCACCCGCGATGCCTTGTTCTTGCGGGTACGGTCCAAGCGGTCCATCATGGCTTGATAATCCACTTTGATTTCAGGGATGAGCACGCATTCGGCTCCCACACTGATGCCCGATCGCAGGGCGATAAGCCCCGAATCACGTCCCATCACTTCTACTACAAATACGCGGTCGTGTGATTCGGCGGTATCGCGGATTTTGTCGACCGCTTCGATCACGGTGTTAATGGCCGTATCGTAGCCGATTGTGAAATCGGTGCCGGCAAGGTCGTTGTCAATGGTACCCGGAAGGCCGATAATGGGAATGTTGTATTCTTCGATGAATTTTGATGCTCCGGTAAAGGTGCCATCCCCGCCAATGGCAACCAGTCCGTCTATACCTCTTTTTTGCAGGTTTTCAAATGCCCGGCGGCGGCCTTCTACCGTGCGGAATTCTTCACTGCGGGCGGTCTTGAGGATGGTTCCGCCACGTTGGATGATGTTGGCGACAGACTTGGCATCCATGGCGAATAGGTCGTCATGCACCAGGCCGTCATAACCCCGGCCGATCCCGAATACGTTCAGGTTGTAATACAATCCCGTGCGGACTACGGCGCGTATGGCCGCATTCATGCCGGGTGCGTCTCCACCGGATGTAAATACAGCGATGTTTTTGATAGTACTCATTGTAGATTATTGTGCTTGCTTTTCGTTAAATGTCTTTAATCCTTGTTCCAAATAGGCAAGAAATTTCTGTTTGTTGAATTCGGCACCGATTGGTGGCGATACCAACAGCTCTTCATCCGGTGAATACAGTACGTAATAGGGCTGTGAAATGGAATTGAAGCGCGATGCTTGCAGGTGCATGAATTTTTTGCCAACGGTATTGACCTGCCGTTCGAGTACGGGCGAATAAAACTGCTCTGCCTCGGGCAGTTTGTGCCGCTCGTCGGTGTACAGCGATACGACAATGTATTCATTGCGAAGCAGGTTATCTATCGGCGGGTCTACCCATACATTGTTTTCCATCTCCCGGCAATTGACGCAGCCGTGTCCGGTGAAGTCCAGAAAAAGCGGTTTGTTTACTTGCTTGGCATATTTCAGGGCTTCGTCGTAATCGAGAAAGCCGTCGATGTCGTTGGGAACATGGAGAGGGATATCGGCATATTTCTTTACAGCCGGCATCCCCGTCGCTGTACCTGCACCCGCCGCCACAGGACGTTGGTCAAACGTAGCCACACGGAAATCCTGGGTATGCATGGGAGGAATCAAGCCGCTGATGACTTTAAGGGGTGCCCCCCACAAACCGGGCACCATGTACAACGCAAAGGCAAAAAACCCTCCTGCCAGGAAAAGCCGTGTAAGCGATATATAGGGCAAGTCCGAATCGTGCGACAGCTTAATTTTGCCCAGCAGGTAAAATCCGACCAAGGCGGAAATGACAATCCACAGCACGAGGAATACCTCGCGGTCCAGGATCCGCCAATGGTACACGAGGTCTGCGGTAGACAGGAATTTGAGCGCCAGCGCAATTTCCAGAAAACCCAGTACAACCTTCACCGAATTAAGCCAGCCACCGGATTTGGGGAGTGAGGTGAGCCAATTGGGAAATACCGCAAATACGGTAAACACCAGTGCCAACGCAAGTGAAAAGCCAAACATGCCGATGACAGGGCCGAGGTAGTTGCCTGTTTGGTTCACCAACACGATGACGCTACCGATGATCGGGCCCGTGCAGGAAAAGGATACAACGGCCAGGGTTGCCGCCATGAAAAAGATGCCGATCAGTCCGTTGGTGTCTGACTTCGAATCGACGGTATTGACAAACGAACTGGGCAGCGTGATTTCAAAGGCACCCAAAAAGGAAATGCCGAAGACCAGCAATACCGCAAAGATGAACAGGTTGAATATACCATTGGTGGCCAGCTCATTCAGGGCGCTGGCACCGAAGATGACGGTAACCAGCAACCCGAGTGCCACGTAAATCACAATGATGGAAAGTCCATATAACAGCGCCCCCTGTATGCCTTTGCCCCGGGTTTCGGCCCGCTTGGTGAAGAAGCTGACGGTGAGGGGAATCATCGGATAAATACACGGCATCAGAATGGCGAGAAAACCACCCAGAAAACCGGCCACAAAGATGCCCCACAAGGATTGGGGCGTATCGGTTGTGGTTGCCGGAATGTCAACGGCGGCGACCGCAGCGGTGTCTTGTCCATCGGTAAATTCGAGATCTTCGGGAACTTCCAGCAGTGTGTCTTCACCGACTTCGGTCGAGGTGTCCTGTCCATCGGTAAACACCACATCGTCGAAATTGAGCAACGTATCCTGTCCAGTGTCTTGAGATAGGGCCGTGAAGACCATACCCAATAGGAACGACAAAGCAAGAACCAGATGCCTCATGAATTCGTATGCGTTAAAACGGGATGCAAACATAGTAATAAAAAAAGGCAGTATCCTGCCTTTCATGGATTCTTTTTGCGGACGGAACTATTTTATGGCTACGGCAAACGGAATTTCATCGGGAGGCAAACATTGGCTGGCATCGCAAGCCATGTATTCGACTGCACCTTTGACGGTGGTTTCCCCTTTTTTCAGCTTCACCTTTTGTTGAAATACCACTTCCTTGTCGAAGTAACCTACGTCCATGTTAAAGACTTCTTCGTGTTTGACCTTGGGTTTCGGTTCAGCGGTTTTGCCCACCAGGGTAAAATCACCAGAGGGCGTAAACGTGAAGCTGGTTTTGATGGGGCCTCCCTCGTCCACATGTTGTGAATAAATATGCCATCCATTTTCTAGGGTGGCCTTCATGAAAATGACCGCTTCGTCTTTGTTGATTTTCTTCGCACCGAACTGCCATTTGACAGGCTTAACAATCTGCGCCGAAACACCGGTGGCCGCAATTAACGAAATAAAGGCTGCCAGCAAAAAATTTTTCATCATAATCGACAATGTTACGTGTTAATGATAGGAATAAGACCTTACTTGCTTACCGAGGTTTAATCCTATGAGTTTATCAGGTGTCTGGGCTGCAAAGATAAGCAATTCCGCTCAAATGACGAAGGCGATTTCTTTGATATCGAAATCGACCGTATGGCCGTTGAAATCAACCTGTAGCCTTCCCGTCTCCGTCACGCCGCTCAGTATACCCTCTACGCGCACGCCATCCACAAGGAATGGATGCAACTCACCGAGTCGGTACAGGTGTTGCTTATAAAGGGTTAATAGCGTGTTGTTTTCCCCTCTTTTCAGCGCCGTGTATACCCGCTCGATGTACTGGCAAAGATCGGTCAATAATTTGGTGAGATCGCAATCGGTGTGTAAAATTTGCTTGACGGAAGTGGTGTGCGCTTGGATCTCCGGAGGAAACTCGGTTTGATTCACGTTGATGCCGATTCCGATGACGGCCGATTTCCAGACTTTCCCTTTGAGGATGTTTTCGATGAGGATGCCGCCGATTTTCCGGTCGCCGACATACATGTCATTCGGCCATTTGATCTTTACAGATAGTTGAAGCAGTGACTCCAGCCATTGGGCGATGGCGAGGCTAATGGCCGCCGTAAGGTCAAATTGACGTTTGGGGTCGAGAAAGGAAGGCATAAGCAGCAGACTGCAGGTTACGTTTTTACCCGGTTCACTTTGCCACGTCGTTCCCTTTTGACCCCTGCCAGCATACTGGTCAACTGCCATTATTACAGTGCCTTCCCGAAGTGGCGTGGATTTTGACAGTTCATTCTTTAGGTATTCGTTTGTGGAAGGTGTCCGCTGTAATGTAATAACATTTTGTCCTTCAAATAATCCCGGAAATGTGTTACTTTGCAATACGAATAAAGTTAAAGGGGTAATAGTGCCCAAAACTATAATTATTTTTAATGATAAAAAACAAAAAATCAGCCACATCAGCTCGCTTATCGGAGGTTGTCATTCACGGTATGCAGGAGAAGAAAGGGAATGAGATTGTGCGGCTTGATTTGAGACACATCCGGAGCTCAGTTTCGGATTATTTTGTAATTTGCCATGCAGACTCGACTACGCAGGTCAATGCATTGGCAAAGAGTGTAGAAGAAGAAGTGTTTAAAGCACTGAACCAGGAGCCCTGGCGTAAAGAAGGGCTTGAACATGGAGAATGGATATTACTCGATTTCGTTGATGTCGTGGTACACATTTTCAAAACGGACAAACGTAAATTTTACGGCATAGAAGACCTTTGGGGCGATGCGGAATTGGAGTATTATCAAAGTGCATAATTAACAGAGACTAAACAAAAGAGAAGAAGAGGTATGCCGAACGGACCCGATAAAATAAAAAGAGTGCCCAGTAAAAAAGTGACGCCAAAACCGCCGCGGTTCAATATCATGTGGTTATGGGTAGCGATGATTTTTGGCTTTTTTGCGCTGCAGTACGTTTTCAGCGACGACAAAGCGAAGCAGATTACGTATCAGGAGTTTGAAGAAAAGATGTTGAAGCCGGGCGATGTAGACCGCCTGATTGCCTATAAACGGAATGAGCTGTTCTTTGTTGAGGTATTTATCAAAAAAGACCGGCTCACCGATCCGAAATATAAAGATGTACAGCCCAATGCCAACGGCCTGATGCTCACACCATCTGCCGGCCCTCAGTATTTCTTTACAGATGGATCGTATGACGCATTGGAACGGAAGCTGAGCGAAGCCCAGCAGGACATTGATCCGAATGACCGGGTATCCCTGCGGTTGGAAGACCGTACCAATGCCTGGACGGGCTGGATTTTTTCCATCATGTTGCCGCTGTTGCTGATCATCGTATTCTGGATTTTTATCATGCGGCGCATGGGCGGCGGAGGTGCAGGCCCCGGCGGACAGATTTTCAATATCGGAAAGTCCAAAGCCACGCTTTTCGATAAGGAATCGCAGGTAGCCATTACGTTCAGTGATGTGGCGGGCCTGGAGGAAGCGAAACAGGAGGTAATGGAGATCGTGGATTTCCTTAAAAATCCGAAAAAATACACGAACCTGGGAGGTAAAATTCCGAAGGGCGCTCTGTTGGTGGGATCGCCCGGTACCGGGAAAACCCTGTTGGCAAAGGCGGTTGCGGGAGAAGCGCAGGTGCCATTTTTCTCCCTGTCGGGTTCTGATTTCGTGGAGATGTTTGTCGGCGTGGGAGCTTCCCGCGTGCGTGACTTATTCCGCCAGGCGAAAGACAAGGCCCCCTGTATCATTTTTATCGACGAAATAGATGCCATCGGGCGGGCTCGGGGGAAAAACAGTGTGATGGGCGGCAACGATGAGCGGGAGAATACGCTGAACCAGCTGCTGGTGGAAATGGACGGCTTTGGCACCGATTCAGGCATCATCATCATGGCGGCTACCAACCGCCCGGATGTACTGGATTCGGCACTTCTACGGCCGGGGCGGTTCGACCGACAGATTTCCATCGACAAACCGGACCTGGTAGGCCGCGAACAGATCTTCAAAGTACACCTGAAGCCGCTGAAGCTGGCGGCTGAGGTAGACGCCAAAAAGCTATCGGCACAAACACCGGGTTTTGCGGGGGCCGAAATTGCCAATGTGTGCAACGAAGCGGCCCTGATTGCTGCACGGCGTAACAAGGCTTCGATCGATATGCAGGACTTCCAGGATGCGATTGACCGCGTAATCGGTGGGTTGGAGAAGAAAAATAAAATCATATCGCCCGAGGAGAAACGCATTGTGGCATTCCACGAAGCGGGTCACGCGATTGCAGGTTGGTTCCTCGAACATGCCGATCCGCTGGTGAAAGTATCCATCGTACCCCGTGGGGTGGCAGCATTGGGCTATGCCCAGTACCTGCCCAAAGAGCAATTCTTATACACCACCGAGCAGTTGATCGACGGAATGTGCATGACCATGGGCGGACGGGTGGCCGAAGATATTACCTTCGGTAAGATTTCTACGGGTGCTCAGAATGACCTGGAGCGCATCACCAAATTGGCTTACGCGATGGTGGCGGTATACGGCATGAACTCCAAAGTGGGTAATATCTCGTTCAACGATAGCCAGGAGAACCAGTTCCAGCGTCCGTATTCGGAAAAAACAGCCGAATTGATCGATGAGGAGGTACGTGGATTGATTGCGGACATTTACGAGAAAACCAGGAAATTGCTGCTTGAAAAACAGGATGGCCTCATTGCCTTGGCGGAAAAGCTGCTTGAAAAAGAAATCCTCTTCCAGACAGACCTGGAGCAAATTCTTGGTAAACGTCCGTTTGATCACCGTACCACGTATGATGAGTTTGTGAACGGTGAGTCGGAAGGTGACCAACGCAAGGCTGCGGAAGGTTTGGTACACGATGGCGTAGGTGATAATTCCGGAACGTTCGAAAATAAACCTTCTGAAGAGGATACGCAGACCTCTGCATAGATGCAAAAGAATATAAAGAACACGACGGCTAAGGAGCAGATGCTGAAAAAAATACGGCATGCACTGCTCCAAAAGCGGGAACATCCTTATCCGAATTTTGAGGAAACGGCCTTACACGTCCGTGAGACAGAGCCTATGGACATTCTTTTTGCGGAACGTTTTACGGCAGTGGCCGGTAAGTTCGTGTACTGTGAAGACGAGGTAAGTTTTATCGAGAACCTTTTGTCACTCGCCGAGAAAGAAAAGCTACGGAAAATGTATGCATGGGAGTCCCCGGTACAGCAACTGCTGGACCGGTATGAGTTTCCCTTTTTCCGTACGGAGAAAGATTTTATGGAGGCCGAAGCGGGAATCACTACGTGTGAAGCGCTGATAGCGCGTTCGGGCAGCGTATTGGTAAGCAATGGCAATGCCGGGGGAAGGCGGTTGAATATTTATCCCCATATCCACATCGTGGTAGCCTATACCGCTCAGCTGGTGATGGACATCAAAGATGGCCTCGCTCTCATGCAGCAGAAATACGGTGCGGCACTGCCCTCCCTGATCAGCGTCGTTACAGGCCCAAGCCGTACGGCAGATATCGAAAAGACGCTTGTATTGGGTGCCCATGGCCCTAAGGAGCTTTATGTGTTTTTATTAGATTGAATTTTCTGCTCAAGCCGCAAGGCTTTTATTTGTCTGCGCGCAGGGCTTTTTGGCTTTGGCGCGCAAGGCTTTTCGTCGCTCGCCGCGACAGGGCGTTACTTTCTTCCGCAGAAAGTAACCAAAGACTCGCCGCTGTATCCTGCCGCTACCACGGTAGTGCATCCCACTGCAAGCCGCGGCAGGATAAGGCGGCATTGGCGGGATACGATGAGGAGGTGCTGACAGGCGCAGGGAACGGACGTTCGGAGCGGAATGGCTGTTCGTATTGCAATACATCTCCGTTCGGAGGGGGATCGGCCTTGAAGAATCGGGAAGCAGGGAGCCGCAAAGCATGTGCAGGAACCTGCGTACTGGCAACATACAAGCGGATTGGGGAAGCACAGCGGCTGCAATACGCACCGTAAATGCTTTGCAATCAGCCTGCGACCGAGGCTTCACAGCCTTGACCTTTGGTTCTTTGGGTCAAGCCAAAGAACGAGCCCTTGCGGCGACTGAGCAAAAGAAGTCGCCTCCGCGGCGATAGAGCGCTCCCATGCCCGGCGAGGGAAAATAAAATAACAAAATACTAATTTATTTAGTATTTTTGTCTCATGGACATCATACAAAATCCCGACTATTTCAAGGGTCGCGGCGCTCAGGTTAATACACATAATAAGTTTGCGGCTCAGCGGTATGTAGCCGAGCACATCGAAGGGCTCGACGAAGAATTTCTGGAAAATTCGGATACGCAGCTTATCGAGGAGCACCCGAAAAAGATAATCAGTACGAACGACAGTCCCGATCTGCCCATGGGGTACTCGCTCAATCCCTATCAGGGGTGTGAACACGGGTGTATTTATTGTTACGCACGGAATGCCCATGAATACTGGGGATACAGTGCGGGGCTGGACTTTGAGCGTAAGATTATCGTGAAGCGGAACGCTGCGGAGGTGCTGGAGCGCCAGTTTAACACAAAAGGTTATCAGCCGCAGGTCATTATGCTATCCGGAAATACCGATTGCTATCAACCTATTGAACGGAAGCTCCGGATTACGCGATCAATTCTGGAAGTAATGCGGGCATACCGGCATCCGGTATCCATCATCAGCAAGAATGGCCTGATTCTGCGGGACCTAGACATTTTGACCGAAATGGCCGGATTGGGGCTCGTTCAGGTGGCGATCTCGTTAAACTCACTGAATGAGGAACTGCGCCAGAAAATGGAACCACGGACGATTACGGCCAAGGGGAGGCTTAAGGTGATTCAGGCCCTTAGTGAAGCAGGCATACCCACGATGATCATGTGTGCACCCATTGTGCCGGGGCTCAACAGTGACGAGATGCCGGAGGTCATCAAAGCCGCAGCCGAACATGGGGCCAAAGGAGCGGGCTATACCATCGTCCGATTAAACGGCGCGATTGGGGAGCTGTTCACAGACTGGGTACATAAGGCATACCCAGACAGGGCCGAAAAGGTGTTGCATAACATTGCAGCGTGCCACGGCGGCAAGCTGAACGATAGCCGTTGGGGCGTACGCATGCGTGGCGAAGGGGAGCTGGCATCCAGTATCAGGCAGTTATTCAAACTCAGTGTAAAGCGCCACATGCCAACCGCCGGGATACCGGAACTGAGACTGGATTTGTTTGCGCCAAAGGGCGGGAGGCAGTTGAATTTGTTTTCCGCTGTCTTTGATGGCCAATAATTTTTCTTACTTTCGGGACCAGAAGTCCTTTACATGAAAGAATACCTGATTAACACTCCTGTAGCGAGCATTATTTTTGCCTTTACGATCGTCACCAGCTTGTACACCTTTTCAAATCAGCATCTTTTCGGCAGATTCATGCTGCATCCTTACAGCGTAAGCCGGGGGCAGCGGGTGTATACACTGCTCACAAGTGGGTTAATCCATCGTGATTGGGGGCATCTGTTATTCAATATGCTCACCTTTTATTTTTTCGGGTTTGCACTTGAGTCCATCTTAGCAGGGCTAAGCACCTGGGGGCATGTACAGTTTGCGTTGCTCTATGTGCTGGGTCTGGTGCTGAGCGATGTCCGCACGGTATTTAAAGAACGCAGTAATCCGCATTACTATAGTTTGGGAGCTTCGGGGGCGATAAGCGCGGTGTTGTTCAGTTTTATTCTTTTTCAGCCGACAACTATGCTGGGCATTTTCTTTATTATCCCCATGCCCGCGTGGCTGTTTGCCATCCTCTATCTGGGGTATTGCGTATGGGCGTCGAAAAACGCACGGGATAGCATCAACCACGACGCGCATTTTTACGGGGCCGTTTTCGGTTTGCTGTTTACCGTTTTGCTGTACCCCGGTATCATCCAGCATTTTATCGATCAGTTTATGTAAACGGTGCTTAGTGTGTTCGAAACACTATTTTAATGCATTCATTATAAGTGTTTTGTATTTATTTTTGCAAAATATCTCCTGAAATGTAAGCTTACTGCATTGCGATTGTTCCGATTAATATTTACATTAGCCGACTTTATAAACTTATCTCAACAAAAGGCAAATGAAAACCTTGGCACCATCGGATTATATCGTCTTCCTGTGTTATTTTATCATTATCTCAGGCTATGGTCTTTGGATTTACTATCGCAAGAAAACCAAGGAATTAAATACCAAGGATTATTTTTTGGCAGAGGGTTCGCTGACGTGGTGGGCCATCGGTGCATCGTTGATTGCTTCCAACATTTCGGCGGAACAGTTTATCGGCATGAGCGGAGACGGCTTCAAACTGGGCCTCGCCATTGCGGCCTATGAGTGGCTGGCGGCGGCTACGCTGATTATTGTGGCGGTGTTTTTTATTCCGGTGTACCTGAAGAATAAGATTTACACCATGCCCCAGTTTCTTAACCAGCGCTATAATGGCACCGTAAGTACCATTATGGCCGTGTTCTGGTTGTTGCTGTATGTCGTGGTCAACCTGACCTCCATTCTTTACCTGGGAGCATTGGCGGTATCGGCCATTTCGGATATTAACTTCACGGTGTGCATGTATGGGCTTGCGATCTTTGCCATTTTCATCGCGCTGGGCGGCATGAAGGTGATCGGGTACACGGATGTGATCCAGGTATTGGTACTGATTCTCGGCGGATTGGCCACAACATACCTGGCACTTAACATGGTGTCTGATCATTTCGGAACCACAGGGGTGTTTAACGGATTGGGCCTGTTGCATGAAAAGGCACCCTCGCACTTCGATATGATTTTTGATAAGACACAGGAACATTACATCAGCTTGCCGGGGCTTTCCATCCTCATTGGTGGGATGTGGATCGTCAACCTCAACTACTGGGGGTGTAATCAGTACATCACGCAGCGGGCACTGGGAGCCGATCTCAAAACCGCCCGCAACGGAATTCTGTTTGCGTCGTTCCTGAAAATGCTGATGCCGGTTATCGTGGTACTGCCGGGCATCGCCGCTTATGTATTGTATCAGGAAGGATTCTTTCAGACGGAGATGCTGGAAGGCGATGCGGTACGTCCGGATAAAGCCTACCCGGTGCTGCTCAACCTGCTTCCCGTAGGATTGAAAGGATTGGCCTTTGCCGCATTGACGGCAGCGGTCGTCGCTTCGCTGGCCGGGAAGTCCAACAGTATCGCAACCATTTTTACGCTCGATATCTTCAAGAAAATATTCAACAAAGATGCCAGTGAACGCCAACTGGTCAATATCGGCAAAATCACCATCGTGGTTACGATGATCCTGGCGGTTGTTATCGCGCCGCACCTGGGTATTGAAAAAGGAGGGTTCCAGTATATTCAGGAGTATACGGGATTTGTATCCCCCGGTATTTTCGCCATGTTCATCCTTGGATTCTTCTGGAAGAAATCCACATCCAATGCGGCATTGTTTGCAACGGTGGGCGGGTTTGCACTGTCCGTTATCCTGAAATTCCTGCCGGAGTGGACGGATCTATCGGGGTTATATTCCATCGGATTTGCCGTACCCAATGCGGCGGGGGTATACGAAATTCCATTCATCGATCGGATGGGGATCGTATTTCTCTTCTGTATTTTAGGGATGTATATCATCAGTGTCATCGAAAATAAGCGGGGTGTGGTGCCCAATGGGCTGGAAGTGGACCGCGGCATGTTTAAGGTTCACCCCGGATTCCTGGCGGGTACGATCATTATCGTGGGATTGCTCGTAGCTGTCTATGCAATTTTCTGGTAGGAAGTAAAACCCCTATCTTTGTTCATGCGATTTGATATCATCACGGTGCTGCCGGGTTTGCTGGAAAGTCCTTTTGCGCACTCAATCTTACAACGTGCTCAGAAAAAAGGACTGTGTGAAATCGTCGTGCATAACCTGCGCGACTACGCGAATAACAAACATAAAAGTGTAGACGATTATCCCTATGGCGGTGGAAGCGGCATGGTAATGCAGATTGAACCTTTTGCAAGCTGTATTGAGCAGTTGCAGAAAGCGCGGGAATATGACGAGGTCATTTTTATGACACCCGATGGTGAGACACTCAACCAATCCATCGCCAATCACCTCTCAACCAAGGGAAATATCATCCTTCTTTGCGGGCACTACAAAGGGATTGACCAGCGCATCCGGGATATCTTCGTGACGCGGGAGCTTTCCATAGGTGACTACGTACTGTCGGGCGGCGAATTGCCGGCCGCGGTATTGGTGGATGCGGTGGTCCGCCTGATTCCTGGTGTCTTGTCTGACGAGACTTCGGCGCTGTCCGATTCGTTTCAGGGAGGATTGCTGGATGCACCGGTATATACGCGGCCGGCCGATTGGCGTGGGCATAAAGTGCCCGATGTGCTGCTGAGCGGTAACGAGGCCGCTATCCATGCCTGGCGGGATGAACAGGCCCTTACCCGTACCAAAGAACGGCGTCCCGATCTTTTTGAAGAGTAAACAGGTACCCTTCACATTTTTTAACACCGATGAATGGGTAACCTTTTGTAAGTTTGAGGATGCTCAAATCCGTTTTTACGCTTATTCTTTTCATCGCTGCGCTGTCGGCCCATACACAGTCTTACCTGTTAACAGGGCAGGTAACCGATGAGCATGGAAATCCGGTGCCGTTTGCCAGCATCTATAAACAAGAAGGTGGCGTGGGCACGGCTGCCAACAGCGAGGGGCTATTCCGGCTCCGGCTGCCGGCAGGCGAACATCAACTGCTTGCCAGAGCGGTCGGATACCGGCAAACTGCGGAACGTTTAACACTCGACCGGGACACCCAGCTGTCCATCGTGCTGCATACAGAGGCTTACCTGCTGGATGAAGTGGTCATCGGCAACGGAGAAGACCCGGCCTACGCGATTATTCGTAAGGCGATCCGCAGCAGGAAGCAGCATTTGAATGAAGCAGCTCCTTACACCGCCCGCGTCTACATCAAGGGGGTGCAGCGGCTGCTGCAGGCACCCAAGAAGTTTTTGGGGATAGACCTCGACGAAATCGGCCGGGAAATCGGCCTGGATTCTAACCGGACGGGTATTGTCTACCTCTCGGAATCCGAATCCCGCATCCGCGTACATCCTCCCGATGATTTTCACGAGGAGATGATCAGCTCCAAGTTTTCAGGCAACAACCAGGCATTCAGTTTTAACCGGGCGGCCGATCTGAAACTTAATTTTTACGAAAACCATCAGCCCATCTTTGACGGGCTTAGCGCCCGACCGTTTGTGTCCCCCATAGCGGATAATGCATTAAGCTACTACCGGTACAGGCTATTGGGCACCACGGAAGAAAATGGGCAGGTAGTCCACAAAATTGAAGTAACCCCGCGCCGCAAGGCGGAACCTCTTTATCAGGGTGATATCTACATCCTAGAAGATTCGTGGCGGATTTATGGGATAAACCTGCTGCTTACCAAGGAAGCAAGTATCAACATACTGGATACGCTGCATATCCGGCAGGAATTTATTCCGTTGCAAAGCGGGCAATGGCAGCCGTCCAGCATCCGGTTTGATTTTGTGGGCGGACTATTCAGTTTCCGGGTGGGCGGATATTTTGCTGCTGTATACAGTGAATATGCGATGAATCCCGAAATGCAACGGGGCAAACTGAATGAGGTATTGCGGATTGTGGAAGGTGTCAATAAACGGGACTCCGTCTATTGGGCTGAACACCGGCCGCTACCGCTTACCGAAGAAGAGCGGGTAGACTACCTCCGGAAAGACAGCTTGCAGCGTCGACGCGAGTCGAAGGAATACCTGGATTCCGTAGACCGCAAAGCGAACCGCTTCAAACCACAGAGCTTTCTGTTGGGTGGATATACGTACCGCAACCGCGCGCAGCGTTGGCGGATTTCGATGGACGGGCTGGCGACTTCCGTGGGCTATAATACCGTGGAAGGACTGGCGCTTAACTACGGTGCACGGTATGTCAAGCGTGTGGATACCATCCTCGATCGGGACCTCACCGTGTACGGCAATGCGCGGTATGGGTTTATCAACAAGCGATTCAACGGTTACGTGGGTACTTCGTTCCCCTTGGCGAAAAGTTTTGTCAACCTGTCCGCCGGCAGTGATATGCAGGACCTAAATAATCGGGGGGCATTGCCGCCGCTTTTCAATACGATCAGTACGGCGTTTTTCGGCCGTAACTACCTGAAATTATACGAACGGACGTTTGCTAGGACGGCGTGGCGATATACGCTGCCGGCTAACGTAACCCTGACCGCATCAGCAGCGTGGGAGAACCGCCTATGGTTACCGAACCGTTCGGGCTATACATTTTGGGAGCAAAATGAGCCATACCTTACTTCAAACAACCCGTTCACGCCGCATGCCGATATTCCCCTGTTTGATGAAAACCAGTCGTTCAAAATCAGCTTGGGAGCAATGTATGACTTTGGTACTCAGTATGAAACCTATCCCCACCGGCGGGTATACCTTCCATCGAAATGGCCTACCTTGTCGGTCAATTATACAAAGGGTATTCCCGGTGTCTTCGGTGGGGATACAGACTATGACTTGGTAACCGCCCGGCTGCACAAAACAGAAATCGGATTGGGACTGTATGGCCGTGTGTCATTCGATATCCAGGGAGGGGCATTTCTGAACAACAAGCGACTATACTACACCGATTACGGGCATTTTAACGGTACAAAGACGTTGGTGAGCGACCAGCATCTCACAACATTCCTGCTGTTGGATTATTACCTGCACAGCACGGCGGGGAACTTTGTAGAGGGGCATGGTGAATATAATTTATCTACGCTACTGACCAGCAAGGTGCCGTTGCTCCGTAAACTCAAGTTGCAGGAAATTATTGGAGTCCACTACCTGCATACGTCTGAAATGGAGCATTATGCAGAGGCGCATGTCGGACTGGAATGGCAGCGGCTGCGTGTGATGTATGCGCGTTCATTCAGTTCCGAGTCCGGGCTACGCGGAAAAGACGCCATCCGGATCGGGTTGAGGCTGTTCTGATGGGTTAATCCAGGGAAGCCGTGATAAGCCGCAGGAATTCGTTGCGGGTGCGCTCATGTGCAAACTCGCCGGTAAACGCCGAAGTGGTGGTAACGGAGTTTTGTTTCTGCACCCCCCGCATACACATGCAAAGGTGTTTGCATTCGATAACCACCGCTACGCCAACCGGGTTCAGCGTGTCCTGAATGCAATCACGGATTTCATTGGTAAGCCGCTCCTGCACCTGCAACCTGCGGGCAAAAATATCCACGACGCGCGGTATTTTGCTAAGTCCAACGATGTGGCCGTTTGGAATATAAGCCACGTGGGCTTTGCCGAAAAAGGGCAGCATGTGGTGCTCACACATGGAGTATACCTCGATGTCTTTGACCACGACCATTTGGCTGTATTCCTCTTCAAACATGGCCCCGCGCAGTATTTCCGCTGCGTCCAAATCGTACCCATGGGTAAGGTATTGTAAGGCTTTGGCCACCCGTTCCGGCGTCTTCAGCAGCCCTTGGCGGGAAGGGTCCTCTCCCAGTAACTCAAGAATCTCCGTATAGTGCCCTGCAATACGGGCAATCTTTTCGGGATTGTAGCGGTCAATCTTGACGTATCCGTCAATTTCTTCCTCGTTGAGTGGAAAGTTAGTTTCCATAATTGTATCCATTAATAGCCGGCGTCAGTCGCCGAAATATTCCACAGAATTGTTTTCAGTTTCGACCAGCCTGACCGAATGCAAGATTGCCCCGTGGGCTTCGATATGGGCTTTGAGCTGATGAAAGATTTCGATCGCGAGCACTTCGGTAGAAGCCATTTTTCCCTGCATGAAATCTACATCTAAATTGACATTCCGGTGATCCAGTTTGTCAATCACATAGGTGGTAATGATACTTTTCAGTTCTTTTAAATCGATGACAAACCCGGTCTCGGGGTTGACTTCCCCTTTTACGGTGACAAAAAGTTCGTAGTTATGCCCGTGCCAATTCGGATTTGAACATTTACCGAAAACGGCCTCGTTCTGTTCCAGTGTCCACCCCTCGCGGTATAATTTATGTGCCGCATTAAACCGTTCACGCCGTGTAAGATATATCATAGCGTGCAAAGATACGTTAATTTGATGATTTGCTAATTGTAAAATCGCCGATTCGCAAATTTGCATTTGCCTCTTATGCCCTTCCTGCGTTGCAAATGCACGAAAGGAACCCCAACTCCCTCTCCGTGTTGCAAATGCACGAAAGGAACCTAGTGGCGTGAACGGAGTGAGCGTTACAGTTCCGTCCCCACCCCGCCTTTCCGTGTTGCAAATGCACGAAAGGAACCTAGTGGCGTGAACGGAGTGAGCGTTACAGTTCCGTATCTACCCCGCCTTCCAGTGTTGCAAATGCACGAAAGGAACCTAGTGGCGTGAACGGAGTGAGCGTTACAGTTCCGTATCTACCCCGCCTTTCCAGTGTTGCAAATGCACGAAAGGAACCTAGTGGCGTGAACGGAGTGAGCGTTACAGTTCCGTCTCCACCCCGCCTTCCAGTGTTGCAAATGCACGAAAGGAACCTAGTGGCGTGAACGGAGTGAGCGTTACAGTTCCGTCCCCACCCCGCCTTCCAGTGTTGCAAATGCACGAAAGGAACCTAGTGGCGTGAACGGAGTGAGCGTTACAGTTCCGTCGTGCATTGCAACACGCCTCTCTAAACCCTATCTTTGCCTCCGTGAAAAGCACCAACAGCAGGTATTTCATTGAACTCGCATTCGACGGTGGAGCTTACCACGGTTGGCAGATCCAGCCGAATGCGTTAACCGTGCAGCAGGTCCTTGACCGGGCATTGAGTACACTGTTGCGCCAATCCATCCATACCGTGGGATGTGGCCGTACCGATACCGGTGTCCATGCGAAACAACTGTATGCACATTTTGACGTGAGTCATTCAGCGGCACTTGACGACACTGACAGATTCCTCTACCAGGTTAACTCCCTGCTGCCGCATGATATCGCTGCAAAAAGACTCATTGCCGTAGCTGATGATGCCCATGCGCGCTTTGACGCGGTGAGGCGCTCGTATGAATACCATGCGCACACCCGGAAAGATCCCTTTTTACACGGTCGCTCCTGGTTACTGCGCGAAGTGCCCGATGTGAGTGCCATGAATGCTGCAGCTGAAATTTTACAGCAATACGAAGATTTTTCCTGTTTCAGCAAGTCCCATACGCAGGTGCATACGAATCTTTGCCGTATTACGGACGCGGAATGGCGTTGGGTGGGTGACGGGCAGCTGGTATTTTACATTTCAGCCAATCGGTTTCTCCGCAACATGGTCAGGGCGATTGTCGGCACGCTCATGGAGATCGGACGGGGTGAGCATGCACCGGAATATATGCACGAGGTCATCCGCAGTAAGGACCGGTCGGTAGCCGGCACCTCGGTTCCGGCCTGTGGGTTGTTTTTATCGGAAGTGACCTATCCATATCTATAATCCGATCGGAGATATCCAACAAAATCGTACTTTTGCATGACCCATGAGCGAACCCCAAGTTACCGGCAAGACGTATGATGCGCACCTGCTGCGCAGGATGATGCGGTATGTGAAGCCCTATCGCAGAATTTTTGTCGTCTCTGTCATCCTTACGATTATCATGGCCGGTGTGGCTCCGGCGCTCCCCATGGTCATTGAGTATACCCTGGATCGATTTATCCTTCAGAATGACGTCAACGGGCTTCAGCTGATGCTGATGCTAATGTTGGGGCTGTTGGTGGTTCAAACCGTGATCCGCTATTTTCATACGTTGATGACCAGCACGTTGGGGCAGTCCGTCATCCGCGACCTGCGCATCGACGTATTCAACCACATTACGGGGCTGCGGCTGAAATATTTTGACCATACGCCAATCGGCCGGCTGATCACCCGTACGATCTCCGATCTGGAAACCATTGCAAATATCTTTTCCGAGGGGCTCATCCAGATCATCGGAGACATCCTTCAGCTGGTGGTTATCCTCGGTGTAATGTTTTATACCGATTGGAAGCTGACACTGATCGTGTTGATTCCCATGCCCCTGATGATCGGGGCAACCTACGTTTTTAAAGAGGCCATGAAATCGGCCTTTCAAGATGTGCGCAAGTGGGTATCCAACCTCAATACGTTCCTGCAGGAACACATATCGGGCATCCCTATCATCCAGTACTTCGCGCGTGAAGAGCAGGAAATGCGTAAGTTTAAGGCGGCGAACGCCGAGCATCGCAATGCACACATCCGGGCCAATTGGTATTTTTCTATTTTTTTTCCGGTGATAGAAGTGATCATGGCCATTGCGTTGGGCCTGTTGGTATGGTACGGTTCTAAACAGGTATTGGCCGGCCAGCTGTCGCCGGGTGTGATTGTGGCATTCATTATGTACATCAACATGATCTTCCGTCCCATCCGGGAATTGGTAGATAAATTCAATACCCTGCAGATGGGGATGGTAAGTGCCGAGCGGATATTTGCGGTGCTGGATACCGATGAACAAACCCCGAACACCGGCACCCGGCAACCTGGCACGATCCGCGGAGACATTGTATTTGACAAGGTATGGTTTGCTTACGATGCCGACAACTGGGTGCTGAAAGACATCAACTTCCACGTGAAGCCGGGTGAAACCCTTGCTTTGGTGGGGGCTACGGGTGCCGGCAAGTCCTCTACCATCAACATTCTCAGCCGCTTTTACGAAGTAAACAGCGGTGCTATCCTGTTGGACGGCACGGATATCCGTGATTATGAACTTAATTACCTGCGCCGTACCATTGCTACGGTGTTGCAGGATGTTTTTCTGTTTTCGGATTCGGTGGCCAACAACATCAGCCTGAATGATCCGGCTATTACACGGGAGCAGATTGTCGACGCGGCCAAACAGGTGGGAGCCCATGAGTTTATCATGCGGTTGCCGGGTGGGTATGACTATAAAGTGCAGGAACGGGGTGCAACCCTTTCTTCCGGGCAGGCCCAACTGATTTCATTTATCCGGGCGCTGGTTCACGACCCCAGAATACTGGTATTGGATGAAGCTACTTCATCGGTAGACACCGAGACCGAGGAACTTATTCAGCAAGCCATTGACACGCTGATGAAAGGCCGCACGTCCATCGTCATTGCCCACCGGCTGTCTACCATCCAGAAGGCCGATAAGATCATTGTGCTTGATAAAGGCGAAATGAAGGAAATGGGTTCCCACCAGGAATTGCTCCGGATAGACGGGTATTACCGCCGGTTATACGAGCTGCAATTCCATTCGGCAGGAATCTAATCCGGGTTCACGTTATTCGGCTATTGAATCCAATCCGCGTTTCCGCATCAGGTATACCGGATTCGGATCGGCACCCCGGAAGTTACGGTACAACACGGCTGGGCGCTCGGTTCCGCCCCGTTCCAGGATGTTCCCGCGGAAGGAGTCGGCCGTAGCCTTGTCGAACAATCCCTTCTCTTTAAACGCGGCAAAGGCATCCGAATCCAATACTTCTGCCCAGATGTAGCTGTAATAGCCTGCAGAATATCCACCACTGAAAATATGCTGGAAATACGTGCTGCGGTAGCGTGGAATGATTTCATCGATCAGTCCGATTTTGCGCATGGAAGCCTGCTCGAAAGCAACTGCCCCATCGGTAATCTCGGCTGTTTGTGTGTGGTAATCCATGTCGAGAAAAGAAGCCGCCAGGTATTCAACGGTTGCAAACCCCTGGTCGAACGTACGGGCTCGTTCCAGCTTGGCGATCAATTCATCCGGAATGACCGCTCCGGTCTCATAATGGCGGGCATATAAGCGGAGTACCGCAGGGTCTGCTGCCCAGTTTTCCAGGATCTGCGAGGGAAGCTCCACAAAATCCCGTGAAACGGAAGTGCCCGATAAGCTTTCATAGGTGACGTTTGAAAGCAATCCGTGCAGGGCATGGCCGAATTCGTGGAACAAGGTGCTGGCTTCATCAAAGGTGAGCAGCGCAGGCTTGTCGCCGATGGGCTTGGTGAAGTTGCAAACGATGGAAATGATCGGTGCGATGCGCTTACCGTCTTCGGTTTTCTGCCGGCGGTAAGAGGTCATCCATGCACCCACACGTTTGGATGCACGCGGGAAAAAATCGGCATAGAGAATACCCAGTTGGCTGCCATCGGCATCGGATACTTCGTATACTTCGACATCGGGATGGTATACAGGTATGCTATCCAGCGCCGTGAAGGTAAGTCCATACAGGCGGTTGGCAACGTCAAAAGCACCTTCGCGTACGTTGCGCAGGCTGAAATAAGGCTTGATTTCGTCTTCATTGAGCGCGTACCGTTTTTGGCGGATCTTTTCGCTGTAGTAACACCAGTCGTACGGAGCAGGATCAAACGATTGGCCCGACGCTTCGATTTCCTTCTTGATATCAGCAGCTTCTACCTTAGCCTTGGCCAATGCGGGCTTCCAAAGGTCATGTAGCAATTGGTATACATGGTCCGGCTTTTCAGCCATTGCTTCTTCCAATACGTAGTGTGCATGTGTGGGATAGCCCAACAGATTGGCCCGTTGCAGCCGGAGGTTGGCTATCTTTACGGCGATTTCTTTATTGTCGCTGGCATTCCCGTTATCTCCCCGGTTTTTATAGGCCTCCCAGATCTGTTTGCGTAGGACGCGGTTGTCGGCATATTGCAAAAAGGGCATAACGCTGGGATTGGAAAGTGTAAATACCCACTTGCCTGGTTTTCCGGTTTCGCCGGCCGTTTCCGCAGCGGCGGCGATCAGACTTTCCGGCAGCCCTGCCAGATCTTTCTCGTGGTCAATAACCAGTTCGTAAGCATTGGTTTCCGCCAGCAGGTTTTGGTTGAACTGTACCGTCAGGACCGACAGCTCTTCGTTGATCTTGCGTAGCTTGTTCTTGTCTTCTTCCTGTAGGTTGGCACCACCCCGGACAAACATTTTATAGGTGTTTTCCAGCAACTTGGCCTGCTCTGGGTTAAGCGAGAGGGAGTCCCTTTGGTTCCAGACGGATTGGATGCGGGTAAACAGCTGTTCATTCAGACGGATGTTGTCATGGTGGGCGGAAAGTACCGGTGCCATTGTTTTTACAACGGCTTGGATCGAATCATTGGTGTTGGCCGAGTTAAGGTTGCTGAGCACTGTATTAACCCGGCTAAGCAGCCGGCCGGCATGTTCCAACGAGACGATGGTGTTCTCAAAAGTGGGCGCTTCGGCGTTGCCGACGATGGCCGCAATTTCTTCGTTGTGCTCCTCCATCCCTGCTTCGAGGGCGGGTTTGAAATGTCCGTCTTTGATCTGGTCAAAAGGTGGCACACCGAAGGGCGTGTTATATGCAATTAAAAATGGGTTTTCGGCGATCTTTTTGGGGTCTTCACAAGACGTGATATACGCGGTAGAAATCATCAATAAGGGTAAAATTTGTTTACGATTCATCTGTGTGCGGATGGGTTTCCGGAGCCAAAGGTAGGAATAAGTTGTCAAGTTAAAAAAGCGAGGGATGCTACGGATACACGAATCAATCATCATTGATCATTCGTGTATCCGTGGGCCGGCAGTATTTTGCGGGCCGGAGGTGGCAATTTTTTTGCCCCGGGGACGCTCGTGATACCAAGATTTTAGCTAAGTTTGCAGGCGATGGATATGTTCGATGACTTATTGACGAGCTATCTGGAAAAGACCTGTGATGTGGAGCCTGCATGGTTGCAGCATATCCATAGGGAAACCTATATAAAAGAGACAAGACCTCATATGCTCTCAGGTCATTATCAGGGCAGGTTGCTGGCTTTCTTGAGCAAGCTGGTGTCTCCGCACCGGATTCTGGAAGTTGGCACATTTACCGGATATGCTACGTTGTGCCTGGCGGAAGGACTTGCTGAGGGCGGCGAAATCCATACCATTGACAACAACGTCGAACTGGAGGAACGGGTGCGGGGCTATTTTGAGTCATCCGAATGGAGTCATTCGATTCACTATCATATCGGCGATGCAGTAACCCTCGTTCCGCAATTGGAGGGGCCTTTTGATCTGGTTTTCATCGATGCCGATAAGAAGAACAACGGTCTTTATTACGAACTAGCTTTGGAAAAAAGCCGCCGGGGCGGTCTGATCTTGATAGACAATGTCTTGTGGAAGGGGAAAGTGGTAGGAGATGCCCATGACGCTCAGACCCAGCAGATTGCTGCCCTGAATAAGCAACTGGGGGCTGATGATCGTGTGGATAAATTAATTCTCCCCATTCGCGACGGTGTATATTTGTTGCGAAAGCGCTGAACGAGTTAACCTATTGACGCATGGAAGGAACAAGTAAATCAATACGAATCGCCTTATGCCTTACAATCGGGTGGATCGTGGGTTTTGCTAGCCATTCGATGGCTCAGGAATACACGGCTCAACGTTATATTGAACAATATAAAGATGCTGCGGTACACTATATGGAGGAATATGGTTGCCCCGCTAGCATCATACTGGCGATTGCCATGCACGAGAGTGCACATGGCAGCAGTCGGGTGGCACGGTATTTAAACAATCATTTCGGCATCAAAGGCCCGAATACCAGCAAAGAAATCCGGTCGGCTTACAAGGGGTACGCCTCCGTGGAAGAATCCTATGCAGACTTTATTGAATTTCTAAAGCGGCGTAAAGGTAGCCGGGAACTGTTTGAACGGTATCAACCTCACGAATACCAGAAATGGGTACAGGGAATCGCGCGTTCGGGATATGCGCATAGTCCATCCTGGTCAGCGAAAGTAATCGGGATCATCCGGGAATATAACCTGGATGATTTGGACAGCCAACCCGCTGCCGGAGAGGTTGCTGCTTCGTTGGATGAGCCGGTCGAGACCGAGACATACACCGTGAAACAGGGGGATACCTTGTATGACATTGCAAGGAAATACGGCACAACCGTAAAGGACCTGCAGCGTAACAATGGGCTTACCCATTCGCGGTTGCACATCGGACAACAATTGATCCTGTAGATGAAAAGGTGGTTATATGCATGGCTGATTGCCGCATTGTTTTCGTCCTGTTTATCAAAGCAGGATGTGCTTCAGAATCCGCACGTAACGAAACGTCCTGTTCCGGTTCAGAAGCCTACGGATGCGCCGAACAAACCGGTATCACGTCCACCAGTTTCTTCCTATGCGAGTACATCGGGGCAGGATTACATCGAACGTTATAAGGGCATTGCAATAGAAGAGATGGAACGGTACGGCATACCGGCCAGTATCAAATTGGCTCAGGCACTCCTTGAATCCGGAAACGGTAACAGTGCATTGGCACGGCAAGCGAACAATCACTTCGGTATTAAGTGTACGCCGGAATGGATAGGTAAAAAAACCTATCAGGACGACGACCGGCGTGATGATTGTTTCCGGGTGTATGAGCGGCCGGAAGATTCTTTTAAAGATCATTCGCAGTTTCTGTTACGGAAGCGCTATGCTGCGCTCTTCGAGCTTGATAAAGATGATTATAAGGGATGGGCGAAGGGACTTAAATCTGCCGGTTATGCAACCAATCCACGTTATGCGGACATGCTTGTTGAACTGATCGAACGCTATCAACTCCATCAATACGACCAGCCGGAAAGCCGAGCCGAAAAAGTCAGACGGGAAGAAGTAGTCCAAACCGAAATCGTAGAAAATAAACCGGAAGAGCTTCAGGTAGCTCAGGCCAAGGCTCCTGTTCGGATCGATATTCATGAAGTGAGGCAGGGAGATACATTGGCTGATATTGCCCGTAAACACGGAATGTCTACCCGTGACTTAATGGACCTGAATGGATTAAAAACCGAGTCTCTGTTTGTTGGCCAGCTTATCCTGGTGTCACAGTAGGTGCGCAATAGTGCAAATTGATGTTAAATTTTTCGTCAACTGCAAACTTAGCTGTAGTTTTACGGCAGTGAATTATGTAAGTCGTTTTCTTGTCGGATTGCTTTTTGGGGGATTGTATTTCTGTGGTGATGCATGGGCCCAGACCACCATACAGGGTATCGTGTTTGACAAACATACCAAGCAGCGAATCTCGCAGGTATATGTCTATAATACGGCGAATGACGAAGGGGGATATAATAACACGCGCGGCGAGTTCTCTATTCAGGCATCTCCGGGAGACATCCTGATTGCAGCCACGAAAGGTTACTACCCCGATACGCTCGTTGTGTCTACCAAAAACGTTGTGCTGTTTAATATGGAGCGGTCTACCATTTGGCTGGATGAAGTCTCTGTCATTGCCCGGCGTAGCCCGGAAGAGCGGCTTGAAGAAAACAAAAAGGAGTATGGCACGGCTTATAGCAAAGGAAACGCAGGATCTATCTTTTCTGTGGGCCCGACCGGAGCGGGAGTGAGCATTGATGCATTGTATAAACTGATAAGCCGTGAGGGCAAAAATTCTCGCCGGCTACAGGAAATCATCGAGCAGGATTACCGGGAATCAGTGATTGATTATCGATTTACGCCTGAGCTGGTGAGCGGGGTGACGGGTTTGACCGGTGCGACATTGGCGGATTTCATGCGCCAATACAGGCCTTCTTATTATTTTGTCCTGAGTGCCAATGACTATAATTTGGCGTTTTACATCCGCTCCTCACTGGCACAATACCGGCAAAATCCGGCTGCACGGCGGCTTCCACCGTTTCCGCAAGTGGATAAATAAACGTTTGCAGAAAAAACAGCACGATATTTGCTAATTTAGCAGCAGATATGAGACGACAGTTTTACTTTTTGCTTTCTTCGTTGCTATTCTGTGTGTCGATAGGCCGGGCACAGATCTATGATTTAGATGAATTGCGGTACCGACCGGATTCCAATAGCCTTAAGGTAGAAAAGCCCGAACTCGGGATACGCCCTGTTAAACTCCCCATGTCCAACCTGGATTTGAAGGTGATTTATTGGCGGCATTGGTCTTCGTTTGGTATCAATGCCAATCAAGCATCGTTCAGTGATAACTGGCAAACCGGGGGTGTCAATTCAATATCCGTAGGCCTATTGCTTAATCACAAGTCCGACTATACACGGAATAATACCAACTTCGTCACCGAACTAAATCTGCAATATGGTAAGCAGAAAAACAAAGAGCAGTTACCCCGTAAAAATAATGACCGTATTTTTTGGGATAATAAACTTTCATTGAAGGTGGCCAACCATTGGTCGCTATTTACGTCGCTCACTTTTGAAAGCCAGTTTGACATCGGTTGGAATTATGGGGTAAATGAAGTTACGGGCCGTGAAGAGACAACTACGGTAAAGTCCAATTTTATGGCCCCTGGCTATCTTGCTGAATCCTTGGGTATTGAATACAAACCGGACAATACTTTTTCGCTACGTATCGGTACAGGTACTGCCCGGCAGACGTTCGTATCGGATGATAATGTAGTACCTACGGCGGGCGATGGCTCACGGTATGGTGTTGAACCGGGAAAGCATTTCCGAAATGACCTTGCATTCCAGCTTACGGCCCTTCTTGATCGCAACATTGCCCAGAACATCAATCTGAAAAGCCGCTATAATATGTTTGCCAACTACGAAGAACTCACTGACCCGTCTCACCGGCTGGAAGCAACGCTTACGGCGTCAGTTACCCGGCTGATTAACGTGACGCTGGCGGGTATTCTGGTTTACGACAGCAGACAGCATGAAAATATCCAAACGAGTCAGGCACTCGCATTAGGCCTTCTCTATAAAATACCAAGATAATTCCATGGCACACGGTGGCATTTGCACGATACGTAGGGCGATGTCGATTTTGCTGGCGACATTGGTGTTATCAGCGTGCACTACAAACCGCTATGCGAAAACCAACAAGCAATATAAGCAGCAGCTGAAAGTGCTGACCAAGCAAATGCAGGCGCCTTTGCCCTACGCAACACCCCGTCTGACTGCCACTTATGATTCGATAACAGGCATGACTGCCGTGTCGGAAATCCCTCAGACCAAACGCGAAGCGCGGCAGGTTGCATCCATCCATTTTAACCTGCGTAAGCCCAACTACGTGATCATTCACCATACGGCACAAGATAGCCTGGAACAGACACTGCATACCTTTACCGTTCCGCATTCAGAGGTAAGTGCCCACTACGTGATCGGGCGTAACGGGGAGGTTTACCAGCTGCTTAACGACTATGTGCGCGGATGGCATGCAGGGGCTGGTAAATGGGGCACGGTAACCGATTTAAATTCCATATCACTGGGTGTTGAGCTGGATAACAATGGTAAAGAACCTTTCACCGAACCCCAGATCTATAGTTTGTTGACGCTTTTGGATACGTTGAAGCAGCGGTATAACATTCCGTCGGCCAACTTCATCGGCCATTCGGACATCGCACCCTCCCGCAAGGTGGATCCGAGTGCGTTCTTTCCCTGGAAGCGTTTAGCGGAACGTGGTTTTGGGATGTGGCCGGATGAAGTGTTGATGACACCTCCCGAAAATTTTAATCCGGAAGATGCGTTGCGCATCATCGGTTATGATACCCGTAATCTTGACGCGGCGATCAAGGCATTTAAACTGCATTACATCCAGGATGATATCAGTCCGGAACTAACGGATTACGATCTCAGCGTATTATATAGTTTATACCGTAAGTAATAATTTATTGGGGAGATGCATTTGTTGCAAGTGTTTGTTGATTGGAGCGGGTACCCTGAAAGATGAGGGAGAATAAGACCACGCCGGCACATCCCACCAGATTGAGCCAGAGAAACGCCATTACATCAAACCACCAAAAGGACACCACCACAACTTCGGTGAGGACTGCTGCCCAAAGCACGGCTTTCCCACCTGCCCGTTTCACGTAAAAGGCGACAACAAATATCCCCAGTATAGTACCGTAGAACAGGGATCCCAGGATGTTAACGGCTTCCAATAAATTGCCCAGTTTACTGGCATAGAGGGCAATGATAATGCAAAATATACCCCACACCAACGTAAATATCCGTGAGGCCGACAGGTACCTCCGTTCGCTGCCCTTTTTGCTGACGAAGCGCTTGTAAATATCAATGACGGTCGTGGATGCCAGGGAGTTAATGGCCCCCGAGGTGGCGCCCATGGAAGCCATGAATACAATGGCTACCAACAGTCCGATCAGGCCCTTTGGGAAGTTTTCCGTCACGAAAGAAAGAAAGATGTAATTGTTATCGTTGGTATCAGCCAGCGCATCGTTCTGCTGCATTAATTCCACCAGGTTCTGCCGTATTTCCTTGGCCCGTTCGTCTGCACTTTGCAGTTGGTTACGGACGTCAGCAATGACGGTTTCGTCATCCGCATCCAACGCTTCGGTCAACCGGTGTATCTGCTTCTGTTTGTCTTCGAAAATAGCGTGGTGTTCTGTTTTCAGCGCTTCGACCTGAGCGGCATAGGGGCTGTTTTCGATTCGGTGCAGTTCGTATTTGTTGAAGAATATGGGTGGACTGTTGTATTGGTAAAAGGCAAACACCAAAATACCGATCAGTAAAATGGCAAACTGCATGGGGACCTTCAGCAATCCATTCATAAGTAACCCGATACGGCTGTCGCGGACCGAGGAGCCGGTAAGGTATCTGCCCACTTGGCTTTGGTCGGTACCAAAGTAAGATAGCTGTAGAAAAAAACCACCGATGAGGCCACTCCACAATGTATACTGGTTGTTCCAGTCGAACGATAGGTCAATGGCATTCGCCTTGCCTGACTTGCCGGCAATATGCAATGCCTTGGAAAAGCCAATGTCTTGGGGCAACATATACACTACCAATATACCTGCAGTGAGTAGTCCGCCGAAAATAATGGTCATTTGGAGCAGTTGCGTGTACGAGACCGCTTTGGTGCCTCCATAGACGGTGTAGAGGACCACAAGTGTGCCGATGAACAGCGTGGTATAGATGACGTTGATCTGCAGAATGCTGGATAAGATAATGGCGGGGGCGTAGATCGTGATGCCCGTGGAAAGGCCCCGTTGGATTAGAAAGAGTGCTGCAGTGAAGGCACGCGTACGTACGTCAAAACGTTTCTCCAGAAATTCATAGGCAGTAAAAACCCGTAGCCGATGGAAAATGGGCACAAACGAAACGCTCAGCACAATCATCGCCAAGGGAAGGCCAAAGTAAAACTGGACGAAGCTCATGCCCGAGGAGTAGGCAAGGCCGGGAGCTGACAGGAAGGTGATCGCACTTGCCTGGGTGGCCATAACGGATAAGGCTACGTGATACCAGGGCAATGACTTATTGCCCAAAAGATATCCGTCGATGTTGCGGATTCCCCGGCTCTTATACACACCATAGGCTACGATCAGTAGCAGTGTGCAAAACAATACCACCCAATCCGTCGTACTCATCCGAAATGTTTGGTAAATAAATAAAATAACAGGATAAGCACCAGTAACCAGCCGATCACAATCCAGTAGAAGCGCTTCCAGTTACGGATGAAGGGAGGAAGTCCCTTATCGGTCATGCTCGCGCCCTTTGAGCAGGCTGCCTACAAAAAAGCCGGCAAACGCCACTCCCACTACAACGCCGATGATGGCAGCGAGAAAACTTTCTTGAATGTAGCCTCCTGTCAGACCACCAAATACGGCACCCAACAAGTAGAAATAGCCGTTGATATTTTTTCCGTTAGCTTGTTCTTCGATGTGTTGTTCCATAACGATACGTTGTTTAATCAATTGGGTTTTGCCAGCAAATTTACAAATAATCTGTATGCTCCGGGTACGCCGGCAGGCAATTGCCTGAAAAAAGCAAGCGATGTATAAACAAAGTTACCTTCTCCGTACCGGGCTACCAGCAACGACCCGCTGTTGGGGGCCTCTCCCGGATCAGCCATCTGCAGCGGTTGGTCGTATTGGCTGTCTGCCTGACCTGCAAAATACAGGCCGCGTTCCTGTATCCAACCGTCGAAGTCGGCAGCGGTAATCTGGTTTGGATAGTTGAGTGCCCGACTATCGGGACTGAGTATGGTTACGGGAGCGGTTTCGTCGGTCACCCGGCTTCGGCTTAATGCCAATGGATAGGGGCCGAGGTCAGACGCCAGAGACCCTCCGCTGACGTTATATTGAACCAGTAACGTACCACCGTTTTTCACGTAAGCCATCAGGTGAGGCTGCATATAACGCATCCGTTCATTTACATTGTACAAACGTACACCCGTAACAATGGCATCGTATTGCGAGAGATTATCCGAGAGGATATCCTGTTCGCTCAGTATGTCCACCCGCAATCCGATTTCCCGCAAAGCCTGCGGAATTAAATCACCCGCACCCGGCAGATAGCCGATGTGCATTGCGGATACACCGGTTTCTATTTTGCTTAAGCGGGCGGTGGTGGGCGGGAACCACGTGATATGGGGAATATGTTCGTAGGCGATGGAACGGATGGCATGGGCCGTTTCTGTGGAATCGGCATATTGCAATGCAATGCTTAACGAATCCGAAAGCGACGCATTGGCCGCAGGATAAATGGTGAATTTGGACGTGATTTCATCCGACTTGGCAGCGAAATCCAAGGGTATCTGCTGGGGTTCGGCCCGCCAGCCCTGGGGCAGGCGGAGAAAGGCCGTAGCAGCTACGCGATCTTGAGTGTGTGCCGTAAAGACAACTTCCAGCGTTTTGGGCTCGTTACCATTGAATACGAGAGCCTTTTGGCCGAGATTGGCAGTTATCCGTGGTGCTATGGCCAGTGGCTCGTACACTTCGCCCCGAACCGGATGGGTATATTTATAGACAATCGGGCGTTCAAACGTGAGTTCCTTACCGTTGACACGCAAGCTGACCGAAGTCTTGGGACCATCGGAATTGATGGGCTGCCCGATGTCTTCTTGATGTTCCACTGTAAAACTACCCAAGCTATGTGGGGTACGGAGCCAATAGGGTTGTGTGATGCGGTTTGCTTCAAGGGTGGAAGACTGCTCGTAGGGCTCGTTAAAAGTCAGCTTTGTATTTCCAACAAACACTTCGATGCCCGGGCGGCGCACGATGAAAGTTGTATTAACGGGAATTTGCTCGCCGACGGCATATTTAGCCATGGGGGCGTAGCTTTCAAACCAAATCCCTCCGCATGCAATAATTAGGTCTTTTATTTCTGCCGTTTTTTGTTCCTTCCAATAGGTGTCTTTTACGTTCTCTACCTCGGCGAGAAGGGAGATCAATCCATCGATCGAATTTTCCGGATGTTCGTCTTCAAAGGCGTTGTAAATGGCCGTGATCAATTGCGGAATGTTTCCGCTCCCTTCCACCCGCTCCCAGGAAGTTCCGATTCCATCAAACAGGTCTTTTTCAGGGGTATCTCCCGCCAATACCTCAAAGCGTTCAATGCTGTTGCCCCGCTGCCGGGCGGCTCCGAAGCCCTGGCTTTTGTGGTTAGACCGGCTTTCTGCGGCGATTTCACCATAGGACTCCCCCAGAAAAGGATTGTAATCGCCGATGTTTATCAGCAAATGAGCCGAAGAGGGGGGCGATCCCTGGAAGAAACTCGACGTGTTCCAAAGTAAGCGTTTGGCCTGCCATACCGAAACATGGGTAAGCTGTTCCGGAAACCGGCTGGGGTCTGCAGCGGCTTTAAAGGCCTCAATGGCCAATAAAGCGGAAGCTTGGTGGTGTCCGTGCCCGGCCCGTTCATCGGGAGGGAAGCGGGTGATGATGACATCCGGGCGGAATTTCCGGATAGTCCAGACGGCATCTGCAAGGATGTTTTCTCGACCCCAGAACCGGAAAGTCTCATCCCATGTTTTCGAAAACCCGAAATCGAGTGCCCGTGAAAAGAACTGTTCTCCTCCGTCTACGCTGCGTGCCGCAAGGAGTTCCTGGGTACGGATAAGTCCGAGCTCTTCCGCTTGTTCGGTTCCGATGAGATTTTGGCCGCCATCGCCACGGGTCAGTGAAAGGTAGCCGGTCCGATATAATTTCTCTTTCGCCAGCCACGCAATTAACCGGGTGTTTTCGTCGTCCGGATGGGCAGCAAAATATAATACCGAACCTAGGGTATTCAGTTTCTTGATGGCTTGCTTAATTTCGCCGGCATGCTTCGGTTTTTGTGTTTGGGCGACGGTGGAGAATGTAACAAGGAAGAGTGAAAAGAAAAAGGCGATACGTCTTATATTCATGGGTTTAAAGATAAAGTTTGCGGGGGATAAAACAAAAGCCGTCCCGATTGTACATCGGGACGGCTCCTGCAAATTAACAATTAAAAAATCATTTAAATCTTAAAACCGTGCTTTTAGCAAATACCCAAAAGGACATCGCATTCATCTAAACTATAAAATCAGCCTTAAGAAGTTAACCTTTAACAACGGTAAAGTTACAAAAATGGAAGCGATATCAGCTAACTGGGGCCTTACAAGTTTTCCACAAACAAATGGTTTTGAACATTGTTACGCTTTGTCGATCGATCCCAGCACCCGCTTCATAAAAGTATTCAATGCTTCTTTCCGCTCCATCCCGCTTTTTACCAACTTATCAACTTCAATGGCACCGTACATATTTGAAATCAACTCCCCGATGACATCCAACTCCTCGTCTTTCAAAGAGGGTACCTCGATAAGCGATTCCAATGTTTCGATGGTTTCAAGTACGTAATCGGAATCATTCTGCTCGATGAACTCAGCTAGGTGTTTAATTATGGGTAACTTCATTCAGTAGTTCGATTAACGGATCAAATTTGTTTGTTTGTACCTGATTTACCAACTGCCCGTTTTTGAAGGCGGCAAAGGTGGGTAAATTGCTGACATTGGCCAATTGTCTGGATTGCGGAAACCGCTCGGCATCTGCAATAACGAAGGGAATCTGCTCATTTTCCGAAGCTAATTTTTTGAACTTTGGTTTCATAATTTTGCAGTTTCCGCACCAGGTAGCTGAGTATTGCACCAGTACTACGTCGTTGCTTTTTACAATATCGGAAAGGTTGTCGTTTTCTAATTCTTGTAGCATACTAATTTTAATTCTTCATTTATTAGGGTAACCAACCCCTCTTAAAGGGGTGGTTACCTGTTAAATCTTTGTGCACCGCTTAGCTAAGCGAAACTTGGCTTGCCAAATAACTGGCTACGCCGTCACGGGTGGCATGCATGGCATCTTTTCCTTCTTCCCAGTTGGCAGGACATACTTCGCCGAACTTCTGTACGTGCGCATAAGCGTCGATCAGCCGGAGGTATTCTTTTACATTGCGGCCTACAGGCATGTCATTTACGCTTTCGTGAAACACTTTGCCATCTTCGTCAATCAGGTAAGTGGCGCGGAATGTTACGTTTGAACCTTCAAATAGGTATCCAAACTCTTCGCTTTCTTTCTCTTCACCTTCCAGTATGCCCAGCACGCGGGACAGATTACGGTTCGTATCGGCCAGAATGGGATAGGTTACCCCTTCGATGCCTCCGTTATCTTTGGCTGTGTTTAACCAAGCAAAGTGTACTTCGTTGGTATCGCAAGATGCACCAACGACCAGTGTATTGCGTTTTTCAAATTCGGGCAGTGCCTCTTGGAATGCATGAAGCTCAGTAGGACATACAAATGTAAAATCTTTGGGATACCAGAAAAGCAATACTTTTTTGCCTTTTTGGGTTGCTTCTTCAAAAATGTTAATAGACAAGTAATCACCGAGGTAATCAATTGCATCAACTGTAATGTTTGGGAATTTTTTTCCTGTTAAACTCATGACTATCTGTTTATTGTTTTCGGGTGCAAAGATACGGTTTATCCCCATCGTAATTTATCGTTTTTGTCAATGGGATATATATATTGTCTATTAACCGATAATTTTAAATTAAGATTACTTTTCGAGCGATTTTTTGGGTTAATTAGTGATTTTGGATACATTTTTGGCTGCAGAAGAAATCCTTTTTCATTATCTGTATAAAATCGTATTTTTGCCGCAAGAACGGTATGGCCCTGTAGTTCAACGGATAGAATAGAAGTTTCCTAAACTTTAGATATGGGTTCGATTCCCGTCGGGGCTACCAAAGTGGAAAAAGAGGCAAAATCCAGTCCAAGTTCTGGTATGCCTCTTTTCTTTTTTGTTATAATTTGCTGAAAATAAGCAACATACAAAAACAATAAATTTATTCTCGGGGTTCGACTTTCATCAGTTTTCTTGCAGTAACTAATACCTTGAGGGAAGAGTAAAAACTGGATACGCTGCCTAGTGTTATAGTCGGCAGAAACCCACTTTAAAGGCAATTCAAGGGCGAATTTGATAACAAATCCGATGCTGTCATCGAGGTTCGACACCTGCCGGGATAGCTTCATCAGTTTTTCCTCTATTTCTTATCCTCTCATCATCATATCGCTGACGGTATTTGTGGTATAGGTCACCCCCTATCTCCTCTTCAACATATCTTTCCTCAAGCCTGTTGATCTTTGTTACGATTTCCCTGTGCTGTCGCTGTAGATGTTGATAATCGTCCTGCTTTCCGGCAGTCAACTGGTTAAACACGGCAACGGTCTGTTGTTTTATCAAATCGATGACATCCTTTGCCCTGTCGATTTTAAACCTATCCAAAACTTTCTCAAAAAGGCTGTTGAGCGTCGTTGCGCTTTTGTTGTTATTGCAGGCCTTTGTGCAGCACTTGTAATAGTGGAGATTCTTTTTCTTGACGATATAACCGCGGAGAGGTTTTCCACAGTGACCGCAAGTTAAAAACCGCTTAAGTGGGATATACGGGAACATGGGCCTATCATTGAACAATTGGCAGATAAAGTAGCGCTACGCCACGGTTTCGAACATCACGAACTGATGGAGTTGGCCGAAGGCATGCACGCATTCATGGCCGATCTTTATAGTCATCTTCAAAAAGAAGAGCAAATACTTTTTCCCTTGGTCAAAAAATTGGAACACGGAGCCAACGATTTGCCTTAGCAAATCCACGAAGCGGTGCAAGACTTGGAACGGGAACATCAGGATGCCGGAAATGAATTGCGCAACTTCCGTAAATTGACCGCTGATTATCAGCTGCCCGCCAATGCTTGCAATTCCTACACCTACCTGTATGAAAAGATCAAAGCGTTTGAAAATGATCTATTCCAACATATCCACCTTGAAAACAACATCCTGTTTCCAAAGGTCATCAAAATCGAAAACGAACGCTTGGCACATCGATAGAATTTTATTTTGATAAAATATAAATTACGCTCAGGCATAAAATTACCAGGTACGATTGCCTAAAGATTAACTAAATTTGTATAGATGAAATTGCTCACGGCGCTGATAGTAACCACTTACCTTTTTTCGACAACGGAGCTTTACCAGTTGTTGAAATTGCCGGCATTGGTTGCTCATTATTTCGAGCACAAAGAAAAAACTCCGTCAATGTCTGTGGTAGACTTTCTGATATTTCATTACAAAGGCAACCACTT
>NZ_BMIK01000012.1 GCF_014642075.1 Parapedobacter defluvii | reverse complement strand
CTCTTTCATTTCAATAATATTTTGGGCGTAAAACTACAGACAGTCAATCAATCTGGAAATATGTGGTTGGTCGGGCGGATACGCCAAGCAGATAGTCTTTTCACCTGAATTACCGGATGCACTCGAAACCGTTTTATTGAACGTACAAACGTGGATGGCAGGAGCCATTAAATTTACCCTGGAATATGGCTATCCCTTTTGGCGACATGAGGGGTACTCGGGAATGCTGTACAGCCACGCCGGAATCATTATGGAGATGTACGATCATACAAACTTTGAAGAAAATAAATTTGGCTTTACCGGTTTCCTCAGCGGCGGTGCTGCAACCTATCCGCAGCAAGTGCGGAGGGATTGGGTACTTCGCCAATTAAGCGATCTATTGGGCGCACAGGCGTTAAAACCTACTGCTTATTTTGACAAGGTTTGGACGGACGAATTTATATTGGATGGCAACCAGGTGATCCAACGGCCACACCAATACAACGGGCATCCCTTATTACAGGAAAGTTATATGCACGGAAAATTATTCTTTGCTGCAACGGAAACCGCGACCAAATTTCCCGGTTATATGGAGGGTGCAGTTGTTTCTGCATTAAAAGTTGCCGGAAGCTGCCTGTCTTTGCCACCTCATCGTTGACTTGCAGCTTTAAAAGACAGATAAACATCAATTATTGACCAAAGATATGCTTGCAGAATGTCCATAAATACAGCGGAAAATATAGAAGAAAGCCAAACAAAAAAATTAAAAGAAATTGCCGTCTCCTGTTTAAAATTGGGAACAATCGGATTTGGCGGCATTGCAGGCATGGTCTCCACTATCGAAAATGAGATGGTCATCAGGCGTAAATGGATAGATCATCAACACTTCATGGACGTGCTAAGCACTTCCTATATTATCCCTGGCCCAAATGCGGTAGAAGTCGTCATGCATTGCGGAAAGGAACGGGGCGGTCGTTTGGGATTGGTGGTAGCCGGAATCTGTTACCTACTACCGGCCACGCTGATCTGCCTGCTCTTTGGGTATTTCTATAAGCGGTACAGTGCATTACCGGATGTACAGCGTTTTATTTTCGGCGTACGGCCTGCGACCACTGCATTGGTTGTCAGTACGGTATTCAGACTCGCGGGCAGCACTTTGAAGAACAACAAAACACTCATTTTACTCTGTTGTTTGGTATTTGCAGCCGCACTTTACGGGATGAACGAAGTGCTCTTGATCATGGGCGCAGGTGTGGTCAATTATTTCGCCCATTCAGCGAAAGGCAGACTGCCGATAGTTACCGGAATGTTTCTGGCTCCGACATTTTTGGAGATAAACAGCAAATTTTCAAATGGTAAGCTCTTCCTCGTTTTCCTGAAAATCGGTGCAGTTCTGTACGGAAGCGGCTACGTACTTTTTGCTTATATGGACGAGACGCTGATGCGGAATAACCATTGGTTAACCCACCAGCAGTTGATGGATGCCATCGCCGTGGGGCAGATTACTCCGGGTCCCATCTTATCCAGTGCGACCTTCGCGGGGTATCTGATCCAAGGAACGACAGGAGGTATACTGACGACCATTGGCATCTTTCTACCCTCATTTTTCATTTCCTTTTTCCTGCACAGGATACTTTCGTCCGCCCGGAAAAGCCGAAAGCTCAGGCTCTTTTTGGATGGCCTCAGTGCAGCATCCGTTTCCATCATTGCTGTGGTTGGTTTTCATTTGTTTACATCGTCCGTACAGGAATGGCGGGGAGCGGTAATTCTGGTATTATGCCTTGGCCTAACTTTTTTTTTATAAAAGGTTGAATACGGTTGTAGTCCTATTGATTGGCAGCGCAGGCGGATTTCTGCTGCTCAGCATGACTTCACTGATCCGTTAAGTAATAGCGTGGCACACATATTACCCGGGGTATACCCCCAAGTAATATATCTCTTTAGAAGCCTAATTTCTCTTTCACGAAAAATACATATACTTTTCGGCCCATCTGCAGTTCCTTATAAAAAATAAGTTCCTTCCCGAATGTGCTTCCCGGATAGCCAACACTTTTCATACGCTCGTCTTCAAGAGGAAACACATATGCGGTAACACGGTTGCGGGCGTCTTCAAGAGTAGCTGCAATTTTTTGAGTGCCTACTACAAGAATTACATTTTGGGAAGTATAAACAAGGTGTGCCAACTGGCTGCCCGAAGCAGATGCAATGACCAGTTCCCCGGTCTCCGAAACGGCATGTACGCTCCCCAGATAAAAATCGGAAACAACGGAATACTTCCGTAATTCCTGTTGCTTTGTCCCGTCTTTTTCCACAAGGATTTCTTCATGCAGGTTCCGCCACCCGTGTTCACCTTTCTTTAAATAATCCACAAATCCGATTTCCTCCAGGGTACGGGATGATCCGTTCATCACCGTGGCATCCGAAGGAATCAATTCCTTGATATGATTAAAAACTGCCTCTTTCGTTTCAAAGACTTCCGTTAAAAAGCCATTTTCTTTGAGCGCTTTTTCAGCGGTGTTTACGCGCTCATCCGAGGCCAATTCATTATATATCGTTACCATTTTAACTATTTTTTAATGCTAATTATTTTAAAATCGGTGAATACTTTTCCCTGTTCTCGATGATTACCCAGCTGTTGATAGCGAACAAAATCAACCCCATGCTAATGCCGGCAATATCAAAGGTTAGGTGATGGACGACAATCCCTATCAGAACAGGTAATATGACCAGTGCGCCCAATGCCCGGGTTTTGGGAATGGCGACCAGAAAGCCTCCAATAATTTCAACAATGGCGACCAATGGCATCAGCCATTTAAGCGTTACCATGGCTCCAAAGATTTTCATCTGTTCTTCAGATGGCGGTGGTGCAGGCATGTAATTGAAAAATTTGTTGAGACCTGCATTGATCATCATGAGGCCAAATAGGATACATAAAACTGAAAGGATCTTTTGTTTCATTTTTTTACATTTTTGTATGGATGCAAAATTATCGTATTTTTGATTTCTTATTGTAATCAGTTACCTTTTGGTAATCAAAAAAGAAAATGAAAAAGAAAACGCATACCGAATGTTTGTCGGCATTAATACCTGTAAGGGATACCCTGGATATGATTGGCGGCAAGTGGAAAATTCTGATTTTGATTTCCCTTTGGGAGGGAAATAAGCATTTCAGGGAAATAGAACGGAGCATCCCAAAACTCTCAACCAAAGTTTTGGCAAAGGAACTGAAGGACATGGAGGAAAACAAGTTGATAACCCGGACAGTCGTCAATGGCTTCCCTGTCCGCACAGAATATACCCCAACCGAATATTCCAAAACCTTGCAAAAAGTGATTAAGGAATTGCAAAATTGGGGCGTAAAACATCGCCAAGAGGTTTTCGGAAAGACGAAGTAATCAATAAATCAACCCATTTATGCCCGCAGGTACAGACAGGCACTGGCGTTTAGGATTTGGGCACTCCAATTATTCCAGCTGAATTTGGTATTATAAACATAAAATCAATATATTCGCCTATAATTAACCACTTCATCACCTATACTATGATAGAAAACATAAAATATCTACCACGTAAGACCATCATCCAGCTTTTTAACGAAGTATTCGATCAATTGCCAGAGATCTTGGCAGATGTCGCTCCGGATGGTTGGGAATCTAGCGCTTATTACCCCTTGTTCCACTTTAGTCCCGAAGAAGAGGGGTTAAAAGCCCTTCTCAATGAATTGACGAAAGTACAATATCGGCAACGTTTTGGGGTGTTGACACATCAAGACACCCATATCGTAGATTTTGAATCGCTAACTAAAAATTTCAAGTTTACCTACCGACCCCAACCATTCGATCCGGAACAGGAGTTATGTAGTTTGTTTGTTGATGCACTCTCCTGCATGTGTCATGACGGAAAATTTTACCATAAAGATTCAGATTTTTTCTATGAAGTCAATCCACCGGTAGTCCAAAAAGCCGCGGAAATTGTCGCACGGGATAAAGGAATCGTCACCGAAAAGCCGTATCAATTACCCTTTATACCTTGGGAAAAGCGCATACTGATTCACGAAGCTAATCTTATGCCACTTATGCGTCATCTCTTCAAAGCTTTGCCCGCCACCGACTTTACATGGGAATACTTAGATTATGAGGCATTTGATTTCATCGAGTACTGCAACACCTACCAGTCAGGCAATCAAGAACAACGAGAGCCCTATTATGCAAGTAAACGTGACCGGGAACTTGGCATTACGAGTATACCAAATCTGGATGATTATTTCAAACAGGTAGAGAAGGAACTGCCCAGTGATGCGGTGGTGGCCTATTCGGATACGTTCGGCAAATGGCCTGAAGGCTTTCCACCAGCCAAAGATCATTATTTGAGATGGTATAAAAAGTTCAAACGCATTCAACCGGACTAAAGCGTGCGGCAACCCCGCGTTCCCTGCTTTCCATCGTATGTATATATCCATATTATATCCAGTATATAGCAACCTCAATTGCTAAATATATACTGGCGATATACTGGATAACGATTGGATAAACAGTGACTATTAAATACCTTTGTAGGGAACCGACATTGGCAAACATGGCATATCAAAAGGGGGACATCAAGTTGGAGGGTCAGCTCGGAGACTTGACTTTCTACAAACGAAACGGTGCGCACCTGGCACGCGCAAAAAGAGGAGTCAGTGCCACACGTATTGCGAAAGACCCGAAATTTGCCCGAACGCGGGAAAACAATACAGAATTCGGGCGAGCTTCCGCAATCGGGAAACTAATCCGGCAGTCGTTGCATCCAATACTTCCGCTCTTCCATGAAGGCACCATGCAGACGCGCCTCAACAAACGCATCCTTCAGGTCATCAAGAATGACGGCGTAAACCCCCGGGGCCAGCGTGATCTGCTGGCCGAAAACCTCCACCTCTTAACCGGCTTCAGCTTCAACAAGGATTCCGCATGGAAAGATGTTTACTATGCACCGACCCTGTGTCAGTTAAACACCAGTACGGGCAAGCTACAACTCTTCCTCCCCTCCTATTGGGGGCCGTCCGTTCTGAATCCACCGAAACCAGACGGCGATGGCAGGATTTCAGGGGCTCGGTTTACTGTCGCAGCGATATCCCTGGATCTAGAAGCTGAGATCCGCTCCTCCGTTTATGAACATTCACCCATATTGCCAACCGCAGGCACCTTGCCCGACCAGCTGTTCGAACTCGATATCGAACGACCTGATTTGCCGTTGATCGCCCTCACCGGGCTCGTCTTTTTTCGGAGCGTAGGCGAATACGACGTGCCGGTCGAGAAGCCGATGCAGAACGCGCTTGACATCATCGATGTGTTTTGTTCTGTCTAATAGCTTGATTTCATGGCGTAACGCTTCGGAAAATCCAACCGGATTTCCAGGCATGTGAAATTGTCTTAAAAAATCGCTACCTCCGGCTGCGGTGTCTGTATTTTTCCAACAGTCTCTGAGTAATCGTGTTGTCCATTTGCCAATTTTCTCCCGGGCCCCATTCAACGACTCCGTCGTCAACGAAATAAACCCATATCGGCCTGTCCACCCGTTTTTCCGTGTACCGGTCAAATTCCAAACGCAAGTATTCATAAACTTCGATGTTCCCTTCAGCGGAACGTTGAGACGCCACCACAAGATTGGGTTTTCCAATCCGTTTGACAACCTCTTCTTTCTGCATACCCAAACTGATCAGGCTCATGTCGGCATTGATCAGCTGATACCTCGTCGCGGTACACGAGCCCAATATTGCAATCATAATGCCAAGGATAACGATAGGTGCTTTCATGACTGTATGTATTTTGATTGTCTAATTTAGACCGAAGGATAGGATCGAAGATTAACCTTCGGAAGTAATGTTATGGTTACAATATTTGTTTCATTCCTTTCCGCCCCCTACAATGGCATCTCTCAATTGGATTTCCGCTGAATCGCCATCCGTTGCATTCAGAAATACAGCACCCCTGACGATAACCGGATCCTCGGAGAACTGGCGCTTACTGCCATCCGCGAGGAATACCTGTACCATTGGGGGGATACCGTTCTGCCCACAGAACATGCACTGGTAGACGGGAAGCACCGACAGGAGGAAAGTACGGTGATGGCGTATGGGCTCTATGGGCACCATGTACCCCCTGATTGTAACGGTTTTTCCGTCGAGCCGCTTAAGACCTTTTGGAAAATAGGGCGTATACCTTACCTACTGTTTATCTGGGACAGTCCCCTTATCCAAAAACTCTTTATTGCACTGCCCAAGGCTTCCATGTTGGAAGCCGACATCTGGAACATCCCGTCCATCACGTCTATGGCAAGTTTGTTTACTTACGGACCTGTTTGTGCGGGCTTATTGTTGGTCCCTGCCGTGATATATCCAACTGTTCATGCTGCGCTAGACTGCCTTTTTTCCGGGTATTGTAATAGGCAATAATCTCTTTCAGGTTGTGCTCAAATGCGAACTGTTTATCGGATCCCCCGTTCGCCTCACTGCCTGAAGAAGGCACCAGAGATTTCTGCTTCCTGTAAAGTAGGGTTAAAAAAAACTCTTCGTTTTCGGAGGAATTGCAATCGTCTGGCCCATCAGCGGGGAATTATGGCTATAATTCTATGTTTCGCCGCTCGCAAATCTGGCAATCCAGAAACAGCACGGATCTCTTCTGGTAAAACTGTGCCTGCTGGAGTCGGTAATCAAATGCATGTTTTCAGGTAGTTCCTCAATTTCGTAGCAGGATTCACACCATTTGATTTCAAATAATTCGTTGCTTCTTCCGCATTGGAAATGGCAAGCTGCAGCCAAACGGGTTTGGGATTATTGAAATCAGAGGGCTTTATGCTTTTTGCCCCACTTTTCGGGTTCTTTGATAATCGGTTTCAATTCATGCCCAATCGGTGTCAGTTCGTATTCTACCCGCGATGGAACTTCTGCATAAACCGTCCGTTTGACGATCTTATTTTCTTCCAATTTTCGCAATTGTAACGTGAGCATTCGCTCGGTTATATTAAGTAAACATCTTTTCAATTCGCCAAACCGTAATTTTCCGCTAATCAGCGCATAACAGATAGGCAAGGACTATTGACCGCCAATCAGATTGCGAGCATACACCTCTAAGCATTCTTTGGATAGTACCTGTTTGTTGGCAAAATTCGTTGACGTTTCTTTTATTTTTGACATTTTTGTTTTTGGACACAGGCTTCTTTTCGCTTTCTTCTTCTTTCGTAACCGGCTCATGGAGATAACCGGAATTTATACGTTAAAGATACAAGATTTTATAAGACTCTTATCGCAAGGAAACACTTTTGCACCTTTGAATCGACTAAAAATACACAAAATTAAATGCTGGAGGGTACTGAGAAAAAAAGGCACCTATGATGTTTCATAAGTACCTGATAATCAAGTGGAGGATACCGGATTCGAACCGGTGACCTCTTGCATGCCATGCAAGCGCTCTAGCCAGCTGAGCTAAACCCCCTTGTTTTTTCTGTGATCTAACTCACCGCTGACCTTCCCGCCCCTGTCGGGACGCACTGGCCAACTGAGCTAAACCCCCGTTTTACGGATTGCAAACATAGAGAAATTTGACTTCACTTGCAAGCGGCAAGATAAAATTTCAATTCATTGATAAATTAGGATAGCAACAGCTTGGCAATGATGCTTGTATTTGATTCCAATGCCGACCGTTGTTGTTTAAGGCGCAGATTTTCCGCTTCCTGTTTGTTCAACAAATTCTGCTCCGACTCCCGGATGCTGAGATACTTTTTTTTCCATAGGTAAAACGTACTCCGGTGTACGCCCAGTTCCCTACAAATCTCACTTACCCGTTTTCCGCATTCAGATGCTTTAATGGCACTAATCATCGCGGCTTCATTCACTTTAGTTTTATTCATGGTAGCGTATCCGTTAACTGTTAATCACTAAAATATACGCCTCAATAGGCCAAGTCCTCAACCGACTTCATCGCAAGCATTGAATAATAATCTTTGCCGCCATAGGTAGCGAGGGCCGTCACGATACAAGAAGTTCGTTTACTACAAAGAGACGCAAAAAACAGCTTCTGGTCAATACCTATTTTAGTGTATTTTCTGCCGTCAGATATCTAAGTGTTGCTGCGCGAAGAGTAGTAGGCCATTATTTCCTTTGATATCCAGCTTGGTACAGATGTTTCTTCGGTGTGTTTCGATGGTAAATGGGCTGACAAAAAGCAGCTCAGCGATCTCCTGCGTAGTTTTATTCTGCCTTACTAACCGGATAATTTCTACTTCCCGCTTGGTGAGGTTATATTTTTGCCGAATACTTTTCTGCCCGCTGTCGTCGTCCTTCATCTGTCGGTTGGGATCGATCGAGAAATAATGGCCACCCCCGTGGATTTTTTCGATAGCCTGGATCAGCACCGTTGCATCTGAATCTTTCGGTATAAAGCCGGCTACGCCCATTGTCTCCAGGGATGCTTGCAGCGACGTCGTATAGTACATGGAAACCACCAGGATTTTTAAACCAGGGTGCATAGACAGGGCTTTGGCTGCAGCCTGTTGTCCATCAATGCGCGGCATGTTCAGGTCCATAATCACTACATCGGGCGTATGGTGCTGTAACAGTTGCAGGGCTTCCCGCCCATCACGCGCAGTACGCCACACCGAGAAATGCGTGTGTTTATCCAGGATGGAACGTAAGCCATCGATAAAGAGCTGATGGTCATCTACCAACAACAGGCTTATTTTTGGTTCAGCATGATTGATTTCCATGATTTTGCAGGGGTATCTCTAGGGTAATGGTGGTTCCGTTTTTATTGGAGTCGATCGTATAGCGGCCTCCGAGATACTGAACGCGCGAATACACGTTTTTCAGTCCGATGCCTCCAGCAGTTTCGCTGCCTTCAAATCCGATTCCATTGTCTTCTACGGTAATGACCAGTTCGTCTGCCGATTCCACCAGTTGAACGGTGGCTTGTGTCGCACAGGAATGCTTCACCACGTTATTAATAAGCTCATTGACGATGCGATAAATGGACAACTCGACTTCAGGATCCAAACGTATTGTATATTGATAAACGAAATCGAAATTAACAACACTGACCCGATTTAAGATAGAAAGTCGCTCTTGAATGGTGCCGATAAGGCCATTTTCCAGGAAAAATTTAGGCTTGAGACTATGCGATATCTCGCGGAGGTCGTCGCACGCCCGGGTAATCAACCGGATTGTTTCCTCGTATGCCTCGCGCTCATTCGATTGCAAACCGTTGATTTTCTGCTGAAAATCAGTCACTTTGAGCCGGATAACCGAAAGCGTACCTCCTAAATCATCGTGCAGATCTTTCGCCAGTCGATCCCGCTCATCTTCCTGTGCCTGGAATACCTGCCGAACAGACTGCATCTTGATACGGTCGTTTTCTTTCTTGAGTTGTGCCTTTTCACGCTTCAGAAAATTATAACGCTGGGTGAGCGCAAAAGAAAGGATGATCACCTCTGCAGCAAACCCAACGGTAATCCCGTTGGGTTTGAGCAACTGTGCCCCCACTACCCCCATAACCTGCAGAATGTAGTTAGCTGCACCGACAATCAGTAGTAAAACTGCCAGCAAGTAGTAGTAGCCAAGTATGAAACCGCCCCGGATGCGCTCGATAACACAAACCACAATGACCACTAACGAAAACATCACCAATAAGTTGACGGAAAAGAAAAATGTCCGTTCGAGCTGCATATTAATGGGAAACAGCATCGCAAAAACAGGAACCATCCCTACTGTCCAAATAAAATACTTGTAAAAATTAGTCAGGTGGTACAACCTGCTATTCCCCGCATGCTGATTGGTAAACAGTTGCATTACCTGGATAAGCAGGCCACAGCCCAGTATACCGCTGACATATTTGACGTAATCGTGAAACCGCCCCAAATTTGGAAACAGCCACTCTTTGGTCAATCCCACTTCGTCAAGTACCAGGATTACGGAAATAAAGATATACAGCGAATAATACAGGTGGATGCGATCCCCTACAGATAGGTACATAAGGATATTAAACAATAGGGCAAAGGCAAATATTCCGGCATAAAATCCAAATGCTGCATAGATCGGAATATCCTCCTGCAAAATCGCCTCCGGTTTACCCAATTTGGCCTTGAATGCAAAATTCTGGCCACGTTTGTCAATCTTCAACAGCAATGTGGTGGTTTCATGGCCAGTTAACCGGATTGGAAACATAAAATCCCGAATGGGCCATGGGCGTTCGGCAAACGGCAGCCGGTCGCCGGTCGTGCTTATCAGGTCAGGCACATCATCGCCCCCATGGCATCGATAAAGCTCCATCCGGTTAATGCTCGGAATGGGTATCGACAGAAATAAATCCGTAGGATCCGGAAGGGTATTTTCAAGTTTGATGATCACCCAATGATACAAATCCGTATACCCTAAACTGACATATTCATCGCCATTAATATCCATAAACCGCCCCTGATTTGCAAAGCTTAATACCGCTTCAGGAGTTGCGTTCAGCGTACTGTCTATATAATAGTTTACATAACCATTGAGACGGTAAGTAGCTGCCGAATCGATCAGCACCGGCTTGATCTCGCCTGCACGGGCCTCCGAGGCCGCACAGATACATACGGTCAACAGGAACAAATAATAATTTATCTTCCTACGCATTAGCAGCTAAAATAATGTACAAACTCACAATCCCAAAATTACAATTGCTATTCGTCGGATTAAATACCGAACGTCAGGTAATTTTTAAGCCAATGCGGGAGCAATCGACAATTGCATACTGATCGACCGAAACACACTGACACGCGATATACTACCGATCCCCCGAAGCGGCGGGTAACGATTATATACCATCCATCACGGAATTATCCGATGGAAAATTCCCGCCCGATGACATGGAATTAACCCCCGCTGCCTTGTTCATCCGTTCGCTGACCGTCGCCACGCACCGCAAAAACATCCTACGTAAAATACAGGCGTGTAGCTTGATCAAACTGATCTCGTTGTCGAATCGATCTCGTTGTCAAACCGATCTCGTTGGCAGTTGAAAAAAAGGTGGATTTAAAAAACACTTATTTAATTAGCTACCTCAGCCCCGCCGGCACCGGTTTCTCCAACAGGTACTGATAGTAAAATCGGTACCGTTCCCTGCGGTCATAAGCCGACTTTTCACGCGAAAAACCATGCCGGCTCCCGGGATAGATCATCAGCTCAAACGGCCGGTCGCGGTTAGTCAGTGCATCCACAAGTTGGGTCGTATTTTGAAGGTGTACATTATCGTCAATATCACCGTGCATGATGCGCAGTACCCCTTTGTAGTTATCTACATAAGTCAAAATGGATCCTTTCTTATATCCTTCCGGATTGTCTTGTGGGGTATCCATGTACCGCTCCGTGTAATGGGTATCGTACAATTCCCAACTGGTTACGGGCGCACCGGCAATGCCAAAGTCAAAGTAATCGGCTCCCTTGGTCAGCGCCAGGCAGGTCATGTACCCACCGTAGCTATGACCGGTGATCAACAACTTATGCGGATCTACCCACGGCTTGCTTTTAAGCCACTTGGCAGCAGTGATGTAGTCAATCATCTCCCAATGACCCAAGTTGCGGTGCATCAAGGCTACGCCTTCTTTGCCGAAATGACCGGACGCACGGTGGTCCACACTGATCTGGATAATCCCCTCGTTGGCCCAATGCTGGTTAGCTGTGCCTTTCCAGGTATTGCTCACGGTACCCGCATCGGGACCGCCGTAAATACTGAAAATGACAGGATAGGGATGTTGCTCGTTAAAATCGGTAGGCCACGTGATGACAGCAGGCAGTTGGTATCCATCCGGCGTAGGGATGGTGATCATTTCTGTCTTCGCGAAAAGATAGCTATCAAAATCAGCTGCTTTGCTGTCGGCTAGTTCTTTTATAAACTTGCCTTTGTTATCCAGCAATGCGATCTTGGGTGGTGTGCTTACATTGGAATAGGTCGTGATGAAATGCTTGCCATCAGGCGCTACTGTTACCTGATGGGTATAGTCGCCGAAGGTAAGCCGTTTCAGGTTTTTCCCGTCGTAATCTACCCGGTATAAGTCTACGGTCGTAGAATGTTCCTTGCGTGCGGTAAAATAAACGACCTTGTTTTTTTCATCCACCAACTCCAGCGAAGAAACCTGCCACTTCCCCGAGGTGATCGGATTGATCAATGTACCATCCAGCGTGTATAAATAGTAATGCGCCCAACCGGTTTTATCGCTCTTCAGTATGTAATGTTTATTGTCTTGAAGGTAAGTGATCCGCTCTTCGTGACTCAGGTCGATCCAGGAATCCTGATGCTCATGATAAATTTCCCGTTTGTTTCCGGTGGCAGGATCTACCTGATAGAATTTCAGATCGGTCTGGTCGCGGTTCATCCACTGAACCATCAGGTTTCCACTATTGTAACTCCAATACGGTTGCCCGAAATACTGATCGGCTTTTTCATCGAAGTCGGCCCAAACCACCTTTCCCCCTTCCACCGGTACAAACCCTACCCGTACCTCGGGATTCGGGTCACCTGCTTTCGGATAGCGGGTTTGCTCCAGGAAGCCATGCTGCCCCGTGGCGTTATAGATCGGAAACATCGGCACACGCGTGTCGTTAAACCGCATAAATGCCAGGGATTTACTATCGGGTGCCCACCAAAACGCCCGGTATTGGGAAGCACGCCCCAAAATTTCCTCAAAATATACCCACGAAGCCCAACCGTTGTATATAACGTCGGTTGCGTCTGAAGTATACCGGATTTCACGGCCATCCGTTACGGATACCGCATATAGGTCGTTGCTGCGCGTAAATGCAACATACCGGTTGTCCGGTGATAACGTAGGATTCTTTTCCGCTGTTTCGGGCGAGTGGGTTAATTGCTTGGGTGCCCCTACCCCGTGCCGGATAAAAATATCGTTGTCCTGCATAAACACCTCCACGTCACTGGTCGGCGGTGGTGTATACCGTCTGCGCTCGCCGGTTTTAACATGTACCTGAAATACCTGACCGTTTTGTGCATCGTATTCAATGTAATGTTGGGCATCTGCCCAACCACTGACCGTGTTGATGGACTTGGTAAGTGAAGGCTTGAGACCGAGCGACTGCTCCAGATCCAACCGTTTGGTTTGGGCCGACACTAAATTTCCCAACAGCAGAAACACGCCGACCGCAAGATGTAGTTTATTTACAAGAGATAGTTTATTCATATGTGTAAATTGGTTGCGCATTATCATCGGAGCCTTATCTTACCTATTACCATAATACCGTTAACCCCACGGATTGATACTTAGCCACATTCTTATCCGCACTGATAAAAACCATCTTCTGTTGGATGGCTTGCCAGATTAACATACGATCAAAAGGATCCCGATGCCAATCGGCCTGTAATAAATGATAGGTTGAGGCTTCTGCGGAATCCAAGGGAAGAATATCGAAGCCCACTTCCTTTGCCAACGACGGAAACTCAATGGGTTCCACCCCGTTTAGTTGCAATTTTCCCAATGCATATTTAAGCGCTATCTCCCAAAAACTGATAGAACTAATAAATATGGATTGATGAGGGTCCTCCAGGATATCCGAAACGTTGGTGGGTAACTTTACAGGATCAATAACAGACCAAATAAATGTATGGGAATCCAGCAGATAAGTCATAAGGCAAGAAACTCTTCAGTAGTCATCTGAAAATCTGGGCTAAAAGAGGCTGATGCCTTTCCTTTCAGTATACCCAACTTGCGCTTTTTACTTGCTTTAGCAGATTTAGGCACAAAATATCCAATGATTTCCTTCGACTTACCATACGTGACGGCAATCTCACCACCCGACTTTATTTGTTCAAGCACTTCAGAAAAATGCGTTTTAAACTCACCAACCGTCATTGTTTTCATGGCGACACGTTATTTTTGTTAAAACTTCTTTCAAAAATAGTCTTTTTTTGTCAAGTTGTCAAGCAGATGGATTTACACAACCACGTTCACGATCCTCCCCTTCACGTAAATAACTTTCTTCACGGGCTTGCCCTCCAGGTAACGCTGCACGTCCTCGTTTGCCAGCACCGCCTTTTCAACATCCGATTGTGCCAGGTCAAGTGGCAGCGTAAGGTTCGTTCGTGTTTTTCCATTCACAGACACCGGATACGCAAATTCACTTTCCACCAGGTAATCCGGATTAAATGCCGGATAGCTTGCATTGGACAACGTACCGGGTGCATGACCAAGCAGTTCCCATAACTCTTCGGTAATGTGTGGCGCGTAGGGCTGCAATACGATACACAGTTGCTCTAAAATAGCGCGCTTGTTGCATTTGAGATCTGTCAGCTCATTGACGCAGATCATAAACGACGACACCGATGTGTTGAATGAAAATCGTTCAATGTCGTCCTCAACTTTCTTGATGATTTTATGCAGTGCTTTCAGTTCAGTCCTACTGGGCGCCTCGTCACTGACAACAAAGTTACCCTCGCCATCGTGAAACAATTTCCAGAATTTCCGGAGGAATTTATAGACTCCCTCAATGCCATTGGTATTCCAGGGCTTACTTTGCTCCAACGGGCCGAGAAACATCTCGTACATACGCAGGGTATCCGCCCCGTATTGTTCGATGATATCGTCGGGATTTACGACATTGTACTTGGATTTCGACATTTTCTCCACCTCGTGGCCACAGAGGTATTTGCCGTTTTCGAGAATAAATTCCGCATCTGCAAAATCCGGCCGGAATTTCCGGAACTTATCCAGATCGAGCACATCGTTGGTAACGATGTTCACATCGACATGCAGGGAAATTGTTCGGTATTGGTCTTTCAGCCCATAAGATACAAAGGTATTGGTCCCCTTGCCTTCCTCATCCAACACCCGGTATACGAAATTACTCCGCCCTTGAATCATCCCCTGGTTGATGAGCTTCTTGAAAGGTTCTTCTTCAATCACATACCCCATATCTTTGAGGAACTTGTTCCAAAAGCGGCTGTATAACAGGTGCCCGGTAGCGTGTTCCGAACCGCCGATGTAAAGGTCTACATCACGCCAGTAACCGATGGCCTCCTGCGAAGCAAATGCCTCGGCATTCTGCGCATCCATATACCGGTACCAATACCAGCTCGATCCGGCCCATCCAGGCATGGTACTTAACTCGTATTCGAAGGTGCCTTGGTATTTCCAATTCTTAGCGCGTCCCAAAGGTGGTTCCCCACTTTCTGTAGGCAGGTATTTGTCTACCTCGGGAAGCAATAACGGCAGTTCACGTGCATCGATCAACTGCGGCAACTCATCCTTGAAATATACCGGCACCGGTTCGCCCCAATAACGTTGGCGACCGAAGATCGCATCGCGCATCCGGTAGTTGATGGTTGCCTTACCCGCCCCGATCGCTTCCAGCTCTGCAATCAGCGTATCCACAGCCTCCCGATAGGTCATCCCGTTGATGATACCTGAGTTGATGTAGCATCCTTCTTTGGTAGGATCGGCCTGGCCATCCAGCTGTTGGGCATCCGAAATGGGAATGATTGGCAATCCGAAATGGGTTGAAAACAGGTAATCCCGCTGATCACCCGAAGGCACTGCCATCACTGCTCCCGTGCCATATCCAGCCAGTACATAATCGGCAATCCAGATCGGCACGTCCTTTCCGGTAAGCGGATGGACGGCATGGCTGCCCGTAAACGCGCCCGAAACCGTTCTAACGTCTGCCATACGGTCGAGTTCGGATTTCTTTTTGGTCTGCGCAATATAGGCTTCCACTTCTGCCTTTTGTCCATCGGTGGTCAACGCACCCACCAACTCATGCTCCGGCGCCAGTACCAATGCATTTACCCCGTAGATGGTGTCCACCCGTGTCGTAAATACTTCGATGTACGGGTTCTTGCCCAAGATAGGAACACCAAAACGTACGCTTGCTCCCACACTCTTTCCGATCCAATTGCGTTGCATCTCGACCAAGGGTTCCGGCCAATCGATGGTCTCCAGCCCCTTGAGCAGGCGCTCGGCATAGGCCGTGATGCGCATGCTCCATTGCATCATTTTCTTTTGCTCAACGGGATAACCACCCCGTTCAGACACACCATTGACCACTTCATCGTTCGCCAATACGGTACCCAACGCCGCACACCAATTGACGGTGCTCTCGCGCAGGTAAGCCAACCGGTACTTCAGCAGCTCCTGTTGTTTTTCACGGTCTGTAAACGCCTGCCATTCGCCGGCAGTGAAATGACGGACATCCTCATCGCAAACCGCCTGGACGCCCTGAGAACCCTGTGCCTCAAAATGCAACACCAAGGTATCTATGGGCACCGCACGATCCTGTGATTTGTCATACCACGCATTGAAAAGCTGCATGAATATCCATTGGGTCCATTTATAAAAAGTGGGGTCGCTGGTGCGTACCTCACGGCTCCAATCAAACGAGAACCCGATGTTATCCAGTTGCTCCCGATAGCGATTGATATTGGTCTCCGTAGTAATGGCCGGATGCTGTCCGGTTTGGATGGCATACTGTTCAGCGGGGAGGCCAAACGAGTCATATCCCATCGGATGCAGCACATTGAATCCTTTTAACCGTTTATAACGGCTGAAAATATCCGAAGCAATGTATCCCAATGGATGCCCCACATGCAACCCCGCTCCCGACGGGTAGGGAAACATGTCCAATACATAATATTTTGGTTTCGCTGATGTATTGTCTACACGGAAAGTGTGGTTATCTGCCCAAAATTTCTGCCACTTTTTCTCAATCGTGCGATGATGATAATCCATGAATCTCGGAAATTTAATAAGAGTGGCGAAAATACAACTTTTTGTGATATGTCTCAAATAGCCCTTCCCCGGTGGCAAGACCATCCCAATATGATGAAATCGTTAAAAAACCAATGCACACAGTAACAAAAAAGAGATAATTTATAACGATCCTTATAAATTGACTATTTTCGCGGCCGATTATGTTGACGAGATTGCTGTATTTTCTTTTTTTAATTGCTTACATCAACACGATCTTTCATCAGGATGGGCATGTACATGGCGATGATTCTTGCCAAATTATCGACGGTACACCTATCGTAGAAGTCATCCTTGAAGATGTATTTGACATCCCTTGCTCCGGAGAAGAAAACCAACAGGAAGATCTCCAACACGACGACTACCGGCCCGCGTCCGCTAAATGGATCTCCATATCACCTCCAAAGCGAAATAACCTTGAGCTAAGTCCGCTACCATCCTTTGATACATTTAATCAGTTGGTTCGTTCGGGGCTTAACTCAAAGATTTCATGCCTCATCGGCTATTATACCTTCCTATTTCGATTAAAACCTTTTTAAGCATTCCCAATCAGCAGGTTACCACAATCAACGTGAGTTAACCTGATTGTATTGTGGGAGAAATAGCTGCCAACCATCGATGGCTTTGACAAGACCATGGTGGGTCTGCGCGGCATATGCTCGGACCCCCCTCCCGAACACGGCTTTATGTTGAAATAAATTAAAAATATCATGAATAGTAAAACCATATTGATTCAAAAACTTATTACCCCAAGTTTACTCGTCGGACTATTGAGCGGATGTGCGGCCGATGGCAGTCAGTCGAATGATCCGCAGCCGCCTCCGGCAACACCCGTCGCCGAAGTCAGCGTCTTGGATACGACCATATACCAAGATTACATAGCCAATATCATCGCATTTAAGAACGTCGAAATACGCAGTAGACTCGCTGGATTTCTTGATCAGATCTATGTGGATGAGGGCAGCGAAGTCTCTCAGGGGCAACCCCTCTTTAAGCTGAATGACACCGAATATGCCGCTGAAGTTGCCCGGAGCGAGGCCGTCCTTGAAAGTGCCATTGCCGATGCGAAGACGTTGGCCCTGGAAGTGAACCGGACGAAGCTGCTGGTAGACAAGAATATCGTGTCGGAAACAGATCTGGAAGTGGCTACCGCCAAATTGGCCGCCGCCGAATCCAAGATTAAGGAAGCCAAATCATTGTTACAGCATGCCAAAACACAGTTAGCTTACACACTGGTCCGGGCACCGTTTGCGGGCAAGATAGACCGCATTCCGCTGAAAGAGGGAAGCTTATTGGATGAGGGCACCTTGTTGACTTCGATTTCGGATTTACGTCAAGTCTATGCGTATTTCGATATCTCAGAACAGGAATATCTGAGTATTGTGACCGATAACGGCACACGCACGGTCGACGTTAATTTACCGGTGACATTGACACTCGCCAACGGAACCTCCTACCCTCACACCGGCGTAGCTGAATTTGCAGAGAATGAATTTGAAAAAACAACCGGAACCATTTCGCTACGTGCACTCTTTCCAAATCCCGATGGACTGATCAAACACGGTGCATCGGGTAAAATAAGCGTACCGATGCAACACGGTGAAAACTTAGTTGTCCATCAAAAATCTGTCTTTGAAATCCAGGACCGTACCTATGTTTATAAAGTGGTGGGAGGCAATACCCTTGCAATGACTCCTTTTCGGGCCGGACCGCGTGTAGGGCATTATTACCTCGTTGAGGACGGGTTGAGCGCCCGTGATACCATTGTGTTTGAGGGAGTGCAAAATCTCAAGGATGGCATGACCATTTCGCCAAAGATGACCGCTTTGGCCAATTATCAACTGGCTGTCAACGGAACGCAATAACGCTATCTTCAGACTCACGTACTCAAGAATCAATCCATATGCTCGAAACATTCATCAAAAGACCCGTATTGTCGCTGGTCATATCGTTACTGATTACGCTACTCGGCTTACTCTCGTTATTTACCCTGCCCGTCACCCAGTTTCCAGACATTGTGCCGCCATCTGTCGTAGTCACGGCAAACTATACGGGTGCGAACGCCGAGGTATGTACGGACGCTGTGGCCATACCGCTTGAACGTGCCATCAATGGCGTGGCCGGAATGACTTACATGACATCCGTGTCCACTAATAATGGTACTACACTGATTCAGGTATTTTTCAATGTAGGTACGGACCCGGATGTGGCCGCGGTCAACGTGCAGAACCGCGTAACCACCGTGCTCGATGAATTGCCGGAAGAGGTCATTAAAGCAGGGGTAACAACCGAAAAAGAGGTCAACAGCATGCTGATGTACCTCAATGTATTCAGCGATGATCCCACAGCGGATGAACGCTTTATCTATAACTTTACCGACATCAACATCCTCAAGGAGCTGAAACGTATCGAAGGGGTGGGATTCGCCCAGATCATGGGTGCTCGCGACTATGCCATGCGCGTATGGCTCAAGCCCGACCGGATGGCCGCCTATGACATCTCCAGCGAGGAAGTCATCGCGGCATTGCGGGCGCAAAACGTAGAAGCGGCTCCCGGCCAAACGGGTATCGGATCCGATCAACGGGTAAACATGCAGCAATACGTACTGCGATATCCCGGCAAGTTCTCCGAGCCGGATCAATACCGTAATGTACCCATCCGCGCCAATGCCGATGGTTCCATCCTGCGTATCAGGGACATCGCAGACGTAGAATTCGGTTCACTGGATTACGAAATGGAATCCCGCACCGACGGACGGCCATCCGCCTCCATCATGATGAAGCAACTGCCCGGATCCAATGCGCAGGAAGTTATTGAAAACGTTAAACAACGCATGGCTGAATTGCAGGAGACCTCCTTCCCTCCCGGCATGAAATATACTGTCAGCTACGATGTATCGCGTTTTCTCGACGCATCAATCAGTGAGGTGGTCCGTACGTTGGTTGAAGCGTTCCTGCTGGTCTTCCTTGTCGTATTTATTTTTCTGCAGGACTTCCGGTCCACATTGATCCCTGCGTTGGCCGTACCGGTATGTCTCATCGGGGCACTCTTTTTCATGCAGTTGCTTGGATTTTCGATTAACTTACTCACACTCTTTGCGCTGGTATTGGCAATCGGGATCGTGGTAGACAATGCCATTGTCGTCGTCGAGGCGGTGCATGTCAAGATGGAGGAGGAGCACCTCCCCCCTTTGGAAGCTACTTTAGCGGCGATGAAGGAAATCGGTGGTGCCGTCATGGCCATCACGCTAGTTATGTCCGCGGTATTTATCCCGGTTGCATTTCTTTCGGGGCCCGTTGGCATCTTTTATCGGCAATTCTCACTCACCTTGGCGGCATCCATCGTGATCTCCGGAATCAATGCACTGACACTGACACCCGCTCTCTGTGCCCTTATGCTAAAATCACCGCATGAAAAACCCGCTCCCAAAGGTTGGCTTGCCTCGTTCTTCAAACGATTTAATAGCTGGTATAACCGCGTTTCTTCGCGCTACGCGGGCTTGGTGGGTAAGATAGCCGGCAGGCGGGTACTAACGCTGGGCCTACTGGCCGCATTTTTCGTCGCTACATGGGGGATTAACAGCATTCTGCCTTCCGGCTTTATCCCCACCGAAGATCAGGGAATGATCTACGTCAATGTAACCACTCCACCCGGCGCGACTGTCGACCGTACCGTAGCCGTGCTCAATCAGATCGACTCCATCAGCCGATGTCACGAAGCGGTAGAAACGGTCTCGACATTAGCGGGATACAGCATCGTTACCGAAGTGAGCGGCGCTTCTTACGGCATGGGCATGATCAACCTGAAGGCTTGGGAGGACCGCGAGGAGTCTGTCTCCGATGTCATCGCATGGTTACAGGATAGTACCGCACACCTGATGGATGCAAGCATCGAATATTTCCCCCCGCCTACCGTACCGGGATTTGGTAACTCCAGTGGCTTTGAGCTTCGTTTGCTCGATCGTACAGGCACGGATAATCTGGAGCGCACAGCAGACGTACTTGCTGATTTCATGAATGCACTGGAGGAAACCCCGGAAGTGGGAGATACGTTTTCAACGTTTGACCCACGCTTTCCGCAGTATCTCATTGAGGTAGACTACGATATGGCGGCCAAGAAAGGAGTCAGTGTAGAAAATGCGATGCTCACCTTGCAGACGTTGATGGGCAGTTTCTATGCCACAAATTTCATCCGGTTTGGTCAGATGTATAAGGTAATGGTTCAGGCGGGGCCGGGGTACCGCGAAAAACCGGAAGATGTACTCAAACTGTATGTAAAAAACGACAGCGGTGAAATGGTTCCCTATTCGGTGTTCGTAACGATGAACCGCGTATATGGTCCTGAGCAGGTAACACGCTACAACATGTTCAGTTCAGCGCTCATCAGTGGCGACGCAGCGTCCGGCTATAGCAGCGGTCAGGTCATCGATGCCGTAGAAAGGGTGGCAGCGGAAATACTTCCCCAAGGGTATGGCATCGAATGGTCAGGAATGACGCGTGAGCAAATTCTCTCGGGTAACCAGGCCATTTACATATTTGCCTTATGCCTGTTGTTCGTATACCTTATCCTCGCCGCGCAATACGAAAGCTTCTTGCTGCCGTTGCCCGTAATCCTGTCTTTACCTGCGGGTGTATTCGGTGCATTTCTTTTCCTCAAGCTCCTGGGGCTGGAAAACAACATCTATGCGCAGGTGGCCCTCGTAATGCTTATTGGCTTATTGGGCAAAAATGCGATTCTCATTGTGGAGTATGCCATTTTACGCCGTAAACAGGGAGCTACGCAGTTGCAGGCGGCTATTGAAGGCTCGGTTGCTCGTTTACGCCCGATATTAATGACGTCTTTTGCATTCATAGCCGGACTAATCCCGTTAGCCATGGCTTCCGGTGCGGGGGCGCTGGGCAACCGGTCCATCGGCACCACAGCGGTCGGTGGCATGATCATCGGCACGCTCATCGGCGTGATCGTCATCCCCGGGCTCTATGTGCTTTTTGCATCGAACAAGAAAAAGAAAATAAAAACGGGTGCGGCAAGCCTGCTCGTGGTCGGTTGCTTGGCATTCTCATCGGGTTGTTCTTCTCATAAGGCATTGCCTGACCATCAACACCGTGAACTACCTGCTGCCTACCAGGGCAGCGCAGATACAACCGGGACGGATACGGCCAGCATCGCCCATGTTAGCTGGCGTAATTTCTTCAACGATCCCAACCTGGTTCGCCTGATCGATACGGCGCTGTCCAACAATCCCGATATGGAGAACGCACTCCGGCAGGTAGAAATCGCACGGGCAAATTTAAGACTCCGAAAGGCCGGTATGTTTCCATCGGTAGACGCATTGGCCGAAGCGGGCTTACGGAAATATGGTTTTTATACCCCGGATGGGATTGGTAACTATGACACCAATTTTTCGGAAAACCTCAATGAAGACGAAAAACTGCCCGACCCATTGCCTGACTACTTCATTGGGCTACGCACCTCGTGGGAAATTGATCTATGGGGAAAACTAAAAAGGCAGAAACAGGCTGCTTACCAGCGATTCCTCGCCTCTTATGAAGGCCGGAAACTCGTGCAAACTTCTCTGATAGAAGAGGTAGTTTTGGCTTATTACGAGTTACTGGCATTAGACAATGAGCTTGCCATTCTGCGGAAAAACATCGGGTTACAGGAAGATGCGTTGGAAATCATTCGTGTACAAAAAGAAGCCGGCAGGGCCGATGAATTGGGCATACAGCAGTTCAATGCGGTGGTTCATCAATCAAAAGGAAAGGAACAGGAAGTGCTCCAGCAAATCTCCGCAACGGAAAATCACCTCAATTTTTTATTGGGTCGTTTCGATGGACAAATCAGCAGGGACACCGCAGGTTGGATGACCAACTTGTTCACGGAACCCCTGGCAACAGGTGTAACACCGCAATTGGTAGCACTCCGCCCCGATGTGCGACAGGCGCACTTGGAATTGCTTGCTTCCCAGGCGGACCAAGCGGCCTCAAAGGCCGCATTTATGCCGGCACTGGTGCTCTCCCCTTATGTGGGATTCCAGGCGTTTGACATCAGCAAACTCATCATGGCTCCCACTTCCGTTGCTTACGGCTTATTGGGCGGACTAACTGCCCCGATAGTTAATCAGCGCGGCATCCGCTCGGCCTATGAAGCTGCAAAAGCAGCGTATGGAATGGCTTTTCAAGACTATGAAAAGACAGTCTTAAATGCCTGGAAAGAAGTGCAAACAAATTTGAAAGCTCAGGATTATCTCAACCAGCGGAGTATACACAATATTCAGGAAGTAGAAGCCCTCCGTAAGGCTGTGTATGCAGCCAATGAACTATTTAGAGCCGGGCGGGCAACCTATCTGGATGTCATTACAGCGCAGCGAAATGTACTCGATGCAGAAATAAACCTCATAAAAACACATCGGGAAAAAGCTGTTACCAAATTATCACTGTACAAAGCGCTGGGCGGCGGCTGGCAATAAACCGGGGCATATTTTTTAATTTGTCAGCGCAATTCACTACTTTCGCAACGTTAATATCCGGCAAATGGAAGTATACGAAGTAAGTACGTCCGCGAAAAAGACAAAATCTGTTTATATATCCACCGTCATCAGCATCGCGCTGGTGCTGCTGATGACGGGATTATTAGGGTTGCTGCTTGTGCACGCCAAAAACCTGTCTGACTATGTCAAGGAAAATATCGTGCTCAACATCATCATGAAGGAGGGGGTGACCGAAGGGAATGTACTCGCCTACCAGAAACAACTGGAGTCTGATCCCTATGTGCTGCGCTCGGAATACATCAGCAAGGAACTCGCTGCCAAGAATCTTTCAGAAGAACTTGGCGAAGATTTTGTTGATTTTCTCGGACACAACCCGTTGCTCTCTTCCATTGACATCTACCTGAAAGCTGACTATGCAAACACTGATAGCATTGAGACGTTTATAAAAAAGGTATCTGCCAATGAAATGGTTAAAGAAGTAGTATACCAGGAGTCGCTCATTGATATGGTAAACAAGAACATACGCACCATTGGGATTGTTATCCTAGCGTTTACCGCCCTGCTACTGGTCATTGCCGTGGCACTCATCAACAACACCATCCGCCTGGCCATTTATTCGCAGCGCTTCCTGATCAAAAGTATGCAGATGGTGGGCGCGACAAAGGGTTTTATCAGGCGACCGTTTTTGGGGTATGGCATCTTACATGGCCTGTTGGGTGCCTTGATTGCCATCCTGCTGCTACTGCTCACGTTGCACCTCGGGCAACGGGAAATTCCCGAATTGGTCTTCCTTCGTAATTGGTTTGAATTTATCGCCATCTTTGTGATTGTAGCCCTGTTAGGTATTCTGATTTCTGGATTGAGCACGTATTTTGCAGTCGGCAAATACCTACGGCTGAAATCAAACGAATTGTATCGATAATTATAGCTTATGTCACTATATAAAAAGAAACAGCAGGAACAAAATACATCCTTGGTGTTTGGTAAGCGGAATTACCAGTTCTTTTTACTGAGCATCGGGGTGGTCGCCCTCGGATTTATTTTGATGATGGGTACGGAAGACATCTATAGTTTTACCAAAATCACCCTGGCTCCCCTTGTAGTGGTCATCGGCTTTGCATTGGGTGTCGTATCCATTTTGATAAAACCTAAAAATTCCGGTAAAAGTTAATGACGTTATTCGAAGTGATTGTGCTGGCCATCGTAGAAGGCCTCACGGAATTTTTGCCGGTTTCATCGACTGGCCACATGATTATTGCCACCGCCCTGATGGGGGTATCCCCTACGCCATTTGTCAAACTGTTTACCATTGCCATCCAATTGGGAACCATCTTATCTGTGTTGGTGCTGTATTACCGCCGGTTTCTCCGTTCCCTCTCCTTTTACTACAAACTGGTGTTGGCGGCCATTCCTGCATCCATTTTCGGCGTTTTATTCAGCGATGAAATCGATGGATTGCTTGAAAGCCCACTCGTAGTTGGCATCACATTGGTGTTGGGAGGTGTCGTACTGCTGTTTGTCGACAGGTGGTTCAACCGCCCGAGCATTGATGACTCAGACGATATTTCATATTGGCAGGCATTGAAAATAGGCTTCTTTCAGTGCCTGGCCTTGATACCGGGCACATCGCGGTCAGCTAGCACCATTGTGGGGGGCATGACGCAAAACCTGACCCGGAAAGCTGCTGCTGAATTTTCCTTCTTTCTGGCCGTACCCATGATGTTTGGCGCCACATTACTTAAACTAAAAGGATATTTTGACGATGGTAATGGATTGAGCACAATCGAAATAAACCAGCTCATCATTGGGAATGTAATTGGATTTATCGTAGCCATCATTGCCATCAAATCGTTCATAGGCGTCGTATCTAAATATGGTTTCAAAGCGTTTGGGTGGTACCGCATCATCGTGGGTGGGGTCATCTTGATCATGCTAATGAGTGGCCACAGTTTGCAGATTCTGTAATGGAGACATCGGGAATACGCCGCAAATTTAACTTTGCCGAAGGCGAAGTAATCCTGGTCGATAAACCGATCCGCTGGACCAGTTTCGATGTAGTACGGAAAGTCCGTAATGCAATCAAACCGCTAAAAGTAAAAGTCGGGCATGCAGGCACGCTAGATCCACTGGCTACAGGGTTACTGGTTGTCTGTACCGGAAAATTCACGAAACGTATCGATGAATTTCAGGCTGAGGAAAAAGAATACACAGGCACCATTACCCTAGGGGCTACCACACCGTCTTATGACCTTGAACAGGAGATCGATCAACGGTTCGATTGGTCGGCCATTCATGAAAAGCAAATCCGGGAAACCGCCATCTCCTTCCTGGGTGAAATCGAGCAAGTTCCTCCAGCCCATTCAGCGGTCAAAATAGACGGTGAACGGGTATATGAAAAAGCACGGCGCGGTGAATCGGTCGACGTCAAACCCCGGCGCGTACACATCCGGGAATTTGAAATAACAGGCATTTCCTTGCCGGATGTAGACTTTCGGGTAGTATGCAGCAAAGGCACGTATATCCGATCGTTGGCACATGATTTCGGCAAAGCGATGAACAATGGTGCCTATCTGAGCCAACTACGACGGACGAAAAGCGGTGATTTCCGTGTAGAAGACGCCTGGCAAGTGACAGATTTGGTGAACTGTATCAAGGATTTTACCTTTGCATCATCACATGAAGATATATAGAAACCTTGAGGATTTCATTCCACTGGACAACGCGGTGGTAACCATCGGTACGTTTGACGGCGTGCATGTAGGTCATCAGAAGATACTGAGTACGCTCAAGGAATGTGCAAAGGAAATCGGTGGTGAAACCGTATTGCTTACCTTCTTTCCTCACCCACGGATGATCCTTCATCCCGAAGACGACAGCTTGCGGCTCATCAGTGATATCGAAGAAAAAGTACAATTGCTTGCCGATGCAGGTATTGACCACCTCATTATTACACCTTTTACCCGCGATTTTTCCAATCAATCGCCGGAAGCGTACATCCGCGATGTGCTTGTAGGTAAAATCGGTACAAAAAAAATTGTCATCGGCTACGATCATCGCTTTGGAAAAGACCGGAGCGGGTCGCTCAAAGATCTCCTCGATCATGCAGAAATCTACGGATATTCGGTGGAACAGATTCCCGAGCAGGACATCAACGATGTTGCCGTTTCGTCAACCAAAATCCGGGAAGCATTGATTAAAGGCGACATTACGACGGCAAACAGCTACTTGGGGCACCCCTTTCAGCTGACCGGAAAAGTTGTGCGTGGCAATCAGTTGGGACGCCAAATCGGCTATCCCACTGCCAATCTACAGGTGCTGGAAAGCCACAAGCTCATACCGGCTTATGGCATTTATGCAGTAGAGGCTGCCATTGTCGACCTTGCAAGCATCGATACCGGCGTATACCGCCCAAATCCTCCCGAACAGGTGGTAAAAGGCATGGGCTACATCGGTACCCGGCCAACCGTAGACGGTGTCAGCAGAAGTATCGAAGTACACCTTTTCGATTTCCATTCAGACATCTATGGAAAGACTCTCTGCATCGATTTTCTCCATTTTATCCGGCATGATCAATGGTTTGAGTCCATGCAAGAAATGACGGATCAAATGGCCATAGACGAACGGAAAATCAGGGAATTATTCGGTATGTAGTTCTCAGCCGCCAGCTGAAATCCGCCCCCCACCACATCGTTCACCCGGCCACCATTACGCACTGAAATATGCTCTGACGTTCTTTCCCTCTACCCAGTTCATGTACGCACGGTTGACGACCCGGTTACCTCCCGGTGTGGGATAGTCCCCGGAGAAATACCAATCACCCTTATGGTCCGGACAGGCTATATGGAGGTTCTCCAGCTTTTGGTAAATTACTTCGACTTCCGCCCGGATATGCGTACCCCGGATGATACCGGCAATTTCCCTGGAAATCTCCTCATCCGTAAATGGCTCATAAATGGCTTTCACGTAGTTTTGGACAGTATCTTTAGGTAGGTCCAGTGAAGCTACACACCGATTGTAAACGCTTTCGACGATTTCACCCATTCCTCTTTTGTAAAGGAGAGAGACCGCCGCTTCAAATGCGACAAACTCTCCCAGCCGTGACATATCAATACCATAGCAATCTGGATAGCGGATCTGGGGTGCTGAAGATACAATGATGATTTTCTTTGGGTTAAGACGGTCAAGAATGGTGAGAATACTTTGCTTAAGCGTAGTACCCCGTACAATGGAATCATCTACGGCTACGATGGTATCCTGATGGTCTCTCACGATCCCATAAGTCGTATCGTATACGTGTTGTACCATGTCCTGCCGGTCCGCATCCTGTGTAATGAAAGTCCGCAGCTTGGCATCCTTGATATTGAGCTTCTCAAATCTCGGGTTGATGCTGAGCATCTTATTCAGCTCCTCATCCGATATTTTATCGGCCCGATTAAGAAGCGTATCCTTCTGTAGCTTACGGACGTAATCATTAATCCCTTCTTCCAACCCATAGAATGCGACTTCTGCTGTATTCGGAATGTAGGAGAAAACTGTGTTATTGATATCGTGGTTGATCGCTTCCAGTATCTGCGGGCACAATAAACGCCCCAAATGTTTGCGTTCCTGATAAATAGCCGCGTCGCTTCCCCGTGAGAAGTAAATCCGCTCAAATGAACACGATTTCTTCTCCACCGGTTCCCTAAACATCTCTTCCGTAATTGCACCGTCTTTTTTCGCGATCAACGCGTAGCCGGGTTTAATCTCGTTGATCTCCTCAAACTTGACATTGAAAGCCGTTTGAATGGCTGGCCGTTCGGAAGCCACAACAAGCATCTCATCGTTTACGTAATAGTAGGCAGGCCGGATACCCGCCGGGTCGCGCATCACAAAGGCATCGCCATGACCGAATATTCCGCTGATGGTGTATCCGCCATCCCATGTCTTAGCCGATTTTCGCAGGATCCGCGCCACATCAAGGTGCTCGGCAATCAAGGTACTGATCTCGACATTGCTGTATCCCTTTTGTTTAAACCGATCAAATAGTTCCTGGTTCTCCGCATCGAGAAAATGACCGATTTTCTCTAATACAGTTACGGTATCTGCTTTTTCCTTGGGATGCTGCCCTAATTCATACAACTGTTCAAGCAGCTCATCCACATTGGTCATATTGAAATTACCCGCAATAACCAGGTTTCGTGTCATCCAGTTATTCTGGCGCAGGAAAGGGTGGCAGCTTTCTATGCTGTTTTTTCCGTGGGTACCATAACGCAGATGTCCCATAAGTACCTCCCCCGTAAAGCTCACGTTATCTTTCAGCCATTGGCTATCGGTAAACCGATCCGGATAAGCGCGCTGCACCGTAGCAAATTTCTTCTGGACATACTCGAAGATATCGGCAACCGCATTGGGAGCCATGGAACGGTACCGGCTGATGTAACGGTTACCGGGCTTTACGTCAAGCTTGATGGTGGCAATTCCGGCTCCATCCTGCCCACGGTTGTGTTGTTTTTCCATCAACAGATACAGCTTATTAATGCCGTATAAGACCGTACCGTATTTTTCCTGATAATATGAAAGGGGTTTTAACAGGCGAATCAGTGCGATACCGCACTCGTGTTTGATAGCGTCACTCATGTTATGCTTTGAGTGCACAAAGATACATAAATTATTTCTTTCGGATACAAATAAAAATATCGGCAGGCTCAGCTGTGTTTTAAACAAACTTGTAAAGATTACCAAGTATCCGTAATTTCGCCCCCGTAATTGCACACATCCATGGCCCAACAAACGGAGCAACGAGGTTCACTCTCGTTTGAAAATACAGAAATCGCGTTCAGGGGAAAAAGCAACCGCGACCTGGACAAAGCCTACTGGTTGTTCAAAATCATCGGCAGCAACTTGCTGACGAAGGTGGGTCCGCCCATCACCAATTTTGCCTTACACATCGGTTTGCCTATCACCGGCCTGATCCGCAATACGATTTTTAACCATTTCTGTGGCGGCGAAACCATTGAGGGTTGTGTTACCGCCGTCAACCGGTTGGCAGATCAACGCGTAGAAACCATTCTTGACTATTCGGTGGAAGGCGAAGATGCCGAACCTGTTTTTGATGAAACCTGTAACGAAATACTTCGCACCATCGAATACGCTCAACGTAACCCCCACATATCTTTTTCCGTATTCAAGCCCACGGGTCTGGGCCGCTTTGCGCTATTTGAAAAGGTTAATGCCAAAATTCCACTCAGCAAGAACGAAGAGCAGGAATACATTCGCATTAAACACCGTATCGATCGCATATGCAAGGCCTGCCACAACGGCAACATCCGTGTATTGATCGACGCGGAACATTCCTGGATACAGGACGCAATTGACGATATAGCCCGGGATATGATGCGTGCGTATAACCGCGCCGCTCCCGTGGTGTACAACACCTACCAGCTTTACCGCACGGATAAACTGGCATCCCTCCAGGCTGATTATTACCTGGCCGAGACCGATGGTTTCTTTCTGGGAGCCAAGTTGGTGCGGGGAGCATACATGGAAATTGAACGGGAAAGAGCCGAAGCGCGGGGCTATATCTCGCCCATCCAGCCCAACAAAGAAGCAACTGACCGGGATTATAACCTTGCGGTCCGTTTTTGCCTGGACCGTATCAATCGGATCGGCATGATGGCCGGAACGCACAATGAGTCCAGTTGCCGGCTGCTGGCCGAAGAAATAGACAACCGACAGTTGTCCCGCAATCATCCGAATATCCATTTTGCACAGCTATTGGGCATGAGTGATAACCTTAGCTTCAACCTGGCCGAAGCAGGATATCAGGTTGCAAAATACATGCCCTTTGGACCGGTAAAGGCCGTGATGCCATACCTATTCCGCAGGGCGCAAGAAAACACCTCAGTAGCCGGACAGACCGGGCGCGAGCTCTCACTCATTACCAAAGAAAAAAAACGAAGAAAATTAAGCAAATGACAACAGACACCTTGGCACACAACAAACTGGAAATACTGACTCAGATCAGCCACCAAAAGAATTACGGGGCATACCTATATGATTGCGACGGTACCCTGGCGGATAATATGCCGATGCACAAGGCGGCATACCGGCACGCGGCAGCCCAATACGGCATCGATCTGGATACGGCTATCATCGATGAGCTGGCAGGTTGGCCAACGGTACTGATTGCTGAAGAAATCAATAAACGATATGGAACCCACGTTCCGACACACGAATTTGCCACTGCAAAATCAGCTATTTTCCTCGAACATTACGTATCGAGAACCCAGTCCGTGGATTTTGTCGTCCAGCATTTGAAAAACCATATAGGGCAGGTCCGCATTGGCGTGGTATCCGGCGGCAGCCGGAAGACGGTGACGCGTACGCTTACCACCATCGGACTGATTGATACCATTGAAACATTGGTATGTGCCGATGATACCGAACGGGGCAAGCCCTATCCAGATCCCTTTCTAAGTGCTGCCAGTCAGCTGGGAGTTGCTCCCCGGGATTGCCTGGTATTTGAAGATGGCAATCCGGGGGTACAGGGAGCGATTGCTGCCGGCATGGACTGGGTCCGCATCGACGAGATTTAACCGTGTCTTACCCCAGCGGCTTCCAACATCAGGTAATGGAGGTCCGTATTGCGCACAAACGGTTTAAGGAGTTCGGCACCCGCACCGTAGGCAGCGACTTCCACGTGGTCGCCTGAATGTCCTGTACCTGCCCAACCGATTGCCGTATATTTCCGCTGGATATCCGCAAAATCTGCAAATGGCAGCTTATAAGGGGTTATACAATCCATCCTCTCCCCAGTCGGTTACGTAATGGGCCAGCAGCCGTACGGCTTCATCTGCGTTGATTGCGTAGCCCTGTGCATATTCAATGCGCTCACGTACCTGGTTCGCATTAAAGTCCCGGTCAATTCCCTGCAAGACCCATTCGTTGGTGTGTTTAAAACCAATAATCTTTTCAAAACTGGCGGTTGCCCCAAACAGCCCCGGATTCGCATTCCCATGATCGGTGGAAAAAATCTCTACGTTTCATATCAATGACGTTAGTTATGAATGGGCTATAAAATCCTCAAAAATAAGGGCCTCAGATTAACCCTTTGTAAAGAAATAATGAACATGGTTTTTCCAAAGGTCATACCTGTCCCTTGAAGCGGATATTGTACATCGAGAATTCGCCAAACGTATATTGAATGATACCTGCCAACTGCCTTGTCAACGAATGAATCAACCGGAATCCCAGGGTTTCCTGAGTTTGGGTTAATTTACCCTCCGGTATCCCCACGCCGTTGTCTTTAAAAATCAACTCGTAATCTTTCGCACCTTCATGCTTTACCTCGATATGAATTTCACCATCGTTCCGGTTTACAAAGGCATATTTCAGCGAATTGGTCATCAGTTCGGTTAATATTAATCCCAATGGAATCGCCGTATCGATGTCCAACGAAACATCCTGCGCCTGCACAAAAAAACGGACATCTTTTTTGCCGATATTATAAACACTTAACAGGTGTACGCTCAGTTGCTCTATATACTCCTGGATGTTCAAACGGCTAAGACTCTGTTGTTGGTAAAGTTTTGTATGAATCAGTGCGATGGAATTGATACGGCTGCTACTTTCCTGCATCATTGAAACCACTTCTTTATTAGAAGTTTTCCTAGACTGCAAACTAAGTAGACTACTGATAATCTGTAAGTTATTTTTAACCCGATGGTGTATTTCTCGAAGCAGCAATTCGTTTTGCTTATTTGCCTGTTTTAAAATCTCATTCTGAACAGAGATCTCTGCATTTTTAAGTGCGACACGATGAGCCAGTCTATCCTTTTCCCTGAAATGCATGTACAGGATAGTCAAGATCGTCAGTAATACCACGATCCCCACGATGAGTCCATATCGCTGATAGCTGGTGTTGGACAGCCTCAATTCCTGTTCCTTGATTTGACGTTCAAATTTTTCCAATTTGTAATTCTCGCTCATTTCCCGCCCCTGTCCAACATATTGCGCTGCATAGAGGCTATCTTTGGCATATTCATAGTCATCAAGGAGCATGTCCGCACGGTTGATATCACCCAGCGCATAAAGGGCCTTTAGCTGCAATAACCGCATGTTATGCCAATCTTCTGCCAATTGTACTTGATCCGTTAGCTGTCTCTTAACTTCGTCACATAGCTTCAGCACATTTTCATAATCTCCCAGAAAATATCGTTCGGTCGCCTGTAGCAACTGGTAAGAGATTTGCAGCTGTGGGTCACCCACAGAATCCACGACGGCCCCTACTTGTTTCAGTATGGCAGCCAATCGGACATCGTCGTGTGTTTTGCTGTAAATTCCACCTTCCACAAGCAGCACTTTCAGCTGCCAGTTTTCAGCAGGTCCCGAAAAGGCCTTAAATTGCCCCTTCGCAAGGTTGCTATATCGCAAGGCGGTTTGGTAGTCACGCTGCTTCGCATAGGCGATGCCGTATTGGAGATAGAGCGGCCCCAATGTTGCCCGGTAATCTTTCTCCTTTGCCAACCGCTCCGCACCATCCAGTGTGGCAACCGCCTCTTTGTAATCTTTTGAAACGGTATTGTGGTAATTGGCAAGCTCGATGGACAATTCAACCTGCCCCAGGAAGTTCCCCTCCTCCTCCGCAACCTGCAAGCCGTTCAGGAAATGTTCGAAGGCAGTATAATGCCTGTTTTCGTCCATATAAATAATCCCTAAACGACGATAAGCATCCGGGAGATTATTGAAAAACCCCTTTTCAACATAGAGCGCAACCGCTCTTTCAAAATATCGTTTTGCAATGTTTAGCGTTCCTTTCCGCTCGTATATGCACCCCGTATAATAATAGCCATCTGCAATCCCCTGCTCATAATCTATATCGATAGACGTTTTCCATGCCTTATTAATCAGATCGTCCGATTTCCTCAGGTTGCTGTACAGCAAATGGGATGCATTGCTGTACCATTCGTTGATAATTGCTGTATCTTTTGCCGAAACGGATGCGGTTGGCTGGAATGCATACACCATACTTCCTAAAAAAGCCTTCAGCAGGAGAACCAAGCAAAAACGCATCACATTACGTTTCATTTATCTCTGTTTTCAATGTTCACGCCTTTACCATGTCAAAATGAACACCTCTGACACGCACGACAAATCCCAAAAAGCACATCATTAGGCAGATGATCAGGCTCTCAAATGTAAGTGATTCCGCTAAATAATCAAAATGAGTAACTGAGGTGCAATGTCCTCAACATGCGCTGCGTGAAAAAACGGTGCGATTTCAACGCGAAAAAAGACGTCGCACCTAAAATCCGGTAACAATACGTACCCCACCGTTTGTGAAGTCCATTTGCTCCCTGGAAAGCTGCCCGATGGGGAGTTTGAAATAGGGCTCTATTGAGAAGAAAATATGTTTGGAAAGCTTCATTTTCCGGCCGACTGAAAAATTCATGAAGCCCGCATACCCGTTACCTTTAAGTGGCTGGGTATTCATTTTTTCCGTCCTATAACCTACGGTTGTGGAAGCCACCAAATCCTTCCCCACCATTTTGTCCGATCCAAAGGTGGTCTCATTGAGGCCGCCGATAAAATGTTCGGTTCGCTCTTCGCTAAGCACGGCCACATAGGAGATACCCACCGAAGTATAAAGACCTTTGAAAACTTCATAACGGAAGTCCAACGGTATATCCAACGCAACCACGTTGCTTGTCAGCGTAACATCTCGCTTATATTGTTCGCGGTTTTGGGCAAGCCCCGTAATGCCATCCGGTGCCGAGTCATATTGCGGCGGATTCCCCCACGAAGGATCATAATTTGGGTTTTCCCCCATGCCTAACCGCCCGATTGTCACACCCGACCCCACAGAAAATTTATCGGATAGTTGATAGGCAACAGCAATCCCTCCTCCCAAATTTAGTTTTTTACTGGTCATTGACGGCGCTACTGCTAACCCAAGATTCCACTTTCGCGTGGCATCGTCGTGGGTTTCCTTCCCGACGGCTGTAACAGGTACCTCATGCGTCTCCGGTTGATCTGCCAACGCAATCCGCTGCGGAGGGGTATCCGTCGCCTCACCCTTCGTTTCGGCACTGCTCACAGCCCTCTCATTGATCCCCGGATCTTCTTCCTGCACTTCCTCCTCCTGCACCACAGCCAATTGCGCTACAGGTTTCCGTTCATCCGCTTCGCTCACCTCCGGAGCAGGGGCGGAAACCGCCGCATGGGCCTTAGTCTCCTCAGCCTGCGCAGCGGCTGCCATATGCGCTGGCTCTTCGGGCTCCGCAGTGTCTGGCTCTTCCGCAGATGCAGAGCCAGAAGACGGGGTTTCTCCCGTTACCGACTCAAGACTCACCACCGTTGGAACTTCGGATCCCGGATGGGATAAAAACAGCACCGCCGCCATAAGCAATACAGCAGCAGCACCCGCATACGGCCACCAAAGCACCCGTTTCGGGAATGTTCCCTGTGCCGCAGTAAAACGCTCCCAAGCCCCCTCTTTATAAGGTTCGGCATAATTGCGCAACGTCTCTGCAATCCGCTGAATCAGCTCCTTATTTTCTTCACTTTCGTTCATTCAACCATACATATTAAAATCCTGCCGTAATATTTGTCGAGGCTAAATAGAGTTCCCTTAACTTTTTCTTCGCCCGCGTCAGGTACGTCCGGGAAGTGCTTTCGGGTATGGCCAGCAATACCGATACCTCCTCATGGGAATACCCTTCTACCTCGTATAAATTAAAGATGGTCCGTTGGATCTCGGGCAACTGCAACAACAGCTTCATGATATCTTCCACGTGCAGATTTCCCGACACCGGTACGGGGCGATGTTCGATTTCCGATTCACTTACGTCATCCAAAGCCAACAACTGTTTCTGCGCGCGTAAAAAATCAATGGAAATATTCACCGCTATCCTTCCCAACCACGCCCGGAACGATTTCTCAAAACGATCACCCAGTCCCTCGCTATTAAACGTCCCGATTTTGTTAAATGCCCGGATGAAACTTTCATTTGTGAGCTCCTCCGCGTCAAACTCATTTCTGACATACCGCATGGTGATCGCACGGATGTAACCATAACAGGTTTTATAGATAAATTCCTTACTCCGTTCATCTCCCACTTGGGCACACCTCTTTACCGCGTCCTCTAACGACAACGCATGCTTCCCCTTTAAGTGTCGGATGTTGAAACTCACTACGCGGCTACACTTCTATTAATCAGCTCCTTGGATTCACTTTGCAAATATACGCCCCATTCCCCTTTATGTAGCCAATCCTACGAAAAATTAACCATATAAACTTTCTATTACGTTAGTTAGTAAAACGTAGATCTACATCAAAACGCTACATCCCCTTAACAGAAAAACAACATGATCCGTAACAATAGGTCAACATCATACAAGCCTGTAACAAGATACTATAGTAATCTATATCATCTGGATGCTTATTTTTGCCGGGATGGCATCGCAAATCGTATATCGGCTGCTAAGCATGGTTTTTCTGCTGACTGTGGCTGAGGCTTGCCATCGTAACGAAAAACCGGTTATCATGTTTCAGGAAGTTCAGCTTACCCACTCACCGCAGGGCCATACCCTGCATAATACACAGGCATTTTCAAGAGATGGTCAATGGATCGTATACGATGCGCGGAATGATGATTCACAGATTGGCAGTACGGGCAGTATCGGGATGGTGAATGTGGAAACCGGCGAAATCCGGACGCTTTATCAAACGCAACACCAGACAGTTTACGGCCCCGGTGTCGGTGCCGCAACCTTTTCGCCTACTCAGGATCGTGTATTATTTATTCACGGAATACGCAATGCCGATGCAAGCCGACCCTATGGAATCACAAGGCGTACCGGGGTTGCCATCGATATCGATCGGCCCCAGCAACCTATTTTCATGGATGCACGGGATATCATTCCCCCTTATACTCCAGGCGCCCTCCGGGGTGGCACCCACGCTCATTCATGGAGCGGCGACGGGCAATGGATCAGTTTTACGTACAACGACTACGTAATGGAACAGCTTGCCAAAACGGACACCGCGGTGCAGGATCTTCGGATGGTGGGTATTATGGTACCGAAACCGGTAACAGTCCCGCCCGACAGCACCCTGGAGAACAACAGTGGAATCTGCTTTTCAGTCGTGGTAACCGATGTCACAGAAAATCCGGTGCCGGGAAGCGATGCCATTGACAAAGCGTTTGATGAGTGCTGGATTGGAAAAGAAGGATACCACAAGCCCGATGGAACGCTTCAACGGCGGGCAATTGCCTTTCAGGGCAATGTACGGAATGCGGAAGGCAAAACCCTCACCGAAATCTTCGTGGTTGATCTACCGGACGAACTGCCAACCGAAGCTAATGGGCAACCGCTGGAAGGAACCGCTACTTCACGGCCGGGGGTGCCCAAAGGCGTGTCGCAGCGGCGTATTACACATTCTGCCCATGGCGTGGAAGGGCCCCGGCACTGGCTTCGTACCACACCCGATGGTGCCCTCATCTGCTACCTGGCGAAAGATCCGAACGGTGTCATACAGCTTTTTGGCATCTCTCCGAATGGAGGTAATCCCGTGGCAATCACCCGCAACAAATTTTCCGTACAAAGTCCATTCAACATCGATCCTTCGGGCACATGGATTGCCTATATTGCGGATAACAGCGTATTTATCACTGAAATAGCAACGGGCGTTACCGAACGTATTACACCGCGCTTTACCGATGCCGAAAAGCCCATCGGTGCCCCAAACTGGTCGCCCGACGGGAAGGCAATTGCGTACAACCGCAATACGATCGTAGACCAGGAATACTTTTTGCAGATTTTTCTACTTCACCGATAACTTAGTTATACATCTTTTCGTAATCCTCCTGGGTTGTTCCCCGGGCAAAATAACGGATGTTATAGGTAAGACTCAACATAAAATACCGTTGTAACACATTCGATTGCGAATCCTGAATATACGTTTCCGTGATGTCCCTCCGGATATTGTTATTCTGCCCGAACAGGTCGTACACATTCAGGCTCACCTCGGCACGCTCATTCCGGAGAAATTTCTTCCCTATAGCCATATTGACCAAAAGAATGCTGTTATCATACCCTTCGGAAAGCCCAGTATTGAACTGATGGTTCAGGTCTAACCGGTATACCAAATCCTGCCAAAGGATCCAATTGTAATTAATGTGGGTTGTTTGGTTAAAAAAGTTATTGTTGAGTGTCGGACGCAACGAATTTTCAACGGTATTATAAGCAGAACGCGTCCAGATATTGAAATCAATCCGGTCACTGATATTGCTGCTTAATGAAATCCCACCGCTATAACGGGTTGTATTAACCGCATTGACCTGATTATTGATCATTCCGGGGCTGTGGCTGTACCGGATGCCGCCATGAAGATTAAAATTAGACGGAAGAAAATGCACAGGCAGTCCATAGTGAAAAAACGAACTCAGATCCCAATAGCCATTCAGATTGACGGGACGGGTAAGTTGGGAACCGCGCTCCAGCACGATCCCTTCCGCCAGTTCAATGGGTTCTTCGGCAATGGTTGTATGGGTAACCACACGGTTTGACGTAACCGAAGACCGTACCATCGCGAAAAAGCTCCGCTCCGTTTCGGGATTATAACTCCGGTACCGCAAACTGAAACGATTGCTATACGACTGGTCGAGATCCGGATTTCCGGTACGCAAATGCAGGGGATTCGAGTTATCGATAACAGACTGCAGATCGCCGATTCCGGGCGCATTGGTACGCGCGTCGTAATCAAAATCCAGGTTTTTTGAGTCGGTAAACTTGTAACCCAATCGCACCGATGGCAAAATACTCCGGAATGTACGTTGCAGGGCGAAGGCCGCAGGAAACTCCTGATCGTTCGCCAACCGGGAAAGCTGGAACTCCGCTTCCACCTGTGCACGCAGTTTTTCCGTTTTATACTGATAGCCGATTTCCGCCTCCTGCCTCAGATACTGGCTATTGAACGTATTGCTGAGCGCGGTATCGAGGCGCAACCGCGTTCCCATCTCGTCGGTATCGTAGGTCAGTTGGTCTGAATCATTATTCTGGTTGCCAACCTCGTATTCCAACTCCACCATGCCACGTTTGCCAACCGGCTCCGTGTAGGCGGCGCTGGCCTCCCAATCAAATCCTTTGCGCATCCGCACTAGCTGCTGGTTGATGGTTTCCGTACGCTCCGCCGGATCAAAGAATAGGTTTTCCGCCTGCCGGTAGGCATCGTCGTCATTCCGGTGATTTCCGGTGACCAATCCCAAACGGAGGCTTCGGCCTTGTTTAGCAAAGCGGCGGCTGTAGTATAGCCGGCTGTTGAAATCGATATCTGAATTGTCTGCCTGCCTGCTGTTTTGGGTTTGATTCATTGGCCCCGAGTCTGCAACGGTATTCCCCGAAAAGAAGCTGTTTTCTTTATCGGATTCCGCTGAAAAATCCGGCCGGAATAAGATACGGTTGTTGCTATCGATCTGGTATTCAAAACGCATGTTAAATCGGTGATCCATGTTCCTACGGGAATTCGTGCTCGACTCGGTATAATATTGTCCGTCGTCATCCGGGAGCACATATTCCCGAAAAAGTGAAGCCTCGCCGACGTTCTTTCGATGGTTGAAAAGATAGCTGGCATTGATTTCCATCTTTTCCCCCCACGTATCCGTATAATTTAATCCGATGCGGTTTGTATTGATAATGCCGTTTTGCGGGCGCACCTCACCCTGGCTGTTCGGATCTGCCGAATAGTCGACCGCATTGATGTTGTTCGTCAACCCGGTTATCGTAAGCCGTTGGTGCTCATTAAACGCATTGACACTCGCACCCGCCAGGTAACGGTTATCGTTGCCATATCCGGCAGAAGATTTGCCGAAGAGCCCCCGCCGGCTGTTGGGTTTGGTGACGATATTGATAGTTTTCTGGCGTTCACCGTCGTCAAATCCACTCAGTTCCGCTTTGTCACTGAGTTTGTCATAGACCTCGATACTTTGTATAATTTCCGCGGGCAGATTTTGCAGGGCCGCTTTGACATCCGTACCGAAAAAGGGTTTGCCATCCACCAAAATCTGTGTCACATTTTCACCCTGTGCCTGCAAGGAGCCATCCTCACTGCCCATACCGGGCATCTTTTCAATCAGGCTTTGCGCCGTGGCATCCTTCATGGTCTGGAATGCCGCGGCATTGAATTGAATGGTATCCCCGCGTTGTTTGCCTACAGGGGGGCGACCTAAAATCGTTATCTCATCCAATAACCGGGCTCCCTCATGGAGGTACAGAGAACCTACATCCGTATTACCGGTCACTTTCACGGGCTGATCGGTATTTTCATAGCCCAGGTATTGAATCCGAAGCAGGTAATCGCCCGCATGGATATCTTTCAGTTCAAAGGTACCATCCGCGTGGCTTATGGTTTCCCCTACCGGCGACGAATCCGGTTTAGCGAATAGCGAGACGGTCACATTCGGAAAAGGGATGCTGTCGCTGGCGGCGTATACCCGCCCTTGGATGTGGTATTGCTGGCCCCAGACAGATTGAATGCAAAGAAACGGCAGTACCGCATAAAATAGGTATTTCATTAATAAAATGTCATTTTAGTATCTGTGCTGAAGCGCACAAATATCAGACCGCCATTATCGAAATAAGCCGTTTAGTCAGCCATGTCACGGGTTCGTTATGTAAAATTACTGTTAAGCAATATTTTTTAACAGCGGTTGATGACCTTTTACCGCTTCAGGCGATATAAACCAAGTATTCACTAGTAAACACGATTTTATGAAAACGATTTTTTTGTCTGCCTTCTTTTTAACGACATTGATGTCTCTGACTTCCTGTAAGAAAGATGCCGATGACACGCAGCCGGCCGGAGCCAATGAAGTGACCACATTGGAAGTGGAATACAGAACCACCACTGCAGTATATGGCATGGAATATACCTTTCGCCTGAAATTCGAAAAGATAAGCAGTGTCAAAGAATATGGTATTATCTTCATCCCCTGGATCAGTGAAAAGTCGGGGACAACGCCCACCGTTGGTGGCAAGGATGCCATTCTCATTCCGTTCACCGATAAACCCGGAAAAGCCGGCACGGTCTTATCCAGTCAGGTGACGTTTCCATTCTCTTATTTCAACGATGCAAATTACCGGGCATACGCGGTTTTAACCGACGGCACGGTGATTTATGGAGAAATACTCCACATTGTATTTTCGTAAGCACCATATGCTGTAAAAGAGCTTACCCATCGTCCGCTGTACCGCACCGAAATAGTGGTCATAATAAAAATTACTCGTACCTTTGTGTACTATGGAACGGACAGCAATATTGGAATGGTTTGACGTCAGCAGCGTACGGGAAGATTTCCCGATTCTTACCCGTACCGTCAACGGAAAGCCGTTGGTATATCTTGATAACGGGGCTACTACGCAAAAGCCCCGCCAGGTGATTGATGCAATCGTAAATTATTATACGCAATTAAACAGCAACGTACACCGGGGGGTACATCACCTGAGTCAACTGGCTACGGACGCTTTTGAGGTGACACGGCGGAAGCTGCAGCCTTTTCTCAATGCCGCCCATGAGCACGAGCTAATTTTCACCCGGGGAACCACAGAAAGCATCAACCTGGTGGCAAGTTGCTACGGTAAGGCCTTTGTCAATACGGGAGATGAGCTAATTATCTCTGCCATGGAACACCACTCCAACATTGTTCCCTGGCAGATCCTTTGTGAAGAACGCGGGGCTATTTTACATGTTGTTCCGATTAATGATGCCGGGGAATTGGATATGGACGCATACCGCTCATTGCTGAACGAACGCACCAAAATGGTTGCCATTACGTATGTATCCAATGCGCTTGGAACGGTCAACCCTGTGAAGGAAATCATCGCATTGGCACACGCCGTAGGCGCGCCGGTATTGTTAGATGCCGCACAGGCCGTCCAGCATTTACCGATCGATGTACAGGCATTGGATGTGGATTTTCTCGCGTTTTCGGGGCACAAAATGTACGGCCCCACCGGCATAGGCGTGCTCTACGGAAAAGAAAAATGGCTCAATGCCATCCCCCCCTACCAAAGCGGAGGCGAAATGATCAAGGAGGTGACCTTTGCCAAAACAACATACAACGAGTTGCCATTCAAATTTGAAGCGGGTACCCCTAATATTGAGGCAGGCATCTGCCTGGCACATGCCATTGACTACCTCACCGAATTGGGACTGGACAACATCGCCTCGTATGAACATGGCCTCCTAGAATATGCTACGCACGAGCTACTTGAAATACCCGGCCTACGCATTGTAGGTACGGCCAAAGAAAAATCAAGCGTGATCTCATTCCTGCTGGATGGCGCCCATCCGTACGATGTAGGTGTAATCCTGGATAAACTGGGTATTGCCGTACGTACGGGCCACCATTGTACGCAACCGCTCATGGATCGATTTAATATTCCCGGCACGGTGCGGGCGTCCATCGCCCTGTATAATACCCGTGAAGAAATGGACACCTTGGTAGCCGCAGTCCGCCGGGCGGCTTCAATGCTTGTTTAAGTAAAGGAGTCCGGAAGACCGAAAGCCGGAAAGTCCGGCTCCACCGATCACCGATCACTGAACACCGATCACTGAACACAAAAAATGACCATAAACGAAATACAAGACGAATTAATAGATGATTTTGCATTCTTTGAAGATTGGATGGCCAAATACGAATACCTCATCCAATTAGGCAAAGAACTGCCGCTGATTGATGACCGGTATAAAAAAGACGAATACCTGATTAAGGGGTGCCAGTCGAAAGTATGGTTACACGCGGATTATCAAAATGGCAGGGTAATTTTTACGGCCGATAGCGACGCTATCATCACCAAAGGTTTGGTGGGATTGATGATCAAGGTATTATCCAATCATACACCCGCGGAAATCGCGACCAGCGAACTTTATTTTATCGACCAAATCGGCTTGAAGGAACACCTTTCACCAACCCGAGCCAATGGCTTGGTATCGATGGTAAAGCAGATGAAATTATATGCAGCGGCGCTGAACGCTACAAGAAATTGATAATGGATAATGGATAATGGATAATTATACACTATCAATTGTCCACTATCAATTATCAACTATCAACTACCTACTCAAACCACTTCAGCACTTCATCCTTCGCCGGCATAGGGATTTCCAGCTTCATTTTCTTGCGCAAGCCGCCAAGATCGTTGAAAACCTTATTCGGATTGGCCGCCTTCAATGCATCTACCGTCGTAAGTCCCATCTTCTGCAAGACGGGTACCCATGCTTCCGGCACTCCCTGCGCGGTATAGTCCGCCGTGCTCGCCTGTTTCACCACCTTTTCCGGGCGCATCTGCGGGAAGAAAAGTACATCCTGTATGCTCTGCTGATTGGTCATCAACATCGCCAGCCGATCGATACCAATGCCGATACCAGCGGTGGGAGGCATGCCATATTCCAATGCCCGCAGGAAGTCATGATCAATGAACATCGCCTCATCATCACCCCGTTCCATCAGCTTGAGCTGTTCTTCAAAGCGAGCCCGCTGATCGATGGGATCATTCAATTCACTATACGCATTGGCCAGCTCCTTGCCGTTAACCATCAGCTCAAACCGCTCCACCAAACCGGATTTGTTGCGGTGTTTTTTTGTAAGCGGACTCATCTCAACCGGATAATCGATGATGAAGGTGGGTTGTATATAATGGTGCTCACATTGCTCACCAAAAATTTCATCAATCAACTTGCCCTTGCCCATGCTTTCGTCAGTGGGAATACCCAATTGCTTGCATACGTCACGCAGCCCCGCTTCGCCCAGTCCGTCAACCGTAAAGCCGGTGTGTTCCTTAATGGCATCGTAGATACTTACACGCGGATACGGAGCCGCGAAATTGATCGTTTTGTCGCCCACCTGCAGGGAAGTCGTTCCGTTGGTGGCAATCGCCACCTGCTCAAAAAGTTTCTCGGTGATTTCCATCATCCAGAGGTAATCTTTGTAGGCAACGTAAAACTCCAATACGGTAAACTCCGGGTTGTGGGTACGGTCCATACCCTCATTGCGGAAATTGCGGCTGAATTCGTATACCCAATCGTACCCTCCTACAATAAGCCGTTTGAGGTAAAGCTCGTTAGCAATGCGTAGGTATAAGGGGATATCAAGTGCATTGTGATGGGTAATAAAGGGGCGCGCAGCGGCACCTCCGGGAATGCTCTGCAATACCGGCGTATCCACTTCCAGGGCACCGCGCTCATTCAGAAAGTCGCGGATCGCAGTTTTCAGCTTGGATACCTTTACAAAGGTCTCACGCACCTGCGGATTGACCACCAGATCCACATAACGCTGGCGGTACCGGAATTCCGGATCGGTCACGGCATCAAACGTCTTGCCATCGGCAGACTTCACCACCGGCAAAGGCTTCAAGGACTTAGCCAGCAGAATAAGCTCCTGAACATGGATGGAGATTTCCCCCGTATTGGTGGTAAATACAAATCCCTTGATACCGAGAAAATCACCGATATCCAGCAATTTTTTGAAGACTGTATTATAAAGTGTTTTGTCTTCGTCCGGACAAAGGTCGTCGCGCTTCACATATGCCTGGATGCGTCCGGTAGCATCCTGCAGCTCGATGAAAGAGGCGTTGCCCATCACCCGCCGGCTCATCATCCTGCCAGCGATGCTGATGGTCTTATAATTGAGCTTGTCGCGCTCGTAATTCGCTAAAATATCTTTGGCTGTGGCATTGATTTCGAAAGCCTCGGCCGGGTAGGGATTGATCCCCAGTGCTTCCAACTTAGTCAACGCATCCCTGCGTTGCAACTCCTGTTCAGATAATACGGTGTTCATCCGGTATAAATTACGCGGCAAACATAGCTAAAATCGATGTTATATGCAGAATAAATTGTTTCTTTGTGGTATGAAGTACACAGCAACAGCAACCTTTTTTCTCCTAGCAGTTGGACTGCTTCCTTCTGCCGTACAGGCACAATGGGCGCCGCCATCTGAACAGCAGTTGGATCCGGTTGTGCAACAGATCGTGGATGAAGCATACCAAAACTCTCAGTTAAAACAGCTGGCCCATGAGTTGTTGGACGTAGTGGGGCCCCGCTTAGTAGGCACGCCACAGATGAAACATGCCCACGATTGGGCTGTGGCCAAATATAAAGATTGGGGCATCGAGGCCCGGTATGAGGAATTTGGTGAATGGCGCGGATGGGACCGCGGTATCTCCCACATCGACATGACATACCCCCGTGTAAAAACCCTGGCGGGCACTCAGCTGGCGTGGAGTCCCACCACCGGAGGGAAAGCCATAGAAGGTGAGGTCATCACCTTACCCGATGTAAAAAATTCACAGGCTTTCCAAGCCTGGCTGCCTACGGTCAAAGGAAAGTATGTGTTGGTATCCATGCCTCAGCCCACCGGCAGGCCCGATCACAACTGGGAAGAGTTTGGCCGCCCCGAATCCGTAGAACGGATGAAGAAAGAACGTGATTCACTGACCGAAGCTTGGAACCGAAAAATACAGGCCATGGGGATTTCCAGCAATTCGCTGCCCCGTATATTGGAAGAAGCAGGTGCGGCCGGGATCCTACAGTGCTACTGGTCGCGCGAATTCGGTTCGAATAAGATTTTCGGGGCACGCACCACCATCGTACCTTCACTTGACATTTCACTGGAAGACTATGGAATCCTATACCGGCTGGCCGAAAACGGCCACAAGCCCCGTATTCAGGTCGAAACCGACTCCAAAGATCTGGGTACCGTACCTACCTTTAATACCATCGCCGAAATCAAAGGAACTGAAAAACCGGATGAATACGTGATTCTCTCGGCCCATTTCGATTCCTGGGAAGGAGGCTCCGGTGCCACCGATAACGGTACAGGTACGATTACCATGATGGAGATCGCACGCATCCTGAAAAAAGTTTACCCCAATCCTAGGCGAACCATCCTGATCGGCCATTGGGGCAGCGAAGAGCAGGGACTGAACGGTTCGCGTGCATTTGTCTTGGATCATCCGGATATTGTCGAAAAAACCCAGGCGGTATTCAACCAGGACAACGGTACGGGACGGGTGGCTAACATCGACGGATCGGGATTCCTGCATGCCTATGATTTCATGGGCCGGTGGCTCGCCGCCGCACCCCGCAACATCACAGCGGATATTAAAACCGATTATCCCGGTTCGCCCAGTACGGGCGGGTCTGACCACGCTTCGTTTACCGCTGCCGGCATACCGGCATTCTCAATGAGCTCGCTTTCGTGGGGATATGGCACCATTACCTGGCATACCAATTTAGATACCTATGACAAGCTGATCTTCGACGATCTGCGCGATAACGTGATCCTCATCGCTACGCTCGCCTACAAAGCCAGCGAAGAGGCTGAATTGGTTAACCGCGAAAAACGGGTAATGCCGTTAGGCAGGGACGGACAGCCGGGACAGTGGCCGGTGATCCGGCAACCGAGGCGTACCGGAGTGGGATACTGAGCTACCCCGTCATTGGCTTCTTTGCCCATGCGTATTCTACGAAATCAACTTCCTCAAAATTAGGTTCAAAGGATTCGGCACTGCTGATTTTCATCAGCATGTCGAATGCTTTGGGATAAGGCTTTTGCAACAGACTGCCGGCAGGAATATAGGGATAACTATCCAGGTAGGTCTCCACCCGGTTCGGTGAGATCCGCCGATGGATATATACCCGGTGGATATTATCCGGATGTTTAATACCTGCTGCTCCCATCAGCTCCCCCGCACTTTTAACGGTCTCATGATGGAAGTTGGCAACCCGCACCCGCTTATCGGCTACTACCAGTCCTTTCACCAAGTTCGGATCCTGGGTGGCCACGCCAGTAGGGCAGGTATTTGCGTTACATTCCAGTGCCTGGATGCACCCAAGTGCCATCATCATGCCACGCGCACTGTTGCAGATATCCGCGCCCAGCGCAAAATTTTTCACCAGGTCGAACCCCGTAGCAATTTTACCCGACGCAATGATTTTTATGTGCTGTTTGAGATCAAATCCGGTCAGGCAATCGTATACGAATGCCAGTGCATCCCGCAACGGCATTCCCACCGAGTTGGAAAATTCCAGGGGCGCAGCGCCGGTCCCCCCTTCTCCTCCATCCACCGTAATAAAATCGGGATAAATACCCGTTTGTATCATGGCCTTGCAGATAGCTACGAACTCACTGCGGTGCCCGATGCAAAGCTTGAACCCGACGGGCTTCCCACCGGAAAGATCCCGAAGTTGTTTCACAAAATCCAACAACCCCAACGGTGTGGAAAAAGCCCGGTGATACGGCGGTGAGTCTACATCCTTACCCATTTCCACCAACCGGATACGGGCAATTTCTTCGGTGACTTTGGCCGCAGGTAGAATACCCCCATGGCCGGGTTTCGCTCCCTGGGATATCTTGATCTCTACCATCTTGACTTGGGGATGCTGCGCTTTCTGGGCAAATGCTTCCGGATTGAAGTTGCCATCGGGATGCCGGCATCCGAAGTACCCCGTCCCGATCTGCCAAACCACATCACCCCCGCCTTCCAAGTGATAGTCGGTAAGTCCACCTTCTCCCGTATTGTGATAAAAGCCGCCGATTTTGGCTCCTTCGTTCAAGGCCATAACCGCATTCTTGCTCAACGAACCATAGCTCATCGCGGAAATATTGAATACACTGCTCGAATAGGGCTGAAGACAATAGGGTCCGCCCACCGTTACCCGGGGATGGTCGTTGATTTTAAAAAAATCAAGTGCATTGATGCTGTGGCTCATCCACTCGTAATTGTCTTCGTATACATTCATCTGCGTACCGAACGGCGTTGTATCCATCTCCTTTTTAGCACGCTGATACACCACACTCCGGTAAATTCGGCTAAAAGGCCTGCCCGTGGTATCACTCTCTACAAAATACTGCTGGATTTCGGGACGTATGCTTTCAAATAGGTATCTCAACCGGCCAAACAACGGAAAATTACGCCGGATCGCTTGTTTGGTCTGGATCATGTCCAATATACCCAAAAAGATAAGTGGACCGACAACCACGAAACCCCAAAGAATAGGCGGCCACCAAACACTTACTAATACGATGCATGCCACCAAAAGGCATGCTCCGTAACTGAATTTTTTTCGCATGTCATTCTCATTTCAATAGCTGCTTCAGCAGCCACTCCTGTACCTTCGTCTGTTGCTCGGGAAACGTCCAGTGCCCCGTCTCTGGCATTAGGTATAATTCCTTGGATGCCTGTATCTGATTATAGGCTGAATAAAACGAGGTGGGTGGGCACGTTTCATCGTTGTACCCCCAGGTATAAAACCCCGGTACCTTAACAGAACGTGCAAAATTCACCACGTCATAATAAGCCGATACCTTGATTTTTTCTTCCTTGGCCATAAAAGGAGCGTTGGCGTCGTTGAACATATGCGGCCATCCCCCGGCCCGCCCGTGCAGATAGCCCGTCAGGTCGCATAACGCGGGATATAAGGACACCAAATGTGTTACCCGGTTATCTAACGCTGCCGTGACGATGGATAGCGCACCTCCCTGGCTTCCGCCCCACACGGCAAGGTTGGAACCGTCAAATTCGGGCAGAGAGAACAGGTAATCGATCGCACGCACGCACCCCAGGTAAACCCGCTTGTAATAATATTGGTCCCGGTCATCCAAGTTGAAAAATTGATAGTTCTTCAGCGCTCCCGCAGCAAGATTGTTGTACAATCCCGTTTCATAAATTACCGGAATACCGTGGATACCGATCTGTAGCGTAATTATACCCCGTTCTGCCAAATCCACAATCCCGTAATAAGGGCGGATGCCGGCACCCGGTACCTGCAGCACAGCGGGATACTTACCCGGTGTTTTGGGCTTGGCTAAAATGCCATAGATCCGGCTTCCCGTTTGGTAATTCTGAATATCCACCTGATAGACATCGGCTTTTTCGGTGCAGCGATCTGCAACTAACGTCAGTTTGGCATCCAACGGAACTTTTGCAGCTTCCGCCTTGGCGTTATCCCAGAATTCCCAGAAATCGTCTGGCAGGATTTGTGTGGGCTGGATGCTTTCCGGCGCATATCCAGCCGTGGCGAGGCCCCGGTAATCCGCACCATCTACCGTAATCAGCGCTTCACACCGCAAAAAACCGGGATCGGTTAATTTGCCTTTTACCGTTGCAACGCCTCCTTTTAACTTCAACGTTCCCTGATTAACGGGCTTCATTTTCTCCGGTCCTACTGCATACGTTACCTCCACATCTTCCATTGGGACCTGGTGCTTCAAAATCCGTATCGTAAACGTAGCTTCTTCACCTGTATGGTAGGTCCAATCCGGCTTATCCGGTGATACCAGCACCTGAATGGGATGCGGTGGACGGGATTGCCCAAAGGAGGTCAATGCAAAAACCAACGCACCGTAGAGCGCAATGGAGGAACGGATAAAAGATCGTCTATTCATTGTTTATAAGGCCTATAATGAGTAACAATTATACGGATAAAGGTAGCAAGATCGACCGTAACCTCAAAATTAATACACCACAGTATCGGAAGGCAATGCCGGCAATTGGTAGTTGCCCGTGTCAATCTTCAATTCCGGAGCAGCTTGGACGAGTGCAGCAATACCGTTGGGGGTCACCGCCGTCTCATACAGATACAAGGTGCGCAAGCCTGGAATTTGATTCAGCACCTGAATGCCTTTATCCGTTACACCGGTATGAACCAGATTGAGGTACCACAACTGCCCGCAGTCTTTCAGGTAGGCGATACCTTCATCGGTTATCGCCGTATTTTCCAGATGGAGCTGCCGCAATCCGGTCAGCTTTCCGAAATGTTTCAATGCAGCATCCGTAATCTGTGTTCCACCCAGCTTAAGCTGCGCGATATTAGCACCCAGTTCAAGCAATAGCTCGGCATCGCCATCGCTGAATGCAGGGTAGTTGATGGCACTGACGATGACCTGATTTTTATTTTCCGCAACAGGCACAACCGTCATTCCCTTGGCCAACAGCTTGTCAACGGCCTCCTGCTTAACGGGCGGAATATCCTCATAAGTTAGTACAGGCTCCTTACCCAGGGCTGTTTTTGTATCACCCCCCTCCAACCCCAGCAATATGGGTTGAATTTCTTCAGGCTGAGCCATTTCCTTCACCAGTTTATCGTTAGGTGCACCGGCATCAATCCACCAGGCAATCAACCGGATCTGGTGATCACTGATCGGTGTACGCCCTTTGGGCGGCATCCGGTCTTCATCGCCCTCGGGCAGTGTCAAACGCCGGTACAGCTCACTTCCCAGCGTATCCCCAGCAACGATGGCTTGCCCGCTTTCCCCGCCTTTGATTAATGCTTCGAAGGTATGCAACGCCAATTCGCCCTCCTGTTTTTTCGTGCCGTGGCAGCTTTGACAGCGTTGCCGGAAGATGGGTTGGATGATAGCTGTATAAACGGCCGCCTCCTGCACATTTTCGATGGTTACCACCTCGGGCTGCCAACCTATCAGTTTCCGCATCGGAGCGGGCAGGGCTTCCGTCAAATATCCATCTCCGTGTGTAAGCGTACCCCCAAAATGCCCGGCAATACCAAGCAATGCAAGCATAAGGCCAAGCACTGCGAAACGCCCTTTTCTGATCCGATAAAACACATCCCTCATATCAACCGGTTTACGGTACAGCAGCCAGCACAACACGCTCACCAAGGCTGTACTGATGCCTACCCACTGGTGGAGCGAAAGTGTACGCACATCGTAGCCACCGCTGAGGGACAGCAGATACCCTGTAACACTTGCTACCACGGCAGCGGTGGCGCCAAAAAGAAGGGTAATCGATACCGCGGGAGCCAAAGACGAATAGGCTTTCTTCCGGCTGAGCAACGCCAGGACAAAGGCCATGATTAACATGCCAATGGGAAGGTGTACCAGCAAAGGATGCCACCTCCCAAGGAAAAGGAGTAAGTCACCGTTATTTTCCATTAACTTCCGTAGCAGGTTTTCAAAAGGTTCGTAGAATCAGCTATTAAAATCAAACAAGTGCCCGGATGACGTTCCCTTCCACATCGGTGAGCCGGAAGGGACGCCCCTGGAATTCATAGGTAAACTTCTCGTGGTCGAAGCCCAGCAGGTGAAGCATCGTGGCATGGACGTCATGAACAGAGGTACTGCCGTTAACCGCAGAAAAGCCGATTTCGTCAGTCTCCCCCCAGGAGACTCCTTGTTTCACGCCACCCCCGGCCATCCATATCGTATATGCATCGGGATGATGGTCACGGCCGGCAAAGGGCATGTCCTTGTTGTCCCTGTTTTCCTGCATCGGGGTCCGGCCGAATTCTCCACCCCATACCACCAACGTTTCATCCAGAAGACCTCTTTGTTTCAGGTCCAGCAACAAAGCTGTCATAGGCCGGTCGATTTCACGGCATTTATTCCGGAAACCTAGATCGAGTGCGGTATCTGCGCCCGTTCCGTGGCTATCCCATCCCCAATCAAACAGCTGTACGAAGCGTACACCCTGTTCCACCAGCTTGCGTGCCAAAAGGCAATTATTTGCAAAGGACTCCTTGCCTGGTTGCGTGCCATACAATTCGTGGATGTATTCGGGCTCGTTGTTGATGTTCATTACCTCCGGTACGGCTACCTGCATTTTATAAGCCATTTCGTATTGGGCGATACGGGTCAGGATTTCCGGGTCTTTATAGGTCGCATACTCCTCCCTGTTCACCGCGCCGATGGCGTCAATTGCCTTCCGCTTCATATCCCGGTCCATCCCCTCGGGATCACTGATATACAGCACCGGATCGCCGTGCGACCGGCATTGTACCCCTTGATATACCGATGGAAGAAAGCCGCTGCCCCATACACTCTTTCCCGCATCGGGGGTTTTGCCACCGGAGGTCAACACCACAAAACCCGGAAGGTTACTGTTCTCCGTACCAAGTCCGTAGGTTACCCATGATCCAATACTGGGTCTTCCCAAACGGGCGTGCCCGGTGTGCATGAAAAGTTGGGCGGGCCCATGATTAAACTGATCGGTATGCACCGCCTTCAGGAAACTTACCTCATCTGCCACCGTTGAAAAATGCGGAAGGAGATCGGATATCCACGCACCACTATCGCCATGCTGGCGGAAGGTTGCTTGCGGCCCCAACATTTTGGGGGTGCCGCGGATGAACGCAAACTTTTTGCCTTCGAGCAACGACTGCGGACATAACTGATTGTGGAGCTTCTGCAATTCCGGTTTGTAATCAAATAACTCCAACTGCGACGGCGCACCGGCCATATGCAGGTAAATGACACTTTTCGCGCGTCCGGGAAAATGGGGAAGCCGGGAAGCGAGTGAACCGCTACTAGAACGCGCCCCCATGCATCCCCCCAACATGGATCCCAAAGCCAGGCCGCCCACGCCTGCCACGCATTCCATCAGGAAATGGCGCCGGGTGATGGCTCTTAATTCGGCTTCTTGTGCTTCTTTCAGTAATTTATCCATGGGTTATGATTTTGTGAGGAATTCATCGAGATTAAGGAGGGCATTGGCCACCATCGTATACGCCGCTGTACAGGCATCCGTTTCTGCCGTACCGGATGCCCCCCCGATCAACTTACCCGCCTCTGCCGGTTTTTCCCGGTAGTGACGATATGCCTCTTGGTAAAGTTTTTCAAACGCTGGGAGCTTATCCCGGGAAAGTGGCCGTTGCATAACCGCGCGGTATCCCGACCGGATGGATTCGGCAACATCCCCTGCCCCGGTCTCGACCATACGCTTGGCCAGGTGAACGGCGGCTTCCATATAGACCGGATCATTTAGCGTAGTAAGTGCCTGCAGGGGCGTATTGGTTGTTATCCGGTCTATCAAACATACTTCCCGGCTGGAGGCATCGAACGTTATGTAGGACGGGTAAGGACTCGTCCGCTTGATAAAGGTGTACACCCCTCTCCGATATCTGTCCTCTCCCGGGCTGGTTTCCCAACGTTCGCCGCTGTATACACTCATCCATACCCCTTCGGGTTGGTGGGGCATGACACTGGGTCCATACATCTTCGTACTCAGCAGACCGCTTACCGCAAGCGCCTGGTCGCGTATCTGTTCGGCGGAAAGCCGGAACCGGGGGCCACGGGCATAGTACTTATTGGAAGGATCTTTTTCAGCGGTTTCCTTGGTCATTACCGATGACTGCCGGTAAGTGGTGGATGTAACGAGCTCTTTAAGTAGACTTTTTACGCTCCAATCCATTTCATGCATGAATTGCAGTGCGAGCCAGTCCAGCAATTCGGGATGGGTAGGCGGATCGCTCTGCGTACCCATGTCGCCCAGTGGCTCAACGATTCCCTGTCCGAATAGCTGTGCCCAAACCCGGTTGACTAAGGTGCGTGCGGTAAGTGGATTCTCCTCACTGACGAGCCATTGGGCAAATCCCAGGCGGTTGCGTGGCGCACCATCGGGAAAGTCATTGAGCGACTTGGGCACATCCGGCTCGACCACCGGCCCGTGAACCAACCAATTGCCGCGTTCAAAGATGGGGGTCTCACGGGCCATTTCGGGTGGATTCTCAACGAGTATCGGCACGGAGGGTGTTCTGCGGTTGATCAGTTGCAGGAAAGATTCATCCAATTCAGCGTAGCCCTCCTGATGGGTACCGGGTAACGGCTGGCGAAAAGTCATCCATTCCGCAAGGCAAACCGCTTGCCCCGGTGGCAGCGAAGCGTTCTTAAATATCAGGTAGATATCGTGCTTACCTTTCGGGGTTGTTGTCGGAATCGCAACGGTTTCCGTACCTTGGGTGGGTTTCAGCTTCGCCCTCGCCAATAGCGGACCACTGAGTGTCCCCAACCGCATTTCCATTTCGCCTCCCGGTGTGCCCGAGTTGTAATTCATATAAAACACATCGTTATCGCCTACCGTAACGGCAGGTATCCGTGCGCTCCCCCCATTCCGGATTCCGAGCCATTTGGTATCGACCAACGCTCCGTTGATCAATTGGTCGCACGAGTGAGCGTGGATTTTGGGTTCGAGGGTATACAGGAACCGATCTGTGGCAGTCACCCGCTCGGCATCTGCGTATCTGCCCACCCATTGTTTAACTCGTTCAATCTGCAGACTGTCTTCCCCGTTAAAAAAACGGAGGGTCGGATAATCTGCGGGCGTATCTTCGTCGCGTGTGTTGTTAAAGAAAGCCAACGACTTATAATATTCTTCAAACTTGATGGGATCGTAGGTGTGGCTGTGGCATTGCACGCATTCAAAGGTGGTCGACAGCCAGGTTTGGTATGTGGTATTGACACGGTCGATAACCGCTGCAACGCGGAACTCCTCGTCTTCGGTACCGCCTTCATCGTTTGTCATGGTGTTGCGGTGGAAAGCAGTGGCAATGAGCTGATCCTTTGAAGCATTGGGAAGCAGGTCGCCAGCCAATTGTTCAATCGTGAATTGGGTGAAAGGCATATCGCTGTTAAACGCCTTGATAACCCAATCGCGATAGGCCCATATTTCGCGGGACGGGTCTTTCTCATACCCCTTGGTATCGGCATAACGCGCCATATCAAGCCACCAGGAAGCCCAGCGTTCGCCGAAATGGGGCGAAGCCAGTAAACTATCGACACGCCGGTCATAAGCGTCCGGTCGCTTATCGTTCACAAACGACTCCACCTGTTCGGGCGAAGGCGGCAGACCGACCAGATCCAAAAACAGCCTGCGGAGCAACGTAGCCCGATCTGCCTCCGGCGAAAATGCCAGCCCCTGCTCTTTGTGCTTGGCTTTGATAAAATAATCAATATCGCTATGCAACGACGGGCTGTCCCAAAGATTCCAAAAAGCCGCCAACGCAAAGCCGGTACGGGGTACCTTTACCTCTTTGGGAAGTGAATATGCCCAATGCTCTCCCCACTTTGCACCCTGGTTCACCCATTTGGTAAGCAGTTTGATTTCGGCTTTGCTAAGCGGGGGCGCATCGTAGGGCATCCGTTCTTCAGGATCTTCCGCGGTTAACCGGCGAATAAGCTCGCTGTGTTCAGCATCCCCCGGAACGATCGCGGGCTTACCCGATTTGGTTTCGGCAAACGCTTCCTCTTCAAAAAGCAGGCTGAATCCGCCGTTTTTCTTTACGCCACCGTGGCAGGAGATGCAGTGTTTATTGATAATGGGCTTAATCTCTGTACTGAAATCAACCTCGTCTTCCGGCGATAGGCTGAAGATCCCCCATACAATGGCTACCCCGATAATCGAAACGACAAAAAGCTTTGATCTATACCACATAGGCTGTTTAGTTCGTTAGCGCCATTTTCACAGGTATTAACCATCGGAGGCACTTCATTGTTTAATCCTGCCAATAGCTAGTACAAATTGCGAAGCGTAAAGATAATAAGATCAGCCATAAACGCAAAAAAGTTGGATTTTGCAATCCAACTTATACAACTACCTTTGTGGGTTTCAAGTTTCAGGCAAACCGTTACCACGGTTTGCCTGTTCCTTGTATAATCCAGGGTTTAGACCACTGGCTATTGGGCTGATTACTGTATTGATTTTGTTCCAGACGCTTTATGGCTTCCGCGATATTGGCCGAATTGGCCAACTGCTCTGCCGATCCATAGATGAACCGCACGGGCAAGACAGGCTGTGCAGAGGCGGGACCCGGCTTGAGATCCGGCCATCCGGTCCTTCTGAAATCCATCCAAGCTTCCACCGCACCTGTCCAGCTGGCTATCCACTTTTGCGTGATGATTTGCTGCAACGCCGTGGCGCTGTTAAACGCAACTCCTTCCCTGGTCACAAAATCCGCATATGCACCTTCCTGCTTCCAGGTAATCAATGAATTCCGGATGCCATCCAGGTAATGGGACTCCGCACTCCCATTGACGGACCATCCCTTCAAAGCAGCTTCTGCAAGGATAAAACTCACTTCGGCCGACGATATGATCCTGGATTTCATCAGTTCGGGATCTGAGTGGTTCCGATACAAATGGGACATCAAGGATACATGCTGGTTCGGTTTGTCTTGGCCAGCGTCCGGATTGCCGTTATAACTATCCGGCGATACTAATCCTGCCGGTAATCCCACATAAAGATCGGTATTCAGCTCGGGATCGTTTGCACCTTTCAGGTTAGGGTTAAACCGCCGTGTGAATTTATTACCGGCGGCAATTGCCTGTTCGAATTCTGCATCGGGCAATGTAACCACACTGAGTCGCTCATCATTCCGATAAATGGCGTCATCCATATACCGGCCCAACGTTGGGTCGGCCACCCATTGTACCTGAACCGGGCTCCACCAAACAGCCAAACGGGGGTCTTGTGTAGACAACAGTTGATCGATTAGTTTTTGACCCGGTTTTCTCCTGCGAAAATTGCTGAAGGGACTATCGCCGGTCCAGGGAGCCTCAATCGGCCACGCATTGCTCGTTTGTGTACCCACGTAGGTAATCACCGCATCGTCTGCCGGTGTCTTGATGTAAATTCCCGAAGCCGCTACGCGTTCAATCTCAGCTTTTGCCACATCGGGCAACTTTTCGGAAATCCGCATCGCATAGCGGAGGATGAGGCTGTTGGCAAAACGTTGCCACTTTGCGGGATCCCCGCCATAATACACGTCATACCCAGCCAGGTAGCCGGAATTATCTCCGGTTGCAAATATATCGGAAGCAGCCTGCAAATCGGCTAAAATCCCCCGATAAATGGTTTCCTGCGTATCAAAAACGGGTTCAAAAAGTCCTTCATCCCCTTTCAACGCATCGGTGTACGGCGCATCGCCCCACAAATCCGTAATCATCCCGAAAATGAATGCCTTCATCGTGAGGGCAACCCCTTCGTGGAAGGGATACGCGTTGGGACTGGTCAGCAGGTAGTTGTTGTTCCGCAACATACCGTAATAATTTGTCCAATCCTGAGGCGTCCAGTCATAGTGATTTATTCCCGAGTTCCAACTGTCGTGCTGGATATGTTGCACGATACCCGCTGGCTCGTTCCATCCCTTAAGGAGGTAATCCGTAGCGGCCGTCGCCAGGACGGTCGGCATAATCATGTTGGGATTCCCGGTAGCCGGATCCACAACGTTTGGATCGATGTTCGCTTCCGTGAGCTTATCGCTGCACGATATCGCACAAAATAAGACACTTACGATCGCTAGTTTATATAGAGTTTTCATTACCTTCATGGCCTTGTGTTATTAGCTGTGATTAAAGGCTTATACTGACTTTAAATCCGATGGGAGACGTATACGGCAAAATGTTATTCCATTCAATGCCTTGGCGGAATCCCGTTTCATTGACTCGAAACGCCCGCTCAGGATCGACGCCGATATTGGCTTTCGTCCACAGCATGATATTCTGTGTATAAACAGAGACATGCATGTTTCTGAATTTCCCAAAATTGGGCAGCGAATATCCCAGCGAAATTTCGCGTATTTTCAGAAAATCCGCGTCAAATGTAACCTGTTTGTTGAAACCCCAGGCATAGATATCGGTGATCTGGGTCAGAATTGGTGTACCCGGTCCTCCCAGCACTTCCGTATAGGTTCCATCGCCGTTGTCAAAAACACCGGGCACAAATCCGCCGTCATTCAACCCCTCAAAGGGGTATCCTCCGGTTTCCGCAGTATGTCCGCCTACGCGCGGGAAATTTCCATTTTGCGGGATGATGTATTTTTCAGGATTCGATTTCAACATAGCCGCCAATTCTTCGGGTTCGTAAAGACTACCCGGTATCAGCTTTTTCTCCTGGTTGGCGTCCTTCCAGTCGGATCCGCCGTAGCGGTAGGTCCAGGACATAAACTGCCCACCTTTCCGCCAGTCAAAGCTGGTAGTCAGCGAGAAACGCTTATAACGGAGTGCAATCTGTCCTCCCATCAGAAAGTCGGGATTCCAATTACCCACTTTTTCCATGTTCTCGACCCCGTTGTTATAGATCCATTGTCCGTCGGATTGGTCAAGAATCGGCCAACGGTAATACTTGCTATTGGGATCGGTCACTTGCATATAACCCCGGCTGTAAAGGTTGCCGATGTCTTCGCCTACCCAGGTGTAAGCACCGCCTTCGTTATCCTTCCAAAACTCATGGTATTTTAGGTCACCGGAAAGCCGATCCAACCGGGCGCGGGTGCGAGACCAGTTCAGGCTTACATCAAGATTCCATCCGTTTCGGTCCGCGATCGGTGTTCCGGACAACATGAGCTCCAAGCCCCGGCTCGAAAGCAATCCTGCATTTGTCTTTGCCGTCACATACCCGGATGAAGGTGAAACATTCACGTTCAGGATCTGGTTCTTATTCTCCACATAGAAATACGTTCCCTCGAACCGTAACCGGTTCTTAAACAGATTCAGATCGATCCCTCCCTCATACGAAGTGGCTATCTCAGGCTTCAAGATCGGATTCCGCAAATTCTGATCGATATTTATGGTAATCAGATCTCCCCAGTTGCCGGTACCGAGTGCATTATACAGCTGATAGGGACCGGTGTCATTCCCCACCTGTGCTACGCCCCCGCGTAGCTTGAACAAAGAAAATGCCGTCGGCAACTTAACCGTATTGTTCACCAGCCAGCTTAACGATGCCGACGGATAGAAATACGAACGGTCGTTAGCGGGCAATGTGCTCGACCAATCATTCCGCGCGGTCACATCCAGGTAAAGCTTATCGTCAAAACCGATGGACGCCAACCCGAATACGCTATAGATTCGCTTCTCATAGGTATTGTTTGTGGTCTGTCGGTTACCCGTCGGTATGTTGCTGATCCGGTACAGACCCGGTATTGTCAGCTCGGTACCGCCCATATACTGGCTTTTGCCCTGTTGGTGCATACCTGAAGTCCCCGCAGTCAGACTGATGTCAAAATCACCCGGGAATAGGCGGTACGATGCCCGGAATTCCATATTCGTCTCCTGGTTCACAAAATCATCCAGGTAATATCCGCCTTTACTGGCACGCGAATAACTCCACGGCACTTTCGTTTCCTGATTCTCATTGAACACATCGTGTGCTACACGTCCCAATAGCACCAGATTTTGCAACGGGGTCCATTCGGCTTCCACATTGCCATACGCATGATCCCTTGTAAACGCATTGGTTAATTCATACGCGAGAAAGTATGGATTGTCTTCGCCCGTTCCGGGGCGCCGCTGCGCAATTTGTTCCTGCCCAGGCAACCAGATCTCCCGCATATCGCGGACGTCGACTGCCGACCAGTTGTACAATGCATATAACGGATTCGCACCCCGCCCCGTAGCGGGTCTATTGGGTGAACTCGACCGCAGGAAGTTCAGGTTCGTCCGCAACTTGATCGTCTGCCCTACATTAAATTCAGCAACGGATGAGATCGCATCCCGTTTTAAATCCGAATTGGGAATCATCCCATTGTGCCGCATCATGTCATAGGATACCCGGTAAGTGCCAAAACCCCTTGAGCCGGCAACCGTCAGGTTGTTCACCGAGGTTATGCCGGTCTCCAGAAAATTCTTCGCATTATCCGGATAAGACTTCAATTCAATGGGAATTTTATTCCCGTTCTCATCAAGCGGGCTCATGAAATGAGGTGCTTTATTTCCCTGATCCAATGGCAGCCCACCCCAGTATGCGGAACCTTCGTTATAATGATCAGGCCGGTCTCCATTCGCGTATTTATAATGAAAATCAACGTAACGGTAAGGTACTTCGAATACATTACTGCTCGAAAAAGTAATCCCCAAACCCTGGTCTCCTCTTCCCGACTTGGTAGTAATCAATACAACCCCGTTTCCTGCACGTGAACCATACAGCGCTGCTGCACTGGGGCCCTTCAGGATGGAAATGCTTTCAATGTTCTCCGGGTTGATGTCGGAAATCACGTTGCCGTAATCCACGTCGTTACGGTCGCCCCGCTTCCCTCCCGCAGCGTTGTTTAGCTTATTCTGCATGGGAATACCGTCTATGACAAACAGCGGTTGGTTATCCGTACTCAACGATGTCTGCCCGCGGATCACCATACTCACGGTTGACCCCGGCCCGCCGGTCTGGTTAATGGTCACCCCCGGAACCCGGCCGGAAAGTGCATTAACCACATTTGTCTGTGGAACCCTTACAAGATCCTCCCCAGCCACCGTACCCACACTGTATCCCAACGACTTCTTTTCCCGTTCAATACCGAGCGCCGTTACCACAACTTCATCAAGCTGCTCCTCCGTAGGCACTAACGATACATCGATCACCTGCTTATTATTCACCGCGATTTCCTGGGGCTCGTAGCCGACAGACCTGAACACCAGCACCGGTTGGTCTCCCGTAACACGGATCGTGTATTTGCCATTGGCATCTGTGGCGGCCCTGGTTTCCGAACCTTTAATGGCCACTCCTACGCCCTCCAGGGGGGCCGAATCCGTACTTGACCGGACAACCCCCGATACAGACCTACTTTGTTGTTGCGCAACCACAGGACTTTGCGTCAACCCCAGGGCAGATAAACCGCACAGCAGGAATACCTGTTTCATTTTTAGTGTAAAACGTTGTTTCATATTCAGTTATTTATAAGACAATGCCGTTATGGTAGCTAACAAAGGAGCCACACCGCTTGCTTAAGCGTCAAGTGTCAACCCGCGTTTGCACCGCGATTTATCTCTGCTTTTAGCGTGGGGCATTTACATTTACATCCCCGCAGCCAGCATTTATAGATTAATAAACTATATTTGTCGTTCGGTAATAATCGGTTAGCGTATTCTCTCCTTTTCCCCAGAAAGACCATCCGAACAACTACCCAAAAATAAGCTAAAACGTGCCGATTTATTTATAGGATATTGCCTTTTGCATGGAACATCTTAGCATGGTTATAATATTTCCTTATCGCTTGTCACAAATACCCGTGTGCTTTGGCTGTATTCTTTTCCATTGGGACCTTTGTAGATCAAATCGACATAAAATGCCTGATAACCATCGGCGGGCAACGGGATGGTTGCCGAAACGGATGCCGTACGGGGCAGCTCAAGGTCGGTCGAAGCCCAGGTTTCATCCCGGAAATCACGATCCTTCGAATAGGCACGCCATAGCTTCACGCCTTTCAGACGCTTCGGTGTGACGTTGATATCCAGAGATACCTGCTGTCCGTTTACGGTTGTTTTCCATTGGGTAACCGGATAAGGCTCCTCTTTAGCAGTGAATCCAAAAAATGCACCCAGTGCCTTAAACGCTTGTTTCCCCCCACCGAGGTTATGCCCCGCATTGGGTACATAGTGCAGGAAGTTTTGGCCCGGGATGCTATCGAAATAGTGTTTAACACCGTCAACCACCCAGTAGGGATCGTTGGTTCCGATAAAAATCATCTTGGGCATAGTGAGTACAGACCGATAGGAATACGGATCGATCATGGTGACAATGTTACGCCCCTTCTCTGAATTCATCGCTTGGGGAATACCCAGATCGGTATAATCTTTTATCTCTTCGCTGTACTCTGCATAAGCTTCCAACTGGTAATTCAGGTTGGCCGGCATGTTGAGGATATCAATCACAATCGGTGCGATGGCTTTCACACGGCTATCTTTAGAGGCACCCGTCAGCCAAGTGGTCCAACCCCGCTTCGAAGCACCGGAAATCACGAAATCTTCAACCTGTTTGTTCAGCTGCTTCGCCGTCAATTCCTGTATGGCGTCCATCGCCCGGATGGCACTTTTGGCCATCGGAAACAACAGGGGCCAGGTGGGGTCGTTATCCTGTTGGTAATTGTGTAAGGTCATGGAAATCAAAGCATCTTCCCGCTTGCCTCCATATAGCGGTTGCATAGGTACCTGTTTCAATACCGCTGTAATTGCTTTGTTTTCCAATGCAATACCTGCCAGCGCTAATGCAACATCGTTCTTCCGGGGATCCCGCCAATTGGGTTCGCCCTCGTTGTTGACACTGCCTCCATCAATGAAAAGTAACGCGGTTTTACGTTTAACCTTCTTAGGCACGATCAGGGTCAACTGATGTTTCCACACATGCCCCTGCCAGGTTTGTGAGGTCAGTAATACGTCGTAAGCCACAATGGGGCCCTCCTTGATAACGTCTTTCAACTCCCAGGTGTAAGAAGCGTCTTCCGACTCCAGGTAATGGTACAAGGCATTTTTGGGAGAAACCTCTACCAATGCAGCCTGCCCATAACTCAAACCGATAGACAGCCCCTCTATCCACAATAAACTCAACAAGACTCTTTTCATTTTTCTTCTATTCTGCAACTAGTTAATTAATTTCAATATCGTTAACGATCAAGCTCGTCCACCAGGGCCAACGCTTTGTCTAGATAGATTTCGCCGGTCATCTCCCCCAGGCTGGTGCGCGAGATGTAAGCGTAGCGCTTAAAACTATCAAAATCCACTTTCATGAGGATATAACCGAACGCATCGTTGGTTAGCCCGAACAGGAACGGATAGTCTGACTTCATTTTCCGCTTCAGGTAATACCCGATATTGGGTAATGCTTCGCCCGGAATAGTCAATATCGTCGCAGGGCCAATCTTCACCGCATTGATGCGGGTTGTAATTTCGTTTGGCGTGTGTGAAAGGTAGCCCAAAGGCGAATGCTCCAGGATGTATTGCATGATGGGGGATTCCACCGGGAAGTTAATCTGCTTCGACACACACAACAGCTCCGGGTCGGTCAATACCTGTCCACCCTGGATCAGCCGGATGGCTTCATCGGCAAGCAACGTTCCGATCCGGACACATTCGGCCCATTGATCGGGGAGTTCATCCGACTTCGCCTGCCGGTTGTCTGCCGTAACCATGCCTCCCTGCGCTCCGTTCATAAACAGGGCTACCCCTCCTACCCGTTCTTCGATACGTTCGTATAGCGGCCCGCAGAGATCGGGACTCAGCACGCCCCGCTTGGAGCCAAGCACCTCGGGGTGGATGGCATAATTAACCAGGGTTGCAATGACCTTACCGTTCTGGGAAACAGCCTGTATAACGCCGCATCGCGGATCATAAAGCTCTTCCGCATAGTAGTTGAAGGCGATGCGTCCATTCGCTTCTCCCAAAGCGACTTTCAACGAAGCGGGCTCCAGTTTATTAACAGCTTCATTGACCGCCTCGGCCATTTGCCGCACACAAAAGCGGAGGTAATCCAAATCGGCATAATGTACCCCATGCTCGTCGGGAAACCCGTAAGCGTCGGGAGCGCTGTGCGTATGCGTTGCCCCGATGAGGATGTTTTCCGGAGGAATCCCGGTAATCAATGCGCGGGCGCTATCGCCCAGGACAGCAGGCCATCCCAAATTGTCAATGCTGACAAAAGCGACACGTGTATCCCCAGATTCAATGACCAGCGCACGTACAAATAAATCCCCCCGCTGTGTGTTGGCCGGCCGTGGTATGCCTACACCTCCCGAAACAGGCAACAGCGGATCGGGGGTAATGACCCTCACCGCCGCCCCGGCTTTCAAGGTTTGGGCATAGGTATGAGGGATGAAACTGACTATACAGAGAAAAAAAATGATTACTCTTATATACATCTTTCAAATGATTTTACCTGATACCTCACACCTTTCCCCTACCACGGTTTTCCGGTTCCCTGAATAACCCAGGGTTTTGACCAGGCGCTGTTCGCCCCTTCTGATTGAGAATAGGGGGTTTCTTCCAGATTCTCCATGGCGGCTTCGACATTCGTTTTATTCAAATTCCGTTCACTCAGCATATAATAAAAGCGAACCGGCACCGCAGCTTTTATGGCCATGGGGCCGGTATGCAATTCGGGAAAGCCGGTTCTTTTATAATCTGCCCACGATTCTGTAGCCGCCTGCCAGCTGGCGATCCATTTTTGGACAATGATTTGCTTTTGAGTGCCATCATATGCAACACCGGGTTGGGCTATGAAGTCGGCATATGCATCGCCTACTCCCCATGTTTCAAGCGATGCTTTTATGGCATTGTTATAATAGGTTTCAGCAGTTTCAGGCAAAGACCAGCCCAGCCACGCCGCCTCAGCTAATATGAAATTTACTTCCGAACCCGACAAAAGTCTTGATTTCAGCAGTGGACTATTAAATGTTCTGTACATATCGCTCAACCAAGATACATGTGGATTAAATGCAGCCTGATTCACATCCGGGCTTAGATTGTATGCCGCGGGGGCAGTATAAGACGGCGGAATACCAACATAGTCGGGATTGAGGCTAATATCAGCTGTTGTAAGTCCTTTCTTTGATAAAATATCCGGGGAAATGTACCGCTTGCCGTCTTCAATCTTGTCGGTACCATCAGGAAGGGTTTCATCCATCACAATAGGTATCTCCACTCTTTTAGCCCATACGCCCAGGCGGGGATCGTTACCGGCCCGCATGGCCTCTACAAGCGTTTGACACATTTTTATTCTCCTGTATTCACTTTCACTCACATCATACACGGGTGTCCACGAAGGCATATTGGCATCATCTGCTGCCGTTGTGATAATCGGGTTGTTGGTAGGGTCCCCGGCAATTTCCTCAATACCGGCCTTTGCAATGGCAGGCTCTTTCACGGAAAGCCGCATCAGGTATCTTAAACGCAGGGAATTGGCCAGTTTGCGCCACTTAACCGGGTCGCCCTGGTAATAAATATCAGCTGCTTCAATCGTGCTGTTGTATTCGTTTTTGTTTTTCGATAACAGGGTATTAGCCGTTTCCAGGTCGGCCAGTATACCGAGGTAAATATCTCGTTGTTTATCAAAAACAGGGAACATATTTTCATCGCCCCCCTCATCCGCATTGAGTGCAGCGGTATAAGGTGCATCGCCGAATAAATCGGTGATAAGTCCGAATACCATGCTTTTCATAACTAGGGATACACCTTTTTGTAAATCATACCCCAGTTGTTCCGCTCGCTCGTATACAAACTTATTGTTTCTTAAAATATCGTAATAAATCGACCAGTCATTGCTCTGTCCCCAGTCGTAATTATTATGCCCGTCGGCCCAGCCGTCTTTCTGCGTATGCTGCATGACCCCGGCAACATCCTGATAGCCCAGGTTGGTAAAGGCCATCCCTGTTGAGGAAAGTACTTTTGTTAACACCAGGTTGGGATTCGCCGTTTCGGGTTGAATGCCGTTTGGATCAATATTCAGATCCATTAGGTATTTTTTACAACCTAAAAATGAGACTGCTAAAACAATAGCGCAGACTATTTTTGTTATCTTATTGCGTAGCATAGTTTACTATTTAGAAAGTTACACTAACTTTAAAACCAACCGGAATTACCCAGGGATTTACGTTATATCGTTCAATACCTTGGGCGAACTGCATACCACCCCGCGTATCACCTACCCTGGGCTGAAACGCATTTTCGGGGTCAATGTTTATTTTAGCTGCTGTCCACAACATGATATTTCTGCTGAAAACAGAAATGTTCACATCCTGCGCCTTTACTCGTTGTACAACTTTCTGCGGCAGGCTAAAGCCCAACGAAATCTCCCTTAATTTCAGGTAGGATGCATCGAATGTAGCCGTACGGGTAAAAGACCAGGGCGTTGCGCCAGCAAGGGGGAGTGTTTTGGTGCCTCCTTCTTTTCCGATATTTTCTCCCAGGTTCTCTACGTATTGACCCTGCTCATCAAGATATACCCCTGGAATGAACACACCACCATACGGCACGGTATAAGGTCCGTAAACAAAGGGAAAACTGTTATATTCCGGAGTAGGTCCACCAACTATTGGCATGGTACGTCCGTCCGATATAATCAGCCTATCCTGATTGGATACCAGGTAATCTCTTAATTCTTTCCCCTGAAGGACACCCGGGTTGATCAGTCTATCGTACGCCAGTTGCGAAAGGCCTCCCTCTTCCATATACCGGTACGTTTGCGATATAAAATCACCACCATTGCGCCAGTCAAATGTCATGCTCAAACTAAAGCCTTTATAAGTAAGCGATGTTTGTGCCCCCAAAACAAAACGCGGATTATAGTTTCCTACCTTATTTTTCGTATTTACGGCATCGATGCTCTGCCATTTCCCGGTGTTGTCCAATATGGGATAACCATAATATTTGCTGTTTTTATCGGTTACCGTTACGATCTGAGCATCATAGATGTCTCCCATTTCGTCACCTACATACGTCCAGGCGCCGCCTTTTGCTTCATTCCACGACGTGAAATAAGGAAGGTCATCAGATAGTTCGATCAACCTTGTCCGGTTCCTGGTAAAATTCACGTTAACATCCCATCGCAGGTTTCTGTTTTCAATGGGTGTGATGCCAAAAGTCATTTCGACACCCTTGCTTCTTAACAGGCCGGCGTTAATATTTTTCCGAATGACACCCGATGAAGGGGGCGTTTCGGTACTTAAAATCTGGTTCTTATTTTCGACCATATAGTACGTCCCCGCAAAGCGCAGTCGCCCACCAAACATCGCCAGGTCTATTCCCCCTTCGTACGAGCTCGCAATCTCAGGCTTTAGCTGGGCATTTTGCAGTATCGCTGAGGTAGCAAGCTGGGGTACTCCCGCAAATGTGCCTGCATTTTCCAACATCGCCATTAATTTATAGGGCTCCGTATCGTTACCTACCTGAGCCACACCGCCTCTTAACTTAAACAGGTTTACGTCGGATGACATTCCCAGTATTTCATTTAACAGCACGCTCAAAGAAGCGGAAGGATAAAAATAGCCGGCAGCGTCAGGAAGCGTACTGGACCAGTCATTACGGCCGGATACATCCAAAAACAGGTAGTCCTTGTAACTCAGGTTCAATAAGCCATATACACTGTTAACGGCTTTTTCAAATCTGGAACTTGACGACACAAGATTACCCATTGCAATATTGGAAAGCGTATAAACCCCCGGCGTAATAAGCCCATTGATGGAAGAAGCATTTGCGTTGCTCCCGGTCTGATAGCGATGGTTGCCTCCACCGGATACCGATAAATTAAAGTCTCTCAACTCCTTTTTGTAGGTCAGCAAAAAGTCGGCGTTATTTTCAAAGTTTTTAAGGTTCATTAATCCATACCCGCCGTAAGGATCCTCTGAATAACTTCTGCCTAATTTGGTTTCGCGCTCTTCAGCCAAATTATCTAACGAATACCTGGCCATAAAAGAGAAGGCGCTCGATATCTGCCAATCGGCCCTGATATTTCCAAACACCCGATCCCGTATAAAGCCGTTATTGATTTCATAGGCTAAGAAATACGGGTTATTAAAGGTAGGCGGTTTGCCGCTTGCTGCCAGCCGCGCCGCATCCTGGGATCTTTGCAGGTATCCTTCTTGTCCCGGCATCCAGTAATCTTTCATATCCCTGATATCGGTACTGGGTGTAACAGAGTAAGCCCATTGCAGTGGGTTAGCTCCCCTTTCTCCGGCAGGGCGGTTGTTGGAATTATTACGGCTCAGGTCCAGGTTGGTGCTTATTTTAAAATTTTTACTGGCTCTGACGTCGGCTGCAAGGTTAAAGGTATTCCGGAACAGGTCGGAGTTGGGTACAATACCCCGGTTTTGCATATTAGAGTAAGAAAGCCGGTAACTTACCAGGTTATTATTATTGGCTACAGATAACCCGTTAATGCTGGTAATGCCTGTTTGTACAAAGTTTTTGACGTTATCAGGGTGCGAAATCAACGGAGTTTTTATCTGTTTTCCGTTCTCGTCCACCGGGCTATTCCATTGCACTTCTTCATATCCTTTATCCAGTTCAGCACCATAATAGCCGTTCACCCAATCCTGTACCAAAGCACCGAAGGGGTTTGTAAGCAGGTTACCGCTTACCGAAACAGGAATAGCGGATATTTGCCCGCTGCCAAACTTTGATTGCACTTTTAGAAAACGATATGGTTGATCAAATACCGTGTTGGTATAGGCATTTATCGTTAGTTTCTGGGCTTGTCTACCGCTTTTAGTGGTAATGAGTATGACACCGTTGCCCGCCCTGGAACCATATAATGCCGCAGCGCTGGGCCCCTTCAAAATCGAAATATTCTCGATATCGTCGGGGTTAATGCTGGAGATGGAATTACCGTAATCCACCCGATTATCCACGCCATTGACCTGGGAAACATTATTAATGGTATTATTTAAAGGAGTACCATCCACCACAATTAGCGGTTGATTATCATTGTTCAATGAAGTAGCTCCGCGAATTACCATACTCACAGAAGATCCTGCTCCGCTTGTTTGGTTAATGGCCACGCCGGCAACTTTACCTGCCATCGCTGTTAATATATTTTCCTGTGGCACCCGTACCATCTCCTTTCCCGAAACTTCTTCAATGGAATAGCCCAACGCCTTCTTTTCCCGGCTGATCCCCAACGCCGTCACCACAACGTCATCCAATTGGTGCGAGCTGGGCGCCAATGTGACCCGGAGACTGGTTTGTTCCCCAACAATGACCTCAGTGGACTCATAGCCTACCGCAGAAAACCGCAGCACGCTCTGTCTGGTCGCCACCTGGATCTCGAATGTTCCATCGGCAGCAGTAACCGTAACACGGTCCGTCCCTTTTTCGGCCACGGTAACTCCCTGAATGGGCCCACTGTCGTCATGGACGCTACCTCTTACTAAGACCGTCTGTTGTGCCGCCATTCCCGCATCCAAGCCAAAAAGCAAGAGCACAATGACACTAAATAAGTAGTAATATCTTTTCATATTGTCTAGTTTTTTAACTGCTACTGTTTTTCAAGCAACAAGTTGAGCGGTACGTCCCCTAATCCGGGAAATTTAACGATCAACCCGACACTCATTTCCTTTTCGTTCATTGAATTGACCCAATAGGGTGCCCTGACATCTGCAGATGAGTATAAAGCGATAACTGCTCCATATACCTCCAGTTCCCATTTCCCTGCTTTTTCGGCTTGCGGCATAATGAGATCCGTCGCTCCATCAATGCTGTATGTACCATCGGCCCCGAACGTGAAACTGTTGTTTACGGTCGCTAAAAAACGATTTTCTCCCAATAAAGCGCTTAACAGGGCGTTGATCGTGGGATCGCTGATCATACTGCTACCCGCAATCAATGGTAATTTTGTCCCATCAGGCAAGTTTACCGAGGTGGATACACCCAACGTAATGTCCTGCTGCTTCCAACTTCCGGTCAACCAGACTTTCTTAATCGCGGCATAATCGGTTTCGGGTGCCTCCTTTTTGGAGCACGACCCGAAGAAAACTAGGGAACACAAGAACAACAGGCTTGTGCCCACTCTTTTGAACGTAAAAATCGACTTCATTTATGTGGCTTTTAATTGTGTTTATCTTATTCATCCCCGTTTGTTCGCTACCGGTGCAAAGTACTTTCTTCAGCGTTAACCTAATTTTAAATCTTGATAAAAATTTTCTGCCGATACAACAGATATACGAACACATAGCACAGTGCACATATTCCTACGGCCCAGAATAACGATGCCACTTGGGGCCAATTTCCACCTTCGATGAAATGGCTTACGTACCATGTGTTCAACCCTGCCAGCAGGGCCGGCAAGATGCCACCTATGACATAGGCAGTAATGGCGTTAGAGCCGAATACGACCCCGATTTTTGCCCACTTTTGCCGTCCCATTACCTCAATAACAAAGAAAAGCGAAGCGAATATCATCGCAGCAAGGCCCGAAGTATACAACACGTAGGAGCTTGTCCACAGGTTCTTGTTGAGGGGAAAAACCCATCCCCACATGGACCCCAGCAGGAAGGCCAATAGCCCACCTAGGTAAAGCCATGACACTTTCCGTTCGTGCGGCATGCTAGCTACCGACAACAGCTTGCCAACGAGCATCCCCGAGATTCCCGTGACCACCGATGGGAATGTACTAAGAATCCCCTCAGGGTCCCACGTTCCCTGCCACATGCTACCGGGAATGAGCAGGCTGTCTATCCACGCGACCAGGTTCCGGCCCGGTTCCATCACGCCCGTACCCACACCCGGAACCGGTACAAACAGCAACGCTACCCAATATGCGAGCAGCACGACGGCACCGATCACGGCCTGCTGCCTCCAACCGGTATAGAGAAACAGCAGTGCACACGCCAGGAATACAAGTGCAATGCGCTGCAATACCCCCGGCCAGCGTATTTCCGTAAAATCAAAATCAGGGAATAAGCCCAGCAAAACGCCGATCAGAAAGATCAATGCAGCCCGTTTCAATGTTTTCCCGATCAGCTCACGCTTTGTCCGGCCGGTCGCTAACAGCTTACCGTATGACAAGGTGATGGAGATGCCCACGATAAAGATAAAGAACGGGAAAATGCAGTCGGTAGGTGTGAGGCCATTCCAGGAAGCGTGCAGCAACGGAGCAAAGGCATGCTCTTCCGAACCCGGCGTATTCACGATGATCATCGCGGCCACGGTAAATCCACGGAAGGCATCCAGTGATCGTAAACGCTTACTTGCTAGTCTGTGTGCCATTTTTCTGTTTTTGGTATTGAGTTGGTTAGTGTATGGTTATGAACGCTTCTCCTCAAAAGTAGTCAATCACCCCGTGCCTTCTTTGTAGGATATTATCATTTGCATAGCGAATTTTAGCATATTATACACCAACAACCTATTGATTTTCAAGATGTAATTCATGTTAATCACACATAATTGCTACGTCAATAAATCATGAATTATGTGATTGGCCCATCGGACGCTCACGGATTGGCCGGAGCATCAATCACTCCCAGGTACCGGCCCATCCAATAGGGAAAGAGCCAGATGTCTCCGGCGCTGTTTTCAGCCACTCCATCGTCGCCACCATCCAGTATAAACCGGTTGCTATTATGGCGGGATATTTTCAATTCATCCGGTGGCAGCACCTCTTCGGTTGTTTGGGTCCGGAAATTCGGTGGCAGCAGCACAATATCCCGGCGGTGACTGTTCTGCATCGTCCATTGGATAAGATCCAGCGGATATTCCTGTAAATACCAGATCGCTTCATCGCGATCAAAATCTGCTGTTCCGGTTATTGCCGTAAAAATGTTCCATGCCCCTTCTTTTTCCGGTCTTTCTGCCTCCCAGTGATCCCGTATCGCTTCTTTGTATTTCGCTTTCAATGTGTCGTTGAACGCATAGCGATACAGACCCCAATAGCCCGCGAAGTACATTTCATCGTCTGAATGGTTCCAGGCACCCGAAAGCATCCGGCTCCAATCATCGGCATCTTCAGGAGCTTCCCCGATCTCAGCCATGGGGCGCAGCAGGTTTTCAAGGTACCCGTGGTTATCCATCAGGTCGAACGCCTTTTCTTTGTAAATGGACTTACCTGTAAAATGGTAAGCGGTCTGTAACATCGCGATGATGTTGGAAGAGTTCAGCTTCCGGTCGCCGACATTGGTTGGGAATCCATTTACATATTCGGGATTCCACCTGCCCCATGTCGTAGGCTGCCCGTCATAATCTACAAGATAATAGTCGTTTTTCACGATATGTCCCATCAGCGTATCAATCAGTCGGATCGCTTTTTCGCGGGTGTCGTTATGATCTACTAATTCCGCGATCACCCCGAACGCAAAGACATGCCCGATAACTTCGTCGCTGCTGGTGGTTGCTTTCCAGTACCAATCGGGGTGGTCTGCCAATTGCCAGCGTTCGGGGTCGGAAAGCACGGTGCGGGTGTCGCCCTTGCCACGGCGTTCAAAAGAACGCGCCGGAAATCCCGGCACGGGATTGATATCATACAGGCGGGCCATGGCATCCAATGACTCCATGCAGTTGTCCAGGGCCTGTTGTTCACCGGTGGTTGCATAGCGGAAGGCCTGTGCCGCCAGGTACAGCGAGGTCCATAAACCATCGTTGTCCGAGTCGCCCATGTAGCCTGTGCTTAAATCGCCCGCTTTCATACCGGTGAGCGTCGCGTTAAATCCGTTGCGGATATGCCGCTCCCTTACCTGCTGTTCGTAATACATCGCTTTGTCCAGCAGCGTCATCTGTTTGAAATGGATATTGGCCAGTCCGCCCTTCGTCAGTAGAAGAACCGATTGACCGGCACCGCTGGCGATATCGGTCACCTGATCGTCAGGTAGCCAACGCTTGCCGGCGTAGTAATCTATTTTCCCATCCTGCCGCACCGCAAAAGCACCCCGGTCCGTGCCAAACCAGTATTTTTCGCCGATTACCTTTACTAGGCCAATGTGGGGCCAAGGCAGCTTATTTTGCAACGCTCCGGTTACCTGTCCATCTTTCAGGCTGTACCTGAAATACCCATCGGATGTGCCTACGATCAATTGGTTGTTCCGCGCGTCCACATCGGCGGATGTAAACCCGCTTCCGTCGTGTATTTTTTCCAATTGGTTGGTTGCTGCAGAGAACCGGTATAGGCTCTCGGGCGTTACCAGAAAGAACTGGCTGTGATCGGTTGGATGGCCGATCAATTGCAGCACCTTGCCTCCCGGTACCTGCCCTTTCCACTTCACTGCATGATCCGCCAGGAAGTGTACCTGTTCTCCGTCCGTCACTAAAAATTCCAGGCTGTCGTTGGCGGCAAATGCCGTGGGGCTCGCCAACTGATGCTCGATATACAACCTTCCCGACCATGCATTGCTGAAAATTACACGGCTGTCCAAGTATACCAGCTCACCCCTACACAGTGCCATATCGACCAGTTGTTTGGCCGACATAAACCGATAGGAACGGTCTTCCGTGACATGTCCCGGATACAAAAAATGTCCATTGGAAGGATGTTTCAGTCCATCTGCTGCCAACACCTGCACTTTTCCGTCCCGGTTAACATACACCCGGCGGAATTCCGCCTGTTGGCCTTCATCTGCAACATACTTCACGCTATAATCTTGGGTAAACGCTGTATCCGCATAGGAAACAACAGCGGTGGGTGCAGGATTGCCACAGGTACCGGCCAGCAACGCGAAGGAAAGAATACCTGATAAATTTAGCTTCATAACAATTCGTTTGGATGGGATTTACGGTTTAACAGTAACATATTTAATGGCCTTTTCTTCACCGCGGAGGTGATAAGAATAACTGATATGGAGCCATCCATCGCTTCCCTGTATCAGCGACGGATAGGAATAGCGTCCTTGTTTCGACGCATCGTATTCGATCGGTAACTTCACGGGCCAGGTCTCCCCCTCGTCGTCGGAAAAATAAAGGTTCAACCGGTAGCGCCCGTCGTCTACATCGTTACCCAGCATGACCCAACGGCCGTCATCAAGTACCAATACATCCACACTTGCACCGTTTGGAATATCCGTCTTACGTGCCGCCGACCAGCTCCAGCCTCCGTCATTCGACTCACTGACCTGGACACGCGTTGGTGCATCGCCGCTATCCCGCATGTAAGCTACCAAGGTACCATCGGCACGCTTTGCCAGTGCCGGTTGGATGGGCCCGCGCCCCACAATGGGCAGGCTGGGCTTCCAGGAACGGCCGCCATCTTCCGAGATCGCCAGCAGCGAAAAATTGAATCCGTCCGAATAGAGCGGCAACAGAATCCGTTTCCCCGACACAAGGGGTTTGATCCGTGTCATCCACCCGATGCTCCGTTTCCCCGGGTCTTTGGTTGCTTCCATCGTCAGCTCGTCATATCTCGGAGCATATGCCGACCAGCCGTGATGCTGGGGCGGCAATTCACGGAACCTGGCAGCCACCTCGTCCACAAAACGTTCGTCGGGTTTCAGCAGGATATTATCCTGCCATTGCCATTCGGGGGCACCGCTTCCACCAAATGCCTGGGTTGACCGCACCCGCAGGATCGAGTTTTCCCACTGGTTGGCCAAAACGGCTATCCACACCAGAAAGAGCTTACCCTCGGCCATAAACAAGACCGGATTACAGTCCGGCAGATCCGGGGTATCCGCCAGTTCAAAGGGGGCACTCCATTTCTTATCTCCTTTTTTCAAACGTGCACCCATAATCCGTACGTCGTCCGCCGTCCGCTCCCCGCTTCCCTGAAACCAGGCCAGCAGAAAATCCCCGCCGGGCAGTTCCACCACACTGCTGCCGTGCACATGCTGTTCCTGCAACGGGAAGACAAGTACCGAATCTACAACCTCGGGTTGCCGGGCTGCCGCTGATTTGACGGCAAGTAACGAGAGTAAAAAAACAGAGGTCAACAATCGCTTTTTCATGATTAAATTTATGATTATCTTAAGGTTATCGGCTATTATTTAGCGAGTTCAAAACGATCTCGGATCTTTCCTTCGGCATCAACGCAGGTAAATGTCAACCGTCTGCCGTCCAGCTGGACATACTGATAAAGATATCCTTCTTTCAATACGTTAGCTGCATAGGGCTCTGACACCGAATCAGCATTTTTACCCCGTGTGCTGACGGACATCACGTACCTTGTGCCGCCTTCTTCCGCTTTTACAGGCTGACTATCCTTCATCGGCTGGGTACGCAGGTAATAATGGAAATGCCCGTTCATTACCAGATCCACCCCATACTTATCAAACAAAGGCACCCAGTTTTTTACAATATCTGGATACGGTTCTTCCAGGGTGTAAGGCGGGAAATGAAAAACGACAAATTTCCAAACCGCGTCCGTGTCCGATAACTGGGATTCAATCCAAGCGGCCTGCTGCTGCGCGGAAAAGCTGACGACGTCTAACATCAAAAACAGTGCATGCTTATACCGGAATGCATACGTGAAACCCGGCGGTTGTCCATCGGGTCCGTTTGCCGGGTAGGACAGCAGGTCGCGGAACATTCCTGCGCCCAGTCCATCCTGGCTGTCGTGATTGCCGGGTACTGCCATCAGTGGCTTCTCTCGGAAAATCCCCCCCGAATAGGCAAACAGCGCATCCCAATCATCGCGGTGTAAACCGGTGTTGACAAGGTCGCCCACAGCGAGGTAAAAGTTCGTTTGGGGATGGTCGGCGGCAGCACGTTGCGCAAGTTTCCCCCATGCGGGGTCATTATGGATGTCGCCAAACCATGTGAAGGCAAATGTATCGGTGGCATCCGGCATAGCAAACACCCCAGTCTCCCCGGCGATATCACCCTGTCCGATCCGATATTCATAAGCCGCACCGGGCTGCAGGGAATCAAGTTGTACGCGGAACCGGCTTATATACCGGTCATTGCGTAACAACCGGTCCTCCAGCAACGTGCCAGCTACATCAACCCGCATGGTATCGTCCGTTCCAGATTTCCAGTACTTAATCCATCCCCGCTTTACATCCGGTGCGCACCGCCATTGGACCACCATGCCGCGCGCTGTATTTTCGGGCAGGGTGAGCACCACTTGATCGGGTATTCCCGCGGATGGAAACGCCGTCCTCCGGAACGCACCGATGACATGCGCTTCACGGGCACGCCCCCGTATGGTGGGCAACAGTTGCTGCCCTCTCAGCGGCCGGGGCACGTCAGTAAGCATCAGTTCATCCCAATCGTGATAGACAAACGCACCCGTGTCCAGCACGGTGATGGCCTGTTTTTCAGGCAGGATTGGGGTAATGTTGACTTTTTCTCCCGGATGCTGCGGAGCTACCGAAACAAAATAAACCGGGCGGTGCTTGTCGAATCCGTTGATTCCAAGCCCTACCTCACCCGCCGGAAAACTTTTCTGCCATACCTCATAGGTGTACAATTCATTCCGGACGGTGTAGGCCGTCTTTTCGAAACCAGACGCCACCAGCCAGAAAGGCACCGAAGCCTGTGCACTGTCGCGCATGAGGGATACAACCACCGGAACGTCTACCCCGAACCGCCAGTAGTTTTCAGCAAGCGCGGTCTGTTCTTCGGGACTCACGAATTTCAACACCAGATTTTCATCCAAGCCATTGATCAGCCGGGTATCCCATTGCGCATAAATACGCGTCACCAAGCTATCCATCACACGTTTCACGGTGAGTTCTTCCAGTCGTTGCTCCGGCGCACAGCCAGCCACAAGGAGGATGCCCCATACGAAGCATCCAACTACTTGTTCCGCTTTCCGTTTTATACTGTCCAAATTCATCATACTGAACACCGATCACTCACTGCCGACCACGGACCACAGACCCCCCATCACCGATCACCCATCACCGACCACCGATCAAAAACGAATGACTGTCTGACACAAAGACCCGCGTACTCTGGGTATATAGCTCTCCATTTGTGTTGCGGTATTTCAGGTCTACGTAGAAGGCTTTGTAACCCGAAGTGGGCAACGTTTCCTTCACCTTGAATTTCCGCTTGTGTACCACGGGCAGTTCACGACTCACCCAGGTCTCATCCCGGAAGTCCTGATCGTCCGACACCGCACTCCAGATAACCGCTCCCTCCAATTTCGGTTTCGTTGCCCGTATTTTCAATTCCAGCGCATCCTTTCCCACCGATGTTTTGTAATCGGTAACCGGGTAAGGCTTATGCTGCAGGGTAAATCCCCAGAAGGATGACAGCGCCTGAAACGCCTGCTGTTTATCCCCCAGGTCATGCCCTTCGTTAGGCACATAGTGAATGTAGTAAGGGCCGGGCACGCTGTCGATGTAGTGCTTCACCGCATCAATGACCCAATACTGATCATTGGTACCCATAAATAACATCTTGGGTTTGTTAAGCTGTTCCTTGTAGGAATACGGATCGATCATCTGTGCCAATGTGCGGCCACGGTCGCTCCCGATGTCCTGCACCAGGCCAAGCGCCACATAGTCCTGTATCTGCGGACTGTATTCGTGCCATACCTCAACCTGGTAATTGAGGTTAACCGGCATATTGAGGATATCGATCACCATCGGGGCCAACGCTTCCACCCGGTTGTCTTGCGAGGCGGTCAGCCAGGTTGTCCAGCCTCGTTTGGACAGGCCGGAAACCACAAACCGCTCCACCGGTTTTGCGGAACGGCTTGCGGCAATTTCCTGCACCGCGTCCATGCCCCGGATCGCGCTTTTAACCATCGGAAACAACAATGGCCAGGAAAAGTCTCCATCTTTTTGAAACTGATGGAGCGTATACGAAATCAACTCGTCTTCTACCAGGCCCCCATACAGCGGCTGATTGGGCACCTGCCGGAGGACCGCCGCCACGGCTTTATTTTCCTCGGCAATCCGCGCAACGTCCTGTATCAATCCATCCTTCGCTAAGTCGTTCCATTGGGGCATCGTTGGATCTTCTTTCTGCATACGGCCACTGCTGACGAAAAGCAAACCACCGTCGTATGCAATTTCGTTGGGAACGATGACATTCAGTTGATGCCGCCAGGTATGCTCCCGCCAGCGCTGCGAGGTAAGCAGCACCTGGAAAATGGTCCCTTTATCGTATACCAGGCTATCCCGGATCTCCCATGCGTACGCCTGATCGCCGTTGTTCAGGTAACTGCGGAGGGCCGTCCGGGGTGTGATTGCGCCTTGCTGGCAAAAACCTTCTCCCGCAACAGTGCAGATCAGGAAAAATGCCAAAAAAATTTTTCCGATCGTACGTGTTAACGTCTTGTTTCGGAGAAGTGTCATATGGATACACTGCATAAATAATCGATTTTATTTCAAAAATACCCGAGAATTTGCCTGCTATTATGTAAAAAGTTGCCGAGAGATTATAGCATCTTATCTTCGGATTACAATCGCTCCGGATCCAGCACAACATGCTTTACAGACCTGCGGTCGTACGTATAGGTGATGTGCACTTTACCGTCGGCCGACTGGATAACGGCGGGATAAGCATAACCGTCTTCAATGGGCTCGTTTTCCAGCGTCATGACCGGCGTCCACGTATTTCCATCGTCTGACAACGCTACGTTCAGCATATTCCGTCCCTTGGGTTCTTCTCCCTGCCTTGTGGAATGATTGTATACCAGCAACTGCCTGCCATCGCGTAAGGTCACCGCATCGGTTCCCGAATTTGGATTCGGCAAAGCCGTAGCCGTCATTTTACTCCACGTCCGCCCCTGGTCTTCTGACCAGCTTTGCACCAGCACATCCTGGCGGCTGCGGCAGATTACTTGCAATTTACCATCCGGATAGGTCAGAATACTGGGTTGGATGGCGTCAAACTCCACACCGTCGTTAATCGGGCCAACCACTTCCCACGTTTGCCCCAGATCCCTGCTGATTTCAAAGTAAACACGCCAATCCTGGTCCTCACCGTCCTCCTTCGGGTATTCGATACTTGTCGGGTTGATAATCGTTCCATCTGCCAACTGAATGGGTTTATTTTTGATGGGCCCGAGTAAATGACCTATTTTCGCATCTTCACCCAATTTCCGGGGTTCCGACCAGGTATTTCCATTATCTTTCGATGTTATAACCATGCCCCACCAGGTTTGCGGACTGGGCCCTACTTTATAAAACAGCATAAGGTCTCCGCCTTTCGGCTGAAACAGTACCGGATTCCAACAGGGGTAGCGAAGTGTATCGTTCTGCACACCATCTGCCACCTCTTTGGGCCAGGACCACTTGCCGTCCACCCGATGGGACACCCAAATCCCCACATCGGGATGGCTTTCGTAGGTGCCTGCAAAAAAAGCCGCAACCAATCCATCGGGCGTTTCGACTAGCGTAGATGCATGGCACTCGGGCGTAGGCTTGTTATCCAGGGGATAAAGGAGTTCGCCGCTCACGTAAGCGGCATCCGTGGTATCCGCTTTGGGCGGCAGTTTAAAGTTCCCGGCGACATTGTTGGGCGGGGAACATTTCAGGCAAAAGAGGACGAGAGCGGGTAAAAAGATCCTTGCTTGCTTCTTCATGTCTATGTTTTTGTTTGTGTTTACAATGTTTGCTTTGCTTTTTTCCGGAAGCCCTCAATGCGGTGAAATGTCAGGAAGTTTGCATCGTGGTTGTTGTTTGCCAACTCCTTCCCGTCGTCGTACGCCGTCCGGCTGGCTACGATCAGGTCTTCACCTTCGATAAGCCAGTCGACATACTGAAAGCCATGATTGATCACATCGGGATGCTGGAGGATAATCTCGTGGACTTGCCAATTGAGCAGATCGTCCGAACTCATGAGCGCAAGCGTATTCCGGAAGCTTGCGGCGTTTCTCCCGGGATATTGTTTCCGGAATGCCTCGGGAATGCTATTGCTCAACGTCCAATAACGGCCGGACTTTTCGTCAAAACGGATCGCAAATTTTTTACTCCCCCCCGGGAAAGGTATAAATCCGGTCTCCGGATCAAACGAAGCGACCTTTCCGTCGGCACTGATCCTGACCATTGCCGCTTTCTCCTCGTGCGTTGTACGGTCGTCCACCCGAAGAATATCCACTATACCTCCATCCGGTGCCACAACGGCATTCCCTTCCAGCCAACCTGTAAAGTTTCCATTTAGGTAGGTTGAATCGTAAAGCAACGGATTGCTGGTGGTCCAACTGCTGGCTTTTAACAGATCGGCATCAACCGGCGCCGACATCATCATGGCACCGTACCGCTTGCCCCATTCCTGAATCGGACCGTAAGCGGTCTCCATTCCGCGCCATAGGCGGCCGTTGTGTTCAATCACCGGTACCGGAGCACAGTGAAACATGCCTTTCAGCAACAGCCCATCCTCCGTCCCGGTTGGACGGGTCCAGGTAGCTCCCCCATCGTCCGACCGACGGATCAGGACCGTCCCGTGATGACGGTCGGGTCCGAGCAGATACAGCGTACCGCGGTTCACAAACAAGCTGGACCAAAATGCTCCCTGGATTTCGCTGACCTGTTTCCATGTCTTTCCCTTGTCTGCCGAACGGTAAACGCGCGTCACGGCCTGCACAAATTCCGAACTCTCCGGTCCAAAAAGATCATGGGATGCAACATAATCCCCGTTCGGTAAAATGGCAATGCTGGGCGAGCCGATATATTGCTGCGTGGAGGCGGGTTGATGGGCAATGACGGTGCCGGGGACTCCGCCTGAACCCATGTCCTGCGAAACCGACGGAATGATCCATCCAAAATTTATTCCTAGTAGTAACAAAAGCCTTTTCATAATCTTGTTCATTGGTTCTGCCCAAAAATATCAAATGATTTCGGACGATGACCGGAATTTATCAGATAACTGTTGCCATCGTATCCGGTTCACCGGAATGATGCGTATGACCCAATAGATTTTTGATGTATTTCATATCGGATGCCAACCGCTGACCGAACAGCGCTATGTCAGAACTGTGCACAATGATATTTGCACCGTGCTGTGCCCATTTCACCTGCCTGTCCGGTTCCATCGAAAAATGGATACCTACCGCTATACCGGTGGACCTGCACGACTTGATAATATGGGAAACAGCCTTCTCAAACTCGGGATGGTCGTATTCCTCCGGTAATCCCATGCTGATCGAAAGGTCATGCGGGCCAATGAATACCGCATCCAATCCCCTGACAGCCAGCAGGCTATCCAGGTTGCTCAAGGCAGGCACACTCTCTATATTGGCGATCGCTATGTTGCCGCTGTTATACCCTGCCAGATACGTTTGAAGCGTATCGGGCACGGTTTCTGGCTTCGCCCTATATTGTTCCATCAGGGCACCCTTCAATGGTCGGTATTTTAATGCATAAACCAACGATTCAATTTGTTGTTCGGTTTCCAGATACGGGGCAACAACTCCCTGTGCACCCGCATCCACGGCCTGACAGACCAGCGTGTCGTCAGCAGTGCCAACCCTCACAATCGGTGCAATACCCTGCGCCCGGTAACCGTGGCATAAATACGCCAATTGAGACCGGTCTAAGGGGACATGTTCCGTATCCAGAAACACAAAATCAAGCCCCGCCTTATTCACCAGGGCCGGCCATTGGGGGCTATTTACCGTTACACAGGTTCCGTATACCGGAGTTCCGTTCTTGATTTTTTGATAAAATCCATTTGTATCCATAACCGACTAGTTACGTTCTTTCCTTGTCAACCATAGTTCAGCTACCTGCAATCCACGCTCACCGGGTTTGCACCGCCATTGAAAGGTCACCTTTCCATCCGATGTTGCGGCCTTCGGCACGTCAAATTCATATACTTCACTTCCCGAGACCGGCTGGTATCCGTGTACCGGCAGTCCGTCTGCATGCAGCGATATATTCGATTTAAACCGCCCTGTATACGCTATTTTTACGGAATAATTAGCATGGGTATCCAGCTCGCCGTAATGGATTACCAACGGATGATCGTACAGGACCGTGGCCTGCTTCATCCATGCTTTGGGTTCAGCCGCTCTTTCCGAGGGTCCTTTTACCTTGATGTTGAAGCCGTGGCTGGCCGACTGTAAATTTCCGGGGTCGGCGAACCATCCCTTCCCCTTCTCAACCCGCTGCCACGATCCGGCTTCCGAAAAATTGTCGTATATCCCCCCCGGCCCCGGATCTGTCCGCTGTAAAATACCGGCTAATTGTTTTACTTTTTCTGCAACGGAAGGAGTGGACAGCAACGCTTCCAGCTGTGGCAACAGCCAGGGCGCATCGTTCAGTGGCATATCAATGTGATCGATGAAGTTACCCCGTTCTTCATAGCCGTGGTGGCGTTCCACCGTCAACTGTGTACCGATACTTTCGTAAAGCGAGTCCGCCAGCTCCAGGCACCGTTGCCGCCAATCCGCGCAAACCGGTTGCGAGGCTCCCTTTTTCAGCAAGGCGATGGCTTCCGTAAGGGCGTTGTCCACCGTTTCAGGTGCTGCACCTCTTAAGACGTCCCACGCTTGCTGTTCCAGGTAGGTTTCCCAGGTCAACCGCCGGTAGGTATATGCATCGAAATATGCCCGTATCAACCCCATCTGAAAGCGGGGATTCGATGCCTTTCCTGCCGGAGAATGCTGTTCCAGGTAGCGCCACTTGTCCAGTGTACGGATCATGCCGCCGTTGGTCAAAGGGGAACCCCGGAGGTTATCCTCCAATGCGAAGATGGCGAGCACAAAGGGTTCGACAAGCAGCGGGTCTAAAAACAGCCGGGCGTAATCGCGCAGGGTCTCTACCACCGGTGTTGACGAATCCCAGTCCTGGTCGGACCAAACGAATTTATTCACATCATCGTTTGTTCCTTCGGAATAGGTGATGCCCCCAATAGCGTATGATTCAAATAAGTTATGGATGTGTTTAAATTCCCGCGGGCGGGGGTTGATGCTCTCGCGCCCCAGTGTCAGTGCCCATGTTAAATCGAAATCCGGAACCGGATACTGGCAGCTGATGTTGTGGGTGATATCTGGATACCGCCGGATCGGTATTTCCGGGGAAAGACGGTTTCTGATTTCGGCAATCGGCATGCTGACCCACGGCCCGAATACCACGCCACCGAACCATTCATGGCGGCGGTTTGCCTGTTCGAAAAATACGTCGAACCAGTGGTCGGTCTGTTTGAACGCCTGCGGGGAAATCCATATTTTGCTATCCGGATGATAGTTGCGAAGCACCTCGGCTACCTGTCCGACCCATCGGAAAAGCGTGTCCACTTCCAGATCGCCCGGATCTCCGCCGGGTATAAATAACGCGTCCAGCCGGGGTAACGCCGCAAATACTTCTTCCCGCTCGGCCAGCTCCGACTGGATGCCTGCGGGACTGTCGTAATCTTTCCCCACATTTGGGTACCACATGCTGACATCCAGCCCATAGCTATCACAGATCCTTGATAATTCAACCATCATCTGTGCCGGTGGCAGCTTCATGATCGGATGCGTCGGATCGTCGTCCGTTCGGGGAGGTACTAGCTCAATACAATTCACGCCAAAGAGCGCCAACTCCCGGATATACTGGTCAAACTGCGCAACAGAAAAAGCATCGTATGCGTTATTTTTGGGGCGGTAACCCAATTGATGGCCACGGATGGGATTTTTGGGTGTCGTAGCTAACGAAAAATGGTCCGGAAACAACATGGAATCGGGCGTTATTGTTGCTTTTCTGAGTAACTTGCCGACGCCAAATAACAAGCCCCTTGCATCTTTTCCCATCACAACAACAATCTGGTATTTTTTTAGGGCAATCAGCCGGTATCCTTCAGCGCCGATGTGTTCCATCTCCCCCACGGCTTCCTGCACCACCTGAGGTAGGCGTTTGGTATCCGATTCGAGGGTTAAGATAATGCCGGGTTTTTTTCCAAGTTCCCCGGAAGACATCATCGGAAGGTCAATGCCGCTCCGTTTGGCAATCTCCTCAAGCAAGACCGATTGCGTCCGCAAGAGCTGCTGCTTATCGGTAACGAAATTGCAGATACCGCCCGCTGACAAGTCGATATACGAAAGTCCACGCCCCTGGGCATAACCGATAGGGGTTACTGCAATCCACAGTCCGACGAAAAATATGGCATTTCCCAACTTCATCGTTACCAATCTATTGGGCCCTTATGCCAATAAGGGCTTTAGCTCAATCTGCTCCATCAATTGCTGAAATTGCACATAAAGCGAGTCTATCTGCCCCCTGACTGACGCATCAAATACACCGGCATTTTTCCGTGTAAAGGTTGAGATGGGCAGTCCTCTTTTTTGCAGGAAATATTTGGCTACGATCGGGTACACCGCATGCATCACATCCATGCGTTCGACAAAAAATTGCCGTACCCGCTCAACCTGATCTGCCAGTTCATCGTCATCGAAGTGGTTACACAGCCAGACAACCAATTCCGGATAATAATTGCCCTGGATACACGATAGACCCGCGGAACCTGCTTTTAACGACTCTACGGCATGAACCATATACGCATCATACAAACCGAACTTGGATACGGCCTTTGTTGCATCCAGCTTTGCCCTGATTTGTTCAATATCCAAACAGGTATCTTTGTGATAAATGACACGTCCTGTACTGACAAAGCGCTTCAGTTGCTCCGCAGTCAGCACCCGTTTAAAGGGTTCCGGACACTCGTAGAATCCCAGTGGAATACCCGGCGTGGCGTCAAGCAATTGTCCGAAACGTTCATCAAATACGTCTGCGCTTTCCGATTCCCCTGCCAGCATGTTTGTAATTACGATGACGGCATCCACTCCTGTCTCATACATCCGTTTTACGAAATCCGCCTGCTTTTCCACCGGACCGCCAAAGGTACCGGTAGCAACTACCGGCACTGCGCCGTCTGCCACCTGCAACACCTGCTTGGTGACAGCTAATTGCTCCTCTTCCGATAAATTAAACATTTCGCTCGATTGGCAGTTGGCAAATAAGCCTGCTGCGCCCGCCCCGAGGTAAAGCTCCGTAAGTTTCGTCAATCCACTAAAATCGACCGCACCACTTTCCGTAAAGGGGGTTAACATAACGGGAATGTATCCCTTATCTTTTTTGCTCATTGATATACTTGGGTAATATTGTAATTGATAAACAAATATAGCCCAAGCGACTGCAGCAGTTCTATATCAAATTTGCGGGATATTATAGGATGTTACCAGTATTGCCCGATTTTCCGGTTTACGAAATCTACGCTCCTTTTCAATTGATCCATACCGTCCACGCCGTCTTCGATGCTGATCCAGCTGTCGAAACCAACGGACCTCAACGTCGTGAAAATAGCATCATAATCGTTGAGTCCTTTGCCGATTTCGCCATGCCTCAGCACAGACGCATACCCCTCGCTGTTATCTTCCATCTTCCGTAGGTCATCAATGGTTCCGCCCACGAGATACCGGTCGCTGGCATGCATCGTCTTGACTCGGTATTTCACCTTTTCCAGCAGTGCCAACGGGTCTTCACCCGCAAGGAAGTTATTACTGGGATCGTAGTTTACTCCAAAATAGGGATCATCGATCGCCTCGACGAGCTGACAGAATACGGCCGCTTTCTGCGCGAACTCCGGGAATTTCCAGAAGTCGTCTTTGTAATGATTTTCCAGAATTAAGGTAATGCCAAGTGTTTTGGCGTATTCAAGGCACTCCCGGATCGAATCCGCCGCCAGTTTTACGCCTTCGTCCAGCGAAAGCTCGGGCCGCCGCTGGCCGGACAGCACACGGCAATAACGGCCTCCCAGCGCATGCGTCATATCGATCCATTGCTTCTGCTTCCGGATCTGTTCCTTCCTGAATGCAGCATCGGGATGGGTAAAATCCGGCGAGCAGCACATCATCGGTATCTCCAGTCCGGCGTCGCTTACGCGGCTGCGGTAACGGGTCCAGTTGCGGGAGTCTTCCATTCCCAGAAACCCGGCGTACCATTCCAGTCCGTCAATTTCCAGCGCCGATGCCAGATCAATCCATTCGTCAAGCGTCATTTCTCCCGTTACACAAAGCGCTTTCATAAAGGCTTTCGGAAATACAGCTAATTTGGGCATATCAATCGATGTCTAACGCGTCTACGTTTTTTTCGGGATTTCTTCCGATGATGGGATGCTGTTCAAGTTCAATCGCGTGTCCGCTTACAGGCCCCAGCAGATCAGAAAGCCAGAATACCGCGGAGTTTGCAACTTCCATCGGATCCAGTAACCTCCGGGCGGGCGCATACATCGGAGAAATAAGGGTATACCAATCCGGAGGCAATCCGTGACCTACCTTCCGTTCCTGTTCTTTTTCGGTCAGCACCCATCCCACATTCAGTTGGTTTACCCGTATCCCCAAATCCCGGTGCAACGTATCTCCCAGGTTTCTGGTAAGGGTCATCAAGGCCCCTTTTGACACACTGTACGCCAATAAATTCGGTTCTCCGGCATAGGCATTGACCGAGCCGATATTCACCACCGCCCCCTTGGTTTCCGCCAGATGCGGCAGGGCCGCCTGGATGATGGAAAACGGTGCCAACGAATTCACCTCTAGCACCTCCCGGAACAACGCAAGTGTCGTATCGTGCACATTTGACGAGACCACGTAGGCCGCATTGTTGACGATGCCATTGATCTTGCCGAAACGGCGTATCGTGGCCTCCACCAGCTCCGGTGCAAAGTTGTCGCGCGTTACGTCGCCGACAAATGGTTCAACCCGTTCCCCGCCGTCCAGGTAGGCCAGCGCATCGGTCCGGTTCCGCTCACTCCGCCCGTGCAGCAGCACCCATGCCCCGGCATTCAGGCAAGCCTTCGCAATTGCGAGTCCGATTCCTCCAAATGCGCCGGTGACGATGATCACCTTGTCTTTTAATAGATCGTTTTGCATGGTTGTTCCTCCCGATTGGTTTATTTCGGTATCAATACACTTTTTATGACTTCCCCGTCCTTCATCTTGCGGAACGCCACTTCCCATTCCTCCAACGGCCACATCCCACCGACGATTTTGCTTATATCCAGGCGGCCCGTGGCCAACAGCCGGATCACCTTCTCCCACACGGGCCAGTTGTGGCTGAAACTGCCCTGAATACGTACGTTTTTCTGCACGATGGGATCCAGTGAAAACCCGATGGGCTGGGGGCCCCAGCCTACTTTAACCACCTGTCCGTTGGGCCGAACCCAGTCGATGGCATTTTGGAGCGTATGGCTGATTCCTGCGGAATCGATCACACAATCGGCACCCATTCCGTCCAGCTCCCTTGCCCAGACACCTGCATCGCCGGTGAGGGGTTGTATTCCATAGGCCGCTGCAACGTCCAGCCGCACACGGTCACTTTCCAACCCCACGATGCCCACTTCGGCACCCCTTAACTGGGCCATCAGCGCGCATAACATCCCGATGGTACCGGGGCCGATAACCAGCACGCGGTCTCCTGGCTTGATATCTGCGTTATTCACCACCGCATTGTAAGCTACGCTGCACGGCTCGGTCAGGCAAGCTTTCTCGAACTCCAGTGTATCCGGTATGCGATGCAGGCAACGGGCGGGCACCGCCACATATTTGGTCATCGCACCGTTGACGCCGTAACCGAATCCCTTGCGCGACGGATCAAGGTTATACAGCCCCACTTTTGATAACGGGTTATCCGGGTTGATGATGGCCGCCGTTTCACTGACTACGCGGTCGCCGATCTTCCAGTTTTTTACATCCGGGCCGCTTTCGCGGATGACCCCTGCAAATTCATGGCCCAATATAACCGGGTAATTGACCTCCCAGCTGTGACTGGACGTCCATTGGTGCAGATCACTGCCACATACGCCCACGCTCTTTACTTCCAGAATCACCTCACCGCTTTTCGGCGAAGGTTTGGGCACCTTCCGGAGCTCCACCGAACCCTTTTGGCGATCGAAATTTACGACTGATAAAAACTCCATGGTTGTTTATATTTCTTGTTGATTGACTGCGAATGGATGTTTTTGCAGATGGTACGCAATACACCGGGAAGATCGTTGCTGCTCGACGTTTTGAACGAGTCGGCATCAATCGTAAGGGGCGCTCCAAGCACCACCAACGGCGCACCGTAAGAAGGGCATGAGATGGCCTGGTCAATGGACAACCCTCCCACGGCCTGAACGGGTACATGTACCGCTTCCACCACTTCGGCAAGTTGGTCCAGCGGACTGGGACAGGCCAAACCCTGCGCCACCAGTCCCCGCCGTTCGTCGTAACCGATGTGGTGGATCACGTAATCGCATCCCAGATCTTCCAGAAACCTGGCGCCGTCTACCATGGAGTCGCAGGCGAGGTTATCGCCCATCACCTTCACGCCGAAATCTCGCCCGGCCTGTACCACGCATTTGATGGTTTCCGCATGGGCCCTTCCCATGACCACAACGTGCGTTGCGCCCGCTTTGGCCATCATCTCTGCTTCCAGGTAACCGCCATCCATGGTTTTCAGGTCGACCACCAACGGTGTATCCGGAAATTCGCTTCTCAGCCGGCGCACCCCGTGCAGGCCCTCTGCCAACACGAGCGGGGTGCCTACTTCCAGCCAGTCTACCCCGGCCTGCAAGGCGATATGAGCGGTATTCACCGCTTCTTCAATATCCGTAAGATCCAGCGAGATCTGAACAATCGGTTTCATCATACGTGCTAATCTAAAATTTTTACCTGAATATCTTTATACTTTACTTTTGAACCCGGATCGTGCGCCTGGATGGCGAATGTTCCGGAATCCAAGTAGCGCCCGAAATGATCTTCCTTCCTTACCAACCGGCTTTTGTCGGCCATCTGGGTATAATCCACCAGGGTGGTGCCATCCACTTTTATAACAACGTGGTTATCCACCACTTTGATATACAGCTCGAACCATTTCCCATCGACCGCGTACTTATCCGCAATATCTACCACATTGTACAAGCTGCCCGTACGGATGGGATCCCGATGCGAATTATTGACCTGTACCTCGTAACCATAGTTGGGAAACCCTTTTTCCTGGAAACGGGTGTGGAAGTAAATGCCTGAATTGGCATTTTCGAATGTGTACACCTGGGCCTTGAATTCAAAGTTCTTGAACACATGGCTACCCACATCGCCCATATAATACAGGTGAGACCGCGGTCCTTCCTGTACGATGCAGCCGTCTTCGACACGGAAGGATGATTCGTTTTCGCTTGCTTTCCATCCGTTTAATGTCTTGCCGTCAAACAGTGGCATCCAACGACCCGTTTGTGCTGCCACGCCGGAAAACCACAGGGCAAGGCCGCAGATTAAATATATTTTCAACGTCATCACGTTATAGCTATAATTGTCCCCAACCTTTTCTGTATTCCCGCTTCACAAACTGATTGGCCTCCTCGTAGTTGGTAATCCGCATGTTCTGGCTGTCCCACTTCATCAGCTTGTTGCTTCCCGGGTAAATGAACCCTTTACCGCTGGGACGTGGTTTGGGGATATCAGCCACCCGTATCGCCAGGTTGGCCATCAACACCGTTTCCGTCAGCGGACCCGATAGTTCAAAGGGCGCACTTAGTTTGGCATTGCCATAGCCGGCGATTGCTCCTTCAACCCACTGTGCATAGTGTCCATCCGCACCGTCTTTTACACGCTCATACCGCTGCGGAACCGTTACTTCCTTGGTTCTCGAAACCGGGATCAGCCTCGGATTGGCAGCATATTCACTGGCCATCATTTTTCCCTTCGTACCGATAAACAGGATGCCGCTGTTGCCATCCCCCATGATTTCCTCGGCTTCGAGCTCATCGGGGCGCATCGGCTTGATTCCACCATCCATCCAATGCAGCTTTATTTCCCCCTGCGTTTTGCTGGTTTTGGGAAAAGTCAATATCGCGTAGCCCGACGGCGGGCAGCTGTCCTTAAAGTAACCCCGTTCTCCGAAGGCCGTATAAACGCTGCCAACAGTTGCCTGCACGTCAATCGGATATTTGAGATCCAGCACGGAAAAGGGAGCTTCCAGCAGGTGGCAGCCCAGATCACCCAGCGCTCCGGTACCGTAATCCCACCATCCCCGCCAGCTTCCGGGTATGAGCCCGTCCACATATTCTTTGTAGGGAGCCGTCCCGAGCCAGAGGTCCCAGTCCAGCTCTTTCGGAACAGTGGGTGATTGGGCAGGCCATGGAATCCCCTGAGGCCACACGGGCCGGTTTGTCCAGGTGTAGACCGTATGTACATCGCCGATTATACCCGCATCAAACCACTCCCGGAGCTGCCTGACCCCGTCTCCCGAAGCACCCTGGTTACCCATCTGGGTTACTACCTTGTATTTTTTTGCCGCTTCGGTCAGTTTCCGTGCCTCATAGATGTCATGGGTCAATGGCTTTTGGACATATACGTGTTTCCCGAGTTGCATGGCGCCCATGGCAATGATGGCGTGATTATGGTCGGGCGTAGACACAGACACTGCATCGAAATGTTTGGATTCCTTATCGAACAGTTCCCTCCAGTCGTGGTAATACTTCGCTTTGGGGAACCGTTCCCGGGATTCCTTCGCCATCCGGTCGTCCACGTCACATAAATAGGCAATTTCAGCTTTGCCGCTATCGTAAAAGTTTTTCAGGTCACTTCTTCCTTTGCCCCCTACGCCGACACCGGCGATCAGCAGTTTATCGCTGGGTGCGATAAATCCTTTGCCGCCCAATACGTGGCGGGGCACGATGGTTACACCCGCAACCGCGAGGCTGGCCGTGCTGATGAAATCCCTTCTGGACTGTTTCTTACTGTCTTGCTTCATATTTTTGGATTTTTTGGTTTACGTAATTAAATGCGTCAGGTGATATTGCCGGAGGACATCCGTGGGCACCCCTTCCCATACATTCGGCCGGTTACCCACGTATCCCAGGTATTCGATGCCCGCTTTTGTCGTAAAATATCCCGAAGCTGTCAGCTCTCTCAACAGCGCAAAAAATGCGATGCCCGATTGCAATTCGCTGCTTTCCGGTTCCGGATAGGCAATGCGGTCCAGCACTTGCGTCCGCTGATCAGCTGTGATCCCCGTGAAAGCACCCCGGAATTGCTGTTGGGAGTAATCGTCTATCCACTTCAATCCATCCCGCATCGGCTGCTGCAATTCCGGTTGGTCTTTTACGATAAACTCGATGAAATCGGGCACCCCCACGCCGGAAGCAGCCGGGGAATCTTCATCCGCGGGTATGACCAGATCCACCAGTTCGGTAAGCGTTTCTTTTTCATGCTGATCAAAGAATGTAAACGAATTCAGTTCTTCAAGCCGCTCCCGTTCCCAAAGCTCCCTGCCTTCCTTCAGTTCCAGATTGATCCGGGAGATTACCCGATCTGTTTTTTCGTTACCACATCGGTGAAAAAGAAACCCGCTTGCCACCATGGACACGCCAATGGCTTTCAGGGCATCTCTTCGCTTCATTTTATTCATCGTAATTACAGATTACGTCTTTTCCGTTGTTCCAAAATATATTCCGACGTCCGCATGGACAGCGCCAGTATCGTCCACGTAGGGTTTTTGTCGCCCTGCTGCACAAAAGGAGCCCCGTCTACGACAAACAGGTTCTTGCAGTCATGGGCCTGGCACCATTTATTCAGGGCCGATGTTTTCGGATCGTCTCCCATCCGTACGGTACCCACCTCATGAATAATCTCGCCGGGCTTTTTGAGGCCGTAGTTCCGGTCCGCACCTACATACTGTGAGGTGATGACGGCACCCATTCCGGTGAACAGATCATGGAAAGTGTCCTGCATGTGCCTGCCCTGTTTGATCTCCGCATCGTGCCATTTGTAGTGAAATTTCAATACCGGGATACCATATTTATCGACAGTATTGGAATCTATTTCACAGTAATTGTCCTTTCGCGCAATTGCCAAACCCCGTCCGGCCAGCACCACCTTAGTCCCGAAATAACTGCGGTATTCTTCTTTCAGGGACCTACCATATCCGCCGCTTTTCTTGACCTCCCCATTGGTCTGGGCCAACGCCCCATTAAACCGGGGCAAATCATTGAGGTATCCATAAGAAGGCATGTTCATCCCTCCGCCGAATTCGATGTGATAGCCCCTCGGAAAATCCAGCTTCGAATTATCCAGCCACCACGGTGCATAGACGTGCAAACTACCGACGCCATCTTCGTTATACCGCTTGCGGTCTTTCAACCGGGGAAGGTATGCCGCTACACTTACTCCCGTGGAATCGTGAAGGTATCTGCCCACCACCCCACTGCTGTTGGCCAGTCCCTGCGGATGTTGCCTGGATTTCGAATTCAGCAGGATACGGGCCGATTCGCAGGCACTGGCGGCCAATATCACCTGCTCGCCGTAAACCTGATATTCCTGCATATCTTCTTTGCTTACGTAGGAAACGCCTTTGGCCAGCCCATCCCCGTCTACCAGCACTTCGCGTACCAACGAATTTGGAAGCACTTCCAGGTTGCCGGTCCGGATGGCAGGGATCACCAACGCAGACGACGACGAAAAATCTCCATACACCTTACAGGACCTGCCGCATTGACCGCAGTTGAAACACACACCCCGTTGACTGTTGTTTTTCAACGGTTCGGTAAGTACCGAGCCCCTGCCCGGAATTACGGGAATCCCTTTTTTCTTTGCCTCTTCCATAATAAGTATTTCGTGGAGCCTCGGCTTGGGTGGTTTCAGAAAAATACCGTCGGGATCGTCTTCCAGTCCTTCATTGGTGCCATACACACCGATCAACACATCAACTTTGTCATAGTAAGGCTTGACTTCCTCATACGTGATCGGCCAGTCGTCGGTGGCACCGTCAAAGCTTCCCCCTTTAAAATCCTTTGGACCAAAACGCAGGGAAATGCGGCCCCAATGGTTTGTCCGGCCCCCCAGCATCCGCGACCTGAACCACCGGAATTCGCTTCCTTCGTTATTGGTATAAGGCTCGCCGTCGATTTCCCATCCCCCAAAAGCACCATCGAAATCTCCAAAGGCACGGTTTGTAGATGCGCCTCTGCGCGGTGACTCCCAGGGCCAGCGCATCTGTAACGAATCTTTGGCTGGATCGAAAAAAGGACCGGATTCCAGCATCAATACCCTCAAGCCTGCATGTGCCAGCACGTAACCGGCCATACCTCCGCCCGCACCGGACCCGACAATAATGACGTCGTATTTGTCCTTACTTCCATTTATATTAAATGCCATGTTGATTTTTACGGGTTTATAATCAGTTAGCTTATAACAGCCCGAAGTTCTATATTTTAAGAAGCGGAAGGTTATTTCATTTTATCCTGTTGTTATAGGATATTTGCATAAGGTCATACCTGAGGTATAATCCTTCTTTTCGAGGATGTCCAATGATTCCAAGCGGTTGCCTACTCGATTCATCATACAGGTCTACCCCGCCGGTCCCGTTAACCTACACTTTTACAAAAATCCGGTTCCGGTATAGAAAATAGAGCAACAACCAAACCAGGGCTAACGACCCCAATGCTAAGCGTCGATTTTTCAACATTCATAACCGACTGCGTATCATTCTAGATGCTTTCTTATTCCAAGTCTGTCAGCTCATAAATAACGCTACCTACATTGCCGCTGGGCATCTGGATATGGAGCAGCGAGGCGAGGGTGGACGCGATATCTGTATTGTGAACAAGCCGGTTTGTCTTACCCGGACGCACACCCCATCCCATCCAGATTAATGGAATATGGGCATCGTAGGCATTCCAATGGCTGTGGGAGGCACCGGATATAGACCCCCATTTCCAACCCGACTGCACGCTGAATACGATGTCTCCACCCCTTTTTAAATGAAAGCCATTGATCATCATGGTTTTTATCGGCTCCGCCAACGTGGCACTCCCTAATTTTTTGGTTACGAAAGCATCCGTTATGCCAGGGCTTTCCATCAGCAGCTCCGTAATCCGGTCGGCAACTTCCTCTTTGGAAACACCCCGCTCGGCGATGGCCTTATTGTTTAAATAGAGTTGTTGATTTGTGGCCGCAACAACTACCGAGTCGATTCCATATTCGGACCGGATAACGGTTTGAATGGAATCCAGCATATACTTTTCATTCATATAACCGAAGGGTAGCTTATTCGCTGCCAGGTAGCCGGGCGACTGTGAAGCGCCGTGGTCAGCCGTGATAAAGAACAGATATTGGTCCTTGCCAATTGTTTTGTCCAGGTAGGAAAAGAAGTCTTCCAGATCCTTATCCAAACGGAGGTAGTTGTCTTCTATTTCGATTGAATTGGGGCCGAAACGATGGCCAATGGCGTCCGGCGATGACAGGCTAACCGTCAACAGATCGGTATCTCCACCCCTACCCAGTTGGTAGGCATCGATGGCTTCCTTGGCAAAAGTAAGCAATAGCCCGTTTCCAAACGGTGTGTTGCTGATGCCCACGTCGAAACCGGTCACGGTGTCGATTAACTGGTGGGGAAACACCGGACGCTTTTCATTGGCAAACCGGGATTCATACGGCATATCATCCGGTGTACTTTGGGTATACGAATCAATCGGATACAAGGTTTTCCATCCCTGGTTAAGGTATTTTTGCGCAACTCCGCGGCTGTTGAAAGACTTTACCCACTCCGGCAACTCGCTCATATAGTAAGTGCTGGTGATAAAGCTGTTGCTGGATTTATCAAACCAGAACGCGGCATCGGCGGTATGGCCTGCGGGAAGAATAGCCGCCCGGTCTTTGATCGAGATGCCGATTACTTTACTCCTGAAATTGGTAGCGATCTTCAGTTCGTCGCCAACCGTCGTTGTCAGCAGGTTACGGGGAGAGGCCTTGCCGGATTTTGATTCGGTACCCACCGGAGACACGTTCTCGTCGCCGACGCAATTGACCGAATAGCCTTTTTCAAAATCCGGCCAGTCGTTACCGACAATTCCATGGACGGCCGGGGTTGCCCCCGTAAATATGGACGCATGTCCGCATCCGGTGATGGTGGGGGCATAGCTGATTAATGTCTGGTCGCAATTGAACCCCTCATTTAGCAGCCGCTTGAACCCGCCTTCACCATAACGATCGTAGAAGCGATATAAGTAATCCCAGCGCATTTGGTCTACCACCATACACACCACCATCTTTGGTCTTGGCACAGCTGTTTCGGCTACAGCCCCCGCTGCTCCAAGCAAAAGCGTAGCGATTAAAATAATTCCGATTCTTTTCATCTGTAAATAATTTTATTCCATCGGTCAGATGGAGCTTATCCTATTTAAAATTTACATTCCTTGTGTGATAAAAATGAAATTTTAAACAGGAACGGTTCATTATCAATTATTACTGGCGTTCCGGCACACCCGCCGGTATCTGTTCAACCAATTTATTTATGTTTCCTTCCTGCTTGATCAAATCGAATGCGTCATAAAGCTCTCCGGTTGCAAGGTACGCTTTAAACGAAAGCTTTTGGGAAGATACATCGACGATTTGAAACAATTGGGTATAGATGGCCGACCGATCCATCCAGGATTTCTTCTCCACGTGGCTACCGGTCATCTTGGGTCCGCTCACTGAGACCACATACATCGTCCCCGACGCCTTGCCCTTACCCTCCATCGGGATTTTGCTCATCCCCCGTGCATAGGTATGATCGTGCCCCTGTAGCACCAAATCTACGTGGTATCGATCAAAAAGCGGCTTGAAAGTCTCCCGCATCCGCTTGTTATCCCGTGTTCCCTTAGGCGAATAAATCGGATGATGGAAGGTAACTACCGTCCAGGTGTTGGGGTTATGCTGTAACAAACGTTCCAGCCATATGCGCTGGGCTTCCAGGTAATGATCCGATTCTTCCGCCTGGTCAGAGTTAAGCGAAATAAACCTTACCCCTTGCACATCGACAAAATAACAGGTTTCTTCCAATCCTTCAGGGCCATTTAACGGCAGGTTAAACTGCGGTCTCCAAAGAACAGAAGCGGCTCTCTCTCCATTCGGTAGGTTAAAGTGGTCATGATTACCCGGTGAAGGAAGCCCCGGTATCATGCTGTGTATAAATCCGCCTGCTTCGAACCAGTCGGCCCACTCCTCATCCCGGTTTGCCCGGTTGATGATATCACCGGCGTAAAGCTGGAGCCTGGCATTGGGAGCTTTCGCAAAAGCTTCCCGGATGACACGCGACCACAGCGACCGGATATTTACCTGTACATCTCCGAAATAGATAAATTGAAACGAATCAGTCTCCTTATCACTGGCCGTAACGAAATGAAACCATTCACTCCAGCTATTCCCCTGGCCGACACGATAGGCATATTTTGTGTTGGGCGTCAGGTCATCGAAAACCAGCGAATGATAACTGGACGAAACGGTATCTCCCAGACGCACAAATTCGGTTTCCGCTTTTTTCCTGACTGCCTTGTCTACGAAACGGGGATCCGCATCGGCTAAGGCAATTTCTGCAAAACTTTCCCGGACCTGACTGGAGGTTTGCCAATTTATTGCAACCGAAGAAGCCATATTTTCGGTCACATTTAAAATGATACGCCGGGGTACCGAATCCGGAAGTTCCTGCCCCCAAGCCTGTAGATAAACGCATGTAAAGGCTGAAATAAAACAACCTACGATAAACTTAACCATTTTTCGATCTTTTGTCCATTTGATTACGAAGGTAACCCCGAAATTTATCCTTGATACAGTCAAAGGTATCCCATTAAATCTTGCCGCTTCTGTATCAAATTGGCTGGGTATTATAGGATGTTAGCGCTTTTTCAACCGGACCAGACGGAATTCACCCAGTTGTGCGTCGCGAGTCCGGTAGTAAAAGAATTTCGACGTCAACCGGCTAATGCGGTAGGCTCCAAAGGAAGCCACCGGCTCCACCTCAAAGCGATCGGGAATCTCTCCCAATGCCTCTGGGCGTATGGCCAGCAAGCTACCATCGTTTATCGCATCCCACTGTTTTTCGGAGCGGATCGCTTGCAGCGGTACCTCGCACCGGAAACCGAGCATAAAATTTTCTATTTCGAGATCCAGCACATATAGGCGGTCCGGGTAATGCTCTTCCGCGATATGCGCATTGATGAACCGGGCCATCCGGTCGCCCCCCTGATAGGTGAGCAGCCCCGGATATAGATACCCTCCATAAAAGATCCCGATCAACAACCCTATGGCATAGCTCACCAAAAAGGTATTGCTTGGTGAAACGCGCCGGGTAAGGACCAATACCGCTAAGCCCACTCCTACGGTGATGATTCCGAATACCCACCAACCGCTACCATGAAACAGGACGATCAACGCACAAAGCAGAATAACGATTACCATGCCCGAATACCATTGTATGCGGTGCATGGTGCCGTTCGCAGGTAATCTTCCCATATTCCCCAGAAGCTGGGCGGTCCAGATACTTACCAACGGAAAGAGTGCATTGAGATAATGCGGCAGCTGAAACTGCGATGCAGAAAAAAGCAAAAAAGTAATCAGGAAACTTCCCCACAACAGCGGATGCCCCATTGCCACCCTTCTTTTACCAAAAGAAAAGTAGACGGCAAACAGAAGCAGTGGCGACCACGGAAGGAAAGCCCACAATAGGGTATGCAGGTAAAAAAAGGGATCGCCGTGACCGGTTATTGGTCCCGAATTAAAAAATCGGCCGAATTGGCTATCCCAAAAAAAGAAGCGGATACCCGAGACATGGGTCTGGCCGAACACTTCTACCGCCGGTCTGGCGTCAAACTGACGGTACAGGCAATACAGTTCCGGCAGGATGAAGACAAGCACCAACGCAACGGCCGCGTACCACCGGTAGTTGAGAAACTGCCGCCATTCTTTCCGGACCAACCATAACACAATAAAACCACTACCGACGATGATCAACACGAAAATGCCCTTGGTCATCACCGCCAAAGCTGCCCACAGCGCACCAAACAGCAACTGGCTGAATGTGCCCTCGCGGTATGTACGGTAGAAATGATAGATTGCTGCAACGATCATCCCCGTCAGATACGGTTCGGCATTCACCGCTGAATTACACAGCAGCAGATGCAATGCACTGAGGTAAACCAGTACAGCAATGCGTGCCACATTCCGGCCGTGCAGCCGACGGGCAAGCAGATACGTATACAACGCGCCAATAAGCCAGAAAATAAATGCGGGCAGCTTATAAGCAAAATCATGGATGCCGAATATACGGTAGCTCAATGCGGTACACCAAAAAGGAAAATGGGGTTTATCCAGCCAATCGAAACCATGGAGCGTAAGAAATTCATAGTTTCCGCTTAGCACCATGTTTTTTGCAATGAGTGCATAAAGGGCACCATCAATCATCATTACACCGGAAAAAAGACCGATCCCATTCACCGCGATACCGGCGACACATAACAGTGAGAAAACACGTTTACTTAACATCGATGAACTGAATAACGATGGATCATGCAAACCGTGCGTAAAGTTATCAATGATATTTGCTTTTTTCAAATCGGGTGATTCTATTTGGGTAGCCAACTAAATAAACTACATATGGAATTCATATTGATTATACACCAAATGGGAACTTGTTATGCCCTTTCTTCACAGTGAGTCCACCTTGAGTCCAGAGTGAGTCCAGGGTGAGTCCAGGGTTTTCAGTAAAAACGTGGATGCATGGCAGATTCAGCATGGTAGTTCTATTGGTTCATGGTGAAGAAAGTACGGACTTGGTACAAGCGGGGTAGCCACTTCGCATAAAGTAATAGGATTAGTACTTTTTAGTTGGCTGATACATTCAAAGATAGACTTCTGAATACAAAAAACCAAAACTTTTTAATATGGCGATACAAGGTAGAAACGGAAAAATCAAGGGAAAAATCAACAACATTGTTTATCGTAGGTTAGGCAACCAACAAATTCTGCAAATTGCGCCGGATCGTGTGAAACAGACCTATGCCACTAAATTGAACGCGCTGGAATTCGGATTGGCGAGCGCGCATAGTAAAGTGATTCGACAGATATTCCGGAAGGTATATGAAGAATCAGACAGCAAAATGAATAATCGGCTTAACGCGGCAATTGCTGCCTGTTTACGCAGCTCGGATACGGAAGTAGGTGAGCGTACACTACACGACACCGATCTCAGTTGCCTGAAAGGATTTCAGTTTAACCTGGATGCGCCCATTGAAAGCAGGATAGCGGTGCGCCCCACATGGAGTGTGGAACCCGATGGACTTTTCCGGTTTAAACTTCCGCGTTTTAACCTAGCTGATGACATTCTTTATCCGCCCGGGGATTTGAGTATGGACCCTAGCTTCACCATTGGACTGGTTGCCATCCAATTCGAAAAAGAATATGCCCAGGTCATCGACTATGAAAGCTTTGCCTATGAAAAACTGGACAAACAAATTCAGATAGACTGGGAATGCCGACGGCAATTGCCCGCCGGTTTCATTGTGATCGTTGTCTTCTCCCTGCGATATTCTGCGTTTAACTGGGTAGGAAAGCAAATCTGGTCAACGAACCCCCAATTCTTCCCAACCATTATACTGGACGCATTCCATGTAACCGAAGACATGGCTGCACGCGGTAAGGCGGCAAACTTTGCGGTTGCCAAAGAAGAATGTGATAAGTTTGGATACAATGTTCTCCGCACCCTTAAGAGGATTACCGAGTTCAAAGAAAAAATGGCAAAAAAGAAAAAGTAAAACCGGTGTTTCAAGAACCGGGGCATTACCCGGTTGGCTGCCGACGCACGGCAGCCAGCCCTGTTCCCACCAGTGAAATCACCAATGTTCCGACTACAATAATCATATTCGCATGTAGCGGATATTTTAAATAGCCATACTGTTCGGGCAGCAGGTACGAGAAGGTCATCCATAGAATGGCTAAAACACCTGCGATCACCGCGATGATCGCATCGTTGTTACCCGCTTTTTTGCTGATAATCCCCAATAGAAATAAACCGAGCATACCTCCGGCAAAGATGCCGGAAAGCTGCCACCATACATCCAATACACTGCTGATGCCAATCATGGCCACGCCGGTCACCATGCCCATCAAACCAAACACGGCGGTGGCAATGTATAGCAGGCGTAGCTGGCCTTGACTTCCGAGCTTTGGATTGATATAGCGCTTGTAAATATCTTCTGAAAACACGGTGGCCGACGCATTCATCCCCGAGCTGATGGTACTCATCGCGGCCGATAGGATGGCCGAAACAATCAGCCCCACCAACCCTACGGGTATTTGGGTAACCATGAAATGCGGCATCACCTTGTCGCCATAATCTTCGGGCTTCAGTGTGGCGGCGAGATCCGCAATCTCGATCTGGGAGGCCGAAGCAGCCAGCCGCTCCGCCGCCGCCTGTAGTTTGACGGGTTCGATCAGATCCGGATTTACCTGATAGTAAGCATACAAACAGGCGCCGATGATAAAAAACAAAAGCGAAGCAGGCACATATATCCATACACAAAGCCAAACCGATTTACCTGCTTCTTTGGCAGATGTTGCCGTATGATAACGCTGTACGTAATTCTGATCCATGCCGAAGTTATTGAGGTTGATGAAGAATCCATACAGCAGGATGACCCAAAATGAAGAGGAGGTGAAATCCAATGCCAGGGTTCCTAGGCTGAATTTATGGTCGGCCTGACCGATTTCGACAATCTTGGAAATACCTCCGGGCATATTGATAACCACTAGGTAAACAATCAGGACCGCACCCAGTGTTTTGATGACTCCCTGCACCACTTCCGTCCAGATGACGGCTTCAATTCCTCCCATCACGGTGTAAATAATGATGCAAATCCCCGTGATCAGCATAATCATTTCCATGGAATACCCTGTGAGTGCCTGGAGACTGAGAGCGATCCCGAAAAAAATCGACCCCATCCGGGCGAGCTGTGTCAGCAGGAAACAGACCACTGCATAACTCCGTGCCCAGGGGCCGAAGCGCTTTTCCAGATTCGTATATGCCGAAACTTCACCCGTAGCCCGATAGAAGGGCACAAAATATTTTACCGCTACCCACGCAGCCAGCGGCATGGAAATGCTGAATACAAACGCATTCCAATTGCCACCGAATGCTTTGCCCGGCACGCCCAAAAACGTATTGCTGCTCAGGAAGGTAGCATAGATGGAGAGGCCGATTGCCCATCCGGGAATCATTCCCGAGGCTTTGGTAAATTGATCGGCACTTTTGTTTTTCCGGGAAAACCACACGCCAACGAGCACCATGGCTACCAGATAAGCAATAATTACGGCAATGTCAATAAGGGGAAGGTTCTTCATGGAAACAAATATACTTGCTCGGGCATATAATTCATTCTACTATTTTTGCGGCTAACTGTAGGATGTTAACTTTTCCTGAAAGCTTCCCAGCCTTTGATAACGTCGATACAACGCCGCATACACCTGCGCCCGGTCGGGATTTGGCTGGTACTCCTGCTCAAATCCCGATGACATGGCCTCCTGGGCGGCGGCGATGGTGGGATGGATACCAGCCGCCACGGTCGCATACATAGCGGCCCCGAGGGCGCAGGATTGTTCGGTTTTTACGGTTTTAATGGGTCTGCCGAGTACATCTGCCAATACCTGCATCACATAAGTTGATTTTTTGGCAATGCCCCCCGTGGCAATGATTTCCTGTACGGGTATGCTTTCCGCCTCAAACCGATCGACAATGGCTTTCGAGCCGAACGCTGTGGCTTCCACCAGCGCTTTGAACAAACGCGGCGCATCGGTACCCAGGGTAATGCCCGTCAGCCAGCCGTTCAATGCCGGATTGACATCCGGCGTCCGTCGACCGTTGACCCAATCCAGCGCTACTTCATCCGTATCGGTTACCGGGAGGGCCGCCGCTTCCCGGTTCAAAGCAGTCAGAATACGGCTGATGAGCGTATGTTGTTCCTGCTGGCTTACGGTGTCGCTGAGTAAGGTGGTAACCGGAAAGGCTACCAACCGGGCAAACCATTGATAGAGATCGCCAAAAGCGGATTGCCCGGCTTCAAACCCCAGCATTCCAGGCACGATGGAACCGTCAACCTGTCCACAGATTCCGCTTACCAACGGGTCGCCGTGCTTACTTACCGGCGCCACCAGCATGTCGCAGGTGGATGTGCCGACAACCTTCACCAACGAATAGGGCCGGATGGCAGCACCCACAGCCCCCATGTGCGCGTCGATTGCCCCCACGCCAATGATGACGTTTGACGGCAAACCCGTACGCTGGGCCCACTCGGACGATATCGTGCCTACGGCTGTATCGGATGTGTATGTCTGCCGGTACAGATGGTTACGGATATCTTTGAGGCGGGGATCCAACGTGGTCAGGAAAGCTGCTGAAGGAAGTCCTCCGAATGTTTCATGCCACATCGCTTTGTGGCCTGCCGCACAGCGGCTACGCTTCAGGACCTGTACGTCGCCATGGCCACAGAGCAAGTGCGGAATCCAATCGCAATGTTCCATCCAGGAATAGGTGTATTGAGCCACTTGGGGATCTGTACGAAAGATATGCAGCATCTTGGCCCAGAACCACTCTGCGGAATAGCTGCCCCCGGAGTACATCGTATAATCGGTTTCCCACCGGTGGGCAAGTTGGTTGATCTCTTCCGCTTCTGCAATGGCTGTGTGGTCTTTCCAAAGTACGAACATGGCGTTGGGATTTTCTGCAAATTCGGGATGCAGTGCAAGCGGCGTACCCTGGCGATCCACCGCAACGGGCGTAGAGCCGGTCGTGTCTACCGACAAACCCCGGATACGGTTTACCACCTCATCCGGAATACCGGAAAGCACTTCCCGGATAACGGCTTCCATCGCCTCGATATAGTCCAACGGGTGCTGGCGGAACTGCGACCGCAAGCTATCGCAATAACGGCCGTCGTTCCAACGCGGATAGATCCGCACAGCACTTTTCCGTTCTTCGCCGGTGGCGGCATCTACCAGCAACGCCCGTACGGAGTCCGTCCCGAAATCCAGTCCGATTACCCAATTTTCGCCCGCTTTGCTCATTTGTCCGAACTAGTTACGTCACCACAGAAATGTACTTCAATACCCAGCTCATCCAGTGCCGCAGCCTTGATACGGCATGCCCGGAGCGCAGCTTCCTCGTTGGCAGCATAAACCACGTGGATGTGGTTAGCGGCATGGCGGGCCATGAGCTGATCGCGATTGACTCCATGAAGCACTGCATGCATGATGGGCCATTCGGGTGAGGTTAGCTGCCACCGCCGCTGCGTTTCCACTTCGGGCAGACTTACTGCCCGCCCGACGCCGAGATCAGCCTGCAGCCGCCCCTTTTTTACATAGATACGGCTCCAAACAATCGGTCCGGGTTTGCTTACACCCCGCAGGGTGCCTCCCCCCAACCGAAAATACATCGGCGACTGACGCCAACTGCTTGCCGTGGCATAACCACCTTCAAAATGGGCCGCGGGCACCGCACCGGAGATGAGGAATACCCATACAAAATCGTCCAGGTCACCATCGGTATAGTGTTCGCCCCAACGGATATCGTGCAGCGTATTTTCACCGTCCATACCCAGTTCTTTCCACAGCCGGTACGTCACCAGCGCGTCGATGCCCGCACATTCATCTACCTCATTGAAATGCGGAATTGCCTCCCCGGCAAAAAGTTCCTGCCCGGTTTCCAAATAGACGGGCGGCCGCTCCCGGTTATTGAGCAATCCTTCAACGAGATCACTGGCCACCGTCAAATCCTTCAGCCCTTGCTGATATTGGATGCCGATGGTATCGCACCCGAACTCCGCCGCAATACGCACCGCAGCGATGTACATTTTGCACTGTTCGAGGGTCTGGTTCCGGGTGAGTTCGGTTTCTTCGTCTTCGCCCCACTTGAATGTCATTCCCCTATCGACCAGCCATTGCAGCACAGCTTCGGCTTCGGCCTCACTGACGGTACGCATCCGCGCATACAAAGCCGACTGGCTGAGCCGCTCCTTGAAGATGCCGGTAGCATGGAGCAGCTCATCGGGAACAATGGCGTTGTACATGCCCATGCAGCCTTCGTCAAAGACGCCCATGATTGCCTTTGCCTGGCGAAGCCTGCGTGCAAAGGATCTCCCGGTATCGTCATCAGCGGTCGGGATTTTTACCAGATCAAAAGGTGTCACATGGCGGAGATCGTGCTTAACAAAGCCTTTCTCCAACCATTCAGCGAGGCCGTTGTTGAAAAAACCGTCCGTAAAATCCGCGCTCCAAAGCGTACTGTACGCCACATTGGCTTTGGTAAGCGAGCCGTTGAGGTTGAGCATACCCACCAGACCGGGCCACTGCCCGCTCCAATTGGCTACCGTGAGGATGGGGCCACGGTGTGTGGTGAGCCCCGCCAGTACATGGTGTGTATACTGCCACACGCTTTCGGCAGCAATCAGCGGTGCATCCGGTGGAATGTTTTTAAATACTTCAATGCCCATCCGCTGGGAATCGATAAACCCGTGCTGTTTCGTGGAATCGTAAGCATGTGCCCGCCTTAACCGCCACCCCTGCCGCTCTACGGCCGCGGTTAACTGTTGTTCCATTGTCTCCTGTGCTTTCCAGCACAACTGATTCGCGGCCAGCCGCAAATCACCGCTTGCTACCAGCCAGATTTCCTTTTTATGATTGATCGTATCCATGGTCTATTGGTTTACAAAAAGTCGCTGCCGGATACATGTGACCGGCATGATACAAAGGTGTGGTGAAAGGATGGAGCATTATTGGAACTTATTGCCTTCTTATTATACAATCTTATCATTTCCTTGGAGATCGGATTTCTATTACTTAATTTAGTAGGCATGTTGGGAATGGCGTATTCCCGGTGAGGACAAAACGAATTATAAACCCTTTCTTTTCCCAAACCAGGAAAAGGAAAAAGTAACGATTGTGAACTATGAAACCACTTTTTCACAAGGTACCGACCCAAATTCAATCGTCATTCAGCGCGCGGCACGATGTGCAGCCAAACTTTGGATCGCTGTGGCATTATCATCCGGAACTGGAGCTCCATCATGTTATCCGGGGCAAAGGTGTACGTTTCATTGGTGATAATATCGGCAACTTTTCCGAAGGCGAAGTATTATTGCTGGGAAGCAACCTTCCACACATGTGGCAGTGCAACGAAGAGTACTATCAAAATCGCCCCGACCGTAAAGTAGAGGCGATCGTCATCCATTTTCTACCCGACTGCCTGGGCCGGGATTTCCTGAATTTACCGGAGACTTATCTCGTTCCCAAGCTGTTTGAGAAGGCCCGGAAAGGGATGAAATTTACAGGCAGGAGCCGTGCTAAATTGATCGATTTAATGCACAAGGCAACGATGGCCACTGACATGGAGCGGTTGATTATCCTGCTGTCCCTCCTGAAAACCGTTGCGGAATCGGAAGAATACACGCAGATCACCTCTGCCCATGCCTTTTATAAATCCAATGAAGTAGATGCGGTACGCATCAATAAAGTCTGCACATATACGCTGAGCAACTATAAGAAAGAAATCAGCCTCGAAGAAATTGCGTCGATTGCCAACTTGAGCGTTACCTCATTTTGCCGGTATTTCAAGTTGATGACCAAAAAGACGTATTACGATTTCCTGATTGAAATACGCATCAGCCATGCCTGTAGGTTGCTGATAGAAGACATTTTGCCTACGGAAGTAATCTGCTTTGAATGCGGATTCAACAATGTGTCGAATTTCTACCGTCACTTTAAAAAAGTAACGGATATGACCCCGTTGGAGTACAAGAAAAAATATCTTTTCAGCAAGCAGCTGCCCGCAGTTGGGTAATGGGGGTGGGTGATCGGTGGTGGGTGATCGGTGACATGTAAAAAACCGATCACTAATCACCCATCACTGACCACTGGCTAGGTATCAATCTTGGCGTACTTGGCGTTACGCTCGATAAATTCACGTCTGGGAGCTACTTCATCGCCCATAAGCATGGAAAAGATCCGGTCACATTCGGCGGCATTTTCAATGGTTACCTGACGCAGTGTTCTTGTTTCAGGGTTCATCGTGGTATCCCAAAGCTGTTCCGCGTTCATTTCACCGAGCCCTTTATACCGCTGCACGTGTACGCTGTCTTCCTTGCCCGCGCCCTTGAGCCGCTGGATCGCAGCATCCCGCTGATCGTCATTCCATGCATACTGCTGCTCCTTACCTTTTTTAACCAAATACAGCGGCGGCGTGGCAATGTATACATATCCGTTCTCGATAAGCTCTTTCATGTAGCGGAAGTAGAAGGTCAGAATGAGGGTGGTGATGTGTGATCCATCTACGTCGGCATCCGTCATGATAATAATGCGGTGGTAACGCAGTTTGTCGAGGTTCAATGCCTTGGCGTCGTCATCGGTACCGATGCTTACACCCAGTGCGGTAAACATATTTTTTATTTCCTCGTTTTCGTAGATCTTATGCTCCATAGCCTTTTCTACGTTAAGGATCTTACCGCGAAGGGGCAGTATGGCCTGAAACTCACGGTCGCGCCCCTGTTTGGCCGTTCCACCGGCGGAGTCCCCTTCCACAAGGTATATCTCGCACTTGGCGGGGTCGTTATTGGAGCAGTCGGCCAATTTACCCGGTAAACCGCTTCCTCCCATTACATTCTTGCGTTGCACCATGTCGCGGGCTTTGCGGGCGGCGGCCCGCGCCTGTGCGGCAATGATTACTTTCTGAACGATGGCCTTGGCCTCTTTTGGGTTTTCTTCGAGGTAATTGGAAAGAATTTCGCCTACGGCCATGTCTACCGCGCCCATGACCTCGTTGTTTCCCAATTTGGTTTTGGTCTGGCCCTCAAACTGAGGCTCGCCTACCTTAACCGAAATTACCGCAGTGAGCCCTTCGCGGAAATCATCGCCGGTGATCTCCACCTTCATGTTTTTCAGCAACCCCGATTTATCCGCATATGCTTTGAGCGTGCGGGTCAACCCCCTGCGAAAACCGGCCACGTGCGTGCCGCCTTCGATGGTATTGATGTTGTTTACGTATGAGTGTACGTTTTCGGAGTATGTGTCGTTGTATTGCAACGCCAGCTCAACAGGAATTCCCTGTTTGATTCCTTCCACATAGATGGGATCCGGAATGAGCGGCTGCCGGGTTCCATCCAGGTACTTCACAAACTCTTTCAGGCCACCTTCTGAAAAAAACACTTCGCTCTGCAGGGAACCATCGGCCTGTTCTTCCCGTTCGTCGGTCAATGTGAGCCGTATCCCTTTGTTGAGAAAAGCTAATTCCCGTAGGCGGCTGGCCAAGGTATCGTAGTTATAAACAGTGGTTGTCGTAAATATTTCCGGATCGGGGTGAAACGTCACTTTGGTACCGGTGCGGCTGCTCTCCCCCACCGCCTTCACATCATACTGCGGCTTGCCCTTACGGTATTCCTGCATGAATACCTTCCCTTCGTTGTGCACTTCCGCAATCAGCACCGTAGACAGTGCGTTGACGCAGGATACACCCACGCCGTGCAAACCGCCGGAAACTTTATACGTGTCTTTATCAAATTTACCGCCGGCATGGAGCACGGTCATTACGAGCTCCAGGGCCGACTTATTTTCTTTCTTATTGATACCGGTCGGGATACCCCGTCCGTTATCTTCTACCGTAATTGAGTTGTCTTTATGAATAATAACCTGGATATCGTCGCAATAACCGGCAACAGCTTCGTCGATCGAGTTATCGACCACTTCATATACCAAGTGGTGCAACCCCTTGACACCGGTATCACCGATATACATGGAAGGCCGTTTGCGAACGGCCTCCAATCCTTCCAGTACCTGTATGTTATCTGCTGTATAAGTTGATTTATTCTTGTTTTCTTCGCTCATTACTGTTGTTAAATTCGGTGCCCAAAGATAAGAAAAAAGTGCGAAAAATGAAATAGGCATTGATGTTTGGTGCGGAGTTTGCCACGGACGCACGAATGGCCGCGAATGACGGGTATTCATCCGTACATGATTGGTGTTTATCCGTGCATCCGTGGCGGTCAATGTTCCCGCGCTTCCGCAATCTTTCCGAAATTTGGTGCAGGAAATATCGGATTTTTATAGTAGGTTTGCGCTTTGTATGAGAAAAATGACTACTAAAAACATGAACAATGCATTCGCCTTTTTTGCAAAGGCAGGAATATGTGTGTTGCTGGCAGCTGCCGTGGCGTCTTGCAACAACCCCGGAACGAAGCCTTCGGCGGCCACCGCAGGAGGTGGGGATTCCACCCAAGCCAAGGTTGAGAAAATCGTCTATGTAAATGCCGATACGTTACTCGAAAAATATGAATATTTCAAAGACGTACGGGTGAAGCTGGAAGATAAAGCTAAAAAGGCACAGGCAGATCTTCAATCGCGCAGTACCGCATTTCAGCGGGAGGTAGCGGATTACCAACAGAAGGCACCGACAATGAGTGCAGCTGACCGCCAAAGTACGGAAGAACGGCTCGCCCGTAAGCAGGATGAACTGGCCCGTCACAATCAGAACGCCAGTGCGTCATTTGCCCAGGAGGAAGCTTCCGAAAACGAAAAGCTGTATTCACGTATCACCGAATACTTGAAAAAGCATGCCAAGCAAAATGGCTACAAATTGGTACTTACCTACTCTGCTTCCAATCCGGCTGTGTTATATGCCGATGAAAGCCTGGAAATCACCAATGAAGTGCTTACCGCATTGAATGCGGAATACGCAAAAGAGAAAAAGTAATCATTTTGAATCCGTGACAGACATTTTAAAAGTCGCCCCAAAAAGGCGGCTTTTTTTATGGATTGGCATGAAGTTGGTATTTATCCATTAACTGAATTTTTGTCAGTTTTGATGATAATCGAAACTAAATTGGTTCTTACAGGTTTTAGTAACGAGTTAACTTTACCATAACCCAAAAATGATGAAGATTGCGTTAATCAGCACCTACCAACCGCGCCAGTGTGGAATCGGTTCATTTTCAAAAAATCTTTTCGATTCATTACCCATCCGGGATATCAACCGCAGCGAAAGTTTTGTTGTGGCCATCAACGATCCGGAAAGCGACTATACGTATCCGCCGGAAGTGCAGTTTGTCATTCTTCAGGACGATCATGACACCTACTTGAAAGCTGCCGAGTTCATCAACCGGAGCGGTGCTGATATCTGCGTCGTCCAACACGAATACGGTATATTCGGCGGACAAAACGGTGTCTACATACTTTCACTATTGCACAGCCTGGAAATCCCGGTCGTGACGATATTCCATACCGTACTTAAAAGACCCTCTTACAATGAATTATACATCGCCAGAGAAATCACCAAACTGTCACAACGGATCGTGGTGATGGCCAGCAAGGCAGTGGAACTACTCCGGGATGTGTATGCGATTCCCACCGACAAGATTTCCGTGATTCACCATGGCGTACCCGATATCCATTACGACCGCGATTCCGTCCGAAGGGAACTGGGATTCGCCGATAAAAAGCTGCTATTGACGTTCGGTTTCATTGGACGTAATAAGGGGATAGAAACCGTTATTTGTGCGTTACCCAGTATAGTTGCCCACCATCCGGATGTGGTTTACCTTGTCCTTGGAAAGACGCATCCCAATGTCATTAAACACTCGGGCGAAGAGTACCGGTTGTTCCTGCACCGGCTGGTCAAGAAACTGGACCTTGAATCGCACGTTGTGTTCATAAACGAATATGCATCGCAGAAAGATTTATTTAAGTACCTTATCGCGTCCGATATTTACATAACCCCCTACCTCAACGAAGTCCAGATCACCAGTGGGACATTGTCCTACGCTTTGGGCGTGGGTTCTGCGGTGGTTTCGACCCCCTATTGGCATGCCGTGGAGCTGCTTTCAGGCGGTAGGGGGGCTTTGTTTGACTTCGCCGATCACCAGGGGCTATCGCAAATCTTGATCGACTTATTCAATCAGCCGGAAAAACTCCGGCAGATGCAGATAAAAGCCGCTGAATTTGGAAAAACCATCACGTGGCCCAAAATAGGTGAGCTATACAGTATGCTTTTTCAGGAGAACAAGCAACGGACCTCCAATCCGCCGAAGAAAGATCCGGCATTTGACCGAAGCATCTTACCACCCTTGCGACTGGACCATGTGGCGCGGCTTACCGATAGCACGGGCATCTTCCAGCATGCTACCTATGGTATCCCCAATTATCACGAAGGGTATTGCCTGGATGACAACGCGCGGGCACTGCTGATGGCATTGATGGCGTACCGCAGGATGAAGGATGAAACGGCATTGCAGTATATTCCCATTTACCTGGCTTATATCCATTATGCGCAGAACGAAGATGGTACCTTCCGGAATTTCATGAGCTTTGACCGGAAGTTCGTGGACGAGGTCGGGTCTGAAGACGCATTTGGACGGGCCATGTGGGCCATCGGTTATGCCATCGCCCACGCGCCCAAAGATGCCTATTTTCAAGTGGCCCGCATGATTTTTTTCAAGGCGGTGCCTCAATTTGAACGGTTGCAATCCATACGGAGCATTGCTAATGTCATCCTCGGACTGTACCACTACCTGAAAAGCCAACCCACAGACGAAGGCATGGTGGAAATGATGCACCGACTGGCGTTCCGGCTCCAGCAGGAATATGAGGCGCACCGGCACGACGACTGGCATTGGTATGAGTCACTTCTCGCGTATGACAATGCCCTGCTACCGCTTGCGATGCTGCGGGCAGGTGAATTACTGAATAACGCCCTATTCCGCCGCGTAGGGCTTGAAAGCATGTCGTTTCTTGAAAAGCATACCATGCAACGCGGCCACCTGAGCCTGGTTGGGAACGAAGGGTGGTTCAGACGCAACGGGATGTTCTCCCGGTTTGACCAGCAGCCCGTAGATGCCATGGCAACGGTGCTACTGTTTCTCCAGGCCTACAACGATACCGGAGACCCCCACTATCTGCAATCGGTTTACACCGCTTTTATGTGGTTTCTCGGTGAAAATGACCTGCGGATGAGTCTTTACGATTTTGAAACCGGCGGGTGCTGCGACGGATTGGAAAAAGACGGCGTAAATCGCAATCAGGGGGCGGAGAGCACACTTGCTTACCTGATTTCGTACCTGGCCGTACAACAGACGTTTGAAAAACCCGTTAACCGCCCATCAGGCTCCGAAAACGATGAGAATAGCGATACTGGCTCCCATAGCGTGGCGCACGCCGCCTCGTAAATACGGCCCGTGGGAGCAGGTAGCGTCCACACTCACTGAAGGGCTAGTGAAGCGGGGGATCGATGTAACCTTGTTTGCGACGGGCGACTCCCTTACGCAGGCCAACCTCAGGTACAGTGCACCCCGGGGGTATGCGGAAAATCCAGACATGGATCCGAAAGTGGAAGAATGCCTGCACATCAGTCAGGTAATGGAAAGTGCGGATGAATTTGACCTTATTCATAATCATTTTGATTTTCTTCCCCTTTCCTTTTCACGGTTGATTTCCAAACCCATGATCACTACGATTCATGGATTTTCATCGCCGAAAATCATCCCTGTATATAAGAAATACAACGACACCTGTGCCTACGTTTCGATCAGCAACGCAGACCGGTCGCCCGAACTGGATTACCTGGCTACGGTATACAACGGAATTGACGTCTCGCAGTTTGAATACGTGGAACATCCCGATGACTACCTGCTGTACTTCGGACGCATACATCCGGAAAAAGGGGCGCACACCGCCATTGAAGTGGCCAGGCGTACGGGCCGACGTCTTATCCTTGCCGGACTCGTGCAGGATGAACACTATTTTGCAACGGACGTGTCGCCGTATATTGACGGCAGCCAAATTCAGTACGTTGGCAATGTAGGCCCCGAAGAACGCAGCCAGCTTCTGGGCAATGCTGCGGCGCTGCTGCACCTTATTAATTTTGAGGAGCCTTTCGGGCTCAGTGTGGCGGAAGCGATGCTTTGCGGAACGCCGGTTATTGCGTTTGACAGAGGCTCCATGTCCGAACTGATTCTTCACGGCGAAACGGGATTCCTCTCATCGCATGTTGATCAGGTAATCCGTTTTATCGATCAGCTTCCGTCGATTTCAAGGGCACGCTGTGCCCAATGGGCGCACGAACAGTTCTCTCAGGATCGGATGGTTGACCGCTATATCGAAGTATATAAGGAACTGTTACACCGCTGAAGACGAACCGCTTTTTTTCAGTGCATCCAACAGTTCACGGAGATCAACCGTGGCATAGGTTGACGCATAATCCGACATCGCGTATGGAATAACCAACTGCCCCTGGTGGATGTAAGCGCCACAGGAATACACGACGTTGGGCACGTAACCTTCCCGTTCCTTCCGGTTGGGCGTGAGCAACGGCTGTTTCAGCCGACCGATCTCGCGCTCGGGGTTGTTTAAGTCCAGCAATGACGCCCCCAGCGCGTACTCCCTCATAGGGCCTACGCCGTGGGTCAGCACCAGCCATCCGGCCTCGGTTTCCAACGGGGAGCCGCAATTGCCCATCTGTACCAATTCCCAGGGCTGGTTTGGTGTCTGAATGAGTTTGGCTTCCCGCCACACATTGACCGAATCCGAATAGGCGATGTAGTTATTCACGCCATCGATCCGGCACAGCATGGCATACTTGCCCTTAATTTTCCTGGGAAACAATGCCATCCCCTTGTTCTGGGCGATATAGCCATGCATCGGCATGACCCGGAAATGCCTGAAATCTTTGGTCATTAACAGCTTGGGAAGAATGGATATCCCATCGTAAGCGGTATAGGTAGCGTAATAGGTAACGGCCCCTTTTTCGCCTACAAACCGTACAAACCGGGCATCTTCTATCCCGTTTTTTTCGGTATCAGCAATGGGGAAAATAACCCGCTCACATACGGAGGTATCCGGCGAAAAAGTCATCTCATAATGCGAAGATGCCAACCAGCGGACTTCCTGTAGAAAGGCAAGGTTTTCCTGGCGGGGCTCCAGCTTCACCTGCACTTCCCGGAGTGCGTGCTTCAGCTCTTCATACGTAAACGTATCGTGGAGTTGGTCGCTGATGATCTCATAGGCCTCGTCGTTGCGGTAGCCGCTATCGCTCCACATTTCCCTCAATTTGCGGAGAAAAGCTTTTTTATGATAGGTGTGGTTTTTGACGTGCTCCGGCACTTCAAGCATCTTACCCGGCGGTTCGATATCGATATCCATGTGGTTGTCCAGCACACCCTGCCTGAAAACAATGGATGAAATATGTCCTTCACCGGTTGCCCTGAAACTGATGATGATCCGCTTTTGCCCCGGCGCCAGTGATGACTGGTCGGGATGTTCGATGATGGAGGGGTTAAAAAAGGCCGCTGCTTCAATGGAATATTCCATGGTGAAATATGCTCCGATGAGCTGCTTGGAATGTTCCGGCAATTTGGCATGGTCGATTTCCATCAACTCCATTACGGGAAGCAGTCGCTTGAAATGATTGGTAAATATCTTCTGGATACTCCGGTGGCGTTTTGAATACTTACGTAACACTTGGTTAAGTATCTCATTTTGCTGACTGTCAGCAAGTTCCATTAACGCCATAATCAATCGCTTGGCCCGTTCCTCCCCCGCATATAGGAACCTCGTAATGACCCGACTTGAATCCGGTTCGAATATCTTTTCTTTTCTGATTACTGGTACTGGCATGTAGTCTGATTACTGGTTATGTTCTTCACTGTCGGGACAAAAAACGGATTTTTATCAGAAAAAATAGCACAAAAGCCAAGTTTTTTTTAGACATTCGGTTGTGTATATCCGGCCAATGCGGAGCCGGGCTGACTAATGTTAACGAATAATGGTTCAATTGCTGGCGACCAAGGACAGAAACGGTTTTGACTGGGTAGACCTGTCTGCCCCGAGCGATGAGGAAATCAGGGAAGTGGCTGCAAAATACACGTTGCACGAGGCTTCCATCAAAGATTGCATGCAGCCGGACCACTTACCTAAATACGAAGTATTTGACAATTACACCTTCGTAATTTTCAGGGTACTTGCCGCCAATCCTCCTCATGAGGCGGACACGATACAGGAGCTAACGAACAAAATTTCCATATTTTTCAATGCCGACTATCTCATTACCATTCACCGGGCGGAAGGCAATCTGATCGATTTGGTGAAAACCAAGCGGATCGACACGGGTAAATGTGACAATACATTGTATCTGCTGAACTCGTTGATCCGGGAATCTATTCTTACATTCGAAAAGCCGGGCTTCAAACTCTCTGAATCATTGGACTACTACGAGGAACGGGTATTTCTGCGCCAGCGAACGTCTCCCATTTTACGCGGTCTTTATTTCGTAAAACGGAAGATCGACGTGATCCGCAGGGTGATGCTGCTGTCTTATGAGATTGTGGATAACATCGACTCGCCTGAAAAAAGCGATGTTTATACGCGGGACCTCCGCGATCTTTACGTGCGCACACAGACATTTTTCGATAACCTCTCGGAAAACACGGCCCAGTTGCTATCCATGTATTTTTCCATCGCTTCACAGCGGACCAATGAAATTATGCGTGTGCTAACTATTTTCTCCGTGTTTTTCATGCCGCTTACCTTCGTGGTTGGCGTCTATGGGATGAATTTCAGACACATGCCGGAGCTCGACTGGTACTACGGTTATCCGGCGGTCATGGTATTAATGGTCGGTATTTCCATCGGAATCTATTTTTGGTTTAAGCGGAAGGGGTGGTTATGAGAGAAAGGCTGTTGAAAAAAACGGGAAGCCGTCTTTCGTTTATTTTCGACGGCTTCTCCGATGCTGCTTTTATCAATATTGAGGATTTTGTTCAAGATTCTCGTTTTTATCCATTTCATATTTCGGAATCGGATACCAATAGTTTCTCTCTTCGAATTTCCTATCCTGCAGTATGAAATAGGAATAGGAAAATCCGCCGGATGGCTTTTTCTCTATTGTCACACCGCGCAGTGGACGGTTTTCGGTCTCCATCGCAATTTTCCAACGACGTACATCAAAAAAACGATGTCCTTCAAAGCAAAGCTCAATCTGCCGTTCCAGTTTAATCGCCTCAGATAACTCGTTGCCAGAAGCGGTAACATCAGGCATTCCGACACTTGTGCGTGAACGAACGAGGTTCAGGTATTTACGGGCAGTAGCTTCGTCCCCCGTCTCATAAGCGGCTTCGGCATAGTTCAGATAAATTTCCGCATAGCGAAAGATAATCCAATTTTGATCGGTACCGATGTTTTCGTCTATGGGCAGCGCATCATTCGAATACTTCCTCCAGTTATATCCGGTTAAACTCGCATTCCAATTCTCAACCGGACTTTGTGGGCTATCGAGACCACCGACAAAAGACTCATAGGGTCTGCCCCTAAATTCCGCTCCGTTATACAGGATATCTGCATAAAATCTTGGATCCCTGTTTTCATAGGGGTTATTCTCGTCGTAACCGGACCCTTCTTCGGTGATCATTTTTCCGTTCTTCATGGGGAATTGATCGACCAGCGATTGCGACGGAGTATACGCCGACCATCCATGATGGCCGTTCGGCCCTATCAATACGTTCAACCTGGATTCAAAACTGCCACTCGGATTCCGGGTTGCATTGATGTTAAAGGACAAAATGACTTCGGGATTAAATTTTTCGAGAAAAATCTGTTTATAATCGGCACCTTCATACAGGGTATATGCATCCAAATCAACCACTGCTTTTGCTGCATCAACCGCATCCAGCCATTTACTTCTGTCGTTAGCCGGATTATTGAGTGGACTGGCTGCATACAGTAACGCACGCGATTTCAAGGATAGCACAGCGCCTTTGGTGATCCGGCCGATGTCTGCACCGCTATAAGAGACCGGTAACGTTTCTGCCGCTTCATCCAGTTCCTTTATAATAAAATCCATGCATTCATCATATGAGTTGCGGGAAACCAGGTAATCATCGTCGGACAGGCTATACACTTTGGTGATCAGCGGTACACCACCATAACGCGATATGAGGTCAAAATAACACCATGCCCTGATAAATCTCATTTCCCCTATCAGCCTTTCTTTCAACGCCTCGTCTCCTTCAACGGCATCGATGTGCTCAAAAAACGTATTGCAGTCTCTGATAAATCCATAGTAGCCTTGCCAGGCATCCATGCTCAGATTGTCAGGAGTTATCTGACCCAAATTAAAAAACCAGACCGATTCATAATTCCATTGGCAGTATCCTTCATCGGAAGAAGCAGAAAGGCCTGATGCACTGGGCACGACCCGGGATGATGAATAGAAATGCGGAAGACTACGGTATTTGGAATTTACAAAAGTTTGCACTAAATTCAAATTCGACCATACATCTTCCTCTGAATAGGCATTTAAAGATTTCCTATTGAGAAAATCCTGTTCACAGGAGCTGGCGGTTATCAATAAACCAATCAATACCCCTATTTGTACCGAGAATTTTATCCTTTTCATTTTTCGTATTTTTAGCGTTACAGAGAAGCACGAACACCTAAATTGAATATCCTGGTTTGCGGGTAATAACTACCGCTAACCGCGTTTAACTCAGGGTCATAATCTTTTATTTCACTGATTGTAAACAGATTAAATCCGCTTACGAAGACTCCTAAATCCTGCATATTTAGCTGCGAAACGACCGACTTTGGAATTGTATAAGATACTTCAACGGTTTTAAGGCGTATAAACGCCGCATTCCTGATCCAAAAATCAGACACCAGGTTATTCTTCGAATCGGTGCGATCAAAAGATGCAGGCATTGTGCCGTTTGTATGATCTGCCGTCCACCGATCCTCAAACATCCAAACGGGTATGGTTGCGTTATCATTGATCTGTTGCGGCAAAATGACTTGTTGCGCGCTCCCCTGTCCTTGCCACAGCATATTCACACCAAATCCCTTAAAGTTTGCCCCCAGAACAACGCCGTATATATTCATGGGGGTTGGGCTGTCGTAGATCCGTATCCGGTCATTGGAAGTGATCCTACCATCACCGTTTATATCCAGGTAGCGGATGTCTCCAGGCATAGCACCGGGCAGATGTGCTGATTCGTCTACCTCTGCCTGTGTATGATAAATACCAGCTGATTTATAAAGCAACCAGGAATCCATCGGGTGCCCCTCTATCCTTTGCCAATCGGGGATATTCGCTGCTTCATCCATGTAAACCACTTTATTTTTAGCGTGCGTCAGATTGACCCCGACGTGATAAGAAAAGTTGTCGTTGACATTTCTATGATGGGAGATTTCCAGTTCGTAACCCCGGTTATTGACCTTTCCTATATTTTCGGAAGACAGATTGGTGCTATTCAGTCCGGTACTGGTGGGTATGGAAGCATTACGCGGCAACAGGATATTGGATCGTTTGGAATAGAAATAGTCGGCATTCACATTCAGCAAGCCATTCCACAGAGACGATTCGATTCCGACGTTTTTATTATCGGCTACCTCCCATGTTACATCGACATTGGGAACGACTCCCATGGAAAGGCCCGGTACCCTGTCATTGCCGGTTCCAAAATAGTAACCATTGTCCGGATTAAACTGGAGCAGGTGCTGATAAGCATCAATTTTATCGTTACCCAATCTTCCCCAGGAAGCCTTTATTTTCAATTCGTTGATAAAAGCAACGCTTCTTTCAAAGAATGGTTCTTCCGACACCCGCCATCCGAGTGATACCCCGGGGAACGTACCCCATTGCTTACCTTTTGCAAAATTGAAAGACCCATCGCGGCGCAGGATAAATTCAGCCAGGTATTTGTCTTTGTAACCATATGTGACCCTTCCGAAAAAATTCCGGCGCGCAAGCTGGAATGCCGTTCCATCGTTATTTAAGCCCGCACTGCCTCCCACGGTTATTTGATCGATTTGATCGGTTTGGTACCCGGTCCGAAAGGCACTTATGCCTTCGTCATAACTTTCGCTTTGCTCATACGCAACAAACGCACCGATGGCATGATCGCCAAACGTACGGTCATAGCCGAGCCTGACGTTATAGGTCGTAAGCTTATAGTTCCGGAATGCTTCGGTCAGGTCGATGGGGCCCTCATTGTTGACAAGGTTGATGTATTCCCCGGAAACCTTATCGTAGTTGTAAGCATCCCAATTGTTATTGAGTGTTTTATTGTTATTAAAACGAAAATCGTACGCGGCAATCCCCGTTAGCGACAAACCTTCGGTGATAAATGGCAATTTCCATTCGACGGACAAATTGGACTGAAGAAAATAATCCTTCTCCCGCTCATAGCCTGTCACACCCGTTGCCATCAGGGCTGGGTTCAAGCCACCTTCTACCCCAGCTCCGGGCAGGCCATTCGGATAATAGGCTGCCAGCGTTGGAAACGTTATCAAGGTTCTTCCGAAAATTTCTTCCGAGTCGAAATTGGAGTATTTCCGGTCTTCGATCCGGCCAGCAAGGTCAACGGAAATCTTGAGATTATCGGTCACCTGTGCGTCCGTATTGGAGCGGAGATTATATTGATTAAAGTTGGTGCCGGAATTATGAAAAATGCCATCCTGGTACAAATATCCGCCGGAAAGGAAATAGTTAACTTTTTCTCCGCCTCCGGTTAACGAAAGGGCATGACGGGTTTGCGAAGAAAGATCTTTAACGACGGCTTCGTACCAATTTGTATTCGGGAAATTAAGTGCGTCATTTCCATTTTTATATCCTTCCACGTCGGCATCGGAAAATTGGCGGGGAACTCCCAGTCTGTCACTGATTTCATTCTTGTATAGAACAAATTGGTATGAATCGATCAGTTTGGGTATGCGCGTTGGCTGTGTCAATCCATAGTTTCCGGTATATGTGATGGTGGGCTTACCCGTCATACCTCTTTTTGTGGTGACGAGGATTACACCATTTGCCGCCTGTGCACCGTAGATCGCTGCTGACGCATCTTTCAGGATCGTCACACTTTCTATATCCTCAGGATTGATGCGGTCAAAATCGCCCCTATTGGCAATACCATCTATGACAATGAGGGGACTATTGTCATTCAATGTACCTTTACCGCGGATCAATATCTCGGAAGCGTCGCGGCCAGGTTCGCCCGAACGATTGCTAATAATAACTCCCGGCGTGCGCCCAACAATGGAATTCGAGAGATTGGCAGCGGGGCTTTGCTTTAAATCAGCTCCTTTAACGGAGGAAATCGCTCCGGTTACATCTACTTTCTTTTGGACACCGTAACCGACTACCACCACTTCATCCAGGTTAGCTACTTCTTCCTCCATGGTGACGTTTAGTGAAGACGCCCCGTTGATCGGAATTTCCATCGTTTTGTAACCGATGGTTTTAAAAACCAATGTTCCATTTTCCGGAGCCCTGATCGTGAAATGACCGTTTCCGTCGGTCGCTACGCTGGTTCTCGGATCGTCTTTGATCGTAATTGTCACGCCGGGCAACGGACCGGTCTTATCCGTTACCGTACCCGTTACTACTTGCTGGCTGAACCCGCTTTGCTGTGCCGATTGTGCCTCTTTTGTTGCGCCACCTGCCGCTGCCTGTTTCGGCGTCGCGCTGCATATCACGGCTATGCATATGCATAGCCGGACAATGCTGGAGTTTGTTGGAGTTTGTTTCATAATCATACGTCATGTTAAGGCACTTCGTAAGACTAATTGCGCCCGGTTGGAAGTGCGAGTGTAAAAAATGTTCCTTTAGTATTCAACTTTGTTTCGTTGTCAACCGCGGTAAAGGCAACACCAAACCAACACATTTACACTTCCATGTCGCAAATACTCGTCACATTGACCCAAATTGCAGTGCTATTGATTAAAAAAAAGTGGCAGTTTATTCTTACGGGCGAACAAATCTTTCTTTTCACAATTTATAAAAACAGGAATTAGGTATTTTTCACTTTCACACCTGAAAAAATTGAAATTTATCTACAAAATCCCTTGTGTTTTAAACAAACTTAAATTTAAATAGACATTTCTGCAATCTTTTATTAACATCAACCGTTTGCGTAATTTTATTTCTTACAAAACAATCGATTGTTTAATATAGGTTCCGCAACAGCTTATATTTCAGGTTTGATGGGGATGGGAAAATCAACATTACAGCGGGTCTCCCGCTCGTTGTGCTACTTTTTGGGAGTGGTAGTCACAAAATCCTTTAGATAGTAAGGTTCAAAATAGGCCACATCAACAAATTCGCCGGCCAAAAATTTCCGGTATGCGTTATGACTTAAGTGTTGGGCTGAATTTTTAAAATCTGCAATGATTTCTACACGTTCATTGCCCGAAAACAACGTATTCAATTTATCTGCACCGCTACCAAACAGGACAATCCGCTGGCCGGATTTCAATGTATCGAATGACTGAGCGTCAATGATGGTAGCGGAAACGGGTGCAAGTGGACGGAGCGCCTGATCGTAAATGGCCCTATAAACTTCCATGCGACGGGCATCGATCATGGGGCACAGCCATGTATCTGCGTCCAATGAACTTTTATGGAGTTCCTTAAACCCCGCTGCCATACCCGCTAGCGTATCGATGCCGATGAGTGGAAGGTCCGTTGCATAACACAGTCCCTTAGCGGTGGAAACGCCTATCCGCAGGCCCGTATACGATCCGGGGCCTTTGCTGACGGCCACAGCGGAAAGATCGGGGAATGATAGACCTGTCTCCCGGAGTATTTCCTCAATCAGTAAGGTCAGGCGTGAAGCATGTATATTGGGTTCGTTGACATCCCGGAAGGCAATCGTTTCCCCATTGGTAGATAATGCCGCGGAACATACCTGCGTAGCCGTTTCGAATTGAAGGATATGATGGTTGGACATAGCTGAATGCGAAAGTAATGAATTTTGCGGAGTTAGGGAACTGGATCATGACCATGCCCTCCCCAGGGATGACAGCGGGCAATCCGTTTTATGGCAAGCCACCCACCTTTGAACGGGCCATATTTGCGAATAGCTTCTACGGCATATTGTGAGCAGGTGGGTGTATAACGGCAGGAGGCACCGAGCATAGGCGACAATAACAGCTGATATGCCCGGATCAACACCAGAAAGACACCTCCTAACGCAGGTCCGATTATTTTTTTCCAGACAAACCGTAGCGGATTCATTGCATTTCTTCCTCCAGTCTTTTCAATACATCGGTCATCCGTTTATACAGGAATGCATAATCGAGCACTTCCTTTCCCACGTATTGTATGGCCAAAACTAGCCCCAAAGGCTGGCTTTCAAAAACCGGATACAACCGTTCATTTTTCTGGAGACGATAGGCTTCCCGCATGCGGCGTTTCAGTAGGTTCCGATGCACCGCATGACGAAACCGTCGCTTGGATACCGAGAGCAATACCTGAACAGGGGGTTGCAATCCTTCCACGCGGAGGTATGTAATCCGATAGGGATAAATGAAAAAAGAAGAACCATCCCGGAAAAGGCTATCGATCAGCCTTTTACTACACAATCGTTCTTCTTTTGGAAATGTATGCTTTTTCATCATCGATGACCTATCCGAAACCGGTTGAAGGCTCCGGACGCAAGCAGTCACCGGTAATGCGGAAATTAGGCTTTGTGACGGCCTTCGTCCGATACGGTCAAACGCTTGCGGCCTTTCGCGCGCCTTGCAGCCAATACCCGGCGGCCATTTGCGGTGCTCATGCGCTCTCTGAACCCATGCTTATTTCTTCTTTTCCGTAGCGACGGCTGAAATGTTCTCTTCATGACGCTTAATATCTTTAGTAATAACCCTCGAAAATGAGAGCGCAAATGTACAGGTTAATCAGATAAATATCAAATTTATCATTGATATTTTTTCACATGACACCAAGCCTCCGAAAAGCTGTATATTCGCAACATGACAAAATGGATGTTTTGCTGCTTGATCGGTCTGTTGCCTTCAGCAGCGCTCGCCTTTCAACTAGACAGTGCCTTATATCGCATATACGACACCCGCGCGCAACGGGAAATTACCTTGCAGCAACTGACAGATGCCTTACAAAATACCGATGTTGTATTCTTCGGCGAAGAGCACAACGATTCTGTGGCTCATGTACTGGAATACGAACTGTTGAAGGCAATGGATGAACGCTACGAAGGGATAGCACTTTCTATGGAAATGTTTGTCAGTGATGATCAACTGGTATTGGATGAATACCTATCCAATATCGTTACCGAGCGCAACCTCTCAAAAGACGCTGTGCTATGGAACAACTATACGGATTACCGTCCGATGGTCGAGTATGCCAAAACGCATCATTTGCCGGTACTGGCGGCAAATGCACCGAGCCGTTATACCAACCGGGTAACCCGCGAAGGCCTGGAAAGCCTCCAGGCATTGGATAAATCCGCCAGATCCTTGCTTGCTCCCCTTCCGATAGACACCCTGACCGGCGCCTACTTTGACAAATTCGCAGGCCTCATGGGCGGTCATGAAGGGATGGGCAATCTAAAAATATACCAAAGCCAGAATTTATGGGATGCCACTATGGCTTATCGGATCAGCAAATTGGCAAAAAAGAAGTCGGTAAAAAAAATCCTGCACCTAAACGGCCGTTTTCACAGCGATGAACAACTGGGCACCATTGCCCAATTGCATAACTATGCTCGGCGCATGACTGTATCCAACATCTCCTGTTTCCCACACGATTCGTTTCCTGATCCGGACTGGGCCGCCTTCAGCCATTTGGCGCATTTTGTCATTCTCACCCGTCCGGATATCGCTAAGACCTTTTAATAAAAAAGGCGCCGTGGGGCGCCCATGTTTTTATTACTGTTTTGTTCGGAGTAAGTCCCTGATTTCTGTCAGCAACACTTCCTCGTTTGAGGGCGCTGGCGGAGCTGCCGGAACTTCTTCTTCTTTCCGCTTCAGTGCATTGATCCCTTTTATCACCAAGAAGATACAGAAAGCGACAATGATAAATTGGATAACGACGTTGATGAAGTTTCCATAAGCGATCGCAACCTCAGCCGCACCACTTGCCTCGTCTCCGGGCTGGATCACATATCGCATCTGCGAGAAATCGATTCCCCCGGTCAGATATCCGATAGGAGGCATGATGATATCATCTACCAATGAGGTGACGATTTTGCCAAAGGCTCCGCCGATAACCACACCCACGGCGAGATCGACTACGCTTCCGCGCATGGCAAACTCCTTAAACTCCTTTAAAAATCCCATAAACAATAAGGTTAAATTTTTAATTAAATATTTTCTAAACCCTAAATTGGACATTTTTAGCGTTTAATCAAATTTTTTTTTATCATTGTTCATAAAAGGCAACAGGCCTGTTTGAGTTAGCAAGTATCTTTTTCAGTAGCAACCCACGCAGGCTTCAGTCCATCGGCCGAATGTAACATTTATCTACCGCATAAATTAACCGTTCGGCACATATTTTTACCGACAATCCATTAAATTTAACCTAAAAGGTTAATGCAAATATATTTTGCGCTATATTTGCAAAGTTTGTGGATGTTGACATTCATTACTTATGAAATAACCAAGCGCCGTGAATACGGTGCGTCTATGACAAACATTTATTACAAATGACAGAGATCTTGATAGCAGATGATCACGGCATCGTTAGGCTGGGCACATCAATCGTCGTAAAGGAAGCCTTGCCTTTAGCAAAGGTAACCCAAGCCGAGGATTTTAATGAGATGATCAAACTGTTATCTGAGCGGCCGTACGACTTACTGCTTCTCGACATCAATATGCCGGGCGGAAATAACATCAAAATGATTGAAAAAGTGTTGGTTGTACAGCCCAACATTAAAATATTGGTGTTTTCTTCGTATGATGAAACCTTATATGCGCTCCGTTACCTGCAGGCTGGTGCGGCAGGTTACTTAAACAAAAACACGTCAAAGGCCGATTTAAAAGAAGCAATACTCGCGGTTATCCAACGGGGCAAATACATGAGCCCGGAAGTAAGAGAGTTGTATTACAACACGCTGACCATGGGAAAATCCGTCCTTAGAGCAGACAACCCCCTGAATAAACTTTCCAATCGGGAAGTGGACGTTGCCAAATACCTGGTGCAGGGCATGGGCATTATGGAAGTATCTAAGGCATTAAATCTCAGCACATCTACGGTAAGCACCTATAAAACACGTATTTTCGAAAAGCTACAGGTCGATAACATCGCTGAATTGATCGAAAAATTCCGCCTGCACTCCGGCGTTTGATATCACGATAGCCTGTCGATGGTCACAACCGGCACATCGGGCAGTGCAGGCTGAGACAACGGAGCAATATCCCGGTGCTGATACCCTTTTTGGGGATCTATCTCCCATAGCATGGGTGCTAAAAAAGCAGTAGCTGTTTGAAAGCCCTGTATGATAGCCGCCGGATTACCGGTGTCTTTTGAATTGCTTGCTTCATTTTCAATCTCATACGGACCGGAAAAGCCCCGATCGGAAAGCAGGTCGACAAATGCACGCCAATCCATACTATCTGATCCACCGAAACCGGGTAGCATCGCCTCGTAATGGTGGCGGTCCCAGTCGCTTTTCGGCACGTCGACGCCAGCCCGCTCCGCTAAACCCGCATCCACCAACTGCATCGGGTACATGCCTCCCCAATCTATTCGTGCCCGGGTTTTCAGGTTACGTGTGGCCTTTACATGGATGCGGTGGATACGTGAGATATCACTCTGCGCAATCACATCAACCGGATTTGTATGCTGCCAGACATCGTGCGAAGGATCGTAGATTTCGCCGTGTGCTTTGCTGGGAATAAGCGCATACATGAGTTTGCGGGCTGCCAATACTCCCGGCAGATTGTTATAAGTAGTGGTATACGATGCTGGACGCCATCCCTCCATCGGGCAATTTTCATACAATATGGTCACTCCATGGTCTTCTGCGTAAGAGACGATCGGTGCAAAAACCTTTTTATACTCATCCAGGTTCTTCTGGAACCCGCCATCTTCTGCACCGAGTTCATGGTTATAACCCACAAATGTCCCAACCTTCACATCGTTGGCATTGCCGCCCAGCAAATAAGCGATCCGGATCAGTTTCAGCAGGTGGTTCTGATTCCTGATCCGTTCCGCCGGATCGCCACCGATGAGGTTTTCAAAAGACCCTACCGATAGCCGCAAACCTGCAGCATTAAACTCATCGATGAGTTGCATTGCCGTGTCAGGAGTGAAGCGGTCGTAATCCAAATGGGTGGCTACGTGATCCTGCCGTGTCCCATCGCGGCGGAAAACGCACAGATCGATGCCCTGAGCACCAATAGATTGCGTTGCCTTGACTAGTTCGGGCAACCCAAGGGTATCGAACGCCGAACTCATCACCCATATCGGATTATTTCGTTTATTGGTCATCGTGTGTATGTTTGCAGCGATAATACAAAAAATACCAGAAACGGAAAAGGCAGTTCCTACTTTAAAATGGATATCGATCCGGATATAGGCCGCGGCAACACATCGGATGACAGCGTATAATAATAGGTGGCCACCGGCAGTGGGGCACCATTGAAAGAGCCGTCCCATGGTATCGAATAGCCTTTTGACGAAAACACCAGGGTCCCCCATCTATTAAACACCTGAATAACAACGTTGGGATATTCCTCCAGTCCGTTGATTTGCCAGGTATCGTTGAACCCATCGCCATTGGGAGTAAAACTATTGGGCACGCTGAGGTCTTTCAACACGGTAACCGTGACGTTGACTGTCTTCTCGCATCCAGCAGAATTCGCTGCGGTAAGCGTGTAGGTTGTGGTTTCATCGGGAGATGCAACCGGGTTTTGGATATGATAATTATCCAGTCCGGGCTCGTTGCTCCAACGGAATTGTGACGCATCAGTTTGAGCGCGCAGCGTAATGTGTTGGCCTCGCAATAGTACGATCTCTGCCATTGGCTCAAGGTATATCGAGTCTAACACGGTGATGGTCGCCTGTGAGGGGACCGCACATAATGTGCCCGGTGGCGGCGAAAAGGTAATCGCATGCTCACCGACACCTGCCAAAGTCGGGTAGAAACGGCCATCAACAACCCCATTGCCACTGTAGACACCTTCACCATCGCTATTGATAAGGATCCCACCGGAAAGCAATAAGAATCCGTCATCCACACAGATCACATCTTGGGGCAGCGTAAGGGCAGTATGAATGGTTTCCGTCACCTCAACCTCGAAAATATGTGTGATGAAGGGGTCACCACAGCCATTAACGGCTTGCCGCAACAATCGGACAGTGCCTGCTGCACGGGCTTGGAACTCATAGTCAGTTGACGTGGCTCCCGGCAACTCACTCACCCCGTTGCCATCATCCAAGAGCCATTGATAAGTGAGGGGACCAGCTCCTGTATATTCAGGTGGATCCAACTGGATGGAACTATCGTCGCATATCGGCCCCGGCATTTCTATATCGGCAATATCTGCCTGCGGCACAATCCGTGCAAGCCGAATGGAATCGGAGGAAATCCGGCAAAGCAAGTTATCAAGGTTACCCGTCGTTGCCGCTACGGTGAGCCGGTACCATTGGTTAGGTGTGGGTGTGATGCTGAGCTGTGGATCATTTTTACCGGGCATATCTATCCACGATACCTGTCCCTCCTGCCGGGTCTGCCATTGGTACGCAGGAGCCGTTGCATAGCTGTCGTCGGAAATGATTTTGGCACTGAGCGTAATCGGCGAGACGTCATCTTCGCAGAAAAACAAGGTATCCGCTTGCCTAAAGGTCTCATCCATGATTAACGAGAGCTGTGGACCATAGGGCCTGAACTGGATATCATCGATAGCGAGATCATTGCCACAGCCACCCGGATTGTCATTGATAAGTACCAGGTCGAACTCGGATTGGTTTCCCGTATCGAATTCAAAGCCGTACTGCTGCCATAATGGGGAAGACGTAGCCTGTATGTTCCCTGTGGCATAAGGTGAACTTACCACATTGCCATTCAGATCTTCAACAACAAACCGTACATTCGGGGGTATCGGATTTCCATCACATTCCTCTGCACGGTTTGCATTTGCAATCCACGCGCTAAACCGGAAGCGGGTATCTTGGCACAATCCCGATACACGAATGCGATAAAACTCTCCCGCATCGTAACTGGCATTCACAATCAGCATCATGCCTTCACCCTGCCCATTTGTATGGTCACGGAGATTATGCCAACCCGTGCGGCCCTGATTGATATTGCTACCCAGCCGGTATTCACCATCATTCAGTTCGCTGGTCTGATTGTGGAAATACGTCGTGGTTCCTCCACCGAAATTCGGATCTGTTGCCGTTCCAAAGGTAATGTTGATAATCGGATCACCCACTGAACCGCTTTGTGCATATCCAGTCAAACTGATAAACAGAGCCGCGATCAGACCACCTATTCCCGTAAGGTAATTAGAGATCATGCTTTTTTTATTTGAATAACTTGCTTTTAAGTAGCAATGAAACTTGCATGAGCGGATTTATTCGTATCCTTTTTTTGAACGGCAGCTCATGCAGGTTTCATTGGTTTACCATACGATTGTCGGGCATTTCGGCCCCCATTGATTATTTATATTAATTCCCAGAATGATTTCGTGTGACCCCATCGAATGCCTGCGTAGATCGGCGTCAACAAAATCGTAGGCATATGCCACATTCAACGTCGAGCTAATGAAAAATCCGGCCATTGCGGCTACACCGTTACGGTGTCGCCACGTAAGACCCGCCCAGAATGTATCCGAAAACTGCCCTTTAAGATTGACATCGTAAGCCATGGGTGCAGGAGACACAAATTTCAGCATCGCCGATGGGGTCAGATAAAAATCGCTAAATGCAAACCGATAGCCTGCGGTTGCAAAATAATGTCGACGTATGGGCATTCGTAAATTTTCAGTCTCTGAAAAGCCAAAATCATTTTCCAGCAAATTTTGGACGGAGATACCCACATATACGTCCTCCGAATAAAACCACAATCCGGCACTTACCGCGGGTGTTAATTGCTTAAAATCACCTTGGTTATATAAGGGATCGCTTGGGTCGTCTAATTGCACTTTTTGAACATCAAGCCGGTGATAATTCACCCCTGCGCCCACTCCGAAAGACAGCCGATATGTTTGATTCAGAGGCAGGTGATAAGCACCGTTCAGCTCAGCCGAAGAAAGTGAAATCGGACCGGTCTGATCCGCAATGACCTTGCCGCCAATCCCAATCCTATTCTTTCTGGGATCCTGCGCATTCAACGGAGAATTAACGGTAGCATATATGGTTTTGGGTGCATCGGCGATGCCTGTCCATTGTGAACGGGCTGCTAATTTAAGGTCCGTATAAGATTCGATCCCTGCCAAAGCAGGGTTAAGTACAAAATTGTTGGCCATGTACATGGTATAATGGGGATGTTGTTGTGCCATCACCCGCATCGGCAAACAGGCAATGAATAACAACAGCACTTTCCCATAATTCAACATGGCACAAGTAATTGGAATACTAAGCTATATATTTTATTCGACAAAAAATAAAAAAGCCCCGGAGGTTACCAGGGCTCAACGAACGTTTGACGTATCGTTACGGTTATGCCTATTTCGCGTTTTTTGCTTCTTGGATTTCCAAGCGAATTGCCTGTGCCAGGTTTTTCACATCCTGTAAGCCTTTCCGTACCCGTGTTCCGGCAGCGTTATTGCCTTTGTTGAAGAATTTGTCAGCATCCCCATCTAATCCCTCGATCAAGCTTTTAAGCTCATTGAATTTTTGAATACTTGCCATAATAAATACTCCTTTAGTTTAAAATTTAATTAAGTTAATAATCTACAGTGCGTTAAAAGTAGAATCTTTTTTCGGAAAAAAAAACTAAAAAACGCGCAAAACAAGCTCTAAATGCACTTTTTTTTCCACAATCAACACCACATCCATACAACGGACAGTGCGATAAAGACTATATCTAACTGATTTACAATAAAATAACTTAAAAATCAACCAACAAAACAAAAAGAGTCAAAAAGCTTATAAAATCGCTTTTTGACCCCTTTTTTGTGATTATATAGATTTAAACTATTCCGATTGTAAAGAAACCGCCTGTTTATAATAACCTGCTTGCAATTTTTCGCTGATGGCGGTAAAGGCGTCCAATGTATATGCAACATCTTCTGCCGTATGGACGGCCGTGGGGATGAGTCTTAGCTCGATGAGCCCTTTGGGTATAACAGGATATACCACAATGGAACAAAATACACCGTGTATTTCTCTTAAATCGCGCGTGAGGGCCGTTGCTTCGTTAAGATCACCCTTAAGGAATACGGGGGTCACCATGGTATTGGTAGCCCCAATGTCAAACCCGCGCTCAGTGAGCCCTTTTTGCAAAGTCAGTGCGATGTTCCACAGCTTCTCCCGTAATTCAGGACTGTTTTTTAACAATTCAAACCGCTTTTTTAATCCGATTACCATCGGCATGGGCAGTGACTTTGCAAATGTCTGGGAGCGCATGTTATATCGCAGGTAGGTAATTACTTCCCGGGTGGAAGCCACAAATGCACCGATCCCGGCCATTGATTTCGCAAATGTCCCGAAATATATGTCAATATCTTCTACACAATCCTGGGCTTCGTGGGTACCGGCCCCCGTTGGGCCCATGGTACCAAATCCGTGGGCATCATCTACCAGCATCCGGAATCCATATTGCTTCTTCAACGCAGCAATCTTTTTCAGGTGCCCCTGGGCACCGGACATTCCGAAAACACCTTCTGTGATCAGTAGAACCGACCCGCCGTTGGCATTGGCTAATTTGCTGGCCCTTGCCAGCTGTTTTTCACAGCTTTCAATATCGTTATGCCGATAGACAAAACGCTTCCCCAGATGCAACCGCACACCGTCTACGATGCAAGCGTGTGATTCGGCATCGTAAACTACCACATCGTTACGGTCTAACAAGGCATCAATGATAGAGACCATCCCCTGATAACCGTAATTGAGCAAGAATGCGTCCTCTTTACCGACGAAGGTAGCCAGATCCTGTTCCAGCTCTTCGTGGTGTATGCTGTTTCCGGACATCATCCGAGCGCCCATGGGGTAGGCTAATCCGTAATCTGCCGCTGCTTGTGCGTCCACCTCTCTTATTTCCGGGTGGTTTGCCAGTCCGAGGTAGTTATTCAGGCTCCAAACCAGATGTTCCTTTCCCTGGAATAGCATGCGGGGTGCTATTTCCCCTTCCAGTTTTGGAAATGAAAAATAGCCGTGTGACCATTCATAGTGTTGCCCGATTGGCCCGAAATTTTTTGCGATTTTATCAAATAAGTCCAATATCGTGTTTCAATATAATTTGTACAAAAAAATTGTTGCAAAGATAAACTTTAAATCAAATGTTACCAATACAAGGCGTTCATAACTGTTGGCATACACCCCGGTTGTTTACACTAAATTTACATAACTGCTATCCGTAATGGGTATAAAAAAACTGCTTGGTGTTCCATTCTAACGAACTTCCACCAAACAGTTATGATTCACAACTAGGCAACCGGTGCCTAATCTACATTGTCATGTAAAAAAGAGTTGTTTGGTCGGATTTCCGTAATGCCCTCATCGGTCGATAACGTAAATCTTGAAACCTGAGACTCCGATGAGTGCGGTACATCGTCCAATGCCATCTGTTTCCGGCGGTAGGCCGGTTCCGTTTCCAGTTCCTGCAGACCGTTTGCCGATTTCAATTTCATGCTCAGCTCCTTAAGCCGTAAAATGCGTTCTTTGGTTTTGAGCAATTCTTTTTCCACGTAATCCGGAGTTTTATGTTCATCCGCCTTGTAAGTGGATTCTACCGGTGCGGGTGCTGCCGCAGCCGGATAATCCTTATCATTGGTGGGCGTATCGTCAACTTCGGGTGCCTTGTCATCAACTACCGAAGGCAACTCAAAATGAAAAGCAGACGGTGTGGTTTTCACCTCGTACCCATCGTCTGTCTCTTTTTCCTCGGCCTGCTGCTCTTGGGGGGCCAATGTGTGACGGATGATTCCATCCTTATCAGGCGTGCTGTTCCGCAACTGGGGTTTTGATACCGGATTGCTGAATAGATCGACTTGCTGTACAGTGGACTTCGGTTCGCTGTGTTCTTCCACATCGGATTTGAGAACCGGTTCGCTGTCGGTTGCTGCGGTTTCCCGTTGAACAAAGCGATTAATCGGCTTTACATAAGGAGCTTTTGACTCTTCGGGGGTAAGGGGAATTTCAATCCGCTCGTTTTCCTTTTCCTTTATCCGTTCTTCAGAGGTTTGGAAACCGGTCGCGATAATGGTTACCGACAATTCGTTCTCAAAGGATTCATTGATACAATTACCCCAGATCAAATCGGCTGATAAACCCGCTTTATCCTGGATGTAATCCGTAATGATGGTCACCTCATCCATGGTTACTTCCTGCTTGCCGGAAGTGATATTAAGCAAAATATAGCGTGCGCCTTCGATCTCGTTGTCCTTCAGGAGTGGCGATGCCAACGCTCCTTCCACCGCTCGTAATGCCCGTTGTTCGCCCTCGGCAACCGCATTGCCCATGATGGCTACACCGCTATCGTTCATCACGGTCCGTACATCCTTGAAATCCACATTCACATACCCGGGAATGGTGATAATTTCAGCAATGCCTTTTGCCGCGGTAGTGAGGATATCATCTGCTTTTGCGAAAGCTGCTGTCATGGTGAGGTTTCCAAAGATATCCCGGAGCCGGTCGTTGGAAATAACCAGATAGGAATCTACATATTTCCTTAATTCGCCCAAACCTTCCTCCGCCTGCACACGCCTCCTTTTGCCTTCAAAAGCAAATGGCGTGGTGACAATAGCTACCGTAAGGATTCCCAATTCTTTTGCCGCCTTGGCCAACACGGGACTCGCACCTGTACCGGTACCGCCACCCATCCCGGCCGTGATAAACAGCATTTTGGTGTTCGAGCCCAACATGCGTTTGATATCTTCGATACTCTCGATGGCTGAGTTCTCCCCTACGGTGGGATCTGCCCCGGCTCCCATCCCTTCTGTTAGGCTTGCTCCTAACTGTACTTTGTTGGGAATGGGGCTCAGTTCAAGTGCTTGCGCATCTGTGTTGCAGACAATGAAATCTACACCACTGATCCCTTGCTTATACATGTGGTTGACTGCATTTCCACCGCCTCCACCAACGCCAATTACCTTGATAATTGCCGACTGTTCCTTTAACATTTCAAACTTAAAAGACATAACTCAATCGTATTTTGCTCGAACAGAGCGGTATACAAAACTCAATTCTACACTATAATCGTAGCGTAATAATAGCACTTTTTACACAATAGTTTTCCACAATTGTTAATAATGTGGAAAAAACAGCAATTGTTGAAAATTATTTCTTGCCTAAATAACTTTCGTCATCAATTTCGTTTCCGTCCTTAATGATGTCTTTAAACCACTTGAAAAGCCCTTTTTCTTTATAGCCCTTCTCTGTAATATCCTTCACAGACACCTGGCTTCCGGGTTTTTCATTCAGCTCAGCCTGCTCTTCTTCTGCTTGTATTCCCTTAATTAACAGGCCGATGCCGGTTGCGTACAATGGGCTTTTCAGCTCGTCATACACATTTTTAGGCAGCACTTCGTTTTTCGCCAAATGCTCGTTGGGGAATCCGACGCGGCAATCGATGCCGGTGATGTATTCCACTAACTGCACGAGGTGCTTCAGCTGCGCTCCTCCACCTGTAATGACAATTCCACCGATCAGTTTATTTTCGTATCCCGAAGATTTAATTTCGTAATAAACGTGCTCAATAATCTCCTCCATCCGTGCCTGGATAATATAGGCAAGATTTTTTACAGAAATTTCTTTGGGTTCACGCCCCCGGAGTCCCGGCACGCAGATGACCTCATTCTCCTTATTCTCATCGGCCAATGCTGAGCCGAACCGGATTTTCAATAACTCGGCCTGGTTACGTAATACGGCGCACCCTTGTTTGATATCTTCCGTTACGATGTTGCCTCCTAATGGAATTACTGCGGTATGGCGGATAATTCCCTCGTGGAAGATCGCAACGTCTGTTGTCCCTCCACCGATATCCACTAACACGACGCCGGCATCTTTATCGGCCTCATCCAATACGGCTTCGGAAGATGCCAATGGTTCGAGGATAAGATCCTGCACTTCCAAAGAAGCGTTATCGATGCATTTTTTGATGTTCTTGATTGCGCTTACATGTCCTGAAATGATGTGGAAATTGGCTTCCATCCGCCGGCCTGCCATCCCGATGGGATCTTTGATACCCGGCTCATTGTCTATGGTAAACTCCTGTGGAAGCACATGGATAATTTCCTCACCCGGAGGCAGCACGAGTTTATACATGTCTTCGATCAACCGTTCAATATCCCAGCGGCTGATTTCGTTGTCGTCTTTCCGGGTAAGAATGCCCCGATGCTGAATACTTTTAATATGCTGTCCGGCGATACCCACATTGACGACTTTCACATCCACATTGGATTGCCCCCCCGCCTCTTCCACGGCTTGGACAATGCTGTTGACCGTCTTTTGGATATTGGCCACTACTCCGCGGCTTACACCTGATGATTCGGCTTTACCCACGCCAAGGATTTCAATCTTATTCGTCCCGCTGCGTCTTCCCACTGTGACGCATATTTTAGTGGTACCAATATCAAGTCCCACTACGATTGGCGAGTCTCTTTCGGTTTTCATTTTGGTTTTCATAACGCTATTGTGTATTGTTGCTACTATTATTTTGTTGTGTTGAATCCTGAACGATGATATCCTCGGGTTTGAAGTGTTCGCTTCGTTCGCAAACAAGCTGCCCCGCAAATTTTAAATTAACTGATTTATACGCTCCGATGCCCGTTTTCGGTACGATTTTGCTGTAAAATAATTTCAATTTATCAAATTTTCGCTCCAGCGAGTCTGCATTGCCCAAAATGATCTGCTGGTTGCCCACCCGGGGTATGAGTTCGATATCGCGCTGTTCGTTGACGTATAGCTGTACCACCTGGCTATTCCAAATACTGTCATTACTGATAAATTGCGCCGTTTTGAATATATCCTTAACCAATTGACTCTCGATACTATCAAGTGCACCGTTATAAGGCTCGGAAATGTATCCATTCACAACCGGTACATGTGGCACATACTTGAGTGACACAGGCATTTTATGCCCCTGCATATCGATATAAAAATCCAGTCCTTTTTCATTGATGACCCGTACCACAGCTTCCCGTTGCTTAACCCGCACAGTCAATACGCCATCCATATCAATGGTCACGATAGCGGAAAAGACAAATGGAATCTGCCGCAAATCCGTTTCCATCTCGTGAATGGGAATCGATTCCAACGTACGTCCTACCAGTTCGCCGTACTTTTCAACCAGTAGTGCCATAATGTCCTTCTGTTCAATAAATGATTCATTACCCAACACAACAACCTGTACGTCGGAGCAGCCTTGTTCACTGCTTTTTGTGCCGATAAATCCCATGAGCAACACCAATCCTGCCAATACAAGAAGCCCCGTCACGGCATACAGCAAACCGCGCCAATTGAATTGATATGCGAGTTGTTTAAGCATCTTTTAAAATCGCTTTCAAGGGTTCCACTAATAAATCGATGTCTCCCGCCCCAATGGTTACCAGCAGTTCCGGCCTGCATTTGCGTACATAATCCTTTACGTTGTCTGGCGTTACAATGTGTTTATCGGTTATCGTTATTTTGTCAAGCAACATCCGTGAATCGACGCCCTTTATCGGCAATTCCCTTGCGGGGTAAATCTCCAATAGCAGCAACGTATCCACCTCGGAAAGTACTTCCGCAAATCCATCTGCAAAGTCGCGCGTCCGGGTGAATAAATGGGGTTGGAAAACCGCTGTTAATTTCTTCTCGGGATACAGTTGTCTCACTGCCGATAGAAAAGCCCTTAATTCTTCGGGATGATGCGCATAATCATCAATATAGATGGTATCATCTGTCTTTACAATGTATTCAAAACGACGTTTTACGCCGGAAAACGACGACAGTGCCTGAACGATCTTCGCATCGGGAATTCCCAATTGCCGCGCGACCGTAATAGCAGCGACCGCATTTTCGACGTTGTGTTTACCCGGTATTCCCAAATGCACATTTGCCAACTTCCCTCCCTGCCCGATGTAGTCAAAAAAGAACGCGTCTCCTTCCACACGAATCCGATCGGCATAAGCGTCCGTTGGTATACCGGCAGCATATCGTATATCCGCTTCAAACGGCAATCCCGTTTTTACAATACTTATTCCATCTGGGTGCAATTGATTCAGAAACAGCGAAAAAGATTCGCGCAGCTGATTTTTATCTCCATAGATGTCCAAATGATCTGCATCTGCCGATGTCACCACGGCAATATCAGGATACAGCGTCAGAAATGACCGATCGTATTCATCCGCTTCTACCACCACAACCTTGCTGTCAGAGAAAAGCACATTGCTGTTATAATTGGTACTGATTCCACCCAAAAATGCAGCGCATCCATACCCACTGTCGGTCAGGATGTGTGCAATAAGTGTAGAAGTAGTCGTTTTGCCATGTGTACCTGCCACGGCTATTGTAAACCGTTTCTGACTGATCAATCCAAGCACCTGCGAACGTTTAAATAGGGTATGTCCCAGTTGTTGAAATTGATTAAGGATACCTAATTCACTTGGGACCGCCGGCGTATAAATAATCAATGTATGTTCATCGGTAGCCTTGAAGGAATCATCTACCAATGTAAAATCATCGGTATAGGTAACGGGGATACCTTCGGCAACCAGTTGTTTCGTCAATATGGTTTCCGTCTTGTCATACCCTCCCACCAAACAGCCCAGGTGACGGAAATACCGTGCCAAGGCACTCATGCCGATGCCGCCAATCCCGATAAGGTATACCTGTCTGATGTTATCTACGTTCATATTTGTCTTATACCTATTTTTTCGTGTGATGTTCTCCCGCCAGTTTCAGCACTTCCCGTGCAATCACTTCGTCTGCATCCAAAATGGCAAGTTGTTTAATATTCGCCTCCAATATGGCGCCCTGTTTCCGGTCATTTAACAGATTCAACGCCGTATCGATCAATTTCTGGGGAGCTTCCGCATCGCTCACCATCAGTGCTGCATTTTTAGTTACCAATGCCAGCGCATTTTTGGTCTGATGATCTTCGGCGACATTCGGCGAAGGCACCAGAATGGCTGGCTTGCCTACCACACAGAGCTCTGCGATGGTGCCTGCGCCTGCCCGCGCAATGATGATATCGGCAGCTGCATACGCCAAATCCATCCGATGAAGGAAGGCCGTCAGTTTCACCTGGTCTTTATACCTATCTGCTACAACGCGGTTCAGCTCGTCGTAATAATATGCACCGCATTGCCAAATTACCTGTGCCTCTGCGTTGACGAGTTTATCAAGGCCAGCCAGCATGCATTCGTTTAACGTGCGTGCGCCCAAACTTCCACCGGTTAACAAAACGGTCTTTCGGTGTGGAGAAAGGCTCAGCAATTCGGCCGCCTCGAATCGTTTATTATAAATCTCCACCGACTCCCGCCGGATTGGATTTCCCGTAAATAGAATTTTTTCCTTGGGAAAGAACCGTTCCATTCCGTCAAAAGCGACGCATATCTTATTAACCTTCTTTCCCAAACGCTTATTGGTGACACCAGCGTAGGAATTCTGCTCCTGAATCAAACAGGGAATACCCATTTGTGCAGCGGTATGAAGCAGCGGTCCCGATGCATATCCTCCTACTCCCACGGCAACATCCGGCTTAAAATCCCGGACAATCTGCCGTGCTTTGCTGATACTTTTGTAAAGTTTGAAGGGCAGCGTGAGATTTTTCCATATTGATTTCCGATCAATTCCCTGAATGTCCAGCCCTACGATCTCATATCCTGCTGCAGGTACCTTATCCATTTCCATCCGCCCGTTGGCCCCCACAAAAAGAAACTGAGTATCGGGGGCCAGTCGTTTCACTGCATGGGCAATAGCAATAGCAGGAAAGATATGCCCTCCGGTACCCCCGCCGCTGATGATAATCCGCTTTGCCATGTCTTTTACCTGATTTTATTTATTCTTCAAACTTATCCCATCGCTGGAATTTCGCCAATTACCACTTTTCTGGCTGTGCGTTCCGTTCCCTTCTCTTTCAGTTCGTCAATGTTCCGGCTCACACTTAAGATAATCCCAAAAGCTACGCTGGTAAACAATATTGAGGTCCCCCCCATACTCACTAACGGTAACGGGATTCCCGTAACCGGACCGAGCCCTACAGCTACCGCCATATTTCCAAGCGCCTGCAAGGTAAGGCTGAAACCCAAACCGGCGGCCAGTAAGGCACCGAAAGCCTTGGGACTAAGCGTTACGATACGGATACACCGGAACATGAGGGCTACGTATAGACATACCAGCACGAAGCCGCCAATCGCGCCATATTCTTCAACAATAATGGCGAAGATAAAATCTGAATACGGATGAGGCAGCACGTTCCGTTGGGAACTATTGCCAGGCCCTTTGCCAAACAATCCGCCGGTTGCAATGGCTATCTTGGCATGATCGGACTGAAACGACTTGTCGTCATCGGCAGCTTCGCCACTCATATATGTTTGCACGCGCGACATATAAGTCTGCTTTCTTGGCCCTAGCGAAACCACCAAAACCAACAATACAAAAACCCCCAGGCAAACGTAAGCGATCTGCTTGATGCTGATACGACCGATGATTAACAACAACACACTCACGCCAAACAGCATCAGTGCCGTGGAAAGGTTGGCTGGGGCTATCAATGCAAAGATGAGGCAGACAGACCCCATAATGGGCAGGAACGCTTTTTTTACGTCTTTGATGTTTTCCTGTTTACGGGTCAGCGTCCGGGCGAGAAACGTAATGAGTGCCAACTTTGCCAAATCGGACGTCTGGAATGTCTGGTTGATTACCGGGATCGTCACCCAACGGTTTGCATCGTTGATGGTATCTCCGAAAATAAGTGTGTATAGTAATAGCGGAATGGTGACAGCCATCAGAATTTTGGAAATGCCCGCATACCAACGGTAGTCCAGCAAATGTGAAAAATACATCAGCGCAAAACCACCGAATATCAATAAAGTATGTTTAATCAGGTATACCTCCGTACCCTTGCCCTCTTTATAAGCCAGTGTTCCAACCGAACTATATACGGCTAACAACGACCAAACCGACAGGATAATAATAATGATCCATAACCAGCGGTCTCCTTTTAGTTTCGAAAATGCCTTTTCCATGTTTTTGTTAGTTATCAGCTATCGGCTGTCAGCTGTTGGCTGTCAGCTATCGGCTACTATAAATCCATTACGGCTTCCTTGAACTGCTCTCCCCGATCCTCAAAATTCTTAAACCAGTCGAAACTTGCACAGGCAGGCGACAACAGCACAGTATCACCCTTTTGGGCAAGATGGGAAGCGATCTCGACCGCATCGCGCATGCTGGAGCTGTTCACGATGATTTGTGCGTCTTCCTCCAACGAGTCATAGATCCGCGAATTGTCTTTTCCGATGCAGACGATTGCCCGCACCTTGGTACGTACCAGGTCACGGAGCATCTCGTAATCATTGCCTTTATCTACACCGCCCATGATCAGTACAACCTGCGGAGCGAGGCTTTCCAGTGCATACCATACTGCATTCACGTTGGTTGCTTTGGAATCGTTAATGTAATTGACCCCTGCAATGCAGGCTACAAATTCAAGGCGGTGAGGGATGTTCTTAAACGATCCCATGCTTTCCTTCATGGTAGCATTGCGAAGTTCCTGCGCTTTGGCCACCAAACCGGAAGCCATATTGTTGTACACGTTGTGTTTGCCCTGAAGCGAAAGTTCGTTGATATCCATTGTAAATGTATCTTGATGTGGTATGTTAATCACTATTTCATTGTTGCTAGTTAGGTATGCCCCAGGCTCGACATGCTTGACGATACTGAATGGGAGCATTTTAGCGATTGGATGATGTTTCTCTAAACCCTGCACGGTAACGGGATCGTCCGCGCAGTAGATAAACAGGTCTTCCGGTTGTTGGTTCCGGATGATCCGGAATTTAGAATCGACATAATTTTCGAGCTTGTAATCGTATCGGTCAAGGTGATCGGGTGTAATGTTCAGCAATACCGCCACATTGGCACGGAAATGTTCCATATCATCCAACATAAAACTGCTTAATTCCAGCACGTAGTAATCGTATTGCTCACGCGCTACCTGTAAAGCGAAACTCCGGCCGATATTGCCCGCCAGTCCGACATTGAGCCCCGCGTGGTTCAATAGGTGCCAGGTGAGCATCGTCGTGGTCGATTTTCCATTGGACCCGGTAATGCAAATCAGCCTGGCATCGGTATATTGCGCGGCAAATTCGATTTCAGCAATTACCGGTATACCTACGGCTTTAAGCCGTTGCACGATGGGCACGTTTTGCGGTATTCCCGGACTTTTTACCACCAAGTCTGAGCTGATTATTTCCTGTTCGCTGTGCTTGCCTTCTTCATACCGGATACCCGTCTCCTGTAGCTCTTTTTTGTAGCGTTCAGCAATCTTTCCACTATCTGACACCCATACGTCAAATCCCTTTTTCTGAGCAAGTATGGCGGTACCCACACCGCTTTCGCCGGCGCCTAATACGGTCAGCTTGCCTTGCTGCGGATAATGATATGTAGGTATTGCCGCCATCACTATCTTACTTTTAAGGTTACGATGGTAAGTACTGCCAGGATAACACCCAATATCCAGAACCGCGTAACAATCTTGGCTTCGTGATATCCTTTTTTCTGATAATGATGATGCAGGGGAGCCATCCGGAATATCCGTTTCCCCTCTCCGTATTTACGCTTGGTATATTTGAAATAGGATACCTGCATGATTACGGATAAGTTTTCAATGAGAAAGACGCCGCATAAGATGGGAATGAGCAGTTCTTTTCGTATTAAAACGGCAAACGCCGCAATAATACCACCGATGGCGAGACTCCCGGTATCCCCCATAAATACCTGTGCCGGATAGGAATTGTACCAGAGAAATCCGGTGCAGGCCCCGACGAATGCGCCGGCGAAGATAACCAGCTCGCCGGAATTGGGGATATACATGATGTTGAGGTAATCGGAAAAGATTACGTTGCCGGATACATATGCCAAAATTGCGAGTGTGCCACCGATGGTAGCCGACGTACCCGTTGCCAACCCGTCGATACCATCTGTGATATTGGCTCCATTGGATACCGCTGTCACGATCACAACGACCACCAACAGGAAAACGATAAACGTAAGGACAGGACCATTTAGGCCAAATGCGCTTAATACTTTTGCGTAGTCAAACTCATTATTCTTATAAAACGGGATATTCGTTTTTGTTGACTTGACATCCCGTGTGTAGTATTTCTGTCCGGTCCCCTCCTGAATATGCGCCTCGACCTGGCTACCCGGCGCAGGGTTCTTTACGGTTTCACGTACGACGATCTGCGGGTGAAAATACATCGTACAGGCAATGATGATTCCCAAGCCTACCTGTCCGACGACTTTGAAGCGGCCTGCCAACCCTTCTTTATTCTTCCGGAATACTTTGATATAATCATCCAGAAAACCGATGGCTCCCATCCAAACAGTGGTAATCAGCATCAAGATCACGTAAATATTCTCCAGTTTGGCAAATAATAACGTTGGGATCATGATACCGGCTATAATAATCAAGCCGCCCATGGTTGGTGTACCCTGCTTTTTCTTCTCGCCCTCAAGTCCCAGATCCCGGATGGTTTCCCCTACCTGCTTGGCCCGCAAAACACGGATCAGGCGACTGCCATACCCCGTCGTGATGATCAACGAGACAATAACCGCCACAGCTGTACGGAACGAGATGTATTGAAACAGACCCGACCCGGGAATATGTACGTACTGTTCTATCCAAGTAAATAAATAATAGAGCATATAGGCGTTATTGTTCGTTAAATGCGTTGCTTAAAACCTGTTTATCATCAAAATCAAAACGCTCACCGTTGATCTCCTGATATTTTTCGTGACCTTTTCCTGCTACCAAAATAATGTCTCCTGGTTGTGCCAAATGGCAAGCAGCCCGTATCGCTTCCCTTCTATCGGCAATGGAAAATACCTTCCGCTTCCCATCTTCGGGAATGCCGGTTTCCATTTCGCGGATAATTTGCAGGGGATCTTCCGTACGCGGATTATCTGACGTGATGATCACCTTATCGCTGTTGTTCACAGCAACGGCTGCCATCTGGGGCCGCTTTGCCTTATCCCGATCCCCTCCACATCCAAGCACGGTAATGATCTGTTCATTCTTTTTCCGTAGATCGTTGATGGTTTCCAACACGTTCAGTACCGCATCCGGCGTGTGCGCATAATCCACGATACCGACAACCCCTTTCGGCGAAATCATGGTATCAAAACGACCCTCTGCGCCGGTAATGTTACTTAGTGCGGTAAGTACCTTTACAGTTTCCTGTTCTAACAGGATTGCCGCACCGTACACCGCTAATATGTTGTATGCATTGAAACTTCCCACCAGCTTTACCCACACTTCCTGACCATCCAGGTAAAGCATCATTCCATCAAAATGGCTTTCGATGATCTTTGCTTTGAAATCGGCCATGCTTTTGATCCCATAGGTCTTCTTATGGGCAAATGTATTCTGGAGCATGACCTTTCCATTTTTATCATCGGCGTTGGAAAGTGCAAAAGCAAATCGGTCAAGTCCATCGAAAAAAGTCTTTTTAGCTTTGATGTATCCGTCGAAAGTTTTATGGAAATCTAAATGATCGTGTGTAATATTTGAGAAAATTCCGCCAGCAAAATTAAGTCCCGCGATCCGCTGCTGTACAATAGCGTGCGAACTGACTTCCATGAAACAATAATCACAACCGGCCTCCACCATTTCGTGCAGGAGTTTATTAAGTGCGATGGGATCAGGTGTTGTGTGTGTAGCGGCCACGACACGATCACCTACCTGATTCTGAACCGTGGATAACAACCCGGCTTCATAACCAAGTTTCCGAAAAAGCTTGTACAACAATGTTGCGATGGTAGTCTTCCCATTGGTACCCGTAATCCCCACCAGTCGCAGTCGTCTAGAGGGGTTTCCGTAGTAGTTGGAAGCCGAAACACCTAAAGCAAACGCCGTATCATCCACCTGTATATAGGTAACATCATCGCGGTTTATTTCCGGCAACCGCTCACAGAGCACAACAGATGCACCCGCTGCAATTGCACCATCGATGTAAGCATGCCCATCTGTATGCGTACCCACCACTGCAACAAATACACCACCGGGCACCACGCTGCGCGAATCAAAGCACAGATTTTGCACCGTTACGTTCAGATTTCCGATCACCTGCCGTACCGGTATGCCGTGGAGTATGTCTTTCAGTGCCCTCATTGCAGTTCAATCGATATGGGAGTTCCTATTTTGATCTTTTGTCCGGCAGTTAAGGATTGAGCTATTACCTTTCCCTTGCCTTTCACCTGCGCGCGGCAACCTGAATTTTCGAGTGCATACAATGCGTCGATGAGTCCCATGCCCCTCACATCAGGCACGACACCCTCTTTGATTTCTTCATCCGAGAATGCGATTCCCTTGATTGTATCTATCGTCTGCAGCGGTTCGGCAGAAGCATAAGTGGTCTTAACCCCCAATGCTTCAAAAACCCGCAGTGTTGCTGCCTTGGAACCTTTCAGTGAAGGAGGCGGTTCGGTATTACCGACAAACCGCATCTGACCAAAATCGTCCTGCAGGTTGAGGTCATTGGCATAAACCATATCCGCTAATTCGCGGAATACCGGGCCCGCTATGGAAGCGCCGTAGTAACCGTTACGCGGATTCCGGACGACCACTATCATCGAATATTTCGGGTTGTCTGCGGGGAAATATCCCGCAAATGACGACTGATACTTACGGTTACGGTAACCGGCAGCACCGTCGGCCATCTGTGCCGTACCGGTTTTACCGGCGGTTGGGAAGAGCGGGTTATGCAATCGCTTACCGGTCCCTTCGATCATTACGCCTTCCAGCATGGCCCTCAATTTACCGATGGTACTCGGCGAAGCAATCTGTTCTTCGATTACCCGTGGCTCGAAACGTTCGATGGTATTACCCAAGTGCCGGATTTCCTTTACAAACAGTGGTGCTACCATTTTACCGTTATTCGCAACGGCGTTGTATAAGGTAAGCGTTTGCAATGGCGTGAGCTTCAACTCATATCCATACGCCATCTGTGGAAGAGAAAGCCCGCTCCAACTTTTGCTCTCCGGCGTTTTGATCAACGGGTTGCCTTCTCCGGGAATCTGGAGACCAAGCGGCTCATTCAGGTGCAACGCATGCAGGCGCTTGGTGAACGCCGCCGGGTTGTTCTTGTAATACGTATTGATAATTTTGGTAATTGCCACATTGGAGGATACTTCAAATGCTTTCTTCACCGTAACGGTGCCATAAGCGTGCGTATCCTTAATGGTGTGCCGATGCACCTGGTAGGTGCCATTCCCAGTTTCGATGATGGTGTTTGTATCAATTTTACCATCATCCAATGCCACCAGGTAAGATGCGAGTTTGAAAGTCGAACCCGGCTCAGCACTTTGCGCGATCGCATAGTTAAATTTTTCCCGGTATTTACCGTCGGTATCCTTCGTAAAATTGGCAATTGCCCGGATTTCGCCGGTAGCCACTTCCATTAACACCACACAGCCGTTGTCTGCATCGCTCGCAATCAGCTGCTTTTCCAATGCGCGCTGAGCCATGTCCTGCATATTGACGTCAATGGTCGAGATGATATCCGAACCATCGACAGGCGCCACCTCAATTTCCCGGTTTACCGGCATCCACACACCTCCGGCTATGCGCTGCACCAACCGCTTTCCGCTCCTACCGTCGATGTATTCGCCATATGCACCCTCGAGTCCTACATGCACGTTTTCGGTAGGTATCTTGTACCCAATGGTCCGCGCCGCCAGATTAGTGAATGGCAAAATCCGTTTATTTTTACGTTCAGCAATCAACCCGCCTTTATATTTACCCAAGTTGAAAATCGGAAATTCCCGTATCTGCTTTAACTCCTGGTGACCAACATCCCGCTTAATCAAATAATAGCGGTTCTTTTTACCACGTGCTTCTTTCAGCAGCCGTGAGTATTGGGCCGATGATTTATCACCAAAAAATGCCGACAGCTTAGCGGCCAGTGAGTCCACTTTGGAATAGAAAATATCATTATCTTCTATACCCGGCGCCAGCAAATCCATCCGCAGATCATATTCAGGTACCGAAGTGGCCAACAAACTGCCATCGTTTGAAAAGATATTACCACGCACCGCTTCAACATCCACATAACGCGTAGACAGGCTATCGGCCTTGGCCCGCCAAACATCACCTTCTACATACTGCAGGTGGAAAAGCTTGACCAGCACAGCGACTGCGACCAACACAATCAGTCCGAAAGACAGATAGACTCTTAGTAATATGTCGGTTCTGATATTCATGTATGTGTAGATTTGTTCCCTGCTATTTTTTTGGTTTGACAACCCTAATTTTTTTTGGCGGCTCCGTCCGCTCTTTCAACCCCATACTATCCACACGTTTAGCAATCTCTGTTTGGGTAGTCAACTTCATTAAATCTGCCGATAAGGATTTGTAATCCCAATTCATCTCTTTGACTTCTTTTCCCAGACGGTCGATCTCCCGCACGGTCCGTTCAGCGTAATGCCGATTAGCAATATAGATAATGGCTAACAAGCCAACAAAAGCGATGAAAGGAATGTATCCCACAAACACCGATGATGAAAACCGGTTGGAAGCAAACAACGATTGAAAGAACGTGCGTGTCGCATCGGCCTTTTCTTCCACGGTTTCCTGCAGCTCCACCTGCTGCTCTTCACTCAACTCTTGTTGTTTGTATGCGTTCCTTGCCATTCTTCGCTATATCTTTTCTGCCACCCTCAACTTTGCGCTCCGCGCCCTGCTGTTACGAGCCAATTCGTCCCCGCCTGCCGTGATCGCCTTCCGGCTAATCACCTTAAACGGCTTAATCTCATGCCCGAAAAAATCTTTCTCCACCTCACCTTTAAATTTACCTTTTGCCATAAAACTCTTTACCAATCGATCTTCCAGCGAATGATAGGACATCACAACCAGCCTGCCCTTTGGTTTCAGCAACAATATACTCTGCTGAAGAAACTCCTGCAATGCTTCCAGTTCGCCATTCACTTCAATGCGCAAAGCCTGAAACAACTGCGCATAATATTTATGCTCCTTACCGCGTGGCACTAGGTTTTTCACCAGGTTTTTCAACTCTTCAACCGTATGAATCGGCTGGATCGCACGAGCGGCCACAATTGTTTTTGCCAACGTACGCGCATTATGCACCTCGCCATACATCCCGAAGATGCGGTGAAGCTCCGGCTCCGGATACGTGTTCAGCACGTATTTGGCATCCCGTTCCCCGGATTGATCCATACGCATATCCAGCGCCGCATCAAAACGGGTAGAAAATCCCCGCCCGGCACTGTCAAACTGATGAGAAGAAACCCCTAGATCTGCCAGAATTCCGTCAACTTCCCTGACACCGTGAAGGCGCAAATTATTTTTCAAAAACCTGAAGTTCTGATGAATGAGCACGAACCGCTCATCTACCACTGCGTTTCGCAACGCATCGGGATCCTGATCAAATGCATACAGCTTTCCACCCGGCCCCAATTGTTTTAATATTTCTCTTGAATGCCCACCACCACCAAATGTCACGTCTACATATACTCCATCGGGCTTTATTACCAATGCATCCATGCATTCGCGGAGCATTACAGGCACATGGTACACACTATCCATCGTCTTCCATGTCTATATTCCCTCCCCCCATCACTTCTTCCGCCAGTGCCGCAAAATCGTCATCCTCTTCATCTTCCCACAACTTATTATAGGCATCCTTAGACCACACCTCAATTTTATTAAACTGACAGGAAAGCACAATTTCAGTTTCAATCCCTCCATACTCAAGCAACGATTTAGGCAGCAGTACGCGCCCAGCCGAGTCCAACGCCAGCTCTGTGGCCCCCCGGGTAAAATCACGTATAAACTTCCTGTTCCTTGCCACGTATTGATTCAATTTCGCAAGCTTATTCGTGATCTTGTCCCACTCACCTCTTGGGTAAATAACCAAATGCTTCTCAAAACCGCGATTAATTACAAGCCCATGCTGCTCTACTTCAGGCATTTGCCTTTTGAGCGCAGCTGGCAACACCATCCGTCCTTTGGTGTCTAACTTGCAATCAAATTCGCCTATGAGGTGACCCATATCAACACTTTACCCAATAAATGTGATGTAAAAGTAGAAATTTACTCCACTTTCTCCCACTTTTTCCCACAAAAAAGTTTTCCACATCCAAATCACCTCATATTTGAATGGAAACACAACGAAAATCACGGATATCTAACGGAATCAAATTCTCGCTCAGGAAGCAAGTTTTCGCCATTTGAAAAGCAATTTATCCCGAAACAAGTTCAAGGCAGGAGACCCCGCCACGCGAAAAGCTTTGTCCTCCCCCGAAAACGGGGACAGGTTACGCATGTAAAGGCAATCGGCGACACGTTTGTAGTGGAATTTCTACAAAACCAAAAATAACGGTGTGTTTTATCCCTTTCCCGCATGTTTTATAGGCATCTTTGCCTTTAATTAATTAAAATACCTATTAAAAGCTGTTATGCATTTAGCCGATGTCGTCAGAATGTTATTTATTCTTCTCCCTCTTTTATCTTGCGATAAAAGTCAGGAGTTATATCCCTCGCAATGCAATTGCGACATTGAAGCATTACGCATTTCTGAACCCAGTCTGGTAACCTACCAAGTAGCTGCCTACGAGAATGCATCGGTGTCGACAATCACCTACAAGACGAGTAAGGGTAAGGTTACCATTGAACCCGAATCACTGCCGTTTGAAACAACGATCCAACTGGATAAGGGAGATACCGTCGCGCTGACAGCCGTGGGCAATCCGAAAAAGGGGAGTATTATTTTGGGATATGAAATCAAAGAAAAGGACCGCCCATACCCCAATAGTAGCACCGCTTCCAGGGTGTGGATACTAAAAGATGGTACCTGCCAATAAATTGGCCGGAAAATAAACCATACAAATTATTGATTTTGAACCAATTGAAACAATGTAGGCAAATTCCTACAACAAAATTGGAACAACCTTTTTACTTTAGTTCCGCCGTTATGGTACTGAAATAAAATAACAAGTCATTGTAACCTCTATCGATCACATGAGACGAAAAAAGATACTCATCGTAGAAGACCAGCTTATCATCACCATGGATTTGGAATATATGCTTGAGGAGTTAGGCTATCAGGTATGCGGAATTTCTACGACATATGAAGATGCTATCGCCGCTATAGATAGCGGTCAACCCGATCTGATTTTGATTGACATCATTCTTTCGGGTGAGAAAACCGGAATAGATCTCGCTCATGAGATTAACCGGAGCTACCATATGCCTTTTATTTTCCTTACCTCACATGCAGATCGCGGTACCATTGAGGCAGCAAAATCAACCAAGCCAGCGGGGTATATCGTCAAACCATTTAACCGGAATGATGTATATGCTTCTGTTGAGATTGCTTTCAACCATGCTGAAACCAAGGAAGAGGATCAGAACATCTTTCTTCCGGACGGAAAGCACAAAACAAAAATCCCTGTAGATGAAATGCTCTATGCACATGCGGAGGGAAACTACACGACATTTATTACAACCAGTAGAAAAATCGTACTCCGCAAATGCCTGAAGGAAGTTTCTGAAACCATCTTAAACAATAAGAAATTCATCCGGATCCACAAGTCGTACCTCATCAACAAAGACGCGATCCGGGCACGCAGTGCATCCAATATTTTACTTAACAATGGTGAGAATTTACCATTGGGTCGTGCATATGCCGGATGCCTATGTTGATGCTGTGCTAGTTATGCGGATGTATTGTAGTTGTTCCGAAAAAACCGCTATTTTTGCCGCTTAACACAACGAAAAATGCATAGAACACATACGTGCGGCGAATTGACCCTTTCAGATTTGGGTAAGACGGTTGTTTTGAGTGGATGGGTCCAAAAGTCCCGTGATCTGGGTGGAATGACCTTTATCGATGTACGGGACCGCTACGGAATCACCCAATTAGTGTTTGACGCGGCTGATGACGAGGCGCTACGGAGCAAAGCCCGGGAACTGGGAAGAGAATACGTTATTAAGGTCACCGGACGCGTCATTGAGCGGGAAAATAAAAACCCGAAGTTAGCTACCGGTGATATCGAGTTAAAGGTTTCGTCGCTTGAAGTATTGAATCCGGCAAAACTTCCGCCTTTTACAATTGAGGACGATACTGACGGCGGCGACGATCTACGGATGAAATACCGCTACTTGGATCTTCGGCGCAATCCGGTACGTAACAATTTGATATTGCGGCACAAACTCGCACAGGAAACCCGTAAGTACCTTGATGGGCAGGACTTCCTGGAAGTGGAAACCCCGGTACTGATCAAATCCACGCCGGAAGGCGCGCGTGATTTTGTGGTACCGAGCCGCATGAACCCGGGAGAGTTTTATGCACTTCCCCAATCGCCGCAAACCTTCAAGCAATTGCTGATGGTTGCGGGCTTTGACCGGTATTTCCAAATCGTAAAATGTTTCCGCGACGAAGACCTGCGTGCAGACAGACAGCCCGAATTTACGCAGATAGACTGCGAAATGGCGTTCGTAGAACAAGAAGATATCCTCCAGATTTTTGAGGGCTTAATCAAACACCTTTTCAAAGCCGTGAAAGGCATTGATCTGGGTGATATTCCGCGGATGCCTTACCAACAGGCGATGCGCCTTTATGGTTCCGATAAACCTGATCTTCGTTTCGGTATGGCGTTCGTCGAGCTGAACAGTGTGCTCAAAGGTGCAGGATTTCCGGTATTTGACCAAGCTGAACTGGTTGTTGGCATCAAAGCCGAAGGATGTGCCATGTACACCCGTAAACAACTGGATGCCCTGACGGATTTTGTAAAGCGGCCTCAAATTGGGGCCAGTGGATTGGTATACCTCCGCTACAACGAGGATGGTACATTGAAGTCGTCGGTCGACAAATTTTATACACCCCAACAACTCGAACAATGGGCCGCGGCTTTTAACGCGAAGCCGGGTGATCTCTTACTGGTGATGGCCGGACAAACGGATAAAGTAAGAAAACAGCTGTGTGAGCTCCGACTCGAAGTGGCCGCTCAACAGGGGTTACGGGATAAAGGTACCTACTCGCCGCTGTGGGTGGTGGATTTTCCGCTGTTGGAGTGGGACGAAGAAAGCGGGCGCTATCATGCGATGCACCATCCCTTCACTTCCCCTAAACCCGAAGATATCCCACTGTTGGATAGTCAACCGGGCGAAGTACGGGCCAATGCATATGATCTGGTAATCAACGGCACGGAAGTGGGCGGTGGTTCCATCCGTATACACGACCGTCCGTTGCAATCGTTGCTGTTCAAGCATCTTGGTTTTAGCTCGGAAGAGGCACAAAAGCAGTTCGGTTTCCTTTTGGAAGCATTCACCTACGGGGCACCCCCGCATGGAGGTATTGCTTTTGGTTTTGACCGGTTGGTTTCAATATTTGCCGAATTAGACAGCATCCGGGACGTGATCGCCTTCCCCAAAAATAATTCGGGAAGAGATGTGATGATTGACTCGCCAGCGACCATTTCTGATGAGCAGTTGGCAGAATTGGCCATTGCCACAAAGCGCCCATAACAACACTTTTGATTTTTATACGTTATTTAGTATAGAAATACGCTGCATATGCCGTCTGTACAAGAAACCGCTTTCCTGAAAGACAGTGCGACCAAGGCTTTCGAACCGCGCCATCGGCAGATCATCAATTATAATATTGACAAATACGATGCTGCGGTCCAAATCGGGCTTACTTCTTTCCACCACATTGAAAATTCCAAGCGCAAAGCGCATATCATTAAGTGGCGGATGATGGAAAACCTGGATAAGCTGCTGCCGGAGTTTGAATCGAATTTCATCCAAAAGGGCGGGAAAGTTATCTGGGCCAACGATGCGGAAGAAGCACGGGAGGAAATCTGGAAAATCATGCAGCGTGCCGGCGCAAAGACCGTGGTAAAATCCAAATCAATGACCACGGAAGAAATCGAGCTGAATCACTTTTTGGAAGAAAAAGGCGTAAACACCCTTGAAACAGATTTGGGTGAATATATTGTGCAACTCCTCGGTCAAAAGCCTTATCACATCGTCACGCCCGCCATGCACCTCAGCCTACCGGACATCGCAGCGCTCTTCCATGAGCGTTTCGGTACGCCGATTGATGCGAGCGCACAGGAACTTACGCTGAAAGCAAGGGAGCTGCTCCGCGAACCGTATACGTCGGCCGATGTAGGCATTACGGGAGGCAATTTTCTCATTGCCGATACCGGCAGCATTGCGATTACAGAAAATGAGGGCAATGCCCGGCTGTCTACAACCTTTCCCAAAATACATATTGCGATTGTAGGTATCGAGAAAATTATTCCTTCGCTGGGGGACCTTGATTTGTTCTGGCCCCTGTTGGCCAGTCATGGGACGGGACAGCGTCTTACGGTATACAACAGCATTATCGGTGGCCCAAGGCAAGCGGACGAGACGGATGGACCAGAAGAAATGTATGTGGTTCTATTGGACAATGGACGTACCAATCTCCTGGCGCAGAAGGACCAACGCCAAGGCTTATACTGCATCCGGTGCGGTGCCTGTCTGAATGCGTGCCCTATTTATAAAAATGTAGGCGGACATACTTACAACACGACCTACAGCGGACCCATTGGGTCACTTATTACGCCCCACCTGCGGGGCATGGAAGATTTTAAGCACCTTAGCTATGCTTCAAGTTTATGTGGCAAATGCTCTGAAGTCTGCCCGGTCAAAATAGACATCCATCAGCTATTATTGCTCAACCGTCGGGATGCAGTGAGCAATGGTATCGTCTCCAAAACAGAAAAATTAGCCTGGAAGGGGTTTACTTTCGCAATCACCAAACGCCGGATTATTGATCTTTTTGGTGGAAAAGCCAAAAATTTCTTTCTCCGCCGCATTTTTAGGAAAGCGTGGGGCAAACATCGGAATTTGCCCCAGCTTGCGGAAAAATCTTTTAGTCAACAATGGAAAGAGCGGTCCAAATGACTTATTCCAGTTCGGCCGACTTGGCCCAGATGTTAATATCGCCATCTTTGGCATACTTGTCAATTTCTGCTAATTCATCCGTGGAAAAATCCGGATTACGCAACGCGCCCACACAATCTGCGACCTGCTCCGGCCTGCTGGCGCCAATCAATGCAGAAGTAACACGCCTGCCCCTTAGTACCCAGGCGATGGCCATCTGTGCAAGTGTCTGTCCACGTTGCTGTGCAATCGCATTAAGTCCCTTTACGTTAGCCAAGTTTTGTTCGCTCAGAAAGTCCGTATGAAAAAATTGTTTGATATTCTTTGCCCGGCTGTCAGCAGGCACTCCGTTCAGGTATTTGTCGGTTAGCAACCCCTGCGCCAATGGCGAAAAAACGATCGACCCGATGCCTAACTCGTCCAAAGCATCCAGCAGCCCATCTGTTTCCACCCAACGATTGAGTAACGAATAGCTAGGCTGATGAATGAGACAAGGAGTACCTAATTCTTTCAGAATGGCCGCTGCCTCCCGGGTACGTTTTGAATTATAGGAGGAGATGCCTACGTATAATGCTCTACCCGACCGCACGATGTGATCTAATGCCATCATGGTTTCTTCCAAAGGTGTTTCCGGATCAAACCGATGGGAATAGAAAATATCAACGTAATCAACCCCTAGCCTTTTCAGACTTTGGTCACAGCTTGCGATTAGATATTTCCGGCTGCCCCATTCGCCATAAGGCCCGGGCCACATGTCATATCCTGCTTTCGAGGAAATAACCAGTTGGTCGCGGTAGCCAGCGAAATCTTCTTTAAGAATCTGGCCAAAAACCTGTTCGGCACTACCGGGGGGAGGACCGTAGTTATTAGCCAAATCGAAGTGCGTAATCCCTAAATCAAACGCCTGTCTACATATCGCTTGCTTTGTGCGGTGTGGGACATTATCTCCAAAATTATTCCATAAGCCGAGCGAGATTGCCGGGAGCTTCAGTCCGCTCCGGCCGCACCGGTTAAATATCATGTGGTCGTAACGATCTTCCTTGGGTTTCCAGCTCATTTATTTTGATTTTTAGTTATCGGCTATCAGATTTTTTACTTTTTCACAAACTATACCGGGCGAGCGGGGCCACGTCCTGTCCTACAAAATCGCGGGCGAAGTACTTGTAGTGTCCAGCGATAGCAATCATAGCCGCATTATCTGTACAATACTCAAACCGGGGGATAAATATGCGCCATCCCTGTTCTTCTCCCAACTTGTTCACCGCTGCGCGCAATCCGGAGTTGGCAGAAACCCCTCCAGCAATCGCGATGTCCGCTACGCTGTTTTCTCTCGCCGCACGCTTCAGTTTATTGATTAAAATGGATACAATACGTGCCTGTACGGATGCACATATATCGTTCAGATGATTTTGAACGAAACCCGGCTGCTCTGCTTCCCTTTGCTGCACAAAATAAAGAATCGATGTTTTCAGGCCGCTGAAGCTGAAATTCAGTCCCGGAATCTGTGGTTCGGGAAACGTAAATGCATCCGCGTTACCCAACTGGGCATAACGATCGATCAGCGGACCACCGGGATATGGCAGCCCCAGGATCTTCGCGGTTTTATCAAAAGCTTCTCCCGCCGCGTCATCCAATGTCTGCCCTACCAGCTCCATTTGAAAATAATCTTTTACCAGCACCAGTTGTGTATGTCCTCCCGAAACAGTGAGACATAAAAACGGAAAGTCAGGAACCGGGGCTTCGATAAAATGCGCAAGGATATGCGCTTGCATGTGATTGACGTCAATCAGCGGGATATTCCGGGCCAGTGCAAACGCCTTCGCGAAGGAGGTTCCTACCAGCAACGATCCCAATAAACCGGGCCCTCGCGTAAAGGCTACCGCATCTATGTCATTTTTATGTATTTTTGCCTCGCGGATAGCCTGTCCTACGGTAGGAATGATGTTTTGTTGATGTGCGCGTGAAGCCAGCTCAGGCACTACTCCACCAAATTTTTCATGGACGGTTTGATTTGCAATAATATTTGAGCAGATTTTTCCGTCTATACAAATAGCAGCAGACGTTTCGTCGCATGACGATTCAATGCCGAGAATAATGGACATGGATCCTATTTTGAATGCTTAATTGAGAGGCAAAAATATCAAAAAAATATTAAAGATATTGTTATGGACTGCAACCGGAATCTTATTGCTTTCGGCGAGCCTCGTCTTTGCGTTGCGATATAAACCTGTCCAAACCTATTTCGCAAAAAAAGCAGCTGCCTACCTCGCTAATGAGCTTCATACAACGATCTCATTGGATGGCTTGTATTTCCAACCGTTTTCCTCACTTGTACTCAATGGCCTTTACATAGCAGACCAAGAAGGCGACACGCTATTATACGCCAACAAATTGACGGCAGCGGTAGATCTCTGGAAATTACGCGAGGGGCAAATCATTGTGAAAAAAATAGGTATTACCGATGGTCGGTTTTTTATGGAACGCCAACAAGAGCATACCAATCTTTCCTTTTTAATCGATTATTTTCGAACTGAACCGACCCCCAAAAAACAAGGAAAACGAATGAAACTCGACATTCGTACCGTAACACTTTCCAATACTTCAGTTGGATATAAACGTATTGGGGCACCTACCGTACGTCAGGGTATCGATTTCAACAACATTCAGCTCACCGAACTCAACGGTGATTTCACAGACATCGATTTCGTCAATCATTTATTTAAATCAACCGTCAAAAATCTCCGATTCCGTGAACAAAGCGGATTCCGGGTCCGGGAAATGAATACGCTGGCATTGGTCGACACAAACTCCATTGAACTCCGTGAGTTATACCTGGAGACTAACCGGAGCCGACTCCGCGATTACATCCGCCTTGGATACGATGACTTTTCGTCGTTCCGCAAATTTATAGATGCAGTCGATATTGAATTAAATCTGAACGGCGCACGGGTCCACTCGAAAGACATCGAATTTTTTGCCCCTGATGTAGCGACCACACTGTTCGACGTCACCTTATCCGGGTCATTTTTCGGAAAAATACCGGCCATCCATGCAAGGCACGTTACATTACGCGCAAGTGGAAACACCTATTTGGCGGGCAATTTCACGATTCATGGTTTACCGGACATTGACCACACCCTGTTCGACATGCAATTAAGCCGTCTCTCTACCAATAGTCACGATATCGAAACCCTGGTGCCCCAGTTGGGTAATTCTCCTGTGTTAAAGCTACCCGCAATTTTTGACCACATGGGCAATCTTACGTACGAAGGTACCCTTCAGGGACATTATTATCACTTCGCCGCCAATGGATTGTTGGAAACGGAATTAGGCACGGTTATAACCGATATCGATCTTAATATCCGTGACGGAATACGTTATGCTGGCCAGCTTTCTACGACAGCATTTGAGTTAGGCACCCTCTTGCAATTGCCACAATTTGGAAACAGCGGATTTGATATATCGATTGAAGGGAACGGCTTTGCCGTAAAGGAGATCAATAGCACCGTAACCGGCAAAGTTGACTATTTGGACTTCCGAGACTACGGGTATCGCAACATTGACCTCGAAGGAACTTTTGCAGAAATGCAATTTGCAGGCGACGTAGCGATCGATGACCCCAATTTACAACTGCATTTTGACGGAGATGTCAATTTCAATCCTAAATTTCCAGAGTATACCTTCACCGCGGAAGTGGGTTACGCAAACCTCTACCCCATTCACTTATATAAAAAAACGCCGATCACTGTAGAGAATGCTTCGGTGATCAGCAATTTCAAAGGAAGCACCATCAATGACATTCAGGGAGACATTGCGATACGCGATGTACAGTTTCTAACCAATACAGACCGGTATTTGATAGATTCGTTGACGTTGTCTGCCAACGGTAGTCAGGAACACCGTACCTTACACATCCAGTCGGATATCGCAACTGCGACGCTACATGGAGAGATAGATCTAACCAGCTTGGACAGCTATTTTAAATCGGTAGTGATGCAATATGCTCCTTCCATGGATTTGGAGGTTGGACCATTGGGAAAACAAGCTTTTGATTTCGATTTGAGACTCAAAAATGTTGAAGCGGTAACAGCCCTTTGGGCACCTAAATTACTGTTACCGGAAGGAGCGTCTATGAATGGGCATTTTTCTACTGCTAACAATACAGCCAATATCAACTTACTGGTACCCAAGCTGTCTCACGATGCCATCGTGGTAGACCGATTGATCATCGACGAGTCAACCCATTCGGGCGCACTGCGCCTATTTCTTACCGCCGACCGGATCAGTATCTCAGACAGTCTATATATCAACAATGTTAACCTCTCGCATACCTTGGCGAATGATAGTCTCTATACTAATCTAAAATTGGCCGATGTGACCGCGGGGAACCAACTTGATTTCAACGGGTTGGTAAGCTTCGAAAAAGACAGGCCCATTAAAATGCGCGTACTTCCCTCCACCCTGGTATTGAACCACGAGTTTTGGCAGCTCGACGAAAAGGCCTTATTTTACTTAGATAACGGAAAACTCGAAGTACAAGACCTTAATATATCTAACAACCGGCAAGTTGCCCGCTTAGAAGGCCTGATATCCAATAGTGCGGATGACAAGGCATTATTGACATTCCAGAATTTCAACCTTGCCGCTTTCAATTCAGCTACTTCGCCGTCGGGTGTCGAGCTAAGCGGGGTACTTAATGGTCAAATGGAAGTATCATCGGTTTTAAAGAATCCGTATTTGCTGGCAGATATAACTGCCTCCGATGTCTATGTGAACCGCACTGAAATCGGAGACATGATTTTGCAGGCTGATTTTGATCGTGTGCGGGAGCTGGTTAACGTAAAATTGGAAACCACACGTGGTGAAACCACCACCTTAATGGCAACGGGCACTTATGATGCAACCGCCGAAACCGATCAGTTGGCCATAGACGCCAGCCTCCATGAAACCGAACTGATACTTTTCCAGCCCTTTCTTACTAAACTTGTTTCGAATATCAGCGGAACAGTTTCAGCCGATATTAACATCGCGGGATCGATGTCGGAACCGCGAATCAACGGAACCTGCTATTTACACAACGCGGGTTTTACCGTAAACTATCTGCGGACACCTTATCGGATTAATGATCAGGTATCTTTATCCAATAGCACTCTTGTGCTTAAAAACCTGACCGTTACAGATCCAAAAAACAATAAAGCCATTGCCAATGGAACCGTAGATATGCGCAACCCACTGATTCCAAATATCCAGATAGACATCGATGCCACCAATTTTCTGGTTCTCAATACCACGTTCCGGGACAATCCGTTGTATTATGGCACCGCTTATGGTACGGGAAAATTTGTGTTCAATGGACCAACAGATGGTATGAATATAGCCATACAAGCCCGTACCGAAGAAAACACGCATTTTTATATCCCATTGAATGCCACGGGTACTGTAAGCGACAACGATTTTATTCATTTTGTAAACCATGACACCCTGAATACGCAGCACCCCCAATCTCGTTTACTCAGCGGCTTAAGTATGAACATGGATTTACAAATCACACCCGCTGCGGAAACCAGTTTATACACAGATTTAGGTGAATTGAGCGGCCGTGGTGAAGGGTTGCTTTCACTACGGGTATCAAGCCTTGGTGATTTCGAAATGTTCGGTGATTATACATTTAACAGTGGAAAGTTCACGTTTACGGCGCAGGACTTTATCAACAAGATATTTGATATCAACCAGGGAGGTAATATCCGTTGGACAGGGCAGCCAAGCGATGCAACCATCAACCTGGCTGCTGTATACGGTCAACGTACGAGCCTCAGCCCACTTTACAATGCTGCCGGAAGGGAACCCGTTGAACAACGGGTACTTGCCCATGCGGTGATGAACCTAAGCGGCAACCTCATGCGCCCGGATATTACCTTTGCACTTAACTTCCCTAACGACCCCTACGTAAAAGACGAATTACAGAGTTACCTCAGCGATGCCAACAATGTAAACCAACAGGCGCTGAGTTTGATTGTTCGGCGCAGCTTCGTTCCCGGATCTGCTGCAGATTTCAGCCGGGAGCTGAATAATACCCTGCTGAGCGCGGGCACAGAATTAGCTTTCAACCAACTGAACAACCTCATTTCTCAATCGTTGAACCTGAAATTTGTCGACCTGAATATCCGCTCATTAAACGATGCAAGTGCATCTGTCCGGCTTTTCAACGACCGGTTGATTTTTACGGGAGGTGTTACCGACCAGCGTAATCTCAATGACCTTAACGTGTTCAGCGACCGTGTGGTAACCGATGCCGAACTGCTTTACCTGATCCGCAAAGACGGGCGTTTGGTGCTGCGTGGATCCAATCGGCTGAACAGCCGAAATTTTCTACCACTTACCATCAACGAAAATTACGTCAGTGCATTGGGTTTGGTTTACCGTCAGGAGTTCTACACATTCGACGAGTTTCTGCGGAGGCTGTTTACGGTAAAGCGGAAGACGGAAGAAGAAGAAAACTAGTATGCCTCGCTTCACTGTGCCGGAACGTTTTCATTGAACATTTTAATTTTCAATGGCAATGATCATCGCAGGAATGGCCGATATACTTTTACGAATAACAACCCCGATCGCAGCCATTGAACTTTTGAGACACGCATTATTTTCCCGATGCAATATGTAATTTGTATTGATTTATAATGATTTAATGGAATAAGGTACAAACGGGAGCCAAATGGCTATGGTAGGTTCAACTGATAACGCACGGAACGCCCCGCCCCTTCCTGCACCAGCACACCCATCTCATGTAATTGCTGCAAATCGCGCGTAGCTGTGGCTTTGGAAACCTTGGTAATGCCCATATACTTTTTGGCTGTCATCCCGCCTTCAAAACCCTCGGTTCCTTTATCCAGCATTTTGTTGATGGCCTTCCATTGCCGCTCGTCAAGCTGGGTTTTATACCGATCACAAAACTGCGCCTTCTTCAACGTAAATAGCACCATGGCTTTGGCATCGCGCTGTGCATCTAGGATCACGCTTGCAAAATAAACCATCCATGCTGTAATGTCTAACCCGCGCTGTGCTTCCTTCAACGCATCGTAATAGGCTTTCTTATTGGCCTCGATGGTTTTGGATAAACTCAGCATGACAGGACGGCCAAGCGATTGCGAAAGTGCTTTCTCCGCTATCGCCCGTCCGATGCGCCCGTTACCGTCTTCAAACGGATGGATGGATTCGAAATACAGGTGAGCGATTGCCGACTTCAGTATGGCCTCGGGCACTTGTCCGTGTCGTGAGAACGTCGCTGAATTGTACCACCCTACAAAGCGTTCCATCTCCTCCGGTACCCGCAGCGATGGTGGTGCTTCGTAATGGATGATTTCGCGCCCATAAGCACCGGAAATCACCTGCATGGGGGCATCTCCCTGCCGCCACTCGCCCGGATTGACACGGCTTGTAGTGCCCGCAAAAAGTAATCGGTGCCACGCTTTTAGCATATCCGGTGTAAGCGGTTCCCGAAAGTCTTTCCTTACTGCCACCATCAATTGGGCTACGCCCGATGCCCGCTGGTCTTTTACAAAAACAGGCGTATCATTTAAGCCCAAATTATTCCGGATGGAGGACATCACGTCCTCGCGGCTTAGGTACTCTCCCTCGATCTCGGAGGTTTTCACCGCTTCCGAAAGCATGAGCTGGAGCAGTGTCTCTTGCTTGAGCGTATCCGGCAATCCCTGGATAAGGCCATTGACTTCCCCCGTTTCCTGCGCAAATGCAAGAATAGACGGCTGCACTTCCGTGACGTCGTAAGTAAAGTCAGGCCATCCCTGTAGTTGCCAATTATACACCATGAGCCGATTGCATTTCTTAATCGGCTCAAATATAAATATAAATTGAGCCGATTACAAGTTTTATTCGGCTCACTACTGCTGGACAACGTGAGGGTATGGAACATCTTTTGTCAAGCTTCATCGAAATACTCAAAGAAATAATCAGACAGCGTGTCGTGAAAGCCCCACCCCATATCACTCGTATCGGTCAACACTTTACGCAGTCGCTTCTCAAATTTCGGCAACAGCCGTTCTTTTTTGAGCAGCTTCAACGTTTGATGGTAAACGCTTTCCAAGCTATTGTAGAACGTTTCATTGATATCGCCAAATTGATTGGTAAATTCAACTCCCGTTTCCACATAGACCAACATCAAATCCGCCAGTTGCCACGGTAACGGCTCCAACTTCCTGAAATCGGAAATGGCCTGCTTACCTTTTCGCAAATCATAATCCCATCCCCTTAACGGAAAGAATGCCTGGATAACCCGCTCTTTATATTTTTCAAACAACGCATCCTCATCCGGATTAGCGAAATGGTCGAGATACTCCTGCACATTTTTGTGCTTCTTATACAAATCTCCCATTAGGGCAATGAGCTTGGCCTTGTCAAGCTTGTTCAATTCTTTCTTTACGGTGGTAAAAGACATAAGCGAGTAATTTATCGATGCACCTCAAACCCCTTTACCGTCATCCTTGGCGGCAGGTAGGTGGAAAATTCTTCCGGAAAATAAATATGCAGTAAAGCTTCAAAATCAATGATATCGTCCAGCCACCCGAAATCTGCCCCGTTGCGCTGTGGTTGATGAATACGCCTATGTTTGAATATGTATCGGAGCAGCCGCGTAGTGGCAAATCCACGGGTAAGTAAATCACTATAGAAATACTCATAAACTGTCTTGAACCCCGCTACACATTCATCCATCTCTTCCGGGGAATAGATGACCTCCACCGTCCAGTCGTCCGACACAAAGTAAAGCACGGTAGACTCTTCCGTATCGTCTGGCATGGGAAAGCTTCCCGGCTCATCGTTGAGCTCATCATTTTCCTCTTTTGCGCGTTGATACTGCCACTTAAGAAAGGCATCCATACGCTCGGCAAATATCTTTTTGCTCGGGAATACATTCCACGGCGTGCCAAAAAACTCCACGGCCGTATGGTATTGCTGTTTCAGGGTTTCGGCAAGCTTTTGGCGGAAGCCTCCATGGTGCCTGAGGAAGGGGTATTGATACCGCTCATTATAGGCGGAAATATCCACGGGCTTGGAGAAATCGAATGGTTCGAAAATCAAACCGGTTATCAAATACTCCCCCCTGAAATTAACAAGCTTGGTTTGTGCGTATTTGGCGTCATAAGGGCTGCCGAAGGATGATTTAGCTACCGCATAGCGCTCGTGGGTATACGTATGCCGAAACTGGTAATGCGTATCCGTTTCGTTTTCTATTTCGAACACCCCGTAGACCTGTTCTTTCAAACCAAGCAGCAATGCCCTATCGCTTGGCTTATCCTTAAGTGCCCCAGCCCATATATCCAACGGGTGCAGCGCGCCAAGGGCGGATGGGACGGTAAACATCAGGCGATCCTTTTCGGCATACCGAAGCATATTGATGCGTTCCAACATGGATGGATCGGCCTCCTCAAGTAACTTCTCTTCAAAATCAATGAGCCGGGCTGAAAACTCGTTTCCAAAAAGATAACTCTCGTAAACCAGCCAGCTAAGCACATCCTTCAGTTCGAAAAAATCATCGGGCACCTGCAAAAAAGTGCTGTAGAAATCCGTGAGCTTCACTTCTTCAATGGCATCGAGGTAATCCACGATTTCCTCGCGAAGCATGTCTATGCAAAGCACATCGACATAGGACACCTTATAATTTTCGCGGTGAAGCACGGCAAAATGCTGGTAGATCAAGAAGTGGATATCTGCGGGATTGATATCCTCATAATCCTCTTCCCACTCATCGAGTTGCACTTTGCTGAAGAAGGGAATGCGTTTGCCATATACGTTTTTGAAATGGCCCACCACCACTTCCCAGAAGCCGATACCATTTACCACGTCTTCAAAATAGGCAGTAATCCGGTAGGCCAGTTCGCGGCTTTCCGAATTGCTGGACTCATGGTTGCCGATCGCCCTTCGGATGATGCGATAAAGGTCGCGGCAGATTTTCAGGTAAAACTGGTCGTATGCCGTGAGCCTGTGATATGGTTTCCGTGCGAGAAACCACTCTTTACTAACATATGATAATTCCATCTACACTCATAAATGATGCTATATAAAACTCTTCCACGGTCAATCCTTCAAAATATCTTCCGATTCCATATCCAGCACCAACTGGTCTATTTCGTAATCGAACCATTCCTTAAAAAGCTTGAACGTCCGCTTCTCCGGCCAGTCGTTTTCATCCAGCCACCAATCGGCTAGCTCGGCCGTGAAAATCCTGTCGAAATTCCTGCGGAGCCAACGATCCACGGCTTCTTCCGTATCCTTCTCCTTAATAAGGTAAATTTTCCCTCTTTTCGACTCCGGCACCGGATCTTCATCGGGTGTCAGACTGTTTGCCCAATCGAAAAGCGGTTTCTTCGGCTTCACCACAATCGCATCACGGTTGAGCATTTCGTAGTATTCCAACTCATCTTCCATTTCTTCCATATCGCTATTGATTTCTATTCAGCACACTGATAACCAATTTTTTTACTGTTTCCATCTCCTCAGGTTTACTTGCCGCTATAAACAGTGTGAGGCTGGCTAACGCCTCGTTGCTAATGATTGTCTGCCCGTCCTTTGTATACAGCAATCCGTTTTTTTCCAGAAACAGCAGGAAACAGGTCGCGGCAATGCGCTTATTGCCATCTACAAAACCGTGGTTTTTTACAATGAGGTAGAGCAACGTGGCCGCTTTTTCTTCAATAGACGGGTAGAAATCCTCGTCTCCGAAACCTTTGGCTATCTGTGCGATGGCACTTTGGAAGCTGCCATCCTTCTGCTTACCAAACACGGCAGATTCGAAATCCGCTTTCATCGTATCGATAACCTGTTGGTAATCGTCCATTTCAGGATAAACGGCCGGGCGTTTGGTCGCACCTTTGGCATCCAATTGTTCGTGGTCATAGTCATCCAGCAGTTCCAACCCGCTGGCAAATTGGTTCAACCACTCCAAGCCCGCATCCCCTATTTTGCCTTCGATGGCCCGGCTTAAGATACGAATGCCGTCTTTCAGCGTTTGCACCTCCTGCTGCTTCTGTGCCAAACGTTTTTTGTTGATGGCGTAACCCTGCACAAGGTAATCTTTTAAACGTTGGGTAGCCCATTGGCGGAATCTCGTAGCTACCTGTGATTTAATACGATATCCAATGGAAATGATGACATCAAGGTTATAGAATTTCTGATTCCGCCTAACCTCCCGTTGTCCTTCTTTTCGAACTATTAAGAAATCCTTAATAGTTGCCGCTTCGGCTAATTCTTTCTCCTCATAGACATTCTTAATATGCATATTAATATTTGGAACGGTAGTCTGGAAAAGGGTAGCCATCATTTTTTGTGTAAGCCACACAGTATCTTTCTCGAACGTTACTTCAATCTGCGTTTGGCCATCGCTGGCTTGGTATATTTCGATTTGGCTTTTCATTTCCTATTCGCTTAGCTCACTGACTTACTATCCGCTTTCCCAACGCCGTCAATACGTAACGCTGCTTGCTGCTTGTCGGATTATTAGGGTCGACCAATTCTACAAGCCCCGCTTGAATGGCCGGATTCAAATAATTCTCCCGGAAATTTTTTCTATCTGATAACCCAATAAAGTCCTGCAATTCCTGCCTGTTGTGCTCTCCCGTAAATACCGCCAACAATCGCTCTACTTGGGGGGTGACTTGGGGGGTGACTTGGGGGGTGACTTGGGGGGTGACCGACTCCGATGCCGGAAACGTCATCCGGATAAAGTTACCCATAAACCGGAAGCATTCCTTTCCATAACTTTCCAAAATCCGTGGCACGCCAGAACCAAGCTGTTCCACCAATTCCAGATCCCGATACACCCGCATCAGTTCCCGATTCCTTGGGATAGAAACACCATCAAAAAAATCATCTTCATTGAGGTTCTCCGGCAATGTACCTGCGGAAGTAATTTCGATACGATCGGCAAATAGCTCGAATTTGGGTGGCACCTCTCGGGTAAAGTCGTTATGCACAATCGAATTTATCACGGCCTCGCGGATGGCCACCGGATTCCAAAGCCTGCGGTCTATCCGTTCTTTGGACGTGATTTGAGTCGCCGTCCGGTTTTCCAATTCAATTTTATCCAATACGCTTTTCGTGGCTTTGATAAGCGAGCAATAGCCGTATTCATTGTTTTCAATGAGGTCTACCCGGTTCGTACCGCGATATTTCGCTACTTTGATGGAAACACCGTTTTCATCAGCCAACAGATAAGCTGCATAATTGAGCGTACCATCTTCAGTGAGTAACTCCAAGCTCTTTTTAAATTGATTGTTGAGCGGCTTGCGCTTTTCCTCATAATAAATACGAAGCTGCTCAAAGGTCAAGTCCTGACGGTTCGATCGGATTTTGCCAATGGGATTACGGGGACGGGTGGAGAACAGTTTATCAATCATACCCTGCGGCATTGGCTCCACTGCTGTACCGATACGGATGAAGCAACCTTTCTCGGTCATCCCATATTTCTTTTTGAAGTACGGCTTTTCACTGCCACTGGCCACAGTGATTTTGACAATTTCCTTACCCTCGCGCTCCTCAACCACCACATCAAATAAGCCCATGGCCGATGGGGAAATATTGTTTTTGATACGGTCTTTGATCTTTAGCGCATCACCGTCCGCATCCGCGACACCAATTACGTTACCTGTCTTGTCAACACCGATATAAATCACACCGCCTTCGTAGTAATTCAAAAAGGCGATTACCTCCTTTTCAATATCCACATCGGTATGGGGCTCGCGTTTGTATTCTATGCGATTGGTTTCGGGCATTTTGTAATCGTTTTTTAACTAAGAAATAATGTCATTGATATATTTACTGTCGACATCAGCTCCACTTGATTTCAAAATCCTTTCAATAAAAGACTCGCTCCAAAACGGATGAGCAATCAATGTCCGGCGAACATCTGAATTCAAATAGAAAACCCCATTATCCTCTTCCAAAGTATAATTATCCTTATTTTTCAATATAGTTCTCAAATCCCCATTAAAAAAATTTTGCCAATATTCTTGCCTAAAATTCAATTCAAAACGTTCATCATTAGCCAAACCCGCTAAGTCTAATGCCAATCGCCAGTTCAACAAATTATGATACTTCTGATTATAATAATCCCTCAAACAGTCATAGCATGAGGAAGTGCAATCTTTGTGATTACTGTTTAATAAGAAAGAGTACAGATTATTATCGGCCCCATTTTGAATTAGCTGACTGATAAAAACTTCTGCTGCGATATTTTCATCTTCTTTACCATTAAGGTAAGAGCAATAACCCGCGCCGTTCACAGCCCTCTCAACCATATAAATTTCATGGAATTTCGTTTCAGGCGAAATCCGATATCCGATATCAAATTCATTGGTTTCAATATCTAAGATACTGCATATCGCCTTACGAATCAAGTAGCCCCATGACAAGAACGCAGCTTGCTGATATATGTCTCCAGACTTGAATTCATATTTGTTTTTGTCGACACCTTTTAAAGAAAGAGTAATAACGCCTGTGTGTTTAGATGAAATAAATGCGTATTCCCCTTGACCAATAACCCGTCTATTCTTCTCTTTCAAAAGGTCTTTTACGACCCAGGCCTTGCTACCTTCCAAATTACCCATCGAGAATAGCTCACCTCCATTATCATTGACCATATGCACGATTCCACTTTCAGGATCAGCATTTGATTTTATTACCAAATTTCTAATTTCTCTTGTGGTCTCCAGTTTTGAATTAGGATCCAGAGTAACTTCTCCTGCACGGTTATTAAATTCAAATCTACCGTCGAAATCACGAGGCTCCCTATCTTTCTCAATATAGAAACCTATTGGAGCAATTGCTTCAAATGCTTCAATATCGCTTGAGTCGCACACTTTACATGTATCGTCAACAGGTTCAGTATAAACTGTTTTACAATTCATACACCTGTTTAATGATCTTAAATTCCCTCTACCATCTACCTCAACATAGCGTCCTTTTTCTATTTTATAGCCAAGTACCCCAACCGCAGTCAACACTTTTTTATCTTTTACAATCTCACTCCCTGGGGCAAATTCGGAAATTGCCAAATCCAATTCTCGTTGAATCGTATTATTGTTATTTCTGTTTGGCTTTTCTTCGTATAATGTTCTCACTTGCGTCGGAAAACCGAACATAGGAAACAAACCAGCATTTGCAAGTCGTTCTCCTAATTCATTTTGCGGATACGACGTATCATCTTTAACTACTCTGTCAACTTTGACTAGAAACTCATTTTTAACCCGCCTTTGATAAATCTCTTTTGTACTAAGGGAGATTCTTGTTTCCGTTTTAAAGGCATCGATGATTTCGCAGATAGCACTCTCGTCCTCAATAAACCCCTCTATGAGGGAGCGTCTTGATGGCCAATCTTCCACATTGCCAAAAGCACCATGTACGTCCGATCCGCCGATATCTTTACCCTTTAGACTTTGGTGGAATATTTCCTTATAAACAAAACGCAGCATGATGTCTATTTGGCCCATTTCGAGATAAGGGTCGGTTGGGGTTGCAGACACCATCCGAAAAGACTGGTTATAATGTGCTTGATCATGCGAATTTCCCTTGGCTATCGTTAATGCAATGGATAACGACGCATTCCTTCTTCCCGCACGTCCAACCCGCTGCTGATAATTGAACCGTTGAGGAGGGACATTGCCCAACATCACTGCCATTAACGAACCAATGTCAACGCCAGCTTCCATTGTTGTGGTCACATTCAGCAAATCAATTTCCTCCACAAGATTATTTTCGTCTTTCAAAAACCGGCTTTGAAATCTTCTTTGACGTGTGCTGGCTTCCGCAGCACCTGTTTGTCCGGTAAGCTCTTCACAGTGCAAACGAGTGGGATTACCTTTCAGCAGGCCTGCATTATACCGGTAATAGTTATTTTCTAATTGTTCTGATAGCTCCCCATAGTTTCTTTCTTCAACCGCTTCATTACAACAATGTGTACATATATTCTTGAAATTAACCAATTGTATATTACCGCACACACTACATTCGTAAATTGGATCACCGCTGTTGTAATACTTTAGTTTCAATCCATACCCAGTAAGTCGAATATCATCCTGACTTTTTATTAGGCGATTTTCGAGCAAGATTTCTTCAAAATTATCCTTTAATCCATTTGAACGATATCGCCCGAAACCATAACATTTTCGCCAGTATTTCCATAGTCCTTCAGGAATAGAAGATTGTTCATTCTCATATTTCCCATAAATCCTTCCACACTCTCCCAATATTCTAATACTGTTTTGTATAAATTCTTTAGGATAACTTTTATAATCGCTAATATCTGCCACAACATAGCCGATGCCCAATGCTTCAAGGGATCTATTTCGACCTGAGAATAGACTGGATAATATTTCAGATTGTAAAGAACTTTTTATCTTCCCATGTAATTCGTCATCCTCTTTACATTTGAATTGAACTTCTCCGTCATCAAAAACATATTCCTCAAACCAATTATGTCCGTATTGACTTTTTAGTAAAGATGCTTTTGGACCACCAGGATTTACTCCAATATTTAACAACTTCTTGGCAAGAATGTCAGTTAACGATGAAACACTTATGAAGCCTTTCCGCTTTGCAAGCTGGTTGTTTTATGATACTGCCCTTTTGTTGGACAACTAATTTCAAACCTAATATATTATTTTCATTTTTTCGGATTGCACTACCAGATATT
>NZ_BMIK01000011.1 GCF_014642075.1 Parapedobacter defluvii | reverse complement strand
GCCATTGTTCTGCATTCATTGTTGCCGAAAACTGTGTATTCCTAATTGCCAAAAACTCTGCACTCTTAATTACCGCTTACACCTCACCGCTGTTTGCTTTTTGCCGTACAAAATCTATCAGCGGTTGCAGTGTGGTTTTACGTTCCTCTTTTACGGTTTGGACGTCAATAATCCCGTTTATGGTTTCAGCTAAATTTTTATACATTACGATTTGTTTTTAGTGTTTAGCAACATCCCGAATTAGGTGTACAACAAGTGCTGTTCAGTTCTGATAAGTTTATTTTTTGCTTCTCGGCAGGAATGCCACAGGCATCGCTTGCCAAACAAGCCGTCTGTTTGTTCTTTAGGATGAAATGTTGACCGTCAAAGTCTAAGTCAAATTTGCCAATCGTTTCGCTTTGATATTCTACTTCGATTTCGGCATCTTCCATTCCCAGTTTTTCTTCTGATAGCTTGATAATGTTCAATAGTTTGGCGGGCTTTAACCTGTGTTCATAGTCGTTGGCATCCCACAGTTGAAAGTTTACCGCTTTCTCTATACGGACTACACCACCGCAATCAATAAAATGTTTAGTGATTTGCCCTATTTCCGTAACGTGGAAATGTTCGGGAACAAATGTTCCGTTCTCTAATTGAAATTCAACATTGTCCAATGTTGGCAAGATTTCTTTGATTTTTGATAGTTTCATAATAACTGAATTTAAAAAATGAAATAGTAAACTTAATATTGCAATATAACGATGTTAAATGCTAAAAAAAACACTACGTACAGCACTTGGTAACTTGTACATTTTGATTAAAAAAAGTGTTCAATTCGGCTTGAATTTCTTTCCATATATTTTCATCAATGCAATAGCAAACAGATTTACCCTCAATAGTTCCCTGTATGATACCGATATTCTTTAACTCTTTTAAATGCTGTGAAATGGTTGCCTGTGCCAAACCTAATTCCTCAACCAAATCATTACAAATACAGGCTTTTTGATTGATTATATATTGAAGTATAGCAATCCTTGCCGGATGTGCCAAAACCTTAAATAGTGAAGACAGCTTATTCTGTTCGTCCGAAAATATTTCTGATTTGGTAAGCCCCATAACTTTTCTTTTATATCGCAATATTACGATGCATCTTTTAATCACACAAGAAATTTATAAAAAAATTATTCCTGTTGCACCAAATGCTGTAAATTGGGGTCGTTCTTGATACGCTCCATTTCGCTTTCCACAATCTGCATAACGTCCGTTTTAACCTGCCTGTAATTGGCTTCAATGACCTGCTTCATATTGTCGTTGCAGTGTTCATCGGTAAAGGATAATATCTTTGGTATCTTTTTGTAGGCTTTGGTTTCGGCAGAAACCTTTTCGTTGTCCACCACGATTTCAGCATGAAATATTTTCTGTTCGATGCGTTCATCGAAGTTGTCAGAAACAGACCCCACGAACATTCCCTGTGTCAAGGTGGATATTTTGGAAGCCGGAATAAGGCTGTCCAATTGGGTGGATATGGAAGTGGATTTATCATTGCGGTTAATGGTGATGCTTTGCCGTTTCTGCAACACTTTCCCGAAGCGTTCACTTAGGTTTTTAGCTGTTTCGCCCACTACCTGACCGGAGAAAATATTGCCCACGGTATTTTGGATGACCTTGCTTTCCTTGTCGCCGTAGTCCCTTATCAATTGCGAATAGTCTTGAAAGCCTAAACATACCGCAACCTTATTGCTACGTGCCGTGGCGATAAGGTTATCCAATCCCCGAAAATATATGGTAGGCAACTCGTCTATGATAACGGAACTTTTTAACCGTTCTTTCTTATTGATGAGTTTTACAATCCTCGAATTGTACAATCCCAAAGCGGACGAATAGATATTTTGACGGTCGGGATTATTGCCCACACACAAGACTTTCGGCTCTTGGGGGTTGTTGATGTCCAGTGAAAAATCATCCCCCGTCATCACCCAATAAAGCTGTGGCGAAATCATCCGTGACAATGGAATTTTTGCCGATGCTATCTGCCCCTGCAATTGGTCTTGCGCTCCGCCCTGCCACGCATCCATGAAAGCCGAAAGATAGTTTTCAAGTTCGGGGTATGAGGTCAGTATCGTAAATACGTCTGCGTATTTTTTATTCAGCAATTCAATAGCATGGGGAAACGTGCAGTACTTTCCATCTTCATAGATTTTCAGAAACCAAATGATTGAGGCAAGCAATATAATTGGGCTTTCCACGAAAAAATCCCCTTGCTTCAAAATCCACGACCTGTTAAGGTTAAGCATGATGGTATAAGAGGCTTCGTAGGCATCGGATATATCCGTCATAAAGGCAGGGCTTAGCGGATTGCATCGGTGGCTACGGCGTGGGTCGTCAAAGTTGATAACATAAAACTTGGGCTTTACCTTATACTTATCGGAGTGTTTCAGCAAATGGTTGTAGGCAATCGTGGAAAGGTCGTCAAACTTGAAATCGTAGATATACATCGCAAACCCTTTTTCGATATGTTGCTTGATGTAGTTGTTTACGATGGCGTAGGATTTTCCGGAGCCGGGAGTACCAAGTACAATCGAAGCTCGAAAAGGGTTGACGATATTAACCCATCCATTGTTCCACTTGCCTTTGTAAAAAAACCTTGTGGGAAGATTGACCGAGTATTCATTTTCTATCAGACGGGTTTCCTGTTGGAAACTCTCGTTTTCATTATTGAAAACATCGTCCATCAGATTGTTGCGAAGTAGTCGGCTCATCCATACCCCTGCCATGAGCAAGGCTATATAACCCAAACTCGTTGTAAGGATGTAAAGCGATGTGGCAACCCCTGCCGACAGCTTTAACAATGGCGTGTTCAGAAAGAACAGCACAAAGCCGATAACTAAGGCGGTGTAAATCTTAGCCCATGTTATCTTTTCATTCTTTACGCCCTTAGTGCCGAGACAGCTTAACGCCAACATCAGCAAGGCAAAAATCTTGGTGTAAAGCGTGTGCGAAAAAAGTCCTGCGGTATGGTTGAAATTGGTCAGTATCTTACCGATAATTTCCAGTGTCCATCCACGTTCGGCAAAGAACCCGTAACAGAACCAATAAAAGTGCATCAGTACCAAAAGAATACTTACGGCACGCATAAAAGCCATGATTTTGGCTAATCCTCTCAAATCGTCTTCTCCTTGCATAACAAAAAAAATTAGTGTAGGGAATTTAGAGGCTATTTAAAAGCACTTATACAAAGGGGGGTCGGATGGCTTTTGGTGGCTTAGTTTGACAGTAACTTTAAAAACCACAAAGACCAAGATGTTAATCCTGGTCTTTGATGGTCAAAAAAGCTATTGTTGTCTTCCCCGTTTTCGGTGTTTCTTCTTTTTCTTCATACGGTTGGCAAATTCCTGTTCCTCGTAGTCTTCGCCCTGTGCCTCCGGTAGTAGCCCACCCAATCCGTCTATCAACAAATCATCGGTCTGCTGTTCTTTATTTAGGAAGTTAAAAAGTGCATGGGCTTCCTCTTTCTCTACGGTGTTGCCTGTGGTCGATGACTGATTTTGTGCGGTTGCTTTTTCAGTTTCTTGGCGTTGCCCGACCGCCTGCCCGTTCCACCAATCATTAAAGACATTAGCCGATAGGTTTTTGCCCAAAGCTGAACCGTTCCAAACGGTACGGCTTTCGTGGTCTATAAAAGTCATACCATATATACGCCCCTCATCGTTGCGCCGTACCACGGTATTGATACCCTGTTCCAATAACTGCTTTTTAAAATCGGTTTCGTTTGTAGCGGTGTGCATCGCCACTTCAATGGTGCTTTTGAGTACGGCTCTTACGGGGTCTGCTTTCATTTTCTCCTTAGCCTGTGCGAATTGGTTTTGCAGTTCGTCCAGTCCTGCCTGCTTACCGAAAAGGGATGCCTTAAAAGGATTGCTCGCTTTTTCTCCCTGTTCGTTCAATGCAAAATAGACAAGACCGTTCTTAGGCTGTCCATGCAGTTCCCCTTTGACTTCATCCGCCGTGATATTGAAAAGCGATAGCAAAGCGTTGTACGCTCCGAGGCTTGCGTAACTGTAATACTTCGGCAGGTGTCGCACCACCGATGCGATTTGGCTCTTAACGTCTCCGGCTCTGTAATCCACCGGACGGAATACCTGCTCGTTTCCAGTACGCTGTTTTTCCGTGGCAGGTATAAGATTGTACGTTTGTTCCAAATCCCGACAGATTGCCATCGAACGTGGATGGTCGTAACTGTCCGGTAGCTTTTTCCCGTCCAAACCCACACAGACCGTTACGATATGGATATGGGTACGTTCAATATCGGTATGCTTAAAAACGATATAAGGTTGCTTGCCATACCCCATACGCTCCATATACTCCTGCGCCATTTTTACGAACTGCCCATCGCTGACCCTATCCGCAGGATCGGGGTTCAGCGATATGTGGCGCACTGGCTTTTCCGTTCTGATATTTGCGGACAGATACGGCTCAAAACACTGGTGCAGGTAACTGGTCGAATAGGTATTGTCTAATGTTTCGGGTATTCTATTTAGTAACAAAACCTGCCCGTTTTCACTGTCAATCTTCTTTTGGTTATAGGAGATAGCCCCGTATAAATTCTCACCCTTTCCAATTTTTGCTATCATCCTATCCGTGTTTTTGCAGGTGTTCTCTTTCAAATTCCTGTGTTAGCTCAATCACTTTCCGGCACAATTCCGCCATTTCTGCCGTCTGCTTTTCCAGTTTAAAGAGGTAAGCCGATGCCTTTTTCTCCGAGAAATTGCGGTAAAGTATCTTCACGATTTGGTTGTAATTCACGCCGACCACTCTAAACTGGCTGTAAAAATTGGTGAGCCTCGTATGAAAATCGACTGCATCCATATCAATTTTTACAGTCTTGATTGGCTTCTGAAAGATGCAGGCTGTAATGAAATGCGCCATTACTTTCATTCCCGATTGCTCGAACAGTGTAAGGAACTGTACATTTTCCGTGTCGTTGAGACTAATCGAATAACGGTGGATGGCAGGGTCTTTCTTAGGCTTGCGACCAACTTTGTTTTTTCGGTTTCTTTTGTTGTCTTCCATATCTAAATCCATTAATAACCGAGCTTCAGCAAGCTCAACTTTAGTTGATTAACATAAACCCCGACTTCGGAGGGTGTTTTAAAAGCTCTCCGCCAACTGGCGGAGCAAGTGGTTTTGAGGTGCGGGAATTTATTTCGAGCATCTCAAAACATAACTTGCTCTGTTCGGGTGAACAGAAAATCCGTCCGCCTATCGGCGGATGCGGATTGGATAAAGCGGAAAAAAACGGCTTTGTGCCGTTCCGCCCATAACGTCCATACTCCAATGATTTTTCCATTCACCCCTTGCATTTAAGCCCTTACAAAGTAAGGGTAGCTTTTTCAAAGCATTGACCTATCCGTCACGACCAAACATTGCCAAAAAATGCCGTGGATTACCGCTTTAAATCAATGGAACGGAATAACCTGCTTCTTTGCGCTATCAGTCACGCAAGCCTGTTTGCAGGCATCCGCTCCCGATGGCAGTTGTGAAAGACGGAGCGCAGGAATGCCGGAACACATGACGGCGTTCCGCATGGCAGGCAGGAATACCGGACGGCATGAAAACTATCCGGTAGCCATTCCAACAGGCAGGACGACAGACAAGCCATCGGTCTTGCCCGTGTGAAAGCCGGAATGACGGCACGGCTGATTGAACGAACGATGGCAAGCCCGACAGACGGGATTGTATCAAGACTGCCGGACGGTGTGCAGGGATGACAGCCCTGTTTCACGCCGGATGGCAGGCAGTCCACGGAAATAGAAACTTAAAAATAGAATAGAAATGGAAGCAACAAACAGGACAAAATTCATTGCTTTTTCAAGCCAAAAAGGGGGCGTTGGGAAAAGCACGTTTACAACGGTTATGGCAAGCATACTTCATTACCAAATGGGTTATCATGTAGCCGTCTTTGACTGCGATTATCCACAGCACAGCATCTGCCAAATGAGGGAACGGGATTTGAAAGCGGTCATGCAAAACGAGGTGCTGAAAAAACTGGCGCACCGCCAATTTTCCACCATCAACAAGAAAGCCTATCCGGTACTGCAAAGCAAGGCTGACAATGCCCTAACGGATGCGGAAGCATTCGTACAGTCCTCGACCGTTCCCGTGGATGTGGTTTTCTTTGATTTGACCGGAACGGTGAACACTTCGGGTTTGCTGAACACACTGGCAGGAATGCACCATATCTTTTCGCCCATCACGGCAGACCGTGTGGTCATGGAAAGCACATTGAGCTTTACCGATGTACTGACCAATGTCCTTATGAAACAAGGTCAGACCTCCATCGAAACCATACGGCTGTTTTGGAACATGGTCGATGGCAGGGAAAAATCGCAACTGTACGAAATCTACGGCAACGTCATTAACGAGGTCGGACTGCAAGCAATGGAAACACGCATTGCCGATAGCAAACGCTTCCGCAAGGAGAGCGAGGCAACGGCAAAGACCGTCTTCCGCTCCACGCTGTTACCTCCCGACAAAAGATTGATGAAAGCCTCCGGCTTGGATTTGTTCATCAGTGAATTTTTAAGAACCGTCAAACTGTAACCGCTATGGAGAATGAAAACAAGAAAAAGCCGAATGCCCCGATTGACGAGGCATATCTCATGTCCATTATGGCAGGTGAAACAAAGAAGCCCCAACAGGCGGTAGCCCCGCAAGAGCCGAGCGCAGAGCCGACAAATGAAACGCCAATGGAAAAGCCCGTAGCCAAAGAGCGTACCCGACAAAAGAGGATTTCCGATACGGGCTATGGCGAGCGGTTTCTCAACAGCCACACCATGACACGCCGTGGTGATAAGAGCATCTACATCCGGCAGGAATACCACGAACGGCTTTCCCGTATCGTGCAGGTTATCGGTGAGGATAAAATACCTATGTACGCCTATTTGGACAATATTCTCGAACATCATTTTGAACAGTTCGAGAAAGCCATTACCGATGATTTCAACAATAAGTTTAAACCCATTTTTTAAAATATTCGATTATGAAGCCATCCGCCAACTGGCGGATAGCTTCATCACCATTAAAAATCAATTTTATATCAAGATGAAAAAGCAACAGCAAAACCAACCTAAAAAGGTACTGCAAATAGCCCGATATAAGTCGGCTTTTTTAAGACCAACCGGAGTTGTCGCACGGTGCGGAAAGTCGGTATATATCTGCCCCGACTTCCACAAGAAATTATCCCGTATCGTCTGTATTCTCGGAGAGGGAGATATTACGCTTACCGATTACCTGCACAGTGTATTGAAACACCACTTTGAGGATTTCGGCGAGGAAATAAATACAATCCATGCCCGAAACCAAAAACCAATATTATAGCTATGGAAACATTGATTGTAATATGCCTTATCATCGTCATTATCCTTTTGCTGAAAGATAAGGTGGTCATCTATAAGCACGTCCGCAGGGAAATAAAACCGGAAAAGAAAAGCTCCGACCTGCCGGATATTATGGGGCTTCCCAAGCCTGTGGAACGCCACACCTTGCCACCGAATGCCACAAAGAGACAATCGGACGAACGTGACGGAATAGCTGATAATTTTGGTGCAGAAACCTACGGGATAGGTGTTGGATTGGAAAATCCGCAGATTGAGGGAGAGCCGGATGAAGTTTTCGGGAGTATGTCCGATTTTGAAAATGAGGAAGACGAATGGGATGAGTACGGGTTTGAGGACAGCGATAATGAGTTTGCCACAGGGGTTACCTTTGATGAACTGACGACCGTGGGGGCATGGTTGGAGCAAGATACACTTGAACCTGCCCAGCAACAGAAAGCGGTGGACATAGTTCAGCGATTACAGGGAACGGAATTGTTAAGTCTGCTCGAAAACTCAATGGATGGGACTTCACGGAAGATTGCAGAGTTGTTGGACAAGAGCCTCTCCGCCGGAACGGATTTCAGTTCTCCCGATTTGCGGAAAAGTGATTTAGAGGATTTCGACATTGGGGAGTTTGTTTAAACTCCCCGATTGTCAATTAGTGAAACCTGTATTTTTTCTCTCGCATAATAAACGCATCTTTACCTCCCTCGACAATATCCGCAATATGTTGCCTAATACCCATTGATTTTAAAACATCTGTTTCCGTGGCGATTTTGTCAAAAGAGTTTTCAATAGCTCCGTTTATGTAATCGAATTTAAAAATACTTGTTGATTGTTCATCGTTTTGACCCTTTTGATTAGCTACGATAACATTTTCAGCATCCGCATTCACTACAATATTTGCATTGTGTGTGACTATAATTATCTGACGTTCGAGTTTTTTACTTCTAAGGTAATTGACTAAATCTGTCGTGATTGACCTATTATCAAGGTTATCTTCGGGTTGGTCTATTAATATAGGTGCTTTAGATTTACTTAGACCAATAATCAGCATCAAGATAATAAAGCTTGCCTTACCAGTAGACATTTCTCCAAGTTTATCATTTTTATAGTTTATCTCCCAATAATCAAAGAAATAGTCATCTAAAACGATTTTTACTGCCGACTGGATGGATGTTCTATTTGTCAGAACATACTTCTTATCAATCAAATCATTAAATAGCTTTTTGACATCCTCTAATATTGTTTCAAAATCAGCTTCATCAGTAGCTTTTTTGCTATCCGACAAAATGTTATATTGGTTATAGGAAGCACTTCTGCCATCACTTATAGCATACATATCCTTGCGTAATTTGACATAGTTGTATTGTGCTTTTCCAACTATCCCTAATCCATCTTTTTCTAATTCAATAGTTCTATCCTTTAAGGCTGTTATGATATTAATATACTCCTGATAACTACTTTTGTAAATCTCAAATATCTCGTCCTTAGTATCTGCAAGAAGTTTGCTTTTTTCTTGTATTTTCTTGGTTAAAACCACAATATCATACAGAGCTTTTTTATCATTTGCGATGGATAGATTTAACGCTTCGACAGCTTTTTTAACCTGCTCATCTTGCAAATACGGCTGTATCAACTTCTTTATTTCAACCTGCTCGCTATGTATAGTATTAAGTACCTCTCCAAATTTACATTCCCTTATAAAGGAACGCATACCGTCTTCTTTCACTTGGACTTCTATCGCAGTAGCAATATCATTTGCTTTGGTCAATAAGGCATCTATATCAGCATAAGCTATTTCATAAAAATCTTTTATCTCTTGTAATTGCAATTGTTGCAATACAGCATCCTTTTTTTGCTTTAAGCTTTTCATTGCTTGAATGAACTCGCTATTGAAGTTTTGGATGGTTGAAAAATCGTCTTTGAAATTTTGACGTTTTGTATTATTAGCCTCAAGTTTACCTTGAAGTTCTTTGTATTCTGCGACTTGTTCAGAGGTAAGACCAGTACTTTTATTTAGGTCTTCCACTTTTTGTGAATTTGTTTCAATATTTTTTTCCAGCACAAGTCTGTTGGATTTCGTTTTCAGCTCATCCTCCAAATCTTGTATCTCTTTTTGAGTTTCAAAGTAAATATCAATTTGCGCATTTCTCAACTTGTCATTTTGAGAAACCTTATTTACAAAATCTTGATACCACTCTTTAGAAGTATCGTCCTCGGTAATCAAATCCCTTACAAGTTTATTTAAGGACTTTCCTTTTTTGTTTAGTTCGGGTTCTGCGAGTTTCACTAAATAGTTCTGTGGGATATACTTAATCTCTGGAAGTATTGAGTTTTCGTCCGATTGCCTTTTCAAGTTTTGTGTGAAACCTCCTTTGGTTGTTATTTGGAAATCAAATCCATTTTCAATCTTATCTAAGTCATACTTTTCTGTTCCATCATCATTTTTTAATACTGTTTCATCTGCTGAAAGGGTCTTTGCTATTGCATAAAGTAGAATTGATTTGCCCGAAGATTTTCCCCCAATTATAACATTGAGATTAGGATTGAGATGTATAGGCTTAGTTGAGAATACACTATTGGGAGATAGAAAGGAGACTTTTTCTATTAGTAATTTTTCTTCCTTAAAATCGGGAGTGTCATTTTGAATTTTAACCCTATGTTCAGGTTCAAAGCAAATTTGCCTTAACCCCTCGAAATTCAAGTCGCTCTTTACCCAAGTAAACTTAGAAAATAAGTCATCTTCCTTATGAGCATCACAGCCAACAATACACGGCTTTAACGAACCCCTGTGTTCAATAACACTGTCAACTTCCTGTTTATATATTTTTTCATTATACCCGTCTGTTCCCTCTAATCTTTTTCCAATAAAATATTTAATATCTTTTGGATTGGCTGAAAATATTGCATCTGAAACCTTGTAAATGGATTTCCTTAGCCCATCTAAACTGCCATTTTCATTTTCGAATAAATCATAGTGCTTTTGGATTGCAGAAGCCCCATCATTGTTTGAATTACTTACTACAAGCAATGTGTTATCCCGAAATCTCTTATTATTCGCTATTAATTCCTTTAGTGATTTTAAGTCGATAACGAAATTTTCAATACCTTTTTCATATTGTTTATGTGGTTCAATAATATTCGGGTCTAAATTCTTTCCATAGGTTGTTATGCCATGTCGGTTCATTTTTACCCCGTCTTGATTTGCGATATGAGAAAAGAAATCATTTTCCAAATCTTGAATGTAATCGGGGTTAAACAAACAGTGAATATTTATCAAACGTCCTCTATCAGTAGAGGGTAACATTCTAAGCTCAACATTTGGGAAAATGAATATTTTTTTGATAAACTCAACTTCATTATCATCAAATAGCTTATCGTCTAACCAGTCTGTTTTATTCTCAATAGTATTTCGGTATTCAATGGCTTCAAGATACCTATCAATAGAAAAATAATCGGTTATAGCTATGGCTGAAATTTTATTTTCAAAAGCCTTTTTAAAAAATATGTGAAAGAAGTCATCCATTGAAGATGACGAAAACTGGTCGTTTTTATTCGTTCCTTTAGTGTGAACGTGAAAGTTCCATTTTCTCCATTTTGACCCAATAATTGCCATGTTAATTAATTCGTATTAGTTGGTAAAATATATCCTGCTATATATGTACTAAATATAATAATTTTTTTGCTCTAACAGCCACTCACTGCCAATTCATTCCACTGATTTCCAGTTTCCCATAACGCTTCGATTTCCATAAGACTTTTGTTGCGAAAGCCCGCACGAGGTGGGCAAGTAGTAACAATTTAATTCAGTTAAATCATGGTAAAACAAAGCAAAAAAGTGTTGCTGACAGGCGTTGCGTTCCTGTCGGCATTCGGTGTGTTCGCACAGGGCAACGGCTCGGCAGGTATCACCGAAGCCACGCAGATGGTGACATCCTATTTCGACCCTGCTACCCAATTAATTTATGCGATTGGGGCTGTGGTCGGGTTAATTGGTGGCGTAAAGGTGTACAACAAATTCAGTAGCGGTGACCCTGATACAAGCAAGACTGCGGCGTCGTGGTTTGGGGCTTGTATCTTCCTCATCGTAGCGGCGACCATTCTCCGCTCATTCTTCCTTTAAGCCGATGGTCTATGAGCAATTACAATATCAATAAAGGCATCGGTAGAACGGTCGAGTTCAAAGGACTGAAAGCACAGTACCTGTTCATCTTCGCAGGTGGTCTGCTCGGCGTGCTTATCCTCGTCATGGTCATGTACATGGCAGGCGTAAACTCCTACGTGTGCTTGTTCATCGGGGCAGGCGGTGCATCGCTCATCGTTTGGCAAACATTCGCATTGAACGGCAAATATGGCGAATACGGATTGATGAAAGTCGGGGCAAAGAAAAGGCATCCGAAATACATCATTTGTCGCAGAGCCGTACACCGCTATTTAAAATTCACTTCTAAATCCAGTCATTTATGAGAAATACAGGAAAAGCCACAACGTTGGAAAGCAAGTTTCCATTACTGGCGGTGGAACACAACTGCATCATTTCAAAGGATGCAGACATCACGGCTTGCTTTCGGGTACACCTGCCGGAGTTATTCACGGTGGCATCGGCGGAGTACGATGCCATACACTCGGCATGGCATAAGGCTATCAAGACCTTGCCGGACTATACCATTGTCCATAAACAGGACTGGTACATCAAGGAAAGCTATGCGCCGGATATTGCACAGGACGGGTTGAGTTTCCTTGCAAAGTCCTATCAGCAACATTTCAACGAACGTCCATTTTTAAACCATTACTGCTACCTGTTCCTAACCAAGACGACCAAAGAGCGGATGCGGATGCAGAGCAACTTTAGTTCGCTTTGCAAAGGCGTTCTTATCCCGAAAGAAATAAGGGATAAAGAAACCGTCCGAAAGTTCATGGAAGCGGTGGCACAGTTTGAGCGCATTGTCAACGATAGCGGTTTTGTAAAACTGGAACGCTTGACCGAGGATGACATCATCGGCACAGGCGACCAACAGGGATTGCTCGAACAGTACCTTACCCTGTCGAGGGAAGCCGGAACGCCCATGCAGGATATAGCTTTGGGAAGCGAGGACGTGCGTATCGGCAACAAAAGGCTGTGCCTGCACACCTTGTCCGATACGGACGATTTGCCCAACACGGTATCGGCAAATACGAGGTATGAAAAGCTGTCCACGGACAGGAGCGATTGCCTGTTGTCCTTTGCATCTCCGGTGGGCTTGCTCCTTAGCTGTAACCATATCTATAACCAATACCTGTTTTTGGATAACAACGATGAGAACCTGCGCAAGTTTGAGAAGTCAGCCCGTAACATGCACTCACTGGCAAGGTACAGCCGTGCCAATCAGATTAACAAAGAGTGGATTGAAAGGTATCTGAACGAAGCGCACAGCTTCGGGCTATCCTCCATCCGTGCGCACTTCAATGTGATGGCGTGGTCGGATGACCCGAACGAACTCAAACAGCTAAAGAACGATACGGGCAGTGCGCTTGCTTTGATGGAATGCAAGCCGAGGCATAATACGGTGGATGTTGCGACACTGTATTGGGCAGGTATGGCAGGCAATGCAGGCGACTTTCCGGCAGAGGAAAGTTTCTACACGTTCATTGAACCTGCCCTGTGTTTCTTCACCGAGGAAACCAACTACCAAAATTCGCCATCGCCTTTCGGTATCAAGATGGCAGACCGATTGACAGGAAAGCCCATCCATTTGGACATATCAGATTTGCCTATGAAGCGAGGTATTATCACAAATCGCAATCGCTTCGTGTTAGGCCCATCTGGGGGTTGGCGGGCTATTCTTAATTGAGTAGCCCGCCAACCCTCCAAACTGGAAGTGGAAAATCATTCTTCACCAATCACATGGTGAGGCAGTATTATGAGCAAGGCTCTCATGTACTATTGGTCGACACGGGCAACTCCTATCAAGGGCTGTGCGAACTGATTAAAGGGAAGACAAAAGGAAAAGACGGTGTGTATTTTACCTACACCGAAGACAACCCGATAGCATTCAATCCATTTTATACGGATGACGGCGTATTCGACATTGAGAAACGGGAAAGTATCAAAACGCTCATTCTTACGCTTTGGAAGCGTGACGATGAACCGCCGACCCGTTCAGAGGAAGTGGCATTGTCCAATGCCGTGAGCGGTTATATCGACCGTATCAAGCAAAGCGGTGAATATCCCTCTTTCAATGGATTTTACGAGTATGTAAAAGGTGACTACAAAAAGGTACTGGAAGACAAACAGGTAAGGGAAAAAGACTTTGACCTCGCAAATTTTCTGAACGTGCTTGAACCCTATTACAAGGGCGGAGAGTACGACTATCTGTTGAACTCCGACAAGCAACTTGACCTGCTTTCCAAACGCTTTATCGTGTTTGAAATTGATGCGATTAAAGACCACAAAATCCTCTTTCCCATAGTGACCATCATCATTATGGAAGTATTCATCAATAAGATGCGCAGGCTCAAAGGTGTGCGCAAAATGATACTGATTGAGGAAGCGTGGAAAGCCATCGCCAAAGAGGGAATGGCGGAGTACATCAAGTACCTGTTTAAGACCGTCCGCAAATTTTTTGGTGAGGCTATCGTGGTCACGCAGGAAGTGGACGACATCATCCAGTCACCCGTGGTCAAGGAAAGTATCATCAACAATTCCGACTGTAAAATCCTGCTTGACCAACGCAAGTACATGAACAAATTTGATGCGATACAGGAAATGTTGGGGCTTACAGAAAAGGAAAAATCCCAAATCCTTTCCATCAATCAGAACAATGACCCGTCAAGGCTTTACAAAGAGGTATGGATTGGGCTTGGCGGTACGCACTCCGCCGTTTATGCCACAGAGGTTTCGCTCGAAGAATATTTGGCATACACCACAGAGGAAACCGAAAAAATGGAAGTCATGCAACTGGCATCCGAACTGGACGGCAATGTGGAACTGGCGATAAAACGCATTGCCCAACAGAGACGTGAGAACGCAAATAATTATTAATCATTTAAAAAATCAGAGACATGAAGAAAACAATGTTACTGGTGTGTATGGCATTTATGCTTGCCGTTGCACCGTCCGCTAAGGCACAATTTGTTGTTACAGACCCTGCAAACCTTGCATCGGGTATCATCAACAGTGCCAATGAAATCATACAGACTTCATCCACCGTTTCAAACGTGGTAAAGAATTTCAACGAGGTAAAAAAAGTGTATGAACAGGGCAAGGAATACTACGACAAACTGAAAGCCGTAAACAACTTGGTGAAAGATGCCCGTAAGGTTCAACAGACCGTGTTGCTCGTGGGCGATGTGTCCGAAATGTACGTGCAGAACTTCGGTAAAATGATGAACGACCCAAATTTCAGTCCGCAGGAACTGACGGCAATTGCCAACGGTTATTCCACGCTATTGAACGAGAGTACCGAACTGCTCAAAGAACTGAAACAGATTGTTTCCTCGACCTCGCTTTCGCTGAACGATAAAGAGCGTATGGACATCATCGACAGGGTTTACAAAGAGGTCAAGGACTACCATAGCCTTGTCCGCTATTTCACCAACAAGAATATCTCCGTAAGCATTTTGAGGGCTAAGAAACAGAACAACACCAAAAGGGTGCTTGAACTGTACGGAACTGCTGAACAAAAATACTGGTAAGCTATGGAATGGAACAATCTTCACGAACTCCTGCGCTCGCTGTATGATGAGATGCTCCCACTGTCCGCCGATATGGCGACAGTGGCTAAGGGCATCGCCGGATTGGGCGCACTGTTCTACGTGGCACTGAAAGTGTGGCAGGCATTGAGCCGTGCAGAACCGATAGACGTGTTTCCGCTCCTGCGACCTTTCGCCATCGGGCTTTGCATTATGTTCTTCTCGACCATCGTATTGGGAACTATAAATGCGGTATTAAGTCCGGTCGTAAAAGGCACAAACGCCATGCTCGAAAACCAAGTGCTTGACCTCAACAAATTGCAGGAACAAAAAGACCTGTTGGGGAGAGAGGCGATGCTCCGCAATCCCGAAACCGCTTACCTCGTAAGCGATGAGGAATTTGATAAGAAACTCGAAGAATTGGGATGGTCGCCGTCCGATTTGGTTGCCATATCGGGTATGTACATGGAGCGTGGAATGTACGATTTAAAGAAAAGCATCCGTGACTGGTTTCGGGAACTACTGGAAGTCCTTTTCCAAGCATCCGCTTTGGTCATAGACACCATACGGACGTTCTTCCTTATCGTGCTGTCCATACTCGGGCCGATAGCCTTTGCGATAAGTGCATGGGATGGTTTTCAATCCACGCTTACGCAATGGCTGACCCGATATATCAGCGTATACCTGTGGTTGCCCATCGCCGATATGTTCAGCTCCATGCTTGCAAAAATTCAATCCCTCATCATCGAACGGGATATTGATATGCTTGCCGACCCGACCTACATCCCCGACACATCCAACACCGTGTATATCATCTTCATGATAATTGGCATCGTGGGCTACTTCACCGTTCCAACGGTGGCAGGTTGGGTAATACAGGCAGGGGGCGCAGGGAACTTCATGCGCAACGTAAACTCTACGGCATCGAAAACCGGAAACATCGCCGGAGCCGGAACGGGGGCTGTTGCAGGCAATATCGGTGGCAGGTTAATGAACAAATAAAAATCAAGAAGCAATGGAATTTAAGACACTAAGAAATATCGAAAACAGCTTTAGGCAAATACGGCTGTACGCCATTGTATTTGCCGTACTCTGCATCGCTGTGGTAGGTTATGCCGTATGGCAGTCCTACCAGTTTGCCGAGGCACAACGCCAAAAAATATATGTACTGGACAAAGGCAAATCCTTGATGTTGGCACTTTCACAGGATGCAAGCATCAACAGACCTGTTGAGGCAAGGGAACACGTTAAGCGTTTCCATGAACTGTTCTTTACGCTCGCACCGGATAAGAACGCTATCGAAAGCAACATGAAACGGGCTTTTAACCTTGCCGACAAATCGGCTTTTGATTATTACAAAGACCTCTCGGAAAAAGGATATTACAACCGTATCATTTCGGGCAATGTGCAACAGCGTATCGAGGTGGACAGCGTGGTCTGCAACTTCGACACCTATCCCTATGCCGTAAGAACGTATGCCAAACAGTATATCATCCGTCCAAGCAACGTGACCAAACGGAATTTGGTCACTTCATGCCTATTGTTGAACTCGGTCAAGTCTGACAACAACCCACAGGGCTTCAATATCGAAAAGTTTGCCGTGTTGGAAAACAGGGATATAGAAGTCGTAGACCGTTAAAGCCAAGATTATGGAAGCAATATCAGATTTAAACACGTTCGCCAAAATCCTTACCGCAAAAGGGTATGACGGCTATTTCCATACGCAGGGTGCGTATGCCGGAAAACTGAAAGCAAGCATCAGCGAATATCTCGCCAACAGCCCCAAAGGTGTGGTTAAACAGGAGTTGTTGCTGACCTGCTTTCTGCAATGGGCAGGCGAAGACCTGCCCAGGGTAGAATGCCTTATGAGGGTGAAGTACCTAAACGGCAAATTCTTCCTTAACAGCATGGAAGTTGCTAAAAAAGACCGCTACGGGCAAGTGCTGAAACAATCGGAACTGACCCACCTGTCGGTCGTGACCGCTCCCAAAGCAAAAGAGGCAATCGCTATGGTCAACGATGCAGTGGAACGGAATAACAATTAAGGCATGAAAAATCTAAGAATAACAATCAACAATTGGTTTGACAAGCTCGATGGACAGTGGCGAGCGATGCCTGTTAAAAAACAGCACCGCTATACGCTACTGCTCTTTTTGGGCTATGCGCTATTGTCCGTTGCCGTACTGTTGAAAGTGTGCTACGATGTAGCGCATTCCGATAATACCATGACGATAGAGCATATCGAAAACCCGATTAACGGGCAAAACAAATCCTCGGTTTCTCCGCAGGACAGTATTAACAAAATCTTAAAACGTAAAATGTATGAAACCTGCATGAGTTGCCCCTAAAGGGGGAATTATATCAACTCATGCAAGCTTCATCGCCTTTAAAAAACAAATTATAGAGATGAAAAACAGTGAAAACAAAAGGGTAAGTTTTTTGGTCGAAGATGGCGACCCAAAAAACGGAATGGATGCACCGCAGGACAGTGCGCAGAACAAAGCCGAAAAGCTGAAAAAGCCCATCATTTTTGCACTCATGGGCGTGGTATTCCTCGGCTGTATGTACCTAATCTTCAAACCGTCCTCCGACAAGAAAGCGGTTGAGGATATTGGTCTGAACGATGCCGTACCACAGGCGACCGATGCAGGGCTTCAATCCGATAAGCAAAAGGCTTATGAACAGGAAATGCTCGAACAGAAGATGCAGGAAAAACGCAATGCGCTCCTGTCACTGTCCGACTATTGGAGCGAGGACAGTACCGCCGATCCGGAAGCGGAGCAACCGGATGAGGACTACGAAGACGGCTACGCTTACGGCGGTGGTACACGCAGGAACAGCAACCCTGCCCTGAACACTTATCGAAGTGCGCAAAGTACGCTGACCTCGTTCTACGACAACAGCGATTACGAAACGCAGGAACTCCGCAGACAGGTTGAGGAACTGAAAGAGCAACTGGCAGAAAAAGACGTACCACCAAATACGACCGTAGAAGACCAACTGGCTTTGATGGAAAAGTCATACGAAATGGCATCCCGTTACCTGCCGTCAACTCCGGCACAGACGGGTAATGCGGACACAACGGTTTCAGCAAAGAGTGCCTCTCTAAAAGAACATTTCGTGGCGTTCACCCCCGTAAGGAAAAATGCGGTTTCCGCATTGTACCGTGAACCGACCGACAGTGCTTTTTTGGCGAACTGGAACGAAACCCGAAACCGTGGATTTTATACGGCAGGCGTTTCGGAACAGGTCATACAACCAAAAAACAGCATTAGGGCGGTAGTACAGGAAACACAGACCGTAACGGGCGAAAGCGGTGTACGGTTGCGTTTGTTAGAAACGGCGCAAACTCCCGTCCGTTCCATTCCGGCAGGAACGGTACTGACGGCTAATGCTAAGTTTCAAAGTGGCAGGTTGCAGTTAAAGGTAACGTCCATCGAATTTGAGGGCAACATTATTCCGGTCGATATAACCGTGTATGATGTGGACGGACAACAAGGGCTATATGTGCCATATTCACCCGAAATGAATGCCCTGTCAGAGATTGCCTCCAATATGAGCCAAACCTCCGGCACTTCCATTATGATGACACGCTCGGCAGGGCAACAGATGGCAGGCGACCTTTCTCGTGGATTGGTGCAGGGCGTATCGGGTTACTTCTCCAAAAAGGTACGCACACCGAAAGTAACCGTCAAAGCCGGTCATCAGCTATTCCTCGTTTCAAAAAATTAATGTTTAACTAAAATCAAAAAGAAAATGAAAGCAATATTTAAAAGCCTCATGGCAATGGTCTGTTTAACGGTCTTTATCACAGGTGCAAATGCACAGCAAATTGCATCCAGTACAACAAAATTGAGCATGGGCAAGGTTGACCCTTACGAAATGCAGGTGACGTACAGCAAAACCTCGCACCTCATATTCCCGTCCGCTATCCGCTATGTGGATTTGGGCAGTGAATACCTTATTGCAGGCAAAGCCGAGGATGCGGAAAACGTACTGCGCATCAAGGCAAGCGTAAGGGATTTTGACGAGGAAACCAATTTTTCGGTCATCACGGACGATGGTCGGTTTTACAATTTCAATGTCTTTTATAGCCCTTATCCCTCAACGCTGAATTATGACCTGCTAACGATGCAAAAGGCATCGGATAGGGAAAACGGCAACGATGTTCTGTTTGAGGAATTGGGGGGCAATTCGCCGTCACTGGCAGGCTTGCTCATGGAAACGATTTACAAAAAGGACAAAAGGATTGTAAAGCATATCGGGGCAAAAAGCTACGGCATACAATTCCTGTTAAAAGGTATCTACGTCCATAACGGAAAATTCTATTTCCATACGGAACTGCGCAACAAAAGCAATGTTCCGTTCAACATTGACTTTGTGAATTTCAAGGTCGTGGATAAGAAAGTCGCCAAGCGTACCGTGGTACAGGAAAAGGCAATGAACCCGTTGCGTATGTACAAAACGCTCGGTGAAATAACGGGCAATACCACCGACCAGAACGTGTTCCTGCTTGACCAGTTTACCATCACGGATGACAAGGTACTTGTGATTGAAATCTTTGAAAAGAACGGTGGCAGACAACAGGTGTTGCAGGTGGAAAACTCCGACCTCGTACACGCCAAGCTGATAAGCGATATGCACCTAAAGATTAATTAACCCAAAAAGAACGAACAATGATGAGATACATTTTTGCCGTGGTGCTTGCCACACTTAGCATCACGGCGGTACAGGCACAACGGATGCTCCCCAAACAAAATGGATTGGAAATAAACGCAGGTATGCTGTCTAAAGAGATAAGCGACAATTACTATCTGAATTTGACGTTGACCGTGAACGGAAAGAACGGCAATTACTGGATATGGGGTGCGGAGTACACCCATCAGTTTTCCGGTTACAGGGATGTACAGATACCGCTTGAAACCTATACGGGCGAGGTGGGTTACAGTCTTCAGCTAATGGGCGATGCGAGAAAGACCGTTACGCTCAATGCAGGGCTTACCGCCGTGGCAGGTTACGAAACCATCAACCGGAGCGAAGCCATGTTACCGGACGGCTCGACCATCCTCGACAAAGACAATTTCGTCTATGGTACTGGTGGACGGCTCACGCTCGAAACGTACCTGTCCGACCGTTTTGTCCTGCTCCTGCAAGGGCGGACAAAAGTATTATGGAGTACGGATTTGAAACAGTTCCGTCCATCGGCAGGGATTGGACTAAGGTTTAACTTTTAAAATTGATTTACGATGAAAATATTAATCAGAAAGTACGGGCTACATTTGCAGGCAATGTTCATGCTCATGGCGATGTTGGCCTGCGCCGTGGTGCTGACTTCGTGTGAAAAAGACGACCTCGATATACAACAGAATTACCCTTTTGAGGTACAGGTGATGCCTGTTCCAAAGGATGTCTCAAATGGTCAAACCGTAGAAATAAGGGTAACGATACAGCGAAGCGGAAATTTCAGTGATGCGAAATACTTTATCCGCTATTTCCAGTTTGACGGACAGGGAGCATTGCGGTATTACAGCGAACCGCCGTATATGCCCAATGATGTGTACCTATTGCCACAGACACAATTTAGGCTGTATTACACCTCGCAATCCACCGTATCACAGTCATTTGATATTTGGATTTCGGACAACTTCGGGAACGAAAAGCAAATAAGTTTCCAGTTTAACAGCCGTGATTGATTTGCAGTTTGACTTTTTTATTATTCCTTAACTCAAATAGAAAGGAGTTCTATACAGTATGGGAACTCCTTTCTTTCAGTGATATTGTTGAAGATAATTCTATCTTAGTCAAAATCGAAAAAATCAGACAAAAAAGACTTCTTTTTACGTCCATGTTGGGGATATTTATTTCTGTCTGAATATTTATCAGTTCTTTCGTAGTCCTGCGAATAAGGGTGTTTTTCGTCATTAAAGGACTGTTTTTCATAATTATTCCCCTCGGTTCTTTGAGCGGAATACTCCAATAGCTTATCCAGTTCACCTTTATCTAACCAAATTCCTCTGCATTGCGGACAATAATCAATTTCGACATTTTGACGCTCCGTCATCAATAAGGTTTCGTTACAATTCGGACACTTCATGTTTCTTCATTTTTTTAAAGGATAAACTTAAACAAAAATAAGTAAGGATAATGTGATATTATCTTTTTTTAACATTCCTACTGTTGGTGATGTACAATTTTTATTATGACGGTTAAAGCGATACTTTTTTCGTTCATAGCGGAATAGATATTTTTTCGTAAATTCAAAGTGTCGAATTATAATAGCTATCGTTATGGGTGCATCATTGGTTTTAGGCATAATAGCATCGGTTTTGGGATTAGGTCTGCGTTACTGGATTAACCGCAGGAAGTTTTACAGGCGTAGCCCGACCGGAGCGGAAGGCTTTTCATCTTATGAGAAATCCGTTATTATTAAAACTTCTGAACGTTTGGGCAAATGGATAGCTTATGCTTTGATTATATTCGGTGTGCTGTTCTTATGGAGTTATTCAAGGCAGAAAAAGGCAAAAGAAAAGTCATCCCAAAATACGGAGATACAGAACCCACGATAAGCAACGATATAGCATTAGGAAACGGTACAGGTCTTTGCGGTCTGTACTGTTTTTGTTTTGCAATCTTCCCATGTTAAACCCAAATTGAAAAGACAGATGGCTGTTGTATAAGAAAATCCACATTGCTATCTTTGCTATTAGAAAATATAAAAATCTTAAAGTGTTTTTGCTTTAAGTCTCGATACTAAAAACTGGTAATTTTTAATCCCCGAGACATAAGTAAGAACGCTCACGTTATGGCGTGGGCGCTCGCTTATTCGGGGAAAGGCGTACCAGTGCCTTAGTGTCGGTAAGTGTAGTTGCCTGCGCTTTTTTTATTGCAGGTGTCGTTACTTAAAAATGGATATTATGGACACTGCGAATATTACCTATCCTGCCTTAGCGTTTCCTGCTTCCGAAATATCGGCTTTTGCGGTTGCTATCAACTATTTTATTCTATCCCTCAAAAATGGAGAAATAATACACTTTCAACCCGATAATACCCAAATTTTTTACGATTAGCTAAGCGCTCACGGCATTAGGGATATACAAAAGGAAGAAAAGGCAAAACCTGTCGTTGTTACCAACAACATAAGTTGGTTGGGATGGTTTAAACGCAAAAAATAAACAATATCGTTATGAGCAATAATAAAAAAACTATTCGGGTTGCAGTTGTGGATGACAATGCACAGCTTAGGGCTATTTCCGTAAATCAACTTGAAAACTCCGGCTATATCGTACAGTTTCAAGTGAGCAACGGACAGAAAGCACTCCAAAAAATAAAAGAGGATGGGGCATTGCCCAATGTCTGTGTTATCGAGGAAGATTTTGCCACGGCTAAACTTCTGCTCGAAAAGCATCCCGATTTGAAAGTCCTAATTTCCAGTACGAACGACAACGAGGAAAATGTACTGGATATGCTGAAAACTGGTGTTTCGGGCTATATACTGAAATACGCTGACCCCGATGAAATGCTAACCGCCGTTAAAGCATTGAGCGAAAACAAAAAATATTTCAGTGTTGGGATTAGTAGGATAGCAACGGAATATTTTAAAAGTCAATCATAAACTTGGGTTTCTTTGCTACTTTCTTTTCCGTCTCAACTCATGAAAGAAAGTAGTCTATCCCGATGCAACCTATTTGGAAAATGCAGGTAAGGAACGGCGGAACGGAAGCATTTAACAAAGGGGTTGTTCCGCTTTCCGCAAAAAGACGGTCCCGACCATCGGGAGGATCTGTCTTTTTGCCGTCCAATTTTTGAGGCAAAAACGGGAACGGCGTACCGCTCCCTTAAAAAATTCAACTGGTTACAATCATTTTATCATGCCCGAATAGCAAGTGTATAGCCTCTTTTAACTTCGGGTTACATTCTTCCCTGTCCGCATACTCAACAAGGCAGTTTATTAGAAATATGGCATTGTGACCGTCAAATAACTGGTCAGAAAATACCCGTGTGCTACGGTGTAACATGACGTTGTACCGCTTTAAAACCTGTTCGGTATTGTTGACCAAGCTGAACCAATAATCGACTGTTAAAAGCGTTCTTTTAGCCCAAATACTGCGTATATATTCCTCGTGCGCTCTGAAACGTTCCGTTTCCTGTTGTACAAAAAGGGTCAAATCTTTAAGGTTTTCGGGGAATAGCTTAGCAAGCAAATACCCTCTTTCAACGTTGTTCATGTCGTTTAATGCTTTCATGTCGTTATACTTTTTTAGTGTTAATCTTCTTTAATTTTATAATGGCACATTCGGGGCAATGCTCGGCGGTGGTTATCTGTTGTATTGCGCCCCTTTCACCGCTTAGCGATACTACTTTTATCCGTATCATGCCCGTATCATGTTTTAGGGTCGCTCTATAAGTTTCTATTATCATGGTTTTGATTTTTAATAGGCGACCACCTTTGTAGGCGGTCGCCTGTGGGTTAGCAATTATAAAATACGTGACCGCTATTGCTCCAATAGTTACCGCTAAATAGGTCACGGGCATAAGCCTCATAATCGAAGTACGTTTTTGCAAATTCGGGCAAGTCCATTTGCTCTACCTGTTCATAGGCAAAATCTTCCTCGTCCTCGTATTCCCCTATATAGTCATCGTCAAAGTCGCTTATTAGGTCGTCAATATCCCCCTCGGACAGCTTACGGTGTCCATTGTCACACCATATTAGAAATGCCTCTTTTCGGGTTTCGTCCATATCTTCCAAAGCCTCCAAAACCTCAATTATGCTATCGCTTATCCAACTTTCGCCGATTAAGCCGTTCGGGATGTTTTCGTAGTCTTGAAACATAAATTCGGGGTCTTCCTCGTCATTGTGCAACTCCCTGCAAGCATCGTAAAATTCGTCTTTGTCCGCATAGTCGGATAGCGTTAGCCATTCCCCGAAGATTGAACCGTCATTATATTTTGCGTATGTGCCGACATATACCCTTGCTTCCGATGTGTTTATTTGATGTGTCATTTCTTTACTGTTTTGAATTAATTTTTTTGATTTATTCGGCAATGAGAGGTGGTGCTGTTGTTTTGTTTCAATACCATTTCCAATGCTTATATTCCTCATGCCTGACATTTTTTTTATTCGTGTAAAGAGCCGGAGTATGCTGTGTTTCGTTTCGGGAGCAGTTTAGGTTAGTGTTTAGGATGCACAAGGTTTTGGAAAACAAATACTACCCAACGGGTGGAGATTTTTTTTCAAACTTGCATGACCTTTTGCTTCCGTTAAGAACACGTCCAACCTTTGCTCCATGAAACGTGAACAACAGGCATACTCGCTTTTTAGGCATAACCAAACGTGGAAGTAATGAGGAACAGCATTGCCGAAATGGTTCTAAACAGGCATACTATGCCAAGTAATTCAACCCAAAGACACAATCCAATATCCACTCCATCAGTGCAATAAGTTTGTCTGTGCGGATTAAAACCGCTCTGTTTAACAGGCAAAATGAGTGAAGATGAAGAAAGAAAAAACGAACGATTTAACCCCCGAAAGAGTTAAGCAAATCTTGAAAAAGAAAGGAACGGAAGTCGATTTAGAGGAAGCACAAGCTATTTTGGAGTTTGTCAAGAAGATAGCTCACATTGCAGTTAACCAGTATTTAAGAGGAAAACTTTAATCTAATGAAAAAGGAAAATTGTTGTGATGAGAAAGGCAGATTTATACATACGTGTATCGACAGACGAGCAAGCGGACAAAGGATATTCGCAACGTGACCAAGAAGACCGATTAAGAAAATATTGTGAGATAAAGGGCATTCCGGTAAGGGATGTTTACATAGAAGACCATTCGGCAAAATCTTTCAAACGTCCAGAGTGGCAGAAATATTTATCCAACCTACGTAAAACAAAGAACAACAAAGCGGGGTCAATAATATTATTTACCAAATGGGATAGGTTCAGTAGGAACGCAGGGGATGCGTATCAAATGATTAACCAGTTGCGGAAACATGGTGTTGAGCCTGTTGCGATAGAACAGCCCTTAGACCTTACCATTCCCGAAAATAAAATCATGCTTGCATTCTATCTCGCTTCACCGGAAGTTGAGAACGACAGACGTGCATTGAACGTTTTTCACGGGATGCGCAGGGCAAAGAAAGAGGGGCGGTATATGGGTACTGCTCCTTTGGGATATGTCAATAAGATAACAGAGGGCAAAAAGAAGTTCATTGCACCCCATGATTTTGAAGCACCGCTTTTGAAATGGGCGTTTGAACAAATCGTTTCCAATAACTTCAATACCGAACAGATATGGAAAATGGTTCGGGAGAAAGCCAATGGAAAAGGTCGGTTCAGCAAAAATAACTTTAGGGTAGCCGTCCGAAACCCCTTGTACTGTGGCAAAATATTCATTCCTCCCTACAAAGAGGAAAAGGGATATTTTGTCAAAGGGCAACATGAGCCATTAATCAGCGAAAAGACGTTTGCGGATGTACAGGATATTCTCGATGGGAGAAAGAGGGTTGTAAAGCCTAAAATCGTGGCTATGGACAATCTACCGCTTAGAGGGTTTATTAAATGCCCTAACCCTAACTGTAATAGGATGCTCACAGGGAGTGCCTCAAAGGGAAAGATGGGCAATTACTATTACTACTATCATTGCACTTCCTCCTGCGGAGTACGGTTCAAAGCCGAAACCGCCAACGAGGCTTTCCTAAAGCAATTACGGTATATGTCGCCAAAAGAGGGCATGGTCGATGTTTTTATCGAAGCCTTTATAAAAGACTTCAACAACAAAACCAAAGCCCAAAACACCGAACGGGCAAATATCATAGGTGAGATTGATGCGTTGAATAAACGTTATCAAAATGCGCTTTTAAAAAATGCCGATGGAGAAATGGCAGATGACGATTTCCAAGAAGTAAAGAAATTGACCAAAGGAAAGATTGAGGTTTTGGAACGTAGATTAAACGACTTGGCAGTAGTGGGAACGGAGATAAAAGACTTAGTAGCATCCACCTTAAAAAAGGTCGCAAACATTGATAGACGCTATGAAAACGGCGATATTGAGGAAAAAAGGCTTATAGTGAGTTCGATGTTCCCCGATTTTTTGGAATTTGACGGAACACAACATCGAACTCCGAGGCTAAATTCTGTGATTGCTCTTATCTATCAGAATAACAGTAAGTTACAGAGCAAAAAAAATGGGACAAGTCTTTCTTTTTTAGACTTGTCCCAAGAGGTGACCCCGGAGAGGCTCGAACTCTCGACCCACTGATTAAGAGTCAGTTGCTCTACCAACTGAGCTACGGAGTCTGCTGTAATCGTTGGTGTTTTTTGATTCTGGTGCAAATATAGAAAAATATTATTTCATGGAAATAGGTTTAAATGGGATTTCTCAATTAGCCGCTTTGGAAAACGGAGCAATCATTTCCTGAACCGCATGGGGTAATTGACCGATATGTGTCCTTTTGAGATTTTCCTGAGTTTGCTTTCCAGCATTTTCCGGGTAAGCGGCTGCAGGTAATCGAGATACAAAATCCCCTGCGTATGGTCGTATTCGTGCTGTATCATGCGGGCGGTGATGCCACTGAACATTCTGTGCTGCTTGACAAAATGACGATCTGTGTATTCGACCTCAATGCTCCACGGTCTTTCCACTTTTCGGTGCAGGGAAGGAATGCTTAAACAGCCTTCTTCGTCTTCCCAGGTTTCTTCAAACCGCTGGGTTATCCGGGCATTGATGAACGTTTCCGTGATTCCTTCGTCTCCCTGCGGAAAATAACGCGAGCGTTCTTCGGCCGTGTAATTTTCAAAAGTCGGTTTGCTATCCACGACAAATAAGGTAATCGGTTTTCCGATCTGCGAAGCAGCCAATCCGCATCCATTCGCACGATACATGGTATGCCACATGTTGTCTATCAGGGCATTCAATTCCGGATAATCTACGGTAACGGGTTGGCATTTCTGCCTTAAAATGGCATGTCCGTAGGATAGTATGGGTAAAATCATTGTCCAGTCAATCTTTGGAACAAAGGTCCGAAGAAATGCAGCGAGGCACAATGAATCTATGTTAACAAATTTCCCTGCGTATTCTGCTAAGTGCCTGCGGTGTAATGCCTATGTAAGATGCAATGTGTTTCAGTGGAATCTGCCTGATAATTTCGGGACGTTCTGAAAAAAGACTGAGGTAACGTTCTTTGGCCGTTAGCCTTAGCAGTGCCAATTCCCGCTGGTTTTTGGCGCTATATAACTTTTCTGCAAGGACACGGCCGACAACATTTCCCACTTGGGTTTTTTGATACATCTTTTGAAGGTTATCATAGGATATCCGCCAGGCAATTGTGTCAGACAGCGTGCTGAGCCGATATGACGATGGAGTTTGATTAACCAGCGAGTCATATGCGCTGGCAAATGCCTTCTCGAAACAGAAGTCAAAAGTAGTTTCCGTGGTATCATCACAGACATAATACCGAATGATACCGCTTTCGATGAAATAAAGGAATTGCTCAACATCACCTTGCTCCGTAACGGTTTCACCCTTCGAAAACCTTACGCACTCAAATAATGCAGCAATATATTGCCAATCGGATTGGCTTAAATCCGCTACACGTTCGTAATATACCCTGATATGCCCCATTTTTACGTTGGATCTGGTGCGATATGCAAAGATAGGTATTTCTTTTTTTCGTTACAGTCATCTGACACCCTGTGAAAGATCGTAGTAAAAAAATTCTGACATCGAAAACAATTCGGCTCCGGTGTTGTTACTTTGATAGGTTTAGGTTGATTTGAAGAGTCCGGTTATCCCAAAATACCGGGCTTTTCGCTTTATTTGTTAACCCCAAATTTGTTAACCCCAAACCACACATCCGTTGTAGGCTTTTCCAAACAATATCAATCATTCTTTGTGAACCAATTAACAAGTGTCACGAAAGATGAAAAAGTGGGTAACCGAAATTCTGGCTATTGATCCCGTAAGCGGTCAGTTAAAAACCTACGGCGGGCCACATATTGATGCATTGACCTGGGAAGAGGCGACACGATTCTGTCAGACGAACGGACTTGGATATTGCAGGGTTGTGGGGCAGCTCATTGCTGAAGTCGATGAAAAGACAGGTGTAAAAATAGATTATGACAACCTGAATTGAACAACCAATCAAATAATTTTGCCATATTTAGCGCTTGAAACCATAAAGAACAATAACTCTCAAATGAAACCTGCCACGTCAGCACCCCATAAAAAAGGGGCCGAAAGCGCAGGTTTCATGAGGCCGTAAAAACAATTATTTTATTTCAAATGAAACTTGCCACCTATAACGTAAACAGCATCAATGCGCGGCTCCCGGTTGTATTACGCTGGCTGGACGAATGCCAGCCCGACGTTGTATGCCTCCAAGAATTAAAAGCTGTCCAGGAAAATTTTCCGGCAGAAGCGTTGGAGAACGCCGGTTATACCTCCATCTGGCATGGCCAAAAGAGCTGGAATGGAGTGGCCATTCTTTCGCGGATCGGGCAACCTGAAGAAATTTGCCGCACGCTACCCGGAGACCCCGAAGACACACATAGTCGCTACATCGAAGCAAAGATTAATGAAGTAGTGATTGGTTGCCTGTATCTTCCCAACGGCAATCCGGCGCCCGGGCCAAAGTTTGACTATAAACTCCGCTGGTTAGATCGTCTCATTGCCCATGGTCAGTCCCTGCTCGAACAGGGCCCGCCCGTGATATTGACAGGTGACTTCAACGTTATCCCCACTGAATTTGACGTGTATAAACCCGAACGTTGGGTGGACGATGCACTTTTCCGCCCCGAAATCCGGGAATCCTTCCGCAAACTGGTTACCCAGGGATGGACCGATGCGTTGAGGAAATTGTATCCCGATGAAACCATTTACACCTTTTGGGACTATTTCCGTAATGCATTTGGCCGCAACGCCGGTATGCGCATCGATCATTTCCTGCTCAGCCCCGCCGTAGTGCCTAGGCTTCGTGCTGCCGGTGTAGACCGCCAGGTACGGGGATGGGAAAAAACCAGTGACCATGCGCCGGTTTGGATCGAATTGGATTGAGAAGAATCACACAGGTTATTTGCAATAACTCCAAACATCGACCGTGTTAAATGGTTTGCTCTTTAAAAGCCCCGGCATGCATACACCGGGAACCAAAAGTGTAACGACATGGCACAAAAGAAGAAAACCGGAACAGGCAGAAAATGGTCTGCCAAGGTGACCGAAAAGAGCGACGCACTGGATCTGGAAGCGCATATTTTTGAAACAAAAGATCCAAAAAAAATCGCCCAATCGCTGAAGCAGTCTGCCGAACGAAGCGACCGTAAGAAATCGGAACCGTTCCGTTCGGCCATGTCTATGCTGACGTTTTACATCAATCGCGCCGGAAAAAATCTCGACAAACAACAGAAGGATATATTGGAGCAAGCAAAGGATGAACTGCGAAAAGCATTTGGCCGCGAGCCCCAACATTCGTAAAAGACGTTTTTGACTGACCCCATTTATCGTCCGATTTTCCTGCCTAAACCGACAAACGCACAGGAGATCACAACAAAAACCAATGCAAACAAAAACGAATTGATTAATACCTGAATAAGTCCAAGATGAATAACATTCACAAATGGATAAGGGTAAAAACCTGAATAACTGCCTCTTATCAATACATATATCAAATAAACAAAAGGATACAACAGCCACCCGGTTATCTGCCTAAAATGAATGTCGGTTGTACGCTCATACCCATACCAGTATAAGATTACCAAAATCGGGATGACAGAATGGAGCAATTCGTCAACAAGCCATTGCAGGCCGGTTGGATTCCAAAGGTGCCTTAGCAAAATCTGATAACCGAGTCCCACCACGGTGATATAAACCGTCAAGGCCGTCAATGTTCCCCCACTGTGGATGGATGATTTCCGATGCTTCGTTCCAAAAACTCGAAAACTGAAATAAAGCGCAACCCATATATTGGTCAATACGGTAAAAAAACTAAAAAACCGGATCGTGGCTTCTCCTACGGAAGTTACGCGATTCCCCAGCATCAGCACATACTGTGCGACGATGGCAAACCATCCAATGGCGGCAAAACTAAAGGCAAGTATTTTCTTCATAATTTATTCATCCGTATGGTCGGATATGTGTTTGAGGTTTCCTTCAATACCTCTTATTCAAAAATAAAGAATTTCAGCTATTTATAGCTTAATTCCATCACCGACTTAAAACATTATCCTCGTAAAATTGTTTACCTTCAAAGCATTGAAAATCCAATCGATAAAACCTGTATACCAAAAGCGATGAAAACAACAATAATAACCTCAATTTCCGCAGCGCTGCTAGCTATCGGATGTGATGGTGCATCAAACAATCGTACATCAACGGCACAAAAATTGAATCTCACCGACTCGGTGGCGGCAAAATCAGTAAGCTACCAAGCACTGGGCGATACCATGGTCGGCTATGTTGCATTTTGTGAAGACACCGAGAAAAAGCCCGGCGTGCTGGTCGTACACGAATGGTGGGGACTTGACGATTATACCAAACGCCGAACACGCGAACTGGCCGACCTAGGGTATGTGGCCTTTGCGGTGGATATGTATGGACAGGGTAAAACTGCCGATAATCCCGAAATTGCGATGGCTTTGGCTGGCCCCAACTACCAGGATCCGCAAGCCGCCAAACAGCGTTTCGATGCCGCATTGGCTCAGCTTAAAGCACTTCCACAGGTGGATACAAACCGGATTGCAGCCATTGGTTATTGTTTCGGAGGATCTATGGTGCTGAATGCTGTTAAATTAGGCGATTCCTTGCAAGCGGCCGTGAGTTTCCATGGTGGGTTCAAAGGTGTGCCCGCCGATAAGGAACTACTCAAAACCCCTGTTCTCATTTGCCACGGTGCTGAGGATGCCAATGTACCCGAAAGTGAGGTAAAGGCGTTCAGGGCAGAATTGGATGAAATCGGAGCCGACTATGTATTCAAGGAATATCCAGGTGCCACGCACGCGTTTACCAACCCGAAAGCTACTGAAACAGGCCAGAAACTCAATATTCCCATTGCTTACAACGCAGCGGCAGATACAGCCTCATGGAACGACATGAAAGTTTTTTTTGAAAAACACCTCGACTAAGACCGCGAAAAACGGAAGGCTACTCGCAAGGAGTGGTACCCGTTAGCCAGATTGACCTCAGTTTTTTTGCCTGGTCGCTTGCAGATTCGTCCATCACCAATTTCTTCTCTCCGTCCGGCTGATAGCGCACTCCAACTAAACTGAAGTAATATTCATACGGAATGGGACGATTTCCCTGTGTATAGGTTACAAGAAACTCCTTGGCTTCCGGGAAGCTTAGCTTGGCAATTTCGTCAAAAAGCTCATCGTCTTCAAAAAATCGTTCTTTTCCATAGCGGATCCCCAAGTCATGGGTCAGGTTTCTCAGTCCGTATCCCCCGTCAGATAAATGCAATAAATACATATCCAAGCAAGCGCCAATCAATGCTCCTTTTTGATAAACATTTCCATATTCATCGGCATAGGTCGAAGCTGCGTATTTACTCAACTGGGTAAACGCCAATGTATCGTTATAGTTCTCGCGTGAATCTGCGATTTTTTCGGCAAGTTTATCCAAAAACTGTTCAGGGGTATTTATACCGTTTTGTACCTGCACATGATGGGCTGTATATTCGGTCGTACCTTCGTACAACCACAGGTGTTTGGACAGAACTGCTGTGTCGTAATTAAATTCTTTCACCTCCCTTGAAGCGATAGTAAGCGGTGTAATGATATGGAAAAACTCATGCGAAGACACATCGACAATCATGTTTTTTAATACATCCGACGGCATTTCAGGAATGTAGTAAAAAGACGAAGTCGTATGCTCCAACGCACCGGCTAATCCAAGCGGAAAAGACTGCTTGATGCCCATATCTTTAAAATAATACAGGAAAGCATAACGATCCGCGGGCAGTTTGCCCCCAAGGTATTTTTTAGCCCCCTGAAGCAAATCGGTCAGCCAGTTGGCAATTTCCCGCGACTGGATCAGCTTATTCGGCGAATAGACGGATACCAGCACCTCGCAATTACCCACTTGTACCGTTGTCGTGTCGGGAACGCCATACATGATGGGTGTATCGTATAGATCATCCAAACTCTCCATATGGAAAACATCACGCGTAGCCGTGCTTTCTACGGGGAGCTTGGCCGACGAGCCATAGAAACCGGTTGGCTTTTCAAAGGTCAGTTCAATGGGTAACTTATTCTGTCCTTCCACGTATCCGAAAATACCGGGTGTGTGGACAACAATATTTTTATCTTCGATGTTCGTGGCCGCCATCGGATAGATGTTGTGCTCTTTGCCCGTATCAAAGATATCCTCCACTTCGTAACTGATTTTATAGAGTTTCTTGGCTTTGCCAATTTCCCATTGATTGGTATTCAGCTGCTTCACCGGCAGGCGCCTCCCCTTTCGGTCGGTAGCCACGAGGTTGGATGTGAATGCACCATAGTCGCTGATGGCATAGGTACCCGGAATAATCTTTGGCAACGCGAAAATGACATTGCGTTCCGTTACCTTGGGTGCCAGCAGAGATACCTTGAATTTATCGTCCTGGAGCTGCGTCAAATCCACGGTATACTGATAGCGCTGTGCCCATGAGGCAGACACCGAAATTCCCCATAAACAAAGTAGGAGAAATAAATTTTTCCTGTTATACATGGCTCCAAATGTAGGGTATTTTGGTCAGATCACAAATGGCAGAAAAGTTACTCCCACCTGACCAGCCTATAAGCGCTGTCCCAAAACCGGTATTCCAGTCGACTGGCGGTAACGAAGGCATCGATCATCCGCACACGCATGTAGTCCGTCGCGGTGTCCGCCACCCGGTTGCAGCATTCAATGGCCCGCCGCACCGATACCGCAAAATCTTCACCGGCGTAGGTATCTATCCACCGTTGGTATGGATTACCAATTGCCCGTTGGTGGGTGTAGATGTAATTGCCCACTTCCTTATAGATCCAGAAACAAGGCAGTACGGCAGCCATCGCCACTTCCACGGCATCCAAGGCAGCGGTGCTTTTCAGGTAATGCACGTAGTGGTGGCACGCCGGTTCGAGCACGCCGCGTTCGACGATACCGAAATCCTGAAAATAAGACGCATGTAATGCATTTTCCACAACGATTGCATTTTCCCCAAAACGCATGAAAGCCAATGCATCGTTGATATCGCTGGCCCGGGCACCGATAAGCGCCAGCGCTCGCCCGAAATGCTCCAGATAACCGGAATCCTGTGTCATGTAGAATTGAAATTTCTCCAGCGGTAGGTTGCCTTCCTGCAATTCGGTGATAAACGGCATGGCAACGATGGATTGATAAATAGGCTCAATGGCCACCCAAGCTTGTTCAGACCAGGTCATATTTTGTAAGTTGCTGCGGATTAAAAAAATGATTCAACGGTCCATTTCCCTTGCCAATCTGTACATCCCGCCCCCGGAAAATGGCTTCATGGACGTATTTTTGTCCGTTGGATACCGAATCCAACAAGTTATTTCCCAATGCGATGTAGCTGGCAATTGCCGAAGACAGTGTGCAGCCAGAGCCATGCGTATTATTGGTATCGAACTTGTCAAAACTGAACTCATGAACGGCACCTCCTGCCTCAAAATACAGCGAAATCAGACGCGGTGCCTCCAAGTGACCGCCTTTCAGCAACACCGAACGGCACCCTAATTTCTGTATTTTTTCTCCCGCAAGGTACATATCATCCAGCGTACGCACCGGCATTTCGGCGAGGATGGCGGCTTCATCCATATTCGGAGTGATCACGGCTGCGATGGGAAACAGCCGTTCTACAATTGTAGTGATCGTCTGATCCGCAATAAGCTTGTCGCCACTCGTTGCCACCATCACCGGATCAAATACCACCGGAGGTGTGTCCGCGTACCGCGCGAACGTATCCACGATGGTATCTACCAGCTCGGACGTATGCACCATGCCGATTTTGATGGCATCGGGAAAAATATCATCGAGAATGGTCTCGATCTGCTCCTGCACAGCCTGGTAGGGAATCGGGTAGATGGTCCGGACCCCCTGTGTATTCTGCACAGGCAGTGCCGTCAGTGCCGATGTGGCATAGCATCCCAAAGCCGAAATGGTCTTGATATCTGCTTGTATCCCCGCTCCGCCGCTGCCGTCAAACCCTGCAACGGTCAAGACCGAGGGGTATCGGTATTTCTTCGTATTCATAGCGCGTTATTGATAAGTTCCTTCAGTTCAGCGGCTGCATCACGGGGACTATCTGCCGAACAGATGGCGGAGACAACCGCGATGCAATCGGCCCCTGCCCGGATGGCATCCGCGGCATTCGTCCGGTCCATACGGCCAATGGCAATAAGGGGCTTGCTGGTACGCTGCCGGATCTGCCGGATGCCGTCCGTCCCCCACTCGATTATCGTGTCGGTTTTGGTAGCCGTACTGAAAACCGGACTGATCCCTAAATAATCGGATGCTTCTGTTTCCTTACTGTACAACTGTTCCGGTTGCTCAATTGAATAACCGACGGAGCAGCCATCGGTCCATACTTTTCGGATTAAAGATGGAGGCAGATCCCGCTGCCCCACATGGATACCCCAGGCCCCCAATTGCACCGCCACGGCCAGGTTATCGTTGATGACCAAGGGCACACCATACCGGTCGGTAACCGCCTTTAACCGAGCTGCATTTAATAAGAAAGCGTCAGTATCCAACTGCTTTTCGCGCAATTGAACGATATCCACTCCGCCAAGAATCGCCTGTTCAGCCACCCATAGCGGGTCCCTTCCCTGGCAGTCTGCTTCGGAAATTACCAGATACAGCCGGTATGGAAATAAAAGATCAGGCTTCATACGCTATGCGGAGCTTCGTGATAAACTCGTCATCGGTAATGTTGTATAGCTTATCCAATAAGTTTACTTGTAAGCTGCCCGGTCCGTTGCTCACCGCAACCGCTAACTCACCGCAGACGCCCAATAGTGCCATAGCTGCACTTACGGCTTCCTCTGTATGTTCCACCACCGCCAAAAATGCTCCGATGATGGCAGTGGCAGAGCACCCCAAGCCGGTGACCTTGGTCATCAATGGGTGGCCGTTGCGGATGTATACCGGTTGGTCCTCACCCACAACAATATCGGCTTCACCCGAAATACATACAACGCTACCATATTGTTTCCGGATAAACCGTGCAGCATCCAGCGCATCAATGCTCGCGGCGGTGCTATCCACCCCTTTGGTAGCGTTGTGATTTGACTTGGCCAGCGCCATAATTTCGGAGGCATTGCCCCGGACCACCGTGGGCCGCATCGCCAGTAGTTGGCTAATGGCGTGGTCACGGTACGGGGTAGCACCTGCACCGACGGGATCCAACACCCACGGTTTACCGGCACGCCGGACCGTGGCCGATGCCTGCAACATGGATTCAAACCAGTGTTCATCCAACGTACCGATGTTGATGACCAACGATTGGCAGATCTGGGTCATGTCAGCCAGCTCCCCTTCCGCGTGCGCCATAATAGGCGAAGCGCCTACCGCCAGCAGCGCGTTAGCCGTATTATTCATAACTACAAAATTCGTGATGTTCTGTACCAGCGGAGCTTGCCGCCTGACCGTTAGTACATGATTCCAAAGTCGCTTTTCCATATCCAAAATCTCAAAAAATTCAACGGCTAAAGCAGGTTTCTCCGGAAGGATTAAGAAGCGCAACAGCACCACGCTAGGAAGTGATGATTGAACTTTTCCCTACGCCGGTATAAACCGGATCAGGTTCGAAGGGTCTCTCTCAATTCTTTTCACAGAATACCCCTAAAGCCAATGACAAAGGTACAAAAAAATAAGCCAGCTCCCTGATTTCAGCCAATTTCTTGCAGAATTAGGCATTCATCCCCTGCTATTCAAATAATTATTTATTTTGTAACTGAAAATAACAAAACGGTTAAATGAAGATGCACATTACCTACCAGTGGTTAACTTTAGTTGTTTTGGTGTACTTCCCTGCCACCCATGTAGTAGGAGCCGCACCAAACTCGGTTGACAGTTTGTCACGGGAACTAGAGCAGGTGAAGACTGATTCGGCTAAAATAAACCTGTTAACCGAAATGGCAAGGCAGGTGCCCCATGGAGATTCTGCCCGCGCAATGGCGTTGTGGAAAAAAGTATTGACATTATCCCGTGAAAGCCGTGATCCGCTCAGCGAAGCGAAGACCTACCTCAACATCGGATCCTGGCACTACGACCATTACCGCACGGAAGAGGCCCAACGCTACAACGAGATTGCACAGAAAATGGTGAAACAGGATACATCCCACTCAGCCCGTATCCTATTGGCAAAAAGCCAGATCAACACGGCTAATATCTTCTGGCAGCGTAACCGCATCGAAGAGGCACTGCGCGGATACCTCGAGGTTATCCCCCTGCTTACTCACCTGGCAGACACGGAGTCCCTTGCGCTAGTAAACACCAATATCGCGATTTTATTCAGCAACCAAAAACAATACCATAAATCCAATCAGTATTTTCTTGAAAGCGTCCAGCAGTATAAGTGCTTATTGCCGGATAGCCACGCTGAAATCGCGGATGTATACGTTATGCTTTCCATGAATGCCCTGAATGCCGATACACTCTCAAAAGCAAAAGGAATGATGGATCTGGACAGCGCATTCAATCACCTGCAGCATGTGGACAGGCAACATCGCGTCTGGGCCGATTATTACAGCATGCGGGGTCGCTACCAATTGCTAACAGGCGATCTGAACGCAGCCGAACAGTCCTTTCAACAGGGATTGCCCATCGCCCGGCTCTATAACGACACCTATACAACCAGCGATATTTTGCTTCACCTTTCCGAATTGTACGAGCAGCGCGGCGAATTTGCAAATACGCGCCCGTTGTTAGACGAACTGCTGACCATCGGTCAGACCAATCAAGTGGGTACCTACCAACTGAAAGCACTCCGTACGCTCTCACGCATGGAATACCGCCTGAAAAAACCGGAAGCAGCATATCGCTACCTAACCGCCTACATTGAACTTTCTGACAGCTTACATTACAATGAGGTGACCGCAAAACTGCATGAAATGGAGGAAAAATACAACCTCTCAGAAGCGGAGAACAAACTATTGGTGCTACAGCGGGAAAATCAGCAAAAAGACTTTGTACTGGAACGGAACCGCCTATACATCGGGCTGCTGATCGGCATCGCCGTTCCCCTCTTCATTTGTTGCATTCTCGTATTCCTGCTGTATCGAAATAAAAAGAAGTTATTGGTGCAGCAACAACAAATACACGCCATTGACATGGAACGGGTCGAACATGTGCACCGGAATTCACTGTTATCCGCCCTGCTGGAAGGACAGGAGAAAGAGCGCGAACGCCTGGCGCGCGACCTCCATGACGGTTTGGGCGGTATTCTTTCGAGTATCAAGATGGATTTATCACGGATTTCTACCGCCATGTCTGCAGACGTCGCCCAGCGAAAAGGTCTTGCCATCGTCGTAAATAATCTGGATGATGCCGTAGAGGAACTTCGGGGCATCGCACATAGCATGATGCCTTCCATGCTGACCAACTATGGCCTTGCCGAAGCATTGCGGGAATATTGCGACAAACTGAAACGGGCCGGATGCCCCATTTTCTTTCAGGCTTTTCGCTATGAAAACTCCATGGAACAACCCCGCCAACTGCTGCTTTACCGCATTGTTCAGGAATTAGTAAACAACTGCGTAAAACATGCGCATCCCAAAGAAATACTTGTCCAGTTACAGCAAACGGATGAGGCGATTACGCTGACGGTCGAAGACGACGGAGTGGGCTTTGATACGGCAGAACCCTACGCAGGTGCCGGCTTACGAAACGTTGCCATGCGGGTAGGGTTACTTCATGGCACCCTGGAAATCCGGTCGGATATAGGTGTAGGCACCACTTTCACGGTCGAATGCCCCATCACCGCAACCAACGATACGCTGAGAAAAGTGGGCTGATCTGTATCCGATCATTCGCGGATAAGGCCGTATTCCGTGGCCAGTTTGATGGCCGAGGCCAGGTTTTTTACCTCGAATTTCTCCATCAGATTTTTACGATGGCTCTCTACCGTATGTGGGCTGATAAACAGTACATCAGCAATCTGCTGCGTGGTTAACCCTTTGGCAGCCTGTTGCAGAATTTCTTTCTCCCGCCGGGTCACTTTCGGCACATTTTGCAGGCCATCTTTGTCTTTCTGGCACATAATTGCGGCCGACTGTGAACAGAGGAAACGCCTGCCTTCCAGCACCGTCTTAATACCCTCGATGATCTCATCGCCCAACGCATTTTTTTGGATATAGCCGTCGGCCCCTTCGTTGAACATGCTATTAATTACGGCATATTCATTATGCACGCTAAGCGCAATGATACGAGTATTGGGCGACAAAGATTTCACTTTTTGCACCAGCTCAATCCCGTTGGCGTCAGGCAGGTTGATATCCAGCAACAGTACATCGGGAAAGGTTTCTTTGATCGCTTCCAAGGTGGTTGCGGCATTGGCAAAACATCCTGCAACCTGTAGTGTATTTGCCTCCGCCAGTATATTTTTCAGTCCCTCCAATACAAGTGGGTGGTCATCGGTGATGAAAATGGATGTCATAGTCTGCAAATTCTGACCACAAAATTCGCCATATTTTCCCAAATCGAGGCAGCACAGCTTAAAAACCCCTGATTTCCGCCATTTTTCTCCCCGAATACAATCTTATTTTTGTGGAATACGCGAAGGCTGTTCACAAATAAAGGCCACGGTACCGGTCGCTCTTCTCAAAGCAGCGACCGGTATCCATGTCTTTTGATCTGGATTGAAATGATGACTCCCTGCAGAATCGTTATAACTTGCGTTTATTATTAACGCCAAGCACAGAAATAGTGAAGATTCTCTTATCTTTGCCCCTATAACAGACAACATATTTATGTAATAGTCATTTCTTTCGCGCAGTAACAGCCCCGATCGTTCCAAAAACACGGTTGCTACCATACCCACACGCTAAAGAAAGAAATGATGATTACGTTAGAAAATATAACTTATTTACTCCCCAATAAAGACTTACTATTCAGCAATATCCATTTATCGGTCAACAAAACCGATAAAGTTGCCCTGATCGGCCCCAACGGTGCCGGAAAATCCACATTGCTGAAAATCATTGCGGGCGAACTTCCCCCTGCTGACGGCCTTTTGCACGTCGATGCCTCGCCCTACTATGTGCCACAGTTGTTCGGGCAATCGAATCACCTGACCATTGCACAGGCATTGCAGGTGGCTGAAAAGATCAATGCACTCCATGAAATCCTGAATGGACATGTGACCGAACACAATCTTACTGTATTGGACGATGACTGGACCATTGAAGACCGTTGCACCGAAGCGCTTAGCAAATGGGAGTTGGCCGACCTGGATTTATCCCAGCAACTGGCATTCCTGAGCGGTGGGCAAAAGACTAAGGTCTTCCTGGCGGGAATTTCCATCCATCAGCCGAAGCTCATCTTACTGGATGAGCCCAGCAACCACCTGGATACGGCTGGCCGGAATCTGCTCTATAATTTGGTTGAATCCACATCCAGCACATTGATCGTTGTGAGTCACGATCGGGTCCTGCTGAACCTGTTGGATACGGTCTCCGAATTGGATAAACAAGGGATCACTACCTACGGGGGCAATTACGACTTTTATAGGGAACAAAAACAACTGGCAGACCATGCACGGCAGCATGATATCCTTACCAGGGAAAAAGCACTTCGGAAAGCCCGGGAAAAAGAGCGGCAAACCCAGGAAAGGCAACAGCGGCAGGATGTACGCGGAAAAAAGAAGCAAGAGAAAGCCGGTGTCGCGCGAATTATGATGAACACGCTGCGCAACAGTGCCGAAAAAAGCACCGCAAAACTAAAAGGTGTACATACCGAAAAAATCAGTGGTATTTCGAGAGAACTACAAGATTTACGGAAAGAACTACCCGGCATTGACCAAATGAAATTCGGTTTTGACAATTCCGCTTTACATCGCGGAAAGCTACTGTTTTCAGCAGATGCTATCAATTTTTCGTACCATAACCAGCTGCTTTGGAAAGAAAAATTGACGTTCCAAATTGCCAGTGGCGAACGGATTGCACTCCGCGGATTGAATGGTTCCGGCAAAACAACACTTATCAAGATCGTGCTGGGCGCACTGGAACCGCAAACGGGAACAATACACCGGTCAATTACCCGTTCAGTCTACATAGACCAGGATTATTCACTGATTGACAACAGGCTCAACGTTTACGAACAGGCCCAAACATTCAATGCGTCCGCATTGCAGGAGCATGAAATCAAAATCCGGCTCAATCGCTTTTTATTTACGAAAAACGACTGGAACAAACCCTGCAGTGCTCTGAGCGGCGGCGAACGGATGCGGCTGATGCTTTGCTGCCTGACGATCGGCAACCAATCGCCCGATGTTATTGTGCTGGATGAACCGACGAATAACCTGGATATACAAAACGTTGAAATACTGACGGCAGCCATCAACGAATACCAGGGCACATTGATTGTGGTATCCCACGATGACTATTTTTTAAAGCAAGTCCATACCGAACGGACTCTTACGCTGATTTAGTCATTTTCAATCCATGCAGCATACATCTTTCCGCCATACCGCGATTTGCGTTCACCCAGTCGTACCACCTTCCGATAGCCTACCCGCTGGAACAGTGTTACCAATGTCGGGAAATCAATGGGATATGGTACCCACGGATTAGCGGTCAGGGTGTCGTATTCCACAATGAGGAATGCATGTTGCGGTTTACAGCTATGTGACAGCCTGCCAATTAAGGTTTTTTTATCGTGCACGTAATGGAGGGCATTTGCGAGCATAATACCGTCCAGATCCTGCAACGGTAAAGGTTCCCGTTCGAAGTCCATTTGCCGGAAAGTAATATCCGTCCCTCCTTCCCGTTTGTTCAATTTCTGTGGTTCGGCATCGATCGCATATAGCATGCTGCCATCAGGCAACAGGCTGCCGAGTGCGTAGGTAAAAGTACCTTCCCCGCATCCCAAATCGGCCCAACGCTGGGGAACCGAGAAGTCAGAAAAAGCATCCTGTATCAATGACGACCATTTATCCATGCTTAAACTTATATAAAAAATGACATAAAACGTAAGTCTGTCGGATTATGCTAATTTTTTTTGCTTAAATTCGCATCCATATTCCAACACGCTACAACGATGTCCTACTGCGATTACATACCCACCATGCAGCCCGAAACACGCCAGGCGCTGCACAAAAATTACCACGACAACCACTACGGGTTCCCCCTCCACGATGACAACGAACTGTTCGGAAGACTCATTATGGAAATCAACCAAGCCGGACTGAGCTGGGAAACCATTCTGCGTAAGGAAGAAGCCTTCCGCAAAGCCTATGATAACTTTGATATCGGAAAAGTAGCAGCATATACCGAAACGGACCGGCAGCGGCTATTGGCCGATGCAGGAATTATCCGCAATGGTCTTAAAATCAACGCAGCGATTGAAAATGCGAAAGCGATACTTCAACTGCAAGAAGAATATGGATCCTTTGAAAAATGGCTGGAACATCATCATCCCAAAACACTGCCCGAGTGGATGAAGCTGTTCAAGAAGACCTTTAAATTCACCGGAGGGGAAATCGTCAACGAGTTTCTGATGAGTACGGGCTACCTGCCAGGTGCGCACGCCACCCATTGCCCCGTGCATTCACAAATACTGAAGTTGAAACCTATGTGGGCTACCGCGAAATAAACGCAGCAGGAAGCCGGGACACGATGTACCGGTATAATTTACCTGCGGATTCCTCCAATTGCTCCTGATCGGTCCTAAGTACCAGGTCGGGGCAGTTGGGGGCTTCATACGTGTCGTTTACGCCCGTCAAATTCAGAAGTTTGTCAGGATGAGACGGGGGCAGCATGGCCCGGTAGTACAACCCCTTGGTGTCGCGGTTGATCAACGTTGGCAGGTTGCAGTCAATGAATACCGTCTTCGCCTGATACTGCTGTGCGAGTTCACGGCGGACTTCCTCGTAGGGATTAATGGCAGCTAAGATGACCACATTGCCCGCCCGGGCTTTCTCCGCTGCAATTTTACCCAAACGGCGGATATTCTCGCACCGGTCTTTCTTGGAGAACCCCAGGTCTTTGCATACGGTTTTTCGGTAGCGGTCGCCATCAATCACCTCCGCGGGTATACCCGATGAGACCAGCTTCCCTGCTACATGCTGTGCAATGGTCGATTTACCGGCGCCGGAAAGCCCTGTCAGTTGGATAATCATATTTTCAAATCTGTTTCACCTCGAATGGGTAGCCATATGTGTCAAACACATCCGCCAGCTCTTGCTCAATCTGCAGCAAGCCCCGTTTATCTAATTCCTCGCAATACGAATTGATTTTTCCTTTTCTGAAATCATTGCTTGCTAGCGTCTGTGCTTTTGCAGTATTGGCTTTAACCACCTGTTCCAGGTCTTCCCTGCTCGCATCGACCCCAATAAAACGGCAGATCCTTCCCAGTTCCTTAAACGGATCGCGCCAAAGCGACTCGTAGTGTATACGCATCAGATGTTCATAGCTCTTATAAGGTTCAGCGGCCTCCGCATACCGCCGGTATAACGCAATGGCTTCTGAAACCGTATGGGCTAACCGCAGTCCGCTGCTGAATGTACTCCGCAACATGCTGTTGACGACGGCGCGCGGATCGCGGATGACATGAATGATTTTCGCTTTCGGAAACAAGGTCGTGATACGATCGAGCTGCAACGCGTTAGCCGGTGTTTTCTCCAGCAATACCGCACCGGGATACCGGCGCGCCTTTTCGGCGATACCTTGACGGATTTCGCGGTCTGTGAGGTTCCAATGAAAAATGCCCGTTTCCGTGGTGACAAACCCCGCACCTGTTTTCATCTGTTTGACGCTGTGTCGTTTTGCCAGGGTGGGAAAATCCTCGATAAGGAGCGGCTCCACCTGTTTGAAGGACGACAACAAACCCCAGGTCCACGACGTACCCGAACGGGGACAACCTGCAATGAATACCAAATGCTTTGGTGATTTATGTTTCCAAAATAACTTCATCCGAAATCGCTTTGGGCATCGATGGCTACGCAAAAAAATAAAAGGGAACACCCTTTAAACAAGGGCATGGATACAAACGAGCAATCGTTACCTGAAAAAATTGCTTCAATTCCCTATCGTGCGGAGCGTTCCCACTTCATATAGCGGGCAATAAATCAGGGAATCGGTTTCACGAAATAAAGTACGCAATGCCATTTGCATTCGCTATCTCCACTACAAAAATGACGGAAATGATTTAAACTAACAAGGTTTTTTTGCTTTTTATCCGTTCCGCAACGTATCCGGATGTGCCTTATCTCCCCAGGTTGAAATGGTCTTACTTCTTAAAGATAAAGTACACAGCCAATACCAGAAATACGAAACCAATGAGGTGATTGATGCGGAGGGGTTCGTTTTTGAAGAAAACGATGGCGAATACGGAGAAGACCGTCAGCGTGATAACTTCCTGAATGACTTTCAGCTGCCACAGGTTGAACGGTCCGCCGTTTTCACTGAAGCCGATCCGGTTGGCAGGCACCTGGAGCGAGTACTCAAAAAGCGCAATACCCCAACTGATGAAAATTACGCCAACCAACCCTAAGTTATTGAACCAGTTCATTTCCTTGAACTTCAGGTGCCCGTACCAGGCAAGCGTCATAAACGCGTTGGACAGCACCAGCAGCCCCACGGTCAGGATGGCCTTTTTTAACATATTTTGAAAAACGACGCACGAAGATACGGCGAATTCCGGACACGAATCAAAAATATCTACGACAATCCGTAGGCTCTGATCCCTGCAAAAAAAGCCGATCCCGGAATGGATCGGCCATTTTGTGTATCAGCAGCGAATCATCACCAGATCACGATGCGCTTTTCTTTCGGAACAAACAATTTGTCACCCTCCCGGATATCAAATGCTTCATAAAACGCATCAACATTTACGAGCGGACCAACAGCCCGGTATTGGGCAGGGGAATGCGGGTCTGTTTTTACCTGATTGACCACAAATGCCTCCGTGGTTTTGGTACGCCAGATAGTTGCCCACGAAAGGAAGAAACGCTGTTGCTGCGTAAAACCATCAATCTTCCCGGGCTCGCCCTTGTCTTTCAGGTACATCTGCAAGGCTTCATAAGCAACAGATACACCTCCCAGGTCACCAATGTTCTCGCCCAGCGTAAACCGTCCGTTCACAAAAACACCCGGTATCGGTTCGTAGGCTTCAAACTGGGCTGCCAGCGCAGCTGTTGCAGCTTCGAATTTGGTTTTATCCTCCTCGGTCCACCAGTTGTTAAGATTTCCGTCTCCATCATACTGCGAACCGCTGTCGTCAAATCCGTGCGATAGCTCGTGGCCGATCACGGCGCCGATACCTCCAAAATTGACTGCGGGATCCGCTTTATAGTCGTAAAACGGTGGCTGCAAAATTGCGGCAGGGAAGACAATCTCGTTGTAAAGGGGACTGTAATATGCATTAACCGTCTGCGGCGTCATCCCCCATTCGGTTTTATCTACCGGCTTATCCTGCTTGGCCCGGTTTTCCTCAAACCGCCAGCGGCGGGCATTCAGCACGTTTTCAAACAGGGAAGTACCGACTTCAAGTTTAGAATAATCTTTCCACTTATCGGGGTATCCGATTTTCACATTAAACTTATCCAACTTCTCCAATGCCTTTTCCTTGGTCTCGGCAGACATCCATTGCAGTTGGCCGATCCGGTGTGCGAAAGACTTTCTAAGGTAGGTAACCAATTCTTCTGCAGCACTTTTCGCCTCTGCCGGAAAATGACGGTCCACATACAATTTTCCCAGCAGCTCCCCTGCCGTTCCATTTACGAATTGCAGTCCCCGCTTATCCAAAGAACGCTGTTCTTTTTGCCCATTCAATGTCTTTCCCCAAAAATCGAAACTGATTTGATCCAGCTCTCGGGTAAGGCTTGTGGCCGCACCATTTGCAATCTCAAAACGCAGAAGATCTTTAATCACTTCTAGGTTTTCAGGTTTCAGCACCTTGTCAAGCGCCTTGTAATAAGCCAATTCACCGATGATGACCGTATCCGCTCTGAATCCCAAATCCGAAAGATATTGCGCGAGATCAATATTTTTTACCATCTTTTTCAGATCGGACACCGCCACCGGATTGTAGCGAAGCGATGCATTGCGGACCTGCTCTACGGTGAGCATGTGGCTTGCCAGTTCTTTTTCAAACGCAACAATCTTTGGCCCTTTTAAGTCGCGCGTCAGTTGCCCAACCTTGGGAAACAGTGTATTGATGTAATTTTGATAATTTACCAAGGTCTTGGCGTTGGCTTCGTCTTCTTTTTGGTAATAGGCTCTTCCCAATCCAAGGCTGGCGGCACCCAGGTAAATTGCATTAACGTTGCTGTTTTTCATGTGCGCCGATACACTTGCACTGAAAAACGGATTCCCCCCGATGGGTGCCATTTCTACGAGGTACCGATACAGGTCGTCGAAGTCCCGAATGGCATCTACTTTTTGAAGGAAAGGCCTAATCGGCCCGATACCTACCTTATCCCGCGCATCGAAATCGGTATAACTCCGGTACAGATCTGCAATTTTTTGCCTGTCCGATCCTTTTGGATTGGTTTGTTCCAACGATTCCTGTAAGATTTTCAGGGTAGCTTCATTGGTCTTCTCAATGAGTTCATTGAAGCTCCCCCAACGCGATTGGTCTGAGGGTATCTCCACCGTTTTCATCCAATTTCCGTTCACGTAATTATAGAAATCGTCCTGGGGGCGCACCGAAGTGTCCATAAACTCCAGGTTAATGGCGTGAGGCTGTTGGGCAGAGGCTGCTGCGGTAGCGAGCGTAAAAGCTACCAGGATTACATACTTCTTCATGTGGCACTATTTTTATAAAAAAAAGCAAATTTAAGAATAATTGCCGTATCTTCGCACGCACAAAATTGATCCCAATGAAATTGGCACAAAGCATTCAAGTAGCCCCACATTATCGGGACAGGGCTTGAGGCCACCGACAGCGTAGCCTTCGGTGTTCCCTTTTTTCAGGTTTTCTCCTGAAACAATCTGTTTTTTTATGTTTTAGTTTTAACCCTTGCCTTTCCCGGATTTGCGACGTTGCATTTTCAGAAGGCGATAACGAATTCTTGATACCATGACACCTACGTGGAAACGAACGTTTGCCATCATCTGGAGTGGCCAATTTATATCACTGTTAAGCAGTTCCGCGGTCAACTTCGCCATCATCATCTGGTTGAGCCTGGAAACGGGATCGGCCGAAGTATTGGCATTTGCCGCGATCGCAGGTTTCCTGCCACAAACACTTATCGGGCCTTTTGCAGGTGTTTATATCGACCGCTGGGACCGCAAGCGTACCATGATATTGGCAGATGGTTTTATAGCCGCCTGTACAGGTATTATGTCCATGCTTTTTTACCTCGGTTATTCCGAGTTGCTATTCATCTACATCCTGTTGGCCCTTCGCTCGGTAGGATCGGCCTTTCACATGCCAGCGATGCAGGCTTCTGTGCCGCTATTAGCCCCGGAATCGGAGCTGCTACGCATCAGCGGGATCAACCAGGTCATCCAATCGGTTTCCAGTATTGCCGGACCGGCATTGGGTGCGTTGGCCATTGGCTTGATGGATATTGGCTATGTCCTACTGCTCGACATCGGCGGTGCCCTATTCGCCATTGCCTCCTTGCTTTTTGTCCATATCCCGAATCCGGAAAAGGCCGAGACAGCACAGCGCGCGGGGATAAAGCAGGTCATGCGCGATCTCCGACTGGGTATCAGCGCTGTAACGTCAAACAAAGGGATTTCGTGGCTCTTCGGGTTTTCCGTGTTGGCCACCTTCTGCATTATGCCGGTAGCCGTTTTGTTCCCGTTGCTTACCTTGCAGCACTTTGGTGGCGGCAAATTTGAAATGAGCCTCATCGAAGTGGTCTGGGGTGTCGGTATGTTAGTAGGTGGTGGATTACTGGGCATCTTTAAGCCTTCGCTGAATAAAATTACCATCATCAACGGTATGCACATCCTATTGGGGGTCAGTCTGGCCGCTTCAGGTTTGCTACCAGCTTCGGGATTCATTCTTTTCGTGGCACTTACCGTCCTCGGAGGGATCGCTGCATCCATTTATAATGCTAGCTTTACCACCGTACTTCAGGAAAAGATAGATGCCTCCATGCTCGGAAGGGTATTTTCGATGTATTTCAGCATTGCACTCCTGCCCTCTATGCTCGGTTTACTGGGCACTGGATTTATTGCCGATAACATCGGCATCACATTGACGTTTGTGATCCTCGGCAGTGTAATCGGTATCATCGGCATTGTCTCCTTCTTTGTGCCTGTCCTAATGAAACTGGGCATTAAAGAAGGAAAACCACCGGTACCTGTAGCACAGGAAATGGATAAGTAGTTAACATTATCGTCGGTATTAGGGTTTGATAAACACCGGTGAACCAGTCAATTTAAGGGGACTGGATACACCGGTCTGCTTATTTTCCCAATTGAACTGCGTAGCATTCTTTATATTGAACGATGCAGGGAAACTGTATTCGGCCGTTGTGGTTTCCGATGTGCCGCTGGTTTTTGCCCACAATACATAGATATAATCTTTGTCATTAACAGAATAAAACGCTCCGCCGTCGATATGAGAGGGCAATTGCAGGCGGGTTGTTGCAGCCGGATCGTATTGGCGGCTGCTTAGCAAGTGGCTAACTGTGCGCCATGCAACCCCTCCCGGCGTAATGGTTGCATGGTAAGGACCGGACGTGATCTGCTGATAAAGTCCCATCGCTTGATAAGGGTCAGTAGCTTGAGCCAAGGACTTACTTTCAGCAGGGCCATAAATATACAGTCCACGAACGCCTGCCTTCTGCGCAACAACAGCCGCTTTGATCAAAAAGTTTCGCTGCACTTCATCTCCGCCAACATAGCCATTAATGGCTTTGCGAGGAATATTGACCTCTGTGACAATAAATTCTTTTGCTGGATTAGCCGTTCCATCATAGCCATATTTATCCAGCACATCCTGAAACCCATTTTTATGGCTAACTACCGCTGCAGCCGCTGCATCGGAATGTTGATCACTGCCCAAGTAATACATCGGATACACGTGGTAACTTAACCCATCGAACCACTCACCACCTTTTTTTGGATAATCGGCACTTACACTTCCTCCACTTGGGTTATCGGTGTTACGTAATATGGCTTCCAAAAAACCGGAGTAGCCCAATCCACCGACACAGACCACTCCTTCGCTATCTAGGTGTTTGACAATTTCGTAGGTGACTCTAAGCATCCGCACATAGGACTGTATAGGTGCAGCAAAATTAGTAAGGTCGCAGGGGTTGGGATCTGATTTGGACCACGTTTGGGTAGCCGACCAGTTGTTGGTGTAATCCGGTTCGTTCCAGACCTCCCAATACTTCACATAAGGACTGTACGTTTTTACCACATTGTATACATAGCTGGCATAATAGTTATTCGGATTCACTTCTCCATCTGATGACCATATGGGTTCATACAAGTTGGCAAAGGTCTGCGACTGGACGCCATCGCAGTATCGGCTTTGATCCCTATGTGCATCCGCAGGCCCATTAAGAAAGATGGTGTGATTTTTACCACCCAGTGTCCGGTAAGTTTCAAAAGTATGTACCCGGATGTCATAACCCCACCGTTCTACAAAATGATCATACATAGCTGGACGCAGGCTGTTCACCCCTGCTCCTGCGATATCCTTTGCTGCATTGCCCATCAACATTTCCGCCAATTGTTCATCGGACCAACCAGAATAATATCCCATGTTGGAACCATACAAGAATAGCCCCCCTAACCCCAAAGGTGTTCCCAGATCGGGCTTTGGATTTAAATCCACATCAGGGTCATCATCCGCTTGGATTGCATATTTATCCTTTGAGCACGAACCAAAAAAAGACAGGAATAGCGCCAAAAATAGGGGGTAGATTGTACGAGACATAGATTATTAAAATCTTGTTAATCACAGGTAAATAGTAATGTTCTTCAAAGCAAATATTTATCATCAAAATTTATACCAAGTTATAACTTACTGATAAATAAGCCAAAAATTTAATTCAATGCCTCCTTGGTGGTTGACAGTTCCCCTTTCTGTAGATTTTTATACTCGGTTAATTTAGATGCTACACTAACAAAGAAGAGTCGCGAGAAGCCTCAAATCGAATTGGTTAGCATAAGGCAGTATTGATAGTGGAATTTGAAAAAGAAGTGGCCATCGCTAAATCTAAGTACCGTAAAATGGATCCCCAATTCAGCTAAAAACGAATTGCATCAAGCCGATTCCCGATGGCAAAAGCAGCCATATCACGCTCCAACCGCTCAAAATCATCTTTACCGATGATTTCCGTTATGTTACCGCCGTCCAACACGTGGATAATGTCGCAGGTGTCTTTAAGGGTTGAAAAGATATGTGAAGAAATCAGGACGGTCTTTTTCTCATTTTTCAATCGTTGGATGATCTCGGTAATCAACAACGCACTATGGATATCCACCCCATTAAACGGTTCATCCAGGATAAAAAATTCGTTCCGTTGCAAGAGGACCGCCAGCAGGCCCAGCTTTTTCTTCATGCCGGTAGAATATTGTTGCGCGTACCGATCAAGCGGAAGGTCAAATACGTTCTGCGTATCCAAGCCCTCATCCGGCACCCCACGCGCCTTACAGAATAACCGCAGATATTCACGTCCGGTAAGCCTTGATGGAAAATAAGGTTCGGTTTGCAAAAATCCAAGGCGGTCTTTCAGTCGCCCGCCTTCGGCAATCACATTACCACCGTGGGTTTCCAGCCCTGCTAAGCAATTGAAAAGGGTGGTCTTCCCGGCCCCATTCTGCCCCACCAAGCCATATACCTGCCCCGTTTGGAAGTTCAGATCAATCCCCTTGAGCACCTCATCCGTACCAAATGATTTCGTTAATTGGAATACTTCAACATTCATAAAATCAGCGCTATATTATTTTTTGCCTGTTGGTAAAAATAAGGTATGGAAATCACCAACAAAGGGGGAAATACCAATGACAAAGTTATAAAGATACCCTGCAGAATACCTACACGCTGCGGAAAAGCGGCGTACTTACTCAGCACGGCCAGGACAAGATAACCATACCCCATCGCCGCAACGGCTAGTACAGCAGGCCAATAATCCGGAAAAACACAGGTAACAACCAGCACCATGGGGAGTAGCATCACCGTCAGGTACCGAAAAGCTGTACGTACTTTCAGCAAAAGAAAGGACCGGGGTGGCAGACGGTAAATCCAAACATACAACAGGGGTTCGCTCCACGCATAGTAATTGAAACATATTAACACAACCAGCAACAGCGTAGCGATACTGAGGTACCCGTTGCCTACATACATCCCCATAAGCATCAGCCCATAGGCGATGAATAGCGGGCCGACAGAGGTTCTGAAGCCCACAGCAAACTCAAAAGGACGACCCGAAAACGGTGTAGGCAGTGTAGCCGATCGGGCAGTACCGATGCGGAGCGGTATTGTGGCTGCTGCCAACACCAACAAGCCCAATGCAAACCAGATTTCACCCCTGCAAAGGAGGAACGCAAGGAAAGGTGTGACTAGCAGCGTATGCTCCAGCATACGGACACGCCGGTACGTCCGCCGGTCGAATGCCTGTCGAAGAAAACGCAGGCGCGTTGAATTGCACAATTGAAGGAGGGCTACGGCGGCAACGCCTACATACACCCAACTGGCGTACACCATACGGGAAAACAACGCGATGGAACCTCCGACAAACAATACGGGTGCACCGACGTATACAAGCCAGGGATTTATACCCCATTCATCAATGGCGCGGTGTATTCTTTTGGCTTGTAAGTAGAAAAAATAAGGCAGGACAGCCATCAAGTGGTTTCTTTACTGATCCATTTGCCGACCGTAGGAGCTTGGTAATTCTGCATCTTATGGAGTAAATCCGGAATATCCGCGCTCCACAACAGCATCTGATGATTCACTTCTTTCAGAAATCCCTTATCGACCATGTGCTGCGCGAGCGCGATCAGTTCGTCGTAAAAACCTTCGGTGTTGAGCAGTCCCATAGGCTTACGATGGAGCCCCAATTGCCCCCAGGTAAGCATCTCGAAAAACTCTTCCATGGTGCCGAAACCGCCCGGCAATGCGATGACACCATCGCAAAGTTGATTCATTTTCGTCTTCCGTTCGTGCATCGTATCGACAATGAACAGTTCCGTGAGCCCTTCATGGGCGATCTCCTTGGTTTGCAGAAAATAGGGCAGCACGCCCACTACCCTTCCGCCGTGCTGAACCGCACCGTTGGCTACAGCCCCCATAAGCCCCACTTTCGCCCCGCCATATACCAACCCGATGCCCAACTCGGCCAGCGTTTTACCCAACAGGTAAGCCTGTTCCTCATAAATGCGATCGGCGCCTATGCTCGAACCGCAAAACACAACGATGTTATTCATGTGAAGCAAACTTAGATAAAGTTGCTTTTTTATGCAATGATAATCGTTAAATAAAAAAACCGCAATGTTATTTGCTTTGCCTAAACCTCCCATACTTTTTCCCTACACCAACCTCACTTATACCTTTTAGAAAATTTATTTTTTCTTCTTGTTTTACTTTTAGTTTATTCGGTTAACTACCGAATAAGACCCGAATAAACTCCGAATAAAATACGAATTTAAACCGAGTAAATAGTAAGTTTGGTGTAAACTTAGGTGCTGGCAAGGGTAAGCCCGCACAATAAATTATCGTTTTATGAAACCTGCATGAGCAGTAGAATACAGCAATTATATGCCCACAATCCGCGCCGCCATCAGAATGCCACACATGGAAATGGAATCAGTGATTTCACCGCGCATTACCATTTCGGCCGCCTCAGTCAGCGGTACCCGCTTCAATTGGAGCTCCTCGGTTTCCTCCGGCTCGGCCTCGCCGGGTTGCAGTCCCGTCGCCAAATAGATAAATCCTTCTTCATCCGTAACTGAATTTGATGTGTGGATACGTCCGATACGCTCCCATCTTTCCGCTACCAGGCCTGTTTCCTCCCTGAGCTCGCGCTTGGCTGTCTCCAGCGGATCCTCATCCAGTGGTCCTCCTCCTTCCGGAATTTCCCACGAATATTCTCCGAGTGGATAACGGAATTGTCCCACCAGGTAAATATATCCCTCGTCATCCAAGGGAAGGATACCGATGGCCTTGTTTTTAAATTTCACGACTCCATAAATACCGGGTTTATTAGCAGGGGTCGTGACTTCCCGGTGTTCTACCTGTATCCATGGGTTATCGTATACCTGATCGATGCGGATGGTTTTCCAATTATTCATTTCTGTATGTCTGCGTTCCGCTCAGAAGCATTCCACCACTTCCCAGACAGACTCTTATTTAACTTACTGATACTGAATTTGTTTATCCACATTAGCTATCGTAACCCCTTTCCACTTCCCTTTTATTTCGGTGAGTGTTCCCGATGGTTTGCCTTCGAATGTGGCGGTATAGGAAACGTTATATTCATTCAGGTAAACACTCATAGTCACCGTAACACTGGTGTTCGCAGGTACATTGAGTGTGTCACGGAAGTTAACCACGGGAGGCAGTTGCATTAATTCGTTACCATACGACCATTTCGGCTCGCCGAGCATCGCCACCCCCTCGTTGAATTGAACGGGCACCGCTATGCGGGTCTCCGCGGGGTCAACCAATTGGAACGCCCTGGCATTATCGCTGAAAAACTGCGATGTCTCCAGCACATCTGCCAACGGGTCTATGATAATCTTCTGTGCGATGCTCGTATGGTTTGAATAACTCAATGAATGCAGAGGACGCACGAATGTCTCAACTTTATCTCCCGCTTCCAGGGTATAGGTGATCGTTTTCAGCTCATGTGTGTCTTTCGCAGGATCGGGCGAATACACCGTTTTTTCGCAGGAAAATAACATCAAAGCTGCTAACCCGAGTAACGTTTCCTTCCTCATGAATGGATGATTTTGTTTACCGCAAAAGTCGCTAATCCAATCGGGCTTTGCAATGAAAATATTCGGTTTGCATCAGCCGGATATGCCGACGGGAGATAAATACTCACGGATGAAAGACGATATCAAGAACATTGTTACGTTCGAAATCCGTGCTGAGGTGGAATTTCCGCTGTTCGCCATCCGTATATACCAGTAGTACCGCTGTATTCGGCGGAATCCGTCCGAGGTTTTCCGCCCGGAAGACGATGCGGTTGCGGCCACGCTTCAACGTCACACCAAATCGCTTTCCCTGCCTGGTTACCTCCATTCCATCGGCGATAACGGCACCATTAACCTCCAAAGAAATGACATCACCATCTTCCACCTGTTCGTCGCTCAATTCCAGTATTACCTGCTCCGTACCGACTTTCAGCTGTCCGATGCGCTGATTGCGCCTGCCTTTGGTATATACGGGTGTTTCCCGGGGCGATGTTGGCTCGGCATAGCCAGCGGTATCCGTTGGTTCGTCCGGATCGCGGCTGGGAAGTGGCACCGATGGTTCAGATGGTTCTGGCATTACCGGAGGCGCTGGCTCATACTGAAAACGGGCCACCATGACCGTTGAATAGGCATTGCTGCGATCACTGAAATCAAACCCGTATAGCTGACCGCTGTCGCCTCCGGTCCCGATCAAAAAATCAGCAGTATTGGGTGGCAGGTCGCCATAGTTGTCTGCAAAGAAAGCCAGGTAATTTTCACCCGAGTCCAACACGATGCTGTCTAAAGACATTGCCTGTTCCAGGGGCAGTCTATCCGCCAGCATCCTGCCGTTGTGTACAATGGTGACCGTATCCCGGTCGTACCGCTCCTCATCCTGGATAGCCAGGCTCAAAATGTCCCGTTCGCTCTTTATCGGATCGTACACCCCGTAATAGATGGTGTCTGTATTTACGATACGCTGCGTATGCGGATGTACCCATGGCTTGCTGTCCGTCCGCTGGAGTACGACGTCCGTCCGGTAAAGGAAATCGCGCAGAAAGACTTTGGTATTGGTGTAGAACTCATTATCGTAAAGCCCCCACATGAAAATCCCGAAATTATCCAGCCAAAGTCGTTTCAGCACCAGCTTTTCACCATCGGCGCCAGCCTGTTGATGTTCCAGCACCCCATTCAGGTACATCATCCAGGGCCCAAGCCCAAACGGTTCCTCGATCAATGGATATTTATTGCGGCCTATCCCCAGTTGTCCATCGTTTTTCTTGACGAACAGCAACTCGTATTCGCCCTTGAACAAGTGGGCGTGGGTCAACTCCAGCTTGGCAGGATACAGCATTCCGGCCGTTGGCTCGGCGATGCGCAGCGTCATGTCAATGGCTGGGATATGGGGCCAGGGTTTATACGACATCGACCAGGTTCCGGTCCATTGCGATTGTGCCGAGACTGTTTCCGGCAATCCCATCACGCCCACCATCCAGACTCCCAAAAAACTAATCCAATTATTCAGACACGCCATTACCTATGGAAAGTTTGGTGCAATAAAATCCGCAAGATAGGTACACTCCGAGGCCGCAGCACGGATGAAATCCGTATCGAGATAGTTCTCGCGCAATTCCTTGAAATACCTATTGCGCTGACTGAACACCCAGAATGGATCGGGCTGGCCCTGTGCGGACGCATAAGTTGTATCGTAATAGTCGCGGATATTGTCAAACAGATACGATTTCTGCTCGCACTTTGCCAGCATAAACGTGCATTTGGCCTGAAACTCCCGGTCACCGCTCAACTCCCGGGCTTTTCTATACCACACCGCCGCCTGGCGGGCTTCGTGGAAATCGCCGGAATAATAGTAAGCACCTTTCAGGTAATTATCGGAACTCGTCCAGCTGTAGCTGATCAGTTGCCAGGAATTGCCAAAAGCGCCGGTTTGATAGACCCCATTGGCCAGCTGGAAATAATATGCAGCGGCGTGGTCCGGATCGTCCGCAATCCGTCGCTGCAAGTCGGCCATGGTGTTTGCAAATTCCGCCTTTGATAGCGCTTCGTTACCAAATTGCTTCGGGTAGTCGCTAAGTGTTTCCAAAAACGGATCGGGCCATAGCGTATCTTCTTCCGCACTGTACCAATTCACGGGTGCTGGGGGTGCAAAATCAGTCGACAGGTGTGCAAAGGCTTTCGATGCAGCGGCATAATCGTGCATGCGGAGGTAAGCCGTTCCGAGTAAATCCCAGAATGGGTCGGATTCCAATGCACCCAATTGCTGCTCGAAAAGTGGCGCCCAGGGCCTATTTACCCCCTCTCTTCCCCAGGTAGCTAAGCGTTCAAGCGCAGCGGGCTGCAGTTGTTCCTGCCAAAAGGCCTGCGTGGGCCATCCCAGGCGGTCGTACAGTTCGCCTGCGGGTTCGATTTCGGTTCCTCCCGGAGATGCTCCCTTCCACATTAATAAAGCAGCCATCGCGGTGTCCTTTTGCTGCATGTAATGCGGAGCCAGAACGGATTGGTACAAGTTGGTCGCCGTGCGGTTGAACCGGAGATCGGCGGCTGCCATCCAGGAATACCGTTCGTTGCCATAGCGTGTGATTGCCTGATTGATTTCATCCTGCCGTTTTTGGTCCAGCCACTGCAGTGCAGGTAACATTGCCTTTTCGTCTACGTTGTCTGTTGCCTTCAGCCGGTTTACGTTGATCAACAGTTCAACAATCCGGTACTGGTCGGCCAGCCGCTCGGAAAGCCGCCCCACTTTTACCCCTGCCAGCAGTGCCTCCGCTTGGTCGGCGTTGCCCAATAACCAGTGTACATACGCTTCGCTTACCATGCCCAATCCAGGCTCGGTGTACTGCTTTTCAGATGCCAGCTTTCGCGAAAAATCGGCAATCCATGCCGCATGATTGCGGGCTTTTGCCTGGGTGGAATCCGGCCGGTAATAATCCGACCACCACCCTTCCTGGTAATATTGCGAGGCTTCGGTAAGCTGGGTTTCCAATTTATTGATTTCCCGGGTAAGCAACACGCCCACCAGCGGACTTTTCGGTGCTAGGTCGTAGACAGATGATAGGGTCTCCCGGTCAAAACCACCATTATTGAATCCCCGGATGGCCCAAATGGCTGCCCGTTCTTCGTTGGATTGGGCGAGGGCGAGTACATCTTCAAACGGGACATCGATGTAATGGAAGTTCTTGTAAGCCTGCACCCGCCGTTCGGGGCTGGCGGTAAACACCTTTGAAAATAGGTATGCAGCCTCAGCGGGTTCATTAAGACGGCGGGTTGCGCCGGCCTTGAGCGCAAGTGCCCACCCTTTTACGGCAGACTTCTCACGCGAGGGCTGGATGTATTCCTCGTAGGTTTCGACACAATCCTCAAACAAGCCGGAGTAATGGTACATCCGAGCCGCCTGGTAGGCATACCGCAGACGGAGGAACCGGTTCCGTGGATGTTCGTCGGCCCGTCGGAGTGCGCTATCTGCAAGCGCTTCCATCCGGCCAAGATCCATGGTATCCCTCGGATCCGGATCCCAATAATGGTTGTAAGTCACTGTCGCATAAGGCTCCAGCTCCTTAGCAAACAGGAAATAAATGCGGGCCGGTTCGTTTGCCGCCAGCCCTTTGAGGTACGTATTGGCTGCCAGGCTGTCGGGAAGCGCCACCTCACCGCCGGTCAGGTAACGCAGGATAACCGAATCGGTTGCGCTATCGGTATGATACATCAGCTGTCCCACATCCACTGCCCGCACTCCTTTCCCCAGATAATCCGCCCATTCCCGGCTGTTGATCCGTACTTCAGATTCGGGCTCGGCTTCATCATAAAGGAAACGCATGTTTGTAAATGAGAAGGGCACATAGCCTTCATCGGGCACATTGTTGTGAAAAAACGACACGTAATAATCGTACGGATCCGGCTCCGGACCACAAGAGACATTGATGGCTATCTCACCGAAATAACTCAATAGGAATACGCTAAAAACGATGCACAATCTCTTGAAGCTGTTCATCAGAAAACGATTTAAATACTTGGTTATCCAAGTGATAAAACAATAAAGTAAACCTTTCCTTCCGCTTATACCTGGCCAGAAAATCTGCGGCAGCAGAAAGATCTTCCCATCGGGTCTGCTCCCTCCGCACCACGTCGCCCTGTTGTAATCCGGCAGCGGGCAGCGCTACCTTCAGTCGGTATAACGACGATTCCGCATCCCGGGCAAAAACGGAGGTATCCGAGAGCATACGCGGATCGAGGCGTTTGCTGATCCCTGTATATTGGCCCTTACGGAACACCACCGACCAACTGAACAAAGGTAACGCCATATCCATGGGCAGCGGGTATTCAGACAGGAAATCTTTCAGATAGGTATCCATCTCCCGCAGATCGATGATGGAGTTGTGTTCGCCGGGTTTTCTCAGATTACCCATATTGTAGCACATCAGCAGTGTGCGGTCTACCGGTGGGACACCGCTGCTCCGCCGGTTGCGTACCTGATGGAGGCGCAAGGTAGCAGAGAGCCGCACGGAATCCGCCATCCGAGCGCGAATCGCTTTCAGAAATCCGAAATATGCGTCCCTTGTGGATGCCGTCCAGTCGCAATCGATCTGGAGTTCATCAAATCCCGTTTTCCCCGCCTGCTTCACCTTCGCGGTCACGAAATCGATGATCCGGCCGGCCAGTTCCTCTTGCTGCCCGGCGGATAAGTCTTTCAACACGTTGTTAATGATATATACCACCGGAACGAGGGCGAGGGAATCGGGAAGCGGTTCCCGGAAGGTAATTGCCGAAACCGGGACGGCCTCGCCCTGCGGCCCCTGGGTATCGATGTCCATGATGCGGACAAACAATCGCTTTGCTCCGATTTGCGCCAGCGCATGTTTTTCGATACGGTTGGGTTCGTAAGCGGTTTTCCAATAGTAAAACGATGCCGTGGCCCCGTGATGTCGCCGGTCGCATGCAATCAGGGCAATCATCACACCAATTAGACCGATCAACCGGCAAACGTGCCTGATTTCCATCGTCCAAAGATACACGAAGCGGGTATTGCCGGCAATAGCTATTTTCAGGGATTCAGTGGACAAGCCTGTAGCGTTAGCGATATTAACTACGTTTTTAACGTAACAGTACGCATTGATAAACCCTTATTATGAAACACCATCCATTTGTTATCGCGTTTCTCATCTTCACCGCATTCATCCCCGGGTGTAAAAAGAACGACAACTTACAAACGCTGACGGGGACCATCGTTGATACCGGTTCGCCGGCTTTGGACGGTTGCGGTTGGCTGTTCCAAGTGGGTGATACGTTTTACCACCCCGTGAATTTAAGCGAGCAATTCCAGAAAAATGGGATCACCGTCACGGTTATCTTCGAAGCGCTGAACGACGAATATCGTTGTGGCTTTGTTCCGCCCGGCACGCCGGGGCATCCAAAAATCAAAATCCGGAGCATTACGCCAAAATAAACATCAGCAATACAATCTCAGCGATAAGATCCTTTTGACAAAAGCATGGCATTTATCCTTCCCATACATGCCCAAAACCTTATTAACTTGCCATTGTTAACTAACACAAGGGAAAAATTGTATGGAAAAAATAAAAATAGGCTTATCAGACCTGGAAGTAGCACCGATTAACCTGGGTGGGAATGTATTTGGCTGGACATTGGATGAAAAGCAGTCTTTTACCCTATTGGATGAATTTCTGGAAGGCGGATTCAACTTTATTGACACGGCTGACACCTATGCGTGGTGGGTGAATGGTACAGGAGGTCAATCGGAAACCATCATCGGCAACTGGCTGAAAAGCCGTGGCAACCGTGACCGGGTGGTAATCGCCACCAAAGTAGGGTCTGAGACCAAGGAGCACTCTTTTGATATCAGCAGAACGCATATTCTCCGGTCGGTGGATGAATCGTTACAGCGGTTGCAAACCGACTACATTGATTTATATTACACACATTACGACGACAATAAGACGCCCGTGGAAGAAACGCTTTCCGCGTATGATGAAGTCATCAAGGCTGGAAAAGTACGTTACATCGCTGCTTCCAACGTGTCACCGGCACGGCTGGAAGAGTCCTTCGATTTGGCGGAAAAGAAAGGTCTCCCCCGCTATGTGGCCCTGCAACCCCACTACAACCTGGTGGAACGAGCGGGCTACGAAACAGACTACGCTCCCCTGGCTGAGAAATACTGCCTGACGGTATTCCCCTACTGGGCGCTGGCGGCAGGCTTCCTCACCGGAAAATACCGCAGTGAGGCCGACCTCGGCAAAAGTGTACGTGGCGGTGGTGTAAAAAAATACCTCAACCCCAAAGGACTGGCGGTTTTGGATGCCTTGGATAACGTAGCCGCCAAACATCAATCGACACCTGCTACTGTATCGCTCGCCTGGCTGCTGGCTCAGCCGTACATCGGTGCGCCCATTGTCAGTGCTACCAGCCGGCAACAACTGGAAACCATCTTCGCCGCACCCTCCTTAAAATTGGACAGCGAAGACCTTGAACAACTGGACAAAGCAAGCAAGTGATGACAACACGAAGGGCATTCATCCAACAGGCAGCGGTCATTGCTGCAGCCGGTACGGCGATTGTCCCGGGTCAGGCATCGGCTGTTTCAAGCCGTGATTCCCGTCAAACAACACCAAAAGAACACCAACCCATGAATATCTTGTCTAAGAACTTAACATTCCCGCAGAACTACGGGCTGGGCGGTGTCGGCCCCGGCAACGGCTGGCACACCAATACCAGCGAGCAGATCCATCAAACGCTGCAGGCAGCATGGGAAGCCGGCGTCCGGTACTACGACACGTCGCCGTTCTACGGATACGGACTGAGCGAACGCCGGTTCGGTCATTTCCTTTTTGAGAAAGACCGGTCGGAATACCTGCTGTCTACCAAAATCGGCCGGATATTCGAGGCGGATCCGGCGTTCGAACCCGGATCGGCCGGACTGTGGAAGGGCCGGCTCAATTTCAAATTCCGCTACGACTACACTGCCGACGGCGTGAAGCGTTCCATCGAGGACAGCCTGCAACGCCTGGGCTTGTCATCCATCGATATCGTATTCGTGCACGACCTGTCACCCGATAACGGGGATCTGGGCGACCAATGGACGGAACAATTTGACGTTGCGGCCAAGGGAGCCTTCCCTGCGTTGACAAAAATGCGTGAAGAAGGAATTATCAAAGGCTGGGGACTTGGCGTAAACCGGCCGCAGCCCATCCTGAAAGCACTGGAAGTGGCCGATCCGGATGTCATGCTGGTTGCCATCCAATATACCCTGTTCGAACACGAAGATGCCCTCAACAACCTTTTTCCCGCCATGGCTGCAAAAAAAGTGAGGGCCGTTATCGGCGGGCCATTGAACGGTGGGTTTGCCGCCGGCCTGGACCGGTGGAACTACGGGCCCGGCCTCCCCAAGGATAGGGTGGAAAAACGCGATCGGATTAAGGCCATAGCCGACCAATATAAGGTGAGCCTATCTACCGTTGCCCTGCAGTTTGCTGCCCAGCATCCGGTCGTGGCGGCGGTGATCCCCGGAGCCAGCCGCCCGGAACAGGTGAAAGAAAATGTACAGTCGTTTCATACTACTATACCCGCAGCGCTGTGGAAGACACTGAAAGATGAGAAGCTTATTCATCCAGACAGCCCCGTGGGTACCTAAAAAAACAGGCGATGGCAATCCGAAAGAATTACAGTAAGGTCATGCTGATATTGATGGCACTGGTTACAACGGCAAGCTTAGATAGCCGCGGGCAACAACGATACCATAGTGACAAACTCATTCCAGTTGCCGATCTGGGTAAACGCCGGGCGATCGGTGTCAGTGTGTCCTCCGACAATCGGCTGTTTGTTTCCTTTCCCCGGCAGGGAACGGACTACCTGTATGGCCTCACTGAAATCGTTAATGGCCAGCCCCTGCCCTTTCCGGACGAAGGCTGGAATGCTCACGACGGCGACACAGCAACCCGTTTCGTCAACGTGCAGGACCTGTACGTAGATACCGAAGATAACCTCTGGGTACTGGACTCAAAACCTGCCCCCAAGGGATCAATATTTGGTGGTCCGAAAGGTAGTTCTGCAGCGGGTGCTTTCAAGTTATTGAAAATTAACCTCGCGTCAAATCGTGTGGAACGCGTATACACCTTTGACGATCTCGACAAAAGCACTTCGGGGCTCAATGATGTGCGCGTAGACACCGATAAGGGCTTGGCTTACCTCTCCGACCCGGGCCGCGCAGCGATTGTTGTGCTTAACCTTACATCCGGCACAACCCGGACCGTACTTAAAGATCAACCTTTTACCACGGCGGATCCGGATGTTATCCTTACCTATGACGGCAAGGAAATGCGGGATGGAAACGGTAATCCGTTCCGTTCGAATGTCAATGGCATTGCACTGACCAAAGACAACCGGTACTTTTACTTCAAGCCGATCAATAAACTGAACCTCTATCGCATCGAAACCCGGTACCTGGCGGATGCGTCACTTACCGATGACGAACTGGCGTCGCATGTGGAAGACATGGGCAAGACCACCGTGACCCACGGCCTCATTGCCGATAAAAAAGGCAACATTTACCTGACCTCGTCCATGGATTACAGCATCAAGTATCTTTCGCCCGATGGTAAACTGCATACCCTCGTCCAGGACTCGCGCCTGCTTTGGCCGGATTCATTTGGGATCGGATCAGATGGATACCTGTATTTCTCCTGTGCCCAGTTGCAGCGCGACCCGCAGTGGAACAACGGAGAAAACCGGGTGGAATACCCGTATCAGATTTATAAAGTGAAGCTGCCTTAGACTACCCGACGCCCTCCGGCAATTCTCCCCGCCGAAAGCGGTTTACGAGTTCATGTGCCAAGCGTGTGGGTTCGGGAATCCGGTATTTTCCAATGCATTGCCGGATGATTTGCAGGCTATTTTCCATACCCAGTAAATGCCCGGGTGACACAAATACCGGTGCGGTTTTATTTTTGCTGCGAAATGCGTAGCCGATCTGCTCGGCCCCGGTCATAATGGGGCTATGATCGCCCACCCATGGGCCTGGTTCATTATATTTACCTGTCAGCAACTTTTTGGCGCATCCCATACTCGGTTGCCCGGTCTCGACACCGAAATGCGCGGCAATGCCCAACCGGCGCGGGTGCGCAATACCATGCCCATCCACAACCAATACATCAGGCTTTACCGTCAATCGTTCCCATGCCTCTTTTAACGCAGGCACTTCGCGAAAAGCCAGGTATCCCGGCACATAAGGAAAGTGTGTTTCAGCCTGGACCAACGACCAGCCAACGGGCCGCAGTGCCGGAAACGAGAGCAGGATAATACCGGCATAAATTGTCGTACTGTATAAATTCAATGAAATATCGGCACCGCCGATGAGCCGCAGGGATACCTCCCGCTCCGTGGTGTCGGTGCGCTTGCGCAACTCCTGTTGCAAAAGGGTTGCTTGGGGGATGCTTAGTGTATCGTAATTCTCCATAACATCACTTCGGCAAACAAGATACCAATTATCCTGCGAACAAACATAATCACCGGGATACCGTTACGCTTTAATAATCACTATATTTGAAACACATAGCTCGCTCGATGTATGGCCTCACCCTGGTACCAGCAAACCACTGAACAGGTATTGAAACACCTGGATTCTTCCCCCGACGGATTAAACAAAGCAGACATTGCCGCACGGCAAGAGCGCCACGGCCCCAACAAGCTCGAAGGTGGCAGGCGAAAGTCCAAGCTGGCCATCTTTGTCGCCCAATTCAAAGACGTGATGATTGCCATACTTGGTGTGGCGGCAGCCATTTCCTTTTTTGTCGGCGAGCATACCGATGCCTATGTCATCCTGGGCATCATTTTAGGCAATGCTATCATCGGTTACATCCAGGAAAGCCGGGCGGAGGCATCCATACAAAAACTCCAGCAGATGGCCGCCCAGCACACCATGGTTGTACGGAACGGCACCCCTGCGGAAATCGAAGCCAGCCAACTGGTACCCGGGGATGTGGTGCTGCTCGATGCCGGGGACATCGTTCCCGCAGACGGACGGCTGCTGGAAATCAGCGCCCTCAAAATGGAAGAAGCCATGCTTACCGGCGAAAGTCATTCCGTGGAAAAACATACCGATCCCATTGAAGGGGATAAATTGTTGCCGGGTGATCAGCTCAATAGGGTATTTAAAGGAACGGTGGTAAGCAATGGATCGGCAAGGATGGTCGTCACTGAAACGGGGATGAGTACTGAAATGGGGAAAATTGCCTCCCTGCTTGAAGGCGAATCCCAACAGACGCCGTTGCAGCGAAGGCTTCAAAAATTCAGCAAACAACTGGTCATCATCGTGCTGGTAATTTGTACGGCCATATTTGCTTATGGCTTGTACCGCGGTGAACAGGCATTGACGATCTTTCTTACCGCCTTATCGCTGGCCGTTGCGGCGTTGCCCGAAGCTCTTCCTGCGGTAATCACCATTGCCCTTGCCAATGGGGCCGCCCGGATGGTCAAGCAACAGGCGCTCATCAGGAGGCTGCCCGCCGTCGAAACACTCGGGTCCGTCACCTATATCTGCAGCGACAAGACCGGCACACTCACCAAAAACAAAATGACGGTGGAGAAGGTCTGGCATGCAGACGGACAGGAAGTGCTGTTGTGGCATGCGTTCTTGCTGAACAATGAACTCCGGTTTGACGAAAGCGGGAAACCCATGGGCGACTCCACGGAGGTCGCCCTGGTCACTTACGCGCTTAAAAAAGGGATGGATAAGCAACAAGCAGAAAAGAAATATCCGATGGTAGATACCCTACCTTTTGATTCAGAGCGCATGCGCATGAGCTCTTTACATCAGCAGGGCGACAAATACCTGCTGCTGGTGAAAGGTGCGCCGGGAAAAATTGCCGAAGCCCTCTCGGCCGATTACGCCGACGAGAAAGAAAAGTGGCTGGACCTTAACCGCGAATGGGCCCGCGAAGGTCTAAGGGTACTCTTTTTTGGCTATAGATGGCTGGATAGGCAACCGGAAGAACTGGATGCGTCCCTGGAAGCGGAATTGGATTTTCTAGGTATGGCGGGTATGATAGATCCACCGCGCGAGGAAGTCGTGGAAGCTATTAAATTATGCAAAACAGCGGGAATTAAGCCCGTTATGATCACCGGCGATCAGCCGCTTACGGCAATTGCCATTGCCGAGCGCTTGAACCTCATCACCAGCAATGAAGAAAAAGCCCTTACCGGATCGGACCTCAATAAACTTTCGGACGACGAACTGAAAGCCAAGGTTCAGCACACCACTGTTTACGCTCGGGTTTCCCCTGAACAGAAACTCAATATTGTAAAAGCCCTTCAGCAAAACGGCGAATTTGTGGCCATGACCGGGGACGGTGTCAACGATGCACCCTCATTGAAGCAAGCCAACATCGGCGTGGCCATGGGGATAACCGGAACGGATGTCGCCAAGGAAACCGCGCACATGATTCTACTCGATGATAATTTCGCCACTATCGTCAAAGCCATTAAGGAGGGGCGCCGTATCTACGACAATATCCGGAAATTCATCCTGTATGTGCTGTCTTGCAACCTCGGCGAAATTCTCGTCATCTTTTTTGCGCCGATGCTGGGATTGGCTATTCCGTTGCTTCCGATTCATATTCTTTGGATTAACCTCGTAACAGATGGTCTACCGGGCTTGGCACTGGCCTCCGAGCCCGCGGAGAAAGACACGATGCAACGGCCACCACGCCAACCCGGCGAAAACCTCTTTGCAGGCGGCCTTATCCCGCGCATCGTATTAACCGGTGTACTAATGGCCACCGGAGCATTTGTCCTGCAACTCCTGGCGATGAACAAGGGCTATGACACCGCATACCAGCAGACCATGGTGTTCTCGATGCTGAGTTTCGCACAATTAGGAAACATACTGGTGATCAGAAGTTTAAACACCCCTTTGTTCCGTCTTCCTTTGTTCCGGAATCCGTTCTTAATCGTAACCATTCTATTTTCGGTGGGATTGCAATTGCTGCTGGTGTATATGCCGTTCCTGCAACCGGTCTTCAAAACCGTAGCACTGCCTGCCGAGGCCATCGGATTGACGGTTTTGGTATCTGTTTGCTGCGTAGCAGGTATTGAAGGGTTGAAATTGCTGATTGCCAAACTATCAAACAACTGATCTGTTTTTACTAACGTGGTACCTTTTTTGTTATTTAACACGGATGAAACCTCTAAAGTTAACGATTTACTGCATGATAGCTGTGACAGTCGCTGCTGGATCATGCCAAATGAAACGGACAACCTCCAACCAGGGGGCGGATTCCGCTCACAATAGCCAAAATTCGCTCGATTGGAGCGGAACGTATCAGGGGACTCTCCCTTGTGCCGACTGTCCCGGTATCCGGTATGTACTGACGTTGAAGGAAGACAACTCCTATCAACTGAAAACGCAGTATCTGGAGCGCGGTGATTCCGTGTTTACGGAATCCGGCAAATTCACGTGGGATAAAAACGGTAATCAGATTACGCTTGCTGAACGAGGCGAAAAATTCCAGGTGGGTGAAAACCAGCTGTTTCATCTCGATATGGAAGGCAATCGGATTACCGGAGACTTAGCCGAACATTACATTCTGAGCAAAACCACGGAAAACATCACCGGGAGGTATTGGAAACTGATAGAGCTACGGGGTAAGCCGGTTGCAGATGGAACCACCCAAAAAGAACCGTATATCCGTTTAAATGCAGAAGATAACCGCGTCGAAGCAAACGGTGGTTGTAACGGCATGGGGGGTACCTATGAATTATCGGACCCCAATCGGATTAAGTTTTCGCAGCTGATCGGCACCATGATGGCCTGCGAAAATATGGAAGTGGAAAATGGATTGAGGGAGGTTTTGAAATCTACGGATAGTTACCATGTGTCGGCTGACACGCTGCAATTATTCCGCGCGCGCATGGCTCCGCTCGCACGGTTTGTTGCTGTAGAAAAATAAACGCTATTGCCCAAAAATAAACGCCACGGATGCACAGGTAAACACCAATCATCCGTGGCTGTTATTAGCCGGTCAGTTTATTTCAGCTCCAGAAACTTATTGTATTCGATCTCTTTTTTCTCCAGCTTCACCAACCCTTTCAGGTAATCAAATACTTTTAATGCTTTCATCTCGTCAAACAAACGGTTGGCCTGTTCCTTATCACCGAGCAATTGTACCGCATATTGTGCCAATTGATCGTCTGTAGGTTCCTGTCCGGGGCTATACATTCTGATTTGCGCGGCTATGCGTTCTTTAGCCAACGCCAATACTTCTTCATACTTCACCTGCAGGTTGTTTTGCGAGATGATACGGTTTTCGATGAGGGTCCATTTCAGGTTCTTCAGAAAGTCGGCAAACCCTTCTTCTAGTTCATCCTCTTTGATTTCGGGATTAGTAGCTTTCAGCCACCGTTTTAGAAATGCCTCGGGAAAATCTACCTCTACGGTTTCCAAGCCTTTCAGGTATAGATCATTCTGTAAGCGTTGAGCGGCATTTTGCACAAACATGCTTTCAACCTCCTCCCGTACTTTCTCTTTAAATTCCGCCTCGGTTTTCACAACGCCTTCACCGAACAGCTTATTATAAAAATCTTCTGTCAATTCCGCTTCTTCCAGACGGTTTATATTTTTCACGGTCAATTTAAACACCGGGTTGTCCAGTGATTCAACTTCCTCCTCCGTAACTCCCAGTATACGGGCGATATCGGATGCGTTCTTGAAAGCTTTCTTTACGTCTAACGTTACTTCGTCATCCTTTTTCAGTCCGATCAGTGTCTTTTTAATCTTTTTATCCGCTACCAAATCCGTACGTACCGACGCCGTGTTGACAATTCCGCCTTCCAGTTCATTTCCCTCGGCATCTAACTGCTTCAGCTCCGCGTAGAGCACGTCACCGTCTTCCGAAACCTCCGGATTGGTCATTTTGCCGTAGCTGCGACGAAGATTTTTCATACGTGATTCCAACGTTTCCTCGTCTGCTTTGATCACATATTCCGGAAATTTTGATTTTTCATTGAACGGAATTTCAAACTGCGGTGCCAATCCGATTTCGTAGTTGAAAGAGAAGGTATCGTTAAAATCCCAATTATAGTCGCTTTTATCATCTTCCTTGGGCAACGGCTGCCCCAAAATATCCAGTTTGTTATCACTGATGTATTGATTGATGTGATCACTCACCAACCGGTTGATTTCATCAAAGAGAATGGCTTTCCCATACGTACGCCGGATGTGGGAAACCGGCACCATCCCCGGACGGAATCCCGGCAATTTAGCCTTTTTCGCTTGTTCTTTGATGGCTTTGTCTACTTGAGGGTTGTAATCCTCTGGAACGAGGTCTACTGTAATGACGGCATTGATTTCGTCGATGTTCTGGTGTGAAATGTTCATACTCAATTTTAAGCGTTTATCGCATATATAAAAAATCCTCCCGATTTCGTCGGGAGGATCCAAGTGCGGAAGAAGGGACTCGAACCCCCACGCCTTTCGGCGCCAGATCCTAAGTCTGGTGCGGCTACCAATTACGCCACTTCCGCATAGGATTTTATTTGGACTGCAAAAGTAAGGTTAATTCTTTAAAATGAAAAACTTTTTTGCTTTTAAAAAATCAGTCCCGTTTGCGCCCAAACACAGAGAAATGCACGTACCTACCCGGCCTTGCTTTCATGTCTGCAATCAATTCTTCCAGGTTTTGCGATGCCTGATTCAGGTTATCATACAATTGATTGTCATTCAACAGCATACCGATTGATCCTTCTCCCTGATTGATGCGGTCCGTAATGGATTGAAAATCGCTCATTGCCTTATTGGCGCTCAGGATGGTTTGTGCAAAATTAGCTTTGGCTACCTGATCGGTAATGCTATCCAAATTAGCTAAGACATTTCCGATCCGTTCGTTATTGTTTTTAAGGTTATTGGTGATGGATTCCACGTTACCCATAATATGGCTGATCCGATTCCGTTCCGAAACCACCAGCCCATCCAACTGCCGGGTAATACCTTCCAGGTTTTGTAGGGAGTTAGCAATGCTATTGATGCTCCGGTTAAAATCCCGCTGAAAATCTTTGTTAATTGTGTTGTTGATGGAGCTCAATACGGAGTCCAGTACGGCAGCAATGTCTTGGGCTTTCTTTTGGATGGGCTCAACCTGCTCCATGATATTCTTCTGTATTCCGGCAGTCAATTCGTCGCCATTTTTCGCATATGCCGAACCGTCTCCCAACTCAAAAACAATCGCTTTTCCCCCTAGCAAATCGGTACTGGCAAGAAGAGCCACGGTATTGGCGGGAATAGCGTACGTACGCTTCACCTTGAACTCGGTCCGGATACGTCCATCCGGCAGCAACTGCATCTTTGACACACGACCGATCTGGTACCCGTTTACCAGGATGGGTTTGGATTCGGTGAGCCCGTCTACACGCTCGTACGTTGCATAGAACGTATTGTCACTACTGAAGACATCATTTCCCTTCAGAAAACTGTATCCCAGGATTAAAATGGCTATGGCTACCACTGCCAATATGCCTACCTTCGTTTCATTTGCTATTTTCACGTTTCATGTTTTTGGGTTTTGTGTTTTTGTTTCCAAGAAAAGACAAAAAACAAAACGACGATCCCTCAATAAACAACATTAACCGGCATATTGTTTAGCACCTATTGGAGACGTTCTACCTGCCGCTTGTATGCTTTGATGGCTTGCACAAGGTTATTGATAATTTCCGCCTGCCCTTTTTCGGAATTCATGAATGTCTCTTCGTTTGGGTTGCTTAAAAACCCGATCTCGGTCAATACAGCCGGCATTCCCGCACGCGCCAACACGGCCAGGCTCTGCTCCTGCACACCACGGTTTTCCCTTCCGGACTTCACATATTCGTCCTGGATGAGGGATGCTAACTTAATACTTTTATCCCGGAATTGATTCTTCATCAATGAAAACACGATGTAACTTCCCGGGTCATTGGGATCAAACCCCTGGTAATTTTCCTGATAATTCTCTTCCAGCAGGATATCTGCATTTTCGCGCAACGCCGCATCCTGTTCTCCCAACCGGCCAAAGCCCGACACAAAGGTTTCAGTGCCTCTCACCGTCTTGTCCTGCCGGGATACATAATAATACTTTCCCTTGCTATTCCGCTGCCGTATTCTTCGTATGGGCGTCGCATTGCAGTGAACGGAGATAAACAGATCCGCCTTGTGGGCATTGGCAAATTCGATGCGTTTATACAATTCCACATCGATGTCCGTCGTGCGTGTATAAAGCACTTTTACGCCCGGTATCTCGGCCTCTATGGCTTTTCCCAACTTTAACACCACTTGAAGCACCACATCTTTCTCAAGTGATATGGCACCTCTTGCGCCGGGTTTATCCCCTCCATGTCCCGGGTCCAGCACGATCGTTTTTACGGTGTAAAGCGTATCCTGATACTTATTTGCAAAAGAATTCGTTGGAATAAATAGGCAGAGGGAAAAGAAACAAAGAATATATGTCGCAGTATGTTTTATCATGTCGATGTAATACACCAAATCCTAACTATTTTAATTAATTTTGTGCCAATTTTGAATTACTGCAAAAATAATATTCATTGTCAAATTTGAGGTCTGTTGTTGTCTTTTTTCCTAACATTTTATTATTCTTAACGGTATTTTCCGGTATATCGGTATACGGACAGGAAAATTCACCGGCAACACTCCCATCCGACACGACCCGTAATGCACCCAGGGATACGTTGACGGTTGACTCACTCAACAGCAGTTTGGATTCACTCGGCACCAAACGCGACACCGCGCAGAAAGACGCTACGGATGGACTGAAAGCGATGGTCACGATTGCGGCGGCCGACTCACAGGTGACCGAATTGAAAACCAATATTATCCACTTATACGGCGATGCAAAGGTCAAATACGAAGGATTTGAACTGGCCGCCGATTACATTCGCGTGAACCAGTCAATTAACGAAGTGTTTGCCAGCGGGCTCATGGATCACAACAACAAATATTCCGGCCGGCCCGTCGTCATCTTCCCCAACGAACCGCCCAAAACCGTGGATTCACTCCGCTATAATTTTGATACCGGAAACGGTGTCACGTTTGGCATCTTTACCGAGGTGGACGGTGGGTTCATCCAGGCAAGCAGGGTACGCAAGAACCAATACAACGAGATGTCGCTGTATCACGGTATGTACAGTACCTGTAACCTGCCACAGCCACACACCCATTTCGGTATCCAGATCAGCAAGGGGATTGTCACCGAAAACCAGATCATTTCGGGGCCGGCTTACCTCGTGATGGAAGGAGTGCCGCTTAAGTTTATTACCATCCCCTTCGGATTTTTTCCCAAACCCAACAAACGCTCGTCCGGCTTCTTGTTTCCCACATTTGGGGAAGAATTCAACCGCGGATTCTATATGCGCGACATCGGTTGGTATTTGGCGTTTAACGACTATTGGGACAGCGAGTTGCGGGGCACCCTGTATTCCAAAGGATCCTGGGAAACTGCGATACTCACCCGCTACCGGGTCAACTATAAGTACAACGGTGGTTTTAACATCAATTTCTCCAATACCAAAAGCGGTGTGGAGGGAACCGACCAGTACAGGGCATTGCACGATTTCCGTGTCAATTGGAACCACACCCAATTGCAGGAAGCCAACCCGGGTACTACCTTCAGTGCCAGTGTGCAGTTTGGTACCAGCGGATACGCGCATAACACGGCAGCAAATGCTTCCTACAATTACGAAGAAATCACCCGGAATACAATGAATTCCAGCATCAGCTACGGGCGGACCTTTGCCGATGGCAAAGTGAATTTTACCGCAAGTATGCGGCATTCGCAGAACATGGCCGACCAAACACTCAGCCTTGATCTGCCTACATTTTCGCTGAGCGTCGCTTCGTTTAATCCCTTTGACTCCAAAGACCGCGTGGGTGAGCAAAAGTGGTATCAACGCATCAACGTAAGTTATTCCTTGCGCGGGGATAACACGCTGAACGCAAAGGAAACCGGTTTGTTCAGCAAAGAAACATTGGATCAGTTCCAGCACGGCTTCCAGCACAGTATTCCCGTAAGCCTTTCGCTGAATGTGCTGAAATTTTTCCAGTTCAACACCAGTGTAAACTACAACGAGGGATGGCACTTCCAGACCTACCGGAGAAGGTTGGAAAACACGGTCAATGGATTTGAGGAGCTCCGGGACACGGTCAGGGGATTCCGCCGGTCGTACGATTATTCGGTGTCCTCGGGTCTGTCCACAAAAATCTATGGGATGTATCCCAAGATCGGAAAGATACAGGCCATGCGGCACGTCATCACTCCTTCGTTTAACCTCAATTACCGTCCCGATTTCTCCGACCCCATGTATGGATTTTACCGCCGCTACATCGATGCAAGGGGCGAAGAAAACCTATATTCTATTTTCCAGGGGAGCAAATACGGTTCCCCGGGAAGTGGCCGCTCCATGGGTATCGGATTTTCCATTGACAATAACCTAGAGGCCAAACTGCTCAGCAAGCAGGATACAACGGACGGTGGGGTCAAAAAAGTTCATATTTTGCAGGGGCTTACTTTCAGCGGCAACTATAATTTCGTGGCCGATTCGTTCAAGCTCTCAAACATCAATTTTTCGGGACGCACCGCGCTGTTCAATCAGAAAATCAACCTGAACTTCAACGGTACGTTCGACCCCTATAGCTACGATCGCACGGCGGAACGACGGGTCAACCGCTATGCCATCAAAGACGGCCAACTGGCGCGTCTTACCCAATTCGGCCTGTCATTTGACTACAGCTTCAATCCCGATGCCAACAAAAGCCGGCAGCAGGGACTGGATTCACTGGATAAGCAAAAACCTAGCATGACGCCGGAACAGCAACAGCAACTGGCCCGCATCAGTTCGGATCCCAATGCATTCGTCGACTTCAATATCCCCTGGAACCTAGCCGGTTCTTTCAGCTTCCAATATTCGAATCCGGGAAACCGGGAAACCGTGACCGCCACCTTGAACATACACGGCGATTTCAGCCTGACGCCCAAGTGGAAAGTCCAGTTCAACTCGGGTTATGACTTCCGGCAGAAGGAGGTTTCCATGACGCGATTCAGTATTTACCGCGATTTGCATTGTTGGGATATGTCTTTCGGATGGGTGCCCTTTGGGCGGTTCCAAAGCTATAATGTGACCATCCGTGCCAAGGCTTCCATCCTTCAGGATTTAAAACTGACCAAACGAAACGATAACTTCGGAGGTTTCTAACGTATGCAAGCAGAGATCATAACCATCGGCGATGAGATTCTCATCGGTCAAATCATCGACACCAATTCGGCCTGGATTGCCCAGCAACTGAATGCCATCGGTATCCGTGTCAAGCAGATCAGCTCGGTTGCAGATTATCCGGCAGATATTCTGGTCGCACTCACGCTGGCTTCGGGCAGAGCGGATCTTATTTTGGTTACCGGCGGACTGGGCCCCACTCAAGACGACGTGACGAAACAGACGCTTTCCGCCTATTTCGACTGTGGCCTCCGCCGTGCCCCTGAAGTATTGGCTCATGTCGAAGCCATCTTTCAGCGTGGCAACCGGCCCATGCTAGAGATGAACCGGAAGCAGGCCGACGTGCTGGAGAAAAGTGAGGTGTTGTTCAACGAAATGGGCACCGCACCGGGTATGTGGATCCTGCACAAGGGTAAACCTTATGTGATCATGCCGGGCGTTCCGTTTGAAATGAAACACATCATGCAGGAACGTGTACTACCCCGGCTCCGTAACCTTGAAGGACGTGTGCCCGTATGGCACCATACGCTGTTGACCGCGGGTATCGGTGAGTCGTTCCTCGCCGAAAAGATTGCAGATATAGAGGCCGCATTGCCTCCTCATATCCACCTGGCTTACCTGCCCAAACCCGGCTTGGTGCGGCTGCGGCTTACGGCTATTGGAGAAGACCTTGAAAAACTGAAACAAGAGACGCAGACCATTGCCGCGCGGTTGGAGGAACGCATCGGCAATTACTTCCTGGCCGATCGTGATACCACACTCGAACAACTGATCCGGGACTTTATGCAGGAACGCGAACTTCTGTTGGCCACTGCGGAGAGTTGCACCGGGGGAAACATTGCCCGGCTGATCACCTCCCTACCGGGAAGCAGTTCCATGTTTGAAGGCGGCGCAGTTACCTATTCAAACGCCATGAAACAGGCACTGCTCGGCGTCAACCCGGAAACCCTCGAACAGCATGGGGCCGTGAGCGAGGAAACGGTACGCGAAATGGCTGTGGGAGCAAAAACAAACTTCCGCACCGATTATGCCATCGCCGTAAGCGGAATTGCCGGACCCGAGGGCGGCACACCTGAAAAACCCGTAGGCTTGGTATGGATTGCCGTTGCAGGTAAAGATCAGGTAGTGGCCCGTAAGCACCTGTTCGGCCAGGACCGGGCGATCAATATTGAACGATCTTCTGCTGCGGCTTTATGGATGCTTTGGCAGTTGTTGCAGGCGGAATCGGATTCCAATCAGGCCGGCTAAACAAATGACTGCCGGTTTTGGTTAGAATTTGACACGATTATATACCATTAAATTTTGCAGTCGCATAGTTAAACGAAATTAAATTTTGGTGTTTGATTTTTAATCAATTATTTATGTAACTTAGGCCGGTTTTGATGGGAAAGCCGGCATGGATCCGTGCAAACAAAAATAGCAGGTAGTATGGCACTATACAATCTACAATTGCCCAAAATGGGTGAAAGCGTATCAGAAGCAACTGTAGTTAAATGGCTGAAACAGCCCGGTGATTCAATCGAAGAAGATGAGCCGGTGCTGGAAATTGCCACGGATAAAGTAGACTCAGATGTTCCTTCTCCTGTATCCGGAAAATTGAAGGAAGTACTTTTTGCCGAAGACACCGTCGCTCAGGTAGGTGATGTCATCGCAATCATTGAAACTGACGGGAATGAGGAGGAAATTGTCAAAGATGTAGCTGATCTACCTGCTGCAACCGAACCGGTTGATGATTCCGTCACACAGGACATACCCGGTATGGAACAGTTACCCCGTTTCTATTCCCCATTGGTCAAAAATATTGCCAACGAAGAAGGAATCAGCGCGGCGGAACTGGACAGCATCCCCGGTACAGGCAGCGAAGGAAGAGTAACCAAACAGGATATACTGAATTACCTGGAAACCAGAAAAGCGGCCCGGCAAACGGAACCGGACAGGTATGAAACACCCCATGTATCCCGCGTCTCAACCGAGTCCGTCCCGGTTGCGCCCCCTCCCGCCGACAGGCAGGATTGGCAGCCCCGAGAATCGGTCCTAACACTATCTCCTCACGATGAAATCATCGAGATGGACCGTATGCGTCGTTTGATTGCGGAACATATGGTACGCAGTAAACAGATTTCGCCCCATGTGTGTTCGTTCGTGGAAGCCGACGTTACAAATCTGGTTAACTGGCGGAATAAAGTAAAAGATGCTTACGAAAAACGGGAAGGTGAGAAAATTACCTTCACCCCTATTTTTATTGAAGCCGTAACCAAAGCTTTGCGGGACTTCCCCATGGTGAATATTTCCGTCAACGGCACACAAATTATCAAAAAACGCAACATCAATATCGGAATGGCGGCGGCATTGCCATCCGGCAACCTCATAGTACCCGTCATCAAGAACGCCGACCAACTGAGTCTCGTGGGGCTTAGTAAGGCTGTAAATGATCTGGCAAACCGGGCCAGGGCAAACAAATTGCGCCCCGATGATATACAGGATGGAACGTTTACGCTGACCAACATCGGTGCATTCGGCAACATCATGGGTACGCCGATCATCAACCAACCCCAGGTGGCTATCTTGGCTGTCGGTACCATTACAAAGAAACCCGCGGTCATCGAAACCGAACATGGAGACCTGATCGGCATCCGGCACCTGATGTACCTATCGTTATCGTATGACCACCGTGTCGTAGACGGTGCACTGGGGGGCCGCTTTGTCAAGCGCGTGGCAGATTACCTGGAAAATTGGGATGTGAACCGGGAAGTCTAAGTGTGATGGGGTGTTCCGAACCTCACCACCACCCTGCTGTACCTTACATACAGCAATACTGACGATGTGAGCAGGCCGAGTGTCAGCCCGTACCATATCCCGGACACGCCGATATCCAGTACGATTCCCAACAGATAAGCAGCCGGGAGCCCTACTATCCAATAGGCTACAAAAGTGATTAACGTAGGAATATTCACATCGCCCATCCCCCTTAGAATGCCCAGGCCAACCACCTGTGTACCATCAAAAAGCTGAAACAATCCGGCAATAATCAACAATTGCGCGGCGATGCCAATTACAACTGTATCACGGGTGAAAATCCAGGGTAAATACTGGTTGAACACGGTAAACAACACGGCCGATAAGCCCATAAAAACCAACACAATCAGATAGCTCGAAGCAGCAAACCTTCGTAATCGGAAAACATTCCGGTTTCCGTAGCTATTGCCGGTCTTGATGGTAGCAGCCGAGGCGATACCGCTCGCCATCATATACGTGGTCGCAGCCAGGGTAATAGCCACCTGATGGGCCGCCTGTTCATTGGCTCCGATCGTCCCCGCGATTACCGCTGCGGCGGCGAAGGCTCCCACTTCAAAGACATATTGCATTGCTACCGGGGCGCCGATTTTCAACAGCGCGACACATCGTACCCATCCCACATGCCACACATTGAATTTTGCCAGGTAACGCGCGAAGTTAATAGATCGAAACACATACGTTCCCATTACCACCGCCATCAGGCACCGGTCAATGAGCGTTGCATACCCCACGCCACTTATCCCCATCGGAGCTACTCCGAACAGGCCTTTCACAAAAACGATCGCCAACAACACATTCAGCACGTTTCCCCATATGGTAATATTCATCGCCTGCTTGGTATACCCCAAGCCTTCCGAAAATTGCTTGAACGTATTAAAAATCATTAACGGAACGATGGATAGGCTAAGAATGAAGAGGTACGGTTTCGCTACACGTACCACGGCGGGGTCCTGCCCAAGGTGATCGATCGCTGCCAGGGATCCAAAATAGACAAAGCAAAACAGCAAAAATCCGGACAGGATGTTGATGAATAAGCTATTCGAAAGCAACACACCGCATTCTGCATGGTTTTTACGACCGTTTTCCTGGGCAATCAGCGGTGTAAGACCATACGAAATACCGATGCCGATGACCATTACGATCATAAATACACTGTGCACCAACGATACCGCAGCGAGCGGAATGGTACCTGCGAAATGTCCTATCACAATGCTGTCTGCCGTCTGCACCAGCATCTGGCCCAATTGAGAAATCACCACGGGCCCTGCCAGCACCAGTGTGCTGAGCGCATAGGGTTTATATGACTTGAATCCTTGACGCACGTTGCCCTCCATTTAATTAGGAGCGGCAAACTTAGATAAATTTATCGATCTCTCGCTGCCATCAAGACCTTTATTATTGCGATAACGCTACCCCGATTTCACGGCTGCATCCTCACAAAATTGCGAAACAAGTGCAAACTTCCGGACATGCTGCCGTGGATAAGTATGCAGGTACGGAAATAAGCATCCGCAAGAGTTTCGTGGGTAGATAACCGAAATATTTACGGAAAGCAGCTGAAAAATGTGACGCATACTTGTAACCTACTTCCTGTGCTACCATGGCTACTTTCAGCTTCTCTTTTACCAATAAGGTTTTTGCCCGTTCCATACGGCTTATCGTCAGGTACCGAAAAACCGTAACCCCATATACGGCCTTGAAGTGAGTTTTCAACGTCGTTTCATTGGTACCGACCGTATGGGCCAACCCAACCAGCGAATAAGAAGCGGCCGGGTTGTCGCGCAGCATGCATCGAACTTTCCGGATGCGCGCTAACTCATCGGGACGAAGTTGCGGCAATAATTTTGTGCTGCCAAACCTATCCGCTTTCTCCAAAAATAGAACGAACAATTCGGCCAGCTTTAACTGGATATAAGCCGCCTGTAAATAAACCGGCTTCTTTTCATGGAGTATTTGTTGGATGACACCGATTTTCCTCATTCCTACTGCCATATTTAACTCATCCAACAACCAAGTGCAGCTATCGGCTTTCAGGAAGTCAACGAGACGTGGCTGACTATCGGCAAGCGGCAGCGAAATATCCGAAAGGCCGACAACAAGCATAAACAGTTCAACCGCTCCGCCTCCGTGAACAACGACATCCTGCATACAGTCTTCTTTGACCAAGAGACAATTACTTTCCCCGGCAGAAAAATTCTTCGTTTTCCCCCCACATCCGATGTGGACATCTTGTCCTTTTGACACAAAAATTACGCGGATTTCCGGTCGCCGCTGTCCCAACACACGGCAGCTATCAACCGCACTCGAGGTGTTGATTTGATAGTAACTAAAAACACTAAAACGGCTTATCGTAACGGTGCCTTCCTTCCATGCAAGTTTGTGGACACCGCCGTCGGCCAATAAACCATGCGTGATCTCGGCACGCTCCGAGGAAAATTCCGCCATATATAATTTGTATTCCCTTATTTATAATTTATTGGTTGTGCGTAACTCTATATTTGCGCCAAAAATAAGCTATTTAGACTACATATAAATAATAGTTTCAAAAAAACATGAACCACCTGTTATCCGTTACATTCTCCCTTCTTATCGCAAGCCTTGCTTTCGGGCAAACCGGGGAGTTATCAGGTTCCGTGACCAACTCGTCCGGACAGCCCGTGGTAGGTGCTTCGGTGACACTGAAACCCGTCAATCGAGCCACAATAACGGATGAAAATGGCAGATATACTTTAACGGACATTCCTTTTGGCGATTATGAATTGGTAGTCACTTCACTGGAAATACAAACCGTAGCAACACGGATCAAACTAAACCAAGCCCGACAGCGCAAAAACATCATCGCGGAAGCCCATGGAGGTAGCCGACTGGAAGAAGTAGCTGTGGTGCGCAATACCGAAAAGAAAGAGATGGAAACCAGCGGGTTTGCCGTTGCCGTGGTTGAAACCAAAGAGGCATCGTTGCGGAACCTTACCACCAATGAGCTCCTGGATCGAACCGTGGGGGTGCGGGTACGGCAGAACGGCGGCATTGGCTCACAGGTAGAGTACAACCTCAACGGCTTATCCGGTAATGCCGTAGGCCTTTTCCTGGATGGCATCGAAATCTCCACATACGGCTCTTCGTTCAATCTCAATAACATCCCCCCTTCCATGATTGAGCGGATAGAAATTTACAAGGGGGTGCTGCCGTCGCACCTCACGGGCGATTACGTGGGCGGTGCCATCAATGTTGTCCTGAAAAAAGACGCATCGCGCAACAACCTCACCGTAGCCACATCTTATGGGTCGTTCAACACCGCCCAATCGGATATCGGCGCCACCTTTAGGCATAAAAAAAGCGGCCTGTCTGTGCGGGCTTCGGGGTTTTACACCTACACAGACAATAGTTTCACCACGTGGGGACGCTCTACAACCTATGTAAACCACCTCCAGCAGATTACCCGGCCCTACCGGGCCAAGCGATTCAATGACACGTATAAGTCGATCGGTGGTCGGTTCGAAGCGGGATTCACCGATGTGTTGTGGGCCGACCAGTTTTTCGTGGGTTACAACATTTCCGACACCTACAACGAAATACCCCACGGCACTACGATGGCTACGCCGTATGTGGGGCGCTTTTCGGAATTCCAGGCCCATGTATGGAGCCTCAATTATGCTAAAAGGAACCTATTAATAGAAGGTTTGGCGCTCACAGTAAATGCCGTCCGAAGCAACCGAAGCACCTATTTACAGGATACAGTGGGTCTGGCCTATAACTGGGACGGCACCGTACGGGAAGTTATCGAATTCGGAGAGCGCGTGCCATTGCGCACATCAGGCGGCGGCCAGCAGGGTGAGAAAACCATGACCCAGATCGACCGGATAATTACAAACATACGGTCAAACCTGGGATACACCATCGCAAAGGGACACCGGGTTTCACTGAACCACAAGTTCGAGACAACGGACCGCGACGACAACGACCTGCTGAACCCGATCAACAAAGATCTGGTAACCGTGAGCCAAGTGGCCAAAAACATCCTGTCGGCCAATTACGAGGCCCAGACATTTAACGACCGTCTACGGACGAACTTACTTGGCAAATACACCGCCAACCGTACAAACACCAGTCGGCCGGAGCTCATCACCGAGAATGGCCAAAACACGATTTTGCGCCACGATACGACTACCTTTGCCGACAACTTCGGCTACGGGGCTACCATATCATATGCCGTGATCCCGCATCTGTTCGTGATCGCCTCTGGCGAAAACGGCTATGTGATGCCGGGCGAGCGGCAATTGTACGGCGACCCGGAAACCAACATCCTTCCAAACCCTCGCTTAAAACCTGAGAAAAACGTCAACTACAATGCAGGGATACGGTGGGGTGCGGTCGACTTAGGTAAACACCGACTGTCCTTATACGGCAGTGCATTCTGGCGAAACGGATTTGACAAGATCACCCAACAGGTGGTGGATGAAGACGAAATCGAAGACGAGTCGGATGCCGACATCCAGACCACCCGGTACATCAACCTGGGCAAAACCCAAGCACGCGGCGTGGAGGCCGAGTTACTTTACATTTACAACAACCGTCTGAATGTCATGGTGAATTTCTCGAAATTCAACAACCTGTTCAAAGGCGGAAACGATGCTGCGGGCGAAAGCCATGACCTATATAACGAGCAGGTGCCAAACGAGCCTTTCTTCACCATTAACTCCAACGTCCAATACAGGTTGGACAATGCCTTCCAGAAACAGTCTGTGCTCAACCTGTACTACAACACCGGCTATGTCGGCGAATTCTACGTCGTATGGGGGCAACCGGAGTGGTCCAAAACGCCTACGCAATTCACGCACGACATAGGAGCCAGCTACCGATTTCCCAGCGGCAAGCTAGTAGCCAGCTTGGATGTTAAAAATATCTTCAATGCCGAAGTGTACGACAACTTTATGGTACAGAAGCCCGGCAGAGGGATTTATGTTAAGTTGAATTATACCCTTAGTAAATTTTTATAAGTAACACGAAGCAATATGAGAAATCAATTGACAAAAATGATGTATGCCGCCGCACTGGCGGCAGTAACATTGGGTAGCTGTAGCAAATCCGATGGGCCGGGTCCTGACACCGATCCGGTGGAAGACGATACCCGTTGGATCACACTTACCGCGGCCTTCCCCGATGAAAACGGCACAGCCGGCAATGGAGGAACTCTTGCCTACGCGATCACGCCGGAGAACGCGGCAGACCCCAATTATGAAGTCCGGATTTTTGACGCCGGCAAAGGCTTTTCACTGAAATCCAAACGCACGGCCCGCGTACAGGCGTCGGCAGACGGCAAATACCTCTACAACATCCAATACACGGGTACAGAAGGCGGCGTATTCAACAAGTACGAAGTATCCGGAGAAGGGGAGTACATCGAAGTAGGGAATGAATTGAATACGGCCGTTATCCTCGGCACCTCCCCCCGTTGGACCAAAGCCGCTGAAGGCATAGGCGTAGGCGTATCGTATGGCAATGCCCTGGATTCGTACACCGGAGAGGCACCCAATTACCAATTTCAGCATCCCAAAGGTGACATCCGTATTGCCAACATTGATTTGAATAATACGGCAATCACTAACACCGGTAGCATCGAGATTGATCTGGGCGAAGAATTGGAAAGCCAGGGCTATTATGTGTGGCGGGCAGACGTACCGGTGCTGAATGAAGCGCAAGACAAGCTGTTCATCGGCGTGGGTATCCGCCGATTTGACCTGACCCAAACCACGCCGGTTGCTGGCAGGAATGGTTCATTGAGCTGGCCTACAACAGACGAGCGCGACTTGGGCACGATGACCTATGTGGTTGATTATCCTTCCCTGCGGAATCCAAAAATCATCTCATCTACGGTTGCAAAAACCGATAACCTAGCATACCGCACCATGACCCAATACGTAGGTACGGACGGCCACGTTTACCAAGCTGCTACGAGCATGGGCAACGGACACCAGATTCTGCGCATCAGCAAATCGACAAACGATTACGACAATTCATATGATTTCAACCTGAATGCTGCCCTGGGCATCGACGATGCGGGCATCCGGGCATTCCGTTACATCAAAGACGGAATGGGTGTGGTACTTTATACACGCGGTACGGTTGAAGGTGGCTTCATTGCACTGGTTGACCTCAACAACAAGACCGCGAGCAAAATAACGACGGAATACGAAGGAGAGGAAACGTTTGCCACCACACTCGGTCAGTTCCAGAACATCGGCGCCGACGGCGATTTTGCGTACGTTCCCGTAACACCTTCGGGCCAAGACGGCGCAATATACGTGATCAACTGGAAAACCAAGGAAGTGACGAAAGGAGCAAAATTGGTGAATAGCACCGGTAGCCACTATATCGGCGCTTATTAATTTCAGTAGCTTAAAAGAAGTAAGTCTTTTCTATCTTCAGGCTTTTAATACGTTAATAAGAAAATCATCCAAATTAAATTTGGGTGATTTTCTTATTAACGTATTCGTTGAGATCGATTAAACTAAACTAAACTAAACAACCATGGCAAAAAAAACGGCTAAAAAAAACGCATGGCAAAAGACCCGGAAGTTCTTCAATGACATCCATCTCTGGGTTGGCCTCATCAGTGGCATCGTCGTTATTCTTGTTTGCTTTAGCGGCACCATTTATACATACAATACCGAATTGCGCGAATGGGCATCGCCCCACCTACATCACGTACAGATTCCCGCCCATGGAAAGCGGATCCCGGTGGATGAGTTGATTCCGAACATTGCCGAACAATCCGGAGGTAACGTTACGGCCGTCGGCATCCCCGCTGATCCCGGCCGCACGTATCAATTTAATGTACGAACCGAGGAAGACAAAAGCCGATTTGGCACCACTTACTACGTCAATCCGTACACCGGTGACATCGCCGGGACTTCAAAGGAAACAACCAAAACCGGCGAATTCATGCAAACCATGTTCAGCTTGCACCGCTGGCTGTTGCTGGACAGGATCGAAAAACCGTTGATTGGAGAGTTATCCAACCGGCAATTGGGCAGTTATATTTCCGGCACCGCCACCATCCTATTCACGCTGGGCGTCCTAACGGGGTTGGTTATCTGGTTCCCCCAGAAACTACGAGCATGGCGGCAGGGCCTGAAAATCAAATGGAGCGCCGGGTGGAAGCGGATCAACCACGATCTGCACAATACGCTCGCCTTTTATTCGCTCATTTTCCTGTTGCTTATGGGTATTACCGGCCCTCAGTGGTCGTTCCCCTGGTACCGTACCGGATTGCAAAAAACATTGGGTACTTACAAAGAGCAACCCCGTGAACGCAATGGAAGCGGGCATGGCGGCGGAGACCTACGCCAAACGAATGCTGAAAAGAACGGCAGAGACGGAAAACAAAACGCAGGTCAAGAAGGTAATTCCAACGAAAAAGAACCGGAAGCCGAACCTAGGTTGTTACCCATCGCGACTTACTTAGCCACTGCCGATGAAGCATTACCGTATAAAGGTGATTACCGATTAACGCTGCCCAAAGATGCGGAGACACCCCTATCCATCAGCAAAAACCGAATCGGCTTTTTTGCTCCGGCCGCGGGCGATCAACTGAGCCTGGACGTAGCCACCGCCTATATAAAAGAAATACAGATCTTCCGCGATAAGCCTTTCAACGAACGGGTGGCCGGTTCCATCAAAGCGCTGCACATTGGTAACGTTTATGGACAATTCACGAAGCTGATTTACTTTTTATCCTGTTTGATCGCTACGACTTTACCGATTACCGGTACGCTTATCTGGCTCAACAAGATGAAGAAAAAAAAGGTCAACTCATGGATATCACAAAATTTACCCCTACCTTAGCTGTGATAAAACAGAGATTGTGTTATGTTGAGTACAGTATTGGCCTTCCTGAACATCGGAACGAGCGAAATGATGTTGATCGTATTTGTGGCTCTACTGCTATTTGGAGGCAAAAAATTACCCGAATTAGCAAGAGGATTGGGCCGGGGTATCCGTGAGTTTAAAGACGCATCGGAAAGTATCAAACGGGATATCAGCGATCAGATCAATAATTTTGAGAAAGACATAGAAGTGAAGGACGTAATCGTAAAAGATGAAGAGCCGAAGAAACTGAATGAAAACAATGCTTCGGCCCCTGCCGGCACATACGAACATAATCCCGGACGCGAACCGGACTATTACGGCAGCCAGGGCCCTTATTATCATGATAACGAGTATGGTACCGCTGAAAACACCTCGGACTCCGGTAATACCGACGATATAAACAACCCGCAAACGTCTCACGAAGACCCGAAACAACCGGTAAGCGAAGAAAAAAACGCGTGACCCACGAAATTCGTATTTCCAATGAGCTCGCTTTGTCAGAACGGCAGGTGAGCGTTGTCCTAGGACTGCTGGCAGAAGGCGCCACGATTCCTTTTATTGCGCGCTATCGAAAAGAGATGACAGGCAGCCTTGACGAGGTGCAGCTAACCCAAATCCGGGACCGTTCGCAGCAGTTGCAGGAATTGGATAAGCGCCGGGAAAGCATCCTAAAGTCATTGACCGATCAGGGGAAACTGACCCCCGAGCTGGAACAACAGGTGAACGCCGCCGAAACGATGGCAAACCTGGAGGACCTGTATTTACCGTATAAGCCAAAGCGCAAAACCCGGGCAAGTATTGCCCGCGAAAAAGGACTTGAACCGCTGGCGCAGCTTATTCTGGCGCAGGATGGGACGAACATTACCGAGGTGGCACAAGCTTTTATAAACTCCGATAAAGGTATACAGGACGCGGAAGAAGCGTTAGCAGGTGCGCGCGACATCCTTGCCGAAACTATTGCCGAGGATGCCGCCATCCGGGCACAGGTACGGCAGGTTTTCATGGAAAAAGGACTTTTTGTTTCCCGTGTAGTACCCGGCAAAGAAGAAGATGCTATCAAGTACAAAGATTATTACGAGTGGTCTGAACCGTTGAAGACCGCCCCTTCGCACCGGATTCTGGCGATGCGCCGCGGTGAGAAAGAAGAATTGCTTTACCTCGACATCGACGTGCCCGAAACGGAGGTGCTCCCACTGTTGGACAATGCCTATGTCAAAGGTGCAGGGGAAGCCAGTGCGCAGGTACGTATGGCCATGCTCGACGGGTATAAAAGGCTACTGAAGCCTTCCATGGAAACGGAAATCCGGATGCTTACCCGCCAACGGGCAGACGAAGAGGCCATCCGGGTATTTGCCGAAAATGTCCGGCAATTGCTGCTTGCAGCCCCTTTGGGGCAAAAGCGGGTGATGGCAATTGACCCCGGATTCCGGACAGGCTGCAAAACGGTTTGCCTGGACGAACAGGGCGCATTGGTGGAACATACGGCCATCTTTCCCCATACCGGTGCTGCGAAGGCCGAAGAAGCAGCGAAAACCGTCCGCTTTCTGATTGAAAAACATCAAATACAGGCGATCGCCATTGGCAATGGTACGGCTGGCCGCGAAACAGAAGATTTTATCCGCAAACTTGCCCTCCCGGGGGTAACCATTGTCATGGTCAATGAAAGCGGCGCTTCCATCTACTCTGCCTCCCACGTGGCGCGCGAAGAGTTTCCCGACCACGACGTAACGGTTCGGGGCGCGGTATCCATCGGCCGTCGGCTTGTCGATCCATTGGCTGAGCTGGTTAAAATAGACCCCAAATCCATCGGTGTTGGGCAGTACCAACACGATGTTGACCAAGCTAAACTTCAGAGCGCATTAGACGATACGGTGATCAGTTGTGTCAATGCCGTGGGTGTGGAACTCAACACCGCATCCAAGCAAATTCTGTCCTATATTTCGGGCCTGGGCCCCTCGTTGGCGCAGCAGATTGTCAACTTCCGTAACACACACGGGGCGTTCCGCAACCGGGAGTCACTGAAAAACGTACCGCGCCTGGGTGAAAAAGCCTTTGAGCAAGCAGCCGGATTCCTACGGATCCGAAATGCTGAAAATCCACTGGATGGCAGTGCCGTACACCCCGAACGCTATGCGTTGGTTGAACAGATGGCCACTGACCTGGGTTGCCGGGTTGCAGATCTTTTACGGGAGGAAAAACTCCGTAAACAAATTGATCTCAAAAAATACGTAAGCGATACGGTAGGCCTGCCCACCCTTCGGGATATCCTGGCCGAACTGGCCAAGCCCGGCCGGGATCCACGTGAGCAATTTGAGCAATTTTCCTTTACAGAGGGCGTTAACAGCGTTGGCGACCTGCGTATTGGGATGAGGTTGCCGGGCATTGTTACCAATATTACCGCCTTCGGTGCCTTTGTTGACATCGGTGTACATCAAGACGGCTTGGTACACCTGAGCCAATTGGCCAACCGTTACATCAAAGATCCCAATGAAGTGGTGAAAGTGCAGCAAAAGGTGATGGTAACCGTTACGGAAGTCGACCAAAAACGGAACCGGATCAGTCTTTCGATGAAGACGGAACCTCAGAAAGCAGAAAAGTCCGAAAAGCGGGAACATCGAAAGACAGAAAGACCGAAGTATCGGAAAACCGAAAGTCCGAAGCGGGAAGAAAGCGATATGGCTTCAAAGCTGGCCGCGTTAAGGAGTAAATTCGGATCGTGATAGAACACGGAGATAGTTTTATCCAAACAGATCGCTGGATAAATACCGGTCGCCCCGATCGCAGGCGATAAATACAATGACCCCTTCGTCCAGTTCCGTTGCCAGCCGGGTAGCGCATGCCATCGCTCCCCCGCTACTCATGCCTACAAATACACCTTCTGTACGTGCCAGTTGCCTTGTCATTTCGACGGCTTCCGTCTGGGATACATCCATCACCCGGTCTACCCGCTGGGGGTCGTAAATCTTAGGAAGGTATTCCATGGGCCAACGCCGGATGCCCGGTATCGACGATTCCTCCGTGGGCTGGCATCCCACAATCTGTATATCGGGATTTTGCTCCTTCAGGTACATGGAGTTACCCATGATACTTCCGGTCGTGCCCATTGCACTCACAAAATGCGTAATCTGCCCCTGGGTATCCCGCCAGATTTCAGGCCCCGTTGTCTTGTAATGAGCAAGGTAATTGTCGGGGTTGGCAAATTGGTTTAAGAGGAAATAGCCGCTCTGCTGCCCCTTTTCCTCCGCATAATCGCGGCACGCTTCGATGGATTCCAGCAGAGTAACTTTCGCTCCGAAGGCCTCCATCGTCAACGTACGTTCACGGGTGGAGTTGGAAGGCATCACCAATTCGATATCCAAGTCATAAATACGCGCAATCATCGCCAGGGCAATCCCTGTATTTCCACTGGTGGCCTCGATCAGCTGCATCCCGGGTTTAATATCCCCGCGTTCCATCGCACTGCGGATCATGTTGAGTGCCGCCCGGTCTTTCACGCTCCCGCCCGGATTGTTCCCCTCTAACTTCACATACAGACGGACCCTCGGATTCGGATTCAGTTTTGTAAGCTCTACCAGTGGTGTGTTCCCCACGCAATCAATCAGTGTTTGCATTCGTTAATGGGTTGTTTTTGAGTCAACAATTTTTACGGTAGACTGATGATAGACAGTGGTATACGGAGGGATACTGGATGTTAGCCACACGTTACCTCCGATTACACTGTCGTGGCCAATGACCGTATCGCCACCTAAAATGGTTGCGCCGGCGTAAATAACCACCCGGTCCTGTATGGTGGGGTGCCGCCGTGTATTGGCTAAAAATTTCTCAACACTCATCGCACCCAGCGTTACACCTTGGTAAATTTTCACCTGGTTGCCGATGACCGCCGTTTCCCCGATTACCACGCCCGTGCCGTGATCGATGCAGAAATATTCACCGATCTGTGCCGCGGGATGGATATCAATACCGGTCTGGGAATGTCCGTGTTCCGTAAGGATACGCGGCAAGAGCGGTACATCCAGTGTCATAAGCCGATGTGCGAGCCGGTAGAGCGCGATGGCCAAAAAGCCCGGATAGGTACGGATTACTTCAAATTCACTGGTTGCGGCGGGGTCTCCCTCGTAAATTGCCGCAGCATCGGTGTACATCATCCGGCGCATTTCGGGCAGTGACCCGTAAAATTGGGTGGCAATTAAACCGTTGTTGCAATCTTCACAGGCTTTGGTTCTATTTAAAATGCCCACCAGTTCTTTTTCAGACTGGGTAAACTGGGTTTTAAGCTGTTCAATGGTCCGGTCGGGATGCGTTTGGCGTTCCGGAAAAAGTAAATCCAGCAAGCCCAATGCCCATCCGGCAATCATGCCATTGGGGGGCACATCGTTGATCTCTTGTTGTTTACGGTAAAGTTGACTAAAAAACTCGTCGTTCATTGTTTGTTGTCGTTGTCGTGTAGCTAAGGACGCAAATAATTTGCAGCTTATCAACAATATCGTTTAATTATTACAATAATTTAAATTGCAGTGACAGGTCGTGATTTTTTTCTAAGTTTGCGCCGATACCTTTTAAATAGCATATAGACAGCAATCAAATGAAACTACTCGAAGGAAAAACAGCACTGATTACTGGTGCGTCCAAAGGAATTGGCCGGAAAATAGCGGAAACATTTGCCGCAAACGGAGCGAATGTAGCATTTACCTACCTGTCATCTGTAGAGAAAGGAGAAGCCCTTGAAAAGGAACTTCAGGCTCATGGCACCAAAATAAAGGGGTACCGGTCGGATGCGTCCATTTTTGAAGAAGCCGAAAAATTAATCAACGATATCGTTTCGGAATTTGGGACCCTGGATGCGGTGGTCAATAATGCCGGAATTACCAAAGATGGCCTGTTACTGCGGATGACCGAAGACCAATGGGACGACGTACTCAATGTAAACCTCAAATCGGTTTTCAACGTGACCAAAGCTGCTTCCAGAATCATGATGAAAAACCGCAAGGGTGTATTCATCAATATGAGTTCGGTGGTAGGCGTACAGGGAAATGCCGGACAGGCTAACTATGCCGCTTCAAAGGCGGGTATCATTGGTTTTTCCAAATCGGTAGCCAAAGAACTGGGATCGCGCAACATCCGCACCAATGTCATTGCGCCGGGATTTATCCGGACGGAGATGACCGATGTACTGGATCCGAAAGTAGTGGAAGGTTGGGAGCAAAATATTCCACTGAAACGGGCCGGAGAGACCGAAGATGTGGCCAATGCCTGTCTGTTTCTGGCGTCAGACCTGGCATCCTACATCAACGGACAGGTGCTGTCCGTGTGCGGCGGAATGCTGTAGCGATTCGGACACATGGTATCGGCAGACCGCATATTTTCCATCTCTTCATCCGAGGAGTTTACCGGTGGCTGCCTGGAAATCTTCCGGCACCAATCCCGCCATTGCACGGTATATGCCGAATACCTTGCCTTATTGGGTATAAATCCGGTTGCGGTAAAACAGCCGGAACATATCCCCTTTCTGCCCATTGAGCTGTTCAAGCAGCACCGCATCGTATCCGTAACGCAGGAACCGCAGCTGACTTTCAGTAGCTCGGGTACCACAGGCAGCGTACAAAGCAAACATTACGTGGCGGATGTAGCCATCTACGAAAGAAGCTTCCGCACGGCCTTCGAACGGTTTTACGGCGTTCCAACAGACTGGACCATTCTGGCCCTTCTTCCCTCCTACGCCGAGCGGGAAGGATCGTCGCTTATCTACATGGTGGACGACTTAATCCGCGAAAGCAGAAACCCGCTAAGTGGTTACTTCTTGTATAACCACCAGGAACTGTTTGATCGTTTACAACACCTTAAAGCAACCGGCGGTAAGACGTTGCTGATCGGCGTTACCTATGCGTTGCTGGATTTTGTGGAAAATTACCGGATCGATTTCCCCAAGCTGATTGTCATGGAAACGGGTGGAATGAAAGGCCGAAGGAGGGAAATGATCCGCGAGGAAGTACATGAACGGCTTCGTTCGGGATTTAATGTCGATTCAATACATTCGGAATATGGTATGACTGAATTGCTGTCGCAAGCTTACTCAGCGGGCAACGGCTTATTCCGCTGCCCTCCCTGGATGAAGATCATCGTCCGGGATACGAATGACCCCTTTACCATTCTCCCCACCGGTTTAACGGGTGGTATCAATGTGATTGACCTTGCCAATGTGCAATCCTGCGCATTCATTGCTACGCAGGATCTTGGCAAAACGCACCCAGGTGGCCATTTCGAAGTATTGGGTCGCTTTGACCAAAGCGACGTCCGCGGGTGCAACCTGCTGATCCAATAAAAATGACAATATACGGCAAGCCAAAGCCGGTCTTAAAGCTTTTCGATCTTGTCATCGGAATGCCGGTATACTTGGGAGTCATGCTTAATGACAAGCTGTCGGCCGTCAGGTAAGATTTTACTTCTTTACTTTGCTTCGTTGAGCGATTTTTCGATTTGGCTGTAAATTATAATCAGTTTTGGTAATTTACGTTTTGCTTGTGAAACATAAAAGAGGTAAACAGCGTTTGGGCTTCTGTTGGACTGATTGATACGGTAATGATGTTATCCAATTTGATGACTACTTCATGATATTTCGATTTTTTGTACCATCTGTCAAATCAATAGTTAGTTAATTTTTAAGCGGCAATAGTGCCGTATAGTAATAGTTCTTTGACATGTTTCTGATTTTTTCGCAAGTGTGGGTTCACGCCAAAGGTTGAAAAAAATCTATCCATCAGTAAGGCGTTGTGGTTCATCGTCTTGATATCGGCTATAGAGAACGCACCCCGTTCTTTTTTCGGGATGCTTATCCAGTGCGCAACTTTGGCTACGTTTGTTGCCGTCAGGGCCATATTGAAGTGGGAGTCCAGTTTGTTCTCGCTCCTTGCCTGGCAGTTCTCCAGCCCGGTGAACTGTTTGGCGTCGCGGTATATGAACTCGATTTGGAAGCGTAGCCTGTAGTATCTGACGATAGTTGCGGCATCCATCTCCGTGTCGGTAGAGAAGTACAGTCTGTGCTTCTTGTCGAACGGTACCCTTACCACACGGACTTTGCGCCTGAGTGATACGGCATAGACGACGGCGGTGGTGGCGAGGGTTCCATCTTCCAGTACCACTTCAGGGAAATGTTCGGTTTTGATATCTTGGTGGTTGACTTTACTGTCGTACACCCGTGGCCTTCCGCGACCGGGTTTTTGTGGGCCGGTGTAGAGGTACTTCAGGTTGGCGTCATCGCGCATCCTGCCCACGAACTGGAAACCGGCACCGCAAACCGCATCGATGAAAGACTTCTTGGTGAACCATGCATCGGCGACAGCGACGCGGGAGAGTTCCGAGAGTTTTTCACTGTGGCCGGTGAAGCAGTCCGCATAGATCCCGGCAAGTGACCTGTCGGGATGGTTACCGGTCAGCGTCTGGCAGGCGTCCAGGTGGAATCCGGTGTGGTTGTCCACATCGATTGCCGCCATACCCAGCATCTCCAGCCCCCGTTTGGTCCTGGCCGCCTGGCCCGACCAGAAATAGCCGATGCCGGGTGTTTGCCTGCCCGATTTGGCGATGAAACTGGGGTCAAGGGCGATGATATAATGGCCACTGGCATGTTCCCTGACCAGGCTGCAGTTGAATTCCATGAAATCGAATGGCTTTTCGAATTGGATGCGATAACGCTGTTCGCTATATTTGCCGTACCTTCCCAGTTGCTGGAAATTGACCCGACCCTTTATCGAGAGGAAAAGGGTAACGGCCTTGACCACAAAACGCTGCCTGCACGCGTTGATATTTTTCATGTTAATCAATATGTTGACTATCAGTGATTTGTACAGATTATAACCCTTGGTGACCATATCTCAAATAATGCTTCAAAAAACACTATTAAGATACTGAAAATCAATGGTTTATTTAAATATTCCAACCACTATTTATCCACTTATTTTACTGTAAATCAGAAATTTGTCCCAGTTTTTAACGGAGTATTGATTAAATAACACATTGGACGCTTTCGATATTCATTCTGCAACTGACAGCCAAGTGCAAGCCATGCGGCTGGGATTTGCTCTTATAAAGAAAGCTTGAGCCGGCCATTGCGTTCATCTTTACGTTGACGAATCTCAATTAACCTAAACTTTCTCGGCGGGTAGCTGTTATTAATTAAGTTATCCGCACCCTGGTTGGACGTTCATCGCCAATCAGAAGGCTACGATCTAAACTTGTCTTCGAGGAGTTGAAGAGGCCAGCTCTTTCACGCGGCGGAGCTCATGGCTGTGTAATCTTACCCTAACTAGCTACATCCAAAACTAAAAAATTCCAATCAGGAGGGCACCAGATTTGCTGTTGTTATCCTGTTGTAATGTGGGAAACTGGCACTGGCCATTTTGGGTTGGGAGTTTTCCATATTTCAACAGGAATTCACCGGCGGAAGGTTCTGTTGAACCGCTCAATCAGGCTGTTCTGTGTGGGCTTGCCGGCTGGATGAATTCCCATGTTATCTGTTTTTTACCGCACCATTCGGTCACCGCCGCTGCCATGAATTCCGGTCCGCTGTCCGAGCGGATCTTCTCTGGCTTGCCCCGCCATTCGACCAGTTTCTCCAATTCTCGGATCACGCGGTGGGCCGGAAGGCTCGCGTCCACCGAAATGGAAAGTGCCTCACGGCTGAAATCATCGATGATGTTCAGCGTCCGGATCGTCTTGCCATTGGCCAACGTATCGTGCATGAAATCCAGGTGTAATCTACCTCAAGCTCCAAAACAATTTCATTTGCAAAAAAATCTTGTTCCGCACCCGTTAACTTGGTATGAAATACGAATTTAATAAAAAGCTAAAAACGCTTACGTGATACAAATTTTCCAATTCTGGGATCATAAACCAAACGGGATTGCCGTCTCCCTCTGATGATGGGCACGACCTTTCGCCTTGCCGGTTCCTCCTTGGCTTGATATGGGGCTTCTTCCATGGGCTGTTCGACATTCGTCAAACTTCCCAGTACGCGTTTTACCCGCACTGACCATTCCCCACTGATGACAGATTTGACGAAAACTTCGCGTGAAAATGCTGCAATTTTCGAGTAAGTACCGAACGACCCGGGGAACTACAAAATAAGATATTGGATTATGATCAGAAGATTAAATTTTTATGGTTTTTTTTTTGAGATAAATTTAGTTAATTTTTTACTTGATAAATAATATTTATTAATTATATTTGTCGTAATTTAGACGCAAATTAAATTATGATACATTGGGATTGAGTAGAATTTTAACCTGATTCTCCCCAAACAAGCATGATATTTTTAACATATTAATGGGGCAAAAGAGGATTGAATGAACGTATTCAGTTCTACTGCCGATTTCAGCACGGATGAGGATTGTTGATGGGACAATATTATGCTCCTCCTCGTACTCCTGAAAAAAACGCGATTAAAATCGAATTATGATAAAACACCTTTTGAAATCGCTAGTAGTACCCCGTATGGAAAATCCGATCCATGCTGCTTATGTATTGGCAAGAAGTCTCGACGTACCCATTTCTAGAACAATGGTGGCAGACGCTATTGAAACGCATCCCGATTATCCAAGTCTGCTGGCGATCAGCGAGGGCCTGCACCAAGTAGGAGTCATAAACAGTGGCTTGCGGATAAGCGCTGAGCAATTATCAGACGTTAAGCCACCCTTTATCGCACAGGTGCGTAATACTAGTGGTCAAATGAAATTTACCGTCGTCCAAAGAGCGGATGAAATGGAAGTTGAATACATGGACACTGAGACGGGGGAATGGACCAAGCAACCAAGGGCGTCCTTTTTAGATTGCTTTTCGGGGGTCATATTACTTGCAGTAGATGAGAAATTACCCATCGAGCACGATTACTCCAGCTTTAGAAAAAAAGAAAGGCAGCAGGTTGTCGGCCGGGTCGCGGCGCTTACAATGCCGCTCTTGGTTGCTTGTACCCTCGCAATGTATTACGTACTGGGCCCATTTCCCGCTCTTGATAACGGCTGGGCTAACACAATATATCTGCTGCTCGCTGTTATAGGCGTCTATATTACCTTACTATTGGTCTGGTACGAAGCCGATACGAATAACCTAGCGCTGCGCCAGGTTTGTTCAGGCGATGCTGATAGAAGCGGTTGTTCCGCATTGCTGGAATCCAAAGGTGCAAACATTTCGGGAACCAGCTGGGCGAAGATAGGCTTCAGCTATTTTCTGGGCGCTTTTCTAATGCTGGCTACTGCCGGATTAACTAATATGCAGGTTCTCCCACTTCTGTCAGTAATTTCCCTGTTGGCCACTACGTATATTGTATTTTCCCTATATTACCAATGGCGTGTGGCCAGACAATGGTGTCGGCTATGCCTGGCCACGCTGGTCATCTTGGCCCTCCAGGCCGGATTGGCCCTGTATACCGGATCGTACAATTATCTTGGTGCTAGTCAGGGGTTGGAAGGGGCAATCATTGATTATGCCATATTTGCAAGCTTGGTTTTCATCGCCGTCCAGCTACTGATTCCCGCATTAAAAGCCGCCCGTCTAGGGCGTAGCCATTGGCTATCGTTCACGCGACTGAAACATGATCCCGGTATCTTTCAAGCTATACTCAGTCAACAACCGACCATTATGGAAACCACACACGGGTTGGGCATAACACTTGGGAATGCGGATGCCAAACACAAAATCGTCAAGGTATGCAATCCTTATTGCGGACCGTGCTCAAAAGCACACGTGATGTTGGAGAGCATTCTTGCAACGAATCCTGAGGTACAGTTGCAGATTATCTTTACGGCTACTGATAGTCAAAAAGACATGAGAGCTGCTCCGGTAAAGCACCTGATGGCAATTGCCGAAAAGAGGGACGACGAATTGACCCAACGGGCCATAGACGACTGGTATCGTTCCATAGACAAAGATTACGCCGCTTTTGCAACTAGATACCCAATGAACGGTGAACTCGAAAAGCAAGGCTTAAAGCTGAAAGCGATGGCGAAATGGTGTGTTAAAACAGGTATCAGTTTCACACCTACGATTTTTGTTAACGGCTACCACTTACCAGAGATATACACGGCAAATGATCTAAAGTACTTGTTAACAAAGTAAAAGAAGGAGGTAGAAAAGTCAAGAAAAAAAGCAACAGAAGAAGAAAAATGAGAATGCACGAATTAAGTAAAGAACTCGTGTTGAACGTATCAGTTTTTGTTATTTAAAATCGGGTAAATTCTTGCCCTAACTTTAGAAAAATGAAAAAGTTAAAATTGGATTTCAAGAATGTAGGGGAAATCCTGACGAGGGAGCAGCTGAAACAAATTGTAGGCGGTGGCACCTGTGCTGTCTATCTACCAAGTGGCTGGACTGCAACAGGAGAATTGAACTGGGACGCTTCAGGTTCTGGACAATCTTCCGATATGGGAGACGGTAATATCGGATCTACTTGGATTCTACGTGGTATATCTAGAACCGACGCGGACAATCTCATGGCTAACACAGCCGGAGATGGCAGACAATGGTGCTGCGATAGCTGCGCTAGTGCGTCTTGGTACTGAAGAAAAGGTCCTCCAACCAATCAAATCATTGCTATGCATTTAATACAAGCATTCAGACACCTTGCATATTAATGATAGATTGTGAAACCTTCCTAACAAAGCAAATAGCAGCTTCCCTGCTATTTGCCCATTGTGTCAAATGAAGGAGAAATATCTGCCACGCAGTGTCATTTGAATAAAACAAAAGCTGCATTCTGGTCAAGTAGTCATTTTTATCAATCGCTTTAACAATGTACGGAGATAGTTTTATAGGTTTTCTAACGTCATTTCTGTTGCTTTTTGGATGTAATAATGCCGAATCAAATAACATTAGCGACAGCAGCGATTCCACCTTTACGCTGATCTTGAAAGACGCGCCGATCATTTCGGACACCGTCGTGGTTAACTCGAATATGAACACCAATATCAAAGCCCTTACCATTTGGGATAATTTCTGGGCTAACCCCATAGAACTTAATGGGCGTGGACCAGATACGATAACCTTCAGCCTGAAAAATGGCCAAGCGATTGTCCAACACAGGTACGACCGATTTTATAAGGCGGAGATTCTCGTCCAAAGCGGCGACACCCTAGAGGTCCGCTATGAGGGCGAGAATCCTATCTTCATGATTACAAACCGGCCGTTTATGCCGATGGACTTGAGCATCGATTCCCTTTTTGTTCGTGCGTTGTACAGTAACGGGTACTATTCGGCTAAACTGATGTTCTTTGCACCTGTACTCAAGTATGCAAATAGTTCCGACTCGACCTCCAATAGGTTTAGTTTCAATATGGACGAAAGCAAAACATGGGGCGAAAAGGCACTAGCCGAATCCATGTTGGAGATGAATATGCTGGACAGCTTAAAAATAAACGCACTCATATCCGAGAACGCCTATGCGCTGAAAAAGGACCAAATACTGTTTGATAGATACCTAATTCAATACAGGCTGGGAATCATCAGTGACGCAGATGTACGTCGTATCATTGAAGGTGCCAAAAATGGAGATGGTCACCTTTTGCCCTACTCGCACTTACTCGGACTCTGTCAGGCATACGAAAGTAAAACACGTAGTTCGGGAACATTTACCCGCCATTTTCGCGAACTTGCCGAATCACCTATTTATCCCGTTCGGATTAAGGAAATTATGCTGTATAACGAGGTGACTTTGGCGGCAGATTTACTACCGGTAGACAGTTTTAAGATGTTAATGCATGCTTTCTCATCGGCGGTTAAAGATACCAATCTAGTGAATGAAATCCGAAATACGTATTTCCTCGATTTCAGTGAGCTTCGTTTGGCCACAGACTCCATGTTTTTAATGGATGGAAGCAAGGCAACGACTACATTATCTGCGATCATTGCAGCAAGTAAAGGTAACGTCATCTATGTGGATCTCTGGGCAAGCTGGTGCGAACCCTGCCGTAAGGTTATGCCAGCCTCGCATCGGTTAAGGGAGGATTATGCGGGCAAGCCTATCCGTTTCATGTACTTGGCGCTTGACCGTAAGTTTGACGATTGGGAGAAAGCAGCAAAGCAGGAAGGCGTATCGGAATTCCCTGGCAGTTTTCTGCTTCTGAACCCGGGTAAATCCGAGTGGGCCAAACAAATTCAACTTGGGGCGATACCTCGTTACCTATTGTACGACGCTGCAGGCCGGTTGGTCCATAAAAATGCTCCTGGTCCAGATGGTAACGAGATAAGGGACTTAATAAATGACTATCTAACCAATGGTGACCACTCTTCCACTTGGGAGAAACAAACGGTCAGAGAAATAAGAATTCAGTCCAAACTGAAGAGCGAATTCGAGGGAAACGAAAATAAAAATCAATGATAATAGATCGAAAGGCACGGATCAAAACTTTTGTAATTAACTTATCAAAGCGCAAGGATCGAAAACAAAGCATAATATCAGAATTCGGAGGAAGGAAAGAATTCGAGGTTTTCATTGTGCCTGCTTCAAGACATAAGATCGGAGCAATCGGCTTATGGAATTCCATATGTCAAATCATACAAAATGCACTGACTGGAAAGGATGATTTCATTATTATTTGCGAAGATGATCATGTCTTTACAAAAGAATACAATACGAAAAGATTATTTGACTCCATATCGATGGCCGGAGAATGGAAGGCTGATGTATTACTGGGTGGAGTAAGTTGGCTGGACTCTACATTGCAAGTAGATAAAGAAATATTCTGGGTGAACAGATTTAATGGACTTCAATTCACGGTAGTCTTCCGAAAATTTTTTGAACGAATTCTGCGCGCAGAATTCGTTCCAGGAGACGATGCAGATCTGAAATTTTCCACGCTTTCCGACGCTGTTTTTTTGTTACATCCATTTATTTCCATCCAGAAAGAATTCGGCTACTCTGATATTACCACAGGCAATGACAAAAAAGGCAAAGTATCGAGTTTATTTAGCGCCCAGACAGAAAAACTCAACCAGCTAAAATCCGTAGCCAGTTATTACAAAATAGAATTTAATAATTATAGACCAAATGATTGATTATTCAGAAATCTCTATTCCCATGTATGTGATCAACCTGCCTGAACGGGAGGATCGGCGTAAGCATATTAGAGAGCAATTCAACGGCAGGGGTGAATTTGCTTTAACAATCGTGGAGGCCTCTGGACATTCGCAAGATTCCTTCAGTCTGTGGAATAGTATTGTCAATATTGTCGATATAGCGATGGTAAAAGATGATGATGTGATCATTATCTGTGAGGATGGCCATGAGTTTACGCCACACTATTCGAAGCAATTTCTTTTTGACAGCATATTACGGGCTTTTGATTTGGGATGCAATATGGTACTGGGCGGTGTAAGTTGGTTCAACCAAGCCATTCCGATTACGAGACAGCTCAGTTGGGTTGATAATTTTTACGGAACCCAATTAATCGTTTTAAACAAATATATGTTTCCTCTTATACGTAGAGAACCATTCGGCGAAAAAGATACCGCTGACGGCAAGCTCTCAGCGTTGACGAGTTTGAAAATGTTAATCTATCCATTTATTTCCGTCCAAAAAGACTTTGGCTACTCAGATATTCGATCTAGCGAATGCCAAGGCAATGGTAGCCTTGCTAATTGTTTTTACAGATCGAATAAGAAGTTGGAAATGCTAATCGACATTTGTGACCGCCATAGTCCCGGCAGGCTAACCAAAATGTAAAAAAGCCTTAGCTATTTAATTTAATCGTGAGACCCTTTCCCCACCACCGTCAACAGGACCAGATGGATTGCGGAGCTACCTGTCTGCGCATCATATGCCGCCACTACGGCCGAAACATTGATATCTATCGCCTGCGTCAACTTTGCCAAGTTACAAAAGGCGGAGTAAATCTTTTGGGCATCAGTGAGGCTGCAGAGAAAATCGGCTTCCGTACACAGGGGGTCAAACTAACTCTGGAACAACTCGATGAGATACACCTTCCCTGCATTCTGCATTGGCGGCAAAACCATTTCGTGGTTCTTTATCGAGTCAAAAAAGGTTATTATCACATCGCTGATCCCGCCAATTGCAAACGTAAGTTGGATAAAAAGGAATTCGCTGCCAATTGGTTCGCTCACGAAGAACTCCATAACGGCATTTCACTATTGCTGAATCAAACCCCGACCTTCTATGAAAGGGAGGAAGATGAGACGAGAACATTGAAATGGAATGCTGTGTTACGCTATTTCGCCACTTATCGCAGGCTTTTCGTCCAGCTTACCCTCGGATTGCTTGTCGGCACGATCCTTCAGCTGGTTACGCCCTTCCTCACCCAGTCGGTAGTCGACATCGGCATCAATACGCGCAACCTAAATTTCATTCATCTTATCCTGATCGCCCAGATTGCCTTGTTTATTGGTCAGGTGGGTGTGGATTTTATCCGATCCTGGATACTACTGCACATCAGTACACGTGTCAACATTTCAATCCTGACTGACATGCTCATCAAACTGATGAAGTTGCCGATGAAATTCTATGAGACGAAGACTACGGGCGACATCATGCAGCGCATGGCGGATCAGCAACGCATTGAAAGTTTCCTGACCGGTTCCATGTTGGGGACAATGTTCTCTTTTATTAATCTAATTGTTTTCGGCTTTGTGCTGGCCTTTTACCATGCAGGGATTTTCTCCATCTTTCTTGGTGCTTCGATTCTCTACACAGGCTGGATCCTGCTCTTCCTTAAAAGTAGGCGCGAACTGGATCACCGCAGGTTTGCTGTCGCCTCTGATAACCAAACTGCCATCGTCGAGCTCGTAGAAGCGATGCAGGAGATCAAACTTAACAATGCCGAACGGCAGAAACGCTGGCTGTGGGAGGGCATACAAGCACGCTTGTTTAGATTCAAGGTAAAGAGCCTTGCTCTTGCACAATACCAACAGGCTGGTTCCATGGCCATCAACCAGCTAAAAAGCATTTTAATCACTTTCTTGAGTGCTAAAGCGGTGATCGATGGTGACCTTACCCTCGGCGGCATGATGGCGATCCAATACATCGTAGGTATGGTCTCTAGTCCAATTGGACAGATCCTCGGGTTCATTCAATCCTATCAAGATGCCCAAATCAGCCTGGAGCGTATTAACGAAATTTACCGCGAACCGGATGAAGAGCCAATGGAAAATGAATGGATGCGTGAGCTACCGAAGGACAAGAGTATCACTTTACTAGGGGTAACGTTCCGCTATCCCGGCGCAGGTAACGAGCCAGTACTCACAGACGTCGACATACGGTTTCCCGAAGGTAAGACCACAGCAATTGTTGGTATGAGTGGTAGTGGAAAAACAACCATACTCAAGCTGATCCTCCGGTTTTTCGAGCCAGAATCCGGAGAGATCCGCGTCGGTCAGCAAAAACTTGCACAGATTGGGTTCTCGTCTTGGCGGGATCAATGTGGGGTTGTCATGCAAGACGGGTTCATCTTTGCCGACACCATCGAGCGCAACATCGCCGTCGGTGATGAGTACCCTGACCCACAAAGGGTGAACCATGCTATAAGAACCGCCAATCTACAGGAGTTTATTGAGGAACAACCCTTTGGCTTGAAGACAAAAATCGGTGTAGCCGGTAAAGGCATTAGCCAAGGACAGCGCCAGCGCCTGTTGATTGCTCGTGCAGTTTACAAAAACCCGCGATATATCTTATTTGACGAAGCCACCAATGCATTGGATGCCAATAATGAGCGAGTAATCATCGACAACCTCATCGGCTTTCTTGAAGGCCGAACGGCTATCATCGTAGCACACCGGCTCAGCACAGTAAGCCATGCCGATAACATCTTAGTACTGGACAAAGGCAGGATCGTTGAACAGGGAACACATTGGGAACTAACCGAACGAAGGGGTGAATATTACCAACTGGTCAAAAATCAGCTAGAATTAGGCAATTAATAAGCTATTACCATGGAGCAACAGTCACCGCAGCCAACGATCACCCATATTACAGTGGGTAGGAGTGCATCACACAATGGGCGGCAAATCCATTCTGAAGATGTGCAGGATATCATCAGCGCCCCGCCCGCTGCGCTAATGAGGTGGGGCATTACCTGGGTGTTGGTGGTGCTACTAGTCATCGTAGCGTTATCTGTATTTATCAAGTATCCCGATGTGGTGATTGCCCCAATCCGTGTCAATGCGGTCAATGCGCCCAAGCCCGTTGTCAGCAGGGTGGCCGGCAATCTCGTCAATATTCTGGTTGAAGACGGCCAAGCTGTTAAACAGGGGCAGGAATTGGCCTGGATGGAAAGCACGGCCGATCATCAGCAGGTATTGGATATGCTGGAAAGACTGGAACGCATTCGAGACAGCTTGTATACGCCCGAAGGGACAGTATCAGATGATTTTGTCTCACCCTCGAGGATCCGGTTGGGGGAGTTACAGCCGGGATACCAGGCCTTTTACCAGTCATACCTAAGCTACCGGGCTGCCAAAGAAGACGGCATCTACCGGAAACAACGGGATTATCTTCTCCGCGACATGGTAAACATTGGCCAGCAAAGGGCCCAATTAGTCAAACAACAAGAGCTGCAACAGCGGGAATTTAATATCGCTGAAACCGAATTCATGCGCTATGAGCAACTTGCGGATAAGAAAGTAATCTCACCTGCCGAATACCAAAAGGAACGGGCCGCACTGCTCGCTAAGCAGCATCCCCTACAACAAACAGCATCAAGCCTGCTTTCCATCGAGGCTGCACGCATGGGCAAAACTAGGGAACTGGCCGATCTGGACAATAAAATCGCGGAGGAGCGAGCGAAGTTCCAGCAAGCGCTTAACAGCTTAGTCAGCGAGATGCAGCAATGGAAGATGCTAAATGTGCTTACGGCCCCGACACCGGGCTCCGTCATCTTCTCTGGGATTATCCAACCATACCAGCATATCGAGAGCGGAAGGGAGGTATTCCTTGTCAACGCCGGTAGTACAGATTTCTTCGGCGAAGCGGTCATCCCGCAGCTCAATATGGGGAAGGTAAAAGTCGGGCTGCAGGTATTAGTCAAACTCGCAAGCTATCCGTTCGAGGAATATGGGGTCGTATTGGGAACAGTGGCTAAGCTTAATAAGGTACCCTACCGGGATAGCATCTTCCTTTCACGCGTGGATTTCAAGCCTATGGAATCTGGCAGCCCGATTTATTTAACCACGGGCATGATCGGTACGGCAGAAATAATCACCGAGGATGCTACACTGATGCAGCGATTACTGCGGAGTATGCGACTAGTGATGGAACGCAGGTGACGCTGCTTAGTATATCCCTATCACTTTTGAATACGTCGATATTTGACATTAAGAAAGGATCTGTTTTGCAACCCAAAGGTAAAAACAACCCTGCTTTCCCTTTTTTAATCTTTTAGAACGCCTTTAGAAACCAATGTTGCCTTACAGAATATAAATCAAAAAACGATGACAGGACAAACTCTTCTAACCATAGCTTATTCGAGCAACTATACCGCCGAACAAAACGAAATTTTTGAACGTATGCTTTTGCGAACGTCGGGGTTTCCACACGAAAATATAACAATTCAGAAATACGAGAATTTCAATCAGTTTTCTTTAAGCGAAGTATATAACAAAGCGCTTATTGATTCAGACTCCGAAACAATTCTATTCATTCATAACGATACTTTGTTTTTAGAAAATGATTGGGGACCAAGTTTAGTTAAAGTATTGGCAGAAAGCGAATACGGCATTTTAGGAATTGCCGGAACTGCTGAGCTTAATGAAAAGCGAGACAAAGGCGCATGGTTTGATAGCGGCCAAGACAATACTTTAGGGCTGATATTTCATCCACATCATAAAGATGGCATCATAGATTTATGGTGGAGCGGAAAAGCCAGCCTGATTACTCCGGCGGTAGTCGTTGACGGGGTCTTTCTGTTAGTAAATAGATCAAGAATAAAAGAGAATTTTGACGAAGATTTCAAAGGCTATCATTTCTACGATGTTTCGTTTTGCATCCGTAATTTCAAATGTGGAGTAAAAATAGGTGTAATAACGAATCACAGCATTAAACTTTACCACAATTCGACTGGAAACCTAACGCCCGAGTGGGAGGAAAATCGAAATTTGTTTCTTCGCAAATACCCTGGAAACTTCCTTGCCGAAAGGATCAACGATGTCGAACTAGAGTCTTATAACCCCTTTCCTATTGAAAATATGCAAAGGTTTGTTCATATAATCATACTCACGAAAGATCAACTTAAGCTGCTTTTTGATTTATTAGATTCCATTTTTACAACCACTGTCTATGCGAATTATTGTGTTTGGATAGGTGATACTGGATCCGAAGAACCAAATAAAGTTTTGATTAGACAAAAACTTGAGGAGTTAAATAATAAATCGGACGCAAAAAACTCGCTTAGCAAAACTAAAAGAGGAATTAGCCACTATAATTTCTTAGATATTGGATTTTACCATTATTCTAAAGTAAATAATCTGATTGTCTCGCTCTTAGCACAGCAAGGGCATTGTGTAGTGGATGATTTTCTTTTATTCTGCAACAACGATGTGAAATTTATAAACCATTGTATCGACGGCTGCTTATATGAATACGAGCAAAAATCTAAGGAAGGCGTAAATATTGGCACACTAGGAATTAAACTGCTTTTTGAAAACAATAGAATTCAACACCTTGGCATAGATATATTCCACCGAGGAGACAATAGAATTTTTATTTCACATCGCTTTCTAGGATACCGTTATGGATTTAGTACAGAGAGCGAATATACAGTTGGGAATACGGGAGCATTCATGTTTGTTGAATATGAGACTTTTAAGAAAGTTGGGGGATTTAACGAATCGTATAAAGATGTTTATCAAGATGTTGAGTTCAACCTAGAGTGCCTGAAGCACGGGCTAAAAAATATAACATTAGGAAGTTTGGTAGCATATCACTATGAATCTCAAACGAGAGCAAGCGACTCAAGTATCTGGGGAAAATCAGCGAAAGATTGGAGTGATATACTCTTCCCTTATATCATTAGCAATCTCCACCTTTCTAAATATTTTCGAATCGTTGAAGACGTTTATGAGAAAGGCGTATATAATAAATTAATCGATATTAATTATGAAAAACGCTATTCGATAGTGAAAAAATAACAAATAGATTTAGAGATGAACCGCACCGGCAAAGAAACTTATAAATATTGCAATCATTTACCTATTAAAGATTCTGATAAGGAAAATGCCAGAACAATTCTATCGAATCTCTCAAAAATGTTATCGATATCCCCAATCTCTTCAAATGGACTTTTTAAAGGGGATATGGGGCTATGTGTGTTTCTTTTGGAATACTCGAAATTTACAAATGACATACGACTCACAAACACAGCTTTTTCTCGTCTAGAGAAAAATTTCATTTCTATTAAAAGCCCCAAAAACGACTGGACATTTAATGAATTTAACAACATATATTCGATGAAATGCGGCTTTTTAGGTGTGGATATTGGTTTAACTTTCTGCCATGAAAGTCGGTATTTTGAAGTCGATCAGGACACATTTTCCTCTCTGGATTCGTTAATCAATAAATATCTATTCGTTGATAATCTTTTAGATTTTTCTGTCTCCACGGGTATGGTAGGAATTGGTTTGTATCTAATTGGTAAGTTAAAGTCTACTAGGATATCCACCCCAGAAATAAAAAGTGAAAATCTTGAACTCTTAAAAAAAGTATTACGGTATACAGAGCTTTCATTTGGGAACAAGATAAGCACAGACTTTAATATGACTAGATACATTAGTGACTTATATATCGACAAAATCGAACACTCCTTTATACCATTATTATGTGATGCGCATTTTGTATTTCAAGACAAAGCCGAGTTTTTAGAAAAGCTAAGAAATGCTTCGTATAAGCTTTTATTCCTTCAACGAAAAAAAAACATCGGTGCGTTGTGGAGTGAATACGATACATTATTACTTGCTAATTCACTCTATATAGCTTCTACATATTTGAACGATAAAAGATTAGCGCAATGGGCCGTTCATTTTGCAGAAAGCGCTGTCCAATCTAATTTTGACAACTATACCAGCAATCTATCTTTTGGAAATGGGTTGGCTGGAATCATGTATATTTGCCACAAACTCCATCGATTCCAAAATTCACCATTTTTGCGTAAAGCAATTATTCAAGCCTACCGCATGATACTTGCGGATTTGGAGAAACGTATTATCAGCGATAAAATTAAAGATTCAGATCACAGTCTTTGCTATGGTTTATCAGGAACTGCAATTACAATCTTGTCTATTATTTCTGAAGACCCGTCGAATTGGGATTCCCTACTTGGCTTAGGCAGACCATATCAATATGTAAATAAAGTACAGTGAGAAAAGCGTAAATTAATACTTTTTCTAGAACATGGAATTACCTCCTTTCGAAATGAACAACTCCATACCGCCATCACTTTGTAAACCACAACCTCATCCTATATATCATGGGCTATATAGTGATAAAATTAAAAACGTGCTTCACATTATAGCCGAAGGCCATTTGGCGAATGGAGATCTTTTGAACAATAATGGCCTACTTAATGGACGAATGGGGCTAGCCCTTTTCTATTATTATTATTATGAATATACACAAAACGAAAAATACGCTGAAATAGGCGGCAAGCTAGTCACTGAAGCAGTAGAAAACATCGTGAGTTCAAAAACCATTAATCCCTATCTTGCTAACGGGCTGACTGGAATATTATGGGGATTAAATATTCTTTATCAGCGTGGATACCTTGCTGATCCACCTATGGAAATCTTTAGTATTGAAACATATAACTATTTAGAAACAGTAGCGTATCGAGCTGTCGCTTTAGAAAACAACGATTATCTTTTTGGTTCTTTAGGAATCATCGCCTTTTTAAACTCAGAAGATTGGGATGTTACTGGGCTTTTAGCGGAAATTATGAAAAATAAAGCACTTCAAAAACCTATTAGGAGGTCAAAGAAGATGTTGACATCCTTATCTTATAAAGATAACCTGACGCTAGCGCACGGTGAAGCAGGTTTTTTAGCTGTTTTGCGGCAGGTGTCCAAGAAGGGAAAGAATATAGAAAAAGTGAGAATTATGATCGAACAAGTGTGTTGTAAGCTAATGACTATCATAACTACCACTAGACGTGACTCTTTATTTTTTCCCGATTTTTTCAATGACAGTTTTAATTATGATAGACGCCCGAGCTCTAAGTTGGCTTGGTCTACAGGAGAGTTAAGCATTAGTTATAACTTGTTAGATGCTTTGGAATATTTAGGGGAAAACGTTTTGGCATCTAAAATCTCTGAGCATGTTAAGCAATGCGCTAGCTATACTACCGACAAAAATTCAGCGCAAGATATATTTTTCTGTCAAGGTAGCATCGGGTATACATATTTATTTCATAAACTTCGTCAAAAATTTGAATTAAATAATCTATCAACCGCTATTGACTATTGGCTAAAGACGATCCTTGACTATTATGGTGATAGAACGTCTTCTCTTGACAGTTACAGGAGCAACTTTCCATCGACTCTAAGATTTGGCATACTGAACGGAAGTAGCGGTGTAGGGCTCGGTTTGATGGGCATTGCTTCAGGAGAGGCAAGCGACAAGTGTTGGGACAAAATATTATTACTTTAAAAAGTGGAGACGCTTTATTCCTATCGCAATTAAACTACTTTAATAAATAAGGCAATGTTACAATTAAAAGATGTGACCTTGGTCGGTGTAGATTGTGTAAATATCGAAAGATTAATACTGGCCGCGGAAATCTCGCAAAAAGAAATAAATTTTGGCGCAATAAAATTGTTGAGCAGTATCCGATGCAATTCTCCATATATTATTCCCATTGAGCCATTGAAGACCGTTGAACAGTATAGCGAATTTATGATTAAGAAATTATACCAATATATTGATACGCCTTTTGCGCTTGTAATTCAGTGGGACGGTTTCGTTCTTAATCCCAAAGGGTGGAGAAATCAGTTCCTAAGCTATGATTATATAGGGGCTCCTTGGAACGATAAATGTGTTGGCAATGGTGGGTTTAGTCTTAGAAGTCGTTCTCTATTGAAAGCTCTTTCAGAAGACAATACGATCTCACAATTTCATCCGGAAGACTTCATAATCTGCAGAGTCCACAGACAGCATTTAGAAAAACAAGGCTTCTTATTCGCTGACGATGAAACAGCTCTAAAATTTAGTATTGAATCCCGACCGTGGGATGGTCAATTTGGGTTTCACCAAACAGATATATCGAAGTCGGATTTCTTATCTTTATTAGATAAAGAGTGGTATTCTTTGATGATTGAGTCATACATCAATATCCATCAATGCAAAATAAACTTGCAAGGACAGCGGAATTACTAATTGCACAACAATCCAACTGTAACCCTTCCAAAAAATCGGACTGGTTGGAATGCGAGAATTCGTAACTTTAACCACAGAACGATGAAAAAGACAAGAATCAGAGAGAGCCAGATCGTTTCGGCTATCAAACAACACGAGTCAGGTAAATCCACGGCGGATATCTGCCGTGAACTGGGTGTGCACCAAGCCACTTTTTATAACTGGAAGAAGAAGTACGCAGGCATGCACAGCTGATTGGAATTTTTTAGTTTTGGATGTAGCTAGTTAGGGTAAGATTACAATTTGGAACTTCCCCACCCGAAACGACAGAAAAGGTTTCGTCTAAAATAAAGAATACACGATACAGGATGTTGTTTTTGGTCGTAAGACGAACGCATCTGTCAGTCTATCGTAAGCATAATTATAGTGGATTGACTAGTTTTATCCCTTTTTGCTTTAGCGTTTCCTTCGAGATTTTTCCTTTGATGTATGAGCACACCGCTTCCTTGTCAGCAACCATTTTGGCTACTAACTTCACAATTGCTTCTTTTTTCACAGTTTGTTTTTCCATATCTGACACAAAGGTACAAAATGTTTTTAGATTTCAGACGGGCCAGTATGAATTCCTACTGCAAACTTGGATCATTGAACGTATCCCCTTGCTGCATATCGCCTGTATCAAACCCCTTTTTGAACCAGTATGCCCGCTGTTCGGAAGTGCCGTGGGTGAACGCTTCCGGCACCACATGTCCCTGTGATTGCATCTGCAGCCGGTCGTCGCCAACGGCTGCGGCGGCTTCCATCCCCTGGCGGATGTCGTTATACTCCAGCGAAACGTCCGAATTTTTGTTGGCGTGGTGTGCCCACACACCGGCATAAAAATCAGCCTGCAACTCCAGCATTACCTGCACCTTGTTGTATTGAACCTCGCTGAGCTGCTGCCTGGCTGCATTCACTTTGTCCATAGCGCCGGTTAGCTTTTGGATGTGGTGCCCCACTTCGTGCGCCAACACATAGGCCATCGCAAATTCGCCTGTTGCACCGAATCGGTTGTGTAATTCGTCGTTGAAACTGAGGTCAATGTATACTTTTTCATCCGCCGGGCAATAAAAAGGGCCGTATGCAGAAGCGCCCATCCCGCAGCCATCCGTAGGTGTCTGATCCCGGTAAAGCACCAACGTATTCGGGCGGAATTGCAATCCTTCAGAACGGAGAACTGTCTGCCACACATCTTCGGTGCTCGCATGGACCACCTTGACCAGTTCCGTCAGTTCCTGTTCTTCGGCACTGATTTCAACAGGTCCTTCCGTGGTCTGTGTGCCGGTGCTTTGCAGTTGCTCCAGCATCTGCTGTGGATCTCCGCCCAACAACAGCCCTACAATCAGCACGATAATGCCGCCGACACCGCCCAGTGCCAGTTTCCCGCCAGAGGACATCCCCCGGCGATCCTCAAAATTATCACTTTGTCTGCCACCTTTCCAACGCATGATCTTGAAATTATTTGGATACTAAAAAAGCCTTACATCAATGCAAGGCTTTCCTATGATCAGATTATTATTTATAGGCTAAAAAGAAAAGTCATCTTTGGAATCGACATCCTCCGCTACCCCCACACCGTTATTTTCAAAACCGGGTTCATAACGCTTTTCCACAACTTCCTGGTGCGCCTTGATGTAATCAACCACTTCATTCAATCCTTCCGCGAACTTTTCAAAATCCTCTTTATACAGGAATATCTTATGCTTGATGAATACACCGTCTTCAAATCGCTTCTTACTCTCCGTGACCGTGATGTAATAATCATTGGATCGCGTTGCCTTTACATCGAAAAAATAAGTGCGCTTGCCCGCCCTTACCTTTTTTGAAAAAACCTCCTCACGCTCTTTGTTGTCAAAATCTCCCATTGTTAAGCTTTTTATTTCTTATTGTCAGAATCGGGATAAATATAAAAGAATTTAGTTTATTAATGCAAATCTTTCCCTTAAATTGTAAAAATATTTTTCACTTGGAATGTTTACCGAAATAAATCCGCAATTCACCGAGAAAAAGTAACCTGTTACCTAATCGGGCTTGCAGAACGTGTGGAATCCATATACCTTTGGATAAGTAATTTTTTTGAACGTAAAGGGTTTAACAATAGATCATGAATAGACAACATCATCCGACGCATAGCAGTTCCAACGCAGGTAGAATGTGGGCAGGGATCATTATTGTGGGCATTGGTACCGTATTACTTGCAGGAAAATTGGGGCTCGGCTGGCTTTTCCCCCCCTGGATATTCAATTGGGGAAACCTATGGCCGGTCATCCTCATTGCTGTCGGCCTTATGATCGGAGGAAACTCGAATTTCAGAAATCCCGCATCGTATATATTACTGGGATTAGGGTTGTTTTTTCTGCTCCGGAACATCGCGTATTTTGACATCGGCCCGTTTTTATGGCCCGCCATTATCATCGGTATAGGTTTATGGCTGTTATTGGGTAAGGGAAGGCCCGGCCCCCGTCCGCCAAGGCGTGACCGACGTCACAGGTTCCGCGACCGGTTCGATTCCGGCGGAGACTATGAATGGGACAAACGTGTGGTAAACGAACAACCCGACAGCCCTGCACCCGGCGGGGCTGCCGCATTTAACGAACCTACTGCATTCAGCGAAACGGAAGAACCCGAAGGATATACGAACTTTTCAACCGACGATTACCTGAAGTCCACCTCCGTTTTCAGTGATGTGAAAAAGACAATCATTTCCAAACACTTCCAAGGCGGTGAAGTGATTAACATTTTCGGAGGCACGGATATCAATCTGATTCAGGCCGATATTCAAGAGCCTATCGTCATTGATGTATTTCAGATTTTCGCGGGAATAAAAATCATCGTACCTTCCCATTGGAAAATTCATTCTGACGTGGTGTCGGTATTCGGCGAAGTGGACGACAAGCGGTTTACACACGGCATCCCCCACGACGAGCAAAAAGTGGTCTACATCAAGGGGACCTCCATATTCGGAGGGATTACCATTAAAAGCATTTAATTGACCCAGTGAGCAGTATCCCCTATACATCTTCCAGACAGCGATTGATAAACATCAGCTGTTTTATAATCTGGGTCATTTGTGCATTTATTCAGACAGCGCTGCTTTGGTGGTTCGGGGTCGATATCAATTTAGCTTTAAACGACAGCCTGATAAGCGCCACACTGACCTCCCTTTGCTGTTATGTCATTGCCAATGCATTAAATCATTACCTTCCCCGGCGAAAGGGTTATTTCTACATTGTCATCTGGGGTCTCGTGCTGGCCGCTATCAGTGTCTCACTGGATCGCTGGATCCTGCAATACATCATTCACGACCAAAATTACCTCAGCCAGATTGATCTGTCGTTACCCCTGCGTTTTTTCGTCAATGCACTGCTCATTGCCTGGATTGCCATGATCAATATTCTTTGGAACATTCAGCAGGAGCACAAGGAAAATGAGCAGCGGAAAGCCGATGCGGAACGGCTTGCACGGGAAGCGGAGCTTTACAACCTCCGGCAGCAACTTCAACCCCACTTTCTATTTAACAGTCTCAACTCCATCATTGCGCTGATTGGACGCAAGCCCGAAGAAGCCCGCAATATGACCTTTCAGTTGTCGGATTTTTTACGGGGCACCCTGCGTAAGGATGACCAGCAATTGATTGCCCTGAAAGATGAACTGGAACACCTGCAACTGTATTTGTCTATCGAAAAAGTACGCTTCGGGCATCGGCTGGAAACCCAGGTAACCTATGACGAAGCGTGCCTGACCAAAACACTGCCTGCCATGATCATGCAGCCATTGGTGGAAAACGCCATAAAATACGGATTGTATGACACCACGGAAAAAGTAACCATCGGGGTAGCCTGTACCTGCAATAATCACATGCTGGAAATACAAATCGAGAACCCGTACGATAGCCAAAGTAACAAACCGCGCAGAGGTACAGGATTTGGACTCCGCGGTGTGCAACGTCGCCTGTTTTTATTGTTTGGACGGACAGATTTGTTGGAAACTCACGCAACAACACATATCTTTACCAGCATAATCAAGATCCCCCAACTATGATTAAAACGGTATTGATAGATGATGAACCTTTGGCTAGGAGCATGGTGGCTGAATACCTGGAAAGCTACCCTCAAATAACCGTCGTAGCCGAGTGCAACGACGGTTTTGAAGGTGCCAAGGCGATCATGCAATACCAACCGGATCTCATATTCCTCGACATACAAATGCCGAAAATCAATGGGTTTGAAATGCTGGAAATCATTGACAGGCAACCGGCTGTTATTTTTACGACCGCCTTTGATGACCATGCGATCCGGGCATTTGAACAGCATGCGGTTGATTATTTGCTGAAGCCGATCTCCAAAACCCGCTTTGATCAGGCTGTGACGAAGTTTCTCGATACGCGCGGGCTGGCAGCCGACCGGGAAAACACACGGAAGCTGATTGATGACGTCAGCCATACAGGGGGCAAACTCGAACGTGTGGTCGTAAAGACCGGTACCAAGATCAAAATCATTCCCACAGCCAGTATTATTTACCTGGAAGCAGATGACGACTATGTAAAAATCCACACGGATGAAGGCACATTTATGAAAAACAAAACCATGGCTTCCTTTGAAGAGCAGCTGGATCCGCTTCAATTCGTCCGCGTGCACCGTTCATTCCTTGTTAAAATCGATCACATAATCCGTTTGGAACCCCACGAAAAAGACAGCCATATCGCTGTACTTTCGGATGGAAAAAAAGTAAGCGTCAGTAAAAACGGCTACGCGCGTCTGAAACAATTATTAGGAATGTAACTACGTTTCACGTAATTTTGCCGGATGTTTGGAATCATGATCAGAACCCTCTGTTTTTTACTCGCTTTACTGCCTCTATATTCGGCCTTTGCCCAAGAAGAAGATACACCCCGGAGAATCAACCAGGCAGTATTCAATAAGATAGAGTATCATTTCAATCAACAGGAGACGGATTCGATCTATGCCTTGGGTAGCTCAAAATTCAAGCAATCTCTTTCGTTGCAGGCATTCCAAACCGTCATGTCCCAGCAACTTTATCCACTGGGGCAAATTCAGTCAGCCGAATTAAAAACCTTCGAAAAGGGTACCGGTACCTATAAGTTAAACTTTATCAGTACTCCGCTGCAATTGGTCTTGGGGCTTGACAGCCTGAATAAAATTGATGTTTTTCTTTTTCAGCCGTATGCGGGCGATCCGGTACCGGAGAAAAATGCAGCCGTCGAATCGAGTAATGCGGCAGCCTCCAAGTTTGATCGGTATGTAGATTCCGTTGCGCTAAGCTATAGCCGCAAGGGCCATACGCATGCGTTAGCCATCGGCATCATCAATGCCGGAAAGACCAGCGGTTTTTATTACGGGGAAACCGAAAAAAACAACAAGCAGCTTCCGGATGAAAACACGCTGTTTGAGATCGGTTCAATCAGCAAAACCTTTACCGCAACACTGCTAGCCTATCTGGTTCAAACCCAGCAGGTAAATCTGGAAGATTCCATCACCAAATACCTGCCTGACTCGGTAGCAGAAAACCCCGACCTGCAACGCATTACCCTGATGCACCTGGCCAACCATACGTCGGGTCTGCCCCGTATGCCCGGCAACCTCGACGCAACGGCTGCCGGCCATCCCTTGGATCCCTATAAAAGTTATACCAAAGAACACCTGTACAGCTATCTGAAAGCCTACAAAGCAACTGTTCCGCCGGATTCCATGTACCAGTACAGCAACCTCGGATTCGGAATACTGGGCGACATTCTTTCCACCGTCTATGGAAAACCATACAATGAGATGGTGAAGGAAATCATCTGCCAGCCTTTGGGGATGAAAAACACGACCGAACATCCCGATCCCGACAGCCAATACGTGGCAAAGGGATATAACGAAAAAGGCCAGGAAACCCCGTTATGGACATTTGATGCATTTACGGCACACGGCTCACTTAAATCTACGGTATCCGATTTGCTTTTGTATGCAAAGGCTCATTTTAAAATGCCGGAAACCGATTTGGAGCATGCCTTGGCACTGACCCGCCAATTCACCTATTTCAATCCCCCCGATACCGACATCGGCTTGGCCTGGCATATGAACGTCGTGGGCGATGAACTTATTTATTGGCACAACGGTGGTACATTCGGCAGCAGCAGCTACCTCGCATTGACACCCGACCGGAAAATGGCCATCGTTGTATTGTCCAACACGGCGGAACCGGTGGACTCCGTTGCCCTGGCGATCTTAAAATATATGCTGAATTAATTTCCTGTCATATATCCTTACGCAGGATTTCAAGCGGCGGCCGCAGGGTAATCCCCCTGCTGTTGAAAAGGCCAACCAACACCGTAATTGCCGTAACCCCGATGATCAGCAGCCCCATTGCAAGTAAATTGGGGGCAAACGGCACCTCAAAACTGAATGCAGCCAATGCCCAGCTTCCTGCCAAGGCAAGTACAACTCCTGCAAATGCAGCCAGCAAGCCCAAAAATAAATATTCCAATGCGGTAATGACCAAAATCTGCTTTCTTGAGGCACCCATGGTGCGCAACAGCACACTCTCTTTGATCCGCTGGTATTTGCTGATCATCACCGAGGCAACCAATACCACAAAACCCGTGAGCATGCTAAATCCACCCATGAAACGGACAACAAACCCGATTTTATCTAAAATCTCATCCAATACGGACAAAATCAATCCCAGATCAATAATGGATACATTGGGAAATTGCGTAACCACCGCTTGCTGCATCCGGGCAGACACCGACTCGTCGGGCACACGGGTCATCAGTACGTGGAATTGTGGCGCGTTGTCAATCACACCCATCGGAAAAATCAACCTGAAATTGGTTTGCACGCGGTTCCAGTCTACTTCCCGCAAACTGCCCACCAGGGTCGGTATGCGCACGCCCTGCACATTAAACAAAAGCGTATCACCCACCGATACGTGGATCCGGTTTGCATACCCCTCTTCCAACGATACGCGTGGCATCTCTCCCCGTGCAGCTTCCCCCATCCACGTTCCTGCAGTGATTTTTTCCGAATCGATCAGGCTGTCCCGGTACGTTGCCCGCAACTCGCCTCCCAGCGCGCGCCGTGATACCTGAAGGGTACTATCGGCCCGGGCCTGGTCAGCCGTAATTCCGTTGATGGCTTCCAACTGCACGGTTACAATCGGCACCTGATCGATTACGGGCAGTCCCTGCTCTTTAACCAATTCAGCCACCCGCTGCTTTTGGGAAGTCTGTATGTCAAAAAGCACCATATTGGGCTGGTTTCCGCTTGACGATAACGATACACGCGAAATGAGCATTTCCTGGACCAGCAACAGGGTGGCAATGAAGGCCGTTCCGAGTCCGATTGAAATCACCAGGATAACCGTTTGGTTGTTGGGACGGAATAAGTTGGAAAGCCCCTGTCTCCACAAATAACTCCATGAGGCGGGAAAAAAGCGCCGGACCAACCAGATCAGCAAGCTCGCCGTGGCAAATAGCACCATAAAGGATACCGCAACACCTGCGGTAAATGCGAGCGTCTGCAAGAAGCCGCTCAATTGCAGATAGGCATAACCGAAGATAAACAAGGCAATTAAGCCGTAGACCAGCCAACTCAGTCTGTCTCTGATCGGACTGGGGGTATCCAGCGATAGCCGCAGGGTATTCAGTGGCGCGATATTCCGGATACCGATCAGGGGTAGTAAGGCAAACAGGACGGATATCCAAACGCCTAAGCCGATGCCCTGCAGAATGGCGCTCCACGATACATCCGTGCTGATGGCAACGGGAACAAAATCTTTAAACACCAACGGTAAGAGTTGTTGGACACCAGTACCCAGTATCGCACCGATAAGCGAGCCGATGAAGCCCACACCCATAACCTGTACGAGAAAAATCAAAAATGCCTGTTTTGAACTGGCTCCCAGGCAGCGTAAAATGGCAATGCTGTTCAGCTTTTCCTTAATGTAGATATGAATGGCACTTGAAACACCGATACATCCCAGCAACAGGGCAACAAACCCCACCAATGATAAAAACTTGCTTAAGTCGGAAAACGACCTTCCGGTTTCCTCCTTCCGTGACGCAATCGTATCGTACCCCATCCGGTGTACCTCCAGCAATGAATCCAGACCTTTGGCGAGTACATCCGCATCCCTTCCACCCGGTAAATGGAAATAATAGCTATAGTTGATCCGACTTCCCTTTTGGTTAAGTCCGGTTGCATCCAGGTACGCCATGGGAATGAACACAGCCGGCGCAATGGTGGTAGAGATTCCGCTTTGGCCGGGTGCCTGGTTCAGGCGCCCGGCAATCTCAAATAGCACTTCACCTACCTTAATGGAATCGCCCACTTCTGCTCCAAACTGCAACAGGAGCGTTTTATCAACCAATGCCTGCCGGTGGTTCCGGAATTCCCTTCCCGCGGCCTCTGGCACTGTTTCTAGTTTGCCATAATAGGGAAAGTCTCCTCCCAAAGCCCGTATCTGCACCAACCGCGTCCCCCCGCTCTTGGGAAACAACACCATCGATGCGAAACTCTGCTCCTCAGCATGCGCCCTGCTCAGCCCCCTGACCGAATCAATGATTCCTTGCTCCCCCTCTTCAAGTGAATGGTTGCTACTGATCACCAAATCGGCGCCTACGAGCGTCGCTGCCTGATTGTCGATATCCTTTTCAAAGTTATCACCCAAAGCGTAGATTGCAACCAGCGCGGCAATTCCGATGATAATGGAGGAAACAAACAAAAACAGCCGGGAACGGCTCCGCCGGCTGTCCCGCCACGCCATCCGGACTATCCAGCCCGCTGCCAGCTTCGGTCGTGTATAAGGGACTTCCATCTTACAATTCCTTCGGCTGTGTAACCTCATCCGAAACCACGGCTCCCCCTTTCATGCGGATAATGCGCTGGGTCTTAAATGCCAGATCCATATCGTGCGTTACCAGTACCAGCGTAGTTCCCATGTCCTTATTGAGATCAAACAACAGGCGTTCAATCGTATCGCTGGTTTCAGCATCCAGGTTTCCAGTCGGCTCATCGGCAAACAAAATCCGGGGGGAATTGGAAAATGCCCGCGCAATCGAAACCCGCTGCTGCTCACCTCCCGACAGCTGCAAGGGGTAATGATGGCTCCGGTCGGCCAATCCCACCTTATCCAGCAATTCCAACGCCCGATTCCTGCTGTTGCGCTCACCGCGCAGTTCGAGGGGTACCCTAACATTTTCCAGCGCTGTCAACGTAGGCAATAACTGGAAATTCTGGAAAATAAAACCCACGTACTGATTCCGTACACCCGCGCGGTCGTCCTCGCCCAGCGTATCCAGGCAAATCCCGTTTAACACGATACTTCCCGTACTGGCCCGATCCAATCCGGCACATAATCCCAGTAACGTAGTTTTTCCACTCCCCGAAGGCCCCACAATCGACACGGCTGATGCCGCTTCAACGTCAAAATTGATCCGGTGCAAAACCGTTAAGGAGTTACCCGCGCTTTCGTAGGTTTTACCCACATCTTTTACACTTAATATCGTCGACACGTAAGATTCATTTAATCCAAGATTCCCGTAAAAATAAACTATTTGCCTGATTTTGACACCCCGCAAACAGGTTTGTTACGGTAAAAAACCGCGTATTGCCCCCCCCTATCGATGCAAACGTGTAAAAAAAATAATACACCAGCATGCACTTACAGCTAATTATGCCAATATTGCACTATGAAAATCCAATTTCCCACTCGTAAGCAAACTATCTTTTTTTTATGCATTGTGTTATTGACACCCTATGCAACCCATGCCCAGAAAAAGCCGCTTGACCACAGTGTATATGACGGCTGGCAAAGCATTGGCGCGTCGGGAATTTCTCCCGATGGGCATTTTATCTATTACACCATAACACCGCAGGAAGGTGATGCGCAATTAATTATCACTACACCCGATCAGCAGCACGTACAAAAAATCGACAGGGGAACTCAAGCAAGTTTTTCCGCAGATAAACGATTCTTGGTTGCACTCATCAGGCCCTTTTTCAGTGAAACCCGGGAAGCGCGGATAAAGAAGAAGAAACCCGATGAGATGCCGAAGGATTCACTGGCAATCGTTAACTTGGAAACAGCCGCGCTTGCCAAAGTGGCCAGGGTAACGTCCTACAAAGTTCCCGAGGAAACGAGCGAATACATTGCCTATATAAGTGAATCCCCGTCAGCGGCCGCGGATACCACAAAAACGGATACGACCCGTACGGATGAACCACCGCACAAAAAGCCGGTGCCCATCTTACATATACAGCATTTGCCCAGCGGCGAGGAGATGACATTTGAGCGGGTAGATACCTATTATTTCAATAAAGCAGGAACTGCACTGGTATTTGTACGCAATGCGGCGGAAAAAGACAGCATCGGTGCAGATGCCGGACTCTATTATTACGATCTGGCGACCCACGAATCCCATCACATCAGTCGTGGAAAAGGCGTTTATAAAAACATTGCCTTTGACGAACCTGCCTTACAACTGGCGTTTACCGCCGATAAAAGCCCTGAGAAGTCCCTCCGGAAAGCATTCAAACTTTACTATTACGTACCCAGGCAGCATACCCAGGATACGGCGATCGTCATTGCCGACGCCCGAACCAACGGCATACCGCCAAATTGGTATATAAGCGGTGAGGGTAATGTCCGGTTCAGCAAAAACGGGGAAAAACTTTTTTTCGGCATAGCCCCTGTACCCCGGATAAAAGATACCACGCTTGTTGAATTTGAACATGCGAATGTAGACATCTGGCATTGGAAAGACGACTACCTGCAAACGCAGCAGCTGGTTAACCTCCGCCGGGAACAAAACCGGAGTTACCTGGCGGTGACCTACCCCCAACAGGGCAGAAGGGTTATCCCTTTGGCCGACGAGCAACTACCGGAGGTACGCTTAACATACGATGCCGATAATGAGTTTGCCCTGGGAACCACCGATGTAGGACGGCGCATTGAAACCCAATGGGTGGGAGGTTCGTTTCAGGATATCTATGCCGTTTCTACAACGGACGGAAGCCGTAAAAAAGTGGCGGAAAACATCCGGGGTTCCATTGCGCTTTCGCCGACCGGCAGGTACATCACCTGGTTCAACCGATCGGACAGCAGTTGGTATAGCCACACCCTCTCATCGGGCAGCACCGTGCGGTTAAACAGTGATCTGCCGGTCAGCTTTGCCGATGAAGACAACGACGTACCCGATGAACCCAACGGATATGGAATTGCAGGCTGGAGTGCAGATGACGAAGAAGTATTCATTAACGACAAATACGATATCTGGGGATTCAGTCCAGACGGCACCCAACGCCGGATCCTGACCAACGGCGCGGGCAGAAGCAATCAGATTACCTTCCGGTACACTCATTTTCCCGAAGATGCCGGTTCTTACCACGGACAGCGGAAACCCATCATCATTGACTTAAAAAAACCACTGATCTTATCCGCCTTTAACCATACCAATAAAGAAAGCGGATGGTATACAGGCAATGGGCGCAACCGTCGAGACCCCCGGGAGATTGTGATGGGGCCTTTCCGCTATCATGCTGTACAAAAAGCCACTGAAGCCGAAAACTACCTATACACCAAAGAAAACTATGTATGTGCACCCGACCTGTACACAACACCGGATTTTTCACACGAAACACAACTGAGTCATATTAACCCCCAGCAAGCGACCTATAATTGGGGAACCGCAGAATTGATAAAATGGACCACCCCACGAGGTTATGCGGCTGAAGGCATACTGTATAAACCGGAGGATTTCGATCCCACGAAAAAATATCCGGTCATTGCCTATTTCTACGAACGGCTTTCCGATGGGCTTCACACCTATATTCCACCTACGCCGACCCCTTCCCGCCTCAACATCAGTTTCTTTGTGAGCAACGGATACCTGGTTTTCGCCCCCGACATCCGGTATGAAATCGGTTATCCCGGCCGGTCGGCGGAAGAATACGTCAATTCAGGCATGGAAGAATTGAAAAAGCAACCTTGGGTAGACGGCGAAAAACTCGGTATCCAGGGCCAAAGCTGGGGCGGTTACCAAGTGGCACACCTGATAACCCGCACCCACATGTATGCCGCGGCCTGGGCCGGTGCACCCGTTGTGAATATGACATCGGCATACGGGGGCATCCGCTGGGGAAGCGGCATGAACCGACAGTTCCAGTATGAACGCACCCAAAGCCGCATCGGGGCCACCTTATGGGAAAACCCGGATCTATACATCGAAAACTCACCCCTGTTTCACCTGTCGAATGTAACCACACCGGTCGCCATCATGAGCAACGATGCAGACGGTGCCGTGCCCTGGTATCAGGGCATCGAAATGTTTACCGCACTCCGGCGCCTACAGAAACCGGTCTGGCTGTTAAATTACAATGGCGAGGCGCACAATTTGGTGCAACGCCAAAACCGCAAAGACATCCAGCGCCGGGAATTGGAATTTTTTGATCACTTTTTAAAAGGACAACCCGCAGCACCGTGGATAGACAAAGGAGTTCCAGCCGTATTAAAAGGCATTGACTGGGGTTTTTGACAGCTTATTTATTACAAAAAACACAACAAAAAGATTAAAAAGGAATCTATTTTTCATAAAAAACAACAAATACTTTCATTTTTATCAAAAAAAATAAGGATATGTCATTTTTTTTTTCGAATATTGATGCAGAATTTAAAAAAAGCACAACAACACGTCAAATAAACAAACAAATTAAATGTCAGCATTAAGATTCAAGGCGGTAGAGGCCGCTATATCCAGGTTAAATCGCCACCAAACCTCCGAAACAATTAAGCCTTCATCCTATTATTGCAAAAATGTATTCACAACCGCCAAAATGAAGGAATACCTTCCAAAGAACGCTTATGAAGAATTGGCCGTAACAATCGATGAAGGAAAAGCAATCAGTTTAGACCTTGCTGAACACATTTCGCAGGCCATGAAAAGCTGGGCGATCAGCAATGGCGTAACGCATTACACCCACTGGTTCCAGCCGCTTACAGGTGCAACGGCCGAGAAGCACGATGCTTTTTTTGAACCGCTGGCCGACGGGTCTGCCATTGACAAATTCACGGCGAGCGCATTGGTGCAGCAAGAACCGGATGCTTCCAGCTTTCCCAGCGGCGGGATCCGCAACACGTTTGAAGCACGGGGATACACCGGTTGGGATCCCTCCTCTCCTGCTTTCATCTATGAAACGGGCGGCAGCAAGACACTCTGTATCCCTACGATCTTCGTTTCCTATACAGGCGAAGCACTCGATTATAAAGCCCCCTTGTTAAAAGCACTTAACGCATTGGATAAGGCAGCAGTAGACGTTGCTAATTTCTTTGATAAATCCGTTACGAAAGTCTTTGCTTCACTGGGTATTGAGCAAGAATACTTTCTTGTCGATTTGGCACTGTTTAACGCCAGGCCGGATTTGCAGCTGACCGGACGGACCTTATTCGGACATATGTCGGCCAAAGGACAACAGTTGGAAGACCACTATTTCGGTGCCATTCCGGAGCGCGTTCTAGCCTTTATGGTTGATCTGGAGCAGGAAGCACTTAAATTAGGTATTCCCCTGAAAACCCGTCACAACGAAGTAGCCCCCTCGCAGTTTGAATGCGCGCCGATGTTTGAGGAAATCAACCTCGCTATCGACCACAATCAGTTGCTGCTCAACCTGATGGAGCAGGTAGCACTGCGCCACAAATTCAAGGTGCTTATTCATGAGAAACCGTATGCAGATATAAACGGTTCCGGCAAGCACAACAACTGGTCAATGATCACCAACACGGGCGTTAACCTGCTTTCTCCGGGAAAAACACCGAAGACCAACCTGATGTTCCTGACGTTCTTCGTCAACGTCATCAAAGCCGTACACGACAACGCAGACCTGCTGCGGGCTTCCATTGCCAGTGCAGCCAACGACCACCGGTTGGGAGCCAACGAAGCGCCTCCTGCCATCATTTCCATTTTCCTGGGAAGCCAGCTGAATGCCGTGCTCGATGAAGTGGAAACAGCAAGGGTAGCCAAGAAAGTGAAAAACGAAGCATTGTTATGGCATGGTATTCCGAAAATACCGGAATTACAGTTAGACAATACGGATCGTAACCGGACTTCCCCGTTCGCATTCACCGGAAATAAATTCGAATTCCGTGCGGTAGGTTCGTCTGCCAACAGTGCCAGTCCGATGACCGTACTCAGCGCCATCGTCGCCAACCAACTGATCGAATTTAAGTCGGAAGTCGACAAACAAATAAAAAAGGGCACGAAAAAGGACCTCGCATTGCTGAATGTGGTGCGTAAATACATCAAAGAATCCAAAGCCATCCGCTTCGAAGGAAATGGATACAGCAAGGAGTGGGAAGAAGAAGCGCACAAACGCGGTCTATCCAACATCAAGACGACACCGAAAGCACTGGATGTATATGTCAGCGAAAAATCCCTTGACTTGTTTGAAAGGCTTTCTGTTCTGACCAGGCGTGAAAGTGAAGCCCGCCACGAAATCCTGCTGGAGAACTATTACAAGAAAATCCAGATCGAGGCCCGCGTCATCGGTGAAATTGTGAACAGCATCATCGCTCCCGCAGCGTTCAAGTATCAAAACGATTTGATTACCAATGTAAAGGGATTGAAGGAACTCGGGCTTAAGGCAGATGCCTACAGCTCACAATCCAACCTGATTGAGCGTATTTCCAATCACATCAATACCATCCTCATCGATGCCGAGGCCATGCGCCAGGAGCGCAAAAAAGCCAATGTACTGGAGGATATCCGTGAAAAGGCAATCGCTTACGATGAAAATGTTAAGCCTTACTTCGACAAAATCCGCTACCACATCAATAAGCTGGAGCAAATTGTAGATGACGGCCAATGGCCATTGCCGAAATTGCGTGAGCTTCTATTCGTACGATAACTAACACCCTCTAAACTTAAATTCCGCGGCCTCCATTGGAGGCCGCTTTTTTTTAAAAAAATCAAAAAAACTTTGCACAACCAAACCACACCCACTATATTTGCACGCGTTGTGTGTTTCAAGCACGCAAAATCAATTCCTCTTACAGGTCTTGGTTTATAAAGAAGTGGCGAGAGACTGGCTCAGCGACCCACTGGCAACCATCCGCAAACGGCAGAAAAGGTGCCAATTCCTGTCCCGGCCCGTGCAGGTTGGGAGCATATAAATTAATAAGACGATGAACACGTATCCTACAATCGATTTTCACCCGTTGGCATCCGCGAAAACCGGATCACCCAGGTCCTTACCTACCCCTTCCATTCGTACCGACCGAATGTGTCGTGACTGATTCCTTCGCGTGCTGTCTGAAGGCAACTTGCTTCTTTATAAAGGGCAATGAACTAGCATAGCACCCTCTTGGTGCTGAACCGGATTAATCCATTTCAAAACAAATTTTAAACTCTAATAAATCATGGCTAACGAAAATCTAAAATTTGAAACCCTGCAAGTACATGCGGGACAGGAAGCGGATCCTACAACAGGCTCGCGTGCAGTTCCCATTTACCAAACCACTTCATTTGTGTTTAACAGTGCCGAACACGGTGCAAATCTATTCGCACTGAAGGAATTCGGAAACATCTATACGCGCATTATGAACCCCACCACCGACGTACTCGAAAAACGTGTGGCCGCCCTTGAAGGAGGTGTCGCGGGTCTTGCGGTTGCGTCGGGCCAGTCTGCCCAATTCATTGCATTGGCCAACATCCTGGAAAGCGGTGAGAATTTCGTAACCAGCTCAAACTTGTATGGAGGCACTTATAACCAATTTAAAGTCTCCTTCAAGCGTTTGGGAATCGAAGCCCGGTTTACAAAAGACGACGCTGCAGAAAGCTTTGAAGCGCTGATTGACGAAAAAACCAAAGCACTCTACGTAGAGACGATAGGCAACCCCAGTTATAATATTCCAGATTTCGACCGCATCGCGGCGGTTGCCAGAAAATACGACCTGCCTTTGATTGTAGACAATACATTCGGTGCTGCGGGTTACCTCTTCAAACCAATCGAACATGGCGCCAATGTAGTGGTTCAGGCCGCCACAAAATGGATCGGTGGGCATGGCAACAGCATTGGCGGTGTTATTGTCGATGCGGGCAACTACAATTGGGGCAACGGCAAATTCAGGCAGTTCAGTGAGCCTTCCGAAGGCTATCATGGATTGGTATTCAGCGACGTGTTTGGTGTAAACAGTCCGTTAGGCAACATCCAATTCATTATACGCGCCCGTGTGGAAGGGCTGCGGGATTTCGGACCGGCCTTGTCTCCCTTTAACGCGTTCCTATTGCTGCAGGGGCTGGAAACCCTGTCGCTGCGCGTGCAACGGCACGTGGACAATGCCCTGGAGATCGCCAAATGGCTCGAAAGCCACCCACAGGTGGAACGGGTCAGTTACCCCGGACTGAAAAGTCATTCCAACCATTCGAATGCCCAGAAATACCTCAAAAACGGGTTTGGCAGTGTATTATCATTCAAGATAAAAGGCGATGCCGAAAAGGCCAACGCATTTATCGACAACCTGGAGTTGATCAGCCACTTAGCGAATGTGGGCGACACCAAAACGCTGATTATCCACCCATCGGCAACCACCCACCAGCAGCTCAGCGAGGCCGAGCAAAAAAGCGCAGGTGTGTTTCCGGGTGAATTACGGTTGGCCGTGGGCATCGAGCATGTCGATGACATCAAAGCCGACCTGCAACGGGCGTTCGACAAAATCAAGTGATACCCGGGGTGTTGAGTGGGCAGCAGGCACAACAAATGCTGCCCATTCTCCCCTGGGCCACCTTTCGTATAAACAACAAACATGAACAACAAACTTACCTTAGGAATATTCGGATTCGGTGTAGTAGGGCAAGGACTGCATGATATCATCAAGACCAAAAATCTCAATCTTGCCATCAAACGGTTTGTCATCAAACATCCCGAAAAAGAACGGACACTCTCCGCAGCATTGTTCACGACGGATGCTTCATCGATCTTGGATGATCCCGAAGTCAATACCGTGGTTGAACTGATAGACGACGCCACGGCAGCCTTCGAAATTGTATCTACTGCGCTCCGCTCGGGGAAAAATGTAGTTTCGGCCAATAAAAAAATGATTGCCAACCACCTGGAGGAACTGGTAGACATCCAGCACCAACACGGCACGAGCCTGCTGTACGAAGGTGCCGTATGCGGCAGCATTCCCATTATCCGGAACCTCGAAGAGTACTACGACAACGAACTGCTGCATTCGGTAACCGGTATCTTCAACGGCTCATCCAACTACATTCTGTCAAAAATATTCAATGAAAACCTGGCATATTCAACCGCGCTGAAACAGGCGCAGGATCTCGGTTTTGCCGAAACCGACCCCACACTGGATGTCGGCGGATACGATGCCAAGTTTAAGCTGGCCATTGTGGCTTCCCACGCATATGGCCTATACATTGCTCCCGATGCCATTCTGAACATCGGAATCGATAAACTCGGTGCGCAGGATATCCAATTTGCGCGCGAGAAAAATTTCAAGATCAAGCTAATTCCCACCGCGCGGGAAATTAACGATAAGGCAGTTATCCTCTATGTACTGCCCAAACTGGTGCTGCCTGATAACATTCTGTATGGCGTAGAAAACGAATATAACGGAGTACAGGTGAAAGCAGCCTTTGCTGACGAACAGTTTTTCTACGGCAAAGGTGCTGGGGGACACCCCACTGGATCGGCGGTCTTGTCTGATATCGCCGCTTTGCGCTATGGCTACCGATACGAATACAAGAAACACCTGGGCGCCGGGGGGCTTACCTATAGCACCGATTGGGACCTCACGGTTTACCTTCGGTATGCCGATGAGCAACTGATCGAGACGCTGGGTTTTTCGTCCATCAGCGAGCGTTATTATGCCAACAATTTCAAGTATGTAATCGGCCGGATAAATCTGGGTAACATTCTCAAAAACCGGGAAGCCATCAACCGCGATGGTGTATTTATGGCAGAAATCGCCTAACGGATATATACTTTGTCAAAAAGCAAAATAATAAAAACATAACGATTGTTTGTGCATTTATATTTTTGTATATTGTACGGAAAATTATATGCCATCATGCACAGCACCGTTGCTTTATTAGTTGCATTTTTTAACATCATCACCCTTGTTCAGCAGGGCGAACCGGAAACCGCATCAAGCGCCTGGAAGACGTACGGTTATATCGTCTTGGGGGGAATCGTACTGATTATAGCCGTGGTGGTACTTGTCCGGAAACAACACAGGAAATTCAACGAATGATCCTGCGCTGGCCCACGATCTAAAAATGGCAAATAAGACCGGATCGTGGGCTATGCTTCTCTTTTTAAACCGTATTTTTCTATCTTGCTATACAAATGGCTCCGCTGGATGTCAATCTCATCCGCAGTCTTGGACACATTCCATCCATTCTTCTCCAATTTGTATTTGATATATTCCTTCTCGGTATAATCCTTAAAGTCCTGAAAAGAGGAAAAATTATCGTAGTCGGGCTGGTTATTTACGACGGAGTGCGGCGCGGTGCCTGTCGCTTCCATTTTTACGGGTTCCTCGTGCCTTACAGCGGATAACCCCGGATTCGCAAATGTACGTACATCGCGGTCGGTAATTGATTTATCACTCAGGATAATCAAACGTTCCACCATGTTGCGCAGCTCCCGTATATTACCCGTCCAGGGCAATTCTTTCAGGGCCTCCATTGCTTCAGCCGTAATTTTCTTTACCGGCATGTTGTATTCGTTACACACTTCCTCGCAAAAATGTTCAGCCAATGTAGGGATATCCTCTTTCCGTTCCGTCAGCGGTGGCACATGGATAATAATCACGCTCAACCGATGATACAGGTCCATGCGGAAATTACCCGCATCAATCTCCTTGAGCAGGTCTTTGTTGGTGGCCGCAATCACCCGTACATTTACGGTAATTTCTTTCTCCCCGCCTACCCGGGTAATTTTATTTTCCTGCAACGCCCTCAGCACCTTCGCCTGGGCAGAAAGGCTCATATCGCCGATCTCATCCAAAAACAGTGTTCCGTTATGCGCCTGCTCGAACTTTCCGATGCGCTGTTTCACAGCCGAGGTAAACGAACCTTTCTCGTGTCCGAAAAGTTCACTTTCGATCAACTCGGACGGAATGGCAGCACAGTTAACCTCAATCAGCGGAGCACCTGCCCGGGGCGATTTTTCATGCAGCCAACGGGCCACCAGTTCCTTACCGCTACCATTGGCTCCCGTTACCAACACCCTTGCGTCTGTTGGCGCAACCCGCTCAATGGTTTCCTTAATGCGTTGGATGGCAGCGGAATCGCCCAAAATATCACGTGTCTTACTGACTTTCCGTTTCAGCACTTTGGTTTCGGTAACCAATGTACCGCGTTCCAGCGCATTGCGCACAGTGATGAGCAATCGATTGAGATCAGGCGGTTTCGAAATGAAATCGTAGGCACCCTTTTTACTGGCTTCGACAGCCGTTTCAATGGTACCGTGTCCCGATATCATGATAAAAGGCAAATCCGGTTTGAAGGCCAACGCTTCGGTAAGCACCTCCATACCGTCCATCTTACTCATTTTGATATCGCAGAGAACAAGGTCTATCTCCTCTTTCTTGATAATAGCCAGTCCGTCAATACCGTTGTCGGTATCAATCACTTTATAGTCTTCGTATTCAAGAATTTCCCGGAGTGTACTCCGGATAGCCCGTTCGTCGTCAATGATTAATATTTTGGTCATATTTATATCGTATAGCCTATTGCGATATGCGTATTGAGAACAAAAAAAGCAAACCCTATAAGCCGGATTCTGTGTTCCGCCAGCTGGCGGACTTCTATCATTTATCTAGGCCTGCCATTGCTGTCAGGCTCCATCGGCCTACCCGTTGCGGTTCCCGCCTGATGACGGGACGGAAGCGAGCAACTTCCTGCAATCCGCAACCTATTTGGCCTTTCAACCCCCGGGGTTTACCGCGATGCATGTCACCATGCAAAGCCGTGGGCTCTTACCCCACGTTTTCACCCTTGCTCCGACGAATCGGAGCGGTTTGTTTTCTGTGGCACTTTCCGTACCCCGATCTGCATCAGGACCCTTCCCGTTAGGAAGCGAGGCGCTCTATGTTGTCCGGACTTTCCTCCCCGGCCATTGCCGCGGCGATAGAACGGGCCTGCTTTTTGTTGCAAAGGTAAACAATAAGTCACGAATTCAGAAGCGGGGGCCGGTTTTATACAGCTTCGCGCCGAACAGAAAAATCACCAAATAGCAAATGATGGGCAGGTAATAAGCCATAGCTACGTCGTGATCGGCCAGCTTACCCATCACAAATGGGAAGAGAGCCGCTCCGACTACCCCCATCACGATGAAAGAAGATGCACGCTGCGTATGAGGCCCCAAATCCTTGAGGCCAAGGCTGAAAATGGTCGGGAACATAATGCTGAAGAAGAAATTAAGCATCAGCAGCGCCACAAACGACGGCCACCCCCAACTTTGGGCAATAATCAGACACATCAGCACGTTGCACAGGGCAAACACAGCCAATAATTTGTTCGGGGCAATGTATTTCATCAGGAACGTGCCGACGAACCTTCCGACTGTCATCATCACCATACTCACCGCAAAATAGTATCCAGCTACCTCATCGCTGAGCCCCATCTTTTCGTGCCCATAATTAATAAAGAAGGCCCAGGTACCGCCTTGGGCTGCGGTATTAAAAAACTGAGCAACAAACGCCCAAATAAAATGACGATGCTGGAAAAGAGATTTTTTAGGTGCTGCCGTTACGACCTGATCCGCAGAAGTATGGACATGCTCGGTAGGCAAGGCCGGCACACGCAGCAGGCTGAATGCTACCGCTACCACGGTTATGGCAATCCCGATACCGATGTAAAGCAATTTCACGGAAGTAAGGCTGCCAGTCGCCCCGATATTCCCGCTCAGGATAAAATAACTACCCAAGGTAGGTCCGATAATCGTTCCCAAGCCATTGAAGGATTGTGCAAAATTAATCCGCCTGTCGCTGGAGGCCTGATCGCCCAGTACCGCAATAAAGGGATGTGCGACGGTTTCCAGCGTAGCCAGGCCACAGGCCAGCACAAAGAGTGCAATCCGGAAGAAGCCAAACGATTCGGCGTCTGCCGCGGGTACAAAAAGAAACGCCCCAATTGCATAGAGCGTTAAGCCCAGCAATACGCCGCTTTTGTAACCAAACCGCTTCATGAAAAGCCCCGCGGGAATACCCATTACGGCATAAGCCCCGAAAATGGAAAACTGCACCAAGCCTGACTCAGCTTTCGAGATCCCCAGCACTTTCTGGAAATGCTTGTTCAATACGTCACCCATGGTAATGGCCACGCCCCATAACAGAAATAACAGCGTAACAAAGCCGAATACCCATAGATATTTATGCTCAGTAAGTTTTGCAGTAGTTTTCATTAGCAAGGTTTTTAATCAGCGGCCCAAATATAGTAAACCGTTTTAGCCTTCCAAAAAAAATATCATTAAATTGCTTGTGCAATGGCGTGGCCGCTGGCCCATGCCCATTGGAAATTATACCCGCCCAGCCATCCGGTCATGTCTACGCATTCGCCCCCGAAATATAATCCCGGTATTTTCTTCGCTTCCAACGTTGTCTGCTCCAATTCCCGCGTGGCAATACCTCCCCGCATCACCTCTGCTTTGTCATACCCCTTATCCCCCGCTGGCTTAACCGCAAACCGATGAATTGTTTCTGCAATCCGTTTGGCATCTGCCTTACCCAACGAGGCAATTTTGGTTTGAATGGGAAGAAAACGGCCCAGCGATTCCACCAGCCTTTTTGAATAAAAATCACCTAAAAGCTGCCCCACCAACCGTTTTCCTCCTGCCGCGCGTTCGGTCTTGATCAGCTGTTCCAGCGAATGTGCCGGGAGCAGGTCAAGGACTAAGGTTTCTCCCGGTCTCCAGTACGAAGAAATTTGCAGTATGGCGGGCCCACTCAGCCCCCAATGGGTAAACAACATGTTTTCTTCAAAGCTGATGCGTTCATTGGACACCCGGCAGTACACGCTATTGCCTGACAGCGCAGCAAACCACTCCGCATCTTTGCCTGTTATGGTCAGCGGAACCAGTGCGGGGGCAGTAGGCACAATATCCAACCCGAACTGCCGGGCTATCCGGAGCGCAAAATCGCTGGCACCCAGTTTCGCTACCGGCAAGCCACCGCTCGCAAGCACCACCTTAGGGGTAATCACCCCATGCGTCGCTCCCCTGTGTTCGTAGGTTACCTCAAATTCTCCGGTTTCCAGTTTGTCGACAGACAATGCGTTGCTATGGGTCTGCAGTTGCTGGCCATACCGATGCATCAAACGCGTAAATGCAGCAACAACATCCTTTGCGTTGTTACTCACGGGGAATAATTGGCCTAGTGTTTTTTCTTTTCCTGTAATGCCTTGCTGCTCGAAAAACTGTATGGTATCATTCACGGTCCAACCGGCGAACACAGGACCGGCAAAGGAAGGGTCGGCCGAAACAAAATTACCGACATCGGTATACAGATTGGTATAGTTACAGCGTCCGCCACCGGAAATCCGGATCTTCTCTCCCGGGTGCCCATTCCGTTCCAATACTAGGGTTCGTTTTCCGCGCAATCCCGCCTGTACGGCACACATAAGCCCACAGGCTCCGCCGCCGATGATCACCGCGTCATATGGGTTCTCCTCCGTCGCCAACTTAAAACTGTAAATCCACCGTTCGCCGCTCTGCCCAGCTCTTCTCAGCCATCTCAATCACGTAGATGACATTCCGGGCATGTTCGGGCAAAACGGCTAATTCCTTGCCATTCGCAATCGCGTCATAGATATTGCGGTAAAAAGCCGGATAGTCTCCCCGCTCGCTTTCGACATACTCGATGCGATCTTCCCCATTTTCCAATACATTAAGCTTTCCCCAGATTTCACGGGGTTCTTTGCCCCAATCGGGATCCCCTTTGGGCGACAGGCCCGCCCTCAATGCCGCTTCCTGCGGATCCACTCCCGGTTTTACAAAGGCGCCATCCATCCCATACAGAGCATAGCGCGGCGTGGGCTCCTTGACGAGCATGGATCCTTTCAGCGATGCTTTAAGCTGGTTTGGATAATGCAGGATCACGTCAAAATCATCCACCGCGCCAGCGCCGGGCCGCTGAATCCGCAAATCCGCATTTACCGCAAGCGGCAGGCCGAAAAGCTGCATGGTTTGATCAACCAGGTGTGCCCCGAGGTCATACCAAATTCCCGATCCCGGCAGGTCGGCCTCACGCCAGGCATTGGGGCGGAGTGCGTTACGGAAACGGTCAAAGCGGGCTTCAAAAGAAACCAGCCTGCCGAGCCTTCCGCTCGCTGCCACCTTCTGTACGGTCAGGTAATCGCTGTGCCACCGGGAATTGTGATGCACACTCAACCGGAGGTTTTGCTGTCTTGCCAATGCAATAAGTTCATCCGCCTCCGCGGTGGTGTTGGTAAAAGGTTTCTCCACCACGACATGCTTTCCCGCCAGAAGAGCCGCTTTCGCAAAAGGATAATGCATGTCGTTGGAGGTAGCCACCACCACCAGGTCGATATCGTCGGCATGAATGATGGCATCCGCATTGTCGACGATCCGGGTATCCGAATACCGGCGCTGAAGGATTTCCAACTGCTCCGGACGCCGGGCACTGACCTTATGCAGGCGCAACCCATCCACGGAAGTAATAATCGGCGCATGGAACACCTGTCCACCTATGCCGAAGCCAATAAGGCCAACATTTATACTAGATTTGTTCATTTGCTGATTGTTTTTCACGCCAAGCTGCAAAGACGCTCACGCTTACCCGCAGAGCACGCGAAGAAGGTTACATCCGCTCCGGCACCTCGATACCCAGCAGACTCATCCCATCGGCGATGATCCGGGCAGTAGCCTCGGAAAGGTGCAACCTGAAATTCTTTAAGGACTCCACTTCCGCTTTGAGGATGGATTCCTCGTGATAAAATTTATTATACTGCTTGGCCACTTCAAAGCAATAATTAGCCAGTTGTGCCGGGCTGAATTCTTTGGCCGATACTTCAATCACGGCCGGATAGTCGCCCAGTAACCGGATCAGGTCACGCTCGCTGTCCGTTAACTCATCCCGCACGGGCAGCGGGGTATGTGCTGAAAAACTTCCCTTCGCCAGCACAGACTTGATACGTGCATGGGTATATTGGATAAACGGGCCGGTATGACCCTGGAAGTCGATGGACTCATTGGGATCAAACAGCAGCCGTTTTTTGGGTTCTACTTTCAGCAGGAAATACTTCAGGGCGCCCATACCGATGATGTGATACAGGTGCTCCTTTTCCGGATCTGACAATCCTTCTGTTTTGCCTAATTCTTCGGTCCGCTTTTTGGCGGTTTCCCTCATCTCATCCATCAGGTCGTCGGCATCCACCACGGTTCCCTCCCGGGATTTCATCTTGCCCGATGGTAAATCGACCATCCCATACGATAAGTGGAACAGCCCATCCGCCCAGGACCTGCCCAGCTTCTTTAAAATCAGAAAGAGCACTTTGAAATGATAGTCCTGCTCGTTGCCCACCACATAAATGGATTCCTCCATTCCGAACTCGTCAAACTTCAGCTGAGCTGTGCCCAGATCCTGCGTGATGTAAACCGAGGTTCCATCGCCGCGCAACACCAGCTTTTCATCCAGGCCGTCTTCCGTCAGGTCAATCCAGACCGAGTTGTCTGCTTTCCGGAAAAACACCCCCTTGTCCAGCCCTTCCTGAATGATATCCTTGCCGAGCAGGTACGTATCGGACTCGTAATAGTATTTGTCAAAATCCACACCAAGCCGGTTGTAGGTTCGTTCAAAACCTGCGTACACCCACCCATTCATCATTTTCCACAATCCGATCACCGCTTCGTCACCTGCTTCCCACTGCTGGAGCATCTGCTGGGCTTCGCGGATAATCGGCGCCTGCTTTTTGGCGTCTTCCTCGCTCAGGCCCTGTGCCCGCAAGGCATCGATCTCTTGTTTATACGCCCTATCGAACAACACGTAGTATTTGCCCACCAGGTGATCGCCCTTGAGGCTGCTGCTTTCGGGGGTTTCTCCGTTTCCCCACCGTTGCCAGGCCAGCATAGACTTACAGATGTGGATACCGCGGTCATTTACCAAATTGGCTTTTATAACCTCGTAACCGTATCGTTTCAGGATTTCGGCTACCGAATAGCCCAATAAGTTATTGCGGATGTGGCCGAGGTGCAGGGGCTTATTGGTATTCGGCGACGAGTATTCCACCATGAGCTTCCTGCCGTTGGGGCCAAACGTGCCAAAACTTTTCCCCGTGATGGCTGTTTTAAATAAATCCGCCCAATAGGCATCGGAAAGGCTGATATTGAGGAATCCTTTGATTACGTTGAACGACTCAATGGCCGAAATACGGGGCACGAGATAAGCTCCGATTTCCTGACCGGTCAACTCGGGTGTTTTTTTGGAAAACCGGGTGAATGGAAAGGTAACGATGGTCCACTGCCCTTCAAATTCCTTCCGGGTTTCCTGCAATGTAATCTGATGATCGGGTACGTCTGATTGATATAATTCCCTGACTGCCTGTTTGGTATATTCTATAAGTTGTTGCTGTATGGCGTTGATCATGTAAGTATTTAAGCATTAATTCCTTCGCCGGTACCGAAATCATAAAATTACATTTAGATAACTGTTTGATTTCACACCGAAAACATATCTTTGCCAAACTTAGACAAACAGGCCTTTATATGCAAATGGATGTTTGTCTAATTCGCTTCTGCCATTGAAAAGCAGGGGGTTATTTAGAAGAAAATAAAAATGCAAAGCTACCAGGAATTTCTTGACCTAAGCGTGGGGTTTCCCCAGGATGGATTTGATATCATCGACGACGAGCTGTATTTCCATGACCTCAACCTCATGGAAATGATCGAGACTTACGGAACCCCGCTGCGGTTTACCTACCTGCCCATCATCAGTAAAAAGATCCAGCAGGCAAAGATATTGTTCCAGACCGCCATCTTGAAGCATAACTACCGGGGTACCTATAAATACTGTTACTGTACGAAAAGTTCCCATTTCCGCCATGTGGTAGAGGAAGCCCTGAAAAACGACATCCACCTGGAGACTTCGTCGGCCTTTGACATGCCCATGATTGACGCCCTGGAAAAAAAGGGGATTGTCAATAAGGACATTACCGTGATCTGTAACGGGTTCAAGACCTATCAATACAAACAATACATCGTGGACATGCTCCACGACGGGTATAAGAACATCATACCCGTACTTGACAACAAGGAGGAATTCAATATCTACGACGATGAAGTCGAGCTGGAAGAACCCTGCAACCTGGGCATCCGGATTGCGGCGGAAGAACAGCCGGATTCGCAGTTCTATACCTCCCGGCTGGGCATCCGGCTGGAAGACATTCTGGATTTCTACAACAACAAAGTGGTACCCAACCCCAACTTTCGGGTTAAACTGCTGCATTTTTTCATCAATTCGGGTATTTCCGATACGCCCTATTATTGGAATGAGCTTGAAAAATACGTCACGCTTTACTGTAAGTTCAAGAAAATAAACCCTGACCTCGATACGCTGGACATCGGCGGGGGCATGCCCTTCAAAGATTCGCTGGTGCATGATTTCGACTATGAATATATGGTCAATGAAATCGTCAACCGGATTAAGCAGATCTGCGCCCAGCATGAGGTGATGGAACCCGACATCATTACCGAATTCGGTAAATACACCGTGGCGGAAGCCTCGGGAATCCTGTACAAAGTACTTGGGCGCAAGCAGCAGAACGACCGGGAAAAGTGGCTGATGCTGGACGGCTCTTTCATTACCAACCTTCCGGATGTGTGGGCGCTCAATCAAAAATACATCCTGCTGCCCATCAACAACTGGGATTCGGAATATGAACGCGTAAACCTTGGGGGTATTACGTGCGACGGGCAGGACTATTACAACCAGGAAGCCCACATGAACAACGTGTTCATGCCCAAAACCCGCAAAATACAGTACCTCGGTTTCTTCCACACCGGTGCCTACCAGGAGGTGCTGAGTGGATACGGCGGCATTCACCACTGCCTGCTCCCCTCACCCAAGCATGTGCTCATCCGGCGGAACCGAGATGAGACGTTCAACTTTGAAGTATTCGGCGAAGAACAGAACAGCAAACAGGTACTCCGGCTATTGGGGTACCAATAATAACCACCCGGATGAAGATTTTGGTAACCGGGGCAGCGGGTTTCATTGGTTTTCATGCGGTGCAGATGCTGCTGGCCGAAGGCCATACGGTTGTTGGACTGGATAACCTCGACAACTACTACGATGTCGACCTGAAATACGCGCGATTGGCAGTTTGTGGCATCGACCGGCAGCAAGTATGGGAAGGTGAACTAGTACCCAGCAAAACCCACCCGAACTATCGTTTTCAGCTGCTGGACATCACCCATTTAGATAAATTGGATGCACTTTTCCGGCACGAAAAATTCGAGCTGGTGGTGCACTTAGCCGCACAGGTCGGCGTTCGGTATTCCCTGGAAAATCCGCAGGCCTACGTGCATTCCAACCTGGTTGGTTTTGCCAATGTGCTGGAGTGCTGCCGTCAGCATCACATCGGCCACCTGATCTACGCATCCAGCTCTTCCATCTACGGAGCAAATGATAAGATTCCCTTTTCGGAAGACGACCGTGTGGACCATCCGGTGAGCCTCTATGCAGCCACCAAGCGCAGCAACGAATTGATGGCGCATACCTACAGCCATCTGTATGGACTGAAAACAACCGGTTTGCGTTTCTTTACGGTTTACGGCCCCTGGGGCAGGCCCTATATGGCCATGTTCCTGTTTGTGGACGCCATCCTAAAGGGTAAGCCCGTCCGGGTTTTCAACCATGGAAACCTATACCGTGATTTCACGTACGTAGACGACGTTGCCCATAGCATCAACCGTATCGTTGCTGCCACATCGGATTGGCAACTACCGGCGTATACCCTTTACAATGTAGGCAACAGTAAACCGGTCAGGCTGCTGGATTTCATCGAATCCATCGAAAAGCACACCGGCAAAAAAGCCATCCGGGAATACCTGCCCATGCAGGCGGGCGATGTGGAAAAGACGTGGGCCAATGTCGACAAATTGAAAGCAGATTTCGGCTACGAGGTTCAAACCTCCGTGGATGCCGGGGTAAAGAAATTTATCGATTGGTACCTAAGCTATTACGATCCGGCGGGGGGCTGAATCCAGCCCAAAACGCCAAATCTCTATGATTTCAATAAGGTGGTTTTGCCAGACTGGCGGGGGCCGGTGACGAATCTAAACTTTGAAATATCTGAAGTAAAACTTTGAAATATCTGAAGCTAAACTTTGAAATCCGGCGATCAAGGCATCTTATTCCTCCACGAATAAAGAAGGGTTCCAAACCATTTCCCATAGATGGCCATCAATATCCCGGAAGTAACCCGCATAACCGCCATAAAACGTCATCACTTGATCCACTTCCGTATTACTGTTCACGTTATGGCCAATGGTAAACGCACCGGGCATACCCTGCCTGCAGGTAGGCCGGTTATTTAAACCAATCCAATCCTTACAGCAAGCTTAATCAATCCTGCCGTGTTGTTTACTTCAAATTTTGTAAGCAGGTTTTTCCTATGACTATCAACGGTATAGGGGCTTACAAATAACCTTTCCGCTATTTGCGGGTTAGTAAGCCCCTCCGCTATCAACAAGAGTACTTCTTTTTCGCGGCTGGTCAGCACCGGAATTTTTTTTATTTCCTGTTGCTCCTGTTTGCTCATATCCAGATCTAAGCTCATATACAGCCTGCCCGCGTTGACGGTAAGGATCGCCGTTTCTATTTCCTCTTTCGATGCGCTTTTGAGCAGGTAACCAGATGCACCCTGCTGCACCATCTGGGAAATATAGCTGCGTTCGTTGAAAGTACTCATCGCAATGACCTTTATCCCCGGATATTCTTTTCCGATTTCTGCCGTAAGTTCTATGCCACTTATTTCAGGCATATTGATATCGGTAATGACAATATCAGGCTTATTGGCCTTAATCAGCTCCAATGCCTGAGAGGCATTTTGCGCTAGACCCGCCACTGCTACAAAATCTATTTCAGCAAGCATACTGCGCATCCCCTCCAGTACCATAGGGTGATCGTCTGCCACCAACACGTTTATCCTACCCATTGTGCTCGATTTTACATTCTATATATACCGACGTACCTTTTCCCGGTGCAGATTTAATATCCATGTTTCCGCCGAGATAATGCACTCTCGATTCAATATTCTGCAATCCGGCCGTTGGCTTTTCCTGCCAGTGCGCGACATCAAAGCCCCTACCATTATCTTCTACCGTAATACTGAGCCACTGATCGCGGCGCAGCACCTGTACCAGTATGCTTTTGGCGCTTGAATGTTTCACCGCATTATTGACCAGCTCCTGTATAATCCGGTAAACCGTTACTTCGGTAGCAGCACTCAACCGTTGTCCAAGGCCGTAAAATTCGGTGTTGACGGTAAAAGTACCGGATGCACTGATGCTGCTGCAATAGTCCTGCAGCGCCTGCTCCAGTCCCAGTTGTATCAGGGCTTCGGGCATCATATTGTGCGCCACACGGCGCATTTCGGAAATAGACTGGTCCAGTTTGTTCAGGGCATTGTTAAATAGTGCACCGTTTTCTTCCGTAAGTATCAGGTTTCCTTTCATCGCTCCTAATTGTAATTTTATTCCGCTGAGCATACCCCCCAGTCCGTCGTGCAGGTCTTTTGCCAGGCGGCTTCGTTCCTGCTCTTCACCTTTGAGGATGGCTTCTGTAGCGGCTAATTGTTTTCCTAATTCTAATTCTTCTATCTTGGCTTTTTGTATTTTTTGTCGGTGGCGGTGGTTGCGGTACAGTAACACAAGGATGAGTATTAATCCCAACGTGCAGCCGGTAAAAATGTAATTGAACAGTTTTTTTTGTTTGATTTCTGCTTCCTGGAGTTTAATCTGTGTTTCTTTCTTTTCGGTTTCGTAACGCATTTCCCTTTCCATGAATTCGATAGCCTGTTTGCCGGTTTGTAGACTATCTTTTGTTTCATCGTATTTTTGTGCATACAAAAAGGCATCCCTGTAATGCCCGTTGGCAAATGCTATATCCTTGATAAGCCCGTAGAATTTATTTTTTCCAAATAAATCTTCAACGTTTTCATAATAGGATTTCGCTTTTTCGATATATATTTCCGCTTTCCGATAATTTTTGTTTTGGTACGCAATTTTAGCCTGCAAAAAATCAGCGGATGCGGTGTATTCCGGTTCGTTAAGCTTTTGGGCGAGCGCGGCATGCTTATCGGCGTAAAACACGGCCGAGTCGGTTTTTTTCAGCTCTAAATACTCGGTTGCGATATTAACGTAGGCATTTTCCAAAGGTCTGTCGAACTGGGCACTTTCTATGCCCGGCAGATAGGACAACCGCAGCCTCAGGGCTTTCTCTGTTTCGCCGCTGTCGTCATACAGCCCTGCTTTTTCCTGCTGAAAAAAGGCGAGGTTTTCCCGGGCGGCCCGGCTGTCATATTTTTGAGCAATGGCAATCGCCTTGTCCATATATTCGTGGGCTTTCCTAAAATTGCTCAGGGTGCCGAAAACGGTTGCGATGTTCTGGTACAGCTCCGAAGTCCTGCGGTCGTATTGATTTTGCGTTATGCCGGCATTTTTTATAAATCCTGGGGTCTCATAGAGGCGTTGCGCCTGCTGATAGTAATAAATACAACTGTCGTACCGGCTGCGCCAATATTGCACGTTGCCCATATTATAGAGGACACCTGCCATCAGGTTCAGCTTTTTATTTTTTTCAGCGACCTTGTAAGATAATTGATAATGCAACATTGCCCGTCCATTATCACCGTAGTTTGCATACCAGATTCCCAAAAGCCGGTAGCAGTCTATGATGCTTTCCGGTTCTTTTACTTTCAGGCTTTTATCCAATGCCTCTTCGAGTAACCGACGGGAAAGATTTTTGTCTTTTTCCATTAAAGAAAAACCTAATCTGCGCATTTGGTTCACCTGTGCGGTATCCAACGGCAACAGACGCATCTGTCCTATCCGTTCGGTAATGTTCTCACTTACAATATCTTGTGAGTTGCCAACATAAAACGCCATATAAAAAAGGACAGATATAAATATCTTCATGCTGTAAAGATAGTGATAACCCTCCGCTGCCGCCAATCCCCTTTTCGGGGGAATTTTATCCTTTCAAATTTCCACTTTTCGCGGGATTGTTTCGTGTGTATCCACGTCTCAACTTTGTAATGGAAAAATTGATTAAAAAATGAAACAAGCAGTTTTAAAACCAGCAATGGCGCTTTGCACAGCTGTGATGCTCTTTGCCACATCGTGCTCCAAAGCGGATGACGATAACCCTAATCCGGACGACGATGCCAACGGCTTTGAGCATGCTGACCTCAGCTTGCTGGCTACCCAATGGGACGACGGCTGGGTAAGCCACATAAAAGATAACTGGACGGAAGTGGCAAAAGGGCAGTTGAAAATCTACATTTTTCACCCGAACCAACAAGCGGATGCGTATCATTCCAATTTGGCGGAAGGAAATGATCATGCTGCCAGCATTTTGGTGGTTCCCCATTTTTCCAACATTACCTCCGTCCAGGATAGAGGCATCCAGAGTTTTGAAAGTATCACTTTCTTAACCGCAGACGCTATGGATAATGAAACGGGCAAGCCGGTTCATCTTGTTTTCTTTAAAAAGCATTACGGCACGGGCAACGGGCGGTATATGCTCGTGGTTGCAGACAGCAAATCCGCTTTTGAAAATGAATTTGGAAATAATTACATCAATTCCTCAAGCTGGGATTATATGGATCAGATCAACAGCTGGAACAAACTGGCCAATATGCAATGGCGCAATCGGTTTGCCCTGTCATCGGATTTGCTCACGGGCACATGGTCATCCGGCAATACCTCCACATTGAGCTACTACTATGCCAACGGCGGCTATGCAGGCGCTACGGGCGTTGCGGTGGCCGATAAATTTCGGTTTTTTTCCGGCAACCAATACGAAAGCGACCACTCGGGAGCTTCCGGTATGATTGGTGATATGCAGTTTTCACACGTAGAATACCAAGGCAGCTACACCATTCAGAACAGTTGGAAAATACAGTTTACCAACCGCTTTCAGGGCGACACAGAAGTATTTGACAGCTATTTTGAAGCCATAGCAAGCGGCTTGCTGCTCGTTCTCGTAGACAGAAATAATACCGTGACCACACTGGCGAAGCATTGATAATCAATAAAAGGTTTCATAAAAACGCATCACGATTTAAAATTTTTAAAATAATGGCGAATTCCAGAAAGCAACAACACCCCAGAGGGGGTAATACCACGGGAATGGGGCATTTTCTGCCCCTGCAAACGTTCCCTGCTGCTTTTATAATTTTGCTTTTCCTGATGTGTAGCAGCGCTACGCAGGCGCAGTTCCTCAAAAAACTGGGGGACAAAGTGGTGAAGTCCGCAGAAAGGGCTGTGGAGCGCAAAGTGGAGCAGAAAACCCAAGAAGCGGTCGACCAAGCGGCGGACAAAGCCACCGATCCGAAGACCTACCAGAAAGGCAGTTCTTCTGAAAAAGAGCAAAGTTCAGCTTCTTCGGGGAAGTCGGTCGGGGTCTCTTCTTCCGGAATGTCCGGTAAGGTTTTAGCCTCGGTAGCCGTGTCCTATGACGCACCGCAAGCCACCGCGAAAGTCAGCCAGCCACCGCAGGTACGGTGGCTCGACCCTGGGGTAGGCAAGAAATTCAAACCAGCAGAAGACAGCACGATCAAGCAAGTCGTTGCGATGAATCCTTATCTCTCTCCCGAACGTCCGATGTTTAGCGAGATGTACCATTTGCAATCTGCGCCGGACGGCAGCCTGGTGCTTGCAGGCTCTGCCGGACTGGATGCGGAGGGTGGTGTTAAGGGTATAGGCTGGTGGAAGATTTCGCCCGATGGCGCGATTACCTCGCTGGTGTCACGCCCTATTGGCAGCCCAAATCCCGGTGTGCATCCAAGCGACGAATTCAGCATAGCTCCGGACGGCTCGCTGCTCACCATTTTTACAGAAGAAATCAATACCAACAGAGTAGGGACGAAAGTAGTTCGCATCTTTCCAGACGGGCGCATGCAGACGGTTGCCGAAGGCTTGGAGCATCCCGGTATGCCGGTGCAAGACCCCTCTGGCAACATTTGGGTAAGCAACAAGAAATTCGAAGAACTACTCCGCATTTCGCCAGACGGCGCCATTTTCACTGTCATCAGCGCTGAGCGTAGCTGGAGCAACAAGGCATTAGACCCAAAGGAGCGTATTACGCTCGAACATATTGCGTGGGATCCGGTACACAACGAACTGGTAGCCGGCGGAGGGTTCATTACCGCCAAGCCGCACGACTTGCATAGCAGTGTATGGCGCATTCGTCCCGACGGGCAAGCCCGTCGCATTTATTATAATGTGAAGGGAGGACGCAGCCCCGTAGGGCAGAATACGGATGCCATCTGGTCGCTCACAGTGGACGCAAAGGGCAGGATTGTGGCGACCACCATCATAATGGACGACCAGGCAACGAGGCAAATCACCCGTTTGGACGAGAAGGCCGCAAAACTCACAGTGCTGACTGGACAGTCCTTCGGCAAGTGGGGCACCCCTTACCGCGCCGGTCACGAGGAAGCACCCCACGACGGAACCGCCGCATACGCCAATTTCCGCAAGGCGAAAAACATCTGTTACGCTCCGGACGGCACCCTGTTCGTTCTGGACGAGCATCAGGTGCGCCGCTTGGACACCGACGGCACGGTACGGACCTGGGCATATTGATATCAACGGCATAGAATTTCATAACGATGACAACTTTCAAAACAATCAAAAGCAATTTAGGGGCTGGCTGCGCTAACCACTGCTTCGAACAGCGCAACTTAGGAATGATCATAGTATTCGTTGCATCGCTGGGACTGTTACTCATCTCATGCAACAAAGACGCCGACCATCCTGCACCGCCGGATTTCTCCAACCTCACACCCGCCGTTACGCCCAAGGGCGAAGTCATTGCGGGTGGCATTAGCATAAGCCAGTCCGTAGGCACAGGCGGCGGTACGGTGCAGTCGCCCGGCGGAGAGATCAAGGTTGAAATTCCCGCAGGTGCATTGACCGGCACGCAGACCATCGGTATTCAGGAAATCACCAACACCGCGCCGCTCGGTGCCGGCAAGAGTTTTCGGCTAACGCCCGAAGGCATCACCTTTGCGAAGCCCGTGAAGATTACGACAAAATACGACAACATCCCCGCAATGTTCGCATGGATTGTAACGCAGCAAGCCGACGGCACGTGGTTGGGCGATACGCGTGCCGTTGCCGACGAAGCGGCGGGAACCGTCACCGTGGAAACTATCCATTTCAGTGATTGGGCAAACGGCAGGGTGATGGATTTGCGGATGGCTCCTGAAAGTGCCGTGGTGGGCGTGAAACAAACGCGGCAAATAGCCGTTACCGGTTTTTTGAAGCCTGCCGCCGGCGGCGATGACGATGAACTGGTGCCGCTCACCCCCATACACCCGAAAGAGGAGGAGGAACTCGCCCCCATACCTTCTATGGAGCAGCTGCTGCAAATAGACCGGTACAGTGCCATGCGTGTAACCCGCTGGTCGCTGGATGGTGCCACCGCGCCCACGCAGGGCAATAAGGGCAGCCTGCAATCGCAGAATCTGGGAGCCACCTATACCGCTCCTGCACAAGTACCCAGTCCTAATAACCCCGTGCAAGTAGCCGCCACCATAGAAGCCGAAAGACCCGGCGGCGGAAGCACCAACGCCATTCTCTTTTCCAACATAACAATTGTGGACGGCTATTTTATGAAAATAACGTTTGACGGCAATGCGTACATGTTTGACCAGACCAATGCTACAGTGGCCTTTACTCCAGGTGACGATGAAAAATTGTTGTTGCAGGCTGTCGGCGGCATAGACTTCATGTTATCCCTTAAAATTATGGGTGAGGCTCTTGATTTTAGTAGGCATCCCAGGACCTACATAAAAGGAGATGAATCTTCTTCCCTTCCCTATACTGTGGAACTCGTAACAAACGGAATGAGCATGAACCATTACAATATAAAATATACTGGGATTCCCTATTTGGGAAATTGCATTCCCGACGCCGATAGCGAGACATTTGTTCCTGTAACCTTGGCCATCAGCCGAACTGAAACCATGGCCGTTCCCGGTGCCGGCACATTATATGATGTTCAGGGCAGCTTTTCAGTAGACGTATTTTATTACGACCCAGAAGACGTTCCCTGCGGACCTGCACCGTCACATACACTTACGGGCGAGTTTTATTTACAGGGAATGGATATACCGTGATATAACCGACTGAACCGTGATTTATCAAGGCGATGGACCAACATGGCCATGCCGTCGATCAATTACACAACGGTGATGCTCCCTGATCGTCCGCGATTGACCCACAGGGCGGGCATCGCACCTCCCACAAATGGCCGTCAACATCCCGGAAGTAACCTGCATAACCGCCATAAAACGTCTGTTGCGGCGGTTTGACGATGGCAGCTCCGGCTTTTGCCGCCTAGTCCATCACTTGATCCACTTCCGTCTTACTCTTCACGTTATGGCCAATGGTAAACGCACCGGGCGTGCCGCCGCCTACAGGCAGACCGGTGTCCGCGGCTATGCTAGTCCAAGGCCATAAGGCCAATTGCAAGCCATCCTGCAACCGAAAGAACGCTACAGCACCATTTTCGTACTCGGTACCGATAATACCCTCTGTTGCTAAGCCGAGATGGGTACACTTCGTTCTATCCAATCCTTTTCGCTATTCAGTTCAATGCCATAATAAGCAAAAACGGCCTATAATCGGCTTTTACATATTCAAAAGTCAGTTCGAAGGGTCGGGTTAATTCAGCCAACGTGTATTTGTACTTGGCTTCCGAGCGGCACTCGTGTTCATCGATCCCAACGGAAAGGGCTAATACAATTTTTTTCCCCGCAACCTTGTACCCACTATTGCTACTGTAAGCCCATCCATAGGTAAGCACCTCATCCAGCCATTGTTTGAAGAGCGGCGGACAATTGAACCAGTAAAACGGAAACTGAAACACAACTTTGTCGTATTGTTCAATCAGCTTTTGTTCTGCCGCCACATCGATTTTCCCATCGGGGTAAAGCTGATGCAAGAGGCGGACTTTGTATTTTTCAGGATGTTTACCCAACTCGTCAACCTATCTTTTATTGATGACCGAATTCGCCATGTCGGGATGGATAACCATGATCAATGTCTTCATCTGTCAGTAAGATTGTGTGTTGCAAAAGTAAGGCGCAAAAGTTAGTTGTGTATGTCAGCAACCCATTGTAGGGTACGCTTCCCACATGACAGCGGATCCATTTATCGTATTAGGCCTCGGCTTTTGGCTCTTCTTGTTAATCCCAGGTGTAACCCGGCGATCACCGCAGAAAGCGTATCATGGCACAAAATACCGCACGACAGACGGGGTAAACAATGGCTGAAATCGGGGATTTTCGGAGTGTTCAGTGCTTGGTTCAATGCCGCTTTTCATCTTGGTTACTTAGCACCGCCGCCAGCAAATCACGGCCATGCAACACGTCCATCAAGTCCAGCGAATCATCGATCCCAACCGGATATCGAATCCGGCCGGGGTCAAACTCCGGACCGCAGAAACTGATCATGCCATTACTCTCGTACATGATTAACCCAGCCTTCCGGATGTAGCCATAGATTTTATCTACCGGATCCTTGAAATGTATCGAAGCCGTAATGGTCTTTTCTTCGGGGATGCAGTTTACGCTCTTCACCCCCAGGTTATATGTCCGGTTCATCTCCTGGACAAAAGCCCTGAGCGGGACATTCCGGTAATTCCTCTCCCGGGTGGTCCATGCCACTGCCTGCCACGGGTCCGTACGTGTAACTTCAGAGAGTGTCATGTTGATGTTTCCCTGGGCATCCGTGCAACAGCGGTCGTATGTAACCTGATCGCCCATATTAGTGAGGATACGGTGTCCGTCATCGATCGGGAATTGCCCCTCTACCCTCCCATCCAGCAGCACCACCCGGGTATCCGTCCGGCTGGCCAGCACGGTAAATTCGCCCTCCTGCGTAGCCAGCGATCCATTGGGGGTATGGAGCAACACCGTCCGCGGATGTTGATCCGCATGTTCGCGTACCCGGATTAATGCCCGGCCCGTCACGCTGATTTCCGTATTCGGAGCACCCCGTTTTTCCATCGGAAACGACAAGCTGGATCCGGCATCCAACCGTATCAAACTCCCATCCGGAAGCCACACCGCACACTGCTGCTGCGCACCGGTGACCACCCGGATGTCTGGCTGGTGACCTGCCGAAATAGCGAATTGCGATGGCAACTGAACCAACTCGAGTTCGCCATTGTCGCGGCGGTGCAACTCTTTGTCTCCAAAACGGCCCAAGCGCCCGCTGCTCTCCTTGCCCACTGCCGTGATGGAATTGTCCCAGTAAACCGTACAGGCAAATTCGGATGAGGGAATCCGGCTGCCGGCCACCACCAATTTTTCGTAGGCAGATGGCACCGTCCGCTCACTCCACCAATCGTTGACGGCCCATGCAGCCCAAGCGATCAACCACACCACCGCAATACCCGCACATACCCGCATACCTCCGGTAAGTAACTGACGGATATACTGCTTCCGCTCTTCCCGGATAATAGCGCGTGCATCGATGTTTTGCTGCCCCAATACACCCATCGGGCCTTCTGCCGCCATTTCCTCCAACACATCCATCTCCATCTCCAGCAGTTCATTTTCTTCGTAGATCATCCGGGCAGATTTGAGTATGGCGGCATCCTGTGCACTCAACTTCCTTTCCAGCCCCCGCCGGATGATCTTCTTGATATTTGTCGGATTGTACATTATTTGCAACCCTCCTTCCTGCTTTTTCCACTTCCAAGCATCTTTTTCAATTGCTGCTTGGCGAGGCCTACATGGTTTTTAACGGTCTGCTCGCTCAGCTTCCGTATCCGCGCAATTCCCGCGATGCTCAGCTCATCGAATATCCTCATCGTAAAGGCGACTCTTCGTTTGACGGGCAGATTTGCAATGGCCCCCTGGATTTTTTGTACCATCCGCTCATAACGCTCCTCATCAAAATCAGGATGGTTTTCCGGGATCTCCTGGTAATCACTGTTTGTGAAATCCACATATACCTCCCTTCCTTTCATCTTTTGGATGGCATCGCTCATCTTGAAGCTCAGTACCTTCAACAGCCATGCCCGCGGGCTTTCCACAGATGCCAGCTTCCGCCGTTTTCTCCACACATCGATGAATACGTCGTTCACTATACGGCCAATTAAGTCCTCGTCATAGGGAATTGTCAATCTTAGTTTCGTTGCCAACGGCTTTTCGTAACGTCTGATGATTTCTTTGAGCAATCGTTCCATATCCCTTTGTTTCCGGGTTTCGGCAAGAAACTCGAACAATTGCTTATCGGTATAGGTGTCATATGGATCCATGCCGGAAAAAAAATCATACGCTTATTGGTACTTTTTGCCTGCCCGCGGCGACTATACTTATGTATAATAGGGCTGAGCGGCCATTAGTTAGTTAGGCTAAGGTAACGATATGAAATAAACAAACCAAGAAAAAATTAAAATAAATACCTGATTAAAAGCAAGTTGTGATAACATCACACTGAGTAATCCGTATTGCCCTGCCCCAGATACTAAAGCAGACCATTATGATTAGACAGTTACTTTCCATTAAACAGCAAATTGATATACTTTTGAACGATTCGGATCCCACGGACTCTGAAACGAAATGGCAACACTTCGACCAGCAACTAACCCGTATTGAAACCGAGGTGTACACGGTATTCAAAAACAATCCCGATCGCGTAGCCGTATGGGATGCCCAAAACTTCCATGCCGATCTGGTGCAGCTCATTGATCAACATACGCCACCAAGCCCCGATGAGCCGCTTATACCGATGCTCGTGCGGCTTCTTGAAACCCTGCAATTCTGCGAGCAGAAATTCCAGGTCCCCATAAACCTGAAGACATCCGTGCCACTGGTGTACGAACGGCAACTCAACGACGAACTTCTCAGGCAGGAACGCATCATCGTACCCGCGTTGGTCGAAAAGCAGGTCAACCCTGTGCTCATCGATAAAATCACACACGGCTTTCACCTGATCCGGAGCCAGCCTACTGGCACCCTGAATTATGCCACTTATCGATACTTACAGCAATTTCTGCCCGTCCTTACTGAGCTGAGCCAAAGTACGCTCCCGAAAGATTGGAACCTGCGCCTCTTCCGGTTCTTCATCCAGTACAATTACAACCACATGGGCGTGTACAATTGGTGGGAGCGCACAACGGTGCAAGCTTTGCATGGTAGAGGCTCCATCGATGCCCTCGAACTGATCTACCAGTTCATCAACGATATCGAACACATCGACCAGCAAACCGAGTTGGGATACCAGACGTGGCGCAAGCCGCTGAAAGCGCAGCTATTGGCTTATTTGGAGCGACGGAAGGAACTGCTTACAGACAGAAAGCTGCTTGAAGAGGTACAAGAAGCTAGCACATTGATCGTCAATATTCCCCCGGATGAACAAAATGTGCATTTCAATCTGGATTTTGAAGCGGGCGTGTATGCCGCCTATGGTAGTAAAAAGGAAGCATCTGAAGCGTATACCGCAGTTATCCGTGGCCCGGAAGGTGTAAAGCTTTCGGCACATTCGCTCCGAAAGTCAGACAATGCTAAGTATTACAGCGCAGCCGACCGTGTCGAAGAAAGACTCAGTGACAAAAGGGAAGCGCTTGTCAAGTTGTTCAGGCTGTTGCTTTCCAGTTGTCGCGGAAAGTAACGTTTTTTCGAAATCTTCAACTTTTTGGGGGGCGGTGAATCCGCCCCCTTAGTTCGCCCAAAACTGGCCCTTCATGCGTCGCCGAGCCCACACCCCTAAATTCCTACCGCCCCCTAGCCTATTTCCGCGCCCTGTTAAGGCTGCTGGCCCGCCCCCCAAGCGGGGTCTTCCCTATCCTATCTTCGAAAGAAAATAGCACAAAGGCAGTTCAAAAAGGAAGACAAAAGATGAAAACGAAATCCATCATAGCAGGTATAATCAGGTTGACTCTCCTGGCGTTGTGGTCTCCGGTAGCCGTAGAGAAGCTGTGGGATCTTTCGGGGTTCCACAGCACCCTGCGGCGTCAGCCGATTCCGGAGTGGAGTACGGATATCCTATTCTGGTTGCTGCCATTGGCCGAGCTGGGTGCCGCCGCGCTGATTGCCTGGCCCCGTAGCAGGAAACGCACACATCAGGGCATGTGGTTATCTGCCATCTTGATGCTGTCCTTCACCCTGTTCATCGGTTTCGGTGTGCTCGGCTGGTATGAAAAGCGCCCCTGCGGGTGCGGATCGGTCATCAGCGGCCTATCCTGGGACGATCACTTGTGGTTCAATGCGATTTTCTTCTTATTGGCGGTCCTTGGCATATGGCTTACTTGTCCGGCACTCCCTGGCAGCCGTCGGCGGAAATATCAGAAGGCAGTGCAAATATTCCGGCAAGCGGACACAGCGAACGATATTGCCGGGCACTTTATTGTCAAACGATGTCTGCTTGCTTTCGCTAAGCGTTTCCCTCGCAAGTTCGCCCTGTTCAGGCGCAGGGCCTTGTAAAAACTCATCCTGTCTGTTGGCATATGCCGAAGGTATATGCGGAGGCACGTGACCGGAATCTCCACGTCAGTGACCGGACAAGTGTAATGGCTTTGAAAAGCCACAAGTTAAACAAAACCTTTTTTTGGGGTGCTTTTTTTCCAAATGCGAAAGAAAAGTCCATTGTATGATTACAGAAACAACAAATTTTATTAAACAGTACTTTTTCATGTTGGCTTTAGTAGCTACGTTTATCGGGTTTTCGGCGTTTAAGTTTGCCGAGCGGTTTGCTGCTCCGGATGATGGATGGTACGAGGTAACCCCTTCTCCTACGGATCCCGAAAATCCTGCCTTGCAGAGTATCGGAAACCTCATTCCTGCTCCCCCTGCCGAGGATTCCACGTCTTGTGCGCAATTTGATAACGAAGGTCATAATTGCGCTATCGAATTGTCATTCGACAGGAGCGATCCAAACAATCAGCCGGAAAAACCGGCTACGGTACAGGAAGCCGAGAGTGATATGCTGGTCAGCATATTAGGCGAGGCTAGGCAACCGGAAGAGGAGAATTAGTTCCCGAATTCGGCCAAACAAAGAGGAGCGGGAGGAAAGCATATGTTTTCCTCCCGCTTCCGTTATCGGTCGTTCTGCGGGATATCGGCCAAATCCACCTCATTGTCCGGTATCGGCCAGACCCACCGTGGAGAACCGGGTGGCAGCTCATAGCGCGTGGCCATCACCTCCCTCACCACCGAAGTTGCATATTCAGGTTCCTTGTTCAACCGCCGGAGGTCTTCCCACCGCAGGCCGCGCAATACCAACTCCCTGTGTCTTTCATCCAGGATTATCCGTAACAACTGGCCCCTGTCCCCGGTGGATACCGGACTGAACAACGACGCATCGTAGCGATGTTCCAGCAAGGTATTCAGATAGTTCCGGGCATCCGGTATGTTCCCATTGCGAACCTGGCATTCCGCCGCTATCAGATACATTTCGTCCGTAGCCAATCCGGTAAAAAATGAGGTACCCCCCTGATAGGAGCCCTTGAACACCTGCCTCCCGCCTCCAATGTCCCGGAAATATCCGGACAATCGATGGTCTCCCGGCGCATACATATCCAGTAGCACTGAATCCGCATGAAACCGGCTGTTGCTCGTAATTGTACCGCTTGCCGCAAAACAAAAGAACAGCACTTCGGGATTCGACGCGCCGTAGTCGGACACGAACAACTGGTTTGTCGTCAAATCCAGTCTATTAAAGTCGACCAATTCGTCCCTCAGCGACAGGCACATCCCTGCATATTCGCCCGCCTGCGCGTAATCTCCCATATTGAGCAGGGCACGTGCAAGCAATGCGCAGGCCGCCGGGCGGGAGGGCTGCATCTTGTTTAAAGACTCCACGGGCAGCAGCTCCGCCGCTTCTTTAAGGTCCTGAACAATCTGACTATAGGTTGCTTCGACCGTACCGCGGCCCACACTACGTGTCACGTCCGTTTGCAGCCGCAGCGGAATCCCCATGTCTTCGGATGCCGTCGCGGGATCATAGGGTTTACAAAATAATTGAGCCAGCTGGTAGTGATTCCACGCCCGGAAGAAAAGCGCGCTGCCCCTCACCTTATCCCACGCTTCCTGTTCGGCGGGTGAGGGCTGAATGTTATCCGTACCCTCCAGCACCATATTGGCTAACAGTATCCGGTAATACGCCGCGTTCCAGTCGTCCACTTCCTTTCCCTCATATACGTCGTCCGCCCATATGTAACCGTTTTTCTCATAGGGATCTGAAAGTGCCCGCCAATGGTTGTCGGCAACGTAATATTCATCCGCACCGACTATACCCAACCTGTGGGAAGAACTGCTATTCATTTCCCGCCAGTTGTCCAGTATGCCCTGGAAATCGGATATCTCCGCAGGCACTGCCTGGCTTTTGCTGCGCTTTACCTCGAGGAATTCCTTACCGCATGCGCCCAGTGCAAGGCATGCGATTAATGCGATTAACGTTTTTATATCGTTCATGTCATTTGGTATTTAGGTTAAAAATCAAGTTGCATCCCCATCGCAAATGTCCGGGGTGCGGTGTACTCCGCCAGCTGATAATCCGGATCAATGCCGTTGCCGTTTGCCCGCCACAGGATACCGAGGTTATGCGTGTAGGCATAGACGCGGATGTATTCCACGGGAAGCGTCTTGAACCGGTTCCGGGCAAACGTGTAGGACAGGCGGATGTCCTGCAAGCGGATGTGATCCCCCTTCGTTATCAACGCCGCCGAATACATGTACGACTGGCTCCGGTATGCCTGCACCGTTTCTGCCCGGGCAGGCACATCCGTGTGTGCCTCATCGCCCGGCTTTTCCCAGCGCCTGAAATAATCCATGTGATAAACATTAAAGTATTCCTCGCCCGGCGTGATCGAACTGCGCCGGAACACATAGCCCGCTTTCCAGTTGATATTGAAGCTCAATTGCAGGTCATTCCATGAAAATGTGTTCATCAGCGAACCATAGTACGGTGGTATCCGCACGCCTGCGATGAGGAGGTCTTCCTTGCGGAAATTGCGGATGTAGTCGGTATACTCCATGCCGATTTCGCCATCTACTTCCACAAGCGGCATTCCCGTTTCGTGGTCAAGCCCAATCCAAGGATACGTATACACGACGTCCCTGGATTGTCCCGCGCTTGGCGGCGGACTCGAAAAATACAGGCTTATTGTCGATACCTCCGGTGTATTGAAATTCGTTATCCGATTCCTCACCTGGCTGAACAGCGCCGTTGTTTCCCAACTGAATGCGCCTGTAAAATTCCGGCCCGTCAGTTGCACATCCCATCCCTGCGTCCGTAGATTAGCGTAATTTATATCGTTAGACAGGTTGGTTGCCCATAGACTGACACCCGTTGATGGGGGCAGGTAATCCTCCCCAATCAGGTCGCTCGCATATTTGTTGTAATACTCCACACTGCCCTGTATCCGGCGGTTGAACAACCCGAAATCCACCGCCGCATTTACCGTGTTTACCTGCTCCCACCGCAGCGACGGGTTACCTATATTGCGCACCCGTGCAAAGGGTAGCCCGGTGGTACCATCAGAGGCATAATTTATCGTGGGGAGTACACTCACCTGCTTATTCACATTCCCCGCACTGCCGTAGGTAGCCCGAAGCCGCAGATACGGCAGCCAGTCGCCAACGCTGTAGAATGCCTCCTTACTTGCCTCCCAGCTTCCGCCGATGGACCACAGCGGTACCCCTTTCTGGTTGGTCTTTACCCCAAAGAGATTACTTCCATCCCAGCGCAGGCTACCGGAAAGGGTATAGCGATCGCAATACGTATACGACGCATTGCCGAAATACGAGAGGAACCGATCGGTTACATGGCCCATGGATACCGAAGGCGCACTGAGCTGTGCACTGCCGGTGGGGTTCGTGGGATACGACTGCGAGTAATTGAAGTTGGCCGTACCGGTGAGCAGGTCGCGGTCATAGTTGTATATCCGGAACCCGGGGCTTGTCTGTCCGACACTCTGCCGGATTTCCCCGCCTGCCAACGCTGTGATGCGGTGCAAGCCGAATTCACGGTTGTAGTTGAGCTGCAAACGGCCCGAGTGGATGTTGGTCAGCCCGTTAAGCCCACCCTCCAGCATGCCGCCGTAAGGCACAATCTGTGCGCCGTCCACCTGCGTGAAGCGGTTCACCAGGTTACGCACGTAGTAGGTCTCCGGCCCGTAGTACGTCTCACTTGTACCCGTTGGCCGCACGTACTGATAGGTAGCCTGTACGCTAAAGCTGTTCAGAAAGCTGTACCGCACGCTGGCGTTGAGGCGGTATTCCGTATCGTGGCTACCGCGGTCGGTATGGGCCAGCTCGTCGAGCGGGCGGAAATGCCAGTCAAGCAAACCGAGTTCCGCCGCTTCGTCGTAATAGGCCAGCCGCCTTTCGTAAGGGATTGGTAACGCATTGCCCTGATCGTCGGCCAACCGCGCATAGGTGCTCACGGTCTGTCCCGAGCCCGGAGCAAGATCAGAGAGGCCGATGCCGTTATTTGCCGTCTGCCGCTGGGTGTACCAAACCCCGGTGGTTACCTCCAGCCCTTTCAGCGGCCGGAAGGTATTCTGCAGGTTGATGTTGAGTCGTTCGGCGCTGTTGCCCACGAGGATGCCGTTGTTTCTGTCATAGCCTGCAGCGAGGTAATAGCGGTAATTATCGCCGCCACCACTGATGTTGAGTGCATATTGCTGGTGGCGCTCACCCCGGTACAGATAGCGGAGCGCCTCGTCTCGGATATCCGTTTGCCTCATCTGGGCTTCCTCTTTTGCAAAATCCGCCTGGCTGATCAGTCCGTCGCGTTGTTTGATGAGCAACTCCGCGTAGGCGGGAATGACCGTCTGCGGCTGCTCGGCATAGTTACCGCGTTCAAATAGTTCCCTTTCAATTTCCATTACAGTAGCACCGGGCAGCCGGTTCGGGTTATAGTAGAGGTCCGGCTTTTCTCCCATCGTGAAGTTGCTGTTGACCGAAATGCGGGCCTTTTGGTTATACCGCCCCTGTTTGGTGGTGATCACGATCACGCCGTTACCCGCACGTGCTCCCCAGATACTTGCAGCCGCCGCATCCCGCAGTACGGTGATGCTTTCCACGTCGTTAGGGTTTATCGTTGAAATGTCAAGCTCATATGGAAAATTGTCCACCACAATCAGCGGCGTCTCGTCCGATTCAATGGTGGCTACCCCGCGTATGCGGATGTCCGACGGCGAAGTACCGCCCGCGTTGACAAACTGCACGCCCGGCGCGATACCTTCCAGCCGCTGCAGGATATCCGGCCCTACGCTCCGGTTGAGCAGTTCGTTATCCACGTGGGTGAAGGAACCCGTAGCCCGTTCCCTAGGCACTTCGTAATATCCGGTGTTGATGACCACCTCTTCAAGCGTGGATGCGTCGTGGATAAGCCTGATATCCATCTCACCGGCGGATTGACTTGCAATGTATACCGTGTCTTTGGATACGTAGCCCACGTAGGTAACGCGGAGTGTATCGATGGGCACGGCTACCGCTATCGTGAAGCGCCCTGAATGATCCGATATGGTGGAAGCACCGCGTACCGTTGAGCGCACGCTTGCTCCCACCAATGGCGATCCGTCGGCAGCCGAGACTACGGTACCCCGAAGTGTCTGTTGGCCCATCGCGCCACTTGCCGCGATGGAAATTGCGAATAAAGTGATAAGGATTAATTTCATTTTTACGGTTTAAGGAATTAGTTGGTTAATGGTAATTCGGTTCGGTTCTGGATGGAAAGCGGTTCCCGGCGCATTGCCCTTAGGATATTTTCGCGGGTCATGGCTTTCGGATGCGGTACGGCCAGCAGCCTGCCTTCGGCAATCCATGCAGTGCCGAAGCCGGTGAGGTACCGGGCAAGTACCACTTTATTGAGCAGTGTATCGTTTACCACCGTGGGCCATTCCCAGGGCCATCCGCCTCGCCTTTCAGCAAATGAGGGAAGATTCTTCGGGTAGTCGTATACCAATACGGGCAATACCGCAAGGTCGCCTTTATCAAGGGTGGCTTGTATGGTATCCAGTTTGGCGAGTGAAAGCAGGCAGGGTTTGCACCAAGTGGCCCAAAAATCAAGCACGATCAGCTTTTTATCCCGGTAATCGTTGAGCGTGATGGTATCCTTCCCGCCGGTTGGCGGGTGATTCGCTACCTGTAGCGGCAAGTGCCATAGCGCTTCAGGAATGGAATCCCCGATCTGTAAAGGTCTCATGCTATCCACGAGCGTTCCTTGCTGTACGTTCGTCTGGGCGTGCGCTCCTTTGCTCATCCCCAATAGGAGAAACAGTGTCAATCCCAAAGCGAGGCCCAGCCCGCTACGGGCTGGAGCCTTCGCATGGGTCCAAACACATGATTCTTCGAAATTTCTTCGACCGGTGTTCGACTGTTGTTCGAGACTTGTTCGACAATCCTTCGATAGCGCTTCGACAATTGTTCGACTGGGCTTCGGGAAACCTTCGACAACGCTTCGGGAAAATGCCGAAGCACAGCCGAGCAACAGCCGGACGATTGCCATGCCATATTCGAACCAATCCCAGGTGGTTGACGGGCGCGCCACACTCCACCCCCTTTCGGGGCATTCTTGGAGATGGCTTCGGAGCTTCGTCGTACCTTGGTTTGGTCTTGGTTTGGACTTGGTCGTACCTTGGTTTGGTTGGAACAGATCAAGTGCAAACCGAGGTGGCTCTGAGTTGGCATTGAGCTCCGAAGCCGACCCGAAGCAGACTCCAGTAGCATCCCTGTCCGCTCCGTCCGCTATCCCACTCCTATCCGTATATGCCTTTCTCCCGCTATGTAGCCGCTTACCCTTCGCTAAAGTGCCGCTTTTTGGGCTTTTTACCGAAGTATATGCGGGACATATGGGGATGGGACCCGAAGGGAGGGTAAGGGAAGGTGGGATGACGCACGGGATTGCCCCTGCTTTCCGTAGGCCAGGCAAACCAACGCCTGACTTTCTCCTGCCCTTGTCCTGCCGTCTACTAGGCCACGAGTAACCGGTATCCGAGTTTTGACTAAGATTTTGATTGGTACGGGCTAAATACGTCACGGTCGATTCATAGTAAATGGCAGGAGAAAGTGGGAAGAAAGTACGGAGACAGGCTGGACTTGTTCGCGAGTTTTCTGCGTAACTATTCCGCTTCTTAAGTGCATATTGCAGATGTATATGGGGAAACGGTGGTATTCGTTTAAGGCAATACGAGTCCCCTAAGCGTAAATTTTGCTTCATATTCTGTAGGTTTGATGAATGGAAAATCAAAAGTAGAACTGCTGCTTTAATGCCAAGGCAGATCAGATTGAACATGAAACACTTATTACTCCGGTGCGGAAATGATATTAATAATGGGGTTTTGTAATGGGAATAGTTGGTATTTATGCGGAGCAGCACAGGGCACAGACCTCCCCTGCTCGACTGTGGTTGAGCGTGAGAAACTACGCGACCAGTAAATAAAGGAGGCCGTGCTCGTTATGCTGTTGCTTGTATTCTTAGGTTCCATTCCATGTTTAGTTTTGGTTTCTCACGCCTAACCACATGGATAATGAAGCAAATATACTTAGTAATTTGAAATATTCCAAATTTGGTATAATATTTCTTTATGTTTACATGTCTCTTTGTCTATGGCCGAACAGTATATAGACAAAGAGACCTTGAAAAAAGTCAGGGAGAAATTGTGGGCTGTTTCGAACGCCAAAAGTATCACGCTAGAAGATATCCAAGATCGAACTGGTTTTAGCTATAGTCAAGTATACAGAATTGTTCGAGGGACGAATAATATTTCTGTAAGTGGTTTGGTGGCCGTTTGTAAAGCCTTGGAAATTCAACCTTCCGAGGTATTTGAATTCAAAGTCAAAATACCAAAGCACCTCCCTACTCGAAAAGATAGAAAATTATAGGAGGCTCATAATGCAGCTATCTTACTCTCACATAGTTGCAACGCCATTTTTTCCAAATTTTCCACTTTTCCAATGAGCTTCTTTAAGTCTTCGGCATCTATAAAATAGTCATCTTGATACCGCGCATCCAGATAACTATTATTTAATATGTCAAACAACCGATACTCCTCTGCGTCCCCAGATGGATGCTTAAAAAGTTGGTTTAATTCCTCACTGATATGCTTGGAGTATTTCCTATATACCTTTAGCTTGTGAGTCTTCGGCTTATAACCCGTATAAACCAAAAGAATACCACCATAGAATTTTTCAGCAGCTTGGTTAAGGTTGAAGATTACTTCATTTAATGGATCATTAATTTTAAGTGCTTCAACTAGTGAGTTTCTTGTTATATTAAGGAATCTGGAACCGCTCGTAATCCATTTATTAAAATGACGAGCGGCTAATTCCTTCTCTTGGTCTTTAGCTAATGGTTTGGATTCAACGAATTCAAACTTACCATTATCAAACAACACAACACCCTCACTGACAATATCCCTAAAAAAATACTGACCCATTTCGAGGCCCTTGTTGACGTAATCAATTGAATGAACAATTGGACTTACATCATTTTTATACTTCAAAGTTCGATTTTCGATTTTGCTTGCGACATCGTGCTCTTTTTCCTTATCTCCATTTGACAATACAACTAAGATATCATAGTCGCTGATGTATGAATACGTGGCGCCTTTCTCGACATACTCATCTTCCACCCATTTGTCGGATGTATGACTCCCAAACAAAATGATTTTTGCGGGATCGGCAATCTCCCGTATTATTTTAACGATTTCGGCAAGTTCGCTTTGTTTCCCTTCCGGCAAATGTGAAAGATTACGGTTCATGCCAGTAAAGTTAGAAAAAATTTTCGCATAAGCCGAAACAACAATACTAATATTTATAGTAAATTTGCATCCATGAAACAAGGAAGAAAACGAAAAACAGAAGTCGTCAATCCGCAAGTACTGAGACAAGAGTTATATACCAAACATTTGGAGAAAATTCACCCAACCATCAAAAAGAACCTGCAAATAGATGGTGTTCTGGATGAAGTATGCCATCATTTGGTGGACTTGGATTTTCAAGAAAGGCAATTGCCTTATTCTTTTAAAGGGCTGTGTGACTTCACCCGGCTATATGATTACTTCACTGACTCTTATATTCATGTACATTACAAGGGCAAGAATTATCGGTTTGATGCGAAATAGATTTAAAACAAGCATTTAAGCAAACAAATCCTAAGATTATAGCCCTCTTATATAACACGTTATTGTGTATATTTGAGTCTTAGTGGTAACTAGACACGATAGAAACCTAAAACTTGCAAGATCAAAAAGCGGAAAACATTGCAATATGGACGAAACAAAAATTAGCAGAGAAGATGTAATGGAAGTGGAAAACAGGCTTTTTTCGGCTCAGCTTGTAAGTGATGTCGACATGCTCGATAAACTGTTGCACGATGACCTGATCGCAGTTACTCCTACTGGGCAGGTTTTAACCAAAGAAATGGATCTAGACTCGCATAAAGCGAAAACAATGGTTATTGAGCACGCGTCAACAGAAATTGACGAGATTAAAATCACGGGCAACACAGCCCTCTCAATCGTGACCATGACCGCGAAAGGAAAAGTGATGGGGGCGCCATTAGAGGGAAAATTCCGTTATTTCAGAGTTTGGAAACGCTTTGACGATGGATTGAAAGTTATCGGTGCAAGTTTTATGCAACTGCCGTAGTTCAAGGACCGTACGTCGTCAAATTAAAGTGGACAACGGCTCAGAGAGGGTTTCCGTCATAAAACAGGTCTTTTGTGTTAGACTATCCGGTTTTCTTTGTTTTCCAGGTAATGGCTATGGGAATCAGGAGTCCACTGATAAATCAAACGAAGAAGTTTTTTAAAAATCACTAAAAATAATTGCCTGGCTTTTCAAATTTGTGGAAACTGAACTATTAACTCATCTTCGTATTAAACTCAACAATGAAAAACCGCCCAGTCACCAAACATCTCGCATGATCGGTGACCTAACTTATCAGAGAGAGGCTGCGGAGTGAGTGACTTTGTTATCCAAATATTGGGGTCTTTATTTGCTATTTTACAATCTTTTCAATTGAGGCCTCGTCCACTTTCAACCATCTTAATATTTTCTTTGCGATGGATTTGTCCGTTTTTATCGCCTCGTCGAATTCGTCCATTAGTCCGCTCGCCCAAAGCCGTTCGTTAACGGTCATTCCTGAGAGACCTTCGATTTGCCGGATACGGAAAAAAGTCTGTTCCTCCATCAGCTTGTCGTATACATATTCACAGGCCTCATTTTCAGTCGCAAATATACGCACCGAATGCTTTTCGCCATGCTCCCTAAAGTATGTCTCGTATTGGACGGTGTATCGCCCTGCATATATGGTTAGCGCGATTTTGTCATTATCGTCTGTCGAACCGTAAAGCCCATGAAGGTAATATCGATCAGCCGGAATGCCTTTTTCTTCTAAGCGGGTGTGCAGGTCAGCTAACGTCATATCCGTTTCCATTTGTTTTATCCGAACCAAAGGATGTTCATTTCATCCAGGAACGATTTGTCCTTAATGGGCAATTCCTCACCTAAAACGGAATCAATACCACATTTTGGACAGATAGCGGTTTGTCCGCCACTAGGCTCTTCTATCCATTCCGTAATCTCCTCCGGTGAAAATAGCTGCTTACAGTAAAAACAACCGCACAGGCCTCCTCTTAACAGTTCTTCTTTATGAGATGAGCTCTTCCGATGGGCGGCTTTTAAGTAATTCCGGCTATATTTTTGATGGTGCTTTTCCATGTGGTTGTCTAGAAAAGTGATGGTTTACAAAGTTTATGCTCATCATTTGAAGTGAATAGATTTGTTAACAAAGCTGCACTAAAGATCATAATAATTGCTATGTATCAAATAAGCCTTGCAATTAGATTGCTCCATTAACACAAACCAAATTCTACAATTCTGCCAATGCGCTTGATTTTTGTCTACTATTGAATTGGAAGTCATTGTACTCCTAAACTCCTTGCAAACCCAAACAGGAACTAGACCGTGCTCTTTTAGGGCCGACTCCATACCGTTTCTATCAGCTATTAGCAATTTCTGCTGCAGGTCCGGATTTTCATAAGTAGAATGGGAAATGGCTTTTACTCGACGATTCCTATCAAAATAGGAAACCTTGTCGGACTGGTTGATCGCTAGGAGCTCACGCAAAAACTTGGATGGAAACTTAAAATGTATATCGCTTTGGGTTGCCGTTTGTTCGACTAATTCGGTTGTTGTAGGATACGCTTCGATGACGATACCATTTTTTTCTGCAAGCATGATTTCAGTATCATGTTCTTCTATTTGTTTACGCCAGATAACGTCCAATAAGGAATTATAAACATGTCCTCTTATTCCAGCGTTGAGATGGTCTGTCGCAAACCGGATTTTTTCTCCATCGATTTCATTTAAAAGCGATGTCAGGTGTCGCTGGTCTGCCGCATCAATCAACAAACAAGAAATTTTCAACCATGTACGGCCGATTCCGTTCGGTTCGGGCATAGCAAGATGGGAATCCAGTGTCAGCCAATCATCGATGACCTTATCCTTCTCATGAAAGAGATTCAGCTTATTAGGATGAAGCCACTTTTCGAAATCGTAAACAAAATTGGCCGTAGTCCATTGCTTGATATCTTGTTTGATTGTTGAAGTCGTATAGTTTAGTTCAGGAGAAAAGTCTTCTGGCACAAACCATCCAATCTTATCAGAACTTAAATATTCAAGTTTCACCAATTCTTTGTGGGCCGGGTTATTGATGTGAAGTATTCTACCGTAATCATCCAGAAAGCTCTTGTTGCTTCCTTCATAGAAAGGAAGACGATCTGCCAAATACCCTTGTATCTCATGAACCGCCGAAATCAAATATTTTTGCTCGAACGTACGAAATTGACGATGACCAATATCAGCGAAGCCGTCCGCTTTATTCCAACCGATATCTTTTATATACTGCAGGGCGACACGGGTAAAAAAATCCTTAGGCGAATCCGTCGACTTATGTTCTATCAACAGATTCTTCATTTCTGTATTGGGTATCCCACCACGCTGATATTCAACAAAATTTCTAAAAGCATCTTCAATGCTGTTCCAGTAAAGGTCACGTTCTATTGGGTAAATGCCATCGCGGCTGATAAACCCGTCTGGATGATACTTAAGAAGATCATTACCTTTGCTATACGGTGGAACGCAATCCTTATAATCCTTTTCCTCACAGATGCCGAGATGATAGGCTTTCTCCATAAAGCAGCGACAAGCATGCCTTATGACCGAATTTCTGATCTTTACAATCTGTTCAGGATGAAAAATATTATCTTGAATCCAAACCACCAGCCGATCGACGTTCTCGGTCTCCCCATCAATTAACGTTGCAAGCCCGTACATCACGCCGGCTAGTTCTTCCTGGATTTGAGCGTCTTGACACGGAAAAAAAATCACGTCTAACAAAGCCACGAAGCCCTCGATTTCATTTAACGCCCAAGAAGTTAAATCGGCTTTGATTTTGTCTCGTATTATATTGGACGTTGTACTCAATACCCATGAGAATAATAGCGGTTCCTGTTTTGGTTTGGATAAGATAAATAGTGTCCGGTATTCAAAAACAAGCGATAAATGAGAATGTCCTTCAATATCATGGTCATCAGGGCCTGACCAAAACTGGTCACGCTCGTAAAGACTTGGAAACGCCAATAGTGTCTTATGAATAATGTTTTCAACGATGTTTAGATCTTCACGGTTGGCATTCGGAAGAACAAAGTATTCAACAAATCGGTCACGGTCGATTATAAACAACTGTTGTAAAAATGGTTCGAATTGCTGATACAATTTTTTTGAAACCTTTGATAGTACCTTGAATTGAAGCTGAAGCAACTCCGATTCATTGAGATCATTCGTCCAAAGCCCGTCCTGCCCTACGAGCTGATTGTGATCCGTTAGCAAACCCAATGCGATTAATTCACGTACATACGCGAAGCGCTCCTCTAAAATCAGCTCAGGAACATTCTTTAATTTCCCTTGCACAATGGTTTCCGTATAGCGGGCCGCCAGCAGGTAATCGAAAAAAGACTGGATACCCGGTTCGTATTCCTGCCTATATGTCAACCCGTCATTGGAAGGGGTCGAATGAGACAATAAAAAGCCATTATCGATAAGTTTATCCAGGAGATGACCAATATCGCTTAACGGCAAAACCTGCTCGAGGTCGTTGTATAAAAGTTTCCTCAGTCTAGTTCTATCGATCGATTTTTCTTCCGTAAAATACCGGCTGATCAATTGCAGAGTGCTTCCTACCAGATGGTCGTTGATTGAAAACCTGTCTTTGACGGAATTCAAATACTCGCGTTCCATCCTCTCAATCTTCTTTCCCAGCAGTACCCAGGTAGTATTGAACACCGGGTTGGGAAACAAATCAGTTAAATCTTTCCCTTTGTATTCCTCACAAAAAAGCCTCGCAGACAAGGCATTCTCAAATGAATAAATTATCCATGGCGTTTTGTCGTATTTAATATTGAAATGTTCCAGGTAGTTGTAATATACGTGCAGGTCAGCTGAGTACACATCTTGCCTTTTTATTCGTTCGTCGTTACGATGTAAAGAAAAAGGGTCTTGATTCGTTGGCGGGTAGTTTCGGCAGCTGAACAGGAAGGCTATATTAGGGAATCGTTCGATCCAAACTTTGGTCTCATGGATCAGTTCTCCCCACTTCGCCGGGTCGTCACATTCATCAATGCCATCCACGCATATCAGAAATTTCAGTTGATGATTTAGCCATTTGTCCTTTTCACCAGCCGCACGGGATACCGAGGCGCCCCTGGCCATCGAACTTAATGCGGAAAACAATTGATCCACGCTCCAGTCCGAACAGGCTTGGAGCGAATCTGACAGAATCATTTTCCAGTTTAAATTCTTACAATCTTTTGCGCGTATCAGAAGAGAAGGCAATCGGAATCTCAATCTTTCTTCAACTTCAAACGCCAACGCATGGGTTTTCCCCGTGCCAGCCGGACCGAGTATAATGTAATTGTGGGCTTGGAATCTTTCGTGAAAACTATTCAGATACTGTGGAAGATGGATTCGATGTAGTTCGTCCAACAGCCTGCATAACTTGATTTTATCCTCTCTCAATCTGTTGGGAACGCGGGCTTCCGACAACTTTCTCGTGATTGGATATATGCTGAATTCATCGTACTCAAACACGGAATTGACGCAATTGCGTTCAATTTCCTGTGATAGTTGTCGATAGTGAACAAGCGTGAGCTTTAAATTATCTACCAGTGCGATCAGCTTCCCTTTCAGATCGTCGTCAAGAGGTACGTCTAAGAAGCTGCTTAGTAGATTAACCGATGTTTCCAATTTATGAAACACCTCTTGAACTGATTCTAATTCTTTCTTTAAATATTGATCGGATATGGTTACCTCATTGACGATTTTGGAAATTGTGTCCTTATTATGGAGCTCGGGAAAATACCGATCGGATAACCAGCCTGCCTTTGCCTCCTCGAATCGCGCCGTCAATGTATCAAACGAAATTGCCTCTTTCTCAAACCAAAATCGAATCAGTCCTTCGTTAGCGGGATGTCCCATCTCCGTAATTATGCGCGTTTCAAACCAATATTCGATCTTCAGGCCGTCGTAACTGGACTCTATTGTAATTTGTAAATCATTTAACTTCGATTCTTCTGTTTCAGTTAGCACCTTCCCCCTTTGGCCTCTTCGCATCGATTGGTTGTCGCGGGGTATACAGATAATATAATGACGTATGTCGGGCCTTATTGCCAAAGCATTTTTTATGGAGTTTTCAATCTGGCTAATTTGACCCTTACCTATCGATTTTAAAAACCACTTTGCTTGGAGACCTACAATTTGTCCATTCCCGCGTCGTGCATATGCTTCAACCCCCCCATCACCACCTGCTCCGTTCACTACGCTGAAGTATGAAATGTCATCATATTGGCGTTTCACCCAATTTTCAAATAATTGGGAACAGAGTGTTTCAAATGCCCGCTCCGGTGCATTGCTGTATGTGTTTAAGTTTACTAGTTGCATGTGGTTATAAAGGTAAAAGAAATCACTTTTACATTCTACTTGTAACGGCCCTCGTCATTAGAACTCGGCCATAGCCTCCAATCTCCGTCTAACTTGCTCTTAGTTGTTTTTAAACCTAACCCGATAAGTTGAAGGTGTTAGACAGATATCGCTCATATCGCCACGAAAGATTCGGCAGTCCGCACGGTTAGTCTTTTCTTCCAAGTTATACACCCGATAGAGGTAATAACGATCACCCTCTTTACGGCTGCGTTCGAGTTCGTTTCTGGTGACATGGAATGTATTTCCCAAAGCTCCTTTTGTGGTTTTTACTTCAATAAAAATATCCTTGCCGTCCAAACCATAGGAGTGAATATCGTATCCCGTTCCGTCTCCGTCTTCATTTGAAACCATACGTACCTTCCTGGCCAGCTTGCTTAATCCCGCGGCTTCTAACTTCAATTTTTCCTGCTCAAAGACCCAAAGCTCACCTAAATCACCGATTCGTTTCGCTTCTATACTGTTCTCAAGAAAATTAACGAATCTACCCTCAAAATTTGGATTTTCCCTGACATCAGTCGCAACCCGAGGAGATTCGATCGCGTGGTAGTTGATAGAGGGATGCGAAGGTGTATCCGTAACTTGAATGGCGTCCAGGTGTCTGACAACCGCATAGATGAAATCCTGAGTCAGGATGTGTAGGTTTTCATCGTAATAGCAATCCTTTCCAATGCGATCTTTATGAAGCTTAAGTAATTGCTGGTCCTCGGAAATGTGATGCCTGACGATATTGCAGACCTTGTAGTAGTGGATAATTGTTTCAAAACTGCCAGCTTTCGGCTTGGTAAGGTAAAGTTTTTCAGAAAACTTTTCGTACATCTTATACTTGTACAGGTAGTGAATCTCCGGATATCGAAGCGAGAGGTAAACAATAATTGCTCGAAAATCCTGATATGTATTTCTCCGATTGGGGAAATATTTGAGATTCAGCTCCCTTGCAACTTGCTGAAATCGGTACATGCGTCTTTCCATATCCTGTTGTTCATCGTAAAGATCAGTGAAAAGCCTCCGAATAGTTTCAGGCTCCCGTTCAGCAAAGGCAACTATCATACGCAAGGGAAAGTACTGCCCGGATTTCAATAGATTGAATGTTTCTTCAATCGCCCGGGAGAGCATCTCCGAGAAATCAGACGCATTGATGTCCCAATGGTCGTGGAAGTGTTTAACTGCTCTCCATTTATAAAGTTCCTCTCTATTTATATAGGCGAATTTCTCTTTATATGCTATCAGGTATTGCTTTAGATATTTTACGTTCATAATAAGGCTGATTGTAAGCGGTAATTAAAAGTGCAGCGTTTTTGGCAATCAGGAATACATAGTTTTCGGCAACAAATAGTGCATAACAATGGCAACAATAAGTGCAGAACGTGTGCAAATGTATATCAGTCTTTTTGATTCTCAAAGAACGATTTTCGATTTTTCATTCTGTAGCTATCGCCGGATAGCCTGATTATCTCACACCGGTATAGCATTCTGTCCAGTAGAGCCGTTGCAATCACTTCGTCATCAAGCATTTTCGCCCATTCCGCCGGTGCTTTGTTTGTGGTGATCACGATGGATGCATTTTCATAGATTTGGTTGATGAAGTTGAAGAACGCTACGGCGATTTCCTTCTGCAGGGGAAAAAGCATGATATCGTCGATAACGATGAGGTTTGCTTTCATGAGCCTGCGGTATTCGGTGTTCTGGGAAGGCACGGCATCCTTTGTCCGCAGGGTATTCACGATATCCTGCATGGTCCTGAAATAGGCTCTGTAACCGGCCTTCACGGCGTCCAGGCAGAGTCCTGAGGCGATCCTTGTCTTTCCCACCCCGGATGGTCCCATGAGCACCACGTTGAAGATCTGGTCTATCCAGTTGAGTTCGCGGAGCTGGCCCATTTTCTTTGCCGACATCCCGTTGTCCACGGTGGTATCGAAGCCGTCCAGGTCGGCTCCCCTTGGCAGCCCGGCTGTTTTCAGTCGTTTTGCTTCATCTCTCCGGGAGCGGTGATCCGCCTCTGTCCTGAGCAGTCTAAGGGTAAAGGCCGCATATCCGGTGTTTTCTTTTTCCGCATCCTGCAGGGCGGTATCCAGCCCGGGGTATATCCCCCCGAGCCTGAACTGTTCGCATAACTGTCTGATTTCCTGTTTTACTGATTCCATATGATTGTTCTTGATTTATTGATTCCTTTTCCGTTTGTGTCGGGGCGGGCGTTCAGCCCCCTCCCAGCAGTGCGTCGTAATCGGATATGTCGCTCCTGTCAGGCTGTATGTCAGCGCCGGGTATCCTTCCCCCGCCCAGCGGATTCATCCGTATGACCCTGGCTTCCCCCTGCCGGGGCNCATTGTTCTGCATTCATTGTTGCCGAAAACTGTGTATTCCTAATTGCCAAAAACTCTGCACTCTTAATTACCGCTTACAAAAGCTCTCCATTTGCTTCAAATTGTTGTATGAAGCTACTTGGTGGGTCTTCTTTACAGTCTTACGTTTGGTCTGCGTCTTGGAGACAGCATCCAGCATGCGTATAATAGCAGCCNGAGGACCTTAAAGAATTGAATCCCTTCATTTGTTACTCGTCAATATTCCTTATAAATTTCGCCATCCAATTTAAATTCGCCCAGTTCCACCAACTTTTCCATGCGCGCCATGCCTTCGGCCCAAGCTTGGTCTCTTGTTTCAGCCAAGAAATAGTAGAACAGCCGCTCAGGCTCTCCATCTATTTCGATTATTTCGTGCTCATTTTTGATCGCTTTGTCGCAGTCGGCGGGGTTGGAGATGACAGACAACATAGCCATCCCACTCTTATACAAAATCGCGCAGTATGGGTTACGCTTCTTATCTCCCTGAAATTGGGGGTTTAATACCATTTCCCGGATATACCGTTGGTCTACTTGCGCAATAGGGATATCCGGCATCGTCTTAAGAAAATTGTAAAGTCTTTTTGGTAACGTCTCTGTTTGCACGCTTTCTATCCACTCCCTTACAGTCAAACCATCCACTTCTTCTTAATAGGCTGTTCCCTCGGTGTAGGTATAGTGAATTCTTTCTACAAGAGTTTGAAAATTTTCTTACGTTCTTTCTCACTCAAGCTTTTCAGAAGCTTTTTTTAATTTCATATCAACCAATTGTTATAAGCAGACCTTCCATTCTGGAATATCAAGCCGATCGGAGGTTACCCTTCCTCCCATAATCAAATAGATAAGACAGCTGCTATTCTTACAAAGAAAGACATTCAAATTGCTATTTCAAAAGGTTGCTTCAAGTTGATTGCTCGCGAATTCCCCATAACTAAAATCCGGGTTATTGACGGACTCCCGGGTATATGCTCAATTCCATTGAGCACCTCCGAAAATCCTACCTTTCCAGAGAGCGGGCACAAAATTTTGATTGTATGAATCCATATATGTAACTTTGTTAGCAAGCACCTTATAGTGATGACTACGTTGACAGTCCATATCGAAAACAAAAAATCCGAAAAAGCGGTCAAAGCTGTTTTGGATGCTTTGGGGGTCAAATATGAACTCGAAGAGTCCGTTACTTTTCCAGAGCGTGTCATAACGAGTGTGCGTAAGGCGCAAGAAGACGTAAAAGCTGGCCGAGTTAAAAAATATGAAGGCCTTAATACGCTCCTAAACCAATAATTGTGGGATTATCTGTCCAGTATGCCGAAACCTTTGAAATAACTTTTAAGGCACTTATTGACTTTTTAAGAGAAAATTGGGGAGACAAAGTGGTGACAGACTTTGTTGAAGAAACTGAAAAAGTGATTGACTTAATCACAAATTTTCCTCGAATGTACAAAGCCAGTTCTTTTGATCAAAACGTTCGTGTAGCCCCAATTAATAAATTAAGTTCCTTATTTTACGAGGTTACAAATAAACATATTACGCTGTTGCATATTATTGACACACGGCAAGAACCTTTTTGGCTATAGTCACATTCCCTCTTTCCTGTTCGAACAAGTCGAAAAAACCATCGATCTGCTATTCACCAAGTAATATCAAGGCCATAATTAGTTATGAAGGAATCTATCGGATGGAGACTTATGAATATCCCAAAGAAGCAATACGCGAATGTCTGCTAAATTCCGGAGCGCATAAAGATTATTTGTAAGCGGTACTTAAAAGTGCAGCGTTTTTGGCAATCAGGAATACATAGTTTTCGGCAACAAAGAGTGCATAACAATGGCAACAATAAGTGCAGAACGTGTGCAAATGTATATCAGTCGTTTTGATTATCAAAGAACGATTTTCGATTTTTCATTCTGTAGCTATCGCCGGATAGCCTGATTATCTCACACCGGTATAGCATCCTGTCCAGTAGAGCTGTTGCAATCACCTCGTCATCAAGCATTTTAGCCCATTCCGTCGGTGCTTTGTTTGTTGTGATCACGATGGAAGCATTTTCATAGACCTGGTTGATGAAGTTGAAGAACGCTACGGCGATTTCCTTCTGCAGGGGGAACAGCATGATATCGTCGATGACGATGAGGTTTGCTTTCATGAGCCTGCGGTATTCGGTGTTCTGGGAAGGGACGGCGTCCTTTGTCCGCAGGGTGTTCACGATATCCTGCATGGTCCTGAAATAGGCTTTGTAACCGGCCTTCACGGCGTCCAGGCAGAGCCCTGAGGCGATCCTTGTCTTTCCCACCCCGGATGGCCCCATGAGCACCACGTTGAAGATCTGGTCTATCCAGTTGAGCTCACGGAGCTGGCCCATTTTCTTTGCCGACATCCCGTTGTCAACGGTGGTATCGAAGCCGTCCAGGTCGGCTCCCCTTGGCAGTCCGGCTGTTTTCAGTCGTTTAGCTTCATCGCGCCGGGATCGGTGGTCCGCCTCGGCCCTGAGGAGCTTCAGGGTAAAGGCCGCATACCCGGTGTTTTCCTTTTCCGCGTCCTGCAGGGCGGCGTCCAGCCCGGGGTATATCCCCCCGAGCCTGAACTGTTCGCACAACTGTCTGATTTCCTGTTTTACTGATTCCATATGATTATTGTTTTTGGTTTACTGATTTATTCCTTTGTATAGCCGCCGGAGGGTCAGCCACCTCCCAGCAGTGCGTCGTAATCGGTGATGTCGCTCCTGTCGGGCTGTATGTCAGCGCCGGGGATCCTTCCCCCGCCCAGCGGGTTCATCCGTATGACCCTGGCTTCCCCCTGCCGGGGTTGGCTTTGGGCGGCCAGCCGGGCCGCTATGGCCCTGAAATCGGCGGCGCCGTCGATGCCGTTGGCCATGCAGTATTCCAGCGTGCGCGCGGCCACCTCCGGCTCCAGCGCGCTTACCGTCTGGGTGAGCGCCTGCACCTGGTCACGGATATAGCGCGGTTTGCTGTCCCTTACCCGTTTCAGCCACGCCATTGCGGCATCCCTGTCCGGCATCATGGCCGCCAGGCATTCCATCATTTCGGCCGCCCCGGCGCTCTTGTCGCGCTTATGGTCGGTGTGGATGATCTTCTGCCCTTTCAGCGGCGATACGCGGTGCGTGCATACCGTGCTACCCATCGCATCAAGCACGGTGATCACGCCATCGGAAGGCTTTACCGTTACGGTCGTGCCCGGGCCTGCGTAGGTGCCCAGCGGCACGCTGTACAGGTTGCCCTTCCAGCTGATGGTATTGTCGCGCCTGACGGCGTGCACGGGGTATTCCTGCTTCGGAACGGCTACCGGGTAGAACGGGGCGAGGTACCCCTGTTCGATCTGCAGCTCATCGCGGGGCACCTTTCCCGTGGTACCGTGGGGCAGGTTATTGGCCGTGCGGTGAAGCCAGGCGACCGCTTCGTCATTGAGCGTTTCCGGGTCCCGGTAATACCTGTTGTACAGGAAATTGCGCTTGACGTATTTGACCACGTTCTCCACCTTGCCCTTGCTCTCGGGGTCTGCTTTGCGGCAGAACC
>NZ_BMIK01000010.1 GCF_014642075.1 Parapedobacter defluvii | reverse complement strand
ATATTGTGGAAAACGCCGGAATAACAAACTTGCAGAAACAAAAAGGCTGCCTCAAGAAATTACTTTTGAGACAGCCTCTTTTTTATGTGTTCAACCCAAGATACATCACCCGATGTGGCCCGATCAGTGGAATTTCAAATTCCTCTGAAATGAAGTCAAAGCCGAGATGCAGATAAAAACCGTAAGCAACCCTTCTGGCATTGCACCATAAGTAATCTGCATTTAATGCGTGGGTTAAATGTTCAATCGCAACGATTAATAAATCCGACCCTAAGCCTTTACCGCGCCAATCGGGATGTGTTGCCATCCCACGTAAGCGATATCCCACACCTTCATAGTCTTCCAGGGACTCGCGCTGACAAGACAGAATACAAACGATGGTATTTTCTCCGGCTGTGTACCCCAAATGAAACGTCGACTCGTCTTCATCACCCTGAAAATGGCAGGCCGACAACGGCGCGCCGTCCCGGAGTACGCAACTGCGTAAAGGGAGCGTCTCTTCGGCCGTAATGAACCTAACCATTTTTACTGATTTTTACTAGGATGTCTATCAGACGATTCGAATAACCGTATTCATTGTCGTACCATCCCACTACTTTCACCAGTCCGCCTACAACGGATGTCAGCTGTGCATCGAAGATGCAAGAGTAGGGGTTGTTGAGGATGTCAACGGATACGATCGGATCCTCGGTATACTGGAGGACGCCTTTTAGTTCCCCCGTGGCCGCTGCTTTGAAAGCCGCATTGATTGCTTCCACGCTTGGTTGGTTGCGTAGTATACAGGTGAAATCGGTGAGTGATCCATTTAATACCGGTACCCGGATGCCCGCGCCCCCTAATTTGCCTTCTAAGTGAGGAAATACGTTGGTCACGGCTTTGGCTGCACCCGTCGTAGTGGGTATGATAGATGCTGAGGCTGCCCGTGCCCGACGTAGATCGCGATGTGGACCATCGTGTAAGTTTTGATCGCCCGTCATGCTATGTACGGTGGTAATATAACCATCGATGATGCCCCAGTTGTCATCCAGTACTTTGATCAGTGGAGCAACGTTGTTGGTTGTACAAGACGCATTGGACAGCAGTGGCGCGCTCAGATCGATAGCGACATCATTCACTCCTAATACCACCGTTGGAATTTCCCGATCGGGTGAAGGAGCGGAAATGATCACCTGACGTGCGCCTGCAGTCAGATGACTGGAAGCTGTCTCCTTGGTAATGTGTTTCCCGGTTGATTCTATAACGGTGTCGATACTTAACATTTTCCAGGGAATTAACTGCGGTGTACGCTCGTTAAGCACCGAAATCGGATGTCCGTCGACAGCCAATGTGCCTTCCGTTACCTCGACAGTGCCAGGGTAAGGCCCATGTACGGAGTCATATTTAAATAGGTGTGCCAGTGTTTGGGTATCTGCTAAATCGTTAATTGCGACGACGTTGATCCCGGCAGGTTTTTTCAACAATAAGTTACGGAGTGTATTCCGGCCGATACGGCCGAACCCATTGATGGCGATATTGAGCATTTTTGATCGGATTACTGTGACTTAGCCACAGTCAAAGTTACATATTTAACAGGACCACGCGAAACAAAATATGGGGAGTGAGGGTTATAAGTGCATGAGCCAGAAAGAAAAATTTGAACCCAACGATTCGGGTCAACAGCGCCCCAAGGCCAACCAGGTGGTTAAACAAGCCAAAGATCGGGACTATCAACGGAAAGAGCCTGCACTGACGGCTCCGGCGTTAAAACGGAAATTCAGTGAGCAGCCTCCCACATGGCATAATTCAAAGACCTGAAGCAAGGCAATATAACAATGGGATGACATAGTTCATTCGCTTTCATCTTTAATGGAATTAACTTTACAGGAAATTCCAGTAAATCATGAAAACAATTATCGCTGCGACTGACTTTTCCAAAGAAGCGGAAAATGCCGTTACTTATGCTGCTGCGTTGATTCAGCAAATCGGAGGGAAACTTATACTCTTTAATGCGTATAGGCCATCTATTCACGTTTCGAACGCGCGCTTATCACCTAAAGCACTTGATGAATCCGCCAACCGTACGAAAGAACGGTTAGCTCAACAAGCCGCAAAAATTGGCCATACGTATTCTATTACGGTTTCAAGTTACACAAGCCTTATGGGCGACATCGGGGACGAAATTGATTACCTGTTTTCTGTGCATAACGCAGATTTATTGGTGATGGGAATGGCCGCAAAATCCCTTGAGCAGGATCTGTTGGGCAATACCACAACTGCATTGATTCATCAGTTTAAATTCCCGGTGCTAGCGATTCCGTACGGTGCTACGTTCCAAGGGATAGACCGGATTTTGTTTGCATGTGACAATTTACAGGGGATCCAGCGGGTGATTTTGGAAGAGATCAAGGCGTTAGCGCTGGGTATGAAGGCTTCCGTTGAGATTTTTCACGTGAACAATCGCATCCGTAAAATTCAGGAAGAAGGGTTCGATGACGAAGTGATCGCTAAATTCGGAGAAGGGCTGGATGGGGTAACGTATTACTATAAAGACGTAGCATCCAATACTGTGATCAAAGCCATTGCAGATGAACTGAAAAATATCGATGCCGACTTATTGATCATGTTACCCGTGCAATACGGATTTTGGGCTTCGCTCATCCATCGAAGTAAAACACGTATTATGGCTTCCGGTTTGTCGGTACCGCTGTTATCCATTCCGCTGGCAGTTGCCAGGCAAGAGAAGCACTAACGGAACTATTTCCGGATGGCAGCGACCACTTCTGCGATATCCCGCTCGCCGTCCCAGTATTCTTTTAATTGCCCGTCGTTTCCATAAACGTATACGGCTGGGTATTGGGACGGTATATGAAATTTGTTGATGAAATCAGCATTTTTATCATACAGCAACTCGACATTGGCTTTTCCGACTAAGGGCTTTGCATGCGCTTCCAAAAAAGTACTCATCAATGCAGGATCATTCATGGACACAAAATAAAAATTGGCATCTTTTAACTCGTCATAATGTTTGCCTAAATGACCGGCTTCGTGCTGGCAATGGCCACAGGTAGGATCAAAGAGGATAAAAACAAGATTTCCTTTTTTTGCGAGATCTGCCTTAGTAAACTGAATACCGCTTCGCAGTATATAAAATGTAAAATCAGGGATAACCGCTGTTGGCTGTGGCGATTGTGTAACTTGTTGTGGCGCGGCCGTTGGAGGGGCGGTCGCTGATTGTTCTGCGTCCACATTGGCCGATTGAGACTCAACTCCTGAATTAGCAGATTTTGCGCGATTATTGCAGGAAAGCGCTCCTACCGTCAATAAGATGCCGGCTAGCATTACTAAAGAGGTCGTACGTACTGTCATAAAGGCAAAGATAGGGGATTTATATGGATAGTTTACGTACTAAAAGTTGGCAGGTGTAGCTATCCTTTAATTCCAGGATAATTGCTTTCCCCACCAAAACCCGGTCTATCGTTTGTTGATTATAATGACGAATGGTGATAAGTTCCAGCTCCTTCTGGTAGTGCACATCATAACGCTTTCCCAAATCCTCGATCAGCGCAGTTACGTTTTCTCCTGTATCATCTATACTGATGGAAAAATTTACCGCACTGTTGTGCATCATATTTACCTTGATATGATGCTGGTGAAGTTTGCTGAAAATATCACTCAGGTTATCTTCCACTATAAACGAAAAGTCTTTGGGAAGTATCGAAATCAGGATTTGATTGACTTTAAAAATAAAGGAAGGTACGGGCAAGGATTCATTTGATTGCCGTATCTGGGTTCCCTTCCCGTCGGTATCTACGAACGATTTGACATAGAGTGTAATATTTTTGTTTTGTAACGGTTTAATGGTCTTCGGATGGATGACGGTGGCGCCGTAGTAGGTAAGTTCGATGGCATCCAGATAAGATAATTCGGGAATCAACTCCGTTTGGTCGAACCATTTTGGATCGGCATTCAACACACCGGGTACGTCTTTCCAGATGGTTACACTTTCTGCGTCAAGGCTGGCAGCGAAAATTGCCGCCGAGTAATCTGACCCTTCACGGCCCAGGGTGGTTGTGAAATTTTCAGAAGTAGAGCCAATGAAGCCCTGCGTGATGACCAATTGGTCCTTCAATAGTTCAGGCAACCCCTGGCGGATACGCGTTTCGGTGGCTTTCCAGTCTACTCGTCCCTCCCGGTGGGTATTATCGGTAAGGATATAATCCCTTGCATCCACCCATTTACTTTTCAGCCCGACGTCGTTTAGGTAATGGCATACTATTGTGGTGGAAACAAGTTCACCCACAGCGACAATCTGATCATATAGGTAATCATAAGGATCTGCGGGTGGTTCTTCTAATATCCATTCGATTTCTACAAAGCGATTAGCTACCTCATGGTATACAGGGTGGTTGTTGTCGGGAAATAAACGCAGCATAATCGCATGGTGATACTGCTTAGCCTGTTCCAACAGGTCAAATGCATCATCCCGTTGGTTAAAATAGCTTTGTGTAAGCTTTTCCAGTAAGTTGGTCGTCTTACCCATCGCGGAAACCACAATGAGCAGTTTGTCGTGTTGGTGAGTCGATACGATGCGGCTCAGGTTTATCACCCCTTCGGCGTCTCTGACAGACGCACCTCCGAATTTGAATACTTGCATTAATAAAGGCGCTATTTATCAGTTAGTTCAGCAACGATGCGTTTCGCCAGGTCTGTTAATAACCGATCGATTTCTTTATAAGGTACACGCAGCTTGGTTTGTCCGTCAACATACGGCTTGATTTCATAGATATTATATAGGAAGAGCAGGCTGTCCTGTTCGAGGGCAAAGTTGTCGGGAATATGGAATCGACCCTGATCAAAGAAATAGCGATCATCGAGCGGCTGATCAACCGCAAGGTTTTCCTGTTTGCGGAAATAGCGCTCGGCAACGGCGATCAGTTCGTTCTGAAAAGGCTTCGTCACAATGTCATCAAGAATCAATGGCGTATGGTTTGCGAGGTCATAATGGGCAAATACAGTGGCATAGTTACCATGTGCCCCTCCGGTGTAGGTGTAGACGTCTGTAACCAATCCCAGGTAAGTGGGGGTAATGTTATATACTTTTTCATGTGATTCGGAAGTCCAGACGCGTGGAAATGCGTCAGACAAAAAGAATTCGTCAAATTCGTTGACAAATGTGCGGGCAGATCCCTCCACCGTCGCGGTGTCGCTACCCAGAAGCGTTGTCAAAACAAACCGATTAACTGCCGAGTCCTTAAAAGACGGATACGAAACCGCGTAAAAGGAGGTGTCGGTGGTTTCATTGGTTTTCACTATATGGTCGCTGTACAGGACGTAATGCTGATATTCATAGGCTAGCGTATCGGTAGTAACAGCCTGTTTACCTGCATCTGATGACTCAGAATTGAATTGGCAGGCCGAAAAAACACACGCTACGCCGAAGTATATCCAACCTGTATTTATTGTCTTTTTCCGCATAAGTATAAAATCTAAAATTCCAATGAAACGTTTACCCATTCATTATCAAAAGTTGCACCATATTTTCGATAGAAATTAATGGCGGGTTGGTTCCACTCCAAAACCTGCCAAACCATTCCGCTGTATTTTCTTTCTCTGCATAATTTCAAGGTTTCGTCAAAAAGCAACCTGCCAATGCCGTTCCCCCGCATTGTTTCCGTAACGATGATGTCTTCCAGATACAGCCTGCGACCTTTCCAAGTGGAGTATCGAATATAAAAGAGTGACATGCCCACAATGCGGCCATCAACATCCGCAACAAAAGCCTCCCAAACAGGAGATGGGCCAAACCCCGCATCGATAAATTCATCCATATCAACTGTCACTTCATTCGGCGCCCGTTCATAGGTGGCCAACTCTTTGATCAAATCCAACAACTGCGGACAGTCAAATACCTCGGCTTTGCGTATAATTATATCCATTTTTCGCGCTTTTGGCTAATATCATCCACTGCTCATCACCGACCACCAAAAATTGTACTACCCAAACGCACCATCGTGCTGCCCTGCTCAATGGCGATTTTATAGTCGGATGACATTCCCATAGATAATGTATCGAAATATTCGTCATCCTGAAAGAAACTCGCTTTGATGCCATCAAATAGTGACTTCAATTCGTGGAATTCCTCCTTGATTTCCTTCGTATTGGGCGTGTTAGTGGCGATGCCCATAAGCCCTCTGATCCGTACATTTGTCAGTTGGATAAATGCCTCTGAACGTAACAGCTCAATCAATTCAACATGGTCAAGGCCGAATTTGGTTTCTTCTGCGGCGACATGGATCTGCAATAGGCAGTCAACCTCACGGTTGTATTTCTTGGCTTGTTTATCTATTTCTTTTAGCAGTTTCAGGCTGTCTGCGGAGTGGATCATCGCTACGAAGGGGACAACGTACTTCACCTTGTTGCTTTGGAGATGGCCGATGAGGTGCCATTCAATGTCCTTCGGAAGCGTTTCCTGTTTCCGTACTAATTCTTGCACCACGTTTTCGCCGAATGCCCGCTGTCCTGCGTGATAGGCTTCCAGTATTTCTTCGTTTGACTTAGTTTTTGAAACGGCAATGAGGGTTACATTTAAACGGGAGAGTTCGTCTTCGATGGTTTTTATCTGATCGGCTATATCCATAAATCCGGTGCTATTTTTGTAAGTTTGCACAAAACTACAAAACCGGCAGGTATCCGCCAATAGGAGGGCGGTTTTCAGGAGGATATTGTTTATACTGTTGAAACTAAATTGGGTAGTATATAGGATGCAACGGACCGCGAGCATATGGTTGGTGTTTTTTTTCTGTGTATCCTGTGGGGGGGAGAAAATACCTGACGGGATCATTCCGCCTAAGCAGATGCCCGCCGTATTAACAGACATGCATTTGGCCGATGGGCAGTTAGCTTCGTTGCCAATCGATTCGGCCCGCATGCGTAGGGATGCTTATTACAACCTGATTTTTGAACGGTATGGCATCGATTCCGTCACATTCAGTCGGAGTGTCGAGTTTTATTCCACGCGGCCTTATTTGATGAATGAGCTTTATGTCGACGTTGAAAAGAAGCTAAATACCCTGAACCTGGCCGAGCAGCAACGTGTGCAGAAAAAATACGAAACCCAACGACGCGCAGATTCCATACGCAGTGCACGGGTAACAGACAGCCTTCAACGTATTGGGCGGGATTCGCTTGATTTCAAACGTAAACGATACTTACTTTTTTTGAACGGTCCGGACAGTCTGTATGGAAAACCTGACTCCATTACCTATGAATTACTGCGTGAGCGGATGTTTGAAACCGTCGGACTGAAGCAGGTTAATGGCTTGAAAACGCCATCTCTGCCTCCCAGTAATCCGCCGGTTGTACCTAAACCAACCCTGCCGGCACCATCCGGAACGCCGAAATTGCGGCCATTGGAAAAGATAAAATAGCGATGATTTACCCAGATAATGCGGCCGAAAAGTTAGGTTTTACTGACATAAAGAAACTCATTAAAGCAAAGTGTTTAAGCGAGGCAGGTAAGGAGTTGGTAGATAAAATACAGCCACAAAAGCGGCTTGATCAGTTGGATAAATTCTTGCGGCAGGCACACGAATTCAAAGAGTTACTCCTAAACGATGCTCCCTTGCCTGTAGACCACCTATATCCCCTGAAGCCGTTGGCCGAAAAAGCCAGGGTAGAAGGGGTCTTTCTTTCCGAATCCGACTTTTTTACTGTCTTGCTTTCACTGAATACAGTCTTTGCCATTATTCGGTATTTTAACGAACGTAGCGGTACGTATCCCAACCTGGAAGTACTTTTTGAGCACCTGCCTATCGAAAAGAATATCGCGGTGGCTATTGAGCGGGTCATCGATGAAAAGGGCAAAGTACGAGCGAACGCGTCCCCAGCCTTGGCAGCTATTCTGGCAAGTATCGCCAAGGCAGAGCAGGAAGCCCGTAAGCGTATCGATCAGGTATTCCGGACCGCGCAACAAAACGGATGGACTGCAGATGGTAACCTAACCATTCGTGATGGACGTTTGTGTATCCCTGTACTTGCCGAAAGCAAGCGTAAGATTAAGGGATGGATACACGACGAATCAGCTACCGGACAAACAGCTTTTATTGAACCGGAAGAAGTGTTCCACCTGAACAATCAGGTGCGCGACCTTGAATTTGAAAAGCGGCGGGAAATTGTGCGCATACTAACTACCTTGACGGATCAATTGCGTCCGTATATTCCATTATTAATCGATTATCACAATCTATTGACCAAAGTGGATTTTGTACGTGCAAAAGCGTTATTTGCGATCGACATTGAGGGGCATATGCCCGAACTTGCCAAAGAGGCGTCGGTTTCGCTGGTCAATGCCCGTCACCCGCTTCTATTGCTTAATTTCAAAGGCAGTGGACAAACTGTGGTTCCGCTGAATGTAACCATCGATCAAACACAGCGGATTATTGTGGTTTCAGGTCCCAATGCCGGAGGTAAATCGGTCTGTATGAAAACCATCGGACTGCTGCAGCTTATGGTACAGGCAGGGTTGCTGATTCCGGCGGATGCTACTTCCAAAATAGGCATATTCAACCGAATTTTTGCCGACATCGGCGACGATCAATCCATTGAGAGTGACCTGAGCACATACAGTGCCCATCTTTCAAAGATGAAATATTTTTCAGATCATGCGGATGCAAAAACTTTGGTACTCATTGATGAGTTTGGTACCGGTACCGATCCCATGTTCGGTGGTCCCATTGCTGAGGCTGTCTTGGAAACCCTGAACCGTAAAGGGGTAAGGGGAGTGGTAACGACCCATTATTCCAATTTAAAGATTTTTGCCAGTAATACAGAAGGGATTGAGAATGCGTCCATGCTGTTCGATAATGTGGCGATGCGTCCGTTGTATATCTTGCAGACGGGCAAACCGGGTAGTTCATATGCCTTTGAAATTGCCCAAAAAATCGGTCTGAATAACGCGATCCTACAGGCGGCAAAGCAAAAGATCGGAGCACAGCAAAAGCGGATAGATACCCTGCTGGTAGATCTCGAACGGGATAAAAAAGACGTGTATGACGCCAAGATCGCCATCGCCCAAAAGGAGCGGCAATTGGCTCGTTTGAAAGCCGATAATGAGCAGCTACAGGCCTACTTAGAGGATAACAAGAAAACGATTATCAATAAGGCAAAGGAAGAAGCGCGGGAAATTATCCGGAATGCCAATAAGCTGGTTGAAAATACCATATCGGATATCAAGGCAAGCCAGGCGGACAAACAGAAGACCAAACTGTTGCGCCAACAGCTTGATGCGGAATTAAATAAACATACGGATCGCCCGGCGATACCCGTGCCCAAGTCCAAACAAATTACTTCTCAGACGGTTTCTATTGAGGTAGGTGATTGGGTAAAGATACCAGGTACCGGAAATGAGGCGGAGGTAATTGGTGTATCGAAAAACAATTTAGTGTTGGCAGTGGGCGAACTCCGCATGGTCAAAAAACGCAACGAAGTGGAACCCATTGCAAAAAAAAATACGGCCAAGGCATCGCGTACGACCTATCACGCCAATATGTCGGCGGATGTTGCCAATTTCCGGCCTGAAGTAGACGTGCGGGGTATGCGTACCGAAGCCGCTTTGTACGAAATCGAGAAATACCTCGATAAAGCAGTGATGATGGGATTTCCAAGCTTAAAAATTGTCCACGGAAAAGGTGATGGGATTTTACGCAGGTTTATCCGTGATTATTTACGCAAATACGGTGAAGTAACCCGCTTGGAAGATGAACATCCGGATAGAGGAGGTGAGGGGATTACCTATGCATACTTGGATTAATGGTAATTATATAGGATTAATTTGATCAGGTCGCGTGCCAACGGCTGATAACTGAAATTTATAGCGCATGGAATTTTTACCGGCACAGGAAGATTTGTGGCATATAGGAGTTTCCATCCTATGTGGAAGCCTCATTGGTTTTGAACGTGAATATCGCAATAAATCGGCGGGTTTCCGTACGATTGTACTTATTTGCCTGGGGTCTACCATCTTTACCATTGTATCAAAATACGGCGTCGGTAGTGACGATCGCATTGCTGCCAATATCATTACCGGTATCGGTTTCATAGGGGCGGGTGTGATTTTCAAGGATAAGTTTTCGGTGATGGGGCTGACCACCGCTGCTGTCATCTGGACTGCTGCAGGCATCGGGATGGCGGCCGGCATCGGTTACTATGGCTTGGCGGTTAGCCTGTCGGTCGCAACCATTATCATTTTATCATTATTTAGCAAAGTGGAGCTGATGTTCGAGGGATGGCATCTCACCCGTGTACTCTATATCGGCTTTCATGATACAGATTTAAAACGCCTTGAGGAAATTGCCGCATTACTGGATACTCATCGGATCCACTACAAACGCAAATCTATCAGTAAACATAATCATAAGCTTTCGGTGGTCCTGGAGCTTTCTTCTAATCGTAATCGCTTACGATCTTTTAATGATTCGATGGTGACATTGGATTTTGTTGAGGAATTTTATTATAATTCTTGATACAAGGCTGTTTTGATAATAAAATAGTGTACTTTTTAGTGATATTTATATCATTTCATAATAAAAATAATATTTTATCATATTTTTTTGATGTTTTCTTTGAATGATTTGTTTTAATATAAGTAGAAGTGTTAATTAAGTATTAATTTATTATTAACTTCATTTGTTTGAGTTGTAAATTAATATTGGCTTCTTACTTTTGCTTCAAATATGAAGTAAAATTATTCAATAAATTCAAAGCACATGAAAAAGTCTTTACTTTCAATGCTGGTAATGCTTGCAGCGGTAGTTTCCGTGTACGCGCAAATAACAACCAGCAGCATGACCGGATCGGTATCCCAATCCGATGGTCAGGCATCTGCAGGTGCGACCGTGAAAGCAACCCACGTACCGAGTGGTACGGTGTATAGCGGAACAACCAACGAAAGCGGCCGTTTTAACTTAGCCAATATGCGGGTCGGAGGACCTTACCACGTCGAAGTAACTTATATCGGGCAATCACCCGAGGAGTACGATAATATCTTTTTGCAATTGGGCCAGCCTTATGTCCTGAATGTGTTGTTTTCTGATGGAACCACAGCGCTTGATGAGGTGGTGGTGAGCGCTCAGATTGGTCAACTCAATGTGGACAAGACGGGAGCTGCCACTAATATTAATGTTACGCAGATCAATAGTTTGCCGATGATAAATCGGAGCATTGAGGACCTTACCCGGTTAACTCCTCAAAGTAACGGTTTTTCCTTCGGTGGAAAGGATGGACGGTATAACAATTTTCAGGTAGATGGCTCTAATTTTAACAATGGATTTGGGTTGAGCGATAGTCCGGTTCCCGGTGCTCAACCCATCTCGGTTGACGCATTGGAAGAAATCTCGGTTAACATTGCACCTTATGACGTTCGGCAGGCCGGTTTCACGGGCGCGGGTATTAACGCCGTTACACGAAGTGGAACGAATATTTTCTCCGGCTCTGTTTATGGGTTTTATCGAAACCAGAATTTTGCAGGACGGCGTATTGGCGATATCCGATTGGACGACGCGGATGAAGCCATGAGTAGGATTATCGGTGCACGTGTAGGAGGGCCGATTATTAAGAATAAGCTTTTCTTCTTCGTAAATTACGAACAAGAAGTCAATGAAGGTGGGGATGTAGAGGGAGTTAACCTTTGGAAGGCTTCCGGTGATGGCGTTGCGCGGCCCGATGAAAATATTACCCGGGTTAAGGAAATAGATATGATTGCTGTACGTGATCATTTAATCAACCAATGGGGGTATGATCCGGGTGCTTATCAGGGCTATGCCAACGAAGCGCAAGCGAGTAACTACAAATTCTTGGTCAGGCTTGACTATAATATCAATGAAAAACATCGCGTTGCGGTAAGATACAACCAGTCCGTTAGCGAAAGTCCGTCACTTGTCAATGGTGCGTCTGGACCAAGGCCCAGATCCGGAGGGGGCAGCAACTCCGCTTTTAACCGGGTAAGTCAGAATTCGATGGCCTTCGAAAAATCGAATTATGCCACTGAAAATTCCGTACGCTCCATTGCCTTTGAATTGAATAGTACATTTAATTCTGCTGCCTCTAACCAGTTTCTCGCTACTTATAGCCGAATTCAGGATGTTAGAACATCGGAAAGCGAAGAATTTCCATTTATCGATATCTGGGATTTTGGTATTGGCAACGGTGATGCCAATTACATCACAGCGGGGTATGAATTGTTTACTAAAAACAACGACATGCTCAATAATAACTTTGGCTTTGTGAACAACTTTACATTATTGACCGGCAAGCATACATTTACATTTGGTGCGTCGTTCGATGTACAGAAGTTCGGTAACAACTATGTGCGTCTTGGAACGTCTTACTACCGCTACGCAACTGTGGAGGATTTTCTTAAGACAGGTACACCAGATGAAGTTGCGCCAATCATGTTCGGTCTGACCTACCCCTATGAGGGAATGGATCCTTATGCGCGGACTAACTTTGGCTTAGCAAGTCTGTACGCCCAGGATAAGTTCGACGTCACCGATCAATTGGAACTTACGGTGGGTTTACGTGCAGAATTGCCGCTTTATTTAAATGACTTAACCGCTAACCCTTCCATAGATGCGCTGCAGTTGTATGATAAGGATGGTTCTATCCGCACCTATTCGACGGGGTCGTGGCCTAAAACCCGGGTGATGCTGTCACCAAGAATCGGTGTCCGGTACGATGTTTTTGGTGATAGGTCGTTGCTCATCCGTGGCGGTACGGGTATTTTTTCCGGTCGCGTGCCTTTTGTGTGGTTGAGTAACATGCCTTCTAATTCGGGCGTATTGCAAAACACAGTTGAACCGGGAAGTTATGACGATGTGGCAGGGTGGATAGGTGGTATCCGATTCAATCCGGATCCTTATCATTGGTTGAACAACCCGCCTTCAGGAGCGGAAGACGTATTTATCCGTACCCCTTCAGCGGGATTCCCGAGCGGATTTGCGTTAGTCGACGATAATTTCAGGATGCCTTCTGTTTGGCGCACCAGTGCGGGAGCTGACTATAGAATACCCAATACGCCACTGATAGCAACTGCAGATGTTATGTATACGTATGATATCAATGCAGTGCAGCAATTCGGTGCGAATCGTAAACCTACAGAATTCCGTTTAAGCTATGGTGGGTCGGAAGAAAATGACGACCGTGAGTTTTGGCCGGGAGGTGCCAACCAGGCCCGACTCAATAGTGAAGTGGGTGCGAATAATGGGGTTATCCTGGCCAATACGAGTAAAAAGGGATATGCGTTTAACACGACCGTCGGGCTGTCAGTGGCTCAACGAAGAGGTTTTTATGGCGGACTTTTCTATACGTATAACAATGTTAAGTCAATTTCGGATAACCCGGGATCGAACGCCGGTTCTGCATGGGGATTTGCTTCTGTTAACAATGCCAACGATCAGATACTGTATCCTTCCCAATATGCTGTTCCGCACCGTATAATGGGGAATATCTCCTATCGTCAGGAATATGCAAATCACCTGGCCACGACAATTTCACTTTATTATGACGGGTCTCATCAGGGCCGATACACGTATGCTTACTCAGGAGATATAAACAAAGACGGAATCAGCGGTGATCTCCTTTATGTTCCAAACAATGTAAACAATCTGACTTTTGCAACGGAATTGAGGGATAATGATGGAAATATAACCTATTCAGCCACGCAAGAGGAGCAGCGCAAAGCATTCGATGATTATATCAATAATGACAGCTATTTGAAAGATAGGAGGGGTAAATATGCGGAGCGTAACGGTGGCTTAATGCCTTGGCTCAATCGTTGGGACGCTCGCGTTCTACAGGATGTTTATGTCAATGCGGGAGGACGCCGTCATTCGCTGCAGATCAGTTTAGATATTCAAAATCTGGGGAATCTGATTAATTCTGATTGGGGAATCAGCAAGCGGCTGACAGGAAACCAGAATCCACTTAATGTGGTCAGCGTGTCTGACGATGGTGTGCCTACTTTTACGATGAATAAATCAGGCGATAAATTTGTCTCATCGAAAGACATCACCTCAAATCTCTCCACAGTAAGCACTACATGGAGTATGCTTTTAGGCGTAAGATACATTTTTTAATGTACCTACCATCCCTTTACAGAAATCCCCGCTAAAATTGGCGGGGATTTTTTGTTCTTACCATGCCATACCTTTTCTCCGTATCGGAGCGTTTTAAAGGGTGCCAGTGTGTGGTGTGCCGTGTTCCGAGGCAGCCCTGATTTTACTATGCCGCCTGCCATACAGGAAATAGAAGACAATACCCAATGCCATCCAAATTGCAAGCCGCTCCCAGCTTTCAATTGGCAACGAGGCCATCATGATGATACACACGACAATTCCCAGGATGGGAACCAGCGGCACCAACGGTGTGCGGAATGGACGGGGAGTATCCGGATTAGTCTTCCGTAACACCAGAATGCCAATGCATACCAATACGAATGCGAACAACGTACCGATGCTAACCATATGGCCGAGATCAGACACTGGAACAAAGCCAGCAAAAATGCTCACAAAAATCATGAAGATCACATTGGTCTTCCACGGGGTTTGATACTTCGATAGATCCGAAAATAATTTTGGCAATAAGCCGTCTTTACTCATTGTATAGAATACACGACTTTGCCCTAGGAGCATGACCAGCATGACCGATGTATATCCGGTCAGAATCGCGATGATTAATGCGGTATTCAGAAAAGTATATCCGGTATTGGCGAATGCTGTTGCAACCGGTTTGGCATCACCCGCATATTTTGTATAGTTTTCAAGTCCGGTCATTACATACGAGAACAGTACATATAGCAGGGTACAGACTAATAGCGATCCGATAATACCTATGGGCATGCCTTTCTGTGGGTTCTTTGCTTCTTGGGCGGCCGTGCTGACGGCATCAAAGCCGATGAAGGCAAAAAACACGACGCCGGCACCACGTAGGATTCCGCTAATGCCGAAGTGACCAAAATAATCGCTTTTGAAAAATTCGAAAAAGCCCATTTGTCCGGTTTTTACCAATTGCTCGCCTTCATTTGCAGGAATGAATGGATCGTGGTTTAACGGGTTGATGAAACTCCAACCCAACGCAATGAAAATCAATACAACCGCAACCTTAACTACAACAAGTACATTGTTGACCAAAGAAGACTCCTGTGTACCCCTGATGAGCAGAAGCGATAGCAAACAGACAATAACGATGGCGGGAATATTGATAATACCTCCTTCCCAGGGGCCGTGGAGTAGGCTCTCGGGAAGATGGATGCCGAATACCAGCAGCAGTTCATTGAAATATTGTGACCAGCTGGAAGCTACGGTAGCAGCTCCCAAGGCATATTCCAACACGAGATCCCATCCGATAATCCAGGCGACGAACTCACCCAACGTAGCATAGGAATAGGTATAGGCACTTCCCGCTACGGGAATCATCGCAGCAAATTCTGCATAGCATAAGCCTGCAAAAGCACATCCTAAAGCTGCAACGATGAAGGAAATGGTTACGGCAGGTCCCGCATTTTCGGCGGCGGCTATCCCGGTAAGGGAAAACAGTCCCGCTCCAATGATGGCTCCTACGCCTAATGCGACGAGACCGCTACTAGAAAGTGTCCGTTTAAGTGTGCCCTCACCACTTTCGGCGGCTTCGGCGATCAAATTTGAGATCGATTTTTTAAACAACATATTTCTTTTCCTTTTGTAATTTAGGTCCTTTTGTGTGCGACCGCACCAAACCTACAAATTTTTATTTTTAAATGGATGTTTTTTTTGCCATGCGTTCTTACAATAAGATAAGAGTGGCAAAACGAAAATATCAAAAAACAAAAAGGGATCTGTTACATTTAACAAATCCCTTTTTCGTTGCTCCAGTTTATTGTTAGGCTATTCCGGTTGACGGGGTTGCACGATGACCGCTACATTTCCCTCTTGTTCGGTGTTAGTAATCTCTTTGTTTATGACATCGGTTTCAAGTTTTGCTTGGCTATTGGTATGACCGCCTAAAATTGGGGCAATGACCAGCCCTACCAAGCAGGTTAATTTGATCAGAATGTTCATTGATGGACCCGAGGTGTCCTTAAATGGATCACCCACCGTATCTCCGGTTACGGCAGCCTTGTGTGCATCTGAGCCTTTATAGGTCATCTCGCCGTTAATTTCCACGCCTGCTTCGAACGACTTTTTTGCATTATCCCATGCACCACCCGCATTGTTTTGGAAAATTGCCCAAAGTACACCCGAAACAGCAACACCAGCCATATATGCGCCGAGGGCTTCTGCTCCCATCACGAAACCGACAACAATGGGAGTAACGATAGTGATCGCACCCGGAAGCATCATTTCACGAAGTGCTGCTTTGGTGGAGATGTCGACACATTTGCCATACTCAGGTTTGCCTGTTCCCTCCATGATTCCGGGAATTTCACGAAACTGACGACGCACTTCATTCACCATATCCATGGCAGCTTTTCCGACAGATTGCATGGCCAGCGCGGAGAATACCACTGGAATCATCCCACCGATAAACAACGCCGCCAAAACATCAGCTTTGAAAATATTGATACCATCGATCCCGGTAAATGTCACATATGCTGCAAAAAGCGCTAAAGCGGTTAAAGCCGCAGAAGCAATTGCAAATCCTTTTCCTACCGCGGCGGTTGTATTTCCCACGGAATCGAGGATGTCAGTACGTTGACGGACTTCCTTGGGCAATTCGCTCATCTCAGCAATGCCCCCGGCATTGTCAGCAATTGGTCCGAATGCATCGATAGCCAGCTGCATGGCGGTAGTGGCCATCATGGCCGATGCGGCGATGGCTACACCATAGAACCCAGCCAATTCGTATGAACCCCAAATTGCCAGTGCAAAAAGCAACACGGAAGAAAATGTCGATTTCATGCCAGTTGCCAATCCGGCGATAATATTTGTGGCCGCGCCGGTAGAAGAATTCCGGACGATATTCAACACAGGCTTTTTACCCAATCCGGTATAGAATTCCGTGAAAGAGGAAATCAATCCGCCAACGGCTAAGCCTACAATCGTTGCATAAAACACATTCATCCGGGATACCTCCTTGAAGCCTTCGCCGAAAAATTTCATGTTGATCGTTTCGGGCAGCATAAAGCGGATCAAGAAGAAACACGCGATAACCGTTAGGATGATCGCAACCCAGTTTCCTAGGTTTAGCGCACCTTGTACTTGGTTTTCTTTTACATCGTTGGAAGAAACTTTGACGAAGAGTGTACCAATAATGGAAGCGATGATACCCACGCCGGCAATCACCATCGGTAGCAGGATAGGGCCATAACCATTGAACGCATCGGTATATGCCGAACCTGAAACTTCGGTCATATCTTTAATGATGTAATTTCCGAGCACCATCGAAGCCAGGACAGTAGCTACATACGAGCCAAATAGGTCAGCACCCATTCCAGCTACGTCTCCAACGTTATCGCCCACATTATCGGCGATGGTAGCGGGATTTCTAGGGTCGTCTTCCGGGATACCAGCTTCTACTTTTCCAACAAGGTCAGCACCGACATCGGCAGCCTTCGTATAAATACCGCCCCCCACACGTGCAAAAAGCGCAATAGACTCAGCTCCCAGTGAGAATCCAGCCAACGCTTCAAGCACCACGGTCATCTCACGATAGAGATTGCCGCCATCGGTGACGAACATATTAAGAAAGATCAGGAAGAAAATGCTTAGGCCCAGTACAGCCAATCCGGCTACACCCAAGCCCATCACCGTACCGCCTGAGAAAGAAACTTTCAGGGCTTTCGGTAAACTGCTTCTTGCTGCCTGTGTGGTACGCACATTGGATTGGGTTGCGATACGCATGCCTATATTCCCTGCTAAGGCCGAAAAAAAGGCACCGAAGATAAATGCAACGACAATGATCCAATGGGTGGTTTCGACCACGGTAGAAACCGCAAAGAGTGCGATGGATGCGATGATCACAAAAATAAGAAGAATCCGGTATTCCGCTTTTAGAAATGCCAAGGCTCCTTCCTGAATGTTTTTTGCAATACCTTTCATCCGCTCGTCACCGGCGTCCTGCTTCCTTACCCACGCCGATTTTACAATCATCACCGCAATGCCAATTAAGGCAAGCACAGGTACTAAATAAATCAAATTTTCTTGTAAAAATCCCATTATAATCAATTCAATTGTTTACAAAATGCTGCCTTGTCAAAATAGGTCTCAACAAAGGGTCGCCAAAAATAAGATGCTTATTGCAATAATCAAATTAATTTACACGAATTCATATATTAGTAGACGTTTTTGTCGTTGATGTCTGAGTATTTAATATATTTGCCTGCTTTCGACGGTACGAATCACGATCCAACAATACCTAGATGAAGATAGTTCCCGAACAACACGAAGATATGAAACGCGAGCTGGGATTGCTTGATGCGACCATGCTGGTGGCCGGGTCAATGATCGGCTCTGGAATTTTTATCGTCAGTTCTGATATTGTCCGTAATGTAGGCAGTGCCGGCTGGCTCATCTTTATTTGGTTGCTCACGGGCCTGATTACGGTGATTGCCGCCATGAGTTATGGTGAACTGTCGGCCATGTTCCCTAAAGCGGGAGGGCAGTATGTATATCTGAGGGAAGCTTATAATCGCTTGGTTGCTTTTCTCTATGGCTGGTCGCTGTTTATGGTCATCCAGGCGGGTACCATCGCTGCGGTCGGCGTAGCATTTGCAAAATTTACTGCTTATATTTTCCCTGCGCTCAGCGATGAAAATGTACTGTGGGATTTGGGAAATGTCAAGATCAACGCGGCCCAATTGGTCGCCATCGCGACTGTGGTCATTCTCACCTGGGTTAATTCGCGCGGGGTAAGGAATGGAAAGGTCATTCAAACGGTATTTACGTTGATCAAGATACTTTCCCTGGGGGGGCTGATCGTGATGGGGCTGATAGGTGCATTCAATACCCAAATATGGAATACCAACTGGGCTGCAGCGTGGGATACCGTCCGTTGGGATACAGAAAGTGGAGCGGCGATACCGATAGGAGGGGCTGCGGTGTTTGCAGGGATTGTATCTGCCATGGTAGGCTCTCTTTTTTCAAGCGATGCCTGGAACAATGTAACCTTCATTGCCGGAGAAATCCGCAATCCCAGGCGGAACATCGGCATGAGCCTTTTTTTGGGAACAATGATCGTAACCGTCATCTATGTTTCTGCCAACCTGATGTACCTGGCAACCCTGTCAATGGAACAGATAGCGTTTGCCCCGGCAGATCGGGTGGCCGTTGTGGCGGCACAAGCCATTTTCGGTGAAGTAGGAACGTTGGTCATCGCGGTTATGATCATGGTTTCCACATTTGGCTGCAATAACGGGCTGATACTGGCAGGGGCGCGGGTGTATTATACAATGGCACAAGACGGGTTGTTTTTCAAAAGAGCAGGTGAGTTAAATAAATTTGAAGTGCCCGGTTGGGGATTATGGGCACAATGCATCTGGACATCGGTGCTGTGTCTTACGGGACGGTACGGCGACCTGCTCAATTACGTTATTTTCGTAGTGCTGATTTTCTATGCATTGACCATCGGGGGGGTATTCATTCTGCGCCGTAAGCGGCCGGACGTGGAGCGGCCTTATAAAGCGTTCGGTTATCCTGTGCTGCCGGCCTTTTATATTTTGGCTGCAAGTACGATATGTGTCGGCTTGCTGATTTATCAACCTACCTTTACATGGCCGGGACTGGTTATTGTGCTGTTGGGGATTCCCGTGTTTTTTGTGTGGAATAAGAAAGGATTTGCCATGGATGCACAGATTGACACGGATGATTAGTGAACATCCGTGCCAGCTGTGTTCTATCTTTTCCGACTAATCGATCGTCCAAAGATAAATCGTATCGTTACCTACTTCGACGATTTTTTCCGCTTCCCAGTCGCCCATGTCAAAATCGTGGGATACAATGCGGCTGCCACGTTTGAGCTCTTTTTGTAATTTCGGCCGAAGCTTCAGGTTTACCGATGGGAGTAGATACATAGTCACTACATTTGCTCCGCTGAAATCGAAGTCAAACAAATCACCTTCCACAAATTTTACCTTGTCTGTTACACCTGCCGCCTCGGCATTCGCTTTTGCTTCTTTGAGGCGTTGGGGGTTCAGGTCAACACCGACTCCGGTGGCACCGAATTTTTTTGCAGCGGTGATGACGATCCGTCCGTCGCCGCATCCCAAGTCATAGACCACGTCACCGGGTTTAACACCTGCCAATTTCAGCATTTCCTCAACCGTCTCCTGGTTGGTAGGTACATACGGAACATCCAAAGCGGGTTCCTGGGCATATGCGGTTGTGCATACGCCGACAAATAGGGCAATCAGCCAATTTTTAACATTGTTCATCGTGTTCATTTTTTAGTGTACATTCTGTTATTTTATAAACCGCTGGTACATGTTTATTCCATGGTATCATCATTCATCGGATGGCAAAGAAAAATAAAGTTCCCAGGGCCAACACGGCTACACCTACTAGGGCACCGATGCCCGTATAGGCTAAGCTCGAATACAGTAGGTAAGCACAGGATCCACAAAAGATGACCGGGGTAACCGGATAGAAGGGGACCTTGAACGGGCGCACTGCATTCCGCTCTTTTTTGCGCAGAACGAATAAGGAGATTCCTGTAGCAAGGAAAAAGAACCAAAATACAGGTGCAGTAAAATCAACCATTGACTGGAAACCGTCGCGCGTAAGGGCTCCCAACCCGATCAATGCCAATGCAATCATTCCCTGTACCATCAATGCATTGATTGGGGAAGAGGTTCTCATATTCCATTTGGCCAATCCGGATAGTACTTTAAAATCGCGTCCCAAAGCGTAGTTTGTACGTGCACCGGTAAATATAGTGGCATTGATTGACGTAAGGGTCGCCATCACAACCAGTATGCCGATCAGGTATATACCCGGTTCGCCAAGGGTGGCCCGCATCAGGTCAATGCCAACAGCCTCAGATGCGGCCATACGTTCTATGCCCAGTGCATGTAAAAAAGCCCAGTTAACAAGCAGATAGAGTACCGTTGTAACCAGGATGCTGACTACCAATATCCAAACCATTTTCCGGCTTCCTGCTTTTAGTTCCGCGGAGATGTACCCGGCTTCGTTCCAACCGCCAAATGTGAGCAGCACAAATACCAATGCCAGTCCGATCGCCGTGGGATTTTCCGATGCGAGTGGAAGTGCTGACAGGCGTTCTGGAGATGGATGGAGGAAAAATCCAACTATCACAACACATAAAGTGCCCAGAAACTCGATAGTGAACAGCAGATTTTGTGTACCGGTGCCAAAAGTTACGCCCAGCATGTTAATGACTGTCAATGTAATTACCACCAATGCTGCAAACAAAGCTGATGAATAGGGACCAATTGGATATAATTGTGAAACATAATCGCCAATGATGTAAGCCAACAACGCGATCGATCCAGTTTGTATGATGCTCAATCTCGCCCAGGCAAATAGGAAAGCAAAGCGCCTGCCGAAGGCACGCATCAAAAAATGATAATCACCTCCCGTATTTGGAAAGGTGGTACTCAATTCAGCATAGCAAAGTGCACCAATCAGCGAGATCAATCCCCCGAGCAGCCATACAAGGAGAAACAATTCGGCACTGCCGGTGTTTGCAGCGACGATGGAAGGCGTGCGGAAAATCCCGGCGCCTACAATGATACCGATTACAAGGGCTACTGCGTCGATGGTCCGGATCAAGGGGCGGGGAGTTTCCTCTTTCATACCTTACGGTTTTTAGCGTGGGTGTACACTAAAAATACAAATGGGTATGCAGTTTGTTTTCAATGGTTTGTAATATTTTTGTGGTCGGTGTTCAGTGATGGATGGTCAGTGATCGGTAAGGCGCCGGAAACATCACCGGTCACCCGCCACCGACCACTAAGAAAAAAAATTGTCGCTGAAATTTACAAGAAACAATTCTTTGGTGGCTCGCGTACAAGCGGTATATAGCCAGCGCAGAAATTCCACGTCAAGCATTTCATCGGTAAGGTACCCTTGGTCAACAAATACAGCTTGCCATTGGCCACCCTGTGCTTTGTGGCAGGTAATGGCCATTGCAAACTTAATCTGTAATGCGTTGTAATACGGATCGGCTTTAAGGGCTGCTAAGCGCGTTTTTTTGTCAGGAATATCCGCATAGTCGATCATGATTGCATCAAAAAGGCGTTGTTGGTCGGATTGGGAAAGACTGGGTGAATCGCTTTGGAGTGTATCCAGCATAATGCGACAGTCGATCGGTTCGATTTCGTCGGAATCCATAAATTCCAAGCTGGCATCCGCAAAACGGAATCCGTGCTGTTCATGCATATTACGTACCCTCCGTACCCGTGCCATATCCCCGTTGGCAATAAAGCCGGTCCGGTTGGAATCGGCCGACAGCCAGTAATAGTTGTTGCGGACCACCATAATGTAATCACCGCCGGTTAGCTCTTCTTCCCGGAATAGAATTCGGTTACGTATGTGCTGGTTGTATAAATTGGCATTTCTGTTCGAGCGGCATATGATTAGGGTGTTTTCCATGCCATATTTGTCATACGCATAATGTAGCCCTTCGATCAGGCGTTCGCCTGTCATCCGGTAAATATCTGGAAATCCCTTAATCCGGAAATGCGGAAAAGGTACAGATTCTTCCTGTCCGGAAGCTGAGTGGATCTGCTGGCGGATCACTGTGGCATTATACAGAATGCCAGAATGCTTCTCTTGCCGCACAACTTCTGTGAGCTCATGAACGAATACGCGCATTCCGAATACCCGTTCAAGCCATGGGGGGTCCAGCGCCGGACTTTGCAATAGACCTACGGGGGGAAGTTGGGCAACATCACCCACAAACATCAGGCGGCAATTCTTTCCGTTCCGTGCATATTCCACCAGATCTTCCAGCAGGCTTTTCCCGTTGAACGAAAACCGCTCGTTCGAAATCATGGATGCCTCGTCGACAATAAACAGGGTGTCAGTATGGAAATTTTCAGCCAGACCAAACGCCATATTGGGAGAGATGGCGACTTTTTTACGGTAAATTTTTTTGTGGATGGTCGTCGCCTTTTTGCCGGAATAGTTGCCCATCACTTTCGCGGCCCTGCCTGTGGGAGCCAGTAGCACGGAGCGCATATATAAAGCAGGCAGTGCCTTTACTAGCGTACTGATCAATGTGGTTTTGCCTGTACCGGCAAAGCCCTTAAGCACAAAGCAGGTATGGTCGTCAGTAAATTGCAGAAAGTCAGCGAGCCGTATAAATGCCTCCTGCTGTTGGCGGGTGGGCTGCAACGGAAAACGACTGGAGATTATTTCGGCAATTTGCACGACCAAAGGTACCCAAAAGTTTGGTACAAATGATTTATCTAAGTAAGTTTGTCATCCGTAAAGGGATGGTAATGATATATACTTCAACAGATTTTGATAGGGAACAGACGGCAGAATATACCTTGCTTGTCAGGATAGGATCTGGCGAGAACGCCTTGGCTGTTGTTGACGGCGAAAAGCGGTTGAAGTTGATCACAACCTATGATCCTGCGGCCGCAGGACAGGAGATAACCGATCTGTTGGATCTTAATTTCACTGCGGTAAAACTATCTCTCCAAGGTAGTCGGTATACCTTTATACCCCAGGAAGTTTTTGACGAAGCATCCACGCAGCTATATCTGAACCATCTGCCATACGATGGCCTTGCGGAGACGGTTACGGCAGATATTGCACCGTTGAGTATAAAAATGCTTCACCAAATCGACCGATTGGGAGCCGAGTCCTTCCTAGCGCGTTTTCCGGGTATCCTAACCTATTCCGCGATGCAGGCGTTGTTACAAAGCACGGCCAACTACGGGTTGAAGACCGGCGATCCGCTGCTTATTATTGACAAACAGGAGTCTGATCTCATGGTTTGTTTCTTTGATGGGAATCGATTTGTGTATGCCAATGATTTTGCAATAACGGGCATAGATGATAATGCCTATTACCTGTATGCTGTTTTAGAACACCTTGGCGGTGGAGAATGCCACCCAAGAGTATGCCTGTCAGGGAATATCGCCGAGGGCGACGGGATTCATCAATGGGCTTTGATGCATGGCATTGACGTGGTTTTTGCCGACAGCGGAGCGTTGGCGGGTATTGCGATACCGACGGAAATAGTGCCACAACAACACCGGTTCCTTACACTTTTAGGGCTTCATCTATGCGAATAATAGGAGGGAGCCGCTCGGGGCTGCGCCTGCATCCGCCTCCGGCATTACCGGTACGGCCTACAACAGATATGGCAAAGGAAGCACTGTTCAACGTGCTGCAACACCGCATTGATTTTGAGCAAATACAAGCTCTTGATTTGTTTTGCGGTACGGGAAGTATCGCTTTTGAATTGGCATCCCGCGGAGCTGCATCCGTATTGGCAGTAGATATCCATTTTAAGTGTATACAATATGTGAATGCTGCCGCAAAAAAGTTGGAATTAACGGCTATTAAGGCTGTTAAGGCAGACGTGCTTAAATTCATATCGACCTGTAAGGAAACCTTTGATTTTGTATTTATTGATCCACCCTATGATTTGCCGCAGCTTCCCCAGCTTCCCGAACGGGTTATAGCCCGAGGGATGCTGAAACCGGGGGCAACAATGGTATTGGAGCATTCCTCCACGCGCAGTATCGGCTCACATCCCAACCTTGGTGAGACCCGTAAATATGGGTATTCGTCGTTTTCTTTTTATGAAGTTTAAAGGTTCGTTATAACAATCCCGTTCATACTTGCCATTGCCACTGCAATCTCTTATTTTTGAAAAAAACACGCCATGAATATTGCTGTATTTCCCGGCTCATTTGATCCTATCACGAATGCGCATGCTGACATCGTGGAACGTGCGAAGAAGCTTTTTGATAAAATTTATATAGCCGTTGGTACGAATACCACAAAGAAGGGGTTTTTTAGCCAGGAGGAAAGACTGGCAATGATTAAAGAAGCATTTGCTTCACAGACCGATCGGGTGGAGGTGGTCCCCTTTGAAGGTCTCACCGTGGATTTCTGCCGGAAGGTAGGCGCTCATTATATCCTACGTGGAATGCGTAACGCCGCGGATTTCGAATTTGAGAAAGCCATCGCCTTAAATAATGCCGTGTTGGCGCCCGATATCGAAACGGTGTTTTTGGTGAGCAGCAGTGGGCTGTCCCATATCTCTTCTACGATTGTCCGCGAAATCATTATCAATAAAGGCGATGTCAGCCGACTCGTACCGGAAGCAGTCTTGAAAATGGTTCGCTGTAAGTGATAAGTAAGTGCGTTGTATACCTGTGTTTAATTCGGAACAATAGTATCCAGAATATCCGCAATTAACGGATATGTATTTTTTCGGATTTTGTCGAATTTGCTGGTCTCTAACCAGATGGCTTCGGTAATATCCTCTTCGTACTGTGGCTTCAATTTCGGAACCTTATTTACCCCCATTTCATACCAGTTCGTTTTTTTCAAGACCAGTTCACCCTTCAGTAAATAGGTATGATAGGTGGTCGTGATTTTCTTCCCCAGGTAGTTAACCTCGATCCCGCATTCCTCCTCTACCTCCCGTATGGCAGCCTTGCGCATGGACTCTCCTTCATCCACTTTGCCTTTCGGTAAATCCCATTTTCCAAGCCGATGGATGAAGAGGTAACTTCCTTTTCCGTTTTTTACTAAGCCGCCGGCTGCTTTAATTAATTTGATTTGTTTTTTAATGAGATCAAAAAAATCTGTTGGCTTTTTTATTAGTATGAAATATGTAATGGGAATTTTATTTTCTTTAGTTTGCTTGAAAAGTTTTTCCAAGTCAAAATATTGATGGTCAATTGATTGAATGTTGGTTGCACTTTGGGGTACAAAATCTGCTATAACGAGGGCAGATTGGTTCATATAAATTTTATAGATTTGCGCCATGAATAATATGAATGAGGTTGCACAAAAAGTTGCCGAATCATTGTTGCAAATTAAAGCAATTAAATTACAACCCAAAAAACCTTTTACATGGGCATCGGGTTGGAAGTCCCCGATCTATTGCGATAACCGAGTAGCTTTGTCTCACCCACCTATCCGCACTTACATTCGCCAAAAGCTTGCTGAGCTGATTCAGGAAGAATTTGGATCGGTTGAAATGATTTCGGGTGTAGCCACTGCAGGTATTCCCCAAGGAGTTTTGGTCGCCCAGGATCTGGGGCTCCCTTTTACCTATGTGCGGGGTAATTCCAAAGACCATGGAAGACAAAATCAAATCGAAGGAGAAGTTGTCAGCGGCCAGCGTGCGGTTGTGGTTGAAGATTTGATTTCAACTGGAAAAAGTAGCTTAAAAGCGGTACAAGCATTGCGCGATGCGGATTGTAACGTGGTGGGATTGGTGTCTATATTCACATATGGCTTTGCGGAGGCAGAAAAGAACTTTGCAGAAGCCAAATGCAGGCACCTCAGTCTTTGTAATTACGACAATCTGGTGGAAGTCGCTGCCAAACACAATTATATTCTAAACAGTGACATCGAAATACTGGAAAAATGGCGGGCCAATCCATCGGAGTGGTCTCCGGAATAATTTACAGACGCTCATTTATTTTCCATGACCGTTATTCAAAACCAAGCGATTGTTGACAAGCCTGTTGACGCAGTGTATGCTTTTTTAGCCGACTGTAATAATCACGAACAGCTGATGCCAACCAGTATATACAATTGGAGTTCTACGCGCGATGAGGCCAGTTTTACCATCCAAAACATGGCAAAACTTTCGCTCAAAATTGATTGTCGGGTTGAGAATCGTGAGGTGGTATTCGTGCCGGCAGAAAAGGCACCGTTTGACGTAACGCTGAAGTGGGAAGTATCCTCGCAGGATCAGCATACCCTTGCCCGATTGACTGTTGAGGCAGATCTCAACATGATGATGAAAATGCTGGCTGCCAAGCCATTGCAGAAATTGGTAGATGAACAGGTTGATCGTCTGAAGCGCTTAATGCACAGTTAGGTGGGTACAAAAGAGAAGCCCCGGCAAATTCAAATGCCGGGGCTTCTTTATTTTGGCTATTTTTAGCACAGATTTTATGCATTCAATTGTTCTGCTACAAAGTCCCAATTGACTACGTTCCACCAGTTCGTAATGTATTCCGGCCTGCGGTTTTGATAATGGAGATAATAAGCGTGCTCCCACACATCCAGCCCCAATAAAGGTTTCCCTTTTAATTCCGCGTCGTCCATCAATGGGTTGTCCTGATTAGGGGTAGAACCGATTTTCAGTGTACCGTTGTCGCTCACCAACCATGCCCAGCCCGAGCCGAACCTACCGGCACCTGCCGCTGCAAACTGCTCCTTGAATTGATCGAAAGAGCCAAATGCACCGTTAATTGCGTCCATCAACGCACCTGCAGGGGCATTACCATCTGCCCGTGCCCGCAGCGACTTCCAGAAAAAGGTATGGTTCCAAGCTCCGCCACCGTTATTACGTGCCTTGGCAGAGACTTTTGAGATATTGGCAAACAATTCCTCCGGTGTAGAATAGGTAATTCCTTCTTCTTTGATGGCATCGTTTACATTGGTAATATAGGCGGTGTGATGCTTGGTGTAGTGTATTTCCATCGTCCGCGCATCGATGTGAGGTTCCAGGGCATTGTATTCATAGCCTAACGGTTCCTGTGAAAATTCCAGCGGGGCACTGCTTGATTCCCCGGATGACTTACCGGAGGAATTCGGTGAACTGCAGCTCACCAACGTATTCAATGGGTTTACACCCAGGGCCGTGGTAGCAACGGTTGCCGCCGAAAAGCCGATGGTCGTACGTAAAAATTTTCTTCTATTGGTCGTTGCCATAATGGGTTAAAAGATTTGATTTTACAGCTTAATATACAACCAAAGTTAGTGTTTTGTTTTAAAAACACATAGATTAATTCTAATTAATGTGCAATGTAACAAATTTTAATCACAGGCTCCGTCTGGACTGCATGATGGGCCCTCCGTTGCGTCGAGGGATATATCAGGGTTTGCCGCACGCCATTCAGCAACAGCCTTTTTCAGGGTCTGCAGAAAAACTTCTGCTGGTTGTGCGCCCGATACGGCGTATTTACGATTAAATACAAAAAAAGGAACCCCGCGAACCCCGATATTCCGGGCTTCCAGTATATCCTGCGTTACCTCGTATCCGTATTCATCGCTGCCAAGCATCGTGGTAACCGCTGTTTCGTCCAGGCCGGCTTCCATGCCGATTGCAACCAGGGTATCCGGATCGCTGATGTCTTTTCCGTCGGTGAAATGCGCTTTGAACAAGGCTTCTTTCACCCGGCTGCCCGCTTCTTTTGATTGTGCGAGATGTACCAGCCGATGAGCATCCCATGTGTTTGCGACCACCGCTTTTTCAAAATTAAGCGTCACACCGGCATTTTTGCCCGTCATGGCCACACCCGAAGTCATTTCTTTCGCCTGTGCAATACTCATTCCTTTTCGTTCGGCTAAGTATTGGTAGGTATTGGTATAGGTTGTACCCTTTGGTAATTCAGGATCAAGCTGGAAGCTTTTCCATTCCAGTTCGATGGATTGGGCCTCCTCAAACTGCTGTAATGCGGTTTCAAAATTGTGTTTGCCGATGTAGCAAAACGGACAGACAATGTCAGACCAAACTTCTATTTTCATTTGAATAAATTATTTTCACGTTCTATTAGGGTAATTTATGCAGGTTTCATCATTCGTTATTTTGATAAAGGGGTGCCAAAGAAAACCTAATCCATTGACACCCCAGGCCTTTGAAATAATTGTTCAGCTTAATCAAGCAAGTTTCAACACCAGCTCTTCTTTCGGTGTACGTACCTTTTTCTGGTTTACCAACCAATCGTTTTCTTGATCCCGGTAACCCAAAGGTAATAAGGTTACGCTTTTCAATCCCTGTTCAGGCAGTCCAAGTAATTCATCAAGTGCGGCATTGTCAAACCCTTCCATGGGTGTTGCATCCACCTGAAGCTCGGCTGCCGCCGCGATCGCAAGCCCAAAAGCGATGTATGCCTGGCGGGCAGCATGCTCAAAATTCGTTTGCGCGGATTGATTCAGGTACATGTTTTTCAGACGTGTGGTATAGTCATCAAACGAGCTGGCGGGGATACCGCGTTCAACGGCAGTATGTGCGAATACGGCATCGATCCGTTCCGCCGTGTATTTATCCCACGCTGCGAATACCAAAAGGTGCGAACTGTCCACAATCTGTGTTTGCCCGAAGGCTACCGGCTGGATTTTTGCTTTCAATTCCGGGTTGGTAATCACAAGGATCTTAAAAGGTTGCAGTCCGGAAGAAGTAGGAGCCAATCGGGCAGCCTCCAATATGCTATCTATTTTTTCTTGGGGAACGATTTGGCCGTTCATCTTTTTTGTGGCGTACCGCCATTTCAATGTTTCTATTAATTGCATTTTGAGGATAATGAGATTTGAGATATGAGATATGAGATTTGAGATTTGAGATATAAGATTTGAGATATAAGATTTGAGTTTGAGATTCAATGTTACGATGCCAATGCCTTGATAAATCCCGCAACGGCATCTTCCAGGATAAGCTTCGCAGTCTTTGGATCGCCCGGAGATACCATCGTCATGGCGACAAGCCCGTGAAGAATTGACCAAAAAGTCATTGCTTTAAGATGTACGTCGGCGTCCGGTTGTTTGCTTTCCTTTATGGCCGCTTCAATGGTTTGATGAAAAACGGTACTGACCTGCATGATCTCACGCGTTTCCCGGACCATATCGCAGGTAGGGATGCCCAGTCCGTACATAATCTGATAATACTTCGGATGCTCCTCGGCAAACGTCCAATAAGCATTGGAGAGGGACATCAATTGATCTGTCGGTCGGTCGTGCGTCTTTTTCGCTTGATGGAGCCGATCGGCTAGCAGCGCATAGCCTTCCTTTGAAAAAGCACTCCGAATGGCTTCCTTGCTTTCGAAGTGTTTATAAACAACGGGTGTGCTGTACTCAATGGCATCGGCAATCCGACGGATGGAAAGTGCATCCCAACCCTCGTCTTCCACGATTTGCCACGATTGCGCCAGTATGGCTGAGCGAACTTGTTCTAATTGCCGTTGCTTACGTTCAGATATTCCCATTTGGTGGCGGTGTGCATAAAAGTTAACACTGTCAGCAAAAGTAACGACTGAAACTTGCTTTCCGAAGTAGATGGGTAAAATACGACAATACGATGACGGAAGGTAGCTTGTTAGGTCTTGCGATGGAATAAAAGGTGGCCGGCCAGCATCAGGATTGAACAACCGATCCCCACAACAGAGACGCCTGTCCAGCCTAAATACTGCCATGCCAAGGCGGCAACGAAAGTGCCTAAAGAGCCACCGATGAAGTAACTGGTCATATAAATGGTATTCACGCGGTTCGTAGCTTCCGGATGCCGTGCAAAAATGATGGCCTGATTAGTTAGGTGGATGGCTTGCAGGGCCATGTCAATTAATAATACACCGATAATCAATGCGAGGTAGCTGTTGGCTCCGGGACCGCCCAGCAAAAGCCACGAGAGCAGCGAAATGGCGCACATGGTCACAATGACACGGTTTTTATTGAGCTGGTCAATCCGTTTACCCAGTATGGCCGGAACGACCGCTCCGGTTACCCCTAAAATCCCAAATGCACCGGCTATTCCGCTCCCAGCATGGAAGGGCGGTCCTTCCAAGTGAAACACCAATGTGGTCCAAAATGCAGAAAACGTAGCAAAACTGCATGCGCCCCGCCACGAAGCTAACCGCAGTTCGGGGTCCGACCGGAGGTACTGGCGAAGTGATCGCATCAGTGCGGCGTAACCGTCATGGAAAGCAGGAGCAACCTCAGGCAATTGCCGGATCAGAATAATCCAGTAAACAACCATTACGACCGCCCCGAAAAAAAACATATGGCGCCAATCTAGGTATTCGCCGATTATCCCGCTGATGATACGCGAAGCGAGTACCCCAATCAATAGGCCACTCATAACCAAGCCAATGGAATGACTTTTTTTATCGGGTGTGGCGAGTGTAGCAGCCATTGGAACAAACAGCTGTGGTATCACGCAACTCAGTCCGATCAGAAAGCTCGCGGCCGCCAGCCAAGGTAATGAGCAACTGAAGGTCGCCAGCAGCAGGGAAAGCGGAATAAACGGAAAAATCGTCAATATCACCCGTCTGCGGTAAAACATATCGGCCAACGGAACAATAAAAAACAGTCCAAAGGCATAACCGATTTGCGTCAACATGGACACAATGCCGACTTCGCTTTCCAAAACGTCAAAGTCACGGGCAATCAAGCCCAATAGGGGCTGATTATAATAGTTGTTGGCCACGACAAGCCCGGCACCGACCGTCATCAGCCATAATGTTTGCTTACTCAAGCCACTACCGGGCGGTGCAGGCTGCCGGTCAAAAAGCATTAAGCGTGTGCCTCCTGTGTGGCCCTGCATATGCCCTGATAGATCAGCAGACCAGCGAGATACATGCTATGGATCAACTGTATCGATACCGCATTCCAGTTTTCAATAAGTGAGCTGCCGAAGATAAGGAGAGTCATGGTTGTCAATCCGGCCATCAGCGCGTAGTTAAACCAACGTCCGCTGATGAGCCACACCCCGATCAGGAATTCGGCAATTGCTAATGCGTAGCCAAAAACAACTACCAGTCCATAGGGAAGCGGAGTTGCTGCAAATTGTTCGGCCATGCCTGAGGCAAACCCATCAAGTTTGGGAAGCCGCACCAAACCGTGGCCCAGAAATGACATCGCAATAGGAAGGCGAAGAAAAAAGTCGGTAAGATATTGCTTATTCATGTTGATATCTTATTGAATAATGCAAAGATACCATTTTTCTCAGCGACCCGGATACACCTTGATTTTTCAGTTTGTGCGGATTCCGTTATCTGGTTTCCGGAAAGAATGTTAATTTTGGAACATGTCACCAACGATGGGTAATCTTTCAAAAACCCGGCAATTCATCGAAAAAGAATTGGCGTACAGCGCCCACAACTACCACCCGTTGCCGGTGGTTTTGGAGCGGGGTGAAGGGGTTTACCTTTGGGATGTGGAAGGAAAACGTTACTACGATTTCCTTTCCGGTTATTCTGCCGTAAACCAAGGACATTGCCATCCGAAAATTGTAAAAGCGTTGGTAGATCAGGCGCAAAAGCTTACGCTGACCTCGCGAGCGTTCCACAGTGATTTGTTAGGCGAATATGCCGAATATATTACCCGCTATTTTGGATACGGCAAAGTGTTGCCCATGAACAGTGGAGTGGAAGCGGTTGAAACGGCATTGAAACTCGCCCGTCGGTGGGGTTACGATAAGAAAGGAATACCGGCCAATCAGGCCAAAATCGTTACGGTAGAAGGCAATTTCCACGGACGCACGCTGAACGTGGTATCGTTCAGTACTGACCCGTCGTCGCGCGATGGCTTTGGGCCGTTTATGCCCGGCTATGAGGTGATTCCCTATAACAACCTGGACGCCCTGGAAACTACGTTAGCAGATCCCAATGTGGCAGGATTTCTGGTAGAGCCGATTCAGGGTGAGGCTGGGGTGTATGTGCCGGAAGATGGGTACCTCGCAGCGGCATACAACCTGTGCAAACGGTCGAATGTGTTGTTCATCGGAGACGAAATCCAGACGGGGCTAGCCCGTACCGGCAAGATGCTGGCATGCGACCACGAGGAGGTACGTCCGGATATTCTGATATTGGGCAAAGCACTTAGCGGCGGCACGTTACCCATTTCTGCGGTATTGGCAGATGACGACATCATGTTATGTATTAAACCGGGTGAACATGGCTCGACCTATGGCGGCAATCCGTTGGCATGCAGGGTAGCAATAGCGGCGTTAGAGGTAATCAAGGATGAGAAATTGGCGGAGCGTGCGGCAGAGCTAGGTGAATATTTCCGCGAACAATTACAGCAATTCCATCATCCTAACATCAAACAGATCAGAGGGAAGGGATTGCTGAATGCAATTGTCATCCATCACGAAAATCCGGAAGCAGCTTGGGAACTTTGTCTGGTACTGAAAGTTAACGGACTGCTTGCCAAGCCAACGCACGGCGATAAGATCCGTTTTGCGCCTCCACTCGTCATTACAAGGGAACAATTGGACGAATGCATTCATATCATTCAACAAAGCTTAACCGTACTGGAATAATAGTAATACTTTCAACCGATGCGGAATCGAATGGGATGCCGTTTTAATTTGCCAAATAGCAAGGAGTTACACCCCGCCACTATTGTGATACGTTTCGTGGTCTAATGATACCGGCTAAATTGGTATAATATCCGTAACTTGCGCCCACAAATTCAATAAATAAGCATGCACCAACAACAGCGGTACGACCGTCATGAAAGAAGAGAAGCGAATCAGCAGGTATATGGGATACGTGCGGTCATCGAAGCCATAGACAGCGGGAAAGAGATTGAATCTATTTTTGTTCAGCGTGGGCTTAGTGGTCAACTGCTCGTTGAACTGAAACAGGTGCTTAAGCAATTCGGCATCACCTATCACCAGGTCCCGGTCGAAAAACTTAATCGCATGACGCGCAAAAATCACCAAGGAGTCATTGCGGTCATTTCACCGATTACCTATCAGCGGACGGAAGACCTGGTACCGTCCATCTACGAAAGGGGAGAAGTGCCGCTGCTGCTCATCCTTGACGGAGTTACGGACGTACGTAACATAGGTGCTATCGCACGTACTGTCGAATGCGCAGGTGTACATGCACTCATCGTACCAAAAAAAGGTTCTGCCGAAATTAACCCGGATGCCATAAAGACTTCAGCCGGGGCATTGTTTAAAATCAATGTTTGCCGGGAAGACAGTTTGGCCAAAACCGCCCGTTTTTTGCAGGAATCGGGAATCCAATTGATAGCATGTACAGAAAAAACAACCGACAACTTATATCAACTGGATTACACAGTGCCAACCGCATTGGTGTTGGGCTCGGAAGAACACGGCATCTCGGACGAACTTATCCGCATAGCCGATCACCTGGCAAAAATTCCCATGGCCGGATCGATCGCATCACTTAACGTTTCGGTGTCGACAGGTGTTGCCCTTTACGAAGTCGTAAGGCAACGGTTGACAACCTAAGACTTATTCTGCAGCATTCTCAGTATCGGCTGCCGATTTCTTTTTCCGCTTCTTGGCACTTTGCCTTCTTTTGCCATAGGTACCCTTTACAATTTTGCCCCGTTTGGTTTTCTTATCTCCTTTTCCCATATTGAATAAATTTTTGATGTTAACAATACGATGGGCTTGCCTAGTAAGTACAAACTCCCTGAAAATGGGTTTCAAAAAACTGGAATACGAAGTTAATAAATGGTTACGACAAAAGACAAATTAACATGCTGACATTTTTTCATGCCTCTCAAGTGGTATATTATCGTCTTAATTATAAGTTAAATTACACTTGTATACTATTGTAAATCAAATATATAAGTAGGTTATATAAACTATCAATTTGCATGTGAATGGAGCGTCGGTACAAAGTCGGTGGGTATGAGGTAATCGTTGAGCTTAAAGAGGGGCTTGTGCGTATCGTAAATAACGATGCCTTCAAACATGCTGTAGCGGTTCAGTCCACGAGCTCAGTGGCTTCCCTGATTGGTTCCATACAGGCAGATTATATAACAGGGTATGGAACGTCATTGGCTATCGGAGATAACTCTTTTGCCGTCGAAATTTGGGGGCATCTTTATTTTGAATATTTCTTACTGAAATATAATAAGTTACTTCGTATTATCTTTTTATTCGGTTTATATAAGAGGTTCCTTCGTTCGTGCCAGGTGTTTGATTGTGGGGAAGCAGGCAAAGACCCCAATAGGTGGGTTTGGGACCGGTTAGCCCGCTACCGCCGTACCATCGAAAGCTGGTTGCCGAAAATCCATTCATGGTTGATAGATAGGTAGTAATGGGGTCGCAAGCTGGTTGCGGATGTCATGTACGACGTGGGGCTATACAGACCCGAAGGTGTTCCGGGATATCTTCAAACGGATTGCCGGATTATCGCCGGTGGACTATGCCAACCGATATAACTGATAAAACATGGACGATAAGCTATTTATGCTATGCGACTTCCCGCATATCTACGGCCACCACACGTGATACACCTTGTTCGACCATCGTTACCCCGTAGATAATGTCTGTGCTGGCAATGGTGCGTTTGTTGTGCGATACGATGATGAACTGGGACTGGTCCGAGAACTTACGGATGATGTTGTTGAACTTGTCAATATTGGTATCGTCCAGCGGCGCATCTACTTCGTCAAAGATGCAGAAGGGGGCTGGCTTTAACAGATACAGCGAAAACAAGAGCGCGGTGGATGTCAGCGTCTTTTCACCTCCGGAAAGCTGATTGATGGAAAGCGGCCGTTTGCCTTTGGGCCGGGCCATGATGTCGATGTCGGATTCCAGCGGGCTTTCCGGATTGCTGAGTATTAAATCGCATGTATCTTCTTCATTGAACAACGAGCGGAATACCGTGATGAAATTCTCGCGTACCTTGGTAAACGCTTCCATGAACTTTTCCCGTGCGGTATCGTCGATTTCCTGAATCGTTTCCAGGAGTGAGTTTTTGGCATCCAGCAGGTCCTGTTTTTCCTTGACGATAAAGGTATAGCGCTCGTTCATCTCCTGGTAGGCTTCCATTGCCATCGGATTGATGGTGCCGAATTCGTCCAGTTGCCTCCGTAGTTTTTCCGTTTTAAACCGCAGCGTTTCTTCGTCTTCTTCGGGCTGTTGCAAGCCGGTGTTGCTTTCTTCCGTATGGTTCGACATCAATTCGGTGATATCGATGGAGAATTCAACCGATAGCCGCTCTTTGAGCGCATTAAGATCTAATTTTAAATTGGTCTTTTTGTCACGCAGCTCGTCGAATAAAAAGTCGACCTGTTCTTTCTGGCGACGCAACCGGGTAATCTGTTCCTCGGTTTCATTGATTTTACCGCGGGAAGCATAGTAGTCTTCTTCTACGTCCTGCAAGCCCTTTTCATAGGCTTCTTTCTGTGCATACATGGCAATCAGATCCTCATCCGAATCATCGACATGTTGAAGCGTATCCTTGATATCCGCTTGTACCTGTTCGTATTCCGCCATATTTTTAGCAATCCGGGTTTCATAGGTCTCCCGTAAGCTTTCCCGGTATTCAAGATCCTTATCAATCCCGGATACCTTGTTCTGTTGCTGGTGAAAGCGTATGTTTTCTTGGTTATAGGCCGATGATTTTTCCGTGAGTACTTCGGAAAGTTCCTGGAATGCATGTTGCATTTCCTGCAATACGGTGCCTTGTTTTTCCTTATCAACTTGTAAGGTCTCCAACCGCGGTTCTGCCTCTTTGAGCTCACGGGTAATAGCAGCCATTTTCTGCTCGATATCCTGCTTACGGTTCTGGCTGTTGGCGATGAATGCCTGGTATTGTTCCTGCTTGGTTTTTACAGACACAAGCTCGTTGTTGAGCCGGTTGAGTTGCTGACCCAATTCCCCTATGCGGGTCTTTTGTGAATTTCCCTTCAGGCTCCCCAATCGCTGGGTGTCGTCATCCAGTTTTTGCTGACGGATGGCGATCTGGTTGCTCAGCGATTTGATTTCCTTGGCCAAGTTTTCAAGGTTCTTGGCACGTCCGATGCGTTTCCCTTCGAACAGACCCACGGATCCGCCGGCCATGCCGACCCTGTTTTTACTGAATTTGCCACTTTTGTGCAGGATGACGATGTCTTCGGTGGGCAGACTGCTTTCCAGCGTCTTTTCGTCGTCTGTCTGGAGCAGAAACACGTTATGCAGTAATCGGCGGCACAGGGGGAGGTATTGCGCTTCCACGCTGATGATATCCAATGCGGGGGTCAGCCGGTCGTCGATTGAAGGAATGCTATTGGGTGCCGGTATATCGCCAAGGGCGTCAAGTACAAAGAAATTGGCCCGTCCGCGTGCCGCATCGCTGAGCAGCCGGATGGCGTGCACCGCCTCGTCCTGACGTTGCACCACATAGTGATTCATATAAGGTTCTAGGTAGTTTTCAATGGCGATGCGGTAGGTTTCCTGACAAAATAGAATGTCTGAAAACAACGGATATTGCTTTTTCCACCCCGCATTTTTACGGAGGAAGCGGATGGATTCCGGGAAACCTTCGAGGTTGTCGACCAATGACTTCGTCAGGTTGTATTCGTTCTGCTTCGCGTCGAGCTGCCGGTTGTCCCGGATCAGTTCATCCTTAAGCACTTGGATGGCCGTTTCCGTATCGGTAATTTGCTGTTGGAGTTCGCTTTCCGATTGCACCGTGGCATCGTATTCTGTTTGCAGTGCTTCTATTTGTCCTTCCAACTGATCAACCAATGCGTTGAACTGGTCAAGTTCCGAAGCCTTTGATTCGGCATCCGTTATGTTCCGGACGCTTTCCTGTTCCAGTGCATCGTGCTGTATACGCAGCACGGCAATTTCCTTTTCGAGCTTGTAGATTTCGTTCTGCAACTCGTTTTGTTGGCGTACGGTGGCATCCAATTTATTTTTTGCGGTTTGCTGTTGGCCGCGGAGTTCATCCACTTCTCCCTTTTGTCGTTGCAGTGTCGCGGCAATGCCATCCAACTTGGTCTGTTCCACGAGCTGCTCTTCGTTGAGCCGCTTGATGTTGTATAACGCGTGGTTGAGCTGCTGTTTGTCCTGAGTGAGCTCATTAGTCAGGCGGATCTCTTTGTCCTGCAGGTTCCGTAGCTGCTCGTTTTTGACCTTTTTATCACTCTCGTAGGCACGTATTTTTGCGACGTATTCGTTGGTTGCTTTCTGCTGGGTGGCTAGGTTTTTCTCCTTGGCCAGGCTTTCCTGTTTTAGCTGTTGAAGCTGCGCCTCCAACGTAGCGATTTCTGTATTTATGCGTGTCTGTTCCGTACGTTGTGCCAGCTCCTGTTCCTCGATCTTGGCCAGCGATTCACTGAAGTGGGCGATGCGGTAGGAAGCCAGCGCGATGCTGAGTGTTTTATACTGTTCTTTGAGGCGGTAGTACCGTTCGGTCTTTTTGGCCTGGTTTTCCAGTGTTTTTAGGTTTTTTTCAATTTCGAACAGGAGGTCATCCACCCGCTCCAAATCACTTTCCGTATCTTTCAGTTTGCCGAGGGTCTGTTTCTTGCGGACTTTGTACTTGGAAATACCCGAAGCCTCTTCAAACAGGTTCCGGCGCGAATTTTCCTTGTTGTTGATGATTTCATCGATCATTTTAAGCTCGATAATGGAATATGTATCGGCGCCGATACCGGTGTCCAGAAAGAGGTCGGTAATATCTTTGAGCCGGCATTTTACATCGTTGAGCCGGTACTCGCTTTCGCCGCTTCGGTAGAGTTTCCGTGTGATGGTTACCTGAGAAAACTCCGTGGGCAGGATGTTCTTGGTGTTGTCAAACGAGAGCGATACTTCGGCAAGGTTGGCCGCTTTACGGTTTTTGGTGCCGTTGAAGATGATATTTTCCATCTTTTCCGAACGCAGCATGCGGGTACTCTGCTCACCCAGCACCCAGCGGATTGCATCCACTACATTGGATTTTCCGCATCCATTTGGCCCCACGATGGCGGTGACCCCTTCGTTGAAATGGATGGTTATTTTATCGCCGAAACTTTTGAAACCCTTTATCTCAAGCTTGGTGAGTTGCATCGGTATCTATCTTCTCTTTTCCTGTTTCCGTGGCGAATTTAACAAATTGGATTGATTAAGTACACGGATCGGCTATCTTTGTCCAATAATAGCAAACAATATGGGATATACGAGCCTTGCCGAATGCGTTAGCGACCTGGAGCGTCACAAACACTTGATCCGTATCCGCCAGGAGGTAGACCCGTATTTGGAAATGGCAGCCATCCATATGCGTGTATACGACGCACAGGGACCGGCATTGCTGTTTGAAAACATCAAAGGCAGCCCATTTCCGGCGGTTTCCAACCTATTCGGCACGTTGGAGCGGTCACGTTTTATGTTCCGCGATACCCTGGATAAGATCAAGGTACTGGTAGACGTCAAGTCCGATCCCGTGCGGGCGCTGAAAAAGCCATTGCGTTATGCCCATGTGGCATCCACCGCACTGTCTGCACTTCCCTGGAAGAAGAAAAGCGGAGCACCGATCCTGCACAATACGACCCGTATCAGCCATTTGCCGCAGATTGTTAACTGGCCGATGGATGGTGGTCCTTTCGTGACCATGCCGCAGGTATATACCGAAGACGCGACTAAACCCGGTGTCATGCATGCCAATCTGGGCATGTACCGCATTCAGTTGGCGGGGAATGATTACATGACCGATACCGAAGTCGGCCTCCACTACCAACTCCACCGGGGTATTGGCGTGCACCAGACCAAGGCCAATGCACTGGGGCGACCTTTAAAAGTAAGCATTTTCGTAGGTGGCCCTCCGTCACATGCATTATCGGCAGTGATGCCACTACCTGAAGGATTATCCGAGCTGACATTTGCCGGTGCATTGGGTAACAGGCGTTTCCGGTATTTTTACGACGACGAAGGATTCTGTATTTCCGCGGATGCTGATTTTGTAATCACGGGAACCGTCTATCCACAGGAAAACAAGCCCGAAGGTCCTTTTGGGGATCATTTGGGGTATTACAGCCTGATCCATCCCTTTCCGTTGATGCACGTGCATAAGGTGTACCACCGTCCCAATCCGATCTGGTCGTTTACCGTAGTAGGGCGGCCACCGCAGGAGGATACCAGTTTCGGTGCGTTGATCCACGAGATTACCGGTTCGGCCATTCCACAGGAAATAAATGGCCTCCATGCCGTTCATGCTGTAGACGCGGCGGGTGTGCACCCACTGCTTTTTGCCGTTGGAAGCGAGCGCTATACCCCTTATCTCAAAACCGACCGGCCGCAGGAAATTCTTACCATTGCCAATCAGATATTGGGCAAGAATCAATTGAGCCTTGCCAAATACCTTTTTATCGCCGCATACGAAGACGATCCGCAACTCAATATACACGATATCCCGGGCTTCCTGAAGCACATATTTGAGCGGATGGATTTCAGCCGCGACCTGCATTTCCATACCCGGACCACCATCGATACACTGGATTATTCGGGTGATGGGCTGAACGCGGGTTCTAAAGTGGTATTTGCCGCTGCGGGTGGGGCGAAGCGTACGCTATGGAGTGAGTTGCCCGGAGGTTTCGAGCTACCCCGGCCATTTGCTGCCGGTAAGCTTGCATTGCCGGGTATCCTGGCCGTCGAAGCACCTTCCTATGCTGATGACGCAACTGAAACGGAACGCATTGAAACTTGGTGCTGGGAGATTGAAAACCAGGATTTATCGGGCATCGCTTTGATGGTGCTGTGCGACGATGCGGCGTTTACGGCTGCCGGTGTAAACAACTTAGTCTGGATTGCCTTTACCCGAAGCAACCCTTCCCACGACATTCATGGCGTAGGAAGCTTTATTCAACACAAACATTGGGGGTGCCGTGGACCACTGATCATCGATGCGCGCAAAAAGCCCCATCATGCACCCGAATTGATCAAAGATCCCGATGTGGAAAAACGGGTGGACGCTTTGGGAGCGGCTGGCGGGCCGCTGCACGGGATTATTTGAGAAACCGTCATCCTCATCAGCGGTTAAACCAATAGTTGATTTTTATCATGAACGTGTTCGTGGCCGGCAGTCCGAACATCCGGTCCAGGTTGCTTTCCCACCCGGGGTGATAGATAATGTCCTGATAAGATCGGTTGTGCTGCCATACCAGGTAAAGCGTCGAACCGGGAAGGTATTCCCAGCGGGCAACTAGGTTGGAACGGAGTTCATTGAAACTGAAATCCGGATTTTTAAACGATAGCTGGCCATTACTGCCATCGACAAAATAATGGCCATCGTTCAAACTGATGTCATTGTCGGCAATCCGATAGAATCGGTTGGAATAGCTACGTGACCGTGTATCAGCCGCTAGTTTGAAGTTGTCGTATTTTGCCACCGACGTAAACGGAGAACCATAGTATTGGATCGAGATATCCGGCGTGACATTGACCTGTATATTCACGGTCACCCCATACGTTTTCTGCTTCATCCGGCCCATCACATATTCCGTTTGACCATCCGTATCGGCAGGCGGCTGTACGCTGCTTACGTATTGCAGGTTATCGGCATTCCAGGCATAATCAAATTGTCCGGTCAGGCGCATGTGGTTTCCAATGCGGAAAATCAAGCTCGGATGTACCTGGTTATACCCCGTTTCCTCGGCCAGGTAATGCCGGCCGTCATAAATCAGTTTATACACCACCCGTTTTGCCCGGTCAGAGTTTACGCTGATATTGGTTTCGAAGTTTGCGTTATACCGCATATCCGGTCCTCCCCGTAGTCGGCGGCTATCCACAGTATTCCAACTGAAGGTTTCCTTCACATCCATCTCGATCCGGTGTTTTATGCTCAAGCTACGCCAACGGATGGCCACATCGTTGTTGATTGCGTCACCGCCGTAATTCCAGATATTTTTCTGGGTCAGGTTGATTCCTGCAAATCGGAACGGACCCCAGGGATCGGTTTTCCGGAAAGCAATTTCCGTTTCGTTCAGCTTATAGTCCGATTGCCTCATGTATCCCACGTCGTTGAGGTCAAATCCGGGTGATGACCAACTGAATAACTGGGAGAAGTTCCATTGCGCGTTACCTTTTTTCCCCACTTTTACATAACCACCGGTTCCATGCATCGAGCGGCTATCCAGATTAAGGTTCAGATAGCCGGCTCCGGACTCCCGGTGGAAATAGTGTACCGCATTTGTTTTCGTTTTTAACAAAGCTTCCGGCGACCCATGCAGGGTACTGAACATGCCTTTCGCATCGATGTAATAAAGGCGGTTTGCGAAATATTGGGTTACATCCACGCCTGCCGTGAATGCGTTGCCGATCATGGCATCCTGGAGATGCTTTTTTGTCAGATTCCGGTTTACGGCGGTCACCATACCCCCCAATAGGGTATTTCCATTCCAGTTTTTCTGAATCCGCGCAACGGTATAATTAGTCAGCGGTTCGGTCACTTCTCGGTCGTATATCCCGTTGCGCATCACTTTTGACGAGGTTTGGGCGGTAACACTTTCCAGCAACCCCACGGTCAGCCCCTTCCGGTTTGTTCCGGTTAATTTCAGGGCACCGATGATGGGGATGAAGGTAGGGGTGCTGGCAAAATTCTCGACGTTGTCTATACCCTGGGGTTGGTAGAAGGGCATGGCACCGATCCTGCGGGAATAGAACATCATCCCCTCAGTGTTGTTGTCAAATTCCAGGATATGCTTTCCCTCTAGGAAAAAGGGTCTTTTTTCGTCGTAGAACACCTCATAAGCAGATAGGTTCATCACGGAGGGATCCAGCTCCACCTGGCCATAATCGGGATTGATGGTGAGATCCAATGTAAAATCCTGCAGGGCTACTTTTGCATCCAGACCTGCGCTTCCGTTCCATTGGCGGCCTTTCTGAAAAGGACTTTGGGGTATTTGGGGTTCGACTGTATGTTTACCCATCACATAGGGCATAAATTCCACCCCCCGGGGTTTGGGCAGGTCAGTTAAGCCATGCATTTCACCAAAGGAAAAGACGTGTCCGTTATTCTTGATGGGAATCAGGCTCCAGTTTTGTACCTCATTATTCCTGCGGATGATGCGCCTCACGTGCAATCCCCATATTCCATCCGTGTCCTTCTGGTTATACCTCAGTTGGCTGAATGGAATGCGGAGCTCCGCTGTCCAGCTCGAATCCGATAGGTTGATGTGTGTCCGTCCTTCCCAAACCGCATTCCAGCTTAGGTTTACCGAAAGTTTGTCCGTAACCGTCAGGTCTGTTTTATTTCCCCCTAAGTTGATGTTGAATTCCGGAGCCACTCGGTAATCGTGATACGTATCAAATGCGATGCTGATCAGGTCCCCGTTACTGTTGTCATCCCGGTTCCCGATAAAAGCATTCATGGTTTCAGGATGCTGATCTTTGCAATAAACACCTATGTAGATATGCTGATCGTCGTAGAAAATCTTCATGCGCGTCCACGAAGCCGTGTATACGCGTTCAAAAGGAATAACCTGGGAAAATTTTTCAGACCATTCACCGTCGTCCTGCCATACATCTTCGTCCAATTTTCCATCTATTTTGAGGCGTTCTCTGTTAAGCCGGGTGATATGATATACGCGTTTGTAAGCATCTTCAAAAGTGACTACTTCTTTCCGTTCATCCTGCGCCCTGGATTGCAGGCAGGCAAAAACGAGAAGCACCACGCAAGGGTATTTTATCATGTATTATTTTAATTGGCGTGCTAAGTACTGCCAAAAGTATTAAAATTAGTTACAATTGCGCGGATTAATTGGGGTAAAGCACCTGACAGTTGCTACAGAAAAAACTCCTTCTGTTGGTTTTGCCTGTATGGGCCTTAGTGAAGGGGATGTAACACCGTGGACATGTCTTTTTGGTATGTGCTAACCAGTGTTTCTTTAACGTAAATTCTTTCTTCCAATGAAGAAACTGAAACGCATAATTCCGGACTTCCTGCACCATCTCTGCTAATTTAGCATTGGGTAGCGCTCCTAAAACCGACAAGGGGTGCACCCGGATACGGAATAGCACTTCATTCTTGATGATGTTTCCGCTTCCGGCGAATATATCCTGATTCAGCAAAGCATCACAGGCAAGCATACCGGGCGAGCGTTTCAGCTTTTCCAATGCCTTTGCAGCATTCCATTCATCGGCCATGATATCGCCAGACCAGTCATAAATTTCATGGACCGGTTTATCGAAAAGCTTTACAGAACATGCATAAAAGTTCAGCTCATCGGCTGCAAACTGTAAACTTAGTCTGACAGGAGAAGGTTTTCGTTCGTTGATGCGGTAACTCCCGAATAAAAGAAAGTGGATCCGGAGGGTATGTGCTTTGAAACAAATCAGGAAATGTTTGCCCCAGGAACGAAAGCTTACTACGGTTTTTCCCAGCAATACATATTGGTCGATTTTGCTGTTGCCCTCCACTGCACGGATCTGATGCCCCTCCAGGTGCAAAGCTTCCACAGCTTCTCTCAATATAACGATAGATGGCCCTTCCGGCATGAAACGTAAATTAGCATTTGATTGTGGCCGGTGCTTGGCCAGCACTCGTTGCTAACGAGTTTCTGATACAACAATTACGCTAAGGGAATGTTCTCAATTAAGAGCGTATTCCGTTTCAATATGTTATGTGCTCATCCACTTCGTACTTCATGCCCGGATAATTCAGTATCCTGCGCATCAAGCCCATTTGGCCACTGAGATAGTCTTCCCTGCCGATGCACATACCGACAAAGTTGAGTACCGTTTCTGGGAAAAAAGAAACATTCATGTGTAACGGAAATTCTTCGCTCAATCGGGCATCGGTAATCGTTAGCAGCGCATTATAAATAAACGGGGATACCTTGTGAAAATTCTCTTTAAGTTCTTTTAGCGTGGGGTAGGTGTTGTTTTCGTCCAGTGCTTTGGCCCGAAAAAATAAATCGTTGTACGGATCGGGCTCTTTACTGCCCAATACATTCGCCAGGCCATAGCGCATATTGACAAAATTCCCCGCCATCCAGACGATGTGATTGGTTCTACCCTCAATTCGTTTTAACGCATCTTCTTCCGAAATACCATCCAGCACATTCAGGAAACTTTGTGTATGCATCCTGTAGGCAGGAAGGATCAGATTCAATTGGGATGATAAGGGAGTGTCCATAACTTTTTGCTTTTATGAGTCCGTCATTCAGTTTACAAAATCAAAAATAGGATACATTGCCTAGTTATTACGATGACAAACGCGACAATATAGAGGGGCAAATAAGACAGAATTTACGTACTATTGTAAAAAGACACATACATGCCCTGGGATCCACAACGATATAATCGGTTTAAGCAAATCCGTTACCAACCGTTCTTCGATCTGCTAAATTTCATTTCAGCGGAAAATCTGAAAAACGGTGTGGATGTTGGCTGCGGAACCGGTGAACCGACGTCATTCCTAGCGGACAAATTTAAAAACGCAAATTTTCTGGGCATTGATTGTTCGGAAGAAATGCTCACGGAATCCCGTCGGTTTGAGAAAGATAACCTGCATTTTGAACGGGCTACCATTGAGGAATTTGCCCAATCCACATCAACATGGGATCTGATTTTTAGCAATGCAGCACTCCAGTGGTCAGATAACCATCGGGAGTTGTTTCCGAAACTGATTGCTAAATTACATCCGGGTGGACAATTTGCGGTGCAGATGCCCTTTCAGAGGGAAAATGTGCTGAACCAATTGCTGCTTGAACTGGTATCCGAAAAACCGTTCGCTGATTTGCTGGGCGGGTTTATCCAGATTTCGCCCGTGTTGACAATAGATGATTACGTAAAGCTGCTGTTTGATAGCGGACTACAAGACCTGGATGTTTCGTTAAAAGTCTACCCGATCATTGCAAAGAGCGAAACAGAACTGTATGAATTTATTTCCGGTTCTGCACTTATTCCTTATATGGAGCGACTGGATGAGGCGGCGCAAGAATTAGTAAAGACGGCGTTTATACAAAGGATACAAACCTATTTTGCCTCGTTTCCCGCAGTTTATCCGTTCAAAAGAATTCTGATGTACGGAGTTCGTGAATAAACACGTTCCCGTTGTCCATTCATTCCCCTTCGTCTTCGCATTGATCGCTGAATCGGAATCCGACTTCATTATGCGACTTATTCCGTTGGCTAATGTACTGCGCAAATCCCGTACGCATTTCCTCGGAAATCCCGGGTGTCTCTTCCGCTGCCCAAGGTAAATTCCGTTGTGGCCAATCGCACTCCCTATCGTATCGTTTCCACATCTCATGTCGCTTTGAAGTGACTTTTAGGTCATTTGACCAATATGCATTGCCCAGCCGGAGATTGTCGTAGAACGATTCAAAGCTATCAAACAGGTAATAAATGAGGTCTGATGCCTTTAAGATATTGGCCCAGGCATCTGCTTCCGAAATATAGCCGGCCATGAACGCCTCGCGCGACATCGGAATTACGCGCCATAAGTCAAACCCCCAAATGAGGGATTTGGGTCTGCCCGGCCGCCCTTCAAAACAGGCATTTACGTAGGCCGCAGGTTTATCGATCAATCCTGCCAGGCGGTTGATGAAATTCGCCTTTTGGCTTTCGATGTTTTTTAAATCCTCGTATGTGGCTCCACGTACGTACGATTTATAGTTCAGGAAATGGTCCATATCCAGTGCGAATGGCTTGGAATGCATACCGCCAAAGAGTTCCTCAACCACGTTGTCGTATTGGGCTTTGCTTACAGCGCCCCAGTCTTCATTTAAGCCTTGCCTATAATTACTCCTGTCGGCGACATAGAAAGAAGTGGGTTTGAATTTCGGATCATTGACGCGGATGTCACACGGGTAGTATTCCAACGTCTTGAGCCAGAAGCCACCGTGGTACATCTCTACGATATGCAACCGCAATGCCTTCGCCTGTGCGGGGGTCAAGGGCATAACATTTCCCAACCGGTAGTATTGCATTTGCTCTTTGGCAGGGAGGTTGGCCGCTCGTTTGTATAGCAGATACAATAACCCCGCCACCAGTACAAAGCCGGTAATCGATATTCCCAGCAGTACTACTTCCGGATTTGATCCCGACCCCACAGTTGGGGAGTTGTCTTTAAGCATGCCGGATACCGAGAAATACAGCAATGCACCAAACAGGAAAGTCAGCATACCCAGAAAGTAGACAGTCCATTGTTGGGCCTCAAAAAACCGGGCCAGTGCTTTTGCCCCCTTGGCCACGGGTATGCGTTCGCGGGTATTCGGTGTATTTTGGAGGAGATCAGGGTTATTCATGGTTTGCGGGGATTTTATATGCGTCAAAATTATCCTGATAGGTAGCCGATTCAAATTCGAAATCGGTGTCAACGCCTTTGAACCTGTTCTTCCTGCCGCCGCTGCTGAATTTTGTGTGGAAGGTGGGGCCCTCGAAATTGCTGTGATCTGCACGCATGGTTTCAAATGTAAAATCCCCGATATCTTCCGAAAGACGCAGCGTTATCGTGCTATCCTGTGGATTCACCGATTCAACGATTGCCCAACCCGCTCGCAATTTACCTCCGGCCATATAATCCCGCCCGAATAGGCTCCCGTAATAGCGGTCGCCCACCTCAGGCAATTGTGTGAATGCAGCCCGGTTACCTTCTTGTTTTGGTGCCGACACGAAAACGGCGTAAACGAAGGCCGCAATACCCACCATCACGAGCAGTCCCGCTACGGAAAAGACCAGCTTGCCCAAAGTCGTGATTTTGCGGTAACGTTGAACGGGATTTTCCTGGATTTGTTGCTGGACCAGCGCCTTCATTTCCGGTGTCCACTTCCGTGGTGGGATCTCTGCTTCGTCCTCCCCGAAAAACTTGGCAACCGGCTTTTTGACGACGGTTTCATTGAATCCCGTGCGTATAATGTCACGGTATAATACCAGATATACTTGTTTCTTTCTACCTGTCGAGTCATCGTCGATCGGGTAGGAACCGTTAAAATACGGTTCATATTCATGGTTTATTGAAATGATGATCATAGCGAAATAGGGCACTTAGTGGTTATAGCGTTTTTGCAAGTCGTTCAACATGGTGTCCAACGCTGAGTTCGCTTCATTCAGGACCTCCGCGTCAATGTCCGACATGCGGGTTGCATTCGTCAGGTTTGCCTGCTGTGCCGAGAAATCCAGTTGCGCCATTACCGAACCGTCTCCCCATAGGAAATCGTAAATCAACGCCGTACCGCGCTGGTGTTTCTCCTGATACTGTGCGAGATCTTTCAGCCAAGCTAGCATCGGCAGGATTTCGAGGTAGTTTTCACTGAACATAAGAATAATCAGGTACCACGTGCCGGGAGCGTCGTCGTAGTGTTGGGCGGCTCCCATGCGGGTATCCTTCAGAAATTCATCGATCAGTGTGCGGTTTGTATCCAGCCGATAGGGCTGGATGTCTGTTAGCGGAGGCTTCGAAACCATGTCATGGAGATCCCACCAAGCCGTCCAGTCATCATCGAGCACTACCTCCTTCGGTTTGCCATCCAGGAATTCTTGGAGTCTTTCTTTTTTAATTTCAATCTTCACGTAGAGTGAGTTCGGCTCTGACATACGGAATTATTTTCTGCTCAATTAGTAACCAATAATTTGTTGTTGCTTTTCATTTCTGCAATGAATTGGCATATCCCAAAGTTGGGAATGAATTTCCGGAATGGACAGCATCTTTGATCGACAAACTATCTACAATTTTGATTGAAGCATATACAAAGCGTATACCAGTTAACCATAGGGAGTTGCTGTGGCCACAATCTGTGTAGCCGATCCAAACACAAAGCCTTCCTCCATTACGGGGAAGGCCTTCTATTCGGTGTTAACTATTTTAGACCTCGATGGGAGGTGTTGTATTAGCGTGTTGTATTAGCGTGTTGTGCCAGCGGTTTGAGCCAACGCCTTTTTTGCTTTGTTAAATTCTTTCTCTTCTTTTTTGAGGGCTACCTCCAATTGCTTTTGCAGTTTTGCGATTTTCTTTGCCTCATAGGCATCGCGTTCAGCATGCAACTTGGCATAGCGGGCATTGATTTCGTCGATAGCCTTTTTACTTGGTTCCACGCGGATGCCCTTATCGATGTCCTGCTGGTACACACCTACGAAAAATTTATGTTCACGATCCAGGTCGGCATGATTGCCAAGGCTGGTTCTAATCCGTGCTTCCGCGAGGTCATACTGGTTATAAAGTACGCCCATGTTGTACTCGTGGAAGGCAACCGCTTCTTTCAAGGTTGCAACGTCACTTTTGCCGGTCGAGGGGTCAGTAGGAGTTCCGGCAAAACTATTTCCAAGGGCTGCTACACTAATCAGGGTGCTTAATACGAACGTTTTCATGATGATCTTGTTTATGATTATAAATTCTTGTTACTATTGTTTTTTGTAAATAAGACGACGAAGTGGAAAAAACGTTGCAGCAGGGTTGGATGATTTTAGACAAATGGTAGCTATGAATCGACCAACAAGTAGCACGTTAGACTAAAAGGCCGATTTAATAGACGAATAGCAGGTTCGTTTCGTAAATTTGTTCCCGTTTATGAACATCCTTCACACCGCCGACTGGCATTTGGGTCAGCTTTTTCACGAGTACGACCGCGTCTACGAGCACCAGCAATTTCTGGATTGGTTAGTGCAGACGTTGCAGCGGGAGGAGGTAGACGTATTGTTCGTCAGCGGGGATGTATTTGATCTGTCCAATCCATCCGCTGCGTCCGTCCGGCAATTCTACACGTTTCTCAACCGGGCCAGCAATGCCCGTCCGGATATCCAAATTGTAGTCACGGCAGGCAACCACGACTCCGCATCGCGGCTGGAGTCGCCGAAACCATTGCTCGAATCGGCTAACATCCATATGGTCGGGGTGGTTGAAAAAGACGGAGAGGGAAACATCGATTACGATAAGCTCATCATCCCGCTTATTAAGGATGGAAGCGTAAAAGCATGGTGCCTGGCTGTCCCATTCCTGCGCATGGGCGACTATCCTGCCCTCGCCGATTGCGATAATCCGTATGCAGAAGGTGTGGCAGCATTCTATCGGAATCTATATCAAACGGCTAAAAGCAAATATCAACCCGGGCAGGCACTCCTTGCCATGGGGCACCTGCATGCCAAAGGCGCGGAGACATCTGATATGGATAAAACTGAGCGGCTCATTATGGGAGGCGTGGAGTGTATCGCCGCTTCCGCCTTCCCGGATGACTTGGCTTATGTAGCGTTGGGCCATATCCACAAAGCACAGCGGGTCGGTGGCAGGGAGCATATCCGGTACGCTGGCAGCCCGTTGCCCATGTCGTTTTCGGAGATCAACTATAAGCACCAGGTTATCCTATTCACCGTTGAAGAAGGGCAGATTACCGAACCCCGGGCCATCGAAGTGCCCGTTACCGTGCCGTTGCTTAAAGTACCGGCTGTTCACAGCCGTATGGGAGAAGTATTGCTTGCCCTGCAGCGGTTACCGGTAGCGGCAGGGAAGGACCGCGCGACAGCTCCGTACTTGCAGGTGTCCGTCTTGCTCGATGCGCCCGAGCCGGGGCTGCGCCATAAGATCGAACAGGCCATAGCCGATAAATATGTCCGCCTTGCCCGCATCGATACGCGGTATCCGGCACAAAAAGATCCGGCAACAAGTGGGCTGATGCAATCGCCCGATCCGCTTCAAACACTCAGGCCGGTAGACGTCTTCAAGCGGGTATACGAATCGCGGTATGCCAATGAAGTGCCCGTGGAACTGATGGCACTGTTCAACGAAGTTGCCCAGCAAGTCTATGAAAAGGAAAGGGGTGAGGCATGAAGATATTGGCCATCCGTTTTAAAAACCTCGCTTCGCTGGAGGGTACTACGGAAATCGACTTCACGCACGAACCCTTATGTTCAGCGGGTATCTTCGCCATTACCGGCCCTACCGGAGCAGGCAAGTCTACCATTTTGGATGCCCTGTGCCTCGCATTGTATGCAAAGACCCCGAGGTATGCACAGGCCCGCGAAATGGGTGTCGAGATCGCAGATGTGCAGGGCAGCACCATCCACCAAAGCGATGTGCGTGCCATTTTACGGGATGGTACGGCGGATGGCTATGCCGAGGTGGATTTCGTCGGCATCGACGGTCAGCGCTACCGAGTCAACTGGAGCGTGCGCCGTGCGCGGAACAGGGCAGAAGGTGTCCTCCAGCAGGCAAACACCACGCTAAGAAACCTCACCTCGGGCAACGACATCGGTGGGCGGAAAACCGAGCTGTTGGCTGAAATTATCCGGTTGGTTGGCCTCAATTACGAGCAGTTTATCCGCTCGGTACTCCTGGCACAGGGCGATTTCACGGCCTTTCTCAAAGCAGACAAAGACCAGAAAGCGTCGTTGCTGGAAAAGCTGACCGGTACGTATATTTATTCGGAGTTATCAAAGAAGGTATTTGAGCGCTACCGGGAGGAAGACCAGCGGCTTATATTGCTGCAGCGCAGTCAGGAAGGTATCGTTACGCTCACCGATGACGAATTAAACGCGCTCAAAGGTCAGGAAGCCGCGTTAGCAAAAACACTCGGACAACTGGAAGCGTACATCAACGCGACCGCGATTGAAATCAAATGGCACGAAGATCTGAACAGTTACCAGGCGCAGGTACGGGAGGCGGCACATGCCCTCCGGGAACGCCTTGCCGAAAAGGAGCAATCTGCGCAGCGCGGAAACTACCTGAAACAGGTAGAGCAGGTTCAACCCACCCGCACGTGGGTGGATGCGCTGCATGAAACCGACGGGCAACTCATCCGCAGGCGGGAAGCATGCGAAGAAGCCCGGTCGCAGCAACAGTTATTGACCCAACAAGTTGCAGAAGCTGAAGCATCCGTGGTCGAAGCAACTCAATACCTGGAGGCACAGGTTACCACCCAGGAAGAAGCCAAGCCCCTGCTGGATACTGCTAAAAAGCTGGATGCGCAATTACAGGCCAAAGAGGCTGAAGTTGCCGACGCTCAGCAGCAATTGGATGCCCGCAAAGCGAAATGGGAGCACAGCCGTCAGCGCCTGTCACAAGAGCAGCACGAAGCCGAAGCGCTAACCCAACAAATCGACAAGCGGCAGGAATGGAAGGAAAAACGCAGCAACCGCCGGTCGGTAGCCGAAAACTGTACACTCATCATAGCTAAGCTTGGCGATGCCCGGAAGCAATTGGAGGCGGTCGAAAAGGCCTCGGAGCATGTAGCCCGGTACGAAGCCGAAATCAAAGCGAAGAACGTTGACTATATGCAACTGGCCCAACGTGCTGAAAACCTTACCAAAGAAGTAAGCGAAACCACAACCCAGCTTGATGCCCTGCAAAAGGAGCTCTCGATGATCCCTGCCGAGCAATTGCAGGAGGAGAGCAAAGGGCTAAGCGTCCGGTCAGAGGATATCCACGGTGCGCTTCAGGTATGGCGGCAAGTGGGAAAAGCCCTGCAGGCTGCACATACCTTAACGGAAAAAATAGCAAATGCCCGCAGGGAATTGGCTGATCAGGAAGTACAGCTTACAGCAGCGGCTATGGCTCTACAGGCTGTCACCGAACAGCGCAGAGCCTCAGCTGCGATGCTGGAAAAGGCCACCCTGGCCGCATCTGAAAATGTGGAAGCGCTTCGGGCAGAATTGGTAGCAGGACAACCCTGTCCGGTATGCGGCAGCGAAATGCATCCTTATGTCCATGAAAATCCACAGCTTAACCATGTGCTGGATGAGTTAAGGAAAGCCCATGAAACCCTTGAAGCAGCGTATGGTGAACAGCTGACCCGTCACAGCCAACTGACGCAGTCGGTCGATTCGTTGCGGCAAACCATCGCTACGCTGGAAGCCGACCGGCAAACAGGCGAGGCCGAACTTCTGTCACTGACCAACGCATGGAAGAATTTCGCCATCAGCGCAACCTGTACGGATATTGCGGAGGAAGAGCGGGACGACTGGCTCGTGGGGCAACTCACTCAAACCAAAGCCCGGCGGGAAGCTGTTGCTGAGCAACTTGAACACCATCAACTGTTGCAATCCGAGCGGGAAGTTCTCCGGCAAACGTGGCAAAACCTGCAAACCGCACATATGGATACCGCCAACGCAGTGAAAGATGTGGAGCTGGCTATCCAGGTACTCAACGAACGTCTTGCTCATGCCCGATCTGAGCAAGCCGACGGTACCGTCAGCCTCGAAGATACGCTGACTTCGTTGCAGTCCAATTTCCCCGACGACCTGTGGATTGCCAATTGGAAAGACCGGCCCGACATTTTTGTGGAAAGCATCCGCTCCTTTGCAGACGAATGGAAGCAAACAATCGAAGCATTGGAACGCGACCGTAACACGCTTGATATATTGCGGGCTACGATCGCCGGTATAGTAACGGAAGAACAAGCCTTAACCGCGGATGTCACCCAGGCAGCGCAGGATCTCGCCGATAAACAGGCCGCTTATCACGTGCTCAGTGAAACCCGCCGATCCATTTTTAACGGAGAAGCAATTGAAGCGGTAGAATCCCGGTTGAAGCAGCACGTGGTCCATGCACAGGATCGGTTAAATACCCAAAGGCAACTCCAAACACATCTTCAAACGGAAAAAACCCAAATGGATGCGATTATCAGCGAAGCCGAGCGTGAGATTGCCCGGTTGGATAAGCGTGCGCGTGAGCTGACCGTAAACATAGAACAATGGTTAGCGGATTACCGGGGCAGGCAGCACGTCGCACTGGACCGGACTGCACTGAGGGCATTACTTTCGCATCCCGCGGAGTGGATTGCCGGCGAGCGAGAAGCGCTTTCTGCCATTGAACGTGCCGTTACCCAAGCCATGTCTGTATGGGAGGAGCGCCAGCGGCAACTTACCCAACACGAAATAAAGCGGCCGTCTGACCAAACCGTAGGTGATCTGAGGCTGAAATTGGAACAACAGCAGGCCAGCCGGTCCGAATCCCTTCGGGAACACAACGAAATCGGATTCCGGTTAAAGCAGGACGAAGCCAATAAGCAACGTCTGGGCGATTTGCTGGCCACTATACAGGCACAGGCTGCGGTGGTGGAAAATTGGTCCAAGCTGAATGAAATTATCGGCTCGGCCGATGGTAAGAAATTTCGGCAGGTAGCACAGGAATACACGCTGGATGTGTTGCTTGGTTACGCCAATGTGCATTTGGAAGTACTATCCAAACGCTATCGGTTGGAGCGGATACCGCATACGCTGGGCCTACAGGTATTGGATCAGGACATGGGCGATGAAGTGCGTACCGTATATTCCCTTTCGGGTGGCGAATCCTTCCTGGTCTCCCTGGCTTTGGCATTGGGACTAGCCTCGTTATCGGCCAGCCGCATGAACGTCGAGTCTTTGTTTATTGACGAGGGATTCGGCTCGCTGGATCCGAACACACTCAACATCGCAATGGATGCGCTGGAGCGCCTGCATAACCAGGGACGCAAGGTAGGGGTGATTTCGCACGTGCAGGAAATGACCGAGCGGATACCGGTGCAGATCAAAGTGAGCAAGCTGCACAGCGGGCGGAGCAGTGTCGAAATTGTTTCATAAAATTTTACGATCTTTACGATCTAAAAATGATCGCATGATAGAGCCCTTTGATATCGAAATCTTCGAGTACACCTATTCCGTTTTTCCCGAAGAAGAAGGTGTATATACCATCTATAAGGAAGGAAAAGAATACCTGCAGATACAAAAAGACACCGAAAGCCAATGGCTCAAACTCGATCCTGAGTCAGGAATCCCGCTTTTTGGGTTGGACGAGGAGGTAAATGCGATCGGACAGGCAATCGCTGTCCGCGAAAAAAATAACCTGTAAAGGCTCAAAGTTCTGTAAACCCCAAAATTCTCCTTATTTTTGTTCACAAATTAAAGGGGGACGAGAGAATAGCATGCCAGTAAAAATACCAGACAATCTTCCAGCGATCGCGCAACTCAAAAATGAGAATATATTTGTGATGAATGACCTGCGGGCGAATACACAGGACATCCGTCCGATGCGTGTCATTATCCTGAATCTGATGCCGCTGAAGATTTCAACGGAGACGGATTTTATCCGGTTGCTATCCAATAACCCGCTGCAGGTTGAGGTTGAATTTCTCCGTTTGGATACCCATACGCCTAAAAATACGCCCTTGGAGCACCTGGAATTATTCTACAAAGGTTTCAGGGAGGTCTCGGAAAATTATTACGACGGAATGATCATTACCGGCGCGCCCGTGGAGATGCTTGAATTCGAAGAAGTATCCTACTGGGATGAAATCCGGATGATTTTCGATTGGGCGAGAAAACACGTCACGTCGACACTGTATATCTGTTGGGCCTCCCAAGCAGCACTGTACCATTTTTACGGGGTCAAAAAAATTCCGTTGGACAAGAAGCTGTTCGGAGTGTTCAAGCATACCGCAGTTGATAAAAGGCATCCATTGTTCCGTGGTTTCGACGATGAGTTTTACATTCCGCATAGCCGTCATACCACCCTTGAAGACATCAATTCGGAAGAGGTTGCGATTCTGTCGGAATCAGACGAAGCGGGGGCAGCTATCCTTGCATCGCGCGGAGGCCGTGAATTTTATTTGACCGGACATTCTGAATATGCGCCCCGGACACTCCATGAAGAATACGTAAGGGACCTGGAAAAAGGTGCTCCAATCGATGTGCCGAAGCATTATTACGCAGCAGATAATCCGGAAAATCCACCCGTTGTCCGTTGGACAAGCCATGCGAATCTGCTGTTCAACAACTGGTTAAATTATTTCGTTTACCAGGAAACCCCCTTTGAACTGGCGGAAATAGCACATTTGGAAGAAATCAAACACAACGGTTGATGACATTGGGGAAATGTGTATACACCGTTTTTACAGTTGCTCCGGGTACAAATTCAAAATCGATAGCGCCCGCTTGAACTCCGATTGGAGTGGGGCTTTAATAGTCAAATCCAGTCCGGTGATGGGGTGTCTGAAATGCAGTTTGCTTGCATGCAATAACAGGGTGTCCATGTGAAACGTTTGCTTCCAGAGTCTGTTCTGTTTATTGCAGCCGTGGGGCCGGTCCCCGATAATGGGGTGTAGGATATGTGCGAAATGCCGTCGCAGCTGATGCATCCTGCCGGTCTCCGGCCGGGCTTCAACGAGTGAGTAGCGTGACGTCTGGTGCTTGCCGAAGGGAAGTGATATTTCTGCGGTTGCCACGGTAGAAAAGCGGGTCAATGCATCCTGCATGCTGCCGTTTTCCTTTTTTAACGGGTAGTCTATCTGGCCTTTTTGCGGCGTGTAGCCCCGCAATATCGCCAGATAGGTCTTGTGCGTCTGCCGGGAGGCGAATAGTTGCTGCATCTTGCTGTCGCTGGCTTTATCAAGTGAAAACAAAAGTATACCACTGGTTTTTCGGTCCAACCGATGGGCCGGGTAAACCAGTTGTCCGATCTGGTCCCGCAACAGCTGAAGTGCAAACTGTGACGCATCGTTCGCGATTGACGAACGGTGCACCAACAGTCCAGCGGGTTTGTTAACCGCGATCAAGTGTTCGTCTTTATACAGGATATCGAGTACCATTCTTTCCGTTGCGAATATAGGATTCCTGCACGCAATTTACTACCTACGATTCGGCCTGTGAGACCTGTGGCCGGCTGGTAATACTTATTTAGCTAATGCTTCGTCGATTTGATTGTTGCCCAATCTTGCCGTCAATTGACCCGGACGTTGGGGATTGTTATTGGCAATGGTACCGTCTCGGTTAATCAAGATATATTGTGGAATGGCATGAACGTTATATGCTTGGCAGACGGGATGCCTGCTCCAGCCCTCGGCAATCAAGTTCACACCGTGTAATTCCTGTTGTTTGAGAGCGGCTTTCCACTGCGCTTCGCCTACGTCTACGCAGATGTTGACAAATACCACGTCTTTATCTTTGTAGTACTCGTGTACCTTTGGTACATAGTGCTGGATATCGTACATGCAGGGCGCACAATATACCCCCCAGAAATCAATGTATACTACTTTTCCCTTGAAATCGGCTAAAGAGACCGCTTGGCCCGCTTCATTTTTTAACGTAAAAGGAGGAGCTTCTCTGCCTGGATAGATATTTTGCATACGGGCATAAAGCTGTTCCGTTTCTGATTTGAAAAATGGGGTTTTACACTCCTCAATAAATAGAGTATATGCATCTTTTATATAATCAAAGGGAGTCTGTCTGAGATATCGGGTTAATTCCTGCGCCATTAGCCAGTCCTGCATAATGTCCGAACCCTGGGAAGCGCGCACCCGATGATACCACGTTATCGGGAAATTTACCTGTTCGCTTCCTCCATTTATCGTTTTGGTTCCCATATATGGATTTGCCTTGCTTGTGGTCGCCATATAAAAATCACGGAAGTCGGGAATATGGATGAAATGGCTTTCATCGTACCAAGGAAAAGGGTCATCCAGTTTGAAGACCGCATAGTCGGGTACGGTATCCAACACGGCCCGCAAGCGAAAGGTAGGGTAGAGTTGTTGGTCAATCAAGAGGTTGGTAAAGTTGTAATACTGCGCCAGCAATATCCGGTCAAGATCGGCTTTACCACTGTCTGCATGGTCAAGTACGGTTTCCAGCACGGCGTTGTACCTTCCATTTATCCGTTCGTATTTTTCGGCAGGCGTGTAAGTGTCTTTATTCTCGTGGAGTTCATTCCGCAGCTCGATCAGGGCAACACGGTGTTTCTGGTAAATTTCCCGCTGTACCTGGAGCTGCGTGTTTCTCACCGGATCTTCACTGTGTATGCTCAGGGATTCGAGCAGTGCATGTTGGTCCCAATTCAAGGTTAGTGTATCGTTTTCGCAAACGGATAGGATGATGGTCCGGCTTCCGGGTAGATACAGATAAATGTCCTGTGTATTACTGACTTCAAACTGTTCACTGAATGTACCATCGGGCTTTATCGGCACTGCTTTCGTAACAACGTCGAGGTAGGTAGTCATCCCCAACTCAAAGAAATCCTCATCGAAATGTTGTACCTTCCCGCGTAACACGAAATAACCCGGCTTGCCGAAATGCTGGATAAGTGAATCCCGCTGCATTTTTCGCGTTGTAATTTTATCTTGTGAAGATCCGATTAGGGGTGTAAAGAGGGCCAACGAAAGAAAACACGCCCTATAAATTAGCTTTAATATTGACTTTATCATCTCGCTACTTAAAATGTGTTAACAGTTTATTTAGTACGGTTTCTTTTTTATTCCTCGAAATCGGTATTTTGGAATCGTCTTCCAATAGCAGATAACCGCTGTCTTCTTTGAGCAAGCTTTTTATATATTTCCGGTTAATCAAATGCGATTGATGGCAACGGATGAATCCGTAATCTGCCAATAGTTCGGAATACTCGAAAATAGGTCGCGACACAACGACCGATTCACCTGTTACCAGGAAGAAGCTGGTATATGCATTGGACGATTCGCAGCGGATGATATCAGCAGGCCGTACAAACCGCGTCTCTTTCAGGCTAGATAGGGCGAGGCGGTGCTCTTCCTTCGTTCCCTGATGTTTCAGCATTTCCAGTAGGTTTGCCACTTGTGGATTGGAACGGTTTCCGATTTTCGTCTCCACCTTAGCGATGGCTGTTTTCAAATCGTCGATGTCTACCGGTTTCAGCAGGTAATCGATGGCAGAGAATTTGATCGCCTGTATCGCATATTGGTCAAAAGCCGTTACGAAAATGACTTCAACAGATTGGTCGGGCAACGCCTTTAGCACCTCAAAACCGTTCTTCCCGGGCATATGGATGTCCAACAGCAGTAAATCCGGTTGGAGATCGCGGATTTTCCCGACAGCCTCATCTACGTCCATCGCGGTGGCTATTACCTGCACGGCGGGGCAATATTCCTGAAGCAAGCCCTGGAGGTTTTCGATGTTACGTTGTTCGTCGTCTATCAGTATGGTACGTATCATAATAACCAGTTTTTAAATTGAATGCAAACCTCGGTCAATCCGTCGTTACGGCCAATAGCCAATTCCATCCGTTGCCGTTCAAGCATTGAATTAAGCAGGCGGATCCGTTCATGGGTCAATCTCAATCCAAATCCGGCGGTCTCATTCTGTTCTTCAAAGCCGTTGCCATTGTCTTGGATATTAAAGAGCAGGTCGTCGTTTTTTATGTACACCCGTATCTTCAAGGCACCTTGTTTGTATAAAGGTGCTGCGCCATGTTTGATGGCATTTTCAACCAAGGGCTGCAACAGCAATCCCGGAACTTCCAATGCGTGGGTATCAATACCGGGCTCCACTTCGATATCGTAGGTGAATCCGAAACGCAGCTGTTCCAGCTTAAGATAGTTATCCATGAGCTTTATTTCCGTGGCCAGGCTGGTAAATTCGTCTTTGCTCCGCAGCAGTGACTCCCGCATCAGTGTGCTAAAGGTACTCAAATACTGATTGGCCGTTTTATTATCGCCCTTGGTCACCAGCCCTTGGATGGAGCTCAAGGCATTGAACACGAAGTGGGGGTTAAACTGTGAACGGATGGACTTTAATTCCGTCTGCGCCAATTGCCGTTGTACCTGCTGTGTGGCAAGCAGCGTGCGTTGCCTAGCTGATTTCCAAAGCAAGGCGAGCACACCCGAGGCTGACAGTACGGCTAAAACCATCGTTAATTTAAACCAGGCAGTCTGGTACCATGCGGCCGCAATGCTGAAGGGATAGGTACAAACATTATGGCGTTGTACGCTGTAGCGGATCTTGAGAATATAATCATCCGGTTGCAGGTCTTTGATCCAGATGAAGTTCAGGTCGAAGTCATTGGCCTGCCATCCCGTGCTGTCGTTACCGTTAACCACATTGTATTCAATGACTTCTTTCCTGTCGACAATATCATCGAGGTAGAAAATCAGGCTACTTTCGTTCGGTTCAAACACGTGTCGGGGTCGGAGTAAAACGGAATCGCTGGCCCAGTCGACCATCCGTACCGATAATTCATCGGGTGCCCATTGTTTTTTAAAAATTTTCAAAAAATCAGCGAGTTCGGCAAATGTAAAGGTGCCCAGTACAGCAGGTGTACGCTGTACCCATAATGCCGACATCCTGACTTGAACTACGTTGGAAAGATCAACCCGCCTCACTTCAAATGTGAGGCTTTTACCGAACGCCTGTTTAAAGTGTCCCAAATAGGTCATCTCTTCATCCTCCTGGCCGGGGACTTCGATTTGGGTTAACATGTATGCTTTCGTAAATAGATGGGGTTTCGTCCAGGGGAGCACCTCGCGGGTTTGATCTTCAAGTACGCGGAACTCATATTGATCCGCATTGCGGCTACTGATTCCGTTCACCGTAATGATAATACCCGTCGAATCGAAAATCGGGATTGCATATTTGCCCGGATAACTACCTACAGCACTCACATAATAGTTGGACGAATCGGCTTCATAATTCCTTAATTCCGGTATTTTTTGGTGAGCATAAGGGGGGGTGATTGTCAGTGACTTCGAATAAAATGCGCCCATTTGCAGATAGGGCTCTTTCAAGTCTGTCCTATGGTTGGCACTTTCCCGGTAAAACCGAGGCGCCGGAAAACTATAATAGGTGTACCGAAGGTATTGGCGTATCGTATCCCCGTGTCGGTCCGCTGCGAGTAGCGGATGTACGCTGTCCAATTGCATCGTTAACCGCTGGCCGCACACAGAGGCGGTTAACGAAAAGAAATAGCAGATAAGGGCAATGCGTTTCATAACTTTATAAACTCCTGCAAAGCAACGGTATTAGCGCTAAAAAAGAAACCAGTGATTTGAATCGGGTGGTCGTGTTTTTGAAATTAGCTTGTGTGTATGATACTTATTTGGTTGGTGTAGCAAGAAACTTGTATACCACACCCAACATAAAATACTGACGTAAGGTCAACTGTTCCTGATAGTAATTGGTATTACCGTAGCCACCCATCCATATATTTTGGTTTTGGTTGAGGATATCAAATGCCGTAAACTTTAACTCTCCTTTCCGCTGCATGATGGGGTAGTAGAGTGAAGCATTCACGATGTGGAGATTGGTGCGGTCATTACGTAGACTTTGCGGTTGGTTTTTAACGGTATATGCTGTTTCCAACCGGAAGCTTTTTATATCATCCAATCGGAATACAGCGCCGATGCTATGCGAAACGTTTGTAATATCCCTGAAATTGACGGTCTGTCTTGCGTTATTTACCGTGTTCATCTGAATGCCATAGGTGGGTATTACCGTCACTTTATTTTTATAGGTTACATTCAGCGTATTCGTCAGATTGCCATAAAAGCTTCGCGCCTTGTTTTCCTCACCGTTTACCGTGTTGAATGACACGTTAGACGAACCGAAACCCGATACCGTTAAGCTAACATTCCAGGATTTGGATTGTGTGAAGCGTTTCATCAAATGTATATTTGCAAATAGATTATCGGTGCCTGGCGCCTGGTATCGTTCATAAACCGATTCGGAACTGTTTACATTGTAAGATCTTTTCGAACCGATGCTGTAATCGTTTACAACGTAACCAATCGAAGCATTCACATTTAATTTAATGCTGTTGAACCAGTTGTAATAGCGTAAGCTAAAGTTATCCTCCATTTGGTTATTGAAGTAAGGGCTTGCAATCGTTAGGGAAGTGGGGTATAGGTTCGAATTTACCGCTATCAACTGGTAGAATGAAGGCAGCCGAACATACTTGGCGTAGGACAAGGTCATTCCCCGGTAGTTCAGCGATACATTGGGCAGCCAATAATTCAAGTTATCATTCAAGTCAGCCGTTTTTCCGTAGTAATGATAGTCGCGCCGTAAATCCAGCCACTCGACGCCGAGGGAAATTTTTAGTTTCTTTTTAAATAAGGAAGCATTTGCTTTGGTGCCCAGGTAAAGAAAGCCAAACCGCCCCTGTTTGTTATTGGCTACATCATCCCGGCTTGTATACTCGTCTGCATTTATTTTACTATCAATGGATTCCAGATTCCGTTTAAGCTCCCAATTATAACGGGTATACCAATCCCAGTTTATCTCTTCTCGAATCGGGATTTGTAAATTCACCGTATTCCCAATACGCATTTCATTCGTGTTTCCCCATGTCAGCACACCCTGATTAACGGTGCTGTCGCTAAATAAATAATAACGGTTAAACGAGTTCTGCTCGTTGTCATTCTGCGAAACCCGATTTTCCAGGGAGTGGGTGAGCGACAAAAGCATTTTTGAACGGGGGAATTTCTTCTCGGCATAGAAATTATACCGGTAACGGTTGTTCGATCTCTCCGAATTGTTATGGTTTTCCCCTTCCCGGACCTGTGTTTCGTCATCCCGCAAAGTATTGGAATTCCCGTGATACTGATTGTTATTCTGACCGAGCTCTACATTCGATTCCAATGAAATTCGGGCCGTGGTGTCCGGGGTATACCGTATAAACGCCCGGATTCGATGCGCATCATTTTTGTAAGTTGAATTGTCACTATTACTGGCTATTTCGGTAATTGACTCATAAAAATTTGAACTGATACCTTTATTATTGACATAATCCGTTTGCTGTTCAAAGGTGTACATCAGATTGGTCTTTAGCTTTTTTTCAATGTCGTAGTTCGCATTAAGAGCCAATGATATCTTGTTCTGTAAGCCACCGTATGACATATAGCTGTAAGAATTATTCTCAGCGCGATTCATGCCGCCGTACTGTGAAAGCTCACTGTAGTCAAACCCTTGCCGGCTGAGGTTATTAGCGTACCCGATAAAACTGATTTGCAGGGTATCTCGGAAGGTGTTGACTAACGCTCCCCCTTCATAGCGGTCACGTGTGCCGCCACTGCCGTAGAATTTTCCAAAATCCGCTTTTACGAACTCCTTTTTGGTTTTTAGATTAATGACAATGGGAAGTTCTGAGTCATCCAGAATTTCCCGCTTTGAGTCGCCCTTATCTTTAATCACCTGTATGATATCCACTAATGATGCATCTAGGTTTCGGGTAGCCAATGTGAGGTCCTGCGCGAAGAAATCTTTGTTATTGACGCGTACGGCCGAAACTTGTTTGCCCTGATAGTAAATCGTACCATCCACATTTACCTGCAGACCCGGCAGCAACTGTAATAATTCCTCCACATTTGCATTTGGACGTGTTTTGAAATAATCCGCTTTATACTCCAAGGTGTCGCCATTGAGCCGGATGGGGGCAACTTGTGTCACAACCACTTCATCGAGGTTGTTTCCCGACATCTGAATCGTGTCCAGAACAAGTTCTTCCTTCGCCTTTAACCGTATTTCACGATGGAAAGGGGAACTGTTTATATGCGTGATATATAACAATAAATCTCGTTGTGCCGGTATTCTGATCAGCTTAAATTTTCCTGCATCATCCGTTAACGAATAGCTTAGCACGGTTGAATCTGTAACTGCAACAATTGATACGGTGGCCTTGATCAGCGGTTGCCTATCCGCATCCAGCACCACGCCGGTTACCGAACCATAATTTTGAGCGAAAAGCAGTTGACAAAACAGGAAAAAGCTGATTGAAAATAAAATACGCACCATTTTTATATGCCTAATATAGGTTTACAGGCCCAATATAGGATAATCTTTTAGATGGCCGCTCATTTATGTTGAATTTGCAGCTATTTCCTGCCTACGGTGTAGCAGATGCTCCAGGTATTCCTGTATTCTTCCGTATGGGAACGATGATTTCTAACTTCCATTTTCAGCGATGGCTTTCTTCAGCCACTCGGATATGTCAGCAAAGACCCGCTGCCGTTCGTCCTCGTTAAGTACTTCGTGGCGCATGCCGGAATAGAGCGTTAGGTCAACCCGCTTAAACCCACGGGCCCGCAATCCCGCTACAGTCTTTTCCACACCTTTCCCGAAATCGCCGATGGGATCATCTACACCACTGACAAACAGAAAGGGCATCCCTCGGGGGATGTTTTCTGCCCAGTTTGATCGGGTTGCCCTGACATTGAGTGAGATGAGTCCGAAGAATGCATTGTTGCTGAAAGCCACACCGCATAGTTCATCCTCCAGGAATGCTTTTCTATTTGCTAGCCCGACGCTCAGCCAATTCGTGCCGTCATTAGGGTCTTCGTGCTTGAATTTCCGGTTGTTTATTTTCGAAAAGAGCGCATTGAGCCACCTGCTGCGTTTTTCTGGTGCGATGCGGTTCGCCAGGTACAGTACCGGGCGAAAGAGGGCCGCCAACGGATTCGGTCCGCCCGTCCCTACCAGGATTACACCGTCAAACAGGTGTGTAGCTTTCTTCAGCAGTACACGGGCAACAAACGACCCCATGGAATGCCCCATCAAGATCAGGGGTGCATCAGAAATGCGTTGCGAGAAGAAGTAGGCCATCTGTTCCGCTTCATCAACCAGGAGGTCACCGGGTTGATCCCTGCGGAAAAATCCCAATTGTTCTTTCGATTTTGCCGTGTGTCCATGCCCCCTATGGTCGTAGGTAAGCACAGCATATCCCCGCTGCTTTAAATAATCTGCGAAGGGTTCATACCTTCCGCTATGTTCCTGCATGCCGTGCAGCAGCACGATGGCCGCCTTTACGGCAATACCATCAGGCTCGTATACGGCATAGTGGATATGATTGGGAGCAATGCGTTCCATCCTGATTAAACTAAAAACCCGAACTCATGGGTGGTCAATGATTGCAACAGTAAGCCTACTGATACAAACTAATTTATCGTCTTTGTTTACAATCTTGATGTTCCAAACATGTGTTCTCCTTCCGATGTGTATGGGTTCACAGATACCCTTAATTTCACCGTCACTTACGGGTCTTAAATGATTGGCATTTACCTCCAATCCAACAGCAGCATATTTTTCGCGATCAATAATCAGCGCGCTTGCATAACTTCCAATGGTCTCGGCCAGTACCACAGACGCACCTCCGTGTAAAATACCTTGCGGTTGATGGGTTTTGCGATTTACGGGCATCGTTGCCGTTAAGGAGTTTTCGTCCCATTCGGTAAATTTGATTCCTAAAAACGTACCCATGTATTCAGGAGCGTTATTTAGTTCGTCCAGATTTATCGGTGTTCTCCAAATCATCTTAGCAGCTTTTATACGCAAGAATACCAAAATAATTCCGCTTCCTTTTTCGTTTGCTTATTTTCTTCTTCCGTTCAATCAGTTTTTCACGCTCATCCCGATTCGCATCACCCGTATCATTTGAACAGTGCAGTTCGGACGAGGATCATTATCTCGTAGACTTTTTCCGGGCTGCCTTCAACGGCTCTCTGATCTTGATATAGACGTGTTTGATTTTTGTTTTTTCGGTGGATTTCTCTTCTACCTCAAAATATTTATCCAACGATTTGAATAACGGTGTAAGTTTCAGAAATCCATAGATCCTAGGGTCAAAATCAGGTTTCCGCTTGTTGATCAGCCCGCCTATTGCAGACAGTGGCGCCCATCCTCCCTCATCAGCCACGTCGTTAACGGTTGCCCGCAACAGGTCAATCGTTTCAGGGTCAATGGATTCATACGTTTTCGTATCACGAACGGCCTGTCTTTGGGTAGGGTCCGTAGTGGCATTTGCTATTCGGGAGGATACCTTTTCCCGGGGGGGGGAGAGGGTAGCAGTTTCTTTACCCAGTATTTCAATGTATATGAACTTGTCACAGGCCGCGATGAATGGTTTTGGTGTCTTTTTTTCCCCAACGCCAATAACCATTTTTCCCGACTCCCGGAGTCGAATAGCCAATCGGGTAAAATCACTGTCGCTCGAGACGATGGTAAATCCATCTACCTGATGGCTATGCAAGATATCCATCGCATCGATGATGAGCGCAGAATCCGACGAATTCTTACCACTGGTGTAGCTATACTGCTGTATAGGAGTGATTGCGTGTGTGAGCAGTGGCTCTTTCCATCCGGTTACGTGAGACTTCGTCCAGTCCGCATAAATCCGCTTGATGGAAGGAACACCATATCGCTTTACTTCATCTAAAATGTTTTCGATTGTTGAGCTCGACACGTTGTCAGCATCAATCAATACTGCTATTTTTAGATCCGTAGCTTGAGTCATACAAGGGACGGATTAATCTTTTCTCTTTTTTTCCGCCTGTTTCAGCTTCTTATCCGCCCTTTTTTCCTTTAGATTCTTTACGGCAGTTTTCTTGCCGCTGTCCTTTTTTGCTCCTTTATCTTTTGCCATGACCTTACGTTTAATTTTTGGTAAGATACTGTTTTTAATCTGTAATTGCTAAGAATTGAAAGATAAATATCTCTTCAATAAAAAAGCTGATATTCAACAATTTATTTCTACCTTCGTACCTAATTAATTACTTGAAGTCGCTCGGGGTCAAAAAGGGCTTAACGCAGTAAATGTCAAATTGATTTAGGTTCATTTTTCAACTATTATATTGGCCATCCGGTGGAGACCACTGGATGGCTTTTTTTGCAAACCGCCCACATTGCGACTAGCGGATAAACACAGTGATTTTATGATCCGATCCAAAATAATTGCTACCGGCGCATACATTCCCACGGAAAGAATTCCAAACGAATATTTCCTGAACAACACCTTTTTCGAACGGGACCATTCCATTATTCGTAATGCAACGGAAACCGTAATTCAGAAGTTCAAAGCCATTACCGGTATTGCAGAACGGCGCTATGCACCATCGGGTATTACCGCTTCTGACATGGGGTCGATGGCGGCAAGGGAAGCTCTCACCAATTCAGGAATCGACCCCGAATCCATTGATCAGATCATCGTCGCACATAATTATGGAGATATGGACCATCCCGGAGCATCCCGGGATGCTGTGCCTGCTCTCGCCTCGCGTGTGAAACATAAACTTGGCATTCATAACCCACGTTGTATCCCTTATGATATTCTCTTTGGATGCCCGGGATGGCTGCAAGCGATGATTCAGGCCGATCTTGCCATACGGGCCGGTATGGTGCGTACAAGCCTCATTATCGGAACGGAGACCCTTTCCCGGGTGTTAGATTCCTCAGACCGGGATAGCATGATTTTTTCGGATGGCGCGGGTGCCTGTATTTTGCAAGCGAATGGTGAGGACGGCGGCGGGGTTTTAAGCACGGGGGGGAGGTCAGATACCGCGGCGGAGCTTGGATTTATCTTTTCGGGCGGTAGGAATGACGCAGCTGATAGCAAACCGCAGTTCATCAAGATGAATGGACGCAAAGTATACGAGTATGTACTTGATTATGTTCCCCAGGCCATGAAGGAATGTTTCGACCAAAGCGGCGAACCGATTTCAGCATTGAAAATGGTATTTCTCCATCAAGCCAACGAAAAGATGGACGAAGCGATCATTAAGCGGTTTTATGGGCTTTACGATATGGATCCTTTTCCGGAAAACGTTATGCCCATGAACATCGCCTGGATGGGCAACAGTTCGGTGGCCACCATCCCAACCTTACTCCATCAGGTGGTAAAAGGGCAATTAAAATCCTTCGAATTGGTAAAAGGCGATGTTATTCTCATGGCATCTGTCGGCGCAGGGATGAATATCAATGCGGTAGCTTACAAATGGTAGGTAAATCTGGTAGCCCTGTATGCTTCGCTGTTTATATTCTTGTTCTTTTCCATGCCACTACCACCCCGTTTGAATAATGCATGAGGTCTGATTTGTCGGTTAAGCCGAATGCGCCAATTTTTATAGTTCAAGTTCAGCCTTTTTAGTTCGACACGTTTAATTTCCCATTCTTTGTGGTGGATGTCATAACGATAAATTGCTTCTTTTTTGTCAAGGTATAGGCAATAACGTTCCGTTAGCCACCGGTCCCACGCTGTTTTTTCGGCAAGTGGATTTTTCACTTCAAACTTAGTCTCCAAATAGAAATTCTTTATAAATACGTTCCAGCTTTGGATTTTTTCGCAACTTGCTGATCCCGGCTGCCGTAACTGCTGTGGCATTGAGGTTGAGTGCTTCCAGGTATGGCATGTTTTCAAGATAGTCAGCAATGCGGTCCGTCAGGGGGTTGTTTTCCAACCGGAGCTTTTCAAGGTTTGGTAAGTCTTTGAGAAATGCAAGGTCTTCATCTTTGAAATTGTTGTCGGAAAGGTTTAGCCAGACGACGTGATTCCCCACACGCAGCAGTTCTTCGCGGAAGTCCTCCGCTTTCAATCCCGAATGGTCCGGCAGAGTAACATCCAGCACAACGGGTTTCTGTAAGTTGAGGCGGACATTCAGCCCTTTGTTACGCAACGCCTCTACCAGCGCAATATCCAACGTTTCGGGGATGTGTCCGTATTCGTTCGTGTTGCCCAGTGTGGGCAATCCGGCTGGCCCCTTATCCAAGCCAAGCACACTGGCCACCTGCATGAGCAAGGTATCGTTTGCCTGGAGCACCTCCATTGATTTGGCAGTTTCCGCTTGCGTCTGCGCTATCCAATAGGCGATGAGGTTGGTTTCATCTGCTGTAAGGGGCGTTTTGCCATCTGTGGGCATGAATTCCTTATGTGCCGGGTCAAGTGTTATACGCCGGAACAATTCGCTTTCCGCCAGCTTGCCAGGTACAACTGCCGGACCGCTCTTGCCGCCTTCCATGAGTTCGGCGTGGCTCGCGAGCGAAAGTTCGCCTTTCTTCTTACCGGGGCCATGGCATTGCCCACATTTTTGTTTGAGTATCGGATGCACCACGTCTTCAAACAGCAGAGCAGCAGATGCGGACACTGGTTTCTCCCGTTCTTCCTGATGCAGGGTTTGTAAGCTCAGGTAATCGCTGCCGTGTGTGAGATTGCCACCCTGGTGGCCGCTGTAAATGATCAGCGCCGTCATCCCAATGAGCAGGCCCGAAAATATCCGGGGAGAAAAGGTGTTTATCCGTATCCGGATATACAAGAGGATTCCAGCACCTACAGCCAGTGCAATGCCCGACACCTTGTGGCGGTTTAACAATACCTCGTCATAATCGCCCGTCAAAGACAGGAGATAACCAAACAGGCAAGCGACTACGGCCGATAGGAAACCGACGAACAGCACGAAAGGCACAGCCTGCCGTAAGTAGTGGAAACGCGCTCTCCATGCAGCCAGATCCAGCAAAACAGCCAGTAGCAAAAATCCGATTGGAAGGTGAACGACAATAGGGTGCAGCCTGCCGAGAAAAGTAAGGAAATCCGACATGAAACGAAAATCAGCTGAGAATATCTTTTACCACATTTCCGTGAGTATCCGTGAGCCTGAACCTCCGTCCCTGGAACTTATACGTAAGCCGTTCATGGTCAACACCCATCAGGTGCAACAGCGTTGCCTGGAAGTCATGCACGTGTACAGGATCTTTCACAATGTTGTAACTGAATTCATCGGTTTCTCCATAGGAGAAGCCCGCTTTCACACCCGCTCCCGCCATCCACATGGTAAAGCAGCGCGGATGGTGGTCCCGTCCGTAATTGGTAGGGGTAAGCTGTCCCTGTGAATACACCGTACGGCCAAATTCTCCACCCCAGATGACGAGCGTGTCTTCGAGCAATCCCCGCCGTTTGAGGTCGGTAATCAGCGCTGCCGTGGGCTGATCTGTCTGGTGGCATTGATTTTCAATACCGGAGGGCAGCCCGCCGTGGTGATCCCACCCTTGATGATACAGCTGCACAAACTTCACATCTTTCTCCAGTAACTTCCGCGCAAGGAGGCAATTGGCGGCATAAGTACCGGGGTCGCGGCTATCCGGCCCATACAGCTCAAATACCTCGTTTGGCTCATCGGCCACACTCATAACGTCAGGCACGGATGTCTGCATCCGATAGGCCATTTCATATTGAGCAATCCGCGCATCTACTTCGGGATCGCCGTAGGCACTGTTTTGCAGCTTGTTGAGGCGGGTAAGGTAGTCCAGCATTTCTTCCCTGTCCGTTCCATCGTATCCATCCGGATTATTGAGGTAAAGGACGGGGTCTTTGCCCGCCCTGAATTCTACCCCCTGATACGCTGACGGAAGAAAACCATTCCCCCACAGCCGGGTATACAGGGGTTGATCTTTGGGTGCATTTTTGGATACCAACACGATGAACGAAGGCAAGTTTTCATTATCCGTGCCGAGTCCGTAACTAAGCCATGAGCCGATCGAAGGCCTTCCCGGAAGCTGATTACCTGTCTGGAAAAACGTAATGGCGGGGTCGTGATTGATGTGCTCTGTGTGCAAGGATTTGATAATGCAGAGCTCGTCTACGACCTTGGCCGTATGGGGTAGCAGCTCGCTCACCCATGTACCATTCTTGCCATACCGGTTGAATTTGTAGAGCGATGGCACCATCGGGAATTTGCTCTGGCTGGCACTCATGGCAGTAAGGCGTTGCCCTTGGCGGACGGAACCCGGCAGGTCCTGTCCATACCGGTCAACGAGCGCCGGTTTGTAGTCGAATGTTTCGATTTGGGACGGCCCGCCGCTCATGAAAAGGTAGACCACTCTTTTCGCTTTGGGTGCAAAATGCGGCAATGCATTGATCACGTCGTCAATCGCAGCCTCGGAAGCGGCCGCTGATGGCGTTCCTTTGCCGGAGGCCCAATTTTTGCCCAATAAGGAACTCAACGCTAACGCACCGATGCCGAGGGAGGTTTTCGTCAGAAAATTACGGCGGTCTAACCGTTTGTTCAGTTTGTCAAATGCCGGCGTATGCAAGCGGAAATTGTTTTCATCGTCATGATGGTGTGACATGATCTCAACTGTTTTGTATGATACTTATCTTTTCGTCAATGCCGCATCCGAATTTAAAATCGTGCTGGCTACTACCGTGTTTGCCGCGAGGAGGGAGGCATCCAGATCCTTGGAAGGCCGGTGCTGACCCACGGTCAACCACCCCCGTGATTTATTCGGATCAGCGGCAAACTTCTTGCGTTCCACTTTTTGCAGTTCCATCAACAGATTTAATTCTTCACGCGCAGGATGCCTGCTGGTGAGGCGTCTGTAGGCTTGTGTGATGGCTTGCTTGGTATCGGCAATTTTGGTCATTTCTTCTCCCATTGCGCGGGAGGCTTCTACAAATGTAGGGTCATTCAACGTCACCAGGGCCTGTAACGGCGTGTTTGTTTTTTGTCGCCGGATAACGCAATAGCTCCGGGAAGTGGCATCGAAGGTGCTCAGTGTCGGGTGCGGTACAGAACGTTTGATCATTACGTATAAACTGCGGCGGTAAATGGCATCTCCTGTATCCGGCACATAGGTGGTGTTGTTAATCTCCCAAAGGCCCGGCGGCTGATAAGGTTTCACGCTTTTACCCCCAATACGATGATCGAGCAGTCCGCTAGCCAGCAGCACATTATCCCGGATCATTTCGGCAGGCAACCGATAGGATGGACCGCGTGCTAACAATCGGTTTTCCGGATCCCGGTCCCTGAGTTCGGGGGCTGTATACGAATGCTGCCGGTAGGTGGCAGACATGACCATCATTTTCATTAGTTTCTTGACGTCCCAGCCCGATTCCCGGAAGGTCACCGCCAGCCAGTCCAGCAGCTCCTTGTGGCTAGGCATTTCACCCTGATTGCCGAAGTCTTCTGCCGTTTTAACCAAACCGGTACCAAAAAGGTTTTGCCACATCCGGTTTACGGCCACACGGGCAGTGAGGGGGTTATCTTCGTGGGTTAGCCATTGGGCGAGGCCATAACGGTTTCGGGGAAGATTTTCCGGAAAAGAAAGTATGGAAGCAGGCGTATTGGGATATACCTTTTCGGTGGGTGCGTCGTATACGCCGCGGTCCAGCACATAGGCCTGCTTCGGCACATCCATTTCCTGCATTACCATCAGTTCCTTCAATGCTTCGGTAGAGTCAGCCTGTCGGGTACGCCATTGCTCCAACTGTCGATGGGCCGCCAGTACGTTGGGGTCAGCGGTGGAGAAATAATAGGCCCTGAGGATGTTTACATCCGCTTCGGTGAGGAGATTCCGGTCTTTACTCGCAACAGGCTTCCATGCAGCCTTTCCGGCGAGCACGCTTACTTCGTAAGGAGTCAACGCGCGGCTGTATACGACGATGTTGTCTGCCAAGCCATCTTTGAGGCCGAGGCCTCTTGCCCATCCGCCGATCTGCAATCCATATTGTGGCATCCCCCCGGTGAAGATAATGTCTTTATACAGGTTGTCCATTTGAGTGTCCATCTCGGCTGCTTTACCGTCGAGGAAAAATTGAAGCCCTGCGGCACGCGAGGAACCATCGTAGGTCATGGTCATTTGCACCCACCTGTCCCGGGGGATGGTATCGCGGCTGATTTTAATGATCGCATTTCCCGGGGCTGCGTGGGCCATGCTCATTTCGACCCGGCCATTCTTGAGATAGAGGTGATACCCCTTGAAATTAAAGTGCCGCTCTCCATAGCCCTTATGTAGAATGACACCTTCCTTCATTCCGGCGGGGATAAATACCTCCATCCCCACGGTGAAGGGCTGCGACCTACGGAAAATGCCCACTTGGTTAAAATCCAGCCAGGCATCGCCATCAAAAGCCAACGCAAACCCTGCTCCATGTTTCACGAACACCGGAGGCGCTTTTACCTCACCGGCTTCTACCTTGAATATGCCACCGTTAAGGTTTTTCTGGTCGAACGTATACCGGGCCTGGAGGCCTTCTTTGGGTACGGTCACTTCGTTCAGTTTTTTGTATGTGCCGGAAGCTAACCAGTGTTTAAAATCTGTATCGGCATGCACAATGGCCTGCTCCACTTGTTGTTCAGATTCAGCAACATGTTTATCGATGAAGCGCAACATGGCTTCCTGTTCTTCCGTTGGCAGCAAGAGGGTAGGTGCAGGGGGAGTATCGTCCCACGATATCTGTCCGGCTTCGGGGATGTTATTAAAGAAGCTGTAAAGCTCAAAATAATTCTTTTGGGTAACGGGATCGAACTTATGGTCGTGGCAGCGGGCACAGCTAACGGTAATGCCCAGGAATGCATCCCCAAAGGTGTTTGTGCGGTCCATGACGTACTCTGCCTTGAACTCCTCCTCAATGATGCCTCCTTCCATATTTTGCTGGTGATTGCGGTTAAAGGCCGTTGCAACGATCATGTCTCGGGTCGCATTGGGCATCATGTCACCCGCTAGTTGCCAGTGGACAAACTGATCGTAGGGCAGGTTTTGGTTAAAGGCCTTGATGACCCAATCGCGGTAGGGTGACATGTCGCGGATGCGGTCAACCGTATAGCCGTACGAGTCGGCAAAGCGGGCTACATCCAGCCAGTCCATTGCCATCCGTTCTCCATAATGCGGGGATTGTAACAGCCGGTCTACCTGTTTTTCGTACGCGTCCGGCGACTCGTCTTTTAGAAACGCTTCGATCTCTGCGAGCGTCGGCGGCAATCCCGTAAGATCAAGGCTGAGCCTGCGTAATAAAACCTCTTTATCAGCTTCTCCCGAGGGCTGTAACCCTTCCCGGTGCAGGCGGTAGAGGATAAAGTTGTCGATTTCATTACGAACACGCCAGTTTTTGTCGGGCACCTTCGGCGGAGTCGGCTTTTCGGGTTTTACAAATGCCCAATGGGGCTGATATTCTGCACCATCCTTAATCCACTTTACCAGGATTGCCTTCTCTTCCGCGCTGAGCGTAAGGTGAGACTGCCGGGGCGGCATCCGATAATCAGGGTCGGCCGCCACGATGCGGTGAAACAGCTCACTCGCATTGAGGTTTCCCGGTTTTATAGCCACTTTTCCAGGTGTTTCGGGTAGCTCTGCATAGGCTATTTCTGCGATGTCTAACCGTAACCCCGCCTCCTGATTGGCTTTATCGGGACCGTGGCAGGAGAAGCATTTGTCAGACAATACCGGTTTAACGTGTGTATTATAATCCAATTTGTCGGGTAAGGTATCGTATGCCGCTGCCACATCATCGGGAAGTGGCGCGGAGCAGCCTGCGCAGACAATCATCAATAAAAACGTAAAAAAATAATGATTCATCGTTTCCCCGTCGATCAATAAGGCCATAATCAGGCCATGCTTATAACGATTAGCTGTTATAAAAGTAGGGTATTAATTTGGGAAATTAATGTAAAAATCGAATTTGGAAGAATATTCGTTATGCAATAGCTATGTCTGTTTACCGAAATTTTCCTTTAATTTGTTAGTAGCCCAAGGCTGTTTATACTATATTTCGTTAGGTTTAGTTATGCAAGTTGAATCCCCTTACCAACCCTGGACCATCCGGCAATTGCTTTGGTTCCGTTTTTTTCTGGTGTTTTTTAGTCTATATATCTTTCCCTTCCCACTGGGTCATGTACCCGGTTTGCATATTCTGACGCAGTGGTACACCCGTATTTGGCATGCGGTAGTTCCGTGGGTAGGCGCTCAGGTATTGAAGCTCGATGAACCCATCACAATATTTTTTAGCGGTAGTGGCGACAAAACCTATGATTATGTCTTCCTGTTGATTGCATTTACCTGCTCCCTGGTGGCGGCTACGCTATGGACCCTGCTTGCCCGGCAACGCCGGTCGCATAACCAATTGCTGGAGGTATTGCGTATTTACGTCCGTTATTATTTAGGAGTGATGATGCTTATGTACGGCATGTCAAAGGTATTTCATTTGCAGATGCCTTCGCCTTCGCTGCTGCAGCTCCTGCAGCCGCTGGGCGATAAATCGCCTATGGGCCTGGCTTGGACATACGTGGGGTATTCCCCCGCATTCAGCATGTTTGCAGGATTGTCTGAAGTCATTGGCGGGATGTTGCTGTTTTTCAGGCGTACAACGCTGTTGGGTGCCTTGCTGGTGGCTATCGTAATGGTAAACGTGATGGTAATGAACTTTACCTTCGACATTCCAGTCAAGCTTTATGCTACGTTGTTGGTACTGATGGCGGTTTTTCTTATTGCTCCAGATACCAGGCGATTGTTGCAGGTAGTCTTATGGAATGAAGCAACCCAGCCCCGCCGGCCGTACGTTTTCAAGCTATCCCGTCGTTGGCGGATCGTGGCATTGATAGTGAAAATTATCTTTGTAGGGGTCATATTCGGAGGCGATGCTTACAGCTCCTGGCGGGCCGTTCATACGTACGGCGATCGCCGGCCCAAGCCACCGTTATATGGCATCTTTGATGTAGACCGGTTCGTGCTGAGAGGCGATACCCTGCCGCCGCTGACCACAGACACCAAAAGATGGAAACAACTGATCCTGCAGTCGCCGGACTACGTGCATGTCAAACTCATGAATGATTCTTTGGTATACTATCCCTCTTCGTGGGATGAGGCCACCCATCGGCTCAGCATCAAAGGTACGCAAAACGGTGAAACGGTGGGTATGTTTACATATAAGCAATCAGATACTTCCGAGTTGCAATTGGATGGGGTACTTCATAAAGAGGGGATGGTTATCCACTTACGGGAGCGTGATCTCCAGACCTTCCGGCTGCTGAACAATCGGTTCCGTTGGATACAAGAGTATCCATTTAATCGGTGATATCTGCTGTTAGTTGTTTTTTAAGTTCTTTACTGTGGCTGAAATACAAAAAACAAAAGCTATGACATAAACAACGGCTAATGCAGGCTTTTCTAATTTAAAGTTTTGAAAGTCGAATTGCTTAAATAATGCCGCACCTATCACGATGGCGCCGATTATAAAAACAATTAATAATCCCTTTTTATTTTTCATGATTTAGCGTTTTATTAACCATCAAGTCAACCATTGCGCCGAATGTACAGAAATAAAATAAGAAGGAACAAGTGGTTGGATGCAAGAACCCGTATTGAGTAACAACATTTGCAAATCCCAAAACGATGTTTTATCTTGCACATCACAACGACCTTATAAAACTAAAAGGCCCGAAAAAAGAGAGAACAAACAAAATTGTCATCAACATCTCATCCGTCAACCGCCATGCGTAAACGTTATCCTTACTGTTTCTCCATCTTCGGATCCGTGCAACCGGCGGATATCATTACACTGGCAACTTAGGGATTCTCACAGACTAATTGATCCAAGGAAACTGTATGTACGCAAGATCTGCCGGTATCTTCCTCCTTTTCCTTAGTATGTCATCCATGCTGTGGGCACAACAACGTCCACAGTATACACAATACATCTTCAATGGATTTCTGATGAACCCTGCCGTGGCAGGCATTGAGCGCTATGTTGATGTGAAGCTCGGAGGGCGTAGCCAATGGCACGGCTTGGAGGGAGCACCGCAGACGGCATACCTGTCGGCGCATATGCCGATCGGTGCCCGGCACATCCAGGACGGTGCCACGTCTTTCGGAGAGGGGGGATACAATCCCTACAGCCGGGGGTACAGCCACCGGTACCGAGCTTCGGAACCCCACCATGGTGCAGGCGTTATTGTGCAGCACGACCGTGCGGCGCAGTTTGTCCGTACCGATGCGTTGGTGGCCTACGCCTACCACCTGCGTATAACCGAAACGGTGAATCTTTCGGCGGGTGTAAATGCAGGCATCTCGCAGGTGCGGTTGGATATGGCCGGTATCAGCACACCGGACGATCCCGTGCTGGCCGGCTATGCCGACAGCCGCGTGGCTCCGGAGCTGGGATTGGGTCTCTGGCTGTATGGCGCACGCTTTTTCGCAGGCGTTTCCGCACAGCAGCTGCTCGGTAACCCGTTGGCATTTTCGGATAATGCCCGGCGTCTCGGTGGATATCAGCAATTTTTTCTTACGGCCGGGTACAAGCTGCACCTGGGCGGCGATATGGCGGTTGTGCCCTCGGTGCTGTTCAAACAAATGGCGCGGATGCCGTTTGTGGGCGATTACAACGTCAAGCTGGCGTTCCGGGACCGCCTTTGGGTGGGCGGCGGCTACCGCAACCACGAATCCTTTTCGGCGATGGCGGGTATTAATATCAGTGCATTATTGAATCTCAGTTATTCCTACGATTTCAGTACCGGACCGGTACGTACGCTGGCCCACGGCAGCCACGAGGTGGTGCTGGGTTTCCTGCTCAACAACCGGTATAAGGTATTTTGCCCGCAGGTGATGTTTTAATCCGATCCGAATTATGAAGCATATTGTTCAATGCTGGGGTTTGTTTTTTACGACGTTGCTTTTGAGCAATCCGCTATTTGCGCAGCTTAACTTACATATTGATGCACATTTCTTTGCGGGCAAGAAGATTCTTAAGGTGGAAACCACCTGGGACAATTACGTGTGGGTGCTGGGTGAAAATAATTTCATAGCCAGGATATCACCGGATGATCAAGTAAGAGATTTCACGTCTTTTTTTGCTGACTATTCGACAAAGCCATTTACGGATATCAGTTCACGTTCAGCGGATACGTTGTTGTTGGGTACGGATGGGGATTATGCGTTTTTGTTGATGGGGGAAGAAGTACGCCGCTATGGAGCAGAGACGGGGTTGCATGAACCTAAAATTACTTCAGTGGCTATCCCAAAGCAATATCATATCCAATATCATTATAGTTCTTTACAATGGTATGAAAGCGCCCTATCTATAACGACACCGAATTATTCTTACGGTACCGATAACGATTTGGAAATACTCCCTCCGGATCCGGCCAATACGAACCCAATGTTAATCCGGCAAAATGACCGAAAATTGCTTACCTATACGCTTTTCTACGGCGAGACCGGTATGGGTGGAAACTGCCTTGGTACCGAGGTCAGCAATATGAACTTATTTGTCTTTCACAACGGCGGCGGGACGCTACGTGAGGTGCCGATAGACTTACGCGCAACGTCCGCCGATGCTATTCGCACCATGTATGTGTCGCCGAGGATGCGCGAGCTTCCATTATATGATGACTTTGCTATATTCTGGGCCGGGAATGCCGGCCTGAATTCCTTATTCAATACACGTAATTGTTATGCCCGCTCAACGCCTATTGCTTTTTTCGATGATAAACGAGTGAACGCTATCAATGAGCTACATCTCCTAGGTGCATTGACCGATGATTATTTATCCTATATGCTGATTGGTACAGACCACGGGCTTTTCGTTTCTAATGAGAGCCAAAAACAGCAGTTTAGCACACAATACCATAACACCGTATTAGGTAGCCGTGAGGTATACGACATGGAGTCTGTCAGTGACGGGGTACCCATTGAAGTGAATGGCATGCATGCCTATGCCCCCTTTCCGATCTGTGAGCAGTATATGTACGTGGCTACAGACGATGGATTATTCAAAATGACCTATTCGATTGAGGCGGCATCTTATGAACACGTAGGGAGTACCCTGTATTTCAACGGCGGTCATTTCAGTGAACAGACGATCAACATATGTGGCAGCGGGAACGATGTATTAACCCTAGGCTTTTATGAAGACGCCGATAACTTCATCCAATGGCAACGTAATGGTCAGGATATCATCGGTGCCGATACGAATTTTGTCTACCTTACTGAACCGGGCACGTATCGTGCGGTCATGTGGTTCGGTTGCGAAAACATCGAACTCTATTCCAAAGAGGTTACCGTTGAGATGGCAGATACACCGAAATTTACGTTTGACTATCCGGATACGGTAGACCTTTGTGAAGGTGGTACATTCCCGATGGAAGTAAAAAATGCCCAAGGAAACTATTCCTACCAATGGTATAAAAACGGGGAAGCATTGATAGGCGAAACCAACCCTACTTTCTCTGCAGCGGAAGCCGGAAGGTACGCCGTGGGGATCAGCGCGTGCGGCGACAACTTCGTTTTCTCCGATCCGGTAACGGTCCGCTTTCACCGTTTGGAAAAGCCGGTTTCCCCCGATGAGGATGTTCTGATGTGCGAAGGTGAGCCGGGGATGATCAGGGTAACCGGTTACGCTCCGGGGACAACCAAGCGGTGGTACCGGGATGGGGTGCTTTTACACGGCGAGTCTGATACGACCTTGGCGGTAACCCAGTCGGGAGCATACTCCGTCGAGATTGTAATCGGATCCTGCTCGGTGAGATCCGATCAGTTGATCGTTCGCTTCGTTGCACCACCAGTGGCACAAATCAAAGCGGCAGACGAAGGACCTCTGTGTTACGGAACATCGACAACGTTGACGGCTGACCATGCGGCTGGTGAAACCTACGCGTACCGATGGTCAACGGGGGAGACCTCCCGGAGCATCGAGGTGAGCAATCCAGGTGTATACACGCTTGTATTGACCAACGCGGCCGGCTGTTCAGACACCACCGAGATCGACCTTCCTGTTTATGATCCGATACCGGCCCCGCAGATCCGCGATACGGTACTCTGTAGTGCAGCGCATGAGACCATCCGCATGGAAGCTCCCGCGGGTTACCGGGCTTATCGTTGGAATGGCGGTGCCAACAGCGGCCGTTATTTTGACGTTTCCGCCCCGGGTATTTATTCGTTGGAAGTACAGGATGAAAAAGGCTGCACGGTCACAACGACATTTGAGGTGAGGCCATACTGCGAAGATATCCTCATCCCGAACACCTTTTCACCCAACGGAGATAATTTCAACGACACGTGGATAATCGGTGGTCTGGAAGACGTGGCCGCTGTGGTGACTGTTTTTGATCGCAATGGACAGATTGTATTCCAGTCTCACGGCTATGGCGTTCCGTGGGACGGTCTATACAAAGGTAGGTTGGTGCCGGTAGGTGCTTATTATTACCACATTACCATGCCTGAGGGCAGCGGTTTTAAAGGTGCGCTAAACGTATTGTATTAGCAGCGATTTCATCGAATGCAAGCAGTCAAAACTCAGAGGCGGCACACCAGCAGATATATCGATCAAGAATTCATTCGCCCCATGTCATAGCTACTTTTCCGCGGGTACGCATTGCTTCGATGTAGCGTATGGCCTCCGGGATTTCCCGGTAGGAATAAGTCCGGTCAAGGTGGACCCTAACCTTACCGTCTTTAATGAGCGAGGCCAGTGTCTCTAGATCAGTGGCGTTGGCTTCGGCGTTGACCAGAGCAAGGGGAAACCGGCCCAAGGCCTTTCTCAGGGACAGGCCGAACAGGTTACCGACGGTCGTGAAACCGACCATCACACCCCGTTTTCCCCACCGCTTGTAGTCCGCATAGGTCAGGTTGCCGTGCGTATCCAAAACCAGATCAAAAGTACCATCCAAGCTGTCTATACCCCCCTTGTCATAAGCAATTACCCGATCGGCCCCCAGCGCCATCACGAAATCAACATTCCGGCTCGAACAGACCGCGGTAACATGTGCGCCGCAAACTTTGGCGATTTGTACGGCAAAATGGCCCACTCCGCCGGAGGAGCCATTAATCGAGATATCGCCAATATTTTTGCAGAAGGAAGAATCGGCCTTTCCAATACCGCGAAACGGCTGTTTTACCATTTTGGGGAGCAATTGACCGTTGAGCAGAACAGCTATGGCGGATTGCAGGTTTCGTTTCAGATTCCCCACTAATGGATTTGTCGTTCATTTTCACGTTAGATAGAACATGAAGTACCTATTTTGCGGATTTCTGTTGTGTATGCTGGCTGGCTGCAAAAATGATACAGCCTGTTCGGACTGGGAACATCCCGAGCCGTATTGGCGGGTGTTCCGGAATGGAACATACCATGAAGGCCTTACCGGAACATACGGTTACCAGCTTTTAGGAGATCTTTGGATCACCGGATCACATGCCGACGGTCATGTCTTTTCGGTTTTCATCTATGGTCCATCCGTTCCCCAAATCGGTTTTTACCCCTGGCATGATGGCAGCGGTTATACAGCTGCTGCCGATGGGAAAGGTTACATGCTTTACCTAGCCGGCAGGCGATATCCCGAGTATGCCCCGGAAACTTGGTGGCGACGTTGCGTTGTCACCGGGCCGGAAAATCAGGCCTCCCCGGGAGGGATCACCATTCGTCGTGTCCAAGCGATCCATGGAACGATGTACATCGAAGGCACCCTCACTGCCCGTTTGTGGGATGGGCATGGCCAATGCAACCCTGAAGCGGATAGTGACGTCCGTATTGACTTCTTATTGGCCCCGAAACGTTAGATTTCCTCATCACCACCAATGGATTTTCATGCATTGATAGTTGATTAATGTTTTTAACAAATTCAAAATATGGCATTAAAATGCTGTAATACATGTATATAGTGATAAGTTTTTAAGTGTGTAATAATTACACTAAGGTTACAAATGATGACGTAACAAGCGGTATCTTTGCATTAATTATTTAGATACTATATATTAACATTATTTTAACTTATCATGATCGACGAGATTTTAGAAAAAAGCGCAGAGCAAAAACAACCTGTCCTTTCAAACACAATCTTATCCGCTAAAAGCAAGTCTGCTTTTATCCCTTCTCGTTTCTCAGTCAGAAGACTTAGAAAACATCCCGGAATACAAGCTAACCGAAATCCCATTGTCATTAGTTGACGTAAAACCCATTTTTGATAAAGGGGCTGGCACAGCGGTAATCCATTGTGGCAGCCCTTATTATATCTGCTATCCCGATCTAAGCCCTCATCCATATATTCCCACTCCGTAAACTAAATCTTCCTACGCCTGTTACTGCCGGTCATGAAAGTACAGTAGTGACTCCACCCCATAGCAAAACCGTAGCCTATAAGCAATTGCCCATCTCGTATTCACTTTATAGTTCTATTTTCCTAATTTAGTCGTAGTTTGCGGAATTAAAATGAGAGAAGAAGTAAGTTAAGCAACTATACAGAATGATAACCAACGTCATCACCGACATTTACGATTTAAAGATTTTAGATACCAGTTACGTGACGCATAACGTAAAACGTTTTGTGTTGGAAAAACCGGCAGGTTTTTCGTACATACCCGGACACTCCACGCATTTAGCCGTTAATGCACCGGGATGGGAGGACCAATGGCGCAATTTTACATTTACTTCGCTTAATTTCTGGAACTATCTTGAGTTTATAATAAAAATCTATGACGATCATAACGGCGTCACCCAGCAATTGGGCAAGCTGAATGCAGGGACTGCCATACGGATGAAAGATGTGTTTGGAACCATTGATTATAAAGGCCCTGGTATTTTTATTGCAGGGGGTACCGGCATTACTCCGTTTATAGCCATCTTCCGGGCTTTATACTACAGTGGCAATATGCGAGACATTGGCTTGTTCTATTCCAATCACTACCACAACGATGTGATTCTGCATGAGGAACTTACTCAAATGCTGGGTAAAAATTACGCCAATTTTTTCAGTAAAGAAGGCGTAATCGGTTTTGGTGAAAAAAGAATAGACCGCGATTTCCTGGTGAAGGCCATCGGAGATTTTGACAAGCGGTTTTATGTATGCGGGCCGGAAACATTTGTCGATGATATCAGTGGATACTTAATAGAACTCGGTGCACGCATGGATGCGATCATTATTTAAGAATTGCCATTTTATATAACACACTGAACTGGTGACCGAATGAATGCCGTTGGTGAATTGTACAATCGGATTGAAAACCTCAATTTGTGGGAGAAGTCCATCGTCGTGGAAAGAAACAAATACCTCGCTGAATACGGTGCGGTTGAGAAGAAACTCTACTACATCGTATCGGGCAGCTTGAAGGTCTGTATGAGGGACGGTGAGGAAGAACACATTGTGAGGTTTGGGTACCAAGGTGATTTTATTACGTCGTTGGACAGTTTTATCAGCGGAAAACCATCTGATTTTTACATCCAAGCCATCAAACGGACCGAGGTGAAAGTCATTTCCAAAGCGGCTTATTTGTCATTCATTGAGCTGAATCCGGCGAACAGACAATTATGGCAGGCTATGCTGGAACAGCTGGTGCTTCAGCAACTGGAACGCGAAAAGGACATGCTCATCAGCTCACCGAAAGATCGGTACCTGCGTGTATTGAAACGAAGTCCGCAATTGTTTCAGCAAATTCCGCATAAACACATCGCATCCTATTTGCGGATGGCCCCGGAAACGTTGTCCCGCCTTAAAAAATCTTGACTTCAATCAATTATTATTTGCGGGAAATACAGGAGCTTTGCCTTTAAAATCGTGTATGATAAATGTGGAAGAGTTATTGACCGAATTGAGCGGTCTCACACAGCAACACATCCGGGAGGTACAATCATTCAAGGAATTGCCGCAGGAGTTGCTGAACCGGAAGCCCGCCGCTGGCGGCTGGAATATACTGGAATGTGTGGAACATCTAAACCGGTACGGGGATTTTTACATTCCGGAAATTGAACGCTGCATCCGAAATGCAAAATGCCGGCCATCGGCTGTTTTCAAGCCCGGCCTTTTGGGAAATTATTTTGCGAAAAGCATGCTGCCAAAAGAGCGGATGAACAAAATGAAGACGTTTAAATCGATGGATCCAGCGGATAGCCCGCTTGACCCTTCCGTGTTGGATAAATTTATTCATCAGCAGGAACAGTTGCTCCAACTCCTCGAAGTTTCTAGACAGACGGACCTAACCGGGGTCAAAACTTCGATATCGATCTCAAAATGGATAAAACTGCGCCTTGGAGATACACTCAGGGTGGTGGTCTACCACAACCTGCGGCATGTCGTACAAGCGCAGAAGTTGGGTTAATGCCTTCAGAGATAGCGATCTCAACGATGCGAAAAAAGATGATAAAAAAATCAATAATTTATCTAAGTTTGATATCTAATAGTGTTTAAACGTTGAATCTATGCTCGATATCGTTATAGAAACCCGGCAGGCCGAAATTGCACCAGGTTTTGCCGTTAAGCGTATACTTCCATACCGGCTTCGGAGAATGGTTGGGCCGTTTATTTTTATGGATCATGGCGGCCCGGTAACGATTCCTGCAGCGGCTGTAAACAATTTGGACGTGTTGCCGCACCCGCATATTGGCCTATCCACAGTCAGTTATTTGTTCAGTGGCCATGTGACCCACAGGGACAGTCTTGGCGTGGAGCAGGTGATAAAACCCGGTGAGGTCAACTGGATGACTGCCGGCAAAGGCATTTCGCATAGCGAACGATTTGAAGATCCGGCGATGCTGAACGGGGGAGAACTGGAAATGATACAGACATGGGTGGCACTCCCCGAAAAAGATGAAGAGAGCGACCCTTCCTTTAACAACTACAAGGCTGAACAATTGCCCGTTTTTACGGACACGGGTATTTGGATGCGTTTGATTGCAGGCGATGCCTATGGATTGAAAAGTAATGTCAAAACACATTCTCCATTGTTCTATGTACATGTCGTACTGGAACCCGGTACTCATTTTGGGCTGCCCATTGGACATAGTGAAAGAGGGGCATACATTGCTCGGGGTAGCGTCGAAGTAAACGGGATTACGTATACCGCAGGACAACTGTTGGTATTCACCAAGGGGGTCGATCCATTGATTATTGCCTGCGAACAAACCACGTTGATGATGCTTGGAGGTGAACACCTGGGCGAACGGCATATCTGGTGGAACTTTGTTTCCAGTAGAAAAGAGCGGATTGAGCAAGCTAAGGAGGACTGGAAACACGGGCGTATTGTGTTGCCACCCATGGATAATGAAGTGTATATACCTTTACCTGAAGGCCGTGGCAAACCCGCAGGCGACCCGCCCCCAAATGCCCTTTCCTGATATAACGTAAAACCTATCCTAACGGGCTTTTACAGCCCGACATTAATGAGCTGAAAATACTGGAGACCTCAATGATATTGATGATAATACTGCATGATACAAGTCTCCATTTCATGGAAATCAATGTCTAGTTCGTCGGCATTCAATGGAAGACCTTGTGCTGAAAGTATTTTCCGGACCTGCCGGTTAGCTATCTTCGCGGCATACTGCCCCGGCACCGCCAGTTTGACAAACAACTGGTTGCTGCCATGAACCGTGCCGGTCTGGATAGCTGCTATATCCCGCCATTTGATTTTCCCAACGGTTTTTCCAAGAATCGTTCCTTTGAAATAGAGGCCGTCGGCATCCAGCTCTAGGCCAGTCTGCTCCCGGCTAGTCATTCTTAGAAGCTGAGCCAGGGCCATGCTGCCGCCACCAACCGTCACACTGGCAAATACCAGTACGTACCCGGTTTTTATCCCTCCGGATTGTAAGGAAACGTACAGCATGGCACCGCCCAGCACTGCCACCAGTACACCCATAATGAGGATTTTCCGGCGCTTTTTAGGATTGAAAAGAAAGGTTCGCTTGTTCATTCTGTTTCGTTAATCTGTTCGTATTCTTCGATGGAACGGCCGGTCTTGCTTGCCCCAAAAAATAGGATCCATAAGGTATGGTCGCTGTAGCGGTGGATTCCGACCCGATTGTTCTTCAGTGGAGCCAATACGGTGATCGCTTCTTTCACGTCGAAATAGATAACCGGAATGGGAATCATCTTTCTTTTCTTTTCCAAAATCAGGTATTTGTCGCGTTTGCGGACAGGAACGTTGAAACCTGCGATACGTTGCTGCTGCTCGTATGCCTCGACTTTCAAAAGGGCTTCGGTTGCCAAAGCCAAGCGGATGATCGCCTCGTCGCGAACGGGAGGCAGGGTATCCTTTTCCGGACGGTGTGCCGCCAATCTGTCCCATAGGCGAGAACGCACAACGGTGTAACGCTCCGTGATTTCTGCGGGTGTATTGGAATAGCCCACACCGCTAAACTGTGCTGTGATGACAGCCGGCTGCTCCGAAAATTTTTTGGAAAGCTTGCGGGTAGATGTGCAGCTTGCCGATGCTACCAGGAGCAGGATATAACCTATAACTCGCATAGATCTATACTTTTATAAAACAAGATAAGGATGGAGAGGGAATACACTGAAAATGGTTTTAGATTTGCGGGAAAAGATTTACGATTCGTGTATCAAAGTCAGGAAACGGGAATCATCAGCGTTACGCTTGTGCCGCCATCCTCATTTTTACGGGTTTCGATGCGGGCTTCTTTGCCCAATAGTGCCAGCCGTTCGCGGCTGATGATGCCGGAGAGTGAACGGTGGCCCCCGGTCGTATGCTGTTGCCTTCCGGCACGGCCGCTATCGGTGATTTCTACATGAAGCATATCCCTTTCTTCCGAAAATACGATGTGTACAAAACCGTTTCCTGATTTCATATCCACACCATGGAGAATGGCGTTCTCGACAAAAGGCTGTAGAAGCATCGGCGGAATCCGGATTTCGTCGGTTTCCATCCCTTCCGGCACGCGCAGGGTGTAGGTAAATGCATTTTCAAAGCGCATTTGCTGCAAGGTCAGGTAATATTCCAGCGTTTCGACTTCCTGCGCCAACGAAACCAACTGCTCCCTGCTTATTTCCAATGAATTCCGCAACAGTTTGCTGAATCGGCTCAGGTAGCTGATAGCCTCTTTTGTGCGACCCTGCCGGATGTAATGCTGCAACGCAGTAAGTGTGTTGAAAATAAAATGCGGTTCCATCTGTGTACGCAGCAGTTGCTGTTGCAGGATGACCTGATCTTTTTCTTGCTGTATACGCCTTTGCCGGAATCCGTAATAGATGAAAAACAAAACCATCGCCAACAGGACCGCTGCCAATAGGCTCACCATCGTCCACAAACGGTTTTGCTGCAGTTCCAGTTCCTTGATCTGTAAACTTTCGTTCAATTGCTGGATCGAACGTTCCTGCGTCTGGATTTCATACAAGCTATTCATTTCAGCGATAGCCTGCGTATTTTGCCGGTCATAGAGTTCGCTTTGCAAGCGAATAACTTCGTTGGCCGAGTGCAGGGATGCTTTCAGATCGCCCGAGAGCGTATAATAATCAGCCCGGTTCTGGTGGTACACGATGAGGTGGTCGTAATCAAGGACCGTTTCATTTTTTGAAAGCAGGAGGTTGGCTTTGGCAAAGTATTCCGTTGCCTTGGTCCTGTTTTGCTGAGCGGTATAAATACCGGCAATATTCACGTAGGAAATGAACAGGTTATTGAGTATCACACTGCCTGATTTTCCACTGTTCGGCGCATTTTCCATAGGCGCTGTTTTGAGCAACTGGTATTTCAATGCCGAATCCGGTTCACGCTTCAAATCATAAAGCAATGCTTTACTTTCGTATAGAAAATAAGGGTCATAAACGTCCGGATATTGAATTTGAAGCGCCTCTAACCGCTCAATATAGTGGGCGATGCTGTCTATGTTGCCCTTGATGTGGTAGAGATTTTGGATCAGTTGCGTGATCGGCCGATGCCGGTTGATGTGTTTTTCGGGCAATAGCTTGGAGAGAAATAAGGCTTCCCGGTTCATTTCCAACGCCAGATCCAATCGCTGGAACTGCTGGTTGCTCTGTGCAGCAGCCAACAGGATAGCGGTTTTTGCCGATGGCTCCAGGGCAACGGAAGTATCCGCCAACACGATGGCAGCAGCTTTGTTGTAGTAATAATTGGCGCGGTGCAGGTGCCCTTCGGCAAGGCTTAGGTTTCCGATACCCTGGTAGATCCGGGCTTTCTCTTCCCAATGCCCTTTTTCGGCTTCGATGCGTTGGAATGCTTTTTCTAGATGCAGGGCGGAAGAATCGTTCTGCTTGGTCATGCCGTACAAGCGGGCCAGTTGGTAATTTACTTTGGCCGTGTACAGATTGCTTTCTTTCACCTGCTGCTCGTCGAGCAGTGTTTTCCACGACCGCACGAGCGAGTCTTTATTGTCCGGCGTCAAGAGAATCGGTTGCAGCTGCCGGATTTTTTCTTCAATGGAGCCGCCTGCTACCCCTACAGCTGTTTTCCGGCCGCAGGAAAAACCGACGATGAGCAGGAACAATAACGAACCATATGTTAAGAGATTCCTCATCACTTACCGGATCAATCTGTTCAGGATATCCTGTTTCCTGCGGGATGAAATCGGTATTTCTTCGCCTTTATCCAGCACTACGGTCGTATGACTGATCAGCAACTTTACGTAAACCGTATTGATGACATAGGATTGGTGGGTACGGAGAAATTGTGCCTCGGGTAGCATGCTTTCATAAAATTTCAAGGGTCTGGAAGCGGTTTCTTTCTTGCCGCTTACAAGGAAAAAATGCGTGTAAGGTCCGTCGCCCCGGCAATACCTGATATCAGCCAACGGTATAATCCGAACCTCACCAACCGAGGGCAACGCGATGTGTTGTGGTGCCTGCTTTTTTTGCAGGGCTGATTCAGTCAACGAAAGCTGTTCCCTGGAAGCCAGCTCATTCAAGTTCCGTACACGCTCAATTGCCTCCTTGAATTCCTGCTCATCAACCGGCTTCAACAGGTAATCCAATGCGCCGTATTTGATTGCCCGGATGGCATACTGGTTGTAAGCCGTTACGAAAATAATATGCTTTGGGATGGTTTGGAGCCTATTCAGGATATCGAATGCATTGCAGTCGTACAGGTTGATGTCCATGAAAACCAGATCCGGCTGTATACGGCTGATCAGGTGCAGCGCTTCATCCAATGTGCCGGCATTTCCCATTAGCTCGAAACCTTCTTCCTGTCCGATCAATACCTTCAGTTCATTTATGGCGGCTGGCTCGTCTTCTATGATAACTACTTTATTCATCACTTGCGCGTAAAGTTAGCTTATTTTCTTTGCCAACGCAGCAAATCCAGTCCAGGCGATGGTCAGCACGACGAGGAAGACCGCCACCCATTCCATATCGGACGACCAATGTCTATCCAGCGCAAAATTCCGGTAGGTGTAATAGGCCGCAGTCTTATTCGCAGGATAATCCGCGGGCATATCCTCCATACCCAATGGCGATTCAAAATAATACTGAAGCGCGGGACGGTGCTTGACAAAAAACCGGAACTCACCCGAAAACTCATCATCCACCGCAAACCCGGTCATCAGCCAAGTGATGAGCAAGAGGCCACCAGCTATATAGACGTGCTTTTTAGTGGTTTTCTTCATCCTCGGGGCGAAATGTCTTTCGGATCATCGTATCAAACTCCTTGTCGTAGTAGAGATAGGAGGAATAAGGATCCGAATTGGTTTTTAGCTCAATGAGTTGCTGTGCCGATGCGGCATAGGCGGCCAATGATACGGCTTCTTTGGGGAGGGCATAGGGGTCTTTATAGACCGTGAACAGGATTTTGGAATAGAACACTTCGTTGAACAAAATCCTGCCTTTATTCGCATCGTCGAAACCGATGACGATGATGCGTTCTCTTACGTTGCCCGTGCTGTTCTTTTCACTCAGCACCACTGCCAATTCCTGCTTCGGCTGGTCGGTATATTGGTTCAGTCCGGTAAAGCTGGCAAGCCGGTACACCTGCGCGGTATTCCGTCGGTCGTTGACAAAGGCAAAGCTGCTGCCTTCATTGCTCTTGAAAAACTCCAAAAGTACCTCTTTGATGGCCAAAGGCGTATCGCGCTGCCAACTCACATCGGGGTCGAAATAATTAGCATACTCATTTCTGAAATCACACTCATCTTCCACCTCAAGGCTACCTCGCTTGTTGGGCGAGAGTTTTAAGTATTCCACCTTTCCCTGTTCGGCCAGGCGCAGGTAGGTGGTTAATGGGGGATTATCCGGATAGATCTTGACCGGGCTGAAGCGGGCTTTCGTTTCATAAAAGCTCACGCCTTTTTGCTCCGTTTGCTGGATTTCTTCGCCATAATGGATGAGAAGTAGGGTGTCGGGAATGCGGCTGTATGCCGCAGCGGCAGTCTGGTCAAGTAACGAGCCCTTGGTCATATAACCCATGTCGCCATAAAAATACAAACGTTCACAGCTGTATACGGCATCTGCAACCTCAGGATGTCCATAGTATTCAGCGGCCGATTGGTCTGCGGTTTCTTCTGAATCATACATATGTGGGTTTTGCCATCGATGAACGAGGCGCTCTACCTCATGTCCGAATAAGTAATAGCCTGCGGATCCCACGATAATGAGGCTCAACAGTACGATCGCGACATTCTTTTTGTCCACTTTCTTCATAGCTTTTCTTGTAAAAGACGCGTTCAAAGTAAGTGGATTTCCATTTTTGCCTGCAAAAGTTTTACGATTTACCGGAATCGGCTTACGATTTGTGATTGGAAATGCATCTATTCAATCTTTTTTAAATCTGTATTTCCCTGACCATTTCATACAATACCCAATTCATTCCGTCTTCGGTATACGGCTCAACGAAGCGCATCCCCAATTTGTTGAAGACATTGATGGAGGCTGGGTTTTCAACCCTTGCCCGGCCGATAATTCGGTCCAGTTTCAACGTCTCAAAACCATATTTCATCGCTGCCTTTGCACTTTCAGTTGCATATCCCTTGCCCCAGTGCCGCTTAAACAACCGGTAGCCGATATCGTATTCATCCGCCGCCGGATGATACTTAAGCCCACACCAACCGAGGGTTTCACCAGTTTCTTTCAGGATCACTACTAGCCGCCCTACGCTATATTTTTCATATTGATCGTAGTCGCGCAGAAATGCGCTGGCAGCGGCGACGTCCGCAAACTGCACATCACCCGTGTATTGCAATACCTCAGGGTCGTCGTTGAGTGCGTACATCATGGCACCATCTTCGGCACGGAAAGGTCGCATGGTTAGCCTGTCTGTTGTCAGCTCACATTGTTTCCTCGCGATTTCCTTAATGCATTCTTCCCGTATCTGCCAAATCTCGTCCAGCGAATAGGGTAGACCCTCGTCAACAAGCCATCGGGCCAAATAATCCCGATGATACCCAACCTTATACTCAGTTATCTGATCCGGTGTAATTTCGATTTCGGTGAGTAGCTTATCGGCAAGCTCGTTCTTACTCATAGGTAAGCCTGTAAAGTCCAAAATATCACCGTTCACCTTTAGGTAGTTATGCGCTTCGGGTATGTATGTTAACCCATGCTTTTTAAGTATCGACTCAACAGCGATGGTAGTACGGCCATCCATTTTGAATATCCCCAGCATCAATTTTAATTCGAGATGCCCATTTTCATCTGCCAAACGTTTCAGCAGGGCATGCTTGGTGCTGCATGTGCCACACCGTTCATCCAATACTGCGGAAGGGTTATTCTTGTCTTTATTGCGGCGATAGGGGAGCTGTTTTACATAGTGGGAAGCTTTCATAAAATCCCCACATCCCAGTTTCCGGAAAAAAATAGAAATTATGTCATCAGCTATAATACCAAATGTATATTCCATTCGAGAGAAAAATCGGATAAGTTCATAGCGAGCTATCCTTAGTTGGTTGCAGTAACACGGGCGCAAACAAAAAGGGGATCGGATCACCGCCGCCGGAAATTTCTGCATGAAGCTCAGTGCCTGCCCGCTTGTAACGGATGGTTTTGGGAAATTCGTTCTGCGGATTCGCGCAAGTGAACGACCCGTCATCCGACTGGGTCACCTTGAAATCGGTTGATTGCGTTTCACCCATCAGCCGCACTTGTAGATGCCAGACGCCCGCAATCGGGGACAGAACAGTGTGCTCCTGCCACACCGTATCCGCTCCCTGGAGTGTGTAGCTGTGTCCGAGGTAGGTAGAAGCGTCCCGTTTCACCCAGGTTTCAAACGTATGCTTTCCCGCGTCCTCGTTGGTGCGCTCCCATTCACCGATCACAAAGTCAAAGTTATCAGCCTGCCCACAGGATGCCAATAGGGTGAGGGAAAGTAATGCCAGCAAATTCATGACAGACAATTTATAGCCGCAAAGATAACCAAAAGCCGTATAATTCCGGCGAGCCTATCCCATCAAATACCATTCCTCCTACGTTTTCATCTAGCCTACACGGTCCTTGATAAAGCGTGCCTCCTGCTGTGTCGGCTTGGCTCAAACTTAGATAAATTTTGTTCAATGGCCCAAGTTCTTGCAAAGTTGTAGTATATAGAGTAACTTGGGGCCTGATGGTGTGGCGGCTGCAGATGATTCTGATACCCTGCGTTATTGCATACCCGGAGGGCCCTATCGGGGCAAGAGTATATCGATATGATGCACAAACGGTTTACCATATAGGACTACACTATCGGTAACTTAAAAAATTGAACGATCCATGAAAAAAGAAATTTACCGTTGGCATTATGGGTATCTGATCGCATTTTTTGCCGTTACCTTAGCCTGCACAAAAGATCAGACTCCTGAAAACCCGTCAAAAAGTAATGATCTAATTAGTTTCGTCTTCAAAAAGGAAAAAAATCCTGACTTATGGAATGATATCGAAGCAGAAATAAACGGTGACACCATTTATGCCCACACATTGGTAGGAACAAACATTACCGCGTTGATTCCCGAATTTGAATCCAATGGCATTGCGGTAACTGTGGACGATGAAGAACAGCAAAGCGGTAATTCAGAACAGGATTTCTCACAGTTGGTTGAATACATCGTAGCGGCGGAGAACGGCAGTACCCGGCGTTATATTGTCAAGTTCTCTGACACAGGCTTACCGGCGATCTACCTTTTCACCGATGGCAAGCCAATTGAGAGTAAAGAAGAATATGTCGATGGACAGATTAAGATCACCAATGGGCTCGAAGGTAAGGTATTATTCGAGGGAATCACAGCGGTTAAGGGACGCGGTAACGCCACGTGGGGAATGCCCAAAAAACCCTATCGAATCAAACTAGACAAGAAAGCCTCGTTGTTGGGCATGCCAGCAGATAAGAGTTGGGCACTGATGGCCAATTATGGTGATCAGTCATTACTCCGAAACGATGTGGCTTTCGAAGTAAGCCGGAGGTTAGAACTGGAATATACGCCCCGTCAACAATATGTTGAATTATTCCTCAATGGTGAATATATGGGAAATTATACCCTGACCGAACATGTCAAAGAAGGCGAAGACCGGGTACCTATCGATGAAGATAATGGAGGCTTTATCATAGAAGGGGACGGGTATGCTGACCAGGAACCTTCTCATTTTTATACCCCCCGTGGTATGCCCGTCACGATCAAGTTTCCTGATGAAGATGACATCACTCCGGATGAATTTCAATATATCAGAGATTATGTCACATCTTTTGAAAACAGCCTATTTATCTCAGGTGATGGCTCCGAAGCGAATTATCGACAATATTTTGATCTAGCGAGCTTTGTTAATTATTATCTTATCAATGAAATTTGTGGAAACCCCGATCTGCTGTGGAGCATGAGGATGTATAAAAAGAGTAGCCAAGATTCAAAGATATATGTTGGGCCGGTTTGGGATTTCGATATAGGCTTTAATAATGACAAGCGCCTTGGGGATTCCGAGAAGAAATTGATGCTCACCGAAGCTCACGAGCCAAGGGTTTGGATGAACCAGCTCATGAATGATCCGGAATTTAAGAAGTCAGTCCGTAATCGGTGGAATGCTGTAAGGGACAAGGTGCAATCCATTCCAGCATATGTTGATGCGAAAGCAGCACAGATCAAATATAGCCAAATACCCAATTTTCAGCGATGGGATGTCCTTGGAGTCAATATCAATCAAAGTTGGTATACCGGTGAAACTTACCAAGACTATGTGGACTTTATCCGGAACTATTTGACTGTTCGGATTGCCTGGTTGGATGGAGTGATCAATGGCGAGCAATTTGATTGACCATTTGCAAATCTCAAATCGATGTTTGCACCAAAAAGTCTCAGATTAATTAGGTTGTCGTAATCCGCCCGTCATAATGTCGTTTGCGCACCTCATGATCACAGCAAACAAGCTGTACCTTTACCTTAAAAATAAAAATCATGAGAAAGCTAATTGTATCAGTGGAGATATCACTCGATGGCTACATCGCCGGACCAAATGGCGAAGGAGACTGGATATCCTCAGGTGAGGAAATCTGGGAGCACATGTTCAACGACCTCGCAGATGTGGATACCGTGCTGTTAGGAAGCAACACGTATACAGAGTATGCCGGCTATTGGCGGTCGGTACTGACCGATCCGGATGCCGACCCGAATGAGAGGAAATATGCCCAATGGGCTGAACACACCCCGCACATCTTGTTCTCGAAGACCGTGCAGTCGATCGACTGGGCGAATTCGCGCATCGCACGCGATCCCCATGCGGAAGTGGCCTCGTTGAAGCAGCAGTCCGGCAAACACATGGTAGCTTGGGGCGCCGGGGAGTTTGCATCGACGCTGTTGCGGATGGGGCTCGTGGACGAACTCCGGATTACCATAGCTCCGGTGCTGCTGGGCGGTGGATTACCGTTGTTCCAAGGGATAGACCGCACCAAGTTGAAAGCCATTGAGGTACGTCCACTAGAAAACGGCGCAGTCATTCTTCGTTATGAAATGAACACGGGTAAATAACAGGGAATCCAATACCAATAGACCGATGAGGCGGTATTGGATCTTCGATCGAACTGAGCTTACTGTAAATAATGCCACTACTCAACGATCGTAGTACCACCTCCTGTATGCCACTAGCTTTGCATACAGGTCCGTATCCATACGCAGTATCTTAGCACCCAAAGCCAGACTTGCCGATGTATCCGGTCCGTATTTTTCATCGATAAAGGGCAATAGGTAGTCTGCTGTATAAGGATGATCGAAATCCTCTTGACATACCTTGATATCCAGATTGTTGATCGTATAATAGTATATCCAATTCGTAATGAAACGCTGGACGAAACATTCCTGTTCGGTCGAATTCAATGCATAAGCCATCCCATCGATCATCAGTGGCTCAAAATCCGGGTTCAGGTGTTGTAAGAAAATGTTGTAGGCCTCATTGAACGATTGCGGATCCAGGTTAGAGAACAGGCAGTTGACATTTTCGTTCGTCACCCGCAGCTTTTCGGTTTCCCAACGCACAGTAAACATTACGGACGTGTCCACAGGCTTAACACCAGGGCGGAGTTGAAAAAAATTCTCTTTAGAATGTCTATTCATAACTTTTTGGCTAATAAAGCCATAATGCAAAGTTATCGAATTACTTTGATAGTAACTGGTGCATGTCTTGCTGGAACCGAATACTCATTTTGGTCTGCCAGCCCAATTGCCATCGGCATCTTTCATGATGTAGCCGCTGTGGGACGCTCATCGTCTTGAATTGGCATTTCATCGTCGCTCCAGCCGACTACCGCCTTGTAAAAGTCCCGTGCCGCTCCTGCATCACAGATGGTCAGGTCATGTCCAAAATGCCCCGCCAGAAAGTCCAGTAGACACCCCTTTAAAGTATGGAATAGAACCTATTTTTGTTAAATGAATGGACGGCGCGACACAACTATAAAAATCGCTCAAACCTCGGATGAAAGTGGAGCCATCGATGCATTAACATTGGCATTCAGTACTGATCCAATGGTCCGCTGGTCTCTACCGGACCCAACAGTCTATTTGGCAACTTTTCCTTCGATAGCGAAGGCTTTCGGCGGAAGTGCATTCCAAGGACGGACAGCCTATATTGCCCCTGGTTTCGTAGGCGCGGCCCTGTGGTTGCCGCCCGGTGCCGGATCTGATGAGGAATCGCTGATTAGGCTGTTTGGTGAAAACGTTGGTGACGATGTAAAGGAAAATTTGCCGGCAATTTTTGAGCAGATGGAAAAATTTCACCCTACCGAACCGCATTGGTATTTGCCAATGATAGGTGTCGACCCAGCATATCAGGGTACGGGTGTAGGCTCCGCATTGATGAGTGAGGCACTCAAAGCCGTTGACCAAGACGGATTAATTGCGTATCTTGAATCTTCAAACCCTAGGAATATTTCATTATATGAGCGTCACGGATTCGAGGTAATTGGCGAGATTCAATCCGGCCGTTCACCTGTTTTACATCCTATGCTACGACGAGCGCGACGAATTTCAGATAATCTATTCAATAAGTATAGCGGAGCGGAATTCAAACGCGGGATTCTATGAAAATGAAACAAGGTGAGTTTATAGCATTGTCGGCTTCATCCATGACGCTGACAGCGTTGGGAATTGACATCATGCTTCCTGCATTTGCTGAATTGCGAACGGATTTAATCTCGATCCACATGCAACAAAAACCGCAAAAATCATCTCATTCTTTTTTCTTGGCTGGTGAGTTACCTTGTCATCGGGATTAGCGGGCTATTTCTGGCCCTAAATGACCGTCGGCCCAGTAACGTATTGCACTAAAAACTAGTGCCACAACTTTTTGACTATCGCCATTGCAGCCCGGAAGAATTTAAACCCATAAACCAATAGGTCGGAGAAAAAATCAACGCATTTATCATAAAGTTTGATCAAAGGTGTAACTTTACGGTTTAAGCGAAGTGCAACTAACTCATTTCATTAACCTGATTAAATCTATGGAAAGAAGGGAATTTATCCGCAAAGGTATGATTGGCGCCACCGGTGCGGCACTGACAACGACTGGCATGAGTGCAAAATCCTACGCTTCAATTCTTGGATCCAACGAACGGGTCAACGTGGCAGTCATTGGCATACGCGGAATGGGGCAAAACCACATCGAGGGTTATTCAAAGCTCAAAAACGCGCGGGTGACCGCGCTATGCGACATCGATCGGAATTTTTTTGAACCCCGAATAAAAAAGCACTTTGTAGACAAGGGACTGGAAACGCCAAAGACATATACCGATTTGCGCGTCTTGTATGAAAATAAGGAGGTTGATGCTGTTTCCATTGTAACACCGAACCATTGGCATGCGTTGGCCGCGATATGGGCAATACAAGCGGGCAAACATGTTTCTGTCGAAAAACCGTGTTGCCATAATATTTACGAAGGCCGTAAGTTAGTGGAAGCCGCAGAAAAGTACCCGGTCATTGTACAGGACGGGGCCGAGCAAAGGAGCAACCCCTGTGCGGAAAGCATGGCTGATTTTTTGCATGCGGGGAAACTCGGTGAAGTATATATGGCCAAAGGCATTTGCTATAAACGGCGCAATACCATCGGGCGCACGCCAGACGAACCGATCCCTCCAGGCATAGATTATGACCTGTGGTTGGGCCCGGCGCCCGAGCGCCCGTTTTCGAAAAACCGCTTCCACTATAACTGGCATTGGAACTGGGATTATGGAAACGGCGATATCGGCAACCAGGGGGTTCATGAGATCGATATTGCCCGGTGGGGGCTTAATGTTACGTTGCCTACCAGGATCAGCTCAATTGGCGGCCATTTCATGTTTGACGATGACCAGCAAACACCCAATACGCAACTCACTGTCTTTGAATTTCCAAACGTCCAGGGTGGGGGCGACGCGAAAAAGCTCCTGCAATTTGAGGTTCGCCATTGGCTTTCAAATTCCGAAGGAATCGGCGGGGAAAACCCGAATGACAACACGTATATGGTGAGTTCGGATAACGAGGTAGGCAACTTGTTTTTTGGATCAAAAGGCTACATGACTAAGAACCTCAATCAATGGCAAACATTTATGGGCGATAAGAAGGAGCCAGGGGAAAATGGAAAAGGTTTCGGTAACCACTATGCAGATTTTATCGATGCAATCCGGTATAACGACCAAAAATTGGCAAAAGGAGACATTAGGGAAGGATTTTATTCCTGTGCGCTCATCCATCTTGGCAATATTGCGTATCGCGTGGGGCGAACACTGGATTTCGATCCGGTAGCCATGAAATTCATCAACGATCCGGAAGCCGACGCGTTGCTAACCCGCGAGTACCGGTCACCTTTTATCGTTCCGGATGTGGTGTGAAAACTCCTTGACCAGCGGAAAGGTGCCACCGTGTACATCACTAAGATAAGGGAGAAGTACAACTGGTCGGTCTGCCGATACTTGAGCAAAAGTTGGATTAAAGCCACGAAGAAAGAGGTCGTTAAGCATGGGTGAATACGATTTTTATAAGCCATTGATCAATCTCTTGAATCATGTCTGTATACCTGCGTACGCAGCCTCTCAATGGGATTGGCGGTATAGATCACCCTGCGCACATCCCCCTTTGGTTAAGAGGTTTTGATAAACATCAAAACCTATGGTACCAATTAAACAACATCAACTAACCGGCTTCAGAGCCCAAAAAGGGGAAAGCGCGATAGCGGTTCGATCCCGGCCCTGGGTACTAAGTTTAACTAAGAATCTTTACAAGAACATAGTCAAAGCACCTGTTTGATTCGGTGTAAAAAAATGAAGCAAAATTTACGCTTAGGGGCATGCTATTGCCCCAAACGAACGCAACCAATTTACGATATAGGCCTGCGGTATGTATGACATTTACGAAACACCCCTTCGGAATTCTCCCGAACAGCTTCAGCCTTTCTTCGTACTTTCTCCTGCCTTTCTCCTGATATTTTCTATGAATTCATTAAGGCGTATCTAACCCGTATCTATCAAATCGGTAGTCACGGCATAGATGAAACATACATACCGGTTAGATTACGGCAGAACAACGGCAGGAAAAAGGCAGGAGTTAGTGGGACTGGTCTTCGGAAATCCGTGCAAGTCCTGTGCTTTAGTCCACCTTCCCTTACCCTTCCTTCGGGTCCTATCCGCATATGTCCCGCATATATCTCGGTAAAAAGCCCGAAAAGCGGCACCTTAGCGAAGAGTAAGCGGCTACATAGCGGGAGAAAGGCACATAGGGAAGGATATGGGATGGAGCTTGGATCGGTGGGGAGTGATACCGGAGATCGTCTGGAACCGGCTTCGGAGCTCAGTGCCAACTCAAAGCCACCTCGGTTTGGACTCGTTCTGCTGCGACCAAACCAAGGTACGACCAAGTCCAATCTGAGACCAAACCAAGGTACGACTAAGCTCCGAAGCCATCCCCGGGAATATCCCGTAAACCTCTCAAACGGCAGAATTGATTTCCAGTATGTTAAGTGCCGCTGGGCCCATTTCATCCTCATTTACGGTAAGGAGTTCCGACACGACCGTCACGCCCCTTTGGGATAGTTTACGGGTGAACCGCCGTTTTCATATCGACAGTATGCGCCTTTCGCTGAACTGGGCGTATGTTGATTTCCCTACCTGGAATTCTCAAGATATACCGATCGGGATACAATGATCACATCGAGCATCGAAAAGTTGCGCGGTGCACAGCCTTATGTTTTCCATACGTTGATGGCACCTCGGCTCTCTTTGGTGATCGCCGGGTATACCTGGGGATAGTGCGTCACGAATTGGCATGAAGTTGCGGCGACCGGTTTGACGAGAATGAAAAGGTTCAGTACAATCCTGGTTTTCGCCGCACTTCATACTTTTGAGACAGCCTCTCTTTTTTAAAAAGGCTTTTTAGACACCTCCCTGAATGTTATGAGAAAAAACTATTTCAGCCAAATCGTGACTTCCACCATACCGGATACCGGCAGATAATCGGTATGACACACGCTATTATCGGCAGGCCCATTTCTTTGTTCCAAAACGGAAACTGCAATCGTATAATTATTGCCAGATATTCCACGAGGATGACCGTAACCGGTAAACCAACCTGGATTTGTCCCTGCATCCCAATTCCATACCTTACCATCTACCCAGCTAATGCCAGTGCCCATAGCACGGGCAGAATATTTGATGGCATCTTTCTCTATCGGAACATTGGCAACGCCGCGGCCCATACAGGTCCGATAGGCATCTTTTCCGATTCCTTGGATCGTATCTGTAAGAACCTCTACCAGCGGGATGTATACGATCTTCTTTTTCTCATCATTATCAATCTTGATACTGGCCTTCACGATATCCACCAATTCATAGTCTGCCTCCAAAGCACCTTTGGGTTTCATGAAGATGAGGGCTTCCACATCTTCCACGCCTTCTTTGGTTTGGTCGTCTGAACACCGGTATTGGACCACATTGCTATTCAGGCCCTCTGTCTCGGTGACCCAATAGGAGGCATACTGACCGTTCCACCGAAGTCCCCCATGTTTTCCCGCAGTTCTCCAAACCACCTTGAAGTCATGGTCGGGGTTCTCCTGTATCTTCGGTGCATCGTCGTTCAACGGCTCGACGCGTAGGTTCACGGTAGTCGCTCCACGGTCGCCATTGCCTGTCAGCGTAATGCCGTTGGGGTATATCCGATACCGTGATTCGGCGATGGTCACCTCTGCCGAATCGGTACCCACCAGTTGATCGTCCTTCAATACATCCACGTACACCTTTTCCGTCACTGATTTGCCCCGTCCGAGGGCAAAATCGGCCTGGTACTCGATGTTAGCCGCTGTGCCTTTTAGCTCATTGCCCCGCGAGCCATCTGCGGAGATCAACGAGCCGTACGTTGAAGGTGTACGCCAGCGATAGGTGAGTCCGGATATCCCATTGAATTCCTCGCTTTCAATCTTTGCCTCCAGTTGTACCTTATTGTTGGTGCCGGCCGTGCTGATGTTCGCCCGCCTCGGCGACACCCGGACCACGCCCGCACGTGCCGTGGCATTTAGCGAGATGAGCCCGTAGGTTTCCCAGTAATAGTTCATGAACAGCCGTTCTTCCTGTTCGGTGTTCCAAAAAGATGCACCATCGAAGTAATAGCTCAGGTAACCATAACGTTTGGCCGCCCCGGCAAGATTACTTGGCACAGCAACGCCAAGTGCCTTGAAAATTGCTTCGTGCAACTTAACGCCATAGCTGGTCGATTCCGACTGGAAATACGTCTCCAGCGTTTTCAGCATCTCCTGCAGGCGCCCTCCGCGTAGGTACCCTTCGATGAGCGTATGCACACCCGCCTCACGGAAGGCGGCGTCCAACCTATCCACGCGCTCCTCGGCGCTCAATGCATAGAAATCGTCAATATCCAGTCCAAGGCTGATACCCATGAATGGCAGGTAAAAATCGATAACGAGCGCCGCATGCATGTGTTTTACGTAAGCAGCCCATTCCGCATCGGTCAATTCGTCATCCTGTATCTTTGCTCCGGCATTCACGATACGGATGGTGTATTCGGCAAGTTCCTCATCGTCTTCCAACGGAAGGTCATGCGGCCCACTCGTCACTTTGTTGAAAAAAATCCTGCCGTTCCAGATGAATTGCCGGTAGTTTACTTCCAGGCCCAGGAAATTCCGGTCGGGAACGTAGGTGCCATTTTCGATAAACCATTGCCGCGATGCCTCCGTGCTGCCGGAAAACTTGTCGATGAGCGTCTGCGTATTCAGCGAGTTATTCTTCTTGGTTTTGGTTTTGTAGATGAATGCCGTAGCCGTGCGCGGCCCCTCGTTGGTGATGTAGAATTTGCTATTGTCTTCCAACTCAAGCGAGTAACCATCTTCCAGTTTGCCCTCTTCCGTTTCCACGTAATGGTACCGGCCTTCGGTTGCCATGGTTTTCATCGTGGCCGACACATCTCGGTCTTTGCCTGCGTTGTAGGTCATGTGGTAGGCTTTGAGTAGCGGGACATAGCTTTTGCTAACCAGCGTTTTGGGGTCGGTCTTCCACCGTTCTACGAACGTTTCGACGTAAGGAGCTGCGGATTGGTCGCTATCGAAACCCTCCAGGAATTTGACCTGCACCTCAATAGGCAGGGCCGCAAGGCGGTAAAGCGTGAAAAGCGTCACCTTTGCGGTTGCCTCCGGCGATATCTCTGTCTTGCCCGGCGTCGAGTAACCAAACATGATGGGTTCGCCCGATGCGTTGGTCACCGCATAAATAGCAACGGAATTTGTCATCTTAGGCACTTTGGTCGCGCCGTTACCGCTGATGGCCAGCGCTTCCCCAACCGCATTCAGCTCATGGCCGGCCAGCGAATAGTTTACGCCGTCCGGCAAGCTTACCGTGGCATCTACCCACTCGTATTCTTTGTTGGTGGGCACCTGTTCTTCCGGGCCTGGTTTTGGATCTTTTTTGCAGGAATTTACCGCAAGCAGCAGAACCAACAATGGTAGGGTTATTTTTTTCATGATACGTACTTTTCGTTCGTGTTCTTTTTGGCTATCGTACCGATAGGAAAAAGGTCATCAAAAAAAATGTTCCTACGTTTACACTTATCCGGTCACTGACTTGGAGATTCCGGTCACGTGCCTCCATACAAGCCCTTGGTATATACGCATAGGCAAGGTAAATGGTTGCAAGGCCTGCGCCTGAATACGGCGAGTTTCCGGGGTGAACGCAGTAAAACATAAACACACACATCGTCATAACAGAATCACTGGGCGTATCGGGGTGTTCTTCGGCTTGCCTGAACAACCGGATCCACTTCCGGTATTTCTTCCCGTGAGGGCCTCCCTGAGGTGATGGCCACGTAAACCCTATACCGAGAACCGCTAACAGAAGAAAAGTAAAATGCCGTTGGCCCCATTTCATCCTCATTTACGATAAAGAGTGTGGACACGACCGTTATCCCCCTTGGGATAGTTTACGGGTGAACCACCGTTTTCATATTGACAGTATGCGACCTTCGCTGAACTGGGCGTATGTTGAATTTCCCTATCGGGAATTCTCAAGGTATACCGATCGGGATACGATGATCACATCAAACATCGAAAAGTTGCACGGTGCACAGCCTTATGTTTTCCATGCGTTGGTGGCACCGCGGCTTTCTGCGGTAATCGCTGGGTACACTTGGGAATAGTGCGTTACGAATTGGCATGAAGTTGGTAGCGACTGGTTTGAAAAGTAATTAATAATGGGGTTTTGCTTAAAATTAACAAGATGAGCGTGAAAAGGTTCGGTACAATCCTGGTTTTTGCCGCAGCAGTTGGGGCATTGGTGGCATGCCAACAGGCCTCCCGCAGCACGGAAGACCGTGCAACGGAAACTACGGCGGACGCCCACACAGAAGCAGATGGGGCCGACGTGCCCTATACGATAGCCGAGCGCTATTTCGTCAAGAACGACGTGACAACCTTGGACAGCCCTAAAATAACGGATGAAGTGGAGTTCAACCGCGTCTTCGGTCCGGCGGCTGTTATGGGGGAGGGAGGGGCGCCCACTCAAATTGATTTTGATAAACAGTTCGCTGTTGCCATCGTATTGGGAGAAACCGACCACGAAACGGCCATCCGGGTCGAATCCGTACAGCGGAATGCCGAGGGACAACTAGTGGTAACGTATCGGACAGAAGTAGGAAGCGGACAGAGCTTTACGATAGAACCCAATTTGTTGCTGGTATTGGACAAAAAGTTCGACGGCGAGTTGGTGTTGAACGAAGAACGTATGTAAGAAAGGCGATATACCGTGGACTTCCGAAACACATTGTTGAAAATGTTGTTTAGGGGTGTATGATATTATATATGTGATCCAAATTATATGTGATCCAACCGGATCGGTTGGCAACGACAATACTCGCTTTTATGATGCTGAGAAAATCAGGCAAAACGAATTAATCTGCGGGTTGATCATGTGCTATTTACCATACGGTAACTGACCTTTTAAAAGCGTTTTGGCTATCTTTACCAAAAAAAGCAAGCGTGTCCGAAGAAGTTATAAAAGAATTGATCCTCGACGGAAATCACATTCACGATATCCCCTGGTTTTATGACGAAGTGAACCGGATATTTATGCGAGGAGCGGACTTTACCCTCGGACCAAGGCTAGCAGTGACCATCGCGTTTTACTGGACCAAGTTGGAACAACCGGAAACCGCATCGGTCTGATTGCAATGTCTGTGGGCAACGTTATTAAGCCTGCAAACGATTTGAACATGATGACCTTTTTGGTAACCTTCCGATATCACCGTAAACGATGTATATATGTATAAACGTAACCGCTTATGGAAAACCTGCAGCTGGATTTGCAGCATACTACTCTGCACCACGGCATGCAAAAAGGATAAGGAGGATACCGAAAATAAATTGCCTGCGCTAGGCACCTGTGAATCCGTAGCTCCCCGGTTGGGCCTCACGCTGGTAGAAGAAGGCACCTATCGGTATAAATCCGCAGGCGGTGCCATCATCGATATCAAGCGGAAATCGAAGGAATCACTCCTTATAACGCTGAGCTACGAGTCATATCCGAATTTTACCTACGAGTTTTGGGGAGACGCCGATCCCGGCGATTTAGGTCCGGCGAGTCACGAAAACCTGAATGGCAAGCATGTCAAAGATCGGGTAGGAACCAACCGATCCGTTATTTTCCCGGATGGCACGAAAATGACCTACGTATCGACAGCACCTTGGTACATGGGCGGCATCACAGCCATCAGCATCTACGACGGTGCGATTGTACAGCACCTCAATATGACATGTTTTACCTGGGAGTATAGCGCAGCTGACGATTTTTTTGCGAAGCAGTTGGATGCGATCCAGCCGGATGGGGAAACCAGTACGTTCGAACTTACGGAAACGGGCTTGATTTTCTATAACACCTACACAGAAGATATGCCGGGCAATAAAGTGTATGAACGTGTGGATATCGGCTCACTGGCGAAAGATAACCCGAATCAGGTGAATGATTTTTATGACGACACACGTCTGGGCCATACGTAATTGATGACCTTTTTCTATTCGTGCGATACACGCCTATAACTGATAAAGGATTAAAAAATGATGGGAGTTCGTTATTTTAGGATGGCCCTGTTGGCTTGTTTGTTGTTGTCCGCTTCCTGCAAGAAGGATGGGGGCACGAATTATGGATTGCCCCAATTGGGCACCTGCCAGGCGGTTGGCCTGCCAAACGGCTTACACGAAGAGGATGGCCGATACTACGCCTACACCTCGTCAAAGGGTACGAGTATTAAATTGGATCGGCGGGATGATGGGAGGCTTACCCTCACCATGACGTTTATGCCGTTCCCGGATCAGTATGCAACCGTGCAACTGTGGGGAGACGAACCAACTACCGGAGCAAAGCACGTGGCACTGTTCGAAAACCTGAATGGGAAATTATATAAGCAACGGAAAGGAAAAAGCCGGACCTTTATCTTCCCCGATGGATTGAAGATTACCTTAGTGGCGGATGGGCCACGGGCATCGGTAACGGCAATCAGTATCTATGACGGAGGCATGGCGCACCACCTGAACATCACGTGCAACACGGTGGAATACGGCGGCTTTAACCCGGCGGTAGCGAAGGGGTTGGACGAGCAACAGCCGGATGGTGAAACGAGCCTATTTGAGCTGACCGATGCGCAGGTGATCCTCTATAATGCGTACACCGAAGATGTGCCTGGCAAGAAAATCAATCAGCGTGTCGACCTCGGATCGCTCGAAAAGGGTAAACCTACGCTGGTTAACGATCTGTACGACGACCCCGAGCTGGATTTTACGTAAGTGGTGGTTTGCGTAAAATCACCCCTATGTTTGAAAGACCTTATTTGCAGGTGCGTAAGCGTCCTGTAATGGGCCACCACCAGATACCGCCCGCCCTGTAGCGGAACGAGCGGTATCTAAGGGGAGGATGCCTATTGTTCGTAGGCCGCAAGCTTGACGTTTTGGATACCGGTATCATCCGACCTAAACAGGAGCTTTTCGACTTTCAAACCCGGGCAAAATGTAATCATGGTACGTTTACCGGCGATTTCTGTATCAATCTGTGATCCACCATACTTGGTGTCGTATTTGACGAACATGCGGACGGAGAAGGGTCCGTCCGTACCGAAGAGGTTTTCGACGCCATAGTGGCGGGCGTGATTCGGAAAACCACCTTCGCGCAAGGTCTTTTCCCGTTCGGCGAACTGCTGAAGGGAGCCCTGCCCGTATTGCGCCCTTTTTTCATGCGGACTCAATTGGAATTCGCAGGCATGCTCGGCCCCGTCTTCTCCTGAGAACAGAGCGGCAAGTTTTCCGGATAGATCCTCACCAGGCTTTACATCAAATGTCAGCAGGAAAGAAGGGTTGTCAACCTCAAACGTGGTGTTTTCGTTGATTTCATTGGTCAAGGTGTGCTGTTTTCCGGTTACCGGGATGAGCTCTTCCATCCATTTGGTGCCGATTCTTCCATCCGGAAACTGAAGCATTTCATGGATGTTTAACGTTCCGCCCCAATTGGCAATCGGAATCCAGCCGGCCATCAGGAATCGGCCGTCGTTTATTTCCGTAACCGCAGGTACACACATCCCATTATAGAAATCGAGCCCTTGTTTGACAACGTCCGTATAACCATCCTCCGGCGCATCGGCGGGCTTTGACCATAGACCGGTAAAGCCACCGATCACGTAGTCGTAATTTCCCCAACGGAAGAAAAAGGTGCAGTCGCCTCCCGGCGGAAACCCGGGATTAATGGATTTCCAGCCACCTTCGATCGCATTTGATTCCCAGGTTCCCTTTGCGCCGTAGTTTGCCAGCATGCGCAGGCGGCCCTCCGGATCGGTGTAGACACTGGGGTTTTCGCAATGGTGGAATAAGGTATGTGTCTTTTTGAACTGGCTGATGCCGTCGGCGCTGATGGAATACGTGGATCCGGCGGGATACCCCGATAGGGTGTCGTACCCGAACGAACCTGTAGCGCCATGTTGGTTGTAATAATCCAATAGAAGCGGCAGGGTGGTTTCTTCTTTCGGAAAGATACGGGTGGTATGCAGGCCAAAGCTGATGCAGAGTTTGCCGTCCGAAATAAATGGCGTGCCCGTGCCCAGCGTTTCCCATTGGCTTTCAATGGGGGTGGCGGCCTCATGCTCCGTCCAGCTGATAAAGTCGGTCGTTGAAAGGTGTTCAAAATAATGCCCCCCGCGCCCAAATTTGCTGGCATGGCCCCGCCTGTCAAATAGGTAGAACAGGTGATACCGCCCTTCATGATAGAAGGTGGCCACATCACCTACCCAGGTGTTGTGGCCTGCGGGTGTCCAGTATTGGATGTCGTGCGCAATTCGGGGAGTTTTTAAAGGCACTTTTTCCGGCTCAAGGCCCGGGAGGAAAAGTTCGGCTTTGGAAACGAGGTTCGGGTCAATTTCCCAGGTGTGCCGGGCGGGCCATTGGGGGTATCCCAAAGCGAAATCATTGTCAAGCAGTTCGCCGTCTACGTACAGCGACCACCGTACGCCAGAAAAATGGAGCACGATTTCATGCTGGCCTGTGGATTCGGTTAAAATCCCCAAAGGAATGCCGATAACCATATCCCGTACTTCGGTTTCGGTGCTGTTTGGGAGGGGGTGCAGCCGTAGCGCCGCCTGAAATACGGGCACCGAGCCATCCGGCATCGGATAAGCCGGATAATTTTGGAGTTTGCGGTCAGAAGGATCGTGCTGGAATGTGGTGACTTCCAGCACACCGGGAATATGCAGCAGCCTCTCGCTAGGCAGATGCTTGCCAAGCGTGGCTACCAGCTTGATCGTAAAACTGCTGCTGTCCGGAAGTGCATCAAAGGTGCCCTGGGCCGACTGTGGCGATAGCGTACTGGCCGGTGGGACGTCCGTCGAAAACACCCATGGGGTCGCGTTGAGCTCGATCTGAACGGCCTTTTTCTTTTCACTACAGCCAATAAAAAGCAGGCTGCAGCTGATCATCATAAGAAAGGGATAAATTGGTTTCATTTTTCTTTTACATTAATGGTTAGCGAAATTGGCTGGATTCACGGATGACGATATCTCCTTTAAGGTTTACGGTAATCGGGATGCGGTTGTTTTCCTTCAACCTGCGCATCAGTAGCTCGATACTGATGTTGGCAATCTCCTCGCAGGGTTGCCGGAACGATGTCAACGAATGCTTCAGGTGTTTGGAGTATTTCATATCATCGTAGCCACAGATGAGGACATCCTTGGATATCTCGATTCCGAGGTCGTCCAACGACGACATCAGTACGGCTGCCGTCGAATCGTTGGCACAGATGATGCCTGTTTTGCCGGCAATCACCTCCATTCCCCTGACTAACTCCAGGTCTTCTGGGCTCCCGCAGAACACGTTGCTTTCCGTAAAGGAATAACCGTGTTTAAGCGCAGTGTCGCGGACTCCTGAAATGCGTAGATCTACCGAGCTGGCGGAACCCGGCCGGTAGAAAAAATGTAATTTTTCGCATCCACGGTCAATGAGATGCTGTGCCATAACGCAGCCGGCGCTGAAATTATCGATGGATACCACATCAAATTCGCTGCGGTCTGGAGCAGTGAGAATATCCCGGTCGATCAGCACCAGTGGGATGTTTGCCTCCCGGATGGCCCGGCAGATTTTGAGATTTAATTCGTAGGCGTCCGGCACGCGTTCAAGCGGGGAGAAGAAGATACCATCCACCTTTTTTTGGATATAACTTTCAAGACAGGATTCGATAAGTGATTTCCGGATTTCGGCACTGCTCGCGGTGGCACCTTCCCAAAAGCAATTAAACATCCCGGATTCGGATTGCCGCAGCAGTTGATCGTTGATAATTGAGAATATTTCGGATTCCCCGGATCCTGGAAGCAACAGACCAAATGTGTAAGGAGTGTTGGTATGCTGGTAAGTAACCACGGTTCCCAAGCCTTTTGTTTTCTTGACAAAGCCCTCTTCCTGTAGCTGGTTATACACTTTGGCAATGGTAGGCCGGGATACATCGTATCTCTTGGCAAGCGTCTGTTCCGTGGGCAGCATGGCGCCCGGAAGAAATCCTTCCTTAATGATCTGGTCCTTTAGCGTGTCGTAGATCGTCTTGTAGCTTGTTTTAGCACACATATTTGTGGGTGTTTACATTGTGGTCGCAAATGTAATATTATTTGTCAAATTATTTTGTATTTATTGGAATAATGTATGATCTTTTTCTGCGATGATCAACCTTTTATTTGGATTTTGTAGACCCGTTCTCGTAAAATAAAAAATTATTTTTTACTAATAAGTTTACATTTGATGTATGTAATTAGCGCTGTTAAATGGCTGATTTGGTTTTCTTTATCAAGAATTGATCAGAATTGTCTTTGCTTAATGATTTTAAATGTAAATATTATGATAATAAATTGCAATAAAATATTTTTGTTTTTGTAAATAGGGCCACTATATTTGGCAACAAATTATTGCCAATTATGCCTTACAAATTCAACATTGTCTTCGTATTTCTTTTGTCGGTTACGGCGTGTTCAATGGCACAGGTGGTCAAAGATTATAATCCTTCGATCCAACGCACAACACAGCTGCAATATTTCAAACCCATCGAACCGCATTTGTTTTCGGGCGATGGCATGCCTTATTACCACAACGGTACATTCTACTTGTATTGGCTATTGGATGAAGGGCATCACGCCGGTTTGGATGGCTTGGGTGGGCATCAGTGGGCGTTGAGTACCACCACAGACCTCGTTCATTGGAAACATCACCCCGTAGCGTTGGGTATCGACAATGAAGCGTGGGAAAAATCAATTTGTACCGGGTCCGTCATTGCGGATAAGGGACTATTTTATGCATTTTATGCCACCCGTGTGAAAGACGCAAACGGTGTGCATGAGCAACTGAGTTATGCAATCAGCAACGATGGTGGATACACCTACGAGAAGCAATCACCCAATCCCTTTTACTTGGCGCCCGAGGAATGTATCAGTCGGGATTTCAGGGACCCGAAGGTCTTTAAGGGGAGTGATAGCCTGTTTCATCTTTTCGTTTCGGGCAACTTAAAGGAGCCGGCAATTGGCGGCTTCGGTGGCTACCTGGTTCACTTGGTTTCGGCCGATCTGAAAAATTGGAAAGAAGTGGATTCGCCCCTGCGCGGGCAGCAGGGTACACCTGAATGTGCGGATTATTTCAAATGGAATGACTGGTATTACCTGTTGTATAGCATAGCGGGGCATACCCATTACGTGATGTCCAAAGCGCCTTACGGGCCGTGGATCTATCCCAAGTCTCAAAGCTTGATTGCGCATTTTGAGTGCGTTTACAAAACTGCCCGGTTTAAGAACGGGCGCCGTATTGCGGTGGCCTACTCGCCCTACCGCGCCGGTGATAAGGATGATGGCGACCGGATTTGGGGCGGAACGATACTTTTCCGGGAAGTTTACCAAGAGCCGGATGGAACGTTGTCTACCAAATTCTTACCAGAGGTGCTACCTGCGTCATCCCCGATGACCATTCCGGCAATCAAAACGCCTTCTCCGTCCGTCGTCGCCATCCGGGATGGGCAGTTGAACATCGCGGCGGCTGGCGAAATGGGCGTAGCTGAAATGGATGAGTTGCCCGACAATTATCGGATTTCCATGCGCATCGAACCGGATGGGAATTACGAGGAGTTAGGATTGTTTTTGCGGGCGACGGATGAGCACGAGAGCGGCTACCGATTGGCGCTGAACCCGAATCACGAAACGGTGCGCATGCACAATACATCGATTGATGCCGTAAAAGGCCTGAATGAGCCGATTTTTTTGGACGTGATTGTATACGGAGATTTTTTTGATGTCTGCGTCAATAACAAACGGACGGTCGTGAATCGGTTGCCGGAGCAAAAAGGAAAAAACCTCTTTTTCTACGTCAAAAATGGTAACGCCACCATCCGGGATGTAAAAATCGAAAAGATAACTAATCATTAATAACCCTAAATTATGAAACGAAAAGTAATTCAAACAAAGAAAACAGTGGGCCAGGTGGTGCTCCTGCTTTTATTTAGCATGCTTGCCGGGCCGGGGGTTGCTGGAACGGGGAGCCTGATGATCAACCAGGAAAAGATCTTGGTAGCGGGCACGGTCCTGGATAACAGCGGGGCACCGTTGGCCAATGTCTCCGTCGTCGAAAAGGAGGCAAAAGGCAACAGCACAAGTACCGATGCCAATGGACGCTTTACCCTGCGCGTTGCCAGTACCAGCACCTTACTATTCAGCTATGTTGGTTATAAGACAACAGAAATAGCCGCGTCTACCGGGCAGGATTTAACCATCCGCTTAGTGGAAGATGCCTTGAATCTCGACGAAGTGGTTGTGACCGGTTACACGACCCAGCGTAAAGCGGATTTAACCGGGGCGGTGTCCGTGATCAACGTAGACCAGCTCCGTTCCAGTACGACGGGCAGTGCCATGCGGGCCGCCCAGGGCAGGGTGGCGGGTATGGCCGTTACCGTAAACGGTTCGCCCGATCCATCGGCAGCGGTACGTATACGCGGCGAGGGAACGCTGAACAACAACAATCCGCTGTATATTATCGACGGGACTCCGACCACCCGTTCCATGGCGGAGCTGGCGACCCTGGATATCGAATCCATCCAGGTATTGAAAGATGCATCATCGGCCTCCATTTATGGGTCGCGCGCGGCAAACGGCGTGATTATCATTACCACGCGGCGCGGCAAGAAGGGAACGACCGTCGATTTTACCGCTTCCAATACCCTCACCAGCAGTGCCAAACCCTTTGAATTGATGAACACTGAACAGCGTGGTATTGCCCAATATTGGGCGATTAAGAACGATAATCCTGCGGCCGACCCCAACCTTGTCGGGATTGGGTTTGTGCGCGATTTCGGTGGCCTGTACCAGTATGAAGACCATCAGGATGCCAACGGAAATTGGGTGCTCGACAAGGTGTCATGGCGCGAATACCTCGATCCGATCGAACAGACGATGCGCTCAGCAGATACCGATTGGCAAAAGGAGATTCTGCGGACCGGCATGATTCAGCAATACAACGTTACCGTGTCTTCAGGTACAGACAACGGGAATGCGCTCTTTGCCGCGGATTATTACGACAACAAGGGAACTATCGACGGTAGTTTTTTCCGGCGCTTCAACGCACGGATCAATACGGATTACAGCTGGTTGGATGGAAAGGTGAAAATCGGAGAGAACTTCACGGTGTCCCAATGGCGCTCCAGTTCGAATGTAGGGGATGGAAACCTGGGGGGTACGAAATCGCTGATGTCTATCGTGCCGGTACATACGGTTGATGGCGTAGGCTGGGGCGGGCCGATCGGCGGGATGAGCGACCGTCAGAACCCTGTACGCCTGATAGCAGATAACAAGCAAAATCACCAGGATAACCTGCGCCTGTTTGGGAATACGTACATAAACGTTGAGTTACTGAAAGGTCTGAATTTCCGCTCGTCTTTTGGGGTTGATTTCGTGGGTTATTGGCGACGGACCATGGATTTGACGTATGAATCCGGCTTTCTGAGCGAGGCACGGAATGGGGTATACCAGACATCCAACTATAACTACGATTGGAATAACAGCAATATTCTGCAGTATGTGTTCGATGTCAATAAGCATAATTTCGATGTGATGGTCGGGCAGGAGACAATTGACCATTCGTATCAGACCCACTGGGGAAGCCGCCGGGTGTTTGCCTTGGAAACGCCGGATTACATGCAGTTGGATGCAGGCGAGGAAGACCGTGAAAATGGGGGCGGAGGCAGCAACAATACGCTGATTTCGTGGTTTGGAAAATTCAACTACAACTTTGGCGATCGTTACCTGGCTTCCGGTACCCTTCGCCGGGATGCATCCTCGGTCTTCGGGGCCAATAACCGGTGGGCTACATTCCCCGCGGTGTCTTTTGGATGGGTGCTGAATAATGAGCCGTTTCTGCAAAACGCACTTTCCGGATTTTCCCAATTGAAACTCCGCTATGGATAGGGGCAAAACGGCAACTCGCAGATCGATGACTATGCGGCCTACCTGATGTACAGTCCGCTTTACGATTTGAATTCCGTATGGGACTGGAACTGGGGTACTGCCTATGATTTTACCGGGGAGGGAGGGAGCAACCTGCCTTCCGGCTTCCGCCGTACGCAACGCGACAACCCGAACCTGCGGTGGGAAACGACCACCCAGCATAACTTAGGGTTGGACTTTGCCTTTTTTGCCGGTAAGTTTGGCGGCTCACTCGACTATTACCTCAAAAAGACCACCGATATCTTGATGAAACCGGGCACGGTTGCGACCTTGGGTGAAGGTGCTCAAATGTGGTTAAATGGTGCAGATATTGATAATAAGGGTATCGAATTGACCCTGAATTATGCAGATAATTTCGGTAATGTCGGTTTGAACATCAGTGGCGTGGTTTCGCACAATAAGCAGCGGATCTTGAAGGTGCCCGACGAAGTCATCAATAATTTCGCCGGGAACGGAACCGATGAGAACATCTTGGGACGCTCGCGTTCATCCATGTATGGTTACATTGTTGACGGCTTGTTCCAATCGCAGGCCGAGGTCGATGCACACGCCACGCAGGTGGGTGCGGCTCCGGGGCGCATCCGTTTTCGGGATATAAACGAAGACGGTAAGATTGATCAGGAAGACCGTGCTTGGCTGGGCAATCAGGATCCGGCCGCAGAGTACGGGGTCAACGTAGGCGTTACGTGGAAAAACTTTGACCTAGCCGTGTTCTTCAACGGGCTGGTCGGAAAGAAACTCAATGTACAGGGCTGGAAATCATGGACCGATATCTATGCATTGAGTACCTCCGGAGAGAACTATGGTACCCGTCTGTTGGACGCTTGGACACCAACCAATACCCATACCACCATCCCGGCCATATCCATCAATAATTACAACGACGAAGGTCGGTTTTCCACGTACTACGTAGAAAGCGGTTCCGATATGAAAATCCGGAACGTGGAGTTGGGGTATACCCTTCCCGGTACGTTGCTGGATCGGATGAACATGAAACGGGTGCGCCTGGATTTGCGTGCAGACAACGTATTGCTTCTTAAGAAGACGTGGGGCGACAATCCCTATACCGGTTTGGACCCGGAAACTCCGGGAAGCGGGTATCCACTGCCATTTTCGATGACGTTTGCCCTAAACGTTTCATTCTAACTGTAAATTTTAAGACAAAAAATTATGAAACCATTAAATCTATTCAGTCTCGGTGTCATCCTGATGCTATTCGGTGCGTGCGAGTCCATGCTGGATACCAAGCCTCAGGGTGTTGTTTCGGATGAAGATCTGAATGAGCCGGAGCAAGTCGAAAAAATGATCAATGCCGCCTACTCATTTGTTGGGCAGAATCACTTCAACAAACAGATGGGCATGCCTTACGAGGAGGGTTCGGTACGCGGTGGCGAAGCGTATAAGGGCGGATCGGGCACCAATGACAATGCCGAAAGGAACCGTTGGGAAACCTTCACCTATATGCAACCCACCAACGTCGGCGATCTGGATAACCTCTGGTGGGTGCATTATGTCGCGGTTGGACGTGTTCACGATGCATTGCGAAGAGTCAAGAACCTCACTGCCGAGCAGTATCCGCTACGCGAACAGCGCATTGCGGAGCTACGGTTTCTCCGCGGTCACATTTACATGTATATGAAACAGTGTTTCAAATTTTTCCCTTACATCGATGAGGATACGCCGCAGGATATGTATGATCAGGTGAGTAATGACGCATTGTCGGATCAAGAGCTGTGGGGGAAATTAATTGAGGACTTCCGCTTCGCGGCCAGTGTTTTGCCGGATGCACAAGCTGAAGTGGGCCGGCCCACGGGTTTTGCCGCGAAAGCCTATCTGGCGAAAGCACTGATTTTTGCGGCGTATGAGCAGGACGACAACCACAATGTAATTAACATCAACCGCGAAAAACTTACCGAAGTGGCGGCGCTGTGTAAAGACATCATTGACCATTCCGGAAAGCGCCTGGCACCGGATTTTGCAGAGAATTTCCTGTGTGAGTATGAAAATGGTACGGAGTCCATCTGGGCAATCCAGTATACCACGGATACGCAGACGGGACGCCTGAATTCGTGGCTGGTATCGCCGGTAAATTCAGACTATGGCTGCTGCGGCTTTCTGCAGCCGTCTGTAAACATGCTGAACCGCTATAAAACTGTAAACGGTGTGCCGGATTTCGAAAATTTCAATACAGGTATCCTACTGGATAACAAAGACGCTTTTGCTGCTACCCCGATGGACCCGCGCCTGATGCACACGGCGGCTGTGCCCGGCATGCCGTGGAAATATGAGCCTTCCTATATCATGGGTGAAAATTGGGTGCGTACACCGGAAGTATACGGCTATTCCATGAGCCAGAAATTACTCGTTTCGCCTACGTCCGACTGCTTTAAAAAGACGAACCCATTTATGGGAGCGGGTTTAAACTGGGATGTGCTGCGACTTGATGAGGTGATGCTTTGGCGTGCCGAGGCGCTGATCCAACTCGAACAGGAGATGGACGAAACACTTCGGCTGATCAACGAAATCAGGGAACGCGCGGCCAACAGTACCGATCGGTTGAAATTTGCCGATGGAACCCCGACCGGCAGATTTGATGTACAGCCTTACCGGCCAGGCGTGAATTGCCCGGCCTGGACCAAGGATTTTGCGATGCAGGCACTCCGCTGGGAACGTCACCTGGAATTTGCAACCGAAGGCAAATGGTTCTTCGATTTGGTACGCTGGGGTATTGCGGCCGAGCAGCTTAATGCGTATTTTGCGGTCGAAAAGACGAGACGGTCCTACCTGAGAGACGCCAACTTTACTAAAAATCGGGACGAATACTTTCCGATTCCGGAAGTACAGATCAGCTACGTGAAGGGACTGTATAAACAAAATGCAGGTTGGTAAGGTAGAAATATGATATGATGATAAGATTAGCTATATGCAGTTTTTTGCTCGTTTTGCTGATTGGTACATCTGATCGCCAGGTAAATGTTTATGAGGATAGTGTTGCTGTATGGACGTTTGACGGTTTAGATGATGGGGTGGGAGTGAATAGCCGTTTAACAAACCATGGCAACGTCTCAATCGTTCCTCTCGAAGGCGATGAAGCTTCCTTATCTAAACAACGCGGGGGGGCAGGCAGCGCCGCGTATTTTGGGGGAACCTCGTGGCTTGATGCAGGCCAGGGAGCACAGGAAGAGTTAAATCTCAGCGGCAAAGAAATAACACTCTATGTCCGCGCACGTGCAACTGCTGTTGACGGTTATTCTCCGATCCTCACCAAGGCCGGTGATGACCATAATTTGGCGTATAGCATTGTGCTGAATAGGGTTGATGGAGCTGTTTATATCGAAGCAAAGATCGGTAGCGACGAAATTGCAGGCGCACATTTGTTACGTTATCTATTGCCAAAGACCGAGTGGAATGCATGGCAGGATATTATTTTCCGCTTCAATGGGAAAACATCACAGCTTTACGTTAATGGAAAATTGCGTGATGATGAAGTGACCGTTGGTCAGATTCGCGATTGGAATCGGCGGCCCATGCTAATCGGGGCTGAGTATAAAAAAGAGTACGGATACGCGGATGTCGACAAGGATGCACTCAAGGCGACATTTAAGGGCTTCATTGATATCGTGGCGTTGTGGGATAAGTTCCTGCCCGACCCTTGCATTGTGCAGCTGTCTCAAGTTGATGAATTAGCGGACGGGCGGCCCGCCTATTACACGGAAAAGCACCGCCCCCAATTCCATTTCACGGCCAAGAAGAATTGGTTGAATGACCCCAATGGCCTTGTGTATTATGACGGTGTCTATCATCTGTTCTTTCAATATATGCCGCCCCATCGACCGGGAGCGTATAAAGACTGGGGGCATGCTGTCAGCAAGGATTTAGTACATTGGGAACAGATTTCCAGTCATATCACCCCCCACAAAGTGTGGTCGGGTTGTTGGTCTGGTTCGGCCATCGTCGATGCGGATAACGTGGCGGGATTCCAAACGGGGAAAGACAAAACGCTTATTGCATTTATCACCAATGGGGGAAACCCCGGTCGTGGATTGGGACCGTTGAATACACAGTGCATCGCCTATAGTACGGATGGCGGTAATACGTTTACCTATTACGATCAAAATCCGGTATTGAAACATATAAAGGCCGAAAATCGCGATCCGAAGGTGGTGTGGGATGAAGCCTCCCAACAATGGATCATGGCTTTATTTATGGACGACCCTGACGAATTTGGGCTGTTCGGTTCCACCGACCTGAAGGAGTGGAGCCATTTGAGCTCGTTATCGGTAAAGGGTGTGCGGGAATGCCCTGGTTTCGCACCATTGCCATTAGATGGCGATCCAAAAAACAAGAAGTGGTTATTCTTTGGTGCTAATGGCGATTATGTTATCGGTAATTTCGACGGTAAAAATTTCAAACCGGAAACCGAAGTTTTGCGGGGAGACTACGGTACAAATTATTATGCTGCGATGACTTGGAGTAACATGCCGGATGACAGGTGTGTCAGTATTGCCTGGATGCCCACGCAACGTTACCCGGGAATGCCATTCGAACAGCAAATGAGTTTTCCAACCGAAATCACATTACGAACCACGGCCGATGAGGGTTTGAAGGCCTTCCGTTATCCCATTCAGGAAATCCGGCATCTGTACGAAAAAACCACTACGCTCAAAAATGAAACGATAAAAGGGAAGCAACGTCTAAAGATGTTAGACGGAGAGCGATATGACATGGAGTTCGAGTTTGATGTTCGCCGTTCTACATCATTTGAGTTGGTGTTGCGCGACGTAACTGTATCGTACAATGCTAAAACACAAAGCTTGGCGTGTGGTGGGCCTGCGATGCGTAATGGGATAATCGTTGACGATTGGGTCGCGCAGACCGCAGGGGAGATGAACGATCAAAATAATTTGGGTCAGGCTCTCCTACGACCAATCAATGGAAAAATTAACCTGCGTATTCTCTTAGATCATAACACTGTGGAAGTTTTTGGTAATGGTGGAGAGGCCGTGATAAGTTCTTGCTTTATGCCGGGAAAACCCGCCAACACCTATGATATACGGAGCGAAGGCCAACTCAGTGTGATAAAGGCGGAAATACATTCATTGAAATCCATATGGACGGCGGCAAATTGAGTTAGCGATTTCGCGAGTCCCTGTTTTATATCAGTTAGCGAATAGAATTCGTATATGTACTTTGTTGGAATAGATATCGGTACCAGCTCAATCAGTGGTGTTGCTTATACGGCCAAAAGCCGGAAAATAGAATCTGTAACCGTCCCCAATGATGCGGGGATTTCTTCGGCAAAACGTTGGGAACGTGCGCAAAACCCCATGCGGATTCTGGAAATTGTGCGCACGATAATTGATGATTTTTCGGTCCGTTACACGACCATCCAAGGAATCGGAATTACGGGGCAGATGCACGGCATATTGTATGTAAATCGGGAAGGCGATGCAATCAGCCCGTTGTATACGTGGCAGGATGGCCGTGCGAATTTGCGCTATAAAACAGGCATGACATATGCTGCGTTCCTTTCTGAAGTGACGGGGCACACGGTGCCTACCGGTTTTGGGCTGGCCACTCATTTTTACAACAGCCGTAACGATCTCGTGCCCGAAGGGGTAGCGAAGATCTGCACCATTACGGATTTTGTGGTCATGAAACTGGTCGATCTGAAAACACCTGTTACCGACTATTCCAACGCCGCAGGTCTCGGCCTGTTTGATGTGGAACAGTTGAATTTTGATCACGCTGGATTGGCGAAGGTGGGTGTCGATAGTTCGCTGCTTCCCGATCTTGCCGAATCGACCATTTCTCGTGGACACTACCGGGGTATACCGGTTTACATGGCCATCGGAGACAATCAGGCTGCATTTTTGGGTTCCGTAAGCCATTTAAATTCATCCATCCATGTTACCGTGGGAACCAGCAGCCAAGTCTCCGTTTTTTCAGCTAAATACATGAAAATACCGGGCATAGAAACCCGCCCGTTTCCGGGCGGTGGGTATATGCTGGTGGGCGCGGCGTTATGTGGCGGTCAGGCTTTTGCCATGTTGCGGACGTTTTTTGAAGACACGGTAGCGAAATTCAGTACATCTTCAACCGAAGGGATCGATTTTTATAAGATCATGACGTCTGTTATTTACAAGGATGATTCTTCTGATCTGCCCATTGTGGAAACACTTTTTGACGGCACGCGATCCGCGCCCGACAAGCGTGGGCATATTGAAAATATCTCCACCCACAACTTCACACCCGATAACCTGATTATCGGGCTGTTGAAAGGTATTTGTCGCGAGCTTTACCAGTTCTACCAGGCACTTCCGGAAGAGGTGCGCAAAGCCAAGTCGGTACTCGTTGGTTCGGGCAATGCGCTCAAAAGAAATCCCTTGTTGTGCCGTGCTTTTGAGGAACAGTTCAACACCGCGCTTATTTTTTCACCTTATGACGAAGAAGCCGCATTCGGAGCTTGTCTTAATGCCATTGCTGGCTCCAAAAACCTTGATTTCGAATTTATTCAATTATCCTGATTATGAAAATTCCCCGGATCGTATTGTTTATTGCGATGGTAGCGGCCATCGGTGGTTTGCTGTTTGGATTTGATACCGGCGTAATTTCCGGTGCGCTGCCGTTCCTGCAGGAACATTGGACGCTTTCAGACGGCCAACTGGAATGGCTTACTACCTCCGTATTGCTTGGAGCAATTATCGGTGCAATTGCGAGTGGCGGTGTCACCGAAATGCTGGGAAGAAAGAAAATGATCATCGTCAATGCCCTCATTTTCTTCGCCGCGTCTTTGGGATGTGCGTATGCATCCAACGTTACCGAATTGATTGTCATGCGGGTGATCATTGGCATTGCCATCGGCATCACATCGTATGTGGTTCCGATGTATATCGCCGAAATCTCGCCAAAGAAATATCGGGGCGGATTGGTAACATTAAACCAACTCATGATTACCATCGGGATTTTAGCCTCTTACATTACCGATTATTGGCTGTCTAACGACCAGGACCTTGAATCTTGGAGAGCCATGTTTATGGTGGGGATATATCCCGCAATTGCCTTGCTTACCGGGATGTTTTTTCTTCCCGAATCACCCCGGTGGCTGATTTCCAAAAACAAGCTGGAAAAAGGTCGGGCTATTCTGGAAAAGGTAGAAAGCAAAGATCAGGCACAGCAAATTATAAAAGACCTGCAATATGATCTAACAGTCTCCCGGAACAACTCCGGTTTGAAGGAACTTTTTAAACCTTGGCTCCGGATTCCGCTATCCATCACCGTGATGATATTCTTTTTCCAACAGTTCTCCGGTGTAAATACGATCATCTACTATTCGCCCACTATTTTCAAAATGGCGGGTATCGTGAGCAATACAGCTTCCATCATACCGGCTATTATCATCGGTGCGGCCAATGTAGCGGCTTGTGCGTTTTCCGTCATCATGCTCGACCGATGGGGGCGGCGTAAGCTTTTTCTGATCGGTATCAGCGGTATGATCCCCTCGTTGGCGGTGTTGGGTATAAGCTTCCATTTCGGCGAACAGCTGGGAGAAATGTTGCCCTATTACGCTGCGGGAAGCATCATTGCGTTTATCATCTTCATTGCCATCAGCCTGGCACCACTCGGTTGGTTATTGATCGCTGAGATTTTTCCGCTCCGCACCAGAAGCTTGGGCATGAGCGTGGGATCATTGGCTCATTGGGGATTTAACGCCATTGTCGCCTTTACCTTCCTAAAGCTAGTGAATACACTTGGCGTGGCCTATACCTTTTGGAGTTACGCGCTTGTATGTGTTATTGGACTGTTGTGGGGTTATTTTTATATTCCGGAGACCAAAGGGAAGTCGCTGGAAGAAATAGAGGACCATTGGAGGCAGGGCAAATCGGCACGGTCGTTATAACCGGGTGGGAAAAGCACCGGTTTTTCTGTTCCTTGGTCATACTTAACCTGATCTTTTGGATTTTGACGGGCTGCACAAGTACCCGTGGAGTGAATTTGCCCGGCAGCTATAAAAAATAATCCTACCCAAAAAGTCCGGCACATTCAGCAGCCGGATCTTTTGGGTAGGATTACCTTAGTTATTCGCGGAGTTGGGAATCGATTTCCGTTGTTCTTCAGTAACTCCTGCGGTGCGTGCACGGACGAAATCTATTTGGACCAAATGGTAGGATTACCATCGAGTCTTGCACCGATTGTTCAAATCCGGCCTGGCTGCAAACGATGCCTCCGGATACTGCCAACAGTCCAAAAACGAATGAAAAAAGGGAGCTCTCATCATTAATATCCTTCCACGATTGCTTTCATGTTATCGTATTCGTAATCCTGCATCACCTTTCTCATTTCACTGACAAAGGCTTCTTTCACGGCATTCGGAACCCGGATTTTGCTTGGGAAGTGGCCGCCAAATAGCCAAACACCGCCGCCCGGCAAAAATCCATCGAAGATTACGGGGGATTCGGCACGCGCAAAGGTAACGGTAGCCAAAGCCTGACAACCAGCTAAGGTGTATTTGCCCACATATTGCAGGGAGGGCGGAAAGCTGATCTGCGTAAGCTGCGGTGCGCCTATAATTGCTTCGTTGCCGGCGTTGTCTACCAATCGTTCCAGCTGGCTACCGGCGGCAAATGTGAAGCTCGTTAACCGATCGCATCCCTCAAAAGTAACTGGCAGCAGCTGACGTACCTTGGGCGGAATGTGAATCTGGGTGATAGCCGCAAATTTAAAGGCACCGCTACCAATGGTTTCCAGGGAAGTTGGCAATATAAATTCGCGAATGTTTTTTCCGGTGGGGAAGCCTGGCTTACCCGGTTCATTGAGTCCGTTGGCCAACACAAACCAATCGGGTATGGTGGTTACTCCTTCTGGTATAACGACTACGTCGGTTCCGTTGGGCGGCGTGCACATGGTAAGCGTGCCATTGTCGATTACGAACCAGGAAGAAGGCGAAGGTGTCACCCAGCGGGCATACAGGGTTAAGTCTTCCGTTATGGGTACTGTGGGGTCAAGGAGGTCGGTAAACGCCTCGTCGAGGTACCAGTTGACAAACACATGGTCAGGATAGGTAGGTGCGTCCAATGCAGGCAAATGGCCTTCTCGTATTTCCTTGGCGGGAATCTCGGGTGCTCCGTTCATCACGAAATGAATGGTAAATGTATTATAAAACCATTTGGCATACAATTGCGCATCGGCTACGACCGGTTGGTCAAAGTCATAAGGTTGTTGCAGCTCGGCGTCTGTGTACCATCCCAGAAAGCGCCCACCGTCACTCACGATGGGATCGGGATAAACCCGGCTTTTGGGGAGGGGCTCTCCGTGGCGTACTTTGGCCGGCGCGATATTCGTGCCGCCGTTTGAATGGAAGGTAACGGTATGGAATGGGCCAGTATCCAGGGTTTCACAGGACTGGAGAACGGTAAGCCAGATTAAAAACAATGTGCTCCGTTTGAGGATATAGTTCATCTTTTGTTTCGTTTTAGTTAAACCTTAGTGTTGTTGAATCAGGAGTTCCAATTTTTTCCATATTCGGTCGGCGATGTGTTTCATGCCGCGGTCCGATGGGTGGTTGGCCACCCCCTCGTGTGCAAACAGGCCCTTTGCCGTATTGGTAGAATCGCTGGTATATAAATCGTGCAGCTTGACAAAATCAAACCCATTTTGGACAGCATAACGGTGTATGGTATCGTTTACGGGACTTGGCCAAAAGCCACCACTGATGATGACGGCGGTGCGGCCACCTTGGGTTAGGTAATCGATCAGTTTTGCGTAATGCTGCGAAAATTGCCGCTCTGCCAATGAGTCGGGATCGACATTTTCCGCTATTTTGACGATCAATATGTCAGCGTTCCGGAATTCGGCCAGTTCGCGTAAATCGTAATTCCAATAGGCACGTTCGAAACCCGCGATGCTGCCGTACTGAAGTTCTATGCCGGGATCTACCTGGTGCATCCGGCGTTCCAGCCGATGCACAAAGTCACTGTCTCTTGCCGATGCAGCCATGCCCCAGTCACCCTTCCAGCCCAGTTCTTCATTGGGCGGATGGGCGACAATGCTGTTGCCCAACACGACAATCTGTGTAGAGGTAGTGGTTGCTTCTCGGCGACCTTCGGTTTGGCATGCGGTGATCCACACCATCGCAAGGACCAAAATCAGATTAGTTTTCATTGGTAAGTGCCTCCTGTTCGATAACTTGCTTGATTTGATCGAGGCGCGCGGTTCCCTCGGATTTGGTGGGGGTGAGCCATGCACCTTCACCGTTTTCATTCCAGGCGTACAGCACGACCATTTTGCCCAGTGTTTTGGTCCGGCGGCCTTTCACCCACTGGATCCCGTCTGCAAGATGCTCGGCAATCTTTTCCGGCGTTACGCCGGAATACCAGTAATCCGAAGCGGGCAAGTTAGGGTGATCTGCTGCCCATGGCCGCATGTCGTATCCGGCACCGACTACGGGCAGAAAGGGTAGGGTAGTGTGGTCGGCGATGCCATTCCACGATTTACGGTCGCCTTCCAAAAGCGCCTCAAATGGATTGCTTCCTGCGTTTCTCCGTCCGTCATCGGCATTGTTGTAGGTGGTCAGAAAGTCAAATCCACATGCTTGGTAAGTATCCTGATACGTGGGGTCCTGTGGCCGTGGAAACGTGCGTGCACCGATGAGTACTTCGTCGTGCCCGGCTTTCCGCGCCTTTTCCCGGAAAAGTTCCAGTGCCGATTTGACTCCCTCCACACCGCCCAGGCCATCTAGAAGCTCATCCGTATTGAAAAAGGCAATGACGGGTTTGCCATCTACCCGCAGGTAATTGGGTGCATTGAAATAAGCGATGATGCGGTCGCACACCTTCTCCCAATTGACCGATGAAACGGGGAAACAGGACAGTAGGAAAAAATCAAGCAGCTCGCGGTTATTTGCCTGCATGAAAAGATCCAGCGCGGTGTTGAGATGATCCATAAGTGCCGCATCGTCGGGTCGTAACGTGTTGTCGTACCAACAGAATCCCCAGAAATCCAAGCCGGCCTGAGCGGCGTAATTGATCTGTTGTTCCATTACACCTGGCGTATCTTCGCGCCAACCCCACAACGGCTCACGATCTAGGTAGGCGGTGGTGAGCGTGGGGCTGATGTGAAAAGTGTGCCCGTTGGTATCGGGGGGGAAGCTCCATCCGCCGAAATACCAGGCACCTACCTTTACGGAAGTTTCTGTTTGGCCGATGGGCCCTTCTTTAGCATTGCTGCAACACACGAGTGTTGTGGCAATCAGCAAACCTGCAAAGGCATAGGCCATTATCTTCTTTTTGCTATTCATCATGGTTGTGCGTGTTTGGATTAATACCCCGGATTATTTGGTAAAAGATTCGGATTGCTGATCTCATCTTCCTCAGGGATGGGGAGCCATATTTTCGATTCGGAGATGTTGTCGATCAATATCCGCGCGGTTAACGAATTCCATACGCCTCGTGTGGTGGAAATTCCTTGGATAGTGGTTACATAGCGGCCAAAACGTACCAGGTCGAATTTCCGTTGCTGCTCGAAGCAAAGTTCGCGCGAACGCTCATCTAGCAATTCCTGTATAAAGTCGGATCTCCGGTAGGCCGACTGCAAAACGGTGACATCGTTGGTGTGCGTTTGGATGAGCGCACGGCTGCGTACGGGTTTAAGAATTTCGCGACCCGCCTCATCGCCTTCCAGATGAGCAGTTGCCTCCGCATTGAGCAGGTAAATATCTGCCAGACGCAACAGCGGGTAGTGGCCAAAGTAGAAATCGGTATTTCTCACAGCCGAACTGATTGCCCGCAGCTTGGTTACGTTGTAATCGCCGTCATAGGCTACACCGTCTGACAGATTCAGCGGAAGCGGTTTGACGTATGAATTGCCGTCTATGGTTTCGGTGCCGGGGTCGGTGCCTAATCCGCCGACAACCCAGTGTACCCGGGCGTCATACAGCGTATCATAGCGGTCATACACTTCTTGGGTGGGGCGGCATGTACCCCAGCCACCACCATAATATCCTACCGGAAAGAGGTAAAAGGTAGGGGCAAATCCGGTTTTGTTTTCCTGCGAAGGAAGGATGGTCAGGAGAATTTCTTTGGCTTGTTCGGCGGTGGATCCTTCACTGAATAGCGACCGGTAATCTGCTGCAAGACGATACCCGCTGGCCGTGATAAGCTCGTCAGCAAGTTGCTTGGCTTCGCGGTAGTAGGCATCGGTATCTACCCAGTCAAACGAATTGAGCGGGAAGTTCAACCGCTTGCCGACCTCGTATTTTTTGCTGGCGGCTAAGTAGCAGTACAGCTTGGTCAGGTAACCGGCTGCTGTCCATCGGTTTGCTGCACCTGCCACGTGGGTATCGGCGAGGTGCTCATAGGCAAACTGCAGATCGGCTAGGGCCTGTTCCATTACCCGTTGGAGGGGATCGCGTGCCTTGTCTTTCTCGTGTGGCACCGTAGTGTACACCGGTACGCCGCCATACACCATTCCTAAATAGAGGTAATGCCACCCGCGCAAAAACAGAGCTTCGCCACGCACCTGCTCCCGACGGGCCTCATTCATCGAAACTTCATCGAGTTTGGAAAGCAACAGGTTGATGGCATATACGCTGCGGTACATATTTTCCCACAGATCGCGCGCCATTAGGTTGGTCTTCACAACGCGTCCGAAAATAAATTGGTCCATATTGCTACCCGCATCCGGCGTGGAGTAGGGGTTGCCAACAAGTTCGTCGGTACCGATATCACCAACGAAGAACAAGCCGGAACGCGAGTTGACCGCATAGCTGCTGACCAGCCTGCCGTAACATCCACGCAAGGCAATTTCGATGTCTTCGGGTGTTTTGTAAAAATTATCAATGGTGGTAAAGGAAACCGGCTTCGTGTCTAAATAGTCCGAGCAGGAAATTGCAAAGCCAGTCAAGCTAACCAGCATAAATTTATATAGCGTTTTCATACAGCGTGTTCAATTTTAAAATGTAACCATGAGGCCCAATGCGTGAGTAGCAGCACGGGGATACCCGATCGTATCGAAATTCTGTAGCAACGGATTACCGGAATCGACTTCGGGAGATAGCCCGGTATATTTCGTAAAGGTGTACAGATTGTTTCCGGAGTAGTACACTTTGGCGGACGTGATTCCAGCCTTAGCAATCAGCTTCGCAGGCAATGAATACGACAGCGAAACGGTCTGCAGCCTTAGAAATGAGGCATCTTCAACGTAGTACGTGTTAGGCAATGACGCCAGGGAATTATAATAGTTTTCATCGCTATAGGCAGGATAGGCGTTTGTCGGGTGCTCCGGAGTCCATCGGTTGTTCCAGAAATCGCGCGTGATATTGAAATATTCACCCGGCATGGCGCCTTCAAGCTCGAAGCGGGTGGAGTTGAATATCTTTGCACCTACGCTGTAGTTGAAGAAGACCGAAAGCGCTACCGGGCCCATGCTTACGTTGTTGCCCAAGCCACCGTAAAACAACGGTTGGCTGTTGCCGATAATGACTTTGTCTTCTTCAGTAATCAATTGATCCGCAGATCCGTCCGCATTCCGGAATTTGAATGTGCCGGGGCGCAGTCTTCCAAGGTTACCCGCGTTGGGTATTCCTTCTTTTAGAATCCAATTGCGGTCTTGCCACAGGATGGCCGGATCGTTAGCGGGTAATTTTCCCGTCCGGTCCTGCCAACCCGCAAAATCGTCAAGCTGATAAATGCCCGCTAGGTCATAACCGTACATTACGCCGATGGGCTGGTCTACCATAATACGTCCCACAACGTTCTGTTTGATGTAAGAGGTAGTCCATGAGCCGGCCCCGATCGGGGCAGTAGACAACCCGTCGCCAATACGTAAAACGGTGTTCCGGTTGAGGCTGAACGTCAAGGTGGTTTCCCAGAAGAAACGATCTTTGCGTATGTTGGTCGTTGCCAGTGACACTTCTATACCCCGGTTGTTGACTTTGCCAAGGTTCTGCCATTGGGTTTTGAATCCTGTCTGGGCAGGGACGATGGCATTATAGAGCATATCCGTGGTGTGCTTTTCGTAAAGATCCAGCGTCAGTTTCAGTCGGTTGTTTAGCACCGCTGCATCCAATCCGGCATTGTATTGCACAGTGGTTTCCCATTTAAGGTCCGGATTGGGCAACGAAGTCGGGATCATACCAAGCTTGTCGTCATAGAAAACATTGCCCATCTGCGCCATGTACCTGAACTCCGAGATGTTCGAGTTGCCGGTAGCGCCGTAGCTTAGCCGGAGTTTCAGATCGTCCAGCCAAGGCCTGTCCAAAAAGGCCTCTTCCGAGATGCGCCAGGCGAATGCTGCCGATGGAAACAGACCATACCGTTGATTCTTTCCAAAGCGATCGGAGCCATCCAACCGGAGACTGGTTGTAAATAAATACCGATCTTTGATGTGGTAGTTGAGCCTGCCAAGGTACGATAACCGATTGCTAAGGCCTGCTCCAGAACCTGCAGCTTGAAGTTCTTCGCCTTTGCTGATGTCGTGAATTCCGGTAGACTCGTCAGCAAAACCACTTTTTATAATGTGGTGGTATTCATACCTGCTTCCGCTGATTTCAAATACCCCCAGCGCACTCAGTTTCGATTGATTTGCGAATGACCGCTCATAACTCAATGTCGTGAAATTGGTCCACCCATACCAATCACTGGCCGAAATCGCGCCGCGGCCGCCGAGATAATAACCCCAGGGGGTGTTCTTACTGTAGTATTCATTCACTTTTGACGTCACCATGCTACCGCTGAGCGTATTGCCAATGTATAGCCCATCGATTAACCGGTAATTGATCACCAGATTGGACGATAAATTGGGCGTGCTGATGTTACGGTCTAAGTATTTCAAATTGTCAGTGGGTTTGCGCCACCCGCCTTGGGTACTCACTGCCAGCGGGTTTTCAAAAACAAGAGGCCGCGATACGATGGCGGTCTCGAGCACCCCGATATTAGCATAGCCATCGCCGGATTGAACGGCACCATCGTAGCGTGAGCGGGTCCCATTCAGGCCCATTGATAAGGAGAGGCGGCCTTTACTGTGATCGAGCCGTAATCGGCCATTTAGTCTCGAATATCCATTGTTTACAAATAATCCGTCCTCTTTGTTGTAGCCCAGGCTTCCATAAAACTTTGTGCTCGTTGAGCCGCCACTGATCGACAGCGTATGTGCCGAAGCATTGGCAACATCCCGATACATCTCATCCTGCCAGTTGTACCGGGGAAACGCATATACATCACGTGGAATCTTTTTTGATGGTTCAATTTCGGATGGATTTTCAAAAAACAGCCAATCATTGAAATAGCCATAGATGATGTTTTGTTTATCTGGAAGCAGGATCCAGTCTTTGCGGTAATTTATCCATTCCTCAGGGTTGAGCATATCCATCCGTACCGCGGTGTGCGACACCGAGAAACGGCCATCGTACGTTATGCTGGCGGCACCTGCCTGTCCTTGCCGCGTGGTTACTAGGATTACCCCGTTGGCTCCCCGGGAGCCATAAATGGCGGTTGAAGACGCGTCTTTCAGGACGTCTACCGAAATGATATCTGCAGGATTGATTGAGCTGAGCGGGTCGCGTTGCGAGTTAGCGCCGAACTGTGAATTGGCTACGGGAGCCTCGCTTTCATTGACAGGGATACCGTCGATGACGATAAGCGGCCGGCTATCTCCCACCAAGGAATTGGCCCCCCGGATCAATATTTTTGAACCGGCACCCGGCTCGCCGGTACCTGTGGCAATCTGTAAACCCGCTACACGGCCCTGGATGTTGTTGATGAAGGAGCTTTGCCTCGATTGTTCGAATACCGCCGACTTGACCGAGGAAATGGCTCCGGTTAAATCGCCCTTTCTCACCGTACCATAGCCCACGACTACTACTTCATCCAGATCGGATACGGCGGTTTTCAGCGTCACATGGAGTGTCCGCGATTGGCCCACCGAAAGTTCCTGTTGAACATAGCCGACGCTGGAAAATACAATTATCTCGTCTCCTTCGGACAACGAAATGCGGTAATTGCCATTACTGTCGGTAGTACTGACGGCCGTACTGCCTTTGACACGGATGGACACGCCTTCGATCGGTACACCCTGTTCGTCGGAAACAATACCCGTAATTTGATAAGGTTGGAATGCCGTATCGCTGTTTCCAGGCGCGGAGGCTTCCCGTGGCTTGATTACAATGGTTTTTCCCTTGATGGTAAAGTCAAACGGTTGCCGCTCGAAGATGCTTTGTAAAGCGCTTTCCAAGGGTGCGTTACGCATTTCGATGGTCACTGTCGTGGCCTGATGCATGCTGGCATCGCCGTACAAGAAATAATAACCGCTTTGCCGCGCGATCTTATCCAATACACGTACAAGAGGTGTGTTGGTTTCCGAAAGGGTGACGGTTTGTGCCATCGTTTCGACGGCTAACACTTGGAATAGGCCGGCTACAAGCGAGATAACGCTCAAATTCATCAGCAACAAGATTTTCTTTATGCTATGCATCCGCAGGCATAAAAAATTATTTACGAAAATTTTATACATTTGATTGTTTTGGTTAGTAATTCTAACTCGTTCACACACGATAAATGATAACCAGAACACATAGCGGAATCCTGACTCGACCCGGGATTCCGTTTCCGTTTCCTGATATACCTAATTTTTACTTCGGGCTTGGGTTATACGTACGTAATCATATCTGTCATTTATTAATTGGGTTTAACATTATTTTGATTTGACAATCAACTTGCTGCCGTCGATTTCAAACGAAAGTAAATTGGTCAACGCGAGTGTTTCCAAAACGCCACTGATGTTTTCATAACGCGATACGGTGCCGGTGAAGGTGCGGTCGGCAATATCTCCTTGCAATTCGATATCAACATCGTACCATCGGGCAACCTTCTTCATGATGCTTTCCAGACGTTCGGACCGGAAAGCAAACACGCCTGTACGCCATGCCGCCTCATTATCCGCATCAACATGCTCTTTGGTTAGTCGTCCGTTTTTTAGCTCGGCCTTTTCTGAAGGTTCAAGTAGCAAAGAAGCTTCGCCGCCTGCTTTGTCAGCGGAGCTTATCCGGACGCTTCCTTCTATCAGGGTGGTTTTTGTCACATCATCGTCGGGATATGCAGAGATATTGAACTTGGTACCAAGTACATCTACCTGTTGCCCACGGCTCATCACCCTGAAGGGCTTACTGGCATCTTTGGCCACCTCAAAATACGCTTCGCCGGAGAAGGTAACCACCCTGTCGCGGCCATCGAAATGGGAGGGGTAGGTCAGCGACGAAGCGGCATTGAGCCAAACTTTTGTGCCATCGGGGAGCGTTACCTGGTAGGTTCCTCCATTGGGAGTTGTAAGTTGCAGCCCATAGGCACCCGCAGCACTAAAGGACGCGATTTCGGTATTGTCTCCTTCATAGACAATCCGTTCATGGTCGGATATAATTCCCGTTTGCGCTTCACTGAGATCAATCTTGCTTCCATCACTAAGCGTAAGCGTGGCGCGGTTACCACCCGGCGCGATATCGGCAACCTGTGTGCTTTCTTGCAGAAAGTTGGCGGGAGTGTCGCGAAGGGAGTACCACATGATCGCGGTGGCGACTAAAAGGATCGCCGCGGCATACGGCAACCAGCGGAGTATTGGGTGGGGGGTCCAACGGATTCGCTTGGTGCGTGTTGAATTCGGTTCGTTTGACTCGCGGATTTGGTTGTTGATGGCTGACCACGTCTGCTGACTGAGTAAATTGAGATCCTCAGCGGAGAGCGAATCCTGCTGTTGATCGAAATAGCGATTAAAATGGGCCAGCAGCAATGCGCGCTCCTCAGCTGTGCATTTTCCGGCCAGATATTTGTCAATGAGGTCTGTGGGTTCGTTCATAATCGTAAAGGATTTATACCCCTCCAACTACAAGAACCCGATCTGCCTACTTTTTCACGGCAATATCAAGAATTTTTTAATTTTATTTTCAATGGTTTGTTTTTCAGTCAATTGTGGAGCCATTAATGTTAGCGCTATCGCGAGTCCGATGCCGAGGCGGGCCCGTCTTCCGGCCTGACTCAATAAATTTTGAACAGTACGCACGGAGATATGAAGGCGCTCGGCGATTTCTTCAGGACCTAACTGGTGGAAGTAAGTCAGTACGAAAACTTTTCCCATTGTATCAGGGAAGCTTTCTGCCAGTCGTTCCAGTCGCTCCATTAACTCCCGTTCTTGTATATATTCATCCGTGGTATCGCGTTCTTCCGACAAATATTGCTGGAGATCTGCTTCGTATTTGCTGACAACCTGTTTGCTGCGTATCAGTTTGTAAAACCCATATCGGACGCTGGTTATCAAATAATTGAAAAGAGAGCCCTTTACGGAGAGCTGTGTTCTATTGCTCCAGAGGTTAACAAAGATAGTTTGCACGATATCCTTGGCCTCGTCTTGGTTCTGTGTGATTTTTTGGGCATAGGCTAGCATGAAGTGTGAAAAACGATCGTACAATTCCGAAAATGCGGCATGGTCGTCTTGTTGCTGTAACAACATAAGTAGCGCCTTCTCGTCCAATGTACTATAGTTTAACATGATTCGCGTTAGTTCGCCCAAATTAGCAGATTTGTGTAATAAAAAGAAACACCAAGCAAAAATCCCGTTTCCACGGGGGGATAAAGACTTTACGGAACGGCTTCTAATTTACGCTAACGCTAGTTGAGACCCGCCAGAAACAAAAATAAAAAACAGAGAAACAGCGGTAGCAAAGCGAAGATCATCAGTGAGGTGCGCAGGGTTCTGTAATAGCGGCCTAATTGTTCCTTGGCTTTACCAACAATCACCCAAAAAAGTAAACACAGAATTGACCAGATAATACCGGCAGTAAATATCCCATTCAAATTGATAAAACCGCTCGTGTTGATGTCAAAAAGTTCCAAAATCGGTTGGTACAGCAACGTTGTCAATCCCATGTTGCAGAGCACGAGTATGGCTATACAGTTGGAATGGAGCAACACGGTAATAACCGTCCACGGAGGGCGTTTTTTCTGATACCTGTCGAGCAAACGAAAAGCTACGATCAGTAAGATCAGCCAAAAGCCGAGGCCTAATAAAACGAATGGTTCCGCTGCCATGCCATTACAAAAGTAAGCCTTGTGATCCATGCAAAAAATCCCCGGATTTCGGGGTTTTACTGGAAATCATCACCGTTTTCCAAAGAGCAGGAGTTGGTACGAAGAAATGGTTTCTTTATTTAATTGATTATGGCGAGGTGGTCGTACTGCGGTTAAGACTTGGCTGTTTACTTCCTTAGCTGTCCACTTAGATAGCGCTCCAAAGAGGTCGGAAGGGGTAGGGTGTTGCCCGGTTGCTCGGGAACGGTCAGCTTGTCGATCACAGCTTGGGTCATATCGGCCATATTGATTGCCGTGTTTTCGGAAAAACCGGCAGCAATCAACGTCTCGTGCCATTTTTCTCGGGGTATGGATTGTGGAACCACCGGCTTATTCAGCAATTTCGCAAACACATCGGCAACATCACGCGAAGTGTACGGTTGCGGTCCCGTCAGTTCAATGACCGTCTTACTTTTGGGCGGGCGTTCTTCGGTCATTGCACGCGCGATGCACTTGGCCACGTCAAGCGGTGAGTTCATTTCAATCGACAGACCTTCTGGAAAAAAAGTTGGCAGAATTCCCTGTTGTGTGATGGTATCCAGATAAACCAGCCAGTTGCTGAAATAATATGACGGCCGTATAAATACGACGGTTGCATCTAAATCGCCGAGCCCATGTTCCAGTATCCGGGACATGAAAAGATTTCCGGTCTTGCCGTCGATATGTGCTCCAATGGTGGATAGACCGACGATTCTCGTTATTCCCGCTTGTTCGATGGCCTTTCGGTAATTGGCAACAATCCGTTCGGTGTCTCCGATAATGTCGTCCGAAGTTTGGCTTTCCGGGGTCAAGACGAGGACTGCTGTTCCCCCTTCCAATGCGTTAGCAAGTTGTTCACCATCAAATAGATCAGCCTTACGGAATTCAACGCGTATGTCGGCAAGTTTTTCGGGATTTCTTACGACTGCACGAGTGGGGGATCCGCTTTTGGTTAGTTCGTCAATGACATATGAGCCTATTTGCCCGGTAGCACCTACAACGATGTTCATACTGTTTTGATTTTGTGAGTACGTCTTAACAAAGATCGGCAGCGAGATGACAAGGGTATGTCAGCGGCACAAATTATTTTTCTAGCATAACTCGATTATTGGGAGATTGTTTTGTAGCATTGTTGTTCCGACGCACGTTAGTTTATAAAGACCAAGTTTTGAAACAAGGTTTAACTTTACGTATTCAAATCAATTTAGGCACTTCAATAACACTTTACGTATGAAAAGCACGTTAGTTTCGTTTGTTTTTATGTTTATCATCTGGATTGCCAATGCACAGAAACGGCCGGAAAAAATTGGTTTCGGCGTCCAGGCAGGGTGGAACATGTCCAGGATCTCGGGCGATACATTTGATGGAAAGGCAGGTTTCATCGGTGGTGTGCATGTCAACTTCCCCGTATTTGGCAACTTCTATGTACAGCCTGAGGTCAATTTCCAACAATTGGGTGGCAAATACAAAAGTGACGCATTTGCAATTGGCGACATCCGTTACCGGGATGCCGAACTGAACATGAATTACCTGAGTGTGCCGGTCCTGTTGAAATACCGCTTTAAACCCATTGATTTGGACATTTTTGTCGGTCCGCAGGTGGGTTTTAAATTAAGTGCCAAAAACAAAGTGGGTGAGGGGGAGAACTACGAAGCGTATAATGTGAAGGACACCGATATAGCCGGGGTATATGGATTGGAATACTGCCTGCGGCTGCCGGACAGCCGTGTGGACTTGGTGGTGAACGCCCGTTACACGACCGGGTTTGCGAATTTCGCCAACGGCGAAGATCCCAACATGCCCAATGACAGCTACCGGAACAATGTGCTTGCTTTTATGCTGGGTATCCGGTTTTAAAATCACGTTCAATCAGATTCCAGATGTTTCAAAGCTTTATTCAGATCACGATGAAAAGAACGTATGCCGTGCTGGCGTTAATTGCTGTTACGCTATCCTGCTTACAGACGCTGTACGCCCAATCCGAAATTGAAGTAGGCGTTCGTTTCGGCCTTGCCGGCAACGCGCTGCACCGCTTTCAAAGCGTAGACGGTGGGGGTAGCAGCGAGGGCAGGTTATCAATGCTTACCGGTGTGCGGTTGGGCTACGGGTTGACCGAACGGTTAACGTTGGTGTCAGGCCTTGACTATGCCCGGCATAACCTAACAATGGTTAGCGCGCCTATGCCTGAGCAGCACAGAACCGACGGTCGGATCACTACACTATCCCTTCCTTTGGTCGTTGAGTGGAATGTAGGACGGTGGTTTTTCATACAGGGTGGGCCTTCTATTGACATACAGCCCGAAAAATGGGAGTCTGTGGACAGTCAGGGGGGTATCGGCTTTTCCGTGGGCGTAGGTGGCCGGTATGCATTGGGCAATTGGTCTTTGTCACTCACCCCTACGGTAAAGCAATATGCATTGATTCCCTTTAATAAGGAGAAATATCACCAACGGCTGATGACTGCCGGGGCTGTGCTCACGGTTGGATACCGGTTTTGATCAAGCCGCGGATCTGCTCGATGATTTCGGGCTTATATCCTACCATCCGGAGAATTTCACGCTCGCCCTCAATGACGATGACGGTGGGGACTGACCTCACACGGTATTGTGCGGCTAGGTCGGGATGGTCGAACGGATTGATGTCCCGGTAAGGGATGCCATAGTTATCTAATGCACCGGCTACCGTCGCGCAGGTAGCGCAGCTGTCGGTCTGGAATTTGAGGATGCGCAGATTCGTTTCGATGGGTTCAGATTTATTATTGATGTAATCGATGAAGGTTTGTATTTCATTGTGAGTCCCGGATAGCTCGAATTTGAGGTTTATGGGAATGCCATATTGTTGGTGTATCTTATCCACCGCAGCCGCGAAGTCGCGTCCCCAATTCCGATTGCCGCTCCCCGAGACGGAAAGTATTTTACGGTGATGTTGTTCAAGGAAACTTTTCACCATAGGAGGTATTGCGCCCATTGGGTCCGTATAAGTAACCAGGTGAGCCCGTTGGAAGGACGGAATTTCGGGGAGTTCGCAGGTACGGAGGCCCAGCACGGAAAGCTCCGCAGCTTTGTTTACAAAGCGCCTGACATTTCCGGTCCTGCTGGCAAATATGATGAGCATGGTATCGTAGTAAACCCTGGTTCCTTGCGATTTGTTTACGCGTTGTAGATCAAAGATATTGCCAATTCAACCTGGAAAGCTCTTGTTTTGCTACAAAAACAGCAATGAACAGGATACCACTTAACCAGCATTGTCAATTATTCTGCGATTGTAACGGCAGGAGTGGATACACATTGGCGTGGCTTTTGCATAGTTGCAAAAAAAATTAGAAGGAGAGGCTTATGTACGTAAATCGCTATTTTACTGTGGCCGCTGTGGCGGGGATGATGTTGACAAGTTGTACTAATGACGATGCGGTGGCTCCGCAAAACAGGGCGGAAGAGAATTTCCGGAAAAAATATCCGGATGCGACTGCCGTGGAATGGGAGCGGGAAGGCACTTACTTCATCGCGGAATTTAAGGTAGGCAGCCTGGAGAAGGAGGCTTGGTTTGACGATCGAGGTAGCTGGAAACTTACCGAAACCGACTTGCCATACGCAGATCTGCCGGCAGAGGTAAAAAAGGCGCACGAAGCGGGTGATTTTAGCGCGTGGACTGTGGATGATGTGGATGTGGTGGAACGGGAGGGCTTCGAAACCATCTTCGTGCTGGAAGTGGAGCGGGGTAATACGGAGTATGACTTGTATTACCTGGCGGATGGTACGCTGGTGAAGGCTTTCCCGGATGATGACACGGACAATAATTACCTACCCGTGGTGCTTTCGGATAAGATTACCCAGTTTTTGGCCGATCGGTATCCGGATTACAAAGTGTTGGACGTGGATGAAGACAATGGCCGGATTGAAGTGGAGTTTATCCACGGCAGTGTGAATCGCGAGGCCTATTTCACTACGGGTGGCGATTGGTTGCGCACCGAGACAGATATGCGTATCACGGATGTGCCTGAAGAAATTACGGATGTTCTGGGAGGCTCCGAATACCGGTTGTACCGTGTGGATGACGTTGATTTCATTGAAACGCCGGAAGGTAATTACTATTACTTTGAATTGGAGCGCGGAGAGCTTGAGGCAGAAATCCAGATCTACGAGAACGGCGAACTTGTCGTTATGAAGTAGGTTGCCGGCTCATCCGAAAACGTAATTCCATCGCTTGTCGAAAAGCTGGCCGGCAACCATCGGACATTGGGCTCAGGGCTTCGGCACCACGCGTACCTTATATGCCCGCATATCGGGTATCTCGATGCGGAAATCGGGGTTCACTCCGTAAACATGGTGCGTCCACCAGCTTTCCTCGGCAATGGTATAGACTAGTGCGCCGGTTGCGGCATCGTAGTTGGCCGACTTGATGTTTGCATGGTCTTTTAGCGGCTCTAATGGAGTGAATCGGCCCGTTTGCATGTCCATCAGCCAGACATGATGGTGGGTACTCACCAACAGTTGGTTTGACGATGTGAGCGACAGCTCATGTCCGCCTTCATCGGGTAGGGGAAAGACGCGGACTTTTTCCAGCCGTGGCGTTGCAGTGCGCACATCTTGCAGCCGGTATACCAGCAGGCTGTCGAAACCGAGGGCGAAAAGTTCCTGCTGCTCGGTTACCCACACGGCTCCATGCCCGGAATACAGCGTATCTTTATAAAGCACCTTTTCCGGTATACGCCCATCATACAGTTCCAGGCTGTTACCAGCAGTGTGCGTCGAGTTGACTACGGCGACGAAGCCTCCCGGCAGCAGGTCGGCCGAATGTGCCATAGGCGTTTTGGCATAAAACAGTATCCGTTTGGTGGCTACATCCAGCAGCAACGTTGCGCCCGATGAGGAGGTGACAAGCAACTGCGTATTACCGCGAACGGGCTTGCAGTCATCCAGCGAACGAAGCATGCCGAAATATTCCTCGGGCAGCTGACCTTTCGCCTCGTTGGCCTGCCAGGACCAGGTCAGGATCGCTTCTCCACGGCGTGCTGCCGCGTCATCATAAACTTGGATTTTGTCGTCCCCGCACACCACCAGATCATTGGGTCGGAGCAGGGGCATATCGTTTGTCCCCGCCCATACGGGTGCCTGCATCAGCAGCAGGCACCCGATTATCATCGTGCAAAATTTTTTCATCGTCTTTTATCGAAAGGTATCCCATTTGGGATTTTGTACAAGATTAACATTTATCGTGAGCTCTTCCAAGGGAATGGGATTTTAATCAATGTATTGTAAATTCGTAATTTCTTTTTAGGTTTAAAAAGTATTTACTTACGGCGGGTTCCGGTTGAGTTGTTTTAAGTTGACAACCCTTTTTACGGGATTATAGGTATCTTTGCGTGCGACGCTAGAAACCAATGGAACTGAACAGACGGTTGATTTTCTTGATTTGGGGATTACTACAGACAGTTCCCGGCCTGACACAGCCGTTGGGTTACCGGTCTTTCCAAAACGTAATTGCCGGGGCCGGGGCGACTACCGTGAGTGCATTCGCGCAGGATAGCCTGGGCATGATGTGGTTTGGCACTAACAAAGGCTTGGTAAGCTACGATGGTTACGTAACCCAGGCACATCACGGTCGCAACGACAGTACAAACACATATGTATATAACATCGTGGTATTGAACAGCCGCCTGCTGTGTTTGGGAACCGACTACGGTGTATTGTTTTACGACTACCAAAGCGATAGGTACCTGCCAAGCACTGTGTCATTTCCATCGGATGTGCGGACACTTCTGCTGGACGACAACGACCTGTGGATCGGTTCGCTTAAGGGTTTGTACCGTTATGAGCTAGACAGCAAACGACTGGAGTCTTTCACCGGTGATGCGACCAACGACGACCAACCGAAACTGACCGTATATGCATTGGCAAAACTGGAAAGCGATTTATACATCGGCACGTATAATGGCTTATACCGAAAGCAGGATGGCGTGCAATCAATCGGTGCTGTTAGCTTATCCACTCAGCATAGCCGGAGCAATTTTTTTGTCAATTCACTATGGGTAGACACGGCGGAAGGCACGGTATGGGTAGGGGCCGAGGGTGCGCTTTACCGATATGACCCAACTACCACGGAGACAACGGAGGCCATTCCCCTTCACAACCAGTCTGTCAAATCGCTTGCCATGGACCGCCATGGGATGCTATTGGCGGGAACAGATGCAGGGATATACATTTATGATCCGGGTAAGCAGTCCGCAGTAACGGTGGTGCACGACGCCCGCAACGACAGATCGCTTGCCAACAACATCGTTTGGGCCATCTTCACCGACCGCGAAGGCAATTGGTGGTTTGGTACAGACTATGGTACCTCCGTAACAAGCGGCCGTCCGGTATTCCAAACCATCCCGATTTACGAGGTTACCGGAATAGGCGAGGGGAATCGCTTCTATAACATCCTCCGCGATTCGCGCGGCCGTTATTGGCTGGGTGGCACCAATGGAATCATCCGTACGGATACCCTCGGTGCTAGGCGAACGGCACCGGCATGGTACCGCATGGGTGACTCCCGTTATCCGCTGTCGCACAATCGCATCCGTGATATCTACGAAGATATTGACCGGCAGATTTGGATTGCCACCGATGGTAGCGTAAACCGGTACAACGAGGCAACACACGGTTTTGACCGCTACACGATCGTCAACCAAACGCGGACGGCAAATGCCAACTGGGCGTACGATTTGTTTGAAGACCGAAACCGGCGGTTATGGATTGCTACTTACCTCGGCGGAATCTTCGTCGTCGATAAGCAACGCCTGATGGCGGCATCCGGCGATTACATTGCGCAGCATCAGTTGACCGCAGCAGATGGGCTAGCGGGTGATTTCGTGAACCAATTGTTTCAGGATGTCAAGGGGGATATCTGGGCACTCGTCTATAAGAAGGGGCTGCACCGTATCCAGCCCGACAACTACCGGGTGAGTGCCGTAACGGACGGCGCCGGACGACCGATCCAATTGCCGACCTATATGATGCAGGATGCCGAGGGAATTGTTTGGGTGGGGGGAGACAATGCGGTTTACCGCTTGGACCCGCAGCATGGAACCTGCCAAACAGTACCTATTAGTACGTTCGGTACCGGTGAAATCCTGTGTATGGAACAGGTGGGAGCGCACATTTGGATTTCAACTTCCGGTGCGCTCTGGACACTGGACCGTGGTACGCTCGAAGTGAAACGCATCAAGGGAGAGTCGGATTTCACGGCGGCCTTTTACGATGCGGCGGGTAGCCAGGTATTGCTTGGGGCGGTAAACAGTATCACTGCGTTACCCGCGGATGCGCCGCATGCCGCAACGGCGGCGGCCACACTGTCATTTACCGCATTGCTGGCCAATGACCGTCCGGTAGGCACCTCGGGGAGCAATATCCGCTACCGCGACCATATGGAGTTGACACACGATCAAAACAACCTCGTATTCCGCTTTGCTGACTTTGTGTATGCGCCGGATGAAAGCAAACAATTTTTGTATAAAATGGAAGGTGTAGATGCCGAATGGGTATTGATGGATCGCGCGTCTAATCAGTTGACATATACCAACCTCCAACCGGGTACCTACCAACTGGCTGTACGGAAGCTGGATCTCTCGGGTGACCCCACAGGTGCACCGCTTCGGTTTACCGTGCGCATCCGGCCTCCCTGGTATGAGACCGGGGCTGCCCAGGCTATCTACCTGGCACTGGCAATCGGGCTGATCGTATGGGTCGTCAACTTTTTCCGCGTACGGCATAACCTGAAAATCGAACGCATCGAAAAGCAGAAAACACTGGAGTTGACCAATCTGAAAATCAATTTCTTTACGGATGTTTCCCACGAATTCAAGACGCCATTGAGCCTCATTCTCGGCCCGACCAGTCAACTCCTGATGGATGCGAGGCATAAGGGTATTCATCCGCAATTGGAAGGTATACAACGCAATGCCCTGCAACTGAATACGCTGATCCAGCAAGTGATGGAGTTTAACCGGTTGGAAGGGGCGGGCGACGAAGGGCTCATGCGGTCTGATGTGGAATGGGTGTCGTTGGTAAGGAATGTGTTTGCCGCATTTCAGGGGTCAGCCGACACGCTGGGCCGCACCTATACCCTGAAAACCGAGCTGGAGGAACTGCGGGGAATGGCTGATGTCGTGAAGATCCGGTCGGTCCTGAATAATGTATTGGCCAATGCATTTAAGTATACACATGCCGGCGACCGCATCATGGTATCACTGGCTGCCGAGCAGGGAGAGATAATCATCACTGTCAGCGACACGGGTATCGGTGTCCCGGAAAAAGACCTGCCGTATGTGTTTGAGCGGTTTTACCGGGCGGCAAATACAACTAACCGGCATGCCGGTTCGGGTATCGGGTTGTATCTGGCTAAACAGTATGCCGAACAGCACGGAGGCTCGATGACCATAACGGCGACGGAAGGAAAGGGTACCTCGGTACGCATTGGGCTGCCTGTTGCGGCGGGCATTCAGCCGCCTGCCGGCGCTGGGGAGAGAGGCGCCGAAACATCGGGTGCCACAGCGGAAAGACACCGGATTCTCGTCGTGGACGATAACCGGGAGATCACCGAATTTTTGGCACAGCTGCTGTTGGCTAATTATGACGTACGGGTGGCCCACGATGGAAAGGACGGGCTACGGCAGTGCATGGAGTGGAAACCCGATGTGGTCATCGCAGATGCGATGATGCCATTGATGGATGGATTGGAGATGAGCCGCCAGATCCGCAGCCATGTGCCGTTGGTTGATGTAGCCATTATCCTGCTGACGGCGAAGGACGACAAGCAGACGGAACTGGATAGTATCGGCAGAGGAATCGATGTCTTCATGGCGAAACCGTTTGACGTGGCTATCCTGCGTTCGCGCATCGTGCAGCTGATCGAAAAAAAGCAGGCAACCGACCGCAAGCTGCGCGTTGGTGCAATCGCGACACCGCAAATACCTACGGCGGTATCGCCGGATGAACAGTTTCTCGTAGAGGTGACACGCATCATCGAAGATCAGATCGACGATCCGGAACTGAACGTTCAGGCGTTAAGCGATCAGCTTGATACCGGCACCAAGCAGCTTTACCGGAAGGTGAAGCACCTCACCGGTCTCACCCCTGTGGAGTACATCCGGTCCATCCGGATGAAGAAAGCCGCCATGTTACTGGGGCAGCATAAGTTTACCGTGGCCGAAGTGATGTACATGGTGGGCTTTTCCAATCCCTCATATTTTTCCAAATGTTTCCAGGCTGCTTTTGGGCGGACCCCACGGGAATTTGCGTCCGAACGGGAATCATAGGCTCCAAGTTTTCTTGTTGTCCGATATTTGTCGTTTTCTGTCCGATTTGTCACACATTCCTTGCCCCCCTCATGCTACTTTTGCGGTAGTTATAAACCAATCTGTGTAAACTGTATGATAAGATGTACTTCCGTTATTGCTTTTTTCAGTTTTTTTATTGTCGCCATGTTGCGTGCGCAGGATACGTCTGTGCCTACCATCTATGTGGACGATCAAGGGGTGATGCGGTGGTCGGACACCCGACAGGAAGCAGCGTTTTATGGGGTGAATTATTGCCTGCCTTTTGCGCACGGCTACCGCGCAATCGACTACCTGGGCAAAGACCATAAGCAAGCAATTGATCGCGATGTATACCACTTCACGCGCCTTGGATTCAATGCGTACCGTATCCACGTATGGGATGTGGAAATCACAGACAGCGTGGGCAACCTACTGGAAAATGAGCATCTGGACCTGCTGGACTACCTTATCTCCAAACTGCGCAAACGGGGTATCCGTACGGTGATCACCTGTCAAACGGATTTTGGCAACGGCTATCCCGAGCGGAACCGGCCCACGGGTGGGTTTTCTTACCTTTACGATAAATGCGACGTGCACAGCAACCCCGATGCGGTACGTGCGCAGGAACGGTACGTGAGCCAGTTCATCCAGCATAAAAACCCCTATACCGGATTCGCTTACCGCGATGACCCTTATGTGGTGGGCTTCGAGATTAACAACGAACCCTGTCATACCGGCGATCCGGCGCAAACACGTACCTATATCAACCGCATGCTGGCGGCTATCAAGCAAACCGGAAATATGAAGCCTGTGTTTTATAATGTAAGCCATAACATGGACCATGTGGGGGCGTATTTCAATACGGCTATACAGGGAGCTACCTATCAGTGGTACCCCATCGGCCTGGTAGCGGGCTTTACCCGCAAGGGTAATTTCCTGCCTTACCTCGACCAGTACGAGATTCCGTTTTCTTCGGTGGAAGGTTTTGGCAGTAAAGCAAAAATCGTCTATGAGTTCGATCCTGCCGATGCAGCATACACCTATCTGTATCCGGCGATGGCACGGACATTCCGTAGCCAGGGTTTTCAGTGGATCACGCAGTTTGCTTACGATCCGATCGATCTGGCACGCTATAACACCGATTACCAGACGCACTACCTGAACCTGGCATATACGCCGGGAAAAGCCATCAGCATGAAAATAGCAGCGGAAGTAACCCGGCGGGTTGGCCGGGGCGAATCATTCGGTTCCTATCCGGCTGACACCCTGTTTGGCGATTTCCTCGTGAGCCACAAGCAGGACCTGAGTGTGCTGAACAGCGAAAAGATATATTTGAATAGCAACCATACGACTGAGCGGCCTGTAGCGCCCGAAAAGCTGACCACTGTTGCGGGCTGCGGGAGTTCACCGATTGTGGACTATGCGGGCACAGGAGCGTACTTCCTGGATCAACTGGAGCCGGGGGTATGGCGTTTGGAAGTGATGCCCGATGCGGTGCCGATAGCCGATCCGTTCGCGAAACCTTCACTGAGCCGGGAGGCGGTAACCATCGCCTGGAACAGGTGGCCCATGCGACTGCGATTGCCGGATCTGACCGGGGAATTCCATGTAGTGCCGTTGGGAGCAGACGATGTGCCGGTTGCCGCCCATGCGGAAGGGGGAGCGTTGCAGGTGACACCGGGCGTATACCTATTGTGCCGGCCGGAGGTTGTTGATGCAGCTACGCGGCGTTGGCAGGCGGATACGCGTTGGCATTCCATTAACCTGGGTGAATTTGTGGCACCGGAAGCACATGCGGCACACTTTTCCGTGGTGCATACGCCTGCCACTGTGGTCACTGCCGACGAGTCATTAACCATCCGCGCAACCGTTGTGGGGCCGTCATTGCCGGATTCGGTCGTGCTTCATACGGATCGGGTTTCGTTTTGGTCCGCCAACAACCCGCGTGTGTTACTGAAGCATGGGAGCGGATACCGGTACGAAGGTAACCTGCCACGTGAAATGGTAAAACAGGGCGTGATACGTTATACGATGACGGTATATGCCAAGGGGCAAGCAACGACATTCCCCGACAATCGATCGGGGACACCGCTCGACTGGGATTATCCCGAGCCGCTTTACTGGACCACGCAGGTAGTGCCATCGGCCTATCCGGTGGTGTTACTTGACGCAGCGGCCGATCGCGAGTCACTGGAAACGTATGCCATGCCTGAATGGGGCGGCAACACGGTAAACAGTCGGTTGGATCATCCTGCGGCACCCAAGGCTTGGCGCTATACGTTTGCTAAGCGCGACAGCGGGGTGCGCTTCTTCTGGAAACGCTATGTAGCCGATGTAGTAGCAAACCGTAGGGACCGACTGGCTGATGCCACATACCTGTGCGTCGCCCTGCCGGGAGTCCATGCATTGGATAGTTTGTCTGTGGGGCTTACCACGGACGACGGGTATACCTACCGTGCGAATATCGCACTGGACGGCGCACCGTTAGTGAGGATTCCGCTCAGTACACTGCAACTAGGGGATACCCCGTTGCTGCCCGCACCGTATCCGGTTTTCCTGGAACGCTATTTTTCACCAACCGTACAGCGGTCTTTTGACGTGGCAACCGTGGAATCACTGGTGCTGCACACACTGGGAGAGGTGGCGTCCGATGCATCGCTGACCATCGGCAATGTATGGCTGGAATGAGTAATTAAATGATATCCATATAAACCAAAAATGACATGAGGGAATATCGACGTAAACATCGTACAAACACGTATTGGTTGGCGTTGCTGGCCAGCACCTTAACCGTGGGAATTCCGCTGGCAGCGACTCCCGTAACCGTACGGGCCCAGCAACAGCAACAGCTTACTGTGCAGGGCACGGTACGCGACGATCAAGGCACACCGCTGGCGGGAGTGGGTATCGCGGTGGCGGGCACAGTGGCGCAAGCCGTTACCGATGCCGAGGGGAGATACCGCATAACGGTACCTGCCGGTGCGCATCAGCTGGTTTTTTCTTCCATCGGTTACCTCACCCAGACGGTGGAGGCCGACCGCCAGCAGATCGACGTGGTGCTGTTGCCGAGCAGCCAGGACCTGGAAGAAGTGGTCGTGGTAGGTTACGGCAGCCAAACCAAAAAGGACCTGACCGGATCGGTAGCCAACGTGGCAAGCAAGGATTTTAACGCGGGCTTGGTGGGCTCGGCCGAACAACTGATCAACGGTAAAGCTTCGGGGGTGCAAGTGATGTCCAACAGCGGGTCGCCGACGGCAGGGAGTACCATCCGGATCCGTGGAGGGGCATCGCTGAGCGCCAGCAACGATCCGCTGATCGTGCTGGACGGCGTGCCGCTAGAAAATGGAGGCATCAGCGGAAACGGAAGCAATTTCATGAGTCTCATTAACCCCAACGACATTGAGAGCATGACCATTCTGAAAGACGCCTCGGCAACGGCGATTTATGGTTCGCGCGCTTCCAACGGTGTGGTGCTGATTACCACTAAAAAGGGCACTACCGGGACATTGCGGATAGGTTTTTCTTCGGTTCTGTCCATGCAACAGCAGCAGAAGGTGGCCGATATGCTTTCGCCCCAACGCTTCGAGCAGGTCATACAAGAGCAGGGTACGGCCGCGCAACAGACGCTGCTAGGTGGGCAGCGTACCGACTGGGTAGGGCAGGTATTTCAATCGGCCTTCGGTACGGACAACAACGTAAGCCTATCGGGCAGCGTGACCAACGCAGTACCCTTCCGAGCTTCGGTCGGGTTCTTTGACCAACAGGGTACGCTGCGTACGGATCGGACCGACCGGGTAACCGGTGCCCTGTCGCTGTCGCCCACGTTTTTTGACGCACACCTTACGCTAAACCTCAACGTAAAGGGAGCGCTCAATAACAATCGCTTTGCGAATACCGATGCTATCTGGTCGGCCGTGGCATTCAACCCCACGCAGCCGGTGCATTCGGGCAGTGAGGCATTTGGCGGGTTTTACGAAAGCCTGGACAATGCGGGTGTGCCGGCAACGGGTGCCAACCTCAATCCGGTAGGCTTACTCGAACAGGAAACCCACAAAAGCCGGGTGGGGCGCTCCACGGGTAACCTGGACATCGACTACAAGTTTCATTTCCTGCCTGCGCTGAAGGCCCATGTAACACTGGGTTATGACTATGCACACGGGGAAGGAGAGAACCGTATTCCCGCATCGGCGGCCAACGCCTATACGGTGGGTGGCTCGTTCAATGAATATGCACAAAATACGCAGAATCGCTTGCTGACGGCGTACCTTAACTACACGGCGCCGCTGGAAAATAGTTCCCTGGAGGTAACCGCAGGGTATGACTTCCAGTACTGGAGTGCAAAAAGTCCGTCGGTAATTTACTTCAACGAGGCCGGAGACGTGCAATCAACCGCCATGGCGTCAGACCAGCGGCATACGCTGCTGTCGGTCTACGGGCGGATCAACTACCAATATGGGGGGCGCTATCTGGTCACCGCAACCATCCGCCGCGACGGCACCTCACGCTTCAGCCCGGAAAACCGCTGGGGAACCTTTCCGTCGCTGGCGCTGGCGTGGCGGCTTTCTGAAGAGGATTTCCTCAGCGGCAGCCATACCCTCAGCGACCTGAAGCTGCGTGCCAGCTATGGCGTAACAGGCCAGCAGGATGGGATCGGTAACTACGGATACCTGTCGATTTACAATCGGGGTGATGACTTCGCCCAATACCGGTTTGGCGAGAGCTTCTATCGGGTACTCCGCCCATCGGTCTATGTATATGACCTGCGCTGGGAAACGACCCGTGCCTTTAACTACGGCATAGACTTCGGCCTGTGGGGCAACCGCATCACCGGTGCGGTGGAATATTATACACGCAAAACGCACGACCTGCTGGCCAATGTATCGGTGCCCGCAGGTACGAATTTCGACCAGACCGCCACTACCAACGTAGGTAACATCGAAAGCCGTGGTTTTGAATTCCAGGTCAATGCAACACCCATAAGCCGCGAAACGCTCACCTGGGAGGTGGGTTTTAACGCCACGCAGCAGCATACACGGGTGACCAACCTTTCGATGGTGGAGGACGATAAGTCCGTGGGTTCCTACGTAGGGCCCTGGGTAAGCGGGCGGGGCATCCAGATTTTGACCACGGGTTACGAACCGAACATGTTTTATGTATATAAGCAGGTGTACGACGAGCAGGGTAAACCCTTGGAGAACGTGTATGCCGATCTGAATGGTGACGGCATCATTAATGAGAGCGATCTCTACCGCTATGAGTCGCCTGCTGCCGAGTGGTTCCTGGGCTTCAATACGCAGCTCACATACAAACGTTGGACAGTGGGTACCACCCTCCGCGCCAACGTGGGCAATTACGTCTTCAACAATACCAAAATGGATCTTGGTGCCTGGGAAACGCTGCAATATGTGCCGTTTGCACTGAACAACCTGCACAGCGATTTCCTCAACACGGGTTTCCGTGCACGCCAGTATTATTCGGATTACTACGTGGAAAATGCGTCGTTTCTCCGGATGGAGAACATCACACTGGGCTATGACGTGGGGCGTATCGCCGGCAGTGCCCGGCTGCGACTGGGAGCCATTGTGCAGAACGTATTTGTACAGAGCAAATACACCGGCAACGACCCTGAAATGCCGAATGGATTCGATAGCACGTTCTATCCACGGCCGCGTACCTATTCACTGAGTGTTAACCTTCAATTCTAACGACCATGATGAACACGATAAAAATACTTTGCTTGATCGGCCTGCTGGGATTGTTCGGCAGTTGCGTGAGCCAGTTGGATCAGTTACCCACGGTGGAAACCACGTCAGAATCCGTGTATACATCGGTGGAAAACTACAAGTCCGTCCTTGCAAAACTCTATGCATCGTATGCAGTGGGCGGCAATGAAAAGGGCGACGGAAATGCGGATATGGCCAGCCCGACGGCCGCGTATGGCTACCTGCGGTCATATTTCAACCTGCAGGAAATCCCGACCGATGAGGTGATCTATACTTGGGCGGGCGGTGATAACCTAGTAGATATCCAATACATGCGCTGGGGCGCATCCGACACGTGGGTGAGCTCCATGTATTACCGGATTTACTATACCATCGCGATCTGCAACGAGTTCCTGCGCAATGCAGGTGACGATAAAATCGCAGGATTTTCCGAAGCGGAACAGCAGGAGATCCGGGTATTTGCTGCCGAGGCACGTTTCCTGCGTACACTGGCTTATTCGCATGCGATGGATCTCTTCGGCCATGTACCGTTTGTAACCGAAAACGACCAGGTGAGCGCCTTTTTCCCGCCACGGATAACGCGTGCGGAATTATTTGACTATGTCGAAACGGAGTTGAAGGCCATCGAAACAATATTGCCTGAACCCTTTGCCAATGAATACGGCCGTGCGAGCCGTGCAGCAGCCTGGACATTACTGGCCAAAAACTACCTTAATGCCTCGGTATATACTGGAACAGAACGCAACGCCGACTGCATCACATACTGTAATAAGGTGATTGGCAGCGGTTTCGCCTTGGAGGCCGACTACGGCAAGCTTTTCAACGCCGACAACGACCGCCGCACACAGAACGAGATCATCTTTCCGATCCAATCGGATGCCGCAAAGACGACCACCTGGGGTGGGATGACGTATTTGGTTAACGGTCCGATCCTCGGGTCGATGAACAGCCCCGACTACGGTGTCACGTCCGGCTGGCAGAGTATCCGCACGCTGCGCGAGTTTGTGGCGCTTTTTCCGGATACGACGGGAGAAGTGGACCGCCGCGGCGCGTTTTGGACCGACGGGCAGACGCTCGATGTGGATGATCCGTCATCGTCTAGCCAGGGGTATACCATCGTAAAATACACCAACCTGAATGATGATGGGTCATACACGACCGATGACGGGCTGGTCAATACCGATTTTCCGCTGTTTCGTCTGGCGGATGTTTACCTGATGTATGCGGAAGCAACGGTACGGGGAGGCGCGGGTGGTGATGCGGCAACAGCGCTGGGCTATGTAAACCAACTGCGCGAGCGTGCCTACGGCAATACCGGTGGAAACATTGGCGCAGCGGCACTGACGCTGGATTTCCTGCTGGCCGAACGGGGTCGTGAACTGTTCTGGGAGTGCGTACGCCGCACAGATCTGATCCGTTTCGGCCGGTTTACGGGTGACGATTACTTGTGGCAATGGAAAGGCGGTACGGTGGAAGGGTCGGCCACGGATGCACGGTTCGATCTGTATCCCATTCCGGCAACCGACCTGGCTGCCAATCCGAACCTGATACAACATACTGGATACTAACCGATGATGAATGATGAAAACGATTGAAAAAATATACCGCGCAGGACGGCTATTCACCTGCGCAATTGCTGCAATGGCTTGTGAGAAATCTGGAGATGTCGTCGTGGCTACGGGATTTTCGGATGCTGAATTGTCGGCAACCACCGAATCCGTGGTGCTCAGCGAAGATCAAAAGGATGAATTGGCGCTGCAGCTGCTTTGGAATACAGGGGAAATGCAGCTTACGGGTGGTTATGACGCGAAGAGCGTCGCAATCAAGACAACGGTGCAATTTTCGTTGGACGAAGCATTCACTACGGTAGCGAGGAGCCAGGAGGTGGGCAGTGCTTCGTTGTCATACACCCATACGAAATTCAACGAACTGGCGCTGGCACTAGGCTTTGAGCCGGATGAGAGTACACCGCTCTACGTCCGCGTGCTGTCGCAATTGGCTGCCAATGTGGCTCCTAAATACAGTAATGTGCTTCGTATCGCTGTTACGCCTTATCTACCTTTGGGGGCGGCCGATTACCTATTTATGGCCACCAACGATTTCTCAGCGTTCCCCTGGAAGTTATGTTCGCGTGAGGAGGATGGTCGCTACGATGGTTTCGTGCGTGTGGACCAGTGGTACAATTTCTACCTGACAAGTGAGGAGAGCGCCGCCGCCGAAACGATATACGGCTCGTACCCCGAAGATGGTAATCAATATCGGTTGCATGCCGGTGCCGACCGATGGAACCTTTGGACAAGTAATGGGGGCTATTTATACCTGCAAGCCGATGTGAATGCATTGACGTGGAGTGAAACCGTCGTTCAGTCACTTTCGGTAACGGGCGATTTTAACGGTTGGAGTACGGATGCGACACCGCTTACATACGACAGCGGGCGCAACGTGTGGACAGCCTCCATCACGACCACCGAAGCGGAGCAATGGGGCATCAAGATACTGGTAAATGGCGACTGGGGATTTTTCTTCGGAGTGGGTCCTGAGGAAGGCCAATGTACACTGTACCGGGCGGATGCCAGCGGGTTCCCGTATCCGCACGTGGGCACACATACCTTGACACTGGACTTAAGCGATCCGAAGGCATTCCGATACACGGTGGATTAAAAGGGTTGGTAAAATGAACCGAGGCAACATCAGGAAATATGTGGTTTGGCTGTTGGGAATACTGCTGTTAGGGGCTTGTAAAAGCGATCCGGAGGTAACACCCGAACCCCAGGCTGCTCCATTTGCCCGTGGGGCGGATGTGAGCTGGATCACCGAAATGGAAGCGGCGGGCCGCAAATTTTACAACGCGGCGGGGGTGGAACAGGATGGCTTGCGCCTATTAAAGCAGTTGGGCGTGAATGCTATCCGCCTCCGCGTATGGGTAAATCCTGTGGATGGCTGGTGCGGTAAGGACGACCTCCTGGTGAAAGCACGCCGCGCACACAGCTTGGGCATGCGGCTGCTGATTGACTTCCACTACAGCGACACGTGGGCCGACCCGGGGCAGCAACAACTGCCCGCGGCGTGGGAAGGGAAGGACCTGGATGGACTGACGGCGGCGGTATCCGAGCATACCACGGACGTGCTAGGCGCACTGAAAGCGGCGGGCATCACGCCCGAATGGGTACAGGTGGCTAATGAGACGGGCAACGGTATGTTGTGGGAAACCGGAAAGGCGGCTACCAACATGGCTAACTATGCTGCACTGAGCAATGCTGGCTATGACGCGGTGAAAACAGTATTTCCCGGGACGAAGGTGATCGTGCATGTGCAAAACGGCTATGACAACAACCTATTCCGCTGGCTGTTCGACGGATTGAAGGCCAATGGAGGCAAATGGGACGTGGTGGGCATGTCACTTTACCCTTCGCCCTACGAGTGGCAGCAGCGGAATGAACAGTGTCTGGCCAACATAAGCGATATGGTGAATCGCTATGAAAGTGAGGTGATGATCTGCGAAGTGGGCATGAGTTGGGACCAGGCGCCGACCGCCAAATTGTTTCTGGAAGACTTGATAAAAAAGGTACGTACACTGCCGGCGGGAAAGGGGCTGGGCGTATTCTACTGGGAACCGCAGTGTTACGGAGGATGGAAGGGATATACGTTAGGCGCATTTGATCAAGCCGGGAAGCCGACAGCGGCGCTCGACGCTTTCAGGGAGTAATAATCTGATGACCTTTTTCATTTATATCGCCATATCTTCTTTTGCCGGGAAATGGTCCGGACAGTATACGGGAACTGATCAGGGAACGTGGAATGTGACGGTATCCGATGATGGAGAGATTTCCGGGACGGGGCAATCCACACGATTGGGTACTATATTTGGCATGGAGGGCAATGTGAGCAAGGATGGTAGTTTTAAGGCAACCATCGGAACAGTAGCAACGGGCAGTGAGTTTACCGGAAAAGACCAATACCATCACCAATCCGCCCATGAGCGGAACATGGTCCGGCGAGCGGCAGTAGGAAGCGGAAAAGCCCAATAGTAAAAAAAGTCAAAAAAAAATTTGAGGTATCAAAAAAATAAATTAACATTGCACTGTTTACTTAAACGGTTAAGTAAATCCAATATAAATCCGATTTAATAAATTGTGCCGGTTTGAAACCCTCGCTGAAACATATCGCTGAACATTTGGGTCTTTCCAAGACGACGGTATCTTGGGTGCTTTCCGGGCAGGCCGAGCAGAAGAACATCAGCCGGGCGACGGCCGAAAAAGTACTGGCGTATGCGGCATCGCTGCATTACCAGCCCAACATGATCGCGCGGAGCCTCAATACGGGTGAAACCAAAACCATTGGCCTGATATTGCCTTCAATTTCAGATACATTTTATTCCGAAGTGGCCCGGGAAATCGAATCCAGGGCGCGTAACCAGGGATATTCACTGATGATCAGCAGCTCGGAGTCCGATATCGATCGGGAAGATGAGATTATCCGGTTGTTCAAAGCGAAACGCGTCGATGGGATTATTTTGGCCCCTACCAAACGGTCGAAGGTAGAAGTGCAGCGGCTGATCGACGAGGGGTACCCATTGACCACCATAGACCGTTATTTTCCCGAACTGAATGCGAGCTACATCATCATCAATAACCGCGATAGTTGTTACATGCTGACTAAGCATTTGATTAACAAGGGATGCAAAAAAATAGCGTTGCTGACCACCAACTCGTATTTGACAACGATGGGCCAACGCCGCGAAGGGGTAGAGGATGCGCTGCGCGAGTCGGGACTACAGTTGGATCCGCGGCTATACGGAGAAGTCGATTTTGCCGGATACGAAAAGAATATCCACCGGGTGCTGAACAACATTTTCACGGAGGTGCCCGATGTGGATGGTTTCTTCTTTACAACCCACATCCTGGCATTGGAGGCGTTCCAGTATTTTTATGAAAAGGGGATAAAGCCGGATTTTGAAATGGCTTGTATCCATGAAGTGCCCATTTTTAAAGTGTTGGCACCACAGATTAACGTGGCACGCATGCCGGTAGGGGAAATCGGTAGGACAGCGGTGAATTCACTGATTGAACAGATGGAGGATGCGAAGGGGAAGGCAAAATCCAGAAAGAAACAGCCGTATGAACCCAAGCGGGTGATGCTGTCCTGTTCGCTGGAGTTTCGTAGTTAGTTTTTTTAACCAGTTAGTTAACCGATTAAGTAGGTTGATATACCGATTTATTGAGATAATTATTAGCTATATTTTTAATATGTTACTTAACCGTTTAAGTAGTGCTTTTGCATACCTAGTACTCTTTTATTTACTGGTTTTGACAGCTTGTACAGGGCATTCCTGGTCGATTTCAGCGCTGCGCTGTGAATACTTGCGATCGCCGATCCATATCGACGTGTCATCACCCAGATTTACCTGGGGATATGAGGGATCAGCTGGCGGGATGCAAACAGCCTATCAACTGGAATTGGCAGATGCGAAGGAAGCATTGCTGCAGGAAAAGCCGTTATGGACGTCCGGAAGGGTGGAAAGTGGGCAGAGTAAAGCGGTGTACTCGGGAGCGGAGCAATTGCGCCCGCATGCAAGGTACTATTGGCGGGTGACAGCCTGGGACAACCGGGGGCAGCGCGTGGTTTCGGCAATCGATAGCTTCGAAACCGCCAAAATGCAGGAAACAGACTGGACCGCCCAATGGATAACGGATCAACACGATGCGTCCTTCGGGCCTGCGCCGATGTTCCGGAAGGTATTCAGCATCCATAAGGAAATTGCTGCTGCACGGCTGTATGTGAGTGCGGCGGCTTATTATAAACTCTACCTGAATGGCAAGGAAGCGGGTACCGCACAACTGGATCCCGGATATACCCATTACGACAAGCGTAACCTGTATACGACATTAGACGTAACTTCCGCGCTCCGGATGGGCGAGAATGTGGTGGCAACCGTGCTGGGCAATGGATTTTACAACGCGGCTGCCCCGGTGGCTACCTGGGATTTTGACAAGGCGCGTTGGCGCGACCGCGCGCGCATGGTGATGGAAATCCACATACAGCATACGGATGGCACGATAACCGTAATTCCTACCGATGATACGTGGAAAACGGCAACCGGCCCCCATGTGTACAACAACATTTACAGCGGAGAAACCTACGATGCACGGAAGCAATGGCAGGGTTGGAACGACCTACGGTTTGACGACGTCGCGTGGCAACCGGCGGTACCCACGCGGGCTCCTTCGCCGCGGCTGGTGTCACAGACCATGCCGCCGATGCGGATAACGGATGAACTCCCGGCAGTGGCCATGCAGGCTTTCGGCGATACGGTGTTTGTCTTTGACATGGGGATCAATCTTACGGGTGTATGCCGCATCAACGTGCGTGGCGAGGAGGGAACCAAAGTAACATTGACCCACGGTGAACTGCTGAAAGACAATGGCCGTATTGAAATGCGTAACCTCGATATTTACTATAAACCAATAAAGGACATCGAGTTTCAGACCGATACATATTTCATGAGTGGTGAAGGGGAGGAAACGTTCACCCCAGCGTTTACCTATCACGGGTTCCGGTATGTGGAGGTGCGGTCAGACCGTCCCATTAAGCTGGACAAAGCGGATGTGACTGCCTTATTTATCCACACCGACCTGGAGCGGGTGGGCCAGTTCAGCTGCTCCAACGAGTTGCTCAACAAGATATGGTCGGCCACCAACCAGTCTTACGTAAGCAACCTGCATAGCATACCCACCGATTGCCCGCAGCGCGAAAAAAATGGATGGACAGCCGATGGTCACATTGCCATCGATCTGGCGTTGCTTAATTTCGATGGCATTAAATTCTATGAAAAGTGGCTGGATGACTTCATCGACAACCAACGCCCGGAAGGTAACATTTCCGGCATCATCCCCAGTGCGGGATGGGGCTATGACGACTGGATCGGCCCGGTTTGGGATGCAGCATTGTTCATCATCCCGGATGCGCTGGAACGTTACTACGGAGATACGAGGGCCATTCACAAAGTATACGATGCCTGCGAAAAATACCTGGAATACCTTCGGAACCGTGAAAACGAAGAAGGCACGGTAACCTACGGCATCGGCGACTGGGTATACTACCATACACAGACACCCACCGAGTACACCACGACCTGTTTCTACTACTGGGATCAGGTGCTCATGGCCCGCTTCAGCGATCTGACCGGCCACGACGGTACGCCTTACCGCAAAAAGGCAGAAGAACTAAAGGCGCTGATCAACAGGAAATATTTCGACGCGGAACAAACCCGCTATGCCAATGGGTCGCAAACGGCTCAGGCAGTGGCGCTTGCGCTGGAAATCGTTCCGGAGGAATACGAGAAAAAAGTGGCGGAAAACCTGAACAGGCTGATTGTTGACAACAACTATCACCTCGACTTCGGCGTGCTGGGCAGTAAGTACGTGCCCCGCATGCTCTCGGCACATGGTTATGCCGAAACGGCTTACCGCATGGCGACACAGGAAACGGCTCCCTCATGGGGCAACTGGATCAAGCTGGGATTCACCACACTGGCGGAGACCTGGGTACTGTCGCCCGAGTTCCGCGATGCGTCGGTAAACCATGTCTTCCTGGGCGACATCAGTGCGTGGATGGTCAATACACTGGCGGGGATAAACTACGATCCCAACAATAGAGGGTTTGAACACATTCTCATTAAACCGGATTTCATTGCTGACCTTTCCTGGGCGAAGGGTGAATACCGTTCAGTGAAGGGACTCATCAAATCCGAATGGAGACGGGAGGGAAAACAGATCAGGCTATCGGTAACGATCCCGGATAACGCAACGGCCACCGTATACACCGATAAAGCGCAGACAGTGGGCAGCGGCCGCCACGAATTTGTCTTTACGAGCCATTAAACAGGAACAATTAAATAGGAAGGGAATAAAATACATTCGAGTTTACACAATTATTAACCGATTTAACAATGATGGATAATTTAAAATGGAGTCTTGTACTCATTTGCCTGTGGCTATTCCAGAATGGCCCGGCGCACGCACAGGTCCAACCGGAACGCATTACGGTCAGCGGAACGGTGACCAATGAACGGAACGAACCGCTGGTCGGTGCCCGCGTAGTCGAACTCGGGGTGCCTACCAACGGCACGGCAACCAACGAAGATGGCGGATTTGCCTTAACAGTGGGCAGGAACGCCACGCTGGAAATTTCCTCGATTGGCTATGCCACGCAGCGGGTAGATGCCGTGGCGGGACGGAGCCTGGCCGTTACGTTAACAGAAGATCTTGCCGTACTGGATGAAGTGGTAGTGGTAGGATATGGCCAGCAGCGGGTCGCTACGGTGACCGGTTCGGTTTCGCAGATCAAAACCGATAAGATTACGGTAGCCCCGCAGGTCAATGTGACCCACACACTGGCAGGGCAGTTGCCGGGGCTGATCTCCAAGCAGACGTCCGGAATCCCGGGTGCCGATGATGCCAGCTTGAACATCCGTGGCTTTGGGAGTCCGCTGGTGATCGTGGATGGGATTGAAACCAACATCAACACGTTGGATCCGAACCAGATCGAGACCGTGTCCATCCTGAAAGATGGTGCTGCGTCCATTTATGGGGCACGGGCAGGAAACGGGGTGCTTCTTGTAACAACCAAACGCGGAAAACAGGGCAAACCCAACGTGCAGGTCAACAGTTCGTTTACACTGCAGGGATCTACGCGGGTGATCCGGCCGGCGACATCGGCCGAGCGTGCACAGTTTGAGGTGGATAAATGGCTCAACGCCGAGAAGCCGGCCGACCAGGTGCCGTTTACCGAAGCGGAAATTCAGAAATTCCGGGATGGGTCGGATCCGAAGTATTTGAACACAAACTGGTTTGATGCCGCCATCCGCAGGTATGCACCGCAGCAGAACCATAATTTTTCCCTTTCGGGGGGTACCGAAGCGGTTAAATATTATGGGTATTTCGGTGCTAACCGGCAGGAAACCATCCTGAAAACCAACGGCGGAAATTACGACCGCTATAATTTCCAGGCCAACGTGGAGGCCAAGGTAACCCAACAGCTTTCGGCGGCCATGGATATCCAGTATTTCAATGAGCACCGCATGTATCCTTCGGGGGCCGACGGGGTGGGCACCAACAATAACTTTTGGCGCGATCTGATCTATGCGGCGGATCCGTCTTTTGCCATGGAATTGCCCGACCCGAATAGGATGCCTTATGCGGGTATTACGTATGGTAACCCGATCTTCGGTACCAATGCGGAGTTGAGTGGGGCACAGGATAAAGTGAACAGCATCACGCAACTCCGTGGGGAGCTGAAGTACGATTTCACTGCGGTACCCGGATTGAATGCCAAAGGGGTGATGATCTACCGGGCAAATTCCTTCGACCAAAAGGTGGTAAAGAACCAGGAACGGTTCTATACGTACAGCGCCGAGACCGGTGACTATACGTATGTGCGCAGCTCACAGGACCCGATGTTCCTCAGCAGAGCTGCAAGCACAGACAACCGGCTGGTGCAGCAATATTCGTTAAACTACGACCGGTCGTTTCTGGATGCCCACAACGTATCGGGGATGTTTATGTATGAGTACATCTACGAAAGGGGACGAGGATTTGATGCGTCGCGCGGTGGATTCCAGTCCATGGCCATTGAAGAGCTGTTCGCGGGCGACCGTACCACTTCGGCCAATAACTCTTCCAGCTTCGCAAATGGCCGTGTCTCGTGGATCGGCCGTCTGAATTATAGCTACCGCGACCGCTACATGGTGGAAACGATTCTCCGGGCCGACGCGTCTTCCCGGTTTGCCCAAGGGCAGCGGTGGGGCTATTTCCCCAGCGTATCATTGGGATGGAACATCGCGAAGGAGAATTTCCTGAACAAATACGACGTGTTTGACATTCTGAAACTCCGGGCGAGCTACGGATCGTCGGGATACGATGCGGTGGCAAATTTTGCCTACCTGGCGGGCTACCGGTTTGACGGTACCTATACGCTGGGCAACACACTGTATTCGGGGTTGATCCCTACGGGACTGGCCAACACCGGCTTGACCTGGGAACAGATGGCTATTTACAATGCGGGGCTCGACTTCTCGTTATGGCACCAAAAGCTATACGGTGAATTCGAGGTATTCCGCCGTGAACGGAAAGGCATTCCGGGCAGCCGGACGCAATCGCTGCCGACTACTTTCGGTGCAGAGCTGCCGGTGGAAAACCTGAACAGCCAACGTGCACAGGGGGTGGAACTGAGGCTCGGAACTGCCGGTACAGCGGGCGAGTGGAAATATGACGTCACCGGAAATATCGCTTACTCACGATCTAAGTGGCTGTCCATCGACGAACCTGCTTATACCGACCCCGATGAAATACGGCTGTATAAACGGAGCGGGGAATATACCGATAGGCGCTTCGGTTACGTATTTGATGGGTTGTTTACCAGTCAGGAGGAGATTGACAACTGGCCCCTGTCATTTGATGCCCTGAACCAGGACAACGCTTCGCTCAGGCCCGGTGATGTGAAATACAAGGACCTGAACGGCGATAACGTCATCAACTGGCGCGATCAGGCGGAGATCGGCAAAGGGGCCGAACCCCATTGGACATTCGGGTTGAACCTGGTGCTAAGATACAAACGGTTTGATTTCTCGGCTCTTGTACAGGGAGCATTCGACTACACGACCAACGTCATGCTGGAAAGTGCTCCCACGGTGCTGTACTACGGTAATTATTGGAACAACCGCGACAATAACCGTGCGGATGCACTGCTTCCGAGACCGGCAGGCTCATCCACCAACGATTTTTATTCGGACTACCGGAATCATAACACGGCTTATGCACGCCTCAAAAACATGTCGCTGGGCTATGAGCTGCCTACGGCAATCCTGTCAAAAGCGGGCATCAGCAGGTTCCGTGTTTACGTGGCCGGTGCCAACCTCTATACGGTGAGCTCACTCAACAAGTATGGCGTAGACCCGGAGATGCCCGAAGGATACGGCGTGGGTATTTATTATCCCCAGCAATTTACCATGAGTGTGGGATGTAATCTTTCATTTTAATTGATTTTGGATATGAAGACAAACTATAAATTGGTCCTATTGGCGTTGGCTACAACGGCCATGACCTCCTGTTATAAAGTATTGGATCAGGTTCCCACGGATCGGTATACGGATGCCGTGGTATGGAACGATCCTTATTTGCTGGATGCGCACCTGGCGGAGCTCTATGCCTGTACACCCGTGATGGTTGGCGACGCGATCAACCTGATGAATACGTGGGACGGTGCGCCGATGAACCGCGACGACAATAGCTTCGGTACCATCATGGGGTTCAGTGCCCAGATGGAGGGCCCCGTCCGTACGATTGAAATCACGGATGAAGCCAAGTATAACTTCGGCGCACAGGCACATTTACTGGGCGTGAAAGAGAACGGTATACAGGCGAACGGTACCGAGCTGCAATGGTGGGGAAATGCCTACTATACCATCCGGAACCTGAATAATTTTATTGAGCGGGCCGCCGAATCGTCCATTTCGAATGTGGAGGAGCGTATCGCCGAGGCACGCTTTTTACGGGCATTCTGCTACTTCGCCATGGTGAAGCGGTATGGGGGTGTTCCGTTGATTACGAAGGTGCAGGCGCTGGATGCGGACTCTACCGAGCTGTATCCCAAGCGGAATTCAGAAAAAGAGCTGTACGATTTCATCATCAGCGAGACCGGGGAGATTGCGACAATCCTGCCTTCCGCAGCAGAGGCCGGACGCGCCAGCAAATGGGCGGCGCTGGCACTCCGCGGAAGGGCGGCGTTGTATGCCGGGAGTATCGCGAAGTTCGGTACCCAGCAACTCAACGGCTTACTGGGCATTCCGGCAGGCGAAGCGGAAGCGTATTTTCAGATCAGCTACGATGCTTCCAAGGCCATCATGACCGAAAGCGCGCACGGGCTGTATGACGACGATGCTGATAAAGTACAGAATTTCAAGAATATCTTCTTGAAAAAGGACAACCGGGAAGCGATCATGGTGAAGCGGCATTCCGGACCGGGTTTCCAGGCCGGTGGCTCCAACCGGTGGTCATGGGATATGGTGGAATGTCCGCGCCCGAATGTGTGGGGGGTGGGCAATTACCACGGACCATACCTGGATATGGTCGAGGAATTCGAACGCAAAGACGGCACCTCGGGCGTGATTGATCGTACGTATGCCAAAAGCCGCCTGTGGACGATGGAAGAACTCTGGGGCGACCGCGATCCGCGTTTCTTTGCCTCGATCTGGACAAACGGTACTGCATGGCCAGGTGCGGTGGGTGGCGTGCTGGGTGATAATACCATCGATATGCATAACGGTATCATTTCGCGCAGCGGCGATCTCGTTGATGGGCGTTACGATTCGTACGAAGGGGTAGCGGCAGTAGGCGACCAGCTGGTGCGGTTCAAGGAGGGCAATACGCCCAGCACGGGTTTCGGGGTGATGAAATACCTGGATCCCGAGGCGGATAATTTCACCTGGTTCTGCGAATCGACCACGGATTACCTGATCTTCCGTTATGCGGAGATTCTGTTGAATTATGCTGAAGCGGCTTTTGAACTGGGACGTGCAGGGGAAGCGTTGGATGCGATCAACCAGATCCGCAGACGTGCCGGCATTGCCGAACTGGGAGGCATAGACCGTGAGAAAATACGCCACGAACGGAAGGTGGAGCTGGTGTTCGAGAACCACCGGTATTGGGATCTGCGCCGTTGGCGGACAGCGGTTACGGAGCTTACCCGTACGTATGCCGGGTTGCGGTATATGTACGATGCGGCAACCGGGAAATACCGTCTGGATTTTATCGATAACATCGATGGCCGTGCAAAAACGCCGACGTTCCCCGAAAAGAATTATTATTTTCCCATCGGACAAGGGCGCATTGCTGCAAACCCGAATTTGGTAGAAAATCCGGGATATTAATTGGAACACTCACGTTTGTGGAGGCTCGCTTCCGCAAACGTGAGTGTATTCATTGATCATAAGGAGAAATGAAGATGTATAAAAAATGGAGCTTAATTTTGGTTGGATTGCTGGCTTTTGGGGGAAGTTATTCCTGCAGCAAAGGTCCGGACAGCACGCCACCTGACGACGATACCAACGTACCGCCGAAAGCAGAACACTATCCCGGTCTGTCTGTATCGGCATCAGGGCAACTGTTGCTCAATGGGGAGCCCTACCGGGCGATCGGCGTCAATTACTTCAATGCTTTTATCCGGACGTTAGACGACGGGCAGCAAAACAACACATCATACCGGACCGGTTTGGCGTACCTGAAGGAACGTAATATTCCCTTTATCCGGTTTGCCATAAATGGCTATTGGCCAAAAAATTGGGACCGCTACTTAAACAACCGGGATGCTTATTTCCAGCAGTTGGATGCATTCGTAGCGGCCGCTGAAGAGTTTGGCATCGGATTGATTCCGTCGTTTTTCTGGCATACACCCACCGTACCCGACCTGGTGGGTGAGCCGGTGAACCGGTGGGGAGATACGGGTAGCAAGACCCATGAACTCATGCAGAAATTTATCCGCGATGTGGTGGTGCGGTACCGCGATTCGCCGGCGATATGGGGCTGGGAGCAGGGCAACGAGGTGAACCTGCTGGTGGACCTGCCGGGCGATAACGACAACCTGCCACCCATCGTTCCCGAACTGGGTACCCCAACTACGCGTTCGAAGGAGGATAAATTATATACAGCCGATCTGCTGGTGATGATGCGGGCGTTTGCCCGGGAAGTACGTAAATACGACGGCACCCGCATCGTCATTACGGGCAATGCAATTCAGCGGCCGGCGGCACGCAATCTTTGGAAAAACCAAAGTTGGACAAAAGATACCCGTTCCCAATTTATCGAAATGCTGGGGGTGCAGAACCCCGATCCGATCGATGTGCTTTGCACCCATGTGTATCCTGCATCGGCCGAAGAGGGGTATTTTTCCGACGCCTCGGTCGGTGTGGAGGGCCTGATCCGCGCCAGCATGGAGGCGGCCGGCGAGCTTAAAAAGCCGTTGTTCCTCGGCGAGTGGGGCGCACAGGAGGCCAAGTACGGTACTGAAACCCGCGAGAAATTCATGGAATTACTGGAGGCGATCGAAGACAATGAGGTACCGCTCTCGGCCATGTGGGTATTTGATTACCCGCCGCATGATACCGAGGAAGGGATCAATGTATCACCGGATAACGGCCCGCGGGAATACATGCTGCAGGAGATTAGGAAGGTGAATGAGCGGATGCGAAAGTGATAAAAAAGCAAGCAATGAAGAAGTACGTAAAATTGGGCTTGGCTGTAATGCTGATCGGCATGAGCTCACTTGGATTGAGGGCGGACGATACTCCGCTCAATGGGACGTGGGAGCTTTCCTTTTTCCCTCAGCCGAAACGCCCCATTACCAGTCCGGAGGAACTGGCGGGGGTGGTAGCCGCCCAGCGGATCGCTGCGACGGTGCCGGGCAATGTGGAGTTGGATCTGCTCAAGGCTGGCCTGATTGCCGATCCCATGATTGGCAGTAACGTCTACGCCCTACGGAAATACGAGGGATACCAGTGGTGCTACACAAAGACCTTCTCCACACCCGGGGTGAAGCCCGGTGAGCGGGTGCGGCTTGTTTTCGGCGGCATCGATTGCCTGGCGGAAATCTGGCTCAACGGAACCCACATCGGCTCGGCAAGCAACATGTTCATTGAACATGCATACGACGTGACCGACGTGCTCAAGGCTGGTGGAGAAAACACCCTACAGGTCATTATCCGTTCGGCGGTGATCGAAGCCCAGCAGTATATGCTGGGTACGTTCAGCGTGGGCAACTTCGCGGCTACAGAGTCTACCTACATCCGGAAGGCGCCGCATGCGTATGGATGGGATATCATGCCACGCCTGGTAAGCGCAGGTTTATGGCGCGATGTTTCCCTTGAGGTGATCAACGAGGCACACATCGTCAATACCCAGTGGATGACCTCCAGCATTGACCTGGAAGCCAAAACAGCCCGGGTTTTCGTGGATGTGCAACTGGCCATTCCGTTTGAAAAGCTCGACCGTACGCAGGCGCGTATCTCGTTGAGCCGTGGCGGGAAGGTAGTCCATGAGGAAAAGGTGCGGGTCACTTCGCACGCGTTCCGGGGCATCATTGAGTTGCAGGACGTGGCGTTCTGGTGGCCACGGGGCTACGGCGACCCGGCCCTGTACGACGCCAACGTGGCGCTGGAAGACGAGGAAGGCAACGTGCTTTCGGAAGCGGAGTGCCGTGTGGGCATACGTACCGTGCACCTGGATAGAACCGAACACAACGATATGGAAAACGACTACGGGCGGTTCTGTTTTGTGGTAAACGGCGAGCCGGTATTTGCGCGGGGCACGAACTGGGTGCCCCTGGATGCGCTGCACAGCCGGGATGCCGCTTTGCTGGACGATGCTTTCCAACTGATGGTGGAAGCCAATTGCAATATGGTGCGGTGTTGGGGCGGCAACGTGTACGAGGATCATCGGTTTTTTGACCTGTGCGACGAAAATGGCATCATGGTGTGGCAGGATTTTGCGATGGGATGCACGTTCTATCCCCAACGCGATGATTTCGCCCGTATGATCGAAGAAGAGGCCACCGCGGTGGTGACCAAGCTCAGAAACCACCCCTCGCTGGTGCTGTGGGCCGGAAACAACGAAGATGATGTGGCACTGCGCTGGACATTGATTAATTTCAACATCGACCCGAACAGGGATCGCGTAAGCAGGGAGGTGCTGCCGCGGGTGATTTATGAAATGGATCCCACCCGTCCGTTTCTGCCCAGCTCGCCTTATTACAGCCAGCAGGTCTATGACGAAGGCAGTCACGACGACCTGCTGCCCGAAAATCACCTCTGGGGGCCGCGGGGCTACTACAAAGATGCGTATTATACCCAGGCCAAGGCCCGGTTTGTGAGTGAAATCGGCTACCACGGCCTCCCCAACCGGAGTACACTGGAAAAGATGTTCACCAAGGATGCAGTCAATCCCTGGCTGGATGGGAAAGTGGGACTGTGGAACGACGAGTGGATGACCAAGGCGGTACGGCCGTTTCCCGATGAGCCGAAGCAGGGCGGACGTAATGACTTGATGACCAACCAGGTGAAGATCTTGTTTGGATCGGTGCCTGCGGACCTGGACAACTTCATCCGCGCTTCGCAGGCGGTACAGGCCGAAGCGATGAAATTTTTCGTCGAGAAGTGGCGGGGCGATAAGCCCGAACGATCGGGCATCATCTGGTGGAACATCCGCGACGGCTGGCCCATCCTGTCGGATGCCGTGACGGATTACTACAATTCCAAAAAGCTGGCCTTCCATTTCCTGAAGAACGTGCAGGAAAACGTCTGCGTGTTTATCAACGATGCCAAAGCGGGTAAGCACCCGCTGGTTGTCGTCAACGATACGCGGAAGGATTCTGGGGGGTATGTGACCGTAACGGACATTGCTTCCGGAAAAACGCTTTATCAGGGCGACTTTACGGTACCGGCAAACGGCAAATCTGTGATCTCGGAATTGCCGGCGTTACAGGGGCAAGGGATGCTGCTGATCCGCTGTGAAATTGACGGAAAGCCGTATACCAATCACTACCTATACGGCGAACCTCCGTTTAACTTGGATACATACTACGAATTACTAGGGAAAACAAATATATATGCTATTAACTGATTGGAAATGAAGGAATACTTGTTAGGAATTGATATCGGAGGAACGAAATGCGCGGTTACGTATGGTCACTACAGCGAAGCGGGGATTACATTAGTGGATGAAGACCGGTTCCCCACCGCCGGGGTGGATGAAACCGTGTCTGCGATTTGTTCGGCTATAGAAGGCATGATGGCAAAGCATGGGTTGACCCAAGCGCAGGTGGGAGCAATCGGCATCAGCTGCGGCGGACCGCTGGATACGAATAAGGGGCTGATCATGTCGCCGCCCAATCTTCCGGGTTGGGACGGTATTCCGATTGTATCCATCGTCGAACAGCGTATTGGCGTGCGTGCGGGCTTACAGAACGATGCAAACGCCTGTGCACTGGCGGAGTGGAAGTGTGGGGCGGGCCGTGGTACTCGGAACATGGTATTCATGACGTTTGGTACGGGGCTCGGTGCCGGACTGATCCTGGATAGCCGCCTGTATGCGGGCACCAATGACAACGCAGGGGAAGTAGGCCACATACGCTTGTCGAGCTTCGGCCCCGTGGGGTATGGCAAAGGGGGGTCATTTGAGGGTTTTTGCAGCGGGGCGGGCATTACGCAGGTGGCCCGGATGCTCGTGACCGAAAAAATACAGATGGGAATCGCTGTGCCTTGGTGCGGTGCGGATGAACTGGAAGTTCTTACCGCGCAGAAGGTAGCCGAAGAAGCTGTAAAAGGAGATACACTGGCCTTAAAGGTATTCGATATTTCGGCCCGGAAGCTCGGGGAGGGGCTGTCTATCATCATCGATATCCTCAATCCGGAATTGATCGTCATCGGGGGTGTGTACACGCGCTGCAAGGAACTGATGGAGCCGCGGATGCTGGAAACCATCGGCCAGGAGGCGCTGTCCAATTCCAGCAAGGTATGCAGCGTAGTAGGATCTCAGCTGGGTGAGCAGATCGGTTCTTATTCGGCACTGTCGGTCGCGGCAGATCTATTGACCAAAAATGAAACCGTCATGATTTTCAAAAATCGCACAGTGAAATAATTAAACCGAGCTTGCGAGCTCTTGAACACCTTTTCAACAAATAACTGTGAAAAATCATGACAGCTTCATTGCCGCTTAAAAACAATTTATTCGAATGAAAAATTATGAAGGAGTTTATTTATAACAGCCTTACCGAGTCCAAAGCGGTACTGGACCAGTTTGTCAGTTGGGAAACAGCCGCATTGATTGACAAGGTGGCTACAGACATGGCCGAAACATTGAGGGCCGGGGGTAAGATCATCAGTTGCGGTAATGGCGGGTCGCTGTGTGATGCGTCGCATTTTGCCGAAGAGCTGACTGGTCGGTACCGCAACAACCGGCGACCGTATCCGGCGATTGCCATCAACGATGCAGCCTACATTACCTGTGTGGGCAACGATTATTCCTTCGAGGAAATATTCTCCCGGCAGGTGGAAGCGTTGGGAAATCCGGGGGATCTCCTGTTAGCCATCAGTACGAGCGGCAACTCGGGCAATGTAGTGCGGGCGGCTGCTTCGGCGAAGCAGCAGGGCATGCGGGTGGTGGCGCTGACACAGGTGGGTGAAAACCGGTTGGCTGCGCTGGCAGATCATGTATTGGCCAGTCCGGCGGCGGCGTATTCCGACCGGATTCAGGAAATCCACATCAAGGTCATCCATACCCTGATACAGGCAATTGAAATAAAATTGGGACATTCATAAAAATAACCAGCTAAAAGCTAAATTACGATGGAAAGAAGAAATAAACAACACGGCCGGTTTGCTTTCGCAGGCGGACTGTTATGTATGCTGGCACTTGCTTCATGCCAGCATGGCACCTCCACCTCCTATACCGACGTAACGGTGGGCGAAGCTACCCCGGTCACACTGGAAGCTGTAGGCGCTGAATTTGACCCCCACTTTTTTGCCCAGAACCTGACACGGAACGACGGGGCGAAGCCGGAAGATTGGCAGCATGTAGTACGCAGGGTGAAAGCCATGGAGCTGCAGAAGTTCCGCGTGATGGCGCTGCCCCAATGGTATGAGCCGGTCAATGATAATGACGACCCCCATGTGACCGACCGGAGCCGGTTCACCTTCGATTCGCCGGAAATGCAATCCCTTTATAAGGTACTCGATCTGGCTCAGGAACAGGGCATGGACGTCTGCATCGTGGTATGGGGATGTCCGGTATCGGTATCGTTGCTGGATCCGGCCTATGCACACGTGAAGACGAGCTTCATGGCCGACCCGGCAAAGAAAGATGTGTGGATCACGGGGCCTACCGACTACGACGAATGGGCTGAAAATTACTCCGCCCTCATCAAACACCTCGTTGACGACCGCCATTACACATGTGTGAATGAAATCACGCCGATGAATGAGCCCGACGGCGGTCCGCTGCTGACGTCAACTGAATACATCAAAATGGCGGAGGTACTGGATGCCCGTTTCAAAAAAGACGGCATCCGCGACCAGGTGCGGTTTAACTTATCCGATAACACCGATACCCGGACCTTTTACCTGGAAGATTGCGCGGAGCACCTGGCGGACATAGCCGATGTGTTCAATTCCCATACATATATATTCGGCTACGACACGCCGAATGATACAATTGCCCGCTGGGAACGGAACAACGTGGAAATTTCCGCACGCGCGGGGAAACGCCACCTGGTGGGTGAGTTCGGTTCGAACCAAACCGTGGGCGCCACCCGGCAACGGGACATCGACCGATACGAACGGGGCGTGCTGATGACGCGCCTCGCCCTCAATTTCCTGAATGCAGGGGCGGCAGGCATCAGCTATTGGAGTCTGATTGACCAGTACTACGGCCGCGATGCCGATTACCAGCAGATGCAGCAACTGGGGTTATGGAAGTATGTGAAGGAAGCATACAAGACAGACTCGACTTATGACCGGATCAAGGAAGATTATGAGGTGCGGCCGCAGTACCATGCCTATGCGCTGCTCAGCCGGTTTGTAAAGCCCGGGTCGGCAATACACCCCATCGACCTTCGTGATGATTTTGCCATCGGTACGGCGTTCCGCGACCCGGAGGGAAAATGGACCTACGTATTTGCCAATGCCACGGATTCGGTAAAATCCCTGGCGGTAGTCAATTCGTCGGTTGAAGGGAATTTTGCGATTTACCGCTATGAGGAGCAAACACTTCCCGCTGACGATCGCATGCTTGCGCCAGCGTCGCACGCCGATGTGAAAAGTGGGAAGCTCCCGATAGACATCGCTCCCCATTCCGTTGTACTCTGTCGCCAACAATAAGAAGACCGCAGCAGATGGAACAAAAGAAAATAAGCGGTATACACGTCCTCCCCGTAATGTTCGGCTTCTTTGTCATGGGCTTCGTAGACATCATCGGCCTGGCGATTAATTACGTCAAGCAGGACTTTGACTCGATGACCGATACGGTGGCAAATAGACTGACCATCTCATGTTACGTGTGGTTTCTCCTCCTCTCGGTGCCTACCGTAATGCTGATCAACAAGGTCGGCCGGAAGCATACGGTGCTGCTGAGCTTTTTCCTGCACGTGATTGCACTGGGAATCCCGGTAATTTCGTATGATTTTTCGCACATACTGGTGGCGTTTGCGTTCGTAGGCATCGGGAATACGTTTTTGCAGGTTGCCCTGAATCCGTTGGTCACCGATGTGGTAAGCACCAAAAAACTCACCGGTACGCTCACCCTGGGGCAGTTCGTGAAAGCGGTATGTTCGTTTTTGGGACCCATCCTTACAACCTGGGCAGCGGGCACCGTCTATGGGTGGAAACTGGTGTTTCCGGTGTATGCGCTTACGTCGCTGATTGCACTGTTGTGGTTATGGCTTACGCCGATCCAGCCGTCTAGAAGCGGAGCATCCGTGTCTTTCGGTGCCACACTCGGGCTGTTCAGGGACCGGTACATCGCCTGGTTTTTCATCGGCATATTGGTGCTGGTAGGGGTAGATGTGGGGATGAATGCGACTTTTCCTAAGTTGCTGATGGAAAAATGCGGCCTGCCGCTGAGTGAAGCGGGCCTGGGCAACAGCGTGTATTTCTTCGCCCGCACGCTGGGGGCATTTGTGGGCGGGATGCTATTGCTCAACTACGCAGAGGTTAAATTTTATACGTATAGTGTGTTTGTGGCCATTGTAGGCCTACTGGGGATGTTTCTGTTGGATAGCCTTTGGGGGATGCTCGTGTCTGTCAGCATCTTCGGTTTGGGCTATGCCAACCTGTTTGCCATTGTATTCTCCCTGTCCATGAAGCGGATGCCGGATAAGGCCAACGAAGTGTCGGCGCTGCTGATCATGGGGGTGTCCGGTGGTGCAGTAGTGACGCCTGCTTTAGGTGTGGCGTCCGACCATTTCGGTACGCAGCTGGCCGCCATCGCGGTGATCGCATTGGTTTGGTTTTATATGGTTTGGCTGATTAAGCCCGTGCAACGCACTTACCTGTCAGGTAATCTAAGATAAAATGAATAAAAACAGATCGTTATGCTGAAAAAGATAGGTATATATGTATGCCTGCGGGTGTGGGGACTTTCTCCTCATTACGCGCATGGGCAAAACGTGGCTAAGTTTACCGGACAATCCACCGATGTGGTAGAGTGGGTAGGCAGCCATTTCAAGAAGGGCCTGATTCCACCGTTTTCGTTTGTTTACGATGGGGTTCATTCGAGCAAGTTCATCGGGAAGTGGAATTTTTCTGCCGAACGTGTCGCTGAAAGTGAACCGGGTGTGGTCGAACAGACCTATACATGGACTGACAAACGGACCAAACTTCAGGTGATGTGCCAACTGAAGGCATATCCGGCGTATAACGCCGTGGAATGGGTACTCCGTTTTACCAACGGTGGTGCAACTGATTCGCCTACACTGCAAGCGGTCAAAGTGATTGACATGGATTTTCACTATGATTCATCCGACCGCATCACGCTGCACTATGCCGATGGAACACACGTGTCGAAAGCAGATTTCCACCCGCGGAAAAAGGTATTGGCCCCCGGTGAAACCCTGCAGATTTCACCGGAGAGCGGCCGTTCCTCGGATAATGCGTTTCCTTTTTTCAATATCGAATCCGCTTCCGGCCAGGGTGCAATGGTGGCTGTTGGTTGGTCGGGAACCTGGTATGCGGATTTCACGGGTAATGCGGGGAACGGCGTTTCGCTCATGTCCGGCATGAAATGGCTGGACACGTACCTGCATGCCGACGAATCTATCCGTACGCCGAGTATCTGCCTGTTGTTCTGGAAAGGTGGAGACCGGATGGTGGGGCATAACCTGTTCCGCCGTTTTATCATCGAGCAGCAAACGCCGAAAATACACGGAAAGCCGGCACGTTATCCCATTTCGGCGAGCTTTAACTACGGCGATCCGTTTCCCTGCAATGAATATACCTGCCTGACAACGGACTATGCACTGGCAATTATCAACCGGTATAAACAATTCAAGCTTACCCCTGAAGTTTTCTGGCTTGATGCAGGTTGGTATGCCCACGCAGGGGATGTGGAAAATAATAAAAACTGGTCAAATACCGTCGGCAATTGGACCATCGACAGCGCACGCTTTCCCGATGGCTTGAAACCGATTTCAGATGCCGCACACCGAGTAGGAGCCAAGTTCATGGTGTGGTTTGAACCGGAGCGGGTGATCAAGGAATCGGATTGGGGAATCAACCTGCGGAAATGGATGTTGGATGCAAAGGGTACCGATGCCTACCTCTTTGACCTCGGAAACAAAGAAGCCCGGGATTGGCTGTGCGGGTTTATTGGCGATTTCATGGAAGCCAACGGCATCGATTACTACCGGCAGGATTTCAATATGGGGGTGGATAATTTCTGGGCGGAAAATGATGAGCCCGGTAGGCGGGGGATACACGAAATCCGTCACATCGAAGGGTTGTATGCATTTTGGGATTACCTGTTGGAACGGTTTCCGGAAGGTATCATAGACAACTGTGCCAGCGGAGGTAGGCGCATCGATTTCGAATCCATGAAACGAAGTGCACCGATGTGGCGCACGGATTACCATTATGGCGAACCGGTGGGGTACCAGACACATACCTACGGCCTGAATTTTTTCCTGCCACAGACGGGTACGGGCGTCGACAAGGATGATCGATTTACCTTCCGATCGAGCTTGGGAACGTCTGTCGTCTATAACTGGAAGGTGACGGACCGTGCATCGTCCATCACCGAAATGCTGCGTTGCCAGACGGAATTCAGTGCGGTGAGACCCTATTTTTACGAGGATTATTATCCACTGACAACGCACGACGATATGACTACCGACAGCATCTGGATGGCGTATCAACTGCATCGGCCGTCTGACAACAGCGGATACATCGTCGGCTTCCGCAGACAGGAGGCACCGGACAGTACGATCACGGTCAAGCTTTCGGGTGTATCGCCCGGCAAAAGGTATGCAATTGAAAATAGCGATACCCACGACGTGGTTATGAAGACCGGACATGAGCTGTCCCAGGGACTGGAATTATCGTTGCCCGATCCCTGCAGCTCGCTGCTGCTGAAATATACGATTCAAAACGATTAAAAATTTATAACAAAACTATGAAACAACGTATTTTATTTGTAACCCTGATGATGCTTTTTTTGCTGACAGGCGGTGCGTGTACCCAGCCAGAAAAGCGTTCGGACGCTGGCCGGTCGGATGTGCCCTGGAAAATGGCCATCCTGGCCTATACCTTCCGCAATCACACGTTTTTTGAGGCGGTAGACAAGGCAAGGGAGTTGGGAATTCACTACATCGGCGGTTATCCCGGCCAGCCCATTGGCAGAGGGGTGGAGGGTACCATGTCTCCTGCGATGGATGACGATCAACGGGAAAAGGTGCTGGATTACCTGGCATCAAAAGAGGTAAAATTGATTGATTTCGGTGTAATCAGTCCGGATTCAGAAGCGGAATGGACGGCGCTGTTCGAATTTGCAAAGGCGATGGGGATCGAGAACATCGTTTCCGAACCCGATCCGAGGTACTTGGAATTGGTTTCGGCATTGTGCGATCAATATCAGATCAATGTGGCGATCCATAACCATGCGGCGCCCTCCCAATATTGGAATCCGGATACGTTGATGAACCGGATCCAAGGGAAAAGTGAGCGGATAGGTGTGTGTGCAGACGTAGGGCACTGGGTTCGCTCCGGACTGGATCCGGTGGCGGGTTTGCAAACGGTGCGCGGCCGGTTGATGGAGCTGCATTTCAAGGATGTTTCCGTAGCAGGCATGGACGCCGAAGATGTGGTCTGGGGCACGGGAGTGAATGAGGTGGAGGCGATGCTGGCCGAATTGGTCGACCAAGGTTTTTCCGGCTTCCTGTCAATCGAGTATGAGCGCAATCCGACGGACAATATGCAGGAAATAAAAGAAAGCCTGCAGTTTTATGAAGAGGCATTGGCGCGGATTAAAAAAGCGATGAATGGACCGCTATAACTCCAGATCGCCTTCGCGGCCAATATCCATTTGCTGGCCCGATACGGCGCTCGCAGCTACTTTGAGTAGTGTAACCAATTTATTGGATTTGTTGAGACAACGTGTTTTGTTTGAGACATGGGTTTCCATGGCATTATGTGGTTTTTGAATGATGTTCCTATATTCGTCCCCTGAATCGGAAGAGACCGATAAGAATAGATACGAACTTATGAACATCAGGAAAGCAACGATAAGTGACGCAGTGCAGTTGCAGCAAATTGCCCGGCAGACTTTTTCCGATACATTTTCGGCCGTAAACAGCACGGAGAATATGGAAAAATACCTTACTGAGCGGTTTTCCATCGAAACGCTGAAATCGGAACTGCAATGTGAGAATTCTGAATTTTACTTTGCTGAAAAGGACCATGAAATAGCCGGGTACTTAAAGATAAATGTTGGGAATGCACAGAGCGAACCGCAGGAGCCGGGTGCACTGGAGATCGAACGGATCTATGTGCGAAAAGATTTCCAAGGTAAGAAGGTGGGCCAGTTGTTGTATCAGCAAGCTGTTGAGGTTGCCGAAGAGAAAGATGCCAGGTATGTTTGGTTGGGTGTTTGGGAAGAAAATCATCGGGCCGTTGCTTTTTACAAAAAGAACGGTTTCGTTGAATTCGGCAAACATATCTTTAAACTGGGTGCCGATGAGCAGATTGATTTAATGATGAAGTTGGAGCTTAAGCTATCCTGAATCACATCGGAGTCTTAACCTTCCGTTAATATCACTTTTGTAGCTTTGCGGCAACGTGATATGACAAACACTGAGTGGACAACCTTATTGCAAACCGGCGACCCCCATGCTTATGGGGATCTCTATCGCCGCTATTGGAAACTGCTGTATACGCATGCGCGCAGCCGCGTAGATGACGATGCGGCCGCCCAGGACATTGTGCAGGATGTATTTGTACGTGTGTGGCAGAAACGCCAACGTCTTTCCTTAACCACTTCAATGGAGGCGTTCTTGCTGGGTTGTGTGAAAATGCAGGTCCTCTCATATTACAAAAAGGAAAAAGTAAGACAGCGGGTAATTGAGAGGGCAATGCAGCAGCTTGACATCCTGCTGGAGGCCGGTACCGATCCCGTACGTGAAGCCGAACTTGACCGGTCTCTGCAGCTGGCGCTGGAAGATGTGCCGGAAAAAATGAGGCAATCCTTTCTGCTCCGATGCGATAACCGCAGTATCCGCGAGATAGCCGAACTGCTGGGGATTGCAGAACAGACGGTATCAAACAACCTCCATGAAGTCGTCATCCGGCTGCGCAAAAAGATAACCCAGGAGCATCCTGGTGAATACCTTACCTGCTTGGGTCTTTTTCTTTCCCTTCTTAATGATTAATTAATAAATAGGTAACGTTTTCGAAAAGTAGTTTTTGCCTTTACGGGATGTAATAAGGTAAAGACGAAGCAAACGTTGGATAAGAAAACATTTAAACAGCTCCTTGGCCGGTATTTGGCCGGTACCCCCACACCAAAAGAAAAACGCGCGATAGACCGCTGGTATGACGGCTTTCCGCTATTAACAGATAGCGATATCTTCCCGGATGAAGAGACGGAAAAGCAGGTGGCTGACTCGCTGTTTTCCAAAATCGATGCACAGCTCAGACCCGGTGAACGGAAGCAACGGCGGTTAATGCCACGCAGGCTGGTTGCTGCCGCCTCGGTATTCCTGATTGCCACCTTTGCGTATTGGATATTCCGGATGGTGTTGCCGATGGGAGCGGAAGAAACGGTGCATTACCTGACACTGGAAACCGGGGTACGGCAGGTGAAGCGGATTGTTTTGCCGGATAGTTCTGTGGTATGGTTGAATGCGAATACCGTAATCCGGGTACCTAAAGACTTTGATAAACGGCAGCAACGCCGGGTACTGCTGGATGAAGGGGAGGCGTCGTTCGAAGTAACTCACAATCCGGCTAAGCCTTTTACTGTAAGGAGTGGTGCATTGACGACCGAGGTGCTTGGTACCGTTTTCAGTGTGCGTAATTACGGGACACTGCCTGAATCGGCAGTGGAGGTGACGGAGGGTAAAGTGCGGGTGCGGGATAGTTTGGGTAACGTGCTGGCTCCCGAACTGCTGCCCGGCGAGCGGATGGTGATGAGCCGTGTTGACGGCTCGGTTGCCGTGGTACGGAATGCAGAGACATGGGAAAGCGATTGGCAACAGGGTGTCGTCCGCCTGCAGGATGCTACGGTAGCCGAACTGAAGCTTGTGTTACGGAATTATTTCGGGGCAACCCTCGTTCTGGACAACCCGGCGATCGGGGAACACCGGTTTAATTTGACCATACCTTCAACCTACAGCCTTGACCAGGTCATGAAAGTTATTTGTTCAATCCACCAAAGCCAATATAGGAGGGAAGCCAATGGGATAATCAGGTTGTATTAAAAAAGCCGGGTCCGCAACCTGCAGACCCGGTAGATTGCGCACGATGGTTCGTCAAAAAAGCTTGGAACCTGTCTGACCTGCCACGTGCATTCTGTTAAAGGGTAATTAACAAAATCATTCAAACTTAGATAAATTCAGGTTGATATGCAATATAATCAGGTTGAATATCAACGTGAATATCGAGGAAGAGCTAATCTTTTTATGAATATTCAAATCAGACATGGAATAAAAATCATGCGGATTTCTACGATCATTTACATGTGGTTGCTTTCAACTGTCCAACTTTTGCTTGCATATCCGTCTGATGGGCAGGTGCTCGGCAAACGGCTGGACATCAGTTTCGGGCGGACCACTTTACGAAATGCACTCTCGCAACTGGAACGGAAAGAAACGGTGTTCTTTGCGTATGAGTCAAAATTGCTGGCTGATGCCAACCCACAGGTGGGGCCGGTGCAGTTTACGAATGCATCACTTAAGGAGGTGCTTGATAATTTGCTTATCAACACCGGGTTAACCTACAAGGAGGAGGTGATTGGTACGGTTACATTACTGCGTAAACAGCGCAACGGCCGGGTGGCCGGAAAGGTTACGGACAGCCGCGGCGAACCGCTGTCGGGAGCTACGGTCCGCATCGGCGAATTGGGACTGAGTACCAGTACCGACCGGGAAGGGAATTACAGTCTTGCCGTACAACCGGGAAGCTACACGGTTTCTGCTTCATTTATTGCGTATGTAAAACAGGAAAAGTCAGCGGTTGTGGTCAAGGAAGACGGTCGTACAACGGTCGATTTCGTACTTGCTGATGAGCAGGGTGCCTTGCAGGAAGTGGTTGTGGTAGGGTACGGTACGCAGCAGCGCGGTGACCTGACGGGGTCCGTTGCCTCGGTACGGGGTGCCGAAATCAGTGAGATACCAACCACGAATCCCATACAAGCGCTGAAGGGCAAGGCAGCGGGCGTTGATATTTTCAACAGCGGTAATGAGCCCGGAGGAGGAATTGATATCCGGATCCGGGGAGAAAAATCCATCTCGGGATCCAATAGTCCATTGATCGTGCTGGATGGTATTCCCATGGCAGGGGGGCTCAACGAAATTAATCCCCAGGATATTTCTTCGATTGAAGTTCTCAAAGATGCCTCGGCAACCGCGATATACGGTTCCCGGGCGTCTAATGGTGTGGTGCTGATTACGTCCAAGCGCGGTGAACTGGGTAAAACCCGTATCAGCTACGATGGATATTATGGAATATCCCAATTGAGTAATAAGCTGGATTTGATGGACGGTGAGCAGTTTGCGCAATTGCGCCGTGAAGCAAACCGGACAGCTTCGGCCGATGGTTCCTATCCTGCCGACAAAACATTGTTCGACGATATCGCCCTGCAGTCCCTTGCAAATGGCGTATCGACCGATTGGCAGGATTTTGCCTATCAGAATGGCAACAAACAGAACCATCAGCTGGCTTTCAACGGTGGTGGCGAACGTACCCAGTTTGCGGTCTCACTGAACTATTACGGTGAAGATGGCTTGTTGGAGGGTGTGTTTTACCGCAGAGGTGGCCTGCGCGTTAACCTGGATCACCGGGTGAATGACCGGCTCAAATTCGGTGTATCTTCTTTTGCAAGCCGGTCAAAACAGACCGTGCAGACCAATGATATTTACGACAACATCGTTAGGCTTAATCCACTGGGTGTGCCCTATGATGAAGAAGGAAACGCACGCTTCCGGCCGACAAATGACGAGGGGCAACGGGTGAATCCACTTTCGGATCTCGAAAACCAGCTTGACGAACGTTTTAGAACACGGCTTTTCGCAAGTGTATTCGGTGAATACCAATTGGCTAAGGGATTCAAATACCGGCTGAATGTAGGGCCTGAACTTGAGTACGGCAAACGGGGTTATTTTTATGGATCACAAACCACCGTTACCCAGGGTGGGCTGAACCAGGCGGGTGTGAGTGATTCGGATATTTTCTCGTTTACCGTGGAGAACATCCTCGATTTTGACCGCCGGTTTGGTGAAAACCACCGGGTGCAGGCTACTGCATTGCAGAGTTACCAGGAACAACAGGCGAAAACTGCGTCTACAAACGTAGCGAATTTACCGTATGACTCGCAACTGTATCACGCGCTCAACACGGCCGGGGAAATCCGAAGCGTAGGAAGCAACTACCAGAAATGGCAGCTGCTGTCTTACATGGCCCGGGTGAACTATGATTTCCGGGGCAAATACTTTGCGACCGTGACTGCACGTACCGATGGCTCATCCCGTTTTGCTCCGGGTAATAAATGGAGTTTTTTCCCGTCGGCGGCATTGGGATGGCGGATCAGTGACGAACAGTTCCTTGCTGATAGCAAATGGCTGAGCGACCTGAAACTGCGCCTTAGCTACGGGGTAACCGGCAACACGGGCATTGAACCCTACCAAACATTCAGCCTGCTGGATAAGACTGCTTATGCATTTGGAAGTTCCGGCGGTGCCGGCTTCCTGCCAAGCACCATCTCCAATCCGGATCTCAAGTGGGAGACGACCAGCCAGCTGAACCTCGCCCTGGATTTCGGTCTGTGGAAGAACAGGCTCTCGGGCACCGTTGAGGCCTATCAGGCGGATACCAAAGATCTGCTGCTCTACCGGAGTCTGCCGGGCAGTACGGGGTTTGAGGAAGTGCTGCAGAACATCGGAGCACTCAGCAACAAGGGGATAGAACTGACGGTGAATGGAACGGTAATCGAGAAAAATGATTTTTCGTGGGAAGTGGGACTTAATTTCTCGCGCAACCGCAATGAAATCGTTGACCTCTTCGGCACGGGAGCAGACGATGTCGGAAATGGTTGGTTTATCGGCCATCCGATCCATTCCTTCTACGACTACCGTAAAATCGGTATCTGGCAGCTCGATGAGGCGGAAAAGGCGGCATCCTATGGATTCCGACCGGGAATGATCAAGGTGGAAGATGTGGACGGAAATGGTAAGCTGGACGCAGACGATCGGGTGATTCTGGGATCGCAGACCCCGGATTGGGTAGGGGGCTTGACCACCCGCTTGGTTTACCGGGAGTGGGAGCTCTCTGCGGTTCTGCATGCCCGACAGGGATACCTGACCAGTTCAAGCTGGTACAACAACAGCAACCGCCTGGCCGGTCGGTATAATAACTTAAATGTGGATTACTGGACACCTGAAAATCCGACCAACGCCAATCCACGTCCCGATGTTAACCAGGAATCGGTATACCTCGGCTCCACGCTGGCTTACAAAGATGCCAGCTTCGTACGGGTGCGCAACCTCGCGCTGGCCTACCGCTTTCCCGTAAGCTGGACGGATCGTTGGGGCATTCAGGGACTGCGTATCCACGTAACAGCGGAGAATCCATTCACGTTCACCCCGTATGAAGGGTATGACCCGGAGTTCGAAACCTCCGGCGAACGGGCCATGTATCCGTCTGCCAAACTTTATTCATTCGGTATCAATGCGACGTTCTAAAAACTAGAAACCATGTCAAAACAACGTAATTTAACAATATCCACCCTGTATCGGGTGCTGATTTGCCTGATAGTGAGTTTTACAGCGTTTTCTTGCAGCCTGGAAGAAAAGCCGTTGTCTGAAGCTACACCGGACATGCTGTATAATACCCCTAATGGCATCCGCGACGGGGTAAACGGTGTCTATTCTGTGCTGCGCGACCTGTATGGATCCCAGCAGGGGTTTACATTGACCACGTTCGGCACTGATCTATTTATGCATGGAAAGGATGGTGGATATAAATCGATGGATTTATACAGCACGGAGCTGGACCCGTCCCTGTCCTACCTATACGATGTGTGGTCCCGCTGTTACCGGGCCATCAACGGGGCGAATGCCGTATTGGAACGTGTTGATGCCGTGGATATTCCCGACAAGCTGAAGGACCAGTACCGTGCAGAGGTGCGATTTTTGCGTGCGCACTTTTACTATTGGCTTACCCTGCAGTTTGGTGACGTGGTGTGGACAGATAAGGAAACCAAAGGTGTCATCACCGACGCGGGGCGTACGCCGAAGACAGAGATTTGGCAGCACATGAAGGAGGATACCCAGTTTGCAGTGGATCATTTGGACTGGACGCCTGCTGCGTACGGCAGGGTGTCCAGAGGCGCTGCTCTGCACCAACTGGCTGCCGTATTGCTGCTACTCGGCGAAAATGCCGCTGCCGCACAAGCCGCTGAACAGGTGATCGATGAAGGGCCCTACGGCCTGTTGGATAGCTACGCATCGGTATTTGACTATAACAATCAGGAAAACAAGGAAATTGTATTCGCTGTGCAGTATACGAAAGAGGTGCTTAACAATGGATCCGGTAATCAGGGCCATGCATTTTTTACGCCTGCATACGACCAATTTGCCGGACTGGCGCGCGATGTGAACCAGGGAGGACGCCCGTATGCCCGGTTCAGGCCCACGCCGTTCTTCATCGGATTGTTTGAGGAAAATGATACCCGTTTCGACGTTACCTTCCGTCGCCATTGGTTTTACAACAACCCCGCAACGTTGCCCGCAGGTAAGGCAATAGGCGACACGGTGGTGTGGGAAATTGCACCCGGCGTATTCTCTACCACGGCACCCAATGGAGTCAACATGCACTGGGGGATCAAGAAGCACGACGACCCCACCCGTGCGAGTGTGCAGGACCTTGCCGGATTCCGGGATTTTTTTGTCTACCGCTTGTCAGAAACCTATTTATTGGCAGCTGAAGGATACCTGCTTGCCGGAAATCCGGTCAAATCAGCGGAATACCTGAATGCGGTACGGCGGCGGGCATCGAAACCAGGTACATCGCTGGAACCCGTCGATGCGGCTGACATTAATTTGGATATTGTGCTGGACGAGCGTGCCCGCGAACTTGGAGGCGAAGAGAAGCGGTGGATGGACTTAGCACGCACGGGAAAACTCGTTGAACGTGTGAAACGGTACAACGCGAATGGTGCCTCAAACATTGCAGACTACCATGCAATAAGGCCCATTCCCCAACAGCAGCTTGATTTGAGCACAGGTGAATTCCCACAGAATACAGGTTATTAAAATCAATAATGATGTACAGATTTCAAATGAATTACGGCCGGAAAGCCGAAAGACGCGGTTTCCTGTCGACGGGGTTGCTAGTCCTATTTTTCACTTCGGTGGGGTATGGTCAGATCCGCACGGATTCGCTGCTTCGTATCTTTCTATACCAACCCGATCAGGTGCTGGTGGCTTCCCATAGGGGAAACCACGTGTCTCATCCTGAAAATTCGCTGCCTGCTTTTAAAGCGGCGGTACAGGCCGGGGCAGCGGTTCTGGAGCTGGATGTCAGGCAATCCAAAGATGGACACTTGGTGGTATTACATGACCGGACGGTAGACCGTACAACCGATGGGAAAGGTAATGTAGCAGACCTGACGCTAAGTGAATTGAAAAGGCTCCATCTGCTGTTTGACGGAAAACCTACGGCGTGGCGTATCCCGACATTTCAGGAAGCATTGGAGGCAGTGAAAGGTGATGTGCTGGTGGATATCGATTTCAAGGCGGATACAGAGGAGGCTGCGGAAGCATGTTACCAAATTGTGGAGCAACTCCATATGGAGCGGCAGGTATTGTTTTTTCTGTACGATCCGACATGGGTGCCCCGTTGCCTTTCCCGCAATCCTGAAATTAAGGTGATGCCGCGTGCGCGCAATGCAGAGATGGTCTATACCCTCCTGAACGAACCGCGTGTGCGGGTGATCCATATTGATGATTCGTTTTACAGCGATGAGCTCGCCCGGGACATGCGGGATAGAGGAGTACGGGTATGGGCCAATTCACTGGGCAATGCCGACCGTACCGCCCTAGAAAAAGAGGGTGATTTCGAAGGTTTTTTTGACCGGATGCCACTCGTGAACATCGTGCAGACAGACTACCCACAGGCATTGGTCAACTTTCTTACTACGAAAAACTAACACCTCTCGCTGCGTACAAGCAGTCGAAGCTTGGTAACCTGAGAACCCGGGGAGTATTCTCCGGGTTTTTTGTGAACGCCCGTTCCGATCGGGCAGCGTCCCACCGTTATTGGGATTTCGTTGCAACAAGTGAGTAGACGAGGGGGATTTTATTTCCCCATTTTTTGATGCGGAATTTTCCGTTCTCGGCTTCCATGGAACCGACAAAAATGTCGTAGGGCGAATAATCAAATTCTTCAAACGATTGAATTTGCAATCCACTGCCGATCAGTGAACGGATTACTTCGCTTAAGCTGTGGTTCCAGGAAATATCCGTGAGTTGACCGTCGGGTTTTCCGTCTGTGTAGGAAAGATCTTTAATAGCTACAATCGGAGTGTCTTTGAAGTAATTGTAGGTGATTTCGTTCAGGTCATCGTCAAACATCCAGATATAGGGATGAAATTCTACAAAGACGAATTTTCCATCGGCTTTCATGAAATGAGAAACAATGTATGCCCATTGGTTCAAATCCGGGAGCCAGCCGATTGTTCCATACGATGCGAAAACGATATCAAATTTTTCATGTAAATGATTGGGTAAATCATAGATGTCGCAGCAAATGAATGTTGCATCGTGCTGTATTTGCTGAGCTAGTTTACGGGCGTAATCGATGGCTTTATCCGATAGATCGATGCCGGTTACTTCCGCGCCCATTCTGGCGAGGGAAAGCGAATCCTGCCCGAAATGGCATTGAAGGTGCAATACCTTTTTTCCTCGCACGTCGCCCAATAATCCAAGCTCTATTGATTTCAATGATGATTTTCCTTTCAAAAAACCCTTTACATCATAAAACCGGGAATTGAAATGCAGTTCAGCCCGTTTATTCCAGGAATTCCGGTTCTTTTCTAAATAATCCGGGTGCAGTGACATCATGCGAAGGTATCAATTCTATGCGCAATTCCAACTAGCTGAAATACCCCTGTTTTCGGCTATTCCCTTCGCCTTGGGAATCTTTATCTTTGGCGATGATGTTAATCCGGCAAATAACGTTCACGCTTATTCATGGGTTGCTATTATGCGCGATGATGTGCCCGGTGGCGGTTGCTCAATACAGCCTAACAGCGATACCGAATCCGAAACAACAGGGACAGGATTTTTTCGTCAGTAATCCCGAAAACATACTGAGTGGTTATACGGTAGATTCCCTGAATGCGTTGGCACGTGAAATAGAGGGACAGACAACGGCAGAAGTGGCGATTGTGGCGATTTCTGATTTTGTGGGCGACGATGATTTTGAATTTGCGCTGGAGCTTTTCCAGACCTGGGGCATCGGTAAACGGGAAAACGACAATGGACTGCTCTTGTTCATTGCAACGGAACGTAGGGCCTACCGGTTCATTACGGGCTATGGAACGGAGGCGGTGCTGCCCGATGCGCTGCTGAAACGGATCGGGGAGCAATATTTAGTGCCCGAATTCCGGCTGGGCAACTACGATGCGGGTATGCTGGCAGCGATTTCGGCCATCCGGGATATCCTCCTGAACCCCGAAAGCACGGATGAATTACAGGCAGAAATGCGGCAACAGTCGTTTTTCTACCGCTACCAGGATGTAGGGGGCTATTCGTTGATGATCATCGTATTGACCTTTATCGCGATGAAGTGGATCGGATATGTTGCGGAAAGAAAGGTCGTAAAGAATAAGCGATATAAATCCGTCGGGCAGAATGGAATAGCTGCGGTTGGTGGATGCGGATGCATGCTGATGATCTTGTTTATCGGGGTATTTGCCTTGTGGTTTACGGGGATGCAACCGGAAGTCATTTTTCAGGCAAACCTGATTCCGTGGTACCTGGCGGTGGGTGGTAGCCTGGCGATTGCGATCAAGTATTCAAAAGGTGAGGAGTACATCCGAAAGGCATACCGCGATGACAAAAACCGCCTTTCAGCACTGGCAACTTATCACCGCTGGATGATACTACCCCTGTTGCTATCGCCCCTGTCATTGGTTGGCCTGCTCGTATTTCTGAAGCGCAGGAATGCAATGCAGGTGAGGTTTATACCGCCCGATGATTCGGGCAATTGGAAACGGCTGGACCGCGATCAGTTGAAAACAAAAACAGACTTGTTAGACAACGGGCAACTCAGTGAAGAGAAAATCCTGTCGCGCAGCTACCAAATCTGGGAGCATGTGCAAACCGGTGAAATTAAGACAGTGGGATGGGACGGATTACGTAAGAAAAACTTCTCCGAATGTCCTTCATGCCACTACCGCACCTTGAAAAAGCCATATGTGAAAACCATCAAAGCAGCAACCTACAGTGCTCCGGGTGAAGGTGAACGCATCGAGGAATGTGCATTTTGTGATTACCGGGTTTCGCTGGGCACGGTTGTAATCCCGAAAAAGGTACACCGTTCATCGTCATCCTCAGGAAGCGGCTCTTCCTCCGGCGGGGGCAGCAGCGGCAGCTTCGGCGGAGGTAGCAGTGGCGGAGGTGGAGCAGGAGGTAGGTGGTGATTGAGATTCAATGTTGGTTTATTTTGAGCGGTATAGTTACTACAATTTCTGTTCCGTTGTTGCCGGAATGGAGGTCTGCCTTGCCGTTTAGGTATTCCACACGACGCCAAATGGATTTTAAGCCTAACGATGGCCTACTGTTTTTCAATTTGTGAATTTCCCCTCCCCGTCCGTTATCTTTTATGGACAACACGAGGTTGTCTGTTTCTTGATAAATTAAGATATTGACTTCTTTTGCTTTGGCATGCTTGATGATATTGGTTACAGCTTCTTGTACGATTCGGAGCAACGCAATCCGCGTGTCCATACCCACGTGAGACAATGCGCCGTCATCGATGTGAATGGATTTGTTGTATCGGCTTTCAGGTAATGCGCTGTCTACTAATAGTTTAATCCGTTGTTCAAAAGATTGTTCGTCTTGCTCCTCGCTGGCGTTGAACCATTCGTGGCTTTTGTTTCGGGCTGCTTCGTAAGCAAGGGTGACCTCCGATTGCAGGGTGCTCAGTTCGCTTTTCAGTACCGCATCACCGGCATCCATGGCCAGTATCTCTAATTTGTGGCGGATGGCGGCCATGGACGCGGAAAGGCCGTCGTGAAGGTCTTGCCCAAGCCGCTGCTGCTCGTCCTTTATCGCTTGACGCTTTGCCTCCTCCATTGCGATTACCTGTAGGTTGGCGGCATTGTTGAGCGCATCAATCTGTTCTTTTGCCTTGCGGCTGCGGCGCAGCATAGTCAGGTAAATAGTCAATACGCTTATCGCTGCAATGGCAGAGATGATAACCAGCCAGCGTGTGCGTTCTTGTTTCACTTGTTCGGCCCGTTGAAGGGCAATGGCGTTGTGTTCGGCTTGCGTAAACGCATAAAGCAGATTGCTCGATTCGGCCATCAGGTTTGCATGCACATCGCGCTCATATTGCAGCGCATCGGAAAGCCATTCGTAGGCACTCCGGTAGTCGTTAGTTAGGATCGCTAATTTGGCCTTGAATTCAGAAACTTCGGCGCTTTGGCTTTTGCCGAAATTTGGTGAAGACGCGTATTTTTCAATATAGTACCCTAGGCTGTCCTTGTTAGCCAATCGCAGGTAGTGTTCGATACGGAAGCGTATCAGATTAATGTCGATAAAGTTGGTCGCTTGGTCTTTGTATATGGTTTTCAGTTGCTCCATGCGGTTTAGGAGTTCTCCGGCATCGTCGTATCGACGTTCGAAGTTGGCAACGGAGAGTTCGATGTCAATCATCAATAAATCATTGTACAACAATTGCGGCCTACTGAGTGTGTCGCTCCTTTTCAGTATGGTGCCGATTTCTTTGGCCAGCAATGCTGTTTTGTATACGGATAGCGTATCATTCATTTTGATATATCCCATCGTAACAGGTGATAGGATATACATGGCGTTTAGTCCAACGGAGTTGTCGACAAGCCCTTGTCGCAAGAGCCCCGGTAAGCTTTCCAGGTAGTTGCGCTCGGTGTTGAATACGGCGATAACTTTATCGTATAACCTTAGTTCTTGGTAGATTTTGGTTAGTTGCAGTTGCGCGATCAGCGGATGTTCTTCGCCAATGCCTTTATAGGCTTCCGCAATCTTTTCGGCATAATAAATGGAAGCTCCCTTTTGTTTCGCCATTCGTGCATTGTTGAAAAACAGGTAGAAGTAGTTGACACGGTCACGGCCATGTTTGGGGTCGTTCCATGCGATTTCTTCATAGAGACGGAGCAGGTCGACCAATTCGTTGGTCTCAAAACGCTTGCCTTCAGATAGTAGTTGGTGAACTAAAGAATCGGCCTTAGTTAGGTATTGATCAGCCGTCAATCGTTGTAAATGGTAGTCATTATTCAGTTTTTCGAAGGCAAGCTTTTCCCGCGATATCTGTTGGGCGCTTACCATTTGTCCCATTCCCATCGTCAGAAAGAAAAACAGGGCTTGAAGCTCAACAACTATTTTGATGCGGTCAATTTTAATGTTCATGAATTGCAATTAGTTTTCGTGGTAACAATTAGATCAATTCATGCAGACGGGCATACGCCAATAATTGGGTGATGGATGTAGAATTTGTTTTCTGCATCAATTTTCGGCGATGAGAAATTATGGTATGTTTACTCAGGTTCGTTTTTTCAGCGGTTTCAGCGACAGACAGACCCAATGCAAACAACTGAAGGACTTCAATCTCTCTGGCAGTAAATCGGATAGCAGCCGGCGGGAGATCCGGTTGGGGAATCCGTGCTCGGATCTCCGGACACAAATAAGGTTCGCTGCGTTCTATATGCCTGATACATTCCACAATGATGTCTGAGCTGGAAGATTTGCTGATGAACCCGTTAGGCAGAAATGTACGGATATGATCAATAACCGCGGGCGAGGTGACGCTGCTCGCGATGATTATACGCGATTGTTTGTTGATGCGTCGAGTTTCTTCGATCAGGGGCAGCGCGTTCCGGTTGGGCAAATAATAATCAAGAAAGCAATAAGTAAGGGTGTGATAATATTTTGTGAGGTAGCTTTTGTACGCCTTCTCTCCTGTAAAGCCCATAACGGTGTCAAACAAGGCCAACTGTTCCAACATGGCTGCAAATGATTCAACAAATAACAAATGATCGTCAAAAATGACAGCTAAACGATTTTGTTTTTGGTGCATTGGTTGTTAACTATAAAGTTAATTGATTGTTGTTAATCGACACAAAGTTACGTATTCATTTTGCATCGTGCGAAAAAGGTTGGTAGCAAAAAAAGGTGATTTTAACCAATTTTATTCGCCTATTTAGGTGTTTTTCTAATGAAGTTAGGAGGAATCCGATTAAATATGGGTACCTTGTACGATAGTTGTTCTTTAGATAAGTATTCGTACTAATTAAGTGAAAAATGACAACAAGTGATGATAGCATGCCATTTAACAAAATGGACATTTTAAATGCGATTGAATTCTTTGGTGTAAATGAGTTGTTGGATGCCATCGGATTTGAACGGATTGAAAGGTATCTCCAGGAAGTACAGGAAGATATCGTTAAGACGATGACAACGGAATAGACACTTCGACCTCCGTGCCGGCGGTAGTAGAGGTTCTGATGTTTGCCGTTCCACCTAGATTTTTAGCGCGTTCGTAGATTGATCGGATGCCAAGACCACTTATATTTCTTGATGAAGATCCCCATCCACGGCCATCGTCCGATATGGTCAAGATCAAATGGTCGCCCTCTCCATACAGTAAAACCGAGACGGTCTTTGCTTTCGCATGTTTGAGGATATTGGTAATGGACTCTTGGATGATCCGAAGCAATTCAATCTTCATCTCGGTTTGTACGTTACCAAGGACATAGTCATCAACCTGAACGTTGGTACTAACTCCGTTTGTCGCCCGGAAAGCAGTATCCAGTAGTTTTTCGATTCGGGTTTTAAATAGGGTCTCCTGGAATAGTTCAGCATCTTGGTACCATTGATGGCTTTTGCCCCGGGCGATTGCATAAGCATCATTCACTTGGTTTTCGATGCTGGCCAGGCGGGATACAAGTGGATCGGAAGGATTGGTTAGGCACAATAAATCAAGTTGGTGTTTGATGCCGGCTAAGGTAGATGAAAGCCCGTCATGCAGTTCGCGCGCCAGCCGTTTCTGTTCTTCTTGGATAGCCTGTGCTTTGATTTCTTCCATGCTAGCAATTTGAGCATTTGCTATTTCCTGAAGGCTAGCGATACGGTTTTTGGCTTGTTGCTTCTCTTTTCTCATGTATAAGTATACACCTAATACAACCGCAATCGCCAATGCCGATATGGCAACTATCCATTGGATGTGTTTTCGTTTTTCACGCTCTGCATGCTCCAACGCCAATTTATTGGATTCAGCTTCGGTGTAAGCGTAGAGCAAATCATCGAGTTCTTCCATAAGGGTTGATTGAGCCTTGCCGTTTTCTTCCAATGCTTTTCCAAGCAACTCGTACGCCTGTTTGTAATTATTCTGCAAGGCTGCCAATCTTGCCTTGTAGGTGTTGACCACCGCCGGTTGCGTGTCTGAAAATGTAGGAGTGGTTTCATAACGTTTTACATAGATGGCAGCACTATCCAAGTTGCCAATATGTATGTAATGGCCGGTGCGCCATTCCATCAGGTTGTAATCGATGAATCCTGTTGCCTGATCGCTATATGTCTCTTTTAAGGCGGTTATTTCATCAAGTAACCTTTCGGCCTTTCCGTAATCTTGCTGTATACTGGCTAGTACGAAATCAAACTCCAACAGGGCAAAATCCGCGAGCAGCATGTTACCACGGTTTACTGGGTAACGTTGTGTGAGCTGTTTACCGATTTGAGTCGCCAACGTATAGACTTCCATTACCTGAGCCGTGTCTTTTAGGTTAGCGTACGCATTCATAACAGCAGAAAGTACTTGGAGGGCATCCAAACCAGCTTTGAAAGCGGTTGTGTCGCTTTGTAGGATATGCAACACGTTGTGTACCGCTTGCTCGCTCTTTTTGTAAGTTTGAATGATTTTTTTGTAATTTTTTTGAATGGAAAAAATATAGGTCTTTACGGCAAGTTCGATAAGCGGCCGGGGATCGTTTTGCCGATCGGCCTCTTGGGTTACTTTTTCCGCAAAATACATGGCAGCCCCCCGAAGATTGGCCATGTGTGCGTTATTCAATTGGATTAAATAATAATCGACCCGGAAATGTCCTGGAACGTTTCGATTCCAAGCAATATTTTGATAGAGTTTGAGATGATGAAGCAGCGTGTCAACCGGGAAAAATACTCCCTGTGCCAGCAAATGGCTGGTAAGTGAATCAACACGTTTGAGGTATGAAGTATCCGTTAGTTGTCCCTGGTGGTAGGCTTGATTGATGTCATTGAATTGCTCCTGTGCCTGTACATTTGACGGTATCATTATCAGCAAGAATGCAGATAGGGCAAGGGTAGTCAATAAGCTGATCATATTATGCATGGGGAGTGTAAAAAATTTAACGGCAAAGTTAAATAAATTAAATGAGCCCGCAGCGCCGTGCATAAGCGAGTAGCTCCGCGATCGATTTGGCGTCGATTTTATGCATCATCTTGCGGCGGTGAGACACGATGGTATGTCTACTGAGATTGGTTCGGTTGGCAGTTTCTGCAATGGACAAGCCGCTGGCGAAGAGGGCGAGCATTTCCAGTTCTCTTGCCGTAAAAGGAATACGATCGATCGTCGTATTTCCATTACTAACAATATGCCGTATATCCGGACAAATATAGGTGTTTCCTTTTTTTATTTCTTGCAGGCATTCCAATACAGTCGTTATACTGGAAGTTTTACTCAAGAAACCCTCGGGTTGATACGTAATTATGTTTTCGATAATTGCGGGTGTGGTTACGCTGCTGATAATGATGATCCGTGCTTTTTTATTCAGACGACGTGTTTCGTTGATGAGCGACAAGGCATTTTTTTCGGGCAGGTAGTAGTCCAGAAATAGGTAAATGGGTTTGTTGTAATTCTGCACTAGGAAGCTGACATAATCACTTTCTCTGGAAAAAACCTGTACGGAGTGAAAAATGCCAAGGCGTTCAAGGATGGCAGCAAAAGATTCAGCAAAGAGTAAATGATCGTCAAATACGATGGCAGGTGGTTTTTCTGTTGAATGATGCATTTGCTTCGCTGTTATTGTAGGAATGACTGGTAATTTTACTTGGGCAAAGTTAATGATTCGTTAAGCGATCATGAAGTATTGTTTGTAGCAAAAATATGCTATTTTAATAGGGTTTGATGGCAATTTTTTGTTGTTATTATGCGTGTGCCTGCTAAAAAAAAAGAGAAACCTGTACTCTTGTCCCTGAAATCAAAAATTGGGATATCCCCTCAAGTTTTGATTGATTTATATCTGGATCTCTATGAAAAAAATCTACCATTTTCTGTTAGGGCTTTCTTGCCTACTGCTTTGTTTTTTATTTTCAATTAATTCGGCTTTCGCTGACGGATCGAAGGATTTGTATCCGAGTGGGGCTTCGGGTGGAAGGGCATTTCTGTATAGTAATAACTATACAGGGTCTTTAGGAGTTACCATGAATTCTTGGCCTTTTAAATCGGTAGGGACTCACTATGCCTATGTTCGAGTTGGAGAAGTTTTACACGCAGCTTCCAGCGCGCAGGGCTTAGGAAATGGGAAAGTTGTGTTCACAGCGCCAGATGGTACTGAATATGAAAGCGAAATCGGTAACGCAACCGGGCAGATTGCTAATAGAGCTGCTGAATTGGCGGGGCCCAGACTATCTTCGCAAGGCAACGGGGGAGACCGATATACTACATTCAATAGAACAGCCGCTAGCAATCAGGAGGGAATTTGGCGCATCGATTTCTATCCGGTTGGAGATGTGAATAGCTCCACTACACCGAGTGTAGCAAATATTGCTGCAATCGGAAATTGGTCTCAAAGCACTTCCGGAGCCGGTACGTTATTGATTGCCGCTTGGGATGTGTCGGTAGAATCCGCAGGAAACTGGGTGCCCGGACGTGTTTATACAAATGTATTGAACATGCATATAAACAGTTCACAATCGGGTTACTATGGCGTTACGTATGTTTTGACCAAAGATGGGTATATTTATCGTGTAAATAATAACGGGAGTAATGGAATAGGTTTTACGTTCTTTGCTAACAACCTGGGATTCGTTGATCCTGTAAGCGGTGAATTGTTATACAAAAGTTTGCCTGAGTCTTCTTCTTCATACTTAAATGGTCGGGTACACAATCCGAATACGGAGGACGATGACCGCAACATAACCCATAAGTTATTTTATACCTTGCCGGCGGACGATCTACCCGCTGTAGCCAGTGGCGCTGTGCCAGGAGGGGAGACTTGGCTATGGGATGAGCCGGTTGAACCCGATGTGAGTGATGTCGAAGTCTCTGGGGTGGATGGGACACCGGGGCAGGTAAGCAACAAAGGAGGGTATATCACTTTTAAAGCTGGGGCACAAGGCCAGTACACGATAGTAATCGAAAGCCCTACCGATGCCTTTCCTGAACGGTCTCTTCGAGGGGCTGCTGTTACGGGCACCAATCAGGTGTTTTGGGATGGAAAGGATGGAGATGGCGATCCGTTGCCCGAAGGAAATGTGCCTGCAACGATATCCGTTCAATTGCAGGGTGCCGAAGTGCACTTTCCTTACTTCGATGTGGAATACAATGAGAACGGAATCGTCATCGAATTGCTTGATAAAGATAACTTAAACAACGTTATTTCAGATTTGGTGTACTGGGATGACTCTGATATACCGAATGTTTCTGGAGCTTCGAATAACCCCGATCCAAAGAATAACAGCCACCTGCCGCCGACCAATAGCCTGGGGGAACACAGTAACACCAATGGGCATGCTTTTTCCAATAATTTTGGCAACGAGCGTTCGTTGGACACGTGGACGTTCATCTTGGGCGAAAAAGAGACGGTGAATACCAACGTGGTAGTCAACATCGCCGATCTGGAAGTATCGAGCATTACATCCAACGTTACGGGCAATATTTCGGTGGGCGATGAGTGGACATATACGAGCGTTATCCATAACCACGGGCCGAGTGCTGTGGCCACCAATACCGATCCGGACCTCGGACCCGTTACACAGGGAGCAAGGTTTAGGTTGTACGTGCCTGACGGGGTGACCATCGATACCGATCCGACATCGATTTCATTTACTTCGGACTGTGCTACGCTAGTCGGTACACCGACTTTTGTGGATGGTGTCTTCGAAGCGATAGTGGATATGCCTGCCGATTGCGAGGCAACAATCGTGGTAAGTGCTACGGCCACGGGAGCCATCACCGAAAACAGTGGTAATGTGTATGTTTGGTCTACGATATTACGACCAAATGATTATACGGATATCGACGCTACAAACCCCGATCCCGATATACCACCGACCGATCCGTTTTTCGAAGCGCAAGGGATCGGTATGGAGTATTCGGATGTAGCGGCGTTGGATCCTGAATCTGTCAACCTGACCCAAACCAACAACATCAAGCTGTATTCGCAATTGGCGATGGTCACAGACCTTGCTATTACAAAGGAAGTCTCGGCGGGGCCTTGGCAAGTGCAGACTCCTGTTACGTTTGCGATTACGGCCAGTAACAACGGACCTTCGGACGCTACCGGAGTGTTGGTGAGCGACTTGTTGCCATCCGGGTACACGTTCATCTCTGCAAATGCATCGACAGGTGCGTATGATGCGTCTACAGGGGTATGGACAATCGGTAACCTGCCTGCCACAGCCGGTAGTAATGAGGAGACGCTTGAAATTGTCGCTGAAATCAATGCGACCGGAGATTACCTCAATCAGGCAGTTATTTCCGGGAATGAGTTTGACAGTAATACGACAAATAACCAAGACGATGCCGGAGTTACGGCTCCAATTGCAGCAAGTGCAGATTTGGTTATAACAAAATTGGTAAGCAATGATCGCCCTGCGGTAGGATCGTCGTTGACTTTTACCATAACAGTGCAGAATGATGGGCCTTCGCGAGCAACGGACGTGGTGGTCAATGACGTAGTGCCTAACGGGTATACGGTTACCGCAGTAACGGTTGAAGAGGGGACATGGACTGCACCCAATTGGGAAATTCCCTCGTTAAACAGTGGCGAATCCTTGAATATGGAAATTACGGCAATCGCAGCCGCATCAGGGACCTATGATAATACAGCAACAGCTGATGCAAATGAGGACGATCCGGATGAATCTAATAATACCGATGAGGTATTGGTAGCGTTGGCCAACCCATCGCTTTCCATCGCGAAGTCAACTAATTTTACTGGTTTTGCTTCTGTAGGTCAGTTGGTCGAGTACTTTTTTACGGTAACCAATACCGGTAATGTAACCATCGAGAACATCGTGGTTAATGATCCGCTATTGGGGGGGAGTATAGACAATGCGAATACCGACGCAAGTGCTCCGTGGCCTACGGCGGTAGGCGTATTGGCTCCCGGTGAATCGGTGATGCTGAAGGCTCAATATGTGGTAGAGGAATCGGATGTGATAGGCACAACCGTGGTGAACACCGCGACGGTAAGCGGCAATGATCCGACCGATCCTGGTGAACAGCTGGATCCCGTAACCAGTAATTCGGTAACAATAAACATGTTCGATCCGTGCGCCATCTCGCCGACCAACCCCGATTCGGATGGCGATGGCATTGCGGACGCTTGTGATTTGGACGATGATAATGACGGCATTTTAGATATTGATGAATGCCCGTATGTGCCCAATCCCGTCATGGTGGTCAATACCGACCAAGGTGAATTGCTGGAATACAACACGGCCACAAATACCTTTGTAACCCTTTGTTCGGGAATTACCATCGAGGGAGGTTTTGTCGGCGACATCGCGATGGATGCCAATGGCGATATCTGGGGCATTACTAATACAAATCGATTGATCAAAATCGATCCCAATAACTGTACGGTTACAGACATCGTTCCTGACCTGGGCTTTAGTGGGAATGGTCTTTCCTTTTTGCCGGATGGCAATTTGCTGGCCGGTGGAGGAGGTGATGCCTTGGTACGGAAAATTGATGTCGTGGGCGGCACGTATACAACGTCCGTTTGGGCCGATTTCAGTTCGGGGAACTCAAATGGCGATTTTATTTATATCGATGGCAAAGTTTACGTCTTGTGGTTTGATCCAACCACGAACCCTACATATCCATTGCTGATCGAGGTTGTCGTTAACGAGAACTACGATTATCTTTCACATACGGTATTGGGTACGTTGCCCCGGTATACTTGGGGGCTCGCCAAAGTGAACGGTAACGAATTGTATGGGGTGACTGGCATCGGGGTCGACGGCTATCCCAATCCCGAAGGAACGGTTGTCCGTATCAATACTGACCCTTCATTTTCTTGGACGACGACGACTTCCTTCCATCAGCGATTTTTTGGCGCTACGTCAAGCGATGAGGCCGTTTTGGAATGTGACACCGATGGCGATGGGATTCCGGATCGCTTGGATTCCGATTCGGATAACGACGGTTGTCCGGATGCGGTGGAATACTATGGTTCGCTTGATGCTATAGGCGCCGACGGTGGCTTTTATGGCGAAGGGAACCCACCAGCTGTGGATGCGCAGGGTCGTGTGGAAGCTGCTTCCTATACCGGAGGTTATACGAATGCTGTTGTTGCTACCCAAATAAGTGTGGAAACATCGCCCGATGACGTTACCGCAAATGCAGGTACGGAGGCAACCTTTGTTGTTGATGCCAGCGCCCTTCAGACAACCGCGTTTGAAAATGGTAATCCCGATTATACGGTTCCGCCAGCCAGCGATGTGAGTGCTGGTCTAATTTACCAATGGCAGGTGAGTGTAGATGGGGGAAGTACCTGGACAAACCTCGCCGAAAGCGAACCATATGAGGGAACAAGTACGGCATCGCTGACCATTACCAATGTAACGATTGATTTGCACACCTACCAATACCGTGTTGAGATTACCCATGATGCGCACATTTGTCCGGCTTTCTCGGATGCGGCGGTGCTAACTGTTCCCAGTGCGGATGTAGCTGTAGAGAAAGAAATCTCCAATGCGACTCCGGATATCGGAACTGATGTGACTTTTACCATCACGGTAATAAATAACGGCTTTGACGACGCCACAGGCATCGAAGTGCTGGATATGTTGCCTTCGGGTTATACCTATGTGAGCCATACGGGCGAGGGAACGTATGATGAGGCGACCGGCGTTTGGGTGGTCGGCGATCTTGGTGTCGACGAAGAAGTTTCCTTGGCTGTTGTGGCCACAGTGAACGAAGTTGGGGAATACAAGAACGTAGCGGTTGTTTCTGCACAAGAGTATGACCCTACTCCTGAAAACAATGAATCGTCGGTAACTCCTGATCCGGTTGCCAACCCATCACTGTCGTTCGTGAAGACGGGCGACCTTTCTGCCGATGGTAATACCATCGAATACACATTCACGGTGACCAACACGGGCAACGTGACGCTGACGGACATCACCGTCAACGATCCTAAAATCGTGGGAGCGATCACCCTCGATGTGACCGAACTGGCTCCCGGCGAAGTGGCCACGGGCACGGCCACCTACACGGTAACGCAGGAGGAGAAGGACGCGGGCGAGGTGGAGAACCTTGCCACGGTTACGGGCACGCCTCCGATGACCGATCCGGATAATCCGGCTGAACCCACAGACCCTGTGTCATCGACCCCGGATGTGGACAATCCCGGTACGCCGGGCGGTCCGGGTGTGCCGACGGAGGTAGGGATACCCGCCAACCCATCACTGTCGTTCGTGAAGACTGGGGTACTGTCTGCCGACGGCAATACGATCACCTATACATTCACGGTAACCAACACGGGGAACGTGACGATGGATGACATTACTGTAAGCGACCCGAAGATCACGGGCTCAATAACTTTAGACGAGACGACCCTAGCTCCGGGCGAAGTGGCCACGGGTACGGCCACTTACACGGTAACGCAGGAGGAGAAGGACGCGGGCGAGGTGGAGAACCTTGCCACGGTGACGGGTACGCCGCCAACGACGGACCCTGCCGATCCGGCCACGCCGATCACACCCGTGCCATCGACCCCGGATGTGGACAATCCCGGAACACCGGGCGGTCCGGGTGTGCCGACGGAGGTAGGGATACCCGCCAACCCATCGCTTTCGTTTGTGAAGACGGGGGTACTGTCTGCCGACGGCAATACGATCACCTATACATTCACGGTAACCAACACGGGGAACGTGACGATGGATGACATTACTGTAAGCGACCCGAAGATCGCGGGCTCAATAACTTTAGACGAGACGACCCTAGCTCCGGGCGAAGTGGCCACGGGTACGGCTACTTACACGGTAACGCAGGAGGAGAAGGACGCGGGCGAGGTTGAGAACCTTGCCACGGTGACGGGCACGCCGCCAACGACGAACCCGGCTGACCCATCCGAACCGATCACACCCGTGCCATCGACCCCGGATGTGGATAATCCCGGCACGCCGGGCGGTCCGGGTGTGCCGACGGAGGTAGGGATACCCGCCAACCCATCACTGTCGTTCGTGAAGACTGGGGTACTATCTGCCGATGGCAACACGGTAACCTATACGTTCACGGTAACCAACACGGGGAACGTGACGATGGATGACATTACTGTAAGCGACCCGAAGATCGAGGGTGCGATTACGGTTACCCCGGCCACGCTCGCTCCGGGCGAAGTGGCCACGGGTACGGCCACCTACACGGTAACGCAGGAGGAGAAGGACGCGGGCGAGGTTGAGAACCTGGCCACGGTGACGGGCACGCCGCCGTTCGATCCGGTGGACCCAAGCCAGCCGGGCGGACCGATCGATCCTGTTCCATCAACGCCGGATGTGGACAACCCGGGCACGCCGGGCAATCCGGGCGTACCGACCGAGGTGGAAGTACCGGCCGCCCCTGCGCTGTCGTTAACGAAAGGTGTCACAAGCGAAGGGCCATACGAATTAGGAGATTACCTCAATTTTGAAATTATTGTCCGCAACACGGGCAATGTGACGCTGACGGATGTCACGGTCACGGACGACAATGCGGAGATTGTATCGGGCAGCCCGATAGCGAGCCTGAAGCCGAATGCTTCTGCAACGGTCATCGCACGCCATCANGGACACGCCGGACCAGCCGAACGATCCGACGGTGGTCGAGCTGACGCAGAATCCGTCGTTGTCCCTTAAGAAACGGGCAACAAGCGAGGGTCCGTATGAATTGGGCGACTACATCAACTTCGAGATCGTTGTTAAGAACACGGGCAACGTTACGCTGACGGACGTGACGGTCACGGACGACAATGCGGACATCGTGTCGGGCAGCCCTGTAGCAACCCTTAAGCCGAACGCTGTTGCCACGGTTATTGCGCGCCATCAAGTAACGCAGGATGATATCGACGCGGGCAAGGTTGTCAACCAGGCGAAGGTTACGGGCATGGATCCGGATGGCAACCCGACACCGGAAGTTCCGTCGGACAACCCGGACACGCCGGACCA
>NZ_BMIK01000009.1 GCF_014642075.1 Parapedobacter defluvii | reverse complement strand
CGTTTCTCTGATCTCCATAATTACTATGTCTAAAATTAATACTTATTTACTAATCTTGACACAGTTCATTTTACACTCTCCCTTCTAATTGTGGTCTGTTCCTTTCATCATAATAATCAACAGGCCCTGCCATTGTACACACTTTTCAAATTAGACTAATAGTTGGGTACTTAATCCTATTACCTCGTCATTGTATGCACTATTTAAATATAGGCGTTTGGGGACAAAGTCTTACTTGAAAGTGCTAGTTTGTTGCATATAGCTCAAAGATGAATCTGCCGACAATTAGCACGTCTGTGTCATCCGTGTTCCAATAAAAAAGTATTCAGTGAGTGTCAACCCGACCTCACCCTACGGCTGTACAAGCAGCCTCTAAAATGTTGGATTTAGTATAACCAGCTTACTTAACCAGAGCGGGCTTCTTTAGCAGAAAGCAACTGCTTTTTGAGATCAGGGAGGTATCTTTCAATAATCGTCCACACAATCTGGAAATCAATACCCATATAATCGTGGACAATTCGGTTTCGGAAACCGCGGATACGCTGCCAATCGATATCGGAGAATCGATGCCTAAACTCGTCAGGTAATCTATTGGCGGCTTCTCCAATAATCTCGAAATTTCTGACTACGGCATCGGTGGTTTTGTTATCGTCTATGAATTGCTCAAACGTAAGCCCTTCAAGATAGCTGTTGATCTTTTCGATGCATTCCAGCATGTCGTCTATCAAGAGCGCTGGCGCACGTTTAGACATAAATGAGGTCTTTTTGTATTTCCTTTAGGTATTTAGGTTTTATTCCTTTTTTGGATATCAAATCTACTTTTCGGTGCAGGATTGCCTCCAGTTCATTGGCTAAATCAATGAACTCAACGCCAATAGACCTATCAAAATCTACGACGATATCGACATCACTATCGGTTGAAAAATCATCGCGGGTGATGGAGCCGAACAATCCAAGCTCATTAACACCATACTTTGACGCCAATTGTGGTTTCAACCGTCTCAACTGGGACTTTATTTTGCTGACCGCTTCCATTGTCTCAAAAATACAAAATACTTTTTTACAATGGAAAAAGTGTTTCCGTATAAAATTTGAAGATAAGCTAAATGGCTTTCTCTCCGTCTTGAGTTCCCACAGTTGTGTCCCTTTCAAATTGGGGTCGTTACAGTTATCGGCTTTCAGAAATCGGCTATCAGCTAATGGCTAAAAGCTAACAGCCAAAATAATACCTTTCAAATTTGGGTCTGGAACACCATACCAAACAGATGCTGAGTTATATCGATTGTATATACCTTTCAATTGGGGTCTGTAACACCGCCCGGATTGTAATCCTTTTTAAAGGGCTCGTTGTAGATACCTTTCTAATCGGGGTCAATAACACCCGGTGAGAAAACAAATAAGCAACATCTACGCGTTGTATATACCTTTTCAAATTGGGGTCTGCAACACCTAATCAATGTGGACAGCGACCCGGTTTGGGGTTGTATATACCTTTCAAATTGGGGTCTGTAACACCGCATAAAAAACCTGCCGCTTCACCACTCCTGTTGTATATACCTTTCAAATCGAAACGACTCACCCTATTGGATTGCATACACATTAGTTCTCTAATTCACCAGCAAATCCGCGAATAAACAAAGCCCCGAATCTGCAATAGAAAAAAGTATTCAGTGAGTGTCAACCTGACCTCACCCTATGGCTGTACAAGCAGCCTCTAAGTGTCTGTCTCTAATGGCGCCTGACTGCGTTGCACTCATTCGCAAAATGCTCATTTACCTTTAGTAAACTGTGCTTTTGCTCATTTCGCGCGCCTTGCCATACACCATTATAGCTCAGCCACTATCTTTACTAAGATTTCAAAGAACTTTATTCGGCTCTTTTAGCGATCAGCAGTCAGCTCTCAGCCATTGACGAAAAAAGCCAACCGCTGATCTCCGATAGCCGCCACTATTCCTCAATCACATTAATCCCCGCTTTCTTCGCCTTGTAGGCAATCTTTTCCTTCAGTCCATAATAACTCCAATTGCGGAGCAGAAACTCCTCTTCCTTGGCTACCTCCTCTTTCTGCTGCTGGTTCACCAGCAATAACGTACCCGCCTCCGATTTTACGCACAGATCGATCAACCGCCTGCTATACAAATGCAGCCGGTTATCGACATACCGTTTTTCTTTCGCGTCCCAATCCTCCAAACTTTTCAGCTTACGCTCGCGGCCTTTACCCCCACGGTTGTAGGTCGAACCCCGCTGCAAGCGGTGCCGCGCAGCCTGAATGGCCAGCCGCCGGTGCAGGAATTCCTCCTTGTTGCCGATCTGGAACTGCTCCTTCCCTACCTTCATCACGATGGGATGTTCGATGGAGAGCGAGGCTTCCGCGATTACGGAGTCTTTCAACCGATGCTCGTCGCGCTCCATCTCAAAGGCTGCCAACAGGTAAAGCTTGCCCTTATCAATTTTCAGCGAACTAGCGCAGAGCTTTAACATACCAACTACATTCCGCTGGATCAGCACCCGTTTATCCGTTTTGTCCTTGCCGAGATACGTCTTGAACGGTATCTTGAACAGCGTGAACCGGAATTCCCGGTGCTTTTCATCTGCCGCGAACTTCAACGACTTGCCGGAAAAGGGCAACGGAATGTTGCGTTTGTAATTCCGCAGCGACTTCTCCCCTTTCCAGTACGCGCTGCGCTCGGTATTATAGACACTCGTCAGTGCATTGTTCAAATTGGAAAAGATGTCCGAGGGCATCTTGCCCAGCAATTTACTGGACAGCACGCGGTAGGTGGTGTTCATCCGCGAGGTGTTCAAGATGCCCTCGGCATCCTTGGCACGGTCGGCCAGCTTTACCTTCACCTCGTCGGTGAAGTAAATCAGGTCTTTCACCCGATCCTGCACATACAGGTTGGTAAAGATCAGATTGGCCGCCTGAAAGGCTAAAAACTGCCATTCATACAGTTGCTTGTAGTACGCGTCTTTCTGCGCCTTATCGTCGCAGTCGACGTACACCTGTATTTTCCGTGTCAGGATGATGGTCTTCTTTTCCATGGTCAGGCCGATTGCTTCCCCTTTTTAATAACGGTATGCGCTTGTACAAACAGCGATTTCACTTTGGCATCATCCAGTTGCAGAGCCTCGGCAATTTCCTCGAAAGAATATTGCAGGTCATAGCGCATCGCCAGCACCTGCGCCTGCTCTTCGGTGAGCATGCCTTCGGTAACGAGCGGCTTCGTCCGGGTGGCGCTGTCCAGCTTGGCCGTATCCGAGAGTGCGGCTTTCAAATTGGCGATGCACTGCTCCACGCGCTGGGCTACTTCATAGTCCGAGATGCCGCCGAGGTGGTAGGCGATACGCTCGTAATTGAACCCATACCGCAGGCACAGCCGGATGAATAATTGCTGTTGGCCGGTCAAGGTTCGGAAGCAGGCCGTTGATCTGCTCCAGTTGCCGCTGTTTCTCCATTTCCAACTGTTCGAGGTAGACAACATCCTCTTCCTGCTCCTCCTCCATTTCATAGCCCAGCATGAATTCCTGGAAATCCTCGATGCCATCCAGCCGCAGCATGCTCCGGTGGAAACGATCGGTGGTTTTACCATAGTAGGCTTTGCCCGCTTCGCGAAGCTGCATGCCGAGAAATTCGTGCAGGTGGTCTCCATCGCGGATGAGATCCCGCATAAGCCACAACCGCAGGAATGCCTCCTGTGCCATGGCGTGCGCCACAACATCATCTTTCACAAAACGTTCAGCCCGCCATGCGTAGTAATCATAGTATGCATGATAGAAATAATTCAGCCCGGCTTCGTCGCCGGCTTTAAAGGATTGGAAAAACCGCTCGGTGTTCTTTTTGGTTCGGTAGGTCGATGCGTACATGTGTTGTAGAATTTTAGTCAATCGGTAATATTTAGTTCAGACTTCAGTTTCTTGATCACTTCGACACCTTTGTAGTGCCCGTTCACAGTGTTGGTCAGCACTTCGCGGCTTACGCCGATTTTCTCGGCAATCTCTTTGATGGTACGCCGGGATTTCACGATTTCAAGCTTCAACGGCAAATTTTCAGGATACCTCGCTTTCTTCATTTTTTATTACTTTTGTGAATACATAAGCAAAGTTTGTGAATATTTTTCATATTTACAACTAATTTGTGATTTACTTTCACAATGAACTATTTTTCAAAAAATATAAAGTTTCTCCGGGAGGAGCGGAAGCTAGGTCAATCCGATTTAGCAAAACTATTGGAAGTGTCACGCGACAATGTAGCTTCCTATGAACGGGGGTCAATTCCAAAATTGGATGTGTTGGTAAGAATTGTGAATTTATTTCACATCGATCTGAAAGACCTGGTGGAAAAAGATCTTGAATCGATTCCTCCTTCGGAATATACCCTAGCGGCTGACCCAGGCATCCCCTACCAACGCACCCCCCAAAGCGAAGACCTCACTTTGGAATCCCTCCAAAAACTTGTCGAAATACAAGAAAAATACATCAAAACGCTGGAAGAGAAAATCAAGGCTGGTTCTAAAGCCAAGCGATAAAAACTTGAGAAACACCAGCCGCCGTCTTGTAGTTGTCCCGCTGCATATACAGGACACCTATACATACAGTCCGCAGTTTGCCCGCTGCATACCCACTAAATAAAGGTGAACAATATGTGGCAAATAGGTGGATCATACGTGGCAAATAGGTGAATGATACGTGGCAAAACGTACGACAGGATGGCACGCGTACATGGAAGCCACCTACTTTTGAAATGCCCCAAACAAAGCTTCGCCGCCACTATGCAACTGGACAGCCTTTACCGAACCTGTGCCGGCAAATAAGACACTAACTCCCTACTTTCTCCTGCCGTTATGTATGCTCCATCTGAGGATGGACTATACCATATCTATCAAAAGGCTACATACGCCTTAGATAAACCTTAGATACGGCATACATTACGGCAGAACAACGGCAGGAAAAAGGGAGAAGAAAAGCAGGAGAATGTCGCGTCAAAAAGTATCACGGTTCGCCACGCTTAAGTACCTCATCCACCATGCCGAATTCCTTGGCCTCTCCGGCGGTCATCCAGTGGTCGCGGTCCGACAGTTTGTCCACCCGTTCGAAGTCCTGCCCGCTGTGGGCGGCAATGATCCGGTAAAGCTCCTGCTGGATCTTTAAGGTTTGCCGGATACTGATATCCATATCCGCAGCTGTCCCCTGCATGCCACCGGAAGTCTGGTGGATCATTACACGGGCATGGGGCAATGCGGCACGCTTTCCTTTGGCACCGGCACATAACAGTACGGCCGCCATGGATAGGGCAATGCCTGTGCAGATGGTGGCCACATCCGGCCCAATGTACTGCATGGTATCGTAGATACCCAATCCCGCGTAAACCGAACCACCGGGCGAATTGACGTATAACTGGATATCCTTCTTTGGATCGGCCGACTGCAGGAACAGCAACTGGGCCTGGATGATGTTGGCTACACGGTCGTCTACCGGTTCGCCGAGAAAAATAATACGGTCTACCATAAGACGTGAAAACACATCCATCTGAGCCACATTGAGCTGCCGCTCCTCGGTAATATACGGTGTCATGGCCTTCGGGAGCGCATAAGCCGGCAGACCGGAAATATACTGATCTACATACATGCCGTTAATGCCGTGATGTTTTACGGCATACCGCCGGAATTCATTGCTATTGATATTCATATTGTTGATAGTTAATAAAGAGTAAGCATAGTTATCCCCACACACCTTCACTAAGGGTATGTCAATTCGTTACTTTTAACTAGTAATTTTCAGTAATTACCCACGGAAGAACTTCAGTATTTGGTCGCGGAATGTACGATGTTGCGGAGACGTGAATAGCATCTTATGTACCTGATCCAGTTCACTCCGCAGTTGCTGACGGCCGTAGTCACGGATGATGTGGTAGGTCTTCTGTTGCCATCGGATATCCTCCCGAAGTGCCGGGTCCAAAAGCAAAGCTGCCTCAAAAAACAGGCATTGTTCGTTCGAGGCCCGTCCCAGCAAACAATCTTCCATAAGTTGCAGGTTATCCAACGAAGTCTTCATAGTGCAGCGATTTTTCTTTGACTATCTGTTTTACTTTCTGCAAGCACTTAAATTTCTGCACTGTGGCCGAGCGGGTACCTGAAAAACCAAACCGATAAGCCAGTTCTTTCATATCCAACTTCTCGTAATAAAAAGCGGCCAGCACCTCCATGCATCTGCGGCCAGCGGTTTGCAATAGCCGAAGGATGCGTTTATCAGATAACGTTTCGTCTGCTGAGTTGTCGTCCATCCAATCGCGGCCGGTATTTTCATCACCAAATCCTTCCATCAATTGATCCAACGATGCATACCGCCGGTTCTCAGCATACCGTTTGGTCCACAGATGCCTGGCAACACCAAACACGTAAGCTTCTTTACTTTGCTGTAGAATGAGCTGCCCTCCATACATTTTTTCATAATAAATCAATAATGCATCATGAAAGACATCTTTGGCTTCTTCGAATATGCCGCCGCGTTTTGACACATAGCGTGCCACGGAAGGAAAAACGTCCTGATAGATTGTTATCATAGTTTTCTCCATGAGAATATCTTTTATTTGAGAATATCTTTTTATATCATGTGTCTTCCGTCCTTCAAATATCACCCAAACCTATCATTTATTTATCATATTTTTTTATTCGTTCCATACCCTCAAACAAATCGGCGAGCTATGCTGTTAGTACGTTTGCAGTGCAAGTGCAGCAGCCGCCTGTAGTAAAACTTTAACACGGTAATATTTAACTGATGAGGATAGCATATATCTCTACCTGCCAGCCCAGGGAATGCGGTTTGGCCACATTTAACGAAAATTTAATGCATGCAGTGGATCAACACATTCCTTTTTCTGAACACGGTAGCTTTGTGGTGGCGTTAAATGATTCCGATGACAAACACCAATATGCGTATGGTGACAACGTAAAATTCGTGATTAGTCAGGAACGGCTCGCCGATTATCAGTCGGCGGCGGCATTTATCAATAGCAACGGCGTCGACATGTGCTGTATTCAGCACGAATTCGGTATCTATGGTGGTCGGAGCGGTGTTTACCTGCTCGGATTAACGCGCTTACTGAAAGTTCCCTATACCATTATATTCCACACCGTATTGGCGCAACCCGATCCGATTCAGCTTTCTATCCTCAAACGGCTTGCGGACCGTGCAGCAGCAGTTGTTGTGATGACCAAAAAAGCCGTTCAATTGCTGCGTTCCGTTTATGACATAACCTCGAACAAAATCAAGGCAATACCGCATGGCGTACCTGATTTCAACAAACTGGATACAGCCGCCGTCAAGGAAAATCTGGGATTGCCCCCTGGAAAAATCCTGCTGACTTTCGGACTGCTTGGTCCCAGTAAAGGACTGGAAACGGCTATCAGATCGCTACCGGCCATCTGTGCGAAACATCCCGATGTACAATACGTCATTCTTGGAAAAACACATCCCGGCATCTTACGGAATTTCGGAGAAGATTACCGGACCAGTTTAATGCAATTGGCAAAAAAGTTAGGCGTTCAGGATCATTTGATCTTTATCTCTGAATTTGTACACGAGCGTAAGCTCCATTCCTATTTGTCGGCATGCGATATATACATTACTCCCTACCCCAATGAAGCACAGATTACCAGCGGCACGCTGTCTTATGCAGTCGGTGCCGGAGCGGCAGTAGTATCCACTCCCTATTGGCATGCCACCGAATTACTCCGGGACAACCGGGGAAAGCTATTCGGCTTCAACAACGACCAACACCTCTCATCCATTGTCAATGAGCTACTGGGTAACCCTTCCGAGTTAAGGAGCCTCAAAAGAAATGCTTACCGGTACGGATTGTCTTTACGTTGGCCAAAAATCGGCAAGCAATACGCGCAGCTTTTCAAAGCGCATATCAAAACGGAAGAAAAGCCGTCGCTTCCTGAACAGGCACTTATGCAAGTAACCTCATCCCTCAGCCGCACGCTTACCTGGAAGGCATTTGAAGTATAGTATGACATACAGGCGGGCGCAGATCAATCGGATAAAACGAGGCCCGCAAACTCTGTTTGCGGGCCTCTGGCAAGCTTCGATAGTATCCTGAAACGTTAATGTTATCGTTATCAGGGCAATATCCGTTGTACAGTCGTCGTATCCATCGGGCTTATTGAATCCCGTATCGCCTTGGCTTCTTCGTGATGCTTTTTCAATATCGGAAGCGTTTTGGAAGCAAATGCTTTCAAATCGAGATTTTGGGCATCGGATGAGCCTTTTTCAAACAAAGAGACTACCTTATCGTGATCTTTGACCATCATATCAATGTACTCTTTGTCAAATTCAGAACCTGACTTTTCCCTGAGCTTTCGTTGTTTATCTGCCTGTTCTTTGCTAGCTACCGGCGGCAGGGTAATATTATGACGTGTAGCAATTCCCATCAGTTCGTTATTCGCTTTTTGATGATCGTCAACCATTTTCTGAGCGAAATCCTTCACCCGTGAGTCGGTTGCCTTTTCCTGTGCCAGTTTACCCAGTTCTATTTCTGCCAGACCGGCGTCAGCGGCTTTCACGGCAAAATCGCCGTCCTTCTCGTTCACCATTGCCGTTGTATCATTCACGTCCTGTGCCTGTTCTACGCTGTCATCTGCGGATCGCCGATTGGCGTTGTTACATGCCGTTCCCCATACCGCAAGGAGAACCATTACTGTAAAAAATTGTAGCGTTTTCATGATATTTTCAATTTTAACTTGTCAACCAAAATCAATTAATTATCCCCGAACTCACGGCTACTTTACTAAACCTTCTATTAGACTTTTCCATTGCGGATATGATAGCCCCAGCTTCGCACCCATACCTACCGCCGCATTTCTCGTGTTATCTATCAACGAGTCCGTATTCGTATTCGTCACTTCATTCCTCCCATGATAACGGGCAGTTACTTCTTGCCCTTTTCGTTCCACGATCAGCGTAGATGTTGCTGTATCTTTAAAAAAGTGGGCCGTTTCCTCGTTCAACTTCAACGGATTATCAGTAGGCCGCAGGGTGAGTGAACACATTTCACCGGGTACCTCCGTTACATCTTCAACAACAACCCAATCATATCCATCTCCGGCCGAAGGCCCCGGTCCAGGGATATCGATCCGTACTTTATCCCCTTCTATGGGCTGGGATTTCACCGCCTCTCCACCATATGCGTCGGTTAGCACAAACACAGATGCAGGTATCTCCGCCACCTCATGCCAGCGGTTTATATCCAACAGGCGGTGTTTAGCCCGTTCAAAAAAAGCACGTGCACTTTCCTCATCCGGCAACCGTGTACATGCGTCTAAATCAAGTTGCTTTCCTGTATACTGAGCAGGAATATCCGGCGATGATTTCATCTTGCTTCCCTGTTTCATATTATCCGGTTGTTTCTGTAGGGTTGTCCGATTGGATCTGCTTATCTCCCAATGGATCGCGCTCGTCAACCGGAGGAACGTCTTCCGGCTCAATCGGCCGGTTGGGATCGTCCCAAATCGGTTCATCGTCATCACGTCTGGGGTCCTCAAATGGAGGTACCTCCCCTTTGTTGTCCTCGTCATCCTCATCGGGAACAGGTTCGGGTTCCTCCATTATTGGATTATGTGCTCCCCCTGCATCGTCCTTCAGCGGATACCCTTCTTCATCCAAATCTCCACGTTCGTCTTCCGGCGTCTCTGCGAGCCGCCTATCTGCTTCATCTAGTTCCGCCAACTCATCGTCTGCTACCTCGTCATCCAATTCAGCGAGCTCTCCTTCTAAAGCCGACCGTTTATCGCGGTATTCATCCGGCGTATAAGGATTTTCTTCATCGTATGTAGAGTTGTCATCTTCACCCTCCGGAGCAGCGGTATCATAGGGTTCAGGATGCTCATATTCCACATCGTCCGTTTCAGGATCCAGTTCAAAGCTGTTTTCCTCTTCATTAAACCGCAGGTCTTCCCCCGTTGGTTCCCGCGTCTCATCGGTGTCTTCCACATCCAGTGGAATCATCGGCGGTTTTTTTGGGTTCGCTATCATAATTCACTCCTTTTATATCATCACCTAATTAATAATAATAATAACTCCTTATATTTACACAAACAGACAGCACTTTTGATTTTTTGTTTTTAAAAAACATGTCAACTTAATAGTTTGACCGCATTGAGCAATTTTTCCTGTACAATTAGCCGGGTATCCGGATAACCTTCCTCATCCACCCATACAGAAATGGAAATCCGATATCCATCTGGTTCCAGCAGGCCGATACCGATCAGGTAATCCGTATTTATGAATAAATCCTTTGATTCCGTAAGCGTATCTGTCAATACACGCTTTGCATATTCGAAATCCACATCGTATTTGACCTTCATCTCCAGATCCAGTCTTCGCTTACCTGCCTGGCTCATATTGACAATCACTTCATTGGAGAGCTTGCCATTGGGTACAACGACTGTCCGGTAGTCCCTGGTAAGAATTACCGTAAAAAATAATTGAATGGACCGTACTTCCCCTTCTTGTCCCTGTGTGAAGATTTGATCGCCCACCCGGAAGGGTTTAAGCATCAGAATCAGCACACCACTGGCAAAATTCTGCAGGGTACCCGATAAAGCCAACCCGGCAGCCACGCCGAAGGCACCCACCAGTGCTGCGAATAGCGTCATCTGTAATCCCATAATCTGGATGACAAGCAGGATCAGCAGGATACGCAGCGCCAGGACAATCAGATTTGAGAGGAAAACTTCCAACGTGGGATCCCAGTCTTTCTGGTCAATTTTCCGTTTAATCCAACGGGCCAGTTGTTTGATCAGCCACAGGCCCAACAGCAAAACCAATACACCCAGCAACACCCGCGGCGCCTGGTGAACTACCCAATCCACAAAGCGGGCATATAATTTATCAACCTCCATAATAGGATTGTTTTTCATTAAATTACGCAAAAAGCTTACCCTCAGTTCCTATTGCCGAACCTGCCCGCATACTGTACTAAATACTGCATAGCGGTGTCCACATTTTAAAAAACGTTGTTTTATAAAGGAGAAAGCTACCGGGTGGAAAAATTGTTTGGCGGGCGGCAAAGTAGGTCTCTGCACCCAAATAAGGAAAATTCACCTATGTGGCACCTTCTATGCATCCGTTTGGTTGGATATTCATTTTTGAAAAAAACAAAAGAAAGGAGTAATACTATGGCTTTACAAGAGAATCCACAGCATCAAGAAGGTGAAACCACGAAAGCAATCGAAGAACAAACCGCTAAGGTTCCTTCTAAATTTTTTCTTTGTGCGGCATTGGGTGCCATGGCCATTTCCCTGGCATTGAAGTGTTCCGGTCATAAACACACAGCATTATTCGTTGGTCAATGGGCGGCACCTTTTCTGCTATTGGGCACCTACAATAAAATCGTGAAAACCCTCGGGCACGATCAACAAGATAGGTAACTGCAACGACAGCATCAATGGTGAATTCAGGGCATAAAAAAGCGCTAAGTAATGTATTCCTCTTTCAGGGAGCTTATTTTATTATCACCGGAATCTGGCCCCTGCTTGGCATGGATAGTTTTATTGCGGCTACCGGTCCAAAACAGGACACGTGGCTAGTAGAAATGATCGGTCTGCTGTCCGCATCTGTGGGACTTACGTTTATTGTCACCAGTTTGCGCAGACAGAAGCCGCCGCTTGTATTGGGTTATTCCGTAGCACTCAGCTTCCTCCTCATGGATCTCATATACGTCATCAAGGGTGTGATCGGCCGCGTTTACCTGTTGGATGCCTCCATTCAGTTTGCCTTTATTGCCCTAGTGACCTTCTTGGTAATCAAAAGAAAACAGTAACCTACTTTTAATCCAGAAACAACTATGTATACATTAGGTATCAATGCGGCGTTTCATGATTCGGCTGCAAGCCTCGTCAAAGACGGGCAATTGCTCGCCGCAGTGGAAGATGAGCGTTTTACGCGTATCAAACACGGGAAACGGCCCATTCCGTTTTCCACCTATGAATTGCCTTTCCATGCAATTGACTATTGTCTGCAGGTAGCAAGTATTCACCTGAAAGATGTGGACCAGGTGGTATATTCGTTTGACCCATATCTCCTCGTCAATGAAAAAGAGGCAAAGGAGCTGGACCCCGCCGATCCGCAACCTTGGAAAGGCTTGTTTCTGTCGTCCATCATTAATGCCCCGTCCCAATTAGTGGATGGTTACCCCCATCACCTCCAAAAACGATTTAAAGATGCCGATCAGGCCGACTGGGAATGGCATTTTATTGAGCACCACCTTTCCCATGCTGCAAGTGCCTACCTGCCTTCCCCTTTCGGGGAGGCGGCTGTGATGGTACTTGATGGTCGGGGCGAAGTGGCTACCACTTCCTATCACGTTGGACAGCAGCAAAACCTTACCCGGATCGGACAGGTAGACCTCCCCCATTCCCTGGGCTTGCTGTATGAGGAAGTAACCACCTATCTGGGCTTCCTGCATTCGTCGGACGAATACAAGGTGATGGCGTTGGCTTCTTATGGAAAACCTGTCTATGTGAAAGATTTCCGGGACATGGTATGGCTGGGCGAACAGGGCCAATACCGGATCCAGCAAACGCAGCTCGAAGCCCGTTTCGGACCCGCACGGCTGCGGCACGAACCTTTTACCAACCATCACTTTGATATTGCCCGTTCTCTTCAATATGTATTGGAAGAAACGGTGCTGGAATTGACATTATGGCTGCATGACGAAACCAAGCAGCGTTGCTTGACCCTGGCGGGAGGTGTGGCACTCAATTGTGTGCTAAACGCCCGCATCCGTGACGATGGCCCCTTTGAGGACGTATGGATACAGCCGGCGGCGGGCGATTCGGGCACGGCGTTGGGGGCAGCGCTCTGGGCGGATGCCAAGCTGCGGGGCGAACACGAAAAGACGTTTGTGATGGACCATGTTTATTGGGGGCCTTCTTACGCGGATGAAGCCATTGCCGATTTCCTTGAACGGGCAAAAGTGCCGTACACCCGGATGGAGCACGTTGCAGAAGAAACCGCCCAGCTGCTTGCCGATAATTGCATCATCGGATGGTTTCAGGGTGCCATGGAGTACGGACCGCGTGCACTCGGCAGCCGGTCGATCCTGGCCTCTCCAGTCCTGCCCGAAATGCAGGCTTGGCTTAATGAGGTGAAAGACCGCGAAGACTTCCGTCCGGTGGCACCGGTGGTAACCGAGGAAGATGCACCGCAGTGGTTTATTGCCGCCCAGCCTTCCCCTTTTATGCTGTTCGTCAACCAGGTTGCTCCCGATAAAGCCGATTTGATACCTGCTGTAAAACATGTGGATGGAACTGCACGCATACAAACGGTAAACCGGGAACAAAATCCGGCGTATTATGATTTGCTGAAAGCATTTGAACGGATAACCGGAATTCCCGTGCTGATCAACACTTCGTTCAACACGGTAGGCCGTCCCATCGTTTGCAGCCCCAGAGACGCGCTGGAATGTTTTTGGACGTCACCATTTGACGTATTGGTGATGGGATCTTTCTTAATTTCAAAACAATATGGAGACAAAGATATCCGTGGTCATTCCCACGTACAGACGGCCTCAGCTTTTGGTTAAATGCCTGAATGCACTAGCTTATCAAACCCTGGATCGGGCGGCTTTCGAGGTAATTGTCGTAAGCGACGGTCCGGATGAGCTGACCGGTCAAGCCGTTTCGCAATGGCATGCTACGCAGCCCTTGGTAAATTTCCGTTATGTATCCACCCCCATCAGGAAGGGACCGGCAGCAGCCCGCAATGAAGGATGGATCCTAGCCGGAGCGCCCCTTATTGCTTTTACGGACGATGACTGTTTACCTGCGCCAAACTGGCTGGAAGCATTTCTCCGCCACTACCACGGTGAATCCCATCTGGCCATGACGGGCCGTGTGCAGGTACCGCTTTCATCCCAACCCACTGATTTCGAATGGAACACCGCACAACTGCAAACGGCTGAATTTGTGACAGCCAATTGCTGCTGCTCCAAAGATGCACTGCTGATCGTCGGCGGGTTTGATGAAGCATTCGGCATGGCATGGCGCGAGGACAGTGAACTGCAGTTCAAGCTGATTACCGAAGGCATCACGGTCACGCACGTGGATAGTGCTTGCGTACGGCATCCGGTACGTCCGGCTCCGTGGGGCGTGAGTCTCAATGAGCAAAAAAAGGGCCAATACAATGCCTTGCTCTACAAAAAATATCCTCGCCTTTTCCGGAAAAAAATCCAGAAACATCCGGTTTGGCACTATTACGCTATCGTATTGCTGTTTGCGGTCGGCTGTATCGCATGGGTGCTCAACCTGGCATTGCTTGCGCAACTGGCCTTTGCCGGATGGTTGCTTTCCGTTGCAGTCTTCATTTGGAAACGGCTGCGTAGAACCCGCAAATCACCGGACCACATTTCGGAAATGGTGCTGACTTCCTTCTTGATTCCGTTTGCTTCCATTTATTGGCAATGGTACGGTGCCATTAAATACCGGGTATTGCTACTTTAATTAACACAATCATGCACCGTGACATCCAAAAAATAGTCATTTTCCGCGCCCTGCAACTTGGCGATCTATTATGTGCAATCCCGGCTATGCGGGCGTTACGTCGTCATTTCCCGAAAGCGGACATCACACTCGTAGGACTGCCGTGGGCCGAACAGTTTTTACAGCGTTTTCCCCGCTATTTCGATGCATTCGAAGCTTTTCCCGGCTATCCCGGACTTCCCGAACAGCACTATGCTGTAAGGAATATACCGCGTTTCCTAGCACGCATGCAGGCAGAGAAATTCGATCTAGCCCTGCAGATGCAGGGAGATGGCACGCTGGTTAATCCGCTGATTGAACTGTTCGGGGCTACCCATACCGCTGGATTCTATACCGGGACCGGCTACCGGCCTCCCGGAGATTTATTCATTCCCTATCCTTCGCAGGTGCACGAAGTCTGTCGCCATTTATTGCTGATGCAGCACCTTGAGATCCCACACCAGGGACTGGACCTGGAATTCCCGCTAACCGATAGAGATTACGCCGATTTTGAGGCACTCGGTCTGTCGGTACAACCGGGCCGTTATGTATGTATCCATCCGGGAAGCAGGGCAACCTGGCGGCGGTGGCCTCCTTTGGCTTTTGCCAACATGGCGGATCAGTGCGTTGAGTTGGGTTATGAAACAGTTCTTACCGGCACTGAGGAAGAGCTACCGATTGTCAAGCAGGTAGCCCGTTTGATGCACAGTACACCGACTATCGTAGCAGGAAAAACCTCCCTCGGGGCAATGGCCGTACTCATTAAGCACGCCAAAGCCATCCTTTCCAACTGCACAGGAACATCGCATCTGGCTTCAGCCCTGGGAACTCCGGGCGTCATCATCAGCATGGATGGTGAGCCAAACCGGTGGCGCCCGATCAATAAATCCACGCTGTTGACCATCGACTGGATTCAGACACCCGACTTACGGTTGGTAGCCGAAGCATTAGCAGACAAGCTGGCTCTCCCCCTGCCTATTGAGCAATCCATTGATAGCGTCTAACACCTCATCGGTAGCCGGCAGGTTTACCTTTTCCCGATACAAGGAACGATCTACATAGCGTATCACTTCATTCCGGCTTTGGAGACTTTTTTCTGCGACACTATAAGGGAAAAGTACATGCGGGCAACGCCACGGTGTGTGCTGCGGATTGGTAAGGGCGTACAATACGACCAATGGCCTTCCCAAAGCAGCCGCCAAATGCATGGCTGCGGTGTTGACCGATACTACCAATGCCGCCTGCCGGATAACTCCCGCAAATTCAGCAATCGTCAATAATCCACCCACGGAAAATGTACGGGGCCCGCATAACCGGCACAGCTGATCGGTCAGTACCCGATCAGCGCTACCGCCGGTAAACAGCACCTGCTGTGTCGGATGATCGATGAGAAAACGCCGCGCCAGTGCTACCCATCGTTCTAAGGGAAAAACCCGCTTCGGCTCACTGACTGCCGCATGGAAAATCACGAAGGGACGCCCTACGTCCACCCCGACACGGCTTAGCTTGACCATTGCCTGCACATTGGCGTCATCGGGCACGGTCAGGGTTATCCGGTCATCGTTCGTATAGGCACCTATTCGCTCGGCCAAATCCAAATCTCGCACCACCTGATGCCGGACGCGGGCATAAGGTTCATCATCCGGCACCCAATGCGTTAGTAATTCATAAGGATTTTCGCGGCAATAGGCCAAGCGGCGTGGAATGCCTGCTGCCCAGGCAAGCATGGCGGTGGGCAGCGGATTCTGGCTGTATACGGTAAAAATGATACAACCGTCAAACGCAGCGCTTTTAAGGTGCGACATCAAACCACTCAGGTGGGCCGCTGAAACGGATGAATCATGCTTCGCCCACGGAAAGTTGGCCACCAGCGTTTCATCCACTTCGGGCAGCAACGTAGAAGCCGTTGCTCCTGCCTCCGAGGTAAGCAGGGTGATTTTGCTTCCAAACCTTCGCTTTATCGCCCCGATTGCCGGGCTGCTCATTAACACATCGCCGATGTTATCCGGACGGATAATCAATAAATTAGTACAGTGACTCCAATTATCCATCATCGTTATAGGATTGCACTGTTTACCTGCGTATGTTCATAGATGCGCCGGATCAATTGGGTAGTAGACCGATTGGCGGTCAACGGAATCAGTTCTATCCGGCCACCGAGTGATTCCACCAGTTTTGCTTCGGGCAATTCCGCTACCTGATAGTCGCCTCCCTTCACAAAAACATCCGGTGCCAGTACCTGGATAAGCGGGGATGGCGTATCATCCTCCCGCTGGCCAAAAACCACCAAATGATCTACGCATTCCAGACCCGCCAGAACAGATAACCGGTCCGAAATGCCGTTGATGGGCCTCTCCGGTCCCTTGAGCCTTCGGATGCTTTCGTCATCGTTCACGCCGACAATCAATACATCGCCACGTTTTCTTGCCTCTCTCAGGTAGTTAACATGGCCGCTGTGCAGGATATCGAAACATCCGTTGGTAAACACGATGCGTCGCCCCATACTTTGGTAATACGCGCGGATTTCACGTAGGTGCTTCATCGAGGTCACCAATTTCTGTTCATTGTCCAACTTTGCCAAAAGTTCCAGGCGGGTACATAGGGACGCTTTTTCTTTTTCGATTGCCACGGTGGCCGCGGCAGTCGCCATGGTAGCTGCACGCCGGGCATCGGCATCGGAGAGCATCACGAGGGTGCAGGCACTGATGAACGTATCGCCCGCCCCACATACATGCGGAGAAGCCACCGGAATTGCTCCGATATGAAAAGCAAGTTTTCCCTTTTCGAACCAAAGGGAACCATCCTTGTCCAGTGTAAGTACCGCCCAATGGGCGCGGGTTTTTTGGTAAATCTCATCCCCACGTTTTTCGAGCTGTGTCTTCCTGTCTTTCGTACCGCCATCATAGCCGAGCAGTTGCATCGCCTCCGTGTAATTGGGTTTCACCAGCGTTGGCCTCAATTGCTGAAAAAGGGCCAGCCGCTTTGAATCGATCGCGATGAATTTCGGCTGTTTATCCGTTAATTTCACCAGATGGTCGATGATGGTCGGTGTAATTACCCCTTTGTGATAATCTGCGACGACTACGGCGTCACACGCGTCGAAATGTTGTTGCAAATGCTGGATGAGTTGCTGCTCGGATATCCTCGAAATCGGTGTATCATCTCCCCGATCAATTCTTGCCAGCGGATGCCCGCCGGCCAAAACCCGCGTTTTGATAAGGGTAGCTCTTTTCTGTTCACGGATCAGCCAATCGGCAGAAAATCCGGCTGCAACAGCCAGTGCATATGCCCGATCGGCCTCCCGGTCATCACCGATGACCGAACAAAAAACCACCTGGGCCCCCAATGCAGCCAGGTTTGCCGCTACGTTGGCAGCACCGCCCAGTACACAATCGTCCGACTGTACATCCACCACCGGCACGGGCGCCTCAGGAGATAGCCGTGTGCTGTCACCTTCAATGTATTCATCAATGATGAAATCGCCGATTACCAGAATTTTCTTTTGCTCAAACTGTGCTGTAAATTGCCAATTATATTTTTCCATATCCGGTATTTTTTATAATCAAATCTGCTGCTTCGCTGAAACTGTCGGCGATATACGAAGGACTGCGGTATCCGCTGAGTCCCTTCCTGCGTTCGTGCCCAAGCCCGTCAATCAGCACCGTTTTACATCCGGCGCGGTTGCCCGCTTCCACATCGTCCAGAATATCGCCTACCATCCAGGAATCCCCCAAATTTATTCCACATGCTTCCGCAGCTTCCACCAATAAACCCGGCTGCGGTTTGCGGCAGTGACAGGGTCTTATATAGGCCTGCACCGTACCTTCTGGGTGATGCGGGCAATAATAAAACCCCGATAGTGTCACTCCACTGTCGTGAAGCAATTGCTGCAACCTGTTTTCCACACCTGCGAGTGCTTCCTCTTTGAAATAGCCCTTTGCCACGCCGGCCTGGTTGGTTACCACGAAAAAAGAATACCCCAGCGAACCCAGCTTCCGAAGGCCATCGGCCACACCAGCTAGTAACTCTATTTTACCAGGGTCGGCATTATACGGTACGTCCCGTATCAATGTGCCGTCCTTATCCAAAAATATGGCTCTTTTGTTTGGCATGATCGTATTTTACTTTTTCCTTTTGCTGTAGCGACAAATCCATCGCCTGTACCAGTGAAGAAGACCGTTCGGATGCCCGCCGATTTGCCGAGTAATCCACCAGTCGGCGCTCCACGAGGGTACAAAGCAAGTGGATAATATGGAGATGCAATTCCTGGATACGCTGGGTGCTGCGGGAAGGCACGATGAGGTTGATGTCGCCTTTAACTGCCGCCCGGCCACCATCGTTGCCCAGCAATGTCATGCACGCCATACCCAATTGCTTTGCCCGATCCATGGCTTCCAGTATGTTGGGTGAATTGCCGCTGGTGCTCAGGCACATCAGCATGTCGCCCGGGCGACCGTAAGCCTCTACCTGGCGAGCAAAAATATCGTTAAAGCCAATGTCGTTGGACCATGCGGTCAACATCGCCGGATCGCCCATTAAGGAAATAACCGGCAGTCCGACCCGGTTCGGTATCTCAAACCGGCCTAGCAATTCAGCTGAAAAGTGAAGGCTCTCCGCGGCGCTACCTCCGTTGCCGCAAACCAACACTTTTCCCCCTCTTTCAAAGGTTTTCGCAAGCGCTTTTCCTGCCCGCAGTATCGTATCCGCAAGGCTATCAGCGGACAACCGTAAGGTATCAGCCGCTTCCACAAAGGCTTCGGCTATGGTCTGCCTTTCGTCAGCTGTACCATCCGGTTGCGGAGCAGCCAGCCCGCGGTATACTTCATCCATCTGCTGCGCTACTTTTTTCCAGGTGAAACATTCATTCACCCGTTTTATGGCATTTTGCCGCAGGTATACTTGTAAATCTTCGCTTTTGAGCACCAATTCGAGTTTGCGGGCAAGGGCCTGCGGGTCCTTGGGTCGCACCAAAAATCCGGTCTTGCCATTGGCAACGCTATATTGGATTCCCCCCACTTTCGCGCCGATGACGGGTGTACCGCACGCCATGGCTTCCAACGGTGTAATGCCAAAGGGTTCGTACCAAGGGGTTGATACAAATACATCGGCTGCCGAATAAAAATATTTCAACTGCTCTCTGTTTTTCCGTCCTTCAAAGGATATGGCATCTGCCACCCCCAAGCCGGTGGCCATTTCCATCAGTCGCCGGTATTCCGGATCGGCATGGAGATGCGGCTTCTCGTATTCACCCCCCACAACTACTAACTGAGCATCCATAGAATTCTCCCGCAATTGTGCCAATGACTGGATAACGGTATCGATCCCTTTGCGGGGCACCATCCTGCCCAGTTGCAGGATCATCTTACGGGTAGGGTGCAGATCCAGCAGCATCCGGGCATACGCCTTGTCAATCGGGTGGAACTCGTGCGGGCTAAAACCGCACGGTACCATCGTTATTTTATCGGGGTCAGCCCGGTACAATTGGATCAGATCTGCTTCATCCTGCGGGCATTCGGCAATAATCCCATCCGCCGCTTGCATTACCTGGGTTTCCACATCACAGCGCTCCTCGGGGAATTTATCGGTTTCGCGTTGATGCATTAACCTCACTTTTCCTAGGGCGTGAAAGGTAATCACGAAGGGAATGCGGATATGTTCCTTGAGTTTCATGGCGACATAACCCGACATCCAGAAATTGGCATGGAGCAGGGCATACCGTTTCGGTTGTCTCTCCATGAATGTTTCCATCCATGCAGCAAATGCATCCATGTATTGAAACAGGGATTCCTTCGGCAACTGCTTGGACGGACCCGCCTCGACATGCACAATACGCACATCGGGCAGCCATTGCACTTCGAGTGGCAACTTGGGATCGTCCCTGCGTGTAAAAACATCGACTGTGTAGCCCAAAGCTGCCAACTGCCGGGCAAGTTCACCTACGTAAATATTCTGTCCGCCACTGTCCACACCGCCAAGCATGGCGAGTGGCGAGGCATGCTCACTGATTAACGCGATTGTCTTATTCATGATGATGTATTTGCTAATAACTATGCAACTTTGTTAACGTTTTCCGTCCGGCCACCTGGCCAAACAACGATTCCCACTCCTGCACAAACCGCCGTATACTGAATCGCTCCAGCGCATAGCGGCGTGCATTGGCGCCCATTGATTTTGCGAGATCGTGGTTTTCCAGCATAAACACCATTTTATCGGTCAGGCTTTTCGGATCGAGGTCTAAAAAGCCATTGAAACCCTCCCGGATATGCCGCACCATTTCCGTGGTGGCCAAACCGATAACGGGCAATCCATAGGTCATGGCTTCGCATACCGCCAAACCCATACTGGTATAACGGATGGGGTTGAATAAAAACCGGTATTTACCGGCAAACGCCGGCAAGTCGGGATGCAGCACTTCTGATAACCCGTAAGAGCCGGTACCCATACCCACCAGATCAAGTGGAATGTGTTTGCGTAATTCAAGGAAGAGATCAAATCCCAACATGCGTCCACGTTGAGGGAGATTGTTGATAATCACCAACCCCTTATCCAGTTCGCCGCTGTAGGTATATCCCCGGTCCACGACACCGTGCTCGATAACACGAGCATCCAACGAGCCATTGTCCCACATCAGTTGATTGAAATACGTGACATGAACCAGGGTAACGTCACCACTTCTGCATGCGATATGTTTGGTATCCGTGGGATGCCCCCAGGGCGGATCATGCTGCAGGTAGATTTTGGGTAACTCACGCTGGTACGGTGAAAGCACTTTGTATTGGTCCCGTTGATAGTTGGTGGCAGTCTGAAATAAAATGAGATCGAGATCAAGCATCCGCACATCTTCTACGTCCACTTCGTGTACATTGTGGCCAAAGGGAAACGTTGTGCCCCGCCCATAATATCCTTCCGAACGTTCTTTATTTACGGGTATATAAAGTTCATAATCTCCCTGCGACAGGTAATACAGGTAACTTCCATGTATATGCCAGGTAAAAATACGGAGCCGTTCTTGGTTTGCGTTCATCTGCGTTTTCGTTTAATTGCCTGAAACACTTGTATGCGGTATCCTTCCACCGTACGGTATTGTATACAGGGGATTCAACCCGTATACCACCGCATGACAACGGAAAATATTTTTTTCTTACGCTCTTTCTGATTTGAAACAAAGCGCTTATCCACTGAACGTTATCTTCAAAAACAATTTGATTCAAATTGCTTAAACCCATTGGCAACTTGCTTTGGCCGACTTTTAGGATAGTTTAGTCTACCATTCTCCGATGTACTAAAAAGCGAACTCCTTGTCGGTTATGCGGAAGTATGTTAAAAAAACTAAAACCTTTGTAACCATTGAAACGTATTCCTTACGACTGAAAAACAAAGGATAACAACTTAATGATTGAAGGAAAGATTATGGAAGACTCAGCAAAAATTATTTGGGCTTCGCCTCAGACACTTGCCCGAGACGGCATTGTTGCACTGCTAAGCCAAGAGCCCGATTTCACTTTTGCGGAAATTGTTTCCAAACGAGAGGATATCGCGACTGTACTTTCAACCCGGCCCACTATTAATTTACTGGTAATTGATCACGTTTTCCTAGCGGATGACCCGGCTTACCTATCCACATTAAAACAGCAGATTCCGGACATCAGGGTCCTCGTGCTTTCGGGGATTGACTATAACGAAGACATCCTCCGCCTGGTGAAATCAGGCGCCGATGGGTACATTGTCAATGAGGCGAACAAGGACGAGCTGGTCTTCGCCATCAAGCATATCCTTGCCGGCAACACTTATATCTGCACAGCATTGTATGTAAAGTTGCTGGAATCTATCACGGCAACGGATTTTGGCAAAAATGGACAGATCGTGGAATTTTCACCGCGGGAAGAACAGATTCTGAAGCTTATCCTGGAAGGGTATTCGAATCAGGAGATCGCTTATCAGCTCTTTACCAACAAACGGACGATTCTTAAATACCGGGAGAGTTTATTGCAAAAGACAGGTGCACCCGATATCGGTACTGTTATCCGCATCGCACTGCAGCAGGGCGTATTAAACTGAATTTGTCATGGAAAAATCCGAAGAAACTTTTGAAGTGAACCTAACGGGTCGACGGATGGATAAGCCAATACTCGTCCGGCCGGAACAAACGACCGATGGCATTCCCGTTTACCACTGTTTCCTTGAAGGAGCATCTATCAGCCAATTACGCCAGGAGCCTTCGGGAGAGTGGGTACAGATTTGGGGAGATTTTTCACCCCAGGTTGTCCAGCAACTCGGCGAAGCTATCTCCAGGCACACGGGATAACCCACAAAGACCTTAAGGTTGGTGCTCCCCAAAATTTACATCGGTACTTCTGGCTGGCATTATAAGCATTGGAAGGAAATTTTTTATCCGGAAAACTTAAGGGATAATGACCAATTACCCTTCTATGCTAAACAATTTCATACCGTTGAAATTAATAATTCTTTTTATCGGCAACCCAGCGAAGGTGCCTTTAAGACATGGAAAGATCGTGTACCCGCAGATTTCCGATTTGCCGTAAAAGCAAATCGTTATATTACACATCTCAAAAAACTCCATGAGGTTACAGCGTATACAAACAGCTTCATACAGTTAGCTACCCAGTTGGGAAAGAAGCTAGGACCTTTTTTGTTTCAATTGCCCCCATCCTGGAAATTGAATCTCACTCGCTTATCGGATTTCACCGGTGCATTGCCGAAAGGGTACCGTTACGTATTCGAGTTCAGGAATCCCGAGTGGTATGTTCCTGAAGTATATGAAATTCTCCATGCACATAACTGTGCGTTTTGTATCTATGAATTGGCAGGTCACCAATCTCCGGTTGAGATAACCGCCGACTTTGCCTATGTGCGCTTACATGGCCCCTGCGGTAAATATCAGGGAAAGTATTCGGATACCGCGCTAAGGGAGTGGGCCGGACAATGCAGAACGTGGCAGCAAAATGGGAAAGATGTATTTTTTTATTTTGATAACGATGAAAGGGCTTATGCGGTTGATAATGCGAATACACTGGCTATGTTTCTCCAGTAAACCAAAGGAGACATATTATCCAATTCGTGCCTGCACATCCGATAAAAAAGATTGTATATCAAACGGTTTACTGATAAAACCGTCTGCATTGCACGCCCGCTTATCGTGCCGATTGTCTTCATAAGCAGACATGATCAGCACCGGGATATGATGCGTACCGAAATTGGTCTTCCACTCATGACAGATATCCAATCCGTTACCGTCGGGCAACATGACATCAATAATCAGAAGGTCGGGCGACTCACGATTCGAATGTTGCCGAAACGATGCAATGTTACTGAATATCGAGACTTGATAGCCATGTTCCGTCAACAGGAAATTGATGAGTTCACCGATATCCGCATCGTCTTCTAAAACATGGATTATTTTTTTCATGTTTGCAAGTTTAAAATATTTGACTATTAATTACAACATGTATTACTTATCCTGGTTTCGAGGTATTGAAAAATAAAATGTAGATCCTTCTCCCAACTGACTGTTGACTCCGATGTGGCCGCCATGGCGGTCGATGATCTCTTTACTGAGATACAGTCCAAGCCCTAATCCTGCCATCTTTGATGTTCCTTCCACCTGATAGAAACGGGCGAATACTTTTTCCTGTTGATCACGGCTCATTCCCATTCCTTCATCTTTCACCTGCACACTTACTTCCGATGGAGATGATTCAAGCGTTATATGTACATTATTTGCATCGGGCGAATACTTGATGGCATTGGTGATCAAATTGATCATTACCTGCTCGATGCGCTGCCGATCCGCTACAACCCGGTAATCCCCGTGTGTATTGTTGACAAAGATGGTATGAGTCTGACTACTGAAATGGAATGTTTCCACCACATCCAATATCATCTCACTCAAATCAAAGGTTTCCATGTGGAAACTCAGTTTACCTGCCTCAATTTTGGAAATATCCAGCAATTCGGCTATCAACGCGTTGATTCGCTCAAGCTGCTTCAGTGCTTTGGTGAGGAACCGCCGTCCTACCTGATCGATTTCCGATCGCTCCAATATCTGGAGATAACCTTTCGTGGTGGTCAGCGGGGTTTTTAACTCATGGCTGGCTAAGGCAATGAATTCATTTTTCTTAAGATTTAAGGCATTTACCTCCTCAAACAACCGTGCATTATCCAAGGTCACTGCCACGAGCGATGCGATGTTCCTCATCATCACTTCATCGGCTGTATTAAACACTTCCAATCGTGTATACCCGAAAAACATCGCACCGATCAATAGCTTATCCGAAGAACGAATGGGGATAGCCAGGCAATGCCGGATGCTAATAGCTTCGGAATGCCCGGGCACCTGAAACAGCGAACGTATATAAGGCACCTCACATACATCATCAAATCGTACAGCGTCTTCACCTGAAAAGATCGTGTGAATAATTCCATCTTCCAAATGGATACGATGCCCATCGGGATATACATTGGCTTCACGTGTAGCTACGGCAACAGAAAGATCCGAATGGCCCTCTTCATCCGTTACCCGATAAAAACAAAGTCCAACATCAGCCGCCACCAAGTTTGTTGTGGAATCGATGACGGTTTGAATAATGGATGGAGTATCCAGTTTTTCAGAAATCACTTTTCCGATGGCATGCAGGGTTTCCAACTGCTGTTCGTGGAATTGAATCGTCTGCTCCCGCTGGATTTGGTCGGAAATATCCCTTGCAATTTTAGAGGCACCCACAATCTGCCCTTGCTTGTTGCGCATGGGCGATATGGTGAGCGATACTGGAATCTCCTTTCCAGATTTAGTAACCCGTATGGTTTGATAGTGATCTACTTTTCTTCCTTCACGAATTTCGTGAAGGATGGTTTGTTCTTCGTTCTTAAGATAAGAGGGAATCAATACCTCAATGGATTTGCCGACAATTTCATCTTCGCTGTAACCAAAAATACGCTGGGCACCCGTATTCCAACTCATGATGATTCCATTGAGATTTTTGCTAACAATCGCGTCGTCCGATGATTGGACAATCTCCGAGAGTATGGCCTGTTTTTCTTCGTAAAGTTTATAATCTGTAATGTCTACCAACGTGTTATGGCCACCTATTAACTGTCCGGACAGAGATCGGATGGGTTTAGCAAAAACCAAAACGTTTCTGCGTACACCGTCCGAACGCTCAATCATCATTTCTACATCCACTGTTTCTTCCTTCTCTCCCAATACCAAGGCCATCGGGCTCTCTTCAACGGGCATGGGACGCCCGTCAGGAAAATAAATGGCCGTTGCACCAGACCACTTGACTACACCTAATTCTGGTCGACGCCCCCAAAGTGATTCCGCCGCCTCGTTGTATGCAATGATATGTCCTACAGGATTGCAAATGTAACTTGCGACAGGCGAAGCCAAAAATAACTCCTTGAAGATATAATCGTCTACAGCATCTAATTCTTTCATTTAAACAAGCCGTTTCCTCGCTGGTTTTGATTCAATTGTTCACCATTTCTTATACGAGAAAACAAAGGTACGATTAAGATAATTGGTTACGAAACCGCAGCCAACGGCGGTGGCTGAACGGAATGACCACCCAATCTTTCAAAATGCGAAATCCAATCGCGTGCAGCAATTACCTCCCGCTTTTGCCGGTTTATTAGCAACCGGAGCGATGAGGGCAACCCGTCGGTTCCCTCGATGCTGTGATAGGCAATCAATAACGCATTTTCGCCGGACCTACATTTATCAAGGACATATCCCGGCATTTTGCTTGAAAAAACTGCTTTTACTATTGACCAGGCGAGCCCGAATTGACCACCCATTGCTAACTGACTCTCTGTCAAGCCCCATTGACTACCCGCTTCCCTTAACTCAAGTTTCATTGCCACACTTTGCTTGATAAAGGCTTCAAATAACGTGACCAAATGTTGCTCATCCGCGGCGAGCCTGCTAAGTAATGCCTGATATCCATTGATCCGTTCACTATGAAATGCCTCCAAATCCTGGAGGCATTCCACTGTCGTTTTTAGGTTTTCCATTCTGTGTTGATTATTTTTACCTATCCGCGTTGGCGCTATCCAACCTTTTCACGATCTCTCAGCTGCTTGATGTGATCGTGCGATGCCAATAGTTGTGTTTTCTGATTTGCAATAAGTGCCCGTGCCGGAGTTGATATTCCTTCTTCTCTTTCTGCTTCGCGATAAGCCTTCTGTGCTGCATCTTCTCCATATTCGCAACTTTCTAGGACAGCCTTACGATCGTCCATGGAAAACGTCTGCTTGATATCCATCCATACGCGGTATATTTTCCCGGAGGTTGTCGTTTGGTCCTCTACCTTATTTTGCCATCCACTGATGTGCTGCTGCAATTCAGCTTTCAGGCGTTCGCTTTGCTCAATTAAACTACTAAACAATGCTTTAAGATCTACATCGGCAACCGGCAATTCAGCAATAGCTTTTTCGTAACCTGCAATCCGGTCGTTATTGATCTTTATTAAATCGTTCAGTACCTCCGCTGTTTTCTTTAAATCTTCCATAAAATTCTCCTTTCTATTCTTTTCTGTTAATGGATTATATCTTGACCTTCAAGGTGGCCTTTTCTATGGGGTTGACAATTGACTGCCACCATTTGTTTAAAAAATTTCAGATATCTTTAACTTAACAAATGGTATCGTGCGTGGGCCCTCTCCTCTCGGATCGTTAGCTTCCATCGTACTTTTCCTGCTTCATATAAAAAGTACCCAAAAAGAAAATAAAACGTAGAACGCTAAACGCCACCCCACGAAATAACCGGTTTAGGAGGGTATTTTGTGCTGCAAAATCATTAGCACTCACACGTAGACATTGCGTCTCCATCAGATGCGTTAACTCACGGATTGTCCGCCGTACAAAAGCCTTTCCCCGCACATCCAGGTTTAGTTCTATACTTACGCGTGCACTCAGATCATTCACGTTGAATGAACCGATGGTCATCCATTCGTCATCACAGGTAGCGAGCTTGCCGTGAAGCATGTCGCCGGTATATTCATAGATCTCTATCCCATGCCGCAGAAGCCATTCATACATTGAACGTTCCGCGTCTTTTACCAGGGGGACGTCCATGCGGCTGCAAACAATCAATTGTATCTTAACACCACGTTTCACCGCCATGCTCATGTCCCTACGGACGGTAGTACCGGGAAGAAAGTAGCTGGACAACAGGATTACCTGCTCGCGGGCATCCCGGAAAATCTCCCGGTACGTACGCGTGATATCGGATTTGCGGCGCACCCAATCGTTGCGCCGCATGCGGACCGCACAGTTATCCTCATAACCAAAATCAATCGTTATCGCCGAGGGTTTGCACTGTTTGGGCACGCCTCTAACACGCCGAAAATTCTTCCACATGGCCCAGCACAACTCACACAGCTTTTGAGCGACGTCGCCTTCCACACACAAGGCAAAGTCGAGCCAGGCAGGCCTCCCCGGTTTATCGTTGTACCGATCGCCAATATTCGCACCCGTCACTGCAGCGTACCGGGCATCTACCACCAGCAGTTTTTGATGCATTCTGCGGCCGATGTAAAAATGTTTGCTTTTAAAAAGGGGTTCGAAAACCCGGAAGTGCACGCCATGTTTCGCAAATTGTGACGTAAATCCCTTTTTCAAGCGCTGTGAGCCATAACCGTCAACCAACACATGAACATTTACCCCGCGTTTGGCCGCAGCGATTAATGCATCCGCAACCAACTGTCCTGTTTCATCCGCTTCATAAATGTATACTTGTAAGTGAATACTTTCTTGTGCCCGCCCAATAAGCTGGACTAGCAACGAAAAAAAGGTTTCACCGCCGGTGAGTAACCGCACTTTATGATTTGGAAAATAGCCTCGTGCCGGATCAGCAACCATTAAAACCTGTTAATCGACGCAGCCCCGGTTTCTGATGGCATCTTATCTTTCGGGATCACCCACACCTCACCGCCCCGCCTTAATACAAGTTCCGCAAGATCGTCGAGCACGTCATCAACCGAACCGTCCGTATCGTCCGTATAATAAAACACATTGTCGCGGTCGACGATACGGCCGCGGATTATACGGTTTTCTTCAAGCAATAAGGTCGCCACTTTGCCGTCAAATGCGTCCTTTACAATTTCTTCCAGCTGGTCAGCACCCATCCGCTTCGTGGTGGCCCGTCTGTATTCGCCGATAATCTCGTTTATGCGTTTGTTGTAATACGGTTCAAACACTTCCCAGGCGGCGTCCTTCAGTGCTTCCTTTGACAGCGCCGTCGCATTGGTTTTTATCCCTTCTTCCATGAGTTGCCTATTACGGCTAATGCGACGGAATAGGTGCTGGTGTTCGGGGAGTGAAGCCAGAATCAGCGGTAGCCGCGTAGGAATTGAATACCTGGCCATGACCCCCCGATCAACCGCTCTGAAAAATTGCTCAATATCGTTATCTATGTCCGTTTTCTTTAATCCATGGTTTTGTGCTACATCCCATTTCTCCCCGGTTGCGGTGTGGTATGCCGCGAGGGTGGCATGCAAATCGCGTAATTCGTGGTCCAACGCGTCAATCATCGATTCGGGAACATCTTTCTGAGATAAATTGATTTCATCCAGTTGATATCGATTGCCTTCGAATAGTTGTGCGGTATTGGTACTGAGCACCAATACATGATACCGGTCACTGCTTTGCAGGTATTTCAGCAAGGGCTTTACATGGGCGCTGTCTGCTACGATTGCGAGGGGATGTACCGGCATATGCAACCGATATACATCAAAAGAATCGCGCGTTGCAAATACCGCCAGCCCTTCTTTCGTATGCTGCCAAAACCGATAGTCATCAGCTAATGCTTCAAATCTGGAAAACACGTTTTGAATCCCTTTATCCCGTAGATACTCAGCCTTTACGGGTTCAAATTGTTCGACCAATTTTCTAAAAATTTCGGGATCCTGCGCATTATCGGGATGAGTGCGATGGGTAGGCATATATACCGAGAAAACAGGTCCTTCTTGATATCCCATCAGTGTATCGAGTTGTTTTTCAGTTAATGTTGCCATAATTTTTTTGTTAAGTGTTCAACCATACAAGCCGTCAATGCGACCGCTTGTATTATTTCAAACAGCCATCTCCATCAATTGTTGAGGACGTTGCAAGAAAACATTTCATTGTGGCAAATTGTATTTATAGCAGCTTATACTTTTCAAAAACCATGGATTGGGAACGTATTTTTCTTCACGAAGTCGACAGTCAATTTGCGCTCGAAGTCATCTTCCGTACAACCTTTATGTTTATCGTCATCATGGCTGTTCTCCGGCTGTCGGGAAAACGCGGGGTACGGCAGCTGTCGATTTTTGAACTTGCCATCATCCTAAGCTTAGGTTCAGCCGCCGGCGATCCCATGTTTTATAACGATGTGGCGATGGTACCCACCGTGCTGGTATGTGCTACAGCGATAGGCCTCTATCGATTGATTACCTGGTTGATGACCAAAAGTGAACGATTTGAACACCTATTGGAGGGCAAACCGGTATACATCGTGGAAGATAGTATAATGACCATTAAAGATGACATCAAAGACGGCCTTTCAAAAGACGAATTTTTTGCTGAACTGCGTGATAAGGGTGTGGAACATCTTGGTCAGGTACGAGCCGCTATTTTGGAAACCAATGGCAGTATGAGTGTTTTTTTCTATCCGGAAGAAGAAGTGAAATATGGGCTGCCGATTTTACCCCATGCTTACCGGAAACACATCAATTCCATTACGCACGATGGACTGTATGCGTGCATATATTGCGGGACGTTAAAGCAATTATCCCCCGGCCGCCATCGTTGCAGCCGCTGCACCCATCGGGAATGGGTACAGGCGATCAATACCAAGCGAGTAAGTTAACCGACTGATTTGCCTCCACTACAAAACGATCTTACGTCCGTCGTACGCGTAGGAGTGCTTAAGTTGATCCCTGCATTGAATCATCTCTTCACCGAAGTGGGTAAGCAGCAACTGTTTGTACAGAAGCTGGTCATCATACGCCAACAACGTTTTGTAATTCATGTGACCTTTTATTTCCGATTGGAAATAATTGCATTCACAGATAAATAAATCGGCATCTCTAGCCAATTCAATCAATATGGGCGTCCAAGCCGTATCACCAGAAAATCCAATGGTTTTTCCGCCTGTCCTTACCCGTACGCCGTGGGGCAATGTATCAGGCGTATGTGCTACGGGAAACGCCGTTATTTCAAAATGATCTGCCTGCAATACCCCATCGGGCACATAAGTCTTGAATAACAGATTGAGTTTAGCCAGCACGTTACTGCCTGGGTACAATTGTTCCAGAAGTTTTGTAATCCGGTCTTTTCCCGTTGGCGGACTGATAATAGCCAACGGTTTTTTCCGGTTTTTTCCAGCCTCTTCCAATAGTAAGAAAGGCACCCCGCCGTAATGATCCCCATGGAAGTGAGAAATTACGATGGCATCGATATTTCCCACATTGATCCCCTGTTTCTTTATTCCATGGTATGCGGTGGCACCGCAATCCAGGAGTAAACTTGCATGTGGTGCCTGAATGAAAAAACACGTGTGCAGTTGCCCGCCGCTCGCAAAAGCGTCACCACAACCAATTACGGTCACTGTTGTCTCTTTCATGTGATTGTTTTTAAAACATACAAATCAACGCCTGGATTGTTACGCAAACAAACAAATGAACCGGTTGTCTTGTGACGAAAGGAAAAAATAAAAACTAAAATCGTCGCTCGTTGTAAACTTAGGAACAATAAACGTTTAACGCAATATTGCTATGTTTTTCGCTATTTTATTCGGGTTCATTTTCTTCATTGCAGTACTGACCTATGTCATTTACCGGTCGTCGCGGAAGAGGAGGTAGTAGGTCTTTTTTTTCTGAGTTTTAAAATAGCCCTTAACTGATTATTCCAGGTAATGAGGCTACCGATAATAATGGCGTCTTTCATGTTCGTTTTAATTCGGGTACGCATGATACGCTTAACTACATCTTTTTCCACCTCACCCGTTTCTTTTACGCGGTTTAATAACTCCAGCGCGCACAAAGCAAGGAACGCTCCGATTAAAAAAAGGAAATTCCACTGGTGAAGCGAGATCAACTTGAATGCCTTATCAAACCCCGGACTATCCCATTCAAACCTGATCTCCATACTTTTATCCGAAAAGTAATCGGCCAGTACGCCGCCGACCAAGGGGCCAAGAGCAGAAAAGACAGCCGTCACAATATTCTTTACCGAGAGGTACACAATAGCATCTTCTTTGGGAGCAAGTTTCAGTCCGATGTTTGTAAGCGAAAGATTGATGCCAGCAGTGGATATACCACTGAAAACATGGATCAGCACCAGTAACCCAAGATTGATATACATCCTTGAGTAGATACCTACAAATGACCAAGCAAGGATACAGAGAATATATAGCGGTGCACTGATGGCAATTATGCTTTTATTGCTGTACCGATCTGAAAATATTCCCCACATCCGAAGCGTCATGATGCTGCACAGTTGGCTGATGATAGTCAGTACGATGATATAAGAAAGTGGCAATCCCATCCCCTGCAGCATGAATACCGTAAAAAACGGCGTTGCGATATTCAATGCAAAAACCCATGCAGAATTAAAGACCAGCAGCCGACGGAAATTTTCGTTTTTAAGCGGCATTTTCAGCAACGTAAACAACCTCGCTTTGGATAGGTAAGATTGTGGCTCGGGAGCTCTTGACAATAAATAAGCGCCAATCACACCAATAATACCCGCTACCATAAAGAATACGGCGAAGGTCGTGAGCTCATGGGCGGGGTACCGGCTCCGGATAAAATCAAGGAGCAAAGCTAAGACGATGCTCAGTGCAACATTGAGTGTCTGTGTATACCGGCTTCTCCGGGAAAAATATTCACCCAGCATTTTTTCAGGAATCATGTCCTTCATCCAGGAATTCCAGCTCAATCCCGATACAGAACTAAAGAAAAAATGAAAAAAAAGAAAGAAAATGAGCATATGAATGGATCCGCCGCCCAGAAGCACCAGCACACCGATAATTGCCAGTGGAATCCGCGCCGATGCAAGACAGAGAACAGAAATGGCCCGCCGGTTCTGATACTTTCTGACCAATACGATCGATAGTAGCTGGAAAATATTGGTAATCATTGGCAATGCCGCCAGCAACCCAATCTGCACATTGTTGGCTCCCAGTAATAACGCCATAGCTACCAGGAACGCTCCGCCGGTCAGTGAAGTCACGACTTCGGAGGCCAAACCGTCCCAAATTACCATGACCAGCCCTCGCTTCAGATCTCTTTCTGTTAATTCATTTTGAGGTTTCAACGTCATATGCATAACGGTGATGATTCAAAAACTACCAACAATCCCGGAAGCCAACTGTTGGCACAATTATGAAAAACAGAAAAAAGCTTTGGATAACGCTTGCTTTGATCGCCATCTCGGGAATGTTTGGCCGGTTTGCATGGATTTATATCCGCGAAACAGCGGGAGTGGTATTTATTATACTCAGTGCCGTTTGTTCGGTCGTGGCATTAACCGTATTTGCCATTTATTTCAGTGAATCTTAATCCGGTTCAGATGAAAGACTTTTTCCACTTCTTTTAAACTAAAATGCACGCTTAGCTGTTAGCAAATAACAGCTATTATATATAGATCCAAGCAATCGATCACATATGAAATCAACGGGTTTTATTAAACGCTCGTTTACGATTCTGAAAAACACCTTTACTATTTTCATGGACGTAAAAGGGCTCAAATTCAGCGCCTCTTTGGCATACTACACCATGTTTTCACTTGCTCCGCTATTGGTACTGACCATATCACTGGCAGCACTTTTTTTTGGTCAAGAGGCGGCCGAGGGGAAAGTTTTCGAAGAAATCAACGGGTTGGTTGGCAACAGCACTGCCGCACAGATACAGGAAATCATCAAAAATGTTCAGCTGAAGGAAGACAACACATGGGCACTCATTGTCGGCATTACAACATTGCTCTTGGGTGCTACTTCAGTTTTTGGCGATATGCAGCATTCAATCAACAGGATCTGGGAAATCAAGCCGAAACCGAAACGGGGTTGGGTAAAGATGATCCTTGATCGGTTGCTTTCTTCGTCGCTTGTTCTCTCATTGGGCTTTTTGCTTGTTGTATCGTTGATCGTTAACGGGATACTCATGTTTTTTATGGATTACGTCCAAAGGTTGTTCTCCGATTTGGCGGTCTATTTATCCATGGCTATCGATCTACTTCTCAATTTTGTAGTCATTAGTACCTTATTCGGTGTTATTTTCAAATTCCTGCCCGATGTAAAAATCCGGTGGAAGGATGTGAAAGCTGGTGCATTTTTCACGGCGATATTATTCATGATAGGCCGTTTTCTCATCGGGTTTTACATACAGACCACGGGACCGGAATCCACTTACGGGGCTGCTGCCTCCGTCATTGTCTTGCTTCTATGGATTTACTATACAGCGGCTATTCTCTATATTGGGGCTTCATTCACCAGGGCTTATGCCGAGTATAATGGATCGCGTATTGCCCCTGCCGACTTCGCGGTGCATGTAGAAGAACGGGAAACTGAAAAAGAAGTAAATCATATCCCGCCTGCAAAAGGAACGGAAGAAGTAAAAAATTGATTACAAAAAGATACACTTATGCATAAATCACCTATTAAAACGTTATTATTTAACTGGTGATCGGTAAGTTGTACAGGGTATTTTAAATTAATTCAAACAAAATAACAGTCAATTTGTTTACCTAATCACAAACAAACTATCTATTGAAAACAACGTTACTAAACAGACAATCCGATATTTGCCTGGTTTGATAGGATAACTATCCGAATACTTAATATCAGTCGGCTTGTGCAGGCTTAGGGGTGAACTGGCTGAGAAATGAGGATATAAACTATAAACGATAAATTCTATAGATTATGAATAAGATCGAATTTAACACCAAAGTCGTACAAGAAGTAAGCTCCCTGAGCAGTTATGCGTTTTATTTTACACGCGATGAGGAAAATGCCAATGATCTCGTGCAGGACACTGTTCTAAAAGCATTTTCTTACTACAATAAATTTAAAGACGACACAAACTTGCAAGCGTGGCTCTATACCATACTGAAAAACACATTTATTAACTATTACCGGAGAAAAGTTAAGACCAACGCCATCATTCTCAAATCGGACACGATCTCTTCTTCTGATTTATACAAAAGTTCATTGCGCAACGGTGCAGAGAGCAAATTTGTCATGGAAGATATTGAAGGCGCTCTTTCCAAATTGGCCGAAGAATATTATTATCCGTTTTCAATGTACTATGAAGGTTATAAATACCATGAAATCGCCGAATATTTCCAGATTCCGATAGGCACCGTGAAAACCCGGATACATGTAGCCAGGCAGCAACTGAAAAAAAAGCTCAAACCTTACGCAATCGGTAAATAAGTGTGCAGCTATGTATGCAAGCTAAGATCACGCGTATTGCAAACATTGTAACCATTGCGACTTTATCAGTCGTTGCCCTCTATTTTGCTGCGTCCTTTCTTATTCCGGTGGTTCTCGCAGCGTTGCTTGCGATGCTATTGGTTACCGTCAGTGATAGGTTAGAAAAAATCGGCATCAACCGTGCAATAGCAGCGCTTATTCCCGTTTTGTTGTTTGTATGTATAGCCGTCGTACTTGGCTTCATCCTATCGTGGCAAATCAATCGTCTTGCTGAAGATTTTCTGGAGACAAAGACTCAAATAACTGCTAAAATTGACATCATACGTAAATGGATCAGCGATACGATCGGAATTGATCCGGATATACAAAATAGCATGTTGCAAGAGCAGGAAAAAAAAGCATCCACCTGGGCGGGCACCTTATTTTTTAACATCATTGACACGGTAAGCAGTGTGATCGTCAACGCTATTTTAGTCGTTGTTTACACCTATTTACTCCTTTTCTATAGGTCGCACTTAAAAAGATTTGCACTGCACATTGTCCCGAAGGATAAAAGACAACACGCCGATGCAATTATCCGTAAATCTGTAACGGTATCGGGCCGTTATCTGATTGGCCTTTTTAACATGATCGCTATCTTATGGATTATGTATGGCATCGGCTTCACGTTGCTGGGACTTGAGGGAGCGCTATTCTTCGCGATCATCTGCGGACTTTTAGAGATCGTTCCTTTCTTTGGTAATTTCGTGGGGAATCTTATCGTCATTATTTCCGTATTAGCCCAAGGGGGTGATGGCCGTATGGTACTGGGAATTATATTCGTATACCTTACCGTACAGTTTTTACAGACGTATATACTTGAACCGCTTGTCGTGGGGCAGCAGGTAAACATTAACCCCCTATTTACCATTATGGCACTGGTAGCAGGTGAATTAATTTGGGGCATTGCCGGCATGGCACTTGCAATCCCCGTCATCGGTATTGTCAAGATAGCATGTGATCACATTCCATCGCTTCAACCATGGGGCACCCTATTGGGGCCAGCCCACTCAAAAGGAAATAAGACCTCACTTTTACGTCTTTTTAAGAGGATCTCCCGGTGACACACCGCAGGAAAGCCAATAGTTGCCTTTCAGCTGCCCTATCCGTTCGGATATTCCGGCCTGCCCGGCTATTTTCCAAATAAGGAAGTAATGAGCCGTCCTCAAAGGCGCTCACCAATCGATCAGGCACATAGTATTGCTTGCAAACCGTACGTGTATTACCCAGACGTTGGGATACGCTATCCAACACCGATAGGATATGAGGTTTGCAATCCTTCTCTCCAATGCCATCGATGCGTTCCGCAAACAACCTTAGCGCCCAAAGGCCAGCATACCACGTACGGTAATCCTTCGAGGAAAATTCAGGATTTGTATAATTTTGGATATAACGGTTGATATCAGCGGCTTTCAGCCGGATGACTTGCTTTTCTTCATTGATATACTGAAATAAATAAGGCCGGGGAAGGTTACGCAGCAGGATTAGCTGTTCGACCAGATCTTTATGGTCAACACTTATCTTCTGCTTAACTCCCTTTTTACCCCGGAATTGAAAAACGGCGGTTTCTCCCGATATCTTCAGATGCTTCTTTTTCAGTGTGGTTAAGCCGTGACTGCCATATTTACGGCGATATTGCTCATTACCGACGCGCATCAGCGTTTCTTCCATGGCCCGCAAAGCTAAGGCAATCACTTTGACTTTGTCAAACGTTTGGCGCCGTAAGTCCTTTGCAATCTGTTTTCTGAATGATGGCAAGGCTTCGCCAAAGGCAACCATACGCATCAGTTTTTCCTGTTGCTTTTCTGCGGTCCACTCCGGATGATAAAGATATTGCTTCCGGCCGTCTTCATCGATCCCTGTGACCTGCAGATGGCCACGCTTACTCGGACTGATCCAAACGTTTTTCCAAGCAGGGGGTATAACCAACGCCCGGAAGCGCTGCAGTTTGCGGGCATCCGTAATCCGCACGCCCCTAACATCCAAGTAACAAAATCCCCTTCCATGCTTTACACGCCGGTAGCCGGGCACGACATCTGGCAAGTATCGAAGCTTCGTCAAATCTGCCCTATCTTAGCCACCTTGACGTTCCTTCTCCGTTTGGTTTTGTGTCCAACTGAAAAGCAAAGCCATTTTTAGATTTTCAAGCATCCTGAAACCCACGGTCTCATTGCTGTTTTCCTCGCTGGCGCGATTTCCCTGATCCTTACCGTCTGCCCGGTAAAACGTTGGCAAAACTGCCTCTCCCCGATTTAACTTTATTCTTTTCATTCGCGAATAATTATTGATTCATTATTGTTACTTCAATGGTATCAGTGAAATCGCTTCGCTAAGTTAGTTTTTAATGGCCTCATGTAACCTACATTTTCATTGGCACCCATTGCTTTCAGTGGTGATAAAGCTCGCGTTTACCCTCGGCTTCCGCAGGTTACATCGCGGGATCACCTTTTGGATAATAATCGTTCACCGCATCGATAACATCGTAAATTTCAAACGGCTTACGAATATAAGCGTTGGCACCGCAATGCTGGGCTATATCGTCAATCTCCCTGACAGCCGAAATCATAATAATGGGTATATTGGCGGTCTCCTCATTCGACCGAAGTTCCCGGCATAGGTTACTGCCCCAACACCAACTTAACCCCTCGTCCATTAGTATCAGCCCGATATCGTTGCTCTTTAATAATTTGTACATAGATTTCCCGCTGTCGGTGATTACTTCATATTCCTCATATTGCATAATTTCTGCAACAATGTCTGCCATATCAGGGTCATCCTCAATGTATAAAATTTTCTTTTTCATCAAGTATTTATAAATCCGTGGTTAATTTTTTCAACTCATTTTCGCCTTTTGTTGAAACATGCCATAAGTTACAGAACGACTGGATCAATTGTAAGTGATTATCAGCTGAAATTAAAAAAGCTTAGCCAAATTTAAAAGGAATACAACTACCCCTTCTAATTGTTTGATTTTTTTTATTTTTTTATTGAGTTGCCGTTATTTCTTCTTCGTGATGCCTTTTTGCAGCCTGTTACCACCTCCTGGTTTTGAGTTTCCCCGCTCACTGCCCGTTCCCTCCGGTACCGTGTTAAGCTGTTCATCCTGAGGATCAATTCCGGCTTCATAGTCCTTCTGCTCTTTTTTATCCTTTAGATCACGGCGTACACGAATTAAGCCTTCACCCTTTTTATCGTTCAGTCGGTCACTGTTGGCAGAAACCTGTGCACTCTCTTTTTTTATTGCCATTGTTTTACGTGGATTGATGATACTTTGCTTATAGTACAATTGCAGCACTTAAAAGTTTCATAAAACGGCTTTCATAAAAATACCCGGCCGTAGCCAGGTATCGGACAAGTATATTCGCCTGTTGCTGATTAACACCTACCGATCATCGGCAGGCTTTTCTTGTTCAACAATATCACCTGTTAGTTTATTCTTCAAGATAACTTTTACCGTACCATAGTGGGTCAATTCCTCTTTAATTAAATAATGGTGTTCGTCATAATCCCTGAACAGATTATCTTTTTCAACGGATGTCTTACCCCGCCACACGTCCAGCACCACCGGCTCCCACTTTTTTGACCGTACTGACTGATAGGCAGCATCCATCACGGCATTCACGATATATCCATCGTAAAATGTTTCGCCGGGCTCCGTACCCCGTTCCATCGAATCGAACATATCGGTAAACATATGCCGATATCCCAGCTCATGTACTTCATCGCCGACAGGGAATAGCCATCCTTCGTTGCTTTCGGCTTTTTCGGCCACATAGGTATTGCCTTCGCCCGAACTGTACATTTCGAAGCCGGTGCGAAGAAAATTATTGATCCATACCGTCCCCGCAGATCCCATTACTTCGTCCCGCAGATCCAGTCCCCCACGGAATGTCCAGCTCACCTCAAACTGACTAACAGCTCCATTTTCAAAACGCACCAATCCGATTGCATTATCTTCCGCATCGATGGGTTTTACCAGCGTGTCTGCCCAGCACATTACTTCAAGTGGGCGAATATCTTTACCAATGTAGCCCCGGCCGATTTCAATGCAATGACAGGCCAAATCAATGATGGCACCTCCGCCAGCGGTTTCCTTGTCCCAAAACCAATCGCTATGTGGCCCAGGATGTGCTTCGCGCGACCGGGTCCATAGAATCTTCCCCAGCGCACCGCTTGCCACATCCGATATGGCTTTCCTCGTTTTAGGAGTATACAAGAGATCCTCCAAATACCCGTGAAAAATACCGGCATTCTCAACCGCGCGTAACATCCTAAGAGCTTCAGCAGCGTTTCTGCCAAGCGGCTTGGTACAGAGAACGGCCTTCTTTGCACGCACACATGCTTCTACCGCTGCCTCGTGCAGGTGATTGGGCAAAGCAATGATGACCGCGTCGGCTTCGGGATCGTTGACTACGTCTTCGATAGAAGTGCTATAGCGGGGAACCCCATAGTCCCGGACTAGCTTTTCAGCGCTCTCCGCCCTTCGCGCATACACCGTGCAGATTCGATCTTTGCTTCTGAGTGACTGGATGGAATCTGCATAAAACCGGGCGATGAAACCCGCTCCCAATAACGCTAGTTGTGCCATAGTTTACCTCCTTCCAATGAACTGGTGGACGGGATTTCCCTGATCCAAATATTGCGAAAACTTATCTCGCTGCCATGCTCCTGTAATTCGATAGCTGCTTTGCCATGCGGTTCATAATGCGGAATGCCAATATATTGGATTGTTCCCTGGATTTCAAAGTGATTTAATATCAATACCCCGTTATGGACAACGGTCACATAAGCGGGTTGCACCACGGTCCCATTATAGCGGAAACGAGGTGCGGTATAGTATATGTCAAACGTGTTCCACTCCCCGTTTTTCCTACTTGCATTTACGTGCGGAATAGCTTGTTTATACACACTTCCCGTCTGGCCATTCGAATAAAGCGATGTTCCGCTATTGTAGGAATCGAAAATCTGGATTTCATATCGACCCTGCAAAAATATACCACTGTTACCGGAATTGGTGGGATGTTCACGGTCCGTGGCGTCCGTCGGAAGCATAAATTCAATATGTAGTTGGCAATCGCCGAACTGCTGTCGTGTTTTCAGGTTTCCCGTTCCCCGTTTGACCTTCAATACATGATCACGTACCTCCCATTGACATTCAGAGCCGTCTTTTGCCATGACCCAATTCTTTTCGTCGCCATCCATACCAAATAACACAATGGCATCGGAAGGTGGTTTCATACCTTCTCCCGGGACGACGCTAGGAGGAACCGGCTCCCAAATTTCCGTAGCTTCCGGTTGCGAGAAATCCTTGATTGTATCTGCGGCCTCATTTATGGAAATGTGCTGGGCGTAGCCCCAGCAGCTCCAAAATGCCAAAACCACCAAAAGTACTGCTCGCCTTATGGGAGCGCTTCCATTGCTCCGCACCGACCAAAAAATCGCGTAATGGACCATTATATTAAGTTTTTAATTAGTCATTCAGCTCTTTGTCATTCATTGATAAGTAGGCACTGATATCTGCCGCATCCTGCGGTGTCAAGGGTATATAGCTGGGCGGTGGCATGATACTCGTATTGAGATGCCGCCTTCCGGCCACAGCTTCACCGTCTATGACATATTGCTTGCCGTAAGGATCCATGATGGTCACCACCGGGCCATCCGACAGCATCAACCCATAAAGTGCCGCCCCGTTCTTCAACAGCACCAGGTACGGTTCGGAACCGAATGCCACGGCAGCTGCAGGGTTTATAATCCCGTCCAGTATTGCCCTGCGGTCAAAGCGGGTATGGATGTTGGACAGATCAGGTCCGATTTCCCGGCCGATGGAACCTATTTTGTGGCATACAATGCAGTTTGCAACGAACAGTGTCTTTCCCCGCTCCGCATCCGCGGGCAACCCCGCCACTTCTTCCAGGTCGTAAGAACCGGTATCATCTGCACCGAAATAATGGGCGGCAAGGGCTCTGAAATTCCGGTCGTCATCTGCCAGTACCCGGTCCCTTAACTCCGCCTTCAATGAATCCGGCAGCAACCCTGCAGCGGCGAGTTCGATCAGGTAGAGTTTACCCGTTTTGCTGGTTGCCAGTTGCAGTGCCGCTTTCCGCTTATCATTCGGGCTCCCGCTGTCATCCCGGTATTGATTGTAATACCCCAGTGCTTCGGGCTGTGCGTCCAGCAGTTTATCCAGCGGTGATTCCCAATCCCCCAGATAGGGCCTCCAGTCATTGGTTTTCCGGAACTGCAGCCACCATTGTGCTGAACCGGCGATGTCCTGATCGGCTGACGCAAGCAACCCGCGCATGGATACCGCCGCCTCCCGGGTGGGGATGAAACCAAGGGCTACGACCGCCTTTTTCCGGACGTCCAGATCAAGCTTTTCATTTAATGCCCGTTGCTTCAATGCGTCCGCCGCCTCGTCGGGATGCAGTTCCCATACGATCGCTGCAAAAGCTTTCGACCAGTTCTCTGGTTCGGGGTTTCCCGCGCGGCGCAACAGCGCCGCGTATGCTTCGCTTTCTTTGCCTTCCATTGCGACTCCCAGTGCATTCAGATAGAAACGGTCCTCGCCGTCGAAGCCGTCGACCAGCTTCATGATCACGGGACTGCTTTGTTCAAAAGGTATATCCCGGATCGCAATGGCTGCCTCCCTTCTCACGGCGGGCGAGGGGTCATCCGCTATCCTATCGGCGTACGCCAGTAAATGACCGCTGTCGACCTGCCTCAGTACCCGCAGCGCCGTTATCCGGATCTGCGGGTCATGGTCTCCCAGCAATCCGACGATTTTATCGATACCCTCCCGGCCTAGTTGGCCCAAGAGCCAGACGGTACGGGCACGGTGATAGGGGTTTTCCGATTCCAATAGTTTCATCAGTTCAGGCAGGATTTCCGATCCCTGCGCCTTCAGCTGTTCGAATCCCTGATTCCGAACATTAATCGCCGGGTTCAGGAAGGCAGCAATCTGGCCGGAAGTCTGATCCAGGTCGATTTTCGGGGTAATCAGTTTCTTATTTTTGGGTGCAATCCGGTAGATACGCCCATAACCGACGGAATCCATCATCTGGTGCCCGCCCACGATGGGGTCATACCAATCTGCCACATAGATGGCCCCGTCCGTTCCGATGGCTACGTCGCTTGGCCGGAACCACTTTTTCGTATTTTCGTCGACATTGTTCCAACGGTAAAATTCGTCGTCCACACCGGTGGAAGAGATGAACGGGCTTCCGTCCGAAAGGTCATAACCTGCACCTTCCGGCGTGGGGTAATACCCGAAAATCGCGTTTCTTCCCGCATCGGCACTGAGCAATATGCCCCGGTAAGCCTTACCGAGCGCATCGCTTTCGTTGACCACGATTCCCGTGGGGGCACCGGGGCCGTAAATCTTTCCCACCGGCATGACACCCGGGTCTTCCTGATGCCAATGGGCGGTCTGTATGGTCTGACCAGGTCTTCTTTCTGCCCGCCAGGTCCGTACGCCGGTCTCACTGAAAAAACCGGCATTACCCCCCTCCATGATCCAGCTGGTCCGGCAGGCATCCACCTCATCGTCGTTGTCGCTCTGCCACATATTACCGTACGAATCAACCGCCACCTCATACGAATTGCGGAAATTATGGCCCAATACTTCCAGACCCGTACCGTCCGGATTGATCCGGAATACCAATCCCCCGGTCCATATCCTGCCATCATCGCTCCGCTGGGCGGGTGTATTTTCTCCGTTGTACGGCGATCCACCGGTGTACACACTCCCCGCACGGAGTGTCCACCCGTTTTTATCCGTAACTACGTGGGGCCCCGCATTACCCACGGCGAAATACCATTTGCCGTCGGGTCCGGCCACACCGGTATGCAGGCCGTGATCGTGGTCGAGACCGCCGAATCCAGTCAGGAATACCTCCTTATGATCCGGCCTGTCGTCCCCGTCTTCATCTGTATACACAATCACGGAGGGCGAACACGATACAATCACTTTGTTTCCGATAACCGATATACCCAGCGGCGATACAATATCCTTATCCTGGATGAATACCTTCGAGCTATCCGCAATACCGTCCCCGTCAGTATCTTCCAGGATCATTACGCGGTCTCCGGCGGCATGGGTAAGGTGTCTGGCTGAATCATTATTGAAATTACGGTAGTTTACCGCTTCGGTTATCCATATCCTTCCCCGGATATCCACATCCATATTCGTCGGGTTGTAAAACATCGAGGATTCAGCCCAGACCGTCGCTTCCAGATCGTCCGCAACGAACAGTTTGGCTTCCGTCTGTGGCGCATTTCCCTGTTGGCAGGCGGCCCAGGCCCCTATTAGAAAGATTCCTATAAGGCTTATATAAATTCTATTCATTACCGTTGAACCGTTTGTTTGTTCTATCCTATGCAACTTTTGTTGAATGGAATCCGTTTGTCAGCCGAATACTGACCGGATGTATCGGGTATTTGCCAAATAAGCCTCGTTCACATCCATTCCGGCAGGCACCCCTCCCTCCAGGACAACCCACCCCCCATAGCCAATCCCGTCCAGTGCATGCCGCACTTTCTTAAAATCAATTTTTCCCTGCCCGAGCAGGGCCCCGTTTTCTTTGGCGTGGACTTCGCAAATATATTCGCTGCCCAGCTGTTTCATTTCGTGGTAGATATCGTATCCCATTTCGGTAGCGTTTGCCACATCGTAATATACACGTACATGTGAGGAGCCGACCTCACCGATGATAGCCAGCAGTTCATCGGCGCTCAGCCACGATTCGATGCCCAATATGACATCCTCTTTCTCGGCCAGCGGTGCAACTTTCTTCAGCCGCCTGATCACTTCTGCAATGCCCGCCCCGTCTCCCCGGATGTCACCTTTGCCGAAAAATGCGAGCAGCACAACCCGGCACCCCAACGCTTTCGCAGCGTAAATACTGCCACGTACCCATTCCTCGGTCTCGGGTTCAGATTTATAAGGAACGTTGTTGAGTTCACCGATAGCAAGACTGGATATTTTGACCCCATGGGCAGCAACGGCCTCCAGGTAAGCTTGCTGCACAACCTTGCGCCGCAGGTGCATTCCGTTTTGAACCGTTCCCAAACTCACCTGTACACCGTCCAGCCCCAGTATACCGGCCAGTTCGAGCGCACCCGTATCGCACTGCTTGCCGATCGACCAGTCACACGCCCCGATGCGGTACCGCCGTTTGTTGCCGGTCCCAAACCCGGGCCACGGAACATTCACCGCAGCGAGGACCGCCCACGCAGCAAACCCTTTCAGTACAGTCCTTCTATCATAGATATTCATGCTGTTCAACATTTTCCTGTATGATGGCTTCCGATCGGCCGTCTTATTCAATTGGTTCCCTGAAGTCAAATATAGGCAGGCCTCAAATTTCGTTTTGATACTTTTTGATCGGTTCATGCAAATATTTTGACTTAAACCTGCAGATTATTAGCAAAAGTGGTATTTTAGTGAAAGAAAGAGGAGTTTACTAACCAACATCAATTATAACACGGCTATCGTGCTACCCGCTGAAAAAGGGAAAGATACTGACAATTACAAGCATTTCTCATGAAACCGAGGCAAGAAAAATTGATTTTAGATCCGAAGTACTCGTTTGTTCTGCAAAAGGATGTCTATCCGTATTATCCAACTCCCTGGCATTGTCATCCTGAATATGAATTGGTGCTTGTCGTAAAAAGTACGGGCAAGCGAACCGTGGGAAATCATGAAGAGCCTTTTTTTGACGGTGATTTGGTGCTATTGGGCCCCAATCTGCCACATTGTTATCAAAATGATCCTGCTTACTATGAAAACAATCCATCGCTTACCGCTGAAGCGATTGTCATTCATTTCAACGAAGATTTCCTGGGAAAGGAATTCTTCAATATTCCCGAAATGTCACCGGTTAGAAAACTTTTCCACAAGTCACAGTGCGGCTTGAAAATCATCGGCGAAACCCGGCAGCGCGTGGCAGACATGATGCACGAAATGTTCAACTTAAACGGATACAAACGAATATTGCAGCTGCTGAGCATTCTTGAAATTTTAGCACTGAGCGAAGAGGCCGTTGCATTGGCAAGTCCGGGCTATGTGCAGCAGCATACGGTGGCCGACAACGACCGGATGACCAAGGTTCATGAATACATCATGGCAAATTTCCGTAAGAACATCGGGCTTGCAGATGTAGCCAAGGTTGCCAATATGTCCGTCCCTACGTTTTGCCGTTTCTTCAAGTCCTGCACGCGGAAGGCATTCTCAAGTTTTCTCAACGAAATCAGGATCGGCTACGCCTGCAAACTGTTAGTGGAAGAGAATTACAATATTTCGCAGATCTGCTATGAGAGCGGGTTTAACAATATGTCCAACTTCAACAGGCAATTTAAGCGAATAACGGATAAGTCTCCGTTGCAATATAAACAGGATGCGCTTTCCGATGTCGCTTACCTCACCAGCGCCTAAGGGTTTAAGTCGTCGGGGTTTTCCATGATCAGGATGTCCTTGAACCGGACGTCCATGTCCATGTTTCCATGCAATTGTAATCCGATCAAGCCACTCGTCCTTCCCGGGTCATCGTGAAGCTCGGCCGTTTTATAACCATTGAGGAAAACCGCCAGGTCTCGTCCCTTGCAAACGATCACCATTTCATTCCATTCATCGGGTTTATACCATTTTTTGACATCTTCGGGTGTAGGCTGTACCACCCAGTTCCGTCCCCCGGTTTCGTATAATCCACCCGCATCTTTTTCCGGATCTATTTCTGCCTGAAGTCCGTAGACGTGGACGGGATCATCAACCTCCTCAACCCGGAAATACACACCGCTGTTGCCTTCGATGGCCTTGTAAACTACTTTTAATTTAAAATCGTCGTATATACCATCGTGCAGCAAAATCCCGTGAAGGGGTTCGTCGGCAGAACTTTTACCCACAATACATCCATCTTCCACCTGCCAGGTTCCTCCGGGAGAAGCATGCCAACCGTCCAGATTTTGATGGTTGAAAAGCGGCTGCCAATCGGTAGAGGTATGGTCATTTTGTGGGCCGCAAGAATACATAGCCAACAGAAAGATACAAGAAACAAAAATAGACAGTTTTTCCATGGTGTTCTTTATTATTTCCATTCAATGATTTGCAAATGTGTAAAGCGCTGCGGGATTCCGGATAAATATCCGTTCATAATACCGGCTTAATCCCATTGACTCTAAATCCCTCTTAAAAGTAGTTAACAAAAAATCAAGTCCCGGCGCGCCTCCATAGGATTTCCAATAGCTATGCTTGGCAGCATCCATTCCCATGGTAATCTGATCGGGAAAATCCCCGAGTAATGCTTCCAGCAGCTGATAGGTCCAATTGGCTTCTTCCTTTTTCCACCGGAATGCGCTGTCATATTCCACACAGACACCGGTTTCCAGGAGTGCGTTATGGTAGCCAACATCCGGATAGCGGTCTACATGAGAAATTACCACATGCCTTAGATCGGCCCCCAATTTTTCGAATAGTTTTACCTGCTCGATCGCATGCTTACCAGCATTTGTGTGCGTCAGGATGGGCACTCCGGTCTCCCGATGTGTATTAACCACTGCGTGGAATATTTTTTCCTGGTGTGCCGTGATGTTTTCGTCTCCCGTAGCTAGCTTAATCATCCCCGCTTTATAGGGAGTGCGATCCACATATGGGCCGTTGTAATCGTGCGCATCGATACCCAACGTCACGTCTTCGATAAAAAGCTGTGTAAGTTGATTTTCGGTATACACATACCGCCAGTGATTGGGCGGGTAATACATTTCCAAATGGATACCGGTGGCGGCGATGATGTGCACGCCGGTATTGCGCGATACCGTTGCCATCTTATGGATGTTCCTGCCGCAATTGGCGGGCATGGTATCCACCATGGCCCGGCCTCCGGCTGCATAAAAAGCCAATAATTCCTCGGAGATCCGATCGGTATCGTTAAGCAGAAACAGGGGATTCTGCAGCGTAGGAAAACTTTCCTCGATCACAATGTGCTCATGGGAATAGGTAAGACCCAGGTTTTGGGGCGCTATATCCCCCATTACCGTCCGGACAAAAGTTTGTGCCTTCATCTGTCAGTCCTTATTTATTGTTTGCCCAACCGTGCCGGCTGGTATCGGCGATCCGTTTGGGCACCTCGAGGATAGCCCCTATCTCGGTCAGCCTGTCATGCAGCATGGTTATATTCATTTCATCGGCAGCGATATCCCGGTCGAGGGTGATTGCCGCTGCCAACCCTGCTGCTTGCCCCATGGACATCGTCTGTGCCATGGACCGACAGGAAGCATGTGCATCGTGCGTGGCCGAAAAACATCGCCCGACCACCCAGGCTTGTTCACTGCCGCGTGGCACAATTGTGCCGTAAGGCACACCGTATACACCATCGTTCGGAATGTATTGCCAATACGTTTCATCTGCTCCCTGATCCCCTTTTCGGTGGTCTTCAATGGGAGCGCCGCACAGAAAAATACGGTCGTGCGGAATATCTCCGGCCATACAGTCCGCTTTGGTAAGACGGGCCTCTCCATACACCCGTCGCGTTTCGCGGACACCGATCTGATGAGACAGCCCAATGATCTGGGCGGCCCCATAACCCGGAATTTCGTTCCTGAAAAAATCCTCGTAGTTAAACGCTTGTTTTCTTCCGGTTATTTCGGCACGTGTCAATTCCGCAGCATCCAATGCATGCAAATCAGATACTTTTACTGCAACCGTCGACACACATCCTTGCTGGCACATTTCATGCACCGATCCTTCCTTCCGCGGTAATGCATATTTCCCCGATTCATACGCCGCTTTCATCCGTTCGTTCAACAGTTGCTTGCCACCCGCTTTTTTAAACGTATCCAGGTCGACGTTGCTCATGCGGAAGGTGGTTGTCATGCTTTGCGCAGGCTCGATCTCACCGGCTACTTCATACCCGAAGCCAGCAAGGTGGCAGAAATCGGCATCGCCGGATGCATCAATCACCCGTTTTGCCGCGACCTTACAAAAACCACCCTTATTCCAGAGTATACAGAGGTAGCGTTCGGTTCCTTCCCTTGCAACGTCAACGAGGGTGGTATGAAGCAGCAGTTGAATGCCCGCTTCCACGATTTTCTTGTCCCACACATATTTGAGTCGCTCGGGGTTGTAATTCACACCGGTGCCAGCTCCATAGGTATTAGGTCGTAGAAACATATCGCCTGTTGAAGATAACGCATCTACAATCGTGTCCGGCAATCCGGACACCACCTTTTTGGGTTCATCGCCGGGCGTAAAAAAACCGTAGAACGTATCCAGCATCTGGGTTGATGTACCGCCCGCAAAACCGTACCGCTCGATGAGCATGACTTTGTGCTTTCCTGCATGCGCCGCTGCAAGAGCCGCCAAGCATCCTGCTGAGCCTGCTCCGATAACCAAAATATCCGTGCGGGTCAATAAAGGAACCTGTTGATGATTGATTAGCGTTGTCATAGTCCAATATCATACGTTTCCATTAGGGTTAGATTCACCCACCGATTGATACAGGCGTGCTAAACGATGGGCATGTTCATCGTAGGCCTTTTCAAAGAGTTGCGCCGAGCGTTCGGCACCGACGGTGCTGGCACCGCTTAAAACCGTAGGCGGATGCCCCGCCTCGGTAAGTAAACGTGCCACTTCCGCTTTCAGTGCATTGATCATCACTGCTCCCCCTACTGTCGAACCCGGAGAAACCGGGGTCTCCAGTCCCGGAATTTTCACCATGGCATCGCCCAGCGGTGCCCCCGAGTCCAGCACTAAATCGGCAAAGTCTGTCAGTTTTTTGCCATCCGGCCGTTTACTTATACTTTGCTCGGCATGTTTCCTCGTTACCAACGCGACAACCCGTATGCCCTGTTCCCTGAAACAGGCGGCCATTTCAATCGGTACTACATTGCAGCCGCTGGATGATATGATGAGTACCGTATCCTGCGCACTCAGATCGAAATTGCGGAGTATCCGGGCCGCTAGTCCCGATACGTTTTCCAAAAACATGGCTTGCCGCTGACCATTGGCACCGACCACCAAATTGTGGAACGTCAGCGAAAGTTCCACAATGGGATTAAACCCGGGAAATGAACCGTATCGGGGCCACATTTCCTCAGCCATGATACGGCTGTGACCCGAACCGAACACATGAACCATACGTCCGGCCAAAATGGTTTCAGCAAACCAGGTGGCGGCCACTCGAATTTCACTTTTTTGATCTTCGATGGCCGTTACAATCTCCCGGCATTTTTCTATGTAATCCTGTATGACATCCATCTCCTTCTATCGTAAAATGTTCAAATCAAACCGGCAGCGTAACGTCAACGTCATTGCCACCGATTATGCCCATTTTTAAAAATGCAAAACCAGCCGCACCTACTGCGCCCGCCATATCCGAATAATGCGCTTGCAATACGGGTGTTTTCCGGCCTGCGTTTTTCCACGCATACACGTCCATAAAGTCGGCTAACGGTTTATACAACGCATCGCTGGTATGGGTAATTCCTCCTCCCAGTATAAAAAGGTCAGGCGATAGCAAGTTGTTCAGGGAGCATAAACCCAACGCCAATTTACGGACTGCATTCAGCCACACATAGGTAGCAAAATGATCTCCACCCTTATAAGCTTCTACCAAATCATTGGTTGATGCAAATCGTCCAAAAGACCTTTTAAATATGGTTGCGCTTCCAATCGCATCCTCCAGGGTTCCGGGCATGCCTGTGATACCGGCATCTTCACGATCAACATCCAGCGTCATGTGTCCCAAGTGGCCGGCCATCTGATCCTTACCCTGATACAGCTTTCCGTCGATCAGGATACCCCCACCTACCCCCGTTCCCAGTGTCAGCATAACTACATTCTTTGATCCTTTTGCTACACCAAATCTAGCCTCGGCAATCAGTGCCGCGTGTGCATCGTTTAACACCCAAACGGACTTCTCCCTTAAATAATCAGCCCAAACAAAATGCGCCAGCCCCTCCAACCTTTCCGGCATGAGCCGTATTGCGGAATTGGCAGCGTTAGGCAAACCCGGCGCCGCTATTCCAACTGCCGCCACAGCACTTCTTTTTTTCAATTCAGCCACCATTTGAAAGATGGCCTTTTTCCAACGTTGACCGTTGTCTTTTTCTCCTCCAAAACAGTTGGTAGCCTGCGTCATCCGATGGATAATCTTTCCAGACATGTCTACCAAAGCCCCCTTTATATTGGTTCCTCCCAAATCAATCCCTATTGCTGTAGCCGTACCCATAATTAATCATTCCTTGACTGAAGCTGACCATCACTTAGTGCCCATCCACCATCGACAGACAATACTTGTCCGGTCGTAAACCTGGAGAGATCCGACATAAAATAACATGCAGCACCATCGAGATCGGAGGGATCGGCAATTCGGCCGCCACCAAGGGGCTGTTTGGTCTGAATAAAATGCATAATTTCAGCGTCTCCAGCCGCTCTTTGCGCCATAGGCGTGGCCACAAGACCTGGGGCAATCACATTAACCCGGATATTGTGGGCGCTGTAATAAGCTGCGATGGATTTCGAAAAACCAATGATAGCGGCCTTGGCAGCCGCATAGGCATGAGTAGCGAAATAATGGGATGCAGGTGCATCAGCCAATACCGATCCCATGTTTAAAATAGTGCCCCCTCTTTTCTCACGCAAAAACGCCCGTACCGCTGCTTGGTTAGAGAACATTACCGACGTCAGGTTCAAATTTAATGTATGCTGCCACCCTTCCGGCGTGATTTCATGCAGCGGCCCATCCCCCATCTTCCGGCCACTGCCACCCGCTACGTGATAAAGCCCATCAAAGCCACCCCAAGCCCGTATACACAATTCGATTGCTTCAGCAGCGGTTCCGGCTTGCATAGCATCTCCCGGAAAAATCAGTCCCGAACCTGCCAATTCATTTTCCGCATGCTCGTTGTTAACGGGATCCCGCCCAACGGAAACCACTTTTGCCCCTCGCCTAACAAATGCTTTTGCTGCCGAAAGGCCGATGCCAGCCGTTCCGCCTATAATGACGATTTTCTTGCGGGCGAGCGGGAGTCGATCATTTTCTGATTTTTTCAACATAACAAGGACTTTGTGTTATCAAAGGAGACCCTATACAGCAAAAATACATGGAGACCGACGAGCATTTTGATACTTTCTGATCGGTTTTTACACATATTTTAAGGTTAAGCCGAGGGTTGATCTCATAAAAATGAAACCATCCAAAGACTCGATTGTTAGCCTGAGAAACAAAACGGCAACATAATAGAAAAAATCCATGACGACAGATAAAAAGACGGACCCAACGGCCAAATATCCCAAGCCACCCTTCCCGCGGAGACCACAAGAGGTTCCCGGAACCGAGGGAGCGATGGATCCAAAAGCGGATCATGGTGAGCAATCGTATCGCGGCAAAGACAGGCTAACAGGTAAAGTGGCCCTTATAACCGGCGGCGACTCGGGCATCGGAAAGGCGGTGGCCATCGCATTTGCCCGGGAAGGAGCTGATATTGTGATCAGCTACTTAGACGATACGGAAGACCGCGATGCACAGGATACGCTGAAATACGTCGAGGAAGCGGGCAGAAAAGCGCTATCGGTAAAAGGTGATATCAGTTCGGAACAACATTGTCAGAAGATCATTGAGACCGTCCTAAAAGAGTTCGGTAAAATCGATATTTTGGTAAACAATGCCGCGTACCAAATGTCCCGTGAGACCTTACAGGATATCCCAGCATGGGAGTGGGAAAAAACATTTGCCGTCAACATACACAGCATGTTTTACCTTTGTAAGGCTGCACAACCGCATATGCCGCCCGGTTCAAGCATCATCAATACCACCTCGGTGAATGCTTATGAACCCAATCCTACGCTGTTGCCTTATGCGGCCACCAAAGCGGCTATCCAAAATTTTACGGCCAATCTCAGCCAGATATTGCTGGAACAGGGCAAAGGTATCCGCGTGAATGCCGTAGCGCCGGGACCGATATGGACACCACTCATTCCTTCAACAATTCCCGATCACGAACATTTTGGCGAAAATACACCCTTTGAACGACCGGGCCAACCCGTGGAAGTAGCACCTGCCTATGTGTTTCTTGCTTCGGATGAGGCTAACTACATCTCAGGTGCAACGCTTCCGGTTACCGGTGGACGCCTCACTATTTAATGGTATTTTATTATTCATTTTACTCATATAAAAACAATCGTATGAAAACGCTTAGATTAGTACTAGTTTGCGGATTATTAATCGGAATGGCTTCCTGCGGCGGCCCCGGACAACGACAGGACACCAATGACACACCTCCACTTTCGGATTCAATTGGCCAAGATACGGCAACATGGGGCGATACAACCGATACGACCATGAGGACCGACTCATTGGGTAGCCCGTCGCTTCCATGACCGGATGAGTGACGAAATTAGTTCCATCCCACTAGCGGATGTGTCATTTCTGCGTTCGTATTTCGCATTTCGCCGTTCAAATAGCTACCTTTGCGGAAAACTATTTTCAGTATGACGTTATCACCGCTCATGGCTGTCTCTCCGGTGGATGGTCGTTACCATCAGGCGACACACGAGTTAGCCGGTTTTTTTTCAGAATATGCCCTGATCAAATATCGTGTATTTGTAGAGGTTGAGTATTTCATCAGTCTTTGTCATTCAGGCATTCCACAGCTAATTCATTTTGACGGTAGCCTTGATGATAAATTGCGCGATATCTATCGGCATTTTTCGTTGGAAGACGCCCAGTGGATCAAGGAAAAAGAAAAGGAAACTAATCACGACGTAAAAGCGGTTGAGTATTTCCTAAAGGATAAATTTGAAGTGCTGGGACTGACTGATTCACTGGAATTCATTCACTTCGGGCTCACGTCACAAGATATCAACAATACGGCTATTCCCTATTCGTGGAAGGAAGCAGCCACCCAGGTATATATCCCGCAACTGGAAAGCCTGATTTCCACATTGGAAGAATTGGCACTTGAGTGGGCGGTGATCCCAATGCTGGCCCGTACACATGGACAGCCTGCGTCTCCTACCCGGCTTGGAAAAGAAATCCGGGTATTTATCGAGCGATTGAACAACCAACTGACGTTGTTCAAGTCCATACCCAACGCCGCCAAATTCGGCGGTGCTACCGGCAATTTCAATGCGCATAAAGTAGCCTATCCCGACCAAGATTGGATTGCTTTCGGCAACGCCTTTGTGAATGAAACGTTGGGATTACAGCGTTCTCAGACGACTACCCAGATCGAACATTACGATTACTTCGCTGCACAATGTGATACGTTAAAACGTATTAACAATATTTTGATCGATCTCTGTAGAGATATCTGGACCTATATCTCCATGGACTATTTTAAGCAGAAAATCACAAAGGGGCAGATTGGTTCTTCAGCTATGCCGCACAAAGTCAATCCCATCGATTTCGAAAATGCAGAAGGCAATTTGGGAATAGCCAATGCCCTGTTTGAACATTTGGCGGCAAAACTACCGATATCCCGTTTACAACGTGATCTAACGGATTCCACGGTGCTACGCAACATCGGTGTACCTTTGGCCCACACCCTGATTGCCATCAAATCTACGGTGAGGGGGCTAAAAAAATTGATTCTCAACGAGGCGGCGTTGAAAGCCGACTTAGAACAGAATTGGGCGGTCGTAGCCGAAGCCATCCAAACCATTCTTAGAAGGGAGGGATATCCCAAACCCTATGAAGCACTCAAAGAGCTGACACGAACGAATGATGCGATTACCGAAGCCACAATCGAGGCATTTGTTGAAACCCTGAATGTGAGCGATGACGTAAAAACAGAACTAAAAGCGATAACCCCCTGGAACTACACGGGCGTCTAACCTTTGACGATACGTTGACTGCAATGTTCGAGGAATATTAATATCTTTGTAAAAAACGAGGAAAAAATGGCAACGATCAACGTTTATACCGAATATACACCCAATCCGGCAACCATGAAATTTTTGGTCAATAAGTTATTGATCAATGGAAGCTTGGATTATCCCGATCGGGAAAAAGCTCAGGACTCTCCATTTGCACGGGAGCTATTCAAGTTCAACTTTGTCAACGGTGTATTTTTCGCCAGTAATTTTGTGACAATCACCAAAACTGACGATGCTGAATGGGAAGACATTGAAGGCATCCTGAAAGACTTTGTAAAAGGTGCTGTTGAGTCGGAGCTTAAAGTACAGGAAATCTCAAAAGACGAGGATGTCACCTTTGAAGGCACAGAAACTGAAATCAAAATACAGCAGATTCTGCACGATTATGTACGCCCTGCTGTAGAGCAAGATGGAGGTGCCATTCATTATAAGTCTTTCGATGAAGGTACTGTTGTGGTTGAGTTGCGTGGTTCTTGCAGTGGATGCCCTTCTTCCACCATTACACTTAAAGCAGGTATCGAAGGATTATTAAAACGGATGGTACCGGAAGTGCAGGAAGTCGTAGCAGAAGCAATGTAATCAATGGTGATCAGGGCATTTGCTGTTTTCGGGCTTTTCATCGCATTAGGTTGTGGTAATTCCTCCCGTACGGGTGTTGAGGGACAATCGGCCGAAGTGCAACCGGATACCCTGATCACTCCATCGGAAACTAAAAATATTTTATTTTTTGGGAATAGCCTAACCGCGGGGATGGGGTTGGAAAGCCAGATGCTGGCTTTTCCGGGCATTATCCAGCATTGGATAGATTCGCTCGAACTTCCCTACCGCGTAATCAACGCCGGCCTAAGTGGTGAGACCTCCGCTGCCGGCAATGAACGTATTGATTGGCTGTTAAACGAAAAAATAGACATATTTGTATTGGAATTGGGTGCCAATGACGGCTTACGCGGCATACCTACGGAAGAAACCCAAAAAAATTTGCAGCATATTGTTGACAAAGTCACCGCCAAGTATCCCGATTGTAAATTGGTATTAACGGGTATGATGGTGCCGCCCAGTATGGGTGGCGACTATGGTAAGGCGTTCACAACCATTTTTCCCACATTGGCAAAAAAAAATAACATGGCTTATGTTCCCTTCTTGCTGGAAGGCGTAGCCGGCGAATCCAAACTAAATCAATCTGACGGTATCCATCCAACTGCAGAAGGACATCAAATCCTAGCTGAAAACGTGTGGAAGGTATTAAAACCCCTGCTGTAGCGCAGAGAAGTTACCGTAAAATCTTAACTTTGCGTCAAATCGAATAATAACCATATAATGAACGAAGACATCACGAAATTAGAAAAAATCGCATCGCAGGTCAGACGGGACATCGTACGGATGGTCCACGCCTGCCAATCCGGGCACCCCGGCGGATCATTGGGCTGTACTGAATATTTCGTTGCCCTATATTTCAGTGCCATGGAGCGAAAGGAAGGATTTGATATAAACGGTATCGGAGAAGATATCTTCTTTCTGTCCAACGGACATATTTCACCCGTATTTTACAGTACACTGGCGCGTGCAGGTTACTTCGGAGTGAGCGAGCTGGCAACCTTCCGTCAGATCAATTCACGCCTTCAGGGGCATCCAACCACGCACGAAGGCTTGCCCGGCATACGCGTGGCATCCGGCTCCCTCGGCCAAGGGCTGTCTGTGGCTATCGGTGCGGCACGTGCAAAAAAACTCAATAACGACAACCATTTGGTATATGTGTTGATGGGCGACGGCGAACAGCAGGAAGGGCAGATCTGGGAGGCCGCCATGTATGCTCCTTTTAATAAAGTTGATAACCTCATTGCTACCATTGATTACAATGGACAGCAGATCGACGGCTCTACCGAGCAGGTACTGTCGCTTGGCAATCTCCGGGCAAAATGGGAAGCTTTTGGCTGGGATGTTCTTGAAATGAAGGGCAATGTGATGAGTGAAGTGTTGGCAGGATTGGCGGAAGCCAAATCCCGTACGGGAAAGGGTAAACCTGTATTGATTCTGATGAAAACGGAAATGGGGAACGGGGTGGACTTTATGATGGGGTCACACAAATGGCATGGCGTAGCACCCAATGACGAACAGCTCGCCGCAGCACTCGCCCAGTTGGAGGAAACACTCGGAGATTATTGATTAGACGTTAGACAACAGATCTCAGACATCAGACAACGTTTAGGCAATACAGAGTCTGACACCTCTTATCCAAGTTTCATATCTGACGTCTTATATCTCAAATCTTAAAAACAATGAAACCATCATGATTTATTCAATCACACAAGGGAATGAATAAACGGCTTTGCCCTCTTGAATGCCGTTTAAAACATACGCTGATGAAAAATCTGATAGCTTCATCGCCGTTAAAAAGCAAATTATACACAGATGAAAAAATACACATATACAGATAAAAAGGATACCCGCTCTGGATTCGGAGCCGGTTTATTGGAAGTAGGCCGGAAAAACGAAAATGTCGTGGCGCTTTGTGCCGACCTGATCGGTTCGCTGAAAATGAATGATTTTATCAAAGAATTTCCCGAACGCTTCTTTCAAGTAGGCATCGCGGAAGCTAATATGATGGGGATCGCTGCCGGGTTGACCATTGGCGGAAAAATCCCGTATACAGGGACTTTCGCTAATTTCTCCACAGGAAGGGTGTATGACCAAATACGCCAATCCATCGCATACTCCGATAAAAATGTAAAGATCTGTGCTTCGCATGCGGGCCTAACACTTGGGGAAGACGGGGCAACCCACCAAATCCTGGAAGACATCGGACTGATGAAGATGTTGCCCGGCATGACGGTGATCAACCCGTGCGATTACAATCAGACCAAGGCAGCCACCATCGCCATTGCAGATCATCACGGGCCCGTGTATCTGCGCTTCGGCCGTCCGGTAGTTCCCATTTTTACAGCACCCGATCAAAAGTTTGAAATCGGCAAAGCATGGATGGTCAACGAAGGCAAAGACGTAAGTATTTTTGCCACAGGTCACCTGGTATGGGAAGCCATCCAAGCAGGAGAACAATTGGCTGAAATGGGAATCGACGCAGAAATCATCAATATCCATACGATCAAACCCCTTGATGAAGAAGCAATTTTGAAGTCGGTAGCCAAAACCGGATGTGTGGTCACCGCCGAGGAGCATAACCGTTTAGGTGGACTTGGCGATAGTGTAGCCCAGGTACTGGCAAAAAACAATCCAACTCCCCAAGAGTATGTTGCCGTAAACGACAGCTTCGGCGAAAGCGGTACTCCCGCTCAGCTGATGGAAAAATACGGCCTGAATGCGGCTAATATCGTTGCTGCTGTCCAACGGGTGATTAAACGCAAATAAATACCCACGCAGGGAAAGTGCAGCAAATGATGGAAGATGCACAGATACTGGATAAATTTGCCGACAAGCGTACGCGTGACGAGGCGTTTGCACAATTGCTAAAGAAATATCAACAGAAAATCTATTGGCATGTGCGGCGCCTGGTCATCGACCACGATGATGCGGATGATCTGGTACAGGACATTTTTGTTAAAGTGTGGAAAAACCTTGGAAACTTCCGGGAGGACGCACAATTATATACGTGGCTCTACCGAATAGCCACCAATGAATGCATTACGTTTCTGAACAAGAAAAAGCAACGTCAAAACGTATCGCTAGACGATGAGAGTTCGGCTTATTTAGCCGACTCATTGACCGACACCAATTATTTTAACGGTACGCAAGCCCAATTAAAATTGCAACAAGCCTTGCTTACACTTCCCGAGAAACAGCGCATGGTGTTTAATATGAAATATTTTGATGATCTAAAATACGAAGAAATATCGGAAATCGTGGGTACCAGTGTAGGAGCATTGAAGGCCTCTTACCACTTGGCCGTGAAGAAAATAACGCAATTTTTTGAAGCAAACGATTAAACCTTCACGTAACAAAAACATCTAAGAATTACCATGAAGGAAAAACACACATACCGCCCAATCGACACTCCGGACAAATCCCTGCCCGAAGTGTTACGTGTGAATCCGTATACTGTCCCAGACGGTTATTTTACGGACCTTCAGGAATGCACGCTGCAACAATGCAGATTGATCGAAGAAGTACAACACATAAAGAGTATAGGGAGCGTACCTACCGGTTATTTCGATCAATTGGGCGATCGTATTCTAGCAAAAATCAAAGAACAACAGCTGAAGGAAACGATTACGGAATCAGGTTTTTCCATCCCTGACGGTTATTTTGACCAATTGGAAGAACAGTTATTACTCCAACAGAAGCTGAATGAAAATGCCTCGGATTCAGGTTTTTCGGTTCCGGCATCTTATTTCGAAACCCTGCAAGATAACCTATCCCGCCAGACTTACCAACAACAGGAAATACCCATCCGAAAAATCAGCCGACCAAGGTGGATGGCTTATGCCGCTGCTTGTATCGCGTTGGTAGCCAGCATTGTCGGCGTTACTCGGTTGGCAGTTGAAGACCAGCCTGCAACATCCAGCCATTTGGCATCGGTATCCGACCAGGAGATACTCAACTATTTGGAGCTTTACGGTACGGACAATGACATGATGTACATTTCGGAACAGCTCGATGACTTCGACGAGCGTGTCATCGGCGAGAGCATTAGTGAAGAGGATCTTGAGGCTTACCTTAATCATACGCTGTAGAAATGACCGCAATAAAACAATTAAGTTTTACCACCGTTATGTTGCTGTTTTCTGTTATTGCAGTGGCACAGGAAACCAGGGCACAACGATTTGAGCGAATCGAAGCGGAGAAAATTGCTTTCATCACGAAGGAACTCAATCTCACTCCATCGGAAGCCCAGAAATTCTTCCCGGTATATAACCAGTATTTCAGGGAAATATCTACGTTGAAACGTGAGCGACGCAGTGACAAGACACCTTATACCCCGAATCTTCAAAGTCAAAAGTTGCCAAGCAATAACCTCAATCCCTCTAACCGGGATGTACTTGCCTTTGATGCCAAGGAATTGGAGGTAAAGAAAATCTATCGCAAACGCTTCTCTGAAATAGTCGGCCCGGCCCGGGCTTCCCGGTTTTTTGAAGTGGAAGAAGAATTCCGCAGTTATCTACTCCGGGAATTGCAACACCGGCGGCGCGATAGGGATAATGAATAACCGCAGTGGCACATGCTTAGCAACAGGCAGCTTTTCTTATTAAACACGGCCCAAACTTCCCACTCACCGAGACTCATCGAAATTGAGCGTGCCGAAGGAGTATACCTGTATGGACCCAACGGCGAAAAATATATCGACCTCGTATCGGGATTTGCCGTAAGCAACATCGGACACCGCCATCCCAATGTGCTTCAAGCTATAGCTAGCCAGCTCGATAAATACCTGCATGTGACCGTTTACGGTGAATTTATACAGGCTCCGCAGGTACAGTTTGCCACTAAGCTGCTCTCGTTACTCCCCAACCACCTCAATACCGTCTATTTCACCAATTCAGGCACCGAAGCTACGGAAGGTGCGATGAAAATCGCAAAAAAATACACCCAAAGACGCGAGATCATTGCGGCCGAAAAAGCCTATCATGGAAGTACCCAAGGGGCGCTAAGTCTAATCGGCAACCCGGAATATCATTGTGCCTATGCTCCTCTCCTACCGGAGATCAAATTCATCCGTTACAACGTTGTCGAAGACGTTAATCGGATTACCTCAGCTACTGCAGCGGTAATTCTGGAAGCTGTACAGGGCGAGGCCGGCATCCGCGTACCCGACATAGATTACATGCAGGCTATCCGTAAACGGTGTGACGAGACGGGTTCGCTCCTAATTTTTGACGAAATTCAAACTGGGTTTGGTCGTACCGGCCAACTCTTTGCTTTCGCACATTACGGTATTGTTCCCGATATTCTCCTGCTCGCCAAAGGCATGGGAGGAGGAATGCCTATCGGGGCATTTGTTGCAAACAAAGCAGTGATGGATGTTATTACTGACAACCCGATCCTGGGTCACATTACGACCTTTGGCGGACACCCGGTAAGCTGCGCAGCAGCACTGGCATCACTCAATGTAATTTTGGACGACCAATTGACGGAAGGAGTGGAACGAAAGGCACAATTATTTCGGCAACACCTGCAACACCCACTGATTCGCGAAGTACGTGGTCTTGGGTTAATGCTCTGCCTGCAAATGGATAACTTTGCTCAGGTGGAACAAATCAGCCAATATTGTGCGGAAAACGGTGTGATTATCGATTGGTTTCTCCATTGCGACACGGCACTGCGTATAGCTCCGCCCCTTACCATCAGCGATGACGAGATTCAGATGGCTTGCAAGGTAATACGGGATGGCATCGCTTTTTCTCAACAGGTTAACTAGCCATCATACCACACGGCAAAGCAATCCTTTTAGGTATTCCCCTTCCGGAAATGAGGCGCGTACAGGATGATCATCCGATTGTGTAAATTGCCGTATAAATTGAATTTCTTTACCTGCATCCAAGGCAGCCCACGCCAATATTTGTTTAAACGTTGCCATATCCATGGCAGCCGAACAAGAGAATGTGGCCAGCAAACCGCCCTGCTCCAATAAAAGCAGTCCCCGTCGGTTCAAGTCTTTATACGCACGCGCTGCCTTTTCAAGTCTAGATCGCGAGGGTGCATATTTGGGTGGATCTAATACAATCAAATCGAACCGTTGACCGCTATCCGAAAATATCCGAAGCTGCCTGTTTACATCCGCCTGTATGGCTATATGCTTGCTTTCATCAAAGCCATTAACTGCTACATTCCGCTTCAGCGTTTCCATTGCCAATGCCGAGCTGTCAACACTTACAACCGATGCGGCCCCGTGAGCAAATGCATTCAAAGAAAATCCTCCCGAATAGCAGAAACAATCCAACACCCGCTTACCGCAGGCGTAATGTGCTGTATATAAACGATTATCCCGTTGGTCACAATAGAAACCGGATTTCTGTCCTTCCGCGATATTTACCTGATAGCGAATACCATTTTCCTTGATTTCCAGCCACTCTGGGGGAAGGTTACCCGATAACACGCCGTTTGCAGGCACCAACCCCTCGTGCTGGCGCGCATTGGCGTCGCTACGTTCGTAAATACCCTGTGGATTCAGTAATTGATTCAACTCGTCTGTTACCAGCTGCTTGACCCGCTCAACTCCAGAGGCGTGAATCTGGATGGAAAGGAAATCGGCATATTTATCAACAATCAGTCCGGGCAGAAAATCTGACTCCGCAAATATAAGGCGTACGGTGTTGGTATCTGAAGACCGCAACAAGGGATTTCTAGCTTCTACCGCCCGTCGTACACGTACACGCCACCAGTCCTCGTCAGGGAACCGGTCAACGTCCCACTCGATCAGCCGGACAGCTACACGCGACTGCCCGTTATACAGACCATAAGCGATAAATTCATCTAAATGGTCAACTACCCGCACTACATCCCCATCCTGGGGTCTCCCTCCGCTTTCCGCCACCGCACCGGAAAATATCCAGGGATGCCGTTGATGGGCAGCTTTCGTCTTGTCCTTTTTCAATTTAATGGTATGCATCGCTGCAAACTTAGAGAACTTTCAGTAACTTTTCTCCAATAATATGCAACATGCGTTCAATCGGCTGCGTCTATTATATAAACAAGTTAAGATCAAAACAGGAAAAAAGAATACGGCAATGTTGAACGTTAGACGAAGTACATAATTGGAAACTTCATTCAATGATAAGCATTATGAGTTGGTAGTAGCCTGTAAACGGGGCGACCGCCAATCCCAATTCAAACTATACAACCTGTATGCAAAGGCGATGTATAATACGGCGCTCCGTATTGTTCAGGACGAGGCGGAAGCCGCCGATGTATTGCAGGAAGCATTTGTGGATGCGTTCACCCGTTTGGACAGTTTCCGCCAAGAGAGCACATTTGGGCTGTGGATGAAACAAATTGTTGTCAACAAATCGATATCGGCACTTCGGAAACGGAAACTGGCATTCCAATCCTTGGAGGAGAGTGAACAAATCGCCGATGAGACAGCCGAAGAAGACAATTTGGAGTGGCGGGTAGAAACCATCAAAACTGCAATCAGCCAATTGCCTGACGGTTATCGACTGGTACTTACCTTACACTTGCTGGAGGGATATGACCACGAGGAAATTGCCCATATCCTCCGCATCAGTGAAGCTACCTCACGGAGCCAATTTCTCCGGGGAAAACGGAAACTGCTAGCTAATTTGAGGAACTGAATGAACTAATAGGAGGAGAGATGAAAAGGAACTTGAAAAAATTTGTAACAGAAAACAGGACGGCATTTGACAGTGCACATCCACCCAAAGAGCTTTGGCAACGGATTGAAAAAGAACTGGAAGAGCGGGAAAAATCAGCCGACCAAATAACGGTCCGAAAGATGTTAATCCGTGTGTTCAAAGTGGCAGCAATCACTTTCCTGATCGGAACGGCTGGTATTCTGGTGTATTTTTACGGAAAGAAAAATGCCTATGAAGATTATCGCCACATTAATCCGGAACTGGCAGCTGAGCAGCAAACTTACAGCCAATTGGTGCTGCAGAAAAAGGATTCGGTTGCCATCATCGCGACTAAAAACCCCTCGCTGCACAATGAATTTTCAAAAGCGCTCAGCCAGATAGAAGCCAACTATGAAACGCTTAAACAGGAATTTGCAAACAGCCCCAATAAGGAGTTGACCTTAGCCGCAATGATACGTAACCTTCAAGCGCAGATTGAGGTGCTTAGCCAACAAATGGAAATTTTGAATTATCTGGATAAAAATGAAAACCAAACCAAAAATGAACAAATTTAACACATACATTTCAATGGCAGCTCTTGCCTGCCTATACAGCACACAAACAATTGCTCAGCCGATCGTCGATGATGTTGAACAAATTGCGTTGCATATTCAGGAGGAAGTAATACAGTCCATAGCTTCCATTGATTTTGTCTCGCCGTCTCTTTCTTTCCAAAAGGAAAAGGTTATTGAAAAAGTATATCCGGTCAACAGTAGTCACCGGCTTTCGATCGACAATCGATACGGCAAAATTTCCATACACAACTGGAACCGCAATGAAGTAAAAATAACGATCACAATACGTACGGCTGAAAATTCTGAAAAACGAGCTCAGGATGCCTTGGACCGTGTACAGATCGATGAATCGACCTCGGGAAACACGATCTCATTGAAGACGAACATTTCCTCTTCGGACTCCAACTGGTGGTCTTCGCTGACCAACGGAGGCGGCGACCGAGCCTTAAACATAGACTACGAAGTGTACATGCCCAAGCGAAATGACCTAACCCTTGCCAATCGATATGGACCGATTGAGCTAGACGATCGTGATGGTAAGGTCTCGCTATCTGTCAGCTATGGTAGCTTGCGGGCAGGTCGGCTGAATGCCAATGACAATTCTCTTTCGGTTGCCTATTCAAAAGCGGAGATCGACTACCTGCAGAATGGTGACGTCTCTGTAAAATACGGCGGATTCACCCTATCGGAAGGAGAAAAACTTACGCTTGCAATCAGCTATAGCGGTGGTGAAATCGGTCAGATCAATCAGGAAGCAGATATCGCTTTACGCTACGGTGCACCTTTCAAAATAGGGCTTGGCCCGGCCATCAAAAAAGTCAATGTAGCTGCATCTTATGCCAAAGTAAACATTGAACCGGCGGCTGAAGCAACGTTCAATTTCAACGTCGCGGTAAGCTATGGTGGATTCGACTACAATCAAAACCGTGTCAGCATCAGCAACAGCTCTGAAGGCACAACATCAAAAAGTTATACGGGTTATTGGAACAAATCCACGAATAACTCCGTAAACATCAGTTCACGCTATGGTGCCGTTAGTCTCAAATAGCGTTAACGTAGAAAAAGTTATCCAAACCGTTTCCGTAGAACGGCATAAAGCTTATCCACTGCAACGGGTTTATCGGCCCAATTATTTTTTTGGGCATAATTCGCCTGCAAGAATGCATCGGCTGATGCAAAATCATCGTAGCGATTAAGCAATTCAATGGCTTCGCTATAAGCCAGGCTATACCCATTGAACAGATCTTTAATGAACAATAATTTATCATTAAGGCTAATGGCAGATTTAATATCTGCAATCCGTTCGGTTTCTCCGCGCTGCGCCGACAGCAACGGATGAACACCCGTCGTCGTCTCTCCCCTCCGTTGGGCCGAAATGCGTTCGTTTAAAGACAAGGGTCTTGTCGGTCGCTCTGGCTCGACCTGCACCTCCTTGTTTTCAATCGTTACCTCATTGACCACTTCCTTCACCTCATTAGCTACTTCCGCGGCTTCCGTTTCGCTCCGATCGCCGCTGTCTTCCTCACTTTCCGCATCATCTGCCTCTCCTGCTGCCTCTTCATCTGAACCATCTGTATTTAAATCATCCGCGCTTTCATTGTCTTCTGCATCCACAGGTAATACCTCTTCCGAAGATTCGGTTTCATTTTCCTCAGCATTAATCTCAATTGGCGTAACTTCCTCTTCCGTATCCGCTTCGCCGGCTGATTCATCGGATACTTCTGACTCTGCTGCTATTTCCGATTCCGCCGGACTCACCTCCTCTATCTGCTCTGCATGTATCTCGTTTTCCCGCTCGGAATCAATAGTGGGTGTAAATACTGTCTCCTCCTTGGATTCCAACTGTTGGGAAGTGTCATTTTTCAACAGCTTGTTATAGATGGTTACATGCGCAGCGAAATAATTTACGGTTGCTTCGAAAAGATCTCCTTTTAGATCATCTGAAGCAGTAGCATGGTCTGCTAATTGCTCAAACTGGTGGTTGATATCTTGCAGTAATACGGTAATTTTCTCTAAAATCTGCTGTTTTGTCGCCATATTCAATGAAAAGTTTTTATTTTACACCTAGGGCAAACTGTCCTTCTATAAAAAGTTTAGCCAAAATTAACATTAAATTCTGATATTAGCAGCCCTCGAAAGCAGATATATTCACACAAAAAGGAGAGATGTTTCATGTTATTTTCGGAAGACCGGCTCGTGCGCAAAGATGCTTCGTATGGCAGCATCGAAGTAATCTGTGGCTCGATGTTTTCGGGTAAAACGGAAGAATTGATTCGTAGAATGCGGCGTGCTCAATTAGCCCGACTCGAAATAGAGATCTTTAAACCGGCAATTGATACACGACATCATCACGAGATTATTATATCACATGACAGCAATCGCATACCGTCCACATCCGTAGACAGTTCATCCGCTATCCTGTTATTGAGTAGCGGAACCAAGGTGGTTGGCATCGACGAGGCTCAGTTTTTTGACGATGAGCTACCGGAGGTTTGCAATCAACTGGCCAACAACGGAATCCGTGTGATCGTCGCCGGGTTGGATATGGACTTCAAAGGACGCCCATTCGGGCCCGTACCCGCCTTAATGGCAATAGCTGAGCATGTCACCAAAGTGCATGCTGTTTGTGTACGTTGTGGAGCACCCGCAAATTACTCATATCGCATCGTTGAAGAAGAGAAACGGTTCTTACTGGGAGAAAAGGAAAGCTATGAACCGAGATGCCGGGCGTGCTTCTATCGGGGGCGAAAAACTTAACTTTTTATTAAAAAATTTTAATTTTATATAAAAAATAAATTACAAACTATTTTCGACGGTTATTCGTTATAGTTATCAAAGGTTAAGAAACAACGTACTTTTCATAATTTAGGTTTATAATTGGTTAGTTTGAAAGCCTCCTGCCTATCAGGAGGCTTTTTTCATAGCTTACCGGTAAGTTCAGCACTCATCGGTTCTATTTTGCTTCGGAAACGGTGAATGAGATTTCCTTGTTCATCGATCAAGAACTTCTCAAAATTCCACTTGATTTCACCCGTAAAATCTGGGTTCTCCATTTCGGTAAGGTATTTAAATAAAGGGGAAATATCTTCACCGGCCACGCTGCTTTTCTCCGCCAATAAAAAAGTCACCCCAAAGTTTTTTTCACAGAAGCCTTGGATTTCGTCGTTGCTCCCCGGCTCCTGTCCACCGAAATTATTAGCCGGAAAGCCAATCACTACTACCTTATCCGCATATTTTTCCGAAAGCTCCTGCAAGCCCGCATATTGCTTCGTATATCCGCATTTGGATGCGGTATTCACAATCAACAACTTCTTACCCTTAAATTGAGACAAATCCACTTTTTTCCCATCAATAGAGGTAATACTGAATTGATATACATTTTCTGCCGGGTTGACCATCAGCACGGCCGCTAACACTAAAAACAATGATTTCATCTGTATATAATTTTATTTCATCGGTCAGATGGAGCTTATCCTATTTAAAATTTACATTTCGTTGTGTGATAAAAATGAAATTTTAAACATGGACGGTTCATAACTACAGTTGTATTTCGTAATTTTTTTCCCGTTGAATAATGTAATGAAACAGCTCCTCAATCGGGCGCCGCAGCACTTTTCCAATTTTAACTCCATGCTCTTCACATACCTCACGCAACTGTTCCATAAAATGGAATGCCACCGATCCCACAAAGTGACACACATAATCCCTGTAATCGGGAAACGGCTTAATGTTCGTAACGATAAATTCCGTAAACCCCGCCTTGAGCAGTTCACTCACATAGGGATGATCTATATGGTCGCTCAGGAATACCGCAAAGGACGCTAAATACGCATTAGGAAATGCGCGCTGATAGACATTTTTGATCACTATTTCCTTATTGATCCGATATTTCGTACGGAATGCTGCCATAAGATCTGCAGGCATTGTATCATACAAAAAACTGGTTACCAAATGCTTTCCGAACCAAACACCCGAACCTTCGTCGCCCAACACATAGCCGATCCCCTGGCGGGTGGGTAGAACCTCTTCACCATCAAAAAAGCTGACATCAGATCCTGTACCCAACGTAGCAATATATCCTTTCCGGTTGCCACAGGTTGCATAGGCTGCCCCCACCAAATCGGTTTCCACCGAAATAAAGGCATGGGTAAACAACTGCGATAACGCATTTGAAACCATCTCCCGCCGATCGGGGCTGGTACAGCCTGAGCCAAAAAAATAAACTTCACTTACACGGTCTGCATACGGCGTGATTTCCTCTGCATTCTGTATGACCTTCGCAATGTCCTTTTCATTCACAAAAAAAGGATTTAGCCCTTTGGTCGTAAACGCCAACCGCTTGCCATCAGGAAGCGCCAACATCCAATCCGATTGTGAAGATCCACTATCTGCTACCAATATCATAAAATATAGTGTTTATGCGTTAGCCTCTTTTGGGATATCAAACTTACATAAAATTTCAGAAAAAAACCAATGTCACTTCATCTTCAACGTTCCTGCAATTTGATGTAAGGTGATTTCGGCCAATTTCGCTTGGTATTGGGCGGTACTGAAGCGGGCGACGGCATCCACAAAATTACGCTGGGCTTCACGGAATTCCAGGGGAGCAATGCTTCCCAGTTTAAATTTTTCAAGGGTAATCTCCATATTCTGCTGGGCGATGTCCTTATTTCGTTCCTCCAGCCGTACTAATTCCAAATTCATCAAATAGGTTTGGTAAGCCGCAAGTAATTGTGCTTCGATGTTCTGCCTGACCTTATCGACTTCAATCTCCGCGGCTTCCATTGTAAATTCAGCATTCCGCTCGTTTCGTCGCTGCTGGAATCCATTGAATATATTCATAGAAGCCGAAATACCATAACTGAACCCATTATTTTTTGACTGCGTGGAGAAGCCCAATGCGGTTTGGGATTGTGAACGGGTATAGGCCGAAGAAAGGTTGACAATGGGGTACCGCTCTCCTTTTATGCGTTTCAATTCCAATTGTGCAATACGGTGATTAACAATCGCAGATTGCAGCGTCGGATTTAATTCTTTTGCCTGTTGACTTAATACATCATAGTAAAGGTCATTGCCGATAACGATGGTATCTGCAACACTGAATACCATATTTACGTCGCGCGCAAGGAGCTCATTGAGCCGTATTTGCGTACTTCTAAATTGATCTCGCTGCCTCAGGAGGTTGGTTGTATCGGTATTGAGATCCACACTTGCAGCTAGGACTTCCAACTTGGAGGCCCTTCCAATCTGATACCTGTTTTCCGCTGTCTGATGCCGGAATGCCGATAAATCCAGCGCTGTCTGCGTTGCATTGATCAGTTGCTGCTGCTGTACCAGATCAAAGTAGCTACTTACCACGTCATAAACCGTAGCCAGTATGGAAGCTTTCAGATTCGCGTCGCCTAATGCTTTTAATTCTTTCAGCTGCTCATAGCGGGTAAACATTTGAAGTCCATCAAAGATAGTCCAATCCAAACTCGCGCCATATGCAGACGAGCGAGTCCTATTCCCACGCACGGCACGGGTCTCTCCGCTTAACAGCGTCTGCGTCGTGTTCTGAATGCCGGCCGCCGCAGATACATCCGCGCTGACCGATGGGAGCATGCCGGCATTTCCTATGCTCACGTTATTATCGGCAATGGCCACGTCTTTTGACACCAAACGGATGTCATAATTATTTTCTAATGCAATGGCGACTGCCTCCTCCAGGGTAAGTTCTTGTTGTGCAATCCCCAAAAAAGGGAATAGGTAGCATACAATACAAATAAGTCTCTTCATAATTAATGGGCACCTGCCATCACTTCTTCCTCGATACGCTTGGCTTCTTCCAAGTCTGGATTCACTTTGTGTTCTCTGGACCATAGGGCGTAAACTGCCGGGATGATATACAGTGTAAGGATCAGCGAAAATAGGGTTCCTCCGACGATTACGACACCCATGCCAACCCGGCTTGTGGCCGCAGCACCCAACGCCATGGCAATAGGCAATGCGCCCAACGAAATTGCCAAACTGGTCATTAATATCGGACGTAGCCGTGCTTCGGCCGCCTCCACAATCGCTTCCCGCACCGGCTTACCCCGCTCTTTCAACTGATTAGCAAACTCCACAATCAGAATCCCATTTTTGGTAACCAGCCCGATGAGCATGACAGTACCGATCTGACTAAAAATATTCCATGATTCTCCAGTGATCCACAACGACAGCATGGCACCTGCAACCGCCATGGGGACTGTCAGAATAATAATAAACGGATCCAGAAAGCTTTCAAACTGGGCAGCAAGAATCAGGTAAACCAGTAACAACGCCAAGCCAAATGCAAACAACGTATTGGAGCTGCTTTCCCGGAAATCACGGGACTCCCCGCCTAAATCCACGGAGAAACTATCATCCAGCACTTTTTCAGCGATGCGGTCCATTGCATCAATTCCATCTTCAATGGTTTTTCCTTTCGCCAATGAGGCAGAAACCGTGGCAGACATGAAACGGTTGTTGTGATACAATTGAGGTGGGCTACTTTTTTCCACCATGCTGACAACGTTATCCAGCTGAATCAAATCTCCGGAGGAACTGCGAACAAATATCGTCGCCAAATCCAGTGGCGAGCTGCGATCCGTATCGGAGAACTGGCCGATAACCTGGTATTGTTTACCATTCATCAAGAAATAGGCAAAACGTTGCCCGCTTAACGAAAGTTGTAAGGTCTGCGCCACGTCAAGCACAGACACACCCAAGCCCTGTGCCTTGTCCCGGTCAATGCTGACATTCAGCTCGGGTCGATTGAACTTCAGATCGACATCGACGTTCACGAAGGTCGGATCGACCGTTGCCAGGTTCATAAACTCAGGTATCTTTTCCTGCAATTTCTCAAAATTCGGCGCTTGTATGATGTACTGGATGGGCATGCCGCCTCGGCGGCTAACCGAAATCGTGGGTTGCTGCGAGATGAATGTCCGCGCTTCGGTAAACTCGCGGACTTGCCGGGTCAGGGCCTCGGCAATTTCTTCCTGCGAGCGTTCTCTTTCTTCGGGTGGTACCAGACCGATACGCATCATTCCGGTGTTGGGCGAACCTGTTCCTGAAAAACCGGGCGAGGTGTTCACCATATTTACCGATTTCTCGGGTACGGAGTCATTTACCAATTGAATCATTTTCAGCATGAAACGATCCATGTATTCAAATGTGCTTCCTTCGGGGGCAGTCACACTGGCCCGAAGCAGGCTGCGATCCTCATAAGGTGCGGTCTCTTTCTTCAGGTGTACCCAAAACCATGCAATTAACCCAAAACAAATCGCCAATACGGGAAAGCTCACCCATTTTGCCTTCATAAAACGCTTCAATGAGTTGGCATATCCGGTGGTCATTTTGACAAAATAAGGTTCCGTGACATTATACAGCCAAGAATGTTTAGCTCCCCCACTCCGCATTAAATAGGCATTGAGCATCGGTGTAAGTGTCAATGAGACAAATGCCGAGATTAAAACCGCAGCTGCAATCACCACGCCGAACTCTCTAAATAACCGACCCACGAATCCTTCCATAAACATTACCGGCAGGAATACCGCCGCCAACGTAACAGAAATAGAAATGACCGCAAAGAAAATTTCATTAGCCCCTTTAATCGCGGCCATAATGGGCGACATCCCTTCCTCCACTTTTTTATAGATATTTTCGGTCACCACAATACCGTCATCGACCACCAATCCCGTTGCCAGCACAATAGCCAGCAATGTCAGCACGTTGACCGAAAAACCCAGCAGATACATCACAAAGAAGGTCGCGATTAAAGAAACCGGTATATCAATCAACGGACGAAAAGCGATTCCCCAATCCCGGAAAAAGACAAAGATGATAAGTATTACCAACACCAATGCAATGACAATCGTTTCGCCTACTTCCAACACGGACCGTTTTATAAACAACGTATTGTCCATCGCCACTTCCATCCTAATGTCATTGGGCACTTCATTTTTCAATTGCTCAAATCGCTCATAAAACGAATTGGCAATGTCGATATAGTTTGTACCTGGCTGCGGAATAACCGCCATGGCTGCCATCACTGATCCCGATTCCCGGAATTCGCTTTCCAGATTCTCCGGGCCGAGCACCGCATTACCGATATCCCCGAATCGAATAATCCGATCGCCTTCGGAACGGATAATCAGGTTATTAAATTCCTCCTCGGTAGTCAAATTGCCAATGGTTTTAATCGACAATTCGGTATTTTCTCCAACTATTTTCCCCGAAGGCAACTCCACATTTTGACGGTTCAGTGCGTCACGGACATCAAGCGGTGTGAGGCCATATGCCGATAAACGCATCGGATCGATCCACAACCGCATGGCATATCGCTTTTCACCCCAAATCTGCACCGAACTTACACCGGGAAGTGTCTGTAGCCGCTGCGCAATGATATTATCTGCAATATCGCCCAATTCAAGTGGCGAACGTGTCTCACTTTGTACCGTCATCACAATGATCGGTTCTGAATCTGCATCGGCTTTTGAAACCACCGGTGGAGCATCGATATCCTGGGGTAAGCTCCGCATTGCCTGCGACACCTTATCACGCACGTCATTGGCTGCCTCCTCCAGGTTCTTACTTAGTAAAAATTCGATGTTGATACGGCTAGATCCCTGGCTGCTCGATGAAGATATATTGCGGATACCATCAATTTGATTGATGGAGCGCTCTAACGGCTCCGTGATCTGAGATTCGATGATATCCGGGTTTGCCCCTGCATAGTTTGTACGTACGGATACAATCGGCGGATCAATGGATGGAAACTCGCGTACACCAAGAAATGTATATCCGATGACACCGAATAAGATAAGCACGAGATTCATCACGATGGTGAGAACCGGCCTTTTAATACTAATGGTGGAGAGACTCATGGCCTTGGATTTTAATCGTGTTCAACAACCTGTGCACGTACGGGCATATCATCTTTCAGCGACATGATACCGGAGACCAAGACGGTATCGCCAATATCTACACCGCTTGTAATCAACACATCCGTACGGGTACGGTTTTCTGCTTCCACAGGTGCCGCCTTGGCTTTTCCATCCTTAAGTAAATACACCTGCTTTCCATTTTGTACAGGAATTACTGCCTCCGTCGGCACCAATACCGCATCCAACACATGATCCAGCGGAAGCTCGATGCGTGCAAAAGAGCCGGGAAAAAGCTGTTCTCCCGGATTTTCTGCCACCGCACGGATACGGATGGTACGTGTTGTCGCATCTACGCCCGGTTCAATGGCGTAAATGTCTGCACGATACCGGGCATTCGACCCACTCACACCAAAATAAATCCCTTGTCCTACGCGGATTTGGCTACTGTATTTCTCCGGCACCGAAAAGAGAATTTTAACCGGATTAATACTCAACAGGTTAGCTACCACGGTAGCGGGCGTAAGGTATTCGCCTTCTGAAATAGACCGGAGCCCTATGCGGCCGCTGAAAGGAGCACGTACTGTCGTCTTGGCGATCTGCGCCCGGATGAGTGCAGTCTGCGCTTTAGCCGACTCGTAATCGGCATGTGCTACATCATACTCCTGTTGGCTGATCGCCTCCTTTTCCAACAGCAAACGGGCTCTGTTTTCGTTATCTTCCGCCAGTTTCTCGGTACTTTGCGCCTGAATAAGCTGTGCCTGTAACTCTGAATCGTCTATGCGTAAAAGCACCTGACCCTTTTGTACCATTCCTCCTTCATGGAATGAAAGCTCACGTACAATGCCCGATACCTCGCAACGTATCTGTACCTGCTCATTGGGTTCTATCGAACCCGAAAGGGTGATCATATTGGAAAATTCCCGGGGTTTTACAACAATTGCGTTAACTTCCATTGGACCTCCTCCACTGGTTTGAACAGGCGGTGCGATTTTTGCCCTGTCACTTCGTGTCAGGCGATAACTTACAAAGGCCACAGCAACGATCGCTATCGCAATATATAGGTATTTCTTCTTCATTTTAGTATCTGAGTGGAGAACCGGGTATCCCCATTTCTTCTTAACGCATAAAAATACGCCTTTTGCGGGCCAAAACTACAGGAACCCCTAAGTATTTTACCGCTGTATCACATTTTTTACTGAACTGGGTTTGCATAAAGTAGTTCAACAAGAGGAGTAATCCGATTCCTCATCCATGGACGATCCTAGCAATCAGCTATGCAACATAATTATTCAGTACCAAAACCCCTACAAGCCCTACAATGGAAACAATTGTCTCCATCAGTGACCACGATAAAATGGTATCGCGGATGTTCAGACCGAAATACTCTTTAAACATCCAGAAACCCGTGTCGTTAACATGGGAAAACATCAGCGACCCTGCTCCCGTAGCTAACACCATCAGCTCCGGACTCGTATGGGTAGCCTCAATCATGGGTAAGACGATGCCAGCCGCCATCAGCCCAGCAACGGTCGCCGAACCCAGCGCCACCCGGATGGCGGCAGCAATTGCCCACACCAAAACCAACGGCGAGAGCGATAAGCGGCTGGCCCACGTAGCGATATCATCACCTACACCGCTGTCTACCAGCACCTCTTTGAAGGCGCCGGCAGCACCGATAATAAACAAAATGATCGCAATGCTACGCACGGATTCTTCTAGGCTGTCCATCACCTCCTTCATGGATTTTCCACGCGAAATCCCCATGGTAAAGACAGCCACAAACACAGATATTAGTAGTGCGATATTGGGGTTCCCAATGAAAGTAACGGCTGCCAACACGGGTGAATCTTCCGGGAGAACAAAAGACAGGGACGAAGCCAACGCTATGAGCAGTACGGGTAGCAAGCCCGTAAACAAGCTGGTCCAAAACCCTGGGATATTTTCTTCAGCGGGCAATTCTACGTTGGTGAACTGCACAGGTGGATTGGGTTTGATACCTTTCAGCGTCCAGGAAAAAAAAACACCGCCTAAAAGAATCGCTGGAATTGCCACCGCTATTCCGTAAATAAGGGTTAGGCCCATATCCGCATGATACATTGCACCAATTGCCGTCGGCCCCGGATGCGGCGGCAGATAGCCATGGGTTACAGACAAGGAGGCAAGCATCGGCAGGCCCACATAAATAAGCGGAAGTCCTGTCTGCGCAGCGATGGCAAAAATAAACGGTACGAGAATGACAAAACCAACATTATAAAACATCGGAATACCAACGGCAAACCCAATGAGCACTACCGCCCATTGCACATTCTTCGTTCCGAACACGCGGATCAGACTCGTGGACATGCGTTGTACCCCTCCCCCATCGGCTATCAATTTACCGAGCATAACTCCAAACCCCAGAATCATGATTAATGAACCCAGGGTACTTCCAATTCCCTTTTCGATGGAGGCGATCACATCTAAAACCGGCATACCGAGGGCGACACCAACCGCCAGGGAGGTAATGAGCAATGAAAAAAAAGCACTGAGTTTGAAGACAATTACCAGCAGCAAGAGTAACAGTATACCGCCTACAACGACAATCACAGGTATCATATCAAATTGGTTAGCTATGTATAATTAAAATTCGTCCTTTACTTTGTCATATAGCCGCTCAAATCGGCCGAAATTTTCCATATATATGCGATGATTGCCCACATGGGGTGCATAAACTTTTTGGGGTGCTTCATCTTCAAATTCGCTGAAATCACTCAGCATACCGAACGCTTTCAGTACCGTCATATAGGCACCCTGTGCAGCACCCTCCACATGATCGTGTACAATCACCTGCTTATTAAACACATCAGCCAATAACTGAACCCACAGGGTTGCCCGCGCAAAGCCTCCGCTGGCGTGGATCACCTGAATCGGTCCGGCAATTCCATCCAGCACTTTTCCCACGCTATACAGACCATAAATGATGCCTTCGAATACAGCTCTCGTAAAATAAGATCTGCGGTGATGCATCTGCACACCAAAAAACAGACCCTTAGCCTCCGCATTCCAATGGGGTGCACGTTCACCTGCAAGATAGGGCAGAAAAATCAATCCCGCTGCCCCTGCAGGTACCGTTGCCGCCTCTTCGGCGAGTGCTTCGTACGGGTTAGATCCTGATACCCCTGACACTCCAAAAGTATCTTTATACCACTGAAGTACCACTCCACCGCTGTTGACGGCCCCACCTAACACGAACATATCGGGGGTAAGCACATAACTGAATGTACGGGCTTTCTCATCGGTTACCGGAATGTGGGACATCATCCGTATGGCTCCGCTTGTTCCAATGGTAACCGCAGCGTCGCCGGGCGTAATCGCATGGGATCCCAAATTAGCCAGGCATCCGTCACTGCCTCCGATGATAAAAGGTGTATCCACCGGAATACCCATTTGCCCGGCCACCCGCTGGTCCATACCCGAGATTACATAGGTTATCGGCACCGGCTCAGCAAGTTGCCCAGGGGAAATACCTACCAAATCCAACGCCGGGCGGTACCAGGTTAATGCATGGATATCAAACAACCCCGTGGCAGAAGCGATCGACTCATCAACCACATAGCGCCCGAAGAGCTTAAAAAAAACAAATTCCTTAATAGAAATAAACTTATATGCCGCATTGAAGACCGCCGGAAGGTGCTCGCGCATCCAACCCAGTTTGCATAGTGGAGACATGGGGTGTATCGGCGTACCAGTTCTGGAGTATATATCGAAACCGTCGGGGCTTGCTTTCAGCTTGCTGGCAAAGGGTTCACTGCGTGTATCCGCCCAAATAATACAGTGGGTCATCGGTTGGTGCTGTTTATCTAAGGCAATCAGGCCGTGCATGGCACTGCTGAAACCGACTCCTGTTAACTTAACCCGGTTTAATCTGCTGTTAACCGATCGCACCGTAGCAGCAATCGCGTCAATGACCGCTTTAAATAACACTTCCGGCGATTGCTCGAAGTGCCCCGGTTGCGGATTCAGAATCGAATAGCCTACATGATGCTGGGCAAGCACCTTGCCCGCATCACCAAATGCGATTGCTTTTGTGCCGGAGGTACCGATATCTACGCCTATAATATAATCCATGAACACAATGTTCAGCTTATAACTGGAAATGCATGTCGTCTGCACAAATATATAAAAATGCCTAACTCTTGCGTTTTTTACTTAACATTGCAGGGTCCATTATCAATAAAGTGTATGCGGATCTATCTTTACCTGTTGACTCTTGCATTGTTTCCGGCACGGTCTCATGCGCAGGATCGCAACAACATCAATCATTTTATCGTTAAGGAAAACCTCATCAAGAATGGCAAATTGGCCATCATTGCTACCGATGCCAACGAAAACCCGCTTGATTCCATTTCGGGAACCTATCAGTTTGTGATCAACGGATTCGAGCAGACGTTGAAATTCAATGACGGTGTTGCCATCACGCCACACGCCATTGAGACATCGGCGTTCGTATTCATTAAACACCGCAATCAGCAAGGCTCAAACGGACGGCTTTATTACGTATTGAAAAACGACAACGGTCTCAACCCGATTGTTATCAACTGGTATTATCTCATCCTCATTCCGGCAATTATCCTGCTAATTGCCTATCTATTTAAACGGCTGATGATTTTGGCGGTTGTAATTTTAGTAGGACTCTTTATTTTCAACTATAGCAAAGGTTTGAATCTGGAGAATCTGTTTGAAACCCTGGTACATGGCATCAAAGGGTGGTATTAAAACGGCATTCCAATGCCAAAATTATACTGAATAAAATTATAACGATCGGGCGCATTGGTAAGCCGGTATTGGTTTTTAAATTCCCGGCTGTTAAAAAGCTCCGAAATCACCCACTGTTTTGTCCCATCAAACTGCGGATCGCGGACTTTCATTCCGGCATCCAACCGGATCACAAAGTAATCCAGATCAAAGCGGAGACCTGCCCCCGCCCCCAATGCAATTTGTCCGAGAAATTTATCAAACTTAAATTCGCCGCCGGGGTTCAATTCATTTTCCCGGATCCGCCAAATGTTACCGAAGTCAGCAAACGTTGCAGCCTTTAATTTTGCGCCGAAGATATCGTTTACCAGCTTAAAACGGTATTCCACGTTTCCCTCTAGTTTAATCTCCCCGAGCTGATCCAGGTTACGGAGATTCAGGCGTAAACCAGGATCTAGCACCTCACGATTATAGTTACCAGGCCCAAGGGTGCGTGCCTGCCAGGCTCTCATGCCGTTCATTCCACCTCCGAAAAAGCTTTTTTCAAAAATCAGTAAACTGGAATTATTACCATATGGAACCGCTACCCCGGGGTTAAGCCGCATCACCAATTGACGGTCGCCTCCAAGGTACCGGTAGTACCGCAAATCTACTTCCGCTTTTGCATATTGAAGGTACGGAACTCCCAGCACTTCCTTCTCTCCGTCCTCATTCCGTTTGAAATTGATCACCTTACTGGCTAGGCCCAATACATTGCCACTGAGATCCAGTGCCCCACGGAAATACAGAAAATCGGCAAGTCGCGAAAGTTTAGCTGCATTGACGGCATACGTATATTGCGAGCCCAATCCAAAATAAGCGCGGTTGTTGCTTCGCACGTAGAGCAAAAAACCCTGATCAATCAGTTTTTGTGCAAATTCTTCATTTAATTGCCCATATCGGTATTCCAGCACCAACGGAGCAAATGTATGCTGTCTGTAGCGGCTGCTATACCAATTGTAAGACAGGGTCCCGTTGAAATAGCGGTTGGAATAGGTCTGAAATTGGTCGAAGGCCTGAATATTGGCCGAAAAAATAGTGCGGGGCAATCCATTGCTGACGACCGGAGGAATATTAAATGGCGTAATCAACCGGGGAACCGTAATATTGACCCCGATCTGAAAATCGTTATTGAATACACGATCCAACAAATTTCCCGGAAGCCGTGAATCGAACAAGACGCCATAACGTAATTTAACCTCCAGCTGCTCAAGACCGCCGAATAAATTACGATGTGTAAAGGTATTTCCAATGTTGAACCCGCTCATCCCGGCATTAAACGTATATTCCCCTTCTATCTGATTACCCATATACGCCCTGGGAATCAATTCATAATGTACATTTAGCCGGTTTGTATCGGGTTTGTCATACGTAATTTTCACACTACGGAATCCATTCAATTCATAAAGCCTATCGTAGGTAAGATCTTCTTTATCTACGTTATACCGGTCTCCTTGCTGATGAAAGAGATAACGTGCGATGGGTGTCGGTCTGAAGCGGCCTGTGTAATCTTCAAAATACAGCCCGCCAGTTAAATTAAACGTTTCGGGGCTTTGCAGATTCAGTTCCGGACGGTCATGCCGGACGGTTACGAAACTGCTATCCACTACAAATTGAGTATGGACCTCCCTACCTTCTGGATTGTCAACAATGAGCTTCACGTCCGCTTGATTATTCTTAAGAGCGGTATCCACGTCAACCCGCATATATTGCCTTAAGTAGTCATAATATCCCTCCTGTCGCATGAGGTGATAAATTCGCTCCCGCTCGACGACCAGTGAATCCTCATCGTAACGCATTCCCGGTCTGATCTGGCTAAAGCCCACTTTCCTTTCGGCATACAATTGGGCTACTTGGGGGTCGGCAATATCCACCGCTATTTTGCGGAGTGTAAATGGTTCCCCTAGTACCGCACGGAAAAAAACATGGGCTCGCTTGCCGTTAGTGACAATCTCGTTACTCACCGATGCATTGAAATAGCCCTTGGATCTTAAGTACCGGTTAATCTGCTGTGTGGAAAAATCAACCAACGCGCTGTCCAAAATATGCGGCGGCTCACCTACATTACGTATATTCTCTATCCGGTATCTTCCTTTTTTGGCATTCGCCAAATTATAAATAAATAAGTTGATGCGGGAATTCGGACGGATATCCACGGGTATATAGGCATGTGCCTGCTCTTCCAGTGATGGATCGATTCCCGTGATTGCCGTCTTGGTAACCAAAGCCTGCCCCTCCTCCAACAACCGGGTCGAACGGCATGACGTGGAAAATATCAGCAAAAGCATTATACTTGCATACGCAAAAAGACAATCCCGTTTAACCATTGACAATGCTATCAAAACCGCAAATCCGTACCATCACCTCACTTCAACATAAAAAATTCCGAAGAGAACATGGGCTGTTTGTTGTAGAAGGCGCGAAATCAGTCATGGAATTCCTCCATGCTGACCATTCTGTGAAACATATTTTTTACACCTCCCAAGCGGCTACAAAGTTGATTAAAATCCCGCAAAATATAAAATCGGAGGAAGTCAGCAACGACGATCTCAAACGCATCAGCTCGCTGAAAACGCCCCAGGGTGTCCTCGCGCTGATCGAGCTACCCACCTATCCGCCGCTTACGGGAGAAATGCTGCACGACACATTCCACCTGGTACTCGACGATATACAGGATCCAGGCAACCTGGGCACTATCATCCGTACGGCCGATTGGTTCGGCTTTCACCGTATTATCTGCTCTACAGGCTCGGTGGATGCTTATAACCCCAAAGTCGTACAAGCTAGCATGGGGTCATTAGCCCGGACACAGGTATACTACACAGACATCGCGAAGCTCACACGCCAGGCATCGGTCCCTGTTTTCGGTGCTATGCTGCACGGATCGTCAATTTATGAAACCGATTTTGGCCACGAAGGCCTGATTGTTCTTGGCAATGAAGGCAAAGGCGTCAGCGACTTGGTTTTATCACATATTCAGCAACCTGTGACCATTCCACGCATTGGACGCGCAGAATCACTCAATGTAGCTATTTCCGCAGCGCTCTTTTGTGCCGAATTGGCGCGAGGTGGAATGACCATGCAGTAGAAGAGCCAACCAGTTGGAGGTAAGGAATTTTGTCGTATTTTTACGACCAATGGAAAAAACGTATGCATTAATTACAGGGGCAAGCCAAGGGTTGGGGAAGGCTTTTGTTTTAGAGCTGGCAAAAAGAAAGATCAATCCCATTTTGGTTAGCCTACCCGGAGAAGGATTGGCGTTCATTGCTGATGAGGTTAAGGCATTGGGAATGGAGGCACATTGTTACGAAACTGATCTCACCCAAAAAGAAAACATCGTTGCATTGGCCGATTGGGTTAATGATCGTTTCCCCCTCAGCATCCTGATCAATAATGCGGGTTGCGGTGGTACCCAAAGTTTCCGTAATGCCAGTGTGGACTACCTTGACCGCATCATTCAACTCAACGTAAGAGCCACTTCTCTTCTTACCCATCAATTGCTTCCCAACCTCAGCAGGCAAAAATGTGCATACGTACTTAATGTGGGAAGCGTGGCTGCCTACAGCCCGATCGGATATAAAACCGTTTATCCGGCATCCAAAGCATTTGTTCATAGTTTTACCCGGGGGCTTTATCAGGAATTTGCGGATAGCAACGTGTTTTTCAGCGTTGTCAACCCCGGACCGATGATGACCAACTCAGACTCCTGCTCCCGCCTGCAGCAACAGGGACGTTTTGCTACGATGGGTCTCCTTTCACCTGAACAGGTAGCTGCCATATCCATCCGGCAATTGTTCAAGCGGGATACACTTATCATGCTCAATTGGGTAAACCGGCTCACCTGGATGGTTATGAAATTTTTACCGATCTATATCCGGCTGCCGTTACTGACCAATGCCATCAAAAAGGAAATTAGCCGCGCATGAATGTACTGGTTACCGGGGCAAATGGCCTGCTAGCTACTAACACCATCCTTGTACTCCTATCACGGGGCTATCGGGTAACAGGCCTCCTCCGTAACACAAATAAATTCCTTTTACCCTCCCATCCCAATCTCCGATTGGCGGTGGGCGACATTACCCACCCCGAATCATTGGAAAAAGCCGTAGTAGGCTGCGATAGCATTATCCATTGTGCGGCCACTACCGATCAAAACTTGCTCCGTTACGAAGCCTACCATCGCATCAATGTAACCGGAACCGAAAATGTCATCCAGGCCGCATTGAAGCACGCCGTAAAAAAGATCGTATATGTAGGCACCGCCAATACATTTGGTTATGGCTCCTTACAGGTACCCGGCAACGAAACCCTGCCTCCCAAAGCACCTTTCAGCCAGGCGTGGTACGCAAAAAGCAAATTAGAGGGCCAACAAAGAATCTTAGCCGTGGGGCATCAACTGGCTGTTACCGTCGTCAGCCCTACCTTCATGATCGGCCCATACGACGGGAAACCCAGTTCGGGCGCTATTATCCGGATGGGGTATGGCCGGAAACTGATTTTACATCCTCCCGGCGGTAAGAATTTCGTAAATGTAGAAGATGCCGCAGCCGGTGTGGTAGACGCACTTGAAAAAGGAAAAAATGGCGAAGCTTACCTCCTGGCCGGCGAAAATCTCACCTACCGACAATTTTTCAGGAAACTGGGTGACCAAACAGGACAGCACGCCCTCCTTGTACAGATACCACGTGCCGTTCTGTCAACAGCGGGATATTTGGGCAATTTCATGCGCTTCCTGGGTATTAAGACGCCCCTTTCATCCGTCAACATGAAAATTCTTTGTGTACGGAATTACTATGCTAACCAAAAAGCCCGGGCCGAACTAGGGACTACCTTTCACCCGATTGAAAGCGGCATCAGCAAAGCCATCCACTGGTTTAAGACACAGCGGATGCTGTAAAAGCACATTTGGTATAACCTTTGCACGATTGGGATTATGAAACGATTTTACATACCCGCAACCCTATCCGTCGTCATTGCCTTGATCATGTCTATCAATGTCAATGCACAGTCCGGAAAAACTGAGATCACACGAAAGAATTCATGGATTAAAACTGGTTTAAACATCGGTCTACCCATCGCTCAGCTGGCAGATCAAAGTAATTTCACGCTCGGTGGAGAAGTAAAAGGCCAATTGATGTCTACCCCCAACTGGGGGCTGGGATTGGCGTCAGGATATACGCATTATTTCCCAAAAGAAGGGCATGAAAATTTCGGCTCTATACCAGCGGCCGTATTTGCCCGCTATTATCCGGCAAGACAGGGTTTCTTCATCGGTGCCGACCTCGGTTATAGCTTCCAGACAGGTAGTCAACTCAATGGAAACGGCGGAATGTACGCAAGACCGCAGGTGGGTTACCACAACCGGCTTTGGAATATCTTTGGATTCTACAACGGTATCTTCCGTAAAGAAGCAGACGGGAGCCACATTCAATACGTAGGTATCGGTACAACATTCAATATTCTTTTTGATTAAGCGTCATCTGTTGTTAAATTAAGGGCAATTGCCAATCTTTTCATTATTTTTGCTCCCCAACATACCCAGCAATAGCGATTCATGCAGATGTCGGCGTCAGGTACAACAGATACATATCTTTTATTGGGCACCAATATGGGCAACCGCGAAGCGCTGTTAACACAGGCACGTGCGGAAATCACCGATGAGATCGGCAGCCTTACCCGTGTTTCTTCGATTTACGAAACCGCTGCCTGGGGAAATGAAAATCAGCCCAATTACCTCAATCAGGTAATCCAAGTAACTACCCAATTACCCCCTTTCCGGCTTTTGGAAAAAATACAGGCGATTGAAAAGAAAATGGGCCGCAAACGACACATCAAATGGGAGGCCAGGTTAATTGATATCGATATTCTTTTTTACGGGGATTACATCATTAATATGCCAGACCTGAAAGTGCCCCACCCTCATTTGGCCGAACGTAACTTTGCATTGATCCCATTGCAGGAAATTGCGCCGTTTCTCGTCCATCCACTATCAAAAAAAAACATTACTGATTTAGTAAAACAAACGACAGACCGGTTGCCGGTAAACCGTTATAAAACAGAAACACATGAGCAACATAAACTTTGAATATGCCAACATGGATTATCTGCAGGACTTATCAGGCGGGAATACCCAGCTGATTAAGGAGATTCTGCAACTGTTTATCAAACAAACACCACCAGACATAGCACTTCTCGCATCTTATCTCGAACAAGGAGACTGGGAAAAAGCCTATAAACAGGCACACCACATCAAACCCACACTTGCCTATGTAGGCGCAAACGGAATACGGGCTGAGTTACAAGAAATTGAAACCTTGGCAAAAAACAGACAGGACCTCAACCAGCTTCCTGCCAAGCTCAACACCATTACACCGAAACTTGAAATTCTTTATGAGGAATTGAGCGCCTATCTACAGACGCTTGATTGATTGCCCTTATACGAGCTCCTTTATTTCAAAGTCGTAGCTTTCCATAATTAAGTTGGCCAGCAGCTTCCTGCACGCCTCCTCTACTTTCTGGCGTGCAGTCGCTTCGTCTGGAGCATCCACTTCCAACGTAATATGCTTACCAATGCGGACATTGCTGATTTCCGTGAGTCCCAGGTTCTTCATGCTCCCGGTTACCGCTTTCCCTTGTGGATCCAGAATTTCTTTTAAGGGCATCACATTGATTTCTGCCAAAAAGTTCATATGCTACTTAATTTTTCAACGCGCTTGCGCTGTTCGCCTAAAATGGATAAATGAAAACAAAAAATACAGCACCAGTATAACCGGAACCGCCGCAAATTTAAGCAAACCAATGCATACTGCACTCAAAATTATAAAAATGAATTTCCACCTGTTTTTTTGCCACGACATCGATTCCAGTTTCATTGAAAATAGCCGGATGTTGCTCACAAGCAGCGCACTGGTAACGACAATACTGCCCAGTATAAAAGCAGGGTGGTGAATGAGGCCGCTGTACGTTTCAGCCAGGAAAGGCAGAGAAACCACATAAAAGGCATTCATAGGGGTATTAAGCCCGATAAAGTCTGTAGTCTGACGGTCATCAATATTGAATTTAGCCAAGCGGATCGCAGAAAATATGGTTACCAAAAACCCGAGGTAAAACAGGTATTCACTTTGGGGGAATGCCGCAGTCAGCAGTGTATAATATATGGCTCCCGGTACCAAGCCGAAACTGACCACATCGGCCAATGAGTCCAGTTCTTTACCAATCGGGGATTTGACATGCAGTGCCCGGGCTACCAATCCATCCAGAAAATCAAAAATTCCAGATGCGATCACACAATAGGTAGCTAGCTGAAGCTGAGCTGTCAACGCAAATGTCACTCCAATACAACCACTGAACAGATTTAGGCAGGTGATGAAATTGGGTATATGCCTTTTCATAATCGATGGGGGTATACCGTTGGATGGATACCCCCATTCCAATGATTAACCATTCATACTAATGAGAAACTCCTCATTGGATTTGGTTCCACGCATTTGTGCCAGCAAGAATTCCATCGCCTCAGTCGAATTCATGTCTGCCAAATGATTACGCAGTACCCATATCCGTTGGAGGGTTTCACGGTCATTAAGCAAGTCATCTCTCCGGGTACTCGAAGCAATGAGGTCGATTGCCGGGAATATCCGCTTATTGGAAAGCTTACGATCCAACTGCAACTCCATGTTACCGGTACCCTTGAATTCCTCAAAAATAACTTCATCCATTTTGGAGCCCGTATCAATCAGGGCTGTAGCCAGAATCGTCAGGGAACCGCCATGCTCGATGTTACGTGCCGCTCCAAAGAAACGTTTGGGTTTGTGCAACGCATTGGCATCTACACCGCCGGAAAGGATTTTTCCGGAAGCAGGTGCCACTGTATTATATGCGCGGGCCAAACGTGTGATGGAATCCAACAGGATAACCACATCGTGTCCGCACTCGACCATGCGTTTTGCTTTTTCCAATACGATGTTAGCGATTTTAACATGCCGCTCGGCAGGCTCATCAAACGTAGACGAAACTACTTCTGCACGTACACTACGAGCCATATCCGTCACCTCTTCCGGGCGTTCGTCTATCAGGAGGATAATCAAATACACTTCTGGATGATTTTTCGCAATCGCATTGGCCACATCTTTAAGCAACATGGTCTTACCCGTTTTGGGCTGGGCTACAATCAGACCCCGTTGTCCTTTACCGATGGGTGTAAACAGGTCCATGATGCGCGTAGAATAGTTTCCGGTACCTGTAAACAACTTCAACCGTTCGGTCGGAAACAACGGAGTGAGGAAATCAAATGGCACACGATCCCTAACATCGGCGGGATTCTGTCCATTGATAGCCTCGACGCGTACCAATGGGAAATATTTTTCCCCTTCTTTGGGCGGACGGATACTTCCCCGCACCGTATCGCCTGTCTTCAGCCCGAAAAGCTTAATCTGTGATTGAGACACATAAATATCATCGGGCGAGGTGAGGTAATTATAGTCGGACGAACGGAGAAATCCATAACCATCCGGCATAATTTCCAATACCCCTTCATTTACAATGACATTATCAAAATCAAGACTAGCAGTCGGCCCTTCTATTTTACTTCCGTTAGTAGCGGGTTTCGGCGCTGCCTGTGCCTGTTCGACTCGTGATTCTGTAGAAGAAGACGTTGCCGTTTCCCTACCTTCATTTGTATATTCTTCTTTCGTACTTCTAACAGTGATCGGCTCGGCAGTTTTAACCGTACGTGTACGTTTCCTCGGCTTATCATCTGTCGACGGTGCTTCCGTAGCCTCAGCCACTTCTTCTTTGGCGGCGTTTCTGGCTTCTTCCTCACCCGTTTCAACAATCTTGCTAACCAATTCTTGTTTCCGGAGCTTGTCTGCATCCGGAATGCCGATCAGCCTAGCTATCTCACGCAACTCAGATACGAGCTTCGCATTCAATTCATTAATATTCATCAACTACTAAATATAACTAATAATAAGGATTTGCTTTTATACACAGAAATTTATCCACCGTGTTCCGCCGCACATTAAAATAACAGTGTTTCAGCATTTGGTCTTCAGAAATCTAAGATTTTCGATGAAGTATTAGGATAAACTTTGAGAATACTGCGCAAAGTAAAGGATTACATTTTGAATTTCAAAAAAATATTAAAAAAACACCACTACCTAACTAAAAACAAAAAACATACCGCTCATTTTTGTGATGTACGAGAGGAAACGCAACCAACAACAAACTGATTGTATATCAGAAAGATAAAATAGATTATCTGTTAAAAAAAACACAAAATCACGGAAAAAGTTTGAATTATTGATATAAAAACCACTATGTTAGGCAAAAATTCAGGACCCTCTTTGACAACAGGCACAGCGGGTCTTTTTTAAATAAGCTAGTAGATAATGTTATTTTTTTTCCGGGAAAACTGTATTTTCGGCGCATATTATCAAACGGAATATCATTGAACAAAAAAAATACCAAAAACTAACACCCAACAAATGATTATTATTGCAGACGGAGGATCGACCAAAACCAATTGGTGCTTGCTGGATGACGCTGGAAAAAAGGTGTATTTCAATACTGAGGGTTACAATCCCTATTTTGTAAACAGCGAATACATCGTAAATTCACTGAAAAAGGGTCTTCCCAAAGACCTGCCATATGAACGGGTCGCGGAGGTAAACTATTACGGTGCAGGTGTACATAACGAGGAAAAAGCAGCCATTGTTGTCGAAGCCCTCAAGCAAGTATTCGTAAACTCCCATGTATTTGTAGGACACGATCTACTCGCCGCTGCAAGGGCGTTACTTGGCGATCAAGCTGGGTTTGCAGCCATCCTGGGTACAGGAACCAACACCTGCATCTATGATGGCAAGGGCATCGTGCACAACATTGATTCAGCCGCCTATATCTTGGGAGATGAAGGCAGCGGCTGCTATATCGGAAAAAAACTACTGACCGATTACATACGTGGTTATATGCCGGAAGACGTGCGGGCCATATTCTGGGAAACCTATAAGCTTACCCCGGATGATGTGATGGATGCCGTTTATACCAAACCCTTGGCCAATCGTTTTTGCGCAAGTTTCAGCAAGTTTGTCTATGACGTGATGGTGAATATCAACTATTCCCGCGGACTGGTACAAACGTCTTTTGACGACTTTTTCCGCAACTTGGTTTCCCGCTATCCGGACTACCAACGCTATACCTTCAATTGCATTGGCTCCGTTGGCTATAATTTCAGAAACGTGCTGGAAGAAACGGCTATCCAATATAACATGAAAGTCGGCAGGATCCTCCGGTCGCCCATCGATGACCTGGTACAATACCACATCAATCACAAGTCAGTCACGCAGTAGCGCAGACACATACAAATGCAGGCGCCGGCCTCATAATAAGGTTAATTCCTCGCCGATTTCAAGCAGGTGAAGATCCAGTCCGGCGTCTGCAAATTTTTTCTTAGCCGTATCCCTATCAATGGTAATCGGCGGAAACGTATCGTAATGGATCCCTACCACGTGCCTGCAGTTGATAAACCGGCAAGCGGTAATCGCGTCATCCACATCCATGGTAAAATGCCCGCCGATGGGCAGAAATGCCCAATCGATCCCCGCATTTTCTAATAGCTTCATTTCTATCGTCAACGCCGTATCGCCTGCGTAATAAAGGGTTTTACCACCGCTCTTCAGCACATATCCAGCGGGAACTCCCGCATATTGCCCATCCGGAGCGGCATTCGTATGCAATGCATACACCATTTTGATCGTTCCGAAATCCGCTTGCACCGTGCCGCCGAAATTAAACGGAATAATTTCAGATTCGGGAATATCCTGCCGATTCACCCACATGGCTGTTTCTACAATTGCCATGACCGTTGCCCCGCTGTTTTTCTGAATGGCCACCATATCCGCCACATGGTCTTCATGGGCGTGGCTCAAAACAATGTAATTGGGTTTCAGACTGCTGATATCGATGTGGGCAGCCTTTGGGTTGGGGCTGATAAAAGGGTCGAATAAAACTGTCGCACCTTCCAGCTTCAATAACACACTCGAATGTCCGTAATAGATTGCTTTCATTCGTAAATAGTTTATTTTAATGGCCTCATGGAACCTACATTTCGTCACCTTTTGCGTAAGGTGCTGACATGGTAGGTTTCATCAGAAAATAAATTGTTTTTAATTCCAAATAATCACTGGCCGAACAAACCACCTAAGCCCCCCAACATATCCTTCGCCGCTCCCTGCATCTCAGCCTGACTGATCTGATCGGCTTGCTTTAATGCATGATTGACCGCTACGGCGAGGAGCTCTTCCAGTTCTTCCTTGTCTGCATTGGATAAGAATACCGGATCGATACTTATTTCAGTGACCTCTTTATTGGCCGTAGCAGTCACCTTGATGAGTCCTCCCTCCGCTTCGCCGGTTACCGTAATCTGATCCAGCCTTTTCTTTATCTCTTCCGCCTTTTGACGGGCCTCAAACAATTTATCAAACATGTCTTTTAATCAATTTGACCTCTAAAGTAAAAATATGAACTGAAAATGAGATCATTTGTTTTAATTTTTTACGCCCTCTCAGATTACCACGCACCGTGGCTGTCACGTTTGTTCTGCCCTCCCCCGCACCCGTAGATAAACCACGCTGTTGTGAGGAAGTCCCAATGTCGTAGCAGGCTCGATATCCAGCAGATTTTGAAGGTACACGCTGATAATACCCGATAATACCCGTCTGCGCGATTCCTCAAACTCGGGCATGACGAAAAACTTACCCAGCCGCAACGTCCCGTCAGGCCCTACCAATACCGAAAATGTATAATAAAAATCTTTATAAGCATTATTGATAACAATATCGTATTCAGGGTATAGGTATTCATAAGCCGATGACTGGCTAACCAGTTCCAGGCTATCGTATTGCCGCTGTTTAACTTCCAATATAGGACTCTTGCTAATCAATTTCGGATAATTCTTCGAAGAAAACGAGCTATCTACATCGGTAAGGTTACGGTTTGCCCGTGCTACCATCTCCTGCACAAACACGGTATCGCGCCTACGCGGTTTCCTTAGCTCCGGCAGCGGTGTACCCAGTTGTTGCAGGTAATCTTTTGAATAGAACCGCATGTATACATTGGAGCGGATTTTATTGACTTTCAACCCGTCCAGACTTAGCCGCTGAAGCATGATGCTATCCGGATGCAGGTCGATCACCTTCCAGCTTTCCCTCGCAAAATGAAAAAAAGAATCGTGATCGTGGGTAATCTGGAAGTTAAACGAAGAATCGCTGCCGGGTACGTAAATCTGCACCGCATCCTCGCGTGTAAATTTCACATGCCATTCTGCTTCCTGTACAAAGCCGATCGAGTCGTAGGCTAAGCCATTGTCAAACGAACGCCTTGTTTCGTAAAAATCAATGCCAACGATGGGCGCAAAAGACGGGCGCCGGGGGTCCTCTTCTTTTTCATCGGTACCTGAACAACCTACGATATAGCCGCAGAAAGCAAAAAAAAGCATCTGACAGCATCCTGCTAATAAACGTTTCCGCATGGGCTGCTAACCTAACACAATTGCATGTAATATGCAATAAATTTTACTGTTACATAATCCCTCCATCAAAAGCCCTTATCTTTGTACCAGTTTATTCGGGGCATGAAACGCCTTTCACTTCTCATATCGGTTATTGTATGTTTGGGCTGCTCATTAAGGGTTTTTGCACAAAACAGGATCAGTGGCCAGGTATCTGATCGGCAGGGCACTCCCCTCATAGGTGTAAATGTCTTTATCAAGGGAACCATCGAAGGGACCTCAACCGATGAGTATGGACAGTTTACCTTCCAAACGAACATCACGGGAGATACGGTAATTGTTTTCCGGCACATTACCATGGAAGAAAGGCAACTTCCACTGCGGATACACACAGGAATGCCGGCACTTTCCGTAACAATGAAAGAGAAGAGAAAGGAGCTGGACGAAGTGGTGATTACAGCGGGCGATTTTGGAGTCGGCGACCGGAAACAAGCTACGGTGATGAATACCATGGATGTCGAAACCACGGCAGGAACGGACGGAGACATCACCGGTGCATTGCGGACACTGCCAGGCACGCAGCAGGTGGGTGAAAGCGGACAACTTTTTGTGAGGGGTGGCAGTGGTGATGAAGCCAAAATCATGATCGATGGGCTGGATATACCCAACCCGTTCCTTGCTAGGGTTCCCGACGTGGCACAGCGCAATCGCTTTTCGCCGCACCTGTTCAAAGGCATCGTTTTCAACACCGGGGGCTATTCCGCACAGTATGGCGGTGCACTGTCTTCAGTACTTGCGTTGGAAACCAACGACCACCCGTCCAAACCTTCTACCGTCATTGCGTTGATTCCATATGGCGGCCAGATCGGGCACGACTTCCTTGATGAAGAGCGTCGCATATCGGGCGGTATTGACGTAGGTTATTCCAACTTCGGCCCCTACTATTCCCTTATTCCACAAAACGTCGATTGGTTGAAAGCACCGGAGAGCGGAATGATCACCGCAAATTTCCGGAAGAACACCGGTAAAACGGGGATGCTGAAATGGTACGGATACGGCAATATGCTCCATCAATCCATCAATTACCCCGATGTAGAATTGCAGGGGAAGCCCTTCCCTTACACGGCGAGGAACAGCAATGCCATCTCGTTGCTCACTTATACCGGAAAGCTGAACGAACGCTGGCGCATGTATGCCGGGTACGGCTTCAACTTCAATCGGGACCGCATCGAAAACAACGGTGCAGATTCGCAGACGGCAACATTCCAGCATCAGGCACGGCTGTGGTTTGTCGGAAAAATCACCGATTGGGCAACACTCCATGTAGGCGCTGAAGGATACGATTTCCGGGCAGACATAGACTCCCTGCAACATGCGGAACAATTCCGCTGGCAGGACAACGAATGGGGTGCCTGGGCTGAAACGGACCTGCGGGTCACCCCGGGGTTGATGATCCGCCCGGGCGTACGTGTGGAACACAGCAAAGCGCTCAACACGTACGTGCTGCTACCACGCATATCTCTTGCCCACCGGACAGGAAGATACAGCCAGGTAAGCCTTACGGCAGGCGACTATGCGCAAAAACCAACGTATATTTTCCTGCAAAGCGGTTCCGCATTGACCTATGCGCGAGCTACACACTACGTTGCCAACTTCCAGTATTCCCACCAAAACCGTATTTTTAGAATCGAATCTTATTATAAAAATTACCGGAACTTATTGACAACGTCTCCACAGATCGCCAACAACGGGCATGGCTATGCCGGCGGCGTCGATATTTTCTGGCGGGACTCCAAAACGGTCAACGGCTTCGATTACTGGATTTCCTATACCTGGCTGCAAACGGAACGGCGTTTTATGGATTATCCCATCCGTACCACACCCACCTTTGCCGCCCCTCACACGGCTCACGTGGTTGCAAAATATTTTTTCCACCCCATCGGGCTGTTTATCGGCGGCTCCTATTCGGTAGCCGCCGGGCGTCCTTATTACAATCCGAATGACCCCACCTTTTTGGCAGATAGAACACCCGCCTACCACAATCTAAATGTAAATGCCGCATTACTACGCCGATGGGGCAAAACATTCAATACGTTTGTATTTGCTGTCAATAACCTTGCAGGAAGCCAACAAGTTTTCAGTTACAGGTATTCAGCAGACGGAAGCTATCGCCTACCCGTAACACTGCCTTACAAGCGCAGCTTCATGGTCGGATGGTTTATCAGCATCGGTCAGGACCGATCGCAGGAAATTCTGGAACAATTACCGTAAATTAAGAAACAAAATGCCAAAGCAAACAATTTCAACCCTTATTTTAATGGCTTGCCTCACCCTGGCATATGCCCAAACCGATAGTCTCCTGTCTAAGCGTGTACCTATACTTGATACCGCCCGTTCCGCAACCACGCTACAGCAGCTTGCCAACGAATTCGAACGGATCGCGCTGGCAGACGAAGGCAGTTGGTTGGCCCATTACTATACCGCCTATGCCTACGTAGAGCTTGCTTACCAAACCAAAGGCGATCAGATTGATACCTACTGCGATCAGGCGGAGATTTACCTGAAGAATGCCGAAAAATTACAGCCGGCACACACCGAAATTTACGCACTGTACGCCTATCTATATGGTGCAAGGGTCAATGTCAACCCCATGTTGCGGGGAGCCAAAATGGGTACACAAAGCGAACAGTACATCAATTTGGCCATCAAGGCAAACCCCGACAACCCACGCCCGTACCTCATCCGGGGAATGGGTAAGTATTACACCCCCAAGATTTTCGGCGGAGGTAAAGAAAAAGCGATACCGTTCCTGGAAGAAGCATTGGAAAAGTTCAGCACCTTCAAACCCCAGCCGCCGTATGCGCCGAACTGGGGCAAACCACTGACAGAACGGCTATTGCAGGATAGCCGTAAAGAGTAATCCGGCATAAAACATCAGGGAAAACCCTTAGAAATAATCCAAGGTTTCGGCCGATTGACCGGAGGGGATGAATCTCCTTATTTTGCTGTAATGAAACGGCTACTTCTTTTTTTATGCATTGCCCTTGCCATTTCGGGAGCAGCATGCAACAAGGACGATAATAAGCATCCAGCCAATGGTGATTACCATTACGGACCGGGAAATATCTTTATCAAACAAGGAACAAGCGGTATCCGGAAGTTAAACATGCAGACCGGCGAGATTTCACTGGTAATGCCAGACTGGCCGGATGCGGGATGGGATATCAGTTGGGACGGGACAAAGGGCGTTAAGGAGCTAAGTCCATCCAGTTATGACACACGTTACATCATTTTTGACATTAGCAATGGCGCCACGCTCAAAGAAATTTTCTATGAGCCCAACGATAACAATGGAGGACTGCCTTATCTTTCGCCGGATGGTTCCAAACTTGCGCTCACACCCACTTTTGATGACGGCCTAGTCATCCTAGATATGAACGGCCACGTTCTGAAAAACATTGCCGGCTACGGCGATACCCATACGTTCAAATTCCTCGATCCAATCACTTGGGAAGCAGGAGGCACCATCCTATTCAAGAAAGACGGGGGATTATGGCGGACCACTGCCGATTTCAGCCGGGCAACCAAAGTACGGGACATCCCCTTCTCCGATTGGCGTGGCTACGCCGCCGCCAGCCCCGATGGAAAGAAAATTGCACTATCGCTGGGTGGGCATATTTGGCTGATGAATGCCGACGGCAGCGATTTCCACCAAGTTACCGAAAGTATCTTTTCGGAAGTCGCTCCCTGCTTCTCGCCAGACAGTAAATACATTGCCATGAAAGGCAACCCGCGTGCACCCCTACCCGGCGATATTGGCGGGAATGCCGATCACCTGTGTGTTATCCCGGCAGATGGACAGGTCTATAAAACCTATCCCGGTGAAGACGACCGGGTCATTCACCCGATGGCAAAGGGAGACCGTGATCCCAGGGGGCTGGGCGTCACCATCGTCGGAGATTTTGTGTGGCGGGAATGAAAGATGAGGTCAAGCCCATTTGTGCTTTTAATTATTAATTTCGAAATTAACGCACACAATAAAAAAAGATTGAAGTTGCTTGAAAACAATACTCGCTATATCCGTACTAATTGCCGGGTGGACGTTTGATTGGCCTGCAAATGCCCAATCAAAAACGGGCAACCCCTATACGGACAGCTTGCTGACCCGGGTGGCAGCGGCAGCGGCAGACAGTGCGAAAGCCCGTCTGCTTTTCCAGTTATCGGACTACTGGTCAGAGCGGGACAGCGCACAATCCGTTCAATTTGCCGACCGCTCGTTCCAATATACCCCAAAAAATTCCTTTCTACGTGGGCTTGCCCATTTTTACCGGGCCGGTGCCTATTTCAGTTACGACGTGATAAAAAGTCAACAGGATTACTTATCGGCAGATAGCCTGTTAATGCATTTTTCATCAAAAGAAGCCCTGCAATACCGGTCCAGAACGTGGCACAACTATGGGGCATTGGAACAACGTAAGGACAACAGTGAAGCCTTTGTCGATCTGATACTTTCCAAGGCTATCCCCTATGCCCAAGCCGCGGGCGACCAGAAACGGGTGGCATGGAACTACATGGATCTGGGCGCAGTCTTCATGAACTATAAAAATTATACCCGGGCGGGCGAATATTATGACAAAGCCATCGACATCTTAAACGCTGCCGGAGAACCGTCTTCCCTGCTTGCAGAATGTTACGTACAAAGGGCAAAATCAGACATCCTGCAGGATAGCCTGCACATCGCCCAAGTAGCATTGTCACAAGCTTTCCAGATACTTTCTGTTGACCGGGATTCTTCTTACCTCCCCGTCTACTACCTCGTTGAGGGCATGTATCATTCCAAGCGCAAACAATGGAAGCAGGCCATCGCCGCCCTTGATACAGGGGAGGCCATTGCCCACCAACTGCGGCGTACGTACGACGAAGCTAGTATTGCCTATGAAAAATCCCAGGTCTATAAGCAGCAGGGGTTGCTAGGCGAGGCCAAGCACTTCCTCGAAAAAGCCTATAACCTGCAGCAGGGTTATGAGATCTCCAATAATTTCAGACTGCTATTGTTTGAACTGGCAAAGACAGAAGCCGCATTAGGGCAGCATGATACCGCGTTCAACCGGCTGATGGAGTACGTACAGGTGTCAGACAGTTTCTTTATGAAGCGCACCGCCGTTGCCATTGCCGATCAGGAGTCCAAATACCGCGTAGCGGAAAAGGAGAAGGAACTGCTCCGCCTGCAAAACCGTAACCAAGTGCAACGGCTTATTCTGTATTTCGGGATCTGCTTATTTGTCTTAGTAGGTGCGTTTGCCTTCTACGCCTACCGGCAACGGAAAAAGCGGGAGGCGCAACGCCTCAACGCCATCCAGCAACACCTGGAAATACAGGTTGCCAAAGCACAGCTGCAGGGAGAAGAGAAAGAGCGCCAGCGCATTGCGCGGGACTTGCATGATGGTTTGGGTGGCCTATTAGCCGGGATCAAACTGAACCTTTCGGTTGCCAACCACGATAAGCAGCAAGGGGAACATGTCGAGCTGGAAAAGATCATTGCACAGGTGGACGATTCCGTACATGAATTGCGGCGCATCGCACGGAACATGGTTCCCGAAATACTGATCAGGTCAGGTCTTGCCAATGCGATTAAGGACCTGTGCGAAGTCATGACTACGGACAAGATGGCGATCACCTGTGAAATATTAAACCTAAGTGAAGCCATACCGCAACAGCAGAAGATCGAGATTTACCGGATCGTCCAGGAATTGCTGACTAATGCAGCCAAACATTCCGGTGCCACCGAAGTTTTTTTACAGTGCAGCAAAGTGCAGGACCATGTATACATAACCATCGAAGACAATGGCAGGGGGATGTCCCAACATGTCGATCCTAAGAAAACAAATGGGATGGGATTGGGCAATATCCGGTCAAGGGTAGCATACATGCAAGGAAAAATCGATGTGCATTCGGTTCCGAAAAAAGGGGTTATCGTTAATATTGAAATCAATGTCGCCGAAAAAAAATGAAATAACCGTTGTGTTGGTTGAAGACCATGGAATCTTTGTCGAGGGGCTTACCAGCGTTTTAGCAAAAATAGAAAACGTGGTGGTATTGGCCTCCTTTGACAACGGGCAGGATGCGCTGGACTTTTTGCAGCAGCACCCTTCTGATATCGTATTCCTGGATATCAGCCTGCCGGGTAGCCTAAGCGGTATCGAAATTTGCCAAGCGATCCACCGCATGCACAAAAAAAACAAGGTTGTCGCACTCAGCAACCATACCGAGAAGCACATCATCCACGAGATGCTCAGCCACGGCGCCAACGGCTACCTGTTAAAAAATGTTTCTTTCCAGGATTTGCGGAACGCCATCGAACAGGTGTTGAAAGGGCAGTGTGTCATGAGCGAAGAAGTCCGCGAGCTTATTTTTTCCTCCTCAGGTATTGCTCAGAAAATGCCTCGCCTCACCTCGCGCGAGAAGGAAATATTGCATTGGATCAGCGAAGGGCTCACCACCCAGCAAATCTCCGCAAAGCTTTTTATCAGCATGCAAACCGTGGAAAGCCACCGCTACAATCTCCTGCAAAAGTTTGAGGTACCCAATTCGGTTACGCTCGTAAAAAAAGCCATCGGCATGGGGTTGCTGCAGGCAGGCGATGGCTAAGCCCGATTGCCCCCTCATGGATGGCCAACGGCCTCCCGGACAACGACGCGGTTATCCTTTGGTTCCATGCTGCGAAGGAAAACATAAATGGCTTCGAGATCATTCTCCGTCATACCGGCATACATGGCCCAGGGCATGGGGGATATCAGGTCATCCTTCCCCAATTTCGGCAACGTATGGCTGGAGGGATCAAAGTTTTTAAATTTCTGCACAAACAGCTCCTGGGTCCAGCCACCTATTCCCGCCGTTTCATGCCGGGTAATGTTTGGAGCCCTGATGATTCCGCCCGGCTGCCTAAATTCCATTCCACCGCCAAATTCCGTACCTTCCACAACACTTCCCTTGTCTACTTTACTATGGCAGTCTACGCAACCCGCCGCATTCACCAAATAACTTCCATACTGTACCCTATCGGTACTGTCGGGAAGATCGTCGTGTACCGGTTCGGTCGGACCTAATTTATTCAATAGGCTGACGGGGAAATCCAACCGGGAAACCGGTGGATCCTGTTCAATCGGCTTGAGCGACCGGATGTAGGCCATGATGCTGTATACATCCTCTTTGGCCATCTGTCCGAAACGCCGGTAAGCCATCAACGGAAACAAGGCCCGGCCATCCTTCCCCACCCCCGCACATATTGCGCGGTATAATTCACCGTCTGTCCAGTCCGCCAGCTTGTGCGGGGTAAGGTTGCTGGAGTAAATCTCTCCGGGAAAGCCTGCCTCACGGCTAAATACTTCCCCACCACTTCCTTCCGTCCCGGGCACAATAGGTCCGCTGAACACGGTCCAATCGCGTTTACTGTGGCAATCCATGCACACCGTAACATGATTGGCGAGGTACCTGCCACGCTCAATGGAAGAAACGGTAAGCGGCACCTGAATCGAAGGTGCCTCGCCTACCCGCGGATAAAACCAATTCACATACATGCCGGCCATGGTGACAAACACGGCTACACCGCCCATGATCATGCCTAAAACTTTGATAATCTTCATATACTATACTAATCTCCTCCAAAAATCGAACAGGATGACACCATCCGCCATCCGGACACACAGACAGTTTACTTTGGTCGATGAAACGCAGTATTTAACAGATAAGCGTAATTTAACAGTTAAGTGTAGCCCGTGCCGTACATAGGCCCGTCTTTCATTTTTTTTGGATAACCAAAAATTAATTTACCTTTGGAACAGGAAATGATGCCTTCCTATTAAACCGCCCTAAAAAGCTGATGGCGTCTACAGATTGGTTAACGGCCCAATGCGGGGCCCTTATTTAAGTTTGTAGATGTACATAATCAGAAATCTTAACATCCTTTTCAGTCCTGTCTCCTGCTCTCGGTTTCCGTTTTGCCGTTTTTTCCTAGCTGTTCCGCCATTTGGAGACACCGTGACTTCTAATCGGTTTGGGACAGCATCGCATGCCCGTAAAAAATCAAACCCACTTAAACAGAAAAATAAATGAATAAATTCTTCCGGATAGAACACGTATCGATATTCAAGCAGCTTTTCAAATGGTCGTTAATTGTTATACCGATTGCCGTCGTGATTGGCAGTGTGGTTGCCTTTTTTTTATGGTCGCTGAACCTGGCAATTCATTTTCGGTTTGACCATCCGTGGCTGTTGCTTTTTTTGCCTTTAGCCGGTGTCCTCATCCATCTACTCTACAAGTCTATTGGAAAATCCTCGGAAAAAGGCAACAACCTGATCATGGATGAGATCCATCAACCTGGGGGTGGAGTGCCCAAACGTATGGCACCAATTGTGTTGTTTGCCACGGTTATTACCCACCTTTTCGGAGGGTCGGCAGGACGCGAGGGCACCGCCGTACAGATTGGTGGAAGTGTTGCCCAGCTATTCGGCAAATGGTTTGGCCTAAGCGGGCGTGACATGGCCATTGTACTGACTTCGGGTGTCGCCGCTGGCTTCGGAGCGGTATTCGGTACGCCGCTTACCGGCGCTGTTTTTGCATTGGAAGTGTTAGCCATCGGGCGGATACGGTACGATGCCCTGTTACCCTGTCTAATCGCAGGTATTGTTGGCGATCTATCGGTGTCGGCCTGGCAGGTACATCATACCCACTATCACATCGATTACGTCCAAACTACGTCCGGATACTGGCTTTCGGAGTACTTCGGCATCGATCTGCTGTTGTTACTGAAAGTAATCATCGCTTCAATCGCTTTCGGGCTTGCCAGTTACCTTTTTGCCGAGATGGCCCACCGGATCAAAGCCTTTTTTCTAAAGGCTATTTCCATCAAGTGGTTGATTCCCGTCATCGGGGGAATCATCATCATCCTGCTCAGCCAGCTAAACGGCAAACCCGACTACCTGAGCCTAGGGGTAGATGCGGAATACCCGGGCGCTGTAACGATACCGTCTGCTTTCCAACAGGATGGGGCCGATGGCTGGAGCTGGCTATGGAAAACCATCTACACAACCCTTACCCTGGGTACCGGATTTAAAGGAGGTGAAGTAACCCCCCTCTTTTACATCGGCGCCACGCTCGGTAACACCCTATCTAGTCTGATGAGTGCCCCCGTTAGTTTATTTGCTGCCCTCGGTTTCATTGCTGTATTTTCCGGGGCTACAAATACGCCGTTGGCCTGTACCCTGATGGGCATTGAACTGTTCGGAGGAGAATACACACTTTTTTATGCCGTCGCCTGTTTCACCGCCTATTTCTTCAGCGGCCATTCGGGAATTTACACGGCACAGCGAATTGAAGTACCCAAGATATTCGATGCTTATTTTTCAGCGGACGGTTCGCTGGCTGACGCAAACAGAAGACGGGAGCATTACCTAAACCGGAGGTTGGCCCGATACAGGATTGCGCGCAAAAAGAAAAACAAGTAACCTAACACAAGTGGACACAAGAACATGCAAAGTAAACTGAAAACCCGTGCATTGGGAAAAATAAAAATATACCTAGAACCAACCCATAAGCTAAGGCATGGCGAGCGTTCTCTCTTTAGGAAGCTTTTCCCAAAATCGGCTTATCTACATATCATTTCCGATGCAAAAAAGGAGGGTATCCTGAAAGCTTCCGTGTATCAGACCCATTCGGGTTACAGCAATCAGGGGCCTGTCCAATTGTTCAGTGCAGAAGGGGATCATTCGAAACTGACACTCTGTGTTGAATTAATTGATACAAGAGAAAAGCTGGAAGCTTTTTTCTTAAAACATACCGAATTATTGCGATCAAAAGTCGTAATTTACAAAGAGGTTGAATTTTGGGAAGCCCAATAAGCAGGTTTAAAGCGCGATGATAAAAGTACTGTTGTATATCTGGATTGGAGGTGGCTTGGGCAGTATTTGCCGTTACCTCGTCCAGTTTTATATAAGTCGTTATCTAACGGTAACCTTTCCCGCGGGGACATTTCTCGTTAATATTTCCGGATGTTTTCTGATCGGGATATTATACGGCATCGCAGAAAGGCAGGGTTGGATGAATATCGAGTGGCGTCTTTTTCTCATCACGGGCTTTTGCGGTGGATACACGACATTCTCTAGTTTCTCATACGAAGGCATTAGCCTGCTCCGGCAGGGCAACTACCTTTATTTTGCCCTTTATATTCTTTTTAGTGTAATACTTGGTCTATTAGCCACTTTTTGGGGTTCCACGCTCACCAAATGAATATACCATGAACTATAAACGAATCCTCATCGCCGTTGACGATAGTTCCTATTCGATGAAAGCCGCACGGGTGGGTTTTGAAATGGCCCGTAAGCTGAACGCCGAAGTAGGCATTCTCTACGCAGTCAACAAAATGCAAGAACAGGCCAACCCTGACTTAGGCACGACCGAACGTCAGCAACATAGCCTATTACTGGCCGAAGCCGAACATGCCATCAACCAATACATCGATCTGTACGACGGGATAGATAAGGTATATCGCTTCACACCCGAGGGTTTACCGGAAGAGGAAATCATCAACCTCTCAAAGGAATGGGAGGCCGATATGATTGTCATGGGTACGCATGGCCGCAGCGGGCTTAATCGGATCTTAACTGGGTCAATCGCAGAATACGTCATTAAGCATGCGGAAATACCCGTGCTGGTCACGACACCGCGGATGAAATAGGGGCATCATTTCATTATTGTCCGAAAGCACCAAAGTAAGCCGCTCCAATCAGCGCAGCCTTGCTATTTAATATCACGTTAATAGCCGTTTCCTCCAGCAGTTCTGCCATGCTGGAGTTTTGGATAAACTGCTCGCGGAACAACTCCTTACGCAGCAACGGATAAATCCGGGGCGGTATGCCCCCACCCAGTAGAAGCCCAGCCGTAGCCTTGTGTTTCAGTACCTGGCTTGCGGCTTCACGTGCCATGTAGCCTACGAATAATTCCATGGTCTTGATACAGGTAGCGTCCAGTTCACGCATCGCCGCATGGCTGATCACGGCAGCGGGATCGCTGCTATTCTTGAAATTTTCAGTCAGCCACGCAGGTTCTTTATGGCCTCTTACATCGCGCAGGAAACGGTAAATCCGAGAGATACCCGGACCGGATACTACATGCTCCCAACTCACGATATCGGTAATCTCCTTCAGGTATCCCTGTAGCTCAATGTCAAGCGCTGTTCGGGGAGCAAAATCACTGTGTCCGCCCTCGGTCGCAAACGGGCGGTAAGCCTCGCCATCCCAAAACAAGCCTGCTTCGCCCAACCCGGTACCGGGAGCAAGGATCGCCATGTTGCCCAGTATGATCCTCCCAGGATCGAATACCGTCGCGATATCTTCCGGCCCCAAGCCAGCCAACCCATAGGCGGTGGCTTCCAGGTCATTGAGCAGGACAACACGGTCGAAACCTAACGTACGTTCCAGCCGATGGCCCTCCAGCTCCCATGAGAGGTTTGTCAGCTTCACCTGGTTATCCAAAACAGGTCCCGCAACACCGATGGATAGGGTGTATGGAACGTCCGGATTGTTTTCAAGGAATTTTGCTACCACCTCTTCGAACGTCGCATATGCTTTGGATGAAAAGGTAGCTTCGCGCACGAGTGAAAGCACATCACCCTGCACTTCAAACAAACCTAAACTGGTCTTGGTACCGCCAATGTCGGCGGCCAGGATCGCTTTGCCCCGGAAATCTCGCTTTCCCCTTTGGGGTAAATACAGTGAATAAGCCATGGTGCCATTTTATGGCGGCAAAATACGGAAAAAAGTTAAATACTGCCTCCCGGCAATGGATGCCTGGCCGATGGTTTACCCGCCGTTTACCCTCAGCCTCTACCCAGCCGATAAATATGGCGGAGATGGGATGCAAAGGCTTGCCCCATTGTACGGTGTTCCAGATACGTCACACCGAACTCTGCGCACGTAGCCTTGACCAGTTTGTTGATGGCGGGATAATGCACATGGCTGATGCGTGGAAACAGGTGGTGTTCTACCTGAAAGTTGAGTCCGCCCAGCAACCATGATACCGTGTGGCTTCCGGTAGCAAAATTGGCCGTGGTACTCAGTTGGTGCACCATCCATTCCTGTTCAATCTTGCCGCTTTCTTCATCTGCCACCGGAAACTGGGTCGCTTCCACCACGTGAGCAAGCTGGAAAACCACTGCCAAACAAAACCCACAGGAAACCCCAACGATCAACCAACCGATAAGTGCCGGGAACCAACCGACGGCCACAATGGGGATAACCAGGTATACCGCCGCATAACACACTTTGGTGCCCCAAAAAATCAGATGCTCGCGCAGCGGCATCGTTTTGCGTTCGGCCTGCGATCCCATTTTGCCCGAAAAATATTTCTCAAAGTCCTGAAACAGTACCCAGGCAATATACGAGATACCGTACAGCACGAACCAGTAGGCAAACTGGAACCGATGGAACCAGTAACGGGGTTGGTCGGTGTGCATACGCATAAACTTGACTTCAATGTCGTGATCAAGACCATCGACATTCGTATATGTATGGTGGCTAATGTTATGCTTCTGCTTCCAAAAATAGATGGTGCCACCCAGCATATTCAGTGAATACGCCGAAATGTTATTGATCCATGCCTTTTTAGAAAAACTTTGATGTCCTCCCTCATGCATGATGTTGAAGCCGATAGTCGCCAGTGCAACGCCAAGAACGATGCACAACAGGCAGGACAGCCATACAGGCATGGATAGGGAAAGCAAAGCAACATATAGGCCAATCGCGGTGCATACCAGCAGGATACTTTTGATGTAAAGTTTGCGGTTGCCCGTATTGGAGAGCTGCCGCGTCTTGAAATAGTCGTTCACCCGCGCGCGGAGTGTAGTGGCAAATGGTTTATTGGTACTGTTGAAACTCGTCTTAGACATGTAAAATGTAAACTTAATTTAAAACGTAACGGGATGGATCCTGGAAATTCTAAAAAAAAACCACCCGGAGATAATCGCCCGGGTGGTTTTTGTACAATATCTGAAAAATGGATCTAAATCAATTTTACATTTACTGCGTTAAGACCTTTTTGGCCTTGTGCAACTTCAAATGAAACGTCGTCGTTTTCACGAACACGGTCTTTCAACCCTGAAGAATGAACAAACACGTCACGTCCACCGTCATTAGGGGTGATGAAACCGAATCCTTTGGTCTCATTGAAAAATTTTACTACGCCTTCTTGCATGGCATTTTGAATAAAAAATAAATAAAATAAATTAATTGCCAGTAAAGATATAAATAAATTATTGGAAATCAGCTTTTTTATTTACATTGTTTCAAAAGGATGAAACCAAACATTAGAGGAAAGGAATTGTTTTATGAACTCGACATGATGTATTCAATCACACAGGGGGAATGAATAAACCGAGCTCGCGAGTTCTTGAACACAAAAGCCAAACTTATTCAAGTGAAAAATCTGATCGCTTCATCACCATTCAAAAAATAAATTTATATACAGATCGTTAGTTTGTACTCTGATGACAAAAGACAAGTAATGGGAATAAATCGTGGGATGTACCTTTGGCTAAAAAGCTCCATCTGCTGCCCTAACTTTATAAACAGATTAGGCAGAACCTAAGTTTCATATTAAGGACAGCAGATTCATTGAGTCAAAGCCAGAGAGTATTTAGGGTAGAACCCATTATCACGATGTTAGCCACTCAATCATGGAGCATAAACAAAAGTTTATGCAAGTATATGGAATAGATTTATCAAAGGAGAAGTTCGATGTAAACTTCCTTGATGCAAATGGAAAAGAAAAGAACAAGACAGTGAAAAACGGATTGGCATCCATATCGGGATTTCTGTCCACGGTTGAACCGGGATCGGTTCTCTGTGCGGAGAATACGGGGACGTATGGGGATCTGCTGGTCTTTTTGAGTAACCAGTTTGGGGTCCCCATAGCATTGGTTCCGGGCTATACGGTCAAGCACAGCCTGGGATTGGTAAAGGGGAAGTCGGACCCCATCGACGCTTCACGGCTTCGGGAATACGGGGGGCGGTTCTTTGATAAGCTGTCATTCAAGGAATACCAAAGCGAAAACATGAGCGAGCTCAGGCAGTTATACACGCTTCGTTCACAATTGGTCAAATCACGCAAGGAACTGGTGACAGGTGCTCACGCAAGGGAGCAGCTACCCATGCAGAGTGTTGCGGTCAACCTAATCCTAAAAGCCTCTTTAAGCTCCCTTGACAAACAGATCGGGGAAGTGGAGAAGGAGATATCCCTTATCATCATGGGCGATGCGGAGATGGCTGAGAATTACACGCTTTCGGTTTCCGTATTCGGCGTAGGCCCGGTCATAGCAACCAATGTGATTATCAAGACAGGGAACTTCAAGGCAATCGATACGGCCAGGAGGGCGGCTTCTTATGCGGGTGTATGCCCCTTCCCCAACACATCGGGAAACATGTCCGCAAAATCCAAAACAAGCCCTTTTGCAGATAAAGAACTCAAATCGTTGCTGTATATGGGTGCGAAAGCAGCCGTGAAACACAACAAAGAATACCGGCTGTATTACCAGAAAAAGCAACAGGAGGGGAAACCCCATTACCTAATCATGAATAACGTTATGAACAAATTACTGAGAACTATTTACAGTGTGGTGAAGAACAAAACACCATACTCGCGAGACTATGTATGTCTCGACCCAAGAGAGAAAAATGTAAACGGCTCCGAAAAAAAAGTGGCCTGAAAACTTGTAAATTAATAGAGTATATGAAAAAATCTATCTCACAGCACAGGGAAAAGAATAATTTTGACGACGGGGTGATCAGGCCTTTGCATGTGCCGGCAAAGCACGATCCGAAGGCTGCCCTGCAGGAACGCGCTGTATTCGCGCTGGCAGATCTCGGCAAAGGCACGGCAAAACAAATAGCAACGAAGCTTTCTGCCCTGGGCGACAGCGATGCAGACGAAACACAGGTAAGGGAAATACTCGAAGTACTTTTTAACAAGGGGCTCGTGAACGGTTCAGATAACGAGAGTAACCGGGAGTACGACCTGGCGAAGGAAACTCGGCCACACCGCGGGCATGTTGATCCTGATTAATCGGAAAACATTGTATTTTCGCCGGAAATCTAAACCCGCATCATGGATTTATTTAATCAGACGATAGATAAACACAAAAATTGGCTTCCGTATCAGGGCACCGTAAATTATTACGGCAGATTGTTCACCAAAAAGCAAGCGGATTTTTTTCTGGACAGGTTGCTGGAAACGATCGAATGGCAAAACGATGAAGCCATCATCTTCGGAAAGAAAATTATCACCAAACGGAAAGTAGCGTGGTATGGAGAAAAACCGTACGCCTATACCTATTCCAATACCACAAAGTATGCGTTGCCCTGGACCCAAGAACTCTTAACGTTAAAACGGCTTATCGAAACAGCAACCGGAGAGACCTTCAATTCCTGCTTGCTCAACCTGTACCACAACGGAGCGGAAGGAATGGCCTGGCATAGCGATGCCGAAGCCGACTTGAAAAAGGACGGCGCAATCGGTTCTTTAAGCTTTGGGGCGGAGCGGAAGTTCGCTTTCAAACACAAACAGACCCACGAAAAGACCACGCTCACATTGGAGCACGGGAGCCTTTTGGTCATGAAAGACACAACGCAAACCTTTTGGCTGCACAAGCTGCCCCCCAATAAAAAGATCACCGCACCGAGGGTAAACCTGACCTTCAGAACCATCGTAGAAAAATAATTTCCCATTTTCAATGCCGAACTAGCAGGTATGCTTTACATTTGTAAATCAATTTCATTAAAATTTCCGGAGCAATGTGCGTCGTCATTCGTATTCCCTGGCTACTATCGATCGGTGTATTAGTGTTGGTCACAGGAGGGTGTGTCACCATCAAAGACGCCAACATACGCCAACAGATCATCGGTAGCAATTGCAATCAGCAAAATATATATAACTACACAGAAAAGGATCTGCCGCAGCCACTCCATACACTTACGCTCGAAAAGGACTTAACCGACCTGTTGAGTTACCGGAACCTGAATATGGCCAACGCCATCGGCATTTTGCCGGATCTCACCCGTTACATCCACTTAAAAAAGGCCTTAGAATCTTCGGATCTCGCAAAGCGGCTTTCCATCCTGGAGTTAAAGCAACGCATCGATCACAAGATCAATATGGCTTCGTTGGAAGTTTCGGCTGTTGCCTCGGAAATGGATTGTGAAGAGGAGCGCATCAGCCAGGTTGCCAACTACCTCAAAGGGAGCGAAAGCGAGACAGAATCCAAGCTTACCGTGGCCGCCATTGTCATTGGTGCCACAGGTGCCATTACTACCGGTGGGGTTATCAAAAACGAAACAGCGAGCAACACGGTCGGAATTGCCACCGGTATCACGGAGGCCTCCCTAGGTCTGCTGATGCTTTTCAACAACCGGAAAATTGACTTTTACCATCAACGGAACGCATTGCGGGAAGTTTGGCAGGGCAACCCCGCTTCTTCCGGCTTCCCTCCCTTTGTGTGGTATTACCTCAACTATACCGATCCGACCAAGGACATTCCGTCGGTAAGACAGGAAATCATCGATAAATGGAAGAACTTTGGTCAGATATCCGAAAGCGAAGACGACGAAGGACGTGCCATCACGCCGGTATATTTTGGCGATGGGGGTAAATATACGACGGAACAGTTGGTGAACCGTGCAGATATGTACGATCAGCTCGAATCACAGATCACATTGATGAAACAAGACCTTAAGGCACTTTCCCTGGCACTAGAGCATCTTTGAAACGGTAAGCCAGCGCTTACGAAATTATTTGGTACGCTTGCGCATATTCGGTAAATTTGACCCTTACTTTTCAAAGTTGACCTTACGAAAGAATGGATAGAAACAACGATTTTAACGAGTTTATCAGCACGTTTAAGAAGGCACTTAAAAAGGCATTCCATGAACAGCATGATATCAATGAACTGAGTCTTGCACGTGGTTTACCTCCAGAAGTATGGACGGTCATCATGCAGGCGTCGCCGTTATCGGTTGCCATCCCAAACGAATATGGAGGAAGAGGCGCTATCGTAAAAGAATGCCTGAGTGTATTATCAACAGCCTCTTACGAATCGCTCCCGCTCTCCCTTACCTTCGGCATTAACATCGCGCTTTTTCTTGAACCTTTGGCAAAGTATGGCGATGCAGCCCTGAAACAAGAGGTGCTTCCCGGATTCATTGGCGGACATCATATGGGCGGATTGATGATTACCGAACCCGAGTTCGGGAGCGATGCGCTGAATATGAAAACTTCCTATCGCCTGACAGACGATGGATATGCGATAAAAGGACATAAGCATTGGCAGGGATTAACCGGACAGGCAGACTATTGGTTGGTGGCCGCACGGAAAGACCTGGGCAATGGCGAACTGGCCCGTGATGTGGACTTTTTCATGACGAACAATGCCGTAGCACGGCAACACATCGAGGTGGAGTCCATCTACAGCAACCTCGGATTATACATGATTCCGTATGGGTTAAATAAAATCGATGTCGAAGTCCCCCACAACCACCGCCTCCAGCCCGAAAGCACCGGTATCAAGATGATGCTCGATATTCTGCATCGGAGCCGGATGCAATTCCCGGGAATGGGCATGGGCTTCATCAAACGTATGCTGGATGAGGCATTATACCATTGTACAAACCGGGTTGTCGGTACGGGTAACCTGCTGATGCTGGATTCCGTCCAGTTCCAACTGTCACGGATACAGACTGCCTACACCCTCTGTTCGGGAATGTGTGCCAGAAGCAGTGAAATCAGTGGCATTGCCCACAACCTTGCGCTGGAGGGACTGGAAGCGAACAGCATGAAGGCACTCGTCACTGACCTGATGCAGGAGTCAGCCCAGCTCTGTCTGCAAGTGTCGGGCGCCAATGGATACCGGATTAGCCACATCGCCGGAAGAGGCATCGTAGACAGCCGCCCTTTCCAGATTTTTGAAGGTTCCAATGAGATGCTTTACACCCAGATTGCCGAAATGATGCTGAAGCAACTGAAAAAGCAGAAGGAAGCAAACCTGTATGCGTTCCTTTCCGGATTTGATCGTACCAAACATTCCGCCCCCCTGTTCAGCGAATACCTCGAATTCGAACCCGGAGCTAACATTCCACAGCGGAAACTGGTTGACCTGGGAAAAATAGCAGCCCGGTTGATCTGCGTACAGTATGTGCTTGAACTTGCGGAACAGGGATTCCGGAAAGACCTCGTAAACAGCTGCCTGTTCAACATGAAGATGGATATCGCTCACTTGACATCAAACTATTCACTCAACGGCCGCGCCGATCTGATTCCGGAATACAGCGATGAAAGTAACTGGGTGGAGTTCTCAACACAATAGGGCTATCGCATTTTTATTCCAGCGCTTCGATTGACCGGATGTGGATTCCTGTGAAACAATCATCCATACATCCATTCGGAATAAATCCCGCGGAGGATATCAGCCCGTTGTTGTTTGCTTCAAACGATATGCTGGCATCTGAACGGTTTTTCAACCATTCGGTACGGGCTTTGTCGTATATATCGTCCAACGTGTACAGCGCGCTGGCCGACGAATAATCGCGGGACTTGGTTCCGAGATCTTCCGCTGTTTCGGTCCACTGCAATGCTTCGAGAAACGGATACCCTTCCCGTTCCAAAAATGTTTCGGCGGTCATATTCAACGGCTCCAAAAGTTTATCGGCTTCGGCGGCCGTCCAACCGTTTTCGGGCATAATCACATCGTTAAATGCCGTATACACGAAATCACGTTGTACAACCTTACCTTCCCTAACGGTAACGGTAGTCAGCCACGAGGAACCCGCCCAGGTGTATCCGGGCACTTCATACCGGTAATTGTTGCCACTGGATGCTTTGAAAGCAAGCCAAGCTTTGTAACTCCGTTCAAAATCGTCCTGATGGGGAAAATCATTCTTTTTACAGGCTGAAAAACCGGCCGCGGCCAAAAGAAATACGAGAATGAATTTAATGTTCATGATTATTGGCTGTTCTTTCAAATGAAACGAGATGAGGTTGCATGCCGCTACATCTTATTCAATTTTTTCAAACAATCAGTGAATACCGGAGTTCTCTAGAATGAAGGTAGTTTGTATAAAAGATTAGCGTCATGAAAAAGAGAAGTGTATTTTACATTGCCTTCTTTGCGTGTGCAACGTTGGCAATCAGTTGTTTAAAAGACAACGATACCGAACCGATGCCTTTGGCAGGTCTAACGATGATTAATGCATTCATTGAAGCGCCACAGGGTGTTCTTTACGAAATAGACAGGGAGCCGGTGCCACAGCAATTCTATCCATTGGCCTACCGCAGTTACGGATATATCAATCTGTTCGTCGGAAATAGCCGGGGACTGGAGATTTACGACGCCGGAAATCAAACCCGGTTGGTCGATACGAGTTTTGCAGCAAAGGATAGCATGTTGTACTCATCGATCATCTATGGAACCGCAGACAACCCACTACATTTTATCACGGAAGACCATGCGCCGGAAGACGCCGGCGACCCCTCCATCGTGGCAGGTGTGCGTTTCTTCAATCTGGCGAATACGACCCACCGTGTTTCCCTCCGGATTGGAAATAACGATCCAATTCCTGCATTCCAGGACAGGCCCATGGACACGCCGCAATCGGGTAAGGCCCATGAAGATTTTGTGGTTGTTCCAAGCGGCACCTATGAACTGGCTATCGAAGATGAGGATGGAGAAATTCTGGTTACACGCGGGGATATTGCGTTGGAGGAAGGCTCGTATACCTCCGTCTTCTTGACCGGTGCAGATTCCATTGACGATTCTTACTACATCGGTGCCATGCGGCAACCCGTCAATTAAGGAAGCAATCCGCTATATGTGTATGTCTGGGATAAGCATGTCTATTTCCTTTCCCTTCTTTTTCAGGTGCTGGTAATTCACCCTTCCTTTGTCAATGGTGTCTTTCATTCCGTCATTAGCTTTATGCTGCGCGGCGTCAGCTCGCTTTTCCTCGCGCTTATCCCTGCGTCTTAACAAACGTTATAACTTTCCTTAACTGATTTTACCGTTGCTTGGAATCCCCACGCCGACCCGTGCAGCTGGTATACCTGATATACGAAGGCCGGTTGATTTTTCTGCGGAGTTAGAAAAATCATTGTTTTCGGGGATATCTATTTGAGAAAGGTTGCCGTAGTTTTGGTCGATTACATATATTATCCGGGAGTAAACGATAAAGCAGCCATCCATGGGATTATTTAATTTTAGGAAGAAAGGGGTTGAAAAAGAAGGATACCAGGGTGATCTGGGAAAAACAGCCGCATTAGCGGCGTTATTCGAAGTTGCGGGGACTACCCGTGATGCAACCTGGGAAAAGAAATTTCTGGCAGACGCCGCCGAAGCCAGCTTTGCCTGTGGCGACCCACAGATCATTCAGGGACCGGATGGGTTCCCTTATTTCCAACTGCAGATCCCCGTGCCGAATCAGCCGTTTCAATGTTATGTGGTGCAACACATGGTCTCTGATTTCATTCTCGATCGAGGAATCGGTGTGGTCATCAACGCACAAAAAGGGCAACCCGACTGGGTATTTACCTACGGTGATCTGGTAAATTTCGCGATAAAAGGGGAATTCTATACGGCCTCACCTGCAGTTCAGCTTCCTCAGCAGGAGGTCATTCAACAACAGGAGGAGGTGCTCGTAGGCCAACCCTCAGAAGAATTTTTGCCTATGCCAACCCGAGGTATTATCCGTCAGTTTTTGGAACAACAAGGCATTCGGGATCCGAAGATTGCCCTCATGTCCCGGCAATATGGAGAGGAAGTGTTACAGGAACTGGTTACCAACCTAACGCCGGAAAAAGTCGGCCGGCAACTCTCTGAAGCCCTTCAGACCCCTATGAGGTGGTTTCTCCCCCGCCATTATTCGATGGTCGCCATGGATGAAAACGGCTCGTTCAACGATCATTTCGAACCGCTATAAGAATGAAGGAATTTACGTTCAAATACAATACGGGCAAAGGCGGTGTATATTTCTTAGCGGTCTTTTTCGGTGTGCCGTTCGGTATCTTTCTCCCCAGTTTCATCCTGATGGAGTATGTGCCCTGGGTTCTTTGGGTCAGCATACCGTTAGGGATTGGTATCATCGCTTACTGCGTCCGGAAATTCATCAAAGAAATAAATTCAACAGACACCATACAGGTAGATGATCTTGGGTTTACCTCCAACGATTACGGCCGTATATCCTACCGTGATATCCAAAGCATCCCGCCTTATGGCGCATTACAGGCACCGCCACCGTCCATGCGGATCAAGCTACACAATGGCAAAAAACTGGTTTGGATTTTTAATCCCCAAAGTCCAAAATCCCAGGAAGACATCGCGATATTTACCGAATTTCGAGAAGCGTTGCTGGATCACCTGAAACGGCAAACGCAAACCGCGATAGCCGAAACACAGGAACAAGCGGTCAAACCCGAAAACGTAACCGCTCCTCCGGCCGACGTCATTGAACAACTGGAAAAGCACAAAAAAGACCGTAATTTTATATATTGCTCAATCAAGTCTGATTCCGCAGGAGCGGATTAAAAGGAAATGAGGAAGGTACACCATATCGAATGCCTACGTCGCGCAACCCTCGGGTTGTTACTTGGATTATGGATCTTTTCAACCCATCCCCTCACAGCGCAAGAAACTGCCGAACGGTACGCCGATAGCCTATTAAATAGTGCCCTTACGGCGTCCACGAATGAATTAAAAATCGAAGGGCTGTTGAAAGTCAGTATTTTCTGGAGCGACCGGGATACCACAAAAGCCTACCGGTACCTGGAAATGGCACGCCAGCAGATGGGCAAATCACCTTCCGATTTCCAGATGGGGCTATACCGCCTCTACCGGGCTAACATCCTGATGGAGTACGATAGGAAGAAGGCCAAAGCGGAATACCTGGCCGCCGATAGCCTATTGGCTACATCCACGACGCCCAAAAGCTATCGCTACCGATCAAACCTATGGAATAACTATGGAGTGATTCTGCAAAAGGAAGATCAGGATGCGGCTTTTATGGAAATCATTGTGAACAAAACGCTCCCCTACGCAAGGCTTGCAGGCGATAGCGCTGCGGTGGGATACCAATTGCAGAACATGGGCTTGCTATTGGGCAACGTACAAAATCATCAAAAGGCTGTCAGCTATTATGAACAGGCATTGAAAACCATACGGGATCTCCCCGGTAAAGAAGAAAATAAGTTAGAGATATTCACGAATGCGGCAAAAAACGAGCTGTATTTGAGAAATTTCGACCGGGCAAGACGTCACCTGGACAGCGCCCGGCATTACATACGCATGATTCCGCACTCGACGTATATCCCAACCTTCTACCGAACGGAACTCATTTATTTCAGGCAAATAAAGGATACGGACAAAGCCTTACAGAGTTACCGGAACGGAATCGCAGCCGCGCAAAAGCTTGGCGATGAATACATGCTCATGGACATCAATTTTGAGCTCCACGCCCTCTACCGTGACCTGGGAGAATACCGAACCGCCAAAAAATACCTTTCGATGTCAAACGCACACCGTCCTTTTCACAGTTTAAAAAACAGCGCGTTGTATCATCACGAAATGGCAAAACTGGACTATCAGCTGAAGAATTATCAGGAAGCCTATCTTCATATGGATTCTTTAAGGACCGTGTTGGATTCGATTTATGAAAAAGATGCGACCACCAAAGTGCTGAACCTTGAAAAGCAATATAAAACCGCTGAAAACGAAAACCGTATCCTTCGGTTAGAGGCCGAAAACCGGCAGCAGGAACTGGCCATCGCCAAAAGCCATTGGTGGGGGCTTGCCTTGGGAGCCGGATTGCTGCTGGCCCTGTGTATTGCCTTTTTCTCCTGGAAAATCAATAAGAAAAACAAAAAAATGTTCGCCCAAAAAGAACAGCTGCACCAGGAGGACCTCCGTTCCATCCATCAGCAGGAACGCCTCGGGCAATACGATGCCATGCTACGGGGGCAAGAGGCTGAGCGGAATCGCCTGGCACGTGACCTGCACGATGGACTGGGTGGACTCCTGGCCGGTGTGAAACTGAAATTATCCTCCATCGTAACCAAAGAAGGCGAAAAGCTGCCGAACGGTACCGGTGCCGTCCACGAGGTGATCCATCAATTGGATTACTCGCTCGACGAATTGCGCAGAATCGCACACAACATGATGCCCGAAGCCCTCCGTAACGGAGGTTTGGTGCCTGCATTGTCAGATCTGTGCCGGTATATGGATACCCCGCAGATTCCCATAAAATTCCAAAGCCTGAATTTGGAAGACAATTACCCCGAGCAGTTACGCATTACGGTATACCGCATCGTGCAGGAACTCCTTGCCAATGCCCTGAAGCATGCAAATGCCAGTGAAATCATCCTGCAATGCAGTGAGCTTGACCGCTGGCTCTTTATTACCGTGGAAGACAATGGAAAAGGGATGGCGACCGCGGAAAATGTGCCCTCAAAGGGACTGGGGCTATCGAACATCCGGAACAGGGTTGCCCTGTTAAACGGGCAGATGGAAATACAGGCCCAGCCCGGAGAAGGAACAACTGTTAACATTCAGATACCTTTATAATGGAAACAAAGCAAATTAAGATAATCATCGTAGACGATCATCCGGTTGTCTTGCAAGGATTTGAATACATGTTGCAGGATATACCCGACATCCAGTTTGCAGGTAAATTTGCCGATGCGGCATCGACGCTGGGTTATTTACGCCACAACGCGGTTGATGTGGTCCTGCTGGACATCAATCTGCCGGACAAAAACGGGATCGATGCCTGCATCGAAATCAAGCAAATCAACCCGGATATACGGGTCATCGCAATCAGCAACATCAATGAGTACAGCATCATTCAGCGCATGCTGAACAGCGGGGCGTGTGGCTATTTGCTGAAAAATGCTTCGGCCGATGAAGTCATATCCAGTATTGGAAAAGCGATGTCGGGCGGGGTGACGTTAAGTAAAGGCATACAGGACATTCTGAACGATCACGATTCGGGAGATCTGCCTGTGGTTACCCGGCGGGAGAAAGAGGTGCTCGCGTTGTTGGCCAATGGGCTAAGCTCTGTCGAGATCGGCGAAAAGATTTTTATCAGCCCGCTTACGGTAGAAAGCCACCGGCGCAACCTGCTTCAAAAGTTCAAGGTAACCAATGTCGCAGCACTCGTCCATAAAGCGACCGAAATGAAATATATATAGATTGCCCTAATTAATCCCTCTGTGGCGTACCACGCCGATGTAATACGGAGCTGGCTCCCCACCGTCGCCGGTCAGGAATAGGGTTAGATAGTCGCCCGGATCCAGCGCCACCCCGGTGCGTCTAGCCAATTGTTCGCCGTTTTCATTGCGTATGGTCAGCACATGCGTCCCGGTATGCGTTGTCGGGATAAACTCTTGGGCATCTTTGCCGGTTTTCGGCGTTTCAGTTGGCCGGTCTCGGAAAGCTGCAATCGGTTCGGCATCGGCGATGTGCAAGGTTACCCGGTCAGTTGTCTTAGCCAGGTTAAAAAAGCGCAGGGCCGCAATGGCTGCCGGGTCGTCCACACCTTCGGGCACCTGGTCTTCGGTGATGAAATGCCGGGGAACCTCTTCGGTACCAAACAAGAAAGACGTATAGTACTTATTTACCTGCAGGGCAAACGCAGTGTCTACCAACTGCGCCAACTCATTGGAAGAAACAATTTCCAGCTTGCAATTCTCGCAACTGGGCACCACGTAAAAATCGATACCGCGGTAACCCTGGCCCTGATTCAGGGGCTGGAATCCGCGCCCTGCATCAAACCGGTGCTGCACGGCCTGTGCCTCAGAGAAGGAATTAACCACCGTAAATCCGGACCGGACCTCCGGTTCGGTTTCCTCGTCTTTTATACAGCCGCCCAGCAGCATGACGCCGAGAGACAGGGCTATAGACTTATAAAGGTTTATATTGGTTTGCATAATCGTTGGTTGTTTAATTCACCCATTGCCGCACGATGCCTACATAGAAAGTTCTTGGATCCCGTTCGTCGCCCGTGAGAAAAATACTTGTATAACTACCCGCAGGCAAGTCGACCGTACCCTGCCGTATAGCCACCGTTTCACCCTCTTCATCCACCACGGTCACAGTATAATTACCAATGGCTACCGGTATAAAATCTTCTCCCTGTTTGCCACTTGCGGGCGTTTCGAGGGGCCGGTTGCGGAAAGCCGCTACGGATTCGATCTCACCGATGTGCAGTGTCACACGGCGTTCGGTATTCGCCAGGTTGTAAAATCGCACGGCAGCGATGGCAGCCGGGTCGTCCACGCCGTCAGGTATACGGTCTTCCGTGATGAAGTGCCGCGGGTCATCATGCGTACCGTATACAATGGATGAATAATATACGCTATCCTGCATGGAAAAGGTCGTATCCACGAGCCGGGCATCTTCGTAAGAAGAATAGATTTCCAGCCTACGGCCCTCCCCGGGATAATATACAGGCCAACTGGGGCCATAGGTGCGGTAGTCTAACGGATACAAGCCCTGAATGGTGTTGCGGTCAACTAAGTAAAAAGCCCCATTGGCTTCGATAAACGTGTTGACGAACGTCATACCACCCACCCGCTCAGGCTGCGGATCACTTCCCCGTAAACAACTGCCAAGCAGCGCAACACTGGCTACCAGGGCAACTATCAGACTCAATTTTTTCATGTAGTATTAACGTATGGAACCCGGCAAATGCTACAACTTCCTACCCGTTATGTTCAAAAAATACGTTCTACTTACAATAGTCCGAAATCACATGGGATACGTGTGGCATTCATTCGTTGTTACGCAAACAAACGTTCATAATACATTGTGTTAAACCCCATTAAAAGTGTTAAAAACGTTAAAACATTAACGCTTCCATTCTTACACTCCTATCTTAGTATCCATGTACACCAGGTAAACGGATTATGCGATGAAAAAATTTATTTTGCTAACCATCGTCGGCCTTTGCTCCGCACCGTGGCTTTCTTCTGCATCGGCCCAGACGATCAAGAAAACGCCCATACTAGGTGCCATACAGGAAAACGTGATGATTTCCGGGGAATTGATTGGTGGCAAAAGCAACCATATCATTGTGTCCAAGGCACATGAACATCCCTATTCCCACCAAATTGTCGTGCCGGTCATTGACGGAAAATTTCAGCTGGCGCTTCCCGCTGGTGATTCGGAAGCGTATATGCTGATTCCCGAAGAAAACTTCGACGCCGGATTTCTACGGCCATTTGTTGTCTTCGTCGACGAAAACGTATACGTAACACTTCATCCCAGCGAACGTTACCTGGAGAACACCACGTTGGGCAGCCCCCTGACCGATGAATACCACCGGGCAAAAGCGGATATCGAACAACGGCTCAGCAAGCGCTCTTTTGAAGTTGACAGCCTCTGGAAACTGGTAGAAGCAGGAAAGGTAATGGAAGAGGAAGCCGCAAAGAGAGATTCGGCGTTAGGTGCCGATTACCTAACCCTGCAGGAAGCGTACATACGGGAACACCCTACGCTGGTATCTTACCAGCTCATCAAGGAATTGCTGATTACCAATGAAGATGAGCATGCAAACCAAATCGCAAAGCAGCATTATCCGGCCTTTGCCGCTCTCTTTCCGAACCATCCCTATACAGCGACCATTGGCAATCACCTCAACGGGAAATTCCAGTTGGAGCAGGGCAAGCAGTACATCAGCTTCCTTGCCGAAGATCTGGATGGCAACCCGGTATTGGCAGATACCTTACTGGCACCCAAAGCGACACTGCTTAACTTCTGGGCGTCGTGGTGCGGCCCCTGCATCCACAAAGCCCGAACCATGGTACCTGTTTACGAAGCCTTTAAGGATAAAGGATTTGACATCATTAACGTTGCGCGTGAAATTCGCGGTACTGAATCCCTTAAGGCGCTATTGGAACGGGAGCAATTGCCCTGGTCAACCAATCTTGTTGATCCGAACAGCAAATACGGGGTGTGGACCAAATACGGGATTACCAACCTCGGGGGCGCCATGGTGCTGGTGGATGGAACGGGAAATATCCTTGCTGTGAATCCCACAGCCGATGAAGTGAAGGAACTGTTCTGCGGCATCGGAAACAGGTTTAACTGAACGCAATCTATTGTTTTCCTGTACGCAGCGAAATTCCCGAAAAAAATCAGATTTCCGGAAATTTCACCAGGAAGGAGGTGCAAGCCTTGGTATTAATTCGCTTTTGTCAGCCTGCCTCGGTATACTTCTTAAAACTGTCCAAAATTGCCTGCCATCCCTCCCGTTGCATTCCAATCGGGTTTTCATTTTCGGCATCAAACGTTACGGTCATTTTGGTTTCGTTATTTTCACCCATAAAGATGATTTCGGCTTTTCTTCCATCGGTCATGGTATAGGCAATCCGTTTGTTTACCGCTACGTCATCGTATACACCTTCAAAGTCAAAACCGAAGCTTCCATCCTTAGCTTCCATTCGCGAGAGGAATTTGCCGCCGGTCCGCACGTCATTTTCCGCCTTTGTGGTATGCCAATCGTCCGAAGCACTGTTCCATTTTACGATGTGTTCCGGAGAAGTATACCGTTCCCATACTTTTTCCACCGGTGCTTTTACCGTGGCTTCCACGGTAATTTTTGTTGCGTTCATAGGCTATCGTTTTATTGATTAATTATTTTTTTATGCCTTCAACTTAACCGACAAAATGGCCAGCAGAAAACTGAAAATTGCTGCTATCGTTCGGATTAAATTCAATTTGTTCCAGGGAGCCTCAAACCGTTCCCTTAACGAAGAGATATCCTGTAGGGTAGCGGTATCCCTATTAAAACGCTCTAGCATATTGTTTAACGGCACATTTCCCAGCATGGTTACGCCAAACACCCCGACAGCATATACAACGGTGGCCGACAGCAACAGCCAAAATGAAAAATGAACCTCCGCCCGGTAAGAAAGCCAAGTGGCCAATGGCAGGACGACAAGGCTACCCATAAAACTCGCAAAAAACCAAGCGTTCAATATGGCCGTGTTGATCGACTTGAACGTCATTACATATTCCCTGTCGGGAAGCTTTCCCAATGCACCCGTTACGGAACAGGCATAGCTGTAAAACAGTCCCGCCACCAAACCGGTCAGCAATACCGCTACGGTTTGGATCAGCTTACCGAACATCATCGTTGCGTCCAATACCAAAATTTCGTTTGCCATAGTCTTTGTTTTTTGATTTAAAAGCTAAGGCAAAAATACAGGACCGGTAAGGCCAGAAATTGAACAAATCGGACAAAGCGACTAATGCACGTTTTTCAACTGCAAAGGTCTTTTCCCCGTAAATTTCTTCATGTTCCGTATAAAATGGGATTGATCGGCATAGCCGTTTTCGTAGACCACATCGGTCAATTTTGAAAAGTCGCCCGTGGAGATCTGATTCAACGACGTTTGAAACTGGATGATTTTCGCAAACTTCTTCGGAGGTACCCCGACATACCGATTGAACTTTCTGCGTAGTGTCCTTTCGGTGGTATTCAGGCGTGCGGCCAGCTCATTGATGGTCATCAACCCCTTATGGTCCTGGATAATTTGGATGGCCTCTTGTATTTTCCGGTATTCCTCCATTCCTTTTTCCCGGGCAAATTCCGAGAGGAATTTGGCGATCATTGCTACCTTCTGGCTTATTGCTGAAGAAATGGCTAATGCCTCCAATGGATTTTCGATGGTGGTCCCTCTGATTTTTGAAAAGTCAGCACAATCGTCATTCAATTGCTTGGTGTCGACGTCAAACAACATCTTGGCTGCAAAAGGGTACAGCTGAAAGGCAATCATCAGATAGGGTGTCTTTATCGAAAGCTCGTACGGTGCAATCATCTGGCCGTATAAAAAAAACGCGGTAAGCGCCTTCCTCCGGGGAAGTAGAAACCCCTCTTCCGTTTGCAGGTATACGACTCCCGGATAGCCATCCGCAAAAAACGTAAGCGTAGCGTTTGAGGGGGCATCCTGTTCTTCCATAACAAAAATTTCCTTGACGAACAATTCCAGATCGTTATCGGCTATTATTTTCGCAGCGTCTATCAAATTCTAAATCGTTGAATCCGTAAATGATATTTACTGTTTTGACGATGGCAGGGCTGCATCGTTACATTTCTTAATAATTAACATTTGTTACTCGGGTTTATCCATTCATTACCATGACTAGCAAATCCTAGGGTAGTTGCATGAGCCGAAAAAAGCTTGTTTTCCACTTCAACAACGTTTTCCCCGGTGATTATATGTTCCATTTTAACGTATTTTCCGTGTTAGTCATTGCAGTTTTTGAAGGCAATAGAACGATTCTGCCGGAAACCGGATTTTTGAAAAGTTAGAGCGAGTTGAAAACGCAACGTATTTTTTTAAACAAGCTTAAGAAAATAACGCATTCCGCAATGCCAAAGCACCTTGTTCGATAGCAAGTTTTACTGCTTCTATGTGATTCAAAGGATTCAACAGGCCATAATCGTGGATAAGGCCATTGTAGGTTTGAATGGTTGTGGGTACACCCGCTTCATCCAATTTGCGGGCATACGCCAATCCTTCGTCGAAAAGAATATCATTTTCGGCCAATTGCACCAAAGCCGGCGGAAGCCCGTTCATTTTTTCCAAAGATGCCTGGAACGGCGATGCATAATATTCTTTCCTCTTTTCCGCTTCCGGCAAGTAATGATCCCACATCCATTTCATCATATTGGCTGTCAAAAATCTCCCCTCGGCATATTTCTGCCAGGATTCACGGGTAAAATCAGCATCCGTGACCGGCCACAACAGCAATTGGAACTTGATATCCGGGCCACCTTTGTCTTTCGCCATCAGGCACGTAACAGCCGTCATATTACCGCCCACGCTGTTTCCTGCGACGGCTAAATTAGCCCCATCGACACCTATTTCTGTACCGTTTTCCGATACCCATTTGGTAGCTGCGTAAATTTCATGAATGGCAACCGGATAACGTGCTTCAGGCGATGGCGTATAATCTACAAAAACCGCTGCCGCTCCGCTGTTCACCACCAAATCCCTTACCAGTCGCTTATGTGTCGGGTAGTCTCCTAAAACCCAGCCGCCGCCATGGATGAACATAAAAACAGGCAACTTTTCGTCTTTTGTGTTTTCAGGTTTTACAACGTGAATGTTTACCGTAATGTCACCCTGCGTGATTTCCCTTACTGTTTCAGTAATGCCCGAAGTATCCACATCCACGGATTTTTGGGCATCCACAAGAACCTGCCTTGCTTCCTCAGGAGCCATTTCTTCCATCGGCTTTCCGCCGCTATTGTTGAGTCCATTTAGAAATTCTCTTATCTGTACCAGAATTTGCGGATCCTTCTCGCCCGGGATTGTTTGTGCCATAATAAAAATTTTAGTGACTGATGCATTCGTTATAAATAACCCGTTTCAACACATTTTGATTTTATTATTTTTCAAGTTCTTTGCTGACCACCACTACTGTTGAAGTCTCTGCATAAACCCCTTTTTCAAGGCGGCACCGCTTTCTCTCCTCTTTCCGGACATTCAACAATCTGTATTTCTAGTACTTCTTTCGATTTTTACGCTGCCCTTTCTCAGGCCTTACACGATCCGAATCCATGGTGTACGGCAATTGCCACATTCTTCCCTTGGAATCGCCAAAATACAAATAGGATTTGCTAGGACTGTTGGGGTTACCATCGCCCCAAAAGTACTTGAATGGCTCCTTTCCGTTCACCACTTTTCTGACATAGTTGTGGTTTAATTCACTGTTTTTGGTGATTTGTTTTTTTGCTTTCCACGTTTTACCGCCGTCTTTGCTCTCCCAAAGAACAAGCTCACCCCCTCCTCCCCAGGGTTGCGGAGAGGTCTCCGTAGGTCCGATGACCACCCATTTGTCCCCATCGATCCAAAGGCTGCCGGTATCGTAGTTGTGGTCCGAAGTCGTTATTTTATGATTTACCCACTCCGCTCCGTTCCAATGGATCACCTGCCATTCTCTCGGTCCATTTTGCGGCCCGGGTTGATGGCCGGCACCTGAAACATACAGAGCCGCCGGATTGCCGTTTCTGTCGAAAGCAACGTCTTTGATGTACACATTTTCACCCTTTGAAAAGAACTCTTTTGCCAGAGTGGGGTTGGCTACCTCGGTTACGGGGATGGATACGGGCGTACCGTCTACGGTGGTCCATGTTTTACCAAAATCCGTTGTCTGCATGTAATAGATGTTGGTTCTGCGATCTACATCTCCATTTGGGTGCCAATTATAAAAAAACACGATCTTCTCACCGAGTTGCCCACTGATTTGGTAATGACCGCCATATTGGTCCTGTTCCCGTTTTATGGCTACGATCTGCCTATCATCGGTCCATTCAACACCGTCCGCACTTGTACTGAAGTACAACAGCCGAACCCCCCAATATTTGGTAAACAAATGTAAGAAGCCTTTCCCTTCAACATATTTGGGCTGTGGATAGGTAATTTCCCGCTCTGACATCACATCAAATGCATCGATGGAGTTTGGCGAACGACTTTTATAAATAAACCCCGGCCTGCCCCGGCCTCTGCCACTTACAAACACCCATATGTAACCGTCGGAATCCATCGCTATGGACGGGTTATCATGTGGGTCAAAAACGCCTTCTTTGTCATGCACCACCGTCGGTTTTTCAACGGTACCTGTTTTATGATCAAAGCTTCCGATCATACACAACAGGTAATCTCCCTTCGCATTGCTTGCTCCGGCACTACTCTCCCTGTCTTCTGCGATTCCTCCGTAAACAAAGAATGTTTTGTCTGCCGCTGGCGAATAGATCGCTAACGGAATATGCTTGGCCGTGTAGGTTCCCAAGCCACCGGAATACTTATCCCCATATTCCGAAAATTGCCCTAATGTAAACCAAATACCTTTGTACCCGTCGACTTTTTCATTGTTCAATGACGGATATCGTTGTGCCGTGGCCGAAAGGCCAAAAGACAAAAAGGCGATCAAAAAAACAACGGGTCTAATCGAACTCATATCTCTTATGTTTTTAAATTTACCCCATAGTTACGTCTTTTACCGAAAAATTCAACAAAAATCACCGATAAAACAAATACCCCATGTCTTCAAAACCGGATCCGGGTTGCAGATGCAACGGGGCTATCGGAGCATAGGTGCGGACACAACGGCTTTATCGGAAATCAGTTTACCAAGGCTGTTATTTTCGCTGCGATCCGTTTAAATGCTTCCAAATTCGTAGTACTCGTTATTTTATTTACTTTGAGGTTGAATACCTTATCCCCTTTCCTAACCATAATAAAGTAAAAATTCGTTCCGTCGCTATGATAATACGCCTCATCCCCCAAGTTCCTCAGCACTTCGATGCCTAGGTGTTCATTGGCTTTCTTTATTTCTGCATATTTCTTTTGAGCCAGTTTAGTTAGACGAAAATCTTCAAATAAGAAATAGATGGCACCCGCTTTTTGGCTTATGCTGTCTTTTAAATCGGCTTCATAACTGCACAGATAAGTAAAGACATCTGCTTCCTGTTTAGTGGAGCCATCCGATAGATGCGATGGTTCCCCCATGATTTTTTCAGCATCAGCTTGGGTAAACAGTTGGTGGAGATGTGTGGCCACGGTATCTGTTTTGGGCCGTTCGTCGTCAAGCGTTTTATGGCCACCGGTTGTTTGAGAACAGGCAACTATTGTCGTTAGCAGCAGACTGGATAAAGCAATAAAAAACAGCTGTGACCTGCGTTTCATAAGATGAGTTTTAACTACCTGAAATTTTCCTTTCCAGCTCCTCTTTATAATTTCTGCCGATAGGTATCTGGTGGTCGCCAATGATGATTCTGTTTTTCTCTATCCGCCTGATTTTATCCCTGGATACCATAAATGATTTATGCACCCGTATAAACTGGCTCTCCGGAAAAAGCTCCTGCATGGATTTAACAGATCCTTTGGTGACAATTTTATCCGTTGCGGTATGGATGATGGCATAGTCTTTCAGTCCCTGTATGTGCGTAACATCGTCAAACAGCAACCTGATCTTCTGCACACCGCTTTTAACAAAAATAAATTCCGGTTCATCGCCGCTCATTTCAATACCTGCATCGTCTGCTTTTAACGAAAGAAAGTCTTTGATTTTTTCGAGCGATACCAGAAAACGGGCGTAGGATACCGGTTTTAGCAAAAAATCAATCACCCCCAATTCATATCCCTCAAAAGCATAGTCACGGAAAGCCGTGGTGAATACCGTAATAGGAGGATTGGGCAACGACTTCAGGAGATCAATGCCGCTCATCTCCGGCATTTCAATATCCAGGAACAAGGCATCGACCGTATTATCTGTTAAAAATCCCTGCGCATCAAACGCATTGCTGAAACTGCCTACAAGTTTCACATGGTCCAATTGATCCATGTAACCTGCCAATACCTCCCGGGCCAACGGTTCATCGTCTATAATTACGCAATTCAGCATGAAAGATCTATTTTTAATACTACTTCGTACCGGTCCGGCTTTTCAATGATTTTTAATTCATGTTTGTCCGGATACAACAACTCCAACCTTCTCCGTAAGTTAAAAAGACCAATGCCACCGCTGTGGTCCGGTTGCTGAAAGTTAAGTTTATTATTTGTTATCCTTACTTCCAGTTCTTTTCCGGCGTCAATGCGGATATGCAGAAAAGCATTGTGTACTGATTTACTGATGCCGTGCTTAAAAGCATTTTCTACGAGCGGCAGGATCAAAAAGGGCGGAATCATGCAGCTATCCATATTTCCGGTCACGGTTAATTGTATATCGGCATTGTTCCCGTGCCGTATCCGCTCCAATTCAAGGTAGTTTTTCAGGTAGTTGATCTCTTTTTCCAGTGGTACATAAGCCTCGTCACTTTCGTATAGCATATATTCCATCAACTCAGAAAGCTTCAATACAACGTCCGGTGCCTCGTCTGATTTTTTGATGGTCAGCGCATATAGGTTATTCAGCGCATTGAAGAGGAAATGCGGGTTTACCTGTGAGCGTAGAAAGTTTACCTCTGCCTGCAGTTTTTCAACCCGTATTTCCTGTAGTACCTTTTTCTGTTCATACCAGTCGATGCTGAATTTGAGTGCAATGGTCAGCATCAGGTAAAGCGAGGTATGGGTGAAGTTATAAATCAGGGAGGCAGAAAGCTGCGCTTTTTTGTACGGTCCTATGATATAGCCGAAAAGATAGTGGTCATAGAGGCTCTGCACCAACAGATACCCGATGAGCAAGAGGAATACCAGACCGAAATAGCCCCAATATCGTCCACGCAGCAAATAGCGGGGTATCAGCCAGCGGATATTCGCCCACGCTAGGGCCATGAGCAGACTAACCCGGACCACGGAACAGATAAAAAAATTAGGGAGACCCGCCTTTTGGATCAGGTAGGTACGGTCGTATAAAAATATAAGCGTAACCAGTATCCAATAGGATATGTAGATCCATCTACGTTTTGATGTTGAGCCATTGTTTATATCTATGCTTTCCATAAACTACCTGCTACAAATTGACAGATTACGGGCGGAACTGCGAAATTTAGTAGAGCAACTGCTGAAAAAGTAGATGAAAGATACGAATGATTTGCAACAATGTGAACGGAGTAATTTCCCAACGGGATTCCTCTACTTTATTGGCAGTTCGTCTACTTTTTTTCGGAATGGCTTTTTATTCCGCTTCATTTGCCTGTGGTAATCAGTCAGGCATTTTCCTTATGGTCAAGCATCCAATTGTTTTATCGCTACTGGCCTATGTAATTGCCATCGGGCAAATTGCACTTGCACAAAACAGGGTTTCAGGTAGCGTAGTCGATTCCATTACCGGTAAGCGGCTGGCTTTCGTTACAGTCAGGTTGACGGACCACAACCAAAAGCCACTGCAAAATTTTATTTCCGACACCCTGGGGCGCTTTTATTTTGAACAGGTACCACCGGGCAGCTACCGGATCCTTTGCAGTATGACGGGCTATGTCCTGAAAAAATCGGAGCCGTTTATGGTGAGTAACAGCGGGGTCGAACTCCCACCCTTTTTGATGATTCGTGCCGGAGAAACGCTAGCCGAAGTGACCGTTACCGCACAAGGCCGGCCCCTATCCACGCGGATAGACGGTTTTGTATACCATGCGGATCGGGAGACTCAGGAAGCCGGGGAAACAGCGGTCGATCTACTCAGGAAGCTTCCGGGCGTACAGGTTGACCAGAATGGAGCACCGCATATGCGGGGTAGTAACCGTATTAAAGTATTTATCGATGGAAGACCTTTCATGACGTATGCAAACTCCGTGACAGAAGCTTTACGCCAGGTACCTGCCGATAATATCAAAACAGTGGAAATCATCACCCATCCTTCAGCCCGTTATGATTCTGAGGGGGCAGACGGAGTAATTAACATTTTCACGAAGAGGCCGATGGAAGACGGCGTTTCGGGTACTGTTAACGGAATCCTGGCCAACCGCTTCAACGAATTGACAGGAGCCATTACCTGGAGAAGACGGCAGGTGGTAATAGGCGCCGATATAGGTCATAGCGCCTCCGATAACACAACCACAAGTGTGCTGGATCGTACCGATCATTCGGTGAACAACGGCAGATTGCTGCAGCAAAAGGAGATTAACAATGAATCGGAGAATCTCTTCAGTGGCATTCATGTCATTTACCTTCCCGATACCTTAACTACCTTCAATGCAGGTTACCGCTACGGTGGCGACTGGTTTGGCGCCAAGTCAAGCCTAAATAGTTTGATGGGATCGGACGCATTTACCCGGACAATTGATAATCCCGCTTTCCGGTATTTGCACGGTATTAACTGGGGATGGCTCCGCCGATCACGGGATGGATCCACTGAATATAACGTCATGGGCTATTGGTTTTACCAGGGCCAGCTAAATCGCTATTTACTGGATCAGTACCGGTGGCAACAAAAAAATTACGCAGAGAAGAATTTCAATTTACTTGGCAACCGAGAATTCTCCTTCCAAGCGGATGTAAGAAAAGACTTCGGAAATGACAGTGAACTGGAATTGGGGCTCAAAGGTGCATTCAGGAAATTCTCCAATGAAAACCGGTTCGATGTATTCGATTTCAGCCAGTCCGTTTATTTGCCCAACAGCCTCCGGGCCGATCGTTTTTGGTTTAACTGGATTATTGCAGCCGCCTATGCCACGTACACACTTAACCTTGATTCCTGGAAAATTAAAATCGGTGGCCGTTATGAACACACCCACTGGCCGCTGCATTTCCGTGATACATCATTGCGCATTCCCGATTATCAAAACTTTTTGCCCAATCTGATTATTAGCAAAACCATTTCCACGCATCACAGCGTTGGTGCCGGTTATACGAAAAAACTGCTCCGGCCCTATATCAATTACCTGAATCCGGTCATCAATTACATTGACTCGCTTAACCTGGAATATGGCAATCCCTATCTTAAACCCGCAATTACCCATAGCTACGAGCTGACTTATACCTTTCAGAAATCAGCAGGATTATTGAATGTTGCGTTGTTTTACAACCACACCGGGAACAGTATTGAGCAGGTAAGGATAGCGCAGCCAGACGGTATCGTAGCGAACACCTATGCAAACGTAGCAGCGTACGATGTTTTGGGAGCGAGCATCAATGCCTCACTGCGCCTTCAACGGTTCACATTCACCGCGACAAACACAACACGATACCTCGGGTTTAGCAGCCAAAACGGTTATCCCTTCAGAGATGGCTTTATAATCAGTCAGGGTGTAGATGCGTCTTTTAAACCAACCGCTTCGCTTACCATCCGTGTCTATGCGAATCTCAATTCGAGAACGGTCAATTTTCAGGGGCATACCACCGGTGTACAGAGTTATACCTTATTGATCAACAAGGAATTGCTTGATGGCAAACTTAATTTTAGCGCCCGTTGCGACAATCTGTCCACCCCTTACCGATATGTAACCGAAGTTACTGCTGCTGAGACCTTTAACCAGCACATTGAAAGCCGCTACATCAATCGGTTCTTCAGGGTAGCTGTGAGATGGAAGCTGGGTAAAAGAGAGGTTAAAAGGCCTGTAGTCAATGAAATTGGTGGTTATTGATGTTGGTATCAGTTGAATGGGTTAAACAATTCCACCCATCAACGGATCGGTCTTGGTGACGATACCCGATTCTACATGTCCGGCAAAACGTTCTTCGTATTCAGGAAAATCTTTCGCATGAACACTGAAATCGTACCAGTGAAACGATTCGATCTAGACTTGCTGGACCGCTGGATATTTGCTGGGCCGGAAAAACAAAACCATAAAAAAGAAATAGCTGCTATTCCTGACGCAGGTGCATTTATCATGGGCAGTAATATGTTTGGGCCCAAAGATAGAAGGAATCAATCGGATTGGAAAGGATGGTGGGGCGATAGCTAAAAAATCCCCGTTACTTATTATTCAATTTCTGTAAACGTTCTTTTGCCGAAGGGATAACGTCATCTTTTTCTTCATAATTTTCAATCACGCTTTCCAACGTGCTCTTCGCCTGGAAATCATCACCTTTGCCCGCATAGGCATCCGCAAGCAGGATGAAGCTCCTGGCCACCCAATAGTCATGTGACCCCATGTTGTTGATCACGTCAAAGGCCGATTCCATGGCTTTGTCGTATTCTTTGGCCTCATACTGGAGTTGGCCCACCCGGTAACGCGCCTCCGCACCCACTGCCGTTTGGCTTCTCAGCGCAGCCAGGTTCAATTCCTTTATCGCTGGGGCTACCTCCCCCTGCCGCAACATAGACCGCGCCGTATACAAGTTTGCTTTCGCGATGTCCTCGTCTGAAGATCCATCATACCCCTTGATCAACTTGGCGTACCTGACGACTTGCTCCAAATCGCCGATTTCAAAATAGCAAACCATCAGATTGTTTAACGCGTAGCTGTGATTTTCCCTGTTTTCCGAGGTGATTTCCAGTTTTTTGAGGTGCACGATGGCTTCGTTATATTGCTCCAAGCCAAGGTATAGCTCCGCAGCTGTCATCAGTGTATTTTCCGTATACTGGCTTGTCCAGTCGTTCAGGATAATGTTCAGGTCGTGCAGTGCTTCCTGCGGGTGCCCGGTGCGGTACAAGCTCACCCCACGGATATAACGGGCATGCTTTTCTTGTGCCGGTTTGGGGAACTTGTCGAAATACGCATTGATTGCTTCTACAGCCGGTCCGTACTCCCCCCTGGCAAACAAGGTATTGGCCGCCTGGAAAGCCAGGTTATCCTGCTCTGCGGTACTCAGGTCACTGATGTTGGTGCTGGTCGCGTAGTTAATATAACTCGAAGCATCCCCCTGATCCAGGTAGATGTTTTCAATGGAACGCAGCGCCTGCCCTGCCTCACTGGTTGTAGCATGTTCCTCCACCACCTTCTGGAAAGTGGCCTTCGCCGCTTCGATGTCATCTTTATTGTACTGGACAAGCCCGATGGTCATCAACGCCCGGGGGACATAGCTGCTGCGGGGGTATTGTTCGATCATCCGCTGCAGCCCTTCGATGGCGGTATCGTAATCTCCCGCAGTGAAATACGTATACGGGATCTCAAAGGCCACGTCATCCGCATAGTTCGAACTCGGGAATTGTTCAACAACGGACCGCAGGGTGCTGAGCTTGGTTTCGTTATCGCCCTGCAATCCCTGGATGATGCCACGCTGGAACAACGCATAGTCCTGATTGGGGGCCTTGCTGTTGATCAGTTGGTCATAGAATTGGTTGGCTCGGCCGTAATCGCGCACGGACAGATACGAATCGCCCAAACGTGCGATTACGTCATAACGTACATTTTCGTCCAGCGAACTTCCCTCGTTAGCCAAAAAGCGTTCAAAATAATCCGCAGCCATGCCAAAGTTGTTGTTGCGGAACGCCGCATATGCCAGGCCATAATTCGCGTAATTATATACATCGGTGTTTCGTGCGGCGGGTAACCGGAGGAACCGGGAAAAGTTTTCCACCGCCTCCCTGTACTTGCGCACCTCATACATCGCCTCCGCTTTCCAATACGTGGCCAACGCCGCCATTTCCACATCGATCGGGAATTTTTCCGATCGCATGAACATGGATATGCTGTTTTCGAAAGCGCGCTCGTTATAAAACTCCAATCCGCGGTAATACGTGACCTTTTGATAGGCTATATCAGCTCCCGGCTCCCGGTTGCTGAACGATTCCAGCATATGCACCGAAGCGTGGAAATTGCTCGTGCCCAACAAGATCTCGGCCAATAGTGTTTCCGGATTCTCTGTATAATCCGCATCAGGTGAACGATCCGCATATTTCTGAGCGACGTACGCCCGGGCGACTTCCAGGGCAGCCTCGGCGGAGTCCAATTCATATAATATTTTGGCATAGTTAAACAGCCCATCCGATTTCAATGCCTGATCGAAATCCAGTCTGGATGCTTTGACAAACGCATTCCGTGCACGTTGCTTATCCCCGGTTTTCAGGGCAATATGGCCCAAAGCAATGATCGAGCTCTGATAAAAGGCATCCGAAGCTGCCAACTTCTCCAAAATAGAAGTTGCTCTTTCGTATTCACCTGCTTGGTAGGCCATGAAGCCGATCCGGTAATTATCGATATTGCTGCGTGAAGCGCCCGGATGCCGTTCCAGCAATCTACCATAATAAGCTTGTTTGAATTCGCTTTTTGCAAAATAGGTGGCGGCGGCAATTTGGCGCAGCTCGATCTCAAGCGCTTCTCGGTCGATACGCATATCCGGGCTCCTGCGGATCTTTACGGCATCGGCCAGCATCGGCCGGTAATCACGTACGACATCGATGGAATCCATAAGCGTAGGTTGCCTTTCGTCCTGCTGCCCACTGGGTTGTTGCTTCTCTTCCTGCGGTTCCTCCTCTTCCTGCGCATACCCCATAACCAGCAAGGCTGAAAAGACCCCGGTAAGCAGGTATTTCAGGTAACTACAGCCGATCCTTTCTTTCAATATCATTGTTCCTCCCTATTCCTGAACTTTTCCAAACGTTCCTTCGCCGAGGGAATGATCATGTAATCTTCCCCTAACTAGCTACACCCAAAACTAAAGAATTCCAATCACAATTATGTAAATCGTCAGCAAAAAGTGGCCGCAGCCATCCTTATCTCAACTAAATGAAGCCGGCACTTTATACCTTGTTTTCATTTGGATGGCGGGAGTGGCTGCGGCCCGCAGCCCCGCACTCACGGCCGCAGCCATCCCTAGGGGGGATTTTGAAAGTAATTGGGGATTTTATTGAGAGAAATGGAAAAGATGGACTTGAATAATGTCATTTATTAAATCACGACCGACACCTAGACAACTTGGTTATTTCATGCATAATCAGTTGACATTTTTCACCGAATATCTCCTACCAAAAGCAATTAGAAGAAATGATTTTTTCCCTAAAGGCAAATGGATTTATCAATAAAATCCAAGAAAAGGAGATTCGGGAGCGTTTTGAAGTATAGTTTAAACAACCATTGTTCAGTCTTTTACCAAAAGACTTGAGATTAAAGGGAAATATAATTTTTTCTGGGCATCAGTTGAGGGCCAAAGCCTCGTATCCGAGCCGTGCAAATTCGCTGCAAAGCACCAACACCGCTGCCGAACGCTGCAAGGCCGTGCCGCCCATGATGGATTTGAACTTGTCTTTTCGTCCCGCGGTAGTTTCGGATGTTCTGGAAATAGCCTGTTACACCATTGAACACTCCACAAAACGCACCCCTCGTGCGTTCGTCCTGTTTGGGGGAGCATCCACATTGCGCACTCAAAGGTACTTTCCTACGATGTTGCCGTATCGAGTGGACAACGTATCATCGTTGCCGTCCTGCAAAGTTTGCAAAGTTTCCCTATGGGGAAGCATCGCCACCTGTATCAGTCGTTTTACTGCGGTGTCGTTGATATTATAGGGAATAAACGTCGTCGTGATGTAGCTGTCATGCGAAGTAGTATCGCTATCATCCATCAATTGTATTTTGGAAAATTATCATTATCTTTATCGCATGATGTTACGTGAGATCATAACCCCGAAAAAACGGTCTGTCACCGTGCAACTGCCCGAAGAGATGGTCGGCAAGACGGTGGAAGTGATTGCCTTTGAAATCGAAACGGCGAAAAAGGAACCGAGCAGGGCGCAGCGTCTCCGCCGGATTGAAGCCCTGACCAAATCCTCTCTCGTGGATTTGAGCGGATTCTCCTTTGACCGGGACGAAGCCAATGACTACGATGGCTAAACCTTTTGCAGTGGACACCAACGTGCTGATATACCTGCACGACAACTCCGCACCGGAAAAAGGGCCATTGCCAAAGGATTGCTTGCCGATATCCCAAAAATCCCCTCTCAGGTCATTTCCGAATACATCAACACCTGCCGGAGGCTGCTGAAACTTGATAAGGTGGAACTGTTGGAACAGACGGCCGCATTGCTTGACAGCTGCCCCATCGTCCCCGTGTTGCCCGATAGTTATAAAAATTGAATTGAGCAAAGGGAATAAAATATCATCTCAAAATGCCGCCATGGTTTCATGCTTCCTGTTAAAATTTGCAGAAATTTGTATTTCTATCAAAATCAAGATCGGTTGAAAAAAAGAAAATATTTAAAAGCGTGGACATGGTTCGAATCCTTTCAACATATTTCCATATTCTTGCCTTTTGAATCAAAATAAGCTCAAAAATACTGATATGGTGATTCTTTAATTAAAGGGAATTTTTACAGGAAGCGTTGCTATAGTAATAAAAAAGGGATTAAAATGAAAAATGGCACCATTTGTCTTCCAATGGCACCATTTGTCGTTTTAGTCGGGGTGATGGGAATCTATTAGAACACTTACGCGGAATTTTGAAAGTAATCGGAGATTTTATTGAAAAAAACGGAAACAATTATCGGTTTTGATTTCATTTTGACAATCCAACTATTATTTACCCAAAAGCCCGATTATTCTCGAACCGCTTCCTTAAATATTTGGGGTGAATTGTGACTTTAGGGGCTTTAAAATAGACTTTGGAAATATCTAACTTCGAAAGACATCAAACTGAAGATAAGAGAACTTGTGCCGTGACGTCAAGTAAATGTTGTTGTTTCTTTTGCGAAAAATGTAAGCTAAAGGTCGGCATGAAATTATTTTAGTAAATAGCCGCAGACGTGGAACTCCCATCGATACAGTAATATAGACCCTTAAATATTGATTTTATAAAAACTAAATTCTACATTATTATTACCTTTCTTTGTTCCTCAAAAATATCCAATTCCATTTTCTATTTTTGAGGAATACCGATAGTTATGAATATTGAATACCTAAAAGACTTGCTTTATAAAGCAAAATCGCTGCGACCGGACCAAAAGCATTTGGGAAAAGAGTTAAAAATCAAAACTCAGCAGGCTTTTAACGAACTCCGATTGTACGATGGCAGTTCCTCAGCCAACTTAATATATATGGATTTTGAAAATCGCTTTTTAGATTCTCAAAACACACTCGTGTCATTGCTGGAGGCGAAAATTGAAATATTGGAGAATAGAATTAATCAAAGTAAAGCAAAAGCTATACAATCTGAAAGCAGCGTAGTCGCTTCGTACAAACAAGCTCTTTCTGATAGGGATGAACACATTTCCTTTCTTAACAACCATATCAAAGAAATTAACTCTTCGTTTAACACTTTGAAGGAAGCTAATGACTTACTCATTGAGCAGCGAGATGAACTTCAGCTACAAATAGAAAAAGTAGCAAGAATTTGGAATTTACGCTCGTTGAGTTTTTGGGGAATTATTGTTGCGTTAATTGTTGGCCTTATGTGGGGGATATATCAGCTTGGTAAAGACAATGGCGTTAAAGTCTATGATACTGAAAAAAATCACCTTGAAAGAACGAACCAAAATTTATCAGACTCCATTATCATACTAAACAAGTATATCGATAACTTCAGAAATAACGTCGGAAAATCCATTGTGGTAAAAGAAGAAGAGTAAAAAAGTGGAGCCACGTTTTATTAACATATCGTTAATGTAGTAGATAGTTTGCCCGCTTTATTTTGTGAAAATCAAAAATTCCTTGTATTTGGTTAGCTAACGTAATTTATATAGAAACATGAAAAAACATTACATTGAAACCGCTGATGAAACGCAATTCTCCGCTGAACAGGTAGTCAATCAGTCACCTGTGAAATGGATATTGTCAAATGATGGTCGTCTATTTGAGATTGGGAAAAGTGATTATGGCACATGGCATAAAATTGGCCCTATAATGACTACTTCTGGCATTGGCAGACCCCCATTAGATTTTGACGTTGCTGAAGTCGGAAGACTGATTGATGAACTGCCATTAACATTGAAGATAATAAAGAACAAACTATTAGGTATTGGTATGACTTATTTCTCCAGTACAGAAATAGAAGATGGCACTGATTCTGACCCGTGGATATTACGGATTAACGGTATACTTCAACGCAAGGATTCTACTCCGGCTGTTGAAATCAGCGTTGAGTTCCATCAGTCGGATTTCAATAATTGGTATGAAAACGGTTTTACTAAAAGGAGCGTAACTGAAGAAATTGATAGGAAAGTCCAGCCATATAAAAAAAAGGAAGGATTCGTATAGTTCTTCTTATCTTGTCTTAGCCAACGCTTAAACCGCTCTTAGGCGCCGCAAAAATGCCCCATACGGGTATTTCAAGGCTATTTCAGCCACTTTTTATCGGAAAAATTACCGGGGTGGGTTGTTCGGAAAAAAGGTGCTTACATGGGCTGTAAACACCTTTTTCTGGCATCAGTTGAGGGCTAAAGCCTCGTTTCCGAAGCGGGCAAAATCGCTGCAAAGCTCAAACGCCTTTCCCGAACGCTGCAAGGCTGTGCCTCCCATGATGGATTTGAATTTGGCTTCCTCGTTTCGGTAGTTGCGGACATTCTGAAAGTATCCGGTTACTCCATTGAACGCACCGTAAAGCGTTCCCCTCGTGCTTTCGTCCTGTTGAGTGGGGTCACTCATGGCATATTCAAAGGCACTTTCCACCATGTTATTGTACTGCGTGGAAAGTGCATCATAATTGCCATTCTGCAAGGCTTGCAGGGTTTCCCTGTTGGGTACCATTGCCACCTGTATCAGCCGTTTTACGGCGGGGTCGCTGATGTGCACTTTAGACCAACGGTTAAAGACTTCCTCCAAATCCTCCGCAAGGCGGTGGGTAATCCCCAACAGTTTGTGCGCTTCCCTCAATCGGTCTATGGCATTCACCGTGTGCCGTATCCTCACACATTTGGTGGTGCTGCGCAGGGCTGCATTCAGCGTGTTGTTACACACCACACGGATGGGCGTAAACGCTGCGGTGATGCAGCCGTAGCCATCGTGCGAAGTGGTGAGCAGTAAATACTGCTCAATCAAATCCGCCTTGCCGACACGCAGAAAATCGGGCAGTTTGGCTGTGATGAAAATCTTTTCACCCCTGCCCAATGCTCCGGCCGTTTCATACTTGATGCCGCCTTTGCCGCCTACCAAACTGTCAAAGAAATTGAATGCTTCCGTATTCTGTACGATTTCATAATCCTTGCCGACCACGCCCAGCACCTGATCCGTGTCCGTGCGCAATGTGGCGTAGTAGTCCGGTATATCGATGCGCCATTCCATCACGCAATCATTGTCCTCCGTGTCGGGACCTGTATCGTCCCCATACGTGAACAGGTAGCGTTTTTCCACGGTGTAATCCAATCCCGCAAATTTGATTGCTTCCTCACTTGTCGGATAATCCTCAACGATTTGCCCGAGGCCGTGCCAGGCTTTTTCCCTGACGCTGAAAAAGCTGTGCTTGCCCGTCCGTTCATTATAATTGATGTTATCTGCCATGACTAATTTCTTTTAGGGTTTCTTACCCTTGTCAACAATATTTCCGTATCCAGTACCTTTACATGGGGGGTGTCGTCCAAATGCAATGCGCTTTCCGTCTCCACTTCATGCACGGTATCGGATATGTTGGTGTGTGCGGTCTGTACCATCACACGTACCATCAAATGGATGATTTCGTATTTCATCGTTCCATAAAAAAGGATACCCCTCACCGTAACGGCAAAGGGTATCCGGTAAACAACTAAACGGGGATGACGATACCCGCCTCGATTTCGGTCAACCTGTTCGTACACATATCCCTGACGAATGTTGCCACCGCTTGGATGATGACGGGGTTTTTGGTGGCAAACTCGTTACGGTTGTCGTCCACAATCGCAAGTTTGCAACCTTGGTAGTAATTGCCGTCCGTCTCGTCCGCTTCCTCCACCTGCTCGATTTCAAAGGCTTCCAGATTCTCAATGGTCTCGATAAGCCTGTCACGCTGCCGCTTCCTGCGGTGCAGTTCCTCCACCAGTTTAAGGGTGCTTTCAAGGTTAAGCGCAAACTTTTCCGCTTCGGGCTTGGCCGCCTGTGGCTGCGGTGCTGCGGTTTCCGCTGTGCTTGGGACAACAACCGCACCCAAAGACTTCGCCTCCGTCTTGGGGGCTTCGGGTTTTGCGGCCTCCGGTTTGGTGCTAGTGGCCGCCGTGCCTTTGGCATCCGCTGCGTTTACCGACTTGTTGTTTACTCCGTTCTTTGTTTCCGTGGCCTTTCCGGCCTTTTCTGCTGTTTTCATGATAATTCAATTTTTGTTAAAAACCTGTTTAATCGTTGTGTCTTATTCCCCCAAAAAGGGGAGCAAGACGGGGGGGCTTTGTTCTTTTCCATCAACCAAAATTTTTAAAGAGCGAACCGAAAAAACCGCCTCGGCAGGAGCCTCGCCGGCTTTTGATAAACAGCCCCTTTTAATACACACCCCTCAAAAGCAAGGCTTTTGGCAAAAAAATACCTCGTGAGCGAAGCGAACAGGGAAGATTTTTTTGCCAAAACAAGCGGAACGCAGTGGAGCCGCCTTGCTGTGAGGGGTGTGTTTAAGAAATTTGTTTAGCAAAGGCCGATGAGGCTGGATTCTTAGATTACGGGATGTTACTGAAACGAATAGGTAGGGTTGAAAAAATAAAAAGCGGCGTTAACTGGGTTTAGATGCTTCCCTGTGGTGGTTTAGTACGATAATTTGGATGTTAATTATTAATAGCTTTATGATGAGTGCCAAGATACGGGCTCCATGTATATTTTTTCGATGATTGCACCATCTTGGAAATCATCACTTCTGATGATGATTTCTGCCTGGATACTGGCGGGTTTTTCAGCAAGGATGATAAGTTGTCTGGAAAACACATCGTTTTCTGTTTTTTCCTGTGGGAGACTGATAGCTGTTTTTTCCATTCTTGACGGGTGCCTCTCGATAATGATGAAATCATCATGTTCGTTGCAGGAAACAAAAAGATTGAGGTGAATTGGGGGCATAGTTCCTGCTATTCTAAATGGGTCGTGCTGTTTCCTCTCCTGCTCCATTTCATAAATTTTATCCTTTAAATCCGGTTCTGAAATAAGGCTAAATTCACTGGACTTATATACTTTCATTTCGACATCCAACCCAATGGATTTTTTTGATTTATTTTCGATGGCAATATCAAGGCACCATAGTCCTTCCATGTCTATTTCATTACTGCGGTACTGAACAATGTAAGGGATAATTGATATATCGTTTTTCCTATCTGGATGGAGGTATTTTGATTCATAAATCCGCTCAAAATCGGACCTTACCATTTTTCTAGTGGCACTTCCTGTTCGGATGTATCCATCACCCTCCTTATATAGCGTTTTGCCATCAAGACTTTTTACTTCCTTTTTAAAAAGATAAGGTCTATCTGTATTTCCGTAAATACGGAAATAACTAATATTTTTCCCGTCATAGGCTGCTTGTTTATATTCAAATTGTATTTCGGGTTCTATGTTGTCATTTAGATACTGTTGGTAAATCGCCTGATCGTGGAGTGACTCTATGCCATTCTGTTGCTCAATTTTTCCGTTTTTCTTTTTTATACCTATAACGATATACTTATCTTCATTGGAGGGTAGATTAGCCATTGCAGAGATATCCTTTAGAACCTCTGATTTTTTAAACGCCTTTTTGTCAATTGCATACTGTTCCAGTTTGAAGTCTATTTTGGCCCCTTCATCTTCATAATCAATTATGTTTTGTATTTCTTCGGACATATCAAAAGATGTTTATGTGCTAATATAAGTATTCAAAACGAAATGTGGGATAGTCCATTTTACGTGGTTAACTTGTAATGAACCAAAAAAATACCCACCAAGCGAAACTTGATGGGCAAAAGTGAAAGGGTATAAAATTACTTCCCCTTGTTCTTGAGGGAGGTCACTTCGTTGCGGATGTCCTGCGCGAGGGTTTTCACTTCCTGCAATGCCTTGCGCAGGCGTGTGCCTGCCGCGCCGTTGGCCTTGTCATAGAATTTTGCCGCATCTTCCTCGGCCGATGCGATGAGTTCCTTTAGCTGTGTGAATTTACTCATGTCTGATGATTTTATGTTATGAAATTTGGTTAATTGGCAGTGATTGCTGCAATGCAAATAAACGAAGAAAAACGGGAGTTTCCTCCCGTCTGAATGGTTTTTTGGCGTTTACAGCCGCATCCCCTGTTTCTGCGACATATCCCATTCCTTTCTCAACGGTACGGGGTTCTTGAGTTCCTGCGTACTGTTACGGTCGAAAAATTCCCGTTTCAGCGGTTCACCCTTCGTGTTGAGGATGTTGATGTTCTTGTAACGCGGCGAGGATTCTATCGTGACATCGTACCGCTTCCCGTTTTTTTCCATCACCACGGGGACACGGTTACCCCCCTTGAGCAGCCCTATCAGCCTGTTTTTCGATTCCTGGTTGTCCAGCCCCTTTACGTCGTATTGCATGAGCGTCTTTTCAATGTCGAAGCCGTATTCGGGGTCGCGGAATTGCTGGTAGCGGTAGCCCGTTCCGGTGGAAAGGGGATTCTCCCGGTCGATGGCCACGTAGGCTTTGTAGGGTTCACCGTTCGCGGTGAGCAGGTTGTCCTTGTACACACTCCGGCCCTGGATGAGGTTCAGGGCCTCCGGCAGGCTGAAGCCCTGCCCCTCGTTGATGTAGAACGCCTGTGTGAGCGGCTTGCCGTGGTAGGTCTCGCGGAAATCCTTCGCGCTGTAGATGAGCTTGTCGTCATCCTTGCGTACCAGCACGGTGCTTTCGTTAGGTCTCGGGCCGGTGCCCGCGACCAATTCCCTTTCCCCCGTTTTCCCGTTGAGGTATTCGATGGCCTGTGCCGGGCTGGTGAAGTCCCGGTGCAGCTTTTTCCCGCTTTCGGGGTCCTTGGATACGACGAAGTACCGATGGCCTTCCGGCAGGGGATTCGCCTTGGTCAATGTCAGGTCAAACTTGCTGATGTAGTAGTTGCCGGATTGGTTCGACTGCCTCACGGGGATATTGAGGTCGATTGCGCCCGCCTTGCCCCTGTATTCGCCGATGTACTGGTCGGCGATGTCGAAAGCGGGGATTTCCTTGGTCATTTTTTCCTCCAGTTCCGTGATGTGGGTGGGGTCGAATTTAAGTTCGGTGAGGTACCTTTTCAGGTCCTCCAGATTGTTGAGATTCATGGTGTCCTCCTTTTGATTGTGACTGATGATTTCTTCGAGTTTCCTTTTCGCGTTCCCGATGGTGTCCACATCGAGGAAAAGGGGGTTGGCAAACCCCGCATTGGCGAAGGCATGGGCATCGCGTTGGCGTTTGAAACAGGTAAAATCGTACCTGCTGCCGATTCCGGATTCAAAGTCGTAAACGACCCACTCCATGCCCTTTTCCTGCTGCTGTTGCAGGTAGCCCAATAATTCCGGTGCCTTTTCCGGTGCTGAAAGTTGCATGGCCTTTTCAATTCAGGGGTTTCGCGTTCTCGATGTGGCGGTTTTTCACCTTCAGGTACAGGTGCCTGCCGCCGCCCCGTTCGTAGATCTCGATGGTGAGCAGCTTGTTGTCCGCAAGGGTGAACTTGTCCAGTGCGATCACGACGGTCTTGCCGCACCTACCCTCGACCACGGGCCGTTCCAGCCCGTCGATGTCAAGGGGCAGTACCTCTTTTTCCTGTGTTACCGTCCGTCTGGCTACTTTCCGATCGCGGATGTAGCACCGGATGAAGTCGATGTCGAAGCGGATGTGGGAGCCGTTGAGCAGCCCGATCCGGAAATGGAGCACGTCGCCGTGGATGTGGATGCCGTGCAGCACCGCACGCATTTTGCTGTTGCGGTCGTCGGTGACTTTTCCGTGAACGGGCAGTTTGGCTACCCGTTCCGTTTGCGTGTGCTGTGCGTTGCACGTTATCCAAAACAGGCAGCATAATAGGATGATGGTCGTTGTTTTCATATTTGTGGTTTTTATGTTCATCGTTGGTTATCGTCCCTCAAGAGCAGGTCATAGCCCGCTTTCGTGTTGACCTTGGCCTGCCGTACCCTGCGGCTGAACAGCCCCTTGGCCGCGTTCACCCCCACGGTGGCGGCCTGTGCCGCAAGGGATGGGTCGAGCGACATCAGTTGCATGGACTGGATGGCATCGTTGCTCCCGCGCCCCACGGCATCGCGTGTCAGGGAACCGGATGCTTTCAGTCCCTCGATGCCGTCCATGTCATAGGCAGTGAGCGATACGGGGAGTATGGAATTTCCGTGGCGGACGGTGCGGACGGATATGGTGAGCCTCTCGCCGCCGATGGCGCAGATGCCGTAGGCGAAGCTGTTGGCGGGTATCAGCCGTCCGTTGATGTACACGCTGTCGAGCAGCCTCAACTGGATGGACGAGCCGTTTATCACTTCCCCGTCACGGTGGATGGCCGCGCGGATGGCGTTGTCCGGCAGGCTGTCACCCGCAAGGGTGACCGGATAGACGCTTTCCCTGTTCGTCAATGATTGCTCCCGCAATTTTTCCTGCACCCGTCCGGGGTGCTGGATGTCCAGTATCGTTTCGAGCATCGCGTTGAGCTGCCCCATTTCGGGGTCGTCCGCAGGTTCGCTTGCATTCAGCCGCTCCATCATCCGTTCCAGCCGCTCGATGTCGGCACGGGTGTCGGGCATGGGTTCGGCCTGTACGGGCATCCGGTAGGTACCGCCCCCGCCATATACGGGTTCGGCTTCCTCGGGGCGGCTGAGTTCCTGCTCCAAAAGGGCCAGCTTTTCGGTGATGCGCTGCTCCTGCGGGTCGGGCTGCATGAAGCCGTCCCCGGTGCCGGTGAAATCCCTGCCCGTCTCCGATCTGGCCCGTTGCAGGGAGTCGCGCCTTGCCTGTTCGTAGTAGTCCAGCTTGTTGGCCGGACGTTCCTTTTTGAAGCTGGCCTCCGGCAGCCCGGTGTTGATGCCCGTGGTTTCGGGCAGGGTTGACTGCGTTCCCTGGCCGCCGCCGAGGGCGTAAAAGGCCAGTGCCGCGAACGGCAGCACCAGCAAGGGCAATGCAAGCAGGAACTTCCGTTTCTGCCGCATCTGTGGGGTGATTTTGTTTGTTTCCATTTTATTGAGATATGAGATTTGAGACGTGAGACTTACCGTATGTTGGACAGTATGAGGTAGCCGAAGCAACCGCCCAATAGGAGGATAAGCACCGTGAAAAACAGGATTTGCTGCCTGCGCGTAGTCTTTGCCGCCACGCGGTTGAGCCTGTTTGCCAAGCGGCCCTGCGTGGTGGTGATGCGCCCGGCGATGTTCTGCGCCAACCGTTCCCGTTGTTGCCGGCTGTCCGCCTTTTGCTGTCTTTTCGCTTGCGTTCCCATGCCTTACCGTGTTTGGATGTCCCTGTTTTCGATGGTTTCCCACCGCTGGATAAGGAAGCCGTGGGGGTTGTTGTCCGTGCGGGCCACGTCGCGCAGCGTTCCGGTCGTCACCAATGTGCGGGTGAGCGTGCCGCTGGAACGGACGAGCTTTTGGGTAGCATGGCACCGGAAGGCGTAGGGTTCCCGGCGCATGTCAAGCCGGATGCTGTCCACCGTGATGCGCTGGCTGATGTTGCCGGAAATGAGGCCCGCGTAGTAGCCGCTCTCACGTAGGTTGTCGTACTGCCGTTTGGCACTGTTGTCGGCGAGGTACAGTGCCTGCCCGATGGCGGCGGTGATGGCCTTTTCGTCGGGGTCGAGTGTGAAAAACAGCCTGTGGAAGTCGGAGATGTGCCGCCTTGCCTCCACTTCGAGGTTATCCTTGCGGGCGGCAACTTCCGCACGAATGGGCCTGCCATCCACGATGACCCAAACGCTGGAAAGTATCCGTTGCGTGGCTTCGTAACTCTTGTAAATGGCGAAGCCGCATAGGAGCATGGTCGCCACATGGGCAACGATGCTGAATTTCTTGATGTGCCTGAAAGCGGTGTCGATATTTCTTAATTGCCTGAACATTTTTTAGTATTGAGTAGTGCGTATTGAGTATTGAGAAAAAGTTTTGTTAGTCGCCGGATAGTTTGTCGCGTTGGTGGCTGCTACCGGATTTGAAGTAGTCGCTGCCGCCCGCGCCCGTGAAGCTGTTCCTTACGTTGCGTGCCATGTCGCCGAAGCTGTCCCTGGTCATGTCGTTGCCATCGGTCACCCGTTGGGCGGCATTGTCTGCCGAATTGATGACCAGCGAGTTGACGCGCTGCATGAGGGCATTGGCACCGCCCGCATTGACAATGTAGTTGGCCACGCTGGGCACGGCGAAGTAACCCAGTATCCCGATGATGAGGTAGACGAGGTAGGCGGTGTCCGTGGTGCTGAAGAATGTGTCGCCCTCCTGTCCGATCTGCTGGATGTCGATTTTGAGCATGTTCTCCTGTATCCTGCCGATGATGCTGCCGAAGATGTTGGCCACGGGCAGCCACAGGTACACGTTGATGTACCGCGCCAACCATACGGTGAGCGTGTGCTGCAACCCATCAAACACGGACAGCCCCAGCACGAGCGGCCCCAGTATGGCTAGCACGATGAGGAAGAACGTGCGGATGGCGTTGATGCACAATGCCGCCGCCGCGAACAGCACCTGCAACACTTCGCTCATCCATTGCTTGATGGAATTGCGGAAATTGTACGATTGCTTGTCCATCCAGAACTTGATGTCGTTGCCGATGCCTGCCCAGAACCCCTCGTTCTCGCGTTTCGGGTCGTCCGGGTAGGTGTACTTGTACCATTCGTCGCTGTCACCCGATCCGCTTTCCCCCACGTACATCTGCCAGTAACGGGAGTTTTTCACGGCTTCCTCTTTCTGTCTGAGCAGGGTGGCGATGGCTTTGTCCGATTCGGTGACCATGCCGCCCGTCGCCGACGTGATGGGCTTGAGAACCCCGTTCATCACGCCGATGACCAGCGGAAAGAACAGGATGGCAAGGCCGATGCCGAACGGGCGCAGCAACGGATAGAAGTCGATGGGCTCGGCGGCGGCCATCTGCCGCCATACACGGCTGGCGATGTACCAGAGGGCCGCAAAGCCCGCGATGCCACGGCCCACCCCAATCAGGCGGCCGCAAAGGGACAGCATGTCGGCGTGGACTTTTTCCAGCTCGGCCTGCAAGCCACCGATTTCGCCCGCCAACCCTTGGGCGCAGGCAGGGACGGGGGCAAGGGCCAACACGGCCAGCACGGCAAGGGCGCAGGACGGGGCGGCGGCACGGACGGAAAACAGGGGCGCAGGGGTACGGACGGCCCGCAGGCAGGGGCGGGCGGGGCTGTTGTGCTTAATTGGTTCCATGGATTTCTTGCAGTGTCTGTGTTTCCCTTTTTTCCCTTTCGCGCCAGAGGTTGAGCAGGCTGCCCTCGCGGTTGAAGTGCCGCAGGAATTGCAGCTTGTCCTGCACGTCGTCGCATATCCGGTCGATGGCCCGCAGCCGCTCGTCATCGCCCATCCGCAGTTGGGATGACGTGATGACCATCAGCAGTTCGTCGAGGTTGTCCACGCTCTGGTCGAAAAGCTGCCTGTACACCCGGCTTAGGTACCCGATTTCATCCTCGGTGAAATTGCCCGATGCCCGGAAGCGGTCGAATGCCGCCCTGTACTCGGTCACGATGTCCTTCTGGTAGCGGATGATGTCGGCCACGCGGTGGTATTTCCTGATTTCAGGGTTGACCAGCATCAGCCCGTCGAGGAATACCTCGTGCAGCCTGAAATTGCCCTGCGAAATGTTCCTGATGGCGTTGTAGCCGCCGCTGATGATCTGGTAGCCCCGCTTCATGTCCGAAAGGATACCCTTTAGCTGGCTGAGTTTTTCGACGTTCAGGAGCAACTGCACCACTTCGTCCGTCTGCGCATGGCCTTTGGCCGGAGCAAGGATGGAAAGAACAAGGAATAAAGATGGTATGGCGACAATCCTTTTAATCATTTTCATGGCTGAACCAATTTTTGAGGTCTTCGATCTGTTCTGTTTCTCGTTTCTGCATGAGGGCCAGGAGCCGCACGTCACCCGTGAAATGCTGCGTGAACGCGGCCTTGTCACGCATGGAGGCGTGTACCTTTTCCAGCCGCCGGATGCGCTCCTCGTCATCCATTTCCACCTTGCCGGACAGCACGATGTCCACCAACTCGCTGAGGTCTTTGCCGCAATCTTCCAGCACTTTGTCTTTCACGCTCCGGACGTATTCCGCGTGGTTGCCACTATTCATGCCGCCGAATGCCGTGATGATGGCGATTTGCAGGGCGATGGTCTCGGCCACTTTCACATCGTCGCGGATGGCCGGGCTGACGGCCGATAGCGATGCGAAGAATGCGGTATGCAGCCCAAATTCCCCATCCCTGAAGCCACGTATCAGGCCAAGGCCGGACGAAGCGATGTCATAGCCCTTTTTCAGGTAGCCGCCGTATAGTTGAAGTGCGATGATCTGCTCGGCGAGGTACTGTTTCTGTGTCTTCTTCTGCCGGAACCACTCCGAAAAGGTCTGTGCGTGGCTGGTTGTTAGAGCAAGGATGGAAAGAACAAGGAATAAGGACAGGTATAGTCCCTTGCCTTTGGCAATCCTTGTCCCTTTGTCCAACAATCCTTTATCCATTTTCTTATTCATCGATTCCATAGATTTCCTTCAATGTTGCCACCTCGTCCACGGATTTGGCTCGCTGGATGCTGAGTAGGCTGTTCTGGCGGTTGAACTGCCGCAGGTGGGTGTAATTCTCTTCCATTTTCCTGCTGGCCTCTGTGATGATTTCGAGCCGTGCGGCATCGGACATCTGCGTCTTGAAACTGTTGACCACCAAGAGTACCTGGTCGAGGTTCTTCACGCTGGCCTCCAGTATGCCTGTGTAGACCTGCCCCATGTGGAGCAATTCATCGGGGGTAAAATGTTTGTCCTTCTGGAACAGCTTCCACGCCCACTTGTATTCGTCCACGATGGCCACCTGCCGTTCGGTCAGGTCCTTGATGCGCTTGTAGTAGCTGATGGCCGCTTTCACTTTCCAGAGTTCCTCGTAGTACTCCCCATACAGGTTGCGTTGCTTTTCCGTCCAGTCGGCGATTTCGTTCAGCTTCAGCTTGGACAACTGGTTTTCCAATGTCTTCTGTGCGTTTTGCAACCAGATGGTCTGGTTCTGCAAGCGCTGCATCTTGAGGTCGATGGCCTTGATCACTTTCTTGATGCCCGCCTTGATGACCTCGGCGATGGCCAGTTGCGCCGTGGCCCCGCGTGGCAATGACACGAACAGTGTCACTGCACTGATGGGTAGGATGAGCATGTATGTCTTGAGCGTTCTCATTATCCTTTTTATCATGGTTGGTCCGTCGTTATTTTCCTGTATTCCCGTTTTTCCACCGTGAGCGTGCCGGATTCCGGCTGGACGGTGATGTTCCGGCGCTTGCGGGTCTCGCGCAGCGCCCCGGTCTCCGGATTGAGCACCGCCGTCCACTCCTCGCGCTGGTGTACCGGATCGCCATGCGTTCCGTCCTCTGCGATGCGCCGGAACGTGGAGCGGCGAAGTATCCGGTAGGTATGCTCCCGTGTGCCGTCGGGGGAGACTTCCAGCGTGTCGTCCGAAATGCTGTATTCCCCCTCCGCATGGTTCACGTAGGTGCCCGTGATGGACGATGGGGTGTCCTTTCCGGTGGGGCCGCAGCCCATTACCGTGACGCCCAATGCGATGATTAAAAGTTGTGTTCTCATTGCTGTATCATTTAATGGTTATTGTTTCGCAGGTCATTGGCCAACGCCATTATTCCCTTCCGGATGCTGCCGTATTTGGCGGCATATTCCTGCACCTTCACCTTTTCGCTTTCCTCGGTGGAATAGCACAGGTATTCCTCCAGGCTCACTTCCGTGCGGTAGACTTTCGAGAGTTGCCCGCCCAGTGAGATGAAGACCTCTTTGTACTTCCGCTTGGGGTCGTTGGCCCGGTTCATGGACAGGATCTGCGCCTTTTCTTTGTCGGTGAGGCCCATCAGTTGCTGGATGTCGTCGAACTTGTTCTGGTACTTGGATTGGTCGAGCAGTATCTTGCAGTCGCTGTTGTTGATGATGGCCTGTTTGACCACTGGGGACGAGATGATGTCCTCGACCTCTTGGGTCACGACAATCGCCTCCCCGTAGAATTTTCTCACGGTTTTGAACAGGTACTTGATGTACTCGGCCATGCCCTCTTTCGCAATTGCTTTCCAGCACTCCTCGATCAGGATGGCCTTGCGGATGCCCTTGAGCTTGCGCATCTTGGAGATGAACACGTCCATGATGATGAGCGTCACGGCGGGGAACAGGATGGGGTGGTCCTTGATCGCGTCCAACTCGAACACGATGAAGCGCTGGTGCAGCAGGTCGAGGTTCTCGGTGGCATTCAACAGGTAGTCGAACTCGCCGCCCTTGTAGTAGGGATTGAGCACGTAGAGGAAATTGGAAACGTCGAAGTCCTTTTCCTTGACCTTGCCGTCCTCCAGCACCTTTAAATAGACTTCCATCAGGTAGTCGTAGAAGGTGTTGAAGCAGGGGAAAATATCCCTGTTCGCTTCGAGGTACGCATAGTACCCCGTGAGCGCATTGGACAGGGCCACGTACTCCGAACGGGTGAAGCGTTCGTCCTCCTTTTTCCAGAGGGCGAGCAATAAAGTCTTGATGCTCTCTTTCTTTTCCGTGTCCAGCACGTCGCCATCGGTAAGGTAGAACGGGTTGAACTTTATGGGATTTGCCTCCGAATAGGTGAAGTAGTAGCCGTCCACGAGGTCGCAGAGCCCCCTGTAGCTGTGGCCCACGTCGAGCAAGACCACGTGGGCACCCTGCTCGTAATAAGACCTGACCATGTGGTTGGTGAAGAATGACTTGCCACTGCCACTTGGCCCCAAAATGAACTTGTTGCGGTTGGTGGTCAAGCCCATCTTTATCGGCTCGTCGGAGATGTCCACGTGCATGGGCCGCCCGTTCAGGCGGTCGCCCAGCCGGATACCGAACGGGGACAGGGACGAACGGTAGCCCGTTTCGAGGTTGAGGAAACAGGTGGCCTGTTCGAGGAACGTATCGAAGGTGTCGTTCATCGGGAAATCGGCCTCGTTGCCGGGTATCCCCGCGAACCAGACCTGCGGTGAGCCGTCCGTCTCCTGCTTGGCCACCGCATCGAGCTGCGCCATCGCGGACGATACCCTATTCTTCACCTCGTTCCTTTGGGCGGGGTCGTCCGTCCATGCCAGCACGTTGAAGTGCGCCCTGACGGGCATCCGCTGTTCGGAGATGGCTTCGTTCAGGAAATCGTTGGTGGCATCCCGTGCGATGGCGTTCTCCCGCGAATAGGCCGAAAGCGATTGCAGGCGCAGGCGCTTGGCTTCCATCTTTTTCAGGGTTTTCCTTGCGTCTTCGATGAAGATGTACTGGTTGAATATGTGGTTGCAGTCCAATAGCTGACCTAACGGGGATGCGAACCCCACGGAAAACTTGGTGCGGTCGGTCGAATACCTGTCGTAGTTGATGCGTGGGCCGCACAGGGCGGGAACGTCCTCCGCATCGGAAAGCGTGAAAAGCTGGCAATGGCGGTCGCCGATGCGCAGGCCGTCCTTCAGGTGGATGTCCCGGATCATGGAATGCTGCCCGTCATCGAGCAGGAAGCAATACCGCTCAATGATGCCCGGATGGTTGGCCGTGCCCGCAAGCGCATCGTTGTCCAGCCGCCTGAGCGTCACGAAGCCGCTGTCTTTGAGGATGCGTTCCAGTTGCCCGGCGCTGTCCAAAAAGTCATTGAACAGTTTCTCCCTCACGCCTTGCTCCGGCACGATGGACTTGCGCAGGATGTTCGACGTGGCCGAGGTGGACACCTTGCGGTCGTCCGGTTTCCTGGTCAGGAAGACGTAGCATCGGTGGTCGAGGTAGGGCCGTTCGTTGAAGAAGCGTTCGCTGGCCCTTGACAGGAAGGCATCGCCCGCTTTATCAAAGTCGGCTTTATGACCCGTTTCGGCGAACCAGTCCTGCTTGTGGAAAATGCTGTGCGGGGGCAATACCCGGATGGCCTTGACGAGTGCCTGGTGGTAGGCTTCGTAATCCCGCTGGCCGAGGGTGAAGATTTCCGGCAGCGTGGCTTCGTAGCCCACGGTGATGTCGCCCTGCACGGATAGCATGGCCGCATTTTCGACCCTGTAAACGGGGAATATTTTTTCGATGTCAACCATTGCGTTTGTGTTTGAGGGTGGTGAACACCCGCCTTGACCTGAACCGGAGATAGCGTGGCATACCCTGCCGGGCGAAATACTTCATCAGCCCGTGCTGGCCGAAGCGGTGGCTGAGGCTGGTGACCCCGATGAACAGCGCCGTGCCGAGGGTGCCGACCACGGGTAGGCAGACGTACAGGCTGGTGCCGATGAGATACAGCCCCGCGAAGAGCAGCAGTAGGCCGACCAGCCCCCCGGCCAGGTAGCCGATGTATTGCCCTTTTAGCCCACGGAACTCGATGGGTTTGTTGATGCCTTTATTGATGTTGTAGACCGTTGCCATTTTCTTTTTTAGATATGAGATGTGAGATATGAGACTTCCTGTTACCTGCTTATCCGTTTGTTTGCCGTGGTTCCGTCGGGCTGCGTGTGCTGTTTGAGTCCGCTGCCTATCCGCTCCAGCACCCTTGCCCGGATGTCCGGGTCGAGCTTGTAGGGGTGCGGGATTTTGACCACAGTGACGGATTCCATGCCGACGGCATCGTCGAGGGCGCCCTGGTAGGCGTTCTTCGTTTCGCGGTCGTAGACCAACTCGTAGTGGTTGCCCTTGAACAGCATCTCGTCGAACGGGATGCGGTTGCCGGGGTTGAGCACTTCACGGAACTCGCCGTGCTCCATGTCCACATGGAATGGCGTGCCGTCAATTTCGTATATGGGTAGCTGCCTTTCCATTGTCCTATGAAATACCGAAGAACGATTTGAGCACGGTGGCCACCACCACGAGGAAGATGCAGGAGCCGAACCATGCGGCGGCGACCTTGCCCGTATCCGGCTCGCCCGCGTTCCACTTGTTGAAGACCTTGACCGCCCCCACGAGGCCGACCACCGCACCGATTGCGTACATCAGGTCGGTGCCCGTGTCGAAGTAACCCCTTACCTTGTCGGTGGCCTCGCGGATTCCCGCTTCACCGTCACCGGAGTCCTGCGCGATGGCCGTGGCGATGTGGATGGCGGTGAGCAGTGCGATGGCTGATAATTTCTTCAGGAACATGGTGCGTTCCGTAAACCGTGATGGTGATGGTTTCATTTCCGTTCTTTTCCGTGCGTTGCCGCGATTGTCCTTTAATCCCATAGTTTCCCCTTTTCTTCTTCGGTGAGTGCAAACGGCAGGTAGTCTTCGAGGTAGCTGGTGAGTGCGGCCAGTTGGCCGCTTTCCCGGATGGTGGGGTATGTCTGCTTGATGTGGCCGAACAATGCATGGAACTCCTCTTTTGTGCCGTTCTCCTGCCGGAGCAGCATCACCATGTTCTTCAGTTCGTGCATCACGTCGGACACCACGCCCAGCCGCCGTGTCCTCGCCGCCCCGTCCGGCTCCCGTGCGGGGGCGAATGAAAGTTCGTCCGGGCCGACGCTTTCCACGCCTTCCGGTTCCGCTGGCCTGCCCATCGGGCTGTCGTCTCCATCGTCCGTTACCGGTGGGGATGGTTCCGTATCCGGCCGCTGTGGTCGGCTGCCCGAAAGCAGCCCTTGTATTTCCGTGCGGAAATACAGGAACAGGACCGCCGCGTACCATGCGGCGGAGAGGATGGCCGCTGTCGTAAGGAACTGTTGCCAGGTGAATTGCTGTAACATATCTTTCTGCTTTTGGCCCCGGCACCCCATTGTGCCGGGGATTACGGAAGCAAAGGTGGGCAGGGGGCAAAAAAATCGTTGACAATCCGCATGGGGAGCCGGAACGATTTTCCTGAAAAGCGGCCCTTACGGCATGGTACGCGGGGATTTCGTGAGGGGCTTGTATGCGTTCCCGTCGTCTATCCTCCGGTGGACGGCCTCGCGCATCTCGTCGAGGAAGCGGGTCTTGCTCACCGTCTTGCGCTGCTTGATCTCGCTGAACCTCCGGTAGTAGCGGTGCAGGCTCACCCCGAAACTCTCTTCCAGCCATCCGATGATGTCGCCGATGTCCGCACCGCCCTCGTTGATCTGTTTGGTCTCGTAGATGCCATAGGCTATTTCTATCAGGTTGCAGGTATCGCCCGTCCATTTCATTTCCCTGCCCTTGCGCGTCATGCGCGGAAAGACGTCGCCCGTTTCATGGCCATGCATCGATTCCAGTATATGGGTGTGCAACCGTTCGTAGGCCATGAATTTGGCAAACAGATAGCCCATCTTGGTCCCGGTGCGCCCGTCCACGTCCGGCACTTCCGGTATGAGGATGTCGGGTATCTCCGCGTTGGGGATGAAGTAGAGGTGGTCGAGTTCAGTCGCGCCCAGTTTGTAGTATTGGTAATGGAATGGCTGCATGGCCATGAAACGGGCGGTGAATACAAGCTCCCTCTTCCAGTAATCTTTCAGTCTGTTACGGTCGCCGATGGGCTGGTTGGCTTCCATCGCATACCATTCCATGTGCTGGACGTGCCAGCTTAGCACGGAAGGCCACACCGTTTTGTACAGGTATATCTCTTCGTCTGCGGTGGCGGGCGGGCGTTTCTCCACTTTTTCCCTGAGTTCCGTTTTCGCCCTGCGAATGGTGCGCAGGGCGAGCCTGAGCCGTTCGAGTGTATCGCTCACCCCGTCCAGGGCCGATTCCAGCCTTTCGGCCAGTTCCCGGCCGGGATTCCCATAGATTACATTATCCATTTGACCTCCTTTATTTGGTTTACATGCCACGGAAAACCGCCAAAGGAAAGGGTCGCGGGGATACGCGTCAAGTAGATGTACCGTACATATACCCCGGGATGGGAAATACGGAAATCATGGAATACAGCGGGATTTTGCTTATCTTTGTGATGTAAAAATATTGCATAGCGGCAGCTATTTGACTTGTCACTGAAACCCGCGAAGTTTTGAATGAACACAAGGAAAAATAGGCTGGTCGCCCGCGTTATAGCGTGGGCGCAGCTTATCTTGTGTTCGGGTTCTTCGCGGGACCTCAGGGGCAGGTAAGTTTGTGTCCCACGCTATATCGTTGATGTACCCACCGTGCCGGGACAGCGGTGACAAACTTCAGGCGATGCATCCGTTCAATACCCCGGCAATCCTCCGCCAACCCATCGATACCCTTGGCATGAGTCGTGAATTTACCGTCACGATGGAAATCCTCGGATTCGTGACACTCGGCGACCTTGCCAGTCGCCGTAGCAGGGATCTGTTGGCCCTGCCGGGATTCACGCGGGAACTGCTCTATGAATACGTCGATTTCATGGAAGTCAACGGGATGGGAAAACTCATCGACCCCTGAACGGAAAAGGGCCGATGGAGAAATCCCCACCGGCCCGCAAACACACGAAATAAATCCTTTACCCGAAGTCGTCGATATCCTTCCGCAGGTCGTCGAGGAGTTTCCCGATGGCACGGATAGCGGACGGCTCCTTTGTGTAGAATTTCGATTTGATGCTGGCGGGGGACAACGACTCCTGCCCCCTTGTGGCAAATGCATGGGCTGTCTTCTCCGCGAACAGGTCGAGGTTGGCCTCGTCGTACATGCCATGGTCATACAGCAGTTTCTGCCACAGGGCCAGTTGGGTGGCCTTGAACGTCGTGTTGAGTTTCATCACGTTGTGCCGTTGCCGTGCTATCCCACCGTTGCCGCCGATTTCCGCGTCCAGCCACCGGATGAGTTCCTCCGACATCGGCGGCATATCCCTGTCGAAGCGGAGCATCGTGAGGCGATGCGTCTGCAATACGTGTTGGCGTATCCCTTTCAGGTAATCCGCGCGGGCGGGACCGTCCATCCCGTTGGCCTTGAAACGGATGGCATGTGCAAGGTAGGCCGCAAAACGGGCGTGGTTGAACCCCAGTGCGATGAGCCTGATGCATACCAACCATTTATCGAGCACGCCCTCGGCGACCAATCCTTCCAGCCCTTCCGTGTATTTCCGCAGGTATTGGAACGCCATCCATGTCGCGGCTTTCGTCTTGTCCCCGAACCGTTCGAGCGGCACGTCCATGATGTTGAGCAACGCCGTGTCGATGGCCATATCCGTGAGGGAACGCTTCACGGCTTCCCACCGTGCCCGCAACCGTACCCCCATGGTATCACGGAAGATTTCGGGCAACACAATCTCTTCCGGCAGCATGTCCGATACGGCCCTGCGCAGGGCATCCATGATGCCCACTAAAACTTCCGCATCGGGATTGTACGGGGATTGGGGGTCATAGAGGCTGTTGCAAAGCCCGACCAGCCTGTTGAGGTGCGCCTTGAGGAACAGCCTGATCTGCGTCTCGTTATCCAGCCGGAGCAGTTCGGCGAGCAGTAGCGCTTCCAGCCGCTTTGCCTCCGTCGATATCAGGGGGTCCGGGCCGCCCTGCCCGTCGGCTTTCCTCGGCGTGGCGGCCAGGTTATCCAGCAGTTCGTACTCATAATTCAGTTCTTTCATTTCGATTCCTTTCTTGCTTTCGGCCGCTGCCCGCCATGCCCAATGGATGATCTGCCCGATGGTGCGCCGGAGGATGTCCCTATTCCGGGATGCGTTGAGGTCCAGGCCGCATACAGGGCCGTTGTTCGCGCTGGATTGCAATACGGGGAAGTAGGTGCCGCCGAGTACGACGGCCAGTACCGCCCCGAAGTGGACATCCGTCCCCGAGAACCATCGGTCTGCCAGCCGGATGAGCTGCATCCCTTCGGCCTCCCTCTTTGCGGATGCCGACCGCATCACCGGATGGTATTCCGATGCCTGCCAAAGGATGACCCGCTGCATTTCCCTGTCGTCAAGGAAATGCTGGAAGTTCTCCTGCATCAGCTCAGTGAATACGGCCTCCATCTCCGTCGCGGACAGGGGTTCCGTCGGCCTGAACCGTTCGAAGAACGGCGGCCAGTAGTCCCTGTCGCGGACGTACTCCGCAAGCAGCTGGCCGAGGCCGCCGAAGTGGTAGCGGATCATGTTCTTGTCCCTCCCCACACGGCGGGCGATGGTGGTGGTACGCAGGTCGTGGAAGCCCGTTTCCCGCAGGATTTCACCCACGGCCTCTTTCAGGGCCCGCATGGTGGCTTCCCTGTCCCTGACCTTGTATTTCTTCCGGGGCGTGGCCATCATTGTGTGCTCATTTCCTTTTTCCTATTCCTGTTTTGCGGATGACCCATTCCCACGCATTCAGTACTCTGTCCAATTGTTCCTCGGTGTGCGTGGCCATCACACTCATCCGTACCCGTGCGTCCTTGCGTGCCACTGCCGGATAGTTTATCTGGTTGGCGTACACACCCGCTTCCAGCAGCAGCCCACAGATCTGCGCGTTCAATTTGATGTCGCCGATTTTCACGGGGATGATGGCCGATTGCGTATCGCCCGTTTCCAACCCCATCCCCTGCAATCCCCCTTTCAGATGGCGGATGTTATCCCACAGCTTGGCCATCCATCCCGGCTCGTCGTCTACCAGATCGATGGCCGTGCCGATACAGGCCGCCGCCGGGGATAGCGTTGCCGAAAAGATGTGCTGGCGTGCCTGGAATTTCAGGTAGTCCACCAGTTCGCGGCTGGCCACCACGTAGCCGCCAACATGGGCGAATGTCTTGCTGAACGTTCCCGTGACGATGTCCACCTCCCGCAACAGGCCATGCAGTTCCATCACTCCGCGTCCCGTGTCGCCGATTACCCCCGTGCCGTGCGCGTCGTCCACCATCAGGTAGGCCCCGTAATGCCTGCACAGTTCCAATATGCTGTCCAGCGGGGCAAGGTCGCCGTCCTGCGAGTACACCCCGTCGATGATGACCATCCGTGTCCGGTAGCGGTCGTTCGATAATTTCAGTACCCGTTCCAATGCGTCCATGTTGTTGTGGGGAAATGTCTTCACGTTGGTCATCAGGCAGCCCTCGTATACGCTGGCGTGCACGGCCATGTCCAGTATGGCCAGATCGTCCCTCCGCAGCAGGCATTGCAGCGATGCGCTGTTGGCCGTGTATCCGGTGGAGTAGACAATGGCGCTGTCCCGTCCGAAGAACGCTGCGATTTTCTCCTCCAGCCATTGGTGGAAATCGTAATGCCCGCCGATGGCCGGACTTGCGCCCGCACCTGTCCCATACTGTTCAATGGCTTCTGCGGCCATGGCTTTTACCCGTGGGTGTTGCGTGAAGCCAAGGTAGTCGTTGGATACCAGGCTGACGAAGCGTTTGTGGGCGATGCCCGTTAATTCCAGTTCCATCTCCGGCCCGCAACCGGAAAGGTTCCGCTGGCGGTAGTTCCATTCACCGACTTGTTTGCGGCTGTCCACATAAGCCGTCCAAAGCGCCGCCCGTCCGTACGGGTCGATGCCCGGAATGTCCTCGAAGTCCTTGAAGCTCGCTTTCTCGAAATCAATTGTTGTCATAGGCCCTCCCTACTTTGATTGGTTAAAACTATGGCACCAATATCGATACGGAATTTGCCCCGGGTGGGGAATTAAGGGGCATTTTTTTGGAAAAAGTTTGTTTTCTGGTTTACTGCATGTTTTTTAACAAAGCGCCCTCGCTCCACGGTCGCGGAGCAAGGAACGCTTTTTGCAAACACATGACTCTTTATTCCAACCGGGACAACCGCATCACGTGGAACTGACCGTTTTCACGTAACGTCTCGCAAAATCGATACACTGCCGTGGAGGAATCCTTAGGACACTGGAGCCTCAAAATTGCTTTATCGGCATTCCAAGAGTTAACATCCAATCCAAGCGGGATTAGCCCCATCTTGTCCGTCATCCAAAACGGCGTAAAACTTTGGCCTGATACTGCCATCAACTCTATTTCCCAGACTTCGGGTTGGATTGCATTCATTTCTTCTTTACTGGATAGCCCACGCGAGTGCGTCGTCGAGCAGCTAGTAAGTACCAGCATCACAAAAACCGATAAGACGATCATACTTTTCATAGCTTCTCTTCAAACAGCTGCTTTTCTTCCGGTTTGATGAATTCGCCGTATTTCTCCAGGTATTCCTTTGCCACGGGCCGGAATGCATCCCAATCCTGCTGGTTGAGCGTATGGATGGTCTTGGCCCGTAAATACATTTCTTCGCCGGGTGCGCCGTAGCTTTTTACCTTTTCCCGGATTTCTTCCCAATTGGGCTTCGTATCGGGTGTCGGGACGTACGGCTGGATGACATCGGTGAAGATGATGTTCATCAATTTGATATGCAGCGGACGGTTACCCTCGGATTGCACCACGAGTATGGGAAAACCCGCATCCGTTACTTTCGTCGTACTGCCCTCAATGAAGGCCAAATCCGCTTCGCTATAGGGTGCCGAAAGCGACAGGATGTACAGGCTATTGAACCGGTTCTTACCGGCCGCGTCGCCGGTCTGCGCGGCCAGCATGGCTAACCTTTTCAAATCGGTTTCCCGACCGTCGATGTATTCCTGTAGTGCCTGCTCATAGGTCACCGCCGGATCGGTCAGGTCGGCATCGATGGCCGTCACTTCCGGGATTGTACTCCTATCCGGACTCAGTGGCCGATGGATTTCCCGTAACTCCGCGAACGGGATTTTGATCACTTCCCGGTCGTACGTCATCAATCCGTTCTGTTCGCCCTCCACATCGAAGGGCTGGGTGTAGATTGATGCCGACAAGCCCTCCTTTTGCAGTAATTGGAGGTGCTTGTTCATGATGCTGTACTTCGCCTTCAGCGCCGCGGGCTTTTCGTTGATATAGCCCCAGGCGCTGCCGGTGTTCCACTGGTGGCCGGGGATGAATACGCCGATGCCGCCGAATTCGCCCAGTACCCGCGCCTTGCCATCCATTTGGAGGCTGTTCATCGGATCGGGGTAGCTGTGCACATCGGTTATGTCCGAATTCACATAGGCATCGGGGGACGGTGAGCGGAGCTTTTCATTGACGTAGAGGTACTCCCCGCTGTGGCCGTTGACCAGCCTTGACGGATCGGTGTCTTTTACCCATTGCGTCAACAGTTCTTGATCATACTGCCCCCACTTCTCGTTGAACAGCACCCACGTGGTGATGCTCGGGTGGTTATGTAATTGCGCCATCATTTCCGCGCCCTGCTTTTCGAAGATTTCCTTCGCCCCTTCCGGCAGGTTGGGATTTGGCTGCACGAAATCCTGCCACACCAATATACCCAATCTGTCGGCATGATAGTACCACCGTGCCGGCTCGACCTTGATGTGCTTGCGGATGGTGTTGAAGCCCATCGCTTTGATGGCTTTGATGTCAAACGCCAATGCCTCGTCTGTCGGAGCCGTGTACAATCCGTCCGGCCAGAAACCCTGGTCGAGCGTGCCCAGGTTGAAATATGGCTCGCCATTCAGGAAAATGCGGTCGTGACCGTCGGCGCCCCTCTCTACCGAAACTTTTCGCATACCGAAGTAGCTTTTTACTTTATCCGCTCCCAAGGTTACTTCCAAGTCGTAGAGGTAGGGATCGGCGGGTGACCACAACCGCACATCGCTTATCGGCAAACTAATCTCCGTATTGGCATGGCCTTTTACCGTCCGGCCCGCCGCGGTCACCGTGACCGGCTTGTCTGTTGCCGATTCCACTACGACGCGGACGGCTCCGTTATCCACATTGGGCGTTATCTTCAACCTTGTAATGTAATCCTTCGGCACCGTTTCCAGCCACACCGTCTGCCAGATACCCGATGAAGGCGTATAATAAATATTCTGGGGGTTGAGCACTTGTTTACCCCTCGGACCAATCCCCGCGTCACTCGGATCGTAGACTTTGACGACGAGTTCATTCGCCCCGCTTCTCACGAAATCGGTGATATCGAAACTGAACGCCATGTAGCCGCCTTCGTGGGTACCTACCTCTTTACCGTTCACATACACCCAGCATTGGTAATCCACCGCGCCGAAGTGCAACAACAGACGCTCACCTTTTGAAAGCGCCGGGCGGTCGAACGACCGCCGGTACCAGAGCCGCTGCTCGGGTAGCAGCGTACGCTTTACGCCCGATAGTACGGACTCCAGTGGATACGGCACCAAAATCTGTCCTTCATACGTAGGTGAATTGGTTATGCTATCGGTAACGGCGTATTCCCATAACCCGTTCAGATTCGTCCAGTTATTACGCATCAGTTGCGGACGGGGATATTCGGGAAGCGCGTTATCGGGCGCTATTTCCCTAGCCCACCTTGTTTGGATCGGAGCGGATTGGACTGTATTTTTCTCTTGTGCCGCTGTATCGTTCATTGAAGAGATGAATACAGCTGTGGCTATCAGCAACTGTTGCGTTATTTTATTATGCCTGTACATCTGTCGTTTGTCTGATTAATCTATTTATTGTCTAGCTGTGGTCGGATACCGGTCGGCCAAGCATTTCCAGTATCCCTTCGTTTTCGATGATGATCATTCCCTGTCGGTCCGTTGTGATGCCGGATGCCATCCGGTACGTATAACGAGGTACTGCCCCTTCCATCACCGTGGGCATGTATCGGAATTGGATGTTCGCCGTACCGTGCAATGCATCGCCTACCTCGATGATGTGCGTGGAGATGACAAAGGCACAGGTATGGTATTTTGCCAATTTCTGGGTAACCGCTAATGTCGCGTCGTAGGCGTCCTTCACATTGGTTCCCTTGAATAGCTCATCGAACAGGACGAACAGCCGCTTTCCGCTGCTCACTTCTTTCGCCACCAACTTCACCCGCATCACTTCCGCATAGAAATGGCTCCAGCCCTGACTGATATCGTCCGGCACATTGATGGATGTAAAGAGACCTTCCATTACCGCGAAACGCATCCGCTCGGCGGCCACCGGAAAGCCCATATGGGCCAGGTAAAATGAAATACCCAGCGTTTTCATCCACGTGGATTTCCCCGCCATGTTCGCACCGGTAAGGAAAACGACGTTTTCCTGCCTGCTGAGTGTAATGGTATTGCCCACCGCATCCGCCAATGCGGGGTGCTTTAAGTTCACCACCTCAATCCAATCGTTGGTTTGGCCAGAGCCTACATCCACTGCTTGTGCATAAACCAGGCCTTTGTCTACCGCCACCTGTCCGACGGAAAGATAGACATCCAGCTCATAAAGCAGCCGCAGCAGTTCCTCCAGTTCCCGCCGGTACCTGTTCAGCATCAGGAATTGGCATTGGGCCATCTGCTGCACGGTATAGGGGTACTTCGGCTTAAGCTGTTTCAAGCCCGGTGCATTAATAATCGCCGAGACCCGATCCTGAATCGCCTTGCAGGGGTGCTCGCCTTGACCTTGCTTTTCCAGTTGGCCGAGCAGGTTACTGGCCGCTAACAACACTTCCTGTACCGCGAAGATATGTCGCTGCTGGATGGCATATTTTTGCGAGCGGTAGAGTACCTCCTGTGTCTTTTCTTTGTAGCAGTTGAATAGGCTACTCAACGGGTTGGCCGGCCGTGGCTGGGTCAGGTATTCCGAAGCCATCTCGGTGAGCTCGCCGTTGATTTCCAGCTTCACCCCCAGTCTGCCCAGGTATTCGATACGGGCCGAGCGTTGGTTTATCGCCATAGCGTCGACCAAAGGTGCCCGGAACATCTCCTCCAGCAGCAATTCGCCGCCCCGTGTCTTTACCCGGTTGAACAGGTTGAACATGGAGCCAATCTTGTATTTCCCCATCAGGTTCAGGTCGGCCAATGTCTGTTTATCCGTTATGAATGCCATTGCACGCCCTCCATTTTTTTCAATCCTTCGTCCAGCATTTCCAGGATGCCCTCATTCTGGATAATGACCATTCCCTGTCGGTCCGCCGTGATTCCTTCCTTCAATAGTCGGGTATACACCGGCGTATTGCCATCCATCTCGGTGGGCAGGTATTGATACCTTATCGGCAAAGCTTCCTGCTGTAAGGCTTCGCCCGCTTCCATGATGTGCGTGGAGATTACAAAGTGGCTGCCGTGTTTGGCAGCGAAGGCTGTGGTCAGCGCGATGGTGGCGTCATAGGCATCCTTTACGTTGGTGCCCCGGAACAGTTCATCGAAAATGACAAAAAGCCGCTGCCCCTCACTTAAGGCCACTGCTACTTTTTTAACCCGCAGCACTTCCGCGTAGTAATGGCTGGCACCCATACTGAGGTTGTCGGCCAGGTTGATGCTGGTATAAATCCCATCCCGTACCGCAAACGTTAAATTTTTAGCCGCTACGGGAAATCCGATATGCGCAAGGTAAAGTGCCACTCCGATGCTTTTCATCAGCGTCGACTTACCCGCCATATTGGCACCGGTGAGAAATAGCACATTATATTCCCTGTCTAGATCGAGATCGTTCGCTATGGCGCCTTCCACATGCGGGTGGAATACCTCTTCGTAATGGAGACCATCACTTTCCCGTGGCATGGCCTTGGCAAAATTATAATTTCGGCTACGCGCCAGCTGCCCGATGGCAATACACACATCCAGGTCATACAGCAGTTCCAATAACTCCAGCATGCTTTCGCGGTGATCAAAGCGCACCCGTTTATCCAGTTCGGCAAGTTCCATCACGTTCAGCTTTACCTCAAATTTAGCGCTTCCATGTAGCCGTACCTCTCCGAACTCTTGTGCGTTAACCAATTCCCTCAGCTTGGTATAATCGGGCTCAAAAGCGGTACCGGCCACCCGTGTTTCCTGCTGCTGGAGGAACATATCCAGCCTGTAAAACAAGCGCAGCACAGCCTGCACCCCGTCGTGCACGAACATTTGGTCAGCATCGGTGGCTACCATATCTTTGAGTCGCTGGCTCAACGACTGACCCCCGACCTGTAATTGGGTTCTTACGTCATCATTTTCCAGGTAATAGGCTATCGTGCCAATTGTGGTCGAATCGACGGGGAATTGGAATTCCTGCATGCTGAAATACTTGTAAAGTCCCACCCTTGCGTTGATTGATTTCTCGTCTGCCAACGGGCGGCGGAAAAGGGCTTCCAATCTCACCGCCCCTCCTTGCGTACACGTTTTATTGTACAAATCGAAGATGGAGGGTTTTCCGGCTGCACTGAATATGCCCAGATCACTTATCGTCTGTTCGTCTATTGTTAAATACTTCACTTTTCGATTATTTACGTTTGCGGCGGATCAGGATGATGGACGCAATCAATGCGATCAATGCAGGAATAATCCAATAATAAATCACCTTTTGTTTTGGAATGCTATTTACCGTAACACGGAATTTATCATCGGTTTGCGGTCTAAGCGTATTGGCGGGAAACGCTCCGTACGAGAAGCGGCTGAAACTCCAAAAGCCGAATTCAAAATTATACCGATACGGATAACCTGTCCCGGCAGACTGCGTGCGTGTGAGGAAATCGGCATCACTTGTTACGACAATCCGTTGCTCTTTGCCATTGACCACCCGTTTCATGCCCAATGCCGTGACGAAGCTGCCACGTTCGTCACTGGGCAACCTTTCCACCTCAAGCTGTAACGAATCTTCGCTAATTGGCGCCAATCGATTCCAGCTTAGTGTTGAATCGGTATAAAGTAACGGTTCTACCTGAAAGCCGTCTTTTTCTTGATATTCAATGGCGCTTGCCCCCTCCATCGCTACCCGGAATACGGAATCCCCTCGGTATTTAGTTTCATCTGTTATGAATTGTGCAAATTGTGGGGATAGATCTTTGGCTGTATCTGTGAGGACTGCAAATGCACAGTGACTCGAGAAATAATCGTTAGGCTGGATCAATAGCCCATCCCGCAAGGAAAGCCCCAGCTTATCGAATAGCGGTTTCGTCACTTCTTTCCTATCCGGTTCGCTGGCTATAAAGAGATTACCGCCCTGGTCTATGTACTTGCTGATTTTTTCCAGATTACTTGCCGAAATCGGTGTGCGGGGATCCGCAATCGCCAATGCCGCTATTCCATCGGGGATATCCCGTTGCTTCAATGATAGCGTGTCAAAATCGTAACCTTGATTAATCAAGGAGTACCTAAAGCCCCGACTGCTTGTTAGCGTTGAATAATCCCTTGTCCGCTTTAAGAAGGGACTGCGTTCAATCTCATCAGATAAAAAGACTACCTTTGGTGCGGTATCGATTAACTGATTGATTGCTGCCGCAATCTCGTTTTCAGATGGCCAAAATTCCTGATCATCGAATGTCCTAACGATGGTCGTTTTATCTTTATATTTTAGCAAGAAGAAACTCCTGAATTCTTCCTCTTTAACATCAACAAGTTGATTGACCTGATCCGGCGTTAAATAGTGCTCTATATCCGTTCTAAATGTCTTCGCCTCTTTCTCTGCGATTTCATCGATGGTTTTGTCTGGATTTAGCTTATAATGATATGAGTTCGTATCAAGGTCATAATATGACTGAAACTTCACCTTTATATCAGGTTTGAACCGGATGTAGGGTTCCCACACATTACTGACAATGCTGTTTTGCTGACTTGAAAGGAAGCGCCATCGACTCATTTGAAACAAGTTCGAAAAACCGATGATTTCCAACTCGCCATCACTCAATTTAGCCAACATGCTTTGGGTTGGCGGCGTAATGGTGTAAATCTGATCGCGAGTGGCATCCACATATACATTTAATTGGGGCCTGCTCGTAATGTAACCAACAACGAAAGCGATAGTGACTACAAGTAGGTAGCGCATCGTCTTCTTACCCACGGAAACGGATTCTGTTGCCGCTTTGATGCGAATCGTCGTAAAACACAAAAAAGTCGCTATCAGAATGATGAAGTAAAATAAATCCCTGAGGTTCATCAGACCGCGAATAAAATTGAATGACTTCTCACCGATGTTTAGGTAATAGGTTATGTTACGGGCAGCTTCTATCTCTTGCCAAAGGTCCCCTACATTTGAGAATAGCGCAAATAGGCCCAAGGTAATAATCGCCGCGACAATCTGGTAGGAAGTCAAAGCCGATATAAACAATCCAATTGCAGCATATGTAGCCAACACAAGGAAAAGACCCAGTAGCGAAGCGAGCATCTGCCCATAATCGGGATTCTCCAGGCTGATTGCTACCCCCACATAAGTAAAGACAACCAACGCCAACAAGCAAAATGTAAAACAGAGTACGGCTACATATTTGCCCAAGACGATCTCCCTGACCCGAATGGGTGAAGAGTAGAGGAGTTTGATTGTACCGCTGCTCGTTTCCCGACTAATCAAACCCATCGTAATCAACGGGAAGAATATGTACAAATTCTTGATTACCTTAAACAGATATCCACCGGGTGGATTTGCTGTCAATTGAGTCGTCAAGTCCTTCATGGCTCTCAAGTACAATCCACCCTTTTCAAATCCCATCAAGTAAAAATCAGTAACACCGATGTAGTCTGCGCTGGTCAAGACCACAAAAAGAATCATTAGTATCCACGCTATGGGAGAATAAAATAACGTGTGCAGTTCGTTTCTAGCGATGTGAAATATTTTTTTCATTACTAATTATTTGCGGTGTTTTTAGTTAATTGCCTGAATATCTCATCAACCGAATTCTTTTCAACGGTCAATTCGGTCAGCCGCCATCCCTTCCCTACGCTTTCCTTGACTATCCCTTCACAGACACTTTTATCACCGTCGAAAAACACCCGATAGGATTTAATCCCCAGTTGTTCAACCCGATTGATGCCTTTAATTGCCGCGACACTTTCCAAGTCTGGTGCATTTTCAAATTCAACTAGCAGGCTCTGGGGTGCGATGTAGTTGTTAAATGCCTCCATACTATCGGAAAACACCAGCCTTCCCTGTTCGATCATGATGATATCTTCGCACAATACCTGAATTTCGCTCAGGATATGGGACGACAGGATCACGGTTCGATCCTGCGCAATTTCCTTGATCAGGTTACGGACTTCCACAATCTGGACGGGATCCAGGCCATTTGTGGGCTCGTCGAGAATCACCACTTTTGGCTTATGTACGATTGCCTGCGCAATACCGACCCGTTGCCTGTATCCCCCAGAAAGATTCTTCAGCAGACGATTCCTAACGTGTACGATGCCGCATTTTTCCATCACTTCTTCCAGTGATGGCGGTATCGCAGCTTCCTTAATATCCCTCAGCCGCGCGCAGTACAAGAGGTATTCATACGTCGTCAAATCGAGGTATAGTGGAGCAACCTGGGGAAGAAATCCGATTTGCCGCTTCGCGTCAATGGGGCTTTCATTTGTATTTATCCCATTGATGTAGACGCTGCCTTCCGTCTGATTTAGTACTCCACAGAGAATATTCATCGTGGTCGACTTTCCTGCCCCATTAGATCCCAAAAGGCCGTAGATGCCCTTTTTGTTTATTTCGAAATTGATGTCTCGTATCGCCCACGCGGTTGCGTAACGATGCGAAAGATTTTTGATTTCTACGATTTGATGTGTTGCCATTTCTTATTTGCTTAGTATCTTATCACTTTCGTTGTATCTAATTGAATGAATTAATCTTATTCACCGTAGAAATTCATCCATAGTGGGCCCTTAAAGAAAGCCCAAATGGACTTTCCTTAAGGGTGGATTCACTGGAAATCACTTAATAACCACTGTTCTGGATAAGTTGCGGCGCCTTTTCAAGTTCGACTTGCAGGATTGGATACCATTGCCAATTTGCATCCCAAGTACCACCCTTTCGAGGAGTCACTTCCGCCATGACTTCGTTAACGCTACCTGTACGTTTAAGATCCAGCCACCGGTGCCCTGATTCGGTAAAGAATTCTATCCGGCGCTCGTGAAGGATTGCGTCTAATAGTTCCGATTTTGTTGTGGCTTCTACATCCCCAAGGCCCGCCCGGCCCCGAACCGCAACCAAATCGCTCGCAGCCTCCACTAACTTATCCTGCTGTGCTAATGCCTCTGCCCGGATCAGGTATTGTTCCGCGAGCCGGAGAACCATGGAATACTCCGTTATCGGCTGATTAAAGACGCTTACTTTGTATTTGTATGGATAGTAGAACGTTATTCCATTCACGTCAACATTACCTACCCACTCTGATTTACGTTGATCCTCTTCTTCAAAGCTACCGAGTAAATCTTCACTTAAATAAACAGGCCAGCTGTTTTCATTTGGCCCTGTTTCCGGAATGATAAACAAAATGCCTTCGGGGGTATTCGCCCCGCTCAAGATAGGCTGCAGTTGCCAAATCGCCTCGCGACTATTTTTCAAAAAAACATCATTAAGCGAACTCAGGCCATAAAGATCCGATTGCTGGATCACTGCGGTTGCTTCTATTTCGGCTCCAGCATAATCTCCGGTGTACAGGTATACCCGTGCGAGCATGGCCGTTGCTGCCCATTTGTTTGGCCGGACTCGCTCACTGGTCGTAGCACTCACGTTTGCATCCAAATAATTTTCGGAAAGATCCCGCTGTGCGTCCTTTAAGTCGCTAATAATTTGCTGGTAGACAACCGAGCCATCCATCCGCGTCGCGGCCGCATTATCTTTCCAGTCAACACCCAGCACCAATGGTGTATCGCCGTAGAAATTCACCAAATAAAAATAACAGAACGCCCTAATGAACTTGGCCTCGCCAAGCAGACGTTGCTTAACTATCGGGGTCAACTTGGTTGACTTCTCTAATCCATCTATGGCCGCATTCGCTTTAAAGATGATTGGATAAAGCCATGACCAATAGTCGAAACCCTGCGTCAGTGTACTGGCGGATAGCGAATTTTGATAGTACTGGACATAGCTGGGGTTTGCATCGGCGCTATGAAGGGTAAGTTCATCAGCCGATAGCCCTCCTAGTAAGGACAGTGAAACAAACCGGGCGGCATCCATAGGCCCCGAACACATATTGGTATAGATGCCCGTTAAGACGGCCGCAGCGGTAATGTCGTCATCGAACACATTATCTTGATTAACGCTTGTATACGGAGGGTCAACGGCAATCCATTTCGAGCACGATAAGGAAAGCAAACATGATAGCACAATCAATATGTAACCAACTGACTTTAAAATATATCTCGATCGCATGCTAATATTCTTTTAACTATTTCAACTATGATTAAAGCGTCGCCTTGACACCAACAGTGAATATACGAAGGGGAGGCAATCCTAACGAACCCGGGTATTCTGGGTCACCACCAACGAAATTTGTGAATGTTAGTAAATTCTGCCCTTGTGCATATAGTTTCGTATTTCGTACGAAATCGCTTACCCGCCATTTTTCAGGCAAACTCCAGGATAATGAGACGTTCTTCAGCCGTATGTAGGAGGCGTCCGAATAGCTGATATCTGAAGCTTCTCCAAGCCGATACTGATCGCCTATACTGTAGTTTGAATTAAACCGCTGATAGGTTGCATTATCACCCGGCCTCTGCCAGCGACCCAAAACTTCTACGGGTTGGTTCCTATTAATTCCCGGCAAACCGTAACCCATTCTGAAATTACGGCCTTTTTGTTTTACGAATTGAAACAAAAAATCGAGGTCGAATCCCGCATAGCCGATAGAATTCTGGAGTCCTCCATACAGAGTTGGTGACGTGTCAAATAATACCGTTTTATCCGATGGGTCGCTTGGTGTCGACGTCGGCTGCCCATCGCTACTCGCAAATTGATAAACTCCCGTTTCTGGGTTCACCCCCATAAAATGGAATGCTCTATTAATTGTTGTCGGTTGTCCGATCTCCAACCAACCTGCATATGAAGAATTTTCAATGTTCGGAAATCTTAATAGTTTATTTCTGGCAACGGTTATATTGATGTTACTTGTCCATTTAAACTTTCTGGAATCGATGTTTGTTGATTGCAACGATAGTTCCCATCCGTAATTTTGGATTGTTGCCGGAAAGTTCTGAGCAATATTAGAAAAGCCTGTTATGATAGGTAGCCGATAAGATATCAATTGGTTGGACGATCGGTTATCATAGTAGGTTGCATTCAACAGAAGTTGATCTTCAAACAAGCCGAGATCGATTCCTAACTGCATTTTTCTTGTTTGTTCCCATTGCAGGTGCGGATTCGGTAGACCGGTTGTCGCTAAACTTGATACCCCCTGATAAGGCACCGGTGCAAACACGGATGTATATAAATTAAAAAACTCATAGTCGCCGATTTGGTCATTACCCGTTATTCCGTAACTCCCCCTCAATTTACCGAAACTTACAATTGGCAGGTTCTCGTCAATAATTGGTTCTTCAGAAAATATCCACGCAGCGCCAATTGCGCCGAAATTCTGAAGCTGATTGGCTCCGCCGAATCGACTACTGCCATCCCGACGCGCCGTAATATTGACAATGTATTTATCAGCAATATTATAGTTAACCCGACTAAAGAGCGCATTGTACCTGTACAATAATGCGAAAGAAGGCCCAGAAAAAACCGAACCTGCATTTCTGATGGCTAGCATAGCGTCGTCAGAATTATAGTACCAACCAGACAAATGCTGACCAGTACTGTTCTGCTGTTGAAAGGTCGAGCCAATCAATACATCCAGCCTTCCTTTCCAAACAGTTCTCTTATATGTTATTTGGGGCTCGGCAATCCAAGACCGGATATTGCTGTTCCCATAACCCGCGTTTCTGCCGCCATTGGGGCGATCTTCAGGGCGAAGAGCGGTCAACGGGGAAAGACGAATTTGATCTGAATGAAGATTCGTATAACCCAAACTGCTTTTTATATTTAATCCAGGTATTATCTCATAGCTCAATACCGTATTGCCTATTAAATTAGTCGTTTTGTTATTGAATCTACGGTATAGATAAGACACAGGGTTCTCCCATGTTGACGAACCAGCAGCATTCGGCTCCCAATTGAGTTCGCCATCATCCGTATAAAGCGGAGGCGCTACCGGTGGGAGATAAAGTGCGTGGCTGGTGATGTCCTCGTTCGGCAGCCGATTGTCGTCCAGCATGTAGTTTCCCGAAAATTGCATCTTAAACCGTTGGTTAGTAGAAGCGGTATTGATATTAAAATGCACGGAGGCCTTTTGATCGGAAAAATCGTCCGGAAATACCGTTGTTTCCCTATGGTATGTACTACCAACCAAGTATTGAACGTTTCCAGTACCTCCTGATATCAAAGCGCTTATATTCGTATAATTAGCAGTTTGCCCGATGAGCTCTTTTTGCCAGTCCGTATAGCGGGTCGTATCCCAAACCTTCAAGTCATTAGCCACAAACGCAGGATCGCGCCAATCGATGCCATCATTTTCGAAGGCCTCGTATCGCATATCCAGGTATTGTCGGGTATCCAGTAGGTCGATTTTACGCGCAACTGTACCCCACCCACTTTGAAGGTTGAAGTCCACTTTGGTTTCGCCTGAACCGCCCTTTTTTGTCGTAATCAGGATAGCACCGTTGGCGGCACGCGAACCATAAATCGCAGTTGCATCCGCGTCTTTAAGGACATCGATACTCTCAATATCATTCGGATTTATAAAATTCAAGGGATTTCCTGCAACCCCATAACCCGGACTTACCGATTGCCCCCCTGCAGTGCCTTGTATGCTACTTACTGATGGAAGCATTTGCGATCCAAACGGGACCCCATCAATTACATACAGCGGTTCACTTCCTTTTGCAAGGCTATTCTGCCCCTGTATCCTCACCTTGATGCCACTGCCGGCGAAACCAGTTTGCTGAGCTATTGTTATACCCGGTACCCGTCCCTGTAGTGCTAAAATCGGATTATTGATCGGCTGCTTTTCAATTTCCGAGGCGCGAACCGAAGTGACATTTCCAGTATTTAACCTTCGACTTGTCGTACCATATGCAATTATTTGTACTTCGTCCAATGGGCTTTCGGACTTTTTGAGCTGGATGGTGCCCATGTTTGCTTGCACTACCACTGTTGCAGCGGCATATCCGATAAATGATACCTGAACCTGCCCGCCATCCGGGACGTTTTTTAACCGAAACATGCCGTTGCGATCGGTGGTGGTTTGGACCGTCGTGCGTTTGCCGTCGGCGGTCAACACCACGATGCTGGCGCCTTCCAACGGCGTACCCAAGCTATCGGTGACGCTACCGGTGATCTGTTGCTGAGGCTTCACGCTAGCCTCTTCGTCCGTAAAAAACTCCTTGATGCGCTGCGGGATGGGTTTCTCCCGCTCTTTGATGATAATGGTCTTCTCGTCAATCGTAAAGGTGAGCGGCTGTCCTTCTAGACATTTGTTAAGAACTTCTTTTAAATCTGTTTGATTGAATTGGGCATCGATTTTCCGGTCGTCATTGAGCTTTTTGGCCGAATAGAATACAGTGAAATCCGTCTGCCGCTTGATCTCCTTGAAAACCTGCGCAAGGGTGGCATCCTTTTTATTGTACGTAATGTAAGGCTGGGCCAAACTGGTGGCACCCACCTGAAGGATGGCCATCAACAAAATAACCGATGTTATATTTATCTGCATAAGCACCTTTCGTAAAATCGACGGGCTTATGTCCAATCCTGCGGAACCCCAACCCGGCAGTAATCTTTTTATACAGCGCAAGCGCCTGTATAATACATTTTCAGTAAAATTTATATACATTTGAATGTTTGGTTAGATAAAAACTATTGTACGCAACAATTTTTTGTCCCGAACATTCCTGCCTGGCAGGAACCCGCCGGAAGTGCTGTCAACACTCCCGGCTTTTTTACGGGTGGGGGTGGGGTGTGTATGTGCTGGCCGTGTCCTCCTTTGTTATTGATGAATCCGTTTTGTTACTTATTATATACCAGAATCGTTCGGTCCCTGATTTCAAATCGGATGTCCCCGGCCTGTTCCAGCATACGCAGCATGGTCGATACGTCGTCGTACCGGGAAATGGTGCCACTAAATAGCTCCGAACCGGATATTGTATCACGGTATTCCACATCCACGTTGTACCAACGGGCCAGCTTGCGCATGATGCTCTCCAACGGCTCGTTGTGGCATACAAACTCGCCGTTTTTCCAATCGATGGCCTCGTCTGTATCCACCTCCTGCAACTGAAGGCCTGCTGTGGACAATACACTCTGCTGCCCAGGCAGGAGCAACGCGGGCTTGGCCGCCGGATAATCGGGAGCGGGATGTACGCGGACCGAGCCTTCCAATAATGTGGTTCTTACGGCAGGTTCATCCGCATAGCTATTGATATTGAAATGGGTACCCAAGACTTCCACGTCCTGTCCTTCGGTATGTACCCGGAACGGAGCAGCTTTGTTGTGCGCTACCTCGAAGTAACCTTCACCGGTCAATTCCACGTTGCGTTCGTTTCCGGTAAATGCTATGGGGTAACGTAATGATGAAGCGGCATTGAGCCATACTTTGGTGCCATCGGGCAGGGTAATCTGGTATTGCCCGCCTTTTGGCGTCGATATGGTCAGGAGGTTCGAGACGTTAGACGTGCGTTGTCCCGCATCGGCTTCATCCAGTGCCGTGCCGTCATCGTAGGTGAGTAAATCACCGATCACAATGCCCGTTTTTTCTTCACTCAACTCAATGGTGTGCCCGTCTGCAAGCGTGAGCGTAGCCCTGTTGCCGCCGGGGGCAATATCCGCTGTCTGGCGGTCGATGCCGAAGAAATAGAAGCCAACCGATAATGCGATGATGACCGCTGCTGCGGCAGTGATGCGGATAGGGGTGCGGGATAGTCGCCTGACTTTTCCCTGTGATTGCCTGTTCCGCATGATTTCCGCAAAAACGTCTTTCCGGAGTGCATCGTAATCCCACGCCGGTCGCGGGCCCTGCTGCCGTTCCAGGGCGCGATTGTACCACGCCTTTAGCCGCGCCGCTTCTTCGGGTGTACATTCCCCCTTCTTGTAACGTTTTATCAATGCTTCTAACTCGTGCTGGTCCATCTCGCTTTATAACTGCTTTCCCCTATAAGACGGGATGGTAGGCGGTTGGTACAGGTCGGGAAAGCAGGTTATTTTCAGTATTTTTTTCAACCAACTGAAAACCAGATTAATAATTTTTAATGAAAAATTGATTGGTGGTTGGATAGGTACTGCTTACAGGCCCAGGCGGGCCCGGAGACGGGTAAGTGCGTGGTTGATATGGAACTTGACGGTAGAGGTGGATATGTCCAGCTTTTCGGAGATCTCCCGGTGCGATAGCTGTTCCGTCCGGCTCAACTCGAACACCTCCCGCATACGGACTGGCATGTCATCCAGTTCTTCGCCGACCAAACGCAGCACTTCCCTTTCCAGCAAACCGTCATCGGTCATCGCCGTAGCATTATCTTCTTCGTTGTCGAGTTGATTCAGGTATTTTAACCTGACCTTATTCCGGTCAAGCACGTCGAGCACACGGTGTCGTACAAGGGTATGCAGGTACGCCGAAAGGGACACTTTTAGTTCGAGGTCGGGGGCTTGGTTGAGCAATTTGACAAACACATCCTGTAATACGTCCCGGCATTCTTCCTCATCATTCAGCATTCGCTGTGCGTGCCGTAGTAAAGTCGGCCAATAGCGGCGGTAGATTTCAGCAAAGGCCGGCTCATTTCCCTCTTTTACAAGGAGGAAAAGTTCCGTATCCGTGTATTTGCCGTATGCTGCCATTCGTCCTGCATATGTGAAACAAATTTAGGGAAAATTTAACATGGATGTTACTTCGTGTTCATAAAAAGGTAGTGGTTATTTTACCTGCGTGGGTTTTAATTGATAATTCCTACCTTTAAAACGTTTTACCACCTGATGGATGAAAAAGCAGGTTTTTCTGATGCTGTTGGCGATTATCGGACAGATGGCCTGCCAAAAGCCTTTGGTGTAGCATAACGGAATAGCGAACGGATGGCAGCGGCAATTAGCATAAGACAGGAAACAGCAGCCGACTTTGCGGCGGTATTCGACGTGAACCGCCTGGCATTCGGCCAAGATAATGAGGCAAGGCTGGTCGATGCGTTACGAGCGAACGAAACGGCATTCGTGCCGGAGCTTTCCATCGTGGCGGTCATAGGGGCCATCGTGGTCGGGCATATCCTGTTTACGAAAATCACTATCAGGGGTAGCAATGGAAATCTGCATGGTAGCCTGGCACTAGCGCCAATGGCCGTGAGGCCTGAACACCAAAAGCAAGGGATTGGCAGCCAGCTTGTCCGCAAAGGCTTGGCGGTGGCAAGCGGCCTGGGCTTCCAATCGGTCATTGTGGTAGGCCATGAACAGTACTATCCGAAATTCGGATTTGAACCGGCGGAAAAATGGAACATCAAAGCTCCTTTTGAGGTGCCCTCCGATGCCTTCATGGCTATTGAATTGATTGCGGATGGGCTGAGGAACGTCTCCGGGATGGTCGTTTATCCAGCGGAGTTTGAGTCAGTATGATTGGAACAATTGCAAACGGGTAATGATGCGGAAGTAAGGTTCTACAATAAAAGAATTTCTGATTTATGTCGCCTGATCCTTTACTTGCTGATTACTATTATCCATGTCGATATTTCTAAGGTTGTCAAGAAATAACTTAAAAATCTCTATTTCTTCGTCAGAGAAAATTGCCTGAGCGCCACATTGGGGACAGCAAAAAGCTCCCGATTCTAAAAATTTTTCCGGGTCTACGGTTAGTTCTCTTTCCACTTTACAAGTATCACATTCAAATGTAAGTTGCTTAGATAACCAAGCGAACATTCCTCCGCCGGTTTCTCGTAAACTTTCATATGCAACTATTCTCTGCATTCCCCTAATTATTTTGCCCTTATCATTGATTTCGTCGGGCAAAAATTGAGAAATGACTTCGTCGACGACGTTAGCTGTATATATAAGCAGGATTGGGACAATGAAGTAGTAATGTTTAAAATATCTTTTATAGTCGTCAGCAGTGGAAAATATAAAATTAAAATTCTGATTTTGGGTTTTATAGTGCTGGTCTGTGGTAACGATGTGTAATGCCTTATTTGAAATGCCATTAATGCCATATTCACAGGATTTCTCATATCTAAAGTCATATATCAAGCTGGATGACATTCCAAAATTTGGACACTTCCTTACGCATTCAGCGATGATTTTTCTCTTGTATTCCGATGTATTCCTTTTGGAAGGATCATAAGATTTTGGGTCGCCGTTATAAAAAAAGGATTCGACAAATGATTCGGGCTCGGCGAGAAGCTGTTCAAGAAGAAACAATTCGTCTGTAAACGGCTTCCGTAGTAAAGAATACGCTACGGTTATTTTACCTTTTTGTGCAGCAAGAAGTGATTCGTGAATAAAATTCACCAAATCAGTTAAAACGCTAAGCGAAATGTGTTTAATAAGAAAATGCTGTAATTCTTTTTTCTTTTCATTTTTGGCTAACCAGTCTAAAATATGTTCGTTTTCAAGTGGCAAATCTAGTCCGCCGTTTTCGTCAGGAAAATGAAAGGAGGATAGACGTAAATAGGGATAATAGTCTGGATTCGCTACTATCAGCGTAAGATGGTCGTATATATAGGCACATATATTATTAACAGAATGGTATTCTTCCGGCAGTTTGGTTGGTTGTCCCTTTTGTATAAGTAACATGGCACTAAATTTACTAAGCGTAATATGATTTCTCAAATTTATACTTTTATGATATCACTGCATAAAAGTAATGTTGTCTTAGGCATGATGGATGGTTGGGATGGGCTATTAGGCGGCTTCCTGACGTTCGGACCGAGATTGGCTCAATTACATACACGAGGGTTTTAATTCCGCAGGTATAAGCAAGGAAATGGTTACCTCTGCTGAAACTGATTTTAACCCCAGCAAGACACTTTTTTACCAAAATTTGGTAATTAAAAATATTTTACCTATTTTTGGTAATTATTAGTTCTTTAACATAAAAAAATACTATGTAGAAAATGGTCGTCATCATCGAAGATGATTACCTGAGTGACCTCTATGTTGGCAAAGCCGTGAAAGGAAAACCGCGATTCGGCCAAGAAATCATCAGGGGTTTCAAGAAACGTGTTTTGCAAATGAAGAATGCGAAAAACAGCAACGATTTGCGGGCCAACAAATCGCTTCATTTCGAAAAGTTATCAGGTAATCTACAAGGAAAGTACTCCGTGCGGGTCAACGATGCCTATCGCATCGTGTTCCGGCTGGAAACGGAAGGTGGCAGGGAGCGTGTTGAGATTATCTTCGTGGAAGATCTCAGCAACCATTATTCCTGACGTTAAAATTTTTAAACTTTTAAAATTTCTAAAAAAGGAGCTTTACCAAATATTACAGGAGACGTATATCGTGGTAAACCAAGTATTATCAAAAAACGGAGAAGAATTGATCACTGATTTCGTTCTCCATCCCGGCGAGGCCTTATTGGATGAGGTCGAAGCAAGGAAATTAAAGAAATCAGAATTGGCGAAGGCATTGAATATTTTGCCCGGCCATTTAAGTGAGTTGTTCAGCGGCAAGCGGAATATTACCGCAACCACTGCCGTGAAGCTGGAAAGGGAATTGGGCATCAGTGCCGAATACTGGATTGGTCTGCAAACGGATTATGACCTCGCCAACGCCCGCAGGGAATTGGAAGTGGCGTAGGCCGGACACCTCGCAACGCATTGTCACATGGAAAGCGTCGGGCCGGTATGGTCGTCGGCGCTTTCCTATTTTTGGGCGTCAAGTTGACCTATCAAATCCGGACCAAAGCCTTACTGGTATCGAATGACTACAAGCTGATTATGTAAGACCGGTTGCAGCTTTCCAAACTTTGAAAACGCACCTTAGACTTTAAAACTTACATCTTGGAGTTTGACAAAAGGTGAATAATTCTACATCTGTTGATAAGAACTGCTACGACGCACTATTAAAATTTTGGATATTCGTTTTACGATGGAAGATTTGACATTCGAAAAACTCAAGGTAAAAGAGGGTAAAGACAGGCCACGCGCTTTTGAAAACGAACCTTTTCCTTACAACCAAATCTCCGATTCCAGAAGATTTGAGGAATTGGTGTACAGCTTGTATAAAATCAAAATCGAGCACAGGGAATTCAATGTGTTTGATGATATAGTATTGATGACGGGTGTCAGAGAAAGCGGAAGGGACTGTGTGCTATATGTCAAGGGCAACCCTTATGGTTTGATCCAATGTAAACAGTATCAGAATAATCTCAGCAAAAATCTTCTTGGAGAGGAGATTACTCGATTCGTACTATACGCATTGGCAAATCCATCATTGATATTTGACAAAGAGGACTTTACTTATTTCGTTTGTGTTTCCAAAGGTTTTGACAATAAATGCAATGAATTTATTGATGGCTTTAATCATCTTATTAGAAAGGAATCGATGCTTGACCGATGGATAACGAAAAGTTTGAAGCAATCTACCTTGAAACACCTGTCTTCGGATGGAAATTTGAAAAATGAAGCGTTGGATATTTTAGGTAAAATAAAGATAAAAAGAATTTTACCCCAAGATTTGGATGCAATGTTAGCAGAGCCGAAAGCGGCGCATCTAATCCCATTGTTTTTTGCAGTAAAGAACATCGTCAATAATGAAGGAATATTGAGGATAGAGGAAAAGATCGACAGACTGTGGATTAACCAATTATCCGTGATTGAGCTGGATCAGCAATTGCAAAACGCTTCCAATGATTTGAAATTTCAAAAGAACGAATTCGAGGGCTTTCCGGAATCTCATATACCGAGAAAAGAAGTGGATGAACTCTATAAATGGGTCACCGGCGATTTGACAACAGACAGCAAGGGCCGTCCGGAAAACATTTGCCTGTTGGCTGCAAATGCTGGTACGGGCAAGACGGTAATCTTAAAAGACCTTTATGATAAACTTACCGATGATGGTATCCCTGTACTTGGTGTAAAAGCGGATTTAAATTATGCAGGTACCCTCAAAGAACTTCAGGAAAAGGTTAATCTATCAATCCCCGTTTTTGAATTCATCGATCAATGTAAAATACATTACAAAAATCTAGTTGTCCTCATTGACCAAATTGATGCGTTGTCGCAATCTGTATCATCCCGGAGGGAATACCTCGATACCTACAAAAAACTTATCGATAAGTATACCTATGTTCACGGTGTCCGAATTATTGTGTCGGTGAGGACTTTTGATTTGAATTACGACCAGACGCTACGGGCATATCGAAATGTAAAATCGGTCCGAGTTCAAGAATTACCGGAAGAAACCGTAGTACAGCAGCTAAACAAAATTAATATAAGTAGAAAGCAGATATCCAGTAAACTGCTAAGGTTGTTAAGGACTCCCGTATATCTTAATATATTTTCGATCATTGCAAAGCAACAACCAAACTTTCAAGGTATTACAACCGTACAAGATTTATATCAGGTACTTTGGGATCAAAAAATCGTGCATACGGATAATTATGTTGCCGGTAAAGTTGAAAATGCCAGGATAAAGAGGCTACTGTACGGAATCGCTACCGACATGGCTGCCAATCAGCAGATCAATTCAGTGTACGATTCCAACTACGAAGATTTCAGCAACGAAATAAGCTACCTGACCAGCCATAACCTATTGACTAGGAAAGGGAAGTATATTCAATTTTTCCACCAAACATTTTTTGATTTTGTCTTTGCAAAGAAATTTGTTGAAGAAGGAAAGAGCATAAAATGGTATATAAAAAGCCATCGCCAATCGTTGTTAATACGCCCTGCTCTAAAAATGATTTTGAATTACCTTCGAGATTACAAACCGAAACAATTTCTTGAAGAAGTACATAAGCTACTTGAGGAGACCAGTATCCTTTACCACATAAAGCACCTTCTCATTTCTTTTTTGGCCTCAATAGACGATCCCAGTGAAGAAGAAATAAAATTCTTGGTGGAGCAGCTAAAGCGGTCCATTCATTGGCAGATAGTTTTCTATGAACATGCTTTAAGCACGCGGTGGTTTGATGCGGCATTAACTAATGGACTATTGGATTCGCTAAGGACGCCGCCAAGTACTGTCACGCCCAAGCCCAAACCGAAAATCTCCTTATTGTCCTTTCTCGTCAGAAACCGAAGTAGTGTCGATGTTGAGAATTACCGTAGGCACACTTGTTCCGTCTTTGTCAAAAGTCAGCTTGTCGAAACACCAGACAAGGTTCTCGGATTTCTATCCGGCGTTCAGGATGAAGGTTTCGTAAGATGGTGCTTGTTTTCGCTCAAAAACTGGAATAACAGCAATGCATACAGGTTATTTGAAAGATGTACGGATTTTAAGGAAACCGACGCTTACGGATATCACCATGTGCTGGAGACCATCGCAAACTTCGACCCAAAATACGCGCTTTCAAAAATTGAGGATGATTTGCTGTCCGACACATATTTTATCAAGTCAAAAAATCGGGACTATCAAGAGGAAAAGCTACTGAAAATTATTGCGAAAAAAATCCCAGAGCTCTTATTCCCAATTTTGTTAGAAATCGTCGAGAAAAAAATCAACGATAAAAGATACAGGAAAGCGGGAATCGATGGTGAGTTTCAATACGCCAATATCTACTTGGGTGACGAGGACCATTTAAAGGGGAACGAGTTTTTATACAAGTTATTAGCTGTTTGTTTAAGGAAAGTTGCAGGACAACACCGTGAGGTGTTTGCCGATTTTTGGCATCGTTACAACACCACAAAATCTGAGAGTAGACTCCGCTTATTGGTTTTTGCATTGAAAACAAACGAAGCCCTCTACCCGAATGAGATACACTTTCTACTTCGACACCTTGAAAATAACTCGTTGTTAAAGAGTCATGGCAGGCTTAATTTTGAGTTCCGGGAGCTTTTCGAAAAAGGCTTTTGCTATTTTAGTGAAACGGATAAAAACAAGTCCATTGGGATCATTAATCGCCTAAAAATCAAAGATGAATTGTTCGTATACCCTCAGAATAAACTAAGAGACAAACCACTCTATCATCTACGTTGGGGCTTGACGAAGTATTTTATGCTCCTTCGATTGCCGAATAGGTATATTGAAGAGGACTTACAACTGAAGAGAACGTTCCAGGAACTGGAACGAAAGTATAAAAAGACCAAAGATGCCAGACCAAGCAATGGTGGTATCGCAGGTATTGTGGGTACGCCTATCCAGCGAGACAAATATCAATATCTGAGTGACGAACAATGGATCAAGTCATTTCTGAAGTATGATAATAACCGTCGGGAAACACACTTCCTAAAAGGAGGCCTAGATGAAAATGCACGCGCATTCCATGAAGCGGTCAAAAACAATCCTGATAATAAAATCGGTTTAATAGACACGATCATGCTTGATGAACGTGTACATCAAGATTATAAAGTACATGGGGTTTGGGGCTTGGGCGAGGGAAAAGCAGATACGGCGATTGTTTTGAAATACCTGAAAAGGCTACTAACAGATGGATTGGTTCTATCAAAAGCTAACATGTCGCTTTGCGGTTTGATTGCCAGACACTTGATAGAAAGCAAAGTCTACGACAGTGACATTATCAATTTTCTTGTTCAACAAACGGAATTCAAGGACGACAGACAATCAAAAATTGTTTTAGAAGAAGTAAAGGAAAAAAAGACAACGATTAATGGATTAGTAACGTGGGGACTGAATAGTATCGCGGGTTCCGCGGCCTACTCCTTGTTGTTCATTGATAGCAACGAGCATGAAGATACGGTATTTTCTACATTGGCAAAAGCACTGAATAGTTCAGAAAATTATGTTAGGGCAATTGTTTTATCTAAATATGCCTTTTTAATGCATTTAAATCCCGAAAGGGCATACGATCTTTTCGTAGGGATTCTGGAAAACGAACAAGATGTCGATGTTCTGGCAGCGTCATTATGGTCACTGCAATATCTTGTCAATCATGACTTTGTACGCCTGATTCCGACATTAAGAAAGTTAGTAGCATCATTTGATAAATTAGGCGATGACGATATGCGATGGCTGGTTTCCATATTATTCTTTTCCTGGCTGAAAGAACAAAATGGGGCAAAAGAAACCTTCTTTGAATTGCTGCAATCCAATGAAAAAAGCCATGATTGGTCAGTACATGTAGCATTTGAAGGTTTTTACTTTGATGAAAATTCTAAGACCAAAGTTTTCGAACTACTAACCTTTCTCCTAAGCGAGTCAAATAAGAGTCTTCAGAGACGTTTTAGGTTGGAATTTTTGCACATGGACGAAATAAAAATTTTGGACATTAAATCCTTCCTCGAAAAATACATCTCGTCGAAGAGTTTCAAAATTTCTTCATATTTCGTACAGTATCTCACAGAAAAGACTAAGGAAGCCCCGTTTAGTTGCGTAGATTTGTTCGATTTGGCAATCACTAAGAGCAGTCAAGAGGAGGAAGATGACTATTTGCTGAGATCGGAGGACGACGCCACAAAATTTGTAGTCGGCGCTTACAATGCGTTAGATGATGAAGACAAAAAAAGCAAAAAGTACCGAGCCAAGCTTTTAAAAATGTTTGATAAGATCTTAATGGATTACCGTTTCAAAAGTAAGGCCGAACAAATTTTGGAGGACATTTAGACACATAAAACCCTATATTTTGTTACCCTTAGCTTGACGAGACTTTGTACCCCCTCACTATCAGTAAATTCACATGGATATAGACTTTCCTTCGGACGGATCACCCGCGGGGGGCTCCGTCAATTCGTTAGCATTTCCGGCCTCGTGTTGTTTTGGTTTTTCTGGCCATTCCATTTCTATCCGTTCTAACTCCTCCATCATCAATTCCCTAACTTCGCGTTTGATTTTCAAGTAATTCTCACGGATGTCCTCGGCGGTGACGGTAGCGATCCTGGGGATAGGTTGGTAGGCAGCTTCCTCACAGGCGATGGCAGCATGGTCGTTCTGTACTTCGCTGTGGAATACCTTGAGTGCAATTTTTTCCTCGGGGTTGTCGGCCACCATGCCCACGAACGTGCCGGAAGAAAGTGTGGCAATCTTGGATGCGGGGATGGCGTAATCCAGTTGCGTGGACTTGGTGAAGGTGGTGTCGGAACTGGTGAGCGTGGTGCTCGTCCTGTCCTGCATGATCTTGCCGAACGTTTCCGAAAGCGTCTTCGCCGTATCGCCCGTGACCTGCCCACTGATGATGTTGCCCACGATGCCCGTAATCACGTCGGCCTGCTCGGCACCGTAATCTTTTTTTAGTTGGCTGAAATCCTGCACGGCGATGGTGGTAGCCACCTTGTTGGAGCGGGCCGTGGCGATGAGGCTGTCGATGTTGTTGAAATAGATGGTGGGGAACTCGTCGAACACGAGGCTGCTTTTCTGTTGCCCCTTGCGGTTGACCAATTTGATCATACGTGATATATATAAGGAGAGCACGGCCCCATATATCTGCAACTTCTGCGGGTTGTTGCCGAGGCAGACAATCTTAGGATGGTCAGGATTGTTCACGTCCAGTGTGAAGTCGTTGCCGGACAGCACGTAATAGAGTTGGGGGGATGACAGCCGTGCCAACCCGATTTTGGCGCTGGCTATCTGCCCCTCCAGTTGCTCCTTGGCGTTGTTCTGGAATGCGGAGATGAACGGATTGATGAGTGTCTTGATCTCGTCCTGCTGGCTAAGGATGGCAAAGAGTGGGTCGTAGTCGGCCTGCATGAGTTCGATGACATGGGGCAATGTGCAATAGATGCCGTCCCCGTACCGCCGCAGATACCAAATGATGGCGGTGAGGAAGTTGATGGGCGATTCCACGAAGAAGTCGCCCTGTTTCTTTATCCATTCGCGGTTGAGGCCCAGCATGATTGTCCGTGACGCTTCGGTGGCATCGGTGATGTCATCCATACTATGGGGATCGAGGGGGTTGCAACGGTGTGTACGGCTGAGGTCGTCGAAGTTGATGACGTAGAATTTCGGGGGTACGGGGTAATTCCTGCGGTACCGGAGCAGTTTGTTGTAGGCAATCCTGGTGAGGTCGTCATACTTGAAGTCATAGACGAACAAGGCGAACCCCTTGCGGATGTGCTGGTCGATGATGTGCCGGATGACGAAATAGGACTTTCCGGCACCGGGCGTGCCGATGACCAGTAGGCCACGGAACGGGTTGATGAAATTAATCCAGCTTTCCCGTATCCGGTCTTTCAGCCTGTACTTCGCAGGCAGGTTGACGGAATACTCATTTTCGAGTAAGCGTTCCTCCTGCGGGAATGTTTCGTTATCCGCATTGAAGATGTCGTTTTGCAGGCTGAATTTGATGAGGCGTGACAGGTGGGTGCCGCCAATGAGCATGAGCAAATAGCCCGTTCCCGTGAGGCCGATGTATCCGGCGGCAAGGGCACTTGGCGAAGCGGGCAGGTAAAGCACGAGGGCACTGGCGAAATAGAGTGACACGCCACTGGTGATATAGGTGGCGATGCCGCGCCAGCCGATTTTCTCGTCCTTGCGGCCCTTGACACCCATGAGCGAAATGGCAAGGAAAACCAGTGCGGCTAACTTGGGCTTGGTCGTACCGTCAAATAAGCCGGTAGTGACCAGATTGGCCATGAGACTATCTGTAATTTCGGCTGTCCAACCCCAACCCCTGAAAGCGAGGTAGCAGGTGAGGTAAATATGGATACCCAGTATGGAGAGACTAATCAGCCTGCTGAGGTCGGCTATCTTACGTAGGGATTGGATGTCTTCTCCGGTGTTCATTTTATTGTAGATATGAGATGTGAGACATGAGTATTGAGATTCAGCATTATCGCTATCCTGAAAAGCGGAAGCCTTTGCGTCGTTTCTTCTTTCGTTTCGGGATGGCCGGGGCGTAATCGGGTGCGGTCTTGGCAAGGGCTATGTCGAGCAGACCTTTGCCATCATCCACTTTCTGCTTCGGGGGCTGGTGTTTGGCTAATACCGTTTGCAGGTAGTTGGTCGGCGTGACTGCCGGACGCAGGTAAGTCTTTTGCTGTTGGCGTTGCCCTTGTTTTTTGCTGTCCGTTTCCTTGCCCCGCTGTTGTCCTTGCTTGGTGGTAACGGCCATATCCGCATGGGCCAATTTTTCGGTGATGGCCTTTGCGGTGTACACTTTGCCGAGGTCGCTGCCGTTGAATACCGTCTTGTGACTATTGTCCACGTAGGTGATGCCGTAGATCCGGCCTTGCTCATTCTGCCGGAATACGGCATGGATGCCCTGCTTGGCCAATTCGGAGATGAAGGTGGCTTTGGTGAATTGGGTGTAGCCGTCCATCACCTTGTCGATGCGCTGCTTGAAGTCGTCTTTGTGGAGATTCCGTTTTTCGGCGTTGCGCTCGAATTTCTTTTCGAGGTGGTCCAGCGTGGGTTTATAGGGCAGCACACTGGCCTTGAACGGGATGCCGATGCGGTTGCCCTCCGCGTCGATGATGGAGTAGACCAACCCACGGTGCTTGTACATATCGGTGTCCTCCTTGCCCCGGTCGGCCACTACGTTGTATTGGCTGAGCACGGCATTCAGTTCGGCAAGGCTGGTGAATTTGTAGCTGCGTACCACGGCACTGACCACGTTGCTGATGGCGCGTTTTGTGGGGGTCCTGCCGTATTGCGCCTTTTCGGGGTCGATGGCCTTGATGGCATCCACCCGTTCCCGTTGCTTGCTTTCGGCAGGTACGAGCCTGAACTTCCGTTCGATTTCCTTGCGGGCGGGTTCGGATAGCGCCTTGCCGATATTGTGGATGTTGATGGGCTTGCCGTCCGGCTGGATGGTGGTGGTGACGATGTGCAGGTGCTGGTGGGATACGTCCTTGTGCAGGTAGACCAGGTAGGGCTGGTCACCGAGGCCGATTTTGCCCATATAGGTGTCCGCTATTTTTTGTAGGGTGGTATGGTCGAGTTTCTCGCTCGTGTCGAAGTTGAGCATGATATGCAGGGCGTTTGTCCTGACCTGCGGACTGAGCTTGGTGAGGTTCTCGAAACGTTCCAGTTTGGCGTTGAAACTGAGTTTGTCCAGTTCGGTGCCGAACAGGCTGGCCATGATGAGTTCGGCATCCCCCTCGGTGACCTTGTGCTCGTTGTAGTTGAGCAGGCCGCGGATGCTCTTGCCGCTGATTATTTTCGTAACCATTTCTCGGCAAGCTGTGATACCATAACTAACAGTCGTTCCACCTTGTCGCCCACATCCTTATAAAGTATGGCTGTGCGGTTGACGTAGAATGCCCGTTCTGATTCGCTGTCGCTGATGTGGAAGCGGTGGGTCTGCTGGTTGATGTTGATGCCGATGGCTTTGAGTTCCCTGCGGATGCGGGTGAGTTCCTCCATCGGGCGGTCGAGGGATACGTCGTGGTGGAACAGGTTGATGCGCTGCCGGGATAGGATGCGCCGGGCCACTTCGCCGATGCAGTGGCAGTCGCTTTCCTTCCGGATGTTTTCAAGCCGTGCGTAGGTGGCTTCGTTGACCCGGATCACGAGCGGCCTGTTGAGCAGGTCATCGGGATTGGTGAGCTTTTTCCTTGCCATTGGGTATCTCTTTTCCGTCGGTCACCGACTTCGCAAGTTCCGCAGCGAAGTCACCCGCCCACGGGGCGGCAAGGCATTTTCGTATACGAAAATACATCTTGCCGTACACACGGGTGTACGCAAAGCTGCTACCGGAAGGCGGTTGCCGGAACGGTGTTTTGTGTTATGTCTTTTGTTGTGGCGTTCGGATCTTATCCTGTTTCGCCCATTTCTTCATCATACTTCTGTACCTCACTTAGTGGGATGGATGCCCGCAGGAGTTGCCGGATGCGCTGCCGGTGCGGCCCTTTGGCACGCCGGAATTTCGGGGCGAAGCTGCAAGCCGGATGGCGGTTGCCCTTGTTTCTTTTGGGTGCTTTGCTGTTCATGGCTATTCTCGTATATTTATAGCCAAAGTTGGGGAGATGGATTGGGGTTGTTTGACAATCCGCTTGGGGAGGGGGTAGAATTAAATAGATTTTTGTATACACACTTGCTGATAACATAGCTTTAGCTTATAACTTATAAAATGGAGATACCAAAGCCACTTATAGATCAAATTAAAGATGGGAACGTAGTATTGTTTTTAGGAGCGGGGGCTTCATACGGAGCCAAACACCCTAAAGGCATTAATCCTCCAAATGGATACCAACTTGCGCAACTTATTTCTGACAAATTTTTGACTGATGAGTTTTCTGATCAGTCATTACAATATGTGTCTGAACTGGCAATATCTGAATATGATCTATTCTCCGTTCAGAGCTATATATATGAATTATTTGAGCCATTTTCTCCAAATGATCATCATTTGGAGATTCCGAGATTTGTTTGGAAATCGATAATAACAACAAACTATGATTTAATCATTGAAAAAGCATATTCTCAAGTTGATCCAGTACAAAGCTTGGCTAAATTTGTTAAAAATGGAGAGCGGGTCAGAGATAAAGTGAAATCACCAAAGGATTTACCGTTTTATAAGATTCATGGCTGCATAACTGATATTAACGACCTAAACGCCCCTTTAATATTGACCGCAGACCAATATATAAATCACAAGAAAAACCGGGATAGGCTGTATTCTCGAATAGAATCACTTGCATACGAATATGCTTTTTTGTTTGTTGGATTTAGTTTTGCAGATCCTGATATTAGAAAGATATTGTTGTTATTGGACGAACTAAAAGATTCTAGGGTCAGGTCTTATATGGTAGGACCAAACATTAAAGATCAAGAAGCTAGATTATGGGAAAATAAAAAGATTACCGCGATTAAAATGACTTTTAGCGATTTCATGGATAAATTAAAGGTGGAAATAGGTGAAGAAAAGAGAAAGTTAGCACTAATAAGAGGTGATGAATTCATGGTTCATAAAATTTTTGAAAAAGCTATAATATCAACTAATGAACTGAAGCCGTCAGAAACGTTGTTAAATTCTTTAAATTATGATTTTCAATACGTTCACAAATCTCTGAGTGAGGTTAACACCGATCCTAAAGAATTTTATAAGGGATATTTTGAGAACTGGGATCCTATTCTAAAAAACCTAGATGTCAGAAGGGGATTAACAGACATTGTACTGTCTGAAATTTTTCTTAACGATGACAATATAAGAGAGAACCGCTTTGAGTTTTTTTTAATAAAGGGGTATGCAGGATCGGGTAAATCGGTACTATTGAAAAGAGTAGCATGGGAGGCCTCAGTTTTATTTGATAGAATATGTTTGTTTTACAATGCCAATAGTATAATTGATATTTTACCAATCAGTGAATTATGTAATTATTTAAAGGACAGAATTTACATCTTTATTGACAATATCTATGACAATCAGGATCATATAATTGATTTTATCGAGCTTGCAAAAAAAGATAAATTGCCAATAACTTTAATCGGGGCCGAAAGAGTTAACGTCTGGAACGCGGACTGCGATGAATTAAAAAAGTATTCAGATAACGAATATGAACTAAGGTACCTAACCGATAATGAAATTAATAATCTATTAGTCAAACTTGAAAAATACGACTCACTAGGATATTTAAAAGACAAATCAACAGAGGAAAGAATAGAAGCACTTTCGTATAAAGCTGGCAGGGAACTTTTAGTAGCGCTATATGAAAGTACTATGGGTAAACCATTTTCGGAAATAGTTCAAGATGAATACAATTCAATATCCAATCCGGTCGCCCGTTCTTTGTATTTGACAGTAAGCATCCTACATCGTTTGGGTACAGAGGCTCGTGCAGGTCTGATTTCAAGAGTTCACTCAATTCCTTTCTCATACTTTAAACAAAATTTGTTTAAACCACTAGAATTTATCGTTTTTGATAGGTGGGACTATCGTATTAATGATTACATCTACTTAACTCGACATAAACAAATTGCTGAAATAATTTACGAAGTAGTATTATCGGAGCCACAACACAGATATGACGAGTATATAAGAATATTATCCTGCCTTGATGTTGATTTTGAGAACGACCGTATTGCTTTCCTCTCTATTATGAAAGCTAAGAATTTGATGGAAAACTTTAAAGATCCTGAGATGGTTAGAACCTTGTATAAGGTTGCTAAGGAAACGAATCCTCTTGATGCAAAGTTATTACAACAAGAAGCAATATTTGAAATGAACGCGCCAGGAGGAAATTTTAATAAAGCCTCCGAATTGTTAACCGAGGCACTAAAATTGGCTCCAAATGACAGTGTAATTCAGCATTCATTCGCCGAAATGGCATTAACAAGAGCAGAAAAATCGACATATAAAGTTGAAATCAATAAATATTTGAACGAAGCAGAAGTCGTTTCAAAAAAACTAGTTGCAAAATCTAAAGATAGGCCACACCCTTATCATACTCTGCTAAAAATTCATCTTTTCAAGCTTAAAATGCTTATTGAAGACGGTGATTCGCCTTCATTTGAACGTCTCATTAAAGACACTGAAAAAGTGCTTTCGTTTTCTAAGCAAACCTTTCCGCAGCAGGAATTTATACTTGAAGCAGAATCTCAATTTAATAAAATATTAAACAACAAACCTGAAGCTATACGATTATTGGAAAAAGCCTACGAGTTAAATAAGAGAAGTCCGTTTTTATGCTTACGATTAGTGATGCTTTATAATTCAAATAAGGATTTCCCGAAGGCGAAATCAATAATGGAAGATACCTTAAAACTAATTCCCGGGGATAAGGATATTAATTTTCAATACGCATTGAATCTGATACGAACCGATGGAGACAAACTTGTTAATATCAAGCACTATCTAAACCGTTCCTTTACTAAAGGAGATAACAGGTACCAAGCGCAATTTTGGTTCGCAAGAACTCTATATTTATTGAACGAAATATCAGAATCAAATACAATTTTTAAAAGTTTAAATAAAATTAGTATTGAGCCGAAATTGAAAAGCAAACCGCGAGCTAAAGTTCGTAATAATGGAGAACTTGTTAAATATAAAGGCTCAATCAATCGAATCGAATATAATTTTGGATTTGTCACCCGTGACGCAACGGCAGATCAGATTTACTTCTATAGATACGAATCCGATTATGAGGAATTTTGGGATGATTTAAAGAACGGAGATAGGATTAGTTTTAATTTAGCCTTTAACTACAAAGGCCCTGTCGCAATAAATGTCAAGAAGGAAATGATTGATAATTAAATCAGTTTTTTGGCAAAAACCCGTTGAAATATAATTTCCATACCAATTTGCACGGCCTCCCCATAAGGATTGTCAAACATTGATTTTTAGCATCATCATATTAGCTCCTTTTTCAAAAAAGGAGACCAAAATGACTGCTGAAAAACTCCCACAAACCCCGGAAAATAGTGAAAAAAAAGTTGATGAAAACAGGAAAAAATTACGTAACTTAATAGCTGAAATCGTCGCAAAAATCATCATAAGGGAAGTAAATGAAAGCAATCGGTTACGTCAGGATAAGTAAGAGAGACCAGTCGAATTACTCGTTGGATTACCAACAAAGCAGCATCCGGGAATATTGTAAACGGAACAAGGTGGAACTTGTCTCCGTGTTTGTCGATGACGGGGAAAGTAGCTACACATTTGACCGCCCGGATTACATGGCATTGGAAAAATTCATCCGTCAAAATAAACGGGAAGTGAAATATTTGGTAGTGCTCGACCACGACCGCTTTAGCAGGAACCTGGCTGAGGCTTTGCTCAAAATTGAGCAATTGGAACGGAAATTCGGGCTTACCGTACTGGCCACCAACGAGCCGCTGGACATTGACCCCTCCGACCCTGCCGTCTTCATCCAAAGGGCTTTTAAATACCTAATGGCCAATCACGAGCTTTTCACGATACGCAAACGGGCGCAGATGGGGATCCGGCAGGCGCAGGAATCGGGCAGGCATGTTAGCGTAGCACCTTTTGGGTATATCAATGCCCGTGATGCAAGTGGTAAGGGTATTTTGGTCATTGATGAAAACAGATCCTTTATTGTTCAGAAAATCTTCCGCGATTATCTGGCTGGTATCCCACATTATGAAATATACAAAGAGGTTAGAAAGCTGGGGCTTACATTGACCGGAAATGACAGCATCGCAAGGATATTGGGCAATTGCGTCTATGCCGGACTGATTAAGGTGCCGGGTAATGAGAAACTCCCTGAAAGGCATGTAAGCGGCCTCCATGAACCGATTATTCCGGAAGCGCAATATTGGCTGGTACAGGAAATGCTCCAAGCCAACAAACGGGCCGAGCAACCGCAGCCCAAAGAGGAATTTCCGTTGCGTGGATTGCTGAAAAGCCCCTGCTGTGGGGGCAATATGACGGCAGGATGGAGCAAGGGACGCAGAAAGCGTTATTTGTACTACCGTTGCATTAGGCATAGCAATGTCAACATTTCAGGCAAGGTGCTGCATGACAAGTATGAGGCACTGGTCAAGCATTTGGACTTTGCGCAGGAAGACCTTGACTTCATCATTGCCGATGTTGAAGAAAAGATGCGTAAAGACCTCGACCTGATGAAAAAGCAGGTGGCTATCAAAGCCGGGCAGTTGGCTGCCGTCGAAAAACAAATAGACCGACTGGAAGAACGTATGATAAACGAGGAGCTTGAAGCATCTACTTATAAAAAGTATTTCAGGAAATTCAAGATGGAAAGCGCACGGCTGAAAGAAGAGATTGCCTATCTTGAGCAGGGTTCCGAGGATGAATACAACCAACAGCTACTGCGGCTCCCCTATTTGGTCAATCTGGCTACCATTTTTGAGCAAGTACCTGTCACAGACCAGCATTCGATTATGAGGGATGTGTTCAAACACGGTCTCACGTTCAGCGAAGGTGTGTTTAGAACACCGTGGATTAACCCTATGCTTGAACATAACCTACAGATACTCAAAGAAAAAGAGCTGCTCTTTTTGGAGCAGCCCTCTGATTTTTTAGATGGTTTCCCATCAGGTCGGGGTGGCGGGATTCGAACCCACGGCCTCTTCGTCCCGAACGAAGCGCGCTACCGGGCTGCGCTACACCCCGATGAGGCCGGTAATGTGGGTGCAAAAATATCATTTCTGTTTGAAAAAAGCGAAAACTTAGATTTTTTCATTCCGACCTCAACTATAAGCGGTGGTTAAATCGCTATTCCATGGCCATCCCACCATCCACAACCAGTTTCATCCCGGTGATGAACTTGCTGTCATCGGAAGCTAAAAACAGCACGCCTCTGGCGATATCGTCATTGGTTGCGTATCTAGCTAATGGAATGGTGGCCTCGAAACCTTTTTTGACAGATGCTGCTTCACCGGGCGCGAAACCTTCTTCCAGGGAGCGCATCATGCGATTATCTACCGGGGCTGGGTGGATGGAATTGACACGGATACCACGCGGGGCCGCCTCCAGTGCGATGGTACGCGTAATACCAATCACCGCGTGCTTGCTGGTCACATAGGCACTCATCGATCCGAATCCCATCAGACCGGCCACGGACGACGTATTGATAATACTTCCGCCATCGTTCATTTCGGGTAAAACATATTTAATACCCAACCAGACGCCTTTCACATTCACACCGATCAATTTGTCGAATGCATCTTCCGGATATTCGGTGATGGGCTTTACAACGCCTTCGATTCCTGCATTGTTGAAGAACACGTCAACCTTTCCGAACTTGCTTACCGCATGTTGGACGTACTTCTGGACATCACTAGACTTGGAAACATCCGCCGCCACATAGCTGACATCCGGACTATCCAATTCAGAAGCAACTTTTTCAAGCGCTTCCTCGTTGATGTCAACGAGAACCACCTTTGCACCTTCTTCCAAAAATAATTTTGCTGTAGTAGAGCCTATCGCACCGGAACCTCCGGTGATAATGGCGACCTTGTTTGCTAACTTTGCCATAACTTTTGAATTAAAATAACCTGTTTCCTAATAGCTTTAAAAGTAGGAACCCCTTTCGTAAATAGCGGTAACGTTGGTCACGTCGAAGGATGACATTAGTCAATCATCAACCGAGGGGCACATCGGCGTGGCAAGGTCAAAATACGGGATAGGAAGCCATCGCCTCGGGAAAAACTAACAGCGGCATCTCCACCCGATGAATCAGTTGCCGGGTGGTACTTCCCTTAGTTATCCTGTACCATCGGCTCCGCACCCGGTGCACAAGGACAAACAGATCGCAGGGCCCGTGCAGGCTTGACCGGTACAGTCCATTAACCACAAACCGATTCCGGACGGGCCGGTAGTACAGTTTCGGATACCCAACCGCTGTTGACACTTCAGTAAGGAAGTCTCGAACTGCATCGGGAACGTCTCCGGGTTTCTTCACCTTATTGGATACCCATACCAATGAAATTTCCGAGCCGAAATGGGTGCACAGGCTGCTCAATGAGTGAAGCGCACGCATGTGCGACCGGCTGAAGTCCGTTGCGAAACATACATAAGACGGATCCTCGTATGCAGCGCCCTCGGGAACCACCAATACCGGGCACATCCCCATTGAGAGCATGCGATTCACGTTGTTCTCGAAAAGTAAACGGGTTGCCCGGTGCCGTCCATGTATCCCCACCACAGCCAACACAACATCGTGGTTGGCAAAAATGTGGCTTTGTACAGCATCGGTTAACTCGCCCAGTTCACTCGCACACGAGATAGTTGGCGTGAAATCTCCGGAAGATGGATGGGCAGAATTGACTAGGCGCTCCGCCCATGCCGATAACGTGGTAGCAAGACTCTCCTTCCGTAAAAAATAATCTTCCACCGACCACGATTTGAATGACTTGTCCGAAGGATCGGGCATCGTAAACGCGTGGTACAGCATAACATTGGCATGGATCCGCGTTGCCAGCCTGAACGCGTAATTTGCGGCCGCCGCTGCCTGTGGAGAGAAATCTGTAAGCATCAAAATCGTTTTCATAGTGCTGCCCCAATCCGGGATTGTCTGGTAGTTTCGCGGGATCTGGATTTCTCACGTGCCGAAGGAACTGCGGTTACTGCCTCTGCCGCCGGAAGCATATTCAACTCACAGAATATCCGGTAGTGCGCTTTCGCTACCTCAGCCCACGTGGATGACGCCATGACCTGCAACGCCCTGCTACGCATTTGCTGAAGTCGTTGAGGCGCCGCAAGCAGCTCGGTGATTGCTGCTGCAAATTGCCCGGGCTGCTCAAATCCTACCAGGATGCCCAAATCTTCCGTCAGCACTTCCCTTGCATGCGGGATGGGTGTGGATACCACCGGACACCCGCAACTGAGCGCATAGGCAAATGTGCCGCTAACCGCCTGGTTCGGGTCTTTGGAAGTAAACAGATACATATCGGATAAGGCGAGGTATTCAAGTAATTCACGGGTTGGCAGGTACCGGTCTATAAAGCGGACATGGCCGTCAAGACCGAGCTCACTGACCAGGTAGTTCAGCAGGTTTCGGTAAGCCTCGCCTTCACGTTTCACAATTTCGGGATGCGTTTCGCCGATGACCAGGTACAGCGTGTCGGGAAACCGGTCGATTACCGATGGCAGCGCCTGCAGTGCCGTTTCAATACTCTTGCCCCGGCTCAGAAGCCCAAATGTTGCCAGTATCCGGCCGCTCACAGGTAATCCGTACCGCCTCCGCAACCGCTGTTTGTCCATCTCCTTTGGAACTTTGTGAATACCATGCGGGATAACGGCAATCTTTTCAGGCCGAATTTGATAGTCAGCGACCAAAAGATCGGCCGCATGCTTGGTCATGACGATGATTTTATCAACGGCTTCACTGATTGCACGAACCGTTTTCAGAAGCGGGTAACCGGGAGCGGGCAGTACGGTGTGGAAGGTAATGATCACGGGTTTACTGAGGTGGTAAAGCAATAACAGCAGGTGGTCTCCATATTCGCCACCGAAAAGGCCAAATTCATGCTGGATGAATACGCCTCGTATGTCGCGGTTTCCATTGATCTCCATGGCCATATCCGGGTAATCTTCAAGTGAATCGGCACAAAGTGTATACTTGACCTCCGTATCGTAAAAATACCGCCTACCCTGGGGTTCTAACGCGCAAACAAGCGAGTCGAACGGCACCTGTGCACAGGTGCGCAGCGCTTCGATCAAATCATGGCTATAGGTGGCTATTCCACATTCACGGGGTGGATAGGACGTTATAAATGCAATTTTGCTGGACATAATACCGGGCATAATAAGTAAATTAATAAAACGATTTGGACGCTGACAATTCCTGTAGCAGGTCCTTCAGGTTTACCGAGGCCACCGCTATCCGACTGTCTGCGGCACCGTAATAAATGTAGAGCCGGTCTCCGAATATGGCTGTACCTGTAGGAAATACAACATTGTTTACATATCCCCGCTTTTCCCAGTCTTCCTCGGGAGACAAAAGCGGCCGGGGAAGGCGGGCAATTTCCCGGCTTGGATTGTCCCTGTCAAGTAAGGCGGCGCACGCATGGTAAACATACCCTTCGGGGCCATCGTATACACCGTGGTAAATCAGCAACCAGCCCTCATCCGTCAATAACGGCGGGCATCCGGCGCCGATGTAGCTGGATTCATGGGGATATTTAGGCTCCATGACAATGTGGTCTGAAAAGTTAAGCAGGTACCGTTCCCAAAAATCGGTTGTCAGCTCGTCAGGGATATTCCTGGCGGAGACGATTTGTATCCCCGGACGGATCCGGTGGAGAAATACGAGGTTTCCGTCAATCCGGGCCGGAAAAAAAATAACATTTTTATCCCATAAATTTAACCCTGCCGTCAATAAGCCATGGGCTGCGTATTCGCGATGCTCCCTGAAATACTTTTCATTCAACCGCATACCGCTTTGCACCAATTCGGAAAACCGCCTGAAGTTTACTTCGGGTACAATCACTCCTTTTTTATCAAAGTGCCGGAGGTCTTCCGAAACCGCCAAAGCACCCAACGCGGTAATGCCGTCGTAAGCCGTGTATGAAAGGTAATAGCTATTGTCTACTTTGACAATACGGGGGTCTTCCACTCCCTGGCGTTCGTAAGGATACTGCGGAATGATCAGCGGTACTTTGCTACGCTCCACAACCTGTAATGCCCCCTGCAAACGGCAATAGCCGATGGTGGAAAAATTCCCCCTGCGTACCGCCCGGTAAAACAGATGTACCTCATCGCCGTCCTGGTAAACTGCCGGGTTGAACACCGCAGCGCTTTCAAACCCCAAAACGGTCTTTTCGAGCAGCACTCCTTCCCTTTTTACCGTGACCATGGCTTTTTATACAATTTATTACCCGTGCATTTCCCCGTTTAGCATATCTCCAGAATCTGATACACCTCTGTGCCAAATGCAAATGAATCCCCTTTCTTTTTTCCGGCCATTGCCCTATACAGCGGGCTTTGGGGGGAAATGCCAATGAAAGGCGTCCCATCCACCTCAAACCGCTCGATACTGACGGAAATGTAAAACAGTCCCTTGTCAGTTGCCACCACGCTCCCCAACTGCACCTCGTCATAGCGCTCTTCCAGCCAAAGGTGCATTCCTTCCAGGACCTTCAGCTCTTCGCGGGCAAACAACAGCTGGTCTGTCAGCTGCCGATGCCGCAGGGCCACTTCCTCGACAAGTCCCGGTTGGTCGGCACCATATTCCGTTGATCCGCCCCCATCAAGCTCCCTAATTCCTCGGTTGAAATCTGCAATAAGCGCCCGCTGCTTTGCAATGCAGGCGCGCAACAGTTGTTCTTTTGATGGCAGTTGCATCTGTTTCTGTATAGTTGTCATGTTGTTACGTGTAGTGGTCTTTGATATTTTGTTTGCACCCTAACGGTAATCCGGTTTGATATCCCTTTGACCTGCTCGATGTCATTGACCGCATTGAAAGCGGCAACTTTTCCGCAATAGTCGTCCACTTCTCCATCCAATGTCACCCAGCCGTTATCCACCGCTACGCTGATTCGTTCTCCGGCCAGTCGTGGGTCCCACACAAATGCCTCCGCAATTTCAGCCGCGATGCGCGTATCATCGTCGGCCTCCTTACATTCCACCTGTAGGTCTAACGCTACAGCCCTCACTTCCCGGAGATATTTCGCAAGCCGCTCGGCCTCTCTTTTCTCCCGCATATTCCGCACGCACCCCTTCAGCGTGACCACGCCCTGATTTACATCAACCGCAATGTCTTTGGTCTTCAGTATCTCGTTGGCCTTTATCAGGCCCAACAGCGTTTTCCGGATGGTTGTGTCTGTTTCCATGACTGAAAAAATTAACATTTCTGTTGTTCAAATATGGCACGGCAATCCGGCTTTCCGCATGATCAATCTCTGCAGCATCGGTGATTTTTGTCATTCAGGGGCGTTACCGTTTCGGGTACCTTAGCCAAAAAATACAAGTTATGAGTACTACAGTCAGAAAAAAGACCAGTCTCCCGTCGGTGATGTCAGACTGGCTGAGTCCAATCAGTTCCTTTTGGGATCGCGATTTCTTCGATTCAGATTTAGGTTTGTTCAGCAGGCGCCTTGGGTTGAGCGTACCTTCGGCAAACATCTCCGAAACGCCCCAGGCTTACCTCCTTGAGTTGGCCGCGCCCGGATTGAAGCGCGACGATTTCAAATTGGAGGTAGAAAACCATACCCTGACCATCAGCAGCGAGAAACAGGAAGAGAAAGAAGAAAAGAAAAACGGCTACTCCCGCAAGGAGTATTCTTTCAATTCCTTCAGCCGTTCGTTTACGCTGCCCGATTCGGTGAAAGAATCCGATATCAGCGCTTCCTATACCGATGGCATCCTTAAAATCACGATTCCGAAGACCGAGGAAACCCCTGAGCAACCGGCGCGTGCCATACCGGTTTCCTAAGATAGCCAACCGTTGGTGCAGGATGGGTCCTGCACCAACTTATCCCTACCGCTCGTCGGTTTTCATGAAGAACACAGGCACGGTCGGTTTGTGGGCGATAACCTTGATCAGTTGTTTCGAAAACATACGGCTGAAGAACGGCTTGTCCATCGGGGTCATCACCAACGCATCCAACTGCTCCCGGGCAACCATGCGGTTGATGCTCACCGGGAGGTTGCGGGAGATTGCCAGCTTGAACTGTAATTCCGCATCTGAACCGGTTGCGATCTTTTCGAAACGTTTTGCCCATTTCTGCATTTTTTTTGTCTCTTCCTGTTTTCCCTTTTCGTAAAAGTGAAACAGGGTAATGACCACCGGACGATCCATCAATGTCGTAAAATCCTCCAGCGCTGTAACCTCAGTGGCATGGTAATTCACCGCAAATCCTACCCGATCCATGCGGAATGTGGATATCCTGGCCGGGATGGCCACCACCGGAACCGGTGATTTAAGGATGACGGCAAACGTATTGCTGCCCAACACGGCGTATTTCAGGCCCGTGGCACCCTGTGTACCCATCACGATCAGATTTACATTTTTTTCGCGCGCAAAATTAGCGACCGTATCCGCCATTGTCCCTTCCCGGTTTTCACCGGATATGGAAATGGCAGGAAATTGCTTTTTCAATTTCTCTATAAGTTCCGCCATTTGCTGGTCTGTGGCATCCTTTATTTCAACCCATGCGGCCCCGGTAACGCCGGGATACGCCGATACGGCATAAAACGATTGATATACGTGCAGCAGGTGCAGTTTCCAGCCGTGCCTGGCTGCCATTCCTGCGGCGTAGAGGCATGCCTGGTACGCATGCCGTGAAAAGTCTGTGGGTATCAGAAGCGTTTTCATTTTTTAAATGATTTATGTGATGAACTATTTCACTTCGAAAGTAAGCCGACCGATGTGTAGCGGCGAATGACGGTTACCCCGGCTTCCGATGATTGATATCATTGATAACCTCTTTGCACAGCGATGGTCTCGCCGGGGATGGTGACCTGCTCCGATATGACAAAATTCCCAACCGGCTATGACAGCGGTCATCCCGAAAACACGCAAATGGCAATAACTTGCACGTAATTCAATTGGTTCACATATAAAAATACATGCATTATGTCTGTCTTAAAAGTCATCGAAGTACTGGCCAACTCGACCACCGGTTGGGAAGATGCCGCCCAAGCAGCCATCAACGAGGCCTGCAAAACATTGGAAAACGTCCGTTCCGTCTACATCGTGGATCAGAGCGCCACCGTAGCAGACGGAAAAATCACCGAATACCGCATTACCTGCAAGATCAGTTTTGAACTGTGGCAGTAGCCGATAAACTGTAGTGATGAAAGCATGGAGACTTCACGGTGTATCTGACCTTAGCAAGGACAGCCGTCCGCTGAAAGCGGTCGAACTGCCGCTACCCGAACCAGGCCCCACCGATGTCCTCATCCGGGTATCCTGTTGCGGGGTCTGCCATACCGAACTGGATGAAATCGAGGGCCGGACGGTGCCGCTTTATTATCCGGTGATCCCCGGGCACCAGGTGGTGGGGCATATCCACCAACGAGGGTACGAAGCCAGCCGTTTCGCCGTAGGGGATCGGGTGGGCGTAGCCTGGATTTATTCGGCGTGCGGCACCTGCGAATATTGCCAACGGGCGCAGGAAAACCTGTGCCCGGAATTTAGGGCTACCGGCCGGGATGCCAATGGAGGCTATGCCGAATACATGGTGGTCGATGAAAAATATGCCTATGCCCTTCCCGATGTGTTTTCGGACGCTGAGGCCGCGCCGCTTTTGTGTGCCGGAGCCATCGGGTACCGGGCATTGAAGCTTGCCGGCATCAGAGACGGAGATATATTGGGGCTTACCGGCTTCGGGGCATCCGGCCACCTGGTGCTCCAGACGGCAAGCTATCTTTATCCATCGTCACGCATCCTGGTCTTTGCCCGCAGTTCCGAAGAGCAGGCCTTCGCCCGGTCGCTGGGTGCCCATTGGGCAGGAAACACCACCGACACTCCTCCGTTTCCCATCCAAGCCATCATCGACACCACGCCCGTTTGGACACCGGTTCTGAGCGCCCTGCGCCACCTTAAACCCGGCGGAAGATTGGTCATCAATGCCATCCGTAAAGAGCAGACCGACCAGCATGCACTGCTTGAACTGCGCTATCACGAACATCTATGGATGGAAAAAGAAATCAAAAGCGTTGCCAATATCACCCGCGAGGACGTCAGTGCGTTTCTCAAACTTGCAGCCGCCATTCCCCTCAGGCCCGACATCCAGCTTTATCCCTTTGAAATGGCCAATCAGGCGCTGGTTAACCTGAAATGGAAAAATACAAGGGGTGCCAGTGTGTTGGTGATGGAGTGATGGTACAAGCCACGAAGCAATGGCTTAGCGGTCCATTTGGTAGGGGAACACCAACATCGGAAAATCCGGAGAGAGGCTCAGTTTACGGAGTGTCCTGCGCTGAAATATGCTCGACACAAGGTTACGGTGCCGTGTAAACAATACCAGCAGGTCGTAGTCGTGCATCACATCGGTCAGGATGCCCGGCACATCGTCGCCCACCGCCCGTTTAAACCGGATGTTCCGCTTCTGGCCCAAGTCATCCTCAAGGACGTTGCGGAAGCACCGGAAGACTTCGTCGCTGACCGCTGTCCGCTTTTTGCTGACATGGAATACCGTCAATTCCGGTCGGTACCGTGCAAACAGTGTCAACAGTCCGGTGATATGGCTCAGGTCATCCGGACAGTAGTCTGTAGCATACAAAATTCTTGAAGGCTTTTCAAACCGACAATTTTCCGGAACGAGCAGCAACGGTTTACGGGCATCCCGGATTACCTGATAGGTGGTTGTTCCGAAAAGGTGGTCCATTTCCGTGTCTGCACCGCCGGTACCCATCACGATCAGTTCAAAATCGCCAAGCGAAATTGCTTTTCCCAACGCATCTGAAACAGTCGCTATGTATGTCCGCAGATCCGCCGTACACCGGATCTTAAATTCGTGTTCTAAGGAAGCGGCATAGGATTGCAACTGTTCTTTCGTGCCCCGCGCCCCGTCGTCGGCCAGGGGGAGCGCACCCGGTGCCTCGGGCACTACACCATGCCACGCGGATACCTGCTCTACGTAAAGCAGCACCAAATCTCTATTGCGGTCCTGCGCGAGATGCGCTGCATATTTTGCGGCATTTACGGCCGCTGCCGAGAAATCAAAAGGACATAACAGCTGTTTCATAACGTTATTTTTTAGGGCCGCACCGCTAAACTCGATGCGGCTCTTTGACACACTGCTTGATTTAACTTACAGCGCAGTAATGGCGATGTTATCCTCCACGTCGGTTACACCCGGAGAAGCCCAAACGGCTTTTTCGACCTCCCGCCGCTCATTCCATGTATTGGCCTTTCCATTCAATATTACCTTGCCGCCTTCGGTGCGTACCCTGATGTTATCCGCATTGACGGTGGCCCTCCGGTGAAGCGCCTGCCTGATTGTTTTTTCGATATCAATCTTTTCCAAACGAGGTTTCAGGGTAATGGCATTCGTAATGCTCCGTACGCCGGCAATATCCCGCACTGCTTTGTATGCCGCATCCTTTTCGAACTGCCAATCGACGGCGCCTTCGAGTGTTACCCAACCCTCTTCCACCTTCACTTTCAACTTTGATTCAGGCACCAGTGTATTCCACTTGAATGCGTTCAGGATCGCTTCGGCGATAGCCGTATCGTCACGCCGGCCGGCTTTGCTGAATCGGACCTGGATATCTTCCGCGACCGCCACCACTCCATTTACCCGCATCGCCGCTTTTTCTGCAGCATACTTCTTGGAAAAACTGTCCACGTATCCGCTCAGTGTGATTACGCCGTCCTTCGCGGAAACGCCGATTTCCGAAGCTGCGACCATTGGATCCCATTTCAGTTCATCCATAACGTCGCGTTGCAATTGTTCGTTGGTTTTCATTGTATTTAACATTTAAAAGTTAACGAATTACTTAATGGCTAAATTAAGCTTCCGGCGATTTGAAGTCCGATGATAACGATCATACCCGTCCGTGATTTTTATTCGGAACCCATCCCGTTTTGGCTAACGGCTGATTCGTTCCAGCTTTCCGATTTCCAAAATTTTGATCCCTCCGTCGGTCAGGCTGATGAGGTGCTCGTCACGGAAATCGGCAAGTGTACGGTTGAGCGACTCCAGCGCGGTCCCCACAATGGCAGCGATGTCTTTACGTGACACCGTTAGTAGCGGCATTGCCTTATCGGCGATGCCCTGCTGCCTGTAAAGATAGGTCAACGCCGAGGCGACACGCTGCCGCACAGACTGGTAGGCCAGTTCCAGCAATCGCTTTTCATTTTCAAACAAGTTGTTGGATAAGATCTTGATGAACCTCGAAGCAATCTCACGGTTCGTATGGATCAGTGTCTGGAAATCGTGTTTGGGAATAACCCCCACTTCCGTATCCTGCAAGGCAACGGCACTATCGGTATAAGGCGTATCCTTGAGCAAGGGTACGTATCCGATGAATTGCCCTTCCCGGAACATGCCCGTAACCAATTCCTTTCCATCCGGATTGATGCGGCTGGTTTTTACTTCGCCCCGGATGATGTAATAAAGTTCGTTGGGCCATTGGCCTTCCATAAAGATATGGTCGCGCTTCTTGTATGATTTCCGTGGTCTCTCGGCAGAAATACCCAGCAAATCCGGCAATCGGCCCGCATTCTCCAAAAAAGCATCGATGTCATCTAGCTGGGTGCCGAAAGAGGTTTTTAACTGCTCGCTTTTTTTGAGGCGTATCGCCACGGTGTCCAACAGCTCCATCCCGTCAAAAGGCTTTACCAGGTAATCATCGGCACCCAAGCCCATGCCTTTCCGGAAGTCTGATTTCTCTGCCTTGGCGGTCAGAAAAATAAACGGGATATCGGCGGTATCCGGATGCCTTGACAGTACGTGTAGCACGCCATACCCGTCCAGTTCAGGCATCATGATGTCGCAAAGCACGAGGTTCGGCTTGTGTTTCAGGGCTTTCTCCACGCCCGATTTACCGTCGAATGCGGTCAGCACATCGTATCCGCCGATCTTCAGTATTCCGGCGATGTTCTCGCAGATTTCTTCGTTGTCTTCGATTACTAAAATGGTCGTTTTCATGCGTATAGCATTTAGTAAGTAGAATGTGTTTCAATGCGCTATCCCGACGCCGCATGCACTGGCACCACGGGTATTTCCACGGTAAATACGGTTCCCCCCTGCCCGCTGCTGGTCAGCGTAATGGTCCCGCCCATCATATCCACATAACGCTTCACGATGTGCAACCCCAATCCGGTTCCACTGACATTCTGTACATTTTTGGCCCGGAAAAACCGGTTGAACAAATGCTTTTGCTCTTCTTCGGGTATACCTACTCCGTTGTCGGCCACCCGGAGCGTCAGCTTTCCTTCGGCAATGCAGGAAGTAATATTGATCCGGCCGTCCTCGCCCGAAAATTTAATCGCGTTAGACACCAGGTTGAGTAGAATATTGCGAAGAAACTGCTCATCCATGCGGATTTCTTCAACTCCTCCTTCGTGCACGTACTGAATCAGTTGGCCCCGCTTCTTCACTGCATCCATTTCATCCACGATCTCCAGGATGCTGTGCCGGATATTCAAACCCATATACGTGATCTCCACTTTTCCTTCTTCCATTTTGCTGAGCGATAGGAAATCATTCAGGATGGAGGTCATGTTGTTCACCGCACGTTTGATCCGGCTGATATGGGTTGTCTTCTCCTGCTCGTATTCATCGGTATTGTAATTTTCAAGCAGAAAAAGCGAGGAAAGGATGGTACTCAGGGGTGTCCTGAATTCATGGGATGCCATGGTCACAAACCTCGATTTCAATTCGCCCAGTTCCCGTTCCTTGTCCAGTGCTTTCAGCAGGTTGACTTCCATCGTTCGCAGGCTTTCATTGGTTGTCTTCAGCCGTTCCAGGGCGGTTTCCAGATCCCTGGTCCGCTCCGTTACCCGGAGTTCCAGTTCTTCGTTCAGCCGCTTGGTTCGTTCCTGCTCCGTGCGGATCTGTTCGGCGGCCTTTTTGCGTTCGGAAATATCGTTTACAAAAGCGATGACGATCGTCTTCCTGTCGGCCTCGAAATAACCCAGACTGATTTCGACCGGAAATTCATGCCCGTCTTTGTGCAGCGCATACAACTCCAATCCCGCACCCATCGGCCGGTTGCGCGGTGCGGCATGGTAGCGATTCCGATGTGCGGCGTGCTGACTGGCGAAACGTGTGGGGATTAGCTTTTCTATGCTGCTGCCGATCATTTCATTCCGGTTGTAGCCAAATAATTGCTCCGCATAGGTGTTGGACAGGATAATTTCCCCGGTTTGGTTTACCATTAACATACCTTCCGTTGCGTTTTCGAACATTGCGTCAAGCCGGGCCTTGTCTTTCAGCTCTTCCGCGATGTACCGTTTTTGACGGTACATGAAGTAAACCACCGTCCAGACCGTACATATTGCGATAAAGCTTCCCGAAAAGGTGGCCAGACCCCAATTGTCCCGTTCAATGGACAGGAAATACGTCAATACGACGCTCGCCGTCGTAATAACGGCCAATACATTGTAATATTTGCCACGTACGCCCAACCAAAGGAAATATAAAAGGAACAATATATAGGCGGTCGACCATGCCATTGCATTACCGGGAGCCCAGATAACAATCAGGGACACGGCAGTGATCAACAACACCCCCATCAAAAACAGGCGGAAATCCGAATCGACCCTTAATTTCATACGCAAAGAGTGAGGTCCGAACACCAACTTCGGTAGCCGGCAGGTGGGTTACAAGACACGGGCTACCTATGGATAATGCGCTTACAATCAAAAAGTTCATAACAAAATTCTGAAAAATAAATCAAAAACAAAATAGTCTCGTTTTACCGCGCCCCCCTATTGGTGAAGAGAATTTACACGAATCAGCTGCGTAAATTTCGTTTAAGGGAATGCAGGTTACAATGATCAATGTCTGATAATTGAATGATTTCTGTCACGATCGGTTTCACCCTACCCGATGGAATAATCCGTACCTTTAACCTGTCATCACAATCAGCAGTATGTCTTATCACATCCCCGGCCACCTGAAAGGCCTCACCGACAGCGAAGTAGCCGCTTCCCGGAAGCAATACGGTTATAATCAATTGGATGCCGCGCCCAAAAGCTCCGGGCTGTTGCTGCTCATCGATATCCTGAAAGAACCGATGCTCATCCTGCTGATCGTCATCTCGTTCATCTACGTAGCGGTGGGCGACTACGGCGAAGCTGCCTTTATGTTTGCCGCCATCGTTGCCGTATCTGCCATTTCCTTTTATCAGGATAACCGCAGCAAAAAAGCACTGGAAGCGCTGGAAAAACTCAATGAGCCCCTGAGCCGCGTGATCCGGAATTCAACGGTCGTTGACATCCCCACCCACGAAATTGCCGTGGGCGATCTTTGCATCACCGAGGAAGGGAAAATCATCAACGCCGACGGGCGCATTGTACACAGCAATGATTTCTCCGTCAACGAAGCTTCGCTTACCGGCGAGAGCTTTTCCGTATTCAAAGACAGCCAGGCGGAAGACAACCAGGTATATAGCGGCACGCTCACCGTGTCGGGGCTGGCTGTTTTCGAGGTAACGAAAATCGGGAAGGAAACCCGGATCGGCCGGATCGGCGAATCGTTATTGACGATCAAAGCGGAACCCTCTCCCCTGCAGCTTCAGATCGCCCGGTTCGTAAAAACGATGGCCGTCATCGGCATCGTCATTTTCCTGATGGTATGCATCTTCCGGTATTATCAGACCGGCGACTTCATTGCGAGCCTGCTCAACGGGCTTACGCTGGCCATGTCGGTGCTGCCCGAAGAAATCCCGGTTGCATTCACCACGTTCATGGCACTGGGAGCCTGGAAACTGATGCAGGAAGGCATTATCATCAAACGAAGCAGCATTGTGGAAACACTGGGCAGCACCACGGTTATCTGCACGGACAAAACAGGCACCATTACCGAAAACTCGATGCACCTGATCGCCCTATATGATTTCCGGACCGACAAGCGCTATGGCGATGACGCATTCAACGACCCGGAGCTGTCCACTCTCATCAGCTATGCCATGTGGAGCAGCGAACCCGCCCCGTTTGACCCCATGGAAAAAACGCTGCACAGCGTTTATGAGCAAACGCAGCCGAACGACCTGCGGGGTGACTACCGCATGTTCCATGAATATCCCCTTGAAGGGAAGCCCCCGATGATGACGCACGTATTCGAAAACGCCCGCAAAGACCGGATTGTTGCGGCCAAAGGTGCCCCCGAGGCCCTACTCAGCGTATCCCGGCTGTCAGCCAAGGAAAAGGAGCGGGTTAGGGACCAGATCAAAGCCTTCGCACAGCAAGGGTACCGCGTACTGGGCGTGGCCAAATCCCAATTCGAAGGAGGCGACTTCCCTGAAAAACAGCAGGATTTCCCGTTTGAATTCCTGGGGCTGACGGTCTTTTACGACCCGCCCAAGAAAGGCATCAAAGATGTATTCCAACGGATTTACGAGGCCGGAATCGCCGTTAAGGTCATCACGGGCGATAATGCGGATACCACGAACGCCATCGCCTCCCAGGCAGGGATCGTCAGCGATGCGCCGCCTGTAAACGGCGACGAGATCATCAATCATACTGAAGAAGAACTGATGCAGCTATCGGCACGTACCACGCTGTTTACCCGGATGTTTCCCGAAGCCAAACTGGCCGTGGTAAACGCACTGAAAAAACGGGGCGAGGTGGTTGCGATGCTGGGCGATGGCGTAAACGACGGCCCTGCGCTGAAAGCAGCCCACATCGGGGTGGCCATGGGCAACAAAGGGACGGAGATCGCCAAATCGGCCGCCGCTTTGGTGATTACCAATGACGATTTAGGTAAATTGATCACCGGCATTGCAGCGGGAAGGCGGATTTATGCCAACATCAAAAAAGCCGTCCAATACATCATTTCCATCCACATCCCCATTATCCTGACGGTTTCCCTGCCCCTGTTTCTGGGCTGGGTATTCCCGCAGATCTTTACACCGGTCCACGTCATATTTCTGGAACTGGTGATGGGGCCAACCTGTTCCATTGTCTATGAGAATGAACCCATGGAACGCAACGCCATGCAGCGGCCGCCGCGGATCATGACCGACACGTTTTTGAACGGACGCGAACTGACGATCAGCATCGTTCAGGGGTTGGTGATAACCGCCGGTGTGCTGTTTGCCTATCAGCTGGCCGTACAGACCGGCGGGGACGAAGCAAAAACGAGAACGCTGGTGTTTACCACGCTGATCTTTGCGAATATCCTGCTGAGCTTTGTCAACCGCTCGTTTTTCTACAGTGTTTTTGAGCGTTTAAGAAGCCGAAACCGCTTGCTCACCGGCATCACGGTGCTGGTATTGGTTATTCTCTTTGCCATTCTTTACGTAGCCCCGCTGTCCCGATTTTTTGACGTAACGCCGCTGCGTGTAACCGAACTGGGGATCTGCCTGGTCATCGCCTCGGTTTCGGTGTTGTGGTTTGAGTTTTATAAATTGTTCCGCAGGAAAAGACACACGTTGCCCGCACAAGCCAGGCTGGCACATGACGGCTCCGAGAAAGGGGCATAACAGGTAATCGTTTAGGGATGAGGCGCAACTGTTGGCTCGTAGTAAAGCACGATGGCGCCCGAACCGAACGTTTCGGTCTTTATGAGCTTCAGAAAGGTCATATCGTTGATGTTTTCAAATAACGGCAACCCTTTCCCGGCGATAACGGGATGGACACAGAGTTGGTATTGATCGACTAATTTAAGTTCCGTTGCGGCCACGATCAAACTCCGGCTGCCAATCAAAATGTCTTTCTCCGATTGTTGCCTGAGTACTGAAACTTCTTCTTCGAAACTGCGCGTTGCGATCCGTGCGCTTTCCCAATCCACACGTTTCAGCGTCCGGGAAAAAACAAGTTTAGGAACGTTGTCCATAATCACCGCAAATTCATCCATTGCTTTGTTGCCCGTAGGATTTTTTACGATCGGTGGCCAGTATTCCATCAGCTGGTAGGTTATCCTTCCGTATAGAATGATACCGGCACTGCGTAGCAGTTCGCTGTAATGCTCATGCAGTTCATCGTCTGCAATGCCGTACGTGTGGTCGCAAAACCCGTCAAGCGTCATATTGATTGCTGCAATTAGTTTTCCCATGCTGTGTTGTTTTGATCAATGTCTACGCAAAGATACCGGGACAATTCAGCAATGTGGCTGGGAAAAGGGGACAAACTGCGGGGGCGGAAAAGACAAATACCTACAACGGAGTATTTCGATAGCGACGTCTCTTATCGGGCGAGGATAGATTTTTGTAGTTTCAAAACAACAGCATGGAGTCACTATTTATCTTTCAACAAGGCCTTTTGGCTTCGGTAAGCAATGAATTCAGACGTTTCCTGCACGGTAAAATTAATTGGAAATTGCGGATGATTGGTATAAAAGGGGCCCCGTGGCGCTGGAAAAACCACCCTGATGCTGCAACACCTTAAATATGATTTAGGTGACTCGTTCAGCAAAGCGCTATATGTAACTGCCGATCATACCTATTTTTATAACCACAGTCTGCTCGATACGGCTACCACTTGGTATCAACCCTTTCAAACCCAACATCTCGGCGTTGGCGTCGAAACTCGATATTGTCCGCGATAGGATCTACGAGTATATCCATCAATTGAAGGATGCCAAGCTGTTAAATATATTGACGGTCGAAGGCAAAGGCATGTCGCGCTTGCAGAAACCGGAGAAATTGTATCTTGAGAATACCCACCTTGCCTTTGCTATGAACCCTAATCCGGACCGAGGTAATCTCCGTGAAACGTTTCTGTTGAACCAACTGTTAAATAGTGGCGCCAATGTATGGTCGCCAAAATCTGGTGATTTCAAAGTGGGAGCTGTAACGATAGAAATCGGTGGAAAGGGCAAATCAGCGAAGCAGGTAGCTGATACGGGCGATTATATTATAGCTGCCGATGATTTAGAAACTGGGTTTGGCAATAAAATCCCTCTTTGGCTTTTCGGTTTTTTATATTAGGGCCGGGCATAAGCGTAACAACCTAACTCCGCAAGTCATTTATTTTTTGTATATTCGCTCAATTCCATGGCAAACTACGCTCATAAGAACATTTTGGCGTTGCGATTCAGCTGCGCTTTCTGAAAATAATTTTCTGTAAATCCGGGTATGGCCTGCGGCAAAGTCGCGGCACGGTTCCCGTGGCCCATACTGGGGTATGGTAATGCGCCCGATATCCATGAAAAATATAGTATTTATCAAAAAATCAATAATTAATGGCAGAAACATTTAGTAAAAGAGAACGAAGAAAAAAGAAAATCGAAAGAAGAAGAGAAAAAGAATTACGGAGAGACGAACGGCGGAACACCGTAACCAAAGGGAAAAGCCTTGACGAAATGATGGCTTATGTTGATGAAAACGGAAACCTTTCGGAAACACCGCCCGATCCCAAAAAATCGTACACGATCGCAGCCGAAGAAATTGTCATTGATATTCCGAAAGCCGCACCGGCGGATTCCGAGGAATTGCCGACCGGCGTTATCAGCTATTTCGATCCGGCCAAAGGATACGGTTTTATCGTTGACGAACAAACAAAGGAGCGGCTTTTTGTACACGTCAAAAGCCTTGCTCAGCCTGATATGGAACTGAATACGGGCGATCGGGTTTCGTATACCGCTATGCGTAGCCAAAGGGGGATGCAGGCTGTAGCGGTGATGAAACGATAAATGCAAAAAAGGCGGTTAGCGCCGAAGGTTGAGCAATTTCTCCGTATAATCGACCATGAACAATGGAATGTTCAACATGCCATCGTCCATTTTCAGGTTCCTTAGGGAATACCGAAGTCGTACGGGCGGGTTATAGTGCTGGTTATAAATCGTGAGACTTCGGCCCCTTACGTTTTCTTCTGCCTTGACTTCAATGGGAATGATGTCATTTTTCACCTGCAACAGAAAATCGACCTCAGCTTGATTCCCTGACGTCCAATACCGAGGTGTGCCTTCAAAACAAGCTACCAGATGCTGCAACACAAAATTTTCGGTCAGCGCCCCTTTGAATTCAGTAAATAGACGGTTGCCCTCCTTTACAGCAATGGGATCCAACAAAGAGAGCCGACGCAGCAGCCCGGCATGCGAAAGCCAAAGCAACGCATCTTCATAGTCCCTTGCCCTCGCTCCTTCACGTACCGTTTGATACAGGAATTTTTTATTATCACGGGCCAACTGCGATGGGATCGAAGACCAAATGTATTGGATTTTCGGTATATCTTTATTGTCTGCGTGTTTTGAAAAGTCGAGCACATAGGCATTCAATATATCCTGCAATACCTGCTGTGTGGCCTGTACATCTCCCGTCGCTACCAGTGTGGCTACCGCCTCGGGCATGCCTCCGGATATAAAATAGGTTTTAAGCTTATCTACGAGCGTATTAAAGAAAATATCGGGCAATGGTTCCAGTTTATCGATACCATCCAGGTATTCGAATAGCTGTGGGCTATCTATCGACAGGAATTCGGCAAAGCTAATGGGATTGACCTGGAGGAAGGTGACCTTATTTTTTTCACATAATCGATAGTTAATCTGTGAGCATGTTAGCCATAAGACACCTGTATCGCAGCGGGAAACGCGATTAAAAACACCAAGCCTGAAGATGCCACCCGTAGGCGGTCTCTTCAGGCTTGACGAAATTTCAACCGGCTACTGGCGTCTTCGCCATAGACGTTGCAGCAGCCACGTCACTATAAAGCTCACCACGGCACCAATGGCGGCGAGCAACGCCGTGCGCAGCATATCATACACGCCCAACTGGCCGATCACACTCAGTAGTGTTCCACCTGTGGTGCCGATACCAAGCTGCTGGTTAGTCTTCATCGCCGTCCCTCCTATCCTTGGCTGCGCCTTCCACCGCTTCCAATACACCCAGCGCCAGTGCGAGGTATTTGGCTACCACTACAAGTTTGGGCGGCAGCTTCAACGGTGAAGCAATGATTAGTTGGCTCGCCACCGCGAGTCCTTCTTTGATTTGTTCGTAAATTGCCGGTTTCCCCGCTTCGGGTAGGCCGACTGTTTCTTGGTTTTCTTTCATTTCTTTGTTTTTCGGTGATCGTTCTGGTTGCGCTTTGGTTACGCAACGCAACTGGGACGGGGTCGCAGTTAGCAAGCCCACCGGAACTGTAACGCTCGCTTCACTCACGCCACTAGGTTCCTTGTGGACTTGCTAAACTGCTTAGGGGAAGAAATAAGTGCCCACCGGAACTGTAACGCTCGCTTCGCTCACGCCACTAGGTTCCTTGTGGACTTGCTAAACTGCTTAGGGAGAAAATAAGTGCCCAACGGAACTGTAACGCTCCCTTTGGTCACGCCACTAGGTTCCTTGTGGACTTGCTAAGCTGCTTAGGGAGAAGTTAACGCTCCAGATCCACCCCCCAACCCCTACCCCTACTGGTTTGCAACCAGTGCAGACACGGCCTAGGAGATCCTAGCGAAGCGACGGAGATCCAGACGTGGAGCACTGGTTGCAAACCACCACCCGATCATTACCCTGTTTAATCTCCTCCACCAGCAACGTATCCGCCCGACCAACCACATATTTCCAGATTGATTGACTGTCTGTAGTTTTACGCCCAAAATATTATTGAAATGAAAGAG
>NZ_BMIK01000008.1 GCF_014642075.1 Parapedobacter defluvii | reverse complement strand
CTGATCCACGGGCCCGAACCGGCATACGTAACCCCCAATAATCCTTCGGCCATGTGCGATGTACCCGGCCATACGGACAAAAATTGGATCGAATACCACATCTGGCAGCTCAAACCGGTTTTCCATGAATTCGAGGACATCATCATGTGTGTCAAAACCGGAATGTTTGGCCCATGGGGCGAACAGCATTCCTCCCCCATGGCCGAGGACCCCGAGGCATACAGGAAGGTTATGGACGCCTATCTGGATGCGGTGCCCGATTCGCGGATTCTGATCGCATATTCTGGCGGATTCTTAGTATGGTATAATGCTACCTACGGGACGACATACAACTTTGATAATATGCACGAGATACCGGTTCCCAAAAAGGGCACACCGGAGGCACGTTTTGGGGTATTTGACGATAGTTATGCAAATAGATATACGCAGACAGAATCCAAAGGACGTAGCTTGTTGACTAATTCCGGACTCGATGCTGGAACTTTTGATCGTTACAAAGCGCTTACCTGGATCCATAACCAAAACACAATGACCCAGGTCGAAGGCGGGATCGGTGATAACGTACATGGCAATATGCCGGGCGCTATCCTAGAAGCCCAATTATTCCGGACAACTGCTGCAAACATGCGGCACGGTAATTATTCGCGGTGGAGCAATTTTAGTTATAATGAAGCGAACGTTACCAAACCGGTTACGTTTCCCGCATCGGGCAGTGAGACAACTCCCCCTTTCACCGGACCAACCAAAACGGCCGTCTTTGACCCGGTATATGACGGCAGGAACGGACTGGAGTACATGCGCGACCGGCTCGGATACCGGTTGGTGCTGCGTGAGGCCAAAGCAAGCGGATGGGTAAAGCAGAACGGTACCCTGAGGTTCGAGGGAAGGATCCAGAACGTCGGTTTCGGCAATGTGGTCAACCGGAAAAATGTGTCGGTTATCCTGAAATCCAAAACCGGTTCCGGCACCTACACCGCACTTACCAACCTGGATGCCAGGGACTGGCTGGCCGATGAGAACGGAAACGGCCGGCCCGACAATACCGCTGCTTGGCGTGACCTGAACTTCTCGGTTGCGATGTCCGAATTTGGCAGCGTTCCCGCCGGAGATTACGGCATCTACCTGAAAATCAACGACCCCAAAGAGCAAAGCGCCAACAGGCGCTGCATACGGTTCGCGAATAAGGGAAATAGCTGGGATGCTGACCTCGGTGCAAACCTAATTGGTTCGACAACGGTAAAATAGGCAATAGGATTTAGTTTTTTAGTTCGCTGCACCGTGAGGAGCGTTACTGAATTCACGTTAAAATAGATTCATATGATGTACAAATCCCTCTTAATCATTGTTTTGTCCCTGATTACTGCATGTAGTAACCGGGAAAGCAATGGGGATGGTGAGAACAAATCCGCGGTTTACCATGTGCAAAAGGCGGCCGATTTTCAGGTCACCGGTGATGGGAGTAACGAAAATTGGGGAAAAGCTGAATGGATCGTACTTGCTAAACGCGAACAGTTTAAAGATAACCCCCTGCAGACGAATGTAAAGGCATTGTATTCTGAAACCGGTCTTTATTTTCTTTTCAGTTGCCAGGACAATAAATTGACTTCATCGATGAACGCTGATTTTATGGACCTATGGAAGGAAGATGTGGCGGAAGTTTTCCTTTGGCCGGATGAGAATTATCCAACATATTTTGAGTATGAAATTTCCCCCCTTAACCATGAGCTCCCCATTCTAGTTGCTAATACGAATGGAGATCTTTTAAGATGGCAGCCATTTCATTACGATGCCGATAGGCAGACCGATCATGAAACAGCTGCGTTGGGTGGCGAAAAAAAACCAGGTGCAGCGGTTGACGGCTGGGTTGCAGAGTTTTTCATTCCCTATAAACTTCTGATCCCTTTAAATCATGTTCCGCCGCACAAGGGTGATCGCTGGCGGGCAAACTTTTATCGTGTGGACTATGATGAGCCAAAGTCGGTTAGCTGGTTATGGCAATTAACAAAAAACAACTTTCATGATTACGAAAGTTTCGGTTCAATTATATTCAATTAACACTTGTCACAGTTCTCGTGTCATTCTTTCTAACTAAGATACACAGCAATTTTCTAATAAGCCACCTAACGGCCACCTTCTTTTTAAATTTATTTCCTTGTTTTTCAACAGGTTGATTAGACACAGGAGTTAGTTGTCTAATTTTTACATCCTTTTTCCCTGCTGAAGTTTCTTAAAAGAGCAAACGGGTTAGGAAGAATACGAGTTTGACACAAAACCAATAATTTGACAGTAATAAATAAACAATTATTCCGATGAAAAATGTTAGAAATGCCATGCTATGCCTATTCTTGATACCGGTTTTGCACACGTATGGACAAGTGGGAGACTTAAAACTGGTTGACTGGAAACCCAAAAGCCAACTGGTTGTAAAAGAAACCGATATCACTAAGCCGAAATACCCCGTTATTGATATTCATAATCACCTTGGCGATCTTTCGAACACGCAGACATATCTTGAAGAGATGGATAAGGCAGGAGTGTGGAAGTGTGTCAGCTTGGACGGAAGATCAATGGGTGATTTCTACAAAGATCATCTTAAGGTGTCCCAGGAAATCGGAGGGGATCGATTCATCGTGTTTTTCCGGCCGGACTTTTCAAAAATTTCAGAACCCGATTTTGGCATTAAAGAAGCCGAAAAGTTGGAAAGTGCTGTAAAAATGGGAATACGGGGTTTAAAAATTTCGAAAGAACTGGGGCTAATCGTGCGGGATAAAGAGAACCGCGTTATTCCTGTGGATGATCCAAGAATCGATCCGATTTGGGCGAAGTGCGGAGAATTGGGGATACCGGTCGTCATTCATGTTTCAGACCCAAAGGCATTCCATACCCCCATCGACGAATACAATGAGCGTTACGATGAGTTGGCTAATAACCCGAGTTGGGCTTTTTACGGCACACAATATCCGTATTCAAAGGAAGAAATTCTCGCGCAACTCTATCGGGTGATTGCGAAGCATCCAAAGACAAATTTTATTTCTACCCACATGGGAAATTTAGCGGAGGACCTCGGACAAGTTTCAAAATGGCTGGATCAGTATCCCAATATGTATGTCGATATCGACGCACGAATCAGTGAATTGGGCAGGCAACCGTACACTGCACGGAAATTTATGATCAAATACCAGGATCGGATCCTTTTTGGAACAGATACACCGTGTAAAGCAACGGCTTATCAGGTATATTATCGCTTTCTTGAAACGGACGACGAATATTTTGATCCCGCGCCAAGCCACCATCAGCAGGGTCGCTGGATGATTTATGGCATCTATCTGCCCGATACCGTACTAGAGAAAATCTATAACAAAAATGCACTGAAACTGCTGGGCATGAACGATATGAAATGAATATCACCATTAAAAAATGGAATTATGAATAACAACACTTTTGATCGAAGAAATTTTCTAAAACTATCAAGTGCTGCGATTGGCGGAATAGCCCTAAACGCAGGTTTGACAGGAGTGCTGGCATCCCCTGTCAGGAAAGTAGGGGAAAAGAAGACTATTAAACTGGGGTTTGTTGGCTTGGGGGGACGGGGCTCGTATCATTTGAGCGCGGCGTTGGGCATACCCGATGTCGAAGTGAAAGCACTCTGTGAAATAGTGCCGGATCGGTTAGAGCAAGCCAAAAAATGGGTGTCGGAATACGGACAACCAGCTCCCAATTTATACGGCAGAGGGCCGATGGATTACGTCAGGTTGTGCGAAGAGGAAGATCTCGACGCTGTGATCTGCGCTACACCTTGGGATTCACACAGCGCTATTTGCCTGGCAGCGATGAGGAATGACAAACACGCTGCTTGCGAAGTACCGTTGGTTCAGACCCTAGAAGAAGCCTGGGAATTGGTCGAAACCCATGAAAAAACCGGCAAATGGGCGAGTATCGTCATTGGGGGCTTCGGCGATCTCACGTTATTGAACATGGTGAGAAACGACCTATTGGGAGACATACTTCATCTGGAAAGCGGTTATATCCATGATTTAAGGAAGGTCAAATTCGATCCGGAAGGAGAGCCATGGAGGCTCGCGTATACGGCCATCCGTAATGGCAATCTATATCCGGATCACCCAATGAGAAATATGATGCCGATATTGAACATTAATCATGGCGACAGGTTTGATTATTTGGTGTCCATGAGCACCAAATCCGTGATGATTAACCAATATGCCGCAGCGAAATTTGGTCCAGACTCGGAATACGCCACTAAGAAACTCACACTAGGCGATTACAACGCTACGCTGATCAGAACAACGAATGGTAAATTGATCACGCTAAACCATGATACGCACACACCGCACCCTAGAGAAGATTTTCGGGTTCAGGGCACAAAGGGCGTCTACGTGCGAGATAAATCAAGAAGTAGAATTTATTTGGATGAAGTCAGCCCCGAATCACACGAATGGGAATCTCCCGACAAATACTTAGAAAAATTCGCACATCCGATCGACCTCAATTATAAACCAGCGCCGCGCCGGTCAGGCCCCATACGCGGTCACGGCCAGCAGTCTTCTACTACACCCATAAACTGGCACCGGTTGGTTTTGGCATTACAAGAGGAGAAAATGCCCGACTGGGATGTTTATGACTCCGTCACAAGCAGCGCGATTATACCGTTGACTGAGCTATCTGTAAATAATAAGAGTAAACCAGTTGATTTTCCGGACTTTACCAAAGGAAATTGGAAAACAAGGAAACCGATTTATTCTTAGCGTTAACCCTACTATATGCTTACCGGTAGATTGAACGTTTTTATTTTGATCCTATGTTGCGGGATTCCCATACAGCATGTCAGCGCACAAGTAGAACATCGGAACAATCACCTTTCACTTTCATTAATGAATGAGATTTGGGAAGCTGCTGCGACACTCCGGTTTCAAGTTTATCGCGAGCGTCCGGAATCAAATCCCACGATGAAACCTGAATTTTCTGATAAATTGATGGCTTTAGACGGAAAGGATGTGAAATTGTCAGGTTACATGATACCCATTACATCCAGTAGAAAACATGAAAAGTTTCTATTATCTGTTTTGCCCGTTTTGCAATGCATGTATTGCGGGCAAAACGGAATACCGCCAATGATAGAGATTTTCATGGAATCCGAATCTGTACAGTTCACGGAAACGCCAATAACCGTAAAAGGTCGCCTACGTCTCAATGAGGATTATAGCAAAGGAGCTGAAATACAGTTGCACGCTGCCGAATTGATCGGACAATAGAGAAAGCAGAAACTTATGTCAATTTGAAGATGGATAGCATAAAAATATCGACGGCCCAGTTCGAGCACAAAAGCGCAGATAAAAGCTATAATTTGTCAGTTATTGAAAGCCTTTCCCAAAAAGCGGCAGCCGAAGGCTCAAACGTAATTGCTTTCCATGAATGTTCGATCACAGGTTATACGTTTGCAAGGCATCTTTCGAAATCTGCAATGCTTGAACTCGCGGAATTCATTCCCTCCGGGCCCAGTCTCTTGAAACTTATCGGGATAGCCAAACAACATGACATGATCCTATTAGCCGGATTATTCGAGAAAGATAAAAACGACAACATCTACAAAGCCTATGTCTGTGTGGATAAAAACGGACTGGTCGCGAAATACCGAAAATTACACCCCTTTATCAATCCATATATAACACCGGGCGAAAGCTATTGTGTTTTTGACATCCATGGATGGAAATGTGGCATCTTAATTTGTTACGACAATAACATCATCGAAAATGTCAGGGCTACGAGACTTTTAGGGGCTGATATTATCTTCATGCCCCATGTAACGATGTGCACACCATCCACCAGGCCGGGCGCAGGTTTTGTTGATCCGAAACTTTGGGATAACCGTGACGCCGATCCAACTTCTTTGCGTTTGGAGTTTGATGGGATGAAAGGCCGGGCCTGGCTGATGAAATGGTTGCCGGCAAGAGCTTACGACAATGGCATCTATGTAGTTTTTTCTAATCCGATTGGCAGGGACGACAATCAACTAAAAAACGGTTGCTCCATGATAATCGACCCCTTCGGAGATGTTATTGCTGAGTGCCGTTCATTTGACAACAGTTTTACTACCGCCATTATTACACCTGAAAAGCTGATTCAGGCAGGTGGTTACCGATACATACAAGCACGAAAACCCGAATTATACAAAGATATTATCGGGCAAAAACATACCCCCGTACAGAACGTGGCCTGGCTCTCCTAATCACGGTGTGCCCGAGAGGTAATATCGGGTAGTCAAAAAATTCTTTTATCTTTGGCCGCTGGAAGTTCCTTTCCAAGACGATAATTTTATGAAGTATAAACGCATCCTACTCAAACTTAGCGGGGAAGCCCTCATGGGTGACCAGAATTACGGCATTGACATCAACCGTGTCACACAATATGCCAGCGACATAAAAGAAATTCACAGCAAAGGCATGGAAGTGGCCATCGTCATCGGAGGTGGAAATATCTACCGGGGGCTCAGCGCCGAAAAAGCAGGGATGGACCGTGTCCAGGCGGACTATATGGGTATGCTTGCCACGGTCATTAATAGCATGGCTTTGCAGGATGCCCTGGAAAAGCTGTCTATCAAGACGCGACTGCTAACCGCCATCAAAATGGAGCAGATCTGTGAACCCTTTATCCGTCGGAGAGCCGTACGCCACCTTGAAAAAGGCCGTGTCGTTATCTTTGGAGCCGGCACAGGCAATCCTTATTTCACTACGGATACCGCCGCTTCATTACGCGCCATTGAAATCAATGCCGATGTGGTACTGAAAGGAACCCGTGTGGACGGCATCTACACGGCAGACCCACTCAAAGATCCCACAGCCACCCGATTTGATGAAATTACGTTTCAGGATGTATACAACCGGGGGCTCAGCGTGATGGATATGACGGCCTTTACCCTGTGCCAGGAAAACAAACTACCTATCATTGTCTTCGATATGAACAAGCCCGGAAATCTTTCCCGGCTTGCAGATGGCGAACCCATTGGAACTTTAGTACGAGAATAATTATCTTTGACCCAACGATAACGCATAACCATGGACGAACTAATATCCCTACAACTGGAAGATACCGCCGAGCAAATGAAAAAAGCGGTGGCACACACGGAATCCGAACTTACCAAAATCCGCGCGGGCAAAGCCATGCCTTCCATGCTCGATGGCATCCAAGTAGATTACTATGGTACATTCACTGCCCTTTCGCAGGTAAGCAATATCAACACGCCGGATGCACGTACATTGGTCATACAACCTTGGGAAAAAACAATGTTGTCTCCCATTGAGAAAGCCATCCTTGATGCAAATATCGGACTGACTCCCCAAAATGATGGGTCGGTTATCCGGCTTAACATTCCGCCGCTTACCGAGGAACGCCGCCGGGATCTGGTAAAGAAAGTAAAAGAAGAAGCTGAAAAAGGAAGGGTGGCCGTACGCAACATCCGCAAGGACGCCAATGACGTCATCAAAAAGCTGAAAAACGATGGTGTATCGGAGGATGAAATCAAAACCGGAGAAGCCGAAGTCCAAAAGCTGACCGACAAATACATCGCTGACGTAGACAGGCTAGCCGATGCCAAGGAAAAGGATATTATGACGGTATAACCTTGATATATCGACAAATAGATAAGCCATCCATACCGATGGCTTTTTTTATGCCCTCCGTTACTACCGGATCTACCTCCAACAGAAACCCGGAGCAGCCGAAAAGATCTATGTGGATTACGTTCAAAAACGAATAGAAGAGCTCGAATAACACCGTACAACCAGCAACTTTGTCATCAACCCGTAGAAACACCCGACGGATTTGCAGGTCGCGGCGATATTTTTTATATTCGTGACGATCGGTGTCGGCCATATCGTCAGCGCAATGCATGCGGTATACTTTTTGCCGAACACTTTCAATAAGTAGAAACAAAAACAGTAAAGTAAAAGATATATGGCAAGTTATTGGATTATTTTCATCGGAATCATGTTGGTCAGCATGATTGTACAGTGGCGTTTCAAAAGCAAGTTCAAGAAATATTCCGAAATGCCGTTGAGCAGCGGAATGACCGGCAGGGATGTAGCCGAAAAAATGCTGCATGACAATGGTATTTATGACGTTCAGATCATTTCGGCCCAAGGCCGGTTGAGCGACCATTATAACCCCGCTAACCGGACGGTAAATTTAAGTCCGGAAGTATACAGCGGCCGCAGTGTGGCCGCCGCCGCGGTAGCCGCTCACGAATGCGGGCACGCTGTCCAACACGCCAAAGCTTACTCTTGGCTTCAATTCCGTTCGGCAATGGTACCGATCGTGAGTGTTGCTTCCAACTTGGTTCAATGGGTGTTATTAATTGGTGTAATCATGGCTTTTTCGGGCAATATTTGGGTATTGACCATCGGTGTAGCCTTGCTGGCGATTACGACACTATTTGCCTTCGTGACGTTACCAGTAGAGTTTGACGCGTCCAAGCGGGCACTGGCTTGGCTAGACAACAAAGGTATTACCCACAGTACGGTAGAGCACGATGGGGCAAAAGATGCCCTGTGGTGGGCGGCAATGACCTACGTCGTAGCAGCGTTATCGTCATTGGTAACCCTGCTCTATTACGCCAGCATGCTGTTGGGAAGAAGGGACTAACGATTCTTTTCATAGTTTTAGGTTTAGGTGGGTCCGCCCCCGGATTTTTCGGGGCGGACTTTTTTATGATAGATTTTGTAGCTTTGCAGCTCATTGATATTTATATAGTAACGGAACAATGTTTCAGAATTTACAGGATAAGTTAGACAGAGCGTTTAAGGTATTAAAAGGCCAGGGAAATATTACCGAAATTAACGTAGCGGAGACGATGAAAGAAATCCGCAAAGCGTTGCTCGATGCGGACGTAAACTATAAAACGGCCAAAGCATTTACCGACGAGGTAAAGCAGAAGGCTCTTGGCCAGAATGTACTCACCAGCATCTCACCGGGCCAGTTGCTCACCAAGATCATGAACGACGAGCTGACCGAACTGATGGGCGGCTCGGCTACCGATCTCGATTTATCAAAAAACCCCACGGTTATTCTGATCGCCGGTCTTAACGGTGCGGGTAAGACCACATTTTCCGGTAAACTTGCAAAATACCTGAAAGAAAAAAGGGGCCGGAAGCCTTTGCTCGTGGCAGGCGATGTATACCGCCCGGCCGCTATCGACCAATTGGAGGTGCTTGCACAGCAGGTAGATGTGCCGGTATATACAGACCGCGAATCAAAAGACCCCATTGGTATTGCTCAGGCCGGCGTGGCCGAAGCCAAACATAAGGGATATAATGTCGTCATCGTCGATACAGCTGGGCGCCTGGCCATCGACGAAGCATTGATGAATGAAATATCAGCCGTAAAGGATGCAACACAGCCCCATGAAATCCTCTTCGTGGTGGATGCGATGACCGGTCAGGACGCAGTCAATACCGCGAAAGCATTCAATGACCGCCTTGACTTCACCGGTGCGGTACTTACGAAGCTAGATGGTGATACCCGCGGCGGGGCCGCCCTGTCCATTAAATCGGTAGTCAATAAACCCATCAAGTTTATCGGTACCGGCGAAAAAATGGAGGCCCTCGATGTGTTCCATCCCGATCGGATGGCCTCCCGTATTTTGGGCATGGGCGACGTGGTCTCACTCGTCGAACGAGCACAGCAGCAATTTGATGAAAAACAGGCCGCAGAACTGCAGCGTAAAATCCGCAAAAACAAATTTGATTTCAACGACTTCCGTAGCCAGATTCAGCAAATCAAGAAAATGGGTAACATGAAGGATCTCATGGGTATGATCCCCGGTGTGGGCAAAGCCATCAAAGATGTCGATATCGATGACGATGCATTCAAACCCATCGAAGCCATCATCAATTCCATGACGCCCTACGAGCGTGAAAACCCGGATGCGATTGATCAAAAGCGGCGCGCCCGCATCGCGAAAGGTTCTGGCACCGATCTGGTGGAAGTAAATAAGCTGATGAAGCAATTTGGCGATATGCGCAAGGTGATGAAACAAATGTCCAATCCGGCGGCGATGGCCCGGATGATGCGCGGCATGCCAAAAACGCCTATGGGAAGATAAGGCTATGGCGATGAAAACCGCTTGACCTCCACTTGCTTTTCTTCTACTTTAAGTACAAACGTAGGCCCTGTATTAATTGCATTAGCCTCAACAGCGATATGCTGGATGGGTGTTTCCACATAGACGTGCTGAGGCATCCTATTTTCCACAATACTGACCTCATAGCTGCCTGTGGGCAGGAAAAGCACATAATTCCCTTGATTATCTGTTACTGCCCGTGCGGTATAGCCGGTGGTACTTTTTGCAACAACCGTAAAGCCGGCTAATACCGCATCTACTTCAAAGCTCAGGCGATTATCAAACTGATACCGTATACTTCCACGCACTGAGCCTGCCTGCTGAAGGCCAACGGTGGCCCTAAGCCACTTTGAGCCGAGTTCCACCGTCGCACTTGGGGCATACCAACCCTGCTGCACAGGCACACTGATCTGCTGCGGGCCATACGGTACACGACGATAAGTCGCCTTGCCGTCATTACCGGTGATGAAGACCGCCTGGTTTATCATAACCATGGTGTTGACGGCCGCAATATCGCCTTCATCGAAAATGCCATTGTTGTTCACATCACGATAAACGAAAAGTTCGATAGATCCCCGCTTTTCGACCAAAGTTCCCCTTCCGGCCGGCAATGTCTGATGGATACCCAGCTGTATGTTGGTATTGGAGAAACCGGCATAATAGGGAGTATGATACCGATACAACTGCCCCAAAAAGAAAAAAGCCGTCTTTGGAGTCACCGCATACTGCACACGGGCGTTACCCATCCAATTCTGACCGGAGAAACTGTCGCTGTAATAACTAATACCAGCTTCCGTTTGCAACCGTTTGGCCATAAACTCACGGCGGGCAGAAGCCGATGCCCCAGTGCGGTAAGCTCCCGCTCTGCCGAAATACCAGTTGTTGGCCGCCTCAATCAGTGAGAAATTGCCGCGTTGCAGATTTGCGTTGAAGTTGAACCATGCATAGTTATAAGACAGGTTTGCCCGCAACTGCCATTCTCCGCCTGCCGTGAGTGACGACTGCATCCGTCCCCCCTCCATCTGCAGGTAAGCATACTGTTGATGGTTCCGGCTGCGCCAGTTGAGGGTACTGTTCAGGCGATACGTACGAAGGCTCATATCGGGTTGTGTTTGGTTGCCATTCCCAAAATAGTAACGACCTTCTTCATATTCATACAACGGAACCACCGAAAGACTGAGAAAGTCAGTCAAGGGGAAAGATATTCCCAACTCCGTGCGGGATGTCAGAAAGTCGTTCTGATAAAACGGCTGGTTCTCAAAATACTTCGGCGCATATTGGTATAAGCTATATCCTACCCAGGTATTTGCCCGCCGAACCGGATGGGTGACCCGCTGGTTGAGTTGCAGTGCACCCCGCCTAATACCCGGATAATATCCCGTACTGTAATAATTGGTGCTGTTGATCATCCACTGTGCAAGATTTGCCTGTAGCTGTACCCCCGCTGCCATTGCCGGCTGGTAGTCCCCGTCCTTTGCATCATACAGCGGTCGCGTCAGGGCGGGACCAAAATCGGCTACCAACCGTACTTTGTTTTGAAGGCCCTGTCGCAATACGTCAAAACTATTCATATACAGGATACTTTCACTGTTTTCAAATGGTAGCCGTTCGTATATGGCAGTCCCCACATAACGCTTCCGCTCGGGAATTCCTTCACCCAACCGTGTGCGCAGATAAGCCGTGAAGCCGTTGCCGAACGCCGGCCGATAATCCGATCCCAATAGATCGAACGTCCGATCTACAAATCCCGCTTCTATATGCTCGGATTTCAGCGAATCCGAAAAATAAACCTTTACACCCCTGCCGTTTACGAATGTTTCCAGGTTCTCTGTGATATTCCCAACGGTAATCCCCTTGTTATCCTGCTCAACGTTCAGCCATGTGTTATTCAAAATCGGCGTATTCCGCCAGGCGCCCCATTGGTAAGCAAATGTGCTGAAGTCAAGATGCCCCTGAGCCAGCTGATAACTCCCCTGACCATTCAATTGCCAGGACGGATAATCGCTGAACGGATTGCGTGCAATGAAAGTGGCGTAATTACGCTGGTAAGACCAAACGGGAACAGAAGTATGCAGCGGATCTTCATACCGCCTGTTTGCCGATGCGTTTTGTACACTGATGGTTGTATTACCGAAAATCTCGTCGTTGCTGTACATGCCCACAACGTTGACCGTGAAGCGCTCCAGCCGAATCAAATCCCGGTCAATCACATACCCGAAAACCAGCGTTGTATCCCCCGCCGCCCCTAATTCCAAATCTTTCGCAGCAAACCGGCGCCCTCCCTGCTGATTAGGCATTGAAATCACGAGACGTACCCGTTCCTGCGTATTGCCGGCATTGCGTATCAATACACGGATGGACAACGAGTCGCCTACCTGCCGCATCAGTTCATTGGCAGTAAGGGCCTGCAGCCAAACGGAACGCTTAGGTTGAATACGCAGTGTTGTCTGCACATGTGCCAAAACCTGCCCCGATACATCGGTCCATTGAATAATGACCGGATATTCACCCGCTGCGGCATCTGCACCTAATTGCAGCTTGATAGGGACGTACCGCTTTCCGGCTGCGGCAAGCTCCAGTTCCCGCATGCGATTTCCAAGAACCTGTACGCCCATTGGTACCACAATACGAAGGGACCCTTTTACGGTATCTGATGCAGAACTTTCCAAAGCTACCGTGATTCCAACGATATCCCCGTTTGTCCCAGTAACCAACGAGTCAGCCACTAGCCCATACGCACCTTGCATAACCGTTTGCTGTTGCACCGCCGATGCCGGAACTGCAAACAACCCAAATAGGCTTACCGTAAGAAGGATATGCAGGTAATGAATGCCCATATGACTGATTATTGTGGAACCAACTGGTAAAGCAGCGTTGTGGTGTAGGTACCCGACCGTGCGTGAAGCAAACGCTCGTCATTTCCAACTGTGCGATAAGCGATGTTAAAAAACTGCGCCGTGCTTCTTCCAACGGGGGTATTAAACAGTACCTGGTAGGCGTCAGACAAGGTTATCTCCCCGTAACTACCAAGCTGGGCAGGACTGCTGCCGGGGTACAGCCGCAGATGCACAACCGAAACGGGCAGCGTACCCTGCCCCCCAGAGCGTGACACCATCTCCGGACCGACGGCCTTTACAGCGACGGAAAAACCGGTGTTCGAATTAATCTTCAGCCCGTCGTTGTATGCCACTGTTACCCCTTCGGTATAATTGCCGATACTTCCGAATTCCAGCTTACCTTCACGGGCATCACCGAGCACTTCGATACCGTAAGCCGGTTCTGCGGACGGTGTCCCGGACAGGGTTTGGTTCACCTGGATGTGGTAAACTACATCCTGATACCCCAATATATTCCCTTCCCGATTGTACATCGTAAACGTAATGGGTACGGCATATACAATGATTTGGTAAGGTGCGCTATTCTTAAACTGATCAAGATAAGTGCCGCCAGCTACCTGGATGGCAAAATACAAGTTGAACTGCATACTGCCACCGTAGGAGTTTTGATAACGAATGGATGCGTTTGACTTTGGGATCAGCAGGGTCTCACCTGCTGCATTGAACGGGATAAACACCGTACTCGCCCCGATTTCGGCCAGCGTGGGGCTGTTGCCATTGTCGTGCGTAAAGCGGAAACTCAATTTATCCGCAGGAAACGGAAGTCCCGAAACGTTCTGTCCGGAAACCGGTCTGATCTGTCCATTGATCCGCGCACGGATGGCCCAGTTTGGCTCATCGATCTGCTGCCCCTGATATTGGATGTGGAATTGATGCCCGCCATCCGGCGTGGTGTACCCTCCGTAGTCTGTCACATTCAGATATCCGCCGCTGTAAACATTGAACCTCAATTGTGCCTGAAGAACCGACGGCCAGCAACCTACTAACCCGATAGCAATCCACCAAAAAATCCGGTTAGTCATGGCTGAATTCCAATTCGGCAATTTTAATTGTATTTGCCTCCCCATAGTTGACGATGGCCGTCGCAACGTATTTTCCCGCTTCCAACTTTTCCGGCAGCTCCAGGTACTGCTGTCTTTGATCGCCGGGCATCGAGTAAAACAGCACATCGGGAAGTACCGTCTTCGTCCCCGTAGCTTGATTCAGCAACTCCAAACTGATCTGCCCATCCGCCCATACATCACCATCATTCTCAAAATCAAGTATTACCCTGGGTATTTCTACGTTTTCATACCGAAAATTGGTTATTTCCAAATTTGGATGGAAGGATCCAGGCAGACGTTGGTATAATTTGATTCCTGTTCGCACAGCAATGCGGATATTTGCTCCCTGTTGGTCTACTCCATCACGCGGATTGAGCTGCGTCACATACAGGATCGCCGTATGAACGGGTACCGTGTCGTTTCGGTAAGCGGCCGGAACCGTCATTTGCACATCAATTTCTTTGCTTTCGCCCGGAGCAAGTGAAAAATATGCTTCGGGAACGGAGATCCACGCCGCGCATGACGTGGCCAACGTACCGGATTGGAACATCTGATTATCTCCATACGTAGTATATGCCCAGTCTTCGAATGAGACGGCCAATTCCAGTGGATAATCTTGGCTGGGATTACTGACGACCACTTTTTCTGTTTGGCTCTGGCCGGGTCCGATCACGAAATATACCCTCGGCGGACTAATAGAGATTCCCGTTTGGGCCTGCGTTGCGACGCTACCAAACCCCAATAGGAGAACAAAAATACCCCCAATGGCTTTGAGAAGTGTTGTTTTCATAGGATAGATATATAACAATAGGGTTGTAACCGTAGTAGCTACAACCCCAATGTCATTTTGTTTTTAACTGTTGTTATTCACTTACTATCGTATAGACCACGTTTACTGTATATTTGGTCTGTTTGTTTTGGAACAGTTTGTCCAGATATGCACCCTGACCAGCCGCTGCATATTTCACATCGTATGCTTTGTCTACGACATTGGCGTTATTGCTGTGGTGGAAAAGTTCCGCCCCATACGTGCCGCCATTGATCTCATTAATTTTACGGGTGTACGCCTGTACCCCTGATTGGGCCAATCCCGTAACCGTTACCGTGCTACCATCGATGGTATTGTTGTTGCCGTTTTCACCCAACAGATTGGGGGTCGAAGCTTTCACATAGATTTTGTAACCACCGCCTATATTGGTTACCCGAAGGTGGCCGCCGGTCGTTGTATAGCTCACGCCATTTTCGTAATCAGCCGCTGTTTCATACACCAAATTTACCTGGTCGTTACTCACCGTCAACGTGCGTACCGGTTTCAGGATTACATTTAACGCTACCTGTGCGGGACTGCCATTGCCAACAGGCCCAACCTGACTGCCACTTAAACCCGTTGTCTGCGCATCTGCAACTCCGGCAAATACGCCCAGGGTAGCTACCATTGTCGCCAAAACTACTTTTTTCAATTGATTTTTCACGCTGTTTTTCATGATTGTGTTTTTACTATTTTTTTGTTTTTTCTTTTGCTTTCCTTATTAATCCGAAAGGACAGCACAAAGGTAGAGCGGGGTTGAATCCGAAAAAATATGAAAAACAGCACATGAAATATGCATTCTTGTATCGATGTAGTTGTTTATTTACATTTTGTAGGTGAACCCCTACAAACTGGCCCTTCTGCGGAATTCGGTGGGCCTTATACCCGCATATTTGAAGAAGAAAGCACTGAAATTCTGCTCGCCGCTGAATCCCAATGCCAAGCTGATTTCTTTCACATTTTTTTCCGAATGGGTGAGCTGCCGTTTTGCTTCTTCCATTACATGATCAATGATCAGCTCTTTGGCACCGACCCCCGTCACCTGTTCGGTTGCTTTGGTGAGCCGCCGTTCGGTGACATTCAATTTGTCTGCATAAAATTTGACCGATTTCTCGGGAACAAAATATTCGGCAATCAGGGTTCTATACCTGAGCACCAAGAAATTATCCTGATCTTCCCGATAACCCGCATTGGAAACCTGCTTGACATTCATGGATCCCATAATCAGGATCTGCTCAATCAGGTTATGCGCCAAATCCTGGTTAATCCGTTCTCCGATTCCGTTCCGTGCCTGGTATAGTAAGTGTACCATCACTTTCCCGTACAGCAACCCTTCATCCGGCAACGTCATGTAGTAAACCTGACTGTGGTCGTTGAAAAGCGGACTGTTCAGCAAAAAATGCAGATCCCGGTTTGAACGGCCGAAAAAATTGGAAGAAAAAAGCAATACATAGGTATCTTCCGTCATTTCGTTGTCGAATCGGGAAATACGATCGGGGCCAATAAATAATACCGAATAAGGCGGTAGCGTAAATGCCCGGTTGTCAATGTGATGCACTGCTCCCGCTGGTCCTGAAAAAATAACCATATACATACCACGTCTTGCCGGCAAATGTATATTCGGGAGGTGATTTCCTAGTTTTTGCACCCGATAGATTCCGAAATCAATAGCCGTCATACATCAAGACTTTTTTCACAGAAAAACCACAACAACTATACCACGCATAGGATAAAAACAATACCTAACGAGCCGCAAAGACGGATTATTTAACTTGAATGCTGTAAATAAGCAAAGGCCGGTCGAACAAAGCGGAGTAGGTAGCTCTCTTATTTTGGAGATAGACGGCTTTATATTTGCTGGCAACTACATATTCGGGCAAGGCAGTCTCCCCGATAGGTAACGTACCGATCAGGATGCTGTCAACTTCGAGTTGATAGGAAGTTGTTCCGAAAGCCGCTACCTGTCGATTGGGTTTATTCCGATCTGAAGTAAGCTTTCGGAAACGATCCGATTGATCCCGCTTGTCATCAATATGAATGGTTTGAATGGGCTTTAGCACTAAATTGATACCTACCTGATTTCGGGATTGTGCAAATCCAGAAATAGCCGTAATGGCACCCAAAACGGCTAAAACAAGGGGAATAATTAGCTTACTCATTTTCATTCAGGATAGATAATCATTACCGTTGCAATCTAAGAAAAAAACGACTGGCCTTCCAATTTTAAACACAATTAAAACGATCATTAATAATTTCTTTATCTTTGTGGAATATGGACGAGCCGGGGCAGCTTACCGAATTTGGCAAAATACTCCTCATCGGAGTAATGGGTGTGCTGTTGGTATTAGTTACCCTGCTATTGGGTAAAATCATATCCCCCAAAAAACCTACCCCTGAAAAGTTGAGTACGTATGAATGTGGCGAAGAAGCCATCGGCAGCTCTTGGATTGCCTTCAACTCGCGCTTTTATGTCATAGCACTGGTGTTTCTGCTGTTTGATGTGGAGATGATATTCGTCTTTCCTTGGGCCACGGTATTCGGCCGTCCGGAATTGATCGCCGCAGATGCACGTTGGGGATGGTTTACGTTGGTCGAAATGGCCATTTTTATTGGAATATTGGTCATCGGCTTGGTATATGTATGGAGGAAAGGGGATTTGGAATGGGTAAAATCGCGAACCGTACTGCCCCGGGTGGATGTAAACATCCCCAAGTCTGCTTACGACAAACTGAACCGGGAATCCCATCAGATCCGCAAATTTGAACCTTTTGCAACAGAGTCTCCAAAAGCTTTCCAACCCCAGGGCAGTGCAGCTGAGCTAAAAAAACCGGCATTCAAACCGATGTTCAGAAAACCGGGAGGTACGTCATCATGAGTATCAACAAACAACTGGAAAGCAATGGTGTGGTAGTTGCGAAGCTGGACGACCTACTTAATTGGGCACGGTTATCGTCTATGTGGCCCATGAGCTTCGGCATCGCTTGCTGTGCAATTGAAATGATGGGTGCAATGGCTGCTACATATGACTTGGATCGTTTCGGGGTTTTTCCCCGTCCGTCTCCCCGGCAATCGGACGTTATGATTATCGCCGGTACGGTAACCTTTAAAATGGCCGACCGCATACGGCGGTTGTACGAGCAGATGCCCGATCCAAAATATGTAATCTCCATGGGGTCATGTGCCAACTGTGGAGGCCCTTATTGGCAACACGGTTATCACGTGGTCAAAGGTGTAGACCGCATCATTCCTGTTGATATTTATGTGCAGGGCTGCCCCCCAAGGCCAGAAGCACTTATCGGTGCTTTTCTCGAATTGCAGAAAAAAATAGAGACTGAGCATATCGTGGGCGACAAATTGCAGCCCACCCAAGCTTGATCGTTAAAACAATTTCAACCTCTTATATGGCAAAAGACTTTTATGGCGATTTACAGTTAGGCATCCTCGGCGGTGGGCAATTAGGTCGCATGCTGATTCAGGAAGCTATCAATTTCAATGTAAACATCCATATCCTCGACCCCGATAAACATGCGCCATGCCGGAACCTATGCAACCGTTTTGTCAATGGGGCGTTGAATGATTTCGACACCGTATACGCATTCGGAAAAGGACTGGATATGCTGACCATCGAGATTGAGAAAGTCAATGTGGACGCCCTGGAAAAATTGGAAGAAGAAGGTGTACTGGTTTACCCGCAATCCCGCATCATCCGCTTGATACAGGATAAAGGGCTGCAAAAGCAATTCTTCAAGCAGAATGATATACCCACAGCTCCTTTCCAACTGATTTCATCCAAAGAAAACCTAGCCACAGCATCCCTATCTTTGCCTTACATCCAAAAGCTACGCAAAGATGGATACGATGGCCGGGGAGTAAAAAAAATAGTAACGGAATCCGATGTAGCAACCGCTTTCGAAGCCCCCAGCCTCATTGAGCAATGGGTTGATTTCGAAAAGGAGCTGGCGATCATCGTTTCACGCAACGAGAACGGAGAAGTGGCTACATTCCCCTGTGTGGAAATGGAGTTCAACCCCGAGGCGAATCTGGTAGAGTTTCTTATTTCCCCTTCTACCCTACCCTTCGAAATCCAACAGCGGGCTGAGTTACTCGCCAAGAAAATTGCGGAAGATCTGCAAATCATCGGACTATTGGCCGTCGAGTTATTCCTGACCAAAGACGGGCAACTACTGGTAAATGAACTTGCCCCCCGTCCGCATAACAGCGGACACCAAAGTATAGAAGGCAATTTTACCTCGCAATTTGCACAGCATCTGCGGGCCATCTTTAACCTCCCTCCGGGCAATACAGCTACGCGCAGCAATGCTGTAATGGTTAACCTACTTGGGGAAGCTGGACACGAAGGCTTGGCGCGTTACGAAGGAATTGAGGACGTCTTGGCGATGGAAGGTGTATATTTGCACCTGTATGGTAAAAAATACACCAAACCTTTCCGGAAAATGGGTCACGTTTGTATCATTAACGAGGATCGTGAAACCGCCATACGGATTGCAAGAAGTGTACAACAAACGATTAGGGTGGTGACGTAGGGAGGAGTAAGGAACAAGGAGTAAGGAACAAGGAGTAAGGAGTAAGGAGTAAGGAGTAAGGAGCAAAAGGTAAAACAAAGAAACGAATGACCACACATAATTTAGCGGAAGTAGGCATCATTATGGGAAGTAAATCAGATTTACCCGTGATGCAGGACGCTGTAGAAATATTGAAACAATTGGGTGCGCGTGTAGAAGTAACCATTGTATCGGCTCACCGCACACCGGACCGTATGTTCAATTATGCCAAGAGCGCAGCTTCGCGCGGTCTTAAGGTCATCATTGCCGGTGCAGGTGGGGCTGCTCACCTGCCGGGAATGGTTGCTTCCATCACGCATCTACCGGTCATCGGTGTACCGGTTAAGTCATCCAATTCCATGGATGGCTGGGATTCGGTACTTTCCATCCTGCAAATGCCCAACGGAATACCCGTTGCCACCGTAGCGCTTAACGCGGCAAAAAACGCCGGCATTCTCGCAGCCCAGATACTGGCTATCTCAAACGAACAACTTGCCCAGAATCTACTGAACTTCAAAGCCGAATTGGCCCAAAAAGTTGAGGAAAGCGCCAAGGAAGTAGAAGCAGGGCTGGATTAATTCGCGTCATACGTTCGGAATCCGATATCCATTATGGTATTCAGCAGCCAGCAATTTATTTGCTGCATCGCTACTGAAGCGCCCTTTCTGTTCATTCCAATATATTTTTTCTCCCGTACGGTACGCGATGTTGCCCATTTGCGAAAAAATCGCGATGTGTGCCCCCGCAGAAACAGGTGCGTTTAACGCTTCCAATTGCCGGGAGCGCACCACGTCAATGAAATTGGCCGTATGCAGATCCAATCCATTGTCCTGACTTTTCTGAAAAGGCACTGCTTCCATCCGTTTACCCTCGGGGATCACTTCCCAACCTCCGCGATCTACCACCAACGTACCGAAATTACCGATGAAAGCCACTCCGTGATTACGTCCATAGGGACCTCCATCTATACCGTTCGCATGTTCCCACTGTACCGTAAAATCATCAAACTCATATACCGTGGTCAGTGTATCCGGTGTTTCAGCCGCATCGTCCGGGTAGGCGAATTTGCCGCCCGTGGCCATAATGGATTTCGGAGTAGTTGCTTTCATGCCGATCAATGCAAAATCCAGCATATGTACGCCCCAGTCGGTCATTAACCCCCCGGCATAATCCCAAAACCAGCGGAACTCAAAATGAAAACGGTTGGGATTGAAGGACCGCTCTTTTGCAGGTCCCAACCAACGCGTATAGTCTACGCCTTCCGGGGCCGGCCCATCGGGTTTGACAGGAATGCTTTTCATCCATCCCTGGTATGCCCACGCTTTGACCAAACGGATCTTACCCAGCTTACCCGAATGCACAAAATCCATCGCATCACGGAAATGCTGTTGGCTGCGCTGCCATTGCCCTACCTGTACTGCCCGGTTATACTTCGTGGCAGCTGCTACCATGGCGTTGCATTCTGCGATGGAATTGCCCAGCGGTTTTTCTACGTATACATCTTTTCCTGCTGCGCACGCATCCACCATGATCAGGCAATGCCAGTGATCCGGCGTACCGATGATCACAGCGTCCACATTGGAATCGGCCAATAAATCTTCGTGTTTTGCGTATAACTGGGGGATGATATTCCGTGCTTTCAATTCTTCAGCCCGTTTATTCAGCACATTGGCGTCTACGTCGCAAAGTGCGGTGCACTGCACACCAGGTACCTTTAACATCGAGTTGAGATTGGACCATCCCATACCGTTCGCACCAATCAATCCTACCCGGACTGTTTTCGGCTGCTGCCGCGTTCCGATGGAAAAGGTACCCGGAAATGCCGTTGCAGCACCTGCAGTCGCTGCCAACGTTGTCATTGTACCCAAAAATTTTCTTCTGCTGGTATTCATAATTCGATATTCCATTAATGATTAGGCAACTAAATTAAGAAAAAAATGTAATAAACAGATCGGACGTACGATACATTACACGAAAAAGCCTCCGATGTATACATCGGAGGCTTTTAGCAGTGAACTAGTCACTTGTTGTTTAATAGCCCGGGTTCTGTACCAGCTTGTCATTCCGGTTCATTTCGTCGCGATGGATTGGAATAAAATACATCTTATCCAGCCACTGCCGGTTTTCAATACCCGGATCGACGGTGCCCACGGTATACGTATAGGTGTAATTCTCGGGATCATACCGATACACCGAAACACTGCTGCCGGCTTTCAGCCTACCCAATATGCGCACAATCCCCACCTTTCTGCCAAGGGTTTCTCCTGCAATCATCCACCGGCGGGCATCGTGGAAACGATGCTCCTCATAAGCTAATTCGATGCGCCGCTCGTTCCTGTAGGCGTTCCTGAGCGCATCTCCCGATGCGGTGATTGCTGGCATACCTGCACGGTAGCGGATCCGGTTGAGCCAGTTTCTTGCCTCGGCATCTTCGCCGAGCTCGATGCACGCCTCTACATAGTTTAACACCACCTCCGTAAACCGCAGCACGGGCCAGGGAATGAATTGCCTCGTATTCTGATCGACCACCGCAGGATCGGGATCAATGAACTTACGCATATAATACCCCGTATGGCTGCCGTTCCAATCTTCTACCGGACTGTTTCGGGTATCCAGCCCATAGTGGATCACCTTATTTCCTCCCTGCATAATTTCATATTGTCCGGTTTGGATCTGATTGGCCGGATCACGGCCCGCCACATCGGTTGTACGGGGTTTCCAGTCGGCACCGTCGTATAAAATAGTCGCATAAAAACGCGGATCCCGATTTTGATAAGGCATCGCAGCATGCGCCGGATTATTCCAGTTGAACGCGGTGCCGTCTGCCATCGTATAGTCATCGACCAATTGCTGTATAGGCGTGTTTCCGGCCCAATTGTGGTATCCATTGGGACCGTTGTTCCGGCCCACATAGTTGCCACCTTCGTCTTTCAGGTCGATAAAGAACCGACCCAGTATCAGATCGGCTTTCCCATTGGCCGATACCGCACTGCTGCCACCGCCCATTGAAATCGACAGGTAATTCTCCGTACCCTCTTCGGGCGTAACCGGCTCGGTTAGATCCATCATATAACCGGGACCGTATGCGTCCAGCACGGCTTTAGCTGCCTCTTTAGCCCGTTGCCACCGCGCGGTTTGATTGCCGCTGACATACCCTAGGTATTCAGGGTTTACATACCCACTGATCACTTCAGAGTTCGCCGAAGCCGTAGGAATGTCATGGAGATCGCTGGCTGCTTTGGTCAGTACCCGGGCTTTTAATGCAAGCGCTGCAGCCGAAGAAGCGCGGCCGTCCACAACCGGCGCATCGGTCAGCAATTCCGCCGCCTGATCACAGTCTGATACGATAAACTCCACCTGTTCTTCGAAAGTACTGCGGGCAATGGTATAATCGTCATCTTCCAGCCCATAAACATGATCAACCAGCGGAACGGCACCGTAATACCGCAACAGTTCGGTATAAAAAAACGCGCGCAGGAACAATGCTTCTCCCCTTAATCGGTCTGCAATACCCGACGAATTGTCGAATTCCGGCTCCGCCAGTCTCTCAATTGCCACGTTGGTCGCGCGGATCCGGCGATACAGATTGCCCCAATTGTGGGTTCCTCCGCTGATCTGGCTGTTCCATCCCTGGTCGGCATCGTTTGACCGTGCCTCCGTAATCACATTGATACCCCGGCCCGGGTGGGTAAACATCGCCTCATCGGACAACGAGGCCAGCATCTCTTCATCAAATCCGCCCTGTCCGAAGCCATTGTAGATCTCCGTGACAAAAGCCTCAGCCAGTCCAGCGTCTTGCCAAGCAGCTTCATCGGATACTTCGCCCAATGGTTTGGTACTTACAAAATCATCGTTGCAAGCTACCGTACAGATCGCTATTACCCATAGACACTGTACCAATACTTGATATTTTTTGAATCGTTTCATCTCTTTTTTGGGTTTAAAATGTAACAGCGATACCGGTATTTAACAAGCGTGCCTGGGGATAATATTGTCCCGTTTGGTTGATTGATTCCGGATCAAAAACCCCAGTTTCATCCCATGTCAGCAAATTGAATCCACTTACATAGATCCGCAGGTTACTGATTCCGGCCTGTTCCATCCAACGGTTCGGGAAGGTATACCCCAATTCAAGGTTCTTCAAGCGGACATAATCGGTGCTTCGTAACCAGTATGTATTACCCGATGAATAATATTGGTCGCTCCGGTCGGCAATGCGTGGATGTTCGCTGCTGGGTGCATCCACACGCCAGCGGTTTTTGTAAAAATCAACCAGGAAGTTGCCGATGGCGCCGGATTCGTCCGTACCAACGCGCAGCTCCCCGCCTGCTGCTCCTTGAAAGAGTAGGGTCAGATCGAATCCCTTATATTGAAGTCCGATATTCAATCCGCCCTGAAACGTAGGTATTGTGTTTTTATCACGCCGCACACGGTCGTCCGACGTAATCTTACCATCGTTATTATAATCGACAAACCTCATGTCACCGGGCCGCAGCGAATTGGTAACGGATGAATAATCGAGGGTGTTTGCCGCAATCTCAGCTTCATCGCGGAACACGCCGTCGTAAATGTAATATAACCCCGAATTGATGGTGCGTCCCGTCGACTGCTGCCATTCCGGCGCACCCGGTGCTTCATCCCAGAAAATGATTTTGTTCTTCGCGTAACCGCCATTTAAGCCCACGGTCAGGCTCAGATCGCCGAACTGATCTGTATAACCAACCGCAAAATCCCAACCGCCATTTTCAACAATGCCGATATTTTCGGCAGGCAGAGTCATGCCCGTTGTCTGCGGGATGGACGCATTCCGGCGCCAAAGAATACTCTCCCGCCGGTTCTTGAACCATTCTACCGTAAAGTTGAACTTGTTGTCCATCAGTTGCCCATCGAGACCAATGTTGTAGTTATTGGCAACTTCCCATGTAATAAACGAATTGGGTACCCGGCTTTCGTAAAGTGACTTCACCAGTTCGTTGCCGACAATGTAGGTTCCGAAACCATAGGTGGAAAAATACTGGTACTCCTGCAACGTACCGTCGTATTCGATGTTGTCATTCCCCATTTGACCGTATGAACCCCGTAATTTCAGGTAGTTGACAAAGGGTACGCCGTCTTTCCAGAAATTTTCTTCGGAAATCATCCACCCGGCCATGACACCGGGGAAAAACCCGTACCGGCTGCTTTCCGGGAACATATAGGACCCGTCATACCGCCAAAGGAACTCGGCAATGTATTTACTCCGGAAATTATAACCTACCCGGCCGAAGTAGTTAAGCCGTGCACGCTCCCATGCCCCTCCTCCGTTATTCTTTTCCGCTTCGCCCCCGGCAAATAGGTAATCAATGCTTGTGGAGATGAAGTAGCGGCGGAACGCATTGAAGTTATCATTCCGGATGGTTTCCCGGTTTACACCGGCCAGCAGGTTCAACGTATGATCGCCGAAAGTCCGGTCATACGTCAATACCCCACCCAGCAATACATTCAACTGATCTTCATCCCCTTGGGTAAGCCGCGGATCAGCCGGACCGCGCTGTCCACGTACCAGTAGCGGCGTTACACCGTCATCTTCATAGTCGCCCTGCCAAGTATACAGGTACCAGGGAATTTCCCAGCGCTTGGTCTTTTTAATATACTTGTCTACCGACGCTGTACCGCTGAACTTCAGCCCCTCCACCCAGGGGATGGTGATGTCTACCTGCCCGTTGGTTTGGAAATAGTACCGTTTATCGCGATCGTATCCCGTCTGGTCGGTGGTAATTACCACGGGATTTTCGCCGTATTCAATATCCGGCCCCGGCATACCGTTAGGCCAGAATGCAGGCTCGGTGGGAATGCCGCGCATCAGCATACGGAAAATGGTTGCCGCCGATTTTGTGGGAAAATGACGATCTTCCTGTCTGCCCAGTAAACCGATTTTCGTACTGATATATTTATTGATATTAGCGTCCAGATTTATCCGCACATCGTATTGCTCATAACCCGTCGCCGATTTTTTATAATAGGCATCCTGAGTCTGGTAGCCAATAGAGGTCAGGTATTTGATATCCTCTGTACCACCGCTGATCTGCAGGTTGTGCTGGGACTGCGGCGACCAGTTTTTCAGTGCCGCGCCATACCAATCGGTATTGGGATGCCCCCAGGGGTCTGATCCATCGGCATATAGCCGCATATCTTCCGGGGAGGCGGGGGCCGTCAATACCGAACCATCGTTCCGTGTGTACGACCCCGATTCCCTGAATGCGGCCTGAGCGGCCGCCCATTCGTCTACCGGCAGTTTGAAAATCTCCAGTTCGTTACGCATCTCGGAATACTGTACCGCATCGGCAAGTTCCGGAATGACCGTCGGCTGTGAGAATGCCTGATTAAAAGTGTACGAAAGCGAGGGCTTCCCCGTTTTGCCCCGCTTGGTCGTGATGAGGATTACCCCGTTGGCTGCACGTGCTCCGTAAATAGCTGCAGACGCATCCTTTAGTACCGAAATATTGTCGATGTCTGCCGGACTGATCCGCTCAAATCCACCGGCACGTGCGGGAATGCCATCGATGACAATCAAGGGGCCGCTGTTGCCCAGCGTGTTGGTACCGCGTATCCGGATGGATGCGCCATCGTAGCCCGGTTCGGCACTCGATTGGGTAGCCACCACACCCGGTAATCGCCCGGCCAAAGCGTTCGATACGTTTACCGTTGGCGATTTCATCAATTCCGCGCTTTTTACCGAGGCCACCGATCCTGTGATGGTTTCCCGACGTTGGGTACCATACCCCACGACCACCACTTCCTCCAGATCTGACGTTGTCGGTTCGAGAATTACGTCAATCATGTTACGGTTACCGACTGTTTCCTCTTTCGTGGTGTAACCGACCATCGAAAATACCAGCACGGCGCCTGTCGGAACATTTTCGATGGCATAACGCCCTTCCTCATCGGTACTTACCCCTTGGCTGGTCCCTTTGATAGAGACACTGACACCCGCTAGGCGTAACCCATCGGATGAAGACGTAACGATACCGACAACCGTCGACTGCTGTTTCGCACCGGGATGTGGGCTTTCCACGCCCATCACCGGTGGATGGAACGGATGCCCAGCGGCCAGTATCGGTGTGATACCGGTTCCGCTGAGAATCATTCCACCAATCACTGCATTAATAGTGTGTTTGAGATGCATACAAATTGGTTTTTAATTGTTTTAACTAGGTAGGGACAAGTATCGATGGTTTGGACGAATCAAATAAGGGGGATTCTCGCCAAAAAAGGGGGGCAAATTCTTAATCCGAACAAATGCATGCAAAGTTTGGTGAAACGATTTTGTTTTTCGATATTTATGATTCCAATTATATCATCACTCGTGATCGATTATGATAAAAAAGAACGTGATTCTGATGATTTTGTGGACTTGTACCTATTTAAACGTCTCGTCAACAATTAACGGTCAGGTAAAATATCTGGGTATTGAACAAGGGCTATCTAACAATTACGTCACTGATATCTATCAGGATCGGATGGGCTTTATGTGGTTTGGCACATTTGACGGATTAAACCGTTACGATGGTTACCAATTCAAAACGTATCGGAACCGTCCGGGACAGGAGACTTCTCTTCCTGACAACCGGATCACCGATATTATGGAGGATACAACCGGAAGGATCTGGGTAGCGACCAAAATCGGCGCAGCGGTGCTTGATTATAACGATCAGACTTTCAGGCACCTGCGCCTCCATCAGGACAAAGCTGGAACGCGGTCAATTGACTTTGCCATAAATGGCTTGGCGATCGATGCAGAAGGCTCCCTCTTTGCCGCAAGTGAAAAACGCGGGCTGCTGGCTATCGAGGCCTATTCAGGAGCCGATCCCATCGGAACTTCCATCCCGTTGGCCCTTCCCGGACACCGCACAACCAATTATCACGTACGGGGAGTGGAGACAGATTTCAGAAATCGCCTGTGGCTGGTCGTTAAAGATGTCGGCATTTGTTATTATGATAAAAAAAATAGAGTAGTCCGTGTAAAAACCGATGTGGTGCAGTCGGCACGGTGCATACAGGCCTCGGCAAGCGGCGATATCTGGGTGGGTACCGAACAAGGCTTATTCCGCTACAACCCTGTATCGGAGCAGCTCACACATTACACTGAACAAACCGGATTATCCCACAACCGTGTCACAGCGCTGCATAAAACGAAGGAAAATGAAATGTGGGTGTGTACAGATGGCGGAGGAATTACCATCATCGACCTAACAAGGCAACGGTTCAGGTATTTGCTTGGGCACGATGATGGCGGTCCCCTTTCCAGTAAGGCCGTTTTTGCAGTTTATGAAGATCATCAATCCCGCCAATGGATTGGTACCCTCCGGGGCGGGGTCAATATCATTGATCCGCAGGCGCAGAAATTCGGGATAATCCGGCACCATACCCCCGAAGGGAAAACTAGCTCAAAAAACTTCATTCTTTCTTTTGCCGAGGGGAAAGACCATTCCTTATGGATCGGAACCGATGGCAGCGGCCTGTCGAGGTGGGATCGGCGTACGAATCGGTTTCATTTTTTCGAGCATCAACCGGGGGTTCCCGGCACCCTCACCAGCAATTTCGTGACCAGTGTCCTGCAGGACCAACAGGGGCAGCTTTGGGTGGGTACGTACGGAGGGGGAATCAACCGATGGGATGCGAAAAACCGGCGATTCATTCCGTATCCCTGCTTCCACCCCCAGAAAGGGAGTGAATACCCCAATATCTGGCAGCTATTGGAAGACAGCAAAGGGCGGATCTGGGCTGCTACATTGGATGGGGGCGGATTATTCGTATTGAACCGCGAACACGGCAGGTTCGAACCCGTTAATGCAGGAATAACCAACGCACTCTGCCTCATCGAGGATGCCGATGATACCTTTTGGGTAGGCAGCTATGCCGAACTTATCCACTTGGACCTCGCACGAGGACGTGCTACGCGTTACCCAATGGGAAATCCGGTACGCTGCATCCGGAGAAACGATCAGCAACAGCTTTGGATAGGTACCGAAGGTGGCGGATTGTTACTGTTCAACAAAAACACAGGTGATTTCAAGCGCTATACCGAATCCGAAGGCTTGCCCAGCAACGTGGTACTGCAACTGGCAGATGACCATCACGGAAATCTATGGCTCTCTACCTACAATGGTATTGCAAAATTTTCGCCCGCCGAAGGCCGGTTCCAGAATTTTTACGAGTCGGACGGTCTGCAAAGCAACCAGTTCAGCTACAACGCAGCATTGGAATTGCAATCGGGGGAGCTCGTGTTCGGGGGAATTGACGGGTTTAACATTTTTTATCCCGATAGTGTCGTTATCGAACCACTTGCCCCGAAAATCGTCATCACAGACATCCGGGCAGGGACCAAGCCACTCCACGATTACAGCGTTTCGGCGACACCGACAACCGCCGCCGCGGTGGAAAAACTGGTCTTACCTTACGACGATGCTTCCCTTTCGGTTGGATTTGCGGCCCTCGAATATTCCTTCCCCGATAAAATCAACTACGCATTTTACTTAGAAGGATGGGACAAAGACTGGAACCACGTTGAACGCCAGCGCAACGCCTACTATTCTAATCTGCGGGAAGGCAGCTACCGCCTGCGGATCCGGTCTACGGACGCCAATGGAGTGTGGAACAGCGAAGAGCGGGTTTTAGCCATCGAAGTGCTGCCACCCTGGTGGCGTACCTATTGGGCGTATGGATTATACGCACTGCTCGGGCTTTCCGCCGTCTATGCATATATCGTCTACGACCGGCGGCAAACCCGGTTGACGTACCAGGTCGAATGGTCCCGGATGGAGGTTGCCAAGGAGCGCGAACTCAGTGAGCAGAAGCTCGCCTTCTTCACACACATCGCGCACGAGTTCCGCACACCGTTGTCCTTGATTGTAAATCCGGTGAAGGATATCTTATATGGAAATAACAAAGCGGTGGATATCGAAGGTCTGACGTTGGTGTACCGCAACGCCAAGCGGCTTCTGAGCTTGGTAGATAAGCTGTTGCTGTTCCAAAAGGCTGAAAGTCAATCGGACGACCTACGCTTGGTTAAGCTTGACCTAAAACACCTTGTCCATGAAGTCTTTCTGTGCTTCAAGCAACACGCAGACTCCCGATCGCTGGATTACCGGTTTCACTGCGCCGCTGAAAACGTTTACCTGTTCGGCGACCGTGAAAAGCTGGAGATATGTCTCTTTAACCTGATCAGCAATGCCATCAAATTCACTCCGGAACAAGGTACAGTAACGGTGAAGCTCCTCGAGCGGGATCATTATATCGAAATTACCGTATCGGATACCGGCTGTGGTGTACCGCCGCAAATCGGTGATGCCCTGTTTGATCGTTTTTACCGCGACCGGCTGGGAAATAAACAATCGGTTTCCGGCTTTGGAATCGGGCTATTCCTCGTGAAAAAATTCGTAAAGTCGCATCACGGTACCGTTTCCTATGTAAGCAGGGAAAACAGGGGCAGCGAGTTTACACTCCGTCTATTGAAAGGCAAGGAGCATTTTAAGGGGCACCTCCTATTAGAAGACCTGGGTGAGCATTCCATGTTTCTGGAAGAATTAACCGAGGAGCCTCCCCAAAAAATGGACGAAGCAGACAGTCCCGCCACAAATTCACCGGATTATGCCCCCTTACCGGATGAGCAGCCGGTCATGCTGGTAGCTGACGACAACCTACAGATCAGGCAATACATTGCGAAGATTTTCAAAAAGGATTTTTCGGTGTATACCGTGGGAAATGGAAGAGAAGCACTGGAATTTATCAAAAAGCATGAACCGGATATTGTGATCAGTGATGTTGTTATGGACGGTATGTCTGGCATCGATCTATGCACCTGCATCAAGCAAGACCCCGCTCTTAGCCATATCCCCCTCATACTCCTCACAGCAAGCACCTCAAAAGACGTTAAGTTAAAGGGAATCGAAGGAGGTGCCGACGATTACATTACGAAACCTTTTGACAATACGCTTCTGATAGCCAGGGTTGCCAACCTCTTAACTAGCCGAAGCCAGTTGCAGGCTTATTTCTACAATGAAATAACCTTGCAAAGCAATCCGCACAACATATCCAAAGAGTACAGTGATTTTCTTCAACGTTGCATTTCCATTGTTGAGCGCCAGCTGGACAATACCGATTTCACGGTTAAGTCTCTCGCAGAAGAAATCGGGATGAGCCATTCAAACCTTTACAAACGCATCAAATCGATATCCGGCAAATCCGCCAATGAATTCATCCGCTTCATCCGGTTGCGCACCGTTGCCAAGTTACTTGTCGAGTCGGGTTGTACCATCAGGGAAGCTGCATTCGCAGCCGGATTTAACGATATCAAATATTTCCGTGAGCAGTTCTCCAAGCTTTTCGGAATGAAACCTTCAGATTACAAACGAAAGTATGGCAAAACGAAAAAAAATCCCCTGGCAGAACCGCTGAAAACAAAAAACTCATTTGCAAACACTTGAAACTTGGAATACATTTGTAGATTTACCTCCGATGAATAAGTATGCGAAACAGTCTCCCATCTTAGTTGCCGTAGACTGCATTATTTTTGGATTTGATGGCTACGATCTAAAACTATTGCTGATAAAAAGAGGGTTTGAGCCAGAAAAAAACAAATGGAGCCTGATGGGCGGTTTCGTCCAACCAAATGAAAAACCGGAAGAAGCTGCATCCAGGGTACTTAATCAGCTTACCGGACTGAAAAATGTTTACATGGAACAGTTATCGGTCTTCGGAGAGCCTAACCGTGATCCCATAGAACGGACCATCAGCATCACCTATTTTGCATTAATTGACATCAAAAAGTACGAAAAGCAACTGAACGATGAGTATCGCGCAGAGTGGTTTCCCTTAGACCGAATACCCCGGCTGATCTTTGACCACGGCAAAATGGTAGAACAGGCCAAACAGAAACTACGTTATAAGGCTGCCCTGCATCCCATATTATTTGAACTCCTTCCTGAAAAATTCACCATCCCTCAAATTATGACGCTCTATGAGCAGGTATATGACGTTGAATTTGACAAGCGCAATTTTACCCGCAAATTAAGGTCTACGGGCCTGCTCATCAAACAATCCGACAAAGACAAAGAAAACTCAAAAAAAGGAGCTTTTTACTATAAGCTGGATAAAGCTACGTATAAGGAAAAGTTCACCAAATTTCTTAATTTCATATCCAATCCAGCATATTAAGTCACACATAACAACCTTCGATATGAATTTCAATAGGCGCACGTTTTTAAAGCAAGCAGGGCTGGGTGTCGCTGCGGCTTATGTTACCCCGTCTTTTCTTTCCTGCAATTCGGCACAATCCCCTAAAACGACATTGACAGAAGTCGGCTTACAACTATATACTTTACGCGATCAATTGGCCGATGATGCTGCTTCCACACTTGCACGTGTTGCCGAAATTGGGTACAACCACGTGGAAACATTCGGCGCAGAAGCCGATGCTAGCGGTCAAATCCAATTTTGGGGGCTCGGAGTTCGTGACTTATCGGCGCTGTTGCAGGAAAACGGATTAAAATCTTACAGCGGTCACTACGATCTATCCGAATTTCTCACATCCGGTGATGGCAATGAAGAGGCGCTAAAAGCTTACCTCGATATTGCCGCGGAGTTAGGACAAACCTATGTAATCGCTCCCATACCGCCCTTGTTGCTGATTGACAAAATGACGGCTGATAACTATCAATTTATGGCCGATCAACTCAACAAAGGTGGTGCACTTGCTGCTAAATCGGGGTTGAAAATCGGCTATCACAATCATTTTTGGGAATTTCGCACCCTGACTGACGGCAATAAAGGACTGGATATTTTAATTAACCATACCGATAAAGATTTGGTGGCCTTTGAGTTGGATCTGTTTTGGAGCGAAAAATCCGGTACCGACAGCGCTGCCTATTTTGAAACACATCCCGGCCGTTTCCCGTTGTGGCACATCAAAGACATGGACAAGTCCAATACAACTAAGGTAACAGGACCGGATTATGACGAAAAGCCAGTAATGGAAATTGTCTCAGCAATCTCATATGCCGAAGTTGGCACGGGAAGCATTGATTTCAAAAAAATCATGGCTGAAAAAGACACCGCCGGTTTACAATATGCCTTCGTGGAGCAGGATGTCATTACCATTGATCCTTACGAAAGCATTGCAAAGAGCTATAACTACGTAAAGACTGAATTACTAAAGTAATCCTGCCAAATCGGTAGCGCGCTCCTATCTAATACAAAAAAATCGGCAGGATCGGCCTTTCAGCCGATCACTACCGTTCTCAATATTGACCAAGGTTCCTTGGCCAGGGTTTAGGTCAGCCCACAATTAATAGATTCGCAATACAGAAAACCCGGATGACGAAGGCACCTAAGCTTCTAAATCATCCGAATATGGGCGCACTTTTACAATCAGATTTTGTATTTTCTGATGCAAGGCAATCATCAACTTAACTTAATAGATGTTGACACAAAGAAAAATATTCCCATCTGGAATGTACCTACCCAAAAAGGGTGGTTTTTATTTTTTTTGGTTATTCCCGGTAAAAGTAGATACGCCCAGTCTTCTCATACCCATCCGGCGTGTTCTTCACCTGTCGCTTTACATCCTCCACCAAGCGCTGACATTTCTCCACACTACCGGCGTGTATGCAGGGCATCCGATAGGTTTGCAGCATCGGATCATATACCATGGACACCATGGTATAGGGTTTAAATGCAGACGCATATCTTTCCGTACAATAGATATACGGATCCTGCTGCCTTCCATTTTTAAACGATGCAATAACGTGCGTCACCGCCCACTCAGTAGGTGGTTCCGGCCACGGAGATTTTCCGCTCAGGTATTCGGGGAAAACGTTCACATCGACCTTTACATCCGCTGTATACCCGCTCCATATTCCCATCGTCCAATTCCGCGATCGGCTCTCTGCCACCCAAAAGCTATCCAATATACTCCCCAACCGTTCACTTTTCGGCCCCTTCACCGAATAACCAAAATTGGTTACCAAAACCCCGATGTGACGGATATCGGCAAACGTTTTCTGCGAAATACGACCCGCCGCTATTTCACCCCGTAAATAGTCATGCAATCTTTTAGAAAAGCTTTCCATTCCGTCGCCCGGTTCAGGTATCCGGGATCCCGACACAAAAATATTGTCCGTATTCGCGGCCGGCTGCACACGTACCACCACACTGTCCAAGTGGGTATCGAAAAATACTTCCCCTGCCAGTCCTTCATCCGTTTGTTCCGTTAACAATACATTCAACTCACTGTTCAGCTCGCTCAGGGTCATCGGTGGCAGCAACTCATTTACATCGCTATTGAAAGTGTATAACCTTGATAATGAATCCTTACTTATCAAAAAGCTATCCGTTCTTCCGCGTATATCCGATCCGGATAGCCGCTTTTCCAACACGCCTTTTACCGCCAGCGTCAGGCTGTGGGGCAGTGGCTTATCAGCCACTTGGGCCGGAGCGGTCACGATCCATACCATCGCCCCCAAAAAGATTACTATTCTTTTCATAATGTGGGTATTATCCCAAATATATAAAAATGTGTGCAGATCATCGACCGTGCCGGTTTCGATTTTTCGGCAGAGGAACGTGCATCGCGGGAAATCAGCTGGACTTGCAGCAAGCAACTGCCAAAAAACTTCATCATCCTCATCGTACTTAGTTTGCGATACTTTTCTCTAAACTGGCTTCAGCAACGGCTGCAAACAACCAACAAGGATTTCTATCCGACAATCGTTCTCGATGCCTTTCATGTGACCGATGAAATGGCCACACGGGGAGTTGAAGATGGCCTTGAGCCCGTTGTAAAAAGTGATGATTGGCGGTATTGGAAAAAGCCCCTGCCAAAGTCATCAAACGGGACATCGAAAAACTGAAGAAAAAAGCGGCAAAAAGATAGTCCGTCCTATCTAAACCGATATACGGTCCGCGTATGGTATTCTGCCTTGGGTTCGAGCACCGTTGATGGAAAATCCGGCTGGTTCGGTGCATCCGGAAAATGCTGCGTTTCGAGGCAGAATGCCGAACGGTAACCATAAGTTTTTCCGCCTTTCGCATTCTGAACCTTGTCCATGAAATTGCCGCTGTAAAACTGCAGGCCCGGTTCTTCGGTCAAAATATCCATTACAATACCCGTTTTGGGACTTTCAACGGTTGCAACAAGTTGCAGGCCCGGATCTTTCTTAAGCACAAAATTGTGGTCATACCCTTTTCCGAGCAACAACTGCGCGTCCGCGGTATCGATACGTTTTCCGATAGCCGTAGGCTGACGGAAATCGAAGGGTGTATTTTCAACCGGAGCAATCTCTCCCGTCGGTATAAGGGTTTCATCCACGGGTGTATACCCGTCTGCGCGAATGGTAAGCAGGTGATCCAAAATGGTACTGTCGCCTTCGCCACTGAGATTGAAATATGCGTGGTTGGTAAGGTTAACTACCGTCGGTTTGTCGGTACTGGCTCGGTATGTGATATCCAAACCATTATCCGAAGTAAGCGTATAGATGACGGTTGCATCTAGCTTGCCGGGATACCCCGCATCACCGTCGGGCGATATATATTGCAGCTCCAGGCTGCTATCGGTCACATGTTTTACTTCCCACACCTTCCCGAAAAACCCATTGGTGCCTCCATGCAGTGTATTGGGCCCGTCGTTGAGTTCCAATTGATAACTTTGGCCGTCCAACTCAAACCGTCCTTTGGCAATACGGTTGCCATACCTGCCCACAACAGCTCCATAAAATCCTTCGCCCGGTTTCCGGTAAGAAGCCAAATCTTTATAACCCAGCACCACATCTACCAAATTTCCACTTTTATCAGGTACATGGAGACTGATAACACGCGCACCGTAATTGGTAATAGCCGCTGTCGCCTTACCGTTTGTAAGGGTGTATAAATGCACCGAATCTCCGTTAATCTCCGCCTCAAAATCGGCGGGCGATACGGTCAATTCAGCCGTTGAAGCTTGATGGGCCGATTGTTCCTGTGGTGGATTACAGGCTGACATTCCTACGATTGCGGCAACAAAGGCCAATGACTTGCTTGCGTTATGTTTCATGTTCTTAAACTGTCTCGTGGAACCTACGCTTCATCGCGTAGGTTTCGTAATGGTTCAATACCCAAGGTTTGTAAAAGCAGGGATCATCCCCTGGCAAAGATAACAGTAAAATCGTGATATAAAACAGGTGGAAACAACAAGAATTGCAGTCTAATTTATAAACATTCTAAATATCTGTGTTTTACACATTTCTGACAGACCTCTGCACAGAGATGTTGTACTTTTGTTTCCGAAAATTAGTGGAGTATAGACAGCCTTGAAGAATCTCAAAGTCATAGCATTCACCCACAAACATGTGGATTTGAAAGATTTAGGTAATCTGGTTATCTGTAATGAGGAGCTGGAAAGCCGGTTAATCAATCTTAAACACAGCTTTGATATTCCCGAAATTTTTTATGTCGGCACGTGTAACCGTGTGGAATTTGTGTTTTATGGGGCACATGAGCTGAAGCCAGAGTTCATCAAGGAATTTATGCATAAGCTGAATTTCTGTGTACCTTCTGAACGGTTGGAGTGCTTCCTCGGTCAGGTAACTACCTACGAGGGTATGGATGCACTGAATCATTTATTACGGATGTCCTGCTCCTTGGAAAGCCTGGTTGTTGGCGAAAAAGAAATCCTTGCCCAGGTCCGTAAGGCTTACGAACGCTGCCGTGTGAGCGGATTTACCGGAGATTTTTTGCGGTTGGTAATGGATCGATTGGTCAAAACCGCCAAAGAAGTATATACGCATACGCACATCTCCCGTAATCCGGTTTCTGTTGTTTCACTGGCTTACCGAAAATTGCGGGAAATTAAATTGCATGAAAACCCCCGTATTCTCATCATCGGAGCCGGAGAAACCAACCAGAACTTTGCTAAGTATTTGCAGAAACACCGTTTTTCCAATTTTACCATATTCAATCGGACACTGGAAAACGCCCGGGCTTTGAGTAAGGAGCTGAATGCCCAAGCCTATCCGCTGAGTGAACTGCCCCGATACAAAGGAGGGTTTGACATTCTGATTACCTGCACCGGAGCCCCCGAAGCAATTGTGGACACGGAGTTGTATCAATCGTTGCTCAATGGGGAGACCGATAAAAAGGTGATTGTGGATCTTGCCATTCCCAATGATGTACACGCTGAAGTACTGCAGCACCACCCCATACACTACATAGAAGTAAGCGGCCTACAGGCCATTGCTTCCAAAAACCTGCAGCAACGCTATGATGAGCTTGCCCATGCAGAGCGGATCATCGCCGACAATATCCGTGAGTTCCTTCCCATACTCAAACAGCGGCGCGTAGAGTTGGCTATGCGTGAAGTCCCTGAAAAGGTAAAAGAAATACGCTCATTCGCGCTCAACGAAGTCTTCGCCACGGAAGTAAATGCGTTGGATGCAAATTCAAGAATGGTGCTCGAGAAGGTAATTGACTATATGGAAAAAAAATACATCAAGGTGCCCATGGTGATGGCCAAGGATATTCTGGTCAAAACCAATAGCTCCGATCTCAATTAAAATTTTCCGCTAATTTTCCATTGTTCTTCATGAATTTTTCAATTCCTTTTGTATGCAAACCAATAAAATTGCATAGAAAAGCTAACTTAGCGGAGTGGTCTTATGGATACCAAAAGTGTATTGATCCATATCAATAATTTATCTAAGTTTGTCTATGCTAATTGAGGAACCCTTGACGGAAATCGCCAAAAAGCGCACAAAAACAGTAGACCGTGTACTAATTATCGGTACACGGGGCAGCGAACTTGCTTTGTGGCAGGCCAATTATGTAAAAAGTAAACTGGCGGATATTGGCATCCAGGCTGAACTGAAGGTTATCAAAACCCAGGGAGATATTGTACAGCATTTGCGTTTGGACAAATTAGAGGGTAAAGGCTTTTTCACGAAAGAATTGGAAGAGGAGCTGCTAACCGGGGGGATCGATATTGCCGTACATTCGCACAAGGACCTACCAACGGTACAGCCGGAAGGATTGATCATTGCCGCCGTGACTTCCCGTGAAGATCCTTCCGAATTACTCATTGTCCATACCGATTGCGTTGATCTCAAAAAAAGGCTTACACTGAAACACAATGCAACGGTAGGTACGTCATCCAATCGCAGAAAGGCACAGCTGCTAGCCATGCGGCCGGATCTTGAATTCGATGACCTGCGTGGCAATGTATTAACACGCATCGAAAAACTCCGGAATGAGAATTTTGATGCCATTATGCTGGCCAAGGCTGGGATCACCCGGGTCGGGGTAGATCTCAGTGATTTCCATGTAGAAGAACTCCCCCCGGTCGAGATCATCCCTGCACCGGCTCAAGGTGTGCTAGCGATACAGATCAAAGAAAGCAACAAAGATTTGTACGATGTCCTGCAATTGATCAATGACGCCGGGGTAGCAGAAACCATTGCCGTGGAGCGCGAGGTCCTAAATCGGTTTGACGCCGGCTGCCATGCTCCACTGGGCTGTTACTGTCGCAAACAAGATGGCAAATACGAGGTATGGACATCCAAAGCCGACAGCGACGAAGAATTTCCAGACCGGCTATACCTATCCGCAGAAAGCACCGATGGGCTGGCCGAACGGATCGCTAATAAGTTCGATAAAAACCGCAAACTGCCTTCTAACGTTTTTATCACACGGGATGTCAGCGAGTCGAACTATTTTTACCGCGCAATGACCGCCCGCGGCATTGCGGTGGAAGGCCGTTCCCTGATCCGGATATTCCCCATCATCAATAAACTGGATCCTTATATCCTCAAATACGTCGACTGGATATTTTTTGGCAGCAAAAACGGCATAGAAAACTTCTTCCGTCTGGAACCCAGGCTGAGTAAGCGGACAAAATTTGCCGTGATTGGCAGAGGCTCCGAGGAAATGTTGCGCCAGTTTGGCCATGCGCCTGATTTTTCTGGTGAGCGGTTGGGCATTAACATGGAGCAAATCGCGGCTGAATTTGCAAACATTGCAGCCGGAACCACAGTCTTGATTCCACGGGCAAAAGATTCATTGGAGACCATCCAACAATCACTGACGGCCGACACCAAGGTGATTAATCTCCCGGTTTATCAAACCCAAGTCGATACGAACGTTTCCAAATCCAATGCGGACGTGCTGATTTTCACCAGTCCTTCTAATGTAGAGGCCTATTTTGCCGACAACTTAGTTGATCCCGGTCAGAAAATCATCTGTATCGGTCGTTCCACTGCCAGGAAAATCGAAGAATTGGGCCTGTCTTATACGCTTCCTTATTCACCGGATGAAATCGGGTTAGCAGAAGCTGTGTTCGGACTGGATTATTGAAGGAGGGAAACCGATGAAACGAATGCAGCGGATACGCACAGATTTTTATTGTTAACAGATGCTAAGAAGACCCAGAAGGAACCGCAAATCTGCGGTAGTACGTGATATGGTACAGGAGACACACCTGACCGCTGCCAACCTGATTTTCCCCCTGTTTGTCATTGAAGGTAATCACATAAAGTCGGAAGTGAGTTCAATGCCGGGTATTTTCCGCTACTCACTTGACAACTTGCTCCGTGAGGTGGAAACATGCATGAAGCTGGGGCTCCGTGCTTTTGACCTGTTCCCCAACATTGAAGAAGCCCTAAAAGATAAATACGCTACCGAAGCAACGCGGGAAAACAGCTTGTACCTTCGTACGATTGCCGAAGTGAAAAAAAATTTCCCCGAGGCGTGTGTAGTTACCGACGTCGCAATGGACCCATATAGCAGCGACGGCCACGATGGCATTGTTGAAAACGGCGAAATCCTCAATGACGAAACACTCGAAATCTTAGGCAAAATGGCGGTAGCTCACGCCCAGGCCGGCGCGGACATCATTGCACCTTCCGACATGATGGACGGACGGATCGGCTATATACGTGGGGAGCTGGACCAAGCGGGGTTCTCCCATGTATCACTCATGTCCTATACAGCGAAATACGCAAGTGCATTCTATGGCCCATTCCGCGATGCACTCAATTCGGCTCCGAAACACGGCGACAAAAAGACATACCAGATGAATCCGGCAAACCAACGCGAGGCATTGGTTGAAGCAGCACTGGACACACAGGAAGGAGCGGATTTCCTGATGGTGAAACCCGCATTGCCGTATCTGGATGTCATCAATCTCCTGCACGATCAAGTTGACCTGCCTATCGCAGCCTATAACGTAAGTGGGGAATACGCCATGATCAAAGCATCGGCCCGTAATGGCTGGTTGGATGAGCAGCGCGCCACGATGGAAGTCCTGCTGGGAATACGGCGGGCTGGTGCTACGGCGATTCTTACCTACCACGCCAAAGAAGTATTGGAAAAGGGATGGTTGTAGGAAGTACGAGGTATAAGGTACGAGGTATAAGGTACGAAGTACGAGATACGAAGTACGAGACATTGATGATAAGTATATTAGAATTTAGTTTTTAGCGTTACGAAGCATGTTAGATGCGTTAAAAAAAGCTTTTACCGGCAATGATGAACAGCGTGCTGCTGGATCGGGAAAAAAGGGTGATATTTCGAGGGAAAAGTCTGCTGAACTCTACGAAAAAGCAAAACAATATTTCCCGGGGGGTGTAAACTCGCCGGTTAGGGCATTTAAATCCGTACACGGTACCCCGTTGTTCATCGAACGGGGCGACGGCTGCTTTCTGTGGGATGCAGATGGAAATCAATTCACCGACTTCTGTTGCTCCTGGGGGCCGCTGATCCTGGGTCACAACCACCCTAAAATACGGGAAAAAGTAACCAAGACGTTGGAAAAAGGTCTAAGTTTTGGTGCGCCTACGGCATTGGAAAATGAATTGGCTGAGCTGATCCTCAAGCACAATCGGTACATCGAGAAACTCCGCTTCGTCAGTTCGGGCACGGAGGCGGTGATGTCTGCGATCCGGTTGGCACGTGGTTATACCGGGCGTGATAAAATCATCAAATTTGATGGCTGCTACCACGGTCATTCTGATTCCCTGTTGGTTAAAGCCGGATCGGGTTTGGTTACCTTTGGTGAGACTTCCTCAGCCGGGGTGCCGAAGGCGTTTGCAGATGAGACCTTGGTGATTCCCTTAGCAGACCGGGAAGCTGTGGAAACTGCCTTTTCGGAATTCAAGGGACAGATCGCAGCCGTCATCATCGAAGGAATTCCTGCCAATAACGGCTTGCTCATCCAAGAACACGAATACATTCATTTTCTCCGCAACATCACAAAAGAAAACGGCACTCTTCTCATTTTTGATGAAGTGATTACCGGCTTCCGGCTGGGCTTTGAGGGGGCAGCTGCCCATTACGATGTCCAACCCGACATCCTCACCTATGGTAAGATCATCGGGGGAGGTATGCCTGTGGGCGCTTATGGCGCCTCGGCAGCGCTGATGAGCCATATCTCTCCGGATGGAGGGGTCTATCAGGCAGGTACATTGTCGGGCAATCCGGTTGCTATGGCCGCGGGAATCGCCCAGCTTACCGAGCTGCGCAGCAGCGGGTTTTACAAAAACCTCAACCAGAAAACAGCAGAATTTGCAGAAGCTATCCAGCGCTATGCTGCCGCTAAAAATTACAAAGTCAACTTAGTGAACGTGGGCTCCATTTTCTGGTTTGCATTTACCAGTCAGACTACTATCCGTACTGCAGGAGATATCGATCACGGCAGCATGGAGCTTTACAAAGTATTCCACCGTGAATTACTCAATCGGGGGGTCTACCTCGGTCCTTCGGGCTACGAAGTAGGCTTTGTATCCGCAGCGCATAGCAAAACTGAATTGGAAAAAGCCAAGCGTGCAATTTTTGAGAGTTTGGATGAAGTGTTTAGGCATAATCGATAACCAATTCATTCGATTGACTATTGATTATTCGGTCAGTTCCGGAAATGCATTGGTGGGTACATCTGTCATAACAAATTCCAATGTACCTCCTTCCATCAGCTTAGCATGCTTGACAATAAAGTTTGACAGCCGCTCACCATTGAGGTAAACGGCCTTCACATACTTATTCTCTTCCGAAAGATTCCTCGCCCTAACTGTCAATATCCTATTTTCTGATAGACGTAGTGTGATATCGCTGAACTGCGGTGCGCCCAACACATATTCTCCCGAAGCAGGCACCACAGGATAGAAACCCATTACACTGAAGAGATACCATGCTGACATTTGGCCGCAATCGTCATTGCCGTTAATGCCAATGGGAGCGTCGCGAAAATTCTCTTCAGACGTGTGCTTCCGTATGAGTTCCTGCGTTTTCCAAGGCTGACCTACATAATTGTACAAATAGATATAATGGTGGCCCGGTTCGTTATCATGCCGATATAAATGCTGCTGGAAATTCGTATCTAGTTTGCTAACGAACGAATCTCTGCCCCCCATGATATTAATCATGCCCTCAATATCATGCATTGCGCCAAATAGATACGTCCATTTGGAACCTTCGGTGAAACCAACGTCTTTGTCGCGATACCAACTTCCGTCGGAATTACGCGGTGCAATAAAACCCGTTGTTCTGTTGTACAGATTCTTCCAATTGCTACTGCTTTTCATCAGCTGCTCATACATGACGGATTGACCTTGACCCTTCGCCACCTGTGCGATACACCAATCGTCGATTCCGAATTCTATGGTTCGGGAAACCGATTCCTCGGTCTGATCGGCGGGGACGAATCCGCGACCCAAGTAGTAGGTAAGTCCTGCCCTTGCTTCGTAGGATGTCCACCGTTCACGATCTCTCCATCTTTTCAATGTATCACCTTGGGGAGGGGCTTCGGCATTTTTCATCATTGCCGCTAGTGCCAGCTCAATATCATAACCTCTAAACCCCTTTACATAAGCATCGGAGATTACGGCATCAGCATGCGTGCCAATCATAATATTCGTATAGGTTGGATTCGGCCATTTCGGCAACCACCCTCCTTCTTGATACATCTGCAATAGCGAATTGATCATTGGATTCACGCGCTCCGGCTGAATAAGAGCAATTAGCGGGTGCTGCGCCCGGAACGTATCCCAAAGTGAAAAATCGTTGTACGAATCTCCCTTATGGACACGGTCATCAAAAGCACTATAATACCGTCCATATTCAGAAAACTCTCTGGGAAACAGCAATGTTCGGTAAAGCGCAGTGTAAAATATCTTTTTAGATCGATCGTCCACGCTGTTACCAAGCACGAGCCGATCCATACACTGTTTCCAAGCCTGATAGGTATCCGCTACTACCCCTTCGAAATCCCAACCCGGAATCTCATGATTCATATTGTATATGGCTTGATCTTCACTGATAAACGACGTACCTATTTTCACTAAAACCGGCTCATCATCTCCTGCCGACGGACCAAATTCAACATACGCCCCAACTCGCGCTCCGGAAAGCGACTGTCCTCCAGGCACAATGCCCGCTGAGTTCCATGTCCCATAGCCCATGAAATCACGGTCGAACTGGAGGACAAAATACCCACGAAAATTTTCAAGAGGCGGCCCGAGCTGCGCCGATTGGCGATCAGGATTAAAACCGACAATACGTCTATTTACCGGATCAACCCATACATATCCTTCCAGCGTATTCAACCTTGTTTGATAGTCGTTGATTGGGTCATTCAGCGATGAATCTACGTTTATCCCTTGAATGATAATTCTTCTAACCGTCTTGGCTGGAAACGTGAAACGGAATTCAGCTGCACGGCTCGCCCCCGCGATCTCTCCGCGAATGCGTTCTGTCCCGCTTTGCATAATCACCGAATAATAATGTGGTTTGGACACCTCATCTTCGTGCCGAAAGTGAAGTCCCCGACGCTCAGGAAGTACTTCGATCGCCCCGATCTGCGGCATTATCGACACGTATCCGTAGTCGCCCATCCACACCGTAGGCTGGTGGCTTGCCAGAAATCCAATGATACGGTCCTGTTCATATGTATAAGCCATAAGGCCCATCTTATTCTGATTGGTCTGCGCAAGGAAATTGGTCATCGCAAAAGGCCGGTTTACAAATGGGGCCGCTCCCCCTCCCTCCAAACCTGCTGAAAACCCCTCGAAGGCAGTGCCTATCAAGGGGTTTATGTAATCAACAGGTGTTTTCCCGGTATCGCTTACATCGTTTCCTATTTGTCCACTACAAAATGTACTGGACAGCAACAGAAAGATTACTAGTTGGTAGTGCATGGTCGATCCTAAAACGCTCGTATGGCCCTGACCCGCTGCATATCCGAAGTTAATGCTAAATCAACCTGGCCTGTATCGAAATGTACGGTAACACATGTCCAATATTCATTTTCATTACCGGTCGAAGAAAGATACTCCTCGGGCACGAATCCTCCAACAATTTCCTTGTTTGCAAATAACGCTTCCAGCTCCATCGCTGAAGGAAGGTACCAATCATCGTAACCACCTCCCTGGTACTCTCTGCACAGTTTAGCGGCATATATGCCTGAACCATCATCCAGCGGGGCCTGATTAGCAATGATACGCTGCGTATTATTCATCCCCAAGCCTATCCCACTCTCATATGCGGCAATGGCCAACTCTTCTTCGTTATGAGTAATCTTCCAAGAAACCGGCTCTTCATTATTGATATCCGAAAATGCAGCAATTAATCCATGCATGCCGGTTTCATCGACATAAAAAACAATGCCCCCTCCATATTCATCACCTACTTCAAATGTCTGCTTACTCATTGTTTTAAAGTTCAATTCATAGCCATAATTTGTACCTGTATTGTTTGTCGCATATGCCCTTACATAGTAGGTGGTACCGGCAGAAAGACCTGTCATTGTGCTTGAAAATTCCCCGGATGATAAAGATTCCTGGGTTTTTCCCAACGCATTAATCGTAGGATTCGGTTTGGTATCCCAACATAGGCCCTGTGCCAAAATCTCGCCGCCACCCGCTTGGTGTATCAATGCACCACCGATGGCAAAGTCTTCACCTATTTCCAAGATCGGTTCCGTAACAACCTTCGGCCGGCCGTTTCCGATATCCGATGACTTACATCCAGCCAATAATAAAACAAATAATACGTAGCTGCAGACAGCTCCTATCGAAATCCGGTTCATACAAAATGTTTTGATATGACAATTCATTGTTGTGTATTTGACTTAACTAATTGGTATGATTTACCCGGCAAAACCATCATTTTGCCGTTAGTGATTTGCTGTGAATTACCCGCGGGGTCCGTCGCTGTGAACGAATTCCATCCGGGAATTTTGATTTCCAGACGTCGATGGGTGGTATATCCTAATTTGATAACTTCTCGCTGTGTAGAAGTGTTCGTGAATAATTGTTGGACATCCTCCTGCCTAAGAATATCTGGCGAAACATATAGTACAGCTTTCGTATCCGTATCCTGCTGAAAATCATAAAACCCGCTACCTTCGTAATGGATGAATGTCGAATTTCCCCGTCCCAACACGTGCTTGGGCGTCCTTGGAAGCTGATACGGGATCCAATCTTCCAGTGTTTGTGCATACATCACATCAGACGGCTGAACAACCATGGCTTGATACGGTTGAAAACTAACTGCAAAGTCGCCGAACACCTGCTTATCAGAAGTTACCTGATACTTTGTACCCAACGGAATTTCATTGAATGCTTTTCTAGCAATCGCAAAAGCAATCGATTTGGCGGGTGTATATAGATAATTCAGGTAATGGATGCCCCAATCCACATTATACGGAGCCGTAATTGAAGAATCGTATTGAAACTGACAGGCTATCTGAGCGCCCATGCTTCGGTATCTTCGAGCCATAGCCGGATACATTCCAACATTATCAAACGTACCCGGTATATCAAATTCGTAGACTACTTTGGCCTTCTGCCTTACCTGTTGAGGCAACTCATAATTAGCTGCCTCCTCAAATAAGTTCTTTTCTTCATTATATTCAAACCCTCCCGGATACCAGCCATCTGTTACTGCATCTACCTTACTCGCCTGTATGGCATCAAGAACGCCCTTATTATAGGAACTTTCAAACAGGGCTGCCGCTATGGGATGAGCAGATCCCGTTTCCCTGATTACGGAAACCATCCCATTCAAATAGGCTAAAATCTCGCCTTGCTGAAATTTATCGTAGTTAGACTCCGAGGGCATAACGTTCCTTTCCTGACAATAGGCAAGCCATTTAGACTTCCATGTTTCGTAGTCTTTTCGATAGGTTTCTTCAGTGGTTTCATTTTCTTTATGCCAGCTGTGATCCCGGGACACATCCTCCATGGCGGCGTAAGGAAAATACCAAGGCTCATTTAAGATTTCTAACAGGGCAAGATTAGGTTCGTCCACCAACCGATGCCCTGTATAACGATTCTCATGGACCAGGAATTCGTGGACAAACCGCTTTGACGCTTCAACAGCCTGCTCGTCGAACATCATGCCCATCTTGGTTACCTGCTTGCTAAATGAAGTGTCCAATTCATCGGGAGCGTTCCACCAGCTTAAGGGCGTGAGGTATAAATACATCCCCTGTTTGATCAGTTCATCAACAAGCATATCAAAAATGTCAAGGTGGACATTGTCGATCAGCGCACCCTGCTGATCACTTATCTCACGCTCAAACACATGTACCCTGACCACTTGAACTCCCATCTTCTTCATATCACTGATATCTTGCCGAATGACACTTCGAAAATCGGCGCCCAGTGCCTTCATATTCCGATATTGATACCAGCTCATCGGATGATAATTGGTACCAAATAGCGAAACTTCTCTTCCATCTTCAAATGTTAACCTGCCATTTTTCACGGTAATCGAAGCGAATTCCTCGGCAGTAGAAGGAACACTATCCTGCGGCCGCTCCTCCGCAAAGGTGTGCGGTGATTTCTTACAGCCGCCCAAAACAATCAGGCCCATGAAAATCCCTAGCAGACACATAAACAACCCCAAAAACCGAGCGGTCATTAAAAAATTGAATTTCATAATTACAATCCGTTATGTACCCTTATTACCACCCTGGATTCTGCACCAGTAGTCTGTTCCGATCCAACTCGTCCTGCTCAATGGGCCAGAGATAATGCTTAAACTCGAACACCCTATTTTCCACGACCGTTCTTTTATAGAATGTCGGATCGGCAAGGGAAGTACCGGCGTTGCGATCCATTCCATAGATGGCACCTCCATCGGTTTCTGGAGCAATCTTCCAACGTCGCGTATCAAAAACACGGTGACTTTCAAATACAAGCTCTACGCGCCGTTCAGCCCGAATTAACGCTCTCATTTCCTCCTGAGAACCGGGAATGGCTAAGGTCCCCTCTCCATAACCAGGAATACCTGCCCGATACCTAATCAGGTTTAGGTATTTCAAGATATCCGGATGCCCTGGCGCATATTCGTTAAGTGCCTCAACATAATTCAGATACATCTCTCCCAGCCTAAAAAGTATCCATGAAGGAGAAGATAAATAAGTGAAGTTAACGCGGTTGGAATTGGGACCTGAATATTTACGGATAACATATCCTGTCCATGTGGGATTTTGACCTCTCGCACCTCCCTGGATACCATCTTTGCCGGTGGCAAAAAATTCCGCATAATAGTTAGACTTTCCATCCGTACCGTGCCATAGCCATTCCGACCCATTGAAAGTTACCGTCGCATAAAACCGGGGGTCCCGTCCCACATACATATTCCAAACACCAGCCGGCGTATATTCCGTAGCGTCTCTGTGCACGCCGCTTTCAATATAACCTGACTCCGGATTAATTATCGGCTCTCCGTCTGCCTGATACCCAAGGATAGGGCGGTGCCCATTTTCCATAAAAAAAGCGTCAACCTGTTGCTGTGTAACTCCATAATTCGCATATCCGTTGACCTGCACCAACATGCCATTATATTCCCAGGTCTGCGCCTCCCATCCTTCTTTACCTGCTGAATAGGCCCAAATCACTTCTTTATTCCATTTATCGAGATAAATATCCCGATAGGAGTTTACGGGATCTAATTCTCCTTCTGAATCGTACTTAATTAATAGTCCGTCGGGCATTCGATCAATTACCGCTTTTGCGGCCTCTGCAGCAAGCTGCCACTTATTTACATCATATGCTTGGTTGATTAACTGCGTACCGTCTCCGTTTTTAAATGCTGCGTATTCTGTATTGCCATTAAACATATCGCTTGCCGCATATAAAAGCAACCGTGACTTTAGCGCGAGGGCTGTCAACTGATCTGGCCTACCTAACTGGTTAAGGTCCGTAACGCGATCAGGCAGGCCCTGCAATGCCTCATCTAACTCGTTGGCAATGTATCTTACACAATCATCGTATGTGCTTCGAGGCAGCATGATTTCCGCGGGTTCGGCATCTACCGGGATCACTTCGGGCAACAAAACCAACGGGCCATATTGACGAAGCAGTAAAAAGTAGAAATACGCCCGAAGAAACCTCGCCTCAGACTTATAGCGGGTCCTCAAATCAGGTGTGATCTCTTCGCACTCATCCACGCGATTAATAAATACCGATGCCGAGCGAATTCCCCGATACATACTATTCCAACATCCATAAGGGACGGAGGATGTAGGTCCCCAATTACCGATGTTGATTTGAAAACCAGGGACTCCCTGTTCTGAAAACTTAGCTTCGTCTGATGCGGGTGTCAGGTTTACCCGGTCGCCGTTGGCTTCATCCGGAATGTAACTATATACATTGGCCAGGTATTGCTCGGTATACCTTCTTGTCTTAAAAACCTGGTCTAACGTGAGCATGTCGTCCGGCTGCTTATCCAGAAAATCAGAATCGCAGGAAACGATAAAAACAGCGATCGCCAGTGAAAAGAAATATATAAACTTGTCGATTTTCATAACGGTTACTTAAAAGGTTAAATTCAGACCTACAGAAAAGTTTCGCTGGATGGGATAACGTCCACCGTTCCCGGAACCCAATTCGGGATCCCAGTATTTAAATTGGCTCCATGTCACCGGATTCAGCGCTACACAATAGATTCGGGCACTTCCTATTTTAAGCCGGTCGGTTAACGGTTTCGGTATGGTATAACCGGCTTCCACGGTTCTTAGCCGCAAATAACTTCCCTCTCTTTGCCACCAGGTTGACGGCACATAGTTATTTATATTTTCCCCGACTGCCAGTCTGGGGAATAACACATCTTGTGCCGGATTTTCAACAGTCCACCTGTCTAACGCAACCTGCTGGGCGACGATCCCGGAAAGCGATTCGCGAAATGGAAAAAAGCCTTCCCCGCCTAACATAAAATCCATGTGCGTCAATCCCTGAAAAAATGCGGAAAAGTCTATTCCTTTATAGACAAAATTAAGCCCGAAACCGTAAACCATTTCAGGATTTGGAGCATATCCGATGGCGACCATATCGTAGCTGTTCACCAGTCCATCTCCATTATAATCTACGTATTTTATATCCCCGGGATACACCCTCCCTCCAAACCCGGGAACAGGCAACTCCTCCCGCAAAATCCCCTGCGACACATCCAAAAAATCAGTTTCTTCGTATAGGCCAATAGCCTGTAACCCGAATTGCTGACCATAACGCCTGCCTTTTTCGGCCTGGTAAGAATATAGCGGATCAGGCTGGTCGTTTTCCACGACTTTATTTCGAGCATACGTAAAATTGCCCCTAAACGCCAAGTCAATCTCTCCCAATTGTTTCCGGTATTCAAGTGAAACATCAATACCCCGATTGTCCATCTTTCCGATATTACCCCAAGGGTTTTTTGTAAGTCCCATGTAATTCGGTAAAGACGCGCGTTGTAAAAATATGCCAGAACGTTGCCTGTTAAACACATCCGCTTGGAGATAGAAGCCTTTTAGAAAGCGGGCTTCCACCCCGATATTGGCTTCAGTTTCCAGCTCCCAGGTTAAGTCTGCTCCCCACTCATCCTCGCCTGTACCACCAATTGTATTGTCTCCATTAAGTCCATACCGCCATCCTCCGTTCCCGCCGCCGATTGTCGTCAAGTAAGCAAATCGCCTCCCACCAATCTGGTCATTTCCCTTATATCCATATGAACCTCTCAATTTTAAATAAGATATATGCTGCCCAATGGATTCCTTATAAAATGATTCTTCAGACACAATCCATCCAAGGCCCACCGATGGAAAAAAACCGAATCGATCTCCCCGTTTGAAATTTTCCGAGCCATTATAGCCTGCATTCAATTCGATGTAATAGCGCTCCGCATAACCGTAACTCAACTTGCTCACCAATCCCTGAAATCGATAGGGTAATCCAGCAATTGCGTTGTTTGCGTTTGCGTTGACGAAATCCTGTTGATTGTAAAGCAGCAATCCACCAACCGAATGTTTACCAAAAATTCGATTATAGGAAATATCTGCTTGTAGATATATTCGCCTATCCCCGCCGGATACGGTATTATAATTTAAATCTTCTTGCCCGTCCCAATACCTAGTCAGTTGTGGCACTCCAAAACGATCCCTTCCTGTCGCCCTGTATAAATCACCTTCCCTTGTCCGCTGGATGACATGGGAATTATCAGCATCAAACGAAAACATTCCCTTGACAGCTAGTCCTTCGCTAAGCCAAGACAAGCTATGCTTCAGTATCAAACTGGACTGGAGATTATTATTCCAGGTCGTTTGGAAGCCAGAATTGAACAAATCCGCATAAGGGCTTCTGATGGCATGGCTGCCACTTCCTCCATAGACGACACCGTCTCCATCGGGGTTCGGATACACGGGTGCATAATCGCCAGGCCCTGACTTTAATATCCATGACCACAAATGGTCGCTGTCATATCCAGCCATATTTTGCGTAACCAATATCCCACCGATATTCAGTGACAAATCCGTGTATCTATTCAATTTTATATCGGTGTTTGCCCGGAAATTGTATCGGCGTAATGTGGTATTACTGTTATATGCATCCAGATTTCCTCCTTTCCATATCCCATCTTCCGAAAAATATGTGGCAGACACAAAATACTTCGCAACATCCCCACCTCCTGAGATATTTAGATTGGTTCGCCCGCTGTGAGTCCAATCTTTCATCATTAAACCAATCCAATCATTATCCGGATATAACAATGGATCTGATTGAAGTTCGTAGGTTTCAATGATATCTTCTGTATACGGACTTTTAAAGTTTGGATTGACATTTAAATTGGCCTCATTATACAACCTATAAGAGGTTGCTGCGTCCGTTAGCCTGGGAAGTCGGGTAGCTCCAACCATCCCATATTCAGATTTTACACTGATTGTCGGCTTACCGGTTTGTCCCTTTCTTGTATTAACAAGTACGACACCATTTGCTCCCCGTATGCCATAAACCGCTGTCGCCGCAGCATCTTTCAAAACCGAAAAGCTTTCGATTTCTTCCGGCTCGATATTGGACAATGACCGTTCTACACCGTCTACCAACACCAGTGGATTAGCGCCTGCTCCAAATGTACTTACCCCACGTATCCAAAATTGTGCATCATCTTTACCCGGCTCGCCTGAGCGCTGGACCGCAATGACCCCGGCTATGTTACCGGCCAACGCATTGGTCAAAGACCGCGTGGGCACCTTCAAATCCCGCGGTTTTACCGTTGATATCGAGCCAACTACACTTTCCTTTTTTTGGACGCCGTACGCGACCACAGCCACTTCTTCTAAATCACTAATAGCCGTCTTCAGCGTAACATCAACAATTGTTTGTCCGCCGATTTCGCGTTCTACTTCCTCAAAGCCGATCATCGTAAACACTAAAAATTGAGCATCGTTGGGAACGGCGATATGAAAGTTTCCTTCAGTATCTGTTATCGAAGAAATAGCCTTACCTTTTACGGTGATCGTTACCCCTTCTAATGGGTCTCCCTGTTCATTCGTAACTGTTCCGCTGATCGCCTGTTGGAGAGCGGAGGTTGCCGAGGATGGGATTCCGCCACGCCGGTACCCAGCCGACTTCTCCGGAACAAGCGTCACAATGCCCCCGTTGATGCGGTAAGCGATGGACTTTCCCTGAAGACAGGCTTTTAGCGCCTCTTCAAGCGTTGCCTGGTGAAGCTGGACGTTGACATTACCGGCGCTACGGACCAATTTCCTGTCCGCAACAAAGTCGTAACCGGTTTGTCCCCGTAGCTGTTGAATAACGGTTTCAAGAGGAGTATCTTTCACACTCAGACTCACATACTGACCATATGTTTTCGCGCTGACATGTACTAATCCGAGGCAAAGAAATAGGATGAGAAGCTTCATGTAAAGCCCAATTTGAGGCGGCAGGTGCCGCATACATATACGAAAAAAATGCATACCTTTGAAAGGTTTGGTAGTGATTAAAATTCTTATTTGTTTAGTCGCAATCAAGGAAATGGCCTACCAGACATGACCGGATACCGATTGCCGTCGGGATTCGGTTTTTTTGGTGGCTGAATGAGGGAGTAGCTATGTCTTCATGTTGTCATTAATTTTTAGGATTTACAATAATTGTTCTGTTATTACGCTGGAAGCGCACATTGCCGGTGGACTCCATCGCCTGCAAAACCGCTGATAACTCACGCATGCGTGATACCGTACCGAAAAATTCAGCGGATCTGGGTTGGACAGCAGCATACTCCACTTCTACATCATACCAACGTGAAATTTGCTGCATAATCGTTTCCAGCGCTACATTGGTGAGTACGATGTCTCCGGATTTCCACGCGACGGCCAGCGAAGGATCTACCTGAATCACCTCCGTTTGCTGTTGATGTGTGATACTTTGATCTCCGGGCCTTAATGTATGGGTAATTTTAGATGCGCTATTCATGATCTGTACCGATCCGCTGACGAGCGTGGTTCGCGTATCGATATCATCCGGGTATGCAGAGATATTGAATTCCGTACCGAGGACTTCGACCGTCTGACCGTTACTTAATACCCGGAATGGAACCATTTGCTGATTCGCTTTCCCGCGAATGTGGGTTACCGAAAAATAGGCTTCACCGGTCAATTCTACCACACGTTCCGGTCCGGTAAACTGGCTTGGGTATTTAAGCGTCGTGCTGGCATTGAGCCAGACCTGGGATCCATCCGGAAGAATCACCTGGTAGGTTCCCCCTCTCGGAGTCGATAATGTCAGCCACTCAGCATCCGAAGATCGCGACTGGCTTTCTGGCTTTCCGGCTTCCACATGCAGCACATCAGAGCCATCTACATAAGTGATTTCCTTCCCTACCACAATTCCCGATTGGGTTTCGCTCAAGTCGATTGTGCTGCCGTCAGCCCATGTCAACGTTGCCCGGTTGCCACCAGGTAAAATATTACTGCCGACCACGTTCGGTTCGTCTATCTTCTCTCCCGATTTCATCAAAAACCATGCACCCAGTGTGCATGCAAAAATTATTGCCGCGGCATATGGCAGCCACCTGCGGATTCCACGTACGCGACCAGCTCTTCTTCTTCCTTCCTGCTCCAGCAAATGGTTCAAATTTGCTTTCACACGGTCCAGTGCCTCCTGTGCCAACGCACGCTCTTCGTATTCATTTTCCTGTAAATCCGAAAGTGCCTTCACAACGAGGTCTTGGAGTTCTCCCGTATTTTCCTGATCGCGAAAGTACACCATCAAGGATGTCTCCTCGGCTGGTGTCGTCTCCCTTTTCAGGTACCGACTGAACAATTCGTATGGGTAATCGCTTTTCATAATTTTTTAAGCGGCTCTCTAGGTTAACACGAATGGGAATGAGAAAAGGGTGGCTCTAGACTGAAAAAAAATTAAAAACTAAATGCGACGGCTAGTAATACGAGGAAAGGCCCATATTCCTGACTTAATATTTCACGCAGAAAACGGTTTGCTTTGGTCATATGGTCTTTTACCGTGTTACGGGTAAGAGAGAACAACTCCGCCACTTCTTCATACGATTTGCCCTCGATACGACATAGCCTGAAAATACGCTGGCGTTGCGGGGGCAATGCAGAAATAGCCCTGTCGAGTAAAATTTCGGCCTCCTTAAAATTAATGTATTTTTCTATATGGTCGTAGGCTGATTCCTCAATCAATTTTTTCGCCGCTTCCATCGTCTGCCGACGGGCACTTTTGCGGTAAAAGTCGATTGCCAGGTTACCGGATATTTGAAATAGAAAAGACTGGAAGGATTGCCCTGTATTGAGGGTTGCACGAAGTTCCCATACTTTCATGAATACATCCTGTAGCAGCTCCTCCGCAATCGCTTCGGAACGCACTAAGCGAATGAGATTCGCATAAATACGTCTGCTATAGCGATCGTACAATTGTTCAAAGGCCGAGTGGCTGCCCTGACTCAATGCATCCAACAGGAATTCATCCTGTGTCTCCATAACCTTTTTGTCGTGCATTTGTGTCTATTGGTTTCCTCAGCGGGGCAATGTAAGGAATTTTCGCGAAAATGCGGTTACTCCGATTTCCGGCAGGCCTCTCCAGGCCAGAAGACTAAACATTTGTCATTATACTTCCAACGCTTTCGACCGTAGCTTCCGTTTCAATCGATAGAACCGGAATAGCAACTGGTCATATCCGAGCGTAAATAGCAGCACCCCTACGGGCAAAAGCAGTGCTCTCAGTTGGAAGTATTGGTAGAGGTAGCCACCAGCGATTCCCCCGAGGAAAAAGCCCATAATGATCATTAGCTTCAGAAAGATACTTTTGCGCAATCGTGTCCGTTCGGCGGTACCCCGATAGATGAGTCGTTGGGCCAATTCAATTCCCAAGTCCGTGAATAGCCCAGTGAGGTGGGTAGTCCGCACTACGGATTGGGAAACGCGTGTAACCAACGCATTCTGCAGTCCCATTGCAAAAAGGAGTGCACACGCCAAGGCGACGACCGGAGACCTGTCAGTACCGTAATAAATCTCACCGAATGCCGTCACCGCACACAGTATCACGATCTCCACAGCCAACGGCATTAGATAAGCTGTGTGGAACCGGTCAGTCACCGACTCGGTCAGCAGTCCCGATACAAATGCGCCCAACAGAAAAAACAATATATAAATCATGAACACCAGCGCAGTACTGAAATCTTGCAGGAACAACGTTTCGGCAAAGTAGGCAAAATGTCCGGTAACATTGGTGGTTAGTGTACCCAATGCAAGCACGCCGCATATATTAACCATACCGGCCACTCCGGATAATAATGATGCCAGTTTGAGATTGTGGGAATAAGTCCGGCCTTTCCCCTTATGCCTTAACATAATACGCGTATTCCGACAATACTACAAGTAAACCTACACACACATCCACTTCAAAACAATGAACTGATTAAAGCAGCTAAAACCCTACACTCTTCAGCCTCAGGCCAGCATTCTCCTCAAGGCCAAACATCAGGTTCATATTTTGTACGGCCTGTCCGCTGGCACCTTTGAGCAGGTTATCGACGATACTTACGACAAACAGTTTATCGCCATGCTTTTCCAAGTGCAACAGGCATTTATTCGTATTGACTACCTGCTTCAAATCGATATTGGCCTTGCTGATATGCGTAAATGGGTGTGTAGCATAAAAGGACTCAAATAACGCATACACCTCATCTTCACTTAATGTATTGTCCAGGTAAATAGCTGAGAGAATGCCTCTGGGAAAATTGCCCCGTTGCGGAATGATATGGATGCGCTCCATGGCCCGCTGCAGCAAGGTACCGTTACCGGCAGGAAGGAAACCCGGTTGCAACTGATCCAGCGATTCGCTGATCTCCTGCAGGTGCTGATGCTCAAAGGCCTTGTAGATAGAGAGGTTATTGCTCCGCCAGCTGAAATGGGAAGTGGCAGATGGTTTCTGTCCGGCACCGGTGGAACCGGTGGTTGCATTGATATGAATCGGATGCTGAAGCAGTCCCTTGGCGGCCAACGGCAAAAGGGCCAATTGGATACCTGTGGCAAAGCATCCCGGATTGGCTATGTAGTGTGCAGAACGGATAGCGTCCCGATTCAGCTCGGGTAAACCATATATGAAGTGCGCCCCTTGGTAAGCGGTATTTGCCCGCAATCTGTAATCTTGAGAAAGGTCGATTATTTTAACGTGCGGAGCAAACGTATTGGCATCCAAAAACTTACGGGCATCTCCATGCCCCACACAAAGAAACAGCACATCAATATCGCTGTGGTAGGTTTTAGAGAACCGCAAATCGGTATCGCCAAACAAATCGGTATGTATATCCGATATCCGATTCCCCGCGTTACTGCCGCTATGTGCAAACACGATATCCGCTTGGGGATGGTTAATGAGTATGCGTAGCAGCTCACCTCCGGTATAACCAGCCGAGCCAATAATACCTATCTTAATGTTTGTCATGTCTCTTCTTTTATGGAACGCAGATTATACGGATTTGACGTATACTCACTGATCAATTAGATGCGTTCCCTGGTTTACCCGTTCACTTTATGCCAAATGGATACCTGATTGCCAAATATCTTGGAGAATCCTTTCACGTCTTCCCCGGTCCACGTATTGTTCATTTCTCCGTAGCTGCCGAATTTATTGGACATCAGGTCGTGCGGGGACTCGATACCGATAACGGTAAAGCGATAAGGATTCAATTCGACAAATACCTTGCCGCTTACGGTCTGCTGGGTGCTTTGCAGGAATGCCTCGATATCACGCATCACGGGATCGTGCATCTGCCCTTCGTGCATCCAATTCCCATAGAATGCAGCCAGTTGGTCCTTCCAGCTGAGTTGCCATTTGGTCAGGGTATGTTTCTCCAGCGTATGGTGTGCTTTGATGAGAATCAGCGGTGCAGCCGCTTCGAAGCCAACACGTCCTTTGATGCCAATAATCGTATCACCCACGTGGATATCACGGCCGATACCATACGGCTGGGCAATGGCTTGCAGCTCCTGGATCACTTTCACCGGACCGATACGGTTGCCATCCAATGCAACGGGTTCGCCCTTTTCAAACTCGATGGTAACACGGCGTGGCTCGGTCGAAGTAAGCGGGGTTGGCCATGCTTCCTCGGGTAGCGTATCGTGGGAAGTCAACGTTTCCTTACCTCCTACCGATGTACCCCATATACCTTTGTTGATCGAATATTTAGCCTTTTCGGCATTGAATTCAACGCCATGTTTCTGCAGGTACGCAATCTCTTCTTCACGGCTCAATTTGAGATCGCGGATGGGCGTGATGATTTCCACTTCCGGGATCAGTATGTTGAAAATCATGTCAAACCGTACCTGGTCGTTTCCTGCACCTGTACTGCCATGGGCAACGTATTGTGCACCGATCTTTTTTGCGTAATTAGCAATGGCCGTGGCCTGGCTTACCCGTTCTGCACTGACCGAAAGTGGATACGTAGCGTTTTTCAGCACATTTCCAAAGATGAGGTATTTGATGCTGCTGTCGTAGTAGTTCTGCGTTTCATCTACCACTGCATGGGATTTTACACCCAGCGAATACGCCCGCTGTTCGATCTGAGCCAGCTCATCGGCCGAAAACCCTCCGGTATTCACAATAACAGAATGTACCTCCAGCCCCCGGTCTTTGGATAGATAAATGCAGCAAAAAGAGGTATCCAATCCTCCGCTAAACGCTAATACGACTTTGTCCATTGATTATTTTTTGATTCTACAACTATACTGTTTTCGGATAGCGGGCAACGAATGCAGTAACCATCTTTTTGGTGGATTTCCACAGCCTTGCCTCAATACGTTTCAAAAGTGACGATTTTTTCGTAATCTGCTTTAAACGTTCCTTGGCTTTGGCCTTCATTTCGATCCGCTCGCGCAATTCCTTTTCTTTTTCCACCGGATCCCAAAGCATGGCGGTACACATGCAGTTTTTACGCTGCTTCATAGTCAGGATATCGTAGTTAACACAACTTTGACATCCCTTCCAAAACTCCTCGTCCTGTGTCAGTTCCGAATAAGTAACCGGTTCATAGCCCAGATCCGAGTTGATTTTCATGACGGCCAATCCCGTGGTAAGACCAAAAATCTTTGCCTTGGGGTATTTTTCCCGGGAGAGTTCGAAGATACGTTTTTTAATCGCTTTTGCCAAACCCACTTTCCGAAAGTCGGGATTTACCACCAAGCCCGAATTGGCCACAAAGTCGCCATGGCTCCACGTTTCGATGTAACAAAATCCGGCCCAGGCCCTGTCTGCTTTGCGCAAAGCGATCACGGCCTTACCCTCCTTCATTTTGGTGGCCACATATTCAGGGCTCCGACGCGCAATGCCTGTGCCCCGGGCTTTGGCCGACTCGGCCATTTCATCACAAATTTGCTGGGCATAACCGACATGCTGTTCGGTCGCCGGGATGATTATAAAGTCTGAAAGTTCCATTGGAATAAACGACCCCTAAAGATTAAAAACTGTTTGATCGAAGTACAGCGTCGGACTCCCTGCCGTACGTAGTTAGAGAGGCTGCCCCTTATTAAGCCCGGGGCAATATGGGTCGTCGAAACCGGAGTACCGGTCTTTCGGCAGTTGAAATTCCACACAAAAAGCACGTTGCATAATGCTGAACGCATGATGCAGTAGATATAGCTATGATATTTTTTGTGTTCATCCTTAATGCATATTACAGCTACGCTGCAATTAAGGTGCCAAATGTAGCAAAAATATCTTTTATTTACGCAAGGTTTATTTCGTTTTTTTCCGACCTTTGTAGCATGATCGGAACCAGCTGGTTTTTTATATTGATTTTTGCGATTCCCCTCGTAGTCTTCCTCATCTGGTTGATGAAACAGGATAAACGGAAGGGAGCTTGGGGGATTATCCTTGTCATCCTTGCCGCCGCCGCTGCAATGTATGTATCAACAAAATATGGCTCCGGCCTCGCGGCAGCAAATTTTGAGCTCAGAAAAAAAGAGGCTCAGGAGAAAAGCCAGGAAAAATAAAAAAATACATCCCTAAACTTCTATAGCCGCAGGCATGTTAAATCGTTTTACCTTGCAGGTAACCTGTAAATAGGTATTCTGCGCCCTATACCATTACCTCCCTACTGAGGTTAAGGCATTTCATTTAAATGAATCAAAATCCTATATTGCTGCCCTAATTATAGCCAATTGAAACGCCAGGTATACAAAATCCATAAATTTTTTATCATATGAATTATTCAAGAAGGGAATTTCTGAAAACTGCGGGGATAACCACCCTTGCGGGTGTAGCCACGACGAATTATGTATTGGCATCAGACGGTTTTTGGTCATTAAACACCGACACGCTGAAGGTCGGGCTCATCGGTTGCGGAGGCCGGGGCACCGCTGCGGCTATGGAGGCACTGAATGCAGACCAAAACGTTGTATTAGCCGCGATGGCTGACGCATTCAGCGATCAGTTGGAAGATTCCTACAATACGATTAAATCCCAGATGGGCGACAAAGTACAGGTGGATGACACCCATAAATTTGTGGGCCTCGATGCCTACCAACGCCTCTTGGAAAGTGATATTGACGTCGTGTTGTTGGCTGCCCCTCCCGCATTCCGGCCCACGCACCTGGAAGCTGCGGTGAACGCAGGCAAGCATATTTTCTGTGAAAAACCCTTTGCGGTGGATGCGCCCGGCCTGAGACGGGTTATCGCAGCTTCCGAAAATGCTAAATCAAAGAACCTCGCTTTGGTTTCCGGATTCTGCTGGCGTTATCATCTTCCCAAGCGGGAAACATTCGGTCGGGTATTGGATGGAAAGATCGGAAAAATCCTGACTGCCGAAGCAACTTACAACACGGGAGAGCTATGGTACAAAGAACGACAGCCGCAATGGACGGATTTTGAATACCAATTGCGGAATTGGCTGTATTACAACTGGCTTTCAGGCGACCATATCATCGAGCAAGCCATCCACAGCCTGGATATGATGCAATGGGCCATGGGCGATACGTTACCGCTTCGCGTTACGGGAAGTGGGGGCCGCCAAAAAAGGACCGATAAGAAGTTTGGCAACGTGTTCGACCATTTCGCCATGGTATATGAATACGAAGACGGTGTAAAAAGCTATTTCTTCTGCAGGCAACAGGCAGACACCGCACCTGCCTATGCCGTGGAATTAGTCGGCGATAAAGGCCGATGCATTGTTGACTGCCGAACGGGAAGCCACGAAATACTTGGCCGTAGGGCATGGAAATATGACGACCAAACGAAGTTCACCGACGAAAATGCCTATAAAAATTCGGAATCCAGGAGCATGTATCAACAGGAACACGACGAGTTATTTGCCTCCATCCGGAAGAACAAGCCTAAATATGACGGCGATTGGATGGTAAAGTCCAATTTGGTGGCCTTAGCCGGCCGGATGGCCGGTTATACGGGGCAGACGGTCTCTATTCAGGAGGCTTTGGCCTCGGATGAGGTTCTCTTCCCTGAAAATGTATCATGGGACATGAAATATGACATACCGGCGGCGATACCCGGAATTAATTCATAGCAAGCATAAATGATGGAAAGAAAAACTTTCATACAGATGGCCGCCTTACTGGCTACAGGGGCAACGATCGCTCCCTTATTGAAGGGATACGGCACACCGGTTAGCAACGCACCTGCACAGAAGCTCACCTTAAAAAAGGGGTTGGGTTTTGGGATGATTGAAGAAGACTTATCGTTGTTAGATAAATTCAAGCTGGTAAAAGATATCGGGTTTGATGGCATTGAGTTCAACAGTCCGGTAGATATCCCCTTAACGGAATTGCTTGCTGCCCGGGACCAGACAGGGATCGAGCTACCGAGCGTGGTTAACAAAGACCATTGGTCGAAGCCTTTGTCTGACCCCGATGCATCGGTCAGGCAATTCACGATCGATTCGGTTGCCAAATCGTTGAGTGAGGTGAAGGAACTTGGCGGCGATACGGTTCTGGTGGTCCCAGGCGTGGTAAATGACAAAGTTCCTTATGAAGTTGCTTACAAGAATGCCCTGGAATCGGTTCGAAAGCTCATCCCTCACGTGGAAAAGACCGGCATGAAAATCGGGCTCGAGAATGTCTGGAATAACTTTATACTGAGCCCCGTTGAGGCACGGGAATTTGTTGACGCCATTGATCACCCGCTGATTGGATGGTACTTTGACATTGGAAACATCTTGCGTTACGGATGGCCAGAACATTGGATAACAACACTGAATTCACGGATCGTCAAACTCCATGCAAAAGAATTCAGCCGTGATAAGATGAATAACGAAGGTTTATGGAAGGGTTTCGATGTAGACTTGTTGGCGGGTGACAACAATTGGCCTGTCGTTATGGATGCACTGAGGAAGGTTGACTACAAAGGGGGATGGATCACCGCAGAGGTGAAAGGAGGTAACGGAACCTATCTTAAAACCATAGCCGACCAATTGGATAAAATCAAGGCATTATAAAGCATAAGGCCGTCACTTCAACATGACGGCCTCCTTTTATGCTATTATATACGTGGCAATTGCTATACCGTGGGCAATTCCCATCCGTTACGGTATTGCCGCTTGACGAACTGATTGACTTCGTCAAAGTTGGTTACTTTCATTGCATTGTTGTCCCAAAGCAATTTCAGGTTCCTGCCGGGATATTTATTATCAACGCGCAAATCGGAACCGCGGATAGCCAGATTAGCCATAAGCAATGCTTCGGTCAGCGGGCCTGCGATTGCAAAGGGAGAACTGACCTCTTTGTTCCCGAATCCGGCGATACAGGCTTCCACCCATTGTGCATAGTGGCCACCTGCGCCTCCGGGTACGCGTGTGTATTTCACCGGCAGCTTGTGCTGCTCGGTCAATGATGTAGGCAGTAACCGCGGATTTTCCGCATAGCAGCCGGCCATCATCTTACCTTTGGTGCCGATGAAAAGAATGCCATTTCCACCGTCACCAAATACCTCATTGGCTCCCAGTTCTTCCGGCCGCTGCGGCTGGATTCCTCCATCCATCCAATGTATCTTCACATCACCGGAAGTTTTTTCAGATTTGGGGAAGGTCAGTACTGCATAACTTGAAGGCGGGCAACTTTCGGGGAAATAACCCCGTTTAAACTCGTCGACATATACGCTACCCACACTCGCCTGTACATCTTTTACGTACTGAAGCCCCAATATGCTAAACGGTGCTTCCATGATGTGGCAACCCATATCGCCCAACGCTCCGGTGCCGTAATCCCACCATCCGCGCCAGTTGAAAGGTACCAATTTATCCACATAATCTTTGTAGGGTGCGGTACCGAGCCAAAGATCCCAGTCCAGTTCTTTGGGAACCTCCGCTTTTTGCTCGGGCCAGGGAATACCTTGTGGCCATACAGGCCGATCGGTCCAGGTATAGATGGTATGCACGTCGCCAATCAATCCGGCATCAAACCACTCACGCATGATGCGGACACCGTCGCCGGAAGCTCCCTGATTGCCCATCTGGGTAACGACCTTGTATTTTTTCGCTGCTTCGGTCAATGCACGTGCTTCAAAGATATCGTGCGTCAGTGGTTTCTGTACATACACATGTTTACCCAGCTGCATGGCAGCAAGCGCTTGAATGGCGTGGTTGTGATCCGGAGTGGATACGGAAACGGCATCGATATTTTTATGCTCCTTATCCAGCATTTCCCTGAAGTCTTTGTAATACTTCGCTTTGGGAAACCGTTTCACGGAATCGGCCGCACGGCGATCGTCCACATCACAGAGAAATGCGATTTCTGCCTTTCCACTGTCGTGAAAGCTTTTCAAATCTGAATTGCCTTTACCTCCGACACCGATACCGGCAACAATCAGTTTGTCGCTCGGCGCAACAAAACCTGCACCTCCGAGTACATGGCGTGGCACTACCATAAAACCTGCTGCTGCCGCAGCGCCCGTTTTGATGAAATCTCTGCGGGTTGCACCTGTTGAGTTTTTATTACTTTCCATTTAACATAAATTATTGATCTACTGTTCGTTTTTAGCGGCATCAATGAAATCGCTATGCTAAGTTGTTTTAGCGTATGCTTGTTTCCTGCAGTACATTGGTTAGCACAATCGATCTCTTTAATTGTGCGGGGCTAATATACTAAAAATTGCCAGCAGTTGCGTAACAACTTACTGGCAATTTCCCGATTATTTATCAATACCCTGGGTTTTGTTCAAGATTTGGATTGATGGCAATCTGTGTATATGGAATCGGGTAGATTTCCCGGTTTGGATCGTTCGTGGGTTCATGATCCCACCATGTTCCATTGGTAAACTTGCCGAAACGGATGATATCGGTACGCCGTTTTCCCTCAAAGATAAACTCGCGCCCCCTTTCTGCAAGCAGCTCATCTAAGGTCAATGTAGCGGTTGTATACCGTGCTTCTGGCCAGTCTTCAGGTGCAAAGGCCCGTTCGCGGCAGGCATTGATGAGGTCAACCGCTTCCTGCGTGGCAGTGCCGCCATTGCGGCGCATGATGGCTTCGGCCTTATTGAAGTAAATTTCGGTAAGGCGGTACATGATGTAATGGTTTTCCCGGTAATTCGGATCACTGACCCGCCCTGATTTGTACTTATTGAACCGGGCACCGCTGTTTTCTTCTCCTTCCGCCATGCTGCCTTCGCTGGTCACATCCCCCTCGCTTTCCCGCCGGATGGAATTAACGTATATAAACGGACGTTCATTCCATTCTTCCGTTCCAAGTATCGGCTCATCCGTGCCGTATTTGTATTGCGGACCGAACAGGCACCATTCCGATTTGCGAAGATCGTTTTCCGCGTACGCGTCGAATGCAGTGGGAATAACAACCATGGCATTATTCCCCGAATAGCCTACATCAAGTGCTTCGCTTATATTCGAATATCCCATCAGGTATGCGCCCCAATCGAAAACGAATCCACCCTGTCTGCTGAACGCAAACTGAAATAGAGACTCCGTTGCATGTTGATTCGTATTGCTGAAGGTAGTGGTTAAATCCGGTGCAAGCTTCGGTGTTCCACCGAGCCCACCGGCTTCTCCATTAATGATTTTGTCGCAAGCTGCGATGCATTCATCCCACATCGGCGTTCCAACGAAATATTCCGCATTGAGATACAGTTCAGCCAGCATGGCATATCCGGCAGAAGCCGAAACCCGTCCAACCAACTCTTCCGAGTAGGGTAACAGCTGCGGCACGTACGTTTCCAATTCGGTGCGGATAAACTCGAACACCTCTTCCCGCGGTTGTGTCGGGAGGTTGGTAGGCTCTTCGGCCACTTCGGTCGAGATCGGCACATTTCCCCATAATTCCATAATTTTCATGTAATGGAATGCCCGTAAGACGTGCAATTCGGCCACGATTGCCGCCATTTCCTCCTCGCTGATGTCCAAGGCTGCATAGTCAACTCCACTGAGATCTGCGATGGCCGAGTTAATGTAACCCACGCCGGTCCACATCAATATCCAGGCCGTCCGTGTCGGGTTTTCGTTGTCTGTCCAGGTGTGATAGTGCTGACGGAAATGATCACCTCCATCGTAACCGTGGCGTCCTTTCTGCGGCCACGCCAATTGATCCGCTGATAACTCCGCGTGATAAAAGTATCCCGTCTGACCGGTGGGTGCCAGCCATGCCTGCATGTGCGTAAATGGCCGGAGTGATGCCTGCAATACTTCCAGGCGGGAATTGTAGAAGCTATCTTTCTCCAATTCGCTGTATAAGTTCTCATCCAAATTGGTACATCCACCGATCAGCACCACCAGGCTCACCAATACGGTGCGTCCCATTTTATTCAAATATCGTTTCATTAGAAAATAATTTTATTCTTAACAGCCTAATGGAACCTGCGTTTTCATCGCCTTCTGCATTAGGCGCCGACACAGCAGGTTTCATTTTCGCCTCTTTTAAAATCCAACATTTAACCCAATTGCCCACGATTGCGTGCGTGGATAAAATCCCCGTTTATCCACGCCGGCCTCAAACCCGGTATCTTCCAGCTCCGGGTCAATACCGCTGTATCCGGTAATGGTTGCGATATTTCTGCCGGTTACATAAACCCGCATATTGCGGATGTACGAGGAGTTCAGTTGAAAGCTATAGCCGAGTGTCACATTGTCCAGCTTCACGAAATCGCCGCGCTCCAGGTAATAGTCGGAATACTGCGGGTCGTCATTCAGTTGATTGTGTGTAGTAATGGCACTCCGAAGCAGGTTGTTAGGCAGCCATCGCTTATTTCCAAAATACAGGTCCTGCGTGTTCAGGATGTCAAAGCCGAATTTTCCCCTGAACAGGATCGTCAAATCGAAATTCTTATAAACAAACGAATTGTTTAGGGAAGCCTGATATTTGGGTACCCCGTTGCCGATGATGGTCAGGTCGTTGGCGTTCATCTCGACGGCGGTTCCGGTCGTTCCATCTGCCTTGTAGAAAAGCCACTGTCCTTCGTCGGTAAAGCCGGCAAAACGCTTACCGTAAAAATTCCCCACTTCTCCACCTTCTTCCAACCGGAAGGCGTTGCCGAGTGCACCCGGCGAAGGCAGTCCATAAAACTCCAACCAGTTTGCCTGGAAGACGTCGGCAGACAGTTTCGTCAGTTTATTGGCATTGGTATTTCCGGCGAAATCGATGTTCCAGCGAAAGTCATCGCGTTGCATGGCTACTGCCGATAGCTGCAGCTCTACACCGTGGTTACGGATGGAGCCTACGTTGGTATAGATCAGATCGCGTACGAATGCGGGCTGTTGTGCATTGTATTCATACAGCAGGTCCTTGGTCTCGCGGTCATAAACGTCTATTGCACCGCTAAGGCGATTGTTGAACAGGGCGAAGTCCAAACCAAAATTCCATTCCGCTTTCTGCTCCCACCGCAGGTTTGGATTGGGGTTACGCGCGGGTCCATACGTCTGGTAGTAAACCCCCTCCTGCGGATACACGCCACCGGTGCCCAAGGTAAGCAATGAACGGTAGTTAGGGATCCCCTGGTTGCCCGTTACACCGTATCCTACCCTGAGTTTGAGCTCGTTTATCTGCGATACATCCTGCAGGAATTCCTCCTCGCTCAATGTCCAACCAACGGATACCGAGGGGAAATTTCCCCATTTGTGGTTGGCACCGAAGCGGGATGAGCCTTCCCGACGGAGAATGGCCTGTGCCATGTATTTACCCCGGTAGGCGTAATTTACCCGGCCGAAGAACGCCACCAGCGTATTATCTTCTTTAAAGCTGCCCATTCCCGGCCGCGGCAAAGCGGTGTTGTTGATGGCACTGCCGGCTCCAAGGTTCCAGTCCAGAAAGCCATCGCTGGTAAAACCGTTGTTATTTACATTGAACCGTTCGACACTGCCGTATTGATAACTGTAGCCGAGCAGCGCCGTTAATGAATGATCTTCATTGAATGTCGTATGATAGTCGACCGTCGACTCCAACGTTTGGGTCCAGGAAAGGTCGTTCCACTTGGCCGCATAGGCCATGCCTTGCCAGTCTGTACCCTCACGCTGCTCCCAGTCATTCGTTGAACGATAAAAACGGTCATTCAGATTCGTTCGTACATACGATCCGAATACAGAGGCCGAAAGACCTTCGATAATATCAAGGGTCAGTTTGGCATCGCCTGAGAATACCTGCTGGTTGCGTTCCGCAATGCGGTTTGCTAACCGAGATATGGGATTATAATTATTATATGCCTGTGTTTCCAGAAACGATCCATCTTCGTTGTAAATCGGTGCAGTTGGATTACGTTGTACAGCTTGCTCGAAATCCGAGCCGGTACTGTTAACCCGGGCGTTTGGGTCGTCCGAATTATCAAACCCACCACCCAACAGGTTTGACTTGGTGAAATTTGCCGCTAGGTTTACCTGCATGCTAAGCCGATCCTGCAAGCCCCGCTGGTTGATGTTGATCCGTCCACCCCACTGTTCCCGGGCGCTTTGCTTCGCGATGCCATTCGCATCGTTGAAAAACACGGATGCCCGGTAATTGGTATTAGCCGATCCACCCGACGCGGCAAAGTTATGGTACTGACTTACATTCTGCCGGTTCACCAGCTCTTCATAGAGATCGGTAGAAGCACCAAAGTCCTGATCGGCACTGATCAACCCCTGTGAAATCAGCTCCCTGAAGTCGGACGCTTTCAGAAAATCCGGTTTTCGATCCACCACTTCCCGCTGCACATAGGTGGAATAGTCAAACCGGGCCTCTCCTTCGCGTCCCTTTTTGGTTGTAATGAGAATAACGCCTGCGTTTCCCCGCGTTCCATAAATTGCTGCAGCCGACCCGTCTTTCAGTACGTCGAACGACTCGATGTCGTCCTGCTGCAGCAAATCCAAGCTTCCACCCGGAATGCCGTCAATCACAATCAACGGCGTGCGCGAGCCCGTCAGTGACGTAACCCCTCGTAATTGGATGGCTGCACCCGAATTGGGATTATTGCCTTGCGTACGAGTAATATTTAACCCGGCTACCTTACCCTGGATCAGGTCCATGGGCGAACGCGCACCGCCGGCATTGAAATCTTCCGCCCGCACGGTGGCCACCGCGGAAGTTACTTCTTTACGGCGCAAGGTACCGTATCCCACCACCACGACCTCCTCCAGCGCCTGGGCATCATCCGGCTGGAGCGCAATGGAAAGTACCTGCTCATCGCCTACTTCTATTTCCTGATCCTGATATCCCAGATAGGTAAAGATAATCGTTTCTCCTTTGGACGCTTCGATGGAAAAGTTTCCGTTATCATCGGTGGTAGTTCCCCGGGAAGTAGCTTTCACCGCAACGGTGACCCCCGTAAGCGGCAGGCTATCCGTGGCTCCGACAACTTTCCCGGTAATGGTTTGCTGCAATATTGGCAGATGGGATACGGTTGCACCGTAAGCTGCCGCCGAAACCAAAAACAGAACGACTAGAACAGTATATCCCCTTGTAAAATAAGTTAAATAGTTCATTTGAATCAGTTTTAATCTTCAATGGTAGATGGGATCTTGCTGATTGGAATCATCAGCAAAAGTTCATGATGTGTGTTAGCTTAAATTTGTGGGTGTCGGAAGACATTTAGGTGCCGACTTCCATAGTAGATGGGAATTTGGAAAAACACCCCCAAAGATTACAATTAATGCAGTTTACTAAACCAATTTAGCAAACGGTGGCGGACGCTTCCTGAATTGCATAATTTGTGTGTGTTTGTAATTTACGTGCTTATAACAGACCCGTTTTTAATAGTTACTGATGTTAACAGCAGCCCCGACAAATGGTTTTTATTTTTCGAAAACCATTGGTGTATACGTTGGGCTACCTCATCAGTTTAACGCCGAGATTGTCTTGACAAGTGTTTTCTTGGCTAAGGGCAACAGGGTGTTCTCCACGGGAAAGGTAATGTCACTTTCCACCTGATAAACCGCCGGATTGGGCACTTCCCTACGGGTATGGATCAGATCTTTCCGTATGGACTCAGGGGTATTGTAAATAAAATGTTTTTCATATTTGGCGACATAAGTGGTGTGAATTCCGCGGTATTTCTCGTGATGATTTTCAAAAAGTGTCACCTGATATTCGTATACCCGCGTCCCCTTTTCGTCGCCATTACGTAACAGCAGGTACCCGTGGAAAGGATACAGTGGCCGCACGCCTATTTCCGAAATGGCTAAATGGCTTTCCACAAAATCATGGATTTGCTGTCCTTCTTTGATGGCAGGTTTAATTTTGCTGACGGCATAGCCAATGATTTGTTCAATTTCCTTCATCATGGCATCGTCATTCACAATTCTCTCATACGTCATCTTGACGGCAGTAAGGTCGATATTACTTAACCGTACCGGAAAATTTGTTTCAAGCATGGTTTTGTCACTTTTGAATTTCTTGAGGTTATTGTAATGGAAAATCAAGTCATTCAAATTGGGATAAAGCTGTGTCTTGTTGAAATGTGTATTGATTTGCTGCAAATAGGCCAACAGCTGGTATTGTTTGTGCTCAAAATCAATGGGTACTTCGATAAACCAATTGGCATTCAATGTTTGCATAAACACCTCCTTGTTTAATTCCAGAAGTGAATATACAAATTTTTTAAAAACGAATAAATTAAAACCATTTCATCCATTCAGCCACGATGAGCTCATGGGTTTAACATCCTTGTAATAACATTCGGTTGTTTCACCGCAAAGCGTTAAGTTTGCCGGAAAACAAGTTATTCGGATGGAGGATGGAACACAGATGACGCGGATGGGGTGGATTTTCACCGATAGACAATTGATCTGTGAGCATCCGTAAAACCAGTGTCATCCGCGTTCTATTGTAAAACATATTCCAATGAAAATCATTGCCATAGGCCGTAACTATACCGAACATGCCAAGGAACTGGATAACCCGATTCCCGAAAAACCGGTTATTTTCCTCAAGCCGGATACGGCTGTGCTGAAAGATAACCGGGATTTTTACTATCCGGATTTTTCCAAAAATATTCATCACGAAGTGGAAATTGTGCTCCGGATCTGCAAGGAGGGAAAGCACATCGGCGCGAAATTTGCACACACCTATTACGATGCAATTGGGCTGGGGATCGATTTTACGGCCAGGGATATCCAGCAGCAGCATAAAGAGAAAGCGTTGCCCTGGGAACTGGCCAAAGCGTTTGATGGCTCGGCACCGGTGAGTGAATTGCTTCCGAAGGAAACAGTTGGAGACGTGTATGACCTGACATTCCGTTTGGATAAGAATGGAGAAACCGTCCAAACAGGCAATACGCGGGATCTTTTGTTTTCGTTTGAAGACATCCTGGTTTTTGTATCGCAGTACATCACGCTACGTAAAGGAGATCTCATTTTTACCGGCACACCTGCGGGTGTAGGCCCCGTGTCTGTGGGTGATTTGCTGGAGGGATTTATCGGCGATCGGCAGCTGCTTCGTTTTTATGTGAAATAATATCGGAAATTTCATGAGGTTTATCTTTGTTTTAGCGATTATCTACACACTTATTATTTCCCATGCGGAGGCACAACTCCCCCTCATCAAAAACCGTGAATACCCCCAGGGATATTTCCGGAGCCCACTGGCCATCCCTCCTCAGGCATCGGGTACCTTTGCCGAACTGCGTTCCACGCATTTCCATGCGGGCGATGACTACCGTACCCAGCAACGGGTAGGACTTCCGGTTTTTGCTGTTGCAAATGGTTATGTATCCCGCGTCCGCGTCCAGATCGGCGGAGGGGGGAACTCGGTTTACATCAACCACCCCAACGGCTATACGAGCGTTTACCTGCACATGCAGGAATTCAGTGCACCACTGATGGCCATTGTCAAAGCGAAGCAATACGAATTACAGCGTTTTGATGTGGACATCCCCCTGGAAGAAAATACAGTGATAGTGAAAAAGAGTGACCGCATCGGCTTATCGGGCAACTCAGGCAGTTCACAAGGACCACATCTGCACTTTGAAATCCGGGATACAAAGACTGAAGCTCCACTCAATCCCCAACTGTTTGGCCTGAAATTTCCCGACGACATTCCTCCCACTATCCGGGGGATTACGGTCTATGACCTCGCGGATGATCCGTTCAGTGAACATACACCCCGGCGTCATCTCTCGCTTACGAATAAACAGACCATCCCCGTAAATGGGCGGTTTGGCGTGGGAATCAACACGGTAGACCGGCATAGCGGCACATCGTTCAACAACGGGGTGTATTCCATCGAACTGTTGCTGGATGGTCACCCCGTCAGCACGGTACTGTTCGAGGAACTGTCGTTCGAAACCTCCAGTACCATCCATTCCTACATTGACTATCCTTACTATATCCTGAAAAAGACCCGGGTGCAAAAAAGCTTTAAGGATCCGAACAACCCTGTTAACATTTTCCATTTTCTCGAAGGAGATGGAAGCATTACGCTGACAGACGAAGCAGAACATACCTTCACCTATCGGGTACGAGATGCCCATGGCAACACCAGCACACACACCTTCAATGTACGGAATACCCCCTCCTACACACCTGCACGACCACGCACCTCCGGTACGGCCATGTTCCGCTACGACCGGGAAAATCACTATGCCGCCGAGCACGTCGAAGTGATTATGCCGTTGGGTGCGCTATACGACCACCTGCATTTCAACTACCATCAGGGAGCACGTCCGAAAGACGGCTACTCCATGCTTCAGCATGTCCACAACCGATTCATCCCCCTGTTCAAAAGTTACGAACTGAAAATAAAGCCCGACGAAACACTGACGGACGCATTGAAACCCAAAGCCATCATTGTTGACGTCGAAAGGCGATCGCAGGGAGGCAATTTTGACGACGGTTGGGTACGCACCAAAACGAGATCCTTTGGCAGTTTCTATGTAACTGTCGATACCCTGCCGCCCACAATCCAACCGCAGAACATCAGTGAAGGCAAGGACATGGGCGCAATAAACCGGGTTAACTTCAAGATTTTCGACGACCTATCAGGCATCCAGTCGTTCAACGGCTACATAGACGATCAATGGGTACTTATGGAGTACGATTCCAAATCGCGTTCCCTCTGGCATGTATTTGAAGGCGATCTCGCCAAAGGGAAACACCGATTCCGTTTGGAGGTTGTTGACTGGAAGGATAACCGGCAAACATACGAAGCAAACTTTATCAACTAAATATACAGCAAGCATCCGAATGAAGAAACTGAAAGTGGGCGATAAGGCCCCTGCCATCAACGCAACCAATCAATATGGAGAGAAGGTCTCATTGGCAGACTACCGGGGAAAGAAAGTCATTCTCTATTTTTATCCCAAAGACAACACACCGGGCTGTACCGCCGAAGCCTGTAATTTCCGGGACAACTACCAATCGTTACTGGCCGATGGATTTGAAGTCATCGGCGTAAGCATCAATACGGAGCGCTCGCACCGGAATTTTACCAAGAAGTTCGATCTCCCGTTTAATTTACTGGTAGATACCGATCAGAAAATCGTCAATGACTACGGTGTCTGGGGTGAAAAAATGCTGTTCGGAAGAAAATACATGGGCACGCTGCGCGTTACATTCGTTATTGACGAGCAGGGAACCATTACGCACATCATCGACAAAGTAGACAATGAACGCGCAGCCCAGCAGGTACGCGAACTATTGGCCAGCTAACGTGAAACGCACACTTGCTATTCTCATAGGCCTCCTGCTGCTGGTTGTGGCTGCTGCATGGGGATATTGGACGTACCGACAGCACCGTTCCTATCAAACGCCGATCCCAATCGAAGCAAAATCCGTTATCCGGATCAGTGTGGATGCACTTCTGGTAGACCTTGCCTGGAATGCGCTTTGGAACCGTTCTTATTACCAGGGCAAAGCGCATGAAAAGCCAATGGAATTCAACCGAGAAACGTTATCACAAACAGGAATATCGGTGCCTGCGAATGTTTTCTTATACCAGCTTGATTCCGCAGCAACCGATGCCTCCTCTGCCCTTTATTTCGGCTCGGTGCCACTGGCCGATACCGCTGAATTTTCCAACTGGTTAACCAAACAATCAACACTGATTGTGCAACGGGATACACTGGGAAAATTTGCCTATTCTGACCATGTGTTGGCTGTTTATGATGCCAATAACGTTTTCTTTGCGGTATCGCCCCAAAAAATCGCATCGCCTTTGCCTGTAATCCGGAAAAAAATAGATGCGCTGATGACATCCGATGCATGGTCAGCGATCAGCGAAAGTCCTTTCCGCGATATCCAGAAATCCAGCGGCCATATTGCCATAAGGGGTGAGCAAGAAGCAGCCATCAAATTTAAAAACGGCCGGATATTATTTTCCATTACGCATACCCTGGGAAATCCACCTACATCCGGAGTGATCGAACCCCGATTCCCCGAGTCCAATACCGCCAGCCTCTGGATAGCCGGCATACCATCCTTCTTAGCGGGTAAACCCATTAAAATCGGCCCCTATACGCTACTGGGGGATAGCCTATTGGAACATTATCAGGGGAATTTAATCGCAGAATGGAAAGGCACGGTAAAGCAACAGGACACGGTTATCAGCTATGACTACGACGAAGATTTCACCATGCACGAACGTGAGGAGCTGGTTGAAAAATCCGTACCAGAAGTTTATTTATCCATCGCGGCCGATGACGGTCTACTGGCTTATTTACAGACCCAAGGGATGCTCGGCCCACAAGGAGTAAATCGGGACGCGATGCCCTTATATCAACTGTACATAAGTGCCGTTCCCGGCGGATTCCTTCAATTTCACACAGCAGATCGTTATTCCGAAATTCCAGCACAGCGTGCTGCTAACGATCGCGTACTGTATTTGCGGATTAATTTCGGACGCATGGACCCGGCTTCTCTCTCGCCTATGTTCACTCCCTATATACAGCTTTTTGATCATCTTGAAGTATCGGGCAGACGGACCGGTGAGGGAAACGTATCCACGCAGGGTACGCTCCGCATGCACAATACCCAGATCAATAGCCTCATTCAACTAGTGAATGCACTTAAAAGTGCTTCGTAACCTGTATCAGGATTGGCTATCCAACTGCGCCAAAATGGCACTTCTCCGCGCAATGTGGGCAAAGGAAACTACTTTGTGTTCCTGTTCCAACGTATCGTAGATGAGCACCACCTTCTCCCAAATTGCGCGTCTGTCTGAAGCATCATCGCTCACGTCAGCCAGTGCATCGAGAAAATCGGCCAACAGACCCAATGCTTCCGGTTTTAGGTCTTCCTTTTTGAACCGCTGTATAAACACGTTGGCCGGAGTTTCCAGCAGATCGGTGATATTTGTACCAAAATACTCCCCGAACACTTCCTGTAAAGTGGACAGCGCCTGTGTTTCCTGCCGCTCTTCAATCAGCCGCTTCACTTTAGCCAGTGTATGGCTCAACTGCTGCATCTGTGCAGTTAATGAATCTCTTTTAAGCATCTTATAATTGACCCTCCGTCACATATCCCAGCATGTATTCCTGGAATTTTTCATAATATACCTTAAACAATTCCTTTCGTTCGGGTGCATCCAACTCCAGGAACAACACGCCCTGATCCTGAAAATCAAAAGACCGTATGGTCATGTTGTCCTTAAACGACACACCTTTGTTTCCCTGCAATTTATATACCGCTTCCTTTGCACACCAACAGGCATATAGCTTTTCGACATGGTCATTACCGACGACTTCCAGCTCTTCCGCTTTCATGAATTTATCCGCAATGCGCAGGATTTTCGGTTTTACCAGTTCCAGGTCAATTCCTACCTCACCGTTATCGCTCATCATCACGGCCGCGTAATCGAAGGAATGTGTCAATGAAATCCGCTGTGGGAAATTTGCCAGATACGGTTTGCCGTTTTCATCCGACGGGCAATCGATGTAGCCGGGCGTGTCCAGCATCTTCCGCAGCAACACCCGGGTGGCCAGCCAGTGCAACGTCCGCTTACCTTTGTTCAAACGGCTGAGCACCGCTTTTTCGCGATCATCCAACTGCAGACGGCCAATCAGATCGTCCGCAGATTCTTCGATGCGCCAGATTGCGAAGCGAACGTTGTTATCCAGCTCGCGTAAATATACCAATGCCATGTAGTCAAACTTAGCGAAAATTGCCTTTTTTCACAAATGTCATTTTTCTGCATAACAATTATTACACTATCTTTGGCGGAACGATTTGTGAAATCAAAAATCCATAATGATCTTATCTGATAAACGCATACTGGAGGAAATTGAACGCGGCTCCATCATCATCGAGCCCTTCCGCCGGGAGTGCCTGGGCACCAATTCTTACGATGTTCATCTGGGAAAATATTTAGCTACCTATAAAGACCGGGTGCTCGATGCCAAAAAACACAACGAAATTGTTCATTTTGAAATTCCAAAAACCGGATTTGTGTTAGAACCCAATACGCTCTACCTCGGCGTGACACTTGAATATACCGAAACCCATAATCACGTGCCTTTTCTTGAGGGGAAATCCAGTACGGGACGCCTGGGTATCGACATCCACGCCACGGCCGGCAAAGGGGATGTTGGGTTTTGCAATACCTGGACACTGGAAATCTCCGTTGCCCAGCCTGTTCGGATCTATGCAGGGATGCCCATCGGTCAGTTGATTTACTTCAAAGTTGAAGGAGAGATCGAAACCTTCTACAATACCAAGGGAAATGCAAAATACAATAATAAAACAACCCGCCCTGTAGAGAGCATGATGTGGAAGAATGAGTTTTAGTGATTACCCACCGAATTCCATTAAGTAGGCCTTTAAAAATTCATCGATTTCCCCGTCAAGTACCGCCTGGGTATTGGAAGTTTCAACATTGGTACGCAGGTCTTTGACCAACTTATATGGATGCAGCACATAGTTCCGGATCTGTGACCCCCATTCGATTTTTTTCTTACTACCCTCTATTGCCGCTGTAGCTTCCTGCCGCTTGCGCATCTCGATTTCATACAGCTGTGACTTCAGTAACCGTAAGGCGTTTTCCTTGTTCTGCAACTGGGAGCGCGATTCCTGATTTTTGATGATGATGCCTGTGGGCTTATGGTGCAGGCGTACAGCCGTTTCCACCTTATTCACATTCTGCCCGCCTGCGCCCCCGGAGCGGAAGGTATCCCATTCGATGTCCGCATCCTTTACTTCAATTTCGATGTTATCATCCACCAAGGGATACACATATACAGACGCAAAAGAGGTGTGCCGCTTGGCGTTGGAATCAAACGGGGAGATCCGGACCAGCCGGTGTACGCCGTTTTCTCCTTTGAGATAACCGTAGGCAAAGTCGCCGGAAAACTGTAAGGTAACCGTTTTGATCCCCGCCACGTCTCCTTCTTGATAATCCTGTTCAGTTACTTTATACCCATTGCTTTCGCCCCACATGATGTACATCCGCATGAGCATACCTGCCCAGTCACAGCTTTCTGTCCCTCCCGCACCGGCGGTGATTTGCAACACAGCGTCTAACTGATCCTCCTCGGCACTCAGCATGTTTTTGAACTCCAGTGCCTCCACTTTCTCCAGCGCGCTTTCGTATTGCTCGCGGAGGTCGGCTTCCGAAGCATCTCCGGATTGGTAAAAGTCAAACATGACCACCGCATCATCTACCGCTGCGGCCACTTCGTCGAAATGGTCGGTCCATATTTTTTTGCTCTTGATGGATTGCAGCGTTTTCTCGGCCGCTTTGGAATCATCCCAAAAATTGGGCTGCAGGGTGATATCCTGTTCTTTTTCTATCTCCGCTTTTCGTGCATCGATGTCAAAGATGCCTCCTCAGGGAAGCTGTTCGATCCCTCAAGTCCTGTATCTGTTCCTTGGTCATGGGGGCAAAGGTAAGGAATTTGATGACAATTGTACATCACAACAATTTTATCTAAGTTTGGCCGCGATGGCAACGCGCGACAAGATCTATTTCGCTTCTGACTTTCACCTGGGAGCCCATCCCCGTTCGGCGACGCGCGAGCGGGAGTCGCGCATCGTTGGTTGGCTGGACGCCATTAAAACGGACGCCGCTGAGCTCTACCTAATGGGAGATATCTTCGACTTCTGGTTTGAGTATGCCACCGTCGTGCCAAAAGGCTACATCCGTTTTTTGGGCAAACTGGCCGAATTGGCAGACCTCGGCGTACGGATTACGCTTTTCAAGGGCAACCACGATATGTGGATGTTTAGCTACCTTAAAAACGAACTGGGGGCCGAAATCATCGACAACGAGCGGGTCATTGAGCGGGGCGGAAAAACATTTTATCTCCATCACGGGGATGGATTGGGCCCGGGTGATGGCACCTATAAATTGCTGAAGAAAATATTCCGCAGCCGCTTCTGCCAATGGCTGTTCGCCCGGCTGCACCCCAACTTGGGGATCGGCATCGCGCAGCGATGGTCTGCCCATAGCCGAATTGCATCCGGCGGGGAGGAAGATTTTCAAGGTGAAGACAAGGAATGGCTGATTGTGTACGCCAAATCTATACTCGAAAAACAGCATTACGACTACTTTATATTCGGGCACCGCCATCTTCCGTTGGAAATCGATTTACCTAAAGGCAGCAAGTACCTTAACCTGGGCGAGTGGATAAATTACAATACTTATGCAGTGTTTGACGGCGCGCAATTGATGTTGCGCCGGTGGGAACCTTAGTTTCAGCATGGATATCCTTACGGTCATATCAGCCATCGCTCAACTGCCTTCCGCGTCAGCACATCGACTGGCGGAAATTGCCCAACCTGTTACGTTGCGCAAGGGTCACCTACTCTTCCGGGCTGGCAAATTAGAGCGCAACATTTACCTTATTTCCCAGGGATTAGCTCGCGTCTACTATCACGACGGCGCCAACGAAGTAACCCTATGTTTCGGAATGGACGGGGATTCCTTAATCTCACTGAGAAGTTATATTCAGCGCCGTCCCGGTTATGAGAATATCGAATTGTTGGAAACGAGCGAACTGTACTGCCTGAAAATAGCCGAATTGCATCAATTATATACCCTCGATGTCCACATCGCAAACTGGGGCAGGAAACTTGCCGAGCAAGAGCTGATAAAGACGGAAGAGCGATTGATGTCACGGCAATTCAAACCTGCCGCTGAACGTTATCATGAACTCGTAACCAATCAGCCGAATTTATTGCAACGCGTCCAACTGGGATACATCGCTTCCTACCTGGGCATCAGCCAGGTCACATTAAGCCGTATCCGTGCTGAATTCAGGTAATTCCTTTTTTTATCATTTGTAAAAAATTCAAAGCCGTTCAATGCGGATATTTGCAGGAAAACATTCCATAATTTTACTATGAATTGGATTATCTTAATTATTGCAGGCCTGTTTGAAGTCGGATTTACAGCAAGCCTTGGCAAAGCGAAAACCACTGTTGGTATGGAATCCATCGGTTGGTACACCAGCTTCGTCGTCTGCCTTACATTAAGCATGGTGCTGCTCATACGGGCTACCCAAACGCTGCCGCTTGGCACTGCCTACGCTGTATGGACGGGCATCGGGGCCGTCGGCACTGTACTGGTCGGTATTATCTTCTTTAAAGAACCGGCTACGCTATGGCGGTTGGTCTTTATCACCACACTCATCGGTTCAATCGTCGGCCTCAAGGTCGTTTCACCACACTGATAGGATAGCGATGCTTTTTTACATCCAAAAAAACGGTAAAAAAACGTATTTTTGTGCGCATATTGCTGATTTGTATTTCTGAAAAAACAAATCAGCGAATTCACGCGTAACAAGCTATGTTAGAAAAATTAAAAGCCATAAAAGATCGGTGGGAAGAGGTAGAGCGCGAATTAAGTAGCCCCGAAGCCATCAACGATATGAAACGGTTTGCCCAGCTCAATAAAGAATACAAAGATCTGGGCAAAATCGTGGAGCAGTATCATATTTATAAAAATATGGTCAGCAATATCGAAACCAACAAAGGCATTCTTGCTAACGAAAAAGACCAGGAATTGCGTGAGATGGCCAAAGAAGAGCTGGATATTCTTTTGGAGCAAAAAGAAGCCAAAGAAGAGGAAATCCGGCTGATGCTCATTCCGAAAGATCCCGAAGATTCCAAAAATGCCATATTGGAAATCCGGGGTGGCACAGGTGGGGATGAAGCCGCGTTGTTTGCGGGTGACCTCTATCGGATGTATACGCGTTATTTTGAACAGAAGGGATGGCGTGCCGAAGTGATGGACGTAACCGAAGGAACCGCAGGCGGTTACAAAGAAGTCATTCTGAAGGTAACCGGCGAGGATGTATACGGCCAGTTGAAATACGAATCAGGCGTACACCGTGTGCAGCGTGTACCCGATACGGAGACACAAGGCCGGGTGCATACCTCCGCTGCATCCGTTGCGGTACTTCCCGAAGCCGAAGAGGTTGACGTGGAGATAAATCCTGCGGATATCGAAATGCAAACATCCCGCTCAGGCGGGGCCGGAGGTCAAAACGTCAACAAAGTAGAGACCAAGGTACAGCTTACCCATAAGCCTACCGGAATTGTGGTTGTTTGCCAGGTGGAGCGATCGCAACTGGCCAACCGGGAACTGGCAATGGAAATGCTTCGTTCGAAGCTATACGAGCTGGAAGTGCAGAAAAAGCAGGGAGATATTGCTGCCAAACGGAAGACGATGGTTTCCACGGGCGACCGTTCTGCCAAAATCCGCACCTATAATTATCCGCAGGGACGGGTCACGGAACACCGCATCGGAATGACCCTATACAACCTTCCAGCTATCATGGATGGTGATATTCAGGATATTATCGACGCCCTCCAATTCGCTGAAAACGCCGAGAAAATGAAGGAAGGTGCGACATTATAAATATTTTAAAATTTTTGTTTGCAAATAGCGAAAACACGCTATATTTGCAGTCCCGAACGGGAAGCAGGTCTGGTAGTTCAGCTGGTTAGAATACATGCCTGTCACGCATGGGGTCGCGGGTTCGAGTCCCGTCCAGACCGCTGACAAAACCCTCTCTAATTTCTTAGAGAGGGTTTTTTAGTTTATGAATGACTTTTCAGCTTGTCTACGCGTGTCCGCACCAATTGGAGCACCTTATCGGTAGCTTGTTTGAATGCGAGACCAATGTCATCAGCGGTGGCCGTAACAGCTTCTGGTTTCAGATTTTTTATACGCACTTCTATCGTGCATCGCTTGTCGTTGCTTCCCTGCCGGGTACTGTTTTCATCGGCGAGGAAAACCTCGATGCGGGTGATGAATTCTTCAAAATGAGAAAGCGTATCAGTTAACTCTTCCGTAATCCGGGCGATAAAGTTTTCGCTGACTTTAATGTGCTTGTCTGAATTGATCTGTACTGTCATACGTTGTTTTTTTTGCGATATTACAAATAAGAATCGGATAGGCAGGGCCGATCAGCCATATCAATGTCATTTATATACCTATTGGCTTATCATCATAAAACACGTTGTTGGTAAAACGGCTGTTTTGGGCACGTAGCTTCTGAAGATGAATGCAAAGTTATGAGCACCTGTTCACGATAATACCCCCAAAAGGGGGTTTTTTGAGGAAGTAAATACACTATCTTTGTTCATAATCGATTAATACGGTCCATAACCCGAATGAAAAAGATAGCTCATCAACGAAGATGGATTTTCCTATTTTTCACTGCCTGCTTGCTTTCAGACGGATTGTTGGCGCAATCGATCGATTCGTTAGAACAGTTGCTGCAAGACAAGAGTCTTCCCACTTCTGAACGCATAAACCTATACGATGACCTCAGTTGGGCATATATGAATAGCGACATGCAGAAATCAGTCGCATATGGCAAGAAAGGGCTTGAACTGGTATCGCAAACCACAGATGAACATATGCGGGCAACATTTTACCGGAATATAGGGGTAGCCTATTACATGGGATCCGTATACGATTCGGCAGCCACCTATCTTGGGAACGCATTAGCCATCGTAGAGCGGATTGGAGAAGAAAGGCTTGAAGCCGTTATCCATGCTGCGTATGGCAACCTGTACCAGAAGCAGGGTCTGTATAGAGAATCGATCGAAAGTTATTTAAAGGCCGTCGGCTACTTCGAACGGGAAAAGAACCTAAGGGAAACGGGCAAGCTGTATGCCAACATCGGCGGCATTTATCAGATGATGATCAATTACGATCAAGCCTTGCTTTACTTTGGGAAGGCTAGGGAATTGGCCGAGCAAACCGACGACAAAGAAGGTCTTGCGGGCGTATATACATCGCTCAGCGACATTTATTTATACAAAGACAAAACGAAGGCTCAATCCCTGCATTACGCTGAGGAGGCTCTCCGGTTATTTCGGGAAAGCGGCAACATGCATAGCGAAAATATCGCATTGCAGACTATCGCCAAAATACATCATCACCATGATGATTATGCAAATGCCTTGCCCATTGCTGAAGAGGCGCTGCGTCGGGCTAACGAACTGGGATTTCCCAACCTGATCGCCCATTCCCTGATCATTTTATCCAACATCCATTTATATCAGGGGCACTATGACCAATGTGTGGAACATGCCATGAAGGTCTTGGACAATGATTCAACCGATACCAATGTCTTGCGGAACGTGTATGCCAACCTCATCCGGGCGCATGCGCATTTGGGGCACGCCGATCTCACATCCCTTTACCTGGATCACTATCGGGACGTCTTGGATCGTTACAGTAGTCAGGATTATCAAAAAGCGGTGTCGGCGTTGGAGGTGAAATACGAAGCAGAAAAAAAAGAATTAAAGATTTATACGCTCGAACGACAACGTCGATTATATGCCTGGTTGGGTATTGCCGGTGCCATAATCCTATTGTGCGGACTGGCCTTTGCGGTGGTTCGCTATCGCTTAGCCGTAAGCCAACGTAAGCTAGCAGAAAAAGAGGCAATCCGCCTGCAACAGGAAAAACAGCTGGTCGCAGCGCAGGCGGCTCTTGACAGCGAAGCCGCCGAACGCAGCCGTTTGGCCAAAGACCTGCACGATGGACTGGGCAGCATGCTTTCCGTCGTCAAACTAAACCTACCCCAAATGAAAAGCGGCACCGTTATGGGAACTATTGATGTGCCCCGCTTTCAAAAAGCATTGGGTATGCTAGATGATTCCATTCAGGAGCTGCGCCGCGTAGCCCATCATATGATGCCTGAATCGTTGATGCGTTATGGCCTGAAAGCTTCGCTATCCGATTTCTGCGGTGCCATCCCAGGCGTAGATTTTCATTATTTCGGCAACGAAGGCCGACTGCCTGAGCAGTTGGAGATACTGATTTATCGCTGCATCCATGAACTTGTTAACAATGCGCTCAAACACGCAGAAGCCACGCATATTAATGTGCAATTCGTTCAAGAACCGGACCGTGTCTCGTTTACCGTCCAGGACGATGGAATTGGCTTCGATCAGCAAATGGTCACTGAGGGCATGGGCCTACGAAACATCCGACAGCGTGTTGCTGCTTTTCAAGGGAATATGGACATTTACTCATCGGAACATGGAACAGAAATCCATGTGGAACTGGAATTGAAGCCAAATGAACAGGTATGATAAAAGTAGCAATCGTTGACGACCATAAGATCCTGGCAGAGGGGTTGCAAGGATTGATCGCCGAATCGACGGTAGCAACCGTGGTTGGGATCGCCCATAATGCGATGGACTGCCGCCATTCCATCGGGTTTTGGAAACCGGATGTATTGCTGCTAGACGTTGGATTACCGGATATGAGCGGCATAGATCTTTGTAAGGAGTTGACCACGCAATTTCCGGACACAAAAGTATTGGCACTGACTACGCACAATGAATATACCGTTGTCAGACAGATGTTGGATAACGGGGCCTCGGGTTACCTGGTTAAAAACGCCATGACCGAGGAAGTGTTGGCCGGAATTGAAGCGGTAGCCGCAGGTAAGACATTTCTATGCCACGAAATCGACCTTCTGATGAAAAAACCTGCCTCAAAAAACATTTGGCTGAGCCAACGGGAGCGGGAATTGCTCCGGCTGATTTGTGAAGGGCTGACAAACGGTGAAATTGCCGAACAGATTTTCCTGAGCCCGGAGACCATCAAAGGCTATCGAAAGAACCTGCTATTGAAGCTAGGTGCGAAAAACACAGCGGTACTCGTCAAAATGGCATTCGAACAGAAACTGATCTGACCGGCACACGCCGGCCCTCCCCTATTGTCGCATCCGCCCCCCTACATTGTCATATTTTCCCATCCCGTGATATTAATTTATCGGCTAAGTTTGTATCATGGAATTCTCGGTTACCGGTAACCATGGAAAATACGCAAGCAAATAACATCAACACGGTCAATCAATACCTAACTTCCATTGGGGAGGACAGCAAAAGAGCGCTATTGGAGCGGCTAAGGGCAATCATTAAGCAGGCTGTGCCGGAAGCCGACGAAGTAATCAGCTACAAAATGCCTACGTATAAGTATAACGGAATACTTATTTATTTTGCAGCATGGAAAAATCACTGGGCGCTCTATCCAGCTAATGCTACCCTTAAAGAGACATTTAAGGAAGAGCTATCCCGTTATAAACAGACGAAAGGTGCCATACATTTTCCCTGGGAGGAGCCGCTTCCGGAAGCGTTGATAACCCGTCTCGTCAAAAAACGTGCAGCGGAAAATAAGGAAAAGGCAAAAGCTAAGGCGAAGCCGTCAAAAAGATAATTTGGATATGTTTTTCTTCGAACGGACGATTCACCACCGCGCCCACACTTATGAAACCTCAATTGATGAACCCCATGAATTGTCAGGTGGCGGAGTCGTACTGAATGTACTGACTTATGCCGATAATCAGGAATTTTTTGACCTATACGCCGGAATTGCCGTACACGGACAGCTTTGGGAATCTCCCATACTGCCCAATGAAACCGCAGAATGTTTTACAAAGCGAATCGTTTCGAGGTGTGAAATGCTGTGGACGATCCGTCTAGCCGACTGTCCGACTAAGGTAATAGGTGACTGTGCATTACACCATTGGAATCGTGAAACCCACGAAATCGAATTCGGCGGATCACTTCTTCCCACATTCCGGGGGAAGGGAATTATGGCCGCAGCATTGGCACTCGTGGCTGCCTTTGCCGCAACATCGTATGGGGTTAAAGTGTTGCGATGCAACACATCATCCACCAACCATAACGCGCGCCGATTTGCCGAAAAAATGGGATTCAAACCATTACGGCAATCCGACAGCACCGTTCTTCTCAGCAAATTCCTCTAAGACAGTGCACGCCATCCACACACAAGAAAAATAATTGTTAATTTTTTTAGTAAAAAATAACTTATGGCTTGGAATTTTGCTAAGAATAATATATTTTTACTAAAAATATTAGATTATGGATGCGCTATTTCAACCCTCTTTTGGATTTCATCTGTATGAATATCTATTAATCATCGAGCCGATTGCCGAAGCACAAAAACAGATACGGGCATTTAAGCAATATTTCATAAGGAGTCATCGCTATCCGAATGCCATTGTTTCCAAGGGTCATATTACCTTGATGAGGTTTGTACAATATGAAACGTATGAAAAAAACATTATCAGACAGCTCCATCAACTCGCGGCAGCAACAAGGCCTTTTGATGTAGAACTACAGGGTTTTGGCAGCTTTGGCCATACGTTATTCGTTCATGTTGCATCGACCGATCCGATACTCGAACTGGTGTCCTTACGTCGTACCGAACTTCGTCCGCTCTTAAATACCAGGGGATTTGCGCCGTATTTTGTTTCAAAGCCTCATGTGACCATCGCGCGAAATCTTACGCCTTCACAACACGAGGCGATATGGCCGATCTGGAACCGGACGAACTATCACGGAAACTTTCAGGCTAAAAACATGATCCTGTTAAAACGAAAGGTGGGAACCCATCCGTATTCGGTAGCACATAAATTTAACTTTCTCGGCATACTACCACGGTTTACCCAAGGAAAGCTGTTTGCCTGATTTACTCATCCGATTTTGAGTGCAAGCTCTTTCCCGTACATCATTTTGCGGAGGTTATTGAGTGCATAACGCATTCTGCCTAACGCTGTATTAATGCTTACTTCCGTAACATCAGCAATTTCTTTGAAACTCATCTCGCCGTAATGCCGCATGATGAGCACCTCCTTCTGATCGTCTGGAAGAAGTTGAATCATTCTCCGCAGGTCTTTATGAGTCTGTTCACGGATCATACGCGTTTCCGCACTTTCGTCGGTAAAGTGGAGCACATCAAAAATATCAAAACCATCGCTGTTTACCACTACGGGAGTACGACGCTCCTTCCGGTAATAATCGATGACTAAGTTATGCGCAATACGCATCACCCAAGGTAAAAATTTACCTTCTTCGTTGTAACGGCCGTTTCTGAGGGTGTTGATCACTTTGATAAAGGTATCCTGGAAGATATCTTCTGCCAGATACTCATCTTTTACCAGCAAATAGATAGATGTATATATCTTTGACTTATATCGGTCAATTAAAATGGCTAGCCCGGTTTCATCACCGGCGATATAAAGACGAATAAGTTCTTGGTCGGTTCGTTGTTCAAGCTTCATAATACGCTACTTTCCCTTTACTATTTTCAACAAATAAGTAATCCTTGTCGTGTAGTCGTATTTCCTATAGTAGCTCTCCTATTTGTATTGGTTCTTCAAAAAAAAACAAAATTTTCAGAATATCAAAGCTTTTGTTTGAATTTAACGTCTTGAATAAACAGAATCAGCATAACTTTTAATCCACAAAAAGGGCTCACACGCTTGTGTGAGCCCTTTTTAAATCTTTCACTGATGTTATTTATACAGTGGATACTCCGTCATCAGCGCTTTCACTTTATTATGGATTTTGCCGAGTGCAGCGTCGTCGTCGTGTTTGATCAGCGCAACATCAATCATTTCAGCAATCTCCAGCATCTGTGCTTCTTTGAGACCCCGCGTGGTGATGGCGGCCGTTCCCAAACGGATGCCGGATGTAACAAACGGCGACCGATCGTCAAAAGGTACCATGTTTTTATTAATCGTGATTCCAGCTTTACCTAGTGCAGCTTCAGCCGCTTTACCACTGATCCCTTTGTTGCGAAGGTCAATCAACATCAGGTGATTGTCGGTACCACCCGAGATGATATGGTAGTCCTTGCCCACAAAAGCCTGGGCCAACGTTGCGGCGTTCTTTTTCACTTGAACGATATACTCCATGTAGTCTTCACTCAGTGCTTCGCCAAACGCAATGGCTTTGGCAGCAATGATGTGTTCCAACGGGCCACCCTGGGTACCGGGGAATACAGCCAAATCCAGTAGTGACGTGATGCTACGGACTTCGCCTTTCGGGGTTTTTATGCCCCAGGGATTTTCAAAGTCTTTGCCTACTAGGATGAGGCCGCCACGGGGACCACGCAGCGTTTTATGGGTAGTGGTCGTGACCACGTGGCAATGGGGCAATGGATCGCTAAGCAGTCCACGCGCAATGAGTCCCGCAGGATGAGAAATGTCTGCGACTACCAAGGCTCCGATTTCATCAGCAACCCGACGGATAAACGCATAATCCCAATCGCGTGAATAAGCCGATGCGCCGCAGATGATGACCTTTGGTTTTTCCTGCAAGGCGATTTCTTCCAATTGCTTGTAGTCTATTAAGCCGGTTTCTTTATCTACACCATAGAACAACGGTTGGTAAAGTTTTCCGGAGAAATTAACTGGTGAACCGTGGGTAAGGTGTCCGCCATGTGAGAGGTCAAAACCCAAAATCTTATCGCCGGGCTGTAACAGTGCTAAAAAGACAGCTGCATTGGCCTGTGCACCGGAGTGCGGCTGCACATTTACCCACTCGGCATTAAACAGCTGTTTCGCACGCTCGATGGCAATGGTCTCCACCTCATCTACCACTTCGCAGCCACCATAGTAACGCTTTCCGGGGAGGCCTTCTGCATATTTGTTCGTCAGCACAGACCCTGCGGCTTCCATCACCTGCTTGCTTACGAAGTTTTCGGATGCAATGAGTTCGATGCCTTCTTCCTGACGCTTGAGCTCCTCATTGATTAATTTGAATATGGTTTCGTCCCTTCTCATTATGATACAAAGAATTGAATGTTAAAAAGTTGCGCAAAGATATAAACTTGCCCGTAATATTCAACTCATCAATTCATTTTTGATGGTTTTAAGTGCCAGTTCATACGGATTTTCGTCTAACGCCGCGACGTGGCCAAGGATCACGTTACTGAGCTCTTTTGCGCTGGCGCCTGCCTGCAGCCCCGTCCTTGCATTGCGGATCAAGGCAACCGTATTGTCTTTTATCTGTTTGGTAACCGACCAGGCGGCGTTGCTCACATACAATTGCTGTGTAACATTATGCTGGTATTCCGCACGTATCTCGTTGACCAGATGTTGTTCAAAATCCTCCGCGCTCAACCCCTGCTCATGCAAGCGTATCAATAAATTGGCGGGATTGATCCGTTCAGCAAAAAGAATAAGCCGTTCGTAAGCCTGCAGCCGCAACGGTAACAGATCCTTGTTGACAGCATGTTTTTTCTCCAGCATTTTGAGCTTAAATGTATAGCTGTTATACTTTGTCCAGAACATCCAATTGGCCAGGCCCACCACAATGCATCCTGCTAACACATATTTAATAAGATCTAACGAAAACGCTGTAATATCCATCCTGTCTGCTTTGTTTATGGAACGTAAAAATCCACATTTATCTGCAAAAGTGGGGAAATTTATGTATTTTTGTTTGTTTGAATTTAAATCAGCATACGATGAGTACAGCAACGCTTTCACCCTCAGCTCCGCTGACGTTGACACCCGGCGCCGTCAGCGAACTCAAAAAACTAAAAGAGCAACAGGAAATATCGGATGATTTTGGACTGCGGGTAGGTGTCGAAGGAGGCGGATGTGCCGGTATGAACTATGTGTTGGGCTTCGACCAGAAGAAAGAAGGAGACTCCGAATACGATATTGAAGGAATACGTGTGTTTATGAACAAGGCCCATGGTCTATACCTTGCAGGCATGGAAATCGATTTTAAAAATGGCCTTGATGCCCGCGGGTTTACATTCAATAATCCGAACGCGAGCAGCACCTGCGGGTGCGGGTCGTCGTTTTCCGCGTAAGTCTTATCCACTAAAGAAGTTATTTCCACGTTAGCTTCTGCCTTAATTCATTAAAGGCAGTACGCTCGTTTTTTCAAGATGCTTCTGCTTCTATACCATTCACGTACCAAAGTTTTACCCTTTCTATACCTTTCCCATAGTTCTTCCTTACGCTTTCCTTACTTCTCGCTTACCAATCCCTTACCTCCGCTTTACCATTTCTTTACCAATTCCTTACCTCGGCCTTACCAAAACGGTAAACAAAAGGTATCAAACAGGTATGTAATTGGTAAGGACGAACTACAGTTGTCTTAAACCAACATTAGTCTTCTCTTTTGTAAAGATATCCTCAACAATTCGGGCGGCTTGCAGACGAAACATAGCAATTGGGAGCAGCGCGAACCGATTCCAGTTGAGGAGCAACCGCCCGAATCACATCTCCTTTTTTCCTTTCGTACTAATTCACTATCTTTGCATCCTCATTTTTGAACACAAACAATTGATGTACAAGGAATATAAGCAGCTTCATTTATCCGAAATCGGCAAAGAGGTATTGGCCCGCTGGCAAGCAGAGAAAATCTTTGAAAAAAGCATTTCCCAGCGTCCGGCAGAAAGGCCTTATACTTTTTATGAAGGCCCCCCTTCAGCCAATGGCATGCCGGGGATCCATCATGTAATGGCACGCACCATTAAGGATATTTTCTGCCGCTATAAAACCTTAAAAGGCTATCAGGTAAAACGCAAAGGTGGATGGGACACCCATGGGCTGCCGATTGAACTTGCTGTCGAAAAAACCCTGGGTATCACTAAAGAAGACATTGGTAAGACGATTTCGGTAGCCGACTACAATGCAGCATGCCGCCGGGAGGTCATGAAATACACCGATGTGTGGAATGACCTCACTGAAAAAATGGGGTATTGGGTAGACCTGGAAAACCCATACATCACCTACGAAAACGAATACATCGAAACCCTTTGGTGGATCTTGAAAGAACTCTACAAGAAAGGGCTGCTTTACAAAGGATATACCATACAGCCTTATTCGCCGGCCGCCGGTACGGGTCTCAGTTCCCATGAGCTCAACCAGCCGGGCACGTACAAGCCCCTGAAGGATACCACCATCGTTGCCGAGTTCCGCCTCAAACGTGACCAGGTACACCCTGCCATGGCGGCCCTTTTTGAGGACGAAAACGAGGATACGGCAATCCTTGCCTGGACGACCACGCCCTGGACACTGCCCGCGAATAGTGCGTTGGTGGTCGGAAAGGACATCCGTTATGTCAAAATCCGCACCTTTAATCAATATACATTTGAATCCGTAAGTGTGATACTGGCTAAGGAATTGGTCAGCAGATATTTTAAATCAGAAGGCCAGGCCATTCCGCTGAAAGATTACAAACAGGGAGACAAGATCATTCCTTGGGAAATCCGGGGAGAATTTTCGGGTGCCGAATTAGTCAATCTCCGTTACCATCAGTTGCTGCCCTATGTTACCAACGAAGAACTGGAGCAAAAGGCCTTCCGTGTCATTGCGGGCGACTTCGTTACTACGGAGGACGGTACGGGTATTGTGCACTCTTCTGCAACGTTCGGTGCGGATGACTTCCGTGTCAGCAAGGAAAACGATGTGCCGGGTGTATTCGTGAAAGACGAAAACGGGAAGGATGTCCCCATCGTTGACAAACGGGGCCGATTCGTGAAGGAAATCGGTGAATTTGGCGGTCGGTTTGTTAAAGAAGAATATTACAGCGACGAAGAGCGGTCGGCAGCAGGGTTTAAACCCACCGATGTGCTGATTGCCATCAAGCTGAAAGAGGAAAATAAAGCCTTTGAGGTCAAAAAATACGAGCACAGCTACCCCCATTGCTGGCGTACGGACAAGCCCATCCTTTATTATCCACTGGACAGCTGGTTTATCCGTACCACGGCGGTAAAAGATGAATTGGTGGCGCTCAATAAAACCATCAACTGGAAACCGGAAGCGACCGGTACCGGCCGTTTTGGCAACTGGCTGGAAAACCTGGTAGACTGGAACCTCTCACGTTCCCGCTATTGGGGCACGCCGCTGCCTATTTGGCGCAGTGCCGATGAAAACGAAGAGATTTGCATCGGATCGATCGCCGAGCTGAAAACACGGATTGAAAGCAGTCTGTCTTCGGATGTGCTCGATGAGGCTGAGAAAGCTAAACTGCAAGCGTATCTGAGCAAATTCGATACAGCGGAACTTGACCTGCACCGTCCGTATGTAGACGATGTCGTCCTGGTATCGGATGCCGGACAAAAACTCTACCGCGAGCCCGACCTCATCGACGTATGGTTCGACAGTGGAGCCATGCCTTTCGCGCAATGGGGGTTGGACCAGCAGAAGCTTGCTGCGGGCAGTGACACGCCATTCAATGCGGCATTTGAGGGCGCCTATCCGGCGGATTTCATCGCCGAAGGGGTCGATCAGACCCGGGGTTGGTTTTTCACCCTGCACGCTATCTCCACCATGCTCCGGCATTCCGTTGCTTTCAAAAATGTGGTCTCCAATGGCTTGGTGCTGGATAAAAACGGCAACAAAATGTCAAAAAGGCTGGGCAATGCAGTCGATCCCTTTGCTACCATTGAGCAATACAGTGCCGATGCCACGCGTTGGTATATGATCAGCAATGCCGCCCCCTGGGATAACCTTAAATTCAATGAAGAGGGGTTGGATGAGGTTCGCCGCAAATTCTTCGGTACGTTGTACAATACCTATGCATTCTTTGCATTGTACGCCAACATTGATAAGTTTGCTTACAGCGAGCCCGATTTACCCATTGCGAGCCGGCCGGAGATAGACCGCTGGATTATCTCCCTGCTCAATAGTTTGACCCAAGAAGTGGACGGTTACTATGCCGACTTTGAACCTACCAAAGCAGCCCGGGCTATTCAAACATTTGTGGATGAACATCTGAGTAACTGGTATGTGCGGCTGTGCCGCAGACGGTTTTGGAAAGGCGATTATACATCCGATAAAATCTCGGCCTATCAAACGCTTTATACCTGCTTAGATACCATCGCCAAGCTGATGTCGCCCATCGCACCGTTTTTCAGCGACCAACTGTACTTGGACCTGAACGGTGTAACCGGCAAAGAATCTGCAGAATCGGTTCATTTAGCTGATTTCCCCGCATATCACCCGGATTTGGTCGATAAAGATCTGGAAGATCGCATGGCCCTGGCTCAGGATATTTCGTCACTGACGTTATCGCTACGCAAGAAAACCGGCATCAATGTACGGCAACCGCTGAATAAAGTCCTGCTGCCCGTACTTGACGACGATTTTCAGCGCAAAGTGGAAACGGTCAAAGATCTGATCCTTTCTGAAACCAACATCAAAGAAATTGAGTTTATTACCGATACATCGGGCATCATCAAAAAGAAAATCAAGCCCAATTTCAAAACCCTGGGGCCAAAAGTAGGCAAGGACATGAAGGAAGTCGCCGGAGTCATCCAGGCGTTTACCGCCGATGAGATTGCCCTGCTGGAGCGCAACGGTCAGATCACAATACGCAATCCAGGGGGTGATGATTCCGCTTCGCTTCCTACGGAATACATCATACAGCTAAATGACGTGGAAATTATTGCCGAGGACGTTGCCGGCTGGCAGGTAGCCAACCTGGGCAACCTCACCGTGGCGCTGGACATCCACATCACCCCCGAACTTAAGAATGAGGGCATTTCGCGCGAGCTGGTAAACCGAATCCAAAATCTCCGCAAAGAGCACGGACTTGAGGTAACCGACCGAATCCGGGTCTGTCTAAGCAACATTCCCGACATCGCTACCGCTGCTCAGGGTAATTTATCTTATATTCGCACCGAGATATTGGCAGACTCTTTGATATTTGAGGATAGCCTCGCTATGGGAGACACAATAGAGATCGCTGAAAAGGAGATGAATGTTTTAATTGAAAAAGTGTAAAATTATGTCAAATAACAACGAAAAAACACGGTATAGTGATGCTGAGCTACAGGAATTCAAGGAAATCATCCTGGAGAAACTCCGCGTAGCGAAAGAAGAATTGTCATCCCTGACCAAATCACTGAATAGCAGCAATGCCAATGGAACTGACGATACGGCAGGCACGTTTAAGACGCTGGAAGACGGATCAGCCACATTGGAAAAAGAGCAGACCAATCAATTGGCAGCTCGTCAGAAAAAATTCATTGATAACCTGGAAGCTGCTTTGGTACGCATTGAAAACAAGACCTACGGTATCTGCCGCGAGACAGGCAAGCTCATCCAAAAAGAACGGCTCCGTGCTGTGCCCCACACCACATTAAGCATGGAAGCCAAGTTGAAACAGTATTAATCAGGCCGTCAGCAATCAGTAATCGGAAATCAGCTTTTGAACCTGCTGGCAAACCGATAGCTGATCGCTGATAGCCGATAGCTATAAACCATGAAAGGCTATACCAAACCCGTCATACTGATCGTGTCAGTACTCCTTATTGATCAAATTTTCAAGTTATGGATTAAGCTTAACATGACGCTTGGTCAGGAGTATAAAATTCTGGGTGATTGGTTCATCATCCATTTTACCGAAAACAATGGAATGGCTTTCGGCCTTGAATTCGGAGGTGAAGCCGGCAAACTGGCCCTGTCTTTATTTCGTATCGCAGCAGTAATCGGGATTGGCTATGGGCTTCATTACATGATCAAACGCAAGTACCACAGGGGCTTTATTCTCAATGTTGCGCTTATTTTTGCGGGAGCCATGGGCAATATTATCGACTCCACTTTCTATGGCTTGATATTCAGCGAAAGTACGTGGTTCGAGAAAGCAGAACTTTTCCCGGCCGGAGGAGGATATGCTGGTTTGCTTCATGGAAAAGTTGTGGATATGCTCTATTTCCCGTTGGTTCAGGGTCATTTTCCCTCATGGTTTCCGATATGGGGCGGAGAAGATTTTCTTTTCTTCAGGCCCGTATTCAACATCGCTGACTCCGCCATTACCGTTGGAGTTGCATTAATACTTTTATACCAAAAGCGATATTTCAAAGAAGAGGTCATAGAACCTGAAAGTTACAACAGTGAAGTCATAGAAGACTGATTATTAAACGCTAAGATTATGTTACCCCGTATCGATTTTACCAAAACAGCAGCCTACAAATACCTCAGCAACCACTACATTGATATCGCCCCAAAACACCTCCGCGATTTGTTTCGTGAAGATCCGGATCGGTTTGAAAAGTTTTCCGTTACATTTGGTGACATTTTTTTCGATTATTCGAAAAATCGTATCGACGATACGACGAAAGCACTACTTCTGCAACTTGCCCGCGAATGCAAGGTGGAGGATGCAATCAGGGCGATGTTTGCTGGGGAGGCCATTAATGAAACGGAGAACCGTGCTGTCCTCCACACAGCGCTCCGTAATCAAGGTAGCGAACCGGTTTTAGTGAACGGGCAAGACGTCATGCCGGAGATACGTGCAGTGCTGGATAAAATGCACGATTTTTCGGAGAAAATTATCAACGGTGACTGGAAAGGCCATACAGGCAAAGCCATCACCGATGTGGTCAACATCGGTATCGGCGGTTCGGATTTGGGGCCTGTCATGGTTACCGAGGCACTCCGGCCGTATAAAAATCACCTCAACATACATTTTGTTTCCAATGTGGATGGCACACACATTGCGGAAACTTTGAAAAGGGTCGACCCTGAATCTACGTTATTTTTGATCGCTTCTAAGACTTTTACCACACAGGAAACCATGGCGAATGCACACACGGCACGGCAATGGTTGTTAGATAGCGGTGCGGACCATTCGGCAATTGCTAAGCATTTTGTGGCTTTATCCACCAATGGAAAAGCCGTGGCCGACTTTGGTATCGATACACAAAATATGTTTGAGTTTTGGGATTGGGTGGGCGGACGTTACTCCCTATGGAGTGCGATAGGCCTGTCCATTGTGTTGAGCATCGGTTACGATAATTTTTCGCAATTGCTTCAAGGGGCCTATGCATCCGATGAGCATTTCCGCAATACTCCTTTTGAAGATAATATCCCGGTACTCATGGCCCTAATGGGGCTGTGGTATAACAATTTCTTTGATGCCGAAACCCAGGCCATTCTTCCGTATGACCAATACCTGCACCGCTTTGCTGCCTACTTCCAACAGGGCGATATGGAAAGTAATGGCAAGTATGTGGATCGGAACGGCAATCCGGTAGACTATCAGACAGGTCCCATCATTTGGGGCGAACCGGGCACCAATGGTCAGCATGCATTCTATCAGCTCATTCACCAGGGTACCAAGTTAATCCCCTGCGATTTTATTGCACCGGCCCAAACACACAATCCCCTGGGTGAGCACCATACACTGTTGTTATCCAACTTTTTTGCCCAAACCGAAGCATTGATGAATGGTAAGGACGGGGCTGAGGTAGTGGCTGAACTGAGAGCATCCGGTAAATCCGATGCTGAAATTGAACGGCTGAAAACATTTAAAGTATTTGAGGGCAATCGCCCTAGCAATTCTTTCCTGATTAAAAAAATCACTCCATATACACTGGGTTCACTGATTGCCCTGTATGAACATAAAATATTTGTACAGGGTATTATCTGGAACATTTTCAGTTTTGACCAATGGGGCGTGGAACTCGGCAAGCAATTGGCTGGAAAAATCCTGCCGGAATTACGGCACGGGGAATCGGTCGACTCACACGATGCCTCGACCAACGGGTTAATTAATCAATACAAACAATGGCGCGTTAACTAACCTCAGGGGCTTATCGGCTCCGGTGAACGGCTCTTTCTTTGTTGTATGGTATATCCCATTGTCCACTCCACAAAGTCAGCTTTTCCCGCGTGGGCTTTGATGGATACACCCGCATAAGCATTTTTCCAGACTTTATAACGTGTGCCTATACGCAGAAAAACGGGCTTGATTTCGCCGTTGAAATGGTTGCGATGCACATAGACACCAATGTTACCGTTGAGGTACAACCGCTTTGTCAGCACATGATCGATATAGAATGCGGGGCCTCCTGAAAGCATGGATCCGATCTTATTGAGCGCATCGCCAGCAATTTCGGGTTGGTTACCCGAATCGGAATAAAACAGGTCTCCACCTACACCGAGGCGCCATTTGTAACCCACGGCGTAACTCCAATACATACCAACCGTAGACTTGAAATACCGTTTCCTGTTCTGCGGTTCAAATTGCTTAATACCGAAAGCGTAATGCAAATGAATCTGTCCTTTTTCATCAAGCTCGGGTAATTCGTGCTTGGTAAAATCGGGTGTCTGCCTGTAGGGAACGTAGGTCATTGTTACACTCAGGGGCAGTAGGTTAATACCCTTATTGGGCTGCCTGATTGAACCGTTGGAAAAGTGGTGGAATGATAATCCAGCTCCCAATTGGAGGTGATTGTTCAGCCGGTAATTTGCCTGTGCACCCAAGTCAATGAAGACATTCCGGTGTGTACCCAATAGGATATTCAACGGGTTATTTTCTTCATCATACGGCTCAAAATTGCTGGCCAATCCCAGCGAAATCCGATAATTAAAATCCCATCGCTTAAATCGGCCTACTTTTATAGGTGCAGCAAAGAACCCGTAAAGGGCTGTAGGCGTGCCTATCTCAGGTTTCCGAAACGTGCTGGCATAAAGCCCGATTCCATAGATCGGATAGTTGTATAGCTGATGATAGTTATCGCCTTCGGTGTCTGTCTGCCATCCAACCCGGAAGTTTATCCCGTTATAATAAATGTTTCCGAAGGATTCACGAACCTGTTTATTATTACTGATCATCCCCCCGTTTTCAATGTCCAACTGCACCAGCAGTTGCTTCCGCTTAGGGATGTTCAAATAAGGGGTATCTAGCTGGCCGCGTGGCCAGATTTGGGCTTGCAGATTGTGTAAACAACTAGCTAAAAAGCCAGCAATGATACCCCATCGGTAGAAATGAGTTATTGCTTTGATCTTATTCTGCTTTTTGTACAGGATTAAGAAATTGCCGCGAGGGCTGCGTCATAGTTGGGTTCATTGGCAATTTCCGGAACCTGTTCCGTGTAGACCACCTTTCCATTTTCGTCGATGACCACAACGGCACGACTCAACAGTCCGGCTAACGGGCCGTCGGCAATCTTCAGTTGGTAGGCATCGGAAAAATTGCTGTCCTTATACTCAGAAAGCGTCACTACATCGCTGATCCCCTCAGCAGCACAAAAACGCCCTTGAGCAAACGGCAGGTCTTTCGAGATACAAAGCACGACGGTATTGTCCAGTCCCGCAGCCTTCTGATTGAATGCTCTCACAGAAGCCGCGCAGGTTCCCGTATCGATGCTTGGGAAGATATTAAGAACAATTTTTTTACCCCGGTAATCAGTCAATGTCTTATCAGACAAGTTGCCGTCAGTCAATTTGAAATCAGGTGCCTGGTTTCCCACCGCGGGAAGCGTTCCAGTCGTATGCACTTCGGAACCTTTGAATGTGATAGTTGCCATAGTTCACTAATTTTCGGGTAATATTAGCAAATTACGATGGCATGTAAAAAGATTAATGCATTTGATTACAACCGAATGATATTACAAGAGCTGCGCAGCCATAAACTAGTTAATTTACTAAATATTCACCTATCTTTGCGCCAAAACACCGACAGCATTCATGAAGCTACCTTCGTTACCCGGTTTTGATGCGCAGGCCTTTGACAAGTACCTGAAAAATACCGGTTGGTTGCTGATGGCCCGTGTGGGATCCCTGTTCATCAAGATGCTGATCACAGCCATTGCGATCCCCAATTACCTAGGCGATGCCCAAACCGGCATTCTCAATTACCCCCTTGCGTTAATATCCTTTTTTGCAGCCGCAAGTGCATTGGGAACCGATAGCCTGGTAACCCGGCAGCTGCTGTTGCATCCGCAGCAGCACCACACCATCCTGGGTTCTGCATTTCGTCTGCGGCTACTTGCGGGACTTGCCGCCATCCCCTTGATTTATTTGGCTTACCTACTTATCAGCCACTTCGCGCCCGAACCCCCAGCAGCACCGTTGAACTATGTAACCATCGTATCGTTCATGTGCGTAGCTCAATCTGTCAACATCATCGACTGCTATTTCCAGTCCATTGCCAAAGGCAAGTATATCATGTATGTGCAGGTCGGAGCCAATCTGTTGTCGGCGCTGGTGAAACTTACCCTCATCCTCTGTAAGGCGCCCTTAGACGCTTTCATCTGGATGCTACTCGGAGACGCCGTGTTGCTATCGGTTGGATACCTCTATGTTTACCGTGCGCAGCACCACAACCCCTTCCATTGGAAGTTTGATCTGACGGTAGCCAAGAACCTTCTTAAGCATGCGTGGCCCCTAGCCCTGTCTTCGGTATTTGTAACCCTCTATATGAAGATTGACCAACTCATGTTGGACGCTTTTTGGGGGAAAGCGTCTCTGGGTGTGTATACCACGGTGGTGACCCTTAGCGAAGGCTGGTATTTTTTCCCCATGGCACTGGTGGCGGCACTGTTCCCGGCGCTTATGCACGCCCGGCGTGATGACCCGGCACGCTATCAGAAGCGGCTACAGCAACTTTACGAGCTCATGGTATTGATCAGCGGGAGTATTGCGCTGATTATCACTTTCGCAGCACCCACGATTTACCAACTACTTTATTCCAACAGGCCCGAATTCCATTCCGGTGCCCCTGCCCTTGCTATCCATATCTGGGCGGGTGTATTCGTATTTCTGGGCACCGCAAGCGGCCAATACTTGATTGCTGAAAACCTTACACGCATATCATTTCTGCGTACAGCCGTCGGTGCCGTTGCGAATATTCTACTCAACCTTTGGCTATTGCCTCGCTATGGCATGAACGGTGCCGCATTAGCTACTCTCTTAGCTTATTTTATTTCCACTTTTTCAGTACTACTCCTTCCCAAAACCCGGCAGCATGGCTTTTCCATGCTCAAAGCGCTTATATTGTGGAATACATTGAGTACTTTAGCACGCAAATCCATCAAAAAATGAAGTTTATTTATCCGATAAGCAGTTTGTTCAGCTTGCGCAAGGTCAGGTCGCTCCTTTCATTCGGTGTGAAAGGCTATTTAGCGGAGATCGGCTGGATGGAAGCCTATCGGGCACGCGTACCGCTGGATAAAAACAGGCAACCTTTGCCTTGGTTTACCTACTCGTTCATCGATTTTATGGAACCACGATTATCCGATACTTTACACGTGTTCGAATACGGTTCGGGTTATTCCACCCGTTATTTTTCGAAACGGGTAGCTTCCGTCACTTCGGCTGAGCATGACCGCGAATGGTTGGCTGCAGGGATGAAAGACAAAGCTGAAAACGTCACACTGATCCACTATGAAGGTGCCGTGGATGGCGATTATTGCCGTGCGGCAACATTACAGGGAAAAAAATTCGACGTGATATTGATCGATGGATTCGACCGCAATAATTGCTGCAAACATGCCGTTGATGCCCTCAGTGAACAAGGGGTGATTATTTTCGACGACACGGAATTGGATAAATTCCAAGAAGGAATCTCTTATCTCAAACAGGCCGGCTTCAAGATGCTACCTTTCAGCGGGATTTCCCCGGGCCTTTTCTATCGGAAAGAAACCAGTGTTTTCTATCGGTCCACCAACTGCTTTTCAATATGAGTCATGTACCGGTATTGTTGATTACATTTAACCGATTGGACACCACCCGGCGGGTATTTGAACAAGTGGCCCGATACCGCCCTGCCAGGCTTTACCTTGCCTCGGATGGCCCCCGGCCACAGGTGCAGGGCGAAAAAGAGAAAGTAGACCATGTACGTCAGTTTCTGATCGATCGCATTGATTGGGAGTGCGAGGTAAAAACGTTGTTCAGACCTGTAAACCTAGGTTGCAAGATCGCGGTGAGCGAGGCGATATCCTGGTTTTTTGAACACGAGGAGCACGGCATTATTTTGGAAGACGACTGCCTTCCCCACCTGTCTTTCTTCCCTTTTTGTGCGCAGATGCTGGATGTTTACCGGGATGACACCCGCATCATGCAGATTTCGGGCACCAATTTCATCGGCCATTATACACCCGACCCGCAGTACCCTTATTTTTTTTCAAAATACGGTGGCATATGGGGGTGGGCCAGTTGGCGCAGGGCCTGGAAGCATTTTGATCTGTCGCCCGGAAAATACCGCCAAGCCAAAGCCACCGGGATACTCAAGGGATTCTTAGGTAGTACCTATGCCTGGCGGATGTACCTCTATGAACAGGTCTTTGAAAAGAGCTTAGACACCTGGGACTACCAATGGAGCTTTTCCCGCGCAATCAATTCGGGTCTGAGCATTGTACCTGCCGTGAATCTGATCAAAAACATCGGTTTCGGAACGGACGCCTCCCACACCCACAAGGCAATAGCCGATATAGCCGATATGCAGACCGATGAACTCGATATACAGGACTTTCAATTAAACCCTTTTGTGGTAGCGGATCAGCGGTATGACGAACGGCTCATCCGCAAACTTTCCGATGGACTCTATCGCATAAAACCCTTCATCCGTAAAGCAAAAGATTTCCTGTCTTAACTCTTAACTGACTTTTCATCACACCGGGCATCGGGGCAGGACAGTACAGTGCAGTTGTTTCAAAAATGTGTATTATCTTTGTTCATCATAATTTAGGTTTATAATTGGTTAGTAAAGGTTTCCATTCTCCCCGTTTGGAAACCTTTCGTTTTTTAAACACGCTGGTAACGCAGACGTTGCCGAAAGCGGTTCACCAATAACAATCCGGCAATGAAGCCACCTATATGTGCCGCATAAGCTACACCACCTGCCTGTTCACCACCCAATGCACCGAGCCCATTGCTCACCTGAAACAGGAACCATAGACCAATTGCGATGACAGCCGGGATCGAAACAACGAAGAAAAACAACAGGAAGGTAATGCGCTTATGTGGAAAAAGCACCAAATAACCCGCCAATACTGCCGAAATAGCCCCTGATGCACCCAAACACGGCGTTAAAAGATCCTGTCCGAAAAACCACACACTCAATACGTGGGTTAAACCACTCAACACACCGCATAGCAAATAGAAAACAAGGTAACGAAAATGCCCCAAACGATCTTCTACATTGTCTCCGCATATCCACAAATAGAGCATGTTCCCTGCCAAATGCCCTACCCCACCGTGCATGAACATGGAGGTAATGAGCGTTAAAAACACAGGAATGCCTGTTGGCTGTAATCCGGGCATTTCAAAAGACTTACCCGAAATCGGATCAACAATGAGCTGATTATCGGTGACGATATCACTACCTGTCAAGATTTCTGCGGGAATGGTGGCATATGAAAATGTGAATTGGATGTTATACCCGAAACCCTGAAAAAATATAAAAACAAAGATGTTTAATCCGATTAACAAATAGTTGACAAATGGAAATGATTTCCGGTCGTGATTCTCGTCTCCAATAGGCAATAACATAGTATCTATTTTATCCGATGAAAGAGCCTCATTGAACGGCCTGTTTCAACAACGCATAGCGCGTCCGCATCTGCTTCAATTGCTTTGTATAGGCCTCATCCTCTGCAACATTATTCAGCTCGTAAGGATCTCGTTTGAGATCAAACAGCTCTTCGTAGCCATACTCCGCATACACCATATATTTGTATCTGTTGCCGATAACACCTTCCACTTTCGGGATACCGGGGCTTCCCATAAAGGTATGTTCGTAAAAGAAATCCGTTCGGGGAGGCCGCCCCTTTAACGCCGTTTGTCTGAGATCCGCTCCTTGCATTGCTACTGGAACAGGCACACCGGCATATCCGAGGATGGTCGGTGCAATATCGATATTCAGCACCATATGCGAAATGTTACCTTGGTCACCAACCAATTTGCGAGGGTCATAAATAATAAGCGGTATGCGCACCGATTCTTCATACCCAAACCATTTTCCCTGCAGGCCGTGATTACCCAAACAGAAACCGTTGTCGCCCATGAAAATGATGACTGTACGGTCATCAATGCCCAATGAAGCCAATTTTTCCCGCAGTTTACCCACTACTTCATCCACTCCGGTAATGAGCCGGTAATAATTCTTTACATTCGTTTGGTATTGTTCCTCGGTACCAAATAAACCCTCCCAACGCTTGCGGGCAATATTGCCATCGTTATGAAAAAAAGGAGGAGTCCGTTTCCAGGATTCGGTCCCTCCATTTGGCTGGGGAGGAATCGTATCCTGTTCATAGCGGCTTTTGAAGCGTTCCTGAACCTGGTATATAGGTGGATCGCCATCAAGTTCGTGAGGAGCTTTGAAACTGACAGACAAGCAAAAAGGTTTCTTTTGCACCCCATACGCATCCAAAAACCGTATTATATCCCGCGCTATGCTGTCGGTTTGATGCACATCATTTCCTGTACCGTCTTTCAACCAATAGGGTGGCTGACCGTGTTCCCAGCAAGACCAAAAATCAAAACGATCGCCAGGCGGCTGGTTGCCTACGCCATACTTACCAATAAACCCGATGTGATAACCGGCTTTCTGCAACAGCATCGGATACGTGTTTGCAAGGGCTGAATCGGAAAAATCGGTACTAAAATCATCGATTTTATGCCTGGACATATACTGCCCGCTAAGCAAGCTGGCGCGGCTTACCGCACAGATCGAAGTGGTCACATAGGCATTGCGGAAAAGGTAGCCAGCTTTAGCCATGGCATCCAGGTAGGGAGTTTGGATGATGGGATTCCCCATAGCTCCCAATGCATCTGCCCGGTGATCGTCTGTTAGCAAGAAGATAATGTTTGGCCGGTTATCCAAAACTGTCCGATCGGTTTGTGCATACACCGACACAGTTGTCAGTATGCTGAACAGCAAGAATGGCAATGGGCTATTCATGGCTTTACTTCTGATAGCGCGCCACTGCTATCTTTTTTCCAATGCTACATAATCAGCCATGATGGATAAACTTTCTTCTTGGATAAAATCGAGGCCCTCATTCACATCAGGCGCAACTACCCCTCCCAACGAGGTGGTCATATTCATCTGTTGAAGCGCGTCTGTACGGCTTTTACTCTTCAATCGGCTATCCTCTCGTTCTTTCTTCAATTTATCTTCTTGAAGTGTTACACTGGTTTCCGATTCCTGTTTCTGCATGGTATCAATGTCTTCCAGCAAAAATTTGTAGGCCTGCGAACTATCCATCCGGGCCTGGTGCATTTTGCTGAGTTGGGTGATGATCGGCTTCAAATCGGCAACCGGCGCAAAATCTGTGGCTTTGATCTGATCCCAGGGCAACGCAGACGGCTCGGAACTCTCACCGTATTTCTCAGCGGAATACAACGATGGAAATACAATATCAGGCTCTACCCCCTTGTGTTGGGTGCTGCTACCCGTAATCCGATAAAATTTAGCTAAGGTAATGTTAATCTGTCCGAACTGGGGTGCACCGGCCGGCAGACCGTCATCGCCGTCAGCCTGTGCCTTCAGCAACAGCCGATCGGTAGGACTGATCACGCGGCTCATGTCAATAGCGGACTGTACGGTCCCCTTTCCATAAGACTGTGATCCTAAAATAACGCCTCTGCCATAATCCTGGATGGCTGCTGCGAAAATTTCAGACGCGGAGGCACTGAAGCGATTGATGATAACCCCTAACGGGCCATCCCATACCACGCCATTTTCGCGGTCGCTGTTTACCTCGACTTGGTTCCGGGTATCACGTACCTGTACTACGGGTCCGTTGTCAATAAACAGCCCTGTCAATTCTATGGATTCCTGCAGCGAGCCCCCTCCGTTAAACCGTAGGTCCATCACCACAGCATCTACATTTTTCTGTTTCAGTGAATCAAGTAACAGCCGGACATCGCGGGTAGTACTCTTGTAATTGGGATCATTTTTACGGTAGGCCTCAAAATCAATATAGAACTTGGGTAGGCTGATAATGCCGACACGATACGTCTTTCCATCGTCTCCCTTTACTTCCTTGATTTCGCTCTTGGCCGATTCGTCTTCAATCACTACCCGATCCCGGGTGAGTGATACGATTTTGGGTTCCGCAGTAAGCTCTTCACCGGCAGGAATTACCTTTAACCGCACTATGGTACCCTTGGGGCCCTTAATCTTTGACACCGCATGATCCAGTTTCCAGCCGATAATGTCTTCAAACTCCCCATCTTTTCCCTGTGCAACAGCAATGATACGGTCATCGATTTTCAAGGCCTTTTCTTTGTATACAGGCCCGCCCACGATGATATCGGCCACCTTCACCATTTCGTTTTCCATGGACAGCCGGGCACCGATGCCTTCAAATGTATTGGCCATATCTTCGTTAAACCGCTGTGCGAAATAAGGATTGAAATAGCTCGTATGCGGGTCGATTGCATCCGTAAGTGCCGTCATAATAACCTGAAACGCCTCGTTGTTATCGGTCTTTTTGGCCATCGAAATGAGATTCTTATACCGATTTGTCAACGTTTCCTTTTGTTTAGCTGTAGCTGAGTCGGTACTACCACCGCTAAGCCGTAAATTCAACAAGTCATATTTTACCCGCTTGCGCCATTGGTCGTTTGCCTCTGCTTCCGACGCAAACCACGCTTCTTTCTCTCGATTGTAAATATACTGTTCGTCTACGGAAAAATCGTGCGGTGCGTTGACCTGTGTCAAGGCATAATCCAACCGTTCCAGGTAACGCTTCATATACACGTTAAACACGTGATAAGCCGCGCTCAGATCGCCATTCCGGAAATCTTCTCCCAATGAATTCCTATACTGCTCAAATCCGTCAATATCCGACTGCATCAGGTAGTTCTTTCCTTGGTCTACCGCTTTGATCAGATTGTCAAAAATCACAGACGAAATAGAATCACTAAAAGGTACCTTCTTATAACTTATCGATTCAAATAGCCCCACCACATCCTTTGCAATAACGGCATGCTGTGCCGTTGGTTTCAAGGCTCCGGTTTCTGCATCGAGGTTCACTCTCGGCTTGGACCCACAGGCTGCTATCGCCACCACAAACAGTGCAAAAAGCACTTTCTTCAACATATTCTCCATCTTCTTAATTAAGCCGCTAAATTTAATCAAAAAACTGCTAATCTATAGTACACCCTTGCCTCTCATTTTGTTTCCCGGTGGTGTCAGTTATCCACAGGTTTCTCCCCTTTGAACAGGATATTTTTGAGTGTGTCATATCGGTTGAGTGCCGAGGCTGCCCCATTGTAGTCGCCCGCTTGATGGTACAAGCTTCCCAGTGCATCCTGAATGGCCAGCTGCATTCCCATGATATGATCTTTTTTTGCCAGGTCGTCTGCTACTTTGTACTCTTCAATGGCCACCCGCGGATTGCCCGAATGCTTCTTTGTTTCCGCCAGGTTGAAGATGATTTCGGGGAGCTGATCCATGATACCCTCTTTGTCAACGATCGTCTTGGCCTGCACCAAAAACCATTGGGCTTCAGGGTATTTGTGTTGGAGGGTATAGATATCGGCCAACGTGCGATAAGCAGAAGCACGGCCAGCTTCATCTTTTGCCCTGCGGAACAACGGCACTACTTTGCGAATAATATCCCGCTCCGCTTCGGGTGAAAACCCCATTTTAGCCTTTACGAGCGCCAGCTCCATGAGCGCTTCAGCCTGCCGTGCAGTGCTCCCGCTCTTGACCGCCCGGTCGTACAATTGCTGACGTAAGGCATGTGCTTTATCCAGTTGTCCCAAATACTCGTATGTTACGGCAAGATTATGTGCTATCGTTTCCCAATCGAATTGGTTACCGGCCGCCTGTTTGGCTTTCATTGCCTTTTCGAAAAACTCAACAGCCAAATCAAATGCCCCCAATGCAACGTATTCCATGGCCAAACGATTTTCCGTATCAGCCTGTATTCCCGCCCGTTCGACCGCACCTGTACGATCTATTTCCATCAATAGTTTGCCTTCGATACTGGAAGTCTGGGTTTCGGCAACGGGTATGTATTTTGCCAACACACGACCGTTTCCGGTCATGTCTAATCGGTGGTAATATTTCATTCTACTGACATATTCTTCCACCATCGCTGAATCAATTTCCTTTTCGGCGTAGCGATCATCCAGCAATTCCTCCGCTGACTTCGGCGGTGGGAGAAAATAGACCGGGGGGCCTATTCCCCGAAATGTACTGTCATATTTGGATACCACGCCGGAGAAATCCGCGTGCTGCTGGGCAAAACCGCAATTCAATACACCGCACAAAAAGAAACAAAAGCATATAACGTGGGTAAACAGCCCTTGTTTTAACTTCATATAAAATTCCAATCTGCGCACTAAGATAAGAATTCTTCCTCACTTTTCTACATAACCTCACAATCCTGTTACGTTTCCGTCCGCCGTTATGGAGGCTCAATCGACTTTTTTGACTTGCGTACACCGAGCAATTTAATTATTTTTGCTAAAAAATATGGCAACACGGATTCCCTTGGCGGAGCGTATGCGCCCCACGACGATTGAAGACTACGTAGGACAACAGCACATCATCGGTGAAGGGGCTGTGTTGCGCAACGCTATTCAGCAAAACAACATTCCCTCCATGATTCTTTGGGGGCCACCGGGTGTTGGCAAAACCACATTGGCTTTTATCATCTCCAAGCAGCTAAAGCGAACCTTTTTCAGCCTCAGCGCCATCAACTCGGGCGTAAAAGATGTACGGGAAGTAATTGATAAGGCTGAACAGCTCCAAAATTTTCAACAGGAGCAACCCATCCTGTTCATCGACGAGATACACCGCTTTTCGAAATCGCAACAGGATTCCTTGTTGGGTGCCGTGGAAAGAGGATTGGTTACGCTGATCGGAGCAACGACCGAAAATCCTTCCTTTGAAGTCATCTCCGCCTTGCTCTCCCGCTGCCAGGTGTACGTACTGGAACATTTAACGGAAGACGAACTGGTGGGCATCATTGACAAGGCATTATCGGAGGATCAATACCTCAGCAAACTGTCCGTTACCGTAAAAGAATACGGAGCCTTACTGCGGCTCTCAGGCGGCGATGCCCGCAAGCTGCTGAATGTACTTGAATTGGTGGTGAATGCTGCGGGAGAACAACCCCTGGAAATCACCAATGACTTTGTGCTCAAGCAGGTACAGCAAAACATGGCTATCTATGATAAGACGGGTGAACAGCATTACGACATCATTTCGGCCTTTATCAAATCCATCCGGGGTAGCGATCCGAATGCGGCGGTGTATTGGCTGGCCCGTATGATTGAAGGTGGGGAAGACCCGCTCTTTATCGCCCGTAGGTTACTTATTCTTGCCTCGGAGGATATCGGCAACGCCAATCCGAATGCACTGCTGCTTGCCAATAATTGCTTTCAGGCGGTGAATGTGATCGGCTGGCCCGAATCCCGCATTATCCTTTCGCAGACCGTTACGTACCTGGCATCATCCGCCAAAAGCAATGCTGCTTACCAAGCCATTAACAAGGCACAGGCCCTGGTTAAGCAGACGGGCGATTTGTCTGTTCCATTGCACATCCGCAATGCCCCAACTAAACTGATGAAACAGTTGAATTACGGAAAAGATTATCAGTATGCCCACGATTACGAAGGAAATTTTGTAAGTCAGGAGTTTATGCCTGACAGTCTGAGCGGCACGAAACTTTATGATCCGGGAAAAAATCCTGCCGAGGAAAAACTACGCGAAAAATTACGGCAAAACTGGAAAGACAAATATGGATATTAAGTCATTCGTGATCACGGGCGACGGTTCGAAAACCCTGTATCATGCCGGAATCGGCGAGCACTACCACTCCCGGCATGGTGCAGTACAGGAAAGCAAGCATGTTTTTGTCGGCATGGGATTGTCTTATTTTTTGGAGTTGAACCACCCGAAAGCGGTGTCCGTGCTGGAAATCGGACTGGGTACAGGGCTCAATTTTTTGTTGAGTGCCGACTATTGTGCGGGAGTCGACGTTCAGCTTGACTATGTAGGCGTTGAAGCCTACCCGCTATCGGCAGAAATGGTTGCACAGACCGGCTATGGACAGTATATATCATCCAGCTTATGGTATTCTTTTCTTGCGCAGTATACGGATAGCTGGCACAACACACAAACGTTAGCCGCGGATTGCCTGCTAACCGGCATACACCAGGAAATATTACAGTTTACTACCGATAAACGGTTTGACATTTTGTATTTCGATGCGTTTGCCGCAGTTCGGCAACCGGAAATGTGGACAGCGGAAACGTTACAGCACGTTGCCGGCTTTTTGAAAGCGGAGGGCGTATTTGTAACTTATGCCATCACAGGACATTTGAAACGAACGCTGAGGGAACTGGGCTTTACGGTCGAAAAAGTGCCCGGAGCACCCGGTAAGAGAGAAATGCTCCGAGCCATTAAAATTTAATAATTAGTGATGATGCGAGCCATCTGGACCATGCGAATGGCCGTGTGCCAATTCATCTGCCGTTGCTTCACGTACGGATAATACTTCAATGGAAAAATGCAGATTTTGACCCGCCATTGGATGATTCAGGTCAACCACTACCACTTCCGGGCTTACCTCGGTCACCTTACCCCGGAATTGATTCCCCTGGTTATCCTGCAAAGGTAGAATCTGCCCCACGGCGGGAACACCACTTTCCTTGAACATATCAATGGGCAGCGTAGCAATTGCCTGCTCATTAATTTCGCCATATGCATCTTCTGCGGCCAGCTCAAAGTCGGTCGTGTCTCCGGCTTCAAGCCCGGCAATATTTTCTTCGAATTTTGGCAGCATCATGCCCACACCGAACAGAAAGTCCAGGGGATTGTCCCGGCCAGCTTCTTCAACGAATGTTCTTTCTCCATTTTCCACGGTGTGGAGTTTGTAGGTCAGCGTAACAACGCTGTTGGGTTCAATAGTCATCTTTGTTTTAAAATTGAGGGACATACAATGCCCCAGTTATCATTGTGTAATTAATTGCAATAATGCGTCGACGTTGTCAACAGGCAGGCTGCATGTTTTACCGTGGCACACATACGCCTGGACCGTATCCCTTACCCTTCCTGTTAACAAAGGAAGGCCTTCATTTGTTCCGCCCAAAATTAATTTATTGGGAATGTAGGCAGTATCCAATTCCCGCCGTATCATCTGCCATCCTGGTCCGGTAATTAGTATTTCATAACAACCGAACACCTCTTCTAGTAACTGAATTGCCCAGTTGGAATATGCCGAGCCATATGCGGCCATCTGCGGAACAACATTGGCCAATACTTGTGAGGCAACATCCGTATACCGCTGCTCGTCAAAAATCAGGCCCAACCTATTCAGTGATCTTACGATACTTGAAGTGGAAGATGGGATGACATTATCCATTACCTCTTGCTTACGGGCGATAAGCTGTTCGGCAAGCGCCGAAGTGTAGTAGAATGAAGTGGTCGGTCTGTCATAAAAATGATCCAGCACGTAATTCAATAAACGTTTTGCTTCGTACAACCAGGTTTCGTCAAACGTCGCTTCATAGAGTGCGACATAGGCTTCTAGGCAAAAAGCATAATCATCCAGAAACCCCCTAAGTAACTTACCATTTGTCGCCGGTTGATGCAACAGCCCTCCGTCATCGGCATAGAGGTATTGACGGATAAATGCTGCGTTGTTCAACGCACAATCTAGGTACTCCGATACATCAAATACGCGAAATGCATCAACAAACCCTTTAAGCATCAATGCATTCCAAGAGGTCAGCTGCTTATTGTCCAGGCCCGGTCGCACCCGTTTGTTTCGGTAATCTAGCAGCATTTGTTTGCCCGCTGCTAGATAAGTACTCCATTCCTCGGCGGAAAAACCCGCTTCTTGTGCCATTTTGTCTGCATCGACATCGATTTTCAGCACGTTCGTATGTTCCTCTTCCCAGTTTCCGGTTTCGGTAACTCCAAAGTAGCGAATAAATAATTCGGCATCTTCACCCAATACATGCTCAATTTCAGCCCTTTGGAAGGTATAGAACTTTCCTTCTACTCCCTCGCTGTCGGCATCTAGTGCACAGTAAAACCCCCTTTGGGGACTGGTCATTTCGCGCTGCACCCATTCCAGTGTTTCGGTTACCACCCGTTTATACTGTTCAGTAGGCCGGTGCTGCCATGCTTCCGTATACAGGCTGACCAATTGAGCATTGTCATAGAGCATCTTTTCAAAATGCGGGATATGCCACCGGCCATCCACCGAATACCGCGCAAATCCTCCTCCTACATGATCATAAATACCTCCGGAAGCAATCTTCCGTAAGGTAAGATGTACCTGTTCTATGATTTCAGGATCTTTTGTCAACACACCATACCGCAGCAAAAACAACCAATTGTTGGGCATGGGGAATTTAGGTACGCGTCTATGCCCACCTTCCTCCTTGTCAAAAAGGCGCCGCCACGGCGAGACAATGGCTTCCAAATCGGGTAAGCTATAGGTTTCGGGAATCCTGCTTATCGGCAGTTGTTCACTCTGCTGGATGCCCTCGGTGAGCCGTTGCGCATAATCTATTGCCACCTCCGGTTGTTCCCGCCACATTTCGGCCAGCTGCAGGAGTACGTTTTTCCAGTCGGCCGGCCTGAAATAGGTGCCTCCATAAATCGGTCTACTGTCCGGCAAGCAAATGCAGTTGAGCGGCCATCCTCCTTGGTTGGTCATGAGTTGCACTGCAATCATGTAAAGCTGGTCGATATCCGGCCGCTCTTCGCGATCTACTTTGATGGATACGAAATACCGGTTCATCACCGCAGCGATGTCTTCGTCCTCAAAACTTTCGCGCTCCATCACATGGCACCAGTGACAGGCTGAATAGCCGATGCTGACAATAATTAATTTGTTTTCTGCACGGGCTTTCGCTAATGCTTCCTCTCCCCAGGGATACCACTCAACGGGATTATGCTGATGTTGCAACAGATAGGGGGACGTTTCGTTATGGAGCCGATTAGCCATGTGGAGGTAAAGGTAAGCTTTTTATTTTTTATGGGATGCGCTATGCTTCCTGCTTCGGGTAGGTAAACCATAGCTGACTGCCTAAGCCGCCGCTAATGGACGCCCAATTGTCAGCGCTATCGAACCGGATATGTACCAATCCACATGGGGGGAGATTATAAATCTGCTCATCGGTAAGGTAGTTGATTAACAACGTAAGCCCCGGATTATGCCCGAAAAGGGCAACACTGTGGTAGCGATCGTCAAACTCACCAATGACCTTCAGCAGGGTTGCGGGCAACGCTTCGTAAATACGGGCATCGGTTTGGATGGCACCAATCGGTATTTCTAATTGGCTTGCAAATAATTGCGCAGTAGTCAAAGCTCGTTTTGCAGGGCTGCTCACCAACAATTCTGGCTTGGTCGCGTATGCCTTCAATCGTTCCGCTATTTTCGGGGCGTCCGTAAATCCGCGCGTGTTAAGGGGCCGATCGAAGTCGCTGACGTCGAAGCTCCAATCTGATTTTGCATGTCTGATCACGAACAAATCCCTAGCCATGGGAAAATGGTTACAATAATCATGCCCATCGGACATTTACAAAGTTCACCCTTAAACGGTGCGTATACCTACCATTTTCTTGAGGCCTCGCTTAAATGATTTGCGAAAGCGTTTAAATTCCGCCTTGAAAATACGACGTTTTTTCTTTTGTTTTACCTCAGGCGATATTCGGTCGAGTATATTCAGCAGGACATCGGCAGATGCCACAACATCCAGTTTCTCTTCAGCGATTTCTCGAAGGCGTTCGCCGTCACAGGCATTATACTTTTCAAATTCTGCTGCCAACTCGTTTTCCGTATATATATGATTCCGGAAACGACCGGAACAATTAGCCTGCACAAACGAATTAAATAAGTCCGGATACAGGTACCCATCCCCTTTGTTGCCGTTGTACACCCGATAGTCAAAGACGACACATGGACGGCCGCAGGCCATTGCATCGTAGATGGAACGCCCAATCCCCACCACCATATCGGCTTTATTGATTTCCCGTTCAATTGTGAAATTCGGGTTTATATGCTTGTGGAACGACACGAATTCCAACCCTAATTTGTTGCACACATTCTGCAACATTGCGTTGCCCTCCTCACTTTGACAAAGCGACAGCACCTTCTTTAACTGTTCATTGGGAGGGGTCATCGGCCGCTTTTGCTCCAGGTCAAGCCCATTAAGCACCAATCGGTTTGGGAAGCCCTTGCTATCTAAACTATCGCATATTTCTCTGGAAATTCCTACGTGATAATCTGCATATATCGAGGGAAATTCCAGCTCAAGGATCGCACCATGACAAATTTGGATAATCGGACCTTTTCCACGCAATGCGTCTACGGTAACATTGTGCGTGGTAAGGATCAAGTCGTAACGTTCTTTGCTCAAATGACGTACACCAAGTTCATTCCTGACATAGTCGGACAACCTCCCTTGTACCATGGCAAAGAACTCCACATCTACATCGTCTCGCTGTTTTAATTGTTTGATGAGATCACAGGTATACAACTCCGCACCGCCGACGCGGTCTAAGGAGTAGATACCCACCAATACTGTTTTTTTCGCTTGCAATACTCGTCCTCACAAAAGCAATTTGGTGAATTCTGCTTAATAGGGGCACAAACAACAGGCCAAAGGGAAGGTTTGCAACGCGAAAATTACATAATATTGAGTTCGTACAGCAAATCATTCGGACATGCATCACCGCCAACGGGCGTTGCTTTTCTGAACAGGTTTAACTACTGAAACTTTTTCACACCCAACGCTTTCAACCAACGAAATCCTTTCGATGATTGTATCCTTTTCAGGATTTGCAGTGTGTGTTCGTGCTGTTCATAGTCGTCGAGAAAACGCCCAAAATGCTTCCGCAGAAATTGCCGGCGTTCGCGGTTAATTTGCTCAAAATTTACCGGATCGGAGCTCATCCCATTCATATCGAATGTACCAACAACGTCGGGGATATACTTAACAGACACGTTTTCCTTTACGATAACTTTGGTAAAAAAGGCCCAGTCAGCGACAATTTTGTATTCGGTTTCATATAATCCATATTTTTCAAATAAATCGCTGCGGATAAAGGTAGAAAGGTGTCCGATTGTTTGGTTCAAAAAATGCCCAAACGTCAATTTTTCAGGAAAATAATGGATCCTATACGTATCGGTCCATACTTGCTTTAGGTTACCGTAAATAATGGCCTCCCCCGTAAGTTTCGGCATTGCATTTTCAATAACCGTATGATCGAACAGCTGATCGCCGCTGTTGAGAAAAAGCAAATAACTGCCTGTTGCCAATGCGATGCCTTTGTTCATTGCATCGTATACTCCCGTGTCCTTTTCCGAAATCCACCTGTCGATAAAAGAAGTATTCTGCATTAACGCTACACTTCCGTCGGTAGAGGAACCATCTATTACAATGTATTCAAAGTCCTGACAAGATTGATTAGCAATGGATGCCAATGTCTTTGAAAGCCCTTCTTTATTGTTAAGATTGACCGTAATGATGGATAATTGATGGTTTGTTTTCAATTTGTTATTCGTTTGCAACGGTTATCATTAATAGGTAGATGGGCTATCCAGATTACCATCCTCGTCAAATTTCCACGAGGCGGATTCCGAGGATGTTTGCATGTAATAACGCTGTTCTTCCGAAAGGTTTTTCGGATCAAGATACCAACCCATGTGTTTACTGGTGAAGTTTCCACCAAGCCGGATGGCTTCATAAAACCGCCTCATTTTTGCGTTAAATTTTGATGGATACTTTGGCTTGTAGAGCGCAAAGGTCGTATCAATGTCTGCATGGAATACGTCCTTTTCCAATTCGTCTGTCCAATACTGCCGTTCCCAGTTTAATACTTTTTCTTTTAGCGGAAAATAGTCCGGAATGGTATCAATTTCCAGGGCAAATCCTACTTTTTGTATTCCGAAGTGGTATTTATCCATTTTCTTTAACATAACTTCCATAAAATTGGAAGGAAGCTTCGGATTGGGTAAAATATCCGGATCAGTGATCACATAATATCCCTGTCCATATTTTTGCTGTAGCTGTTCATGCTCGAAAAAAACCATATGGCCATAATTTTCCGGCATGATTTCTACCGTAACGGTTCTCTTTATCGTTTCATAATAATCTAAAAGGGGAGGGTAACTTGAGTTGTTATCTATGATAACAATGTTTTTCAGTTTTCTATCCTGAAGAAATGTTACCAAATTCTTCAGATTGGTGAGTTGATTAAAGTTTATAATAATAACCGGAATAGTTAAGGGATTTTTCCGTTGCATACCTACCAGCTTATTAAAAGCGTGGATATAATAGTATTGTATATGATAGCGTATAAAGTGTTTTATTTTTTTTGTTGTTTTACCCATTACAGTTGTATAACGTCCCGGTGTCAGCAATTGCTACTCAACCGTAAAAACAAGCGACAAGTGCAGTCAAAGATAACTAACCCTTCGTAAAGATCGCAACGATGCTAAGGAAGATACAGGTACGAGCTAACAATTCTTACCAAAAATTCGTTATTTTTGCAGGAATACGCCATGAGATCGTTTACAAGATTCGAAGTTTAAGCGCAATATGCACATCAGTTCGTCACTTATCATATCGACTTACAATTGGCCGGAAGCGCTTGATTTGTGTTTAAAAAGCGTACTGGACCAACACCAGCTTCCCGATGAAATTATCATTGCGGATGATGGCTCGGGGGACGAAACCCGGGCGCTCATTCAACGGTATCAGAACGACTCACCCAAACCCATCAAACATGTGTGGCATTCAGACGAGGGTTTCCGCAAGACGATTATCCTGAACACAGCAGTTAAGGAGGCAAAGGGTGCGTACCTCATACAAATAGATGGAGACATCATCGTCCATCCCGAGTTTGTGCGTGATCACTTAAGCGTGGCGAAACAGGGACAATTTATCCGGGGAAGCCGTGCCATGCTCGACAGTTCCACAACGCGGCATGCCCTACAAGTGCGGCGGACACACTTCGGCCCTTTTTCAAAAGGAGTTAAGCACCGCTTAAACGCCCTGCACATCCCCGCTCTTTCGTCCTTTATTCGAACGGACCCATACAATCCGGCTGACGTCAAGGGTTGCAATATGGCCTACTGGAAATCGGATTTTGTCTTGGTCAACGGCTACAATAATGACTTGACTGGGTGGGGTCATGAAGACATCGAACTTGCTGCTCGGTTCGTGAACAACGGTATCCGAAAACGTCACCTGAAATGGGCTGCAGTCTGCTTCCACATCGACCACCCGCACAACTCCCGCGCAAACGAATCGGCCAACAAAGCGGTATACGAACGGGTGCTCTCCTCGGGTACCAAACAATGTACCAATGGCTATAATTCAACCCTGAACCAACCACAATGATTTTCAACGACCATGCATGTCAAGCGTCTTCTCCAAAAAATTGGATGGTATCGAGAGCCTGCTAATTACACCTACCTACCCGACGAAAATCACATCGAATTACTTAATTTCTGGACGTCCCAGCCACGCGAGGAAATATGGCTGTATCAATTCATTCTGCAGCATGTAGGCTCCAGGCTGTCTAAGGATAACGGTGTTTTGTTGAGCTCCGTATTCGGTCCCAGGAACGCCATCAAGGAAAGCAGGAGCCGCATAAAAGTATTTTATACGGGCGAGAATGTAAGAAGATTCCACGAATACCGTGACCACTGCCTGAATGATGTTGATATATCGCTTGGGTTCGATGATATAAATCATCCCAAATACGTCCGTTTTCCCATTTGGATATTTTATTTTTTCGGTATTACGCAGACACAGCAGGAAATCCAATATGTATTAGATAACTTCTCGCTCCCCCCTCCACCGGAACGCGGCTTCTGTTCGCTGGTATCAAGCCATGATAAAAACGGCATTCGGACCGGACTCTTCCACGCATTGGGCCGCATCGAACAGGTAACCAGTGCAGGCCGATTGCTAAACAATTCCGATGTGTTGCGAACCCGGTATAACGACGACAAAACAGAAATGCTCCGGGCTTTCAATTTTAATATCTGCCCGGAAAACACGGATTACCCCGGATACGTGACGGAGAAGCTCTTCCAATGTTTCCGGGCCAGTACAGTCCCCATCTATTGGGGCAGTGGTAACGAGCCGGAACCGGATATCGTAAATCCCGACGCCGTGCTTTTCTATCAAGGGAAACATTCCCTCAACCAGCTTGTCCGGCGGGTGGAAGAACTCCATCGGGACCCGGAAAAGTACCGGGCATTTTTAAGACAGCCAAAGTTCAAACCTGCGGCTGCCGCACATATCTGGGAACGAATAAATCTCTTGCGTGAAAAACTGGTTAATCTGGTTAACGGTTAACGCAAACACAAGTAACCTAAAAGCAATAACACAAAAATGTACAACACCCATTTCACGATCTTATAGGTATTGAACTGAAAAAAACCATTTCTGTGATGCTGCCCTTTGAACTCGAATCGCTCGCCAATACCTTTTAAGCGCCCTCTGCGAAGGTTTGCCATAAGCATACCGGTGGAGTACGCAAATTTCAACCGCAGGACATAGTAAAGTATCGGAACCGTCACAGATGCATGCCGTTTAGCAAGCTGTATCCATGTTGCAATTGCCTCAGCAACCACAACCCAACCGAACACGGTTATCCATACAACTAACCCCGAAGAAGAAGCAATAGCAGCCACGGGCAGCACTACAACCATTAAAAATAAAGTCTCCGGAGTATTAGGAAAATCATAGTACGCATATTGGGGATTAAACGCTGCCAGGTAGCTGTTCCCTTCGCCATATCGGAAATGACGCACAAAGTCCGGTTTACCTTCTTTCCACCACGGGTGGCAAACCACCGCTTCCTTCAATGTCCTGTAGTCCCCGCATTGGTTTTTATCACGCACGCTCAAAAAGAAATCCACGTCCTCCCCGCCCCCGAATTTCGGGTATTTTTCCGAAAACCTGATGTCGCCCACGGCACTGCGCTTCACCATCATGTTAGCCGTAGCTCCCCACGAAAATGACGGGGTTTTTTCCGCGATACCGAAAATCATCATCGATCCATTCATCAGCAGTGCTTTTGCAAAGGCCGTGGGCGGAGGTGGCAGCTTAACCAAACCGATGAAACCAATTTCTTCCGGATATCGTTCTATCGCATTCACATAGTGAAACAAAAGCTCATTTTCTGCTCGGATGTCATCGTCCAAAAATAACACCCATTGACCTGTACCTGCTTCCATCCCCCTGTTCCGGCTCAAAGAAGCACCAAGGTTATAGGGATTTATCAATAAGGTAACCAAACCGGTTGCGGCATATGACTCGATTTGCGGTGAGATCTTTACGGCAGGATTATCTACAACGATAAAATAATTAAACGACCAACCTTCCGGTTTTGGCAGGTCAATCAGGGGGATGATATACTTCTCCTCTAACCGATACGAGGGGATAACAATATCAATATTTTTTTTGCTTTGCATTATCACAACCTATCCTACTTTTACTCAATCAACGCAATTTCAATCGATCTATAACAAAGTTCACGCATTTGGGTAATTGTTTTCGGTGAATACCATATAAACTGGTCATGCTTCCGATATAAGTTGCCAACTTGATCTTTTTCGCGGGAGTGGCATTCCATAACCAGGAACCATACCGTTTGATAACTTTAAATCCAAATTTAAAGGCTGTCTGCGGTTGGGGAGCCCATTCTTCCCGGTATTCCGGAATCAGTTCGGCAATAGCTGCATGAAAGTCCAGATTACTACCGAACGCCAACCGCCCCATATACTGCAAATTGGCTCGCTTTGCCGGGATAAGATGCGCAACTCCGAGACGGGGCGATTGCCCCGCAGCGAAACCTTCCCGTACACATAACATGACCATTTGGATGTCTTCTCCACTGGCCAATGTTGCCCCCTTCCTACCAGTCGCCGACAGTTCACCTCCTTTTACCCACGAAACATATGGTTTGAGAATATCCATGCACATGGCTAGACCTGTTCCAAATGGATAACACGGTTGCCAATTTCGGATGGACGCAAATTCTGTGAATCTGATCTCCTTTCCCTGAAAAATATGATAAGCAAGCCCCTCCAGACCATTTGCTATCCCATCTGTGAATTCAACCTCCACATGGCCGGGACCCCAAGCCCCCACGGATGGATGCCTTCTGCGAAGCTCACGCAGTTCCTGTAAGTAAGTTGGTTCAACTTCATTGTCATCATCAAGAAACAATGCCCATTGCCCCTGAGCAGCCCCTATGCCGGCGATCCGGGCATTCACTAGCCCCTGTTCCTTGGCCGGGACAAGGCGGGTATCAGGGCTATTGTTTAAGAAATGCCGCACATATGGACGTTCCGCTAATGGAGGAACGCTGTTGTTGTCAACGACAATCGTTTCGACGCCAATTCCACGCTTGTCCAATAGCCGTACAGCTTCCAAGCACCGAAGCAGCAAGCGATCATCGGGATTGAAAGAGCATATAATGATACTATAGTCCATGTTTGAGATCCGAATGACAATTGCGTTCAATGTTTCCGGGAAGGATGTTTCCAATTGTCCCATATCGCACTTCCCAGCACTTTGACATAACTTGTTTTTTTCGAAGCAGGTTTACGAAAATACGACATAATTGTGTTTTGAACTTGCGTATCAAACCTTTGCCGTCTTCTCCAAAAATCTCTAAATTTAGCTTTATAACCGACTTTATATTCTACATCCCCAATGATTCCTTCTTTGTAAACTGTGCTAAGCAGGTGTAGTTCTTCGACAAAATTATAGCCCGAGCTGTATGCCGGTCCGCTCACATCACCATCGTGTTTGCGAAAATAATTCAGCGCTCTTCCATCGATATTTACCGTGCCTGTCAACGCCAACCGGATCCAAAACAACCAATCGCCACAAAACCGGTAGTCCAAAAAATCCTTTTTTAGGCCAGCATATAACTCTCTCCGCCAAATGGCCATACTCGCATTCCAGATAGCATTACCCTTTACCATGTGTTCCCGCACAAACCGGTCTCCCCGCAGGGATTCCTGAAGTCTGGGATAGTGCGACTGAGATTTGATGCGACCTTCGTCGTCTACCATATAACACTGGCAATAACTGATTACGCAACGACTATCTGCTTCCAAAGGCGGCAATAACGATGCTAAGAGGTTACACTCGCACCAATCATCGCTTTCTGCAATCCAAATATATTTCCCTTTCGCAAGCACGATTCCTTTTTCCCATTGCTTAAATGGACTCCCGCTATTCTCCTCATTATATACAATATGTGATACACTGGTATTTCCACGATAGGATTCAATGATATCCTGACTACCATCCGTCGAACAGTCATCCAACAGAATGATCTCAAAATCTTGGAAAGTTTGTGCAAGCACACTATCAATACGCCTCCGCAAGTACTTTGCATGATTATAGTTTGGGATAATCACAGAAACCGTAGGCATATCTTCTTTTAAAGGTTACACTCATTTCTTGCATACCGTTGCCGGTAATTAACTAAACGAGCAAAAAATTGTTTTCGATACACGGGTTACCCTTATTTCAACAGTCCGAGAAAAGCCAACAGTTTATTGTATGGCTTAGACCAGGTACGGTGGATGCGTAACGGACCACCCAATACATGCCTAAAAAATTCAGTATGCCGGGCATTGAGCAAATCGTTTATCTGTTTTTTCAACTTCCGGGTCCGTATCCGTTTGGAATTGGGCCGGATGCGGTATTGGTAACCGATCATCGGCAACCGGACCACTTCCCCACCGTTTTTAAGCATCGAGATCCAAAAATCCCAGTCTTCTCGCCCTTTCATTTCCGGGCAGTAGCCTCCTGCTTGCTTCCAATCCGACTTCCGGTAGAGCGCGCTGACATGGAGAATATTTTTCCGCGCCAACAAGCGGATATCAAACTCCGGCAGCTTGCGGCGGCCGCTCTTGTCGCCAAAAAATTCACCTTCTGCAGTTACAACCTTTACCTGGGGATGGGCTTCCAATACATGGACCGCTTCGGCGATGAATCCCGGACAGATCCGGTCATCGCCGTCCAACGGCAAGATGTAGGTACCTTTTGCTTCGCTGATACCATAATTCCGTGCTACGGATACACCCTGGTTTTCTTGTTGCAAAAAGGAAATATGATCCAAACGCCTAGCGTAATCTTTGGCAATCGCGGCACCGCCGTCTGTGGATCCATCGTCAACCAAAATGATTTCCATGGGCCGATATGTAGATTCCAGTGCCCAATCAATAGTCTGAGCCAAAAACCCTTCCATGTTGTAAAATGGAATGACGATGGATACCAACGGGTTCATATCTTGTCCCTTCTTTTCAGAAACTTAAGTAGATAATATTTTAACGGGTTGGTATACTTCAGTTGTTTCCAGGGCCGGCTGCCATGTGGCCTATGCCAAACGGGAACATCGTACAGCAGGTAGTTTTTAAACCCCATATCCGTTGCCTGGTAGGAAATAAAGGTATCAAACCAATCTTTTGATTCATTGAGATGAACAAAATCATACTGTTGGAGAAACTCGAGCGAGATCAATGTACAACAGAAACTCAAGCTCTTTTTTGTCTCAATACTACCGGATTCAATGGATTGGTCTTTAAAACGCAGGTAGGGAAAATTGACCGTTCCCTTTTCATCGACCGTAACCGCACCAATAAGGCCTGCATTCGTATGCTGCTTATAAAATTCAAGCAACCGCTCAAACGTATCCGGCTTGACAATGACATCAGACTCTACGATAATTAAGGGGAGACTTTCCTTCAACGCCTGCTGCTGTGCATCCTGGAGGACACGCCTGTAATTGGGTGAAGGGTGACTGGTCAGGTCTTCAAGATGAATTAACCGATAGCCGAATGACCGCTTTTGCTGCTCAAGTACTTCTTTCGTTTCTGCAAGGCTGAAGTCGTTATAAACGATGTGTTTGACCGTCGTTTTACTTGCGTGGACTGCCCGTATGGTTTCCAGTGTGTTTTCGATGGCATCTTTGACTGGAGTAACAACAATTGCTCTGATAGCCGGGAATTCCATTTGCCTATTTATGAATTTTAACCAGTCCCAACCGTTCCTTCCACCGAAATTTCCATAATTTGGCGGTCCAGTCTTTCCGATGTTTTCCTAACATATAAAAATAACCATTTCCTCTGCGGATATCCCCCGGAATTATCCGATACGTAAATCCATGTTTCCACGCAACATAATTGAAGCTTAATTGATCCCGTTTGCTATAGCTTTTGACCATGTACCACCAATCTTCCATTACCCGGATGAGCTGTGGATCATGATGCCTGCGAACCAAGACCGTACCGACTATCAATCCCATACGTTCCGGATATTGGTGGGCACGTAAAAATTCAATATGTTGCTTCATTACCTGTGGATCATCTTTATAAATTCCTTGGTGCTCTGCCAGCTGTTTTAAAAAGTTATACTCGCTATAAATGCAATTGCGCGGGTCACGTTTAGCCTGCTCGTGGTCAAAACAAGCCATTGCGTAATCAGCCAATACCGTCTCAACCAATCTGTCCGGATTGCCGATAACAAGCATATTACCGTCTATAAAGATACTGATCTCATAATCGGGAAAAAATAAATGAGGATTAATTTTTATGAACCGGTTGCTCCGCGTGTAATCTCCTGGAACCGGTGGTTCAATCAGCCGGATTTGCCAGGGTGAAGCCTTCAGGGACGGATTATCGGTGAAACATACGAAATCCCATCCGGCTATTTCCTTTTGGGGCAATAATCCCTCATAGTTTCCAAATATGGCTGTGTATATAACTTTTTGGCTCATCCAACAAGTGACAGCTTTTCAATTCCGTTTAGACACCGGTACTGCCGTGAGGCTTGCTTTTGGCGGAGCAATGTCATATTTTCTTCCTGCGAACTCCAGCTTTCCACATGATACAAATGGTACTGTACCGCAAAGTGCTTGACTGATACAATCCGATAGCCCATTCCCTTGAAACGCCATATCAAATCGATGTCTTCACCAACCGCGGGCCGGGTATAGTCTTCGTCAAATCCATTGATGGCCAACATAGCCTCCTTATAACAGGAAAAATTACACCCTTTTATCGAACTAATGCCGAGCATACGGACAATAGCGTTTGAAAGCGGATTAAGCGGTATATACAGGGCTTCTTCCACAAACTGCGCCCCATCTTTCCGTAATTGCCGGATACGCCCCAATATGCTCCGCTGAAAACACGGCACCGGTGTTTTTTGCAGCTCGCTGCTGAAAAGCGGGCCGAGCTTGACACGTTTACCGGCAAGGATATCTTTCTGACAGGCTAAACGTACATGATTTTCAATAAAATGCGTATGGAGCACACAGTCGCCATCGATAAAAATCAGGTAATCGCCGGAAGCGGCAACAATTGCCCGGTTTAAGGCCTCATTTTTCCGCCATCCCCTGTCTTTCTGGGTAAGGTGGATCAGCGTCAGATCACTTTCATACCCTGCGAGGAATTCCTGCATTTCCCGGCTATCGCCATCTTCTGAAACAATTACCTCATCCGGCTTCCGTGTTTGATAGCGAAGACTGGCAAGCACTGCATTCAAGAACAACGTATTTTTATATACTGATATGATTAAACTGGTTTTAACAGACATACATACATAAACGTTGGCCATCCAATTGGGTTGCTCCATTTGCGCAAAGATAGCGAAATTGAACAAAGACAAAAGCGCGAATCAGCCGATCCGGTGATATTATCAACGTTTGTTTGAGATTTTGGTTATTTTGCTATTTTTGGTCCGACTAATTGTAAATCAATGGAACCACCAATCCAATAATGATCATTTTCAACGAACAGAAAAATCAACTTTGTAATCGCCTGTTTGCTTTTCTACCGTCCATTGCTTTTGCATTGGAGAACAATGAAAAGATGTTGGTACTATTTTTTTCGGAGAAGTATCTATCCTTGTTTCCGAATTTGGCCCAACACAAATTGATAAAATTCTCGCTGTCTTGTAAAGATGTTTATCCCAAAGGATGGCTAAAGGCACTTTACCTGATCACAAAAGGAATCGGTAAGACAGCAGTTTTCGGGCGCAAAGAATTCTCTTTTCTGGATGTATCCCGCAACAGGACCCGGCTCCTTTTTGTAAGGGGCTGGAAAGATCGGTACGCGCCATCCTACCTCGCAAAACATCACGAAGCGATCCAAACCTTATTCGAGCCAACCATTCATGTCAAAACAATGGTAAACAGCGCCTTGCCTTTGAGCGAAGATACGGTACTAATTGGCGTGCATATAAGACGTGGCGACTACAAAAACTATAAGAATGGAATCTACTATTATAGCGACGATGTATATGCTCATTATATGGACCAACTTCAATCAATCCTATCTTCACAGGACAAAAAAGTCAGCTTTCTGCTCTGCTCCAACGAGCCTATTTCCGAAACCTTACTACTGAATTATCCGGTTATCCGAATACCCACAAATGATCCTATGATGGAATTGCATGCACTTTCATGCTGTGATTTCCTCATCGGTCCGCCCAGCACATTTTCCCAGTGGGCATCCTTCATCGGGAAAGTTCCCCTAAAATTCATTAGGAGTAAAGACGAAGAAACCTTTACCCTTTCGGATTTCAATTATATCTTGTCGATCGACCGTTTCAACAATGTCAATCATCCTATTGCTTACTAGCCATCGCAACCAACACCATCAGCAAGCGCATTAATCGGTCGGAACTAACCCTCGGTACAACCGCATCAATTGGTCCGCAATACGGTCATCATCAAAGTGCTGGCTATAAGTAAATCCGCCTCTGATCATTCGTTGACGCAGCTTGGAATCGGTCAGCACCGTACGAAGCGCATCCGAAAGTTCCTCGGCATCCCCAGGAGACACATAACAGCTATGGGGACCTCCGGCTTCGTGAAAACATCCGGTATTTGAAGTGATAACGGGTACCCCCGAGTACAACGCTTCGATAATTGGTATGCCAAAACCTTCGAATAAAGAAGGGTAAACAAAAAGAAGTGCGGATTGATAGAGCACTGCCAACTCATCGATGGTGGTTCCATGGATAAACGTCACCTTAGAAGTGAACTGTCTTTTCTCCATGTAGTCGACAAGTTCCTTTACATATGGCGTTGCTTTTCCAGCAATTACCAAATGTATATCCAGATGCTCAATGGCTTTGACAATGAGCAGGGCATTTTTGCGGGTTTCGATGGTTCCCACGTTGAGTATAAAATCGGGAGGCAGCCCGTATTTGTCACGAATAGCCTGTTTGTCGATTACTGAATACTGCCGCTTGAATGCTGGATGACAGCCCTGGTAAACCACGGTTACTTTGTTGGCGTCAACTTTCAGAAAGTCGACGACATCACGCTTGGTCTGTTCGCTGATAGCTATTACCCGGTCTGCGTGATGGGCAGCATACTTAAACTTATGAAAATAAATGGTCCGGTCAATCTTGGAATACAATTCGGGATACCGTAAAAAAATCAAGTCATGGATGGTGACCACACTTTTGATACCTCGTGTCGAGAGTCCGATTGGCAGTTCACCCGAAAGGCCATGAAACAGTTGAATACCATCGTCCGGAAGATCGTGTATGACATTACGTTGCCGCCACAGATTATAAAACAATCGGTCGAACTGCGACCGCGGCAGTCGCTCAACCACTGTTGCGGTTCCGGATTGAAATAGCCGGTGCACGGCGGGTTTCGGATTATACAGGTAATAGGTATTTTCAGGGTGGTATTTGCTCAGCATCCGTACAAGATCACGCCCGTAATTACCCAATCCTGTACGGTTATGAAATATACGCTTGGCCTCGTAACCGATGTTCATAATCCAATTTCCCGAAGTTTATCAATAACCATTTCAGGTGCAATGAGCTCCATGCTGTCTACACCGTCACACAGGCAGGGTTTGTTGCCATAGATCGAACTCGGCCGGGAAGGATGGTCCACCTGAATGCAATCTTCCAGTTGCTGTCCATAGCCCAAAAACCCCGCATACGGATGTGTAGCTCCCCAGATCGACAGCACGCGCACGCCCATGAGCGATGCCATGTGCATATTTGCTGAATCCATACTGAGCATGACATCCAAATGGGAAATGATAGCCAGCTCCTGCTGTAAAGTAAATCGGCCAACCAGGCTGCGCACGTTTCTAAACCGCTCCTGCCAGTTGTCAGCTACGCGTTGCTCCGCTGTGCCGCCGCCGAAAATGAAAACAGCATGTCCCTGCCGGTCAAGATAATCAATCACTACCTCCATACGCTCAAGCGGGTAGACCTTGGGAAAATGCTGTGCGAAAGGAGCGATACCGACCTTAACGGACTGGATGCCTGAAAATAAGGGCACAGCTACTTCAGGGAGAGACAACGGCAACGGCCGCAACGTATGGCTCAGGGTAATGGGATAGCCTAACTTCCGAAAGACATCCGCATACCGCTCTACCGTGGGCTTCAGTTGTTTCCGTATCTTATTGTGCGGTCTTGTAAGTGCCTTTTTTTCTTTTCTACCCTTATCCAGTTGGCTTACCGGAATTCCTTTTAACCGAAACAGTATAGCTAGCAACCTACTACGAAGGCTATAGTGCAAATCTGCTATCGCCCGGGGAGTATACTGCTGCAGTTCTTTGAAGAGTCGATAAATCCCGCGTATCCCTTTGTGTATACCTTGGGGATAAAATGGATGAAAGATGAGACCAGGGATATTCAGAAAAAAAGGCTTAAATACTTCCCGGCTTACTACTACCAAGGTAAGATCAGGTTGTTGGACCGCCACTTCACGCAATAGGGTCGCTGCCATGGCCACATCGCCCATGGCAGAAAACCGGAAGACCAACAGGGTGGGATTCATTTCCCGTTTCATCACTTTCTCGCTGCATAGAGCACTGGATTTAGGGATGCGTCGTTGTACATTTTCATCTGTTTGTATACTTTCATGTACTTTCTGCCCGTACGGATATCTTCCAACAACTCGTCAATACTCCGACAAAGATCTTCATGCTGGCGGAGCAATATCATGAGCTTCTCCATACACGATGCAACATGGCGGGGAGATGCATCTATTTTTTGAGTTTCCTGGCGCATGTGGTAAATCTTTAAACACAGGATAGACAAACGGTCCAACGCCCACGCAGGGCTTTCCGTATTGATCCGTGCGTCCCTGCGTGGCGACACATGCGAGAAATAACGAAGAAAATAATTATCAATAAATTCGACAGTGTCCGTACGTAACTGATTTGACTCATCAATCCGTCGTTTCCACTCCAAGCCGACAATCGGCTCGATATCCGGATCCCGAACCTCGTCTTCCATATGCCACTGCATGGTATCGATCCAACATTTCCGATACAAAAGATACTCCAGGGTGTGATCGGGATAAGGGTTATGGAAGGGACAATCGATGGAATCAAAAATGTGATAATTTTCAATTACTTGTTCGAATATACGGTTTGCCTTTTCACTAATCATCATATATTGTTCGGAATTAATAGATAACAGCTAAAACATCTTATTCACACTATACGAAAAATGATTCCGAAATGCTACAAATACAGTCTATTTAACAAATCATTCACCCGTTCTTATTGACTTATAAACAATTAGATTGCATTTTGTTTTTCATATTCCCTTAACATAAGCATAAAAATGATGCCAGTTGTGGAAAACAACAGCTTTTCTGTGGTTATATTTCTACGGAACAGGATGGACAGACTGTCAATTGCCGAATAAATCTGCATAGGTTTTTTCCAATGAAAACATTTCGTCGCGGAGTTTGGCAGCCTGAAGGAAGTCCATTTCCTTGGCGGCTTTCTCCATATCTTTGCGTACCTTCTCTATCGCCTGCCGCATCTGTGGCTTGCTCATATATTGTACCAGCGGGTCTGCTGCTACGGCACTGGTCGGTTCGGGTTCCACATAGATTTTCGCTTCGCCGCCCTTAAAGTCGGCTACGGAGGTCTGCTCCAATATAGCTTCGCGCGATTTACCCACAGTTCGTGGCGTGATACCGTGTTCTTCGTTATAGCGGATCTGCTTTTCCCGACGGCGATTGGTTTCATCGATTGTTACCCGCATACTTTCGGTAATGGTATCCGCATACATAATTACGCGGCCCTTGTCGTTGCGGGCAGCACGGCCGATGGTCTGAATGAGCGAACGTTCTGACCGCAGGAACCCCTCTTTATCGGCATCCAGGATAGCCACCAACGTAACCTCGGGCAGGTCCAGCCCCTCACGCAACAAGTTGATTCCTACCAACACATCAAACTCGCCCAGGCGGAGTCCACGTAAAATTTCCACACGTTCCAATGTCTTGACTTCCGAATGGATGTATCGGACACGGATACCTAATTTAGACATGTATTTGGTCAGCTCCTCCGCCATCCGCTTGGTCAAGGTGGTTACTAACACCCTACCTCCTTCTTTGGTCACACGGTCTACCTCGTCCAGCAAATCGTCTACTTGATTGACCACTGGACGGATTTCAATCTGTGGATCCAGCAAGCCTGTAGGCCGTATTACTTGCTCAACAACCACCCCTTCGGTTTTCTGTAGTTCATAATCGCCGGGGGTCGCACTGACATAGATGGTCTGGGTTACCAACGATTCAAACTCGGGGAAATTGAGCGGCCGATTATCCAATGCGGCAGGTAGACGGAAACCAAATTCAACCAACGAGAGCTTGCGGGAACGATCGCCTCCATACATCGCACGGATCTGCGGAATGGTTACGTGGCTTTCATCAATTACCATCAGGTAATCATCGGGGAAGTAGTCCAACAAACAGAAGGGGCGCATACCCGGTTGCCGTCCGTCAAAGAAACGCGAATAATTCTCGATGCCACTGCAATATCCCAGTTCCCGCATCATCTCTAAATCGTAATTAACGCGTTCCTCCAGCCGTTTAGCCTCCAACGGCTTCCCATCGATCAGCAATTGTTCTTTCCGCAACTCCAGCTCTTCTCCGATAGCCCACAGCGAATTGACAAACTTTTCCCGTGGTGTGACAAACAGGTTTGCCGGATACAACGCCATGGTTTCCATTTTTTCCAGCGTCTTACCCGAAATGGGATCAATGACACTCAGCTCATCGACTTCATCCCCAAAAAAGGAAATTCGGTACGCTTCGTCCATATAAGCGGGAAAAACGTCTACGGTATCCCCTTTGACACGGAATGTGCCCCGCTTAAAATCGGTGGTGGTACGCGCATATAAAATCTCCACCAGCCGATGCAGAAAGGCATTTCGGCTCACGACTGTGCCAACCCCGAAGCGAAATACCGAACGGGAGAAGTCTTCGGGATTACCCATACCGTAGATGCACGACACAGAGGAAACCACGATCACATCGCGCCGGCCCGACATCAAAGCAGAAGTGGTACGTAACCGTAGCTTTTCAATTTCATCGTTAATAGCCAAATCTTTTTCAATGTACGTATTGCTTGACGCTATATACGCTTCCGGTTGGTAATAATCATAATAAGAAACAAAGTAATTAACTGCGTTCTCTGGAAAAAATTGCTTGAACTCCCCATAAAGTTGGGCTGCCAATGTCTTGTTATGGCTCAAAATCAATGTTGGCTTCTGAGTTTGCTGGATGACATTCGCAATCGTGAATGTTTTGCCGGAGCCGGTAACCCCCAGCAGCGTTTGGTACATTTCGCCGGCATTGACCCCTTCGACCAGTTGACGGATGGCCTCCGGTTGGTCACCCGTAGGTGTATATTCGGAAGTGAGCTTGAATTTCATCTATACTGAGCCATAAAACCAAGATAGACTTGGATTGTTTAAGACAAGAATACAAAGGTAACAAATAAGAAGTAAATTGGTTATATTTGAACATGCTCAACGTCCTGACTAAACAGAATAGCGCCGCCAATCATTTCCTTGCCGAAATCCGTGACAAGGATCTGCAACAAGACCGCATGCGCTTTCGCCGAAACCTTGAACGTTTGGGCGAAATCTTCGCCTACGAAATCAGTAAAACACTGACCTATGTACCTGCTGAGATCGAAACCCCGCTGGGCATTGCTGAAACCTCTCTCTTATCCGAACAACCCGTACTGGCCACCGTCCTTCGGGCCGGCATCCCTATGCATCAGGGTATGTTAAATGTATTTGACCAAGCGGATTGTGCTTTCATTGGTGCTTACCGAAAAACCAAAAAAAGTGGTACATTCGAAATCCGCAAGGAATACGTAAGCACCGTCAACCTGGATAACCGAACACTGATTCTTATCGATCCGATGTTAGCAACAGGCAAGACGGTTGTGCTTACCTGTAAAGAGCTACTTGATGATTTTGCCATCAAGTCGCTCATCGTCGTATCTGCGATCGCCAGTGAAGAGGGCATCACACACGTACAAGCCTTCTTACCACAAGCGCAACTCTGGGTGGGCAACATAGACAGCGAGCTAACCAGCAAGGCCTATATCGTTCCGGGATTGGGCGATGCGGGAGATCTCGCTTATGGGATGAAGGAATAGTCGGTTATCGGCTTTCAGATGACGGTTATCAGCCAACGGTGTTCAAAACCGATTGAATGTTAATAAAAACTTCACACTAAGTTATTGGGGTTAAGGCACTTTAATTGGTAACTTTATATCGTATATCAATTGCGTTCTTTTCCGTATCCATTAAAACCCATCTTTTATGACTTGGAAAAAATTCAGCGGCGAACCCATCCGCCAACCCATTCTCGACGAAGTATCTGCTACCATTGCGCGCGAATACCAGTTGGGCAATAAACTCAAAGTCTGCATCGGAACCGACTCACAGGTGAAAGGTGCAATTACGGAATTTGCCACCGTTATTGTGTTTGTCCGTGAAAAGAAAGGAGGTTTCATGTATATCCATCAAGACCGGACCTCTCTTAAAATGAGCATCAAGGAGCGCATGCTGGCCGAAGTACAGCGTTCCATTGAGACTGCCTATTCACTTTGCGACACATTGGACCGCTACGAGGTTGATCTGGAAGTACATGCCGATATCAACACGAACCCCATGTTCAAATCTAACCAGGCGTTACACGACGCTATGGGCTACATTCTGAGTATGGGGTTCGTGTTCAAGGCTAAACCCGAAGCATTTGCCAGCTCAGCCTGTGCGAATAAGGTGGTGCAGTAATCGGGAGGAGCTCATTACTCGATAACGACGGAATCAGATGGCAATGTGGTATCTCCCATCAGAAATGCCTTCATATCCATGTAGTACGATAGCGGTGGAACGGCGTTCTCTTTTAAATAGGGGATTCGTTTTTTGTTACAGAGGGAATAGAACTCTTCCAATTGCCTAACCAACGATTCTTTCCTCCAGCGGCTATCGCCTACTTTTAGAAAATGAGGCCCATCAGGCACACCGGTTTTTTTTGCTATTTCCAATAAGGCATAAGTTAAGGGCATGCGGGCGATTTTAACCCGTTCAAGCAGTTCCGCATCAGATGCCACCTTACGCTCTGCCCGGTCGAACAGCTGTCCATAATGTTGCAAAGCTTCGGTGCTTAAAAAACCTGATAGATGATCTTCAGGTGCACCGTATATGGTGAGTCTGATGTTAGATTCATCCAATAAATTGTGCATGGATTGAATGTATTTATCGATATAACGTCCCGCCTTTCCGTAATATCCGTTCAGAAAGTCAGTCATTTCCCTTGAGATATCCACTTCAGGATCCCACAATAGTTTGGCAATCAGATAAGGACGCAGTTCCGCGAATTCTCCTCCGCTGGTAATATTACCTTGCTGAAAATGAACATGCACACCATGGCTGTTGAAATATTGGATATTGGGTTGCAATGTGCGTAAATTCGGGAACGGCGCATATAGGTTTGAAAACTGTACGACATAATCCCACATTATGATATTATCGGTCAATTTTCCCCAACCTTCAAAGTCCTTTCGAAAGTCAGCGCTAAGGCTGTCGGTTGCAATCGGCCGCTGCCGGTCGCACTCAATCGTGCACAACATGATATTCACATTGCTATCAAGATTCAGATGTTGCGGAGGGCGACGGCTGTAACGATAAGCCAGCGTTGATATCACATGGTTCGGAAATTGTTTGGCAATATCATTCACGAATGTAACAAGAGATCCACTTGGTGAACCCGTTATGGAATCAATTTTGGCACACTCCTCACATGTACATTCGTACCCGCTATGCGCATAGGTGTCATTCTGGCTAACCGACCAATATTCGGCGTATGGGTTCTCACGTATAAAATTGCTTAATTTCTCAACTATAAGCTGGCGCACTTCCCGATTGCTCAAGCACAGCTGGGCCTGCAGATGCGGGTCATCCTGAAACCCACGTCTTTTACCGTCAACTAAAGCGAAATATTCGGGGTGCGTCGCAAAATACTTCCCAGCCGGTATAAATGTGCTGAAGGTATGTACCCACAGCCCCCAATCGGGCTGCATTTGATCAAGTTTATGCCAGTCTCGATAAAATGGGTCTTTTGCTACATGATAGAAGACATTGCGATAGCTGTTTTGGGGTTGCTGCACATCGTAAAGCGTTGCTGGCAACACAATTCGTCTTCGCTTCGGATACGTAAGTACCTGTGGTTCGTAACAACGATATCCTAAATATTTTTCAAAAAATGAATATACACCGTACAATATGCCCTTGCCGCCACCGCCGTCAATAATAAGCCGGTTCTTCTCCACTTTAATTACAAAGCCGTCTTGTCCAAGTGTACGCTCTGTTTCAAGCAAACCTGTGGAACCCTCACGGATAACCACCTCTTTGTCGCTGGCCGAAGTACCTGTAACCAACGGCAAAGAAACACCTGCCCGCATTTCAAACAGACGCTGGAATTCGTCGGCGGCATGCTTTGTTAACGCAGAAGCGTCTGAAGATATTCTTATTTGGTAAGCAGAACGGCCATGATTGGCTAACTGCAGCAACTGATTAGCAGATAGAATAAACGGAATGAACTGAATAAAAAGAAATAATGTGCCTCTTGTTATCATCGTATTTTATTGTAAATAAGTTAAAATTCCATCCTGAATATTACTTCGGACTGACAACGAGGTTCACTACCACGTGTACACCAATATATCGCCCGGTGCCACTGGCAATTTACTGATATAGGCGTCAGCATTCACGATACGCCCATCTTTCAACACGCGCTTCAGCCGCTGATCGCCCGCTATGGTCACTGACATGTTTTGCTTAAAATCACGGTTTACAACAACCAAATAAGACTTATTTTCTTTTTTTAAGACCGATACAATAGCTCCTTCACCTTCCGTCTCAAATTTTGTAATCACATCAGGTAGCTTTTCCAATCGATGGGTGCCTTGTGGAATTTTCGCTCCGGTATGTGATACCGAAATCACTTCGGCATTCAAAAAAACGTCGGATAAAGCGCTGATTTCATGATTCATCTGGGTGATGTAATCATAAATTTCCGTCCGCTTTTTGGTGTCGTATTCAATCGGGCCATGATGAAAATCCCACGTACCTGGCTTTGGTGTCCAATAGGTGAAATATTGAATCCCTTGAGCCCCATACGCTAAATTGCTATATACCTGTACCCGAATCTCTGCGGGCGTGGGGATTGGGTAAGGTTCGTGGGCAACGGTTAATGCAAATCCCCAAAAAGGTTTTCCTGCTTTGCGGGCCTCGTCTGAAAAGATCTCCAGATTTTCATAATACTGTTCACGCATGGTACGATGACCGGATGTATCTACGATGATGGGATAGTGATCAAACGATAACAATTGAAGCGGCACTTCTTTGATAAACAGTTGTACGTGTTCACGATATGTCTCCGTGCCTAAGGCTTCTTTCGACGCGTAATTTGGAAAAAGGTTGAGGTAGCAGAAATGTTCATTGTCAACCGCTTGGATACGTCTTGCCCATTTTCCCAATTCAGGGAAATCGGCACGCCCCGGTTCGTCTCTCAGGAAATAACCTGCCAACGCCGGATGGTCTTTGAATTGCCGAGCAATCTTTTCAGGCTCCTTCTCCAATTCCGGACAGTGGATGATCATCTTAACCCCTACCTTCTGAGCCGATTCCATAGCCGCGGCAAGTTCATCCACGCTATTGAAAAACGTAAAGTTATGGGTGATACCCGATTGGCGTAGCTCCTCATAACGCTCCACCGTACTTTCCTCGGATGATACTCCATACCACGCAAGGATGGGAATTTGCTCCGCCGTATTCCTTTTCTGCTGTGCGAGCAATGGCGTGGAACATCCAATCAGACTGATGAATAAAAACAGATGTTTCATTGTAGTAGCTTATTTATCGTAGTGTTAGAAATCTACAACATCAAACACGGGATAATTAGTTGATCGCTATTTCATATAGCATGACCCCATGAAGCGGAATATCGGTGCGAATATGCAACATTCCATTCTCCAAATTGAACTGCTCCGCTACCGGGTGTATCTCGGCGCAAGAACGGTAAAATGGCTCTCGGCTCTTAAAAAATGTCACATGCTTGGCATCTTTCAATGTCGGTGGCTGAATGACAAAACTATCTGACGACCACCCGAAATCGTCCGCAGTAATCCCCATGCGTTCCCGGTCAGCCAACCACTCGTCAAAAAAATTCGAATCGTCACTAACCAAACTTCTCGTAGCCACTAGCTTTTGGCTCTTCGAATCGATTCCACGGATCGTACAGGATATTTCGCGGATAGCAGCATGGTGTAGGGAGTCTGAGTAAGCATAAAATAAAAGGTATAACTTCTTTCTTTGTTTATCCCACGCGGCTATAGCTCCGATATCCTCTCCCGGCACACTTTTTCCAGCATGGTGCTCCAATGGCAAACGGATACTTCCTTCCATTTTATAAAATAATGCCGATGTTTGGGCCGAGACGGAAGGAATACCCGAAGATATACCGTGTGTCGTATATGCCCAATGGCTGAAATAATCAACATCCGTATCCATTAGGATCCGATATAACCGCGCATCATAAGCAGCCTGCCACGTTTGTCCTACCGCTCTGGGAAATAAAGGTTTGCCGTCCATCCCTGAAAGGATACGGCCCTCATCCACCCCATAGAAAAGCTTGTCAAAGCCTTCCTTTATGGCGGCTTTTCTCAATAAGTCAATCGTTTCCACGAAAGAAACATTTCCCGCAACCCGCTTACCGGGGCGTTCATCGTAATATGAGGCGGCCAAAAAATTCAGGCGGGTTCCCGTTTTGCCAGTGCAATAATTTTTACCCCGGGCACAGTGAGCAATTAATTGCCGCTCATCCCACAAGCCTTCCGATACGGTCATACTATGTGCCCCTACGCAGCTATTTTTTCCCAACACCTGCTCTATCGCATCTACGGTATAGTCATATAATTTGAAATAGGCATCTCTTGTCTTTTCGGGATCATCCGCTACTGAAAACCACGATTTGTTTTCATACTCCGTAACCACCCCGAACCGCCATGCCTGCACGTTCTTCCTGCCAAACTCGCCCACCAGTGCATACATCATCGCTTTAATATACGCGTGCCATAAGTTGTAATCGTAGGGAGGACAAACATTCACACCGAAATCTTTGCTGACCTCCGGGTTTGCCGCGTATTTCAAGGGTACGTTTCCTAATTTCAGGTGCGGTGTAAGTTCTTGTCTCACAATATTCCGGCATGCCCGGATCAGCGGTGAAAAATCATAATCATCGGTCACCGAACGATCATGCGGATCTTTAAATAGGTCCCGTTCTACGCTTCCGCCAGCTGCTGTCATCAACTGGATATAGCGGACATAAGGGAAATTTTTACGGAAATAATCATCCGGCTGCTGCTCCATATCGTCATGCCATTCCGCTGCGTAATTCCAGACATTGATGTGATCCACAGGGTTCCAGATTTTAGGGCCCAATTGCTGGATGCTGACATGGAATGCGTGATGCGCTGTGTCTACTAAAGGCAATGAATTATGAGGTATCAAATGGTTATGCGCGTCCGTCAATAGCGGCGAGAAGCCTATCAGGAGCGGCACTAAGAATAGTATAGCGTACTTCATCATTTTCTTTGCCATTCGCACTGTCAATCTTTGCTTCAGTAAGATAGTTGATACTTATCACCGACTTGCGACATGAAAATTGTGTTTTAATTGGTTACTAACTAATCACAAACTACAAGCGAACATAGGGGTTTATGGGTGTGGGTGCAACCTGCACCATACTGGTTGGTGTCATCATGCGGTTTATCGATGCTGTTGGGGCAAAATCAATACACTTAATTACCGGGAAAGCAAATAGTCAATTTTTATTTCTATTTTCGATGTTCATTTATAACTATCAAACGACAGGTAATATGAACATCCGCTATTTGCTGTTCCCGCTGCTCATATTTGGTTTGTCTTTTTGTATGGCGGCCATTGGGGCGGAAAAGCCCGGATTTACACTATGGCAATTGCCGGCGCAGTCCTCCTCACAGATGAACTCATATGTACTCTTAACAGACAATGGTAAGGTATGCGTGATGGATGGGGGCACAGCCGCTGATGCCTCATACCTAAGAGGGTTCCTCGCTGCACTGGGAAATGAAGTGGAGGCTTGGTTTATTACACACCCCCACAGCGATCACATCGGCGCGCTGAACGAAATCCTGAAAGCTCCGGTTGGCCTGAAGATTCACACGATTTATCATGCTGAATTGTCAACTTCGTTTGTGCAGCAATACGAAAAGGGAGCCGAAGGGCTCACCAAAGAATTTTATGAGAATGTGCGAAAATTTGACGGTAAAGTCGTCAACATGACCGAACCCGGATTGGTCATTTCCATGGGAAATACGACATTTAAGATCTTGGGAGTCAAAAATGAAGAAATTACAACAAATCCATATAACAACCAAAGCGTGGTCATCAAAGTCTGGGACACAAAGAAATCGGTATTATTTCTTGCTGATCTGGGAATTGAAGGTGGGGACAAACTGTGGAACGGTCCGTACCGGTCAGACCTGACCTGTGACTATTTACAGATGGCCCATCACGGCCAAAATGGCGTAAGCAAAGATTTTTATCGGAACATCAGCTTTAGGGCCTGCTTATGGCCAACCCCGCGCTGGCTGCACGACAACGATGCCGGAAACGGATATAACACCCACAATTGGGAGACGATAGAAATCAGGAATTTGATGAACGAAATCGGCATCAAAGAACATTATTGGCAATTTGAAGGCCTCCATAAAATCGAATAAATAGTGATGCAATGACATCCATTCATCGGCACGATACAGACAAGGAACTGGTTACGAAACTCCGGCAGGATGATGAAGCCGCTCTTTCCGAAATATATGAGCGGTACTGGGATCGGCTGTTTGTAGTTGCCGCTAACCGTTTGGGCGACCCGCAGGAGGCCGAGGAATGTGTACAGGATGTCCTGTATAAGCTGTGGCGACTGAGAGAAACACTACACATCGAAAATGATGACCTTTCTGGGTATCTAGCTGTCAGCATCCGCAACCAAGTGTTTAATCGCAGACTGAAACGTCACCGTGAGCGCCTGCGAGTGGCCGAATACGAGACGACCGATGCCGGACACCCTTCTCCCGAACTCGTGCTGATTGCGAAAGAGTTGCAAAAACGTATCGACCGTGCCATAAACAACTTACCCACCCAATGCCGGATTGTATTCGAATTGAGCCGGCAAGAAGGCAAAACCGTAAAACAGGTGGCTGATCAGCTAGCCATATCTGAGAATACCGTAAAATATCACCTGAAAAAAGCCAACCGTGACATCCGCGAAAGTCTGGACTTAAGTGTATGGCTGGCGGTGATTTATTATTTTTTCCAAAAATAACCTACCCGTCCAACCCGTTTTGGTGTCTATACTAAAAAACCAATTACGGAAATGGACCAAGATAACCGCATCGACGACCTGATTGCTAAATTAAAAGCGGGAACACTCACCGACGAGGAACTGGCGGATCTAACCGATTGGTACAATAGTTTTGATGATACGCAAATAACACTGCCTACGACTGGGGAAGATACTGTAGAAGAGCTGAAAGCGCGTATGTATCAGCGGTTAATGAAACAAATAAAACCAGGAAGCCATGCAACTCGCACACGAACCATGCGGTGGCTCCCCTATACAGCGGCCGCAATACTGGCAGTAGCCGGTATGTGGTACGTGATAAGGAACACAACGAATGATCCTGCGGCAGTTGAAGTGACGGCTGAGGACATCGTACCCGGTGGTAACCGGGCGATGTTGACATTAGCTGATGGCCGGACGGTCTCGCTGAGCGAAGCACAATCCGGAATTATGGTAGGAGATGGAATTACGTACTTTGACGGGAGTTCTGTGATCGGTGAACAGGGCGATAGCAGACTAAATCCAGCTGATTCAGGTCTACAAAGTCACGCGCACAATCGTTCACTCATGCTGAGCACCCCGAGAGGAGGCACCTACCAAATAGCACTACCCGATGGAACGCTGGTATGGCTCAATTCGTCCTCTATGCTGAAATATCCGAGCCGGTTTGATGGCCCCGAACGTGTGGTAGAGTTAGCAGGTGAGGCATATTTTGACGTAAGCAAACAGCAAAAAAAACCATTTAAAGTGATAAGCGATGGCCAGGTGGTAGAAGTACTGGGCACGCAATTTAATATCGCCGCTTACTCCGATGAGCCCCGAACAAGAACAACATTGGTAACAGGAAGTGTGCGCGTAGTGCCAAGCATCGATGCTGGATCGCCAATCACCATAATGCCGGGCCAGCAGTCTATCATCATGGATGGGGATGTTCAGGTGGCAGCCGTGGATACCAACCAATACATTGCCTGGAAGCAGGGATTTTTCTATTTCGATGCTACTCCCCTGGAAGAGATGCTAAAACAGATTGAGCGGTGGTATGATGTGAAAGTGGTTTATAAACGAGGCATTCCCAACGAAACTTTCACGGGAAAATTCAGGCGAGATGTTTCATTAAAAGGTGCAATCAACATTCTGCGCCTGTCCCTGATTGATGCGAAACTAGCTAACAGAACACTGATTATAAATTGATCGTAAAATAACCAATAGATAACTTAAAAATGCAAAAATATGAGATGAACATGTGACCCCATAAGATGAACAAGGGAAGTGCTGCGAACACTCCCCTTACCGTTCAGAAAAAACCAGTAATAAAAAGCGTATTAAAACCAGTTAATTAACTTATCTAAACGAACAAACGTAATGATAAATTATGATTTTTCCCTATTGTGGAAAAAGAAGATACCGGATGGTATCGAGCAATTATTCCGAATCATGAAATTGACCTCGCTGTTGCTTTTAGCCGTTTGTCTTCATTTGAGCGCAGAAACGCGGTCGCAAACGGTTTCGCTAAACGTCAAAAACCAACCGATCAAGAATGTATTCCAAGCCATTGAAAAACAAACCAATCTCACGGTGATCTTCAATGACCGTTTGGTAAACCGGTCCGCCCCGGTTTCTATCCATGTCCATAACATGTCACTGACAGAAGCCTTGGAAACATTGCTGAAACCGGTATCACTGACGTATCAGATCACCGAAAATACCATTGTAATTACCAAACGTGCTACTTCACCACCGCCCGAAACGCTGCGTGCCCCTGTACTACAGCAGCAACAGCGGGTGATCAGCGGACAAGTAACGGATAATCAAGGTGAATTTTTGCAGGGGGTTACAGTGAGTATCCAGGGAACTGCGGTGGCTACAACAACAGACGAAGCCGGCCGATACCAACTCACCCTCCCAGCGAACAGTACTACGGTGATATTCTCACTGGTGGGGTATGAGCGTATCGAACATGCCCTCACTGAAACCGAAAATACGGTAAATATTTCAATGATCCCAGCTATCAGCGATTTGGATGAAGTCGTTGTTGTCGCATATGGAACGCAGAAAAAAATCTCAGTGACCGGTGCTATCGCTTCGATCCAAACCAAAGAAATCAAACAAAGCCCTGCAGCCAATCTCGCTGTGACCTTAGCAGGAAGACTGCCCGGTCTCACCGCTTTACAGCGGAGTGGCGAACCCGGCAGGGACTATACGGCTCTGTTTTTGCGCGGTATGGGTACGCTGAACGCAACCGCTCCCATCATCTTGGTAGACGGTGTAGAACGCGAAATGACCTATATTGATCCCAATGAGGTAGAAAGTGTATCTATCCTAAAAGACGCATCTTCTACTGCCTTATTTGGTGTACGGGGTGCGAATGGCGTTATCTTGGTAACCACGAAACGTGGAAGCAGCGGCAAACCGGCTATCGGACTGACCTACGAACAGGGATTACAGGGGTTTACACGTTCACCATCGGTTTTAAACGCCTATGAATGGGCCAGTTTACGCAACCAAGCTTGGACAAATGATAACCCAAATGTAGATCCCAATGATCCCGTAAACCAACCTCCTTATTCGGAATACGCCCTCGATCGGTTTCTGTATCAGGATTATCCGGAGGCTTACCCAAATACCAACTGGCAGAAATTGTTGTTTAACGATTGGGTAAGCCAGCAACGGTATAACCTCAATATCACCGGCGGTGGAGACTATGTGCAGTATTTTGTTAATGTGGGATTCCTCGATCAAGGCGGACAGTGGAAGATCAGCCCGGATGTCACGGAATACGACCCGTCAGGCTTTCTGAAACGGTATAATTTCCGGTCCAATATCGATGCCAAGCTAAACAAATCAGGGACGTTGAGTACCTTTTTAAATGCTGCTGGATATTTTGAACAGGTCAATTCACCAAATGCTGACACGGAGGAGATATTCAGAAGGACGTATAGTTTCTTCCCCGTGGTATTACCAGGACCACTTAGCCCAGACGGCGAAGTACTCATCGGGCCCGGCAACTATAACGTGTCGCCTTGGGCGCTGATTAACCGTTCGGGCTACCGGCGGGAAACCCGAAATAATATAACCGCATCCTGGGGGCTGAAACAGGATCTTGACAGGTTGACCGAGGGCCTCTCGGCCAAGTTCATGGCATCTTTTGACACCCGAACCGTTTACTCACTCACGGCATCAAAGGAATACCAGCGGTGGATACAGGTTATCGATCTCAATACGCCAAACCACCTCGGGATGGATAGCGTTGAGTACCGTCGTATGTTCTTGGAGCTGGAAAACACGCCACTAAGTATCGGTAGCGGGTCAAACTTTCAATCGTTTTTCAACTTCCAGTTATCGGCTGACTATCAGCGTACCTTTAACGACAAACATACGGTAACCGGAATGCTTTTGGCACAACAGGAAGTGAGAGTAATGCCCAATGACCGATTGCCGTTTAACCTAAGGGGTATTTCGCTGCGTGCCATGTACGGATATGACAACCGGTATTTTGCAGAGTTTAATGCAGGATACAACGGTTCCGAACAATTTGCTAAGGGGCGGCGATACGGGTTTTTCCCAACGATATCCGGTGGTTGGCTGATATCAAACGAGAATGTCTTAAAAGACAACCCTTACCTTACGATGCTCAAATTACGTGCCTCCTATGGCCGTGTGGGCAGCGACCGATTGGGGAGCAGACGCTTTCTTTACCTTGATGACATCCAGCGTCAAACCGGAGGTGGTTACAGCGGATCGCTGGGACGGGGAGGCAAAATTGCCGAAAACTACTTAGGCAACCCTTACATCCAATGGGAGGTAGCCGAAAAAACCAATATCGGTCTCGAACTTGGTCTATTGAATGATATCACCTTGATGGTAGATGTGTTCAAGGAAAACCGGAACAATATCTTAATTAACAGGCAGACGATACCAATGGTATATGGCATAGAAGCTTCACGTATGAGCCCCGTTAATATGGGGGTAGTCGAAAACCAAGGGTATGAAATCGAACTCAATTATAATAAGCGGATCAACAACGACTGGTCCATCCTCTCCAAACTTAATTATAATTTTGCTCGGAATAAGGTCGTGTTTTCTGACGAGCTACCATACCCCGATGATTATGCTCATCGCTATCGCCAAACTGGCTACCGGATAGGTCAGGTATTCGGCTATCCGTTACGCGACGGATATTACGCAAGCTACGACGAAATTGAAGCCGAGGGCCTTAATTATGTAGGCTATACAGTCAGACCGGGCGACTTCAAATATCAGGATACCAACAACGACGGTATGATCGATGAACGCGACATGGTACCTATCGGCTATTCAGGAGTTCCGGAATATACGTTCGGCGGAGCTTTTAACGTCAACTACCGCAATTTTGATGTGTCATTCTTATTTCAGGGGATACTGAATGTTACACAGCCGCTCTCGGGATATGGTACCATGGGAATGTACGATTTCCGGGATCGCCACCGCTACGCATGGACCGCTGAACGGGCCGCCGCCGGCGAAGAGATCAGGTATCCGCGACTTAGCTTGGGAAGCTCCGTCAGCGAACGGGACGTAAATGCATTCTTTATTGAAAACCGCAGCTTTATCCGGCTGAAAAATGCAGAAATCGGATACCGCCTTCCCACATCGGTGAGCAATCGCATCGGGGCGAAAGAAGTCCGGTTTTATGTAAACGGACTCAATCTGATTACATGGGATTGGATGCGCACGAATGATTTCGATCCGGAGGTAAACAATTCGTTGAGCTATCCCGTATACCGGGTATTCAACGGGGGAGTTAATGTCACTTTTTAATGGATTTTGGGATAAAAAAAATGAAAAAATCAATATATAAGCTATTGATGCTGTCGGTGTTGGTAGCCACAAGCTGCCAAAAGGATCCGTTGGATATCATGCCCGATGGACGCTTGACCCTGGAACAGATCTTTGCCGACGAAATGATGACTGCCGAGTATGTGAATACTATTTACGACAATATTAATCCATACGGTACGGCCTATGATTATTTTACATTGCTTGCTGGCTTTTCTGATGAGGCTCATGACAACGATTTTCCACAGGATATGGGCCGCGCCCCTTCCCGCTGGTACAATGGTGAGCTACGTCCAAATTGGAATCCGTTGGATATTCAGTTCTCAACGGGATCTTCGAATCCCGAAACAAATGGTAATTACTATCGGAAAAACTGGGCTGGTATACGTCAAACTAATGTTTTTCTGGAAAACATCAGTGGTACACCATTTGCCAACCCCCAAGTGAAAGCCCGTTTGATCGCCGAAGTAAAAGTACTGCGGGCATTTTTTTACCTAGAGCTTATCAAGATGTACGGTGGCATGCCGGTAGTTGACCGGCCATTCGGTGGGGACTATCAGTTCGAATCGCTGCCAAGGCAGTCTTTTCAGGAATGCGTTGCGTTTATCAAACAGAATTGCGATGAAGCCATTCTCGAACCGTACTTTCCTTACCGCATAGTGGCCGAGCCGGAACGCGGGCGTTTTACCAAAGCAGTTGCGCATGCGATACGGTCACAGGCCCTATTGTTTGCCGCAAGCCCGCTTTGGAATGAGACCAACAATCAAACCTTGTGGACGGAAGCTGCCGAAGCGAGCAAGAACTCACTGGACGCATTGCTGGCTAACAATTACGCCCTTCATCCGGAATATGAAGCCTATTTCGATAGCCGCACGGATATCAGTGCTAACCCCGCAGATAAAGAAACCATTTTCGAAATCAAACCTTATCGTGCTCACGAATTCAGCCACCTGATGTTCCGCATGCATGCCATCCCAACGTTGGGGGGTGATAAAGCTGGTGCGAGCCCATCTCAAGAGTTGGTAGATGCCTATGACATGGCGAATGGTGAACCTGCCATTCTGGGTTACTACGATGACGACCACCTCTATCCCATCATCAATACGGCATCCGGGTATGATGAGGCAAATCCCTATGAAGGCCGCGACCCGCGGTTTTATGCAACAGTGTGGTACAACAATGCTTATTACGGTGAGATAAACGGACAGCCTTACTATATCCAATCGTATCTGGGTGGTGCCGATGGTATTTCCAATATCTCACAGCGTACCGGAAACGGGTATTACCTGCGGAAATTTCGTGATCCGGCGCAGCTAGATCCGAATACAGGAACGTCTCGGTTTAAAAAGTACCGCTTGGGCGAACTATACCTGAACTATGCAGAAGCTGCCAATGAAGCTTACGGCCCCACCGAAGAGGTTTATACGGCAATCAATGCCATCCGGAGCCGCGTGGGTATGCCCGGACTTCCCAGCGGGCTGAGCAAGGAGGAGATGCGTGAACGTATCCGCCGCGAACGCCGGGTTGAGTTGGCATTCGAGGAACATCGCTTCTGGGACGTCAGGCGTTGGAAAATATTGAGCAGCACCGATAAGTTGACGACCGGTATTGAATGGACCAAGACCGGCAGCGGCTTCACCGGAAAACGCATCGTAACCGGAAGGCGGAAATCATGGACCGATAATCACCTGATTTTTCCCATCCCCCTGAGCGAGCTGACATTGATGCCACGGTGGGAACAGAATCCTGGGTGGGAATAATGCCTTCGGATTGAAGTTGAACAATTGAATATATCACGACAAATGAAAACGAGCAATCTTAGCATATATCTATCGTATGCCGCCATACTGTTAGTGAGCGGATGCAGCAAAGAAGAATCTACGCCGGTAAACACCGCACCGATTCCACGAATCATCGCATTGCAGCCAGCCAATGCCGCAGAAGGAGACACCCTATCCATCATAGGCCTCAATTTTTCATCCAATACAGCAGAAAACGAAGTCAAATTCGGCCAGTCGATTATCGAGGCACTGTCTGTTTCGGATACCTTGATCCGGGTCGTCGTACCGGCAATCGAGGGCAACACGATCGGCGTATCCGTACGTAGCCGGGGCAAGATCTCCAACAAGCAAAACCTCTCACTGGTGCGCGCAAAAGTTTTCGAAGATGACTTCAACCGGGCAGATGTGCCTTCCGTAGGGTCGGCAACCGTTCCCAACCCGATTGGATCGAATTGGCAGATCATAAATGGCACATTTGCATTAAGCGAAAATCAGCTTTTCAGTCAAGACGGCGGATTGGAATCGTACATGCTTTACAGGGACGCCGATGTGAATATGAAAGTAGGCGATGGAAGTTATTTTGAGCTAACTGCGACGATGAGTAGCTCTCCCGAATCTTTTGCTGGCATCATTTTCAATGCACAAAACGACAATAAACGCTTTTACCTACTGCGTACCACAAACAACATGTTGCAGCTACTGAAAACAGGAAGCAACGGCCTTGGTGACTGGGCAAACATTATGGTAAATCAGACGTTCGAAGGGTTTGCAGCCAATACACCATATCAAGTGGTGATATCCGCCTCGCAGCCCGGCAGCTTCCGCATAAAAATCACCCATGCAAATACGAATGCCATACTCTTTGAACAAACTGTCGAAGACCCTGATCCTTACTTGGGAGGGGCACCCGGTCTTTACTACTTTGGGCTGGCTAATCCGGTCACGATTACATTCGATAATTTCCACTTGGAATTGCTGTAAGACGAAACCGATAGGATAAATAATCATTAAAAATAGAATTGTAAATAGATGAAGCAAATTAAAACATTCGTTACTTGGTTGGGAATAGGGGGAGCTTGTCTAACCGGGTCATGCGCCGCCGGTGGCGGGGTAGAAAAACCAACGGAAACAACGAGCCAATACGATACATTATCGCTGCTCGGAGACCGTTCTTTTGAACAGGGACTGGTGCGCAAGCGTGCTGACGCGCCATCACCCGGAACCATACAGCCTTTTGGTACCACAACCTTAGCTCCCATATGGGAGATGGCCGAATGGGGAACAAAATACGAACTCGAAGAAGGAGATAAGGAAATAAAAAACGATGGATGGGTTAGCTATGCCAACGACGGAAAAGCCATCGCTTTTGCAAAAGACGGAGATAACATACGCGTGGCTATGGATGTATATGCGTCGGCCGAGTATGAATCCCCGAGACAACCAAACCAGGCATGGCCACACCTGCTCATTGAACAGGCCTTTCCTGAAAAACCTTATGTAAAAGACCTGGAGGGACTGGTACTGAAATTTAAGGGTCAACTGACCAAAGCTGAAATGAAGATGAATCAAGGTGACTTCGATCCCGGCTTGCATACCGCCCAATTCCAACTTTTTATAACTGTGCAGGACCTGAACCCCAATTCGGCACATTACGGGGACTATCTTTGGTTCGGTATCCCCTTTTACGACTACCGTTATGAGGAGATTCCGCTATATGCCGCCCAGGATGTGGGCAAAGGCGATGCAACCGGCAAATTCATATACAGTGCCGGGAGCGCTGACTTCATGGAAGGGTCGTTTCAATCGGGAAATTGGATTACCCTAGAAAAGGACATCTATCCATTGATTGTCGACGCATTAAAACTGGCAAAGGAACGGGGCTACCTAACCGGTTCATTTTTTGAAGATTTCCAGATTTCGGGAATGAATCTCGGATGGGAGGTGCCGGGTACCTTTGATGTGGGCTTCCAGTTTAACGGATTTGATCTGTTGGCAGTCACTAAAAGAAAATAGGCAAATCAGAAGATGGCCATAAGTAAGAACGGAGGCTCGACTGTAGCAATCGAGTCTCCGTTCTCTTATTGACGAATTTGGCTACCAAAAAGGATTCTGAACCACCAACGGGCTTACATTAATGGTATTCTGATCAATTGGCCATAGGTAATGTTTCTTTTCAAAAACACGAGACTTAAGGTACGTCCGTTGATAGAATTCATCGTCTTTTAGTGAATTTCCAACGTGGATATTCATTCCATACAGGTCAATCTTATTGGTTTTTTCGGCAATTAACCACCTTCTGGTGTCAAAATACCGATGGGTTTCGAAAGAAAGCTCGATACGCCGCTCGTGACGTATTCTCTCCCTCATTTCCTCTTTGCTTAATCCTGTTGGCAGACCTGGCAGCCCTGACCGGTCCCTAACCGCATTTACGTGGGTATATACAGCCTCAACAGGCCCCTGGGTTTCATTAAGTGCTTCAGCATAGTTAAGATATTGCTCTGCAAGTCTGAAATAGACCCACGTTTTCAATACAAAGCGCCCCTCCCGGATGTTGACATTGTTCTCGTCCATGAATTTCCTGAGCAGGTAACCGGTCACAGAATATAGCTCGGTTCCACCTTTTGATTTTCCTTCTGCACCGGAATTCCAGAATTCCAATTGTCTCCCCCGCCACATCGCGCCGTTGTAATTTACAGTAGCATAAAACCGGGGTTCACGATTGGCATACATGTTTCTTATTCCTGCCGGATAATACCCGGATGGGTGTGCTTCATTGGCATAACCTGTTTCTTGGTAACCCGAAACGGTGTTGATAATGGGTTGGCCATTCGATTCATAGCCCGTTATCGGCGTGCTGCCATCTGCCATTTCATAAGCATCAACCAACCGTTGCAGCGGGCATAAACCACTCCACCCACCCTCGCTATTGGGTGCACCTCCCATTTCCTGCCAGCTATGAACGCCCAGGTTTCGGGCAAAGAGAATTTCCTGATTGTGCCGCTCCGTAAAAATTTGCTGATAGTTCTGAACGGGGTCATTACCTGCTGCGCGGTAAAGCCGGTAACCCGCAGCTTCCGAGCGCTCGATGCTGGCCTTTGCCGCATCAGCAGCCCGTTGCCAAAGCTGCCCATCATAGGATGGAAACAACTTCGTTCCTTCGGCATCGACAAAATCAGCGTAATCCGGATTACCATTAAATAGTGGGCTTGCGGCATAAAGTAATGCCCTTGATTTCAAGGCTAAGGCCGCAGCAGCAGTTGCCCTGCCTTTACTGGCTGCTGGTACCGTCATGGGTAAAAGTTCAACCGCTTCATCGCATCGACCTGCAATGTAGTTGATACACTCGGTTAATGTGTTTCGCTTTAACAGCGAGAAATCGTCATTGGGTTGAAAGGAATGATCAACGATAGGCACCGGTCCATAAAGCCTAACCAATAGAAAATGGAAAAAGCCTTTCAGAAATTCCGCTTCCCCAACCCAAGTTCGCTTTACCTGCTCATCCATAGGCGTATGCGTAATATTCTCCGTGAACAGATTCAGCCTTCGAATGGCTTGATAGGGTATCGACCAATGTTCATTGCCGGGGACATCATTTGGACCCCATGTACCTCCATTCATCCGGTGTGAAAAACGATTCAACCATGACATCTCCATATCATCCGATGCGCCCACGAATGGGTTTCTACCGGGTATTTCAGCAAAATCGATCTCCGTTGGCAGGTAATTATAAGTCGCTGTCAAAAAGCGTTCCGCATACTGCCGCTCCGCAAATACATCGTCTATGGTGAGGTCTTCATCTGGTGCTTTGTCTAAGAACCCCTTCTCACAAGAGGCGGACACCGCGGAAACCAAAATCAGTAAAACAATGTGTTTTATATATCTTTTTTTCATGACTATCAGTTAAAATTTACATGAATACCAAAATTTATGCTCCGCTGAAGCGGGTAGCTACCAATACCATCATTTGATTCGGGATCAATAACTTTTACATCATCCCACGTAATTAGATTCATTCCATTGACAAACAGCCGAAGCTGCTCGATGCCGATACGGTGACTAATTTGTGTGGGAAATGTGTAGCCAACTTCCGCATTGCGTAGTCGGATATAGCTCGCATTTCGCTGATAAGCTGTGCTAAACCGGTAATTATTGGGATTGATGTCATCTGTTGCCGCAGGGTACTTCGCGTTGTCCATATTATCTGGAGTCCACCGATGATCATAAAATTCCCGGAGAATATTATATGAACCTTGTCCTTTCATAAATGGCATGATACTGGGTCCGTTTAGGTAAAGACTGGTCCGCCCCGCTCCATTGAAAAATAGGCTCATATCCACTCCTTTATAAGCTATGGTACCACCAAAGCCATACATGATTTCCGGAGTACGGGGATAGCCGATAGCCACCGCATCAAAATTATCGATTACCCCATCTTCGTTGATGTCTTTATATCTGATATCGCCGGGTCGCACCAAGTCTTGAAACATTTGTTTAGGACTGTTCGCGATTTCGTCATCATTTTCAAAAAAGCCAAGCGCTACTAAACCGAAAGGTTGATCAATGGGACGACCTTTTGCCGATTGATATGCCCATCGCTGAATCGGCTCATCGTTTTCCTCAACCTTGCTTCGGGCAAACGTGAAATTACCCATGAACGAATAATAAACCCCACCGTTGTTGACGCGTTTGAGCTCAAGCATACCCTCAATACCCCTGTTTGTGGCGATTCCAATGTTTCCGTAAGGAATGGATCCGGGGTTGAAACCAGCCATATTGGGGATGGTACGGCGCTGGATGAGAATGCCCTCTCTCCGTTCATGAAACGCGTCGACCTGCACAGTTATCATGTTGCTAAGGAAGCTGACGTCAAAGCCAACATTCGACTTGGTAGAAACTTCCCAGGTGACATTATTCGTACCGATCTGCATTTCGTCAATCCCCGGCCAAAAAGTTTGTTGATCGCCGAAGAGATAGCCCTGTGCCGTGCGCGCATTCATCGAAGTAAGGTAGAGAAACCTGCGGCCACCGATCTGATCGTTACCAACTTGTCCATATGAACCGCGGATTTTCATCGAATTCACGAAGTTGATGTTTTCCATGAATGGTTCGTTGGAAATTAACCACCCGCCGGAGATAGACGGGAAAAAACCAAACCGTTGTCCCTTTGGGAAGTTCTCCGAACCGTTATAACCCATATTAAACTCGGCAAAATAGGTATTCCTATATCCGTAGGTGGCCCTTGCCGCAATACCCTGCCGCCTAAAGGGCAGCCCATCGATTGAAGTTCCAGCAGTAATATTAATATAATCTCGCTGGTTATAAAGTATCATGCCAGACAGGTTATGATTACCTAAACTCTTTTCGTAGTTGATAATGGCCTCCGAATAAATCGCCCTATTTGAATTATTCCAAAGCCAATAATTCATGGGTTGTTCTTCCCGTAACACCGTGTATTGGGGTTCACCTGTTTCCTCATCCTGACCTGTATAGTATTTGACTTCAAAAGACTTATGCCTGTTTATCCCGCCCGAATAATGATGATCGTATGAAAACCGCCCGCTGACCGAAAGGCCGGGGGTTATGAAGGTAGACATATCCCATTTCGCAGATAAAGTACCCTGTACATTGCTATGCATGTGTACGGAATAGCCGGACTGTGTGGCAAGTCCCCAAGGATTATTCCCGATTAATGTGGGCGTACCCCCGGGACTTCCGTCGGGATTCCTCGCGCTATAAGCAATGGGCGGTGTAACCCGGATTGCATCCAGCAACGCATCTGATCCGGTAGCCGGGAAATCGCCCTGTTGGATAATACCGGCAATACCTAGCTCAAGCACAAGATCTTTACTTACATTCACATCCACATTGGAGCGAAGATTGTACCGACGCATCCGCACATTTGTCTTGTACGTGTTAGCCGGATCATTTTTCCAGATGCCGTTCTGATCCGTATACCCTGCATTGGCATAGTATCGTACGATTTCGCTACCGCCGTTTACATTCAGGTTGTTAATCGTTTGGTATGTATGCTTACGCATGATTTCTTCTGTCCAATTGACATCCGGATACAGATAAGGGTCGCTGCCGTTACCAAACATTCCGATCTGCTCGTCGGTCCACCGTGGTCGCTGCCCGACATGCTCCAAACCTTCATTCATTAAACTCGCATATTCCACTGCATTGATATAGTTAGGCAGGCGAATGGGTTGAAGCAAGGCTGATTCCGACCGGAAAGCAACCTTTGGCCGCCCCATCACACCTTTCTTTGTAGTGATGACAATTACCCCATTTGCCCCCCGGACCCCATAAACAGCAGTAGCGGAAGCGTCCTTTAAAACGGAAAAGGTTTCGATCTCCTGTACATTGATATTGTCCAGGCTGCGTTCCACTCCATCGATTAGCACCATGGGTGCCCGGTTTCCCCAGGTACCCATCCCACGGATATATATCTGTGCCTGGTCGGATCCTGGTTCGGCACTTGACTGTCTTGTCATGATGCCTGGTAATCTACCGCCTAGTGCGTTTGAGAGTGATGGGGTACTGGTTTTAGCCAATTCCCGCACAGCTACCGTGGAGATAGCGCCCGTTACAGATATCTTTTTCTGTGTACCGAAACCTACCACCGTCACTTCATCCAGTTTGGCCTGCTCTTCGTCAATGGTCATCGAAAATTTTCGCTCACGGTCGGTCCCAGTCAAAACTTCAAGTGGATAATAACCAACATAGCTAATCAACAATGTGTCTGTGGGGGCTGTAATTTCAAGGATAAATTTACCATCCACATCGGTTAATACACTCCGTTCGCTTCCCTTAATGACCACGCTGGCATTGGCCAGGGGTTCATCACGCTCATCAACCACCAAACCGGTCAGTACATGCTGGGCACTAGCAGTTATGGAAAGCAATAAAATAGGTAATAGTAGAAGCCAAATGCGGCTCAAATAAGCGGGAATTACATAACGTTTGAATTTCTTTGTTTTCATTGTTTCATAATTTGTTTTTGTTTTTATTCATAATTGATAAATCGCATAACGTGCCATCCAGCAATGAATACCGGAAGTAAAAAATTAAATTTTATGCAACGAAACCCTCTTGTTTACATAAAGTCAACGTTCACTATTTTGCAAAAAACAGTAGTGTGTGCTCATAAATAAGCTTAGGTGGGCATTGACGTTAATAGGTTGCCAGCGCCCGTTTGTCCCCGATTTCCGCAAGGATTTTTTTCAGTCCATCGATCTCATCCCTTAGTCCCTTTTCGGCATCTTCGTTCTCATTGTGGTTGATGATACCGATTGTTCCTCGGTATTTGCTCTTCCAAACCTGTCGGATCATCTCTTTTTCGACATCTCCCTGACCCGTTCTAAAAAACCGATCGGTAACACCGGATTTTAAACCTGCGATATTAAGCGCAAATAAGTGCGGCAATATTTTAGGGAAAAAGGTCGAGAAACGCTCGTGATGCAGACGTGCATGATGGAAGTTATAGACCATCCCGACGTTTTCGAGATTCAGCTCATTGATGATTTCAAGTTGGTTCTCCGGCTCACCGAACCACCCCCCGTGGTTATAAAGTGCAACTTGACAATCCAGTGCGGCTGCCTTTGCTGCGATGTATGCAATGGGCTTACGCATAGCTTCAACTTTATCGTGTTGGCTGAGATCGCCAAAGCCTTCCCATTCGCCCATTAACAGCCAGATCTGGGTTTTAACCTTATTGCGCGCTATGAAATCAAAAATCTGCCGGATATAGGGATCGTCTTCGGGATGGTTGCCAGACATCATCCAAAATGCTTCCAGCTTAATTCCATATTTGTTGAGTGCGTGTAATTCGTCATCAAACGTGGGGATGTGTTCTTCGCGCCAATCGTATGCAAGTTTTGTTATGCCCAGATCTGATAACATTTTAGCCCGTTCTTCTGGGCCACGGTGTTTGGCATCAAAGGGTACTATACACCAAGCCGCAAGGTTTTGTTTGGCAAATACGTCTTTAACGGGATGATCCTTCGGCAGCTTAAAACCAGCCAGCGGCACAGCCGCAAAAACGGCGAATATAAAAAACCAAGTCATCAGCCGTTTGCCGTGCATGCTGGTAAATAGCGGTTGTTCCTTTCTTTTTAGTTCCATACGTTATTTATAGTTAGTTAGCTAATTCTGTCAAATGATATTGTACGAATGATTGATTCTTTTCTACGATGTTAACCATGATCTCGCCCTATAGTTGTGCTATTTCTTCACGATGCTAGCTGGCAAGGCAAAAGCAACATAAGCATCGCCTGTCGGCGTGCCCAATTTACCGCCGCCGGTGGCCGGGATGATCACATACTGTTTCCCGTTGACTTGATACGTACTTGGCACAGCAAATCCTCCAAATGGTAATTTGGCTTCCCACAACATCTTACCTGTATCTTTATCGAACGCCCGGAAACACTCATCACGTGTGGCTCCTACAAATACTAAACCACCTGCAGTGACAATGCTGCCTCCGAAGTTTTCTGTTCCAGTAATAGGTATGCCCTGAGCTGTTAGTTCTGGGTATTCGCCTAAGGGAACCTTCCATTTTATTTTACCGGATTCGAGGTCGATTGCATTTAGGGTCCCCCATGGAGGTGCCGTAGCCGGGTACCCCTGCTGATCGAGGAACTTATTATAGCCCGTAGAACGAAAATACGGCTTGCTTGATTCTTTTTGTTCTTTACCGGATACTTCAATATCTAAAAGGTAAGACGCGACCAGTTGCACGTCATCTTCTGGCAGATGCGCAAAGGGTGGCATCGCACCCTTACCCTTTTTTATGATATCCACGACCTCTTTTTGGGTATATTTCCCGGAAAGGTTTCTCAAAACCGGTGTCCCCCCCAATCCTTGGCGATCAGCACCATGACAGCTTGCACATCCGCTAGAAAGAAAAACACTCCGGCCCGCATGTTGCTTTGTATGTTCTCCAGTATTAGCGGCGGTATTTGCGTCATTTATATCCCGCATGACAATATGCCAAGCCAGTTCATTGGAATTGACGTACATCACATTTTCAATGGGGTCATAGGATCCGCCCCCCCACTCCGCGCCACCATGTATGCCGTAGTAAATAATACCTTTGGTCGAAGGAGGGACATACCATCCGGCTTCCGCACGATTGAACTGCTCCAATGCATCGGCGTGCGCTTTTTCACTAATGTTTGTCAAATCATCAGCGGTAACTACCTGCTTTGAAAAAGGTTCCGGCCATTTGACGAATGGTTGGGTGGGAAAAGCGTATTGTCCCGGTAATGTGCTCACTGGAACGGGGCGTTCCTCAACGTCGGACAAAAGTTCACCGGTAAGCCTATTAAACATGAAAACATTACCGGTTTTGGTCAATTGTATAACGCCAGGGATTTCCTTACCGTCTTTGCGGAGTGTGGCCAATATGGGAGCGCAGGGCAGGTCCAAATCCCATAAATCATGATGTATCACCTGGTAATGCCATAGCCTTTCCCCTGTTTTGGCATTAAGAGCCACAATCGAATTGCCAAAGAGATGTTCACCTCCATTATCGGGCCGATAAAAATCATCTTTCGGTTGGCCCGTCGCAAAATACACCATTCCGTTTTCCTCATCCACGCTCAGACCTCCCCAAACATTCACACCGGCACCTGTTTTCCAAAAATCTTTATTCCCCCAACTTTCATATCCGTATTCACCGGGTTGAGGAATGGTGTGAAAAATCCATACCCGCTCACCGGTGTATACGTTAAAAGCGCTTACATTCGCCGGTGATGCCCACGTCATAGCTCCCACAATTACGAGATCACCGAATATGACCGGTGCTCCCGGTGAGCTGATTCCCATTTTTTCGGGTGGTTTTACCAGACCTTCATTCAGCGAGATCCGACCCTGATCCCCGAATTCAGGCACCGGTGATCCATCTTGGGCATATATGGCGTTCAGAAATCCACCACTGGTAAAAAAGATGCGTTCGCGCTCTCCTTTCTTGCGCCAAAAGGAAATTCCCCGATTAATTCCTCCAAATTGTTCATCCTTCCTGGCCGGATTAAACCGCCAAACCTGTTTGCCCGTAGTGCCGTCAACGGCGATAACCTCCTGCAGTGGCGTAGTCACATAGACCTTGCCACCCACAATTAGCGGGTTCATCTGTACGTTTCCTGAAGGTACTCCCGAATTAAATATCCATGCTACTTCCAGATTGGCCACGTTGGATTTGTTGATTTGTTTCAACGACGAATATTTGGTTTGCCCCCCGCTGCCCCCGGGATACGCCCAATCAGATTCCGAAAAGGTATCGGACGATTGGCAACCCCATACCGCTAGTATGGAAATAACAAATAGTATGATTAACCGCATGTGACCGAGAAATCAATTGTGGATTGGCTTATGTGGAAAATTGTAATCCCATTTCCACGTATCGGCCATGTTCGGATACTTTTTCCTGCACGCCAGGTATTCCTTGATCATACGTTGCATAGTTGGACTAAGGGTTTCTATGTAATAAGGCGTAAGCAATTGCTCATTCAACAGGTAAAAGTGCCAGGTAGGCGGATATGCCGCGCTATGATAGCCCATATGCAGGGTTCGCCGCGGAACTTTCATGGTCTCCGTGTATCCTCTATGTATCAGATTATTGTTATAAAGAACAGCCTGTCCGGCCTTGAGAGTTACGGGAATCCCCCCCGGCATCTCCGCGCCAATCGGAGCATAATGTTTTGAACCTGCAAACGCCGCATTTTCCTCGGGTGTATTGGGACGGTTATGACTCCTCGGCACTATCCATAAGGAGTTTTCTTCGACCAATGGTAAGTTGATCTGCACGCTATTATGGAAACGCTCCTTCGAAAAAAGCCAATCGGCTATTTCATCTTCGGGAATCTGGATCACATCGCGGTGCCAGCCCAGTGAATAGGATGTCCCTTCGTTGGCCGCCAATATCGAGGCGTTATTGATAATCAAGTCAGGGCCGATAATTTCCTCGACAGCTTTTAAAATGATAGGATGGTGAAATGCATGGAGAATGGGTGCGGTACCTTCCTTGGTAAGCAGATGAAAGTAATATTGTCGTGCTTCCCGGCCGAAGTCTGCCAGGTCATCACCCAAATGTTGGAATGACGAACTGTGCTTCTTCGTATCCTCCGCTTTAACCTCCGGGTTAAGCAACGCATCCATAAGAACCCTAAACTGACTGATTTCCAAATCTGTTAATACATCGATGATGACATATCCTTCTGTAAGGAACTGGTCTTTAAGTGATGTTTTCATTTATCTTTGTTTTTGACTGTATTTGATAGTTATTCAACGCGTATAGTTTTCCGTTCAGTTGCCGATTTCAGACCGGCTTCGAGTACTTTCAGAATCGCGATACCGTCTGCAAAATCAGGCTTAATCGCCGTGCCGCTACCCAGTGCCGTTACAAAATCTGCGGCGGCATGGATAAAAGTATGTTCGTAACCGATGATGTGTCCAGCAGGCCACCAATGTTTGATGTAGGGATGGTTTTCATCGGTCGCGAGTAATGTGCGGAATCCTCTCAGTCCATCCGGGTCCCGGGTTGAAAAGTACTGCAGCTCATTCATCCGTTCCAAATCGAACGTAATAGCTCCCTCGCTCCCGTAAATCTCGAAAGAAAGCTTGTTCTTACGGCCATTGGCAAACCGGGTTGCTTCAAACGATCCAACGGCACCATTTTCGAAATTGACGAGCATAAGTGCTGCGTCTTCCACAGTCACTTCACCCATGCCATAGCCAGCAGCTTCAGCTTTTAGGTTCCCCATTGCTCCTTCAACGGCCAATGGCCGCTGATCAATAAAACGCCTGGTCAAGGCCGTCACGTCAGTGATTTGCCCAACAAGGTAATGCGCCAAATCCACACAATGTGAATTGAGGTCCCATTGGGGTCCGGCTTGTGCCAATTCGCGTTGCAACTGCCAGGTGAGGGGAAAATTTGGATCGGTAATCCAATCTTGTTGATAAGCTGCCCGCCAATGATAGATATTCCCGATTAACCCGTCAGCAATCATTCGCTTGGCCAAAGCAATCGCCGGCACGCGCCGATAGTTGTGATTCAGGTAATGTGTTACTCCACTGTGCTTGCATACCTGCAACATTGTCTCAGCTTCTGCGCTTGTCATGGCCAATGGTTTTTCGCAAAAAAGATGCTTTCCTGCCTTTGCGGCTGCCATAGCGATTTCCGCATGCAGGTGTTGAGGTGTGGCAATGTCAATGACATCAATGTCATCGCGTTCGATAAGGCGTCGCCAATCTGTTTCCGTTTCTTCCCATCCCCATTTCTTGGCAAACTCCATCAGGCTATCCCGATGCCGTCCACAAGCTACCTTTAAAACCGGTTGAAACGGAATATCAAAGAAAAGCGATGCCTTCTTCCAGGCATTGCTATGCGCCCGCCCCATAAATTTATATCCAATGATGCCGATGTTTAATTGCTTCATGGTGCTAATCCCTAAAAATTTGTGATCTTCCGCAGTTCAGCGATACTTTCATGCACTACCTCCTCTTCCTTATTGCTGTAATCCGGATGAAGAAAGTCGATTTCGACAGCTAAAAACCCTTGGTACTCATGGTCATGAAGTATCCGGGCTAGTTTACGGTTATCTATCAATCCTTGATTGGTTGGAACACAGGAGAAAAAGTACCATTCACTAACGGACACTCCTTTGACCGGGCGTAGGTCCTTGATGTGGGTGGCGTACACGTAAGGGGCTAGTTTTTCCATGGCTTGGATCGGATCGTCTAAAACCCGTAAAAAATTACCCGTGTCGAAGTTCACTCCGAAAAAAGGTGAATTTACATGATGCACCAACTGTAAGATTTCATCGGCGTTATAATCAATATGGTTTTCAACTGCCAGTTTAATACCGTATCGTTCTGCTATTTTGGTTGCCTCTGTAAACTGTTGGCCCAATTTTTCGAGTTGCGGACCATGGGGCTCAAACCGGAAACGGAGACTGCTACCCACCACCCGCATCACCTCCGCACCAAGCTGACTGGCATACTCAATGTGTGCCAACATCTCGTCATAAGCCGCCTGATTTTCTCCTCGCTCCAGCCCATCGGGATGCCCCCAAGCATATACGCGATCCATCCCGGCACCGTCTAATGTTTCTTTGACTGCCCGTAAATACGAAGTATCAAACTTTGGAAAAAAACAGGATTCCAGTGAAAGACCATCCACGGGTAGCTGGATAGCTTTCTGCAAAAAATCATCAAAAGATAATAATCGTTCGGGGTGATCTTGTTGGGGATATACTTCTCCAAACAGTCGGTGATAACAGTAACTATCAATACCGATTTTCATAATTTAACTTGTAAAAACTGGTTAGTAATAACTTAAATTTTAAAAATAGTGAACGTTAACTATTCGATTTGTTAAAAAAGCGAATCAATCGCTTTTAAATAGTGAACGTTCACGTTTATGTTGCAATAATAAATATAAAATTTTGAAAACCTAAATTTTCAAACTTTTTTTTCATATAAATCATTAATTTACTTGTATTTTTGTGTCCTCTAACCGGCTCACCTTTGTACTGGTTAGCCAATTAACGATCGTTTGTGATGAAAAAAAATCCTGTTGGCATTAAAGATATTGCCCTTCACGCGGGTGTTTCTACTGGCCCTGTAGACAAAGTACTCAACAATCGGGGAGGGGTTTCGAAAAAGACGGAAGAACGGATTTTAAAAGCCATCGAAGAGCTGGGTTATACCCCAAATATCCTTGCCAGCCGCCTAAAATCGGCGAAGCAATATTCGATTGCTGCCTTGCTGCCTGAAGCCACACCTGACATCCCTTACTGGAAAGAGCACGAGCGGGGTTTTGCCGATGCTATGAATGAACTTAAACCGTACGGTTTTCAGATCGAGGTTCACCGATTTCATCAAAATGACAAACAAGCGTTTGTGAAACAAACAGCCTCTATCTTGGAGAACAACTACGATGGTGTATTTATGGTTCCCATTTTTGCGGCTGAAACGGTAAAGTTCGTGCAACGACTTAAACGAAATGGTATCCCCGTCATATTCTTTGACACACAGTTGCCTGAACTTCCAAATATTCCATTTATCGGCCAGCATTCTTTCGATAGTGGGTTCCTGGCTGCCGAACTGCTGGATAAATCGGTATCTGGTTCATCAACGATCTTAATTATCTCCTTAACGCAAGAGCAAGATAATCACTTACATTTCACCAGCAGGGAAAACGGTTTCAAGGAATTCTTTAAATCAAAGCAACGATCCATCATAAAATATGAAAGTACGCTGGCCAATGAACACATAGAAACTGAACTTTCGGGATTAATCAAAGCCAGTCCCCTGGTTGAAGGAATATTCGTGACTAACGGTATTCAACGGGTAGCACCGGTGTTTTCGCCAAAAAAAAATCACATACTAATTGGTTATGACCTGATTGAGGAAAATGTAAAGTATTTGAAGAACGACGTAATCGATTTTCTTATCTCGCAGCAACCCTATACACAAGCCTATGCGGGTATCCAGTTATTTTACGACCTGTTGATTCTAAAAAAGGCTATCAACAAGAAAAGCTATCTTCCAATCGATATTGTTATAAAATCAAACCTAAAATATTACAACCACATTGGTCATGGCGGTTAAAAACTTTCCTCGTTTAACCAACCGAACACTGATCTCTCAAAAAAAGGAATACGTCAATACACCACCACCTCGTCTGTAAGTAACAATTCATGCTGTACATTCGTTGCCACAATACGCAGGTAACGGGCCGTCTGCGGAGAATCGAACTGGAATTCAAAAGTCTTGGACACAGGGAAACGTTCTTCTGGAGATATATCATTTACCAGGGTGCCTGCTTCGCGGAAATTTTTACCATTGTCAGACAGCAATACTTTCACTTCACCGGGAAGATAGCCATTTACAGCTCGGTCCTGCAGGAAATCCACAGCTACGCGATGCAATTCCTCACGACGTTCAAAATCAACGGTTACATCCACATTGTTGCGGAATCCCTGCCATTGACCGTCATCGGCCCGCTGCCCACCTTTACTTCCGTTTACCAGCGTACGGGTCTCTTCCGCCGCATAGGTATCCCAGGGTGTTTGGTAAGAAACGGTTTTGCCAATGGCTTTATGAACATCGGCCTTGGCCATCGTTACCGGTCCAACACGACCCGAATCCACAAAGTATGCCGCCTTCACGGTAGCAGGCACCGATAGCTCGATCGGTTCGGTATACAGTGCCGATTTCGCATCTGGCTCCTTGCCATCGGTCGTATACCGGATACCCGGCCCGTATTGTTCGGTGGACATGGACACCGTATTGGTCAACGTATCTGGATTAAAATGCACCGCGATATCTACCCGGTATGACGGGCGGTAATAATTGACATGAAACTTTTGCAGCAACTTGTAGTGCTGCTGCAGTCGCTCATTGAAATCTTTCCAGTCCCGCTGCTTCGGATCGGACCACACGACCTCTGCTAAAGCTAACGCACGGGGAAAAGCCATGTATTCAACCTGCTCAGTTGTAGGCATATATTCGGTCCAAATATTACCTTGTGCACCCAAAATATGGATTACTTTATCTGCGGCTACGCCTGCGGGAATGGGTTCATATTCGTAGACGTTACGCAAAGGAATATAACCACCAATAGCCTCGGGCTGGGTCCGCGGATCACTTTGGTAATAATCGAAATAAAGGTGTGAATTGGGTGTCATAATTACATTGTGACCTGCGTTAGCTGCCTGGATTCCTCCCTCCTCTCCACGCCAACTCATCACCGTTGCACCCTCGGGAATTCCCCCCTCCAGTATTTCATCCCAGCCAATCAATTTCTTCCCTTTCGTTTTCAAAAAGGCGTCAATACGTTTTACCGCGTAACTTTGCAATTCATCCACCGTCTTGAGCCCTTCTTTCTCCATTAACGCCTGGCATTTGGGACACGTCTTCCACGATTCTTTACCTGCTTCATCTCCACCAATGTGGATATACTCCGAAGGAAAAACATCGGCAACTTCATTCAATACGTTGGTTAGAAACGTAAATGACTCCTCATTTCCTATACAGAATTCAGCGTGTTGGTATGCTTGTCCGGAACACGATAACTCAGGATAAACAGCCAGCACTTCATCGGAATGCCCCGGCATTTCAATCTCCGGAATAACAGTGATGCCTTTTCTCGCAGCATAGGCCACCAATTCCCGTGCTTCGTTCTGCGTGTAATATCCGCCGCTTGCGTTGGGATCGCCTTCATTTAAATATCTTCTCCCGTTTTGCCACCAATCTTTCCATGTTACATGTGTGCGCCAAGCCGCTTTCCGGGTAAGCTCGGGATACTGCTTGATTTCCAAGCGCCAGCCAGCACCGTCGGTAAGATGCCAATGGAACATATTGAACTTGTAGAGCGCCATCAGATCAATGAACTTCTTAAGAAACGATAGCGGATAGAAGTGCCTAGAGACATCAAGATGGAGCCCGCGATATGCAAAACGGGGCCTATCCTCAATCATCATGGCGGGCAAGATCCGGCCATCAGGCTGGGTATATGCCAATTGCAATAGTGTCAATATTCCATTGATAATTGCGGCAGGCTGATGTGCTGTAATCGTGACACCTCCTGTATCTACCACCAATCGGTATGCGTCGGCCGGAAGCTTATCTTCCTCCCGCGCCCGAATGAGCCTTACACCATTTTCAGGTATCCGTTTATGAGATTTGATACGTTCAACCGGCGTGAAGTGTGCATAAGGATGCTCAGACAATAACAAGGCGACGTCTGAAAATTCATCAAATGCGTATACCGGCGTAACCGAAGGAAATACAAATTCTCCTTCGTGAATTTCTAAGGTATTAGGCTCCGGGATAAGGGATAGCTGATTTTGAGCGAGGGCAGGTATCACCGCCATAGACGACAACACCAACAAACCCAATACCAATCTGCGTGCATATTGAGTCATGCGATCTGTTTGTTTTAGTGTATCTGAGACAAACTTACTCAAAATGCTCAGATTATGCAATTATCCGTACCTTTGTTGGCAGAAAAACACACTAACCATTGAAACAAACAATCTTTATCGGTTGCTGTCTTGCGTTTGTGTTGGTCGCCTCAGCTCAACATCGGGTAGCCATTCCGCAGATCATTAATTATAACAGCGATCAGTATAAAGGTGGATTACAGAACTGGGATATTGCGCAAGATACCCAAGGTATCATGTACTTTGGCAATAACGAAGGCTTGCTGACATTCAACGGACGTTACTGGAATATTTATCCACTGCCTAATGCCACGGTAGTACGGTCTGTCGCCATTGCTCCGGATAATCGAATTTATGTGGGTGGACAAGATGAGGTAGGATACTTCAACGCAGACAGTGCAGGCATACTTCGTTACCATTCATTGGTCAACCTGATCCCCAAGCCGGAGCGCCAATTTGCCGACATTTGGGACATCGTGATCATGGGTTCTGACGTTTTTTTCAGAGCCAATTCCAAGCTATTGCATTACAAAGAGGACCGCATTACCGTAGACAAAGCAGCTAGCGAGTGGCAGTTCTTGGGTCAGGCGGCAGGCAAGCTGTATGCGCAGGCCCTGCATCAGGGAATCTTCCGGTTTGAAGATGGTTTTTGGAAACCGCTGACCACCGACACAGAAGTCAGCGACAACATCACGGCGATTATGCCCTACAGTGAAGACACCCTCTTGGTCTCCACCCTCAAACAGGGCTTATTCTATCTCGTGGGTAACGAGTTAATCCGCAAAAAAACCCCCTTAGATGATTTGTTTTCCGTAGACAGAATCTATTGCGGATTACCGGTCAATGAGAACTGGTTTGTTTTTGGCACAACCTCAGCGGGAGTACTTATCGTGGATCGCAACGATAAGCTCATTCAGCAATACGTATACGGAGAGGGCTTGCAAAAAAATAACGTCCGGAGTGTATTTATTGACCGAAACCGGAATCTGTGGCTGGCCTTGGATGACGGCATTGATTTCATTGCTGTGAACAGTGCAGTGAAGTACATCCATCCCAGCAAAAGCAGCCCGATCAGCAGCTATGCCATACGTCTCTTTGATCAGCATCTTTATATTGGCACATCCAATGGGTTATATGCTACCCCCATCGACTTGAAGCAAAAAGACGTTAGCCTTTCCAAAGCTGATTTTACTGAAATACCGCATACAGAAGGTCAGGTATGGAGCCTCAACGAAATTAATGGTCGCCTGTTAATGGGACACGAAGATGGGGGATTTGAAATTGCGGGCCAGTCTGCAAACAAAATCTACACCGTTCCCGGCACCTGGCTTTACCAGCCCATGTCGCGCGTGTTTCCATCTAAACATATCATCGCCGGCACATACCTGGGCTTACAACGTTTGGATTTTGACGGCGTCCGTTTTAACGATGTCACCCGCATCGAAAGCCCCTATGAATCTCTACGTTTCATCTACTATGATGATCATGCACAAGCCGTTTGGGCTTCACATCCTTACCGTGGGATTTTTAAATTCCATCTTTCAGATGATTACAATCGGGTAACTGAACAAAAGACCTATACGGTCGATAATGGACTCCCTTCTTCGCTGTATAACTACCTCTTTTTCATAAAAAACAAAATTACCGTAGCCACCAACGATGGTATTTACGAATACGACGAACACAAAGACCGTTTTGTACCTTCCCCGCTGTTTTATCCACGGTTCAAAGGGATGGAACTCCAATACCTCAATGAAGATCGAAATGGAAATGTATGGTTTATTACCCATAAAAAACTTGGTGTGGCCGATTTTTCCATTCCTAATGAGGATATCCCTTTTTCAGTTACCTATTTTCCCGAATTAAACGGTAAAGTGTTAGGTGGATTTGAATCCGTTTACGCCTTGAATGATGAAAATATTTTCATCGGTGCAAACAAAGGCGCAATCCATCTCAATTACAAAAGGTATAAAGAGACAATCAGCAAGCCCGATATACTATTGAATGTTATCAATGTAATCGACGGCGAAAAGAACGAACGGATATTGTTTGGGGGGCATCCCTCCGCCAAAATCGCATCACCCCATCTGGATTACCAATCTAATTCATTTCATTTCTCATTTTCAACTACCCTGTATGACCAACAGGATAATGTCGAATTCAGCTATTTATTGGAAGGGTTTGACCGGACCTGGTCCAGTTGGAACGACCGGAGTGAAAAGGAATACACAAACCTTCCGGCGGGCACCTATACCTTTAAAGTCAAATCAAGGAATAGCAATGGCAATGAATCTGCCGTGAAGGCCTATCGATTTACCATTGCACCACCCTGGTACAATAACGCCTTCAGTAATACCCTCTATGGGATATTGATTGGGGTTCTCATTTTTCTGCTATTTAAATGGCAAAAAAGAAAGCTTCAGCAAAAGCACGAACGTGAATTGTATTTAAATCAGTTGGAATTGGAGCGCAGCGAAAAGGAAGTGGTGCGACTAAAAAATGAAAAACTGGAAACGGAAATCATGTTTAAAAACAAAGAATTAGCCAACATGACCATGCATCTTGTCCAGCGTGGGGAGGTCTTGGCCAAAATAAAGGATACCATACTTAATGTAATTAAAAAGCATGAATTCGGCGATAGCAGCATCAATTTCAGGCAGCTGATCCGGCTGATCCGTAATGCCGAGCGGACCGATGAAGATTGGGAACAATTCAGTGTCCATTTCAACCATGTAAATGAAGGCTTTTTCACCAATCTCAAAGAACAATATCCCGATTTGACGCCTAATGAACTGAAATTATGTGCTTTTTTTAGAATGAACTTATCATCCAAAGAAATTGCTCAGCTGATGAACATCACGATCAAAGCCGTGGAAGTAGGACGATACCGGTTGAGAAAGAAACTCAAACTGGATCCGGAACAGAATTTGTATGAGTTTCTGTTACATGTTTCTGTAAGCAAACAACCCTAAATAGGTATTGCACTGTCCCAAAGCCAGTTGCAATAAGCCTGTAGGGGGATTGTAGGTATATTTATCCCTCAAAATCGTCAATTTCATAACTGTTGTAGGGGTATTGTAGAATGCCTTAAATACTCCGGTTTAAACCTTAACCTTAGATTTGCGTTAACCTTTTGCATCGAAGTGCAAAGGATTAAAACCAATTTGTTAACCATATTTAATAATTCGTCATTATGAAAAAAGGAGTTCTACATGCATTCATTATGTTGTGTATGTGCGTATCCCCATTTGCACTTGCCGCACAAACGCTGCATGTGACAGGTAAGGTGACGGCAGCGACCGATGGAAGACCATTGCCAGGTGTCACCGTTACCATACAGGGTACCGGTACTGCTGTTAGCACCGATGACTCGGGCTATTACACCATTGAGATACCCCAAGCCGAAGCAACACTGGTATTCCAGCAATTGGGGATGATGGCACAACACATCGAGGTCCGAACAAGCGGCGCGATCAACGTGTCGCTGGAAGAAGATCTCAGCACACTCGAAGAAGTGGTTGTAATAGGCTACGGAACACAAAAGAAAAGTGTAGTAACCGGAGCGATCACCAGCGTAAAATCCAGTGACATCGAAAATCAGGTGGTAGGTCGGTTAGAGACCGCACTCCAAGGCCGCACTTCGGGAGTAACAATCACATCCAACTCGGGCGCACCGGGTTCTCCCGCTTCGATACTGGTACGGGGCGTAACCACTATTAACAACAATACCCCCCTCTATGTCGTGGATGGGGTGGTCGTGGATGCAGGCGGGATCGATTACTTAAACGCATCCGACATCGAGTCCATCGAAGTATTAAAAGATGCGGCATCTGCAGCCATTTATGGAACCCGTGCGGCCACAGGTGTCATCTTGGTGACAACTAAAAAAGGACATGTGGGTGATATGCGGATCAATTATAACGGCTACTATGGCACACAGGCCCCCGCAAAAAAATTGGATTTGCTCAACGCTACCGAATATGCCACGATCCGGAATGAAGCTTCCCTAAACGACGGTGGTGGAATCATTTATCCTAACCCCGAATCATTGGGTGAGGGGACGGATTGGCAAAGCACCGTTTTTGAAAATAATGCGCCGATCCAAAACCATGAGCTGAGCATCAGCGGCGGAAGCGACCGTTCCACCTTCTATACATCGTTCGGATACTTCGGCCAAGACGGGGTTGTGACACCAGAAATTTCTAACTATAACCGATACAACATACGTTTCAATTCCGACCATAAAGTCAAAAAATGGCTTAGATTCGGACAAAACCTAGGGTACTCTTACATCAAAAGCCAGGGGGCACTTGCTACCAACAGCGAATTTGGCGGTCCGCTTAGCTCGGCTATCAATCTTGACCCACTGACCCCGGCAGTAATCACCGACCCCGATGTAGCCAATCAACCACCCTATAGTACCCAGCCTGTGGTGCGGGACGCTAATGGAAATCCATACGGAATATCCACCAATGTGGCACAGGAGATGACCAACCCGCTCGCATATGTTGATACCCGTCTGGGAAACTACGGATTCTCTCACAACATTGTCGGTAATGTATTTGGCGAAATAGAGCCCATCGAAGGCTTACGCATCCGGTCTACACTGGGTGCCAAACTGGCTTGGTGGGGATCTGAAAGTTTCAGCGGTATTTATTACCTCAGTGCCGTACAAAACCGGTCCACCACCGAATTTTATCGCGCCCGTGAACAAGGTTTCAACTGGAACATTGAAAATACGATCTCTTACAGCCGTAATATTGAAGGCCACAATTTTACCGTGCTTTTGGGTCAAGGCGCCTACCTGAACAACCTGTCTAGCGGTACTTTTATTACCTTTAATAATATTGCGGCAACTAATTTTGAAGAGGCCACATTTAATCTCAAGGTCCCTAGGGAAGACATTATAGCCGATGCGAGGGATGGTATTACTCACAATCTGTCTTCGCTTTTCGGACGCATAACTTATGATTATAAGGAGAGGTACCTGTTTACCGGTATCATCAGGCGCGATGGGTCTTCTAAATTCGGAGCGAACAAGAAATACGGGATTTTTCCATCCGCATCGGTGGGATGGGTACTCACCAACGAAGATTTCTGGACCCCGAATAATATCTTGAACAACCTCAAAATCCGGGCTTCCTATGGGGTCGTAGGAAATGACAATACCGCAGACTTCCGCTTTGTTCCAACCATCGGTATGGGCAATGATCGGAACTATTTTTTCGGTATTGACAACATGTATATCGGTGCCAGTCCCAACGCGCCGGCCAACCCTAGCCTGGCATGGGAAGAAACCAGCCAGTTAGACATCGGTTTTGATGCTTCTTTGTTCCGGGATTGGACCCTTTCATTCGACTGGTACCAAAAAGAAACGTCCGGCATTTTGCGCACGGTGACCATACCGGGATACACCGGATTAGCCGATCCCTGGTATAACCTAGCTGACCTTGAAGCGAAAGGTTTCGAAGTGGAGCTGGGATACCGGAAAGCTATCGGAGATTTCAATCTCGCGGTCAATGGCAACATTTCCCGTACTACGAATACGGTTAATTATTTAGGGTCAGATGTGGCATTCACCGAAGATGGAGCCGGAAGTATCCAAAACCTCGCCAACAATGCACAGCGCACTACCATCGGCCAACCCTATAATTCGTTCTATGGATACAAAATCTTAGGCGTGTTCCAGAACCAAGCGGAAATTGACAACTATACCGGTCCAGAAGGCAATCCCATCCAACCCAATGCGGTGCCGGGAGATTTTAAATGGGCCGATCTGGATGGCAACGGCAGCATCTCCACAGATGACCGTACATTTTTGGGCACTGCCATTCCTACCTTGACATATGGGATGACCATCAATGCATCCTATAAAGACTTCGACCTGATGATCTTCGGTCAAGGGTCTGCCGGAAACAAGATTTTTCAAGGGTTGAGGCGACTCGACATTACGAATGCCAATTGGCACAGTAAAATTCTCAATCGCTGGGTAGGTGAGGGAAGTACCAACGAACGCCCCCGGGCAACCCTTTCAGATCCCAACCAAAATTATTCAAAAGCTTCCGAATATTTCCTGGAAGATGGCGCCTACCTGCGCATCAAAACCCTGCAACTCGGATATACACTGCCCGTCACATGGGTCAGCAAAATCGGAATCAACAAAATCAGGGTATACGTAAGCAGCAACAACCTGCTCACGTTTACAAAATATACCGGGTATGATCCTGAAGTGGGTGGCGGCTCAGATACGTGGGGAATCGATGCCGGTGTGTATCCCCAAGCCCGCTCGTTTTTATTTGGCCTCAATTTGACATTATAATCATAAAACAGCATAATCATGAAACGAAATACCACTTATCTTACCCTCTCCATGATAGCCGCTGTGCTGATTGGGTTGGGTTCGTGTTCCGATGCATTTCTCGATCCGGATCCAAAAGGCACATTGATGGAAGAAACCTATTACAGTAATCCAGACGAAGCTTTGGCAGGCCTGGTTTCGGTGTATGATCCCATCGGTTGGCAAACAGCCGTATCGTACCTCAACTTTGGCGCGGTTAACAGTGCATCAGACGATCACGTAGCCGGTGGCGGTGGCCCCAATGACATGGAGACCTGGCAACGCTGGAGCAACTATACACTCAATGAGAGTCAGGGTCCGCAACAGGATTATTGGAACCGCAACTTCACGGGTGTATCCCGGGCCAATATTTTCATCCAGAAATTAGAAGCCGGCATTCCGGGGCTTAGCGAGGCAGTCACAGCGCGTTACCTTGCTGAGGCCAAATTTTTACGGGGCTATTTTTACTTCGACCTGGTGCGGCTATTCCGGAACATTCCTTTTTATTTGGAACCCTTAACCACGGACAACATGCGTGAGCAAGTCCAGGTGGATCCGACTGTCGTATATGCTCAGATCGAGCAAGATTTGAAAGATGCCTTAGCTGTATTACCCCCAACAGTGCCTGCTGCAACTGAAGGAGGACGGGCTACAAAGGGCATGGCACAGGCACTCTTAGGCAAAGTATACCTGTATCAAAAGAAATGGACAGATGCCGCCCGTGAACTCGCAGTTGTAAACGGAACGCCGGGTGGTACTAGTGAATATGGGTACCGCTTGTTGGAGAATTTTGAAGATGTCTTCCGCCCCGACAACAAATTTCACGCTGAATCCATTTTGGAAATTGTATGTTCGCAGGGTGGTGCCCGCACGTGGGATCATTGGGGGCAGTTCTACGGCAACGTAGCCACTACCATGTTTGGCCCAAGGGGATATAGCGGTCCCTATTATTATTCCGGCTGGAGCTTCTGCCCCATTACCCAGGAGTTGTATGATCTACTGCATTACGATCCGCGCTTCAAGGCAACCGTAGCAGATTTAGATAGCTTGGAAAAAAATGGGATTGCGCAATACGAAAAAGGATACATGAACACCGGATGGTTTATCCAAAAATACGCACCCTTGGTTGAATTTGCCGCCACATCTGGTGTGCGTGAACTGAATTACCCCCAGGATTACATCGAAATCCGTCTAGCCGATACTTACCTGATGGAAGCTGAGGCCCTCATTGAAGATGGGCAAGGCGGCGGACCCGGTACCCGCGCTTATCAATTACTTAATGCCGTAAGGGGCCGCGTGGGACTCAACCCGATAGAAGCCACATTGGACAATATTTTCCTCGAACGCCGGAAAGAGTTAGCCACCGAAGGCCATCGTTGGTACGACCTCGTTAGGTCAGGGAGAGCAGCAACCGCCCTGGCTTCCCGCGGGTTTGTCGCAGGCAAACACGAGGTACTGCCTATCCCGTATGCCGAATTGCTGAATACGCAATTGGTGCAACACGATGCGTATAAATAAGGGACACTATGAATAACAGACAATTAGTTATCATCAATTAGTTTGATATAAAAATGAACAGATATGCATTTACCTCCCCATTGAAAATGATCGTGGGCGGGCTTCTGATAACAATACTCCCTTTGCACGGTTGCAAGGAGGAAAAATACAGCTTGGGCAGCATCCCCGCTGCCGATTTTGAAATACAATCCGGGGATGACTCCAATACCATGGTGTTCGTCAATAGTACCCCTGGCACTTCAATTGCATATTGGGAAACCAGTACGGGTCAGAAATTTAAGGGAGACAATGTTTCGGCCAGATTTACGTTCGAAGGAGAATACGATGTGACATTGACAGCGGTCACTCCAGGCGGCATTGCCACCGTAACGAAGCAAGTAACGATCTCGCAAAGCGATCCTACTGCCTGCAATCCCGACCGCGCTCTTGGTTTTATCGCCGGATGTACCGAAAAAGTATGGCGATATAACCCGGAAGCCGGTGCATTTAAAGTAGGCGATCAAGGTCCTGATTCAGGCAATTGGTGGGCAAGCGGTACCGGCGAAGTCACGGGACGAGCCTGTGAATTCAACGATGAATTCACCTTTAAGTTTGATCCCGAAGGCACTTTTATCTACGACAACAAAGGCGATTTCTTTGCCGATGGATACCTTGGAAGTGCATCAACATCTTGTGAACCGGCTAGTAACCTGACCGGTAACCAAGCCGCATGGAATTCGGGTACGTTTAAATTTTCGGTCACCGAAGGTACCGGCATTAACGGGTTGGGTCAACTACGGCTGGATGGCCGCGGTGCCCATATCGGTGTAAAAAAAGCCCACAACGGTGGTGAAACGCCGGAAGGTCCCGCCGGGGAATCCGTCACCTATGATATCATCGCAATGGAACAAAATGTCAATGGAGAAGGATATGACATCCTGAAAATCGGCGTAAACATCGGCGGGGCCGGTTGGTGGACCTTTACCTTGCGATCCGACAACTGATAAATACATACCAATGAATTTTTATCACATGACAAGCTTTGTTTTATTCCCTTTTTTGCTCATCGCATGCAGCAAAGAACCGCGGGTACCGAATATTCCTGACCCCGAGCCGCCCAAGCCAAAGGAATATACCTTTACAGCTGCCCCGTCCTGGGCGGATGAATTCGACTATGACGGACTACCCGATGAAACAAAATGGGGATACGATATAGGGGCAGGTGGCTGGGGCAACAACGAGTTGCAGTATTATACAGAAAAACGATTGGAAAATGCGAAGGTGGGCGATGGTGTACTCACCCTTACCGCAATCCGCGAGGACTACGAGGAATCTGACTATACCTCGGCGCGGCTGGTGAGCCGTGGAAAAGCGGACTTCCGCTACGGCCGGTTCGAAGTCAGGGCCAAAGTACCCCCCGGCGTGGGGACGTGGCCAGCAGTATGGATGCTCCCTACCGATTGGGAATACGGAGGATGGCCGGCATCGGGCGAGATCGATATTCTCGAACACGTAGGATATGATCAGGACGTTGTGCACATCAGTGTGCATACCGAGGCATATAATCACGTCATAGGCACCCAAAAAACCGCAACCAAGCGAATCGAAAATGCGACGACTGACTTTCACCTGTACCGCGTGGATTGGACTCCTGCGTATATCCGCGGATATGTCGATGATGTGCAGATTTTCAGTTTTACCAATGAAGGTGGCGGATTCCGCGTTTGGCCATTCGACAAAGGCTTCCATTGGCTCATCAATATTGCTGTAGGTGGCAATTGGGGCGGACAGCAGGGAGTTGATGAGGCCGCTTTTCCAGCCAGTATGGAAGTAGACTATGTACGGGTTTATGACCTCGTTGAAAATTGACCGGCTCTCACGAATGATTGCAATCAAACATATCACTTGGATAGGGGCGCTGTGGGCAATACTCGGCTGCTTGCGCGCTGATCCACAGCCCCCCAATATTCCTCCGCCGGAGCCACCACCCCCGAAAGAACGTATTTCTCTTTCGTTTACTCAACTCAGCCGCCTCCGGGCCGAAGGAAACAAGGTGGTCAATACACAAAACGAAGAGGTGGTACTGCGTGCCGTCGGCTTGGGGTATTGGCTGCTCCAAGAAGGCTACATGCTCAATCCACACGATCAAAGCAAGGCTGCGACCCAATGGCAAATGAAGCGGAATTATTACAACCAAGGACTAACGGAGGAGCAGGTAGAGACTTTTTATCGGCAGTGGCGGGATAACTTCATTACAAAGAAAGACATTGACTACATTGCTTCACTAGGTTTCAACTCCGTACGATTGCCAATGCACTACGACTTATTTCTCACCCCGGAACAGCGTGCCCTAAGGCATTCGGTCATCCGCAACCCAGCGACCTTGGATACGTATACCCATGCATTGGCAGCATGGAATGATACGGGCGACCTGTTTACAAAAGACGATCTGGATGGTTTTATCCTCATTGATCGCTTGTTGGACTGGTGCGCAGCTAATAACCTTTATGTTGTGCTCGATCTACATGCTGCGCCCGGTGGTCAAGGCACCGATATCAATATCGCAGACATTTTTGAACCGAATTATTTATGGTTAGGCCGGGATACCCAAGGGCGTCCCGTTTACCAGGACGTTACGGTGGCACTATGGAAAGCCATATCCGCCCGTTATCGCGATGACGACCGCATTGCGTGGTACGACCTTATCAATGAGCCCAATAATGTACCTCAAAACGCATGGATACAGAGCATCCACGAACGCATCATCAATGTAATACGCGCCAGCGGGGATACCCACCTGATCATGGTAGAAGGAAATGGGTGGGGGAACAATTACAACGGCTTATTACCGGGCGATTTCACCGACGCCAGCAACCTCATCTACAGTGCCCATCGCTATTGGATACCCGAGGCAGATGACCTGCAGCAAGATCCCGACCCCAATCAAATCAACCGCATCCGCAATCTGGTGAATTTCAGAGATCGGCTGAATGTTCCGGTCTGGGTAGGCGAAACCGGAGAGAACACCAATGAATGGCTGCGCCAGAACATCCGGAAACTGGAAGATAATAACATAGGCTGGTGTCATTGGCCCCTCAAGAGACACGATACCAATCCAAATGCAGCACTAATGCGTATTCCGGGTAATTTCCCAACGGATGGAGCCGATGCGATGGATGTAGTGCTTGAGAGCATCCGATTTGAAAACTGCATTATTAATCCGGGTGCGGTCGCAGCAGTTGCCCCCATTCATTACTAAGTAAAACGACGACTTTTGAAAGATATACGATGAGAACATTCTTAGCCATACTATTTTTCGCGTTACTAGCCTCTGCCTGCCATCCTCCCCAAAGAAATTTTCTCAAAGCCCAAGGCCATCACATTGTCAACGGCCGGGGAGACACCGTCATCCTGCGTGGAATGGGCCTCGGCGGGTGGATGTTGCAGGAAGGTTATATGTTTAGACTGGGCTTCTTGGGTAGACAATACCGCATCCGCGCATGTATCGAAGATTTGGTCGGCGAAGAAAGGACGTCACAGTTTTATGAACAATGGCTGGCCAATCATACCCAAAAAGCAGATATCGACTCCATGGCAGCCTGGGGTTTCAACTCCATACGGCTTCCCATGCATTATAACTTATATACGCTTCCCGTGGAGGAGGAACCCGTGGCCGGCGAACATACATGGCTGGAAAAGGGATTTGCAATGACAGACAGCTTGCTTGAATGGTGCAAAGCGAACCGTATGTACCTCATCCTCGACCTCCATGCCGCCCCCGGAGGACAAGGTAATGATCTCAATATCTCCGACCGTAATCCCAACAACCCATCCTTTTGGGAAAGTGAGGCAAACCGAGTTAAAACCATCGCTCTATGGCGCAAATTAGCCGAGCGGTATGCGGAAGAAGAATGGATCGGTGGCTATGATGTACTCAATGAAACCAATTGGGGCTTCGAGGATTCGACCGATTTCAGAGGGATAGCCGAGCGAACCAATGCTCCCCTAAGGCAGTTTCTTGTGGAGGTGACCCGTACCATCCGCGAAGTAGACACCAACCACATCATCTTCCTGGAAGGAAACGGATTCGCAAACAACTACCATGGCATTTTTCCGAAGTGGGACGATAACCTTGTACTTAGTTTTCACAAATACGGCAATCCAAATGTACAGGAAGCCATCCAACAGTTTCTTGACCTTCGCGAAGAACATAACATACCATTGTGGCTGGGTGAATCGGGTGAAAACTCCAACACATGGTTTACCGAAGCCATTGAATTGTGTGAAACCAATGGCATCGGGTGGGCATGGTGGCAAAATAAGAAAATGGGTATCAACCAACCCTTAGAAATCAAGGAGCCGGAAGGATATGCACATCTGCTTAACTATTGGTCGGGCAAAAGCGAAAAACCTGCTCCAGAAGATGCACTTCGCATCCTGAACGAATGGTTGGAAAACCTCAAACTGAAAAACAACATCTTCCATCCTGACGTGGTTGATGCCATGTTCCGGCAGGTGCACGCCCGCAACGCCCTTCCTTTTGTAAAACATTCAATCCGCGCGGGGTCCGTAGTGAATGCCGTAGACTTCGATTTAGGTCGGCAACGGGTTGCCTATTACGACACCGATACAGCGAGCTATCATTATACACCCGGTATGAATACGCAGGGGAACCGTGGTCACAGTTACCGCAATGACGGGGTAGATATCCGGCCCGATTCGTCGGGCTATCATATTTTTGATATCAAGGACGGTGAATGGCTTCAATACACCCTGGAAATCGATGAAGACGGACTTCAGCGTCTACAGTTGGAGGTGTCTAACGAAACGGATCATGGCCGAATCCAATTGAATATCAATGGAACATTATTGGAACAACCCATTTCAGTTCCCGCAACGGAGGGCGGACAACATTGGACACTCATTCCCATAGAGATTCCTGAACTCGCCAAAGGAGATTGTGTAATACGCATATTAGCTGAGGTAGGAGGGTTCAACTTTAAATCCTTCCGGTTTGGACGCTAACTTTCCGACATACATTGTTAAAAAATGTAAAAGTTGTTAAAAACGTTAAATACCTACATATCTGCTGATTAGGCCCTTATTTTTGTTTCAGCTTAATCAGTAAACCATGAAAAATAATACGTTACTTGTGTGGCTGTTACTACTCCCTTCATTGGGTACAGCCCAACTTAACCAGCCGATTAATTATCTTACCACGACCCGTGAATATCATTCAGCTACTGTGGGCGATACATTTACCGTAGCGATGCAACTGCCGAAAGATTATTATTCAGACACCACTCAACGCTACCCAATAGTTTTGCTGGTTGATGGTGACTTCTATTTCCCTTCGATGGCTCCCTTGATAAGGCAGTATGAAATGACAGGATTACTGCCTCCTTTGATTTTGGTAGGCATTGGATATGGTGATTTTCAAAAAATGGATTCGCTTCGCGTACGGGACTTCCTTTACCCGAAACCATTGGAATCAGACGAAATAACGGCTCCCGGCGGTGGACTCAATTTTTACAGGTTCATAACCACAGAGTTATTGCCGCAGGTGGAAATGGAAATACGGGTAGATACCACGCAGCGTACGCTCTTGGGGCATTCGTTTGGTGGATACTTTGCACTAGCGGCCTTGCTGCAACAGGTAAAAGAGGATCAAAACATCTTTTCCAACATCGTTGCGGCGAGCCCCTCGCTGTGGTATCATGATTTTTACCTGGATCGGCTACCCGACGAACTGGCTCTTCACAAGCCCGATAGTCGCCTAAACATGGTTTTAACAGCAGGCAGTTTGGAAAATAGCGAATGGACCCTCAATCCCATTTATAAATTGACCGTTGCTTTTAAAAATCAAGACATCCAACATGTATATTTGAATGCTTTCATTTATAACTTTTTGGATCACATGGACACGGGCCAATTAAGCTTTATCAAGGGACTCCAAAGTTTTTTCAATCAGCCCCCTACTCAATAACCACGGCGGTGCCGCTGGCGGTGACCATAAGCATGCTGCCCCCGCTCCCCACGGTTTCGTAGTCAAGATCCACTCCCACTACCGCATTAGCCCCCATAGAAGCTGCATATTGCTGCATTTCATAAACAGCCGTCTCCTTGGCTTCCCGCAAGACTTTTTCATAGGATCCAGAACGACCACCGACGATATCTCGTATTCCAGCAAAGATATCCCGGAAGAAATTCGCTCCGATGATGGTTTCCCCACTCACTAAACCTATATATTTAGTGATTCTTTTCCCTTCTACCTGAGGTGTTGTTGTGATAAGCATGGCAATTGACTTTTACCATTTGGATGGTATTCAACCGGAAATGTTACATAAAAAGTAACTACAGGCTACGGCTAGGCGAATCGTATATTATCAAGGTCTCCACGCAAAACCGAAAAAGACACGCTTACGGCTTTGCGTGGAATCCCTGCTAGTGTTAATCGATCCGTTGGAAATTGCCATTCTTATCAAACTGCAATTCCATCCCATTGGATAACTTAACTTCCTGCCCACGGTCATCCAATTCCCAGTCTAATATGAAATAGTCGGAATAATTGGCGTTTACGTAAGTAAGTATGCTGGAGGGAATAACGCTATCCGGCAGCTTTTTTGAGCCTTCTACCCCCACGATATTTCCGTTTTTGTCAAAATCCAGATTATAACCTTCGCTCAGGTACACATCGTAGGATGTCTTCAGATCGTCACGCTCCTTTACCACTTGCAGAATCTCATGTTCCGGAAAATGTTGTGTAATATAGGTCTGGGCTTTGGAAGGAAGTCCGTCTGCGGAAACCACCTTTTCCTTATCACAAGCTGCAACCAATACCAATACTGCACTTAATAGAACCATCAGATAGTTTGTTTTTTTCATGATTATGTATTTTGTTATTCTTGAATTTTACACAAGACAACGTAAGAGCAATATACCCTTACTCATTCATAAAAAAAATCACCTAACCGTTAACTACTTTGTTAAGTATCGCTATATACAGATGGATTCCCTCGTCTATTTCATTCAGGTAAATAAATTCATCAGCCATGTGTGAACGGGCAGAGTCCCCCGGACCCAACTTGAGCGAAGGAATATCCAGTAGTGCCTGATCACTGGTGGTTGGCGATCCATAGGTAGTCCGCCCCAGCGCAAGGCCAGCCTGTACAATGGGATGATCTTTGGGTATCGAGGAGGGTTTAAGCCTCAACGAACGGGGCTTAACGTCACAGGTTACATGCCGCCGGATAATGTCAAGTACTTCTTCATTGCGATAGGCATCTGTTACCCGGATATCTACTACAAATTCACACGTAGCGGGTATAACATTGTGCTGTGACCCGGCATGGATAACAGTGACACTCATCTTGATCGGTCCGAACTCTTCCGATTCTCTAGGAAAACGATAGGTGATGAACCACTCAATATCTCTGAGCGCCTTATAAATGGCATTGTCGCCTTCTTCACGGGCTGCATGACCTGCTTGGCCATGGGCCACACAATCCAGCACCATCAGTCCACGTTCTGCAACGGCCAACTGCATCAGCGTCGGTTCGCCTACAATGGCAAAATCCAAGGAGCCTATATCGGGGACGATCAGTTCCAATCCATTGATACCGGATATTTCCTCCTCTGCCGTCGCCGCAATGCAAAGATTATACTTGAGTCCTTGCTGTGAATAAAAATATAAAAAAGCGGCAATCAATGACACCAAACATCCACCGGCATCGTTACTGCCCAATCCATACAAAATACCATCTTCTATGTCGGGTGAAAACGGATTACGTGTGTAGCCGGTGTTGGGTTTTACCGTGTCATGGTGCGAATTAAGCAAGATAGTCGGTTTAGCCGGATCAAAAAACTTGTTATAAGCCCAAACATTGTTCATCTTCCGATACGTGCGCACGCCCCGTTGCTGCAGAAACCGCTCAATCGTATCGCCTGTTTGGTTCTCTTCCCTGCTGAACGAAGGGATACGAATAAGATCCCTCAGGAGCGACGTACTATCCTGGACCAGTTTTTCAATCATTGTAGAGTCCTCCGGCTTTCAACGCCGACAATTTGATCCCCTTTATAAAAGCTGAACTGAACCCATTGTGTTCCATTTCATTCAATCCGGCTATCGTACAGCCCTTGGGTGAAGTAACCTTGTCGATTTCTCCTTCCGGATGGCTCTGCGTTTGCAATAATAAGTCTGCCGCACCCTTAGCGGTCTGAACCGCCATTTTTAATGCATCATGCGCATGAAATCCGATTTCTACGCCCCCTTGGGATGCGGCCCGGATCGCACGGAGGAAGAAGGCGATGCCACAGGCACATAGCGCCGTAGCGGACGTCATCAGATCTTCGTTAATGGTCACTACCGAACCGACCGTTTCAAATAGCTGGGTCACCCGTTCCAACTCTTCCTCCGAAGCATTATCAGACGCGATACAGGTCATCGACTGACCAATGGCAATGGCTGTATTGGGCATAGCACGGACAACCTGCACATTATTGCCTAACTTGTCGCGTACATCGGCGCAGGTAACCCCCGAAATTACCGACACTACAATGTGCTTTTCGGGCGATACAACAGGAGCAATTTCTTCCAACACTTTTTTCAATTGCTGTGGCAAAACAGCCAATACGATAACATTGGCGTCGTGGATGGCCACTTTGTTGTTATCACTCACCTTGAAGCCGTCCGCGGCCTCCTCGCTCAATGACTTGAGATTTCTCCGCGTCAAGGTGATATCTTGTGCTTGGCAATATGCTTTGTTAACCAACCCCCTGGCCAAGGAAAGGCCGATATTCCCACCTCCAATAATCGTTATCTTATTCATTTTCAGGTTATATTATCGTAAATTACAAGTTCCCCCTTATCCCCTACTCCTCAATCTGATATCCGGCGCCGACAACTGCCCTCACCGCACCAGTCTTGTCCCGAAGTGCTGTTCGCGCAACAAATGCAGATCTTCGGCATGGCCAATGCATACTTCATCCACTCCCTTACCAATGGCTTCAAATGCATTGTACAGTTTGGGCACCATCCCATCAGCAATGATTCCCGACGTCTTCAACTGCTCAAATTCTCCTGCACGTATTTCAGGGATTATAGCATTTTCATCAGTAATATCGCGGAGTACACCACGCTTTTCAAAACAATAAACCAAAGACGTGGCATACTGGGCCGACAGGGCTACAGCTAATGCAGCAGCAATGGTGTCGGCATTGGTATTTAGCAACTGCCCGTGTCCATCATGCGTAATGGCAGAAAATACCGGTGTAAAACCAGCATTCACAAAAGTCGCGACTGTGTCGGTGTCGACAGAACCTGGCAGGATATCGCCTACAAACCCATAATCGACCGTCTTCACCGGGCGCTTTACGGTCCGGATCGCGTTTCCATCGGCACCACTCAATCCAATGGCATTACAGCCTTTCTCTTGTAACTCGGCGACAATCTGTTTGTTGGTCAACCCCGCATACACCATGGTTACGATGCGTAACATCGCTTCATCGGTGATGCGCCGGCCTTCCACCAACTTGGCCTCAATACCTAAATCTGCGGCCATCCGGGTTGCAATCTTTCCACCACCGTGGACTAATATTTTATATCCGCGCAGGTTGGCAAAACGCTCCAAAAATCGTCCTAACCCTTCCGCATCATCAATGATGTTGCCTCCGATCTTAATAACCCACAATTTTGCTCGCATCTTTGCCTTATTTTTCCTGTAATTGTTCGAGCATACGCTTTAATACCGCTTGTGCCGCCCATACACGGTTTCCAGCCTCCTGGATCACCAGTGCATCGGGACCATCCAGCACCTCACTGGCTAATTCCAAATCGCGGCGCACAGGTAGGCAGTGCATGACCTTGGCGCCATTTGTCAACGCTAATCTGCTTGAATCGATCATCCACTTCCCCTCAACCGGATGGATCTTACCGTAATCTTCATAAGAGGACCAGTTCTTCACATAAACAAAGTCTGCTCCCTTAATTGCTTCATCCAGGGAATGAATGAGGTCAGCACCGTCCGTAAATTCTTCAGCAAGCGCATATCCCTTTGGATGTGCAATGGTAAAATTAACCATTCCTTCGGCTTGAGCCCGGCACATCCATTCTGCAAAAGAGTTGGGCACAGCTTGCGGAAGCGCCTTAATATGTGGAGCCCAAGCCAGAACGACTTTGGGAGGTCTAATCGTTTCCTGCCAATATTCCCGTATGGTAATCAGGTCCGTAAGGCTCTGTAAGGGATGACGTGTCGCACTTTCGAGGCTAATCACCGGTACCTTGCAGTAGTCGATAAACTTTCTGAACAGGCCCTCACTGTAATCTTCCTCACGGTCCTGCAATTTGGGAAAAGACCGTAAGCCTAGGATATCGCAATATTGCCCCATTACGGCCGCAGCCTCCCGGATATGCTCCACGGTATTTCCATCCATGACTACCCCATCTTTCGTCTCCAATGCCCACCCCTCCTTATCCATATTCATGACCATCACATCCATACCCAAATGAATGGCAGCCTTTTGGGTGCTCAATCGGGTTCGTAAACTTGGATTGAGAAAAACCAAACCCAGGGTCTTCCGCTTGCCCAGGTTTTCAGCGGCAAACGGATTGCTTTTTAATTGCAGGGCCTCATCTACCAATTGAGATAGATTATCTACATCCGCTACAGAAAAAAATTGTGTCATTCGCGTAAACTTATCTGCTATATTATCCAATATCTAAAATTCCCTCAGCCTTTCATCCAGTGCTTCGAGAAACCGATCTGCATGGTTTTTGGTTATCGTCAGCGCTGGCAACAACCGGATCACATTCGGTTTAGCTTCGCCTGTGAAGATACGGTTTTTAGCCAACAAATCACGCTTGATCGTGTTCAGCTCTTCCGGAAGATCGATACCGATCATCAGCCCTCTGCCACGTACTTCCCGGATGGCAGCAAACTTCGCCAGTTCCGCAATCAGGTAGTCGCCCACCTCGGTTGCATGCTGCATCAGCTCTTCATGCTGGATGACTTCCAACACCGCCAATGCGGCTGCACAAGCAAGGTGATTGCCGCCAAAGGTGGTACCTAACATTCCGAACCAGGGTTTAATGGCAGGCGATATGGCAATGGCACCGATGGGGAATCCGTTGCCCATGCCTTTGGCCATGCTGTATATGTCCGCATCTACTCCTGCATGATCATGTGAATAAAAGCGGCCGGTACGTCCGTATCCACATTGCACAGAATCGGCGATAAATACAGCGCCGTATTGGATAGTCAATGCCCGGATCTTCTGTAAAAATTCATTAGAGGCCACCCGTATTCCTCCTACTCCCTGTATGCCTTCTATGATCACGGAAGACACTTCTTCACCAAATGTGGAAAAAGCATGTTCCAGCGCTTCCACATCATTGAAGGGAAGGAAAACAACATTGTCCGTCTCGTTCACAGGAGCAACAATCTTCGGATGATCAGTAGCTGCTACCGCCAAGGAAGTGCGTCCATGGAATGCACCCCTAAAAGCAATAACTTTTTTTCGGCCATTATGGAAGGAAGCTAACTTCAATGCATTTTCGTTAGCTTCCGCCCCCGAGTTACATAGGAATAACTGATAATCAATTTTTCCAGAAACCTTCCCCAATAATTCAGCGAGCTGTTGTTGCAAAGGCATTTCAACAGAGTTTGAATAAAATCCGATCTGTGCCAACTGTTCGGTAACACGTTTCAGGTAATGGGGATGGGTGTGCCCGATAGAAATCACCGCGTGCCCGCCATATAAATCAAGGTATTCATTTCCCTGGGCATCCCAAACCGTGCTGCCCTTGGCTTTCGTTATAGCCACGGGATTAATAGGATATACATCAAATAGGTTCATACACTATACTATTGTAATAAAAAACCCGTTTTTCGAAATCAAAAAACGGGTTCAACTCATTCAATGAACTAATTCGCTTAGTCTTCTTTCTCTTTCTCTTCTTCCTTTGGAGTTTCTTCCGTTTCGGTAGCAGCCTCTTCTACATCGGCTGCCTCCTGCTCGCTGGCTACCTCAGCCACCGGCTCATCCTGGGTTTCCGCTTTTGGTTCCTCGGCTACTTCCTCAACAGCAGTAGTCGCGGCAGCTTCCGCTCCGGATTTCTTCTTGCCTCCGCGTCGTCGTGTAGATTTACGCTCGGCGGCAACTCCATCTTTTCTGTATACCTCGTTGTAATCAACCAACTCGATAAATGCCATTTCCGCATTGTCACCCAACCGATTTTCCAACTTAATGATGCGTGTATATCCACCGGGCCGATTGGCAACTTTCTCCGAAATCTCACGGAAAAGGATTGTCACCGCTTCCTTGTCCTGCAGGTAGCTAAATACAATCCGCCGTGAATGCGTCGTGTCGTTCTTCGATTTCGTAATTAAAGGTTCTACATATTGACGCAGCGCCTTGGCTTTAGCCAATGTAGTGGTAATACGCTTGTGTTTGACCAGCGAAGTAGCCATGTTAGCCAACATCGCTTTACGATGACTTGCTGTGCGGCCCAAGTGGTTGATTTTCTTTCCGTGTCTCATTTTGTTTTTAAAATTTGTGCATACCGTCTCCGATCGCTATCGGAGGGAATTATGCAACAGGTCGCTAACTATTTTGCTGTATTATTCTTCATCAAGTTTATATTTGGCTAAATTCATACCAAATGACAAACCTTTTGATTTTACCAATTCCTGAATTTCACTTAGGGATTTTTTACCAAAGTTTCTGAATTTAAGCATATCTGCTACATCATACGTCACCAACTCGGCAAGCGTACGGATATCAGCAGCTTTCAAACAGTTGAGAGCGCGTACCGACAAATCCAAATCGACCAACTCGGTCTTCAGGATTTTACGCATATGCAGAATTTCCTCGTCAACTACCTTGGTCTCTTCCTTCGCCTGAGATTCGAGCAACATATTCTCGTCAGAGAAAAGCATGAAATGCTGAATCAGAATTTTTGCAGCTTCCTTCAACGCATCCTCAGGGTGGATTGAACCATCGGTCGAAATATCCAACAATAATTTCTCGTAGTCAGTCTTTTGCTCTACCCGATAGTTCTCAATCGTATATTTCACGTTCTTAATCGGCGTGAAAATCGAGTCAACGGCAATTAGCCCTACCGGACCGTCGGCCACCTTATTTTCTTCCGCATTCACATATCCGCGACCCTTTGCAACATTGAGTTCCAACTCAAGTGTTACTGAACTCTCCATATTGCAGATCACCAGATCCGGATTCAATACCGTAAAATTGTTAGAAAAATTAGTGATATCCCCGGCCTGCAATTGATCCTGCCCATTGATAACCATAAAGATCTTTTCGGACTCGCCCATTTCTCCGGTTTTCTTGAAACGTACTTGTTTCAAGTTAAGGATAATCTCCGTTACGTCCTCCACAACACCTTTTATCGTGGAAAACTCGTGCGATACCCCCGAGAAACGAACCGACGTAATTGCATATCCTTCGAGTGAGGACAGTAGAATACGGCGTAAAGCATTACCAATGGTCACACCGAAACCCGGTTCCAATGGACGAAATTCAAACGTGCCATCGAAATCCGTTGATTTCTGCATGATAACTTTATCAGGTCTTTGAAATGCTAAGATTGCCATGTATTTATTCTTATGTTTGTTTACAAAAATTGCTATACAACAGGAGCGCATAAGCCAACCGGTTATGCTTTCCTGCAGCGTTATTTATTTGGAGTACAACTCGACAATTAAGTTCTCCTTGATGTTTTCGGGGATTTCAGACCGCTCGGGGTAATTAAGGAATTTTCCCGTCAAGCTGCCAGCATCCCATTCCAACCAGCTGAATTTATTTATTTTGTGCCCAGCTACCGAATTGGTGATTGCCTCAAGTGATTTCGAGCGTTCACGCACGGCAACCACGTCACCCGGGCGGAGGTTATAGGAGGGTATATTTACCACTTCACCATTTACCGTAATATGCTTGTGACCGACCAACTGACGTGCAGCTGAACGCGTCGGGGCAATTCCCAACCGATAAACAGTATTATCCAAACGAGCCTCTAAGAGCTTAAGGAAAACTTCACCGGTAATTCCTTGCTTGGCAGATGCTCTGGCAAAAAGATTCGCAAATTGACGTTCCAATACTCCGTAGGTATACTTTGCCTTCTGTTTCTCCAGTAGCTGGATTGCATATTCTGACTGCTTACCCCTACGTTTTGAAACCCCGTGTTGTCCGGGAGGATAGTTTTTACGTTCTAATGCTTTGTCAGGCCCGAAAATTGGTTCTCTGAACTTACGGGCAATTTTGGACTTTGGTCCGGTATATCTCGCCATATAATTGTTGGTTTTAAAGTATCTTTCAGCCTATAGCTGAAGAATCTTAGCTTTAAAAAATTTGTGTTATACTCTTCTGCGTTTGGGAGGGCGGCAGCCGTTGTGGGGCAGCGGCGTAATGTCCCGAATAGCCGTCACCTCGATACCCGAGTTCTGCAACGTGCGGATCGCTGACTCACGTCCGGCACCGGGGCCCTTTACATAAACTTCTACTTTCCGCAAACCTAAGTCATGTGCTACTTTGCCGCAATCAGCAGCTGCTTGAGAAGCCGCATAAGGCGTGTTTTTCTTCGATCCTCTAAAGCCCATTTTACCGGCACTTGACCATGAAATTGTTTGCCCTTGATTGTTGGTAAGCGTAACGATTATATTGTTAAACGTGGCATTGATATGCGCCTGACCTACCGGCTCAATGACAACAATACGCTTTTTGCTTACTTTTTTACTCTTAGCCATTGTCTCTTCTCAATTATTATTTAGTAGCTTTTTTCTTGTTTGCAACCGTCTTACGTTTCCCTTTCCGCGTACGTGAGTTATTTTTTGTCCGTTGGCCACGAACAGGCAAATGTTTACGGTGGCGTAGACCCCGGTAACAACCGATATCCATTAAGCGCTTGATATTCAGCTGAACTTCCGAACGGAGAGCGCCCTCAACCTTGATTTCATCATTGATGACGGTACGGATAGCAGACAACTGATCGTCGTCCCAATCCTGAACCTTCACGTCATAGTCGATACCAGCCTTATCTAAAATCCGCTGCGCTGTCGACCGACCGATTCCGTAAATGTATGTGAGGCCTATCTCTCCTCTTTTGTTTTTCGGTAAATCTATACCTGCGATCCTTGCCATATATTATTAAGTGATTTTTTATCCCTGACGTTGCTTAAATTTAGGGTTCTTTTTATTGATTACAAATACCTTCCCTTTGCGACGGATAATCTTGCAATCCGCGCTACGTTTCTTGATGGATGCTCTGACTTTCATGATCTTACTATTATTCCTTTTACGGGATGCCTGTTTTTGGCACAACGCGAAACACGCTTAGGTATTCGCTTTCTATTTTTTTACTTTTTATTCTTTACTTATAACGATATGTTATTCTTCCCTTTGTCAAATCGTACGGCGACATCTCCAGTTTTACGCGATCTCCCGGCAAAATCTTAATGTAGTGCATCCGCATCTTTCCTGAAATATGAGCGATAATTTCGTGCCCATTTTCCAATTCCACACGAAACATAGCGTTGGAAAGTGCTTCCTTAATGACTCCGTCTTGCTCAATTGAGGCTTGTTTAGCCATATAGTCTTGATTATTATCTAATTATACCCCCACACAAACAGGGATGCAAAGATAAGCAAAAAAAATTGAATGTCAATTCTTTTTATCCAAAACTTCTTCAATATAAGAAAAAGTAGTCAATACATCCGGTACTCCTTTACGGATAGCAACCATATGCTCATAATGGGCCGATGGTTTCCCATCCGCTGTACTTACGGTCCATCCGTCATCCCAAAACTTCACACCCGCCTTTCCCATGTTGATCATGGGCTCGATACAGATAACCAGTCCGGTTTCTAATTTTGTTCCTGACCCTCGCTTGCCGTAATTGGGTACTTCGGGTTTTTCGTGCAGTTTGAATCCCACTCCATGCCCAACTAACTCACGGACAATACCGTACCCGTACTGGGTTACATGCTCCTGTACTGCATAAGCAATATCCCCTACACGTTTACCTGATACCGCCTGCTCAATGCCCAATTCAAGGGACTCCTTTGTTACCCGAAGAAGCTGCTTGACGTCGTCACCAATTTCACCGACCGCAAACGTATATGCAGAATCGCTGATATATGTATTTAACTCAACCCCTCCGTCTACCGATACGATATCACCTTCACGCAACTCGTAGTTACCCGGGATTCCATGTACCACCTGATCGTTTACCGATATGCACAACGAATTAGGAAATCCGTTGTAATTCAAAAATGCAGGCCGGCCACCGTGATCATGAATATAATCATAAGCCAGCTTGTCCAAAGCCAACGTGGTCACACCCGGCCTAATTTCCCTGGCTATTTCACCAAGCAACTGCGAAAGTACCGTTGCCGACTTTCGCAGTTGTTCAATATCATCTGCTGATTTGTAATATACTTTAGACATGCTAAAGATTATATAACCGATTGGGTAGGCCCAGAAGCAACCGGAGCACGCCCTTTGATGCGACCGGTCTTCATCAGTCCATCGTAATGACGCATTAACAGGTGGCTCTCAATTTGCTGAAGGGTATCCAATACAACCCCAACGAGAATCAGCAACGAAGTACCGCCATAGAAATGAGCAAATTGGTTGTTCACCCCAAACAGGCTTGCAATGGCCGGCAAAATGGCTATTATAGCCAGGAAAATTGCCCCCGGAAGTGTAATCTTGGAGATGACGCTGTCAATATAGAAATTGGTGGCATGCCCAGGTTTTACACCAGGTATAAACCCACCGTTTTTCTTCATATCCTCTGACATCTGCTGCGGGTTTACCATAATCGCCGTATAGAAAAATGTAAATGCGATGATCAGGATCCCAAACGTAATGTTATAAGCTACCGAGGTGTAATTACTTAACGACGTCAAAAACGACGACTGCAAATTCGGAAAAAACTGACCAAGACTCATCGGCACGAACATAATGGCCTGAGCAAAGATAATAGGCATTACACCGGCGGCATTTACCTTCAACGGGATGTATTGCCTAACACCGCCATATTGCTTATTGCCTACTATTTTCTTAGCGTATTGTACCGGGATTTTACGTACCCCCTGCACAATCAGGATCGTGAAAATCACGACAAAGAATAATGCGATAAATTCCAGCAATAACGGAATTGGACCGCCGCCACCGGTACTCATCCGCGAAAACCATTCGGCGGTTATACCACTAGGCAATTGCGCAATGATTCCCACCATGATAATCAGTGAAATACCATTCCCAATTCCTTTATCGGTAATCTTCTCTCCAAGCCACATCACAAAAAGCGTCCCCGCTGTCAAAACAAAAGCCGATAAGATGGTAAACATCGGATCTGCGATCATTTTAGCTCCACCGTCAATCTGCGTCCGTACGTACGCAATAGATTGCACCAATGTAATAGCCAACGTAAGGTAACGGGTGATCTGATTCATTTTTTTACGACCGCTCTCTCCCTCTTTCTGCATCTTCTGAAAATAGGGTATCGCGATCCCCAGCAATTGGACAACGATGGATGCCGAAATGTAAGGCATCACGCCCAATGCGAAAATTGCTGACCGGGAAAAAGATCCCCCGGCAAACATATCAAGCAAGCCCAACAATCCTTCTTTGGCTTCATGTTGAAGCGCTGCGGGATTAACACCCGGCAATACAATATGGCATCCAACACGGTAGATCAAAAGAAACAGAAGCGTATTCAAGATACGCGTTCTTAGATCGTCGATCTTCCAAATATTGGTCAAGGTTGTGATTAGCTTCTTCATGTATTAAAGTTTTACAATCGAGCCGCCTGCTGCTTCAATCGCCTTCTGCGCCGTGGCTGAAAATGCGTGTGCTTTTACTTCGATCTTGGATGTCAATTCACCCCTGCCCAAAATCTTCACCAAGTCCTTTTTTGAAACCAGACCATGAGATTTCAGCACGTCAAAATCTATCGTGGAGAGATTGTATTTCTCTACCAGCCCTTGCAGCGCATCCAAGTTGATCCCGACATATTCGACACGATTCAGATTTTTGAAACCCGACTTTGGAACACGACGCTGCAACGGCATTTGTCCACCTTCAAAACCGATCTTAGTACTGTTTCCAGAGCGTGATTGAGCTCCTTTATGACCACGTGTAGAAGTACCTCCGCGACCGGATCCTGTTCCGCGGCCTATACGTTTCCTATTCTTTACGGATCCTTCTGCTGGTTTTAGATTACTTAAATTCATCTTCAAAATTACTATTGTGTTATACCTTCGCTTTCACTAAACAGGTATAACGATTAAACGTATATTATACTTGTTCTATTGCCACCAAGTGGCTCACTTTGCGTACCATACCGATAATGGACGGTGTTGCCTCTACCTCAATCGTATGATTAATTTTACGCAACCCCAATGCCTGAATCGTCCGCTTCTGGCGCTCGCTCCGATCGATGGTACTCTTAATCTGGGTGATTCTAATCTTTGCCATAATCGTTATCCGTTAAATACTTTATTCAAATCGACCCCACGTTGCTGGGCAACGGTATAGGCGTCACGCATTTTCAGGAGCGCGTCAATCGTTGCCTTTACCACGTTGTGTGGGTTGGACGATCCCAGGGACTTAGCCAATACGTCAGTAACACCCGCACTTTCCAAAACAGCACGCATCGCACCACCTGCCAATACACCTGTACCATGTACCGCCGGTTTAATCAACACATTACCTCCGGAGTATTTGCCATATTGCTCGTGGGGAACCGTTCCTTTGATAATGGGCACCTTAATTAGATTCTTTTTCGCGTCGTCAATTCCCTTCGTAATGGCTTCCGTTACCTCCTTGGCTTTGCCCAAACCATAGCCAACCACCCCATTCTCATCGCCTACTACGACAATAGCAGAGAAGCTGAACGTACGTCCTCCTTTGGTTACCTTGGCCACGCGTTGAATACTTACCAAGCGGTCCTTCAGCTCTATTTCGCTTGATTTTACTCTTTTTATGTTGCTTAATGACATGTTTTCGATATTAAAAATCCAAACCTGCTTCCCGGGCACCTTCGGCAAGCGATTTCACGCGACCATGGTACAAATACCCATTACGGTCAAACACTACTTTACTAATCCCTGCTGCCAATGCCTTTTCAGCAATCAGCTTCCCTACTGCCTTAGACTGTTCCACTTTGGTACCTGATGCGGAAAAATCCTTGGTTAACGACGATGCAGAGACCAACGTTACACCGGCTTTATCATCAATTACCTGTGCATAGATACCCTTGTTACTCCTGTATACAGACAAACGCGGACGCTCCGAAGAACCGGACAGGCGCTTCCTGATCCCTCTTTTTATGCGATCCCTACGCGATACTTTTGTTCCTGCCATGATGAATTATTTTTTAGCTGCTGATTTACCTGCTTTCCGGCGCAATTGCTCACCAGCAAATTTAATACCTTTTCCTTTATACGGTTCCGGTGCACGCAATGACCGGATTTTCGCGGCAACTTGACCTAACAGCTGCTTGTCAATGGATTCCAACGTAATGGTTGGGTTCTTCCCTTTTTCCGCAGTGGTGGAAACCTTCACCTCTTTGGGCAGAATCAATACCACCTGGTGCGAAAAACCAAGTGTCAAATCCAACGTACTTCCCTGTGCATTTGCACGGTATCCCACACCTACCAACTCTTGGGTGGTCTTGTACCCCTCGGTCACGCCAACAACCATGTTGTTCAGAAGCGAACGATATAATCCGTGCAACGCTTTGTGCCGCTTCTGGTCTGTAGGGCGTTTTACCAATAGCTGCCCGTCTTCCTGCGTCACCGTAATGTCACCATCTACCTGCTGGGTCAACTCACCTTTAGGTCCCTTAATGGTTACTAGATTTTTATCAGACACCGTGATCGTCACTCCTGCCGGTATGGCGATCGGTGCTTTTCCAATTCTTGACATGTCGTCTCTTCCTCCTGATTAATATACGTAACATAATACTTCGCCACCGACATTTTGAAGACGTGCTTCCTTGTCGGTCATGATTCCTTTCGAAGTAGAAAGGATGGCGATTCCCAAACCATTCAATACCCGTGGCATATTGTCCACTCCCGCATATTTCCTGAGGCCCGGCTTGCTTACCCGCTTTAAGGTACGGATAGCCGAAACTTTGCTGACCGGATTATATTTCAATGCGATCTTGATGGTTCCCTGTACGGTATCATCGTCAAACTTGTAATTGGAAATGTAACCTTTGTCGAAGAGCACTTTCGTGATCTCTTTCTTAAGGTTTGATGCAGGAATTTCCACAACCCTATGGTTGGCCTTAATGGCATTCCTTATTCGGGTAAGATAATCCGCTATTGGATCTGTATTCATCTATGATTTTCATTTGTGATAACGGTTTCCTACTGCCACCTTGGCTTCCGGACCTGCTATCGGTTAAAATTCTAATTTATGCTTCACGCGGCGCTACTCATCACTGACTACCGGTCACCGATCACTAATCACCGATCACTAATCACCGATCACCAAACTACCAAGAGGCCTTTTTTACACCCGGTATCTTGCCGGCTACCGCCATTTCGCGGAAAGTCACCCGTGAAATACCAAATTGGCGCATGTAACCCTTGGGGCGTCCTGTCAATTTGCAACGGTTGTGCAGACGAACCGGCGACGCATTCTTTGGCAACTTATCAAGTGCTGCATAATCTCCGGCTGCCTTTAAAGCCGCACGCTTTTCAGCATATTTTGCCACCAATTTAGCACGTTTGATTTCCCGTGCTTTAATTCCTTCTTTAGCCATTTGCTGTCGTATTTTGATTTTTGAACGGTAACCCAAACTGCTTCAACAACTCCAATGCTTCCACATCGGTCTTTGCACTGGTTACAAAGGTAATATCCATTCCCTGAATTTTATTGATTTTATCAATATCGATTTCCGGGAAAATAATCTGTTCAGTAATACCCAACGTATAATTACCCCTACCGTCAAAGCCTTTGTCGTTGATGCCACGGAAATCACGGATACGGGGCAGCGCTACCGCCACTAACCGATCCAAAAACTCATACATTTTGCTGTCACGAAGGGTTACACGTACACCAATCGGCATCCCCTTGCGGAGTTTAAAATTGGATACATCTTTCTTTGACCGTGTTGCCACAGCCTTCTGCCCGGTGATCAACGTCATTTCGTTGATGGCATTGTCGATTAATTTCTTATCCGCAGTGGCGGCACCGATTCCCTGGCTTACTGAAATTTTCTCCAGTTTCGGAACCTGCATGACGCTCTTATACTGAAATTTCTCTTTCAGCGCCGTACGGATTTCGTCCTTATACTTAACTTTTAGTCTTGGTATATATGTCATTAGTCAATCACCTCCCCTGATTTTTTCGCAACGCGAACAATTTTCTTCTTACCATTTACTTCAACCACTTTGCGTCCTACGCGTGTAGGCTTTCCACCTTTCGGATCGATCAAAGCAAGGTTAGAAATATGAATAGGAGCTTCTTTCTCCAGAATTCCACCGTTAGGATTCGCCGCACTGGGCTTGGCGTGCTTCTTCACAATGTTCACCCCCTCCACAATCGCTCTGTTTTCGGCTCTCAATACTTCAAGTACTTTGCCCTGAGCTCCTTTGGAATTGCCCGAAAGCACTTTTACCAAATCTCCCGTACGGATTTTAATCTTATGTGTCGATGTCTTTGTCTGTCCCATGATTATAATACCTCCGGTGCTAATGATACAATTTTCATGAACTGCTTTTCACGCAATTCCCGTGCTACTGGGCCGAAGATACGTGTACCGCGGGGTTCATCCTGATTATTTAATAATACAGCGGCATTGTCATCGAAACGGATATAGGAACCGTCTTTGCGGCGGATCTCCTTTTTCGTTCTGACAACCACTGCTTTGGAAACCGTACCTTTCTTTACGTTTCCAGCGGGCAAAGCACTTTTCACGGTAACAACGATCTTATCTCCGATCGATGCATAACGCTTGCCGGTACCGCCTAATACGCGAATCACTAATACTTCTTTAGCTCCGCTATTATCGGCTACATTGAGTCTTGATTCCTGCTGTACCATGTTACTTAGCCCTTTCTAAAATTTCTACTAAACGCCAATTTTTGGTTTTACTCAACGGACGTGTTTCCATGATCAACACCGTATCGCCGATACCGCAGGTGTTCTCTTCGTCGTGAGCTTTAAATTTGGTAGTCTTCTTTACGAACTTACCATAAATGGGGTGTTTCACTTTCCGTTCAACAGCCACCACAATGGACTTGTCCATTTTGTTGCTCACTACCAAGCCGATTCTTGTTTTTCTTAAATTTCTTTCCATTTCGACTTTGATTTTTATGCCTCAGCGGCTGTTTCATTTGCTGCGCTGGCCGCCTTTTCAGCGTTCTTGCGCTTGGTCAACTCAGTCAATAGACGCGCGATGGTCTTGCGCGTATATTTAATCCGATTCGGATTCTCTATCGCTGAAACAGCATGTGCAAATTTCAATTTCGTGAGGGCGGCCTTCTCTTCAGCGATCCGGGCCACTAAATCCTCCATTGATAATTCTACGATTTCTGAATTTTTCATTTTTATTACAATTATACTGGATACCTATCATCAGCGTACTTCCATGGTTCAATCCCTCATGGCGGCTTGCCGGTAACGGCGGCAAGACCAATGATAAGCAGCGCCAGCTACTTTTATGCTTGTTCGTAATCTCTACGAATTACAAACTTCGTTTGTACCGGCAGCTTCTGGGCGGCGAGACGCAGGGCTTCTTTAGCCACCTCTAAAGGCACTCCTTCTGCTTCAAACAGCATACGACCCGGACGCACTACGGCTACCCAATATTCGGGCGCACCTTTACCTTTACCCATCCGCACTTCGGCAGGCTTCTTCGTCACCGGCTTATCCGGAAACACACGGATCCACACTTGCCCCTCACGTTTCATATAGCGCGTCACTGCAATACGGGCCGCCTCAATCTGACGACTGGTAATCCAGGCCGGCTCCATAGATTTGATACCGAATGAACCGAATGCCAACTCTGCCCCACGGGTAGCGTTGCCCTTCATCCGGCCCTTCTGCATCTTCCTGAACTTTGTTCTTTTTGGCTGTAACATGTTCGTATCTTATAAAATTCCCAAACTGGAACTGATTGTTAAACTACCTACTTCCTCCACGGTTGCCACCACGGTTTTGACCATGACCACCACCACGGCGTTGATCACCACCACTACGACGGTCACCTCCTCTGCGGTCGTTCGATCCTCCACGGCGGCCTTCTCCACGGAAATCTCCCGGAGCACCCTCGTTCCGTGTTTTCAAACCGGACGTCTGCCCAACGTTGGGTGACAAATCCCGTTTGCCATACACTTCACCTTTGCAGATCCATACTTTCACACCGATCTTGCCGTACGTGGTCAACGCTTCAACCAAGGCATAGTCGATGTCCGCACGGAACGTGTGCAATGGAATCCGACCTTCTTTGTATTGCTCGGTGCGAGCCATTTCAGCACCGCCCAAACGACCTGAACACATGATCTTGATACCCTCTGCACCCATACGCATCGTAGAAGCAATCGCTGTTTTCATGGCACGGCGGAATGAAATCCGGGCCTCGAGTTGTTTGGCGACTCCCTCTGCAACTAAATGGGCTTCAAGTTCCGGACGCTTGATCTCAAATATGTTGATCTGAACATCCTTTTTGGTCAATTTCTTTAACTCTTCTTTGATCTTGTCCACTTCCTGACCACCCTTGCCGATGACGATACCCGGGCGAGCTGTATGAATGGTGACTGTGATGCGCTTCAACGTACGCTCAATAACCACCTTGGCTACACCGCCCTTAGCAATACGGACCGACAGGTATTTCCTGATCTTTTCGTCCTCCACTAATTTATCGGAATAGTTCTTGCCTCCGAACCAATTGGAATCCCAACCTTTGATGATTCCTAATCTGTTACCTATTGGATTTGCTTTTTGTCCCATTACTGATAAATTAGTTTTGTGCTACGTTGTTTTTGCTATCTACCACCAACGTCACGTGGTTTGAGCGTTTACGGATACGGTATCCGCGCCCCTGGGGAGCCGGACGCAATCGCTTCAATTGACGGCCGCCATCCACAAATACTTCTTTCACAAACAATCCGCTATCTTCTACAGATTTGTCTTCATTCTTTGCTTCCCAATTCTTGATGGCCGACAATAAAAGTTTTTCGACACGTATTGCGGCTTCTTTGTTGGTGTGTTTCAAGATAAAAAGGGCATTTTCAACCTTTTCACCACGTATCAGATCCACTACCAAACGCATTTTGCGCGGTGAAGTAGGGCAGTTTACTAATTTGGCAGTAGAAGCTCCTCCTACCTGAGCCTTTTCCTGCTCTTTGCGCTGTTTGATGATAACAGACTTTTTCAGTTTTCGTGTTGCTTCCATTGCCTAATTATTTTTTCTTTTCTGCGTGGCCCCTGAACGTACGCGTAGGCGCAAATTCACCAAGCTTATGACCAACCATGTTTTCCGTTACATATACCGGAATGAACTTGTTTCCGTTGTGCACTGCGAAGGTATGGCCAACAAAATCAGGGGAAATCATCGACCGGCGTGACCAGGTCTTGATGACTGATTTTTTGTTTGTTTCATTCATAGAAAGAACCTTTCTTTCTAAGTTGTGGTCGATATAAGGACCTTTTTTAATTGAACGAGCCATTATTTCTTCCTTCTCTCAATGATGTAACGATTCGATGTTTTCTTTTTACTGCGGGTTTTGTAACCTTTCGCCAACAACCCTTTACGTGAGCGTGGGTGACCTCCCGATGCACGGCCTTCACCGCCACCCATGGGGTGATCTACCGGGTTCATCGCTACACCACGTACGCGCGGGCGACGGCCTAACCAGCGTTTCCGCCCTGCCTTACCCAATACTTCATTTGCTTTCTCAGCGTTGGATACTGAACCAATGGTTGCCAAACACGTAGCCAGTATCATGCGGCTTTCACCGGAAGGCAATTTAATAATGGCATACTTACCATCACGAGCAGAAAGCTGGGCATACGTGCCTGCACTCCGAGCAATGGAACCGCCCTGTCCCGGATTCAATTCGATGTTGTGAATGATCGAACCCAAGGGGATGTTCTGTAAAGGCAAGGTATTGCCAATCTCGGGTGCCACCGCATCGCCTGACACGATGGTTTGCCCTACTTTCAATCCTTCCGGTGCCAAGATGTAACGTTTCTCACCGTCTACATAATGCAACAACGCAATCCGCGCTGTCCGGTTGGGATCGTACTCTATCGTGGCAACTTTTGCGGGGATATCTTTTTTATCGCGTTTAAAATCAATCAATCGGTATGCCTTCTTGTGGCCCCCACCGAGGTAACGCATAGTCATTTTACCGGAGTTATTCCTACCGCCTGACTTCTTGATCTTCACGACCAACGACTTTTCCGGAACGTTGGTGGTGATATCCGAATAATCACCTCCTACGCGGAAGCGAGTACCAGGGGTAACCGGTTTAAATCTTTTAACTGCCATCTCTTATTATATAGTACTGTAAAAGTCAATCGTTTCGCCGTCTTTAATTGTAATGACAGCTTTCTTGTATTTCGGCGTTCTGCCAGACACAAACCCTGCTTTGGTATAGCGGCTTTTTGCTTTACCGGATACCACCATGGTATTTACAGCCAATACGGTCACACCGAACATTTGCTCCACAGCCTGCTTGATCTGTATCTTATTGGCCCTGTGATCTACTTTGAAAGCATAGCGGTTCAGCTTTTCCGTAAGCAGCGACGCTTTCTCTGTCAAGACCGGTTTTTTAATAATTTCCATCTGTATATTTTTTATTTCTACGGCGATGGAGCTTGCATGAGCTGCTGCTCCTGCAGGTTCCATATTACTTGGCAAATGCCTCCTCCAATGTTTTAACGGAAGCCGTCGTCAACAAAAGCTTGCCTGCATTCAATACATCATACGTATTCAATTCACTGGCAGCGATCACTTTCGCTTTCTTCAGATTCCTGCTTGATAAATAAACGTTGTTATCTTGAGCGGGTAAAACCAACAAGGTTTTTTCATTGGCTACGTTCAGGCTGTTCACCAGATTCACGTAATTTTTGGTCTTGACGGAATCAAAGTTTACCTCATCCAATACGACGATGTTATTCTCTTTGGCTTTGTAGCTCAATGCCGATTTACGGGCCAACGCTTTTAGCTTTTTGTTCAACTTAAAGCTGTAATCACGTGGCTGTGGTCCGAAGATACGGCCACCACCGTTGAACAGCGGAGATTTAATACTACCTGCACGGGCACCGCCGGTTCCTTTTTGTTTGTGCAGTTTGCGGGTTGAACCTGCGATCTCGTTACGTTGCTTGGATTTGTGTGTACCCTGACGCTGATTGGCAAGGTATTGCTTTACGTCCAAGTAAATCGCATGATCATTGGGTTCTACCCCGAATATCGCTTCAGGAAGTTGCACCTTGGCACCTGTTTCTTTACCTGATATATTTAAAACGTTAACTTCCATCTCCTTATTTATCTACGATTACGTAAGAACCCTTGGCACCAGGGATTGAACCACTGACTACGATCAGGTTTTGCTCCTCGTAAACTTTCAGTACCTGCAGGTTCTGAACTTTCACGCGGTCACCTCCTGTACGGCCAGCCATCCGTGTCCCTTTAAATACACGTGAAGGCCACGATGAAGCACCCAAGGAACCTGGTGCACGCAAGCGGTTGTGCTGACCGTGGGTGGCTCCACCCACGCCACCGAAACCGTGACGTTTCATAACACCTTGGAAACCTTTTCCTTTCGAAGTACCGACAACGTCAATGTAGTCGCCCTCTTCAAAAATGGAAACCGTTACCACATCACCGAGCTGCTTTTCCTCAGGGAAGGTTTTAAATTCTACCATTTTACGCTTAGGCGTTGTCTTCGCTTTGGCGAAGTGCCCTTTTAAAGAAGCCGAAGTGTTCTTTTCTCTCGCTTCATCGAAAGCAAGCTGAACAGCGGAATAGCCATCTTTTTCCTCCGTGCGTATCTGCGTTACCACGCACGGGCCAGCTTCGATTACCGTACAGGGAATATTCTTCCCGTCAGCGTCGTAAATGCTGGTCATTCCTACTTTTTTACCAATAATTCCTGACATGTTTTTATTATTCTATTAACGTCCATCGAAGCAGTAGGGCTTCGCTCAAGACATACCATCCCCTCAAAAGGGACGGCAAAGATAGAAAACTTACTTTAAGTATCAAACACTTAGTGAATTATTTTTTTATTTTCCGTACCCGCACCTTTTTATGCACGCACCCCTTTCTGCTTCAATAGGATGGAGTACAGCGCTGCTCTTGCGCATAGACCGAAACCACAGATACGGAAATTAGGAGTATCCGCTATCCTTCCAACAGCCTTTTATACCGCATCAATGCTTCGATGTAATAATAATCTGCATAGGTAAGCGGCACGTCAATTTCGCCGCCATGCGGAATGGATCCCACGCTGTGCTTTAGGATAAAACCGCCGTTGGTGCCGCTTTCAGCTTTATACGGTGCCTTGGAGAGGCTTTCTACTATTTTTTCTGCTTTGGTCAGGTAGTGAGCACTGGTCTCACCTGCTGTATGCGTACTCAATTCGATCAATGCAGACGCCAATATCGAAGCGGCAGACGCGTCCCGATTCGCTTTGTAGTCTGCAGCATAGGGGCTTTCGTCAGGCAGGTCAGGTGCATCAAAGTCCCAGTAAGGAACCCCGTCATCCGGCATATTCGGATGGTTGAGGATGAATGCCGCCACGTTTTCCGCAAAATCGAGGTAAGTTTTATCTCCGGTCTCCCGGTACATCATTACATAGCCATACAGTCCCCAAGCCTGTCCGCGCGCCCAAACTGATTCATCAAAAGCTCCTTGGGCCGTCTTTTTTGCGACAATGCCGCCATCCGCTGGATTATAATCGATCACATGGTACGAGCTGTAATCGGGGCGGTAATGATTTTTGATGGTGGTATTGGCGTGGGTTATCGCAATGTCGCGGTATTTGGGATCTCCGCTGAGCTTGGAAGCTTGGGTAAGGAATTCCAGGTTCATCATGTTATCGATGATGACTGGATAGGTCCATCCTTCCCACGAGCGGATTGCCCTGACCGTGGGGTTGTACCGACTGATGAGCGATTCGGCTCCAGTGAGTAATATTTCTTTATAGGCTGCTGTGTCGCCCGTTAGCCGCAGGGCATTGCCAAAACTGCAATATAACATGAAGCCGAGGTCGTGGGTCCCTTTGTTGTACTTTTCTTTTTCAAGTATGGTCAGCTTGTCTTTGGCTAACTGCAACAATGCCTCATCTCCAGAATATTCATATAAATATAGCAGTGAACCGGGGTAGAAACCGGACGTCCACCATTCGGTATCCGAGCTGACGCTCGTGTCGGCCTGAAACGTACGCGGCATGCGGTCAGCAGGCACATGGTCTGCTAATACCTTTATCTGAGCAACGGCGTCGTCAAGCTGTTGGGTAATAAAAGCCGGGGTCAATCGCAGGGCTCTACGCCGATCTGTCGACTGTTGCTGACAGGCAAGCACAAAAAGGGCGATCACACAGCCCATCAGCAGGAAATTGTTAAGGTGTATCTTCATGGTCCGTTTATCGTTTGGTTTCGCCATACCGCCATCCTATACGTCAGCGGCACGCCAAAAGTAACCTTTTGGGACGAAATGCGCAAACGTTTGCTAAACGGCTGTCTCACCTACAGCCACCGGCCGGTTTTCCTTCACCGACTGCTGTGCAGCCACGGCAATCAACGCGGCTTTTAACCCGTCTTCGCCGCCTACCGGCAATTCACACTCGCCGCGTACTGCTTTAATAAAAGCTTGCATCTCGGTGAGGTACGAAGTGGTGTACCGATCCATGAAAAAATGCAGGGGTAGCGACGACTGCGCGCCACTGCCGTGATAATACACGTGGTTGTCGGGTTTGTTGTTATCAACCAACGCCATTCCCTTGGAGCCGAAGACCTCCAGGCGCTGGTCATATCCGTATACCGCCCGCCGGCTGTTGTCGATCACGGCCATGGAACCGTCTTCAAAGGTGAGCGTCACTACCGCAGTGTCGATATCGCCCGCTTCCGCCACGGCTCCACCTGTGAGCGTTGCGGCCGCGGCGTATACCTGCACCACCTCTTTACCCATGATATACCGTGCCATGTCGAAATCATGGATGGCCATGTCCATAAACAATCCTCCCGAGCTCCGAAGGTATGTCAGCGACGGCGGCTCCGGATCACGGCTTGTGATTTTTACGAGATGGGTGTCTCCGATTTTACCTTCGGTAACCAGCGAGCGCAACTTCATAAAGTTCGCATCAAACCGCCTGTTGAAACCGAGCATCAGCTTGATACCGTGCTGCTGTACAACCGAAAGTGTCTGCCGGATACGCACCAGCGAGAGATCAAGCGGTTTTTCGCAGAACACATGCTTGCCCGCACGGGCACACGTTTCGACGTAGTCCGCGTGGGTATCCGTTGGCGAGCAAATGATGACCGCTTCCACCTCGGGATGGCTGATCAATTGCTCAGCCGTTCCAACCTGCACATGTGGCGGCAATGCTTCGTGGCGTACATCCGCGGCCATCACCACCTCGGCTTCCGGTATTTGCTGGGTGATGTTGTTATAGTGTATCGCACCTATTCTTCCAAGGCCAATGATTCCGATTTTAAGTTGCATACGTTTTATATTCCCAATTGTTGCAGATAAACCCTGTTGTTGCGGGCACATTCCTTCGGTGCGCCCATACCCGGAAGCACATCCTGCTCCACAACGATCCAACCTTGGTAGCCGATATTTTCCAGCACATCCAGTATGTTGGCGAAATCCACGCTGCCTTTTCCCAGCTCGCAAAACACACCCTGGCGCACCGATTCGAAGTAATCCCAGTTTTTCACGCGCGACTGTTCACCCACATGCGGATCGTAGTCCTTGAAATGGACGTGCCAGATCCGGTCCCGGTATTTCGTGATACCCTCCAAAGGGTCTCCGCCACCGAATGCATAATGCCCGGTATCAAAGCACAACCCCAACAGTTCCGCGTCGGTGAGGGACAGTAAGTTTTCTAATTCGTCCGGTGTCTCCACATAACCCGCACAATGATGGTGAAACACCGTACGCATCCCATACCTGTCGTGCACCGCACGGGCAATGCGCATGGCGCCGTTTGCGAAGGTTTCCCAGCGCCGGTCATCGAGTCCCATATCCGGCGTGACACGCCCGGCGTGGTTCGTCCGCTCGGCCACGGTGCCGTTGTCATCGGCCAAAACGATAAACGCATCCCGGTAACCGGCAGCGGCCAGTAGTCCGGCTACACGCAGTGCATCAGCGACCCCCTGCTCATGAGCAGTACCGTCAGCCAGCGCTACCGGCACGAATGCGCCGATCATGTCCAGGCCGTACCGGCTGACAACTGCCCGCAAAGCCAGGGGATCCGTGGGCATGAAGCCCCAATCGCCCAGCTCGGTGCCTACGTAACCCGTTTCCCGGATCTCCTGCAACACCTGAAGGTGGTCAGGAGCCTTGGCATCGAGGTCAAATTCCAGTGCCCCCCAGGAGCACGGTGCATTGGCAATCTTGATGGTGTCCATTTTGCCTAAAATTTTCGCGACCATTCTTTCGGCCACCGTTCAACGACAACTTTCGTTTGTGTAAAAAATTCTAGGGCATGCCGCCCCTGCCCATGCAGGTCGCCGAAGAAACTGTCGTTCCACCCGCTGAAGGGGAACTGCGCCATCGGCGCTGCCACACCGATATTAATACCGATATTGCCTGCATTGGCTTCACTGCGGAATTTCCGCGCGCTGGCGCCGCTGCTGGTAAACAGGCAGGCCATATTGCCGTAAGCATTGCGGTTGATAAACGTTACCGCATCCTCGATCGTCGACAGGTTGATCAGGCTCATGACCGGGCCGAATATTTCGGTCCGGATCAGCTCCCCATCCAGCGGCACGTCAGTGAGAACGGTAGGTTTGATAAAGTTACCCGTTTCAAACCCCTCTATGGCAGCGCCTCGCCCGTCCAGCAGCACCTTGGCTCCCTCATGCGTTCCCTGTTCGATCAGCTGCTCAATCCGTGCCTTGCTCCCCGGGGATATCACCGGCCCCATCTCTACCCCATCGGCCCAGCCATAGCCGGTCTTCCGGCTCTTCGCCGCCTCATACAGCGCATCCTTGACCTGTCCTTGCCGGTCACCCACCAGCAAGATGTTTGACGCAGCCAGGCAACGCTGCCCCGCACACCCATACACACTGTCCACAACGATGCGTGAGGTCGTTTCCAAATCCGCATCGGGCAATACAACGACCGGATTCTTGGCTCCGCCCTGTGCCTGTACACGTTTACCATGCTGTGCTGCCTTGGCATAGATATACCGGGCCACCCGCGTCGAGCCGACAAAGCTGATCGCCTTGATCTGGGGGTGCTCCAAGAGCGCATCCACCGTTTCCTTACCCCCATGCACGAGGTTAACGACACCGGCAGGCAAACCGATGCGGTCAATCAGGCCCATCACTTTCTGCATGGTCAACGGCACTTTTTCCGAAGGTTTGATGAGGAATGTGTTGCCGCAGGCGATCGCATAAGGCAGAAACCAAAAGGGAATCATCCCCGGAAAATTGAACGGGGCAATGCAGGCACAAATACCGACGGGTTGCCGGATGACGAACTCGTCAATACCACGGGTGATGTTTTCCGAAAATTCGCTTTGCATCAGCACCGGCGTGGCACAGGCCGTCTCCACGTTTTCGATGGCACGTTGCAATTCGCCGATCGATTCGGCTCGTGTCTTGCCGCATTCGTTGGTAACGATCTCCGCCAACTCTTCCAGGTGTTCTTCCAACAATGCCTTGAGACGGTATAACGGCTGCACGCGCTGCATCACGGGCACCTCCGCCCATGCCGCGGACACTTTCGACGCCGCAGCGACGGCCTCGTCGACATCGCGGGCCGTGGCTCCGCCATAGGGTACACGTGCCATGCATTGCTGCGTTGCTGGGTTGATCACGTCAATGGCCTGCCACTCGTTACTGGCACGCCACTCGCCGTCGATATAATTCTGTAGTAATTCCATGAACTTAGCTTTTAAACATTTCCCAATAAGATATAAATGGCCACCGTAATCACCACCAGTAGGATGGCGAAGGGCCGTGTATAGCTCCACGCTTCCATCGAAACCGTTTCAGCTACCGGATTTTCCAAGGCGATAATGTCTCTTGGATACCACCACGAAACCGCAAACATGACCGCCATGTTCAGCAGAAACTCGATCCCCCAAACATGCACGAAATGGATATCAACCTCAATCACGAACGTGCAGAGCACGTAAAATATCAGTCCGGTGATCAAGGCGACTTTTGCTCCCTGGGCGGAGATGCGCCTAAAGAAAAATCCGCCCAACATAATGGAGGCAATGGGAATAAAGAAAATCCCGTTTAACTCCTGCAGCAACTGATAAAGCCCGTCGGGTGCATTGGCGACAAAAGGAGCGGCGATGATGGACGTGATCGCCAACACCGTAGCCACCAGCCGACCCATGCGCACCAGGGTGCGCTCGCTGGCATTTTTATTAATCAACCGCTTGTACACATCGATACTGAATATGGTCGATGCGCTGTTCAGCACGGCGTTAAACGTGCTTAGCACCGCACCGACAATGACCGCCGCAAACAAACCCAGCAGCGGCACGGGCAGGACGCGCTTCACCAACGCCGGATATACCAGGTCCTGCTGGTCGTAGTAACTATCCTGGAAATAGTAGAATCCGATAACCCCGGGCAACACGATGATAAAGGGCACCAATATTTTCAATAGCCCGGTATAGAGCAACCCCTTCTGTGCTTCCTTGAGGTTCTTGGCGCCCAGCACACGCTGGACGATGGTCTGGTTCATACACCAGAAATACAGTTGATTGATCACCAGTCCGGTAAACAACGTGCTGAACGGCAGCACGGAGTCTTCATCCCCGATAACGTTAAACTTTTCCGGGCTGTTTTCAAACACCCGCCCCAAGCCCGTCAGGGGGTTGCCGTCGCCGATGTAAATGAGTGCCAACACCGGAATGAGCATGCCCCCGATCAGCAGCCCATACCCGTAAATAACATCCGATACCGCAACTGCTTTTAACCCACCGATAATGGCGTAGGCAGCGCCCAGGCACCCGACCACCACGACGGTGATCCAAAGTCCTCTTTCCGTACTGACACCCAGCATGGTGGAAAGGTCAAAAATGCTTTCGAGGTTGATGGCCCCTGTGTAGAGGACAATGGGCAGCAAGGTCACCGCAAACGAGACCATCAAAAAAAGTGCAATCAGGGAGCGGGTTCCTTTGTCAAACCGCCGCTCCAGGTATTCCGGTATCGTTGTCAATCCCATCCGCAGGTATTTCGGCACGAAGTAGACAGCTGCGACGATCAGGGCCAGGGCCGAAGTCACCTCCCATGCGATGATGATAAACCCGTTTTTATACGCCGAGCCGTTCATGCCGACCAGGTGTTCGGTCGAAATATTCGTCATGATCAACGAGGCAGCAATGACCGGTCCCGTCAGGCTGCGCCCGCCCAGGAAATAACCGTCTTGCGTATGAAGGTTGACTTTCCGCATGCGCCACCATGCATAGCAACCCACAAACAGTGTAAAGACAACAAAACTCAGTATGGCCCACATAGGCAAAAGGAATTTATATTTATAAGGATGATATGTGATGACGTTGCTTGGTTTTTTGCCGCTGGGTTTGCTCATATGCCTCCCGCACCGCAGGCGTTTCCGATATCGCAGCGATGGGTACCTCCCACCACGCGTGACCGTATCCAGCCATTTTGCGTTCGGGCACCGACTCGACGTAGATCACCGTCGTCTTGCTGCGGGTCCTGGCCTGTTGCAGGGCAGCCGACAACGATGCCGCATTGTGTGTGCGGATGACGTCGGCACCCAGGCTTTCCGCATTCCGTGCGAGATCCACGGGCAGCACATCCCCGTCGAGCAGTCCTGAACCCTTATCCCGTGCCCGGTACTGCGTACCGAAGCCCTCGGTTCCCAACGACTTGGAAAGCCCGCCGATGCTGGCGAACCCATGGTTATTGATCAGGATGATCGTCAGCTTCACATCCTCCTGTATGGACGTCACGATCTCAGACGACATCATCAAATAACTTCCATCACCTACCATGACATATACCTCGCGACCCGGATCGGCCATCTTGACGCCCAGACCGCCAGCAATCTCATACCCCATGCACGAATAGCCGTACTCTAGGTGGAAACCTTTCGGATTGCGCGTACGCCATAGCTTGTGCAGGTCGCCGGGCATGCTGCCCGCAGCACAAACCACCACATCCTGCGGTGTGGAAAAGGTGTTGACCATCCCGATGACCTCTGCCTGGGAAAGCCGCCCTTCGTCTTCCGGCGTGTAGGCTGCCGTCACCCTGTCGTCCCAACTCCGGCCGTAGGCCGCTACCCGATCCCGGTAGTCTGACGCTACACGGTATCCGGCCAGGCGGTCGGCCAAGGCTTCCAACGTAGCCCGGGCATCGCCGGTGAGCGCCAATGCTGACTGCTTATGGGCATCAAATTCGGCGACATTGATATTGATAAATGCAACATCGGGGTGTTGGAACGCTGTCTTGGATGCGGTGGTAAAGTCGCTGTACCGCGTACCGATCCCGATCACCACATCGGCCTCCGCACTTAGGGCATTGGCACCTTCGGTACCGGTGGCACCCATCGCGCCCAGGTGGTGCGGATCGTCGTAAGCCAGCGATCCTTTTCCGGCAAATGTCTCGGCCACCGGTATGCCCGTGGCATGGACAAAGGCACGCAATGCATCCGATGCCTCGCTATAGATCACACCGCCACCGGCGACGATAAGCGGCCGTTTGGCAGCGCGGATCTGAGTGGCAGCACGGTCCAACAGCGCAGCATCAGGCAATGCCCTCGGGATGAACCATACCCGCCGGTGAAAGAGTTCCTCGGGATAGTCAAACGCCTCGGACTGCACGTCCTGTGGCAGGCAGAGCGTAACAGCACCCGTCTCCGCCGGGGACGTCAACACCCGCAGCGCCTGAGGTAGGGAAGCCATCAGCTGTTCCGGCCGATTGATCCGGTCCCAAAAACGGGAAACCGGCCTGAAGCAGTCGTTGACCGTTACATCGGGCGCCAGTTGGTATTCCAGCTGTTGGAGTACCGGATCGACATGACGACCGGCAAAGACATCCCCCGGCAACAGCAGTACCGGCACCCGGTTGATGGTGGCCGCAGCCGCCCCGGTCAGCATGTTCGTTGCCCCCGGCCCGATGGACGAGGTGCAGGCCAGCGTAGAAAGACGGTTTTTCATCCGGCTATAAGCCGCAGCAGTATGCACCATGGCCTGCTCATTGCGGGCCTGGTAGTACCGCAGGGCCGGGTATTCGAACAAGGCCTGACCGATTCCGCCTACGTTGCCGTGACCGAAAATCCCGAAACATCCCGCGATGAACTTATGGGTTACGCCGTCGCGCTCGACGTATTGCTGGTCGAGGAAACGGATGATCGCCTGAGCGGTGGTTAATTTGGTGGTTTTCATGGTTAGTCGTTTGGTTAACAATCGTCAGAATCCGCCGTGCTGTTCAATGAACGCCAGCGACTCATCCAATGTCGGCATAAAATTGGCACAACCGGGCTGCAACACCACCTGGGCGCCGCTGGCATTGCCCATGCGACAGGACTTATACAGGTCCCATCCATTCAGGTAGCCGTAGATGAATCCCGACGCAAATGCATCCCCCGCGCCAAGGATATTCAGCGGCACCACGGGAAAGCCAGGCACTTCTTCGTGGTTACCGGCATCGTCATATACGCTGACCCCTTTGGATCCGCGTTTGACGACCAGCACTTTTACTCCCAATGCCAGCACCCGCGCAATGGCCTGGTCGATGTCTCCGCGCACCGTCGGTGCCGAGATCTGCTGGTGCTCGATCGTCACCTGCGAAGCGTCTTCCAGCATTGCTGCCAGCAGTTCCTCTTCCGTGCCGATGGCCATATCGATGCGCGGCAGCAATGCACGGACCATAATGCCGAACGAGCGGATGTCCGACCATTGGTCGGCCCGGAAATCGATGTCCAATACCGTCGTCGTACCCTGCAGCTTAGCCCGCTCAACGGCGTGAAAAACGGCGCTGCGGCTGGGCTCCACGTTCAGCGCGGTACCCGACACTTCCAGCAGCCGGATTTGTCCAAGGTCAATGGCATTAACATGGTCCATGGTAATCTGCGAATCTGCCGCATTGTTGCGGTAAAACACCAAAGGGAAGGTGTCAGGCGGCTGGATGCCCAACAGCACCGCACTGCTCCGCGCACCGGGGATACGCGGGATGAAGGCCGTCTCTACCCGTTCATCCTGCAGGAACTTGAGAATGAAATCGCCCACCTTATCATCGCCCACGCCGGTCAGCAAGGCGGCACGCAACCCCAATCGGCTGCAACCGGTAGCGATGTTCAATGGTGAACCTCCCACAAATGCGTCGAAGGCCTTGATATCCACAAAATCAGCCCCGATATTCTGTGAATAGAGGTCGATTGACGATCGACCCACCGTTAGGACGTCGTATGTTCTGTTGTTACTCATTGTCCATTCATGTTAGCACTGACCATCGGGATGCGCGGATCCGTTCCTTTCCAGGTACCGAAAATCCATTCATGGTCCGGATCGGGCGTATTGGCCAGCGACTGGTCGGAGCCGGTCAGGAAATTCAGGTAATATACGTCATAGCCATGTCCGGCCACCACCGGGTGATACCCCTTGGGCACCAGCACCACGTCGTTGTTACGTGCGATCGCTACCTCATCCAGCGTACCGTCGCTGGTGTACACGCGTTGCATGGCGTAGCCCTGCGGCTTCGCAATCTTATAGAAGTACGTTTCTTCCAACCGGGCCTCCAGCAGGTTGCCCTGCGCATCGACCCGACGTTCATCGTGCTTGTGTGCCGGAAACGAACTCCAATTACCCGAAGGGGTGTAGACTTCGACGGCGACCAACCGGTGGCAGGGGAAACCCGGCCCAAGCAGATCGTTGATCTGCCGGGTGGCGTTGTCACCGCCACGGATTTCGATCTGTACCTCCTCGGGGCGTTTAAATACCGGGGCAAAATCGCGGTCGGTTTCACACCAACCGTAGGCCAGATCCAGGGTGCCGCTTTCGGCTACCAATTCAAAACGGGTATGCCGCGGCAGGTACAGCGAGTGAGCAATACCCGAAAAGACGTCCTTACGCCCGTTGACCGTCTGCCAGCTTCCCTTATCAGTCACTACCCGGTAATTGCCTCCCAATAGAATGATTCCGTATTCGTTTTCTCTGGTATTCCCTTTCCATATTTCACTCCGATGCATCTTGCGTGCGGCGAAATTGAGGAACTCCCACTCCCCGCCTTCCCGCGTGATGTATTGATAGCACTGGGCGGCCTCATCCGGCTTGACCAGCAACGCGCATTTTTCATCTCGATTCATACCACTGTTAATTATCTCTATATTTCAACGACCGGCAGCCTGTAGGAAAGTCCGTGCTCTCCCCGCCGATCCCAATTTCTCAAATTTGTCAACGCAAAGCCTTTCCACCGCCTCTATATATACCTTACCCGGTACAATGGGATCAAACTGCTCCGGCTGCTGCACAAAGAATTCCCGGTGCACACGGGTCCACAGAACGCGCAGGTCTGTTGCTACATTGACCTTACAGATTCCCAACCCGATGGCACGCTTGATCTCGTCGTCTGATACCCCCCGGGAACCCTGCGCCAACCTCCCGCCCGCCCGGTTGATACGTGCCAGTTCATCTGCATTGATAGACGACCCTCCGTGCAGGACCAGGGGAAACCCCGGAAGCCGCTGCTGGATGGCCGCGAGAATATCAAACCGTATGCCCTGATCACCGGAAAACTTGTATGCCCCGTGGCTCGTACCCACGGCTACGGCAAGGCTGTCGCACTGCGTTTGCTCCACGAAATAAGCGGCATCCTCGGGCCGGGTATACCGGGATGAGGCCACATCGACCATCAGGTCGTCTTCCACTCCGCTCAATATGCCCAGCTCGGCCTCGACAAAAACGTTCTTTTCATGTGCCGCTTCCGTAACCGCCCGTGTGCGGTGGATATTTTCCGTAATCGGATCGTGCGAAGCGTCGATCATGACCGACGTATACCCTCCGGCTTGCAGGGCAGCGGCTATATGGGTTTCGTTGCCATGGTCAAGGTGCAATGCATAGACCACATCGGGGTAGGCTTCCGCTGCCGCAGCAACCATCCCCAATAAAACCTCGGGGCCGGCATAATCACGGGCTACAGGTGTCGTCTGTATAATTACCGGCGATGCACTACGGTTGGCACCACGGAAAACACCCGATACCTGTTCCAATGTAAAGACATTGATTGCCGGGATGGCATATTTGCCGTAGCAGTCGTCGAACAGAATATCGGGTGTTACGATCACGTGATTTTGTTTTAATTGGTAATGCAATAAAACGATAATTTATATAAACCTCCAAAGCGGGAGTACGCAAAGGTTTGCGTCAATCCGCTGTTCATTGATATCCCTCGTTTTGCGTAAATGCATCCGAAGCATCCATGGTAGCCTGCGGGATGGGATAGATGCGCCGAAACGGCTCGGATACCGGCTTGGCGGTATATGCTTCTTCGAATTTGCCGAATCGGATCATCTGTTTACGCCTATTGAGCTCCCAATATAATTCGTAGCCGATTTCGTTGTAAAGCGTTTTCTCATCCAACGCGTCGAGTGCCCTACCAGGCGTGTTGTCAAAGAGTGCTTCCCGCGTTCTACTTGTCCGTAGCACATTGATATCGGCCAGCGCTTCAACGGTCATCCCTTTTCGAAAATATGCTTCTGCACGCATGCAATAGATTCCACCCAGTCGGTAAAGCGGAACATCCACTCCGGAGGTACCATTTCCGTTTTCCGGATCGAACTCCCACTTAAACACCCGTGCCCCCCGATTAATTTGCGCCTGAGTAAATACCGATTGGGCTGGATTATCAAAATTCAATTCCGGCGTAAAATCCATGAGCAGGGTCGTGTTCTTTTCGCAGTAAAGTTTGTTCACCTTAATGCGCCCATCTGCGGTCATTTCAAACGTACCGCTTGGTAACAAAGTTGGCCCGTATTGCTGTCCAGCCATAATCCCGCGGTTGAAATGAAACCAAGGTAAACCGCCGCTGTTTGGTACGATGCTCGTTGCCGGTACGCTGACATCCGTTCCATCGTTCATAAACCAGGTCCCATCGTCGTATTGATAATGCCGATGAAAACGCGGATCGTCGAAGTTCCCTTCCCACGAATAGTAAAATTCCGGGGTAATGCAGGATGCATTCGTCCCGCGGTTGGCAGGGGAAGGTTTTTGGTTTCGTTCCATTGGCATATAGGCCAAATCACTGTCACTTCCCCGCAATGTATTGTTGTCCTGTGAAGCCACGAAAATCATTTCCGGGCGCCCAGCATTGTCGATGTCAAAATTCCTAAAATAATTACTTTCAAGCTGGAATTGGCCGGAGCCGATCAACTCCGACGTATAGTGGATTACTTTATCCATATCCGTCCCATTACCATCCACTGCCTGTTCGCTGAAATTGAAACTATTGGCATAGCGGTCTTTGAATACGGCGCGGTTAAGATACATGTCTGCCAATAAGCCATATGCTGCCTGCTTAGTAAAACGGCCGGGGTGGGTCGACTGTTCGCCCACATTGGCTAGGTCAGGAATAAGCGCTTCTACCTGTTGGATCAACGCGTCGATCGCTTCAGCCGCCTGCAACACCTCAAACGGTGCGTCCTCAACCAACGGATCGCGATAAGGGGCCTGGCCGAAAAGATCTAAGGTATGAAAGGTATAAAATGCCAACAATCCCTTCGACTCAGCCAAAAATAGTGCCTTCTCAGGAAAGTCCTGGCTATTCATGGTACTGATCGCCGTCAGCGATTGGGTGATACCATGTGTCAGGTTATTCCATGTGGTTGCAATCACCCCCTCATCCGGGCCCCATGTAAACTCGTGAAAAACACGCCATCGGCCGCCGTCCCCCCAATCACTTCCCCGCGTGGGCAACAATGCCTCATCGGTAGCATATTCTTGCAGGGCAAAAACATTGCCGTGATCAACAAATGTTGCGTTACTGAGTCTGTTATAGGCTGCAGCCAACGCATTCTCAGGCTTAGCGCTGTCGGAGCCCAATACCTCATCAATCACTTTTTCTTCCAGGTTTGTGCAACCAGCTATGGCAACGGTCAGCAATGTGCAAACCAACTTCTTCGATTTAACTAATGTCCTTGTCATGTCTTTATGGATTAGAATTTAATCGTTGCACCCAACATAAAAGTCTTCGCAGGCGGATAGGTTGTATAATCTACACCCAGCGACTGGTTTCCACCTACGGTCTTCGCTGTGTTTACCATCGGGTCGTATCCGGAATACCCCGTAATCGTGAGCAGATTTTGCGCACTGACATAGAGATTCACAGACTGCAACCAACCGAGGCTTCTCGGTGCCAGTGTATACCCCAAACGGACGTTGTTTAACCGTATAAAATCAGATTTTTCCAGATACAGCGAAGACAACTGTACGGCATTGGTTGTACTAGCACCGGCATCGTAGTACCGGGCTAATACATTCCGATCAGATGCCAAACTGTTAATGTTTAAGTTTAATGCGGTGTTGTTTACTAAATATCCCCCTGTCTGCCCGATGATGGAGAACGAGAAATCCAGCTGCTTATAACGCATCTGGCTGTTCAGGCCAAAGTTGAAATTAGGGATTGCCCCTTCGAAAATTTGCCGATCATCCGCATTGATAGCTCCATCACCACTCACATCTTCAAAAATATCTTTGCCCTCGCTATCGTATCCAAGGTGCTTCAGCATAAAGAAAGAACCCGCCTCGTAACCACTTTTATAGATATTGGCATAAACGGAGGACAGCCCCGGACCGGAAATGCTCCCGGAATAGAGTTCGGAAACCGGTAAATCTTCGATTGTATTGGTTAGCGTCGAACCGTTCACATCGATCGACCAGTTAAACGCCTGTGTACTGAAAAGTTGTGATCCAAGCATCAGTTCTACGCCCTTGTTCACCAGGCGCGCATCCACATTTTTCCATACAGTGGTCGTCGGGCTCAACGGTTCGGATGGAATGTTCAATATCGGATCCTTGGTGATTTTATGATAGTACTCCAGTGCACCATACAGCTTGCTGTTCCAAAAATCGAAATCCAGCCCCACGTTTAATTGCTCCACTACTTCCCATTTCAGTCTGGGGTTAGCTGTCCGGTTTACATTGGTACCATTGACCAACGCGAGGTCTCCATACAGGTAATAACCGGACGAAGGAGACAACGAATAACTCGCCTGCGTAATCTTATTGGGTACTTCCTGGTTACCGGTCTGACCCCAGCTAGCCCGGAGTTTCAATTCCCGGATACCGCTGACATCACTCAAAAACCGCTCACGCGATAGCACCCACCCGAGGGCAAAGGAGGGGAAATACCCGTATTTGTTGTCCTCCCCAAAACGTGTGGATCCATCGGCACGGAGGGATGCCGTAACCAGGTATCGGTTGTCAAAGTTGTAATTTGCACGGCCGAAAAACGATTGCAGCTCATTTTCCTGGGCGAATCCACCGGGATTGGTGGGAATCCCCGAATAACCCGGGTTGTATTCGGGGGCCACTCCCTCACCCTGATTGGCAATATTCTCCATACCGAATGATGTGCCCGAAAATTTGAACTGCTGATAGGAAAACCCGCCGAGGAGCTCCACTTGATGCTGATCGGCAGTCAGGTTGTAAGTCAGGTAATGATCCAGCAACGTGGTCAGCGACGATCGGTTATTCTGTACATAAGCACCCAGAGGGGTCCGGTCGGTCACATTCGGGTAGATCGTCGAATTCCGCTCGGAGGTCGATTTATCGATACCGAAGTTAAACCGATAGTCCAAGCCCGGCAAGATGCGCAAGGTAGCTTCGACGTTGCCCAATACGCGGAAGGTATTGGTTTTATCGTCAAACACCTGCAGGAGATAGGCCGGGTTATAGTGTGCATTCATATTGAAATTGGTATATTCACCGTTTTCATCGCGAACATTCCGTGTCGGGTTAGCCATCAGCGCATGGATAATAAGCTGGCCGTCCGAACCGGCTGTATTGCCATTCGGTACGCCTGTTTCCCCGATGTCACTTGCGGTCAGGTTCATTTTCACTTTCAAGCGCTGGTTGTCAAAAAACGATTCCTCGGCATTCAAACGGGCGGTTGTCCGCTTGAAACTACTGGATTCCACGATTCCGTCCTGATTCATATAGGAGAGGGAGGCCATATAATTGCCAGAAGCAGTTGATTTCGCAAAAGAAATGTTGTGATTTTGGGTCAACGCATTCCGATAGATCACATCCTGCCAATCCGTGTTTCCTCCATGATCGTAAGCCGGGTCGGGCAATGCTGTACGGTAGTCCGCGGCTGACAGCACGTCTAACTTCCGGATTACCGAAGACGAACCGATATACATATCATAGGTGAGCGTCGGCTCGCCACTCCGCCCTCCCTTGGTTGTAATCAAAATCACACCGTTTGACCCACGGGCACCATAAATAGCAGCCGCGGAAGCGTCCTTTAACACCGTTACGGTTTCAATATCACTGGTGTTCAAGAAATTCAATGGATTTTTCGCTTCCGAGCTACCCAATCCGAAGTTTGCCCCATCGGCACTCACATTCTCATTGCTCAGGGGTACGCCGTCTACCACAAAGAGTGGTGTACTGCCACTGCGAATTGACCCGACACCGCGAATGAATACGTCGATTCCTGCACCGGGCTCGCCGCTCGATTGCGCAATGCGCACACCCGACACCTTACCTTGCAGTAGGTTATCCACCGATACACTCACTCCCTGCCTCAGGCTTTCCCCTTTCAGCTGGGTCAACGCACCGGTTACGTCAGATTTGGTTTGGCTGCCATAGCCCACCACGACGATTTCATCCAATGCATTGCTACTTTCTGTCAACGTAATGCGGAGATACGGGTCGGTAACTTCAACCTCCTGCTGGATATAACCGACATACGAAACTGTTAATTTATCGCCTTGATTGGCCTCCAGCATAAACTCCCCACGCTCATCGGTTGTTGTTGCACGACCGGTTGACAACGACCGTACGGTGGCACCTATTACAGGCGTTCCATCCGGTCGGACTACAGCGCCCTTAATCGGTTGCTGTTCGAGATGCATCCGATCGGCAGGTGGGTGAAAAGGCACATCACCCAACGAAATGCCATGCGGAAAAAGCCATAGTACCACAATGGCTAAGCGTATTTGTAATTTCATAACAGGTATTATCTAGTAATCAATTGGTTAACAAATTGTATATGGGTCACAACCGGAAGATGATCGGATGGATAGCGCTGATCTTTTGCATCGGTCAGTACAGCGTACTTGCATACCTTAAAATGCTTACTTACGAATACGTAGTCGATACGGTGTTTCATCGGAGCGGTAAACCGGAACGAGTTTGTGGTGCCTACCGGACCATAGGGTGGCAATTCCGATACGGTATAAGCATCGCTCAGAATGGCTGACATTCCTTTAATCTGTTCAGTTTCCGGAGTCGAATTAAAATCGCCTGTACATATCGCCGGCTCTTCTCCAGCTATTTCCTTGATTTTTGCGACCATCAGCTTTCCGGACTCCTTACGTGCAATCACCCCCTGATGATCAAAGTGAACGTTGAAAACATAAAATTCACGCCGGTTGATGTTATCCAAAAATTTAACCCATGAACATATCCGGTTGCAACAGGTAGCATCCCATCCCAATCCCGGTGTTTCGGGCGTTTCGCTCAGCCAGAAGTTGCCGGAATCAACAACGACGAACCGATCTTTCTTATAAATGATTGCCGAATGTTCTCCGGCCTGCTTGCCATCGTCTCGGCCGGCACCGAAATAAGTATATTCGGGTATTTCCAATATATCTTTCAATTGATGGATAAACCCCTCCTGCGTTCCTATGATATCGAAATCATGGTACTGAATCAAGGCTTTGACATTCTCTTTGCGGTATGGCCATGCATTCAAGCTATCACGGGGGGTATCCATCCGGAGGTTATAACTTGCTACCCTGATCTCAGCGCTCGCTGTTTGCTGGGAAAATGCAGCCGTACTGAAAAAAAAGAAAAAAACTAAAAGGAAGTACGTTTTCATGATGTCTTCTGTCTTAAAATGATGATGGCAGTTGCCAAACATACCACCATCATCATCAATTTCTGTTACCAGTCCGGGTTCTGACCCAAGTTTTTATTCACATCCAGAGCCGCTTGGGGGATTGGATAAAGGTACTTTTTGTCCAACCATTCGCGTACGCCGGGATTCCAACGTACTTCCCCGGAGGTTCCATTAGACAGTTGTATCCTTCCTACAGCGGTAGAGGGCGACACATCCACAAACGCCACCGTAGAATTGGATGGAGCCGGTCGCGTACCCTGATAGAAGCAGACATCCATCACACCATCGCCATTCAGGTCCTGTTCACCTAGATTTGCAACATAAATACCGTTCAACGGAGCTTCCTGAAATAGCTCACCCATATGCCACCGCTTCAAATCATCGGGGCGAAGCCCTTCGAATACCAATTCGACAGCCCGCTCGCGCATGACTTCCAGCAACACGGGATTGGTGAATTTACCTAGGTAATAATCCACCAAATACGGATCGGCGGCGGTAGGTATCGTTGTCAATGTAGATCCCGTGATACCTGCGCGTTGACGCAAGGCTCCGACGGTAGCCGTCCACTCCGCGTTGGTCATCGTTCCCAATTCCGCTAGTGCCTCCGCCTTGTTCAACAACACCTCGCCCCACCGCATGATGATGTGCGCGTTGTCGTTCCGGCTCTCATCGTCATAGGGAAATCGTTCGTCGTAACACCACTTGATCGGCTGGTAACCGGTAAATGTCTGATTGAAATTCGGAGGTGCAATAACCGGAACCGCATTTTCCGTCCGATGGTAGTCACCCAAACGGATGGTCTGTTGCAAACGCAGATCGCGGTCTTTCACTTCATCGACAAAAGGCATCGTCCGATAGCCTGGATCACTGGTAAAGGGTGTACCGTCTAATTTCAGGTAAGTGTTCACGAAATTGCGGGTCAGACTGGGCCGATTTCCATAGGTCGGGCTGATAAAACGACGGTTGGCCGAACTGAACACTTGCAAGCTGGCATCCAGTGCCACCGCCAGAATGGTCTCATCGGCATAAGGGGCTTTTGTGATAAACAGATCACGGTAAGAGCGCTCAGGGATGGTTGCCTGATGCAGGGTGAAACCGGTAATTGCATTTGCTGCATCCACCACGTGCTGGAACCAGGCATTCGCCGTTGATTGCATATCATAGCGGGTATGATATTTCCGGAACGATGCTTCATATAAACATATCCGCGTTTTATAAGCCCGTGCCACGTTCTGGGTAATCCGTGTACAGCTAGGATCGCTTGTCAGGGCAATGTTCGCGATGGCGTAGTCCAGATCGGCCAACACCTTATCCATAACCTCAAAACGGCTTGTCCTCGTTCCGTATAAGGCTTCTTCATCGTCCACTTCGATAGTTTTATCAATCCAGGGTACATCGCCAAAGCGTTTTACCATATTGAAATAAAAAAGCGCGCGGAAGAACCTTGCCATGCCGATATAATGATTTTTTTCAGCCACTGTACTTTTCTCGGCATTTTCAATAAAATAATTGATGTTCCGGAGATCGTCCCAGTCGCTTACTGCCCATCCCGAACTTGTAATCGGGCTTAATGCTCCGGGAGACAGCAAGTCGTCTACACCGTTTCGCGCGACCAGATCCGAATTATCATCGCCTTGAAAAACGCCTACATCCGTATTAGGCAGGATGTCGTAAAACGAATTGGCATAAAGCTCCATCCCGCTAGCCGACCCAAATATGGCTTGGTTTGTTCCGGTGTCTACGGGCATCTCGTCCAAATCACAGGCAGCGAAGGGTAAGATGCTAAATACCGCCAATAGAAAATGAAATGTTTTCATGATTGTCTCTTTTCTGAATTAAAAATTAACGGTTAAACCCATCGATATGGTTTTCAGCATCGGATAGTTGTATCCATCGCCGCTCGTCCCACCACTCAAATCCCTATCTGAACCGTAAATGTTCGTCACGTCGGTATCTTTTGTCCATTTATACATGGGCGACCAAGTCCACAGGTTTTCCGCAGAGACATACAATCGCAGGTCATTGGCATGAAATTTCGAAATCAGCCGTTTAGGGAGCGAATATCCGATTTGCAAATTTCGCAGGCGGATATAGGCCGCATTTTGTAGGTAGCGATCATTGGGCACCTGTAGCGCACGTCCCGTACCCTGTGCGATATACCCCACCAAACGCGGCAGGTAGGCATCAAAGTTGCCCAACTCGGGGCGGAACATGTTGTTCTCATGCCAGCGCGGATACTGGTTGTAAGGCCGGTTGTACTGTCCCCAAAATCGTGCTTCGGCCGATGGGTAATAATCCTGTTTCAGCACCCCCTGGAAAAAGGCCGACAGGAAAAAACCGTTCCAATCGCCATTTAAATTAAATCCATACGTATACCGTGGTTCAGAATTCCCGATGATGGTCTTGTCGCCCGAATCATCCGCTTGGTTAGCCCCCTGATAAATTATGTCATCTCCATCTAAATTTCTAAACTTCAAATCTCCAACATACGTTTTCCGCGTATTGGTACTCGGAACATTTGCCTGTGACGGCGAGTTGGCGATTTCCTCTTCCGACCGGAACAGTCCTTCTACCTGATAACCCCATATTTCACCGACCCGCTTGCCTACGTAGTGGTCGGTCAGTAATTTATCGGGATTGTTATACTTGGTGATGATCGCCCGGTAGTCAGACATCGTTACCCGTACATCATACGTAAACGGTTTTTCAGCCATCGCAAATTGATCCCGCCAGGTGAGGGATACTTCCCAGCCTGTCGTTTCCAGATCTGCGTAGTTACCTTTGGGTACAGTCGTACCATAAATTGCCGGCAAGGTAGGGCCAACCGTAAACATATCGCTTGTCCAGCGACGGTATAGATCGCCCACAAACTGAAGGCGGTTATTCAGACTCGAAAACTCCAGCCCCAGATTGCCGGTAGTGGACGTTTCCCAGGTCAGCCCAGCGGGTATGACTCCCGGTTGTCCGGTACGCTGCGGCCGCACACCATTGATAATACGGCCCGACTGTGAAATGGCGAAGTTTTCTGTAAATGAATAGGGATCAATATTTCCGTTACCTAAAGACCCGTAAGATGCGCGGAATTTCACATTGGAGAATGCCGTGGGATTTACGTTCCAAAAGGGTTCTTCTGAAATCCGCCAGCCGATGGATGCCGAAGGGAAAAAGGCCCACTGTTGATCTCCCGGAAACTTCGAAGAGCCGTCATAGCGGCCATTGACCTCCAGGAGGTACCGCTCCTTGAAATTATAGTTTACGCGGAAAAACCCGCCCGCAATCGCCCATTTTTTGTAACCTCCACTGGTCACGATACTCTGCCCCAATGCCAAATTGATGTCATCGGCGTCTTCGTACACGATCCCGTTGCGGCGTGCGGTCAGGCTTTTTTCCAGCGATTGCTCGTAGTTGAAGCCGGCTAGCAGGTTGATGTTGTGCGCATCATTGAATGACTTCACATAATCGGCATACACATTGGTAGCCAGGTAGTCGGTCGTACGCCTGAATTCCTGCAGATCATTGGTATTTGTACCCGTATAACCGATCACACCCTCGTAACGGCTGTAAGGAACCTGCACCCGGTTTTGCTGTGATCCGATATCCATGCTTTGGAAGGTAAAATCACTGCGAAGGGTAAGGCTTTTATCGAAAAATTCTGCCTTTGCCGCCGTCCGGTTTTTCAGGAAGCGCCGCACTTCGTCTGTACCGTTTCTTCCGATATAGTAATCGCCCACGGTGTAAGCCGCCGGGAATGACAACGTCCCATCGGGATTCAATAGCGGAGCCAATGGGTGCCCCTCATCCGCCATGTTACGCCAGATGCCACTGCCTTCGCCTACGTTCAACGGCTGGTGGTATTCCATCCGTGAATATTCGGTATTGTTTTCCAGTTGCAACCAGCGTGTCAGTTGGATGTTGCCCTTGGCCCGCAGGTTATACATCTTATAGGTATCTGTATTGTAGCGGAAAAGTCCATCCTGACCGTTATATCGACCGCTTACATAAAATGCCGTTTTATCATTTCCGCCAGACAGGGCCAGGTTATGATCCTGCGCGAAGAACCGCTCTTTATACAATTCTTTATACCAATCGGTACTGTAATAATATTGGTATTCACCCGTGGATGGGTTTACCTCTACCCGTGGCAACGACGGGTCTTCCCAGCGTCTTTTTATCTCGGCTAAATAAGCAGGTGAAAAAGGCAATGTCTTGTTTATTGCTGTGGGTGTATTGCCGTTATCGTTCCATCGCGACCATGCATCGCTGAATCCTTGGGCCCAAGGGTATGAATCGGTAATATTGTCTGGAACAGTTGTCGGTGATTTGGACGACAAATTGGTGGAATAGGTAATGGAAGTTTTTCCTTCGGCGGCAGATTTGGTGGTAATCAGCACCACACCGAAAGCAGCACGTGCCCCATAGATAGATGCCGACGAGGCATCTTTTAGTATGGAGATGCTCTCGATATCATTCGGATTCAGCATCCGCGGATCACCCTCCACGCCATCGATCAGGATCAACGCATTGCCTCCTTGACCGATTGAGGTTGTTCCCCGGACATTGAAGGCGGGGGATTGGGTAGGCTTGCCATCGAGCATCCGAATATTCAGGTTGGGTACGGCACCTACCAATCCCTGGGAAATATTGGGGATGGGCCGGTTCTCGAAGACTTCGGAGGTTACCTGATCCACAGCACCGGTCAGGTTAACTTTCCGCTGGGTACCGTAACCTACCACGACGACCTCCGCCAATGCACCGCTTTCTTCGGTTAAAACAAAATTGGCGTCAGCAGTCGCGCCTTCACGGACGGTCACCGTCACCTGCTGTGCAGCATATGAAATATAAGAAGCTTCAACAACGTACTCACCCGGTGCCACCGAAAGAGAAAATCGGCCATCGTCATCCGTAGCCACACTTTGTTGCTGGCCCGCTATGCGTATACTTGCACCCGACAGCGGTATCCCCTGAACATCAGTTACGCGTCCTACGATACGTCCCCTCTGCTGTGCCGCTTGGCTGGTTACTGCCGACAGCGAGGGCATGCCCGCAACGATGATAAGATAAAGTAAAGTTATTCTTACATACCATTTACTTAGTAATAAATGATTCATTATACACTAATTTTTTACCTCCAAAGGGTCAAATTCATCCTTTTCCCTATCTTTGAAGGTACAGTGATACCCTATTGTATTACTCACGCAGGGATGCAGTCCAGATCTCCAGTCTATATGCTGCTTCCCGAACTCCTGAACAGGCGCGTCACTATGTCGCGTCTGTTCGTTGTTTATCAAGAGCCTATGATCTTGTATCCTCCTTTTTTGACGTGAAATTAATCGGCATATACTTCTTTCCGCCGCGAGAAATTATATCCAGTCCAGAAACACATGCAATGATACCATGTGTTAAAAAACTTGTGGTTAAACCCAAGTTACGTTTGTTTTAAAGATAGCCGCTGTTAGGCAATTAAGCATCTATCATGCTTTATTCAACTCGATAATTACCCTTTTATAATTTATAATTGTAATCACAAAACTAATCTCTTTTGGGTCAATAAATCAAGTGGTTAGCCACTATTTCAACGCAAAGGTTTGCGCCGAAAGAATTCGACACAATGTTCAACCTGATCGGTATTGATGATATCAATCCCCATTTCATATAGCGTATTCCACGCAGTAACCCCGTCTGGCGTTCCCCAAAACCGTATTTTTTTACTTAATCCATGTACTTTTTTGACGGCTGCGGCAACTTTATCCCGATCCCTTTCCGTCAGCATGCCTTTTCCATCCCAACTTGCATAGCTAGAAAACGGTGCGCTGACGAAAGCAACGCGCTCCAATTGCTCCGCGGTATAGTCGACCCCTAGCCGACCATCAAATGAAATGAAACGGGGAAAATTGTCAAAATCCACCGGATTAGGCATGTCTCCTGAAATAACTACCGAGACAGCATATGGATTTACATTTTCATCAAATACCTCCGGATGCATAGCAATCAGGTCAACCACAGGTTGCAGCGTGATCGCTGCAGGCGTCTTTAGATCAATGAGCAGCACAAATCTGTCGTCAGAAGCTGCCCAGGCCCTCCCCCCATTCGATGCAAACGCATGTACGATAGGAGTGATGTACATCGACTCCAGGGTCCGATTATCCTGCAGCTCATGCAAATCATGGCCTACCAGCACGGCACCTTTGTCTGTAACAAATACATCCGCCTCAATCGAATAAACATGTTGTGCATAGGCTTGGTAGAACGGTTTGCGCTGGTGGTAATCGTTGTGCGCATGAATCAGGATACGCTCTTGCTGAGCGAGCGTCAATAGAGGCACCCAACAATAGAGCAATAAAAAGAAAAAGCGGTGATAGCTCTGCATAATTATTGATTAATGTCTTTTACTGCAATATCAAACACTGTTGCATTCACACCTATGCGTCGCAATATATCGATGCCATTAAACCTTAGTGTTACTTGCATATTATATCTATTTTAAAACACAGATTTTCTATGGTTTCGTAATTCCCGAACCGATGTGTATATAAATTTATAATTGTCTGAAGCAAACTAATCACTTTTCACCCGATAAATCAAGCAATGAAAGCAACGGCTTAACGCAAAGGTTTGCGTAGGGGAACAGCAAATATTTGGTTATCTGCGATTTGTTGACGAACTTAGGAAACCCATGCAGAAACCACGACAGACGACCATTATAGACATCGCACGGGCACTCCGTGTGTCCCCTTCCACCGTATCACGCGCACTTCACAATCATCCCTCAATCAGTGCGGCAACCAAACGCGCCGTACTTGAAATGGCGGAAAAATTCGATTACCAGCCCAATCTGCTGGCATTAAGCCTCCTTAATAAGAAAACGGGTATCATCGGAATTGTCGTTCCAGAAATTACAGGGTATTTTTTTGCAACGGTGATCAGCGGGGTACAGGACATGGTCTCGTCTGCAGGGTATAAATTATTGATCTGTCAATCCAACGAGTCATTTGAAGAAGAAAAAAAGTTATTGCAGGATATGGCTTTGCTCCGTGTGGACGGCGTACTGATCTCCCCGACTTTCCGTACCAAAACATTTGATCATTTTGACCGACTCAAAAACGCTGGAATCCCACTCGTTATCTTCGATCGGGACTGTCCGAATTATAAGGCTGATAAGGTACTGGTAGATAGCTACGACGGCGCATACCAAGCCGTCGAATACCTGATCAAAACCGGCCGTCAGCACATCGCTCATATTGCCGGGCCGATTGCTTTTCCCACATTTAAACAACGGCTTGACGGATACCTCCATGCGCATTATGACAATAATATCCCCATCCGGTCTGAGTTGATCGTTTACAGCGATGGCTTTTCTTCTGATTATGGGGTAGATGCCCTCGAAAAGCTCATGATCTGCAACAAAAAGCTGGATGGTATTTTTGCTGTTAACGATGCGGTGGCCATCGGTGCCATGCGCGTTATCCGTGAAAAAGGATACCGGATACCGGAAGATATCTCTATTGTTGGCTTCGATGACGAATCCTATGCGCAATACTATTTTCCATCCTTGTCTACCGTTTGGCAGCCGGTATATGAATTGGGCATGCTTTCTGCTAAAATTCTGCTCGATCATTTTGCCAATAAAGAGCCACGTGAAAGTTATCGCTATGAAGTGTTGAAGCCCGAATTGGTTGTCCGCGATTCATCCCCACCTTTGTACTGAATCAGGTAGTCATCCGTCTCACCAAGTCTACCGGGCATACCACAGGAGTGCCGATTTCAATCGGCACTCCTGTGGTATGCTGCAAAGCACCCAGTAATGTTTCGGCTACTTTATCAGCCATCTCATTGGGATACTGCTCGATGGAGGTAATTGATGGTGTGATGATGGATGTCCGTGGATCGTTGGAGTAGCCGATGATCCGTAGGTCCTCAGGAATCCGGATGCCTCGTTCACGCGCAAATTCTACAGCTGCAATCGCAGTGGTGTCATTGGCAGCAAATAGGCCATCGGGTACCTCCTCACCGTCAAACAGCCTACGCAAGCTGTTCCATGCATTTTCTGTGGTCAATTCATGCTGATGGACCCATTCTTCGCGTAGGGCTGTACCTTGTTTGGCCAATGCATCCTGAAAGCCACGGGTACGCTCCCGATAGATACTGCTCGACGGAGGTCCGCTGATGTAGGCAATACGCCGACAGCCTGCCGCAATCAAATGGTTACCCGCAAGCAGCCCTCCCCGGTAGTCATCCCCTTTGATGATGTACGCCGGCGTACCTTCCGGAGGTACCCGATCGTAGAACACCAACGGTATTCCCTGTTTCAGGAACCCCTCGAAATGTGTAAAATCTTCCGTATAAAGGGTGAGTGATACCACCAACGCGTCGACACGCGCCGAGTATAGGGAATTGGCTAACTCCTTTTCCAGTTTTACGGAATCATTGGATTGGCAGATCATCAGGTTATATCCGGCGGCTTGCAATTGCCGTTGCAAGGAAGTGATAAAAAATGCATGGAAATACATCGATATCCGCGGAACGATCAACCCGATCGTATTGGAACGCCGGTTACGAAGCGAAGAGGCCATGCTGTTATGCCGGTATCCCATTTCTTTGGCCATTTCCTTTACCCGCTTGCGCGTAGCCTCGCTGATCCGCAGGTTATTATTAAGCGCGCGTGAAACGGTAGCCGGCGATATACCCAATGCCTTGGCAATATCTACGATGCTGTTTTCAGACTTCGGTTTCCTGGGTGTCATGATGTAAAAGCCGCAGATCCAAAACAACGTTATTTTTACCGGAAATGCAAACGTCGGTTATTAGTACTGCCCTGTGCTTAACAGCACGAGTGTACACGCTTCCAATGTTTCGATCCCATGCTGCTGGGCCAACGCCTTCAGTTCCGGATTTTCCGTGCCGGGATTGAAGATGATGCGTTTGGGATTGGTATTTATGATATAATCGTAATATTCGAGCTGCCGTTGCGGGCCGATATAAAGGGTAATGGTATGGATATCATCCTGTATCTCTGCCGGGAGTTGTATAGGCACTCCTGCCACTTCACCGCGTTTAATGCCGATATTCACAATGGGATGCCCGGAAGCTACCAAGCGGTTTGCCGCCATATATGCATACCGGCTGGGGTTGGTGGTGGCCCCAATGATGAGGGTTTTCTTATGTGCCATATTTTTGCAAAGATACGGATATTATTGCGCCCTGAAGAAAGCTGTTGTCTCCGCTACCACCTCATCCCATTTGCCCGGCTCACCGAAACCGTGACCGGCTCCCGCTATTTCCACATGTACGCTCGCAGACCCTTTACTGTTCAGCAACGTAGTCAGACTATTGTATTGTGATTCACTGAGATCAGGTATTGGACCAATGGTATTATCTTCCGGCCTCACACTGATGGTAGGCACGCCGCCGCTATTGTTGGCTACCCAATAGGGGCTGGCCGCCATGTAGGCCAGCTTATTTTCGTTGGTGGCTTCTGCACCCACAATGCGATAGAACAACTCCTTAAGCCGCGGATCAAGCAGATCGACCTCGGATTCGTCGTTGAAGGCAAATGTGGTAACTCCCGCCAAATTCGCAGTAGCCTTGATGCGACCGTCCGCGTTGTCTTCCCCATAGGCATGCAGCATCGCCAACGTAGCCCCGGCACTGTGCCCTACGATGTACCAAGTATCACCGACAGCCCACTCCGTCCGCTTACTCCACGCTAACTCCACCGCGGCAGCTATGTCGTCCAATTGATGGTGGATGTTGATTGGACTGGCTTGGTGCACAGGCGGATCGTCCAATACGCCGGCGAGATCCACCAACCGATAGTTGATATTCACCACGGCAAAGCCTTTCGCCATCAATTTCAGGGCAACAGGCTCCAACTCCGTCTTATCGCCTGCTACGAATCCACCACCGTGGATGAGTACGATTACGCCCGTTTCATCGGTGGAGCGGTTTTCAGGCAGGTACACATCCATTTTATGCCGTTCGTGATTGCCGTAGGTCACATTGGCAATCCGTTCTTCTGTGATACTCCCCAAATACTGGACAACTGCATAAATGTTTAAATTAGCAGTTGAGAATGAAGAAATCAAGAAGAAAGTTTAGT
>NZ_BMIK01000007.1 GCF_014642075.1 Parapedobacter defluvii | reverse complement strand
AAGAAGATCGCCTTCCTGGGGTGGGCCTTCAAGAAGGACACCAACGACACCCGCGAGTCGGCCGCCATCCATGTGGCCGATGCATTGCTCAGCGAGGAGGCACACATCGCCGTCTACGATCCCAAGGTGTCGGCCGAACAGGTCTACGCGGACCTGGATTACCTGGGCACCCGCTCCCCCGGGGAGAACCGGCGGCTGGTGTCCGTGGTGGAGGACCCCTACGATGCCGCAGGCCGTGCCCACGCTATCGCCGTGCTCACCGAATGGGATGAGTTCACCACCTACGACTGGCTCCGCATCAAGGACGGAATGATGAAACCCGCCTTCGTGTTCGACGGAAGGAAACTGCTCACAGGAAACCGGCTCGCCGAACTCGGGTTCACCTACTACGCCATCGGGGAATAGTAATTGGGGGTTCGCTTCGGGCAAACTACTAATTCGCAGTTTCTGCGGAGGCCAAAAATGTTTCGGGACGGCCGATGGTTTTATACTTTCCTTCCCCCGCAAGAATGCTGTAATATTCAGCTGTGTCCTTGCTTAGGAGCGCCTTGGCGCGGTGCAGTTGATCGTCATACCTGAAGGAAAAAGCGGTCCGCCCATTTTTGTAATAATACCGGGACACAATTTCGCTGCCCAGTACTTTTTTAATTTCTTCGCGGTGTGTAAGGAGATCCTGTTGTTTGCTTTGGTGAATTTTTTGGCTTAGCGCCCCTAATTCCTGAATGAGCTCTTCAGGTTTTCTTTCTATTTCGGCCACAGCCTTCAGCGCGCGGAGCGACGTTTCGGTCTTCGTAGCGTATTGATAGTCTTTGTCTTTCAAAAAGTTGATAAAATCGGTATACAGTGTTTCGTCTACCTCAAACTTATCTGCATCGGTTATCCGGGGGTGTGACTGCCTGAAAGCCGTCGCATAATCAAAAATGAGATAATGTTCGGACAATGCCCGGGTAATCGGGCTATATTGAGGTTCCGGCACGGTAATATCCGGATAAATGCCACTGCCGTCGTACACCACTCTTCCGCTTTTTGTGTTGAATGCGTTGAGCAGGGAATCGGATACCCGCATATAGGATCCGTTGCTATCGCGGTGGACAAAATCCAGGGCTTGAATGCATCTTCCAGCCGGCGTGTAGTATTTCGCAACGGTTACTTTTACCAGGTTGTTATACGGAATGTTAAATGTCTGTTGTACAAGCCCCTTGCCAAAACTTCGTTCGCCGATGATCACCGCCCGGTCCAGATCTTGTAAGGCACCGGCTACAATTTCGGCCGCGGATGCAGAACGCCCATTGATCAATATTGCCAAAGGAACCTCGGGGGCGGCCGGTTTGGCCATGGTACGATAACTATGCGTCTTCGTAGCATTTTTTCCTTTTTGGCTAACCACCAGTTCCCCCTGAGGGATAAATAGACTGACAACTTTGACGGCTTCCTGCAAAATACCTCCACCGTTGTCGCGTAAGTCGATAATTAATCCATTGAGTTCGCCCTTCTCTTGAAAACTATAAAGGGCTGTTTCCACTTCTTTTGCCGATTGTTCGAGAAACTTGTCAAGTTTGATGTAGCCGATTCCCCCGTCCAATAAAACCGAGTGACTTACATTGGGTTGCCGCACAATCTTACGGGTAAGCGTCAGCGAAATAGGATCTGTTTTCTCAATCTTTTTTATCAGGAGTTGTATTTTGCTGTGTTCGGCTCCCCGCAGCAGATGACTGGCCTCTGCCGTTGATTTATTTTCAAGGGTAATGCCATTAATGCTAACCACTTCATCACCAGCTGCCAAACCCGCTTCGTCAGCGGGATAGCCAGCATAGGGTTCAGACAGAAAAATATGGCCGTCGCGTTCGAAGATAGCCGCACCAATACCGCCGTATTTGGTGTCTACGTATTTAAGTTTGTATTCTTCGATGTCCGTTTCCTGTACATATTCTGTATACGGATCGAGATCATCCAGCATTGCATCCACGGCGGTCTTGATCAGTAGATTGGGGTCGGTTTCGTCTACATAATTGAGGCTTATCTGCCGGTATACTGCCGAAAAAATATCCAGGTTTTTACTGATAAGAAACAAATCATCTTTGACCGCAACGAAAGCAGAAAGAAACAGTACAGCAACAGCCAAAACCGTGATGCGCTTTACATCGAATACATGCTTGCTCGGATTCATTTGTGGTTACCAAAAAGTCAAAAAGTAAATAAAGTTAACACAATTTGTAACGAATACCAATAGTCAACCGCAGGAAAATAGATATGCTGCCTTAGCCGATTGCATATCACAACAATTTTATCTAAGTTTGCCTTCCAAAAATCTGTAATCTATAAATGTTGAAATGAGTTCGACACCGATAAAGAAAGAGACCTACTTGGAGTGGTATAAATTGATGCTACTCATGCGTAAATTCGAAGAGAAGGCCGGGCAGTTATACGGGCAGCAAAAAATACGGGGCTTTTGCCACCTCTACATAGGTCAGGAAGCCGTTGTGGCTGGGGCCATGTCGGTGTTGCGGCCAGAAGATTCGATGATTACCGCCTACCGTGACCACGCACACGCCATTGCAAAAGGAGTGTCACCGAATGCCGCAATGGCGGAACTTTTCGGTAAAAAAACGGGATGTTCCAAAGGTAAGGGAGGTTCGATGCACTTTTTCAGCAAGGAACATAAGTTTATGGGAGGGCATGGAATCGTTGGGGGCCAGATTCCACTCGGTGCAGGCATTGCATTTGCCGAAAAATATAATGGGACCGACAATGTGTGCGTGTGTTACATGGGAGATGGAGCGGTAAGACAGGGTGCTTTTAATGAAGCCCTAAACATGGCTATGTTGTGGAAGTTGCCTGTTATTTTTGTTTGCGAAAACAATGGATACGCCATGGGCACTTCGGTGGCCCGCACCACAAACATGATTGACATCTACAAAATGGGGCTTGGTTTTGATATGCCCAGCGCACCCGTTGATGGTATGGATGTCGTAGCCGTACACAATGCAATGGATGAAGCGGTTCAGCGCGCACGCAAAGGCGATGGACCTACCTTCCTGGAGATGCGTACATATCGCTATAAAGGACACTCCATGTCCGATCCGGCAAAATACCGTACCAAAGAAGAGTTGGAGGAATACAAAGGACGCGACCCGCTGATTACCACGAAGGCCGCCATCGCAGAAAAGAAATATGCCAACGAAGAATGGTTTGCCGAAGTAGAAGCAGCGGTAAAAAAGACCATTGATGAATGTGTTAAATTTGCCGAGGAATCACCCTATCCCGAGGTGGAAGAACTGTACAAAGATGTTTACGTACAGTCCGATTATCCCTATATTACGGATTGAACGAGTTGAAATACAAACGTAAAAGAATAACCGCAATACAACATGGCTGAAGTAGTAAAAATGCCAAAGATGAGCGATACCATGACCGAAGGGGTGATCGCGAAATGGCACAAAAAAGTAGGCGACAAGGTCAGTTCCGGTGATCTGATAGCGGAGGTGGAAACCGATAAAGCCACCATGGACTTTGAATCTTATCAGGAAGGAACATTATTATATATCGGCCCCAAAGAAGGGGAAGCTGTACCTGTAGACGCAGTGATCGCTGTTCTAGGTGAAGAAGGTGAGGATTACAAGGCATTGTTGGAGGGTAAAAGCAGTACGGATAGCGATAAAAAGGAGAAAGAGGAAGCTACACCCAAACAGGAAAAGCCGGAGAAAGAGGAATCTGTGCCGGATGGAGGAGAATCGGTAACAGCCGAATCATTGGGGGCTACGGTGATTACCATGCCGTTATTGAGCGATACGATGACTGAAGGCGTGATCGCCGAGTGGCATTTTAAGGTGGGCGACACGATTAAAAGTGACGATGTCATCGCCGACGTAGAAACGGACAAAGCCACGATGGAGGTAACTGCTTACGCCGACGGAACATTGTTATACATCGGCGTGGAAAAAGGGCAGGCAGCCAAGGTAAATGACATCATCGCCATCGTAGGTAAAGAAGGAACAGATATAACACCGTTATTGAAGAACCCGGCTGCCGCATCCGGTAAGACGGAAAAGCCTACCGAAAAAGGAACAGATGAGCCCGCCTCAGCATCTGCTGAGTCCAAAGCGCCACAAGCCACAGAAAGAGAGGAAGAACCCCAGGTAGCGTCGTCAGACGATTCACGGGTTAAGGCATCGCCTTTGGCCAGGAAAATAGCAAAAGACAAAGGTATTAGCCTCAATGCGGTAAAAGGTACGGGCGACGGTGGCCGTATCATTAAGAAAGACGTCGAGTTGTATAGTCCGGCTGCTAAGACCGAGGCTGCTCCCGCGGCGGCAACCAAAACCGAGGCTCCGGCAGCCGCAACAACGATCAGTATCCCGCAGTATGTGGGTGAAGAGCGCTATACCGAAAAGCCCGTTACGCAGATGCGGAAGACCATCAGCCGAAGGCTTTCCGAGACGTTTGTTATCCCACACTTTTACCTTACCATGAAAATTGATATGGACAACGCTATCCAGGCAAGAGCCAAAATCAATGAAGTGGCCCCCGTAAAGGTATCCTTTAATGACCTCGTGATTAAAGCTGCAGCGGTAGCACTGAAACAACATCCCGCTGTCAACGCTTCATGGCAGGGAGATAAAATCCGCTATAACGAACACGTGAACGTAGGTGTGGCCGTCGCTGTTGATGAAGGGCTGCTGGTGCCTGTCGTCCGTTTCGCAGATGGTAAATCATTGTCGCACATTTCGGCCGAAGTAAAGGAGTTTGCCCAACGTGCAAAAGCCAAAAAATTGCAGCCCGCAGATTGGGAAGGTTCCACATTTACGGTTTCTAACCTGGGTATGTTCGGTATCGATGAATTTACGGCGATCATCAATGCGCCCGACTCCTGCATTTTGGCGATTGGTGGCATTGACCAGGTGCCTGTTGTAAAAAATGGACAGATTGTGCCGGGGAATATCATGAAAGTGACACTTACCTGTGATCACCGTGTGGTAGACGGTGCTACCGGAGCCGCGTTCTTGCAGACGCTTAAATCGCTGTTGGAAGAGCCGGTACGGATATTGGCTTAATCTTAATGAGACACAAGGACTTATAGGCTGCCGGCTAAGAAACGGCAGCCTTTTTTTGTTGCGAAAAGTGCAAATACTTCGTTATTTCATCAATCTGGTTTATAAATTTGGATTATGTCACCGGTGAAAAGAGTATTTTTAGTGCTTGTCGCAGGATCGACGATAGCATCCGTCTATTGGGGGTGCAGTAAAAGTAATCATGCGTCGGTAACCAGGCCGACCATATCGCTTCGTATGTTAGCCGGTTGGTGTGCAGCAAACGATAGCCTTTTCGTCGATAAGGACAACACCCGGTATATCGTGTACGAAGGATGCAGCGATGACATTCGGTATACGAATGAAATAGTAACTACCGAAGCCGACTATCAAGAGCTAATAGGAATTCTTGGAACGGGTGATTTTAGGAGGTTGGATATCCAAGAGGGCGGCCTCGCTTACGATGGTTATGCTTACATCATCACGGTACGGGACAGAACCTGGGAGCACACTGTTAGTTTGGAGTCCGAGACCTCTGAAGCTGCACAACAACAAAAGGCGTTGGCCGTTAAACTGTTACGTAAGCTGAAAGACATTCAGAGCAAGTTGGCTGTGCCCGGTGTGGCCGACTAAATTTATCGCGACGTCTCTTTTTATTTCCATTTCCAAAATCCGTATCTTTGCACGCGAAAAAACTACCGTCTGCTTGCTGGTAAGCAACATGGCTGCACCAGGTAGTGACATGCCCCCATGAGTGAGATACATTTTCAGGAAAAATTTGAAGAGCGGCACATTGGCCCTAGCACCGATGAAACCGAGGCGATGTTGGAAACTATTGGTCTCCGGCATCTCGATGAACTGATTGACGAAACGGTGCCTGCGCGGATCCGGGTTACCCATCCGTTGCAGCTGCCCGCTGCGCAGACCGAAGTAGCTTACCTGCGTAAGATGAAGGCAGTAGCAGACAAAAACAAGGTGTTTAAATCTTATATCGGACAGGGTTATTACGATGTCATACTACCGGGCGTCATCCAGCGCAATGTGTTTGAGAACCCCGGTTGGTATACCCAGTACACGCCTTATCAGGCGGAAATCGCCCAAGGGCGGTTGCAGGCATTGTTGAATTTCCAAACGATGGTTATTGACCTGACGGGTATGGAGATCGCCAATGCGTCTCTGCTCGATGAAGCGACGGCTGCCGCCGAGGCGATGTTTATGCAGTATGGATTACGCAAAAATAAGTCGGCCAATACGTATTTCGTTGTAGAAACGGTTTTTCCCCAAACACTTGATGTGCTTCGTACCCGTGCACTTTCATACGGTATCAATCTGCAAGTGGGCAATCCGTTTGAAATACCGGACACCGATACAATTTTTGGTGTATTGGTGCAATATCCGGATGGAGACGGCGCCTTGTCTGATTACAAAGCACTAGTGGAACAGTTGCATGTCCGTGATATCTCGGTATGTGCAGTGGCCGACTTGTTGAGTTTGACACTGCTGACTCCGCCCGGAGAATGGGGAGCCGATGTAGTGGTGGGCAGCACACAGCGCTTCGGCATTCCAATGGGATTCGGTGGCCCGCACGCAGCCTATTTAGCTACCAAAGAAGCCTATAAACGCAATATCCCCGGGCGTATTATTGGGGTAACGGTCGATTCCAATGGCGCGTATGCACTCCGTATGGCGCTTCAAACCCGTGAGCAGCATATCCGCCGCGATAAAGCTTCGTCCAATATTTGCACGGCACAAGCACTGCTCGCTATTATGGCGGGGTTCTATGCCGCTTATCATGGGCCAAAAGGCCTGCGGAAAATAGCCGGACGCATACATGGATTGGCAACCTTGGCAGACCGAGCCCTGCAACAATTGGGATATCGGCAGCTTAATGCTAGTTATTTCGATACTTTGCGGGTTGAAGTAGGGGAACTTTCCGGTCCTTTACATGCGGAAGCGCTCAATAACGAAATAAATCTGTTATACCGGGGAGCGGTCGTAAACATTTCAATGGATGAAACGACCACTTATGAAGATGTTGAAGCGCTGATACGGGTTTTCGCGAAGCTAAAGGGTAAATCCCTTAACGACATAGACCTGGCAGCGTTAGCAGAAGATAACCTTTCGGTCATACCGCAAACGTTGCTGCGCACATCCCGATACCTTACCCATCCCGTGTTCAACAGCTTTCATTCTGAACATGAAATGCTGCGCTATATCAAATCATTGGAAGCGAGAGATCTGTCATTATGCCATTCGATGATTCCCTTGGGGTCCTGCACGATGAAATTGAATGCGACGACTGAAATGGTGCCGGTAACCTGGCCGGAGTTCGGTGGGCTGCATCCGTTTGCCCCAGCAGACCAAACGGGGGGATATATGCAGATAATCAGCGAATTGAATGGATGGCTGAGTGAAATTACAGGGTTTGCGAAAGTAAGTTTCCAGCCCAATTCGGGCGCTCAGGGCGAATATGCCGGACTGATGGTCATCCGTGCCTACCACGAAAGTCTGGGAGAAGGCCATCGGAACGTGGTGCTGATTCCCGCATCAGCGCATGGCACTAATCCGGCATCCGCCAGCATGGCGGGCATGCAGGTGGTGGTAGTCAGGTGCGATGAGCGTGGAAATATCGACGTCGGTGATCTCCGTGCCAAGACAGAAGCGCATGCCGCTAATCTCGCGGCAGTAATGGTTACCTATCCATCTACACACGGTGTATTTGAAGAGCCCATTGTCGAAATATGTGACCTCATCCACCAATATGGGGGGCAGGTATACATGGATGGTGCAAATATGAATGCACAGGTAGGACTTACCAGTCCAGGCCTGATCGGGGCAGACGTCTGCCATCTGAACTTGCACAAGACTTTCTGTATTCCCCACGGCGGTGGCGGTCCGGGTATGGGGCCTATTGGCGTTGCTGAACATTTAGTTCCTTTTCTGCCAAACCACCCCGTAGTGGAGGTGAGCAGTGCACAGGGCATCAGCGCGGTTTCCGCGGCTCCCTGGGGTTCGGCTTCCATCCTTTTGATTTCCCATGCCTACATTGCAATGATGGGCAGTGAGGGGCTTACCCGCGCAACCAAGTTTGCTATTTTAAATGCCAACTACCTCAAAACGAGACTGGAGAGTCATTATCCTATCTTATATGCCGGTGTCAATGGACGTTGTGCGCACGAGCTGATTCTAGACTGCCGTGCCTTTAAAACAATAGGCATCGAAGTTGGTGATATTGCCAAGCGGCTGATGGATTACGGTTTTCATGCACCTACCGTATCTTTTCCGGTGGCGGGTACACTAATGATTGAACCCACGGAGTCTGAATCCAAAGCGGAATTGGATCGATTTTGCGATGCCCTGATCGCGATCCGAGGCGAAATTGCCGCCATTGAACAGGGTCAGTCTGACCGGGAGAATAACCTGCTGAAAGGTGCCCCGCATACCATCGCTATGGTGTGTGCCGATACGTGGGATAGACCCTATACACGGTCCCAGGCTGCCTTTCCGCTTTCCTTTGTACGTGACCACAAGTTTTGGCCAAGCGTGGGACGGGTCAACGATTCACAGGGAGACAGAATGCTTATTTGTGCCTGCCCACCGGTTGATGCCTATGACCAGGTAGAAGCATACTAGAAAAACCCTATTCCAGCCATAGCCGGAATAGGGCTTATACAACGATTGTTGTATGTGATGTGCTTTTCCTGCGCTGGCATTATCCAGATCAGGTTCGGGGATGTAATCTCAGCCTGATTGGCTCAAGCACTCCCTGCACATCTTGTTTTATTAAACAAAGAACCAAAGAAAAAGTTTTTCAAAGTTTTTGTTTAATTTTGATTGATTTATTCCCCCCAATTATGAAAATTTTTAATTTCTTATTTTGTATCCTATTTTTAATCAGTGCGGCGCTACAGTATAACGATGAAGATCCTTATATCTGGATTCCCATTTATTTATATGGAGCCTGGATATGCTATATGGCCATAAAAAGCCGGTACCTGCCCGGGGCGTATCTGCTAGGTATCCTAGGCTACTTGGGGTTTGCCGCCTATTACCTGATCGCTAAGCACGGTGTGGTTGATTGGTTTCAGCATCATCATGCTGGTGACCTCGTGCAAAGCATGAAAGCGGACAAGCCTTGGATAGAGGAAACACGGGAGGTTGGCGGGTTGCTGATCCTGGTGGCGGTATTGGCTATCAACTGGCTAGTGGTTGGCAGGAAAATCGCGAAAGGCCATTGAAAAATGTAGGGGTTCCCAAGTGAAAAGCCATTGAAAAAAAACGGATGTTGACAATTTTTCGGAATGTTCTGTTACACGAAGTATTTTACAATAAAATACACTTAACTTATTGATTTATAAGTTGATGTTTGATATTTTAATTTTTAATTTTTTAGCTGATTTTTTTTTGCCATCTTCGTTTCACGGAGAAGTTATCAACATTTTTTCGATCATTTATTGTAAATCAACTTATTAAGAAGTAACGAATGGAAAAAACGAGCACGAGTGTATGGAATAGTTGTCTGCAGATCATCAAAGATAATATTCCTGCACAAAGTTATAAGACCTGGTTTGAGCCCGTTAAGGCTGTACGATTGGAAGGCAACGTTTTGACTATTCAAGTACCGAGTTTGTTTTTTTATGAATGGCTTGAAGAACACTATGTGGGATTGCTTCGCAAAACAATAAAGAAACACCTAGGCGAAAATGGGCGGTTAGAATATAACATCGTTGTCGAAAAATCATCTACAAGCAACCCCTATACCACCAACATCCCTTCAAGTGGTAATGGAGCGGAGGCAAAGAAGCAATCGATCCCCATTCCCGTTGCACTGAATAAAGACATCAAGAACCCGTTCGTCATTCCGGGGCTAAAAAAGCTGCAAGTAGATCCCCAATTGAATCAGCATTACACATTCGATAATTTCATTGAGGGAGAATGCAACCGCTTGGCCCGGTCTGCGGGTTTTGCTGTGGCGAGCAAACCGGGAGGCACATCGTTCAATCCATTGATGATTTACGGTGGCGTGGGGCTGGGTAAAACACACTTGGCACAGGCAATAGGTAACGAAATCAAGCGTAACTTACCCGATAAATTGGTAATCTATGTGTCCTGCGAGAAATTCTGTCAGCAATTTGTCGACTCCCTGAAAAACAACACCATCAATGATTTCGTTAATTTTTATCAGGCAATGGATGTTATCATCATGGATGATGTACATAATTTTGCCGGTAAAGAGCGGACACAGGATATTTTCTTTCATATTTTCAATCATTTGCATCAATCGAGCAAACAGATTATTCTTACCTCAGACAAACCACCCAAAGATCTCGCCGGATTGGAAGAACGCCTCTTAAGCCGGTTTAAATGGGGGCTTTCCGCAGATATGCAGGTGCCAGATCTGGAAACCCGCATGGCCATTCTGAAAAAGAAAATGTATACGGATGGAATTGAGTTGCCCGACAATGTGATCGAATATGTAGCCAACCAGATAGATAACAGTGTCCGCGAACTCGAAGGTGCAATGGTCTCCTTGCTAGCCCAGGCTACGTTAAACAAAAAGGAGATCGACCTGAACCTCGCTAAGTCCATGCTGAAAAATTTCATTAAGAATACCCATAAGGAAATTTCGATGGATTACATTCAGAAGTTGGTATGTGACTATTTTGAGGTGCCAGTAGAAATGGTCAAATCGAAGGTAAGGAAACGGGAAATTGTACAAGCCCGGCAGATTTCCATGTACCTGGCCAAAAACCATACAAAGACCTCATTGAAATCCATCGGAGCCTTTTTTGGCGGCCGCGACCATTCTACGGTTATTTATGCTTGCCAGACGGTTGAAGACCTGATTGAAACCGACAAGAAATTCAAAGCATACGTGCAGGATATCCAGAAAAAACTAAAGACCAGTTGAGAAAACAAAAAGGCGGTCCGTTTTTTTCAGTTGACCGCCTTTTGCTTTTTAAGTAAGCCGGGATCATCTGTTCCCGCCGCCTCTGCGACCACCCCCATCTCTCATCCGATTCGCGCGTTCTTCGATTATTTTTTTGTACGCTTTCTGTTGATCGGCGTTCAGTACCGAAAGAATTTTCTGATCGGTCTGTTCCCGCAAATCCCGCATCTTGCTCATCGATTGCTGTCGGTCGCCACCTTGGTTTTCCTGAAAAATTTGCTGCATGTTTTTTCCTTGTTCAAGGGTGTAGGCATAAACCGAATCCTTTTGATCTGCGGATAACCCGAGTTCTTTTTCAAGCCGTTCGCTGGTCCGTTTGGCGTTTTCTTCCGGGGTGCCAAACCCCCTGTTGCTCCGTTGGCCGAATGAACTGCCGGCGATTAATAAAAACACCGCCACGGCCAAAAATTGTTTTTTCATTGCATATTTTTTTGGTAATGAAACTAAACTTGCAAGCATTGTTTACACATTTCCTTTGGTAAACAAACCCACGTATAAGACGGGTGGCGAACGAGGAGGTTTAAGTGTGCCTAAAGTAACAATTCGGCTACTTCTTGCCAGTTGTTTACCCGCTCGTATGCGGTAATAAGTAAATTATGAGGCGAAGAAAAAAGCAGCTTCCGTCCGGAAAAATGGGCTAGGTTCTTTATGCGGTCATCAATCATGATATCAGCCGCAACGATTTTATCTCCTGTAAACGCAATGTTGGTCCAGGGAATAAACGGAAAATGTTGGGCCAGCCAATCCAACTTATCCTCCAATGAATTCCGGAATTCGATCGCAGCCGATACCACATAGATGTTATAGCGGTCCTGTAGTGCTTTTACGGTTTCGATGGCACCAGGCATCGGCGGGATGTCTTTGAAGAACCCCTTTTGGTGGGCATAAATTTTCCATTGACCGTTAAGATGTTCCGGAAGATTTTCATGCAGTTCCTTTCCAGGCGCCTGGCGGATGTCCATTGCGATTCCGTAATCGCGGTTATAAAGGGTCAGAAATTTCTGCAGGGTATCGGCCAAAACCTCATCCATATCGATAACCAAACGGGGCTTTTCGTCACTTATATTCATTAGAAAATAATTATTCTTTATTAGCCTAATGGAACCTGTATTTTCATCGCCTTTTGTGTAGGCGCTGACATGGCAGGTTTCATAGGGACAAAAATAGCCTTTATTCGGAAATCACCGAGGTTCCGATGTAACAATTTCCGACAGGGCCTGTGTGATGGGGGTCGCTGTTAGTCCGAAAGTTTGTTCGATATCGCTGCTATCAAAAAAATAATCGCATTGGTATTGGTAGCTCGTTTCCTCCACCTCACGCATAAAAAGGACCACCAAACCTGCAAGCTTCAGTAGCCACCGCTTCAGGACAAACAACTTTGGTTTGACCTGAAGTTTTTCGGCAAACAGCCTGACCCAATCCGATCCGGTGAGTTTGTCATGGGCCGTAGGTAGGTGCCATACCCGATTGTAGGCTTCATCACGGTTTCCCAATACCGCGATTGCCTTTCCTGCATCGGGCGTGTAGGTGAAGCTGTGTGTTTTGGTGGCGTCACACAGCCATAATGCCTGCCTTCCTTTTTTGAGATTCTTGTAGACCAATTCAAGCAGGATGCTGTTGCGGATATCCGGTCCGTAGAAATCAGCCGATCGGGCAATGAGAGCCTGTAGCTCACCTCGGTTTACAGCCCCCAACAGCATATCGACCACCTGCTTACGTACCCTGCCTTTTTTGCTTGTCGGTTTGATGACCGATCTTTCGGTCATGTGGGGTAATGCCTCCGGTGCATACATGTATACGTTGTCTACAAAAACCAATTTGGTGCCATGTGCCTTGCAGGCATCCAATACATGCTGCATCAAGCGGGGCCATTCCCGCGCCCATAATTTGGCTTTATAAGGTAGTCCCACACATAAGTAGGCCACCGCCGATCCCGCTACCGCACGATGCACCGCATCGGCGTCCAACAGATCGGCGACAAACAGTTCGTCATCGGGGTTTACTTTTTCCGGTTTCCGTCCCACGATACGTACCCGTTTTCCGTGGATTTCTTTCAGGTTTTTGGCCAGCGGAGTACCGATTGCTCCTCCAGCTCCCAATATGGTATGCATAGTCGTCATTTTTGTCAGAACAAAACTGGCAAGAATAATTTGAAAAAAAATTGACGAACGTCAAGAAATCAGTGGGATGCAGGCAACGTGACGATGCGGCTACGAATGCGGCTGAGGCTCTCCGGACTGATTCCGAGAAAGCGGGCAATGTACTTCTGCGGTACCGCTCGGATGATATCGGGGCGTGTGGCCAAAAGTTTTTGGTAGCGCATTTCAGGTTGAAGGCTAAGCAGATCTTTTGTCCGATTGATGTTATGCATCGCGATCGTTTCTATGACGCCCATCACATACTTGTTGAATGCGGGTGACTCTTGCATGAGTGACACCGTCTCTTTGCAGGAAATGCTGAGGCACTCCGCAGCGGTCAATGTTTCGATAGCGTTTCCCGCAGGTAGTTGCTTGGAAAAACTTTCCAAATCGGTAGCTAGTTCGCCCGGCATGAAAAAATTGCATGAATACGGTTGCCCCCGTTCATCCGTATAATACATGTGTAGGATGCCACTCACTACGAAATATACACGATGAGCCGTTTGCCCCGCCTGCAACAACGTGGACTTCCGTTTGAACAGATCCCGTCTAAAATATGTGCCGATTACTTGTGTTTCCTGTTCCGTCAACCGGTGGTGCCTCCGGATTGTTTGGAGCAGTGTATCCACAGATGCCGTAGGGTCTTTCTTTGCCATCTTCAAAGCTAACGATTTAAACCGGATCCGTGCCTAAGGTGATGGCACAATACTGTAAGATCATCCGCTGGAAGATTCGTTCATCGGGTTCGCTAAACTGCGCTTGGATGGGTATGATATAAATCGGTAAATCAGTCAGCTGTGTAGCAAGTGCAGGCGTAAGCAGTCTTTGAGCGTCTTTCTCGGTGGTGACAATGAATTTAGATGGATTACCGATCCCGTGGAACCGACTCGTAATCGTTTGCAGGGTTTCGGGTGTGTACGGATGATGGTCTGGATAACGGAGGTGTATCATCTTCTTTACCCGGTTTTGGAGGTAATCGCATAGCGATGTGGGGTTGGCGATGCCGGTCACAAGCAGTACCGTATGGTCCCTGCTTAGTCTAGCTTCCTTTGGGTGCCTATCCGGTGATAAAGGGACGAGCGGCCCGTAGTGGATGGCAGAAAACAGCACGGGTATCTGCCGGCCTGTGTCAAGAGAACGGCGGATCCGTTCTTTTGCTGCTTCGGTTGCTGTGGGAGGTGTTTTGGTGACGATTACCAGGTCGGCGCGGCGGCGTTCTCCGAAACTGTCGCGGTAGTTGCCTGCCGGTAGGAGCCACTTGGGTTGGTCCATAGACCGGTAGTCAAAAAGCAGGATCGCGAAACCCGGGCGTAATGCCCGGTGTTGATATGCATCATCCAATAGGATGACCTCATGGCCTCCTTGAAACAACCGACGTACGCCGTGGACGCGATTTTCGTCTACCGCTACCGCAACATGCGGGAACTTGCGTTTAAACTGAAGGGGCTCATCGCCACATTGCTCCGCCGTGCTATCCGCGTGCACTTCCAAAAAACCACGGGTCTGACGTCCATACCCTCGGCTTAAGGTGGCTACCCGGTACCGGCCATTCAGTAACCTGACCAAGTACTCTGTCATGGGGCTTTTCCCCGTGCCACCAACAGCGAGGTTGCCAACCACGATGACAGGCTTGTTAAATACCGTGGCTTTCATCCATCCCCAATCGTAAAGTCGGTTGCGAATCCATACAGCCAATCCATACAGCAATGAGAAGGGCAACAGCAGCGCTCGAATGTAAACCATGGTTAGCAAACTTAGCTAAAATGTGTTGATTTTTGTATATTAGTCGTCAAAAGCGGATGAACACATTGCTGATAGCAGCTACCGAAAGCGAAATCGGTCCTTTTCTTAAATTACCGGAACAGCAGGATAGCGAAACGGAGGTATTGGTAACCGGTGTGGGGATGGTGGCCACCGCTTTCGCGTTGGGAAAAAAACTGGCTACCGCCCGGTATGATCTGTTGCTCAATGTCGGCATCGCGGGCAGTTTTGACCGTTCGATTCCACTGGGCGACGTAGTATGTATTTACCAGGATACCTTTGCCGAATTGGGTGCCGAAGACGGGGATGATTTTCTGGACAGTGATCAGTTAGGGCTAGGGCAGCATACCTTTGAAGGGATTTCTCAGGGGTATCAGGCGCTCAACAGCCTGCCAAAATGCCGGAGTATTACCGTTAACAAAGTACACGGCAATGCGGCGGCGATTGCGGAAACCGTGCGGCGGCTGAAGCCACAAATGGAAAGCATGGAAGGGGCCGCCGTGTTCTATGCCGCCCATCAGGCGGGTATACCAGCCATCCAGGTGCGTGCCATTTCAAATTACGTCGAGCGCCGCAACAAAGCCAGTTGGGAAATTCCGCGGGCGATCGAAAATCTCAACAGCTGGTTGCGGGCATTTTTCAACCCATAGCAGCGTTAAAACACAAAAATTTGACATGGACAGGTGGTTAAAATATCAATAATTTATAGTAGGTTTGCGTGCTGGAAAAATAGTGACAGGAACACAACGGATGAGAGAAATACAATTCAGAGAAGCACTTCGCGAAGCCATGAGCGAAGAAATGCGCAAGGATGAGAAGATTTTCTTGATGGGAGAGGAAGTGGCGGAGTACAATGGGGCATACAAAGTCAGCCAAGGCATGTTGGATGAGTTTGGTCCCAAACGGATAATTGACACACCCATTGCCGAGCTTGGGTTTGCGGGCATCGGCATCGGAGCCGCCATGAACGGTTTAAAACCAATCATCGAGTTCATGACGTTCAATTTCTCATTGGTTGCCATTGATCAGGTAATCAATTCCGCTGCCAAAATGTATTCCATGAGTGGAGGACAATTCCCCATTCCGATGGTATTCCGTGGCCCTACCGGCAATGCAGGTCAATTGGCCGCCCAACACTCCCAAAATTTTGAAAACTGGTATGCCAATACGCCCGGGCTCAAGGTAGTGGTCCCCGCGAATCCTTACGATGCGAAGGGATTACTGAAACAAGCCATTCTTGATCCGGATCCGGTCATTTTCATGGAATCAGAAGTGATGTATGGGGATAAAGGAGAGGTTCCGGAAGAGGAATATTACCTTGAATTGGGGAAAGCTCAGACGGTGAAGGAAGGCAAGGATGTTACGGTGGTGACGTTTGGAAAAATGCTGCCCCGGGTGGTACAACCCGCCGTGGAAGAGTTAACCAAAGAAGGAATAGACGTGGATCTCATTAACCTGCGCACCGTGCGACCCATTGACTACGGCGCAATTATCAATTCGGTAAAAAAGACCAATCGGCTGGTCATCGTGGAAGAAGCATGGCCCTTGGCCTCAATTTCTTCAGAGATTGCCTACAAAGTGCAACGCGATGCATTTGATTATTTAGATGCCCCCGTTGTACGGATTACTTCCGCAGACGTTCCATTGCCTTACGCACCTACCCTATTACAAGCCGCATTACCCAGCCTAGAGCGGGTAGTGAAGGCAGTAAAGGAAGTGATGTACATAAAAAAGTAGACGACACAACGTTCGATTTAAAAAAAATAATGAGCCTGTCTTCAAACAAAAAGACGGGCTTTTTTGTTTAATCCCTAGATTATGTAGCGCTTGAAGCATTCATATTTTTCATGAACATCAGTTAACGTTAACATACATAATTGCCAATTTAACCTGAAAGGAGGTTAGCTTATGAATGTCATCGAACGAATCGAACATTGGGGAGACACCCATCATCCCCGGTGGTTGGACGTACTCCGCATCGCATTGGGTATTGTTATATTCCTTAAAGGAGTCACGTTTCTTGCCGATACTGAATCGTTACGACAGCTTATCGAACAAACCCCGGTCCAGATTTATACGTGGGGAATTGTGCATTACATTGCCTTTGCGCATTTGGTAGGAGGGATTTTGATTGCCCTCGGATTACTCACGCGTGTCGCTGTCGGCTTTCAACTGCCTGTACTGATCGGGGCGGTATTTCTTGTTAATATTACGCGTGGGCTTTCATTCCTCAATTCCGAACTGTGGATTTCGCTTGTGGTTCTGGTCCTGTTACTTGTGTTTTTTGTGATCGGATCGGGGCCGTATTCACTGGATCATCAGATGCGGGAAAAGAGGGCATAGCTGGACTTCATCCGATTTGCATATCCCCGCGACTTTGGCTAATTTTGTCCGACGAAAATTGGACATGAACGAACAGACAAAGGCCATCCGGGAGCAGGCCGACCGTACTCCCTACCGGGAACATGCCGTACCGCTTTATTTAACTTCCAGCTTCATTTTTGATAGTGCCGAACAGGGACGGGCCATCTTTGCCGAGGAAGAAACAGGTAACGTATATTCCCGGTATTCCAATCCCAACACAACGGAGTTTATCAACAAAGTCTGCGCCATGGAAGGTGCGGAGGCAGGTTTGGCTTTTTCTTCGGGAATGGCCGCCGTGTTCGCTTCTTTTGCAGCCTTGCTTAAAAGCGGTGATCACATTGTGTCCTGCCGGGCGATATTCGGCTCTACGCATCAGCTGTTTACCAAACTGTTTCCCCGTTGGGGAATTACCTCGACCTATGTGGAGGCTTCCAAGCCGGAAGATTGGGAAAAGGCCATCCAGCCCAATACACGGATGATTTTTCTGGAAACTCCTTCTAATCCGGGATTGGAGTTGGTCGATTTGGAGTGGTTGGGTACATTCAAAGAAAAATACCCCGATATCATTCTAAATGTGGACAACTGTTTTGCCACGCCTTATCTGCAAAAGCCCATTCAATACGGATTTGATTTGGTGAGCCACTCGGCGACCAAATACATGGATGGCCAGGGCCGCGTACTGGGTGGCATTGTGGTCGGAAAACAAGCGCTGATCGATGAGCTGATGTTTTTCATACGGAACACGGGTCCGTCGTTGTCACCGTTCAACGCGTGGGTGCTTTCCAAAAGCTTGGAAACATTGGGGCTGCGGATGGACCGCCATAGCAGCAACGCGCTGCGTGTAGCCGAGGCGCTGGAGGCGCATGCCGAAGTAGAATCCGTACGCTATCCCTATCTGCCTTCCCATCCCCAATACGAATTGGCCAAAAAGCAGATGAAAGCAGGGGGAGGTGTCGTCACCTTTGTCATCAAAGGCGGGTTCGATCGTGCCAAGCGATTCCTCGATGCGTTGGAAATGATCCGTATTACGTCTAATTTGGGGGATTCACGTACCATTGCCACACATCCGGCATCTACCACCCATTCCAAGTTAACGGAGACAGAACGTTTGCAGCTTGGTATACAGCCCGGCAGCATACGGATATCCGTGGGATTGGAAGATGTGGAAGATATCATTGCCGACATTACGCGGGCGTTGGACAACGCTTAAACTCAATACCGTATCCGTAAAAAATAGGGCCGGTAGGTGTCGGCGTTGGTGAATTGGTCTTGAAAGTTATTTGTGTTGATGCAATACGAAATAACCAATTCCCCTTGTTTTGAAAGTTCCGGATGAACCAATGCATTGTACGTAAACGTTTCGGGAAACTGAGTAGGGATGTTGTATAGTATCCGCTTGTTTGTAAATGGACCCGAGGGACTGTCGCCCTCATACAGGAATAAGCGCGTCCCAAAAAGAATTTCCTGGGTAAATAGGTAATAGGTATCACCCACCTTAAAAACACTGAACTGATCGGATGCATCCAGGTCGGGCATTGTGTAGTCGCTGGGTGAAGACTGCCACCCTGTACCGTTCCAGAATTCCCAGTCGGCTGTTAAATCCCCTTGGGGTGCACGGGCAATGCTGACCCGCTTTGATAGATACCCCGATACCGTTCCGTAAATGTAGGTATAGTCGCCATCTTCCAACAGACAGGAGCCGAAAGTAGCCTCCCCCTTGTATTTGTCGGCGATGATCGTGTCCAGCGACAGCTCCGGTAAGGAAAAAATTGCTAGGTCTGACCCCACTGTTTTGAAACCCCACATTCCGCCCTCCTCCGTCTTAGTCACATGGCTGATCAGGAAATGCAGCTTATTGTCGTGGACGGTCGCATCATACGGCCAGTACCAATGGTCGGGATCCTGTTTGTGCAGCAAAAGTGTCTTTGCTGATTGCGGTCCATGGTCATTTAATGCCGAAAAACAATCGAAACATTCCCCATGCTGTACCATGGCTGCATTCCGTACAAAAAAGGAAGTAGTGGCGTCGCGGCTTCGGTTTGCGCTTACTTTCCCAAACCAGGAATCACCGAACGACCAGAAAATATCGCCGTTTGGAAGCAAGGTGGAATATGCAGCATCCGCCCCTGTAAACCCTTCAAAACGGGTAAAGTAATGGTCATAGGTATCATCCCGGTACACAATGACGGAGCTGTCCCACGATCCGTCGTTCTCCTGCCGGGTCAGTCCCGACTCATCAAACTGACCGGATGGATCCGAAGGATCCCCCTCATCCGCAGGCTTTGTGGATTTATCACTGCAGGATGCTGTAAAGAGTAGGAAGCCTAGCAACCCGGCCATCAAAAGGATATGTTTTTTCTTCTTCATCACAGTATAGGTAATGTCAAGTTGTGGTGCGGGGTTTCAATAGGAATGCACAGGCCAACAGGTAAACGGAACAACACATAATGACGGCAACGGCTCCTAGCTGACTGCCCCAGTGGTCCGTTATGACGCCCATTACCAGTGGGATGAGCGCACCTCCCGCCACACCGGTCACCATCAATCCCGATATTTCATTGGCTTTGTCAGGAAGGGTGCCCAATGCCATCGAGAACAAGATCGGGAAAACATTGGCTCCGGCAAAACCGACGATGCCTACCAACAGGAAGATCGTCATTTTGTCCGATGCAGAGAACAAGAGTGCCAACGCTGAAACAGCTACTAACGTGCTGATTTTAAGTAAACCCGATGCAGAATAGCGGGCCAGCAAAAAGGCGCCGATAAACGTGCCTATCGTACGGCAGGCAAAATAAACACTCACGCCATAGCCGGCTTCTTGCAGTGGGAGCTGGCATCGTTCCATTAACAATTTAGGAGTGGTAATGTTTATTCCGACATCCAGCCCTACGATAAACAGGATGCCCAGAAAAAGCAATAAAACTGTTTTATTGGATAATAGACCCCATACTTCCGGAAAAGTGGAGGGTTGCTGATTCTGTTGTTCCCTGGGAATCGGTGACACCTGCAGCCAAATGGATGAGATCAGCGTAATACCCGCAAAAAGGGGAAACATGGTTTGCCAGCTGCCAAAGTAGGAGGCTGCAAATGCCGCGATAAACGGCCCTGAAAACGATGAAATGGCTTTGATGAACTGGCCGGTGGTCAATGCGCCGGTCAGTTGTTTGCCCGACACCACGTTGGCCAGTAACGGATTCTGGGCTACTTGGAGCATGGTATTGGCAATGCCCAGCAAGCCAAAGGCTAGCAAACAGGAGGCGTACGAATAGTATACAAAAGGGATCATCATGGCAACGAGTGTGATGCCATTGCTGATCTGTACGGTTGTCTTGCGTCCGACCCTGTTCATCAACATACCCGTGGGGATGGAAAAGATGAAGAACCAGATGAATACAGCGAAAGGCAGGAAATTTGCCATCGTATCGCTGAGGTTGAAATCACGTTGGACATAACTGGAGGAAATCCCCACCACATCGACAAATCCGGTGATAAAGAAGCCGAAAACGATCGGCAGGAGTGCGAAGACTGTTTTTGCTCTGTTCATGTTCGTTCTGTTCAGTCGCCTAAGATCGCTTTGATCGGTACCCAAAAGAATCTCGGCTTATAATACGAAGCATGATTAAATAAATCTGCTTCTTCATAGCAATTCACATTATAGCACATCAATATACGATCCTCTTTCTGAAATTGCGGATGGACCATCGTGTTATATGCAAACATTTTTTTCTCGGCCAACGGTTCGGACACCTTGAAAATTTTCTTCTCTTGGCTGAAAGGCCCCGCAGGATGGTCCGAAAGGGCGACAAATACCTCATTTTCCTGGCTGCGTGTTTGGGTTACCAATACGTACCGCCCCTTTAACTTAAACACGTTGAACTGTTCCGATACGTTGGTCTGTATTCCCTGCAGTGGGGTGGAGGCAGCTGGGTTGTCTGCCCAGTTCCCATCCGAATAATACTGCCAATCCTGCAATACACCGTCTGTCAGGGTTGCCCTGGCTACATGTACCCGGGCAAAACCCGTCGAATCCGTCAACGTGCCATAGTTGTAAACATACGTCCCATCGTCCACCACAGCATGCCCATAGTGGACACCCTTGACGTTGGCAGCCGGAAAATTATGTTTTTCAAGGGGTTCCAGTGTTTCTGCATCCAGGATGAAGTAATCACAGCCCACGTATCCGAAATCGAAAATCTGATTGCCCGTGCGACGGAATTCAGACATAAATAAGTGCAGTCGTTTATCGCGGACAAATCCATTTCCCGGCCAATACCAATTTCCGGTACCTTTCGTCGTATCCGGAACCAGCCACGATTCCGGATGTGTGGCTGTCCCCCGGAAATACGACAGCACCGTGTCGTGCGACAGTACGGTAAAGATGTTTCCGATCACCAGTTTGGAGGTCTCCCGGGGTCGTTTCCCGTCAATCACTTCTCCAAGGAAGCTATCGCCCCACATAAAGAGGCTTCTGCCATCCTGTAGGTCGATGGATATGGATCCATCGCCACCCGTTACCCCGCTACCTCGTTCGGGCATCAGCCTGTCGGTAAACTGCGGAAATAGTTCGACCGCATTGGGTTCCTGTTTCCGCTGTGCCAACGTATCCGCACGTTTGTCCTGCACATGGATCTCAACGCCGTTGCAGGTAGTTGCATAGACGGGTACGGCCAATAGGCAGTACGCCACGCCCCAGGTCCCAACGTATTTAATAACCTTCATTTTGGGTCAGCTTTCCGTTGGTGATATCCCGTTCCCGCTGTGGGATCGGAAAGAGCAGATTGGCTGCCTTCGGTTGCGCGTTGGGTTTAGCAGCTTTCACCAGCGTGCTCAGCTCTTCCAGGGTGCACATCCGCACGAGGTCGTGCCAGCGGTGACCTTCTCCGGCAAACTCCAGTCTTCGCTCCGCCAGTACCGCTTTCTTGAAATCCGCATAATTTCCGGCAGGTGTATCTCCCAGCCCGGCCCGGTGACGGATGGCGTTGAGGGCAGCCTTTGCCTCCCCGTTAGGGCCGTTGTTAAGCTCGTTGAGTGCTTCCGCTTTGATGAGGTACATTTCTGCGGTGCGTAGATACGGGTAGGTTGCGTCCGATTCGTTGCCGTTCGGCTCTGCCACGCGGTCCCAGTATTTGCAGAAGTACGGGTCACTGAAATTTTCCGTCGTGTTGTCGCTGTAGGTGAAACTTTTGAATAAAGTAACGTCCCGCCGCGCATCCATGGGGTCGAAAGCGGAATACAGTGCTGCTGTAGCAGCATCGTATCCCTGCCCGTTGGCCGGTCCACCTTTGCCAGTGTCCATCTGTGGCAGCAGGCGTACCAGAAACTGGTTGCCTTTCCATCCCTGGCTCAATGTGGCGTTGAAGTTGACCTCCCAGATGTGTTCGCCCTTGAAGCGGTTGCTGAGTTTGAAGATATCGGCATAGCCGGTGGGCCCACTGAACAACGGGAACTCGGGGATGACCAGGTCGGCTTTTTCAACCGCCTGCGTCAGGTAAGTGGTGTTGCTCTGCTTCACCCCCAGTGTCAGGTAAACACGTGCGAGCAATGCGGACGCAGAGCGTGCATAGGGCCTGCCGAAACCCAATCGGTCGGCATAGGTCAGGTTTGCTTCGGCGAAAGCCAGGTCTTCCAAAACGACAGGGTAAATCTGATCGGTTGGCGTACGTTCGATGTTGGCGGCGCTGACGTTCTCCACGGGCGCGGTATGCAAGGGTACATCACCGAAAAAGCGTGTAAGCTCGAAGTAGCATAACGCCCTGAAAAAGCGGGCCTCGGCAACCAGTTGATTCTTCAATACCTCATCCATCGGGATGTCAGGTACTTTTTGGATGACCGTATTGCAGGCATTGATCGTCTGATAGAAATCGCGCCATAGAATCCGTATCCGGCTGTTGAATGCGTCTATCTGGAAATTGGATGTAGAAACGAAGTCAACAGACGATTGCTTGCTCGTCATATTGTCAGACATCAGTTCCGGCAGCTCCCAAAAATCATTGAAGAACAATCCGCCGAAATTCTCATCCCACAATCCCCCCGGTGCATAACCGGAAATCAGGTAGTCGTATATGGCATCGGTTGCTGCAATGGCATCTTCCCGGGTCTTGTAGTAGTTTTCGGAGGTGACGGTCGATTTCGGCACTTCGTCTAAAAAATCTCCACAGGCCGTGCACAGGCAGGCTGAAAGCAAGGCAATCCGAAGTTGAGTGGTTAATGCGTTCATATCTTCTCTAATTAAAAATTAGCCTTCAAACTAATGGTGTATAATTTAGGCATCGGATAGGTACCGTAATCAGCACCCATACTCAAGTTATCGGCACCAAAGCGGCTCACTTCCGGGTCAAACCCCGAGTAGTTGGTAAACGTATATATATTTTTGGCGCCCACGGCGATCTGCAGGGCAGAGCTCCGGATGTTGCGTAACCAGGTATTCGGCAGGTCGTATGCAAGCGTCACGTCTTTCACCCGCAGGTATGATCCGTCCTCTAGCTGATGGTCTGACATCACGGCCGCCATCGGCGTAGCATTCGCCCGCGGATACCGGTTACTGGGATTGTCGGGTGTCCAGCGCTCCAACGCCGTTGTCGTATTGTTACGGGTACCGTCAAAGCTCTCCAGCGCAAATTTGTTGAAGTTAGCGATCTCATTGCCGTATACGCCCTGCAAGAACAATGAAAGGTGTATGTTTCCTGCCCGTTCACCTAGATTGAAACTGAAGGTGTTGTTCCAGCCGTAGGTAAAATCGGGATTCGCATTGCCGAGTACAAACAGGTCGGCTTCATTCAATCCGCCATCCCCGTTTTTATCTACGTATTTGCGGTCTCCGTACAGGATGCTCCGTCCCGGAAAATAGGGGATCTCGCCAAGGTTTTCATTCAGTTGGGCAATGCCATCGGTTTTATAGCCGTACATTGTGCCGATGGGTGTACCCTCTTTTACCCGGGTCCAGTTGGAGATGCCCATGATGGAGGCACCGATCAGCCCCTCTTCCGTACCCACCAGGTTGGTCACCTTGTTGCGGTTAAACCCGAAGGTTAGGTTTGCGTCCCACTTAAACCGGTTCCCGTCAACAGGTACGGCATTCAGTGCCACCTCAAACCCTCGGTTTTCCATATCGCCCACGTTCTGCATCGCCAGGTCGTATCCGGTATGGAATGCAACGGGTACATTGAGCAACAGGTCGCTGGTTTTCTTGATGTAGAAATCAGCGGTAAGGGAATACCGGTTGTTGAACAGTCCTACGTCCAGTCCCACGTCAAACTGGGCCGTTGTTTCCCATTTCAGTTCCTTGTTGTTCAGGGTATAGGGGGCCTGTCCTTTGATAATTTCGCTATCGCCGATATAGGCTTCCATGTTCAGCAACAGGCCCTGCGAGCTGTAGGGCGGAATTCCTTCGTTGCCGACCACCCCGTAGCCTACGCGGATTTTCAGGTCGCTCAGGCTTTCCCAGTCCTGCAGAAACTGTTCTTCCGATGCACGCCATGCAACCGCTGCCGAGGGGAAGAAACCGTACCGGTTGTTGGCGCCGAACTTGGAAGAGCCGTCCACCCGTCCGGTCAGCGTAACCAGGTACCGGTTGGCATAAGAGTAGTTGGCACGGGCGAGGTAAGACAACATCTGCCAGCCGGAATAACCCGAATTGGTGATCTGCCTGCGGGCACCCGCCTGAATGGCGTAATATCCCAGACGGCCATCGTTGAATTCCGAATTGGCTACCGCCAGGTTCTGACCTTCAAATGCCTGTACCGTCATACCCGCCACGGCATTCAGCTGATGCTGGGTGCCGAACCTCCGGTTATAATTCAACGTGTTCTCCCACAACCAGGTATAACCATCCACCGTACCTACACTGGCACTGCCACCGTTGCTTTCGCCCCGCTTGATGTCCTTGGAAGAAAAGCTCTGTTCCTTGACCTGATAATAGTCAATCCCGACGCTCGACTTGAAGTTCAGCCCCTCTGCCAGGGTCAGGTCTGCGTAGAAGTTGCCCAGGGCCCGTGCGGTTTTGTTCAATTGCTTAAATTCGTTCGCATCCTGTACCGGGTTTCCCACTGCAGGGTTGGAGGTGTTGTTTTCGTAGACATACGAACCATCTGCCTGGCGCACAGGCAAAGCTGGATTCATTTCCAGCGCCCACGAGGTAATGCTGGATGCAAATGCACCCTCGGAGTTGGTTACGACACCGTTCGATGAACTGTGCGACACATTTAACGAAGTACCGACTTTCAGCCGCGAGCCGATCCGTTGATCGAGATTAAGCCGGACGTTCGCTTTGTTGAAGTCCGACCCGATGATGATCCCGTCCTGACCCATGTAATTGGCCGATAAAAAATAAGCTGCGGCGTCATTTCCACCCGAAAAACTCAATTCGTAATTTTGGATGGGCGCTATCCGGAAGATCTCGCTCTGCCAGTCCGTGCTCCGTTTCCGGAGGTTGTTCAGGTCCGCAAAAATCAGTTTCCGGTCAATGTTTGCATTATCGGCCGCTTCGTTGCCCAGCATGGCCAGCTGCTCTGCGTTGAGCATATTCATCGTATTGGCCACCTGCTGCAAACCGTAATAAGCATTGAATGAGGTCTTGACACGTCCGCTTGATCCGCGTTTGGTAGTAATCAGGATCACGCCGTTTGCACCCCTTGCGCCATAGATGGCGGTGGCGGAGGCGTCTTTGAGGATCTCGATGGACTCGACGTCGCCGGGATTGATGCTTGTCAACGAATTGAGTGCCGGACTGTGGAACATGCCCGTACTCGTGGAACCTTCGCCGATTACCGGGATACCGTCTATCACATACAGCGGTTCATTTGTACCCATAATGGAGCTGGTCCCCCGTATGCGGATGGAGGTTGCCGCGCCGGGCTGGCCCGATGTATTGGTTACTACCATTCCGGCCGCCCGTCCTTGAAGGCCCTGATCGAGTGAAGTGACCGAAGTTTTCACTAGATCCGCTGCTTTTACACTCGAAATAGCGGAAGTAAGGTCGCCTTTCCGCACCTGCCCGTATCCCACCACAACCATTTCTTCCAGCAGATTCACCTGCGGACTTAGGACGACGTCTACCGTCCGGCTTTCGCCGAGTAGGATTTCCTGCCCTTCGTAGCCGACGTACGAGAACACCAGGTAATCGCCGCGTTTCGCCTGTATCGTAAATGAACCGTTACCATCGGTTACCGTGCCCGTTGATGTTTCCTTGATCGCGATGCTCACCCCGGAAAGTGGCGCACCATCGGTGTCTTTAACATTCCCTTGGTAAGATTGCTGCTGCGCCTGGACCCGTGGTCCGGCGAGCACGAAAAGCAGGGAACCGAATAATACCCATAATCTATGTTTCATGTCAGAATAATTGGTTAATCACTTATTGTTTTTGAATACCCCAGTTTTTGTTGGGAGTGGGACCCAGCCACATCTCCAGTTCGCCTCCCTGGGCGAAATCGGAATGACTCAATTGAAAATGACTGAAATCCGTCCCATTCAATGCCGTCCGCTGGATATAGCAGTTATCTTTCGAATTGTTGTTTACCTTGATTTTGAATGCGGTCCCTTGGTAATAGTCCGGATGGAGCTTGATGGTGACCTCATCGAAAATCGGGCTTGTGAGGTCATACCGGGGGTTAATGCCGCTGTTCCCCTGGATGTTGAACAGCCCGATGGCCATCAGGGCACTTACGCCACCCATCTGTCCCTGGTCTTCGTCATGCCCCCCATATCCTTTATCCGGGGTGATGGCGCCATAGGCCTGTTCCTTCACCCGCCTCACCCAGTATTGGGTCAGCCACGGTTGGTCGGCATGGCTGAATACGTGCGCATTGGAACAGCCCGGTTGGTTGGCATAACTTACATACCCGTTGCTGTAGCCGAAAACAAAATCGTCTTTGGCGGATTGCTCGAAGGCATGATTCAGCTTTTTGCAGAATGCATCGTTTCCACCCATCAGTTGTGCCAGCTCCGGGACCGCGTGCGACAGACCCCATGTAGCCTGCCAAGCATTGGCTTCGATCCAGCCCTGGCCGCTCAACGGGTCGTCATGCAGCCACCGGCCGTCCGCATCCTTAGGGAAAATTAGCTGCTGATCCGGCCGGAATAGCTTTTTCCATCCCATGGATCGTTTGGCGTAGTAAACAGCGTCTTTTCCTTTTCCCATTTTCTCGGCCATTTGACTCAATGCCCAGTCCTGAAAAGCCGCCTCTATGGTAATACCTGCATTTCCGGGATAATAGCCGTTTTTAATGTAAAACGCTATTTCTTCTTTGGGACCCAGCATTCCTCCCGGCTTGTGGTTTTCCACCATCGCAAGGTAGGCATCTGCGGGGTCCATCTTGGTCAGCATGCCCTTTTGATAGGCACTGGTAATTAAATTGGTTGCCGGGCAACTTGTCATGATAAAGGAATACCCGCCCACATTGGGTCCGCGGGGCAATAGCCCCCCATTTTTGGCGTATTGTACCAGGCTTGCCGCGAAATCATCGAGTACTTCTGGCCATGCCAGGCCCCATAATACGTTGAGATTCCACTGTGTCAGCCAGAAGGCGTCCGAATTGTACATGTGGAAGCGTACGCTGCCGTCGGGATTCTTGGGAAGTGTCCGTACAATCAACCGGGCATTTTTGGTAAACCGCCCTTCACGGTCACCCTGCGTATAGTCCGGATAATCGCCAGACACATCGTCGATTTTGTGTCTTCCCATCAACACATGCCATAGATCGGTATAGAACTTCACCCGCTGTGCCTCGGTTCCCCCTTTCACGTCGATCCGGCCCAGGTATTCATTCCATACTGCCCTCGATTGAGCTCGTACCGCGTCGAAGTCCCAGTGATCGCATTCCGCATTCAGGTTGTTCCGCGCGTTTTCCACGCTGGTATAGGAAATGGCAAATTTCACCTGGATTTGTTCGCCTGCTGCTACGGCATAGCGTGCCGATACCCCAGCGGTGGGAGCGTCGACGTAAGACTCACCCGCATTCTTCGGATGTACCTCGCTGCTACCTTTCAGGCGGGTCACCTGGCTGTAGGTTTCACTGCCGTTCCACCCATCAAGTGTGTGAAAGGGTTTGTCAAACTTCATCACGAAGAATATTTTTACCTTGTCCGGGCCACCCCAGAAACGCCCCGTGGATATCACCGATCCTTCCAGTTCGGTATCGCTTACCCTGCGTACATCGGCATCTGTCATCGTCGTTTCGCCGAGGTACCCGCCAAGGTTGAGCAGAATATCGGACGCGGTATTTTTGGTATAGCGCAATCGGTAAAAACTCACCCGCTCAGTGGCGGTCTGCTCTACCCAGATGCCGTAGTCTTCCAGAAACAGGCGGTGGTAGGCGGGCTGTACGATTTCACCGTCGTGGCTGAACTTCGATTTCCAATACTGCTCCCCTTTCCTTGGGTCTACCGTACCGGTAGTCGGCATCAGGGTAATGCCCGAAAGCATCCAGCCATGCACCTGCGGAAAGCCGAGCACTTCCAGCGAATTGTAATTATAACCACCGCCGTACTGGTTTTTGTTACGTGTCAGCGGGGCCGCACCGATCATGCCAAACGGTTGGTTGCCGGTCACAAAAAAGAAGTAACGGCCACGGGCCGATTCGATATACGGATCCACCTTCGATACAAAATCAACAGTATTGCCGGCTGTGGGATATACTTCCATTTCCGACAGGCCCAGCTGTAAGCCATCACCGTCTGTTACCTCAAACCGGACCCATACCACCTCTTTCTCGGGGAAATCTATCGTTTTTGCCCGACCGTCGTTGGGAATAGCACTTACCGCTAAGCTGCTTCCATCGCTGAAATACAGGGTACCACCTGCGGTATGGCTATCCCGGGTCGCCCGGTCATACAGCACGATGCGGTTGATCCGTTGTGGCTGGTTCCAATCCAGTTGAACCCAGGGATAATCAATCGCACCCCAGGAAGTCAAGGTACTCTGCGATGACCATTCTCCTTTATTTTCGATCCCGATAAGCCCGTCTATCAGTCCCCGCTCCAAAGCCTTTGGGCTGTTAACCGAAGAAGCGGTTACTTTTGCAGACGGCGCGATGTTGTCGGGGCCTGCCATCAGCTGGCCGGCTATCACCAAACACAATGTCGTAATTACATACCTCTTCATAAACGTTATGTTGCTTAATAGGCACCCGGTGTACAATTGCCCCATGAGTAGTCTGCCGGATTGGCACCTCTATACGGTGTGAAATCGCTCGATTTTGCGATACCGATGTATTTTTCAATCACCGGTGTCTCTGCCGATAATCCAAGCCACGACAGGTCCATCGTGGTTTCCAACCACAGATCCTCGCCCTCCAGCTTGGTTACTTTGTATCCTTCCAAGGTGGGAGTTGCTGCCAGGAACCCGAATTTGATCAGATAAATGGAATCCACCTGCGATTCGTTGCCGATGATCTTCCAGGCACAGTACTGATTGAGATCCTCAAAATTGGTGGGGCCGCTGGCACCCCAATCGTATTGCCAGGAATAATCGGCATTGAGGCGGTACACATTGTCCCGCATGGCGTCTGTGAGCGTGTTGTCTCCCCCGGTAATCTGCTGGGCGAGCCGCCAGTCATAGCGTGTGAGCAGCGGTACACCCGAAAGGCGTACGGAAACAGCAAGGTCCGAAGCGTCTATCAGTGCCCCTGAACCATTAAAACCGCTGAACGTGTAAACCAGGGTTCCCTCCTCGTCTCCCGCTAGGATCATTTGCGAGAATGGATACGAATCATTTCCTGCAGTTAGGGGGATTTCCACCGAAAAATCCGGCGCGGGGACGCCATTGATTGATTTGGTGACCACTAATTTTTGAACATCACTTCCTTTCAACGTCACATTTGCGGTGATGACGTCTCCGATTTTCCCGGATGTCGTTGTCTTGTCCAATGCTACTTTTGACTCAATAGCGATGCTGCTGTCTTCTTCGCAGGCTAGGAGGGTGGCTAGGCCCAACCCAACGAGCGAAAGGAGTCTAACGATACTGTTTATCATAATTCATCTGGTTTTAGTCTTTTAGGAAGGCTTTGACCATCAAAACTCTTCCATTACTTTCATTGGTTATCGTATATGCTTTTGCGGCAGCGGGAATCACGAATGTTTCCGCAAAGTTGAACCGCTGTTTCATTCCGTCTTCCGTTTCGACCCATACCGACTTCCCTTCTACAAGCATCCATACATGGCATTTGTTGGTTGTTTCCACGGCGATCTGTTCGTGAAAGGAATAGCGGTGGATATCATAGAAATGGTCCGGGTGGGTCGGCAAATGTTCCAGTACATAACCGTCTGTTTCCGCTAGCACATAGGGTTTGCTGATAAACTCACGTTGGATCCGGTCGCCCTGACGGTCAAAATATACGTTGCGCATCCCGTGTTCGATGTTGATGGGGCGGGGCCTGCCATCCAGGTCCAGCCGGAGCCAGTCATACATCTTGAATGTAAAGATATATGGGGCACTGCTGATTTCAAGTACCAGATTGTTTTTTCCCGAGGCATGTATAGTGCCGTTGGGGATTAGGTAGAGCGCATGTTTCTCCGCTTTGAATTTTTGAACATACCGCGCTACATCCAGTGCTACATTTTCGGTTTGGCTACGGATGAGCTGATGGTGGAAGTCAGCAGCGTCCACTCCTTCCTGGAACCCGAGGTATACATCTGCGTCTTCTTCACAATCGAGAATGTAGTAAGTCTCATCCTGGGTAAAGGGCATACCGAACTGCTCTTTGATGTAATCGGGGCGCGGATGACACTGAACCGAAAGGTTGCCCCCGTCAAACGTATCCAGAAAGTCAAAGCGGATGGGAAACTCGTATCCGAAGCGTGCAGCGCCGTCGCCCAGTACTTCACGGTGGCTTTGGTACATCAGAAAGTCAAAGGATACTTCCAGGCGGTAGCCATCGCTTTCGAACATCAATCCATTTTCCAGTACCATTAATTCGAACGACCAAGCTAGGTTGGTTACCTCGGTATTCAACCCCGTAAAATGTGCTTTCATCCATTGCCCGCCCCAAGCACCCGGTTCAAACCAGGGGCGTACGCGGAAGAAATTCCGGCCCATGGCTGCCAATCCCCGGCGTAGGTTTTCTCCGGACATAGATAGGTAGGCATCGGGGCGCTGTTCGTCTACAATCAGGTCTATTCGTGGCAACAGCCCGCATTTATGTTGGTTGAGCACCCGCCAGTCCACGAAGTAAGCCTGTTTGTACATCTGCCGGTCGTCCGCATAAGTTTCCATTCCCAGGTTGGTGACCGCATGTGCGCGCATCCGGAACTGTAATTCATTTTTGGGCACATCTACATAAACTAACGGCGCGTCCCATCCCGCCAGGCTTGATCCGGCACCTACCAAAATGTTGATGTCAGCGCCCGGATCGGGTTGAAGTTGCCTGAGTTTTTCGCTGTCAAACCAGTCGGACAATTTCTTGTCGGTAATTTTCCCAAAGATGTCGTCGGGATCGCCCAGGGAAGGTTGTATCAGGTGTTTTATGTCAGCTTCTGGAAGAAGCGCGGCGTCGACATGAAACCAGCGCACCCGCTTGTTCTGTTTGCGCAACTGCCGATCTATCGAAGCAATGAGCTTGTCCCAGAAAACCCCGGTATAGCCCTCGATGACAACCCGCGGGTATTCGGCAAGCCAATCCGCCAGGGCCTCGGCCCCCGGCATGATCTGACCGGATCCGATGGGAAATCCCGGATAGATGTCGTATACTCCCTCCGGGGTCGGTGCTGTTTTCGCAGGAGCCAGGTATTGTTCGGTTTTCCGCAGTGGCGTGTCGTTATTCGGTTCAGCCGGTACAGACAGCGCTGCACCTATGATCGGTGCTTCATCCCACAGTTCACTCACGCGGAAGAGTGGGTTAGAACCGATACCCCATACCAACCGATCGAAAAACAGGTCGGCCGCTTTGGAAATATTGCCACCCAATACAATCCGGTCTGGTCTGAATCGTTCGATCCAGGGAGCGATGAATTCAGCCAAATTATCGGCAAACCGATTAAAAATATCGCTTGCGGTTTGGTTGCCGGTTCTTGCTAAATCAGCAATTTCTTTGACATCTGAGATGGAATGGCCAGTGCTTTTTTGCCATTCCCCCACAAACCAACGGGTGGCAAAAAAATCATCCGCAATGCTGTCGCCATACGGAATGTTGTATAAAAATCCGCCCTCGGGAACTCCCTCCGCCCCGCCCGGCAATATTTCACCATCCAGCAGAAATGTGCTGCCAAATCCGGTTCCGAATGTCAGCACGATACTTCTTGTGCTACCTTTGGCCGCGCCGGCAACGTATTCACCACATGCATATGCTGAAGCATCATTGATGAATGTAATGGGACACTCAGCAGGAATGTGCCCCCTGATAAACTGCCTTAGGTGAAGGCCAAATATCCGGTCAAACTTGTTGACTCCCGTAATTTTCGAAATACCCCGGATGTAATCAAAGGGTCCAGGCACGGCAATCCCTATTCCAGCGATGTTCCCAGATGCTGTAGGGAGTTTGGCTAATATACCGGCCAATACATCCAATATTTGGGTGGCCGATCCATTGGAATCAATGTCCGCTACCTGTAACGATTCTGGCAGCAATTTGCCCGTGTCACGATTTACCAAAGCACAGGATACGTGTGTACCCCCTACGTCTATTCCAACGTTAAATAGGTTCATTTTTTTGCCGATTGTCTTAAACTGAATGATTAAATGTTATCTTTTTGTAATTGGTTTCATATGTATATACATATGAACATATATATGTAGATACAAATTAAATCTCTTTTTTCTATAAATCCAAGAAAACAATAAAATTTATTGTAAACACCGTGAAAAGCAAGGGAATATAAGTATTTTGGTTTTGATGAGCAGAATACTATTTTTGTGGGGACATACAATGGGTTGTATGGACATATGAAACAGGCGTCAGCCTAGGCATCAATATTTTATTCATTGCCAGTAAGAAACATGAAAATATCATTGGATCACGACAGTCCTCTTCCTTTATATGTGCAGATTGAGGAGCAGCTTCGGAAGGCAATCCGATCAGCAGATTATAAAAACGGAAAAAAACTTCCCAATGAGGTAGACCTTTCGAAACAACTGGGCGTATCGCGGAGTACGTTGCGACAGGCTATTAATAAAATGGTGTATGAGGGACTTTTGATCCGTAGAAAAGGAGTCGGTACGGTGGTTGCCAATACAGCGATTACGTCAAAAGCTAATAACTGGATGAGTTTCACCCAGGAAATGAGGGCCCTTGGAATTACGGTTAAAAATTATGAACTTTATATCGGTTGGGTTAAACCCACTGAGGAATTGTGCACATTTTTCGACATCGGGCCGGACACCAAGGTGATGAAACTTGAGCGGCTGAGGGGCAATGAGGAACGGCCTTTTGTTTATTTTATATCGTACTTTAATCCCCGTATTGGCCTCACGGGCAATGAAGATTTCTCAAGACCACTTTACGACATTCTGGAGAACGAACACAATACCATTGCAAAATTATCCAAAGAGGAAATCAGTGCAATGACCGCCGACGCGCTGTTGGCCCAAAAATTGGAACTGAAGGTCGGTGATCCGATCCTGAAACGAAAACGTTATGTGTATGACCCAGGCAGCCGCCCTATAGAATGGAACGTAGGATATTACGGGGCTGATAGTTTTGTTTATACGATTGAATCGACACGAGATATTTAATACAACCATGCATATATCACTCCAACGCGTAAATGACGCGGTTCACTTCGAAGGAACCGGCGATTCCACAGATGTACATGTACACATCGATGGCTCTCCGGATATAGGTGGAGAGGGTTTGGGTGTACGCCCCATGGAGCTGGTGCTGATGGCACTCGGTTCCTGCAGCGCTCTAGATCTGGTTACTATCCTTAAAAAGCAACGCCAACAGATCGACGATGTCAAAATCGATGTAAAAGGAGAACGCCGGGAAGAAATCCCTCATATCTTCACCGATATTCATATCTCTTTTTACCTGAAAGGGGATATCGATCAGACGAAGGCCGGGAAGGCAGCCGAACTGGCCGTGAAGAAATACTGTTCCGTACACGATATGTTGGCGGCGGGCGGCGTAAATATTACGTATAGCGTCGAAATCCACTAGTTTTTTCAACATTCCATTATACTTGTGGAGGAGGAGCCACCGCCTTGTCATGCTAAGGATATCTTCTTATTTTTTGATAGGGAGGTAAAAGGATTTTTATAGGTATTTACCCCTATAATGTCCCTATGAAGTCCCTATAAAATCCTTATTATAACCCAATAGCCTAAAGTAATAATGACCCATCAATAACGGGATGATTTATGCACAACAGGGTGCGATTTTTTCAAAAAAATTAACTTAATTCAATGAATGTTTAAACATTGATACGTATTTTTGTGTTAGCTAAAAAAATAAAGGAGGACTATGGCAACTACATGGAAATTGGATCCTACCCATTCAGAGGTAGCATTTAAAGTAAAACATTTGGTGATCACGACTGTTACTGGTTATTTCCGCTCGTTTGATGGAACGGTTGTAACAGAAGATGAAACGGATTTCACCACAGGGAAAGTCAATTTCAGCATTGATACATCCAGCATTGATACCAATCAGCCGCAGCGTGACGAACACCTGAAATCTGCCGATTTCTTCAATGCCGGTCAATACCCCCAAATTACATTCGTTTCCACGTCAATTGACAAAAAGGGTAATGACGAGTTTTTGCTTCACGGCGACTTAACCGTTGGCGACATTACAAAACCCATTACCTTGAATGTAGAATTTGGCGGTACGGTGACCGACCCGTATGGTAATTTTAAGGCCGGTTTTGAAGTAGCCGGCAAGATCAGCCGGAAGGAATTTGGGCTTACCTGGAGTGCGGTAACCGAGGCCGGAGCAGTCGTCGTAAGCGACGAAGTGAAGATACAGGCGAGTGTCCAGTTCGTAAAGCAATAATCGCTATGCGTTTCAAGCCCTTATAAGTTTGTCAATCCACAGACTTATAAGGCTTTTTTTCTTTTCCGCTCCATATCCGCTCGGCCCAACGGCCGATGTACCAAAACGAAACGGACAGGAGTAGGAAAAACACTGTCCGGTTGATGTTATCCCACAGGTATTCGAAAAACCGTGTATAGAGATTGATGATCAGAAAGACGATGCCGAATTCCCGGGCGATGTAATCCTGCCGTTTCAATCCGTACCATGCGACCCCCAGGGATATGGCGGTAGACAGCAGGCCCCAATAAAAAATATGCCATTGCCGTACCTCAGACCATTTATCCATATCGCTGTAGTTGCCGAAAATAGACAACAGCCACAACGCAACCATCAGGTAAGTAAGACCGATGATATAGGTCAGTGACGTAAAAGGGGCTATCGGTTTGATGCGTTGCTGCCAGACCAGTGCAAACGCCGTAAGCAATGCTCCGAACAAGGTGAAACGAAGGGGATAATTCATACCCCAGAAACGAAACCCCCAATTGCTGTGATAGGCCGTTTCCGTGGCAAACCAGATACCAAAGCTGACCAGTGTAAATATCCAGATGAGTTTAGACGATAATTTTACAGACAGCACGCCATATATAATCACGGAAGCAAGGAACAGCAGCGAAAAATGCCCCGATCCGTTGTCGATGATTTTGCCGAGATAGCCGATGAATGCTGCCGTTGCGAATACACCCAGTGTCATCAACGCCTCATTGCTGAATGTTTTATGCGGATATTTGCGCTTGTTCCGGAAACCCCAGCTATAAAATAGGATCGCCAGGGCCAGACAGAAAAAACAAATCACTACATCGGGCGTGTCATAAATCTTCTCAATCCATTGCAATACCATCTTATCGGCAAACAGCGAAAGAAAAGCAAGGACGATACACGAAAGAGCGATCCAAAAAGCATATTGGGCCAGCCGCTTCCAATCAAATCCTTTCAATTCATAGGACTCATTGAGTTGTTTGGCCTGTACTTCTTCAAGCAATCCCTGTTCGCGCCAATGGCGGATGGCCTCATCCAAGGTTTCTTTCTCGTGTCGGTTAACATCCAATTTTTTCATAAGCATTATGCTACACGAAGATAGGGATTTTGATTTTACAACACGCTTAACAACTTCAGCGGAATCTCAATGAGCTCGTCCTGACGGCGGATGATCAACTTCAGCCGCTTTTTTGCTGACATCAATGCCTTTTTATACTGTGCAAAATCCTGACTGGCATTGTTGTCAATGGCAATCACGATATCCCCTTCTTTAAAACCGCATAGGTCGGCCGGAGAACCTTTGACGATGGAACCGATAACAATTGCATTATTGAGATAGTAAAGCTCCATACCGGAATACGAATATTCAAAAGGTTCCCGGTACAGTGTGTTGGGCTTCAGGTAAATCTCCCGCTGTGGATAATTGAAAATAACGTTGAACCGTTTCAGGATCTGGTTGCCGATGAGCCCCCCGAGATAGGGGTAGGAGGTCACGTTGAACTCGTCTTCAAAAATCATGGTAGGTACTTTCCGGAAGCGATATGGACCCAGCCGGAAGTCTTTTACGAGTGTCATGTCCATCACAAGCTTTCCGCCTACTCCGTGGGCCTGTATGGGAAACCGTTTGCGTTTCTTGCGGAGAATCAGGCTGTCTTGCTCGAAATCCTGCGACAGAACCAGGGATAAGCCGGCTCCGATATCAAATAAAAAACGGGAAGTGACCTTATGATGGTCCCGTACACGGGCTGTTTGGACAGGTAGCGTGCGGATAAACGGTTTCAATAAATGTCCTCCCCGTGGATACTTTAATGTACCCGGGGAACAAATTTCAATTTCATGAGTATCGTAGTCTATTTTCAGAATATACCGGCTAAGCAGGGAATATCCGATGACGCCATCGATACGGGTGCCATACACATAGGACAGGAATTCATAGTCGTTGATATGAAAATTCAGACTGTCCACGGTTAATTCGTTTAACTTCAACCGTTCGTTGTAAACAAATTCTGCTTTCCGCATGCCGGCAATTCCGCGTATGTTTATTTCCGAGGCGACCGGAACCAATCCCAGTGAGCTTGCTGTGGCAGAGTCTAGCGAGATACCGCTGCTGCCGGTGTCCAGGATAAAGGTCAATGTATCGGCATGACCAACCAGTATCGCCTTGATAAGTACCACACTTTCCACAGCCAGTGAGAAAGGGATGGTTGTCAATGTCTGCGAAGGGGGGGGAACGTATTCTTCCTGAGCAGCCGCCGGGAACCAGCTGACCACCACTAAGGGAATTACAGATAATAAGGCTTTCATGTTCCCTTGTTATTTAACATAAGTTATTTCAAACTTACGCTTTCCCACGATTATACACAACAATCAGCCAAGGTTTCCTAGTATCCACCGCAATCCGTATCTTCATCCCCAAATTGAAGAAAGCCCGATGATTGAACAACGTACTTTTCCTCCTGTTAAATCCTTAATCTTACTCTTGCTTTTGGTATTTTCGGGAGCCATTGTAATGGGGGCGATTTCTGTTTTTATCGGTCTGCTTGCCACAGGTGTTTCCATGGGAAGTGTGGAAGAAACCCTATCGGACAGCATTTCCAACATCGGTTTTCTCAAAATTGTGCAGGCCGGATCAAGCATTGGCATGTTTGTCTTGCCTGCGCTGCTGATGGGAGTAATTGAGAAGCATCGGCACACCTATTTGGATTTCCGCACGGGGGTAAACCCTTCCCTGTGGTTTTTGGTCGTCGCGATCCTCTTTTTCTCCGCACCGGTTTTTGAACAGGCTATTAAGCTAAATGAACAGATGAGGCTTCCGGAAGCACTATCGGGGGTAGAAAATTGGATGAAGGTCAAGGAGGCTGAGCAGAAACGATTGACCGATCTGCTGCTGTCTGACACCACATATACGGGGCTGCTGACAAGTTTAATTGTCGTTGCAGTCATTGCCGCCATTGGCGAAGAGTTTCTGTTCCGGGGATGTGTGCAAGGTATTCTGACCCGCTGGTTTAAAAACCCTCATACCGCTATCTGGCTTACTGCCATTATCTTCAGTGCCATCCATCTTCAATTCTACGGCTTTCTGCCACGGCTGCTGCTGGGGGCTCTTTTTGGATACCTTTTATTTTGGGGTAAAAGCATCTGGTTACCCGTGTTGGCACACTTCATCAATAATGCGACGGCCACCGTATATGCATTTTACCTAAAACGGCAGGGTAAATCACTCGATGAACTGGACTTTTCACAGCAGATTCCCGATTACCTTTATTTTATTAGTTTTGTACTCACCGCTGTCCTGCTATATCAATACTATAAAACTGCCATCAAGCAAAACACACGGAGCTATGGAAAAACACTGGATTAAACTGTTTGTGACACCCAATCCCATCCAGGCGGAGATTACCAAACAAATGCTGGAAGAGCATCAGGTGCCGGCGGTAATTATCAATAAGCAGGATTCATCGTATCGGTTCGGACAGGTCGAATTGTACGTGCACGAATCGCAGGAATCTTTTGCACGGGAGTTGTTGGCGGATGGCGGGTACGATGCTAACAACGAAGAATAAGCGGTCATGAGAACACGTGCAATTACCGGCCTTTTCTTTGTTATCGTGGTGCTTGCTTCGATCGTATTCAATGCCTATCTATTTACCGGCTTTTTCCTGGTGCTGAATGCGTGTTGCCTCTATGAATTTTATCGGATTGTGGGAGATGCCAACGGTAAACCGAACGCTTTATTGGGGTTATTGTTCGGTGTGCTTGCATTCGGAGTGTATGGGGGATATCAACTAGGCGATCTTTCTCCAAATTGCCTGTTGCTGGTTATTCCGTTGGCTGCGCTAGTATGGATCGTTCCGCTTTACCAGAAAGATCAGGATAATCCGTTTACGGGTATCGCTTACACGTTTTTGGGAGTTATATATATTGTTTTACCCTTTGTATCGTTTCTTTCGTTGGGTTTTTTGACCGGCGCTTATAACTACCGCTTACCCCTGGGGTTTATGCTGATCCTTTGGGGAAACGACACAGGCGCCTATCTTATGGGCAGGTTCTTCGGCAGACGGCGCCTTTTTGAGCGCATTTCTCCCAAAAAAACATGGGAAGGGCTCATTGGAGGTATCCTGCTTGCGTTGGTGGTATCGTCGGTATTGGCGCTTTACTATCCGGTGATAAGCGTTTGGCAGTGGGTGGGTATGGCCCTGCTTATTTCGGCGTTCGGCACTTTTGGCGACCTGGTGGAGTCTATGCTCAAGCGGAGCCGGCAGGTGAAAGATTCGGGGTCCATATTGCCGGGACATGGGGGCCTGCTCGACCGTTTTGATGGATTGCTGTTAGCTGCTCCTGTGGTATTCGTATGGCTCAAGTTGCTGCTATCGCTACAAACCGTTAACTAATTTCGTTTATTATCCATTTATGCAGTTCATACATTCTGACACTTTTGACTTTCTTACAGCAATCGGGAAAAATAATAACCGGGAGTGGTTCCAGCAGCACCGGGAAGCTTATGAGCATGCTTGGCAAAACATGAAAGATTTTACCCAGGCCGTTATTAACGGACTTGCTGAGACCGACCGCTATATTTCGGCAGATATTCCGACATCGAAATGCCTTTTCCGGATTTATCGGGATACACGGTTCAGCAAGGATAAAGCACCCTATAAGACCTGGCTCGGCGCCGGTATATCCACCGCCGGTCGTAAACTGAACGGTCCGGAATATTATCTTCATATCCAACCAGGTAACAGCTTTGCTGCGGGCGGTTATTGGCGGCCGGAAAAAGACCATTTGGCGGCAATCCGGCAGGAAATTGATTATAACGGGGCCCAGTTGTCGGCCATCCTGGAGGAAGCTTCCTTTAAAAAAAATTGCCGGTTGGATGTCCAGGATAAGCTGAAACGGCCACCGGCCGGATACGATGCGGATAATCCTTACATCGAATGGATTAAATTGAAAAGCTTTACGGCATCCGAATCCTTTGATGACAACGAATTGGCTGGCCCCGATGGGTTGGAAAAGGTGCTTCAGGCCTTCCGCCGGATGTATTCCTTTAAATTGTTCCTGCATCAAGCATTAGACGAGTAGAAACGGCGGCTTGTCGCAGCTATTCGGGGAAACTGATCTTCCCCATGCATACCGCCGGAGCGTTAGCGATGGCTTTCGCATTGGCGGCATTTCCTGCGAGGGTTTCATTGGCTAGTAATGCAAAGAGCGCTGCTTCCTTTGCATCGGGAAGTAGTCCCAGTTCATTGAACGGAGAGACGGTCAGCTCACCCAATCCCGTTTTGATCCGACGCATAAGTGCCGGATTATGCAGTCCGCCGCCGCTTACATAGACCCGCGTGAGTAAGTTACCCGCTTCGCTCAGTGTCTGCCGGATGGCGTCTACGATGGCAGTGGCCGAAAAAGCACACAGTGTAGCCATCACATCGCTTTCCGTTAATCCGGTCGTCCCTGTAGCTTTTTGTGCATCGAAAAGGTAGTCGAGATTAAACAATTCGGGTCCGGTGGTTTTCGGAAAAGGTAACGCAAAAAAATCAGGACTGAGCAGCGCTTTAAGTAAAGGGGGGCAGACGGTCCCGGCAGCGGCTAAGCGGCCGTCCTCATCCATTTCCCTACCCATTCGCATTTGCATGTATTGATTCATCAGGGTATTCCCGGGTCCCACGTCTGTCGCAAAACAAGGCTTTCGGGAGGCGGCGGCGGGAAGGAAGGTGAAATTGGCAATGCCGCCGATATTGAGTAAAATACGTGTTTCGGTTTTAGCTGTAAACAGCAGGTAATCGCCATACGCTGCGAGGGGGGCACCCTCTCCGCCCGCTGCGATGTGCTTTTGCCTGAAATCGGATACGGTGATGATTCCGGTAGTCACGGCCAACTGATCGCCATCGCCGATCTGCAGCGTGCTGTTTGGATAATCGGTGTTTCCTGTAAGTGACTGAGGGGCGTGAAAAACCGTCTGTCCATGACTGGCTATGAGATCGATTTCGCCCGGGGACTTACCCCATTCCTGCAACATTTCGTTTACAAATGTGCCATGTACCTGTCCAACCCATGCGTGCAGTCCGCTGAGGACTTGCTGGTCAACCGTCCGTTTGGCAAAGATTTCGCGAATGCGGCTGCGGAATTCATCGGTATAGGGTTTGGTATCGAAGTGTGTAACGGATAGTTCGGTATGAAGGCCCTCTCCGGTAATGTGGCAAAGGGCGATATCCAATCCATCGAGCGAAGTGCCTGACATGAGGCCAACGATGACCCGCTGTTTTCGGCCAGCGATTGCATATAATTTTTCTATCCAAGGGTTCATTGGGAATAAAGGTAGGCATTTTGCAGTTTCGTGATATAATTCTATTTTTGAGAAATTTTAGTTACTACTCCATGACGTTTCCCACAGATTTGAAATACACGAAAGATCACGAATGGATTCGTGTAGAAGGCGATGAAGCCATTGTTGGTATTACCGATTTTGCACAACGTGAACTTGGGGATATCGTATTTATTGATGTCAATACAATCGGCGAGGAAGTGGCTCAGGACCAGGTATTCGGCACCGTAGAAGCGGTGAAAACGGTATCGGATCTTTTTATGCCTGTATCGGCTACCGTGCTATCTGTCAACGAAAAGATAGACAGCTCGCCTGAACTGGTTAATCAAGATCCGTATGGCGAGGGATGGTTGGTGCGTGTGAAGCTGAACAATCCTGCCGATGTGGATGGGCTACTCGCTGCCGCCGATTACGAGGCGCAGGTGTCGGCCTAATTGCCGCTGTTGCTGTACTTTTGGCATTAAAATGGCTGGATAGCGGTCAAAATAGAAAATATGAAGCATTACAGCTGGGCGATATTGTGGGCAGTGGTTGTGTTGGTCCTGTGCAGCATTCCGTCGGAGAGCACCGAAAGTATCCCTAAGTTTGCGGGAATTGATAAGCTGGTACATTGCGGTTTCTTTTTCGTGTTTACAGTACTTCTCTATTACGGCGCCATCCGGAAAGCGGGCACATCGAGGCCGTCTTGGGGAATTTCCATCCGGGTTATCGTTTTTTCATTTCTGTTTGCTCTGTTTACCGAGTTTTTGCAGTGGAAAATATTTACGTACCGTTCTGCCGAAGCCTGGGATCTGTTTGCCGATGTCGTGGGTACCGGAATGGGGGTATTTGCTTACCTTTTGTTGCATAATTCGTATCGCATAAGGGCTAGCGCTGTTCCTTTAACGGTAGGAGCAGCAATCGCGGTCAGTTTATCGAGTTGTGGTGTGTTCCGGAAGGGTTGCAAATGTCCGCCTGTCCATCGGCACGAATCAACTGCTACCCATCCATTCCTATCACAACGCTTTGGCGATGGTAACGGCGTTTACCTGGATCGCCCCGGCGGTTAGGAGTACCGTGGAACATGCCTCCAGGGTAGCTCCCGTGGTCAATACATCGTCTACTAACAGCACGTGTTTTCCGGCAATGGCTTCTGCTTTGGCTAGCCGAAATGCGGTTTCCATATTTTCGTACCGCTCGTAACGACTTTTTTTGGTTTGGCTTTCGGTAGCGCGATGCCGTACCAGACACTGCATCGCTGTGGGCTTTTGCATGGAGTGGGAGAGCCCCTCGGCAAAAAATGCGCTTTGGTTATATCCCCGCTTGCGGAGTTTCGTGGGGTGCAAAGGTACAGGTACAATCACATCGGCTTCCTGAAAGGGTGTCCTTTCCCGCAGCAGAGATCCATACTTTTCACCCAATAAGGTGCCGATTTCGGGTCGGTTATTGTATTTCAGCTGGTAAATAATCCGCTGTATGCGGGAAGAATCCATTAAATAGAAAAACGAGGCAGTCTGTATGGTGTGTAGGTTGGCGGTTTGGTCGTGTGCAGGGATAACAGGTAGGTGATACCAACAGGATGTGCAGATGAGTTTTTCGCCATACACCAATGGCGTGTCACACCCCGCACAGGTTTTTGGGAAAAAGAGAGCGGCCAGGTCTGTTAGGTAACGGTTGATCATCGTAGGTGTGTTTTTAAACCGCTGGGCTTGCCGTTTCCTTGATGGCCAATTGGCCGCAAGCGGCATCAATGTCCTTTCCCCGGCTTCGCCGGATATTGGTAACGATGCCCTTCTGACGTAGTAAGGCGGCAAAGCGGTCTATTTTGTCTTCCGGAGCATTTTCAAAATCGGCAAAGGCAATCGGATTATATTCAATGATGTTGACCTTGCAGGGAAGATGCTTACAAAAGGCAGCCAGTTCCCGGGCATCGGCAGGATCGTCGTTGAATCCGTTAAATACAATGTATTCGTAGGTAACGGGATTCTTGGTCTTTGCGTAATAATATTTCAACGCTTCTGCCAACGCCCCCAATGAATTCTGTTCATTAATGGGCATGATTTCATTGCGCTTTTGGTCATTGGCTGCATGCAGGGACAGCGCGAGGTTGAACCGAACCTGGTCATCTCCCAGTTTTTTGATCATTTTGGCGATTCCGGCGGTGGATACCGTAATTCGTTTTGCCGCCATATTCAACCCGTCGGCGGCAGTGATGCGCTGTACGGATGCCAGTACGTTGGCATAATTGAGCAGTGGTTCCCCCATTCCCATATAAACGATGTTGGTGAGCGGCTGTCCATAATGCTCCTGAGCCTGTTTGCCGATGAGTACGACCTGATCGTAAATTTCGTCAGCATTGAGATTGCGCTTCCGGTCCATGTAACCCGTTGCACAAAACTTACAGGTAAGACTACATCCTACCTGTGAGCTCACACAGGCCGTCATGCGGTCGGGTGCCGGAATCAATACGCCTTCGACAATGTTGCCATCATAGAGCACAAAACTGCTTTTGATCGTTCGATCCGCACTGTACTGGGCCTGGCGTATACTGGCCGCATTGATAACGAAAGTTTGTTTCAGCAGATCACGCAGGGGTTTGCTGAGGTTGCTCATGTGGTCAAAATCGGTACACGACTTCTTCCAAAGCCATTCATGGATCTGCTTGGCCCGGAACGCCTGCTCTCCCAGGGAAGCCAACTGGCTGCGAAGTTGCTCAAGCGTCAGCTTGCGGATATCGATTTTGGATTTACTGTCAACCACGGTACAAAGATACGGCTTTTTCTATTTTGTTAAACTTTTGGTTAAACACCAAAAAAAATACATATTTGTAGTCGTTTATTTTTCAAATTAAACCTATCCTGAAGGACGCGATACATATCAAAAAACCTAGCATGCTATGAACACTTTTTTTTCTGCGGATTATATTGTGCCGGTTACCAGCAATGCAATTAAGAACGGTGTTGTTGAGATCGGGAATAACGGCATAATTGAGGGGATTTACCCACCCGACCATCCCAACCTCTCAGGTCAGCAGATCAACCGGAAAAAAGGCATTATCGTACCCGGGTTTGTCAATACGCATTGTCACCTGGAACTTTCTCACATGGCAGGCGTCATCCCGCAGCATACCGGGTTGGTGTCGTTTCTCCAACAGGTGATTGCGATGCGCAATGCTGACGAGGAACGGATTCAGCAAGCCATGGAGGCGGCTGATCAGGAACTTTATGAAAATGGCATCGTAGCAGTGGGCGACCATGCGAATACAGGTATTTCGGCCTCGGTAAAAGCCCGTAGTAAAATGTATTACCATACGTTTGTGGAAGTACTTGGATTTGAGCCGGAGGTGGCTTCTCAAAAGCTGATGGAGGCGCGGGCGATTGCCTGTCTTTTTCAGAAAGATGCCGCTTCCATTACGGCACATGCGCCTTATTCCGTATCGAAAGAATTATTCCGGTTACTCAACGAAGACGCGGTTATATCCAACATGCCGCTCAGTGTGCATAACCAGGAAAGTGAGGAAGAAAACCGATTATTTCGGTACAAGACCGGGCAATTTTTAGACTTTTATCGGGCAATCGGCAAAGACATTTCCGGCTTTAAAGCGCAGGCACGGAACTCCCTGCAAACCGTTATGTCTTATCTATCGCGAGACACGCCGGTCCTGTTGGTGCATAACACATATACTTCCTCCAAAGATATTTTCTTCATCGAACGCCAGGAGCGGAATGTCTTCTGGTGTTTTTGTCCCAATGCGAATCTTTACATCGAAGGGGTGCTTCCGAAAATGAAAAATTTTGTCACGTACCGTCATAAAATCACACTGGGTACGGACAGTCTCGCTTCCAACGACCGGCTATGCATATTGGCCGAACTGAAAACGATACACAAATATTTTCCGGAGATTCCCTTTGATGAAACCATCAAATGGGCCACTATTAATGGGGCACAGTTTCTTGAGATCGCGGAAAAATACGGGTCGCTAGAGACGGGGAAAACGCCGGGACTTAACCTGCTTACGTCTACCGATGGGCTTCGTGTTACTGCTGATACCGAAGTCATCCGTTTGGTATAGCCGCAAAAGACGGGAAATCGGTTCGGTTAATTCACCAGCCAAAAGGTGGTTCCCAAAACGGCACCTAGAATCACACCGACAATGATTTCTTTCCATACATGGCGTTTGAGATGGATTCTAGACCAAGCCAGTAACGGAGCAAACATCAGGAAAACGATTCCGGCAATCACATTGAAATGAAGAATCAAAAAGCCGAGAAAGACATGGAACGCAAGGTGCATGGAAGCTTTCACGCGCGTATTGACCACCTGTGCCGTAACTAACAACACCAATGCACACGTTACCGCCAGCCGGAGCGTCCTATCCTGGTTGGTTAGCCAAATAATTACGGTAACTACGAGCAATAACAGGGTCGTGGCAATAAACCACTTCTGCCGTTGGCCCTGATCTGAAACATCCAGGTTGGTATAGGTCCCTTTTCGTACGCCCCAAAGGGTTCTGATTCCGATCGGAACAAAAATACCACCGATAATCAGCAGCGAAAGATAGGCGGCTTGTCGGGGAGATTCGATGCTGAATAATAAGAAAATGACAAATACCGGAACGGTCAAAAAGGGATGACCTACCGTAGAAATCAGTTTTGCGATCGTTGTTTTCAAGTGTATACCATTGATAAAGCGATGAACTGCCCGACTTTGCGAAGGTAACCAAACTTTTGTAAGTTGACAATTTTACCGATCCGATCCATGGGAATAGCCGGGGAGGCGGTTACTTCATCGCGCGCAGGGATACATACATGGTATCGATTGCCGCAGATTGGAGCATCCGGGTGAGCGGCACCGGTTTATCCAACGGAAATGAGTACGCGGTGTCAGGGGCGATAACCCTCCTTAAGATATTCCGATAGCTAAACTGTTCATGTCCGCCAAAAGGACTTTGAAACGCCGCGGTGAGCGTATTGAGCACTGAGGCCGGACGGAAGCGAACGTCATCCCGTACCGCATCCATATTGGTATTTACTAGGTTGATGCAGACAAACCTGACGCGGTAAGGGGCATCGGGTTTCGCGGCGAGATGGCGCCTCAAGGTTTCGTAGATTTCCAGCGTGGTAGCGGTACCGGAATTCTCGTAGATTCCGCCATCGATCAGCCTGCCGGCGCCATCCAGGTAGTTGTAGGCATTGATGATGGGGAACGCCTGACTTTGGTTTACACAGGCTATTAATGGGATATTGTAATGGGGGTTGTATCGCTTAAACGACGCATATAGATCGGTGCCGAGGCTGAAGCTTGCTAAATCCACCGGAGCGAAGACACCCCGTTGCCCTGTTTCTACAATGGCACTGTTGATGAAGAAAAGGGGTAATGCGGTATGGAATGTGATCGGATCCGTGGCCGATCGGGATTGACCCGTATCTGCGGTCAGCACGTAAGGTTTCAGATAGTCGGTTTTGAAAAAGCCATCGATTTCTTTCCGGTGCAGTGAAGGTGTTGCTTCCGTGTATCCCTGTATTTCTTCCTGTTGGAAATAGTAGTTCCGGTCTTTGGGAAACGCGCGGCGATCCGATAACCTGCCGACTGCTTCGTATTTGATCCCTTCGAAACCATCGCCAATCAATGCGCCCCAAAATGAGCTGCTCAGGTAATTCCGGGCGTACAGCGTTTTCATGCGGGGAACCACCGACATCGGCTGCGGGGATACATTTAGGTAGCGATCGGCCAGGTACATGGCGGCACCCGATGTAGAGCCGGAAACCGTGGAGATTGAAAACACGTGTTCCGAAAATCGGCTGGATGGAGTGCTTTTCAAGCTATCCAGGTAGTTCATAGCCATAAAAAACCAGACGGCAGCGCGCGATCCGCCTCCTTGCCCGGAGATGAGGTATACATTGAGTGTATCACGATCACCTGTCACACGGTCTTGCACCCATCGGTCAAAATAGGCTGTGAGCGAAGGCCTCATGTCTGCCGTAAATACCCGATCGGGTGGGGCGATCTGTTTACGGATCCGGTGCGAATTGACTGAATTAAAGAAAAATAAAAACAAGAATCCCAATGCAAACAACCGGATCATGGGATTATACCATGCCCATACGGGTTGTCCCGATGACAGCCCGTTATATACCCAGGTGATGTTCAACTGGGCGGTAATCAGAACATCCGTTAAAAAAAGAAAGAGGGAGATGGCCGTAATTAAAATGAAAATAGGGGAGAAAAAGCCAATTTCGACGGGCCACTTGCTGCCGTTGCAGAATTGAAGAAAGATCGCCAGCAGCAGTGTACACGATAACGAGCAGATATGGATGTACTTACTGACGAAGTACGACACCTCCCTGTTTTTTATATCGACGTTTTCTGCAAATTTCATATAAGCGTAGTTGGCCAGGATACTGACAAAGTGGGCACTAACAATCAGTAGGATCACTCCCGTCCGGCTGGAACGCAGCCCATATCCGATGCCACCGATTAACGCGAGGAAAAGCAAGAAAAACAGGGTCATGAAGGCGACATACCGGAGGGCTTTTTTACGGGCTGCCGCAGTATTTCCGTCGGCGGCATTGTCCCATAATTGTTGAAAAACACGTGGCACCCGCTTTCTCCGATATTGCCAGTCAAGCAGGAAGATTCCGGCTACCAATAAGACAAGAACACCTATTCCGACGAAGGTTTTCCCGGGAAAAAAGGAGGTAACCGTTACATACAGAAAGATTACCCAAGGGAGACTCGCGAAATACCGTATGGGAAATTGTCGCTTGCCTTCCACCGAATCGCCGTTGTACAACGAGATGAGACCGCTGTATAACGATTGGGAGTTCACGCGACGCCGGGTGAGGGCACGCCAGATATCGATTGCCAGCACTGGAATGGCCCAATTGCTCAGGGCTAACAATGAAAATGAAGCGATCAACAATGGAGTGTTGAGGTAGCTGTGCTGCGAAGACTCCGCTAGACTCACTACGATGTCCCGGCCAACCTGTACTTTCCACAGAATTACGGGCACCAATAACGACAGCAGCACGTAGAAGAGGTTGAGTTTGATGGTATTGTACAATCTCAATAAAAAACCATAGAGTGTTTTCTTTTTCATCGTCAGGATTTCATATGGGGACCATGGCCTGGTTTTATGGGCGAAAGGTTAACTAAAACTGGCCGGTGTTTCCACCGACCAGTGGGAATTACCCGGTTAGGGTCTCGCAAACCAACAAATGTTTAACTGTCAAGACAAATACATTAAATTCAATGTAAAAATAGCCGATAGCGAGCTTGAAAGCAATACCTATAAATCGGTATTTTAGTGGGCGGTAAATAACTCACAAAGAATTAGTTTCGATTGGAACCTAAATATAACTAAGTTTGCTTTATGAAGAATATCACGCTGACTCTCTTGTTTATCTGTGCAGTTGTTGCGGTGCTATCGGCACCGGCATCGGCCCAGGAAAAGAAATCGAAACTGAATCACATGGCCTTTTCAGTCTATAATCTTGAAAAAAGCACGGTGTTTTACCGCGATGTGCTACAGTTGGATACCGTACCGGAACCTTTCCACGACGGCAAGCATACCTGGTTGGAAATTGGGCCCAATAGCCATTTGCATTTGATTGAGGGGGCAGCTGAGATCGTTGCTCATGACATGGCGACACACCTGTGTTTCAGCGTTCCTTCCGTTACGGATTTCATCGCCCGCCTTGACCGTTACGGAATTCCGTATAACAATTGGCAGGGAGAAAAGCAGCAGGTAACCCTCCGGATAGATGGCGTCAAGCAGATTTACCTTCAGGATCCGGATGGCTATTGGATCGAAATCAATGACGACTATTAGTCAAAAAGGCGGCACGTACAGAGCATGATCAATGGGAATACATTTGCCGAAATGGCGCTGTCTTTTCCGGGGACGGAGCAAAGGCCGCATTTTGACCGGGTGGGTTTCCGTGTAACCGGAAAACGCATGTTTGCCACCTATCTGGCGAGTGACAACACCGCCAATATTTTCCTTACCCCGGGCGAGCAGGCCCTGTTCTGTGCGATGGATACCGTTCATATTTACCCGGTTCCCAATAAATGGGGTGAAAAGGGAGCAACTACATTCAATTTGAACGGGGTTGGCAAAGAGCTGGTCCTGGAAGCACTGATTTCTGCCTACAACGATGTACGACGTTAGCTAGATTGTGCTTTCTGAATCGTCTTTTTTAAGTCGATACCTTTTCCGAGCACACCCTTAAACAGGTCGCCGGTTTCTTTCAGGCGGTCGTGGGCATTGTGAATGGTAAAGTTGCTCATCTTTAGGCCGGGCTTTACTTCCTCCCATGTCAAGGGCATGGACACCGTAGCCCCCGGTTTCGGGCGCAGCGAATACGGCCCGGCGATGGTAGCCCCCGGTCTGTTCTGGAGGAAATCAAGGTACATTTTCCCGTTCCGGCTGCTCACCTTCCGCTCCAGGGTGGTGAAATTCGGCAACTGTTCATGCACGAGGTTAACGATTACCCTGGCAAAAAGCTGTGATTGGTCGTAGGTGTATTTTGCACCTAACGGAATATAGATGTGAATACCTGTGGAACCCGATGTCTTCGGATATCCGGGCACGTCCAGGCCATCCAGCACCTTTTTGACTTCCTGCGCAGCCTGGATCACCTGCTCAAAGGTGTTTTTATCCGGGTCAAGATCGATCACACAATAGTCGGGATTATCGGGAGACTGGACACGGCTGAACCAGGGATTCATCTCGATACAGGCCAGCGAAGCCATCCACAGCAGGGTGGCTTCGTCGTCGCCTACCAGGTATTCCTTATGTTCACCCTCGCCGGTTACATAGGGATAGGTCTTCGTGATCCATTCCGGAGCTTTTCCCTTAATATCCTTCTGATAGAAGCTGGGCCCTTTGATGCCGTTTGGAAAGCGGTTCAGCGATAGGGGGCGGTCTTTCAGGTATGGAAGGATGTATTCAGCCACGCGGTAATAATAGTTGAATAGATCCCGTTTGGTGATGCCCTCGCCCGGCCAGTATACCTTGCTTAGGTGCGTAAATTTCAGCTCCTTGCCATTTATCTTGCGCACCTGCGTTTCCTCACGCGGATTCAGTAGGGTACGCCGATCTTTGGGAGCTTTGTTTTCTGCTTCCGCCACCGTGCTTTCGGTATCAGCGGGCTTTTCCAGTACCACCTCATCGGCGTCTTTATCTTCCCGCATGCCTTTAAAGGAAGCCTGGCGGAATACCCCCTCGCTGGTCACTTCGGCATAATTGACCTCGCAGACCAATTCCGGTTTCAGCCAGGTGGGTTTTGCGCCAAGGCGCTGTGGACGGAAGCGGGAGGGCTTATTCACATCGGGTACGGTGTCAAAGGGGCTTTTGGGGGTGATCAACGGTTTGAACCGTTTCATCATGTCCTGTTGCTGTTTGTCTGAAAAGCCGGTTCCTACTTTGCCCGCATAGCGTAGGTTTTTACCCTCATACACGCCCAACACAAGTGCACTGAATGCTTTGGAAGTACCCGCATTCCGGGTGAAGCCCGCAATCACCACTTCCTGCCGACGTTGCACCTTTATCTTCAACCATTCTTTTGACCGGAGATCGGAAGTATACCTGCTGTCGGCTTTTTTGGCCATGATCCCTTCCAGTCCTACCTGTTCGGCGGCATCGAAAAACTCAATGCCCCGTGCGGCGAATACCTTGCTCAGGCGGATGCGCTTGTCGTCCGTCGGCAGGATATCCTGCAGGATGGCCTGCCGCTCGGTAAGCGGTAAATCCATCAGGTTTTTCCCTTCGTACCACAGGACATCAAAAACGTAGTAGACGAGATTTCCGTCTGCCTCACTCCGCCAGTTCTGCAACGCACTGAAATCGGACAGCCCTTTGTCGTTCAGTACCACTATTTCGCCGTCAATCACGGCGTTGATACGCCATGTTTTCAGCAGGTCTATGAGCGGATAATATTTATCAAACGGAATGCTGTTGCGGGAAGCCAGTTTTACATCGGTCTTGCTCACCCGGGCAACGGCGCGGTAACCGTCCCATTTCACCTCGTATACCCAATCCGGATCGTCAAAAGGCTCGTCAATGAGCGTAGCCTTCATGGGTTTGATTTTATCCGGAGCGGGGGACTTCGGGGCATTTTTCAGCAGGGCTTCGACATCCAATTTTTGAGGTTCGGTGCTTTCGTCCACTTCCTCCGCGAGGTGCTCGTCGGCCTCCTTGGGCGCTTTCCGAACGGCTTTCCCGGGGGCTTTGGCCTTCTTGGCATCCGCTTCGCGGCCGTTACGCCATACCTTGTCACTGCTTTTTTCCACGGCCGCGATGGTTTTTCCTGAAAGCACCGATTTGTCTTTTTTGGTGACATCGGATTTGCTGGCAAACTCATCTTTATGTTTGATCAGCAGCCAGCCATTTTCCCCCATGCCGGATGTTTTGACCAGGGCATACTCCCCCTGCAGTTTCTGGCCATGCAGCCGGATTTTCAGCGACCCTTGGTTGAGCTGTTCCAACAGGTGTTTTTCCTGTGCTTTCTTGGTTTTCAGGGGCTCGATCGGCTCGTACGTGCCTTCGTCCCATACAATGACGGTACCACCCCCGTACTCGCCTTTGGGGATGATACCCTCAAATAACCGGTAATCCATCGGATGATCCTCCACTTTCATCGCCAGCCGTTTGGTTTGCGGGTCGGTGGACGGACCTTTGGGTACCGCCCAGCTTTTCAGCACGCCGCCCATTTCCAGGCGGAAATCGTAGTGCAGCCGCGAAGCATCGTGCTTCTGCACCACAAACGTGAGCAGCTTCTTGTTAGGACTCTTGCCCGCTTTCGGTTCGCTGGTCTTTTTGAAGTCTCTTTTTTTCCGGTACTGATCGAGCGTCATAGCTTCTAAATAACACCCATAAGCCGATTCAGTTTTAAGAAAATGTGTATATGGTCCTACGGATCAGGCCCAGCGGTCCACCAGTCGCTGGAACGCCTCCCGGTACTGGTCGCCCACGCTGATTTCCTGCCCGCCGATGTGGACGGTATTTTTGCCAATAGCATGGACCTGTGCCATCGAAACGACAAACGATCGGTGGATGCGGAGGAAGCGGTCTGCCGGCAGGCGGTCTTCAATAGACTTCAAGCTCATCAGGGTTTTAATGGCTTTTGCTTCCCCTGTCAGGTGAATGATGACATAGTCCTTCAACGATTCGATGTAGGTGATTTTCCGCAGATCAATCCGCACAGTTTTATAATCGGATTTGACATACAGGTAGGGTTCGTCAGCGTTTACCGTTTCAAAGGTTGCCTGGCGTTCGAAATAGTTGACCCCTTTAAGGGCCGCCTGCAGGAATTCCTGATAGTTGAAAGGTTTGAGTAGGTAATACAGTGCATCCACTTGGTAACCTTCGATGGCGTACCGATCGTAAGCGGTGGTGAAGATGACACGGAAATCCGAAGTCGCGTTGCTGCGTTGCAGCATTTTGGAAAATTCAAGTCCGCTGAAGTCGGGCATCTGGATATCGAGGAAGACCAACTGGATACCGCCGGCCAGCAAAACCGGCAATGCTTCCATGGCGCTGGAATAGGATCCTTTCAGCGACAGAAAAGGTGTCTGCCGGATATAGCCTGCAATTAAATTGAGCGCCAGCGGCTCGTCGTCTACGGCAATGCAGTTAAGTGTCATGCAAGTTCGATGGTTAAGTCTACAACATAAATCCCCCGGTCGGCATCCTCGTAGATGGCCAACGTATGTTTTTCAGGGTAGAGTAGTTCCAGCCGCCTGCGGGTGTTGTCCAGTCCGATTCCGCCCCCGGATTCGTGCGAAACACCGCTGCTTCTGACAATCGTATTTTCCACGGTCATGGCAAGGCGGTTCCCTTGAATGGCCAGTGCGATGCGGATCTTGCCGGGGGTAGTGGCCGATACGCCGTGCTTAAACGCATTTTCGACAAATGGCAGCAGCAGCATCGGGGCGATCAGCCACTCTCTCGTCAGCTCCGGTTCGGCAAATTCAACCGTCGTATGGTCGTGGAGCCGCAATTTCATGAGTGATACGTGGTCTTTCAGGAAGCTGATCTCCCCCCGCAGGCCGACCTGGTTTTGCTGGGTTTCATACAGCAGGTACCGCATCATACGCGATAGGGTATGCAGCGCCTCCCGTGCGAGCTGTACATCGCCGAAGGAAAGGGCATAGATGCTGTTGAGCGTGTTGAAGAAAAAATGGGGGTTGATCTGTGCTTTCAGATAGGCCAGTTCCGCGGTAACCTGCTGCCGCTGCAGTTCCTCATGTCGCCGCTGGTCGCGCTGCCAGCGCTGTAAGGCCGCGATGCTGGTGCTGACTGCCAGTACCAACAACCCCGAGGTAAATAGAAAACCATCAAAAGCGTTGCGCGCGCGGGGTACTTTGATCATCAGTCTGCGCTCAATCTGTGCGCGTACCGGCAGAGCCTTCTCGGCAAGCCGGTTGGCAAAAAAGGAAAGGAATATCGTTACCGAAACGATCCAGATAACAAACCATACACTTCGTCCGCGAAACAATAACCGGGGTACACAGATTAGGTAGTTGAAATAGAAAATCGAGAGCATCAAGAGCACCTGAAGCCCCTGCCGCCACCAAAATCTATCGGGGAGGTCCACCCCCCAGGAAAGCGGCTGGTAGAAGAACATCACAAAGACAAAAAGTGCCCACATGAAAAAGTGAGTGAGAAATATGCCTGCTTTGCTCTTCCTGCGTATTTCCATTTTTAAATGCTCAGTGACGAATTAAGAGCCAAGATACCATGAAAATCAGGAAGAAAAAAGAAAAACGATGGCGGTGCGGTTTTTCACGGCGTAGACTGTTTTTTTCCCGACGAAGCTTTCTTCCAACCTTTGTATCGGTAAATAAACGCCTTTTATCGCTGAAAAGGAGCTATACTTCGAGGAGGGTCGGGATGTTTGCAGCGGATGAGATTGTTTTGCCTTCGGTTTATCGAAACAGACATATGCGAACGATACGGCTTATAGGCTTACTCATCACCCTGTTCCCGCTGGTAAGTGCGGCGCAGGATACGGTCGCCACGGCAATACCCGCCGGTGGATGGACGCTGGAAGCATGCCTGGAATACGCCAAAGCACATAACATCACGTTAAACACGCTGCGCCTGGCGAAAGCCACAGCGGGTCAGGATGTGATTCAGGCCAAGGCTGCCGTGCTCCCTGATCTGGCAGCGTCCCTTTCTGCAGGGGTGAACCATACCCAGGGGGTTACGCATCCGCTCGTGGGAGCCAGCGGCTCGGGAAGCGTGGGATCGTCCATGACCCTCTACAGCGGAGGAGCGCTGCGTGCAAGAATGGCGGAAAGCCAGCTGGCGGAGACCAGCAGCGAGCTGGACATCCTGGAGGCCGAAAGCGGCCTCTACCTGCAGGTTATCCAGGCATACAATGCCATTCTGTTGGATAAGGAAACCATTAAATATGCAGAAGACCTGGTGGCCACCACCACGCAGCAGAAAACGCAGATGGAAGCCATGTACCGGGTCGGCACCGCAGCCCGTAAGGAACTGGTCCAGATCGAAGCGGTACTGGCCAACGATCAGTATACGCTCACCGCGGCCCGCAACGCCGAACGGCTGGATAAGATCAATCTCAAACAACTGCTGCAACTGCCCGTGGAGTCAGATTTTGACATTGTCGAACCCGATACCTCGCTGCAACCGGGAGCGATTGCTTCGCTGGAAAGTACATTGGAAGCGGCTTTGGCCAACCGGCCTGAGGTGGAAAACGGTAAAACGGCCGTAGAACTCGCCAAGACGGGGTTGCGCATTGCCAAGGCGGGTTACCTACCCACAGTGGGTCTCAACGGCGATATCGGAACCGGGTTTTCCAATGGAAACGGCAGTTCCCTAGGCACACAACTGGATCGCTCCTTCTACCAGCAGGTGGGCGTATCCGTCAGCATTCCGATTTTTACCAGGCAGGTCAACAAGACAAATACCGCGAAGGCAGATATCGCTGTCAAGCAGGCCGAGCTGAACCTCGCCAATACGGAACTGGTATTGTCGCAGGAGGTTGAGCAGGCCTACATTGCCGCACTGAATGCCTTTCAGCAGTTCGAGGCAGCCAAAGGGCAGCTCGCCTACGCCGAGGAAGCCTACCGCATTGCGCAGGAAGAGCTGCGTGTGGAAACCTACAACAGCGTGGAATTTGTCCAGCAGCGCAACACCTATGTGCAGGCCCTGCAGGCCTATACACAGGCCAAATACAATGCGCTGCTCGCAGTGGATACCTACGAATTTTATAGACAACAACGTAACGAATACCCATGACAAAGCAAAAGGTCATACTGATGAGTGCCGTAATAGGAATAGCGGCATTGACGGTTTTCCTGTATTTCCGGATGACAGGGAAACGGGAAGTGGTGCAATTGGAGACTACCGTGCCCACAAAAGGGCCCGTGGCCCGGATTATCACCTCTACCGGTACGGTACAGCCGGTGGACACGGTGGCCGTGGGCACCCAGATATCAGGTATCATCTCGGCGATCTATACGGATTACAATGCCGAGGTCACCCAGGGCCAGCTACTGGCCGAACTGGATCCGACGCTGATGCAAGCCAACGTAGATCAGCTCAAGGCCTCGCTTGAACAGGCCAAAAGCAATCTTGAGTACGAAACGGCCAATTTCGGCCGTCAGGAAGAATTGTACCGGGTAGGTGCCATCAGCAAGGCAAATTACGACATCGCCCGCAATTCGTACCAGGTGGCGAAAACATCCATCGCCAATATTCAGGCACAACTGAAAGCGGCCAACCAGAACCTGGCGTTTACCAAGATTTATTCGCCCATCAACGGGGTGGTGCTCAACCGCAGCGTGAGCGTAGGGCAAACCGTCGCGGCTAGTTTCAATACGCCGACCCTGTTCAGTCTGGCCAAAGATATTACCAAGATGCAGGTGCAGGCGAAGGTTGATGAGGCGGACATCGGTGAGGTGGCGGCCGGCCAGCGTGTTACCTTTACGGTGGATGCATTTGTGGATGACGTATTTGAAGGAAACGTGTCGGAAGTCCGCTTACAGCCTACGACCTCGTCCAACGTGGTGACGTATACAACCATCATCGAGACGAACAACGACGACATGAAACTCAAGCCCGGAATGACGGCTACGGTGACGGTATATACACAGGAAGCAAAGGATGCGCTGCTGATCCCTGTGGCGGCCCTTAAATTCGTGCCCGATCCGCAGGTACTCGGCCCTAACTATCGCATCGTACCAGAGGGTAACGGGCCTGTAGGCAACGGCAGCGGAGAAAAGGTCTGGATCGTTAAGGGGAATACCGTGGTTGAGCGGCCCATCACAACCGGGATCAATGACAACACCGTCGTGCAGGTACTGTCCGGACTCACGCCGCAGGACTCCGTGGTTACCGGGGTCGCCACCGGGGCGGCAGCAGGAAGCGGGAATGGCGCAACCGGCACAGGAAGTCCGTTCATGCCCAGGCCACCCGCCAGAAGATCATCGTCGGGAGGAAGAGGAGGTTAATCATGACGAAGGACCACATCATTGATATTCAGGAGCTCGCGCGTGAATTTATTGTCGGGGCGCAGACCGTACGTGCACTCAAAGGCGTGTCGTTTTCCGTCTCGCCGGGCGAATTCCTGACGATCATGGGCAGTAGCGGCTCCGGCAAATCCACGCTGCTCAACATACTGGGATGCTTGGATAAACCCACTTCGGGTACCTATTTCATCGATGGGGTGGATGTACGCAAGCGCGACCGCAACGAACTGGCCACGATCCGCAACCAGAAGATCGGCTTCGTGTTTCAGGCGTACAACCTCCTGCCGCGTACATCGGCCGTGGAAAATGTAGAACTTCCTCTGCTGTACCGGCCGGGGCTGGGACACCGTGAGCGGCGCGAACGGGCCATGCATGCGCTGGAACAGGTGAAGCTGGCCGACCGGTTCGATCACACGCCAAGCCAGCTGTCGGGCGGGCAGCAGCAACGTGTAGCCATCGCACGGGCGTTGGTGAACGAACCGGTCATGATCCTGGCCGATGAGGCCACGGGAAACCTGGATACACGGACATCCTACGAGATCATGACCCTGATGCAGGAGTTGAACCAGCAGCAGCAAAAGACCATTGTCTTTGTAACCCACGAACCCGATATCGCCGCTTTCAGCGGACGCACGTTGATGCTCCGCGACGGCCGTGTACTGCGCGATGGCCCCAATGAAACCGTCCGTTCGGCCAAAGAAATGCTGGAATCGCTGCCTCCGGCCGATGATTATTAGTTTTTTCAACACAGGATTATGAATTTCGCAAACCTCATACGAATCGCACTCATCGCCCTGCAGCGCAACAAGCTCCGGGCATTCCTGACCATGCTGGGCATCATCATCGGCGTAGCGGCGGTCATTACCATGATGTCTATCGGCGAGGGATCCAAACAGAGCATACAGCAAACCTTTTCCAGTATGGGATCCAACATGATCACCGTGATGCCCTATAGCAACATGGCCATGCCGGGCGGCGTGCGGCTGGGGGCTTCCAGCGTACAGACCCTCACCATAAGCGATGTGGAAAAGATCCGGCAGGAGGTGACAGATATCAGTGCACTCTCACCGGGCGTTTCTTCCAACGGACAGGCCATCAAAGGGGCGAATAACTGGCCGACCAACATCCAGGGCGTATCGCCCGATTACCTGCAAATACGGAAACTCAGTGTCCGCGAAGGCAGCAACCTAACCGAGGAACACGTACGTACCTCGGCCAAGGTCTGCGTGCTCGGCCAGACGGTGGTGGACAACCTGTTTACCAACGGTGAGGATCCGATCGGCCAGATCATCCGCTTCGGCAACATTCCTTTCCAGGTGATCGGCGTGCTGCAGCCGAAAGGGCAGAATACCTTCGGCCAGGACCAGGATGACATCATCGTGGCGCCCTATACGGCCGTGATGAAACGGGTGCTGGCAACCATTTATCTGCAGAACATTTACGCCTCGGCAACAACGGAGGCCGTGTCTGAACAGGCCACCGAAGACATCATCCGTGTGCTCCGCGAAAACCACCGCCTGCGTGAAGGACAGGAAAATGACTTTGATGTGCGTACGCAGGAAGAACTGATCAGCATGCTGAGTTCCACCAGCGGCATGATGACGACGTTGCTGACGGCTGTGGCCGGGATTTCACTCGTCATCGGCGGTATCGGAATCATGAACATCATGTACGTGTCCGTGACGGAACGGACGCGCGAGATCGGCCTGCGCATGTCCTTGGGAGCCAAGGGAAGGGATATCCTGCTCCAATTCCTGACCGAGGCCGTGATGATCAGCATAACGGGAGGCGTGATTGGCGTAGTGCTGGGCATATCGGCTTCGTTCGGCATCGGCTCCCTGCTTTCGTGGCCCACGATCCTATCACAGACATCCATGCTGATTTCATTCTTTGTCTGTGCATTCACCGGCATGTTTTTCGGTTACTATCCAGCAGTGAAGGCATCGAAACTGGATCCTATTGAGGCGCTCCGGTACGAGTAGTTGAAGTTTCCGCCGGGACGTCAAACCGGTAATCGATGACCGCATCGCCCGCCCATAGCTTGCCTCCTTCCTGCCGGATTTCAGCTCCCGCAGGCACTGCCACCAACACCGCTGCTCCCGCTGCAGGAAGCTTCACTTTTGCCTTACCAGATACGTTATGGGCGACGAAACGGGCCTGTACAGCATCGTAAAGGTCTACCTCGCCGCTTTTGAAAGGTAACGAAAGGATCACTTCGCGATCCTCGTCATAGGGGTTGTAGCAAAGGTAACTGGGGTAGGCCTTGTCCCGGAAGAAATCCGTGGCCAGCAGGTCGAGCTGCAGGATGCCTTCCACATCGGTACGTTGGATGATGCTGCCGAACACACCCGCGTGGGCACTTCCGTATACACTGAACTGCGATACTTCGGGGTTTTTGCCGGGAACCCAGTTGGGGCCATCGCCCTGGGCGACCGGCGCCGGGATGTGTTTGTACCGATCAAATGTCGATTCTTTCACCAGTCCTTCGTAGCCGATGACGCCTTTGGTCGTTGCAGCGAGTTGGGGAATCGTCTGGTGCTCGGCCGGCATGTATTGCGGATAGAACAAGCGGGCGGCATTGGCGGCATGGAGCATCCATTTGCCAATGGCGCTGGCATAGGATTGGTCATACCGGACCATCGGCACCAATGGGATGGCGGTATCAAAGGTATTCATGAGAAACCCATATCCGCCGTGGTCTACCGTGCTGCCTACGATGCCGGAGATATCAAACCCATTCCATCGGCCCACCAGAACGCCCCAGCCTTTGCGGCATACCGACGTGCCGTCAAAGGTCCATCCGAGAATCTTCTGTATGTCGAAGTCCGTGCCCTGCTCGGCATTCATCCGTGCGGCGGTATAGGCTCCATAGGGCATCAGGATTTCGTAGAAGCGATTCTCGGATTGCGATTCGAGTGCCCGCTGGGCCCGTTGGGCGGCTTCCAGGTAGCGCTTATCGCCGAACTTCCGGTAGGCGCCATATAGCACCCATGCGTGGCCGGCGGCTGCATCTTCCTGTGCGCAGATCCAATTGGATTCGGGTTCCATCCGTGCATAGTCGAAAAACGTATGGCTGTAATTGCCCGCCAGTACCGAGTCGGCCCGGTAAAACTGCTCGGCAATACGGCGCGCCAGCGTATCGAAACCGGCTTCGTTGGGATAGCGGTCGTAGATGGCGTAAAACAGCATGTTGGGGTAAACGTCATACCACCAATCGCGCCCATAGCCGCCGCCCAGCAGCGCGACTTCGGGGGCGGTGTTGTTCATCATGATGTTCCACCCGTTGTCTTTGTTGAAGTAATTGCGCAGCATGCCCACATAGTTCATGCCGTCCTTCCGCTGCTTGTCGATGCCGACCAGGGTAGCCCCAAGCACGCCTCCCATCGTGGCCAGCGATTCATGGAACATGCCCTTGTTGTTTTTCAGGCCCTGGCGGGCATCCCCCATGGCGGTATACAACCCCAGCGTGGGCTGGTTGAAGTTCTTATGGGTGCTGTCCATCCAGATCAGGGGCCAGTATTCACCCTGCGCGTCAAAATCGTATACGGTGCTGTCATAAGCCACGGCCATCGCCCGCCAATCGATTATTTCAAGCGGCTGCGGCAACTGTGCCATGGAGTCGATGCGCGGCAGCCGTTGCTGGGCTACCGGAGTGCCCTGGATGGCAGCGGGTTCGGAACAGGAGGCCAGCCACAGGCCGGCGACGAATAGAAAGATCGTATTTCGGAACATAATCAAGTTAGTTTATCGGCTGGCAACTGCTTACTCAGCTCGGCATTGCCACGCAACAGGCGTTTGGCAACAAAAATAGAACATAATTGCAACAACGCAATCAGAATGATGGCGTATCGGAGCGCGGCTTCTTCGCTCACGTAGACGGCCAGTGCGATGAACGTAAACGCCCCGAGTAGTCGGCCAGCATAAAGCCCCGCTTCGTGGTTGAGGATGTAGGCAAATTCATGGCGGTTTTCAATGCGCTTCAGGATATCGATCACACTGAACTGGATGGGGAAATAAGCCAGATCCAGCAACGGTTTGGCAATCAGCAAAAACAGCATGAAGAGCAATACGCCCATGGCGTCAAAAAACACGCCGTTGATCACCGCGGCCAACGCGAAACAAACCAACCCGATGGTAAAGATGAGCAGACGGTGTGAAGGTTTGGTGCGGCGGCCGAGGATATACATGATGATCGCGGCCACAATGGCCCCGGCTGATTGTGCCGTGCCGAGCGCACCTTCCTGTCCCACCAGCCGCATGATCAGCATGGCCGGGGCCGTAACCAGGAACCCTTGGGCAAGTCCCTTCAGCGCGGCCAACAGCAGCAAGCGGTACCATTGCCGATGAAATTTGAAATAAATGAAGCGCTGCCGGGCAGGATTGGTGAACGTACCGCGGAAACACATCACCGAGGCGATCACCGTGGTGATAAATACCGCGAGCGTTACGATGCGGTAGGCGGCATTGGCCTCCCCGCCGGTATGGCCCACCCACTCGATGAACCATCCGATACCAATGGGTACCAATACGGCGATAATCGTATAAAAAAAGGTTTCCAGCCCATAGTAGTAATTGCGGTTCCCGTCGTGTGTGATGGATAGAGCCAGGTAATCCCGGTTGGCCCAGTAGAATCCGAAAGACATACCCATGGTCAGCCCGGCTACGGCGATACCGGCGATATCCAATGTTTTCAGTGACATCATAATCGTCATCGACACCGCACTGAGCATCATTCCGACGGAATAGAGCGTTTTGATGTTGATGCGGTTGAGCAGATACCCGTTGAGCAGGAATGTGAGCGGAATACCTGTATAGATCGTAAGCTGGTAGACTACCACCTTAACCGGGTCGTTGGAGTTGCGCATGACGTAGGCGGCTACGAAAATGTCAATGACCGGCAAGACGAAAGCGTAGATCAAATTGGTCAGTACCAGCACCCGGAAGTTACGCGGTTGCTGCCGGAAATGGGCGGCCTCTGCCTGAAGTTTTTTGAACATATTTATACGGTTACATCAAAGGGTATCGAGGATTTCACGGACGGAAAAATGGGCGCCGCATACATATTCATCAGCAGCACCGTAGTAGATGGTCAGCCGATCGCCGTCAACCACGTGCCCGTTGGTAAACACGACATGACCGAAAAATCCGGTCGTCTCATACGGCGCGGTAGGTTCCATGATGGGGTGTTCGCTCCGGCCAAGGACAACCGAGGGATCGTTGAGGTCGAGCAGCAGGGCCCCGAGGCAATAGCGGTGGTTGGCGTCTGCTCCATGGTAGATGGCCAACCATCCCTTATCGGTACGGATGGGGGATGCTCCGGCTCCCACGCGTTGGCTGTCCCAATATCCGGTCCGTGTGCGGGCGATCAGCTTATGCCCGCCCCAGTGGATGCCATCGGGCGAGCTGGCGAGCCAGATATAATTGCCACCGAGGTCGACACTGCTGGGGCGGTGGAAGGCATAGTAACTGCCACCGATCCTGGCCTCGAACAATGCACAGTCCTTGTTATGGGGAGGGAAAATCAAGCCGTGGTGTACAAAGTCCTGCCAGTTTTGCGTGGTGCGCAGTCCCACGGCCACACCGTTGGGCGACACCGCGGTAAAGGTAAGGTAGTAGTCGGCGCCCAATTGGCTTACGCGGCAATCTTCGATGCCGAACGTTTCGTACAGTCCCTGACCCCACAAAGGGCCATAACCCGGCCCTTCGCGGAATACGACGCCATCTTCGCTGCTCAGTAGCCGCAAATGCGAAAGTGTGGTCAGGTAATCCACACCCCGGAAGTTGATGACCCGCGGATCCGAAGCGTCGAGGTCCGGATCGTCGGCCGGCAGGGTGATGATCTCCATGCCGCCTTCGGGTTTCAGTACCGGAAAAGACAGGATACCCGCCCGCTGCGGGGGGCGCTCCGCAACACGGACGATAAGCCAGGTTTTGCCCTGATACCGGAATACACCCGGATTGAGCAGGCAGGCAATCTCCAGCCCCGGTGTGGAGGGCTGGAGATCCGCTGGCGATAACAGGGGATTTTGTTCGAAACGGATGGATAGATCAGAATTTGTTGACATCTGCTAATAACCTTGGTTTTGCGTGATGGAACCCGCGGATTTGTCTACTTCGCCCTGCGGGATCGGATAGAGGTAATTGCGGTCCTGGAAGTTTTTGCCGAGGCCGGTCAGTACCGCTTTTGCCGTGCCCCACCGGCGCAGATCGCTGAAGCGGTGGCTTTCGAAGCCCAGCTCTACACGGCGCTCGTGGTCAAGCCACTGCTGTACCTGTGCCTTGTCAGTTACTGCTGCATTCCGGGCGGGCAGGGTACCTGCCGGGGCCGTGCCTCCGCCGAGAACCGGTGTGGTACGTGCCCGTGCTCGGATGTCGTTGATGATCCCTACGGCTTCGGCATAATTGCCCAGTTCGTTGTAGGCCTCGGCTTTCCAAAGTAAAACGTCTGCCCAACGGATATAGACCCGGTTGTTGGGCGCATCTTCATTGCCTTTGTTCCCATCGTTGGTTGCTCCGAGCAACTTATAGACATTTCTGTTTTCGGTGTCTACCGTGTAGGCCAGCCGGGGATCGTTGGGTTCGAACTCCGACAGGAAATCTTCGGAAGGAGCGATAAATCCCCAGCCCATCAGAGCAGTGAGTCCGTTGCCCCGGCGGGGTACCGTTCCCGAGCGGTGGTCATACGCGAAGATCACTTCGTTTTCGGTAAACTCCTTGGCCACATCGAAGGCATCAAAGTAGTTGGTGTTCAACTGGTAATAGCCAAGCTGTTCCAGTGCAGTAACCTTGTCCACCACGGTTTGCCATTGGCGGTTATAAAGCGCTGCTTTGGCTTGGAGAGCGATTACAGCACCCCGTGACGCACGCCATGGCTGGGCGGCATCCGCGTATTTGGTGGCGGGCAAAAGCTCCTCGGCACGGGAAAGGTCGGTCGCGATCTGCTGCCAAACCTCTTCAGCGGGCTGACGTTTGGCGGCCTCATAAATCTCGTTGAAATCGGTAAACGGATGGGTCAGGATGGGTACGTCTCCGAAGTTTGTGACCAACCCAAAGTTGTTGAAGGCACGGAGGAAATACATCTCGCCCAATAACCGATTACGCAAGGACCCATCCATGCCGATCTCAGTCATCAGCGCCTGATCTTCCAACTGGGCAATGGCCCGGTTGGCGCGGGTGATTCCCTCAAATCCATAGGCCCATACGCCGTTAAAGGCGGGATTCATGGATGTAAAATTAAACGAGCTCACTTCATCCATCCACGCCTGGTCACCGTCGGGCGCCCATTTTTTTAGCATATCGCCCGAAGCGATGTCTTCGATGATAAAGTCATTGCGGACGACCAGCCCATTGTCCCAATCCCAGTCGCCCAATAGGTTTAGGGTGGTGGATAAGGGCACATAAGTTGCATCCACCAGGGCCGACACCGTGGAAACGGATGGTTGAGTGGTAATCATGTCTTCATTGATCTGGCCGATGGGAGGACGGTCCAGGTATTTTTCGCAGCTGTTCAGTGTCAGGGCAGCAATAGCTGCAGTAGCACCGGTAACAAATATCTTTTTCATGGTTTCCTTTTTAGCTGGTTTTTAGAAGGTAACATTAATGCCGAAAAGAAACGCCCTGGATAGCGGATAGGTACCCATATCCATGAGATCCGTTGATTCAGGGTCCAGTCCGGTATACTTGGTATGTGTAAACAGGTTTTGACCCGATGCATACAGGCGTATGTTCTGTACACCCCAATTTGCCTGCTGCAGCAGGCTGCCAAAGGAGTAGCCCAGTTCGACGTTTTTCAACCGCACATAGGAGGCATCTTCCACAAAGATGCTGGAAATGCGGCTGCTGCCGTTATCCGTGAAGCTGACACGCGGAATGCTGTTTGTGCTGCCTTCGCCATTCCAGGCACCCAATACCGCAGTGGTATAGTTAAACGGACGGGTATCGTAGTCGAGTATTTTCTTCGCATCGTTATAGCGGTCGATCCCAGAGACACCCTGAACCAATATCGCCAGGTCAAATCCCTTCCATGCGCCGGATAAATTGATACCATACGTCAGGTCCGGAATGGGGCTGCCGATAAAGGTGCGGTCTACGTCGTTGATGATGCCGTCTCCGTTGAGATCCTTGAAGCGGATATCCCCCGGCACAGCCGATGGGTTAGCGGTACCGGACAGGTGTTGTGAAATTTCGGCCGTATTTTGATAAACGCCCTCCATGATAAAGCCGTAATAGGCATCCAACGGATGGCCCACTTGGGTACGGCTTACCGTACCGGAGATATAGGGTAGATTACTGTGCAGTTTTTCCACCTCGTTTGTGAGCGTTGCCAGGTTTGCGTTCAGGGCATAACTGAACCCTCCGGAGGTGCTGCCCCGGTATCCGGCACCGAACTCGAAGCCAGCGTTGCGTACTTCTCCGGCATTTACAACGGTGGGATCTACATCACCTCCCAGGCTGGGCAGGCTGATGGGCAGCAGAATGTCTTTGGTCTGCTTGATAAAGTAATCCGCTGTGAGGCTTAGTCGGTTGTTGAAGAAACCGGCATCCAGACCGACGTTGTGCTGCGTGGTGCTTTCCCAGCGCAGATCGGCGTTACCATACCGGGCTACGACGAAATTATCACCCTCCTTGCGGTACAGCGTCATGTAGTCGTAATTGCCCAGCGAAGCTTGATTGCCCAGCGATCCCGTACTGAGGCGAAGCTTCAGATTGGATAACCAGTCGATGTCGCGCATGAATGCCTCGCGGGAAATGACCCATCCGGCAGAGACGGAAGGGAAGTAACCCCATTGATTGTTCTGTCCGAAACGTGAGGACGCATCGGCCCGCAGGTTGGCGGTAAGCAGGTACTTGCCATCGTATACATAGGTGGCCGTTCCGAAGAGGGAGAATAAGGCCCATTCGGAGCCGATGCCGCCGTTCCAAAGGTCGAGTTCCGTACCACCCAGGTCGATATAGCGGAACGCATCGTCTTCGTATTCAAAGCGGCTTCTGGATACGTTGATGGACGAACCTGTGAAACGGATAAATTCCGTCCCGGCCAGGGCATTGAGGGCATGTTTGCCGCCGAACACCTTGTCGTAACTCAGCGTGTTGTTCCAGGTGAAGGTGAAATCGTCGCCACGGTCTTCGTTGAGCGTGTTGGGGCGGTTCTGGCGGCCCAGTCCTTTGTCGGTGTCGTTCCCGCCGCCATCGTCATCGCCGAAATTGCGGAAGAAGGCTTTGTTGTGATTGAAGTTGAGATCGGCACCGAAGTTGGTTTTAAATTTCAACGATTTGTCGCGCAGCACATCGAACTCGGCAAATACATTGCCGAACGTCTTAAACTGCGAACGGGTATTGTCCGTGAAGTAGGCCAATGCGATGGGATTGGAGGTCAGCTCATATTGGCTCCGCTGATCGGCACCCACACCTTTATAAAAAGGCAGGTCGGTAAACGGATCGTCTGCCGTATAGGTCGGATCGGAAGGATCTTTATACACGCTTAGGACGGGAGGCCTCAGCAGCGCATGCCGGATGATTCCCGGCGCATCGCCGCGGGAGGAAAGGGGGTTCCGCTGCTCGTAAGACAATTGTAAGTTGGTTCCAACCCGCAAGCGATCCGTAAGGTCGCTGTTTATGTTGGAACGGAAGTTGAGCCGCTCATATGTATCGTTGTCAAACACAACAATACCGTTTTGCCGGTAATAACCTCCCGAAAGCAGGTACCTTGTTTTTTCGGTTCCTCCGCTGGCTGTCAGTTGCACGTTCTGTGAATGACCGGTCTCAAAAAGTTCGTCCAGCCAATCGGTGTTGGCCAGATCGGTACGGTTCTTTTCGGCTGTATACGGATTGGTGCCACTGTAACCGGCATTATTCCACGCTTGTTCAAGCGTATTGAGATACTGTTGGCTATTGAGCATCGTGGGAAGATCGGCTACGCGCTGTACCCCGTTGAAATAGTTAATATCCAGGGTTGGTTTGCCTGCCTTGCCCTGCTTCGTGGTAATAACCACCACCCCGGCTGCTGCACGGGCACCGTACATTGCCGCCGCAGAAGCATCCTTAAGGACATTCATTGATTCGATATCCTGCGGATTGATGAAGGTGAAATTTGTTGAAGGTACGCCGTCGATAATATACAGCGGGTCATTACTGCCGATGGTGCCCACACCCCGGATACGGATGTCAATGGGATCGCCGGGAGCACCGGTAGCCTGGCTCACCTGGACACCGGCCACCTGGCCCTGCAGTACCTGTCCGATATCGGGTACCCGCCGTTTTGCCGCGGCTGCCATATCCACACTGCCCACTGCACCGGAAATATCCGTGCGGCGTTGCGCGGTATAGCCCACTACGACCACTTCATCCAGGTCATTGGCCGAAGACTGTAGGGTCACGGAAACCGTACCCGCGTTGCCCACGATGATCTCCTCGGAGACATACCCGATGAAGCTCACCAAAAGGACATCTCCCGGGGAGGCGCTGATCGTAAACGATCCATCGTTGCCGGTACTTGTTTTTTGTGTACCACCTTTTCGTTCCACGGTGGCTCCGGCAAGCGGAAGGCCCTGTTCATCCACCACGCGCCCATGGATGGGTTGTTGCGCCGCATAGGCGGAACCCAAGGTAACTGCCAATACCAACAGGGACACAAATAGCTTGTTAAATAGTTGATTAATTGGTTCCATTCGTCATAAATTTAATATAGCACAATTGGTAACCACAAATGTAAGATCAGGGTTGTAGCAAGGACTGTACTATAATCTCAATTTTATGTACAAACGGTTAAAATATCTGTAAACAAGTGTGTTATGTGTTGATTTGGGTGCGAAATCGATACTCGTTCGGCGAACACCCATAGTGTTTTTTGAATTCCCGGAAGAAATAGGACTGATTGTTAAATCCGGTTTGGTAAAAGATTTCGTTGATCGTGAGCGTAGTCGTAGCCAATAAATGCGTGGCTTGTTTGAGCCGGATATGGCGGATAAATTCGGCAGGCGTCATGCCGCTGATGATCTTCAGTTTCCGGTAGAGCTGCATCCTGCTCATCGATAAAGCTTCTTCCAGTACGGTGGCGTTCAGTTCGGGATCTTCGAGGTGCTTCATGATTTGGGCAACCAACGGCTCAAGGAAGCGCTCTTCCTCGGGATTGCCGGTATGGATCACTCCTTCGATTGAATCGGCCTGCAGGAAGCGTTTGTGCAGCCGTGCCTGCTGTTCAAAAAGGTTTTTCACCCGGATGAGCAGGTGACTGGCGTGGAAAGGTTTGGCGATATACGCATCTGCACCCACCTGATAACCTTCGTTGCGCTGCTCCAGCGTACCTTTTGCGGAGAGGATGATAAAGGGAATGTGACAGGTGGCAGGCGTATTTTTCACCTTGTCGCAGAGGGTAAGGCCGTCCATACCAGGCATCATCACGTCACTGATGATCAGATCCGGTGGATGCTGCTGGAGTACACCGATGGCTTCGATGCCATCGGAGGCTTCGTAAACGATGTAATGTGTTTTAAGTACCTCACGGATGAGAAATCGGATTTCCTGTTCATCTTCTACCACCAATACGGACTTTTTATGGGCCTCGGTGAGCTTTTCTAGCAATGCTACCTTATTGTAGGCTGCTGAATCCAGTGAGTGGGTAGCCGGCGTAGCCATTTCGGTATAGATCGGTGCAATGGACGTGTTGATCTCTGCCGGATGGAACGGCCGTCCTTCGGCAGGTATGGGCAGGGCGACATCAAAGATAATCCATCCTTCTTCAATGGAGGCGTGGATGCGGCCGCCCAGCACACCGACGAGTTCCCGTGTGAAGGCCAGCCCGATACCGGTGCTGTAGGTACCGGAAACGCCGGAACGCCGGCTCTGGAATTGTTCGAAAATGCGTTCGCTTTCCTCCGGTGCCAGGCGGCATCCGGAGTTGGAAACCTGCAGAAGCAGCGTGGATAAGCTAACATCCGTGCGTGCAGTAAAGGTAACGTGCTGGAACATCCCTCCGTGTTTGAATGCGTTGGACAGCAGGTTGAACACAATCTTTTCCAGTTTATCGCTGTCCACGGCAAATTGCATTCCGTCGGGTATGTGCAGTTCGTAGGTGTTCTGTTGCCGTACACTCAGGGGTTTAAATACCTCACAAAGTTTGGACAGCAACGCCGAAACGTCTTGGAGCTGATACTCTGCGGTGAGGTGTCCGGCCTGGGCCTTGCGGAATTCGAGCAGCTGGTGCACCAGGTAGGTGAGCCGCGAAGTCTGTTGTTTCAATAACGCAACCAGGGGCTGCGACCTGGCAGATCGGGGCGGTGTGGGATCGCCCTGCAGGTTTTCGATTTGCTCGGCAACGCCCACGAGTAGCGTGAGTGGGGTCTGTAATTCGTGGGCAATATTCGTAAAAAAGGACAACTGGCTTTCGTGTAGCGCTTCGTCTTTTTCGCGGAGTGTCCGTTCCAATTGCAGCCGGTGCTGGATTTTAAGCTTGTTTTTACGGCCGATATACCACCAATAGGCTACACCCGCCAGCGTGAGCAGCGCACTTAATGTCACCGGCCAGGTTTGCCACCAGTACGGGTTGACCTGCACGTCCATTACGGGGGTTGCTTCGGTCCACATGCCGCTGCCGTTGGACCATTTGATGAGCAGCCGGTACGTGCCGGGCGGAATGTTGCTGTAACTGATGTGCCCATCCGAGCGGTCGTATTGCCAGGTTTTATCATGCCCTTCCAGCATCCAGGCAAACTGGCACCTGTCGGCGTAGAGGTAGCTGAGTGCATGTACCGTTGCGGAAAAATAATTGTCTTTGCGCGATAGCGTAACCTGTTGTTCCATTCCTTTCCGGGGGCGGAGTACCCAATACTGGCCTTCGTTTAATCCCCGGTTGCCCAGTTGCAGGCTGCGGATGATCGCATTGGGCAGCAGCGTATCCTGGGGGATCTGCTGGGGGTGGAAGTAGCTGAAACCGTAGATGCCGCCGAAATAAAGGAATCCAGCAGGGTCTTTCCATACAGCACCGTCGCTGAACTCGGCACGGTGCAACCCATCGTTTTCCTGAAACTGCACCACCTGGCCGCTGGAGGGATCGATCCGGGCCAATCCCCGGTTGGTACTGACCCAAATGTGGCCGAAGCCATCGGCGGTAATAGCGTGGATGGTGTTGTTGGGCAACCCCTCGGCGGCGGTGATACGCTGGAAAACCGGTTCTCCGCGGGTAATGTCGGTAAGCGATAGCCAATTCAGGCCGTAACTGGTGCCCACCCATAGGCGGTCGTGCGTGTCGCGGTACAGCGAGAGAACGTCGTTGTTGCTGAGGCTTCCTTCGTAGGTAAATGCCTTGAAATTGATAATATGGCCACTTTTTTTGTCCAATAGCGATAGTCCACCGTAGCGGCAGGCAACCCATAGCTGGTCGTTCCGACCGAAACACAGTGAATAGACGATGTCATTTGCCAATCCCTGATTCGAGGTTTTGTATCGGTACTGTTCGATGAATTCAACATGCAGGTCGCCGTGATGCGAGCGGACGACGCGCAGGTGCAGCAATCCATAACCGCTTGTACCCACCCACAGTGTCCCATCGGGATCTTCGAGGATGGCATATACGGATCCGAATGCCGGGAAGTCGGCGTGGCCATCCAACTGTGTCCAGTTAGCCAGTTGTTTCCGGCGCGGGTCATAGATGCTCAGACCACTTCCGTCTGTGCCAATATACACCAGGTCGCTCTGTATACCCTGCACGATGGTAAATACATCCTGGTTGACTAGTTTGCCGGTGAGTCGATTGTCCCAGGCAACGTTATCTGCGTTTTGAGGAGCAAAATCGGACAGGATGGATATGCCACCTCCTTTTGTGCCTACCCAAAGGTCGCCGCTGATTTCGGCAAAAGCACGGACGGGGGGACGTGAAAAGGCATCGGAAGAGGATAAGGTACGGAAAGGCGTATTGTATTGCGAAACGCGGACAAAGCCGTTGCCATCCGTGGCCACCCATAGCAGCTGTTCCGGCCCGTTTGCCGCCCACCCGCGTATCTTCATCCCCTGCAAAGGTTGCAAACCCGCAGCCGGGGGTTGGGGTGCGAAAGAGACATCGAATGTACGCAAGCCTTGGGTAGCCAGCGCTACATAGTAACGCGAGCCGTACCAGGTGATGGCACTGACGGCACTCCCAAGATCAGCCACCTGTTCCAGTTCGAATGTACCGGGGTCAACCCGGTAAAGCATACCCTTTGGGTCACTTAAGAACAGGAAACCGTTTGCGAGATGTAGCCGTGATACAGATGTTTCGGCCGCCGGAAGGCGATGTGCCAAGTGAAAGCCATCTTCATTGAGCGTGTAGGCGGCGATTTCACCTGCTTCCGTACGTACCCAAAACCGGTTGACCGCGTCGATACTGAGATCCGAAAGGGTGCCGGTAAGTCCGGGGAGCTTACAGCTGACAAATGTGTCGCGCCCCGCATCGTAGCGCATCAGGGTTTCTGTAGGGGTGCGGGCAAACAAGCGGCCGTTGGTATCGGCAATCAGGCCAAAACCATTTTCACCGATCCCCTGCCCGCGTCCTGTTCCGTAAAAATAATGCTTGAAAGTGCCGGTTAATTTATCGTAACGGGAAATGCCTTCTACGGTACTGATCCATATGCGGTGGTCGCGATCTTCCAGCAATCCCCTAACAATGTTGCTGATCAGTCCCTGTCTTGCGTCGCTGCCGCCGAAGTTGAATACGTGAAATTCCTGCCCATCGTACCGGTTCAATCCATCCCAGGTACCTATCCAAAGCATTCCGTCGCTGTCCTGCAGCAAGCAGTTCACCGCACTGTTCGACAATCCATAGCGGTTATCCAGTTGCAACAGGGTATAAGCCGATTCGTTGGATTGGGAAAAACCGGGTAGCCAACTTGCCCAAGCAAGTACCAGTGTCGAAATGATTGTTGCTGCCCGACGGAAGTGCATGTTCAAAGTTACACATTCCCGTGCAATCCAGCGTATGGCCGCTACTTGTTTAGGATCTCTACCACCGGTTGCCCGATGTTGCCGTTGGGTTCTTCGATATGGAGCAGTGCGGCCACCGTAGGAGCAATGTCGGTCATGTGTGTCTCGCGGTTGGTACTGCCATGTTTGATACCCCAGCCCATCATCACAAAGGGAATGTGTGCATCATAGGAAGCCCAGGTGCCGTGCGTAGTGCCCCTTGAGCGGGGCGACCCGCTGTACCATTGGGGATCAAGGATGATCTGGATGCAGCCACTCCGTTTGGGATTATATCCATTGACAATACGCTCGCGGATGCGTGCGGGGATACTGGATGAGCCGGCATTTTCCATATCCGTTACGAAGGATACGCCTTCGAGTGTACGGAGAAATTTGATGGCTGTTTCCCTGATGTCCTCTTCGTCCAGCTCGTTTGCCTGAATGATGTCGTAATCCAGGTGCACCTGATAATTCATCAGGCTGCGAACAAGCTTTTCCTGCCCGAATTTTTCGGCCAGCAGTGCATTGAGGCCAGTCAGGGCGTTGCGTTCGTCAAAGTACCCCGCATTGCCGCGTTTGTCCAAAAAGAACAGTGGATTGTGGGACGCCCCGTGGTCTGCCGTAAGAAACACCGTATATTCTCCTTTGCCTACATGCGCATCGAGATAGGCAAAGAAAGCTTCCAGCTCTTTATCCAGCCGGAGGTAGGTATCTTCCACTTCAATCGCATTGACGGAAAACTGGTGGCCTACATAGTCTGTGGAAGAAAGGCTTACGGCCAGGAAATCCGTGAAACCGCCTGGGTTGTTGCCCATCCGTTCGTTATCAATAGCAGCCTTCGCCAAATCCAGCGTAAAGGTATTGCCGAACGGCGTGGAGCGGATAAGGCCTAAACCATTGTCTTTAATAAGGGGGCGTAGTTTTTTGGGGAATACCGGTGCTTCTTCACCCCGGTAGGTCGCTTCGTAGGCGTTATCGTCTTCGATGCTTTGGGTATAGGTTTCGATGGGATACAGGGTATTCCAGTCCTGTTGCAGGTATTTTTCGGCGAGTTTCTGTGCATTGAATTTTTTTACCCAATCGGGCAGATCCTGCATGTAGAAAGTGCTGGAAATCCAATCACCCGACTTCCCCTCAAACCAATAGGCAGCATCGGCAAAATGCCCCGCAGGAAGAATGCCTCCACGGTCTTTGATGGCGATACCAATGACCTTTGAGTGAAAGTTGGTGGCCAGTTTGAGCTGGTCGGTGATGGTTGATACAAGCAGGTTCCGTGGGGATTGCTTCCCTTCGGCCTGATCGGTGCCCACACCGCTCACGTTGTCATCCTGGGTACAGTACATGCGTTGCCCCGTCTGCTGGATGATGAAATCATTACCCGCGATGCCGTGTATAGCGGGAACGCTGCCTGTATAAACGCAGCTGTGCCCGATCGCTGTATAGGTAGGCACATACGGGATATAGGTATTTTCACAGGAAAACCCTTCATTCAGCATGCGTTTAAATCCGCCTTCGCCATACCGGTCATAAAAGCGGTACAGATAATCCCAGCGCATCTGATCAACCATAATGCCCACAACCAGTTTCGGTCTCGGAACCGACTGTTGTGCATGGGCATGCAGTGTAAATAAGCTTAACGCTACTATCGCTACACGTAATTTCATCGACTTCATTGTAAGTTGGTGTGAAAACAGCTAAGGTAGCAAATCCTGGCGCGAAATGAAAAGCAAACCGTAACAAGCCTGTTGCATAAAACCTAGATGCGAAAAACAAGCGCCCAGTTTAGGTAATCGGCTTGCATCCGGTGCATGTAGAGCGTGCTTTGCAAACCGATATTGGGAGTAATATAGTAACGTAGGGCAGACGTCCAGTACCATTGGACACCGTGGAAACTATTATAATGAAGGTATTTACCAAACATTCCATTTATAGCAAATCGTCCCAACGCTACTTCAGCGCCGGCACTGGTACCAAGGCGGATGCGATCGTATGACGATCCGTAATATTGAAAAGTTTTCTCAAAATTACCATCAAATACCTGATGGTAATAGACCATGTCCAATCCAGCCTTAAAACCAACGGCTTGGTTGAGGTAATAATTATAACCGCCATAAACGCCTGTGCGCCAGAATCCGCCACTGGTGCGGTATTTACCCCGTTGGCCGACACCGACAACCAATTCGCCGCTGCTGCCTACAATCGGTTGGAAATTGCTGCTTCCTGCCGATGGCGTATGCTTTGCATGGCCCAGCGCAGTTTTGATACCAATGGAACCATTGACAGTATTGATTCCGCCATTGGGGATTTTCAATCCACCATTGGAATAGTGGAGTACGTTGGCCGCAGCTAAGAAGCTGGTACGGTTGCTTACTGGTATTTCGAGGCCCAACTCGGCGGAAAGCGCCAGGTTCAGGTGGCTGCCCACGGTGGTGGTAGCCGGTTGGGTTTTAATGGTCTGGGTAATATAGGTAAGGCCTACTCCGGGTGTAAGGAGAAATTTGACCGATCCTGCTTGCAACAGTTGGAAATCCACTTCACTCAGCAAACCAATCGCCATCCCATGTGTATAAGCCTGGCTCTCCACGATTTCCGTCATATGATCCATGTTATGCCACAAAACCCCGAATGACAACCCTTTGGCGTTGAGTAGGTTTACCCAAGCCTGACTACTCGCCGATAAGTCGCGGTCATAGCTGGCATGGAGCCCATATAGGAAGTTGCGATTGCCCCCCCCTGTGTTGGCCATATCGAGTCCATAGGTGGGCTTAATTGAGAGCGCATGAATGGATGGGGGTTGCTGTGCCCGTCCGGTAGTCAGGCATAAAACTAACCAGACAATCACCGTTGTTGTTAGCTGCGGGAGTCGATTGTTTTCCATGGTACTATATCGGTGGCTCTTTAGCTCACCATCGTATCTGTTTTGCGGCTTATGGCCATATTTCGTACGGTATTGATGATATGGGAACTGTCGTATCCACAAATTGACCACAATTCGTGCTGTTCACCATGTTCTACGACTGTATCGGGGATACCCAAGCGCACCACAGTAGCTTGGTAGCCATGGTCTGCCATAAATTCCAGTACGGCACTTCCCATTCCTCCCTGAATGCAGCCATCCTCTATGGTAACTATTTTTTTGAATTTGCTAAAGACTTCGTGCAAGAGATCGGCGTCCAACGGCTTGACAAAGCGTAGGTCGTAGTGTGCCGGGAATATTCCCTCTTCATTCAGCGTGATGCGGGCTTTCACCGCCTCGTTGCCCACATGGCCAATGCTGAGCAGGGCAAGTTCTTCCCCATCGCATAGTTTGCGGCCTTTGCCGACTGCCACAGCGTTGAGTGGCCTCCGCCAATCGGGCATAACCCCCTGCCCGCGGGGATACCGGATCACAAATGGACCCATGCCCTCTTGTTGGGCAGTGAACATCAGGTTGCGTAGTTCTTCCTCGTTCATGGGGGCGGCGACAGTCAGGTTAGGAATACACCGCATATAAGCGAGGTCATAAGCCCCGTGGTGCGTCGGGCCATCGGCACCTGCAATACCCGCCCGGTCAAGGCAGAATACCACATGTAGATTCTGGATGGCTACGTCGTGTATCACCTGGTCATACGCCCGCTGCATAAAACTGGAGTAGATGTTGCAAAACGGTACCATACCCTGAGTCGCAAGGCCGGCGGAAAATGTTACCGCGTGTTGCTCAGCAATGCCCACGTCAAAAGCCCGATCGGGCATGGCTTTCATCATGATGTTCATGGAAGATCCGGAAGGCATGGCAGGCGTGATACCAAGGATTTTGTCGTTCTTCTCAGCCAGTTCCACCAGTGTGTGACCGAATACATCTTGATATTTGGGGGCAACGGGTTTGTCGTTTTTCGATTTCTTGATTTCACCCGTGATTTTATCAAACAGGCCAGGGGCATGCCAGGTAGTCTGATCTTTTTCCGCCAGCGCGTAGCCTTTCCCTTTTACGGTGATGCAATGGAGAAGTTTGGGGCCTGGGATGTCCCGTAGGTCATCCAGCGTATGGATCAGCCGCTTTACATCGTGCCCATCTACCGGACCGAAATAGCGAAAATTGAGTGATTCAAACAGGTTACTGTTTTTGAGAAGCGTCCCTTTGATGCTCTTCTCGATCTTTTTGGCGATACCGAGCGCATCTGGACCGATTTCGGATATCTTGGTGAGCACATGGGCAATGTCATCCCTGAATCGATTCCACGACCGTGATGTGGTGATACTGGTCAGGTAATCCTTAAGTGCACCGACGTTTGGATCGATGGACATGCAGTTGTCATTAAGGATAACCAGTAGATTGGATTTTTCGATACCGGCATGATTGAGGGCTTCGAAAGCCATACCTGCGGTCATTGCCCCATCGCCAATGACAGCCACGTGCTGCCGATCCGTTTCTCCTTTGTAATTGGAAGCTACTGCCATGCCCAACGCCGCTGAGATGGAAGTGGAAGAATGCCCGACACCAAATGTGTCGTATTCACTCTCGCCCCGCTTTGGAAATCCGCTGATGCCTCCAAGCATCCGGTTGGTATGGAATACTTCACGCCTGCCTGTCAGGATTTTGTGGCCATAAGCTTGGTGACCCACATCCCACACCAGTTGGTCATAGGGCGTATTGAGAACATAATGTAATGCCACCGTTAATTCCACGACGCCGAGGCTGGCAGCAAAGTGCCCCCCATGTACGGAGACGGTGTCAATGATATATTGACGCAATTCACTGCACAGCTTTACTAGCTCAGCTTGGCTGAGCTGTTTCAAGTCTGCAGGTGTATTTATTTTTTTAAGCAGCTCTCCGGCTTCAATCTCCATAGCGTCCGGTTTAAAAATCGTTACAAATTAAATAATAATTATTGAGACCCCGTGTCGTAAATTTCTTACATATTTGATAATTACTAATTATCTGGGGAACAACTGATTTGAGGGATTGTTTATGGCTCCAATTTGGTTGGATATCTTCGGAACTCAGTCAAAAGAGTTGTTTTTTTGTCTATCTACAAAAATTAATGCAACTTTACTGGGCATGGAACCAAGGATTATGCCATTCTTTTTAAAAATGCTTTTCGTAGGATTAATTGCCTTATCGGTAACGGCTTACGCATTTGCCCAACAGCAGGCAGCTGATGAGTTGAAAGGAGGGGCAATTTTTAAGGATTCGATGCGGACAGCTACCGAATTACAAATCAAGAAAACATGGAAGCGGTCTCTGCTACTGCCGGGTTTGGGGCAATATACGAACGGTGGGTTGTGGTGGTTGAAGGTACCCGTCATTTATGGGGGATTCATTGCTGGCATATGGGCTGTCGATTGGAATCATGATAATTACCGGGCGTACCTGGAAGAAGCCCAATATCGGGTCAAATACCACGACGCGGCTCCTCTTAACACCAACTACCCGCGTGCAAACGCGCAGATGACACAGGCATTCATCAACGGAAAGGATTATTACCGGCGTAATAGGGACCTCATGATTTTAACCACCGTGGGGTGGTATGCACTGAATGCAGTGGAAGCTTACGTCAGCTCCATGTTTAAATACCGGTGGAATGTTGACAACGATGTTTCGGTTCGCGTATCTCCCGCAGCGCAGCCGGTGTGGAATGAAACAGCAATCGGTCTACGGGTTGCTGTGACATTGCCTTAATTCTTATTTTTGGAACTGTATGACGGAAGCTGAAGGATATGAGATCAAGCTCCCCCAATTTGAGGGGCCTTTTGATTTGTTATTGTTTTTCATCGAGCGCGATGAATTGAATATCCACGACATCCCGATTGCCAAAATTACCAACGATTTCCTGGACTACATCCTGCATATGCAGGCACTCAACATCGAATTGGCGAGTGAATTTATCTTTGTGGCAGCCACCTTGATGCGGATTAAAGCAAAGATGCTGCTACCCCGGCCGGAATTGGACGAAGCGGGTAACGAAATAGATCCGAAGCAAGACCTTGTACAGAAACTGGTGCTGTACAAACAGTTTAAGGAAATATCGGAAGAGCTGCGTTTGCTCGAAGAACAGCGGTTGCTGCAATTCAGGCGGGGTAACCTAATTACCGATCTACGCCGGGCAGGGGAACACGCCGGTCAGGGAGAGGAGCTAACGACGTTCGACTTATATAAGCTGATGTTGGTGTATGAGAAACTCATGTACAACTATACATCACGCAATAACGAAGTGCGGCATACGGTGGTTAAGTATCCCTATACAATTGAGCAGCAGAAAAAAGCGATGGCTTCGTTGGTGGCTATCAACAAAAAGCTGGATTTCGGCACAATTGTTAGAAATTCCGAAAACAAGGTGCAGTTTGTCTACAACTTCCTGGCCATCCTGGAAATGCTCCAGCAACAACTCCTGGAATTGCAAAGCGGATTGGGTTTCAACAATTTTTGGGTATTGGAGCGGAAAACCCCTTAAAATTTATGTACCTTTAAGTCATTGTTCAAACCAATGACAGACAGATGGCCTATATCGATGCCTTGCAGCGGCAGAAAACCATTTTTTTAACCGGCATGTCGGGAAAGCGCGCTGCGGTACCCTTTCATGCGGACGAACTGCGTGCAGCGGCAAAAAAAAGGCTGTCCGCACATGCGTGGGCGTATTTGGCGGGCGGTGCGGGCGACGAATTAAGTGTAGCAGCCAACCGGACTGCGTTTTCAAAGGTTTCTATCCGGCCCCGTATGATGCGTGGCGATGCTTCTCCGGATTTTTCCACCCGGTTGTTTGGGCAGGACTTGGCATTCCCTCTTTTGCTGGCCCCCATTGGTGTGCTTGACCTAATCTGCCCGGAGGCAGACCGTTTGGTGGCCCGTGCCTGCCGGGAGGTAGGCGTTCCGTTCATATTCTCTAATCAGGCGGGCACACCGATGGAGCTATGTGCACAGGATATGGGCGATACTTCCCGTTGGTTCCAGCTGTATTGGAGTAAATCGGATGATTTGGTACGCTCTTTTGTGCAGCGTGCGGAAGCCTGTGGCTGTAGCGCGATTGTCCTCACAGTGGATACTACCTTATTGGGATGGCGTAACCGCGACCTGAAACTTGCCTATTTGCCCTTTCTGCGGGGGATGGGCATTGCGCAGTATACATCCGATCCGGTATTCAATGCCTTGCTTGCGGAAGGCGAAGGGATGGCTATGTCAGGAACACCCAAACCGGCTGTAACATGGGCCACGATCGGTAACCTGTTGCGGCTCAAAGCAAATTATCCGGGTGGTCTCGTTAAGAACCTTTTACGCAAAGCGCCGCTGGAAGCGGTTCGCTTGTTTGTCAATATTTATTCGAATCCGGCATTGAGCTGGGATCAGGTCTATGAGTTGCGGCAGCAAACCCAGTTGCCCATTCTTATCAAGGGTATTTTGCGTGCGGATGACGCGCTTAAAGCGGTGGATGCGGGGGCCGACGGCATTATCGTGTCTAACCATGGCGGAAGGCAGGTAGACGGTGCGATACCAACGCTTGACGCGTTGTTGGGTATCCGAAAGGCCCTTCCCAAGCCTTATCCTGTGCTGCTCGATAGCGGTATCCGTAGCGGTAGCGACCTATTCAAAGCACTTGCCCTCGGGGCCGACGCGGTGCTGTTGGGAAGGCCTTACGCTTATGGTTTATCGATAGCGGGACAGCAAGGTGTGGAGGCGGTTCTGCAGAACTTTCTGAATGATTTTGAGCTTACGGCAAGACTCGCCGGTTGCCGGCGTGTTTCGGAAATTAATGAAGACATGGTTTCCGTCAGATCGGAATGAAAATAACAATTACGGTTCCTCTGCCCGGTGCAGTGTCTACCTCCACACTTCCCTGCAACAATCCGACACGTGAGCGGATATTTTTCAGCCCTATGCCTTCGGTATAGTCAACGCTTGAAGGGTCAAACCCTTTGCCGTTGTCTTCAATGGTGACCGAGATTCCTTCTTCGTCTTTCATAAGCTGGATGGTCAACCGGGTTGCTTGGGCGTGCTTGACCACATTGTTTACCGCTTCCTGTACAGCGCGGTATAGCACCGTTTCAAGCTGTTGGTCCAGCCGGTCGGCCAAGCCGGATACACTGAGATTTACCTTGATGTTTTTGCCGTCTATTGCGTCCAGGAATTCTTTGATGGAAGTAGCCAGGCCAGCTTTCAGCAGTGCATTGGGCATCATTTGGTGGGAGATGCTACGCATTTCTTGATAGCTATCTTTTACTAGGCCCAATGCATTATCCATCGCTTGCGGATCGGGTGTTTTCCCTTCGGCTATGCTTTTGTGTAGGTAGTTAAGGTTCAGCAGTGCGGCGGATAAGGTTTGCCCTACGCCGTCGTGCAGATCGCTGGCGATACGGCGACGTTCGCGTTCTTCGGCGTCCAATACATCACGCGTGGCTTTTTCCTGTTGGATGTTTATTTCCTGTTGCAAGCGTGCTTCCGCTTTCAACCGACGTTGTTTGAAAACGAAAAAGACCAAGATGCCCCCACTCGCGAGTACAACCATAGCGGCCAGCAGAAGCAGACCACGTTGTCGTAACCGTAACTTTTGGATGGCTGTTTCCCGATGAAGAATTTCGATCTGCTGCTCTTTTTTTTCAGTTTGATATTTGGTTTCGAGTTCGCTACTGACTTCGATTACCTTATTATCCAGTTCGGCTGTTTGATTTTGTTTGTAAAGATTCATATAGTGGAATACACTGTCTACTTCGCCCAATCCGGCGTAAACTGCAATTAACTGGTAATAAATTGAAGTTATTTTCTCGCCACTACCCGTTTGTTGGAAATGGTTCAAACTGCTCAGAAGCAATGATTTTGATTTGGTGAAATTGCGTAATTTGGCGTAATTTATTGCCAAGGTAATGTTGCTACTCGCCACGTCAGATTCCAATTTCTCGCGGGTACGGATTTCCAGTGATTTTTGAATATAATCAACCGCTAATTTATGTTGTTCAAGATCCGTGTGTATTTGTCCCAAATTGTTGTAAGCGGAGGCTTCGGCAAGAAAATTTTGACCCTTTTTTGCAATATCAATGGTTCTTTGGTAACTGTCTTGTGCTTTGGCAGTGTCTAACAACGCATAATAGACGTTACCCATTGAAAGTGTTACGTTGGCAAGAGGTGCATATAAGCTATGTTGCTGGAAATAAGTTTCCGCCATCTTCAGGTAACTAAGCGCTTTGGAGTAATTATGCAGCGAAGTATAGACGACGGCAATATTGCTATGCAGGTTGGCGACTACATTTTCACTTTTGATTTGCTCATAATAGCGTAGGGCTTCTAAGTAATGGGACATCGCTTTTTTCAGTTCGGATTTTTTGAAATAAGCCGCGCCAATTTTAAAGTTGAGAGAAGCTATGCCTTCTTCGTCTTGTTCTATTTTCCGTATATCGAGCGATCGATTATATAAATCAAGTGATTTATCAATTTCTCCTTTTATGAAATAAATTGCACCTAAATCGCTTAAAGACTGAGCGATTAGTTTTCGGTCATGGATTTCACGGGCGATTTCCAAAGCTTCATTGCCGTATCGGAAGGCAGAGTCCAGCGATACGGAATTGTAATACCAAGATAAGTCTCCATATACTTTGGCCTTCTGAGCCTTGGTTAAATTCTTTCCGAGTTCCCTTTTCAGGCTGTCGATTTGTTGTTCCGCAGATAGCTGTGCATAGCAGGGCAGTTGAGCAATCAGTGTAAATAAAAGCAGGTAAAAGGTCTTCATGTCCATTAGGATTTGGTTGTGTCCATAATTTAGTTGAATATTGAAATAAAAATCGTAAAAAAATTTAACTTTGTGTTCAAGCTAAATTTTTTTCATATAAACCTGTGATGAAGCATAGAATTTTATTGGTTGATGACCATCCCATTCTTACCGAAGGGCTGAAAATGGTTTTCCGGGATAACACCACATTTGATATCGTGGCATCAACCCACTCAGGCACTTATGCATTGGCGTTGCTGAAAGTGAAGCCTATCGAGTTGATGGTAACAGACTATTCGATGCCCGATATGAATGGCCTTGACTTAATCCGGCAGGCTAAGACGTTGTTTCCAGGGCTTAAAACCATCGTGTTGACCATGCATGATGAAGCGCCCATCATTAAAGAGGTCATCGCTGCGGGTGCGGATGGCTACGTGCTGAAGAAGTGCGCCATGGAGGAATTAGCCCAGGCCATGGAATCGGTGCTGAACGGAAGACCGTACCTAAGTGCCGACGTTGGCCATAAATTATTTCAGCTGGCAAAACAACCCGAATCCGATGAGCCGCTTACCCACCGTGAGGTTGAGGTGCTGCGGCTGATTATCAAAGAACTTACCAATAAGGAAATTGCGGCCCAGTTGTTTATCAGCGACCGTACAGTTGAAGTGCACCGCAAAAACCTGATGCGCAAAATAAAATGTACCAATACCGTTGGCCTGATTAAGTATGCATTTGCCCATAATTTGGTTTGAGCCGCTGCGGTAACTATGAAACCGCAGCGTTCCCAACCCAAGTATGTACGATTTCCGGACATACTAAAACTTTAGCGCCACGCCCACGTTCAGCCAGGCGATGCCGTAGCCGACTTCTGCGAACGCACCGAATTTGGGGCTAAAAAAATACCGTGCGCCGGCATGTGCACCCCAGATAAATCCACCTGCCGAAGCGGTAGGCAAATTCGTATCGGTGCTTACTGATGCGATGTTGTACCCCAACAGCACACCGGCATAGGGATCCAGGTTTTCCACGCCGAAGTCAAAATGGTAAGAACCCCGGCCGCCTACGATGATGTAATTGTATTTCCAGTCGCCCACAACTGTTTCTACTTTGGCTCCCGCATAGCCGGCATAGCCGCCCACGCTGATTTTGTCACTGACGCCAAATTCTAGACTGAGGCCTACCGGCGGGGTACCTTTGGCTCCTGCGGCCATGAACTGGCTGCCCAGCCCTACACCGATGTTGAGCAGCTTGTCTCCTTGTTCAAACGCTTGGCCAAAGGAACTCGAAGTTCCGAGAGCGGTAAACAATACAATAAGTGATACGAGTTTAGTTTTCTTTTTCATTGTTTTTTGGATTAAAGGATTACTGTTTAAATCGACTCAAAAGTACGGGTGCTTATAAACGCAGCAAATACGGAACAGTACCGATTGTACCTACGTATAAACCCGTATACGAAATACGTAACCCTCCGAATAGGACGGTTTTTCATGCCGCGCTACCTTTACCCCAGTATTCAAAAACAGTTTATAGACCATGAAAAAATTACTCGTAACGCCATTGGTGGCATTTCTACTCACCGCCTATGGACAGAAGAAAGACCAACCGAACATTACGTATGATCTGGGAGGCAAGATTGAATTTATGACGCTCACGGAGGCGGGCGTATTGGTAGTCGCAGGCGGGGGTGGATTGGCGGGCATCAAGCCCGGAGCTAGCGCACCTCACTTTGTATTCCAGGAATACGGCAAAGTGAAGCAGGAGGAACTTGAATTTGTGCCGATGTCGCCTTATGTTATCGTCAATCAGGGCGGCATGCTGGGGTCAAAGAAGACGGTGATAGACGTGGTATCGGGCAAGATGCTCTTTGCCACTGAAGAAAATGGATGGAAGTTGGTGGCTAAGGCCCGCGTGTTTCTTCCCCAAAACAAGCTGGTCGTGGTGGGAAACCGTACGCGGGCTGAGAAAGATATGCTTGCCGTCGGAATCTACGATCTAGCTACCGGCAAACAGGAAGGGTTTTCTTCGCTGGATGCGGGAGCGGGCAAGGTACGCATGGGCAATAGCGTGCCAGTGAGTTCGGGGGAACCTTATCTTTCTGGCAACCAAGTGCTGGTACCTACTACAAAAAACCTGATCTGTGCGGATTTCAGCGATGGGAAAATCCTGTGGGAAGCCGATCTGGACAAAATCACCTGGCTGGTCGCTGATAAATCGGGCAACGAGATTTATGGATTCGAGGAACGGCCCAATGGTGATACACGCATCCATAAGGTGAGTAATTCCGGTGATCAACTGTGGAAGCAAGAACGCAAGATCAAAGGAAAAGTCACCCGCTTCGAAATTTTACCGCAGGGATTGGCCGTGGTAAGCGATGTGGACAATTCAGACAAAAAAGGCATTGCCGGCAAACTTGCCGGAGCTTCAGAATCGAAGATCAGTTTTCTGAGCGCCGCAACCGGCGAAGATCTTTGGGAGAAAGCTCCCAAGACAAAAGGATTTGTACAGCATTTCTACATCGTGGATGACGGCATCCTGTTCGGTATATACGAAGGAGGCATTAACAAGATTTCCTTTGATGGCAAAGCCTTATTTAAGAAGCCGCTCAATACGGGGGAAAATATCCACACGATGGCGTTAACGCCCCGCGGACTAATTTACATTACGGATACCGATGCAGATATTTTCAACCTTACTACTGGGGAATCCATTTGGAGTAAGCCCATCAAATACAAGAAAGCGAAAGCGGTGGCTAGCACGTACGACAAGGCGAACCAACGTTATCTAATCAGTACGGGCGACGAGGTGGTCGCAATCGATGAGCGTACAGGTGATATCAGTACCTTCGCGTCGATCGCTTTCAAGGAAAAAGAAGCACCCACTTCTATGATGGTAAGAAACGGGGGAATCCTGCTTACCTCCAGCCAGAATTTGATGCTGGTGGGTTTCGACGGGAAAGACATATTTCATGCCTACCATAAATCTCCTGGCCAAAGTGGTTTCGTCAAGGCTGCCACGGGTGTGCTGGCGGTAGCATCGATGGCGATGTCAGCGGCAGCAGCTTACCAAGGTGGTCGGTACGGCCATTATGCCGGCAGCAACATGCTGAATAGCTATGGTGAGGAGATGAAAGCCTATCAGGAGGGATTTGCGAATGTTGCGTCGGCATCTTTCGCCGAGATGAACAAACGTTTCCGGGCGACGGCGGCCACGCAGAATGCCCAGTTTATCCTTACCGACCTCGACGGTGGTGTAGGGCTGGTCCGTGTGGGGAAGGATACCGGGGAAGTGGAAAAGGAAATTGTATTGCGGGATAAGAAACCCGAATATCAAGTCGACGAATTAGGCGGAATGCTGTATTATAAATCCAAAGCCAACGAAATATCAGCCTATGGGCTGTGATTCCGGCACACATTTTCATGGTGCCTGGTCTGCGTGTGCCGCGCTTATGCGCGGCACGCCTTACCGGGTTATCGGGCAATCAGATTTTTAACTACTATCAAATACGTATCAAATGAAAACAACAAGAACAATGAATGGATTGAAAACTAACTTTGTATTGCTGCTGATGCTAGCCTGTGCCATGGCAACGACATCCTGCAAAAAAAATGAAGATGGAGGCCCCGGTGGCGACGCTGCCCCCGGTACCATCAAAGCCAAAATCAATGGTGCGGCCTTTGCCTCACTCAAAATGACGAGTGTGGCCAACCGCATCAACGTGGGCGGGACATCCATGATTACGGTACAGGGAAATGAGAGTTCAGGCAAAGCCATCGTATTGGTAATGAACGGGGTCGATAGCCCGGGAACCTATCAGATCGGTGGCAGTGCGAGTATCTCCATCAGCGCAAGCTATACGGAGGTCAACATCTCCAATCCCACCAATACACAGGTATGGCAAGCTCCTTTCGATTCCTCGGTGTCGGGCGAGATCAAGATTGCTGAGCTGACTGACAAAGTCATCAAGGGTACATTCCAATTCACCGCCAAAAACTCGAAGGACCAATCCATGCGAGAGGTTACGGATGGAGCATTCAACATGAGCCTTTAAATTCTCCAACGCATCAGTTAGCCCTTCGGTGCCCCGGAGGGCTTTTTTTTGGATCCAGAAGTGTCTTATATTGATCGCGCGGTATCATCCGCGCTCCCAGTGAGGCGAGGTGATCGGAATACACCTGGCAATCGATCAATCGGTAGGTTCCGGACCGGCAGAGTGCAATCAATGCCATTTTGGAAGCATTGGCCTCGCGGCTGAACATGCTTTCGCCGCAAAATACGTTGCCCACCGATACGCCATAGAGTCCACCTGCCAGCGCGTTGTTATGCCATGTTTCTACAGAATGTGCGTGACCCAGGGTATGGAGCCGTATGTATGCATCCTGCATGTCGTCTGTAATCCAGGTACCATCCTGCCCCGGGCGAGGCTGGGTAGCGCAAGCCAAAATCACCTGATCGAAAGCGCGGTCAACGGTCACAGCAAACCGACCCGATCGCATGATTTGCCGCATGCTTTTGCTGATCTTTAACTCTTCCGGAAAGAGGACAAACCGTTCATGGGGCGAATACCATAAGATGGGGGTGTCATCGCTATACCAAGGGAAGATACCCCGCCGATAAGCTTCCAAGAGACGTTCCGTGCGTAAATCGCCACCGATGGCTAACAACCCATCGGGCTCGGCGAATGCCGGGTCCGGGAAGCGGATGTCGTGCTCGTCCAGTTGAAAGATCATCCAACTTATTCCGGTTGTCGGGGTTCTTTGCTGATTTCGTCGAAAAGTTTATCCATGTGTTCCACGTATTCATTCGTGTCGTCAAGGAAAAACTCCAATTGCGGTACGATCCGCGCTTGGTGTTTGATGCGTGCTCCCAATTTGTAGCGGATCTCATTGGCGTGGGATTTGACATGAGCGATGTCTTCCTTAGCCTGCTTGGTATTCAGGAAACTCAGGTATACCCGTGCAATAGCCAAATCCGGTGTAACGCGTACGCGGGTCACTGTTATAAACGCTCCCGGTGCCCATGCACCGCCTTCCCGTTGGAAAAGCTCCCCCAAATCCTGCTGGATAACCCCAGCAAATCGTTGCTGCCGTTTACTTTCTGTACTCATGGTTGTAGGTGCTTAATTAAAAGAGGTAATCAATACGTTATGCAAAGATAGTGTTTTTTTATTGTTTATTCAACCGGGCCTCCTCAAGATCAAGGTTGTGCTCCAAATCGCGGATCACCTCGTCGTCATAGCGCTTTTCTTCAGCAATACGGTGCAGTTCTGCTCGCCGCAGCTCGATCAGCTCCAAGGCAATTTTTTTCTGCAGCCGCCGTACCGATGCCAGTTCTTCTTTTTTCCCGTCTTCATTGAGCGCCAGTTCGGTGGCCTGTATGCTGCGGACAAACTGCTCCTTGATGCGGGCGATCGTTTCATGCGCCGCCATCTCCTGCGGATAGTGGCTGTCCATGTGCGCAACGGCCTGTTTGCCAAGCCGCAGCCGGATAGATTCCATCTGTTCTTCAATGGGCACCACGTCATCCACTTCCTCCACTTTCAGGAGGCGGAGGAAGATAGGCAGGGTGAGCCCCTGAAACACCAGCGTGACCAGGATGACCACGAAGGTAATGAACAAGATAAGGTTGCGCTGCGGAAAAGCATCGCCGTTTTGAAGGGCCAGCGGAATAGCGAGTGCCGAAGCTAGGGATACAACACCGCGCATGCCTGCCCAGCCGATGATAAAAGGCAATTTCAATCCAGGACTCCTTTCTTTAGCCCTGACACGGGCACTGACCCACCGCGGTACGAAAGCGGTAATATAAACGAGGACAATGCGGATCACAATCACCATGGACGATATTAATAGGGCGTACCGGATGGCTTCTTCCATGGAATAATCACCCAATCCATCTACGATGACGGGCAGTTCCAATCCGATCAGGATAAACACAAAGCCGTTGAGCAGGAAGCCCACTGTTTCCCACACCTCTTTGGTCTGCATGCGGGTATGGTAGTTGAGGTAGTCTTTTGACCGGAATGAGAGGAACAGCCCGCCGCTCACCACCGCAAGGACGCCCGACCATTCCAGCTCTTCGGCTACGACGTACATGATATACGGAGCGATGAGGGTGATCGGCGTGGTGATGCTGGACGACTTGGCCCAATAGCGGAGAATGAAATAAAGCAGGTGGCCAATGACCAGCCCTACGAATACACCCATGACGGCCAGCACAAAGAAATCCGTGACCGCCTCCTGCAGCACAAATTGTCCGGTCAGGATAGCGGCTACCGCAAAGCGGAATACGGTGAGGGAAGCGGCATCGTTGATCAGGCTTTCGCCCTCAAGAATGGTGAGCCCCCTCCGGGGCATGTTGACCCCTTTGAGTACGGAAGTGGCCGCAACGGCATCGGGCGGAGAAATAATACCGCCCAGCAGGAAACCGAGGGCCAGCGTAAAACCGGGGATGATGTTGATTGAAAAATAAGCAATGGCCAGCGATGTAAAGAACACCAGGCCGAATCCCATCATCAGGATGGAACGCTTCCACCGCCAGAAGTTGTTCCAGGATGTGTACCAGGCCGCCTCAAACAGCAGCGGAGGCAGGAAAATGAGCAGGATAAGATCCGGACTGACCGTGATATTGGGGACCGTGGGAATAAAACTGATACCCAGCCCACCGATGACCAAAAAGATCGGATACGAAATGTTAATGCGCTGGCTGAGCAGGTAAAGCAGAGCCATTGCAAAGAAAAGCGCGAGAACGAGCAGAAGTTGGTGTTCAATCATGGGAGTAAAAATACATTTTTCTGCTCAAGTTCAGTGCATTGGATGATGAATGCACGCAGTGTAAAAAGTAATCTCTTTGAGTGACCGCTAACTCAAAGAGATTATTCACCATCCAATTGATTAAGTATTTGGCGCAGTTGCCCGCTGTAATATCCGAGGCGGTTGGGTTGTATGCATTGCCACGAACGTCATATGTGCCACCTATACCTTTGGAGGTGACTAATTTGATTTGATGCTGGCATCGGAATGGAATTGACGATGTCAAAGTGCCCTCGTATTTCTTCCAGCTTCTTATTGAAGCCGTCTAAGTTTGTCAGGGGCATAACAATTTTCGAGCAGGAAGCGGCCGGCGCAGGCTTTCAGTATGGACATGTCAAACGAGGACATTTTAGGTGCTGAGAGAAAAAGCTGGCCTTCCGTTGAGGTAACAGCTTCTAGGACGGGGAGTCCGAAAGAAGTCAATGCTGACGAATGGATGTACAGACTACCCGATGTCTTTAATGCGGCTTCGTGCCGAACAATGCGGTTGGCAAATCCAATGGATAGCTCATGAACCCGGTGGCACATCGGTAGGCGACCAGCTACCGGCGTCTGAACGGCAGGAGATGCCACCCCTGCTCACCGAACGGGAAAAGGAAGTATTGCGTCATCTTGTAAACGGATGGGATGCCAAACGCATCGGCCTAGCCTTAGGTATCAGTTACCTGACCATCCGCAAGCATATGGACAATATTTACCACAAACTCCATATTAACTCGCAGGCGCAAGCAATCAGCCTCGCTCACAAACACAAGTGGCTTTAGGTTGTTTGTTTTTGTAGGCAAGTTTGGCTAAGTTTGCCTGTCCAGTAAATCACGAGCGTTATGATCCAACGTATCCAAAGTATTTGGTTGTTTTTAGCATCAGCTACCCTGTTTGCTTTGTTCCTTTTCCCTTATCTTCAGTATTCGGACATAGGTGGCTTGGGCAAGGCGTTGAAGGTAACCGGAATCTATCATGGCCTTGAAGGGCAGGCGATACGCGATGAGTTTTTCATTTTGCAAACGGTTGCTACTGTGTTGCTTGGGGTATTCCCGCTTTATATCATTTTTAAATTCCGGAACCGTAAGCAACAAGTCCGGTTAATTTTGTTGGCAGTGGTGCTCATTCTGCTATTTGGTGCCTGGCTCTACGGGGCGGCAAGTGCAGCGCTGACAGCGGCTAGTCAATCGCTCTCGGCCCAAAACATCGGGGTCGGTTTCTTTCTGTTACCCATCAGCATCATCTTTCTGTTTATGGCCATGGGGGGTATCCGGAAAGATGAAAAGTTAATTAAATCGGCGGATCGACTGCGGTCATAAGATCGGATTGGGATGAAAGCGATACAGATAATACGACTGGTAATGATAGGAATGTTGATGTTCCCTGTTTTAGTTACGTCAGCACGGCAGGTATCCCATGGAGTTATCGGGCAAGATTCCAGTGTGGTCGTTGTCGACGATATCCGGTTCGAAGCAGAGCAATTCGCCATTGACCCGGCCACCCGAAAAGCCACCGTGACACTATCTCTTACCAGCCTGAAAGACAAACCAAGGGAACTGAAAATCAATGTTTATGGAACACAGTTGGTAGACACCGCTCGGAACGCATATTATTTTTCAACCCTCACGATGGGACGCGTTCTCATGCGTTTTGAGGACAGGCAGAACTACCTGCATTACCTGTTGCAGCCGCAAACACCCGCGAAGCTAACCATCACTGCTGATGAAATCCAGGGCGAAGCAATCCAGCTGGTGAAGATTGTGTTTGAAGATAGTACGGAAGAAGGCCGGTTTTTGGATGTTTATATCATGGGGTCTTCTGCCTTGGAAGATTAACTTATCGATAGCGGATCTGCTGCTGCCGATCCATCATACCCATCTGATCTTTCATCATTTTAATCTGATCGGCCAATAATTTGTTTTTATCCGCCCGTTTGGCCTCCTGTAAATACTTGGTGGCTTCCCGTTTGTTGCGCTTTGCCATGGCGATGCCTGCAAGGCTTAGTTTGGCTAAGGCAACATTATGTCCCATGTGCAGGCCTAACGATAGGGCTTTTTTGAAGTACTTTTCCGATTGCATGGGAGATTTCTGCGATTCCATGAGGCCCAACAGCAGATGATAGTAGCCATGTTGGGCACGGATCAGTTGTTTTTCGTAGTGGGTAATGCGATTTAACCATTGACCCGCCTTGGCCATGTTCTCTTTGCGCAGGTAAAACTGGGCGAGCAGCATGTTCTCATTAAAAAATACCGTCACAAAAGCCAGAATGGTAACGAATATACCCAATATACCCCATCCCCATTGCCCGTAGATGAACAGGGCGACGGTGCCGATTAGGAGAAGGGTAGATAGGATGATGCGGACGATATTAGACATGTTGATCGATTTAATTCTTAAATGTGCACTCAATAATCGTGCAAATATCCGTTTATTCGCGCGCTTTAACAAGGGAGCGTAAACTTTTTACAAATAACTGTATTTTTGCGTTATGAGCATACAATTAGAAAGCAGTTGGAAGGCTGTGCTGGAGCCCGAGTTTAACAAGCCCTACATGCACGAACTCAAAAAATTTCTCCAAATAGAAAAAAAGCAGCACACGGTTTTCCCTCCTGGTCATCTTATTTTCAATGCCTTTAATCACACACCCTTCGACCAGGTCAAGGTGGTTATCTTGGGGCAAGATCCTTATCACAATGTGGGGCAGGCGCACGGCTTGTCATTTTCTGTCCCACGGGGTGTGGGAATTCCCCCGTCACTCCGCAACATGTATCAGGAGCTGAGTACCGATATACCCGGATTCCAGATTCCGGCGCACGGAGACCTGACGGCTTGGGCCAATCGGGGAGTCCTGTTGCTTAATGCGACGCTTACGGTACGGGCTCATACGGCAGGGTCGCATCAGGGAAAGGGCTGGGAAGCTTTCACGGATAAGGCCATTGCCGAGTTGTCCGCAAGGCGGAGCGGCATCGTATTTTTGCTATGGGGCCGATACGCCAAAGACAAGGCTGCGCTGATCGATTACCGGAAGCATCACATCCTGACAGCCGCCCATCCTTCGCCGTTTTCAGCACATAACGGTTTTTTTGGCTGTAAGCACTTTTCCAAAGCCAATGCGTTTTTGGTGGAACAGGGGTTGGAACCAATCGACTGGCAAGTGTAACCGTTTAATATTCCATCGGTACGATGGGTTCTTTTTTACTGGTAGACATGATCATCATGGTTTGAAAAGTCTTTACGTACGGAATTTTACTTATTTTTTCCATGATAACGGCTTCATAGGCTTTGATGTCTTTTACGTAAACTTTCAGGATAAAATCACATTGGCCGGTCACGTGATGACACTCGGTTACCTCTTTGATATGTTGAACCGCTTCTACAAATTCGGGAATGGCATTGTGGGTATGAAAGTCGAGCGATACCTGGATGAATGATTTAATACCTAACCCCAGTTTTTCTTCGTCGACGAAAGCGTGGTAGCTTTTAATATACCCCGAGTTTTCGAGTTTGCGCACGCGTTCCAATGTGGGAGCCGGCGAAAGTCCGATGCTGGATGCTAACTGCAGGTTTGTAATCCGGCCGTTTTCCTGCAATAGTTTCAGGATTTTGAAATCTGTTTTGTCGGGTTGAAAAGGCATGTTTGAGGCAACCAAATTATATTTGGCAATAATACGATTTATTTTCCAAATTGTCTGTTTGGATGTAAATCATCTTCATTATCACTGATTTGTAAAAATATAACGAGAATGTGAGCTGGTGTAAATGAAGGTTCGGGTATATAAGGTTTATTGCCACTTAAATTGTAACTTTGCAGTTCGAAAGGCTGGCGGCTACACGCTGGCTTAATTACAGTCATCGAGAAAGGTGTGTTATGAGTACAAAAGACGATGAATTATTGAAAGAGCTCGCGCTCGAAGAATATAAATACGGGTTCACGACGGATATCGAAATGGACATTGCCCCCAAAGGGCTTAACGAAGATACTGTCCGGCTGATTTCGGCCAAGAAAAACGAACCCGAATGGCTGTTGGAATGGCGGCTTAAAGCATTGCGTCATTTTTTGCAGATGGATATGCCCACCTGGCAGAACTTCGAACATCCCGACGTAGATTTCCAGGACATCTCCTATTATGCGGCACCCAAAGCCAAACCTCAGTTGGATAGCATGGACGAAGTGGATCCTGAACTGGTTTCTACTTTTGAAAAGTTAGGCATTCCGCTGAATGAACAGAAGGTATTAGCCGGTGTGGTTGCGGTGGATGCCGTGTTTGACAGCGTGTCCGTCAAAACTACATTTCGTGAGAAACTGAAAGAGCAGGGTGTTATTTTCTGCTCCTTTGGTGAAGCCGTTCAAGAACATCCTGAGCTGGTTAAGCAATACCTGGGTTCGGTAGTGCCGCAAACGGATAACATCTACGCCGCTTTAAATTCGGCCGTATTTTCTGATGGTTCCTTTGTATACATTCCCAAGGGAGTGCACTGCCCTATGGAGCTTTCCACCTATTTCCGAATCAACGCGGAAAATACTGGGCAGTTTGAACGCACGCTGATCATTGCTGACGAAGGTGCTTATGTAAGCTATTTGGAAGGATGTACTGCGCCCATGCGGGATGAAAACCAGTTGCATGCCGCCGTCGTAGAATTGATCGCGCTCAAAGATGGGGAAATTAAGTATTCCACGGTCCAGAATTGGTATCCGGGAGATAAGGATGGTAAAGGAGGAATCTACAACTTTGTCACCAAACGCGGTATATGTAAGGGCGATAACAGCAAAATATCGTGGACACAGGTCGAAACCGGTTCGGCGATTACGTGGAAATACCCGGGAGTTATTCTGAAAGGCGATCATTCGGTGGGCGAGTTTTATTCTGTGGCATTGACTCGCAATAAGCAGGTGGCGGATACCGGGACAAAGATGATCCACCTGGGCAAAAATACACGCAGTAAGATTGTATCCAAGGGGATTTCAGCCGGTGTAAGTCAAAACAGTTACCGCGGGTTGGTTAAAATTGGCCCGGGAGCTGAAAACTCACGTAACTTTACACAATGCGACTCGTTGCTGATTGGTGACCGCTGTGGAGCGCATACATTTCCATACATCGAAAATCGGAATAAAACCGCTAAATTGGAGCACGAAGCCACGACCTCGAAAATTGGCGAGGATCAATTATTTTACCTCACGCAGCGGGGCATTGACCCCGAAAAGGCTGTAGGATTGATTGTGAATGGTTATGCTAAGGAAGTACTGAACCAATTGCCTATGGAGTTTGCTGTGGAGGCACAGAAATTATTGGCCATTTCCCTTGAAGGAAGTGTGGGGTAAAAAAATAGTGAAAAAGAAACCATGTTAAGTATAAAGAATTTACACGCATCTGTAGACGATAAAGAGATATTGAAAGGGCTTAGCCTCGAAGTGAAAGCAGGAGAGGTACATGCTATTATGGGGCCTAATGGCTCAGGCAAGAGTACGTTGGGCAATGTGCTTGCCGGAAGAGAGGCGTATGAGGTCACCGAAGGCGAAATATTGTTGGATGGAAAAGATTTGTTGGAGCTTTCACCGGAAAACCGCGCACGGGAAGGAGTATTCCTTGCGTTTCAATACCCGGTGGAGATACCAGGAGTTTCCAATATTAATTTTCTTAAGACTGCGCTTAACGAGATACGTGCCTATAAAGGACTTCCCCCGTTGGAAGCCCGCGAATTTTTAAATCGCGTCAAGGAGAAGCAGAAATTGGTCGAATTTGATGCCAAGCTAGCCAATCGCTCTTTGAATGAGGGATTCTCTGGCGGTGAGAAAAAACGTAATGAAATTTTCCAGCTGGCTATGCTGGAACCCAAACTGGGTATCCTTGACGAGACCGATTCTGGGCTGGACATCGACGCATTGCGTATTGTTGCAAGGGGCGTGAACCAATTGCGGTCTCAGGAAAATGCCTTCATCGTTATTACCCATTACCAGCGGTTATTGGAATATATTGTTCCTGATTTTGTGCACGTACTGTACAAGGGACGTATTGTCCGCTCGGGTACCAAGGAGTTGGCGTTGGAACTCGAAGAAAAAGGATACGATTGGATTAAGGAAACGGTGGATGCCGAAAAGGCAGTCTAAACCACCACAAAGAAATCATGATTACACAAGTAAGCGATTCATTATATAGTCAATTGATTAAAACCTACGGCGGGAACCTGCCCTCCGCAGAACCCCGTTCGTTGGATGAAATCCGGAAGCAGGCGTTTGAACGCTTCAAAAGTACCGGATTTCCCACTGTCAAAAATGAGGATTGGAAATACACCAATGTCCAACCGCTTATCAGTCAGCATTACGAACTGGATGCCGAACCATCTTTGGTAGCGGTCGATCTTGATGGTGCTAATATTCCTCAACTGGATGCCTACCGTGTGGTATTGGTGGACGGAAAATATCACGCGGGACTTTCGGATACGGTTGATATGCCGGGCTTGTCCATCATGCCCATTGATCAGGCGTTTGAACGCCTTTGCTTTGCCAAGTATTTTGCTGAGTTTGCCGACAAAACGGATAATCCGTTTGTAACGCTGAATACAGCGCTGTTTACCGCTGGGTTATTTATCGAAGTGGGTAAAAACACCCAGTTGTCAAAGCCCATCCACGTGATCTATGTATCCAACGCGCGTCAGCCGGTATTTAATCAGGTGCGTAACCTATATGTGATCAGTACCTTCGCGGAAGCGGAAATCGTGGAATCATTTGTAACAGATCCGCAAGCGGCACGTAGCCTGAATAACCAGGTGACGGAAATCGTGGTACGTGAAGGAGCTAAGTTTCAGCATTACTATTTGCAGACGGCGGCTTCACAAGGCAGTTATCTTAACCATACGGAGGTATATCAGGAAAAGCACAGTCTGTATAATAATTACAATTGCACATTTCCGGGGCCTGCATTTGTACGGAATAACATCAACGTACGGTTGGGCGATAGCGAAGTAGAGAGCCATTTGTACGGCGTGACCCTTACGGCCGACAATCAGTTTGTAGACAACCACACCATCGTAGACCATATCCATCCCCATTGCGAGAGTTACGAATGGTATAAGAACATCACACAGGATACGTCTACGGCGGTATTCAACGGGAAGATATTTGTGCGTCCCGATGCCCAGAAAACGAACGCCTTCCAACAGAACAATAACATGCTCATCGGTGAAAAATCGGCGGTGTATACCAAACCTCAATTGGAGATTTTTGCCGATGATGTCAAATGCAGCCACGGTTGTACGATCGGGCAGTTTGATAACGAAGCGTTATTTTACCTTCGGGCAAGAGGCATCAGCGAGGCACAGGCACGGGTACTGCTGGTGCACGCCTTTGCGTTTGATGTGACCAGTCGCTTTGCCAATACCGTAGTACGGGAGTATGTTGAGCATTTAGTGGAAGAAGGGCTTTAGCCTTGTCCCGTTGCCGTGCGGATATGTGTTGGCGGTCGGGACGTCTTGACGGTGCTGTGGAGACACACCTAAAAGCACGGGGACGTTTGTTACCTCGTTATTACCACTTGCTTACCATTTACTTACCAATTGGTTAGTTCTCGCTTACTGCTGACTTACTTTTCCTTTACCACAGGCTTACCATTTCTTTACCTCCGCCTTACCATTTCCTTACCACAGGCTTACCATTTCTTTACCTCCGCCTTACCATTTCCTTACCACAGGCTTACCATTTCCTTACCACAGGCTTACCATTTCCTTACCACAGGCTTACCATTTCCTTACCATTTCCTTACCAGGGAAGTAAAGAAAAGGTATAAAAAGGGTAAATTAGGGCTAAGGGAGGCGCTTATCAGGGATACGGCTGCCCAAATCAACGCAGCGCCTCTTGCAATTGGGCAAAGCCGTGTAACGCATTAGCTGGCAGTTTTTGGCTGTCCATTTCAAACGTATAAAGTTTCGCTTCCTCTTCCACCACGCAGCCTTCCTCCGAGAAGTGGCCCGAAGGATCTTTGAAGGGCGGTGTTTCCAGCGAAAAATGTTCCGCAACAAAGGCGTACATGGCCTGGCGTTTCGCAGGGCCATAGTCGTGTTTATCGTTAGGAAGGTGGACATTTTGTATCAAGTCCTCCTGATTGTATAAACTGTATACCTGCTTCAGATAAGGCAGATCAATAGCGGGGAAGTCAGCCGTCCAATCGTTGCCATCGGAAATAAGCAACTGGGGCCGGGGAGCAGCCATTGCCGCAATTTCGACGTTGTTGGTGCCACCGCCACAGAAATGATGCCCCGCTCCGGTTTCGCAGGGACATCCTCCAGAGAAATAGGAAGAGACCATTACGACCGGCACGCTTAATTTAATGCGATCATCCAGGGCAGTCACTAAGATAGATTGACTTCCTCCACCCGATGCGCCGGTAATGCCGATTCGGCTCGTATCAACCGCTGCAAGGCCGTAGATAAAATCGAGCATCCGTAGATTGTTGATCGTTTGTATGGTAGCAGTCAAGCTGCGGCGATGATCGCTTTCTTCAAGCTGCAGGATAGACTCTCCATAGCCTACCAGATCATAACTAACGGCGATGACACCCATCCTGGCCAGCATTGCGCAGCGCAACTGATGATCGGGCCGGTACCGTCCACTGACAAAGTGCCCGTTGGGACACAGCATGGCAGGCAGCTTCCCGCTATGACCGGTCGGGACATAAAGAGAGCCCGCCAGGTAAAATCCAGGTAACGTTTCGATGGCAATATTTTCCACGGTATAGCCATCGTATTGACGTTTGGAGTTTTTTACCGCCGCAGTTACCGGAGTACGGTGTATACGTTGCAAGCCAAGCGTTTCACGGATGCAGGAAGATAAATCGCCGGAACGACTTTTCCATTGGGACAACGTGCGATAACTGGCCATCAACCGCGCAAGTTCCTGCGCTCCCTCCTCGGGATGCTTCCGGAAATACTCATAACTGGTGATGCGGTACGTGCTGTCATCCAGTTGGCGGTAGGTCAGCGGCAAGGGAGCAAGTACGTTTGTGAGTGTCTGTGCAGGGGTTGTGCGGTATTGCCACTGGGCAAAAGCAACCCATAGTTGTGCTAGTTTCGCCGAATCGTATTGGATGGTGATGTGGTGACGCTTTTCAATGTCGTCCACAACCTTGGAAAACCGTTCCCGGAAGTCATTCTCCCAAACCGGGCGCTCCTGAGCCAATCCATAGCCATTGAACAGCATGCACAGGAGAGTCGTTAGAAAAAAATAAAGCCGCTCCATCAGATACGAATATAGCAGTTATGCTGTTTTGAACCAAGGGTAAGCTGTTTTATTGTAGGAAGTACTTGGTAACCCGAAGTTAGCTTGGGTAAAAAAAACACAAAACAATCGATTGATTAATACTAAAAACACTATTTTTGCCGACATTCTATCGAAAATTAATTTCGAAAAATTATGTGTGGAATTGTAGGCTATACCGGCCAAAAACAAGCTTATCCGATACTGATAGACGGATTAAAAAAACTGGAATACCGTGGCTATGACAGTGCCGGGGTTGCGTTGCATTTGGGGAATCACCTCGCGGTTTATAAAAAACAAGGTAAGGTAGCTGCACTTGAGGCCTATGCGGGAGATCATCCGGTTGCATCTACAACGGGTATTGGTCACACCCGATGGGCTACTCACGGCGAACCGTCCGATCGCAATGCACATCCCCATTACTCGGCATCGGGCAACATCGCCATGATCCATAATGGCATCATCGAAAACTATGCACAGCTCAAGAACGAGTTAGCCGGCAAAGGTTATACCTTCAATAGCGATACAGATTCCGAAGTGCTGCTGAACTTCATTGAAGACATTAAACATAACAACGAATGCACGTTGGAAGAAGCGGTGCGCGTAGCCCTGAAGCGGGTTACAGGTGCTTATGTAATCCTGTTGATTGATACCGAACATCCCGATACCATCATCGCGGCTCGCAAAGGAAGCCCGTTGGTGATCGGCGTCGGCAAAGGAGAACATTTCCTCGGGTCGGATGCTTCGCCGATGCTGGCTTACACCAAAGAGGTGGTGTACATCAACGATTATGAATTGGCAATTGTCAGACCTGACGAACTTATTCTCAAAAATCTAGGCAACGAGCGTATTACGCCGTTTGTGCAAAAGCTTGACCTCGAATTGGCGGCCATCGAGAAGGGGAACTTTGACCACTTCATGCTCAAGGAAATCAACGAACAACCAAAGACTATTCTCGATTCGTTGCGTGGTAGGCTCAATGCCGAACAGGGTTACATCACGCTGAGCGGGCTGGACAAAATTGAGGAGAAACTACGCCAGGCCCACCGCATCGTTATCGTGGCTTGTGGCACCAGCTGGCATGCCGGACTTATCGGTGAATACCTTATTGAAGAGCTGTGCCGCCTTAATGTGGAGGTGGAGTACGCCTCGGAATTCCGTTATCGTAATCCCATCATATCGCCTCAGGATGTGATCATCGCGATATCCCAGAGTGGCGAGACCGCCGATACGCTTGTAGCCCTCGAAAATGCCAAGAAGCAGGGGGCAACCATCTTTGGCATCGTTAACGTGGTGGGTTCTTCCATCGCGCGGATTACGGATGCAGGAGCCTATACCCACGCAGGGCCGGAAATCGGCGTGGCCAGTACCAAGGCATTTACTGCACAGGTGGCGGTATTGCAGCTGTTTGCCCTGAAACTCGCTCAGCTACGGGGCACCGTTGATCCCGCGTTTTTCCGGCAGCTGCTGCACGAACTTGAAGCGGTGCCAGCCAAGGTAGCGTGGATTCTTGACACGCAGGTGGAGGCCATCAGGACCATTGCCCGTAGGTATAAAGAGGCAGATAACTTCCTCTACCTGGGCCGCGGATACAATTTTCCCATTGCGTTGGAAGGGGCATTGAAGCTCAAAGAGATTACCTACATCCATGCCGAAGGATATCCCGCGGCTGAAATGAAGCACGGACCTATAGCACTGGTGGATGAAAAACTTCCGGTGGTCTTTGTAGCTACCAAAGACGTATATCACGAAAAGATCGTGAGCAACATTCAGGAAATCAATGCGCGGAAAGGCAAGGTGGTGGCCGTGGTCTCGGAAGGAGACGAAACGGTGAACGACCTAGCCGAGGCGGTGATGGTGGTGCCGCAGGCTCATGAAATCGTGGCTCCCCTCCTGTCGGTCATCCCGCTGCAATTACTGGCGTATTACATCGGCGTGGAACGGGGGTTGGATGTGGATAAACCCCGCAATCTAGCCAAATCGGTAACCGTTGAATAGTTGTACCTTATGACGCCAAAACGGAAACCGTTGACCAAGTTGGGGTATGGCTTCGTCCCAGAGGAATACCTTCCCAAGGGTGCGGATGAATACCATTTCAGAAATCAGCAGCAATTGACGGTTCGTACGTATCGACAGCTTCGTGACGACGAGATCGTGATCCTAAACCGAAATGGCAACTATTCCCCCAATTGGGCAGACGTGTGGGTAACGGATCGGTTTCTGCCCGAACAAATACAGCAATCTAAGTTCTACGGTAGAGTGCGAATCGGTGATATGGAGGAAAGTTTTCTCGATTTTCGCGACCTGCAGTTGCCAATAGGCATTTACAACAGCGTCATCGTCAGCAGCGATATTGGTGGGTGCAATGCCATCCACAATGTACGTTACTTGGCACACTTCATCCTGGGCGAAGAGGTGATGCTCTTCAACATCAATGAGATGGAAACGAGCAATAATGCCAAATTCGGCAATGGTATCCTGAAAGAAGGCGATGCGGAAAGCAGCCTCATCCAGTTGGAACTCTGTAATGAAAACGGAGGCCGTGCTGTGCTGCCATTTGAAGGCATGCAGGCTTCTGATGTATATCTTTGGACCCGCCAGCGGCACGATCGTGTGCTGCAGTCGCGCTTCCGCGAAATTACCTTCCGTCGGTTTGATTCCCACCGGGGCTACTATAGCGTAGTGGGCCACCGTACTGTTATTAAAAATTCGCATACCATCAAAGACGTAAAAATCGGCACAGACGCGTACATCAAGGGAGTGAATAAACTTAAGAACGTTACGGTTAATTCCATCGCGGGTGCCTACACCCAGATCGGGGAGGGTTGCGAACTGGTGAACGGTATTATTGGCCATGGATGCCGCATTTTTTACGGCGTTAAGGCAGTCCGCTTTATCCTCTGCTCGTTTTCGCAACTCAAATACGGCGCACGGCTGATCAACTCCTTCCTAGCCGACAACAGTACCATCTCTTGCTGTGAAGTGCTAAACTCACTCATCTTTCCTGCGCACGAACAGCACCACAATAATTCCTTCCTGTGTGCATCGCTGGTGATGGGGCAGAGTAACATGGCGGCAGGGGCCACGGTAGGTTCTAACCACAACTCACGCGGTGCGGATGGCGAAATCATTGCTCACCGGGGCTTTTGGCCCGGACTCTGCGTAAGCCTCAAGCATAACTCGCGTTTTGCATCATATACGCTTATCGTAAAAGGAGATTTCCTCCACGAATTGGATATCCGACTACCTTTTGCTATGGTGAGTCACGATGTGGCAAACGACTGCATTGTAATCCTCCCGGCCTATTGGTTCTTGTACAACATGTATGCACTCATGCGCAACAACGCTAAATTCATCAGTCGCGACCGGCGCTCGCTGAAAAACCAGCATTTCGAATATGATGTGCTGGCACCCGACACGGTGAACGAGGCATTCGTGGCCCTGCGTGAAATCGAAATCGCCGTAGGCAAGGCTTACCATCCTGCAGGGAATCCTTCCGATTGGGCCGTCAAAGGCAAAGCGATATTGATGGATACAACGATTGATTTGCATGAAAAGGAAATTCTACTCGATCATGTGGAGAATTCCAAGCGAAAGGTAGTGCTCATCAAAGTGCGCGAAGGATACAACACCTACCGGCGCATCATCGCTTACTATGCGGCTACTCAACTTAAGTCTTATTTGGACACCCACTCGGTTGCCGAACTCCGGGCCGGTTACCTAGACCGGCCCGGCCGGCCGGAACGGATCGAGTTTGAAAATGTGGGCGGACAGCTTATCCGAAAACCGGATCTTGACGATTTGCTGGACCGCATCCGTAACGGGGAGCTCGTCGAATGGGAAGCCATCCACCAGCAGTATCACCTGCTGAGCAGCCAGTACCTGACGCATAAATTCGAACATGCACTCGCCGCCCTGCTGGAAATCCATGAACTGGAGAAATCAGCGCTGACCCCAGCATACCTCGATGCCTGCCTGGCGGAAAGCGTAGCCACAAAGGAATGGATCTGCCGAGAAATTTATAAAACACGTGCCAAGGATTACCGAAATCCGTTCCGTCAAATGGTGTATGAAAATGAGGAAGAACGGGATACGGTAGTGGGACGCTTGGAGGACAATGCATTTATCCAACAGCAACAGGAAGAATATACACAATACGCGGAATCCGTCAAAGCAATCCATCTGTTGCAATAGCATAGTATTACATACGGTTTCGGTTTCGGCAAATCAAAAAAATAAATTAGATTTGTCCGATTAACAACCAGTTAAAAAAGCCGACGGCAGTGTTTAAAGGACATCCAAATGACGAGATTCTTTTGGCCAAAATAGGCAAGGGAGATAAAACCGCCTTTAGCGTCCTCTATAACCGTTACCGCCACAAGGTGTATGCATATGCCGTCCGGGTGGTGAAATCCAACGAGCTGGCTGAAGACATTCTGCATGAAGTGTTTTTGAAGTTATGGCTCAATGAATCTGCCGCGGCAATCATGAACCTGGATGCCTACCTGCAGGTGGCTGCTAAAAACCTGGCACTGAATGTGCTACGTAAGCAGAAGCTAGAAGAGCTTTATAAACAACATGTTAAGAACGACGAGCGGGATTATATTGCGGATACGACAGCCGAACACATCCACGGCCGCGAAACTGCCCGATTAATCGATACCGCAAAAAGCCTGCTTCCTCCCCAACAACGAATGGTTTATGAATTGTGTAAGGAAAAGGGCATGAAATATGAGGAAGTGGCCGATCAGCTTTCCATCTCTAAACTCACGGTAAAAACGCACATGCAATTAGCCTTACGATCCTTAAAAGCCTACCTGATGGCGCATACGGACACTGCACTTTTGATCGTTGCGATCATCCCCTGTTATTTTTTTTAAAATTTTTCGCCGGCCATTACTCCTTAAGGGATGATCGTTTGTCATTAAGAAACGATGGAGGATAAGCGGCTAAAACAATTGGTCCAACGGTACCTGGATGGAGTATGTACGCCCGAAGAACTGGCTGCACTGCAAGAGATATTGAGAGATTCCGCATACCAGGAGCGGCTGGAAGCACTATTAGGCGAAGCTTGGCAGGATGGAGCGGAGGGAAGTGTGCCTCGTCAGGATGAACGTAGTGCTGACGAAATTCTACGGCGGATACTGGCCCATGATCGCCAAAAAAGACCCATATGGCTCAGCCGTTGGTCCATTGCTGCGACTGTCGTGCTGATCGTGAGTATCTCAGCCCTATTTTACCTCCGGTTTGGAGCAGGATTGGGAGACAATCAATCGGTGGTTAACACACCGCTGGATGCCGACCCGGGTACCTATAAGGCTGAGCTTTCCTATGATGGAGGGAAACCTTTGTTACTCAAGACCAGTCAGGAGGGAATTGTCATGACGGAACGTGGCGTATCGTATATAGACGGCACGGGAGTGGATCTATCCGCACAGGGAAAGCCAGTTAAGGAGAGCTACTATGAACTCCGAACACCGCACGGAGGTAGTTATCAGGTAACATTGCCTGATGGGACCCACGTTTGGCTAAATGCGCAGACTACCCTTCGCTATCCCGCTCGTTTTGCGTCGGATGCGCGGATAGTGATGCTAACAGGCGAAGCTTATTTCGACGTTGCAAAAAAAAAGGATGATAATGGGCGGGTGGTCCCTTTCTCGGTCATTACTGACCAGCAGAACGTACACGTGCTGGGTACGGAGTTTAACTTAAAAGCCTATCCTGATGAAGCGCTTACTACTACTACACTGATCGAAGGGCGTGTCCGGGTGGAGCGCCCGGTATCCGGGGAATCGGAGGGGGGGGCAGCGGTTATACTTTCTCCCGGACAGGAAGCCATCACATCAGGGACTGACGATGGACTTGTTGCCCGGGAGGCAGAAGCCAGTATTGTGGGGGCTTGGAAGGACGGATTATTTGTGTTTAACGATGAGCCATTGGAAAAGATCATGCAGCGCTTAAGTCGCTGGTATGATATTGAAATGTCCTATAAAGGGGGCGCAGAGCACATTCGGTTCACCGGCAATTATGCCATGGACAAGAGCCTGCGCAACCTGCTCGAACATATCACGCTAACCGAAGGAATCCGGTTTGAAACAGTCGGAAACTCCGCAAACGAAAGGAGGATTATTGCGATAAAAGACTAAGACAAAATCAATTGGTCTACGTCATAGAAGGTCAGGGGTGTCGTTACCACCCCTGAGACCTAATGTAGGCTAACAACTAAATTATAAGCATAACATTCGTTAACCACTTTTCAAATGTATACAAAATTCTCAGCATTGTTATGCAGGGACACCCCCTGCTATCCAATTAGGTATCTCATCATGGTTAAATTGATTACCCTGTTCATGACTACGGGCTTATTGCAGGTTACTGCGGCTACCTACGCACAGCAGGTTAGCCTGCAGGTGAAAGAAGCACGTATTCAGGAAGTATTGTTGAGGCTGACCAAGCAGACCGGTTATAACTTTATCGCTAAGTCAAACATATTGCAAGGAGTAGGTCCGGTGACAATCGACGTCGCCAACCGGCCACTTGAAGAAGTACTCCAACGGTGTTTTGGAGACCCCCGTTTCGAGTTTCTTTTTCAGCCAGACCATACCGTTATCATCAAAAAGCGCTCATCAATAAACCCGGCGGCGGGCTTACAGCAGCGTATCATCACAGGGCGCGTCAATGAGGAAAACGGCAATCCGATGAGCGGAGTGACGGTGAGCGTTAAAAGCACGCAGGTAGCCACCACGACAGACGTCAATGGCCGCTATCAATTAGCAATTCCTGAAGATGCTTCCGTTGTCGTATACTCATTGATCGGCTATGTGGAAGAGGAACGTGTGATTGGTAACGACCTGACCGTAGACGTGGTATTAACAACGAACGTGAGTGAGCTGGATGAGGTGGTAGTTGTGGGTTTCGGTACTCAAAGGCGGGCATCTGTGATCGGAGCCATCACCACCATTGAGCCAAGGAAGTTACAACTTGGCACATCCCGGTCGTTAAGCAACAACCTGGCTGGTCAGCTGGCTGGCGTAATTGCCGTTCAACGTTCGGGAGAGCCCGGGTACGATAATTCGAATTTCTGGATCCGTGGCATCAGCACATTCGGAGGCACGCGCAGCCCCCTAATATTAGTGGATGGGGTCGAACGCTCATTAAATAATATGGATCCGGAAGAAATAGAGTCCTTTTCCATCCTGAAGGATGCCGCGGCCAGTGCGGTATATGGTGTACGGGGTGCCAATGGTGTGATCTTGATCAACACAAAACGGGGCAAGATCGGAAAGCCAAAGGTATCCGTGCGGGTTGAGCAGGGAATGACCCAACCGGTTCAGTTGCCAGAGTTTATTGGTGCAGCCGATTACCTGGAAGTTCTGAACAGCATCCGCACGGAACGAGGTGCAATTCCAGCTTATAGCCAGGGACGCATAGACAGCACCCGCAATGGCCTTGATCCCGATCTTTATCCCGACGTGAATTGGCTGGATGCCATTCTGCGTGATCAGGCAGGCAACACGCGGGCCAACCTGAGCGTTAACGGTGGGTCGAGTATCCTACGGTATTCCCTGGTGACATCCTACTACCGCGAAGAAGGTCTTATCGAACGTGATCCCAGCCAAACCTGGAACTCTTCCTCCAAATTGAACCGATATAATGTACGCTCCAATGTCGATGTGAATATCAGCCCAACAACCCTTTTCAGGTTGAATATCGGTGGTTATCTTCAGGATAGGAGCCGGGCGCCATACAGTGTGGACGAACTGTTTCAACAGGCGTTTATTATTCCACCGCAAGTACATCCAACCGTCTATTCTTCGGGAGAGATTCCACGCACACCGGAACGGACTAACCCCTGGGCCCTTGCTACACAACAGGGGTATGAGCGGTTCAGTGACAGTAAGATCGAATCACAGGTAGCTTTGGAACAGGATCTGGAATTTTTCCTGCCCGGATTGAAAGTACGGGGGTTATTTGCGTTCGACCGTTTTTCCGGCAATTCTGTTGTGCGGAGTAAACAACCGGATTATTACAACCCCGCTATCGGAAGAGATGAAAACGGAAACCTGCGCTTAGTGATCGACCGTTATGGGCAGGAATTCCTGGGATACAGTACCGGAGCAGAATGGGGTGAAAAAAGCGCGTATTTGGAAGGGGCCATCAACTATGCCCAGACGTTTGGCGGGCACAATGTAGAATCCATGCTGCTTTACAACCAACGGAATTTCGACAACGGTGATTTAGTTCCCTTTCGTAACCAGGGGATAGCTGGCCGCTTTTCCTACAATTACGAAAACCGGTATATTGCCGAATTCAATTTTGGCTACAACGGTTCCGAAAACTTTGCTCCCGGCAAGCGTTTTGGTTTTTTCCCTTCTGTGGCGTTGGGATGGTATATTTCTGAAGAACCTTTTATGCGACGGACGAAGGAAGTATTATCGAAACTGAAGCTAAGAGGATCCTATGGTCTAGTGGGTAATGACCGCTTGGATGGACGTCGGTTTGCCTATATCACCACCATTAACACAACCGGTGGATATACCTGGGGGCTTAATAATGATTTCAGCCGAACTGGCCGGTTTGAAGGCGATCAGGGTATCGCCAGCCTTACCTGGGAATCGGTGGCCAAGGCTAATATAGGATTCGAACTTGGCCTGTGGAATGCTCTTGAACTTCAGGTAGACGTGTTTCACGAAGATCGGCGTGATATTTTTATGCAACGCCGTACCATACCGGGGTCAAGTGGATTTACGTTTGCTCCCTGGGCAAATTTCGGGCGCGTCAAAAACCGTGGCATAGACCTGTCGCTTGACGTCAATAAAGCCATTGGCACCGATTGGTTCGTATCTGCCCGCGGATCCTTCACGTACGCAGCCAATAAGATCATCGAACAAGATGAACCCAGTAGTGTCATCGGGCAACCACGGTCCACAACCGGTAAACCGGTGAGCCAATTAACCGGTTTTATTGCCGAGGGTTTATTTACAGAGGCTGATTTTTCGGATGTCGACGAGGGAACTCTTGCCCCAGGGATTCCAGTCCATACATTTGGGGTGGTGCGTCCGGGGGATATCCGTTATCAGGATATCAATAACGATGGAGTAATCAATGAACTGGATCGTACCACAATCGGAGGTACGGAAGATCCGCAGATGGTGTTTGGGGTGGGTGCCAACGTACGCTATAAGAGCGTCGATTTCGGCTTTTTCTTCCAGGGTGCTGGTGAGACGTATCGGATTATTGGAGGTTCCAACTTCATCCCCGGAAGTGCCAACGGCTCCATGGGCAATATTTTCTCGAATGTGGATAACCGTTGGACCGTGGATAATCCGCGGCAAGATGTGTTCTATCCGCGGCTATCTGACTACCAGAGCGCCAATAACAATATGCCGTCTACGTGGTGGCTGCGCGACATGAGTTTTATCCGCCTGCGCAATGTCGAGGCCGGATACAGTCTTCCTTCGGGTTGGTTGGATCGGATAGCGGTTAGTAACCTACGGATATTCCTTCGGGGCAATAATCTGCTTACCCTATCCGATTTTAAACTGTGGGACCCCGAACTCGGTGTAAATAACGGCATGCGCTATCCCATTCTAAAATCCGTTTCGGTCGGATTGGAGCTCAATTTTAAGTAAATACAAGTTTGAGATGAAGAACATATTGATGAAAATAGCAACCTGTATCATCGGCTTGGCAGTGTTGTCCTCCTGCAGTAAGTTTTTGGACCGCATGCCTGATGACCAGCTGACGCTGGAAATGGTTTTTAACGACAAGACCCGTACGGAAGACTGGCTGGCGGGTATTTATAGTAATATCCCCGATCCCTATTGGGGTTATACGCGGGACATTGTATTCGACCCGTTGTCGGATGATATGGCGCCCTCCACAGGGTGGGAACAGTTTGGCTGGACGGTTATAGGCAAACAGACCGGCAACTGGAATACGCTGAGTGACTGGCAGCCTAACTACTGGGTGGAACTACCCAAGCGGATCCGTTCTGCTTATATCTTTATTGAGAATGTAAAGCCCAACCCCGCACAGCTTGTCTCCGAAGAAGAGGTTAACCTGATGCGTTATGAAGCACGCTTCATGATCGCTTATTATTATTCGTTGTTACTGGATGCTTACGGAGCCATTCCATTTACTTTGGGGCTTACCAACCCCGCTGCGCCAGAAAGCGAGCTGATGATCGGGCAGACGCCGTTTGATGAAGTGATCAACTGGGCTGATCAGGAGTTGCTTGAACTCTCCACGCTATTACCCTCTTCGTACGCAGCAGCCCAAAAGTACGGTCGGGCTACCTCAATTATGTGTCTCGCCGTGCGCGCCCGGTTGCTGCTATTTGCGGCCAGTCCCCTGGTCAATGGTAATGCGGACTATGCTGATTTTGTCAACAACGAGGGTGTGCCCATTTACAACAGCACATACGATGCGGGTAAGTGGGAACGTGCTGCGCGCGCCTGTAAGCAGCTGATTGACGCAGCAGAAGCGGCGGGCCACCGTCTTTATTACGAATATACGGATGGTCGCATCGACCCCTTTCTTTCCTATCAGAACATGCTGTTCCGCAGGCCACAGGATGGGAATCATGAGATATTGTTTGCCCGGCCAGACTGCAATCATTGGGAATACGATAAGCATGCACAACCCCGGGGCACAGGCGGTAATGGCGGATTGGGGATTACCCAATCGTTGGTAGATGCTTTTTTCATGGAAAACGGGCTGCCCATTGACGACCCTAATTCAGGATATGTCGAAAAAGGCTTCTCCAGTGAACCTGAGGTCCGCAATACGGCTTGGGGCGAAGTACAGGGCGGCGGACAGGTTACCCTCGCGGGTACCTATAACATGTACACCCACCGAGAGCCCAGGTTTTACATTTCGGTACTGTACAATGGGGCCTGGTACCGCCGTGAAGGGCGGACGACAGAGTTTTACAGTGGCAACTGGGATGGTGGACCTACGCATGATGCACCGCAGAATGGGTACCTGATCCGTAAAAAAGTACATCCCGACCATGATCCGCGGAACGGTACAAACCCTTATAGGCCCGGCATTCTCTACCGGTTGGGAGAGGCGTATCTGAATTATGCGGAAGCGCTTAATGAAACCGATCCATCACATCCGGATATTTTGAAATACCTCAACCTAATCCGGGAACGTGGGGGTATCCCACAATATGGTCAAGGTGAAGATGCACTGCCCATTCCTGCATCACAAGAAGCCATGCGGGAGGCCATCCGGCGTGAGCGCCGTGTAGAGCTGAATAACGAAGGCATCCGTTACCGCGACATCCGGCGTTGGAAAATCGGCGAGCAAACGTTGAACGGGGATTTTTACGGTATGAATTTTTCCGGTACTCAGAAAGACGACGATGAAAATAATCCGTTGGCGTTTTTTAAGCGTACGGTATATCAACGTCGGGTATTCACCAAGAAGAACTACTGGTTTCCCATCCCTCAAGGCGAGATCGATAAAAATCCAAATTTAGTTCAGAATCCATTTTGGGCAGAATAGCAGATGTTTTCCCTGTCAATACCGAACGGTATTGACAGGGAATTTTCGATTTAAACACTTACAATGCGTACATTTGTTACCGAAAATGACTGAACTTGTACGCAAACCGGTGTACATCGTGCTTTTGATCATTACCGGGATCGCGCCATTGAAGGCACAGATCAAGGACATCACAGAATTGAAGGCACGCATTCCAGCACTCCGCGACAGTATGGAGCGGGCAGCGCTTTATGCGCAGTTGGGTATGCTTTATACGAACCGCTCGCTTGACTCGTGCTATTATTTCGGTGCTCGGGCACTGGATTTGGCCAAACGTATCAACGATAAAACGGGTGAAGCCGAAGCACTGAATGTGCTTGCATTTTACTACATGGAGAGAGGTAATCCATACCTAGCCTATAAATATATCAATGAATCCCTGGCCCTGTTTGAACAGTTGGGCAATAAACCAAAGATCTGTGAGGTGACGATGAACATCGGTGTGCTTTTGAGTCAAGAGGGTAAATTGGATCAGACGTTGGCGCAATACGAAAAAGCACGTGATCTCAGTAAAAACCTGGTGCAAGACTCCATCCGGCCGCTGGTGCTCATTAATCTGGCCCAGGCCCAATCGTTCACCCCGAACCCACCCGATGTTACCCCCCTATTGGACGAAGCCGAACAACTGGCCAAAAAACAGGGTAATGAGCGTTTCTTGATAGTTGCCCGGATGGCGCGTAATGTCACCCGCCTACATAGCGGTATACCGCCGGGTGATATCATTCCAGATCAGCACGCCGTTATCGAGGAAACAAAAGCAAATGGATACGAGTATTTTACAGCGTTGGCTTACCTAGAAATGGGGAATATGTACTTACCCATATCCCTAGACAGCGCGTTACGCTACTTCGATATGGCCATCAATCTAGCTGAGACGACGGGCTATAAAGGACTCCATTTCCATGCCATGGCGCAGGCCTATGATGTCTTGACACACATGCAGCCCATACCGCCCCAGGCTGATCTATACAGCCGAAGGCTGCTGGAGCTGTCGAAGGAAAAAGAACTGGAAAATCAAAAGACGGGTATGGATTTCCTCCAGTTGGCGCTTAAGGAACAGGAAGTGGCTGCCGAAGAGGCCAAATTGCAGTCGAGACGTTTGTTAGCGACCTCGATGGTGGTCATTTGCTTACTGGCCAGTGTCGGTTCGATACTGGTATTGCGGCAATACCGTAAGCAACGCAAGTTAGCCTGTTACCTGAAAGACAGCAACGACAAGCTCGAAGCCAAGAACCTGCAATTGGAAGATAACGATACGTTTCATCAGAAATTAATCTCAATTATGTCTCATGATTTGCGGCAGCCCCTGTCATCCATGCTGATGCTGGGTGACGGCGGTATGGTGGAACACATGAGCGATGCCCAACGCCAATATGTGTTTGACCAGATCAGTCTCAGTGCAAAGACAAGCCTGCAGGCGATGGACGGTTTGGTTCATTGGATGAAATTGAATACGATTGGGCTGGCATACACCCCTTCAGTGGTCAGCCTCAGAGACAACATGCTGACAGCCCTTGATTACAATCGTACGGTAGCCGATCAAAAAGGCATCGCGATCATGGACTTCGTGCCCGAATCAATTGAGCTGCTGGCACAGAGCGAAATGCTGCTTTTCATAAACCGCAATATCCTCGGAAACGCCATCCGTCATACCCCTGAATCGGGGCAGATTATTGTGACGGCGAACATGGACCCAGAGGGGAGACAGGCCATTGTGCGTATTTCGGATTCAGGTGGAGGAATTTCTGAAGAGGTGCTTCCTAAGCTCTTCAACAAGGAACGGTCCGAAATGGCGAGCGGAGGCTCCGGTCTAGCGCTGATTGTATGTCGGGAGATGATCGAAAAGATGAACGGCCGCATATGGGCGGCCAATAATCCCGAAGGTGGTGCCAGCTTTTACTATAGCCTGCCGGTTTCTTCACCCTTAGCTGAAAATGCCGCTCCTGACGCGACCACGATTTCCGTATCTCCGTAAGCTTTGGGTTTGCTAAGCCTTGATTTTATACCCTTCAATTGCGTAATAGGCAATAAAGGCAAATAGGGGGATCGGAACGAAAAAACCTGCTGCCATGCCGTATATGTCAGAAACATAGCCCATTATAGGTGGAAATACAGCTCCGCCACCAACAGACATAACTAAAAACGAAGCGCCTTGCTTGGTATGGGTTCCTAGGCTCCTGATGGCCAATGCAAATATGGTTGGAAACATGATGGACATGAAAAAGAAAACACCATAAAGTGCAACGAACGAAACCCATCCCAGTTTTAACGACACGATAGGCAATAGAACGCATATCATCAGTGCATAGAAAGCCAGCATGCGGGGAGGCTTAAAATACCGCATAAGTGCACTGCCTGAAAAGCGGCCCATCATAAATAGGAAAAACCCCAGGGATAAAAAATAGGGACCGTATTGCACATCAAACCTGGGATGCATGTCGTGGTCTGTAACGAAATTAATCAGGTAACTGAAAACACCGGTTTGGGCCGCTACATAACAGGCCTGTGAAGCAACACCCAGTTTAAAATGTCTGTTTTTCCACAACGGTTTTTTGGAAATATAAGCGGGATGCGAAGGATCTGTAATTTCCATGTCGCCCCCGGGTGTAGGAGCTGCACCGTGTGCATGCACTAAATCTTCCTCGTCAATTTTTGGCAGTTTTAACCGGGAGAAAAGAAAGGCAATGGCAAGAACGGATAATCCGATGATCGCAAAAGGGAGAATAATGGAAATCATTTTCTCTCCTTCAACATGACTGCGGTTACCGTAGATCGATAAAGCAATCAACGGACCGACTACCCATGCAAAGCCATTGAAGGACTGGGCGATATTAATTCGCCTTTCAGCGGATTCCGGAGGGCCGAGTTTGGTCGTATAGGGATTGGCTCCCGTTTCCAAAGTCGCCAAGCCGGCACCGATCACCAATAAGCAAAATAAAAAAAGAACAAACGACTGCAACGGTGCTGTTCCCGCAGCGAGTAATGCGCCGATTCCAAAAAGGCTCAATCCGAATATAATGCCCTTTTTATAGCCGTATTTCTTGGTATACAGACCGGCTGGTATGGCTGTACAAAAATAAGCCCCATAGAGAGAGACCTGTATGAAGCTTGACTGCCACTTTTTCAAATGCAATAGTTCCTGGAAGTTCTTGTCAAGCGTGTCCAGTAAGCCGTGTGCGATTCCCCAGGTAAGAAACAGCGTGCTGATTGCCATGAAAGGCATGGTATAGTTCACGCCATCCTTAATGAAAATTGATTTTTTGCTCATAAATATAGGCCCCCATTGAAAATGGAACGCCTAAAATAGAGAAATCCGGTGGATTGGATCAATATTTTTCAATAATTCTTTTTCCATCCTACGCTTACTGACCGCCGTCCCCTTTGACTGCCACTATCTATACCTTGAGAAACCATTTGTTTTTATACAGCACATACATCAAGCACCACTGTACAAGTATATAGGTTAATACCTCCCCGAGCTCGGCAGCGGCCGGCCCGAGGGAAGCAAGCAACCCCCCGAACAAAGCGTTTGCCGTGTAGCCGATATCCACAAAGTGGCTAAGCAGGTAGATGACGATTGAATTGGTACCGATGACTACAAAAAACAGCGTCCAGCGCCGTAATTTCTTCACATCAATGACCCAATAGAAAAGTGCCAGCAGAAGAAAACTGATGCCCCCAACAACGAGTACAAAAGATCCGGTCCATAAATTTTTGTTAAGCGGCCAGAAAAATGACCATACAACACCTAGGATAAGCGCTATGGCTCCGTAGCGCATTAGGTAGTGGACCTTTTTCTCTCCCGATTGGGTTTGATGATTCCTTATTCGCATGCCGGCCAATATCCCCAACAATCCGGTCATCACGGCTGGAATCGTAGAAGCGAAGCCTTCAGGGTCGTGAATACCTTTATACAGTTTTCCCGGCAGGATAAGCTGGTCGATATAGCTGGCAGGGTTGCATTCCATGGTCATTGTTCCCAGCGGGCAGCCGGGAACAGGGAACCAAGACAAAAAGGCCCAATAGATCAGCAGCAAGACAGCTCCTTGGATCAGCAGCTTTAATGCAGAAGGGTTATATAGGTAAAGCAATTGCGCAAACATACCGGCTAGTCCGATCCGTCCCAATACGCTGGCGTAACGCATTTCGGAAAAAGATTTTACCAGTATTCCGTTGTTGTAGACGATACCGAGTAAAACCAAAATAAGACCCCGTTGTATGGCTTTTTTTGCCAGCTTATGCTTAGGCACTCCTTTTTCCATGCGGCTGCCGAACGAAAAGGGAACGGATACTCCGGCCATAAAAATAAAAAGGGGAAAAATACAGTCATATGCGGATAGTCCGTTCCACTCGGGATGATGGAACTGCTGCGAAAGGACGACTAGCCACCCCCAGCCGAATATTTTTGCTCCGATATGGATGAGCTCATCTCCCCCGGTTATCCAAAACATATCGAACCCCCGGAGGGCATCCAAGGACAGAAGCCGTTTGTTTTCCTGTTGCATATTAACGTATACTTACTGCTGCCGAATCAGTGGCCGTGATTAATTGATTGGTTTTTGGTGCAAACTTATCTGAGAAGCATTGCCCCGACAAATATAATACATGTCCGGGTTTTTCAAATTCATCCACTTATTTTCTTTATTTCGTGATTCCTGCCAACAATCCGCCTAGCTTAGCGTAATCTTCTGCTCATCGGAATATTCCTGTTGATTCATCCGCTGCTGCGGTAACCTGAAAAATCTTGTATATTAGCTGTCCGGCCTTCATCGTCCGAAGACTAGGCAACTGACTATCGAGTTGCAACAGTTATAACGTGAATGGCCGTGGCTATATGCCGCTGGAGAATTAAAGACAAAAGCAGGCGATCTAGGTCGTATTTTTCAAAATCATAACAAAAACTATGGAATATTCGATCTATCCGGGGAAGCCTTATCCGTTAGGTGCCACATGGGATGGAAATGGAGTGAATTTTTCCTTATACGCTGAAAATGCAACGGAGGTACAGCTTTGCTTGTTCGATGGTGACGCAGCCGATGCACGTGAAGAATTGATTACGCTCACGGAGCGCACCCACCAAGTGTGGCATGGCTATATTCCCGGGTTAAAACCCGGGCAGCGTTATGGTTACCGGGTACATGGCCCTTTTTTACCCAACGAAGGGCATCGATATAATGCACATAAACTCCTGATCGATCCGTATGCCAAAGCAATAGCGGGCGTAGTCAATGCACACGAGGCCCATTTGGGTTATGAACTTGACCACCCGGATACTGATTTAAGCTTCAGCGAGGTGAATAGTGCACCCTATGTGCCTAAATCTGTGGTGATCGATCCGACATTTGATTGGGAAGGTGATCAGCAACTCGACATTCCCTTTCACAAAACCATTATTTATGAGGCGCATGTTAAGGGATTTACCAAGCTTAACATGGAAATTCCCGAAGCCCTGCGCGGTACCTACGCTGGGTTGGGTCATCCCGCTACGGTGGCTTATCTACAAAAGCTGGGTATCACTGCGATTGAATTGATGCCGGTGCATCAGTTTGTCAACGACCGGCAAACCGAAGGGTTATCCAATTACTGGGGATATAATTCAATCGGTTTTTTTGCGCCCGAGGCACGCTATGCCTCTTCAGGTACAATGGGCCAGCAGGTACAGGAGTTTAAGCAGATGGTGAAGGTGCTTCACGCAGCGGGCATTGAGGTAATTCTGGATGTGGTATACAACCATACGGCTGAGGGTAACCACCTGGGCCCCACATTATGCTTCAAGGGCATCGATAATGCCAACTATTACCGGCTCACCGAGGATCCCCGGTATTACATGGACTATACAGGAACCGGCAATACCCTGAATGCCAATCTGCCCAATGTACTCCGGCTTATCATGGACAGCCTCCGGTATTGGATTACCGAAATGCATGTTGACGGATTCCGGTTTGATTTGGCAGCAACGCTGGCGCGTGAGTTTCACGAGGTAAACCGCTTGAGTGCCTTTTTTGACATTATCCACCAGGATCCGGTGATCTCGCAGGTGAAGCTCATCGCCGAACCCTGGGATTTGGGCGAAGGCGGGTATCAAGTGGGTAATTTTCCGCCGGATTGGGCCGAATGGAACGGTAAATACCGCGATTGTGTGCGCGATTACTGGCGGGGAGCAGACAGTATGCTCTCAGAGTTTGCCGAACGTTTTACGGGAAGTTCGGATTTGTACAGAGATGACTACCGGCGACCTACGGCGAGCATCAACTTTGTGACTGCCCACGATGGTTTTACCCTGCATGACTTGGTGTCTTATAATGAAAAGCATAACGAAGCGAATCAGGAAGACAACAAAGATGGGGAGGATCATAATCGATCGTGGAATTGCGGAGTGGAGGGGCCTACCGAAGATACGGAGGTCAATGCCCTGCGCACACGGCAGAAACGTAATTTTCTGACCACTTTGCTGCTCTCACAGGGAGTGCCCATGTTGGTTGCCGGGGATGAAGCGGGCAGGACGCAGCAGGGAAATAACAATGCGTATTGTCAGGACAATGAGATTTCATGGCTGCATTGGGACCGGATGGACCGGGACCTGCTGTTGTTCACGCAAAAACTCATTGCGCTGCGTATGGCGCATCCGGCATTTTGTCGCAGAAAGTGGTTTACGGGCCAGCCCATCAAGGGAATAGGAGTAGAAGATATCGCTTGGTTCCTACCCGATGGCTGTGAAATGCCGGATGAAAGCTGGGATCATGGTTTCGCGCGTTCTTTAGCTATATTTCTGAGCGGCGAGGGCATCCACTCCATTGGGGAAAAAGGAGAGCAGATCGTGGATGATAACTTTTACCTGATTTTCAATGCTCATTACGAAGGGCTGGAATTTGTGCTTCCCAAAAAAAAGAAATATGGCCGTGTATGGGAGAAAGTGATCGATACGGATCTTGATGGAGGAGACACCCCGAATGAAACCTACACAGCTGGCAGTGGAGTCCAGATAGCCGGCCGGGCGATTCAGGTGTATCGTTGCATCGAGTAGCACAGACCTTCCACCGATTAAAACCGGACCTTGGGCGTATCCACTAAGGAATCGGGATCCATCCGGTCTACTGCAGTATCACTCGGGTTTATCGGATCCCCTATGCTGTCTCTGTGCGAAGAATCCGTACCATGGGGAGGTGTGTGGTTGCATGCAGCCCCTATAATTCCCAGCATCATAAAAATGAGAAGTGTTTTCATCGTTATTCTATTACCCTTGCTATTCGCGATTGACGAATTTATGGAAGGTGCTTGGTTCGCCATCTGCTTTCTCTTCCTGATAGAGGAAATTAAGTTTTTCCGCATCAAATTTATCAAAGAAATCAGACCAGGAAATCTCCTCCAACTGGTCATCACTTTTACTGTTTTCCGGAAAATGGATGCGTAGGACTCCCTCATCGTCGCCACGGCCGGTACCCCGTACCTTGGCAGGTACACCACCCCGTTGTTCTGCCCATTTCCGTATGGTATTGTGGTCGCTGGTTTGTTTGGATGTGCTCATGATATTGAAAATTTGAATCCATTTAGCCAACACCCCGGATTTGAATTTGTTTGAGCTTTTTGGGCAGGGTTATCGCTTCAGTTTGGGAACGCGGGTCGGCGTATCTTTACCCGCCACAATGCTTTTCGCACCGATGGCAATGGCTTTGATGGACGATACAATGTTGTCAATATCCAGTGTTTCGATCTCGTCATCTACAGTATGGTAATAACCGTCCTTATCGATCTGAACCGTGGCAAACGTATGGGCAGGAACTCCCAGTGCTGCCAGTGATGCATTGTCGCTGCGATAGAAAAGGTTTTGTGTGGGATATGGATCGGGATGGAATGTGAAAGCGGTATTTTGAACGTTCTGCTGCATGATTTGCGCCAGATTAGATTGGTTATACCCCGTTACGTACAGTGAATTGGGACCGAATTTTGAATCTTTACCAATCATTTCAATGTTAATCATGGCCACCACACTGTCGGCATGTAGCTGTTTGGAAAAATAATTGGACCCTACCAAGCCGATCTCTTCTGCAGTGAAGGCAACAAAGAGGAGCGAACGTTCATTGTTGTTCAGCCGTTTGTAATAGTTTGCCAAGCTGATTACGGCAGACACACCCGAAGCATCGTCATCCGCGCCATTGGCGATTGAATCCTGCCCCACGGGTTGAAGGATGCCGATGTGGTCGTAGTGGGCCGAGAAGATAACGTACTCCCCGGGTTTTGATTTGCCGGGAAGCATCCCTACGACGTTGAATAACGGAAGTTCTTCAATCTGGTTCGTAAAGCTCACGCGAAATGACTTAGGTGCCTGGTTGGCTAATACATAGACAACCGACGGCGTAGGTTGTGAAGGTTGGCCGGGTTGGTTGATCCTGCCTTGCATCAGGAAGCCACGGTACCGTTCAAACAGAGAAGCAAAACTGGTATCCACCACGACGATGGCATCTTTTCCGCCAACGGATGCATCGCGGAAGCGCTGGGCAAAATCATCGCCGGCCTGGATCTGTATCAGCGATACTCCCGGTTCGTCGTTCCAGTTGATACCAGGGCTATTGCTTGATATAATGACATGTTCAAGGGGAATATCCGCCCCGTCAAATGCAACCTCCCAGGTTGTGGGACGGATACGGGATACATGGAACGTTTGCCGGTAGTCATCCTGCGCATAAGGTTGTAAACCGATTTTATCGAATTCTGTCGCAATGAAATCGGCTGCCCGTTCAATACCGGAAGAAAAGGCGGCCCTACCCTCCATATCATCTGCAGCCAGTGTATTCAATATCCGCTTCACTTCGGCGGTGTCAACAATCCGATCGGATGACTGGCGAACGGTACAGCCCGTCAATAGAAGTACGGCGATCCAGATGCAGTGGTTGAAAACGTTCATGGCTTATCTATTTGTATATGGCCAAACTTAGGTAAAGTTGCTTTTATATACAATACAACAATTTTCATCCTTACATTGTTCCGTTTAGTGAATAAGGCGGAAGCGAGATCGGTAAACCGCGTAAGCGCTCATGAATGCAATTGAAAACAAACCCATCATGAAATATTCGCTGTTATATTCAACGCGAATATATTGCATATAACAGCGAATTTATCTAAGTTTGGATACACAAAAGAGAATAAATTATGAAAGAGATTACGGTTGAAGAACTTAAGGATAAGATCGATAATAACGAAGATTTCCAGTTGATAGATGTTCGTGAAGAGTTTGAATACGAAACTTCCAATATAAACGGTGAGCATATCCCGTTGGCGGATGTTGTTTTGGAGCAGGATAAGATATCCCGGGATAAACCGGTGGTCATTCATTGCCGCAGCGGCAAGCGTAGTGCCCAAGCCATTATGTTGCTGGAACAGGAAGGTTTTGATAATCTGTATAACCTGCAGGGAGGAATACTGGCATGGCGTGATGCGTTTGATCCCGATATGCAGGTTTATTGATTGCTTAGGCAGTCGGCATGAAACTATATTTTCTTTATAATACGCTATTGAATATCAGTCTCATATTGATGTTGTTAGCGGTGGTAGCAGCCTATCAGAGTAGTGATTATCTTGTGCTAGCTATCTCAGTTTTGATCATTTTAATACTAGGCTACCTGAAGTATCGGCTATTGAAGCGGGTGAGACAGCGTTAGGGAAACGAGCTCGTAACCATTTAGAATCGGTATAACAGACACCTGGTCTTGTTGGAGGCAGAATGCGATGTCTTGCGTAATGTGGAGATGTTGCATCCGTTTGCTGTGCGAGGCTTTACTGAGGTATGAGGCTAAATCACCTTGTGCTTCCCGGTAAAGACTTTCTGCGGCATGGGCGGCGTCATCAAGGTCTACGTCTGCTGTTTTGAGGCGATGAACAAGTGCTCCGGCAAATACCGTATCTTCTAGGTTAAAATGGTTTTTCCAGCCTGCACATACAAGCAGAATATGGTGCGGCTGATTTTTAAGCCAATCTGTAAGGACAGTGATATTGAGAAACGATCCAAGCACGACCGCATTCGCACGGGCACATCGTTGGATAGCCCGCGTACCATTGGTGGTGGTCAACACAATCGTTTTTCCGGCTACTTTTTCCCGGGTATACGAAAAAGGAGAGTTGCCGAAATCAAATCCTGCTACGACCTGACCGTCACGCTCTGCAGCCAACAGATGTCCATTGCCCCGGTAGGAAAGACATTCCTCCAATTCTTCCACAGGAATGATGGCCCGTGCTCCGTTTGCCAGTCCATAACACATGGAGGAGGTGGCCCGGAAGATATCGATTACCACCGCAATTGTATCGTCAAGTTCGTAAAATGGGAGCAGTGCGGGGCTCAAACAGACACGGATGCTTTTCGGACTCATCAGGTGGGGTTTGCTTAGGTTACTTGACAAATGGAGGCTTCACTACAACAGCTTTTACGTTACTGTTGCGTATGTCGATGTATATTTCGGTTCCTTCCTTTGCATAGGCGATGGGTACGTATCCCAATCCGATGGATTTCTTGAGGGTCGGGGACTGTGTTCCCGATGTAACGTGCCCGATCGGATGACCATCGGCATCAACAATGGTATATCCATGGCGCGGGATTCCCCGGTCGACCATTTCGAACCCGACCAGTTTGTGTTGCGGGCCGGTCTCTTTTTGTTTTTTTAATCCCTCGGCATTCACAAAGTCTTTGGAAAATTTCGTAACCCAGCCCAAACCGGCTTCCAAGGGAGAAGTGGTGTCGTCGATATCATTTCCGTACAGGCAGAAGCCCATTTCGAGCCGTAGGGTATCACGGGCACCTAAACCGATGGGCTTGATGCCATAGGGTGCTCCTGCCTCAAAAATCGCACCCCACACGGTTTTTGCGTCTTTATTGGCTACGTATACTTCAAATCCGCCTGCTCCGGTGTAGCCCGTGGCAGACACCAGTACATTTTCTACCCCAGCAAACTTACCTTTGGCAAAGGTATAATATTCCATGGTAGGGAGATCGATCTCCGTAAGGCTGGTCAAAGCTTCCGTGGCTTTTGGTCCTTGTACGGCAAGCAGAGACGTTTCGTCCGAAATATTTTTCAACGTAACGCCAAACGTATTGTGCTGGGAAATCCAATCCCAGTCTTTTTGGATGTTTGATGCATTGACCACAAGTAAGTAGGTTTTTTCGTCAATGCGGTAGACCAAAAAATCATCGATTATCCCACCCATTTCATTGGGCATGTAAGCATATTGCACCTTGCCATCGTGGAGCTTCGAGGCATCGTTGGAGCTGATTTTCTGTACCAGATCCAGGGCATGGTCTCCCTTGAGTATAAATTCGCCCATATGGCTCACATCAAATACACCTACGTTATTGCGTACGGTCTCGTGCTCATCGTTGATGCCTGAATATTGAACCGGCATGTTGAAACCCGCAAAAGGAACCATCTTGGCACCCAAGGCCATGTGTAAGTCTGTGAGGGCGGTATGCTTGATCATGTGGCGTTTTTTATTCCGCCGCAAAGCTACTGAAACCTGCATGAATTGCCAATCAAAAAAGAATAAACAACCCGGCACGTTTTAAAACCTGCCAGGTTGGAGCAGACATCACTCGGGTTTACGGTTGAACTGAAGTATTTCATTTACGTTAACTTCCGTGACATAACGTGTTGCACCATCTTTATCCACGTACTGGCGGTTGACCAGTTTGCCTTCAATGGCGATCTCTGAGCCCTTGCTAAGGCTTTTTTGAGCAAACAATGCCTGTTTTCCCCAAAATACGAGGTTATGCCATTGGGTGTCCGTGATCCACTCACCCTGGCTGTTGCGATACCGTTCATTGGTCGCAATGGAAACACGGGCAAAGGTTTTGTTGTTACTGAATGTTTTTACCTCGGGGTCGCTACCTAAAAAGCCGGTGAGACGTACGCTGTTTTTTAATGTGTTCATAATGTGATCATTTAAGTGAGAAACATGCGATTAACGAACGATGGGCTCTTAGGACCATCGACCCTACAAAGATGAGGCGATCAAAACCGATTAGCCGGATAGTAAACGGATATAACCGTTTATAAACGGTTATAGACGATTAGCTTACCCTGGTTGGGCTCACCGATTACCGATGTTTTTCGTACCTTTGGAAAATGGGTGTAGGACAGCCTAAAGGGAAATAAAACTACATGAACGGATAATAAGGAAAAACCATGTCAATCACCAGCGAATCGGAATGGATCGGAATGCAGCGTGTCAGCGAAGTGGTAGCTACTACCTTAAAAGCGATGCGGGAATATGCCAAACCCGGCATGACCACCAAACAATTGGATGACTACGGACAGGAGCTTTTGGCAGCCAAAGGGGCACAATCTGCTCCGACGTTGACGTATGGATTTCCGGGCTGCACCTGTATTAGTCTGAATGGCGAAATTGCACATGGGATTCCCACCGATGACCGTGTCATGGAAGAAGGTGATTTGGTAAATATCGACGTCTCTGCTATGCTTAACGGCTATTGGGCGGACAACGGTGGGTCGTTTGTACTGGGCCGGGATGTCCATGGTCACCAGCGGTTAATCGACGCATCCAAAGACATTTTATGGAAGGCCATCCATCAAATCAAAGGGGGAGTGCGCATTGCAGACATCGGAAGACTGATTGAAACTGAAGCAAAGAAACGTGGATACACGGTCATTAAAAATTTAACGGGTCATGGAGTCGGCAGGAGTTTACACGAAGAACCCAGTGAAATTGCTAATTATTACGATCGGTTCAACCGGAACCGGTTTAGGAAAAATACCGTAATAGCCGTTGAAACATTTATTTCGAACCGTTCTACGCTTGCGCTTACCGCGAAAGATGGATGGACATTGGTCGGAAATAAGGGTGGTTTTGTGGCTCAACACGAGCATACCGTTGTGGTTACCGATGGCAATCCCGCCATCCTGACCCAGAACAATGAAATATGGAATTGATCAGGGGAGGGAATCAGGAGCTGTATGTTATTCAATGAAGTCGTCGGGCAGGCCGCAATCAAGCGGAGCCTCATCAATACGGTAAAAGAAAACCGCGTAAGCCATGCCCAGCTTTTCCTGGGCCCTGGAGGCAGTGGAAGTCTCGCATTGGCGGTAGCCTATGCGCAGTACATCAATTGCGAAAACAGACAACCCGATGATAGCTGCGGCGAATGTGCGTCATGCCGTAAATATAATAAACTCATCCACCCCGACCTGCATTTTTCATACCCTTTCTTTGCCAAACACAAGGAAGATACTGCGGCAACCTATGCAGAAGAATGGCGCAAAGCCTTCTTGGAGAACCCCTACCTCGGTCTTGATTATTGGCGGGGGCAGTTTGATGCCGAAAATAAACAAGCGAATATTAACATTGCCGAGGCACACCACATTATCAAAAAGTTAAGCCTGAAGGCGTTTGAAGCGGAATATAAAGTGCTGATTCTATGGTTGCCGGAATATTTGGATTCACAGGGTAATGCACTATTGAAACTCATTGAAGAGCCACCTGAGAAAACGCTTTTTCTTTTGGTATCGGAAAGCCAGGACCGGATACTCAATACGATCATTTCCCGTACCCAACTTGTCAAAATAAACCGCCTAACGGATGCCGAGGTAGCCGGGTACCTGATGGAAAGACATCAACTGGGTAAACATCAGGCAGAAGAAATTGCCTTCATCAGCGGGGGAAGCATTCAGCAGGCCATTCATTTACTGGGTGAAGATACAAAAGACCATTTTGACTTGATGATCCGATGGCTGCGCCACTGCGTGACCGATTCCGGCTCTTCGCTGATAAAGATCTGCGAAGATGAGTTATCAAAACTGGGACGTGAAAATCAAAAAAGTTTCTTACTTTACACCCTAAATATGATGCGGCAGGTGGTGTTACTGAAGGAAGATATGGGGCAATTGGTTCATCTGCCAAGCGGTGAGCTCGACTTTGTGCAGAAGTTCAGTAAGCACTACCGGATGGAGCAAATTGAAGCGGCAATCCGTCTATTCGAAGAGGCGCATTACCACATTGAGCGGAATGCAAATCCGAAAATATTATTTTTAGACGTATCTTTGCAACTAGTTTTAATTTATAAATATCAAACGTTCCGCCAGTTGGCGGACTCGACATATATCGATCATTATGGGATGTAGCAGTTGCTCATCCGGCGGAGGGTGTGGTACGACACCGGCAGGTTGCCAGAATAATGGTGCCTGCATGACGAGCGGATGTAATAAATTGGATGTATACGATTGGCTGGCCGACATGGACATGCCAACAAACTATAAACCCTTCAACATTGTGGAGGTCAGGTTTAAAGGGTCTCGAAAAGACTTTTTTATCAATCCTGAAAACCTGTACCTTGAAATGGGTGAAATGGTGGCCGTTGAGCCGAATGCAGGTGGCTATGACATTGGCCATATATCAATGACGGGTGAGTTGGTACGTCTGCAACTGAAGAAAAACAACGTGGATGCAGCAAGTGTAACCAAAAAGATCTACCGGAAAGTTACCGATGCAGACATCAAGAAATGGCAGGCTGCCAAAGATCTTGAATGGGAGACCATGCACCGTGCCCGTAAACTGGCGTTGGACCTGGGACTTTCCATGAAGATCAGTGATGTGGATTATCAGGGCGACAAGTCCAAGGCTACGTTTTACTACACCGCCGATGGAAGGGTGGACTTCAGGGAACTGATCAAGCGCATGGCCGAAGCATTCCGTATCCGGATTGAAATGCGGCAGATTGGAATGCGGCAGGAAGCGAGCAGGCTGGGTGGAATCGGTTCGTGTGGACGGGAGCTCTGTTGTTCTACCTGGCTTACCGACTTTAAGACGGTATCAACTTCTGCAGCCCGCTATCAGAACCTTTCACTCAATACCCTGAAACTGGCAGGACAATGCGGAAAACTGAAGTGCTGCCTCAACTATGAGTTGGACAGCTATATGGATGCCCTGAAAGATATTCCCAACAATATCGAACGTATCGAAACGCAGAAAGGAGTTGCTTTTCTCCAAAAAACGGATATCTTCAAGAAATTGATGTGGTTTAGCTATCCGGGAGAGGAAAACTGGATCCCGCTTACGACCGATCGGGTAAAGGAAATTTACCACTTGAATAAGGAGGGTGTGAAGCCCGCAGAAATCGGAGCCGTCATCTTAGAGGCACCGGAGGAAAAGCCTGTCATTTACGATTACGAAAACGTGGTGGGTCAGGATAGCCTCACCCGTTTGGATGACCGGAGTAAGAAGAAGCGTTCGGGTAAAAGCAAACGGAAACCCGATGGAAAAAAAGCAGCCGCAGCCCCACCGCAGGGAAAAGCAGCGGAGCCGGGAATTCCTGCAAAACAACCTGCAACGGAGAAGGAAAATAAGCCTGCTGAAGCGAAAGCACCTAAATCCAAGAAGCGCTTCCGCGGGAACAACCGGAAAGGGAAAGGCGGTGGACAACAGCAAACCGGACAAAATAGTTAATAACCGATGGGCATTAAGTGGACAACCTTACTTGGTATTTTCCTAATGACCTCCGGCGCATTGTCCTGTACGGATACTGCGGTTCTGGATCAGAATGTTGCCATCACCGATCGTGCCTGGCGCTACGAAGATCAACCTCAGCTGACCGCACATATTACCGATATTACCCGGCCGTATAATATCTACCTTAATCTGAGGCACACGCCCGGTTATAAGTACTCCAACGTATTTATCTTGTTGCATCAACGCCTGCCCAACGGGCGTGATACAACCGAAAGGTTTGAATTGGAGCTGGCCGAACCCGATGGTAGGTGGTTGGGCCGCAGCACTGGAAGTGTCTATACGCATCAGCAACTGATCAAGGAAGCTATCCGCCTTCCGGATACGGGAAATTATGTATTTACCCTAGAACAAAATATGCGTGAGAATCCCCTGCTTGAAATCACTGATGTAGGGATCCGCATCGAACCTGCCGAGTAATCCGATAATCTCAATCGATTGATTTTATTTTTTATTATTGATTACCAATAATTTATGTTTCTATATACTACTATGTATTGCATAGTACAAAATAAAACATATATCTTTGTATTATGATAGTAGATAATACGCAAACCCAAATGAGGAAGGGGATACTGGAATACTGTATCCTTTCAATTATCTCGCGGGGTGAGATTTATGCCTCAGACATCATCGGCGAGCTGAAGAAAGCGCGGTTGCTGGTGGTAGAGGGTACTTTATATCCCTTGTTAACCCGGCTTAAAAATAACGGACTGCTAAGTTACAGTTGGAAGGAATCCACCTCAGGCCCCCCTCGCAAATATTACCAGATTACACCTGCTGGTCTGGAAGTACTCAACAAATTGGATACGACCTGGGAAGAATTGGTCTTCGCCGTGAAGACATCTATGGAAGGGCGTGTGGGAAGAGAAACATCAGACGCCAGGCAGGGAACCCCGGTAGACGATAACCATCAAGATCCATCAGAAAACGAAGAATAAAAAACCACAAAAAAATGAACAGGACCATCATTATTAATATAAACGGCATTGTTTTTCACATTGAGGAAGATGCTTACGAAGTGCTCCGCACCTATATGATCGATGTAAAGCGGCACTTTGGCTATACGGCGGATAGTCACGAAATTGTGGGTGATATTGAAAACCGGATCGCCGAGATGTTCAATGAACGTATTGTACAAGGCAAAAAGGAAGTCATCACGATGCAGGATGTCAATGACGTGATCGCCCAGATGGGAAGGGTCAGTGATTTCGAAGCTGGCGATCCCGACGAAGCCTATACACCGCTCGATGACACCTACGAGATTCCGCCGGCAAGTGGACAGCGCAAGCTGATGAGGGACCCTGATGACAAAGTGTTCGGAGGCGTATGTAGCGGATTGGGCCATTATTTTGGTATCGAATCGCGGTGGGTCCGGCTTATTCTTGTGTTGATGTTTATTTTCGGGGGGGCGGGATTCCTGCTGTACATCATCCTGTGGATTGTGATGCCCTTGGCCCGCACCCGCGCCGATCGCATGGCCATGCGGGGAGAGACCCCCAATCTGCAAAACTTCAAACGCAGCTTTCAGGAGGAGATGGAGGGCCTCCGCTCAAATTTTACCGGGGCCGAGGAAGGGCTTAAGAGGGGCTTGAACTCGGCCGGAAATTTCCTGATGAGAGCCTTTATCGTCCTGGCTAAGGTAATCGGTGTATTGTTCCTGGTCGGCCTATGTGGCGGTCTGGTCGTCTTGGTCATCAGTATCGTAGCTTCCTTCGGTTTCTTTGGCAGTGATACAGACATGGCGATGTTCCCCCTCAACGTTGTCGAGCCAGCCTACCGTACGCCAATGCTAGTCAGCGCACTTTTTGTTGCGATTATTCCTTTCATTGCATTGGTGGCATTGGTTATCCGGATCGTGTTTAATAGATCGGCGATGGGACAATATACAGGCTTTACCTTGTTGGTCATCTGGCTGATCGCGGTGGGATTCACGACGGTGTATGGGGTCCGTACGGTCAACGACTTCCGGGAGGAAAGCACGGTGGTTGAGGAACGTCCGTTGGAAAGACAACCCGTATACCACCTGTCAAAAAACGATATGACGGTTATCCGGTTACAAAGTGATTCTGCCGACCGTACCTCATTTATCCGGCAACGTGCCGTCATCCGCAACCGCAATATGATGGAGTGGCAAAGCCGAATGTATATGCGCATCGTAAAAGTGGATTCCACCCAATCTCCTTCCCTTACTTACGAATATTCAGCACATGGGATAACCTATGAACTTGCTGCCGAACGTGCGGGTAGGATCAACTATCATTTCCAGCAGCAGGCAGACAGGCTGATTTTCGACAGCCATTTCAGCTTGGCGGATGACGATCTCATGCGCGACCAGCGGTTGTACCTGAAATTGAATATTCCGGTAGGGGCCCGGCTTGTTATTGACAGGGAGCTCCAGCGGCATATTTCGGATCTGCCATTTAACCAGTGTGAAGACAATTATCAGTATCCAGATGGGAGCCGGCCCGATAAAACCGAATGGATTATGCAGGAATCAGGCTTAAAGTGTGCAATGGCTATCCCATCAGTCGAGGAGCGTCCGGAACCGATGGATACGTTGCGTACGGGGAGCACTGCCGGTGCCGATACGGTTACAATCCAAAATTAATTCAGGATCGGTGCAACTTTTCGGCACATTGTGGCGTCTTATATACGAGTACAAATAACATAGTTTAACATTCTCCAATACCTAGCAAAGAACGATGCCGTATTAAAAAGCAGATTGCTTTTTGATAGCGGGGATCGCTGTGCCAAGCATACAGACATGAAATATATAAGCCTCCTCAACATGCTACTGCTTACCGTTTCGGTGTATACGAAAGTATATGCTCAGGAAGTGACCCTGAGGGGTGCCGTAGTGGATGAGCGGAATGCGCCGTTGGACCTGGCAACGGTCAACTTACTGCGGGCAAAAGATTCTACGGTCTTAAAGACGGCTTTTCCCGATGCAAGCGGCAACTATGTTTTTGTGAATGTCACACCGGGCGAGTACCGGGTTTCCGCGGTGTTGGTGGGCTATGCAGATGCAGTCAGCCAGGTGGTGAAGATTACCGCTGCTGCCGGCACCCAGGATCTCGGGGTATTGTTGCTTAAAAGTACAAATACCGTGCTGGCAGAAGTAGCGGTAACTGCCCCGCAACGGCCATTGGTAGAACGCAAGCCGGATATGTTGGTGGTCAACGTGGAAAATTCTACGCTTGCCGCCGGCAATACCGCGATGGATATCCTTGAGCGCTCTCCGGGGGTAACGGTAGACAAAGATGATAACATCAGCCTCATGGGCAAACAGGGAGTGACGGTAATGATCGATGGTAAACAAACATATCTTTCAGCGGAGCAGCTCGCCAATTTCCTGCGCAATACAGATGGTAATACAATCAAGTCCATTGAGTTGATCACCAACCCTTCTTCCAAATACGATGCTTCCGGTACGGCTGGCATGATCAATATTGTACTGAAGAAAAACCGCATGGCCGGCACCAATGGCACTTTCACCCTTGGGACGGGCTATGGTGTTGGCCATAAAGCCAATACTTCCCTCAACCTCAACCACAAGGCGGGCCGCTTCAATGTGTTCGGAACCTACAGTTACCTGAATAACCGAGGCGGGAACGAGTTTGATATTTTCCGTTCTGTCGTGCAGGATAACGGCAATACAGATTTTCAGCAATTTGCCAATTTTAACCGTTGGAATCGTAGCCACAATTACCGGGCAGGTGTTGACTACAGTACTTCAGACAGGAACGTGATTGGCGTTCTACTGAGTGGTTATATTAGCGGTAATAACAACGACAATTCAAGCAATACGTTGATTGGCCGCACGCTGGTCGCTCCGGATTCTACCCTATCCACGGCCTCGATTTTCGAAGGCAGCTATACGAGTTTTGCGGTAAATTTAAATAACCAATTTACCATTGACAGCAACGGCCGGAAACTGGTTGCAGATGTGGATGTGTCTCGGTTTTCGAATCACAACCGTGCCAACTACAACAACACATTTTACCTGCCTTCCGGAGCAATGAAAGACGATCCGCTGCTGTCGCGCAGTGACATGCCCACCATTGTTGATATCCGGGTTGCCAAGGTAGATTATACTCACCCCTTAGGCAAAAAGAATAAAATAGAAACAGGGTTGAAATACAGCAATGTTTCGTCCGACAATGACATGCGGTTCGAAAATCAGGCAAGTGGAAACTGGCAGAATGATGCAGGGAGAACCAATCACTTTCTGTATGAGGAACAGGTAGCGGCCGCTTATGTCAACTACAGCATGCAGTTGGGTAAATGGGGTGCCCAAGCGGGGCTACGCGGCGAATATACACTTTCAGACGGTAATTCCATCACCATGGCCAACCGTGTGAAACGAGACTATATTGATTTCTTCCCAAGCTTGTTTATCAATTACAACATTTCCGATGATCACCAAACAGGACTCTCATACAGCAAACGGATTAACAGGCCAAACTACGGCAACCTTAATCCCTTTGAATATTTTCTTGATCAATATACCTTCGAGCGAGGTAATCCTTACCTCAGACCGGAATATACACATGCATTTGAGGCCTCTTATACCCTGAAACAAAAATATCACCTGAGTGCGGGGTATAACCGTACAAATGATGTGATTGCGGAATCCATGAATCAAGAGCCAGTGACCAAACGTACGTGGGTAACCCATGATAACCTAGCTATGCAGGAAGTTTGGTTTGCCAACCTCAATTTACCTATCAAGATAGCCAAATACTGGAATACCACGACTAACCTGAATGCCTTCTACATGGGGTTTAAGGGACCACTGAACGGCGACTATCTGGAGCAGGGACAGTTTGCTTGGCAGCTGCGAAGCAACCATACATTTAATATTCTGAGTACATTGACAGCCGAAGCATCGGTCAATTATCAGTCGTCATTGATTTACAGCGTATATCATATCGGTGCACAATGGTCGGCCGATGCCGGGCTGAATAAATCTTTTTACAATAAGAAAGCCAATTTAAAGCTTTCTGTAAGTGACATTTTCGACACCCGCATACAGGATGTGCGGACACGTTATAACAACATGAATGCAGTTATCAATCAGAAAAACGAGACAAGGGTTGTGCGGCTTACCTTCACCTACAGTTTTGGGAATCTGAAAAACGGCGCCCGCCGTGAAACCCAGAGCGAGGAAAAAAGCCGTATAAATATGCCTTAGTGTGTTTGGGCATATAAATTTGTGGTTCGCCGCCGCTGATGTGAATCGGCGGCGGTTTTTTTGCATTCGTACATTGGCTGTTCGATACAAAATTCTTTAGTTTATTTATCTTCGTGGTATGCGCAGGAAATCTTTAATAACCACCCTGTCTGCTATGCTCTGCCTTGGCGTTATTAATGCGCAGGAAATACCGCGTATTGGTTCGCCCCTGGTACAGCAATATCCCAAAGCAGAATACAAAGCGGGCAACCAAAACTGGGCGGTGGCGGCGGGAAAAGACGGCATAATGTATATTGCCAATGCAGATGGACTGTTGGTGTTTGACGGACAATATTGGACCCTGCATTCCCTTCCCAACAAAAGTACGGTCCGGAGCGTAGCGGTGGATAGTTCAGGAAGGGTCTATACGGGTGGGCTGGCGGAGTTTGGCTATTGGGAGAATACCGGAAGCGGACAGATGCAGTATCATTCAATCAGTCGCCTGTTGAATCGGGAAGATGCCGTTTGGGATGAAATCTGGAAAATCATCATTGATGGCGACCGGGTGCTTTTTCAGTCGTTTTCCACGTTATATATCTACGAAGATAATCATTTACAGACGGTTAAAGGCAATGGACAACCTTTTCTTTTTCTGCATCACGTACGGGGAAGGACATTTATTGAGCTGATTCCCGACGGTATCCATGAATTACAAGGAAATGCACTGGTTCCGGTACGGAATAAGGATATTTTGAAAGGAGCCAATGTGCTTACCATGCTGCCCTTCGGCAGGGAAAAAGAAATCCTGATCGGTACTTCTAAATCCGGCCTGTTCCGGATGGATAGCAACGGCATCATCCATAAGTGGCAAAATGCTGCCGATGGTTTATTGCAGGCTGCACAACTTAATAACGGGTTGAAGGTATTGGATCGTTATTACGCTTTCGGTACAATTCTGCAGGGGGTTGTGATCATTGACGAATCGGGCCATATCGTACAGCATATCCATAAGGGCAATGGCTTGCAAAACAATACCGTGCTGGGTATTCATGCCGATCTTCAGCAAAATATTTGGGTAGGATTGGACAACGGAATAGACCGGATAGAAATCAATGCACCTATCTATTATTATACCGACAACAGCGGAAGTATCGGTACGGTTTATACCGCCCAGATTTTTGGTGGCAACATTTACCTGGGAACCAATCAGGGGCTTTTTTACAGCCCATGGCCAACAGATGGATACCGGCCTTTCTCATTTACGCTGATCGAGGGGTCGCAGGGACAGGTATGGGACCTGACGATTGTCGACGGTGAATTGCTTTGCGGTCATAACGACGGTACATTCCGGATATCGGGCAATCGGCTTGAACGACTGTCGCCCGTTACCGGAGGCTGGGTATTGCGGCAGTTGGCCGGTCGGCCGAATACGCTGTTGCAGGGTACATATACCGGATTGACCGTTTTCAATAAGACGGCGAAGGGATGGCAATTTGTACACCGCGTGGACGGTTACCGAGATCCAACCCAATTTATCGAACCCATTTCGGAAACCGAGGTTTGGGCAAGCGGATACAAGGGATTACGATTGGTCTTGCTGGACAGTGCACTTCGCACGGTGAAGCAGGTCCATGTGTATGATTCTGCCAATGGCTTGCCCCATAGTACATTTCTAAATGTATTTGAATTGGGTGGCAGTCCGGTTTTTGCCACGGATAGCGGATTTTACCGGCACGATGACATCACAGACCGGTTTTATCGGTACGATCAGCTCAACGAACAACTGGGGTCTTTTGCCTTTTCTAATAAAGTCATTCCTGCGGGTGCCCACCGTTATTGGTTTATTAACCGTGCGCGGATTTCATTGGTTTACTTCGGCCCAAAGGGGATGGTACACGTGGATTCCACGCAATTTGCCGTGCTCAATGGCCGGATGATGAACTACTATGAAAATGTCAATCGGATTGAAGAAGATGTATACCTGATGGGTTTGGACGACGGTTTTGCAATTTACCAGGCTGGTGATTCTGCGGTTGCCACACCCCGCTTGCCGCGCCCCCTGATCCGTACGGTTCGCAACATTACCGACAGTCTTTCGGGCAGGTGGTATAGTAAGGACACGGTTCCGGGAATACCCTTCCGGCATAATAATCTCCGTATCACCTATGCGTCGCCCTGGTATAGCTCTGTTCCCCTGCGGTATCAATTTTACCTCAAGGGGTATTCGCGAACCTGGTCTGAATGGGACGAGGCTGCACAGAAGGAATTTACCAACCTGGGACAGGGCGACTATACGTTCCGGGTACGGGCCATGGCGCCGGATGGAACCTTATCAAGCATCACCGATTTCCGGTTCACGATTTTACCGCCCTGGTATCTTTCCTGGGCGGCCTGGGTACTGTATGCCGCGGTGTTTTTCTTTCTTTTGATTGCCGGGCGTGGATGGTACCAGCATAAGATACAGAAACACCGCAGGTTGGTGCAGGAAAACATGAGCAGGCAGCAACAGGAATTGCTGAGGAAGGAGGCTGAAGCGAATGAACAGCGGCTCATCAAACTCAAAAATGAACAATTGGAGCAGGAACTGGCCAGTAAAAACCGCGAATTAGCCAATTCGGCAATGAACATTGTTTATAAAAATGAGCTATTAAACAATGTGTATGAAGAGCTGTTGGAACTGAAGGATGGTGAGGGGCGTAAGCTATCGGGAGAGCAACTACGGAGAATCAATAAAATCATTGAAGATGCCCGTAGCGACGAGCGGGATTGGAACCTATTCGAAGAAAGTTTTAATGAAGCCCATGAAAACTTTTTCAAGAAACTGAAGGCAGATTATCCGGAGCTGGTACCCAACGACCTGAAACTGTGTGCATATCTGCGCATGAGCATGAGCAGTAAAGAGATCGCTTCCTTGCTGAATATCACGACCCGGGGTGTGGAAATCAGGCGTTACCGGCTGCGGAAAAAACTGAATCTGCCGCATACGAAAAATCTTACGGAGTTTTTAATGGAGGTATAGACGGCATTGCCCGGCCTCGGATATAAAATGAAAATTAGGTTCGATGTTTGACAAGGTAATAATATCTTTGCAAGCATCTGTAGACGATACCTGTATTAAATTAAACTGAACAACGACATGAAGAAAGCATACATCTTTCCCGGACAAGGAGCCCAATTTGTTGGCATGGGCAGGGATCTTTATAACCACAGCGAAGAGACGAAGTTTCTGTTTGAACAGGCTAATGAGATTTTGGGTTTCCGTATTACAGATGTCATGTTTGAGGGCACAGATGAAGATTTGAAACAGACCCGGGTAACGCAGCCGGCTATTTTTCTCCATTCCGTGATTCTGGCAAAAGCGATGGGTAAGGCATTCCACCCACAGATGGTAGCCGGCCATTCACTGGGCGAATTTTCGGCACTGGTTTCGGCAGGCACATTGAATTTCGAAGACGGCCTTCGGCTGGTGGCAGCCCGTGCGAATGCGATGCAAAAGGCCACAGAAATCCAACCTTCGACGATGGCGGCTATCCTCGGACTTGACGATTTCACGGTGGAAGATATCTGTCAGCGGATCAGCGATGTTGTGGTGCCTGCTAATTACAACTGCCCCGGGCAGCTGGTGATTTCCGGAACGGTTTCGGGGATCGAGAAAGCGTGCGAGCTGCTGCTGGAAGCAGGTGCTAAGCGGGCACTCAAACTGAACGTGGGGGGGGCATTTCATTCTCCTTTAATGGAAGCGGCTAAGGTGGAGCTACAGGCGGCAATAGAGGCGGTTGAAATCCGGGAGTCGGTATGTCCCGTGTATCAGAATATCGATGCAAAGCCCCATACCAATCCCGATGAAATTAAACAGAACTTGATTGAGCAGCTTACCGGCCCGGTGCGATGGACACAAACCATCCTCCATATGATCGAACACGGAGCTACATCCTTTACCGAAGTGGGGCCCGGCAACGTGTTGCAAGGGCTTGTGAAGAAAATAAACCGGCAGGCCGAAACTTCCGCAGCAGTTTTATAACCCAAAAGCGGCTTTTACCTGCGCTACGTGGTCGAGTTTTTCCCAGGTGAATAATTCGACTTCCAAGGATATCGTCTCTCCGTTGCTGTTCTCGAATGTCTTGGTCACGGTGCGGGGTTCACGCCCCATGTGGCCATAAGCGGCGGTTTCTGAGTAAATGGGACTGCGTAGTTTCAGACGTGTTTCGATACCATAAGGTGTCATGTCAAACAACTCGTGGATTTTACGGGCGATTTCGCCATCTGATAATCCTACTTTGGACGTTCCATACGTGTTGACATAAATACCGATGGGATCTTTCACCCCGATAGCATAGGATATCTGAACCAACAGTTCGTCTGCCACACCCGCCGCGACGAGATTTTTGGCAATATGCCGGGTTGCATATGCAGCCGAACGGTCTACTTTGGACGGGTCTTTGCCCGAGAAGGCGCCACCACCGTGGCCGCCTTTGCCTCCGTAGGTATCTACAATGATTTTTCTTCCCGTCAATCCGGTATCACCGTGGGGACCGCCAATGACAAACTTGCCCGTAGGATTGATGTGGTATTTGATGTCATCTGTAAACAGATGTTGCAGTTCAGGTTTCAACTGGGCTTTTACCCGGGGAACCAGGACATTGACCACATCTGATTTAATCTTGGCCAGCATTGCCTCTTCGGTATCGAAGTCGTCGTGCTGGGTGGATACCACAATTGCATCGATTCGAATGGGTTTGTGGTTATCGTCATATTCCAACGTTACCTGGGCCTTGGAGTCCGGCCGGAGGTAAGTGATTTCTCTGTTTTCACGACGTAAGGCGGCAAGTTCATGCAATAGCCGATGTGCAAGATCCAATGCGAGGGGCATGAGATTTTCGGTCTCATTGTTGGCGTATCCAAACATAATGCCTTGGTCGCCTGCGCCTTGTTCCTGCTTTTCTTTGCGATCTACGCCTTGATTAATATCTGGCGACTGTTCATGGATAGCAGAAAGAATACCGCACGAGTTTGCTTCAAACATATACTCGGATTTGGTATACCCAATACGTTCGATGACTGCACGTGTAATCTTTGGAACATCCAGGTATATCTTGGATTTAACCTCGCCGGCCAATACAACTTGCCCGGTGGTAACCAGGGTCTCAATCGCCACGCGCGCATCGGAATCCCAAGCGAGGAAATTGTCGATAAGCGCATCGGAAATTTGGTCGGCAATCTTGTCGGGATGCCCTTCTGAAACAGATTCTGAAGTAAATAAATAAGGCATGTCGCTTTGTAATTTCGGCAGCAAAGCTACGATACTTTTGGCGTTTTCAAAACTGAGACTCTCTCCTTATATTAATTTTATATAAAATATTAGGGGGTCGGGTAGTTTATATGGATAATGCTAATACATTTGCGGAGATAAACGGGTGTTCATGAAGGCCGTGATAAAGAAAAAGCGTGTTTTATTTGTTGTCAATCCGATATCGGGGGGCAAGAAGAAAAAGGGTTTTGAAAAGCGAGCTCGTGAGGGCCTTGATATGGGCTTGTACGATGCTCAATTTGTCTTTACAGAATGTGCGGGCCATGCAAACCAACTGAGCAAAGAGGCTGTAAAAGATGGGGTTGATCTGGTGGTGGCAGTGGGAGGTGACGGAACCATTAACGAAATTGCATCGGCATTGAACGGTACGGAAACCGCATTGGGAATTATCCCGGAAGGATCGGGCAACGGGTTGGCACTATACCTGGGAATCCCGCTAAATGAGCGTGCGGCGGTGCGGCGGCTAAATCGGTTTGAAACCATGACCATTGATAGCGGTACGATCAACGGACTGGCTTTTTTCAACATGGCGGGCATCGGTTTTGATGCATCGGTAAGTGATCGGTTTGCCAGCGATAACATCCGTGGGCCGATCGGATACCTGAAAGCGGTGGTAAGTGAAATCAGTACATATAAGCCGAAACGTTACCTGCTGGATATCGATGGGAAGATTTTGGAGCGGGAAGCATTCATGATCAGCGTGGCCAATTCGCCACAATATGGGAATAACGCATATGTAGCGCCACAGGCCTCGGTAACAGATGGCGTGCTCGACGTGTGCATCATTCATAAGTTTCCATTATACACCATTCCGATGATGTTGTTTCACTTATTCAACAAAACAGCGGATCAATCGGAGTATGTGGAAATTATACCTGGTAAGCAGATCCGTATTGAACGTGAGCGGGCTGATGCGGTGCATGTAGATGGGGAACCCAGAGAAATGGGTACGGTATTGGATATCACGGTTAACCCCAGTACACTGCGTATTCTTTGCTGAGGTACTTATTGCTTCATTAAAACAATTTATTGATAAAATCACCGTTTAGTAAAAGATATGAAACCTGCATGAGCGGCCGCTCAGAAAAAAAGGCATATTAGATTAGCTCATGCAAGCTTCATCGCCGATAGAGAAAAAAATAGTCGATGAAAAAGAAACAGCGGTATAGCGGTATCGTATATTCTACGGATGAAACCTTTGCCTATCAGGAGGCGGATAGCGATGAGACCGAGACGCTACCCAATCATAAACAGCAACTGCGGGTGATGTTGGACCGGAAGATGCGTGGGGGGAAAACGGTCACATTGGTGACGGGCTTTGTAGGTACTTCGGACGATTTGGAAGCCTTGGGAAAAAAATTGAAACAAAAATGTGGCGTTGGCGGCAGCACGAAGGACGGAGAGATTATTGTTCAGGGGGATTTCAGGCAGCGTATCCTGCAATTACTCAGTGATGAAGGATACCGGGTAAAACTTGCCGGTGGATAATAGAAGACAATATTTCTGATTAAATTGTTGACAATTAGTTCTTTATTGAAGATTAAGGTGATGGTTGGGTAGATCAATAAATGTAGGATTGCCATTTATGCGCTGCTAAAACCTATTTATTTTGAATGTTTAATTTGCAATTACAAAAAAAAATAGTTTTCATTGTGCAGAAATTGCTTTGTGAATACAAGAGCATTGAATGTTAGGGTGTGCTGATGCTGCTGCTGCGCATCCCTTAAGCTTAAAGAGAGTTTACTAAACAATTATTGGCGGGGACATTTTGTTTTTACTTTAAAACACTATATTTGCTTTAGCCATTATGGTGGCTAGCGACTGATTAAATTGTACAAATTACTTAAAAATCATAATTAACAACATTAAAATCTAAAAATTCAAGAAGATGGCAAACGCACCAAAAACAAGCACAATTAAAAAGGAGAAGAGCAATTCAACATCCAATGTTTTTGCAAGTCTGGCAATTATCATTTGTTTCATTATCGGAGCATTGGTATGGAGATATATTATGGGTGATCCGAATAACTTCGTTGACGGGAATCCTGAAAATCGTCCGGTAGAAGGCAATTACTTAGGAATGGTTTACCACGCAGGATATGTGGTTCCTGTGTTGTTGGGGTTGTTCTTGATGGTATGGGTTTTTGCAATTGAGCGCTTTATCGTAATCAGCCGGGCTTCCGGAAAAGGTAACGTGGGTAATTTCGTGCGGAAAATCCAGTCGCTTATCGGAGGCGGTAACATTGATTCGGCCATCTCGGAATGTGACAAACAACAGGGTTCGGTAGCGAACGTAATCAAAGCAGGTTTGTTGAAATACAAAGATGTGTCAGCAAATCCGGCGCTCGACACGGAGCAGGCTACCGTAGCTATTCAGAAGGAAATTGAGGAAGCTACTGCATTGGAAATGCCGATGCTCGAGAAAAACCTGACGATTATGGCTACCTTGGTGTCCATCGGTACGTTGACGGGTCTATTGGGTACGGTAACCGGGATGATCAAGGCCTTCTCGGCACTTGCCACCGGTGGTGCGCCTGATTCAGCACAATTGGCAAACGGTATCTCCGAAGCGTTGATTAACACAGCAACGGGTATTGCTACGTCTGCTATCGCAATTGTATTCTATAACATCTTTACTTCCAAGATTGACACGTTAACCTACTCAATAGATGAGGCTGGGTTCTCCATCGTCCAAACGTATGCGGCTTCGCATAAATAGAAATAATTTCCGGCAATTTATGGAAAGCCGGTGGATGATGCATCTATAAGTAAAGATAAAACGAAACACATATGCCAAGGGTTAAAGTAAAGAGAGCAAGTACGACAATAGACATGACCGCCATGTGCGATGTGTCTTTTCTACTGCTCACGTTTTTTATATTGACAGCCACGGCCCGGGAACCTGAGCCATTGCCGGTGGATACACCGGCATCGGTTACGCAGGTAAAAGTGCCGGATGACGATTTAGGACTGATAACGGTTGGTGACGGAGGTAAAGTCTTTTTTGGCGTAGTCAATCGGAACGCACGGAGCCGGATGCTTGAACTCATGTCTGAAAAATATTCCATACCGTTTACACCGGAAGAGAAGGCTAAGTTTTCTACGATGGAAACTTTCGGTGTACCGATAGGTAACTTAAAGCAATTGATTAACATGGGGCCAAATGACCGCGTGAAGCCCGGGCTCCAACCGGGAATCCCGGTTGACTCGACCGATGCGTTAAGCAATGAGCTGTTCCATTGGATTTATTCAGCGCGTGTAGCAACCAAGGAGTTAAAAAACACCGAGATGAGGGTTTCGATTAAAGGGGATGCCGAAGAGAAATACCCTGAAATCAAAAAGGTAATCGATGTATTGCAAAGCCAAAAGGTGAACAAGTTCAGCTTGATCACCAGTCTCCGTGCCGGAGAAGGAATGTAAGGCAATACGGTCTAACAATAAAGGAAATAACAAATGGCAGAATTAAATACCGGCGGTAAGCAGCAGCCAAGAGTGGACTTGACGGCCATGGTGGATTTGGCGTTCCTCTTGATCACCTTTTTCATGCTTACCACGTCGATCAACAAGCCGAATGCCATGGATGTGGCGATGCCGGATAAGAACGAAGAAGATCCGGAAGATAGGCTGGAGGTAGCCGATACCCGGACCCTGACGCTGCTGCTCGGCAGCAACAACAAGATCGAGTGGTATCATGGCGATTACAGCAATCCTATCGAAGGGCCTGAAATTGTCGATTACGGTAAAGAGGGGATCCGGCCCATCTTGATTAAAAAGATGGAGCAGGTGAAGCAACAGACCGGGAAAGACTTGATTATTGTACTACGCCCCAGTGAAAAATCGACACACCGCAATTTGGTGGATATACTGGATGAAATGAATATCATCAAGGCACCGATTTATATGATCGGTACCATCAGCGATCCGGAAATTGAAGTATTGAAGCGGGACAACTTGTATAACGATTGATGAATAACCACAGAATATAGCTATGATAGGTTCAAAATTGGATATTTTTAGGAAAGAATGGCTCGATGTGGTATTTGACGGTCGAAACAAGGCTTATGGTGCATATGAGCTCCGTAAGTTGTCGCCCAGAGCTACTACCATCGGGTTGTTTTCGGCATCCATTGCTTTTGTGCTGCTTTTATTATCACCTGCGATTGCACGGTGGATTGGAGTAGATTTGGGTAGTAATGAGCCGACCGAGCAAATTATTGAGACCGAGGTGGTGCTCTCAGAGCCGCCACCCGTAAATGAAGAGGAACCTCCTCCCCCCCCACCCGTAGAACCTCCTCCCCCCCGGGTGGACCAGGTGCGTATGCCCGAGCCGAAGGTGGTCCCCGCAGAACAGGTACAGGATGAGGAACCTCCCACGGTTGAGCAACTTAAATTGGCAGATCCGGGATCAAAAACCATTGAAGGGGATCCGAATGCGGAAATCCGGATTGATTTGCCGGTAGGTGAAGGCGAAATAGACGCGGAAGTAACGGAAACATCAAGTGACCAGATCTTCCAATCCGTTGAAATCAATCCGGAACCACCGGGAGGAATGAAGTCGTTCATGGAATGGATTGCCAAAAATTATGATTATCCACAGGCTGCCATTGAGGCTGGTGTGAATGGTCAGGTGCAGGTGTCTTTCGTTGTGGAGCGAGATGGAAGTCTGACTGATATAAAGGTTGTTAGAGACTTGAAATACGGTACGGGAGACGCAGCGGTAAAGCTTCTTTCCAAAGCAGCAAAGTGGAGTCCGGGTATTCAGAACGGTCGTCCGGTTCGGGTAGCTTATACGTTGCCCATCCGGCTTAACCTTCAACAATAGGTAAAGCTTGGCATCGCAACCGCATCAACAAAACACAAATGGCAGACAGAAATCGCCCACCAAGCGGTTTCTGTCTGTTTTGGGACTATTTATGTTCGGCTTTTATTTTGCGTTGGGAATGGCAATTATTTTTTGGAAGGATTTTCCGCTTCAGTTGGATAGGACCCTGCGGACATTGTTTGGAGTCCTACTGGTTGTTTACTCTTTTTTTCGATTTGTGCGACTTTGGCAAAATCGGTAGTGCAAATAGTGGGGTTGAGATTTTGTAAAAAATTGGTTATTTTTTCATAACCGTGAAAAAATTAGTATTATTACGGCTCGTTTTCTTTGGGATAGTTGCTTTTTGGTCCTGTAATAACGCCGAAACAAAGCGGGCTCAGACCATTGTTAGTGGTAAAGTGGAGGTGGTAGCGGACGAGACACTGCTTCCGGTCATGGAGGAACAAGTAGCGGTATTTGAGCATTTGTATGACCGCACAAATGTGGAATTAACGAGCGCTCAGGAGAACCAGATCATCCGCAAACTGCTGAATAAGGAAGTAGAGGTGGCGGTATTGACGAGGCAATTGACCGAACAGGAAAACCAGTTCTTTAAAGCGCGTAAGTTTACACCCCGGGTGTACAAGTTTGCAACAGATGCGGTAGCTGTTATTGTCAATAAGCAGGTTTCTGATTCGGTAATCACGTTGGATCACTTGGTAAAAATCATGCGAGGTGAAAAATCGACCGGTTCGCTGAATCAGTTGGTATTTGATAATCCGAACTCTAGCACGGTGAGATTGTTGAAGGAGTTAGCGGGAGTGGATTCGTTGCCAGCGAACGGTGTATATGCATTGAAGTCGAACCTTGATGTGCTGAAGTATGTGTATGAGACACCCCAGTCAATCGGTGTGGTCGGCGTCAGTTGGATTGTAAGGCCCGATAATGGCATAAAGAAGTACGTAGAGGGGATAAAGGTATTGGGCGTGAAAGGACGTGAGGGTGAGCCGGCGGGTGGAGGATATTATAAACCTTCACAATCTAATTTAGCAGACAGTCTATATGCGTTGGCCCGGCCGGTTTATATCATTAACGCGGAACCCCGTAAGAGTTTAGGCATGGGGTTTGCAGCGTACCTGACGGGGGAGTCCGGTCAGCGGGTAATTTTGAAAGCCGGATTATTGCCGGATAGCATACCGCCAAGAGAATTGATTATCAGGAAGTAAAATAGAAGTTTAAACTAAATAGAATGAACATGATGAAAAAAGCAATGATATGGGGTATATCCCTTGCTTTTGTGGTTACCGGGGTACGTGCGCAGAGTTTGGACGATGCGAAGAAGGCAATTGATGCAGAACAGTTTGCCCAGGCGAAAGGAATGTTGGAAACGCTTGTGAAGAACAAGCCGAAAGATGGAGAGAATTATTTTTATTTAGGGCTTGTATACATACATAATGAGCACTTGGATTCAGCCTTAGCCGTTTTTGATCAGGGGATTGCAGCAGACCCGAAAGGAAACCTGAACACGGTGGGAAAAGGGATCATAGATCTGTATAAAGAAGACGCCGCCGCTGCTGCTACTAAATTTGCAGAAGCGACCGGAAAGCTCAAGCGTAAGGACTATTTGGAACTGTATCACATCGGACGTGCTTATATCGATGCGCCGAATCCGGATTACCAAAAAGCAGTGGAGTATCTGGATCAGGCAAAGGCTAAAAATCTCAAGGATCCGTTGATTCCGTTGGCATTGGGCGATGCGTATTTCGGGTTGAAAAATAACAGTATGGCCTACAAAAACTACCGGGATGCATCGGTGTTGGACAATACATTGACACGTGCCCGGGTTCAGATGCAGGTCATCACCCGTGGGTCGTATGCTTGGCAAGAGGCAATTGATGGCTTAAAGCAGATTGCAGCAGATGTGCCGGACTATGCACCGACTTACCGCGAGTTGGCAGAGACCTATCGTGCTTGGGCATTGACAGCGACCGATACGGTGGCTTACAATGCGCGCAACCGTGAAGGCGTGAACTACTACAAGCAATACATGGATAAGACCGATTATACGGTAGAATCCCGGATTCGTTATGCTGACTTCTTGGTATATGTGAAGGACTACGAAGAGCTGCAAGTACAAGCAGCGGAGTTGGCGCAGTTGGAAGATGTGAATCCGAAAGTATTGCGTTACCTCGGGTATTCAGCCTATGAAAATAAACAGTATCAGGAAAGTAAAGATGCCTTAGATAAACTGTTTACGCGGATTGAAGCTGAGCGGATCATTCAGCTCGACTATTTGCATTTGGGATTGGCGGACATCAAATTGGCTACCCAAAGCGACCCAACTGACGAAGTCCTGTTTAGTGAAGGGATTAATCAGCTGAAGAAGGCGGTAGCTGCCGACTCGTCTGTTGCTAACGATTTGAACGATGTGGGTAAAGAGCTGTTTACGGCTAAGAAATTTCTGGATGCTTCCAAAGTATTTGAAATTGCCGCTTCCACGCCTACTTCCAGGAATTTCATTTACGACAACTTCTATTTGGGGTATTCCGCTTACTATGCCGTAGCTACCAAACCGGTAGCCCAACGGGGAGAGGCAGAAACCGCCCTGTTGCATAAAGCTGATACAGCCTTCGGTGTGGTAATTGAACAGGCGCCTACTACACAGGATGCTTATTTGTTCCGTGCGAACGTAAATAATTTGTTGGATGATACCGAAAATCCGAAGGGCCTGGCTGAACCTTATTTTCTGAAATATATTGAAATGGTCAAAGAAAAAGGGGATGCTGAAATCCAGAAAAATAAGAGCAAACTTATTGATGCGTACAGCACAATTGCTGTAGTTAGTGTAAAGCGCGGCGAGTACCAAAAGGGCCGGGATTTGATCGGCGAGGTTCTGAAGCTTGATCCTGGAAATACCTGGGCGAAACAAACCTTGCAGTATTTGGAACAAGAGTCTGCAGCGTCGACAGGTGCAGCTTCCGGTCAGTAGAAAAACTTCTGTTTTTATAGATTCAATAGAGCGCTAATTTTAGAATTAGCGCTTTATTTTTTAGCTTTGGCGCATCTTAGGATTATGCATATGGAATCAGAAGTATTGAGCACACCTGCGGATTATTTACCCATTCTTATTCAATTTGGTGTAGCCACATTATTTTCGGTGGGTGTGATTTTGTTGACCCATTTCATCGGCCCCAAAGTAAAGACGGCCACCAAACTGGGGTCGTTCGAGTCGGGGGTGGAAGTTATCGGGAATGCCAGGCAACCTTTCTCCATCAAATACTTTATTGTTGCCATATTGTTTGTGATTTTTGACATCGAAGTCATTTTTATGTACCCCTGGGCGGTTAACTTCCGGGAGTTCGGTTTATCAGGACTGATCGAAATGTTTGTATTTATGGCTTTACTGCTTTTGGGCTTTATTTATGTCATCAAAAAAAGGGCATTAGATTGGGAATAGCTATTTGTTAGAACGTTTCTAAATAATATAAATAGCCGGATTAAAGGGCAATATATTGTAGATTTGCACTCATCAGTTTGTAACTGATGGGTTTTTGTTTTTAGATAGGTAAGGGGTTAGTAATGAGTGATATAAAATTAGCGGAAGCTCCCCCGGGGATTCAAGGGTCCGGTTTTTTTGCGACATCATTGGATAAGGCAATCGGTTTGGCACGAGCCAACTCGTTGTGGCCGTTACCATTTGCGACTTCCTGCTGCGGCATTGAGTTTATGGCTACCATGGCTGCAACATACGATGCTGGCCGTTTCGGGATGGAGCGTAATAGTTTCTCACCCCGGCAGGCCGATATGCTCATGGTGATGGGTACCATTGCCAAGAAGATGGGACCGGTACTCCGGCAGGTCTATTCACAGATGGCAGAACCTAGGTGGGTAATTGCTGTCGGAGCCTGTGCATCCAGTGGGGGGATATTTGATACCTATTCCGTGTTACAGGGAATTGATGAAATTATTCCGGTGGATGTATATGTGCCCGGGTGCCCTCCGAGGCCGGAGGCAATTCTTGACGGTGTGATGCGTTTACAGGAAATTGTAAAAAACGAATCATTAAACAGAAGGCAAACGCCGGAGTATAAAGCATTGCTGGAGAAATACGGATTCACTACCCATGGCTAAGCTGAGTAACGAAAGTATCATTGCGCGCCTTAACTCCCGGTTTGAAGGGCGGTTCAATCCATTGGAAGAATCCTATGGTTTGTTGACCCTGGAAACCGGTAAGGAGGATATCTTAGACGTCCTTGAATTTTTAAAAACAAATGGGGAATTGCAGTTTGGTTATCTAACCGATATCACGGCAGTTCATTACCCCCATCTCCCGAAAGAATTTGCAGTGGTGTATCACCTGCACAGCTTGGTGAATGGCGTACGTATCCGGATTAAGGTCTTTTTAGAAGGCAGTTATCCGGCGATCCCGACGGCAACTGTGCTTTGGAATGGCGCTAACTGGATGGAACGTGAAACATACGATTTCTTCGGAATCCAGTTTGTAGGACATCCTGACCTGCGCAGAATATTGAACGTAGACGATATGGAAGTATTCCCCATGCGTAAAGAATATCCTCTGGAAGATCCCAATCGCATGGATAAAAAGGACTACTTCTTTGGAAGGTAAGCGGTATGTAATATGAGCGAATCAATCAGTAAGATTACGAGCAATAAACCGGTTTTTGTGGACAACGATCCGCAGGAGGAATTGTTTACCCTCAATCTCGGCCCGACCCACCCCGCCACACACGGGGTGTTCCAAAATGTATTGCAGGTAGATGGAGAACGCATCGTCAGTGGTGTGTCTACCATTGGGTATATTCACCGCGCTTTTGAGAAGATATCCGAGCACCGTGCTTATTATCAGATCACCACACTGACCGACCGGCTCAACTATTGTTCATCACCCATCAATAACATGGGGTGGCACATGACGGTCGAGAAGCTGCTGGATATTGAACTTCCGAAACGGGTACAGTACATGCGGGTGATTATCATGGAACTGTCCCGCATCGCAGACCATATTATTTGCAATGGTATATTGGGCGTGGATACGGGAACGTTTGCAGGGTTCATTCCCATGATGGTAAAGCGGGAGTTTATCTATGAAATTTTTGAGGAAATCTGCGGAGCACGCCTGACGACAAATATTGGCCGGATTGGGGGATTTGAAAGAGATTTCAACGAAACGGCTTTTTCGAAAATCAAGCAGTTTGTAAAAGAATTTCCGGCGGTACTGAAAGAATTTGAAGCGTTGCTCGAACGTAACCGGATCTTTATTGAGCGGACCGCAGGCGTGGCGGCTGTTGATCCTGAAACGGCCCTTAACTACAGTTGGAGCGGTCCTATTTTGAGGGCTACAGGGGTGGACTATGACGTGAGGGCAAATGAACCGTATTCCTCCTATGAGGAATTTGATTTTGAAGTACCCGTAGGTACGAACGGCGACGTATACGATCGCTTTCTCGTTCGCAACAGTGAGATGTGGCAAAGTTTGCGAATGATTGAGCAGGCGCTGGCAAAGATTGAAAAAGAGCCCAAAGGCATATTTCACGCAGATGTGCCGGATTTCTACCTGCCTCCAAAGGAGCAGGTGTATAATAATATGGAAGCGTTGATTTACCATTTTAAGATTGTAATGGGCGAAATAGACGCACCTAAAAAGGAATTATATCATTGTGTGGAAGGTGCTAACGGCGAGTTGGGCTTTTACCTGATCAGTGATGGAGGTAGGTCGCCCTACCGGTTGCATTTCCGTAGACCTTCGTTTATAAACTATCAGATGTATGCGCCTATGAGCAGTGGGATGTTGCTTTCGGATGCCATCATCAATATGAGTAGTCTAAATGTTATAGCAGGAGAACTGGATGCTTAGTGTGAAACACAACGACCCCGTGGAATTCACGGATGAATTGCTCGGCAAGTTTGCCGAAATTGTGGCGCGTTACCCGGAAGGTCGGCAAAAATCGGCGCTATTGCCCATATTGCATGAAGTACAGGCCGTCTATGGGTGGCTGAGTGTTCCGGCAATGGACAGGGTAGCTGCGTATCTTGGGATTGAACCCATTGAAGTATATGAGGTAGCGACGTTTTATACCATGTTTTTCCTGCGGCCTCCCGGTAAATATGCGTTGGAAGTATGCCGCACCGGCCCGTGTTGCCTGGTAGGAGCTGAACGGATCATGAAGCATATCGAAACCCGTTTGGGCGTAAAAGAAGGGGAGGTGACACCCGATGGACTGTTCAGCTGGCGGGGAGTGGAATGCCTGGCTGCGTGCGGTTATGGCCCTGTATTGCAGATTGGCCCCGAGTATACGTTTTACGAAAACCTTACTGAGGAAAGCGTAGACAAATTAATTGATGAATTAAAAGAAAAAGCGGCGGCTATAGGCTAACAGCCCATAGCCGGCAGCTGATAGCAGACTGTTATGGCTCGTAAGTTACTATTGACACATATCAACGTTCCGGGAATCCGTACGTTTGACGTATACCGCCAAAAAGGCGGGTACCGGGCGGTGGAAAAAGCGTTGAAGACGCTTAGCCCCGATGATGTGGTGGAAGAAGTGAAGAAGTCGGGTCTCCGGGGTCGCGGTGGGGCCGGTTTTCCCACGGGAATGAAGTGGAGCTTTTTGGCCAAACCTGAAGGGGTACCGCGTTATCTGGTGTGTAATGCCGATGAGTCGGAGCCGGGAACGTTCAAAGACCGCTACCTGATGACCCATATTCCCCATGCGCTGATCGAAGGAATGATTGTAGCCAGCTATGCGCTGGGTGCAAACACTTCGTATATCTATGTACGTGGAGAGATGATGCCCCAAGTACGTATCCTGGAAAGGGCAATTGCTGAAGCTAAGCAAGCGGGATTTCTGGGCAAGAATATACTGGCAACAGGTTATGACCTGGAGTTATACGTACAGCCCGGTGGCGGTGCCTATATCTGTGGTGAAGAAACGGCGCTTTTGGAATCCCTAGAAGGCAAGCGGGGTAATCCGCGAATTAAACCCCCATTCCCCGCGGTGTCAGGACTGTATAATTGCCCTACGGTGGTTAACAACGTTGAGTCCATAGCAGCCACGGTCCCCATCATTAACGATGGCGGTGAAGAATATGCAAAGATTGGTATTGAACGCAGTACCGGAACCAAGCTCATTTCTGCAGGAGGTAATTTAAATAAGCCCGGTGTATATGAAATCGAATTGGGATTACCTGTGGAAGAATTTATCTATTCAGAGGAGTATTGCGGTGGCGTTGCGAATGGCAAGCGATTGAAGGCGGTGGTGGCCGGTGGATCTTCGGTTCCCATTCTGCCCGCTAATTTGATTCTGAAAACGCTGAAAGGCGAATCGCGTTTAATGACGTATGAATCATTGGCCGATGGCGGGTTCCAAAGCGGAACGATGTTGGGATCGGGTGGATTTATTGCCTTTGATGAAGATCAATGCATTGTACGTAACACGTGGAATTTTACCCGTTTCTATCATCACGAAAGCTGTGGCCAATGTTCTCCCTGTCGCGAGGGAACGGGGTGGATGGAAAAAGTGTTGCATAAAATCGAACATGGACATGGCACATTCAGTGACATCGATCTGTTGGTGGATGTTGCCAAGAAGATCGAAGGGAATACCATTTGTCCGCTTGGCGATGCGGCTGCATGGCCGGTGGCCAGTGCGATCCGGCATTTCAGGGATGAGTTTGAGTGGCATGTAACCAACGGTCAGGAAGCACAGACACGGAATTATGGATTGGCACACTATGCGGATCCACTGGAGCCGGTGATGTGAGGTACGAAGTACGAGGTTAGAGGTACGAGGTTAGAAAACAAGGCTGAATGCCGAAAGCTGACAGCCGATAGCTAAAAAAAGATGGCGGAAGACGTAAAATTTAAGGTAAGCATCGATGGGATTCCGGTGGAAGTGCCGCCGGGAACAACCATATTGAATGCCGCCCGTCAGATCGGTGGCGATATCGTGCCCCCAGCTATGTGCTATTATTCCAAGTTGGAGGGCAGTGGAGGAAAGTGCCGGACCTGTCTTGTGAAAGTGAGCAAGGGGTCTGAAAAGGACCCGCGTCCTATGCCTAAACTGGTGGCGTCGTGCCGTACAACCGTAATGGACGGCATGGAAGTACAGAACATTACGTCTCCTGAAGTGCTGGAGGCGCGTAAAGGGGTGGTGGAAATGTTGCTCATCAACCACCCGTTGGATTGCCCGATCTGCGATCAGGCAGGTGAGTGCCATTTGCAGGATCTGAGTTATCAGCATGGCTTAGCCAGTACGCGGTATGAGTTTGAACGGAGGACGTTTGATAAGATCGATATCGGGGACAAAGTGCAGCTGCACATGACCCGCTGTATCCTCTGCTACCGGTGTGTATTTGTGGCCGATCAGCTTACCCCGAAGCGGGTGCATGGGGTATTGGGTCGCGGCGACGCCGCTGAGATATCCACATACATCAAGAACGCGATTGATAACGAATTTTCGGGGAATGTCATTGATGTTTGTCCCGTGGGTGCGTTGACAGACAAGACCTTCCGTTTCAAAAACCGGGTGTGGTTTACCAAACCGGTGGAAGCACATCGCGATTGCCCTACATGCAGTGGCAAAGTGACGTTGTGGTATAAAGGTGAGGAAGTATTGCGGGTAACTGCCCGGAAAGATGAATACGGTGAAGTGGAAGAATTTATCTGCAACACCTGCCGGTTTGATAAGAAGGCTACCTCGGATTGGGTGATCGAAGGCCCCCGTAACGTAAAGCCTACATCGGTCATTTCATTGAATCATTACGATGAGTTGAACCCGCCTCCGGTGGTGAAAAAGAACCTCTTGTTGCAGGAAACGAATAAAGAACAGTTTGAACGTGCTAAGGAACTGCTTTAGCCATTTTTAGAAGCGATGGAATCAGCTTTATTGTTAGAAAAAACGATTTTGGTGGTGGCGGTATTTGCTATCACGCTGTTTATTGCGATGTATTCCACACTGGTGGAACGCAAAGTGGCTGGCTTTATGCAGGCGCGGTTCGGCCCGGATCGTGCGGGCCCTTTCGGCCTGCTGCAACCACTCGCCGACGGGGGCAAGTTTTTCTTTAAGGAGGAAATCATTCCTGCAGGAGCACATAAGGCTCTTTTTATCGCCGGCCCCACCATTGCGATGTTTACCGCGTGCATCAGTAGTGCGGTGATACCCTGGGGGCAGGAGCTGACCATCGGTGACAGGGTGATCACCTTGCAGGTTGCCGATATCAACGTGGGGGTCCTTTATATATTTGGCGTGGTGGCATTGGGTGTATACGGTATTATGATTGGTGGATGGGCTTCGAACAACAAATATGCTTTGATGGGAGCCGTGCGTGCCGCTTCGCAGAGTATCAGTTACGAAATTGGCATGGGGCTTTCCCTAATTGCCCTACTGATGGTAACCGGCACGCTTTCGTTGAAGGAAATCGTTGCCCAGCAGGAAGGATTTGTCAACTGGAATATATGGGTACAACCGCTCGGCTTTCTGATTTTTATCGTCTGTGCATTTGCCGAATGTAACCGGGTGCCTTTTGACCTCGCAGAGTGCGAAACGGAGTTGATAGGGGGGTATAACGTGGAATACTCTTCCATGAAGCTGGCCTTTTATATGTTTGCCGAGTATATTAATATGTTTGTGTCATCATCGCTGATGGCCGCTTTGTACTTTGGCGGATATAATTTTCCATTTATGTATGACCTGGGGCTATCCCAGAATTGGATTACCATCATTGGCGTGTTGGTGTTCTTTGCGAAAATTCTTGCTTTCATCTTTTTCTTCATGTGGATCCGATGGACAGTTCCCCGTTTCCGGTATGATCAATTGATGCGGTTGGGATGGAAGATTTTAATACCTTTGGCGGTGGCTAATATCGTGTTGACGGGTATCGTAACCATTGTAAAAGACACCTATTTTTAATTTGGATTGGGGGAAGAGACTATGCAATCACTCAGTAATCGGAAAAAAGTGTTGGAGCAAAAGCCCATGAATTTTTGGGAGCGGATGTATTTACCCGCTATTGCCCGGGGGCTCAGCATTACGATCAAGTATTTTTTCCAACCCAAGGCTACGTATAAGTATCCGGAAGTGCAGCGTCCGTATTCTAAGAACTTCCGTGGCCAACATTCACTTAAACGTGACGAGGAAGGACGCGAACGGTGTACCGCATGTGGGCTGTGTGCACTCTCCTGTCCTGCAGAGGCCATTACCATGATTTCCGCAGAACGGCAAAAAGGGGAAGAACACCTTTACCGCGAGGAGAAATATGCAGCGGTATATGAAATCAATATGTTGCGCTGTATATTTTGCGGACTTTGCGAGGAAGCCTGCCCCAAGGAAGCTATTTTCTTGGATGGCTCACATGTGCCGCCGGAGCAATTGCGTAAGGACTTTATTTATGGCAAAGACAAATTGGTGGAACCCCGGTTTGATTATAAAAAGGAGCAAGAAACGATAGCCTGATGAGTATTTTTTATTTTGTAGCCTTTCTGTCGATTTTTTTTGCGCTGATGACCATCTTTGCCAAAAATCCGGTACACAGCGTATTATACTTGGTCATTACTTTTTTCACCTTTACCATACATTATATTCTGTTGAATGCCCAATTTCTTGCGATCGTCAATTTCATTGTGTACATGGGTGCAATCATGGTACTTTTCCTATTCGTACTGATGTTGCTTAACCTGAACAAGGATACGGAACCACTTAAATCCAATTTGGTGAAAGTGATGGGAGTGATCGCCGGGATGTGCTTGTTGGTAACGTTGGCAGGCTCCTTCCGGGTGCTCCAGGCTACCGGTGTGGATATCGTGGAAAATACAGAGATTGGCCTGGTGGGCAATCTCGGAAAAGTGCTGTTCAGTGAATTTTTACTTCCATTCGAAATTTCCTCAATTTTATTGTTGACCGCTATGGTAGGTGCGGTATTATTGGCTAAAAACGATCCAAAAAACGCGTAAATGGAGACTATCGTACAAGAAATACAGGGTGTTCCGCTCAATCACTATATCCTGTTTTGCAGTCTAATTTTTACCATTGGAGTCATTGGCGTGCTGATTCGCCGTAATGTCATCATTATCATGATGTCTATCGAATTAATGCTTAATTCGGTGAATTTGCTATTGACGGCTTTTTCCGCGCATAGCGGTGATCCATCGGGACAAGTGTTCGTGTTTTTCATTATGGCATTGGCTGCGGCGGAAGTGGCGGTTGGCTTAGCCATTATTGTGATGGTTTATCGCAATACACGATCGGTTGATATCAATGCATTGAATCGGCTGCGGGGCTAATGTGATGACGGAATTGTTGAATTTGAAGATTTGAACTACTAAATAGCATGATAGATTTAATTTGGTTGATTCCATTGCTGCCATTGATCGGGTTTTTGGTCAATGGACTTGGTAGGAATGTGTTGCCAAAGTCATTGGTCGGTGTTGTCGGGTGCGGCGTTGTATTAATTTCGTTCCTGTTGAGCTGTGGCGTGTTTTCCACCATTTATACCTTAAGGCAAGCTGGAGAGAGCGCAACATTTACGCAGCCGGTTTTTGACTGGATCGGTGCGGGTAGCGCCCAGGTTTCACTCTCTTTTCTGGTAGACCCATTGAGTGCCGCCATGCTGCTTATTGTTACCGGCATCGGTTTCCTGATTCACGTGTATTCCATCGGATACATGCAGCACGATGCGGGGTTTGCCAAATTCTTCGCCTACCTTAACCTGTTCATTTTCTTCATGCTGCTATTGGTATTGGGTTCCAATTACATCGTGATGTTTATCGGTTGGGAAGGTGTGGGCCTTTGCTCCTATCTCCTGATCGGATTTTGGTTTAAAAACTCATCGTATGCCAGCGCAGCCAAGAAAGCATTTGTGATGAACCGCATCGGTGATTTGGGATTCCTCATTGCGGTGTTTGCGATATTTGCCACGTTCGGTACGTTTGAATTTGCCGGGATATTTCCGCAGGCAGCCAATATGACTATGGGCGATACCACGCTCCTGCTGATTACGCTCCTGCTGTTTGTTGCTGCAACGGGAAAATCCGCGCAGATTCCGTTATTTACGTGGTTGCCCGATGCAATGGCAGGTCCGACTCCGGTGTCTGCATTGATCCACGCGGCAACCATGGTGACGGCAGGTATCTACATGATTGCCCGTTCTAATATCCTCTTTACCTTGTCGCCGATTACCTTACAGATAGTGGCCGCCATTGGCATCTGTACGGCGTTGCTGGCAGCGGCTATTGCTGTCACACAGAATGACATCAAGAAGGTATTGGCATATTCTACGGTGTCTCAATTGGGTTACATGTTTCTGGGGCTCGGGGTTGGCGCGTTTACCGGTGCGTTTTTCCATGTAATTACCCATGCATTTTTCAAGGCATTGTTGTTCCTGGGCGCTGGTTCAGTCATCCATGCAATGAGTGATGAACAGGATATGCGGAATATGGGTGGACTGAAAAAGCACCTGCCGGTGACGTACCTGACCATGCTGATCGGTACCGTTGCCATTGCCGGTATCCCGCCGCTTTCAGGCTTTTTTTCAAAGGACGAAATCCTGGCCCATGCCTTTGCACACAGCAAGGTGCTGTGGGTGCTTGGTTTCATGGGGGCACTGTTTACGGCCTTTTATATGTTCCGGATGCTATTTCTTACTTTTTTCGGCCAATTCAGGGGAACTTCTGCGCAGGCGAGTCACCTGCATGAATCGCCTCCAACGATGACGGTTCCCTTGGTGGTGTTGGCGGTATTGGCAGCCCTTGGAGGCTTCCTGAATGTACCGGCTGCTTTGGGCGGGCAACATGCACTGGCCAACTTCCTGGCTCCGGTATTTGCAGAAAGCGTTGAAAAAGTGGGAGAGGCTCATCTGGAACATAGTACCGAATATGTGTTGATGGGTATTTCTGCGTTGGCGGCCATCGTGATGGCTGTAGTAGCCTATCGTCAGTATGTATCAAAAGCAGTGGTACCGGTTGCGGATGATGTACCCCGCAGTGGCTTGTCTCGCCTATCATACCGCAAATTTTATGTTGACGAGTTATATGATACCTTGATCGTACGTCCGTTGAATGCACTGTCCGTATTTTTCTACCGTAAGGTAGACCGGGGAGGAATTGACGGGGTGGTCAATGGGCTTGGAAGTGCTACAGGCAAATCGGGCAAGGGAATCCGTTTGCTGCAAAGTGGCAATGTAGGATTCTATATTTTTATGATGGTCATTGCGGTGGTGGCGCTGTTGGCCTACGGTGTTTTTAACGGTTAATCGAGACGAAGTTATATCGCGTACATGGACAATCTATTTATACTTTTATTACTTCCGGTCCTTGGAGCAATCGCGCTCGCTTTTGTAAAACAGGCAAAGGCCGCACGGCAGTTGGCGTTGCTGGTATCTTTGGTGTCACTCGGACTGACGATCCCGTTTTTATCGGGTTTTGTGCCCGATGACAGTATCCAATTTGAACAGCAATTCGCGTGGATACCTGCTTTGGGTATCCATTTCCATATCGGTATCGACGGCATTAGTTTGCCGTTGGTATTGCTGACCAATGGGTTGGTTCCGTTGATTATTCTATCGGCATTCAGCTATGATTATAAAGGCGGCTTTTATGCACTTGTATTATTTATGCAGGCCGGCTTGTTACTGGTTTTTACGGCCCTGGATGCTTTTGCATTTTATGTAGGATGGGAGATCGCGTTGATACCGATTTACTTCATCTGTGCCCTGTGGGGCGGAGAGAACCGGATTCGTGTAAACCTTAAATTCTTCATCTACACGTTTTTGGGAAGCTTATTGATGCTGATTGCCATCATCTACTTACACCTTCAGGTGCCGTCGGGTGATTACGAGTTGACTTCATTTTATCAACTTGCATTGGATTCGAGTACGCAGCGTTGGATTTTTTGGGCGTTTTTCCTTGCATTTGCCATCAAGATGCCCATTTTCCCATTCCATACCTGGCAGCCAGATACCTATACGGAGGCGCCAACCGCTGGTACCATGTTGCTGGCAGGTATTATGCTTAAAATGGGAGTATATGGGTTAATCCGTTGGTTAATTCCGGTTGCTCCCCTGGGTTTTGCGGCGTATGGGCACCTGGCCCTGGTACTTTGTATAATTGGTGTCGTGTATGGTTCCATCATCGCATTTAAACAACAGGACGTAAAGCGTTTGGTAGCTTATTCTTCGATTGCACACGTGGGGCTTATTGGTGCCGGGATTTTTGCCTGGAATGTACAAGGTGTGCAGGGAGCAATGATCCAGATGGTTAATCACGGCATCAGCGTAGTAGGGTTGTTTTTTGTGCTGGATATCGTTACCAGAAGGTTGGGTACACGTGAGATGAGCGACATGGGAGGAATTGCCAAGGCTGCACCTGCCCTCGCCATCCTATTTTTGGTAATTGTAATGGGAGCTGTAGGATTACCGTTGACCAACGGGTTCGTCGGAGAATTTTTGTTGTTGATGGGGATATATCAGTATGGTATTTGGTATTCGGTTTTCGGAGGGCTTACGTTGATATTGGGTGCGGTTTATTTACTACGGATGTATCAGAAAGTGATGCTTGGAGACGCAAATGCAAAGACTTCGGATTTTGCAGACGTGAGGGGGACAGAGTGGTTGGTATTGGCAATTATTGCAGTGTTGGTGATCGGTATCGGAATATATCCCAAGCCGCTATTGCATATTTCCGAAGCCGCCGTTACGGAGTTGATTGGAAAGGTAAGTTTGATTAATAACTAGTAAGCATAATCAGTCCTACGGTTGTTAAACCGGACGGAAGTTAAGATAAACAAAATATGAGTGCAATCATTACGCTGTCTTTATTGGCCATATTGGTGCTGTATTTGGGATTATTCAAGGCCCGGAATGCACTGCTGCCGGTATCTTTATTGGGATTGGTAAGCACCCTGGTGCTGTTTGTGATCCAATGGGAAGGACAAGCTGTGCCTTTATACAGTGGAATGGTGCTTTTTGACCATTATGCGATTGCGTTTTCGGTATTGTGTGTGTTGTTGACGATACTGGTTTTATTGTTGTCAAAAAACTATTTTGATGCAGGAAGCACACATATTGCGGAATATTATGCACTAATTCTTTTCTCCCTGACCGGAGCATTATTGGTGACGTCCTTCCACAACCTAGCCATGTTGTTCATCGGGATAGAAATCATGTCGGTAGCGCTGTATATCCTTGCAGGTATCCGGAAGAAAGATTTTGCATCCAACGAGGCAGCGTTGAAGTATTTCTTGATGGGGGCATTTTCTACCGGGTTTTTGCTGTTTGGTGTGGCGTTGCTGTATGGTGCAAGCGGATCTTTTGACCTAGCGGAAATCAAGGATTACGTGGTATCCAATCCCCAAGCAGTTTCTCCGCTCTTCTACGGTGGCATCTTATTGCTACTGGTAGGGCTGGCTTTTAAGGTGGGCGCAGCTCCTTTTCATTTCTGGGCACCCGATGTTTACGACGGCGCACCCATACTGATTACGACGTTTATGATTACGGTCGTTAAGACGGCCGCATTTGCCGGCTTTCTTCGGTTGTTTTATTTCTGCTTCGTTCCGTTACAGGACTTTTGGATGCCAGCATTGCTGGTCATGACGGTCGTTACGTTGTTCATTGGAAACATCACAGCGCTTGTACAGTCAAGTTTTAAACGTATGCTGGCCTATTCGAGCATTTCACATGCCGGGTATATGCTTTTTGCCATCGTAGCGGTCGGTCCCTCTTCCTCAGAAGCGGTATTGATATATGCGGCGGCTTACTCGCTGGCATCTGTTGTCGCTTTCGGTACCCTCATCTTGGTTAAGCGAGCTACGGGAAGCGATCATTTTGAGGCATTCAATGGCCTCGCTAAGAAGAACCCATACCTTTCTTTAGCGCTTACGGTCGCTATGCTGTCGTTGGCAGGGATTCCGCTCACGGCTGGTTTTATCGGCAAATTTATGATGTTTTCAGGGGTATTGGCTGATTACCAGATTTTATTGGTCGTTTTGGCAGTTTTGAACGCAGCAATAGGTATTTTCTACTATTTCCGCGTTATTGTGGCGATGTATTTCCGACCGCTTGATCGAGACCAGCTAGTGGTGAACGGATATTACAAAACCGTATTGGTAGTGGCTATCCTCGCCACGTTATTACTGGGGATATATCCGGCTTGGATAACCGGCTTGGTGTAAGCATTACTGCTGTTGGGTGCTGATGTGATCCGAAGCTTCGATCGCATGTGAAAACGGAAACATCGGTTCCTGTTTTACGTCGTTGGTACCCTCAAAGACGTGACCGTCTTCATAACCTACCGATACATATACGGACAAATGTTGTTCGGCATTCCCTCTGAATGTCCCTTTTACGGGGCTGCAATCATTAAAATCCCGGCCGATGGCAAGTTTAACGTGTGTGTTGGTTACCCATACATTGTTTGTGGGATCGATGCCTGCCCATCCATAACCTGGAATATAGGCTTCCACCCAGGCATGGGTGGCACCTTCTCCGCGCATACCATTTTTATTGGGACAGATATACCCGCTTACATAACGGCTCGGAACACCGATGGTACGCAATATTTGTAACATGAGGTGCGCAAAATCTTGACAAACGCCGGATTGGTGATCCAATATCTCGTCTACCGTGGTTTCGATGGTTGTAATGCCTTTTACATATTTGAATCGTTTAAAAATATATTCGCAGCATTGTTCCACGAGCATTGCCACGCTGTTGGTATTTTCCGTCAACTGCATTGCTATTTTATCAATAGTTTCCTGGTTTTTAACGGGCTCAAAATAGGATAGTTCAATCAACGATAGGTTATTGCGTTTTTCCTCCTGCAATTGTTGGAAATCACTGTGGAAATCAATTTTTAATTGATTGGACTGGGTAGTTCGTATAACAGCTTTGCTTTCGATGGCAAGCGTCTTGTGGGGAATGAGTAACGAAAACAAACCACATCGGTTGCCCCAGTAATCCTGGAATAGCTGCACGTCTGGCGAAAAGGATATATTCAGTTCCATTTGCAGTACTTCTTGTTCGGGGCAGGAATACGGAAAGACCTTTATTTCGTTGACACTGTCTACGACCGGGCTGTCATACTGATAGTTGGTTATATGGTGGATTTTAAATATTGCCATTGGATGGTTTCAACTTGCTAATACGAGAAAAATACTTTTTCCAGCTGATTGTGGACGGTTAATAGATCGTTGCGCAACTCCTTGAAGAAGGCTTGTAGATCCATAGTCTCCAAACTTTTTGGTTCCATGTATTTCATCTTGCTGTATAACCGGCCAAAAGTACGGATTAATGCCTGCTTTTCGGGAGTTTCGTTTTCTTTGGTCACATCGCGTAAATAGCGATCGATTCGGGTTAGGGAAAAGATAACAGAATGGGGATAATCTTCATTGAGCAGCATCTGGTGCAGGATGCTGTTGTTATGTTTGAATGACCGGTACGTTTTTAAGTATACTTCATATCCGGCCAGGGACATCAGCAAAAATCGCCAATGCGCAACATCGCGTTCCTGCTGAAGATCGTACCCAAATAGTTGACACTGCTTATCGGTAATCACAATGGTCTCCATGCTACGCTCGATGTATTTGCCTAACTTCATAAAATCCCACCCGGTACCTCGTTGCATAGTGATGTCTGCAATACCGGCGTAAAGCACACTTTGGCGCATAAATTGGTCAACTGCTTCCAGGGCATCAGGGCCGGAGAGTTTTGAACTGAGTTGTGACTTATTGGTTAGGTGATACATCGAATTAACTGCTTCCCAAAGTTCCTTGGTGATGTGATTTTGCACGCCGCGTGCATTCTCCCTTGCCTTTGCCACAATGGTCTTGATCGAATTGGGATTGTTGTTGTCGATAATAATTTTTTTTAAAACAGCCCCCGGCAACTTTTCAATTTGTGCAATCTCAGCGTCGGGCAATTGAGCAAAAATTTCTAAAATGGGTTTCCAGGTTGTGCTTCCGATGGTATCGTTATCTAAGGAAATGATATAATGACTATGAACCACCCTCAGAATGCTTTGGGTACGTTCCATGTATCGGTTCAACCAAAAGAGAGAATCAGCTATTCTACTAAGCATGTGTATAATTATGTTAGATAATCCGGATCGTCAATAACCCATGTGTCCTTACTGCCTCCGCCCTGGGAGGAGTTAACTACCAACGACCCTTCTTTGAGTGCTACACGGGTGAGCCCGCCGGGTACAAGCTGTATACCCTTAGGGCCACACAACGCATAAGGTCTTAGGTCCACATGACGGGGCACAACTTTGCCATCGATGAAACAGGGAACGGTGGAAAGAGCGACGATCGGCTGGGCGATATAATTTCTTGGATTGTTTTCAATAATAACCTTGGCTTTCAACCAGTCCTTTTCCGTAATGGTATTGCCCATAACCATCCCGTATCCTCCGGATTGGTTGGTGCTTTTAATGACCATATTTTGATGGTTTTCCATGACATATTTCCGGGCATCGGGATCACTCAATTGGTAAGTCGGCACGTTTTCAAGAATGGGGGTTTCGTGCAGGTAATACTTGATCAATTCAGGCACGTATGCGTAAACAGCTTTGTCGTCTGCTACCCCATTGCCCACTGCGTTGACGATGGCAACATTACCCTTTCGGTATGCACCGATGAGGCCAGGAACGCCGATTGCGCTGTTTTTGAGGAACACCAATGGATCTAGGTATTCGTCGTCTATACGTCGGTAAATGACGTGTACCTGTTCTAATCCCTTCGTTGTTTTCATGTAAACTTTGTGATTTTCAACGACTAGGTCTCTCCCTTCTGCGAGGTCGATGCCCATTTGGCGGGCTAGAAAGGAATGTTCGTAATAAGCCGAATTGTATATCCCGGGTGTAAGCAACACAACACGGGGATTGGATATCTGCGTAGAAGCCAGTTCCAGTAATATTTCATGTAGGATAACCGGATAACTGCTGATCCGCCGAACGTTATTCGCAGCTAACATGTCTGGAAAAATCCGTTTGGTTACCTCGCGGTTTTCCAACATATAGCTTACACCCGATGGCGTCCGGAGGTTATCCTCCAATACGTAAAATTTGCCGTCGTTTCCGCGGATCAGGTCGATTCCCGAGATGTGGACGTAGATGTCATGAGGCACTTTAATTCCGAAAATTTCACGTTTGTAATGCGGACATGTAGCAATGAGACTTGCGGGGATAATTCCGTCATGAATGACCTGTTGTTCATTATAAATATCTTTAATAAATAGGTTCAACGCCTTTAGCCGTTGGGCAATACCGCGTTCAATTTGCTCCCATTCGCTTCCGGTGATGATTCGGGGGATGATATCAAATGGAAATATTCGCTCGATTCCTTCTTCATTATTATACACAGTGAATGTGATGCCCTGATTCATGAACAATTCACTCGCAATATTGTGTTTGCTGATCAATGTGTCAATATTCAGTTGCTGTAGGTTGGAAAAAACGGATAAATAGGGCTTTCTGATGGATTTTGAATCGCGCATTTCATCCCAATTGGTTGAATTGGATATATAATGTTTAAAAAAATGATCATTTGTCATTAAATATCATGTTTTTATTTTAATAAGTGTATTTTTTTACTAAAATAATATATTTTTACTATAAATAATCATATAATTAATCAATATAATGATAAATTATTAAGTTTATCGATATTATTTGCATGTAATTTTTTGTTTTTAGTTAAAAAAAACAAAAAAAATGATGTTTTTTGCTGAGAATATATTGCTTTCGGAGTATTTTTTCGAGTTTGTGGTGTAGGTCATTCGGGCGGAAAGGTTTACCAAGGTAGTCGTCAAATCCAAGTGCTTTGATGTTTGCAATGATGTCATCGGAAACCGAAGCCGTTAATGCAAGGATGTAAACTTTGGATTTTAAGGGATTTTCCATAGAGCGTATGTGCTGGGTTGCTTCGATGCCGTTCATCACAGGCATGTGCAGATCCATCAAAATAACATCATAAGCTTCTTGGTCGAGCTTATCGATGGTTTCCTGGCCGTTCATCGCGATATCCGGTTCAATCTCCCATTTTGCGAATAACTTTCGCATAAACAGGACGCTCATTTGATTATCCTCTGCCAGGAGGACGCGAAGGCCCTTTAAACTTTCCTTGCTGATTACGCGGTTACTTGATGTCGAACTGGGGGGCTGGGAGGTTAAATGTCGGTGGTATTTTTTATAAGTAATATCAAAATAGAATACCGATCCTACATTTTGTGTGCTTTTCAGGTGAATGGTGCCTCCATGAAGGTTAACCAAGTGTTTTGCGATGGACAGTCCCAACCCGGTTCCCCCAAATTTTCGCGAAATATTTCTGGATGCCTGGATAAAAGGTTCAAATATGACCGCCTGCTGATCGGCGGCTATTCCAATGCCGGTGTCTTCAATCGAAAAATGTACAGTGGCCTTATCGTCGTAATCGTTTATAAGTTGGCAAGAAACCTTAACCCCCCCGGTTTCGGTAAACTTAATCGCATTGCTGGCTAGATTGAACAGTATCTGGGTCAAGCGTGTAGGATCTCCGATTGCCTCAAAGGTTAATAGCCGTGGGTCACTATGGACTTCAAAAAAGAGATTCTTTTCCGAAGCCTTGGTTCTCAGGCTTCCGCAGGCGTCTTCCAGTAAATCGGACAGATTAAAAGGGATTAATTCCAGCTCCAGCTTGTGGGAATCCATTTTCTGAAAGTCTAGGATATCATTGATGAGCAGCAGCAGGCTTTCCGCAGAGAAGCGTAGGTTTCTTAAATCTTCATTCTGTGACGTATCCCGGTTTGCATCAATAAGGAGATTAGTAATGCCGATCACCGAATTTAATGGGGTACGCAATTCATGTGACATCGTAGACAGAAAATCCGTTTTGGCGTCAAGCAGTTTATTTAGCTGCTTATTTAACGCTGTTTTTTCCTCGGAGGTTTTTACGATGGCTCGCTGATAGGCATAAAGGCTAAAAATAGCCAATACAAAATTAGTGACAACAACAAAGATAGCCGTCCAAAACGGAATATTCGGCGGTAAGAGATAAATGGTTGTGAGGGCCTGATTGGAATAGACCAGAAAGACCACGGCCATCCCGATTGTTAACCCCGCATATAAAATGCCCCAACGTATTCCGAGCCCGAAGAATGCCCAGATAATCACAAGATAAAACTCCTGTAAGGTTGAAATATTGATTCCTTTGCTAAGCAAAAATATACTGATAGCCAGGTAGCCAACGTAAACCATCAGGCCAAAGTGGTAATACCGTCTTATCAGGTGGGGGGTCTTCGCCGCCCTCGCACAGAGAAAGACAGCTGCCGCCGAGACTACGGCAAAGACAACAATACGGAGCGCGTCGTTCGAGAAATGAGGAAGAATAACGATTATTTTAAGAATCGTTAATGATACGCTTAATAAACAAGTGATAGCCAAAGCCCGGGTAATCGGATCTTTGATATGAGGTAGAAAATAACTCGCTGGTATCGTCTCTTTTCGTAAAGAATCTTCCATTGGCTACTGCGTTCCGCAAATTTAGTAAAATGTGGGATGCTCCGTTTAAATTATCGCACAGATATCCTTATTTTGATTTATCTGGAAATGCCGGTATTTTCGGTACACCTATGGCACTGCCGTCCGCCAATTTTTCGAGAAGTACCGCTACTCCACGGGCTAGTTGGGCATCGTTTTGCTGATATTCGTCATACGGATCGTTCGTTACTTCGATATCCGGATGTACGCCTTCACCTTCAATAATGAAAGAAGAGCCATCTGCTGCGAAGTGTGCAAATTCAGGTTTGCGCATATCTCCACCATCGATGAAGGGGAGCGTTCCGCTGATACCAACGACGCCGCCCCAGGTGCGTTGTCCAATTAAAGGTCCGATGCCGTAATAGCGGAACTGCCAGGGGAACAAATCTCCGTCAGACGCCGAGTACTGATCAATAAGACACACTTTGGGGCCTACATGAGCATCGGGTTTGATGGAGGCCGTTTTATTGTTACGACGCATAGTACCTAAACCTGGTTTGCGGATCAACCGTTCGATAATCATTGGCGAGACATTGCCGCCGCCATTGCCGCGGTCGTCAATGATGAGCGCTTCCTTGTCAAGTTGAGGGTAGAAATAACGGGCAAATTGGTTAAGTCCGTCCGGTCCCATATCGGGTATATGTATGTAACCAATCCGGCCGTTACTGGCCGCCGTTACCTTGGCGATGTTTTGCTGCACCCACTCGTGATAATAGAGAGCCGATTCGTCCGCTATCGGCTTTACCAGGACTTTCCGGGCACCCTTTGCGGTTGGTGAACCATTGATTTCGATTTCCACCAGCTGACCTGCTTTTCCAATCAGCGTTTGGTAAAGATTCTCTACGTCTTTCATCGAGGTACCGTTGATTGCCGTAATGTACTCACCCCTCTTGGCTGCTACTCCCGGCGCTCGTAGCGGGGATGCCAGCGTAGTGTTCCAGCTTTGGCCCGAGAGGATACTATCTATCCGATAATAACCACTTGGATCGCGGCTGAAAATGGCCCCCAGTAATCCCATAGGGATGCGTTCGGGGGAGGGACGGTCCCCGCTGTTCACATAAGCATGGCCTACATTGAGTTCACCGATTAATTCACCTATGAGGTAAGTGAGGTCATCACGGTGGTTGACATACGGCAATAGGGGCGCATACTTATCATGCATCGCCTTCCAGTCAACTCCATGCATATCGGGGTCATAAAAATAGTCCCGCATCTGTCGCCAGCTCTCATCATAGATTTGCTTCCATTCTGCTTTCAGATCTACGGTCACTTTCATGCCCACCATATTTACTTTGTTGGAGGGAGCGCTTATTTTAGATTTACCCAAATCTTCGATGAAAAAATCCCCGTCGCTTCGAATCAGTATCTTCTTCCGATCCGGGCTGGTTGCATAGCCACTGAAATTTCCGATTTCGGTTTCCTTTTTGTCAGCGAGGCTGAAAAATTTAAAGCTACGGTTTCCCTGGCTTCCTCCGGTGTAATACAGTCCATCTGTCGTGGCAACGAGGCCAAAATAAGAGCCGGGAGATACAGGTAGGCTTTCAATACGGTCTGCTAGCCCTTCTTCATCTACCGTGATGGTGATTTCGTTTTGGGTTTCTTTTTTTGAATCGTCTTTTTGGGTGCGCTCTTCTTCCGGGTAGACTGACGAGGTGGTTACTTCGTCGCTTTCTTCAGCAAAAGGTGACTTGGTAGCGGTGTTTAACCGGACCAGGTACGGGCGACTCATATTGTTGTATACATGGTTCCACTCGGTGCTTCCGTAGGTAGGGTTAAAGTCGCGCTCCGAAACAAAATAAAGTAGCTTGCCATCTGGGCTGAATTCAGGTTGGCTGCTATTGTACCATGTATCGGTGACCTGGATGATGCGTTTTGTATCGAGGTGGTATAGGTTGATAACCGTAAACTCACGTGCTTTACCGGGTAACGAATAGGCAATCCATTTACTATCCGGACCGAACGTGTACGAGGTTATGGTGCCGTCATCGCAATGCGTTACCAGCTGTTTAGCACCCGACGGGATTTCCACCACATAGAGATCCTGGTTGCGGTCGCCGTAAAGCAGTTTTTTGCTGTCAGGGCTCCAGACCGGGTTGAATTTATAGGCACCCCCTCCTTTGGTTAATTGGAGGGCAGGTTCTGTGCCGTCTTGTTTCTGGATGTATAGCTCATCTTCTCCCGTCCGGTCTGAAATATAGCTGATCCATTGTCCATCGGGGCTCCAACCTACATTACGGTCGTGTGCCCCACTGCTTTGTGTCAGGTTTCGGGTAACACCTGTTTTGGCTGGTACGGTAAAGACATCTCCTCTTGCACCGAATACTGCCCGCTTGCCATCGGGAGAAATATCAGCACTGTATACAAATGTGGACGCATCAACCTGTCTGTTCCGGCCTGATGCAAAATCTTCGGCGATGATAATACGGAGTTTTTGAGTTTGTCCGCTTATTAGGTCATGGTGATAAATATAACCACCGTTTTCAAATACAATGGCGTGATCTCCCAAAGAAGGGAATTTGACGTCGTACTCGGTGAAATTGGTTACTTTTTGCGTCTGTTTGCTTTGGGTATCGTATACAAAAAGGTTCGCTGTACGATCACGGTCGCTCACAAAGTAGATTTTGTCCTGATAATACATTGGAAATACATCTTGGGCGGGATGGTTGGTCACATTCTCTGTGTCACCAGACTTGGGATCAACCAGCCAGATGTCATCGGCCATTCCTCCACGATAGTATTTCCACGTCCTGAATTCACGGAACACGCGATTCATGGCGAGCTTAGACCCATCTGCATTGTAGGAGGCCCAGGATGCAACCGAAAAAGGTAATTCCAGGCTGAGATCGCCATTCAAGGGGGCTAAATACAGTTTGCCCTTAAAGGGATTGAATGAGGTGCCACGGCCCCGATAAATGACATGTTGGTCATCCGGTGTCCATCCCATCACAATGTTATTAGGGCCCATACGATCCGCTAGGTCGTCGCGGCTGAGCGTAGGTGTATAGGTAATCCGCTTAGGTATTCCTCCCGTTGCCGGAATGATAAAAACTTCTGTATTGCCATCGTATTGTCCGGTAAAAGCAATGTACTTACCATCGTGACTGAAACGGGGGAACAGTTCGTGCCCTAGATGGCTGGTTATGCGCCGCGCTACACCTCCGCTTGCCGGTACAATGTACAGGTCGCCGGCGTAAGTAAAGGCTACCTGGTCACCGTGTACGGTGGGGAAACGTAGTAATCGGGCTTCATCCTGTGCGTTGGCGCCCCAAATAGCGCACATCGTCAGTAAAATTAGCATTATCTTTTTCATGGACGGATGTTACTTGGAAATATGTCGGTACGAAGGTAAGGGAAATAGAGGGCATAAAAAAACCGTCCCGGCATAAACCGGGACGGCCGCCCCAATGGGGTTAGGGGCTATCAACCTAAACCTATCCATCATTAGCGAAAACGATGCCAAAGTTTTGGTATAGCCACTAATTTTGATGTTTTTTTTAAAACTTTTAGTGTAGGGTTATTGAAGTGTTCTGCTTTTATATTGGTGTGCAGTGAGTTGTGGCTTTGCATGGAAGTGTAAAGGAAAAAATCACTTCGCTAGTTGAAGTACTCTCCAATGCGATGCTGCCGTTGTGACGTTTAATGATTTCGGCACAGATGTAAAGTCCCAGCCCCATACCGGAATGATTAGGCATTTCGGTATTGCTGATCCGAAAGAAACGATCAAATACTTTTCCCACATATTTGTGGTAAATACCCACTCCCATGTTGTGTACGGTAACTTTTACAGAATCGGTACTCTCTTTCGCTGTGCTGACCACAATGGCTCCTTCAGTTTCTGTATATTTAATGGCATTGGAAATGATGTTGGTCAATACCTGAGCAATACGTTTTTGATCAGCCAGAATCGGCGGCACACTTGTCAGTTTTAAGGTCAGTGTACGTTTGGGCGCAATGGGGTGCAACTGGGAAATGCAGGCTACGATCAGTTCATTGAGATCAAACCATTTTTTAGTGAGGACAAGTTCCCCGCGAGATAAATTGGTAGTTTCCAAAAGATTATTTACAAGATTGGCGAGCCGGTTTACCTGTTTGTTCAACTTATTGACCAACGTAAGCAAATCTCCATTTGGAGTTGGTTTTTGTAATTGCCGTTTTAGCAGGTCCGTATAACCTTTAATACCGGTGAGCGGAGTACGCAGTTCGTGGCTGGCGATGCTGATAAAATCGTCCTTCAATTGATCAACAGTTTTTCGACCGTCTATATCCTTAAATAGGATCGCTACTTGCCGCTGTTCCGGATCGCCTGTGCGGAATGCATACACTTCATACCAGTGATTGAGTTGTTTTGCTTGGTTTTCAAAACGTACCGGTTCACCCGTTGCTGCAACCTTTCCATAGATTTCAAACCAATGCTCTTCATGCAAAGGGGCAATTTCACGCATGCACCGTCCGGTTGGATTTACGATACCTGTTTGCCGTTCAAATGCGGCATTGACCTCAAGGAAGCGATAGTCCACAGGCCGTTCATTCGGATCAAAAATCACTTCGATAATGCAGAATCCCTCATCGATGGAGTCAAACAGGGCCTTATACTTTTGTTCGGTTCTTATCAATGCCCTCTCAATCGGGTGGGTTTTGAAATCTGTATCGAAGTCCTGTATCTCTTTCAGAAAGAAGGGCGAGGAAGGTTTAAAGGATTGCGGGTGCAATTGTGGAGAGGTGTCACTGGTATATAATTGTTTCATAGACTGGCGCATGTACATGAAAATAAACTGATTTCACAGAAAAAACACCGCAACCCTTAATTTTGTTTGTACTTGTGATGAAATTGCTGTAAACCGGTTCGGTCCCTGAAATCTTAAATCTCGTCAGGCGAAAGAGGAACCGATCGTGGAGTACTACCAGAAAATCAAAGAAATGGCAACTTATTCAATTAATTTGGAAATAAGGTTGAATCAACTACCTTTGCTCTATTAAGAATTATTCTTAATAACAGAAAAAAGATAAGTTATGCCCAGTGTTCCGAAATGGCTTGGAGATACCCTTGAAAAACTGTCCAGCAAATATTATCATGCGGTAACGGTAACAGATGTTACCTATTTGAATGAATCGTTAAAGAAAGTCCGCTTTGAAGGAGATATAAAATCGATTGCTTTTACGCCGGGTCAAGTTGTTGAATTTCGGGTAACCGATACGGATTATCGACATTATACACCGTCGGTTTTTGATACAAAACAGAAAGCCTGTGAGGTGATTTTTTACTTGCATGGCCGCGGGATCGGGAGCATGTGGGCGGAAGCCTTGGAAGAAGGGCAGCAGCTCAAACTAATTGGTCCCGGAGGTAAATTAGCATACCGGAGCGAATTTCCAGTACACTTGGTTTTCGGTGATGAGACATCCGTTGGCTTGGCCCACTGCATTGCAAATGAGTGCGAGCGCAGCGGTAGTCAATTTAAAGGCTTATTGGAATTTGCACCCGAAAATATTTCATGGGAAATTGGCACGGATGATCGAACCACGGTTGTCCGCGCATCCATGGATTCTCCCGCTAAACGGGCCTTGGAGGTATTAGAATCTTGGCAGGATATATACGGGGACAAGGTAGGTTTCTATCTTACAGGAAGAGCCAAGTCTATTCAGCGGGTGCGCGGTTATTTGTTGGAAAAGGGCGTGCCCCGGAAGCATATCCAAACTGAACCCTATTGGGCCGAAGGGAAAAGGGGACTGTAGTAGCCTATAAAAGAATTTACCTAAGTTTGCATAAATTCTCATCGTATGATTTTTAGGATAATCTTTCTTGCCGGATTGGCTATAAGTGCATTGAGTTCTGCCTCTGCCCAAGCACAAAGCATATTTGATAGCTTAAAAGAAGCGGTAAAGGGAAGTCAGGGCGACAAAAGCGCTGAAAACAAAAAAAATGTGGATTTAACCGGAATATCTACCAGTGAAATGTCCACCGCGTTGAAAGAAGCACTAAACATTGGCGTTAAAGAAGGTATAGCTAAGCTGGGTGCCGAAGACGGGTTTTTTAGAAATGAATTGGTTAAAATTCTTCTTCCCGAAAAACTCCGGAAGGTGGATGCTACACTGCGCGGAATCGGGTTAGGCAATTTAGCCGATCAGGGCCTGCTGCTGCTCAACCGAGCTGCTGAGAATGCCGTTCAGGAAGGCGCTCCCATCTTTGCCAAAGCTATTACGTCTATGACGTTTGACGATGCAAAAAATATTCTCTTGGGCGACAGCACTGCCGCAACGGATTACCTAAAGGGAAAGACAACCGAACAGCTTTTTACAGCTTTCAAACCCAAAGTGGAAGGATCGCTTGGCAAAGTTGGAGCAGATAAAGTATGGGCGCAGATCATCAGTAAATACAATGGCATTACCCGTCAGGATATCGAAACGGACTTGAATAGCTATGTGACCCAGGAAACGGTCAATGGTGTCTTCAAGATGGTTGCTGAAAAGGAAAGCAACATCCGGAATAATCCGGTATTCCGGACTACTTCGCTGCTGAAAAAAGTCTTCGGTGCAGTAGATTAACCATTCCCTCACATCAGCCTTTTTGCCGCTATGTATACGCTATCCTATCGCTAAGGTATCGCTTTTTCGTTTATTTTGCGTATATATAGCGGCGGATATGCGACGCAGGGGCGGATAGGGGGCGGCGGAAGGGTGTCTTGAGACAGGGAATTTGCTATCTTAGTATGGGAAGTAATTCCGCGGCGATAACCCGATAACCCTTATCCGAGGGGTGCAGTCCATCGTATGTCATATCAATCGCCTTTACAGGATATGGATATTCATCCGTTTCAGGATTGAACGGGATTCCCGTATAGGCAGGGTAGCGATATTTGCGATATTTGCCCGTAGCCGGATCTTTGAGCCATTTGAATTTCACCAGCTTTTCAAGTCTTAATTTGGGATGGTGATAGAGATCGACAACTTTGAACCCTTCCTTTAGGCCAATGGCTTGGATCGTATCTGCAAAGGCTTCAAGTGTCTGTCCGTTTTTGTTGGGTTTATAAGAACCCCAGGCATTGTTTTTATAGTCGTTGATATATACAAAGTCCGATCGTTGCATGGGTGTGATGAAGACAATCTCCGCATCCGGATTTAAGCTGCGAAATTTATCGACAATGATCCGGAAAGCGCCGCTTGTCGTACCGCTGCCGGTGTTGCCACGGAAGTCGGCCGTTGAACCCAAAGGCAATCCCGCCCACCAATCGTTTGTACCCAGAAAAACCGTATAATAATCCGCTTTCTCAATCCCAAGTTTCTCAATCTGTTCGGCAATACCTACAGCTGTCCAGCCGTTATGCCCTTGATTAACGTACTGAATATTCGGCCGTTTTTCGGTAATAAGTGTCATATATCCCTTGCTAACGCGATGCCCGGTTTCATCGGGATGCTCATTCAGGTAAGTAATGGAATCACCGAGGGCCAGCCAAGTCTGCTGTTTTTGGCCGAAAGAGCAGGAAAGCAGAAGGATCCATGTGTACAGAAGAGCATATTTCATTGCGCGTTGAGTGAATGTCATAAATACCTAACAAACCTAATAAAAATTGGATATATTTCTATTGGGATTGTCTGCCTGGGTTTCATTACAGGTAGTTGTTTCGCGTTGCTGCCATGATCAGCTCTGCAACGTTCTTCACATCAAATTTGTGCATCAGGTTACGGCGATGGGTGATGATGGTGAGCGGGCTGATGTGCAATTCATCGGCAATTGCAGCACTCGTTTTACCGTCGGCCAACAATTTCAATATTTCCTTTTCGCGCTTGGTGAGCTGGGGTATTCCCTGTATGTTACTCTCGGCGGGCCTGACCATGATTTTCTTCACTTCATCGCTGAATGTCACCTGGCCATCTATCGCTTCGTGTATACAGGTTGTCAGCTCTAAAAGGGAAGTGTTTTTTAGCAGGTATCCGCTGGCCCCGTTTTGTACCGCTTGCACGATAAAGCTCCGTTCGGCATGGTTACTCAAGATCAACACGACGATATCGGGATAAAGACGCTTGATTTCAAGGCAAAAATCCACGCCATTACCATCGGGCAAAATGATGTCGAGCAACATGACGTCTACTGGGTTGCTTTCCAAAAAAGATAGCAGCGCTAAGCCCGAAGAGAAAGTGCTCACAATCGTGAAGTTAGGCTCTTCTTCCAGTGCTGTCTTTAGGCCTTGTATTACAACGGGATGATCATCCACCAATACGATCCGGATAGTATCCTTCCTCATGGTCATGTAGTTCAATATGAACGGTAGTTCCTTCCCCGGGTGAGGTGATCAGCTCCATTTCACCCTTGTAATAGGAAACGCGGCTCTTGATATTTGAAAGGCCGATTCCATTTTTCTGTTTCCCTATCGTTTTATCAAAACCCATACCATTGTCTTCGACAGCGATGAGAAAATCACTGCCGCTCTGACTGCATTGCACCACAATATTGGTCGCCTTTCCGTGCCGGACAGCGTTGGAGAGCAGTTCCTGCACGATGCGATAAACCGTAATCTGAAACGCAAGTGAGTTTGTATTGCTCAATTCAAACGGTTGGAAATCGATGTGTATCCCAGCGGTGGTATAAAATTCACATTGGTCGCGCAGTGCTGTCTCAAGGCCGAATTTGAAGAGCGCTTCGGGCATCATATTCCGCGCGATTCTCCTGAGCTCGGTTACTGAGCTGTCCAATTGGCTAATTACTTTATAGAACGAGTTATGCTGCGGTGCTTCGAGGTTGTTGGCTGCCCATCCCGAGAGGTTGATCTTAACGCCTGCAAGCATGCCGCCCAAGCCATCGTGCAGGTCACGCGCAACGCGCTGCCGCTCCCGTTCTTCGCCCTCCAGTATAGCCTTTGTGACGGCCAATTGCTGATGCTGTTCCAGCTCCTTTACCTGCTGTTGATGGTTGATTGCCATTTGTTTGCCGAGTTGCTTTTGTTCGCGGTAGTAAATGATCGAAAAGGTAGCGACCAGTAGGAGGACAAAGCAGCTTAACCCCAGTACCCAGGCGAATAGGCGGCTATTTTTTGCTTCCAATTCTGCTTCTGATTTTTGTGCTTTTAGCGATGCAATTTCATGTCTCGATTCCGCGTTTTGGAATTTTGCCTCTAACTGGACGATCTTCTCCTTCAAACGGGCCTGGTTGAGACTGTCGGCGATGGTGCTATACGGCTTTAACCATCGGTAGGCTTGTTCGAAATCGCCCAGTTTTTCATACACCTCGCTTAAGTTCTGATAAAAAATCATTTTAGTACCCATAAATGGGGTAACGGGAGACTCCGCAAGGCCCACCAAAATATCTTTTGCTTCCCGGTATTGTCCCAGCGAATAAAGCACCTTGAATTTTTCGTGAAGAAAGGATTCCCGCTGGAGCGAATCGTCGAGGCGTGTGGAAAGCGCAATCCCCTGATTTATTACAAGTAAGGCGTCGTCGTATAATTTTTGCTTGATGAAGTAGGCGGTTTCATTCAATAGATAGGCTAGGTAATAGGGTGTTTCGCGATAGTTTTGGAGCAACTCCTTTACCTGGTTTTGGTACTTCCTCGCTTCGGCAAACTTTTCCCGTGAGAGCAAGTTGCCTACGGCCGCGGAGTAGATGTTCGCTTGCAGCTCAGGTTCCACATCCACGGTATCCAACATCGCCAGCGATTGGTCGAAATATAATCCGGCTCGCTCGTAATCCAGTTCATTATCAAAGAGCTGCCCGACCGCTAAATACATCCTGGGTAATTCATTTTGCAAACCTGCCAAACGGGTGTAGGGAATAACCTTTTCAAGAAATATTTTGATAACCCCCTCCGTGTCATCTTTCAATTGTCGCAATACCCCATAGTTGTACCAAATCGCTGCGCGTAAGGTATATGCATTCTTGAATGTAAGGCGGTTTACTGCTAGGATCGAATCAGCCTTGAGGAATGCAAATTCGCTTTTGGCCGAATCGGTTGAGAGATAAAACTTACCGACATAATATTGATAGCTCGCTTGCATGTAGACCGAGTTGCCGGCCAATTTCCTTCCCTTTTCCAGATAGGGCCTTGCCTTGTTGGTATCTTGCTTTGCCCAGAACTCAGCCAGATGATATGCAGCCCGTGCCTTTAGGCTGTCTGATGGATGGTGGGCGAGTGCGTCCTCCAAGCTGTCGACAAACCGTTTGCTTTCGAAAGGCATTTTTTGGGCCAATGCCACCTGCATGTAAGCGAATGTGGCAAGCAAATACATAAATCCCTTCATGAATACAATGATACAAACAACGTTTCGCAGTTTTCGGAAAAGTTGATAATCTACTCAAAAATGAGGAGTGTAAAAATCCTAAAATCAGGTGATTGTGTGGAATAGGAGGCCACAGTACTTTTGTGAAAAACGATAAAGTTGACGAAAAGCGATATAAAAAAGTCAAGATTAGTACTGGTGATGCGGGTGCTCTTAGTGTTTGTTTATACGTTGAATAACAAAGCCCTGACCTTTGTGACAAAGGCGACATCCTAGACCGGTATGATGTATACGTTTGAAGGGACGCGGCAATAGTCTGCACATGTTGAAAAAAGGGAAACGCGGCAGAACGCCGCGTTTTTTTATGGACCTGGATTTATGTTATCACCTATTTGTTTCCTTCCTATTTATTCCCTATCCTTGGACCGGACAAAAAATCACTCCAATCATGCAGGATACAAAACACCATTTTCAGGTGCTCGATGGGCTACGTGGTATCGCCGCATTAGCCATTGTTATCTTTCATTTTATGGAGATTGTCCAGACAGACTACACGAAGAATTTCATGGGGCATGGATTTCTGGCAGTTGATTTTTTCTTCTGTCTTTCCGGCTTCGTCATTGCCTATGCGTACGATGACCGAATCCGGGAGATGGGTAGGCTTACCTTTTTCAAACGCAGGATCATTCGCCTGCACCCACTGGTTGTTATAGGGTCGGTTTTGGGACTGCTGGCATTTCTTTTTGACCCATATAGCGATGCTTCCGATAATTATTCTCCATGGCAAATCTTATTGATTTTCCTTGCCTCTATTTTTATGGTTCCCTACCCGGTCATGGAAGACCGCTACTTTAATCTATTCGGTTTAAATGCGCCTGCGTGGTCTTTATTTTGGGAATATATGGCCAGTCTGCTCTATGCACTCGTATTATACCGCATCAGTAAGCGATGGTTAGCGATGGGGGTTGTATTCATGGCATCGGCGCTGGCGATGGTCGCCTATCGGTCCGATTTGTTGGTGGGCGGTTGGAATGGCGATACCTTTTGGGACGGTGGCATCCGCATTGGCTTTTCGTTTCTTATGGGGATGTTGATCTACCGGGCAAAGTGGACCGTTAAAAACCGACTGGGATTCCTGGGTTTGTCTTTATTGCTGGCAGCAGCGCTGCTTATGCCCTTTTTTGCCCATAATTGGCTGATGGAACTGTTGGTTGTATTGTTTTTCTTTCCCTGTATCATCGCATTGGGAAGTGCTACCCGATTGGAAAGCAGCCTGACCGGCGTTTGCCGGCTGTTCGGTAACATTTCTTATCCGCTGTACATGACGCATTATGCAATCATGTGGATATTTGCCGGTTATTTTAGTAGCGGACCGGGTGAGGGACAGTTGTTTGCCGTTATCTTGTTTGGCACACTTGCGCTGCTGGCTTTTGCCTATGTGGTGATGAAAGGCTTCGATATCCCCATCCGTAACTACCTGAATAAACAATTTGCCGGAAACCGGGAGGCCAGGCAGTATCATTGATCTTCCGGAAATAAGTTAGTCCGGATAACATCGTATCTGGGATCTTTTGTTTAAAAAATCTATCTTCGCCGGTACTTACTATCGAACTGGTGCAAAATGAATGAAACATTACGCGTGCGAAGCGGAAACAAATGTGAATTATGCGGTAAGGAAGCCGAATTGGCGGTATATACGGTAGGTCCTGATAGCCGTACGGATAATGAGGTGGCTATCTGCCAATCCCTGATCGGTCAGATCGAGGGAACCGAACCACTCAATCCCGAAGCGTGGCGCTTTCTTCCCGATGCGATGTGGAGTGAGGTACCTGCCGTGCAGGTACTGGCATGGCGCATGCTCAACCGGTTAAAAGGGGAAAGCTGGGCAGCAGATGCCTTGGATATCCTTTACCTGGATGATGAAACATTGGAATGGGCCAAGGCTGTGGATGCACCGGAAGAACCCACCGAGGCAATTGTCCATAAGGATGCATTTGGTAACACGCTCCAAAATGGTGATTCCGTGGTATTAACGAAGACCCTCGACGTAAAAGGCAGCAGTCTGAGTGCCAAATTGGGAACAGTGGTCAGGAACATCCGTTTGGTAGAAGATAACCCCCAACAAATCGAAGGCCGGGTAGAGGGACAGCTTATTGTTATTCTTACAAAGTACCTGAAGAAACAAAACTAACGGTGATTCCCCGTTATTCATCCCTCAACGAGTCCACAGGGTTAGCTGTCGCCGCACGGAACGCTTTAATGCCGATGGTCAGCATAGCGAGCAGTAAGGCAATCGCCACTACCGAAAGAAATAACCCGATGCCCAGCTCTATGTGGAAAACGAAATTATTCAGCCAATCAGCCATGAAATAATAGGCCACTGGAGCTGCCATGCAAAATGCGATAGCTACTAAGTAAATAAACTCTTTCGAAAACAGGTAAACGATACTTGCCACGCTAGCTCCCAATACTTTCCGGATGCCGATCTCTTTTACTTTCTGTCCTAGCATAAAGGAAATCATGCCATAGAGTCCAATACCTGATATCACCAAAGACAACAGTGCAAACAGTTGGTAAGCAGTCGCCATCTTCTCTTCCTGTTCATAAAAGCGTGCGATGCTTTCGTCTAAAAAGCCTGCCTGAAAATAATGTTCGGGATAGAGCTGTTCAAAGTGATTTTTGATTTCATCCAGTGTACCCTTTCCGGTTCCGGGACGGAGTTTGACTCCGGCTACGTAGTAATTTTGCTTTAGGGCGGTGATGACCATGGGACCGGTTTCTTCCCGCAATGAATTGGGAGTAAAATCTTTCACTACTCCAACAACGGTCATCCAGGTATCCATAAATCCGATCCGGATCCGTTTTCCTACCGCGTCTTCTGCGCTTGTCAACCGCAATTTATGCACCATGGTCTCGTTGATAACAGCTTCTTTGGCCGTATCGCTTTCTGCATAAGCTTTACCCGCCGCAAAACGCAACGTGTAGTTGTCAAAATAATCGGCATCAGCAAATTTCATCGCAGTCGGAAACCTGATTTCATCGCCTGATTCCGTACCATCGAAATAGAAATTTGACTGCCATTTGTTGTCCGATGAAGGAACATCACTTGCCAGACTCACCGATTGGACCTGTGGCAGTTGCAATAGCCGTTGCTTGAAGACAGACACCCGTTGGCTTACGCTATCGTCGGTAGGTACCTGCACCACATAAACGGCTTCTTTGTCAAATCCCAGATCCGCATTCCGGATAAAGGCCATTTGCCTTACGGCTACCAGTGTACCGATCATCAGTAATTGGGCAATGGCAAATTGCACCACCACCAGGCCCTTCCGTATGGGCACACCGCCCAGCTGAGCAGTGCTGATTTTGTTTTTGAGGGCTACTGCTGGTTTAAAACCCGATAAGATCAGTGCGGGATACATGCCGGAAAGTAAGGTCATCAACACCAATGTTCCGCAAAGAAATAGGAGTGTTTCGCTTTGCAGCAGGGTGGGTGTCTCAGGCATGTTGGAAAAGTAATGCAGGTGCGGGAGCGCGAGATAAGCAATGCCGATGGCTGCTGCTACCGAAAAGCAGACAACCAGAAATGTCTCGCTAAACGATTGTATAATGAGGTTTTTCCTCGAACTGCCCAATACTTTCCGTACGCCGATTTCTTTGCCTTTGCCGAGCGCCTGCGCGGTGCTAAGGTTTATGAAATTGATGGCTGCCATGACCAGGATGAATAGGCCGATGAGTGTCAGTGTGGTCAGTGTTGACCGTTTGATCATCCGGTCGTTAAGCACATTTCCGTAGCGTGTGTCAAAATGGACATCATTCAGCGGCTGTAGGTGAAGAATCCTGTTCCTTCCTGCTTCTTCGAAATATTTTTTAGATAGGTCATCCAATTGTTTAGCTATAGCATTCTTGTCTTCGGCGGGGTTGAGCAATAGGTAGGTTTGGAAGCTGCTGCTTATGCTATTCCAATTATTGGGATCATAGTCAAACAGCCCCGGATTTGCCTCCAATGTAGGGAAAGAAACGAGCATATGATAAGGCAAGTTGCTGTTGGGTGGGGCATTTTCTACAATGGCCGCAACGTGTAGCGGAATGGCATTAGCCAATCGGAAGTGTTGGCCCATTGCATGTTCCCATGAACCAAAAAAACGGGTGGCGGTCTCCCGGTCGAGGACGGCACTGTTAGGTTCCGATAGGGCGGTTGCATTCCCCGCAAGGTATGTCGCATCAAAAAGCCGGAAGAAATCAGGAGTGGTAAATAGTACTTGTTCTGAGTACTTATCGACCGGGTTTTCCGGATGTTTTCCGGGGATGTCCACCTGTCCACCCGTAGCATGCAACGGCACGATGGCTGTGATCTGCGGCATGTCTACCTTAAGCGCTTTGGGTAGCGGATAGGCAACTCCTGCATTGTAGTCAGCCGAGTTTTCATACTGCGTTTCTGTTACAATTCGGTAGATGTGGTCATAGTTTTTGTGGAAACGGTCATAACTCCATTCGTATTGGACGATCACAAATAATATGAGCGCGGCTGCAACCCCCAACGATAGCCCGAGCAGGTTGATGAACGATGCTTGTTTCTGACGGACGATGTTTCGCCAAGCTGTTTTTAGGTGGTTTGCTAACATGATTAATTCATCTTTTAACCGCTACCTCGATTTCAAATTCCGTTCGAAGTTTCTAGCTGATTCCTTCTGTAATTTCATTCGTTATTTCGTTGCTTTTCGGGTACAGCAACCAAGCCAATAATACAAATATTTGATTATAAGAGTAATGGGTTGATCATGGATGTGTAAATTGTTCGATTTCGAACACATTTTGTTCGTATCCGAACATGCAATACGCGGCTAAGCGTGATGCCGTTTGCTGCTACTTCCATGCATATCCCACGCCGATAACGAACCAAGCAATTTTGGTACCATCGACGGAAGGCCATTTCCCATCTACCACGTTGTTACGGAACCTGGCTTTTACGTACTTCTGCGGAAGAATAGGTAAGCGTTGGTTGTTCGTCTGTCCATAATGACATTGGTCTGCCCACTGCCGTGTTTCGACGATTCGGTGTCATTGAGACATGGGCTACTGCTAGCTTTGCCACCAATGAGACGTTTACATTTGTTTGAATTCGAGGATTTCCCCTGGTTCCCCAACTGGCTCCGCGACTACGGAACCGATTTTCTCCGTGCCATTTCAGATCGTGCAGATTATTACGAGCACATCATTCCCATCATGAATGAGGTACTCGAACGGAGTAACGAGTCCACATTCATAGACATAGCATCCGGCGGTGGTGGCGGGTGGGAGAAAATCTTACGGCGATTAATCCGGTCGAAGCCGGAGGTAAAGGTGGTTCTTACCGACCTTTATCCAAATCATGCGGCTTTTGCAAAACTGGAAAGCAAGTTTCCCGAACATGTTACACGTTGTGCATACCCGGTGGATGCCCTGGAGGTACCTCCTTGCCTTCGTGGTGTCCGTACGCAATTTATGTCATTCCACCATTTTGAGGCACAGGATGCCCAGCAGATTTTGGCCAACGCGGTGGCGCAGTGTTCACCTGTCCTCATTGTGGAGGCGCAGGAACGAAATGTATTCAATCTGTTGAAATTTATAGCCCTCTCGCCCTTAAGCGTATGGTTGGTCACGCCCGGTATCCGGCCGTTTAAATGGAGGCGGATACTGTTCACCTATTTGCTGCCAATTGTACCGGCATATCTATTATGGGATGGCTTGGTCAGCGTATGCCGTACCTATACACTGGATGAACTGCTGGATTTCGCATACCGTGCCGATCCCGATCAGGCATACATTTGGGAGGTGGGAAAGACCGAAAGTCGCCTGATGCCTGTTTGCTACCTGTTGGGCTACCCTGTGGAAAACCATAGTGACAGCCCCTCGGGAACGTTTAAAACATCAGCTCCTTGATGACGGGCAAGTAATTTCGGCCTACATTGATCTCAATGTTGTTGGGCAACGCCACGAACAGTTTATTGATGTCGCGGTAAAGTTCCTGTACATTGTCGATGTTGATGATGTAGGAACGGTGGATGCGGATAAACCGCCTGGGGTTGAGTTTGCGTTCGAGCTGGCCGATGCCGTTGGTGCTTAGGTACGATTCCCCGTTGAGCATATGGATCCACGTATAGTCTTTATCTGCCTTAAGGTGCGTGATCTTGCTGGTTGGAATACTGGTCATCCGTTTCCCTTTTTCGACAAGAATGCGGCTGGGATACCCTCCTTGGGGCATCGGCGGTACGCGAGGGGGCAAGGACGCCCGCTGTTGTTCAAACCGGTGCCATGCGGCGAGTAGGCGTCGGCTGTCAAGCGGTTTTATCAGGTAATCGATCGCATGGTAGTCGAATGCCTTCGCTGCATATGCCGGGGTATCGGAAACGAAAATAACGGCGGGCAGATGCTCCACGACGTCAAGTACCTCAAAGCCGCCTTTGCCGGGTAACGCTACATTCATAAAGACCAGATCGGGTTGAAGGGCGTTGATGTATCGGATGGCTTCCCGGCCATTGCTACATTCCCAGTGCACTACCGGATGGGCCTGTTGGTGAATCAGCTCCCGGAGTTTCTGTCTGGCGCAATCGTCGTAGTCTACGATCAGTACAAGTTGCTTTCTCATCTCGGTCTACTTTCTTTCTGCTGACGCAAAATTAACGTACCCCGATGTCACGTGTAACTGACATATGTCAGAAATTTGGGCGGCCGGTTTTTTTTGCTATTTTAGGGGCGTACTGAACTGAACACGAAGCGGTTGACCAATGATACCACGGAAGCATTTCGAACGGGCATGTGCTTTTGCACAGCAATACGGCATACTATTTACCCCAGCGGAATACGAGCTCATCAACGCGCATACCCAACACCGGGTTTTGCCACCGCATAGCGTACTGATGGAGCAGGGCAAGGTGGTGAATGCGCTGTATTTCCTGAATAGCGGCATTGCCCGGTTGTATCGGGTAGAAAAAGGGGTCGATCATACCCTGGGCATCGTATCCGGTAATTACTTCCTCTCCACGCCGCTATACCTCCAAAGCGGGCAACTCTCGACGTGCGCGTTGGAGTCCCTGACGGAAATCGACGTATTGGTGTGGGATAAGGAAAGCGCTTTGGCACTGAAACAAAACCTGCCCAAGATGTATGATTTGGAATTGGCCATCATGGATCGGTTGTTGAATTGGTTGCAGGACAACCAGATCGATGCAATATGTATGACGGCCGAAGAGCGTTACCGGAAAATGATGGAAGTCCAGCCTGAGGTCATCCGGCAGGTACCGTTGAAGTACATCGCTTCACTTTTGGCCATCCATCAAGACAGCCTCAGTCGCATTCGGAAAACGTTGGGCCAGAAGTAACGTTAAATCAATCCACGGAGATAGGCTTCCTTTACCAGTCCCGCCGAATTTTTGATGTTCAGTTTCTGGTTGAGGCTATGCCGGTGCGATTCCACGGTGCGCACGCTCAGAAACAGCTTGTCGGCAATTTCCTGGTTGGAGTATTCGTTGGCAACCAACGCAAGGATTTCGCTTTCCCGTTTGGTCAGCTTGACAACAAAGGAGGTACGCCTGCCCGAAAGGGTCTGTTGCAGGATGGCCTGCTCGACCTGGCGGTCCAGGAACTGCTGCCCCCCATATACCGTGTCAATGGCATTCAGCAGGTTACGTTTATCGGTTCCTTTCAGTAGGTATCCCTTGGCCCCGCTGCGCATCATCTTTTTCACGTAAACCACCTCATCGTGGTTGGTGAGTGCGATGATCGGTAGTGACGGATACTTTTTCAGGATGTCTGTGCACAGTTCAATGCCGTTGCTATCCGGCAACTCGATATCCAGTAACAGGACATCCGGCAATTGGCGATCCAGCTCCGTCATCAACTGTTTGCCATTGTTGGCGGTGAAGAGGACGGAGTAGTCCGGTAGGTCGCCCAGCATATGGACCAGTCCGCTGATGATCAGCGAATGGTCATCCACGATTCCGATAGTGATCATGATAGGTATTCTCCTAAGTTTGTGCAAATTAAAATAAAATATGCCGGCATCGTATCCGTACCACTACGCAAGTTTTCTTATACGAAGTCTTGCGTTTCCAGTTTACCGACGGGTTGCGACGTGGTGTGAAGCGCATCGATCTCGATGTAAATCGATGTCCCCTTGCGGGGAGCCGAATGGATTTCATGGCTACCCCGCAGCAGCTGCATCCGTGAGGAAAGGTTGTGAAGCCCAATGCCCGTATGTTTCAGCTGCTGGAGATCAAACCCCTTTCCGTTATCTTCGATGGTGATGGAAAGCCGGGTTCCCTCTCCCACCAGTTGCACGATACTTTCGGTAGCTTCGGCGTGTTTCATCGTATTGGTCACCGCTTCCTGGATGATCCGGTATAGGATGAGCTCGGTATTTTTATCCAGCTTCGGTAGTTCGCCCACCACGTAACATTCCAATTGCAGGCCGGGGTGGTTTACTCGACGGCAGAATTCCTGCACCGCCTGGGCAAATCCCTCGTTGAGCACGATTTCTGGCGCCAGGTTGTGCGAGATGTTGCGGATTTCCTGTACTGCCGTTTCGATCAGTTCACCCACCAATGCTTGGGCTGCCGCGTCCTCGCCATTCCTCGCGTGGATGCGGAGCTTTGCGGCCGATAGGATGCTGGCCACGCCATCGTGCAGCTCCCGCGCCGTGCGGGCACGTTCGGTTTCCTCGCCGCGCAATTGTGCTTCCAGCAGGCGGTTTGCCTGCTCGGATGCCGCGGTCTTACGCTTCTGCTGGTTGATCAGCCGGCCAGATAGCAACAGGATGGTCAACAGGACAAGCAGTGCAACCGCTACCACGATCCACTTGTTCATCCGCTCCAGCTCGCTGCGCTGTTCGCTGATTTTCAGGTCGCGCTCTGCCAGTGCCTTTTCCTTTTCGGAGGTCTGGTATTTGACTTCCAGTTCCTGAATGGTGTTGTGGGTCTCCTGGTTGCGCAGCGAATCGTTGAGCTGCTCATACTGCTTCCGGAGTAGGAGCGCCTCTTGATAAGCTCTCATGCGCTCCTTGATTTCAGCCCCCGACAGGTACAGTTCGATGAGCTTGGGTTTGGTGAGCTCCATTTCGGCGAGTGCAAGGGCCCTGTCAAAATAGGCATTGGCTTGCCCATACGCGGCCATGTCCTTGTAGACCGAAGAGATGCCCGAGAGGATGTATACCTCGTTGCCGGGCGGTGCCTTTTGTACCAGGCCCAAGGCCTTTTGATAGGTTTCCAATGCAAGGGGATACCGTTTTTGCCTGCGGTAAATGTCGCTGAGGTTGATATAAGCTGTCAGTTCAGTCTGTATGTCATTGAGGGACTGTCCGATGGCCAACAACTGCAGGCCATGTAGCTCGGCTGCATTCAGGTCGTCTGCCATGGCTTCTGCCACCAGTACGTTGACCAGGCTCCTACCCATAGCGAGGGTATCCTGTAACTCTTCGGCAATTTCGAGTGCTTGCAGGGCATATTCCTTCCCTTTTTCGAGGTCGTCCATGTCCAGTAGGAGTGAGCTGAGGTTATTGTAATACTTCCGGCGGTCGGAGCGGTCGCGGGGGGTGAGGCTTTCAATTTCTGACGATATCTCAAGCGCTTTCATCAGGAATTCTGCCGCCTGCCGCAATTTCCCCTGTGCCTGGTATTGCAGGGAGATGTTGTTGTAGGCATAGCCCATGCGTGGCTTGTCATCCAGCCGTTCGCTGACCTCCAGTTGGAGCTGGCCCATGTGTAGGGCCTCCTCATATCGCACCTGTTGGTACAGGAATACGCAATAGTACCCCGCATATAGCTGCAGCCCCCGGTCGAAATTCAGCTGCTCGGCCAATTCACCCGCTTGGCGGAAATCGCGTTCTGCCGCTTCGGCTAGTCCCTGTTGTTGTTTCTCCCGGGCGGATTCGATGAGTTGGTGTACCCGGGCCGTGTCGTTAGTTGCGGGCTGCCCCTTGGCGTTGTCCACGATGAAAAGGGCCAGGCAAAGGAAAAGGAGGTATCTCATGGTTAGCATCATCTCGGTAAAAATACCTAGTAGACGAGCAAACCACGCGGAATGTTACACGCTACCCCGTTCCCGCAACAGCAGCAGCGGAATTTCCGATGCCTTGATCAGTCGCTTGCTGACACTGCGGTGAAACAGCCGTTCAAAGAAGCCGTACGATTTCGGAATGGTGATGATCAGCCCTGCATTGTGGTCTTCCGCAAAATCCTCAATTTCATCGGCGATGTCGTCGCTTTCTGTGTAATGGTATTCCGGATCAAAGCCGTCCAGCAGGCTGTGCATGGTATATTGTTCGGGGATTAAATCCGGGTTGAAACGTTTCCCTTCCAACGCTACATGGAGCACCAGCAATTTGGCACGCAGGCGTTCCAACCAAATACCGATTTCAGCTACCGGAGTGGTATGCGACACCTGTTTCAGGTCACAGGCAAACACCACTTTTTCAATGGGTGTAAAACGCGCCTCTTTCGGCACGATCAGCAGGGGCACCTTGTGATCGGACGCCAAACCCACCGCACTGCTTCCGATCAGCATTCGCTCCAGGCTGCTCTTGCCCGTGGCACCCGCCACCACCAATGCTGCACGGTGTTGCTCGGCAAGCTGCTGGACCCCGAATACGAGCGGGCTACCGTTTGCAACGAGTTCAATGGACACATTCGCTGCATCCCCCAGCACTTGTTTGAGCGCCTCTTCGACGATTTCCAGCGCCAGCAGGCTCCCTTCGTGTGCAAGCGGGGTGTCCATCTCGGCTACGGGGACTTCCGTAGCCAGGGGGGCGTTGTCATACGAATGGTAAAGTATAATGTGGCCCACTCCGAGTGGCTTTGCCAAAGCAGCGCCATATTTCGCGGCGTTCAGGGACGATTCCGAAAAGTCTGTGGTGATGATGATCGTTTGCATGGCCTCTCCTTTTTTTTATAAAAGTAAGCATTGCCGAGGGTACCAAAAATGTCCAAGATCACAATTCATGATATCTTAACATACCCTATCCTCAGTTGCCTGCCGTTCCACCCCCTTCATACTACGTATTACTACGTAAATGTGTTTCCCGGCTGCACTACGCTTAAGGTAATACAGGCAGCCTCCTAACTTTGTTTTAAAAATGGATTGTGTATGAATACGATTTTAATTGCCGATCGGGAGCCGGCACACCGCCAGCAGATCAGGCGCCATATCGATAGCCGTCCCGGATTCCGTGTCATAGGTGAATGCGGGAATTGCCACGAGACCATCCGCTCTGTCAACGCGCTGGAACCCGACGTACTTTTCCTGGATGTACAGCTTGGCGGCGAGCATGCTTTTGACCTCATCCGGCAAACCGACCACCTGCCCAAGGTGATCTATACGGCGCAGAGTGAGTCTTATGCCCTGCAAGCATTTGACCACCAGGCACTCGATTACCTGTTGAAACCGTATGGTGCAGCGCGGCTGGATGCGGCACTGCGGAAAGCGGCCACGCTGGCCGTCGCCAACGATGTGCCGGACCGTACACTGCCACTGCTCCCCCGTCATCGGCACCTGTTTGTGGAGGATGGTGGCCGGCTGCGCCGTGTCGCCCTGAGCAATATCCGCTACCTGAAAGCGGCGGGCGACTATACCGTCGTTTATACGGAGCAGGGCGAGTTTCTGAGTTCTTCGGGCATCGGCAGCGTTGAGCGCCGACTGGATGCCGCGCAGTTTTTGCGGGTACATCGTTCGTTTATCGTCAACGTCGAGCGCATTGACGCGTGCTATCGGGATATCGGCAGGCTTTACCTGGTGATGGAAAATGGGCAGGAGATCGGTGTCGGCAAGCATTACCTGAACAGCATCAAATCCCTCATCCTTTAACCGGGCGATGGGTGCTCATGGTTTTTCTTTTGGGTTAGTCGTTCTATTTCTGTGGTCAGCGTCTGTTTTTCTGTTTCGGATTTAGTCAGTCCGATAGCACGTTGATAATGCTCGATCGCTTTTAAGGGGTTTGTGTCTGAATACAAATAACCTAACAATTCGTGATAATAATGATTACCTGTTAGATTTAACTTTTCCGCTTCGGCAATTGCTTTTTTGTTTCCGTAAACTTTGGCGAAGGCAAATGTTCGGTTGAGTGCCGTTATCGGTGAGTATTCAATTAAAATAAGCTGGTTATAGAGCTGTAAAATGTGCTGCCATTTGTTGGCATCGGTAGGCGTGGTGTGCCAATAGGCAATGCCTGCTTCCAAATGGTATTTTGTCCGCCAGTTGGCAGATCCATCCGTCGCATTTACCAAATAATAATTCCCCCTTTCAATCAGGGATTTGTCCCATAAGCTTCGATCCTGATCGTTAAACAAAATGACTTCGCCTTTCGGATTCATTCGTGCTTCTAACCGTGAACTTTGAAAACACATTAACGCCAGTAACGCATGGGTTGGTGGTGTATTTGTCAACGGGTTTTCCGTTAATAGCAGCGTTAGCCGTACCGCTTCCGAGCACAGCTCTTTTCTGATTTGCTGATTGTTGGTTTTGGAAAAATATCCCTCGTTAAACAACAAATATAACGTCTTTAAAACGGTGTCTAACCTCGATTTTATTTGGGTTTCGTTTAACGATTGTAATTGAAAATTATCGTTACGGAGACTGGTTTTTGCCCGTTGAAGTCGTTTTTTAATCGTTTCAGGTTTGGTTAGAAAGGCATTTGCGATTTCTTCCACGCTGAAACCACAAAGGATTTGAAGTGCCAAACAAATTTGTGATCCGGTTGAATTTGCAGGGCTACAAACGGCAAAAATCATGGCCAATTGGCTGTCGGAAATCAGTTGATTGTTAAATTCAAAATCGTGTTCGGATTGACTGTTTTCCGGTGGCTTACTTTTTATTTTGGTTTCAAAAACCGATAAATTTTTAAAATAATCTTTGATTTTATTTTTGGCAACGGTATAAAGCCACGCTGTCGGATTTTCAGGAACTCCGCCAATGGCCCAATTTTCAGAAGCTTTTAGAAACGTTTCGCTTGCAATATCTTCGGCAATCTCCATGTGTTTTAAACCAAAATGACGGCACAATACGACCGTCATTTTAGCATATTCCTGTCGGAATAAATACGGTAAAAGTTCGTTATGTGATGTTAGGTTTCCCAATATTAATCACGTTTTAACACTTCTCTTACCTCAATGCTGCCGCCAATTTTAAAAATTGGATTTGCCTTAGCGATTTCTACCGCTTCGTCAATGGTTTCAGTTCTGACAACGATGTAACCGCTGATAAATTCTTTGATTTCCGTGTAAGGCCCGTCTGTTACCACGTGATCGGGTTTTACGGTTTTTGCACTTCCTGGAATAGGCAAAAGTGTATTCCCTTTGTCTGCTAATTTGTTTTGAGCAGCAATGCTTCCTAACCAATTCATCCGTTCCTGCATCTGCTCGGGCGATGGCTGGAAATCTTTCATGTCATTCAGTCTGAAAATTAATGCAAATTCTTTCATCACTTAAAAAATTAATGTTTGCGCTAATGACGATCGAGATAGCAGAACAGGGACAAAGTTCGTTATTTTTTCCCCAAATAATATTCCAATGCTGCACAGTTGTCGCATTGCGCGGCTAGCTGTGGCTCAAAATTGAGTTCATAGTCTTCCACAAACGTTTCATCCGAATTCCGTCGGCGGAATAATACAGGTTTCCCCTCGTAGGTGGCGGTCAGCCGATACCGGCCGATGGGAATGTCCTTGATGGTATACGCGTCTTCCGCCCGCAGACGGAGCACCTCCCCTTGGCTGCCATCGATCAGCGGCCCCAGGGGCGTGAAAACAAAGTCGATCTTGTCGTTGTCAATGTAGACACCGGGGAAATGATCGATGGTCACCAACCCCCCATAGTTGCCCGAGAGCGGCTGTGGCCTGGTACCCGACAGTTTCCACACGAAATTGCGCACGGCACCCTCCCCGCCAAAACCGGCCGGATTGTCCGGATGCAGGTAAAACGAATACGTTTTGCCGTTGTATGCCACTTCCTGGATGGCAAATGCATACCACGATCCCGTCGGTACCTTGACTGCATATTTCCCTTGGCCGTTGGTGAGCGTAGAGATGTTGGCATTGAAAAAGATGCTGTGGTCAATGATGATGCGCGTACCTGCCAGCGGTTTGCCCGCCTGGTCCTTAGCCGTACCTGTTACGTAGCCTGCCTTGGGCACGTCGTCGTCATCATCGGATCCTCCCTTTGCTTTGGAGCAGCCGCTGTGCATCAGGGACATCAGGCCCAGCGCCAACAGCATAACGCCCCACATGAATCGTTGTTTAGTATATTCCATAGTCTTCGATAAATGAATGTTGCTTGATCTTAAATGTGCATTTCACCGATTTGCTGCTGCAGGAGCTTGAGGCTCACCGTCCCTCCGGCACCTACCGATTCCCGGTCTTTCCGGAGTGAAAGCAGATCAAACCACACCCAGTCGCTGAAATGCGTGGTTTCTACGGTGAGCTGTCGTTGGGTTTCGTCCAATGCGGTGGAAACGCCACACCAGATGCCTTTGTCGTTCTGGAATGCGACCATGCGTGTCTGCGGATGGCCACCCGTTTCGGGCTCATATAAAAACGACACCTGGATGGGTTTCTTGAAGTGGGTACCTTCCGGGGTCAGCCGGAACGCGGGATAAGGCGAAGCCTCGTCCAGCGTATTGGTGATGGGCTGGATGCCGAAAGCCGTGAGTTGTTCCACTGCGCCGGGTGGGATTTCCAATCGCACCGCCCCGTGAAACCAGAGGGTGCCACCCCGGGCATCGATGACGGTCGAGACCGCATCGCCCACGGGTTGCCCCTTGGGCTTGGTCACCGGATCCCCAAATACAGGGCGCGGCTCGTCAAGGGACGGTGCATCCTTTCGGCAGGAAATCGCCAACAGGAGCGGCACTCCACAGATGAATAGGTAGGCAATGAGTTTATAGGCGTTCATGAGCTGTTTTTTCAGACAAGTATCGGGATTGACCCGCATCCGTTTCGTTGGGTTTCGACAAACGATCGATAAGCCCGATGAAACAACCGAAAACAGCGATGGGAAGACAGGGAATTTCGTCGAACCCATAGCACGTTCGTACTCCCATATTGCCGTTCATCGAATCGGAGAAAAGCGGTCGGACGGGGCAGCTACCTTTGGGGCATCATTCGGGGCTGTAGCCTGAATTGGCAGGATCAGTCCCGACCGTTGAAGATTAAGAAGATGAATCGTAAACAAATGAACAATCGACAGCTCAAGCAGGTAACCATTGCCACGGTTATGGGTATTTCTTTGGGGATGCTATCCCTCCCGGCATCGGCACAGTCCATCCTCAACAAGGTAAAGGACCGCGCGGCGCAGACCGCCACTCAGAAAGTATTGAATGAGACCGATAAGGCCGTCTCCAAGGGTATCGACAAAGCCATCGAATCGGCGACGACGCCGACTGGCGGGAAGTCTTCGGAGCCGGGCGGCAAGCCCCCGGCAGCGGGCGAATCCATGGCAACTGGCAGCGATACGGCCGCCAACCAAAAAAAAGCCATCCAGGCATTCAGCAAGTATGATTTTGTTCCGGGGGATTCGGTGTTGTACGCCAATGATTTTGCCGGAGAAGCCATCGGCGAATTGCCGGCCGGATGGAACAGCAATGGCAGCTCAGTCATCGTCACGCTCGACGGCATCCCCGGCCAATGGCTGCGCATGGCGCAGCGGACGGTCGTCTTAACGGATAATGAAACGTCGTTCGGGCCGGACTTTACGGTGGAATTTGACATGGTGCTGCACTATGATTTCAAGGGGTGGATGCCTCCGTCGTTGAAGTTTGGTGCGTTGGCCACGGGCACGGCATCTACTACGTCCAATACGCTGCTATCCGACCCGAAAGGCGACAAATCCTTTTACGTGGAAATCTCCCCGCTTGCGGATGCAGGGAACCTCATGCTGGAAAGCTACGAAAAATACATCCGCTACTTCAACCACCCGCCTACGCGGAATGCACTGGTTGCCCGTTGGTATGACAAGGTATCGCACGTAGCCATACAGGGACAGAAAGAACGGCTGCGCATCTGGGTGGATGGGGAAAAACTGTATGATGTACCGAAAGGCATCCCAAAAGGAGGCGAATTCAACCAGCTGTTTTTCCAGCTGAGCAGCAGCCCGTACGAAGACGAGCAGATCGGCGTATACCTGGGCAATATCAAGATTGCCAAAGGGTTGCCCGATACCCGGCACAAGTTGATGGAGGAGGGTCGGTTCAGTACGACGGGCATCCTGTTCGATACGGGGTCGGCCACCATCAAACCCGAATCTGCAGGGGTGTTAAAGGCCATTGCAGCAGTCTTCACCCAGCATGCGGATGTAAGCGTGCTCATCGTCGGGCATACCGATGCAGTGGGCGACGATACCGCCAACCTCGAACTCAGCGAGCGCCGGGCCGCTGCCGTGAAAGAAGCCCTGCAAACCGTATACCAGATCGACGGTACGCGGCTGCAGATCCGTGGAAAAGGGGAGGCCGAGCCCGTGGCCGACAATGCCACTGCGGCAGGTAGGGCACAGAACAGACGTGTGGAATTTATCAAGCAATAACGATATGAAAAGGAATATTGGATACGCCCTCATTGGGCTGCTGTTGATCGGATGTGCAAAAGACGGGGAATCTGATTTGCCGGATCCGTTGGCGGAGGGAAACGACTGGGATATCGTCATCCCATCGTCAAAGGACCAGCCGGGCATAGGAAATACGGACGGGCTGCCAGGCGGTACGCCATGGGAACTCCCCGAGGGCATTGCTGTGGTCGCCCGGCCGGATAAGCCGTTCGATCCCAATCCCGGATTGTTATACGGCAACCTGAATACGTTTTATGCGGATGTCAACTTCGTTAACGACCGGAATGTGACCATCACGGTGGAGATCCCCGGTGGACTGATCTGTCTCTTCAAGTACGAGGGACGTACTCAAAACGGGCTGCTGACCTCCTCCGTGCGCGTGCAGGTGCCGCCTACCTATCCCGATGGCAAGACCCCTTCCGACACCACCACCGTATACCTCGGCCTCGGGTGCCTCAACTATTCCATGGCGTTTCCCTGGGAGGAAAACCAACAGTTGGATACCCGGGATTATCCCATCGGCAAAGACATGTACGAGCCGGGGGTGGTAACGACCGATCCCAATATCGTGAAGCTGCTGGATCTGCTCAAGGGTTATCCGAAGCTGCGGCTTACGCAGCACTACAACCCACAAGAAATGTTTGACGAAGACTACAAAGTGCCCGAATGGCGGGTCATCTACACGCTGATACAAGCAGCACTGTGGGAGATTACGGATGGGCCCGGACTGACACGCAAGGATTACCGCGAGTTGGTGGAAGCATTGGAGCCGTATAAATAACGACTAAGTTTCATAGCTTTGACGGATGGATAAGTCCTTACCGTTCCGGCTCCGAAAATTAAGTGCAACCGAGCCGTTGCCGATGACCTTGTTGCTGCTGGCAGACGAAACGACCGCAGCCATCGAAAAATACATCCACCACTCGGACGTGTATGTGGCATATGCGGATAGAATCTCTGATCCCATTGCGATTTGTGCCCTGTTTCGGCAGGAGGATGACATAGTTGAAATCAAGAACATTGCTGTAAATGAAAGGTACCAGGGCCAAGGGATCGGTAGCTGGTTGCTGTCCGAAATTAAACAATTGGCAAGGGAAGCAGGTTATAAAGAGGTAGTGGTAGGCACGGCTGATGCCGGATACCGGCAGCACTCATTCTATCTCCGGAATGGGTTTGTAAAATCGGGTATCCGGAAGAATTTTTTCATCGAAAACTATCCGGAACCTATCTTTGAAAACGGGTTGCAGCTGAAGGATATGATTCTATTCAAAGCAAGCCTGTGATTGTGCTTCAATTGCCTATCCCGATGTCATGGGAAGCAGCGATATTCAATTCGAATGAGCACCTAACCCTCCCAACCAAAGGGTGAAGACGATCCGTAGCAGGCCATATTTCACACCGGCGGTCATCACAGCAGGACCGTAGCACGTTTACCGTCGCTGTCAAAGGAAGCCGATATGCCCAGCCGGAAACCGAACTTGGCATCCAGGTAAGGGTTCCCGGCCACCCAACCTTTCGTCTTTCCCTCCGCGATGGCCACAACGCGCCACGTCTTACCCAGCAGGTAGCTACCCTGCAGACGGAGCAGTCCACCCGGCGTCGCCTTGCGGTCGTAGAAATCGCGGGGCTGCAGCCACAGTAGGGCCGAGGGTTGCAGTAGCAGGCGTTTCTTTCCGATATTATGGAATGCGTAGGGACTACGTTCCACTTCAATACCCGGCAGCAGCCGATGTTTATTGCGGTAGCCGTGCAGGCTGATGAGGTACTGCTTTTCACGATGATCGATAAAGAAGTCGGCAGAGAGGTCGTAGCCGAACGAGTTGGGGTAGTGGCGAACGGCAAAATTGAAGGCCGTCTGTTCATTCAGCCGGATGCGGTTGATGCCAATCATAAACGGAGACAGGAAATTGAGGTACTGCATCCTGCCCATCTTTTCCAAATACCGGTATTCTTCGTTAGTCAGCTTGCTCGTTTTGATCGCCCGGTCAATGCCCACACCGCTGGGGTGTGTGCCGCGTGCCTCATAAGGCTCGTCCGGCCGATGCAGGTCGTACACCCACGGCGTAAAATCCCAGCCCACGAAATCGCGGTCGGCCACAGTCAACCCATGCGCGTTCATGCTGTCAATGCTGGCGTTGTAACCTTCCTGCTTAAATTGATTTACGTAGTCGATGGCATGCCTGGTGAGCAGGATGTTCAGCGCAATGTTGGCATGCCTTGAACCGCTGTAGAAATTATCTTTCTGCAACCCGCGAAGCAACAGGAATTCACTTTCAATGCCTGCTGCAAAGCTGCGCACCAGCTCCTGCGGCGCTTCCTTTTTCAGCCGTACCAGGTCCTCGTCTTTCACGCGGCTCACCGACCCGTTGGCAAATCCACCATTGAAGCGGTTATAGGTTTCGTCGTAAGACCGGATACCGCGTATGGTCAGCCCGGCGCGGTGGAATTCCTCGTGCATCCACTGCGGTGATAATACCACACCGTAATAGGTGAATACGTAGTCGACCAACCCCGAAGTCACGTTGGCGGCAATACGGTTGTAAATCTGCTTACGCTTCGTATCCGGCCGGAGGATACGGTGCCACAGTTTGTTGTTGAAATGGTAGTTGACGCGGTGCAGGTTTTGCGTTACGGCCAATGCTTGCTGCATAGAATAGCTGTCGAACAGTTCCCCTGTACGGGACGCATCCCGCTGGAACGGCAGATCCAACAGCGGCAAATCAATCTGCAAGGGATAATTTGGTAAGCTGTCGGATAGGCTGGGCTGCGCATTGCAGACAGGAAAATAAATCAACATTACAACACCTAGTTTTAATACGGTCTGTCTCATCTTAGTCTAAGGCTAGTAATGAAAACAAATGGGCTTCGAAGCAATTGAGATGTATAGGTTCCGCCTGCTTGATTAACTCATTGAGCTGCTTGTAGTCGGCTGGATTGTTTTGCTTTTTGTGGAAGGACGCATTTGACTTTGCAAGGAGCCCGAACATTTTCATGTATGCGCTGGGCGAATCGAGTTTGGTATTTGTCATTCGAATAAATTTTTTGAGTTGGATTGCTCAGCGTGATTTATGCTAAGTTTTATACCCTGTTTTCAGCAAAGCTAATGGGATATCGATAAGCAAATTTTTGATTTCGATAACGTGCAGTGGAAGTCGATAAGACGTTAATAGTAGCGTTAAACAGCCCGTCCACCCCAAAACATAAGCTGTTTTTATTTGTTTGGTATGTGATCATTGCATTTCAGTGTTCGGTGCTCAGTGAACGGTGTTCGGTGACCATCCACCACCGGTCACCCACCACCCACTACTATGCCACAACTAAACGGCCAATACCAAAAAAGGCATTATGGATACGGAATGAAAAGAAGACCCACTCTCAGGTGTTCGGATTCGGACATCCACTGTTCGATTTCGGACAGTTGTTAGCTCCTTATAAATCGCCTAAACCATAGTTCATACACTGGGTCAAGAAAGAAGGATTGGCTGTTACGTATTTCGATAAGTTCTTTGTTGAGGAGTGCTTTTTTGGCTTTGGCGACCGTTGCCGATGAACCTAAACGGTATTTGTCGATGACCGCTTTGCTGCTGAGGCCTGCCGAAATGCCGTCTGCCAATGCCTTGAGATAGGCCAGCTGACTGCTGGAAAGGTTTTCGGTATCCCGTGTGTATAGGATGGCGTTTTGTTCCAACAGGTTCTCCAACGACTCCTCCACAATGGATCGGGTTACATTTTTTTCTGTACTGATCCAGACCATGTGTGAGAGTTGCTGCACATAATACGAATGATCCTGTACCAGCGAAGCAATGTGATCTGCCAATACATCGTCTATGTGTTTACGGGTGGAATCAAAAGCCTTGATGATAAATGAAATCCAATCCTTCCGGCTGATTTTGCTAAGGTACATGACATCGCCGAATTTGTAAAACGGCATGGATTGCCGTTCAAACAAAGACATCATCATGTGCTGCTGGCTGCCATATAAACAATAGCATGTCTGCTGGTGATGTTGCCATTCGCTCCGTAGACGCTTCTGAAAGAGCAGCGGTTGCTTGAAATTGGCTAAGTTTTGGAATTCATCAATGCAAACCACGATCTGTATGCCCTTTTTTTTGGCAATCCGTTCAGGTAGATTTAGAATCTCCTGATAATTCTTTTCCAGTTCCTGCCAATCAAAACTGATTTCGAAATCATGCATTGGATCGGGGCCTAAGCTGATTTTAGGCGTCAACTGCTTGAAGAATTCCTTGCCAGCTGTTACCCATTCTTCGAATTTGCTGCTGGTACCTTTGATGGTGGCAGTGGCCAATGCTTTGTAGAATTCCATTTCATCCTGCAAACCCAATAGATCTAATTGTACAATGCGGAGTTTTTTGGTTGTTACCTCATGAGCAACGCGTTTGACCAACGATGATTTTCCCCATCGCCTCGGAGAGATCAATAAAGTATTTATACAATGCTGAAAATTACTTTTCAGTCGCTTTATCTCTTTCTTGCGATTGGTAAATCCTTCAGTGCTAACACTTCTTCCAAACAAAAATGGCGATTTCATCTCGCAAATATAGTGTTTTTGTTTGGTAAAGGTGCTTTTTATGTAACCAAAAGGTTAGTAACCAAAAGGATACTAACCTTTTGGTTACAAATAGCTCATCCCCTAAATTCGTGATATTCATCTATGCAGCCTTAGCAGCTTTATCCTTGTTCCTTTATCTTTGCGTTAGCTTTTATCACCGGCCACAGACTACCCATCACTCATCTCTCAGACTATCCACCGGATTGGCCACTGCCGCCCGGATGGCCTGTCCGCTTACCGTAAGCAGGGCGATGACCACGGCTACCGCGCCTGCCAATACAAACATCCACCATTCAATATCGATCCGGTACGCAAAATCTTCTAGCCATTTATTCATTGCCCACCAGGCAATGGGCGAGGCCCATACGTTTAACGCTGTGAGAAGTCGGTTTCGCCACAGGTGGCGGAGGGTGGTTTTGAGGTAATTGCTGATCATGTCTTTTCAATTAGCCCGTTCATATAATCGTCATTACAGTTATTACGACAAATTATTAAGTTATTGATAATTAGGTAATTATTTTGGTGTTTCCGTACTTAGGTGTTCGATATCGAACACTGGATGTTCAATAGCGTACGCTTTCCAACAAGCTCAATACAGACTTGGCAACTTGCGAAGCACCGCAGAAATTTTATTACTTTTGCTTAATTAGTATCCGAATCTATAAATACACAGCGACGATGACGAAATTCCGTTTAGATAGGAACGCATTTAAGGCACAAACTGCACATGAGGCAGCCAATCATGCGATCTACTACAAAAATAAACACTGGACGGAGCGATTGGCTATAGCAACCTACTTAAATAGTGTGGCTTATAACTATCCGATCGATTCACCCCCCCACCTTGACCGAACCAGATTTAGTGCTAGAGGGAGGAACTAACTTGAGAGGCAACATCTTTAATGAAGATTTTAGGGACTTTTTATCTGCATTAAATCAGCAAGAGGTACGGTATCTTTTGGTGGGAGGTTTCGCGGTAATATTGCATGGCTATTCGCGCACGACAGGCGATATGGATATTTGGGTGGAGCGTACCGAAGAGAATTATCAGCGACTACGCAAAGCATTCGAACAGTTCGGTATGCCAGTTTTCGATATGACTGCTGATAATTTTCTGTCGCATCCGATATGGGATGTGTTTACATTCGGGGTCCCGCCTGTCGCCATAGACATCATGATTCGCGTAAAAGGGCTGGATTTCGATACATGCTATCGGGATGCTGTCTATTTTGAAGACGATGATTTGCGTATTTGTACGATACATAAAGATAATCTCCTTGAAGCCAAAAAGCAAAGTGGAAGGCCAAAGGATTTAGATGATCTAGAAAATCTTGGCGCATAATTTTATGGCCTGAATTATATCGCTACTCCATTACTCTTACCCCGAATCCCACGGGCCGCAGGCCAAACCAGCTGATGACCGATAGCCGACTGCAGAAAGCAGTTAACTACTCATCCCGCAAACTATCCACCGGATTCGCCACCGCTGCCCGAATGGCTTGCCAACTTACCGTGAGCAACGCAATGACCACGGCTACCACGCCTGCCAATGCAAACATCCACCATTGGATATCGATCCGATACACAAAATCTTCCAGCCACCTATTCATCGCCCACCAGGCAACGGGGGAGGCGATGAAAATGGCCAAACATACCAATTGTACAAAGTCTTTTGAAAGCAGGGTTACGATGCCCGCTACGGAAGCACCAAGTACCTTGCGGATGCCGATTTCTTTGGTTTTCTGTTGGGCAGTGAACGCAGAAGGCCGAATAAACCCAAACACGCGATTGAAATGGCAATCGCAGCAAACAGGGCTGTCAATGTTGCGATACGCTGTTCTTCCGCGAATTTCCGTGCATATGCCTCGTGTCAGCGCCGAGATGAACTTATTGCGCCAAAGCTGCCGCAATGCAGTTTTGAAGTAATTAGGAATCATTTTTTAGTTAGTCCAGTCCTTATTCCTTGTTCCATTAAATCATTCATCCCTCAGTGAATCGACGGGATTGGCAATTGCGGCCCGCATAGCTTGCCAACCCACCGTAAGCAATGCGATCATTACCGCTGCCAGTCCGGCTACGGCAAACATCCACCATTCTATGTTGATCCGGAATGCAAAATCGTTCAACCAGTTGTTCATGGCCCACCATGCAATGGGTGAAGCAACGACAACGGCCAGGACCACCAAAAGAATGGACCCGGCGGATAGAAGCTGTACAATGCTTCCCACACTTGCCCCCAATACCTTGCGGATGCCGATTTCCTTTACCCGTTGGCGAACGGTATACATAGACAGCCCCAAGAGGCCGAGGCAGGAAATGAAAATGGCAATGCCGGCGAATATATTGAATAACAGGCCGGCGCGTTGATCTGCCCGGTACTTGGCCTCAAACTGTTGGTCGACGAAGTTGTACTTGAAAGGAGCGGGGTTATCGCCTGCGTATTTTTTGTACTGCTGTTCAACGGCCTTAATGGCCTCCGCGGCTTCCGTGGCGGTGGTACGCACGTACAACATGCTGCCATCCCACCAGTGGAAAAAGAGCAAGGGACCAATTTTCTCTTTAAGAGACTTGAAATTGAAATCCTTAACGACGCCAGCGATCGTTCCCGGCCGATTGTGGAAACTGATCGGTGTCCCCACATAGGGTGGGGTGAGGCCCATCTCCCTCACGGCAGCCTCATTAACAACATATAAATTGCTGTCGGCAGGGGTGCCAGTTAAATTCTGGCCTTCCAACAATTGGATGCCCATGGTCGGGATGAAATCCTTGTCAATCGATGATTGGGTAATAATAAGGCTGCTATTGGCAGGTTTACCCGGCCACTCCAGGTCGCCGGTCGCACTCCCCATATGGGTAATGTCATACATGTCCGAAAGGGCTACATCAACAATGCCGGGATGATTCCTTAACTCATTTTTTACGGCATCGATGTGCTCCACCGCATCATCAGGAAGTGATACACTGAATACATAATTTTTATCGTAGCCGAGATCGAGCGTCCGCATGTAGGTCATCTGGCGGCTAACGGCCAGTGTGGCAACGATCAATACCATGGAGATGGAGAATTGGAAAACGACGAGAACCTTGCGTAATAGCGAGGCGCCCCTGCCGGAAGCCATTTTGCCTTTCATCACCTGGAGCGGCTGGAAACCGGAAAGCAGGAGTGCAGGATAAATGGACGCCGCCAGTAACGTGCCCAATGCCGAATAACCGATGACCTTCCAAATCCCTACGTTGGATGGCGAAAAATGAAGCTGCTTGCCGGCAATGTTACTATATAAGGGCAGGAATAAGAAAATCAATCCAATGGCAAGCAGCAAGGCGAAGCAAAACAGCAGCGCTGTTTCCACGATAAATTGCAAAAACAGTTGGAGCTTATTGGCTCCGACGACTTTGCGGATACCAACCTCACGGGCCCGCACCAGTGCACGGGCAGTGGTCAGGTTGATGTAGTTGACCGCTGCAATAGCCAGCACCATGATGGCAATGAGCAAAAAAATCTGTACCATCCTTGCGGCGGCATTGTTTCCGTCTATGCTGACCAGATGCTGGTCCGCCAGTGGTTGCAGCTTGAATTGTACGGTGCTTTCCCCGTTGCGGGCATCGGTGTACAATTGAGTGAATTTTTTCCCGACTGCCTCCGGATTCGTAGTGTCACGTAACTTGACAAAAGTAGTAAAAGAGTAGTTGCCCATATCTACGTCGATGGTCTTCCATTCGCCGTTGCCGCCGTTTGCGGTAAATCGCTGTGCATATAAGCTCATGGGCAGCAGGGCATCAAACATGATAGACGAATTGTCGGGACAATCGCGGAGCAAACCGGTAACGGTTAGGTTATCACCCCGGAACAGGATTACTTTGCCGATGGGGTTATCATTGCCAAAGAATTTCTTTGCCGTAGATTCGGTCAGGGCGATGCTATGTGGATTGGGAAATAGCTCAGTTGGTTTTCCGTCAAGTAGCTCGAAGTTAAATAGCGTAAAGAACGTGCTATCTACGTAGGTTGTCGTAAAACCGTCTAGCACGGTGCTTCGGTCTTTCGTAGCTAATACCTGACCATTCCATTCATTGACACGTACAATAGCCTCAACCTCGGGCAGCGATTGGGCATATACGGCTAGTGGTCCGGGTACGCCTTCCCAGACGGTATTGACATCCAATTGTGCGGTAAATCGGTAAATGCGGGAATAGTCTGGGTGAAAACGATCGTAGCTCCGCTCATGCTGCACCCAAAGGAGCAGTAAGATGGCGGTAGCAAGGCCAAGGGCCAAACCACTGATGTTAACAAAAGTATGGAATTTGTGTTCCTTCAAATTCCGCCACGCGGTTTTGAAATAGTTCTTGATCATTTTTAGTACTTAGTAGTTAGCACGAGCGTTCCTTATTCCTTGCTCTTTTCATCCTTTCTCCATTAAATCATTCATCCCCAAATTCTCTTCCTACCCTAACCGTTTTAGCACCTTGCAGACACGGCCTAAGAGACGTCAGCGTAGCGCCACGGATCCAGTCGTGGAGCAACGGACCAAAACCCCAATCACCCCACCGTTTCCATCAGCACCTGCCCGTCCAGCATGCGGATGATGCGGTCGGCATAGCGGGCATCGTGCTCACTGTGTGTGACCATCACAATGGTAGTACCCGCCTCATTGAGTTCGGTGAGCAGCTGCATCACCTCATTACCGTTATTCGAGTCGAGGTTACCCGTTGGTTCGTCCGCAAGAATGAGTTTTGGTCGGTTTACCACGGCCCGGGCTACGGCTACACGTTGTTGCTGACCGCCCGAAAGCTGTTGCGGGAAGTGGTTGCGCCTATGCATGATCTGTACTTTCTCCAATACTTCTTCCACGCGTTTCTTGCGCTCTGCTGCAGGAACTTTCGTGTAAATGAGGGGCAATTCCACATTTTCAAATACGGTCAATTCGTCAATCAGGTTGAAGCTTTGGAAAACAAATCCAATGTTGTGCTTGCGTAGGTCTGAACGCTTGCGCTCGTTAAACTTGGCAACTTCGATGCCGTTGAATAGGTAACTGCCGTTGTCCAGATCATCCAATAAGCCGACGATGTTGAGCAGCGTGGATTTACCGCAACCCGAAGGCCCCATTACAGCCACGAATTCGCCCTCCTTTACGTGGATGCTCAGGTTGTTGAGCGCCACCGTTTCGACTTCTTCGGTACGGTAAAATTTTTGTAGTTCGGTAATTTTAATCATGTTTATATAGCTATCAGCAGTCGGCCATCAGCATTCAGCCTTGTGCGTGGTTCGTTACTTGTTGTTCTTGGCTATCGGTTTTCAGCTATCGGCTTTCAATAATCCCTGCTTTTAATCCTTGCGCCTTGAATCTTTATTCCTGAACTATTCATTATCGTTCCAATTTTTTAGTATATTGAGAATCAGTTTATTGGTTCTTTATGGGGTTGTCAGACTGTCCGATATCGGACAGTCTGTTGTTCGGTTGCGAACAGCTGATCTTTGCCGAGAGAGCGGTTAGGGTTGATAAAATAAATGGCTTCCAAACCATGGGCTTGGAGGCCATAGCATCACGTTACCAATCCACTTTGACATGCATTCCGTCCGGGTGGTTTTCAAACTGAAAGAAATAGGTATGGGATGAATCGTCCCAGGATGTTTTAACATCACTGACCGGATTTCCGGTCGGGTCCGTTACCGAGAACTGACGGGGTGCCGCGGGCAATAGCACGCGCATGACATTCGTGGTATTCAGCGGACTTTTACAAACAAATGCATAGCTATTTCCCGAAACCTGTTCGTCATAGATCCGCGAAGCGGAGGCAAGTACCTGGGGTTTGGCCGGATCGGAAACCCGCTTGAGCTGATACAGAAGTGCCTGGCGTCCCGGCTGGATTACCTTTTCGGTAAGCACGGGAAGTGTGGGGTCATATAGGTCAATCACGGGCCCGGCGACGGTGAAGGGTTGTGCATCTTCCATTTCGTCTAGGACGGCAACGATATCATAAGGTCCTCTTTCCAGGTACAGATGGTTTTTGAACACGAGACCTTCGGTCGATTTCCGACCATACAGATCCTTGACCACCTGAATAAGCTGCTGGTCACCGCCCGCTTTCAACACGTACTCCTTCGGGTCATTCCGGAGAATATACACCGTGCCTTTGCCGTAAGTGTATTCGCCGCCGGCGGCTCCCGCCGGAATACCCATCTTTTCAAGAAGATGGTCGAGCGGGCGTGCGTAGTGGTTCCCGTTGGTGTTCCACCATTCGGTAACGGTCTGGTAAGGATCTTCGTCGCGGCCACTGTATACCAGCGCACCACCTGCCTTTACCCACTTTGCGATGTATTGATGACCTTCCGCCGATAAGGGCTTCATGTTGGAATAGGTCATCAGCAGTACTTTGGTGTCTTTCAGGGTTTCTTTGTACGATACGTTTTCCAGGTGAACCGTCTTGACAGGAATCCCCCGTTTCAGGAAGGGCAGTGCCTGCCCATAGAAATTCGCCAGTTGCGGGTCTTCGTAACTGTCGTGTGTTGGAAACCGTTGAAACATCAGTGAATTAGCCATCAATACACTGATGCCATGGCTTCCGGATACGGTGTTTTCTGACAACGGCATATGATTCAGCGTATTGATCATCACCTGCATCTGTGTGGAATAATGCCGCGGGATAGGCGCTTTGACGTCGCTGTCTTTACTGACGCGGTATAGCCCTTCATAAATCCGGTCCGGCCAGGGCATCACCTCATAATCCGCAATTTTAGGGTACAGCAATTGGGCCGTGAATGTGGCTTCGTAGTTCTTTTTGTAATCTACCCAATCGCGCGGCCAATCTTCGATCGGATCGGTAAGAAAAAACATCTTTCTGCCCGTAGGGGCGGTCATTGATTCCATCGAACCGTATTCCAGAAAGGCGGTTTCGAAGACACGTTCTTTCGCTGTCCCGTTGAAATAATTCGGTTCGCGTGAGGTGCCGGTCCATACCTGCGCGATATAGCCATCCACGCAGTCGAGGGAAGCGAGGCTGGCTTCTGGACTGACGATCTGCCACTGCGAATAGTTGACCAGCGAGTGTGTGGGAACGTAACAGCGAACGTTCATGCCCTTGCTTTTCCCGTATTCCTTGGCATAGGTGAACACATCTTTCAGGGCATTGTAATACAGCTGATATTTCAGCTTGTTGGAAAGGTAGGTGTTTTCGGGCGATTCATGCTGGGGGCGCCAGGGGAAGCCGTAATACGCTTGCCACTCCCGTTTAAATGCTCCGCTGTATCCGGCGCGGGCCCAGAATTCCGGTTCTTCTAGGTAGATGGCGTCGATGCCTGCATCGATCACACGCTTTACATGCTTCTCCTTGAGGTATTTCAGGTAGTTGGCGGTAGGCACGATATAGGGAACCAAGTGACCATGCCAAATGGTATCGCCACTGCGCTCCACCTGCCCTTCGTCCAGGTGCCATTTGCCGTCCCATTGTCCGGTAAAGTAATCCTGGTATTCTCCCCACGCAATCCCGGTCATGAAGTGAGTGCTGTACCCGCGTTCCCGCCAGGATTGCACACGCTCTTCGAAGGATTTCCCCTTGTGCTTGTCGGATGGATTTCCTCCCACACCATATACCATCGCTATGTCGGCACGGGTGTCAGTAACGGGCTTCCAATGCTGTGAAGTCTGGAAACTGGTTTTCTCCCGTGTTGTTGTTTTCCCGGTATGGCCAAGCTGCTTTCGGTTTGCACATGAAGCAAGGGTTAACAGACAACAGGATAGAATCGTTATTTTCTTCATAATGGATGTGTAATTACCTATTCAATATACATCGGACCCCAGTACGTTCCCTTTACTACCCGGATTCTCTTGGATACATGATTTCCATTTTTTCTTTGGAATCCATTCACATAATTGGTTACGATAGCAAACCTACAACATTAAAATCGTTTTAGCAAGGTTTTCGCTATCCCTTGGCTGTGCCTTTCCACCTTACATACGTTCCTGTTCTGCAACCCTCACGAATAAATTGTCTATGCGATTCTTAAAGTTCGTTAACGAGAGCCGTTACATGGCAGTGGTGGCTGTCGGATACGGTTTCTCCGCCGAATGTCATAAAGAAGCCAAATAACTCCACTTCCGTTCCTACCCAATCGTCCTCTACGGATAAGGTACATTGGGTCGTGCTCCGGGTCGCTTCGTTTGGAAAAAAAAACCAGTGGTCAAATTTATACGAATAGAGAGTGAAGGTCACCTGATCGTCACGGCCGGCATCGGGTTCGCTGGAATTGTCGTTCCATGTGACCTTCAGACCATCACCTACCCAGGCTGTGGTTACCTGTGTTAAACCGGGTAAAGGACCCTTGCTGATCGTAAATTGGCTCCAGTCGATCGTTAGCTCGGGATACTCACCAACGATTGCCAGCTTTTTATTGATGGAAAGTGCTAGGTTAAATGCGCTCATATTCAATGACTCGGCCGCTTGGCGAAAAGTCCGTCGCACAATGATCTTGAGCGGCTTCAGTGATTTCATGATCAGTTTCATCGCCTGTTCGTTGGCTAACCGGGCTTCGCTCCTGGGTTTGTGGCTTTTGCGGGGCAGACCGCGGATCACGTCTTTATTTTTCCATTTGTAACCTACTACACTCCCCACTTTGCCGCTGAACCCCCCGTTGGGACCATTCGTTAATATTGCCATAACGCTATTATTGTTTCATTCCCAAATATACCTTGTTCCTTTAATTAAATAAAATTCAAATGGTAAATTATTCATAGATAAAAAGTAATTAATAGGTATTTGCCCCTATGAAGTCCCTATAAAAACCCTATTATATATTAATTATCTACTGATTATTTGAAGAAACATTGAACAGTTATTGCCCATTTTCTTGGCAATTCAGCAGTGGCCGATCCGGCATTTTAAGATGAAACATTGGAAGTTCTTTTTACATCTGTCCCTTTAGAATGGTCGCCATTGGTGTAAAATCTTTCGGTTTGAGTTACATTAAAAAAGTACGCAATCGTTTGATCTTGTAAAATACAAATTACGCAAACGGTTGACTTCCGATAACGTTTGTTAAATGCTTGACTTTACTGTAGAATTGCTTAACCAATTAGTGAATCGTCGTATTTTTTTGAGGCGTGCGAGAATTGATTTATGGTTTGGTGAGTAAAACCAAAGCGCGACTATTTGATAGATATAACTTATAACTCTTCGAATAAAGGACGGACTCAATTATATAGGCGATTATTTAAATCTGATGTGTATGAAAGGATAGCGAAACATATTCTCCCGATTTTGGCAGTAACTAATAGCGTTTTTTACCTACCGTAATAACATAAATGAAATTATGAAAAGAATGTTGCAAATCTTTATACAGGCAATGGCCATCTTATTTGTAAGCGTGGTGCATGCACAAGTTCGAACCGTATCCGGTACGGTCACGGCGAAAGAAGACGGTCAGCCGCTATCGGGCGTGACTGTGCTAATCAAGGGAACCTCTCAGGGCGGAAATACGGATGAAAATGGGCAATTCACGATCACGGTTCCTGAAGATGCCCGCGAGCTTGAATTCAGGTACATTGGATATTTAAGCCAAACTGTTGCGATCAGCACGACCGGAATGCTCAATGTTGCACTCGAAGCGGATGCAAATGAATTGAGCGAAGTTGTGGTGGTGGGGTATACGGCAAAGCAGGTTTCCGAATTATCCAGTTCGGTATCCGTTGTTTCGGGAGAAAAGCTTCGGGACGTAACGTCTAACGACGTATCTTCGATGTTGCAGGGAAAAGCACCCGGTGTCATCGTTTCGAGTCCTTCGGGTGATCCGAACGCGACCCCTTCGTTACCATCCGCGGATCCAGTTCCATCACCGCGGGCTCAGAGCCGCTTTACGTGGTCGATGGTATCATCGGAGGAACAGCCAATCCGAATGACATTGAGTCGATGACCGTTTTGAAAGACGCAGCTGCAACCGGATTATATGGGTCGCGGGCCGGAAACGGAGTGATTATCATTACGACCAAAAGCGGGAAAGCAGGGAAGACCCAGGTAAATGTAAATGCGACGACCGGTTTTAACAATGCGTCCATGGGCAATTTCCAGGTGATGAACTCCCAACAATTGTACGATTACCATAAAACATTCTTCACGCCTCAAGATTTCGCAACGCAGAGGCCTGCAAGCCTGTTGGAGACCAATACCAACTGGCACGATCTGGCCTTTCGAACCGGAATGACTCAAAATTATTTGGTTTCCGTATCGGGAGGATCTGAGCGCACACAGGTATATGTCTCCGGCAACTTTTACGATGAAGAAGGAACGGTCAGGCATTCCGGAAACAGAACTTATAACTTGAGGGCAAATGTGACACAAAGCCTCAGTAACAAACTGAAACTAACCGTGCGGCTGGACGGTTCCTACCGGAATACCGAAACGGAGGCATCCGGCAACTATGGGGCAATTATCGGCTCGACCCGTAATTTACCGTGGGACAACCCTTTTAACCCCGACGGATCGATTAAGATGGGAACCGAGGAAGGATGGCTGGGCAGAGAACGGGATAATTTTCTGCACGGTTGGCAATTTAATTTTGATAACGGGCGACGGATGGCCACCACCGGCGATGTGAAATTGGATTATACAATCGTTGAAGGCCTGACCTTTTCAACCAATAACCGGGTGTCGATCAGCAATCACCGGGATCAACTGTACTACGATGTACGGGCAAAAGCAGGGATCGGTTTGGGACAGTTGACGGAATCGTCCGCTTTTAGCCGCGGATTAATCACTTCAAACCGGTTGTTGTACAATAAAAGCTTTGGCGTCCACAATGTCAGTGCAATTGCCGTTTATGAAGCGGAGAAAAATTACATGGAAGAAAACAGTGTGCTGGGACAAGGTTTTGTGCCGGGATTACATGTGATGGGAGCCGCATCTCAGATACAGAGCCAGGGAGCCGACAACGGCAATGCATTTGAAAACGCTTTCAGTAAGGGCCTGGTACAGGTCGATTATAATTACGATAACCGGTATTATATAGTCGGTTCTTACATCAATGAAGCATCTTCCCGGTTCGGTGCAAATAACCGATCCGGCAATTTCTATACCATCGGTGGATCCTGGATATTGAGCAACGAAACATTTATGAGCGATCAATTGCTGTTCAATCTGTTGAAACTGAGAGCGAGTTACGGCGAAACCGGAAATGCCGAAATCGAAAATTACCAAACACTGGGGCTTTATAGCTTTTCGGCACAATATGCAGGTAATTCGGCTTCCATTCCGTCGCAACTGGCCAATGACGACCTGACTTGGGAGAAAGCAAAAACAACGAATTTCGGTCTGGACGTCAGCCTTTTCAACCGGATTTCCCTCAACGTCGACTTGTATCAGAAAACTTCCGCAGCGTTATTGCTGAACGTGCAGTTGCCTTACACCAGTGGGTTTACCTCCATCATCCGCAATGTCGGATCGGTCAGAAACCGCGGACTGGAAATTAACCTGAATACCCAGAACTTCACGGGCGAATTCAAGTGGGAAACCAACTTCAACATTTCATTTAACAAGAACAGGGTGCTGAGATTAGACCAGGATCGGGATATTGTAGCGGATGACGGATTCAGCCCACCCAAAATTATCCGCATCGGCGAGGATATGAATAGTTTTTATATGCGCAAATGGGCCGGTGTCGATCCAGCAAACGGTGACCCCCTGTGGGAGAAAATCACGACCAACGAAAATGGACAACAGGTGATTTCCACAACGAATGTGCTGAGCGATGCCACACCCCAGATTGTAGGCACCTACTCGCCCAAATTTACCGGAGGGATGAACAATACCTTTAGTTACAAAGCGGTTACACTGAGTGCCTTTTTCAATTTTGTGAGCGGCAACAGCGTGTATAACGGATCGCGGCAGAGCTATGATTCCGATGGCGCATATGAAACGGTCAATACAATGGTGCTGGCAGACGGATGGAGTCGATGGGAAAAAGAAGGAGATATTGCTACACACCCGAAATCGGTATTCGGGGGAAATAAGAATTCAAACAGGGTCAGTTCGAGGTACCTGGAAGACGGCAGCTATCTCCGTTTGCGGAACGTTCGCCTTTCCTATGACCTCCCCGCTGATTTCTTGAAGCGGATAAAAGTAGCAAATGCACGTGTTTTTGTGAGCGGAGACAACCTGTTGACTTTCACGGATTTTTCTGGAATGGATCCGGAGGTAAACTTGGACGTTGATGGAGGTGAGTCCTCCAATCGGTATCCGATCAGCAAAAAGGTATTATTCGGTATTAACATTGGACTATAGCGCGATGGAAAAAATGAAATTTACAATCGGAAAAAAAATAGGATTTGCTTTTTTTCTGAGTGTTATAACACTCATGGCATGCGATAAGAATCTACAGCCCTTCGATAGCAAAACAGATAAGCAAGCGCTGGGTACACCGGAAGATTTGCAGACGGCTACCTATGGTGCATATGCCGGCTTGGTTCACGCCGACTATACACGTTTTCAGCATATTCTCTCCGAATATCCGGGAGATAACGTCGCATTGAGCGGAACTACCACCGACCCCCTCTACAATGTGTATAATTATACGGATTTCCCCGGTAATAATATAACCACCTCCTTCTGGCGCCAAGCCTATAAGGTTATTTTCTCAGCCAACCAAATCATTGAACATATTAACGAGGGTGAATCGGAGGTGCTTGATCAGCTACAGGGCGAAAACCGGTATCTCCGATCAATGGCTCACTTTGATCTTGTCCGTTTTTTTGGCCGGCCTTATTCGCAGGGCGCAAGTGAGCATCCCGGCGTTGTGATTGCGGATCGCACGGACGGTGATCCGCTGCCGACCAGGAGCCGTGTAAGCGAAGTATATGACTTTATCATTGCCGATCTGCTGAAGGCGGCGGAGCAGATGCGAATATCCAAGGATTCCCGGTATGCATCGAAGGAAGTCGCTTATGCACTGCTTTCGCGTATCTATCTCTATGCCGGACAGCTTGATAAAGCAATAGAATACGCCGATTTAGTGATTAATTCGGGCCGTTATCAACTGGTTGAGACGGCGGCATACAAAACCTATTTCAGGCCGGTACCCGAGAGTAATCCGGAGACGATCTTTGCGATCCGGCACACCATTGCCGATAACCGGTTAAAAGGGGCTATCGGGTCGATGTACTACAACGATCCGGTTACCCAATCTACCGGTTGGGGGGAAATCTATGCTTCCATGGATTACATCAATTTGCTAAATAAATATCCGGAAGATGCGAGACACAGCTTTATCGAACTGCAACTGGACGCGAATGGAGATACGCTTAAGCGGGGAAACGTCCCGAAATTTTATATCAACAAATACAACTGGCAGGAAAATATTGCAAACCTGAGTTCTCCGGTATACCTGCGATTGGCTGAGATGTACCTGATCCGGGCAGAGGCAAATGCGAAACTGGGTAATGATCAACTGGCACTGGACGACGTGAATGTCATTCGACAACGCGCCGGACTATCGGGCTCGGCACTGTACCAACTTGGTGATCTGAAGGGCCACGAAAGCGTATTGGACGTGGTGTTGGAAGAATTGCGGCTGGAGTTGGCATTTGAAGGGCACCGGGCGGGAGACCTCTTCCGGAATAATCGTCCCCTGGTCCGTGCTTATCCCGGGTTCCATAGTTTGGATCGGTATAATCAGACAATTAATCCTACCGATGCCCGGGTGGTATTTTTCCTCCCGGACAGGGAAGTGCAAATTAACCCGAATCTGGAACAAAACCCCTAAAATTAGATGAACCCGACCTGATTATTTTAATCACGTCGGGTTCATCCAGTGAAGCGGGACAAAGTACTGACAATAAAAAAGCAAAAAAATAAACAGATGAAAACAGCTTTCTTTTTTTTCGGACTGTGTATCGTTGGTTTTTGCCTGTGCACGTGTAACCAGCAAACTAAATCAACCGCAGGGAATGTGGATACCACTGCGCAGTTTTACACGATGGATGATTTTACTTCGGTGGAAAAATTTGATGTACACATTCACGTCAATACCGTTGAAACCACGTTTATGGAACAGGCAAAAGCAGACAATTTCAAGTTTCTGACGATTGTTGACGATCGTCCATTTGGCCTGACGATGTACGAACAGCAGGAAATAGTGGATCGTCACTTGAAGAACTTTCCGGCGCTCATGGATGTGGCTACGACCTTTTCGGTCGCCGATTGGGATACCCCCGAATGGTTACCGAATACGTTGTCTTATTTGGACAAGCAGTTTGCCAAAGGGGTAAGGGCGGTCAAAGTCTGGAAAAACATCGGCATGGACCTCCGTGATAAAAATGGAGCGTTTGTCATGTTGGATGACGAACGGCTGGATCCTGTGTTTGACCATTTGGCAAAAAATCACATTGCGGTAATTGGCCACAATGGTGAACCAAGAGACTGCTGGCTACCCTTGGACAGCATGACTTTCAGTAGGGGGTACTACAGTGAGCACCCCGAATACCATATGTATCTGCATCCGGAATATCCGAGTTACCAGGATCAGATTGATGCGAGGGATCGTATGTTGGCGAAACATCCGGATTTGGCATTTATCGGTGCACACCTCGGAAGTTTGGAATGGAGCTTGGATGAGCTGGCCAAACGACTGGATAGCTATCCGAATATGCTTGTAGACCTCTCGCGGATGCCCTATCTGCAGCTGCACGCCAAGACAGATTGGGAAAAAACCCGTGAATTTTTTATCAATTATCAGGATCGGTTGGTGTATGGGACAGATCGCGGCATCAGTGATCAACAGGATACCGCGGCCTTTAAACAGGGTATACACGAGGGTTGGTTACGCGACTGGAAATTTTATGTGACGGAAGAGCCCATCACGTTAAGAGGGCATGGCGAATTGAGGGGGCTTCATTTGCCGAAGGGCGTCGTGGATAAGATCTATTTGAAAAATGCAGAGCGGTGGCTCACCGGTAAAGCTGACAGCTAAAAGTCACCCAATAAGCTTATTTTTGGAGTAATCATATTAGTTAAAAAATTAAAAAAAAGGCTATGCAGCGAGTTGCATCTGTAGACGTTTACCGAGGTTTTGTCATGTTGCTGATGATGGGCGAAGTGTTGAATCTCTCGGCGGTATCAAGGGCTTTGCCCGATAGTGCATTTTGGCATCTGTTGGCATTTAACCAAAGTCACGTAGAATGGCAATGGCTCAGCCTGCACGATACGATCCAGCCCTCATTCAGTTTTTTGGTTGGTGTGGTGTTACCTTATTCCATTGCCAGCCGCAAAAGCAGGGGAGCTACGTTTGGGTCGTTATTGAAACACACCATCAAGCGGTCAATCATTTTGATCCTGTTGGGGATATTTCTGCGTTCCATGCACGCCAACCAAACCTATTTCACGTTTGAGGACACCCTCACCCAGATTGGATTGGGGTATACCTTTTTAGTGATGCTGGCGTTTTGCAAACCCCGGACACAGCTGATTACGCTGGGTGCCATTTTGATCGGTTACTGGCTGCTGTTTGCGGTATACCCGCTTCCAGGGCCGGATTTTGACTATCGGGCCGTAGGTGTTCCCCCAAATTGGCCCTACAACATGGACGGGTTTGCTGCTCACTGGAATAAAAACACCAATGCAGCCTGGGCATTTGATACCTGGTTCCTTAACCTGTTTCCCAGGGAGAAAGTCTTTTTGTACAATGGAGGCGGGTATGCTACACTCAGTTTTATTCCGACGTTGGGCACCATGATATTGGGGCTCGTTGCCGGCAATATATTGCGTGCCGATCTGGAGCCATTGAAGCGGATACGGCTATTTCTGCAATGGGGTGTGGGGCTGATGCTGGTAGCCTTATTCTTCCATTTCACCGGTATAAACCCAATCGTTAAGCGGATATGGACGCCTGCTTGGACACTCTTCAGTGGTGGAGTCTGTTTCCTGTTCCTGACGGCGTTCTACTGGATCATTGATGTGGCCAAGAAAGATAGATGGTCCTTTTTCCTGAAAGTGATCGGTGTCAATTCGATCGCAGCGTATGTCATTGCCGACGGCGGCATTCGGACGTTTTTTGACCGGTCGCTTCATATTCATTTAGGACAGGGTTTCGATCAGCTGTTCGGCTCGGCTTATGCGACATTGGTCTCAGGATCTCTCGTGCTCTTGCTGGAATGGCTGGTGCTGCATTGGATGTACAAACAGAAAATTTTCATTAAGATATAAGAGGGAAATCACTGATGCAATTGAGAACTTAAATTTATACAAAATGAAGCAACTTGGTTATGGAATCGCACAGGGCCTGCTGGTAGCGTGCTTTTGGGTGTTCGCCATCGGGGTCAGCGCACAGGAGACTGAGTCGGACGATCAATATTACGGTATAGCGGACTTTGCCTCAGTCAAGAAATACGATACGCATGTCCACATCAATAAATATGACACAGCTTTTGTGAGGCAAGCAGAACAAGACGGCTTCCATTTGCTGACGGTGAATGTTAATACCCCCTACTATCCCGCGTTGGAGGTGCAGCAAGAGGTAGCTTTGGAGTTAAAGCAAGCATTTCCCGAACAAGTGGCGTATGCAACGGCCTTTGATGTGACGGGCTGGGGCAAACGGGGTTGGTTAAAGAAGAACTTGGCGTATCTGGAGGACTCGTTTGAAAAGGGTGCAATTGCCGTAAAAATCTGGAAAAATATTGGTATGTCTCTGCAAGACAAAAAAGGCAATTTCGTGATGGTCGACGATCCGAGTTTCGAACCGATCATCGAATGGATTGAAAAACATCAGATCACCTTGCTTGGACACCTGGGAGAGCCATTGAATGCCTGGTTGCCTGTAGAAAAAATGACAATCAATGGCGACAAACGCTATTTTACGGCACATCCGGAATACCACATGTTTGTGCATAAAGACTATCCACTCTACCAGGATCAGATCAATGCCCGGAATCATTTGCTGGAGAAGCATCCCAACCTGCGCTTTGTCGGTGCTCATTTGGGAAGTTTGGAGTGGGATGTTGACGAGCTGGCAAAGTGCCTGGATACCTATCCGAATATGGCAGTAGATATGGCTGCGAGGATTTCACACCTGCAACACCAGTCGATTGCAAACCGTGAGAAAGTACGGAATTTTATGATTAAGTATCAAGATCGGCTGATTTACAGTACAGATCAGGCATTGATGCCGGAAGCAGATCCCACGTCGACGGCTCAGAACCTCCATCAGGTTTGGTTGCGCGACTGGCAGTTTTTTACGTCTGATGATCCCATGGAAGTGTCCAGTGTCAACGGAAAGTTTAACGGGCTGAAATTGCCGAGGCAGGTAATCGATAAAATTTACCGGATAAATGCCGAGAAGTGGTTTCCCGGTATTTAAAATGGTTGCCTCTCTTAAGAAGTGATGGCCAGCAGCCGATCCCTTACGAGCAGGCAAGCCCCGATGATGCCGGCTTTATCGCCCAATTGGGAGATGCTCAGTTGGGTATCGTTATTGACCAGGCTGAGTGAATACTTATTGAGTGCATTTTTTATCGGGAGCCTGATATAGTCGCCCGTTGCAGACAGGCTGCCGCCGAGAATGATCAGTTCGGGGTTGAAGAGGTTGACCAATGTGGCCATGCCTTTGCCGATTTTCTCACCTGCTTCCGTAATGATTTCAATGGCAAGGGTATCGTCGTTATTGGCCGCTTCGATGATGTCTTCGAGCACGATATCTTCAGGGTTAGTGCGCTTATTGGTGACGATACTGCTTGCCCCTTCGGCGAGTCTTTCCTTGAAAATACGGGTAATGGCCGCCCCGGAAGCTTCCGTTTCGAGGCAACCTTTTTTGCCGCAGTGGCATAGGATCTCGTTATTGAACATCGGAATATGGCCGACCTCTCCCGCAAAACCTGATTTGCCGTAATAAAGCTGTCCGCCTACCATGATTCCCATGCCGATGCCGTGATCGAGGTTAACAAACAAAACGTTCTTTTCGTCTTTGACGCCGCCGCTGCAAAATTCGCCATAAGCCATTGCCCGGGAATCGTTTTCCAGATACGTATGGATACCGACAACCGATTCGATGATCTTGCTGAGCGGGTCTTCGTGGAAATTGAAAAAACTATAGCTGTAGCCGGTCCGGTAGTTGATACGGCCGGTAAGGTTGATGCCGATACCGAGGATTTTTTCAAGCTGTACACTGCTGGTATTGATAAAGTCGCAGACAATGGTGCATAATGTATGCAGTGACTCCTCGGTATTGTTCAATAAATAAGGGATTCCCCTGGAAGTCTTCACCAGGCTTCGCCTGAAATCCATTAGGCCGATATTGACATGGAGGTTCTTCACTTCGACGCCCACAAAAAAGGCAGAGGCGGGTTCCAGGCCATAAAGATTGGGTTTGCGGCCTACACCCGAGTCGGTCTTACCGTAATCTTTTACCAAACCATCTGCTAGGAGTTCATTTACCAGTTCGCTGGTTTTAGGGATGCTGGTGTTGAGTGTTCTACTTAGGTCAGCCACGGTAGCATTGCCCTCATTTGCGAAATGAGTCAACATTTGCTTTTTAAGCCAAACATTTTTATAGGCAACGCCAGTGAGTTCCGTGCTATGCAATTCCTCGAAAAAATTGGTATTTGTAGCCATTTAATAGGGGTTAACCGATAAGGTTTACAAAGATAAGTGTTTTTAAAAAAAATTAAAAATATATCCAGATGAAACTGGGCGTTTAGTAGGCGCTATCCAGCTTCATAAGGAAACTGAGTTGGTTTTTAGCGATAATACGGAACATGTATTTTAAATAAATTATTAATATAAATTGTTTTATAAAAAAATTTAAAAACAATTTGTTTAAATGAAAAAAATATTATTATTTAGCATTATAAATCCGTTGCCAATTTCAGATCAGGATCAGAGAAGTCCTCCGATAATTTGGTTGAGAGTTCGGTAACGCCAAAAATGAATAAAATACGATATGATTGATGCAGACGCGCTAGCGAGGTTATATAAAAGCCAGCTCTTAGATAATGTGGTTCCATTCTGGTTGAAAAATTCGGCAGACACTGAATATGGTGGATACTTTACCTGCCTGGATCGGCAGGGAAAGGTGTTCGATACGGATAAATTTATTTGGTTGCAGGCTCGGCAGGTGTGGTGTTTTTCGATGCTTTACAACGAAGTGGAACGCAAGCAGGAATGGCTTGATTTTGCACTGAAGGGTGCTGCGTTTTTAAAAGCCCATGGGAGGGACGAGAAAGGCAGTTGGTATTTTTCCTTGGATCAGGCAGGCAAGCCATTGACAGGGGCCTATAATATCTTTTCGGATTGCTTCGCAACGATGGCGTTCGGACAGCTTTACAAAGCAAAGGGAGACGAAGAATATTTGGAAATTGCCAAAAATACATTTTATAATATATTGGCACGTCGTACCGATCCTAAAGGGAAATACAACAAACAGGATCCGGCTACCCGGCCGCTTCAGAACTTTGCCCTCCCGATGATCTTATGTAACCTGGTGTTGGAGATCGAGCATTTGCTGGACCCTGTGCTGGTTGAAGATACGGTACAAGCGGGTGTTCAAACCGTGATGGAAAAATTTTACTGGGCTGAGAAAGGAGTCATTCTGGAGAATATTGCCAACGATGGTCAGTTCTCGGATTCGTTTGATGGGCGGCTTGTCAACCCCGGACATGGCTTGGAGGCGATGTGGTTCATCATGGATTTGGCAATACGTTCCAGCGATGTGGAATTGATGAAGAAGGCGACGGATGTGACGGTCGAACTCATCGAATACGGATGGGATAAAACGCATGGTGGGATTTTTTATTTCCTTGACGTACTGGGGAAACCTCCTCAGCAGCTCGAATGGGACCAGAAACTGTGGTGGGTGCATATTGAGGCGATGATCAGCCTGGCGAAGGGATTTTTGCATACCGGCGATGAACGGTGTGCAAAATGGTACAAAAAAGTGCACGACTATACATGGTTGCATTTTCCGGACCCGGAGTTCGGCGAATGGTTCGGATACCTGGACCGCAGGGGCGAGAAGCTGCTGACCCTAAAGGGCGGCAAATGGAAAGGATGTTTTCATGTACCCCGGGGGCTATTTCAGCTTTGGAAGACCATGGAAGCAATCCGGACGAAACAGCAAAATTTGATTATTCAAGATCACTGAAATGGCGCTCATACCGGTAGACCATACAGCCTTAGTGGCAGAACAAGGGAGTAAGCGCTATATGCCGGCGCTGGTAACCCTTGCGGTACTGTATTTCATGATGGGATTTGTAACGTGTCTGAATGATACGTTGGTACCATTTTTCAAAACCGGGTTTACATTGAGTTATGCCGAATCTTCGCTGGTGCAGTTCTACTTTTTCCTGACCTATGCGGTGATGTCGATTCCTGCCGGGAAGATCGTGGAGCGGATCGGGTATCAGCGTGGAATGGTAACGGGATTTACCACGGCCGGTGTCGGCGCATTGTTGTTTTTTCCTGCTTCTTGGTGGCACCAATACTCGCTTTTCTTATGTGCTCTGTTCATTTTGGCAATCGGCATCGTGTTGCTCCAGGTAGCGGCCAATCCCTACATCACATTGCTGGGAAAGCCGGAGACAGCATCTTCCCGGCTTGCATTGATACAGGGGGTGGGGTCATTGGGCACAACCTTGGCTCCGCTCTTCGGTGCGCATTTCATTTTATCGGAAATTTCGGCCTCAGCCGCTTCTTCGGATGCGGTAAGCAGGCCATACTTAGCCATCGGAGGTGTACTCTTCCTGATTGCGCTGGTGGTGTATAAGCTGGCCCTGCCGGCGGTGGGCAGTCGGCCCGGCCAACCAGATCGCGCGGATGACACGCAACCGCGTAAAAGTATCTTCGCCTTTCGCAACCTGAAATTCGGCATGGTGGGCATTTTCATGTATGTAGGGGCCGAAGTGGCCATCGGTACGTTCTTGACCAACTACATTGCAGATGCATTGCACATCGAAGAGCACTTGGCAAATAGTTACGTGTCTTTGTATTGGGGCGGAATGCTAGTTGGCCGTCTGATCGGATCGTTTGTGCTTAAATTGGCCCAGCCCAATGTCGTGCTCCGGTGGGCAGCAATAGTCTCCACATTCCTTATCGTACTCTCCGTCCTGTCGTCGGGGAGCATAGCCGTTTGGTCGATGATCGCCGTCGGACTTTGCAATTCCGTGATGTTTGCCATCATTTTTTCGCTGTCTATCGCCGGCCTGGGCAGTTATGCAACGCGGGCATCTGGCATGCTTTCGTCGGCAATTGCCGGGGGTGCCGTTATTCCCTACCTCCAAGGATTGCTGATCGATCGTTTCGATTGGACCACTGCATTCCTGTTGCCGATGGGATGCTATCTCTATATCATCTTTTTTGCAATGCAGGGGTATAGGCGAAAAGATTCTTAAAACTTAAGATAACTATCAATATGCTTATTACCAATTATTTAAACATTAATAATTATGAGAGAAAACAGACATTCAATTTCAGCTAATCAGGTGGACAATAAAGTTCATTCACCAATGAAGTGAACGGTTTTTTGACCTTAAACAATCAAATTTTATGAAAGGTATTTACATACTTAATGTTTTGTTACCGATGATAAGCAATAAGCGCGTATTAGCAGCGCTGCTTTCGGTATTATTAGGGCCATTGTTTACGGGTTCAATGGTTTATGGGGACGTTCTGCACGCTACATTCAGCGATGTAGCACAAGTTGGGGCTACGGGCAAGGTTACCGACGAGTCAGCTTTGCCGATAGAGGGGGTAACGGTTGCTGTGGTGGGTGCGGCTGCAAGTACCTCGACCAATGCGGAAGGGGCGTATTCCATTGCGGCAAAAAAGGGTGATATCCTCCGGTTTTCGGCCGTCGGTTATCTCACTGTCGAGATTGGGGCAGTGATCGATGCACCGCTGGATGTGGTCATGCAAAGAGATGAGTCGTCGTTGGATGAAGTTGTCATCGTCGGCTATGGTACCCAGAAGAAAGAGACGTTGACAGGTTCCATTGCTTCGGTGTCCACCAAGGAAATCAAGCAGAGCCCGGCCGCTAACCTGGCGGTGACACTGGCGGGACGGTTGCCGGGACTGACGGCAATCCAGCGCAGCGGAGAACCGGGCAGAGACATCACTCAATTGTTTATCCGTGGGCAGGGTACAATCAATGCACAAAGTCCCATAATCCTCGTAGATGGTATAGAGCGGGATCTTACCTACATCGATCCCAATGAAATCGAATCCATCACGATTCTTAAAGATGCCTCCTCTACGGCTATTTTCGGGGTCAGGGGTGCTAACGGTGTTATCCTCGTAACCACGAAACGCGGGAAATCGGAGATCCCGGAAATCAACTTTACGACCGAAGTGAGTGCGCAGGATTTCCCGCGGTTCCCGTCGCTGGCCAGCTCCTATGATTATGCGATGACAAGAAACCTGATGCAACATAACGACGGGCTTGGGGATGCCTACTCGGCAGAAATCCTGGAACATTATCGGCTGGGCGATGATCCGGTGCAGTTCCCGAATACCGATTGGAAAAGTATCCTGATGCGTGATTATTCCACGCAACAGCGTTATAACCTCAACGTTTCGGGGGCCGGGCAACGCGTAAAATATTTCGTGAACGCGGGTTATCTTAAACAGGGCGGGATGTTCAACACTGAGAAAGACCTGAGCTACGATCCTTCCTTCAAACTGGACCGCTATAATTTCCGGTCCAATATTGACATCCAATTAACCAAGTCGCTAACGGCTATGCTGAACCTCGGTGGTTACCTGGAGAAGCAGAATATGCCAGCGGGTATCTACAATAATCTTGACTTTTTGTCGACAGTTTCTCCGGCGATGCACATCCTGGCGCAGATGACTGTTGACCAAAATGCGACAATACCCGGTCCGGTGACTCCTGATGGGGAAGTGGTGACGTGGCAAGGTGGATTCTATCCGCCTTATGGCTCATTGAACCGGTCCGGTTACGTGCAGCAAACGCGCAATAATATCATGGCAACCTTTGGTTTGGAACAGGACCTGGGCTTTTTAGTCGAAGGACTTTCTGCCAAGGGATGGATGTCTTTTGACTCGAAGACAACCAACAACATGATGGCAAGCCGTGAATACCTTAAGTTGGTGCAGGTGGTTGAACCGACAGCCGACGGAAGGGACACAGTCTATTTCCGGAATATGGGAGATAGCCGGAATACTTCGCTGAATCTTTTCGGAGCACGGTATTTCACCACCTTATCCAATTTTCAGGGTTATCTGAATTACGCCAATTCGTTTGGCCGCCACACGGTCACGGGGCTTTTGATGTATCAGCAGCAAAAGAACATCATTGACGCGCAGCTTCCGTATAACCTGCGGGGTATTGCTAGCCGCGTTACTTACGGTTACGATTCGAGGTACTTTGCCGAATTCAATATGGGATATAACGGGTCGGAACAGTTCAAAAAAGGCCGTCGATTTGGTTTTTTCCCGGCAGTTTCTGCTGCATGGCTGATTTCGAACGAACAGTTTATGGAAGATATTGACTTCCTGAATAATCTGAAGATACGTGCTTCTTACGGCAGGGTCGGTAATGACCGGATCGGTTCACGGCGGTTCCTTTACCTGGATGATGTGCAGGTAAGCGGGGGCGGTTATTCGTCGAGCCTGGGCCTCGGCCAATTGGTGTGGACCAACCTGTTGAAAAACGAAGCATTGCAGTGGGAAGTCTCCAATAAATATAACATCGGGTTGGATGTCAAGGTGTTTAACGCACTTGACCTGACCGTTGACGTTTTCAAGGAAAGAAGGGATAACATTCTGCGGAACCGTGGAACGATACCCGTATTGAACGGGCTGCCCGTATCGGTATTGCCTCCCGTGAATATCGGTGTGGTAGAGAACAAAGGATATGAAATCGAATTGAATTACCGGAAAGCAATCAATCAGGATTTATCCATATTGGGTAAGCTGAATCTGAACTACGCGACTAACAGGCAGGTTTTTGCCGATGAGCCCATGTTGGATGACAGCTATGCTTATCAGTATCGCGAAACCGGCTACCGGATCGGCCAGAATTTCGGTTATATCGTTGACCGCTATTTCAGGGATGAAGAGGATATCGCGAATTCCCCGAAACAGAACGTTCCGGGGCACGAATCCCGCCCGGGAGATTTCAAGTATGTGGACGTGAACCAAGACGGGGTAGTAGATGAGAAAGACATCTCGCCGATTGGCTATTCGTCCATTCCGGAGTATCAATTCGGAGCAGCGGTCAATGTCGTATACAAACAGATTGACGTAAGCGTGCTGCTGCAGGGGGTAACTCATGTCCATAACTATTACGGCGGCTACGGAATTTTTGCCATGGGATCTAATTTCCGTGACCGGCATTTGGAAAGCTGGACGGAAGAACGGGCTGCCAGCGGCGCCCCGATCCGTTATCCGAGGCTGACCACGCAGACAAATCCCAATGAAATGGAAAATTCGTTCTTCATCAACGATGGGAGCTACTTACGGCTGAAGAACGTAGAAGTTGGTTATACGTTCCCAAGCAACTGGTCTAAGCGGATCGGTGCCCGGAGCCTGCGCATTTATGCCAACGGGATCAACCTGTTGACGTGGGATCGGTTGCCGGTGAAAGACTTCGATCCGGAAATGACCAGCATATTCACGTACCCCATATCGAGACTTTACAATTTTGGCCTTAACTTTATTTTCTAAGATCATGAAACAGAAGCTATTGTTGGTCCTTTCTTGCATTTTTCTTGCAGCATGTAAGAACGACCCCTTGGACATAACGCCTGACGGCCGGATGTCATTAGAGGATATATTCAAAAATGAGATACAAACCGAGGCCTATCTGAATACGGTCTATCTCTCCGTTCCCACCTATTTTGACCACTACAATCAGTGGGCATTTCTGGCAGGCGTTACCGATGAAGCGAAAGATGCCGAGGTAGGGAATTTTTCAGGCAATATGCCGTCTGCATGGAACATTGGCAGCCTGACTCCTAGTTTTAATCCCCTGGCACAGGGTGGCAGTGCCGGTCGTGGACAGGATCGCTACACAACATTCTGGGCGGGCATCCGGGATGCCAATGTCTTTTTGCATTATATCAACGATGTGCAGTTTGCCAATGACGAAAAAAAGGCAAGATTAATTGCCGAGGCAACGTTGCTGCGTGCGTTCTTCTATTTCGAGTTGATCAAGCAATTCGGTCCGATGCCGGTTGTGACCAATCCTTTCGACCCAGCTTTTGATTATACCGCACTGATACGCCCCAATTTCCAGGAATGTATTGATTTTATCGTTGCAGAAAGCGACAGGGTAATCGCCAGTACGGCATTTCCGATGCGGATTTCCGTTGAATCTGAGCGTGGTCGGTTTACCAAAGCAGTTGCGTACATGCTGAAATCCGAAGCCCTGCTGTATAATGCCAGCCCCTTGTGGAACCCACAGAATGATGTGTCAAAGTGGACTGCTGCGGCAACAGCATCCAAAGAAGGGTTAGCCGCGCTGACCGGATCGGGTGGCTATGCGCTTGCGGATGATTATGGAGATTATTTTTTGAATACTTCGGATATCAGTGCCTCTCCCCGTGACCGGGAAACGATTTTTGAGATCAAGGGTTTTGACATTCCCCTGTCAACTACGGGCCTGCCCAGCAAAGAAGGATCGTGGATGTTGGGAGCTACCCCCTCGCAGGAGCTTGTGGATAGCTATGACATGCAAAGTACGGGCGAGCCTGCCATCACAGGTTACCGTGACGCGGACCACCTGCAGCCCATCATCAATCCCAATTCAGGATATGATGAGCAGCAGCCCTATGTGAATAGGGACCCCCGTTTTTATGCAACGGTATGGTTCAACGGCGCACAGTACGATAATATCAATGGTAAAGTACACACGGTAGAAACGTTTGTCGGCGGAGCCGATCAGCTTATCAAGTCGCCGCCCAACCGGATCAATACACATACGGGTTATTACCTGCGGAAGTTCATTGATCCGAAGCTGGCGATTAACCAGATATCTTCCGCACGATTTAAGAAATACCGGCTGGCCGAACTGTATCTGAATCTGGCGGAAGCCGCAAACGAAGCCAACGGGCCGACGGGCGAGGTGTATGAAGCGATAAATACGATACGTAATCGTGTGAACATGCCAAATCTTCCCCTGGGATTGAGCAAAGAAGAGATGCGTGAGCGTATCCATAGGGAGCGCAGGGTTGAATTGGTATGGGAGGAGCACCGGTTCTGGGATGTCAGACGGTGGAAGATACTGCATGAGACGGACAAACTGGTTACCGGTATGGAAATCAGGAAGACCGGTGGGAATGCCGGACCGAGCACGATCAATATAGACAACGCAAGTTTTGAATCGGGTACCGACGGATGGACGTTTTATCCGGGAGCTGAAGTTATTGCGATCGACGGACATACCAGCAGTAACGTCGTTCAGATTTCGGATGGCGGACACGTATGGGCCACAATAAACGGCCTTACACCCAGCACCACCTACGAAGTATCGTTGCTCATGATGGTGCAGGAAGAAACCGGCTATGTGGGAGTAAGAAACTACGGTGGAGACGAAGTTCTGGCGCAGGCCCTTCCCGAAGACGGTTTGAAACAGCAAAAAGTCCGGTTCACCACGGGGCCCAACAGTACGTCTGCTGATATCTTCACCTGGTGGCCTGCAGGGGGTAAAGGCTTGTTTGATGATTTTGAGCTGGTGCGAGTAGGTGGCGGAGATCAGGGAGGTGGCTCGGCCAGTTATACGTACTCCCGGTTCGTGACAGAACGCCGGAATGCTTGGGACGATAAGTTCCTGGTGTTCCCGATACCGATTACCGATGTGTCAATTATCCCGGATTTCCGTATGAACCAAAATCCGGGTTGGTAATGAAAAGAATGAGCCGACTGGTCGGAGGGATTTGTTTGATGCCCCTGCTTGTGCTGGGTACGACGCTGTGCTGCAGTAATGAGGTAGCCGGTCCGAATGTAGTAGGGCCGAAACCCGCTGAGGAAAACAACACAATCGATGTACTCCGCATGATTTATTCCATCGCTGAAGAAAAAGGCATGCGTGTAGTGGCAGACCTGAATATGGGTGGTGGTGAGTTGTTTACACAGTATACCACGGATGAAGTGGCAGCTCATTACCGGACGTATATCCCACGATTCCATAAACGGTACGGAGGATACAAATCTTTCTGGGGTTGGTACATAAACAACGAGCTGAATCCACTAAAGCCCGAAGAAACCGAGGTATCCGGTTTCTGGAGAACCGTGTGGAAGTCGGCCGTAGATGCCTGCAAGGAAACGGCTCCCGAAAGTGTGGTGACCATTTCGCCCTTCTTTATCATGGATAGGGAAAAGCACCGTGGATTCGATTTTCTAGAGCCGCTTGATTACGAACGGTGGTGGGCCAAAACATTGGCCCACACCGGTATCGACATTTTAATGCTTCAGGATTCCGGAGCGGAACACCTGAGCTTTTTCTCACTGGAGGATCGCCGCCCGTTTTTCCAGGCATTTAAAAATGCCTGTGATCAGGCGGGCAGCGAACTTTGGCTAAATGTGGAAAGCGGAGAAGTGGATGCGAACGATTGGCAGGAAGCGGTAGCCGCAGAACGCGAAGGTACCCAGAATTGGGTGTATACCCCCACAGCGTGGTTGGCTCAGAAACTGGAGCTTGCTGCGGCATACAGCACAAACATTGTCAACTGGGGGTACTATCCCTTTATGGTGCCGACGGTAAATCCGGGGCCTTATCTGAGCAATGAGCTGCCGGCATCGCTCCGCAGCGACAGCTACCGTTCCTACAAAACATACTATGAACAGGTGAAAGATCAACCTGTCGAATCACCCGAACAGACAAAGCCCCTCATGCGGGGAACCTTATGGTGGTTACCGGTGATGTATGAAGGATGGTCAGAAGAAGCACTGGAAAATGCCATCAGGGAGCAGATAGATGAGCAGGCGGCATTGGGCTTCGATATGTTATGGATTGTTAATGCACCGGCCAATATGGAATGGGCGATAGTGGCGGAAAGGTAACCCATGTTCTATTTAAGATAAACGAGTTAATAATTAATTACAATGATGTTACGAAAAAAAATCGGTGGAGTATGGCTGTTGTGCGCATTGCTGATTGTGCAGCCGTCCTGTGGTTCTGAAAAAGGAGACACAGCCCGCAAGAATGAAACGGATGTTTTGGAGTTAATCTATTCGGTTGCCGATGAGTTGGATATGAAAGTGATCTGTGACATCGATCTGCGGGGAGGAGATCTCTACCGAAAGAAATCCGTGGCCGAACTTACTGCAAAAAGCGACCGTTACATCGAAGAATACCATAAAAAGTATGGAAATCACGATTCATTTTGGGGCTGGTACCTGAATAATGAGATCAACCCGATAGAAAATGACGACCTGGAACAGTCTGCCTATTGGCGGACCATATGGAAATCGATCGTGGACAAGTGCCACCAGGTGGCACCCCAATCCAAGGTAACCATTTCACCGTTTTTCCTGCTGGACAAGCAGAGTCTGCGCGGTTTTAAGTATTTGGAACCCAAAGAATATGAGGAATGGTGGTATCACACCATGAAAGATGCCGGTATTGACATTCTGATGCTGCAGGACTCCGGTGCCGAGCACCTTTCTTTTTTCACGATTGAGGACAGGAGGCCTTTTTTTGAGGCCTTTGCCAACGCATGCAGGAAAGCAGGGAAAGAATTTTGGTTAAATGTGGAAACAGGGCAGGTCGTAGCTCGGGATTGGGCTCATGCCCTGCAGATGGAAAAAGACTTCCAACGGGCATGGGCTTTTACCGAGATTGACTGGTTGAAGCAGAAGCTGGAATTGGCTGCCGAATATGGAACTGGTATTGTGAACTGGGGCTATTATCCGTTGATGAATCCAATGGAAGAACACAGTTCGCTGACGATTCAGAACATTGACGGACAGGAGGTAGATCTTTCCAAAAGAAAGGCAAATTACGAAGCGTATCAGGCGTATTTGGAGATGGTACCCGAAGACCCCGGTGCAGGCAAACTGACCCGCCCGAAATTAAATGGGACACTGTGGTTCCTGCCGTCAGGTATTGAGGAGAAAGACCTGAAGGACGTAGTGCGGCAGGAAATAATGAATCAGAAAGCATTGGGCTTTGAGTTTTTGTGGATCTGTAATACGCCCGACCATTTTGATGCAACGGCGGTGGGCGGCAACTAATTGAAAGAATAAAATGATCGATAAGTGCTGTACAACGTTTTATGCGGGGATTGTTTTGTTGCTGCTTACAGCCGGTGCATATGGCCAATCCTTTTTCCCAACCTCACTGACCTGTGAACATTTAACCGATCCCATCGGAATTGATGCGGAGAAACCACGTTTGGCCTGGAAAATAGCGACGGATGACGCTCAATTTCAGCAGGGCGCATATGAAATCATCGTCAGTGACGACGTCAGTTTATTGCAAAAGGGCGTTGGAAACGCGTGGCACAGTGGTAAGGTCTCCGGAGCTAGGACGCTGGTGGCATACAATGGGAAAAAATTGAAGCCGCGAACGCGTTACTATTGGATGGTTTCCACATGGGATGAGAACGGAACAAAGTCGGCCGCGCGGACATTTGCTTATTTCGAGACGGGCAAGCTGGACGAACCCTGGCGGGCACAATGGATCACCGATGTAAGAGACACGGCGATTCAACCGGCAGCCTATTTCAGGAAAGTAGTTTCATTGGGTAAGAAAGTGGTGTCGGCAAGGGCTTATATTGCTGCAGCAGGTTTATTTGAGCTATCCGTAAACGGACGAAAAATCGGCGACGGACTGCTGAATCCGATGTTTACCCGTTTCGACAAGCGGAACCTTTATTTAACGCTTGATGTCACCGGAGTGATTCAAAAAGGAGAAAATGCCATCGGCATGATTTTGGGCAACGGGTGGTACAATCACCAATCGTGGTCCGAATGGGATTTCCATAAAGCGGTTTGGCGGGACAGACCCGCTTTCTGCATGGAAATACACGTGGATTATGCCGACGGTAGCTCGGAAAAGATCTATTCGGACGCTACCTGGAAAACGGCCTTGGGCCCGATTATTTTCAACAGCATCTATACGGGGGAACACTACGATGCGCGAAAGGAACAGAGGGGTTGGAACCTATCTTCATTTGACGATGCGGGGTGGCATCCGGCCATCGGCCGGGAGGCACCCTCGCCACGGATCATTGCCCAGGCGCTGGAACCGATCCGGATCGTCGATAAGTTCGGGCAGCTTGAAATTACGAAGATCAGTGACTCAGCTTATCTGTATAAGCTGCCCGAAAATATTGCCGGCATAACCAAGCTCAGTGTGCAGGGAGAGCGGGGGACCACCTTTCGGATTAAACACGGGGAAACCATCGATCACCATAATCATGTAGACCAATCAACGATTGACATCTATAGCGACCAAAAGAACGGATTGGACCCTTTTCAGACGGATATCTTCATATTGAAAGGCGAAGGGCTTGAAGAATTTATGCCGCGGTTCAATTACAAGGGGTTCCAGTATGTCGAAGTTACTGCAGACCGCCCTGTCGATTTACGGGCCAACAACCTAACGGCTTACCGGATCAACAGCGATGTCCGTCCCGTTGGAAAGATTGAGTCGTCCAATGAATTGGTGAACAAAATCTGGGCAGCAACCAATCGTTCTTACCTGTCAAATCTCCACGGTTATCCCACCGATTGCCCGCAGCGTGAAAAGAACGGCTGGACGGGCGATGCACACATTGCGATTGAGGCAGCCTTGTTCAACTACGATGCCATCACGGTTTATGAAAAATGGCTGGCGGATCATCGCGATGCACAGCTCGAAAACGGTGTTTTGCCGGCAATTATCCCCACCTCTACGTGGGGTTACGATTGGGGGAACGGTGTGGATTGGACCAGTTCGACAGTCATCATTCCTTGGACATTGTATCGGTACTACGGAGATGCGCGTGCACTTTTACAAAATTATTCCAGCATGAAGCGCTTCGTCGATTACGTCACCTCAATCGCCCCGGAAGGCTTGACGGACTGGGGATTGGGAGATTGGGTGCCTTATAAGACCATTGCAGATAAGCAATTGCTGATCTCCCTGTATTATTATCAGGATGCGTTGATTTTATCAAAAACTGCAGGCCTATTGGGACATCGGCAGGACTCGGTGGCTTACGGACAGGTGGCACATAAAATCAAGCAAGCCATCAACGATAAGTTCCTGGATAAAGAGAAGGCGATTTATGCAACCGGGAGCCAGGCTGAATTAAGCGGGCCGTTGTATTGGGGAGTCGTTCCGGAAGCGTACAGGCAGCAGGTTGCCGACAATCTGGCTAAGCGGGTCGTCGCAGACGATAAGCATTTGGATGTCGGCCTGCTTGGTTCAAAGACCCTTTTGGGTGCATTGAGCGATAATGGGTATGCGGATCTGGCTTTTGAAGTAGCCACCCAGCAGACCTATCCTTCCTGGGGATGGTGGATCCGAAATGGGGCGACGACGCTCTATGAAACCTGGAAGATAGAGACAGAAACACTGTCGAGAAACCATGTGATGTTCGGAGAGATCAGTGCCTGGTTTTATAAAGCTTTGGGAGGAATTAATGCAGATGAACAAAACCCGGGATTCCGTACGTTTGTTGTCAGGCCGCATTTTGTAAAAGGAATGGACAGTTTCCGGGCGATATACGATTCACCCGGCGGAGAGATCGTGTCTTCCTGGAATCGGATCAATGACCGGGTGGCATTCGACCTTACGATCCCCCCGAATACCCAGGCTACCGTCCGGCTGGAAGATGTTGTTTCGGCCATAGACAGTAATACCGGAATGCCTATAGGCATCGATAGCCGGACCGGGAATGGGGATTTCCATTTAGGATCAGGTTCCTATCGGTTTCTTGTGGCGGATCGTATACATTAATCAATTGGATACCGTATGATTAGAAGAACAGGAATCGGACTACTATTTCTTTCTCTTGTAGCGTTTTCGGCGTTGGGGCAATCGCTTTCTCCGTTTTCGGATGGAGACCGAGTCGCTTTTTTGGGCAATAGCATAACCGACGGAGGGCGCTATCACTCATTTATCTGGTTGTATTATATGACGCGGTTCCCCGATAGGGCAGTAACCATTTATAACGGCGGCATAGGCGGAGACCGGGTTGTGGAGATGGAGAAGCGGCTTGACGCTGACGTTTTGGCCAGAAAGCCAACCAAGCTGTTCCTCATATTCGGAATGAACGATTCGGGTTATAGCGAGTACCTTACGGAAGATCCCGGTGTTTTTGGAGAAAAAATAGTGGCGGAATCCGATCGCAACTATCAGCAAATGGAACGGCGGCTGCAGGCCCTGCCGGATGTTGAGGTTTCGCTGTTGGGTAGCACACCCTACGATGAGACGTCTGTGAGGGAGACAGAGCCTTTTGTGGGGAAGCACAGCGCCATGCAAAAGATTGTCGACTATCAACGGCAGTCAGCCCGGGACAACGGTTGGGGGTTCTTTGATTTCAATGAGCCCATGACTGATTTGAACAGAAAGTTCCAGCGCATCGATCCGGCATTCAGTTTGTCGGGCTTCGACCGCATACACCCCGACAATGACGGGCACATGGTCATGGCATACCTGTTTTTAAAGGCACAGGGTTTGGCCAATCAGCCGGTTGCCCAGGTCGAGATCGATGCCCGCAAAGCAAGGGCATCGGCTCAGCAAAACTGCTCCATTTCGAACATCACGCGCGATGCACATCAACTGACATTTGCATATCTTGCCAATTCATTGCCATACCCCATTGACACGATACCCCTAAACGGTGAATACAATGCGAGGCAATCCGATGCGTTGAGGATCGTTCCATTCATGAAAGAGATGAATAACGAAGCGTTGAAAGTGAAAGGGTTGGATGAAGGTATTTACGAAGTGTTGATCGACAGTGTACGGATTGGTTCGTGGACCCGCAAAGAGCTGGAAGAAGGGATTAATCTGGCCGAGATACCGTGGACACCGCAGTATCAACAGGCCCTGGCTATCATGCATCTCAACGAGAGAAGGTGGCGGATTGAACGGGAATTAAGGGATTATACGTGGATCCAATATTATTTTTTCGAAAAGAGAGGTTTGCTGTATGCGGATGACAAGGTTGCTATGGAGGCATTGAACGCGGCGATTCCCCATGATAAATGGCTGACCGGAAGGCGGAATCAATATGCATTGCTCATGCACCGGGAGGTGAGGGAAGCCTATCAGGATCAGGTGGATATACTGATCTCGAAAATTTACGAGATCAATAAACCGAAGACGCATCTCATCTGTGTCAGGCGATCGGGAAATTAGTATGAATTGGTATATAAAAGCCGTTATTTCATCGTGCTTGCTTTTAGGGATATTCGCCTCGTGTAATCATGGATCGGGTGATAACAGATCCGTGAAACCCGACAGCAGCCATTACACCCGCACGGTACTTGCAGAGGGGCTCGATGAGCCGATGGAGATGGTGATCCTTCCGGGCAACGATGTGCTGTTTGTGGAGCGCAAGGGCGGGGTGCGGCTGTACAAAGACGCTACGAAGGAGCTCCGTGCAGTGGCTAATTTCGAGGTGTTCAGCGGCATCGAAGACGGGTTGCTAGGAGTCGTTGCCGATCCGGATTACGAGAAGAACCACTGGCTGTATTTCTATTATGCAGTGGCGGGCGAGAAGGCGGTAAGCAGGCTGTCGCGGATGGAATTCCGCAACGACAGCCTACTGCGGTCGACAGAAACCATCATCCTTGAAATTCCGACACAGCGTATCTACTGCTGCCATTCGGCGGGGTACCTCAAGTTTGACAAGGCTGGCAACCTCTATCTCTCTACGGGCGATAACACCAACGCGGAAGAGACAAATGGTTACACGCCGGTGGACGAACGCCCCGGCAGGGAACTGTCCGACGACCAGGCCACTACAGCCAATACCAACGACCTGCGGGGAAAAATCCTGCGGATTAAGCCGCTGCCGGAAGGGGGATATGCCATACCGGAAGGGAACCTGTTTCCAAAGGGCACAGCGGGCACACGGCCGGAGATCTATGTGATGGGTGCGCGCAATCCCTACCGCTATAGCATCGACGCCGAAACAGGTTACCTGTATTTCGGGGATGTCGGTCCGGATACCAAGCTGAAGGCCTCGGACGGCGAGCTGATGAGCTTCGACGAGATCAACCAGGTGCGGAAACCGGGGTACTACGGCTGGCCCTACTTTCTGGGTAACAATGAGGTCTTCGGGAAATACGATTACGCGACGGGAGAACTCGGTCCCGGAAAGGATCCTTCGAAGCCGCTGAATGAATCGCCCAATAACACCGGAATGCGGGAATTGCCTCCGGCCAGGCCCGCAATGATTTGGTATGGAAAGAATAATTCGAAATATTTTCCATTGGTGGGCAACGGCGGAGCCAGCGCCATGGCGGGACCTGTTTATTACAGCAAACATTTCAAGAACGCACCGTATAAACTTTCCGATTATTACGACGGGAAGCTTTTTATCTATGAATGGATCAGGGGATGGATCATGGCGGTCAGCTTTGATGAAGCCGGGAACTTCAAAGAGATGGAACCTTTCCTGGACCATTGGAAGTTCGATGCGCCCGTGGATATGCAATTTGCATCTGACGGCGCGATTTACCTACTGGAGTACGGTACAAACTGGTTCTCCAAGAATACCAATGCCCGGTTGATACGCATCGAATATGCCGAGGGTAATCGTAAGCCGGTTGCTTCCATCACCGTGGACAAGCAATACGGCGCGGCACCGTTGACCGTATCCCTGTCGGCTAGCGGATCCATGGACCATGACGAGGGGGATAAGCTCTCCTTCAGCTGGCTTGCTGATGGGGATAATTATGAGGGTGCAACTGCCTCCCATACATTTACCAAGCCGGGGATATACGACGTGGAGCTGACTGTAAGCGATAACCATGGCGGTAAGGGAACGTCGTCGACCCGCATTTATGTGGGCAATACACCGCCGGAAGTCCATATCCGTACAACTTCCAACCGCAGCTTCTATTGGGACGGCAGTACGCTGGATTATAGGGTGGAAGCAAGCGATAACGAAGACAGCGTGTCTGTAGGAGATGTGGCTCTTGCGTTCGGCTATATACCCCATGGCAAGGACGCCGCGTTGGTGCTAAGCGGTGGACAGGATCCGAACAGCCTACGTTACCTGAAGGGACAGCAACTGATTGCCGACCTTGACTGTAAATCCTGTCATTCCATTGATAAAGAATCCGTAGGCCCTACGTATCAGGCAGTGGCTGTCCGGTATGCAGGGAAACCAGGGGTTGAAAACCTGTTGATCGATAAAATCATCAAGGGAGGCAGCGGCAACTGGGGCGAGCGTGCGATGTCCCCGCATCCGGAATTGGCGGAAGGAGACGCACGGGAAATGGTGCGCTACATCTTGTCGCTGGGACAACAGCGGCAAAAGCTGCCGCCGGAGGGACGCCTGCTACTCGATGCACATCGCGACGGGGATACGGACGGTGTATACCTGCTCAGTGCCCGCTATACGGATCAGGGTGCCAACGGGATCCCGCCCTTGAACGGACATGACCACATCCTGCTGCGCAACCCGCTGGTGCAGGCCGAGGATTTTGATGCGGGTAATGTAAGCATTGCGACGGTTACCACAGCCTTTATGTCGTATGTGTACGGAATCCGCAACGGCAGTTACATTTTATTCCGCGGGGTTGACCTGGCACATGTACGCCATATCGGCTACCGGGCGCAGGCCAGCGGTGCCGGAGGTACCGTCGAGCTGCACCTGGACAGCATCGGTGGGCCGGTGGTTTCCCGTTTGGAGATACCGGCGGGTAATTTCAGCGGTGCGGAAAGCGGCTGGAAAGAGATGGTGGGATCGGTGGACGAAAGCCAGGGAAAGCATGACCTTTACTTCGTATTTGTGAACGGTGAGGCGGGAGATAAAGCACTGTTCAGCATCGACTGGCTGAAATTCTATAACCGGTAAGGGAGAGTTATGCCGATATCGCTGCGATTCCGGCTTTCGCTGGCCATGTTCTTGGAATTTTTCACGTGGGGTGCCTGGTACGTTACGTTGGGAACCTATTTATTCGATCGGTTCGGCGCAAGCGCTGTGCAAGTCGGATCGGCCTATGCCAACTTTTCCCTTGCCGCGGCGCTATCGCCGGTGTTTGTGGGGTTGGTGGCCGACCGTTATTTCGCGGCCCAGCGGGTGTTGGGCGTGCTGCACCTGCTGGGTGCGGGCGTATTGATATTGCTGGCGCGTACTGACGATTATGGGCCGTTCTGGTGGCTATTGCTGCTGTATACGCTGCTATATGCGCCCACCATGGCCCTGATGAATTCCGTTACCTTTCGGCAACTTAGGGATGGAGGCAGGGAGTTCCCCCTGATCCGGGTATTTGGCACGGTAGGCTGGATCGTTGCCGGACTGCTGCTGGGTTACTTGGGCATGGAAAGCAGCGCATCACTGTTTTACTTGGCGGCGGGGTCCTCTGCAGTGCTCGGCCTGGTGAGTTTTACACTTCCCGATACGCCCCCGGACCGCACGGAAGGTGCCAGCTTAGGTTCTGTGCTGGGGAAGGAGGCATTGGTATTGTTCAGGAAGCGTTCCTTTCTGGTGTTTTTTCTTTCCTCGCTGGCAATCTGTATTCCACTGTCTTTTTATTACAGTTTTGCCAATCCGTTTCTGAACGACCTGTGCATCACGAATGCAGCGGGAAAGATGACCCTGGGACAGCTCTCGGAATTTCTGTTTTTACTGGTGATACCGCTTGCTTTTAAACGGTTTGGTATCAAAGCGATGCTTGCCGTAGGGATCGTCGCCTGGGTTATCCGTTATGTGCTGTTTGCCTACGGCGATGCGGACAGTCGGATGGGCATGTTGTACGTGGGCATCCTGTTGCACGGGGTATGCTATGATTTCTTTTTTGTAACCGGGCAGATCTATGTAGACCGTGCTGCGGGCGAGCGTATCCGTAGTGCCGCACAGGGTTTAATTACCTTCGCAACGTATGGGGTGGGTATGCTGATCGGGTCGTATGTCTCGGGGCTGGTCACCGGACGGTTTGCCCTTCCAAAAGGAGGGGGTGTGCAGTTTGACTGGCAAGGGGTTTGGCTTATCCCGGCAGGCATAGCCGCAGCAGTATTGGTGGTGTTTTTAATCACGTTCCGTGAGGAGCAACGTGAAAAGGTGAATAACAACAAACGTAATAATAAGGATAACGCAAATGAAGCACGCTAAAAAAGTACGTGTACTGGTTGTAGGTTGTGGCAATATGGGGGCTTCTCATGCGGCGGCCTACCACGCAATCGATGGTTTTGAAATCTGCGGACTGGTTTCCCGGGGTGCCAGCAAGAAACAACTCAATGAACAGCTGGGGGGTGGCTATGCCTTGTTTGATGATTATGCAACGGCGTTGACAGAAACCCGCCCGGATGCGGTCTGTATATCAACGTATCCGGATACGCATGAAGAATATGCCATCCAGGCCATGGAGCACGATTGCCACGTCTTTACCGAGAAACCGCTTGCCGATACCCTGGAAGGGGCTAGGCGTGTTGCGGCTACGGCCGAACGGTTGGGCAGGAAGCTGGTGATAGGTTATATCCTGCGGTACCATCCTTCCTGGCAACGGTTTGTTGAATTGAGCGGGCAACTGGGAAAGCCTTTGGTGATGCGGATGAATCTAAATCAGCAGAGCCATGGCCGGATGTGGGATGTGCATCGTAATCTGATGAAAAGTCTCAGCCCCATCGTGGACTGCGGGGTGCATTATATCGATGTGATGTGCCAGATGACGGGAAGCAAGCCGGTTCAGGTGAACGCCATCGGGGCAAGACTTACCGATGACATCCCAGCAGATAACTACAACTACGGCCAGCTGCAGATCCGTTTTGAAGACGGTTCGGTAGGGTGGTATGAGGCGGGGTGGGGCCCGATGGTGAGTGAAACAGCGTTCTTTGTAAAAGATGTTTTCGGACCAAAGGGATCGCTTTCCATTGTAGCCAAAGATGCAGGGGGAGTGGGCAACTCAGACAATGTGTCTGCCCATACGAAAACGGAGTCACTGCGACTGCACCTTGCGGATCTGGATAATCATAACGCATTTGTGAGGCCAGACGAGTGGATTGACCTGACGGATGAGCCGGATCATCAGGAGTTGTGCAACCGTGAGCAGCGTTTTTTTCTGAAAGCAATTCAGGAAGATTTGAATTTGACCGAGGTGACAGCTCATGCCATCAGCAGCCTGCAGATCGCCTTGGCCTGTGACGAATCCGTGAAAACGAGTAAACCGGTCTACTTGTAATTACCATTCTTGTGAATCTGGATTGCTTTTTATAACTTTTTAGTGAAAGGATGGGAATAAATGCATTGAAAATATAACTTTACCCATTAAATACAGAAACTAAAAAGCAACATACTCAATGAACGAAAAAAGCACAAACAGTTCTGCGGTATCCCGCAGGGATTTTATCCGGTTGGGCGCTGCATCTGCGGCCGGATTTATGGTGGTTCCCCGGCATGTTTTAGGAGGAAAGGGATTTATTGCACCGAGTGATAAACTGGTCGTAGCCGGTATCGGTGTGGGCGGTAAAGGGGAATCTGATATCGCCATGTTCGACCAAAGCGGTAAGGCACAAATTGCCTACTTATGTGATGTGGACGACCGTAGAGCGACCAATTCCGTGAAGCGGTTCCCGAATGCGAAATATTACAAAGACTACCGGGAGATGCTGGATAAGGAGCACAAGCATATTGACGCGGTGTCCGTTTCCACGCCGGATCATAATCATGCCATCCAAGCACTGGCAGCCATGCAATTGGGTAAACATGTATATGTGCAAAAGCCATTGACGCATGACGTGTGGGAAGCACGCCTACTGACGAAAGCTGCGAAAAAGTATAAAGTTGTTACCCAGATGGGAAACCAGGGAGCTTCCAGTGATGGACCCCGCGACATTCGGGAATGGGTAGAAGCGGGACTGCTTGGCGATGTCCACACCGTTTACTGCTGGACCGACCGGCCGGTTTGGCCGCAGGGCATCGCGTGGCCTAAAGCTACCGCCCCGGTTCCCCAGGAGCTGGATTGGGACCTGTGGCTCGGTACTGCGCCCCAACAGAATTATGTGGATAAATTGGTGCCGTTTAATTGGCGGGGATGGTGGGACTATGGAACCGGCGCACTGGGCGACATGGGATGTCACCTGCTGGAGGTTCCTTTCAGCGTATTGGGGTTAACCTATTTGCAAGATGTGCAGGCAAGTGTCGGAACTGTATATGTGGATGAGTTTAAGCGGGGATATTTTCCCGAAAGCTGCCCGCCTTCCAGTCACGCGGTCATGACATTCCCGAAGACGGCGAAAACAGCAGGTCCCATTAAATTACACTGGATGGATGGCGGCATACAGCCGGAACGCCCGGACGAGCTTGGACCCAACGAAGTATTCGGAGACGGCGGTAACGGCATCCTGCTTGTTGGTACGAAAGGGAAAGCATTGGCTGATACGTATGGACAGAATGCCCGCCTTTTGCCTTTATCCCGTATGGAGGAATTAAATGTCCCCAAGAAATATGAGCGTGTTCCCGGTGGAGCTGAAGGACACTATGCACAGTGGGTGGAGGCTTGCTTGGCCGGTTATGGAAAGAAAGCCGTTAGTGCTCCTTTTGAAATTTCCGGTCCGCTGACCGAGGCGTTGCTGATGGCGAACCTGGCCATCCGTGGAGCAGATCTGCAGATCGATGGAAAGTATCCTGCAAGGAATATGAAGCTACTTTGGGACAACGATGCAATGAAAGTTACCAATTTTGATGAAGTGAATCGCTTCGTGAAGCGGGAATACCGCAGAGGTTGGGAAATAAAGGAGAGCTGATTTCTCTCCGTATTTCATAAACCGAAAGTGAGGCCGTCTCAAAAGTACCGAGACGGTTTTTTTCGTTTTTTATATTTATCGGGTCCGTTTACCGGGGATATTCTTATTCCC
>NZ_BMIK01000006.1 GCF_014642075.1 Parapedobacter defluvii | reverse complement strand
GATTTGCAGTAAGCACAAGGGGTGTTTCCCAGCCCCGCGGGGCTGGGAAACACCCCTTGACACAGTTCATTTTACAGACCCTAAAAAGAATCTATTACTTGTATTTTTTAAGGGAGAATTCTTTAGCTGCTGATGTTTCGGAGTTGGCTTAATTATGTAGTTCTTTTGCTACAATCTGTGATATTTTAACTATTACCTAATGATCATTTGAATGGATAAGAATACTTTTGACGTCTCTATAGTATTGGTAAGCGGTTAGAGAATTTCTATTACTTTTAATAAAACATGCTATTGCAAAAGGCGATATATACAAAGTGGTTTGATACCCTTCATCTTGCAGATAATATTAAGCACCATTCAGTTCGTGGGGGCGTAAAAACAATAGTTGCACAATTACTCTCTTTTGCGATGACAATGTTGTCAACGATGGTCATAAGTCGTCTAGTTTCTCCTGATAGCTTTGGCCTGGTTGCTATGGTCACTGTATTTACTGGATTTGTTGTGATTTTTAAAGATTTGGGGTTTTCCGCCGCCGTAGTACAAAAAGAAAGGATTTCACAGAAGCAGGTAAGCACGTTGTTTTGGATTAATATTTTTATTTCTTTAGCCATTTCATTGCTTATTTCAGGTATTTCTCCCTTGCTGGTTATCTTTTATAAAGAACCTCGGTTGTTGCACATCACTTGGGCCTTTGCATTCAGCCTTTTTATTACCGGGTTTGGATTGCAACACAATGCATTGATGAAGAGGCAAATGAAATTTGGTCGATTATCAACGGTCCAAATCATTTCAACAGGTATTAGTATAACAGTAGGTATAACGATGGCGTGGTTTGGGTTTGATTATTGGGCAATCGTTTCTATCACCGTTTCTTTTTCTATTTCAAATACTTTACTATTATGGATTTTATGTGATTGGCGGCCGAATTTTGTTATGAATCTATCCAAAATAAATGAATTTATGCGTTTTGGAATGGGTATTACGGGATTTGACTTAGTTAATTATTTTTCTAGAAACGCAGATAAAGCGATTATCGGCCGATTCATCGGTGCAACGGTATTAGGTTTATACGATCGGTCCTATCAACTGCTTATGCTGCCCATCACACAGCTAAGAGTTCCCCTGAATTCCGTCGCCATGCCTGCTCTCAGTTCATTGCAGAAAGACAGTGAAAAGTATCGGCTTTTTTATCAACGGTATATTTTTATACTTGCTTTTTTTTCCATGCCTCTGGTTGTTTATTTGGCAGTATTTGCTAAAGAGGTTATCCTGATTATATTAGGTCCTCAATGGGTTGAGGCAGCACCGATTTTTCAGCTATTAGCAATAGCTGCTTTCATACAACCCGTTGCTGGTACAACTGGTGTTGTCATGATTACGATGGGACAAACGAAACGATATTTTATTTGGGGTACCCTTAGTGCGGTATGCACAGTATTGGGATATATAATTGGTGCACGATGGGGATTGAATGGTGTTATCCTGTCTTATATTTTCATTAACTACGTATTATTGGCTCCCTGCTTAATTTATTGTTTTCGTTATTCGCCTATTACCATGTCATTGTTTTTTAAGGAGATCATACATGTTGTACTTTTCTCCTTATTCAGTGGAATTGTGTGTTTTTCGGTTAAATATTTCTTTGTTTCCGATAGTCAGCCGATTGCAGTGATTGTCATAGGAGTGATTGTTGGTGCGGCTTGCTATTTGGCTCCCTGGTTTATAACCAACTACACCAAGGTAAAATTTTATCAGATTGTTAATGTCAGAAATTTCCTCAAAGGTTAAAAGCTGTTTTCGTTTTTATCAATTTTTTATGGAATATAGCAGGTATGTGCAAATTCCTATAACCGCATAACAATTGGAGTTGAATTCGGGTTATAAAAAGCCGTAGCTGATCTGTTAGTTTCAGAGCAAAAAGCCCTTAGTGATCTTCCTCGGCAAGTAACTTATAATAGTAACCTTCTAAATTTCGGCCTAATACTTGAGAATCAAAATGTTGTTTTACATATTCTCTGCCAGCACAACCCATTTTTAATCGTAAATCCGGATTATCAGCCAATAGGGCTATGCTGTCACAAAACTTATTTATATTATTTTCCTGAATGACAAATCCCGTTATTCCATCCAATACCCCATACTTCATCCCACCGGCATCAGAAACGATAACAGGGAGTTCCATAGCCTGCGCTTCTTGAATAACTAAACCCTGTGTCTCCGCCCTGCCAGATTCCTCTGTAATACCAGGCAAAATAAATATGTCGGAATGCTTCATTGAATGAATAACCTCATCTTGTGTTTTCATGCCCAATAAGCTTACATAGCCGTTTAAGTTATAGTTGGCTATTAGTTTTTCAATACGATCAAATTCTTCTCCTTCTCCGATTATGTTGAACCGCATATTTTTCCGACTTCCTTGATTGACCAGTGCATTTGCAATCTCAACAACTAATAAGCATCCTTTGAGCGCAATTAACCTTCCGCAGAACAAGACAGTGACTTCTTGTTGTTGATCTTTTGTCGCAATAGGTTTGTAATATTCTGTGTCTAGCCCTACAGGTAGCAATTTTATGTTTTTGTAGTTTGGATTTATCTTAGCCAACAGTGCTTTTCCGTATTCATTGTTTACGGTGATGAGCGTATTATGTTGGAATAGCCTTTTATAACGTTTACGGTTTTTTGCGATATCACCGGGATGCATATCGTATCCATGAAACGTGACAACCAACTTGCTGGTTCCAAAGAACCCAAAAAAACTGCCGTCAAAAAACAATTCACTCGCGAAACCAAAATGGGCGTGTACAATATCGTAGTTGTCATCTACGTCTTTTAACGCTACATATTTAAAGAAAGGAGACAGTGTTAGCACGCTGAATTTAAACCGGAAAATATTGAAAGACTTGAATGCACTGGCCCCCCTTTGTTGGAAGAATAGTTTACAAAACTTCGCGATCTTTTTTGTTGGCGAACGAGGTATACCTAAGAAAGTAGTCTTTTCTATTAGTCGGTATTCGGCAACCTTTCTATTTATTGGGTGATTAGGTTGATTGTAAGCCAATAGTTTGACGTTGTGCCCATTATCTAATAGGTAAATAATTTGATTTACAATAAAGGTTTCAGAAATGAGAGGAAAGTCAGGAACAATAAATAAAATATTTAATCTTTTTGCAATCATATAAAACAGGGAAAAATTAGAAAAACCGCTTAGTTTGCCAAAGCTTTACTGTAGGCAAAGATAGTATGGAAGCTTCCTTACTAGTACATTATTTGTTGTCGATTTGGCCTTTTGTAGGATTTCATCCACATGCGGAAAGGATATCCAATCTTAGCTGTAGTTTTTATGCTACACTAAATAATATTTTGGTCACAGACAAACTCGGGTTTGGTGGATTATAAATACTTTTGTGCACTTATGAAAGAGAAAGACAGCATTTTTGCTCATGATATGATAACAACACTTTCTCATTTGAATGGACGTTCAATTAATACGGATTTAACAATTTCTATTAGAATTTATAACGACAACACAACATTGCCATGTCTAAAATTATATTAGTATCTCTTTTACTCCTATTTCTATTAGGAAAAACAACCAATGCTCAGGAATCCGTCATCGAAGAGATAAATTATGAGCAGCTTCAAGAATATATCCGATTGGCAAAAGTGAATTATCCAAGAAAGAAGATCTTTGAAGCTCAGGAAGCGAGTGCAAAGAGTCAAGTTCCTATGGCTAAATTGTCCTATTTGGAGATGTTCAATGCATCCTATTTTTATAGACCTAACAATAGGACGGTAATTAATACGGTGAACCCTTTCGTATTCAATGGTTTCCAGTTCGGGGCATCTGTCAATTTAGGTAGCTTTTTTCAAAAGCCATTTCAGGTGAAGCAAGCTAAGCAACAATATAAAGTTGCTAAGCTCGAAAATGAGGAATACGAAGTAACACTGGAAAATGAGGTAAAATCTCGTTACTATGATTTTATAAAGGTTCGAAATGAATTGAAAATCCGTGTACAGGACTCTCAAGACGCTAAAACCGCACTTTCAGATATGCAATTCAAATACGAACGTGGCGAAGTAGAGTTTGACGTTTATGCCCAAGCACGTACGTCAATGTCTACGGCAATGTCTGTCCAATTGGCTTCGGAAGTGGCTTTTTTGAAGGCCAAAGACGCTTTAGAGGAAATCATCGGAATATCATTGACCGAGTAAGTGGGTTAGAAAAATAAGTTGGTACGAAAAGGAAATACTAAATATGATAAACATTAAAGCATTTATCAAATACTTGTTACGGTACAAGTGGATTATTATCGCAGTTCCCTTAATTAGCATCGCCGCGACGGCTTACTTACTCAGAGACATGCCTTCCACATTTAGGTCCCAGACTTTGCTTTCAACGGGAATAGTTGATCAAGCCAAACTTGTTTTGAACGGACAGCAGGTTGATTATTTTAAAGCTAGTCAACTATTCGGGAATATCATTGAAATGATGAAGATGAAAAGAGTCATCAGTTCACTAACCTATCGTTTGATACTTCATGACTTGATGCAATCCGATCAGCCATTCAGACCGTTAACTGATGACCTGCAAAAACTATCAGATAAACAACGTCGGTTGCTTATCAAAACTTACCAACAACATTTGGCAGACGGAAAGGTGCTGACTACCACCGATTGGATCGATGAAATGAATTTATTTGATATCGCAGCTTCCATGGGGTACGATGAGCATAGCTTGTTGGATGGCTTGACGATTCAACGCAGTGGAAACAGCGATTTTATCCAAATAGGTTACTCTTCCGAAAACCCGGAATTATCGGCTTTCGTCGTCAATACGATAGCGAAAGAGTTTATTTTCTTCTATACTACGTCAATTTCTTCAAACCAAGAAAATTCGCTTGTACTCCTTGATTCGTTATTGCGTGCTAAAGAGCGGCAGATGAACGAACGTAACGCCGCATTGAGTGGTTACAAATCTGCTAGCGGGGCCTTGAATTTAAATTCTCAATCTCAGGTAGTTTATCAGCAGATTGCTGAAGTTGAGTCTAGAAGGTCTAAAACCATTCAGCAAATCGAGTCATTGAGAGGCGCAATTGCCAGGATAAATCAACGGTTAAATGATGACGGAGATGTGGAGCTGGGGAGTAATACATTGGCCACAAATAACGAAATTATCCAAATCGAACAGCAACTAGAAATTGCGAACAGGCGTTATGTGGAGAATAACTTCAATGTTGATGATAAGCGGGTTGTTGATTCTTTGACAAGACTAAAAACGGCTAAAATACGTCAATCATCGACTACTTCAGGGGCTAATCCTCGTATTCTTCGAGAAAGCCTGATAAATGAGCGGATGCAGATGGAGACACAATTGGCGTTGGCTGAGAACAGCATGAAGTCTATACAGTCTGAACTGAATGGGCTCCGCGCTAGATACGGAGGTATGGTGCCGGCCGATGCCGATGTGCAAAAGTTGGAAAGAGAAGCAGATATTGCTTCTCGGGATTATATGGACGCGCTGAACCGGTATAATCAAGCAAGCTTGAATACGTCCACATCTTTCAGACTTGGAATTGCCGAACCAGGCCTTCCCGGACCACCTGAGAACTCAAAGAAAATTATTTATTTGGGACTTAGTGGTGTAGCAAGTTTTTCTCTTTGCTTTTCGATCTTATTCTTAATGTTTATAGCCAATAGAAGGGTAAACACGGTTGAAGAGTTGGCCAATTTCGTAGCTTCTAACGTGATCGGAAATCTGAATTTTATTCCCGGACAAAATACTGATATTAATACAATATGGAACGATCAAAGCGGGAATAAAGATTTCGGAACTTATAAAGCATTGCTCCGGTCAATCCGATTCAAGATTAGCAAGCTTATGAATGAATCCAATGCGAAAATTTTAGGCGTGACGGGGGTGCATGATGACGATGGAAAAACCTTTTTTTGTGCGGGCTTGGCCTATGCATTCATGTTAACGGGAAAACGGGTATTATTGATCGGAGAAAATTACGATAACTTATCCCAAATGATCACTACTAACACGAATGAGAGAGGAGGGGGGGGGATTAATTCTTATAATTTCGAGCGATTTTTAGTCAAAAGAGAAATCGATACTGACGGAAAGCTTACCATTTTGGATCGGAACCGTGAAATAAATTCTCTTTTGGAAGTACAGGATGAATCAACATTGGCTTCAGGGTTTGAATTGTTGAGGCAGAGTTTTGATTTGGTGATAGTCGATATTGTTAACATGAACGGTGCCGCCAATAGCGCAGATGAATGGTTGTTTTTTACAGATAAGTCCATTGCGGTTTACAAAGCAGGAACCCAGTTCTCGGAAGATTATAGCAACGTGTCAACTTATTTAAAAAGTAATCCAGGCTTTTTAGGCTGGATATTAAATAAAACTAGACGTGAAAATCTGAAGAGTATGGTTTAAGTTTCTTGGTGCGGAGTAGCTTTAAATTACAAGGCTTAATACAAAACCCAATACGCAAAGGCGATTTTATGGTAAATTTTGTCAACAATAAACATTTGGTGTTCGGAATCATAGGTATCATCATTGCATTATCTGTGAGTATAACAACCGTTACCTTCGGCGTACTTGTTCCAATTTTGCTGATTGGCGTCGTTTTAGCGACGCTTTATTTTTTTGTCGTATTCAAGGATCCCAAAATTGGCTTTTGGGTTTATGTAGTCTACTGTTTTATTGTACCTTTTCTATTACGTCACAATGACGACATTAAATTTGGTAATTTTATAGACATCTTATTATTCATCCCGTGGATAGCGATTCTATTCAGCGGAAGAAAGTATAATTTGGCAAAGCTAAATAACGACTACGTTTACTTAGTCGGCTTTTGGGGAGTGATCAATATCCTTCAGCTATTTAATCCGCAGGCAGTGAGCATCATGGGATGGCTACACGAGGTACGGTTTACAATGCTCAACTGGCTTTTGATAGCGCCGTTGGCTTTTATATTACTGGACACCCGAAAAGATCTTAACAACTTTCTTAAGCTGATCATTATATTATCAGTTATCAGTACAATTTACGGGATGAAGCAACTTTTCCTCGGTGTCTCTGCCGGAGAACAGGCATGGCTTGAGTCTGGGCCAAAATTTACCCATGTATTATTCGGCCAGCTCCGTGTATTTTCGTTTTATACCGACGCCGGTCAGTTTGGTGCATCACAGGCACATATTGGGCTAATCGCACTTATACTGGCATTCGGCCCATTCAAACGATGGAAAAAAATATGTTTATTTATCTGTGCGGGTATTCTGCTATACGGAATGTTGATATCCGGAACACGCGGAGCCCTCTTTGCTTTGGTAAGTGGCGGGGCTGCAGCGATATTTTTGAGTAAAAAATTCAAAATATTTATCATAGGCTCATTGGCATTGTTGTGCTTTATCGCTTTTCTGAAATATACAACGATTGGCCAAGGGTCCTACCAAATCCGACGTTTGCGAACAGCGCTTAACCCCGAAGATGCGTCACTTAATGTTCGTTTTGAAAATCAACAGAAGCTACGTACTATTCTTGCCGATCTGCCATTTGGTGGAGGAGTTGGAGTCAGCGGTTCGAATGGTACGCTGTATAACCCCGACAAAATACTGTCTACCATACCCCCAGATAGTTATTGGGTTAAGGTGTGGGTAATGTACGGCATTACCGGGATGACTATCTGGTTCATTATTAACATGTATCTCATCGGCAAGTGTTGTGGTATCGTATGGCGGATACGCGATGATTCGCTTCGCGTTAAGCTCATTGCATTAACTTCCGGCAGCATCGGCATTTTTATCTGTAGTTATGGAAACGAAGTTATTAACGGTTTTCCCTCATCCGTTATTGTGTATTTATCATGGGGGTTGGTGATATACTCGCAAAAATATATTGACGACAAACAAGAAAGTGCAGGCACTGATTCTGCGGAGAAGAATAGTTCGGCCGTTGTCACGTCAACATACTGACCGAATCAAATAGTGAATGCTGTGGAACGTATTTTTAGACAACTGAATAAACTACCCGAAAAGCTTACCCGGATAACCTCCGGGGGTAAACTCATCCGCGAAATTGACGGTCTCAGATTTATGGCCATTATACCAGTGCTAGTTCAGCATTTGAATGAGCGCTTTCTTCGGAATACAACAGTTACATTTGCTGAAGATCCTGCTAATAGTGTTATCAATTTTCTAGCAGCTAGGGGATTTCTGGGAGTTTATCTTTTTTTTGTCATCAGTGGGTTTATACTGGCACTTCCGTTCGCCACTCACCGGTTAAAAGGGGGGCGAGAAGTGAATTATAGAGCTTACTATTGGCGGCGCGTTACCCGGCTGGAGCCTCCTTATATTGTTTGGATGACGATTTTTTATATTATCTTCGTGTTTATTAATGGTACTTCTTTTGCGGCTTATTTACCCAACTATCTTGCAGGGATTACTTATACACATAGCCTGATTTTCGGAGAATGGTCCCCGTTTAACCCGCCAACATGGACATTGGAAATCGAGGTTCAATTTTACTTGTTGGCTCCGCTGCTTGCGCTGCTTTTCTTCTCTATTCGCAATAAGGTAGTAAGGCGTATTGCTAATATAGGGATTTTATTACTGATGATGGGATTACAGCAGTATGGTGAAACTTTTCGGGGACTACCCAGCCTGACAATATTGGGACATATCCACTATTTTATAGTAGGATTTTTGTTGGCCGACTTGTTTATCTGTGATTGGCACATTAGGAAAAAGCGCATCGCATATGATGTGCTGGCGGTAGGAGCGTTTGCTTGTTTGATTGTTGTTTGGAGTTGGAATTTTGAATTCTTAAGCAGAATATTGGTAATCAGTTGTTTGTTTTTATTTTTTTATTCAGTTTTTAGGGCAAAATACGTCAACACATTCCTTACAAATAGATGGATTACCTCTATAGGAGGTATGTGTTACACAATATATTTGATTCATTTGCCTTTGGCTGAGCTGTTTATTCGAATAACAAAACACTTTCAGATTTCTAACAGCTATGGACTAAACTTGCTTGTTCAATTGTTGCTCTATATTCCTGTAGTGCTCGTTATTAGTGCTTTCAGCTACTTGATTTTCGAAAAGCCTTTTATGAATAAATATTGGCCAAATGAATTGAAACTTTTTTTGAAACGGAAATTAAAAACTCAACAATCAATATAAAAGGTATTCATACTGATAAAATAAATATTAATCTCTGCTATTGCAGTAATTTCAATCAATTGAGTATTGTTCATTAAAAAGGACAAAGGAAACATGAAAATGTATTTAACATAGTTTGAATGGAACTTAAGGACACCAAATGACTGATCTTAAATTGAGATAATATGCCTTTCGAAATTTTTGTTATTCCAGGGCTGATCGCTTTTTTTTGGGGCTTCTATGTAGGAAAGAAAGCGTATAAGAAACATAATGGATATAGCAATTACCGTTAACAATAGCTCTATATATGCAAGGTGAAAATATTGTAATCGTTGGGCAACAGCCATGGGATACTGAATTGGGCAGCAACTGTAAGGATATCGCCATAGAATTTAGCCGAAAGAACCGTGTACTGTATGTTAATTCACCACTTGATCGCTATACGTCCTTGTATCACAGAAGGCAACCTTATGTTAGACGCAGGCTAAATGTCGTTTGTGGAAAAGAAAGTGGGTTTAGTCAAATCAACGAAAATCTATGGGTACTTTATCCGGATTGCATAGTGGAATCCATCAATTGGATTGAATTATGGTCATTATTCAATCTAATCAACAAACTTAACAATAAGCGGTTTGCAAAGGCTATTAAAAAATATTTAAAAGAACTGAACTTTGATAAGTTTATTCTTTTCAATGATAATGAAATCCTGAAATGCCGTTACTTAAAGGAATATCTGAATCCGGAGGTAGCTGTTTATTATTCCCGAGACTTCATTTTGGCTGCGCCCTATTGGAGCAAACGTGCTGCTGCATTGGAACCAGACATCATTCGGAAAAATGACCTCTGTGTTGCCAACTCCATGTATTTGACAAATTATTGCAAACAATATAATCCAAACTCTCACTATATAGGCCAGGGATTTAATCTCGAACTGTTTAATGATGTTGATCAAACTAGGCCAAGTGACATAAAAAGCATAACGGGAAAGATTATCGGTTATGTAGGGGTATTACACAGTAGTCGTTTGGATATTGAGACCTTAGCTTACATCGCCAGCTCTAGGCCGGAGTGGAAACTAGTGTTGGTTGGCCCCGAAGATCAAGGCTTTAAACAAAGTGTACTACATAAAGCACCCAATATCATCTTTTTAGGCATGAAAAAGGGTAATGAATTGCCAAAATACATCAACGCGTTTGATGTTTGTATTAATCCACAGTTTCTTACTCCGTTGACCATTGGCAATTATCCCCGGAAGATCGATGAATACCTGATTATGGGTAAGCCCGTTGTGGCCTTACTGACACATGCCATGGAAATATTTTCTGAGGTGACTTATTTAGCTAAAAATAAGGAAGAATATGTGGATTTTATTGAGTTGGCAATGAAGGAAGATTGTGAAGAATTACGTAATAAAAGAAAAGCGATCGCACAAAGTCATTCTTGGGAAAATTCGGTAAATGCTATTTATTCGGCCATACAGGAAGTGAAGGAAACGTTATGATCTACAGTACAATATTATTAGATGGATTTTGGTATGTTGCGCAAACCTTAATAGGGATACACTTGTTTTGGCCGCTATTACTCTATCTCGTTTATCTCATGAAAATGAAGCGAGTAAATACAACTGAACAATCGGTTCCCGAAGGGGACTATGCAATTATCGTTACTGCGTACGAACAAACTCATATGTTACCTGCGGTCGTAGCGTCCATTCTAAGATCAAAGCATACCAATTACCTGATTTATATTGTTGCAGATAAGTGTGACGTGTCTACGTTGCATTTTGCAGATGAGCGAGTCATTTTGCTTAGGCCCGAACAGGTATTATCGAGTAACACGCGATCACATTTCTATGCTATCCAGCATTTCAGGCGTCCGCATGAGCGACTGACCATCATTGACAGCGACAATTTGGTTGACGAAAATTATCTTCATGAGTTAGATCGTTCATTCAATGATGGTTTTTTAGCTGTACAGGGTGTTCGCAACGCCAAAAATAAAAATACTATGTATGCCTGCCTAGATGCGGCACGCGACCTGTATTACCATTTCTATGACGGCAAAATATTATTCGGTGTAGGCTCGTCTGCTACCTTAGCCGGTTCAGGCATGGCTTTTACCGTATCACTGTATCGGGAATGTTTAACACAGTTGGACATTAGGGGGGCAGGTTTTGATAAAGTACTTCAGTTCGAAATTCTCAAGCGGAGTAAACGCATTGCTTTTAATCAACATGCAATCGTTTACGATGAAAAAACAGCATATACCGATCAACTAGTTAAACAACGTTCCCGATGGATTAATACATGGTTTAAGTACTTCAGGTTTGGCTTTTCGCTAATGGGCAAGGGGATTCTCAATGCCAATGTAAATCAATTACTTTTCGGCTTTACTCTGTTGAGACCCCCTTTATTTATTTTGCTGGCATTATCGCTTGTTTTCTTTTTGATCAATGTCTTTATAAACATTTGGGTGGCAATCGCTTGGATTGTTGGCATATTGGCCTTTGTAGGAGGTTTTTTCCTGTCATTACACCATTCTGAAGCTGATAAGCAAATTTATGCTTCATTAAAAGGGATTCCACTATTCATTGGTTATCAGTTGGTCTCATTGGTAAAGGCTAGAAAAGCCAATACAATTTCTATAGCTACAAAGCACTATGAACGGGGAGAAACGACTAAATAGCATGAATAGAAGAGGTGCTGTCATTGCAATCATTTTAGTTGTAGTGCTTGCCTTGACCGTTAAATGGTGGCGTTGGGCAATGCCGGTGCGTCTATCTGATTTGCGGGAAAAGAAAGCACTGATCGATGAATTGACAGAAATGATTATCCCACGTACCGATACTCCAGGGGCGAAAGATGCTAAAGTTGCAGAGTTTGTAATGGAGATGGTGGAGCATGGAATATCGTCTTTTGAGCAGCGTACGTTTATCGACGGTTTAAAAGCAATAGACATCTATTGCTTGAACCATTTTCAGCGAGAATTTATCACATGCACAGAAAAGGAAAGGATGGACGTCTTAACTCATTTTGAACGGGATGAACATTGGATGGAATCGGTTTATTTATGGTCTAAAATAAAGAACAAGTTATTTGGTCGTCCATTCTTTCCGCTAATAAGGCAATTGACGGTCATCGGATACTGTACTTCAGAAGCCGGTTGCACGAAGGGATTGGCTTATGACTACATTCCCATGCAATATGAACCATGTACAGTATTAGAAAAGGGCCAAAAAGCTTGGGCTACGGCTTAATTGTGGATTTAAACTCGAATTGTGAGAAAGTCGCCAAGTCCAGAATCGAAAAACCGATTCATAATTTGAGGAAATAATTTTTTAATCAATTTTAGTGTGGACTGAATTAAATGATAAAGAAAATATACATGAATACGTTGAGTTTTGTTTTTGTGAGCCTACAGAGGATACATACAGATCGCGATTCGACATCTACCAATCTCGCCAAAGAATTAGCTAAACGGCATAAGGTATTATATATCAATGCACCCATTGATATGAGAACCTATTATTCAGGGAAATCTGATTCTTATATAAAAGAACATATTCGCCTGATCCGGAGTCAATCTAAGGATAATTATCTACGACAAACTTCAGCTAATATGTGGGTCTTGAATCCACAAACAATTATTGACTCAATCAACTGGATACCCCATACAGGTATTTTTTCACTTCTTAATAGACGAAATAATAAACGTCTTGCAAAAGAATTTAAAAAAGTACTAAAAAGTATTGGTTTTAAGCAGTTTATTTTAATCAATGATAAGGATATATATCGGAGTTTTTACTTGAAAGAGTTACTAAATCCATTGTTATATGTCTATCTGGATAGAGATTATATCGTTGGGATGAAGTATTGGAAGCGGCATGGAGCGAAATTGGAGCCCAAGTTGATAGAAAAATCTGATTTGGTACTCTGTAATTCGCCCGGATTTACTGACCGAGCAAAACCATTCAACAGCAACAGCTACTATATAGGCAATGGGTGCAATGTCGAGCTGTTTGACATTAACAAGTACCCCGAGTGCCCAGAGGATCTTAAGCGGCTTAAAGACCGTCCGATTGTCGGTTATGTTGGAGCGCTGTTAGCCATGCGGTTAGATATTGATTTGATAGTTTATTTGGCGGTCTCTAGGCCAATGTGGAATTTTGTTCTAGTCGGCTCCGAAGATGATGCTTTCGCCAACAGTCAATTGCATAAGCTGACCAACGTCTATTTTCTTGGCAAGAAAGATACTAAACAGGTTCCGGCATATATTAAGTATTTTGATGTGTGCATTAATCCGCAGGCTATTAATGAAATCACAAACGAGAACTATCCGTTGAAAATTGACGAGTATTTGGCAATGGGTCGTCCTACGGTTGCCACTCAAACCCATGTCATGAAGCAGGTTTTCAGTCCAGTTGTTAAATTGGCATCAAATCAAGAAGATTTTTTAAATGAAATTGAAGCTAGCTTGAACGAAAATGATTCCGACCGGGTTCAGGAACGGGTTGAATTAGCTAGATCTCATAGCTGGGAAAAAATTACAGAAAATGTATTGCGTGTTATATTGAAACATTTGAATAATGGGAAAAATCCAATTGGGAGTTCGGCTTTTAGTTGATAAAAGAATGAACTAAAAGCAATGGTCTTCTGTAACTAAACGCTTGAAACATGTATATTAACGATTATATCAGTAAACAGCATGTATACGATGCGATCGTCATCGGTTCGGGCATTAGTGGTGGATGGGCGGCCATGGAACTATGTAAGAAAGGATTAAAGACCTTGCTGCTTGACAGAGGTAGGGACGTGAAACACGTTGTTGATTATCCAACGGCTATGCTCCATCCGTGGGAATTTAAGCTGAGGTTGAATAATGACATGTCTGTTATTCGTGAAAATCCAATACAAAGTAAGGGATTTGATGACGGAAACCGACTATTTTACGTAAATGACAAAGAACAGCCCTATATTCAGCAAAGACCGTTCAATTGGTTTAGAGGAAATCAGGTGGGAGGGAGATCACTGGTTTGGGGAAGACAGTGTTACAGGTTGAGTGACCTTGATTTTGAAGCGAATGTCAAAGATGGCGTTGGTATAGATTGGCCGATACGATATAAGGATATCGAATCATGGTATGAATACGTGGAGCGGTATATAGGGGTCAGTGGTCGCCGAGAAGGACTAACTCACTTACCTGATGGTGCTTATTTACCACCCATGGAATTGAATTGCATTGAGCAACATCTTGAAAAGAGTATCAAAGAGCAATTCAACAGGGTATTGACTATTGCACGCGTTGCAAACTTAACAAAGGGCTGGCATGGCAGGGGGCCGTGTCTGTACCGGAATCTATGTTCACGTGGGTGCCCTTACGGAGGTTATTTTAGTAGCAACAGCGCAACAATTCCGCAAGCAATGGAAACTGGTAACTTGACACTAAGGCCTTTTTCATTGGTTACGGAAATTATATATGATAAAGAATCAAACAAGGCAAAAGGGGTACGTGTGATTGACACGGAGACAGGCGACGTATATGAATATTACGCAAGAATCATTTTTTTAAATGCTTCGACCATTGCGTCTGCGGCTATTCTGCTTAACTCTAAATCGGACAGATTCCCCGATGGATTGGGAAATGATAGTGATCAGATCGGGCGGAATCTGATGGATCATCATTCGTCAGCAGGAGCTTCAGGTATTTATGAAGGCTATCAGGATTATTATTATAAAGGTAGAAGACCTTGTGGATTCCTGATTCCTAGATTTAGGAATGTTGGGGAAAATCATCGGCCAGAGTTTGTAAGAGGGTATCAGATTCAGGGTATCGGTAGTAGGGATAGTTGGCAAAATAAGATGGAGTACCTGTCTGGGTTTGGAAAAAAATTCAAGGACGAACTTACAAAACCCGGCGTATGGTCCATCTGGATGGGAGGGTGGGGAGAGTGCTTACCTTATTCAGATAATCGAATTACATTGGATAAAGACAGGCTGGACAAATGGGGTATGCCTTTGATTGCAGTAAATTTTTCCTACCGCGAAAATGAGGCCCGTATGAAAGAAGACATTCGTGAGGTATGTGCTGAGATGTTGAGGAAATCTGGTTTTGAACAGGTAAATAGTTTTGATTATGATAAGCCAGGCGGAAACACTGTACATGAAATGGGGACAGTGCGTATGGGAAATGACCCAAAGACTTCAGTTTTGAACAAATATAATCAAATTCATGCAGTGAAAAATGTATTTATTACAGATGGAAGCTGCATGACATCTTCTGCCTGCCAAAACCCCTCATTAACTTATATGGCATTGACGGCAAGAGCTTGTACTTACGCTTACGAACTATTAAAAAAAAGAGAATTATAGCAGGCTATTATTCCACTGCACCGACCGAAGGTGAATTCTTATTGCGTTGTTTTGTATAAATATCGGTGTTTAATGCGTTGGCTACACCGCTTTGATAGGCTTTTGAATCGGCAGATAGCTTGAAATATTCTTGGTCAGCAAATCCCGCTGCTACAGACGTTGGAAAATATAGGTTGTTATATTCCTTCAGTTTGCCCTCTTCCAAAGACATATAGCTTACTATATAGCTTTTTGGATGTGGAGCCTTGAAATCAAAGGCCAAGTTGTTATAGACCTCTAATTGTCCGCCAAACAATCGATAAGCATCAACAACAACGCCATACCAATCCCTCAATTCATTTAAGCCGCCACAGGTATTATGATAAACTTTTGCGTTTACATATGTGGTTTTATTTGGAATCATGTGTCGTTCAACGGATTGGACCTCAAACGCAGAATACTTGCGGGAGTTGACGACAATGTTATTGAAGATATGAATTTCTTTCGGTGTGGAACCTATGCTCACGGCCCACGCTCTTATCGCATTTCCTTGATGCTTACTGATATGGTTATTGTAGAATTTGCCGTTTCCCATTAAAAGGAACATCGCGTTGTGATTGTCATTCTGTGCATTGATATTTGTAAACGTATTGTCATGTACATCATAATCTTCTACTAAGCCTATGTAAACAACATTCCTAGCAATTGGACAATTTGATACGTCAATATAAGAGATTTCCAGTTTTCTAATCAGGCCTTCAATTTCAGCTCCGTTTATTTCACCCGGAAAATTAATCAATGAAGCGGTGTTAACGGCTTTGAGATGTGTAAATGTGAGATTTTGGGCATATGAAGAAGTCGAGCCATCATATTTCTTCTTGTTATTATAGGAAATCACATAATCACCTATATTTTTAAATTCAACATATTGGTAAGTAAAATGGTTAATATCGCCACTCAATTCAACCGCTCTGCCTTCATTATCTCTAAATAAAAATCCTCTTTCGATTCCTTGCGTTCCGTTGCCAGAAATGGTAATATGGGAGACGTTGGCTATTGACATCGTCTTTCGGAGTCCAACAAATTCTACCAAACCATCATTTTCGATGCGGATAGGGCAACCGGAATTACCGTTAAGATTACGTATCACAATTGAATTATATTGACCCGCCTTAATGGCTATCGTGGTGTTACAATCAAATTGCTGTTGGTTCCCATCAATGACCAGCCTGCCAGTGTCATCCGCGGTTAAGGTAATTTTTTTGGTATTCGCGTTTACGTTTGGTGCCGGACTATCTTCAGTCTTTTCGGGTTCCTGTTGTGGGTTATCGTCAGCCACTACTTCTTCCTTCGGTGGAATTTCCACGGCATCTTTATCACATGATATCCAAAATGGCAGAAAGTATAATAAGAGAAATAACAATTTGTTTATTGATAATGTAATTTTTTTCACAGGCAAGAAACCACTTTTTGTAGTAAAATTACTACAAAAGAAATAAAATGTTTCTTACAAACAAATTTTTATTGTCTTTTTTCCCGCTATAGTTAAAACCCGCATTTCGCCGATAGCGGAATATCCATTTCCGAATGGATAATGTTACCAGATAAGCACGTTAAACAGGCTCCCGTATTTCAGACCATGTTTCTTGCAATTTATAGTTAAGTTTAATGCCTAAATCTGCAACTTTATCCGCATAAAACATATTATTGTGTGATTCGTGAATTGGTACAATTTGAAATGTGTTTGGATGAACAAATGGCGCCCACCCATTTGTTGCATGGTCGTCAAAGTAGCGATTGGCGGGGTTCTCGGGACTTTTAAATAATACGATATTAAAAGGGAAATCGGATTTTTCGAGTTTGTATTTGTCATGCAGGTGGCTGTAAGTCACCTGATCTTTGGTATAGCGTAAAAGCTTATGTACGCATTTGGTATAGAGCCGGTAACTAAATTTGGCAATTGTCTGCCTGAAGACGAATTCAGATGCGAAGAGCAAAAATTTAATCCAACCGAACTGTTTGATTCCTTCCGAACTGAGTGTTTGGTAGAAACGTAATTTGTCCTTGAAGCTTGGATACTGGAAATCATTCACGAAAGTATCTAGCAACCCGATGAAGGAAACTTCCTTTCCCTGTGCTTTGAGTTGTTTTGCTATTTCCCAAGCAAAAATACCGCCGAAAGAATATCCCACCAAAGCGTATGGACCATTTGGCGTGTGCTTCAACATCTCTGATACATAGTATGCAGAAATTTTTTCAACAGAGGCCAAGGGTTTACTTTTTCCACTTAAGCCCATGCCCTGTATACCGTACACAGGCTGTTCAGCGTCAAGATAGGGAAGCAAATTCCTGATGTACAAAATATCTAGAAACGCTCCGTGTACGACATAAAGAGGGGGGAGTTTTCCTTCTTTTTTTATCGGTATCACACAATCCCATTTCATGGGATCCTGCTTTTCATCAATGAGTATTGCTTGCTGTTTAATTGTTGAATGTTCAAAGAGACTACCTAAGGGGAATTTTGCACCAAAATTCTTATGGATAAGTGCCATCAGTTTAACCGCAATCAGCGAATGGCCACCCAACTCGAAGAAGTCGTCCTCGATACCGACAGTTTCGAGTTGTAGTACATCTTTCCAAATAGTGGCAAGTAGTTTCTGCGTGTCAGTTTGTGGAGGAGAGTGAAGATCACGGAGGTCTTGCACGGGTTGATGGGGCAATGCTGATAAAGCTCTTTTATCAATCTTTCCGTTTGCCATTCTGGGAATATCTTCAACCGTTGACCAAATTCGGGGAACCATGTAATCTGGTAAAGCCGATTTTAACTTCATAATTGCCTCCTGCGCATTAAAACTCCCCGTAGGTACGACGAAGGCACGCAATCTATTTAATTCGTTGTCTTGCTTTTCAGCTATTACAACACATTGGTTTATAGCTAATAGATTTGCCATTACACGCTCTATCTCGCCGAGCTCTACCCGGTTCCCTCTAATTTTTACCTGGTCATCGTCTCTGCCAATGTATTCAATTTCACCGTTCGCATTCCACCTTACCACGTCTCCCGTCTTGTAAACAATCGGGTGGTTCGAAGCTTCGATGGGGTTTGGTATAAAGACACTCTCGGTCAGCGTTGGATTGTTGTGGTATCCTGTTGCCAGCCCGGCCCCGCCGATGTATAGTTCACCGGGAACGCCAATTGCACAAAACTGCATATCGGCGTTTAACACCAGCACGGTCGTATTAGAAAACGGTTTTCCAATCGGCACCGAAACGCCGTAGTCCCGGTTCTTGTCGACGATGTGCAACAATTTCCCGATAGTTGTCTCCGTTGGTCCATAGTGATTGACAACGATACAATCCGGTGCGCTATCAGCGATGGTCTTTACAAAGTGCCCTGGTAGCAATTCACCCCCAAACATCAGCAGTTTTTTAGGAAATAATCCACTGCTCGCCTCGGAAAGATATTTCCAATGCGATGGTACGATTTTCAGACAGTCAATGTGATGTTTTTCAAAATAGCCTTTGATATAAACGGCATCGTTGAACTGTTCTTTACGGAATACGTGCAATTGAGCTCCTGAAACCAGTGCACCAAACAATACCGTATTCCCTAGGTCAGTAGCAATAGAAGAACCAAGTGCATACGATTGGCAACTATTCCACACCGGGAGGTGTTGTTTTAATCCAAAGAAGTAGTCAACGAGCGACCTGTGGGTGATGACTACGCCTTTGGGAACTCCGGTAGACCCCGAGGTATAGATTACGTAGGCGTTGTCATCCGGTTTAGGTCGTATATCAGTGTTTTTCAAACTATCGGTAGTCCAGCACCTGTCGGCCGGATCGTCCAAAAGGCAGATCTCTTGATGTTCGGTCTTTACATTGTATAACCGTATTGCCGATTCTTGGTCACTGATGATGATCGGAGATGCACATTCACTTAAGATATGGCTTACACGTTGCTGCGGAAATTCAGGATCTACAGGTACGTATGCTTTTCCTGCTTTTAGAATACCCAAAATGCCTATAACCATCTCCGGAGATGGCTGGATGAAAATCGGTATCAAAGCTGCATGAGGAGCATTGTTGTTTAAGTGATTGGCTAATTGGGTAGACTTGTCGTCTAATGCTTTGTAAGTTAAATTACGGCCTCCAAATTGTACTGCGATACCATCCGGATGACGGTTTACACCACTTGCAAATAAATCAAGCAAGGTATTATCTCTCGGATATTCACATGGGTAATCGACGTATTCAGGGAAAGGGTTGGGAAGAGGCAAACTATCTTTGACTGCCACATCGGGGGTGTTGCCGGCTGTGCGAATGAGTAACTTTAGTTCATCCATCATTCGTTCTATGGTATCTCCTTTGAATAATTGGGTATTGTACGCCCAATAACAACTCACGGTTTGAGCCTCATTGTTGACACTTATATTAAGCAAGATTTCGAAGGTATGTGATACTCGCGGGTTGGATATGAATTGGCTGTGTAGACCCTCGAAATACACATTATTTTCACCGCTCATTTGTACGGTCAACACAAAAGGCACCAATGGTACGTGCCCCTTATCTCTTTTGATATTTAGCTTTCTTAGCAACTCGCTAAACGTCAATCGTTGATGTTCGTACGCGTCATAGATGTAATTTCTTCGTGACGAAAGATATTCAGAAAGTGTTTGCCCAGGAACTATTTTGGTGCGTAATGGCAGTAGGTTTACACAATGTCCTACCATATTGGTGTGGCCGGTTAAATACTGCCCCGCTGAGGTAATACCCAGAGAGATGTTTTCCTGCCCTGTCCGATGATATAAAAAGATTTCGACGAGCGCCGTGATTGTAGCGCCTATACTCATGCCTGCATTTTTCGAAACCTGTTTAAGCATAGCATAATGCTCATGGTTTAAAGAGAAGGTTTGGTGGTCTCCTTTATATGTCCGTTCCTTTGGACGGATGAAATCTATTGGCAGGTTGAAGTCCGGAATGTCATTCTGGTATTGTGAGAGCCAAAATTGCTGCACAGCTCCATAGGCCTCCGATTGCGTAAACTCGATATACGTAGTCGCGTAGTCGCTGAACGGTGTGGGGACAGATAAAATGGGTTGTTTCCCAGCAACAAACGCATTGTAGTATGCACTGATGTCCGACAATAAAACATCCATAGATGTCGCATCACAAATAATGTGGTGTATTACTAAAGTAACGTAATGTACTTCAGCGGCATGCCTGTGGACAAGAATCTTGAATAACGGTCCGGAATAAAGATTAAACGGCGTAGCTAATAGACGTTGAATATCATGTTTGAATCGCATGTCTTTTTCCTCTTCGTTTTCCAACGAAGAAAGATCCTCGAAAATAACAGGAGAAGTGATGCTCGTTGCGATGATCAGGTATTCACCATTTTCGTCTATCGTCGCACGTAAGACCTCGTGTCGGGCAATGACATGTTCGATCGCCCGGCGGAAAGCCAATTCGTCGAATCCCCCTTCCAATTTTATGGAAAACGATTGATTATAGGCGAGATTAGCTTCATCTCCACCGATCATGCATGATAACCATATTTCCTTTTGAGACTCAATAATAGGTATCGAGCGGGTAAGGCCTGAGCTTATAACCCCTCCGTCGTCTTTTTTTTCACTTTTATTGTCGTTAAGGAGTAAAGCAAAGTCTGCTAAAACGGAATGTTTGAATATACTAGTCAGCGGGAGTAGCACCCCATAAGTTTTTTCCAGCCGTGTAATGAGTTCGACAGCCAGCAAAGAATGCCCACCCAATTCAAAAAAGTCATCTTCGGACTTAATGTTATTAATTTTCAACACCTGTGACCAGATGTCCGCAACCAGCTTTTCGTTGGCTGATAATGTCGTCTCATGATCATGACTATCAATAACTTCCTGTTCCGGTTTGGGAAGAGCCTTTCGGTCAATTTTGTTGTTATTCGTCAGTGGGAACCGGTCGAGCAAAACCCAATCGTTCGGAAGCATGTAATCAGGCAATGATTTACGGAGGTTTGATTTCCATTCTATCCATCGATCTTTCTTTGATACTTCTTTTGTTTCGCCCGGAATCCGGATAAATTCCCGAAGGGAAATTTGGCCGTCAAGTGAAGTAGGAGGTGGGGGAAGTAACTGTTGAGCCGATTCAGCTATGAATACGGCTTCGAATATGCCGTCCGTGCCATCGGTTGACCACCGTACATGAGCTTGGTAGCCGTGTCTGCTTGCGATGTCCCACAACACATTTGGATCGACGTTGTTTGAGCTAGTGATGTGATCTATCCGTGCCTTTAACATGCCCACAGTGTCAGCGTCGCGCAATTCTTCCAAGCATGCGGTAATCGCCAGGTCGCGCGCTGTACGCTGGTTTGGAATACCCTGAATGGCCACCGTTTTGCCTTGATACTGCTTCAACAACCGTTCGGTGTGTTCAATGGATTGCCATATTCCTGTATACACGGGATCTACATGCTTTTGACTGCCATTGATGTGGAGCCATACATCGTAGTGATATTTGGTGATTTCGTTGAGGAATTTCCCTCTGCGTAATTGCACATCAACACCCGTAATCTGTGGTACTAATTCGGGAAGACGGTAAAAGAATGCCGGATCCATGGTCAGCTCATCCTCCAGCCGTAACCGGTTAGCGATTATTCTTTTGAAGTCGGCGATGGTGGTTGTATCTTTTGTGCGATATAACTGGTCTGCCGTATGATGGATAGGTAAGGTATTCTTACCTTGGATATCGCCTATGAATATGCATCCCCGACTCATATGTTTGGCTGCTTCGCTGATTACCTTGATAAGGTAATCCATATCAGGGAAATACTGCACTACGCTATGTATAAGTACTAAATCGGGCTTCAATCCACCGAGACAACTGAAATCGTCAGCAGGTGCAACATGCGCTTGGGCATGGCTCAATGTATCAGGTGAGGCAACAATTTTCTCTTGTAATTTTTTGATAGCTGATTCGGCATAATCGGTAGCAATATATTGTTCTGCTTCGGCCGCCAATTCAAACATTACTTGTCCGGCACCACTACCTATTTCAAAAATTCGTTTCGGTGTCAACCGCTTAATGCGGTCCACCGAACCGTTCAGCCATTCAGCAGTTTGTTCCTTCAGGTCACCGGCTTGGTTGCCCAATTGTTCTACAATAGCAACGTCAAGGTTTTGGTTCTCAAGGTCCAAATCTGCTTCTGAACGGATTCCTTGGAGGTAGATATTGTCCCATTTATCTTTCCAGGTTACTGCTGGTTTGGTTGGCTCATTGACGGTCTCCGGGATGATATAGGCCACCAGCCGCTGATCGCCGGGGGTATCTTCCCGGGCAACGATCACCGCTTCCTTGATGCCGGGTTGTTTGGATAGTTGATGCTCAATTTCTCCTAGTTCAATCCGATGCCCCCTGATTTTGATTTGATGGTCCATCCGGCCCACACAGACAATTTCGCCATTTTCGCTGATTTTTCCAAGATCACCTGTCGCATACATACGTTGCGACGAATCTGTCAGATCGGGCAGGAAGCGTTCTTGGGTTAAGTTTGGCTTCCCATGATAACCGCGGGCTACGCCATCTCCACCGATGAACAATTGTCCAACTTCACCTTGAGGCACAGGTGCCAGTTGCTCGTCGAGGACATAGAAAGATGTGTTTGCTATGGGACGGCCTACTGTAATGGTATCCAATTCGTTTGAACGAAGTCGCTTTGTCGATGACCATATAGTGGTTTCGGTAGGGCCATACATATTCCAGACTTCGCGGCCAATTTTCAATAGCTTCTCGGCAAGGTCTTTGGGAAGTGCTTCACCACCACACAAAATTTTAAGACGCTTCTGTGAATCCCACCCTGCGTTGATCAGCATGCGCCAAGTCGCTGGGGTGGCCTGCATCATCGTTATCCCTTCTTTATCTATCACCGTGATCAGCTTCCGCGGATCTCTTGCTGATTCCTTGCTCGCCAACACCAATTCCCCACCGCTGATCAATGGTAAGTATAATTCCAAGGCAGCGATATCAAAGGATATGGTAGTGACAGCCAGCAGACGATCGTCCGGTGTTATTCCCGGTTCACGTTGCATGCTTAACAGGAAATTGGTCAGACTGTGGTGTTCGATTTCTACACCTTTGGGTTTACCGGTAGAACCCGATGTATAGAGAATATACGCCAAGTCATCACCTTCGATTTGGTTTTCCACGGTGTGACTAGGTAATTTCTCTCGTTCAAGTTCAAAGCCCTCAATCGGAATTTCTAAGACTTCGTTAGAAAATGTTCCGATGTATTGGTTGGTAGTAATAAGTAATTTAGCATTTGAATCGGATAGCATGTAAGCGATTCGTTCGCTGGGGTACTCTGGATCAAGCGGAAGGTACGCTGCTCCAGCCTTGGCAATGCCGAGTAGGGAGACTACGAGACTTATCGATCGGTCGATGGCAAGCCCAACTACATCACCATGAACGACACCTTGTTGTTGCAGGTAATGTGCAAACTGGTTGGAACGCTGGTCGAGTTCGTCGTAGGATATAGACAGTGATCCAAACCGGACAGCCGTTTTTTCGGGCATGCGTTGCGCAGTTGCGCTGATTAGCTGAAAGAAAGGGGTATCTCGTGGATAGTCTTGTTTTACGTGTAATGTTGAGGCGGTTGCTTCTGCACTGCCGAGTTGATCGGTAATCTTTAGCGCTCCAATCGATATCGATGGCGACTGGACGACTGTACGCAGCAATCCCTCAAAATCAGCCATCATCTGTTTGATGGTTTCTGCGTTAAAAAGATGGGTGTTGTAAGACCACTCCAAAATAAAACTGTCACGAGTTCCGGTCAGGTTCAGGAAGATTTCGAAATTTTCAAATGTCCGAGGATTGGAGGTCAACGTATGTTTGATATTTCGGAAAGATACGTTGGCATCCATACCCGTATCGATATTGAACACAATGGGTACCAACGATATACGTGAGGCATCTCGCTTGATTTTAAGTGACTTAAGTAGCGACCCATATGTGAATAGCTGGTGGTCATAGTCATCAAGCAGCTGAGGTTTCCGACGCTTGAGATGTTCAATAAATGGCGTGGAAGATACCACGGTACTTCGTATGGGGAGGAGGTTTACACAATGTCCAATCAAATTGAAATGGCCTGTGGCGGCTTGACCAGCTGTGGGTAAACCGATCACGATGTCGGATTGCCCTGTCAGTCGACTTAAATATACCTCAAAAGAAATCAGAAGTGTATTCACGAAACTTAGACCTTGGCTTGCTCCCAGCCGCTTGATATCTTGTACAAGAGCAGCATCCAAGAAAAAATCGTCGCGACGGCTTTGGTAGGTCCGTTCCTTTGGTCGGGGCCTATCCCTTGGGAGCATCAGCGGCTCGGGCACCACCTGAAATTTGTCGAGCCAATAGCGAAGGGTACGTTGATAATCTTCACTTTTCGCATAGGCTTCCATCTCACGGCTATATTGCGCCATAGGGATGGCCGCTTGTAATTTCGGTTGCCTCTTGTCAAGCCTTGATTGGTATATCTCCGCGAGTTCTTCCAATAAAATGCCAAATGACCAGCCGTCACAGATGATGTGATGAGCAGTCAACCTCAACACGTGGCAGTCATTTGCCAATTTAAACAACGATATTCGGAACAGTGGCCCATTTTCCAAGTCAAAAGATTCTCCCGCATCACGGTTGCCGTATTCGACTAAGTAGCGTTTCTGGTCGGTATCCGTTTTATCCGAAATGTCCTCGTAGCGGATCTTCGTCCGGCTATTTTCGGTCACATGGATTTGCCTGCCGCTTGCACTAAACGTATAGCGCAAAGCTTCATGACGCTGGATGATATCGTGCAACGATTGTTCCAGGGTTAAGGTATCCAGCGTACCTTCCAAACGTAGCGAAATGGATTCATTATATGAGCAGTTGGCATCACGACCTCCAATGGCGCACGATAACCAGATTTCCAATTGCGTTTCAGCTGTTGGAATAACTTGTTCAATCTCACCGATGAAGAATGGGTCGTGGTCAACTGGTATTAAACTATGTGTTGTTGTATTCATAAGGTATTAGGATGTGACTACTTGTAAATATTTTCCTGGGTGTTTCTCGTCTTGCACAAACCAAGCAGCGTTACCATTGGCGTCTCTGCCCAAACGAGCATGGGGCACAGGGGGAACAGCTTCCGATTTACCATCTTGATGGGTAGGAATGAAACCCGCCATAACCAGTTCATGTATGCTTCCTTCAAATGCATGTAAGAGTTGTTGAATATCCTCATCGGTATGGGCGGTGGTGAGGAAACAGGGGAAACCATCGAGTATATGGATGCCCCGTAGCCGCATAGCGACGAATAGCAACTCGCTATAGGGAAATTCCTGATAGTATTTCACTTTCCAAAGTGAGCCAAATTGGGCAATAAAAATCGGTGTCCGATATTTTTGGCAGATTTTATTGAGTTCGTCGGCAAGCGATTTAGTACGTTTCGTAAGATCTTCCTGCAATTGGGGGCCTTGTGCTTTTAAATATTCCAACGCAGCCTTGGTTGCGGCTAACGCCAAGGGATGCCGAACGAATGTGCCCGCAAAGTAGGTAACACCGATCTCTGGCACCGATTCATTGCCATATTCCCAATATCCACCGTCCAGTGCATCCATGAATGCCCTCTTTCCGGCAATCACACCGACAGACATACCTGACCCCACGACCTTCCCATAGGTCGCCAAATCCGCCTCGATTCCCCAAACATGCTGCATGCCATGCAGGTGCATGCGGAACCCGGTGATCACTTCGTCAAAAACCAGGACGATACCCGATTCCGTGGCGATGTCGCGCAACTCACGGACGAACTCGATAGGTTGGAACTCGGGTCTCCTGCTTTGGACAGGCTCCACAAGAACAGCTGCAATGTCATCTGCCCGTTCGCGGATAATTTCCAATGCTTCGGGAGAGCCATAATCAAGGATAAGCATATTTTGTACCGCTTCGGGCAAAATACCCGAGGCTGCCGGAAATGTCTTCAGTTTTTTGGTTCCTCGAACGATCACCTCATCAACGATGCCGTGATAAGAGTTTGAGAATGCTACGATTGTCGATCTACCAGTTACGGTACGGGCAATCCGCATTGCTCCTAACACAGCTTCCGATCCGGTATTGCAAAGTGCCGCCCGTTCCATTTTTGTCAGTTCGCAGATCAATTTGCATACCTCACCAGCCTTTTCGTGCTGTGGACCAACTTCATAACCTTCGTCGATTTGTTGATGTAATGCTTCCGCTATAAAATCGGGTTGGTAGCCCAGCATGTTGGAGCCGAAACCATTCAATGCGTCGATGTATTCATTGCCGTCGATATCCCATAACTTGCACCCTTTGGAACGGTTGGTTACAATGGAATAGACCAATTCCTTTGTAGTCGGCTTAAAGCCGGAAACTACCCTGGGATCAGCCATGTAAGCCCTGTGTTCTTGAGTGTATGCCTTGCTTTTGGCTGTCTTTGCCACATAACGCTCGATAAGGTCGGCTAGGTAGCGAGATTGGGTTTCATTCAGGTCAGTTGCCTGTTTCTCGATACGTGCAGTAGCCCCAAAAGGCTTTTTGAGTTCCGCTACCTCTTCAGGGGCTAAGGACAAGTCAGTTTGGTTTTTGCTTGCCGATACCGGAGTCGTTGTCTTTTGGGGGGTAGCTTGTCCATTTAGCGCAACCGAATGATTGTTGGGGTTGGGAAATACTGGAGATTGAACGGTTGTACCTCCTTGTAGCAATGCGATTTGTTGGGATATCAAATTGATTTGCTGGGATATCAAACTAATGGCATCCAATTGAGGATACGTAACCATCGCACCGCCTGTAGCCGGCAAGTGCGCGGCCACGGAGAAAGTCCCGTTAGCGGTCGGCGCAGATACTTCAGCTGCAGCAGCCGTCGTTTCGACGGGTTGCTGGAATACGTCTGCCGGCAATTGTTTGTCCAGATAGCTGCCAAGCAGATCAAGGGTATTGTACTCGTCATTCAACATACGAAACGTCACAGGCACACCAAATGCTTTCTTCAGGCTTTGTGCGATTTGGGTAAGGAGAAGCGAATCAAAGCCGATCTCAATAAAATTAGCTTGTAACGGAGCATCTGCGATATCAATACCGGAAGCTTCTTCAAGCAATTCTTTTATCTTGCTGATCAATAAATCTTTTCTCATGGCTGTGTTAGTTGTATTTGAATATTTTTTTTCTGTAGATGGTGTGCTGGATTTCGATCCTACCCAATACCGCTTTCTGTCATAGGCATAGGTGGGTAGATCGTGGATAATCCGGGGAGAGCCCTCGTGATACACGCGCTCCCATTGTGGGTCGATTCCACGTAGCCAAAGGTTTCCCAGGGCCAGCATTAACGTCATATGCTCCCCTTCTTCCGAGCGGTATAACGATGAGAATGCCCTTTTAGCATAGTCTGTACCATGCTGTTTCACGAGTGTAGACGTGACCTGCCCTGGCCCGGCCTCAAGGTAAATGGGTGATAACTCGTGTTCGATAAACGTGATAGCATTTGAAAATTGTACGGTAGCAATAATGTGATTAGCCCAGTATTCGGGGCTGGTTGCTTGCTCGTCCTTCAACCAATTGGCTGTCACCGTGGAGACAATGGGGGTTTGCGGAACTTTCAACGTCACCCTTTCCACTTCGGCCTTAAATGCATCTATGATTGGTGCCATCATGGACGAATGGAATGCATGACTGGTTTGAAGCATTTTACAAAGAATCTCCTTGCTTTCCAACAGGCCGCTGAATTCCGTTATTTCTGCTTGGGGGCCGGCAACGACACAGAGGTTTGGTGCGTTGACAGCTGCTATAGACAGTCCTTTGGGCAATAGAGGTATGATTTGTTCAGCGGCCGCCCGGACCGACAGCATGCTACCCGTTGGTATCGAGCTGGAAAGTTTTCCCCGCACTGCGATCAGCCGCAATGCATCTTTCAAGGAAAATACACCCGCAAGATGCGCCGCAACAAACTCGCCGACACTGTGGCCAACAAAAGCCGTCGCCGTAATACCCCAACTCATCCAAAGCTTTGCCAATGCGTAAGACGTAACGAACAGCGCGGGCTGAGTGTAATACGTGTTTCGCAAGGCTTCTCCAGCGGTTTCACTATCTCCTGAGAAAACAATGGTTCGTATGTCTTCGCCGACCTCTTCCAATAAAATGTCTGCACATTCGTCAAACGCCCTACGGTAGACTGGCTCGCTTTGATACAACGTTTGCCCCATATTGGCGTATTGGGCTCCTTGGCCGGGAAATAGGAAAACCAGATTGCTAACTTTTTCCTGGAGATTATACGTGTGTTGTTGTCCGGCTGTTAACCTATCCGCGAGTTGGGTCCGGCTGTTGGCAACCACCATATAACGCCTATTGAGGGATTCTCGTGTAGTTTGCAAGGTATACGCCAACCCACTGAGCGAAATAGTTGGGTTCAGTTTCAGGAAATCGAGTAATCGTGCGGTATACGTCGACCCCGATTCTTCTGTTTTTGCTGACCAAACAATCAGCGAGGAACGATCGGCAGGAGCGGGCGTACTTTCATCAATAGTAGTGTTCACGTAATTTTCCAATACGATGTGTGCATTGGTTCCTCCTACACCAAACGAACTCACACCGATACGGAACGATTCTGTGGGCTTCCAGGTGAAAGCCGTATCGTTAACGACAAATGGGGTGTTGGAGAAGTCGATATTCGGATTTGGCTTGCGGTAGTGTATGGATGATGGAATTATGCCATGGTGGAGTGATAACGCCGATTTAATGATTCCAGCCACCCCAGCGGCATGGGTAAGGTGTCCCATGTTACTTTTAATGGAACCGATGCGGCAGAACTGTTTTTCAGTCACATTTCCAAACGCCATTTTTAACCCCTCTATCTCAATCGGGTCACCTAATGGCGTAGCGGTGCCGTGTGCTTCAATATAGTTGATTGTTTCCGGCGAAAAATCGGCGTCATTCAGGGCCATTCGAATGGCGGTTGCTTGACCGACAGCTGATGGGGCCATAAAACTTCCTTTGCCTCCACCGTCATTGCTCAATCCGACACCGCGTACAACGGCGTAGATCATATCTCCGTCCGCTTCGGCATCGTCCAGATCCTTAAGTAGCACAACACCCGCCCCATCGCTAAATACGGTTCCGGTAGCTTCCGCGTCAAAAGGCCGGGTATGGCCATCGGCACTGAACATCGCACCGTCCTCAAATTGGTGTCCGCTATTGATCGGTACCGTAATCGACACCCCGCCGGCGATTGCCATGCCACATTGCCCATTCCGGATTGCTTCAACGGCTTGAGCAATGGCGACCAATGATGTGCTGCAGGCTGTATTCAGACTTACAGCTGGCCCCTTGAGGTCTAACTGGTAAGCCGTACGCGTGGCAATATAGTCCTTCTCGTTGGCCAACATGACTTGGAAAGCGCCAATTTTTGCGATTTCTTCAGGATGGTGCTGGAGGTTGTTTTGAAAATAGGTGTTGTTGCCGGTACCCGCGAAAATACCGATGTGGTGTTGGTGTCTCGATACCAAATAGCCGGAAGATTCCAATACATCACGGCATATTTCAAGAAAGATCCGCTGCTGCGGATCCATGAGCTTTGCCATGGTTGGGTTGATACCAAACAAGGCAGCATCAAATTCATCTGCTTGATCGATAATACCGCGAGCCTTGACGTAATTTGGGTCGTTACGTGCCTCATTGGGGATGCTGCCATCCAACTCTTCGTCTGAGAAGAAAGACACGGTTTCTTTCCCCGATAGTAAGATGTCCCAAAGCTCGGTTATGGAAGCGGCACCCGGGAAGCGGCCTGCCATGCCGATGATGGCCACTCCACGGTTGCTGCGGTTGTTGCGCTTTAGGCGTGCTATTGGCTGTTCCGATTGAGGTGCTCCTTCACCGTCGATAACAGCGGCGAGGTGAGCAGCTGTTGGGTACTGGTAAATTTGCGTAATCACCACTTCCGTTCCGTGCCGCTGACGGAGTTGGGCGATGGTTTGTTGGGCAAGCAGTGAGTTTCCGCCCAATTCAAAGAAATTATCGTCAACACCTATCCGGTTAATCAACAGTAATTCAGACCATAGATCAACAATTTTACGTTCACTGTTGGTCGTTGGTTTTCGATACGGTACCCCTATATCCGGGCGTGTGATTTCTGGGGCGGGCAACGCAAAACGGTCTACCTTGCCACTGGTCGTTTTCGGAAATTTATCCAACCACACGAATGCGGCGGGGATCATGTAATCGGGCAAATGCCGCATGAGATGTTCGCGGATTGGCGAAATGTCGTGCGGTTTGCCATTCTGGCCTATGAGGTAAGCCACGAGCCTTTTGCTTCCCGCAATATCTTCACGCAACACGACCACATTTTGCGCAACATAAGGTAAAGCAGCTAATTGAACCTCAATTTCACCCAGTTCTACTCGGTTACCCCTAATTTTAACCTGATGGTCCGCTCGCCCATGGAATTCGACCTCACCGTTTGGCAATACGCGACCGAGGTCACCGGTGCGGTATAGGCGGTGTGGCTGTCCTTGCCCATCCACCCAATCGAGGTACCGCTCGCGTGTCAATTCCTCACGATTCAGGTAACCTTTTGAGACGTTAACCCCTCCGATATAGATTTCACCAACATCACCAATGGCTACTTCTTTCATTTCGCTATCAAGAAAGAAAAGATCAACATTGTCTATGGGTGACCCGATGGTGGGTATATCTGGCCATAGCGAAGCGTCGCCTATAAGCCGAAGGTCTGTTACCCAAATACTGGTTTCAGTAGGACCGTAAACATTGACAAGGGTACATTCCGGCTTATGAATGAAAAAATCACGAATGACAGGGGTGATTTTCAATAGTTCGCCTCCCGTCGTGATCTCAACCAATGATTCCGGGTAACGGTTTGCGTGGAGCGCTGCTTCCGTAAGGTATTGCAGTACGACGTAAGGAACGAATATACGGTTAATCCGATGTTGTTCGATATAATGTAGCAGCCGTGCGGCGTCAAGGCGGATAGTTTCATCAATAATGTGCAAGGTGCCTCCCGAGGTCAGGCTGACAAATACTTCTTGGAACGACGCATCGAAACTCAGGTGAGAAAAAAGCAGGTTGTTTGAATGTTGTGTCGCTTTACTGTTCCTTAGTTGATGGCTGATGAGGTTAAGCATACCCGCATGGGTCATACAGACTCCTTTCGGGATTCCGGTTGAACCGGATGTATAAAGCAGCGCGACCAACTCACCTGCGCCTGATAATGTCACATCGTTGCAAGGGCTATTGGGGACGGTGTCTGAAACCGACAACGTCGTTAAACCGAATTGTGCAAAGAACTCGGATTCCGATGGGTCACACACGATGTGTTTGATACCCGCGTCTTGCACCATTTGCGCAATACGTTCCACTGGATATTCGCGATCCAAAGGAAGATAGGCTCTACCCGATTGGATGATGCCTACCATACCCACGATGGTATTGGCTGTTTTAGTAGCACTGAGTGCAATAAAAGAGCCAGAAGCGCCACTCGTATAAATTTCTGTTGCCAACCGGTCGACGGCAGCGGTAAGTTCACGGTACGATATGGACACCTCGTTATACTTTATTGCGATTGCAGCCGGTGTTTTTGCAGCCCATTGATAGATGTTGTCAATGATTGAATGTAAACTTTTTTCCATATCGCTAACGCTTTCTATTTGAATCGATAAAATTGAAGCTTAATTAACATCAGGAATTAAATAATATTATTTTGCTTGTTTGGTGTCAAATTAGCTTGCAGTAGATTTGTGATCCAAACACCGGTACTTATTATGATAATATCACTCCATATCTTCGTTAATTCAAATCCAAAAATAAAACCTTATTCTTGAAAACCACCTGAACAACAGCTGAAAATCTCTATTTGTAGTGGATATGCTACGTATGGTAGAACAATACACGCCGAATTAAAATTTTGTAAATAGTGCCCCGCGAAACAACGATGATTTGTGCCAATTGGCGTGCCTAGTAAATTACATGTTTAGCCTGCATTCTACAATAGTATAGTATTCAGATAAGCTGTTACAAACAAAAGAAAGCAATGAGGAAATACCGGTTTGCAATTGGTATAGTACAGAATCCAAAAAATTATAGTGTTCCTTTTACGGTTTTGAAGTTCTTAGCTGGATTCATTAAATACATAAAGCCTAACATGACGACAAAGTAAATAACACCAAACACCGAATAGGTAAGTATACCCCCTAAACTTGGTGATACCGGTAGTGTCACCAACGAAAGATTCAACATAAACTGTAATATACATACACAGATACCACTTTTGGTTTTTCCATAAACAACTGCACACATGCCTGAAGCACCCAACATGTTAAAAGCTAATGACCATATAGGAAGATTAGGAATAACACCTGCATTGAGTATAACTGACGGCAGCCACCAACCTGTCCAAAATAGACCAATAATTTGACTTGCGTAAAACGGTTTTATAGTTTTTGATAATTCGCGAATGGCGTAGCTTACCCACACAACTTCTCCCATAAATGCCATATTAAGTATAAAAAGCGAGGATCCTAATGGCGGAAAGTTGAATTTTAAAAGCGAAGCATATTCAATGCCCTGATAAACGCTTTTAATCAACAATGTGATGGCACAGATTACAAATGGGAACAATAAACTGAATAAATACCATTTGGGATGGACTTTCCATGCCGACATTGGTCTAAACAAATCTTTTATACCTTCTGTCCCTTTAGTAAACATTACTACGCAGACTAAAAGGAGCATCAGCGCATAAAAGCGACCAAGCCTATAAACATCAATACTAATTATTCCTTTACTGTAAGCGTAACTCACAACTACATTCACTAAAGGAGCTAGCGTCAAGAATAGCCAAATTTCATATTTCTTAATAAAATCTCTCATAGTGGGTTTTACAGATAAAAGTCAAAGGTGTAAATAAATTGTAAATGAATGTTCTAATAAAATACATACAGCGTGTCTATATTTTATTTTGTCGAAATACATCTACATGATATTAGTTATCAACCATTAGCAACAATCATTTGTAGAAGAAAATTGACGTTTTACAACAATTCGTTTGGTTTATGTAGGCATCCCCTCACCAAAAACATAGCTTTGCATCGTCATGAAAGTAACGTCCATCATTACGGTCAATTATCGGCAATCAGCGCTTACGGTTGCCTTCCTTAATTCCATTAAACAGTATGCTCCTATGGGAGCGTTGGAGGTCATTGTTGTAGACAATGGAAGCACGGAAGATAATGGCCCTCTATTCCAATCGATATACCCGGGAACAGTTTATCTTCGCTCTGCAGAAAATCTCGGCTTCGCCGGAGGTAATAACCTCGGTATCCGGCATGCCAAAGGAGATTACCTGCTTTTCCTGAATAACGATACGGAAATCACAGCTAACTTTATTTCTACGATGTGCGACGAATTGGACCGCCATCCAGAGATCGGTTTGCTTTCTCCACTCATTCTATACTACGAAGATAAACGCAAGATCCAATATGCAGGTTACACGCCCATGAATTACCTAACCGGACGAAATCAAAATATCGGTGTAATGGTAGACGACAACGGCCAATACGACCAACTGACCACCGAAACAGGGTACTGTCACGGTGCAGCTATGTTATGTCGTAAGGCTGACCTCAGGCGGGTGGGCCTGATGGAAGAACATTTTTTCTTATACTACGAAGAACTGGATTGGTGCGAGAAATTCAAGCGCGCCGGATTGAAAATCGGATTCACCGGTAAGGCGAAGATCTACCACAAAGAATCGATGAGTGTAGGTAGGGAAAGTCCCTTGAAGACTTATTTCATGGCACGTAACAGGTGGCTATTTATCCGACGCAATGCAGGGTGGCTCCAAGCATTTGTTTTTAGCAGTTACTACCTGCTAATGGCGATTCCATTTCAACTAATGAAATATGTGGCTGCCGGAAAGTTTGATTTGGCAACGGCTACGTTACGCGGTGCCAAATGGAATCTCACACATCATATCAAAAGCAATGAGCTAGGATATAAGTTGTCAGATACTTAATTCTCTTACTTTTTTTCTGAACAATTTACTTCCCTTTTCCATTCCATTAATTTATTGTACGCCTCGTTATAGCTTTCAAAGGTATACCTCCAAACGGCTACCATACTTATACCTAATATTTTTTTCAAGATAAAATATGTAGCGGTAAAAAGAATCAAATAAGATACCAACATGGCCATCGCAGCGCCAATAATTCCCCAATATCGGATAAATACATAGTTAACGACTACGTTGAGTACCACGGATATAACTGTTGCATAAAAATTTAACTTCACGCGCCCGGTCGATTCAAGGATTGTCCCAAATTGTTTCGTAAACGGTATGAAGAATGCCGAAAGCAAAGTAAGTTGCAACAACGGTATCGATTCCGGATAACGCTCATCTCCGATGAAATGGATGACGGGTCCGGCAAACACATAGGCGATAACGATAGCTGGGAAAAGCATGGCCAAAACAGTACCGACTGATTTTTCATATAGAGATTTCACCCCCACATCCCCAAAATCTTCGAGCCTCCGGGCACTTTGGGGAAAAACAATAGTCGCCATGGCATTGGTCGGGATATTAATCATGTTTGTGACACGCACGGCGATGTTGTAAATCCCCGCCGAAGTTGCAGATACCAAACTCCCGATCATCATCTGATCTATAGAACTGGAAACTACAGCTGTCATTGACGTTCCAAAAGAATATTTGCCATATTGAAGCAATTGCTTTATCCAATGTCTGTCAAGTTTTATTGATAGCCTAAATGTGTGCTGTACGAAATAACGGGATACGAGTGTAGCAACTAGGGCACCGACGGTCATCACCTGTACCAACGCAATTAATGAAGTTTGCTTGCCCTCAAAATATATGTATAAAATGAACCCTAATAACGCAAGTTGCCGGATGAGATTTGATAAAAACACACCCCTAAACTGCAGATGGGCTTGTTCAATGGCTTGATATTGTGTTAGGAATCCGGAAATGACGAATGTCACAATATATAGATTAAACAAGGGAACAAGTTGTGGACTATCCCACATTTTGCTGAATAACGGAGCAAATAGGTAGCATGCCAAGGCTAATACGATGGTCAATGATAAGTTAATGACAAACGATGCCGTAATAATAGAATTATGGGAATCGCGTGAAGCTGAAGAAAGGTAGGTAATCAAGCTCTTGCTGATTAGTCCAACCCTTGCGAATTCCATGATCGAAATCGTAGACATGAACAATATCCAAACGCCAAAATCCGCTTTGTCCAATATTCGGATCAGAAAATAGAATGAACCGAACGAGATAGCTAACGTAAATGTGTTTTGAAGTAGATTGATTGAGCCAGACCGTAACCAGTAATTTGAGTTAAAAAAAGAAATAATCTTCATGTGTTTACCGAGGTCAAAATGTATGCTTGCTGCTCGTTATTCTTCATTGGTGTCTTTCACAATCGCCCCTGAACATCACTCATAGATACCTGTATATGATCGTTCCCATTCTATATGGAAATAAATCCGCCTTTTCGATATCGTATATCGAGCACGTTGAGTGTTGACGCCCAAATTTAAATGGAATAGAATCAGCTACAATGCTTTGTAGCTGATTAATTTTCTTTTGTAGTGATATAACTACGGAGCAGGTGTGTTTGTCGTAAGACAGTTCTTGACAGAGGATATCTACACTACCGCAAAAGTCTCCAGTTCGGAACGGATCGCCTCCTGCAACTGCGCACTCACGCCCACCAACGGCAACCTCACCGTCGGTCCGCAGATTCCCAGCTCATGGAGAATAGCCTTAACTCCCGCCGGGTTGCCCTCAATGAAACACAATTCCGTAATCCGTATCAGTTTACTGTGTAAACGCCGGGCCGCTTCAAAATTATTCTCCAGGCACATCTTTGCAAGCGTTGCAACCTGGGTAGGAAAGGCATTGCCAACAACGGAAATCACGCCGACGCCTCCCATTGCCATCATGGGTAGTGTCGCTCCATCGTCTCCCGAAATCAGCAGGAAGTCCTCCGGTTTGTCACGCATGATTTTGCCAAACTGCTCCAGACTGCCCGAAGCTTCTTTGGTGGCCACGATATTGCCGACTTCCCTGGCCAACCGAACCGTGGTTTCCGGACTGACGTTGCTGCCCGTACGGCCGGGAACATTGTATAGAATCACCGGCAGGGGAGAGGCAGCTGCTATGGCTCTATAATGCTGGAAGATGCCTTCCTGTGTAGGTTTGTTGTAATAAGGGCTTACCGATAACACCGCAGCGTATCCGGTGGTGTCAAATTGCTCAAGCTGATGAACAATCTCGGCGGTATTATTGCCACCGATACCGGCCACCAAGGGAATCCGGCCTTTCACTTTTTCCACAGTAAACGCCCATACGGCCTTTCGTTCGCTTTCGGACAACGTTGCCACCTCACCGGTAGTACCCAACGAAACCAAATAATCCATGCCACCGCTGATCTGATGTTCAATCAGCCGTTCCAAACCCCCGAAATCAATCGTTCCGTCCGAATGAAATGGGGTCACCAAAGCTACTCCTGCGCCGTAAAGCTCGTTCATGTTGTTATCGTAATTTGCCTGAAGCGTTTTATCGTTTGATCCAAACAGGCGGTCAAAATTAAGGGAAATAAATGATTTTAATGCACTATGATCCGATCAATTGCAACAATTCTTGTTCGGAAATGATCGGGATTTTCAGTTTTTCAGCTTTTGCCAGTTTGGAGGGGCCCATTTTGTCGCCCGCTACGAGGTAATCCAGTTTGCCGGATATGCTGCTCAACAGTTTCCCGCCATGGCTTTCAATGAGTGCGGTAAGTTCCTCACGGCTGAATTGCTCAAATACACCGGAGATGACGAAGCTCTTGCCCGCCAATGAATCGCCTAACTGTTCAACTTCCTTTTCTTCCACAGCCAATTGGAGGCCGTGTTGCCGCAGCCGCTCAATCTGTTCCCGGTGCAGTCCGTTGGCAAAATATTCGGTGACACTTTCGGCAATGCGCTCGCCGATTTCGTAGACCGACTGAATCTCCTCTTTGGAGGCCGCCATCAGCGCATCGATGGTTTTGAAGTGAAGCGCCAGTTTTTTTGCCACGGTTTCACCCACGTATCGGATGCCGAGTGCAAACAATACTTTCTCAAAGGGCTTTTCCTTGGACTTTTCAATGCCGGCAATCATGTTGTCGATTGATTTCTGGCCGAAGCGTTCCAGTTGGATAAGTTCTTCCTGTTTGTCTTTAAGCGTATAGATATCCGTGATGTTGTGGAGCAAGCCCAGTCTATAGAACGTCTCGATCGTCTCATCGCCCATGCCTTCTATGTCCATGGCCTTGCGGCCGATGAAATGTTGCATGCGGCCCACAATCTGCGGTCGGCAGCCATCTTCGTTCGGGCAATAGTGGACCGCCTCGCCGTCCTTGCGCACCAGGGGAGTCCCGCATACCGGACAGAGAAGTGGGTACAGAATCGGCTGTGCATCCGGTTGGCGTTTCAGCAGGTTCACGCCCATTACTTTGGGAATGATTTCACCCCCTTTTTCGACGTAAACCGTGTCGCCTTCTCGCAGATCCAGCCGTTCGATCTCATTAGCATTGTGCAGGCTCGCCCGCTTTACCGTGGTACCAGCCAGCAAAACGGGTTTCAGGTTAGCTACGGGGGTCACTGCACCCGTACGCCCTACCTGATAACTAACCGATTGGAACAGGGTTTCCACTTGCTCGGCTTTGTATTTGTAAGAAATCGCCCACCGGGGTGACTTGGCTGTGAACCCCAGTTCTTCCTGCTGACCGTAATCATTTACCTTGATAACGATACCGTCGATGTCGTAGCTCAGGTCGTAGCGTGCCTCTTCCCATTTGGCAATGAAGGCAAGCACGTCATCGATCGAGGTACAGCGCGCCGTATGCTCACAAACGTGAAATCCCCAAGACTTTACGGCCTGGAGACTATCCCAATGGTTGCTGAACAGCCGGTTGCGGTTGTCGCTATACAGGAAGTACAAAAAACAATCCAACGGACGGCGCGCCACCTCTGCCGAATTTTGAAGCTTGATCGTACCGGCCGCAAAGTTGCGGGGATTGGCATAAGCCATCTCACCGTTTTCGATCCGTTCGTTATTCAGGCGCTGGAAAGCGGCGCGGTGCATGAAAATCTCGCCCCGTATTTCAAACAGATCGGGGTATCCATCGGTCCGCAGTTTATTCGGTATCTTCTTGATAGTACGTACGTTGGTGGTCACATCGTCACCCTGAATACCGTCTCCCCGGGTAACCGCCCGCTTCAGTATTCCATGTTCGTAGGTAAGGCTGATGGAAAGACCATCAAATTTCAATTCACAGACGTATTCAAAATCGTTTCCGATGGCCTTGCGTACCCGTTCATCGAAATCGCGCAATTCCTGTTCGCTGTAGGTATTGCTCAGCGAAAGCATGGGCCATCGGTGACGTACCGTATCGAAACGCTGCGTGATGTCGCCGCCTACCTTTTGCGTCGGCGAGTCAGGATCCAGGAATTGCGGGAATAGCCGCTCCAATTCCTCCAGTTCTTTGAGCTTCTGGTCGAAATCGTAGTCAGAAATGGTTGGAGAGGCCAATACATAGTACTGGTAGTTGTATTCGTTGAGCTCCCGGGTTAGCTCTTCGATCCGGATGGCTGCTTCTGCTGGTGACATGGCAACGAAAATACAAATTTTATGGCTTTCGGCAATCGGATTTCAGCTAATGGCCCGTTGTCACGCACCGATGCCTATTCTTCCAGCTTGTCCCAGATTTCGTAAATCGGATCTCCCGCAGAGCTCAGCCCGGAATGGTGCCACGAGCCATTTTCGATTTTACCATCGAAAGACAGCGAGGCACCCACACGGCTGTTATCGCGTGAAAAGAATTCGATGTTTTCGGTGTATTTCCCGTTTTCAAAGGTATACGTACCTCCACCTGTACCGGAAAACTCTCCGGTTTTGATGTTGATCGCCACCCACTGGAAACGCGTACCGCTCAGGATCTTCAGCGTTCTGCGGTCTCGCAAAGGCATTTGCCCCATTTCGTCACCCTGTTTACGGCCCGTAATGCGCCATACCCCCGCCATGGGGCCTTCATTGCTGTCGATACGTTGCCAGCTTGCGGAAGCACCCGATAAATTGGTAGACAGTGTATTTCCCGGGGTTACATCAAACGTGCCGGACTGGCCCACCCACGTATCGGCGGCTACGTTACTGGCCGCCTTATCCGTATCGTATTGCCAGGTTACGGTCAACGTCTTCCCGTCAGTAGTATACGTACCGCCTCGTGTTGAGATAAATTTTTTGTTTTTGAGATCATAAGTGCTGTGCGACAGGTAACCGTCTACAAATACAGCCGTTTGTATCACATCGCCCTGTTGTGTCTGCCAGGCCCCCGCCAGGGCATCCTGCTGGTAAGCTTGGGTGCTCAGCGTTGCCGCGCAGGCAACCAGTAAAGAAAGAATAATCCGTTTCATGATTCATTATATTGGTTTGTAATCCGTGTCAATCGGTGTATCCGTGGCTGTCCTCTTTGCCGCGAATGCACAAACAACCATTCATCCGTCACATCCGGTCAACGTTCCTAAAATAACAACTAATTTCCCAAAAAGTTGTCTTGTAGCCGGTATTTTACAAAAATCGTTTGAGATCCAGTTGGCTGAAATATGTTTTCCGCTGAATATAAAACGCCCAGATGAAGCTTCCATTATAGATTCCTTTCTTGCTGAAGGACTGATTATAACGTCTACGCTTCCGGGCAGTCTTGAAGAAGTCGAGAAAAAAACGCTGATGGGAACGGCTGATGGCCCAGGCATCACTGAGTTTGCCCTGTACCAAGAAGTGGATAAGGGCAATGAGGTCGATCCACATGCGGGCAAATATGACCCAGCACGCATCGATCAACGGTAGGTTTTTCTGCATCATGAATAGGCTGTTGCGGAAATTGAGGTATGTTTTCGTCGGGTTGGCCGCCGCCAGCGTGCCGCCTCCTACGTGATAGACAACCGACTGCGGACAGTAGCCGATCCGGTATCCCTTGCGTTTGAGGCGCCAGCAGAGATCCACTTCTTCCATATGCGCGAAGAAATCGGCGTCAAATCCACCCGAGGCTTCCCAGCAGGCGCGTTTGATAAAAAAGGCGGCACCGCTGGCCCAAAAAATTTCACAGGCATCGTCATACTGACCTCGGTCCTTTTCCATGACATGAAGCATCCGCCCACGGCAGAAGGGAAATCCGTAATAATCAATAAAACCACCGCCTGCTCCCGCATGTTCAAAATATTCCCGTTGGTAATACGAACGGATTTTGGGTTGTGCAGCTGCCATGTCAGGTTGACTTTCCAAGAGCTCGATGACAGGTGTGATCCAATGGGGGGGGACTTCTACATCCGAATTAAGCAGCACGAAGTAATCGGCTTCCAGGTATTTTAATATTTCGTTATACCCCCCTGCAAAACCGAGGTTACGTTCATTACGTATGATGCGGATAGCCGGATAGGTGGCTGTCACAAATGCCACGGAATCATCGGTAGAACCGTTATCGCCCACAACAAACTCGATGTTTGGATAATCGGTATTATATACCGACGGGAGAAATTTTTCCAGAAAAAATCTCCCGTTCCAATTCAATATGACAACGGCTACTTTCGGATAGTGGGTCATGTTCTAGCTTTCGGTTTTCGTTTCCAGCGCCGGTGCGACCAGAGCCACCATTCGGGCTTTTGACGGATAATGTCTTCCGTAAATTGATTATGAATGTCGGTGATACCATGGCCGGGCACTTCGGCTGGGTTTTCAACCAGGGTCTTAAACGTACAGCAATAATACCCGCGCCGAAGCCGGTCGATGTGACAGAAGACCACCGGAAAGTTGGTCATCTTTGCGATTTTCTCAGCCCCGGTATATACCAACGTATCTTGATTCAGGAACCGGATAAAGTAATCCGAATCCCGGTACATGGGCGTCTGGTCGGCCACAAACATACTGATATGGGGCTGGTGGCGGTATGCCACAATTTTGCGAAGTGTCTGCTTCATGGGCACCATGATTGCACCGAAACGGCCTCTCACCGAATTGTAAATGGTATCGACAGTCTTATTGTGCAAGGGTTTGTAGATAATCAGTACGGGATGGTCTGTCAGCAAACTCAGCCGGTGGATACCCAGCTCCCAATTCGCGTAGTGAGCCGTAACCCCCACAACACCCTTGCCGGCATTGAAATGGCGTTCCAGTTCTTCCATGCCATAAATAACAATCCGCCTTTTAACTTCGGCGGCAGAGATACTGCGCATCTTAACCGCTTCCACAATCAGGTCCGGAAGAAACCGGTAAAACTTCCGGGCAATCTTCCTACGTTCTTCCGCCGACTTCTCCGGAAATGCATTGGTAAGGTTTTCATACACAATGGCTTTCCGGTATCCGACTACGTGATACAATAGTACATATAAAACGTCCGATATTCGGTAAAGCACCCAAAAAGGAAGCAACGAGACCAGATAAACAAAGAAATTCGCTACGGAAGATTTTCGCATTACGGCCATTGATGATGCTTGAAGCTGCAAACTTAGATAAAGTTACGTTTATATGCAATTTAATCGTATCGCCTGTAAACGTAACGTTATTCGCAACAATTTTACGCTCAGCGGTGCTCATGATTACTTTGCAGTTGGTCGATCGCTCCGCCGCAGAGAATGGGCTAAAAGTGGATATATCCTTAATTTAAATTACTTTTACAGCACAAACTTATATTTCTTGCGTTCATGGACAATCACCTCATATTACCTGCTTTTTATCTGCCACCCGTTTCCTATTTCCGTGCCATCCAATCCGCTTCGTTACCCATTCTGATCGAGCAATACGAACACTACCCGAAGCAAACGTATCGCACCCGTGCGGCCATCTATTCGGCCAACGGCAAATTAGACCTTATCGTGCCTGTACAGCGGGGGCATAAGGGGCATACCAAAATGAAAGATGTAAAAATCAGCTATGAGTGGAACTGGCAGCGGCTGCATTGGATGAGTTTGCAGACCGCCTATCGCAGTTCCGCCTATTTTGAGTATTACGAAGACGAGTTTTTGCCTTTTTATCAACAGAAATTTGAATGGCTGCTTGACTATAACGTAACGCAACTGGAATTACTGCTTCGGTTATTGAAAATCGAGCGTTCCGTGGGGTATACGGAAAGCTACCGTCAGGATTATGCTCCGAACGTTGATTTTCGTACATCCATCCACCCGAAGCGCTTAAATCACACAGGCGCAGCCAGGCCTTATTATCAGGTTTTTGAAAATAAACACGGTTTTTTGGCCGATCTGAGTATTGTCGATCTGCTTTTTAACCACGGACCTCAAAGTAAAGGATATCTTTAACGGTGTGAAACTTTTTTGGCACGGCCCTGTTTTAGTGTCACAATCATTGAAAAAAAATATGATCAAACCATTTTTAGGCACATTGCTGCTCTTACTTTTGTTAACCCGAACCGTCTGTGCGCAGTCAGGCACTGACACCATTCACCATCAGAAAGTCTACGTGGTCAGCGGTCTGGGATGGGGATTTGCAGTAGGGGAGACCAGCGAGGTACTACAGGCTAAATTTTCAAACAGCATAGGATTGGATATTTCGCTTGCAAATCGTCATTACTTTTTATATCCTTCTGTTGACTTCCTCTCGTACCGCTATAACCAGCAGGTCCATGATCCGGATTATCCGTATGACCTGGAAAAAGGGAGAAGCAATTTCTACATCCTGAATCTGGCCGGTGGTGTCCGGAAACAGATCGAAAAGCTCAATATATATGCGTATGCCGGACCCGGAGCAGGTGTAGTCGTTGAACCCCGCGCACGGGTATCGGAAGGGCAAAAGCGTGTCATTGTAGAAAATACCACCCACCTAACGCCCACGTTGCGGGCAGGCGTAGGCGCAGACTACAAAATCGGGAATTTTTTCCTTTTCCTCGAAGCTGGGTGGCTGCATAACTTCCGCAACATACAAGAGCGGCAGGTTAACCTGCTATCGATGTATGGCGGGTTAAAGACAGACGTTACCGCCTTGAAAAACAAGGTGGCAAGCGTGATGGGGATACAATAGGAATCTATTTCCGCGAAACGTTCAACTCAACGACCTCCACGTCAATGGAGTTAAAAAGTTTGTGCGATGATTTCAGTTCGGATTCCGGCTTTATTTCATCCAGTGTCCGTACATCTACCCCCCGTTGCTTCGTAATGTCCAGCCGGCCACCCAAACAAGGATAGTTAGTTTCGATATCCCCACCGTTGAAACTGGTGATGGTCGCAAATCCATCCAGGTTGTTGTAAAAATTGGTCATGGTTATCGGCATAAAGTTATTGTATTGCTTCAGGTCGTTCAGGGTTGAGCCTACGCGCAATCCTTCAGCGGTCTGATAGGGACCAAAGTTATTGGCAACAGCAATTTTGGTGATCGTCTGATAAGGCTCTTTGCTTTCTGCCCAGTATACGGTAATTTCCTCGGCCTCGTTGGGAAATACCTTGGTAATCTGCACCTTTTTTCCATCTACCTCTGCTGTTCCGTTTTCAAGTTTATCGGCACCGATGGCACTATCCAGTGAAGCATACGAATCAGTGAGTTTGACAGGACCGATGCCTTCGCAGGTAATCGCATTCGGATCTGCTTGGGGTACTTCTTCCTGTTGTTGTTTCTGCGGCTGTTGGCAGGCAAGGGCAAATGCCCCGATAAGGGCGATACGATGTATAAGGCGCATAATCAAAGGTTTTGTTCATTAAAGGGAGCTAAGTTAGGAAAAACAGTCCAATTTCCAATAAGTTGATTCGATCGCGTTGATTTTACAACAAAATGCAGTAAGTTTGTCTTAAGTACAACGCAAATCGGAATTCTTTATTTCTCATAAATCTTCAAAAAACAGCATGTCAGTACAGCGGTTCTTTTTTATTTTTCTTATCTTATTGGTGGTAAGCAGCTGTGGGACCACCCAAAAGGTACAGCATCACGATGTCTCATTTGACGAAGGCATCCGGCAGATCAACCACCTGGTGGTTGTCTACATGGAAAATCACAGCTTCGATAACCTATACGGTGAGTTCAAAGGAGCAAACGGTCTTAAAAATGCCCAAAAAGGAAATTTCGTGCAGGTAGATGAGCAGGAAAATCCGTATACCTACCTGCCTGAGATCCCAAGGAACAATTCGTTTCCCACCAATTTGCCTAACAAGCTTTTTAATATCGACCAATATGTCCCGTCCGACAAGAAAACACCGGATGTTACGCATCGCTTTTTTCACAACCAGTTGCAGATCAACGGTGGTAAAATGGATAAGTTCGCGGCATACAACGATTCCAAGGGACTGGCGATGGGCTACTACCACACGAAGAAATTGCCGCTCTACCCGCTGGCTAAAGAATATACCCTGTGTGACAACTTTTTTCAGAGCGTCTTCGGCGGCTCTTATTTCAACCACGTGTACCTGATCTCTGCCGCCGTACCGGTATGGCCGGATGCCCCGGAATCAATGATCGCTGAAATCGACGCAGATGGCAAGATGGTAAAAGACGGTATTGTCACTTCGGATGGTTACGTGGTCAATCACGTCCTTTCCCGGAACTGGCCTTACCCGCCCAAATCGGATACTTCCCAATTGCTGCCGTCACAGACCATGCCGACCATCGGCGACCGTCTGAGCGAGAAAGGCATATCCTGGGCATGGTACTCGGAAGGGTGGGACGATGCCGTGGCAGGAAGGAAAAATAACTTTGCGTACAATCATGAGCCTTTCCTGTATTTTGCCCAATATGAGGAGGGGACAGCGGGCAGAAAACACCTGAAAGATCAAAACGATTTCATAAAGGCCGCGAAAGAAGGTACCCTTCCCAGCGTTTCCTTTGTGAAACCCGGTGGCGGGAACGACGAGCACCCGGGCGGCTCTGATGTGTATTCTTCCGAGCAGTTGGCCGTCAACCTGATCAACGCGGTATTGGAAGGACCCAATGCGAAGGATGCATTGGTCATCCTGACCTACGACGAGTTCGGTGGATTTTTCGATCACGTAGCGCCGCCCGTTATCGACAGATGGGGCCCCGGTAGCCGTATTCCCGCGATTGTCATCGGCCCGTTTGCGAAAAAGGGCCACGTGGATCATACGCAGTACGAGACCGTCAGCATTCTTTCGTTTATCGAACACAGATGGGGGATAGCGCCGCTGGCTGAACGGGATAAAAATGCGAGTCCTTTCCGGAATGCACTGGTATTCAAGTAATCACTGTTGATCGGGAGGCGGGTGTGTGATGCATAGAAAGATTGCGGTTGTTGCCTTCCTGTTTACAGGAGTGCTTCTTGCAGCCTTTACCCAGCACCCGGGTCACTATCCGGATAATGCTACGCAGACGCAGTCCGGCCCGCGTGAACGCCGTGTGCAGAAAAAAATATTCAGTCAGCTCGAATCGTTCCGCGATTACGTAAGGGATACGCTCTACGGGGAGGTCAGCAAAACGGAAGTGGATACACAACGCGTCCGGCAGGCCTTTTTAAAATCACGGTTATTGTTCAAAGCGTTTGAATGGGCAGCAGCCTATTTTGCGGCTGACCTGACGGATCGACTGAATGGCCCCCCGGTACAGGAGATCGAAAACGCCGACCTGTTAGACCCTTCCATGGCCCGGGCCATCGACCCGATGGGCCTGCAGGTGATCGAGGAGCTTATCTATCCACAGTACGATGCAGCTGCAAGAGAAGAGCTGATCCGCGAAGTCGGCCACCTGGTAACCAATACGGAATACCTGGTCTCTTATTTTGCCGATCATCCGCTTGCCCGTTGGCGGATTCTGGATGCAGCCAAGTTGGAAGTGTTCCGGATCATCACCTTGGGGATTACCGGGTTTGACGATGCGCTTTCCTTGAACAGTATGGAAGAATCGGCCGTATCCCTGGAAAGCCTGCGGGATGTGCTTTCCCGCTACCTGAACCAAGATAAGCGCGTGTCTTTATTGCAGCACCTGGACGCCGCCATCGAATACCTACGCCAAAATCCCGATTTCGACTCGTTCGACAGAGCGGCATTCATTACCCGCTTCGCCAATAAAATCAGCACCGGGATCGCCCGATTGGAACAGGGATTACCCGGCCCCCGGATTAAGTACAACCGGATGCTGAGGCAGGAGGTAAGTACGTTATTTGATCCCGGCGCATTCAATGTAGATGCGTTTTCTCCCGGACCTGAATTTCACCTAACGGATGCGAAAGTGGCATTGGGTGAAAAGCTATTTTACGATGCCGCACTATCCGGTACGGGTACCCGGAGCTGTGCTTCCTGTCATAAACCCAATCTGGCGTATACCGACGGACTGCCTAAACCTGCGGATATCCACGATCCGGAAAAACCACTGGTAAGAAACGTACCCACCTTGCTCAACGCGGCGCTGCAGTCAAATTATTTCTATGACATGCGGGCGTTGACCCTGGAGGACCAGATACGGGATGTCATCGGCAATCAACAGGAGATGGACGGGTCGATGGATGCAATCCTGAACCATGTTTCGGCAGACCCGTCGTATCAGTCGCTTTTTGCACAGGCTTTTCCCGCAACCGCCGGAAAAGGGATCCGTCCGGATGAGGTGACGAATGCACTTGCTTCGTACATACGCAGCCTCACAAAGCTCAATAGCCGGTTTGATGAATATATGCAGGGCAAAGAAGATGCCCTCTCAGGACAGGAACTGAAAGGCTTTAACCTGTTTATGGGAAAAGCGAAATGTGCCACCTGTCATTTCATCCCCTTGTTTAATGGGGTTACGCCGCCCAAATACGTCATGAGCGAGACGGAGGTATTGGGAGTTCCCGTTTCTACGGCAGATTCCACGCTGGATCCGGATCGGGGCTATTACGACGTAATCGGTATCGATTCCTATAGGAACGCGTTTAAGATACCCACTGTCCGGAACATCCTCAAAACGGCTCCTTACATGCACAACGGAGCTTATCAGACGCTGGAAGAAGTGATGGAGTTTTACGACAAGGGAGGCGCTGCGGGCTTGGGAATCAACCTCCCCAACCAGACGCTTCCGGAAGACAGCCTTCAGCTCACCGAACCGGAAAAAGCGGACATCATTGCTTTCATGAAGAGCTTAGAAAGCAAGTAGTTGCTCGTTCAGCAATTTGATCTTCGCTTCCGCGTCCGCTTTCTTGTTCCGCTCGTTGGCCACGATTTCCGGCTTGGCATTTTGTACAAAACGTTCGTTGGCTAATTTTGCATTGACCGATTTCAGGAAACCTTCCAAATAGGCGAGTTCCTTGCTGATGCGTTCCCGCTCAGCTTCCACATCGATATTCTGCGCAACATCCACATAAAATTCGTCTTTGCCCACCAGAAAACTGGTGACTCCGGACGGTTTTTGGTCGACAAAATCGACAGCGGAGACATTGGCCATTTTCTGGATGCTCTCGCTGTAACGTGAAAAGTCGATACCCGATGTGGCATGGATGGCCAATGGTAGTGCTGTTTTGGGTGATAATTGCTTGGTATTACGTAGGTTACGGATTTCCGAAACCACTTGCTGTACCGCCGCAAAATCTGCCAGCAGTTTTTCGTCAAAGGCGCCGCTCCGCGGGTATTCCGCCACGATGCAGCAGTCGTGCTCGGCCCTTACACCGAATAGCTCGTCGTGCCACAATTCCTCACTGATGAACGGCATAAACGGGTGGACAAGTTTCAGCACCGATTCGAAGAATCCCTTCGTTGCTTCAAAGGCTTCACGGGCGATGGGCTGCTGGTAAGCAGGCTTTGCCAGTTCGAGGTACCATGCGCAGAAATCGTCCCATATCAGTTTGTAGGTAGCCATCAGGGCATCTGAAATCCGGTACGCCGCAAAATGGTCTTCGATTTCGGTTAACGCCTGGTTAAACCGGTACCCGAACCAGTGGGCGGCTTCCTGTTGTGCAGATGTGGCCGGTATATCGGCCACTTCCCATCCCTTTACCAGCCGGAATGCATTCCAGATCTTGTTGGCAAAGTTACGGCCCTGCTCGCAGTAGGACACGTCAAACATCAGGTCGTTGCCGGCAGGAGAGGAGAGGAGCATGCCCACCCGTACCCCGTCTGTGCCGTATTGCTCCATCAGTTCGATGGGGTCCGGCGAGTTGCCGAGCGATTTGGACATCTTGCGCCCCAGCTTATCGCGCACGATACCGGTGAGGTACACATGTTCGAAGGGCGGTTTGCCCGTATATTCATGGCCGAAGATGATCATGCGCGCGACCCAGAAAAATAGGATTTCGGGTGCCGTAACCAGGTCATTGGTCGGATAGTAATACCGGATATCTGCATTGTCCGGATGGCGGGTGCCGTCGAATACTGACATCGGCCAGAGGCCCGATGAAAACCAGGTGTCCAGTACGTCATCCTCCTGCCGGATGCCGTCGGCCGATTTTCCTTCGGCCGCGAACAGCGCTGCGGCTTCCGTCCCGGTTTTGGCTACCACCCATTCGTTTTGGGCATTGTACCACGCCGGTATGCGTTGTCCCCACCACAGCTGCCGGCTGATGGTCCAGTCCTTGATGTTTTCCATCCAATGGCGGTAGGTATTGATAAATTTGTCGGGAATGAGCTTCACTTCGCCGTTCACCACATAATCCAGCGCCGGTTTGGCCAGCTCCTGCATGCGGCAGAACCATTGCATGGAAAGCTTCGGCTCAATGGCCGCATCGGTGCGCTCGGAAAATCCCACCTGCGATTTGTAGGGTTCTGTTTTTTCAAGCTGTCCGGCTTCTTCCAGCAGGATAGCTACCGCCTTGCGGGCTTTGAAACGGTCTTCGCCAACGAGAATTTCGGCCTTTTCGTTAAGTGTTCCGTCGTCGTTCAGGATATCGATGATCGCCAGGTTGTATTTCTGTCCCAGCTCATAGTCATTCAGGTCATGGGCGGGTGTTACCTTGAGGCAGCCCGTACCAAACTCCATATCCACGTATTCATCCTCGATGATGGGAATCTCACGGTTAATAAGCGGTACCAGTGCGGTTTTGCCTTTCAGCTGTGTATACCGCGGATCGTTGGGGTTGATGCACACCGCCGTATCGGCCATGATGGTTTCTGGCCGTGTGGTGGCGACGGTCAGATAGGAAGGCGCTCCGTTGGCAGCATCTTTCACCGCATAGCGGACGTAGTAAAGCGTCTGGTTGACCTCTTTGCGGATCACTTCCTCGTCAGACAGGGCGGTACGTCCCTGTGGATCCCAGTTGACCATTCGTACGCCCCGGTAGATATATCCTTTCCGGTACAGGCGGATGAACGTGTCGATAACCGCTTCGGACAGGTCAGCTTCCATGGTAAAACGCGTACGCTCCCAATCGCAGGAGGCTCCCAGCTTTTCCAGTTGCTTCAGGATGATACCGCCGTATTTTTCCTTCCACTCCCACGCGTACTCAAGAAACTGTTCACGTGTCAGGTCTTTCTTATTGATGCCCTTTTCTTTAAGCATGGCGACCACTTTCGCTTCCGTCGCAATGGAGGCGTGGTCGGTGCCGGGAACCCAGCAGGCATTTTTCCCCTGCATGCGGGCCCGTCGGATGAGCACATCCTGCAGAGTGTTGTTGAGCATGTGCCCCATGTGAAGCACGCCGGTGACATTGGGAGGTGGCATCACGATGGTATACGGTTCGCGATCATCCGGCACGGAACGGAAAAAGCCTTTTTCCATCCAGTATGTGTACCATTTATCTTCGGCGTCTTTTGGGTTGTATGTCTTTGCAATGCTCATGAACCGTCTGCAGTTTTAAGGGACGCAAACTTAGGGAAAGTTGGGAATTAAAGCAAATACCATATCGCTTGTTTGGCAGGACATCCGGTTGCCCCAATGCTTGGGTATAGCGTATCTTTACCTTACACAAACCTCACTATTTACTTTATATTTAATTGAGTTTTATTCGGAGTTTGTTCGGAGTTTACTCGGTAATTAACCGAATAAACTAAAAGTAAAATAAGATTTATTATCATCTGATTTCAAATTTATTAGTAGTTTTGGTGTAAACTTAATGTAAAGGAGAAGTAACTATGGCGATCATAACAGAAGGAGTGAATGGGCCGGTTACCGGCCGATTAGGCAATGTGGTTTTTTATCAGGTTAAAGGGCAGAACCGCGCCCGGTCGTTGCCGCGTGTAACCCGGCGTAAGCGCAAGCCCAGTCCGGAACAGGCCATGCAGCGGGCCAAGTTCAAGTTGATGCAGGAATGGCTAAAACCGATGAGAGGTCTGGTGCGTATCGGTTTCGGGCATTACGCGCCGCCCAAAACGGGGCATAACGTGGCGATGTCTTACAATATGAAGCATGCGATCGTTGAAAATAACGGCCAGTTTTCTGTGGATCCGGAAGCTTTTTGTTTCAGTGCGGGGCCGCTGACATCGCCCGTGAACCCCCGCGTATCCTTGGGAGAAGATGCCCTGCATTTTACGTGGGAAAAGCCTGGCATCGATGCCAGGCTCGGCAATGCACGCACGCTGCTACTTGCCTATAACACCACGGAATCATTGGCTTATTACGAGGTCTGCGGCGCAGGTGCCCATTCGTGTTCGGGAGAACTGTCACTCCGTTTTCTCGGCTATCGCGAAGGTACTGTGTGCCATGCCTATATGGCTTTTATGAATGTCGAGACAGGCGAAGTATCCGACAGTGTGTATGCGGGCAGGATAGTGTTCGAAAACGGCTCAGTCTGACGGTATGCTCTACGTGCTTTTCAGCGTTGTGTGCAGTGTCACGGTCTCGGTGATCCTCAAACTGGCGCGGCGTTATGAAGTGGACACTACCCAGATCATCGTCTGGAATTACCCGGTAGCCGTGCTGTGCACGTGGGGTTTTCTCCAACCCGTGTGGACCCCCACGGTGATGGCAGATGCTCCGTTCGGATTGTATGGTACGCTGGCCGTCTTACTACCCGGGATCTTCGTGGCACTCGGTGCCTCGATCCGCTATGCTGGGATCGTCCGCACGGAAGTGGCGCAACGCCTGTCGCTGTTTATCTCGTTGATAGCGGCATTTCTGCTGTTCGGCGAAACACCACAGTCTGCCAAGCTTGCGGGGGTTGCCGTCGGTGTTGTGGGCATCCTATGTAGCATCGGTTGGCATAAAGGCAAAAACCAGTATGGGCTTAACCATCGGGTGTGGTTATATCCGGTGGTCATATTCTTCGGATATGGCATTGTCGATATCCTGTTCAAGCAGGTCGCCCAGCATACGGATGTACCCTATACAACGTCGATGCTGATGGTGTTTCTTTTGGCCATGGGTGTGGCGTTTATCTACCTGGCCTATCACATCATGGGGGCGAAGAAACGCTTTTCCGTGCATGCAATCTTCTGGGGAATGGTATTGGGTGGATTCAACTTTGCCAACATCCTGTTTTACATGCGGGCACACCGTGCCCTGCCGGACAATCCGTCCATCGTTTTCACCGGCATGAATGTCGGAGTCATCGCACTGGGAGCCCTTATCGGTATTTTTCTTTTTCAGGAAAAATTGTCGTTTATCAACAAAATTGGGATAATTTTGGCCGTAATATCGGTATTGATGATCGCGTATCTGTGAGTTTATTCGAAGACACCTATAAAACCATTGCTTCCCCAAGTGAGGGAATATACAAGGATAAGGGCAGCAAATTCATTGCGTATGCCTATCCGCTGCGCAGTGAGGACCAAATAAAGGAACGGGTGGCTGCTTTGAAATCCGAACATCCCAAAGCACGGCACCACTGCTGGGCGTACCGGCTTACGCCCGACCGCTCCGTATATCGCATCAATGACGACGGAGAACCGTCAGGCACAGCCGGCCGACCGATTCTCAACACCCTGCTATCGTACGATCTCACCAATATTCTCGTGGTGGTGGTGCGCTATTTCGGAGGCACGTTACTCGGTGTACCGGGATTGATCCATGCGTATAAAACGGCTACTCAAGAAGCATTGACCGCCGCAGAAGTGGTGGAGTTGACGGTAAATGATATATACCGTGTATCCTTCGGCTACGAACAGATGAACGACGTGATGCGTATCGTGAAAGATGAAGGAATCGGCGTATTGAAACAGGAGTTTGATAGCCAGTGTATCCTGGAACTGGAAATCCGGCAACAACAGGTAAACCGGGCGTCGGGGAGGCTACAGCAGGTGACGGGGGCGGAAGTAAAATATGTGGGGACACAGTAATTTTAATTTTATTCTACTATTTCTATATACTTTACGTATATTTGTCGCATGAAACAAACAAACGAGCAAAAAATGTACTGTTGCATGCCTCTTGAATAAGGGTGGCTGTTGGTATACGTTTCCGCTTAAGGTAAGATATAACGGCCTCCGCTAACAATTAGGGAGGTTTTATTATTTATAAAATATAACTAAACAACATTCATGCAGAGCTTTCGAACCGAACTGGAAAATCCGGTTGTTGAAAAGGAAATCATCGAGCTCGAACGCAAAATCAGAGCGTATCGGGAAGGATCCATGGTTGAAGATAAATTCAAGAGCCTACGTCTGGCCCGGGGAATTTATGGTCAACGGCAACCCGGCGTACAGATGGTACGGATTAAGCTACCTTTCGGCAAAGCAACGTTCAAGCAACTGCTGCGCATTGCGGATATATCCGATGAGTATGCCATCCGGAATTTGCATTTTACCACCCGGCAGGACATACAGATTCACTTTGTGAGTTTGGACCGTACACCCGAACTCTGGGCGAAATTGGCCCAGGATGATATCACCATCCGCGAGGCCTGCGGCAACACCGTGCGTAATGTGACGGCATCTCCCCAGGCGGGTATTGATCCCGAGGAACCGTTTGATGTGTCGCCCTATGCACACGCGACATTTTCCTATTTCCTGCGCAATCCGATTTGCCAGGAACTCGGCCGGAAGTTTAAATTCGGCTTTTCATCCAGCACACGGGATACGGCTTTTGCTTTTGGGCAGGACCTGGGTTTTATTCCAAAAGTCCGGACGGTGAATAACGTCGAAGAACGCGGATTCCGGGTGATCCTGGGCGGTGGGCTCGGGGCGCAGCCGATGGCCGGGCACCTGGTGCATGAGTTCCTTCCCGAAGACCAGTTGATTCCCTATTCGGAAAGTGTACTCCGGGTATTTGACCGGTATGGCGAACGGAACAACAGAAACAAAGCCCGTTTTAAATATCTGATCCAAAAGCTTGGGCTGGATGAAGTAAAACGGCTGATTGCTGAAGAGCAGATAGCAAGCAAAGTAAAGACATTCAAGATCGACCGAGATGCGGTGCCCCAACCTGAACCACCGGAATTACGCCCGATCGAGGAGGAGCCTGTGTCGAATCCGATCGCGTATGAGGTCTGGAAAAAGACCAATACATGGGAACAAAAACAGACGGGGTATTATGCCGTCTATGTGAAGGTGCCAACCGGTGACATGCCGACCAAGGATGCACGGGTATTGATAGCAGGTATACGCGGGCATGTGGCCGATGAAGTACGGATTACACAAAATCAGGGACTGCTGCTGAAATTTGCACGGGAAGAATCCCTTCCGCATATATACAATGTGCTGGAAAAGATCGGTTTCGCCAAACCCGGTTTTGACAGCGTAGCCGATGTGACCACCTGCCCGGGTACGGATACATGTAACCTCGGTATTTCCAACAGTACCGAAATGGCCAGGGTGCTCGAATCGTTAATATACGATGAATATGAGGAACTGGTTTTTGACCGGGAAATTAAAATCAAAATCAGCGGGTGCATGAATTCATGCGGACAGCATGGGATCGCAAACATCGGGATACACGGTAGCTCGCTGAAAGCCGATGGCAGGGTGGTTCCTGCCGCCCAGATTATGCTGGGAGGCGGTGTGTTGGGCGACGGACTGGGACGCGTGGCTGAACGTGTGATCAAAGTTCCGTCTAAGCGCGTAGTCAGTGCCGTACGTTTGCTGCTGGACGATTACCTGGCTAATTCCAATCCGGAAGAGCGCTTTCATGATTACTACGACCGGCAAACCAAAGATTATTTTTACCGCATGCTGAAACCGCTGGCAGACCTTACCACGCTGATTGAGGATGAGTTTGTCGATTGGGGACACCAGGAAACCTACCAGCAGGCGATCGGTGTGGGCGAGTGTGCCGGTGTGGTCATCGACCTCGTTGCGGTGTTACTATTCGAGGCGGAAGAAAAACTGGGCTGGGCAAACGAGAGCTACAGTGCAGGCGCTTATGCCGATGCGATCTATCATGCCTATGCCGTATACATAAGTACCGCAAAAGCCTTGTTGCTTGACAAAGGCATCCACAGCAGTACCCAGATTGCAATTATCAGGGATTTTGATAAGAATTTCGTGGAATCGGGTGAGTTCCTGGTATCCGGCGGTTTTGAAGACCGGGTGCTGGAAATCAACAAGCACGAGCCTTCGGAGGCATTTGCCCGTCAATACCTTGCCGGCGTAATCGATTTCTATCAAACAGTCGCTGCGAAACGATCGGTTACCGCCGAGGTAAATGGTTAATAACGGCAGGTTAAATGCATGAACAACAAGTTAAGAAAATGAACGCTTATCCCAAAATAACGTTAGTAGGAGCGGGGCCGGGGGATACTGATTTGATCAGCCTCAAGGGATTGAAAGCATTGTCAACAGCCGATGTGGTGCTTTACGACGCGTTGGTCAACGAAGAGCTGCTGGAATATGTACCGAAAGAGGCACTGCGGGTTTTCGTGGGCAAACGCGCAAACCAGCACGCATATAGCCAGCAACAGATCAATGAAATGATGGTGGCCTATGCCCGTTCGAATGGCCATGTGGTACGGTTGAAAGGCGGCGATCCGTTTGTATTCGGAAGAGGCGGTGAAGAATTGGATCACGCCGCGCTATGCGGTATCCCCACCGCTGTGGTACCCGGTATAAGCAGCGCTGTCGCACTTGCGGGATTACAGGGAATACCGTTAACCTACCGCGGCATAAGTGAGAGTTTCTGGGTGATTACCGGTGCAACCACGGCCGGCGTAATTTCGCAGGATATCCATGCTGCCGCCAAGACCGGAGCCACGGTTGTCATCCTCATGGGACTGAATAAGCTCACGGAGATCGTTACGGTTTTCCGGAACGAGGGAAAAGGAAACCTTCCGATTGCCGTGATCCAAAATGGCTCTATGCCTGACGAAAAGATCGTATTAGGCACGATAGATACCATTGTTGCGCACGTAAAAGATCAGGGAATAGGCGCACCTGCGGTCATTGTGATCGGCGAGGTCGTAGCCAAACATAAACAATTCGGGCTGGAACAAGCCAATGCGATAGCGGTATGAAAGAAGTTACAGGCAATCCGTTGTTTCCTGTGTTCCTGCAGTTGAATAAACTGCATGTCCTGCTCGTGGGTGGAGGAAACGTGGGATTGGAGAAACTGACGGCATTGCTGGGTAACAGCCCGGAAGCAACGGTAACGCTTGTGGCACGCGAAATCAGTACAGATGTGCGCAGCTATGTTGCTGACTACCCCGCTGTGCGATTGCGCGAGCGCGCATTCGAAGAAGCGGATCTCGACGGGGTGGACCTGGTCGTGGTGGCATCCAATAATCCTCAATTGAATGCACATATCCGGAATGAATGCCGTAAACGACATTTGTTAATCAACGTGGCAGATAAACCGGATTTGTGTGATTTTTACCTGGGCTCGGTCGTAAAGAAAGGAAATCTGAAACTGGGAATTTCGACCAACGGCAAATCACCGACCATTGCAAAAAGAATCAAAGAATTATTGAATGACGCGTTGCCGGACGAAATTGATGAGACACTGACATATATGAGTCAGCTGCGGGATTTACTAAAGGGGGATTTCAATGACAAGGTAAAGGCATTGAATGCACATACTGCTTCGCTGCTGGCGTCAAAGGAGGGAATATGAACGTTTTGACAGAAGAAATAAGCGAATTGGTATACGGAAAGGATACGGTGCAGGCATTAACAGCTTTGGCCGATAGGTTTCCGGGAAAGATCGTATTTTCAACCAGTTTTGGTATTGAAGATCAAATCATTACACATTTTATCTTTAGCAACAATTTACCCATCAGGGTCTTTACACTGGAAACGGGGCGGTTATTTCCGGAAACGTACTACGTTTGGAACCGTACGCTGGAGATCTATAAAAAAGACATCGAAGCGTATTTCCCGGATACCCATGCCGTGCAGCAACTGATCAGCCAAAAGGGGCCGTCAAGTTTCTACGAGTCGGTCGAAAACAGGAAAGAGTGCTGCCGTATCCGCAAAATTGAACCCCTGCAACGGGCTTTGGAAGGAGCAGAATGCTGGATTACCGGCATCCGCGCTGAACAGTCGGACAACAGGCAGGGTATGTCCCAGATTGAATGGGACAACAACAACCAGTTGCTCAAGTTCCATCCGATCTACGATTGGTCGTTGGATGAAGTTTGGAGCTTCACGAAGGCGCACCATATTCCCTATAACCCGCTGCATGACAAAGGATTTCCCAGCATCGGATGTGCTCCCTGTACACGTGCCGTCAGGGAAGGGGAGGACTTCCGGGCAGGCCGCTGGTGGTGGGAGGATACCAGTAAAAAAGAATGCGGATTGCACGCTACCGAAACACATTGAGCGTTACGAATGAACGAAGGTATCTCGCTAAAGGCCGATAGCCGAAAGCAGATAACTGAAAAAATACAACAAACAACAAATATGGATTATTTAGACCATTTAGAGGCGGAGGCGATCTATATCCTGCGTGAGGTGGCAGGTCAATTTGAAAAACCGGCTTTGCTATTTTCCGGAGGAAAGGACTCCATAACATTGGTTCATTTAGCAGAAAAAGCATTTCGCCCCGGCAAATTCCCATTCCCACTGGTGCATATAGATACCGGTCATAATTTTCCCGAAACCATTGAATTCCGTGATGAACTAGTAGCTAGGTTGGGGGAAGAACTAATCGTTGGTTACGTACAGGAAAGCATTGATACCGGAAAAGTGGTTGAGCAGAAAGGCAAGAACGCCAGCCGGAACCCACTTCAGACCGTTACACTTCTTGATACCATTGCGAAGCATGGTTTTGACGCCTGCATCGGTGGTGCCAGACGGGATGAGGAAAAAGCACGGGCCAAGGAGCGCATTTTTTCGGTGCGCGATGAGTTTGGACAATGGGATCCCAAAAGGCAACGCCCGGAGCTATGGAACATCTACAACGGACGTATCCATAAAGGAGAAAACGTACGGGTGTTTCCCATCAGCAACTGGACGGAGCTGGACGTATGGAATTACATCCGGAGAGAAAATATTAAGTTGCCCTCCATTTATTTTTCCCATGAGCGCGATGTCATCACCCGCAACGGACAATTAATGGCAGCTACCGAATTTCTGAACCTAGATCACGAAGATGTAATCGAATACCGGAAAGTACGGTTCCGGACGGTAGGGGATATGACCTGTACTGCTGCAGTACCCTCCGAGGCCTACCACATCGATGACATCATCGAAGAAATCCGGTTGTCGAAAATAAGTGAACGCGGAGCCAGAATGGACGACAAGGTGTCGGAAGCTGCAATGGAGGACCGTAAAAAAGGCGGATATTTTTGAGAAAGTAAAAAGTAGAAAGTAAGAAGAAAACAATCCAAACATGGATCTATTAAAATTTATTACAGCAGGAAGTGTGGACGACGGAAAGAGCACACTGATCGGGCGATTGCTGTATGATACAAACTCGGTGCTTGACGATCAATTGGAGGCCATACAACGAGCCAACCGGAAAAACAACGACGGCACACTGGATTTAGCCATATTGACCGATGGACTAAAGGCGGAACGCGAACAGGGAATTACCATTGATGTGGCATACAAATATTTCCAAACGGAAAAGCGTAAATTCATTATCGCAGATGCACCCGGGCATATTCAATATACCCGGAACATGGTAACCGGAGCGTCCAATTCTGATTTGGCCATCATCCTGATCGATGCACGCAAAGGTGTGGTGGAACAAACACGGAGGCATTCGTTTATTGTGTCGTTACTGGGGATCCCGAATGTCCTCGTGTGTGTGAATAAAATGGATATGGTAGACTACGACCAGGCGGTATTCGACAAAATCAAAACAGATTACGAGCGGCTTGCACAAAGTCTACGCATCAAACAGATCGATTATATCCCTGTGAGCGCGTTGAAGGGCGATAACATCGTTACAACGTCTATAAATATCCCCTGGTACCAGGGCAGACCTTTGCTGGACTTCCTTGAAACCGTACAAATAGATCATGCCTCGGATAACAAGCAGGCCCGTTTTCCGGTACAATGGGTCATCCGGCCACAGACACAGGCATTACACGATTACCGCGGCTATGCGGGACGGGTAGTGGGAGGTACGTTTGAAGTGGGGGACCGGGTGGTCGCATTGCCATCCGGATTCAGCAGCATAGTTAGCCGTATTGAATTGGCTAACAACGATTTAAATACCGCACCCGAGGGTGCTTCTGTTGTCATCCACCTGGCTGATGACATCGATATCAGCAGGGGAGATATGCTGGTAAAACAAGATGAGCAGCCCGCTGTTTCACAGCGCTTTGAAGCGGAAATCTGCTGGATGGATACCCGGCCGCTGGATCTCAATCAGTTTTATTTGCTGCAGCAGCACGGAAAAACAGCCAAGGTAAAAATACAGGACGTAATTTACCGGGTCAACGTTGAAACATTACAGCAGTCGGCCGCTGCAGAGCTTGATTTGAACGACATCGGTAAAATCCAATTCAAATCGGCAGATCCGCTGGCATTTGACAGCTACGTGTCGAACAAAGCAAACGGTGGCGCAATTCTCATTGATCTGCGGAATAACCTGACTGTGGCGGCGCTAATGATCACAGAGCCCGTCGACTAATTGCATGATTAGTAAGTTACCAGCAAACGAATGAAAAAGGGAACGGAATGGGGTTCCCTTTATTTGTTTACTGAATTATTATTTAACATAACGTCAATTATAGTCTAAAATATGTGCTGTAAATAGCTATGTAACACCTAATGTCACTTTTCTTTGATAATAAGATAATAAAATCTTATTTCTCTTAAAAAAATTATAAATTTGCTGCGAAACTTATATTAAATTTTTAAACGATGCCAAGTTATTTACATTCGTTCATCGAAGACGTTGCCACACGAAATCCACATCAACCTGAGTTTTTGCAAGCAGTCAGGGAAATTGCTGAAGATGTTATTCCGTATATTGAAAAAAATGCGCCTGAGTTCATCGACCGGAAATTGCTTGAACGGATGGTGGAACCGGAACGGACTATTTCTTTCCGGGTAGTTTGGCAGGACGACCAAAACAACATACAGGTTAACCGTGGTTACCGGGTACAAATGAATAGCTCACTGGGGCCTTATAAAGGCGGCCTACGCTTTTCACCAACGGTGAATCTCAGTATTTTAAAATTCCTCGCGTTCGAACAAACTTTTAAAAACAGCCTGACCGGCCTGCCGCTTGGCAGTGGCAAAGGCGGTGCAGATTTTGATCCCAAGGGCAAATCGGACAATGAAATCATGCGCTTTTGCCAAAGCTTCATGACCGAGTTATACCGGCATATCGGTTCCGAAACCGATGTTCCCGCAGGTGATATCGGTGTGGGAGAACGTGAAATCGGGTATTTATTTGGTCAATACAAACGCCTGCAGAATAATTTTACCGGCGTACTTACCGGCAAAGGCCCAACCTGGGCAGGCAGTTTCATCCGCCCGGAAGCTACCGGTTTCGGATTGCTTTATTTTGTAGAGCGCATGCTGTATGAAGTTGAGGATTCCCTGAAAGGCAAAACGGTTGCCGTATCAGGTGCAGGAAACGTTGCTTATTATGCAGCCTTAAAAGCAACTTCTCTGGGTGCTAAAGTCGTGACCATATCCAATAGTACCGGTACAATTTACGACGAAAACGGCTTCACTGCCGAAAAATTGGATTACGTCAATTCGCTGAAGCGGAACTTACAGGAATATACGAAACGTTATGCTTCGGAGTTTCATGCGGGAAAGAAACCCTGGCAGTTTCCGTGTGATATAGCCCTCCCCTGCGCTACTCAAAACGAACTGGATGAAGAAGATGCAAAACAGCTTATCGGAAATGGCTGCTTTTGTATTGCGGAAGGTGCGAACATGCCCTGCACCGAGGAGGCTGTAAAAGAAATACTGAAAGCCAACCTATTATTTGCTCCCGGTAAAGCGGCAAACGCCGGTGGCGTTGCGGTATCCGGACTCGAAATGTCTCAAAACCGCATCGGTCAGCAATGGCCGGCAGAAAAAGTGGATAGCAAACTCAAAAAAATCATGCACGACATCCACGATACCTGCTCGCACTACGGCAAGAATAAGAACGGGCGGATTAACTACTTAAAAGGTGCCAACATCGGAGGTTTTGTCAAGGTGGCTACCGCAATGCGGGCACAAGGACTGGTATGAGGACCGTCGCAGAACTCCCCCACCCCGATTTTAAAATAACGATTTTCACGATGAACCAAAAATTCATCGTGAAATTCGAACAAGGTACACTTGAACAGGTTTATAAGATCGCAGAAGCGGATATTACCGACGGGGTCAACGGGGTGTTTCAGCTGATTGATGACGACTTTACCAAGTCGGTATCCCAACGTTTTGATGAAATGCGTCAGTCCTTCATCGGCGCATACAAACGGCATGAATATTAATTGCGGCTCACTTTTGCTACGCCATCAGCCTCTCTACGAGTTGAGGTACGGCAGCCGCAGCCTTATCATCAACACAGATCACCCCGGGTTGCCGCGATAGCAGAGAAGCCTGCGGATCCACAAAATATTTAACCGCACGGTCTGGTACTTCATCCAACAAGCCTGCAGCGGGATAGACCTGCAGCGACGTGCCGACAACAATAAAAACGTCTGCTTGGTGGCATACTCCGATCGCCTCTCCCATGGCGGGAACGGCTTCGCCAAACCACACGACATGCGGGCGCAGTTGGCTGCCCAGTTCGCAACACTCACCCATGCGGATTTCGTCGCCGGTAATGGGATAAGTCAGCGCCGGATTCACACTGGATTGCGACCTGGTAATCAACCCATGGAGATGCAGCACCGTACTCGAACCTGCCCGTTCGTGAAGGTCATCTATATTCTGCGTGACGACGGTCACCCGGTATTTTTCCTCCAGTTTTGCCAACGCCTGATGTGCGGCGTTCGGTCGGGCTTCGCGTACCGCCTTTCTGCGAATGTTATAAAAATGTTGTACCAGTTCCGGGTTCCGCTCCCAGGCTTCCGGCGTGGCTACCTCTTCTACCCGGTACCCTTCCCACAGTCCATCCGTCCCACGGAAAGTTTTGAGCCCGCTTTCGGCCGATATACCTGCCCCGGTAAATACCACAATGTGTTCCATGTAGACAAAATAACCAATTTCCGGTGTAATTACCCAACGATTTAACCCGGAATGCCTTACCTTTGCGCACGATGATCGAACTGTATACCGATGGCGCTTCGAGCGGCAATCCCGGTCCCGGTGGATATGGAGTTATCCTGAGGTCCGGTCCCCATTACAAAGAACTATCCCAAGGTTTCCGGAAGACCACCAACAACCGGATGGAGCTGCTTGCCGTAATCACCGGGCTGGAAGCGCTGCGGAAACCCGGTCAGGACGTGGTGGTTTATTCCGATTCGAAGTATGTCATCGATGCGGTTGAAAAAGGCTGGGTACATGGCTGGGTAAGGAAAGGCTTTGCAGGAAAAAAAAACAAGGATCTGTGGATGCGTTTCCTGAAGATTTATAACCTGCACAGGGTACGGTTTGTCTGGGTAAAGGGCCATGCGGGTCATCCCGAAAATGAGCGTTGTGACCAACTGGCCGTGCAGGCCTCGCTTAATTCATCGCAGTGGCTGATTGACGGGGGTTTTGAATCCGCTGCTGTATAAAAATACCCATTTTGGTGTATTGCCATTACACTTGTTTTTTTCGATGTTTGTAGCATTCTAAAAATTAAGCAAGTAAAAAGACCTGTTATGAAAGATTCAATCAATCCGAGAAAAAGTAAATTAAATCTGATTCCCGTCGAATTAGCCCAGCATATGGTCAAAGCCTATCGGGAACAACGCAGTGCGCCAGCGGCTAAAATGCGAAGCAAGGAATTGGGAAAAGAGGTTGAAGAGCCTCACTCATTTTGGGTAAGCAAAGAAGCGCTGCTTGAACTGATGACCCTAAATAAAGCCGATGGCATCCGGTTCTACTACGCAATTGCCGATGATTATCCGGGCTTCCCGCTGAAAAAGACAGACCATAAAAAAGCACATACGGTAGTAATGGTGGCTACGCGATCCGAAGATCCGGATAACCCAACCATGGAAAACAGTACTGATTGCCTGAATATACCAAAAAAAGAAGAAAGAACCTTAGAAAAAGGCGGGAAAGTCGGATCCGTGATTTTTCCCGTAGCTCCTTCACAGGCAGGATTGCCGGCGGATGAGCTGGAACTGTGCCCGCCACCCAAGCCGAAAGGACATCTGTTGTAAGTTCAGTTAGTGGCCGGATCAGCCTATGGATGCTATTACGATTGTCCTACTGGGACTGATTTTGTTGGGGGCCGTGATCGGATTCTATAGCCGGAAAAACTTTAAAATACCGGTTTTGAAGTTATTTCCCTACTTCCTGCTGTTCCAGTTTATCTATCAATTCGTTGCATCCGCGTATTCATTTGTATTCACCGACAATGCTTCCAACCATTTTATTTTCAATCTGGTATTGCCGGTGAATATCGTGTACTTTGGTATGCTATATCACGGGATCATCCGGAGCACCGTCAAGCGCAGGGTGGTTTTGATAGGTACAGTGCTGAACCTGCTGTTCTTTGTTGTCAATTTGATTTTCATTCAGGATATTTCCTTCCTGATGACTTATTCAAGGACAGCCATGTCGGTCTCGCTGGTGATCTTTAGCTTACTGTACTTCCATGAAATAGTAACCGACGATACCGGAGAAAACATCAATCCGGTGCGCAACGTTTCGTTCTGGATCGTTACCAGCATATTTTTCTTTTATCTATGCAGCACATTGACGATCATTTTTTGGAGTTATTTTGTCATTAACAATGAATATTTCGGAACGGTCATGATGCGTGTATTTGTTTTCCTCTTGTATTCGATGTATATTGCTGGCATGTTGTTGCATAGATCAGCCGAAGGAGATCCTTGACACATGCCGGTTTCGGCACATAAGGATGTGAAACATGGAAACATCGAACATTGAAGTGGTTCTTGCGGTTCTTTTCGGGAGCCTGATACTTGCTTTGATCGGTGTTTTTATGTTTGTAATGGTCATTGTTTATCAGAAAAGGAAGATCAAAAACATCCGGGAACAGCAACGGCTGATCACGCAGTACGAACAAGCGGTTCTGAAAGCAAAAGTGGAAATGCGTGAAGAAACCCTTAAGTATGTAGGCCAGGAACTTCATGATAACGTCGGGCAGGTATTATCTTTGATCAAACTTTACCTTTCCCAGCCGGAAATACAGCAGAAAGCGGCAATCAGGCAGCTGATCGATCAGGCAATTTCAGATATCCGTTCACTATCCCAAGACCTAAACATAAACCGGGTAGAACAGTATTCCTTGAGCGACTTTATAGAGCAGGAACTTAATAAAGTACACAAAGCGGGCCTCGTGAAAACCTCCTTTGAAAGTATGGGTGCCTGTGAACCGTTAAACATGCATGATCGACTGATGATCAGCCGTATTTTTCAGGAATGCATCAATAATATCCTGAAACATGCAGAAGCAAAACATATATTTGTAAAACTGTTTACGGTAGATGGTACCTGCATGCTGTCTGTGGTAGATGACGGCGTAGGGTTTGAAACAACCGCTGCGCATCTCGGTTCGGGGCTGATTAACATTTACGATCGCGTAAAGCTCATTGGCGGCGACATAGAGATCCATTCTGCCCTGGGTGCGGGAACAGAGATAAAACTCCGGATACCACGGTTAACATTCGCTGAAAACTGACCAATATGATAACGATAGCCATAGCCGACGATCACAAACTGATGTCTGAAGGAATTGCCTCGATCCTGCAGTCCGACCCCGATTTGCGGGTGTCCAAAATCTGCACCAATGGCAAGGAACTGATCGAATACCTAAAGAAAAACGAGGTAGACCTCGTATTGATTGACCTGAATATGCCCGTGTTAAACGGGCCGGACACCATACGTGTCCTGAGAAATAGTTGTATACCGGTTAAAATTGTCGTGTTGAGCATGTATGCAGACGAAACAATTTATGCAAAATGCAGGGAACTGGACATAAATGGTTACCTGCATAAAGACTCGGATGCACAGCACCTGATCGATACGATCAAAGTGATATCAGCGGGAGAAAATCGTTACGACTATGACCATTTGCCTAAATCGAGCTTCGCCGGAGATCCCCTTTTTGAGGACAAGTTTGTAAATAAGTTTAAACTTTCCCAACGGGAACAGGAAATTATTCAACTGGTCCGTAATGGACATACCAACCAGGAAATAGCTGATATACTGTTTCTGTCCATCCATACCGTAATGACGCACCGGAAGAATATCCTGCATAAATTAAGCGTGCGAAACACGGCGGAAATGCTCACACTGATTGGTGGGAATTAAGGTGTGCCGCTAATTTGAAACGTCGGTAAGCACAGGGCTGTATACATAGCGTATTTCATCCCTCAGGTTATAACGGGAAGCCATGACCTCCCCATAGGCACCCGCCGTCCGGATCGCTATCAGATCGCCACGCTCACATTTAGGAAGCGGTACTTCCTTACCGAAACAGTCGGTGCTTTCGCAAATGGGGCCTACCACGTCGTAACGAAGCTGCTCCTCATCGCTTTCCGTTGCTGCCGTGAGTTTTTCGATCTGATGATACGCCTGGTATAGTGCCGGCCGCATCAGTTCTGTCATTCCGGCATCAAGAATAAGGAAATTCTTTTTAAGGCCATTTTTTACATACAGCACCCGGCTGATCAGACTGCCACATTGCGACACCAATGCCCTTCCCAATTCAAAATGGACCTCCTGACCCGGTTTACGCTCCAGGAAATCATTAAATATGGAAAAATAAGACCGAAAGTCCGGAATTGGATGGACGTCGGGCTGATGGTAATCTACGCCGAGCCCCCCTCCTACGTTCAGCACACGTAGGCGGAACCCCCGTTCATCAAACCAATTGTTTAATTCGTTGACTTTTACGCAAAGACTTTTAAAAACATTCAGATCAATTATCTGCGAACCGATGTGGAAGTGAATACCGATTAATTCAAGATGTTCGGATTGACCGAGCACCTCCACGGCGTCTCCGAGTTGCCAGTACGCGATGCCGAATTTATTTTCATCCAATCCGGTAGTTATGTATTGGTGGGTCTGTGCGTCGACATTCGGATTAATGCGAAGAGCAACGCGTGCTTTCTTCCCCCGGTCGGCGGCTAATGCGTTAATGACCTTCAATTCTTCAATCGATTCTACATTAAATGCGAAAATATCGTAATCCAATGCATCACTGATCTCTTTGTCCGATTTACCTACACCCGCAAAGACAACATCACCGGCATTAAAGCCGATTTCAATCGCCTTCCTGACTTCGTTTCCGCTTACACAGTCGGCTCCGAAACCTGCCTCCCGGATCAGGTTAAGTATCCGGTCGTTGAAATTGGCTTTCAAAGCGTAATGTACCTGAAAGCCATGTACATCAGCCACTTGTTTTGCCGTGCTCAATGTTTTCTGAAGCAACGTCAGATCGTAGTAGTAAAACGGCGTCTCCTGAATGAAAAAAGACTCGATGAGGTTTGCATCAAACATAGTCGGTCACTCGCTTATTTCGTTAAAAAAGCCTGTTGTGTAAGGACCGTAGCGCCTCTGCCTTATGCTCCGTCTGCAACAGCATGGATATATTGTAGTTGCTACCGCCGTAAGAAATCATCCGTATGGGGATGTGTTTTACCGCATCCAGCACACGCGCGGCATAGCCGTGTGTATTCACTCCAAAATCGCCCACTACACATACGATGGTTTGATCGCGATCGATTTCAACAGATCCAAAGTCAGTTAGCTCACGTTCGATATCGGACAAGTATTTGACATCATCAATGGTCAGTGATATGGCTACTTCCGATGTAGTAATCATGTCGATGGGAGTTTTATACCGTTCAAACACTTCGAATACCCGCCGCAGGAATCCATAGGCGAGCAACATCCGTGAGGAATGGATCCGGATTGCAGTAATACCGTCCTTCGCAGCGATTGAACGCACAATTCCCTTTGCCGTGCCTTCCTTGTTAATCAGCGTACCCGGGGCATCGGGCTCCATTGTATTTAACAACCGCACGGGAACATTGTAGCGCTGTGCCGGAAAAACACTTTGGGGATGCAGAATCTTGGCACCGAAATACGCCAATTCAGCCGCTTCATTGAAACTTAGGTTGGCGATGGGTTTTGTGCCGTTCACGATACGTGGGTCATTGTTATGCATCCCGTCTATATCCGTCCATATCTGAATTTCATCGGCACCGATAGCTGCCCCGATCAAGGAAGCCGTATAATCACTGCCCCCACGCCGCAGATTGTCAATTTCACCAAAGGCATTTCGGCATATATACCCTTGTGTAATAAAGAGATTATGATCGCTCGATTGAAGTAATAATTCACTTAGGTTCTCGCGAATGAAATCAATTTTCGGCTCATTGTCTTCATCGATTTTCATGAAATCAAGTGCCGGCAATAACTTCGACCGGATCCCCAATTCGGTTAAGTGAAAATGGAAAAGCGTGGTAGAAATCAGTTCGCCCTGCGCAAGAATGATTTTTTCTTCGATGGGCGTAAAAAGATCACTTGAGAATGAGGCGATGAGATTAAAATGGTAATCAATCAATTCGGTTCCATTCTGAAGCCCCTCCTCCGTAGTGAAAAGATCGACAATAAGCGTCCGATAACGGTCGTGCAGCGTGTGGATCAGGGACGCTGCCCGATCTTTGTCGCCCGCTGCAAACGCTTGGGATATCTCAACCAGCGCATTGGTTGTACCCGCTACGGCCGAAAGCACGACGATCTGGCGTTCCTGCGGACGGATAATATCCAGCAATCCCTTGATCCGTTCAGCACTTCCTACAGATGTTCCCCCAAATTTCAGTATCTTCATCTCACCGTTTCCCGCTATGTTATTTCTTTAAGTGCTCAATAATCAGGTTAGCCAGCTCCTCTCCGATGCGTTCCTGCGCTTCATTAGTTGCCGCACCGATGTGGGGAGTTAGGGACACCTTCGGATGCGTGAGCAGTTCCTTCCTGGGAGTAGGTTCGTTATCGAATACGTCGAGACCGGCAAATGCTACTTTTCCGCTGTCAAGCGCCTCTATCAGGGCAAGTTCATCGATCACACCGCCGCGCGATGCATTGACGATTCCCACTCCCGGTTTGAGTAATGCAAACTCAGCGGAACCGATGATGGGTTTATCCGTAAAGGGCACGTGCAGTGAAATGAAATCAGCACGTTCCAATAAATCCGCAATTTCTACCTGTTGAATGGGAACATCTACGGTGATACCACCTGACAGGGTTAAAGGCAGGCTCTTGGGGGCTTCGAACAGATCACTTACAATGACATCCATACCGAGGCCCAGCCCCACCTTAGCCGTTTCCCGACCGATCCGCCCAAAACCGATTACACCGAGCGTTTTGCCGCGCAGTTCGACTCCTTTGGCATATGCCTTTTTGAGTCCTCCAAAATTCGTATCGCCTTCTACGGGCATTTTGCGTTGTGAGTCGTATAAAAACCGGACACCACCTAACAGGTGCGCAAATACCAGTTCGGCTACGGATAACGAAGATGCAGCTGGTGTATTGACCACCGCTACTCCTTTTGAACGGGCATACTCCACATCGATATTATCCATGCCTACGCCTCCCCTGCCAATGAGTTTCAGATTTGGGCATGCGTCAATCAGTGCCTGCCGTACTTTGGTTGCACTGCGCACGGTGATGGCATCGTATGCTTGCAATCGTTCTGCTAATTCTTCCTGTGGTATGTGGTTGGTATCTACGGAAAACCCTGCATCTTCAAGCAATTGTCTACCCAAAGGATCTATTCCGTCATTTGCTAAAATCTTCATTTTTTTTAGATGTGAGATGTGAGATGTGAGATGTGAGATTTGTGACCTAAGACAATCTCACATCTGGTGTCTCCTATCTTATATTTACGAATTTTTTTCTTCAAACTCCTGCATGGCGTCAACCAAGGCGTTGACCCCGGAAATACTCAACGCATTATAAATGGATGCCCTGAATCCGCCTACGCTCCGGTGTCCTTTCAACCCCACCAATCCCCTTTCCTTTGCCAGGTCAAGGAATGCAGCCTCATGGGCCTTATCTTCCGTTACGAAGGTTACGTTCATCCGGGAGCGATCCTCTTTTGCGGCTGTACCCTTGAAAAGCGGATTGCGGTCAATCTCGTCATAAAGTGTACGTGCCTTGATAATATTTTCCTGTTCAATCACTTCCACTCCACCCTTTGCTTTTAACCACCGCAGGTTTAGCATAGACACATAAATGGAAAATACCGGAGGGGTATTATACATCGAACCGGCTGCAATATGGGGTTGGTAATCAAATATCGTGGGCAATGTCCGTCCGGTTTTCCCCAACAACTCATCCTTTACAATCACGACGGTTGCACCTGCCGGCCCCATGTTTTTCTGTGCACCGGCGTAGATCAGTCCGAAATCGGACACGTTGATTTTGCGGCTCAGGATATCCGATGACATGTCAGATACCAATGGAATGTTGCTTTGCGGTGTTTCAAACACTTCGGTACCAAAAATCGTGTTGTTTGACGTGTAATGGAAGTATGCCGCATCAGCCGGGATGTCATAGCTTTTGGGAATGTATGTATAGTTTGCATCGGCAGACGACGCCACAACGTCTACACCTCCGATTTTCTTAGCTTCCTTGATGGCTTTGCTTGACCATGTTCCGGTGTCCAGGTACGCTGCTTTGCCCCCTTCGGGAAGCAGGTTCATAGGCACCATGGCAAACTGGGTACTTGCGCCCCCTTGCAGGAAGAGAATGGAATATCCTTGGGGCACGGAAAGCAATTCGCGCACAAGTCTTTCTGTTTCGGCCATTACGGCTTCAAATTCCTTACTCCGGTGTGAAATTTCCAGAATAGACAATCCGGTGTCATTGAAATTAAGTACTGCTTGGGAAGCCTCCTGGAAAACTTCCTGGGGTAATATGCACGGTCCCGCTCCAAAATTGTGTTTCATATACGCTTTTTTGTTAATCTCACGATAACTCGTGTTTATTTCAGCTGAAAGGTGTATGCTGTTTAATTGCCCGCAAAAATAATAATTATTTATTGAAATTCATTCAATAATTTTTATTGTTTGTTGCGAATAATTCAATAGAAAAGACTACTCAATGCCGTATTTTTCCATCTTGTTGTAGAGGGTCTTCCGGTCTATGTTAAGCATTTGGGCTGCTTTACTTTTGTTATACTTTGCTTTTTGCAACACATCCATAATCAGTTTACGCTCATGAGCCTCGCTATGCAGGCGCAGATCGGGATTATCGGAAGAGGGTTTGGGCGTTGCACTGTCCGGATTCTTGAGGACAAAGACCATTTCTTCGGGAAGCGCCGAAACTTCGGCCCGGCTACCGGTTGAAAGGAGTACCATCCGTTTGATTACGTTTTTCAGTTCTCTCAGGTTTCCCGGCCAATCATACGCACCGAAAATCTCCATCACTTCATCAGACAGCTCACTGACCTGCCTGCCAAGTTCTGCATTCGCCTTACTGATAAAAAAATCAACAAACTGCTGGAAATCGCTCCGTCGGTCCCTGAGTGCGGGCACAATAATTTCAAACTCGTTGATGCGGTGGTAAAGATCTTCCCTGAATTTTCCTGACCCCAGCAGGTCTTCGTTAGTTGCCGCGATAACCCGTACATCTACGTTGATGGTTTTATTCGCGCCCACAGGTTGGATCACTTTTTCCTGCAAAGCCCTCAACAATTTGACCTGCACATCGTAGGAAAGGTTGCCTATTTCATCCAAAAACAGCGTACCACCGGAAGCCTCTACAAATTGACCTGTTTTGTCGTTAAGGGCACCGGTGAAAGAGCCCTTGACGTGGCCGAATAATTCACTGGAAGCTAGTTCTTTCGAAAGCGTACCGCAATCGATCGACACGAAAGGCTTATCCGCCCGTTTGCTCATGCGGTGAATCGATCTTGCGACATACTCTTTACCTGTACCGCTTTCCCCACGGATCAAGACCGACATATCGGTGGGAGCTACCAGGGCAATGTAGTCATGCAGTTTACGGGCTGCCGCGCTGGTTCCCTCCACGAAGTCTCCTTCTTCCGCATTTGCTGCACCGCTGGGCTGATTGCGCAGCGCAGGGCGTTCCCGCTCGGCCGATTTGCCTTGCAGCGCTTCGTTTACGACCATCAGTAGCTCATCTGGATTAACCGGTTTGGTGATGTAATCAAAAACTCCCTGGCGGATGGCTTTCACGGCTGTGCGGACATCGTTGAAACTGGTCATAATAATAGAGGGAATCGTTTTGTCTTCCGCCCGTAACGCCTCCACAATATCCAGCCCGATGCCGTCACCTAACCGGTAGTCCAGCAGAATCAGGTGAAATGTATGGTGCTTAAGTGCCTCAATACCGCTTTTTACGCTGTATTTTACGACCACTTCAAAGCCCTTTTTCTTTAAAAAGTTTTCAAGTATTGTGGCAAACGTTGTATCGTCCTCTACCAACAGAATATTGGCCATGTATCAAAGATTAAAAATGTAGTCTGTCTGTTTTAGTATATCGAACGGTCAAAGCCGGCTTTTATTTTATCGACAATCGCCGTTGCGAATTCGCTCGTTTTTAATAATTTTCCATCGGTCATTTGATTAAAGAAATCCACGGTGACAGTTTTCTGCAGAATGGTTTCCTGCAGTGCTTCCACAATCGCCGTAGCTGCTTCACTCCAGCCGATGTATTCAAATAGCATAACGCCGCTCAGAATGACGGATGACGGATTCATGCTGTCTGTATCTGCAAACCTCGGGGCTGTACCATGCGTGGCCTCAAAAACGGCATAACCTGTATGGTAATTGATGTTTGCGCCCGGTGCTATTCCTATGCCGCCCACGATGGCCGCCAATGCGTCTGAAATGTAGTCGCCATTGAGGTTCAATGTAGCAATAACGGAATAATCTTTGGGATTTAATAGAATTTGCTGCAAAAAATTATCGGCAATCACATCTTTGACAATGATTTTCCCTGTGGTTTCCGCCGTTTTCAATTCCGTGTTTGCCTGTTGTTCACCCAGCGCCTCTTTGGTCCGCTCCCACTGCGCCCAAGTATAGGTATATTCGGCAAATTCGGTCTCCGCAACTTCATATCCCCATCCCTTAAATGCGCCTTCGGTATACTTCATGATATTTCCTTTATGCACAAGCGCTACAGAAGGTAATCTGTGTTGGACTGCGTGATTCAGGGCGGCGCGGATTAACCGCTTTGAGCCTGTCTCGGAAACGGTTTTTATGCCGATGGCTGTATCTTCGGTAAAGTTAAAATCCACAGCCATTTCGTAATGGAGGAAATCTTTCACGCGAGCAGCCTCAGCTGTGCCTGCGGGGAATTCGATGCCGGTATAGATGTCTTCCGTGTTTTCCCTGAAGATCACCATATCCACCAGTTCCGGATGTTTCACAGGCGATGGCACGCCTTCAAACCAACGGGTTGGCCGTTGGCAGACATACAGATCGAGCGCCTTGCGTATGGCTACATTTAGGGAACGTATACCGCCCCCTATGGGTGTGGTAAGCGGTCCTTTGATTCCGACCAGGTGATCCCGGATGGTATCTATGGTGACTTGCGGGAGCCATTCACCCGTTTGATCGAACGCTTTTCCACCAGCCAGTACTTCTTTCCAATTGACCTTGCGCGCCCCACCGTATACGGTTTCTACAGCGGCATCAAATACACGGACTGCAGCTCGCCAGATATCGGGACCAATGCCATCGCCGATGATAAACGGGATGTCCACGTGATCAGGAACGTCAAATGTTCCATCGGATTTTTTTGTAATTCTTGTAGGGGCCATGAAACATCAATGTTTATCCTTGGTAAAGATGCTACCGATACCTCTGCCAATCCGTTGCAAAATCGGTGCGGCGGATATATCTTCGTATTCGTCTAATGAGTATCCACCCCTCCTGCTCGGGAAAATCAATATCCGGTTATGCTGTGCATAAATTTTACCCAACTTTTTGGGAATACCGTCAAACGAGTGACGATAGGATACTTCGCCCTGACGCGCAGAGATAAACACAACAAAATCATTTTCTTTTACAAATGTGCGCAGCCCCGAGAGATCATCCCAATCCTGATAGCTCGAAAATAACACACGCGAACTATTTTTGTTTCGCTCAATGTATTCCGTAATGGCCCGCTCCGTCCGGGTATCACAAACATATAAAATAGGAATAGACAGTTCCTGACTTAATCTCAGTATCTTTCCCATGCAAAAATCGAATCCAAGTTCAGATTCAGATAACGGCGGGCAGAATACAACAATACGTTTTTGCATCACCAACGACTTATCCACATGACACATAAACAGGTTAGCGTCGGTCTGATTGAGGATACTTTCAGTTTTTTCCCCTACCATCTTTTCGATGATACCTGGTTTGCTCGGCCAGCCAAGCAGGATGCCATCTGCGTCTTCTTCCCGGGCCGCCCGGCTGATGCCATTCGCGATGTTATGATCAATTGTGGCAATCATGCTTACTTCGGTTTCACTACCTGATGCGTATTTGGCGGTCGAATCCAGATTTTTACGAGCTCTTTGCAGGTTCTGCTCCGCCATTTCATTGTTGGGGACAACCGTTAATACCGTAATCGGATGGGGGGAATGTTTGCTTTTAATCAGTGTTGCAAAATCCAACAGGGATTCCATGTTGTTAAGATTTGCAATGGGCAGCATCAACTGTTCTTCCCGCGCTATATTTTTCTCGCTGGGCACTTCATCCTGCTCACCTGCCAATACGACCTTCTTGGATGCCGCCTCCGTTGCCAAGGAAGCAACAATACAGGTTACCAAGATCAGCACGATGGTGCCGTTAAGTACATTTTCATCAATGATCCCGTATCTGTGCCCAACCATGATAACAGCCAGCGTTGCCGCCGCGTGCGCGCTGCTTAGTCCAAAAATCACTTGCCGCTGGGCGGAAGAATACCGAAAAGAAAGTTGTGTGAACCAGGCAGCAATCCACTTGCTAAAGATGGCTACCAACGTAAGTGTCGCCGCAATGATTAGGGCGGCGGGTCCATTCAGCAATACGCTGATATCTACGATCATGCCCACGCTGATCAAGAAAAAGGGGATGAAGATCGCGTTGCCGATAAACTCGATCCGATTCATCAGTGCGGACGAATGGGGAATCAGTTTATTGAGTGCCAGGCCAGCAACGAATGCGCCGATGATGTGTTCGAGACCAGCAATTTCGGCCAGAAAGGCAGCAAAAAAAACTACAAAGAGCACAAAAATATAATGTGCTGTCTTTTCTCCTTCTATCTTCTGGAAGAACCATTTGGCAATCCGGGGGATAACCCCGAACATAATCAGCAGGAAAACTGCAAATGAAAATCCAAGGGTTAGCCAGAACTCTTTTCCGAGCTGGCCCTGAGAAGCACCGATAATAACCGCAAGTATAATCAGTACCGCCGTATCGGTAAGAATGGTGCCACCGATGGTAATGGCTACCGCCTCATTTTTTGAGATTCCGTAACTGTTTACCACCGGATACGCAACCAGCGTATGTGTGGCAAACATACTGGAAATCATGATACTGGACAACACATCGTATCCCAGCACGTAGTAACAAACCGGATAACCGATGAGGATGGGAATTGCAAACGTGAAAAATCCGAAAAGAACACTTCTATGCCGGGTTTTCCGGAATTCATTCATGTCCAATTCCAATCCGGCAATAAACATGATATACAAAAGCCCGATGGTGGAAAATAAGTCGACTGCTGAACTTCTCTCCAGCAGGTTCAGTCCATGTGGTCCGATAACCACCCCCGAAAGGATCAACCCGATAATTCCCGGAATTTTTATCCTGCGTAATAATATGGGTGATAAAAGAATGATGAAAAGAATGAGTGCGAAAACGAGCACAGGGTTGCTCAAAGGGATGTCAAATGCGTGGCTGATATGGTCGAGAAAGTTTTTGATCATAAATAACAAGTTTCTTCATCGCAGCAATGCAATAAAGACGCCCTCAAACTTAGGCAAAGTTGCCTTTTTATGCAATTATAATCGCGTTAAATAAAAAGCAACTAGTGGAATTCTCCCCCGCTGCCAAGAGACGACTTTAGGGAGGAAATATAATAAAATCAGACCACAATTACCTATTTTATTGAAACTGGATGGCTTTAATCGGGCTGATTTTACTGATTAGATACGATGGAATCAACAATACGGCCAGGGTAACCACGACAACGCCTGCGTTGAGGAAAACCACCTCCAGCAAGGTGATGCTGACCGGAACATAGGAAACATAATACGACGCTTCGTCCAGTTTAAAATACCGGGTGTGATCCTGGAACCAATACAACCCTCCGCCCAATAGATTGCCTAAAAGTAAACCCAACCCAATTAAATAGGCCGCCTGATACAGAAAAACCTTTCGGATTCCCCCATCTGTATACCCCAACGCTTTTAACAGGCCGATCATGGACGTACGCTCCAAAATGATGATCAGCAGGGCGGATATCATATTTACGGTGGCCACCACCATCATGAGGATTAAAATAATGACAGTATTAACGTCCAATAAGTCCAACCACTGAAAAATTTCAGGTAGTTGGTCACGTACATTCACCGCATCCACTTCGATCGGCAGTATATCCCGGATTTCGTCGGTCACGTCGTTGAGTCTGTTGAAATCCGCGATGGATACCTCGTACCCCCCTACCTCGTCTTCGCTCCAGTCATTGAGCCTACGGATCAGGGAGAGAGAGCCGACCACGTAGGTTTTATCCAGTTCTTCCACCCCTGTATGATAAATGCCGGCAATCTGGAATTTGCGACGTCTTACAGGCTCCTGAACAAAATACATGATAAAATCGTCGCCCACGGTTAACTTCAGCCGATTGGCGGTATATTGTGAAATCAGAATCTGCCCGGATGCATGGGTACTGTCCGAAAAATCGATGGGCTGCCCGGCTACCAACAACCCGTTCAGAAAACGGGCATCGTATGTGTCATCGATCCCTTTAAGCAATACACCCTCCACCTCGTTGTTCACATTGATGATGCCGGGCTTTGTTGCAAAATAATGAATGGATGAAACACCGGAAATGTCTTTCAGTTCCTGCACCTCGGCAGTCGTAAGTGCAAACGGCGTAGGCTCGTATGACATATTGAGGTCATATTTGCTGAGTACGATATCACCGAAAAAGCCACGCTGTTTAGCTGTTATTTCACCTTTGAACCCTTTAAGCACCGCGATGGATAACAACATGGCGGCAACCCCCAATGTAATGGCCCCAATGGCAACCCGGACAATGAGTCCCGAGAAAGTCCGCTTGCCGCTGATGGCTGCCCGTTTTGCCAAAAAATAAGGGAAATTCAAGCCTTTCGATATATTTTGTACCTTTGCAAAGGTAAGACACGAGATTAGAAATACGAAATCAGAAATTCAAGATGCGCATTATTTTCATGGGAACTCCTGAGTTTGCCGTTGCTTCACTGGATGCGCTGCTGGAAGCCGGAGAAGATGTGGTAGCGGTGGTTACCGCACCGGACAAACCGGCCGGCCGGGGGCAGAAACTTCAGCAGTCGGCAGTAAAAACGTACGCTATTTCGCGCGGGATCCCGGTTCTCCAACCCATAAAGTTACGTGATCCTCAATTTCTAAGTAATTTAAAATCGTTAGGAGCCGACCTGCAGGTGGTTGTTGCTTTCCGGATGCTGCCGGAGGTCGTTTGGAACATGCCTCCTTTGGGAACGGTCAACCTTCATGCCTCCCTTCTGCCCCAATACCGCGGTGCAGCCCCCATCAATCACGCAGTTATCAACGGCGAAACCGAGAGCGGCGTCACTACGTTCCTCCTGCAACATGAAATTGATACCGGTAACATTTTGTTCACTGAAAAAGTGGCTATCGGCCCCGACGATACGGCAGGTGATCTACATGACAAGTTGATGGCGGTCGGTGCCGGATTGCTCGTTAGGACCGTAAAAGCCTTAGCAGCGGGGAAAACCAACCCCACTCCGCAGGGACGTCTGGCTCCGGGGGATGTGCTAAAACATGCTCCAAAAATATTCAAAGAAGATGGCAAAATCGATTGGAACCGACCGGTTGATGATGTATATAACCTGATCCGGGGGCTGAGCCCTTATCCTACCGCCTATACCGAACTGGATGGACAGGTGTTGAAGATTTTTAAGGCTACCAAAGAAAAGACCGCTGTTAACCACCCTGTAGGCACATACTTCACTGATGGGACGTCGTTCCTGAAGTTCGCGTGTCCGGATGGTTATATAAGCATACAGGAACTTCAGCTCGCCGGAAAAAAAAGAATGGACATTCAGGCATTTTTGAGAGGATATCGCTCAGATTCTGTCACAATTTTCTCACAATGAAACGATGAATGATCCCGCCTATTTCGCAAATAAAAACATAAATACCTAAAAATAAACATATTAATAAATAAGCCCAATTTCACACTGCCATTCTGACACAAATTATTTGGAACACTTTTTGTTAAAGAATACATTAAAAAAAAATCCGATAATTTCCTCTAAATCAGACAACTTTTTCCAAAAAAATCAGTTAATATGATGGAGAAAAGTCGTATTTTTGCAAACTTTTTAGAAAGGAAGGTACTAATATATTAAATGAGACAGCTCAAAATTACACAATCCATTACCAATCGGGAGTCGCAGTCGTTAGACAAGTACTTGCATGAGATTGGTAAAGTAGACTTAATTACAGCCGAAGAAGAGGTCATCCTTGCCCAGAAAATTCGGGAAGGCGATCAGGCTGCGTTAGAGCGGTTGACCAAAACGAATTTGCGTTTTGTGGTTTCTGTAGCGAAACAATACCAAAACCAGGGGCTTACCTTGGGTGATTTAATCAATGAGGGAAACTTAGGTTTAATCAAGGCCGCCAAACGGTTTGACGAGACCAAAGGATTTAAATTTATCTCTTATGCAGTTTGGTGGATTCGTCAATCCATCCTTCAGGCCATTGCAGAGCAATCACGTATTGTACGTCTTCCACTTAATCAGGTAGGTTCACTAAGTAAAATCAGCAAAGCCTTTTCCAAATTGGAACAGGAATATGAGCGGGAACCCTCACCGGAAGAATTGGCTGACATTTTAGAAACAACGGTAGACAAAGTTTCCGATACGCTGAGCAACTCAGGCCGTCATGTGTCAATGGATGCACCGTTTGTACAGGGTGAGGAGAATACGTTGCTGGATGTGCTGGAAAACAGTGATCCGGATACAGACAGTACGTTGATCGATGAATCGCTTTCTGAGGAAATCAAACGTTCATTGGCTACGCTTACCGAGCGTGAACGGGAAATCATTGTATTGTTTTTTGGCCTGGGTTCCAACCATCAGTTGTCGTTGGAAGAAATCGGCGAAAAATTCAACCTGACTCGTGAACGCGTTCGTCAAATCAAGGATAAAGCCTTGCAACGGCTCCGTCATACTTCACGCAGCCGGATCTTGAAATCCTATTTAGGTTGATTATTAATTTTATCATTTGTCAAAAAAAGCGCCCTGTTCAGGGCGCTTTTTTATTGACAGTGGTTTGGACGTGGTACTTATTGCGCCTCCGGCATTAACATGAATTTGAACAGTCGTTCTTCAACGAGGTATTTATTCGCCACCGCTTTTACGCTTTCTACGGTCACATTGCTCAACTCATCCAGGTATCTCAGGATATAGGCGGGATCTTCATTGTTTTGATACGAACCCGAAAGGTGCCCTAACCAAAAGCTGTTTTCCCTGAGCTGCACTTCCAATACACGTTTTTGTTCACTTACAAACTTATCAATATCGACCTGTTCCGGACCGTTTTGCTTAATTTTATTAATTTCATCCAAAGCGGATTTCATCAACGGTTCCACTTTGTCGGGGCTGGTGCCATACGCCACGCTGAACGAATAACGGTGGCGGGGATATTTGGTGTAAGAGGCACGTGCGGCCACACCGTAAACTCCGCTTTCAGCTTCCCGAAGCCGTTCAATCAATTTGATATTCAGGATACTTTCCAGTGCATCTAACTGCATGTTTTCGTCTTCCGAATAATCATATTCGCCGAAATAATACAAGCGTACGCTGGATTTTTGTTCTTTACCCCGGTATACGGTACGTTCCAATCCTTTTTCAGGCGGATAAATACCTAGATCGCGTGCTGCTTCCTTTCTTCCCACATTGGGCAAGCCTCCCAGGTATTCCAATATCAACGGCATAATCTCATCCTCGGTAAAGCTACCTACAATTGTTACTGTGAAATCAGTTGCATCCGCAAACCGTTCCTTATAAATCTCATAGGCTCGTTGGGGATCGATGAGATCCACCTGTTCAACCGTCATGCTGGTACGACGGATGTTATTGTGATATAAAACAGCGTTGATGGTATCCGCAAAAACAGCATCCGGATCATCCAGCCGATTGGCAAGCGAAGCCTTTATCCGTTGCATATACCCGTGGAAAACATCCATGTCCAGCCTTGGTACCGCAAAATATGCATAAATAAGCTCAAAGGCCGTTGGTAGATCCTTCTTGCCGCTGGAAGCACGGAATCCTTCGGTAAGCTCGCCAATGTAAGGTTGCACGGAAACATTCTTGCCACTTAGATACTTGGTAAGCTGAGTAGCGTTATACGGGCCGAGACCGCTTCCGCCCACCACCGAAGCGGCATAGGCAGCCGAAAGGAAATCGGTGTCGCTATACAGGGAAGTGCCTCCGGGACTGAAAGCTGTGATATCAATTTCATCGTTTTTGAAATCCGTCGGTTTCATCACGACCTTTACCCCGTTGCTCAATGTCAGTTCGGTTACTCCCAATTCGGGTTTCTCAACCCGTTTGCTTACCGTTCCGGCCTGCGGGGGCGTTTCCAGAAGGGGTACATCCTGCATGTTGTCATCATAAGGCGCTAGGTCAGCGTCCTTGATTTCCGTCATCCAGCCGGTTACCGCAGTTTCATCAGGCAGGCTGTCTTTATCTTTATCGGGTGCTAATATGAGGATATCACGGTTATGGTCTACGTAGTACTGCTTGCCCAATGCATTGACGTCTTCTATCGAAATCGTGCCGATGAGCTGTTTTCCAAGCTGATAGCGATTTTCGTTGCTCAATGCACGTTCTCCTTCCAAAAAATGGTTGAGGTAACTATCCACGTAGCTTTGTGACTTGCGCTTATCCCGCTCGGCATAAGCCGATTCCAGACCGGTCAAAAAATTGCTTTTGGCGCGATCCAGTTCAGTCTCCGTGAAACCGTATCTGCGGATGCGCTCGAATTCGGTCACGACCGACTCAAACCCACGTTTGATTTCGCCGGGTTTGGCAACCACATACATCGTAAATGCGTCCAATCCCCTCAAAAAACCACCGATACTTCCTCCTCCCTGGATAAAGGGAGGATCCGACTGGCGCGTAAGCTCTGCGAAACGTGCCCCCGCCATCTGGTTGAACAACGACTTCGATAGCTGCATACGGTAATCGGCTACGGTTCTTACTTTTGCTTCGGGATGCTTGACAACCACCTGCACCACCGTTTGTGGCATTTCCGGATCCGTCACCGCCAAAAATTGATTCTTGCCGGTCAACGGAATCTCGTATTCATCACGAGTCGGTTCCTGCTCGGGATTTTTCAGGTCAGAAAACAGTGTCTTGATCTGTGTTTCCATTTCGGATACATCGATATCACCCACAATTATGATCGCCTGCAGATCGGGCCGGTACCACTTGCGATGAAAGTCACGGAGTGTTTCGTAAGCAAAGCCTTCAATATTTTCCTTTGTGCCTATCGGCAACCGTTTTGCATAGCGCGATTGGTTGAGAATCATTGGCAGATACTGATCGCGCATACGCTGTTCCGCACCGCGCCCCCCCAGCATCTCATTAAGCACCACACCACGCTCCTTGTCAATCTCCTCTTCATCGAGTAAGGCATCCTGCGCCCAATCGCGTAGCACCTGCAGTCCGTTTTTGAGCAGCTCGGGATCATCCGATGGTATCGGCAATTGGTACACCGTTTCATCAAAACTTGTGTAAGCATTCAGGTCTGATCCGAAACGTACACCCGCCTTCTGCAAGTAGTTCACCAGCTCATTCTTAGGGAAGTTTTTCGTTCCATTGAACTGCATGTGTTCGAGGAAATGTGCTAGTCCCAGCTCGTCTTCCGTTTCGAGTATAGACCCCACCTTCGTAGCAAGGTACATCACCACACGGTCTTTGGGTTCCTCGTTATGACGGATGTAATAAGCAAGTCCATTTTCAAGCCGCCCTCTCACCACCGTCCCATCCATCGGCAGGGTGTCAGTAAGCGGAACATTGCCGGCTTGTTGGGCGGTTGACGCCTGGATTGAAAGCAAAAGGAACAGGAGTGGTAACACCACCGCACTGATCAATCCGTTTTTGTTATGCATACGATATTATTTAATTCAAAAGGTATTAACTTGATTCTGAACATATGGTTACGGCTCAAAAATAGTATTTTTTTGCACTTTCCGGCACACGGTACATCCGATAAATTTATCCATTAAACCATAAACATTTCCCATCATTCCATAAAACTTCCGGTAAGTTAACACCGACATTTGTAGTGTTCAATCAGAAAAAGTTATGGGACACACAAACAATACGATATACTTGCCACTTGAAAACGTCGACAGCGAGCACTGTGCAATGATTGTAGATAAGGGATTGGCAGAGATACCGGAAATCAGCAACCATCACGTCGAACTGAACAATCGCCGTGCTGTAATTACATCCGGCAATGCGATTGATGCCATACCCCGGGCCGTAGAAAAAATCCGTGATCTGGGTTATGGCGTTTCCACCGTAAAACAATCTTTTCCGGTGCTAAATCTTTCCTGCGCTTCCTGCGCCAACAGCACGGAAACCATCCTCACGGCTCAGCCCGGCGTGCTTTCTGCAACGGTCAACTATGCCAATGCCACTGCGCAGGTGGAATACGTACCAGGCATCACGGATGCCCAGCAATTGAGGGCAGCCGTTCAATCCATCGGATATGACCTGATGGTTGACGACTCGGCAGAAGCCGCTGAGTCGCTGGAGGCATTGCAACAGTCTCACTTCAAGTCGTTGCAAAAACGTACGATCGGTGCCATCCTGCTATCCATACCGTTGGTCATCATCGGAATGACCCCGGCACTGATGAACCAGGGATGGGCCAACTATAGTATGTGGTTGCTGGCTACACCCGTCGTATTCGTATTCGGTCGGCAATTTTACGTCGGCGCATACAAGCAGGCTAAACACCGCTCAGCCAACATGGATACCTTAGTAGCCCTGAGCACCGGCGTTGCATACCTGTTCAGCGTGTTCAACGTGCTCTTCCCCGGGTTCTGGCATAGCCGTGGATTGCATGCACACGTATATTTTGAATCGGCCGCTGTGGTCATCGCCTTCATCTTACTGGGTAAATTGCTGGAGGAGCGGGCAAAAGGAAATACTTCGTCAGCCATCAAAAAATTGATGGGTCTACAGCCGAAGACTGTAACCGTGGTGCATGGAGGCGGCCATCAACAGGAAATCCCTATTGCTAAAGTTACTGTGGGTGACATACTCTTGGTAAAGCCCGGCGAAAAAGTCGCGGTTGATGGTACTGTAGTCTCCGGCAACTCCTACGTGGATGAAAGTATGATCAGCGGTGAACCGGTACCCGTAGCCAAGCAGCCGGGAGCTGCGGTCTTTGCCGGCACCATCAATCAGAAAGGGAGCTTCCAGTTTAAAGCGGAAAAAGTAGGCGGAGCCACCTTATTGGGTCAGATCATTAAAATGGTGCAGGACGCCCAGGGCAGTAAGGCCCCGGTACAGAAGCTGGTCGACCGGATAGCCGGAATTTTTGTGCCGATCGTGATCGGTATCGCCATTCTCAGTTTCGGACTGTGGATCGTTTTCGACGGGCAGGAAGGATTTACGCACGGCTTGTTGGCATTGGTTACAGTGCTCGTTATCGCCTGCCCCTGTGCGCTCGGGCTAGCCACCCCTACCGCCATCATGGTGGGCGTGGGCAAAGGCGCCGAACAGGGCATCCTGATCAAAGACGCCGAGAGCCTGGAACTTGCAAAGAAGCTGGATGCCATCGTGCTTGATAAAACGGGTACCATTACGGAAGGCAAACCAGATGTCGTAGCCCTGCATTGGTTTGTACCCGAAACCGGCGAACTGCGCAACCTCCTATATAGCATTGAGAAATCGTCTGAGCATCCATTGGCCGATGCGGTGGTGAAGACACTTGCCGACCAGGCCGCTTTCCTTCAAGGCATAACGGTAGAAAACATCACCGGACAGGGTATACAGGGCACCTACGGCTCGAAGAATTACCTGATTGGCAATGCCGTGCTATTGAAAGACCATGGCATTGCAGTAAATGAGCACGCACGGCAGTGGATCGATGACCAATTGGAACTTGCCCATACCGTCATCCATTTTGCGGACGAATCTACGTTGCTGGCAGCCGTTGCCATTGCCGATAAGATAAAACCTACGTCGGTAGAGGCAATCAGCAAATTGCAGTCGGCCGGCGTAGACGTCTATATGCTAACCGGCGACAACGAGCAGACGGCGCAGGCGGTTGCCGAACAAACCGGAATCAATCACTACAGGGCGAACGTACTACCCGCCGAAAAAGCAGATTTCGTGAAGGAGTTGCAAGCAAAGGGGCATGTCGTGGGCATGGTGGGCGACGGTATCAATGACAGCAATGCCCTTGCCCAGGCCGATGTGGGTATTGCGATGGGCAAAGGCAGCGATATCGCCATGGATGTTGCTAAGATGACGATCATCTCAAGCGACCTTACGCGAATTCCCACTGCCATCCAGCTTTCGAGGAAAACGGTGGCTGCCATCAAACAAAATCTTTTTTGGGCGTTTATCTATAATATCATCGGTATTCCGATTGCAGCCGGACTGTTATATCCCATCAACGGATTCCTGTTGGACCCGATGATTGCCGGTGCCGCCATGGCACTCAGCAGCGTGAGTGTGGTGAGCAATAGTCTGCGGCTTCGGTTAATTGATAATTGATAATTGATAATTGATAATTGTTAATTGTTAATTGTTAATTGTTAATTGATAATTGATAATTGATAATTGATAATTGATAATGATGGTTAGGGAAAAAACAAAAACACAGCAAACAAAAACACATTTAAAAAACAATATGGAAACTACACTTAAATTCAAAACAACGATTAACTGCGGTGGCTGCCTGGCGGCCGTAACACCTTCTCTCAACCAGTCTGTTGGCGAAGGAAATTGGCAGGTAGATATTAACAATCCGGATAAAATCCTGACGGTAAATGCCAATGCTGCCGATGCGGATACGGTTGTTGCGGCGGTCAGCAAGGCCGGGTTCAAAGCAGAATCTGTAGTACAATAAATGTAATAAAACACGGACGACGCAGAAAAACAACACCTAAATCAGCGGAAAAATCCGTTCAATCCGCGTCATCCGTGTTCAATCAAAACTAACTTGTCATGAAGATTACTTTGTTATTATCGATGTTACTCCACATAGGGAATATGGCACCCGCACAGCTCCCGAATGCGAAGACAGAAACCTTCCGTATCGCAGGCAATTGCGGTATGTGCAAGCAAACCATCGAAGCTGCCGGCACCAGGAAGGGTGAAAGTGTCCTATCCTGGAATGCAGATACCCATTTTGCGGAGCTTACCTACGATTCCGCAGCAACAACTGCCGATGTGGTACTGAAACGGGTAGCCTATGCTGGTTACGACAACGAACATTACCTGGCTCCTGCCGAAGCTTATGCTGCATTAAAAAACTGTTGCCAATATGAACGTGCTCCACAGGCTACCGCGCTAACAACGAACAATGACCCGGCACGCGTTGAACACGGCATACCCCATGCCGATCACCCATCACCGACCACCGGTCACCATTCACCTGTAGACGGTGTGCTTCCCTCCTACTTCAAATTGAAAGACGCCCTTGTAGCTGGCAATGCGAAAAATGTGTCTGCCGTTGCAGCGGATCTGTCCAAGCAGCTGGAAGGGCTATCGGCACCGGAAGCCAAAGAGGCGGCCACCCATGCAGCCGCGGTAGCCAAGGCCAAAACCCTCGAAGACCAGCGGATCCGATTTGCCGCGCTGTCTGAAAGCCTGTATCGCTTCACGAAAACGAATTCGCCTTCGTCTTTGGTTTATTATCAGCACTGCCCGATGTATAACAAAGGAAAAGGTGCCAACTGGCTGAGCAACGAGAAAGCCATCCGGAATCCTTATTACGGAGACCAGATGCTAACCTGTGGCAATGTCGTTGAAACACTGGGTGGAAAGGATGCTGAAACACATTCACACGAATGAGGGGCATCCATAACATACATAGGGTATTATTGGTCTTGTTGTTGACGGCCAGTATGTCGGTGGCTACCGCACAGCAGACGGTCCGTTACGATCTCGACGTCACCGATACGGTGGTTAACTACACCGGGAAAACCCGGAAGGCCATCGCCATCAATGGGCAGCTGCCCGCTCCTACCCTTCATTTCACCGAAGGTGACACCGCGGAAATCCACGTGCACAACCACATGCATCACGAGACATCCATCCACTGGCATGGCATTCTTTTACCCAACGAACAGGACGGGGTTCCTTACCTGACCACGGCCCCGATCAAAGGTATGAGTACCCACGTATACCGGTTTCCCATCCGGCAAAGTGGCACGTACTGGTATCATTCACATACCATGCTGCAGGAGCAGATCGGCCTATACGGCGCGTTCATCATCCATAAAAGAAATGAGCGCCCGGTAAATGAGGAGGTCATGCTGCTGAGCGATTGGAGCGACGAAAATCCCCACCAGATCGAGCGGTCGCTGCACCGGGCGACCGACTGGTACGGCATCCGGAAAGGCGCTGCCCAAAGCTATGGCGAAGGATTGATGTCCGGACATTTGGGCACCAAATTCGTAAATGAGTGGAAACGGATGCATGCCATGGACGTGAGCGATGTCTATTATGAACGCTTCTTTGTGAATGGCCATGCGGAAGAACAACGTCAACACTACCGCAAAGGCGATAAGGTTCGGGTACGCATCATCAATGGCAGTTCATCCACATATTTCTGGCTTACCTATTCGGGTGGACCCCTTACCGTGGTGGCTTCGGATGGCGCCGACGTAGAACCGGTAACCGTAGACCGGCTTATTGTAGGCGTATCAGAAACCTACGATATAGAAGTGACCATCCCGGCAGACGGAGCTGCTTACGAGTTGGCGGCGACTTCTGAAGACCGCATGGGCCAGGTATCCCTGTGGCTAGGCGATGGCGTCAAACAGCTGAAGCAACCGCTCGGCAAACTGGATTATTTTGAAGGGATGAAGATGATGAACGGCATGATGACCGTGGGTGGCAATATGAAAGATATGGGCATGAACATGAGCCTGCAACAGATGGACATGAATGTGGTCATGTATCCCGAAGGAAACAGTCCGAAGACGCTCAATTACGCCATGCTGCGGTCGCCCCAGCCCACTACACTACCAGACAAGCCTTTCCGGACACTCCATTTTGAGCTGACCGGCAACATGAACCGCTATGTGTGGACCCTGAATAACCGCACGGTGTCCGAGAGCGATAAAATCCGGATCAAAAAGGGAGAAAACATCCGTATTATCCTCACCAACAATTCCATGATGCGCCACCCGATGCACCTGCATGGTCACTTTTTCCGGGTAATCAACGGGCAGGGCGACCATGCGCCATTGAAAAACGTATTGGATATCATGCCCATGGAAACCGATACGTTGGAATTCAACGCCTCGGAAGAATACGGCGACTGGTTTTTCCACTGCCACATCCTCTATCACATGATGAGCGGCATGGGCCGGATCTTCACGTATGAACATTCGCCGCCCAATCCACAGATTCCCGATCCGGAAAAAGGCCTGCGTAAGGTATACGCCGACGACCGGCGATTTTACCTAGGTGCTGAAATCGGTATCGAGACCAACGCGAGTGATGGCGACGTTGTGCTGGAAAATACACGCTGGGCCTGGCAGACGGATTGGCACCTCGGCCCCAACAAGCGCCGTGGCTACGAAGTCGATACCCGCTTCGGTAGGTATCTCGACCGTAACCAGTTCCTAATGGTCTTTGTTGGAGGAGAATGGCGCTACCGTGAAGGTGGACATGCCGACCGCAACTGGTTTGGACAGGTTAATACGAAAGATGACCGCACGGCTTTCAACATCGGATTGCAATACACGCTCCCCTGGTTCATCGTGGCCGATCTGCGTGTGAACCACAAGGGATACGTTCGTCTGCAGATTGAGCGGGATGATATTCCCATCACTACACGGCTGCGGCTGCGGGGACTCTACAACAGCGACGGCGAATACACCGTGGGTGCGAAATATATCCTCACCAAATACCTGGCGTTATCTAGCCATTACGACAGCGACATGGGTTGGGGAGGTGGATTAACATTTACGTATTGATTCGTATCAAAAAGCCTTACATTTGGGGCCATGGATAACTACGCGGTCATTTTTGACATGGATGGTGTCATCGCGCACACCAATCCTTACCATTCCGAAGCATTCAGGCAGTTTTTTGACAACTATAACGTTCCCTATACCGATCAGGAATTCGAGGACCACATGTATGGCAAACACAACGACTACATCATGCGGTATTTTTTCAAGCGTGAGCTCAGCGACGAAGAAGTCAAACGCCTGGCTGATGAGAAAGAGGCCTTGTTTCGTGAAATCTACCGCTCCCATTTAGAGCCCATCGCTGGATTACCGGAATTCCTCGCCGCACTCAGATCCGAGGGGATCCACATTGGTGTTGCCACATCCGCGCCGCGCGCTAATCTGGATTTTATCCTTGATGGCCTCGCCTTACGGCCGTTGATGGATTCCGTCTTAGCTAGTGAAGACGTAACTGCCCATAAGCCTGACCCGGAAATTTACCTGAAATCAGCTGCAAATCTGGACACCCGGCCCGCGAACTGTGTAATTTTCGAAGATTCTTTTTCAGGCGTATCTGCAGCCATCAATGCCGGAGCCAAGGTGGTCGGTGTGCTTACCTCGCATACAAAAGAACAGCTACCTCCCTGCCAACACTATGTCCGGAATTATTACCAGGTTGACGTAGCAAAAATCAAGCAAATGCTGGCAATTCATCATGCCTGATTTTTCCAACCTGCTGCATGGCCCCGGAGAGTGGGTTCTTTTCTTCTTCTGCGCGATGCTCATTGGTATGTCTAAAACAGGCGTCCAAAATATCGGTACGGCAACCATACCTGTTTTCGCATTGCTTTTCGGCGCCAAACACTCGACCGGTATTGTACTACCTATGCTTTGTATGGCCGACTTATTGGCTGTCATCTATTACCGGAAAAAATTCCATCGGGATCTCGTAATCAAGCCCATGCCCTGGGCACTGATGGGATTGGTTGTTGCCCTTATACTGGGACATATGGTTCCTGAATCGGGCTTTAAGATACTAATGGGTGGATGCGTTCTGCTGGGTGTGGTGACAATGGCCGGAATGAATCGTCCCGAATCGCTGAACAAGGTTACAGCATCACGTTGGTTTGCACCGGTAATCGGGTTTGTCCTCGGTTTTTCCACCATGATTGGCAATGCTGCCGGCCCTATCCTCACCGTCTATCTGTTGGCCATGCGGCTTCCCAAATTTGCATTTGTAGCAACGGGTGCGTGGTTTATCATGATCTTAAATTACCTAAAAATACCCCTTCAGATTTTTGTTTGGGATAATGTGTCCTGGGCAGGCTTTACGCTCAGCCTAACTGCTCTCCCTTTTATTCTCGTGGGCGGCTTTGTTGGCATCCGGATTGTCCACATCCTACCGGAGCGACATTTCAAAATACTCATGATTACGTTAACAATCGTATCAACCTTATTTTTGCTGATTTAGCGGGATTACTTTAAGGTGGATACACAAAACGGTCGGCATCCGATTAATTTATGTACCTTTGTATTGCTGGGATACCGATGAATGAGAAGCAACTGACAACGATTTTGAATGCCCGCTCGGTTAAGCCAACTGCGATGCGGTTGTTGGTGCTTGACATGCTCGCACGGCAGGAAACTGCGATCAGCCTATCAGATCTGGAGGAACAGTTTGACAAAGTAGATAAAGTCACCCTATACCGCACACTGAAAACCTTTGAACAGCACAAGATCATCCACAGCATAGATGATGGCACCGGATCCGCAAAATATGCCCTATGCAGCGAAGGGTGCGAGTGTAATCCGGGCGACCTGCATGTTCATTTTCATTGTCAGCTCTGTAAACGGACATTCTGCCTCACAGAATATACCATTCCGGCCATAAACCTGCCCCATAAATTTATACTGAAAGAAATGAATATGGTATTAAAGGGGCTGTGTGAAGATTGCTCGAACTAAATTTGCAAATCGATTGCATACTTTTTGGGATTATCTTTGTCATACTATGGATATAATGACCTGACATGTCAGTGCCTCATTCAAAAAGGTGCTGAAGGCAATAAGTCCCGATGGAAACTCGGGTTCATTAAACCATATAAAAGCAAACTGCGAGGCATTCATGATGCCATATGAAAGCAGACAACTGAATGAATAATGATTTTCTAATGAAACCTCAAAACCATACGACCTGCTGCTCATCGGAAGACAGTATTTCTAACCACATACATGTTGATGGAGACGGTCATAATCACGTTCAAAGCAGCGGTCCTTCCCTATTCAGGCTTTTCCTTCCGGCTATCATCAGTTTTGCGCTCCTGCTATTGGGCCTGGCCTTTGATAACGGATGGCTTCCGCATCCTCCTTTTTTCGGCGGTTGGGTACGTTTCATAGGGTATGCCGCTGCCTATGTTCCCGTGGGCGGGCCGGTTATTCTGGAGATGTTGCAGGCCTTCCGGAAGAAAGAAATCTTTTCGGAATTCACTTTGATGGTCATCGCCACACTGGGAGCCTTTTTTATCGGGGAATATCCCGAAGGCGTGGCGGTCATGCTCTTCTATACCGTGGGTGAAAATCTGCAAGGTATGGCCGTACGCCGAGCCAAGGGAAACATCAAGGCACTGTTGGACCAGCGGCCGGACGAGGTGACCCTGATAGAACAGGGCAGTCCCCGCACCATAAAGGCCAAGCAGGCTCGCATCGGACAAACCTTACAGCTTAAGCCCGGTGAAAAGTTGGCCTTGGATGGGGAATTAGTTTCCGACCGCGCGGCCTTTAACACCGCAGCACTCACCGGCGAAAGCAAGCCGGATACAAAAATAATGGGCGACACGGTATTGGCAGGCATGATTAACCTGAACACCGTAGCGCAGGTACGTATCACCGCTGCGTATAACGACAGTAAACTCAGCAAGATCATCGCATTGGTACAAGATGCCACGTCACAAAAAGCACCAACTGAACTATTCATACGTAAGTTCGCCAAAGTTTATACGCCCATTGTGGTATTGCTTGCCCTGCTGATCACCGCGTTGCCTGCCCTGTTTGTAGCTGATTACATGTTTACGGATTGGCTGTATCGAGCGCTGGTCTTTTTGGTTATATCCTGCCCCTGTGCGCTTGTCATCTCCATCCCGCTGGGATATTTCGGTGGTATTGGGGCCGCCAGCCGTCACGGTATCCTGTTCAAAGGAAGCAATTTTCTGGATACATTGGCCACTATTCAGCAAGTCGTAATGGACAAGACAGGTACCCTCACGAAAGGGGTATTTACCGTGCAGGATATTTTCATTTCGGAGGAGTTTGATCGGGATGAAGTACTCGCGTGGACCAATGCATTGGAACGCAACAGCACCCACCCGGTTGCCACAGCCATCCATGATTATGCCGGCCCCGTAGATGAGGCCCTTCGGTTGGAGGAGATCGAGGAAATTGCGGGCTACGGTTTGCGGGCCATGTTAGACGGCAAGGAACTTCTGGTAGGTAATTTCAAACTGCTCGACCGGTTCGGGGTTAAATACGATGTTTCAATCGGCAATACCGCTCAAACCCTGGTTGCCGTCGGTTATAGTGGCCAGTTTGCTGGATACCTGACTATAGCCGATGAAATTAAACCGGATGCGACTAAGGCCATCCGTGAACTGAAGGCATTGGGTGTCACCCCCACGATGCTCAGCGGCGACCGCACAACCGTTGTCCGCGAAGTAGCTGACAGCCTGAATATATCCCAGGCATATGGAGATTTGCTGCCAGAAGATAAGGCAGAGAAGATCAAGGAAATGAAAGCATCCAATTGCCGGATTGCTTTTGTTGGCGATGGGGTAAATGACGCCCCCGTTGTGGCACTAAGCGATGTGGGCATCGCAATGGGTGGTCTAGGCAGCGATGCCACCATTGAAACGGCCGATGTGGTCATTCAGGATGATATGCCCAGCAAGATACCCGTGGCAATTCGTATTGGCAGGGCTACACGCCGTATTGTATGGCAGAATATTACAATGGCTTTTGTTGTGAAGGCTGTAGTCCTTATTCTCGGGGCAGGTGGGCTGGCCAATATGTGGGAAGCCGTCTTTGCGGATGTAGGGGTGGCCTTGATCGCCATTGGCAATGCCATCCGCATTCAGCGGATGCATTTCTGAGGGTATTGGCTTTTGGTAGTAAGTCGCTTTTCAGCGGCAGCCGAGTAGACCGCTAAATGCGTAGCATTCATGTACCGATGGAAGCAGGCCGTAGCGAATAACGTTGCTTTTTATTGAACACAATTATAATTGCATATAAAAGCAACTTTATCTAAGTTTGTCCATTACTACTTACCAATTGATAAAACTATGTACAGTATTAATAGAAAGCAATTCATTAGCACGATTTCGCTATTGGCCGGTTCATCTTTGCTTCCTGCCTCTACTTGGGCAGCAGCGAAGGGAAAATATGCGACAAAGATGAAATTGGGACTTGTCACCTATCAATGGGGGAAAGACTGGGATGTGCCTACGTTGATCAAAAACTGCAAGGATACGGGAGTACAGGGAGTCGAGTTGCGGGTAGACCACGCCCACGGGGTAACCCCCGAAATGACTAAGCAAGCGCGTTTGGCCGTCAAAAATCTATTTGCTGACAGTCCGGTAACGTTCGTGGGCATGGGGACCAATGAACAATACGATTTCCCGGATAAGGATAAACTTAAGGCATCCATTGCACGAACCAAAGAATTCATCCAATTAAGTGCAGATATTGGCGGTAGCGGGGTCAAGGTCAAACCGAATGCCTTTCACCCGAACGTGCCAGGGGAACAGACGATGGCCCAGATTGGTGCAGCCTTAAACGAACTGGCGGCTTATGCAGCCGATTTCGGCCAGCAACTCCGCCTGGAGGTCCATGGTAACGAAACGCAGGAACTGCCAAACATCAAGACCATCATGGATCATGCCGATCACCCCAACGCCACGATTTGCTGGAATTGTAATCCGGAGGATCTGAACGGCCAGGGATTCCAATACAACTTTGACCTGGTAAAGGACCGTCTGGGCGATACCATCCATGTGCGGGAGCTGGATCGTACGGATTATCCGTATGCGACGTTGCTGAAAAATCTGGCCGACATGGATTATAAGGGCTGGATCCTGCTGGAATGTCATACCAACCCTGCAGATAAAGTTGGATCCATGCGGGCACAACGAGCTGTGTTCGATCGCATGGTATCCAAACTTTAACGGATTATATGGTGTTGCAGATTCAATCTTGTACGGCTAAGCTGTTGTTTCCGGCAAGTAATTTGGCACTCTCCGCCAAGCGGATAAATTCAGCCCGATACCCTTCATCATCGGTACCCTTCGATGCCTTAGCACGCATAATCAGCTGATCATAGTCTGCTTGTTGTTTATAATCCGAGTTACGTAGCAACATGCCCAGCTCGGCCACGGCGCTGGCAAAACGGAAATCCATGCTGGCGTTGGCAAGTTCCACTGGTCTTTCGGCCACAGCCACCTGCTGCAGACGGCTCTTGTCACCATCGGGATCCTTGTAGCGGAATTTGACCGTTGCCACCTCATTGCTGGGTGCCGCCGTTGGCCGCTCTTTCACCGGCTGGTATTTCAAGGGATCGACCTGACCCGGATAAGCACTCTTAACGCCCACCGGCACGATTTCATACAGCGCGGTTACGGCATGCCCCACCCCCATATCACCCCCTAGTTTCTCATCGTTGTTGAAATCTTCTTTTTCCAGCAAACGGTTTTCATATCCCAGTAATCGATAAGCCTGCACCTTTGCAGGGTTAAACTCCACCTGTACTTTCACATCTTTTGCGACGGTAAAGAGTGTACTGCCAAATTCGGTGACCATCGCCTTGCGGGCCTCGGTGATATTGTCGATATATGCATAATTGCCATGCCCTTTATCGGCCAGCAATTCCATCTTACTGTCTTTTAAATTACCCATACCAAAACCCAATACAGATAGGCTGATACCGCTTTGCCGTTCTTTGGCAATCAATTGCTCCATATCGCCATCACTGGATGGACCTACATTAAAATCCCCATCGGAAGCTAGGATAACGCGGTTGTTCCCCCCTTTGATAAAATGCTGGCGGGCGATGCGGTATGCCAACTGCAGTCCAGCGCCGCCGGCCGTGGATCCTCCGGCACTGAGTGCATCAATGGCATCCTTGATTTTAGTTTTCTGATTGCCCGGCGTGCTTTCAAGTACCACACCGGCCGATCCGGCATACGTCACGATGGCAACGTGGTCATTATCACGAAGCTGATCCACGAGCATTTTCATGGACGCCTGTGCAAGCGGCAGGCGATTTGCATCCATCATGGAGCCCGACACATCGATCAGAAAGACCAAATTCGATGCAGGGAGTTCATCCGCAGGCATCGATTTTGCTTTCAGTCCAATGCGCAGCAGATGATGCTGGGAATTCCAGGGTGCGACTGCCAATTCCGTGTGGATGGCAACGGGTTCACGATTGCTGGGGCCTTCCAGTTCGTACTGGAAATAATTAATCATTTCTTCAATCCGCACCGCGTCCGTAGGGGGTAATTGTCCGTTGTTAATGAACCTGCGGAAGTTGCTATAGGAAGCCGCATCCACGTCGATGGCAAAGGTTGACAATGGCTCGTCCAACGGATTCAGGAAGCGGTTTTCCGTAATCCCTTTGTACGATTCGGTGTTTTCGGGATAGCGCGGGAACCGGTCCGGAACGTACATCTTGACGGATCTGTTTCCAATAGTGAGGCCTGTAGCGCTTCCAACCAATGCAGACCGCTCCTGTGTACCCAAACCTACCCCCACCACTTCGTCCAGCGATGTCTGTGACTGCACAAGGGACACATCCAGCATTTTCTTTTTTCCCACCTTTATCCGCTTGGTTTCGTAACCGATGTAACTAAACAGCAGGAATTGTCCGGCTTCAGCCGAAATGGCGTATTGCCCATTGGAGTCCGTTTGAGTGGCTAATCGGCTCCCTTCTACCGAAACGGCAACCCCAACCAAGGCTGCTCCTGTGTGTTGATCGTAAACCTTGCCGCTAATTGTAAGCGATGTGGGGGTGCGGTATCCCACTAGGGATAGCGTCAGCACCGTTGTAAAAAAGATGATCGGTTTCATAATACTGAATTTTGGCGAAGGATGCGTGGCTTTCCAAATTTCCATAAACCAGAAAAAAAAATTATTTTCACCCGGCAATGAGCAGGTTCGGCAAGTCTAAAAAGAAAGTCGATGACGACGATACGCTTTTAAAGCGCTATCGTGAAACAGGCGACCTAACCGTGTTGGGCGAATTGTTCAATGTGCATGCAGAAATGGTCTACTATGTATGCAAGCGTTACCTACAGGACAATGAACGCAGCAAAGACGCCGTCATGCAAATATTCGAAGAACTCATCCATAAGATAAATAAACAGGAAATCCAGCGATTTGGCAGTTGGCTTTATGTACTCAGCCGCAACCATTGCCTGATGCAATTGCGGTCCGAGAAAAATAGACACCAAGTTTCCATCGATGAATTTGTGGAATTTTCCCTTCCCGTGCATCCTGCGGACGATGCAACAGAAAAAGAGGAACAGCTCACGGCGTTGGAACACTGTATGGAACAATTGCCCGAAAAACAAAAGCGCAGCGTCGATTTGTTCTATCTAAACGAGAAGTGTTACAAGGAAATTGCCGAAATCACGGGATATAACATGAACGAGGTTAAAAGCTACATCCAAAACGGCAAGCGAAATTTAAAGTTGTGTATGGAGGCCCGCCATGGCAAAAGATAAGGTAGACATCGAGATAATCAGGCGGTATATCCGTGGGGAGCTTACCCCCAGGGAAATGCATTCCCTGGAACGCCGGGCACAGGATGATCCCGCGTGGATGGATGTTATCCTGGGCATGGAAAGCGATACCGAAGCGGTACATGATGCGAATATAGCAGCGCTACGCGAGCGTGTTGCATCACGCATCGGACGTGGCCGTGTACGGCGACTTGCCCCCATCCAGCGCTGGGCCATAGCGGCAACTGTACTAGTAGCTTTTACGCTCGGCACCTTATGGTTCAGCCAGTGGCACACGTTGGATGAAAATCAACCAACCATCGCATCAGCACCCGCTGATACTGGAACACAGCAAGCTGAACAGCGGGCCGTCTCATCCCCCCATGAAACCCTCCGGAAAAACGCCGCGGAGGAAACCACTGCAACAGCGCCTCCATCCAAACCGCCAACGTCTGCCACAGAGGCAGACGCAGCGTCAAAATCAGCGGCGGCTCCGGCAACTGTCACCAAAGAACAAGCCAGTGACACGTCTGAACCTCTCGTGGTGATCGGATATGGGCGGCAGGAAAGATCCGGCGTTGTGGGGGCCGTTACCCTGCCGCCGGACACCGAACAAACAAAACAAGAGGAATATGCGCTAAATGCACGGACAACCGATTCCGCCGGTCGATTTACCCTTGCGCAGCCACCGGATACCCTTCAAGCCCAATTGATCGGCTATGAAGAACAGACGGTAACACTCACGGGTCAGGATAGCCTCACGATTGCCCTCCAACCCGATGTGGCGGCACTGAGTGAAGTGGTCGTGGTCGGGTACGGCGATAAGCGTAAACCGGAAAGAACCTTTCACCCTGAGCCGGCAGCTGGCTGGAAGGCGTACAACCGCTACCTTAAAAAGGGTGTGCGCCAAGCAGAAAGCTTGAAAGGAACTGTGGTATTGACCTTTACAATTGATGAACAAGGGACCCCCACCGATATCCGGGTTATCCGTTCAACCCACCCGGCACTTGGTGAACGGGCTACGCAGTTAGTCCGCGAGGGGCCCAAATGGCAGCCGGGTAAAAACGGCGAACGGAAAGTCGAATTACAAGTGAAATTTTAGAACTTTGAGGGGTTGCTACCGTTAATGAATGTTAAAAAAGCGCATAGCACTTGCCAGCTGACTATCTTTGCATGCATGACACGTTACATACCCATAGCCATCGGCTGGTTGCTCCTTCTGCCCTATTTTTTGTTGGCTCAGCCGGCTGATGACTGGGGCGCCTTTGCCCAGCGTATTCCGATTGAATCACATCACGGCAAACTTTTCCGACTCCAGGCCGCCGTCAAAGTGGACCTGATCGATTCCACCGCCGAAGCGGAGATCTGGGCTCGGGTGGACCGAAAAAATAAACGAGTGGGCTTCTTCTATAACATGATGGATAAACCCATCCGGAAGAGCGACTGGCAAGTGTATGTCATCGAAGGTAAAATCGATAAAGACGCTGAGTTTCTGGCGTTCGGCGGACTCTATAGCCGTCAGGGCCGGTTCTATTTTGACGATTTTCAGTTATTTGTCGAAAATGAGGAGGGAAACCTTGAAAAGATACCGATTCCCTCCGGCGATTTTGAAGGTGACAGTGTAGCACAACACTGGGGCTATTTGCAGCAACATGAAGGATTTACGCTTTCCGGCACTACGGAATCTCCTTATTTGGGCAAGCGATCGGCACTGGTTGATGGCTCTGGTTTTAAGAAACCAATTAGGTATGGCGATAATGACAGTGCCGGGCATCGGATAACGGTTAATGGGATCGAATTGTATTACGAAACCTACGGCCAGGGCGAACCCTTGCTGCTGCTTCATGGCAATTCACAATCTATCCAAGCCTTCACCCATCAAATCCCGGAGTTTGCGAAACACTACCAGGTTATCGCTGTGGACACCCGTGGTCAGGGCAAATCATCTGAAGATGGGAAACCGTATACGTATGAACTTTTTGCCGACGACATGAAAGCGTTGCTGGATAAGCTGGAACTAGACAGCGTCAATGTAGTTGGATGGAGTGATGGCGGAAATACGGGATTACTTCTGGCAATGAAGCATCCCGCCAAGGTAAAAAAACTCGTCACCATGGGTGCCAATATCTACATCAATGATCAAGTAGTAGACCGCAATGTGCTTCAGGAAATTGAAAAACGCCGGGAAGCATTAAAAACAGATACCAGCCGAACCTCCCAAAACACCGCACGTTTGATGACATTGCTGTTAACGGAGCCGAACCACGTGTACGAAGACTTACGGGCAATCCATTGCCCAGTATTGGTGATGGCCGGTGAAAACGACATCATTCACGAAAACCATACCCGCGAAATCGCCACCCATTTACCCAACGGGAAACTGTATATTGCAACGGGTGAAGATCACTATTTCCCCGTAAATAATCCGGCGAAGTTCAATGCCGTAGTAGCCGATTTTCTGATCACCCAACCTTACGCAAAGAGCTCTAATTCCGGTTTGTGAACACCGTCTGGTGTTGTATAAAACGGTCGTCCTTCAATAACTTCATGTTTTTGGGGGTCTATGCCCAACGCATGGTAAATAGATTGATGCACCTGCTCAATCCGGATCGGTTTTTCGATGGTTTTGCACGGCCGTTCATCGGCCGTCTTCCCGTAGACAAACCCCTTTTTTATACCACCGCCGAACATCAACATCGAGCATCCGTCCGTAAAATGCCGGTGCATGCCATAGTTTTTGATGTCATTGATCACATCGGGTTGGTCTACCTGGTGTTTCACTTCCGCACCCGGACGCCCTTCCATCACCATATCCCTGCTGAATTCGCTGGCGATGATGATCAGCGTACGGTCCAGGTGTCCGCTACGGTCCAGATCTTTGATCAGCTGCGCGACCGGAGCGTCAATCAATTTCTTCATATCGCGGGTTCGGACATGCCCATTTTCGTGGGTATCCCACCCCATAAATGGCTCATACTCTGTAGTTACACTGATAAACCGTGCACCTTGTTCAATCAACCTGCGTGCCATCAGGCACCCCAGTCCAAATCGACCCGTATTGTAGATGTCGTAGCTATCCTTCGGTTCGTCATTCAGGTCAAATGCCTTGGCTTCAGGGGATTTAAGTAACATGTAAGCCTGTTCCATGGAACGTTTGAACGATTCCTTTTGGTAATCACTTCCATATTCTCCAATTATATTTTGATTCAACAAATCTGTGTACAGCTGATTACGTCGCTCAAAACGGCTGAACGACATCCCTGCCGGCGGTTTTACCGCATCCAATCCGGAGGACGGGTCAGGAATCATAAATGGACCATATTCGCTGCCCAGGAAACCAGCTGTATGAAAAGCTTTAAGCTCTTCGGCCTCCCCCACCGTCATCCGTTGACCGATGTCGATGAATGCCGGTATCACCGGATTCTTCGGCCCCAGTTCCTGCGCGATCCAGGCCCCGATGTGGGGAGCAGCCACGGTTTGCGGAGGCTCGTAGCAAGTATGCCAATGATATTGGTGCCGCGAATGGAGGATATGCCCCAAATCCGCTGCCACATACGAACGGATTAGCGTCCCCTTATCCATCAATGCGCCGATGGACTCCAATCCTTCTGAAAAATGAATACCGTCCAACGCCGTGGGAACGGACTTGAATGTACTTAATACCCGATTGGAATCCAGCCCTTTCTCAAAAGGCGTGTACGCTTTGGGATCAAAAGTGTCTGTATGCGCCATACCTCCCGCCATCCACAACAAGATGACGGCATCAGCTCCGCCTTGCTTACCGGAACAAGAACTCAAGAATCCTGACATCGGAGCTCCTGCGGCAAGGGCAGCCAGGGTCCCTGCACTTGCAGTTTTTAGGAAGTCTCTTCTGTTATAGTAACGCTTCATAGTATTTTATTCAATAAATTGAAATTCAGGCAGCAATATTACAGCCCATAATAAATCTTGAACGGCGTTGGTATCCACGCCATTTTCTAATATCTCGTTGGCAACGCGCCGCTCGTCTTCCGAAGGGGCGCGTCCGAAGCTCTGTCTAAAGACCGCTTCCGTGAGTGATTCGGGGCTTTGATGGTCATCCGCCCATTCCTTAGCGCCCGCTATCAATGTCTCATTCAGCAACTTCCCGTTTGTCAGTTCCATGGCCTGTAGAAGCGTAGCCTGACCTTCCCGTGCACTGATGATATTCTCGCGGCTTGGACGTCCCAAAGCGGTTAAAAACGGGTCGTTCTGCACCAAAGCCGCCCGTACAAAAGAGTTAACGTTTTTGAAGGCCTCTTCGTTTCCAAGGGGATTGTATTTCAGTGCTTCAACTGAATATATCGGGTGAACAACCATGCTGACCGCATCGGCAAACTGTTCGGCCGTTAACTTCCGTTTCAACATTCCTGTAAAAACAAAGTTGTCCGCATTGATGGTAGCAGGGTCGGCCACCGTTACGGAAGGCAACTGATACGTCTTCGACGTGGTAATCAAGTAAAGCAGTTTTTTGATGTCATACCCTTCTTCTGCGAAATAGACCGCCATCCAATCCAGCAAATCCTGGCTCCAGGGTTGCTTGTCCATTTCATCGGTCGGAGCCACAATCCCGCGTCCCATCAGTTGGCCCCATATTCGGTTCACCAACGTTCGGTAGATCCGTCCATTTTCGGGTTGGGTGAGTGCACGGGCTAATTCTTGAGATTTTTGCTCAACCGAACCACTGGATGGGATGTTTCCCAGTTCAGGCCACAGTAAACGCGTGTCGGCCATTTTTCCGGTTGGAATATCGCACCGGTTTATTTCCAGTGGCGTTTCCGAAAAGATATTGGCAAAGGCATAAGCATCGTCCAATTTCCAGTCGCTCACAAAGCTATCGTGGCAGGAGGCACATTTCAGATTCACGCCCAACAATGCCTGAGACACATTCTGTGCGGCCTGCATTGCCGTCGTTTGGCTGCTGTTGACCGCTCCCCGCCATTCAATGCCCTTAATAAATCCTTTGGATGCCTCGCTGGGTGCCAGCAGTTCCCTCACAAACTGGTCGTAGGGTTTGTTGCTGGCAAGAGACCTATACAGCCAGTCCGAGATATTGAATCGCCCGTTGGTAATATAACCCGGTCCCGTATAATCGTTCCGCAGTAGGTCGTTCCAAAATGTAGTCCAATGCGTGGCATAATCGTTATCCCTAGCCAGCAATTCCGCTACGATAAGTTTCCGTTTATCGGGTCTTGTATCAGCTTGGAAATCTGCTAATTGCTGCGGACCAGGCGGAAGCCCGATCAGATCGAAATAAACGCGTCTCAGGAATACCCGATCGTCTACAACGGTTGGCCATTGGATTTCATTCTTTTTAAAATATTCATTGACCCACAGGTCCAACGGATTTTCCAGTCCGACCACCGCAGCAGGCAATTGAGGTTGCCGTGGTGCCAACGGCGCTACCCTGAAAATACCCTTCGCCTGATCCGGCCATGGGGCACCTTTTTCGACCCAAAGTTTTATTAAAGCGATTTCATTATCGTTCAAAGGCTTGCCTTTTCCCGGCATCGCCTCCTTATGCCCCGGGGGCAAGGTAATCCGGCGTACCAGTTCACTGTTCTTCACATCCCCCGGGTGGATGACTGGCCCCGACTCACCGCCTTGGAACACGAATTCTTTTTGGTCAAGCCTTAGCTCCCCTTCTGTTTTGTCGCTACTATGGCACTGATAGCATTTGTGAGCCAAAATCGTACGAACTGCCAAATTGAGATTCATTTCCTGCTCATCATCCAAACTATCCAAGCTAGCAAACGTCTGCCAGTCGACGGGTGTTGAAGGACCTTCGGCACCTCCCAATAGTTCATCGTCATCCGAAGCCCAAGGCGTGACGCCGAGCAAATAATCCTGTCCGTGCGTAAGGGAGCCTCCATAATGCCCCGCTACCGAAACCCCCACGGTAGCAAGCAGCAGCAGTGCTTGATACACCTTCACAAAGCCATAGCGTTTTTTCCGGATAATCAACCAAAGAAAGAAGGCCACCAGTATCCCCAGTACCGCCGTAGCGATCCCAACCCATTGATGGGTGGCAAACGTATCTCCGCCATAGCTTCCGGACGATGCCAGTAACCAGCCGAATACAGCAGATATGAGCGCACCACCGGCACCGACGAATACCAGCCAATTGATACCCGTACGGAGTGACGACTGAAATTTGCGGAAGGTCATTACTTCCATGACTGCGGCGATCAACAGCAATGACACAGGAAAATGCACCATTATTGGATGCAATCGTCCTAAAAATTCCCAACCCCACCAAGCTTCGCTTGCAGATGCGGGTACATCCGCAGGTACTGATTCCGCCACAGCATTGAATGCATATACGAGCAAAATACTTATGCATCCCATTATCTTCCCGTTTCTAACAAATGTCACTTCTTAGCTTCTTTTGGTTTATAAATCTGTTGAAGAAACAAAATATTCCCCGAAAGGTTATCCTGTACTTTCCTGCATGGGAGTTCTCCCCGGACGATGACACCTCAATCCCATTGAGTTTGAATGCATCGGAATATCGCTTTTTCCGATACATTTTTTAGCATATAATAATGATAAAAACGAAAACGTTATGTATTACACAGCATACTGTAATTATGAATCTGAAAAACACATCAACAGACACATCATACCTGCCGGTAGCATGGGAATACCGGGAAGTTATCGAAGAAGAAATCAAAAAGAAAACGGTCGGTAAAATATTTTATTTTTGCGCCAGTGAGGGAATTTGCGAAGCGCAGGGACGCATTATAGACCTAAAGGAAGAAAAAAACAGTGGACTGTTTATCTTTCTTGATACCGAAGTCAAAATCAGGATAGATAGAATCATAACGTTGTTTGGCAAGCCAGGTGCTGCTTACGATGAATACGATGCTTACGCGAATGCTTGTATGGATTGCATGGGAGGTTATGAAAAAGACGAACTGTAACCGAAAAATGCGCCACAAATCACCCCGACCGATATATTTTCATTTGAAATACTAAAATAAACGTGTACTTTTGCAGCCCACTCGGAGAGGTGTCAGAGTGGTCGAATGAGCACGCCTGGAAAGTGTGTATACGTGTTGAGCGTATCGCGGGTTCGAATCCCGCCCTCTCCGCACCCAAAATGAAGCCCGACGTAAGTCGGGTTTTTCTGTTGAATAGGGTGAGCCAAACTTGTTTTGAGTGAAGCCTGTTCAACAAAAAAAGGAATGAGCGTAGCGAATGGCTTCATTTTGGTTGAAACCTCCCCACAGGGAAAACCAGAGGTGACAGAGGAACCTACTTGAATCAAACGGTTAACCTGTACCAATGTATCCAAATGAACAAGGTGTGCATCGTATTTCATACTTTTACCGCAATACGAAGCAACTAAAAGTTTAGTGATTATGAATCCGTCGTTTCTTTGGTATTCATTATCTGCGGGAGCACTGATCCTGCAGGGTTTCATTCTAATAACCAATGTAACGCATGTCAACAAGTTAGCGAACAGGTGGTTGGGGTTATTCTTCCTCTGCGCCGCTACTATTTTTATCCAATTGTTAGTAGAAGCGGCGGCACCGGAAGAAAGTAATCCCTGGTTTTGGCTTATCCCATTCTTGGAACTACCCCGTTGGGCCACATTCCCTTATTTTTTCCTCTCTTTAAGAAGCTTTGTCAACCCAACGGTCTCTATCCGAAAAGCCACTTGGCATTTCGTTCCGTTTTTTTTGTTTTGTTTGTATGCCGCATTCGTGCTATTTCCCGACGCCTATGCCGATAACCAGATCATCCTAAATCTACCTGCATGGGTGGCATGGGTTATCCGGTATCTGTTTCTCGGCCAAGCGATTGTATATTGCACATTATCGTTCTTATTACTACGGCGCCACGAACGTCAAATTAAGCGGTTTTCCGCTATTATTGAGCATGTAAATCTCGCGTGGATAAGATGGATCATGTATGTTGTGTTGGGGATGACCACACTTTGGATCCTTGGCAAGAACGATCCGTCTATTGCCGCGCTAGTCCCGTTTGGGTACTTCGCGCTCATCCTATTCATGGCTTATCATTCCCTAAACCAACAAGCAATTTATCCCATAAGCCAATCCCAACTTCCCGAAGTGATCGACGCAATAACCCTACCCGATAAGCGCCACGCACGTCTTACCGACGATCAGGTAGCGCTTCTCCAAAAAGAGGTGCAGAAAGCAGTCGTTGATGAGAGGCTTTACTTAGATCCCTTGCTCAATTTGCCTGCGCTATCGGAAAAGGTGGGCCTCGGTACCCATGAATTATCATTTGTTCTCAATCAGGGCTTCGGTAAGAATTTCTACCAATACATCAATGAACTGCGGGTGGAAGAGGCAAAACAACTATTGGAAAGCGAGGCATTTCGGGATCAGGATATGGCTAGTATTGCCGTACATGCTGGCTTCAATTCCAGAACCACGTTCTATACCGCATTCAAGAAGATTGCGGGGATGACCCCCAAAGCATATCTTGAACAATTTAACACCTGAGTATTTCTTCAATCCGGCATCCAAATTTATCCATCTGTATCCAGTCGAACAGATGTTCCCTTTTTGATACGGAATATTGTGTCATCAAATCAATAGGTAATAATTATGACAACAAAAACAGCAAAACACGGATCAGTAAAGACTTGGGTGCTTATCGTCGCAAGTTTGGCGATGTCAAGCGGTACGGTTGCCGGACCGAGAACAACGCTTTCACCTACGATAACCGCCGCCCCCCAAGCAGACACCGTTTCATGGGAGGCAATGGCGGGGTATTATCGGTTTCCCAATCGGGCCGCCTACATCCGCTTTTTTGATCAAGAAGACGAGTTCGTTGCACAGCAAGTGTGGGATGGACGTACGTATCCATTGCATCGTACAGGCTCACTCACTTTTCAGTCCAGCGATGAGGCCTATGAGATCGCATTTATGGAAGGAAAAGCAGGAGTAATCGACAAGGCTAAGATTCTCGGCCGCATAATCTTGGAAAAAGTGTCTTACAACCCTACCCGGTATATCAAGCCTACTGCAGAGCAGCTCAAACCACTATTGGGCCTGTACCAATTCCAAAAAGACAAAAACATGGAAATTAGCCTGTCGATTCAGGGTGGGAAGCTTGCCCTCCGACAACAGTGGGATAACCAAACGATCTTATTTGAAGCGTATTCTCCCACGGACTTTTTCAATGAGGAATTGACTTTCCCCTTGACATTCGATATTGAAAACGGTGCAGTAAAAAAACTTACCTGCTTTGAATCTGACGTATGGTTAAAAAAGGAGGCTAAATGACCTGCAGCCGATTTCAAGCGTTGTTTTGGATAGAATTGCTCTTTTCATGCACCCCGTTATTTGCCCAAAGCGTAGCCGATCCGGATTTCCGCTTTGAGATCATGAACCCCCGTTACATCGAAGGCAGAGGCCCTCTTGTCCTGTATGACGAGGGGCACAACAACCCCCTCAGTATCAAAGGACAATACGCCGCATTTGCCCATGTACTCGAAGCAGACGGTTACCGCATGGCGACCCAACGTGAAACCATCACAATGGAAACCCTGTTAAATGCTCGGGTGTTCGTTACCGTAAATGCGCTGTACGACTTGGAGAACTGGAACCTGCCGACGGGAAATGTCTATACGGACGAAGAAGTTGAAATCCTATACGATTGGGTGTATCAACACGGGGGAGCCCTTTTCCTTGTTACCGACCACATGCCCTCCGCAGGTTCGGTCAGTAATCTTGCTGCACGTTTCGGGTTTAACTTGGTCAACGGATCTGCTCAGCGAAAAGACGGCCAACCGGAGATATTCTCACGTGCACGGGGCAACCTCACGGCCAATCCGATCACCGATGTCAAAGGTTTTGAAATAGACAGTATCCGATGTTGGGGAGGAGCCGGCTTTTTTCCACCGCCGGAGGCCATCATTGTTTCAGCGTTGGGTGAAGACTATGAGATATTCCTTCCGTCGGACGTGTCCGAAATATATCATCCTATTGCTGCCTCTGTTCCGAAAATCACGGGCATGGGTTTAGCCAATGGTGCTATCCTGCAATGCGGACGCGGCAGCGTATGCCTGTTTGCTGACGGTGCACCGTTTACCGCCCAGTTACAAGGGATCAAAAGCAACAAACGGGGTATGAACCATCCGGATGCAGCTCAACATGTACAATTTCTTTTGAATATCATTCATTGGCTGGATGCTCAACATTGAAGGCCGCGGAAAAACGGCATAGTGGCATAACCTTTTAATTTATAATCTCCCCTTTGTTATTCGTTATTTCAAAATTTCCTGTCGGCTCAACGATTGAAGGCAGAGTCAATTTCACTGGACCGTTAAAGTGGCTCACGACGACCGCTAACGCCATTGAGTTGTTCTGCAAGCCCGATAAGAATCCCCTCAGTTCCACGAATATAACAGAGGCGATAGGAATTTTCGTATTGAACCACTTCACCTACAAGTTGAGCTCCATGCCTAATAAGCCGGGAGACCATCTCGTCAATATTTTCAACGGCGAACATGACGCGTAGATAGCCGAGCGAATTAACTGGCGCTGTCCGGTGGTCGGAAACGGTTGTTGGAGTAAGAAACTTCGAGATCTCAAGTCTACTGTGTCCATCGGGAGTAACCATCATCGCAATCTCTACGCACTGAGATCCCAGTCCCGTAACACGACCAGCCCAATCACCCTCGACCGTGGCTCGCCCTTCGAGCTTTAGGCCTATTTCCGTGAAAAAAGAAATGGCATCATCTAGGGATTCTACAACAATGCCGACATTATCCATTCTGAGTAATTTGTTCTTTGCCATCGCCCTAACTCTTTGTGTATCCAATCAATGCCCGATATCTTTGTTTGTTGTCAACAATAATCCAAAGTAATATCACCCAGATTACCAATGCGATAGGAAGTCCATCTGGTGCTACAAAAATGTGCGTTAGCAATACCCCAACCATAACAGGAAATACCACCAATACACCCAATGCCCTTGTTTTGGGAAATAGAATAAGCATCCCTCCCAACAGTTCAGCTGAAGCAATCAAGGGGATCAGCCACGAAATTTCAGCCAAGGCGGCATTGTCTTTTACCACTGCCTCGGGCAGGTTTTCGGGAGCAGGCATATAGTTAAAGAATTTACTCAACCCCCCGTTCATTAGCAAAAGTCCAAATAATACAGACAATACGTTTAAAATTTTTCTTTTCATTGGTTATTTTTTAAAGGTAAAAAGCAACTATTTCCCGTACGTGTTTTTGGGTATTCTGATAGATGATGCTACGATACAAAAATAGCGCATATCTATTAATTATCTGGTGGTAGATACGACAATCGAGGGGGGTAAATGGGAAAATTGGAAAAAGTCAATGTTTGTCAAAAAAGGAATGTACCCAGGCATAATAAGCCTCCGTGGCTTCCATGTTTACGTTATGGGCAGCGTTCGGAAAGACGTGCAACTCCTTGTCGCCCGCTGGGACATTTTCCAACCCCCACCCCGCTGATCCAGGTATACAAAAAGGTAATCGTCTTCGAGGAAATCCCGGTTAAATTCACGATCGAATCCTGAAAAAGCTCCCGGCCCCCCGTGTAAATTGATCACCAAAGAGCCTTCAGGATTGCCAACGACCCGTGCATATAGTTTCGATTTTTCAACCGGAATGTAAATTTCCATATCGGTGTTTTTCGGTTGATCTTTGGAGCGGGAAGTCCATTCGCAGGACTCCATAGAATAGCCGATATGCCCAGTATAGCCACACTTACTTTCATCTGTAAATAATTTTATTCCATCGGTCAGATGGAGCTTATCCTATTTAAAATTTACATTTCCCTGTGTGATAAAAATGAAATTTTAAACATGGACGGTTCATACTAAAAAAACGAGAAAAGAAGTTAAAAAGTATCATGAAACGGGCTCAGAACTGAGCCCGTTGTCATTTACCTGACGAATTAAACCGCTGTTTTCGTCGCAAGGTTTTAGTCCAACGAATATTTAGCACTGCCGTTTATAAGTATTGAAATGGCTAAGCCAAGGACCAATAATGACCTTTAGAATTGCGCTCGGCGAGTTTGTAGATACTTTGTATATCCCCAAAAGTGCATAGGTAGACACCATGTATCATGAGTCATAGCCTATATTGGTTTTTTATGCGGATATTTACCTCATCCTATCGTATATCCAAACGGCAAGATGGATCTTGATAACAATCACGGATAAAAACAAATGACAGCAAAGAAAATAATGGGCATCATCGCATTGGTCTTCTGTGGAGGGATCGGGCTATTCATTTTTATGCTTTATGCTACGATAAAAACAAAGTCCACAAATATCAACACAAACAAACCTTTCAAAGAATGGGTGGGTCAAACCGTCACACTGCACCGTCAAACCTTCCTTTTTGAAGAAAATATAAGGATGAACACCAATGGCCGGTATCCGTATACCTTGTTGGATAGCCTGCATCCACAATGGCAATATGTTGAAGAACGCAAAAACCTTGCAGAGCCCGATTTAGTGGAAATAACTTCATTCCCCACCGGCACCAAACTGAGGATAGAAAAAGCGACACAGTATACCAATGGTGTCTCGGGATCGTCGTATCCGACAGTATTTGGAACGATCCATCACAACGGTCAGGAATACAAAATAGCCTACCAATGGGGAACACAAGATATAGGACGGCGTTTTGACAAGATCAAAGAAAGCTGGAAATTCCACCAGGCACCCTGGCAAACGCAGCAGGATACAGTCCATTACGCTTTGCCAGACGCTAAAGTGTGGTAGTATCCCCACCTACCGCAATAACGTTGGTGACCCGATACTTCAAACCTTTTCTTCCTTTTACTGTTTATTCAGAATAAAAATTAGGTGTTATGGATAAATTGAAGAAATTTGAATTGATGGAAAAGATCGTCCGGGAACTGGAGGATCTTAGGCGAAGCGGTCAAGCCGTACTCGAAAAAATCGGCAAAATCGAAGTAGATAACATCGAATTAGGAGACAGCCGTTTGGAAAAGGTGCTGCCGGATATCTATCAGCGCACTGCCGAGAATTCGGATGCAATTACTGAATTGCTAAATGCTTTCGCCGAAAAAACCGAAGATTTCGGGGTGAAAAACAACGTGGATCAACTTCGCCAACAACAGGAAATCGAAGGAAACCGAAATACATAGTGGGCGGTTAGTCGCTTATCTTGTTCACAATAAGTCTTGCCACATTAACAATTGGACAACATAATCCACAATTTGGTTAAATTACTCATTTTTTACAACCGGGTTGTTTCCTTCATTTGTTGTCAATAAACTACAATCAGATGGAAACAGCTTTGGAATCTTTACCCGATTTGAACGATCGGTATGAAATTAGCGATGCACAGGTTCGGGAATTTGGGCAAAATGGTCATATACAGACGTTGAATTTGCTCAACGAAGAAAAGGTAACCGCTTATCGGCGTGTGATCAGTGAAGCCGTAGATCGTTTCAACAAGGAAACAAGGAGTCTTGCCGAACGTGATACGTATGGTAGGGCTTTTTTACAAATTATGAATTTATGGCGTGTGGATGAGGGTGTGAAAAAATTTGTGTTGGCCAAACGTTTTGCGCATGTTGCTGCTGCATTGTTGGATGTGGAAAATGTACGTTTATATCACGATCAGGCGCTTTTCAAGGAAGCAAGTGGAGGACCAACACCTTGGCACCAGGATCAGAATTACTGGCCATTGGCCACCCGCAAAACCGTCACCATGTGGATGCCCTTAGTTGACATCCCCAATCCGGAAATGGGCATGCTTACCTTTGCTTCCGGATCTCATCGGGAAGGGGCCGTATCTGATCTGGTAATCTCTGACGAATCTGAAGATGCGTTTGAACAGTATGTACGTCAACATCGATTCCCGCTGGTTCGGCCCGCAGCGTTAAAAGCAGGTGACGCGACCTGGCATAACGGCTTTACCATACACAATGCGCCAGGAAATCACAGTGACCGGATGCGTGAGGTAATGACCATTATCTACTACGCAGACGGTACCCGGATTGCAACGCCGCAGCATCAATTCCAGGAAAACGACTTAAAAACATGGCTTGGCAATAAAACGCCGGGATCATTGGCCGATTCAGATCTGAACCCGTTATTGCTTTAAGGTCGCATGAAAATGGCGTCGGTAATTTAGCGGACTGACGCCCATTTTTCTTTTGAATGTCCGATAGAAAAACGATACGTCAGAAAATCCACTCTGATACGAAATATCGGACACGGTGTTTTCGGTCTGGATCAACTGCTGCGCGGCATAATTGATCCGGTACTCGATTACCGTTTCCATGAAGGTTTTGCGCGTGGTCTTTTTGAAGTATTTGCAAAAGGCCTGGGGTGTCATATGAGCTAAGGAAGCGGCTTCCTCCAAAGAAACCTTGTACCGGAAGTTGTCAACAAGATATGCGAACACCGGACTTATGCGCTGCTGCGATCCGGGGGATTGTAAAGCACCGGTGTTTTGTTGGTTGAATACCACATAAGCATCTTCTTCGGAAAGCTGTTGGAGAATCTCCAGTAAGCCGATAAAGCGATAAAATTCAGTTTTTTCATGTAATATTTTCAGCCTCTCCCCGATTTGGCCGGAGATCGATTCTGCAAAACAGACAGCAATTTCGGCACGTTGCAGAAGTCTGCTGATCTCTCCCAATTCTCTTTTTGCCAATAGAGCGGTGCCGAGTGTATTTGCCGAGAATTGAGCTACAATTGCTCCCGCATCGCACGGATTGGATTGTGTTAACTTCCAGCAATGCGGAATATCCGGACCGATAAGTACCAAATCGCCCGGGCCAAAATCGTCCTGATGACTCCCGATGTACCGTTTACCAGCGCCACGTGCAATGTAAGTCAGCTCATAGACAGAATGGAAATGATACGGCGCATCGAATGCTTCCGACCCAAACCTACGCAGCAGAAACGAATGGTCGTCCTGAGAGTCGATGTATTCCAACGAAGCCTTCAACATACTTTTTCAAACTTAGGTAAGTTGACCCGTATATGCAAGCCGGGTCCGCAACAGAAACAAAAAGCCCCGGTTACTGAAATAACCGGGACCTGTTTAAGTTTATAATTAGTCGGTTTGCGCAATAAAAATATGGAAAATTAGTTGACTTTGTCAAGTAATTTATTCAAAAAAGTCAGTATTTTTTAGTCAATCACTGTAACTTCCTGTTAATCAAATCGAACCTAAAGAAACAGCATCCATTAGTTACCTGCAAAAAATTTATGGAAATACAAGAGCTGATAGCAGATGGATTGTTGCCAATACTCCCAGTTATGTGCTCCCGGTCCGGTAATATAGGTATGTGGTATGTTCCTTTCCAGCAATTTCCGGTGCAGTTGCTCATTAACACCATAAAAGAAGTCACTCGTTCCGCAATCGATTACCAGTGCCAATGCATCGGGGGTAAGCCGGTGCAATAGGTTGATGACCGTATGCTTCTCCCATCTTTCCGGATTGTCTGCGTAACTACCCAGCCGTTTGGCCATGTCCCAGTTGAGTGGAAAAGGACGGATGTCCACACCTCCCGCTGTGCTGCCCCCCGCGCCATACACATCCAAATGCCGTATGGCTAGATACAGCGCGCCGTGGCCTCCCATGCTTAATCCCGTAATAGCCCGTCCTTTCCGGTTCCGTATGGTCTTATAATTGGTATCCACCCAATCCACCAATTCTTTAGACACGAAGGTCTCGTATTGGAACAAGGGATCCACCGGACTGTCCCAGTACCAACTTCCGTATCCGCCATCGGGGCACACGATGATGAAGTGGTACCGGTCGGCGAGGTCCTTTATTTCAGGGGCTTTGTTTACCCAATCCGCATAATTTCCACTGTATCCATGCAGCAAGTACACCACGGGCAGCGAATCAAGTGCGGAATAATTTTCCGGTACAATGACCACGGTTTTAATGGCTTTGTTCATAGCGCGGCTATCCACAACGGCTGTATCCACTTGAGCAGCCTGCGTAGCTGTCGCGCACCACATGACCAACAGGAGTAGTAAGTAATTTTTCATTCGAATAAATTGTTATTAAGTGGCAATGAAGCTTGCATGAGCGAATTTATTCGCATTTTTTTTGAGAACAGCTCATGTAGGTTTCATCGGAATATTAACGTCGCTGGTAAAAGTACAAAATTGCATTCAAACCCAATGCTGATTCGCCTAAGGTATAATAACCCTTGCCATCCCGCGAAAAGGCAATGGCCTCGCCTTGCGGTTCCGGCCGGTACGGCAGGATAACAGCCGGCCGTTTCAACGCCTGGGGTACCGATTCTGTACGTTTCCGGTTCCAATAGAAAACACCCAACAGATTTTTCATCAATATCTCCGTTCCATCTGCACGGATATCAGCCGAAGTGACAAAAGTGTGAGGTATGGTGCCGACACGTTTTAATATCAATGTATCCGTTGGGATTTCGGGAAGAATAGTGCGGTAAATTCCTGCCTGAAGCTCTCGTTTACCGATGACGTACAGATAATCGTCCACCGGATCGAAGAACAGCGACTCGGCGTCGCGTGGCCCGTCTTCATATTTCATTACAAAGGTGGTGATGTTTTCCTTGGGAATTGTGTCAATACGTTTGGTCGCCCCGTTTCCTGTAGGTTCCTCAAACAGATGTACATAAACAAATGGATACCGGTTCTTATTGTCACCGATGTCTCCCACCAGCAGGTAATTTCGCTCCGAGCGTTTCACCATCGCAATGTCTTCCCAATCGCGGGCAACGATTCCCTGCAGGTAATAAGTTGCCCGGAGCCGCGCAGAATCATCAATTAGAAATATTCGTGCCGCGTCGCCGCTGTCATTGTGTGTCCAAAAAAAGCCGGCATTCTCCGCTGAACCTATCAATCCCGATGCCTCATTAATTTCCGTGGAAGTAATCCTACCTTTCGGCTGCCCATATCCGAAGAGCATATTTTCTTGTGCCCATGCACCTGTCGCTACCAGGATACCCGGTAAAAATAGTAGGTATTTGCGGTTCCACCTCATGCGGCCAAATTACAAATTAAATTCCCAAAAAACATTTTACCTATCTTTGTTTCCTAAACGCCCACATAGATGAATATACACCAATTTTACGATAAAGGACTGGCGCATGCTTCCTATGCCATCATCAGTGGAGGCCAACTAGCGCTGATAGACCCGGGGCGGAACCCCAAACCGTACCTTGATTTTGCGGCAAGCCAACACGCACGCATATCGGCTATCATTGAAACACACCCGCATGCAGATTTTGTCAGTTCACATGTCGAGCTGTACGAAATGAACGAGGCCCCGATTTACATCAGTGGCTTGGTTGGCGCTGAATATCCACATATACCGTTTGACGAGAATGACCGCATTCCATTGGGCAATGTGCAGCTGCAGGCCATCCATACTCCAGGTCATTCTCCCGATAGCATCAGCATTCTGCTATTGGATGAAGCCGGACGGCCCCACGCAGTATTCACCGGCGATACACTATTTGTAGGAGACGTGGGACGACCGGACTTACGGGAGAATGTAGGGAATATTCGCGCCGAAGCCAGAGCTTTGGCCAAACAGCTGTACCACACCACACGCACCAAATTGATGAAGCTTCCACACGACGTTTTGGTCTATCCCACCCATGGGCCGGGTTCGCTGTGCGGAAAAAATATCGGTAACGACCTGCACAGTACAATTGGCAGGGAAATCCGCGAAAATTATGCCCTACAGCCCATGAGTGAAGAAGCCTTCCTTAACCTGATACTGGACCAACAGCCTTTCGTACCTAACTATTTTGCCTACGATGTGATGCTGAATAAACAGGGAGCGGGTTCTTTCTTAGCGGGCATTGAGGCGATTCCCGCACTTACCGGCCCCCAAGAGATGGAACCTCACGCAATTGTCGTGGATGGCCGTCCGGTCGAGCAATTCCGCTCAGGGCACTTCCCCGGGTCATTCAATATACCGGACGGTTTGCGATTCGAAACCTGGCTGGGTTCTGTCATTAATCCGGATGAACGGTTCTATTTATTGGCTGACAGCGCAGATGAGCTGGGAAAATTACTTGAAAAGGCTGCTAAGATCGGCTATGAACGCCTGATAGAGGCAACACTAATTACCACTGGTGGCTCCTTACAATCCATTCCGTTTGATCTTAAACATTTTTCAGACCATCCGGGAGAATATACGATTGTGGATATCCGGAATCGTCAAGAATCCGATTCAAACCCAATCTTCCAACAGGCCATCCGAATCCCTCTGCCCGAATTACGCGAGCGTATACACGAAATTCCTACAGATAAGCCGATTGCCGTGCACTGCGCAGGAGGTTACCGGTCAGCCATTGGTTCTAGCATCCTGGCCGCTGCATTGCCCGATATCGCCGTACAAGATATCGGTACGAACATTTTGGATCTGGAACGAGCAAACTGATGTGGAAATTAGTTGCGCTAGCCCACCTGATTTGGGGAAATATACAGCAGGATTCGATCCTGAATCCGGAATTTGCCGACCGGCTTAACAGTGTATACCGCCACAGTGTGCCTACGGTGACGGTTAATGGCCTAAAAACGATGATGAAGCAGGGTGTTACCTTACTGGATACGCGAGAGGACAACGAGTTCGAGGTAAGTCACATCCGGCATACACGTCATGTCGGCTACATTTGGTTTGACATGCGTGATGTGTATGACATTCCGAAGAATGATACGCTTGTGGTGTACTGCGCTGTTGGCAACCGAAGTGAACGCATTGGTGAGAAGCTTCAAAAAGCGGGTTACCGGCATGTATATCTGCTACTTGGAGGCATTTACGAATGGGTCAATCAGGGGAACCCGGTATACAACAACCACGATATACAAACGACCGAGATCCACGTGTATGATGAAAATTGGTCGCGATGGCTTGAAAGGGGCTCACCGGTCTACTAAGACACCCGAAATTACATCATTGAATACTCCTTCGCAGCAAGGTAGCGCTCCGCTTCCAAAGCGGCCATGCAACCCGTTCCCGCAGCCGTTACGGCTTGCCTGTATATGTGATCCTGTACATCGCCGCAGGCAAACACGCCTTCAATGTTGGTGCGTGTGCTATCCGGCTGGGTTATCAAATATCCATTGATATCCATATCCAATATCCCCTGAAACAACTCGGTGTTGGGTTTATGTCCGATGGCAACAAAAAAACCGGTAACCGGCAGTACCCTTTCGGCAAGTGTTTGGTTGTTATATATTAAAACCCCGGTCAGATTTTGCCCATCGCCTACAATCTCCTTAGTTTCGGTATTGTAATGGATCTCGATATTGGGAGTATTCAATACACGGTGTTGCATAGCTTTTGATGCCCGGAATTCATCCCGGCGCACCAGCATGTGTACCTTATTGGCAAGTTTGGCAAGATACGTGGCCTCTTCAGCGGCGGTGTCGCCAGCCCCTACAATCGCTACATCCTGTCCTCTGAAAAAGAAACCATCGCACACCGCGCAAGCCGAAACACCGAAGCCGTTATACTTTTGCTCGCTTTCCAGACCCAACCATTTAGCGGTGGCACCCGTAGCAATAATCACGGTATCCGCTGTAATGGCGTGTTCGCCATCTATCACAACCTTATGTACATCTTCCGAAAAATTGACCGATGTAACGTAACCGAAGCGTATATCGGTACCGAAACGTTCTGCCTGCTTCCTGAAATCTTCCATCATTTGCGGTCCCTGTACACCGTCTGGATAGCCTGGAAAATTCTCTACTTCTGTGGTCTGTGTCAATTGACCGCCGGGCACAATGCCGGTATACAATACCGGTTTCAAATCAGCACGTGCCGCATAGATAGCGGCGGTATAACCTGCGGGACCTGAGCCGATGATTAGGCATTTTACATGTTCGTTTTCTTGTGGCATGGTATGAAAAGTCAAAAACTAATAGCCGATAGCCGATAGCTAAAAATTAAAAGCACAAAGATAGCGGATTCACGGAATCCTTTCAACATCCTGCTGTCATTTCCCAAACTTAGCCTGTAGATTTTTCAGCATATCATCCGTTATGGGGCCGGGTTTTTGTTTTGTACGGGATTGCGGATGGTGGTGATGTTTATCTTTATCGGGCCGCCTTTCTCTGTTTGGATGTGAGGAGGCTGTGGGAGGCGTATCACGGACAGAAGGCTCTTTTTGGGTCTGCCGCTGTTCTTTCTGTTTGGAACGGAACCGCTGCCATACTTTATCAAGGCACTTTTTCGTGTATAAAGGAAAGTCACCCTGCATCATCCACGAATAATAGCTGGGCTCGATCGTAAATACCTCTTCAACTGCGCGCCCTTTATGCTTTCCGAAGTTAAATATTTCTTCCCCCTGTTCATTGAATACCATTCTTCCGGCAAAGTCTACCGGGCGACTCAGGTTGGTGAACTGGTGCAGCGCCTCAACGTCATTGATAACCGGAACACATTTGTTGCCCAACTTATCCTCCCATTCCATATTTTCATAGCGGTCCAGTTGAGATTTCAACACTTCATAGGTTGCCCGGACGTCATGCTCCGCACTATGAGCATTATCGAGATCTTTCTCGCAATAAAAACGGTAGGCAGCTTTCAGCGTGCGTTGTTCCATCTGATGGAAAATATTCTGTACATCGACAAAATGGCGGCCATCCAGCGAAAAATCTACACCTGCTCGGATAAATTCCTCCATCAGCATCGGGATATCGAACTTATTTGAATTATAACCTGCTAAATCCGCATCCCCGATGAAGGAAGCCAATTCATTGGCAACGGCTTTGAAGGTAGGTGCCTCTTTGATGTCGTCGTCGTAAATCCCGTGGAACATCGATGACTCCAATGGAATGGGAATTTCAGGATTGATTTTCAGGGTTCTGACGGCTTCCTCACCTTCCGGAGAAATCTTCAGGATAGAAATTTCAACGATCCGGTCTGCAGAGATATTCACGCCGGTTGTCTCCAGATCAAAAAAAGCCAACGGGCGTTTCAATTTGAGGTTCATGTTTTCTGTTAACTAAATACTACAATCCCCAATAGAATACCAATTGCCATAATCACATAAAGCAGTATTTCATTTCCAGCAAAACGCTTATACCTTGTCCAGAAGGTATATTCTTCTTTTTCCGGTTGTTGGCTTTCCATTGTCTGGCAAAGGTAAGCAATATTTCTTATCCATCAATCATCGATGGCCGTTACGATAAGTTGCCTGAACTTCCAGGCGGTTTGGTCGTCTACCGGGCCCTGCGTCTGCTTCATCAGGATGCCGATGGTTTGCTCTTTGGGGTCGGCAAAATATTGGGTATTAAAATATCCGCCCCAGGTAAATGTCCCTTCGCTTCCTTGTCCGCCTTTCATCGCCCCTTGGCCGGTCAGCACACCAAATGCCAGCCCATAGTATTGATCAGTACCCATCAACTCGCCGACCTGATTGGCCATCAGGCTGGCGATCGTTGTCCGGCTAAGGATTCTCACGCCATTGAGTTCACCGCCATTGAGATACATCTGCAGAAATGTCGCGTAATCTTTCGCTGTGCTGGAAAGACCACCCCCGCCGGAAAAGAATTTACGTGCACCCGTAATGGGGTAATCAGGATCGTAAAATGTGTGCGGATAGTTTGCCCATTTATCTTCTTTTTTATGCTGAATGGCCACTAGGCGGTTCGCCTTTTCATCGGGCAGGTAAAACCAGGTATCGTCCATTCCCAACGGATCAAATAAACGTTCCCGCAGAAAACGGTCAAAGGGAAGACCTGAAATTACTTCAACAAAGTATCCCAGCACATCTTGTCCCATGCTGTAGGTGAATTTTTCGCCCGGATCGTGGTGAAGCGGCAATTTAGCCAGCTTTTTCACCACGCTGCCAATGGACACATCACTGGTACTGAACAGATCGGTTGTCCCTGCTTTTTCATAGATCATTTTCATCCGTTCATCGCCATCAATGACGCCATATCCAAGCCCTGATGTATGGGTAAGCAGATGCCTGATGGTAATTTCCCTGCTAGCAGGGCGGGTCGTGTAACTCGTATCTGCATAGTGGAAGGACTGCAACACCTGTGGGTTTTTGAATTCCGGAATGTATTTAGAGACGGGGTCGTCTAACTGGAATTTCCCTTCTTCCCAGAGCATCATGACTGCCGTTGCCGTTATCGCTTTTGTCTGGGATGCAATCCGGAAAATATCGTCTCTTTTCTGTGGCCGGCCGGTGTTAGCATCCGCCGTACCGAAAGCTTTGTAATATACTATTTTGCCTTTCCGCGCAATCAATGCAACGACACCCGGAATCTGCCCGCCGGACACGGCCTGCTGCAACATTTCGTCTATCCGATTTAATCGATTTGGAGAGACGCCTACACGGGTGGGATTTGCTTCCGTAAGCGGTGCGGATTTTTGGATTGAAGGAGTCTGCGCACCAAGCATCAATGCCGATGTGACAAGCAGAAAGGTCAAAAAGGATTTCATCTGCATAAGTTAGGAATACATTAGCGGATCAAACTTAGCTAAAGTTACTTTTATATGCAATACAATGGGATACCTAACCGAAACTTTTCTATAGCTCGTATTCCAGTGGTTCGCAGAAAATCCCTGCCTCTTCCAATAGAAGTGCCACTGTTTCCGGTTGGAGGCCAATGGCCTCTATCCGTAGAATCTTATCGCAGTCTTCCAAGTCAAACGTCCAATGCTTGATCGACACCATACGTTCAAAAAGTAGCTCGACTTGCCTGACGTGCACCGGCGTGCTTACATTGGTTTTGTAAATGAAGATATCTGTCATTGCCTGTGTCCTTTCTCTTCATGTTGGTGTTGGTCTCCGTCGTTACGATTTGGATCTGCACCTGTGTTAACCGGTTCTCCCCAAGACTCCCACCGGCACCAATCCCGCTGCATGTAGGCGTTGAACCGCGCTTTGTCCGCTACGTCCATTTGGGCAAATTTCCTGCGCATGGCCCTTTTGCTCCATTGCGGACCGCCACGCCTCGGACCTCCGCCCCCGAAGCCGAACAGCAACTTACAGAGGAAGAATAAGGCCATCGACTGCCACAGGTTGATGGCCTTAACCCCAAACAGCGCCGGTAATGTGTAATTCCAAAGATGCATCACCGCAAAGCTTACCAAAAAGAGGAAGCCAATGGCTAGAATGGGAATAAAAATAAACCGTATTCTACTTCTAAATAATTTTTTCATGTTTTTCTTTGTTAACTTACTCGTTATTTTACCATTAATTCATCATAAAAGATTTTCAGCCGTTTCCTCAGGTGCAATACCGCATAATGCTTTCGGGAAATGAGTTTACCCACTGGCTCACCGGTAACTTCAGCGATCTCTGCGAAAGACAGGTGTTCTAACTCGTGCCAGATAAATACATTCTTTTGCGCAGGCGGAAGCTCTTCCAACGCCCGCCATAACTGCTGCCAAGCCATGCGTTCCTGAAAAGCAGTCTCCGGATTGTCGTCGGCCACCGGCGTGAATTTGCCGAATTGCTGTTCCTCACTGTCCTCATCTGCCAGGTGGTTCCAGGTAGATTCGGACTTCTTACGCCTCTTGTCAATGATCCGGTTTTTTGCAACGCGGTACAACCAAGCTCCCAATTGCTCCACCGGCCGCGTATTGATCACTGCACTCAGTTGGTACCATACATCCTGCAGAATATCTTCCGCGTCGGCATCGTTGCTTACATGTTTCCTAATGAAGCCGAGCAACCCCTTCTTGTGTGAGGCGACGGTTGCCGTTATTTTTCCTTGCTTTTCATTAGTCATTTTCCACGTATGTGAGACGATTTTCCAATCCTTTGTATCTATAGACGAACGAACCCTTAAAACATTTCAAAAAAATTTCACTTTTTATCGAGCGCATTCTAAATGCGAATCTTCGTACCTTTGCACCATGCAAGTGTATTTTGACAACGCCGCCACGACGGCTCTTGACCCTCAGGTTATCAAGGCCATGGTCGAAACCATGGAGCTTAGCTATGGAAATCCTTCATCGATTCATGCACATGGGCGACAGGTAAAAACGATCGTGGAACGAGCGCGCAAAACGGTAGCTGGATTGTTGAACACTTCACCGTCGGAAATTTTTTTTACATCGGGCGGAACCGAGGCCGACAATACTGCGATCGTTAGGGGCATTGTAGACAACGGCATTAAACACGCCATCACTTCGCCTCTAGAACACCATGCCGTACTGCATACATTGGAAGCACTTGAAAAAAACGGTACGGTTAAGTTGACCCTACTTAATGTAGACGGGAAAGGCCAAGTAGATTTGCAACAATTGGAACAATTACTGAAAGATAACCCCCGTTCATTCGTTTCGCTGATGCATGCCAATAATGAAATCGGCACGCTTACAGATATTGAATACATATCAGCCTTGTGTAAGCAATACCAAGCCATTTTCCATTCGGATACGGTGCAGACCATGGGGCATTACAAGCACGATTTGACCAAGTTGCAAATCGATTTCATAACAGGTGCTGCTCATAAATTCCATGGTCCCAAGGGAGTTGGGTTTCTATATGTGAACCATAACACCAAGATAAACCCCTTTATTTATGGGGGTGCCCAGGAGCGCAACATGCGGGGGGGCACCGAAAACGTGTACGGCATCGTGGGCCTGGCAAAGGCGCTTGAAATCTGCTATGCTGAAATGGCGGAGCACCGGCAGCATATACAGGGTTTGAAAGACTATATGATAGCCCAACTGAGGGAAAACATCCATGACGTTCAGTTCAATGGCGATATCACACCGGAAAACAGCTTGTATACGGTGTTGAATGTATCATTTCCCTGTACCGATATCGCGGATATGATGCTCTTCAGCCTGGATATAGCGGGTATATCCGCCTCAGGCGGAAGTGCCTGCAGTTCGGGGTCTGACATCGGCTCTCATGTATTGCGAGCAATCGGTGTAAATTCCGGCCGACCGAGTGTACGCTTCTCCTTCTGCAAAAACAACACTCGTGAAGAAATTGATTTCGTGGTTAGTAAATTAAAGGAACTGTGTCTGGAAAAAGCATAATATAGGCAAACAATAAAAAAGGTTGGTTGTTATCTTCTACAGCGAAATTACTAATAGTAGAAAGGAGAACAGTGATGGAACGGAAAAATCAATCAACGAGCCCTTTAAAAGAGGATCGGTATCGTAAACCAATCCCAAAAAAGGGAAAGGACGAAAATGACATAATAGCAGAGGCTGAAGAAGTAACAGATATTGATAAGGAAAGTTTCTCCGACAGGAAGTATAAAAGAAGACATGATTCCCCTGCTGATGTCAGCAATCCCGGCACCGTTTAATTATTCATCTTCATCATCCATTCCGGTAGCCGTACGGTAAGCGGCCTGCAATTCGGATAACGCATGCATATCGCGTTTGGTTCGCGCACTATGCATGCCTTTTTCGTAAACGGCAATCGCATCTTCCCTCCTATTCAGCGCCTCGTATAATTTACCGAGGTGATAATATGTGCCCACGTATGCAGGATGTTTAACAACTAATTCTTCATAGTATCGCAACGCCTCTTCGGTATGCCCCAGTTTGAGGTGTTCCGTAGCAAGTGCGTAGGTAAGAAACGGGTCATTCGGATTCTCAGCTAAAAAATCAGTCAGTTGCTGTAAACGGTCGGTCATAACAAACGGTCAAACTATCGTATAAGAAGCAAATCTATCATTAAATAAGCAACTACACAATCCCCTTTTGGTTTGCATATCCACAGAAGTTTGCCGATGTTTGTATAAAACCAATTTTTTATGAACATATTAGTTTGTATCAGCAACGTGCCCGACACGACTTCCAAAATAACGTTCACGAGCGACCACACGTCATTGAATACTTCCGGAATCCAGTTCATTGTAAATCCCTATGACGAAATAGCTTTGTCAAAAGCCATTGGCCTGGCCGAAGGGGGCAATGGAACGGTCACCGTGATCAATATTGGAGAAACCGGTACCGAAGCAACGATCCGCAAAGCCCTAGCCACGGGGGCCGATCAGGCTGTGCGTGTAAATGCCGTGCCGCGTGATGCGTGGTTTGTAGCCCATCAGATTGCAAACTATGCAAAAGACAAGGGATTCGATCTGATTCTTACCGGAAGAGAATCCATTGATTACAACGGTGCCCAGGTAGCGGCTTTTGTGGGCGAACTGCTGGGTATTCCTTCCATATCCACTGCCAAGAAAATTGACATCGATGGCAATGCCGCTACGGTGGAACGTGAAATCGAAGGTGGCAAGGAAGTGCTTTCCGTCCCACTGCCCTTGGTTGCGGGCACGGCGGAGGGCGTCGCCGAACCCCGTATTCCCAATATGCGGGGAATTATGAGCGCACGTACGAAACCACTCGATGTCATCGAACCGGTTGAAGTGCCTGTGTTGTCCAAAGTGGTGCGCTATGAAACTCCCGAACCCCGGGGCGCCGTTACATGGGTGGACGCTGGCGAAGTAGAAAAATTAGTAGACCTGTTGCACAACAAAGCAAAGGTGATTTAGGTTCTCCAGTATTTTTATTTTTTTACTTTTTACTTATCCCCGAATATGTCAGTTTTAGTATATACCGAAAATAACAACGGCTCGTTTAAGAAATCCGTATACGAAGTGGTTTCCTATGCAAAAGCCCTAGCAGACAGCCTGAATACCTCTCTTACCGCTATATCCATCGGTAACGTTGATCAGCCGGCATTGGCTTCATTGGGAAATTACGGTGCCTCCCGGGTGCTGGATGTGTCCAATGACCAATTAAAACAATTCATCAACCAGGCATACGCATCGGTGATTGCCGAGGCCGCCAACTACGTAGGGGCAGATCTCATCGTTATTTCCAACTCCTTCAGCGGGAAAGGACTGGCACCACGCGTGGCAGCCAAGCTGCAAGCCGGATTGGCTGACGGGGCCGTTGAGTTGCCGCAAATTGATGGCGACAAAATCACCGTGAAGAAAACCGCATTTTCCGGTAAAGCATTTGCCCTTACTGAACTTACCTCCGCGAAGAAGGTAATTGCATTGAACCCGAACGCTTTTGAACTACGGGAAACCGGGGGCAATGCAGAGATCGAACCGTTCCATCCAACGATACCAAACAACGATTTTGCAACCGCTATTCAGGACATTGTCCGCACCACGGACAAAGTAACGCTGCCGGACGCTGAAATCGTGGTCTCCGCCGGACGTGGGCTCAAAGGACCGGAAAACTGGGGAATGATCGAAGAATTGGCAGATGCGCTGGGTGCAGCTACCGCTTGTTCTAAACCGGTATCGGACGCTGGATGGCGGCCACATTCCGAACACGTGGGCCAAACGGGAATCACCGTAAGCCCGAATCTATATATCGCAATCGGAATCTCGGGAGCTATTCAGCACCTGGCCGGCGTCAGCGCTTCAAAAACCATTGTGGTCATTAACAAAGATCCCGAGGCTCCCTTTTTTAAAGTAGCTGATTATGGGATTGTTGGCGATGCCTTTGAGGTGGTACCCAAACTTACGGCAGCCATTAAGGCTTACAAAGGCTAACTTTATACGATAAAAACAGGTAAGGTAACGGTATTTTCAATAACTATTCGCATCTTTGTGTGTCCCGTAGGGGAATGATGTATGAAGAAGATTAAGTTAGATATTGTCGGTTTGTCCTATAGCCAGACCCAGTCCGGCGCTTATGCATTGGTGTTGGGCGAAGTGTCGGGCCGCCGGCGCTTACCCATCATTATCGGCGGTTTCGAAGCACAGGCTATCGCCATCGAAATTGAGAAGATGACCCCAAGCAGGCCCTTAACCCACGATCTGTTCAAAACCTTTGCAGAAACCTACCACATACGAATCGATGAAGTAATCATTTACAACCTTGTCGATGGTATCTTCTACGCAAAGATCATCTTTAACGACGGGCACAAGCAAACCGAAATCGATGCCCGGACATCGGATGCCATTGCACTAGCCGTACGGTTTAAGGCACCGGTGTATACCTATGAATTCATTTTGGCTTCTGCCGGTATCGTCATCGAAGGGAATGATTTCGTGTTTCTTGAGAACATTGAATCGTCAGGAGCCGGCGACCCGGAAGCGATGACTTCCAAAGATGCTTCTTCATTTGCATCGATGACCGACGACCAGTTGCAGGAAACCCTCTCCAAGGCACTGGCGGATGAGCAGTATGAAAAAGCTGCCCGAATACGGGATGAAATCACACGAAGAAAATCGTCGTAACTAAAATCGGTAACTATGTCGATCCGAACCCGACTCACGGTGATGAACTTCTTTCAGTTTTTCGTCTGGGGTTCGTGGTTGATTTCTCTTGGTGGTTATATGGGGAGTCAACTCGGTTTTTCCGGTCTGCAGATCGGCTCTGTCTATTCAACCATGGGCATTGCAGCGGTGTTTATGCCCGGGTTGCTCGGTATTGTGGCCGACCGCTGGATCAATGCAGAACGTGTATTTGCCGTTGCGCATTTTATTGCAGCGGGCGCATTGATTGCGGCAACGCGCGTTACTGACTTCCAGACGTTTTACAGCTTGATGCTTATCAATTCACTGTTTTACATGCCCACCCTGGCACTTTCCAATTCGGTATGTTACAATGTATTGACGAGAAGAGAATTTGACGTGATCCGGTCTTTCCCGCCCATCCGGGTGTGGGGCACGGTAGGCTTTATCGTGGCCATGTGGGCCGTCGATCTGTTGGGGTGGACAAAGAGTACGAATCAACTTTACCTCGCCGCCGGCGCAGGGTTATTTCTGGGTTGCTATGCATTTACTGTACCTCCCTCCCCTCCGTTTCTGGATGAAACCCGAAAAAAAAAGCTCGCTTCGTCACTCGGATTGGATGCCTTTATCCTGTTTAGGAAGAAAAACACGGCGTTGTTTTTTGTCTTTTCGTTGTTGTTGGGAGCCGCGTTGCAGATTACCAACGCTTTCGGTGGCCCGTTTCTGGACGATTTTAAATCTACCTATCCGGATTCATTCGGTGTGCAGCACCCCAACCTACTGCTCTCCATTTCCCAGATTTCCGAAACCTTTTTTATTTTGCTGATTCCGTTTTTCCTTACACGCTTCGGCATCCGCAACGTGATTCTGTTTAGCATCTTTGCCTGGGTATTCCGCTTTGGCCTGTTCGGTTTGGGAAACCCCGATAACCGGCTGTACCTGTTGGTCTTATCCATGATCATTTACGGCATGGCTTTCGATTTCTTCAACATTTCCGGCTCACTGTATGTCGAAAAAGTTGCGGCGCCGAAAATTCGCTCCAGTGCACAGGGGCTCTTCATGATTATGACCAATGGCTTCGGAGCCATTATCGGCGGCTACGGTAGCGGGTGGGTGGTCGACCACTTTACAAGCTCCGGCGGTGTTCGGGATTGGCCCAATATCTGGTTTACATTCGCTGGTTATGCGTTGGCACTAGCCCTGCTTTTCCTCCTGATATTCCGGAACAAACGGATCGAAACCAACCAGGCTTCTACCCCATCTTAATGCGGATAAGTCGGCTATCAACGGGCAGCTGTTCCACGGATGCTACGGTGATCAAATCGTGATAGCCTGGGAATAACGGATTCAATAAACAATTGTATTCTTTAGGATTGACTGCCGACCGCACCCGGACACCCAAGTAATTGGCTTCCCGCATCCACCGGTCGCCCATCCGTTTGTTTTCCAGGTGGCCCAGCTTTGTCCATTGTTTCGGATACGCAGAATCGGGCAGTGTATGGATTAACTCGGGCTTGCCCCCCACCTCAATGCTTATGATAAACAGCTTGGGTGGAATGATGTCCGGGTCGAAATGCACGAGGTTTTCCAGGTAAGCCAACGAGCTGTTCTCGCTGGTATAAAGCATATAGGTGCCCGGATTATTCCAGCGCCCCCCAAATGTATATGCACCCATGCCTGAAAGATCAGTGGTTCGCTGCCTCGATTTAGCGATCCGGTAGAGCAGCATCAGGAATACACCCCCTCTTCAATGCGTCCCAATACGGTATTGACCAAGGCCAGCCCCGTGGGCATGTGAAAAAGCGCTAGCGGACGCATCCCGTTCATTGACCGATTGGGCGTAGCCAGCCAATCGCGCACCTTATCTTCATCCTCAAAAACCATCACGGCATGTTCAACCACTTTGGCAATCTCGATGATATGCGAGGAGGTATGGCGATCCAAGCGGTCTTCGCTACGCTTGCGTTCGATGGTTTTCACCGACATATCAAGGATGCTTTCTACAAACTGTTTCTTGGGCATTCCCAAAAAGGAAATCAGCGCGTCGAGCGATGCTCGTTTCAATCCCTCATTACTTAGGGTAATCAAATCAAACTCTGTTTTGACACCCATGCCGAGCACTTCTTTTCCTCCCAAGAGCGATACCACATCCCAATAAACCTTCGTCTCTTTCTTACTTGCAGCCATATGCGACATTTTTTCCAAAGATAAGGATAATTTGTCGTTTTTCAAAAACATACCCACAAATGGTCCCCATCCGTTACGGGGTAAACTACAACAACCCCAACAACTTTTCCTTGTCCAATGTCCGGAAAAATGAGCTATCGCTGTCCACCAATCCATCTGCCAATGCAAGCTTGGTGGCCTGTAGTTGCAACACTTTCTCTTCCACAGTACCCGGGGTCACTAACCGGTAAGCCACTACTTTCTTTTCCTGGCCGATGCGGTGTACACGGTCAATCGCCTGGTTTTCCACCGCAGGATTCCACCAAGGATCTACTAAATATACCACTTCCGCAGCCGTCAGGTTTAAGCCGGTGCCACCTGCTTTCAGGCTGATCAGGAAAATCCGGATGGCAGGGTCTTCTTGAAATGCGTTGACAACCTGTTCGCGATTACGCGTACCGCCCGTAAGGCTGACGTATCGGATGCCAATATCATCCAACATGTCTGCGATGAGGTGAAGCATCGACACAAACTGTGAGAAAACTACGATTTTATGATAAGGGGCTTTATCCTGAATCTGCTCTTTGAGCAATTCAATTTTAGCCGATACGGCAGTATTCAGCATCCCATCGGGCAACAATGCAGGTGAATTGCAGAGCTGTCGCAGCCGAGTCAATCCGCGGAGCACGTGCATCGGACTGTTATCCACGTCCTCACCGGACAGGGCTGAAAGGAAATCACGGAATTCCTTTTCATAGGCATCGTATATCTTTCGCTGTTCCACTCCCATTTCACTGTACAGTACGGTAGCAACCTTTTCGGGCAGGTCCGTCGCAACCTCCTGCTTGGTACGCCGCAGGATAAAGGGCCGGATTTTACGTTGCAGTTCCATCCGGCGTTTTTTATTTTTGAACAGATCAATGGGTCTTCCATACACATCCCTGAAATACCGCTTGTCGCCCAGCAAACCGGGACAGGCAAATGATAACTGCCCATACAGGTCGAATGAACTGTTTTCAAAGGGCGTACCGCTGATGGCAATCCGATTGCCGGACTGCAGAAGTCGAACTGCCTTATACCGCTGTGAATCGGGATTTTTAATGTACTGGGATTCATCGAGGTATATGTAGTTGAAAACAATCCCCTTCAGAAAGCGGATATCAGCCAACAAGGTGGTGTAGGAAGTCAGTACCACATCGTATTGTCCGACGGTTTCAAGTGATTTGGCACGACTGGAACCATACAACGTTAATACCGTCAACGACGGAGCCAATGCAGCCAACTCCCGTTGCCAATTAAAGATCAGCGTGGCGGGCACCACCACGAGGTCTGTGCCTTTCCGGCCAGCCTCCCGTTGCGACAGCATAAAGGCGATGACCTGCACCGTTTTTCCCAAGCCCATTTCATCCGCCAGTATCCCGCCGAACTTGAATTCATCCAGGAAGCATAGCCAGTTCAATCCTTCCTGCTGATAGCGACGAAGCTTAACCCGGAGGCCGCGGGGTGCATCCACGTCGGGGATAGACTCGAAATTGGCCAGCCGCTCACGGAATTCCCGGATTTCAGTGGCAGCCGTTTCGTCCAACATCGCCGCGTCATAGAGGACCCCTACCGTTTCAAAATTGGCTTTCGCAAAACGGATGGTCACATCGTCCACCACTTCGCCTGCACGGAAATACTGTGCAAACTTTTCCAGCCATTCTTGGGGCAGAATACCGACTGTTCCGTCGTCCAGCGCCACATACCTGCTCTTATTGCGCAGCGCTGCCTGAATTTTTTTCAACGATGCTTTTTTCCTTCCAAAACGTACCTCGTGCGTGGCGTTGAACCAATTTAATCCGCTGATGACTTTGATATCAACCGTTACTTTGTTTGGATTCAATTTATTGCCACTGAGCTCATTGAACCCGTATACTTCGATGCCTGCTTCACGCCAGGTATCAAACACCGGCAAAAACCACGCTTCATCTAGAAAATACCGTTTATGAAGGTAGAAATAGTAGAGTTGGTTATCCAGCTGTTCCGGAAAGTAGGGATGCTGCTTAATAAGCCCTTCAATAAATGCCTGTTCGAAATCCGCATTCCGTGCAACCCTGAATTCATTCCCCTTTCCATCCACTGCCTTCAATTGCTTTTCTGTCCGGATTGCTACCTCTGCCTCACCATAACGGACAACGGGGATAAGCATGACATGCGGACCGAAATCCGATAGGTAAATTAACCGCTCGGGCAATGCAGCGAAGCCTGTCTCGGCCAGTTGCGCCGGCGTGCCAGGTTTGACATCGGGGTATTCCACGCGGATGCTTTCCGACAGTTTGTCGAGCAATTGCCGCTGGAAGTCACGGTATTTGCTGGCATGAATAAGCAATTTCCCCCCTTGTTCGCGCAGCAGGGCTACCAAGGATAGCAGCAGCGTACTGTCTGCAAGATACAACGTGTCTTTCAGTAGGAAAAAACATCCTAGCTTAAGCGGTAGTTCATGCAATGCATAAGATTTTCCGTCCAGTCCAACGTTACCGGTAATCGCATAAAAAGCACCCGCTGCCCGCACGGAAAGGCTAACCGTGCCAAGCATTGCCACCGCCTTTACCGGAACAAGCGATTTAGACGAAAAATTTTCACCCAGTTGTTCATCGTGGTAGTACAGGGGATAGTCTGCTCCGTTTCTGATCACGGTACGCAGCGCTAGCAAATCCGAAGCCATACGGTCCCCGTTTTCTACCTGCTGGAGCCGGGCAATTGCAGCATAGAACTTGGCCTCCTCAACTCCTACGGCCATGGTAAGCCGCTGAAGTGGCTCAACACGATTAAAAGGTGGTTTTAAACTTCCGGAACGGGTGCGCCCTGCGTCTATAAGTTCTACTACCGGATTCCGGTAATATTTATGGCGGCTGACAACCAAAATAGTCCGTTCTGTGGATGTCTCATCCGGCGGCTGTGGATGCCTGCGCTCCGCCTGTTCCTCCAGTTCGCGGAACTTGGGCGACGTAAGTGGCAGCAACCCCGCCAAACGGGGTTGGATGGTTAATCGTCCACCAGTAAGCACGGGAGCCAGGTAACGGTCTAGATCGGGCTCATGTTCCAGTCCGTAGGCGACAGCCGCCTGTCGCAACCTGCGGTGGCGGAGCGAAGACACAAAAAAAACACCTAGTTCTTCCCTTCGAACGAGCGCAATCAATACCGTGGCTTCTAGTGCTGTAAGGACTTCGTCCGGACCGGCCAGATCGCTGGATACGGTTACCTGACCGTCTTCCTGAATTACACCGACCGTTGCCTCCCCCCCGTCCGAAAGACGGCAGGTAAATGTCCCCGCATCCACCGCCAACTCCCTAGGCTGTACCAAAGCGATGGCCTGGGAATCCGCCCAAAAACCACGTTCAGAGACCGACACAATCATCGGCTCAGAAAGCTGCTCCACGGCTGTATCCCGAAAAATAAAAATATGGGTTCCCTGAGTTTCCAGCATCCGCAAACTTAGGTAAATTTGCCCACAATGACAGCGCGCTTTCATCCATTCACCACCGATCTGCCGATCGCCGAATCCATTCCACAGGTCAGGCAGATTCTTGCGGCGCACAACACCCTTATTCTGAGCACACCACCCGGGGCGGGCAAAAGTACCATCGTACCGCTGGCACTGCTGGATGAGCCGTGGTTGCAGGGCAGGAAAATCATCATGCTAGAACCGCGCCGCCTGGCTGCGAGCAGTATTGCCCATCGCATGGCATCCCTCTTAGGCGAAAAAGCGGGCGGGACGGTGGGCTACCGTGTCCGCTTTGAAAACCAGACGTCCTCCCGTACGCGTATCGAGGTAGTCACGGAAGGCATCCTCACCCGCATGCTTCATCATGACAATGCACTGGAAAACGTGGGCATTGTCATCTTCGATGAGTTTCATGAACGGCGCCTGCACACGGACCTATCCATGGTACTGTGCCGGGAAAGTCAAGCCATATTACGGCCTGACCTGCGACTGCTAATCATGTCGGCCACATTGGATACCGATCAGCTTGCCACTTTACTGCAGGCGCCGGTTGTGGAAAGCGACGGACGCATGTATCCAGTCGATATCGTCCACACAGAAGAACCTGATCTGCGGGAGTTACCGCGGGAATGTGCTCGTACTGTCATCCGTGCTATCCGGGAAAAACAGGGGGATATACTCGTCTTCTTGCCGGGCGAAGCGGAAATCCGTGCCTGTGAACAGCTGCTCCTTGCCAACTCAATGGGGGCAGCCGTCCATCCACTCTACGGGCAACTGTCGTTGGCTGAACAGCATGCCGCCATCCAACCTAATCGCCGGGACCAACGAAAAATCGTGCTGGCCACGTCTATTGCGGAAACCAGCCTTACCATTGAAGGAATCACCGTTGTAATAGATTGCGGTTATACGCGCACCCTGGTGTTCGACCCACCGTCGGGCTTGTCGCGCCTGAAAACCATCCGTATCTCGCAGGATGCGGCCAACCAGCGCGCCGGACGTGCCGGCAGACTCGGACCGGGAACCTGCTACCGACTATGGACCGCAGCCACCGAACAGCGCATGGCTGCCTACCGGACACCGGAAATTCTGGAAGCCGATCTGACCTCCCTTCTGCTCGATACGGCCCAGTGGGGTGTACAGGACCTCAAACAGCTGGATTGGCTCACACCGCCGCCCCCCACTACCGTAATGCTGGCCCAAGATCTATTGACCAAACTTGGCGCACTTGACGATGGAAAAATCACCCGGCACGGAAAAGCCATTCATGCCCTGCCTTGTCACCCCCGTATCGCCCACATGCTATTGGAAGGCCAGCGCTTGGGAAGGGCCGGTCTCGCAACCGATATCGCTGCTCTTCTAGAGGAGCGCAATCCGCTTGGCCGAGAAGCAGGAACGGATATCACCTCCCGCATCGAAGCATTACACAGGTACCGGACGGGAAATGAACAGAGTAAGCGCCTGGGAAATATCGAAAAGATCGCCCATTCTTACCGAAAACTGCTTGACGCCAAGGAAGACAATGAAGTAACAGCCCCTTACGTTGCCGGCCTCCTTCTCGCACATGCCTATCCGGAGCGGATCGCCAAAGCCCGGAATGATGGCAAAGGAACCTATCAATTGGCCAATGGCAAAAGGGCGGTTGTACCACCGGGCGATGACCTCGCCCACGAACCCTGGCTGGCGATTGCCCTCTTGGACGCCCGCGACGGACTGGGCAAGATCTTTCTCGCTGCTACGGTTAATCCGGCTGACCTATTGCCGTTTGTCCAAACGTCACAACGTATCGCGTGGGATACCCAAAAAGGATGCGTGGTTGCTTCTCACGACCGCCGTATCGGCAGCATCACACTGGAATCTTTACCTTTGCCAAAACCCGATGAGACGGCCATCATCGATGTGCTCTGTGAAACCATCCGCAGTGAAGGAATGCAGCTGCTTCCTTTCACCGAAGCCGTGGAGCAATGGCAAAACCGCGTGCTTAGCCTCCGCCATTGGCGGCCGGAAGACAGTTGGCACGACGTATCCACGGCCACCTTGCTCCGCCATCCGGAGCAATGGCTTACCCCCTATCTGGGAGGAATCCGCAAAGCCGAGGAACTGAAAAAACTGGACCTATGCGATATCTTACACCATAGTCTCGACTACCAACAGCAACAGGCGATGGATCATTTGGCACCTACCAACCTTATTGTACCCAGTGGCTCAGCGATTAAACTACGTTATTCTTCCACCGGTGAACCACCTGTATTAGCCGTGCGGCTACAGGAAGTATTCGGGCTGCTGGATACCCCCCGGATCAATGATAACCAAACCTCCGTAATACTGCACCTCCTGTCGCCGGGATTCAAACCGGTACAGGTAACGGCTGATCTCCGCAGCTTTTGGCAAACGACTTATTTCGAGATACGCAAGGAATTAAAAAGGCGGTATCCTAAACATGCCTGGCCCGAAAATCCCCTTCAGGCACAGGCCGTGCGGGGTGCCCCAAAAAGACCACCGGTTTCCAAAGATACAACGCGTTAGGGAATCTTCGCAGCCGTAACCTGAAAGTTCGGAAAAATAAAAGCCACCGGAATTTATTAATTTTGGGCCATGAACAATCCTTTATTACAGCCTTTCGGCACGCCGTTCGATTCGATACCTTTTGAATCCCTGAAACCGGAACATTTCAAATCGGCTATTCTTCAATTGATTGAAGACGCCAAACAGGAAATCGATGCGATCGTGGACAATCCAGCTGCACCGGATTTTGACAACACCCTTGTGGCTCTGGAACAGGTGGGTAAACGGCTCAACATCGTTTCTGCTACGTTCTTCAACCTAGACTCGGCCGAAACGAATGACGAAATCCAGCAACTTGCCCAAGAATTATCGCCGATACTAGCGGCATATAGCAACGATATCATGCTGAACAAAGGGCTGTTCCAACGGGTGAAACAGGTGCACGATACAGTGGATGAACAATCGCTGAACAGCGAAGAAAGCCGCCTGCTGGATAAAACCTACAAAGGATTCGTTCGCAACGGCGCATTGCTATCGACGGAAAACAAAGAAAAACTGCGCGAGATCGATAAGCAGCTGGCTACGCTGACCATGAAATTCTCGCAGAACGTACTCCAGGAAACCAACGCATATCACTTGCATATACAGGACAGGGAGCAATTGACGGGTTTGCCGGAATCTATCCTGGCCGCCGCCAAGGCCGAAGCCGAAAAACGTCAGCTAGACGGATGGGTGTTTACCCTTCATTTCCCGAGCTTTGTACCGTTCATGAAATATGCGGTCAACCGGGACCTGCGCAGGGAACTATACCGCGCTTCATCTACCCGCGCACTGAAACCCAATGAATATAACAACGAAGGCATCGTACGTAATATCGTCGTCTTGCGCGACGAACGTGCCAAATTATTGGGTTTTGGCACGCATGCCGACTTCGTATTGCAGGAACGTATGGCTTCCTCCCCTGCCATTGTACTGGATTTTCTGAACAACCTGCTGGAAAAGGCCAAACCCCATGCACAACAGGAGATCGACCAGCTAAAGGCATTGGCCCGGGAAGATGGAATCGATGAAATGATGCCTTACGACCATGCATATTATGCGGAAAAATTGAGGAAAGCCAAATTCAACCTATCTGACGAAACCTTGAAACCTTATTTTCCCTTACAGCGTGTATTGGAAGGGGCATTTGAGGCTGCAAATCGGTTATATGGACTCACATTCAGTGTGCGCAACGACATCCCGAAATATCACGAAGAGGTGACGGTATATGAGGTTTCTGAAAATGGGGCACACAAAGCCTTGCTGTATACCGACTGGCATCCGCGTGAAGGCAAACGTGCCGGTGCATGGATGACGGCCTACCGCGGTCAGTGGAAAGAAGACAACAAACAGGTACGTCCGCATATTTCCATCGTATGCAATTTTGCACGGCCGGCGGGCGAGATTCCTTCCCTGCTTACATTCAACGAGGTAACCACACTATTTCACGAATTTGGACATGCCCTGCACGGCATATTGGCCGACACGACTTTCGAAAGCTTGTCTGGCACCAACGTGTATTGGGATTTTGTGGAGCTGCCCTCGCAGTTTATGGAAAACTACTGCTACGAGAAGGAGTTCCTGCGTTCTTTTGCCAAGCACCATCAAACCGGCGAACCACTGCCGGAAGCAGAAATTGATAAAATTATAGCCGCCGCCAATTTCATGGAAGGTTATCAGACGCTACGCCAACTGGGTTTTGGATTATTGGATATGGCCTACCATACCGGCAAACTGAACAACGACCTATCCATCGAGCGTTTTGAAAAAGACACAATGCGTGACACACAGCTTTATCCCGATGTGCCGGGAACAGCACAGAGCCCCTCCTTTTCCCACATTTTTGCCGGCGGGTATTCCGCTGGGTATTATTCCTATAAATGGGCCGAAGTGTTGGATGCCGACGCGTTCTCGTATTTCAAAGAAACCGGGATTTTCCATCCCCAAACTGCGACCAAATTCAAGCATTTGCTGAGCAGTGGCGGCACAATAGATCCGATGGAACTTTACATCCGGTTCAGGGGGCGTAAGCCCGAACCTGAGGCGTTACTCAAAAGGGCAGGATTGGTACGCTAAAGTACCCTAAAATAACTAATTTTGCGACCATCAAAAAAGATATGTACCAATGAGTGATCGTACCAAGAAAATTTTCCTTGCCGTTTGTATTGTTGTTCCTTTCTTACTATACTGTTTTTACTACTATAGCCAGATGTTTAAGAATGCACCGTTCCGGTTTTCAGATTTCGAATCGATCGTCCTGAAATATGGAACGGGGGATGACCTGGTTAATCAGTTTGATTCGTCAACCGGACGCTACCAATACCTCAATGTCCGCGATTCTTTGGTCATCGATACTGTCCGATTGCGGAAGGACGACTTCCAATACCTGCATGGCAAAGCCACCCAATTGGGTTTCTGGAACCTTCCCGACGACATGACGAGTGGAGACGCAAGGGGCGGGCAGCCCGTACCGCGCTTCTACCTGCAATACAACTACAAGGAAAAAAGTAAGGAAATCACGCTCGATGCGGACTTTGACGGTAATCCGAAAATGCGCGATGTAGCGAAATCAATCGTGGACGAAGTAATGCGTGTCATCAACGATGCGCGCGATCGCTGAGCACGCCAAGTGGTTCATTCCGTAAGCTGAAAAGCAGCCCCTCCTTTGCCGCCGCCGGCCATCGGCAAACGGAGGTTGCGGATATCATCGGATGCAGGCGCCTCGAATACTTCCAGTTCAAAATATTTGATGGCCGAAAGCAGGTGGTCGAATATATCGGACATGATGTCTTCATAAATTGCCCAGCGGATATCCGACGTGAATATGTATACTTCAATGGGAAGGCCATGTTCCGTGGGTTGCAACTGCCGCACCAACATTGTCATATCCTTACGGATCTGCGGGTGATTCTGTACGTAGCGATTGATGTATTGCCGGAACAGTCCCACATTGGTCATGTTGCGGCCGTTAACAGGCATAGACCGGTCGGCTTTGGTTTCCGCGTTGTACCGATCGATTTCCGCTTGTCGTTCCATAATATACGATGCTAACAACTGGATCTTCGACAAACGCTCGATTTCCTCCCTACTTAAGTAGCGAATCGACGAAATCTTGATGTTAATGGCCCGCTTGATCCGCCGGCCACCTGCGTCCTGCATGCCGCGCCAGTTTTTGAATGAGTCGGTAATGAGATAATAAGTAGGAATGGTGGTAATTGTTTTATCCCAATTTTGAACTTTTACGGTATTCAGGTTGATTTCAATGACATCTCCGTCTGCTCCGTATTTGGGCATTTCGATCCAGTCACCTACACGTACCATATCATTCGTAGATACCTGTATACTCGCAACGAAGCCTAATATTGTATCTTTGAACACCAACATAAGAATCGCAGATGCGGCACCCAACGCCCCTAGAAATGCCCACGGTGATTTGCCCGTCACCATCGTAAAGATGATGATGCCGGCAATGAAAAACATAAAAATATTGACGACCTGCAGGTAACTGTCCAGCGGCTTGTCCTGAAACCCTTTCTTTGTGCGCAGGTGGTCTCGGACTGACCGGAAAAGCGCGCGGAACAGCATCACCCATCCCAACACCAGCAGGATGTCTACAAGTTTGCGTAACGGCCCTATCCACCCCGGGAAACCCGAGAATACGACAGGAATAAACTGAATGGAGATAACCAGCGGTATTAGCCGTGCAAAATGGACCAGTGCACGGTTGCTCACCAGGTAGTCGTCGAATTTGGTTGAGGAACGCTTAGCTGCACTTGTCAGTACACTTACCAACACCTTCCTGACTATAAAATCAATCAATCCCAAAACGATCAACATCAGCCCCAGCAGTACGAATAGATTAACCCAGTTCGCCTGTTCTACAGGGACACCCCAGCTGATGAGTTTATCATAAGTCCAATGGTACACAAATGTCGAATAATTTACTATTTCTCCCTGAATTTCCATAAGCTGTGTTACTAGATGAGTGGATTGTAAGAAAGATTTAGCACACAAAGGTAAGAATTATGCACCGATTCTCAAAATCAATCTCCCTCGAAGGCGATGTAATATCACAGCCTGTGGGCCGATCGGTTCACCCCAAAGCGCCGACACATAACCACCATCGTACAGGCCTTTTCACCCAAAAAAGATTATGCTTTCACCCAAAAAATTCTTATTTTCGCATGCGCAATAAGCGGACCTGCTTATATCTGTTTGCGCACAGTGAGTTAAGAGAACTGAAAACGTATAATGGCTGAAGAAACAGAAAACGAAAACAACCTCGTTCCGGCGAACGACCGGATCATCCCCATCAATATCGAAGACCAAATGAAATCGGCATACATTGATTACTCAATGTCTGTCATTGTTTCGCGTGCGCTTCCCGACGTACGTGATGGGTTGAAGCCCGTACACCGTCGTGTATTGTATGGCATGCTTGATCTGGGTGTAACCAGTGGTAAGCCCTACAAAAAGTCAGCCCGTATCGTTGGCGATGTACTTGGTAAATATCACCCCCATGGCGATTCCTCTGTATACGATACCATGGTGCGAATGGCACAGGATTGGAGCCTGCGGTATCCGTTGGTAGACGGTCAGGGAAACTACGGTTCGGTAGACGGCGACCCCCCTGCGGCCATGCGTTATACAGAAGCCCGGCTGAAAAAGATAGCCGAAGAGCTGCTTTCTGATATTAATAAGGACACGATCGATTACCAACTTAATTTCGATGATTCGATCGAAGAACCGACGGTGCTCCCTACCCGTATTCCAAACCTGCTGGTTAACGGGTCATCAGGGATTGCGGTGGGTATGGCAACGAATATGGCCCCCCATAATCTTTCAGAAGTGGTGGACGGGATTATCGCTTACATCGACAACCGTGACATTGAAATCGCCGAGTTGATGCAACACATCAAAGGTCCGGATTTTCCCACAGGTGCAATTATCTACGGGTATGCGGGTGTGCAGGATGCGTTCCAAACTGGACGTGGCCGTATCGTCATGCGGGCAAAAGCTGAAATAGAAACCACAAAAACAGGGCGTGAGCAGATCATCGTAACCGAAATCCCCTACCAGGTGAATAAATCGGAAATGATTAAACGTACCGCCGACCTGGTAAACGATAAAAAAATAGAAGGTATATCCGAAATACGCGACGAGTCCGACAGGCATGGGATGCGTATTGTATACGACGTTAAGCGGGATGCAAACGCATCGATCGTACTGAATAACCTATACAAACACACGGCCTTACAGACCTCATTCAGCGTAAATAACATCGCTTTGGTACATGGGCGTCCGATGATGCTCAACCTTAAGGACATGATTTACCACTTTGTTGAGCATCGCCATGAAGTGGTTGTCCGCCGTACCAAGTTTGAATTGGCTGAGGCCGAAAAGAGGGCACACATTCTCGAAGGGTTATTGATCGCATTGGATCATCTTGATGAGGTTATCCAATTGATCCGTTCGTCCGAAACTCCCGACGATGCACGGGTGGGATTGATGGAAAAATTCGGCTTAAGCGATATCCAGGCCCGAGCCATCCTTGATATGACATTGCGCAGGCTCACCGGACTGGAACGCGACAAGATCAAGGAAGAATATGCTGAACTGATGAAAACCATCGACTACTTGAAGTCGATATTGGAAGATGAAAACCTTCGGATGAGCATTATTAAGGATGAGCTGCGCGAGGTGAAGGAAAAATATGGTGATGAACGTCGTTCAACCATTGTGCATTCTGCAGAAGACATGCGCATGGAAGATTTCATTGAAGACGAAGAGATTGTCATCACCATCTCGCATGAAAGCTATGTGAAGCGCACTCCCTTAACAGAATACCGCAGACAGGGACGTGGAGGCAAGGGTTCGCTGGGCAGCAATACGCGCGAGGAAGATTTTACCGAACACATTATTATTGCTTCTGCCCATAACTACATGCTCTTTTTCACGGAAGCTGGCCGTTGTTTCTGGCTACGGGCCTTCGAAATTCCGGAAGGCACGCGGACTTCCCGTGGGCGGGCCATACAGAACATCATCAACATTCCTAAAGAGGAGAAAATCAAGGCGTACATCAAGGTGAAAAACCTCAAGGATACCGAATACCTGGAGAACAATTTCATCATCATGTGTACGAAACGCGGCACCATCAAGAAAACTTCGCTGGAAGCCTATTCACGGCCGCGGGCCAACGGCATCAATGCAATCAACATCAATGAGGGTGACCAACTTCTCGAAGCCTGCCTGACAGACGGCAACAGCGAAATCGTAATGGCACTCCGCTCCGGAAGGGCCATCCGTTTCAATGAATCAACCGTGCGCCCGATGGGACGGACCGCCACCGGTGTGCGGGGCGTGACACTGGCAGGGCCCGATGATGAGGTAGTTGGCATGATTAGTGTTAATAATTCTGAAACGACGGTACTCGTAGTCTCCGAAAAAGGGTATGGAAAACGTACCGATATTGAAGACTACCGGGTAACCAACCGCGGAGGTAAGGGCGTAAAGACCATCAATGTAACTGAAAAAACAGGTAAATTGGTGGCAATCAAGGATGTGACGGACAACGACGATCTGATGATTATCAACAAGTCCGGCATCGTGATCCGGATTGCAGTCAGCGAACTGCGTGTCATGGGCAGAGCCACACAGGGTGTTCGGCTCATCAGCCTGAAGGGCGACGATGAAATTGCGTCTGTAACCAAAGTGGAACATGAAGATGAAGAAAACGACGAAAACCAGGAGAACATCAATAACACCGATGACAACAAGGGGAATACCGACGAATCGGCTCAGCCGGAGGAATAATCTGGGAAAAGCAGCAGCGATCGTGTTGCTGCTGGCCACAGGTGTATTGCCTGCGACCGCCCAATCAAATCTGAAAGAAGGTAATAATAATTTCGCGCTTTACACGAAGACCAAGGATTTTAAATACTTGGATGCAGCGCGGAAATTGTCGGATGCGGCTTATCAGACCAAGCGGGATTCGGTCAGCTTTCGTAATATCCTACTACGCGGATTGGTATACAGCACATTGGCCGTGGTCGATTCAAACCGTGCGCAACCTTATACCGCCGATCCGGCAGACATTGGCTTGTCAACATTGAGAAGATTAACCAATAAGCCCGTAAGTACTGAACACGAGGCTGAAATTAATTACATCAAGCGCTCATTGGCCAACGCGTACCTGATCAAAGCAAACCGCGCGGTAGTCAGCGCAAACTATGAAGAAGCTTACCATCAATACCGAAAAGTGGATTCCATCAGCCGCTCTGCCATTGATGTAAAACATAATCTTGCAGTATTGAGCACTAAAATAGGCGGAAATGAAGACGCGATTAAACGTTATCAAGCTTTTACTGCTCAAAAGGAAACTTCCTCACCGGTCTATATTCTGGAGTTAGCCAAATTATATCGCCAACAGGGTGATACCCGGTCGATGCTCAACACGTTATTAGCCGGTAGGGAGCAATTTCCGGAAGACAAGGAGATTTTGTTTACATTGATCAATACATACCTCGCCAACGAAGCATATTCGGCGATTGTACCGCTGGTGGACGAAGCGATTGCCCATGAACCCGAAAATGTAAACCTGAATTACATCGCAGGTTATGCTAACGAGATGGAAGGTAACAATGAGGTAGCGAAATCATTTTATGAGAAGGTGATTAACCTCGATGCAAATAACTTTGAAGGCAACCTGGAATTGGGATTGATGTACTTAAAAGAGTACATCGCTAATCCCCAAGATGAAGAGAAACAAAACAAAGCACAAGATTATTTGTTAAGAGCAAACCAAATACAACCATCGGAAGTAAGAGCACTGAAATCCTTAGCCGTATTATATGATCAAGCTGGGGATATTATTCAAAAAGAACGGGTAAATAGCATTTTAAATCAACTCACACAATAGATTACGATCATGAAAGTGAAATCCATTTTATTAGGTACGCTGTTTTTAGCTTCTTCGGTAGCATTTGCACAAACCAGCAACCTAAGAAAAGCAAAAGCAAGCTACGATAAGTTCAATGAAGTAAAGTCCGTCGGTAACGCAACACTTGGCGTAAGTGATTTGAACACGGCCAAAGAAGCGTTGGAAAAAGCCATAGAACATGAAAAAACCATGAATTTGGCAGAGACCTGGACGTATTATGCATTGGTAAATGCCGATTTGGCTTTATTAGACTCTACGGAAACCTCCGAACAATATGTTCAGAAAGCCGTTGAGGCCCGCGAAAAAGCTATCAGCCTTGATACCGAAAAGGAAAATGAGCAGAACCTCAATATCCTTGGGTCGATTCTCGCTCAGTACGAATTGAATAAAGGTGCTAAACTATGGGATAGCCAGGATTTCCTGGGTGCATACAATGCCTTTGACAAAGGATTGACCTATCTTCCCGGTGATACTACCTTATTGTATTATTCAGGTATGGCAGCCGTAAACGCCCAGGATTACGATAAAGCGCTGGCTAAATACGTCGAATTGGTACCTATCGATAGTTTTTCCAACAATCGGCAGATTATATTGGACGTTTCCCGTCTATACCTTATGAAGGGCGATACTACAAATGCTATTAAATATGCTGAAATAGGTACCCAAAAATATCCGGAAGATGGCGAACTAGCCACACAGCACATCGAACTTAACCTGATGGCAGGCAATGACGAAAAAACAATTAATGCCATCAACGATCAGGTAGCGAAAGATCCCGATAACAAAAACCTGCATTATTACCTGGGAATCGCATATAGCGAAACCGGAGATACTGAAAAAGCTGAGGCATCCTACAAAAAAGCCCTGGAGATTGACCCGAATTACCTTGATGCGAACATCAACTTGGGCGGACTGATTTTGAACAAGGGGATCGACCATTTCAACAAAACGAACAACGCTAATCTTCAGCAAGCTGAATACGATGCGGAAATCAAAAAAGCGTATGACATCTTCGATACGGCCCTACCCTATCTGGAAAAAGCAGTAGAGATCGATGGAAAATCTCAGGTAGCTCTCACCAACCTGAAAAGGTACTATGAAATTAAAGAAGATCAAGCAAAGATAGACGAATTACAGGCGCGCTTGGATGCGTTGCAGTAGGCTATTGGCTTAAAACTTAGTAGAGAGCCCACAGACTTCATTGCCTGTGGGCTATTTTTTTACAAATGCGTTTAATCAATCCCGGACCTTCATAAATAAATCCGGTATATAATTGTATCAACGCCGCTCCTGCATCTAGTTTCTCCAACGCATCCTCCGGCGTATGTATCCCGCCGACTCCAATAATGGGAATGGCAGGGTTAGACCGGGTCGAGAGATAACGGATTACCTCCGTTGAACGCGTTGTCAATGGAGCACCACTTAGTCCGCCCAATTCCGATGCCCACCGCGTATGTTTCAATCCTTCGCGACTGATGGTGGTGTTGGTGGCAACGACGCCGGCAATACCGGTTTCACGAACGATTTCAATAATATCATCCAACTGATCATCTGTAAGGTCTGGAGCAATTTTCAGCAATATGGGGCGTGAAATTCCTTCTTTTTGATTCCGCTGCTGCAACGTTTCGAGGATATGCATCAAAGGTTCTTTGTCCTGAAGTGCTCTCAATCCCGGCGTGTTGGGTGAGCTCACGTTTACGACAAAATAATCCACCACATCAAAAAGCGTATCGAAACAAATGATATAATCTTTTACAGCGTCTTCGTTTGCGGTTGTCTTATTTTTGCCAATGTTACCTCCGACAATTATGGGGTGTTCTTTTTTTAACTGCCTCAATCGGGCTGCAGCCACATCCACTCCCTGGTTATTAAATCCCATCCGGTTGATCAGTGCCTTGTCTTCTACCAGCCGGAACAGCCGCGGCCGTTCATTTCCGGGCTGTGGTCTCGGCGTTACGGTTCCCACTTCAATAAACCCGAAGCCCAACGTATCCATTTCTTCAACAAACGCCGCATTCTTGTCAAATCCTGCCGCCAATCCGACTGGGTTTTTAAATTTCAATCCAAATATATTCCGTTCAAGCTTCGGATGTTCATACGCATAGGCAGAACTCAACAGACGTTTCCCTCCCCACAGCCTGCAAAAAGATTTCAAGCCACCTGAAACCAGGTGATGCGCCTCTTCCGGATCGAGGGAAAACAGGATGGGTTTTACCAGTTTATACATGGCCACAAAGGTAAGTTTTAGATTTCAGATTTTAGAAACGAGACGAAATACAAGATACGAGGTACAACTTCCAACTTCCAACTTCGTACTTCTAACTTCGTACCTCGTACTTAATTTCGTACTTTTGCACCCGTAATGATTGCTATAAATAACCTCACATTTGAAATTGGTGCCCGTGCACTGTATGACGAAGCCAATTGGCACATTAAGCCTGGCGACAAAACCGGATTGATCGGTGCCAATGGTACCGGTAAGACGACCTTACTGAAGCTGATCGTAGGTGATTATGCCCCTACGTCGGGTACCATTTCGATGGCCAAGGATATTAAAATCGGGTATCTTAACCAAGACTTATTGTCGTACGAATCCAATAAGAGTATTCTTCATGTCGCCATGGAGGCCTTTGAGCGTCAGAATCAGTTGCATACGGAAATAGAGCGACTGCTTAAAAAGCTTGAAACCGATTATTCCGACGATATTATCCAAAAGCTCAGTGATAAGCAATCGGAGTTTGAAGCGTTGGATGGTTACAACATCGAATACCGGGCCCATGAGATACTCGCGGGGCTGGGCTTCAGCGATGAAGATCAGCAACGGCAGCTGTCTGAGTTTTCCGGAGGATGGCGTATGCGGGTGATGCTTGCGAGAATATTGCTCCAGGCTCCCGATATCTTGCTGCTTGATGAACCTACGAACCACCTCGACCTGCCTTCCATCAAATGGTTGGAAGGTTACCTTCAGGCGTTTGACGGAGCCATTGTGATCGTATCGCACGACCGTTATTTCCTGGACCGCGTAGTTAATACGATTGTGGAATCCAAGCGTGGGAAACTCATTCAGTACGCGGGAAATTACAGTTTCTATCTGGAAGAAAAAGCCTTACGCGAAGAAATCCAAAGCAATCAATACAAAAACCAGCAAGCCAAAATCAAACAGGAAGAACGTTTAATTGAACGGTTCCGCGCAAAGGCCAGCAAAGCCAAAATGGTGCAGTCGCGCATCAAGGCCCTCGAACGCATGGAACGCGTGGAAGATGTGGATGATTACAACCCCACAGTCAACTTCCGTTTCAAGTTTAGCAAACAATCCGGCCGGCACGTGGTCAGGCTGGAGAACATCAGCAAATCGTATCCCGGCATCCCCATCCTGGAGCATACAGATGCCATCATTGAAAAAGGAGATAAAATTGCGTTGATTGGCGCTAACGGAAAAGGAAAATCTACCCTGCTGCGCATTGTCGCCAACGCGGATAAGGAATTCACGGGAAAAAGCGAAACCGGGCATAATGTAACACAGACCTTCTTCGCCCAGCATCAGCTTGAAGCACTCCATTTGGATCATGAAATTCTGCAGGAGCTTCAGGCGTTTGCACCGAAACATACCGAAACAGAACTCCGCTCCATCCTGGGTTGCTTTCTGTTTACGGGTGACGATGCTTTCAAGAAAATCCGGGTATTATCCGGCGGTGAAAAATCAAGGGTGGCATTGGCGAAGGCGCTTACGGCGGATGCGAATTTCCTTGTACTGGACGAACCCACTAACCACTTGGATATTCAATCGGTAAATATCCTGATACAGGCCCTCAGACAATTTGAGGGTACTTTCATCGTGGTGTCTCACGACCGTTACCTACTGGACAACGTAGCGAACAAAATCTGGTACATTGAAGACCGGAAAATAAAGGAATATCCCGGTACATACCAAGAATTTGAAGAATGGCAATCCAAGCGAATGCCAAATACCACACCGGAAAAAGCGGATGCCAAGCCCGTTAAAACTCTGCCCAAAAAAATAGAGTCGCCTAAGGATGAAGATCGCGACCGGCAAAGCAGGAAGTTGAACAAAGAGCTGGAGAGCGTCGAACAGCGCATCGCCGATATCGAACGGACCATCAAGGAAACCGAAGCACTCATGGCAGAAGAAGCCACCTACGCAGACCCAAAAAAGTTAACGGAGGTTTCCCAACGTTACGAAGACCTAAAAAGTGAACTTCAGGAGCTTCAGCAACGGTGGGAGAAGCTGGCGGAAGAAATCATTGTTAACGGCTAAATTTTACTAGTTTGAGGAAGCTAATAGTAATATTCGTTCTGCTGCATATCTGTTTGGGATTGACTGCCCAAAAACAGAAAAAGAAGCGGGTATCACGTGAACGCAGCCCACAACAGGAGTTGGTATACGACAACATCGATTATTTACCTTCCATCAAATCGGTTCAGTTTTATCCTGCGGATCAGGAAAATGCTTTTCCCGTTATCGAATTGTTCAGTGAAAACCAGCTGATGCTTGCTTTTGACGATCTGCGGGGTGATGTACGTAACTATTATTTCAGCATCGAACACTGTGATGCCAACTGGAACCCCAGCAGGCTCTCGCCGTTGGAATACGCTGATGGATACAACGAAGACCGCATTATCAATTACAGTAACTCAGTCAACACACTTCAGTCATACACGCATTACCGTGTCGATTTTCCCACGAACAACGTAAAACCCAAATTGGCGGGCAACTATCTCCTGAAGGTCTATGAAGACGCCGACAAAAGCCGACTAATTATCAGTCGCCGTTTCTACGTGTTGGCACCATTGATGTCCGTTTCACCCGAGTTGGTTCCTTCCGTGGATGTTGCGAAACGGAGTAAAAACCAGAAGCTGAATGTTACGGTACATACCGGTGGCCTGACAGTAAACAACCCTTATCAGGACATCAAAATTTTGGTGCTGCAGAATCAACGGCCAGACATCCAACAATGGCTGACCACTCCTCAATTTGTAAACAACGGCGAATTGAGATACCACGACAACCGCACATTGGATTTCGGCGGAAGCAATGAATTCAGGTTTGTTGACCTGCGCAGCCTGCGACTGGCATCCGAACGGATGGCTACTATCCAGGTTGACAGTACCGTCCGGGTCGATCTCCTCCCCGATGAAAACTATCGCACAGCTTCCTACGCATCTGTTTTCGATGAGAACGGACAGTTTTTTATCCGTAACCAGGATAAAGACAATGCCGATACTGAATCAGATTATATATGGGTTACATTTACCCTGGCAGATGATGCAGTGACAGCGGGTGCGATTTACATCGTAGGTGGCTTTAACAGCTACCAACGTAACGAAGCCAATAAATTGACGTATGACGCCAGCCAAAAAACGTGGCGGGGTACGCTCCTGCTTAAGCAGGGATTGTATGATTATGAATATGTATATGTAAGTCCAACAGGAGAAGTAAACCCTACTTTCTCCAGCGGTGATCATTTCGAGACCAACAACACGTATCAGATCCTGGTTTACAACCGTCGCCAGGGCACAACCTGGGATGAATTGGTAGGATTTTCAACGGTGCGTTAGCTTTTCCTGTAGCATTCGGGAAATGCGATTGAAATAACGCTTTTGTTTGTATCCCATTACCCATTGCACGCCATATATGGCGTTGGTGTGAAATATTTCATCAGCCTGACTCATGATAGCAGGACTGATTTGAGCCTCGATGACTTCCAGACCATTTTCCAACGCCATTTCAATGACTACTTTACGCATAACACCGTCAATACAGCCCTCACTGATAGCCGGTGTATAGAGTTTTTTGCCGTACCAAATAAAAATATTGGAACTGATGGACTCACACAGAAAACCTTCCTGATTGAGAATCAGCACATCATCCAAACCGTTCTTTTTACGGTACAATCCCGCCATCACATAAACCAGTGAGTTGCCTGATTTTAATTTGGAAAGTTCACTGTAAGGTTTCCTGAATTCGGAATAAACATCCACGATCAATCCGATCTTACGGTGTTTTACCTCGTCCGGATCCAGCTTGGCAACACTCATCACGTAAGCGGCTTGATTTTGCTGCGGACTATACAGTCCTCCCCCATCCCGGTATACCTGAAGACGGACGCGCACATGCTGCCCCTCCAATCCATTCCGCTTAATGAGTTCGGCGGCACGCGAACGGATGAAATATGCATCGAAAGTAGCAGGATGTTCCAATTGCAACATGCGCATGCTACCCTGGAGCCTTGATACATGATGAGACAGAAACCGGATATCCCCATCCATCCACCGCATGGTTTCAAAAATTCCGTCGCCGTAACGGAACGCACGGTTGTCGGCTGTAATAATTGCCTCTTTTTCGGGTATTAACTGCTTATTAAAATCGATATAATGTACCGGCATTTATGTTTTTATAATTGATAATTGATAATTGACAATTGATAATTGATAATTGATAGTCATAACCGTCACGGCAGTCATTATCCACTCTCCACTCTCCACTTTTCATTATTCAATATTCATTATTCATCGCGTATCCCCGCCACTTTTCCAAACACGAACTGAAATCTATGGGCAAGGGCGAAGTAAATTCTAGTTGCTTTTTGGAGGTTGGATGCTGAAATCCGAGACTTTGCGCATGCAGAGCCTGACGGGGCAGTAAGGTAAAACAGTTTTCTACAAATTGCTTATATTTACTGAATACCGTTCCTTTCAGAATACGATCGCCGCCGTACACCGCATCATTAAACAAGGGATGGCCGATGGACTGCAAATGAGCACGAATCTGATGGGTCCGTCCCGTCTCCAGTTGGCATTCGATCAGCGTCACATAATTGAGCCGTTCCAGTACCCTGTAGTGGGTCACAGACCACTTTCCTTTATCAGGTATGTCGTACACCGCCATTACTTTCCGGTCTTTCATACTTCTGCCGATATACCCGCTTACGGTTCCATCTTCCGAAAGATCTCCCCAAACCAACGCGATGTACTTGCGGGTTATGCTGTGATCAAAGAACTGTTTCGCCAGGTAAGTCAGTGCCCATTCGTTCTTGCCGATAACCAACAGGCCGCTGGTATCTTTGTCGATGCGATGTACCAGCCCTGGGCGACCGTCGTTACCGGGCAATTGAGGAAATTTCGAAAAATGGTAGACCAATGCATTGACTAACGTGCCCGAATAGTTATTGTAACCCGGATGAACCACCATGCCTGCAGGTTTATTCACAATCAGCAAATCGTCGTCCTCGTAGTAAATATCCAACGGTATGTTTTCGGGATAAATTTCGGTGTCCCGCGGCGGATGCGGCAGGACCACTGAAATGACATCTTGCGGTTTCACTTTGTAGCTGGCTTTCACCTGTTGCCCGTTGACGAGCACGGTTCCGGCAGCGATCGCATTTTGGATGCGATTGCGTGACGCATTTTCAACCCTGTTTATCAGGAATTTATCAATACGCAGCAACGTTTGTCCCTTATCCACGACAATCCGCAGATGCTCAAATAAATCTTGTTCGTCGGATTCCTGCAGTTCCAAGTCGTCAACCATGGCGCAAACTTAGACAAAAAGCGAACCAAAATTCAGTATTTTTGCAAAAAACAGCATGCTTCAGCTCGACGTCCACAGCCCTGTTAACCCGCTTGATTTTCCGCAATTCCGGGAGAGCGGGCTTACCCTTCATATCAAGCGGGATGATCTTATACATCCCTTTATATCAGGCAATAAATGGCGGAAACTGAAATATATACTACAAGATGCTTCTGATCAACGGAAAACACAGCTCGTCACGTTTGGCGGTGTCTGGTCAAACCATTTGCTGGCCATTGCGTGTGCAGGTGCCAGGTTCGGGTTCAAAACCACTGCTTTCGTGCGCGGAGAGCAGGTATCGAACGCCAATTTATCCTTATGCCGAATCTTCGGCATGGAACTGCGCTTTGTAGACCGTACCGCGTACCGAGACAAACCGGCGCTGTTCCAACGGTATTTTGCGGAAGACCAAACTGCCTATTTTGTTGACGAAGGTGGATACGGGGCGGCAGGTGCCAAAGGATGCGCAGAGATAATTGATGAATTGGGCCAGATTTACGACCATATTTTCTGTGCCTGCGGCACAGGTACTACACTGGCGGGATTATGCATGGGAAAAATACGAAACGGGTTGGATACCACAATTCACGGGATTCCTGTGCTGGCCGGCAGCGGTTTTATCAAAGCTGCTGTAGCCGAACTATGCGCTGACGGCGGAGCAGATGACCTAGTATTGCACACCGATTACCATTTTGGTGGCTATGCCAGGACTACACCGGAATTGGATGCCTTCATCCGTCGGTTCTGCGCAAATACGGGAATCCTTATTGAGCCGGTGTACACCGGTAAATTGCTCTACGGTATTTTTGATTTGGCGTCCCGTGGCCATTTCCGTCGGGGCGAAACCATCCTCGCCCTCCACACGGGGGGACTTACCGGCATTTTGGGCATGCATGAACGGCTAGCGCAGGGCTGATTGCTGCCTCCCGGTATGGACAGCTGGATATTGACAAAGGAATGGCAATTATTGACGGAATTTTAGCTGGCATTTAGTAACTTCATCCCTACGAAAAAGAGGATTCAACAAAAACTACGATTATGGCAAAACGCATTTTATTAGTAGTAGGCGACTACGTGGAAGATTACGAAGCGATGGTTCCATACCAAGCCATGCTATCTGTCGGCCTGTCGGTGGATACCATCGCACCGGACAGGAAAAAAGGTGATACCGTTCCGACGGCAGTACACGATTTTGTGGGCGACCAAACCTACCGGGAAACCCAGGGCCATAATTTTGCCATCACGGCCGACTTCGAAGCGGTGGATCCGGCAACGTATGATGGTCTTTATATCGCCGGAGGGCGTGCACCCGAATACATACGCCTCAATAAGCGGGTTCTCGAAATTACACGCCATTTCTTCGATGAAAACAAACCCGTTGCGGCTATCTGTCACGGTATCCAGGTATTGACCGCTGCAAAGGTGCTTTCCGGACGTACGCTCACGGCATACGTGGCTGTGGGGCCGGATATCGAACTGGCCGGAGGTACGTGGAAAAACATCCCTGCAACTGAGGCCATCGTGGACGGCAATCTGGTCACCTCCCCCGCCTGGCCCGGACACCCAGCCATTCTGAAGGAGTTCTATCAATTGCTGGGATTGCGTATCGGATAGCAAAATGCCACAATCATTCGGCAAAAAAGAGGGTTCTGTTTTGTGATCCGCTATCTGTGGGATTCGTTTACGGCCTGCTGTGGTAATTCGGAGCTTCCTTCGTTATCGTGATGTTATGGGGATGGCTCTCACGCAGCCCTGCACCGGTGATCTTCACAAACTGCGCACCCTGTAAAGCTTTGATCGTCGGAGCTCCGCAATAGCCCATGCTTGCCCGCAATCCACCTACGTATTGATAGACGACTTCGGCCAGTGTTCCTTTATACGCCACGCGACCCACGATGCCCTCGGGTACCAACTTCTTAATATCGTCTTCGACGTCCTGGAAATAACGGTCTTTAGAGCCCTGCTCCATGGCCTCAACAGACCCCATACCACGGTAAGATTTGAATTTACGGCCTTCGTAGATAATGGTTTCTCCCGGAGCTTCTTCCACACCTGCAAACAGTGAACCTGCCATGACCGTATCGGCTCCCGCTGCAATCGCCTTCGCGATGTCTCCGGTCTGTTTGATCCCACCATCAGCAATAACCGGAACACCGCTGCCCCGGAGCGCCTTGGCAACCTCATAGACCGCATACAATTGGGGTACCCCCACACCGGCAATGATACGGGTGGTACAGATCGATCCGGGACCTATGCCCACCTTCACGGCATCGGCACCCGCATCGGCCAACGCCCGGGCGGCAGCCGCTGTTGCAATGTTGCCAACTATTACCTGAAGATTGGGAAAGGCTGCTTTCACTTCTTTCAGCTTATCAAGTACACCTTTCGAGTGCCCATGTGCGGTGTCAATGGTAATCACATCCACCTCCGCTTTTACCAATGCCTCCACACGTTCCATGGTATCCGCGGTTACTCCGACAGCCGCTCCTACCAGCAACCTGCCGTGGCTATCTTTAGCTGCATTGGGAAAATGCTTATATTTCTGGATATCTTTGAAGGTAATCAGCCCCACGAGCACATGATCGTCATCCACCACCGGCAGCTTCTCAATCTTGTGATCCTGTAGAATGGATTCTGCTTTCAGCAGATCGGTTCCAATGGGTGCCACGACCAACCCTTCGCGGGTCATCATCTCGGCTATCGGCCGTTTCATGTCCTTCTGGAAGCGGAGGTCCCGATTGGTGACAATGCCCACTAACCGATTCTCACGATCGATGATGGGAATCCCTCCGATCCGATGCTCTTTCATGATCTGAAATGCATCTCCCACGGTTGCATTTTCACCCAGCGTCACCGGATCTTGTATCATGCCACTTTCCGATCGCTTTACTTTGCGCACTTCGGCAGCTTGGTCAACAATGCTCATATTTTTATGCAGCATCCCCAAACCACCCGCCTGCGCAATGGCGATGGCTAGATCTGCCCCGGTAACCGTATCCATCGCAGCGGACACGAGGGGGATATTCAACCGGATATTCCTCGTCAAATACGTACTGGTATCCACATCACGTGGCAGGACTTCGGAATATGCGGGTATTAAGAGTACATCGTCGTAGGTGAGGCCTTCAGCTACGAATTTTTCGGGATCTAAATGCATGGCAAATATGTATTGGAGTTACTATTTGCCGGGCAAAATTACTGAATTTTTATGTCTTCTACAAGTAAAAAAGTTTTTGGACGTATGGATGGAACACGGATGACACGTTAAAAGGAATAGCTCACACCGATCTGGAATACCCGGTTGAGCGAGACTTTATCCGGATCATCAAATATACCCAGGAAATAGTCGTTGTTGAACGCATCCAGTAAACCGGTCTTGAAACGCCCCTCAACCGTCAACCCGAATGGCAACGTATAGCCAAGGCCGAGCGCAATTCCCAGGTCAACACCACCATAATCGTCGTCATCAAAATCAATACGGGGAAAATTCTTCCCGATCTTCATATCGAGCGACGGCCCCACCAATCCATGAAACCCTTCGACAAAATAAAACTTGTTGATCACGCCAAGCGAAAGATATTGAATCGTCACATTTTCCTCTCTGCTGGGTTGGCCCGTCTCCTCCTCATCCACAAAAACCACATGATTGGCCCCTTGCCGTGTATAAATTAGCTCCGGTTGCAGGGTGTATCGTTGACCGAGATTAAGGCTAAGAATGCCTCCGGCATAAAAATCTGTCTTAAAATCGGCATTTATGTTGCTTAAGGTCGCCACATTGACTCCCGCCCGGATACCGGGTGAAACCCTTTTTTGTGCGTATAATGCGTGTGCGGTCGCACATATAGCGACCGCAATCAATAGAAATGCATTCCTTTTCATGAGAGGCGTATCAGTGGGTTATTATTTGAACGTAAACTTAAATCCTAATGTGAAACGGGCCGGTTCAAAATGGCTGTTATTAGACAGGTTCCACCAGGGCTTCCAATCAAAATGGAAAGCCAGCGGTGCGGATGGGATCTTGAATTCCAACCCTACTGCCGGGCGGAGTGCAAAAAAGGTCTCGTTGCCATCCCAATCGTCGTCGCCATACCACCAACGGCCATTATCTATAAAGGCCAGTTGCGGGCCAACGCCCACATACCAACTCAAGCCATTTGCTCCGCGGATGGGCTGGTTGTACGAGTAGTCCACACCCAGCACGGTAACATCGTCGCCAAACAGTACCTGTGCATTACCTGCATTGGCAGGATCAAAAAAATGCTTAATCTGTGGCCCTACCAACGTCGGGCCGTCTCCCAAATCAATCCCCAAACCTAAAGCAGTACGGTAACGGCTTTGTGCATCGGCATCCTGTACACCCAATGCCAGTAATGAAGTAACCAAAAAGAATAAAAATACGTTTTTCATTTGAATAAATTGTTTTTTAATGGTAATGAAGCTTGCATGAATTATTTTTCACTTTTGTTTGAATGGCAATTCATGCAGGTTTCATTTGAATAAATTGTTTTTTAATGGTAATGAACTTAAATCAGCGAGAATCCTTTTTATCTGCGTCATCAGCGTTCTATTTTTCTCGTTTTTAGACATCTTCATCTACGAACCAGAAACTACCGCTGATGGATAAGCAAATAGTTTGCCAAACTGACACCTGTTACAGCCGGCATGGTAATAACTATCCGCTATTCAGACTGCAAAATACCCCTGTGAATAAACTAGAAAATAGACCTTTCTTTATACAAAAATTTTATACCTTTGCCGTCTTAACTAAATTTTGTAAGGAAATAGATAGAATTAATACTAAGCTAAGGTAAGAACATGCAAGGTAAAGGGCTGATTAAATTTTTGGTGGTAGTGGTCACAATCGCGTGCCTCTATTCCCTATCATTCACATTCGTTACCCGCAAGGTGGAACGGGATGCTGCGGCATATGCCAAAGGAGATTTTGCGAAAGAGAAGGCATATTTGGATTCCATGGCCGGGGAAGTGGTGTACAATTTAGGCATTGCCAAATACACCTACCGTGAAGCTAAGGGAAATGAAATCGCTTTGGGCTTGGATTTGAAGGGTGGCATGAACGTGACGATGGAAGTGTCGTTGCAGGAATTGGTACGCAACCTGGCTAACAATCCGAAAGATGAAAACTTCAATAAAGCATTGGAAAATGCCAATATCCGGAGTAAAAATAGCCAAAGCGGATACGTAAGCCTGTTTGTTGAAGAATTCAAAAAGCTCAGCCCGAATACCGGATTAGCCAGTTTCTTCGCTACGAAAGATAACAGTGCCTACGTAAAACCCAACAGCACGGATGCGCAGGTAGAGAGCTTTCTCCAACGGGAGGCAGGTAACGCTATTGACAATTCTTTCAAAGTGTTACGCACGCGTATCGATAAGTTTGGCGTGACTTCACCCAACATTCAATTACAGCAGGGAACCAACCGGATACTCATTGAATTGCCCGGCGTAACGGACGAAGATCGGGTGCGGAAACTCCTACAGGGTTCCGCAAGGCTGGAGTTTTGGGAAACGTATCACAACGTGGAGATTTATCCGATGCTGGAAAATGTCAACAGCGCGTTGGCAGCCACACTGAAAGAAACTGAAAAAACAACCCAGACTACCGCTGATACGGCAAAAACAGACAGTACCGATGCAGGCCTTTTGGCAACATTGGGTGCCAACCAGGATTCATTGGATGTTTCGGATTCCTCAGCCAACCAACTGGCACTCCAAAATCCCCTGTTTAACATCCTGCGCCCGGCAACAGCGCTGGGACCGAACAACCAGCCGATGTTAGCCCCCGGTCCGATTGTTGGATATGCTCAGCTTCGGGACACGGCCAAAGTGAACCGCTACCTGGAAAACCCGGTTGTCAAACAGATTATCCCAGCAAATGTTAAGCTGCTGTGGGGAGTAAAACCCAACCCGAAAACTCCGGAACAATTGGAACTTTATGCGGTGAAACCGAGCGGTGTAGACGCGGGTCCGATTTTGGGTGGTAATGTAATCACGGATGCAAAAGATGATTTTGATCCGCAATCCAATAGCCCAATGGTGACCATGTACATGAACAGCGAAGGTGCCCGGGAATGGAGAAGGATTACGGCCACAGCTTCCGCTGACCCCAATAATAAACAGGCCATCGCCATTGTACTTGATGGCGTGGTGTACTCCGCCCCCACTGTACAGGGTGAAATCCCGAACGGTGTTTCCCAAATTACAGGTAACTTTACGATCGAAGATACGAAGGACCTTGCCAACGTATTAAAAGCGGGGCGTCTGCCTACAACCGCCAAAATCGTAGAAGAAGCCGTTGTGGGACCTACGTTAGGTCAGGCAGCGATTGATGCCGGCATTAACTCTGCCATCATCGGGCTACTGATTGTATTGATCTTCATGATTCTTTACTATAACCGCGGCGGATGGGTTGCGAATATTGCAGTGGTATTCAACGTATTCTTTTTAATGGGTATCATGGCATCACTCAATGCGGTCCTGACCCTTCCGGGTATTGCAGGTATCGTACTGACACTTGGAACCGCTGTGGATGCCAACGTATTGATTTACGAGCGGATCCGGGAAGAATTAGGCTTGGGAAAATCAATCAGACAAGCCATTGCCGATGGCTATAAGCATGCGATGCCGTCCATTTTGGACTCACAAATTACTACATTCCTCGTTGGGGTAATTCTCTTCTTCTTCGGTAGTGGTCCCATACTCGGATTTGCGACCACCTTGATGATTGGTATCATCACATCGTTGTTCACTGCTATATTCATCACGCGGATCATCTTTGAATGGATGTTGGCCAAAGGATGGGAAATCAAAGTATCTTATCCCTGGAGTGCAAATACACTGAAAAATGCCAATTTTGGTTTCGTTCAGAACCGGAAGAAAATTTACCTTGCTTCGGCGCTGTTTATTGTCATCGGTTTTATCTTCATATTCACGAAAGGGTTTAGTTTAGGGGTAGACTTCCAAGGAGGAAGAACATATACGGTACGCTATGAAAAAGCGATCGATCTGGAAGAAGTGCGCAGCAATCTCGACGAGACTTTCGGCTTGACCACCGAAGTTAAGATTTATGGCGCAGATAATCAAGTACGTGTAACCACTACGTATCAGATCGATGAAACCAGTGATGAAGCAGATAAAGAAGTGTTGGCCAAGCTGAATGAAGGATTATCAAAAATAGCTGGCAATCAGTACGAGATCCTAAGCTCTCAAAAAGTAGGTCCGACAATTGCCAATGACATTAAATCCAGAGCAGTATATGCAGGTATTTTCTCTGTCATCGTTATTGCGGTATATATACTGATCCGGTTTCACAAATGGCAATACAGCTTGGCGGCAGCCATTCCGACCATACACGATGCGTTGGTGATCCTAATTTTGTTTTCGATGCTGGACGGGATTGTTCCTTTTTCTTTGGACATCGACCAACACTTTGTTGCGGCGATACTGACGGTCATTGCATATTCGGTAAATGATACCGTGGTCGTATTTGACCGGCTACGTGAATACCTTGGTATGTCAAGACGTAAGCAAGAAGACATTGGTGAAACTGTTAACTTAGCAATCAACCGGACGTTAAGCCGTACCATTGTTACTTCGTTGACTGTGATTTTTGTAATGGCTATTCTGTTTATCTTCGGTGGTGAAGTGATCCGTGGTTTCTCATTCGCAATATTGGTAGGTATTATTGTTGCTACCTATTCGTCAATCTGCCTTGCAGCCCCCTTGATTGTGGACTTGCAGGGAAAGCAGAAATCAGAAGAGCCATCGGTTGCTGACACCAAAAATAAAGCTGCATTGAAGCCTGCAAAAGCTTAATGCCGAGATAGTACGTCACTTAAAATATAATGAGGTTGCTGTTTCCAGCAACCTCATTTTTTTTAAAAAAAACATAGTGAATCACAAAGAAATAATCTCAAACTTTACGACCAATTTCCAACAAAACACAATGTTTTTGTATTTAATTAAATACAAAAAGCAGCATTCTCGATTATAATAGTATTTTTGTTCCCGTTGCTGTTCACAAGCATACTATAATTGCGCAGCATTACCTAAAAAGCATATTTTAATCCGGATGAAGTTACACACAAAGATTTTTATCGGCATGATTTTCGGCATTGTAGCCGGATTAGTTGTAAAAAACCTCGGACTTTCAACAGAAACCTTAACCACCATCGTAAAATGGGTTGAACCAATCGGAAAAATCTTCATGAATCTGATCTTCATGATGGTCATTCCCTTAATTCTATCTGCCTTAATTTTGGGCATTGCCGAAATCGGGGACGTAAAAAAGCTAGGCCAAATGGGCATCAAACTTCTGCTGTACACGATTGTTGTGAGCTTTATCGCTGTTCTTATCGGTGTCACAATGGTAAATATCTTCAATCCTGGAAAAACTGTCTCCACCGAAACGCGAGAATATCTCATCAAACAGTTCGGCACTGAAGCTGCAACCGCAGCGGAACAGGCGAAGGCTATTGAAGCAGATGAGCGGACCGTTGGCGATATCCTGGCACAAATCATTCCGCGTAATCCGTTCGAAGAGATGGTCAATGCATTCAATGCAAACCATACCGGGGGTGGTTTGCTGTCGGTCATGTTTTTTGCGTTGATTTTTGGGGTAGCGATGGCTGCTGTTGGGGAAGAAAAGACCGCAACACTGAAGAGCTTCCTGGAAGGGCTCTACGAAGTGGTGATTAAGGTCATTGGCTACGCAATGGCATTGGCTCCCTATGGGGTGGCTGCATTGTTGTTTAACATGGTACTCAACGTAGGTGCTGATTTCCTGATTTCGTTGCTTTGGTATGTACTCATTGTACTCGGAGCTTTGGCCATCCACCAATTTGTGGTATATTCCATTATTTTGAAATATTTCGCCAACCGGAATCCGATCCAGTTCATGAAAGACATGGGAGAAGTAACCCTAACTGCCTTTTCAACCAGTTCGAGTAACGCCACCCTTCCCACTGCCATCCGGGTGAGTATAGAAAAGCTCAGAATTCCGAAGCCCATTGCTCATTTTGTACTGACAATCGGCAGTACGGGCAATCAAAATGGTACCGCCTTGTTTGAAGGGATAACGGTGCTTTTTTTAGCACAGGTATTTAACGTAGACCTGTCGTTGGGATCACAGATTACCGTGGTACTGCTCTGCATATTGGCCGGAGTCGGCACTGCCGGCGTACCCGGAGGGTCCCTCCCGGTCATCGTAACGATATTAGTCTCCATTGGTGTACCAGGGGAAGCGATCGCTTTGATTTATGGTGTAGACCGCATCTTGGACATGTCACGCACCACGCTGAATGTCAATGGCGACATTACCGCAGCTGCATATATCCAGCATGTAGAAGAAAAAGCGGGCCGAGTTTACCACGAATAATACAGACAGATACCTTGCTTTTATCTTAATTACTTCATATATTTGTCATACTAATTATTAATATGCTAATGAAACAATACAATGCATATTCTTTCTTATTGGACCGCACGGCGCGCCGCGTAAAACAGTATGCGCAATACCAGTTCAATTGCCAGCAATTCGGTATCACAGTAGATCAATGGGCCATTTTGAAAAACCTCAATCAATATACGGATCTTTCTCAAAAGGAATTAGCTGAATACTGTGGAAAGGACCAACCCACACTCACCCGTATTGTGGACCTACTGGTAAATAAGAAGTTGGTGGAGCGTCGGGCAAATCCCACCGACCGGCGCAGTTTTGTAGTTCATCTTACTGCGGCCGGGAAACAGAAAGTAGAAACCCTTTCCGGTGAAATCAGCAAAATCCGTATGCAGGCATGGAAAAATCTCAATGAGAAAGACTTTGGGCACCTGAAGCGAATACTGAATACAATATACGATAATTTGGAAATGGAACACGGATAATACAGATTCAACGGATGGGCGCTGATCGCTGAAAATCTGCGCAAAATGCGCCTTAACCGCGTCATCTGCATTCAAAAAATTAAAAATATGATAACAACAGATATATGCATCATTGGAGCAGGTCCTGTAGGTCTATTCGCCGTATTTGAGGCCGGACTGCTCAAAATGCGGTGCCACCTAATTGATGCGTTGCCGCAAGTGGGCGGGCAACTATCGGAAATCTATCCGCACAAACCCATTTATGACATTCCGGGTTACCCGTCTATCAATGCACAGGAACTGGTAGACAACCTCATGGAGCAAATCAAACCGTTCCACCCCTCTTTTACACTCGGCGAACGGGTGGAAGCTCTCGAACGACGGGCCGACGGTTCATATGATGTGATCGGTAGCGAGAAAACCGTTATCCATGCCCAGGTGGTCGTCATTGCCGGCGGACTGGGTTCTTTTGAACCGCGGAAACCCGAAATACCGGGGTTGGCTGATTTCGAAGGCCGGGGAGTGAGTTATATGGTAAAGAACCCCGAGCTTTACCGGGACAAGCGTATCGTCATTGCCGGCGGTGGTGATTCGGCGCTGGATTGGACGGTATTCCTGAGTGATATTGCCCGTGAGGTAACGCTGATTCACCGAAGCGACAGTTTCCGGGGGGCTCCCGATTCCGCTGAAAAAGTCTTTGCCTTAGCGGAAAGCGGAAAGATTCACTTGCTGTTACAGAGCAATCTCACCAGTGTACATGGCAATGGCACGTTGAAACAGGTAGGTGTAACCGATAAACACAAACAGGAACAACGTATTGAAACCGATGCTCTCATTCCTTTATTTGGGCTAAGTCCGAAGTTAGGACCCATCGCCCAGTGGGGGTTGAACATTGATAAATCCGCTATCGCAGTGGATACAACCGACTATTCCACCGGTGTGGAGCGCATCTATGCCATTGGTGACATCAATACGTATCCGGGCAAGCTGAAACTTATTCTTTGTGGTTTCCATGAAGCGGCTTTAATGGCACAAAGTGCCTTTAAGTACGTTCACCCCGCAGAGAAATTGAGTTTCAAATACACTACAGTTAACGGTATACATACTTTTTAAAGCAAAAAAAATGGAAGAAACCATCCATATCACGGTAGAGGACCAACACGGCGGCATCCGCCAGCTTGAGATTCCCGAGGGGATTAACCTCAGTTTGATGGAAGTTTTAAAAGCTTCCGAATACGACATACTGGCTACCTGCGGTGGCATGGCATTATGTGCCACCTGCCACATCGAAGTGCTGGAAGGTGGTGAAAAGCTCGATCCACTCAATGATGCAGAGCTGGATATGCTGGACACCTTGCCCGATGCAAGCGACGTGAGTCGGCTGGCCTGCCAGATACGGCTGAATCCGGCACTTGACGGATTAAAAATCAGGGTGTTTGGAAACAATTGACAGCATCAACCGTTCGTATTACTAATAGGGCTTTTAATTATTTGAAACGATGAATACAAAATATTCCAATCCTAAATTTCCACGGGTGGTTATCATCGGCGGCGGTTTCGGTGGCATCGAAGTGGCCAAAGCACTTAAAAACAAGGAAGTTGAAGTTATGCTGTTAGACAGAAATAATCACCATACCTTTCAACCCCTGCTGTATCAGGTTGCAACCGGCACCTTAGATGCACCTTCCATTGCTTTTCCCCTCCGCAAGATGTTCCGGAAGCAGGAAAACTTCACGTTCCGAATTGCGGACGTACGGGGTATCGATGCACTAAACAAAACACTTGACACAGACATCGGGTCTATTTCATACGACTACCTGATTGTTGCCACCGGGGCAACCACCAATTTCTTTGGCAATAGCGACATCGCCTATTATGCCATGCCCATGAAAAGCGTAAAGGAAGCGGTTAATATCCGTAGCTTCCTCCTGCAAAATATTGAAGAGTCGCTTTTAAAGACAGATTTAGAGGAGCGCGCCGCTTACCTCAATTTCGTGGTCGTAGGCGGAGGCCCTACCGGTGTGGAACTGTCTGGCTCCATTGCGGAGATTCGCAACCACATTCTCGCAAAGGATTATCCGGAGCTGAAAAAGGAAGACATGAATGTGTACCTGGTGGAAGGACTTCCGAAGATACTGGCCAACTTATCCCCACAGGCATCCGAAAAAGCGGAACTATACCTAAAGGAATTAGGTGTAAAAGTGTTGTTGAACGTACAGGTAACCGGTTACGACGGGGACATTATCACCTTTGCCGACGGTAGCCGCATCAAGACCAAGACCGTCCTCTGGTCGGCAGGTGTAATGGGGCAGTTTCCAGACGGTATCAGCCCCGATATTGTTATACGTGGCAATCGCATACGTATCGACGAAGAATGCCGCGTGATCGGGATGAAAGACATTTTTGCCATCGGCGATGTTGCGGCCATGATTACCGATGAATTGCCTCGCGGGCATCCCGGTGTAGCCCCCGTTGCCCAACAGCAAGGGCGGTTTCTGGCAAAAAATATTGTCCGGATGCTAAATGGGCAACCCACTGAAAAATTCAAGTATTTTGACAAGGGTTCCATGGCAACGATAGGCCGCAACAAGGCAGTTGTTGATATCGGCAAAATCCGCTTCCAGGGCTTTTTTGCCTGGTGGGTATGGATGTTTGTCCACCTGATGTCGCTGGTAGGATTCCGGAACCGGGTGGTTACGTTTATTAACTGGGCGATTAATTACCTGACCTTTAATGCGGGAATACGATTGATTATCCATAAATACCGGCGACCGGAACGGGTCAGTGAACACGCAGAATAGGACACGGTATTTCCGTGTGCTTAAAAACTTTGCGATCTTTACCGGAAACGTTTAATTTGCAGCAATGGATAACAAGAAGATCGCAAAAACCATCAGGCTGTATGCCCAGTTGATGGAGTTGCATGGCGAGAACGCATTCCGGACAAAGGCCATTGCCGCCGCCGCTTTTAAATTGGACAAACTGCCTTTTCTGATTACATCACAATCACTGGAAAAGCTCGGTGAAGTACCCGGCATCGGAAAAAGTACCGCCGATAAGGTCGCGTCATTAGTCTCAACAGGCTCGTTTCCTGAGTTGGACCAACTGTTGAGCGCTACTCCCGAAGGAATACTTGAAATGCTAACCCTTAAGGGATTAGGACCGAAGAAAATACAGATAATATGGCGTGACTTAGGAATCGAGACCATTGGGGAATTATTCTATGCCTGTAATGAAAACCGCCTGATCGAAGCCAAAGGATTCGGACTGAAAACCCAGGAAGAAATCAAACGTGCTATTGAGTTCTCTATCGCAAATCAGGGCTGGTTTCTGTACGCCAATGTCCAAAAGCTCGCCGACGATGTGGTGTTTTCGTTGCAGGAGCTATTGCCCGAAGACAGGAAGCTCTCTTATACAGGTGATTTCCGTCGGAAATGTGAAGTCCTTCAGTCGGTGGATATATTGGTGGAAGCATCTTCCAGCGAGCTCACTACTGCCGTGGCAAACATAGATGGATTGTCCATTCAGTCGGCCGCCGGTTCTCAGCCTTTGGAAGCCTTGACGGATACAGGCGTGCCTTTCCGGTTCATTCCTACCGACCCCGCATCGTTTTTCCGGCAATTGATCATTTCTACCGGCTCCGACGCGCACCTACGTCAACTGGACGAGCAATTGATTGAATCCCAGTTACCCGAATTTGATTCCGAAGAGGCCATTTACCGATCGCTGGGATTGGCTTACGTTGAACCCGAATTGCGCGAGGGAACCAACGAGCTGACACTGGCGGCGGCAGACACCCTCCCTACCCTGATTGGCTACGCTGATCTCCGGGGCACCCTGCATAACCACAGCACATATAGTGACGGTGTCAATACACTGGAAGAGATGGCACTGTACTGCCGCGATGAACTGCGCCTCGAATACCTGGGCATAAGTGATCACTCAAAAACAGCCGTTTATGCCAAAGGGTTAACCGTAGAACGTGTACAGGAACAGTGGGCGGAAATTGATGCACTCAACGCCCGCCTGGCCCCCTTCCACATTTTCAAAGGCATCGAATCGGACATTTTGAATGACGGTTCATTGGACTATCCCGATGAAATCCTCACTGGATTTGACTTTGTCGTAGCCTCGATCCATGCCAACCTGAAGATGGATATGGAGAAAGCAACCGCTCGATTGCTCCGTGCCATCGAAAACCCATACACCACAATCTTAGGCCATCCCACAGGACGCCTACTGCTTAGTAGATCGGGATATCCAATCGACTATGCACGTGTCATAGATGCCTGTGCGGCCCATGGCGTTGTCATTGAGATCAACGCAAATCCCCTGCGCCTCGACTTAGACTGGCGATGGCACCGGTATGCCGTCGAAAAAGGTGTGCTACTTTCCATCAATCCCGATGCGCATCGAAACAGCGGATTTCAGGATATGCAGTATGGAATTCAGGTAGCCCGCAAAGGCGGCCTGACTGCCGAAAATTGCCTCAATACATTCACATTGGAACGAATAAAGGAGTATTTCAACCGTAAACGTCAACAGACAAGATGAGACGATTGCTTTTTCTATACTGCTTTGTATTCGCCGCCATCGATGCCCAGGGCCAATTACTAAAAGCCCGTGAAATTTTCAGCCGGGCCGATTCCCTGCGGGGTCAGTTGACTCCGTTACGTACCTGCTACGACATCAACTACTATCACCTGGATGTGCGGGTGGATCCGGACGAGCGCTATATCAGCGGTTCCAACCTGTTTCAATTCACGGCCACCGAAGATTTCTCACGGCTGCAATTTGATCTGTTTGATAACCTTGCTATCGAAAAAGTTGTCTATCGCGATCAGGAATTACCGTTCAGACGCGAATACAACGCCGTATTTATTGATTTTCCGCATACCTTGCGCAAGGGTGAGCGGGATTCCTTTACCGTCTATTACTCGGGCCACCCGGTTCAGGCAAAGCGGGCACCCTGGGATGGAGGATTCGATTTCAGGAAAGACAGCCAGGGTAAGCATTGGATCGCCACTGCCTGCCAAGGCTTGGGAGCAAGTGTCTGGTGGCCAAATAAGGATCACCTATCGGATGAAGTGGACAGCATGCTGATCAGCATCAGTGTCCCCACGGGACTTACCAATGTGTCCAACGGACGGTTCAGGGGCAGTGAAGATCTGGGAGACGGTTATACGCGTTTTAATTGGTTTGTTGGCAATCCCATCAACAATTACAACGTAGCCGCCAACATCGGTGATTATGTCCATTTCGCGGATACCTTTCACGGTGAGAACGGTGTACTTGACCTCGACTATTGGGTACTCCGCGAAAACAGGAGCAAAGCCAAAGCCCACTTCGACGCCAATGTCAAACCGATGTTACGTGCATTCGAACATTGGTTCGGCCCCTATCCCTTTTATGCGGACGGCTATAAACTGGTGGAGACCGCCCACCTCGGTATGGAACACCAAAGTGCCATTGCTTACGGCAACAAATACCAAAACGGTTACCTTGGCAGGGATGGCTCCGGTACCGGCTGGGGCAATAAATGGGATTTTATCATCATCCACGAATCGGGACACGAATGGTTCGGAAATAACATGACTGCCGCAGACCTTGCGGACATGTGGATCCATGAAAGTTTTACCAACTATTCCGAAGCGCTTTACATTGACTATCATTATGGCAAACAAGCCGGCCAGGAATACATACACGGCAATCGGAACGGCATCCAAAACCTTACTCCGCTCGCCGGTAGTTATGGCGTAAATCACGAAGGCTCGGGCGACATGTATAACAAAGGAGGGGTACTGCATAACATGGTGCGTACGATCCTAGACGATGACGAAAAATGGCGGCAGATTTTGCGGGGACTGAACAAACAGTTTTATCACAAAACAGTTGATTATCAAGACATAGTGGATTACATCAGTAACCAATCGGGAAGAAACTTCGCTCCGATGTTTGCCCAATATGTACGCCATCCGAACATTCCGACACTTGAATTCTATTTTACGAAAGACAACAAAGCAACCTGCCGGTGGATTGCCGACGAACCCGATTTCGACATGCCGGTGCGTATCCGTATCAAAGGCGGCCAATACCGGTTTATTCAGCCCACACGAAGGCTCACGCCCATAGACCTCCCGGGACTGACACGTGACAACCTGGAGGTAGACACCTTTAACTTCTACATCGGAGTACTGGTAAATGAGTAAAATGCATCAGTTAGCCAATATGGCTTTACGGTTATCGAGCATATTGATGCGATTAATGAAGGCACTGAATTCTGTGTATTGCTCAGCAGGGAATGTGCCTTCGTTAAGGACGAATTTCCGGTGATACCGAAGTTGGTTACCCATTTGTTCTACGGTAGCCTGGTACTTCCCAAACCGACTTTCGATTTCCTCCTTCCATCCTCCGCTAACTAGATTAAGTCCGTCGGGCAACACATAGGTGATTTGGTCCTCATCCGTGTATCCCCTGTTAATATACACCGGAAGCTTCCGGTCTTTGACGGCAGGTACGTTCGGTTGCCGATTCACGATATTGGCAGTCAGAAATACCTGCCCCCCATTTTCAGGAGCATATTTTGGCAGTGTCACCTCAAATGTTTCAACCAACATCGGGATTTTGCCGGATTGCTTCTGATAGTCAATGTTGCGAAAGTCGATGTAGTCAACATCGTAGGCCTTTTTCAGCAGTTTAATCTGTTCCGCTCCGTTGCTGCCGGCAATCTCCAGGTGATTTTCGTATTGCCCCGCAGCGAATGCTGTCTCCATCTTTCCGGTAAGTGTTCCGTCCTCAGCCAATACCAGCACGGCTTGTCTGTGTTGTGTACTGGCAGCTACCGGATAGTTGGGTGTCCGCAGCAACTGTCCGCCTGTCGGTGTACAGGCCCATACCGTGCGGTCATCGGTAAAAGACCCCAGATAGCCGAAAGGGAGGCGTTGGCTTGTGCACTCCAACCAGGTGGTATCGTTTTCCAATGGCACACATAGGATAATATGGTTGCCTTGTTCCATGCTGGCGAAATCGGACTGGATATTGCGCTTGGCGCTCCCGGCCTCAACGATGCAATAATAGGAAGGAATACCAGCAACCTTCAGCAATGCCTGCATGTAATTGACCAGCCCCTTGCAGTCGCCATAGCCCAGCCGGTCCACTTCCTTTGCTGCCATGGGCTTGAATCCGCCGATACCGATTTGCACGCTGACATACCTGGTTTTGCGTTGGAGGTATTCGTACAGCACCTTTGCCTTTTCTTTATCAGATGCCAACCCCTCTACCAGTTTCCGCACCACCTGGGTTGTCGCTTCGGGAAGTTCCAAACCATCGGCTAGCAATGCATCGTAGCTCCATTTACCCAGCTCCTCCCAGTTGGAATAATGGCCCTCATGCTTGTAGTAACTGAAATTGACAGGGGCAACTTTAACCGTTATTTTGTACGTTTCGGGATCCGGACTGTAAGGCTCGTACCTCCGGGCAGGCAGGTTGGCGACATTCCAGGTAATGGATTTCCGGCCATCACCATTGCTCCGTACAGGTTCTCCTGCATAGTTGGTGTCATTGACCCGTATGTCATCCGATTCCCCGCATGTAAATGTATATTCGCTGTGCTGCACAGCAACATTCCAATAAGCGTCCGGCCGCCACGCCGGAATAATCAGATTTTGTTTAAGTTCCAGTTCATAGGCATACTCCACGGTATACGGATATGCGGTTACAGCAGGCAGGAAGTACTTTACGCGGGTGTCTTCATACAGGGAAAAATTATTTACCGCACTCTCGTCTTTGAAATCCCGCTGCGTAAATTTACCAATCTGGAATCCACCGGCATCGAATACCCGCCCCGATATGCGTTTAATCACGGTCTGCTTGTTGTAATAGATAACCAGCCTTGCCTTATCTTCTCCTTCCTTATTGAATACGGTAATGGCCTGCTTCACCTCGTAACGAACCTTGGTCGGCGCCAGCATATCCGCTACAATGGTTTCTTGCCGAACCACGGCATCTGCACGGCTTTTCAACGCAACCGGAATATCCGATACCGGGTACTCAGATTGCGCAACTACCTGCGACAACAGGGTCAGCACAGCTATTCCTGTCAAGGTGATCTTCATTCTCCCGCCGCTTTATGTAAAACCACGTCGATTTTTTCCTGCTGTATAATCCGACTGAAAAATTCCTTTAAGGCGAAATAGCTTTCTGGCACATAGGTAGCCTGATTCAACGCAAGCAACTGTGAAAAAGTGAACGTATCGCCATTCAACTGCGTTTGGGTAAGGTACCTGCCGCCTTTGTTTTCTAATGCCAGGTTATAGTCGTCCGGTTTCGACTTCAATGTATAGCCTGCCGGCAATTTGACGGTAATTACAACACGTTCTTCACGGGCAGTTCCCATATCCACGGGATAAGTTCGCTCATCCAGATTGAATGGGTTTTTGCCGACGCGATTGATAAAAAATGGATTGAAAAAGATCTCAGGAGCGTCCAATCCATCGTATAGCTTCATGTCAATGTCATAGCGCTCTACCAAGGGATCTTCCGCCTCGGTTATACCATGGATTTCGCCACCCGAGATACCGAACGCAGTATGGGTTTCGTCTATGTGCTCAATATATTCTTCGGTGGTATTGTAATTGGCCAGCTCATGCCGTTTATTCAGCGCAGTATAGCCGTTACTAGTGGTAGTCAATTGCCCTTTCAGGCTTCCATCGGGATGCAATTCAGCCGTAAGCGCATACAGGATGGTCGACTTTTGAGACGACTTCGGTTCAATCCAATAAGATGGCTCTTTCAGGTTGATGACACGGGCCTTGCCATTGATGCAACGAAGGGGAAGCAACCCAAACGGTAAAAACGGATCGGATGCATCCAACAGGTGGTAATCGTCTCCGATGTTCACCTTGGCTACGACGTAGTTAAAATCACTGAGCACGGGATGCAGGTCATTGACCACACCGTTATCCCGTGTGGACAACATAACAGCTTCCGCGTCCAATCCTGCGGCACGCAACCCTGCAATCAATGCCAGATTGATGTCGCCGATATTACCCGACCGATGTTCGAGTGCTTGCTTAATATTATTCTCGCTGTATTTTCCGAGGTAACGGTTCCACTTGATATGCTGTTGGATGTAACGATACATGGCCTTCGCTTTAGCCAGCTCATCCGGAGCGCCTGCCAGAATGGTCGGCAAAATCGATTTAAAGACATTGTCGCGTTTCATCTGCCCGCCAAAATCGGGATGGGTTACCAATTCACGGTCAACATCCCGCCACTCTTTCGTGATTTTAATATTGGATCCATTCAGTCTATAGATATCAGATAGTTCAAAATAAATAGCTGATTTAAAATTACTTGAAGCCGTCATATAGTCTTCTTCTACAAATGCGGGTATATTTTTCATACCGTAAGTCATTTGTGAGCAGTCAATATCCTTGCCGGCAATCCGGAAACATCCTCGCTTTAATTTGGCATCTTGGATATCCAGTGGAAATGGGCCACGAAGAACGACATTGTAGTTATACATCCCTGGGATGAGGGCTTCAAACAGACTGTTGACTTTCGGGATGTCATCCTGCAGATACCACGTCCTGAAATTAAAAATATGCGGGGATGTCAACCGGTAACTGTATTCGATGATGCTCCCGTCCTGCAGCCCCGGAAAGGTGAATTTGGTATGGGTTAGGTATTTACTGACCTCCTCCCGGAATAGCTGACTTTTGTCCAAAGGTAGTGAAACCACCTTTCCGTCAACGATATTAAGGGTTATCGCCTTGATTTCCGATAATACATCCATCCGTTCACCGCTCTCGTCTCTATGTGTTGGCAAGACAATGTCAGCACGACCGTAGCCATCCCTATTGAAAATTTTGATGCGCACATGATATTCCACGATCAGTTCGGTGTACCCCTTGGTATCATTATATACCATGAAAGCTTTGCCATATTCATTCAATACCGCGGCATTTGAGAAGCTATCCAAGTCGTTTCTTTTAAGCTTCACATCTGCTGGGGTAAGTGAGCCGAAAGTGAAATCCTGCGCAGGTAGACAAATGTGGAAAAGCACAATAAAGGTAAAGGTCAAATAGGTCTTGATCATCGTCAAATCAACTAATTTAGGGTATTTACATAAATCGGATATAAATCGGATATTGTGGTTAAAGTTATCAGTTTTTTTGGTAGGTTTGCACCTAATTTAAAAATCTTATCATATTTTGCCGGATGGGCTTATTTAACTGGTTTACACAAGAAGTTGCAATTGATTTAGGGACCGCCAACACACTCATTATCCATAATGATAAGGTGGTAGTGGATGAACCTTCCATTGTTGCGTTTGACCGTACCACCAATAAGGTTATCGCAATCGGTCGGCAGGCCATGCAAATGGAGGGTAAAACACACGATAATATCCGTACGGTAAGACCATTGAAAGACGGTGTAATCGCCGATTTCAATGCGGCGGAACATATGATACGGGGTATGATTAAAATGGTCAACAACGGCAAGGGCTGGTTTTTCCCTTCCCTGCGTATGGTCATCTGCATTCCGTCTGGCATTACGGAAGTGGAGAAACGAGCTGTTCGTGACTCGGCAGAGATTGCTGGTGCCAAGGAAGTATACCTGGTGCATGAGCCTATGGCTGCAGCAGTAGGCATTGGTATCGACGTGGAAGAGCCTATGGGCAATATGGTGATTGATATCGGTGGTGGAACAACGGAAATTGCCGTCATCGCTCTGTCGGGAATCGTATGTGATCAGTCCATCCGCGTAGCCGGGGATAACTTTGATTCGGACATCGTCCAGTACATCCGCAGGCAACACAACATCATGATCGGTGACCGTACGGCAGAGAAAATCAAGATCGAAGTCGGTTCTGCATTACCTGAACTGCAGGATCCTCCTGCTGATTTCGCCGTGCAGGGACGGGATTTGATGACGGGCGTGCCCAAACAGATCACGGTTTCCTATACCGAAATAGCACACTGCCTTGATAAATCCATTTCAAAAATAGAAGAAGCGATTCTGAAAGCGTTGGAAATTACGCCCCCTGAACTTTCGGCCGACATTTACCAAACAGGCATTTACTTAACGGGTGGCGGAGCCTTGCTGCGCGGTTTGGATAAGCGGATCCAAGCCAAAACCAAACTGCCTGTGCATGTTGCAGAAGATCCGTTGCGTGCTGTGGTACGCGGCACCGGAATTGCATTGAAAAACATCGGTACGTTCAAGTTTTTGATGCAGTAATTCAGGCCCGTAAGCGTTAGCTGCAGGCCTAAATGAATAGCCCCGACAGATTTGTCCAAGGCTTAAAATAGATCGTAGCATGAAGAACCTTTGGCTAATTCTTACCAAGTACAACGCGTTTTTTTTCTTTGTCGTGTTCTTCGTATTCGCCTATTACCTGGTCGTCCAAAATAACACGTTTCAGCGGGCGTCTGCCGTCAATTCGTCAAACGAACTGGTGGGTGCTGCCTATGCAAAAATCAACGGGTGGAAAAGCTATCTTCACCTCAGTGAAGACAATGCTTTGCTTGCGGAAGAAAATGCCAGGCTTAAGGAACAATTGCAGCGGCTCATGGCTCCTGACAGCCTGGAACAGGGTACGGTGGTAGACTCGTCAGAAAAGGTCCAATACCACTACATCGTTGCCAAGGTAACCAACAATAGCATCCATCAGAAGAATAATTACATCACGTTAGACAAAGGACGTATACACGGGATCAAAAAAGGCATGGGTGTTATATCTGCAAGCGGTATTGTGGGTATTGTACTCAACGTGTCCGATCATTTCTCTACGGTTCAATCGTTGCTGCACAGTGAAACCCGTGTCAGCGCAGCCCTGGAAGATAGCAAAGCCTTTGGATCCCTGACGTGGGGAGATAGTTATGATGCGCAGGTCGGAACACTGAAAGACATTCCAAACCACGTCAAAGTCAGGAAAGGCGAAGCCGTATTTACCTCCGGATTTTCTCTTTTTCCCCCCGGCATTCCCATTGGCAGGGTAATTCAAACCGGTGTGTCGGGTGGCGATAGCTTCCTGGATATTAAAATTGAACTAAGTACCCAATTCCACAATCTCCAGCATGTTTACGTAGTTGACGATATCTTAGCCGCCGAGCGGACTGAGCTGGAATCCCAAAACGAGAACAATGGCTAAGATTTTTGTAAATAACATAGTCCGTTTTGTTGTTTTGGTTATTTTACAGGTATTCTTATTCAAGAATATCGGTTATTACAACTTAGCTATCCCTTTTCCTTATATCCTGTTTATTCTGTTGCTTCCGGTCGGAATTCCCAATTTCCTATTGTACTGCATTGCCTTTTTCACAGGTATTACCGTAGACGCATTTTACGACACACTTGGTGTCAATGCAGCCGCTTGCGTGGCATTGGTATGGGCGCGCATTCTATTCATCCGCATTACATTACAAACCGACCAATATGAAAGTTACCTGACCCCGCTGTGGGGCAACGTGCCTTTCCGTTGGTATTTTCTATATGTGACGGTACTCGCATTATTCCACCATGCTGTTCTATTCATGATGGAAACCTTTTCTTTCCATCAATTCCATTACACAATTATCCGTGTCTTATTAAGTTGTATATTTACGGTCATTATCATTTTGTTGTTCAGTTTGCTGTTTTACCGGAAAAAGCAGCGTTAAACACTACCAATGAAGTTTACGAGTGGGGTAAATGAATAGTTTTTTCGAGCGTAAGTACATTATTCAAGGTATTTTCATTGCAGTAGCGGTCATTATTGCCGCGAGGCTTTTTTACCTGCAGCTGATTGATGAGTCATACCTGCTTTCGGCCAACAACAACGTCTTGAGAAAGATGGTCATCTACCCTGCCCGGGGGGTTATTCTTGATCGGAATAGCAAAGTACTTGTGCAAAATGAACCCGTTTATGACCTGTTGGTAACCCCAAGAGAAGTGAAAGATATTGACACCGCATTACTATGCGAATTGGTCGGTATTGATAAGGATGGCTTTAACCGCAGGATGGCGGCTGCACGCAGCTATTCCCCCTACAAAGCGTCTCAGTTTGAAAAACAGATTCCTGCCACCGCTTATGCCAAATTGCAGGAGCACTTGTACAAATTCAGGGGATTCTACGTGCAGAACCGGACCGTGCGCAGCTACCCCGATAGTATCGCCGCTCAGTTTTTAGGTTATATACAGGAAGTTAATGACCGCGATATCGAACGGTCAAAAGGCTTCTACCGACCAGGGGATTACATTGGTGCCAGTGGTGTGGAAAGTGCGTACGAAGAATTACTAAGGGGCCAGCGTGGGGTGAAAAATGTGATGGTCGATGCGTTTAACCGGCCCCAGGGTGTTTTTGCAGATGGCAAATACGACACATTGGCCGTGGCAGGGGACGGACTGGTTTCGTCGTTGGACAAAGATTTGCAGATCCTCGCTGAGAAGTTAATGCGCAATAAAATCGGCAGCGTGGTGGCTATTGAACCCGCTACCGGTGAGATATTGACATTTGTAAGTAGCCCCAGTTACGACCCGAACATGATGGTGGGCCGCGAACGGGGAAACAATTACATGAAGCTATTGAACGATCCGTATAAACCGATGTTTATACGCCCCATACAGGCACAGTATCCACCCGGATCTGTGTTCAAAGTGGTCAGTGCACTAACGGCCCAACAGGCCGGTTTAATCGACCAGCATACCATATTCAATTGTCCCGGTGGATATCGCTACGGTGGCGGGCGCGCAATTATGCGTTGTACGCACGTGGACGGGCCAATTCCGTTGATTACCGCCATCCAACGTTCGTGCAATACCTATTTCGGTTATACCTACGCCCGGATGATCGACCACCGTGGCATGCCGACCGGAGAAGCGTATACGTTGTGGCGTGACGCGGTGATGAAATTTGGCATCGGGCACCCTTTGGGTATTGACCTGCCCGGCGAAAAAAGTGGCCTCCTCCCTACTGCGGATTTTTATACCAAACGCTATGGCAACGCAAAATGGGGATCCAGCTATAACATTTCATTGTCTATTGGGCAGGGCGAAATGGGTATAACTCCGTTGCAAATGGCCAATATTATGGCCATCGTGGCCAACCGGGGTTTTTATTATCGTCCACATCTCATCAAAGGAATTGGTGAAAAGAAAATTGTCAAACCCGAATTTGCCGAAAAAATTTCTGCAGGTGTTGATGAGAAATATTATGAGCCTGTGATCGAAGGATTGAGCCGGGCGGTGAATGTACCGGGTGGTACGGGATATTCCGTCAGAATCGCTGACATCGAAATGTGTGGAAAGACGGGCACTGCACAAAATCCCCATGGGGCAGACCACGCCGTATTTTTCGCTTTTGCACCTCGGGAAAATCCCAAAATTGCCATTGCCGTGGTGGTGGAAAATGCCGGATATGGGGGGACCTGGGCAGGTCCTATCGCTAGTATGTTGGTTGAACAATACCTGAAAGACACGATCACACTTCCGAAGTTTATTCAGGATCGCATTTATAATGCGGACCTGTTGCCCAAGCCAAAGACTGAAAAACCGAAGGAAACGGTTCGGACAGCACCCCGGGAGGCCCATACACAACCGGGATCTTCCGATGAACATGTTGAATTTATTCACCACAGCGTTGCTGCATTAAACCGATATGAGTAATCAATCCAGGCATCGATTTTTTGGTGGCGACGTCGACTGGTTCACCGTGCTACTTTGGTTTTCATTGTGCATTATTGGATGGTTTAACATCCATGCGGCGGTATTTGATCCGGAGTATCCGAGCTTGTTCAACCTGAATACCAACTACGGCAAACAGTCCATCTACATTTTTTCGGCGATGGTTCTTGCCGTTACCATTCTCATCGTGGATGCGAAATTTTACAGCTCCATCTCCCCCATCTTATATGCCATTACGCTTTTACTGCTGATTGCCGTACTCCTCATTGGCCGCAATGTGGGTGGCAACCAGGCCTGGATACCGATTGGTAGCTTCAGGCTGCAGCCTTCGGAATTTGCCAAGCTGGCTACGTGTTTGTTGCTGGCACGATATCTAAGCGCACAAAGTACCAAAAGCCCCAACCTCAAAAGCTTATTGCTAGGGGCAATCATCGTTCTGCTTCCGGTTATCCTGGTATTGTTACAACCGGATACGGGTTCTGCTTTGGCATTTTTTGCACTGGTGTTCGTTTTCTACCGCGAAGGCTATATTTCGGGAGCATGGATGCTGTTTGGTGCACTCTGCATTTTACTCTTTGTGCTGGCACTCGCTTTCAATCCGTGGATGGTAGTCCTGTCGTTAGCAGTAATATGCGGATTGGGCATCTATTACTTCCGAAAGAAGACGAAGATCATCATCAATCTTGTCGTGCTATTTGTACTATCTGCCGTCTACGTTTTCAGCGTAGAGTTTGCGTACGAAAATGTGCTCCAGTCGCACCAACGTAATCGCATTGATGTAATCTTGGGAAAGATCGATGATCCCCGTGGAGAAGGATACAACCTCAACCAGTCGATGATTGCTATTGGCTCCGGGCAGTTTTGGGGCAAAGGGTACCTACAAGGGACCCAAACCAAATATAATTTCGTCCCCGAACAAAGTACCGATTTCATTTTTTGCACCATTGGTGAAGAATGGGGGTTTGTGGGATGTATGGTCGTAATCGGCATTTACCTGACCCTGCTATTGCGCATTGTCAACATTGCCGAACGGCAACGTACCGCTTTTGCACGCATATATGCCTATGGAGTGGCCTGCATTCTGTTTTTCCACTTTGCCATAAACATTGGCATGACCATCGGAATTGTGCCGATAATCGGTATCCCGCTGCCCTTTATCAGTTATGGTGGATCATCCCTATGGAGTTTTACCATCCTCCTGTTCATTATGATCAAGTTTGATTCAAATCGGAAGGGAATTGTTTAGTTACCAAATGCGCGGCCCTGCAAGGGTCGCAGGGCACTACGCAAATGGCTGCACACATGAATGACAACAAAATTAATAGATTAATAATAAAATCCTAAATTTTTTGAAATTTTTTTATCATTAACCAAATAACCCTTACAAATCTGTTTGTTCGTCTACTTGGACATTGCGAATAAAATCCTCATAGAATGGATGATCCCGATCCGAATAAGTACCGTAGGCATTGAGTAAGTAACCAACCTGGCCATCGTCCGCGTGGATTGCGTAAATCACCGACATATCCGCCGGGTCAGACTCGCCTTCAAATCGATAAACCTTAACGATTGTTAGTGAAGATGGTTGGTAAATCGTCGACTGTCCCTCAAAATAGGCACCTTCTTTGTTAATAATCAGTTCCCGGCCGTACCCTTTTTCGCGGAGGCGTTCCATTACAACAGACAGTGGGGTCATGGATCTGGATGTACTCATGGTATATTCTTTTCTTACTAAACAAGAGGCCCGTGGTAATGTTTAGCATCACTTTTTATTTCCTATCTTTATTTTTCTATCTTTATTCCATCAAATCAATTTCCAGTATGGACCGCAGAAAATTTATTACAATAAGTGCCGCATCCAGTGCTGTTTTAGCAGCCCCCTTCAAAATTGCAACGGTTTCCAAACCGGAAAAACGTTATCAAAATGGGGCCAGTCCCTGGCCAATCTGTTTGGATACGGCGACCATCCGTACGGCCTCCTCCCTTCGGGAAAAGGTATCGATTGCAGCCAAGGCGGGTTACGACGCAATCGAACCCTGGGACAACGAATTGGAACAATTTGAGGCTGAGGGTGGAAACCTAAAAGATCTGGGCAAAGAAATTGCCGACCTGGGGCTCTTTGTCCCGAGTGTTATTGGCTTGTGGAACGCGCTTCCTCCCACACAGGAGTTATTCGATGAATCGCTGAAAGACACACGCCGGCGTATGCGGATGGCCGCCAATATTGGTTCACAGCATATTCAAACCATTCCCAATACCGTGGGCGATCCCTACGATCCCAAATGGGTGGCAGCCCGCTACCGTGACCTCATCGAAATAGCAAAAAACGATTATAACCTTGAGGCAGCATTGGTATTCGTCAAATATTTCCCATTGAAAACACTTGGCCAGGCCATGGCCATCGCGTTGGATGCCGATCATCCGGGGGCAATGGTCATTCCCGACACGTATCACATGTATATTTCAGAAGGTGGCTTTAACGGTTTGCCGCTTGTCAGCGGAAAGAGTTTCGCCATTTTTCAATTTTCGGATGCCCCAGCAACACCTGCCCTCAATCAATTGGATGACAGCCACCGGGTGTATCCAGGCGATGGGATCCTACCTTTGGCCAAGATACTGCAGGACCTCAAAGCCATCGGCTTTGATAAATGCGTATCGTTGGAATTATATAATCCGGAATACTGGAAGCAGGATCTCCAACAGGTAGCAGAAACCGGTTTACGGAAAACCCTATCGGTTATCCGCGAGGCGGGCGTGTAAGTTGGCTGATTTTTACACCTGCAAGCCCAGAGAATCCACCAATAAGCCCGGCCACGCATGCAGCAATGATCGATACTAGGGCGATAGCCGGCACATCCGCCAATGCGGGAAGTCCAGCCGTGAAAATGCCTGCCACCCTGCTTGTCAGATCCGTTTGGGCACCTAGGTGCAAGTAGATCGAATAGCCTATCCATAAGGTCGCACTGGCAAATGCTGAAGTCCAGAATGCAGGCACCGGTTTGCGGGGTAAGAAGAAACAACTAACAAAACACACCGGAGCAATCGTCCACCAGGGTCCGAAATAAGAAGACACACCGCCCAGCAACAGTATTAATGTATACAGCATAGTTATCTATCTTTGGGAGTCAATAAAATACGGCGCAACAGTCTCCCCGATTGTTCGTCCGCATGTTTCATAAACAATAACGTATCCAACTGACCCGCTGCCCAGCGGTCTATCATATTGTCATAATATTTACTCCCCGGATTACCGGATTGTCCGCCCGGATACAAACCATAGGCTACCGGCCAATCGGTATCCAGCTGTACCACCATGCGCCAGGAAGGTCCATGCTTACCTGAAGTGGCGTTGACAACCCCGCTTCCACCACCGTTCATCACATTTGTCCGGCCGAAAGAAGTAAAATTGGGCACGAGGTGCATGATCCGGGTTTGCTTCACGTTAGACCATGCCCAGTTGCGCGCTGATATTTCCCCGAAACGTTCGCGCAATTCGGCCATCGCGGTCTTAAAACTACTGCAGATAATATCGTCTATGTTCTCGACGGTATCCGGCGTATCTACGCGGTCAAACCACTTAGCCCCCGGTTCGTGATTAATGAGCTCAAACGTGCGATCCAGACTTGGATATAGCAAGCGTTCACTTGCCGGAAACTCATCGCCCCATACCCCCCTCAGCAAATCACCCAGCCAGCTTTCAAAAATAGTAGCTCCCACGGCATCTGCATCGTTCCGGTAATTCCATCGCTCCAGCGCATCGTATTCAGCCGAGTGCCGGATGGAGTCGTCCAAGGCCAATGACACCAGCAAACGGGGCAATATACGTCTTGCATCCACATTGAAATTGTCGTTTTGCAACATCCGCAAACTATCCGCCGTAGCACGTACCATGGCATCCAACCGCTCGTTAATACGTATTGCACGGCTGGAGTGGGCAAACCGCCAATCCAGGTAATAGGGATACGTGGTGTCTGCCGGAAACTGGTTAGCGGAGCTGACAAATCCCCGTGGCGGATTTTTCACACCTGGATTTTGCTCACGGGGAATCCATCCCTGCCAATCGTGTGCAGCCAGGGTACCGTCCAGCAGGAACTTCCCCTGTTCCCTCCACTTCAACGGAAGTTTCCCATTCGATACAATGGCAATATCACCTCCGTTGCTGGAAAACACGAAATTCTGCGCCGGTGCGGTAAAATAAGTCAGTGCTTTGCGGTAATCTTCGTAGTTGGTCGCACGGTTCAAGTAATAGAATGTCAATACATCCGCCCCGTCGGTCTCATTGGCTACCCACCGCATGGCATAGCCGACCGGAATATTGGGGGCATAATTCGTCGACTGCTTCTTATGATAGACAATTGGACCTTGATGCGTGTAAAACAAAGTATCCAACACCTGAGAACCATCTTTCATGCGATAAGATTCGGTATACCGGATGGTTGGTTTCCACGCTCCATCGTGCCAGTAGGCGTTTAGCGTGGAGTCCCGGAAGCGTACCCTGTAGAAGTCCATCACATCGGATCCGGTGTTGGTGACACCCCAGGCAATATCTTTGTTGAATCCGATAATGATGGCAGGTGTACCGGGCAGGGCAACACCGTACACGTTGACATTGGGAGATGACAGTTGCATCTGGTACCAAATAGAGGGTAGTGTCAATTGCAGGTGCGGGTCATTTGCCAGGATGGGTAGGCCCGTGGCCGACTTGCTTCCGCTTACCGCCCAATTGTTACTTCCAACCTCCGGATGCGGTTCAGGTACAGCGAAGGCAAACAGGCCGGTATCCGGTGGGGCGGTAACCGTGTCGGGCACGGCGGGTATCGCTACGGGAGAAAAGGCCCACGGAGTTCCCTGGGGCACAATGGGCGATTCAATAGCCGGATAGTCCGGAAAGAGCCCTGCCACCACATCTGGGCCATACTTAGCCAGTACATTGGTGATGCGGGAGTCGTTACTTCCACCGTTCAACGTATGCCGCATGTTCATTAACATCAGAATGGATTTATAGGACGACCAAGGTTCCGGCTTATAATTCAAGAGTTTGTATTCCACCGGCAGGTCTTTATCCGACAATTGACGGATGTATGCATTTACACCGGCGGCGTAGGCCTCCAATATCCGATTGGCAACGGTATCGTTCTTTAACCTATCAGCGATCGCCGCAGCCGTTCTCGCCATCCCGATGCGCCGGTTATAGCGATCGTATTCCAATGCCCCCGGGCCTACCACTTCTGTAAGCCTTCCTGCAGCCACCCGTGTATAAAATTCCATTTGCCAAAGGCGGTCTTTTGCAATAACGTATCCCTGTGCAAAGTAGAGATCGTCATCGTTCTGTGCAAAAATGTGCGGCACTGCGTTATCGTCGTACCATACGGTGACTTTACCATGCAAGCCTTCCAATGCGACCTCCCCATTTCCCGTATCCGGATTCCGTTCCGCATTTTGGAGAAATCCAACAAATGGATTAAATAGTTTACCCAAAGGAGGAATCACTCCCCAGGAACGATTGAATGTATAAATAAGCAGTAGGGCAAAAAAAAGCGGCCAAAGATGTTTAATCAGTCTCATCTGTATTTAGGCTTCGTTTTTACTAATAGGTTTTGTTTATTCAAACATACAGAAACCAAGCGACATCACCAAATCCGAATACAATTGTTTGATAAAAGGTCACATTTTTTTAAACCTCAAAGCAATCATAGCATATAAAGTCTACCAATTTTGTATATATTTGCGGCCTCAAATGTAGACTAAGGATAGGATATGGGGATTACGTTCGTGAAACGTTTGACGACAAAATCGGTTACTGTATTTGTACTGGCAGCGATTATGCTGGGCGGATGTGCACCGAAAAACTCATCCGGTTGGGATCCGGAAAAGGGATTACAGGGTACCGTCAGCATATCGGGTGCTTTTGCGCTTTATCCGCTTGTCGTATTGTGGAGTGAGCAATTCAAAGAAGTCCACCCACATGTCCGTTTCAATATTTCTGCCGGAGGCGCCGGTAAGGGCATTGCCGATGCATTGACGGGCATGGTAGATATTGGATTGGTATCGCGAGATATACACCAGCAGGAGATTGACCGGGGCGGATATGTCATTAACGTAGCGCGGGATGCAGTTGTGCCGACCACCAGTGATCAGAACCCCAACTTAGCCTCTATCCTTCGCCAGGGAATTAAACAAGACGAGTTCAGACGGCTTTTTATAGATGGAACAGCTTCCAAATGGAAACAGATCAATCCCTCGTTCTCTGATGATGATCTACATGTATATGTCCGTTCGGATGCTGCGGGTGCTGCCGAAACGTGGGCCGCTTACCTGGGAAAATCACAGGAAGATCTTAAAGGCATCGGAATTTTCGGCGATCCCGGTATTGCCCAAGCCATCCAGAAGAACCCACTGGCTATCGGCTTCAACAACATCAATTACGTATACGACATCAAAACCGGCAAACAGACGCCAGGTATCCGCGTGGTGCCGATTGACCTGAACGGCGATGGTACGCTTGGCCCTGGGGAGGATTTCTACGGCGATCTTGATAGTCTGACAAACGCCGTTGCAACAGGAGCTTATCCTTCGCCTCCATCACGTAACTTATCCTTTCTGGTAAAGGGCAAGCCAAAGGATGCGGTCGTTATTGAGTTCATCAAATTCGTACTCACCGATGAGGCACAATCCCTGCTGCTGGAAAACGGGTATATCCCGCTAAACGAAAAACAACTATTGGAAGAACTTGCAAAACTGAATTAATTTGAATTTTCGGATATTTAAAGACAAGCTGATTGCGAATGCGATGCTGATCCTCTCGATCTCATCGGTTTCCTTTGTTTTTCTGATTGGCATAGGCCTATACCTGCGCGCTGCGCCGTTGTTTGAGGAACATACGCTGTTTTCTCTTTTCAGCGGGAGCAATTGGGCGCCATCCAAGAACCAGTTTGGGTTCTATCCGTTTATCATGGGTACGCTGTCGGTCACGCTGATCGCGATTGTGGTTGCACTCCCCCTTTGCCTCCTTACGGCCATTTACCTGGCAGAATATGCCAAATCAGGTGTCCGGAAAGTTATGTTGCCATTGATGAACATCCTTGCCGGTATCCCTCCGGTAATTTATGGCGTGTGGGGTATCTTCTTTGTGGTACCAATCGTCCGTGAATACGTCGCCCCACAGTTTACGGAGTATTCCAGTGGTTATACGGTATTTACGGGGGGTGTGGTTCTAGCAGTCATGATCTTCCCAATCCTGGTGAGCATTGTTTCTGAGGTATTGAGCACGATCCCGAAAGAATTGAAAGATGCGTCGCTATCTTTGGGAGCCACCAAATGGGAGACCATAAAAAAAGTAGTCCTGAAACGTGCGCTTCCGGGTATCGTCGCTGCAACCGTATTGGCAGTTTCCCGAGCTTTCGGAGAAACCATTGCAGTGCTGATGGTATGCGGAAATGTACCGGTTGCACCCTCGTCGGTATTTGATGGCGGATACCCGCTGCCGGCGCTGATCGCCAACAATTTCGGAGAAATGATGTCGATCCCCCTTTATGATTCAGCGTTAATGTTTGCCGCTTTATTGCTATTCGTCATCATTTTCCTTTTTAATCTGATTTCGCGTATCATTCTCAATCGCATTGAACACAAATACAGCGCCTGATGGGTATCAAAAAGAGAAAAACCGAAGAAACAATTGTCAAGATATTAATGATATCCGCATGCGTAATTGTGGGCTCCAGTCTATTTCTGATTGTGGGCACCATCGTCGTGAAGGGTATCCCCTATCTAACCTGGGACATGGTATCCAAAGCCCCACAAGGAGGCTTTTATATCGGTAAAGAAGGCGGAGTACTCAATGCCATCATTGGTTCCCTGTATGTGGCCGGCGGTGCTACGGTATTGGGGCTGATCATTAGTATTCCTATTTCGGTTTACCTGAATATTTACCTGAAAAGCGGCAGCTTGCTGAGTAAGTCGGCCAAACTGGCTTATGATGTGCTATTCGGCATCCCTTCCATCGTATACGGTGCATTTGCGTTCAGCATCATGATTTGGCTAGGTGTACGTGCCTCGCTGTTGGGCGGTGTAATTGCCGTCACGTTGCTTATTATTCCGATATTGGTACGTACACTGGATGAGGTTATTGCCACGGTACCCCGGGAGCTAAAACATGCCGCTTTATCTTTGGGAGCCACGCGGTGGGAAACAGCTAAGGTGATTTTACGGCAAATCAAACCGGGCATTTATACCGCCGTTTTATTGTCTTTCGGCAGAGGAGTAGGCGATGTCGCATCCGTACTATTTACCGCTGGTTTCAGTGACAATATACCGATATACATCGATGAACCGGCAGCTACGCTGCCGTTAGCCATCTTTTTTCAACTGAGCAGCCCCATACCTGAAGTACAGGGACGGGCCTATGCTTCGGCACTCATTCTTACCTTGATTATCTTGGTAATTGTTATCGTTTCTCATTTTCTGGCAACTAAACATAAACACAAACTATAAGATGACGCAGCATCCACTTATCCGTGTCAGGGACCTGAATGTGCATATTGATGGACAGCATATTTTAAAGAACATCAATATCAGCATTCCGGATAAAAGCGTAACCTCCATCATCGGCCCGTCGGGATGCGGAAAAACCACCTTATTAAAAACCTTCAACCGACTGCTGGACGACACCGCAAATGTAACGGTGTCAGGCAGCGTATTGGTGGATGACGAAGACATTTATGCACCCCATGCCGAAGTGACCCACATCCGCAAAAAGATGGGACTGCTATCCCAACGGCCCTACCCCTTGCCCATGTCGATTTATGACAACGTAGCCTATGGCCCCAGAATACACGGTATCCGCGACAAAAGCACCTTAGATTCGATTGTTGAAAAACAGTTGAAAGATACCGGGCTATGGGACGAAGTAAAAGAACGGCTGCATGGCCCAGCCAATAAGCTCTCCATCGGCCAACAGCAACGGCTCTGTCTGGCCCGTGGATTGGCCGTACAACCTGAAATCATCCTCGGTGATGAGTCTACATCTGCACTTGACCCAGTATCGACGCACACCATTGAAGATCTCTTTGTCCGGTTAAAGGAACAATATACCATCGTATTGGTCACACACATTCTCCGGCAGGCGCGCCGCATTTCGGATTACATCATCTTTGTATACATGGGTGAAATCGTAGAATTTGGTCCCACGGAAGAAGTGCTGCTCCATCCAAAGGAAGAACTTACCCGTCAGTATGTAAAGGGATTTATTAGCTAGTGGGTGGCTATCCGCTATTGGCAGACCTCATTCCAAAAACAACTCAATCACCGGGATTTCAATCTGGGGTTTTACCACCGGAAGGTCCACGATCAGGTCGTTTTCACCAGCGGTAACGGTGGTATGCCCACCTGCTTCGGCAGACGAACGCGAGGTATATCGTATCTCTGATCCGTCATGCAAAAACTGGGCATATTTCACTTTTCCTCGATAATTCGGCAAATACAGCGTTTTGAAAGGCCACTGCAGCAGGTGAACGTATAGCCGGTTGGTGGTTGGGTTGTAGGTAAGCAGGCAGTTATCCGGTTTTTCGAATTTTTCGGGCGCGGCGGTGCAGCCATAGATAGCCCTACTGTTATATTTCATCCATTGACCGATGGCATCCAACCGTTCGGTAGCGCGGTCGTCAAAATTACCGCGGGCGGTCGGCCCAACATTTAGCAGTAAATTACCCCCCTTGCTAACCACTTCAATCAACATGGCGATCAACTGGTTGGGACTTTTCCAGGTGTTTTCATCGCGGTGATAACCCCATGAACCCGAAAAGGTCTGACAGGTTTCCCACGGTACACGCACACCATTGCGCTCAGGCCAAGCCTTTGGCATAAACTGTTCAGGCGTGACATAATCCCATCCCCACGGCTTATCAGGTAAGTCGAGCCGATCGTTGACCAAAATTCCGGGTTGCAACTTCCGGACCAATTCAAGCAGGCCTTCACTATCCCAATCTTCATGGCCCTTCCCGTTCTCTCCGGGGTATGAAAAATCGAAAAACAATAGGTCTATTTTACCATAATTGGTAAGTAATTCCGTTAACTGATTTTTGAGAAACTGCCTGAAGCGCCCCATATCTTTTTGGCTGTTTTGGGCGATGGCAGCTTGGTCATTGCGTAGCGGGTGCACCCGATCGATCGTAAAATCCGGATGATGCCAATCAATCAGTGAAAAGTAAAACCCCACTTTCAATCCTTCGGCGCGGACAGCCTCCACGAACGGTTTAATAAGATCTCTTTTCGCAGGTGTATTGGGCGCTTTAAAATCGCTGTATTGAGTATCCCATAAGCTGAAACCCTCATGGTGGCGGGCCGTCAGCACTACATATTTCATGCCTGCAGCTTTTGCCTGGGCGGCCCACGCTTTGGGGTCATACAGGTCGGGATTGAATACATTAAAATATTTTTCGCGGTACACATCAGGCGCGATCTGCTCATAGTTTTGTACCCACTCATGACGGGCCGGCACCGCGTATAATCCCCAATGGATAAACATACCGAAACGATCTTCCTGCCACCATGCCATCCGCTCTTTCTTTTGTTCCGGGGTTTCTGCTGCCCATTTCGGCGTCTGTACTTCCTGAGCGAAAAGCCCCGTCACGATAGTCAATGCAGTAACAGCGGTTGAGATCATTTTCTTCATAATCTGAGCCTATCTTAAGTTTATGATACAAAAATGCATTTTCTCCTGTAAATCCGATTCATTTCAATTGATCGAATATTCAGTCGGATTGACTTTATACCCGCATTAATTAGTTGCTATTCAGATTCGGGGAATGACAGACATAATTTTTCTGCAATGGCTTCGACAGTTAAACATTTTGTCAGCATCAGGTCAATAGCAGCAGACCGGGAAACCGTTTGCAGTTGATACAGATTTTTCCGATCGATAAACAAAGCAATTTTTGCTTTTGGATATTTCGTGCGGATGCGTTGAACATACCGTTGGTCACGCATCTCTATCATTAACCGTTCTTCTAATACGACAAGGTTGTAAATGTGTGAGGAATCATTCAGTTCGCTTTCCAACCCAAATTGACCAACGGCTTTGGCATTTGATTCAGGTAAGTAGTGTTTTACCATTTCAAGAAACATAAGTTGCTCGACCACAATGTCGTCAGCAATCAGCACCTTCAACCCTTTTTTTGTTCGGGATATGGACTCAACATATCGACTGATTGTATCTGGATTCATGATCGATACTATTTGTTATTTGATAGGACAATTCTGCGTTCGTCTCCATGCACTGCGTAACGTGTCAATTCAATTTATACCAAGTGAGGTCCTTATATCGCTCATTGAGGGAAGGAAAACGTTCCTGAGGGATGTATGTAGTGATACCGCTGTGGTAATTGATCTGAAAACCCAGCTGACCTGGAATGAAGGAAGGTGTTGCCGCTTTATAAACCACGAGTGTATTGAGCAAAGAGGCTAGCTGGTTTCTACCCACGTCGTCGGTTTTGCGGCCATGGTAATCGGCAAAATCAAAAAACAAACGATGGTTGCGGTATCGATCGAAATGCTGGATATCGAATAGGTCTTTTTCTGACACCTGGTTACCGGTATTTAGCTTAACCCAATTTGCCAGCATTGAGAGGCCCGCGGTTCTGGTTACGGTAATCGTGGCGGAACGGTAGTCACCCGTTTGAGCATTCCAAAAATCAAAATATGCCTTTGCGAATCCGGCAAGATCCGGTTGTGACTGATACAGCATCGGTAGTGCTTCCGGGTAGATCGGCAGAAAACCAGGTGACACAATTTCGGCTGCGGATGAAATGACATAGTCGGTCTTATCTTTGAGCTCGTAGAGCACCTCGATGCCTGCCATAAAGCAGGCTTCGAAGGCGATAAAATCGAAGAAGTGATCGGGAATTGCAGCGGCGAATTCCACTAAGTCCAATTCGTCTGAACCGTCCATGGCGACGGTATACGTACGTATGGGAGTGGTACCCATTTGTAAGATAGCAGATTCGGGACGAGTGAGGGTGCCTTTCGGCAGCCAACCCGAGGCATGAGAGAATAAGATCAGCCCATAAGAATCCGCCCGGAAGGACGTTTTCACGTCCACCAATACCCTTTGGAATGTTTCACCGGTTGCACTATTTTGTTCGGGATAGGTTTTGATAACCCGGATTTGATTTTCACCATTCTCAGCAGCATAGACCTCCAGCAATTCCGGCGATTCATTACGGCTGTCTTTATAGATCACCAGGTGATCTTTACCTCCCGGAAATCCGAGACACAGCGCTTCGATCTTATCTTTGGATTCTGTATACAAGCTATTATCGGCACCTAAATAATATAGGATGGTACGGGTTGGTAGATCGGGTTCAGGTTCGATGGAAGGATCTATTTCCACATCATCTCCGCTACAAGCATTGAGCAGCCCCAATAGCAGGCAGATTATACCTGCAAATAGCCGTTTCATGTTCCTGTATCTATGATAACATTGCATAGAGAAGTCAAATCAATATATACCCGTCACTATATACTTTCCAATTCTCGATGTAGATAGTCAAGCCGACATTGATTCGATACACGATCTCAATGTCAAAACCTGTTGAACATGCTAAGTCGATTCCCGGCACACGTTCCAGCAACTCCAAGAAAATTTCGTCAACCAACCGCCTACCCGTGGTCGGATCGATGATTTGTAGACGCGTATAGTCACCCTCTTCTTTTAAGGGCCAATTGATTAACGTCTTTCCCTCAAAAAGGCCATCTTGCTCCTGCAATGGGATGTAAATCAATGGGTTTCCGGTAAGATAGATTTGCTCCATTTCAAACGTATACTGTGCGGCATTTCCCGCAAGTGCAACCTGATAGTGAGTGTTGGCTATACCATCTACCGTGACATTCAGCGTTTTTGTTTGTTGGACCAAAGTTACCGAAAGCTCCTGACCTTGTGTTTCGGGCTGCACCGTAAGCGTATCGTTTCCGAGATAAAGCACCCGTTCGGCCGATAGCAACGAACCGTTCCGCTGTTCAAGGTAGCTCGATACGGCTGCATCCCGTATATTTGTTACCCCTGGTACAAATGGTGCGCCACGCAATTGATCATTGTCGAATCCAGCAACGGCTACGAATTGGTAGTAGGCAGGCACTAAGGACAACTCCACCTGATAACTGCTTCCGGTTGGAATGGTATCTACTTGTTGCATGAATCGACCATTGTGATCAAATAAAAACACCGTTAAGCGGTTTAGGTCTGTTGGAATTATGGGGTCTTCAGCACACTTTTGGGAGGAAATAAAGGAAAACGCGATAACGACAGGCTGTGGCAGACAGATTTCCAGATCTTCTTTGATACAGCTTGTTAAAATCAATACCAGCATACAGCTATACAGCCTGGAATTCCGGGTAGCCTTCATGAATAATCGTCTATCGCGTATTATTGATTTCATTTAGCAGAGGTCTTGACACCACAAGACCTCCGCGATAAATTTAGCTTTCAACTTGAAAACGTTGAATCAATTTAGTTCATACCCTTCACTGGGATCGTCAACATCCCAAGGTTCAATGGAAATTTCCACATTAAGCCCGGTTGCCACTGGAGTGATGCTAATCACATCATCGGGAAATATTGGTGTTCCTGTGAATGTTTTGGGAAACCAATCCCCGGGGTAAATAGGTGTACCTCTATATGTACCCGGCGCGGCTCCCATTACCGTTGCTTCGCTCAGACTACCATCTTCATAACCGCCAGGTATCGCATCTGGCTTTGTTGTACCGATGTAGTTCACCCCGGTAATGTTAGCTACATAGACGGTATTACGAAGAACATCATATGGATGAGTTGCCCCTGAATTTCCCGTAGGGTTTAGGTAAATCCTGTAATAACATTCGCTGTTATCATAAAAAAAGATATAATGGTCGGATTCACCTTGTATTGCATCGGAGTCATGATTAGGAGTTGCACTAGCAACAATTGCGTGCCCAGCAATATTAGTAGTAAACCACGTACCCGTTACAAAGGCTCGTGCATCGGCTAGATCATCAAAGTAACGGGCCCCGAGTGCATCCACACCATCTGTATTATCTCCCGTGAATACCGCATATAATTCTGGAAGCGTCGGACCAGAATAATAGGTTGAAGCGTCACCGCTGGTAGGGTCTGCACCCAACAGGTGCGGTATAAATTCTGCCTTAATACTTACATAGGTGACATCTTGATGCCGGTGTGAAGCCGATGTGTTTTCCGTAGCATACTGGACGTATGTAGCCGGGTTCTGAAAGTCACCATCTCCCGCAACGAGTGGACCATTTATGTCCTTATAATCACCTGTATTTACTGCTTGTAAAATACGGTTATTGTGAGGGCTGCTAGGAGCTCCAACAAAAGGTATGGTGTTGTCGGCATGATTTGGATCTTCACCGGGTGTGCCAAGAAGAGGTGACACGAACATCTGATTATTCAGTTGGCCAACGGCAAACTGAAAATTGGTAATGGTTCCGCCACTTACATCATTGAACGCAGTACTAGTGGCACCTCCTGCTGTTGTTACAACTACTTTAGCTACCAATCTATTCACTGATACATTGAAAGTATAGTCGTCCACCACATCTGCTTCCGCAAACGTTACATTTGTACCCCTAGTGGAAGAAAAAAACGCTAAATTAGACGCACCTCCAGCACCCGGAGAGCCGGATAGTAATTCTGCAAGCAGGTCATCATCTTCAAATATTTCATTGACATAATATCCCGTTCGTAGCCTATCTACAATCAAATCCGGTAAGTTTATACCAACATATACCAGCTTGTCGCCCTCCTTAACATCAAATTCAGCTGTTACAAAGGTGGTGCCATCGCTTGGGTTTTTAAACTCACCCTCATCGGGAGGGGTTGTTGAAGTAAAGTCAGGGGATGCCGTACGAATAAAATGATGATGATCGACGGCATAGCTTCCCCCATTTTCATAGATAAACACGTCGATGTGATCCGCATAGATTTCTTCCGGGGCAGCATACAGATCGCTAGCTCCAGGTGCATACGTCCGTATACTCTTTGGTATTGAAATGGCCAGTTTCGCTTTCACCAACTTCCCTTCCGGCCCCACATTTGTCGGATCTTCCCCCCCGTTCGGTCTCTTACACGCCCCTACCGCCAATCCAATCAGCGCCAGGCTTAGTAATTGTTTGATTTTCATAAGTAAAAATTTAATTGTTTTGAAATTTGATTGTTTGATTTAGTAAACCATATAATTAATTAGTAAAGTGCATAACTAACCGAGAGATAGATAATTGACAGCGATGATTTTCCCGGACCGAGGTACCGCCTCGTACCAGCTCCTTTGAAGGCCCCGCAGGTTTTACATTCGTAGCTGTCATACCAGAGGTACGAAAAAACAAGCGTGGTACCGATTTCTCCACGCCATCTTTCCCCCAGTCCAAACTGATTGGCATAGGTAACCCCTCCCCCCGTACCCTGCCCCTGATAGCGGGTATTTTTAGGGTCGGGGAACATGCCAAATGGGATGTTTATACCTCCCGTATTGTAATACAGGTAGTGAAGTTGCAAGCCAATAAAGGATTGCACATTAATAAATGAACCACGAAAAGTCTCTCCAAACCAAATACGGAATTCAGGTTGAAAAGCCAGGTGCTTAATTTTTTTATTATCGTTAAATGTCCATGGATTGTAACTGACAGGAAGACTAACGCTGAACCGCCCTTCCGAAAAAATTTCAACGCCCGCATTCAACGTGGTTGTGGCTAGCTCGGTTACATTGGTCTTGACCACCAGCATCGGGTCTACCCATCGGCTCCCACCAATTTGAGCCGGGAGACCAATCGGCATATAGGTAGCGGAAGGCATTACACCACGGTACTCCCGGAGCACAGGCGAACGGTAGTGAAACACTTCCTGTGCTTGAAGGCTACCAACAAAAAATATCGATATTAATATCAGGATTATATGCCCCCATCGATTGTATGATTTTTTGGCAAACAGTGCCTTTCTATCCCCAACTACAAACACACTTATTAAATTGAATAAACTGAACAAAAAAAATATAGGCGGCAAAAGACATTAACTCTATCTTGCTTTCAGTGTTACCTGGCGAATGAATAAAATGGAAACCATTGGTTTAAAGCTGAAAGGCAATAGGTAGAAATATGTAATATGCTATGCTAAAATTTCATTTTTATAATTAATTATTCACATCGGATTTTAACGGATCCGATCAATGTACTTTCAAGACAAATCAACCAGCTTTTTGGCACTATTTATGGTAAGTAAGGTTGAGTTTTTTAAAAGTTACATTTGTTTTGTCATAAGTAAATTTTGTTAGGTCGATGCAACCAACGTGGCTAATATATAGAATATATTCTATATATAATATTTTTTTTAATTTTTCATAGTTTGCTATGTCAAGCCCGCTGAAGCGTATTAAAACTTATCTTGATCACAAGGGCATCAAAATAAGCGCCTTTGAAAAGTCTGTAGGGCTTTCGAACGGTTCTTTCGGTGGTCAGCTAAAAAAGAACCGCACAATCGGCATCGATAAGTTAGAAAATATACTAATGACATATCCGGACCTGAACGCACATTGGGTGATAACCGGTAAAGGAAATATGCTCATTGGCGAGCATGAAGAGACACAAAAAGTTGCACAACAACACTACGAGCGTACCATTGATTCCTTAAATCGTGTAATTGCTGCACAGCAAAAAACAATCGCTGCGCTGGAAAAATTGTTGATGGACTGTCAAATTGTATAATTACAGCGCGGCGCGCAGCCTTATCAACTTCACCAACAGGTCTTCCAGCAGGTCCAAATGCAGCATATTTGCTCCGTCAGATTTGGCATTGGCCGGATCGGGATGCGTTTCAATAAACAGGCCATCTGCTCCGACAGCAATGGCCGCCTTGGCGATGGTTTCGATGAGTTCTGGCTTTCCACCGGTAACCCCCGAAGATTGATTGGGTTGCTGCAGGGAATGGGTGCAATCCATAGTTACCGGAACCCCAAATGTTTTCATTTCAGGGATTCCCCGGAAGTCTACAATGAGATCCTGGTAACCGAATGTATTTCCCCGGTCGGTTAGCAACACACGATGGTTGCCTGCATCTTTTACCTTGTCAACAGCAAATCGCATGGCACCTGCCGATAAAAATTGACCTTTTTTTATATTTACCGTTTTGCCCGTCTTTGCCGCCGCTACGAGCAATTCCGTCTGCCGGCATAGGAAAGCAGGTATCTGCAGAACATCTACATATGCTGCCGCCATAGCTGCCTCGTGGCTTTCGTGTATATCCGTGACAGTGGGTACCCCAAATGTCCGGTTTATCTTTTGCAGAATGTTCAGCGCTTTTTCATCGCCGATACCCGTAAAAGAATCTGCCCGCGAACGGTTGGCTTTACGATAGGATCCTTTGAAGATATAGGGTATTTCCAGTCGGTCGGTAATGGATACAATACGCTCGGCAATACGCATTGCAATATCTTCGCCTTCAATCGCACATGGACCGGCCATCAGGAAAAAATTACCAGAGGCAGTATGCTTAATACCGGGTACGGTGTGTTGCATTATTTTATAGCAGTTATCAGCTTTCGGCTTTGAACTATCAGATGTAGTGATTTCAATTAATTTCCAAGCTCGGACATAAATTTAATACGCATCAGTTGAATTTCTTCGTACGTATAGTCTTCCGGTCCCAGGTCGCGCAGCGCTTGGTCTATCGAGTCGATTTCGGCACTGCGGAAATAATCAAACACTTCATCCTGACGATCCTCGTCAATGATTTCATCTACAAAGTACCCCAAATTAAGTTTGGTTCCTGAATTGACAATGGATTCCACCTCCTTCAACAGGTCTTCATACGTAATACCTTTTGAATGAGCAATGTCTTCCAAGCCAATCTTCCGATCGATATTCTGAATGATGGAGACTTTCAGCGCAGATTTATTGGCCGTCCCTTTGATTACCAGATCCTGTGGTCTGTCGATCTCGTTTTCAGTCACATATTGCTTAATAAGCTCAACAAACTGAGCACCGAATTTCAGAGCTTTACCTGCACCCACCCCGTGTATCTGCTTCAACTCGTCAATGGTAATCGGATAGTGGGTACACATTTCGTCCAACGAAGGATCCTGAAACACAACGAAAGGCGGCAAGCCTTTTTGCTTAGCAATTTTCTTCCGTAGCTCTTTCAGCATTTTCAGCAGCTGCGTATCCACAGCGCCCCCGCCCTGCTGTGCAGGTTCCTCGCCGCCATCTTCAGTAGCTGCCTCCATTGGCTTATTCAATATAAAACGGATACCATACGGATTTTCGATGAACCGCCTACCGGACTCGGTAAGCATCAGCAATCCGTAGTGATCAATATCTTTTGCCAGGAAATTATTTAACACCGCCTGCCTGATCAACGACTTCCAATAGATCACTCCGTGTTCTTTACCGCTACCGAATAACGGATGGGTATCGTGTTTATACGATGATACAGGTTGGTTGTTTTGCCCCATGAATACATTGATGATATGGTGGTCATCAAATTTCTCGCCCTGTTCCTGAATAAATTTCAGTACATTCAGCAATGAATCTTCCGCATCAAAGTGGGTCTGCTGGCTACTGCAGTTGTCGCACATGCTATTACAGCCCGTCTCGTCGAAGTTCTCACCGAAATAATGGAGGATCTGCTTACGCCGGCATACCGAAGACTCCGAATAATCGATCACTTCCTTCAGGATCTGTGTACCGATCTCCCGTTCCGAAACCGGTTTGTCTTTCATGAACTTGGTCAGCTTCTCGATATCCTTTTCCGAATAGAATGCCAGGCAATACCCTTCACCGCCATCACGACCCGCACGGCCGGTTTCCTGGTAGTAACCTTCCATACTCTTGGGAATATCGTGGTGAATGACGTAACGCACATCGGGTTTGTCTATCCCCATACCGAAGGCAATCGTCGCCACAATCACCTCCACATCTTCCATCAGGAATTTGTCTTGTGTGTCAGCACGGGTTTTGGCATCCAACCCTGCATGGTATGGCAAAGCCCGGATCCCGTTGATATTGAGCACCTCGGCAATTTCTTCTACCTTCTTACGGCTTAGGCAATAGATAATTCCCGATTTCCCTGTGTTATTCTTGATGAACCGCACAATCTCCTTCACCACATTCCGTTTCGGCCGCACCTCATAATACAGATTAGGCCGGTTGAATGAAGACTTAAATAACGTCGCATCATTCATCTGCAGGTTTTTACGGATATCTGATTGCACTTTGGGCGTTGCAGTTGCAGTAAGTGCTATCACCGGTATATTGCTGCCGATGGAGTTGATAACAGATCGTATTTTACGGTATTCCGGGCGGAAATCATGCCCCCATTCAGAAATACAATGGGCTTCATCGACTGCGACAAAAGATACCGTAATCAGTTTTAAAAATTCTACGTTCTCCGCTTTAGCAAGTGATTCAGGCGCAACATAAAGCAATTTTGTTTTGCCTGCCATTACATCCTGCCTCACACGGGTGATGTCACTTTTGTTTAACGAAGAGTTTAAAAAATGGGCGATGCTGTCATCGCCACCAAATGAACGGAGTTGGTCGACCTGATTTTTCATCAATGCGATAAGCGGCGAAATGACAATCGCCGTACCTTCACTCATTAATGCGGGAAGTTGATAGCAAATGGACTTTCCGCCTCCCGTGGGCATAATTACGAATGTGTCCTTTTTTTGCAGAATATTGGTGATGATGGCTTCCTGATCACCTTTAAATGTGTCAAACCCAAAAAATTCCTGTAAATTATCAAATAATCTTTTCTCTATTTCCATTGCGCCTTTCGCAAAAATTTAGATAGACTCGTACCTAAGAATGCCCAAAATAACATATTTTTGCGCATATCAGTATCTAAAATTAGAAAATATATTTGTGAAAAGCAATTCCGAAATCAAAAATATCGCAACAAATGTATTGAAGCAAGAAGCGGACGCTTTGAACAAATTAACCGAACGGATTGATAGTGATTTCATTGCCGTAGTAAGCGATATTATCACGCTTCAAGGGCGGGTTGTGGTGACGGGAGTTGGAAAAAGTGCCATTATTGCCCAAAAAATTGTATCAACTTTGAATTCCACGGGCACACCGGCAATTTTTATGCATGCCGCCGACGCCATTCACGGGGATTTGGGCATTATTCAGCAGGACGACCTGGTAATTGCCGTATCCAAAAGTGGTAACACGCCTGAAATTAAGGTATTGGTACCACTGCTCCGGCAAACATCCAACCGACTGGTAGCCTTGGTTGGCAACACGCAATCTTACCTGGCCGACCATGCCGACTATATCCTCGATACAACGGTAGAAAAGGAAGCCTGCCCGCATAACCTCGCCCCAACCACCAGCACAACCGCCCAATTGGCGATGGGTGATGCCCTAGCGATCTGTTTACTGGAATGCCGTCAATTCAGCGACCGTGATTTCGCCCGCTATCATCCCGGTGGTGCACTGGGTAAACGCCTGTATCTGAAAGTTTCTGATCTAGCCGCGCAGAACAGCAAACCAGCCGTTCGGCCGGATGCATCCGTGCGGGAAGTCATCGTATCCATCACCAAGCACCGGTTAGGGGCTGTTGCGGTAGTGGATGGATTACAACTTGTCGGCATTATTACCGATGGCGATATCCGACGTATGCTGGAAAACCATACACAGATTGACGGGCTTACTGCTAAAGATATCATGGGCCGCACTCCCAAAACAATTGATAAGAATGAGCTAGCCATTCACGCCTTCGACATCATGCGAAAAAACAACATCACACAACTTTTGGTGTTACATAATACGTCTTATGACGGAATCATACATTTACATGATTTGTTGAAAGAAGGGATTATTTAATGGAACTCAGATGACACAATGTGCAGTACATTAAAGCAATTTTGGCTAAGTTTGCTCCCAAGAACGTAAGGACAAGATTAAAAACCAAAGCAGATAACCAAATATGCAGGGCCGAAAGCTGAAAGCCGATAGCTGATAGCCGATAGCCCAAAACGGAAAAAAACATACATGAAGAATTATTATGCCGTAATTATGGCTGGCGGAATCGGAAGCCGATTTTGGCCTGTGAGCCGTACACGACTGCCTAAACAGTTTATCGACATGATGGGAACGGGTAAGACACTTATTCAGGCAACGTACGATCGTTTCCGGAAAATTGTACCTAAAGAGAACATTTTCGTGGCCACGAATGAATCCTACGCCGAATTGGTGCGCGAGCAATTGCCCGAATTATTGGATCATCAGCTGATCCTGGAGCCTATTATGCGCAATACCGCTCCTTGCATTGCCTATGCGAGCCATAAGATTCAACAACTGAATCCGGATGCAACCATGGTTATCGCGCCGGCAGACCACCTGATTCTTGAAACCGACGTGTTTGCGGACGATGTGATCAAAGGGCTCAAGTGTGCAGAAAAAAATGATTGGTTGATTACACTCGGAATCAAACCTTCTCGGCCGGATACAGGTTATGGGTATATCCAATACGGAAAAAGTGCCCCGGTACCCGGATTGAAAAAAGTAAAGACATTTACTGAAAAACCCAACCTCGAACTCGCAAAAACATTTCTTCAAAGCGGAGATTTTCTTTGGAATGCGGGCATCTTCATCTGGTCGGCTAAATCAATTATTGAAGCGTTCAATAAATACCAGACGGAGATGAACGATGTATTCAAAGAAGGAGCTGAACTCTACAACTCAGACCGCGAAGCCAAATTCATTTCCGGGGCGTTTGTACGCTGTGTGAATATATCTATCGACTTCGCCATTATGGAAAAGGCAGACAACGTCTATGTGCTGCCCGCCGATTTTAGCTGGTCAGATCTTGGCACATGGGCATCGGTTTACGAATTAGCTGAAAAAGATTACCTGGGTAATGTGTCTACTTCTTCGGAACATGTCATCGTATACGATTCTTCCAACTGCATGATCCATGCCCCTAAAGAAAAGTTAGTCATTATCAAAGGGCTCCACAACTTCATCGTTGTCCAGTCTGACGATACGCTCATGATCTGCCCCAAAGACCAGGAGCAGGGCGTCAAACAGGTCGTTGCCGACGTGAAGGAGAAGTTTGGAAATAAGTATATTTGATGATGGAACAGATTTTTGCCACGGATTCCACGAATTGACACCAATCTATGAACATCCGCGGGAATCTGCCAAATCTGTGTCATCCGCGTTCAATTTACAACGATGGATTCGGGATTTGTAAAAACGGAAATTAATGGCGATGGCCTGGCAGTGGTAACCTTCGGGCATCCTGCCCATAATTCGTTGCCCTTGGGTTTACTCGATCAATTGAGTAAGCAGATCCATACCGCGGGCAGTCATCCAGACGTCCGGCTTATCCTGCTTCAAAGCGCGGGCGAACGGACGTTCTGTGCCGGAGCAAGTTTTGATGAATTGCTGTCCATAACGGAGATCGATGCGGGAACTGTTTTTTTTTCGGGCGTGGCCGATGTCATCAATGCGATACGTACCTCACCGAAACTCATTATCGGCAGGGCACAGGGAAAAGCTGTGGGCGGCGGTGTGGGGTTGATAGCGGCCTGCGATTACTGTTTTGCAACAGCGCAAACCGCCGTCAAACTCAGCGAAATCAGCATCAACATCGGTCCGTTTGTCATTGCTCCGGCCCTGGAACGTAAAATCGGCATCTCGGCATTCACACAGCTTTCCTTGAACCCCACCCGTTTTTTTGAGGCAGATTGGGCCTTACAACGAGGTCTGATTCACTCGGTACACACGTCGATAGCTGAAATGGACAGTGCGATCGGTGAGTTTTGCGAATCCCTGCTTCCTAAAAATCCGGAGGCGCTTGCTGCGCTCAAGCAAACCCTGTGGCGCGGAACCGAACATTGGGCTCAACTACTCTATGAACAGGCTGCCATCAGCGGCCGGTTGGCCCTCAATCCGGAAACCAAACAGTTGTTATCGGAATTTAAAAGGAAATGATCGTATCCCCATGCAAAAGCCTTCATATATCCTGTTACTTTGTGGATTGTTGTTTTACCTATCGGGACAGGGTCAGATATATTCCAATAACCGGAAGGCACAACAAGCCTTTGAAAAGGCAGGGAACCAATTAAAAAACAACCAGTATGACCTAGCCATCGCTTCCTTGGAGTCAGCTATTTCCCTGGATCCGGGGTTTGCGGCAGCACATCAGCAACTTGGCGACATTTACCGCCGGCAAGAACAGTATGAGCAAGCTGTACCGCATTATTCCCGCGTCCTTCAATTGGACTCGTCATTGACAGCACTCACATGGTTCGGTTTGGGTGAAAGTCTCCTAAATACCGGTCGTTATTCCGAAGCCTTGCATGCGTTGGAAAAATATGCAGCTACTCCGGGATTGGATTCAACCGGCCAACGGCTTACCAAAAAACACATTGCAGATTGCCACTTCAGCCTAACTGCACTGAAACACCCTCAACCCTTCCAGCCATATAATCCAGGGTCTTCTCTCAATAGTCCTTACGATGAATATTTCCCACGGCTTACGGCTGATTACCAAACCATTATTTTCACCCGGAAGGAGCATAACCGTGAAAATTTCTACGAAAGCACACGGGACAGCAGTGGAGCCTGGCGGTCTGCCTCACTTTTGCAGGGCGATATCAATTCCGAACTGTACAACGAGGGCGCCCATTGCATTTCTCCCGATGGAAAATACCTGTTTTTCACAGGGTGTAACCGGCCCGATGGACTGGGAAGCTGCGACATCTATGTATCCCGGCGGGAAGATAACCGTTGGGGTACTCCCCACAACCTGGGGGCTCCTGTCAACAGCGGCGGCTGGGAAGCACAACCGGCATTGGCCGCAGACGGGCGTACTCTCTATTTCGTGAGCAATCGACGTGGCGGACAGGGCGGTTATGATATTTGGAAATCGGTTCTGCAAAGCAATGGCCAATGGGGCCAACCGCAAAATCTTGGCCCGGCCATTAACACGCCTTACGACGAAAGCTCTCCCTATATCCATGCCGATAACCGTACACTTTACTTTGCATCAAATGGCTGGCCAGGATTCGGCAATAAGGATATTTTCAAAAGTCAAATGGACAGTGCAGGCAACTGGCAATCTCCTGTCAATCTCGGCTACCCGATCAACGATCACCACGAGCAGAGTGCCTTGTCCGTCAGCATGAATGGTAGACAGGCTTTTTTTTCAACACGCAGGTCCGATGCCTTGGGCGGATTGGATATCTATTCCTTTGACCTTCCCCAGGAGGTTATGCCGCATCCCGTAGCGTATCTCAAAGGTATCATTGTAGACGCGGAAAATGAGGCGCCCATCCAGGCGGATGTCGCCGTAACTGACATTCAGGCTAATCAAGTTGTATACCACGAACAAGCTGATTACGAAGATGGAACCTTCCTGGCCCCACTCCCCTTTGGTAAAACATACGCTTTACATATAAAACAGCCCGGATACCTGTTTTTTTCCGAGAATTATCCGCTTGATGATAGCACCAAGATTAACGATGCGTACGAAATTCGCATCGCACTATCACGCATCAAGGTGGGCAGCACGGGTACCCTTAACAACATTTTCTTCGATGTAAATCGCTATGAGTTACTTCCGAAATCCAAGAGTGACCTTGACAACCTCATAGAATTCCTGAATTTGAATAAGACGGTTCGGGTCGAAATCGGTGGGCATACCGATAATACAGGAAGCGAGACACACAACCAGACCCTTTCAGAAAACCGGGCCAAAGCGGTACGTGATTACCTGATTCATGCAGGCATCGCCACAGCCCGCCTTACGTATAAAGGGTATGGCCAGTCCCAGCCCATCGCCAGCAACGATACAGACGAGGGGCGGCAGCTTAATCGCCGTACAGATTTTAAGATTATCGAATAGCATAAAAGAATATCTTTGAACCTCCGATAAACGTATACGTATGAACTACAAAGTCTATCTACCGGTATTTCTATTTGTCTCCATCAACTTGGCTTGCACCGCGCAGATCGTGGCCCCGGGTGCCGAGTTGCAACTTATATCCGACCAGTTCAGTTTTACTGAGGGACCTGCGGCAGATCGGGATGGAAATGTCTTCTTCACCGACCAGCCCAACAATCGCATATGGAAATATGATACCAAAGGGAATCTGTCTGTCTTTATGGAACCCGCAGGCCGTGCCAATGGGTTACATTTTGATCGGGAAGGTTTCCTGATTGCTTGTGCAGACGAGCGGTACGAACTGTGGCGCATCGGTATGGATAAACAAGTTGAAAAGCTGGCCGCAAATTACCGGGATTCCCTCTTCAACGGACCGAACGATGTATGGGCAGCCCCTTCCGGAACGCTCTATTTTACCGATCCCTATTACCAACGCAATTATTGGTCGCGGACCTCACCCGAAATGGAAGCACAAGCGTTGTATCGTTACGATAATGGGCACGTCACCCGTTTAGACGACCAATTTGAAAAGCCCAATGGTATCATCGGCACACCCGATGGTAAATATCTCTATGTCGCTGACATCGGTGCCGGCAAAATCTATCGCTATGCGATACAAACGGACGGATCGCTTGCAGACAAGCAACTTTTTGCCTCACAGGGTTCCGATGGGATGACCATCGACGAACGAGGCAACATCTACTTGACGGGTAAAGGCGTAGATGTATTCAGTCCGGCTGGCGAGAAAATTGAGCATATCGACGTGCCGGCAAATTGGACCGCCAATGTCTGCTTTGGAGGGCCGGACCGCGACCTGCTATTTATTACCGCAAGCGATAAAGTCTTTACGTTAAAGATGGCCACAAAAGGGACAAAATAGCCCCTTAAGCATGCTGTCCGGCGTGTTTTCCCTCGGCAAATTCCTCAATGACCTTTTCGTTGAAATCGGGAAGGTCATCGGGCGTCCGGCTTGTTACCAATCCCTGGTCTACCACCACCGCACTGTCTTCCCACAACGCACCCGCATTGATCAGGTCTTTGCGAATGTTCTTTACCGAGGTCATCTTCCGCCCTTCCACCACTTCCGCATCGATCAGTACCTGTGGACCGTGGCATATCGCGGCAACCGGCTTCCCGGCCTCAAAGAAAGCTTTAACAAAGTCAAGGGCTTGCTCATTCACGCGCAGTTTGTCCGGATTGAAAACGCCTCCGGGTAGTAACAATGCATCGTAATCTGCTGGATTCGCTTGATCCAACGGAACATCTACATCGAAATCCAGACTCCACTCGTTTCCTTTTTTTGCCCGTACGATGTCTCTCTTGGGCGACACAATATGTGTAACACCGCCTGCTAACTGGATAGCATCCCTTGGGCTGGTCAATTCGATTTCTTCAAACCCATCTGCTGTCAGAATGGCTACTTTCCGATCTTTCAATTCTTCAGCCATAATTTTGTCCTCCTTTTTGAAAATTACGGAAAACAGCCGCATTTGTTTTACACTTTTTTCCAATCCAACACCTGGTTACCCACAATCGGGTAGATCCGTGCTCCCTCCAAATGCGGAACCCTAAATAGCCCTGTCAGTGAACCGAAAGCCGGCAGCAGCAGCGTCTGCTCGCGATAGTAAAAGCATGGAAGTCGGTATGATTGCCGCCCGTTTGCGGCAATAAGACACCCCGGATGCACATGACCCGCAATATTGAGCCGCCCGGGAAATCTGTGGGCTTCGGGATGATGTGTGCAATGGATGTGTGCCGCAACGGTATAGAATGGTACAACATTAACTTCCGCCTTTTCCAATAAGGTGTCCGGTAAGATATCGTGATTACCGCGCGTAAGAATAAACCGAATCGATGGATTGGCCACCCGAAACTGTTCAAACACCAGCCATTCGCTGTTTAAATCGCTATGAAACAGATCACCCAAAAAAACTACGGTTTGGATGCGGTATCTATCTAAAAGCGATTGCAGGCGTGCCCGATCTTTATCAACGGGCAATGCAGGCATAAAAATACCTGCTTTGCGGAAATGGGCAGCCTTGCCCAAGTGCCAATCCGCCACTACCAATGTGTCGTATTCAGGAAGCAACAACGCCCTTTCCGGCAATAATGTAAGCTGTGTCCCCAACAGTCGGATCGTCTTTCCCATGCAGTTATGCTTCCAGTTGGTTTCTCAGTTTCTCCAAACGCGCCTGCCAATCCTCGTTGCTGTACCGTTCACGGAATGACTCGGCAAATACGGGGAAAGCAAACGGTGTAAGCTGGCTGGGCCGCTGCACGACGATGCGGTGGGTGCTGATGCGCTTAAATGCATGCAGCATGCGCGATGCTTCCAGCTGAAAGTCATACACTTCATCGTAGGCCTGCCGAAGCAGCAGGTTTCCAGGATCGTATTCCTCAAATACGGAGAAAAACAGTCCAGAATTGGCCTGCAGGTGTTTGGTCTTCATGGGCTTGCCCGGATAACCCTGGAATACAAGGCCGGCGATACCGGCGATATCCCTGAACTTGCGCCGTGCCATCTCCCGGATATTAATACCATCACGGATGTCGTCAAATAGCCTGTCGGTAGAAAAAAGCCCCGCCTCCAACGCTTCGTCCAACGGCAACGGATCGTCACAGAGCAGTTCAAATCCATATTCGTTGCTCGCGATGCTGAATGTCGCTTTCCGGATCCTGCTCAGCCGGTAGGCCACCACGGCGGCCATCCCTTCGTGCACCAGTTTGCCTTCGAAAGGATAGACAAACAGGTGATAGCCATGGCGCGTCCGGATGTATTCCACCAGCAATTCGTATTCCCTCGGCAGGGCTGATACCCGACGCTGTTCGGCAAACAGAGGTTGCAGGAATTGCAGCTCCGCGGGGAGATTCCGTCCCTTCCGGTGAATTTCGGCGAAGGTATGGCGCAGTGCCGCCCCGAAATTATCCGATATCGGGAACCGCCCACCCATCCACGACGGTACCGCCCCCTTCTTGCCCGCCGCCGGGCGCACAATGGCCTGAATATCCTTTACCCGTATAAGCTCCAGTAGCCGGCCCGAAAACCAGAATGTATCCCCGGGTTGAAGCCGAGAGATAAACCATTCTTCTATGGTGCCGAGGTACTTACCACTCAGGAATTTGACGCGCATCATTGCATCGGATACGATGGCACCCATGCTTAAGCGATGGCGCATCGCTATGCGCCGGCTGGTAACCCGGTAAACCCCGTTTTCCACAACCACTTTATGGAACTCTTCGTAGGTGTCCAGCGTACGCCCACCCTGCGTCACCATCAGCAGGCATTCGTCGAATTCTTCCCGGCTGATGGATGAGAAGCAATGTGTGCGTTTTATCTCGTCGAATAACTCATCTGCCCGGAAGCCGTCCGATACAGCCAAGGTGACCATGTATTGCAGCAATACATCGAACGACCGCACATACGGCAGGCGCTGCTCCAGCAGCTGATGGCGCACCGCGTAGCGGATGGCCGCCCCCTCCATGATCTCCAGGGAATGGGTGGGCAGAAAATAAATTTTGCTGGTTTCGCCGGGCCGGTGACCGCTCCTCCCCGCACGTTGCACAAAGCGGGCCACACCCTTGGGTGATCCGATTTGTACTACACAGTCCACCGGGCGGAAATCCACGCCCAGATCCAGGCTGCTCGTACACACCACCGCTTTGAGTATCCCCCGGTGCAGCGCATCTTCGACCCAAAGGCGCAACTCGTCGCTCAGCGAGCCGTGGTGGATAGCCAACGCACCAGCCAGGTGCGGGGCTGCATCCAGCAGCCGATGATACCAGATTTCGGCCTGCGAACGGGTATTGGTAAACAACAGGGTTGATTGATGGGCTTCGATAATGGGCAGGACATTTCCGATCATACGGGTGCCCAAATGGCCGGCCCATGGAAACCGTTCCAATACATCCGGAAGTAAGGTTTCCATATGGATATCCTTTTTCAGGTTGGCCTTTACCAAGGTGCCATTTCCCTTATCGCCCAACAAAATTTCCATGGCGTCGTTGAGATTGCCGATGGTCGCGGAGATACCCCAAACCTGAAGATTGGGGCATATCGCACGCAGGCGGCTCAACGCCAGCTCCACCAATACACCCCGTTTACTGCCCATCAATTCGTGCCATTCGTCGATCACCACGAATTCCAGTCCGCCGAAATAGTCACCATACCCCTTGGAAGCCAACAGCAGGTGGACACTTTCCGGTGTGGTGATGAGGGCTTCGGGTGCCGAGGTTTTTTGCCGCTGCCGTTCGGCGGCTTCCGTATCGCCGGTCCGCAAACCAATGCGGTAATCGAGTTCGAGGTCATCGCTCACCATGCGGGTGGCCTGCAGGATTTCGGCCGAAAGTGCCCGGAGCGGTGTGATCCACAGGCAATGGAGATCCTTTTTCCGCCGTTCCAACCGGTAATATCGTTGAAGTATGCCAAACCATAACGCAAACGTCTTCCCATATCCCGTAGGCGCATTCAGTAACCCCGACTTGCCATTCGCGATGGCTGCCCACGTGTCCTGCTGGAAACGGTGGGGCTGCCAACCCTTATTGAAAAACCATGTTTCTGCAAATACGTTCAACGACAAGATAACCTCTTGAACAAAGATAAGGTTTTGCCGGTGAATTTAATGAACATCCAAGTTACCCATTCACCGCGTCGATTAATTGCAGCAGATCCGCCTTGGTATTGGCCTCGTCGGCCTTTTTGTCGCGGCGCCAGCGTAAGATGCGTGGAAAGCGTAGCGCCACGCCCGATTTGTGCCTGCTGCTCTGCTGTATGCCTTCAAAGGCAATCTCAAAAACGTGATGGGGGGTCACGCTGCGTACCGGACCGAAGCGATCCACAGTATTCCGTTTGATCCACGCGTCTAGCTCCGCGATTTCCTTGTCGGTGAGTCCCGAATAGGCTTTGGCAAAGGGTACCAACGTGCCCGCGTCATCCCATACGGCAAAAGTGTAATCCGTATACAGGTTTGCCCGCCGCCCGTGGCCACTTTGGGCATAAATGAGCACACCATCGGCCGTTAACGGGTCCGTTTTCCATTTCCACCAATTACCCCGCCGGCGACCGCTGCCGTAAGCACTGTCTTTCCGTTTCAGCATCACCCCTTCACAATGGAAATTACGCGCCTCCCGGCGGAACAACGCTACCTCGCCCCAGTTGTCGAAGGGCATCGTCTCCGACAGCAGCAATGCAGTATGCCTAAGAGGTGAAGATAACAAAGTTTCCAGCAGATTACGCCGGTAATGCATCGGCATCTCCCGGATGTCCTCCCCTTTCCACTCCAGCAAGTCGTAACATACCATCACCAGCGGCGCTTCCCTGAGCGATTTCTGGGATAGATTTTTCCGCCCGATGCGCGTCTGCATGACCTGGAAAGACAACGGGCGGCCATCCGACCATGGGATGATCTCACCATCGATGACCGTCCCGTCAGGCAAGGCGTCTGCCAATGGACCAAACTCCGGGAATTTATTTGTGAGCAGGTCTTCTCCCCTGCTCCATACATATAGTTGGCCATTCCGCACGATGAGCTGACCGCGTATGCCGTCCAGTTTTTTCTCGATGTACCAATCGTGTATATTGCCCAACGATTCCAGGGAACCATCCAGTTGATAAGCCAAGTAAAAGGGATAAGGCTGGAAATCGCGGCTGCCCTGCTCCGGCTCGGCGAACAACGACACCATGGTTTCCGCCGCGGGAATCCACTTGCCCATCAGCCGGTGTGCCACCGTGGTCTCGTCCATTCCCAGGTGGATGGAAAGCGCCTTGATGACAAGCTGACGGGACACCCCCATGCGGAAATTACCGGTGATCAGCTTGGTAAAAATAAACCGTTCATCCCTACTCAGGTGTTGCCAGTAACCCGTGATGATTTCCCTTTTCTGTTCGTCAGTCTGTTCCGGTAGTTCCGCCAACTGAACGATCACGTCCGGCAGTCGGTAGTCGTGTTCCGAAAGCAAGTTTGGTGGAAGCATCAGCGCAATGGCCTCAGCCAGGTCGCCCACGATGTGATACGATTCTTCAAACAGCCAATCCGGTATCCCGGCGGCTGAGGTTGCCCACGCTTTGAGGTCTGACGTCTTTACCGGGCGCCGTGGCCGGTTGCCGATCAGCAGTGCGATGGCGTACAGGCTGCTCCGGTCATCACTGTCTGCAAGGTAACGTACAATGGCGGCGACCTTTTCGTTCGTTTTTGTCGTCTGATCAATGGCGACAAACAATTCGGCGAACCGTTTCATAGGTCATCCTCCATTACCTCCGCGCCCTGCAAGTGCACCTCGTGCGCCTGCAGGTCTTTATGTTCACGCAGCCATCGCGCAAAGGGTGCTTCATAGCCATGGGTTACATAGACCGTTTCGGCAGCGGTGGCGGACACGGCTTGATTCAGCTGTTCCCAGTCGGCATGGTCTGACAGTACAAAGCCACGGTCCACACCCCGTCGCCTACGGGCACCCCGAAGCTGCATCCAGCCACTGCACGATGCAATCCGGTACGGCGAGAATCTTCTCAACCAGGGAGAACCCAGGGCAGAAGGCGGAGCCACAACGATGGCACCTTTCAAGCTGCTGCGATCGGTTTCAGTGGCAATGCGTTCGCCCGGAAATTGATAGCCCATTCCCTCCAGCGCTGCATTCACATTGGCAACGGCACCGTGTAGAAAAACCCGTCCCGTTTCAGTCTCCAGGTGTTGCAGGATGGTTTGTGATTTGCCCAACGCATAGGCTAATAGGACCGTGTTAAAACCTTCCGCGGCATTTTGCGCCCACCATCGATTAATTTCTGAAAAAACAAGGGTGGGATCCGGAAAACGGTACACGGGCAGTGCAAACGTAGACTCCGTGACGAAATGGTGACAGCGCAGTGCTTCAAATGGAACACTGACTCCATCATGAACCAGCTTATAGTCACCTGAAACTACCCATACCTCCCCTTTGTATTCCAACCTCACCTGGGCAGAACCAATGATATGCCCGGCAGGATGCAAGCTGATGCGCACGCCATTCCTATGTACCGCTTCCCCATATTCCAATCCCTGGATGGCGATGTCCGCTCCCAGTCTCAATCGCAGCACAGGGACGGTGTGAATATGGCAAAGATACTTCCCCATTCCCCACCGGGCGTGATCGCTGTGGCCATGGGTCACAATAGCATTCTGCACAGGTTCCCACGGATCGATGTATACATCGGCCCTGGGGCAATAAATTCCTTGCTTGGTGAATTTCAGCATTGTTCCCTCTTAAACAAAAAATGCGCATCTTGGTTTCCGCATTTTATTATTATGTTTGGATGATGGAAGAACATATTTTTTACGAGGGACAGATTATTTGGGCACAGATTGATGCCAACCGGCACCTACGCCATTCGGCATATGCCGACCTGTGTGCGCAGGCGAGGAGCAACATGCTGAAAGAAATGGGGCTCTCTTTGGATAAAATTGCTGAAATCAACATCGGACCGGTACTCTTCCGTGAAGAATTGGTCTATCTACGCGAAATACACCTCAACGATTTTGTCAAGGTGACGGTAGTGATGACCCGGTATAACACGGTAAATTCCCGTTTTTCGTTCCGGCATGAGATTTACCGGTCGGACGGCACCAAATGTGCGGTTGTAACCGTAGACGGAGCCTGGATGGATATCGAGAAACGCAAGTTAACGGTCTTACCCGCGGAATGGCAATCCATTGTTTCCCACCTACCCAAAAGTGACGACTTCGAGGAAATCAATGGCTAAACAAAAAAGCCCGCAAGGCTTTGTAGCCTTACGGGCTGAAAGTTACCCTTCCATTATCCTACGCACAAAACCTGTTTACTGTACCTCAATTAAACGGGAAGCGACCTTTGCTTCTTCCTTCTTGCCAACGGAAACTTTCAGTACGCCGTCTTTGTAGTTGGCATTGATGCTGCTGTGGTCAATGCTATCCGGCAAGGTAAACGAGCGTGTAAACGATGAATAACTGTATTCACGTTTACTGTATTTTTTACCTTCATCGGTATTTTCAACTTTTTTCTCTCCGGAGATGGTCAGCACATCACCGTCCACATTGATCTTGAAATCCCCTTTTTCCAATCCAGGTGCTGCCAGTTCGATGTGATAGGCATCACTGGTTTCCGCTACATTCACCGCGGGTACACGGGAGATAAACCGGTCCGACAAAAATGAGTCGTTAAAAATAGGGCTGAAAAAGTCATTTACCCAGTTGTCTACCCCTCTGTTTTTGTTTCCTTGAAATTTTACCAATGTCATTTTATAATCCTCCTATAATTTTTAAATCAACTTTGGTAAGTGGTTTCCAAAATATATACCAATGGAGAAAAAAATTGTTTTAATGACTTTTTGGCATTTAAATTCAAAAAATAAATGACATATTGTCTTAATTATCGTTTCCAGCACAAGGACACGGTAGCATTTGCACGGTCACCACCAAAAGGAGGATGTTTCTTACAGATGCTTATTTCGATTTCCGACACAAACGGAAAATCGGCCTGAATACGGGTTAGGATGGACTCGGCTACGGTTTCCAACAGCTTTCGCGGCTGCTGCATTTCTGTTCTGGCAAGATCATACAGCACCTCATAATTGACCGTATCATGCAATTCATCCCCGGCATCCCGAGGTTTGTCGAATTTCACACACATATCCACCGTAAATTCGTTGCCGAGCACCTGCTCTTCCGGATAGTAGCCGTGAAAAGCAAAGAAGCGTAAATCAGCAAGCGCCACTGTTTGCCTGATATTTCCCATGCACGCAAACCTACACCAAAACCGTTGCCTTTGCAAATCCGATCAATAGCTCCCACCGCTATACCAGATTAAACGCCTGCGCGAATCTGATGAGATCATAGTGTGTTTTGGCCCCTAATTTTTTCTTGATATTTCTCCGGTGGGTTTTGAGTGTCTTATCTGAAATGAAGAACTGGCCGCATATTTTTTCGGCGGTGTCTCCGGCTGCAATGTATTTCAACAGCTGTTTTTCCCGCTTCGTAAGCGACGCGAACCGTTGATAATTATCTTTCAGCATCAGATTTTCGGCCATCAGACGTCCTGCCTTTTCAGCAAGATGGTGATTGGGATCCAGTTGCAGCGCAAATGTCAGTGAAAGTAACGGATTCCCTTCTTCATCGTAAACAAAGGGGCGTGATGCACTTAAATACCATTCAAACCCGCCATCCTCAGCCGTCGTTACCTGTTGGAAAAATGAAAACCACTGGGCCGGTTGTTTCGGATCCCGCAGGGCAGCCATACATTTGGGCACATAAAACTCAACGTCTGCAGTGTTAAAAAAATTCGCATAGTAATTTCCCCCCATCTGCCTCACGTCCTTTAACGTTACCCCCAATTGCTGGGTTCCTTTTGGCGATAGGTATACAACGGAAAAGTCCCGTACATCATGGATAATAAAAACAGGCAACTCGTCAGCCAATGCATTCAATTCAGCTATCTTTCGCATAGCGATCTGATATACTCCATTGCTGCAATTGAAATCGGCAGGTAAAAAGTCGTTCATCGGTCTATGTGTAAGCAATTCGGTCCAATGATAGCAAAAGATACTCACTTTTGAGTATTTTTTAATTTGGAACTCAATTGTTTTGATGGGAAACGGGCATTAAACTCAACTAAAACCATTTTTTATACCTATACTTGTATGCCAACTGGCACGAATAGATGAGCCCATTCTGCGCGACCGATAATTACTTATTGAACGAATTGATCAGCATGCTTCCAGGTGGGTAATCGTTATGAGTTAGTCTAACAATTAAAATAGCAATATGAATATTAAATCGTTTATTTCAGCTGGGGTAGTCACGTTACTGGTGATTCCAGCTCTTGCACAACAAAACAAAATGAAGCCTGAAGAAACAGAAGTTTGGGAACCAGAACCACGGATGGTAACCACAGCCCCGGATAAAGCACCTTCAGATGCCATCGTGCTGTTTGACGGCACATCGCTGGATCAGTGGGTCAGTGAAAAGGATGGTTCCTCTCCTGCTGAATGGGAAGTGGCCGATGGTGCGTTTACGGTAGCCCCGGGTAAAGGTGGAATACAGACCAAGCAGAAATTTTCGGATTACCAATTGCACGTGGAGTGGAAAAGCCCTACCAAGATCGTCGGCGAAGGACAAGGCAGAGGCAACAGCGGTATCTTTATGCAGGGGTTGTATGAAGTACAGGTATTGGACAGCTACAACAACCGCACGTATTCTAACGGTCAGGCAGCCAGCCTCTATAAACAACGCATCCCGTTGGTAAATGCAACCAAAGCTCCCGGCGAATGGCAAACGTATGACATCATCTGGACGGCTCCCCGGTTCAATGCAGATGGTATCTTGATCAGCAAAGCTCGGGTAACTATTCTGCACAATGGCGTGTTAGTACAAAATAACGTCGAACTGGACGGGCCGACCGAATTCATCGGAATTCCGAAATACAAAGCCCATGGACCCGGACCGATCGCGTTGCAGGACCATGGAAATCCGGTCAGCTTCCGGAACGTCTGGATCAGACCTTTGTAACAATTAATAGTTGAAAGTTGATAATTGACAATTAATCGCCAACGATCACTGTCAATTATCAACTTTCAACTTTCAATTAACACCAACAACTGTCTTCTCGTAACTTTCGTTGTGCACACTGGCTACCGCACGTCCGGATGGATCGTTCAGATTCTGGAACGAAGCGTCCCAAGCCAGTGCTTCCGGTGTACTACAGGCTACTGATTTGACCGAGGGCACCGTTAATGCAGCAGCAACCGATGGAAAATGCTCCGTAAATATCGACCGGTATAAATACTCTTCTTTATTCTGTGGAGGATTTATCGGGAAACGCTCCGCAGCTGCAGCGAGCTCCTCGTCACTCACGCGCAGCGCTGCCTGCTCCTTCAGCGTATCGATCCAACTGTAGCCTACGCCATCCGAAAATTGCTCTTTCTGGCGCCATGCGATACTCTCCGGCAGGTAATCTTCAAAAGCCTTGCGGACCACCCATTTCTCCATCCGTCCCTCCCGGATCATTTTATCCTCGGGGTTTATCCGCATGGCAACGTCAATGAATTCTTTGTCCAAAAAAGGAACGCGTCCTTCCACTCCCCACGCAGCCAACGACTTGTTGGCCCGCAGGCAGTCATACAAATGCAACTTGCTCAGCTTACGTACAGTCTCTTCATGAAACTCGCGTGCATTGGGCGCTTTATGGAAATAAAGATACCCGCCGAATAACTCGTCTGAACCTTCACCCGAAAGCACCATTTTTATACCCATGGATTTGATCACGCGGGCAAGAAGGTACATCGGAGTGGATGCACGGATGGTGGTTACATCGTAAGTTTCCAGGTGATAAATAACGTCGCGTATGGCATCAAGCCCTTCCTGAATGGTGAAATTGATTTCGTGATGGATGGTACCGATATGGTCGGCAGCCTTTTTTGCAGCAATCAGATCAGGAGAACCTTTCAGCCCGACAGCAAACGAATGCAGCCGCGGATACCACGCTTTTTCCTGATCGTTGGATTCAATGCGACGGGATGCAAATTTCTTCGTAACCGCAGCGATCACCGACGAATCCAACCCGCCCGATAGCAATACACCATAAGGTACATCCGACATCAACTGCCGGTGTACGGCATCTTCCAATGCCTTGCGCAATGCATTTATATCGGTCACATTATCTTTCACATTTTCATATTGCTCCCAATCCCGGTTATACCACTTACGTGGTGTATTGCCTTCCTTACTATATAGGTAGTGTCCCGGAGGAAACGTTTCGATCCGGCTGCAATACCCTTCCAATGCTTTCAATTCAGAAGCAACAAAGAACGTTCCCTGGTCATCCCATCCGATATACAAGGGAATGATTCCGATGTGATCACGGGCAATCAGGTAAGTGTCCTGTTCGGCATCATATAATGCAAAGGCAAAGATACCATTCAGATCTTCAATGAAACCCGGCCCTTTCTGCTCATACAATGCCAGAATCACCTCGCTATCGCACTGTGTGGAGAACGCATAATTGGACAGTTCATTCCGCAATTGCTGATGATTATAGATTTCACCATTTACTGCCAGCACCACATTTCGATTTGGACTATACAACGGCTGCTGGCCAGATTTCGGATCAACAATTGCTAAACGTTCATGCGCCAATATAGCTCTTTCAGAGCTATATATGCCCGACCAATCCGGCCCACGATGCCGAATTTTTTTCGACATCTTCAACACCTGGGGGCGCAATTCTTCTGACTTGGATTTTAAGTCAAAAGCACCAATGATTCCACACATAAATTAAACAGTTAAATATTCGTTATAACTATAAGTTTGCAAAGTAACAAATAAAATATTGATATTCGCAACAATATATATATATTTTAATCATTTTTTCAATAAAATTGCTTTTTTTACGAAATTGTATTAACAAAAGCAAAAATAAACTGTCACAATTCCAATATAAGAACCCATTCAAACCGACCGTTCAGAGTGAGCCCTCTTGGTCCGATCTAATAGAAAACCTATTTTTGCCGGCGCTGACACATGGGATTGGATTTATTCAGGTAATTCATTAAATTTGGATGCAATCAACAAAATGCATCTGCAAGCTCATTAAAATAACGTGAAGAAACGAATCGCTATCTTTGCTTCTGGCTCGGGGTCAAACGCCCAAAAAATCATGGAATACTTCAAGTATCACGATCAGATTGAAGTTGCATTGGTATTAAGCAATAATCCGGATGCTTATGTGCTGCAGCGTGCTGATAATTTCGAAGTCCCAACCCATGTGTTTGATCGCCACGATTTTTACGAAACCGATGAAATTATCAAGCTCCTTGATAAACTCAAGATCGACCTGATCGTATTGGCTGGTTTCCTGTGGTTGGTACCTGCCAGTTTACTGCGGAAATTCCCCAATAAAATTGTCAACATCCACCCCGCACTGTTGCCCGCCTACGGTGGCAAAGGAATGTACGGAGATCGGGTGCACCAAGCGATATTGAATGCGGGGGAAGAAGAGTCCGGCATTACGATTCATTTTGCCAATGAACACTTTGATGAAGGCGAAATCATCTACCAGGCCCGGTTCAGGATCGAACCCGGCGACACGCTGGAAATCATCAAATTCAAAGGACAACAATTGGAGCACTTACATTATCCAAAAATAATTGAGAATCTGCTCAAGAAAATGTAAAGGTACCGCAAATTTATCTAAGTTTGCAGCTCATAAACTAAATAGCTGAATAGCGAATGAGCCAACCCGTCAAAATCAAAAATGCTTTGGTATCCGTCTACTATAAGGACGGTCTTGCCCCTTTAATTGACTTATTAAGTAAACAAGGTGTCACCTTCTATTCCACCGGCGGTACCGAATCTTTTATCCGCGAACTGGGACACGATGTGGTGCCCGTTGAAGACCTCACCGGATACCCTTCCATCCTGGGCGGCCGTGTGAAAACGCTGCATCCCAAGGTATTCGGCGGCATTCTGTCACGCCGGCCGCTTGAATCGGATAAGCAGCAATTGGAAGAATATGGGATACCGGAGATCGATCTGGTCATTGTGGACCTTTATCCATTCGAGGAAACGGTCGCTTCCGGTGCCACGGAACAGGAGATCATCGAGAAAATTGATATCGGTGGGATTTCGCTGATCCGTGCAGCGGCTAAAAATTTCAATGATGTGGTCATCGTCGCTTCCAAAGACGAATACGGTCGTTTGGCTGATATCCTAACGGAAAACGAAGGCTATACGTTTTTGGAGCATCGGCGTGATTTCGCTAAACGGGCCTTCAACGTTTCTTCGCATTACGATACGGCCATCTTTAACTATTTCAACCAAATTGAACCATTACCTGTATTTAAACAGAGCGAACAGCGTACACAGGTACTGCGATATGGTGAAAACCCCCATCAGCAGGGTGTTTTTTACGGCAATCTTGACCATCTTTTCGATAAACTTAACGGTAAGGAGCTTTCCTATAATAACCTGGTAGATGTAGATGCAGCGGTGGCGCTCATTGATGAATTTGACGAACCTACATTTGCCATCCTGAAGCACACCAATGCATGCGGTGTAGCTTCCCGGCCCGATCTCCTGTTGGCATGGACGGATGCGTTGGCCTGTGATCCCGTTTCGGCATTCGGCGGGGTGATCATCTGCAACGGCGAAATCGGTGAGGATACTGCCCAGGAGATCAATAAACTTTTTTTTGAAGTCCTGATTGCCCCGGCATACACCGAAGAGGCACTGCGCATCCTGACATCCAAGAAAAACCGTATCCTGCTTAAACGTAAGCAAATCAGCTTACCGACCAAGCAATTCAAAACGTTATTGAATGGTGTGATTGAGCAAGATAAAGATGCGGTGATCGAAGGTCCCGAAGCCATGCGGCCAGCTACCGATAGGCAAGCTACAGAACGGGAATTGAACGACCTGTTTTTCGCCAATAAGATCGTGAAACATACAAAATCCAATGCCATTGTATTGGCCAAAGACGGCCAGCTGTCTGCCAGCGGTGTGGGCCAGACATCCCGTGTGGACGCCTTGAAACAAGCCATTCAAAAGGCAAAGACATTCGGATTCGACCTCCACGGAGCGGTACTTGCGTCAGACGCCTTTTTTCCGTTTTCTGACTGTGTGGAAATCGCAGCGGAAGCAGGCATCACCGCCATTGCGCAACCCGGTGGTTCCATCCGCGATCAGGAATCTGTAGACATGGCCAACAAAAAGGGTGTAGCGATGGTTATTACGGGCGTACGGCATTTTAAGCATTAGGAAGGAAAACCAATCATGAAATTCGGAAGCGTAGAAAACCCGGAAGCCATTGACTTCACACTGCCTCCCACCCATCCCGATACCCTCGCCTTGCTGGGCAAGCACAAAAAGAAAAAAGGCGATCTGGAGGTATATGTAGGTTGTGCCAAGTGGAACAAACAGGACCTCAAAGGTTTTTATCCGCGGGGTACCAAAGATGAACTTACGTATTACGCCACCCAGTTTAACAGCATCGAGCTGAACGGCACGTTCTACAACTCGCCCGATAAAGCACAGGTAGAAACCTGGAAAGCAAAGACGCCGGCCGACTTCAAGTTTTTTCCCAAGGTGCCCCAATCCATTAGCCACTACGGAAGGCTGTTGAATGTAGACGACAAGATGACGGCGTTTTGTGACGCCATCGCCCTGTTTGAAGAGAAGCTGGGTGTAAGTTTTCTCCAATTGCACGACAATTTCAAACCCAAGGACTTTGACCGATTGGCGGCCTTTGTTAAGAAGTTCGCCAAATCGGTTCCTTTGGCTTTGGAAGTGCGAAATGCCGATTGGTTTGCAGATAAACAGGTGCGCGAACAGCTTTGGACGTTGCTGGAACACGAAGGGATTGCCAACGTGATTGTGGATACGGCGGGCCGACGCGATATGTTGCACATGCGGCTTACCACGCCATCGGCGTTTATCCGGTATGTAGGGGCCAATCATCCGACTGATAAGAACCGGCTGGATGACTGGGTGGCACGTATCAAAGAATGGAGCGAAGCGGGGCTGCAATCGCTGTACTTCTTCGTTCATCAAAACATCGAAGTGGAATCCCCGCTCTTATCTACGTATTTTATCGACCAGCTCAATAAAACACTCGGGCTTAGCGTACGGGGCCCGAATGGGAAATTATTTTAACCCATCACGCTTTATCCGGATAAATCAGGATGGGATAGCCGGCAATGAAACTCAACTTGCGGATGGTGCTGCGGTGAAACAGCTTTTCAAAAAAACTATACTGCTTGGCCAGCAACACCAGTAAATCCGATCCCTCCATCGCTTCGTGAAGCAAACCGGGTACATCGTTTCCGATCACACGTTTATATCGGATCGTATGCCGTGATGCAAATTCATCTTCAAGCACATCCTGAAAACAACTGAATAATTCGTCACTCAGCCTGCTATCGTTTTTACTGATATGGAGGATGGTCAGCCGCGGGCTATACGGTTCCGTCCATTTCAATAGTCCCTTGATGTGGGAAAAATCGTTGGGGCAATAATCCGTAGCGTAAATGATATTGCGCAGCGGCCTGAATGTCAATTCTTTGGGAATCATCAGCAAGGGACGGCTCGTTTTCCGGATCACTTGATAAGTGTTGGTGCTAAACAACGATCCATATGTTGCACCGCCGGTACCCATCACAACCAGGTCGGGATTTCCTTCTTCAATTTCCTCACTCAGTGCAACAGCTAAATGTTCGACATGCCGCTTGGCAACATAACCACACCGTATTCCGTAGGACTGCCGGATTGATTGCACATAGACATCCATCCGTTCCGGCATCTCCAGTGCCAATTCATTCTGGTAGGCAAAAACGCCTCCGTCCATCGGTGCGATACCCTGCCAAAGAACTTCCTGGTGGATGTACATAAGCAGCAGTTCCCTGTCTGTGTCCTTAGCCAAATGGGCGGCATACGTTGCCGCATTGACCGCTGCATCCGAAAAATCGAAAGGACATACGATTCGTTTAAATTGCGTTGCCATGATCTTGCTGTGTTTTGATGCGAACCATGACCAATATCCGCAATACACAACGGATAAAGAGTGACAAAGACCCTCCTTGTAAATGATCTTTGTCAGCTAACGTATAAATCAATCGTCAAACTTTTCCAGGTGACGGAGCAGGGTTGCAAAATCTTTTGGATAAGGTGCCTCAAAGTGATAAGCGGTATCCGCTATCTCAAAATCCAATTGGTGTGCATGCAGCGCAAACCGCTTCATGATGGGCTGTTCTTCCTGCCCCTTTCCCAGGGTGAAGCCGCGCTTTTTGATCTGTGAAAGATAAACCGGCTTACCCCGATAAAGCGTATCGCCCACGATAGCTGCATGCTGCGTAGCCAGGTGAATACGGATCTGGTGCATACGTCCCGTCACCGGACGGCATTCTACCAGTGTATAATGTTTGAAATAGCGCAGCGATTTAAAGTACGTTTCTGCACGCTTGCCATTGGCCCGATCGATTGTTACATTCTTATTGCCCAGATTCAGGATGGGCAAGTCGACCAGTAGGTCTTCGAAAACATGTGTACCTTCGATAATCGCATGGTATACTTTAGACACCCGCCGCCGTTCAAACTCAATGGAAACCAGCCGATAGGTTTCGGGATTCTTGGCGATCACTAACAAACCGGAAGTCTCCTTATCCAGCCGGTGGCATACCTGTGCATCGGCATGGTACCGCTTTGCTAAACGTAAAACACTCATCTCCCCCCCTTCGCGCTCATCCAGCGATGCCAGAAACGGCGGTTTATTGATCACAATGAGATTGTCATCTTCGTGAATGATCAGGTCGGCAAACTGGGGGATTTTGGCTGCATGGCCATCGAGCACTTTCATGGTTGCAAACTAAGGTAAAAATGTGGTTTTATGCAACTTTTCTTCCTCAGACCTTTGCTGCCATTCCCTAAACCCCAGCCAAACCTATACAAAAACTACTATTAACTGTAACATAATATGATAATCCATTTTATTTTACTTTTAGTTTATTCGGTTAACTTCCGAATAAACTCCGAACAAACTCCGAATGAAATCCGGCTTAAATCAGAGTCAAAAGTGAATTTGGTATACAGTTGGGGTGAGCGAGAAGTAAGTATGGGGAATATAATTTCTTTTAAGGAAAGTTTAGCCGGATCAATACGTATAAAACCCACTTCCTGTTTTCTTTCCCAGTTTGCCTGCCGCGACCATATTCACCAGCAATGGGCAGGGTGCATATTTGGGATTGCCGAATCCCGTATGCAACACCCGTAGAATCGATAGGCACACATCCAAACCGATGAAATCGGCAAGCTGCAACGGCCCCATGGGATGGGCCATTCCCAGTTTCATCACCGTATCTATGGCTTCGGCATCGGCTACTCCTTCGTATAATGCATAGATGGCTTCATTAATCAGCGGCATCAGGATGCGGTTGGAAACAAATCCGGGATAATCGTTTACTTCAACCGGTACTTTATCCAATCGCTTCGAAAGTGATAGAATGGTATTCGTTGTCTCAACAGACGTAGCGTATCCTTTGATCACCTCGACCAATTTCATCACCGGAACCGGATTCATAAAGTGCATACCGATTACCCGATCGGCCCGGTGCGTGACCGAAGCAATTTTGGTAATGGAAATGGAAGATGTATTGCTGGCCAATAGCGTGTGTTTCGGACATAACCGATCCAGTTCTTCGAATATTCCCAGTTTGATCGATTCGTTCTCTGTAGCGGCTTCTACAACCAAATCGGCTTTTCCCACACCCCTGGCAAGATCAGTATACGTAGCAATTCGGGCCAATATACCTGTTTTATCGGCTTCCGATAAGATTTCTTTTTTGATTTGGCGGTCCAGGTTGTTACCTATCGTCGCAATTGCCTTTTCCAACGCCGATGGTTGGGTATCGATCAGGGCCACATCAAACCCATATTGAGCAAATGCGTGGGCAATTCCGTTTCCCATGGTGCCCGACCCGACAACGCTGATATGCTGCATGCGGTATGGTATTGGTACGGAGCAAACATACTGAAAAAACGCCCATCCGCCAAGAGGCGGAGTGGGCGCTCATCATCAAACTTAACCAAAAAACTATAGAACAATTAACCTAACCCTTTTAATTATTTCGGCTGCGGCTGCCCCTGAACTTACCGTCTTTCTTAGCTTCCTGCCGGGCCTTGAATTTCTCGGCACGGTCGGCTTGTTGTTGCTTTAATATTTCGCGCTGCTCTTCCGTAAGAATCTGATTCAGGCGCTCGCGGTCGGCCTTCATTTCCTCACGCATCTTTGCCCCTCTGGCCGTCCGGTCTTCGCGCGCTGCTTTTATTTTCTCTGCTCTTTCCAGGTTTAGGGCATATACCTCTTTTTGCTGTTCTTTACTCAAGCCGAGACTTTCGGTCAATTCATCGGTACGTATCTTGGCTATTTCTTCGGCGCTCTTAGGCTGACGCGGCGCCCGGTGTTCCTGACCCAAAGCCGTGAATGCCATGGCTGAAATCAATAGGGTAATGAATGCTACATTTCTCATGATATGCTCCTTTCGTTATGTGGGATACTATAAATAGCATCCGTCCTTTGTAGTTATAAGAATGGGTTTACCGCAAAAAGTTTAAAAAGCTGTTCTGTTAAAAAGTGTTAAAATCCCTCAGAAAAATATGTGTTGTCTATTTTGCATCTCGCAAAATATTCCGTATTCTTGTATACTACCATTATAAATTTTACCACATGGAAAGACCAGTTACCTCGAGGCGTATCGGATGGTTTATAGGATTGTTCGCGCTTCACTTCAGCTTTTCCCAGGCTTTTGCCCAGACAACCCTTTCAGGACTTGTAACCGATGCAGCTGCTACTCCCCTGGTTGGCGTAAGCATCCAGGTAAAGGGAAAGGTAGTCGGAACCACGACCAATGCTGAGGGTCGGTTTACGTTGCGTATCAACGATACTCCACCCTTCACCTTGATCGTATCTTCCATAGGCCATAACTCACAGGAAGTTACGGTAACCCAAGCCACAGACAACTTGACCATCACCTTGGAAGAACAATCCATTATGACATCTGAGGTTGTCGTTTCAGCATCCCGTATCGAGGAAAATGTAATGAAATCGCCGGTATCCATTGAAAAGCTGAATGTACTGGGCATCCGCGAGAGTCCACAGCCCACCTTCTACGATGCCTTGCAAAACCTGAAAGGCGTTGAAATGAGTACCCAGTCGCTCACCTTCCGGTCTGTAAATACACGGGGATTCGGTTCCAATGGCAACGTCCGTTTGGTGCAACTGGTTGACGGCATGGACAACCAGGCCCCGGGGCTCAACTTTCCGGTAGGCAACGTTGTCGGCATGTCAGAACTGGACGTGGAAAGTGTGGAGCTCCTTCCCGGTGCCGCATCGGCATTGTACGGGCCCAATGCCATTAACGGCCTCTTATTGATGAACAGCAAATCGCCGTTTGTATACCAGGGGCTGAGCGCTTATGTCAAAACAGGGGTAATGAGTGCTGCCAACCGCACTCAACAAAATACAGGGTTTTATGATGTAGCGGTGCGGTTTGCCAAGGCTTTTAACGACCGGTTTGCCATCAAGGCGAATGTTTCCTACCTCACAGCCGACGACTGGCAGGCAACTGACTACCGCGATCAAAGTTTGACCAATGGAACCGATCTGAACGACAATGTGGGCAATGTACAGGGAAACCCCACCTATGACGGCGTAAATTGGTACGGTGAGGTTGGCGCCAATCTTTACGACATCCTGTATGCCAATGGGATGCCGGGAGATGGAACCGATGGCAGCTCGGCCGCTATGGGCGCTATTCTTACAACGCCGATTCCGCAGATCGGCAACCAGACGCTGCCACAGTTCATTGCGGGATCCGATCAAATGGCACAGATCGGTGAGACACTGTCGATCTTCGAAAACATGGTGCCCCAGTATTACCAGCCCGCGCCGGGCTATTCCGAACAACAGTTGACCAATTACCCGACCAAGAGCCTTAAACTGAATGCTTCCCTGCATTACCGGATCAACGATGAAGTGGAGGCCATCCTCCAGGCCAACTGGGGGAAAGGATCGACGGTCTATACCGCGGCCGACCGGTACAACATCCAAAATTTCACCATGGGGCAATACAAGGCTGAATTACGGGGCGATAACTTCTTTGTAAGGGGATATACCACCCGCGAGAATTCCGGCGATGCCCATGCATTGGGTGTATTAGGCAGCCTGATGGGCCAACGCTATCTACAAACGGCAATCGGCGCCGGAGCGCCTGCGTTTGTTCAAAATGCCTATACCCAATACGCGGGTGCATTTTTAATGGCCTACCAACAGGCTATGGAAGGTGGCGCCGGCCACGATGCCGCCATAGCGGCGGCCCGGGGAGCCGCCAATAGCTATGCCGGAGCGAATCGTGAAGAATGGATGCGCAGCGCCATGGCCCCCGCTTTGGAGACCGCAAACGACATGTACCTTCCGGGTGGTTCTGACTTTGACGCAACGATCGCCGATATTAAAACACGTGCCATCCCCTCCGGAGCCAATTTCCTTGATCGCTCCAATATGTACCACGCCGAAGCGATGTACAACTTCAAACGGCAGATAGACCCGGCTGTGATCGAATTGATTGCGGGTGCTAATTACCGGGTTTATGACCTCAATTCGGAAGGGACGCTATTCGCTCTGCAGGATAACGGTGAGGAGTTCAACATCCGCGAATACGGGGCCTACGTACAGGCCGGACGCAACTTCAACGATGTATTCAAACTTACGGCTTCCCTGCGCTATGACAAAAATGAAAACTTCAAGGGGCAGTTCAGTCCCCGTGTTTCCGGTGTGCTTACGGTTGCTGAAAATCATAATTTCCGGGCATCCTTCCAACGGGGATTCCGTATTCCTACCACACAAAACCAATACATCGACCTGCTGACTCCCCAGGCGCGGCTGGTAGGTGGATTACCCCTGTTCCGCGAACGGTACAACATGATTGATAATCCGGTATATGCCCTGTCGGATGTTCAAAGCGGTAACCTCACCCCCTATCCCTTCAAGGAGTGGGAGCCGGAAAAGGTAGAAACCTACGAAGTGGGCTACAAAAGTGCCATCGACAATCGGCTGTTCGTGGATCTGTTTTACTACTACAATCGGTTCCTTACGTTTGAGGGCGCCGCTGTACTGGTACAGCTAAAGGATCCGAACGGATCCCTGGCAGATTTGGCAGATCCCACCCGCCGCAACGTATACAGCATGCCGTTGAACGCCCCCCAAACCGTCAAAAACTCCGGGTGGGGCATTGGATTGGATTACCTGATCGGTCGCGGATTTACAGTTACGGGAAATGTGACCCAGAATTTATTGCTCAACGACGACGAAATCCGCGAACGGGATCCTTCGTTTGTCACGTCGTTCAATTCGCCCGAATATCGCTTCAATGTAGGGCTTTCCAATCGGGATATCCAACGGACCGGATGGGGCTTCGGACTCACGTTCCGCCATCAGACAGCATTTCTGTGGAATGGAACCATCGGCACCCCGGCCATCAACGTTGCCCGGCAGTCCATGATTCCGGCATTCTCCACCTTTGATGCCCAGGTAAGCAAGAAAATTCCCAGCATTAAATCGATTGTGAAACTGGGCGGCACCAACATCGGCAGCAAGTTATACACGACCGGTTGGGGCAACCCTTCGGTTGGGGGAATGTATTATGTATCGATTCTGTTCGACGAACTGCTGAACTGACTCAGCAAACGCTTCAGCGCATCGTAATCGATTTTAGAATGGTGCCGGGGATCTCTGGGTATCTGCCGCATCCAATGGATATGGAAATCATCGGGCAAGCCAATCTGGCGCAGTGCCTTGGCGATCTGTTTGCGATTCGCGTTGTGCGCTGTTTCCACTACAGCCATCAGGCCGTTAGCTACCTGGATCAAGGTTCCAAACCGGACTTCGGGAATGGAACGCATCCCATATTCACAGATGAAGGGGGAAATCAGTTTCCCATTCCATCGGATCAGTGTATCACAGCGACCGGTGAGGTAAAGCTGGCCATCCGGCCCGATGTAGCCACTGTCGCCCGTGCGGTGCCAGCATTTTCCATCCACGAAAATCTTGTTGCGCCGCAATGCCTCTTCGTTGTTGAAATAGGCCGTAAGTACATGGGCACCTGCCACTGCTATTTCACCGATTTCGCCGTCGGCCATCCGGAGCTGTTCAAAGGCAGCAATATCCTGACCATGAATTTCACCGTCGTGGATGTCAATGATCCGTACCTCGGCACCTGCATAGATACGGCCGACCAGCAGCCCCCTTGTCGGAGTTCCAGCGGTAACCAATGCCTTCGCAGAGACCGAACTGATAGGTTCTGCTTCGGTCGATCCGTACACCACCTCGACCGCCGTACCCGGAAAAGCACGCCGGTACCGTTGCGCTTCATCTGGAAACACGGGAGCGCCACCGGTTACGATCCTTTCCAGGCTAGGCAGCTCCTCTCTCCGTTTTACGGCAAAATCAGCAAGTAACGTGATAAAGTAGGGTGAAGCTGTTATCCGGCTCACGGACTGATGGTTAAGATTCCTCCATATTTTTGGAACGCTACTGCTGCCGGTTTTACCCGGTTTATAGGGTACAATCACCGAAGTGGCTCCCACCCCCAAATTGAGCAACAACACGATGGGCAGCACCGTCATATCCACTTCCCCGGGCTGGGGAGACAGCGTTTCGGTCAGTGCCCGGAATTGTTCATGCAGGAAGCCGTGGGTCCGTTTGGCAGCTTTGGGTGTACCGGTACTGCCCGTGGTGAACGTGATCAAGGCAACAGCCTCCCGCGGAACCGTGGTGGGCGGAACCGGCCGATCGGCATGTAGACGCGGCAATGACGTCCCACGCCGGATGGGCACCTTTCGCAATGCCGGAGAGAACCAGGCATACAGACGCGCTTTGAACACACCGATGAATCCGCGGCAATCCGCCAGGCTGCAGCACCGTTCCAGCCGGGAGCGGTTTACCCACTCGTCTACGAATACAGCCGTAGCACCGATGTGGAACAACGCCAGCACCGTGCGGTACAATGCAATTCCCATAGGCACAAATACCAGTACGCGATCACCACGGCGCAGTCCTGCATCCAGCAACGTTTGGGCGGTAGCGTCCACCTGCCAGCGTAATTCCCTGTATGAACATTGGCGGTACCCTTCCACGATGGCAGTATTTGTGGGATAGCGGTCCGCTGCCTGGTAAAACAGCTGTACAATATTGGCATCCATATCGGAGGGGCTATAAATATTTTCCCAACAGCACGTACTTTTTGTAAGGTCTTCCGGTAAAATTGCCGGATACCCGCGTTGCATCTCCCTGTTCGACGATGAACGCATGCACAACCGACCGATAGCCGCGTGCGCGTGCCAGCCGGATGACGCGGTTGGCCAGCACATGTCCCAGTCCCGCATACGGCTTTTCTTTCGCTCTTGCCAGGGTCTTGATCACCAAACTCCGCCCCCGCTGGCTGTATTTATCGTCATAGCTGAATATAAATCCAACCGGACGCCCTGCCGGGTTTTCTGCGACAAGCACGTAATCCCGATCGATCAGCGTTGCCGCTGCCAGGTACTTCGCTTTGAAATGCTCCCGCGATATGGGCATATAAAACCGATTGTCACGGAATACCGCATCGATAAACGGATACAGCCCGTCCAGCTCGGCTTCCAATCGATCCACGTTCAACGACCTTATTTGCACCCCTTCACGGGCAAATGCACGTTCTTTTCCCAGCAGTTCCGGCCAGTCGCACGCCAGCTCCGTATCGACGTTGGAAACATACCTGGCCACCTCTTCAAATCCAGCGCTGTAAAACTGGTTTACATAGTACAGGTGATGATAAGGCTCCAGCAGGAAATTCGGGAAATCTTGGGATAGACTGAATCGGTAATTATTCCATGTCGAACCATTCATGGGCCCAATCAAATAATCCGCTCCACCAGCTTTTGCGTCGGCAAACAACCGTTCGAACAACAGTCCGGCGACTTGCTCATCGTCTGTGCATTCATAGTTTCCGACCATCCACACCGATTTGCCGTCCCACTGCATTTCCTTTCCCTGATATAATGCAGCACGTGCCACGGGTTTAGTTGTCTTGCACACCGTGTATCGTGCCACCAGTGTATCCGGATTGATATCTTCGGATTCACGCAAACGCAGGCTATTGGGCGGATACAATTCGCCCGGCACCTTTCCGAACAGCCGGTCTTCCTGATCCGGTATTGTTTTCATCAGCTCCATAACGGAATCATTAATTGTTCTACGGCAACCATTCCCAATAGCACAGCCAACGGAATGGTAATGTTGTCCAATCCCTTCCTGCTGAATGCTTCAGCCAACGTGGCCAGTCCTCCCGCAGCCAATGCAACCGCGCCAAAGGCTGCGATGCCCGGGAAATCGCGAAGATACAGATACACGCCCGCAGTCACCAGAATGGCTGCCGCAAAAAAAGCGAGGGATCCTCCCACCGTTTTGATACCCTGCCCCACCCGGTACGGTTTGTACCGGGTCCTTCGCCCCACGTATGCCGCTACCGGATCGCATATCGCCAATACCAATATGGGCAGGTAGTAATAGGCATACTGCTTACCGAAGTATTCATAGGCCAGAAAACTGATGTACACCGATACGGGATACCCTAAGCTTCCATATGATTTCCTCCGGATGCCATTGATGGAGGGCAGCAATTTATACCGCATGCTGATCCACAACAAGACGGCGAATGAACCGCATAACAGCAATACCTGCCAATGACTGTTCAGCACAACGGGAAAAAGCAGGGCCAAAAGCCCCGTACCGATATGCACCACTTTCCGGGTGGTTTCCGCATTCGAGCCCCGTATATGGTAAAGTATCTCCGCTACAGCAAAAAGTACGCAGAATGCCCCCGAAAGGGCGAGCATAGGGATTGCCCAATCAGTCATTTTTTTCCTCCACGATAAAATCCCGGTAATAAAACCCACGGTCGGCCGCCTTCAACGTTTCAGAAAGTTGCTCCAATCGGGTCAACGGTATGTTTGCCAAATGCGATACATACCGGGGCACCAGAAGATTCCAATACGCCATGCGCCCGCAGGGAGCCAGTCCGGCAATCAGTGCAGCTGCGGTATACGTAAACGTATCCATGTTCATGTATTCAAAGATATTGGAAAGATTCATCCGCTGAAACGTACCGTACCGCCGGATCGCCTGTTCGGCATATCCTTCACAAAGCATCAGCCGATCGATCCGCTGCCTGATAATTGCATAGTTTTCAGGAAGTAGGTAATGCGGCAACAGCTCACCAAAATCGCCCGTCAGGTTGTAACGTAACATGAAATTCTTTTGTGCCAAGGGCGACCGAAGGTGTCCCTGAGCCTGCTCAAATATCGTTTTTCCGACATGTACATCCACTTCCCGCATAAATTCCGGATCACGGCCGAGCTGACCCATCACCAAACGGCTGAAAAACAGCTTAAACAGCAATCGCCAGCGCCACGTATTCCACCTACGGTAATAAAAAATTTCCTGTTCGATAGCGGGCTTGGGTGCAAGCAACCGTTCAACAGTCGATTTTCGATGGATCCAAGGGAGCACCTTTCGGCTAAAAAGCTGGAAATACCGTTCAAACTTACCCGCATGCACGATCCCCGCTTCGATGAGTTTCTCCCTTGCCTTCCAAAAAGCGAAATCGTGGGCAGAGAGATGCCCCTCCAATGATTTCAGTAGATGCATGCGGTTGTCCGCGGTTCGGAATCCCAGGAATCCGAGCAGATCCGGATAATCCAACTGCTGGATCGCTACCTTTTTCAAGGCAATCAATGCCAGTTGGGTCCTGCTGATATCAACGGCTACCACCTGTGCCGGATCGGCAGTCAACAACGAAAAGCTGTTATCGCCTGCCGAACCGATCGATAAGATACGGTCGCCCGGTTTGATGGCAAGCCCGTTCAGCAGCAACAACGGATCTTCCCAACAGTTGGCATACCGCAAAATACTGAAATCCGTTCTGCGATCAATTGTTGCCATGCCCTTCAATCCGTTTAACCTGACCCGTACTGCCGTCCATCTCCACCCAATCGCCTGTTTGCAACACATTCAGCAGCCCCGTGATGCCGACAATACAAGGTTTCCCCATCTCACGCGATACGATGGCCGAGTGGCTCAGCAGACTTCCCCGTTCCACCAAGATACCCGACGCGGCAGGAAAAAGCGTAGTCCACCCCGGATCTGTACTCCTTGTTACCAGGATGTCGCCATCAAGCGGTTCTGCTCCCTCCGGGTCCAGGATGACGCGTACCCGCGCCTTTACCCTGCCAGGGCAACAGCCAACGCCTTGCAGATCGCCGGACAGCAATGGTTGATCAACCGCCGGCGTGAAGGTATTTTCCCGGTGTACCACCCCATAGGTAGCAAATCGCTCCGGTGGCGGGGCGCTCTGTTTAAACGCCTTAAATTCGGCCGTACGCAACGCAATCAGGAACTTCATGTCTTCCGTCACCGACCGGCCTTCAATGTAGGCAAACAACTCGTCCATCGTCAGGTAAAATACGTCGGTTTCCCGGTCCACGATGCCCGCTTCCTGAAACCTTTTTCCGAGCTGCACCATCAGCTGCCGCACCACGCCAAATGCGCGCGTACGTTCGTAGCGCAGGTTCTCGCGGGCACTCACCAGCCTCCGTGTAGTTTTAAGCAGGCGGTTGAAAAACCAACGGTGCATCGGCTTTCCTTTCAGCTTACCGGTCATCACGTTTTCAGCGTCCTTCCGCAGGCGCTCCTCTACATCCCGGTTCAGCGAAGTTGCCGTCATCCCCCCTTTCACATACGATTGGATCAGGCGGATGAAGCGGGCCGGATCCTGCGTGTACGACACGGTCTCCAACTTCAACTCGCCCACACAGCGCTCGCCAAAGTCGTCCAAAAAACTGTCCATCTGCCCTTTCAGCTCTCTTAGCGCACTTTCGTTAGGCCGTTGCAGCTGGTTCCAGATTGCCCGTGGTTCCTCCCGCAGAAACAGGTCCCGTATCTCACGGGTTTGTGCGATTGATCCCGCGATGGCCAGGCATCGATGGATGGGTTGCGTGGAAATGATGTCTGCGCTGCCGCAAAGCAAGTCGTTGTGCAGGTTCGGGTAGGTGTCGCCCGTCCATTTTTTCACCTGTTTCTCTAACGTGCCAAACGCGATCATTGCAAAAAAGTCGTTGAGCAGGGGTGCCTTCCACTCGTTAAGCAGGCGCCGCTCAAAATCAAGGTATAACCGCATCAGCCGATGCGCATCTTTGTCCTGCAGATCGAGCCGTTTGTATTCCGATATGGTCCGGTCCAGCAACCGCACAAACCGCCTACGCACCAACGGCAGGGTGAGGAAGCGCCACACCATCTTGCATGCCATCCCAAAGATCGCTCCCCAGGCAGACCATTTGGATTGCCGTTCGCTTTCGGGAAGATCAAACCGCGCTTTCACGCCCATCATCTTCTCCATGTAGCGCGCGTTGATGCGATACCCCGGTAGCAGCGACAACATATGGTACCACGTTTTGAGGTTATAATAAATACGTCCCTTGATCAGCCCAAGCGTATTGGCAAACACATGTCCATGCCGGTCAAGGACCTTTTTCGACACACCCAGGTATGCACAGAACAGCCGGTATGCACCGGCGTACGACTTGCTTACAAAAGAAAAGGTGAGCGGAGTGGTCACCCCCGGATAAGACTCAATGATGTTACTGTTATCCCACAGCGTATATTCGCCCGAGGTATCGGGCATGGCCTCAAGGCCGGTAACCGGCCGTGCCTGCAACACGTACAACGTATCATCCACCCAGGCAAATTCCATATCCAGGGGTACCCCATACAGGCGTTCTCCTTTTTTTAGCAATTCACAAACCGCTCTCACCTGCTCGTCGGTCAACGCCGGAATCCGCTGCAACTCCCGGTCTACGGTCTCTAACCTGGTTCCCCGCCCGGTCTGCCAATCGATCGAAAAGCGATGCGTCTTTTCGGCAATCCGCTTTTCGATCTCGGCACCGCGGATGATAAACTGATCCGCATCCAGTGTTCCTGAAACAACCCCTTCACCCAGGCCATAAACCGCATTGACCACCTGTTCCTGCCGGTTTCCCGAAAGGGGATTGATGCCAAAGGCAACGCCCGAGACTTCCGCCGGAACCATTGCCTGAATAATGACCGCTATGGGCTGTGCACCCCCCGTACCCCGATGCTCGGAATAGCTTCGTACCCGGTCACTGAATGCGGAAGCCCATACTTTTTTGATATAGACGTCCACTTCCTCTTTGGGTACATACAGGTACGACTCAAACTGGCCCGCAAACGAATGGTTCTCTCCATCTTCCCCGATAGCAGAAGAGCGCACCGCTAAAAAAATACTTTCCTGAAAATAGCTTCCGATAGCTGCCAGTACGGTTTCGGGGATGTCAGCATGCTCAATATAACCGAGCAATTCCGTGGGCGGCAATTCCTCATACCCAAAGGGCAGCCGATTGATCAACTCGGTAGCCGGTATAACGCCCCATTTGGGCACCTCGAAACCCATCTCACCAAGCTTTTGCAGTTGCGCCGCCTTGCCACCGATGGGATAACCGGATTGGCTGGATAGGGATAGGGATGACAGAAATTTCATAGATACATCCTCCATAAGTGCTGTATCATGGGGATGCCCCCCAGGGAAAGATACATGGCAATGGTCCACAACGCCGAAGCATATTCGATCGCTTTTGCTGATTTTGGGGAAAAGCCACGCAAGAAATACCACGCGGGCAAGGAGCATACAACGAAGACCACGCCCAGCACGGCAAAAGCGACGGTACCATATCCTGCATAACCGGCCGCAAATACGGCCAGTACGCAGGTTATCAACAAGATAACCAGCCAAATCCAAGCCGCCCTTGCCGTACCCAGTTGGTGTGTGTAGGTGAGCACACCTTCCGCCTCATTATCCGGTGCCCGGATTTTACGCCCTACTTCCAGCACAATGCCGTTCATGTAAGACACGGCAAAGAAGAATAACAGTCCAGCCGGTGCTTCGGCACCTGCAAGTAACCAATCCAGTCCACTCGCATAAATATCAATCAGGGGGATGATGAACATGTGTGAGGTCACATACCAGAACTGGTGTTTCTTTAACCATTCGGGGATAAAAAACTCCTTCCCCATCAGACAAAGATAGGCTAAAACCACCCCATACAGGAGAAGCATTTCGGGAAAAAAGTACGCATTTAAAAGAACCTGAACGGCTACGGTGCCGATACCGACCCACTTCAGTTCGTGCAGAGACACCAGTCCGCGCGGTACCGGCAAGTGGCTGCGGAAGCGGGCGTCGTCCTCGGCATCCTTGTGCTCATCAAAAATCCGCACAAGCAGAAAAAGGGTTACCGTGGTAAAAATGCCGACCAGAAACACGGGCCAGGGTATGAAGCCTTCCACACCGCGGCAAATACGGGAGTAGGCGACTGCTGAAAAGCTGAAAGCCGCGACCAACGCACCATGCCCCGGCAGCGGGAATCGCTCTTTTTGGTATTGGTACAGCCGTTTCCACAGCGGCCATTGCCGCTCGTCAGACATCGGGTTTGGGATCATTGTGTCTTCCGTCCAAGATTCTTATGCGCCGCAGAAAAATGGCCTGCAGCCAGCGCCGCGGCAATGGAAAGCTCACCGGCCAGCAAGACGGCAGCACAGATTTCCGCAAATTTATTAGCCTTTCCGGGGCCATAGCAATCCATCATTTCGAGGCATTCGCGCTGGGTCGGCAGCCCGGTGCCCCCGCCTACCGTGCCCACAATCAAATTCGGCAACGTGATACTGGCATACAGGTCGCCGGTGGCACCACACTCCATGCGTGTAATGCCGGTGGCAGCCTCAGCCACACACGCTACATCCTGCCCTGTAGCGAGGAAGAGGGCGGCAAGTCCATTGGCATAATGCCCCTGTGCGCCGATTGCCCCGCTTTGGATGGCACCGATGGTCGAAGCGCACCAATAGTCGGCTATTGCTTGGGGAGTTGTCTTCAGCACGTCTGCCACCACCTGTTTTGGTAAGGCAATTTCCGCCGTGACCTTCTTTCCGCGCACGTGGGTAAACGATACCGCCGTGGCCTTCTTATCGCCAGAAAAATTGCCCTCCACATACCAAGAGAGCGGTTTGACAGGGCTATGCTCCATGATATACCGACAGATGGCATCCGTGCACAAGGTCACCATATTCTGTCCGGATGCATCACCGGTCTGGTAATCGAAGACTAGTGTGAGGTGATTGCCCTCGATGTTCGCCTTTACATCCAGCAGCTTTGCATACCGGCTGTTTTGAGCCACAATGTCCGAAAAGCCATCGATATTCGGGAAAAGCCAGGCGAGGAATCCGCCAAGAGCAGCCAGGTTTTCGAATTTGAAAACCGGACAGCGCTGCACGGCCTCATTGGTACAAACCGCAGAAGCCCCGCCCGCGAGGTAACACGCTTTCGCACCCCGGTGGAACGATGCCACCAATGCGCCTTCGGATGTTGCCAACGGCACGTAGAACTCGCCATGTGCATCAATACCTGTAACAAGTACCGGCCCGATCACTCCGGTGGGCACAGACGTCATACCGATATAATTTTCGATATTTCCCTCCAGCAAACTTAGGTCATTCAACGCATGCCTGCCATTGAGGAAGTTTATTTTCTTTCCCGTAACGCTCTCCACAGCCGTAATCCGCTCGTCCCTTCCTTTGGCATTGATACGTGTATCTGTATTCAGGCGATTGGAAAAACCCTTCTCCGTCAATACGTTATTTTTCTCGTGCAGGTGCTCCCCGTACTGGCTGATCATCTCCAGGTACCGCAAGTGTTGTTCTCTTCTGTTATCAACTATGGATTTCATCACGATCTATATCAAGCAGGTCTGCAAGATAACACTTCTTACCGAAAATCAATATCCCCGCGTCTGCTGTAACAATTTCTGCTATGGATCGTCAAAAAAGATAAAACAGACCCACAAAACACACGCATGCTGGAAATCAGAAACATCGTAAAACAATATGCCAACCATCGGGCGCTGGATGATGTCTCCACCCACGTGGAAAAAGGCAGCATCTTCGGGCTGCTCGGTCCAAATGGTGCGGGTAAAACGTCCCTCATCCGCATCATTAATCAAATTACCGCTCCGGACAGCGGAGAAGTTTATTTCGATGGTGAACGGCTCAACCCCACCCACATCGGCCGTATCGGCTATCTTCCCGAAGAGCGCGGGCTGTACAAAAAGATGGAGATCGGAGAGCAGATGCTTTACCTGGCTCAACTAAAGGGTCTTAGCCGCAAAGAAGCCACCGAGCGTATCAAGCATTGGTTTGAAAAGATGGAAATGCAAAGCTGGTGGCATAAAAAAGTCGAAGACCTGAGCAAAGGCATGCAGCAGAAAGTTCAGTTTGTCGCCACGGTTGTCCACCGGCCGGACCTCATCATACTGGATGAGCCATTTTCGGGATTTGACCCCGTAAATGTAAACATCATCAAAGAGGAAATACTTTCACTCAACCGTAGCGGCGCTACCCTGATTTTTTCGACGCACCGCATGGAATCCGTGGAGGAGCTTTGTGACCACATCGTCCTCATCAACAAATCCAAAAAAATACTGGACGGTAAACTAAGCGATATCAAGAATGCATACCGGACCAATACCTACCGTGTGGAACACCTGCCTTCCCCTGAACCCATATCGGCGGTAGATGGGTTGTTTACCCTCGAAAATACGGTAGAGCGGCCGGGAGAGAGCACTACGCTCACCGTTAAAATTGCAGAGGGAAAAACCATTAACGACGTATTGATGTATCTGATCCCACGGGTGCAGATCCACGAATTAAAGGAGGTTGTTCCCAGCATACACGATATTTTTGTACAACAGGTAACTGCAAGGGCAGCACATACGCTTATTGAAACACACGAATGAACAAGATATTACTTATCGTAAAACGTGAATACGTCAGCCGGGTAAAGAAACGGTCCTTTTTACTGGTTACCTTTCTGGTACCTTTGGTTATCATCGGTATTTATGCGTTGGCTTTCTACCTCACCGCCAAGAGTTTCGAGAACAACAGGGCGACCATCCACGTGGTAGACCAAAGTGGTTTGTTTGCCGGGAAGATTGAGAACACGAAAAACCTGACGTTTGTTTATGCAGATGCTCGGGAGCAACTTCCAGCTGAACGGGAGCGGATACTCAACGAAGAAGGAAAAAACTTCCTGCTCATGATCCCATCCGATGTCGCTACCACATCCCGCGTCGAACTGCTGGCCAAGGAAACGGCCAACCTCAGCATCCAGAATGACGTGAGCAGGCAACTTGAAAATGTGCTGCGCGATATCGCATTCGCCGATGCGGGTATCGACCGCACTACCGTGGAGAACATCCGTCCCCATATCAATCTTTCTGCCAAGGAAATCACCGAAGAGGGCGAAAGGGATAGCAGCGCAGGAGCAGCAATGGGCATCTCCATGTCCCTCTCTATCCTCATCTACATCTGCCTCTTCCTATACGGGTCACAAGTGATGCGGGGCATCATCGAGGAAAAGACCAGCCGCATCGTGGAGGTGATTATTTCTTCGGTCAAACCGTTCCAACTGATGATGGGTAAAATCATCGGCATCGGACTGGTGGGGCTTACCCAGTTTATTCTTTGGATTGTCCTGTCCACTGCATTGATGGGCATTGCCAGCGTAGGCATGGCAGACGGACAGCATATCAAGGCACAGATCGAGGCGCAACAGAGCCCATCGGGAAGTGAGGTGCAGCAGGTGACCCAACCCCAAATGGGCATGTTCGGAACTATCAAGCAAGAACTGGGCAAGGTCGATTTCCAGACGATCATCACAACTTTCTTACTTTATTTTCTGGGTGGCTATTTGCTATACAGTGCATTATTTGCCGCTGTGGGTTCTGCGGTGGACAGCGAAACGGAAACACAGCAATTCATGTTTCCGATTACGATACCGTTGCTTTTCACCTATATCCTTTCGTTTGGCGTGTTGGTCAACGATCCCAACGGCCCGTTGGCATTCTGGTTGAGCATGATCCCGTTTACATCCCCCATCGCGATGCTGGTCCGGATACCTTTTGGGGTACCCATGTGGCAAATCGGACTATCCTTGGTATTACTTGTCGGCGGGTTTATCCTTACCACGTGGGTAGCGGCACGCATTTACCGTATCGGTATCCTCATGTATGGCAAGAAAGCAAGTTACAAGGAACTGGCGAAATGGATTCGCTATAAGGGTTGATTTTTTAGTTTTTAATGGTTAGTATGATTGAATCCGATCCCTATAAACGGGATCGGATTTTTTATGATGCGATCGTTAACAAATGTTAAACCCCTTGGCCGTAAATCCCTTCCCTACTAATTTTACGGCACTATGTATCATCGATTTCCTCCCGTGTACCGCCACTTGCTTCTTCTGCTTTGCTGTACGCTGTCCTTTCACAACGGATGGACACAAAACCTGGAAGGCACGGTCTACGACCAAAACACCGGAGAAACTCTTCGGGGAGTGAGTATTACATTGGGTACCCTGCGTACCGTTTCCGATCTGGGAGGACGGTTCAGATTCCCTCGTCCCGTCCGGTTTCCCGTTTCCATCACCGCCTCTCACATCGGGTATGATTCATTGTTCATTAACCTGTATTCCCCACCCGATACGTTGCTGCGCATTTTTCTGTCGGGGAAAATCTTGGGTCTCGATGAAGTAGCAGTAGTGGGGCGGCGCAATCCTGTGCAGGATTCGCTTTGGATGCGCCGTGAATTCACCGATCAATTCAATTTCAGGCCGGTAAAACCGTGGGAGTCGGTAACCCTTAGCCCGATCGGCATCAGCATCAATCTGAATATACTCTTTGCTTCGTTTTCACGGGAGCAGAAGCAAGCCAAACGGCTGAAAGCCGCGTTAATCCGCGACGAACGGGAAGACTATGTAGACCGTCGGTTTACCCACGCCGTCATCCGGGGGCAGACCGAACTTTCAGACGACGATCTTGAGGTTTTTCACTGGTATTTCAGACCCACTTATGAGCAGTTGGTGGATTTCACCGAATATGACCTGTTACAGTACATCCGAGCGAACTATCGTGAGTTTAAAGCACGTCGGGATGCCTACCCCCAAGTTGTGCCCGTATTGAGCAACGCTCCATAGCCGTACTATCCAAACGGTAAATCATACGTTTCGGCCTGATACCGGATAGCTTCAATATCCAAAGACAATCGGATAAACTCAGTGGTACTGGAAACTTTTGTCTTTTTCAATATGCGGTCTCGGTAGGTGGCAACGGTGGTGTAAGCTATATTGAGTTTCTTACTTATGGTATGCAGGGAAATACCCCTTTTCAGGTAGTCGGCAATTTCTCGTTCCCGATAAGAAAAACATGAGAATGCCTGTTCCTGTAATTTTAATTTTTGTAGGAAAGCGGGGCTCATCAATCCGTCATCTATGTAAGACTGCCCATTAGCCACCTGTTGGATCACATCAGCCAGGTAAGCCGTGGAACGAATCGGACTCACCAAGGCATGTACACCGGCCGTTATATACTTCGCTATATGAAAAGGTTGGTTTGGCTCGGCTATAACAAATATTTTCCCGGCTCGACCGGTTTGTAGCACCTTGATAAGCCCATTGATTACTGAAAAATCACCATTGTGTATCCCGATAATGGCCAAGCTGAATGGCAGGGAGTGGTGTTCCTCCGCCTCAAATGCTTGATCGATACCGGCATAGTCAACAATTGTTTCGGCCCCCAAGTCCTTAACTAAGGTAGCGATGCCTATCCTGACAATTGGATAGGCATCTACGATCAAAACATTTTGCAATATGTTTGCAACGGCATCCGCCATATCAATACGCCAAAACGGTAACTTCCGTCCTGCGGTTGGCTTGGTGCTCGTCACGCGAGCAAGGAACACCGTCTGCGCAACGGTTTACCAACCTGGTTTCTCCATACCCTTTGGCCACCATCCGATCCCGTGCGATGCCCCGGCTTACGAGGTAATCGACTGCCGACTGCGCACGTCGTTGCGACAGGGCCTCGTTGTACGCATGGGTACCCCGACTATCGGTATGGCTCGACAATTCAATTTTAAGTGTTGGGTTATCACGCATGGTTCGCACCAGCTCGTCCAGTATGGCGGCCGCATCGGGGCGGATGTTATGTTTGTCAAAGTCGTAGTAAATGTTTTCCAGTTCAAACGTGTCGCCCACCCTAAATACAGGCTCCAACAGCAACGCCACTTCTAACGTATCCGATTTGGTGATGCCCGCTGTGTTCACTTTCGCGGAATCGGCGTGATAGCCCTCCTTCTGTCCGAGTACGGTATACGCCCGGTCGCGATCCAACACAAACTCGAACGTTCCCTCATCGCCGCTGCTCTTCCGGGCAATAATTTCCCTTTTCCCGTCAAATAGTGTCACCGTCGCTGCAATGCGTTCGCCGGTCTTTTTGTTTGAGGTAGTACCGCGTAAAACGATGACAATCTTCGGTTTCTCAAACGAAAACGAATAGATATCGTCATTGCCCTGGCCTCCTTTGCGATTGGAAGACAGGTAACCCGCAATGCCTTCTTCTCCATCAAATGTGACAATGTATGCAAAATCATCGCCCGACGAATTAACGGGATACCTCAAACTCTGCTTTGCCGTCCATTGGTGCTTGCTACCCGTTGCCTGGAACACATCCAAGCCACCCATCCCGGCAAACCCATCACTCGAATAATATAAGGCATTATCGGGGCCTATGTTGGGAAAAAGCTCATTGCCTGCGCTGTTGATGGCCGGACCCGCATTCACCGGGGTACCCCAGCTTCCATCGGCCTGCTTTTCGCTATACCAGATATCCGTACCGCCGTGCCCGCCCGGCATATCGCTCGCATAGTAAAGCGTGGCACCATCTTCACTCAATGTGGCATGGCCGAGCGAATATTCCTGTACATTGTTATACGCGAATGGCTCGGAAGACCAGGTGCCATCGTTATTTTTTGCGTAGATATACAGTTCAAGTCGGTGGGTGTGGTACTTACGCGGACCTTCTTTGGTCCGCTCGCCGTCTTTGCCGACGTATGTACGTGTGACAAACAAGGTATTGCCCGTCGCATCGGCCGTTAACGGCCCAATATGAAATTTACCGTTGTTGATGTGCTCTGTGGCAATAACCGGATTAGTAAGCACATTATCCGCATTGCGGTTAGCGGTATATACCCGCAGAAACGAGTGGCCGGTCCAACCATAGGTACCAACCCCTTGCATGAATTCATCCGGTTCACCGGCATAATATACCTGGTCACCCACCGGAAATGCCGAAAATTCCGACAGCGAAGTGTTGATTCCCTCGTTGCGAAGGTGATGCGAAGTCGGGTTGGCCATCCATACCAACGCGGAATCGCAGCCCGCTATGTCAATGGCTACCTGCCCCCGGTCACCCGTTTCCGCTGCATAGGCTTCCAGCTGTTTCTTTGCTTCCGCATATTTCCCGTTGGCTTTCAGTACCTCTCCGTAACGCAGCCGGTTTGCCGATCCGCTTCCCTCCATACCGATGACGCGGGCATACCAGTTTTCGGCCGACTCGTAGTCGAGCATTTTCAAGTAACAATCAGCTAAACGTTCCAAATCCTGGATACGCGGCTTTTTCGTATCTACGAGCTTCACATAGACGGCTGCCGCATTTGCATACTCATAACGCCGATAAAGTTCTTCGGCGCGATCACGCAAACTGGGCTGTTCCTGACTACTTGCAGACAATACGCCCGCAATAAATAAACTGAATATAAATGATATGACGAACATACCTTTACGTCCGAACACGTTATGCCTTTTCATTCGAAAATAGGTTATTTTTATAGGCTCCATGAAAGAAGCTGATTTCATCGGCGATTTTCTCATCATTATTGATTGACAAACATTATATTGTTGCTGATACGGTATTCAACATCATACGTTTTGCAGGCTCTCGTTGATGTATTTGCACAGCCTGAACACATACTGGTATGCTTTTTCTTTGTTCTTAAATTGATACTCCACTTCGCCCCAGGAGACCACGTATAATTCATCACTCATCTCGGAAATGATAATGGGAGCCCAATCTTTCCCATCAATCTGGATCTCTATCCGCCGATTATCCAAGATATATGAGAATTGCATAGACTCATCGTTCAAGAACACAACCAACCTATCCAGTAGCATAACATCATTAATTATTTAAATTACTTCCTATTAGCTTAAAAAAAACGTGGACTGAGCACACGATCGGCCCGCGGACCGAAAGTTATGCCCAGGGTAATCTCGTGCGAACCGTTCTGCACACTGCTCAGCCGGCTCACGATGTGGTCGTACGAATAGCCCACACGCAGCGCATTCGTCAGGTAAATCTGCGTGATCGCCGAAAACGAGTTCCGCCCGCTCAGGCTGTTCCCGCTCACTCGGTTGTACTCACGCTTGAAGACCGTCACACCCGTGCGCCAACCTGCACCCAGCCAAAAACGGCGGCCAAAGATGAGCATCGCATTCACATCAAGGCTTGTGGGCCCCTTGAAGTCCTCCTTAACCAGCAGGCTCGGGCGGAGGTCCAGCCCCTTACCTAGGCCGAACAACGCCCCCCCGATGAAGTACATGTGCCGCTTGCGCCGGATGTTGTCCGTGGTAGTGTTGTCCCAGCGGAAGATGTTGTTGCTTTGGTCGCCCGAGAGCAGGTCCATTACCGATACCCCCGCATACCACTTCGGATTATAATAATACACCCCGAAACGCACATCAGGAACCCAGTTGCTGATCTTGCCTGCCGGGACCGCTTGGTCTCCCCCATCAATAGGGTCCAGCACGGCTCCGTCTAGGCTGTACTGCGTCACCCCTGCGCCGATGCCAAAGCTCAGTCGCTGAGTGTCTTCTTCGTTCAGCCGCAGCCGGAAGGCGTAGTTGGCATAGGCCGAGGTGGCAGACTGCGGGCCGAGCCTGTCGGCGATGACCTGCAGCCCTAGCCCGTGCCGCTTGCCAACCGGGTCGACGATGCCATCGAGCGACAGTAGCCCCGTTTGCGGCGCACCCTCCAGTCCTACCCACTGACTACGCAGCCCGAGCTGACCGAACCATTCCTCCTTATATCCTGTGTACCCCGGGTTCACACTCATGGAATTAAATATGTACTGTGTGAACTGGATGTTCTGCTGGGCTACTCCTTCTTTGGCCATTGTCGCAAACAATGCCAACCCAATCATTGATTTTATCAGCTTTTTCATTACAGACGTTTTATCAACACCCAACCTTTGTGTACTTCCTTCGTATTACCCAAATGGGTGGTTATCAGGTAATAGTAAGTGCCTTCTGTGAGGCCATCACCACTCCAATCATTCCGGTAGTCGTCATTCCGGTACACCTCGTTGCCCCAACGGTTGATGATGGTGACCTCGATGCGATCGAAACCTTCGCTGCCGATTATTTCAAACTGGTCATTCCTACCATCGCCATTGGGTGTAAACACGTTAGGAATTTTCAACGGATTCACCACCACTACCGTTACGGTAGCAGTCGAACAGTTGTCCGGGTTCAGCTTCTCACAGATTTGATACTCCAGCGTATACGAGCCTCCGCGCGTGCCTTGCAGCACATCGACAGTACCATCCGGATTGAGCCGTAATGCCGGGTCACCGCTAATCAGCGTGAGCGTTACTTCCACGGGTTCAATGGGGGCACCATTGATAACATCATTCGTAAGTACGTTCGTCACATTGGATGTGCCTTCGTACCCGTTAACACCGGTAGTCTGGTCATTTATAGCCTGGATATCGGCCGGAGCCACCACCACTGTTACCGTTGCCACATCGCAATTATTCGGATTAATCACATCACATACCTGGTAATCGAACGTATATGTTCCGGCTGGCGTATTCGGCGACACGGTTACCGTTCCGTCTTCTTCCAACGTCAGTGGCGATGGATCATCCGACGGCACCCTTGTAAGCGTCACCTCTCCAGGAACGAGCGGGTTACCGTCTACCTTATCGTTGGTAAAGACATTCCCTGCGTTACCACCGTTCCTGCCATTTACCGGCCCGAAGTCGTCATCCGCCACCTCAATTACCTTGAAGTACACGTCTACCGTCACCGTAGCCGAATGCGATACGCGTTCTCCATCTGGCGACAAGGCCGTTACGGTTGCTGTATTGACAATCTCGCCAGCGGCCAAATCAGCCGTAGTCGTCACATAGCTGGTCCGGAAGGTATGCGCATTTGCTACGCCGGGCCTTATCCGTGCAACCTGGTGCACAAATCCCGTTAGGGGGTCTGTAATCTCCACATCATGGAGCGTTACATTTCCCGTATTGGTGATTTGCAATTGATAACCGATGCGTTCGCCTTGCCGTTCGATGAGTAGCTTATCGGCGGCCTTGTCAATGCGTATGGCGGGAGTCTGGGCCACAGGGGTAACCGTTTCATCGCCCGTTTCAGGTGTATTCGGATCGTCCGACAGGAACTCGGGAGTCCGATTCCCTTCGGGATCCGTTCCGGATACACTGGCCTGGTTAATCACCTCGCCTGCATCAATGTCGGCTTGCGTCACCACGTGTTGCGCCATCACCGAGGCCGATTCTCCCGGTTTCAGTCTTGCTACTGGCGAGCCGCTGATGATTTCTGCATTGTCGTCACTGACTACGATGTCGGTAAGCGTCACATTACCCGTGTTGGTTACCACAATATTAAAATACTTTATCTGGTCACCCACATCATACGGCCCCTCACTGGTTACACCTTTTGTGAGTGACAGTGCCGGTTGGCTTTCCATATGCACCACCGTCGGATCGTCCGGTTCGGAGGTAGATGGGTCGTCGGAAGGCACTTCCGGTATCGGGTTGCCCTCGGGGTCATTGCCCGTAACCTTCGCCTGGTTCACCACCGTACCGTTATCGATATCCGTCTGCGTTACCCGATGGCGCGCAATAACCGTGGCAACAGCGTTCGGCTTAAGGGTTGCTACAGGGCTGCCCGATACAATCTCCGCATTGTCATCGGTAACCGTCACGTCCGTCAGCGTCACGTTGCCCGTGTTCTTAACAACGATCTCGAAGTTGATGTAGTCGCCCAATTCATACGGACCCTCGCTTGTTGCCCGTTTCTTAAGGGACAACGACGGATTCTGCGTCAGCTCGACCACCGTCGGATCGTTCGGCTGGTCCGGCGTGTCCGGGTTGTCCGACGGAACTTCCGGTGTCGGGTTGCCCTCGGGGTCATTGCCCGTAACCTTCGCCTGGTTCACCACTGTACCGTTATCGATATCCGTCTGCGTTACCCGATGGCGCACAATAACCGTGGCAACAGCGTTCGGCTTAAGGGTTGCTACAGGGCTGCCCGATACAATCTCCGCATTGTCGTCCGTGACCGTGACGTCCGTCAGCGTAACGTTGCCCGTGTTCTTAACAACGATCTCGAAGTTGATGTAGTCGCCCAATTCATATGGCCCTTCGCCTGTCGCGCGTTTCGTGAGGGAAAGCGATGGTGTCTGCGTCAGCTCCACCACCGTCGGATCGTTCGGCTGGTCCGGCGTGTCCGGGTTGTCCGACGGAACTTCCGGTGTCGGGTTGCCCTCGGGGTCATTGCCCGTAACCTTCGCCTGGTTGACAACCGTGCCCGCGTCGATATCATCCTGCGTTACTCGATGGCGCGCAATAACCGTGGCAACAGCGTTCGGCTTCAGGCTCGCTATCGGGCTGCCCGATACAATCTCCGCATTGTCGTCCGTGACCGTGACATCCGTCAGCGTAACGTTGCCCGTGTTGCGTACAATAATCTCAAAGTTGATGTTGTCCCCGACCTCATNAATAATCTCAAAGTTGATGTTGTCCCCGACCTCATACGGCCCTTCACCGGTGGCACGCTTGGTCAGGCTTAAGCCCGGCGTCTGCGTCAGCTCGACCACCGTCGGATCGTTCGGCTGGGGAGTGTCCGGGTTGTCCGATGGCACTTCCGGTATCGGGTTGCCTTCAGGGTCATCGCCCGTCACCTTCGCCTGGTTCACTACCGTACCGTTATCGATATCCGTCTGCGTCACCAGGTGACGCGCGATGACCGTCGCGCTGGTGTTCGGCGCCAGGCTCGCGATCGGACTGCCCGATACGATTTCCGCGTTGCCGTCTGTCACCGTGACATCCGTCAGCGTGACGTTGCCCGTGTTGCGGACGGTGATCTCGAAGTTGATATAATCGCCCAATGCATAAGGGCCTTCGCCCGTTGAGCGTTTCGTCAGGCTCAGTCCCGGTTGCTGGGTCAGTTCCACAACCGTCGGGTCGTTCGGCTGGGGAGTGTCCGGGTTGTCCGATGGCACTTCCGGTATCGGGTTGCCCTCGGGGTCATTGCCCGTAACCTTCGCCTGGTTGACAACCGTGCCCGCGTCGATATCATCCTGCGTTACTCGATGGCGCGCAATAACCGTGGCAACAGCGTTCGGCTTAAGGGTTGCTACAGGGCTGCCCGATACAATCTCCGCATTGTCGTC
>NZ_BMIK01000005.1 GCF_014642075.1 Parapedobacter defluvii | reverse complement strand
TTCCCACATTCCAACAGGATAGCAATAGCAAATCTGATTGGAATTCTTTAGTTTTGAATGTAGCTAGCTAAGGGAAGATTACAGGGCAGCAAAATGGATTTGGTGGAACTTGCCTATGGCTTATATTTTACCCGACGTGTCAATGGAGGGAAAGCCGATATTTCGGACATTGTAGGGTGGCTGGAAGAAAGTTTTAATGAAGATCTGTCACAGGCCTACCGCATGTTCATTGATATTACCCGGCGCAAAAACATCAGCTTAACGAAAGGTCTCGATGAGATGCGGGAAGCTATCCGTGGGCATGTTGAGGAATCATTACGTTATAAACCAAAGAAAACCCGATCCAAAACATAATATTTTCAGCAAAAAGAAAACTATACCAATATGTCAGTCTTGTGAAAGGATTTGACTTCTTCCATACCGAAAAACCAACATTTCCCATAAGGCAGTGCAATAATATCCTCCGCACCTTACGATATTGGAAAAACCACATTCCTTTTTATATCCCGGCCTTCAAGAACACCTAAAACACCTCCCATTCCACGAAAAATCCCCCCCCAAAAAAATCGATCCCAACATCCCCATATTGGGAAAGCCCCGTCTGCACCCTTGCCAATTTTGACCCCATAAAAGGACACGTTCTTTGACATTGGGGGAAGAAGCATTCCCGGTGCGAGCCGGGAATTATAGTGCAGTCGGGCAGTATTATCGCCGCATACGTGTATGCAGGGAGTGCCGCACCGATGAACCATAGGCAGCCGGTTTCGGCGGGTATGTAGTTACCCACGTGAGTATTCCCGACAACAGTAATATACAGAGCGTCCTCTCCCGTAGCGATACGTTAACATGAACCATAAGAATACGGTAGATATTCAACAGCAGAAAAATAGACAACAGGGGGCGAAAGCCCCTTTTGTTGTTTTTTGCCAGCACAGGCCTACCATCAATGACGAACCTTGAACTTCTAACTTAAAAAATAATGACAAAATGGATAGATGCAGAGCAGATCAAAGATCAGGTCTCACTGGTTGACCTGCTCACCCGACTCGGCCATGCTCCGGCCTACCGCTCGGGCAAAGAATTATTTTATAGGAGCATGCTCCGTGAGGAAAAATCACCCTCACTATGCGTCAACGAAAATCTCGGCGTATGGTTCGATCACGGAGGAGCCAATTCCTCCGGAATAAAGGGAGGCAATGTCATCGACTTCGGATTGTCTTATTGGCATCCCATAACGTTCCCCGAGGTACTCGAAAAAATAAGGAATGCCATGGCACTGCCTATACAGGAAATTACCGATGCAGACTTTCGGGAAAAACGTCCCCGCCAAGAGGCAACACGTATTCCGAACTATCGGATAATTGGCGTGAGAGAACTCGGCAACCATCCAGCCATTTCCCGTTATCTCCAAAGCCGGGGTATTTGGGAACAAGCCCAGGGCAGGATGAAAGAGATACATTATGTGATCGCCGCAGGTCCAAAACAAGGACGTGAGTTTTTTTCCGCAGGTTGGCAGAACGAGACCGGGGCATGGGAACTGCGCAACAGGATCGGGGATCGTGACTTCAAGTCCTGTCTGGGGCGTAAAGCAATAACGTTTGTACCCGGAAGCGAGGACTGCCTCTCGGTGTTCGAGGGATATATGGATTATCTGAGCTGGCTCCGTGATAATCCCGAAGCAGTAGATTCCGTCATTGTCCTCAATTCGGTCAACCTCATTGACAGTGCTATAGACAAGGCCGCAACCTATGCCCGGATCAATGCTTACTTTGACCGTGACAAGGCTGGGGAGACCGCGTTCCAAATCCTGCAACAGGCATTGCCACATGTCCAAGACCGATCCCTTACCTATGCAGGATACAATGATTACAACGAGATGCTGATGTCTCGCCCGCCTCTCCGTCTCCCATGGGAAGAAAGCAACATCTTCGACAAGGTCTTGGCGACCTACCGCAGATGACAAAATAGGCTATATAAGAAGCCCATCCGCTAAACACTTAGTTAATAGGCAGGCTAATCAATTAGCAAACAAAGCCACATAGTAGACACCTAATAAGCGGATAGGCTGATTAAACAATAGGCAGTTAAGCCAATAGGCAGGCTAAATGATTATATAGCCAATCAATGAGCCATCATAACGGATAACCGATAAGCTATATAAGCCATTATGTTGCATAGCGAATAGCGGATAGGCTAAGATATCAGCAAAACAGGAACACGACCAAACAGACAAGGAAGAAACCCAGCATGCCAACAGCCTCCCCACGACCCTCCGGCGTTTCCCCACGCAGCCACTGAAGCGCCAGCAAGGGGAAACGCCCGGTCAGGAACCAAAACCCTGCGTGTTTTACTCCCTGCAAGTTGTGTTTTCGGGTACCCCGAAAACCACCTTGCCTTTGCCCTGCGGCACCCCGATGGGAAGCCACAGGGCAAAGGGGGAAAAACCTGCGCAACTTGGTTTTTCTTCCAAACGCTGACAAAAGCCCCCATTTTAACCCATGAAAAAAGACAAAAAAAAGGTCGGAAGACCTCCCATGCTGACCGGAAAACGGACACGCATCATCAAGGCCAAACTCACCGATGATGAGTTTGAAGCCCTGCTCCACATACAGAAAGAATCCGGACTGAACCGCACGGAAGTCATCCGCAGGCGTGTCCTATATGGCTCGGCCGCTGTGACCCTGATCAATCCCGCAGAACTCCTATGGGCACTCAATGGCATTGGTGCCGAACTCGGCAGGGCGGGAAACAACATCAACCAGTTGTCGAGACACGCCAACGTGCTGAACAAACAAGGTAGGCTAAGCCCGCAGATCGTGGCATATTTCAATGCACGGTTCTCCGACTATATCAACACCCAACAGGAACTCGAAAAACTGCTCCGGCAGATCCTGCGGGAAATGAAAAACACCTAAGCACACATCGATGATCGTCAAGATACTCAAGAAATCAGCAACATTCAAAGCTGTTAACTACAATACCGGAAAGGTAGACAAGAACCGTGGCGAATTGCTCCTCGCCAAAAATTTCGGTGTTCTGCAAGGGATGGAAAACCTCCGGCCACAGGACTACATCAACTACTTCGAAGCTGTTTCCTCACGCAGTACACGTATCAAATATCCGCAGTTCCATGTTGCCATATCCACCAAGGGCAGGTCGCACAGCAAGGAAGAACTTGCCGACATCGCCAAAAAATGGATGCAGGGCATGGGTTACGGAGAACAGCCCTACCTGCTTATCTTCCATAAGGATACGGCCAATAACCACGTCCATCTGGTGTCTACCCGGGTGGGAAAGGATGGCAAGAAAATCTCCGACAGATACGAGAAACTCCGGGCATACCGGATACTGAACCAAGTCATGGGGGAGGACGAAAGAAAGGTTTTGGCAAACCATCTGCAAAAAGCACTCTCCTACAACTTTTCTACCCGAGCACAATTCATGATGTTGCTCGAAGTACAGGGATATGCCCTAACCCTAAAGGATAATCGCTATTCCATAAGCAAATACGGTCGCCAACTTGACAGCATCGATATATCCAAGGTAGATGATAGGATCGCATCCCGGCATAAAGACAGCGCAAGGGTAGGACAGATCAGGGCATTCATTGAAAGGTATCGACTCCAGTATGACCCGTCCGTTGAGCATACCGAAGCCGGCTACCGCTCGGCACTTGCGAAATTCCTGCACGGCACGTTTGGGATACAGATCATCTTCCACAGCAAGGACGGCAAACCGCCCTATGGCTATACGCTCATCGACCATGCGAAAGGTGCAGTGTACAAGGGAGGAGAGATCATGTCCCTGAAAGAATTCATAGCAAGACCGCAGGAACAGGATACAAGGCATGTCGCCGAGAAAAATGCCATCTCGGCAGAGCGTCCGGAAGTGCCTATGGAAGACACCGACCTGCTACCATGGGAAGAAAACCTCGATAGCGGAGCATCCGTTGAAGACAATAACTACGGCTACGAGAGTACCAGTCCACCAAGATACACCGAACCCGATATCGAAATGCCTATTCCAACACTCGATATCAATATCTCCGACGACATCGATGACGAAGCCATACTTGGCCGAAACCGTCGCCGCCAGCGCAAGGCACGTACCAACACAAGATAACAATGCTAAACAAACATCCGCACTATGGTCATTTTAATAGGAAACCAAAAAGGCGGGGCAGGCAAGAGTACGCTCACCCTGCTCCTTGCCAACTACCTCACATCCGTGCACGCCCGAAAGGTCACCGTGCTCGACATGGACTACCAACAGTCCGTATCCTCCAAATACGACAAGGCAAAGGTTCTCGAAAACGAGGCTCCATACGAGGTCATCCCGGTAGACCTTACCCATTTTCCCGTACTCTTACAGGTACTGACCAAGAACCCCAAAGAGACGGTGCTGATCGATCTGCCGGGCAAGATGGATGACGATGGGCTGATCCCGGTCATCCTGTCGGGAGACCTGATCCTCTGCCCGTTCAACTACGATGAATTTTCCGTGGACTCGACCTTGCTGTTTGCCATGGTCACGGCAAAAATCAACAACCGTGCGCCACTTGTCTTCATCCCCAACCGGATCAAGGCAACCGTGCGCTACGATACCCGACAGGAGGTGGACAAGGTCATGTCCCAATTCGGAACGGTCACCCCCGGCATCGCCGACCGCATAGATTTCCAACGAGTGGACACCATCCATACGCCGGCTATCGTGCTACCTGCCATATTGCCAACACTCGACCTGATCCATGGCAACTACATAGAGAAAAGGAGTACAACATGAACGAAATAAAATCGCTCGCCGACCAACTCCGTGAAAAGCTCCGTACTGGCGAAACGGATAACAGCCTTGCAACTGCAAAAAACAAAGACCCGCTGCCTCCCATTGAAAAGAAACCTAAAAAGCCTCCAAAACCGTCCCCCGATGGGGAAAGGGCAAACGCATTCTTCCAATCCATCGGGGAATTCCGGATCGAGGGAACAGAAAAAAGCCTCATCCGTGTGGACAAAAGGACAATGAACCTGCTCAAGCGGATCAAACTCGCCAAAGGCGTGGACATGAACCGCTTCATCGTCTACTGCCTGCACCAATACATCGCCCAGCACCCATGGCTGCCCGGGCATATTCACGAAACACTTAAAAACACAGAACTATGAACTGGACAAGTTTCCTACTTACCCTGACCCTCGTCTATCTGGTCTATTATGGTCTTAACCTCCTCTACGACCTGCTCATGTCCCGCAGACCCCCTGCATCCGACAGCAAGGGAGACACGCTGTTCTTCGAAGAAGATATCCGGCCCGAGATTATCGAGTATATCGAACAGCCTACTGTCGAACCTGAACCCGCCAGTGAGGAACCATCGGAACCCATCACACCCAAGGTAGCCCCCATTGGCATACCCGGCAATGTAATATCCACAGGAGCGGTCGGGATCAAGGATCTGTTCAACCTTGCAAAGAACAACCTGATCGAGCATACCGGTGCCATACCTTACTAAAGAATATGTGGCAACGGTTCAGGTCATGGACGGCAGCAGCCGTCCTTTTTTGTATCCGGCCTGCAATGGCCATTGCACAGCCCGGCATCAATGAGTTCTACCGTGCTTCTGGCGAAATGCACCGATGGTATTTCAGCCTTTCCGATCTGGTACTGGTCATCGGAGCCATTGCAGGCATACTCGGAGGACTGCGCATCTACACCAACTGGCAGTCCGGCAAGCACCACCATATCGATGCACAGGTCATGGGCTGGTTTTTCTCCTGCCTGTTCCTGATCCTTGTCGGCGCTTTCCTCAGAGCACTCTACGGAATCAGTTAATCCATTTTTTCACCCTTTAATTTCGTATTACCAATGACAGTCAAAACAAAAAAACTGTTCGCATCCGCTGCGCTTGTCCTTGCAGCAATCCAAACCTATGCCCAGACCGGAGGCGGTGCCACGGGCATCAACGCAGCGACGTCCTCACTGACCAGTTACGTCGATCCCGTATCGACATTGACGCTGGCGATTGGTGCCGTTGTCGGGATCATAGGCGGTGTCCGTGTCTATATCAAATGGAATTCCGGCGACCAGGACATCAACAAGGAATTGATGGGCTGGATGGGATCCTGCATCTTCCTCGTCTTGGTATCAGTGGTCATCAAGGCATTCTTCGGCGTGTGATGATCCGTATGTACGCTATTTACAAGGGGCTGCAGAAGCCCCTTGTTTACAAAGGTTTCAAAGGAAAGTTCATCGGCTGGGGGATCGGTTCCCTCGCACTCGGACTGGTCGGAGGAGGCCTCACAGGGGCACTGACCAATATGTACCTCGGAGGTACGATCGCCGTGATCGCCATAGCTGGTGGGCTGACATTTACCTTTTACCGACAGAAAGACGGATTGCACGACAAGACCCGCCACAAAGGCGTATTCATCCATCCCTTACACCTTAAGAAAAACTATGCAGACCCATCACCCTAAAACAGCGTTCAAAATACCATACGCTGGCATCGACCACTATCAGGACGAGGCGTTGCTCTATGGGGAAAAGGGCGATTTCTCCGCCATCTTCCTTTTGCGAAACCCCGTCATGCAGTACGGGGCCGACCCCGAGCCTTATACGGCCTACCATGGCGTGCTCCTCAATCTCATCAAGATACTTGGAGAGGGTTACATCATACAGAAGCAGGATATCTTCTCCCGAAAGATATACCAAGTGGGCAAAGCGACCGAGTTCCTCCAACAGAAGTATAACGAACACTTCCATGGCAGGGAGTACACCGATATCTCAACCTACCTGACCATTACAAGGCAGGTCAAAAAAGGTACATTCTATGTCCACGACCCCAAGGTACTCGTCGATTTCGGACAGCACATGGACAAGGTACACGATCTCTTGCAAGGTGCAGGTCTACAACCCCATCGGTTGAGCGAGCAGGAAATCCATCGTTATGTGTCACGCATCCTTGCCATGGACTTCTCTTCGGATAACATCGTGCTGGACAACCTGCTCGCCGGAGAACGGCAAATCGGTATGGGCGACCGATCCATACGGAGCATCAGCCTCATCAATACCGATACCATAGACCTGCCGGAGACCATAGGCACGTACAGGCATAAACACGACGGCAAGAACCTCCGGGAGTTTCCTGTCGACAATCTCTTCTTCCTACACCAAGCACCGGACTATCGATGTATTGTCTACAACCAGTTAATCGAAATACCCGGGCAACAGGCAACGCTCAATAAACTCGAACTCAAGCGCAAACGGCACTCGGGTGTACCCGATCCGGCAAACCTGATCTGTGTGGAAGATATCGACCAGCTATTGGTGGACGTGGCTCGGGAGAACCAACTCCTCGTAAATGCCCACTTCAATATTGTCCTATGCGCAGACGAGAGCAGGGTTGACAAGGCGACAAACTTCATCGAAGCGGCTTTGTTCCAGCAGGGCATCATTCCCTCACGAAATGCCTATAACCAGCTTGAGCTGTTCCGCACGGCATTACCCGGCAATAGCGTGGAACTCAAAAAATACGACTGGTTCCTGACCACGTCCGATGCAGGCCTCTGCCTGCTTTTCAAGGAGTCCATGCAGGTCGACGAAAAATCTGATTTCCTTATCCGTTTCACGGATAGACAAGGGATTCCAGTAGGCATCGACCCCGCAAACCTAAATACAGGCCGATTGAACAATAGGTCAAAATTTACATTAGGCCCCAGTGGATCGGGAAAATCTTTTTTCATGAATGCGCTCGTAGAACAGTACTGCCTCTACAACATGGACGTGGTAATCGTCGACACCGGAGATAGCTACTCGGGGCTGTGCAGTTACTATGGAGGAAAGTACATAACCTACACGGAGGAAAAGCCCATTTCCATGAATCCTTTTTCCATGACACAAAAAGAGTTCAATCTCGAAAAAAAGGATTTCCTCAAAACCCTGATTGCCCTACTCTGGAAAGGAGCGGACGGGCACCTTACGCAAATTGAGGATACGGTACTGTCCAATGTGCTATCTTCCTACTACTATGAGCATTTTTGGCTCGACCCCGGGCCCCAGAATCCACGGAGACCTGCAAAGCTGGACTTCGACTCCTTTTATACGTATTCCGTGGAGAGGATACGTGAAATCACCGAACAGGAATCGGTAACCTTTGATCTTGACGAATACCGATACGTCCTACGAAAGTTCCATTCCGGGCAGGAATTCGGTACGGTGCTGAATGAGGATGCCGATGCCTCCCTATTTGCCGAACCTTTTATCGTATTCGAAATTGACAACATAAAAGAGAACAAAATCCTATTCCCTATCGTGACGCTGATCATCATGGACGTATTCCTGCAAAAGATGCGTCACCGAACCTCGCAACGAAAAGCCCTTATTATCGAGGAAGCATGGAAAGCGATTGCAAGCCCCCTAATGGCTGGATACATCCTCTATCTGTACAAAACCGTGCGGAAATTTTGGGGAGAGGTTATCGTGGTCACGCAGGAACTTGGCGACATATTGGGCAATGCCATCGTCAAGGACAGTATCCTCGCCAACTCCGATACCATCTGTCTGTTGGATCAGTCCAAATTCCGGGAGAACTACGATGCCATTGCCAAACTGCTGTCCATCAGTGATACAGAACGGCGCAAGATCTTTACGATTAACCAACTGGAGAACAAGGACGGACGGGGCAGGTTCAAAGAGGTCTATATACGTAGGGGTGCTACTGGCGAGGTCTACGGTGTAGAGGTATCCCTCTACCAATACCTATGCTACACGACCGAAAAGCCCGAAAAAAATGCCGTGCAGATCTACGTTCAGGAACATGGAAACTATCAGGCAGGACTCGAGGCATTTGTAGCCGATTTGCAGGCAAGCGGTCTTCCGCTTGGTGCATTTGTTTCCAAGATCAACCAGACGGCACTTCCATTGCCCGCCACGACGTGAATCCTATTATCCACCCTTTAGCACAATACAACGATGAAAAAATTATGTTTTATACTCGTCCTGCTTTTTTTCGCGGCAGGACTAAGGGCACAGATCTATATCGATCCCGCCGTGGCAGCCGCTGAAGCAGCCCATGCCGCCGTCATCAACGGACAGCTCAATACCACCAATGATAACCTTACGCTTATCCAGCGAGGACAGCTTGCCGTGACAGGGCAACTGGTCATCGTCAACGACCTGCAGGACAAGATATATAAAGGTCTCAGTGAAGTCTCAGCGGTCGCGCGCAACCTCCTTGCGATAAAGGACATTGCCGATATAAGTTCGGATATCGTCCGGGATGTGAACCGGGCTATGGATATTGCGGGGAGCAACCCCGTATTGCTCCTGTTTGCCGAACAGGGCGCAAGGGAATTCAAGACCCGGGCGACCGCACTGGCTACCGAGGTAGGTTCCTTTGTCACCCGAGGGGGAAAGGATAACCTCATGGACTCAGGCGAACGTGCAAAGCTGCTCAACCGGATCGTCTCGGAACTGACCATCCTGCGTGGGGTGGCTTACGGAATGTACCGATCCATGTATTGGGCAAAACAGCGTGGCATACTGAACTCCCTTAACCCATACGCTGGCTTTATAAACATCGACAAACGCATCGCCGATGATATCATCCGCAATGCCAAATACCTACGGCAATGAGGGCGATTTTCATAATGGGGCTTTTTTGGGTCGCGCTATCCAACCAAGTCCATGCCCAACTGAACGTGGAACTCCTCCACCAACTGGTGCAGCACAGCAAAGATGAACATAGCCGCCAACAGACAGCACGGAACAGGCAGGCCGTTACCTCGGCCAACGAAGAAGTCAACCGTTCCAAAATGGACGAACTCAAGCAAAAGTACCGTAGGTTGCAACGGAGGTTCCATACCCTCGGGCTTGCCATCGATGCCACCCAAATCGGCATACACGCAGCCCCCATCATCACGGAGATCATCGAGCACCAAAAGACCATCGTCAGGCTGGCCGGGGATGATCCCCTGCTCATTGCCTTGGCATACCAAACGGAGATGGACATTGCCGACAGGGCGTACATGCTTAGCCGATACCTTTATGCGCTTGCCATCAGCTTAGGCGACCTTAACCAGATGAAAGCCAGCGACCGAAGACTGCTCTTCGGGCACGTGCTGACCGAACTCAGGCGTATAGCCGGAACATCCCGGGGGCTGGCGGCAAATATGTACTACACCAACCGAAAGAGGATGCTCGAATCCATGAATCCCTTTTCGGAATTCGTCAACCGTGACAGGCAACTCGTCGACAATATCCTCTCGAAACTTAAACAGATCAGGCAATGAATATAAGCAAATCCATCCCCCTAATACTCTGTATCCTATTGGGTACGGCAAAGGCCTACGGACAGAACTACGTCACCATCATCTACGATGCCAAACATCTTGCCATCGTCGGTGAGAATGCCGCAGTGCGATCAGCCGCTGAAGTTACCCACAACAGCTACCTCAGCACGATCAAAGAACGGTTGGACGACATCAATCTCAATGTCAGTTCCGTGGTATTGGTACAGGACATGATCCACCGTGCGCTGACCGAAGTAGACCAGGCACTTCGTACCGGATTGACCGTCCGCCAGATCGGTCAGATCGGTGCCGAGATCATCCATGAATGTGACCTGATGATACAGACCGCAAGGGGTGCACCGCACCTGCTTCTCTTTGCCGAGGATGTGGCCCAACAGATGAAAAACCGGGGCGTAAACCTTGCCAGTGAAGTTTCCGGGTTTATCCTCAAAGAGGGGCAGAACGTACTGATGGACTACGAAAAGCGGGATGCCCTACTTCGCAAAATTGTCCTCGAGTTACGTGTCATGAGGGCACTTGCGTACAGCATGCACCGATCCATGTACTGGGCGAAATTCAATGGCATATTCAGGACACTCAATCCCTACGGGCAGTTCATCAACCAAGACAAACGGCTGGTCGACGACATCATCTACAAGATCAACACCTTAAAACAATGACAACATGAAAATCCACCTTATCCTATGGCCTGCCATTGCCCTGCTGTCACTGATGCAGGCAGTGGCGCAGAACGTCAAAAGACAGACGGACAAACATATCGTACACCAGCAGGAACGTATGGTATTCAAACAGTGGGATCGGAAAAAGTTCACGCCCACAAAGGGCTTTCTCGGCCTCAATTATCAATACTGGCTCACATGGGCGTGGCATCCCAATTACCCCAAGACAGACCTGCGGCCACTGAGTGCTTCCGGGCCCCAGACACAGCGACTGTTGCTCGTAGCCGCAATGAAGAACACCGAGGAGGCCTACAAGAAGCATGCGGATACCCTGCGCAATACCGCCCTTACCGAAACGGTCAATTATGCCGGTGCCGTCTCAGCTACCGACCCGTTATGGCAACTTTATTACAAGCACGAATTCCACCCCTTGCTGCAATCCAATGGCCCATCTGCTCTGGACGGAACGGAACCCACGGTCAGGGATTACCTCACCCGCACTGGCGCATTGGATTGGTATCTCGAAGAAACCCGGACACTTGCCGAACGCCTCGAGGGCGCAAGGACTACAAACCTTGACAGGGGATCACGCATCATTGCCTACCATAGGATGCTTGATGAGTACCGAAAACTCTCCTCCATGTGGGAAACAAAGAAACAAAGGGCAAAACTTTATCTGTCGCTGACCAAGACCAATGAGAATGTTCGGCAATCCGGGCAGGCCGTTACCGTACCGCCCGGCAGGACGGACAGTCAGATTGCCGATGACGTGCTAAGCAAATCCAAACTCTAAAACATTTCCGAATGAATCTTACAACATTATTCACGGGGGGCGTCCTTGCTCAGGGAAGCCCCGTCAGTGTACCTGACTCCTTTAAGGATATCTTCAATTTTCTACAGGGGAACGGTGTCTATGAGGAGGGCATGATGCACTTCCTCAAACAGATGAAGAATACCATCTGGACACACTACGATGCATTTATTGCTGATGCACAGGCACTCTGTGCCATCTTTATGCTTGTATTTTTTGCCATCAAGACCTATGAAATGATGGCAGGCGACAAGCAGATGGAGATTATGCCTTTGCTCAGACCGTTCGGTCTGGTCATAGTCATTCTTTGGTGGCCGACCTTTACCCGTGTCATTGCCTATCCCACGGACATCGTGGCCAACAAGACCGAAGCCATGTTCGATGGAAGCCAGACCGAGGTCAACAACCTCCGTCTCCAGCGAGCCAAGCTGATGGTCGACCTTGCCGATCAGTTGCTCACCGTACAGGCAGAGACCGAAACCGCAAAGATAGAGGCTGACACATGGTACGGAAAGGCATGGGAATCCGTCAAGTCCTCTGTGAAAGAGGGCTTCGCCGAAGTATGGAATCCCATTGTCGAGATGCGAAACCGTTTACAGGTAAACCTGCAATTGCTGGCAACCTCCATACTGGAAACCCTTGCGGTATGGCTCCTACGCATCTGTGTATACGTCATCTTTATCATACAGATCATCTTCTCGACGATCCTGATCATACTTGGCCCTTTTTCCGTAGCCGCCAGTATCCTGCCCGCCTTTCGAGACTCGTTCAGCACATGGATAGCACGTTTTGTCTCGGTCAACCTCTATTCGGGCATTGCCTATCTGGTCATGTACGTGGCATCGCTCTTCCAGCATTACGCCATGGAAGCGGAGATCACCCGGTATCAGGCATTGGTGGGAACGACTGGTGCCGATCTCGAGAAGCTGACCGTGTTCGCAAGTAACGGAATCCTCTCATTCGGTATCGTCATCGGCACATTTGTCATCGGTGCCCTGACCATGCTCACCGTACCGAGCATCTCCACGTGGATCATCTCCACCTCCGGCATCTCATCAGCGGCCTCTACCGTGGGCAGGGGAGCATCGGGAATGTCCCGCATGATGGCAAGAATAATAACCAAAAGATAAACAGAAACAATGATTATCAAGAATATAGAATCCAAGGTGCGCCTTGCCACATTCCTTTCGGCAGGTAGCCTGATCGCAGCGGTGCTTATGGTACTGGCGGTGTCTTTCTTTGCCTATCGGCAGGTGGTGGATGCACGAAAGAGCATCTATATCATAGATGCGGCGAATGTGCCGATGCCCGCAAGGCAGACCGATGTACAGATGAACCGTGAAGCGGAATACCGCTCGCACGTAGGACGCTTCCATAGCCTGTTCTTTTCGCTTACCCCTGACGACAAGTTCATAGAGCATCAGATGAAACAGGCAATGTACCTCATCGACGAGAGTGGTGCGCTCCAGTACAACAACCTCAAGGAAAAAGGCTTTTTCAATTCCATTCTTTCCTCAAGTGCCGTACTGACCATCCGCACCGACAGCATACACATCGATATGCCACAGCGTTACTTCCGCTACTACGGTACGCAGAAGATAGACCGACGGAGTTCCACAATTGTGCGCTCCCTCGTTACCGAGGGCTACCTCGCAGATCTCGAAATACGCTCGGACAACAACCCTCACGCCGTACTGATCACCGGATGGAAAACACTCGAAAACAAAGATTTACAAAATGTCCAGAAAAACACCTTCTAACCCCGATCCCGATACAGGGAAAACAGGTGGCATCCGTCAATATCTTCGACAGATCGGTGCATTTGCACGTCGGTCGGTGGAACGGTATCCGTTCCATTTCCTTGCAGGTATGCTCGTCTGTATCATCGGCTCCGGTATCCTCGCGTTTACCGTCATGCGTGTAAACACCCCACATGCGCTGCCCGCTTTTCCAAAACCTCCGGCAAGCGGCATAGGCAATGGCATCACCGATATGATGGGTACTTACGGTGCCTTGCAGGAGGTAACTGCCCTACAGGATACCATCGCCGCCATTATCGGAAAGGACAGTCTCGATGCTACGGACAGCATCCGGCTTACCGATGCGTTAAAACGCTTTGAGCTGATCCAGCAATCCATATACCATAAAAATAGCAATCCATGAAAATAGATTTTAGAAAACCACGGTACGTCATACCGCTCATCCTGCTCCCATTCCTCTGTATATTCTTCTATGTGTACAAAAGCAGCTTTGGCAAGGAGCAGCCACCGCAGGCCGGAAAGGACTCCCTGCAGACCGATCTGCCACATGTGTCCGATCAGGTACGCAATCGGGCGCTATCGGATAAACTTGATGCCTATCGCAACCAGTACAAACAATCCGATGGATATACGGCCATAGGCCACATACAGGAGGAACAAGCCTCCTCCGAAGTGCCCAATACACTGTACAACGAAAGCGAACGGAGGATGCTCGACTCCATCGATAAGGTCATGAAAGGACGTTATGGCCCAAGTCCCGGAACGGTATTCCCCGATGCAGTTACACAGGTACCGACTCCAGATTCGGAAGATGCCCATGACAAGGCTTTGGCAGAAGCACTCGCCATGGCAAGGCAATCTGACGATACGCCACATGCCCAATCCCAGCCCACACAACCCGACCCCATGGAACTGTTCAGGAAACAGATGGAACTCGTCGACAGTCTGGGCAAGGCCAACGATCCGGAATACCGTGCCGAACAGGAAAGACTTAGGCAGGCTGAACTGCTTGAGACCGAACGTAAGCAACAGACCACCCTTGCTGTCAGCAAGGCAAATGGCAACACCTCTGTCTTTAATACCGTCACACCGGATCGCAACGAAACCTTTATAACCGCCATCGTTGACCAGGACATAAAGGGATACGCAGGATCACGCCTACGGATAAGACTACTTGAGGACATGACGGCGGGTAGCTTCCTTATCAAAAAGGGAACCTACATCTATGCCCAGATATCAGGCTTCACAGGACAGCGTGTCAATCTCAGCGTGACCTCTATCATGAACGGACAGCACATCCTCCCGGTCAGGCTCGAGGTTTACGACCACGATGGGCTACAGGGGCTGTATGTCCCCGCCTCGGCTTTCCGTGAATTCACGAAAGACCTCGGGGGCAATGCAAGTCAGGGTATCACCTTACAGCAGGCCGCCGAAAATAACAGCCAACTGGTCATGAGTATGGTGCAGAAAATGTTCCAATCCACCAGCACGGCGGTCAGTAAAGCCATCCGGCAAAACAAGGCTAAAATCAAATACAATACACTGGTCTACCTAATCGATCCCGAACAATTACGCAACACCCAAAAGAACTATTAAACACCACGTAAATGAAAACATTAATCGTTATCCTATCCCTGCTATTCGCAGGAACCCACCTCAGCGCACAGGAAAAAGCAGGAACCTACCGTGACGAACTGCCCGGCATCATCATGGATGCCAACACCTCTCTGCACGTCATATCCCCAGAACCTATACGCTATGTGGATATTTCCACACATGACATAGTCGGCGACCTTCCCGAGGAAAACGTTCTTCGCCTCAAGTGGGTTCCCGACTCGGCCAATACAGCATGTCATCAATCGGGCAGTCTCGGAGTCGTGACGGTCATCGGCGAAAGCTTCATCGCGCAATACCAACTGCACGCTATAAAGGGAGTGCCGGAAAGTGGACTGGCGACCAGTTTCAATATCCTGCCCGGACATACCCGTCCGCTTCATGTTCCTGTCGAAATGACCACACCGGAATTACTGAATCACGCTCTTGGCCTGCTTTCAAAACGCAACACCGCACCCATCCGCAAGGCGAGTGACTACGGCATACGTGCAGAACTCAACAACATCTACACGGTAGGCAATCTTGTACTCTTGGACATTACCTACCGCAATTCCACCAATCTTGCTTACGATATCGACGAGATGCGATTTAAGATTGAGGACAGGAAGATCACCAAGGCTACCAACGTCCAATCCATCGAGATAAAGCCGATTTGGCAACTCTATCCACATGGCTCTTTCAAGCGTACTTACCGGAATATCTATGTCCTGAAAAAAGCAACGTTCCCGGCAAGCAAGGTGCTGAATGTGGAGCTTTCCGAAAAGCAGATATCCGGCAGGACAATAACACTGAAGATCAGGTATAAGGATGTCCTTGGCGCGGACAGTTTCTAAGCTTTGTTGTAACCCTTTAAAACCAAATTTTGATGAAAGACTTGATTGGAACAACGGTCATGGTACATCCCGAGCTGACACAAGATCCGGTAAATAAGCAAGGACAGATGGGAACAATTACCCATCTCGTTGATGAAGACCGCCTCGCTTACGTCAGGTTCAAAAATGATGTAATAGGCCTTTACAGCACGGATGCCCTGTTAATGCTCATCCCCCCGGAACTCGTAGTGGATAAATTGCGGACTGAAATAGGTATATTCGAAATGGATGCCTCGGAAGTCGTAGACATTTTGGAAATGTATCAGCTGCATGCAACCAGAATACCGGAAGTCCAACAGGAAGCACTTGATTGGGCAATGACCCATGACAGGATTTCCAAAGCTATTGTATTCAGCGTTGAGGACAGGATCGGGTTTCAGTTAGACAGACCCGACCAACAACAGAAACCGGGGAGGGGGCGTTAATAGCCCCCTCAAAGTTTTTACCCCCTTAACAACGGAATGGCAGAATTGCCTTCCGACCATTCAAATCAAATCATTTATGGAGGAAACTAAAGAACAGCAGGCGATGCTCCGCTTCCTGCAATTCGGCATTTACCTGTCCGTAGCGATAGACATCCTTATGTTCATCTATGCGGAAAAAGTTGCGGTCAGTCCAATCAGCGAGCGTTACGGATTTTCACACTTCCTCGAACGATTGGCACGGATCGCCATCTACCATTACCCGCTCCACAGCAAACTGTTCACTTTGATCCTGATTTGCCTCGTGTCCATCGGTACACTCAGTCGAAAAGAAAAAGACCTCAACCCCAAGAATGCGATTGCCTATCCACTGGTAGCCGGATTGTTGCTGCTATCGGCAAGCCTTTGGTTTTACGGCAAACAGGGAGGATGGCCTTTGCCCTACACGAGCTGGTATGATCTCGGTTACATCGGGTGCAGTATTATCGGCACACTTCTGCTCCACACCGCCATGGATAACGTGTCCAAGATCATCGGCTCACGGATCGGAAAGGACAGGTGGAACGTGGAAGAAGAATCTTTCATGCAGCCGACCAAACCCAAGATCACGCCCAATGCCGTCAACATCCCCATGCTCTTTTATTACAAGAAAAAGGTACGCAAGGGATATATAGTGCTTGAGAATTTATTCAGGGGCTGCCTCGTAATCGGAACCCCGGGATCGGGCAAAAGCTTCTCGGTTTTCATGCCGATCATCCGCCAACTGGTGGCATTGGAATGGACACTCTGCGTATTCGATTTTAAGTTCCCGGATCTTGGAGAGGTTACGTATTACCATTACCTGCTCGGTAAACAACAGGGAAAACTGAAAGATTTTCAGTTTCATGTGATTAACCTGAACGAGCCTGAAAAAAGCAGGCGCATCAATCCGTGGCGAAGTGATTATTTGCAGACTTTGGCCGAAGCCTCCGAAACTGCTGAGGCATTGGTGGAAGCGATGAAGAAAGGAGACAAGGCAAGCGGGAGCGACCAGTTTTTCACACAATCCGCCGTCAACTTTCTGGCTGCCTGTATATACTTTTTCAGCAAGTACGAGGGAGGGAGGTATTCCAGCTTCCCACACGTACTGGCATTCCTTAACCGATCCTACGAGGAAATCTTTACGGTACTGTTCAGTAACAAGGAACTTGGGTCTCTCCTCTCGCCTTTCATGACCGCATATAAGGCACGTGCTTTTGACCAACTTGAGGGGCAGGTCGGTACGCTCAAGATTTTCATCAGCCGTTTGGCTACCAAGGAAACCTTTTGGGTATTCTCGGGCGACGATTTCGACCTCAAGATAAGCAATCCGAAAGCACCGTCCATACTGATATTGGCGAGTAACCCGAATACGCAGAGTACGAACTCCGCATCGTATTCCGTGGTCATCAACCGGATTACCAAACTGATCAACACAAGGGGCAATATCCCCGTGGGTCTGGTGGTGGACGAGGCGCCAACTTTGTATATTTTCAAAGTTCAGGATATCATCTCACAGGCCAGAAGTAATCGCGTTTCTGCCATCTTGGGGGTGCAGGGATTGACCATGTTCAGGCAACAGTACGGCAAGGAAACCGCTGACACGATCACCTCCATCGTAGGAAACATCCTCAGCGGATCGATCCGTGACAAGGACGGCCTCGAATGGATGGAACGCTTGTTTGGAAAAGTGAAACAGATGGGCGAGAGCCTTTCCATCGACCGGACAAAAACATCCTTATCCATAAATGAGAAACTCGAACCGCTCATACCGGCAGGCAAGATCGCATCACTCAAGGCAGGCGAAATGGTCGGCATCCTTGCATCGGATGCCGTCGATAAATATACCGGACAATTCGAGACATCCGCTGTAAACTGCCGTATAGACCTTGACCTCGAAGCCATCCGTAAAGAGGAAGAAGCCTATCCCGACCTACCGATATTCTATGATTTCGGAGATCGCAAGAACGAGATACTCATGCAGAATTTTGACCGTATCAACAAGGAGATACAGGATGTCGTCTCAAAATTCAAACCTGCCACACCCCCCAGACCTGCTCCGCAGGGCAAGGGTTCCATGCGCCCGGGCTTCAGGCAATAACTGTAAATAAAAGAACTCAATGAAATGAAGGAACTAATAGGCAAACCCGTAATGGTGCATCCCCTGTTACCAACAGACCCGGCAGATAGGCAAGGGCATCTCGGCACAATTTCCCATGTAAGCTATGACAACGAAATAATAGAGGTCAGCTTCGAGGACGGAGAAAAATCCCTTTATCTTACAGATGCCCTATTGGTACTCAAATCGTACAGGGAACTGTCCCGTGACATGACGGATGGATATCAGCAACTTGATGCAAAGGAACTCAAGACCCTGACCGACATCAATGCAATCCTTGAGAATGGAACGCTGGCACAGCAACATGAAGCCTTCCGCATGGCACTCTCGAACGAACGGATCCTCCGTTTGGTAACGGTCTCCCTTACAAGCAGACTGGAACTGATGCTCCCGGAGGAGATGCACCCATACTGGCAGAAAGGAGCAAGGCGATGACCCTGAGTGGACTGAACCTCCCCATCTTTCTAATCATGCTGTTTTTACCTCATCTGATATTGGCCCAAGTACCAACCAAACGGATAGCACTTTATCCAATGGAGGGATCAACACCCGTTCGTGAGGCTCCGGTCATTGCCATGAACCACAATGATATCCATGTCCTGCCCAACCCTTCGGCACCGAAAGTTGTCATGCCTTTAGCCGAATACAGGATTACTTCGGGGTTTGGGTGGCGCAGGCATCCCGTTACTGGCAAGCAGGGCTTCCACAACGGTATCGACCTTGCCATCCGGGCAGGGGTTGTCCGAAGCATGATGCAGGGAACGGTCGAATCCACAGGCTACCACAGAAACCTTGGCAACTACGTATGTATCGACCATGGGTTTGTAAAGAGTACCTACGGACACCTATCACGGGTAACGGTAATTAACGGACAGTCTGTCTCCGCCGGATATCCTGTGGGTATTACAGGCAATACCGGGCGAACAACAGGAGAACACTTGCATTTCAGCATCCGCAGGAACGGCACCTACATTGACCCGTGGAAGTTCCTGCAAAGCATTTTGCAACATATCGAAAACGAAAAATAATCAATTTTTTATGGAAAATCAATTTATAGAAAGCGATCTCCCGATAGGGGATCTACGGAAACTCGGTCTGATGAAAAATGGCAAACCCAATCTTTCGGATGAAGACATCGAAGCCCTGCTTTCAGGGAACAGGACAGACCTTATCACCCTGCAAGACCTACACGGCGATGGAATCCACATCACAAAAATGGATGCTAAACTATCATTGCAAAGGGCTGAAACCGGACATATATCCATACAGCTTCACCCCATCTACCGGGATATCAAGAAACACCCGATGCTATTGGAGGCCGAAGCAGACCAGCTTGAGCAGGGAGCACTGACCCATGTCCTGAAAACTTATCAGACAGGAGACGGCAAGAAAAAGACATGGGTCATTGAATACGATCCGGAGACCCGCGAATTCATTTCCTCAGACCCCCAAAAGGTACAGGCGCCAGCAAAAATCAATGGCGAGAAACTTTCCGAACTTCAGAAAGAGCAGTACCGTAACGGCGAGGTTGTCCAGCTTTCGGATGGTACACGCCTGCAACGCCGAGCGAGCAGCCGTAGCGGGGTCACTTCCAACAGGGATGCACTCATGTACTCGCTCATCCTCGATGGAGGGATTTCTTACATGTTGCTCCGTGGCCTGCGCAACCTTTTTGGCAGCAAAAACGCACAGAAAGATGCGTACACAGAGGGCTATCAAAGAGCACTGCAGGATATGCAACAGATGCAGCGAACAAAACAAGCACCTGTCTACCAATATGAAAATGAGCAGGAACAAAAACAGCAACAGGTGCATGGGAAAGGCCGCAGTCGCTAATTCAGCATGCAAATGCTCAAGCAAATCTGTCCAGATGTCATGGACTACTTCCGCCCTTGGTTCGTCACCCTCACGCCCGATAGCGTAGCGTGTTTTAGTGGCACAGCGGGTGTGGCAGAACCACACATGGCAAGGCAGCATTTCATGTTTCACTCCGCCATTGACACTCTGTGCTTCTGTCACCTGTATCCCCACCTGCTCCAAAAACCCGGCAGCAATGTGTTCACGGCCTTGGGATCAATACCAACAGCTGGACAATTGCAGGAACTGAAAAGGCTGTTTCCCAATGCGAGGACGGTCGGTGTATTCGACGACGACCTATGCGGCAAGGTACTTGATTGCAAGGTATCGTTATGGCAAATGAACAGGGATGCCCTCTTCACTCTTATTGACGGAAAGGTATCTTTTAATTACAAGGGCAACACCTTCGAAATTCCTAAAGAGAAGTTTTCTCTGCACCGCTTTCGGACGATCACCGGGATACGTTCCTCCTATCGAACCCTCAAACCAAAAGGGTTTGTGTCCTTTGCATCGATGCTTGCTTGTAGTTTAAATAACCAATAAACCCAAATGTAGTATCATGATACCCGAACACTTTAAGCAGAATACAAGCCTCGAGATAAAGGTTTTCGGCTTCCCCGTAAAGGTCGACTATAAATTCTATTGGCCTGAAAAGCGGGAAAATCAAAAAGACCCATTAATCAGTCACATCGAGTACCGAGCAGAATCTTATGTCATCAGCGAAACTGGATACCGATCCCATTTTTTTCACACACAGGCGCTAAACGGAACGGATTACGGTTCCATTGAGGAACTGGTAACCTCCATCGGCGAGAGCCTCGCACTACAAAACGGCTACAAGCCACCACCACGAGAGCAGTTGACCCTTTTCTGATCACTCAAAGAACATTTTAAAACCTCAAAATTCAAACGACATGAATGAGAAAAATCTGGAATACCTGAAGAAAACATTAGAAAATCTTGGCTTCGGTAAAAAACTCAATGATGTGCTGGAAACCGCAATAAGCCGGGAGATGCCCAACTTTAGTCTTGGCATCGCTACCCGGATGAGGCCAGCAGAAAGCAAGGAGAACAACGCTATGAGAACGGAAAACATCGATTTCAAGATCAATTTTAACCGATCCAAAGAAAGCGATATGTACTTTCTCAACAACTATAAGGTAACCTTGACAAGGAAAGACGACCCCATTGTCAGGGAACAAACCTTTGATCTGATGAGAGACCACCGTATAACGGCATTGCAGGCATATAAGCTATTGTCCGGCCTTTCCTTTGAAAAGGAAGTGTATCTACGGGGCCACAATGAAAACAGGGAGCAGAGCGAGGGGCAGCCCCAAAAAATATCGATGTGGTTCAAACTCAACCTTGACGTGACCGATGCCTATGGCAACCATCCCCTGCGTACCTTCCGCCCGGAATATGGTTATGACCTTGGCAAAGCGATTGCAAAATACCCGATTAAAGGGCTTGATGTTCCTGAAAAGTTGCAGGAGGCCATGACCACTATGCGAAACGGCAACTATTACCATGGCGAAATGACCATCGGCAAGAAAAGTGTTCCGGTAACCATCGCTGCCAATCCTCAGATCAAGACCATTGACATCTATGATAAAAACATGGTCGAGATACGTGATGAGGCTATTTTCCCCGAGCAGGCCAAGACTAAAAAAACAGAACAGGAACAAGCCAAGGAGGTCGGCAATGATCCTAAGCAAACGCAGCAAGTTGAGCAGCCCTGGGTGCAGGAAACCGAGCTGGACACAGGACGTAAACGGGGGAGGTAAACCATGGCAAACTATTGCTCCAACCACATAACATTTATCGGCCCGAACAGTGATAAAGCATTATCCCATTTTGCTTCTTTAGGCAACAATGCATTCCCTTTTCTTGATATTTATGTATCGGAAGATTACGTATTATTTGAATCCCGATGGTCACCGCCGATAAAGGAGCTTAATCAATTGGCTGAAAAACTATCCGTCAGCTATAAACTCGATTTTGATATTCCCCATGAGGGTCGGGAATCATACTCATATACCTGTCTGCAGGAGGAAACCCTCGAACCCCCGGCGGAGCAAGTGCGGGAATTCATCAACAGGGCACAGACTGAGACACAGCCTAAGGGAACGGAGAGGCTCGTGGATGATTTTTTACTGAACCGCACGTTCAGTCTCCGTGAGCTGGGGTTGTTTTCCTGCCTTTTAAAAAAGCGGCTTGCCGAAATACACAGAAAGAACGATACCAGTCAAACCCCATGGAAATCCAACGACCTATCCACAGACAGGAAAAGAGGCCGTTAGACTGACCCGCCCATTGCCTTGCAGGAGAGCGGATCGTTCTTTTGCCGCTGCGCACCACGCTAACGCCGAGTGCGTTCCAGCGACATGAACGCCCGCACACCTTCGGGCACGCACGCATGGAGGTCAGCAGCGCACCCAACCATGGCCAACCAACACTTGCGCACCTGACCACCATGCCTTTGCCAACACACAGGACCACCCTATGACAGGGGGATTTTTCCATCATCAAGTCATTGCAAATGAAAAAACTATTCCAGCGCATAGACCGGATCAGGGCATCTGGCTATGCCATACTTAAACTCGATCCTTCTTCGCCCCACTACTATCTCAACGGTCGTCGTTTTCCGGTACACAGTATCGGAAAAGCCGAACTCAAATGCCGGGTAACACTATTGGTGGATGGCAGGCAGATGGATTTTACAATCAACGATATTCTCTGACCCTTTTTAATACTTAATACTTCATGAATAAGATCAGGCTACGAACCCCCATCAGCTATTACGGTGGCAAACAGAAACTTGCTGCACGTATCGTCTCGCTGATACCCCGGCACAGGCTCTATTGCGAACCGTTTGTAGGCGGTGCGGCTATATTTTTTGCCAAGCGGCCTTCTCAGGTTGAGGTTATAAACGATACCAATAAAGAACTGATTAATTTCTACAGGACGGTCAAGGAAAATTTTACGGCCTTGGAGGCTGAGATACGTACCGCCCTCCATAGCCGGGATCTGCATCGCAAGGCATGGGTAGTCTACAACAACCCCGATATGTTCAACCAGATCAAGCGTGCATGGGCAGTTTGGATACTCAGTACACAATCGTTCGCAGGCATGCTCGACGGAAGCTGGGGCTTTGATATATCTTCCAATACAACAACCAAGAAAATCAATACCAAACGGGATGGATTTACCAAAACATTGGCACATAGATTACAACGGTGCCAATTTGAATGTGCGGATGCACTTTACGTCATCGCAAGCCGGGATACCGAGGACAGCTTCTTTTATTGTGACCCGCCTTATTTCAATTCCGACCTTGGACACTACGATGGATATAGCGAGAAAGATTATGAAAACCTACTCGAACTGCTCAGCAAGATCAAGGGGAAATTTCTTCTGTCTTCCTATCCATCACCGATACTTGAACGGTACACCAAGAAAAATGGATGGCAGAAGTGGTCAATCAATCAAAAGGTATCTGTGAATGCCAAAGGAGGGGATCAAAAAACAAAAACTGAAATGCTCGTAGCCAATTACCCAATTGGAGAGCAACTGATAGCCGAATTTGATACCCCCTTAAACCCGGAAACAGATGGTAATGAATGAAAAGCTGAAAATTGACCCACAAACCATATTCTACCATGGAACGGATGCATTTTTTGAGCATTTCGACGAACAATACCGAGGTAGTAATACCGGGTGGGATAATACCGTACACGGATTTTTCTTTGCCGACAAAAGTGAACATGCCCTCCTTTTTGGCGAAACGGTTATTACCGCACATCTTGACTTTAGGAATCCACTTGACCTGCGTCTACATTCGATTTTCAGCGTTGAAAATCAGGCGTCGCTTATATGGGAAATCCTAACCGGGGATAAACTGGACAATAAAGAAGCCCTGCAAACCCTATATGATGAGATAGCCTCGGCGAAATTGCGGATATGTACGGCAGTCTTCATGGCGAAGATGCCCACCTGATGATGGAACGTGCAGGGTATGATGGTATTGTCTCCGACTTGGGAGACGAACAGTCAGAGTACGTTGCATTCAATGCCCGGCAGATCACCATCCTATCCATTGACAGAATACTGTCTACTGGAAGAACCCGCTGAAAAAAACACAACCATTTCAACTAAATGCACACTCATGGAAAACAATATAGAAAACTGGTGCAGCCATTTCGTGCAATTTACAGGCTCTCCCGAATCACTTAAAGAGATCGAGTGGTTATTCCGAGCGATGTCAGCATTGGAAAAGGAAACCCAGCAAGGACAACGTCCCCCATTTATTAAGAACAACGACGGATGCTTCTCTAATATAGACCTCTTCGATAAGAAAGTCTATTTTGAAACGATAGCAACGCCAAATATCGACCTACTTACTCAGGTGGCCGATAGGTTTCAAACAGGGTTTATACTTGATTACCACGAACTCGGCCATTCTATTTTTGGGGAGGCTACGTATGACCAGGGCAAGATACATGACATCAGGCTCGATATTGAAGACTTTGAAAAATTCAATTATGATCTGGAAGAACAGGCATATATGTTCGAGGGATTTTATTACGATAGTGATGCAGAGATCTTGGAGATCATGCTGGAAATGAAAAAGGATCAGTTAAATAAACCTTATAGTCGCCGAAGATAGAACCATCTCTCTTTACTGACAAAAAGAAAAATGCCCACTTGGGGCATCGCATAAAAACCTTCTGAAAATCCAACAAAAAAAGAAAGGATAAGCCGTTAAACCACCGTTGCTACCTCCGATCTCCTCGTTGCTGAGAACGCAGCCAGTCATCAAAGAGCCTTTCTCGTTCCCTGCGCATTGATGCATCACGTGAACGTTTTGCCACACCCCAAAAGAACAGAATCCAAATTCCAAACCCAACGGCATACGCAGGCCATGGGTTACTCATGGACAATGCCGCGAGAAATGCTCCTGAACCGATAATTGCTGTTATGCACAAATAAATGAATGTTTTCATAGCCTTGGCCCTCAATTCGTTACACTACAAATATAACGAATAAAGGGCTGTAAATCAACTATCTCCCATTTTATTTTATGCCGACAACAACCCATTGTCGGCTTTACCCATTTAAGCATATCCCTCATGAAATACGTCGATAAGGAAGATATAACAAGAAAACACGACCTCACAATTGAGGAAGTGAAGTCTCTGCCAATGTTCAGTCACTTTACAGACGAACAGGCAGAGGAAGCTATCCGTACCATAAAGACCTTTGTAGAAATTGCTCTCGAATACCACAAAAAAGAAAAAGAAAATCATGGTGAAATGACTGATTTTTAGTATATTAGGGTATTGTTTAACACCTGTATTTTAATTGTTAGTCTATGTCAGAAACACTATTTTTTGATACGTTTGCCAAGGGGCAAAAAGCACCCAAGGCGATAAAAAGCAGTAAGGACTGCGTAATTTATACCCGGGTAAGCAGTCAACAACAAGCAGATAACCTCAGCCTTGCCACCCAATTAAAGGCGTGTACGCTTTATGCCGAAAAGCAGGGGTACAACATCGCCGCTACTTTCGGTGGAACCTACGAGAGCGCAGAGACCGATGAACGCAAACAGTTCACGGCCATGATCTCTTTTGTCAGGAAGTACAAGGGTAAGATATCGTACATTTTGGTCTATAGCCTTGAACGTTTTTCACGAAACGACAACTCCATCTGGCTTACCAATGAACTTAGAAAACTTGGCATCGAGATCATATCGGTAACACAGCCTATCGATACGTCCAGTGCCTCCGGACAGATGCAACAGAAAATGCTCTTCCTTTTTGGCGAATTTGACAACCAGCTTCGCAGGCAGAAATGCATGGCAGGAACAAAGGAAATGCTCCTCCGGGGAGATTGGCCGACCCAACCCCCTATGGGCTTTGAAATCGTCAGAAAGGATGGTAAACGCAAGATTGTCGCCAATGCAAAAGGTAGATTAATCAGACAGGCATTCCACTGGAAAGCCTTTGATAACCTGTCCATCGAAGCCATAAGGGCGAGACTTGCAGAGAAAGGGTTAAAGGTATGTCACCAACATATGTCCAAGATACTTCGAAACCCTTTCTATTGTGGCATGATGGCCCACAACATGCTCGAGGGAAAAGTTGTAGAGGGCAACCATGAGAAACTCGTCTCGAAAGAGGTATTCCTTATGGTAAATGGACTCCTGAAAGAAAACCCACAGGGATACCGGATCAACAAGGAAAATTCAGAAATCCCACTGAAACGCTTCCTTATTTGTGACCACTGCGGAAAGCCCATGCGTGGCTACATCGTAAAGAAGAAGAGCCTATACTACTACAAATGTAATACAAAGGCCTGCAACAACAACAAGAGCGCAAGGGATCTCAATAACGTTTTTGAGCAGATACTGCACAGCTTTAGGATCGATCAGGCCAAAGACATGATTAGGGCTGTAAATAAGCAAGCAGTGGCCAAATTCAATCAATTGACGGTAGGAGACCAAGATGACTACCGTGACCTGCAGGAGCAACACACACAGATACTAAAGAAGATCGACAGGTTAGAGGAGCGTTATATAGAGGAAGAAATAGGTGGCGATCTATACCATAAATACCATGCAAGGTATAAGGAAGAAAAGGCTGAAATTGAGAAGAATCTGATGAAACTCTCCAAACAGGTGTCGAACCTTGATGAAAACGTAGGTACTGCCATTAAATTAGCCCTTGAATTGCCTTTAAAGTGGGTTTCCGCCGACTATAACACCAAGAAACGCATACAGTTTCTACTCTTCCCTAATGGTATTTCCTACTGCAAGAAAACAGACGAATGTCGAACCCCAAGAATAAACACACTGTTTTCGTATATAGCTTATTTTCAGCAAATTATAAGCAATAAAAAAAGAGGCATACCAGAATTAGGACTGGATTTTGCCTCTTTCGCAACGTTGGTAGCGGGGAGCAGGATCGAACTGCCGACCTTAGGGTTATGAATCCTACGCTCTAACCATCTGAGCTACCCCGCCAAAAATTTAGTTTGCAAATATAGTTTATTTTACCTTTCTTTAGAAAAAAAGTTAACAATCTATATAAAACGCAGATTATACGCATATTATCACGATTAGCATGGCAGAAAAAATCAAATTCCATTTGGAATACGAAATTAAGTCTTCACCAAAAATCTTATTTTCCTTCCTGCAAGAGCCCAACGCATTAGCCCAGTGGTTTGCCGACGACGTGGCTTATAAGGATGGCATTTATGAATTTAGCTGGGACGACGAACAGCATAAAGCCAAGCTGATCAGTAGCAAGGAAAACAAATTAGTGAAATATAAATGGCTTGATGACGAGCCTTATTATTTTGAAATGGAAATCATCCAGGATGAGCTCACCAACGATGTAGCATTGGCTATTACTGATTTTGCTTGGGAAGAAAACCTCGATGACCGCAAATTAATCTGGAATAACCAAATAGAGTATCTTCAAAGTGTAATCGGTGCCTAAAAAACCTTATCTTTGTAGTAAGGTTGTTTGTGGTGATTACTGATGAAAAAAATCCATCTTCTTATCCTCAAGTCATTCATCAGACCATTCATCGTCACGTTTCTTATCGTGATGTTTGTATTGCTGATGTTATTTCTATTCAAATACATCGATGATTTGATTGGAAAAGGTTTCGAGTGGTATGTTATCCTAAAATTATTGGCTTATCAGTCAGCTGTGCAGATATCCATGGCTATGCCACTCTCTATGTTGCTCTCTTCTATCATGACATTTGGCAATTTGGGGGAGAGCTATGAACTGGTGGCAATTAAGGCAGCGGGAATCTCCCTTCGAAAAGCCATGACTCCATTGTTTGTCCTCGTCGGATTATTCAGCGGCGGTGCCTTTCTCTTCAGTGACTACATTCTGCCTGTTGTCAACCTTAAGATGGGTGCATTGCTCTACGATGTACGAATCAAACAAACTGATTTTCTGGTGAAGCCAGGTGTGTTTAACAATACAATTCCCGGTTATTCCATTCGCGCAAAAGGAAAAAGTAAAGATGGAAAAATTTTGTACGACTTGATGATTTACGATCACAAGTCGAGCAGCACAGCCAGCAATGTACTATTGGCAAAAGAAGGATATATCTACAATTCACCAGACAACAATACCATGATCCTTAAACTCAAGGATGGAGTTCGGTATGAAGATAGTAGAGCAAGAAACGCGAAAGTGTACAACCCCCGTCAGCAATTTACGCGCTTTTATTTTGATGAAACTGAACAGAAATTTGACATGTCTGCTTTTGAATGGAAGCGAACGGACGAAAACCTGTTTAAGAGTCACCATATGATGCTCAATCTAAAGCAGCTCAAGTATTACACCGATTCAAACGCCGTGCAGATGGATAGTCTCCGGAATACCGTGTTTCGCGAAATAAAATCTTATTATTATTATTTTAATGATTATTATAAACCGAAAGATAGTATTCAATCTGTTCCTCTATCACCGGTGAACTACAAAGAGAGTTTTGCAGAAGTTATTCCCTTGGACAAACGTAATATGGCCATTAGTAACGCCACAAATCAAATGAGATATATTAAGGATGTACTTAATATAAAGGCCAATGAGGATACGTTTTACCGTGATAAGGACATTCGCTATAATATCGAGTTTCAGCGCAAGTTCACCTTAGCTGTATCCTGTCTCTTGCTGTTCTGCATCGGAGCGCCGTTAGGTGCGATCATTCGAAAAGGTGGCCTAGGGCTTCCAGTTGTCATGGCAATTATTTTTTTTCTTATTTACCACATTATTTCTACAGTAAGCGAGAAATCAGCAAAGGAGGGAAATATAGACACATTCTGGGGGATGTGGATGGCCATCTTTCTATTGTCGCCATTGGCCATTTTTCTTGCCTATAAAGCTGCGACAGATTCCGCGCTATTTGATATTGAACAATATCGGCTGAAAGCTGAAAAAGTATGGTCATGGTTTAAGACCAAACTTGGCAGCCGCAATCGGCAAACTGAGCAGCCGAAATCCCATAAATCTTTACAAGACGATTATACATTATCCCCATAAGATAATGTAATTTTGCCTGTGGTTTAAAGTATAGTCAATGGATATTACCTTGAATACGATTGAGGAAGCAATCGAAGATATAAAACTTGGAAAAGTGGTTATCGTCGTAGACGACGAGGACCGAGAGAATGAGGGTGATTTCATCACAGCTGCACGGAATGCCACCCCCGAAATCATCAACTTCATGGCTGCTCACGGCCGTGGATTGGTCTGTGTACCGCTCACTGAAGAGCGCTGCAAAGCACTTGATCTCAATTTAATGGTTGGAAATAATACAGCTGTGTATGAAACCAATTTTACCGTTTCGGTGGATTTGCAGGGATATGGATGCACCACAGGAATTTCTGCTTCCGATCGATCAAAGACGATCAAGGCATTGATAAATCCAGACATAAAACCGGAAGAATTTGGACGGCCAGGACATATCTTCCCATTGATTGCAAAGGATGGCGGTGTACTGCGGCGCGCAGGACACACGGAGGCAGCAGTAGACCTCGCTCGACTTGCTGGCTTTGAACCGGCTGGTGTACTGGTTGAAATTCTTAAAGAAGATGGTGAAATGGCCCGCCTCCCCGATCTCGTGCAGGTTGCAAATCATTTTGACTTAAAAATTATCTCCATCAAAGATTTAATCGAATACCGGCTTGCCAAAGATTCACTGATTACACGCGAAGTTTCCGTCAACCTGCCAACTCAATGGGGGCAATTCAATTTAATGGCCTATACCCAGAAAATCACGGGCGAACAACATATCGCCCTTTACAAAGGAGAATGGGCTCCCGATGAGCCGATCTTGGTACGTGTACATAGTTCCTGCATTACAGGAGATATATTTGGGTCCTGCCGCTGCGATTGCGGTCCGCAGTTGCACCGCGCGATGCAAATGATTGAAGAGGAAGGTAAAGGAATTGTAGTATATATGAATCAGGAAGGCCGCGGAATCGGTCTGATAAACAAACTGCATGCTTATAATCTTCAGGAAAATGGATTGGATACGGTCGACGCAAACCTAAAATTAGGATTTAAGCCTGACCATCGCGACTACGGTATCGGAGCACAAATATTGCGGGACTTGGGTGTAACCAAAATGCGTTTAATGAGTAACAACCCAACAAAACGTGCCGGACTTATCGGATACGGATTGGAGATTGTCGAAAATGTACCCATAGAGATTGCATCCAATCCGTATAACGAACAATATTTGCGGACCAAACGGGACCGGATGGGACATACCATTATGAAGGATCCGCTTCCATGATCCGGCGGTAAATACGCCGGATTGTCAAAACCAGACAAGTCAGGAAGGCCCCCAATACCATGCCAGCTGCAATGGCAAGCCCCTTTCCGATTTTGTCGTCCTCTAACGGCAGTATCGGCTTATCTAAAATTTGGATGACGGGCTTTTCATTCCGCAATGTGATTTTTGCAAGTTCCTGATTTTTAACCAATTCCGTTAATATTGCGGTATTTGCCTGTACATCCACGGTTCTCCTTTGTGACCCTACCCGAAGACTTTGAAGCGCACGATTGGGATTAGGATTAGCGTCCGTTGCAGCAGCCACTCCGCCGATAGCTGCATCAAGCTCTTTACGTACTGAATCTACCTGTCGCGTCAGTACGGTTAAATTCTCCTCCGCTTTCTGGGTTCTGGTGCGGATATAGAAGTCTGATGCATTCTTAATTAATGTCTCGACAAACGCCTTGGAAAACGATTCATCTAACGTTTCCATTTCCACTGCGATGATATTGCTTTTCTTGTCGGGTTTTCCAATAACAAGATTACGTTTTAAGATCGACTTATAAAATTCAGCCATCAAACTGTCTTGACGGTATATGCCTATCGTATCCTTAAATTGAATATCTTTTAGATGCGCCTTATTCGCCCATTTTTTCCGCAATCCGTTACACGCAATATATCGATTAACCAATAGATCCTTTTCTTCTCCAAACTTCACCTCGGAGAGCAATGTTTTATCAATCATGGATCGTGACTTCAAAAATTCAATGATATTGTCTCCCTGGAAGAATCCTCCCGTACTACCTAATCCACCTAGATTGAACCCAAATTGAGCAGCGATGCTTGCAGCTGCTCCCAAGCCGCCTCCCGAACTGCTGCTTTGCTCATCTAAAACAAAACTCAACTTGGCGGTATAGTGTGTTTTCTTGGTTAGTGAATAAACCAATGCCAACGCACCACAAAGGGCTGCTACTATAAAGATAAGCACCCATTTACTCCTCAAATAGCTGATTAAGCCATTGATCTTTACAATCAGCTCCCTCAGATTGATATCGTCGCGTTGCCCTTGTGAAGCACCAGATTGTTTGTTGTCAGTCATTATCAATTACACCAAATTGATTAACGGAATAACGTCACTATGATTGCCGCCAGTGATGCGATACCGGTACCGAATCCCAGCCATTGCTGCACACCGATTGAGGGCTTTATCTCCTTCTGAGGCACAAAAATTTCAGCTCCCGGTTTGATGGGAGGATAATTATTAAAAAACAGAAAGCGGTTCGTGCTTTTCACCGATCCATTTGCATATAGTACATAAACGCTTTTACGCAATGCACGTGAAGAAAAACCACCTGCTTGGGAAATATACTGTCTGAAATCTTTTGAAGGTGAGTACACAGCTGTAGACGGAGCTAATACTTCGCCGGAAATCTTCACAGTCTGTAATTCTTTCGGTACATGAATAACATCTCCATCTTCCAGGATAAGATCACCCCGATAGCCTGGCCTTTTCAGAATGTACTCCAAATTAATACCCACGAGATCGTTGTCAATATTTTTGTCGATATTAAGCTCGTTAAAAACCGAGGCATCGCTTTGTAGTTGTTGCAGCGCGAGCAGTCGGCTGTATTCCGCTTGTTTCTTCCGCTCTCTTTCAGCCACTTCCGCTCCCGTTTCATTCACTGTCGGTCCTTTACCGATCCATCCGCCACGCTTCAGCGATGCGCCATCCACATAAGCAAAAGGAGTGAGTCCGCCTGCTCGGTTAATAAGATCCGAAATACGCTCGTCTTTACGATTGATCGTATATAAACCTGGATATAACACTTCTCCCACTATGCGCACCGTCTTCTGTGTTTCATAACCGGTTGACGTACGGACCACCACCCGGTCAAAAGGCATCAACACGAAATCCTGATCTTCCTTACTCAATCCCTTATCGGCGTTCACCTGAAAGACCTCGGCGATGTGGGCTGATTGGGATAAAATGTCGGCATTTGTTACGCGCCTGGATATCTCGATCCGGCTACCGGATGCACTCTCACGGAAGCCTCCTGCCTGTATAATCAGGTCCTGTAGCGTAATCCCTTCCGCATAAGGGAACCTACCTGGTGACCTGACTTCACCATCAATGTCTATCGTATAAGCTTCGCGCAGGTCAAAGATGGAGGATATCGTAACAACGTCTTCCCGCTTCAATTCGATATCTGGTTCTGTGCCTGCAACAATGCCAGCCACATCGAATGATAGCTGTTCGTGTTGCGAATCGTCTTTCAAGCGCAGAATATTTCCCCGGTTTAAGAAAGCGTCTTCCTTCAGTCCCTCTGCCTTTTTGATTAACATAGATACAGTCAACCCCGGGCTCAGTTCATAGTCTCCCGGGCGAAATACAGCCCCCGCTATGCGCACCCGGTTCTCAAACCGGGTTAAAATGCGGTCCACCATATAAATATCCCCTGCCTGCGGTCTATAATGCGCATATTGGCTGCTGAGCAAATCCTCAATACGCTGTTCTGTTGCAGTTCTCTTTGTAATCTTAATCCTTGCCCGGTAAGCATTTTCGGTGAATCCGCCGGCATATGCCAACAGATCTTCAAATGTTTCACCTTCCTTTAGTTCAAATATCGCTGGACGCTTTACTTCACCCCGTACCTCCACTTTACTTTCGTAAGGCGGAACCATCAGCACATCCTGATCTTCTAAACGGACATTCTCTTTGAAGTTGCCTGAAATCAGAAAATCATAAATATCCAACCTGGCAATTTCCTTGCCCCCTCTGATCAGCCGGACATTTCTGAATGAACCGTTTTTTGATGGCCCTCCGGAATAATAAAGTGCATTGAATACCGTGGCTACTGAAGGAAGGGTATAAGTACCTGGTTTAACAATTTCTCCGGTTAGAATTACCTTAATACTTCGGATATTACCCAATGCAACCGTCACTTTTGTCCCACCTGTTCGAATTGCACTGTATATGGTGGCCATTTCGCTTCGAATACGTGCTGTGGCCTGTTCAATGGTCATTCCGGCGACCTGTACTATACCTACATATGGAATATTAATCATCCCTTCGGGAGTAATATTTAATGAATGATTTTCTTCGGATTTACCATAGATATCAATCAATATCTGATCACCTGGTCCAAGTACATAATCTTGCGGCGTAGCAAGTCGAAGGTTGGGTTCAAACAATGCCGGAGCTCCTTGAAATAAAGAAGCCCCAAAAACTGGTAATGTATCCTTAACCGTAGTATCGGGGGGAGTTGGTTTGGCAACTACCGTATCTATCATTTGGCGTTCCGGACGGTTTTGTACGGGACTGACTATTTGTGGACGGGTATTTGACGAGGCTTTCAGCGTTGCAATTCTAGTGCGCAATTTTTCAATCTCGGAAGCGGGCATCCCGCGCTGCAGTGCCGCCTGCGTCATTTCTTCTTCCGACAATCCCATAGACTCCGCCTGCCTTAGGTATGCCAAGATCTGTTCGTCCGATAAATCATCTACACGTACCTGAGAAAGGTTATCGGCACTGATAGTTTGGCTATAACAATTATATCCAAAAACCAGTAAAACAGAAACGAACAATATACTCAAATAAAAACCAATATAAATCTTCATAAATTGCAAAATAACTCAACGGCCTGTTAACAACTTGCGCTATGTTGGTATAGCCGAGCGTCAATCAACTAACAAAGAAACTGATTTTTATTTATACTAACGCCTTATACGATTTGAATTTCGTAAAATTAAGCATAAAAATTTTGTGTGAGCTTCTGTTTAATTTCAGATGCATTTACCGTATTAATTCGAAAGTAACGAACCACCCGCTATAACAATAACCAATTAGCCTATCGCATAAATTTAAAACCTATACATAAGTGAAGTAGCAAAATGCCAATTTGATCGATCCATGTGCTCGAAAGCCCAAAAACCTTCACTTGAATCCTTTAGCTCATTCAAATAATTATATGAATGAGAATATCGGAGTTTTCCCGAAACAGCGATTCGATCAAAATCCCATACGCCCACAGCAGCAACACCCAAATCAACCCAAGGTCTTCTTATATCACGATAAGCTTTGTAAAAAAAATCATTGTTATTCGTCAACCGATCAACTTCCACCCCCAGCTGTTTCAGCCCTCTTAACCAGCTAATTCCAATTGACTGTATGTTACTTCCGGGACCTATTCCCGCACCAAGTACTTGCCCTTGATTGGTATATCCATGCCTTACCCTATAATCTGTATACCACGAAGGGCTATTCCGCACATTCCGTGTTCTCGTTTTTTCCATTTGAGTACCTTCAACTTCTACTTGGATCATATCGCCCCGATGTGTATTCAATGGTACCAATTTTCTGAACCCAACAACATATGCACGGGAATGATCCAATTCAACCAACAGATCTCGTTGATCCCATGGAGGATCGGTACGTCCGTACTCAAAATAAATTTCAGCGTTCCCCTTCGGCATAACCCATCTAGCAAATATAGATGAATACACATCCCTATTCATCCGATCCTCTCTACTCTGTATTTTTTCAGGGGCATTATACGCATTCCTTGAACCCGGACCAAAAAGGGGCAGATACCCTTTCAGCCCACCCCCCAAATTTTCACTGTAAACAATAAAACTCCGAGCTAACCCAATGGATAATCCGGACAACCATTTAGGTTGGTAAGCAAGCACAATACCGGAAATGTACCGCCAATCATCAGGCTTAGGATTATAATATTCCTCCTTAAACTGCATTTCCTCTAATGGAGCTGGAACAAATCCACTGGCAGGAAGTTTGCCTGCTATCAATTGCCCCTCGAACGACCCTATTCGGGTCAATATCGGCCTTGTCGTATTCAATGTCAAATGAACAAAACCTGGTGCATTATTGGTCATCAATAACGAATTTTTACGCCCCGGGCCCCACCATATATTTTCCGTAGAAATCCCAAAGGAAACAGGATCATAGTTAAAACGTAAGCTGCTTTGACCTGGGAAAATTTTGGTGTACCTTCCATCACCAAAATACTCTGGAAGATCAATGTGATTGTTTAGGTCATACCAAATCGACCACATGTATTGATCGCCCCCCCTATAACCAGGGTTCTGTTTATTGGCTGCCGTTATGAATTCCGGATTTAATTGGATCGAAAACCACTTATATTCCGCATAAATTCCTGCACTGATCATCGTTTGATATCCTACCGAGGGTATCATAGGCCCGTCATTCCAACCATATCGATAAGTTGAATTGATTTGTTGCTTCCAAATTACCGGCATCAATTTAATCTTACCCTCACCATTTGCGAAATGTCCACCACCTAAAATATGCTGGGAGTTTTCATCCATCGGCCCTATCGATGCAGGCAACGGTCTGATAGCAAAGGAAATGGATGGGTCAAGTATTCCTTTTAGTTGATTAATTCGCTGTTGTTCTTCCAGCACAGAGTTACCAAGAGGTACCTGAGCCCAGCTCAAATCGTTTAAGCCAGCCAGAACAATCAATAAAACAACAGCAAATCGTGAAATGCTATACATAGTCTATATATGCTAATTTCAAAACTTATAATACAGCCCCAATTGAAACTGAACGTTAAACTTATCATTCCCACTAAAACTCCAATAACTATTGGCATTTGGGTTTGGCTTCACCTCTTGGTATTGATAATTCATGGCTTTAATAAAATGCAACTGGCTACTGAGTAAAAAGTTCTTGTAATCCCATTCCCCATATAGCGCCATGCTGATATCAACCCAATTTCTACGCATATCGTCAGAAATTAAATAGAAGAAATCATTATAATGTACATAACGTTGAAACTGTACACCGAGCTGTTTCATCGCTTGTATCCAAGAAATGTTCAACGTTTGCAGGTTACTCCCTGGATCGATACCTGCACCAAGCATCTGCCCAAGATGTGTATAACCATGCCGTACTTGCCCGTGACGATACCAAGGCCCCCCTCGTCTGATATCTTCCGTCGGACCTTCGGACTGCATCACCTCTAGGTTGACATTTAAATAATCGTCACCAAACCAATTAAGAGCCGTCATTTTACGAAATCCGAAAATATATGCCCGGGAGTGTTCTAACATCACGAATAAATCCCTTGAATTCCAGGGGTGGTCGTTTCGTCCGTACTCAAAATAAGCTTCGGCATTTGCCGACGGTATGAGCCAACGAACAAACGTCGATAATAGTTGATCACGGTCAATCCCTTCTCCCTCATTAGCTGCACTGTCACCTTCTCCACCATAAGACGACTTAACAGCAGGTTCGAAAAAGGGGAGATAATTTTTGAGACCTCCGCTTAGTGCTGCGCTATAAGCAACAAACGACCTTGAAAGCCCGATTGATAACCCGGGCAACCAAGTTGGTTGATAAGTCAATATGATCCCCGATAAATAACGCCAATCATCAGATTTAGGCCTGTAAAAGCCTTCATAATGATCCGAATTACCCATTTCTTTTGGGGGAAAACCCGATCCATCAAGCCTGCCCGCTATTATCTGACCTTCAAAATTCCCTATTGGTGTCTTCACCGGCTTCGTTGTGTTAAGCGTGAGATGAGCAAAACCTGGAGCCGTATTGCTTAACATCAATGAATTGTACAATCCTGGTCCCCACCAAAGATTTTCCGTAGACAATCCAACCGATACGGGATCGAAGGTAAGACGTATGCTGCTCTGGCCGAGAAGTGCCTTTGAATACCATCCCTCACCAAAACGTTCCGGTTTGTCAATAGTATTTCCCCAACGTGAGTACCAAGCTGACCATGCCTGCCGGGATTTTGCGTTAAATCCTTCATAGCGCTTGTTTTGTGCCAAGACATATTCCGGCCTCAACTGGATGCTTAAAAACTTATACTTAGCATAAACCCCTCCACTTAACATCATCTGATAACCTGCCGAAGGAATCATAGCCCCATCATTCCAACCATAAGGGATCGTGCTATTAATTTGGTGTTTCCATTGAAATGGTAAAATTTGCACATCGAGTCCCTCCTCTTTGTCAATCAGATGGGCTCTAGAGGCTTCGTCTCCTGGCAAAAAAATATTACGTCTGTTAATGACATTGTTTGTCAGCGGTCTGACGGAAAATGTAACGGTTGAGTCAAATTTTCCCAGTAGTTGTTCTCGACGGTAAAAGTCTTCCAATATGGGAGTGCCTACGGGGAGGTTCTGTCCCGACGCAGCATACCCTCCCGTCATCAAGAAGATTGTGGACACAACCACTCGGAACATATTACGATTAACAACCATATGAATTATTTGTAACGATGTTTGGTAAAGATAAACTATTGAACATAGAAAATCCCTTTTAATAAAACTACACTGAACATTCTATTTCTTTTAGATGAGGAAACGCGGCGATTTGTCGGTAATACATTTCTAACACTTGTCTCTCCGAAAACAACGCTTCTACCCTTGTCCTTGCCCGTTTTCCCATATTTCTTTTTTCGTCATTTGAAAGCTTAACAAAATCCTCCAATTTATGCGCCAGGGAATCGATGTCTCTCGGGGCAACAAGATAACCGGTTTGCCCGTCACTAACAACCTCTCTGCATCCCACGTTATCCGTTGTAATGGATGGCACTTCCATACTGCCCGCCTCTAGTAAGCATCTTGGTATACCCTCACTATAATAAGAAGGAAATACTAAACAATTCACTTTTTCCAGAAAGGGACGCACATCATCCGTATTCCCCCAATATTCGATGATTCCCTCCGCTTCCCATTCATGAACAGTTTTCCGGGTTATCGCAGTTGGATTAGCAGTATCCGTGAAGCCTAATAGCGCGCCTGTCACATTTAGGCCTTTTTCCTTTAATAAGGCTATCGCTTTGACAAAATCTTCCACTCCTTTGTCATATAATAACCTCCCAGCATATAAAAACTTCGGCGGCCTGTCATCCGGGAAGGGGATTGTACGCCGGAAATACATGGTGTCCACCCCCTCCCCCGGTATAAGCTGCATCTTGCCTTCATCTAAAATCTGATTTTGTTTAAAATAGTGCAGATCATCAGTGTTGAGAAACCAAACTTTTTCTGCATTTTTTAGCGAAAAGCTATATAACAATTTAACAATACGTGTCAATAATCCTCCTTTAGATATTCCGTAACCCAATCCGGTAATCACAGCGACAACGGGAATACTTACTAATTTTGATGCGACAACACCATAAATATTAGGTTTGATGGTGTATGTAAATACCAAATCGGGACGAAGGCTTTTCAACGCTTTTTTGAATTCCAAAAGTAAACGACAGTCGCCAAATGGATTGAACCCCCGAGCTGCAAGTTTTGTTATTGGCACGAATTTGACACCTAACGATTCAAGGTTCGCCACGTAGTTGTCGTAGGGAGCTAGTACATAAACATCAATTTTCTTCGCTATCAACGTCTTTAACAAGCCCTTTCTGAAATTATACATGCTCCACGCTGTGTTTGCGATAAAAGCAATTTTTTTTCTTACTATCAACTGTATTTCTGTATTCAATCGCTAAAAATATCAAATAATTGAATTTTTCTGATTTCTTTTTCCAAATCATTCTTTTCTTTCGCGGTTAAGGGTATATTCCGCATAGCAGTCAATACGTCTTGTCGACCAATCAATGCCATCAAGTAATACACCCCTGTCTTCAAATGAGTTTTATTCTGTTGCCAATATAACGAAACATTACTTAACACGCCTTTCCCATAAACTGCAAATACCTTTCTCAGGGTTTTCATACTTGCCGCGTAATTTGTTACATTGATTTTTCCTTCTCTTACGATGTACAGGTGTTCACGAACTCTTCCAAAATTCGAATGTCTATATGTTCTACACCACAATTCGTAATCTTCAGCCCTTACATATTCAGGGTCATAGGGGTTTTTAACAAACCATTCTCTTTTTCCTAAAACAGAAGCATGAAGAAGTAAGGCATGTTTAAGAACCTTCTTTTCATGCGTATCGATAACCTCTATCCCACGCTTTCCTACAGGCCGGCCGCACTCATTAATTGTATATGCACCTGTATCCACCAAGTCTATCTCTGGATTTTTTAACAAAAAATCTACCTGCTTAGCGATCCGGTTTGGCAGCATTAAATCATCAGCGTCCATCCGTGCAATGAACTTACCCTTCGCCAACGCACTTACCTGATTTAAACGATATATTAGACCTCGGTTATATCCGTCGTCTATGATTCGTATTCTAGTATCCTTTAATTCTTTGACAAGTTCCAAAGACCGATCAGTAGAACCATCATTCACCAAAATAAGCTCCCAATCAGCAAAAGTCTGGACAAAAACCGACTTTACTGCATCAAGCAATGTAGTTTCATTATTGAAAAAGGGGATTGCTATCGTTACCAATGGAGTTCTCACGATCTAATCATCTGGCTATCAAACATATCTTGAATCCGCTCAAAAGAAAAATACGCTTGCAATTCTTGGATACCGAAAAGATACTGAGCATAATGAGCGTCCCCATTTAAGATCAGTCGCTGTACATGATTTGCCATATCATCGTAACTTTCACAGAGAATGCCAGGGGTTGTGTTGCATAAACCGAAAAGATATTCTGAATATGCATTCTTTATACTTATCAAAGGGATACCAAAGGCTATCGCATCCATCATGGCTCCGCTACTAACCATCTCATATTGGTCATCTAAATACAAAAAAACAGCATAGCGCATTCTCAAACATTGTTCCATATATTTTTTGGCATCAATAAGAGTTAATGAAGATATATATTCAACAAACCCATTATGAAAAGGGCTAATATCGGGGAATACCTGACCGCTAATCAAAAAAATTGCCTTTCCTGACGTTACACTTTCCGCATTTTGCTTAGCCAAATCGAAAAAAAGATGTGAGTTTTTCGCCAGCTTAGCTGTCCCAATATGACCAAAGGCCATTTCTTGAACTTGGTGCTTATTAAACACCGCATGTTTATATTTGTCGTCGTAAGGATGGGGTATTTCGAGTATTGATGAAGGATCAATCAATTTGTCTTCTATCAGTTTTCCTTTAATTAGTTCATTGAGAACCAAAAATTTTCGATTCGGAAATTTCGCCTGAAGCGCTTTACGAACACATATTGCGTAAATTCTATCTACCTGCTTAACATTTTTAGACCTTAGTAATTGTAACTCTCCATGAAGCGTAATGATAATTTTGATATGCCTATATCTGGGAAGTCTCACCCACAAGTGAGTAAAATAATTTGCAAAAGGTGACATGGATGAGAAAAAAACAAGGGAAACTCCATTTTTGAAGGCTCTCCTTATCACACGAATAACATTAAAGCATTCAACAACTATTTTTATAACCCATCTGATTTTCCGCTTTGCTTTTGGTTCCAGAACAGTAATCGCCGAAAAGTCGACCTTCGAATCGTTATTGATGTTATCTGATAATTCCCCCCAATGAGAAGTTGACATATGGCAGTGAATGGCGTGTTTTTGGAAGGAGTTTATAACTAATTGGAGCAATTTACCGTTAATGAAGGCGTGCTCATTATGGGTCTTATTCATTTCACAGAAATATACCATAACTAACGCAAATTAACGCCTAAGATCATAAAATTTATTAAAAATTGTCTGAAATGGGACATAAAGGTCCCAGTAAGGATACATAAATAAATATAGTCTAAATGCTCCAAAAATCAATACTAAAATAAAAAAAAATATCTTGAGCTTAAAGTCATTAAGCGATATCAATAAATAACTCAATAAAAAAATTTCCATGTATAGAAATGGTAATGCAAGTCTTGTAATGACGGGTACACTCAGGATAAAAATAAAATAAATCATATTGCCAAAAACAAGCAGATTTAAATAACCTAGGTATCTAGGCAAAATATCCGTGGAGATATAGCATTGCCCATATATTAGCAACGGCAATATGAAAGTTCGTTTGAGCACTCCTAATGTATAGGATAAGTATGGGTTAGTATGGCTTGTCTCCAATCCTTCATCTCCATACAGTAGTAATTTCTCAGCCGTCGCCGCATCAACACCGATTATATTTACCACTAATTTGATAGCCCACCCCGACACACCAATTAACCCGACCGTAAACCCAACGATCAGCAACGTATATAACGCTGCATTAGTCAATTTGAATCGATAGAACCAATAAGCTAATAGAAAAAAAACAGCAGATATATGAATAGAGGCCGCCAACAATATGCAGCACAAAAAAGGCAGGAATCTTCGATACTCGATGTATTTCAATCCAAATAAACAAATAGACACCGCTGTGAATTGTCGAACGGAGAAAATATCCGCCAAGTAATAACAGTAATACAAAAACAACAAGACAAATAAAACAGAATGGTTTCTACTGAAAACTAACCCTTTAAGTCCAATTGTTATAACGGCTACGAAAAACAAAAACGAAGTATAATTCAGTCCTAATCGCGTTGAAAACAAATTAAGATAAGTGAATCCCGGTTCAAAGAAATTAAGTGTAGAACTATGAACGAAATGTTCAATATCGTCATAGAAATTATGGTAAGAGTCCCAATCGGGTCCCGTATCCCATCGAACTCCGCTTATTACGATGAGCAATATAAGTACTGTAGCAAAGAGTATTTTTTTGTATAAAAGATCTACCTTTACCAAATCCAATATGGTAAGTAGGGAAAGCAGTATAAAAACAACAATATAAATAATCACACTATTTACCTTATAAATACCAGCTATTCTGTCATTTCAACCAACTCTTAACCCAACATTTTATTTCACAATACCCTAAATATAACCAAATTCTAACAAGCGAAGGTTTTACCTCCATAGCGTGTAATACCTCCCTGGCGACTTCCCCTTTTTCTTTTAATTCAAGCACCTCCGAATGAAAAGGTAAATCCAGTATCCAACGGGCTTTTTGATATGCAGTGGTAATATCGATTATCCTCTTTTTCTTGAAAAAATCAGCGACCCAATTGACATATATAGTTTGAGCACGTACTTTTCGATGTAGTGTGAACCTATCGCTATTCAATGTTGTGATATTTAATCCGCTTTTCCGCCATCGGACTTTTACGCCCGGAATGGTTTTAATGGATTTTAAATAACCAAAGCTCATCCAGCTTGCATCGTCAGCACACCATGCCAAATCAAAATTAATAAATCCACCCATTTGTTCATAAGTAGACCTTCTGATGATATATTCCACTGCGAAACTACTTATTTGATAGTTAATTCTTTTAAAGAAAAAATCGCGCACTGCTAGTTTTTCAGGAAAACATTTAGGTGTCTTCAGTAATCTGCCTGTCTGGTCAATGATTAATGTATCAAAATGCAGAACATCATACTCAAGGCTTTCATTAACACATCGGTAAAATGCTTTGACACAACCACTTTCCATCAAATCATCATCAGCAAATAACCAAATCCACTCCTCTCCTTCAGATAATTCCACACACCGATTCCAATGACTCACCAAGTCTCGACTCCCCAAGTTATGTTCAAATCGATGATATACCAAATCTATGGAATCCACAAATTCATCGACAATACTTTTGAGGTCAAACGGGCTATCGTCATCCCCAATATACAGGGTAAAGTGCTGATCATTTTGGTCAGCTATACTTTGTAACGTTTCCTTCAAAAATTCAGGTTTATAAGCTGGAAGCACGATAGCCAATTTATTTTTCATAAACTTCAGTCTAATTCCGACGTATAAAACGAAAAATCACATTTAATCCTTTGGTTACAAGGATATTTCTCCATCCCCAATACTGCACGGAAAAGTACAGCAAGGTTGACAACAATACACCAAATGATAATGTAACAATCGTATTTAACTCAAAACTACCTACAAAGTAATAAACAGGTATAAATATCAACGACGACAAGAGCGCCTTAAACGGAAGCCTCCAATCAGGATTAAAATCGATAATCCGTAACGAAAACCTAATTAAAAAAACTAATACAACCAATTCGGCAACGAATGCGGCAATGGAAGCACCAATATATCCGAACTGTGGGATAAAGATGAAATTGACCGTCAAACTGGCTATCATACCAACACACGCCGCCCTAAAAAAAAGCCGTTCGTTATTCGATGGATTTAATATCTGCATTCCAAATATATTGCTATATCCAATAATTATGATAGTAGGCGCTATAATCTGTAAGGAATGGGTCGCCGGTAAAAATTCATCACCAGCAAACAAGCGGACAATTTCTTCAGCATACAGCATTAAGCCCACAACCAGTGGGATACTGAGCAAAGACACGTAAGAAAATGATTCGGTAAGAAGCTGTTTATTTCGCTCCAATCGTTTTTCATGAAAATTTTTGGCTATAGGTGGAATCATGACCATAGTCACTGCAGTTAAAACTGTAATAAGCACACGAGATACTTTTGTCGAAGTAGTATAATACCCTACCTCGACATCATCTTTCAGGAAACCCAGAATAGTCGTGTCTAATACCGTATAGACCTGAATCACCAAACTAAATGAAAGAATGTAGAGCATAGGTTTTAAATGGCGAAAAAGATTAAGATTAACAACTTTTAATTTCACTATGCCCCAAGCGTAATACATATTAAATAACATGCTGATCAATGCAGTGAGAAATATAATCGCATAGTAAGCGATTGTATCCTGCTCATTTTTGACAAAAATATAGATGAAAAAAATCGCAACTACTTTTGTTAATATCCCCCGGACGGTGATCAACTTAAATTGTTCCATACCTTGGAACAACCATTCCATTGTAAACACTTGTACGTACATAATTCCCACACTGATTATGAATAACGGTCGGTATTCATATAGTTGACCAACAGTCATAAACAAAAACACAAAAACGATGGATAAGATAAGTGTGGTGATGGAATGTATAATAATTATTTCGCTGAAAACAGCGGACCGGGCCATGTCATCCTGTTTATGCTTTGCGATTTCTTGTACCCCATAAACTGGTATTCCCAATGCAGCCAACACTATGAAATAATGAGTAAAATTCTCTACAAACCCGATACTTCCCATTCCCTTAGGTCCCAATACCCTGGAAACATAAGGAAACACTAAAACGGGAAATAAAACCTGGGTAGCAGATAAAACAATGTTATATGCCGCGTTTTTCTTTATATTGCTCACGCCGGTCCTTAGAAATGGGAGTGTTGCTTAATCCGTTGGTTTCTTCCGCCACGTACTACCGTCTGATGGGACAAAAGTACAAGAAAGAAAACAAACGTAGTTAAATTAGCGAGAATGTTCATAATTATCGTAAAACTCTTGGTATCGCCAAGCGTTTAGTATAAATAAAAAATCTATTAAAATGGACACAAAACTAATTACCAACCAAGCATATGTCAATGGAAAATTCGTTAAAGCAAGAAACAGTTTTGAAGTCACTAATCCCGCTACAGGGGAATTAATTACTTCTATTCCTGATTTGGATTTAAAAGTTTGCAAAAAAGCAATTGATGATGCACATATTGCATGGTTAAGCTGGCGAGATACCAATGTCACAACGCGGAGTGGTATCGTCCGGAAGTGGTATAATCTCATCATCGAAAATAAGCAAGAACTCGCCCACATCATGACCCAGGAGAGTGGAAAACCTTTGGCAGAAAGTCTCACCGAAGTGGATTATGGTGCCTCTTTTGTTGAATGGTTTGCGGAGGAAGCTAAACGGGCATATGGTGAAACGATCCCGGCCCCAAAAAAAGGGCAACGGCTCGTCACCATCCGGCAACCCATCGGTGTGGTTGCCGCCATTACTCCCTGGAATTTCCCCCTTGCCATGATTACCCGTAAAGTAGCACCCGCGTTAGCCAGCGGCTGCACGGTGATCTTAAGGCCGGCCTCACAGACTCCCCTTACAGCGCTTGCTGTCGCAAAACTGGCCCATGAAGCCGGATTTCCCGCCGGTGTCTTTAACGTGATCACGGGAAAGGACAGTAAAGGCATGGGTAAGGAATTTGCCACGAATGAGTTGATACGTAAGATATCGTTTACCGGTTCCACGGAAGTAGGCCGATCACTTATGGCCCATGCGGCAGGCACCATCAAAAAAGTGTCACTCGAGCTGGGTGGGAACGCTCCATTTCTTGTATTCGATGATGCTGATTTGGATGCAGCCGTAAAAGGAGCCATCGCAGGTAAATTTCGCAACTCCGGACAAACATGCGTATCCATTAACCGATTTTATGTGCAGGATGCCGTATTTGATAGCTTTGCTGAGAAACTGACCGCAGCCGTAAAGAAACTCAAGGTAGGAAATGGCCTTGATGAAGGAGTGGAGGTAGGTCCGATCATTAACAACGAGGGATTGGAAAAGGTAATGGCCCATGTAAAAGATGCGACTAATAAAGGAGCAACTCTACTTACCGGGGGTAAAATCAAAAAAGACCGCTTCTATCAGCCAACGGTTCTAACAGACGTCTCTCCTTCGGCGTTGATCGCCCAGGAAGAGACGTTCGGTCCTGTCTGCGCGTTGTTTCGGTTCAAAACCGAAGACGAAGGCATTGCAATGGCAAACGATACCGAATTTGGTTTGGCTGCCTATTTTTACAGCACCGATATCCATCGATGTTGGCGGGTTTCTGAACAATTGGAAGCAGGGATGGTCGGTATCAATACGGGTTTGCTATCCAATGCGGTAGCACCGTTCGGAGGTATTAAACAATCCGGAATCGGGCGGGAAGGTTCCAAACATGGTCTTGATGAGTATATGGAATTAAAATACCTTTGTTTTGGTGATTAACGCTCTCTGATTTTCTTGTACCACCTAACCGCAAGCATCAACATAACGGATAGCAGCAACAACCCCAGTACGCCATATATCCAATTGATTGCACTCTTAAGCACTACCGCGAAAACAATTGCAAAAAGTAGGACCGTAGCCAATTCATTCCACAACCTAAGCCGAATGGAAGTCCAACGGCTCGTTTCGTCCCGAAGCCTAAGCATGATCCGTTGGCAGACAAAGTGATAGGTAACCAATCCAAGGACAAAAACGAGTTTCACATGCATCCATCCTGTTTCCAATAGACCCGGTACGATGTAAAGCAGGCTCAGGCCAGCCAACACGGCCAAGTACATGGAAGGCGTTGTGATAATCCACCACAATTTGTTTTCCATTATCACAAATTGTCGATGCAAAACAGCATATTCATCTTCAGGCTTTTGCTTGGCTTCAGTATGATAAATGAATAACCTCACCATGTAAAATAAGCCCGCCATCCAGGTGATGACGAAAATAATATGAACAGCCTTGATGTAGAGGTACAACATCGGATTGAATACTGAGTATAGCATATCGAGTATTGCGTATTGTGATTGGTGAGTATCTCCTTACGCAGTACACTATACGCAAATCTAATAACTAAACTCCCTTACTACTTCGATTGCATATTTCACGTTATCAAACGGAATATCAGGCATAATTCCATGTCCAAGGTTAAAGATAAAACCGTCCTGTCCGCGCATCCGTTCGAATAAATGCAGAATTTTCTCTTTGATCACTTTTTTGTCGGCATACAACACGAACGGATCCAGGTTACCCTGCACGGCCACACCGCTCGGCAAATTATCTTTTACCTGTCGTAGATCCGCATTCCAATCGACTGAAACTACGTCGGGTCCAGCGGCCGCCATAAGCGGCGCAAACACCGAGCTTCCCTTGCAAAAAGAAATCACCGGCACACCGTTGCGTTGCAATTTCGAAAAAATGTAGGCATTATAACGATGTGAAAAGACCTGGTAGTCATCCCAAGCCAATGCCAATGCCCAACTGTCGAACAACTGCAAAGCATTCACCCCCGCCGCTAGCTGCATATTCAAATAGTCAACGGTCACATCTGCAATTTTCTGCAAAATGATATGAGCAAGTTCCGGTTCATTGTGCAGCAACAGTTTGGTACGTTTAAAATCCCTGGATGAGCCCCCCTCGACAAGGTAACTGAGCACCGTAAAAGGTGCACCGGCAAAGCCGATCAGGGGAATTGAGCCCTGTAAACGTTGTTGAATGACCTTGATCGCATCTGCAACATATTGCAATTTATCCAAAACATTGGTTTGTAATGCTTCGGCATCGGCATAACTGCGAACGGGATTGGCAAACCGAGGTCCCACCCCCTGTTCAAAACTAAGCTGCCCACCCATAGCCTCCCCGGTTACCAGGATATCCGAAAATAAGATAGCTGCATCTACCCCCAATAAATCAACGGGCAGCATCGTTACGTCGGCTGCTATCTCAGGGGTCTTACACATTTCCAGAAACGAATATCTGTTTTTTATATCCCAGTATTCTTTCATAAAGCGACCCGCTTGGCGCATCATCCAAACGGGAGGTCGTTCGGTTGGCTGCGAAAAAGCCGCACGAATCAGTAAGTTGTTCTTCAAATTATTAGTCACGATTGATCTTTAGGTATCTCGTTTTCGATTTTATTAATAATGTGTGCTACCCGCGAGGTCACCTCCAATTTACGAGCCACTTCGACGTAGGCTTTCACACGCTCGTAATTTTTTCGCCGAAGGTTAATGTTGGCAAGATTTACCAAAATAATGGCCTTATCATTGGGCCGCCGAAATGGCAAACGAGAAGCTAACTGAAAATGTCGTTCCGCCTCGTCATAATCCTCCGCTTTGAGCGCAAGGTTTCCCATCATAAATTCGTAATAATTACGCCTTCCTTTACGAAGCGATTCAGGTTTCTTGATATCTGCAAGCAGGTATCTTGCTCGTTCAAAATCCTGCTTCTGAAAAGCCTGCGTAGCAATAAACACGGTTCCCTCACGGTAATGGCTCCATGTAAGGTACGCCATAAACCCGATGATCATCCCCGATAATTGGTAGGCACGGGCGTATACCGTCCAAGCCAAAAAAAGAAAGGATATCACCAACACCAATGCACGCACCCTTGAGGTCATCATTAGCTCTGCGGATTGTCGGTAAATTTATAGCCTACGCCGCGGATAGAATGGAAATATACCGGGTGTTTCTGATCCGGCTCAAAATATTTCCTGAATGTAAGAATAAAATTATCGATGGTACGGGTGGACGGATACACATCGTAATTCCAAACCGTTTCCAATATCTGTTCGCGCGAGACCGCCTCATTGCGTCGTTCAATCAATAACTTAAGCAACATAGTCTCCTTTTTGGTGAGTGATGTCACTGTTCCATCAGCGTGATGCAGCTCAAACGAGTTGAAGTAAATGGTTTTATCACCGATGGTGTATGAATTCAATTCTTTTAATTCATCCCCTTTCATGCCCCGGCGCACAAGAATTCCCACACGGAGAATCAACTCCTCCAGATTAAAAGGCTTTACCAGATAGTCATCTGCCCCTTTCTTCAGTCCCGTAATACGGTCTTCGCTGCTGTTTTTAGCCGTCAGGAACATAATGGGTACTTCCGTGTTTTGCAAACGTATGGTCTCGGCTACCTGAAATCCATCGATCTCGGGAATCATTACGTCCAGAATAACCAGGTTAAACCGTTCTTCTTTAAATATTTTCAATGCCTTTTTTCCATCGGTGGCTGTGGACACCCGGTATCCCTCCAACTCTAGGTTAAGTTTAATGGCATCCAGCAAATGTTCCTCATCTTCTACCAGCAAAATGCGCTGTTTAGTTTGTTGCATAATGGTTATTAAATATGACTTCAAAAATGCTTCCGGAGGGCGTATTATCCTTCACACTTATCTGTGCGCGGTGTCTTTCCAAGACTGTTTTCACAATGTATAACCCCAATCCGGTACCTTTGGTTTTACGGGTATCTTCATTTCCTACCCGATAAAACTTGTTAAAGATAAGTTTCTTTTCATTGTCCGCAATACCGATACCATGGTCGGCCACACTGAACAATACATTATCGTCCTGGGCTGCAAGCTTAACCACTACATGCGCACAAGGTGGGGAATACTTGACCGCATTTTCAATCAAATTATTCACCACATTGGTAATAGCGAACCGATCGCCTTCGATTTGGATATTGGGTTGCAATTCAGTTTTGATCACCTGTGATGTACAGGAGTGGATTTGCAATCTACCTGCCACGCTCTTCACAAGTTCCGTCAGGTCGATTTGTTCTTTGGGGAAATTATAACGCAGATTCTCCAGCTTAGTAGCAATCAGCACATTACCAACCAAGTCATCTAAACGCTCAATATCCTTCAGCGAGTTAGACAAAAATTGATCACGCTGCTCCTTACTGAGGTCCCGTTTTAGAATGGTTTGAATGGCTAACTTGATGGATGCAAGTGGAGATTTCAGTTCATGGGTAACCGCCAACAGAAAATTTTGTTGCTGTTGCTGTATTTTATGCTCACGCACAAACGCTTTTTTCAATTTCAACGCGCCCACCACGAATATGAGCATGAAAAAAATCCCCTCCCCGATAATCATAATTTTCCGGTCGGGCTGGTTTTCAATAAGTAACACCCCCCACCACGCCAATTGCGCAGTAGCATAAAATACCAAGAAATAAAATAGCACCAACGGCTTTCGCATACCAAAACTCCTGAAAAGCAACCACAAAAGTATCGATTTACATCGGTTAGTTACAAACTGCGGTCTACATTATGACAATAATACGAAACTCTTATATAAACACAGGTAATCGGATTCAGCGGATTTACACGGATCAGCGACAATAAGCATCAGCAACCATCCACATATCAATATCGTCTGCATTCCGAACTTCGTATCCCAACTTCGTAATTTGTACCTACAACTTCGCACTCAGATATAGATCCTCGCACCCGAAAAGTTTCCACGGAATTCCCGTGGGGTACAATTTTTCTTCTGCTTGAATATTCTGTTGAAATTTGAAATATTGTTAAATCCACAGCCATATGCGATTTCCGCAATCGTTTGGTTCGTATCAATCAATAATCGCGTAGCATGGCCAAGCCGGATTTCATTCAGGCTATCGATAAACGTTTTTCCTGTACTTTTTTTGACAAACCTGCTGAATGAAGCTTCGTGCATATTGACAGAAGCAGCCATATCCGCCAGCGTTACCGGCTCGCTGTAATGTTCATTCAAGTATTCAAAAACCTTTACGATACGCCGGCTGTTCGATCGTGCATGGTCGCCATCAAACCCCGCACTGCTCAGTATCCGAATACCTTCGGACTGCGAGAGCCGGTGGAGAATCGCCATCAATTCCAACACCGAATCGAAGCCGGTCTTGGCTTTAAGCCCAATCAACCGATCCCTAAGCGAAAGAGTGGTTTCACGGCTAAACAGAATACCCTGTTGCGATTTATCAAACATCTTGCGGATAAAGTTCAACTGATTTTTGTGAAGAAAGTCCTCACTGAACAGATTACGATGGAATTGGATGGTCACCTCCGTTATTTCCCGGCTTTCGCAAGCATCATCAAACCAGCCGTGATAGAGATTTGACCCAACCAATACCAGTTCCACGTCGTCGATAGGGGATACATGGTCGCCCACGATACGTCGTGCACCCTTTGCATTGAGGATGAGGTTGAGCTCATATTCGTCGTGAAAATGTAATGGAAAATCAAAATGTTCCTTCACCCGCCAAAACAGTGTAAAACAGTCACTTTCCGTAAGCGGCGTTACTTCCCTGGTGATTTTTTGGGCCATGATATTCTGCATATAATTGGTGTCACAAAAATAAATAAAAAGGTGTTATGTAAAAATGCCATCCGCTGGCACAAAACTATCAGATCTTAGCCCTTTGCTATACCACACTAACCGATTGCAAGAACTTTATTATAAAACGCTAAAAAAGTATTATTTTCGAGCTCCATACATCCCGTATGTTTGCTTTTGTAATAACCAATTATTGACCTGCTATGCACATAATTAAACAAGCTGGTTTTTCACTTGTCACCTTTTACCTCGCAATGGGTTCCGCCATCGCACATTTATCACCCGAAACAGCGGCTTTATTGGGCACCCTGAAGTCAATAAGTGGCAGATACTTGCTATTGGGGCATCAAGACGCTGTAGCTTACGGCGTTAACTGGTCAGCCGAACCGGGTAAATCCGATGTAAGAAGCACAACCGGTGCATATCCGGCCGTGTACGGCTGGGACGTGGGACACCTGGAAATCGGCAAGCCGGCCAATTTAGACAATGTATCGTTCGACCTGATGCGTACCCGTATTATAGAAGCCTACAAACGTGGTGGCATCAATACCATCAGTTGGCATACCACCAATCCGGTAAACGGACAAAGTGCATGGGATACCACCCGCCACAGTGTGAAAGAAATCCTGCCAGATGGAATACACCATAATACCTATAATGAGTACCTCAACCAGTTGGTTGCTTTTTTCAAAAGCCTGAAAACGGAAGAAGGGATTGAAGTACCCGTTATTTTCCGTCCGTTCCACGAACATACGGGAAGCTGGTTTTGGTGGGGCGAAGCATTCTGCACACCGGAAGAATATGTGGCATTATGGCAATACACCATAGACTATCTCCGAAACAAAAATGGATTAGCGAATCTACTTATCGCCTATTCCAGCAGCACAATAACGTCCGAAGCAGATTACCTAGCGCGTTATCCCGGCAACAACTATGTAGACATTGTTGGATTTGACGATTATTGCATGGGTGACGAAGCAGCATATATTGAGCGGATGTCAACGAGTTTAGGTATCCTCACGAAGGTTGCCAAAGAGCTGGATAAAGTTCCCGCCATTACCGAAACCGGATACGAACAGATTCCCAATCCGAACTGGTTTACGCAGGTACTTTACCCCACTATTAAGGACTACCCTATTGCATGGGTACTATTGTGGCGCAATGCCATCAATCGGCCCAATCATTACTATGTGCCTTACCCATCACATCCCGCCGCCGCCGATTTCCGGAAATTCTACCGGATGCCCAAGGTACGGTTTGAAGACGGACTCGGCTCCCTTCATATTTATCAACCATCCACCCACTGATCGCATATGCTGCTCCAACCCATCGATATTATCATCATCCTGCTCTATTTGGCTGCCATGATTATACTGGGCGTCGTGCTAAAAAAGCGTGCACAGCGTGATAAAGAATCCTATTTATTAGGCGGTAAAAAACTACCGTGGTACATGTTAGGCATGTCCAATGCGTCGGATATGTTTGATATATCCGGAACGATGTGGATGGTCACACTGGCATTTGTATATGGCCTGAAAAGTATTTGGATACCGTGGCTGTGGCCGGTATTCAACCAGATTTTCCTGATGATGTACTTATCGGTATGGTTACGCCGCAGCAACGTTACGACGGGTGCTGAATGGTTGGGGACACGCTTTGGAACCAAAGGGCAGGGCATGCTGGCATCACATACGATCGTGGTCATATTCGCACTGATCAGTTGCTTCGGTTTCCTCGCCTACGGTTTCATTGGATTAGGTAAGTTTGTTGAAATCTTCATTCCGTGGAGTAGCATCAGACCGTACCTCCCTTTCACCATCGGGCCGGCGTATGTTCCGCATTTTTATGGCGTGGTTTTCTGCCTGTTCACAATGTTTTATTCCATTCTCGGTGGTATGACCAGTATCGTGATTGGAGATGCTGTCAAATACACAATCATGTCTGCCGCTGCTATTGTCATCGCTGTGATTGCCGCGCATCACTTGGCCCTCAAACCGCTGCTTGTCCCCGAAGGATGGCTTTCGCCATTTTTTGGATGGACGCTGGACGACTTAAATTGGGCAGGCATTATTGATGAAGTGAACAGCAAAATCCGAAGCGATGGATTCGATCTGTTTACCATCTTTTTCATGATGATGCTCTTCAAAGGGGTTTTTGCAAGCCTTGCCGGTCCGGCACCTAATTATGACATGCAAAAAATCCTGTCTACGAAATCTCCAAAAGACGCCGCAAAGATGAGCGGTTTAGTCTCGGTGGTATTACTGCCCATCCGTTACGCCATGGTCATCGGTTTCGCGGTGCTGGGTCTTTTGTATTACGATCAGCTCAATTTGCAATCGGCCAACGGCGTCGATTTCGAACGGATTTTACCTTCGGCTATCCTCCAGTTTGTACCCGTAGGATTAATGGGACTGTTACTTGCCGGCCTGATGGCGGCTTTCATGGGAACTTTTGCAGGCACATTGAATGCTGCACAAGCCTATTTCACGAACGATATCTATCTGAAATACATAAAGCCCAACGCATCAAACACGGCCATCCGTAATACCAATTACATCGCTGGCATTGCCATCGCTGTTATCGGCATTTCCCTCGGCTTTTTTGCGGAAGACGTAAACAGCATACTGCAATGGATTGTATCCGCATTGTATGGCGGATACATCGCAGCTAATATGCTGAAATGGTATTGGTGGCGGTTCAATGCATCGGGCTTCTTTTGGGGAATGCTAGCGGGCATCGTGCCGGCATTGGTGTTTCCCTTGTTATTTGATTTCTTGGATCTATATTATTTCCCCTTACTTTTTGTATTGTCGCTGGCTGGGTCCATCGTAGGGTCGCTATGCACCAAACCTACCGACACCGAAGTGCTTAAGGAATTTTACCGTACGGTAAAACCCTGGGGGGTTTGGAAGCCCATCCGGCTTATGGTTGCTGCCGATGACCCAACCTTCATTCCCAACCAAAATTTTGGCAGGGACATGTTTAACGTCGTGCTCGGAATCATCGGGCAATTGTGCCTCACCATTTTGCCGATGTATTTGGTACTGATGATGAAAGCAGAGCTCCTAGTCACCATCGTTCTGTTAGCTACGGTGGCCATAACCCTAAAGAAAACATGGTGGAATAAACTGGAAAATTAACTAGTTCAAAATAACAATTGTGTCTTTGTCTGTAACTGATTTCGAAGCAAAAAAGGCAGCCCTCATCAAGATGCATGGGGAACTGATTAATAGGAAAAACGAGGCTATATGGCCAGACAATGGTGTATTTACGCGGTTTCGTTATCCGGTCCTTACCGCTGCGCATGCACCGTTGGAATGGCAGTATGATTTTGATCGGTTTGCCAATCCTTTCCTGATGCAACGCATTGGCATCAATGCCACATTCAATGCTGGAGCCATCAAATGGCAGGATAAATACCTGCTGATGGTCCGCGTAGAAGCAACCGACCGGAAATCCTTCTTTGGCATTGCAGAAAGTCCCGATGGTATTGATCATTTCCGGTTCCGCAAGTATCCGGTAAGTATCCCTCAACTCGAAGACCCGGATACCAATGTGTATGATATCCGACTTACTCAACATGAGGATGGATGGGTTTACGGCCTTTTCTGTACCGAACGCCGCGATACCAGTGCACCTGAATCTGACCAATCTGCTGCCATTGCGCAATGCGGAATCATCCGCACCCGCGATATGGAACATTGGGAACGTCTCCCCGATCTAAAAACGAACTCGCCGCAACAACGTAATGTAGTGCTGCATCCCGAATTTGTCGATGGAAAATATGCACTGTACACCCGACCGCAGGACGGCTTCATCGAAGCTGGCAAAGGAGGCGGGATTGCGTTCGCACTGACCGGGAGCATGAAAAATGCGGTCGTGTGTCATGAACATATCATAGATGCGAAGAAATACCATACCGTATACGAAGCCAAGAACGGTCAGGGGCCTTCCCCGTTGAAAACCCCGGAAGGCTGGCTACATTTGGCGCACGGTGTACGCCATACGGCTGCCGGACTACGGTATGTACTCTATCTATTTATGACTGCCCTCGACGACGTCTCCAAAATCATCCATAAGCCCGCAGGATATTTCCTGGCACCGGAGGGCGATGAGCGCATTGGCGATGTTTCCAATGTTGTTTTCTGCAACGGTTGGGTCGCAGATGACGATGGCAAAGTTTTTATATATTACGCGTCATCAGATACACGCCTGCACGTGGCAACAAGTTCAATAGAACAGTTGATTGACTATGCGAAAAACACACCTGAAGATCGGTTTTTTTCCGCACTATCGGTAGAAAATATTCAAAAACTTACCCAGAAAAATGAACGTATTGAGCAACGCAACGCTGCACAATTTAAAAAGTATTGAATTTGAATCGGAGCTCAAACGCATATTGGACTATTGGAGCGATGTAGTCTTTGACGATACCAGCCTCCGCTTTTATCCGAAGGTTGATCATACCGATAAACCACATCCCAACAGCACGGCTGGCTCCGTCATGTATGCACGCATTTTATGGGCCTTTTCGGCAGGATACCATCACACCCGCACCCATCGGTACCTTGAGATGGCAAACATCGCTTATCAATATATCCGGCAGCATTTTATCGACCCGGAATATGGTGGTGTATATTGGTCGGTATATCCGGATGGAGGTGCGGCTGACAATCGCAAACAAATCTACGCTCTCGCATTTACCATTTACGGTTTGGCTGAATATTATAAAATACAGGACGATGATGGCATATTGGAAATTGCCAAAAAGCTTTATGATGTTATCGAACAGCATAGTTGGGATACCGATCAGGAAGGATATATCGAAGCATTCAGTAGAGACTGGACTCCAACCACACAATTAAAATTGAGTGAGAAAGACGACAATGAAAAGAAAACACTTAACACACATCTCCATCTATTGGAAGCTTATACGAACCTATACACTATATGGCCAGACAACACGTTAAAACAACGAATCGAGACGCTACTCGAACTTTTCGAAAAACATTTCGTCAATCAGCAAGGTCACCTGATCCTGTTTTTTAATGAGCATTGGCAAGCGAAATCCTCCCCCCTCCGGTCTTTTGGACATGAGATTGAAACATCATGGCTGCTGTGCGAAGCATCCCACGCGATTAACGGCACACGGATAGCCGACACGATTCGTACTCTGTCGTTGCGGCTAGCTGCGGCCAGCTCGAAGTGGGTAGACACATCAGGAGCATTGCACTATGAATTTAACCCAGCTACAAACAAGCTCGTTGCCGAGAAGCATTGGTGGGTACAGGCCGAAGCGGTAGTAGGCTTCTACCGTATCGGCATCCTGTCTGGCAACCGCCGATACCTGACAACCGCTTCACAGGCTTGGCAGTACATCAAGGGGTACCTCATTGACCAGCAAAGAGGTGAATGGTATTGGGGCAGAGATGAAAACGGACGCATCATGGATCGGGAAGACAAAGCTGGGTTTTGGAAATGCCCCTATCATAACAGTCGGTGCTGTTTGCAGATGATCCACCTACTCGGCCAATGATACAATACATATCTTAATGGTCACAGGATAAAGCTATCAGGTGTCTTTTTTATAATAATATGCAAAAATAGTATTAATACTTCAATAGAAATTAAGTTACATTTGAGACTGTTTAACAACCAATTTTTAACCTTATGATTCCACATTTATTAAAAAAAGCGGAACTACTTTTTTTGGCGTTGGCCATTATTCAGTTGGCAGTTGGGCAAGCCAACACCCAACGGCAGGTAAGCGGAAGGGTAATGGATGAATCGGGAGCGGTGCTTTCGGGTGTCTCGGTCACCGTGAAGGGCCTCCCCCAGTCTACCTCAACGGCAAACGATGGAAGTTACCGGATATCGGTATCCGCAGACGATGCTGTCCTCGTCTTTTCTTATCTGGGCATGCAAACGTTGGAGACAACCGTGGGTAACCGGAGTGTCGTCGATGTTTACCTGCAAACCGCCACCTCTGCATTAGACGAGGTCGTGATCATCGGATATGGTACCAGCAAACGAGGTAACCTAACCAGTGCGCAAACGACGATTTCTGCAGAAGACATCGGCAAGACAGTCAACACAACGATTGAGCAAGCGATCCAAGGTAGGTCCGCCGGCGTGTATATCACACAAAATTCAGGTCAACCGGGTGGTGGAATATCGGTAAATATCCGAGGTATCAATTCAATCAATGGTACGAATGAACCCCTCTACGTAATTGACGGCGTGCAGATGGCCGGTCAAGCGGTATCCTTCGGCGAACAGAGCTCATCCAACCCCTTAGCCGGACTCAATCCAGCCGATATCGAAGACATCCAAGTTCTCCAAGGGCCTTCCGCTACAGCGATTTACGGATCCCGGGCCACGAATGGAGTCCTGCTCATCACCACCAAGCGGGGCCAGGCCGGACAGACTAAAATCGACTATAGTGGCCAATACACCATTCAGACCGGTCCAAAACGGATGGAGGTCATGGACCTCAGACAATATGCTCAAATGGTCAACGAATACCACGAGATTGCAGGTGGTGAAACTCCCCAGCAATTCCTGGATCCTTCGTTGTTAGGAAAAGGTACCGATTGGCAGAAAGAGCTCTTCCGCAGTGCCCCCATGCATAAGCATCAGCTGAGCCTGGGCGGGGGGAACGACCGGATCACTTATTACCTGTCTGGCGAGTATATGGATCAGGAAGGTATAGCGCCTGGCTCAGGTTTCGAACGATATGGCAGCCGATTGAATATCGACGCCAAGCCCAGAAAGTGGTTGTCTTTGGGGGCCAACCTAAGTTTCAGCCAAACCGACGAGAGCCTCACCACCAGCCAGGAGAATATCATCTCAAACGGCCTTCAGCTTACGCCGCAGATTCCCGTCAAAAACCAAGACGGATCATGGGGAGGTGGCGATGACAACAACGGAGCGAACCAATTTGCGCCCGTAAACCCATTGGCTATTGCCAGCCTGACCACCAACGATCTTACCCGCAGGCAGTTTCTCGGCGGCATCAATGTGGGCATCAAAATCATTGAAGGCCTCGAATTCCGTTCTTCGTTCAATACCAACTTCGGCTTTGCCAATTCGGATTACTACATCCCCGTATACAAAATTGGATGGGCTGAAAATGCCACGGCATCGCTCCAGAGCCGGGGAAACCTAAACACCTATTGGAATTGGAATCAATTATTGGAGTACAACAAACAGCTTGGCAAGCACCACATTAACCTGATGGCCACACACGAGGCCCAAGCTTCCAACTGGAAGAACCTGGGCGGTCGCCGGACCGGATTTCTTACAAATGACATTCTAGACTTAGAGGCGGGCGACCCGCTCACTGCATCGGCGACAGGTGGCTCTGGCGACTGGGCCATGGAGTCTTATCTCGGCCGGATCAACTACAATTACGACGACCGTTACATCGTATCAGGAACCATCCGTACCGACGGATCGGTGAACTTCGGCGAAGAGAACAAATGGGGGATATTCCCATCAATATCCGCCGCATGGCGGGTCACACAGGAAGATTTTTTTAATGTTCCCGCCATCAGCGAACTGAAGTTGAGATTCGAAACAGGTACCACTGGAAATCAGGGAGGCAGCGGATACATCTATTCGCCCATGAGACCCGGAGCAACACCTTCTGGAACGGGATTCTTACCCAGCCGCTATAACAATCCTGGCCTGCAATGGGAAGAGACACTCACCTACAACTTCGGTATAAATTTCGGCCTGCTCAAAAACCGCATCGAATTGGAGGCCGACTATTACATCAAACAGACAGACAACCTGTTGATGGAAAATCCCTTACCGTGGTACATGGGTACCAACGGCGTGGGAGCCGTGGCTGCACCTCAGGTCAACATCGGCGCTTTGGAAAACAAGGGATGGGGAATCACACTAAACACGGTCAACATCCGGAACGAACAGTTCACCTGGCAGACAAACTTCAACATTTCCGGATTTAAAACAACCATCAAGAAGTTCTACTCCGATGCGGCACAGATCAACCGGACATCCTGGTGGCTTCAGGACTGGACACAGCAGTCTGTGGTAGGCATGGCCCCCTGGCAGTTCGTGGGTTATATCGAAGAGGGATTGTTCCAATCGATTGAAGAAATCAACAACAGTCCCGTACCAGTTGACAATAACGGAGACCGTATGCCTACCAACGAAAGCAACATATGGGTGGGCGACGTAAAATATAAAGACATCAGTGGCCCTAACGGTTCACCTGATGGCATCATCGACGTCAATGACCTTACCTTCATCGGAAATCCCTATCCGAAGTTCTTCCTCGGTTTCACAAATTCTTTTTCATATAAGGGGTTTGATCTCAGCATCTTGCTAACGGGAGCTTACGGCAACGATGTGTACAATTACATGGCAAAGGTTAATTCCAATCCCAACAACATCAACCTGAGCCGCAACCTGATGATCCGTGCCATGGATTATGCACGTCCGATCGTAGGCGAGAACGGCGAGGTACGACTGGAAAACCCAGGTACCGATGTTGCGCGCATCTCGCATGGTCCCAATGGAAACTACGACCGCCACACCAACAAGTGGGTAGAAGATGGTTCCTACCTGCGCATCAAAAACATTGCGCTGGGGTATAATCTTCCTTCTTCCCTGCTTGCGCGACTGAAAGTCTTGCAAAGCGCGCGGGTGGCCTTCAGTGCACAAAATGTGGCAACATTCACGAAATATACCGGATTTGATCCCGAAGTAGGGGCTTATATCGGTCGTGATGCCAGCAATCAAAACCAAGCCATCGGCCTCGACTTCGGTCGTTATCCGTTGACTCCAATTTATACATTCAGTTTGGGTATGAGTTTTTAATCGATGACAACCATGACACAGACAAGATATACTTTTGCAAAGGCACTCCTATTGACTTCCTTTGTAACTCTTCTAAGCTGCAATAAAAGCTTCCTGGAAAAGCCGCCGACGGATTCCATCGTTGACGCCAGCTTTTATAAAACCGACGATCAAGTATTGGCCGCTACCGCGCTACTGTACAGCCAAGTCTGGTTTGATTACAACGATAAGGCTTCGTATAACTTGGGTGATTTCCGTGCAGGAACAGCCTATTCCGCCTATAACGATCGGGGCAATGTACTCTTCAATACTACCGGGGATACTCCGGAAAACGGCACCGCCTGGCGCTCGTTCTTCATTGTCGTGGGGCAGGCCAATCTGGCCATACAGAACATCCAGAAATATGCAGGAGACGGTGTCTCCCCCGATATCAAGCGGATGGCAATTGCGGAAGCACGATTTATGCGGGCGCTGGCCTACCGCTTTCTCGTCATGAATTGGGGTGCTGTGCCAATCATCGAAAACAACCTCACGCTTCTGGCAGACACCACCATCCAACGCAACACGCCGGAAAGCGTGTGGCGGTACATCACCAATGAAATGCGCGCCGCTGCCGAAGACCTGCCTGAAACCCCTCTCCGTCCGGGACGACTTTCCAAATGGTCGGCAGAAGGTATGCTGGCACGCTTTTATCTCACGCGGGCAGGGGTGGTATCCGGCGGCTCCGGTAGCCGGGATCAGACATTCCTCGATAGCGCAAAATACTATGCTGACCGGGTAATCCGGATGAGCGGAGCATCCTTGCTTACCAACTATGCCGAACTGTTTCTTTATCCCTACGATAACAACGCCGAATCACTATTCTCCCTGCAGTGGACGTTTGCCCCCGGCGCTTGGGGAGTACAGAATTCGACTCCCGCTTACCTGGCCTATAGCGGCGATATCGCAAACGGCGATGGATGGGGTGGCGATAAAGGAGCGACCTGGTGGATGATATCGCTGTATGACGGCATTGTACCTACGGAAACAGGTTTGGCAGGGAGGACACTCGATCAGCGGTTGAAAGCGACATTCATGCTTCCCGGCGCACATTATTCGGAAATCACGCAATCCATTCCGGGTGGCAAGCAAGAGCTGGTTTTCCCCTTCAGTGGTACGGATGTGAATTTTCTCTCCATCAAAAAATACGTTACCGGAAAAGCCGAAGACGTAGGTGGGCAAGCCGCATCGCAGAACTATGGCCACGATACGTATATGCAACGGCTGGCTGAAATTTACCTGATCTACGCCGAAGCGGTATTAGGCAATGGCACCTCTACAACCGATGAAACGGCGATGGAGTACTTCAATAAAGTACATACCCGGGCAGGATTGCCACCGCGTGAAGAGCCGCTGACCCTGGATGCCATCTTGAAAGAACGCTTTATCGAATTTTCCATGGAGGGCATGGCCTGGTATGACCTCGTCAGCCTGCATTACCACAACCCGCAAAAGGCCTACGATATCCTGAATGCACAGGACCGTGAACGATTCTTTACGGAGCCCGACCAGTTTCCTAACCCAACGTCATGGAAATTTATAAAAACGCCTTGGGTAGATCCCGGTACAAGGAATATAAACGCGAACAGCGGTAACTTCCTGCTACCGATTCCGACAGCAGAGTTGAATCAAGCCCCCAACTTGCGTAAACCTCCGGTTGATTATTTCAATAAATAGTCCACTTAGTACAAAAATGAGATGAAACCATTGTATAAATCGATAATATACCTAGCCGTAGCCCTGTTAACCGCAGGCAGTTATAGCTCATGTTCGAAAGAAAGCACCGGCGGTGAGCCGCAGATCCGTTACATCCGTGTTACCGATCCCGACTCCGCCGACTCGCTCTTGGTAGGCGGCTATCAAAGTAACCTCATCGCTATCGTGGGGGAAAACTTAGGAGGTGCCCGGGAGGTCTGGTTCAACGACCAGCAGGCGGTACTCACCGCCACCTATGTGACCAACAACACCATCTTGGTGACTATTCCGAGTCAGGTACCCTCGGAAATCACCAATAAACTGCGGATCATCTTTGCAAACGGACATATCCTTGAGCATGATTTTGAAGTACAAATCAGTGAACCGCTGATTCTTTCCATGGATAATGAGTACACGCTGGCGGGGGAAGTAGCCACCATCCGGGGTAATTACTTTTACGAGCCCCTTACCGTTACCTTCACAGGTGGCGGCACCGGGGAGGTGATAGCTGTGGAAGATGACATTATCCGCGTCAGGATTCCCGCAGATGCACAATCGGGACCGATTACCATCAAAAGCAATTTTGGCGAAACCCCTTCCGATTTCTGGTACCGGGATAACCGGAACATCATCCTTAGCAGCGATCCGTTTACGGGATGGTGGAACGCTTCGTTCGTAGTCAGTAACCCAGGGGCAGGTGATCCCCCGGCCATCAACGGCAATTACATCCGTGTAACCCGCTCCATAGGCGCTTGGGCCTGGACGGAGGTAGCCGGAGGAGCAGCCGATGCCATGGGCGATATCAGCAAGAAGCTGCCCGATGAGGCTATCCTCAAACCGGAAAAATACGACCTTAAATTCGAGGTTAACACGCTGAAACCCTACAATAATAACATGATCAAATTCAACTTCGGTCTCCAAAGCGAAGTGAACGATGCCTATCAGTGGGCGCCACCTTTCGATACCGGCGGACAATGGCAGACGGTCGTTATTCCATTTGAGACCATTATCCAAAGTTACAAAGAGTTGGGTGTCACTCCGGTCGTCAATCCCAACGGATACTGGACCAGGGTGCTTATACATGGTCCAGGAGATTGGGATTGTGATATCGCCTTCGATAACTTTAGGGTGGTCCCGAAAATAGACGAAAGCAAAACTGAATGATGCCTAAAACACAACGACAATGAAACTTAACATACATATCAGGCAGGTATCCGCTTTGTTGGTGGGTATTGTCTTGCTAACAACATTATCATGCGAGAAAAAAGAACCGCTTTCCACTGCGGTGGAATTGCTCAGTTTCGGACCGTCAGGTGTCTCCCATGGCGAACAGATCCGATTCATCGGCAATAACCTCGACAAGGTAACGGCCATTGATCTCGTTGGGGCGAGCATACCGAGCAATGCTTTCATCGAGCATACATCCGAGCAGATCATCATCACCGTTCCCATCGAAGCCGAACATGGCCCGGTTACGCTTAAGACCCCAGCGGGCGATATTGTTTCAAAATCACCCCTAAATCTCAATGTTCCGGTCGAAATTACATCGATGACCGAAACTGTCAAGCCCGGTGAAACCGTTTCCATCCAAGGTGAATACCTCAATTGGATATCAGCGGTGACATTTGAAGGCGGTGCGGTTGTAACAACATTCGAAAGCCAATCTCGCACAGAATTGGTCGTCCGCGTACCGTTGGAGGCACAAACCGGCCTCCTGATCTTCTCCTGTGGGGGTACCGAACCTATTGAACTGGAAAGCGAGACTGAACTAGCCGTCACACTTCCCGCATTGACGGGGTTGTCGCCAAACCCTATTGAACGGGGCAAAACGCTGACCATAAACGGTACGGATCTCGACTTAGTTAACCAAGTATGGCTCAAGGGCGTAGCTGAACCTATCACGGACTTTAGCAACCAATCCGAACAGCAATTGACACTCACCGTACCTGAAGAAGCGACACGCGGTACGGTGGACATTGTGACGTTCTCAGGTATTACCATTTCCAGTACAGACATCCTTTCGTTCGTTGGCGACCCTGCGCCCTTAGATCCGCTGGCATTTCCATTGTTTGTCGATAAGCTGGAAAACAACGCACAGAACTGGGGTTGGGGAAGTACAGTAGATCTAAACAATACAGAAAACGTAAGGGACGGAGATGCAGCCATCAAAGTGAGTTACCAGGGCTCTTGGGGTGCCCTCAAGTTTGCCAATTTCAGCGTGAATGCCGCCGGGTACACGGAATTATCGTTTGCAATCTACGCGACTCCGGAAACCGACGGCCAAAAAATCAATGTCAGCGTCAACGGCGGTACCACCAATGTCATTACCCTCGAAGCCGGTAAATGGGTTGAGTATAAGCTATCCATGTCCGAGTTAGGCGATCCCGCAACGATTACCGAAATCACCATGCAGGAGACAGGTTGGTCCGGCTCAGTTTTCATCGATCATGTAGGACTGCGCTAACGGATTTTGTGCATATGAAGAAGTTAGCTCCGTGGTTGACAGTTCTCGCATTCACAGTGTGGGTTGCTTGTGGAAAGCCGAGCAAGGCGGATGATTCAGAGCCTGATCCGGAGGTCGTAACCCCTACCTTGACAGAAATCCGGGAACAGTTGGTCGATAAAAATGCGACCGATGAAACTGCCGCGCTATTCTACAACCTCAGAACAATGGCCGAAGAACACATTCTCTTCGGCCATCAAGACGCCACCAAGCGTGGCTTGGATAACCCCAACACCGAATGGGCCAACGAAGCGCATCTACCAATCGTATCCACTGAAAAATCGGATGTACAGACTGTTACAGGTGGGTATCCCGCAGTATATGGCCATGATTTCAATCACATCTCCGGTTTCTTTGATCCCGGAAACAGTTGGTTTGCCTATGAAAAGCAGATCGCACGCCAGCTTACTATCGAAGCTTACGACCGCGGCGGTGTCAATACCTACTGTTGGCACTACGCCAACCCGGTGTCAAAAGAAAGCTTCTATTGGAGTGAATCACCGGTAAAGGCAGTCAGCCGGATCCTGCCAGGAGGAGACCACCATGAAGTTTATAAAACCTCACTCGAAACCATTGCGGAATACGCCCGGTCACTGGTCGGTGCCGACGGCAAACCGGTACCCGTAATCTTCAGGCCTTTCCATGAGTTTGATGGCGATTGGTTCTGGTGGGGCCGGGCCCATTGCACAGCGGAAGAATATAAGGCACTTTACCGCTTTACCGTGGAATACCTGCGCGACGAACTCGATGTACGGAATTTTTTATACGCCTGGTCACCCGACAGAAATTTCAACACTGAATCACAATACGTTGAGCGTTATCCCGGTGATGACTATGTAGATCTGGTAGGTATGGACAACTACGGTGATCTGCAATCGGCGGCTACCCTTGCAGCAGCAGCCCAAAAAATGAAAATTGTTTCAGACTTTGCCGAACAACATCGTAAAGTGGCTGCACTCACCGAAACGGGGCTATCAAATCTTACCCAAGCCGATTGGTACACAACGGTGTTGCTCAAAGCACTTCGACTGCGACCTGTAAAACTTGCCTATGCACTTGCGTGGGCCAACCGGAAAGACGCCTTTTGGACGCCTTATCAAAACCATCCGGCGGCCGCAGATTTCAGGGCATTCAAGGCAGACTCATATGTCCTGTTCGGTGATGAAACACCCGCTATGTATAAATTGCCATGAAAAAAATAATTATCGCGTTTTACACCCTTTCCTTACTGGGCTGCACCTTGTTTAAAGAACAAAAAGCCACAACAGAAAAAGCATCTACACCCAGTGAGCAGCATGGATACCTGAAAATTTCGGGAAACCATATCGTAAATCAGCATGGCATATCGCCGCAGCTCCGTGGTATGAGTTTCTCCTGGAGCATCTGGGGTGGCAAAAAGTATTATACCCGAGAGGTGGTCGACTGGTTGGTAGATGATTTTCAGGTTTCGCTCGTCAGGCTATCCATGGCCATTGAACCAGACGGCGGATACCTGCAACATCCCGAAGAGCAGGCCGCACTCATCCAGCGGATCGCGGACCGGGCCATAAAACGGGGAATTTATGTAATCATCGACTGGCACGACCACAATGCCGATAAAAATATCGAACAGGCAAAAGTCTTTTTTACGCATATGGCACGCCGTTATGCAGGCACACCGAACATCATTTACGAAATATGGAATGAGCCCGAACGACAATCATGGCCAACTATCAAGGATTATTCCATTGCCCTTATCCAAGAAATCCGGAAATACGATACCGAAAATTTAATCATTGTTGGAAGCCCCCACTGGGACCAAGATGTAGATATTGCTGCTAACGATCCCATCATTGGTTATGATAACATTGCTTATTCATTCCACTTCTATGCCAGCGACCCTTATCATCAGGACAACCTGCGGAGGAAAGCTGAGACAGCGATGGCCAAGGGCCTTCCCCTGTTTATCACCGAGTGGGGTGTCGGTGAATCGAACGGCAACGGTCAATTCGATCTAACGAAAACGGCACAATGGATGAACTGGATGGAAGAACATCAATTAAGCTGGGCAAACTGGAATATCACAGATAAAGAGGAGACCACGGCAATACTCGCTCCTGGTGCCCCTACTGTAGGCAAGTGGACGCCAGATCACCTTACCCCCGCCGGGAAATACATCCGGCAACAGCTCCGAGAACTGAACGTACCCTAAAAAAAACCGTATCTTTGCATCATGCGGCATACAGGGAAAAAAGATATTTTCTTCGATCTGGATCATACCATTTGGGATTTCGAAAAAAACGCCGAAGAGGCGTTAAGGGAATTATTTGACACCTATAATTTCGATTCACTGGGCATCGATTCTGCCGGCGTGTTTATTGAAACTTATAACCGAAATAATCATCGGTTATGGGCACTCTATCATCACGGAAAAATTACGAAATCTGAACTTCGCGAAGCGCGTTTTGCCGATACATTTAGTGAACTGGAAATCGACCCCCGGTTATTCCCGAAGGCATTTGAAGAAGATTATCTCAGGCTGTGCCCTCAGAAAACCCACTTGTTCCCACATGTACATGAAACCCTCGGCTACCTCTGCGAAAAATATACTCTCCACCTTATTTCAAATGGCTTCGGAGACGCTGCGGAAACCAAGATCACCAAATGTGATCTTAAAAAGTATTTCTCCACCGTTGTGATTTCGGAAACGGTGGGTGTCCATAAACCCGATCCGCGGATTTTCCACTATGCGGTTAATAATGCGAAAACAGCAATTCCCGACAGCGTAATGGTTGGCGACAGTTTGGATGCAGACATACGCGGCGCACAGAATGTCGGCATGGACGCCATTTACTTCAACCCCAAAAGGGAAGAAGTACCAACGGATGTCAGGCGCAGCATCGGCACGCTTTACGAACTTACCCAACTCTTTTGACAGCCATCAAAACTGTTGCTCTCCTCCTCCATAATCTTCGGTATTCTCCCGTTTACGCTCCTCCCGCTTAAGGCTTTGATCGCCAAAACGATAATTAAATGACAGCATAAAGGTTCTGCGCATCCATCGATGTTCAAAATAACGATGGACTCCATTGCTGTGCGTATATCCCCCGAAACGCCGTTGGTTCAATAAATCCCGTGCGTTGAATAGAATACTTCCTTTACGGTTTAGCACATCCAGCTTAAGCCCTGCATCTATCACATAGTTTTCAATACCCTTCCCTTGTGCCATGATACGGGGTGCCTGGTATTCAAAACGGGCTTGAAGGGAAAGCCGTGGGATAAAACGGTAGTTCGTGGTCGCATTGGCATTCCAGCTAAACCCTTTCGAGGGATCGACCCCAAACGCTTCACTGCCTCTGAACCGCGTATGGTATGCATTGACATTGGCCATAACATCCCACTTTTTGGATAGATCCAATCGGGAAATCAATTCCAGCCCAGTTGATTCGTTACGGCTTATATTCTGCCATTGCATCAATGTAACACCTGTATTTTCGTCCACTTCCTGAATAATCGGTTGGGTTACATCATTTACAATGCGGTGATACACAGAAGAGGTGATCAACAAGGATTCCCAGGTTTTTGTATACCCCAATTCAAATGAATGAATATCTTCGGGCAACAGATTAGGATTGCCCTGACGATGATTCAGGTTGTCTGACACATCTACAAACGGATTTACCTGCCACCCTCTGGGCCGGCTTACCCGCCGCGTGTAACTCAATTGAAGTTGATTCTTATTTCCAAATTCCTGCGTGAGGAATACACTGGGATACACGCGGAAATAGTCCAATTGTCCGGAAATTGTCCGCTCATCCTCAGATAGACCTGGAGTAAGCAATCCCAATTCAGTGTCCAAATATGCCTGTTCCGCACGTAGTCCTACTTGGTAACCCAATTTATCCGTCAATTTATTTTGGTAGTTAACATACAAGGCATGTACACTACTCGTCATATCAAAATCGTTGCTGACCCGGTAATCCGGCATTAATCCCTGGGTTGAATCAGACTGAGAATACTGATAATCCATACTACGCCGGATAATCGTGCGATACCCGGCCTCCAACTTATGGTTTTCACCAAATGGCCGTACATAATCCAACTGAATATTGACATTACGCCCATCCTCCTTCGTGTCGTTGATCCTTGCTCTTTCATACCTCCCCGATGGGGGAACAGAATACTCCTGATCAAAAGAATTCACCCCTTCTTCCCCATCGTAGCCAAAAGCAACATTTGCGAGCAGCTCCTCACCATCGTGTTTAAAATCCTGTTTTACGTCCAATGCTACCTCATATCCGAAATCATCTTCATCCTGCCGGGAGAAACGACTGCTGCTACCCGATAGTTGTGGATGATTAAAATAATTATAAAACAAATCTTCATTACGCTCATTGCCACGGAAGCTTAGGTTTCCCGCCAATCCGATGAGTGTTTTTTCGCCGAGATAATAGTCAACACCAAGCTGTACATTGTGGTTAAGGCCGAGGCGGGCACTTTCACTGGTATTGTTGGTCAGGCTATTGTTTGCCAGTAATTCGGTATTATTCACTCCATCTCCAACCATATTCCGTCGGTTAAACGTGTAGCCACCGTAATAATTAACACTATTATTCCGGAAATTCAAGTTGACACCTGCCATGTAATTATTGTAAGAGCCACCTGAAAAATTGGCAGATCCGTTAAAACCTAAGTAGGTATTTTTCTTCAAGACAATATTAATAATGCCAGACTGGCCCTCCGCATCGTATTTGGAAGAAGGATTGGTGACCACCTCGATCCGTTCCACAGCATTGGCCGGCAATGACTGAAGAAATTGAGTCACATCACTACCTGCCAGCGCGGATTCACGGCCATTGATTAAAACACGGACACTGCTGGATCCCCGTAGACTCACTGTGCCATCCATATCCACTTGTAAAGAAGGTACGTTTGCCAGCAAGTCTGTGGCAGTTCCTCCCACGCTCAATGTACTCTCAGCCACATTAAAAATTTTCCGGTCTATTCCCAACTCCATTGCAGGAGGCGCACCTTGTACCACGACTTCTTCTAGCAACTCTCCCGTCGGTTTCAGCAAGATTTTACCCAAATTAACCGCCTCTCCTGCCTTCACCACCACATTTTCCGTTAGGTGATTTTCGTACCCCACATAAGTAATCCGCACAGCGTACGTGCCGGGTGCAATCTCTGTGAATAACACTTTACCGTCATCCACTGTCTGCATACCCTTCACATATGTATTAGATCCCTGCACTAATAAAGCAGCACTGGCAAACCCGATTGGGTCTCCCGATAGTTCGTCGATAACCACTGCCGAAACGGAAGCCTTCCCTGCCTGTGCGTTAACATCCAGCGACGTGGAGAAAATACTTAGTAAAATAACGTAACCGATCTTTATCCTGCTTGCAAAAAACATGTGTTTGTATTAAAAAATTAGTATCTGAGTAACCTGCCGCAAAGATTGTGCTTTTATTGAAACCACACATGTATGGTAACCGCAATATTACAGCACCGATATAGGTTCGCTTAGATTGTTACTTTGGTTCCAGAATTCACTCGATACTGACTGTCAACCCTTCAGACTTAAGAATCTTACGGTATATATCTACTTCGGTATAACTACCCTCCAATACGGGACATTTTCCTTCCGTGTGCACTTTCCACGCAATCTTCTCCGCCTGTTCCGCACTGTATTGCAAATGTTTAACCAAGCAATTGATTACATGCTCAAACGTATTGGTGTCATCGTTCCAAAGTATTAACCGATGGTTAGGCGTTACAGCAGCCAACACCTCTTCAAGCGTATAGGTTTCCTCCTGGGTTTCGACCGTCATCCCACAAAGTTACGCCTTTTTAAAAAAATTCCGTAACATTGTGGTAATAATCCTTTTTAAATCGCGCAGGTATGTACCAATCAAAAATTGCTGGAATGGGCTACTATGTCCCCAAAAACGTTTACACAAATGAAGATCTGACTCGTTTTATGGATACCAGCGATGAATGGATACAAGAACGGACAGGAATAAAAGAACGCAGGTTTGCGAACCGCATGGGCGAGACTACAACGACCATGGCCATCGAGGCCGCTAAAATAGCCATGGATCGGGCCGGCGTTACCACGCATGACATTGATTTCATTGTATTCGCCACCCTAAGCCCTGATTACTACTTTCCGGGTTGCGGTGTGTTGCTTCAACGTGAAATGGGTATGCGCGAAATCGGTGCCCTGGATGTGCGAAACCAATGTTCGGGCTTTGTATATGCGCTTTCCGTGGCCGATCAATTTATAAAAACAGGCACCTATAAAAATATTCTAGTTGTGGGCAGTGAGAAGCACTCTTTTGCAATGGATTTTCAGACACGGAGCCGCAATGTATCGGTAATTTTTGGAGACGGCGCCGGAGCTGTTGTACTACAGCCTACGCAAGAAAAAAATAAAGGCATATTAAGCACTCACCTTCACAGTGACGGAGCGGATGCAGAAATCCTCGCGATGTATTACCCCGGAGCGCACGCCAATAAATGGTTAACAGACAAACCACCGTTTCCCAATCAGGAACTGGGTGGCCTGTTCCTTACTACCGAGCAGTTGGAAAGTGGGGCCACACTCCCCTACATGGATGGTCCTGCGGTATTCAAGAAAGCTATCGTTAAGTTTCCTGAGGTCATCAGAGAAGCACTGGCAGCCAATAACCTATCCGAAAAAGATATCGACTTGCTCATCCCGCATCAAGCCAACCTACGCATCAGCCAATACGTCCAAAAGTTGTTGGGCCTTAGCGATAATCAGGTTTTTAATAACATCCAAAAATATGGTAACACGACAGCCGCATCCGTACCTATCGCCTTGTGTGAAGCTTGGGAAGCAGGGAAAATTAACACGGGTGATCTTGTCTGCCTAGCTGCTTTTGGTTCAGGTTTTACGTGGGCGAGTGCATTGATCAGGTGGTGATTTGAGGTTATCGGAAAGCCAGCTATCAGCTTTCAGCCTTCAACTGTGATCGCTGAAAGCTGATAGCCGAAAGCGGTCTATCCTACCGTATCAAGCGCTTCGAATGGAGAATTCTTGCTGATAAATTCAGGCACAATTTCTTTCATCTTACGAACAACTCCACTGCTGTTTTTCCGTTCATTCAGTGCAATAAGTTCATAAACAAGACGCTTGGCACTTTCGTGATTCAACGGATTGACCCGTGCGATATGTATTTTGTCATGGTGTGTGGGAACCACTTTCTCCCCATCACTTAGCAACTCTTCGTATAATTTCTCTCCGCTGCGTAATCCCGTATATACAATCTCGATATCTTTCTCGGGCTTAAGCCCCGCCAATTGAATCATCTTTCTTGCTAAATCAACGATTTTGACCGGCTTGCCCATATCGAATACATAAATTTCCCCACCTTTGCCCATCGTGCCTGCCTCCAGTACCAATTGTACCGCTTCCGGTATGGTCATGAAATATCTTGTAATCTCGGGATGAGTCACGGTCAACGGCCCGCCTTTTGCTATTTGTGCGGTAAACCTCGGTATCACGGACCCATTGGATCCCAATACATTGCCAAACCGGGTCGTAATGAAACGGGTACCCTTCACCTGTTTGGTTACCCCCGCTGCCGTATCGACCAAGTGAACGGATTGCTGTGCATCCAGGCTTTGCGTATAAATCTCTGCAATACGCTTAGAAGCCCCCATTACATTGGTAGGATTCACCGCCTTATCCGTAGATATCATCACAAACTTCTTCACACCGAAAAGTACTGACAGGTCGGCAACATTCTTTGTTCCTCCCACATTGGTACTCACTGCCTCCCCCGGATTCCGCTCCATCATGGGTACATGCTTATAAGCCGCAGCGTGATACACCAACTCGGGTCGGTAATCGTTGAATATCTGATGCATGCGCTCTAGATTCCGGATGTCGGCAATGGCGATAACGACATTACTTGAAGAAAATGTCTCCTCAATTTCCAGCTGAATCTCGTGCATGGGAGATTCTGCTTGGTCACAGAGAATAAGCATTTGAGGTTCGTAACGCAACACCTGCCGGACAATCTCCGAACCGATTGACCCAGCAGCACCCGTAATCAGTATTCGTTTGCCACAAAGATCATCACAGATTTTATCGTTATTAATTTTAATGGGAGCACGCTGCAACAGATCCTCAATCCGTAAATTCTTTATTTGCTGGATCCGTAACCTGCCGGATACCCATTCCGATGCCGGCGGTACCGTCAGGACTTTAATTCCCAATCGCAAACACCGTTCTACAATCACTTTTTTATCCCTACTTCCCAGGTGATCTTTTACAAAAATCATCTGGTCTATCGCATACTTATCTTTTAACGCAGCAAGGTCCTTTACATGGTAAACACGCTTTCGCTCTATATAGCTATTCAGTTTACCTCTGTTAGTGTCGATAAAACCAACAATGACAAACTTGGATTCCGTACTATTCTCCAGAGCCTGCTTAGCCATAATCGCATTCTGGTCGGCACCGTAAATCAATACACGCACGGTATCCACATCGCGCATCCGCCTCGTCAGCATAAAGTAAATACTCTTCACTGCGATCCGAAGCATGATAAGGAAAGACGTAGCGATAAAAAAATTGATCAACAAGACCAACCCCAATTGTTGATCCCTGATATGTAGCAACGGACCCAATACTAGGTAAGCAACCGCTATGTAAATAGCCGAATTGATCAGCATCGCCGAAAATATTTTCAGCATGTCCCGGGTATCAGAATAGCGGATCAACCCGGTGTGTATACGCATCAGGAAAAATACCGGCAGCGCAATCCCTACATACATACCCGTGTAAACAAAAAAATGCCCCCGGATGACGTCGTGGAAATTAAATTGCTTCGCAACAAAATAAGAGAGGGTAAACGACCAGGCCAATATCAGTACATCCAATAGTAGTATTGCCCAACGAGGCACGGTTTTAAAACGAAGTATCCGTTCTTTCATGTAAGTTTAATCAATGTAGCCACGACCCCTCTTCACGTAGATTAACGAATATAATCTTCTTTTTGCTACAACATGTGTACAAGAATTGCAATTATTGACTAAGTAAATGTAATCACCCCCAACTGCTCAATAACCTTGCCAAATGAAATAATATCATCAGCGAAATAATAACACAAAACTAAATGAATTGTTTACGTAAACCTATACCTAATAATGGGTATATTTTTAGAGATACGCAGTACAAAACTAAAAAGGGCCCTAAAGGCCCTTAAAATATACTTTTTCGGTTAATGTTACCCATTGGAAAGTGCTGCCGCGCCACTCACAATTTCCGTAAGTTCTGTGGTGATGGCTGCTTGCCTTGCTTGGTTATATGAAAGCTTGAGCGACTTCAATAACTCTCCGGCATTATCCGTCGCTTTATCCATCGCGGTCATGCGCGCACCGTGCTCGGAAGCATGCGAATCCAGCACCGCCTTGTAAAGCTGCACTTTGATGGCCTTCGGGATCAACTCATTAATGATCTTTTCCTTTGAAGGTTCGATAATGTAATCCACGTCATTTTTCGGACGGTTTGACTCAACGGTGGCAGGCACAAGCGGCAACAATTGCTCAGTAGTCAAGATTTGAACGGCAGCATTACGGAACCGGTTATAAACCAATTCCACCCGGTCATACGTTCCGTCTGAAAACCCCTTCATGATCGCTTCCGTAATCTTTGAGGTATTTTCAAAATTAAGCGCCGAAAATAGCTCATTGTTATCACCGATTACCTGGTACCGGCGCCTCTGGTAATAATCCTGTGCTCGTTTTCCAATGGCAACAATGCTTACGTTTCCTGCCTGCATTTGCTCACTGTATTTATCGGTGATCAACTGATTAGCTGTTTTAATAGCATTGGCATTGAATGCGCCAGCCAAACCTCTGTTTGACGCAATTACGACAATCAGCACCTTTGTTGGCTTACGGTCAACCGTATAGGGTGAAGTGCCATCTTCCACACTGGCAGATACGTTGGCCAATATCTCTCTTAGCTTCTCCGCATAGGGCCTCAATTGCACAATCGCATTTGTTGCCCGCTTCAGTTTGGCAGCGGAGACCATTTTCATGGCTTTCGTAATCTGCTGGGTAGAAGTAACCGACGCAATACGGTTCCGTACTTCTTTTAAATTTGCCATTTTCTATATCTGAGATATCAGATTTGAGATGTAAGACATGAGATTTGAGATGTCTGATATCTAATGTCTCATATCTCACGTCTACGTTAATACTTATCCGCTAATTCTTTCGCTATCGTATCCAATACGCCGGTAAGCTCGTCGTTGAACTTGCCTTCCTTCAATTCTCTCAACACTTCCGGATGACGCAACTCTAACTGGTGCAAGTATTCTGCCTCGAACTCCTTTACTTTATTAACCGGCACACTGCGGAACAAACCTTTTGTCCCGGCATAGATAATGGCCACCTGCTTTTCTACCGGTACCGGCGAAAATTGACCCTGCTTGAGGACTTCTACGTTGCGAACTCCCTTGTCTAACACAGCCTTCGTGGCGGCATCTAAATCCGAACCAAATTTAGCAAATGCTTCCAGTTCGCGGTACTGTGCTTGATCAAGTTTCAACGTACCGGCTACTTTCTTCATGGACTTAATCTGTGCATTACCTCCTACGCGCGACACAGAGATACCGACGTTGATGGCCGGGCGTACACCCGCGTTAAACAGATTGGACTCCAAAAAGATTTGTCCATCCGTAATGGAAATTACGTTTGTGGGAATATAAGCAGACACGTCCCCCGCTTGTGTTTCAATGATCGGTAATGCAGTGAGCGAACCTCCTCCCTTGACCAGCGGTTTAAGGGATTCCGGTAAATCGTTCATCTGACGTGCAATCTCGTCAGACGTGTTAATTTTAGCCGCGCGTTCCAATAGACGGCTGTGAAGGTAAAACACATCTCCCGGATAAGCTTCGCGACCGGGAGGGCGACGGAGCAGCAATGAAACCTCACGGTATGCCACTGCCTGTTTAGACAGGTCATCGTAAATAATTAAAGCCGGGCGGCCGGTATCCCGGAAAAACTCTCCAATGGCAGCACCTGCCATGGGTGCATAAAACTGCATCGGCGCCGGATCAGCGGCAGAAGCAGATACCACGATTGTGTAAGGCATTGCACCGCTCTCTTCCAACGTACGGACAATATTCGCAACCGTTGAGTTCTTTTGACCTACCGCTACATAAATACAATATACCGGTTCACCGGCATCATAAAATTCCTTCTGGTTGATGATGGTATCTATACACACAGCTGTTTTACCGGTTTGGCGGTCACCGATCACTAGCTCCCGTTGACCACGGCCGATCGGAATCATTGCATCAATCGCCTTAATTCCGGTCTGCAATGGCTCATTTACCGGTTGACGGTAAATTACACCCGGTGCTTTACGTTCGATGGGCATCTCATAGGTATCCCCCAAAATAGGCCCTTTGCCGTCGATAGGCTGCCCCAATGTATTCACCACACGCCCCAGCATGCCTTCGCCCACCTTAATGGATGCGATGCGTCGGGTACGTTTAATGGTATCACCTTCCTTGATTTCATCCGATTGACCCAGCAATACAACACCTACGTTGTCTTCCTCAAGGTTCAATACAATGCCTTGTAATCCGTTATCAAATTCAACCAATTCGCCGGATTGAACTTTAGTCAAGCCGTATATACGCGCAATACCGTCGCCTATCTGCAATACGGTACCCACTTCTTCCAATTCGGCTTCTGATTTAAAGCCCGACAATTGCTCTCTCAGAATTGCCGATACTTCATCTGGTCTTACCTCTATCATTTTAGTTGTATTAGGGGTTTTAGCGATCTAATAGTGATTATCAATTTATAACTTGCGATCCGAAATGACGTTCCAGTTTCTTCAGTTTACCGGCAATGCTGGCATCCACCTGCCGATCGCCGACTTTGACGATAAATCCACCGATCAATGATGGATCTACTTCATTTTTTAAAACCACATCTGCCTTTATCTCGCTCGCAATTACTTTCCGTAACGCGTCAATGTGCTGCGGTGAAAGCGCAACAGCGGAAATCACCGTCGCATGAGCAATCCCTTTCACCTCATCGTACTCACGGATAAATTCTTGGGCCGTGGCATACAGAATTCCGGCACGTCCTTTCCGCACCATGATATGAAAAAAAGCCGTAATAGAAGGATTTATCTTTTTCTCAAATAGTGCGTCAAGAATATTGGCCTTTTTATCCTGTTTCATGATGGGGTTCTTAAGCACCGCCTGTAGTTCTTTATTGGACCTCAGTACGGCAACGAACTGCTCCATATCCTGCTTCACCGACTCCAAGTTTCCTTGTTCCTGCGCCAAATCGATCAGTGATTTTGCGTATCGCGATGCTACTTTGAATTCCGACATGATCTTCCGTTAACGTTGTGTGAAATTAATTTAACTTCACGTCTTTTAGCAAATCGGCTACCAACGCCTCTTGCTTTTGTCCATCTTCAAACTCTTTCTGCAGCACTTTACGCGCAATCTCAAGAGAAAGAGAGGATACCTGATTCTTTACCTCGGCAAGTGCCCGTTTCTTCTGATCGTCAATTTCTTTTCTCGCCTGTTCAATCAATTTCGCTCCTTCGGTCTGGGCGGTTACTTTTGCGTCCGCCACAATTTGATCTTTCAGTTCTTTGGCCTCTTTCAGGATGATATCACGTTCCGCGCGGGCAGCTTTGAGCAACTGCTCATTTTCATTCGTCAGGCGTGCCATCTCATCCTTGGCTTTTTCAGCAGATGCCAGTGCATCTTCAATGGACTTTTCCCGCTCGCCGATAGCCTCCATGATGGGCTTCCAAGCGAATTTCCGCAAAAGTACCAACAATAAAAGAAAAGCGACCGCGGTCCAAAATACCAATCCGATGCTCGGATTACCAATATCAAAACTCATAGTTCAGTTTCTAAAATTCAAATGTCATGCTTGATGAAAGGCCGGACACAAAACCAACCGTCAGGGGTCCGGCCTTTTTTTGATTCAGTTCTCTTCGCCAGATTTATTACAATCCCATCAAAGACACTACGATTGCAAACAGAGCAGCACCTTCGATAAGGGCTGCTGCGATAATCATAGCGGTCTGAATTTTTGATGCAGCTTCCGGTTGCCGTGCAATACCTTCCATTGCTTTGCCACCTACCTGTCCGATACCGAGCCCGGCACCAATCACTGCTAATCCGGCACCAATTGCCGCAATTGAACCTACCATAACAATTTTAATTTAATGTATATATTTAATATAAGGAGTTACAATTTAATGATGTTCTTCTACTGCCATCCCGATAAACAACGCGGTTAATAACGTAAATATGAACGCTTGCAGTGCAGCAACCAGCAATTCCAATACGTTCATAAAAAGCACAAATGCCAATGAAACCGGAGCAATGGCCAAGGACTTGAACACAAAAATCAACGAAATCAAACTGAGTATAATGATGTGCCCTGCGGTGATGTTTGCAAATAAACGAATCATCAATGCAAACGGTTTGGATATCACCCCGACGAGCTCCACAGGAATCATAATCGGATACAGCCACCACGGCACATCCGGTAATAAGATGTGTTTCCAATAGTATTTATTGCCATTGATATTCACAACAATCAACACAATAAAGGCCAATACAAACGTCACTGCAATATTACCAGTCACATTGGCTGCCCCCGGAAATATGGGAATCAATCCCAATAAGTTATTAAACCAAATAAAAAAGAAAATAGTCAGCAAAAGCGGCATAAAGCGTGCATATTTATGACCGATATTGGGGCGCGCAATGTCATCCCTAACAAATAGAATAATCGGTTCCAGAAAAGACTGGAGCCCCCTGGGTGCCTTACCCTCCCGTTTTTTATATGCACCGGCAACGGATGTGAATATGAGCAACAACAGGATGACTGCCAAAAACATCGACGCGACGTTTTTTGTAATTGAAAAATCCCAAACGTTCTGCGAGGCGGCTTCGTCTACTTCGCCGCCGGCTCCCACTACCCTGATCTTCTTCTTGTCGACCAATCGATAAGTATAATATTTCCCCTGATAATCGTGTTCACCGTGATGAAACTCCGAAGAAAGAAAAACTTCTATACCCTTGTCCGTATACAGGATGACGGGAAGCGGGATGGACGTATGACCCCAAAGATGCCAATCGTGCGCATCACTGATGTGCTCCATGATCATTTTGGTAGGCTCAAATTCTTCTTCTCCATGGGCTTCATGGCTGACGGAAGCGGCTGTATCAGCCACCGCCGCTTTGGCTGAATTTGTAACGGAAAAGGTCGCTAAAACGGCGAAAATTGCTAAGAAGCTGATTTTTTTTGAATCGAAAAAGTGCCTAAAATCCATCTATTCCCAATTTTTTACATCTGATTTTGGTCGCGCAAGTTACGCAACAAACATGTAACTTCAAAGACAGTGAACAAGAAATATAATGAAAAAAAATTAAGTGCCGTAAGCATCTTATTTTCAGGATATTTAATTATTAATACAGCCACAATGGCCAAACAGGCAAATAGTTTAATAAAAAGCGCACCGAGCAGGCTATAAACAGACAATTCCCCCCCTTTCCGGATGCCCAGATCACTGAGTATATATGCAACCAAGGTTAAAACGAACACAGCCACAAAAAGTAACCAAAAATGAGGACTAAGAATGGAGGCTTCTCCATACAAAGTAGAGAGAGCGACAGCAGCACAAGCTACCCCCAACCCGAACAAATGATAATATATAATAAAACGGGGAAGCGTCATCTCACCAGGTGATTTCCCCTTTGAAAACAAATTCAGCCGGTCCTTCCAGGAAAACCTCGGTAAAACGATCTGCGGTTTTAGTAAAACGGATATTCAGCCTCCCTCCCGCCACGCGTATCGGGGTCTCTACCTGCCCCTCAACTTTGTTTAATTTTGCCATTGCCAATGCGACAGCTGTCGCACCAGTGCCACATGCTAAGGTCTCATCCTCGACACCCCGCTCGTAGGTTCTCACGTAATACCCATCTCCTTCGGCTTCCACAAAATTCACGTTGATGCCTTCCTTGCTAAAGGGATTGCTGTATCGGATGTGACGTCCGGCCTCGACTACCGGGTAGGTGTCAAGACCTACCACCTGCTTGACATAATGCGGGGAGCCGGTATTCAGCAAATAAGCATCCCCTTCCTCCCGTATCTCTGAAACATCAACCATTTTGAGGCTAATCCAACCCACTGTGTCATGCATCCGGGCATGATGAACACCATCTACTGCCAGAAAGTCAGTTTCAGAACCAATAATTCCCAGGTCTTGCGCAAAAGCCACAATACACCTGCCCCCATTACCACACATACTTCCCTCCCGGCCATCGGCATTGAAGTACACCATCTCAAAATCGTATCCCTCCACCTGCTGCAAAAGCATTAAACCATCGCCACCGATGCCAAATCTTCTGTCGCAGAGACGACGTACCAAATCGGCATTATTCGCATCAAAAGCTCCATTTCTATTATCAAAAACAATAAAATCGTTGCCTGCACCCTGGTATTTGTAAAAGATATGTGTATTCATCTATATGCTTCTTAACTGTCTTTTGTATCCGTGCGCCAAAGGTAGTTATATCCGCGGAGATGCTTTAACATTATTTAACAGAAAAGTACTGCCACTTACTTGCTTTGGAGCCGCAAATGGTATTACATTTGAACAACTTTTTACAGCAATAAAAAGTTCGGCTTATAACAATTGGAGTAACATGAAACCTGCCACGTCAGCGACTTTCGTAAACACCCTGTCATGCAGGTTTCATGAGGCAATTAAAAAACAAATTTAGTATATGAATGAAACCTGCATGAGTTTACCACACAAGAAATACACGTAACTCACGCAAGCTTTATTACTTTTAAAAAACAAATATGCAAATGAAAAAACTAGGATTAACTTTATTAACTGCGCTGATTGGTGGCTTGATAGCTGTTGGCAGTTATAAACTGTTTGAGAACAAACAGGAAAGCAAGATGTCATTTGAGGAACGTCAAGAATTGCATTATGCGAATAATCCGGTTCCCAATGTAGTATCGTCAACGGGAAATCCGGATTTCACCCAAGCCGCGGCTATGGTGGCACCGGCCGTGGTGCACATCACAACGACCTATCCAGGGCGTTCGGGGGGTGGCTATGGCGGCGATCCCATGGATCTGTTTGAGGAATTTTTCGGCATGCCCCGTCAACGGCAACAGCGTTCACAACCGCCCGCGAAGGCAACGGGGTCAGGCGTCATTATTTCGCAGGACGGGTATATTGTGACCAATAACCACGTGGTGGAAGACGCCAATAAAATAGAGGTACAGTTGACCGACAAACGTGTACTGGAGGCCAAGATTATTGGACGCGACCCGAATACCGACCTTGCGTTGATCAAAATCAATGAAAAAGGCCTTCCTTTTGTGAAGTTTGGTGATTCAGACAACGTTCGTATCGGCGAATGGGTATTGGCAGTGGGTTACCCACTCGGGCTGGAATCAACGGTAACAGCGGGCATTGTAAGCGCTACAGGCCGTTCCACAGGAATTATTGCAAACGAACTCCGGCAACGCCAATTTCAGCAAAGAGGCTATCCGCAGTCTGAGGAAGAGGTTCCGGTGAGCACTGCCGTCGAATCCTTTATCCAAACCGATGCGGTGATTAATAAAGGAAACAGTGGCGGGCCCTTGGTCAATACCAATGGTGAGCTGATCGGTATCAATTCCAACATCATGACACCTACCGGTACGTATGCCGGGTATGGTTTTTCTGTACCAGTTAACCTGGTCAAGAAAATTGCGGACGATTTCATTAAGTATGGTACGGTAAAACGTGGTCTAATTGGCATTACCTTTACCGAGCTCAATCCTACCACAGCCAAAAAATTGGAGATTAGTGATATCAATGGCTTGTATGTCCAAGACGTTGTGTCTAAGGGCGCGGCGGAAGAAGCAGGGATTAAAAAGGGCGATATCATCACGAAACTAGACGGACGCGTGATCACTTCATCTTCAGATTTACAGGAACGTATCTACCGTTTGCGGCCAGGTGATAAGGTAAAATTGACTTACAAGCGGGATGGTAAAGAACGGGATGTGACTGTCACCCTGAAGGAAGATACCCGTTCTTCAGAAAGCAAAACGGAGGACGAGGAAACAAAACGCAGTGCTACCGAAATCTACAACAAGCTGGGTGCCGGTTTCGTGCCCGCAACCGATGCCAAGAAAAAAGAACTCGGGGTGTCTTCCGGCGTAGTCGTTACCCAAGTGCACCAGGGAGGATTATTTGATTACTTCAATGTACAACGGGGACTGGTAATCACCCACATCAACGGCAAACCGGTAAACAGCGCTGATGAGGTTGAAGCAGCATTGGCAGACTCCGAGCGGGGTATCGTCCGTATCGTGGGCGTACCTCAACGAGGCAGCCGCGTAGAGCTTAATGTACCCATTGAATACTAGATACAGCTATCAATTAAATAAAAAAATCCCGGCTGGAACCAGCCGGGATTTTTTTATTAATTTAACAATTAACCATTCCTAATCATTAACAATATGCATCAAATGCAGCAACTAGGTTATCTGCAATCATCTGGGCTGGCCGGCCTTCAATTTGATGGCGTTCAATCATATGCACCAATTTGCCGTCCTTAAACAAGGCCATGGCCGGCGATGACGGCGGATACGGCAGCATATAGTTACGCGCCTGGTCAACCGCATCTTTTTCCATCCCTGCAAAAACGGTGACTACTTTATCAGGCCGTTTCTCATTTTTGAGGGAAGCAACTGCTGCTGGACGCGCATTGGCAGCCGCACAACCGCATACGGAATTAACCACAACAAATACCGTCCCCTCTTGCTTAATGGCTGCATCCACCTCCTCAGGTGTTCTTAATTCTTCGAAACCGACATCCGTCAGTTCTTTGCGCATCGGCGCTACCAAGTATTCAGGATACATAGCGTTTAGTCCTTTCTGTTTATGAGTTCAACAATTATTTTGCAAAGATAAGAGGCTACTGAACCTTAAACAAGTACAATCGTTCAATTGAATGTCAGAATTCAGCCCCGTGCTGACTTTTTTTGTGAGTGGCTTATGAAAACCCTATCTTTGCTGAATTATTTTAAAAACAATTGCAATGTCTGTAGATACCACGTACACACCTTATAAAGTAAAGGATATCAGTCTCGCCGAATGGGGCCGTAAAGAAATTGAATTGGCTGAAGCCGAAATGCCGGGCCTGATGGCATTGCGGCAGGAATTCGGTGCTTCCCAACCGCTTAAGGGGGCACGTATTGCCGGTTGTCTGCATATGACGATCCAAACAGCGGTGTTGATCGAAACACTTATCGAATTGGGTGCGGAAGTTACCTGGTCGTCCTGTAATATATTTTCCACACAGGATCATGCCGCCGCAGCCATCGCTGCTGCCGGAATACCTGTGTATGCCTGGAAAGGAATGAACGAATCCGAATTCAATTGGTGCATCGAGCAGACACTTTTCTTTGGCGAAGAACGCAAGCCGCTCAATATGATTCTCGATGACGGGGGTGACCTGACCAATATGGTTTTCGACAAATATCCCGAATTAATCAGCGGGATTAATGGTTTATCGGAAGAAACGACTACAGGCGTACACCGGCTCTATGAGCGCATGAAAAACGGAACGTTACACCTTCCCGCCATCAATGTGAACGACTCGGTAACCAAATCCAAGTTTGATAACAAATACGGCTGCCGTGAATCACTCGTAGACGCCATCCGCCGCGCAACGGATCTTATGTTGGCCGGAAAAGTGGCTGTTGTAGCCGGTTACGGTGATGTGGGAAAAGGCTCCGCAGAATCACTGCGCAGCGCAGGTGTGCGGGTTATCGTCACGGAAATAGACCCCATCTGTGCCCTGCAAGCAGCCATGGAGGGATACGAGGTGAAAAAGTTCGCCAATGCCATTAAAGAAGCAGATATCGTAGTTACCGCTACCGGCAACCGCGACATTGTCCGCGCCGAGCACTTCAAAACCATGAAAGATAAGACCGTTGTTTGTAACATTGGTCACTTCGATAACGAAATCGACGTCGCTTGGCTCAATCAGAACTATGGAGATACGAAAGTAGAAATCAAACCACAGGTAGATAAATATACCATCGAAGGAAAGGATATTATCCTACTGGCAGAAGGCCGGCTGGTTAACCTCGGTTGTGCCACTGGGCATCCCTCATTCGTAATGAGCAACTCGTTCACCAATCAAACGCTGGCTCAAATTGAGTTGTGGACGAATCGTAAAAACTATGAAAATAAGGTATACACACTTCCAAAACACCTCGATGAGAAAGTAGCTCGGTTGCACCTTGCCAAAATCGGCGTGGAGTTGGACGAGCTTGATCCGCATCAAGCAGCGTATATCGGTGTACCGATGGAGGGCCCGTATAAACCCGATCATTACCGTTATTAACAAATAGAAGGCATCAAATTGATGCCTTCGCTCTTTTAGCTTAACATACGATCGGAGCAATTGAAATGATGTTTTTTCAACTGTCCTTATCAATGTTTTACAAGAGTCTATGATTGCCTGCTAGACAAAAAATTAGCAACCGCTATCCGTGCATTCTGAAACCGCTCTTCACCCAAGCCGGAGACGACTTGATATGTCGCGTGGATCGCGCGTAATTCATCGTGCCATACTTGCATGAAATGTTCACGGAGATTCGGAAAATCCCGCAATGGATCATCTACCCAAGGCAAGTCAATATCCATTAACAAGTAGAAATCGTAATAAGCAGACTGGATTTCATCTGTCACGACGGAAGGCGTACCGCCGAAAAGATGATCGCACCAAACCTTTATCGTGAGCAATGTCGTATCGCAGATCAATATATTATTCTGTGCAAGCGGCACTAGACTACGCTCCAAGGCCAATTGCCCATAGAACATATTTAACTCATCCTGCAGGGAATATTCACGGTTAAGGTCACGGCAATACTCCCTCGCATACTCCGGAACATATACCGTTCCATACTGTTTTGCTAACCTTTCGGATAGGATTGATTTACCGGTAGACTCCGGTCCCACCACCGCTATCTTCACCAACTTAGAAACATTCAGTTTAGTCATCCTGCATAAAAAAGAAATGCCATTGGCGTTTAAACCAATGGCAAACTTATCAAAATTTTCAGTGGCTATGCTTAAAAAACGTAGCGAGCGGTTAAGCCACCATTGAATAGGAACCCACCGATTCCACCGTATGACTTCACAAAGTGTGCTGTGGGTCTAATATCAGCAGAAAAAGCAAACGGTGCATTTTTCAACTTGTAATCAACACCGCCTGTAGGGAAAATACCCACAGAAATACCCGACCAGTCGTCGTAGTCAGAGAAGGTATTGGCTATGATAGCACCTCCACCCACAAACCACTTGAATCCTTCAATCGTACCAATGGGAAAATGGTGTTGATACGCTCCTGATAGAGACAGGTTGGTAACCCCATCGCTGAAACCACCATAAGAAACGGTTGGCTTAACGCCTAAATCAAACTCCAAAGCCCCTTGTTCCGACATGAAGGTTTTAAAGGCAACGCCGATTAAATCGTAGTACCCTCCGCCAAAACGGATACCGATTGAATTTTTGTAATCACTCTGCGCAGAAGCGGTAAGCGCAAATGCTGCAAAAAAGGTCAACAATGTCAATTTAATTTTCATGGTCTTAAATTTTTCTGAATTTACGCCCAAAAGTAAGATATTCTGCGATTAGCAGAAAAATAATTTAAACAATTAGGAAAAAATACCTAAAAATAGGTAGCCCGTAGGGGTACACATCAACGGGGTTAACGGCTTTCTCAAAAATTATTAACTATTTATTCCATTAAAAAACATACCTTTGCACTCCGACAAAACAGTCGGAATACCTTCCAACATAACACAGGCATTTCATGCTGTTTTGGCGATCAAGCTTATCGTTGAAATTGTTAACGTTTTTCACCATATAATGCCCAGAAACACTTCCATCAATTCTGTTTTAATCATCGGCTCTGGCCCCATTGTCATCGGACAGGCTTGCGAGTTTGACTATTCCGGATCACAGGCTTCCCTTTCACTGAAAGAGGAAGGTATTGAAGTATCCATCATTAACTCTAACCCGGCAACAATCATGACCGATAAAGTGATTGCTGACCACGTGTACTTATTACCCCTTACCTGTGAAAGCATCGAAAAAATCCTGCAAGAGCAGCACATCGATGCTGTATTACCCACCATGGGGGGGCAAACGGCGCTTAATCTATGCATCGAGGCTTCTGAACGCGGACTTTGGGAAAAATACGGAGTTAAAGTCATCGGCGTCGATGTAGCTGCTATCGAAAAGACAGAAAACCGGGAAGAATTCCGCCGCTTGATGGTGGATATCGGTGTGGGTGTAGCCAGGTCAAAAATTGCCAATTCCTTTCTGGAAGGTAAAGAGGCTGCACAACAAATCGGATTCCCACTGGTCATCCGACCCTCTTATACCTTAGGCGGTACCGGCGGCGGCTTCGTCCATAAAAAGGAAGATTTTGAAGCTGCGTTAAGCCGGGGATTACAGGCCTCCCCCACGCACGAAGTCCTCGTAGAACAAGCCGTATTGGGCTGGAAGGAATTTGAGCTGGAGTTATTGCGTGACAGCAATGACAACGTCATCATCATCTGTACCATTGAAAACTTTGATCCAATGGGCATCCATACGGGCGATTCGATTACCGTAGCGCCGGGCATGACACTGAGCGACCGCTGCTACCAGGAAATGCGTAATCAGGCCATTAAGATGATGCGGGCCATTGGTAACTTCGCCGGCGGCTGCAACGTGCAGTTTTCAGTTAACCCCGAAAACGAAGACATCATTGCCATCGAAATCAATCCGCGTGTATCCCGCTCTTCAGCGCTGGCTTCCAAAGCAACGGGATATCCAATTGCCAAAATTGCCTCTAAGCTGGCTATCGGTTATAACCTTGATGAAATCGAAAACCAGATAACGAAAACTACATCTGCTTATTTCGAACCCACGCTTGATTATGTCATCGTAAAGGTGCCCCGTTGGAACTTTGCCAAGTTCAAAGGTGCGAACCGTGAGCTCGGACTACAGATGAAGTCCGTTGGTGAGGTGATGGCCATCGGCCGTACGTTCATCGAAGCGTTACAGAAAGCCTGCCAAAGCCTTGAAACGGGACGCCATGGCTTAGGGGCCGATGGCAAACAGTTGCGCGACTTAGAGGAAATCATGAACAGCCTTGAACATCCGAGCAGCGACCGCATCTTCCATATCAAAGACGCTTTCGAACTGGGTGTACCACTCGAATCCATCCGTAAGGCCACATATATTGACAAATGGTTCCTCCTGCAAATCCAGGAATTGGTAACCCTGGAAGCCGAACTTCGACGGTATCAGCTTAACAATATTCCGAGAGATTTCTTTCTGACGCTGAAACAAAAAGGATATTCCGATGTACAGATTGCCTGGTTACTGGGCAATGTAACCGAAGACGAGGTATACAACCGACGCAAGGAACTTGGCATCCGGCGGGTATACAAAATGGTGGATACCTGCGCAGCGGAATTCCCGGCACAAACGCCCTACTATTACTCGACCTTTGAGGACGAAAATGAATCTATCGTATCCGACAAGAAGAAAATCATCGTCCTCGGCTCAGGCCCGAACCGCATCGGGCAGGGTATTGAGTTTGATTACTCCTGTGTACATGGGCTGCTCGCGGCCAAAGAAGCCGGATACGAGTCTGTCATGATAAACTGCAATCCCGAAACAGTGTCCACAGATTTCAACATGGCGGATAAATTGTATTTTGAGCCTGTTTATTGGGAACACGTCCGCGAAATCATTGAGCTGGAAAAACCGGAAGGAGTAATCGTCCAATTAGGCGGACAGACCGCACTCAAAATGGCAGAGCAGTTGGAATCAAACGGTATTAAAATCATTGGAACTTCCTTCCAGGACATGGATTTGGCCGAAGATCGGGGCCGCTTCTCCGATCTGCTTAAATCGCTGGATATCCCTTATCCGAAATACGGAGTTGCGGAGAGTGCCGAGGAAGCTTTGAAGGTAGCCAAAGAGGTGGGGTATCCGGTACTCGTACGCCCAAGTTACGTATTGGGTGGTGAGCGCATGAGTATTGTCATCAACGACGAAGAGCTGGAAAGGGCCGTCGTAAAACTATTGCGTAACCTCCCCGGCAACCGTGTACTCATTGACCACTTCCTCGACCGGGCCGAAGAAGCCGAGTCTGATTCGATCTGCGACGGAGAAGACGTGCATATTATCGGTATGATGGAGCATATCGAACCTGCGGGCATCCACTCAGGTGATTCCAGCGCTGTTCTCCCTCCTTTCAGTCTTTCGGAGCATGTACAGGGCAAAATGGAGGAGTATACGATCAAACTGGCCAAAGCGCTCAATGTAAAAGGCCTGCTGAATATACAGTTTGCCATCAAAGATGAAAAAGTGTATGTGATCGAGGCCAATCCGCGGGCGTCCCGCACCGTACCTTTCATTGCCAAAGCTTACGATGTACCCTACATCAATATCGCTACCAAAATAATGTTGGGTGTGAATAAACTAAAGGATTTTAACATCGAACGCAAACTTACCGGTTATGCCATCAAGGAACCGATCTTTTCGTTTGATAAATTCCCTGATGTCGACAAACAACTCGGCCCGGAAATGAAATCGACCGGTGAGGCTATCCGCTTCATCAAAGATTTGGATGACCCCTTTTTCCGGGAGATGTACGCCAAAAAGTCGATGTACCTCAGCAAATAATAGTCACTTTAAAACAAAACAATACCGTATTCGGCATCGTCTCGATGTTGAATACGGTATTGTTTTATTATCCTTTCATTATCGATTCCAGTTACTATCATTAGCTTATAGAAAAGTAGTACGTAAATTATTCATAGGTTATAGGTATTTTCCCCTATAATGTCCCTATGAAATCCCTATAAAGTACCTATTACTACCCAATTGCTTGAAGCAACAATAACCTATTTATTTTTATTTGGTAAGGAAACACCTACCTGCCTATTCCCGAATCACAATTTGAATTTGGTCGGTAGACAACGTTGATAAACGTTCATTTTTTTCGGACCGTCCCAACCCACCCAGTACCGGCACCCCATTTACGTAATGCTGGATGTAATACCTCCCCCTGTAATCCACATGCTGTAAAAACTTGACCATCTCTTGCAGGTCTGCCAAACCAATTAAATCGCTGTGCACCGTTGTCCGCACCTCAAACGATACATCCGAACGGTTGAGCAAGGATAGGCTTTCGACAAACTCCGAAAACAATCCCGATTTGGTAACGGCGTGGAACCGATGTTCCAGTGCCTTGAAATCCAGGGCAACGTAATCAACCAGTTGCCGGGTCATCAACTCTTCCAGTACCCTTGGTCGTGAACCGTTGGTGTCGATTTTCACGTCAAAGCCATATTCCTTAACGGTTTCAAGCAACGGAAAAATCGTGGGATGCAATGTGCATTCACCCCCGCTCAACACCACTCCCTGCAGCAATCCCTGGCGCGACCGGAGGAACGTCAACGCCTCGGCAATGGACAGACGGCCTTTTCCCAGCACGATATCGGGATTATAGCAATACACGCAACGCATGTTACAGCCTGCAAACCAAAGGATGCAGGCTGTTCTGCCCGGGTAGTCCAATAACGTGAAGGGGGTAATGTTATAGATGGGTGTCGGCACTTCGTTCGGTAAAATGCATGCGTTGCCGATGTTCCCCCTTCTTCCCGATATTGAAACTTTCTACCGGGCGATGATATCCCATAACCCGTGTGTAAACCAAGCATTTGCTACGCTTCTCCTGATTTTGCTGCAAAACCAGGTCATGTTGCTGTTGTATATCCATCTTGTATTGAATTTTGGTGAGTGGCTAAAATTAGATCGTCGCATTTCGGACAGTACTCATGCTCGCCATTGAGGTACCCATGCACGGGGCAGATGCTGAATACCGGCGTGACGGTGATATAGGGCAGTTTGAAATGGCTGATCACCGTCCGCACGAAGTTACGGCAGGCCTCTGGCGAGCTGATCCGCTCGCTCATATACAGGTGCAGTACCGTACCACCGGTATATTTGCATTGCAGCGTATCCTGCAACAGCAGGGCTTCAAACGGATCTTCGGTATGGTCTACAGGCAGTTGCGAGCTGTTGGTATAGTAAATATTTTCGCCCTGCCCCGCCTGCAGGATATCCGGAAACCGCTTTTTATCCTCTTTGGCAAATCGATAGGTCGTCCCTTCGGCCGGTGTGGCTTCCAGGTTGTATAGGTTTCCGGTGCTTTCCTGGAATTCCCGCATGCGCATGCGGATGTGCTCGAGGATGTCGATGGCGAAAGCCATCCCGCTTTGTGAAACGATATCATCGCGGTCTCCCGTAAAATTCCGTATCATCTCATTCATGCCGTTGACGCCGATGGTAGAAAAATGGTTGCGGAAATGCGGCAGGTAGCGCTTGGTATAGGGATATAATCCGCGGTCATACAGCTCCTGGATGAATTTCCGCTTTTTTTCCAAGGTAGATTTGGCGAGGTAAAGCCAGTGGTCAAGCCGCTGGTACAACCCCGCCTTGTCGCCCCGGTACAGGTAGCCCAGGCGTGCCATGTTGACGGTGACCACCCCGATGCTGCCGGTCATCTCAGCGCTGCCGAACAGGCCGTTCCCGCGTTTGAGCAATTCCCGCAGGTCGAGCTGCAACCGGCAGCACATGCTCCGCACGGCATTGGGTTTATATGCTTCCGGGTTTTCCACGCGGTTGCCCGATTCGTCCAGCATATACTGGCTCCCTACAAAGTTTTGGAAGTAGGATGAGCCGATCTTGGCAGTATTCTCAAAGAGCAGGGTGGCATTTTCACTTGCCCAGTCGAAGTCCTCCGTGATATTGACCGTAGGAATGGGAAACGTGAAAGGCTGCCCGTTGGCATCACCTTCTGTCATCACCGTATAATACGCTTTGTTGATCAGGTCCATTTCTGATTGGAAATGCCGATAGCACAGGTCTTCCAGCGAGGAGGCACCGCGTTGCCGTGCCTCTTGCAGCAGTTCTTCGTCTTGCAATCCTGCAAAGAGGTGTATGTCCTTTTTGGTCGGTATCTGATCCTTCAGATCGTCCGGCACATTCCAGTCCAACGTAATATTAGTAAACGGCGATTGCCCCCAGCGCGCCGGCACGTTTACGTTGTAAACAAAACTGCGGATGGCTTTTAACACTTCGGTATAGGGCAGCCGGTCCTTGAACACATAGGGAGCCAAATAGGTGTCGAACGAACTGAACGCCTGTGCGCCCGCCCATTCACTCTGCAGGATACCCAGGAAATTGGCCATCTGTCCGAGGGCTTCGCGGAAGTGGGATGGCGGCCGGCTTTCCACCCGCCCACGTACGCCATTGAACCCCTCGTTGAGCAATACGCGCAGGCTCCATCCGGCGCAGTAGCCGGTGAGGCAGTCGAGGTCGTGGATATGGATATCTCCGTTGCGGTGCGCGTATCCCTCTTCCTTGCTGTATACCTTATCCAGCCAATAGTTAGCAATCACCTTACCTGCCGTATTGTTGATCAGCCCGGCACTGGAATAGGAAACGTTCGCGTTGGCGTTGATGCGCCAGTCTGTTTGGCTGATGTATTCTTCGATGGTTTGCGTACTGTCTACGTAAGTGGTGTCTTCGTTGAAGCCATGGATATGCTCACGCTGGAGTTTACGGGTGTGCCGGTACAGCATGAAGGAGCGCATTGCTTCAAAGTGGCGCCGTTCATAAAGTACCTTTTCGATGCAGTCCTGGATTTCCTCCACCGCCCAGGTATCCTTGGTGTCCAACGACGCCATTACGGCGTCGAACGCCGTCTTATCCGGCTGCTGGGATACACTTTCGAATCCTTTCTCGATGGCATCGTTGATCTTATAAGGCATAAAGGGTTCGTAAGCCCCGCTTCGTTTGATGACGTATTTTTCCATATCACACAAAATTACCCCACTTCCCCGGTCGCCTTTATGACTACGCGCACAATCGGGGAGAAAAGATATTCACAACAGGATGGCGTTGTGGATAACCCGTTCGGTATCCGATCAATAATCCTACTGTCAAAATAGATGCGGTTGCCAACCAGATGACACAAATTAGCGTTACTTTCGCGGGCGTAGCAGCGGCAGGCTCTACTTTCGTCGATAGATCATGGAGAAAACGTCAGAGATAACACGGTTTGGGAAAATCATACTGCTTATCGGTATTGTCTTAATAGCTTCCAACCTACGTGCCCCCATTACCAGTGTAGGGCCAGTGGTTCCACAAATCCAGGCGGCGCTGCACCTTTCCAATACGTTGACGGGACTCATCACCACGATACCGCTGCTGGCGTTTGCACTCCTCTCCCCCATTGCACCAAAATTAGCCGAAAAGTGGAGCATAGAAACGATCCTCTGGGCAGCTATCTGGGCTATTGGTTTGGGGCTATTCATCCGAACTTCATCCAACGCGGTGCTGTTATTTTCCGGAACGGCACTCATAGGTTGTGGCATCGCGTTTGGCAACGTACTCGTACCTCCGTTTATCAAACGATGGTTTCCCGGAAAAATCGGTTTGGTCACAGGTATTTACAGCGTCGCGATGAATATCACCGCATCCCTGGCCTCGGGATTCAGCATTGCCATTGGCAACTGGACCGGCAGGGGTTGGAAAGGTTCAATCGGTGTATGGTTGGTTTTTGCGGTCATCTCCATCCTCTTTTGGATTCCACAGCTATTGCGCAACGGGGGGAAAACGCCGCATGGTAATTCCGTAACCCACCCGCAAAAGGATAGGTCCATGCTCAAATCCCGACTTGCCTGGTGTATCACGATTTTTATGGGTCTCCAGTCACTGCTTTTCTATTGTTCCGTAGCGTGGCTGCCGGTCGTGCTGCAAGAATGGGGCATGGCATCTGAAAGATCGGGATGGGTGCTCTCGTTCATTCAGTTCACCCAGCTTCCCATTATGTTCGTGGGCCCCATCCTTATCGGCCGTTTAAAGGATCACACACCCCTGCTTTGGTTTATTGGTGGCACATTGGTTCTGAGCGTTATATTAATCATCGGGTGGAGGACACAGTTCATCATCCCTGCTGTGATTCTTTTTGGCCTGGGCACCGGACTTGCATTCAGTTTGGTCATGATGTGGTTCGTCCTCCGAACGGAAACCACCCGGGATGCTGCCCGGATTTCGGGGATGGCGCAATCCCTTGGATACGCCCTTTCTGCGATGGGACCGCCATTATTCGGCGCGTTGCACGACTTGACTGGAAACTGGGAAATACCTTTCTGTTTATTATTTGCTGCCAGCATCGTGCTGTACATCACCGGCATGAAAGTCGCCAAACCGGGGTTAATCAACGGCTAGTTTCTTAAGTCGACACTGCACGAAGCAAAAACTTCAACACTTAAAATTCCACCGCTACCTGCATCACTACATTCCTGCCCGGCCGGGCGATTTTCATGATATCCAAGTGGCGGTGATAATAGCGATCAAATACATTCTCAACCCGTAGCGCGGTATTCAAGCCCATTTTCCCAATGGCAAAGACTTTCCGGACACCAACGTTGAACACCGTGGAAGAAGGCGTCTCCGTCTCACCGTACCGCTCGAAAGAAACATGCCGTTGCGCCGCTGCGGTTTCCATTTCGGCATGGAAATGATACCCCCTTACGTGTGTGAATACGGTATTGATGGATTGAAAGGGGCTGACCAAGGGCAAGGCATAGCCATCAGCATCCTGGCCCCGGGTGTAGGTATTGACACTGCTGAACCTGACCTGCTCACTGAGCTGCATCCCCACCGCCAGTTCACCGCCGTAAAGCGTCGCCTTGCCGATGTTCTGGTATTGCTTCACGCCGTTGGCCCCAATGGTCATCACGTTGTAATCGGGCAAAATACGCCCGGCAATGTAATCCGAGAAGAAGTAGCCGAAACCCGTTGCCTCCACCCGGAATATTCCCCGCTGGAAGGTGAGTCCAAGGTTGGTATTGACGGCCCGTTCATCTGCCAGTTGCGCATTGCCGATGTAATCAAAACCATCCAACCTGTTGAAAATATAGAACGCATAATATTCCTGCAACGACGCCACACGCATGGTCTTGCCCACATTCACCGAAAGTTGCCAAGCCGGAGAAAATCGATAGTAGGTTTTCAGGTTGGCACTCCACAGGAAATCTTCCCGATCCGGATTGCCGGGTACGACGCCCGATAACTGGGCCTTGCCAGCCTCGCTGTAGATGATCGAACTGTTGTAGCTCAAGGTGCCGTTGACGGCCAAATCCAAGCGATCGGTGATACAGATATGGTCTGACACATCAAGCCCCAGGAAGCTTCGCTGTGCATCCGGTATGGTGTACATATACATGGGCGCACCGCTGTGGGGATACATGGTCATATCAGCCGTTAAGCGGTTGCGGTAGCCGCTGATGCGGGCGTTGAGTACATGTTTTGCGTGCAGGTGGTAGGAAGTCTCGCTATAAAAACCTCCGGTCCAAGACTTACCGGGCATGTCCATATGCATCGGTACCTGCTCAGCGGGCCGCTTGGTGTCGTCCATCGCGTGGTCGATGAAATTATAATACAGTTTGGTCTCCACATGGGCTAATCTTCCCTCGTGGCCGTGGTAGTGGTGGGATAGAGAACCGATCTTGGCGTTCGCGAAAGCGACATCCATACTCAGTGCCGGGTAGCCGATGTCCCTGCCCTCATCTTGGATATAGCTGGCTTCCAGCGAGTGGCGACGATCGAGCTGGTAGCGGCCTGATAGTGCGACATTCCATTTCCGGTACTGCGAAAATAGGACTTCCTCTCCCCCGGCCGCCTGGTAATTAGCCGCCCTGCGAAAAATGCCATTGGCATTGAGCGCAAACCGTTCACCGCTGTATGCCATTGAGGCGAGCGTCTGCACCCCTTGGGCATTGCTCTCGTATCCGGTGCCGACCATTCCGCTTACCCGGCTTAAGGAACGGAGCTGGGGGGTATTTAATTTAAAGTTGATCCCACCGCCGACAGTCCCGCCGTGGTTGCCATAGTCGGGGCCGAGGCTGACCGCAATGCTTTTCAGGTTGTTGGGTTCAATGTAGGAGCTCACGGGATCCATGCGATCCGTACAGGCACCAAAGATATGCATCCCATCGATGGTGACGTTGATCTGGCCGGCATTCAGACTGCGAATGGTAGGCTCCCAGGCATAATTTCCCCGGCGTACAAGCTGCACGCCGGGAATATCTGCCAATAAATTGTCCGTCTGTGCCTGCAGGCCCGCCCGGTGTTCTTGCTGGTCCGCCTCCGAAACACCCTGCTGGCGCAGCACGACAACCTCATGCAGCAAGACGTTCTTCAAGTTGCTATCGGCCGGCATCGGTACATGCTGCGCAGATACAGCGAATGGAAACAGGAAGATTCCCCAAAAAAAGTTTGTCAACCGAATCATGATGTGACAGGTATGGATTTATTTTTATTAAAATACAATGTCAAGGTATACATCCTCGGCGATGGTTTCCCCATTCCGCTTCAGTGTGAAATGCAGCCGCCAGTCGCCCGTCATCGTAAAATTGGCCTTACCGCGATAGCGGCCATTGCCGTTGCCCGTTGGGTCGATGTTGTTGGGCGAACCATGCCCCATCGAGGGCATCTCCGGCTCGAAGGTCACTTCCAAACCGTTGACCGGCGGGAAATGGTGCATATCCGTTCGGCTGCTGATCAGCACTTCCAAGTCGTTCATCCCCGTTTTTGGCACCTGGGGTTGTACCAACGCGATGGTATAGCTCGTCCCGTCCGTCCCGACAAATGTGCTTACAGGCCTGTTGCCTGCAGCCGCTTCGGCTACGGTCACGTCCAAATCTACGGGGTGGCCATCCACCTCCACGGCGAGTTTCCAGGTGCCCATTTCACCGGATGACATGGTAAAGACCACAGCTCCGGCGTACACGTCCTGTGACGCAACATAGACCGGTTGTTCGACGGGACTGCTGTGCTGCATGGTGTGCATATCCATCATCGGAGTTACTTTTACGTCTGCCTGTTTATCGGTCTTGCCCGACGCATCTTCGATACGAAGGTAAATGGCTTGGTATCCCACCCTCAACTGCTCCTTATCGGCCAACAGGATGACTTTACGGCCATCCGGGATGGAAGCCTCCGCCAGTTGGTTAAGACCGGATTCAATAGGCTCCGTATGTTCTTTCTTGCAGGATAGCGCACTGCATCCGACAAGAATCAGTACTGTTAAAATCTTATTCATGATAATAATTTGTCTTTCAATTGTTTCATAGAACCTGAATGTTCACCGCCACGTTTGCTTTTTGCAATGGCGAAGCTTGCTTTCGCCGGTCGCTGCAACGCAAGCTACCGGCACACAGGTATCCCTTTATTTAAAAAAAATGTGTGAATGCTCCCCTATCGAAGGGGAATAAATAGCAAGCACTAACAGCCGATGGGCGGCCGAAAAATATCGTTTGGTATACGCAATGGCGAAAGCAAATAGTCCGTCGGGTATTGGTACGCCGTATACGAACCAAAACATGCCGCCAAAAGAGTTTCAGGCCAGCGTTCGCAGATTTGTACCTCAACCTTGATCAGGGAAGAAGTCGCCTCTTTTTCCTTTTCTGCTGCCTTTTGGAGCGCTTTTTTCAGTTGGCAGATCCCATTGCAGTGCATTTCCGGCCGGCCGATGTTCTCGCAAAGATTTTCCGCGATATACCGCTGGTTGAGATAAAACGCCGCTGCCACCAAATCCTTGTTCAGTGCCTGCATCAATACAGCAGCCACCATCAGGAAGGGTACCACGCGTTTCAAAACCAACGTTAACTTTTGCATTATCTTTGTTTTACCATCGTCACCGCACAACGTTGCGGCCGTTTCAAACGGGCTGCAATATCGGCTTTTTAACATCAAAAACAGTCAATCCAAGCAGTATTTTTTCCGCATCTGCCATAGCGGTTTTCATATCATCTATGTTGGTTTGGGCATAGCGCTGCATCGACGGGATCAAGGATCGGTAGTATTCGATTCCAAGCAGTAGGTTGTCCCGGAATGTCCGGTAGTGGACACCTTGCTTCTCCGTAAAATCATGTTGGTGTTTTTCGATTTCCTTTTTTAGGTAATCGATATAAAGCCGCAGTTCATTGACAAACAGGTTTGAACGGAACCGCTCGTTCAGCAGGCTGATCTTCCCATAGATGTGATTGACCATCTCTTTCAGCGAAGCGATTTTGGAAAAATAGACCATATTCGGGCCCGGGCATATCGTCACTGCCTTGAGGTTGTGCTTGGGCGGTATGCCATTGGTCAGCACTGCCGGTGCCGCGAGCCCCTCACACAGGCAATCTTTTTCGACAATGGCTGCCGCAGCCTGTTGATACGCCTGTTCGTCGGGATACTTCTCCCTTGCTTCCTTGAGTTTCAGGTTTTGGTATTGCCGGGAAGCCGTGCAAATCGGCTTTTCGGTAAATTCGGTATTGAATGACAGGAATTTCTTGTGACATGGACTACCCGGACGGTTTTTGGCTACCCGCGATTTCCGCTGTTCTTCGGAGCTACTCGGCCGGAAATTATGGAACGGCACACCCAACGGCGAGGCTTCGCTCAGGTAAAAATCGTCCGGTTGCGCATTTACCAATTTCCCGAGGGTATCGTCGTCTACATTGGTCGCCTCGGGCACCAATAAGAATGGGCTACCCCAACCGGTGCCGTCCAACTGGTAGTAGTCCCGCAGGAAACGGTCTTCGCCGACCGTACCGATACCGCCCTGCACCGTGATGCGCTGTACAGGGTCCTTGCTGAACCCCTGCCTCCCCTTACCCGCAAGTGCCGCATCACATAGGCTTTTCAATTCGGCATAAAGCACTTCCCGCTGGGTCTTGAATGCCTCCATAATAGGTCCCAGGAGCACCCCGTCGCTAACGAATGCATGCCCTCCGCAGTTCAGGCCGGATTCTATCCGGAACTCGGATACCCACAACCCTTTCTTAGCCAGCAGCTTACCCTGGATCAATGCAGACCGATAGTCGCTTACCTTTAGGATAATCCGTTTGGTAAGCCGTCCGTCCCCATCGGGGAAGAAATTGTCGAATTTTTCGAAGTAACCGTACAACCGGGGATTCAGCCCGGCCGACAAAATAACGGATGAACGGAGGTTGCTTAGGGCAAATCCTCGAAGAGCAGCCGATGCATCCGAATATTCCGGTGGCAGTGGGGTGCCATCCGGTGCATAGTTGGTCTTGTCCACCTTGGTCATGATATTCACATCAATCGCGCCCGCGGTTACTGCCTGTCGAAGGTCAGCGGCCAACGATTCCTGTTTTTCGTCATTGCTCGCGCACATCGCCAGGTAGCTGCGTTTAACGGGTGATCCTTCCGGCAACAGTTCAAAATAGCGGGTCAGCTCGCTATCCGCCTCAAATGTGTCACTACGCAATTGCTCGACCTGCTGATTGACGATATCATGCACCAGATTGAGGTATGCCGTGATCCGCTTGGCGCGATAGTCGTCGGATTTCGGTGAAATGGGACTGAATGGGCGGCCGTATTCCCCCGCGTAAAATTCACGCATCTGCTCCATGAGGTGATCGTCGGCGAGGGATAGTGCCGATGATATACCAAACCGCGCCACTTTCAACGGCGTGTCAATGGTAAACCCTAACCCCATCACCGGGATGTGAAAAGTATGTGGATTGGTTTCGTTCATTGTGTATGTTCACTTGTTGGCTTCGTCACGTTGATGACGGATTAACCCTTACAAAATTAGCGCTTTGCCGACGACGCCACGTGACGCCGGTCACCCGTGGAAGTGATGGGAATCATAAATTTTAATGGAAGCCTATTCCAGTCCCATCTGGGCTTTACCCTCATCCGTAATCATGTGGTAGTTCCATCGTGGTTCCCACACAATATTGACCTCGATTTCCCGACCGGGAAAAACGGTTTCCAATGCGTTCTTCACGCCTCCGGTAATCGCGTCTCCCATGGGGCAGCCGGGTGTAGAAAGGGTCATCGTCACTTTCACCTTGGCCTCATTTGTAAAGTCAACCCCATAAACCAAACCCAGGTCGACGATATTAACGTACAGTTCGGGGTCAATCACCTGCATCAGGGCCGTCTGCGCTTTAACCAATTCTGCAGCAAACGGGCTATTGAGTTCTATTTCCATCTGTAATCATGGGTTTGTGAAAAATTATCTTCGCCACGTTGGCGGCGTATACCGCAGCCAGCATCATCCACAGCACCAGCGCGACACGGATCAACGGCATATAATCCGCGATCATACCTGCAACCAGTAGCACAAAGGCGGCCAGGTAGAGGTAAAACTGGTAGACGGTAAGCCGCTCGCTGTACAGTTGCTTGGGCAGCGGTACCTTTACTTTGCCGGTGAGGTGCCGGTAATGGCTGCTCCAGACGATAAACGGCAACGTCTTAAAGGTTTTGCCCAAGATAATGGCGGTAATCCATCCCAGAAACAGGAAGGTGCCATAGAGGGAGACCCAACGGGTATCGGTGAAGTAATACGCCATCGGGAGCAGAACGAATCCCACCGCCAGGCAGGCGAACGAGACGGCGGTATGCTTCATCAGCAGCTCTACTTTCCTGCGCAAGCGGTTGCGATAGGCATCGGCGAGGTAAACCAGCCACGCTGCCGTACCCAACGCAACGATACCCGCATAAATCAGCATCTTTGCCGTAATGGGATTGAAGTAGCCGTCGGCAAGGAACAGCACTAATCCGACGTTCTGTAATACCAGGGCGGCGTAGAGCAGCCACTCCCGCTTCGACTTTCCCAATAGGAACATCGGCACCAGCTTGGTACTCACACCGGTAATCAGTTGCAGGAACCATCCCACCAAGCCGGCATGGGCATGGAGCTTCAGCATATCGAGGTGGTTGCGCGGAATAAAGGTAACCCGTAGGTTGATAGCCAATAAAAGCCCAATGATGACGGTAATAAGCAGCCACAGTGCCGAGCTCACGATGAATGCCCGTTGGACCGAGCTGTTTTGATGCAGCGCGGCGGTAGCACACGTATTGACGGTATAGAGTAAGGCCGCAACTACCACCAACGAACCGCCCGTAATCATCAACGCGCCCACTTCAAACACCCAAAACGACCAAACCAACAGGATAGTCCCTATTGTGAGCAGCACATATGATACGACCGCCAGTGCCACGCTGTACAAGTCGCGCTCGCAGATCACCGGTAACAGCTGGTAAGCCGCCCCGAAAATAACCATCGTCCCCCAGCCCAATGCGGCTGTATGGACAATTGCCAGCACATGCGGATTAAAATGGTGTCCGGTCAGTTCACCGGCGGTCATGAAAAGCAATACGGCCAGTGCGGCAAAGAACCCCGCTCCCGTACCGTAAAAAGGCAATACCGCCAAAGGGTGGGGTGCTTTCCCGATGCTGATATCTGCCGCCATACCTACTTCGTACTAAATACTAATTACTCCCCACGATTAACAGCTTCACATCCCCTTCCACCACCTCATAAATATGCACCACATACGCCTGCTCGGCGAGTTCCTCCAGCAGGTGCAGGGGCACCCGCTTATGCTGTACGAACAGTGCCTGTCCGGGTGCCAGCGTTGGCAAGGTTTCCAAGATGGTTTCCATGGGTTGCGGCATCGGCAAGGGACGGACGTCGAGGTGGACCAGACGGGTCTCCGGATACGCCGCCAATACCCGATCGAATGAGGACGCATCGTGCATCGTCACCTGGTCTCCTTCCGGAGCCTCAGTCTGTCCAGCAGGCACATCACGCTTGAAAAACCAGGTATAATGCACGTTATCTGCTACCGTTTCCACAAAGCTATCTGCTCCTTTTTTCCCCAACAAATTGATCAACGGGTAAGGAATAAAGGAATTGACGATACACAGCAGGTTGCCGGCTGGCAACACTCGGTATCGTTGTATGATGGCTTTGAGCGGATCATCACCCGATTCGATCAGCTGGCGTACGTCGAATAGGTCGATTGCACCATCTTCCGCAGCGTCGAGCCAATCCGGACGCTGCCCCTTGTCCCGTCCATCCTCCTTGTCTGTCGCCTCATCGGCAAACTGGAAGCCCAAGGGTTCCAGTGCCGCACGGATATCTGCCAGCGAGCAGCCGCCAATGGCGGCTGCCTCGGCCAATGTCACCCGCGGGGCCATAACGCGCCGCAGCAACGGATTTTTCAATTTGCGCAAGGGCTTCGCAAGTTCCGCTATGGCTGCGATGCTATCCGCATTCGCTTTGATGACCTCCGATACGCGGGTGTGTTTGTTGATAACCATCGCTGTCCCTCCTTATAATGCACCAGCACTACTCAGGCGCTCCTTTTCCAGCTTCAAAGCTTTGGGGAATAAAATATTATTTTCCAAATGGATGTGTTGGAAAAGATCATTTTCAAATTCCTTTATTTTTTCGAAAAGGTAGGTATATGAATTGCAGGCGTCGGCCGGCAGTTCGTAATCACTCGTCAGCTTCCTCAATGCCTTGAGTTCATCACCCGCAGATCCATGTTCCGCTTCCATTACTTGCACCGGCCCTTTGATTCCGACCGGTATCTGAGTGTTCGCTCCATTACCTTCCAGGGCTTTGATAGCTGGAAACAATACCCGTTCTTCTTTCTGCACATGGCTGTACAGTTCATTTATCAGCCCTTTCAGTCCATTCGCCAATTCGAAAAGTTCGGGATGTACCTGCCCGTGACGCATAGCGACCTTTTCTGCTAACTGTTCGATGACCGGTCCACTTTCGCGGATATACTTGTGATGGACGTTATAAATATAATCTGCTAGAAAGCCCAGGTCCCATGAACCGAAATCGTGTGTGACCTGCCCTGCAACGACAGCTTCCGAACGGTCCAATGCTTCCTGTACCTGTTCCTCGGTCAGGCCCGCCTGATGGACGGCCTCTTTGAGCGTCTGCTTTCCGCCACAGCAGAAATCAATACCCAGTTTTTTGAAAACGGCTGCCTTCCGTATATCTTTGGCAGCAATTTCGCCTATGGTCTCTTCCGCCTCGGCAGCGGGTTTAGCTAGCTGCACCTGCCAATGTAAGGGTCCCGATTCCAGGTATTCCCACGTGAAGATATTGCCACGCTCGCCCAAGAGCTGGTAATAAAGCGGCCTGGGATCGTGGTCATTGTGGATGATGAAACTTTCACCCTGCTCCAATGCATCGAAATGCTCGAAAATCGTCGGATGCTTCAGCCGAGGTTCTATCTGCGTAACATCCAGTATTGCTGTTTTTATCATGACTTTATGAATTTGATTTTCAAATATATTAAAAAAAGACTTTTTTGTCCTTTATTAGTTCTGCTTTATACTTATTTTTACATGATGCTGATAATCAGCCATCCTTAACCATCCACCTACAAATCCTTCTGCTTAAAAAATCGTAAGGAAAACCATACCGGGACGGCCGTCCAAGCCATTAACACCAAGACGGTAATGGTCATTCCCCAACCCGTGCCAAAGAAATTCCGGAATATGGCACCCGTGTAGCCCATCATAGCCGATATATCGACCTGCAACAAAATGAGTATCCGGCTAATGTCGATCGGATTGAGCATCGCCACAGCAACCATTCCATTTTCAATCGGATAATCTGAGAATTGGAACAGGATAAAAAGCACCAGTGCGTCGAACAACAAGGCAAAATACAGCCACAACAAAATCGACAGGCCGATGCCTTTCGCTTTATCACGGATACGCACCGCCGCCCACATGGCTATCGACACAAAAATCAGGGATAACATCATACCGGATAGTAACAATATGATCCCCGACGGAGTGAAGGCGTACAACAAAATGGGAACCCCTACCCCTATCAGGAATGCCAGCGCCACAGCCCCAGCCAACCCGGTGAATATACTCATCCATATCGTCCGGCGCTTCAGCGGCTGGCTTACGAGCAGTTCGATGAATTCCGCGCTGTTATACAGGTATACCGTTGAGAAAATAATGCTCACCAGGGGGACCACAAACAAGATGATGTTCAGTAAGCTGACCACTCCTTTATCTGCGTTGTCCTCAATGCTGAATACACTGATTGATAATACCAGCAACACCAATGCGTACACCATAATCGCCCGGCTCCGAAGTAAATCGGCAATGACATATTTGACAATCTTGCTCATACCGTCGTCACTCCTTTCTTCATCCCCTGTTTTGCCATGATCCTTGCAATGGCCTTAGCCAACCGGTCCGTCCCGGTTTCTTCCTTGAGTACTTCCAACGGTTTATGAAACAGCGGCCGGCCCTCTTGCATATAGATTACTTCGGTCGCCAAATCATCCAGATCACTCAGCACATGTGAGGTGATGATAATCAATCGGTTATTATTCTTTTCGGCCAGGATCTTGTCTTTCAATAATTCGGTAGACACCGGATCCAAACCGGCCGTAGGCTCATCCAGGATGAGCACTTCCGGTTTAAACATAAATGCCAGGCAGGCACTGACTTTCTGCCTTGTCCCTCCGGACAGGGTACCCATGCGCTTGTCCAGCATTTTATCGAGTTCGAACACGTCGAACAGGTCCCGATCCAATGCGGCCTCCGGCACCTTGCGGATATCTTTCATCATATCCAGCACCTGCCCGATGGTCATGTTCTCCGGGTAACGGCCAATCTGTGGCATGTACCCGATGTCCCGCCGGTACTCCCACTGTTGCCCCACAGGGTTCCCCTTGAACAGCAAGGCGCCGGACTGCGGCATGACCATGCCCAGGATAGACTTAATCAACGTGGTCTTTCCGCTTCCGTTGGGCCCGATCAATGCCACGCATTGCCCTCCGTTCAACGTCAGCGAAACGTTGTCAAGCACCTGGAGCTTTCCAAACCGTTTGGATATGTTCTGGATTGTGATCATATATCAATAAGATTCATTCCGCGTAAGCCATTACGACAGGCCTCATCAGCGGGTAATCATCTTTCAAATCTTCCGGGATAAGGCTGGGCATCACGCGCTCCGTGCGGTCAAGCAAGGTAACCATAAAACTGCGGAATAACAGCATGGCCATCGGATACTTTTCCACGACCATTGAATACAAGCTCACGGGCCGGTAAGGCACATCGCCCTCGCGGTCTTTATCCAGGTCATAGCCCTCATACTTATCCCAATAATTACGCTCGAATTTGTTGAGCATCAATGAGCCGTTGGTAGCAACGTCGAAAGTATTGTGCACGAAATTGTTCTGCGTGAGTACATTATCCATGCAGCTGGTCTGTATCTTCAGTGCCCAACCGTTTCCTTCAAATTGATTGTGCTGGATCTGAACACGGTTACTGCCTTCCATTAATATCCCGGTCGTGTTGCGGACGAACACGTTGTGTTCGATATGGCTGTCGGTAATCTCTTTGAGCAGCAGTCCGTAGGCCGCATCACCCCAGTTCTCACTGAACACATTACGCTCCATACGCACATGCTTGGTGTACATGACCGCTACCCCCGAACCGTTTCCGGTAAAGGCGTTGTCATAGTATCCATTCTCATGCGAAAACATGAAATGCAGTCCATAACGACGGTTATTCAGCACTTGATTATCCCGCACATCGGTGTGTGTCACGAATTCCAGGTAAATCCCGTCTCGATGCCCCACCACCGTGTTTCCCGAAATAACAAGGCTGTCGCTTTTCCAACCGTGTATGCCGTTTCCCGTCACCTGTTCGGTCTTGCCATACGCCGTCAGCCGGTTATTGCGGATGGTACACTGCTTGGAACCTTGTAGGTAGATACCGAAGAAATTGTCATCCAAGACATTATCGGCAACGGTCACATGGTGCGTTTCGTAAAGCTTTACTGCCGCGATATCCCGTACCGACGATTGGCCGGATGCCTTAATGGTGAATCCACTGACCGTCACATGCGGAACAAAAATGGAGATAGGCTCGTATTGTTTTTCACCATCTATTACTGGATTGCCCACACCGATCAGCGCGACACGTTTCCGGATAACAATGTTACCTTCACGGTAGGTACCCGCATACACTTGGATGGTATCTCCATCTACAGCGATTTCCAGCGCACGTTTTATAGACGTAATCCGATGCGTAGCACTTACCTGAATGGTAGCGGCATGTCCCATGCCGCTTACCAACAGGCAAACACATAGCTCAAATACAACTATAAAATACCGTATCATTTTTATACCTTCACCTACTTCCACAAGTCTTCCCAGGTCAGGACATCTCCCCCATGGACTTCCCTCACCTTTTCGAGGTCCTCCCGACTGGCGAATGCGGCGATGTCGCCTCGCATGGGGCTCTTCAATGACTCACTTCTCAGGAACAGAAGCTTTTCTACCGGCTGCAGCTTGTTTTCATTGACATAGTCCGACAAATAATAAGCGGCCACGTCTTCCGATGCCACGGTGCCGGCCTTCACGAAAGCGATCAGGCATTGCACGTCATCAAACACGTAAGCCCGCCCCTTGGTTGTCACCAACTGACTGCCGAAACGTGCATCGCTCACCGTCATCCGGCAGTGGGCACACTGGTCTTGTCCAAAGTTAATGGGCTTGGGACCATCGCCTCCACAAGCTTGTGTACTACATGCGAGTACCAGCCCCGGAAAAAGTATACTTAACAACCGAATGTGTTTCATGATTTTGCCCATGTTTTAGCGATACGCCATTCTCCAAATACACAATATGCCAATAGTACCCCGCTGGCAATAAATATCCAGCCACCGATAGCCGGAATGGAAAACGCACCGAAATTGAGTAATTGCTTGAACCCGATCAGTGGTGGCTGATAAGCCATACCTGGTACCTTGATCGGTGCGGTCGGATCCAAGTCATGGCCGTATTCATACAGCCAACGCCAAAAGTCAACCATGGATACGACGCCAAAAAGAAGAAAGGCGGCAAACAAAATATAAAGCCCTTTCCGCTTACCCAAAAACCCCACCACGATAAAAGCAAGGCCATAAATACCAATGAGGTATGGCAACACCGTAAACTCGATGAAGTCATCGGCACGGAGTGTCTTCATCCCGATGTAATGATTCAACCCATTGATGATGTCGACATGCCCATCCAGCTTGTAGCTGTATATCAACAGTTCGAGGCCTTCGGGATATTGGGCTGCATCCAGCTCAATACGCCATATGGGCAATGCGATGACGGCAAGCAGGGCCACACCACTGATGATGAGTATGGCCCTGTGCAAGGATATAATGCGATGTCGATTGTTCACGTCAGTTTATTTATTGCCCGCATAGGACGTAAGCGCTACATTGCTTCCCTTGGGGGATACCCGGACATAGCCGGACATCTCCTGGTGTAATGCAGAACAGAAATCGGTACAATAGAAGGGAAAGATTCCCACGCGATCTGGCACCCACTTCAGGGTCTGAGTCTCTCCCGGCATGATCAGCAGTTCGGAATTACCCGCACCCTTGATTGCAAAGCCATGCGGCATGTCCCAATCCTGCTCGATGTTGGTTATGTGGAAGTATACCTCATCACCCTGCTGGATCCCTTCGATGACATCGGGAGTCAGGTGAGAACGGATAGTAGTCATGTATACACGCACAATGTTTCCATCGCGCTCCACCCGGGCGTCGCCTTCTCCATTTGCTTTGAAAGGGTGATTATTGGCATTGATGTCATATATTTTCAACGACCTATCTTTAATCACATCGGCAGGTATGGCCTGTGCATAGTGAGGCTCGCCGATGGTTGGAAAGTCGAGTAACAGTTCCATTTTATCGCCACTGATGTCAAACAGCTGTGCGGCATGGCAGAGCTCCGGCCCGGTCGGTAGGAAGCGGTCCTTGGTGATCTTGTTGTATGCCACCAAGTATTTGCCGTAGGGCTTTTTAGAGTTGCCTCCTGCTACCATGAGGTGACCCACAGAATAGTAAGTGGGCTGCCTATCCAGTACCTCCAATTTTTCAACATTCCATTTCACCACTTCCGAAGAGACAAAAAATGAGGTATATGCATTCCCCTTGTCATCAAACTCGGTATGTAAAGGTCCTAAGCCCGGTTTTTCCACTTCACCGTGCAGGGCAGATTCATATTTTATTACCGGGATGCCGTCGTAGCGCTCGCTTTCAAAATCACCGGCAGCGATTGCCTTCTGTATTTTATCGAAGCTGAACACCGGAATCAATGCGGCCAATTTTCCACTCCCCACGATGTATTCACCTGTGGGGTTCACATCCGTACCATGCGGTGATTTCGGGCACGGAATCAGGTAAGCCAGGTCCTCAAAGTCAGCGACGTCAAGCACGGTAACTTCAGTTTTGATTTCGTGAGTAGCCGAGTGGGTATGCTCATTGTATTTATTGTGCGCGTAGCGTACATTGGTTTGTTTTGTACCCTTTCCGGCCTTGAAATATTCTTCAGCTTTCTTCCAGTTAATGGCCAGAATGAAGTCTTTGTCATTTTGGGAAGCATTGACTTCCAACAAGGTGTGTGCTTGCTCCGAATTGTAGCAACTGAGGAAAAGCCAGCCATTGGACACACCCTTTCCAGCGCTGGACAGGTCGAAGTTTAATCCCGGCGTTTTCAACTGGAAAGCGATATTGAATTCACCGGTTTCTTTGTCTACACTGACAAAGCTGATGTGTCCCTTGAAATTTTGTTTATAAGAACTAATCGGCACATCGCCTTGCGGTCCATCCGGCGGTACACTGAAGCGTGTCGCGGCAATAACGTATTCCGAATTTTCGGTGGTGAAGGGTGAACAGTGGTTACCCCCCGTATTGGGAATTTCGATGATTTCCGCCGTCCGGTACGTGGTGAGGTCTATTCTCGCCAGGCGCGGTGTGTTGTTGGAGTTGGCAAACATCCATTTACCGTCGGGCATCCCGTCGGTAAAAGACGATTCGATGTGGTGGAGATCATCCCAGGGGACAAAACCATGCGATGTCATCAACATGGGCTTGGTCTCCTCACTGTATCCCCATGCCTTTTCGGGATCGACCGAGAAAACAGGGATTACGCGAAACAGGCGTCCGCTGGGCAATCCGTATACGCTCATCTGCCCGCTGAATCCGCCGGACACAAAGTTGTAAAACTCATCGTACTGCCCGGGAGGCACATACGTCCGCTGGGCAGCGTTACCCGATACGGCACTGCCCGCCCCTTTGGGTCTGCAGGCGCTGAAGGATATGGACACTGCCGCAGCGGCGGCCATCCATAGAAGATATTGTTTTGGTTTCATATCAAAAATTGTTTTTTATGGCTATATGGAACCTGCATTTTCATCTTCTTTTCCATAAGGCGATGACAGGACAGGTTTCATTATACGATATATTGATGATAAATAAAAAGAGTATCACTACTTAACTCCGTCATTTTCACGCATGAACTCCAGGATTTTGCGGGCATCCTCATCAGACAGGTTCTGGTTGGGCATGCGTACCAAACAGATTTCCAATTGGGCGAGCAATTTAGGATCCTTGTCGATCATCGGATCCGGATTGGTAATGAAGTTCATGATCCATTCCGGACGGTGCCTTTCGGTAACACCTGCCCATCCCGGACCCACCAACCGCTCGTCGGTGTACTTATGGCAGCTTGCACATTTCAAATCGGCCACGACTTTCCCATCCTTGGCAAGCTGTACATCCAATTTCTCTCCCACGTCTACGTGATCGAACTTACCCTCTCCGCGATTAGGATCATAGTCTGTCGGCTGTTGTTGAGTTTCTGTGTTTGTTGAACCATTCTCCGAGCTCTGCTTGCCTCCCGATGAGCAGGCATAAATCAATATGCCCAGCACCAAAATAATCGCTAATTGTTTCATTTTTCAGTTGTTTTGAGTTTGATAGTTATGTGGTATTTATTTTCGTGATCTTACAAGTTACGATGTAATTTCCTTTGCCAAGACAAAGATATCCATAGGACCAAGGCGATTTTATGCGTGGAATCATAAAGTAGGCATCGGTCATTTTTTTCAAAATAATATAGGTCTTTCCATAAATAAATGACTCTGAATTACAGTATGTTAACAAACAAAAACGCCAACCCTGATCTTCGTCACCTCTTGATGTGATATCTATCAATGCAGATAGGAATCACTTCCTGTATACTTGCAACAAGTATCTATTAGGGAATGTTTTTAAAAAACCGCCTATGATTCCAACAGATCTTCTTCTGCAACGGGGCGCTACTTATCGCAAAGCGGCACCAGGCGATATCATTTTCGATGAAGGGGCGCCTGCAACCTATTATTACCAATTGGTGTCGGGGCGTGTAAGGTGGTGCAATATTACGGAGGATGGCAGGGAAATACTCCACCGCATCGTGGAGGCCGGTGAAAGTTTTGGCGAGTTTCCCTTATTTGACGATGCACCGTACGCCGCCAGCGCCATTGCAGATGCACCCTGTATCATCCTAAAATTGTGCACCTCCTCTTTCCATCAGCTATTGCATGAAAACCCCGAAGTCCATTTTGACTTTACGAAAACATTGGTGCAACACCTCCGTTTTAAATTCTTTTTAACAGATTTGCTATCCCAAAACAATCCCGAAGCAGTGATCTCCAAACTGATCGGCTATTTCAACCAACACGGAAAATTCATTTGCAAGGATTGCAACCGGCTAATGCTCACCCGTCAGCAATTGGCCAATATGACGGGGTTGCGCGTGGAGACCATCATCAGGGTTATTAAACACATGGAAAAAGAAGACCGGCTAAGCATTGTAAAAGGTAAGGTATTTGTACCAGCGGATGGTTTGTGATATTTTAGTTTCGTGAAAGAATTGATCATCAAAATAACGATTCGCCGTTGGTTGATATTGGGAATATTCAATCTATTGCTAGTTGCAGCATTAGGCTTGCTTATGCGGATCAAGTTTTTAATTCCATTGCCGGCCATCAATCAAAAGTATGTATTGCATGCCCATTCACACTTCGCTTTTTCGGGATGGGTATCCCATACATTAATGGTGCTGATTGCGGCTGCCATATGCAATACGGGAAGTAGGCAGGCTCTACCGCGTAAATACCAAACATTAGTCGTAGCCAACCTGTTCGCTTCATACGCTATGCTCGTAAGCTTCTTCCTGCAGGGGTATGGATTGTATTCGATCTGTGCCGCTACGGCTACCGTCATCATTTCGTATCTATTCACGGCGATATGCTGGCGGGACACTACCCATCGGTGGTTTCGCGCCGCACTGATCTTTCTCGTGCTTTCCTCGGTCGGCACCTTCCACTTAGCGTATTTGATGTCATCTCATAACACGGATATGCGGCTGCAGTTGGCGTCGATTTATTTTTTCCTGCATTTTCAGTATAACGGGTGGTTTATGTTTGCCTGCTTCGGCTTAGCCTACCATTGGTTACGAAGCCGGGGTATATCGCTGAGACACATGCCTTTTGTATTTTGGGCCTTCACCCTGTCATGCATACCTACTTATTTTCTCTCGACCTTGTGGTGGAATATACCCGGTTGGCTTTACTGCCTGGTGGCCGTTGCACTGATGTTGCAGACGGTTGCTTGGATCGTCTGGCTACATTCGGTATTGACAGCACACCGGCAATATGCTCATCACCTTTCGGCAGTTTCAAAGTGGCTACTCATAGGCGTCATGCTCGCTGTCAGCATCAAAATACTCCTTCAGGATCTCTCTATTTTTCCTTCGTTAAGTCAGTTAACCTACGGCTTCCGGGCGATTGTTATCGGGTACCTTCATCTCGTATTGCTCGTGATCATCACACTTTTCCTGGTTGCCTATGGCTATATGCAAAAAATTCTGTCCAGCAACCGTACTGCGGTCATTGCGACCGGAATACTGGTTATCGGTATTATTTTAAATGAATTGCTCTTACTGCTACAAGGTATCGCAGGTTTTATTAATGCCTCCGTAGGATATACTCCCATGGCACTGGCTGTGGCCGCAGGCATTATCGCCATCGGTCTGATCTTCTTGCTATGGAGTCAAAAGGCACGAAATGAAAATTGTATATAAAGGTCAATTTATCTAAGTTTGTAACGTTATCAAAAAACAACACTTCCATGTCATATAGAATAGAGCACGATACCATGGGCGAGGTGCAAGTGCCTGCCGATAAGTATTGGGGAGCGCAGACCGAACGCTCACGCAACAACTTCAAGATCGGCCCTTCAGCTTCCATGCCCCGGGAAATCATCGAGGCTTTCGCATACCTTAAAAAAGCAGCAGCGTACACCAATGCGGACGCAGGTATACTCCCCCTTGAAAAACGGGATTTGATTGCACAGGTGTGCGACGAAATCCTTGCGGGGCAGTTGGCCGACCAATTCCCGTTGGTTATTTGGCAAACCGGATCAGGCACGCAATCCAACATGAATGTGAATGAGGTAGTATCCAACCGGGCTCATGTCATTCAAGGCAATCAATTGGGCGAAGGTAAACCCTTCATCCACCCAAATGACGATGTGAATAAATCACAGTCGTCCAATGATACCTATCCAACCGCCATGCACATCGCTGCCTATAAGAAGGTGGTGGAAGTAACCCTTCCCGGTGTTGAGAAACTCCGTAATACACTGAAAGCAAAATCGGATGCTTTCGCCAATGTGGTAAAAATCGGCCGCACCCACTTGATGGATGCTACACCGCTTACCTTAGGACAAGAGTTTTCGGGTTACGTGGCGCAGCTCGATTATGGGTTAAAGGCGCTTAACAATACGTTGGCACATTTGTCCGAATTGGCATTGGGTGGCACCGCGGTAGGTACTGGTATCAACACGCCGAAAGGCTATGCGGAAAATGTAGCTAAATACATCGCTGAATTTACTGCTCTTCCATTCCGTACCGCGCCCAATAAATTTGAAGCATTGGCATCACACGATGCCATCGTTGAAACTCACGGTGCCCTAAAACAATTGGCCGTTTCGTTGCATAAAATTGCCAATGATATCCGGATGTTAGCCTCCGGGCCACGCTCGGGTATCGGCGAAATCCTGATCCCCGAAAACGAACCGGGTTCGTCTATCATGCCGGGTAAAGTAAATCCAACCCAATGTGAAGCGCTCACCATGGTGGCTGCACAGGTCATTGGTAACGACGTGACCATTGCCTTCGGCGGTGCCAATGGTCACTACGAGCTTAACGTGTTTAAACCGGTTATGGCTGCTAATTTTCTTCAATCCGCCCAGCTCATCGGTGATGCATGTGTGTCCTTCAACGATCACTGTGCCATGGGTATCGAGCCCAACTACGACGGCATAAAAAAACACCTCGAAAATTCGTTGATGCTAGTCACCGCCCTCAACCCGCATATCGGCTATGAAAACGCAGCAAAAATCGCGAAAAAAGCCCACAAGGAAAATAAGTCGCTACGGGAGGCTGCATTGGAATTAGGCTTGCTCACAAATGAGCAATTTGATGAGTGGGTACGTCCTGAGGATATGATTGGCGGACTGAAGTGATTAATCGCTGTTTATTCATAGCAGGTATATTCGTTCTGTGCATTACCGGTTGCCGTTTTAACCCCGATATTCAGAGCGAAGGTGCTGACTACCTACAGGGAGTATGGATACAGGACAGTGTTCCCATGCAGGATGCACTGTTGCAGTACACATTGCATGAATTGAAATTTACATGTGATTCGATATACGCGGTTCTGCATACAACCGCTACGGTCAAGAACATTGCCGATTCCTGCTATAACAACGGACAATGGACCGAATATGCGAAGGGCATTTACGTGGTGCGCGGTGACAGCCTGATTGTGGATGGTTTATACACAAAGTCCGATTGGAAACAGAAAATTTCGGGCTGTTACCGTATCGGCCAATATCTTCCCCGTTTTAAAATCGTCAGGTATGCTACGGATTCACTTGTTTTGGAAAGCCGTTATGATCAGCGGCCGCTTTTATTGCGAAAAACTGCTGACATCACGTGCGTACCCAAAAAACGATGGGAATGACGGGGGGGGGGGAACAAAAAAAGGCGGTACACACGGCACCACCTCTCCTTTGATTTATTATCAACTAAAACTATATCATTCGATCAGAAGGGCAGATCATCGTCTTTTCCCTCGTCAGCAGAAATATCCACAGGAGAAGGCGCGTCAAACGCCTGCGGGCCCGGAGCGGACTGTCCTGGATCTACCGCCGTAGTCGTAACCTTCGCCACCCGCCAAGCAACGAGTGAATTAAAATAACTGGTTACTCCATCCCTATTCGTCCATGGCCGTCCGCGAAGATTGAAGGAAACTTCCACTTCATCCCCTACGTTCAAATTGTCAAATAAAGATGTCCGATCTTGAGTAGCTTCGAAGCGTATATATTCGACAAATTGGGGGTTTTCCGCATACTGCACGACCAAATCCCGTTTCTTGAATGTATCGGTAACCTGCTGAACAGCACCAATTTCATGCACTTTTCCTCGTATTTCCATTACTTACGTCTTTTTACCGGACTCGTGTTGATAACCGCAACAGCCGCCCGGCGTTCTATTAACAAATTATATATTCTGATGAAACTGTAAAATTACGTATTTTTTACTTACCATAATACCTACCTTTGCTAAATTTTTATGGAAGTTTTCAACACACCCAGCAAAATCATTGTTACCTGCAACAGGCGATTGTCTCCCTACCTGCAGGAGGAAATCCGGCGATTGGGATTTGACATCAAACGTGGCTTTGCCACCGGTGCGGAATTAGTGGCTACCGTCAATGACTGTATACGGCTTAACCTCAATCTGCATTGCGCCAGCCAGGTACTTTACTCGCTTGGCACCTCCGCCGCAAACGATCCAACTGAACTTTACGAATGGTTGATAACCCTTCCCTGGGAAGATCTGATTGCGTTTGACGGCTATGTTTCGGTCACTTCAAACGTGAACAATCCAACGATCTCTACGCCCCTGTTTGCCAACCTCAAAGTGAAGGATGCCATTGCCGACCGGATTAAAAGCAAGAAAGGGTTACGGCCGGATAGCGGACCTGATTTGCATAAAACCGTAATTCATCTCTACTGGCAGGACAATCAGGCGGAAATCTTTCTGGATACCTCCGGGGAGACACTGGCCAAACACGGCTACCGGAAGCATCCGGGCAAAGCACCCATGCTCGAAGCCCTTGCTGCAGGTGTGGTGTATGCCACTGCATGGGACGGGCAAACGATTTTTGCCAACCCCATGTGCGGATCGGGCACGCTGGCCATCGAAGCCGCACTCATAGCGACTAACCGAAAACCCGGCCTTTTCCGTATGAATTATGCATTCATGCACATCCTGGGATATGATGAACAAGTTTTTTTTGCCGAACGGCGAAGACTCAAGGAACAGGTGAATAAAGTTATCTCCGCAAAAATCATTGCTTCGGACCTGTCGAAGGAGGCCGTTCAGATTGCCCAAATGAACGCCAAGACGGCGGGAGTAGACCAGCTCATCGAATTCCATATAGCAGACTTTGCCGAAGCTCCGCTGCCAACCGGCGCAGGTGTCGTTGTTTTTAACCCCGAATACGGAGAAAGAATGGGTATACACACCAAGCTGGAAGCGACATACAGCCGGATCGGTGATTTCCTGAAACAGCACTGTGCCGGTAAACGTGGTTATGTATTTACAGGTAATCCCGATTTAGCCAAAAAAATTGGTCTCCACGCTTCCCGGAAAACAGAATTTTATAACGGCAAGCTGGATTGCCGCTTATTGGAATACGAAATTTACGAAGGAAGCCGCAGAACAAAAAGCGAAAAACCTACTGATGCAGGCTTACATTGATCAAACCGCTGATTTTGTTCGCCAACGGCTTGCGAACGCCGAAGCAGGCCACGATTGGTGGCATATACTTCGCGTTTGGAAGAATGTCAGAACCTTACTCAAGCAGGAAAAGGCCGATCGGATCACCTGTGAACTGGCAGCGTTGCTGCACGATATTGCCGATAGCAAATTCCACAATGGAGACGAAACCCTGGGACCAACCCTGGCAGGTGAGTTTTTAAACAGTATCGGTGTACCGGAGAACCTTGTAAGACATGTTCAAGACATCATCTTCCATATGTCTTACAAAGCGAGTCTGGGAGTGGTGAGCTTTCGTTCCAAAGAGCTGGAAATTGTACAGGATGCCGACCGATTGGATGCGATAGGTGCCATTGGCATTGCAAGGGCATTCCATTACGGTGGATTTAAAAACCGTCAGTTATATGACCCGGCCATCGTTCCCGACCTTCACCAGGACAGGGAAACGTATAAGAACAGTACGGCGCCCACAATCAATCATTTTTACGAGAAGCTCCTCTTATTGAAAGATAGGATGAATACAGATACGGCCAAGCGGATCGCTGCAGAAAGACATGCCTTTATGGAGCGGTATCTTGAACAGTTTTTCCGGGAATGGGAAGGTAACTAAAACCCGCCCATCACCATTTGCAAACATTCCCGCGTAATCCGTTGATTGTATTCATCGGTCATGCTTTTGTGATTGATAAGATCGACGATTGTTCCTATCCAACAGAACCCTACGGTCAGGAAATAGATGATTCCCATGGCTACCTGATTGAGCACAAAACGCTGGATGCCGGCGAACCCAAGGAACCCCAGCAGTGTAAATAACAGGATATCCTGTGTATTTTTACGTTTGCCAGTATATAAAAACACAAAGTTTTTCAACTGGTCTTCATTCAATGATGCCGTGGCATGCTGGAGATACATCAATTCTTCCGGCGAAATGCCGGGAATGCCCATTAAAATATTACGGTTGTTCATGGTAATATGCGATTGTCCAATGATTGTATGTGAGTTTTGATAGCGTATAAATCCGATGTATGATACTAAAAAATGCCGGAATCCCGAGCCAGTGCATCCGAAATGAGGCCTCGATTTCGCCGTGCATGAACAGCGCAATCGCACGACCTAACCCGCATCCCGGACACCATTCCAAGCCCATGTTTTCCAATGGGCACAATGTAAAATGATGGGTATGTGGATCGGAAAAATAAAGCAAAATCAGCGCCGTCATCCAGCACATCCATTCAATGGGAAGCTTTCGAAATAATTGCTTGCTTTGCATCGTTATGTATTAGGATGTTTTACCGAAGATAAAGTTACAATTGTTTTCCAATTTATCGGCTTCCTGATTTTATCAGCTTAACAAAATGATTACCTTTATCCCATCGTATGCTAACACAACTCTGTTTACTTGGCAAAAAATAGAGCTATAAACATTAATCACAAATGAACACTGCAACCCGTATTTTTCTGACATTAACTGTTTGCGCCATGTGGCATGTATCTGCTGCCCAATTTAATCAAAATCAAGCCATCGCACACCGCGGGGCCTGGAAGGTGGATAATCTCCCCCAAAACTCCATCGCCTCCTTACAGCGTGCGGTGGAGCTGGGCTGCGCCGGTTCGGAGTTTGATGTGCACCTTACCAAAGACAATGTATTGGTTGTTAATCATGACAATGACTTTTATGGAATCGATATTGCTACAGCCACGTATTCAGAACTGCTTGCAAAAAAGCACCCCAACGGAGAGTCGATTCCAACCGCAGAAGCATACTTGCTGGAAGGAATGAAACAGCAAAAGACCAAACTCATTTATGAGCTCAAAACCTCAAAACTGGGTAAGGAGCGCACCTTGTATTCGGCTGATTTGGCGGTACAACTTGTCCATAAATTAGGCGCTGAGGATTGGGTAGAATACATCGCTTTCGATTACGATGCCTGCAAACGCATCGTTGAGCTTGATCCCAATGCAAAGGTCTATTACCTCAATGGCGACAAAACGCCTGCGGAAGCCAAAAAAGACAAGTTATATGGCCTGGATTACCATTTCAGCATCTTTAAGAAGAATCCAACCTGGATACGCGAAGCGCATGATCTCGGACTAGTGGTCAATGCATGGACCGTAAATACCGACGATGAAATGGTGAATTTACTGGACCAAGATGTTGAATTCATCACTACGGACGAACCGGCATTATTGCTAAACGTGATCCATAACACCAAATAATAATCGGATGAAAGGTTTTCTGAGCACTCTCCTTTTGCTTTTTGTCTGCGTAGCATTCAGCTTTGCACAGCAGTTTATCGTGGCCACTTATAACATCCGGTACGATGCTTCAGGCGACGTAGGCAACCTTTGGAAAGACAGGTATCCGCACCTTGTGCAACTGATCCGGTTCCATGGCTTTGACATATTTGGCACCCAGGAAGGCCTTAAACACCAGCTGGAAGACATCCAAAAAAACCTTCCGGGCTATACGTACATCGGTGTAGGCCGGGATGATGGAAAAGATAAGGGTGAGCATGCAGCCATCTTTTATAACACCGATAAGTTTGAGGTGATTAAACAGGGTAATTTTTGGCTTGCCGAAAATACAGAAACCCCCAACAAGGGATGGGACGCCGCATTGCCCCGGATCTGCACATGGGGACTTTTCAAGGATAAACAAACCGGCTTTGAGTTTTTCTTTTTCAACACGCATTTCGATCACATAGGTGTGGAGGCACGTAAGGAAAGTGCCAAACTGATTGTCAGAAAAGCGCACGAGCTGGGCAACGGCATCCCCATGATCATCACCGGAGATTTCAATGTAGATCAACGGAATGAGAGCTATCGCGTGCTCAACGACGGTGGCGAGGTAACCGATGCTTACGAGTTATCGCCGTTGAAATATGCTCCGAACAGTACATACAATGGCTTTAAAGTCGGTACAACGGGCGATAGCCGTATTGATCACATCTTCTTGTCCAAACCGTTTACAGTGGTGAGATATGGCATTCTGACCGATAGCTATCAAGGTAAGACGCCTTCCGATCATTTTCCGGTGATGGCTGAGGTGCGCGCCTTTTGATTCTTGTATATAACCCGCAAGTTGCCTATGTTTGGCAAGATGCAATTTAGTCACATAATTTAGTTGTGCCCTTATGAACCGTTTATTTTTATTCCCGGTAGCTGTTTGCCTATTGCTGTTCAGCCAATGTGATACATTGAGCCAAATGACCACCACCAATGGAACAAGTGGCGGGCAGGCTCCATCCAGCGGGTCGGCTAACTCAATCAGTTCAAGCGAGGCAGCCTCTGGCATTAAACAGGCACTGAGTCAAGGCCTGGATCGCAGCATCAAATCACTGGCGGTTCAGGATGGCTTCCTAGGCAATGCTGCAGTCAAAATCCTGATGCCACCCGAGGCACAAAAGGTGGAAAGCACCCTTCGGAGTATTGGTTTGGGTTCACTCTGCGACAATCTGATCCAAAGCCTCAACCGTGCGGCCGAAAGTGCCGTGAGCGAGGCTACTCCGGTTTTTGTATCCGCTCTTTCCCAATTAACGATCCGCGATGCCACCAACATTCTTTTAAGTGGGCAGCCGGATGCCGCTACGGACTTTTTCAAACGGACTACAACCGGTGAACTGACGAAGCGGTTCAGCCCAATCGTGGAGAGCGCACTTGGCAAGCACAATGTTGCCCAATATTGGAACGCAGTAGTAAGCCGTTATAACCAGATTCCGTTGGTAAACGAAAAGATAGAAACGGATTTAAACAAATACGTAACCCAAAAAGCCATTGATGGGCTGTTTCACCAGGTTGCAGCAGAAGAGCTCAAAATCCGTGATAATTTAGGAGGTGCCCGCACGACACCGTTGCTACAAAAAGTATTTGGCTACGCCGACAAGCAGAAAAAATAGGAATCAGCCCATGAAGAATTTCCTAATTCCCGTGGATTTCTCGGATGTGTCGTATACGACTGCACAGTATGCGCTGGATATGGCTGCACATCTTCAAGCGGAGCAAGTGATTTTCTACCATTCCTATGCTCACCGGCCAGCGGACGGATACGACGAACATACGGGATACAAGCAAACAACGCTTAGGCATTTGGAAAAAATGGCCTCCAAGCTGCACATTCCCGCGCCTTTGTCTGTCAGACAGTTTATTTTTTTAGCCGATGACCAACCCGTGAGATTGGGTGTAGAGGCAATTGTCGCCCACTATTCGATATCGTTAATTGTGATGGGTATCGCCGGATTATCGGACATTGAAAACACACTGATCGGCCGCAATACAATGGCCGTAGCAGAATCCGGGGCTGCTCCCCTGCTAATTGTACCCCGAAATCATGCTTTCAGGCCCATAAAAAGAGTGGTTTACGCAACCGATCTGAAAAATGTGGAACATGTAACCCCGACGGCAAGCATCATCCGCTTGGCCAGCCAATTGGAAGCGGAAACACACGTCGTACATGTCGATCCAGCGACACAGGGACAAACACCTGAAAAAATCCTCGGCAAACGGGAAATACTCAAGATGTTGGCCATTCTTCACCCCCTGTTTGAGGTTGTTTACGAGCCGGGTGACAAGGCGGAGGGGATTCTGGAATATGTGAAAAAGCACCATATCGACCTAATTCTGATGGCATCACGCAACTATGGCTTTTTCCAACGGCTTTTCCACAGCAGCGTAAGCAAGAAACTGCTGAACATCGCCGATGTACCTGTCGTGTTGCTGAAAAATAGGCCGGTGGCCTAACCCCCATCCAACGTTTCAAAATGACGGTTGACTAATTGCGCTGCTTCGTTTGAAAACCTTACTAATCGATCACGTAAAATACATAAGTCAAATCCATTCACATTGAAATTTGAATTATACCTAAACTCACTCAGTGCTTTCGAAAGCTCCACAACCATTTCCCGTTCTTCCGGTATATCGAGGCAGAAGCATTTTCTGGCGAGTGGGGTAATGGACTCTGTCAACTGGATCAGGTACATTAAGTTAAGAATACTATCCGGCCTATAGCCCCAAATGACATGCAACAGTCCAAGACAAAGTTGTTCCATGGCTTGCGACATAACGACTGAACAGCATTCATCGTATCGGCTACCAATTTGATTTTCGACCATTTCCATCAACCCCTCCGCATTCCAAAAATACCGATTCCACTGCCAGCGCTGTTTCTCGGGGTCGACCGGCTCAGGCATATCCCCTGCACACAACAGCTTCTCTTCGCCACACCACCTCTCTGCTTCCTTGGCTAAAAAATGAAAAAAACCGTGCCCTTCCTCCAATTTCTTATTGAACGTACTCAATTTGAAATAGAGTGCCACAATTTCCAGCTCATCCCCCAATGCCTCGTTTATCTGGTGCTGCTTGTGTAACGCCTGATCCGGCAGCTCTTCCGTTAAAATCGCCAGGTAATACCGATGCTGCTGTATCTTTGTATTATTCAATGCCAGCAGATTCACCGAGTACTCTTCCCGCGATCGATGTGCATAACAAAACACATGGGTAGGCATGAAATATCGATTGACGACCGAAAGGATACGTTCACAATGGGAACTGGCATCGCTATATAGTTCGATGCCGCCTGCTTCTACACTGTCCTGTATTTCATCTTCCGGCGTTGGTTCTGAGCTGATAATTTCCGATGCCTTATCTTTATATTGCTGGATATCGTTTAACAGATCACGGTGATAAGCTATCACGTATGCGATTAATTCGTTCACTTTGTTTGCTGCTATAGCCAGGTCCTCCTTCGACATGGAGAAATCGTGGTCATACCGCGCCGAGCTATACGACTCGTCCAATTTGCCCATTATGCTCACTTCATGCTGCTTTTCGAAAAGCACGCCCAACTCCGGACAGAAGGGTGCAATGTATTCCTGATGGTTACGCAGGGAATGGCTGATTTTCTCTTTGCCCATCACCAGGTTTTCAGCCGCGCGATATCCCTGCTCGATTACCTGATGAAGCATAAACGCCGCCTGCCCACAATTCGCGTTGCTCATGTAAAATGTATAGCCCTCTTCAAATGCGTGAATTCGGGCAATCTCCTTTTCAAAATACGCCTCTGCTTGCTCATGCCATACCTGGAAGTCTACTTTCGGTAGTTGGATACATGTGTCCACATCGGGATGCTCAAAAACCAGTTTATCGGGTTGGCAGATCAGCGTAGCCCGCATGTTCCCTTGCCTGATTTTGCGGTTCAGGTCTTCCGGCGTTGCAACGTGGCAGCGGTATTGCGGCTTCTCAGCCACGGCTAAGTTACAGAGTGCACGTGCGGAGGTAATCCCCTGCCCGGCGGAATTACGCAATAAGACATACAGCTGATTGACTTGCTTACCCTGAATCCTATACGGATGCAGATAGATCTGGTCGATCAATAGATTTTCGGTGATGCGCTGGATAATGAGCTGAAGCGCATGGTCGGGTTGAGCGGTTGTTGGGTTCATGATTTAACTATATTAGTTATCCGGTCATTTCATTCGCTTATTTTTTTAACACTTATTCCGGTGCCTCTTCAGTCATCACTCCATCCTCACTATGGTCTTTCTGTTCATCGCCACGGTCATCCGGATTCGCTATGTCCTCAGGTTCTGTCCCACCGTACGCTTTCTCAAAAACAGATTCCAATTCAGCGGCTGCTTCCGCATGACGTTTATCGGCGATGCTATGTATCAGTTCACCTAATTTGGATAGTGGCATCTTCCCTTCGAAGGTATCCGAGGGTTGAGCGATGACATATGAGGGTACCTGTAATGGAAGCCCTCCATTCCGGTAAATCACATACATTGCCTGCGCAAGCCGGAGCAACAGTTCTTGGATGATAGCGATTTTATCACCGAATCGGTCATAATTGGTGGCCTTTGCCTGCGTAAGCGATAGCATAATATCATCCAACGTTCCGTACCATTTTTTTAAGGATTGAAATGAAAAAAATTTGCTTAGCGTATCCGCTGGGTTAATTTGACCGTCAAAGGCGTACTCGCCACGTGACCTGTAGGCGAAATAGTCATCCCTTGTTCTGAAAAAGGCCAATGGGTTTCGCTGCTTTTTCAGCCCACACTGTTTGTAAATGACATAAGCTACTTCTACCTGTTCGATGAGTTCCTTGCAATGGAATCCGTTTTCCAAAACATCAGGACATGCCATTTCCGGACACGCGCCCGCATTCAGGGTTAGGCTAATCGTTCGCATCCAGTTGTCAATCTGGGTCTGATAGCCAAAAAAATCAGTTAGATAAATCAATGGGTTTTTAATCACTCGTTTGATTACATACCGAAAATTTTCAGCTTTCAGTTTCTTTTGTTTAAATTTCATCCCTTTAAGGTTTAAGAAAGATAGTTTAGATTTAATTATTTCCGTCGAACCAAATTTAAGAACTATTTTTCTTCAATAAAAATATTTTGAAGAATATTTTTTCTGAATGGATTCTATATTGAAGAGAATTAAAGAAATCGCACAGCAGGAAGGCCTCAGTGTGACAGCGTTAGAAGCAGCAATAGGTGCCAGCAAGGGCGTTTTTTCGCGGGCTTTGGCCAACGGGACCGACATCCAAAGCAAATGGGTAGTAAAATTAGCTGAAAATTATCCGCACTATTCGGCGGAATGGTTATTGAAAGGCGAGGGTGAAATGAAAAAAGCCGACATCCTGACTGATCTCCCCGAAAATTATTCACCGCCGGAAACGTCAAAATTAACCGATGAACTGATCCACACACTGAAGCAGGTGATCTCCTCGCAAGAAACAACCATCCGTTCGCAGGAAATTACCATCGATGCGCTGAAACAACGGATTGCTGCATTGGAGCAAGCAAAATAGCCGGGTTTTCCATTGTCCCCTGCCATAGGGTTGTCAGTGCCCCTTGATACCTTTGGCCTAAGAAACCAAAATAGTACAGCAATGGATATTATCAAAGAATTACTGAGCGAATTGGAAAGCGAAATGGCCATCAGCCGCAAAATGTTGGCACTTGTACCTGAAGATCGGTTTGACTGGGCACCGCACCCCAAAAGCATGACGCTAAAACGGTTGGCTACGCATCTCGCCGAAATCCCCGCTTGGTTTACGCTTGCCGTAGATCAGGATGTGCTAGATTTCAATGAAGGCAGTTACCAACCCACGCCGATCAAGAGCAATGCTGACTTGTTGGCCTTGCTTGAAAAATCGTATCATACGGGCAAATCTGCGCTGGAACGTTTACCGGAAGCCCTATTGGACAAGCCTTGGATCATGCGGGGTGGTGAGGCAGTGTACCTGGATACGACGAAATACGGCATGATCCGGCATGCATTTAGCCAAACGATACACCATCGCGCCCAGCTGGGCGTTTTCCTGCGCCTATTGGACATCCCGATACCGGGGAGCTACGGGCCGAGTGCAGATGAGATGGGATGACACAATTCTATTGCATATAGAAGAAAATTAGCTAAGTTTGGCGCTACCATGAACGATTCGATCATTAACAACGTAGCCCATACTTCTGCTGGCGAGCGGTTCTTGCGTTACGTGCAGGTGGATACGCAATCCGACCCGGGTTCTGCGACGTGCCCCTCTACGGAAAAACAGAGGGACCTTGGAAAGATGCTTGTCGATGAATTGCTGGCTATCGGTATTACCGATGCGCATCTCGACGATTACGGCTATGTATATGCGACGATTCCAGCCAACAGCGACAAGGCGGTACCGGTCATCTGCTTCTGCTCCCATATGGATACGTCTCCCGATTGTTCGGGAACACATGTTAAACCTGTCATACACCGCAATTACCGCGGCGACGACATCGTATTGCCCGATGACTCTACCGTGGTCATCCGACCAAGCGAACATCCCGATCTCCGGAATCAGCTGGGCAATGACATCATTACTGCATCCGGCGCTACACTGCTTGGCGCAGACGATAAAGCCGGCATTGCAGCAATCATGGCTGCCGCCGAAGTACTGATGAACCATCCTGAAATCAAGCATGGCACCTTAAAAATACTCTTCACACCCGATGAAGAAATTGGCCGGGGCGTAGACAAGGTGAACCTGGCTAAGCTGGGAGCTGATTTTGCCTATACCATTGACGGAGAAACGGCAGGATCCATTGAAGACGAAACCTTTTCTGCGGATGGCGTCACCGTCATTATAAACGGTGTCAGTGTACATCCGGGATTTGCCAAAGGGAAGCTTCAAAGTGCTCTAAAAATCGCCGCGGAAGTTATTAACGCATTGCCCAAAGATCGGCTTTCCCCAGAGACCACCAGTAACCGCGAGGGTTTCGTGCATCCCGTATCTATCAACGGCGGTGTAGAACAGGTAACCATTGATTTCATTGTGCGGGACTTTGTTGACAATCAGCTGGAAACGCATGAACAGGAATTGGAAGATATCGTGAAAGCCGTCATCGCCCGATATCCCAGCTGCAGTTATCAATTCCAGGTAAAAGAGCAGTACCGGAACATGAAGCAGGTACTTGATCAATATCCCCAAATCATGGAAGTCGGACTGGAAGCAATCCGTCGGGCCGGAATGCAACCCATCAGGCGAAGCATACGCGGAGGCACGGATGGCTCAAGGCTTTCTTTCATGGGCCTTCCCTGCCCCAATATCTTTGCGGGCGGACATGCTTTCCACGGCAAGCAGGAATGGGTATCTGTACAAGATATGGAACGCACGGTACGCACCATACTGCATATCGCCGCATTATGGGAGGAACGCACTTAACGATATTTTTATCATGCAAAACACCGTTTATCAAGTTATAAAACAGGCGATCAAGCAACGCCGGGCCATATTCCCGCCCAGTTATATCAAAAAAGAAATACCCAAAACGCTGTTGGTCGAATTACTGGAATGTGCCAATACGGCGCCTACCCATAAACTTACACAACCTTGGCGGTTTATCATCTTTAGGGAAAATGGCCGCGAGAAGCTGGCAGATCAGCTTGCCGAACAATACAAAACACATACCTCACCGGAACAATTCCTACAGAAGAAGTATGAAAATACGCGGGAGAAGGTGCTTCAATCCGGAGCTGTTATCGCTATCGTTGTTTCCTATAGCGGATCACTCCCTCAATGGGAGGAGCTTGCAGCTACCGCATGTGCCGTACAAAACCTTTGGCTTGCTGCCTCTGCAGCTGGCATAGGTGGCTATTGGAGCAGTCCTGGCACCGTTAAATACATGGGCGACTTCCTGTCGTTAGCGGCCAATGAAGAATGCCTGGGCTTCTTTTACATGGGATTTCACGATGAATCAGCGCGCGAGGCTACCCGAAAACCAGTCTTGGAAAAAATACAGTGGGAGGAATAACTTACCACTAAACTGATAAAAAGTACCATAGCCCTATCTGAAAATAATTGTACCTTCGCGCTATGGCAACAACCCAAGAAATCAGCGAATTCAAAGCTGCAACCCATGCAAGATGCCCAAGATGCCGCACCGGGGCTATGTTTACCGGAAAAGCATACGGATTTAAAGTACAGAAGATGAACGAATATTGCCCACACTGTCACCTGAAGTTTGAACAGCGGCCGGGGCATTTCTATGTATCCATGTTTGTCAGCTATGCGCTGAGTGTGGCAGAGATGGTTATTGCTTGTTTGGTGACCTATCTTATCACAAAAATTGACGACTCTTTCTGGCTGTACCTAACGGTTGCGATCGCAACAACACTCTTGTTCGCACCTCTAAATTATCGGTATTCACGCGTTATTCTCCTCTTTTGGTTGACACCAGGCTTTCACTATCAGCCTGAAACCGCAAGGAAGGATGACTACGGCGGTGTCCCAGCCGATCGGTAACAGAAGCCACCAACCGTTTCATGCTATTCAAATGAAATGACAATTTTCCCTTTGGTACCATTCCAACGTGGTCCTTCCTGCAACAATCGTTTCGCCTCTGCCACTAATACGAGGTCTTCCGCACTCACTTCTTCGATAGCGTACGGTTTTCCCTTGTGATCGACTTTAAAGGTCAATACAATCTGGCCAGTGATCGCATGGGTTTCCTTATTTTCGGAAAGATAGGCATTAAACCGCTGCCATCCCTGTTCCGGACTGGCATCGAATCCCATTTTGCGATCCATTGCGGCTGCATGAACCACCGCCTCCGGAGCCAGTTCTACTTTCACTTCCCGCTCTGTTATTTTTGGCTGTAGGTGTTGATTACGCATCCACAGTAAAACCAATACCAATACCATTAGTACACAGGCCGTAGCCGCCACGCCCAGGCGCTGCCACCCGAAGAAAAAGGCATCCCGCTCCTTGACCTGATCCGCAATGCGTGCGGCAAGCCGTTTTTGCAGTAAGCTCAACCGACGATGACTCACGTTCTGCTGCATCCGGTAACCATCGATGGCATCCTGCAGCAACGGATCGTCAAGCGCCTCGCGTTCAAGCTTATACATCTCATCGCTGCTTAATTCACCGCTGAGATATTGCTGTATACGAATGATATGGTAATTATTGTTCATCCTGCTTCTTCTCCATGCAAATTTTTAAATTACGCTTACCGTTCTGAATATGACTTTTTACCTTATTAAGGTCATATCCAGTTATTTCAGCTACATCTTTATAACATCGCTGTTCTAAGTAAAACAACGTAAGACAAACCCGCTGTTCCTCGTTGAGTGTTTCTAAACACGACTCCATCCATGCAAGTTGCTCCTCGGGAATTTGTTCCCCACTATTTTTTTGATGCAAAAAAATATCACTTTCCACAATATGTTCCTCGATATCTACCGTATTGATGCGATTGGCCGTACGTAATTCCATCAGGCAATGGTTACGGGCCAACGTATATAGCCAACTTTTGAAGTTACTCACTTCGTGAACGCGTAGCTTTGATATCAGTGATTCAAAGATTTGCATCACCGCATCTTCGCTTCTCGCTTCGTCTTTATAGTATTTAAAACACAATCCATAAATAAGCGGCATATAAGGTTCGTATAACCTACCCAATACCTGCAGATTTCCGGTTTTCCTGTATGCTGTCAGAAGGCGTTGTTCGTCAGACACGATGTGTTGTTTAAAAGATCCCTGTAACGGCTTATCCCAAAAATACAAAACTTCCTCCATTGTGCCGGCCTGTCTGAGATAAGATGCAGATTGACCCCGGTTTCCATAGAATAAACGTTCTCTAAAATGACGCCGATCACAAAAAATACTACATGAGGATCAAAATCTCCATCAAGTGCTTCAAAAGAGTATAAAATCGCTTTTTCGAGTTTCTTAAAAACTTAACGAAGATTACTTTTTCGATTGTCCTACACCATCGGTAGGACAGCCTATACCCCATAGTTTTGTGATGTAATCAGGAAGATTACAGGAAAGATCATCACGTTAAAACGACTGAACATGGAAACAACAATGAAACTGGCAACTTTGGGAATCATGATGTTGGTGCTTACCACCTCCCTTGGCCGTCTACAAGCGCAGATAACTTATCAATCAAACTCCACGCAAACTACCATAAAGGGAACGTCGACCTTGCACGATTGGGACATGACATCATCCAAGGGCCAGACCAAAGCGTCTTTTACCGTGGAAGGGAATCAGGTGAAAGCCATCAACACGCTCTCATTCACCGTATCCGCTGAATCGCTAAAAAGCGACAAAAGCGGATTGGACAAAAATGCGTATAAAGCGTTGGACACAGACAAACACAAAAACATCAGTTTTACGATGACATCAGGAACCGTAACCCCGACCGGCAACAACACCTTCCAGGTAAAGGCCACGGGCAAACTGACCGTCGCCGGCACGTCAAAGCAAACGACGATTACCGCCACCGGTCAATTCAATCCATCAGACAAGAGCATTGCGGTAAAGGGCAGTACCACATTCAACATGACTGCATATAACGTAAAACCACCGACGGTTATGATGGGTACCATCAAAACCGGTGATCAGATTACGGTAGACTACAACGGAAAACTAACCGCACAGTGATTAACTAACAGATCTCTCACCACTTAATTTGAAAAATAAATGAAAACTAAATTTACAACCCTCGCAATCCTGGCCGCTGTGGCAACCACGGCAATTCCTGCAGCCACCTATGCCCAGGATGAAAAAGAGATCGATAAAGGCCCGATTGTACGGTATGGGGAAGCAGATTTCTTCCGCCCGTATGACAAACGTGGCCTGCACGTTTTTGAAACCACGAAGGAAGATCTCAATAAACCCTATGAAGGCAGAAAGATCAGTATAGGTGCCGGTTTTGCACAGCAATTCCAAGCGTTGAAAAACGAAAATCCGGGTGCGCTGAACAACAGCGGAACTGAACCAAATGCGCTATATCCCTTAGCCGCCGGCTTCAGCCTCGCGCAAGCCAACCTGTATATCGATGCCCAACTGGCCGAAGGTATCCGCTTACACCTGGCCAATTACATGGCATCCAAACACCACAATGAGTTTTGGGTAAAAGGCGGCTACCTGCAAATCGATAAGTTTCCTTTCAAAGGTAAATTTTGGGATGACCTGAGTGAATTGGTAACAGTGAAAGCCGGGCACATGGAAATCAACTACGGTGACGCACACTTCCGCAGGCCAGACGGCGGACACACGTTGTACAGCCCCTTTATGGAAGGCAACGTCATGGATGCATTTGCTACCGAAATTGCCGGTGAGGTTTATGTACAGAAGAACGGAATCTTCGGTATGGTTGGTGTGAGCAACGGCATGATCCGTGGCCACGTCCAGGAAATTACAACCAGCCCCAATGACATCACCGCAAGAAACCCCTCAATTTACCTGAAAGGTGGTGTGGACAAACAGGTGAATGAAGCTATCAGGCTTCGCCTGAGCGGCAGTTGGTACCACAACACGGGTACCGCGGGAACGGGACTGACCCTGTATGCGGGCGACCGCACCGGTTCCAACTACACCAATGTCATGGAACAATGGTACACCGCTGACGGAGCAGCAAAAGCTCTTACCGCCATGTACGCTTCCGGACGCTTCAACCCGTTGTATAGCGGCAAGCTGGATGCGGTGATGGTCAACGGGTTTGCCAAAATTCAGGGCTTCGAATTCTTTGGCACCGCCGAATTTGCAAATGGCCATACCAGTGCACAAACCGAGCTCCGGAAAACGACACAATATGCTGCCGAAGGCATCTATCGGTTTGGTAACAATGAAAACCTGTTCGCCGGCATTCGCTACAACATCGTTAATTCGGAACAGGTGTTCGGTGGCAACATCGAACAGATCAAGGTAGACCGCTTTGCCGTAGGTGCAGGCTGGTTCATCACCAAAAACATTCTGATGAAAGGAGAATACGTGACACAAAGCTATACGGATTTCCCGGACACGGACTACCGCCACAACGGTAAATTCGACGGGATATCCCTCCAGGCGGTCATCGCGTTCTAATCAGAACCCGGCCGCAACAAAGAAGTCGTCCAAAAAGCTCCCAAAGTGCGGTTCGTGGGGTGGGGCTTTTTGGACGTTCCAACTAACGAATGACGACATGAAGGCAACGATTTACATACCCCCCCTTTCCATACTGCTATCCCTTGGAATGCTAGGTAGCTTGACTTCCTTCAGATCAATGGAATCAAGGGATGAGGGAAGTAGTTCTCTGCATTGGAACGTACTTCCTAGCAGCTCCATCGCCATCAAGGGCAGTTCCAACGTCAACACGTTCGGATGTGATGCATCCGGCACCTTCACCGCCCAGCCGTTGGTCGGTATCCTCGCAAAAAACGGCAAAAGCGTAGACATGAAGGGCTCCATCAGCATCGCCATCAACCAATTCGACTGCGGCAACCGGATGCTGACCAGCGACCTGCGGAAAACCCTCAAAGCCGACGAGTATCCGCAAATGACCATCCATTTCGTCTGGCTGGAACGCATGCCCCTCTGCGATGGCGGCGAAGACTTTATTTCCGGCAAGGTGATCATCGAACTTGCCGGCCAACGCAAGCCATTCTACCTCAGGTACGCGTTTTCCAAAACCAGTAGCGGTTATAAACTTCAGGGCAGCAGGGCGTTTACGTTTGCTGATTTTAACCTACGCCCACCCAAAAAGGTCGGCGGACTGGTCAAGGTAAAAGACGATTTTGACGTGGCGTTTACCTTGCTCCTCGATAACTGCAAATAACCGCCTTCAAAAAGAAACCGGGACGCTATCATCGCCCCGGCTCCCGTCTTCATGTGTGCCTGTGAATTTTTGGTAACGTGTACTACCATCAAAAACACCAGCCATTTGCTTCGATTAATTGTTTGACTACCCGTTGCCGGGCTTCCTTGATATTATAGGGTTCCGTTTTGGTGAAACGCCGCAGTCCCACCAGCATCATTTTCAGTTCGTCGCCTTCGGCAAATGAAAGCAATGCTTCCTTGCCCGCTAAGTATACCTTGTCAACCGCGGTATACAGGTAAATCCGTGCCATATCCAATGCTCCCTGTGCCGTATGTTCTTCTTTCATACCGGCGATCTTCTCCGCGCGTAGCAGGACAGATTCCGCGAGGTAGACATAACCGATGATATCCGCAATGTTCATCAAGATCTCCTGTTCCTTTTGCAGCGTCATCATCAATTTCTGAACCGCAGCTCCCGCAACCAGCAGGCCGACCTTCTTCAGGTTGGCGACCAGCTTCTTTTCATACACAAAAGGCGCATCGTCTACCTCCCCGAAGTCGGGAATGGCCATCAACTCGCCAGCTACAGCCTGTGCCGGGCCCATCAAGTCAAGTTCACCTTTCAGTGCGCGCTTGAGCAGCATGTCCACGATGAGCAACCGGTTCACTTCATTCGTTCCCTCGAATATCCGGTTGATACGCGAATCGCGGTAAGCCCGTTCCATCGGCGCATCTGCGGAATATCCCATTCCACCGTAAATCTGCACGCCTTCATCCACGACATAATCCAGCATCTCCGATCCCCACACTTTTAAGATGGCACATTCGACGGCAAACTGTTCCGTGGCTTTCAACTTCGCCTTAGTGGTATCCATCCCACCGGCCACAAGGGCTTCGTAGGCGTCGTCAATGTTCTGGCCGGCGCGATAAGCCGCACTTTCCACCGCAAAATTCCGTACCGCCATTTCCGCCAGCTTATGCCGTATCGCGCCGAATTTGGAAATCGTCAACCCAAATTGCACGCGTTCATTGGCGTAGTTGACCGCTTGGTTGATTACGCGGCGTGCGGAACCGATGGTAGCCGCACCCAATTTGATGCGCCCGACGTTGAGAATGTTCACGGCGATTTTAAACCCATTCTCCCGCTCAGAAAGCATGTTTTCGACCGGCACAGGGCAATCGTTGAAAAACACCTGGCGGGTAGAAGAACCTTTGATGCCGAGCTTGTGTTCTTCCGGATTCATGGTGATACCGCCGAAGTCCCGCTCTACGATGAACGCCGTCAGGTTCTTGTCGTCGTCTATTTTGGCAAATACGATGAACACGTCTGCAAAACCACCATTGGTAATCCACATCTTCTGCCCGTTGATGAGGTAGTGCGTGCCTTCTGCATTCAGCCTGGCACTCGTCCGTCCCGAATTGGCGTCGGATCCGGAGTTGGGCTCCGTCAGGCAATAGGCTGCCTTCCATTCACCCGTAGCCAGCTTGGGCACGTACTTGTCTTTCTGCGCATCGTTGCCGTAATACAGAATGGGTAACGTGCCGATGCCGGTATGCGCGGAAAGCGCCACTGCAAAGGAATGACCCGCTCCGATGACATCGGCTACCAACATGGACGTGTTGAAGTTCTTGCCAAAACCACCGTACTGCTCCGGCACGGATACTCCCAACAACCCCAATTCGCCCGCTTTATCGAGCAGGCGCTGCATCAACCCTTCTTCCTGTGCATCAATCCGGTCAAGGTTCGGGAAGATTTCCGCCTCTAAAAAATCTTCACAGGTCTGCCGGATCATTACCTGTTCCTCATCAAACTCCTCGGGGATAAACACCTCCTCAACGGATGTTTCTTTGATCACAAATTCCCCACCTTTTATTGCCGATTTGTTAGTCGTTTCCATTATATTAGGTTATAAAATTTCAAAAATCCCCGCGGCTCCCTGTCCGGTGCCTACACACATCGTCACCATACCGTATTGCTGGTTCCTGCGCTTCAGTTCGTGGAATAGCTGTACGGATAATTTAGCGCCGGTACACCCCAGGGGATGGCCCAATGCAATGGCACCGCCATTTACGTTGAGTATATCCGGGTTGATGTCCAATTCGCGTACCACGGCCAGCGATTGGGAAGCAAATGCCTCGTTCAACTCGATGAGGCTGATGTCTTCCAGTTTCATGCCTGCCATCTTCAGGGCTTTGGGAATGGCCTCGATCGGTCCGATCCCCATGATGCGCGGCGGTACGCCGGCAACACCATAACTGACCAAACGGGCGATGGGCTGCACTCCCAGTTCCTTTAGTTTCCGCTCGGAAACAACCAATACAAATGCGGCTCCGTCCGATGTCTGCGACGAGTTGCCCGCAGTGACGGTACCACCCGCTGCGAAGACAGGCTTTAGTTTGGCCAATGCCTCTAAGTTGGTATCTGCACGTGGCCCTTCGTCGGTATCCACTACATATTCGCGCGTCTTAATTTTCTTTCCATCAGCCAGATAGTTCTCTTTCACCGTAATAGGCACCACACCCGCGGTGAGGTGGCCGTTTTTGATCGCCGCCACGGCTTTTTGGTGGGATTTCAGTGAAAAAGCATCCTGGTCTTCCCGACTGACGTTGTATTCTTTGGCCACTGCTTCTGCGGTAAGTCCCATTCCCCAATACCAATCGGGGTGCCGCTGGGCCACTTCGGAATTAGGCACCAGTTTCCATCCACCGAATGGCATGCCCGACATCACCTCCACGCCACCGGCAATGATAGCATCCGCCATTCCCGACCGGATTTTGGCCACGGCGGTAGCGATGGTTTCAAGGCCCGAGGCACAGTAACGGTTGACCGTCACTCCCGGCACTTTCTCTGTATCCAGCCCCATCAGTGAAATCATCCGGCCGATATTAAGGCCCTGCTCCGCCTCGGGGGTTGCATTTCCGACGATCACATCATCGATTTGTTCCTTGTCCAGGTTCGGCACCGAAGCCACCAGGTGCCTGATTACTTTTGCCGCAAGGTCATCAGCCCTTGTAAAACGAAATACACCACGCGGCGCTTTACCCACCGCCGTTCGATATCCTGCTATGATGTATGCTTCCATCCTCTTAATTTCTTAGTGGTTTACCTGTAGTTAACATATGCTGTATCCGCTCCAACGTCTTGCGCTCGCCACATAACGATAAAAACGCTTCCCGTTCCAGATCCAACAGGTACTGCTCGGATACTTCGGTAGGCGAAGACAAATCACCGCCGCACATCACCCAGCCGAGCTTTTCCGAAATCTTTTGATCGTGCTCAGAAATGTAATTTCCCGAACGCATGGAGTTGGCGCCTACATAGACGATGCCGAGTCCCTGCTTGCCGAGCACCTTGATGTCTTTGCGGGGTACAGGCTGGGTATAACCCGCTTCGGCCAACTCAATGGCTTTTGCCTTCGCATCCGCCAGTAGGCGGCTTCGGTTCATGCTGACCGCATATTTGCCGGCCTGTAGATACCCCAGTTCGAAGGCTTCCACCGCCGAGGTCGACACCTTGGCCTGACCGATGGTGAGGAAACGGTCGCGCAGCACCTGCTGCTCGATCTGCCCTTCTTTCATTTCGTCCGATGCACGCAGGGCAAACTCCTTGGACCCCCCTCCGCCGGGGATGACTCCCACCCCAAACTCTACCAACCCCATGTAGGTTTCCGCGTGGAGCTGCACAAAGTCGGCATGCATGGAAAACTCGCATCCCCCACCCAGTGTCAACGCGAACGGTGCCGCCACCACCGGTATCGACGAATAGCGCAACCGCATGGACGTCTGCTGGAAGGTTTTTACTGCCATGTTCAGCTCGTCGTAATCCTGCTCCACGGCCATCATGAAGATCATGCCGATGTTGGCCCCCGCCGAGAAATTGGCCCCATCGTTGCCGATGACCAAACCACGGAAATCCTTTTCCGCTAGGTCAATGGCCTTATGCAGCCCTTGGATGACATCGCTCCCGAGGGTATTCATCTTCGTGTGGAACTCTGCATTAAGGATACCATCGCCCAGATCAGTCACCGTGAGACCGCTGTTTTTCCAGACGGTCTTCTGTGCGCGGATATTGTCCAGGATGATGAAACCCTCCGTGCCTGGAATCGGCTTATAGGATTTGCTGCGGATATCGTAATAATGCCGGATGCCGTTCTCCACCCGGTAGAACGAATCGTTGCCCGCAGCAAGCATCTCGCGAACCCAATCGGCCACCTCGCCGCTGTGGCCCGGTATCCGCTTCTCCTCGGCACGTATTTTGTCCAGCGTCTCTTTCACACCCAACGCATCCCATACCTCGAAAGGTCCCAGGTCCCAGCCGAAGCCGGCACGCATGGCGTCATCGATACGGAAAAACTCGTCCGTAATCTCCGGTACACGCCGTGATACGTATTCAAATAACGGGTAATGCATGGCCCGGAAAAAAGCCCCGGCCTTATCTGTTCCCTGCTCGTACACTTTCATGCGCTTGCGGATGCCGTCAACCGGTTTGGTAGCCTCCAACGTTGCTGATTTCACCTTTTCCTGCTTCCGGTATTCCAGTGTTTTCAGGTCGAGCACCAGGATTTCGCTGCTCCCTTTATCGTCTTTTATTTTTTTGTAAAACCCTTGGCCGCTCTTTTCACCCAGCCATTTCTTATCGACCATCTGCCGGATATAGGTAGGCAATTGGAAGATACCCGACGCTTCATCGTCCCTGGCATTTTCAGCCAGCCCGTTGGCCACATTCACCAAGGTGTCCAGCCCCACGACGTCCGCCGTGCGGAACGTGGCCGATTTGGGATGCCCCATCGCGGGGCCGGTGAATTTGTCGACTTCTTCGACCGTAAGCCCCAGTTGGTCTACCAGATGCGTAAGCGCCAGCATGGAATACACCCCTATCCGATTGCCAATAAATGCGGGGGTATCCTTGCACAACACCGTGGTCTTACCAAGGAACTTTTCGCCGTAATGCATCAGGAAATCCACCACTTCTCGTTTGGTATCCGGAGTAGGAATAATCTCCAGTAACCGCAGGTAACGGGGTGGATTGAAGAAGTGTGTGCCGCAGAAATGCGCTTTGAAGTCGTCGCTCCGCCCTTCCGCCATCAGATGGATGGGAATACCCGACGTATTGGAAGTAACCAGCGTTCCCGCCTTGCGGTGTTGCTCCACCCGGTCGAATACCTGTTTTTTGACATCTAACCGTTCGACAACCACTTCGATCACCCAATCTGCCGACGCAATTGCGGCCATGTCATCGTCGAAATTACCCGTCGTGATCAACTTAACCGTACGTTTGCTGAACACAGGTGAAGGATTTGTCTTAATGGCGGTATCGAGCGACTGGTTGACGATGCGGTTGCGGACTGCCTTACTTTCGAGCGTCAGGCCCTTAGCCTCTTCCTGTGGCGTCAGTTCCCTTGGAACGATATCAAGCAACAATACCTCCACACCGATATTAGCAAAATGGCAGGCGATGCGTGAACCCATCACCCCCGAGCCCAATACCGCTACCTTTTTGATGCGCCTCTTGTCTATTGTCTCATGTCTCATATCTGATGTCTCATATCTCAAATCTGATGTCTCATGTCTGATGTCCCCTACCTTATTCCGGTTTATATTGTATAGCCAGTTGGTTAATGCGTTTCAATGTATCAACCAGTACCTGGCGTTCGTCGCTCCCAATGTGTTCATCCAAATAGGCATTGAACTTGCGAACGACGTCTTTCGCCAATTCACGCTTCTCCATACCAAGTGCCGTGAGATAAACCTTTACCGAGCGCTTATCGGCATGGTTTGTCTCTCTGTAAATCAACCCTAACCCTTCCAAATTGTTCAGGATACGTGATAAGCTCGTAGTCTTTACACCCAACAGGTTGGCAATTTGCGAAACCGGCGTGCCTTCCTTATGGATATTGATCAACACGTAACCCGTTGCCTGCGTAATCCCGAATTGAGAGGCAATCTGATTATATTTATTGGCAGCGGATTGCCATGCAGCCTTCAAATAATAGTCAATGGTATTGTCGTCGCTCATAACCGGTTGCCAGCCTATTTTTCTCTGTAATTTATTATGCATGCATAGCAAATTTAGAAGAAATATTCTGGGAAAGCAAATTTCGATCGTATTTTTTAAATTTTCTGAGCGGAGGCTGTTGTAAGGCGATCTATTTATCTGTTTATTTGTGTCGTTAAGACTTCTCATGTGAAACCACCCAGGCAATGTGATCTAAAAACCTGTTTCATGTGCCGGCATGCATTGCCGGAATGGGTTCCTTTTTTAGGCACAAAAAAGAAGAATATACCATTGAATAAAGGTAACCGATTCATCCGGGAGGGCGATCCGGTTACCGGTATTTATTTTGTCTGCTCGGGAAAAGTAAAAGTGCACAAGCAATGGGGGGATAAAGAACTTATTGTGCGTTTTGCGCATAACGGCGCCATTGTTGGACATCGTGGCTTCACTGCAAAGGGTAGTGTGTTTCCCATATCGGCAACCGCATTGGAACCTACCCTCGTATGCTTTGTTGAACTGGATTTCTTTTTGTCCACCCTAAAAGTAAACCCGGAGTTAACCTATCAGTTGATGCTATTCTATGCCAATGAGCTGAGAGAATCCGAGCAAAAGATGTATAACCTGGTTCATATGACCGTAAAGCACCGGTTGGCTTTAGCGATTATCCGATTACACGAGGAATTTGGAACAACCGCTTCGGGATTTATCGACATCCAATTGAGCCGACAGGATCTTGCTTCGTATGTAGGCACAACCTACGAATCGCTTTTCCGGATGATGAATGAATTGACCCGCGAGGGTCTGATTACGATAGACGGTAGGCAAATCCACATTGAAAATCTAACTGGACTGTCTGCAATGGCGAACAGCTACCTGGGTTAAAAGCCAAAGCGGTCCGTACATCCCCGATGTGCGGACCTTGCTTTGCATTTGCCCTCCTCATTCAAAATCGGTATCCCACGCCGATACCGGGCTTCCACTTACCATTGTCGACGCCGGTTTTCGGCGAATAAAATGCAGGTAGCTGTATAGCAAAATGCCGGAAAATAGCGGTAAGCCCAAAACCCAATGTAGGTGTCATTACCGAGTTTTTCGGAGCATCGCCTACCGTTCGCTCCTTTTTAAACTTCAATGTCGGCAGTAACCCAAGCATCACACTAAACGACTTGGCCTGATACTTGATGGCAGGCCCCGTACAGTTGAGGTATGCACCATGATCTGTATACCCGCCTACTAAAACACCTTCAAAAATCGCGGCTTTTAGTTTTGCTTCCTGGCCAAGGACGGTTCCTTGAAGCATAAAGATGACCATGCCACCCCAAAGGACAGCTTTTCCCATTTGTTTCATTGTTCTGATTTGTTTAGTTAACGGAAGGTAGAGGATCTTCTTTTTTGCTGTGTGTATAATAAATAGCCATGCCGGTAAATAACAGGCCGCCAACAATATTGCCCGCCGTCACAATCAACTGATTGTACAGCCACCAATCGGCAAACGACACCTGCGCACCGAACATCATCCCCGCTGGAATCACAAACATATTGACAACGGCATGCTCATACCCCAGTGCAAAAAAGATAAAAATGGGAATGCCTGCTGCTAATATTTTCCCCAACGTCGATTTGGAAGTCATCGACATCACTACCCCCATACAAACCATCCAGTTACACAAAATAGCCTTTATAAAAGCCGAAAAGAGTCCTGCACTCCCGTGCTGTACATAACCGATGGTTTTTTTCTCGCTTGCGCTGACCAACAATTGTTCGATTGCACCCAACTGGGCCGACTGCCCGGTATCACTGGATGCTGCCCAAAACATGACCGCGAACAATACGCTGCCAATCAAGTTACCCGCAAAAACCCAAAACAGGTTTTTCAACATCGCGAGGCCGGTAATTTTCTTTTCAAACCACGCAAGCGGTACAAGTGCAAAGCTGCCCGTCACAAGTTCAAGGCCAAGGATGACAATAATGACGAAACCCACCGGAAAAACGAACGCACCGATCAGGCTCAAGGAGGTCTGCGAGGTGGCCAGGTTTGCGAGGGTGACCGAAATGGCCAGCAATGCGCCCGATAATGCTCCGCGGATCAATAAATCCTTGACGGATAGCATGGATTTGTTAACGGCAGCAGTCATCATGGCTCCTGCCACTTCTTTGGGATTGATGTAGTCCATACAGTTTTATTTAAATTATGCAAAAGAAAGTATTCAACTCAGTCATCCAACCCGATATACACCAATCCATTTTCGACTTTTACGGGATAGGTCTTAATCGCGCATTCACCGCCCGAAAGACATTCACCGGAAGACAAGGAAAAGGTCTTCTTGTGAAATGGACAAGCGATTTTAGGCTCTTCACCGACCGAACCGAGCATACCCCGGCTCAACGCCATTTGTCGCCGGTGCGGGCATTCGTTTTGGGTAGCATACCATTCGTTGCGCCGGGTGAAATAGAATAAGGCGATCTGCTCGTTCCCGTGTCTTACACAAACCCCACCGTTTTTCACCGCATCTTCCACGCGGCATGCTGCCAACCATTCTGTTGTTGCTATTGTTTCCATATGTTTTAATTATTGTAAGTGTCGTTGATGCATCTATATCAGTGTCCAGTCTGCAGCTCGTTTCTGCCCGCGCATTTCTTCAAACTTTACCGTCGGATCTTTTTCTCCGGGGGCGTTGACAAAATGACTGAACCGCTTCCTGATCTCCGGATCTTCTACGGCCGCCTTCCATTCGCATCGATAGTCACGGGCTCTGTCCTCCATTTCGGCTTCCCATTGAGCAGCCATCCCCAAACTGTCGTTTACCACCACATTACGCAGGTATTCGATACCGCCCTCCATCTTATTGAGCCACGTAGCGGTCCGTGTCAGTGGATCGGCGGTCCGGATATAAAACATCAGGAAACGGTCGATGTAACGGATACAGGTTTCGCTATCCACATCAGCCGCGAGAAGCAGCGCGTGCTGGGGTTTGCTGCCGCCGTTGCCACAGACATAGAGATTCCATCCTTTTTCCGTGGCAATGATTCCAAAATCCTTGCTTTGGGCCTCTGCACATTCCCGGATGCAACCGCTCACGGCTGATTTAATCTTATGTGGCGCCCGTAGCCCGCGGTACCGTTCTTCGATCTGGATGGCGAATGATACGCTATCATGCAACCCAAAGCGGCACCACGTACTTCCTACACAGCTCTTCACTGTACGCAAGGCCTTCCCATACGCATGCCCGCTCTCAAATCCGGCGGCAATCAATTCTTCCCAGATCAGGGGCAGGTCATCCAAGTAAGCCCCAAACATATCGATGCGCTGCGCACCCGTTATTTTCGTATACAACCCATATTTTTTCGCCACCTCGCCGATGACAACCAATCTGTCCGGTGTGATTTCACCGCCCGGAATACGCGGCACAACGGAATAAGTCCCTCCTTTTTGGATATTGGCCAGAAATCGGTCGTTGCTGTCCTGCGCGGTATCATTACCCTTACGAAGGATCATATCATTCCATATACTGGCCAGCAATGATGATATCAACGGCTTACAGACCTCGCACCCATCGCCCTGACCAAGCGCATCCAGCACCTCATTGTAACTCTCCAGGCGATGTATTTTAATCAGGTCGTAGAGCTCCTGGCGGCTGAGCGAAAAGTGCTCGCAAACCACATTGCGGATGTATTTACCCTGCTGCTTCATGGCAGCGACCACCAGATCCTTCACCATAGGTATACAACCGCCACAGCCCGAACCGGCTTTGGTGCATTGCCTCACCGAATCTGCGTTTTCGCATCCCGCTTCCATCACCGCCCGGCAAATCTCCCCTTTCGTCACCCCTTCACAACTGCATATCAATGCATTGTCTGGTAGGGCTGACAGGCCCGCACCGTCAGCAGTGCCGATCGGTTCCTTGGTATGCATAATCAGATCGCCGGGTGAATCAGGAAGTTCAAGCCGGTTGTTGACCGTTTGCAACAGCAGGTTGTAATCCCGGGCATCGCCTACGAGGATACCTCCCAACAGGTATTTGCCGTCGTTACTGACGTTCAACCGCTTATAAATCCCATCGTTTTTGTCTTCAAAGACAATGGTACGTGCATAAGGTGCTTCCATAAAGGGATCGCCGAAACTAGCCACCTCAACACCAACCAGCTTCAACCGGGTACTCATATCAAAGCGTCGGAATATTTTGCCTTCTTCACAGATCCGCGCGGCTGCAACATCCGCCATCTCGTATCCCGGAGCCACCAAACCGTAGATCGTATCCTCAAACAAGGCGCATTCACCGATAGCAAATACCGATGGGTCACTCGTTTGCATGTATTCATCCACAACAATCCCACCGCGTTCCCCCACGTCAATACCACATTCCCGCGCCAGTTCATCCCGCGGGCAGATACCCGCAGAGATGATCAGCATATCAGCCTTTATCACGGAGCCATCGTCAAAACGCAATTCCCGGATACTTCCGTCCCCTTCGATACGATAAGCCCGCCTATCCGCATATACCGACAACCCAAATTGCTCAAGGCGACGACGCAATATTTCACTTCCTCCCCGGTCGATCTGCCGGGGCATTAACCGTGGCGCTGCCTCAATAACCGCTACCGAAGGTATCCCGAGATCCATCATTGCTTTTGCAGCCTCCAAACCCAGTAATCCACCACCGAGTACCACTCCCTGATGCACCGATACCGAATACGATTTGATCAGATCCAGATCCTCGATGGTCCGATATACAAAAACGCCTTCTTTTTCTACGCCCGGGATATTTGGCACAAATGCTTTAGAACCTGTGGCCAACACCAAAAAGTCATATTCAATTACTACCCCATTTGACGATTGAATAGTTTTAGTCGTTCTGTTGATACTTTTAACCGGGTCATTTAGGTATAATTTTATGTTTTGCCGGACGTACCAATCGCTTTTACACAAATAAAGATCATCTACATCCTTTTTTTTGACGTAATCACTCAAATGAACCCGATCATATGCCCGTCTAGGCTCATCCCCAAATACCATTATATTAAATTTATCAGTTTTTCCCACTATTTTTTCACAAAACCGATGACCGACCATCCCATTTCCTATAACTACAATTGTCTTTTTATCCATAATATCAAATATTTTATATGCGAATCACAAAAACATGATTTATTCCCGCTAAAATACATTATAAATTTTGTAAATTTCAAATAATACATGATTTATATCATATATTTTCAATATTTTTGATATATTTTAATTGTATTTATATGTAAAAACATGAAATTTTAATAAAATAATAAATGAAATTTTAAAATCAATTGAAATATAAATATATAATGAATTATTTTTTTGAATTTTTTTAAAAAATAACACTAACACAAAAAAAAAAATATGCTATATATTGTCGGATCAGGACCTGGAGACCCAGAATTGTTAACAATAAAAGCACATAAAACGCTAAAATCAGCAGATGTCGTGCTTTACGACCACTTAACCAACGAAAATCTATTGAATTTAACCCCCAAACGTTGCATCAAGGTATATGTCGGCAAAAAACCTTACCAAAACCACATTCAGCAGGAAGAGATACATGCGCTTATTAGTTGGTATTGCCACCGATTTTCCCGGGTTGTGCGGTTGAAGGGTGGCGATCCCTATATTTTCGGAAGGGGGTTTGAGGAATTGTGTTATGCCGAAGAGCACGGTATAATAGCAGAGTATATCCCGGGCATCAGCAGCATGCAGGGTTGCGGGTACCATCATATTCCACTGACGCATCGCGGGACCAGTGAGGGCATTTGGGTGCTTACCGGTACGAAAGAAAATGGCAGTTTTTCTTCCGATCTGCAATTGGCCATACAAAGCCGGGCAACCGTGGTCATTTACATGGGAATGAACAAGCTTACTGAAATAGCCCGCATTTACCTCAGGGGCGGGAAAGGACAGACACCCGCAGCCATCATCCAACATGCCACACTACCCCATCAGAAACAAGTGCGATGTCAGGTGTCGGATTTGCCGGCAATAGCGAGCAGTCAAAACCTGTCGCATCCAGCTATTATTGTTATCGGCGATGTAGTGAGTCTTCACCCGCATGTGTCTTGAAAATCGTCAAAAACCCTTATCTTTACCTAAAAAAACCATAGTATGTCCATCATAAATATTCCCAGGCTCGACCTAAACGATTACACCCAAGGTACCGCCCAGCAGCGCCATCAATTTTCGCAGGCCATCGGCAAGGCGTTCAATGAGACCGGCTTCGTCATCATTGCCAATCACGGTATGGACAAAACGTTGATTGATTTGCTATACGAAACGGTAAAAGCCTTTTTTGCATTGCCGGAGTCGACCAAGCTGAAATACGAAATCCCAGGCCTCGCCGGCCAGCGCGGATACACCTCAAAAGGCAAGGAAAAGGCGAAGGATGCCAAGGTGCCTGACCTGAAGGAATTTTGGCAGCGTGGACAGGACGAAAATCCGGTGGTAGACGAATTACCAAGCTTCGATGAGGTGACGGGTGAAGTATACCGACGACTGGAAACAGCGGGGCGCGAATTACTCAAAGCCATTGCGGCGTACCTCTGCTTGGAGGAAACGTATTTCGAAGAAAAAGTCATACAGGGCAATTCCATTCTGCGGGCCATCCACTACTTTCCGATTGATGATCCCGACAGCCTGCCCGAAGACGCCGTTCGTGCAGGGGCGCATGAAGACATCAACCTCATCACGTTGCTCATCGGCGCCAGTGCGGATGGGTTGGAAGTCCTCACCCGCGACGGCACCTGGTACCCGGTGAAGGCCCACGGCGAAGACATCGTGGTCAATGTGGGGGATATGCTGCAACGCCTTACCAACAACAAGCTGAAATCCACCACCCACCGGGTGGTCAATCCGCCAAGGGAGATGATGAAAATCTCGCGTTTTTCCGTACCCTTTTTCCTGCATCCCAAAGCCGACATGAGCCTGGCGGCGTTGGATTTCTGCATCGATGCCGGACATCCAAAAGCGTATGCGGACGTCACCGCCGGCGAATACCTCGACGAGCGACTGCGCGAGATCGGTTTAAAGATGTAGATCGGATTTCTCCGTCAGGTAGCGCCAATACCGTTTGGGAATGTGGCGGATATGGAGCTTGGTATTCTTGCGAGCGGCAATGTTGGTATGGTTAAAATATCCCTTCCAAAGGCGCTGATACAATCCCTCATCTTCTGCCAACACATTTTCCGGCAATGAGGAGGTGCGCATCTTACCTGTCGGCCCGGAAAACTCGATCTCCACTTCGGCGGTGCTGTCTCCGTCGTAATAAAGTCCGTATTTACGCTTGCTGTCGTAAATGAGCCAGCGCTGGTCGGCATACCGGTCGGTAAAATGCCTCCGGATCAGTGGCAATACGTTGTAATCGGGGGCTACGAATGACGTAAACAGGCCGTCCGCTGTCTTCTGGAAACGAACAAACGCTTCCATCCGGTGTTTTTCGCGGTGTACCTTGCGGGCCAATTGCGAAACGAAGAGCAACTGCACATTGCCAAAGTCTTCCATGATGTCACCGCCACGGTCAAAAACAGCCCTTGATAAGTCAAACAGGGATTGGTAGCCCTGCGCATCCTCACCAAGGAAAGCAGCGTAGAACGTGTTCAACCCCGCCGCCCCCACACGTTTGGCCAATCCCTTCCAGACCCGGTCAGCCTGCCGGGAATCTGCATCTATCTTTATCCCACCCCCAAGCAGATCCGGCTGGTACCGATCTTGACTCACCACCTTCACGGCATCCGATCTCCGCTCGTAGGCGATGAAGACCGCCGAAAGTAACCCGGTTAACGAACCATCAAATACATACGTTTCCATATGCTAAAACAAGCTCAGTTGCGTGGGGGAAAACCGGTACGCCTGCGAGGCGAGGATACGTTGCCTGATCTCCATCGGTGAGGGTTCACGTAAGGACAGAACGCTGTCGGCACACCAGATAAAATGGCGGGCCCGGTTGAGCGCCACCCCGATTTTCCGCAACTGATCGAAACGCAGTTTACCGAATTTCCGTGCCTGTACGATTTTCTGCGCGGATCCGACACCGATTCCGGGAACCCTCAAAATCATCCGGTATTCCGCGGTATTGACGTCTATGGGAAACACCTGCGGATGACGGAGCGCCCAGCTCAGTTTGGGATCGATGGCCGTATCCAGAAAGGGATGGTCGTCATTGAGCAGTTCCGACACCTCGAAACCATAAAACCGCATCAGCCAGTCCGTTTGGTATAAGCGATTTTCCCGCAGCAACGGCGGATGGCTACCGATCGTTGGCAACCGGTGGTCTTCACTGACCGGAATATAGCCGGAATAGTACACACGCTTTAACCCATAGTCCCGGTAAAAACGATCGGCAGTGTACAGAATGTCTTTATCACTTTCTGCCGTGGCTCCCACCACCAGTTGCGTGCTCTGCCCGGCGGGCACGAATGTCGGCACGCGCCGCATCAGTTGGCGTTCCTCATTCAGCTGGATCATCGATTTATTCACCCAGTCGAGCGGCTTTTTCACCTCCTCGTGCGACTTTTCCGGCGCCAGCTGTTTCAGCCCCGCTTCCGTGGGCAGCTCCAGGTTGATGCTCATCCGGTCGGCATACAGGCCAGCTTCCCTGACCAATTGCTCGCTCGCACCGGGAATGGTCTTTAAATGAATGTAACCGTGAAACCGTTCTTCCGTGCGGAGTTTCTTGACGATCTGCAAGAGGCGCTCCATGGTGTAATCGGCATTCTTGAAAATGCCCGAACTCAGGAAAAGCCCTTCAATGTAATTCCGCCGGTAAAAATTAATGGTTAGATCGACTACCTCCTGTACCTTGAAGGCCGCCCGGCGGATGTCGTTACTGCGGCGTGACACACAGAATGCACAGTCGTAAATGCAGTGATTGGTCAGTAAAATCTTCAACAACGACACACAGCGGCCGTCTTCCGTGTAGCTGTGGCAAATCCCGGATTGATGGCTATTGCCCAATCCTTTTCCGCTATTTTTGCGGGTTCCCCCACTAGACGCACATGAAACGTCGTATTTGGCCGCATCGGCCAGTATATTCAGCTTTTCTTCTATTTGCATTTATTTACTATTTTACTAACAAAATTAGTAAAATAGCTTCACTACGACAAATAAAAAGAATAAAATCCCATGGATAAAAATCAATGGGAGACGACCTCAGCAATCAGCTCGCAAAGTTCCTGTTGCAGCGACTGACCTTTATCTGCGTTATACCAATTTTGTAGCGCCACTTTTTGCGTTTCAAAATCTGCACCTTCTACCTTCAGCTGATCATAGAGTTGCTGGCAAGCTGCGGGCCGTGGTCCCCAAGTTGCCAGATCATTCCCCTTTCCATCACGTATGATCAATTTGGGGATCGACTTGCTGCCATTGGTCAGGTACTTCTCGATGCGGAAAGGTGGAGAATCGCGCAACTCGTATTCCACTGAAATATGCGTGTTTTGCTGGGCGATCAATTGAATAAACGGCAAGGTATGTGCAGCGTCACCACACCACGGCTCGGTGATCACCAGCCAGTGTTGAGGTGCGTTGATACGACGAACCGTTTCCACCACCACTTCGCTCAACACCCCTTTTTTCAACCATCGGCTCATCCTCGACCAATTAAGTTTAGCATAGTCAAGATACGCAGCGTTGTCGTAGGGAGCAGAAGGAGGCGAAGCGTGTAATATATCTTCAAATACCAGTAAATACCGATGAAAATCCATATGATGCATTTTTAGTCGGATGCAAAGATAGTGTCCCCGCCCACATAACAGTCGGCTGAGTGTCAAATAAGGTTGTTTAAGAGGCGCTCACGCAACAATTTTGGCAGGCCCATCACGACTAATTCGTAGCTATGGTCAATCAGCCTGATTAACAGCTGATCATCCAGTTCCCCATTGCAAACCACCTCATTCCAATGCCGTTTATTCATGTGATAAGCTCCCCGCACCGCATGTGGATAACGCTCACGCAATTCGATGGCATACTCCGGGTCGCATTTTGCGCTAAACACCAGCGGTTGTCCATCTAAACCGGTTAAGAGAAACATTTTATCCGCGACCTTAAATACCAGCGTATCCGGCCCGAAAGGGCAACTCTCGGTTACACCGCGTTTGCTAAGGCAGTAATCGCGCAATTGTTCAATATGCATGGTGTAAAAGTAAAAAATTGAAAAGTCAAAAATAAAAAAATGAAAACGGAATGTCTCATATCTCACGTCTCATATCTGATGTCTCACCAAATGACACATTGTCATGATCAGGTCACCGGTAATGACGTTTTTTTAGCCCTCAGGCGATAATTGGCACCGAAGAAGTGATTGGCACAAGGCTTGTTACATGGATTAAAGCAATTGATTTTAATCATCAACGTAGAAAAGGAAATATAGATATGGCAAAAATTATTGGAATTGACTTAGGAACTACCAACTCTTGCGTAGCTGTGATGGAGGGGAATGAGCCGGTAGTCATCACCAACAACGAAGGAAAACGCACGACACCTTCGATTGTGGCATTCGTAGAGAATGGCGAGCGCAAAGTGGGGGACCCAGCGAAGCGCCAAGCCATTACCAATCCGAAAAAAACTGTTTACTCGATCAAGCGGTTTATGGGTACCAACTATGACGAAGCACTCAAAGAGGCAAAACGGGTACCTTATGCGATCGTGAAAGGCGATAACAACACGCCGCGCGTGGAGATCGACGACCGTAAATACACCCCTCAGGAAATTTCCGCAATGATTTTACAGAAAATGAAAAAAACTGCAGAAGATTTCCTTGGCCATGAAGTAACCGAAGCGGTTATTACCGTACCCGCTTACTTTAACGATGCCCAACGTCAGGCCACCAAAGAGGCTGGCGAGATTGCAGGGCTGAATGTAAAACGGATCATCAACGAACCTACTGCGGCTGCCTTGGCCTATGGATTGGATAAATCCAATAAGGACATGAAAATCGCGGTATTTGACTGCGGTGGTGGTACGCACGACGTCTCCATATTGGAATTGGGTGACGGAGTATTTGAAGTAAAATCAACCGATGGCGACACTCACCTGGGTGGTGACGACTTCGACCAAGTTATCATCGATTGGTTAAACAACGAGTTCAAGAACGATAACAACGGTTTTGACCTGAGTAAGGATCCGATGGCGTTGCAACGGTTGAAAGAAGCGGCAGAGAAAGCCAAAATAGAACTTTCCAGTTCGTCATCCACTGAAATTAACCTGCCGTACATTACAGCAGATCAGACCGGCCCCAAGCACTTGGTCCGTACGTTGAGCCGTGCGAAGTTTGAACAACTGGCAGACAACCTGATCAAGCGGACAATCGACCCCTGTAGATCAGCGTTGAAAAATGCGGGTTATTCACCTTCCGACATCGATGAAATCATCCTGGTGGGTGGTTCTACGCGTATCCCGGCCATTCAGGAAGCCGTGAAGAAATTCTTCGGAAAAGAGCCTTCTAAAGGTGTGAATCCGGACGAAGTGGTTGCTTTGGGTGCTGCTATCCAAGGCGGCGTTCTCACGGGCGAAGTGAAAGACGTACTGCTGCTTGACGTAACCCCGCTTTCATTGGGTATCGAAACGATGGGGGGCGTAATGACCAAACTGATCGAAGCAAATACGACCATTCCGACCAAGAAATCGGAAGTGTTCTCCACGGCATCGGACAACCAGCCTTCTGTGGAAATACACATCCTGCAGGGTGAACGGCCTATGGCTTCCCAGAACCGTACCATTGGACGATTCCACCTGGACGGCATTCCGCCTGCTCCGCGCGGCGTACCGCAAATCGAGGTCACGTTCGACATCGACGCAAACGGTATCCTGCATGTTTCCGCGAAGGACAAAGCAACCGGCAAGGAACAAAAAATCCGTATTGAAGCATCTTCTGGGCTGACCGACGATGAAATCAAGAAAATGAAGCAGGAAGCAGAAGCCAATGCAGAAGCTGACAAGAAAGCAAAAGAAGAAATCGACAAGCTGAATGCAGCCGACGCGTTGATCTTCTCTACCGAGAAGCAGCTGAAAGAATACGGCGATAAGATCGGTGCTGACAAAAAGGCTCCTATCGAAGATGGCTTGAAGAAACTGAAAGATGCGTATGCAGCAAAAGATTTCACCGCTATCGACGCCGCTCAAGCCGAATTACAGACAGCTTGGAATGCAGCTTCTGAAGATATGTACAAAGCTTCCCAGGAAGCATCGGCCAATGGACAAGCCGGAGAGGATGCAGGTCAATCGACTGCCAATGCCGGAGAAGATGTGACCGACGTGGAATACGAAGAAGTGAAGGACAACGATAAGAAGTAGGTTTTAAGTACGAGGTACGAGGTAAGAAGTACGAGGTACGCGTTACAAAGAAACCCTCGCGGAGCGATTCCACGAGGGTTTTTTACTTGATTGTTCTTTTAAAACAATTTCTCCGGATATATCCCGTCTTTCACTAAACGGGCAATGTTTTCCTGCACAATGGGCTTATCTTCTGGGTACGTCACACCAAACCACTTCTGCGACGTAGGCAGTACTTTAAATGTAGCTTTCCCCTGCTGGATGAGTTCATCGGCCACTTTGGGAATTAAAAATTCTGATTTTGGATTATCTTCATTGGCAGGCACAAACGCTTTGAAAAGTTCCTCACTCACGCCAAAAATAGCAGGTGTAAAACCCCAGAAATTCATAGATACCCGGCTGCTTCTGGGTAGTTCCGTCTCCACGCCATCCTCCTCAAAGAAAATACGCTTTTCTCCGTCTACCTCTTTAAAGTAGACTTTCAAACGCTCATTGATTTCCGTCATGTTACCCTGGTCATCCACTTTACACACTCCCCTCGATACCGACCCATAATCAGATAAAGTTTTATCTATTTGGTATCCCATCAAAGAAAACTTGTCATCAGCAACCTCGTCGGTTAGGAATTTTGCCATCTTTTCAAACGCTTCATATCCATAGAAATCATCTGCATTGATCACGCAAAACGGCTCATGTATCTGGTTGCGTGCAGAAAGTACGGCATGCGCCGTACCCCAGGGTTTCGAGCGTTCAATTTGCCGATCAATACCGAAAGGTGTCAGATCATAGCTTTGATACACATAATCTGTCTCGATTTTACCGGCCAACTTCGGTTCAAAGATCTCTTTAAATTTTTCGGCAAATTCTTCCCGGATAATGAAACTTACTTTTCCAAATCCGGCCCTTATGGCATCATAAATTGAATAATCAATGATGGTTTCGCCATTTGGCCCGAAAGGATCTATCTGCTTCATGCTTCCGTAGCGGCTTGCCATTCCGGCCGCAAGGATTAACAACGTGGGTTTACTCATTTTAATTTATCGCTTTTTATGTGTAAGAATAATCAGTTTGTGCCAAATATACCATTTTAACAGCGCCTCTACCTCCTTTTTCTGAACATCGCCGCCAGGAGTCCATTGGCAAGTCTTGCAAGCAATTTAGTACCCTCTCTTGCCAGGGTAGTGGTTGCAGCTTTCTGTGCAGCCTCCAAGGGTGTTTGACGCGTACTTTTCCGGCCTCCCCTACTTTTGGAATGCTGCTGTTCGGATTCCTCTTTTTCAACCCGCTCGGTTTGGATTTGTATTTTTTCCGCTAAAATCTCGGCTGCACTTCTCCTGTCCACGGATTCATGGTACTTGGTATACATGGACGAGGCCTTCACCAATTGCTGATAGGTTGGATCATCGACGGGGCCCATTACTGCACGTGGCGGTATGAGATGGGTCGCAACCACTTCAGTAGGTATCCCTTTGTCATTAAGCACCGTGATAAGCGCTTGTCCCGTACCGAGTGAGGTAAGTACCCGGTCTATCTCGTAAAATTCAGAATGCGGATACGTTTTAACGGTCTTCCGCAACGCTTCCGCATCGTTGGGCGTAAAGGCACGCAATGCATGCTGCACACGGTTGCCCAATTGCCCCAATACACTCTCCGGAATATCGGTGGGTGCCTGGGTACAGAAAAACACACCGACCCCTTTGGAGCGGATTAACCTGACAATCTGTTCAACCTGTGTGAGAAATGCCTTGGGCGCATCCTTAAACAACAGGTGGGCTTCCTCAAAAAAGAACACCAGTTTGGGCTTATCCAGATCGCCCACCTCGGGTAAGCTTTTGAACAACTGCGCCAACAGACTCAACAGAAACGTGGAAAACAGGATCGGTTGATCCTGAATATCCGAAATATTCAGCAGGCTGATGACACCCCTGCCATCCACCCTTCCAAACAAGTCATTTATGTCAAACTCTTTTTCCCCGAAGATATCGGACACTCCTTGCTGTTCCAAAGCGACCAGTTTACGCAATATGGTACCGGCGGTGCTGCTACTGATACGCCCATAGCTATCCTTGATTTCTGCCGCTCCCGGTCCATCTGTGAGGTATGAGATCAGCTTTTTCAGGTCGGCAAAATCAACCAATGGCAATTTAGTATCGTCGGCATATTTGAATACAGCGGCCAGTACGCCCGTTTGTGTATCGTTCAATTCCAGGATACGCCCCAGCATAACGGGACCGAAATCCTCCACCGTGAGCCGCATAGGATTTCCCACTTTGCCACTTAGCGAAAACAACTCAACAGGAAATCCCGAGGGAACAAAAGGCCACTCCAGGGCTTCTCCTCGCTCCACCAGCGCTGGATTGGATTCGCCCGGCTGATGCAGACCCGAGAGATCGCCTTTGACGTCGAGCAGGAAAACCGGTACACCCGCATCAGAAAGCTGCTCAGCGATCAGCTGCAATGTACGTGTTTTACCAGTACCTGTGGCGCCGGCAATCAGGCCGTGCCGGTTCATCATCTTCAGCGCAAGATTTACCTTTGCGGCAGCGATAACTTCGCCATCCAGCAGGCCGGCGCCCAAAAAAATAAAAGCCCCCTTGGGATTATAGGAGGCTACTACTTTTTCTGCAAACTTGGATTGATTTCCCATGATATATTTAACAAATCAGGGGTGAAGCTACGCACTTCGGAATATAATTCCAAACCAAACGTTTGCAATTTCACATAAGGGCCACAGCAATACCTTTATTTCAATTCCCGGATGCGCATATTACGGAACCATGCCCGGTCACCGTGGTCTTGTAAGGCAATTTTCCCTTTGTCTACGAGCTTATAATCGGGGTAATCCTTCCATTTCCCAGCTTTCTTTTCGTTGCTCCACGCTTCAGTCCCCTCTTCAAACTCAACGATCTTCTGTCCATTAAGCCAATGTTCGACATGCCCGTTGTGATAGACAATTTTACTTGAATTCCACTCCCCGACCGGATTCAGCTGCTTCTTTGCGGTGTCAGCCGGGTTCATGGCGTAGTTTGCACCGGCTTTCTGCCAATCTTCCAATTTACCTGGAAAACCGATATCGTCAATCAGCTGGTACTCCGGCCCGGTTTCGTAAGGTGCCTTGTATTTGGGCGATTCAACAACATGATACATCAATCCTCCGTTTCCTCCGGGTGCTATTTTCCATTCCCATTCAAGTTCAAAATTTCCGAATTCCCTTTCCGTGACGATGTCACCACCGACATCGCTGCCACCTGTCTTTCCGAGACAGGTCAATACGCCATCCTCCACAACCCAATTGTCTACAGGTCCTGCCTTATTGAACCCATGCCAACCCGCCAGCGACTTGCCGTCAAACAAGGGTATCCAAGTGTCATTTTTCCCGCCACTGGATGCGCATGACGCCAGCAAGTAAGATAGTATACCGAATAAAATAAATGTAAAAAACCGATTCATAAAAAGAAAAATTAATGTAAATGATGATAAAAAGTAAGTTTCTCAATTACCTTGGGCAGAATCAACCCCACTTTCATTCCACGGTTTTCCGCGGCTATTTTTAACAGGTCGCTGAAATGATATCCGATCGATCCCACACAATTAAATGTCAGCGATCGATACCCCGGATATAAGCAAACCAATTTTCCGAAGAAATCCTGAAAAGCTTCTCCCACGATACGTTTGCGGTAGTCTCCCGCCGCTTCGGGTTCATCCAAAAAACGTGTAAATGAAGCGCAATAGCGATTCGGATGCGTTGAGGCATACACCCGCTCCAAGAGGGTTGCTTCATCCAGTGTATGCATACGTTCGAACGCACGGCGCACTACGCCGTCCATTTGGTTCCGCAAGAAATCCATCAATATACGTTTGCCGATAGCGGCCCCACTGCCTTCATCGCCCAGTAAAAAACCCAACGAATCGATATGGAATGTGATCCCACTACCATCGTATAAACACGTATTGGTACCCGTGCCTAAAATAGCTGCGAACCCCGGACCATCGCCGAGCAATGCTTTTGCAGCAGCAAGCAAATCCACGGACACCTGTATTGCGGCAGCTTCCGTAAAAACCTGCCGCAACGCCCGTTCCATATTAGAAATTTGCGCTCCTTGGCATCCCGCACCGTAGAAAAAGACTTGGCGGACTGCCGTTGGGTCAAGGTAAGCCCCAATTTCATCTGCCATGGCTTCTCCAATTGAATCGGCACCCATAAAGAAGGGATTATAACCGGATGTAGAAAAATACCTCGTCGAACCATCGTCGGAAATTATGCCCCAATCGGTTTTGGTCGACCCGCTGTCTGCAACTAAAATCACGATCGATGCACTCCTTTCATTTTTGCACCAAACCGGTAGCCGAATGCCGCATACCAGCCGACAATCAGGTAACAGGGAATGACCAGCCAATAGGCTTGTTGGGCATCCAACCGATCGGCAAGCCAACCATAAAATAGGGGAATAACCGCGGCACCGGAAATAGCCATCACCAGCAAGGAAGATCCGATCTTGGTGAATTTCCCCAGCCCATCAATAGCCAGCGGCCACACCGATGGCCAAATCAGCGAATTGGCCAACCCCAGTAAGGCAATGAAAACCACAGATGTCACACCTTCGGTAAACAAAGCAGACAGGCCGAAGAGGATCCCCAGTCCGGCTGAACATTTGAGCGCATCACGCTGGCTTACGAATCTCGGTATGCAGACGATACCAATCAGGTAACCTATCAACATGCCGACAAGCGTAAAAGAGGTGAAAAATTTTGCCGTGGACAATGGAATACCCAGAAAAGCTCCGTAACTAATAATCGTGTTGCCCGCAATGACCTCAACACCTGTGTATACAAAAAGGGTAAGCACGCCGAAAAGCAACTGAGGGAATTGAAAAACACTGGCTTTTTCTCCTATGTCTGTTCCATCCGTCTCCGTTTCTAACGCCGATTCATCGATTTCCGGCAAACCAGAACGGTAAACCCATAACGAAAGCAATAACAACATACCGGTGATAACCAAGTAAGGAACAATGACCTTTCCTGCCAGTTCGTTTAATACCACCGCCTTCTCAGAATCGGTTAAGGAAAGTAATTGGTCTTTTATGTTGTCGGCATTATCCAATACAACGGCACCCAGAATTGCTGGCGCGAGAATGCCTGCGATGCCATTGCAGATCCCCATGATACTGATTCGCCTGGCCGCGCTGTCTATCGGCCCAAGAATCGTGACATACGGGTTGGATGCCGTTTGCAAGATAGCCAGCCCAGCACCCTGAATAAACAAACCAAAAAGGAACACCGGATAAGACCGGTAAATAGCCGCTGGCACAAAAATAAGGGAACCTGCCGCCACGGCGAGCAGACCTATGGACATTCCTTTTTTGAATCCGGTAAACTTCAGCAACCATCCGGATGGCACCGCCATCACGAAATAGGAAATATAAAATGCAAAAGCGACCAAATAGGATTGAAAGTTATTTAGTTCGCAAGCAATCTGAAGATACGGGATCAGCACCGAGCTTAACCAGGTGATAAATCCGAGGATAAAAAATAAGGCGCCGATAATAATCAACGGCTGGATAAATCGCTTCATTTAGTATTACCGATTAGTATTACCGATTTTTTAATTTAATTGACTCGATGATCGTTTCATAGACATTTTCGGGAAATATATTCGGCTGTCCATACCAAAAAAATGAATCATATCCTTCATAAACTCCAGCCTTGATGTGCCTGCTGGTTGGCAGATAGCTGGACACGTCGTTGCAATAACCGGCCACAGTGACCAATTTGTCCGGCCAGAGCGCCTTTACACCCAAGCCATATTCAGTGGTCGTTTCCCGGGAAATCCCCACCAGTTTCCAATTGCCGATATTAAGGGTTTGGACAAATACAGGCATGGTTGCAGGCATTTCGTCGTTTTCGATATATTGCAGCATCAGATCGGCCCACCGGACATTCTTTTCCGCCCCGACGTCCCCTTCTTTCCCTTCATTGGCCGTCCGGAACTCCCTGATTTTATCTTCCGGCCATGGGCGGCTGTCAAACTTTACGGTATCCAAATAAAAAGTAATACCCCCTTGGATCGGCTGCATTTGGCTCCGATCAAGCACATCGGTCACAGCGGAAACCACTTTTTTAGCCGTCACCCGATGATCGGCATCGACAGGGTTAATATCACCACCACAGCCTTGCAGAAACATGGCAGACCGCACTTTCGAATGGTGTAGCAGCATTTCCCGGGCAACACCGGGGTAATTCGGACTGATGGTTACACCTTCCCGCCCCGCATTTTGAAATACCGGGTGGCACCCCGCCAAAAATATAATATCGTCTTTATCCAGGTTTTCGTAATCTACGCGGATCACATCAAGCGCTTTGTCGTAGGGCAAGTCCGTCCCGGGTAGGTTCCGATTATGCCCGATATCAACCTCAGATTTTCCGACATACAGGTTTGCAGGTTGCAGGGTTTCGGTCGCCTGGCGCATAGCATCCAGGATACCGGATTTCACTACCGTATAAAGATAGGTACTGTCGGGCTTTTGGCAATGTGGCCCCCAGGTATGCCAGTATTGCGTAACGGGAGCATAATGCGTATGCGATGCATTCACCATCACCGCATTAGGCGCTATCCCGAATATTCGCTGGATATCCTGCTTCAGGGCATCCACAAAGCTAGCATCAAACCCGCAGACGTCCGCCCCCAGAATAGCAACCCGATCTTTTCCCTTTTTGATCAACAGCGCATTCACCGCAAGCTGGCGCGTGCTGTTGTGCTGTCCTTTGTATAGCACACCTGCACGATCCATTGCCCAGAAACCTTCGCCGGACGCCATCACCAACTGCATGTCCTGATCATAGGTGATCCCGTTGCGGATTGCTACCCGCAGCCAGCCGTCCGGTCCATCATACCGCAGGATTTCCTGCTTGGCGGTGAGTACGTAAAGGTTTTCCCGATCCGCCATGACATCGATCACATCATCGCATTTCACCAGGGTATCCCACATTAGCCGACCACCGCCCTCCTTTGCCGTCCAAAGCATTCCCGTAGCATCCAATAAGACCCAGTGGTCCTTCCAATGGGATAAGGCCTTCGGAGTTTGTTCCAGCATACCCCTGCGTCTCCAATGCAACTCGTCCTGACGGGATCGTGTAGCTTCCAGCAATTCATTATCGGCTGTCAATGCCAACAAACTGTTGTTACTTCCCGTAATCTGGCTGATGCATTCGGCTTGCTTCAAGGCCTTTGGCCCACCTTCCAATTCATTCAAATCGACCTGCCAAATCGTACCTTCGCGCAGTAGGTATAGCCTGTCTGCCACAATTGCGGCATCGTCTGCCTTACCCAGGTTTGCGCACGTTTTCCATTCGAGGGAAAAACGTCCTTCGCGGGGTGCACCGTAGCCGGCAAGTGCAACGGAAAGAATAGGTCGATTGGGTTCGATCGATGCCTGGCCCTTACCAACCCGATATTCATACTGCGTAAATGCCAGCCAAGGCATCGCAAATAAACCGGCAAGCAAAATGATACGCCTATACATTTCTCGACACATGTTCCATTGCTTGTTTTACGCTGCCATATTTCAACAGCACCATTTTTGCCTCCTCATAGTCGGAAATACCGGCTTTTTCCATCAGCATCCGTACAGCCCGGTCGGTGATTTTATCATTAATCAATGCAACGTTGACCATGCTGTTGTCCTCGACCCTCCCCAATTGGATCATCGTGGTGGTGCTGATCATATCAAAAATCATCTTCTGTGCCGTACCGCATTTCATGCGTGTGCTACCGGTGACAAATTCCGGCCCGGTAATGACTTCTACGGGAAAATCTGAAGCGGCCGCGATAGGAGAATCGGGATTGCTGACAATGCAGCCTGTGGGAATACTGCGTTGCCTGCATTGATACAGGGCGGCCAATACAAATGGAGTAGTACCACTTGCCGAAATGCCGATTACGATGTCCTGCGTAGTTACGTTCGCCGCTTGCAATTTTTCCCATGCCTCTCTGGTGTCGTCTTCCTTTTCTTCCAACGCATCTGCCAGCCGATCGATCCCTCCCGCTAAAATCACGTTGAATATCCCCTTGGGCAGCCCATAGGTGGTTGGAAGCTCAATGACATCCAGCACGGAAAGCCGGCCGCCACTACCAGCACCTACGTAGAATAACCGGCCGCCGCCGCTAATTTTTTCCACAATCGCCTTGATCAGCCGGCTAAGCTGCGGCAAGACCTGCTTTATCTGAACGGCAACCGACTGATCTTCTTGATTGATCAACTCGACAAGCTCGTCAACTGATTTCTTTTCCAGATGCCTGTACACAGACGGGCTTTCCGTAACTCTCAAATCCATGTATTCTCCTTTTTTTAAGCCTTCGCAATTTGCTTCGCGTACTTTTGGATTTTCCGTATCGCTTCAGCGATCTGTTCCATGTTTTCCCGCGTTCCAAGTAACATAGTCTGAAAAAACCACAGCGACTGTTCTCTTGTTAACGTATCGTTCTGCGGACATTGATTACGGTCCAGCCACTCTTTCATGGTTTTCTCTCCATAAATACGCAGATAGTGCGGATTTGAGGCCAGCCCGGTCACATATGCATCGCGGTTCATCTGCCCATATCCGGGGTCACACGGAATTCCCTCTGCATTCAGGGCTTCTACAAATTTACCGCGGCTCAGGCCGTGAAAATGTTCTTTCAGGTAGCGGAACATATATAAGTGATAGGCACTCCGCGTAGTACCCGGATACCATTTTGCCGGTTCGATACCAGGGATATCAGCCAATAGTTCGGTCAGGTATTTGGCGTTTTCCGTTCTCGTTTCCACCTGTTGCTGCAGGCGCGTCATCTGTGCCAACAACAGGTTCCCCTGGAACTCAGTAAGCCTTAAGTTTGTGGCCCTCGTTCCCGATCCGGTACCATAAGACGTACCGGTTCCACCCTGCCCTTGATTATGGAACGTATAACAAGCACGCGCGAAATCTGCATCGTTGGTCAGGATCGCTCCGCCTTCCGCGCAGTTCAGGTTTTTGGATGACTGGAAGCTGAAAGCGCCAGCCAGCCCGAAGTTGCCCACCTTTTTACCTTTCCACTCTGCAAGGTGAGCCTGGCAAGCATCCTCGATGATTGGAATACCAGCCTTTTCGCCCAGCCGTATGAGTGCATCGATATCTGCTGGCGTACCGCCGATATGCACCGGCATGATAGCTTTTGTCTGCGCGGTTACCGCAGCTTCCGCCTTTTTAACATCAATCTGGAATGTTTCGATATCCGTATCCACCAGGATTGGCAATGCATAGTTGAGCACCACCACATTGTAAGTAGCAATGAAGGTATATACCGGAATTACTACTTCATCCCCCGGCCCAATACCCAATGCGCCCAAAATCGTGGTTAACGCTGCCGTACCGCTGGATACTCCCAGGCAATGACCGGCTCCATTGAGGCCAGCATATGCCTTTTCAAACTCCGCCACTACGGGGCCGTTCAGGCGTCCCCAATTCCCACTTTTTAGCACCGAAACGAGTGCTTTTTCCTCACGGTCATCGAACAATGGCCATGCGCTAAAGCCACTCGTATAGGCTTTGCTGCCGCCGAGAATTGCTGGTTTTTTTGATTCCTGTCCGAGCGCAAAATTCGGACCGGCAACCGCTAACCCGGTTCCCGCAGCAGCAGCCATACTAATAAATTCCCTTCTGTTGAATTTTTGTTTCATGCAATTAAAATTAAAGCTTAGTGAAAAACTAATATTACCTTTCATCCGTTATTATTCCGCTTTCAAGGGCCAAAAACCTTTGACATCAAATTTATACCGCCACAAATCCCCTGATTCGTCGATCGCTAATAGGTCATTTCCCGACGCAACCACGGATTGATACATATCCCAACCGCTTCCCAATTGAACCCGTTGCTGCGGCATATTCGTCTCAGACATGGGAATTTGCCATAGCGTACCATCTGCCTCAATCCCCAAAAGTGAAGAACCGTAAGCAAACAGCTGTTCATACCGGTTCCAATCTGAGGCAATATCGCGGATATTCGCCCCATCCAGATCACCCTGTTCATTATACGGATAAGCTGTCGTTAAACCATCGGGCCGCACACCGATCAAAAAATGCTTGTATGGAAAAATCTTTTCGAATATATTCCAGCCCCATCCAATGGTACGACTGCTTCCAAACCCGCCGTTACCGTCTACTTGATATTGAATCACGTCTGTAGCGATCCCCACAACCCGGTCCGGTTCAAAATAAAAAATCTGGTTAAAAATCTGCCACCCTGCACCGATCTGCACCGGGTTGCCAAACGCTCCTGCATCATCAGTGGCATACAGTTGCAGTGCGCCGTCCCCATCCCGTACAATCAGTTTACCATCGACGAATGGAATCAGCAGGTTACGTTGATCTGCACCTAACGATAATATCTTTTCCCGTGGCACTTCCCCCGGCCCAAAAGACGCAATGACTTCAAAATATACCGTTTGGAGCGCCTCATTGACGGGTGCACCCTCGGCCTCGACGGTAATCGGCAGCAGGTAAGGTTTAAATGGCTCCAGATATCCTTTTGGCTTTAATATAACATTGAAAATCGGCGTTGAGTTTTGACCGGATTCAATAGCGCCTGTCAAGTTGGGCATCTCATAGCTCCCTACCGGCAAGCTCAGGTAGTCTGTTCCGTATTTCTCATTGTATTCGTCTACCAGCGTTTCGTCCGTAACGAACGACAGCGAAATTCGATGCCCTGCCTTTTTCATTCCACCGTAAAAAGCGTTGTATTTCAGCAGAAATTCGTCCGCTGTCAAGGTAACAGTTGCCGAAAGTGGACGATAGTTTGCCTGCGGGATATATACTTTACCGAACCCTTGTACGGTAGCCGTATCTTCGTCGATCTGCACCTCTGCACTGCAGCCCGCCAGGAGCAGCATCGATGTGATTGCAATACCAAGATTTGTACTCTTTTTCATTAAGATCATTTTTTTTACATGCTGTTTGTTCTCAGCGGCGTTCAAGAGATCGCTTCGCTAAATTCATGTTTTATGTTTATGACAATTTATGCAGATTTCATTTTCAATGATATTTATTGGTTTTTATAGCACATTACCAACCTGGGTTTTGAACGATACCGGGGCTTTTGTCAATTTCAGATTGGGGTATGGGAAACAGGTAATGTGTGGGTGCCTGGAACACGCGCGTTTCAAACACAGTCCGCTCATAAAATGCATCATCTTGTAGATGTGTGCCTGCGGCAACATTCATCCCCTGGAAGGCACCACTTTCCGTTTGCTGAGCCACCTTCCATCGGTGACAATCGAAATATCGATGTGTTTCAAAAGCTAGCTCAATCCGCCTTTCGTGCCGGATACGTTCACGCATCTGGGCTTGCGAAAGTCCCGTTGGGAGCGGAGGCATTCCTGCCCGCTCCCGGATAGCATTCACATAATAATACACGTCGGGAACGGGACCGTCGGACTCATTCAACGCCTCTGCATAATTGAGATAAAACTCGCCTAATCGAAAGAAAATCCAGGTCTTTAACGAGTACTCCCCTCTTGAAATATTCACAGAAGGCTCTAGAAATTTCTTCAGCAAATAGCCCGTTGTGTTGTAGTCCCTGCCCGCGTTCCCTCTGCCATCGGCACCTGTTTGCCAAAATTCCAGTCGCCTGCCCCCAAAACCGGCACCGTTGAAATTAATTGTCGCATAGAACCGCGGATCACGGCCAACGTACATATTACGAACTCCCGCAAGCCACCTGCCCGATGGATCATCCGATGCCGCATAACCCGACTCCTGGTATCCCGAAGCTTCATTGATGATTGGATTACCATTACCTGAATAACCCGTTATCGGGGCCATGCCATTGGCCATTTCATATGCATCAATGATACGCTGGGTCGGATTCCATCCGTTCCACCCTCCCAAACTCGCGGGAAATGCACATCGTTCCATCCAGCCATCACGACCGCTGTTCCGCGCAAAAAGCACCTCTTCATTGTGATTGGTGATGAACAATTGTTGATAATTGGCCACGGGATTGTTGCCGGCAACCCGAAATAATCGATACCCCGCTTCTTCGCAGCGATCGATGCATTGTTTGTTTGCTTCGGCAGCAATCTTCCAGCGATCCGGAGACTGCGCCGCCGAAAACAAGGGCGTACCCTCATTGTCGACAAATCCAGCATAATCCGGATTCCCATTCCAAAGTGGGCTTGCATGGTAAAGCAACACCCGCGCTTTAAGAGCCAGTGCAGCCGCTGCAGTGGGCCGCCCCAAATGGCGACTGTCAACCACCTGCATGGGCAGGAGCCGGATCGCCTCGTCGCACTGGCTAACGACAAAGGATACACACTCATCCAACGGCCGGCGCTTGATCTGCAGAAAATCGTCATCCAAATTGGCTGCATAATCCATAATCGGCACCGGCCCGTATATCCGCATGAGTATAAAATGGTAAAAAGCACGCAGAAATACCGCTTCACCGATCCATCTGTCCTTATCCACTTGGGTAAATGAACCATCCAATGGCGTCAATTCGATATACTTGAGGAAAATATTTGCCTTCCGGATCCCCTCGTACATATTCTTCCAAATCTGGCCCGCCACATTGAACGCATTCCATGACCCCCGGTTGATCAACTTGGCGAATTTTTCAGGCCAAGGTACATTTAATTCATCAGACGCGATAACAAACGGCTGAATTTCAGCCATATCTGTAAAATAAATTTCATTCGGAATCCCTGCGTAGATGTCGGTTAGGAACGCCTCTGCGTAACGCCGCTGTAGAAACGCCTCCTCAATAACAATATCCTCTTCAGGCGCCTTATCCAAAAAACCTTTTTGGCATGAACTGACAATGAGCTGGACAACAGCAATCAGCCCAAATGCAACGAACTTCTTCATCTGTATAATGATTAATATTTTCAATTGAATTTAATTTGCAGTCCAAAATTGACCGAGCGTTGCAGCGGATAGCCACCCGTGCCGTCATTTGATTCAGGATCGATGATCTTCACGTGATCCCAGGTGTATAAGTTCATGCCGTTGACAAACAATCGTAGTTCTTTCAGGTGCAATCGGTGGGTCAAATGCTCCGGCACATTGAAACCGATTTCCGCATTACGAAGCCTCAAGTAATTGCCATTACGAAGCCAAATCGTCGAATTCAGAAAGTTATTCGGATTATTGCCCCTATCGATCGCCGGATAATGTGCGTCCGGCTGATCGGGCGTCCAGCGATTGTCATAATATTCACGCAGGACATTATTAACGCCTTCCCCATCATAGAATGGCCAAATGGAGTAGCCATTTAGAAAAATGCTCGACTGCGCCGCTCCGGTAAAGTACAGGCTTACATCAAACCATTTATATGCAATCGTACCACCGAAACCGAAAGACATTTGCGGCAGCCTGGGATAACCTACTGGCACCTGGTCGTACGAGTCAATAACTCCGTCTCCGTTTATATCACGGTACTTGACGTCCCCCGGCCGGGTTACCGAAAATGTCTGACGAGGCCATGCTTTAATCTCTTCTTCGCTCGCAAATAAGCCCTCTGCGATATAAACATGATGCGTATTCAGTGCCAATCCCCTCGACGAAAGGTACGGATATCGACGTTGAGGTTCATCATTTTCAACGATCGTGTTTTTGGCAAAAGTAAAATTCCCGCGGAATGTATACATCCAACCCGAGGTAGTTGAATTACGCATCTCCAACAAGGCATCCAACCCCTTATTTTTCATCACGCCGATGTTGGCATAGGGAATAGACCACGGGAAAAAGCCTGCAACGTCTGGAACCGTTGATCGGCGCATCAATATTCCCGACCGGTGCTCATTGAAGGCATCGACTTGCAGCGTAATCCGGTCATTCCACAACCCTAGGTCAATACCCACGTTATTTTTCGTGGCACGTTCCCATGTGATGCGATCATTCCCGATCTGGTTTTCCTCCATCCCATAATACAACTGCTGATCCGGGCCGAACAGATAGGATTGTCCCGCGGTATTAATGGTATTGAGGAACAAGAACCGCTGGCCGATTTGGTCGTTACCGACTTTCCCATGGGATCCTCTGATTTTAAAGTGGTTGATCACTGATATATTCCAAAAGTTCTCGTTTGAAACCACCCAACCGGCTGAAAAAGCAGGAAACAACCCGAAACGTTTGCCCTTTGGAAAATTTTCTGACCCATTGTATCCAAAGTTTACCTCGGCCAAGTAACGGTCATCAAACGAATAAGTAGCCCTGCCAGAGACACCCTGCTTTCGAAACGGCAGATTCAATATCGAACTACCCGCAGTAAGATCCACATAGTCCCGTTGATTGTATAGTAACATGGCCGTCACGTAATGGGCATCAATTTGACGCTCGAAATTAACCTGGCCTTCCATGTAAATCGCCCGGTTTCCCGCATTGCTTATTCCATAGCCCAATGGCTTTTCTTCCCGATAAGGCGCACTATAGAGATCCTCGCCGGTATCGGGATCTTTACCCAAATAACGTTTCACTTCAAATTCTTTCGCCCGCACATTACTCGTGAGTGCATAACGGTCATAGGAAAAAAGCCCGCGCACCGACAATCCTTCGGTGAGGAGCGAAGAGAGATCCCACCGACCGCCGAATGTTGCTTGCAGGGTTGTATGGTCTTGCGTGGAATAGCCCGATTGTGTAGCTAATCCCCAAGGGTTCCCCCCTACGTACGTGGAGGCACCGCCCGGTGTGCCGTCTGGATTCAGCACTGGGTAGGCAATTGGAGAGATCACACGCAACATGTTGAATATCTGATCAGCCGATGCGCCGGGGTAATTGCCATTCTGAATAATGCCGCCTATCCCAAGCTGCATGGTTAGGTCTTTCGACAAGTTAACATCGACGTTACTCCTGAAATTATACCGCTTAATATTCGCATTGGTATTGTATTTATTCGCAGGATCCTGTTTATAGATTCCGTTTTGCAACGTATATCCTACGTTCGTATAATACTTGATTATTTCGGACCCTCCGGTAACACTTAGGTTGCTGATTGTCTGCCACGTTTTTTGGTTCAGCACAGTTGCGGTCCAATCCGAATTGGGATATAAATAAGGATCCGTTTGTTCAAAAAACTTATTGACTTCTTCATCCGACCAACGGGGTGCCAAACCTTGGTAACTTCTCGCTTCATTCATGAGCAATGCATATTCACCACCATTGATGTAATTCGGCAGTCGCAACGCAGTCAATGATGCCGCCTCGCTTCTGAACATAACGGTTGGCTTTCCGACCGTGCCCCGTTTTGTGTTGATAATGATGACGCCATTGGCCCCCCGGACGCCGTAGACGGCCGTGGCAGATGCGTCTTTCAGGATCGTGAAACTTTCGATTTCCTGTGCATTTATCTGGTTCATGTTTCGTTCTACCCCATCTATCAGGATCAGTGGTGCATTGTTTCCAAATGTCGACAATCCCCTGATGAAAACCTGCGCAGCGTCAGCACCCGGTTCACCGCTGGATTGCCGTGTAATGATGCCTGGTAGTTTACCCGCGATCGCGTTTGATAAAGACGGCGTGGAAGTCTTTTCCATCTCGCGGATCGAAATGGTTGATTGTGCACCGGTGAACGTTATTTTCCGCTGTGTTCCATAACCCACGACAGTAATCTCCTCCATCATGCTTTCCGAAGTCACCATGATCACATTAAAAACAATGCGATTTTCTACAGGAATTTCCTGTGATGCATAGCCAACATGTGTAAAAAGCAATGTGTCATTTGGTGAAACAACGATTGAAAATTGTCCTTTGTCGTCGGTTGCAACGTCAATCTCCGAGCGATATTTAACCGTCACCGATACGCCCGAAACAGGCTGCCCGCTATCGTCGGTTACCCGACCGGAGACTTGGGCCTGATTCCCTTCTTGGGCCGAAGACAACAGGGCAATCATCAGCAACACCATTATCCCCCCGAAACGTAAAAGTGCCGATCTGATCATGCTTAGCCTGATAAAAACTACCACGTAAACTCTCTTCATAAAATATAATTTGGTTAATGCTTATTTTCTGCCGCCTTAAGTCAAAATCGGCATTATCTCGACAAATATAACTTACATTTCAAATATTTGCAATATTTATTTTGATTTAAAATATATAAAACCGCAAAATAACAGAAAGTAATTCACAGCAATAATTTACATAAAGCCCTCAAAAACTACACTTACTGATCAGAATCAGGTAGATTTTCCGATTAAACCATGCTATATTTGCAGTATTTAATACACCATTATATGCAGTAAAACCGCAAACACGTTAACACAACCAACTATGAGAAAAGATAAACGACAAGCCCTTATTTTACGGGAAGTAGATTTGCACAATAAAGTTCTTTCTGTGGACTTAAGCGAGCAGCTCAATGTTTCTGACGACACCATCCGCCGCGATATTAAAGAATTGGCTGCAGAGGGCAAGATCATACGCGTACACGGGGGCGCTGTCAGTAAGTCCTTCGTCACGCCTTTCAATGCGGATAACATTGTATATGCAGCCAATGCCAAGGCACATATTGCGCGAAAAGCCTTATCGTTGATTAAAAACAGCATGGTCATCCTTACAGAAGGGGGCACTACCATGCTTGAACTCGCAAAGGCCATTCCCACTGCGCTGAAAGCAACTTTCATCACCATCAGTCCACAGGTCGCGATCACGCTCGCCCAGCACGAAAGCCTTGACGTTATCAGCATCGGGGGAAAATTGACAAAAAACGCGAATCTCCACATTGGTGCGAGCGTTGTCAATCAACTGGCGGGTTTAAAAGCGGATCTGTGCATCTTGGGAGCCAACGCGTTTTCATCTGAAGAAGGATTGACAGACCTGGACTGGGAAGTGGTACAGGTAAAGAAAGCGCTCATCCGATCGGCTAAGAAAGTAGCGGTCATCAGCATTTCCGAAAAGCTGAATACAGTTAAATGGCTGAATATCTGCTCCGCTAATCAGGTGGATTACTTGATTACTGAGCTGGATCCGACGGATCAACTGTTAAGTTCCTTCACGCAGAAAAGTATCAAGGTCCTCTAACACTGCGGTCAGCGTGCGGTTGTCGGACCTAACACAGTCAGCACCCCATGTTCATTGATTCCCATTTCGTCGATAAACACGACGCGTTCATCTCCCGTCTTTTTTGTCCGTCCGTGGTATACGCACAGCATCCTGCCGTCCGGCAGAAATACGACACTGTTATGCCCCGTACCGGTCACCTCACCCCCCTTTGCCGTATTTTTCTCCAGCACTGGGTTGTTTGCCGCTTTGGTAAACGGCCCCAGGGGACTTTTTGCCGTGGCGTAACCGACCGCATAGTTTTCGCCTGCAAAATGGTTGGCTGAATACATCATATAGTATGTGTCGCCATGTTTGAATGTAAAGGAGCCCTCTGTCCAACGTCTGTTTACTTCACGGCTGGTCACGGAGCGGCTCTCCCATTCGGCTTGCGCATCGTCCATTTTTTCCGGAGGCCGCAGCAGCAGCACGGGCTCGCCGATGATACCTGAAAAATCCGGCTTGAGCTCGACACCATACACCCAACTTTCTTCGATTTCATCAAACCATCCCTTTTGCTTTGCCCAATCAGCCACTTCGCTCTTTACCGCATGCTTATAGCAACAACGCGAATAATAGAGGTATACACGGCCATCTTCTGCGAAATAGACGTTCGCATCGATGATCGGATATCCGGGATCGAAGACAGGACGGCTTTGCAGGTCGATAAAAGGCCCTGTAGGCTTATCGGCCACCGCAACACCAATGCGAAAGTTTTCCAATTCCTTGCCGGGATTGTCTTTCCATTGTGCGCTGTAGAATAGATAAAATTTACCCTTATGCGCATATACTTCAGGTGCCCAGTATGCGCCGCCCCATGCAGCAGTGGAATCGCTCCACCCATTTTTGTTGCTGGCATGATAAACCTGGCCTTCGTTCTTCCAGTTCGCCAGATCGGCAGAGGAATAAACCGAAAAACCGTTCTTGGCACCGCCACCGGTGCCATACATAAAATAGCGCCCAATCGCATCGTCATAGATGACATACGGATCACCGAAGGCGACATCCAGAGGGTTGTTGAATGAAGTGGCTATTTCCTGCGCATCGGCAACCTCCGGCGCAACCTTTGTCAATTCGTTTACATGATGAAGCAAGATATGGAACCCGGGAGAAGCCATGGCACCGTGATCAAAACCATCCAGCTCATAAAGGTATACCTGCGGATGTCCAACCACCTTCATCATGCGGTAAAAGTAGGCAGTTTCTTCGTATCTACCCAGCATCTCTTGCTCCCGATCTCCCGATACCAATACAAACGGTGGGGCGTCCCGGCGCACATGGTACAACGGTGCATATTCATCTACAATCGGTTGTGTATCTTTTATTCCCCGCTCCGCCCGGATGGTCATGTGCGTAATCGCATGGCCACTGAAGTCGATAATTCCGGCAAGCTTGTCTGCGTCTTCGCCATACTTCTGCAGCCAGGATTTGTCAAGCCCCACCATCGCAACCAGATATCCCCCCGCTGAGTGGCCGGAAATGAAGATCTTTCCCCGATTACCCCCATATTCTTCAATGTGCTTGAAAACCCATGCGATTGCCGCCGCAGCGTCGTCAATATAAGTAGGTGCCTTCACTTTCGGGCTCAGCCGATAGTTAACCGCCACCACTGCAAGCCCCTTTTCTTTCAGCTCGTTTGGAATGAATTTTTCTCCGCCAGTGATTCCACCGCCGTGAAACCAAACCACCGTCGGGAAGTCGTTTCCATTTTCCGGGTAATAGACGTCCAGCACACAACGCTCCTTGCTATAGGTATCCTGCACCGTGTCGGGTCTATAACGAATATTTTCTGCCAATTGATAAGTATCCGACTTCACTGCCTGTTGTGCATGTGCGGTAAGCACAAAGGCGATCAGGTATCCGCTTATCAGTAGCGGTAAACACCGCTTTGTATGTATGGAGGGATTCATCATTTGAATACACGACTTTTCTGTGTGGAAACCGCTAAAGTACACAATGCTGTCGAAAAGATAAAATTCATTCCCTACGCGGACTCTGCGGGCGCGGTGGCATCGGTGCCGGGTGCCGCTTGAGCATTGCCTCAAGCTTCGCACGTACATCCGGCTGTTCAGCGGCAATATTCTTCCATTCCATTGGTCCCTGTTCGTAATCGTATAACTCATATTCGGCGACCGCGGTCGGATCATTAATTTTCCTCCATTCCACTAGCCGGTAGCGGTCGGTGCGGATAGCTCTCCCCAGATGGCCACCTCTGGGGAAGGCATGGTAGGCATGATCACGGATGCGGGTTTCCGGATTTTTGAGTACCGGTACCATGCTCAGGCCGTCAAGCGGTTGCGCTACTTGCGGCGCGGGCAAACCGGCAAGTTCTACCAACGTCGGGTAGATGTCTACCGTTTCGGTGAGCTGTGCCGTTCGTGATCCCGCCCGACTGACACCCGGAGCAGAGATAATCAACGGTATATGATTGGCTAACTCGTAATTTACATGTTTGGTCCACATGCCCATTTCACCAAGCATATAGCCATGATCCCCCCAAAGCACGACGATGGTGTTTTCATCCAATCCGAGTGCTGCCAACTCGTCCAATACTTTACCGATTTGGGCATCTACATAACTTACCCCTGCATAATAGCCGTGAATCAGTTTGCGCGTAAGGCTATCGGGAAACGGCTCATCAGTCACCGGAGTGGGAACAGGAACATACTGGTCAATTTCGTCTCCGTATTTTACCGCATAGGGCGGAGCGCCTTCCGGCCGGGTGGTACGCTGGGGCAAGGGAAGTGAGCTTTCGTCATACATATCCCAATATTTTTGGGGCACCGAAAACGGGAGATGGGGCCGGGCAAAGCCCACAGCCAAAAAAAACGGTTGGTCAGGCTGCGATTTCAGACCCCGAAGCCGTTCGATGGCCCGATTTGCGATACGGCCATCCGCGTAGGCATCGTCAGCTACATCGGGCGACTCCCAGGCAATCCCTTTCGGTAATGAACGTGCATAGTCCCAGTCTTTATTAGCAAATAAGGCCTCTTCACGTGTAAATCCGTCTTTTTTACTAGCGGGATCGACGTACTCAATCAACAAGTCTTTGTGGTGTGGCACGCTCCATGACGCCGTATCATTATACGTATTGTGTCCGATGTGAAATACCTTGCCCATCGACTCGGCGTGGTACCCATGCTGTTTAAAATATTGGGGCAGCGTCACTGCGTCGGGGTAGTGGTCGCGGAAATCGCTACCAAAATTATAGATTCCCGATGAGGTGGAGCGGCTGCCCAGCAGGAGGTTGTACCGGGAAGGCCCACATACGGCTTGGTTGGCATATGCCCGCTCAAACAACAGACCGTTTGCAGCCAGTTTATCTATATTGGGCGTAATGGCCAGTGTATCTCCGTATGCGCCGATGGCGGGGCGGAGATCGTCGATCAGTATCAACAGCACATTTGGCTGCTCCGGTTTGTGCACGAAGGTACACGAAGTACCCGCCAGAAAAGCAAGACCAGCGGTGCATAACACCGCCAGCTTCTTCATTACGTTACGCTGTTTATCATTCATCTTCATAGTCGTGTTATCCGTTACCATGTTGCTATACAATACATTAATTTTCCAATACCTTCAAGATTCAATATCCCTCGTTCTGTTCCAATGAAGGATCCGCATCTATGGCATCCTGCGGTATCGGGAATCGTGTATGGGTTTCACGGGCATTCGTTTTTCCCCGTTCATGAGCTGAGGATACAAACTTACCGAAACGGATGAGATCTTCGCGGCGTATACCTGCTTCCCCGTAAAACTCCCATGCCCGTTCGTTGAGCAAGTGATCGCGGAACGCTTGTAGGCCGGGAAAATCGGTCAATAAAACTGCATCGTCACCAACAAGACCGGCGCGTTCCCGTATTTGGTTTACCAGATCGACAGCCTCCTGATTTGGCCAATTCAGCTCGGCAAGTGCTTCCGCTTTGGCCAACAGGATATCTGCATACCGGATTTCCGGCAGGTCATTGCCATGTTCATTCACGATCGCATTCGGGTCGGGCCAAAACTTGATGGCACGCGTATTGTTATCATTCAGCAACGATACCGTTTGTCCCGCTCCGTTGATATAACTTGTCATAATCAAATTTTTACGCTTATCCGCACTCGTAAACGAATTGTAAAAGCGATCATACAGACGATATTGTGCCGCCCAATTCTGCCAACCACTCCGAAATTCCAGTCCCATTTCCGGACTTCGCTGGAAACCCGGCGGAAGCGCACCATTGACGTAATTGTTACCTCCACCCTGCGGTGATTGGGGAAATACCAAAATGAACTCGTTATTGCGTTCATTCTCTACCCTGAACAATTGTCCATATTCTGGATATAGCCGGTACGTATCGAGTGCAATGATGCTGTTGGCTGCATCAACTACCTTCTCCCACTGCTTGGTATTTAGGTAAAACTTGCACAAGGTGGCCAACGCCGCCCCTCTGTTCGGTCGCCCATAATTTGCTTCATCACCCGGTAACGGTAGTTCGGCAACCACCGATTGCAGTTCGCTTTCGATAAACGCTTTCATGGCATCATCCGTAGCCCGTCCCAACTCCAGCGGATCGTCGCTCGACGTCCGGAGCGGTACCGGGCCGAACCAACTATACATCTTCGCATACGCCAACGCCCGCATAAAGCGTGCTTCCGCCAGATAGGTCGCTTTTCGAGCAGCATCGTAGGTTCCCCGATCGATATTCTCCAATAACAGGTTGGCATTCCGTATCGCACGATAGGGCCGTAGCCAAAGAATGTTATTTAACCAGTTGCTAGCCAATGACGCATCCCATGTAAAGTTGATCATCTGAGTGGCAATCAGGTTTTCGCCCCCGTCCGTCTCCCACTCGATATCCGTACACCAGTTTTCCAGGTTAATCCGGGACTTCCCGTCCCAGCCACTCAGGAAGAGTTCGCCAAATGTCGAATTCAGCAACGAATTTACACCAGCTTCGGTAGCCAACAGCGATTCCGGATCCATTTCGGAATAGACCGGTTCTTCGAGGTACTTCTCGCAGCCCGCCGTGCTAAACACCAAAACCGACATGCCTATCAGGTGCCGCAACCGTCGTATTATTAAGATATGATTTGTGTTCATGACTTTTCAGATAAAAGATTAAAAATCAGCCGTCAGTCCGATCATCCACGTCCGGGCAAGCGGGTAAGCATTGTAATCAATCCGATTGAAAGCACCACCGTTTGGATTAATTGAAGGATCAAATCCCGAGTAGTTGGTGAATGTTGCGAGGTTTTCGACCGAAAAACTTACAGCCACATTCTTCAGGTAAGTCAACCCCGGTGAAAACCGGTAGGATAACGACATGTTACGGATGCGTGTATAGGAGGCATCTTCCACCGTATAACTGTTTACCCGCTTATCACCCTGGCCGCCGGGATTGACGAACGAAGGATAGCGGTTTGACGGATTTTCCGGCGTCCACCGGTTCAGGTAAAGCTCGGCATACCGATTTCGCCTGAAGCTGACCGGAAAATACGACTCCACCAAGTTGTTGTTCAGCATTTTCACACCTGAGACACCATCCAGAAAGATCGATAAGTTGAATCCTCGATAGGAAAATTGGTTTCCTACGGACCAGGTTAGCTTCGGGAATGCATTACCCAACAAGACCCGGTCTTCGCCGTTCACGGTTCCATCGTTGTTGACGTCGCGGTATTTAATATCACCCGGCGCCACTGCATCGCGCGTTACGGAAAAGTCATCATCCGTTTGCCAGATACCGTCGATTTCCCACCCATAAAAAGAAAACAACGGACTACCCGGTTGAAGGATGAACACGCCTGTGGTCTGTCCGGCACCTCCAGAGATAATCGGATTATCCTGACCGATATTCAGCACCTCATTGGCCAGTACAGCCAGGTTCAATTGTGTATTCCATTTCAGATTGCCTGTCAGGTTGTTGCTATTTACGCCGAACTCCCAGCCGCGGTTGCGTATACTCCCCACATTGGAAAGCCGGGTAGGGTACCCGGTGGACGACGGTATGGGCAATTCAAACAGCATATCGAATGTAGTTTTCGTAAAGTAATCCACGCTGCCTGAAATTCGCCCGTTGAACAGGCCAAAATCAATTCCGGCATTCAGTTGTTCGGTGGTCTCCCATTTTAAGTCCGGATTGGGATAACGCGCCGGCTGCGTACCCACACTGAGCCGGTCGTCCAAAATCGCCGATGGACCACCGCCGAAGGTGGTAAGCGCACTGTAGTTACCGATTTCCTGATTGCCGGTCTGCCCCCAGCTAAGCCGGGGCTTGAGTTCGGAAAACACCGATACATCCTGCATAAAATCCTCTTCCGTCAGTTTCCAGCCTAAGGCAAAGGAAGGGAAAAAACCAAACCGGTTGTTAATCCCGAAGCGCGAGGATCCATCGGCCCGTAGCGAAGCCGTAAACAGGTATTTGTTATTCAACTCGTAGTTCACCCGCCCCAAATAAGAAAGCAGGCGATTGGCCGCCCGGTTGGTTCCCATCCGAAAGGTTTCCTGATCGCCAAGGCCCAAATTGTCGGAGCCGGTGACGTCCGATGGGAAGCCGTCGGCATTTTGAGAGGAAGAGGTATACACGAACCGTTGCGTGGTGGCCCCGCCCATAACATTGAGGTAATGGTGTTCCCACCGGCGGTCATACGTGATCGTCCCTTCGAGCAGGTAGTTGCCCAGCATGCCGTTAAGTACCGATCCGCTACCGCCCGCGGCCATCGCACGCCGGGTCTTCTGCCCCACATAGACATCCCTCCGCCGGTTATTAATGTCTCCACCGGCATTGACCTTTGCGGTTAGGTAGGGGGTGATTTTATATTGTGCATATGCAGTACCGAACGTCCGATAGGCATTGGAGGTGGCCAGCGCCTCGTTTACCAATGACATCGGGTTATCCATGTCCAGAAACGATGACAACTGATAGTTGCCATCATTGTCATAGATCGGTAGCGTCGGGTCGAAATTGAGTGCCGTATACATGGCACCCGATTGGGCATTGATTCCAAAGCCGGACGGCACCTGCTCATCATGGGAATAACTCACATTCAGGGCCGTGCCCACTTCCAACCGATCCGTAATACGAGAACTGATATTAAGTTTTGCGGCATATCGGCTAAATGCCGTATTCTTCAGAATCCCCCCCTGGTCAAATGCGTTGAGTGCAAAGTAATACCGGGTTTGTTCACTTCCTCCACTGAATGCCAAACTGTGGTTCTGGATGGGCGCGTTGTTATCGAAAACCTGTGCCTGCCAATCCGTTCCCACGACATTGGCGTCGGTGATACGGTTGGTCTCGGGACCACCGCCAGCATCGATCAATGCGTTGATGACCTGGATATATTCCGCGGTGGACAGCAAATCGATCGTATTGGCAACCTGCTGTTGTCCGTACGATCCACTATATGACACTGTATTCCGGCCAGCCTTTCCTTTTTTGGTAGTAACCATGATCACGCCATTAGCACCCCGGGAACCGTAGATTGCCGTTGCCGATGCATCTTTAAGGATTTCTATTGACTCGATATCCTCCGGATTAATACCTGCCAACGGATTCCTTGGAGATGGAGGGGCATCGAAATTAGCGCCGCCACCACCCGCCACCGAAGAATTATCGATCGGCAAACCATCGATCACATATAGCGGGCTCGTCCCGGCGTTGACCGAACTCGCACCGCGGATACGTACCGCGACGCCGCCGCCCGGTTCACCGCTGCTTTGAATGAACTGTACGCCTGCCGCCTTACCGGCTATGAGCTGATCAAATGTTGCGTTGGCTCCTTTATTGAAGTCTTCCGCGCGGATGGAGCTCACCGCCCCGGTGATGTCGCTTTTGCGCTGGGTACCATATCCCACCACCACCACTTCACTCAAATCGGCAACGATCGGCTTCATCGTCAGGGAAGTCAAATCTGCCGAAGCAGCAAGTTCCCGGGTTTCATAGCCCACAAAAGAAATGACGATGACGGCATTCCGCTCCAAATCATTGAATGTAAAACGCCCGTCACTGCCTGTGCTGACTTCCTGTTGCGACCCTTTGATCCGCACCGCAGCGCCTTGCAGCGGATTGCCATGTTCATCGAGCACACGGCCGGAGATGGTTTGCTGTTGCAACTCCATGTCTCGCCGTGTATCGGAAGCTCTCCGCACACCGGGCTTCTCTTTGATTACGATTTCTTTGCCGGTAATTACGAAATCCAACGGCAGACCCTCCAGGATACGGGTCATCGCCTCATTGATATCCATATCGGTAAAGGAAACCGTTATCGTAGGCATTCGCTCGATATGTTTCACACTATACACGACGGAGTATCCGGTTTGGTTGCGGATTTCGGAAAAGATATTGCGAAGCCCTACCTGTTCCCGCTGGATAGTCAGCTTCTGCGCCGAGGTTTCGGCAAACACCTGAACCAAGCATACCGTCAGTAGAAAATACGTAATTTTCATAACCCTCAATATTAGCTTTGCAGGGGTAGCAACCGTATCACGATTGCCTGTTAACGAATAATTGTCCATAAAATAGTTAACGCTTTGACAAACACGATCGTCCAGCTTTGAAAGCTGCTTTGTGTTGATTATGTTTGTCTGTGTTTTGATAATCGAACAGACTGTCAGTCGCGAAACGGCGGGCTGTCCGAAAGTTAATTTATCATCACAATAAGCCGGAGGTGGTGAAGCATCTCCGGTCCTTTTACGTTTATGAGTCGGTGTTACGGCTTAATCACAATCCCCCTTTCTTCAATTTTAAAATGAACTTGACCCGTCAGCTCCAACCGGCGCAATACTTCCGATACGTTCGCGTACCGGGAGACTGTTCCCCCGAATCGAAGCTGCTTATCTGCACCCTCAAAATGAACATCAACGTCATACCAACGGCTGATATCACGCATGATATCTTCCAGCGTTTCCTCATTGAAGGCTATAAAGCCCGATTTCCAGGCGATAAACGGGGATGTATCCACTGGTCCGACCGATATTGCCCCCGCATTTACGATGGCCTGGTCACCCGGTGCCAATTGGTGGGTGCGCTGTGTAGTCGCAATCCTGATTTTGCCTTCGACCAGTGTTGTTTGTTCGGATGCTTCATCCGCATAGGCCGTAACATTGAATGACGTGCCGAGCACGGCAATCTCCTGCTCTGCGGTTTTGACTATAAACGGACGGTTGGAGTTATTAGCTACCTCAAAATAGGCCTCGCCAACCAACACCACGTTACGGTCTGTGCTAGCAAACCGTTGTGGAAATGCCAACCTGGAATCGGCATTGAGCCAGACTTTCGTACCGTCACTAAGTACCACCTGATAAGTACCTCCCTTTGGCGTAATGATTTCGTTGTATGTACTTTCACTTGTCTCAGCGTTTCCGTGAAAGCTCCCCACAACCGTGCTATCCGTGTAGAGCAGTTGATCGGACAAGATCATCACTCCGTGTTGGCTGCTATCCAGATGAATAGTCTGTCCACCTGCAAGCTTCAGTATCGCTTTATTGCCCCCTGCCGGTATGTCTGTCAATGGACGGACATCCGCACTGTTAGTTTCTGAACGGTACAGCAACGTAATCGTGGTAATCAGCACGATAGACGCAGCAGCAGCGAGCCATGGAATAACAGTTTTGGTAACCTTTGGTGATAACCTTCCCTGCAAATGCTTCCAAACGCGCTTTTTAGTGATTGAATCTTCAACTGCATCCTCGGTCGCGGACTCGCTGGGGTATGCACGCAAATACAGGCTTTCGATCAATAGGCGTTCAGCTTCTGTACATTGGCCCCGCCGGTAGCGATCCAAAAGCTTGATCAAGTCTTTTTCGTCCATCAATACGCTCGGTTTATAGAGTGATGACGGACAAAACTGCCATCAGGGTAAAAAATATTTTAAAATTAAGACCAAGGGAACGGCCAACAAACTCTTTTTCAGGAGAATCAATGCATTTTTTATTTGCCGGTTTACGTTATCCCGGGAGATTTTCAGGGAATCACTGATTTGTTGGTGGGTCATCATTTGGAGCCGGCTGAGCGTAAAGATTGTACGCATTTTCGGTGGCATTTTATCAACGCAAGCTTCAAACCGTTGCTCCAGCTCTTTTTCAAAAAGTTTACCATCGGTCGTATAGTTGCCCTCGCTATAGGTTTGTTTCAAGTCTTGAAGGTAGGACAGTCGGTATTTCGAACGATCGATGCGATCAATCACTTTATTTAGCGTAGCCCTAAACAAGTACGCTTTCAGAGAGCTATTAATTTGCAGGGAATCCCGCTTCTCCCAAAGCGTCATGAACAATTCCTGCACAACGTCTTCCGCATCGTCCGGATCAGCCATGGCATTGCGGGCATAACTCCACAGCGTTGTCCAATACCGATCATACAAGGCCCTGAACGCCTGTTGGTCGTCATCTCGAATCAACGCCAAAAGCACATCATCCGTACGCTTGCTGAAATCGTTCATGATCAACGAATATTACCAAGCCAAATTTCTACTCTTCCATGGAATTTCAAAACAACATGCATAAATCATGCGCAATTATGTACATTTTATGCCTATCGTCTGTCACCGGCTAGTTGCACCTTACTTATGTTTAATCGGGACATCCAATGCGGCTCCGCGATCTCCCTGTGTTTCCATCCATTGTTGCAGCTGCCCCAGGTAATTTTGAACCAACGTTTGGTATTCCGGCTTTTCTGCAAGGTTATTTAATTCATCCGGGTCATTGCGGATATCATAAAACTCAATTGCCGGTTTGTGTACGATCCGCTCCGTCAATGCTTTTGCGTGATCGTCATACGCCGCGCGATCTACCCAACTCGTCCAAGCCAGCTTTTCGTTTTCGGTATTCAGCATATACTTAATGTAGTAAGCCGAATCGGGAGTAAGATTCCAGATCAGTTTATATTGGCGGTCCCGCACACTCCGGATCGGATACGGCGGTCCTTCGGGAATATTGTTATGAATTCCGTAGGCTACGTCACGGTGTACCGCGCTTTCCCCTTCCAATACCGGTTTAAAGCTCCGCCCATCCAACCCCTCAATGGGATTTCCGCCTAGGATGTCAATTAAAGTCGGGGTGATATCTTCGTATTGGACAATGGCATCGGTCTCCGTGCCCGGCTTCACCTTTCCCGGCCATTTGACAATCATCGAGCTCTTCTGCCCGTTGTCATACAGGGTCCATTTGCCACCGGGAAACTGCGGTCCCTGTTCGCCCAGGAAAATGACAATCGTGTTCTCGACAGCTCCAGTTTCTTCCAGCAGGTTCATCACATCGCCTACCTGATTGTCCAGTCGGCGTACCTCTGCCAAGTAATTTCGAAATTCGCTTCTCGTCCGTTCGGTATCCACCCAGTGGGCCGGCAATTTGAGCCGTGCCGGATCAAACTCGTCCGGATTACCTACCGTCCACGGCGTGTGCGGGTTGATGCTCATCACAAAGAGGCAGTAAGGCTCGTCCTGTTGGATATAGCTCCTTACACTATCCAGGAAACATGCATCCGTTGATGCCACGCAATTCGGTTCGAATCCGTCGACCAAATCAAAGGGGAAAACCGTCCGCGGTTTCGTCATGTGGTCCTTCCCGGTCAGCCCAACGCGGTATCCGAGATCATTGAGGTAGTGTACAATGCTTTTTAAATCATCGTACACCGGCTTATGGTTCTGGTATGCACCATGCTTCACCGGATACAATCCGGTGAACAGCGAGGCCCGGGTGGGTATGCACATCGCTTCGGAAGCGATCATCGCATTGAACTTCATTCCTTCGGAAGCCAGTTGGTCGATGTGCGTCGTCCGGAGGTTCTCCCCGCCATAGCAGCTCAACTGATGCGAATCCAAGTCGTCTGCCATGATGATAACGATGTTCGGTTTTTCGTGCAATCGGGCCAAAGCCGCAGTGCCACTGAAAAACACCGCGATTAAAGACGCCGTCAATGCCCGGTAAACGTACTTTTCCATAATTGTCCTTTTAATCAAAGTTATGCTTTCTGTCACAGATACAAAAGTGTTATACCTGCTACCCCGTCAACGGCTCAGTTTATGGGCGGATTTGCCCTTCCAGTAGTCAACTCAGGCAGGTAAGTCCGCCAAGTAATCAATTTATTCTGCAGCAACTTAACCGTATCCGGATGTGTACCGGCAAGATTCGTCGTCTCGTACCGATCCTGTTCCAGGTCATACAACTCGGGATTGTCCCTGCGGTAATCGATCAATAATTTCCATTTCCCTGACCGAATGGCCAGATTGGGACTGCGATCATTTCCTTTCGGGTAGTTAAAAGCGTAATCATTGCGACCGTACTCCCAATACATATCCTTAGTCCGGGACGCAGCAGTGCCCAGCCATACAGACGTACGGTCTTCCCCATCCCCCTGGTAATTGGCGGGGAGCGTCGCTGCTGCAATATTTGACAAGGTAGGAAAGAGATCGGTCGAATTGAGTACCGAAACGCTATCTATGGCACCCGCCTGCACCTGACCGGGCCAGCGGACGATAAACGGCATGCGTATTCCTCCTTCATAAAGAGAAAATTTGCTACCCCGCAATCCTCCTGCCCGGCTGCCCCGGAAGCTGGGTAATGGACCGTTATCGCTGGTAAAAATCACTAAGGTGTTTTCAGCGATACCTAACTCCTCCAATCCATCAAACAAGCGTCCCAATTGCCTGTCAAATTCAGCGAGGACGAGTTTGAAAGCTTCCTCTTCTTCCGGATTCATCGGAAACTTTCCCTGCTGCCGTTGGTTTTCCTCAGGAACCCATGGCGTATGCATATCATCCGGCCAAAGGTTTACGAAACAGGGTTTATCGCGATGCCTCCGTAGGAAATCGAGCGTCTTATCCACGAAATATGCCGTTCTGTCCCAACGCTTTATAGAATCTTCATCCGACCATATCCAATCGGTAGCGGTCAGCACCGGGTCTGGCTCAGGACTCTCGTATGTGCTGGCATGTTCATCAAATCCATATTTTTCAAACGTCGGTGCATTTTTGATATCCCTTCCACCCCCCATATGCCATTTCCCAAAATGTGCTGTCGCATAGCCGGCACTTTTCAGCACCTTGGCGATGGACGGCGCATGTACGTTGAGGTAGTTGGCCTGTTCGGCCAACTCATTGCTCCGCCTGTTGTTGAGGAAGGTGGTAAAATTCCACTCCGCCGGAAACATACCGGTCAAGATACTTGCCCGTGAGGGACTGCAAATCGGGGCGGCGCTGTAGTACTGGGTAAACCGGGTACCTTCCGCGGCAAAGCTGTCCAACTGCGGAGTCGGCACAAAATCACCGCCAAATGCACCGATATCGCTGAACCCCATGTCATCGGTCAGAATCACCAGGATGTTGGGTTGTTCCTGACCCCAGGAAGCGGAACTCCCAAGCAGCAACCCAACTAAAAGTATACTTTTGCCAATAGTTTTCATCTTTATAAATTGTTTTTCAACAGCGATGAAATTATCAGATTTATTCATCTCATTATAGTCAAATAACCGCTACTACCCTTCTCGGATAATAGCGGTTAAAAAATCAAAAAATGAATAAGCCTATCGCAATCTTACGACCTGCGAATAGATTGCCTGGTCCTTGCCCACAGAACGCAATGCAATGCGGGCAAATACCGGTTTTCCTGCTTTGAAATCGGCATTATTAGCCAAATCCAACACTTCGGTAATTGTCGATCCAGGAGTTAAACCCTTGATTTCGAGCCGTTCGGTATACGACACATCATCAACGAAAGATGTCTTTCCAGCCAAGATCAGTACATAATCAATGTCCCGACCGCCGGCCACTTCATTAATCTGGAACGATGCGTTGACACTGCTCCCATTCAACGCAAGCTGTACGTTTGACAGGGTATAGAACGGCGTGACCTCGATATCCACATTAGCTGTACCTTTCACGTTAATAACCGTCGTATCCCGATCATTTACCCATGGACCATTGTTATCCCGGGTTACCAACTTATATTCTCCGTCGAATAATTTGGCCTCGAAAGTGCCATCCTGCCCCACATACACTGGAATGGGACTGTGCAATTCATAGCCATCTTGGTACAGCTGAAGCTGTACCGCCTCACCCGTACCGCGTACACCAACCGGTTCGCCGTTATAGACGACCCGTCCAAGCAATTTGGATTCCGGCTCATCATAGTTATCCAGTCCGCAGCTGCTTACCGCCACTATAGCGGGAAGCAACAACATATTCACATATTTTCTCATTGTTATAATCATAAAGGTTATTGAAACGGATTCAATACAATCTTAGGATTCGCATTCTGCCAACCCAAATCGATGAAGTTATAGTAATTCCGCAACTCGAAAAACCGCGGATGCAACGAGTTACTAAATACCTGTCGATCGAACACATACTTACCATCATTCGCCGTGCCGGGTGCTACCACCAAATAAGGGAACAACGCATATTGTTGGGCAGTCGGGCTATTGACCACACCATTCCATACAATATGTGCCCTACGGAAACGCTTCAAGTCCCAATACCGGTGGTTTTCAAAAGCAAACTCTACCCGACGTTCCTGGATAATATCATCCAAGGTTACGCTTGTCAACGGTTGGATACCCGCGCGTTCACGAATTTGGTTGATATAACCAACCGCAACCGGCTGCTGCCCCAGTTCCATGGCTGCTTCGGCAGCAATCAACACCGCTTCGGCAAATCGGAAGCGTGGAAACCACATCTCGCTGTTACGTCCACGGGTCGAGGCCCCTGAGGCTTCATCCAGAAACTTACGGAAGAAGAATCCGGTTTTATTGACATAGGGGTCGTTGTTACGAACCGGTCCATTTGCCGAGGTAATGAGCCGCCCGGCAGCATCCCGCTCGTCCGACTGGCCGACTACCGTCTGCCACGAACCATTATTCCATATTTTCTGCCCCGCTTGCAAAGGCACCGGTGTACCCTTAAACAGGGCATTCGGTAGAATAACTGTACCACCTAACCGCGCGTCCTTATTCGCGAAAGCATCCAATGGGTCATCGTAGAAGATGTAGTTCCCTTGGTTATCGCGGATATGTATAGCGCCATTCCGATTGTCGGTGTATTCAAAATCTTCCACTAAATTCAAGATCGGGCCGGCGTAGGCACGGTCGATATCCTCCGCATGTGAGCCAGGTATATTTCGCGTAGTAAAACTCGTCTGTTGGCCTGTACCCGGATAAATACGGTCATGAGCCCAGATAACCTCAGTATTGTTGTCTTTAATACTTAAAGCCTCGTAGAAATTGCGTTGCAGATCGTCTGGTTTATTCAACTGCAGCTGGTACGGACTATTGTTGATGACGTCCTGTGCTGCAGCTAAGGCTTGTTCGTAGTAGCCTTGTGCACGATCAGCCGGAATACCAACTTCACCACCCGGAGTTTTGATTGGGCTCGGCATCTTATTGTTATAATTCGCCAACGAACCAGCATAAATTGCCGCACGGGCTTTCAGCATTAAAGCTACCCATTTATTAGCCCGAGCGGAATGCGTATTCTTCTTGTCAGATAACAGTGTAGAAATGGCATCGCATTCGCCAATGATATAATCATATATTCCTGCCTCGGTTGAACGTGGATATTGCAATACTGTTATATCCATACCGCTTTCGTACTCAAACACTTCGTCGCCAACAATAGGCATACCACCCATTCCACGCGCCATATTGAAATATGTCCATGCACGCAGAAATCTGGCTTCGCCTTCGTATGTCTGCTTTTCATCCTCCGCAATTGCCGTAGTCTCACGCAGGCCTTTTAAGAACTGATTAATGTTACGAATCAACGTATAATCGTAGACTCGCCAAAGTTCATTTGAGTAGCCTTGAATATTGTCTGGACCGCCGTCGGACTTTCCAGCCTCATCCAATATGGTATATGTATAGTCGTCGCTGATGTGTTGACCCCAACTCACGCGGCCGTAATAATTGGCCAATACTGAGCGGACCATTACCTCGTCACCGAAAATTTGATCATCGGTCATGATGGTGTCGGGCTGACGCTCAAGGAAATCCGAACAACTGCTGAAGCAGGTAATCCCGCCCGCCAGCATCAGCACCTTGAATATTGATATGCTTGACTTTTTCATAATACTTTCTTTCTTTTAATGATATCCAACCTACTAAAATCTCACGTTTATACCGAAATTCATGATCCGCATCGTCGGATAACCCAATCCGTTTGTATCCTGCATTTCGGGGTCAATACCAATCAGGTTCGTAAGTGTAAAGAGGTTTTGTCCCGAAAAATACACCCGGACACCTGTAATGGAAAGTGGTTCCAGAATACGTTTAGGCAATGAATAACCAAAGTCCAGGTTACGCAGTTTAATATACCGGATTTTTTGCTTCCAAAAATCGCTATTCCAGTAGTTACTGTGGTCACCATTACCAATCAACAGCATGGGGTATTTACCCGGAATCAAGTCACTGTTGGCATCCCAAATATCGGAAAGCTTCCACGCGTCATCCGCATAGTACTGCGGAATATTCCCGCCGTTTTGAAAGGGGGTACGCATTTCCCACTCCTTGTAGAAGGTATACATACCGCCACCGGAAAAATCCAACGCCAAATCAAATCCTTTGTAAGCAAAGGCAAAATTCAGCCCAAAGTTCAGTGCAGGTGTAGCATCTTGGCGATAACCAATCGGCCGAAGATCCAAATCATTGATTACGCGATCGCCGTTGAGATCTTTATATTTCACGTCGCCCGGACGCAAGGTACGGTTGCCCTGACGGTCATTATCGATTGGCCAATTGGTAATTTCCTCCCAACTTTGGAATTGCCCGTCAGCCTGCAAGCCCCAGTTCAAATAACCATAACGTTGCACAAGCGAGTTCCGGTACTCGTCCCAGGAGTTGCTGAAACGGGGTTTGTAGCGATCCCAATCGAAGAAACGAGCGAATGTGACATTACCACCCAAGGAATAGGAAAAATCGTTGGTTTGATCGCTCCAACGCACCATAGCCTCGTAACCACGAATCATGTCGGAGTTCAAGTTTTCATTAGGCAAAGCAAAACCAGCCTCCGTAGGCACCAACACATCATACCGTGCTGCTGGAAGTCCCGTACGTTTCCGCTGGAAGAATTCAACCGTAGTAGTCAATCGGTTACGAAGAAATGCAGCGTCAAAACCAACATTAGCCATCTCAGCACGTAACCAAGACAGTGTCGTCACCGGAAGTCCCCGGGGTTGGGTTCCGATGATATAGGTTCCGTCGATTACTGAAGAAGCTACGTTCACCCAATCGCCATTGGCATTTCTATATCTTTTGTAGTTATAGCCGGCCATATAGTCGAACGGGTTATATCCGGCGGTATTGTCATCCCCAACAAGACCATATGATCCTCTAATTTTGAGATCGTTGACAACATTTCCGATTTTGCTGTCTTGCCAAAACGACTCTTGGGAAATGCGCCAACCTGCAGACGCCGCAGGGAAGAATCCCCAACGGTCATTCGGCGGGAACTTCCAAGACCCATCGTAGCGACCTAGTAATTCCAACAGGTATTTGCCGTTGTAATCGTAATTGATCTTCCCGATATAACCGATCCGGGCTTGTGGATTATCACCCCGATCGTCATAGGTATCCATCGTTTCATAGTCAATCAGGTGTAATGCGTTGGCCGTAGGAATGGAGTGTACCCATGTAGATGGATCTTTCCTCAAGATGGTCTCCACACCACCGATTACTGAGAGGTTATGTGCCCCAAATGCCTTATTGTAATTCAACTGTATATTGGATGTCATTTCTTCGACGTGACCCATGGTGCGCTCTCGCCAAGGATTGGTGTTTTCAAAATCCACTTCATAGGTATCCTCGGCTTCATTATACTTGTACAATTTGTAGGTGTACTCTTGATTGTCCATACGTTGGTTGGCAAAATAGTAACCTACCAATGCTTTAGCCTTCAGTCCATCGATGATATCGTATTCTGCATCAAAGTTGAGTTGGCTGACCCGCCAAGCCTCCGTCCGTTCACCGGCCAAATCGTAATTCAACCATGCGAAGTTCGTACCCGGGTCGGTGGAAGTCAACTGGGGATACAACGGATTATCGTTTGCAAATGGACGCACTGTCGGCAAGTTGCGGAATGTTGCGAAACGTGGCAGCCACAAGTCGTCGCCTCCCGGTACACCCGGATTCCGTCGCGCCTCTAACCGGGCATTGTAGCTGGCGCCTACTTTAAACCGTTCAGAGATCTGAGCATTGATATTCATTTGCACGTTCGTGCGCTTGAAACCACCGTAGTTTACAATCACATCCTGCTGATTGAGATGCCCTACGCTGAAATAATAGTTGATTTTCTCTGAACCACCCGATACGTTGGCATTCAAGTAAACCTGGGGCGAGGTTTCCCAAATGTAGTCGTACCAATCAAACGGTACATAGCCCTTCTCCGTCCCCTGCTGCCATTTGGCAAGATCTTCAGGCGAATATCGATAGTCGCCCACTCCTTGTACGGTTTCAGACTGAATGTAACTCTTTACAAAGGTCACCGCATCCGCTGGCTGCGGAAATGTAGACAAGTTTTGGAAACCGTAGTTGGATGTCAGGCTAATCGTATTTTTGGTATTACGCTTTCCCTTTTTGGTCGTAACCACCACAACACCATTTGCCGCCCGTACACCGTAGATGGCTGCCGAAGCATCTTTTAGTACGGAAATCGATTCGATATCGTTGAAATCCAAGTTATTAAACTGACCAGCATCCTTTTGTACCCCATCGATGACGTACAAGGGATCGCCCATGTTCCGGATACGCAGCTGGGTTGACGCCCCTGGTCGGCCATCTGTCTGCCGGAAGTTTACACCTGCCAATTTTCCCACTAAAGCACCGGAAGTTGTAGACGACAGCGACCGACTGATATCCTCCGCTCCAATAGAAGCAATGGCACCGGTCAACGTTTCCTTCTTCTGCGCCATACCGAATCCTGTTACGATGACTTCTTGCAACGATTCAGAAGAAGTCGTCAGGTCCACAGACACCGTACTGGCATTACCTACCCGGATCACGGCTTGATTATAACCGAGGTAGGAAACCAGCAGAGAGTCGCCCCCAGCCGCCACCTCTATGGAGAACGTGCCATCCACCGAGCTGGAAGTGGTTCGCTGGCTGACCAACGCTTTGACAGTGGCGCTGCCGATCGGAGTCTTGCCCTCCGCATCCCTTACCGTCCCGGTGATAGAACGGGTCTGGGCCATTGCCATGGATAGTCCCACGCACCATAGCAATGTTACAAGTAAAGATTTACTCATAATTCTGTTGTTTTGTTTTAATTGTTGATAACTGTATTAACTAATCCTCATTCAATTGACTAAATTCGAATATCTGCTAAATTGATTTATTGACACTCAATTATAGGCGGCGGACCTATGGAAGGCTCGCGTCTGACTATCTCAATAATTTCATTCCAAACCCTGGTGCGTCGGAGGGAATTAGGTTTCCATCTTTGATCGTATATCCGCTGAGATCCACGTCATCAGAGGTACTGGTAACACCCTCGATTGTTACGGTATTTCCAAGGCCTCCCGCCAAGTGGGCGGTATAATAAGATTTAAGCAACGAGCCCCAGGCGTGGGGCGATGCCTGCACGTTGTATCGGATGAGACCGGGCATGAGTTTCCGCCAATTGGTAAAGCCTAATCCCTCGATATCCGAAATATGTACATCCATCAGTTGCTGACGCATCAGCTCATCCAGCAACACCGGATCCGGATCCGCTTCCCCATCTGCAAGTAGGCTCTTGACGTTGGCATCTTTCATCCAGTTCCTGAGTTTGCGGTAATCTTCCACCGTTTCGTGGAAAGGTTCTTCGATCCAGAACAGTGGGGTATCCCCTATCCCGGTAAGGTACTGAGTAAACTCGTGGAACGTGAATCCGTTGTTACCATCCACTAGGATATCGCAATCCGGAAAGGCTTGCGCTACGGCCTTCGTCACTTCAATATCGCGGGCAAGCCCATCTTTCAGTGACATCCAGCGGTGGCCACGCCCAATCTTCAGCTTGAACTGCCGATATCCGAATTCATAATCTTGGCGGCATTCCCTCAATACCTTGTCTATCCCACCGGGTGCATGAGCTGGTTCGAGATCATCGAAATAAATCATACCCGTGTAGTACTTCGTGGTAAACGGTTTATCACGGCCCAGCAACGCGTATACCGGCTTATTCAAAACGATGCCTGCCAAATCGTGCAGTGCAATATCGAATGGAAGGAACCGATCATCGGTAAGACCTGCTGTGACCTGAAATACTTCTGACAGTTTTTTGCCCACCAACTCCGGTACAAGCCGTTGCGCAGCGCCCCGACCACCCAGCAGGGAAGCCCATCCCGTTGCGCCTTTATCAGTGGTGAGGGTGCATACTTCGATGCGCGGTCCGAACCCGTGTACATCCAATCTCGCATTCTTCCCCACAAAACGTGGATACTGCATCCGTATGTCTCGGAAGTCGACAGACCGGATGGTATGGTAGGCCAGCTCATCCTGCAAAGCGGTCTCCGCAGGAGGCAGGAACCATCCTGCAACGGCCGATTTAGACACCAGCCCGAGGGCCATACCCGCATTCAATGCACGGATAAATTCTCTTCTTTTAATCATTTTTGGTTTGTTTTAATTAGGTATTACCATTGGATCAATCTATCTGATTTGAATAGCGGCCCTCCCCACCGCAAAATGTCTTTTTTAGAAATCCAAAGCCCTCTGCCGCCAGCTCATCTGCACTGGCCGCCAATGGCCGCCAGATACTAGCTGCCCTCGCCAGTTCTTTGGAGGGCGCACCGAATGTTTCTATGACCAGACTTCCCCCGTAGCCGATCGTCTGTAAGGCATCGCGTATTCCCAGCCAATCGAGGTGGCCTGTCCCCGGTGTTCCGCGATCATTTTCATTGGCCTGTACGTGGACCAGCCGATCACCCAACTTGAGTATACTGGCTGGGATATTTTTTTCTTCAATATTGTTATGGAACGTATCCAACAGAATTTTCAACCGATCACTTGCAACCTCGTCTACTAATGCAATCGCTTGGTCGACCGTATTGATCATATCGGTCTCAAAACGATTTAGCGGCTCCAATGCTAAAGTTACCCCCAGTGCTTCTGCCCGGCGTGCCGCCAAGTGAAGGTTTTCCAGACACCATTGGCGCTCCTGCTGTTTCTGCGCTTCGGGAACCAGCCGGGTCTTTCCTACCGCGGAATACAATGGCCCCCCGAAGATGGGGCTTTCCAGTTCATTGGCTATTTCGAGGCAATCGATGATATAGGAAAGCCCGTTCGCCCGGACTCTGGCTTGATCACTGGAAATATCGCGGTCCATCCCGAACGCACCGCTTACGGTCACTTTCAGACCCAAACTGTGACATGCCTTTTTCAAGGCCACCCAATCGATCAATTCCCGGTCTTCCACGGCAATTTCAATGACGTCGTAGCCGATGTCCTTAGCTTTCCGCAGCACATCAAAAGATGCCGTAGAAAACGGTGAGACCCAAACAAACGTGCTTATTCCTATATCCATCTTTACAAGCTCAGTTCACTATTCAAAACTTGGTATTTCTACCCGCACGCCACCTTTCATGGCCGACTCATGCGCACAAATACCTGCACAGGTATAGTTTGCGGCAAGGGCAGCATCCACGGCTGAATCCCTGCCTTCTACAATGGCCGCAACAAATTCCTGTACCAAGTGGGGATGTGAACCACCGTGTCCCGCCCCTTGAAGAAAGGAGACGTGGTTGGGATCGTCAATCTTTTCCCGTTTGGTAAAGTCGGCGATCTCCGGAATCAACAATTCATCGGTATCCGGCACATCAATCCGCCGCGCATTTTCCCCACCGTCGAAGATGACGTGTTCTTCATCCTGTAGCTGTTCCCACTCGAACGACATCTTCGTGCCATATACGTCATAGCTCTCGCGATACTGGCGGACGACGTCAAACAACGACCGCGTTGCCTCAGCAACCACGTCCGAATTTTTCAATTTGAAGGTCGCGGTCTCAACCGCATAGGGGGCATTGTAACGGCTTGCCAGATCATCAGATAATCTGCCCGAGCCATGACAAACCACCGATTCCGCAATCGTGTTATTGATACGCAGCAACGGAGATATGGCGTGTGTACCGTTCAGCATTGGCGGGTATCCTTTCCAGTAGTCCGCCCAACCTTCCATACTCATATCCTGGATGTGCGACCCGCGCACAAACTGGATTTTTCCCAATTGCCCTGTTTCGGCCAGCTTTAACCCATAGAGGAACTCGCGGGTGTACAGCGCGGTCTCCATCATCATGTATACCTTGCCCGACTTGCGTTTGGCCGCTACAATCGCTTTGCAATCTTCCACCGTCATCGCCATCGGAATGGTACAGGCGGTATGCTTGTTCGCATTCAGCGATGCCAGCGTCATGCGTGCGTGTTCCGGCACGGGCGTCACAATGTGAATGGCATCGACGTCTTCCCGCTTCACTACCTCTTCGAAATCAGTGAAAATCAGGTTATCATCCAAATTAAACTTGTCCTTTAATTCATTAAGTGTGTCCTCATTCCGGGTACAGATTCCTACGGCTTTAATATTCGGGTGCTTCTGATAAATGGGAATGAATTCCTTCCCAAAACCCATACCTACGATAACGACAGTGATTTTTGACATATTCTGATTCTTATTAGCTAATTATATTTTTTCTATTTAGTCCGCAATCCAATTGACCGCGTTAATTAACAAGGTCTTATATGCTTCATGTTGATGGCTGCGCTCATCGTGGCCTGTTGTAATTCCGGCTATTTTTGCTTTCCGGTGCTTCACCGTAAATACGCCTGGATAAACTGCGTCGGTTTCCTTGGATTGACCAATGACCAATACCTCGATTCCTTTCGCAGCGGGATCGGGTACGTGACGGTACAACTCATCCACAAATTCAAACTTAGCCGGAACGCCTTGTGTAATCGGATGCCCGGAATTAACGACAAAGCTTTTTATTTCCTGAAGCTTTTCGTGGCTTTTACTGCCTCCCCCCACATAGTTTAGGTTATAAGCGGGCCAGTCTTCCCAGTTATACCATACCGCGGCATGGAGGAGCAACAGCCCATGTCCTTTCTCGACGAACTTGGTGATAGCTGCCTGCCCTGCTGCACTGATCGGTTGATTGTTTGTCAAAATCAGCAGGTCAGCTTGTTTCAGATAGGCTGGTATGGAATCCGTCTGTTCGGTATATGTCACGCTATATTTACCGGTCGACTCGATGGTCTTTTTGTCTTCCTGGCCGTACCACCGACCGAAATCATGGGATCCCCCGCCGCCTACCATCAAAATCCGGAGCGGCTTTTGGGCCAATACCACACCCGTGCTCATCAATACCAGGGCAAACCCTGCCAATAGTTTCATCGTCTTGTTCATCTTCAATATAATTAGTGAGTGCTCTATTTTACAACGTGCATAATACCATTCATCCCCCGCCAATGACCGGGGAAAGTACATACGTAAGGATAATCCCCGGCTTCCGTCGGAGCGGTAAATTCCAGCGTAAAGCTTTCGCCGGGATTGACCAGCGGCGTATGGTGCAGCACTTCAGGAATCGAAGGGATATACTGCTTGTCAAACGCTTCGGACGAACGCAACATGTCATCAGCCGCCTTGCCCACGATATCCAGCGTACCGGGCTGGATAATCAACAGATTGTGCTGCATACCATCCGGGTTTTCGAACACCAATGTGATGCGTTTGCCTGCCTGGACCGTAAACGTTTTCTTGTCGTATTGCATGATGTCTTTCACTGCTTTCAGTTCGATACGCGTTGATGGCGTAGCATTGGCAGGATCATCCAAGCTGGCATTTTCCTGGGTACCAACCGCGGGCAGGTTTGTCTTGGCCAGTCTTACGGTGATGTTGTTGACATTGCCCGTGAACTCAGAAGATCCACCATAATCGGTGAAGGCATAAGCTTCATCAAAATCCTCGCCCGAGCGCAGGTTGAGTTTCAACGGCTCGGCGAAGAGGTGCATGGCTTTCGCAGTACCCTGGCTAACGCCGTTCACAGACAACTCGATCGTTGCGTCTGCTTTTAGGTGTGCTTCGGCCAAGAAATTGTTCGGCACGCTGCCACGGGAAGATACCGAAGCAGTCTGGCCATGCTGGTAAATTTCAAAAAAGAGCTTGTTGTTCTTCACGAAGAGTGCATATCCTGCAGTCTTGTCGCCCTGCCCGACGATCAGGCCACGGTAGGGCTGATTATCGCGGCGGCTTACTTCCGTTTGGATATAAATCTCTTTATTGGAAACGTCTGGCGAAAACGGAAAGCGGGTACGGCGTCCCAATACATATTGTTCATTAACCAGCGATTCGAGGATACGCTTGGTAAAGTTGCTTGCCGAAGCGGTAGCCGCTGCTTTGAAGAATGCATCTTCGTGGCGTGCGATCGCGCTGAACAGAGCCTGTGACAACCACCGGTCGTTCTCATTGACCGAGTCGTTGGTAGCTTCAACCAGTGCACTGGCAACTGCATCCGACGCAGGATATTCCGCAAGCTTCACGAATACCGCCAAGCGCGTATTGAGATTGCTATCTTTCAGAAGCCCGCTCTGTAACAGGGCATCGAGAGATCGGCTGTCTAAAGGCAGCACTTGCACGGCAGCCTTCCGCACACCGGCAGCCGGGTGGTTGAAAGCCTTGACAACGGCATCAAACACATCTTGGCGCTTTTCGATCAGGTTAAGCCCCCGCAAGGTCCACAACGCATGGACAGCCGGGCTGTTTAATCCGATCTCGTCGACCTTTTGGTCGGATGCAATCCGGATCAGGTCGCCTGCAACGTCATCTTGCTTCCGCTCGACCAATAACCGCTGGGCGTGCATCCGCCAGAATTTGTTGTCGCTTTTCAGTGCATTCAGTAATCCTTTTGAATCGTCTTTTGAAAGCTTATGGCCAGCTTTATGTTTGGCATCTTTATATACGAGCCGGTAAACGCGGCCATATTTTTTGTCCCTCAAGTCGCTCTCGAACGCGTTGCCTGGGCCATGCGGTTGGTCAACAAACGGCAATACTTTGTCAGAAGGAGCCTGGGCGGGGACGAATACGTTGTGCTGGATGATAAAATTATACCAGTCGAGTATCCAGACGGCGCCATCCGGGCCAACTTCTGCGTGAACAGGTCCGTACCATTCATCTGAACTGGCGACAAGGTTCCACCCGTCATGTTCTTTGAAACCGGCACCATCCGGTTCGATGACCGCGTTGTGGATTAAGCGTACCGTCGGTTCGGTCACAAAAGCGACCTTATTCCAATAGTGCTGCGGATAATCCCTCGCGGTATATAGCTGGTGTCCCGCTGCAGAAGTGAAGCCGCCCACAACGTCTACCTGACGCAGGTTGGGTGTCATCGCATGTACTTCATAATGCCCATCGATTTTCTGGACGGCACTGACGTTGAGCTTTCGGTCATCTTCCTTCAGCCTACGCAGCATCAACTGCTCGGGCATCGAATAAAATGCACTGTGCGTATTGTTAGCAGTAGAAATAAACACGTTGTTATCTTCGGTCATCCCCAGTCCCCACGTGTTGTTACTGGTCGTTGCTAAGTATTCAAAATCTGACCCATCCGGCTTAAAACGATAAACACCCTGACCAAAGGCAAGCCGCTGCCCATTGATAAGGCCATTGAAACCGGCGTACCCGGTAACTCCCCAAATCTTGTTGTCAAAACCATATTGCAGATTGGAAGGCCCCGCGTGCGTGTCATTCTTATTCCATCCGGTCATCAGCGTGTCCCGCTGGTCGGCAACGTCATCGCCATCCGTATCCTTCAAGAAAATGAAGTGCGGTGCCATGGAAACAATAACACCGTCATTGGCAAATGTCAGGCTTGTCGCGATATTCAGACCGTCGGCAAATACCGTAAACTTATCGGCCACACCGTCGCCATCTGTATCTTCACAGATCTTAACCCGGTCGTTGGCCTCTCCCTTCAACTCCACAAAATTGTTGGGATAATCCATGGCTTCAATGATCCACAACCGACCCTTTTCATCCCAACTCATCGCCATCGGGTTAACGATATCGGGTTCAGAAGCAAACAATTGCAATTCGAAACCTATCGGAATCTGCATCAATTTCTGTGACTCCTCAGGCGACAACGGGTCCTGCATCTTCGGAACAAAATGCCGTGCGGTAAAATCAGCAATGGTATCTTCATAGATGCTTACTTGGGGAATCTTCAGTTGCGCAACCAACCCCATCACCCTGTCTCCGATAGCCCATTGGGTACCGTTGCTGACCAACCGCAGAAAATCAAGCCGCTTCCAAGTGGCTGCATCGTTACCATGAGGCGTATGAAAGATGCGCCCCCTGCCCTTGGTCATCCGATCTGCCGAATCCGCAGCCGCATTACCTGCGTCTCCCTCAATCGCGTCTCCACTTATAGGTGGTTTCACACCGATAGCGATCAGTCCTTTCCCGCCTTTTACGAAGTCATCCAACGTGTTTTCCTGATCGGAAGAAATCGAATCCACACGGGAAAACAGCACAATCCCATCATATCGGTCTATATTAGCTTCATTCAGATCGTTCCAATCAGCCGTATATGTGAGATTAATCCCGCTTTTAAAAAGTTCAATAGCCAGCCACGAGGCATACTTCCCGGACTCGATCGATGCATCGTTACCTGCCAAAAACAATACCTCAGCTCTTCGGGGATTCGAATCGCTGGTACAGCGGACAAGCAGGATGCAGGCAATACTAATAAAGAAGCAGGATAATATTCGGCTCATAAAATATAGTTTTACAATTGTTTACAAAAACAAAATTAGGTCGGAAAGCTTTAGAAAAACCGCGTTATATTATCTCTTTATAGTCAAATTATATCATGATATATTATATTTGCAATCAAGTAATGATAAATTATGAATCGTCCATGTCTAAAATTTCATTTTTATCACACAAGGAAATATAAATTTTAAACAGGATAAGCTCCATCTGACCGATGGAATGAATAAACCGAGCTCGCGAGTTCTTGAACACAAAAGCCAAACTTATTCAAGTGAAAAATCTGATAGCTTCATCACCATAAAAAAAGATCAATTATATATAGATGAAAAAAAGCCATGTAATACCGAAAGCGCTCATCCCGGAAAACCGTTCTTTTGTCATACGGAAACAAATCGAACCTTATTTTGATCCCACTTTTCACCTGCACCCCGAATTCCAGATTTCCTATGTCATGGAGGGCGAAGGAAACCGATTTGTTGGCGATAGCATTAAGCCTTTCAAGGCAAATGACCTCGTATTGATTGGTCCGAATTTACCCCATGTATGGCGCAGCCACAACGCCTATTTTGAAAAAGACAGCCAATTAAGCACAACGGTTGTGGTCATTTATTTCCATGATTATTTTTTGGGTGAAATCATTCACGATAAAGAAGAATTTGAAAGCATCAAACACCTGTTTCAACGGTCGCAGTGCGGCATCGAGATTACCGGCAACACACAGAAGCAGGTGAGCCGGCTGATGTTGGAATTGCTGGAACTGAGCGGTGCCGACAGTATTATCCACCTATTAAAGATACTGAATACCATTGCGATGTCGAATGAATGCCACCTGATCACCGATACCCATTCCAAATCTTACAATACCGAAGCCGAGACGGACCGCATGAACAAAGTATATGAATTCATCATGAAAAACTTTCACCGGAAAATCCACCTGGAAGAAGTTGCCTCCATCGCCAGCATGACGTGTACATCCTTCAGCAGGTATTTCAAATCGCGTGTCAATCAGTCTTTTTCGGATTTCCTCAAAGAAATACGCATCGAATATGCCTGCAAGCTGCTGAAAGAAGGGAAGATGAGCATTGACCGGATCGGTTATGAGTGCGGCTTCCAATCATTGACCAATTTCAATAAACAGTTCAAAATGGTCACCGGAAAACAACCACATCAATACCGAAATGAATACCTGAAAGTAGCATTGGAAACCTACCACCATTATCATTGAAACACCGGCGCATCCTGCACCGTTGTACTCGGCGTACCCCCCGAAATCTCCGGCCATCTATCACGCCAAACAACTTTGTCAAGCATCAGCATCCGTCGGCTGGCACCGCTGGAAACCTTACCGCGCGCCTTGTCGATGCCGTGGTAAAGAAACCAGTCTGTTCCCTCGTCATCCGGGATCAGCCGTGCATTGTGTCCAGGGCCCACAAACTTTTCGTTACCTTTGAGGAACAGCGTTCCTTTACCCCGTTCCGAGATATCGTCGCCGTTTTTATCCAAATAAGGCCCCATTAAATCCGTCGCTCGCGCCACCAATACATGGTATTGACTATTCGCGCCTTCACAGCAGCTCCCCTTGGAGCCAAAGAAATAATAGTATCCATCCCGTTTGTGGATCATCACCGCCTCGAAATCGCCCGCAGCAATTTTAAATTTACGATTTAAATCCGGCACCGACAGACCATCGTCCGATAGTTGCACACCATAGGTGCCCTGGGTAGGGGCATTACTGAAACTACCCCAGAACAGGTATTTCTTTCCTGCCTCTTCGAAATAAAACGGATCAATCGAGTTCGGCACGTCTACTTCTTCACTCGTAAACAGCTTACCGTGATCGATGAAAGGTCCGGCCGGTTTCTCTGCCACCGCTACCCCAATGCCCGGATTCGGGTCGCCCCATGTAGAGTAAGCATAGTAGAGGTAATAGGTTCCATCTACAACGTTGACATCAGGCGCCCAAAGCCCGCCGTTGTCCTTCCACGTGGGCTTATTGGAAAACGCCTGGCCCACCGCCTTCCAATCCACTAGATTGGTCGATTGCAGAATCGGCATCAGTCGGCTGCCTTGCCCATCACCCCAGTCATCCTGTGTACCATACGCGTAGAACAGTCCAGATTCGGGGTCACGGATAACCGTCGGATCCGCGAGGACCGGTTCAAAAACAGGGTTAACGTAAGTGCCTTCCTCCTTGACGGGTGGCTTCTTTTCATCCGGATTTTGACTCTCCGTCGATTTCCCACACCCCGCAGCGGCCAGCAAAAGCGCAAAAAATGGATAAGCAAATATATTCAGTAGCATCTTCAAAGATTTACATTTTATTATTAATCTGCAAGTGTTTGACGTACAGGCTTAATGACTTCGTCTCGTTTTACACTAAACGTATAGTGGCCTTTCTCAGCATCCCAGTGCTTGGTTACGGGTACGATCCGTGTCCGCCGTGGGCCAACTTGTTGTTGATCGAAGTGAACGTGGTAAACATAATACAATTGACCGTCTAATCCTTCAAATAAATCTCCATGTCCGGCTCCGTTTTCACCAACGATCGAACGATGGATGATCGGGCTATCCTTTTGCTTGATCCAGGGTCCGTATGGTGAATCCGAAACCGCATAACCAACTGCATAATCGATATTCCGGAAATGATTGGCGGAATAAAACAGGTAGTATTTATCTTTTAATTTGATTACGGTCGGACCCTCCATAATGGGTGCCGACTCATAAGCCGGAGTGGCTTCCCACGGTTCTGTTTGGCCAAAGCATTTCCGTAGCGTCTCCGGTTTGATCTTTCCCTTTTCCAGGTCAAACTCAGCAACCCACAGGTAATTACCGTTTTTAAACCGGACATGGTAAAGGTAGTACTTCCCGTCGTCGTCTTTGAAAATATACGAATCGATATTTTTTTCAGATCCGTCAATGGGAGCAATTTCCTTTTGCCGATAGGGTCCCAGCAAGGACTCGGACTGGGCCAGCACCGTTTGCTCGTTGGCGGTATAGGTCAAATAATACGTGTTATTGACGTTGAATAATTGTGGTGCCCAAAAACCCTCGGCACCAAAGGTCTGATCGCCCTTAGATAGGATCATATACACCGAGTCTTTTGTCCTTGCCGGCGGGGTCCACGTTTTCAGGTCTTTGGATTCCAGCATAGAAAATCCCGATGCGCCTTTTCCGCTTCCCCCCGTTCCGGTTAGGTAATAATGACCATTTTCAATGTATATGGTCGGGTCTGCAAAAAATAGCTCCCGCTTTTCCTGCGCTGTCAAGTGCATCACCGTGACGAAAACTACAGTGATTAATAGGTAATAGCTTTTCATAGACATGATCTGATTTTATTCGAGCCGTTGAGGTGTAAGATAATTTTCATCAACTTTCAGCGTGGTTTTCCCGTTTTTCTTTTCAAATGTAACCTTGCTGATATGCATCATCCGGGGATGTATCTGCGTGTCACTGTAATGCGAATGGAATACCATGCAAAGATTACCCTCCTTGTCGCTAAACATCGCACTATGCCCCACACCTACCAAATCTCCGGGTTTCTGCAAAACCGGATTACCTTCGTACTTCTTCCAGGGGCCTGTTGGGTGATCGGCTGTGGCAAAGCCGATTCCATAAAACGGGCTTTCGTAGCTATTGGCGGAATAAGTCAGGTAATAGGTACCTTCATGTTTTATGACAAAAGGTCCCTCGTTGACCCGCGGCCAAACAGTTTCCCATTCCTGGGACACATGGATACACGGGCGCATGGTTTCTTTATCAATGGTCATCAGGTCAGCTTCCAACTCGGCCACCCAAATGTTAAGTCCATCGTTGAAACGATCGAAAAAAAGATAGGCCTTGTCGTCGTCATCGATAAACAGCGAGTTGTCGATACACTTCTCCTCGGCAATCATGGGTTTCTTTTCCGCTTGTTTAAACGGCCCCAATGGGCTATCACTGGTGGCTACACAGATATGTTCATCGGCTGTATAGTACATATAGAACTTTCCATCTATTGCGTACACTTCGGGTGCCCAAAACCACCTATCGCCCCAGGAATCCTGCTTATTTAGCGCGAGCCGGTTACCTGGAACTGCCTCCCACGTAAGCAGGTCCTGCGACACAAGCACGGCAATGCCATCCTCTTCAGCAGTTCCATACGCATAGTAGGTACCCTCATGTAAAAGGATGAAAGGATCTCCGAAAAATACATGGGTTGCTACCCGCTCAATAGGTATTTCGGGTTTGGCGTCCGAATGGCCGGACGAACAGGCTAATACACAAACACCAATGCTGAGGATTCCTATAACCGAATTCCTTATCTGAGTAATCATATTGTTTATTTATTCGTTGACCATTCCAAAACGCTTCACCAATGCATCGTATTCTCCCCTCGAAATCGTAATCATACAACCATGGCGTACAGATGCCGGCAAACTGTACTTATCCCAATCGGCATGAAACGTATATCCCGATGCTTGGTACCAAGGGCCATTCAGGTTGTCGGCTATGGACAATCCATACGAAACACCCGGATATTGCTCATAATATAGATACCAAATCTGGTTATCGGGCGACGGGATCAGCATCGGCGCTTCCCGGAAGTTGGGGCTGATCGGAGCCGATGGCTCCGAATACGGACCGGTGAGTGACGGCGCACGTGAGATGCGGATGGTCTTTCCGGTTGGCCAATACAAAGTCGGATAGGTCTCATCCTTGATGATGGCATAATAATGTTCGCCTACTTTCCGGATGAATACATCAATGGTACCCATATCCCAGTCAAATAATTTGACCGGGTGATCGGAAAAGGATTTGAGGTCTTTTGACAATACATAAAGAGTCCGCTGACTTGCCCAATACCGCTCAGGATCTTCCTTGGTCCCCTCCTTGTGCGGGGTATGCCACGTCAGGATATACTCCCTGGACGGCTCATCAAAATACAGCTTGGGTGCTCCGATCCGTTGCAGGGCATGTGCATAATCCGGTGTACTCCGCAGATCAGGCGTGTAGGTATGGTATTTCTCCCAGGTAATCAGGTCTGCAGAAACCCAAATGTCAATATCGGGGGAAGCATCATTGGTATTTCCCGCCAAGTAATACCTGCCATCGTGCCCCTTACAGATGTCAGGATGACCGCGGTACGCATCGAATATCCGCTTCTTTCCGTTCAGTGCCTGCCAATGCAGGCCATCGGTGCTAACCGAATAGTATAACCGGCCATAATCCTGATGGGTCATGTGTGCAAACAGGTAAGCCTGGTTCACCGCCTCTGCAGCGCGGTGAACCTGACCTGGAGGGTCTGGCTGCTGGCTCCTCCCCTCAACAAGAGTAGTTACAACCAATAAGCAGATAGCGACTATCCGCGTGTTAATTCTATGAACGTTGTGCATCGCTTAATAACCTGGATTTTGGGTTAGCTTGCCGTCGCTGTTATCCACTTCAATCTGTGGAATGGGCAGCCGCTTGTGCTTACCGAGAATAAAATTATTGAAATCACCATCTCTTGACTTCAACTCGTCAATTCCCTCCTGAGTATCGAGCAAGCCCCACCGCTTCAGATCCGCCCAACGCCACCCCTCGAAGCAAAGCTCAAGGGCACGTTCCATCTGCAGCCGCTTCAAAAACGCATCCTTCGAACTCAGGGCATTCGCAAAGATACTGTTTTGCAGCGTTGGCAAGTTGGTCGAAAGTCGGGTGCGGACTTTGTTGACGTATACGGCCGCCTCTGTGGGTGTGCCCCCCGTCTCCACGATACACTCCGCATACATCAGGAGTATATCTGCATAGCGGATCAACCGGTAGTTGTTGGGTGCAAAATAATCCTCGCGGTCGCGGTAATATCCCGTGGAATATTTCCGGATAAACATGTGATCGCCCCAAGCGCCATCATCCCATTTCCTACCATAAATCAGAGGATTTTCATCCGGAAAATCCTGGGGGCTGGTTTTGTAATACAAATTGTGGTACAAGCGGATATCATTCTCACCGCTGAGGTTCTTTTCCCGTTTATACTCACCGACCAACCAAGCACGTGCTTTGCCGTCTTGCCAACCGATTCCTCCCGGTGCATAGAACTGTGTCCGTTGGAAACCCGTAGCCATTGATGCATCGTTGCCCGTTCCGCCTTTATTCTTATCATCAAACTGGATCTCAAAAATACTCTCTTTATTGTTCTCGTTGTAGTGGGTGAAATTATCCATATAATCATCCATCAACCCATACAATGAGTTTTCTTTATCGATCAACCACTGCAGTTCGGCTTTTGCTTCCGCAAATTTATGCTGCTGCATATAGGCTTTGGCCAACAGGGCTTTGGCTGCGCCGATGGTGGCTCTTCCCCGATTGTCGGCATCCCACGATTCAGGCAACTTCGCTGCTGCACTTTGCAGATCCGCTTCTACCTGTGCCCACAGTCGTGCTTCGGGCACTTCTTCCGGTTTGTAACTTCCGTCTTTGGGTTCCAGTACCAGGGCACCTTTTTCCCAAAGCGTTGCCACCTGGAAATACCACAATGCCCTGAGAAACTCCGCCTGGCCAATAATCCGGTTCTTCTTCGTATCATCCGTAAACGATATTTCGGGGACGTAATGCAGTACTTGGTTAGCTCTGAAAATGCTTACGTAAAAATCTTCCCAATGCTGATTATTTCCTTCCCAAAAGTTATAATTCACGTAGTTGAACCGTGTCCAATCGGCAAGCTCATTCCACGGACTGGTACTCCAGCCTTCGTCAGATCCCAAATCATACCTGAATGACAGCCAACGCATCCATGTTCCCTCTTTATAAAAGCGACTGTAAACAGCATCCAATCCTTTCTGAGCATCGTCTTCCGTTTTCCAAAACGTACCGGTGGTCGGCTCATTGGGATTTTCAATATCTAACAGATCGTGGCTGCAACTTGTATAAACCAAGGTGGCAAGCAGCCCACATATTACGATGTTAATTCTTTTCATTGTCTTCAATTTGAAAAAAGGTTTATCACTAAAAACTCAGCTGAAGGCCCATCATCACGGTCCTCGGGTTGGGGAACGCCATGTTGTCGGTACCCCGATCCCACACACTGGTATTGATGAAATCCGGATCGAGCCCTTTGTACTTAGTCAGTGTAACCAAGTTATTTCCGCTTACGAATACCCGTAAACCGCTCAGGTGAAGGCGAGCCAATGCCGCTTTATCAAACGTGTAACCTAATTGGACGTTACGAAGACGCAGGTAAGAGCCGCTTTCCAACCAGATATCGCTGTCGCCCCGGGTATTACGGGTGTCGCCATAGATAATCCGCGGAAAATCGCTGTCCGGATTTTCCTGATAGGGTTCGTGGCCCTTTTCAAAGCGGATATAGTTAGAATTGTCAGAAAAAAGGCGGCCTTGGCGCATACCGCCGTTGAGCACATCGTTACCGAACTGGCCATTCCAGAACATGGAAAAGTCGATGTTTTTCCAGGTCACACCTGCATTTACAGACACCAATGCATCCGCCCACGGATCACCCACGATCTGCCTGTCGTTGGTGGTAATCTGTCCGTTGTCGTCGGTATCGATATACCGCAGGTCACCCAATTGAGGTCTCTTGCCTTCAATGGTAATCGGGACTCCCTGCGAATTTACATAGGCATCGATTTCCGCCTGTGAACGGAAAAGTCCATCGGTTTTAAGCAAATAGTATTCGCCAAGGGAACGGCCGATTTCACTGCGTGTTTGGCCGGTGTAAAACACTTCGTTGCCATAACCCAATTCGAGGATAGTATTCTTCTGTGTAGTAAAATTGGCCCCTACAGTATACCCGACGTTACCGACTTTATCCCGCCACGTTGCAGCGAGTTCCACACCTGTATTCCGGAGACTTGCCGCATTGGCCAGTGGTGCACCTCCCTGATTTCCGGTGGTCATCGAAATCTGCATACCCGTCAGGATATCGCTGGTCTTCGAATTGTAGTATTCAGCCACCAGTGTCAAGCGATTCGATAACACAGTGGCATCGATACCGGCATTGATCTGCTCGGTCTTTTCCCACCGGAGGTTCTCGTTGACAATCTTTACCTGGGTAGCGCCGTTTACGATTTGCTGGTTATCACCGAATATGGTGATGATGTTGGGATTAATGGTTCCGAGGTAATCCCAATCGTTGATGGCTGCGTTGCCCAGCTGGCCATAGTTGGCGCGCAGCTTCAGGTCGTTGATCCAGGGGACATTGAAAAATTGTTCGCCGCTGATCCGCCAGGCGCCGGACACCGAATAGAAATTATCCCACCGGTTTGCCGGGCTTAGCTTCGAAGAGCCGTCCCTTCTGAACGTAAATGTTGCATAGTACCGATCATCGAAATTGTAGTTTGCCCGTCCCAGATAAGAAAGTAAGACAGACTCTCCAATGCTGTTCCAGTTGGTCTGGTTGGTTTGGCCGGCATTGAGCACGGTGATATAATCGCCACCCAGAAATGGAAACTTCAGCCGCTGCGCGCCGACATCTTCAAAGTAATAGTGCTGATAGGTAAGTCCCGCCACGGCATCGACGCGATGCCGGCCGAAATCCTGGCCGAAATCCAGCGTGTGCTCGATGAGCTCGGTGGTTCGTTTTATCCGGTTTTTCTGTCCGGTCGGATCGCGGTACTCCTGGTTCATGGTCCAGTTACCTTCCTTCCGGAAATACCGGTATTCATCAAACGTATAGTCTATACCTGCGTTAAGTTTGTACCTGAGGTAGTCGGTGATCCGCGCCTCACCCCAAAACGTACCCCGTAACCGGTAAATCTGGGTATTGGTATCTTCCAGTTCTTCCCGAGCGATCGGGTTGGTACCGAAGGTGCGCGCATTGGCTTCGCTGCCATAGCCAAACCCGCCGAGGTTGTCGGGATCGCGGACGGGAATCGTCGGCACCATCCGGACAATGTCTATGTAAGAACTGGTCTGCAGCGGATCCCGGTCGGTCTGGGCAAAATTGAACGTCTGGCCAAATGAGAATCTTCCTTTTGTACCTGCGGTATTTACACGGAACGTGTAACGGTCAAACGAATTGCCGTACATCATCCCCTCGTTGTTATAATATCCACCGGAGACAAAGTAATTTCCGGCTTGTCCGCCGCCCGACAAAGAAACGTTGTAATCCTGAACAAGTGCCGTTTTCATGGTTTCCTTTTGCCAATCGGTATCAAAATCCCGGTGGTCCTGCAGCGTCCCGCTCCAGGTTCCATCTTTTATTCCTTCGCGATAGGCCATGTCATTATACTTTTTGAACTCCTCCGCGTTCATCAGGTCATATTTGGGAGACCAATCGAACGATTCGCGTACCGAAAAATCAACTATAGCTGGGCCTTCTTTTCCTTTTTTGGTGGTCACGATAATCACGCCGTTCGCAGCCCGCGATCCGTAGATCGCCGCCGCCGAGGCATCCTTCAGAATCTGGATGGACTCTACATCATTAGGGTTAAAATCGGCCCCACCGGATGTAATCATACCATCGATAACCCACAGCGGATCGTTATTCTGAAGTGTTCCCAGCCCACGGATTTCAATCGTTGCATCACCACCTGCATTTCCGGTATTCCGTATATTTACGCCAGTAGCGAGCCCCTGGATGGACTGACCGATTGTGCTCGCCCCCACCTTGGCCATCTCCCGGGTATCGATGACGGATACCGCACCGGTTAAATCTTTTTTCTTGACACTGCCGTAGCCAATGACAACCACTTCCTGTAGTTCCTCCAGACTTTCCAAGAGGGTGACATTCAGTTGCTGCCCGGCGTTTACCGCAATCTCTTTCGTTTCGTACCCGATTAACGAAAAAACCAAGACAGCGTTACTCGCTGGGATCCGTATGGAAAAGCTACCGTCGGCTGCCGTCAAAGTCGCTGCATCACTTTCCTTCACCTTAACCGTGATGTCTTCCAACGGATTTCCAGCAGCGTCGACAACACGCCCTGTTACAACTGCCTGTTGTGTTCCGGCCGTACCGATTGCCCCATGCGCTGTCACCACGCCGGAATTTACGGCGTAGGCGCTTGTCAATGTACCGAAACACGCGATTACATAGGCCACTGCCTTGAGCCGCTTCAGTACATAAGTCATGTCTGTTAAGTTTGTATTCATAAAATCATATTTATTATTGGTTAAATGTGCATCTGATACCTATCGGTTGGTTAAAAGCTGTTTAATTACATCGACCTCTTCCTGCCTGTACGGTGTACCATCTCCCCTGAAAATGTCGTGGAACCATAGCGGAGGCTCCGCCGTGTAGGTCTTGGTCCAGCTATCCCAGGGATAAATGGTCTGCGTTTTGCCATCCACGAACCCCCAATTGAACATTGCCACATTATATTTTTTTGCGATCGGCAAAAAGCCCGCGAATGTGCTGCCGTTGGGCCGCGCCATGTATTCGGTACATAAAAGCGGCTTGCCGTAACGCTGGAGTTGCTGGATGCGCTTTTCAAAATCTTCCGGCGTATCGTAGTTGTGAAAACTGATGATGTCCGACTGCTCGATCTGTAACCGTTCGATCGGCTTCAAGGTACTGTCTGACGACCAGTCGCCCGCCCAGATACCGGAAGTCAGCGGTTGGGCCGGGTTCGCAGACCTTGCCCATTCAAATGCCTGTGCCAACAATGGCAGCACATAAGCTACCTTATCCTTGATTTCCATGGCTTCATACGAAGGCCCCGTCATGTTATCAGGCTCATTCCACACATCCCAACCCAAAATCCGACCATCGTTGGCAAAATGCCCAATCACTCCTTTGACGTAGCGCTCCAGACGAGGGTATTGTGTGCTGTCCTTCAATGCATATTGCCCCGGGCTTTGTACCCAACCCGAATTATGGACGTGCGGTTTGGGTGCACGCTGCTTACCCGATACCGGGAAGGGATCCCAACAAGAGTCGAAAAACACCAATAACGGCCGTATACCATGCTTATCGGCCAATTGTAAAAAGCGGTCTATCCGGGTTAGGAATCCCAGCGAATCCTGTTCATAAGGCAGGTCATGGAGGTAAACACGGGCAGTATTCATGCCCAAACCAGCTGCCCAACCCAATTCTTTGTCGATGGTTTCAGGATCAAACGTATCTTCCTGCCACATCTCCAATTGATTGATGGCCGTAGCGGGCGTATAATTGGGCCCGACCAGCCATTTTTGCCGTGCATACCAGTCATTGGCTTCTTCTGCCGTCCAGATATTTCGGTTTGGGGCGGTAGTACTGGTTCGTTGACGACTGTCGCAGCCGCATAATAAAACGGAAAGAAAAAACAGAAATGTACTGGTAATCCGTATTGCCATTGGTTTCATTATTGGTTATTAAAAATCGGCGCTCGGCCATCCTCCATACAAAGGACGGCATTACCTCCGCAGCGATGGATACCATTTTGTTTCAATTTTTCCCTATTTTGTCTCACGGAATTTTATTAACTTAGTAACATTGTTCAATCTACTTCCCTTCCAAACTTTTAATTCCCAACATTCTTCTTACCTACTGGTAGACATGTTTATACTTTCTTCGCCATGAATCTAAGATAACAGCAGGGTGAGTCCGAGGTGAGTCCAAGTATTTACCGTAAAAAGTCGGACTCACTTCGGACTCACTATGGACTCACCCTAAAGAAGGTATCTACGAGGCACCTCCTTTGTATATTGCTTGTCTTTGCGATGTCCGACTCAAATTGAATGCGGGGATTGGGTATCGGATTGACGAAGCCAAGGTAAAACAAATACCGTAATCTTGCCAATTTTACTGTTATCTTTGGCCGATAACCGTCGGACCACGTGGCCGTGAGAGCGCTTTTGCTGAAATACCTAGTATGTTTGTTGGCGTTACATAACTACGCCTACTGCCAGCCTTATTACTTTACGCATTACCAGGTAGAAAACGGCTTATCAAACAATGCCGTGCTGTGCAGCGCACAGGATGAAATGGGTTTTATGTGGTTTGGCACCAAGGACGGCCTGAACCGCTTCGACGGTTATTCATTCAAAGTTTTTCATAGCGATCCCGATAATCCCAACGGACTGGGCAGTAATTTTATCCGGGCCTTGTTTGTTGACAAAACCGGACGTGTCTGGGCCGGCACCGATCAGGGAATTTACATCTTCGATCCAAAATCCGAAACGTTCTCGCTGTTTCATCCCACCATCACCAACGAAATACTCGGGATAAAAGGCGACCGTTCGGGCAACGTTTGGTTTGTCGATAACCTTACGCTGTATCGATATTCCCCGAAGACCGATAGCCTGGTGACCATTACCGACCCGGAGTTTTCGGTAAGCTCATTCGGCTTGGCTAACACCGGGGATGCCTGGGTAGGTACCATACACGGAGATCTGCTTCATTACCATTCCACCCGGATAAAAGGCCGGTATTCATTATTCGATCATTCGCCGCATGTGGTTTCCCAATGGATTGAAAAAGTATATTGCAGCGATAAAGGCTTTCTCCTAATAGGCACCTCCAAACAGGGTTTGAAAGTATTTGATATACAGACAGGCACTTATGAAGACTTGTTAACGCACGATAACTACGGAACGGACATCTTCGTGCGGGATATACTGGCACATAGAGCCGATGAGTACTGGCTGGCTACCGAATCCGGTATTTTCATTTTCAGACACAACAATGGCCAATGGACCAATCTGAGAAAACAACGGGGTAATCCGTGGGCCTTATCCGACAATGCGGTCTATACACTCTGCAGGGACCGCGAGCACAGTATATGGGCGGGAACCTACTTCGGAGGCCTCAACCATTACGCAGCAGCCAATACCTTTTTTGAAAAGTTCTTTCCGCAGGGGGAGACTACTCATACCATTTCAGGCAATGCCGTAAGGGAAATCTGCGCAGATCGCCACGGAAATTTATGGATTGGTACGGAAGATGCCGGATTGAACAAAATGGACGGGGCTACGGGTCGGATGACCAATTACCGGCCTACCGGTGATCCGCACAGTCTTGCTTATTCAAACATCCACGGACTGCTTGTTACGGGTGATACACTGTGGGTGGGCACGTTTGAACACGGACTCGACCTGCTGGATATCCGTACAGGAAAGGTCATCCGGCACTATGATGCCGAAAACCGCACGGGATCGCTGCATAATAATTTCATATTCAACTGTTATCAGACCCAACAGGGCCAGGTATTGTTGGCAACGGGACAGGGCTTATATGAATACGTAAAAACAGAAAAAAGTTTCCGTTTTGTTGCCGGATTTCCGGAGCACATCTTTTACACCACGTTATTTGAAGACAGCAGGGGAACGATATGGGCCGGTACCTGGCGTGATGGGTTATACTACGTTAATCCGAAGACAGGCGAACACGGCACGTTTACCCACGATGCCGGTAATTCCCACAGCATCGGCAGCAATCGCGTAAACCGGATTTTTGAAGATAGCAAGGGCACGCTTTGGGTTGCGACCGAAGGCGGCTTATGCCGCCTGCATGCACCTGATGGCACTTTCAAGCGGTATGGCACTACGCATGGATTGCCAAGTAATCTGATATTGGCCATTTTGGAAGATGCCGATAACAAGTTGTGGGTAACTACCTCGAAAGGGCTTGTCCGCTTTGATACAGCCACCGAGAACATCAAGGTGTTTACACAAGCCAATGGCTTGCTGAGCGACCAGTTTAACTACAATTCCGCATACAAGGACCCCGATGGTACCTTGTATTTCGGCAGCGTGAAAGGTTTGGTTCGTTTCAATCCGGCTAATTACGTTGAAAATACGTTCCAACCCCCCGTCTATATCACCGGATTACAGGTATACAACCGTGAGCTGGAAATCAACAAGGAAGGTTCGCCCCTGCGGCAGTCAATCACCTTTACGGATGACATCGAGCTCAAATACAACCAGTCGTCCTTCAGCATCGACTTTGCGGCGCTGAGCTTCGTGTCTCCCGGCATGACGGAATATGCGTATAAAATGGAGGGATTGGACAAAGAATGGACGCATATACGCACCAACCGAAAAGCTTATTTCACCAAACTGCCTCCGGGCGACTACCTGTTCAGGGTCAATGTGGCAGATAACGGCGGTGGCTTTAAGGGCAGGGAAACCACCCTGCATATTACCATCCTGCCGCCTTTCTGGGCGAGTATCCCTGCATACCTGCTTTATGCCGCACTGGTGCTTGCCGTAACCTGGTACATCATCCGGAGCTATCATCGCCGCATCCGGGAGAAAAACAAACGGAAACTGGAGTTGATACGGCATCGCAAAGAAGAAGAACTCTACCGGGCAAAGATTGATTTTTTCACGAATGTAACCCATGAAATACGCACACCGCTTACACTGATCAAAGCACCGCTGGAAAAGGTAATGAAACAAGCGGATGAATTGCCGGTCGTCAAACGGCACCTGCAAACGATGGAGCGGAATACCGAGCGGCTCCTGGAACTGACCAATCAGTTGCTTGACTTCCGGAAAACCGAAGTGACGGGTTACCAATTGACCTTCGCTCCCATCTCCATCAACGAGTTGCTCAAAGAAAATTGCCGCAACTTTAAATGGGTTGCCGCGCAAAAAAATATCCGTCTGAAGCTTGACCTGCCCGCTGCTTCGTGTGTGGCCTCCGTCGACAAAGAAGCCGTAACCCAAATCATCAGTAACCTGCTGACGAACGGACTTAAGTACGCTGAACGCACGATCCATATTTCGCTCTCGGAACAATCCCCGGGCGACAGCACATGTACCATTCTGATCAAAAACGACGGTTACCTGATCCCTACGGAGATGCGTGAGAAAATTTTTGAAACATTTGTACGGCTAAAGGCAACAGGCAACCAGCCGGGCTCGGGATTAGGCCTGGCGTTGGCCCGTTCCTTAGCCCAACTGCACAATGGCAGCCTCCGTTTAGGAATGCCTGACAACGATATGAATGTCTTTGTATTGACATTGCCGCTTGAGCAGCAAAAAAATGAAATGTGACATGGAACGAGTACCCCAACAGACCGAACGTCCGCTCATATTGGTCGTAGATGACCATGTGGAAATACTGGATTTTATCGCCGATGATCTGAGTGATGACTATGAAGTTTTGCGGGCAGAAAACGGTCATCAGGCTATCGAAATATTAACCGATCATGCCGTACAGCTTGTCGTGAGCGACGTGATGATGCCTGAAATGGATGGCTATGCGCTTTGCCGGCTGATCAAATCAGATGTGGAACACAGTCATATCCCGGTAATCCTATTGACCGCAAAAAACACCCTTCAGTCGAAAATACAGGGGCTGGAACAGGGTGCCGATGCATATATTGAAAAACCGTTTTCACCGGAACACTTACACGCCCAGATTAACAGCCTCCTGTCGAACCGGAATAAAGTCCGCGAATTTTTTGCAAGCTCACCACTGGCACATATCAAAACCATGGCGCACACCCGGGCTGATGAGCGATTTCTGGAAAAATTAAATGAATTGATCCTCGATTGCATGGGCGATGCCAGCTTTGACGTAGAACATCTGGCAGACAAAATGAATATGAGTCGCCCCACCCTGTACCGAAAAATCAAAGCGATATCTGACCTGACGCCGAATGACCTCATCAACGTGGCCCGGCTAAAAAAAGCGGCTCAACTCCTCAGCGAAGGCCAATATAAAATCTACGAAATTTCTGATCGCGTGGGGTATAGTTCACAAACCCATTTCGGGAGGAATTTCCAGAAACAATTCGGCATGTCTCCGAGCGAATACATGGCCCAATTCAAAACGTAAGCCCCGGCAGGCAGGTGCGCTGTCGGGGCTTCGCTAACTGAACCAATTCAATATCAGTCGGTCTTCGTATTATACAGCTGTTGATGCCATTGATGCAATTCCGTCTCGGGCATCTTAATTACCTTGCGGTCGTAAGTCATCAACCCATTGGTTTCAATTTCGACATCCGTGGTCTGTGTGTATACGGCAGCCGAAAGTCCAAGCGGAATAAGCCTCGCGAGGTCACTTACCAAACCTTTGTAACGGTTTTTCAATTCGTCTACATTTTTGAAGCTTTGGTATCCCCAGTTGTCTTTTTCCTGCCACGTGTGCCCTTCAATGGGCAACCCGAGTCCACCGAATTCTCCCAACACCAGAATCCGGTCATTTCCGAACAATTCCGGCCGTGGCATCACTGCATCTGGGTAATTGTGGATATCGAAAATGTGGCCTGTTGGGAAGAAGTTGCCTCCGCTGGCGCTGTTCACCAACCGGGAAGGATCATATTTCATGGTCCATTCGGTAATTTCGACGGTTTTGAATTGCCCCCAGGCTTCGTTGAAGGGAACCCATACAACAATACTGGGGTAATTATGCAGGGCATCTAGGATGGCCTTCCATTCTTTGCGATAGATGGCCTCTGAGGCGGCCGACCGGTCTTTGTCATGCTGTTTGCCCGAAGTAATACCCGGACGCATATCCCAATGGTTGCCACCCAGATCGCCGCTGGGCATATCCTGCCATACCATCACACCAATGCTGTCGCAGTAATAATACCAACGAGCCGGTTCTACCTTGATGTGCTTGCGGATCATGTTGAAACCCATTGCCTTGGTTTTTTCCACATCGAAACGCAACGCCTCATCTGTGGGTGCGGTATACAGTCCATCCGGCCACCAACCCTGATCCAACGGACCGTACTGAAATAAAAATTCATTGTTGAGTAACATGCGCTGAATCCCCTTCGCATCTTTCCCCATGGAGATTTTACGCATGGCGAAATAGGAGGATACCTCGTCGACCACTTTTCCCTTCCGCAACACCGACACCTTCAAATCATAGAGGAATGGATTGGATGGAGACCACAGTTCAGCATTGCCGATTGACAACGACACGTCCGCACCTACAGCCGCTGTTTCTTCAGCAACCTTCTCCTGTCCTTTCCAGGCAGAAATCCGCAGTTGGTCACCTTCTTTGGCCGATTCCACCGCAGCTTGCACCAGAAGCTTACGTTGGTCGACATCAGGGGTTTGTTTCGTTGCTGCAATATAGGTTTCGGGGACACCTTCCAGCCATACGGTTTGCCAGATGCCCGTAACGGGCGTGTACCATATACCATGGGGATTTACAACCTGCTTGCCATTGGGCTGAGGGCCTTCGTTGGTGGGATCCCACACGCCTACCGCAATCTCCTGGTCGGCGCCTTTTTTCAGATAAGAAGTAATATCAATTGAAAACGGATCGTAACCTCCCTCATGCGAACCTGCCTTCTGACCGTTGACATACACTTCACATTGCCAATCTACGGCTCCGAAGTGCAAAAGCACCCGTTGCTTGCGGATGTCTTTATCCACAGCTATCGTCCTACGATACCATAAAGAACTGTCTTTACCAACTGTCTTTCCTACACCCGAAAGCGACGATTCTACCGCATACGGGACTAAAATCTGTCCATCGTAACCCGTGGGAGCTGTTCCCAGTTTGCCGGGTGCGATGGCATATTCCCAAGAGCCATTGAGATTTTGCCATCCACTGCGTACAAGATTCGGGCGTGGATATTCCGGCAGTGGTTGCTTGGGATCAATGTTTTCAGCCCATGCCGATCGGATTTTGTTGCCAACCGGCTGCCAAACCGCTGGCTGCTGGGCAACAAGATGTCCTGCCTGTAGGCAGAATAAACCTAACAAGACTGACACGAATTCTCTTTTTCCTGTTTTCTTCATTTGAATAAATTGTTTTTAATACTTACGAAACTTGCAGGTTTTTATACCAAGTTATCGCATAGTGGATCCGTTTTTATATATATCTGTTTATGTATGGATAATTAAGGCAACGAATATAGGTACAAAATCAAGCTTTTTTGTCTCATTATTTCGACATATTGTCTTATGCGATTTACACCTCCTCCATGTCAATTGTTAAAATTACATTATTTTCTAGTTTATTTTGTAACATTTTCAGAAGAGGTCTATAATTTTAATCATTTTTTTAACTACTTTTGTTCCCATAACATACCAAGCATGGTTATGTCGACGCAGGTTACTAGGAAAATATTTGCAAAACTGTTCTTTGCCATCTTTTTCGCAAAGATGTTTATTTCCACTGCACCTATTTTCATTCAGCAGTTTGATAGAGACACCTTATTACAGGTGGTCATGCAGCTTGAGATCGAAAACAATACCGGGAAATCTGGCATAGGCGATCAGGTAAAGGATACTTTCGCCAAGGATTATGCCAAGTCGGCAATCCATTTCACACTGCAACCCCCTACAGACTTTTTCATCCGTACAAATTTTATTTCAGACGATGCGAGGCATATCTGTGCCTTTTACCCATCTGTGCCAACTCCCCCTCCCAACTGTTAACGCCTCTTTATTAATCAGTTAATTTAATTGGATAACCCCTTGCACAGTGTTTCCGATAAGGGATTCGTGAGCCTGTTCATAGCGGGGATTCCAGAGATGTTGTACATTTTATATGAGTTGTTCCTATGTTTGGTACACGTGTATCCGCGTTTTTGAAATTATCAAAACGGGATTTGAAATATGACTTTCCGGCAAGTATTGTAGTTTTTTTGGTAGCCTTGCCGTTATGTTTGGGGATTGCTATGGCCTCGGGTGCACCGCTATTCTCCGGTTTGTTAACAGGAATCATCGGAGGCATTGTTGTCGCCTCTTTTAGTGGTTCGCAATTGAGTGTGAGTGGTCCCGCAGCGGGACTGACCGTTATCGTATTGGGCGCCATCCAGCAACTGGGTGCTTACGAGACTTTTCTGCTTGCGGTGGTCATTGCCGGATTGATCCAGTTAGTTTTAGGTATCATCAAAGCCGGCATGATTGGCAACTACTTTCCATCGGCCGTCATCATCGGCATGTTGGCAGCTATTGGCATCATTATCATCCTTAAGCAGCTTCCACATGCCGTTGGCTATGACTCGGGGTTCTTTGGCGAAGAGAGCTTTTCCCAACTTAATCAGGATAATACCTTCTCAGCGCTCCAGAAAGCACTCGGAGCCATTAATTACGGCGCCACCGTCATTTGTCTGATTTCCCTGGCCATACTAATCGTGTGGCCGACATTTAAGCGACTGAGACTGGTTCCTGCCCCCCTTGTTGTGGTCATTCTGGCCGTCGTGTTGGGTCAGGTTTTTGAAGGTACTTCCTTCGCGTTGGATACAAAGCATTTGGTGGTAATTCCGGTCGTACAATCATTCGGCGAGTTTTTGGGATTATTTATCTTCCCGGATTTTACGCAGATTTTCAATCAAGAGGTCTGGGTAGTGGCTTTTACCATTGCCATTATTGCCAGTTTGGAGACCCTGCTCAGCGTTGAGGCGGTAGATAAAATAGACCCCTTCAAGCGCAACTCACCAACCAACCGTGAGCTTTTTGCGCAGGGTATCGGCAATGCCACCAGTGGCTTGCTGGGTGGCATCCCCATGACGGCTGTAATTGTGCGGTCATCGGCCAATGTCAACGCAGGTGGCCGTACACGGCAGAGTGCTATCTTGCATGGCATCTGGTTATTGCTTGCGGTGATTACCATCCCCCAAATAATTAACCTTATACCGCTCTCGTGCCTCGCAGCGATATTGTTGCACACCGGCTATAAGCTGGCGAAGCCATCGGCATTCAAACAAATGTGGCACAAGGGACTGGATCAATTCGTTCCATTTTTAGTAACCATTGTTGCCGTAGTTTTCACCGACCTGCTTACCGGAGTCGGCGTAGGTCTATTGGTAGCGATGTTCTATATTCTAAGGAACAATTTATCCAATGCTTTTGAATATGATATTGAAGAAAATGAGGATGGAGCGAAAATAACTTTTATCTTAGCGGAAGAAGTGACATTCCTCAACAAAGCAGCGATACAAAAGGCCCTTTATGCCCTCCCAAAACGCATTAATGAAATTGTCATTGATGGTTCGCAAAGCCGCTTTATAGACAAAGACGTTATTGAAGTCATCAAAGATTTCGAACAGCATGCCGTGAGCAAAGGCAAGACCATCGAACTGGCAGGAATCGTAAACCGGAAAAATGTGCCGAATATCAAGCGTTTTACACAAGCGATCCTGAAAAACGGCTCACCGACACGTCCTATAGTAAAAAAACCATCAGAAACCATTTAATAAAAACATACCATGTATAAAAAACAGTTAGAAAACCCAATATTAAAAGCAAGCTTCGAGAAAATACTAGCTGGCAATGAGGAATGGGTAAAGCAAGTTAAGGAAGATACAACGGGTAAACTTCAGCAATTGGCCCAGGGCCAAAGCCCCGAACTATTATGGATTGGCTGCGCCGACAGCCGGGTGCCGGCTAATCAAATCACCAACACACTGCCGGGAGAGGTGTTTGTTCACCGCAATATCGCCAATATGTGTGTGCATTCGGACATGAATATGCTGAGTGTACTTGACTATGCTGTTAACGTACTGAAAGTAAAACACATCATCGTAGCAGGGCATTACGGTTGCGGGGGGGTATCGGCCGCACTCAGCCGTAATCAATTCGGCATTATTGATAACTGGCTGTGCCATATCAAGGATGTATACCGGTTCCACAGTGATGAAATTGACGCCATTGAGGACGAGGTGCAAAAAGTAAACCGTTTGGTTGAGCTGAATGTTGCCGAGCAGGTATTTAATTTATGCACCACATCGATTGTACAGAATGCTTGGAAGGAACGGAACGACCTGGCGGTGCATGGGATGGTCATTGATATTGCTACAGGTAAATTGATCGACCTTAATATCACCTTCACGGATAGTTTGGGTTTGGGTAAAGTATTTGCATTTAAATAAAAGAGAGTTGCTTCCGCGGCATTTTTCCGCTCAAGCCGCGGAGGCTTTGCTCAATCGCTGCAAGGGCTTGTTGGCGAAGCGCACAAGGCTTTCCGTCGCTCGCCGCGACAAGGCGTTACTTTCTGACCGCAGAAAGTAACCAAAGACTCGCCTCTTGGAGATCCTCTTGGAGATCCTGCTACGGTTGGTAGTGCATCCCACTGCATCCCGCAGGATCTCCCATGTGGCATAAAAAACGATACGGCGGGTCCGTGCGGATAGACGCACGGAAGGGTCGTTCGTAGGAGAATGGCCGTCCTCCCCCACCAAACCTCCGTTCAGAGGGGGATCGGCCTTGAAGGATCGGGAAGTAGGGAGCAGCAAAGCATGTGCAGAAACAACCGTACCGGCAACAAACAAGCGGATTGAGGGAGCGCAGCGGCTGCAATCCGCGCTATGAATGCTTTGCAATCAACCTACGACCGAGGCTTCAAAGCCTTGAACTTTTGGTTCTTTTCTTTCAAGAGAAAAGAACGAAGCCCGCCCGACGATGGCAAAAATCTTATTTCTCTTCCATAAAAGGGTACCGGTAATCCGTAGGCGGATCAAATGTTTCTTTGATCGTCCGCGGCGATACCCACCTCAGCAGGTTGATCATTGATCCAGCCTTGTCGTTCGTGCCCGATCCGCGGGCACCACCGAAGGGTTGCTGCCCGACAACCGCACCGGTACACTTATCATTCACGTAGAAGTTGCCTGCTGAATGACGAAGGGCATGCGTCGCTTCGCTGATGGCATAGCGGTCGCGGGCAATCACGGCTCCCGTCAGCGCATAAATGGAGGTGTTGTCAATCACTTCCAGTATCTCGCCCCATTTTCCGTCTTCGTAAACGTATACGGTCAATACCGGTCCGAACAATTCCTCGCACATCGTCACATAGTCGGGCCGTTTCGCCTGAATCACCGTCGGATAAATATAGTACCCTTCACTTTTATCATACGTACCTCCTACCAGAATTTCGGCATCGGAATCCTGTTTTGCTGCATCGATGTATTTCGCCAGTTTATCGAATGATTTCTCGTCGATTACTGCATTGATGAAATTAGTGAAATCATCCACGGGACCGACTTTGAATGACTCCACATCCCTTACAATCAAGTCCTTCAATTCCGGCCACAAGGATTGCGGAATGTACACCCGGGATGCTGCGGAGCATTTCTGGCCCTGGTATTCAAATGCGCCCCGCACGATCGCGGTTGCGGCTACCTTTACATCGGCCGACCGGTGTACCAGGATAAAGTCCTTGCCGCCTGTCTCTCCTACGATCCGTGGATAGCTACGGTAACGGTGGATATTCTCTCCGATGGTTTTCCATATCTGTTGAAACACGGCTGTTGAACCCGTGAAGTGGATTCCCGCAAAGTCGCGATGTTTGAAAATCACCTCCCCCGCTTCTGGCCCATCTGTGTAAATCAGGTTGATTACCCCATCGGGCACACCCGCTTCCCGGAACACCTCCATTAATACATGGGCAGCATACACCTGGGTATTCGCTGGCTTCCAAACCACCACATTCCCCATCAATGCAGCAGAGGTGGGCAGGTTACCCGCGATTGCCGTGAAATTGAAGGGAGTCAGCGCGAAGACGAACCCTTCCAACGGACGCTGTTCCACCCGGTTCCAACTTCCCCGGGGCGAAACCGGAGGTTGCTGGGCGTAGATCTCACTCATGTACCTGACGTTGAACCGGAGGAAATCCACGATTTCGCACGCCGAATCAATCTCCGCCTGAAATGCGTTCTTAGACTGCCCCAGCATCGTTGCGGCGTTCAACTTATATCGATAGGGACCTGCTATCAGGTCGGCTGCTCTCAAGAAGATAGCCGCCCGTTCTTCCCAGGGCAATCCTTCCCAGGCCTCCTTTGCTTTCAACGCGGCATCGATGGCCGCCTGCACATGACTTTTGTCTCCGTAGTGGTAATATCCGAGCACGTGCTTGTGCGCGTGCGGTGGACGGATAGCAATTTGATGTTCGGTACGGACCGCCTCGCCCCCGATATACATCGGAATATCCACCTGCACCGCCAAGGCGGCTTGCAGTGCCTGTTGCAGCAGTTTACGTTCTTTGCTCCCTACAGCGTACGAGAGTACCGGCTCATTTACCGGATCCGGTACCTTAAAAAATCCTTGTGACATGCTTTCATTCATTTGTGTGACGCAACAAAGCTACCAAAACCCACAGGACTGTGCAATTAATTTACCTCCCGAGCGGTGATGGCATTGTAATCTTTGACGATGGTATGGAGAAATCCCATTTCATCCATTCCCTCAGGGATTTCAAGATTCAGGTGGCTTTTCAGCTTATTTGCCAGTTGATAAATCAATAGACTGTTTCCAGACTTTGAATAGTTCAGCAACACTTCATGTACCAAGGCAATATCGCGATCGTTCAATGCGTCAACTTCCGGAAAACGGGGCTGGTACCCTTCAAGAACCGGCTTAAAGGCGACAGCTGATAACCCCGTGCGCGGTGTGGTTTTGATAAGGGTCGTATTGGCGACTATATCGCCGATCCGTTGCTTGTTGGTGGTTACTGCTACGGAAATAAGTGCGCCCAAACCACTGGTAAGCAAAAAATCAACGATCCGGAACGTCCACCGCAATAGATACTGCCCAAGGCTCGGTTGCGCTCCGTCCAGGCTGATGACCTTGATTTTCATGGCACGCTTGCCCACGCTCTGCCCGTTGAAAAAGAGCTCACATACCAGATCGTAGAACACATAAAATACACCAAAGATGATCAATAAGACGACAAACCCCACCTCATCCGCACCAGCGCCGAATAATATTCCGGCCAGTATGGCTCCCAAAATGTATAATAATATAAATATACCCATGTCGATCAGTCGGGCGGCGATACGTTCGCCAAGTCCGGCAACATCGTATTCGATATCGATATTTTGTGTGGTGCTTACTTTGATGGTATTCATTTGAACAAATATAGTGGATGTGCTAAAACATTGGCCGATGTTTACTATTTTTATTGCCATCCATTAACGATAAGTGACTGAAACATGCGCGAAGCATTATTTGTAAAGCAGAACGCAGCGAAGTGGGAACAGTTTGAAAATATGCAATCCAATTCGCCGGACGAGTTGGCAGACCGTTTTATTTCCATCACGGATGACCTTGCATATGCCAAGACTTTCTATCCCAAATCGCGGACAACGGCCTATCTCAACGGGCTTGCTGCGAGGCTACACCAGTCCATCTACCGGAATAAACGTGAAAAAGGGGGAAGGTTCATCACCTTTTGGAAGTACGAACTGCCGTTGCTTTTTAAGCAACACGAAAAGCAGTTGCTGTATGCACTGCTGTTTTTCCTGACCTTTTGCGTCATGGGAGCCTTGTCTGCCCGATACGATGACACATTTGTACGGCTCATCCTGGGTGATAGCTATGTAAACATGACGAATGAAAACATTCAAAATGGGGATCCATTTGGTGTTTACAAACAGGCAGATCCGTTCGAAATGTTTTTTTTCATTGCCATCAATAATATCTGGGTATCCTTTCTTGCCTTTACCCTGGGCATTATCTTTTCGGTGGGTACACTCTATGTGCTTGTCCGCAACGGTATCATGCTGGGATCGTTTCAGTATTATTTTTTCAGCAAAGGACTGGGCTGGGATTCGGTGTTGGTCATCTGGATTCACGGCACATTGGAGATTTCAGCCATTGTCATCGCCGGCGCTGCCGGCCTTGTCATGGGCAACAGCTTCTTATTCCCCAAAACCTATAAACGGATGGTTGCCTTTAAACAGGGGGCCAAAGATGGACTGAAAATGATCATCGGCCTGATTCCGGTTTTTGTAGCGGCAGCTTTCCTCGAAGGTTTTGTAACCCGTCATACCGGGATGCCCCTATGGGTGAGTTGCTCCATATTAGCCGGATCGCTCGCCTTTATCAGCTGGTATGTGGTAATCTATCCGAATCGTTTACATCTATCCTCTAAATTAACTAAGTTGCACCATGGAACAGAAGGTCGAATTTAGCCGTACCCGCGATTTTGGCGAAATGATCAATGACAGCATCAATTTCGTCCGGCAAAACTTTAAAGCATTGTTTACGCCGCTGCTTTACATCTGCCTTATTTTCATACTGGCAGCCATGGCTACCGGTATCCTGATCCAGGTCAAGACCATCGGACTCCTGGGCGCGGAAAGAGCCGGTACATTGGGTGCTTTTGGCGGTACGGCATTTCTTACCGGATTTGGAATTAACTATGTACTGTATCTGCTGTTTTATTTCCTTTCTTTTACCGTTGTCCAGTTGGTTACGTTGTGTTTCATCGATCTATACAAGAAAAACGGCAACGTTGCTCCCACCAAAGAAGAAGTTTGGAATGCCTGCAAAACACATTTTTGGCGCTTCACACTGGCCTCGCTCTTATTGAGTATCATCGTGGCTATTGGCACCCTGTTTTGCATCATCCCGGGGATCTATCTATTTCCGATTGCGAGTTTGGTGTATGTAATGATCATTATGGATGGTGCGCCATTCGATCAAGCGTTTACCCGGGCATTTACCTTGATCAAAGACAATTGGTGGAAAACGTTCGGCGCACTTTTCATCGTTTGGCTGATTGCCTACTTCAGTGTCGGATTGGTTGCCCTGCCCGGCACCCTGATGACCATGAGTAGTTTACTTTTGGGTGAAACATCCTCCCTGTCGTTGACCGGAGCGATACTGAATGTGGTTGTCCAATCCTTCGGCATGCTGGTCTACTCCCTTCCCACAATTACCACGGCACTTTGCTATTTCAACCTCCGCGAAGAAAAGGAGGGCACCGGGCTGATGGAACGTATTGAAAACCTCGGCACAAACACGGATACGGGCCGGGATTTACCCGATGAAGAATATTGAAACTGATGTGGAAGTTCCGATATATCCTTTGGTTACTCTGCTGCAGTAGCTGGCTAAGTGTCTCTGCCTATGCAGACCATGCCCCGGCAGACCAAACGGCCAAAATCGTCATGCCGGACTCGTCTGCGGTAACTCCCCGACAGTTTGACCAAGCTTCGCTGGACAGCTATAAGGCGCGCGCCGACTTCCAATACGACGAACAGCGGGTAGACCTGTCGTGGTGGCAGCGCTTTAAACAATGGCTCGCGTACAAGATCGCGGAATTGATGAGCCGGGAAGGCTCCCATGCGCTGTTGAAAAACGTGCTCGTCGTCTTGGGTATCGCAGCACTGCTGTACCTCGTCATAAAATTGCTGGGGATGGATGCGGCAGGCATTTTTTCCCGGAAGTCAAGAACTTCCGATCTCGGTGTTACCGAGCATACTGAAAACATCCATGGCATCGATTTCGCAGCGGAACTCCAGAAAGCGATGGAAAACGGGAATTACCGGCTCGCAGTACGGTTGTTGTACCTGGACTGCCTGAAAAAACTCAGTGATTCAGGCCTCATCCATTGGCAGCCGGCCAAGACCAACGCTGCCTATGTAGGCGAACTGGAGGACACCAGGGTTCAATCGGAATTTAAACGGCTCACCCGGCAATTTGAATACATCTGGTACGGTGATTTCGGCGTCAATCGCCAACATTTTAACCAATTGCACGAAGCATTCCAACAGTTTGATGAAGAGCTGAAATGAAGGATCTGAAGGTATACATCATCATTGCGTTGCTGGCATTGGGCACATTTCTATACGTCCAATACCGGAAACCTGCTCCGGTGAACTGGACAAAAACCTATGCCAGAACGGATAAGATCCCCTACGGAACGTATATCCTGCACCACGAATTATCCAACTTGTTTGGCGGAGTGGCCGTTCGCCCTTACCGAAAACGGATATACAATACCCTTGAGGAAGCGGGCAACGGCGCCGATAGTTACCTGATTATTGCCTCCCAACTGGATATGGACGAGCCGGACTATCGGAAATTGCTGGCTTATGTAAAAAGCGGAAATGACCTGTTTATCGCGGCGCATCTATTCGGATCTGTATTTTCCGACAGCCTAAAACTAACAACCCAGGGCTATTTCCCATGGGGCGACACCGTAAAAACGGTCAACTTCACAAACCCAGCACTCCATTCCGAAACGGGATTTCGGTTTGACAAACGTATATCGGAAGGGCATTTCACAGAATTTGATACGTTACGGACTACGGTACTGGCAACCAACGGCAGGGGCAATACGGTTTTTCTCCGCTATCCGGTTGGCGATGGCAACCTGTACTTGCTGTCATCTCCCGACTATTTCACCAATTATGCACTCTTATCGCCGGAAGGAGCTGCCTTTGCGGCCAATGCACTTTCGTACCTGAATCCGCAACGGCAGTTGATCTGGGACGATTACCAGACATTGGGAGACCCGACACAACAGTCTCCCTTGCGCTTCTTTCTCACCAATGAACACCTGCGCCCCGCCTACTTCATCGCGTTGTTCAGTTTACTCGCTTTTGTACTTTACGGCATCAAACGCCGCCAGCGGGCGATTCCCGTTGTGGAACCTCTTAAAAATACAAGCATCGAATTCGCACAGGTAGTCAGCTCGGTTTATTACCAACGTCGGGATAACCGCGATTTACTTGCCAAGCAGTACCGCTATTTTCTGGAACACGTGCGTTCGGCCTACCATCTAAACACCAACGAAGTCGACGGAAACTTCATGCAATACCTGAGTTTACGGTCGGGCGTGGATGCGTCTATTTTGTTAAACATCCTTCAGGGTATGAACGAGATACAGCGCGGCAGCACCATTGACGACAAGAAATTGGTATCCTATCATCGTGATCTTGAACTTTTTTATCAGCAAACTTTATGGAAGAACAACATTTCGAACAACGTACTGACCTGAGTGGACTAACAGGTGCTATCCAACAGATCAGGGACCTGCTGGCAACCGTAATTGTGGGGCAACAGCAGATGGTCGATCTGCTTATTGCGGGGATCCTTGCCGATGGGCATCTCCTCATAGAAGGTGTACCGGGCGTAGCAAAAACGCTCAGTGCAAAGCTGATCGCCCAGTGCATTGATGCCAAGTTTTCCCGCATTCAATTTACGCCGGATCTCATGCCTTCGGACGTTTTGGGTACATCTGTATTCAACCCGAAGGAAAATGAATTCAGCTTTAAACCCGGACCCATTTTCGGTCATATTATCCTGGTCGACGAAATCAACCGTTCGCCCGCAAAGACACAGGCTGCCTTATTTGAAGTGATGGAAGAACGGCAGGTTACCTTAGACGGCCATACCTATCCGATGGAGGAACCCTTTGTGGTACTGGCTACACAGAACCCGATTGAACAGGAAGGTACCTACCGGTTGCCGGAGGCCCAATTGGACCGCTTTTTATTTAAAATAGAAGTTGGATATCCTTCCCTGGAAGAAGAAACACAGATATTGGCCTACCATCATACGCAGAAACTGGATGAAAAAATTACCTCCATCAAACCCATACTTACCACGGCAGATATCCGCAATTACCGCAAGACGGTGAAAAGCCTGCATATCGAAGATAAATTATTGGAGTTTATCGCCCGTATCGTACATGAAACGCGCAACCACAAATCCATCTACTTGGGAGCGTCGCCCCGTGCCTCGTTGGCAATTGCCAACAGCGCCAAAGCAATCGCCGTAATGGATGACCGCGACTTCATTACACCGGACGATGTAATACGCGTGGCCCCTGCTGTATTACGCCACCGCCTCATCCTCACCCCTGAACGTGAGATGGAAGGGTTGACGGCAGACGACGTGGTGTCACAGATCATCAAAGGGATTGCTGTGCCCAGGTAAACGCAAGAACCATGATTAAACTCACAAGAACCGATTCGGGCAATCCGGACTTTGCAATGCTTGTCGGGTTGCTGGATGCCGACCTGGCGCAACGGGATGGGAGTGAACATGCTTTTTATCACCAGTTCAATAAAATTGACCGCATTAAACACGCCATCGTCGCCTATGAAAACAATAAACCCGTTGGCTGCGGGGCCATGAAAGAATATGCGTCCGAAATAATGGAAATCAAGCGGATGTATGCACTGCCCGAATCTAGAGGCAGGGGTATCGCCACCCAGGTGCTTGCCGAACTGGAAAGCTGGGCTGTTGAACTGCGTTATAAACGCTGCTTATTGGAAACAGGGAAAAAACAACCCGAAGCTATTGCCCTGTATGAAAAGAACGGCTACACGCGGACTGAAAACTATGGTCAGTATATCGGTATTGAAAACAGTGTTTGTTTTGAAAAGAAATTAGCTTTATGAATCCGCTACGCACGCTACTACCGGCATTGGCTGCCTTTTCCATCGCCACCGCCGCCTACGGACAAACAAACTGGGAACATGGCCGCCTACAGGTTACACGGGATGGCCACTACCTGCAGTATGAGGATGGGACCCCATTTTTTTGGTTGGGAGATACGGCATGGGAACTGTTTCACCGCCTTGCAAGGGAAGAAATTGCGCAATACCTCGATAACCGGAAAGCCAAAGGTTTCAATGTTATCCAGGCCGTGGTGCTGGCTGAGATGGACGGTTTAAAGCGCCCGAATCAATATGGAGATATTCCGCTGGCCGACCAGGATCCCGAGAAGCCGAATGAATCCTATTTTCAACTGGTGGATGAGGTGATCACATCGGCGTACGAAAGACAGCTGTTCATCGGATTGTTGCCAACGTGGGGCGACAAGGTGACCCGCATGTGGGGCGGCGGTCCGGAGATTTTCACTACCGAGAATGCCTACCGTTATGGCAGCTGGCTCGGAAACCGTTACAAAGACAGGGAAAATATCATCTGGATTTTAGGGGGTGACCGTCCGGCCATCCATGATTCCGTAGATACCCGCCCGGTATGGCGTGCGATGGCCAACGGCATTCTTGATGCCACCGGAGGGCAAGCACTCCTCTCCTATCACATTTCGGGCGGACCGAACTCGACCTCCCGGCAAATCCACGACGAACCGTGGCTGCACGTAAACATGATGCAGTCCGGGCACGGGTCGGGACACGATGTACCTGTATGGGAATGGATTACACGCGACCGCGAAAGAGCGCCGACGAAGCCGACATTGGATTCGGAGCCGAATTATGAAGATCATCCGGTAAATCCTTGGCCGGCATGGGATCCTAAAAATGGTTATTTCAACGATTACGACGTTCGCAAACAAACCTACCGTTCCGTCTTTGCGGGTGCATGCGGAGTGACATACGGACATCACAGCATCTGGCAATTCTGGAGTGAGAGAGAGGAAAAAATCAACCATGCGGATCGGTATTGGACCGAAGCCCTTGACCGACCGGGTGCATTCCAGGTCGGTTATCTCCGTCAACTCATCGAATCACGTCCGTTTAAGGACCGCGTACCCGATCAGACCATCGTTGCCGGCGGACAGGGAAAAAAAGGAGAACACATACGTGCGTTCCGGGATCGTAGGAGAAGTTACCTCATGATCTATATACCTCAGGGACGGGACATCACCGTCAATACATCAGCACTCAAAGCCGGTGCACTGCGGGGATGGTGGTTTAATCCGGCTACTGCAGAAACCACCGATTTGGGAACATTAAACCGTACAGGAGAACTTCAGCTGGTGGCACCGACGCAAGGTTTCGGCAAAGATTGGGTACTGGTAATCGATCATGCAGCAGCGGGGTATCCGATTCCGGATTTCAAGCGGTGAGCACGCGGAAGTGTGCCTCCTCATCCATGCTCCCCCTCATACACCTTTACTCCGCTATCTAGCCGCTTGCCCTTCGCTAATAGGTCGATGGCGGGCACTTTTACCGAGGTATATGCGGGGGATATGGGGATAGGGACCGAAGGAAGGGTAAGGGAAGCGGGCAGGAGCATAGGTGTGACATAATCTGGTTATCGTAACAATCTGGAGTGGCTAGGCGTCAAAGCAGCATGAAAAAATCAACTTTTATTACATTACTGTGTTTATTCGGCGGGGTAGTTGCCTTTTGCCAAGACGTTGACAAAAGCAAACTGGACGCTTACTTCGACACCCTTGAAAAGAATAACAGGTTCATGGGTAGCGTAGCCATATCAAAAAACGGAAAACTGATTTACACGAAATCCGTGGGATACCTCGATGTGGAAGGGCAAAAAAAGCCGGATGAAAACACCAAATACCGAATTGGCTCCATAAGCAAGACATTCACCGCAACGCTGGTGCTGAAAGCAATAGAGGAAAATAAACTGCGTCTCAATCAAACGATCGATTCATATTTCCCAACGATAGCAAATGCGGAAAAAATAACCATCAGCCAGTTGCTGAACCATCGAAGCGGTATAGCCAATTTCACCAATAACGACGATTACTTAGAATGGAATAAGCAACCGAAATCGGAAAAGGAAATGGTGGAAATCATTTCGGCATTCGGTAGTGATTTTGAGCCGGATTCCAAAGCGAGTTACAGCAATTCCAATTATGTATTGCTGACCTACATACTGGAAAAAGCTTTTGGAAAGCCCTATGCACAACTACTGGATCAGTATATCACTAAGCCGGTAGGTTTAAGCCATACATTCCTCGGTGGCAAGATTGACCCAGAAAACAACGAAGCGCGGTCCTATACAGCTTCAGACGGATGGATCAGGGATTCCGAGACCGACCGTTCGATACCGCTTGGAGCCGGAGCCATCATTTCTACACCCACAGACATCATTAAGTTCGGCGAAGCCCTGCTTACAGGAAAAATCTTGTCGGAAGAAAGCGTAGCGCAAATGGAAACCATCCGGGATGGCTATGGAATGGGACTGTTCCAACTACCGTTTTACGAAAGGAAAGCATTTGGACACTCGGGCGGTATTGATGGATTCCGCTCTACCTGGGGCTATTTTCCCGAGGACCAAGTTTCGTTTGCCCTTCTGTCTAATGGTACAGCAATGAATAACAACGATGTTGCAATAGCCGTATTGAGTGCAACGTTTAACAAACCGTATGACATCCCTGTGTTCAGTAGCTACTTGTTGGAAGAAGACAAAATCCCTCAGTATCTGGGCGTATATTCGTCTTCCCAACTACCGATACATATTACCATCACAAGCGACGGGAGTCATTTACTGGCGCAAGCAACGGGACAGCCTTCGTTTCCCCTGGAGGCTACCGGAAAGGATAAATTTAGTTTTGACCAAGCTGGGGTGGTCATTGAATTCAATCCGGCGGAAAGTTCCTTTGTGCTCAAACAAAACGGCGGGGAATTTACGTTTACCAAGGAGTAAAGTAGGCAAGAAAATGAAAACATTCTTTGAGAATCTGTTTACGTATAATCACCACTGCAACCAGCAATTAGCAGCCATATTGAGTGAAAAACCCGAGCAAGCCGATGTAAAATCAATGTCTCTGTTCAGCCATATGCTGAATGCTCACCAGATATGGAATAACCGGATTCTGGGCCAACCAACCGGCTGTACCGTATGGGAAAGCCGTCCAAGTGACGCATTCGCAGCAATAGATCAGCACAATTTTAACCAAACGATTACCCTGTTGGGCAGTTTCGGATTAACCGACCCAATCACCTATAAGACCAGCGATGGGCGACCTTTTGTCAATACAGTGGGGGATATTCTTTTCCATGTCATCAACCATTCTACCTACCATCGCGGACAAATTGCACTCTTATTCCGACAAAACGGAATGGAGCCGTTGATTACGGATTATATCTTTTACAAACGGTAGTTCCGCGACAAGTCCTACGTCTACACATACCATTAGCCGATCACCCCGTGGCTGCGAGCACCGTAAAACCAATCAGTACCCCGGGTTTTGCGTCATGGTGGGATTTCTTTCCATTTCCTGCTGCGGTATGGGTATCAGTTCCCGATAGGCTGGTATATCCAATACTTCTTCTGCTTTACCATTTCGCTTTAGCGCCGAAAAGCAAAGTCCGTCTTTCCCCAATTCGTCTTTAATTTCGTCCAACAGTGCCTGTTCGATTACGGCACGATCTGTTGAAGCCAATGCAGATTTGCCTTTACTCTGCCTAATTTGATTCAGATATCCGACGGCTTGGTCAACTTCTCCCAAATTAAGACAGGCCTCCGATGCCGTTAACACGATTTCAGGATAAGTAACATATTGGATGGTATTGCTGTTATTAATCAGCTCTCGGTAGTCTGGATTAACTAATTCTTCGAGAAAATCGGCTGACAGGGTATAACCATATACGTTTTCAGTCCCTCCCCACCGATCGGGTGAAAGACTGAACAATCCGCTTTGAATAACGTCCTCTGCGTATTGCTTTGCCTTGATATAATTGCCTTCCAACAGGTATAGCCTCGCCAAAACAGCCAACGGAAATGATCTACTGATGCCATATTGATTGTTTGCTGCCTGAATGTGCTGCGCCGCAGCTTCAATCGACGGAGTGAGGTAAGACAGGATATCAATCATCCGGGTTCTGGGAGGAGTTATTAGATTATCCAACTGCGCAGGATCCAAATACGGAATGTCCCCCCATAAGGTCATCATTGACCAATAAAGGTAACCTAGGTGGGTATGTGCGTAGCGCGCAATCTCGTTTGCCATCGTCAGTTGACTACCTTCCCCCTTTTGTATCAGCAAACTAAACATCCGCACGGTTCCGTAAGCTTTTACCCATAATTGGAATACCGGTGTATTAGTAGGTGCAAATTGATGCCCTGCAATTTCAAAATAGGTTGGATTGGTGCTCGCGTCTACGGTGTGAGCATATGCAGCTTCAAACACTGCAAATGCCTGGTAATACTCATAAAATGATTTTACCGCCGCACCGTAGGCCACAATAAAATCTTCTTCGGTCGTAAAAAAATCTTGTTCAGTGATTTCATCTATGGGTATTACGTCCAAAAAATCTGGAATCTCCACTTCCATTCCCAGGTCACGGTACCGTGTAACGACATTGTCGGCAATATATTCCATATTCAACGACCGTATTGATTGCTTGATCCGTTCACTGTCTGCTTCACTGAGCGCTCCATCCGACTCGATTTGTTGCGCTAGGGAATTCAGCGTTTCAGTCAACGCTGCATCAGACGAAACCGTATTGAGCAGCGCGGACGATATAGCTAGCAATGAAGCTGCATTGTTATTGTTGTCTACAAGGCTCACATTATCGGACGTGACGTCCAGCTCTTCGCTAATGTAAAACGCCTGCAGGATTTCGCTACTCGCTTGCTTCTTTGCCTGCACAAAAGTAGCCCCTTCCTTCATCAAATGTTTTACGCGTCGTTGCTCAAGATGGGTAATGACATTGACATTGACCGTATTCTGCGAACTGATATCGACCAAGGCACCCAGTGTGATACGCGAGTTCGAAAGTGCCCCAGTTACCTCATTAAAATAGAAACCGTCTACCAATACCTGCACATAGGGCGACACTAACGCTAGATCATTCATCTCAAAATGCCCCAAATCACTCAGTATCTCTGTTTTAAAAATCCGACCCGTTGGATTTAGATCTGCTGACAACTCCACGATAGATATTTGGGAACCTTTTAAAAAGGGTCCTTTTTCAACCGCACCGGTTAATTTCGGTTTTACGATACGTTCGGTCTCTGGATTATCCTTTTTGCAAGCGAAAGTGAATGCCAGTAGGAATAAGGTGATTAAAAAGTAACAATATTTCATATACGTGATGGTCTGATACCAATTTCTAAGATACAATAATTTTGGTTTCGTTGTTCGTCGATTTCATCCGAAAATTTCAGGTATTTCCTCTCCTTGATTTTCTTGCTTTTTTACCATAACATTAGATCTATTGACACGGTAAATCATCGTTAGGTTTGTTTTCCATTCGGCTCAAGATTTCCTGTATTCATAACTGTTTTCGTTGCAGGACGAAAAACCCATTCTTACGGGAAACCGTAAAATCTCTTAAAAACTTGGAAATACTTTTGTTTGGCCATGGTTAAGTTGATCACATGATCAATCGATTCCTTATATTCCGCCACGGAGCCCCGATACGGCGGATAGTACATGCGCCCCTTTTTCCTTGTTTTCCGAAATTCACATCCTTTCTACACTCAACACAATTTTTCCGAACTGCGATGAGTCGTCCATACTCCGAATAGCAGCCTCCGCCTCATCGAGGGCATACACACTGTCCACAACAGGCTTGATTCGATGGTCATCAACAAAGGACAGCATTTGTGAAAAATCGCGGGGTGATCCCATAGTGGTTCCTAATATGGAAAGTTGCTTCCAAAATATCTTCCGTGCATTGAGCGGGGGAATATTTCCGGCTGTTCCCCCAAAAAACACGATCCTGCCCCCTGGATTCATCAAATCGAGATGATGTGTAAACGCATCTCCCAGTGCACTGTCTACGATTACATCAAATCCACCTGTCTTTTCCAACAATTGCTGTGCCCAGCCTTCCTCAGTATACAATGCACCGCCCGATGCACCCATAGCAATCGCCTGTTCAATTTTTATCCGGCTTCCCGAAGTAACGTACACTTCGGCACCGGCATGCAACGCAAACTGCAGGGTAAAGGAGGCTACGCCGCCACCGGTACCGACCACCAGCACTTTTTCGCGGGCTACCAGCTTAGCTCGGCTGAAAAGGGCCCGATATGCGGTAAGCCCGCCGAGTGGTAACGCAGCTGCTTCCTCAAAAGAAAGGTGCCGGGGTTTCTCGTACAAATTTTCCACCGGTACCCGTACATATTCTGCAAAGGTTCCATCCTGCGGCAGCCCCAAAATAGAAAAAGACTTTTGCTGGAATGCTTCATTATCTCCCCAGGCCATAGAAGGATTGAGGACAACCTCTTTGCCCACCCAGGTATTGCCCGCATCTGCACCGACGGCTTCGACAATTCCCATACCGTCGGAACCCAGAATAATGGGAAACTTCAACCCTGCATATTGTCCTTGCTGTATCCACCAATCTCGGCGATTCAACGCGGCGGCCTTGACACGTACCAACGCCTCGTGACCACTTAATTGGGGTGCAGGCACTTCCTGTATTACTAAAGGCTTTTTGATTCCGTGAAGAACGATCGCTTTCATTTTTTTTTGATATGAGATATGAGACATCAGATATGAGACATCAGACTCTTTGGCCATACTGCCAAAAAAGCGGCTCATACAAGGATGTACGGCCGCTTTTTTTACTTCTATGTTTTACTTTTTATTTCTTTGCATCGGCATAGCGCTTGCCTACTGCATTCCAGTCGATTACATTGAAAATCGCTTCCAGATAGCCCGGACGTTTATTCTGATACTTCAGATAATAAGCGTGTTCCCACACATCGATTCCCAGGATAGGTGTACCCTTTACCTCAGCAATGTCAAATAGCGGATTGTCTTGATTAGGCGTTGATGTAACCTGCAATTTACCGGAATCATCCACAACGAGCCAGGCCCATCCCGAACCGAAACGGGTAGCTCCCGCTTCCTGCAGTTTCTTTTTTAACTCATCAAACGACCCAAATGTTTCATCGATGGCAGCCGCAAGGTCACCGGAAGGTGTACCTCCACCATTTGACGAAAGAACCGTCCAGAACAATGAGTGATTGTAATGCCCCCCACCATTGTTGCGTACCGCTGCAGGGTATTTGGAAATGTTTTTGCAGATTTCTTCGATCGTCAGATTCTCCGCATCTGTACCTGCAATCGCTTTATTAAGGTTATCCACATAAGCTTGGTGATGCTTGCCATGGTGGATTTCCATGGTTTCCTTGTCAATATGGGGTTCTAATGCATCTGAGGCGTAAGGTAACGCCGGTAATTCAAAAGCCATAATACGTATATTTTAATTAAAAATTAGTTATTAGTGTTGGACAAACTTAGCTAAAGTTGCCCACAAAAGCAATTTTATTGATCGCAGCGACGCTGCCTGAAAGCCGCCCTGCTAGCATAATTAACGATTATCAAAGCTAATTTGTTTGCAGGGCCAATCATTAATGATTATTTAATACGTTTATTACGAAAAAATGACGTGATCAGCTCCGCACATTCAGCTTCCAGCACGCCACTCATGAGCGTTGTTTTGGGATGCAGTACATTGGCGCGGCCCAAATTGGAAAAACCGCGCTTTTCGTCACGGGCCCCAAACACGATGCGGGTGATTTGAGTCCAATATGCTGCACCCGCACACATCACACAGGGCTCTATGGTTACATACAAGGTGCAGTCGTGTAGGTATTTGCCGCCAACGTAATTTGCCGCAGCGGTAAATGCCTGCATCTCCGCATGGGCGGTGACATCGTTCAGCCGCTCTGTCAGGTTGTGGCCGCGACCGATGATCCTGCCATTGGATACAATAACTGCACCGATCGGAACCTCACCCTGCTCCAACGCTTTATGCGCTTCCTTCAGCGCTTCCTTCATGTATATTTCGTCGGAAACCGTATCGCTGGCTTCTTCAAAGTTGATATATTTCATGCGTTCTTCCGTGAATCAAATCAACTTGGCTCCATTGGGTACCGGGCGTTCGACCGTGCTTAGGACAATATCACCGTTTTTATCGGAAAATCCGGTAATCAGGCACTCCGATAGGAAGTCTGCTATCTGCTTTTTGGGAAAATTAACCACCCCGATCACCTGTTTCCCCAATAAGTCCTCCTTGCTGTAGTGTTTGGTAATCTGTGCACTGCTTTGGCGCACTCCTATTTCTTCGCCGAAATCAACTCGCAATTTATAGGCTGGCTTTCTGGCTTTTGGAAAATCTGAAACGTCGATAATGGTACCCACACGCAGTTCTACTTTTTCAAAGTCCTGCCACGAAATTTCTTCCATGCAATATCCTTTTTAAACCCGATTGCTCTCCAAATCCGCCAGCCCCTTTTTCAAGGTAAACAGCACATAATCGCGGGTCCGTTTTATCCGGTTGGCTAAACGGCTTACCAACTCGTCCTCTTTCCCCTGCTCGAACGCAAGATCTTCATCAGAAAGATGGTTGTATTTCCGCCTGAGTTTCTTTTTCAGGATTTCCCATTCCGGTATTGTGATTTTTATATCTGCCATATCCTACCTGTTTTATCAATTGATTAACTGCTAACAAAAGTACATGAAGTTTTTTGAACTCCACACAGGCATCTAAAAATTGAAACCGCAGCGAACTCCAAAACCCCCTTTAGGGGGGTATCAGCACGAAAGACACGTTCTATCTTTGGATCGGAAAAACATATATCTAACAGAAATTTTTAAACACACAACTAATCAGCAAATGAAGAATGGCAAATTAATGAAAGGACTGTGCATGGCAGTGTTCATCACAGCCGTAACGGTGTCTGCAGGTTTTGCCCAAAAACCGAAGGTCGTATCCGGCAATCTCGACTTCCTGAAAGGGCAGGAAAACGTCGCTGTAAAACTAGACCTCAGTGAGGTCAGGTTTTACGATGAAAATCTCAGTGAACAGCAGTACATCGATAAGCGCGTTAAGGAAATCGAAGAAAAAAAGTCCGGGGAATCAGCGGATTGGTTAGCGGATTGGAATGACGCCAAAACCAACCGGTTCCTGGATCATTTCATCGCCGCCGCGGAGAAACATGCCAAGACCGGCATCCGCTTTGTCAAAGAAGGAGAAACACCGTATACACTCATTGTCAAAACCAAATGGATCTATCCGGGTTGGTTCGGCGGCATCAAAAACCAGCATGCCAAAGTGAGTTCCACCTTAACCTTTGTGGAGACGGCAAATCCGGGCAATGCGCTTCTGGAGATTGAGGCCGACCGGGTACCCGGCGACAATTTTTTTGTAGGCACCCCCAACCACAATGACCGGATTGCTCAGGGATTTGCCATGACGGGCAGGTGGCTGGCGATTATCACCAATAAAGGATTAAAATAACCAGAATCAGTTAATTACCATTTTAAATTTTAAACGTTATGAACACGAACAAGTCAATTTTCGGGATGCTGTTTATCACCGGGTTTCTACTGATATCCGGCTGCAAAAAAGACGGAGGAACAGGCCCATTGGGCTGCAAAGCCGAGCGGGAATCTGCGGCCTACCAACAGGCAATAGAAGCCTATGTTGCCGATCCGTCCTCCGTCGAAAATTGCGAACGTCTGAAACAGACCGCAACTACGCTGCTGGAAAAGATAAAGAACTGTACGCTTGCCAACCGGAAGGAACTGGAAGAGGCGATCGCACAATACGAAGACATCGACTGCACCAATCCTTGACCGGCCTACAATGGGAAAGCGACGATTTCGGCTCGAATTTTGTAGTGAAATGTATTTAAATTATTAAATACTATGAAAAAGTTTTTTATCACAGCTTTTCTATTGACATCGGCAATTGTCGGGGCGAATGCCCAGTTATTGCCAAGCTTACAGTTTGGCGTTAAAGCAGGGCTGAACTTCTCCAGTTTAAAGTCGGACAACGAAAAGTATTTGGACGCCAGTACACGTACAGGTTATCAGGCTGGTGTTTGGGCCCGCATCGGCGGTGCAGGTGTACACTTTCAACCCGAACTTTATGTGACAGGCAAAAGTTCTGAAGCAAAACTGGTTGAACAAAATGAGGAAGGAAAGGTATCCTTCACCTCCTTGGACCTGCCCTTATTATTGGGTACCCGTATCGGCATGGGGCCTGCGGGGTTGCGCATTGTTGCAGGACCGGTTGTCTCCTTCGTAGTAGACAAAAATATCGCTAATACGTTTACGGAACAGGTACTGAATGTCGATGACTATAAAAATCAGGCGTGGGCAGTGACCGGTGGTCTTGGCCTTGACATCAGTAACTTCCGTGTAGACTTACGGTACGAACACGGATTGAGTGAATTGAGCAAAAATGACAGTGCCCCCCAAAAGTTAAATCTTTGGACCGTTGGGGTTGGATACAGGTTGTTTTAACGACTTGGCACGATCGTGTCTGAACACGGCCATGCCATTTCTGGCATGGCTTTTTTATGCTCCTATATGTCAAAAACTTAGAACAGTTCTAAATTAACTATTTTGCTTGTTTGTTTTTACCGATAATAAATCAATTGGTAGATTTGCTTACCAAAAGCAAATAATCGAGGAGAATGAGCAAATCAAGACATCTGCTTTCTTCATCACTGGGGAAGAAGTTGATAATGAGTTTAACGGGTCTGTTCCTATGTACATTCCTGATCGTCCATCTGATTGGCAACCTGCAGTTATTTTACAACGATCAAGGTAAAGCATTCAATGACTACGCCCACTTTATGACCCACTTCACCCCCATCCGGGTCGTTTCCTATCTGCTGTATGCATCCATTGTTATACACGCGATTTATGCGCTGGTAATAACGATCCATAACCGGAAGGCAAGACCCGTAAAATATGCCGTATACCGCGGATCCGCAAACAGCGCCTGGAATTCGCGCAACATGGGGATACTTGGTACGGTGCTACTGGTCTTCATTGTGACCCATATGAGCAATTTCTGGTGGAAGTACCATAACGACGGCGTGCCTTACATTGAATATCGGACCGACCTGGCCACCCAGGAAACCACGGTAACTGAATTAATCGGAGATGAATACACGGATTACGTGAAATACATCGACAACGATGTGGAGGTAATCAAGGCAAAGGATTTATATAAACAAGTTCAGTTTACCTTTAAAAACTGGCTTCTGGTTGCATTTTATGTGATTTCCATGGCTGCCCTCTCCTTTCACCTGATCCACGGCTTTAAAAGTGCATTCCAGACACTGGGATTTGATCATAAGAAATATGCACCCGTCATCCGGTTTCTGGGTGTCTGGTTATTCGGAGTCGCCATCCCCATCGGGTTTGCCGCCATGCCGTTGTATTTTTATTTTTCCAGTTAAGCGATTCGCGATGCCCATAGCGGGCATATTGATATAATGGTTATTACACTATGTTAGATTCAAAAGTACCAGCAGGGCCCTTGGCCGAAAAATGGTCGAAACATAAGTTCAATCTGAAACTGGTCAACCCGGCCAACAAGCGGAAATACACCATCATCGTGGTAGGTACCGGATTGGCGGGATCGTCTGCTGCAGCTTCCCTAGCAGAGCTGGGGTACAACGTCAAAGCTTTCTGCTACCAGGATAGCCCAAGGCGGGCCCACTCCATTGCCGCACAGGGCGGGATCAATGCGGCCAAAAACTATCAGAATGATGGTGACAGTGTATACCGTTTGTTTTACGATACGATCAAAGGAGGCGACTACCGGGCGCGCGAAGCCAATGTATACCGACTAGCTGAAGTCTCCGTAAACATCATTGACCAATGTGTGGCCCAGGGTGTTCCGTTTGCCCGGGAATACGGCGGTTTGTTGGATAACCGCTCATTTGGCGGTGCACAGGTATCCCGGACATTCTATGCCCGCGGACAAACGGGTCAGCAGCTGCTGCTCGGTGCGTATTCTGCCCTGAACCGCCAGATCAATAAAGGAAAAATAGAAATGTTCAACCGGCATGAGATGCTAGATTTGGTTACCATCGATGGGCATGCCCGCGGCATTATTACCCGCAACATGGTAACGGGAGCCATCGAATCGCATGAAGGTCATGCCGTGCTATTGTGTACCGGGGGATATGGCAACGTATTCTTCCTATCCACAAATGCCATGGGCTGTAACGTTACCGCCGCGTGGCGCGCTCATAAACGCGGGGCGTTCTTTGCAAATCCCTGCTATACGCAGATTCACCCTACCTGCATTCCGGTCACAGGGGATCACCAGTCAAAATTGACGCTGATGTCGGAATCGCTCCGGAACGACGGACGGGTATGGGTACCGAAAACGGTGGAATTGGCCCAAAAACTACGTAAAGGGGAAATCAAGATATCCGACATCAAGGAAGAGGACCGCGATTACTATTTAGAACGCAAATACCCTTCTTTCGGCAACCTGGTACCACGTGACGTGGCTTCCCGTAATGCCAAGGAGGTTGTGGACGAAGGCCGCGGCGTAGGCGCCTCAGGTATTGCAGTTTTCCTAGACTTCGAAGATGCAATCAAACGGTTGGGTGAAGATACCGTACGGGCGAAGTATGGAAACCTGTTTGATATGTATTATCAAATTACGGATGAAAATCCGTACAAGCAGCCCATGCGGATTTATCCTGCTGTGCATTACACGATGGGCGGCCTTTGGGTAGATTACAACCTGATGACGTCAGTTCCAGGCTTATATGCCCTGGGTGAATGTAATTTTTCCGATCACGGGGCAAACCGGCTCGGGGCATCAGCACTGATGCAGGGGCTAGCCGATGGGTATTTCGTAATTCCATATACCGTGGGCGATTACTTAGCCGGACTGGGCTTCGACCCTGTTGACAAAAATCATCCGAACTTCGAAAAAACCCGTAAAGAAGTTGAAGAGAACGTACACAGATTGCTTTCGCTGAAAGGAAGCAAAACAGTGGACGACATCCATAAAAAGCTGGGGCACATCATGTGGGAGTATTGCGGCATGGCACGCAACGAAGTCGGGTTGACAAAGGCAAAAGGGCTTATTCAGGAATTACGCAGGGAGTTTTGGTCTGATGTAACCGTATTGGGCGAAAATGAGGAGATGAATCAGTCGCTCGAAAAAGCCGGTCGTGTGGCCGATTTCCTTGAACTGGGAGAACTGATGGTAGACGATGCGCTCAACCGGCGCGAATCATGTGGGGGGCATTTCCGTGAAGAAAGCCAAACCGAGGAAGGTGAGGCTAAACGGGATGATGAAAATTTCCGGTATGTAGCCGCTTGGGAATATCAAGGTGAAAATCAACCCGAGGTACTCCACAAGGAAGCATTGGAATTTGAAAATGTGAAGCTGACACAGCGGAGCTATAAATAGGAAGTACGAGGTACGAGATTAGAAGTACGAGGTACGAGGTTAGAGGTACGAAATCTCTGAAAAGAGAAGTCAAAATAAGATAATCATGAGTGGAAACATGAACCTGACGTTGAAAGTATGGCGTCAAAAAAATGACAAAACGAGGGGTAAATTTGTAACCTATCAAGCGAACGGGATTTCTCAGGACATGTCTTTTTTAGAAATGCTGGATGTTGTCAACGAAGATCTGGTACGCAAAGGTGAAGACCCCATCCACTTTGACCATGATTGCCGCGAAGGTATTTGTGGAATGTGTTCCCTACACATCAATGGCCGCCCCCATGGCCCTAAGCAGGGAACGACCACCTGCCAGTTGCATATGCGCAGTTTTCACGACGGGCAGACCATTGTAATTGAACCGTGGAGAGCCTCCGCTTTTCCCGTAATCAAGGATCTGGCGGTAGATCGTACAGCGTTTGACCGCATTCAACAGGCAGGCGGATATGTTAACGTGAATACCGGCGGTGTACCGGATGCAAACACCATTCCCATTCCGAAGGTTGTAGCCGACGAAGCTTTTGAATCTGCCACCTGCATCGGGTGTGGAGCCTGTGTGGCTGCCTGTAAAAATGCATCTGCCATGCTGTTTGTCTCTGCAAAAATTTCCCAATATGCGTTGATGCCGCAGGGGCAGACGGAACGCTACAGCCGTGCGCAGGCCATGGTGGCTCAAATGGATGCTGAAGGTTTCGGCAGCTGCACCAACACAGGTGCCTGTGAGGCCGAGTGCCCGGTAGGCATCAAATTGACAAATATTGCACGGATGAACCGTGAATACCTCAACGCCAAAATCTTTAAAGAAGAAGAGGCTCATTGATCACCATTGGTATTTAGCGGGGGATTTGCTATTTTTACGTGATTAACCCGTCTAAAGGTTGAGTACAGTCGTCAAAATAAGGTTGCTGCTGTTGGTGCTGACTTTGTGTTTCATCGGCACTGCTATTTCCATTAACCTTACCTTCAATGACGAAGAGATTCTTCTCTTAGACGCCCGGAAAATCCAGAGTAACCTACACAAGAAGGAACAAATTGTTCTTGACTTCCTCAACGATACCAGCCGGTTCAATGCACTGAAAGCATTGGACACCGATGTCAAACTTACGGAAGACATCCTTGATTACTTTGTTGATCAGAATGACATCTATCCCTTTACATACATAAATAACGAATTAATCTTTTGGGGAACGGATACGTTCGTACCGAAAACCGATGCAGGTATCCGCAATGGGGTTGACATGATAAAAACGGAAAACGGATGGTATGAATCCATCAAAAAGAGTACTGGAAATTTCGCCGTGCTGTTCCTGATTCCGATAAAATCAGATTTCCAAAAAAACAATGAATATTTACGGAATGTATTTTCGAAAAACCTCGTTGAGACCGACAATCTTGAAATTGCCGGATACGACGATCAGCTGATTCACAACATCCGGAGTGTGACCGGCGAATACCTGTTTTCCGTCAAATTACGTGAAGGCCAGCACGACACCTTTTTTTCAAAGTTGGAACTTGCCATGTGGCTGCTCGCAGGATTCTGCGTGGTATTATTGCTCAATATCATCTGTGCGTGGATGGCAAAACGAGGCTGGGTTTGGTATTCGGTTTTACTGTTTGCCTGTAGCTTGACGGGCATACGCTATCTAGAGCTTCACTACGGCTGGCTAGCCTCACATTTCTACACCGGAATTTTTGATCCCAGAAATTTTGCTTCTAGCTTTCTGTTTCCCCATTTGGGTGGCCTCCTGCTCAATGTGATTGCATTTACCTGGTTTACCGGATATCTTTTTGCATTCCGGAATCAGCTGAAAATCCCTGCATTTGGATACACCAAAGCAGGTAGCTTTGTTTTACTGCTGCTGTTCGGATTGTTCATTTATTTGGTGAGTCTGGGTATCACAAATGTATTCGCCGGACTTGTCACCAATTCAGACATTAACTTCGATGTCACCAATATACTGAACCTGAATATATACAGTTGGATTGGGATCATTGCCCTATGCCTCAGTATTATGTCGCTGCTCCTGCTGATCGATTTGCTGGTTACACTGGCACACGCAATTGTTCCCAATCCAAGGAGGCTACTTTTTATTGGCATTGCCTTTATTCTATGTGCGGGGATAATCCGCAGTGTTTTCTTTATGAAACTTTCACTTGATAATTTCCCCGTTACCTTCATTTTATTATTTGTATTGATCGGATTACGTGGTTGGTATGTCAAAAAATGGGAGGGCCAATTCGATTTGGCCATCTTTATCTCGACCTTATTATTACTTGCTGCCATCACCGCTATAAAGCACGATCAATTCCAGCGCTATAAAAAAGAGGAAGCGCAAAAACTGGCCATTTTTAGAATGGAAGCCCCGGATGATGGCAACGCGATTGCTTTGTTTCATGACCTTGAAAAAGAAATCGTAAAAGACCCCGTTCTGATCGAATATTTTGAATGGCCGGAAGCTGAGAACCGAGATCTGCTTAACGAACACCTCAAAAGAACTTACCTAAGCGGCTATCTCTCGAAATACGAATTTGTGGCGAATGAATATGATACCAATTGGATTCCCATTGGGGAAAGTTCGGTTAGTAAACTCGAATCATACCGCAATAAAGTAATATCAGGCGCCATTAAAGTGTCTGAAAATTTTTACAGGGGAAACAGCCGGTTCGGCAATTTCGAATACTTCGCGCAGCTGCCGGTCGAAAAAGACGGAAATCTGCTAGGCATTCTGCTCATCGAATTGCAAAACCGCTCGTTCAGCCAGCTTGCCGCTTATCCCGACATTCTAATCGACAGCCGAATCGATCAACGGCAGACAGAATTGGTTACACAGTATTCTTTTGCATTTTACCGGGACGGCACCCTTGTAAGTCAATACGGCGACTACGTTTATCCATTGTCATCGGAAGCGTATCCGCCGGATCAACGCAAATACATCCCCCTTGGCAACGAAGGTGGTTTCGATCACATGATGTACCGGCCCAACAGCCGGACGCTGATCGTTGTCAGCCAGCCACAGCAAAGCAGCTGGAAGCAGCTGGCAGCACTTTCCTTTATTTTCCTTGTCTTTCTGTTATTTGCCATTCTTGCTTTCATTTCACGGTGGTTGGTATTGACACTGAACAGCAACGATTTCAGCTTGCGGAACCTCCGATGGAGCTTCTTAATTCTCACCAATCGTGTATTGTACAGCACGCGCATACAGACATTTATGGTGGCTGCAGTCGTATTTACGCTAATCGTGGCGGGAATCATCACTTTCTTTAGCATCAGCAGCCAATTCAGAAAACAACAGGAAAGTGCCGTACTGAAATATGTGGTAGACATCGCGGGGAGATTAGAGTCAAAAATCCTTAAGGAGGCAAATGTTAACCGGGAAATTTCCACTGACGAGCAATTCAATACCATTGCGGAATCCATTGCTTCGGATCTTAATCTATACGGGATTGATGGACAACTGACCTATTCCACCCAACCCCGTATCTATGACCTTCGCTTGGTATCCCGGTACATAAACCCCAAAGCCTGGCTTCATTTAGCCCGCCAGCAACGGTCGGAGTTTATTCAGCATGAACAGATCGGCAATTTGAATTTTATTGCCGCCTATGCGCCGATCCGAAATGATGCATATGAACCGGTGGCTTTTCTGAGTTTGCCCCACTATAGTTACCAAAAGGAATTTGAACAGAATATCGGACTGCTCCTCAACACGCTGGTCAATATATATGCACTGGTTATTCTTGTGTTGGGACTATTCGCTGTATTTGTTGCCAATAAAATAACCGCTCCATTGGCGCTGGTACAACGCAGCCTGGCCAAAACCAGTATCGGCAAACAAAATGAGCCGATCTTTTGGAAACGTCACGACGAAATCGGGAGCTTAATTAAGGAATATAATCTCATGATTGCGGCACTCGAACAGAGTGCCAATACGATTATGCGATCGGAACGGGAATCTGCCTGGCGGGAAATGGCAAAACAAGTGGCCCATGAAATCAAAAATCCATTGACCCCCTTGAAGCTGGGGATTCAACAGTTGGAACGCTCGTGGAAAGAGAAAGATCCACGGTTTGACGAACGGTTTGCCCGATTCAGCGAATCATTCATCGAACAGATCGATAGCCTATCGCTGATAGCCTCCGAATTTTCGGAATTTGCGAGAATGCCGGATACACAACTCAAAGAAGTAGATGTGCTGGATATCATAAATAAGACAGTGGAGGTATTCAGTAACAATATCGGTGTCAAAATACAGATTTTTAATCGTTGCGGGGACCCCGAGATTAAGATACAGGGAGACCGCGACCAACTGTTGAGATCGTTTAATAATCTGATTAAAAATTCAATTGAAGCAGCGATTACCAAACGAAAATGTCTGATCGACATCCACATTAACTATGAGTCCGACAATTACGTTTCGATCGCAATCGAAGACAACGGCCATGGAATCAGTCCCGAGGCACGGGAAAAACTATTCCAGCCCAACTTCACCACCAAAAGTTCAGGAACAGGCCTCGGTTTGGCATTCGTAAAACAAGCCGTCGAAGGAATGGGAGGAAGCATTCAGTACGAAACGTATGTTGGAAAAGGTACGACGTTTTTTATCCGGATTCCGGCAGTAGGTGTAAAACAGCCTTTGACATAGGTTACTAAGCATAGGCATTGTTATTTCAATACGACACTTCCCTGTCCCATTATTGCATTGTTCGCATATAACAGGATGGTATATGCGCCTTTTTGGAAAGCCCGGGTATCCTTCCAGTCAATGGTGTAGGATGCACCGTCATTCAGGAATTCGATGGCCGTTTTATAGGTGTATTGAATTTGATTTCCATTCACTTCAAAAAGCCCGTAATCCGCCGTACGTAAATTACCATTGGGATCAATTACACGAAGGTAAACATCATGCATCCCCCTTTCTGCCAACGGATTATCGGCTATCGTAAATGTGATTTTTAGCTTATCGGTCCTTCTTGCACGCGTTTCGACATTTTCTTTATCGCTATTGCGTTCCTTCACACCATTCACCACAATGTCTGAAATTTTCAATGCCGATGCTACCTTTACTTTATCTGTTAGATCTGTATTCAGATCCTCAAGTTCGGCAACCCGTTCTGAAGACGATGAGATTTCCCGTTTCAACTCATCCCTCTCCGATGTAAGGCGTGCGTTTTGATTCTTCAGCTGTTCTATTTCCTCTTTGTACTGAGAAACCTGCAGCTTTAGTTGATTGATTTCCTGTTGGGCTTCTGTCAGCTGCTCCCGCGTAAGATTGTTTTGTTCCAATTGGTGTCGAAGGGATGCAATGGCAGACTGTACACTATCCTGGGAAGCCTTCAATGCAGCATTGATTTCAACATTTTCATTGGTCAGCCGATCCATTTCCGCTTCAATACGATCAATCTCAGCCTGCATATTCACCTTCTCGCCCGTCAACTCATAAACCTGATCGCCCGTATTTTTATACTTCACATAAAAGTACACGTTGGTAGCAAGCAACGCAACAATGGCCACCACAAAGAAATAAATCTTGGTTGAATCTTTTCTTATCTCCTCAGGCTTGGATTCAGTACCTGTTTCTTGCATGGTATGTATTTCTTGCATGGTTTATGTACGGCAAAACCCCTTTCCTTACAACACACAAACCCATGCAAAAATTGTTCCAACATCCTTCGAACGTAGGCCGCCAAGGCAACCCACCGGCTTATTCAAAATAATTCAGCGTCCCGAAACCACCCTTTTTAAGATATTCCTCCTTACGCATCAGCAGTAAGTCTGAATGTATCATATCCTGTACAAGTGCTTCTAGGTTGTATTTAGGTTGCCAACCCAATTTCACCTGGGCCTTTGTGGCATCACCGATTAATAAATCTACTTCAGTTGGGCGATAATACGTTGGATCTACCTTAACCACCGTTTGGCCGAATTTCACGGTTGATGGTTGAATACCCAGTTCAATAAGCCGCTTTTCATCCGCATCAATGATTACGCCCTTTTCACGATCTCCCTTTCCACTGAATTCCACTTCAATACCCAGCTCTGCAAAACTCATCTTTACAAAATCACGTACCGTTGTCGTCACACCTGTTGCAATCACATAATCTTCTGCTGTCTCCTGTTGCAACATCAGCCACATTGCTTCTACGTAATCTTTTGCATGCCCCCAGTCACGTTGGGCGGAAAGATTACCCAGATACAGTTTGTCCTGTAACCCCAGTACTATCCGGGCTACGGCCCTTGTTATTTTACGTGTCACAAAAGTCTCGCCGCGGATGGGGCTTTCGTGGTTGAACAGTATTCCGTTGCAGGCGAAAAGGTTATACGCTTCCCGATAATTGACGGTAATCCAATAGGCATACAACTTAGCCACTGCGTACGGGCTGCGCGGGTAAAAGGGGGTTTTTTCATGCTGGGGTACTTCCTGAACGAGACCATACAACTCGGAAGTAGCCGCCTGATAAAAACGGCATTTATTACCAAGACCTAATAACCGGATGGCTTCCAATATGCGGAGTGTTCCCAATCCATCGGCATTCGCTGTATACTCCGGTGTATCAAAACTCACTTTAACGTGACTTTGTGCGGCTAGGTTATAAATTTCATCCGGCTGCGTCTCCTGGATAATCCGGATCAGATTGGTGGCATCAGTGAGATCGCCGTAATGTAATGTAAAATGACGACCCGACTCATGGGGATCTTGGTACAAATGGTCAATACGGTCTGTGTTGAACAGCGAACTCCTTCGTTTTAAGCCATGCACCCGATACCCTTTTTTCAGCAAGAACTCGGCTAAATAGGCTCCATCCTGTCCAGTTATGCCGGTAATCAACGCAGTTTTTGACATTCCTTCAGTTATTTTTCATTAGAATAAATTGTTTCTAAAAGGTGATGAAGCTTGCATGAGCCGCTTATTTATATCCTTTTTTGAGCGGTAGCTCATACAGGTTTCTTCAATACCGATTTCAGCAGGTATTGGCCGTATCCGCTTTTTAGCAACGGTTGGGCAATGGTTTCTAATTGCTGGCCATCGATGAATCCCATGCGGTAGGCGACCTCTTCTATACACCCGATTTTCAACCCTTGCCGTTCTTCGATGACCTGCACAAATTGTCCTGCCTGCATCAGCGAAGTAAAGGTTCCGGTATCCAGCCAAGCTGTGCCGCGGCTAAAAACTCCTACTTTCAGCCGTCCCTGTTCCAGGTATACTTTATTGACATCTGTGATTTCATATTCACCGCGGGCTGACGGTTGTATATTCTTAGCGATTTCGATGACCGTATTGTCATAAAAGTAGAGACCCGGGACCGCATAATTAGACTTAGGGGATGCCGGCTTTTCTTCAATGGACACCACATTTCGTTGCTCATCAAATTCGACCACACCATAACGTTCAGGATCGGATACGGGATACGCAAACACGACCCCTCCTCCTTCCGGCAACTTAGCACTTTGCTGCAGCAAGCGCGACAACCCTTCACCGTGAAATATATTGTCTCCCAATATTAAGGCAACGTCTTCACGCCCCACAAATGACTCTCCAATTACGAAAGCCTGGGCTAATCCATTTGGAACCTCCTGTACGGCGTAAGAAAAAGAACATCCCAATTGCGAACCATCTCCCAATAATTTGCGGAAAGCGGGCAAGTCATGGGGGGTGGAAATAATCAGCACTTCACGGATACCGGATAGCATCAAGGTGGATAGTGGATAATAAATCATGGGCTTGTCATACACGGGCATCATTTGCTTGCTTATCGCCAGCGTTAATGGATGTAAGCGCGTACCGGAGCCCCCGGCCAGAATAATACCTTTCATTCAACTAGTGTTTGTTCAATGGTCTGTGGAACGCGCTGCTCTAGCAAGTTCCACTGTACCTTTATTTTGACTGTAAAAAGCCAAAAGTATTAAATTTTACGGATTAAAATGGATGGGTAAACAGGTTTAGTCAATTAAAACTTCGTGGAGCCGGTGTCAATTGAATGAGCCGCGCATCCACGAAGACTTTACTGCTAATTAATTAGCGGCTTTAACCGTAAAAGGTACCGAATAAGGTCCCCAAACCAGCGTAACCGTACCGTTTTTATCGGCTTTGATGGTAAACTGCTCAACGGACTGCCCGCTTTCGTTGCCCATAACAACTACGCGAAGGGCATCCTGGGACTCGTCGTACTGAGTGCCCCACTGATCCCACACTTTGTTGAAAATGATCGTTGTGTTCTGTTCGGTGGGGATGGAATACAGACTGTATTTTCCTGCGGGAAGTGCCTGTCCCTGCACCAGCACGTCTTTGTTCACTTCAAAGGTAGTGGCTTCATTTGCACCGGTACGCCATACCTTGCCAAAAGGTGCAATATCAACACCTATTTTGCGCCCTTTTAAGGAAGGCTGACTGTAATGGATGTCAATGGTGACTCCGTCCGCCGTAGTTACGGTAGTATGAGCCGGAGGGCTCGCCCGTTTACTTTTATCCTGTTGTGCAAAAGATAGCACAGACAGGGCCATTACAAACACGAAAGATAACACGGTTGCTTTCATACGTTTTAATTATTAAGTTTACAATGTATCATTGAAGCCGTTCAAAATTAAAAACCAGGTAACCTGCAGTACCCTCTAAATCCAATGGCATCCGCAGCACAAGCTGTTCACTATCTGCGTAGGAAAGATCCAGCCGATAACCGGCGGTCACGTTACTCGGCTTATCTCCAGGGTATATTTTCTTGAACTGAAACTGCGGCTGCCCGTTGCCCTTCCCGGGGTTATAAATAGACCACACAATGTTGCGTACAGCCCCCGGTGCGCAAAGTGTACCTTCTGCATCGAAGGTGATGGTACCTTTGCCATTGTTTGGCAGGTTCCAAACACTGCCGACAAAACACTCCGGTGGAGCTTCTTCAAAAACTGATTTCACCGAATATGCAGAAGGAAAATTTTCTTTGTCAATAGAATGCAGTACCCATTGTCCTTTCACCCCGTTTTTCCACGCAGTCGCAGACGGCCCCCCTTCAACAGACCTCTGCTGAGAGGAACAGGACGTCGAAAATAAAACCGAAGACAGAAGCACTGTGAGTACAAATAATGACCTATTCATAGTATCGCAAAAATCTGTGTGATTGGAATTGTATTTTTGTGCCGTAAAGATAATAGATTCGCTTGTAAAAATAATTATTCTGTATGACAATCTCTCCCAAAAACCATACCATCAGTAAATTTGTTGCAAAATTGCTGGTCAGACTTTTCATGCTACTGCTGCTGTTTGCGTTTGCGCCAGCTATTCTTGAAAATAAAATAGCCAAGCCATTGAGTTCCACCTTTGTGTACATACAAAATAAATGGGCCTTTATTTTTCCCGGTATCCTCTTTCTGAGTTTTTTAACGTTGCTTATTCTCACGCTGCGCCATAAGTATCAAAAAGCAGATCTGAACTGGATGTTGTCCTTGAACACCGGCCTGCTGATTGTATACTTGATTATGCTGTATGCCCGACTTTATCCCCTCATCTTCGGTTGAAGCCATTGCATTACTCTTAACGTTTTTTATACCTTTGGAGCTTCACGCGTAGATTATGAATAAAAAAAGGTTATGGAATATTTTAAAAACGGTTCTTAAACTTTGCTTTACAGCAGCCGCGTTATATTGGGTATTCCGCAAAGTAAATGTGGCCGACCTGAAGGAGGCGCTGATCGACTCCAACCCCCTATTCCTTGTATTGGCATTTTTGGCCTATGCGTGTTCAATTTTAATTGCTTCTTCACGATTAAACGGCTTTTTCAAAGGGATGGGGTTAATTCTTTCGGAACGGTATAATTTTAAGTTGTATCTTTTGGGGTCGTGCTACAACCTCTTTCTGCCGGGCGGAGTGGGAGGTGACGGATATAAAATCTATTTTTTGCGCCGTAAGTTTAAAGTTAAAGGCCGAAGGCTATTATCCGCCGTTTTCTTCGACCGCCTTAGCGGTCTTTGGGCACTCTGCTTCATTACCGCTACCCTGGTCATCTTTATCCCCCGTTTGCAAATACCGAATGAGGTTCCGATCGCTGCAGTTGCATTGGGTACGGTGGCTTATTATGCAGTATTGAAACGTTATTTCCCTACCTATAGCAAACATTTTTTTCTAACACACCTGAAAGCCCTGGGTGTACAATCCATGCAGGCAGTTACTGCTGTTCTCATTCTCTATGCCCTTCGCTTTGACGGTAAATTTTCTCCCTACTTACTGATGTTTTTACTTTCGTCGCTGGTTGCCGTCATTCCTTTTTCTGCAGGCGGTTTGGGTTTACGCGAAGTTGGGAACATGTATGGAGCACAGCTTTTTGAACTGGATCCTCATTTAGCTGTATTGATCAGTCTACTCTTCTATCTCATATCTGCGGCGCTTTCCATTACCGGTTCGTATTTTATTTTCCATCCGCAGGGCTTGGGCGAAGACAGGCTGCCTACTACGGCCGAAGCGGAGATGGATGAGGAAGACGATGAAAATGAATAAAACTGACTGCCATGGCAAATATTGTGATTACCGGAGCAAGTAATGGAATTGGCTTTGAGGCCGCCTTGGCCTTAGCGGAACAGGGGAACAAGGTGCTGGCAATTGCCCGCACAGGGGAGAGACTCGCCGGACTACAATCCGCCACCTCGGGGAAGGCATACGCTTCTAACATCCACATTCTTCCTTTTGACATCATAAACGGGGATTATAAGCGGATACTCACCCCCATGGTTAACAAAAAATTGGGAAAAGTCCACGCGCTCATCAATAACGCCGGTGCGTTGCTGAATAAACCCTTTGTGGAAACATCGGCTGCTGATTTTCTATCGATGACGGAAAGCAACCTATTGGGTCACGTGCAAATCATTCAACAGCTGTTACCTTACCTGACAACCAACAGCCATATTGTCAATATCGGAAGCATGGGTGGTTTCCAAGGCAGCGTGAAATTTCCCGGACTAGCAGCCTATTCGGCCAGCAAGGCTGCATTGCATGTACTTACGGAATGCTTGGCCTTGGAATTCACGGATATGAATATCAAAATAAATTGCTTAGCTTTGGGTTCGGCGCAAACAGAAATGCTGGAAAAAGCGTTTCCAGGATACAAGTCGCCAGTGACTGCCGCAGAGATGGGTAAATATGTTGCCCATTTTGCCCTCACCGGCCATCAGTTCTTTAATGGAAAAATACTGCCTGTTGCAGTCACAACCCCATAAAAGAACACATTAAAATGTACGGAAAGCCATGAATACGTCAAATCTGCGATCTTTAGTTCTATCCCTTCTCATTTTAACAGCATTTTCATGCCGGAATGATTCCCGACAGCATAAGGCATCGGAAATCCGCGATGACGAGGTAGCTGAAGAAATTGCCGAAGATATGGAGGCACCCCTGCCTGCGCTGCCCTACCTTGCCGTTTTTGATGAGCAAACCGAACAACTAACGATTGAGAAGAATACAGATTTCGATACGGCTTCATTGAATGCCGATGCTCTTACACAGGCATTGATAACCAATTACCCTGAAATCAAACCGGAAATCGATCGGATTTCCAACGACACACTTTACCTGCATATCACCGATGCTCAATATCTTACGCAACAGATGGGATCGGCCGGGGCACAGATGTACTTAATGGAAGCTACCTATGCATACACTGAATTACCCAATATCAATGTCGTACATTTCAGTTTTGAAGAAGGGGATCATGCCTTGCCGGGAAATTACACACGCAATAGCTTCAACCAACGGTCCAGGGTACAGTAGATCCCATACCTACCGCGGCGAACGCTTGCTAAACTGTTGATTAATCGTATCTTTGCAGTTTTTCAATGAACCCGTTAGTGGACAACCATACATGAGAAAACTTTTCGGTTATATTCTTTCGCCAATTTTTTATTTACTTTTCGGCATTATCATTACAGTTTTTCATCCGATACAATGGATTTGCCTGAAACTGGGGGGATACAAAGCCCACAAAAAATGCGTGGATGTACTCAACTGCTTTTTACTCTGTACGTATTACGTACTGGGAAACACGGTGAAGTTCACCAACAGGCAGCGGCTACCGATAGACCGTCCCATTCTGTTTGTGGCAAACCACCAAAGCATGTATGACATTCCGCCATTGATTTTTTTTCTGCGCAAGCATCACGGAAAGTTTATCTCGAAAATTGAGCTCGCGAAAGGCATCCCAAGCATATCATTCAATCTACGCCATGGCGGGGCTGCCAACATCAACCGGAAGGATCCCAAGCAATCCATTGCCGAAATCCTCAAACTGGCAAATAATATGAAATCCAAAAATTGGTCGGCTTTTATCTTTCCCGAGGGTACCCGTGCGAGAACCGGAAAAATCAAACCATTTAATGTGGGAGGAATCGCAACAATATTGAAAAAGGTTCCAAATGTGCTGGTGGTGCCTGTGGCAATAAATAACTCCTGGCAGATGGTTCAATATGGTTTTTTCCCACTGAACACGTTTACCCGGATGTCATGGGAAGTCCTTCCTCCCATAGAACCCCAGGGACTCAGCCCTGACGAAGTGGTAGCCCAGGCAGAAACCCGGATCCGTGAAAAAATCAATTAATTGACCCGCCGGCCTTTCCATTGGTATTTACCCATATTGCCGGCAACTCCGATATATACCATATAAACCACGTGCACGATGGTCAATACGGGAAGGTACGTCAGTAAGTCCTTCCGTTGGGCAAACCTGCAGAGCGGATAGAGAAAAATGAATTCGATCAGGAATTTCAGCGAAATTGCCGCAGCAAATACCGGCCACAGCTCCTGGCAGCACGTTAACGCTGCCACTCCGCTCAATAACAGCAGAACGTTGAAAAACCAAATGGAAATACCCAACGCAACAATCCCCCGGTTTTTATAATGCGTACTCTTGGATGCCCAGCGTCTCCGTTGGTTCATAAATCCCCGTAAATTTCTTTTGGCGTCCGTATAGACAATTGCATCCCTTGACTTACAGAATCCGATTTTATCCGGATATTTAGCCGCCACTTTATGAAGGAACAATTCATCGTCGCCTGAAGCAAGGTGATCAATTCCATTGAATCCTCCCATTTCGTAAAACACATCCCGTCGATAGGCAAGGTTGGCTCCATTGCAGGTAGAGGGATATCGGTTTCCAATACCGGCTGCTCCCAGTCCGATGAGATAAAGAAACTCCAATGTCTGTAACTCTTCAAAAAAACTACGCTGCTGCGAATAAACCACCGGTGCCGATAAAAGAAAATAATGATGCTGCTCTATGCAGGTAACCACCGTGGTTAACCAATTTTTTCCCATCCGGCAGTCGGCGTCCGTTGTAATAATCAGCTCACCGATAGCTTCGGCGATTGCCATGGATATCGCTTTCTTTTTATAAGAATTCAAAGGTTCTGATTCACGGAGGGTCAACAATTTCACACCCTGCTTAGAAAAAGACTGCACGATGGCAGATGTACGATCCGTAGAATGATCATCAACTACAATAATTTCCAGCAGCTCTCTGGGAAAATCCTGGGCCAAAATATCCGAAAGCGTACGACCTATATTTGCCTCTTCATTACGTGCCGCAATCAGCACACTGACCTTCGTTCCGGCCTTTTTCTCCCCACGCGAAAAGACAGGCAACGCGCCCCAACCGCTACGCATATACCCCACCAACAGTATATAAACACCGGTGAAGATCACCAATGCGATACTAATCAACTGAATCGCCAAAGAAATTAATTTTTAAGACAAACACCGAACCTAAAATGGCGGGCAATATAAGGTTTATAAACCAAATACAGGATGCGATTGCCATCACTGCAATGTCCTGATCGGTAATGTGTCCATATAAATAACTCGCCGTAACACTGCGGACGCCAAAATCAAACAGATCCAGTGTGGGCAAAGCCGCCTGAACAAAAAATAGAATAAAGATCAAAAGCAGCATCGGCACAAAGTCAATACCGGGGATAAGGACCAGCATCAGTATGCAATACTGGGAAGTAAAAATAACAAAACGTGCCAACGAATTCAGGAAAACGATGAGTAATTCCTTTCGGTTATAACGCGTAAGAATCTCAAAAAAACGATGAAACCTGCGCAGGAACCCAATCCGCTTTATCCAACCGTCAATCCACCTCACATTAAAATAAAGCGCCAGGAAAAACCCCGCATATAGCACCGCCAACAGCCATAACGCCCCACCTGCGAAGACGCTGACATCAAAAAACCGATTGACGAACCAAGCGATGCTAAGTGACCCTGCTACGCTTGTCAACACCAACTGCGCCAATGCACCGACTCCCATGGCTACCACACCAAAAATACGCTTGCGTGGCTTGAGAAAGAGTACCCGACCGCCGAATTCACCGATACGGTTGGGCGTAAATACGGCCCATGTTAACCCACAAAATACCGATTGAGTCGCCTTCCACAAACTGATCGGTTCGATATACCGGCACAGATATCGCCATTTTACCGCTTCCAGCAACCAGTTGACAAACATCAGGGCAACCACCACAGATAAGGTAATTGCAACAGTTGCTGTACCTAACCCGAGCATCAGGCGTTCGAATTCCAACAAATTTTGGTGATTATTAAGCTTACGGTATAATACCCACGCTACCAATAGCAGGATAGTAACTTTGAGTACGATACCCAGTATCTTCTTTACCTTATTGCTCAAACCCGATGATTTAGCGTGCAATGTTACAAATTTTATATGGCAAACCTAACAAGATCATTTAAGGAGCAGCTGATTCGTAATCTCCCGGGAAAACCCTAATATTGCAAGATGCAAAAGTCCACGGATAAGGAGCGGATTATCTTGGGTATTGATCCGGGCACTGCAGTATTAGGTTATGGCATCGTCCGGGAAATCGGCAAACAGCTATCCCTGATCAGTTTAGGTATCATCAAATTGGATCACCTATCCGATCATGGCCTTAAATTGCAGCAGATTTTCCAGAAAACAACGGCGCTTATTGAGCAGTATCAGCCGGACTGTATGGCCTTAGAAGCACCTTTTTATGGAAAAAACATCCAGGTAATGCTCAAACTGGGTCGGGCACAGGGTGTCGCTATGGCCGCCGCATTGAATCGGGACATCCCGATTTTCGAATATGCGCCGCGGAAAATCAAGCAATCGGTTACCGGCAATGGGAATGCGGGCAAAGAACAAGTAGCTGCCATGCTTAAGACCTTACTGAAATTTCAAGAGACTCCCCAATTTCTGGATGCTACAGATGGGCTAGCTGTGGCGGTATGCCACGCGTTCCAAAACAATTCGCAAGGAAGCTCCAGAAAAGGGTACTCCGGTTGGAACGACTTTATCAGGGATAACGCAGATCGTTTGGGTTAGCCATTCCTACAATTTCACCTGCCTGATCACATTTTTGACATTCAATTCGATAATATCCGTCATGGTACGGCATTTCAGGTATTGTTCATTTTGGTAATAAGCCGCGTACCCTTCCCTAAGCCGTTTCACATTGGCGGAGGTTGACAATTCTTCGGTATTGGATACATCCCGCAGCGCAGCAATCCGGTGACGTTCGCTGCGCACACGATGCACAATGGATGAACGCTCCTCTTGCTGATATTGGGATGCCGTGCGGTCAGTCAGGTGCTCCATACACAACTGCACGTAAGGCAGGTTGTCTTTAAAAAACTGCGGCATGTATATTTTGGGATTCCCCTCATAGAATTGCTGGTCAAAGTCGATGGCACGTATCCGAAACTGGAAATCATCAAAGTCAGGGGTAATTTGCATGACAAAATTATACGATCGCATATCGCCTAGTAAGGTAATGATACACCGTTCGTTGAATTTAACAAACTCTTTGGCGATCCGCTTGGGATTATAATCGGGATTATGCATCAACGTACGAGCAAATACATCGCCCGGAATACCGACAATATGTTCCTCCACCAAAGTCTGTCCGTCTACCAAGTAGTTCACCGGATTTGGCGAGATAATCTGTTCCAATTCCAAGCCGTATATTCTGGAAGCATCCGCTTGCTTTACATAAAAATAATCGTATACATCGTTTAGCCGATTGACAATGCGTATGCGGAACGGATGTGTGTTGCCAAAACTGCAATATTCGACCCGATCAATATATTTATGTTCCACGACCCGCCTATTCCCTGACGCCTTGAGCTCGGCATAAATAATCTTCAATCCGTTGTAAAGCGTTTCTTGTACATGCGGTGGGTATAAGGGCGTTTCCCACAACGTATCCTTTCCGTTTTTATCGATTACCGGAACCGTCTCATAAAAATCTAACAGATTCCCATAGCTGATAGGCATCCTTGCATCGCGTTGATAAGCACGTAGATACTTTTGTAATGCAGGAGTTACCGGATATATCGGCTTCTTGCGCGAAATTTTTACATCATCCGTCTCCATCGTCAAACGCCATTTTAAGGTTATTTTGAAGCGTAAAGATACATTTTTAATTGCGCCGCGTAAATAATTGTAATATTTTCATAAATGAACCGATTTTAGTCTATATTTTTGAGAAATTTACAATGAAAACCCGCTATTATCGCTAACTTGAATGATTGACAATTTATGTTTAAAAGGAAGAAGCTCCTTTGGGAGAGGAGCTTCTACGCTAACCAATTATAAACCTATATTAAATTGAGGGAGGGCAAACTACTTTGATCAACATTTCATTATTTAATTGCTGATCGATTGATACAAATATAACAATAACCACAAATTATTAAAGAATTTTTATTAAAAAAATTCAATTTTTACGTTTTTTATAATTATTTTTGAGATAAATTGAAATAAATATCGTTTTATATGGAAAAAAAGCTCGAAAATTTAGATCTTGACAACTTGGATATACAAATTTTATCCATTTTAATGAATGATGCATCGATACCATACACAGAAATAGCAAAAAAATTGATCGTTTCCGGCGGAACTATTCATGTTAGGATGAAAAAGATGGAAGAATTGGGAATAATTAGAGGCTCAAACTTAATAATTAATCCGCAAAAGGTCGGATTTGACATCACTGCCTTTCTGGGAATCTATTTAGAGAAAGGTTCTCAATATAATAACGCCGTTGAGCAGCTAAAACAAGTAAAAGAAGTAGTGGAATTACATTATTGTACGGGGACGTACAGCATGTTCGCTAAAATCATCTGCCGCGATACCACCCATTTGCGTAAAGTATTGAATGAAGATATTCAAGCGGTGAAAGGTATACAACGGACGGAGACCATTATCTCCCTAGAAGAAAGCATAAAGCGCCAGATCAGTTTGACCTGATTTTCAGCGCTGAATGGTACCGTTAAGCCCTACTTTCACGGAAAAAGGACCGCAGTAGGCGTCTAATAGCACGGCTACATACTTACGCGTTGCGATGCGTTGCTCATCGTATTCATCCTCGAAATGAAAACGCCGTTTCCAGTTTTTCTGCACCTGGCCTTCTAACTCATTACCCCGTTGGCCGACAAACTTAATATAGCTGAATACATCTGCCAATGTAAGTGTATCAACATCGGCATGATCAACAAACCAAATCTGGCTCCTTGAAAAAAGTTGATTCAAGACCGGCTTGATCTCGGCCACTGTCACGGCCTCATCGGCATCAAAATACATACGTCCATCTTCGCTGATCCTACCGGACAGCATACCCGTAGCACCCGTCCGCTGAATCGCCGAAAAATAGGGCTTTTCGAGTGCCACATCGCTAAACGGTATCAATCGGCCTCCATATTTCAACAATTCGCCCTGCACATCTCGTACATCCACCTTATCCGAGGTTGTTTTAAAAAAAGCGACATAAGCAGCCGCAGCTCCAACCGCCTGGCCCACATGCATCAATAACGGGATGTCTTGCTCATCGCCGGTTAACAGGTGCTGGACCACAGGCGTCCGTTGGGTCAGAAACAAGTTCCTGTCGTCGCCCGGTATCAACCCCGACAGTGGTAAGGTAAACGCACGGCCATCCTGCTCGCCCACAGCGACTCCCGTACGGAAAAGTTCACTGGAAACTGCAGATTCGAAATACGAATCGGGTATGGTTGCCCGTGTAGCGATGCTATCAATCTTTCCCCCCGCCAACTGATATAGATAGGCGTCTTTAGAGGCATCCACCACAGCCTTGACTTTCATACGGCTCTTATCTGCCAACTCGATCTGCCAATCCTTTCCGGATTTCTTGATGGAGCGAACCTGCCCCTGTTCAATAATCGTCAGATTTTGGGTGGTTTTCAGCACACTATCGATCACATTCTGTACAATCCGTGGATTTATCCGTCGCCGGGCTATCGCCGAAAGTGAGTCGCTGGGTTTATCGGATCGCAATGTTTTCGCCAGGAGATTGGCCCAAATTCCCGCATCCAGTCCCGCATCGGAAGGAATGGAAATTATTTCCGAAGTCAACTCGGGAATCATTTTGTCTCCGTTGACCACCCAAACCGTATTCAGGTTCGATAAAGAAGATTGCAATGCCGCGGCATAGGCATCTACTCCATATCCATACACGAATACCTGGGGTCGTTTTTTGCTTTGGGCAAGACCGATCATCGGCAGGACCAGCAGCAAACAAAAGGAAAACCGTATTTTATTCATTAGAAAATCATTTATTCGTAAAGGCCCAAGGAAACCTGTCGTATCAGGTTTCGCAGCTTCGATTCATGAAGACGTAAAATTAGACATAAATGCTTCAGTAAGGTTTATTTTTTGATCAAAACTAATAATTACCTTTGCAGCATGTTAAACGACGAAAAATCTCTCAATTTCATCGAGGAAATTATTGAAGAAGATATCCGCAATGGAAAGCACGGCGGAAGGGTGCTGACACGTTTCCCACCCGAACCCAACGGCTATCTGCACATCGGGCATGCTAAATCCATCGTACTTAACTTCGGATTAGCCCAAAAATATATGGGCAAAACTAACCTCCGATTTGATGATACCAACCCCGTTACCGAAGAAACGGAATACGTGGAAAGCATCAAAAACGACATTAAATGGTTGGGCTTCCAGTGGGCCGAAGAATTATATACTTCTGATTATTTCGAGACCTTATATGGCTATGCCGTTAAACTTATTAAAAAGGGCCTTGCTTATGTAGACGACAGCTCTTCGGAAGAAATCGCGGCATCCAAAGGTACCCCCACGGAACCGGGCAAGCCCACTCCTTACCGTGACCGGAGCGTGGAAGAAAATCTCCGCTTGTTTGCGGAAATGCGCGAAGGGAAATATCCGGACGGAGCGAAAGTGCTGCGTGCTAAAATCGATTTGGCCAATCCCAACATGCACCTTCGCGATCCATTGCTTTACCGGATCAAACATGCACACCATCATCGAACGGGCAACAAGTGGTGCATCTATCCCATGTATGATTTTGCACATGGACAAAGCGATTCGATCGAAAACATCACACATTCCATCTGTACGCTGGAATTCATACCGCACCGGCCGCTGTACGACTGGTTGATTGAGCAGCTCGAAATTTTTCCGTCTAAACAATACGAGTTTGCCCGGCTCAACCTGAATTATACCGTAATGAGTAAGCGGAAATTACTCCAACTGGTCAATGAGAAGTATGTAGACGGCTGGGATGACCCGCGCATGCCCACCATCAGCGGACTACGCCGCCGTGGGTATACGCCTGCCAGTATCCGCAACTTCTGCGAACGTATCGGCGTGGCTAAACGCGAAAATATAATCGATGTGGGACTATTGGAGTTTTGCATCCGGGAAGACCTCAACCAAACCGCATGGCGGCGCATGGCAGTGCTCGATCCGGTGAAATTGGTTATCACCAATTATCCCGCCGGAAAAACGGAAACATTGATAGGCGAAAACAATCCGGAAGTTGAGGGAGGGGAAGGCGAACGCAGCATACCTTTCAGCAATGAACTGTGGATTGAGCGGGAAGATTTTATGGAAAATCCCCCCAAGAAATTTTTCAGGCTTGCCCCCGGACTGATGGTAAGGCTAAAACATGCTTACATCATCAAGTGCGATGAAGCCGTAAAAGATAGCGAAGGAAATATTACGGAAATCCGCTGCACCTATTTACCTGAATCCAAGAGTGGTGAAGATACCAGCGGCATAAAGGTGAAAGGCACCATCCATTGGGTAAGTGTACCCCACGCCAAAACCGCTGAAGTCAGGCTATACGACCGGCTCTTCAACGTGGAAAATCCGGCCGCAGAAGAAAATTTTAAATTGACCATCAATCCGGAGAGCCTGCAAATCATCGAGAAAGCCTATGCAGAACCTGATCTACTGAATGCGGTTCCAGGCAAAGGTTATCAATTTATCCGCAAAGGTTATTTTACGTTAGATGACCAACAATCCACTCCGGACCATCTCGTATTTAACCGTACGGTGACACTGCGGGATACCTGGGTGAAAGAGATGAATAGGGAGTAAGGATTTTAAATAAGGAGCAAGGATAAAAACAATGTAAGGATATGGACGTGGGGCAGGAATTAGAATACCTGCTCCACAATTTGTCTAGTCGGAGCCGGGTTACCCATCGTATAAAAATGTAATACCGGAGCACCGAATTCAACCAGCTCCTTGCACTGCTGTACCATCCATTCAATGCCCACTTCTTTCACCTGTTGCGCGGTTTTACAGGCCCCGATTGCTTCGCTGAGTTCCACCGGGATGTCAATGTGGAAAATCTTCGGAAGCGTAATCAGTTGTTTGGCGGAAGTAATGGGTTTTAATCCGGGAATAATGGGTACATTAATCCCATCGGCCCTACAGCGTTCCACAAATGCTTTGTACTTACTATTGTCAAAAAACATCTGCGTTACGATAAAATCGGCACCCATTTCAACTTTTTTCTTTAAGTACCTAAAGTCAGTTTCGAAATTAGGCGCTTCAAAGTGCTTTTCAGGATAACCAGCCACCCCCACACAAAAGTCGGTACATTCCGAATTCTCAATGTCTTCGTGGAGGTATTTACCACCATTCATATTCTTGACATGCTGCAACAGATCGGTGGCATAGGCGTGTCCACCTGGAGTCGGCACGAAATCTTTGTCCGCTTTACGTGCATCACCCCGTAAAACCAGTACGTTATCAATACCCAGGAAGTGTAGGTCGATCAGTGCGTTTTCGGTTTCCTCCTTTGTAAATCCACCACAAATCAGATGTGGCACGGCGTCCACCTTATATTTGTTCATGATCGCTGCACATATGGCCACCGTACCCGGACGTTTGCGATAGGCGATACGTTCGAGCAAGCCATGCGGATGCTGCTTGTAGATGTAGTCTTCGCGATGATACGTCACATCAATGAAAGGTGGCTTGAACTCCATCAATGCATCGATCGTATTATAGATACTGGCAATACTTTGCCCCTTCATCGGAGGCAGCAGTTCAAATGAAAACAGGGGTTTTCCGTTGGCGTTTTTTATATGTTCAGTTATCTTCATTTCATCGAGCCTGACTATGGCAGCCGCCAAACTTAGACAAATTATTGGTATGGATCAATATTCTTTTTAAGCGAAAGTACTGTGATCGCTTATGGAATCAAACCGGTTTATTTATGAATACACATCTACCAATCCTTCGGGTAGATTTACCTGTAATCGATGACCTTCCTGATCGATCGAAACAATCAGATCTTCAATCAACGGAAACATCAATTCTTTACCTCTATAAGCGACTGCTGCAACAAATTGCTGCGGATATTCGTGCACTTCGACGATTTCACCCAATTCGCCATGGGTCAAATCATACACCCTAAATCCTTTCAAATCGCCGATCCTAAAATCATCCGGATTACGTTGAGGCAGCTTGTTATTGGGCAGATACACCTTTTTTCGGACAAGAGCCTTCGCCTTGTCGATGTGGTCTACATCTTCCAGGAACAAGTATGCGGTACGGTTACTGTGGATTTTCAGGCTGTCAACAAAGAAGGGAACAAGCTTCCGCTCCATTTCCAAAAAGAGCACGTCCATTTCCAGTGCTTCATAGTCGTCAAACTCAAAAAACAGCTGCACCTCCCCTTTGAGTCCACGGGTTTTGCTTATATAGCCGATGTAGAAACTATCTGTCAACTCCATTCAATAGATGGTCAGGATGTAACCGAATAATGAAAAACCGCTCAAGGATGAATTCCCCGGAGCGGTTTTGTTTTGTTTGAAGAATAATTTGATTACTCTTCCGTCTTTGACTCTTCATCAGCCGGAGCTTCTTCAGTAGCCGGAGCTTCATCGGCTGTCTCAGCAGCAGCATCCACTGCAGGGACTTCTTCCTCTGTCTCGGGAGCTTCTTCTGCCGGAGGCGTGTTTTTCGCTTCGATGGCAGCAGCCATTTCTGCTTTCTTCTTCGCTTCAGCAGCCAATGCTGCTTTTCTCGCCTCTTCTTTAGTCTGAGCCAATCCGTCTTTTTTACCTTGGATTCTAGCTTCTTTTGCGCTAAGCCATTCTTCAAACTTAGCATCGGCAGTTGCTTCGTCAAAAGCACCCTTTTTCACACCGCCTTGCAAGTGCTTTTTATAAAGCACACCTTTATACGACAAAATCGCACGGGTAGTATCTGTGGGTTGTGCACCTTTGTTCAACCAATCAAGCGCCTTATCGAAATTTAAATCAATCGTTGCCGGATTGGTGTTGGGATTGTATGAGCCAATACGCTCAATAAACTTACCGTCACGTGGAGCACGCGAATCGGCAACTACTACATGGTAAAAAGGCTTTCCTTTTTTACCGTGTCTTTGCAATCTGATTTTAACTGCCATTCTGTTCTTTAAAATATGTATTCAACATAACCCCGGAGCGCTCTGCTGCGGGGCTGCAAAGATAGAAAAACTATCGTTCATAACCAAACCTCTTTAGGTAATTATCTTTTTTCCGCCAATCGGGGATTACTTTGACAAACAGCTCCAAAAATACTTTTGTCTGCAAAAAGTCCTCTATATCCTCCCGTGCATACGTACCTACTTTTTTTATCATACTGCCTGCTTTCCCGATTAGGATATTTTTCTGCGAATCCCGTTCAACAATGATTTCCGCACTGATCCGGGTGATGCTGGCTTCCTCCTTAAAAGTGGTGATTACCACTTCCGTACTGTACGGAATCTCTTTTTCATATAGCTTAAATACCTTTTCCCTGATGATTTCCGACACGAAAAAACGCTCGTTCCGATCGGTGAGCGCATCTTTTTCGTAGTAAGGCGGATGTTCGGGAAGACGGTCCAAAATAAACTGCATTACCGACTCCATGTTGTGCCCATGAAGTGCGGACACAGCAAAAATTGCTTGGGGATTAACAAGTTCCTGCCAGCTTACTATTTTCTGTTTAACTTCCTCTTCTGTCGATGTATCGATTTTATTAATGAGTATCGCAACCGGCGAATCCGTCTTCTTTAATTTTTCAATCACATCGTTTTCGTCGTATTTCTCATGGATATCCGTGACCAATAAAATCAGATCGGCATCAATAAGTGAACCTTGGACGGAACTCATCATGGACTCCTGCAGTGTATACGCAGGTTTAATCACGCCAGGCGTGTCGGAAAAAACAATCTGATAGTCCGGCTCATTGACAATTCCGATAATGCGGTGCCGCGTTGTCTGTGCCTTTGGCGTTACAATAGACATCTTCTCTCCTACTAACGCGTTCATTAACGTGGACTTACCCGCATTCGGCTTTCCAATGATACTAACAAATCCGGCTTTATGGGACATTTTTTGAAATTTGATTTGTTTTGCAAAGAAACAAATTATATCTTTGCAGTCCAATTCGGAAAAGGAATTAAAAAAATCCGGCAGCGAGTGTTCGGATACAATATAAAAGAAACATTGCGGGGTGGAGCAGTTGGTAGCTCGTCGGGCTCATATCCGCCAGTTGGCGGACACTGGTTCGAGTCCGAATGAGAATGAAATACTGAAAATACATTGCGGGGTGGAGCAGTTGGTAGCTCGTCGGGCTCATAACCCGAAGGTCACTGGTTCGAGTCCAGTCCCCGCTACCAAAGGAAGCCGGTCAAGAAATTGATCGGCTTTATTTTTAAACCGAAAACCATGTTTGGATATACCATTTAAACTGTCCCCCCTTCACCACTTCAAAGTGTCCCCTCAGAGTTGAGGTTTGAAAAGAACAAAAAGTTGTTGTGGAGATCGGTTCCTTAGACGGATATTTTTTGTCCGGTTTAACAACTATTATTTCTACAAAAATACATTTTCTGGATTAGTTTTTTTTCTCCTTAGTGATTCTCCAAAAAGTTCAACCCTTACTGAGTGGTGTACAATTCGGTCAAGGACTGCGTCAGCCACGGTTTTTTCACCAATAATATCGTACCATTCCTTGACCGGGATCTGCGAAGTAATTACCGTAGAACGCCTCTGGTGCCTATCTTCAATGATATCAAGCAGCGCAAGTCTGGACTGTGGGTCGAATGGCTGGAGGCCGAAGTCGTCCAGTATAAGCATGTCCAGGCGCTCTATGCGCTTAAGTTCGGCCAACATGGTACCTTTTGCCTTGGCCAGCTTTAACTGCCCCATAAGCTTAGCCGTATTCACGTACATCACTTTGTAACCATTTTGGCAGGCATGATAGCCTAGAGCAGTGGCCAGGTAGCTTTTACCGGTTCCAGTGGAACCGGTAATAAACACATCTTTGTGTTCTTTGACGAACTCAAGTCCGGCAAGCCTGTGGACCTGGTTCTTATCCAGGCCACGCTCAAAGGAATAATCTATCTGCTCTAAAGAGGCGTTGTAGCGGAAGTTTGCCCCTCTGATGGCTCTCTGTACAGAGCGGTTCCGCCGGTCGTCCCATTCGCTGGCCACCAACAGTGCAATAAATTGGTCTGCGGTCAGGGATTCTTTCACTGAAGTCTCCAGATTGGTTTTAAAGGCATCATACATGCCGTAAAGGCGAAGCTGACGCATCTTCTCTAATGTTTCGTTATTCATGCTTATGATAGGATTGTTAATGTATTACTGATAATATTCTTTGCCTCTGATGTTGTTATGGGTCGGGATGCTGCTGGCTGGTTCATCCTCAGGGGTAAGCTGGTCCAGCCGTTTTCTCAGGATCTCCTCAATGATTGGATAGCTGTACTGGCCAAGATTGTCGGCCCAACGGCAGGCATTGGCCAGACGCTCTGGTCCGACACGTCTGGTGAAGCTCAATATACCGGAACATGATTTGTAAGCTTGTTCAGGATAGGTCTTACGTTCCAGGACCTGAGAGATGTATTTGGCTACATCCCCGTGGATCTGCTCGGCTTCCTGGATAAACTTTTCAGGTGTCCATTCGGTCAGAAAACGGTGCTGTGAGGCCAGGTGTTCTTTGTCGGTGGTGTAATGATATTTGGTCCGGTTGCGTTTATGGGCCGCAATCTGCGTGTAGTGGTAATAGATCAGGACCATTCCGGAGGTATAAAGTACCTTTACTTTCTTGCCGATATAGGTGTAAGGAACGCTGTAGTAGTGAATATCCTCACCCAAACGGACATAGCCGTTCTTCATCACTGTTACCATAACTTGCCTGTGAACCTCGTAGCGGATCGGATTGAGTGCACCCAGAGCTTCCCGTTCCACTTCCTCGAACTGTTCCCTGCGCGAGTAACTCCGTCCTGAAAAAGGTTTGTTGTTGTGGATTTCCAGTGCGGACCGTATGGCTGCATTCAGTGATTCCAGGTCGCTGAACCTGCGGCCTTCCAGCCGCTGGTAAATGCTCCGGTAGATAAGTTTAACAGCCCCTTCCACCAAAGACTTGTCACGGGGCTTATAAGCCCGGGCGGGGACCACTGTAACCGCATAATGCTCGGCAAAAGCCGCAAACTCATCATTGAGTACGGCTTCATATTTACTTCCCCTGGTCACTGCAGAACGCAGGTTGTCGGGAACAATAGCCGCCGGGACACCTCCGAAATAGTGCAGGGCATTCTCACAGGCCTTGATCAGGTCCTCTTTACGCTGGCTCTCTACTGCTTCCACATACGTAAGCTGGCTGCAGCCCAATATCGCTACAAATACTTCTACATCACGCTCCGGGCATGAAGCTGGATGAAGCTGTAGTTTGCTTCCGGCAAAGTCGATATAGATCTTATCTCCTGCTTTATGGTCAAGGTGCATGACAGGCTTGGAAAGCTGAAGATAGGTATGGATGGCATTGTTGAACCGAGAGCGCCCATAACCCTGAGGGTGCTTCGAGAGATATTCCAAATGAAGCAGCTCACGGGTTACACCCTTCTTTTTTAATCGTTTACAGTAATCCGGCAGTAACAGTTCCAACTCCTGCATACGGGGGCTACATATCGATTTGGCTGCCGTCGTATTGAAAAGAACGGATAGTTCACTATCGCTCCTGGAATTGAACTCTTCATGGGTGAGACCCAGTTCGTGCCAGATCCGCACATACTTTTTGATAGTCGTACGGGAAGTGCCTAACATCCCGTGAATGGTCTTTGTGCCGGTTCCCTGGCAATAAAGGCGGATAATCTGTCGTAGTTTATTCATTTTGATCGGTGTATTGGACATCGTAATCAAGGGTTTTTGTTCATCGAAAATCTAAACAAAAACCCCGTCTAACCAAACCGACTGGCAAACTACTTTATACTCTTTTCAGGGGATCACTTTGGCCCGGCGAAAGGGGGACACTTTGCTTTGGCCGAAGGGGATCACTTTCCTCTGGCAGAGGGGGACAGTTTCTGATGGTTTAGGGGGATCATTTTGGTGTGGTTTATCCAGCCTGTCTCGCCTTCCTGTTCAATCCCGAAGTGCTTATTCTTGACGAGCCAACGGCCGGGCTGGACCCACTTTCGACCGAATTACTGAAAGACAAGATTATCACCGAAACACAACGGAACAAACTGGTTATCATTACTTCGCATGTATTGAGCGACCTGGACGATCTGGTATCGGAGGTCATTTACATGCAGGAAGGTAAGCCACTGTTCCACAAGTCGTTGCAATCGCTTAAAACGGCAACCGGGACGGATAAGTTGTCAAAGGCAGTTGCACAGGTAATAGCCATCCACGAACTCATCGATTAAGCAGCATGAAAAAGATTATCAAATATGTCATTGCCGACCTGCTCAGGAGCCGTACCATCATCGTGTATACAGCCGTGTTATTAATACTTTCATTCAGTGTGTTCAGCATGGAAGACAACGCGGAAAAGGGGGTAGCCAGTTTATTGAGCATTGTGCTATTTGTGGTGCCCCTGGTAAGTATCCTCTTTTCCACGGTCTACCTGTACAACAGTTCGGAGTTCATCGAATTGCTGGTCAGTCAGCCGCTTCGCCGGAAGGTAATCTGGATGAGCATTTTCACCGGATTGGCTGGGGCCGTATCGTTGGCTTTCATTGTTGGCGTGGGTATTCCTGTGGCTTTTTATGCATTTACAGCGTCGGGCATCCTATTGGTACTCTGCGGCTGCGCATTGTCCTTGGTCTTCGTGTCTATAGCCCTTTGGGCTGCTGTGCGTATACGCGACAAAGCCAAAGGCATCGGATTGTCCATCCTGCTCTGGCTCTATTTTGCACTGCTGTTTGATGCATTGGTACTGTTCTTCCTGTTCCAGTTTTCGGACTACCCCATCGAAAGTGCAATGGTAGCGCTGTCCATGCTGAACCCCATCGACATCAGCCGGGTCCTGATCCTGTTGCAGATAGATGTTTCGGCCATGATGGGGTATACCGGGGCGATATTCCGGAACTTCTTTGGGACCGCAGGAGGTATGGTAACGACAGCAGCAGTACTGGTACTGTGGACGGTTATGCCGCTGTGGTTCTCATTGCGGTTTTTCAAGCGGAAGGATTTGTGATAAAAAACAATACATACCGCGTAATACGAATTAAACAATTGAGGCCATGAAAAAAACAGCAATATTGGATATCACTAAAATTGAACCACAAGTGAGACATTCCACGATTTTAGCGCATTTCGAAGCATTGGACCAAGGTGAAGATTTCATCATGTTAAATGACCAGGATCCTAAGCCGCTGTATTCTTCCCTGCTCGCCGAGCAGTCTGATCGGTACAACTGGGAATATCTCGAAGCAGATCCGGGACGCTGGCGTGTCCGAATTACGAAGTCGCTTGCAGGAAGGGAGGAAGCGGATACGATAGGCAGAATCGTTGCCAAAGATATCCGCAAGGCAGAAGTATTCATGAAATTAGGCATCGATTTCTGTTGCGGTGGCAAAAGGACCCTTCGGGAAGCAGCGGAAGCGGCCGGCGTGGAAGAACAGCATTTACGCAGTGAACTGGAAGCGGCCGGGGAAGTCCGGAGCGCGCAAGTGGCCTATGATTTCGACCGGTGGGATCTTGGATTTTTAGCAGATTATATCCACAACGTACATCACCGATATATACGGGAAAATGGACCTATCATTGAACAATTGGCAGATAAAGTGGCACTACGCCACGGCTTCGAACATCACGAACTGATGGAGTTGGCCGAAGGCTTGCACGTATTCATGGCGGAACTTAATATTCATCTCCAAAACGAAGAGCAGGTACTTTTCCCCATCGTCAAAAAACTGGAAAACGGAGCCGACGATTTGCCTCAGCAAATCCACGAAGCGGTGCAAGACTTGGAACGGGAACATCAGGATGCTGGAAATGAATTGCGCAACTTCCGTAAATTGACCGCTGATTATCAGCTGCCCGCCAATGCTTGCAATTCCTACACATACCTGTATGAAAAGATCAAAGCGTTTGAAAATGATCTATTCCAACATATCCACCTTGAAAACAACATCCTGTTTCCAAAGGTCATCAAAATCGAAAACGAACGCTTAGCACATCGATAGAATTTTATTTTGATAAAATATAAATTACGCTCAGGCATAAAATTACCAGGTACGATTGCCTAAAGATTAACTAAATTTGTATAGATGAAATTGCTCACGGCACTGATAGTAACCACTTACCTTTTTTCGACAACGGAGCTTTACCAGTTGTTGAAATTGCCGGCATTGGTCGCTCATTATTTCGAGCACAAAGAAAAAACTCCGTCAATGTCTGTGGTAGACTTTCTGATATTTCATTACAAAGGCAACCACTT
>NZ_BMIK01000004.1 GCF_014642075.1 Parapedobacter defluvii | reverse complement strand
GAGAAGAACAGGTTCCGCCCCCGGGCTTCGCCCACCACTTCGGCAAGACCCGGTTCGTACACCGGAAGACGCGACAGATCCGCGTCGTTCCAGGCGGCGATACGCTGCTCGTTGATGTCCACGATGGTGACCCTGATGTGCGGGCATTGCTGGGCGATGACAGACATCGTCGGGCCGCCGACATAACCCGCACCGATGCAACAGATATTCTTGATTTCCATAATTTTCAGACTAAAATGACAACCCTCCGGTGCCTCTTTGTGCGGCAAAAATAGAAAATTAACCGATTGGAAGTTTAATCCTTTGTCGTTAGTCAACTACAAAATGGAATATTTTGCCAATGTCCTTGCTACTTATCCCTTATTCGTTAATTTTACCTTACCAAATCAAGAGTGGAGTGATCAAGCAAGAGGTTGTCGATAAAATATTGGATACTGCCCGTATTGAAGAAGTAGTGGGTGATTTTGTGGATTTAAAAAAGCGGGGAACCTCTCTCATTGGTCTTTGCCCGTTTCATAATGAGAAAACCCCATCGTTCAATGTCTCGGTAAGTAAGGGCATCTACAAATGCTTCGGATGCGGTGCCGGGGGCGATTCGGTGCGATTCGTAATGGAGCACGAGAAGTACTCCTATCCCGAAGCACTCAAGTACCTTGCCCAGAAATACCACATAGAAGTCGAAGAAAGCGAGCGTACACCCGAGCAGGTTGCGGCACAAGACAAGCGCGAGAGTTTATTTATCGTTACCAACTGGGCAGGTAAATTTTTCAGGGAAACATTATGGGATACCGAAGAAGGCCGTACCATTGGCCTCAATTACTTCAAAGAGCGGGGCTACCGGGAAGACATCATCCGCAAGTTTGAATTGGGGTATTCGCCGGAGGCCTGGACCGCACTTTATGACCGTTCGAAGGCAGACGGGCATAAAGATGAATTTCTGGAAGCAACGGGACTCATCATACGCAAGGAAGACGGAAGCGCCTATGACCGCTTCCGCGGACGGGTCATGTTTCCCATCCACAATCTTACCGGCCGGATACTTGGATTCGGTGGCCGAACCCTGAAAACAGACAAAAAGGTCCCTAAATATGTCAATTCGCCCGAAAGCGAAGTATATCATAAATCGGATGTGCTCTATGGGCTATACTTTGCCAAAAAACCCATCCTGGACGCAGACAACTGTTATTTGGTGGAAGGGTATGCCGATGTACTTTCGATGCATCAAGCCGGTGTCGAAAACGTGGTCGCCTCATCGGGCACGTCGCTTACCTCCGGACAGATACGGCTCATCTCACGTTATACAAAAAATGTAACGATCCTTTATGATGGCGATGAGGCTGGCATCAAAGCCTCCCTGCGTGGTACCGATATGCTGCTGGAGGAAGGCCTCAATGTAAAAGTGCTGCTTTTTCCAGATGGCAATGATCCGGATTCGTATGTACAACGTTACGGCTCTGCCGCATTCAAACAATACATCGCCGAGCACCAGCAAGATTTCATTTTCTATAAGACCCATGTATTGCTACGCGATGCAGGCAACGACCCCATTAAACGGGCGGAAGTAATCCACGAGGTAGTCGCCAGCATCGCCTTGATCCCGGATGCGATCAAGGCCTCGGTATTCGTTCGGGAATGCAGTTCCCTGCTGGAAATCGAAGAGCGGCTTCTCATTGCAGAGCTCAATAAAATCCGCATCGGCCAGGCGAAGAAATCCGACCGGAAGCCAGATCCCATCCCTTCCCAGCCAGATGCACCTGCATTCACACCCTCGGTAGACAGCGACAATCCGGGGGAGGGTATTTCGTCGGATGTATTGCAGGAACGTGAAATCGTCCGCATATTGCTTCACTACGGAAACCAGCCCGCAACCTGGGAAAGCAGTGGCGACATCCCCATTGCTCCACTTCTGTTGAGCGGACTTACAGATACTTCGTTTGACGATCCGGCATGCCGCTCGATAATCCATATTTACAGGGAATACATAGCACGCGAGGAACTACCCGAGGAGCGGATATTTATCACCCATCCCAACCGGCAAATTGCGGATCTAACGATCGATTTACTCGCCATCAAATACAGCCTTAGTCCCAATTGGAACGACGAAAAACGAAAGATCTATGTTTCTCATGAGTCAGAGCGCTTGGAAGATCTGGTATACGGAGCCATTTATCGCCTTAAAAAACGAAAAGTCGAACAACAAATCTTTCGCATCAGAGAGGAACTGAAGACAGAAACCGACGAGGCCAATATGGAAGTAATGCTGGCAAATTATCAAAAACTCAAAGATGTATCAAAGCTAATAGCTGATAAACTAGGCACTATTGTAATTAAATAAATGTCGAATTCGCTACAAACCGGCATACAGGGAGAAGAGGTGGCAGTACAGCTGCTGAAACAGCAGGGGTATCGGATCCGTTGCCGGAATTGGCGTTACAAAAACCTGGAGATAGACGTCATTGCTGAAGAACGGGATATTCTTGTTTTTGTCGAAGTCAAAACACGGGCAGACGCTGCTTACGGTATGCCATATGAGTTTGTCGATGCTGCAAAACAAGCGAAATTAGTACGTGCAGCCAACCAGTACATCGCTGCCAACCGATACGGTGGAGAGATCCGGTTTGACGTCGTATCCATCCTGTATTCAAAAGAAAATAACCGGTATAACACACGGTTAATAAGAGATGCCTTCTGGCCGGGTTAATTGCATTGCAGCAGCCTGGCGTCAGGCGGGTAGCTTACCTTGTCGCTTTGTGCGGCAAATCAGAATAACTAAGTTTGCGATTATGAATAGAATAATTTACTTCCCTTTGGTGTTACTTGTGTTTATTGCATCGTGCAATACACAAAAGAAAGCATCGAAATTCCGGTTTGACACGCCCGAAGCAGGCACGCTCGTCAAAAAAGGCGAGTCTATTCCGCTGAAGTTAGTGTTTCCCTCCGAAATCTCGTCATTTGACTCCGTAATCTATGCCATAGATGGAGAAGTATTAGCCCGGAAAACCGACAGCACACCGGTTTCCCTGGATACCGAAAAAGCACCCTTCGGCAGCCGCACACTCAGTGCCAAGCTCTATCATGGCGGAGAAGAGCAGGTCGCCTACAGCAACATAGTGGTGGTCCCCCCTTCACCCAAGCGCTATGGTTTCAGGGTCATTCAGGAATATCCACACGACCCCCAAGCGTATACCCAAGGACTGGAATTTGATCATCAAGGTGTTCTCTATGAAAGTACCGGCCAACAAGGTAGATCCTCTATCCGCCAGGTCGATTATAAAACCGGCAAGATACTGAAAAAGACCGATTTAAGCCCGAACAGCTTCGGTGAAGGGCTTTCCATCGTTGGCGATAAGCTGATCCAGCTTACCTGGCAGGAAAAGGTCGGCTTTGTTTACGATAAGAATACCTTAACCAAAACTGCAGAGTTCAACTACGGACGAAGCTCCGAAGGCTGGGGGCTGTGCTACGACGGCAAGCGCCTCATCAAATCCGATGGCAGCAGCCGGCTTTATTTTCTCAACAAGGATACCTACGCAGAAGAAGGATTCATCGAAGTATACAACGACAAGGGCCCTATGGATAGCCTTAATGAACTCGAATACATTGATGGTAAAATATACGCCAACGTATACACCAAAGATATCATCGTCATCATCAACCCGGATACCGGAGCAATCGAAGGAGAGATCAATCTCATCGGTATTTACCCCGACAAAAAGGAATCCGACAATGAGCTTAATGGCATCGCGTATGAACGGGAAGGTAAGCGGCTTTTTATAACCGGCAAAAATTGGCCTAAACTTTACGAGATTGAACTGGTAGCCCGGTAATGCTTAGCGACCTCCGATACATTTTTAAATACCGGGAAAAAACGGTAGACCGGGTGATGTTGTACATCAGCTTGACCTGCTGTTTAGCTATCCTGTTCCATATCGGTTATAACACCAATGAGGTTACCGGGCGTTATTTCGAATCATCCATCCCCTGGACATTCTATGGTTTATTTTTCCTGAGTTTAGTCCGGACTACGTTAGCAATTGCTGCCAAGCGTCAGATTTCCGTGTCGCATTACGGAGGTATCGCACTTATCATCTATTTTATGCTGGTCACCATCGGCCGTAGTAGCAGCAACGATTTCTTTAATTTCCTCAGACAGCCGGAGTGGCTGTATTTGGGTATTTTTGCTGTCTTTCTCACCGAACTTTCCAAAAACAGCCTGTTTTTCGATAATTTTTACTTCAATCCGACGATTTTATTTGTTATCAGTTTTCTCTTTCTGATTTTTATCGGCACGCTATTGCTTATGCTGCCTAAGGCCGGAGCTGAACATTCCCTGCGGTTTATCGACGCACTGTTTATGGCCACCAGTGCCGTATGCATCACAGGCTTGTCCACCATTAATGTAGCCACTACATTTTCGCCCTTTGGGCATACTGTATTATTAATTTTGATCCAGTTGGGCGGTTTGGGAATTATGACCTTTACGGGGTTCTTCGGATATTTTTTCAGTGGCGGCTTTTCTTATAAGAACCAGTTGATGTATAGTGAATTTCTAGGCCAGAACAAAGTTGCATCCGTCATCAACACGCTGCTAAAGATTATCTTTCTCACCCTGCTTTTTGAGGCTATCGGCGCGGTATTCATCTTTTTCGGCACAGAAGCATCCGATTTCGAATCCAATGGAGACCGTGTTTTTTTTGCCGTTTTTCATGCTGTTTCCGCATTCTGCAACGCCGGATTCTCCACGGCGACTGACGGTCTGTACCATGCTTCCATCCGCTACAATTACGGTGTCCAACTTGTTGTGGCATGTTTGTTCATCGCCGGAGGTTTTGGTTTTGGAATCGTATTCAATGTATACACCTTTGCCAAACGGTGGGTCATCAGCTTCTTTCAGAAGCTGATTGCCAATAAACCTTATGTGTATCGGGCATGGGTTATTAATTTCAACACACGCCTGGTTATATGGATGACCGGTATACTATTGGTTGTTTCAACGGTACTGACGTTTATCTTAGAATATGGAAATACCCTTCAGGAGCATCCCACGTTATGGGGTAAGTGGGTCGCCGCATTTTTTATGGGTAATAGTTCCCGTACCGCAGGATTCAACGTGGTGGACATGAACATGCTGTCGTTTCCTACCATCATGCTAGCTACCTTACTCATGTGGATTGGCGCCGCACCGGGATCAACAGGCGGAGGTATCAAAACAACCACATTTGCAGTAGCAATATTGAATATTGTCAGTCTCGCACGGGGTAAGGATAAGCTGGAGATTTTTGGCAGGCATGTTGCACCGGATTCCGTCAACAAGGCGTTTGCCATTATTGCATTATCCATTTTTGCCGTTGGAACCACTGTCTTTGCTTTATCGATTACCGACGGCCACCTGGGATTGTTGCCCATTACGTTTGAAAGCTTCTCAGCTTACGCAACCTGTGGGCTGAGTTTAGGCATCACCCCACAGCTGAGTGCGGCGGGTAAGGCCATTGTCATCGGATGCATGTTCATGGGTCGTGTAGGACTGCTTACGCTGTTGGTGGCACTGATCAAAAATGTAAAAAACAGAAGCTATGAATATCCCCAAGAGAAGGTGCTCTTTTAGTTAGTAGGAATAAATGTGGGGACTTGTTAGGTGATTTGAATTTATTGTCATGAAGTACATTGTATTGGGCCTGGGAAATTTCGGGCGGGCGCTGGCCATTCGCCTTACTGAACTCGGCCACGAAGTGATTGGTGCAGACAACCGGATGAGCAAGGTTGAAGAATTGAAGGAAAAAATCACACATGCCGTGCGAATGGATAGCACGGATGCCGACGCCATGAGCGCCTTACCGCTCAAAGATGCTGACGCGGCGATCGTGGCCATTGGCGAAGACGAAGGCGCGTCACTTCTTACAACTGCCCTGCTTAAACAACTGCGTGTAAAACGCATCATCGGGCGTGTGGTATCGGATTTGCAAAAAACGGTTTTGGAGGCCATGGATATTGACGAGTATATTATGCCGGAAGAAGAATCTGCCGCCCGGCTCGCTATGCGTTTAGATAACCTGGATATTGTCGATTCTTTCAAGGTCTCTGAACGATACAGCATCATTGAAACCAAAGTACCCGCAAAATATATAGGCCTTACACTGAAAGAGGCGAATCTGACCAACAAATACAAAGTGATTGTCTTAACCACCATCAAATCCACCGAACAGCTGGAAGATGGGAAAACCAAGGTGAACCGGGAAGCGACGGGCATCGCCCATTCCGATACGGTATTGGCCGAAGGTGATATCCTGGTATTGTTTGGTGAACTGAAGGACATCACCCGCTTAATCCAAAAAGGAGAATAAGTGATTCAATGTGGCTGATGCTGCCGGATTTTTTTCTTTCGTTTATTCTGTTCTCTTTTTTCTTTCCTATACACACCGAGTCTGGATTGTTCAAAACGCGGATGTTTTTTCAGCGGCCGCAGGTCCATGTGCAGCGCTTCACCGTATTGCCATAGATAGCCTCCGCCCGTCACGTATTTCCCACTCAATACCCGCTGTATGGTAGAACGGTTGATACCCGTCTCCCTGCTGGCCATGTGTACATTACTGAACGTTTGCAGGCGGAACCCATCAAAGTTATACTGGGTGACTTTCCGGGCTTCCGCCGATAGGGTGGACAAACGGAGGGATCGGCCGGAGGCAATACCATTTACTGAAATACGGGCGGCATCGCCGCGTCGCCAAATATAGCCCTTGCACGTATGCCGCTTGCCATTTAATACGGCACGTAAGCTGGATGAACTACTCATCCCCAGCGCCGCACACGCCTCCGCAATGGTGGCATAGGTCTGAATCAGGTTGCCTTGAAGATTATATTGCCCGATGCGTTTCAGGTTTTTTGCTAACGGACTTAAGTGGATGCCCGGCATATTCATCAGTTCAGCGATATCAACCTGAGATGACTTTCCACGTCGCCAGATGTAACCTCCAGCCGTATACGTACCCCGATTCTTGGCTGCGGAACTGATATGTGAAGCACTTATTTTTACCGCCTTACTCGCTTCCGATGCATCCGGATACGTACGGATGAAATTCCCATTCAAATCGTATTGGCTGATTTCGTGCACACCGGTTTGGGCATAATACTGCTTTGCTTTTTGCCGCATGGCCTGTTTGGCGGCTTGATCTAATTCGGCAAATGAGTTTTTCCATCGGTTTTGCTTTATCATCCGTGCAAATTTTTCGCTCGGATTACTTAACTCAAGATTCTCGGCACAAATATTTAAGGAGTCATCGTCTTTATATAGCACAACCAAGCGGGAATCAGCTAAGTCAAACGCTTCCACAAAGCAATGATAAACCATGCGGGCGGTGGTAATGTAGTGGCGGCTCTTATTTACCGTGGCTGAAAAACGTAAATTAAATCGATAGTCTTGCGTAAACGAATTATAGGTTGACTTGGCTTGCTGACACAACATTAAATTGGGTACCGGTATACGGACCCCCCGAGGAGATATCCGGTAGTGCGTCACCCTGCGCACCCTCCCCTTATTGGAAATTTGGTAATGCCCCTTCAACTGGGGAATATCTTTCCATCTTTCTTCTGGTAAATCTTCCCATGACAGGTCTTGGAATGGATACTTGGTCTTTTTCATAAACACAGATTTAGATAGTGGTCTAGCAACAACTTGGTAAATATAGAAAATATTCTCAAAATAGAAAAATTACTACGGGAATTAACAATACAAGTAACCGGTACAAACTCTTCCGTGATTTTGCTGTTTAATGATTCAGTGTTTGGTCTTTTAAGGCAATGAGACCGAATACAATTAAACAATCATTTAGCCACATATGAGATTAGCAGGATACCTGATCATTTTTCCCGTTGCGCTGTTTCTTTTTTCATGCAACGAGCGAGCCACCCAACAAAAAGAAGCGGAAAAGCGGAAAGCTGACTCATTGGAGCAAGTAAAAAAAGCCGAAGAGGAAGAGCGTAAGCGCCCCCGCACAGCGGCTGATATCAAGCTCACCAAAGATTTCGCGTTTGACAATTATACATTAGCGGATGAGTATCCATATGAAGACACAAACCGTGTCTTTCAATGGGATAAAATCAAAGAAAAGTTAGCCTTTATTGACAACTTTCAGCGGGAAAAAAAGCACTATGCCGTATTACAGAATTATAAAAATAAAAACGGTGAAGCACCTGTAGTAGGCAACTATCTCCGGAATGCCTATAAACGTGTTTCAGATACATTGGGTACCGAGCGTTATCAATCCGTTCCGCTGTATAAGGAGGGAAATCACGATGTTCCAGTGTTATACGGACGGGATGGATCATTGGTCGAACTGTTGAGCAGCGATACGATTCCGATGATCAAAGTTGCGGGCCTGTCTTTTGAAGGAACCTGGGAAGTGCCGAAACGTTACGTAAAGACCATTGGGGATACGGTAGCGTTTAACCACGTCGTGGTGGTAGACGTAACCAATCAAAACATCTGCACGATCGAACGTTCGGAAGAAACGTCCTGGCGGATACGGAGCATGAATCCAGCCACATCCGGAATGCATAAGCCTCCTTACTCAAAGGAAACGCCTACAGGCATCTTTGTGCTCCAGGAAAAGAAACCCAAGATGTTATACCTGAAAGACGGCACAAAAACCATACAGGGATATGCACCGTATGCCAGCCGTTTCACCAACGGAGGGTACATTCATGGTGTACCCACCCAAAACCCGAACGCACGCATCATCGAATACAGTGCCTCCTTGGGAACCGTACCCCGGTCGCACATGTGCGTACGCAACGCTTCTTCACATGCTAAATTCATCTACGATTGGGCCAAAACGTTTCAATCGTTAATCATCGTAATAGATTGATATTATTTAACACTTTGATATCCAATATTATTGTTAACTTTGCACCCGAACCAAAGAAGCGTGCGTATGAATAAGTTGTTGTTGGTAGTACTTTTTGCGGTTGTTGCCGGCTGGGGTTTCGATCCATTTCCTGCGAAAAGCGGGGGTACTTTATCCAAAACCAAGCAAGTCGATTCCATTGTCCATTCTTCTGAACTGTCTGAGACCCAAAAACTCTATGACAGTCTGCACCTTCAATCGCTGCTTAATTACGAGGCGTTTGAACAGGCCATGATTGGCTATCGGACCCTCCCGGCCAAAAACAAAGATATCCTCACCGTGGTAGACTTCACCTTGCCTTCCACGGAGAAAAGGATGTATGTATTGGATCTGAAAAACAAAAAACTACTGTTTCATACGATCGTTGCCCATGGCAGGAATAGCGGAGAAAAATATGCCACTAGATTCTCTAACAAACACGGTTCCCTGCAAAGTTCCTTGGGATTTTATCTGACCGATGCAACCTACCAGGGCGGCAATGGGTATTCGCTTCGACTGGTAGGCTTGGAATCCGGCATCAATGATCAAGCGATGGCTAGGGCGGTGGTCATCCACGGAGCAGACTATTGCAGCGAAGATGTGATTCGTACCACCGGGAGGCTAGGAAGAAGTTACGGCTGTCCGGCGCTGCCCAGGGAACTGAATAAGCCGATCATCGATGCTATCAAAAATGGATCGTTGCTTTTTGTGTATGCAGGTAATGACGAATACCTGACCAATAGCAAAGTACTGAAAAACAACATCGATAACCCTTCGGAGACCCTGCTGGCACAACGTGAGCACAATTCGGACCATCGGTTTTAACCCACCATCAACGTTCTTCCGATTATCTGCTAATTAATCGGCACTGATGTGCCACATCTCAAATCTAATCCCTATTTTTGGCACTTTGTGTTTGAAACTCAACAGGGATACATGAAGAACTGGTTCAATAACAATTCAATCCACCTGGCGGTCATCGGCGTTTTCATCGCCATTTGTTTTCTTTATTTGACCCCTGCCTGGCAGGGCAAGGTGTTGTATCAAAACGATGTGCTGCAAGCTCAAGCCGGACAAAAAGAAATTCTGGATATCAAAGCCCGTGACGGAGATATGCCGCTGTGGACTAATTCCATGTTCAGCGGAATGCCCTCGTATCAAGTATTGATCGAATTACCCAATAACCTGACTACCCACCTATTGCATGGTTTCAAAGCATTTTTTCCCCACCCGATTGATGTAGTGTTACTATACTTGCTGGGTGCGTATTTGTTGTTCTGTGTGTTAAGGGTCAAACCTTGGTTAGCCGCACTCGGAGCCATTGCGTTCGCATTTTCCTCTTATAACTTTATTTACATTGAAGCAGGGCATGCAAACAAAGCTTATGCCATCGCATTCATGGCACCGATCATGGCCGGTATATTGTTGGCATTCCGGGGGAAATACCTGTGGGGAACGGTATTATTGGCGCTGGCGCTGGCACTTGAAATCCGAGTAAACCACATCCAGGTAACCTACTACCTTTTTTTAGCCATGCTGGTGTTGGTCGTCATCGAGCTGTACCACGCCATCAAAGAAAAAAGGCTGCTCCAATTTGGAAAGGCCATTGCGTACCAAGCCGTGGCAGTCATCCTAGCAGTCGCGGTAAATGCTTCGCTGCTGTGGCCTACCTACGAATACAGTAAAGAAACCCTGCGCGGGAAGGCAAATCTGAAGACCGAAAACGCGCAGCGCGCAGACAACGGTGTGAGCCGCGAATATGCTTACGATTGGAGTCAAGGTGTGGGAGAAAGCCTGACCTTCCTGGTACCTAATGCTTATGGGGGGGGAGGGGATACCCGGTTGGACGCCGAATCGAACGTAGCCAAATTGGTTATCAGCAAGGGTGCCGATCCGGCACAAGCAGCGCAGTTTGCAGCCAACCTACCCACTTACTGGGGCGAAAAACCATTTACTTCGGGGCCGTGGTATTTTGGAGCAGGGGTCGTATTTCTGTTTATACTGGGGCTGGTTGTTGTACAGGGGCCACTTAAATGGTGGCTAGCCAGCACCACCTTATTGGTGCTGTTGCTTTCTTTCGGCAGGCACTTTCCGCTGGTATCGGATTTGTTCTTCAACTATTTTCCGATGTACAATAAATTCAGGGCCGTTGAATCGATCCTAATCATCGCCTCGTTACTAATACCGATTCTGGCCGTTCTAACGGTTAATGAAATTGTTACCAATGGAAGCAAGATCAAAAATTTAGATAAAAAGAGCCTCTACGTATTATACGGTGTGGGCGGCTTGGTGTTACTTATCGCTTTATTGCCGGATGTGTTTCTGAGTTTCAAAACGTCAAACCACCAGGCGGTTATTCAGCAATATGGCCAACAGCTGCGAGACAATACTTTTGCAAATGAAGTAATGGCGGCGTTGGTCAAAGACCGTGCGGCGTTGGCACGGGCAGACGCTTTCCGTTCGCTGCTCTTTGTGGTTCTTACTTTCGCAATCGTATGGCTGCTTATCAAAAATAAACTTAAAGCACAAACAGGCGTGATCGCATTGGGCTTGCTCACGCTGATCGACCTATGGGGAGTAGACAAACGATACCTGAATGAAGACCGTTTCGTCGACAAGCTGCAAGTGAACCGCCAGTTTATCCGGGAACGTGAGGTAGACAAGCTCATCCTCATGGATAAAGATCCGAACTACCGCGTACTGGACCTAACGACTAATCCTTTTGCCGATGCACGCCCCTCTTATTTCCATAAATCCCTTGGAGGCTATCATGCAGCAAAACTGATGCGCTACCAGGAACTCATCGAACGGCAGTTCAGCGGTGCCCTCAACGAAGACATACTGGATATGCTCAACACCCGTTACCTCATCACCAATGACAACCAAAACAGTGAGCGCATCCAGCGCCGTAACACAGCCGCTGGTAATGCATGGTTTGTGGAGAAGGTAACCTTGGTAAAAGACAACGAAGAGGAGATGCAGGCTATCAATGGGTTTGATCCCCGAAAAGAGGCATTTATCAATGAAGAGTTTAAATCCCTCCTGGATGAAAAGCGGCTGGGTACACCGGTAAATTCTTCGATCGAACTGACATCCTATCGGCCGGACCGGCTGGTATATGAATATTCGGCTCCCAACGATGCCCTGGCTGTGTTTTCCGAGATATGGTACGACAAGGGTTGGAAAGCGTATGTGGACGGGAAAGAATACCCCATCCTGCGGGCCAACTATGTGCTGCGCGCTTTACAGTTGCCCGGCGGAAATCACAAAGTGGAATTCATTTTCAAACCGCTTTCTTACCACTTGGGTGAAACCATTTCACTGATCGCTTCCATCACGTTGCTATTGGGAATGGCAGCAGCTATCTGGCTGCAAACACGGAGAAAAACCGAAGCCGTACCGGCTAAAAAAGGCTGAGCTGGGGGTCCGTTACCCGGAATGTGCGTCGATGGTGAGGGGTGAAGCCGTGTTGCAGAATCGCACTCCGGTGCTGAATGGTCGGATAGCCCTTGTTTTGACACCACCCATATTCCGGAAATTCTGCCGCAAGTCCCTCCATGTATTCATCGCGATACGTCTTGGCCAATATTGACGCCGCCGCAATGGATAAATACTTGCCATCACCCTTCACAATACAGCAATGCGGCGTTCGCTGATAAGGAATAAACCGGTTGCCGTCTACGATGATGTATTCCGCTTTCAGGGTTAACGTATCCAATGCCTTATGCATGGCGAGGTAAGAAGCATTATGGATGTTTATCCGGTCAATTTCCTGCGGACTTACACTGGCAACGGCAAACGCCAACGCATTGGCTTCAATGATGGGCCGAAGTTCGGCGCGCTGTATCGCAGACAACTGCTTGGAATCGGTAAGCAGCTCATGTTGGAAATCGCTGGGAAGAATCACAGCTGCCGCAAAAACGGGCCCCGCCAAACAACCCCGGCCCGCTTCGTCGCACCCCGCCTCAACCAAAATGTCCTGATACCTCGAAAGTAGCATTGTGTCGTTCTGCTTCGTTTTCACTGGAGACAAACTTAGGGAACTTGCACGCAATATACAATCGGCATGCTCACTTTCGCAGCATGAAAAGCATACATTTGTTTGTAGTATGCGGAACCCGGTTTAATACCGCGCATGTAATAATTTTTATACAATTAAACTTACTCAGGATGAAGGTGTCAAAAACGCACATTGTAGCAGCACAAATGGCTTTGAAAGCTTGTAAAATAGGGATACTGATGGTGATGATGGCGAGTCCCGTATTTGCCCAACGCAATAAAGGGAACATCCAGCAATCATTGGATTGGGCCAACGGTATTGTAATTGATGGAAAGCTCGATGAGTGGGAAGATTCGCTGACCTATGAACATGCCGTCCAAAAGTTCAGATACCACATCAAGAACGACGATGAAAACCTCTACATCGCCATGCGCGTAGTGGATAAAGACCGGCAGATGCAGATTTTTGCACAGGGTCTTGCCTTCATGGTCAATACAGATGGGAAAAAACGGGAAGGCCCAACTGTTTACTTTCCGGTTGCCGACCGGCTGGCGTTCCGGTCGATCATGTCAGCAGACAACGACGACCGTCCGGACGATATGCGCAAAGGAGCACTGGCAGCCATACGGGCGATTTACGTAATGCGGTTCAACGATGTCCTCGATGGGCAAATCTCCTTGCAGAATACCTACGGCATTCACGCCCAAGCTACATTGGATACGGCTGATGCATTATGCGTGGAAATGGCTGTACCGTTGGATCGCTTGGGGATGTCCTTGGATGACGCCAGCGAAGAGCTGGCATTCAACGTAAAAATAAACGGTGTCATGATACCCGGCAGTGGCAGTTCGCCCGCAATGATGAGGCGGGGATACGGATATCCCTATGGATATGGCTACGGTTATGGCTATCCCTACAGCTACGGACAGCAGGCACCCTCTAAACCGCGTGAAGAACCCGGCGTTTGGGTCTTGGCACCACTGGCCAAAGAATGAAGATATTTTACGAACATACGAATGACTAATTTCAATCAATCAGGTACTAAACAAACCGTTATTCGAGTGGCCTTATTGGCCGCTCTATTTTTTTTCCTCGTGCTGCCCGGTTTTTCGCAGACCAACAAACGGGTACAAGGCACGTTAAGCGATTCGCGGGGGGAAGCCATCGTAGGCGCTTCCATCAAACTGGTGTCCGACCAGGATTCGGTACAGACCAGTTCAGGCAGTGGAGGCCTATTTTCCTTCAACAACATCAAGGGCAGCCGCTTTGTACTGACGGTAACCAGTCTGGGATACGATACGCTTCGACAACGGTACGCGTTCGAGGGAGGCAAAAACGAACTGATGCTGCCCATCAGCCTCAACGAATCCAGCCGGATGCTAGCCGAAGTATCCGTTACAGGCGCTGCCCCCATTACGGTAAAAGAAGACACCCTGGAATATTCCACTAAAAACCTCCGGTTACGGGAAGGAGCACTGGTGGGCGATGCACTCAAAAAGCTGGACGGCGTGGAAGTGGATAAAGATGGCAACGTAACGGCACAGGGCGAAACGGTAACCCGTGCCCGCATTAACGGAAAGGATTTCTTCGGAGGAGACATCAAGGCCGCTATCCAGAATCTGCCGGCAGAGATTGTCGAACGCATACAAATTGTGGATGATTACGGCGATATGGCCAATATCACCGGCAACCGCAGTGGTGACCCCGAGCGCGTGTTGAACCTGCAAATTGCTCCGGATAAAAATAACGGCGATTTCGGGAATTTCCGCGTGGGCGGCGGTACGGATGAGCGGTATCAGGTAACCGGTTCATACGGCAAATTCAAAGAAGGAATGCAACTTTCGGTATTAAGCAACCTGAATAACGTAAATGCCAACCTGTTTGACTTCAACGTTCGCAGCGGTGGAGCCCGCCGTGGCCCCGGTGCAGGAAGCTTTGGCCGCGGGTTTGGCGGTGGAGCCGGCTCCGGGTTCGGCGGCTGGTCCGGAGCCAGCAATGGCCTCACCAATACACAATCCATCGGTGTAAACTATCGTCAGGATTTCAGCCCGAAACTGACGATGTATGGCGACTACAGCTTCGGCCATACCGACAATACCACGCTAACGGATGAATTTCGCGAAGAGCCACTTCCCGGGGGCACCACCTATACAAACAGCAATATGAACAACGGCAGCATCGGAAATGACCACCGCTTCAGCTGGAACATTGAATACAAGCCTGACGACAAAAATTACATCAAGTTTTCGCCCAACCTGACCTTCCGCCAAAGCCGGGCGGATAACTTGTCATTGAGCTCAAACCGGCAGGATGAGCAGCTGATTAATGATCTGACAAACCGCCAACTCAGTAAATCGTATGCACCAAACTATGGCGCCAGCGGCCTGTATAACCGAAGGCTCAACGATAAAGGCCGAAATATCTTCCTCAACTTTTCATTGAACACCGCCAGTACAGAACAGGATCAGGAGCGTATACTGAACACCCTGGTCTATGAAACGGCGATTGAGGACCTTGATAGCGTCTATCAACAGCATTTGGTCGACCTGGAAAACAAAAGCCTCAACGGAGGTGCAACCCTCTCTTATATCGAACCCCTCGGGCAATACAGCACCCTGGAATTGAGTTATGACTTCAATTTCGCATCGTACGACAACTATCGCAATGCCAATGCATACGATATCGATGGTGTAATTATCGACAACCCCGAATACAACAACAACCGGACGTACGACTATACTTTCTACACACACCGCGGCACCCTCAGCTACCGCTACCGGAAAGAAAAATGGAACTATTCATTTGGCGTGGCTGCCCAACCCAATTTACTCCAGGGAGGAGGGAACATTGACGGGAACGCGATCGAGATTCATCGAACCGGATTCAACTGGATGCCCGTCGCCCGCGTAGAATATGAAATTTCCCGCACCCAGCGGTTTAACATCAATTATTCCGGAAGGGCAAACGAACCGAGCTTCACCCAGCTGCAACCCTTTACGGATTATTCCAATGCCAATGCGCCGGTAACAGGTAATCCGGATCTTTCCGCCGAGTTTACCCATGAATTGCGGATGTTTTACCGCAACTTCAACATCAGCGGCGGCAATTCATTCTTCGCCGGTATCACCGGATCGTTGGCTGAAGATAAGATCGTAACCAACCGCACCACATCTTTCAATGACTCCATCGGCGTGGTGCAGGCCACAGAATACCTCAATACCAACGGATTTTATAATACGCGTGGATTTTACAATTTCTCCAAACCTTTTGCCGACCGTACCTATACCTTGTCATTCGGCGGCATGATTATGTATAACAATAACGTTTCGTATGTGTCTTCGCAAGTAGCCGGTCAGGATGCACCTTCTTGGGAAACCTTGCGGAACATCGCACGCAACTGGGTTTTTTCTCAAAATGTCAACTTCCGGTATAACCCCAAAGAAACCCTGGAGATCACACCGGGCATACGTTATACTTATAACACCACCACCAATACAGTTACCTCGCGCAACAATGCCAACAATAACGTATCTACCTGGGCACTTACTTTAAACGGCACGGTAAACCTCACGCCCACATGGATTTTCGGTGCTGACCTGGCTAAGACAACCAACAACGGATATACCAGTTCCGTCGGTGCCAATCCCATGATTATCGACGCCTATATCGAAAAGCAATTTTTCAAAGGCAAAAATGGTGCGATCCGTTTTCAGGCGTTTGATCTGCTGAACGAGCAAACCAACGTATCGCGCAGTGTCACAGAAAACATCATCATCGACAGCCGTACCAATCGGCTGGCACGTTATTTCATGCTTACGTTGTCATACCGTTTCTCCAACTTTGCGGGGGGCAGTATGGGATTCGATGGCCCTGGGGGGCCAGGTGGCCGTGGCGGATGGGGAGGAGACCAACGGGGAGGTGGTCGTTTTTAACCCTATATTTGCTATCTTGCGCAACTATGGAATACGAGCTTATTCACCTCCCCAACGGCATCCGGATCGTTCTGCACCAGGTTGCATCACCCGTATCCCATGCTTGTATGCTTATCAACGCAGGAGCGAGGGACGAACGGAAAGGTAATTATGGACTGGCCCACTTTATCGAACACCTGTTATTCAAGCAGACGGAGAAACGGAATACCCATCAGATACTAAACCGCCTCGAATCCGTGGGAGGAGATCTCAATGCTTATACGACCAAGGAATATACCTGCGTTCACGCCTCTTTTCTGACCCCCTATTTGGGGCGTACATTGGACCTGTTCGAAGATTTGTTTTTCCATTCTGTATTTCCTGAACATGAGCTGGAAAAGGAAAAAGGAGTCATTATGGATGAAATGGCATCTTATCTTGACAGTCCCGAAGATTCCATCCTCGATGATTTTGAGGATCAGTTATTCCAAGGGCATGAACTGGGACATAATATATTGGGTACCGAAGCCGACCTTACCCAGCTTACCCGTAACGATATTGCTGAATTTATCCGTAAAAACTACCAAACACATGAAATAATCGTCGGGATTACAGGTAACTACTCCATACGTAGTGTAACTGCGTTGGCTGCACGCACCCTGGGTAAAGTATGCCGGGCTTCCGGTCGCCGCGACCGGATACCACCGCAAAGGTCGGAACCGCTGCAAACCCGGATACCAAAACCCATCAACCAAACCCATTACATGCTGGGTGGTATGGCCTATAGTGTACACGATCCCAACAAGGTAGGATTACTGTTACTCAACAACTTACTCGGCGGAATGGGAATGACCTCGAAACTCAATTTAGTAGTCCGGGAAAAACATGGCATTGCCTATACCATCGAGTCCAGCTATACACCGCTTTCGGATACCGGAATTTTTCACATTTATTTGGGAACAGACGCAGAAAAAACGGATAAAGCGCTGCGGCTGGTCCGTGGTGAACTGCGTAAACTCCGCGAGCATCAATTGGGCGTCATGCAATTGCACCAGGCAAAGCAGAAATTCAAGGGGCAGATCGCGTTGGCTGAAGAAAACCGCCTGAGCCTGATTATTTCACTCGCCAAAAACCTGATGGACGATGGTAGGGTACAGACATTAGCGGAGGTATTCGCCCAGATAGATGCCGTAGATGCCCAACAATTACTGCATATTGCCAATGAAATCCTGGATGAGGAGAACCTTTCTTCTTTAGGTTTTTTTCCCGAATAGGGGTATTAAAAATACCGTTCAAAAGCTACACCATAAGTAAATAACAGATTCTCGCTATCCGTACGGTTAATACGGTTATACGTAAGGGCGGCCTTAAGACTGAGCCAGCGGTTTAGTCTAAATGAGATATCGTTTGTAAGCCGAATGTTATAATCGGAAGCCTTGGAAAGCGAAGGTTGGTAAAAATTGTTGCCCTGAACTACGATAAACGAACCAATGACAAATTTGTAAGCTACCCGGAAGGAATTACGTACCGTTTGGTAGTGGATAGGCAAATCATTTTCCAGAATGCTGCTTGCATCAAAAAGAAATCCGTCACTCAGATTGAAATAAGCAGTCTCGGTATCAAAAAAGCTGTATGCTAGTCCTGCACCTGCTAATAGCTGGTTTTTAATTTTTAAGGAGTAGCTCGTATTGTAATTGGCCAATCCCCAATAAAACAGCTTTTTATCGGGCCGGTAAAAGTTTGCATCAAACGTTGACGAGAAGTCGTTGTTGGTCTTGCTGCCATCCTGCTGGCCATAGAGCCAGTTATTGCTCCAGTTGAGGCGCACCCGTTCCTTCTGGATCGAAAATCGCAATCCGTTATTGAAAAGATAGGCACTTTTGGCATTCGCCCGGTTAATCGAATTGGTCGAAGACAGTTGTATGTAATAATGAGTGCTATCGCTCCATTGTGCCACGGCTGTAGTGATGGTAGTCACGTACAGCGGTAGCAAGCAAGCTATTCGTCGGATCATATAAGCAAAAATACGAAAAACCACCCGGAAGCGATCCTTCACGGGTGGTTGTCCTATTTTTCCACAGTCCGGGTGATTATTCCGTCAATCGGGTTTGTGGTAGTTCGACGGTACCGGGGTCTTGCCAAAGGCCATCTTTTTCAGCTTTTGCTTTTACCTCCTCCGCTCGTTTTTCGCTATCCGGGTGCGAGCTCAGCATTTTTTCGAAACCCGATACATTTGTGTCGCCACTACTCAGCAAGGCAAGTTTCTTGAATGCGGTGTAAGCGGCCACCACATTGTAGCCGTGCTGCTTCATGAAGCCGTAAGCATATTCGTCTGCCTCAGATTCCTGCTTTCTACTATGTGAGGCATCAAGCATCGCGTTGGCCAACTCACCTAACTGGCTATCGGAAAGAGCCTGTACCGTTTTGGAAGCAGATCCCGCCGCATCGATGGCAGCAGCCTTCATGTATGCATTTTTCATGGCGTCTTTCGTATCTTCATTTTTCACGTGGCCGATTTCATGGCCAATAATTGATAGCAATTCGTCATCGGTCATGATGTCCATCAATGAGGAAAATACGCGGACACTTCCATCTGCACACGCAAAGGCGTTGATATCACTCACTAAATATACTTTATAATTCAGTGCCAGCCCATCCTGGGATTGATGTTTGCCAAACAGACGTTCCAGCCGCTGGGTATATGGATCATCCGGGCCGGCGACTTCGTTGTGTTCATCCATCCAATTTACAGCCTCTTTTGATAGCTTGATCGCATCTTCGTTGGTAAACGTGAAAGCAGAAACACTATTGGATGCCGCGCTCGCAGCCTTTCCCAGGTTTAGTTTCTGTGCATTCGCAGCACCAATCAAACAAGCTGCGACAAGGAATGTAAAAACCAGTTTCTTCATGTTATGAAATTAGATATGAGTATGTGCTCCGGAATCAACCAAAACCCATACCAAAATTTCCTCCCGCCGATACAAAGGTACCTTTACCAATATTGCGTATCTTCGTGATTCAATACATTTCTATTCCAAATGAAACCAACAATCACGATCGAATATTGCCCGAAGTGCGGCTGGATGCTGAGATCCGTTTATTTAGCTTCCGAGCTGCTTACCACATTTAACGACGAATTGAATGGCGTAATGCTACGCCCCTCGGAAACCGAGGGAAAATTCACGATATACATAGATGGACACCCCGTTATCGACCGGAAAACAGATGGTGGATTCCCCGAAATAACGGCACTGAAGCGTCTGATCCGGGATCATGTGGCCCCCGACAAACTGTTAGGGCATTCGGAAAAAACAACGAATAAATGAAGGGAAGACTGAAAAGACAGATTCGATACGTTGCGATAGAAAATGAATTTGGAAAATTTTAATATTGTTGTCGATTTGTTAAAATAATGTTAAAAATTAAGCATACTATTTGATATTATCACAAAATAAATTACCTTTACACCATCATAATTTAGGTTTATAATTGGTTAGTAAAGGTTTCCATTCTCCCCGTTTGGAAACCTTTCATTAGTTAGGAGTATTGCTTGCCTATTGAGAATAAGTTTCCCACCAGTGTTGGATGCTGAAATCATCCAAATGCTCCTTTTCGGATAAATCGATGTCTTTATTAATCATATAAAGGTCGCCGGCGCGCAGGGTGTCCAAAGATGGAAAGGAGGATTCGTAACTTTTTTCAACCTTTAATGCACCAGAAAATAATTCCAAGGATTGTCCCGCTTCGTTATCAAACGCATCAACTTGCAATAAAAGCGGAAGTTCAAGCACTTCGATATCCATCAATGCGGTACGCAGCCCAAATGGCAATGAAGCTTTCTCGATGTATAACACGGATCGCCCGTCCATCCGCAACGCCTCACTACCGGTTTCGCGTAGTGTACTTTCTTGGTCCCAGAAAAACGCACGATTCACCGAGTCACCAAATATAAACTGGAAACGATGCGGATCGGGAATTGTATCCTGCTGAAAATCTATATCGGTTTTGTTATCTCTAATATCCGTGGCCGAGACCGTGCTTTTTGACTCATGCTGACAGGCACTGCTCAATACCAGACAAATGAATACCGCATTCACGGCCCTAAGTTGGATTTTTGCGCCCCATTGAATTACCTTGAACCAAGAATGTACCATGCACCGAATTTCTAGAACAAATGCGGGATTTGCAAAAACGATTCCCGCCCAAAAAATATTTTATTTTTTTTCTTGTGGGAGTGTACAAAATACACTATCTTTGCACCATCATAATTTAGGTTTATAATTGGTTAGTAAAGGCTTTCATTCTCCCCGTTTGGAAGCCTTTCATTTTATCTACTACCGATAAACCCCTGTATAAGTTTTTAAAATTTGATCCAGAAAATTCGTTATCTTTGGAAAAAGGAGGTGTCTTATGCGATCCTATTCAATGGTTCTGCCACCAACGCGGAATAATCTATGGGAATATACCCGGCTGAAAGGTAACATCAGTATCATTCTTCTTTTTTCCGCATTGGGCTTGATTGCGCAGGAAAGTAAATTCGACAAAAAAGTAGCCGTAGATCAATTACCCGTACCAAACGAAAATAAACAATTATTTTACCTGCAACGCGATCCGGACGAAAACACGGTGATCTATCAACTTAACATGAAAGACAGTGTGGTAGACTCCGATGAACCCATAAACGTATATTGGATACGCTATGCGGAAGGAGGGATACGTAAGGACTTAAATTTTATACAGCGGACTATGGCCTATGGCATCAGCCATAAGCAACTCGACAATGGGAGCTATGAATTGCGCCTGGCCGCTTACAAAAGTCACCCCTTACGGCTTTCCTATTGCGATAAGAGCAAAAAATACGTGGTATACACATCCATCAACAACCGGGAGGCTATTCTTGACCGGATTTTCGTACGCATTGACGGCGGAAGTCAGCTCAATCCTGACATTGCTTATTTCGAGTTGAGTGGCCGGGATGCGGCGACCCTCGCACGTGTGGCGGAACGGATCAAGCCATGAAACTGCTTGTCCTCATCGGATTGATCATTGCCGTGGAGACCCATCAGTTCCTGGTCCAGGATGAACAAAGTCTACGCAACGACATGGTCCGCCAGCAGCTCGAAGCCCGTGGCATCAACCATGATGCCACGCTCGATGCGATGCGAAAGGTGCAACGGCACCTGTTCGTGCCGCCACAGTATCGGGCGCAGGCATATGCCGATTCGCCACTGTCCATCGGTCACGGACAGACCATCTCACAGCCCTATATCGTGGCCTACATGACTCAATTGCTCGACCTAAAGCCGAATCACCGTGTCCTTGAAATCGGTACAGGGTCCGGTTACCAAGCAGCCGTGCTAGCTGAGATGGTCAACGAGGTATATACCATCGAAATCGTGAAGGAACTGGGTCAACAGGCTGAAAAATTATTGGACAGCCTGGGGTATGCCAACGTAACCGTCATCATCGGAGATGGCTACAAAGGACTGGAAACCAAAGCGCCGTTTGACGCCATCGTCGTTACCGCTGCACCCGATGAAATCCCTCCGCCGCTGATCAAGCAACTGAAAGACGGCGGAAAGATGGTCATACCCGTAGGGCCACCTGCAGCGGTACAGACATTGATTCTGATGGAAAAACAGAATGGAAAAGTCGTTGAAACCAAACTCACGCCTGTGCGGTTCGTCCCCTTCACCCGGAGTCAGTAAATAATTGTAAATTTAAACGCCAAAGGTTCAAAGTGCCCGATCAGTTCGCTGATCAACCGATCTCCATATTTTACATACAGTAGTCCAAAGTTTTCAGATCGCTCCTGTAATCCTCCGCCGGGGAAAAGTTTTTCTTTGATGCGGTCTATTTGAATCAGCGCATCTTCATGATTCCGTTTATCCGCTTTCAGCAGTTTTTTCTCCAGGTTGTTAATCGCTTTTTTGAGTCTAGCCTTTACCGCGTCTGTACTTGGCCCCAATGTCGGATCAATCTTGTGGGCGCGCAACCGCAGTTTACCGAAAATGGCATTGAGTTCCATCCATTCATCGTGCAGGTTCAGCCGATGTTTTGTATGCCGGCGCACATATTCCTTCTTCAACTCATCCGTTGGCTTGAAAATACTCCGGAAGGTCAGGTCAAGCCGGAGCACTTTCACCGCCATGTTATCGTCGGTTATCATGGCAGAGTTGCGTGGCACCAAAATGGGAAAATCCACGCCATAGTGCTCGAAGCAGGCTTTCAATTGCAACCAGTAGACAATCTCAGCTCCCCCGCCGATGTAGGCAAGATTAGGCAAGATCAATTCCTGATACAGCGGTCGCATGACCACATTCGGACTAAACCGATCCGGATGATTGCTTATCTCAGCGCGCAATTCCTCCTCAGTGAAATAAATTCCCTGACGGAGCACTTCATACCGGCCGTCGTCAAGCCGCACAATGCGTTCCCGGAACGCATCGGTCAAGTAAAAAAAATTGATTTCGCGGGCATGTACCTGAGTGGAGAACCCCGCATCCTTCAACGCATTAGAGGTCTTTTCGATCGCACTGTGGCTATGTTCGCCCAGGATGTCCTGTTCGATTACCGGTGCAAAGCGTTGCTTAAGCCAGCGGTCGTCCGCATCCATAATGACCAGTCCATACGAGCCAAACAGCTGATGGACAAGATAGCGTGTAGCGGCAGCAAGGTTATCATGTTTCAGGTACGCTTCCTCGATCATGCCGGATAACCGGGAAGAATTTTCCGAGAGACCAAGAAAATTCTGGTACCGGCGTACCGTTTCGGCAATGCCTTCCGTTTTTATCCGCCCGGTAGCTCCCTGGGTACTAGCTTCCCACACGATCTTCCTTCCATGGAGCCGGGTATGGTTAATCTCCGCAAAATCATGGTCTTCGGTAGCCATCCAATAGACGGGCACAAAGGTATATTCCGGAAAAGCTTTCTTCAAATCGCACGCCAGCCGAATAGTGGTCGCGATTTTAAAAATGAAATACAAAGGTCCCGTGAAGATATTCAGTTGATGCCCCGTGGTAACCGTAAAAGTCCGCTCGTCGGCCAATGCTTCCACATTAGCAGCCACCACTTGTTGTTCCGGCAGCAGCGTTCCATATTGGTGTTTAAGACGCTGTACCAGCCCCTCTCTTTCTGTTTTACCAACCTTAGCCGTTATCTGCCGGGCAAAACCTTCCATATCCGGCCGGTTACCTGCAAAGGGTTCAAGAGCCGGATCGTTATTCAAATAAGCCAGCAGTGTCTTTGAAAAGCTGTTGGTATCCTTATAGTCTATGTAGGTTGCCTTCATTGCCCAGCAAAGATAGGGGTTACCACCAAAAGCAGCGACTGATAACGATTATTTGACAATCGTTCCATACAGGTCGAAGTCTTCGGCCCGGTCCACATGCACCTGCACAAACCGGCCAGGTGTAAGATACTGGTCTGCAACAGGAATAAGCACCTCATTGTCCACTTCCGGTGAATCGTATTCCGTACGCCCTACAAAATATTCTCCCTCTATTTTATCCACCAGTACTTTGTAGGTGTTGCCAACCCGGGTTTGGTTAATGTCATAAGAAATACCCTGCTGGATTTCCATAATCTGTTCTACACGGGCGGCTTTTTCCGTTTCGGGAATATCGTCAATCAAGCTATATGCATGGGTCTTCTCTTCGTGCGAATAGGTAAAACATCCCAAACGGTCAAAGCGGGTAGCTGCAACCCATTGCTTAAGCTCTTCAAAATCCTGTTCAGTTTCTCCCGGGTACCCGCAAATGAGTGTTGTCCGCAAGGCAATGTCCGGCACACGATCACGGATGGAATGGATTAGGTCCAGGGTCTTCTGCTTGGTAATGCCCCGGCGCATCGACCGCAGCATGTTATCGCTGATGTGCTGCAACGGCATATCCAGGTAATTACAGATGTTGGCACGCTCCTTCATAACGTCAAGGACGTCCGTCGGGAATCCCGATGGGTACGCATATTGCAACCGGATCCATTCAATTCCCTCCACATCCGAGAGCCGTCTGAGCAAATCTGCAAGATTACGTTTGCCGTAAAGGTCCAAACCGTAGTAGGTGAGATCCTGTGCAATCAGTATAAGTTCCTTGGTACCGTTTTTTGCAAGGTATTGTGCTTCGTTCACCAAGCTTTCCATCGACTTGGATACATGCTTGCCCCGCATGAGCGGGATAGCACAAAACGAACAGGGTCGGTTGCAACCCTCTGCAATCTTGAAATAGGCAAAATGCGAAGGGGTGGTAAGCATCCGTTCGCCGACCAATTCGCGTTTGTAATCAGCACCCAGGGTGCCCAATAGCGCCTGCAGGTCATTGGTTCCGAAGTATGCGTCGACATTGGGAATCTCTGTCTGCAGCTCTGGCTTATATCGCTCGGAAAGACAGCCGGTCACAATCACTTTTCCAACCTTTCCTTCCGCTTTAAGCGCACTGTATTGCAAAATGGTATCGATGGACTCCTGCTTGGCGTTATCGATAAAGCCGCACGTATTGATCACGACGATATCATCCGCCTGTATATTCGATGCTTCATGCACCACCGGCATGTCATTACCACGCAATTGCCCCATCAGCACTTCGCTGTCGTGGATATTCTTGGAGCAGCCCAATGTGACCACATTCACACGTGGTTTCTGTGCTGCAGCAGGACGTTTTATCTGTTTCGTTCTCATGGTAATGGTACGATCACTTAAACAGCGAATCGACAAACTCCTTTTTATTGAACAACTGGAGGTCTCCTACCTTTTCACCCACACCGATGTATTTCACGGGGATTTTAAATTGATCAGAGATACCGATAACCACACCTCCTTTCGCTGTACCGTCAAGTTTGGTAAGCGCCAGCGCGTTCACATCGGTAGCCTGGGTAAACTGCTTGCATTGTTCAATGGCATTCTGTCCAGTCGAGGCGTCAAGCACTAACAATATTTCATGCGGCGCTCCCGGCACCACCTTCTGCATCACCTGTTTAATTTTGGTAAGCTCGTTCATCAAGGCCACCTTGTTATGCAGTCGCCCAGCCGTATCAATGATTGCCACATCGTCGCCGCTGGCCACCGCAGATTTGACCGTATCAAAAGCTACCGATGCGGGATCCGATCCCATTGCCTGCGCAACGACACGCACACCTACACGTTCACCCCACAGCTTGATCTGGTCTACGGCCGCTGCCCTGAACGTATCGGCCGCACCCAATACCACACGGTTTCCGGCTTCCCTAAGCTGATGGGCTAATTTACCAATGGTGGTGGTTTTGCCTACGCCGTTAACCCCTACAACCATGATCACATAGGGTTTGTGATCGCCGTATTCGAAATGCTCGAAGTCCGAACTGTTGTTTTCCGCGAGTAACGCCTGTATTTCCTCACGCAGAATGTTGTTGAGTTCAGAGGTGTTTACGTACTTATCGCGTGCCACACGCGTCTGGATACGCTCGATGATTTTAAGCGTGGTGGTCACACCGACATCAGAAGTAACCAATACCTCTTCCAAATCATCCAGCACTTCATCATCAACGGTGGATTTTCCTACTACGGCCTTGGTTATTTTGGAGAAAAACCCTTCCTTGGTTTTCTCAAGACCCCGGTCTAATGCTTCTTGTGCTTCCGGTGTTTCCTGCTTTTTTTTGAAAAAATCAAATAGTCCCATTAGCCACTCCGTTAAAAAAGATTATAACAAAAAAGCCCTTCCGGCAGGCTTCCGAAACGGCTTTTTATATATCCTATGCACGAAAATTACTGTGCAGCCGATTCAATAACGGCTTCACGGGCCACCTCAATGGCTTCTTTTACGTGGTCGTTGTGTGCAATCAATTCTTTGAAGGTATATGCACCGGTCTTCGGAGACTTAACGGCAGTAATAACCTTCGTGTAGTCTTTACCTTTACCCGTTTTGAGTGATGCTACTGCTTTCTTTGCCATGTCTTATTACGTGTTGTGCAAATTGCTGTGGAAAGCAACTGCGGATTTACTTAATTTCTTTATGAACGGTCACCCGCCTCAATACAGGATTGAATTTCTTCAATTCCAACCGCTCGGTAGTGTTTTTCTTGTTTTTAGTGGTAATGTAACGCGACATCCCTGGAAGCCCGCTCTCTTTGTGCTCGGTACATTCTAGAATTACCTGTACCCTATTTCCTTTTTTTGCCATTGTCCTATTCTATTATCATCCGCCCTAAACCGGGTGGAAATTGCCTTAATTAAACGTATCCCTTTTTGATAAATTTATTGATCACGGCAGTAATGCCGTTCTTATTGATGGTCTTTATCGCTGAGGTGGACACTTTCAGGGTAATCCAACGGTTTTCCTCGGGAATGAAAAATCGCTTGGTCTGCAGGTTGGGGTAAAACTTACGTTTCGTCCTCTTGTTCGAATTAGAAACGTTGTATCCGTTCATCGCCCCTTTTCCTGTTAAATCACAAACTCTTGACATGATCGTATGCTGTTTATCTTTTTAAATGCCTTTTTCGCAAAGAGCTTGCAAATATCAGCATTTGTTTTTTATTAAACAATTTTTTTTTATTTTAAGGTTAACCCCATGGAATGATCGTTAACAGGGTGTCATCACTTTTCCAAAACAAAACCTTGCACAGCACTGTATATAGTTTATCCAGCATACCTTGATAAACAGACGCATACTAGGCTACCGGCTAGCTAGTAACGTTTATTATGCTAATTTTTAAGCAATCATGGTAAAACGCAGAAGTAAAAGGGTGCCTATATCAATCGTAATCTGCTGGGTTTGCTGGGCATCCTGCGCATGGCTAAAAGGTTATTCCCAACAGGATACCCTTAAACAAGACACGATACAACAGGATACCCTTACAACGACCCTCCAGCCCGGGAATACTGCGCAGCCCGATTCAGTACAGACGGTAAAAGGAAAGGTGACGGACGATAAAGGAAAGCCCCTCGCGGGCGTAACCATTGGCATTAAAGGATCAGAGACGCAAACGCAGTCTGACGACCAAGGTGCATTTGAAATCCGGGCTTCCACGGACTCCGCAGCGATGCTCACTTTTTCGATGCTGGGTTTTGAACCGTTTGAAATGCCCATGAGCCTAGCCAATGGCCAAACCGTGGTACTCGTGCCTTCGGCAGCCCAAACGCTGGAAGAGGTGGTAGTCATCGGGTATGGCACCGTGCAACGGCAAAACCTGACAGGCGCTGTCAGTTCGCTGGAGGGCAGTGCCTTCCAAAACAATGCTATCACAAATACAGAAGATGGCATTGCCGGTAAAATTGCCGGTGTTCGGGTAAGCCAGAGCACCGGTGGACCGGGTAAAGCGGCCAATATTAAAATACGGGGGCTGAATTCCATCACTGCATCCAGCAACCCACTATACGTCATTGACGGTATTCCCCAAGATCACATGCGAAATGTAAATCCCCGGGATATTGCCTCGATCGAAGTGCTGAAAGACGCATCAGCATCGGCGATATACGGTGCACGCGGAGGCAATGGAGTCGTTGTCATCACCACCAAGTCGGGTGCATCGGGTGCCACCCAAGTGGATTTCAGCAGTTACGCAGGCTTTCAGGAGGTAGACCGTTTCCTGCCCATGATGGACACCCGTGAATATATTGCCTATATCCGCTATTTGCGCGATTCGCGCTTTCAGCAGACCGGAGGCGACTTATCGCTGCCGATTTCGAGCCGTCCGGCGGAATACCAGTACCCGGAAAGTTACCTGAATCCAGTCTCTTTGCCCAACAACAACTGGCAGGATATCGTCTATCAACGTGCACCTATGCAAAACTATGCGCTGACCGTATCCGGCGGAGGTGACGTAGGCACGTTTCTGCTGTCGGGCTCTTACCTGAATCAAGACGGCGTCATGCAATATACGGGCTTTGAACGGTATAACCTGCGCGCCAATACCCATTTCAACATCGGTGAAAAAATAAAAGTAGGTGCAAACGTAGCTGCCTCTTTCAATCGGATGGATGATCCGGAAACCGATGGAAAAGAGAGCAACGCCCACTACGCTCTGGCCATGCCTCCGGTGGTGGACATCGATCAAAATACCGAAGCCACGGGTTATTCGCCTGCGCAGACGTATGTTAATCCCCTTGCCCGGCTACGCGAGATGACTGCACGGGCGAAGGCAAGTGAACTGCAGATCAATAGCTTTGCCGAATATCTTCCCATTGAAAGAATGACCCTGCGTACCCAGATCGGTTATATTTCCGCCCACGCGGCATACAACGAATTTACACCGGCCAATGTAAATCGGGGAGCACAAGCCACGGGCTATGCCTCCAGCACGGACAACTATTCGTTCAGCATTCAGAATACTGTCACCTATCGGCCGGATCTGGGCGAGGACCATACGCTGGAACTTCTGCTGGGACAGAGCTACGAAAACATCCGCCAGGAAATCTTAGCCGCTGCTGGCGACGGCTATCCAAACGACCTGCTTCCTACACTGAATAATGCCAACAATCCCACATTGGCAAGCACGACCATTGGTGAAAGTGCGGTCACATCATTTTTCGGCCGCGCCCAATACCAGTTCCTCGATAAGTACTTACTATCGGTGAGCGCACGATACGATGGTTCGTCACGTTTTGGTGCCAATAATAAGTGGGGGCTGTTTCCTGCCCTCTCTGCCGGATGGAAAATCAACGGCGAACCCTTCCTACAGGATGTCGAGTGGCTGTCGTTGCTGAAAATACGGGCATCGGTCGGTAAGGCCGGCAATGATCGGATCGGGAACTATGAGCACATTTCGTTGCTCGGCTCTCAAGACTACAACTTAAACGGAAAGTTAGTCAATGGATTAGTACCTAGCAACATTGCTAATCCAAACCTCAGCTGGGAAACCACGGTGTCAAGAGACATTGGGTTAGACTTCTGGTTACTGGATAATCGGATCCGGTTGACGGCCGACGCTTACTTTAATAAAACGACAGACTTGCTGCTCAATGTACCCGTGACCCGGGTGAGTGGCTTTTCAACCATCCGGCGCAATGTAGGAGAAGTGGAAAACAAAGGGTTTGAACTGGAGTTGACCACCCAAAATATAAAAACGGAGAATTTCACCTGGGAGACGTCTCTTAACTTCTCCAAAAACAACAACAAAGTACTCGCACTTGCACCCGGCATTGACCAGCTCATCATGCTGAGCACACTGAATGATTTCAACGCTTATGCAACCATCGTGGGACAACCCGTAGGAAGCTTTTATATGTATAAGACAAATGGAGTATTACTACCAGAAGATTTTGACGCCGACGGAAACGCATTGGTCCCCATTGTTAACGGACAACTGGAAGGGAACCTGAAAATCGTGGATCTAAACAATGACGGACAGATAAACGAACAGGACCATACCATAGTGGGTAACGCCCAGCCCCATTTCTTATGGGGCTTGTCAAGTCGCTCAACCTATAAAGGGTTCGACTTCAGCTTCGACATCCAGGGACAACAAGGGGGCGATCTCTTTTATTTAGGTAGACGCGGCTTCAACAACGGGCTGGGTGAAGGTACCAATCAATACCGTGATTGGTTACATGCGTACAAACCGGCTGTATACGCGGGTAATATACCCGACGGGATTGACATGAGCTGGGACGGGAACACCCCAAGTGTAGTCGGGGTGAACCCACCCTACAACGATACCTGGATCTACGATGCGACATTTGTACGGATCCGCAACATTACACTGGGTTACAATTTTGCCAAAACGTTTCTGAAACGGTGGAAGGTACGAGCTATCCGGTTGTTTATTATGGCAGACAACCTCCATACATTCACCAATTATCCCGGTGCCAACCCCGAAGCGAACAATGCCGGAGGTTCCGACGCAGGTGAAAATACGCGGCCCGGCACCGATTATGGCGGATACCCATTATCCAAACGGTTTACTTTCGGAATAAACGCTTCTTTTTAGTGTACAAGGCAGAATAACATGAAAAATTCCAAGATAATGAATATACGCAATTTGCTCGGTCTGCTGACGCTTGCAGTGTCTTTAGGTTTCAGCGCTTGCAACAAAGATCTGGAGCTGACCCCGGAATCATCCTATAATACCGCAGACTTCTATCAAACCATCAACGACTTCCGGCAGGCATTGTTCGGTGCTTACGGAGGCCTGCGCTCCGTGCAGGGCTTCGACTATCCGATGATGATGGAAAGTCTGAGCGACAACGTCAACACCTTGCAAAATACCACCAACAATCCACTCGCACGTTTTGGTTTCACACCAGGTGACGACCGTATTCTAGGGGTATGGTCGGCTTATTGGAACGTGATTAACCGCACCAATAACATCCTGGATCAGATCGATGCCGGTGAATTTCCAAACGAAGAAACGAGAACCATCATGAAGGGCGAAACCCAATTTATCCGCGGATACTGCTATTTCCAATTAGGCTGGATTTTCGGCGGGATGCCCCTCATCGATCGTGTGATGAACGCCGAGGAGATCACGACAGTCGCCCGTAGCACCCAAGCAGAAACCTTTGCTTTTGCGACTGCCGACCTGGAAGCCGCCGCTGCAGCCCTACCTGAAAGCCAGGGTGGAGACAATCTCGGCCGGGCAACCCGCTATGCAGCGAAAGCCATTCTTGCCCGCCTGCACCTATTCACAAAAAACTATGACGCCGCACGTCCACTACTTGAAGAAATTCTCGCCTACGACGGATTTACTCCATTCGAACAATTTTCCGACTGTTTCCTGAATACGCGCGACAATGGATCGGAGCATGTGTTCCAAATCCAATATACGTCCGGACTGAACAGCCAAGGGAATCCGCTGGTTTACTCGCTTGTGCCAGAAAATCTTCGTTCTGAGCAGTTCCCCCAAGGCGGGCGCTCCACGTGGCTGGCCGTGTCCAACGACCTGTACGAAGCATACGATACCTCCGATGTGCGCCGTGATTTCACAATCCAAAAAGGATATACGAGCGCCAACAACGTGATTGACAGCCTAACGTTGCTTTTTATCAAATATGCACACGGTACGGTTCCGCCCAATAACCTCGACAACGACGTAAACCTTTCGATTGTACGCATCACCGACGTACAGCTTATGTATGCAGAAGTGTTGAATGAAATGGGATATACACCCGATGGTGAGGCCTTTACTTTATTAAACACTGTGCGCGGCCGTGCGGGACTGGATAGCTTAACCAGCTCGGAAATACCCGATCCGGATACATTCCGCGATACCCTCTTTAACGAACGGCGTCTGGAGTTTGCCTGCGAAGCGCTCCGCTGGTTCGATATCGTACGGCAAGGACCGGAGCGGGCAGCTGCCATCATGAATGCTTTCCTTGCCCGGGAGGAAGAGGGGGGCGGTTCACTTACCTTTGATCCGAAGTACCTGCTGATGCCCATTCCGGATAGCGAAATACGCACCAATCCGGCATTGGAACAAAATCCCGGCTACTGAAATTTCTTCGCGTTCACCTTTCGCTCGTTTTCCGTCAGGAAGATTTTCCGGAGCCGGATGCTTTTGGGCGTTACTTCGATGTATTCATCCGCTTGGATGTACTCCATGGATTCTTCAAGTGAAAACTTGATGGCCGGTGCAATACGTACGTTATCGTCACTACCCGAAGCACGCATATTGGTGAGTTGCTTGCCTTTTACCAGGTTCACTACCAGATCGTTGTCACGGATATGCTCACCTACAATCTGCCCCTCATAGACTTCCACGCCCGGATCTACAAAGAAACGACCACGGTCCTGTAGCTTGTCAATGGAGTATGCGGTGGTCTGACCCTTTTCCATGGATACCAATACGCCCGCCAAGCGGCCGGGAATGGGTCCTTTCCAAGGTTCGTATGCCTTAAAACGATGTGCCATCACGGCTTCGCCTGCCGTAGCGGTTAGTACATTATTACGTAAGCCAATAATACCCCGCGAAGGGATGTCAAATTCAAGGTGCTGCATGTCGCCTTTGGTTTCCATCACCAAAAGCTCACCTTTGCGCTGCGTGACCAGCTCAATCACTTTTCCGGATACTTCAGCAGGTACGTCTACCACTAGGGTTTCAATGGGTTCACATTTAACCCCGTCAATTTCTTTAACGATAACCTGTGGCTGCCCTACCTGCAATTCATAACCTTCCCGGCGCATGGTTTCAATCAGTACCGACAAGTGGAGGATACCCCTGCCGTACACCAGGTATGAATCCGGAGATTCCGTAGGTATTACTTTAAGGGCCAGGTTTTTCTCCATCTCTTTATACAGACGCTCCTGAAGGTGGCGTGAGGTGACAAATTTGCCCTCTTTACCAAAGAACGGAGACGTGTTAATGGTGAAGAGCATATTCATCGTCGGTTCATCAATCTTGATGACCGCCAGTTGCTCCGGGTTTTCAAAATCAGCAATCGTATCGCCAATATCAAAACCCTCAATGCCCACCACCGCGCAGATATCGCCCGCTTTGACTTCCTGTACTTTTACACGGCCAAGACCTTCAAAGGTATGCAGTTCTTTCACACGGGATTTCACAATTTTCCCATCGCGCTTCACCAACGATACCGGTTGATTTTCCTTGATGGAACCACGGGCCACACGGCCGATAGCAATACGCCCCACGAAAGAAGAGTAATCCAATGAAGTTACCTGCATTTGTAGGGTACCTTCGTTGTAAGGTGCCGCGGGGATATATTCCAGGATCGCTTCCAACAGATCCGTAAAATCTTCTTTGGGCTGCTTCCAATCAGTAGACATCCAGCCCTGCTTGGATGAGCCATATAATACCGGAAAATCCAGTTGCTCTTCCGTCGCGTCTAGGCTGAAAAACAGGTCGAACACTGCCTCGTAGACCTCATCGGGCCGGCAGTTTTCCTTGTCGACTTTATTCACTACCACGATGGGTTTCAGACCCAAACCGAGGGCTTTCTGCGTAACAAAGCGGGTTTGCGGCATGGGACCTTCAAAGGCGTCTACAAGAAGGATCACTCCGTCTGCCATTTTCAGTACCCGCTCCACTTCACCGCCAAAGTCGGCGTGGCCCGGTGTATCGATGATATTGATTTTGACATCTTTATATTTTACCGACACATTTTTTGAGACAATCGTAATGCCCCGTTCGCGTTCGAGGTCGTTGTTGTCCAGTATCAGTTCACCGGCCTGCTCATTTTCGCGGAAAAGGTTGGTAAAATGAAGGATCTTGTCCACCAGGGTAGTCTTGCCATGGTCGACGTGTGCAATAATTGCTATGTTTCTGATTTTCTGCATCCCGGCAAACTATTTATCAAATTTTGAGGGCGCAAAGGTAGGGAAATTCTGATGAAAATCAGGAGATTTTTTAAACAACCCGTAAATTCTTGCCCACTTTTGTAAACGCTGCAATGGCTTTATCCAGATGATGTTGCTCATGTGCGGCCGAAAGTTGCACCCGGATACGCGCTTTTCCCTGTGGTACTACCGGATAGTAGAAGCCGATCACATAAATGCCTTCCGCCAACATTTTAGCAGCAAATTCCTGAGCAAGTGGCGCATCATACAGCATCACCGGCACAATGGGATGCATGCCCGGTTTGATGTCAAACCCTGCTTCGGTCATTTTCTCCCGGAAATAGCGGGTATTACGTTCCAGCTTATCGCGCAGCTCGGTGGTTTCACTCAGCATATCCAGCACGGCAATGGATGCGCCTGCGATGGCTGGCGCCAAGGTATTGGAAAAAAGATACGGCCGCGAGCGCTGGCGCAGCATCTCAATAATTTCCCTGCGGCCAGAAGTGAATCCCCCCGATGCACCCCCCAAAGCCTTGCCTAACGTGCCGGTAATGATATCCACCCGGCCCATCACTCCATGCAGCTCATGCGTACCGCGCCCCGTCTTACCGATAAATCCCGTACAATGGGATTCGTCAATCATCACCAGCGCTTCATATTGATCGGCCAGATCGCAGATTTTGTCTAACGGCGCAATACTGCCGTCCATCGAAAAGGCCCCATCTGTGACAATGATGCGATGGCGTGCCCCTTGAGTCGCTTTGAGCTGTGTTTCCAGATCCACCATGTCACAGTTTCTATAGCGGAAACGCTGGGCCTTGCAGAGCCGTACTCCATCGATAATGGAGGCATGGTTCAGTTCATCGGAGATAATCGCATCTTCCGCACCAAACAAGGGTTCAAACACCCCGCCATTGGCATCGAATGCCGCTGCATACAGAATGGTATCCTCCGTGCCCAAAAATTCCGATATCTTAGCTTCCAGTGCTTTATGGATATCCTGCGTACCGCAGATGAAACGTACGGATGACAGCCCATACCCATGCGTATCGATCGTCTTTTTCGCTGCTTCGATGACGTTGGGATGGGAAGAAAGCCCCAGGTAGTTATTAGCGCAGAAGTTTATCACTTCTGCCCCGCTTTGGATTTTGATATCCGCACCCTGTGGGGTTACGATAACGCGTTCGGTCTTATATAATCCTGCGTCCTTAATGGCCTGCAGTTCCTGCTTCAATGCGGGTTGGAGAGTTTTGTACATGTGGCAAAAATTAAAAAGTTAAAGCGAGCTCAACAAAATTAAATCAAAAGTAAAAATTTAAAATCGTATCTCAGTTCTCATATCCCATATCTCATATCTCATATCTCCAAAAAGCCTATCTTTGCGCCATGGCACGTGAAATCTACGAAACCAAGCGAAAAGCGCTACAAATCAACCTCAATGGGGAAATCTACGGAACATTTGCCGAAATCGGTGCCGGACAGGAAGTAGCCCGCAATTTCTTCAATGCGGGAGCAGCTTCGGGAACCATTGCCAAAACCATGTCAGCCTATGATATGACCTTCAGTGACGCCATTTACGGTGCAGAAGACTCGGGAAGGTATGTGAGCCGTTCGAGGCTGCGCAAAATGCTCGAACATGAATATGAGCTGCTTACCGAGCGGCTCACGGGTGAAAAATATCAAAATAAACGGCTGTTTGCCTTTGCTAATACCGTTTCGGCACTCAACTTCAGCAAAACAAACGAACCACACGGATGGATCGGGATCCGTTTTCAGCACCAAGTGGGCGGTGCACCCAACGAGATTATCTTTCACGTGCGGTTATTGGACAGCGACAATTTACTACAACAGAAAGTTCTGGGCGTATTGGGTGTCAATCTTGTTTTTGCCGCTTACTATTATACCCGGGATGTGCAGACCATGATCGAATCGCTCGCCGACAACCTATCGCCTGGTGCAGTACAGATTGACTTGGTGAAAGTAGACGGCCCGGCCTTTAAGGACGTAAATGAACGGCTCATCAACCTTTACCTCATCGCAAAGGGTTTTTCCAAAGCAGCCATATTCAATCCACAGGGATCGGCATACCAAAGCAAGGACTTCCTTTACAAAAAGGATATCATGATTTTACGCACCAAATACCGGCAAAAATCCAATCCCCATTTCGACCTGTTTAACCTCGCTGTTGAGCAGTTTAAGCGTAACCTTCAACTATCCGATGACAACCTGGTTGTGATGATTGAAGTGTTGATGAGCAATGTACTTGATCAAACACCGCAGTTTACACCCGATGACCTCCAATATTTCGCCGAACGCGCGGAATACCTATGCAGTACAGGAAATCACATTTTGGTATCCAACTTCACGCGCAACCATTACCTCGCAGAGTACCTATCTCAGTTTAAACCACGGAATGTAGGGATCTCCACAAACATCTCCAACCTGCGCAACACTTTTAACTCCAAACAATACAACAAGGGTAATTACACCGACGAACTGCTTGCTTACGTAAGCGGGTTGTTCAGCAAAAATGTAAAACTCTATGCTTACCCTTATCTTAATAGGCAGGATAATCAAATCATCACAACGGCCAACATGCCTGTATCGGACGAGGCTCGGCCACTTTTTGAGTTTCTCGTCAAAAATAGATACATCATTGATATTGAAGGATACGATGAACGGCATGTAAAGACAGTTTAAAGGAATACGGGGGTCAGTGACGAGTGAGCAATAAATAATACGATGCAACAAGAAAATGTCATATTGGTTAACGAACGTGATGAGGTTATTGGTACCATGGAAAAACTGGAGGCCCATCAGAAAGGATTACTCCATCGTGCCATCAGTGTTTTTATATTCGATAACCAGCACCGCTTATTGCTTCAACAACGGGCAGCCCATAAATACCACAGTGCCGGGCTGTGGACCAACACCTGTTGCAGCCACCCGGCCCCCGGTGAGACCGCATCGGCTGCCGCCCATCGCCGGTTGGAAGAGGAAATGGGCATGCACGTTCCCCTGACGTTTGCCTTTACATTCCGTTACCGTGCGCCCTTTGACAACGGACTGGTGGAACATGAACTGGATCATGTATTCATCGGATATAGCAATCATCCGCCTATTCCCAATCCGGCAGAAGTAGCGGCCTACCGATGGTCGGACCGTACGACGATTGACCGGGAAAACAGAGAAAACCCCGAAGCGTACACCGCCTGGTTTAAATTAATCTACGACAAAGTGTTCGAGCGGGCCTGACCTTTCAATGCAGGCGTTTGGTTAGCTGTTCTTCTACAGATTTATATACCTGCAGGGGCTTTTGGTTCCGCCAACTGAGGTCGTCCAGTTTACCGCCAAAATTGATAAAATAATCAATATTGCTCGATTTAAATTCATCAATTACGTGTTTGCGGAAATTAATGCCCGCTATCCAGCCATCTTCAATATCCTGAAACCATTCCTCATAATAGCAATCGTCCGAAGCATGAAAATTGAGTACGTTTTCACCCATCATGATGAATTTATTGATACCTGCGCTGATCATCAAGTCGATCACCTCCCGCTTAAGCAGCATGATATCGTTGTATATGGCATCATTCCACTCGCCAATCAGCTCGATAATGGCATATCCTCGCTGATAATCAGCAAATAAAACCTTTAAGTACAACGTATTGGAACCAAAGTTATCCCACTGTGGATGAAGCAAGAAATTGTATATTTGCTTATCAAACTCAAACTCATTGTACTCCGTTCCATAGAACGGGGATAACTCATCTTCGGCAGCGATGTAATCATCTCTCCAGCGGTAATAGGGCTCAATCTCGTGCATCGCCTTGTATATTTTATTTTTACAAAAGTGCTAATATTTTAGGACAACAAAAAAAGGGTCAACTTGCTTTTTTACACCCTACAGCGAAACCATTTTTTTGTAAATTTTGCATCCATACGGCATAAAATGAGGGAAACTATTTAATTTAGCGCGTGTTATCAGGGATATGCGCAAGGAAACCAAAAGGAATTTATTTGTTGCCGCGACATATGGCGTAGCTTTGTCATTGGGTCTCCTGCTTGGGCAGAATTATACAGCCGAAAATACCCATTCGGGTGCAAGCAGTTTACTTCCTTTGGGTATTACCGATAAAACCGGTAAAGTGCAGCGTATGATCGATCTAATTGCAGAGAACTATGTGGACAGTGTAAATATAGACCAGCTGCAGGATCTTGCCATCGGTGAGCTAGTCGAACAATTGGACCCACACTCTGAATACCTTAGACCCAATCAAGCACAAAAACAACACGAAGCGCTTGAAGGGAGTTTCGAAGGTATTGGTATTGAATATTACAACCTTAACGATACATTGATTACCGTAGGCCTGGTGACAGGCGGACCTGCCCAACGGGCGGGCATGCGTGTAGGAGACAAACTGATAGCAATCAACGGAGATACCATAGCGGGGATCCACATCTCGGAAAAATCCATTGAAGAGAAGGTCCGCGGCCGCCGGGGAACAACTATCGAAATCACCATAAATCGCAATGGTAAAAGCTTGCCCTTACCGCTCAAAGTAGTGCGTGACCGAGTAGACGTGAGCAGTATTGACGCGGCATATATACTAGACAGCGCTACTGCATATATCAAAATCCGGCGTTTTGGCGCCAAAACGAACGATGATTTCAAAAATGCACTCCAAAATCTCAAAAAACAGGGAGCAAAACGACTTATCCTGGATCTTCGGGAAAACGGCGGCGGGTATTTTAATGCCGCTACCGCGTTGGCCAGCCAATTTTTTACCGATAAGCAGCTGATCGTATATACCGAAGGAGCCCATGAGCCCAGAACCGATTACTATTCAAGCGCCGATGGCATCTTCGGCCATGGAGGTTTAGCCGTATTGATTGACGAGCAATCGGCATCCGCAAGCGAAATTGTTGCAGGAGCAATCCAGGACCTGGAACGCGGCGTTATCGTCGGCAGGCCATCATACGGAAAAGCATTGGTACAAGAGCAGTTTGGCTTTGGCGATGGCTCGGCACTCAACCTTACTGTGGCACGTTATTATACGCCCTTAGGAAGGTGCATCCAAAAATCCTATACGAACCCTAGGATTCACCGTCCTCCTATCGATACTGTGGAGTTCAAAACCTTATCGGGCAAACGGGTATATGCCGGTGGTGGAATTGCGCCCGATGTTTGGGTATCTGCAGATAGTGGCAAGGTCAGCACGTTATACCGGAATATACGCCGGGCAAACCTCATTGAAGACTACGTGTATGGTCGGTTGACGAAGTCGCTGCCTGCATACTCTGTGGAAAACTACCTGAAAGGATACTTTCTGCCTGACCGTGAATACCGCGATTTTTTGGAGTATGTGCAAAACTCCGGTGTCAGCTACACCTCCAAAGAAGCTGACCAAATAAAACCGATGGTACGAAACGATATTGAAGCACTATTAGGCCGCTACTACTTTGGAAATGAAGCTTTTTTTAAAGTTCGTAACCGTTCAGACAAAGTCGTAGCCGAGGCATTGATCGCGCTTCAGGATCACTGAAACAGGCAATTTCCCTATTTTACAATCTGCCCATCCAACAACTCAATAATCCGGTTACCGTATTCGGCATTTTTTTCGGAATGTGTTACCTGTACAATCGTTACACCGTCTTCTTCATTGAGTTGTTTGAATAGGTCCATGATTTCTTCTCCTTGCTTGGAGTTCAGATTGCCCGTAGGTTCATCCGCCAATAAAAGTTTGGGTGTAGTGGCCAGGGCACGCGCAATACCTACCAATTGCTGCTGTCCTCCAGATAGTTGTGTCGGAAAAAGATCCTTTTTTCCCACGATGCCAAACCGGTCAATCAAGTCTGCGACAATTGCTTTCCGCTCGCTGCTTTTCAAATTTTTGTAAATGAGCGGGGTCTCGATATTTTCATATACGGTCAGCTCGTCAATGAGGTGATACGCCTGGAATACAAAACCTATGTATTGTTTATATAGCGCCGACCGCTGCTTTTCTTTCAGTCCAAGCACATTTTCGCCCAAAAAGAAATACTCCCCTTCATCCGGCTCATCCAAAAGCCCAAGAATATGGAGCAATGTGGATTTTCCCGAGCCCGAGGGACCCATAATCGAAACAAACTCGCCCTCGGCGATATGGAGATTGATATCTTTAAGTACAAATGAGCGATTGCCACCTACATTGTACCATTTAAATATATTGTTTAATTGGATCATTTTCTGCTTTTGGTTACCGAATTCAAGTTATCAGCTATCAGATTTGTTAATGTTGTACGTTAATCGACCGGCAGCGCAGTATGGAAAGCTGACGGACTCAAACTTAGATAAATTATTGATCTTTTATTGAGTTTTTTGGCGTCCATACGATTGCTCCATTAAGTTCGTTTTATATATGCAATGTAATCGACCTATTCACCTGCCAAAATCCCTCCATTACTGTAACGGACTAATAAACAGCAACTAACCTGATAATATATATTGTACGGTGTACGTTTCCGAACAGCTAATTGTCCGATTCCGCACACCTCTTGCTGAGTGAGGGTTATATCAACGCTGTATCATATGCTAACCTCTATTTTGTTGAGTACGTGTGCAACCCATAGAAAAAGTATTATCTTTGTGTACTTTTTACACTAAGCAATTTGACAGAAAAAATATGCAAACAACGATAAAGAGAAGTTTATTATCACTCCTTTTTGGAGGATTGGGTATTGGCATTACCGAATTTGTGATGATGGGGTTGCTGGAGGATATTGCACAAGATTTAGGCATCGATATCCCCACCGCAGGCCACCTGATCGCAGCGTACGCGATGGGTGTGGTAATTGGAGCTCCCCTGCTTGTGGTGATTGCAGGTAAGTATCCGCCCAAACGCATCCTTCTCGGGCTGATGGTACTCTTTACGCTATTCAATGCATTTACTGCATTTGCTCCGGATTACTATTCGTTACTTATTTCCCGGGTGCTTGCAGGTCTTCCCCATGGTGCCTTCTTCGGCGTGGGTTCCGTAGTAGCCAGCCGCTTGGCCAAACCAGGCAAGGAGGCCCAGGCTATTTCGATTATGTTTGCGGGGCTGACCATTGCTAACCTCATTGGTGTACCGCTCGGCACTTATATTGGCCATCATTTCATCTGGCGGTATTCATTTGCCATTGTCGTACTTGTAGGTATCCTTACCTTATTATCTTTGAAGTTGTGGATGCCTGATATGCCGGCAAAGCAGGCAGGCAGCGTAAAGACCCAGTTGCGTTTTTTCAGGCGGCAAGAAGCGTGGTTAATCATTGGGATGATTGCCATCGGCACAGGTGGGCTTTTTTCGTGGTACAGTTACATCTCGCCCCTGATGACCAAGGTTGCCGGCTTCTCAGAGTCGTCTATGACATACATCCTGATGCTAGCGGGCGTTGGTATGTTTATCGGCAATCTACTGGGCGGTCGTTTGGCGGATCTCGTTTCACCGGCTAAAGCATCTCTTATACTGCTCAGTGCAATGGCAGCCGCACTGGTCACCCAGCAATATGTGTCTGTTTACCCCATCCCCTCCCTTATAATGACTTTTATTTTGGGCAGCATTGCATTCGCGCTGTCGGCCCCTATACAAATGTTGATGATCAATACCGCAAAAGGGTCAGAAATGCTGGCCGCTTCGGTGAGCCAGGCGAGTTTCAACATCGGTAATGCACTCGGGGCATTTTTGGGCGGCTTACCCATTGCAATGGGATATGGCTACTCTTCGCCGGAATGGGTAGGTGCGGCCATGGCGGCTTTTGGTGCATTGTTCGCATTAGCCTTCATTCTTCATCAAGTCCGACAAAACCGCATAACGCATTCGGCCGAGCTTCATACGCATCGGGCCACCGTAGAGATAATCGAAGACGAAGCGGAGCCTGTTTTTTAACTTAGGTATGGGCCTGGAGCCTTTAGTTGCCAGCTTTCGGCTGTCCTGGCATTCCACTATTCATCCCTTAACCAATCGACCGGATTAGCCCGTGCTGCCCGCAGCGATTGATAGGCAACGGTAAGCAGGGCAATGAGCAATGCCATAACGCCCCGCTAGGGCAAACATCCACCAGGATACGGTAATGCGGTAAGCGAAAGTCGCTAGCCAACGATCTACCAACAGGTAAGCCAAAGGAAGTGCAATGAGGTTTGCGACCAGGAAAATCCGTAAGAACGGCCTGTTGAGCTGCACGAACAGCTGTCCAACCGATGCCCCGAGTACCTTTCGGATACTCACCTCCTTTTTGCGGATACTGATGCTGTAAGCCGACATACTGAACAGGCCCATCATCGCAATGGCGATGGAGAGGATCGTGAACGTACTAAAAGCGGACTCCAATTGCTCTTGCTGAGCATGCAATGCAGCGTATTTCTGATCGACGAATTCATAGCGGAAATGCGCACCGTCCAACCTGTTAATGGATTTCCAGTCTCTTTCCAATGCGGCCAGCGTTTGTCGCGTCGTGCCGGGCTTGATCTTGATCAGGATTTCCGTTTTGAATTGCCCGCAGGTATTGTTAATCGAATAAACAGTTGGATGTACCAATTTTTCGAAACCCTGCATTTTGCTGTCCTTGACCACGCCGACAATTTGGAAGTCGGCGTCACAGCCGCGGATGGTTTGCCCAATGGGGCTCTGCATCCCAAAAGCCTTTACCAGTGTTTCATTGACGATCGCCCCGTTCGTGGAATCGGCTGCAAAAGCCTCCGTAAATGACCGCCCCTGCAGCATTTCCATGCCCATCGTTTCGATATAGTCGAAGTCCACGGCTAGGTGATCTGCTTTGCGCACCTCATCCACATACTGAAATTCCTTCTCAGCGGGGCCGATGCTTCCCGGAGCGCTGGTCGCTGCCGTGGCATATTCAATACCGGGATAAGCCTGCATCCGATCGCGAAAGGGTTTGAAATCTGCCGGGTTGTTAAGCAGCATCTGATTTTTGATGTATACCACTTGCGCCGGCTCAAACCCCTTGTCTCCATCCCGGATATAATTCAGCTGCCGATTGAGGATCAGCATCCCTGCAATGAATACCAGCGCAATGACAAACTGAAATGTCAACAACGCGTGGCGGAACCAAGCCGTACGGTGGCTGGTTTGGAAACTGCCTTTCAAAATCGTTACCGGATGATAGCCGGAAAGAAGCATAGCGGGATAGCTGCCCGATACCAACGCGGTAAGGGACGCCGCTATCAGCAGCTGCCAAGCGATCTGACCGTCCATGGCAAAAGCGGCAAGATCATAAGCCAACCATTTTTGTAGCCCATTCCGGCAGAGTACCACCATGCCCCATGCAAGAACGGCCGCCAGCAAGCATTGAAACAACACTTCCCCCATAAATTGCAACATCAATCGAACCCGGCTCACTCCGAATACTTTTTTGAGGCCGATTTCCTTTGCCCGTTTATTCGCCTGTGCGACCATCAGATTGGCGAAATTGATGCCCGCCAACAGTAAAATGACTCCCGACAATATGCCTAACGCCCAAACAGTTATATAACCGGTATTCGAACCGTGCTGCGGCCGCAAATGCAGGTTTTGCAACGGGTCTAAGTACGTTTCACCCTTGGCGAAAGCCGAAGTAACGGTATGATGCCGCTGTGAAATCTCCCGCTTATAGATTTCTTTGATCTTCTTGTCCAACAGCGCGATATCCGTCCCTGGTTTTACCTGAATGTAGGTCTGGTATTGAAGCGGGTCCCCTGGATTGTCCCCGGCAAGGTTAGCCTTAAAAAAGATGGCCTCATAAGCCAGGTTGGATAATCCACGTTCTTTTGCGACACCATGTATATACGGAAAAGAACCACTCTCTTCACTTTGAAGTGCAATCTGCCGGGGCTCAAACTCCCGTTCAGGGAGTTTCGGAAACAACGCATTTGCAATTGCGGAAGTTACCAGATTCGCTTCGGGGTGCTCTTCCTCTGTAAGGCTGAAGCCATGTGCCGCGACACCGAACATCGTTGCAATGGAAAGATCTGCCATCTTCCAATCTTTCACAATGGCTTCGCCGTTGTCGTGTATAAAAGGCATCTCCCAGGGGAAATATGACACCCTACCCACTTCCTCCACTTCCGGCAGCTTCGCTTTGATAGCTGTCGCCAGCGCCGCCGGTGTAAGGTCGGTATGGTTTCCTTGATAAGAAAGCCCTACGAGGTAAATGTTCTCATAATTTGGATTCCATTTATCATAGCTTGTTTCCCGGTTAATGTACAAGTAAGCGAGGATGAAACCCGCAAATCCCAAGGCAAGACCAAGGATATTGAATGCCGCAAACAGTTTTGACCGCAGTGCATTGCGCCAAGCGATCTTCAGGTTATTCATACGTATGGTTTTTATATTAAATAGATCCGTTCGTAACGGGTTTTCCATAAATGCCTCCGTAATTCCGCACGTTTTTTCATACGAAATTCATTCCCAACCCGTTAACAGGCTGTCTTCCAAAGCTCCACAGCAGATCCTAAAAACAAAACTGTCCGATACCGGACAACAAGTGTTCGATATCGGACAGTCCATAATAAGAGATACGGTTATTTAAGCAGACCTAGGTGCATCAACGCATAAAAAAGTGCGGCTGTATGTAAGGCCTGCCCGAACTGATTTCCAATCAGCAACTGTTTCAATTCTTCGGGTGAGACCAAGAGAACTTCAATATCTTCCTGCTCATCCAAATCCTGCTCCTGTACCTTCACGCCACCGGTAAACAGATAGGTGTACGTACGGTTGTTTGCGGTTGCAGGGTTGGGAAATAACGTGGCCAGTTCCTCAATCGTATCAAACTGGTAGCCGGTTTCCTCAAGCATCTCCCGGGTAGCCGCGGTAGGAGCGTCTTCGCCGGGGTCAATGACTCCGCCCGGAATTTCGAGCACATCCTGCGCCACGCCATGACGGTATTGCTTGACGAGAATAAACTGGTTGTCGGCGGTAAGTGCCACCATATTTACCCAGTCGGGATATTCCAACACATAGTACTCCGGTACCACATGCCCATTTGGCATGCGGCATACATCCTTGCGCAGTACTGCCCAGGGCGCCTGCACTAAATATTCAGACGAGAGCGTTTCCCAATGCAGCATGGTTAGGCAATGTCTTTCATGATCCGATCCACCCGTTCTTCCAATTCCTGCCCTACGCGATCAAAATCCGCGGCGCTGCTGAGCGGTTGCCGTACGCTGCAATAAAATTTGATTTTGGGTTCCGTGCCTGAGGGACGGGCGGAGATCACGTCGCCATCCACGGTGATAAACTGCAAGACGTCCGACTTAGGAAGGTTGATTGCCTCTCGTTTGCCTGTTTTGAGGTTGTACGACTCACTCCTTTCGTAATCCTTGATTTCGGCTACATCGATGCCTCCAAGGGTTTGGGGCGGATCGGTCCGCAGGCGTTCCATCATCGCTTTGATTTCTTCGGCTCCGGCCTTTCCTTTTTTTGTCAGCGAGATCAGTTTCTCGTTATAATAACCATGCTGCGTGTATAGGTCTATCAGCGCATCAAACAACGTTTTGCCCTGGTCTTTGTAATAAGCCGCCATTTCGGCAATGAATACAGCAGATACCACAGCGTCTTTATCGCGCACCAGTTCACCAACCAAGTAGCCATAACTTTCTTCCCCGCCTACCAGAAAACGGCCCTGTCCGTTTTTCAACGTGATCAGTTCGCCGATGTACTTAAAGCCTGTAAGGGTATCGTAATAGGTGACGCCGTATTGCTTGGCGATGTCTGCAATCAAGTTGGTCGTCACGATGGTTTTGACCACATAATCATCGGGCCGCAAATCGCCCTGTTCTTTTTTTGCAGACAGTACATAGTTAACCAATAAGCTACCGATTTGGTTTCCATTGAGTAGTTGGTAAGCGCCATCCTTATTCCGGACAGACGCTCCCACGCGGTCCGCATCGGGATCCGTGGCAAAGATTACATCTGCTCCAATACGCTCACCTGCTTCTACCGCCAGTGACATGGCTTCTTCTTCTTCCGGATTCGGATACACTACCGTCGGGAAATTGCCATCTGGTTTGGCTTGTGCTTCCACCACCTGCACGTTAGCAAATCCCCAACGCTGCAAAGCGGGTGGTACCAGCGTAACACCTGTACCGTGGATAGGCGAATAGACAATTTTCAGGTCCTTTTGCCGTGCTACGGTTTCCGGCCGGATGGTTAAGGTGGCGATGGCATCCAAATAAGCCTCGTCCATTTCCTTGCCCAGCAAGTGAATATTCGCCTCGTTGGCCGAAAATTTGATTTCATCCGGATCTTCGATGGCGTACACTTCCTGGATCACATTTTTGTCGTGAGGTGGAACCAGCTGACCACCATCGTTCCAATAGGCTTTATAACCGTTGTACTCCTTAGGGTTGTGCGAAGCTGTCAGCATCACCCCGGCGTGGCATCCGAGATGCCGGACCGCAAACGACAGATGCGGCGTAGGCCTCAATTCAGCAAACAAATATACCTGAATGCCATTGGCTGAAAACACATCGGCCACCAAACGGGCAAACGATTGCGAATTATTGCGGCTGTCATAAGAAATGGCTACTTTAATTTGTTCTCCCGGATAGGTTTTGAGCAGATAATTGCTCAACCCCTGCGTAGCCCTGCCAATGGTATATTTGTTCATCCGGTTGGTACCCACCCCCATAATGCCCCGGAGACCCCCGGTCCCGAATTCAAGATCCTTATAAAAGCTGTCTGTTAATTCAGTATACTGCTTTGTATCAAATAATTCTTTTACAGCCGCTGTAGTGGACTCATCATAAGGCGCATGTAGCCAAACTTCGGCGCGTGCCTGGATCGCGGGATCTAAATTCGTTGTCGTCATGGTCAAATTTCTTTCCTTTTCAAACATAGATAAAATGCATCGCATTTACGAAATCATAGCCTACAAAAATAAATCCAAACATCCACGTCCTGGAAAAACCATTGGCTGGGGAGAACGGGATTAATGGAACGTCTGGAATACGTTCTTTTGCAGAGGAAACCGGTCGGTGGGATTATCGTGGGTATACAGGGGCAATGTGAGAAAAAAAACGGACCCTTTGCCCAGTTCGCTTTCCGCCCAGATTTTTCCATTTAACCGGAGGGTAAGCTCCCGGCATAGAAACAGACCCAGTCCGATTCCCTTTTCGCTTTCGGTACCGTATGTTGACTGGATACGGACGTTGAAAATGTTTTTTAAATCTCCGTCTGGTATGCCCACGCCATCATCGTCTATAGAAATTGTGCACTGATTGCTTACCAGGTCTTCTGTCACCGCTATGCGAATCGTACCTTTTTGCGGAGTAAACTTAAGTGCATTGCTTATCAGATTTCGGATAATCACCTCCAGCATTTCAGCATCTGCAAGTACTTTGATTCCTTTCTTGACATCCAACTGAATCGCAATCCCCTTCTTCTCCGCCATAAGCCCCTGCACTGCTAATACGCGTTCAATGATCATCTCCGGATCTACCCAGGTAAACAACGGGTTAATGCCCTTTATCTGCCCCGATACCCAAGCGAGTACGTTATTGAGCAAGTCTGATGTATGATAGGCAGAAACCAATAACTCACCTTTCAGCTTTTTTTCCACTTCGGAAGAAAGATCTTCCCGGGTGAGGATTTCGAGTGTGCCTGTCAAGGCGTTCAATGGATTCCTTAAGTCGTGGCCCAAGATGGAAATCAACTCAATTTTTTCACGATTTGCTTGCTGCAACAGATTATTCTGAAGTTCAGCCGCCGCCCGCTCGCGTTCGTATGCTTTCCGGAGGTAGCTCGTTGCGGCATACATGCAAATAATAATAATCGGGAAGGAGGTCGTCAGATCGGTAAAACGTGAACTTTTGGAATCATAGCCGACCATCACAATAGATGGATAAACGTATTCACCTATCAATAAGCCAACCGATAAAACAAGGTGTAATCCGGTCCAAACCCAATGAAGCCGTTGCGCAGTGAATGCTATCAGAAGCGAATAAGTGAGTAGAAAAAAATAAAGGGCCGGGCCGGCGTTCCCCCCATTGTACAAATAGGTAAAAATAATAAGCAGGTAGCTGTGGATCGCATATACAGTTAGTCCTACACGATGCAAACCCCGATAACGAGACAGAAGAAACATGGTGATCAGCATTCCTTCGGTCACGGCCAGCCCCGCTGCAATCTCCCAAAGGCCGAGATAAATGTCTAAAGGAATCAGAATCGCCAGTAACAAAATCATGTACAGCGACACAACATTAAAACCGCGGTTTTCGCGCGATAGCTCTCCCGGCTTACCGGTCAGTTCCTGCCAACAAGCCGTAAGCGAGTTAAAAAACCATTTGGTGCGTTCGCCTTTCAATCGCAATTTTGCATCAAAATAATTTGTTTATTGATGGATTATTTGTCTTCCTAGCGGCATCAATGAGATCGCTACGCTAAGTTTTTAAGTGGCGATGAAGCTTGCATGAGCTCGACTTATTCATGCCTTTTTTGAGTGGGAGCTCATGCAGGTTTCAACCTAAAAGCACGATTACAAACATACCAATTTTTCTGTCACTTTAGTTTTTCGTTTGTTCAACAAATGCTACATTCACCCGGAATATGAAACTACTCTTTTTAGTGATTGTATTGTTATTTGCCGGAGGGTACCTCGGCACCTACTTGGTATCGAGAAACCGTAAATATCCTTTTTTATCAGCCCATGCGCGTAACCGCATCCGGAGCTTTGGAATCACCTGTTTCTTCCTTGCAGTGGCACTTTGTGTATTGATCCTATACATCAGGATCCGGCGATAGTGCACATTGCCGGGTCGCTGATACCTGCCTTTCCGGTTTCTACCCTGCCGGCAAAACGATGTGAAAATCCGTTGGTGGTTTTAACGGTAAAATCATACCAGTTGCTGCTTTTATCCAGACGGATATATTTTTTCAGACGCTTCCCGGCTGCGAGGGAAATCGGATCGAATTTTTCATATTCGTATGCATTCGCTTCAATTTCTATATGTAAGGGTGTCCGTGAACCATTCTGCAAATGAATGGAAATATCTCCCTTTTGGTGATCATATTCCAGCTCGATCTCCGGTTCCGCATTACCTATATTTCCCTCAAATTTGTGGAAGTAGCCGTTTGGGCCGTATACTTCGAGGTGATAAGCCCCATTCGTTTCGCTCACCTCCCATTCGTCTGCCAGCGATTTGGTTGCCTCCACCGTGTACCGCCGCGGAATCCGATCCAGCCGATGCATGTCATACACGTGGTATACAGCCCCTTTGTTTCCCTTGTTCTTAAAAACAAGCTGCACCAGGTTTTTATCCTTCAGGTACTTCAATGTACAATGCAGCCGATAGGGCAGCGCTCTTGAGAGGCGGGTTCCCCGCTCTTGGTACAACTGCGCTGGCTGCGCGGGGGCCGTGGCTTTGGGAAGTTCCTTTGACGCCGCATCTATTTTTTCAAACCCTGCTGTATCGGGCATGACCGGTAGCTTCGGATCGTTGGGTGTTACAAAGTCGAATGCCGATGTCAGATCACTGCTAACAGCACGATGCCATGGAGAGATAGCCGGAATAGTCACCCCGAATCTCTTCTCGATAAACTGCCCCACCGAGGTGTGATCAGCCACGGCTGAGTCCACCCATCCGCCTTTGCTCCAAGGAGACAGGATATACATCGGCACGCGGGGGCCCATTCCCCAGGGACGCAGGTTTCCCGAAATCGTATCCCTTTTGTCGATATAAACCCGTGGTGTATCGGTATCTTCAAGGTTGTCCTTGTCGTCATGGAAATACATACCGTTAACGTCAATTGTCGATTTTCCGGCGAGCGTGCCATCCAAGTTGTATGAGGGCACTGCAGGAGCAGGCAGATGGTCGAACAACCCATCGTTTTCATCAAAAGTCAGGAAGAACACCGTCTTGCTCCATACTTCTGGATTGGACGTAATGGCCGACAATACCTCGTGAGTAAAATTGGATGCACGATAGGGGCTGGAAGGAGCGCCCGGATGTTCGGAGTTGCTTTGCGAGGGCAGTATCCAACTTACCTGCGGCAGCGTATTGTTTTTTACATCGTTGGCAAGGTCTTCCAATGACCAGTGTCGCATCCCATTTTCATAAATCGGATCACCGGGTTTCGCATTCCGGAAGCTTTCAAAGGCCAGGCAGCCGTGCATAGCCCCCGTCCAGTTATCATTCGGATCCTGATAAATGCGCCAGCTGATACCCGCCTGTTGCAACACATCCGGAATGGTAGGCCATTTAAATGCACTTCCCTGATAGGTATATCCTGGTTCCGGCATTTCGCCCTTGATCCAGCAGCGCAGGTTGACGGGTTCGGAATCCGCATCGGTGCAGTTTACGCCCGCTGCCTGTTTTTCGGGGTCCCAACCGGATCCTGACCAGAACACGATGCGGTTGGGATCCGTACCTGTGGCAATGGAACAGTAATAGGCATCGCAAATGGTAAAATATTCGGCCATGGCGTATTGAAACGGGATTTCTTCCCTTGTATAATACGCCATGGAATACGGGGTCTTAAACAGCGGCCAAAATCCATATTTTCCTTGGTTCCAGGCGGCTTGCGTATCGGGGAAATTATGCGGTGTGCCGTTGATAAAAGCGGCATTTGATGTTTTCCGATCTGCCCGGTAGGGAGGCACAATCTTTTCACCATCTGACTGATGAAATGCCCGTTCGCCGCTTTCAAGCGGTATCGGAAAACGGTCGCCAAAACCGCGCACTCCTTTCATCGCACCGAAATAATGATCAAATGACCGGTTTTCCTGCATGAGGATCACGATGTGCTGTACATCTTTGATGGACCGTGTGGCATTGTAAGCTGCTACCGCCAGCGCTTTTTGCAAAAGCGGTTCCCACAGGGAGGCCGCCAATCCGGCCGTAGCTGACAACTTGATAAAATCGCGTCGGTGTAGTTTAGACATCTTAATTTTCTTTCTTAAATCGCAACTAAAGCTAAGTTAAAAAAATGAAATACCTGCGCCCCCGTCCTCAAACTAATAAAGCCGCTGGATTTTCGGGTTCAAGCCCTTGTGACAGACGTGACAGGTTCATCAACGTCGTAGACGCAATCTCTTCCATAGCTTCGGCGGTGAAAAAGGCCTGATGGCCGGTCACCAGCACATTGGGAAAACTCATGAGCAACTGGATGGCATCGTCATTCAAAATAGTCTGTGAAAGGTCCCGGAAAAACAGCTTTTCCTCTTGCTCATATACATCGATACCCAGGTAGCCAACGTGTTTGGAACGCAGTCCTTCCAACACCGCAGCCGTATCAATGAGTTGCCCCCGGCTTGTGTTGATAAGCATAACGCCCGGCTTCAGCAACTTTAAGGATGCTGCGTTGATCAGGTGTTTGGTATCCTCGGTCAGCGGACAGTGGAGCGAAATAATGTCCGCACGGCTAAAAAGTTCAGCCAGCGGCACGTACTGTACACCTGCGGTGCTAAGGGCTTCGTCTTCGTAGAGGTCATAGGCAAGCCGTTCGCAACCAAAACCTCCCATAATCCGGGCAAATGCCCGCCCGATGTTGCCCGTGCCAACAATGCCGATTGTCTTTCCGTGGAGATTAAAACCCATAAGCCCGTTGAGCGAAAAATTCTGCTCCCGCACACGGTTATACGCTTTATGAGTCTTGCGGTTGAGGGTAAGGATCATGGCCAACGCATGTTCTGCCACCGCCTCCGGTGAATAGGCCGGCACACGGCAAATGCGCAGGCCATATTTCCTGGCTGCATCCAGATCGACATTGTTAAAGCCTGCACATCGCATGGCGATGTACTTTACACCGCGATTGGCCAAAACGCCAAGCACCTCCGCGGTAAGCTTGTCATTTACAAATGCGCAAATGGCGTCCGATTCTTCAACCGCGTTGACGATATGGGGCCCCAAGTGGGTTTCGTAAAACACAAAGTCGAAACTGTAGACTTCGTTGAGCCGCCTAAAAAACTCCCTGTCGTAGGGTTTTGTAGAGAAAAAGGTTACTTTCATGGTTTAAAGATAACATCTTATTTTTCTTCCTAACTACTAAAAAAATTATCCGTACTTTTGTGTCTCTCCGTACGAGATCCTGTACGGACCGCTTGGTTCCACATATGAATAAAGAAGTAGCAACACTCGATCCCAAAACCCATATTCTTATCAAAGGCGCCCGCGTACACAACCTCAAGAATGTAGACGTGGCCATCCCAAAAAATAAACTCGTCGTTATAACGGGCATGTCGGGCTCGGGCAAATCATCGTTGGCCTTTGATACACTCTATGCCGAAGGGCAACGCCGTTATGTGGAAAGCCTCTCGTCATACGCCCGGCAATTCATGGGGCGGATGAGCAAGCCCGAGGTCGATTACATCAAAGGCATCGCCCCGGCTATTGCCATTGAACAGCGAGTCATCACCAGCAATCCCCGTTCCACCGTAGGGACATCCACTGAAATCTACGACTACCTAAAGCTGCTCTACGCCCGGATCGGTAAAACGTATTCCCCCGTATCGGGAGAAGAGGTAAAGAAAGACACGGTTACTTCGGTCACTTCCTTTGTCACCTCACTTCCCCAAGGTACCGTAACGACCATAAGTGCGCCGTTACACCCGACAAATAACCGCAAGCTGAAAGAAGAACTGGCTGTCCTTCTCCAAAAAGGATTTGTGCGAGTAGTCTACAACGGAGTCACCCATAAAATTGAATCGCTGTTGGAAGACGCCGCTGTGGAAAACCGGACCCCAACGGCCGGGGACCTATTGATTGTGATCGACCGGATCGCGGTAGACGGTGAAGAAGACACGACAAACCGCATCGCTGATTCCGTGCAAACGGCCTTCTTTGAAGGAAAGGGTGACTGCTATGTAGAAGCGAATGGCACCATCCACACGTTTTCGGATCGGTTTGAGCTCGATGGCATCACCTTTGAAGAACCCACTCCCAATTTTTTCAGCTTCAACAACCCCTATGGTGCCTGCAAACGCTGTGAAGGGTATGGCCGTATCATCGGTATCGACCCGGATTTGGTAGTCCCCGACAAAAGCCGCTCCATATACGATGGGGCAATTGCCCCTTGGCGCGGCGAAAAAATGGGGGAATGGTTGCAGCGCCTGATCCGCAACTCCACAAAATTTGATTTCCCCATACACCGCGCCTATGCCGATTTGACGGACGGACAAAAGGAGTTGCTGTGGACAGGTAACCGCTACTTCGACGGATTGAACCGCTTTTTTAAGGAACTCGAAGAGCAGACTTATAAAATCCAATACCGGGTCATGCTCTCCCGCTACCGCGGCAAAACCGATTGCCCGGAATGCAAAGGTACACGCCTCCGTCAGGATGCCTCCTACGTAAAAATCAACGGAAAATCCATCTCGGACATCGTGCTGATGCCGCTGGATACCGCACTCGCGTTTTTCCAAAACCTGGAGCTGTCTGAAAACGAAGCTAAAATAGCGCAGCGCCTGCTCACCGAAATCTGCAACCGCCTGCAGTTTCTTACCGATGTGGGCTTAAGTTATCTTACACTCAACCGGCTGTCGAACACACTGTCGGGCGGTGAATCCCAGCGGATTAATTTAGCCACTTCACTCGGCAGTTCGCTGGTAGGCTCGATCTACGTATTGGACGAACCCAGCATTGGCCTCCACCCCCGCGATACACAACGCCTTATCAGTGTCTTGAAATCCCTGCGGAATGTGGGCAATACGGTATTGGTCGTGGAACATGAGCAGGAGATGATGCAAGCAGCCGATTACCTGATCGACATCGGCCCGGAAGCCGGAATAAACGGCGGAAGGCTGGTATTCGATGGCACGTATGACCAGATTCTCAAGGAGGAAGACAGCCTCACCGGTAAATACCTCAGCGGTAAAGAGCACATTCCCGTTCCCGCGAACCGGCGAAAATGGCATGATGCCATCCGCGTCAAAGGTGCCCGCGAAAACAACCTGAAAGGGATGGATGTCCGCTTTCCGCTCAATGTCTTCACCGTGGTAACCGGCGTGTCAGGTTCAGGGAAGACATCGCTGATAAAACGCATTCTATACCCGGCGCTTCAAAAGGCAATCGGCAACTATTCCGGCGAACAAACCGGCCAGTATGATGGCATCGATGGCGATATCCAACGGATCGAACAGGTCGAGCTAGTAGACCAGAATCCCATTGGCCGCTCGTCGCGCTCCAACCCCGTGACCTATGTGAAGGCTTGGGACGAAATTCGGGCACTATACAGTTCCCAATCGGCGGCGAAGGCCGCCGGCTTAAAACCGGCTGCATTTTCCTTCAATGTGGAAGGCGGACGCTGTGATGTCTGCCAGGGAGAAGGGGAGGTTAAAATCGAGATGCAATTCATGGCAGACATCGTGCTCCCCTGTGAGGCCTGCGGTGGTAAACGCTTTAAACAGCATGTACTTGACATCACCTGGAAGGATAAAAACGTGTCGGACATCCTTGATCTCAGTGTAGACGAAGCATTGGAGTTTTTTGCGGACCAGCCGAAAATCCTTGCCAAACTACAACCCTTGGCCGATGTGGGCCTGGGATACGTGAAACTAGGTCAATCTTCCAGTACGCTTTCGGGCGGAGAAGCCCAACGCATTAAACTGGCCTCCTTTCTCATCAAAGGAAATAATAGTAAGAACACGCTGTTTATCTTTGACGAACCCACCACCGGACTGCATTTCCACGACATCAAGAAGTTATTGAAATCGTTTGACGCGCTGATTGCCCAAGGCAACAGCATTCTTGTCATCGAGCATAACATGGACATGATCAAAAGTGCCGACTGGATTATCGACATCGGCCCTGAAGGAGGTCAGCGGGGTGGTCATTTGGTGTTCGAAGGTACCCCGGAGGATATGGTGAAACATGCTGACACCCATACCGCACAGTTCCTGAAAACGTATATTGCTGCATCGTAATGAAGTCATTCCGGTAACTTATTAACAAGTTTCTTTCTTTTGGTTACAATTTGTAGTAGGTTTGTAATTGATTAGCAGTTATAAACTTATGCCATGTCTTCCATTGACTCTTCGATTATCCGGCGTTTGATGGCTGGCGATGAAGTAGCCTTCCGCATAATTTATGACCTTCATAGCGGAAAGGTCTATCAATTGGCCTACCGTTTCCTAAAAGACGCTTCCTGGAGCGAGGAAATCGTACAGGATGTATTTCTGAAATTATGGCTCAACCGGGAAGGGCTGAATGAACAAGGCGATATGTGGGTGTATCTCTATGTAATTTCGAAACGGCTGTGCCTGAACAAACTGCGTGAAATCCGTAAGTCACCAGTGTTATTTGAACAATTGATGAGTGGTATGGAGGCAGCGGGCAATCCACCTGAAGAGCAGTTTATGGCCGTTGAGTTAGCGCAACAGACCGAACGCCTTATCGCCTGTCTCCCCAAGCAACAGCAACTGATATTCAAACTTAGCAGGGAGGAAGGTCTTACCCACCACGAAATTGCAGAGAAATTGGGCTTATCGCCCAACACCGTAAAAAACCATATGGTACAAGCTTTAAAGACATTGAAAAATTCCCTATACCAATCGGGCTATACCTATCTGCAGGCCTTGGTGTTCTTTAGCCTGATGATAGGCTGACACCCCGTTAAAAAAAATTTTCATCAAACTAGTCCTACTTTCTCCCGTTGGTGTTCTGTTTATGTAAGCCCTTACTAAGAAGGGCCAATTATATACCGTAGTAGTATGGACGAAAACCGCTTACGGCATTTGCTGGCTCAATATTTTGACAATCGCATTTCGCAGGAAGACTGTGAAGAGCTGTTGAGGTATTTGGATGAGGGGGATCCCTCCGCAACTTCAGCAGCTATTGACCAAGTATTGAAGGCAGACGAACACCATGCGGAGTTCGATCCCGGCAGGAAAAAACGGGTGTATGACCAGCTTATTTCCGAGATCCACGAGCGGCAAGCCACCTCTCAACCGCTGTCTAGCCCTAAACAAAACCGTATTTCCTGGGTGAAAATGGTGGCGCTTTGGGCCGTTGTCACTTCAATAGGCTTCTTCCTATACCATATAAAACAGCCAGACGCCGGTAATATCCTGACGACAGCCGCCAGCAGAGACAGCATTGTATTGCCCGATCATAATCAAGCGATACTTACCCTGGCAGATGGGCGTACGATTGTTCTTAGCGACTCATTGGATGGTGTTTTAGCTTACGAAGCTGGTGTTGAAATCAGAAAAGTAGAAGACGGAAGTATCTTTTATGAAACGACAGAGGCCAGCCTCAATGGCCCACTTAAGTACAATACTTTCAGTACGCCCAAAGGCAGCATGTATCAGATTTTGCTTCCCGACGGCACCAAAGTTTGGCTCAATACTGCGTCTTCGATTCGGTATCCGCTGGTTTTCAGCGAAAAAGAACGGAATGTATTCCTCACAGGGGAAGCGTATTTTGAAGTAGCCCACGACACATCCAAACCTTTCTCCGTAAATGCAAACGGTAGCGTTATAAAAGTATTGGGTACCCATTTCAACGTGTCTGCCTATGCCGACGAACGATGGACGACAACAACGCTCGTGGAAGGAGCGGTAAACGTATCCAAAAATGGGAAAGCCGTTACACTAAAAGCAGGTCAGCAAGCGACCGTCGACAGATCGACCGGAACAATCCTTCAGTCAGACGCCGATGTGCGATCTGCGATGGCTTGGAAAAACGGATATTTCCGGTTTGACAGTGAATCCATCAATGATATCATCGAAAAAATTTCACGTTGGTACGATATCGAAAATGTGGAATACAGGGGGCAATTTGATGACAAGTTCACGGGTACCTTCCATCGGTCAAAGAATATAGCCCAGTTATTCGATAACCTGGAAAAAATCGCACCAATTCGATTTGAAATCAAAGAAAGGAGGGTGGTCATCATGAAATAACAATACCTGCATCAACAATGGCCACAAAAAAGCCGGAAGCGTTCGCGGCGCGCCCGGCATGAATGCTGGCATTGAATCAATTGTAAGACGATAACTCAATTATTAACCAAACATTTTGTCAAATGTATAAAAATTCCATCGCATTTTGCCGCTCTCGGCGATATCTGTTTAAATTACTGCTAACCATGAAACTCGTTGTTTTCTTGCTGACTGTGACGTTTCTACAAGCAGCGGCCATGGGCTATGCACAAAAGGTGACTATCAACGTAAAAAACGCTTCCATAGCTGATGTCTTAGATCAAATCCAACAACAGACCGGTTACGATTTTTTATATAACGATGCACATTTCCAAGGGATCAAGACGGTCAGCCTGCATTTTAAAGACGCATCTATTCAGGAAGTTTTAGAAGCTTGCTTTTCGGGACAACCGCTTACCTATGAGATTGAAAACCAAACGGTACTCGTACAGATGAAGGAAGGAGACCCGGCAACGCCCAACCCGATAGCAAAGCAACAACGCGAAATATCCGGTACGGTAACCGATGAACAAGGCAGGCCGCTGGAAGGCGTAACGGTAAAAGTCAAAAATACTTCCATTGCCACCACGACCAATGCTAACGGGAATTACTCCGTCTCTTTTCCCGATCAGACAGGAGCACTTGTCTTCACCATTGTCGGGTATGAGGCACAAGAAATTAACATTGGATCTTCATCTATTATAAATACAGCATTGGTCGAATCGGTCAGTGATTTGGATGAAGTGGTCGTGGTGGGATACGGCACACAGCGCCGTGAACAGATCACTACCGCGATAGCCAGCGTAAAAGCGGAAGATTTCGTCAAAGGTTCTGTGCAAGATGCGGCGCAACTTATCAGGGGCAAAGTAGCCGGCCTAAGCGTAGCTACGCCCGATGGCAATCCCACATCAACTTCTCAGATTATGCTACGTGGCAATGTGACGATTAATGGAAGCACGGCGCCACTGATATTGATCGATGGGGTTCCTGGATCATTGATGACGGTAGCTCCTGAAGACATCGAATCTATCGATGTACTCAAAGACGGTTCGGCTGCTGCTATTTATGGTACAAGAGGCACAAACGGGGTAATACTTATTACCACACGGAAAGTACGGGGTGAAATGCCCCCTACAATCGACTTCAACGCCTACTGGACCACCCAACGGATGACCCGTGAACTGGAATTCATGGATGCGGCTCAGTATCGTCAATTAGTCCAACAAAACAAACCGGGAAGTGTAGATTTCGGGCAAAGCACCGATTGGCTGGCACAAACAACCCAAATACCCCTTTCCCAAGTTTATAACCTTAGTTTGAAGGGAGGGACACAAAATACCAATTATATCATGAGCCTGGAGTACCGGCAACTAAACGGGGTGATGAAAAAATCGGATAATACGATTTTATATCCGAGACTGGAAATAAACCACTCCATGTTTGATGGCATATTAAAAGTGAATGCCAATATCAATGGTTACCAACAAAAGCACTTTGCCATTGACGGCGGGAATTATTCGGGATTGATTTACCGCAATGCACTCACATTCAATCCTACTTCACCCTTACGGGACGAAAATGGCAACTGGGTAGAGCAACCCGACAAAACCGACTATATGAATCCCCTGGCCTTAATCGAGGAGTCCATTGGTGAAAACCGGAATCAAAATTTCAGAACGTTTGGCACAGCAACACTGACGCCCTTCGATGGTTTTGCGGTCAAAGCGCTTTTCTCCCGCGACATGTATAACAGCACACGGGGATATTACGAAACCAAACAGCATTATTCAACAGCCAGAAATGGGCGCAATGGATTTGCATCAAGAGGTGCTACCCGTTCTACAGACGATCTTTTCGAATTAACGGCCAATTATGATAAAAATCTCGGTGAACATTACTTCACCCTGCTTGGTGGTTATACCTGGCGCCGATACAATACAGAAGATTACTGGATGCAAAACTGGGATTTTCCGACTGACGAGTTCTCATACAACAATATTGGGGCCGGGCTTGCGCTCCGGAGAGGTGAAGCTCCGGAAAACTCTACACAATCTCAAAACAAACTGGCCGGATATTTCTTCCGCATCAATTACAGTTTTCAAGACAAGTATTTATTGATGGCGAGTCTTAGGCATGAGGGTTCTTCGCGCTTTGGGGCAAATCACAAATGGGGCAATTTTCCGGCTATTTCGTTGGGATGGAATCTCCAAAAAGAACCATTTTTCCAAGATTTCAGCGCCCTGTCTGTACTTAAACTGCGTGGTGGCTTCGGAGTTACCGGTACGGAACCAAATACCTCGTACATGTCGCTCAATAAAATTAACTTCAATACCAATGTGTTTGTCAACGGCCAATGGATTCAGGCGATTAACCCTTCAACCAACCCCAATCCGGATCTTCGTTGGGAAACCAAGCGCGAGTTGAACATCGGGTTGGACTATGGCTTTTTAAACAACCGGATAGCAGGTTCCATTGACTATTATATCCGGACTACCCGAGATCTCATTGCCAATTTCCCGGTGCCTACACCACCCTACCTCTATAGCTCGATCACCGCAAACGCTGCTTCCATGGAAAACAAGGGAGTAGAAGTCCAACTGAATGCTATCCCTGTACAAACGCCCCATTTTCAATGGAATACAGCTGCCAATTTCTCAACCAATGCGAACCGCGTTACCGCATTGTCAAATGATCGTTTTGCTTTGGCCAGCGGTTATTTTGACACGGGCAATACCGGAGAGCCAATCCAACAAGCGACTCATCGCGTTCAGGTGGGGCAGCCGATTGGTAATTTTTACGGCTTCAAAAGTGTAGGCATCGACGACGATGGCTATTGGATCATCGAGGGGAAAGATGGCAACCCAAAACCCATTGCCGAACAGCAGGCAGATGACAGACAGATCATTGGCAATGGGCTGCCGAGGCACTACGTCAACTGGAACAATACTTTTTCCTATAAAAGTTTTGACTTGAACATTACCATGCGCGGTGCCTTCGATTTTCAAATTTTGAATATGACTGAAATGTTTTGGAGCGCGCCGGTAATGCTTACACGCGGTAACCTCAGGAGCAATGCGTATGATAACATCTACGGAAAGCAGCCGCTGGCAGACGACCAGTCATTGCAGTATGTCAGCTATTACCTCGAAAATGGCAATTACTGGAAAGTCGACAACGTAACTTTGGGTTATAACGCGAAAATGAACAATCCTTACCTAAAAAATGCGCGCATTTACGCTTCGATCTCCAACCTTTATACGTTTACGCAATATAAAGGTATCGATCCGGAAGTAAGTATCGGAGGATTAGCACCCGGTATCGACGATAAAAACCGTTATCCTGCCGTGCGAAGCTATACCCTTGGCGTTTTCCTCACGTTTTAATCCAAAATAAACTAATAGTCGAAAAGATGAAAACGATATATAAAAAAACAGGTCAATACATCGTACTTCTCAGTTTGATTTTCGCTTCCTGCAACAATAACTTAGACGAAGTCGTATATTCCGAATTAACAGAGGAGTCGTATACCTATACCAATGCGTATCAAGCCATAGGGGTGGCTTATGCCAACATGAGGGGCCTAATATCCCATCAAAACTTTTACATGGTTCAAGAGACTTCTGCAGATGCAATCGTTATGCCCGCCAACGCTTCCGGCTGGGACGATGGGGGTATATACAGAAGGATGCATGAGCATACCTGGAATTCGGAAAGTATGCAGATGAACAACATGTGGAATACGTTGTACGCCGGTGTGATCAACACCAACCGCGTCATTGACCAATTGCGAAATGGCACGGTTCCACCACCCGCCGACCTATCTTCGGAATCCTTAGTGGCGGAAGTACGCACCATCCGTGCATTCTTTTACTGGCTGTTGATTGACAACTTCGGCGATGTTCCGCTGATCACAACCCGATCCGATGAGCTTCCGGAAAAGACCGAACGATCCACGATTTTTCAGTTCATCGTTACCGAACTCACCGAATCCATTCCCTCACTCAGTGAAGAAAAAAATGTGTTGTATTATGCCCGTTTCAACAAATGGGCTGCAAAAACGCTGCTCGCGAACGTATACCTAAATGCGGAAGTATACACAGGTCAGCCCATGTGGCAAGAGGCACTAAACGAGTGCGACGATGTGATTAAGTCTGGAAAATATCAGCTGGAATCCGATCTCAAAGCGGCATTCCGGACGGAAAATACGGGATCTTCTGAAATCATTTTCGCCCTACCATTTGATGAAAACCAAGCCGGTGGATTCAGCGTACATATGTTTTCCTTGCATGGATCCCTGCGCAACAAATTCGACATGCTGACCACTCCCTGGGGTGCCGGTTCGGCCAAAGGAATTTCTCAATTCATTGATACCTACGATGAAAGCGACCAGCGCCTACCTGCTTTCTGGATGATTGGACCGCAATATGCTTCGGACGGCAGAACTCCCTTAGTAGGGTCGTATGACCAAGGAGGTAAACCCCTCATATTCACCAAAGACTTGCCCGATGGCATTTATACCGGCGAAGCAGAAGGCTATCGGATGAATAAATTTGAAGTGAAAACGGGTACGCTGGGAAGCCTCAGCAATGATTTTCCATTTTTCCGGTATGCACAGGTTTTGCTCATCAAGGCAGAATGCCTGCTGCGCCTTGGCCAAAGCAACGATGCGGCTAGCCTGGTGACGGAAGTCAGGGCGCGAGCATTTACCGAAACACCTTCCAAAGCAACCGTAACCGGTGATGAACTATTACAAAACAGCCGCTATCAATACGGTTTTGTTGAAGATTATGAAATAACAGCCGCCGGAGATAATACACCTATTCAATTCGGCAGAATGCTAGATGAGTTAGGTTGGGAGTTTGTTTGGGAGGCACATCGCAGAAGGGACATGATCCGCTTTGGTGTCTATACCACCAAAAGCTGGCTGTCTCATAAACCAAACGGAAATTACCGTACGGTTTTTCCAATTCCGCAGATCGCCATCAATTCTAACCCAAAACTCGTGCAACATACGGATTATCAATAAAACTCTGGTGTCTATGGTTGTTCCATAGACACCAACTATGTTATTTTTGTACAACATAAATTATGCTGATCTTTAGCTATGAAGCCTTTTTTTATCCCTTCAATTGCCCTGATGTTCTGCGGCATCACTTGCGCTGTTGGCCAGCCCCTTATCCGGCCGATCCACTTTTCGGAAGTTATCCTCGACGACGGTTTCTGGAAAACATACGCCCACAAAGTCAGTGAAGTAACCGTACCGGTGTGCATGGAATATACAGAAGCCAAGACCGGACGAATACGGAATTTTGAACGGGCCGCAGGCCTGTTAAATGACGGAAAAGGCCATGAAGGAATCTATTATGACGATTCCGATGTCTACAAAGCCTTGGAAGCAATTGCCTACTCTCTCAAAATTTATCCCAGTCCACAGGTAGAGAAAAGAGCGGATGAATGGATCGATAAAATTGCTGCCGCGCAGGAACCCGATGGTTATATCAACACCTTCTATACGTTGACCGGTCTGGAAAACCGCTGGTCGGATATGGAAAAACACGAAGACTATTGCGCCGGCCATCTCATCGAAGCCGGCATTGCATACTATTATGCGACCGGCAAAAACAAGTTGATGAACGTAGGTATCCGAATGGCCGATCACATGGACAGTATCTTTGGCCCGGGCAAGCGCAACTGGGTGACGGGGCATCAGGAAGTGGAGCTGGCCCTGGTGAAACTGTACGAAGCTACCGGAAACAAGAACTACCTCAACCTGGCCAATTGGTTTATTTCTCAACGAGGTCACGGATATGGCGTGGGCAGAATATGGGACAATCCTGCCTGGGGACCCCGGTACTGCCAGGATGACCAGCCCATCGAAGCAATAAGCCACATCACCGGGCATGCCGTACGCGCCATGTACTACTACACCGGCGTGGCTGATGTAGCATCATACACCAAAAATACCACCTACCTGAATGCCATGCAACGCGTATGGGAAGATGTGGTTCATAAAAACGTTTACCTCACCGGAGCCATCGGCTCTTCCCGCCATAACGAGGGCTTTACGAAAAGCTTTGATTTGCCCAATGCTGAGGCATATGGTGAGACGTGTGCTTCTGTAGGAATGGTGTTCTGGAACCAGCGGATGAATCAACTGACCGGCAATGCGATGTACATTGATGTGCTGGAACGGAGTCTGTTTAATGGAGCGCTTGCAGGCATATCGCTCACCGGTGACCGCTTTTTTTATCCCAATCCCTTAACCAGTTATGAGGGTGATACCCGCAAGGAATGGTTCGGAACCGCTTGCTGTCCCTCCAATATCGCCCGCCTTTTGGCATCGGTCGGAAATTACTTGTATGCCCACGATGAGCACGATATCTGGTTGAATATCTATGCAGGCAGCAAAACAACCGTCTCCCTGAAAAATAACCGGGTAAAACTGACCCAACAGACCAATTATCCATGGGAAGGGTCTGTTTCGCTACTGTTGGAGCCCGAACACACCGGAGAATTTGCATTGCATCTGCGCATTCCGGGATGGGCACGCAACGATGCGATTTCCGGCGGCCTATACCGGTTTGCGAACACGGAAACACCGGATACCGAAATCCGCATCAATGGCAAGCCGACCCAGTATAAAATGGTCAATGGATATGCCATTGTACACAATACATGGAAAAAGGGAGATCGGGTTGATATCCGGATACCCATGGAAATAAAACGCGTATTGGCGTCAGACAGCGTGTCGCAAGACCGCGGTAAAGTTGCCCTGCAACGCGGCCCCCTGGTATATTGCCTTGAAGAAGCAGACAATGCCAGCGGAATTTTCAATGTCATCCTCAAGGATGATGTGCCGCTCTTGGAAACATGGGAACCCCACTTGCTGGGTGGCATATACACCCTATCCGGCGAGGTGGAAGCTGTCATACCCACTCCGGACCGCGCATCAGCCACCACGTCCGTGCAACCGTTTAAGGCGATACCTTATTTTGCATGGGCAAACCGCGGCAAACAACCCATGCAAGTATGGATTCCCCGCCGGGTCACATCGATTTTGTTGAATAAAGAATAAAAAATGTTGAAAATTCATCTCCCCAGCAATTGGATTTCCTGTCTGTTGTCAGTCACTGTGTTGTGCGCAATGGCATGCGATCACAACGGTGCAAGCAAGAGCCAGCGGGTGGTATCCATAGAAACCATGAATACCGTATTTGAAACAGTCAGGACCCCCCACAAATACGGTATCGTCCTCGCTCCGCCGGATTCGACCAAAATGGTCGATAGCCCCACGATCTTTCGGGTGGACAATACGTGGTACATGACGTATATCGTTTTCGATGGCAAAGGCTATGAAACATGGCTGGCAGAAAGCGCCGATCTTCTGCATTGGGACACCAAAGGGCGTATTCTATCGTTTACAGACACCACATGGGATGCTTCACAGAAGGCCGGTTATGTGTCGCTCATAGACATCGAATGGGGAGGAACCTATCAGCCGAGACAACAAAATGGCAGGTATTGGTTGTCCTATCTGGGCGGCTCCAGCCAAGGATACGAAGCAGGTCAGCTGGGCATTGGGTTGGCATCCACGGAGGATATCACGGAACCTCTTGAATGGACGCGCAACCCAACTCCGATTTTATCCGCTTCCGATGCCGATGCGCGGTGGTACGATAACCTGACCATCTATAAAAGTTTAATCATCGAAGATACCGAGGGGGTGACGGGACATCCGTATCTCATGTATTACAATGCAAAAGGACGGGAAAAAGATGCAAACGGCGAGGGATTCGAAAGCATTGCCATGGCGGTTTCTGACGACCTGGAAAACTGGAAACGCTACGGCGAACAACCGTTAATCACCATGCATCAAGGCATCTGCGGAGACGCACAGATTACCAAAATCAATGATCTGTATGTAATGTTTTACTTCGGCGCTTTCTGGCGCCCGGGAGCATTCGAACGTTTTGCTTGTTCCTATGATCTGATTCATTGGACACCATGGGAAGGCGAAGACCTAATCGCGCCATCCGAACCCTATGATAAGCAATTCGCACATAAACCCTGGGTAATCAAATGGAACGACGTGGTTTATCATTTCTACAATGCAGTGGGTGACCAAGGCCGTGTCATTGTGCTTGCCACTTCCAAAGATTTACGTACTGATACAACGTTGGAACCATGAAGTTATTGAAACACTTACTTTTTGTGACGCTGCTTGCTCCAACAGCAACGGAAGCGCAGGTGCTGAATCCGATGGATTTCAAGTTCTACATCGATGCATTCAACCAACATGACAACGAGCTGTATCGGCAGGCCATCCCGAATAGCGAAGCCTGGGCTTTCATTCAGGAGAACATTCCGTTTTTTGAATGTCCGGATAAACAACTGGAACAAACCTACTATTTCCGGTGGTGGACGTATCGCAAACACATTAAACATACCCCTGACGGATATATCATTACCGAATTTCTGCCGGAAGTACCGTGGGCTGGCAAATACAATTCGATCAGTTGTCCAGCCGCTCACCACTTTTACGAAGGCCGCTGGCTCAGGAATGCACAATATCTACGAGACTATGCCAAATTCTGGTTTAGTGGTGGCGGTAGCCCGAGGCTGTATAGCTTTTGGGCCGCTGATGCAATCCATGCATTCACTAAGGTCCACCCCGATGGGGAGTTTCTCGCCCACATGTTACCCTTGCTGGAAACCAACTTCAGGGAGTGGGAGAATAGCCATTTGGACACCAACGGCCTATTTTGGCAGTCGGACAACAGAGATGGGATGGAAGTATCCATTTCCGGGATACAAAGCAACAATATGGAAGGATACCGGGCAACCATTAATAGTTATATGTACGGCGATGCGAAAGCGTTGTCCGAAATCGCAAGCAGGCTGGGAAAGCAGGCCATCAGCGAACGGTTTGCCACCAAAGCTTTCCAGCTAAAAAGTAAGCTGCTTAACTTACTCTGGGACGAAGAAGCCGCTTTTTTCAAGGTCATTCCGAGGGGAAGTTCTGCGCTTGAGAAAACCGATGTCCGCGAATTACACGGCTATACCCCCTGGTACTTCTCCATCCCCGAAAACCGCCACTCGATTGCGTGGGCGCAGCTCATGGACCGAGCGGGATTCTGGGCTCCTTATGGCCCCACGACAGCCGAGCAGCGTCACCCGGATTTTAAGGTAGCATACGACGGCCACGAATGCCAGTGGAACGGCCCCAGCTGGCCCTTTGCCACCAGCATCACCCTCAAAGCGATGGCCAACCTGCTACATGGCTACCAACAACAGGTCGTAAATAAAAGGGATTACCTGGAAGTGCTGCTTACCTATGCCCGTTCGCATCAGCGGATCGATGAGGATGGAAATACAATCTCCTGGATCGATGAAAACCTCAACCCTTATACCGGAGACTGGATTGCAAGAACCCGGTTGAAAAACTGGTCCGAAGGAAGCTGGTCTGCCGGAAAAGGAGGAGTGGAACGCGGAAAAGATTACAATCATTCCTCTTTTTGCGACCTTGTGATCTCCGGACTGATCGGCCTATGTGCCGAAGAATCGGACACCCTGGTCATCGACCCCTTGCTCCCGAACGATACCTGGGATTATTTTTGCCTGGATTATATTCCCTATCGGGGCAAGTCGCTAACCCTGTTATACGATCGCACCGGAATGAAGTATGGAAAAGGAAAAGGCTTCCGGGTATTCGTCAACGGTATACTTAGATCCGAAGCGGATCAACTTCAAAAACTCACCATAGAACTATGAATAATTCTATCACAAACAGATTGCGGGCGCTTATATTCATTGCGTTCATCATTGCCTGCAACCAAACTTTTGCGCAAAACTACCTGAATAACCGTGCGCCATTGAAAAGCAAGCCGTATATGGAGTTGCCCTTGGGAAGCATTAAACCCGATGGTTGGCTACGAGAGATGCTCATCAGACAAAAAAATGGTGCAACCGGCCAATTGGAGCAACTGTACCCGGCGGTGATGGGTGCACGCAACGGATGGCTGGGAGGCGACGGCGATCAGTGGGAACGTGGCCCTTATTGGATAGATGGATTGCTGCCCCTGGCTTACCTGCTTGACGACGACACACTGAAAGCTAAAGTCCAACCGTGGATCGAATGGGCCATCGCCAGCCAGAAACCCGACGGTTATTTTGGCCCGGATACAGACTATGGCCCCGAACGCGGTCTGCAACGCGACAATGCACATGACTGGTGGCCAAAGATGGTGATGCTGAAAATCTTGCAGCAATACTACTCAGCCACGCACGATGAACGTGTCGTCAAACTGATGACCAACTATTTCCATTACCAGTTGAACACCCTGCAAGATAAACCACTCGCTCATTGGACCTTCTGGGCAGCGTATCGCTCAGGCGACAACCTTCAAGCAGTGTATTGGCTGTATAACATTACCGGCGAAAAGTCTCTGTTGGCATTGGCGGAACTACTTCACAAACAGGGAATAGACTTCACCTCCCTATTCGAAGAACGAGAAGTGCTGACCAGCATCAACCGCATCCACTGTGTCAACCTTGCGCAAGGCATTAAAGAACCGGTCATCTATTACCAACAAAATCCCAATCAACGCTTTCTGGATGCGGTCAAAAGAGGCGTTGCAGATATCCGGAAATTCAATGGACAGCCTCAGGGCATGTACGGTGGCGATGAGGGACTGCATGGCAATGTTCCTACGCAGGGATCCGAGTTCTGCTCGGCCGTGGAATTGATGTTCTCCCTGGAGAAAATGCTGGAAATCACGGGCGATATTCAGTTTGCGGAACATTTGGAACGCGTTGCTTTCAATGCGCTGCCCACCCAAGCCACGGACGACTTTATGGCCAGGCAATATTTCCAGCAAGCCAATCAGGTACAGATCCAACGCCGGGCTTATAATTTCAATACCAACCACCACGGCACCGATGTTATATTTGGATTGCTTTCCGGATACCCATGCTGCACTTCAAACATGCATCAAGGCTGGCCGAAATTCACACAGAATCTCTGGTATGCAACCGATGACGGCGGACTGGGGGCACTGGTATACGCACCAAGTACGATTACCGCAAAAGTGAACCAAGGGATAAACGTAAAAATTACCGAGGAAACCCGCTATCCGTTCGAAGAATCTATACGGTTCCATATCTCCATACTTGATGATGTTGATTCCGTACATTTTCCTTTTCACCTGCGGATGCCCTCCTGGTGCGACAACCCCAAGATAAAAATAAATGGTCAATCGTGGTTCCCGTCGTCCATAGATGGAGGTATCGCCATAATTGACCGCACATGGAAGTCAGGAGACACGATCACCTTGGAGATTCCCATGGGCATACACACCAGTAAATGGTACGAAAACTCCATAGCCGTAGAGCGGGGACCCTTGGTATATGCACTAAAGATAGCCGAGCGTTGGGAAAAAAGGGCGTTTACAGATCGTGATACTACGTTTGGATCCCATTATTTTGAAGTGTATCCCGAATCTCCCTGGAACTATGGCATCCTGGATTTTTCCCAAAATGACCTCCAGCATGTATTCAAAGTGGTGCACAAAAAAGGCACCGATCCGGATTATCCGTGGAACTTGGAAAATGCACCCATCGAAATCAAAGCCATTGGAAAACGGATGCCCCAATGGCAATTGTATAATGGAATGGCCGGACCGCAACCTCACAGCAATGTCTATCAACCAGACATCGACACCCCGGAGGAAGAAATAACACTCATTCCCTATGGTTGTACTACGTTGAGGATTTCGGAATTCCCCGTTATCAATAGGTAATATACTGTTAACTGCAATGCTACAAACCCACTCTACTCATACCTCAATGCCTCTACCGGATCAAGCCGGGAGGCTTTTGAGGCGGGGTAATAACCCGATACCATACCCACTCCCACACACACAGCAACACCCAGTATAATCCAGTGCCAGGGGATGATGAAACTTGCTCCCATCAACACCGCCAAAAGATTACCGATCAATATTCCAAGAAAGATGCCCGCAAAACCTCCCATCAGGCAAATGACCACCGCTTCGGTGAGAAACTGCCTGCGGATAACACGGGGTGTAGCGCCGATGGCTTTGCGTATGCCGATTTCCCGGGTGCGCTCCGTAACCGATACCAGCATGATGTTCATCAGGCCAATGGAGGCACCAAGAAGTGTAATCAAGGCGATGATAATGGCTCCCCACCGCACATACATCAAACTGTCAAACAGGATCTGTGCCACCGCGTCGCTTTTCGTGATTTCAAAATTAGTCTCCTGACCAACCCGCACACCACGTACATTGCGGAATAAAGCAGTAGCTTCCCCGATTGCTGAATCCATATGCTGCGGGTTTCCTACCATCACTGTAATGGTATACGAAGGCTGCCCGAAAGCCATGACGGCACGGGCTTTCAATAGCGGAATTACACAGGTTTTGTCTCCGCCGAAGCCTCCGCTCGAACCCTTGTCTTCCAGCACACCGATGATCGAATACCGCGCGTTCCCGATCGTGATGAATGCGTCAAGCGGATCTTCATTCTTCTTAAACAGCCGCTTAACAATCTCGGAGCCCACAATCACAACATTGCTTCCATATTCCACCTCCCGCTGCGAAAAATTGCGTCCTAAGGATAATTTATATCCGGCGGTCTCCAAGTAATTTTCATCCGCACCGAGAATATTAATGTTCGGATTGGTCTCTTCGCTCTTGTATTTCGCTATGGCTCCTGTCGATGCATACGTGCTCAACGATACCACAGCCGGATAATCAAACTGGTCTTTGAAATTCTTGGCCTGGTAATAAGTGATGGGGGCAAATTGTTTTGGGCGTGTACCCCCACCCCCGATCTGTACATTGATTCCCCGGTTGCGGATGTTAAACGAGTTGGATCCCATCGCAGAAAAAGAGTCGGTAAGTGAGCTTTTAATGGCGTCGATTGAGGTCAGAATTCCTACCAGTGCGGTGATTCCGATCGCAATAATCAATGCCGTCAAAAAAGTACGCAGCTTGTTACTGCTGATCGATTGCAGCGACAGCTTTACATTTTCCGTATTGGACATTTGCACCGACATCTCACGTAATTATCGCTAATTAGACACGGTCCACAGCAGGGTGTTACACGATTTCCCTTATTTATTTAGTTGACTGAAGAGCCAGGGGAGCAAGTCAGGTTCAGCAAACGCGGAATCCCAGCTGTTGTGATTAGCTGTCGGGTAAAACGTGTATTTCGGGTTGGCACCAAGCCGCTTCAATTCGGCAACAATGGCATGTGAGTGCGTTGACGGCACAACATCGTCCTGTTCCCCATGAAATATCCAAAGCGGCACATGGGCATATTTCTTGACGTTGGATGTATGATCTCCCCCACAGATGGCAAAGGCACCCGCAAATACCTTGGGTTTGCGCCGCAGCGCTTCATACGTTCCCATTCCTCCCATAGAGAGCCCCCCGATATAGACCCGCTGTTCATCCACCGCTTCATTTTTTAACACGTCTTTTACCAAACGCAGGAATAATGCCATTGCTGTAGACGGCTTTCCACCTGTGCGGAAATAGAATTCCCGGCTACCCCCTTCCCCCGATTGAATATCCACATTGCTCCAGTACGAATCGGCAGGACATTGCGGAAAGATGACGATGGCTGGAAACGCCTTGCGCACACTATCCGATAAAAACAGATTTGCCCCATGAACCAGTTGCTTCTCGTTGTCATTTCCCCGCTCACCCGCACCATGGAGAAAAAACAATACGGGATAATTACCATTGGGGTCGTAGCCTTCGGGGAATAGTATGCGATAGGGTAGTGTATCGCCCCTGTACACCAGCTGCTTAGCCTCAAAGTCAGACAAATTCTGCGCATACGCCCCCATACAGACAAACAGACTTCCTAAAACAAACAGCAGTTTTCTTTTCATTATTCAAAATGGGTCAACCTACTTTGACCGCTAAAAATACGAGTTTATTCCGTACCGCCAAAAATTAAACGACATCTGCCAGATTCTTCTTGAATGCGGAGGGTGACACCCCATACTTATTCTTAAAGGCCGTGGAAAAATAGGCAGGCGAGGAAAAACCGGTTTGATAAGCTACGCTATTGATGGGTACGTCTTGCTGCAGCAGTAGCTTTGCACGCTTCAACCGGTGGCCCGAAATATAGTCGTTGATGCTGCAATCCAGCAGTGATTTAACCTTCCGGTATAGTTGGATACGGGATACTGCCAACCGCTCGCAAAGGTAATCTACATTCAGCTCACTGTTGGCGATGTTTTCTTCTACCACCCATGCGAGTTCACTCAGAAACCGCTTATCGGCAGCGGCGATGTAACCAGGTGGCCGCAATTCTGCCACTTCGCTGCTGAAATGCCGTTGCAGAATCTTACGGTTGGCAATCAGGTTTTGGGCCACGACCAGCAGATAATCCATATTGAATGGCTTGGTCAGGTAGGCATCCGCCATGGACTCAAGGCCCGTCCGTATTTGTTCATCCGTTCCCCGGGCGGTCAGCAAGACCACCGGTATCGTAGCCGTCCGTACATCGGCTTTCAGCTTGCGTACAAGTTCGGTACCCAACTCCTTCGGCATCAGTACATCCGAAAGGATAAGATCGGGTAACTGTTCGACTGCCTCGCGAAAGCCTTCTTTCGCATCGGGGGCGGTAAAGACCGTAAATCGCTCGGCAAACTTGTCTGCCAAAAATTGACGCATTTCTGCGTGGTCTTCTACAATCAAAACGGAGTGTGTATTCATTGCGTACCCCTCCACTTCGCCTACCTGCTCCTGTTCCATTGCCCGCGCATCGACCTTGGGATCCAACATAGGCAACTCGGTGCCCACGCGATGGAAATCTCGTTCGGTTTCCGGAAAAGCGGGAACAAATTTCTCTTCCTCGCTAAGGTGATCACTGCCCCCCGGGAGGCAGATCGACACGGTCGTACCACACCCCCGCTCACTGTACAAGGCGATACGGCCATGATGCAACGATGCAATTTCCTTACACAGTGCCAAGCCGATACCCGAACCCTGCGCATGGTTTTCACCCTGATAAAACGGTTCAAACAGGTGCGGAAGGTCTGCCTCGGCGATACCGACACCGGTGTCGACTACCTGTATCTCCACCCAGCCCCGGTCAGACGACGGTTCAGTCAACCGCAGTACAATGTCACCACCTTCCGGTGTAAACTTGAATGCGTTTGACAGCAGGTTGTACAACAGTTTCTCCATCAGGTCCTGATCAAACCACAACGTGGTTTCCGAAGCTTCGTTTTCTAATCGGAGGTTTACCGCCCGTTGTTGTGCCAACGGCCGGAAGCATTGAACCACACTGCTGCAAAACAGCAACAAACTTTGCCGCTTTGCCTTAATATGCAACCCTTCGTATCCAACCCGCCGCAGGTCTATCAATTGCGAAACGAGGTGCTGCAGAATCAACGCGTTCCGCTTGATGAGCGCAAGCGAACGATGGGTCCCTTCAGGCAGTTTGCCGTTTTTCAGCAGCTCCTCCAAGGGAACCAGAATCAGTGAGAGCGGTGTTTTGAACTCGTGGGAAATGTTGGTGAAGAAATTGATCTTTGCCTCCGCCGCCTGCTCCACCTCCTTGGTCATTTCCAGGATACGCTGCTGCTGTTCGAGGATTTCATGGTTCTGGTGTTCCAACTGCTTGTTTTTATCCCAATTGGCTTTCAGCGAATAAAATGAAATCCCCGCGAAAACCACAACAAGTACCAAACTTACCACAAGGATGTTAAGCACCCGCCGCTGGTTGCTGAATATTTTTTGTTGCTCCGCAAACAACTGCTGTTGTTTATCAATGTCCCGCTGCTGGCTGATGATTTTATCGGTCTGCAGCCGCATCAACTGTACATTGGTAGAGTCTACAACCAACGTCCCTAAAATATTCTCCCGTTGATAAGGTTGATCCTTGAGAATAGCCATCGCCGTTTGGATGCATTCTTTGCCCCCCGTGGGATACAGCATGGACGCGTCCAATACATTTTCGGCCACAAAATGCAAGCCGTTGTTTTCCCCGGGCAGTGCATCCACCCCAACAATCTTTATTCGATTACCGGGCAATGCTTCCTGTAATGCCTGATAGGTTCCCAGTGCCATTTGATCGTTGTAAGCGAAGATGGCATCCGCAGTCGACAACTGTGCTGCCTGCCGTGCCACCTGCGACCGGGCTACGTCTATCAGCCACTGTCCATTCACTTGTAGCAGCAACCGGATACCCGGATACGCGTTTAACGCATCGTGCAATCCCCGTTGCCGCTCGATGGTCGCCGAAGATCCCGGCAATCCGGTCACCTCACTGATTGTGCCCCGTCGACCCAATTGTTCGGCAAGGTATTGACCCGCCATGTAACCAATTTTATAGTTGTCAGCCCCCACATATGCGTGGTATTGACCGGACGCTGTTTTACGGTCCGTCACGATCACCGGGGTGCCACTGCGAAAGATATCGTCTACGACTGGTGTGAGCGGCTCTGCTTCATTGGGAGACACGATAATCAGGTCGGGGCGCATACGCTGCAACTCGTGCAACTGCCGTATTTGTAACTCACTGCTGTTATCCGCGTCGCGATAGATAAACTCCACGTCGGGGTAAAACGAAAGTTCTCGTTTCATTTCCTCCAACATGGTTTGCCGCCATGCATCGGATCCCACACACTGTGAAAACGCGATGCGATACGCCGGTTTATGGTCTCCCAAACCACAAGCTTGCATAAGTGCTACCAAGCATATGATAATCCAAGATTTTCTCATCGTTTTTTACCGTCAAAAGATCCTGAATGGTTTTTTATACCATTTTTCACCGGGTTTATAATTACAAGTGAAGTTAAGAAAAATTGCTTTTCATATAACCCATCCTGTGATAAAACAGCAAAACCTAGCCGATTCTGTGTTCAATTATTGAAAGTCCCGATACAAAATTGAAATCCGTTTAGTTTGAAAATTATACAACAAGCTGATTATAAGCTATTTGTTTAAAAAAACAAAAACTGAATGATTTTGCAACAATCCTGAACATCGCGAAATCCCAACCCCCATACATTTGCTGCTGATTGCACCAATTTATAAACGTAACATTCCTTATGACAAAAAACACAGTAATTGCATGGTCGTTCGTGGTGGCTTTGGGTGGTTTTCTTTTCGGCTTTGATACCGCCGTCATATCCGGGGCAGAAAAATCCGTCCAACTCCATTGGAACCTCAGTGAAATACAGCATGGCGTTACGATGGCTATCGCCCTGGTGGGTACGGTAGTCGGTGCCCTGATGGGTGCCTATCCTTCCGACAGGTTCGGTCGAAAGCGTACGTTGTTCGTTATCGCCGCCCTGTATTTCTTCTCGGCCCTTGGCACAGCCCTTGCGCAGGATTGGTACCTATTTATTCTTTTCAGGTTTTTGGGTGGCATCGGTGTAGGGGTCTCATCGGTAACTGCACCCATTTACATCTCAGAAATATCACCGGCAGACAAGCGCGGCCGCCTCGTGGGTCTTTTCCAGTTCAATGTGGTACTTGGCATCCTCGTTTCTTACCTTTCCAATTACCTCATCGGACAGGGGGGCGAAAATTCGTGGCGATGGATGCTTGGTGTACAGGCACTACCCGCCGCCTTGTTTTACCTCCTCATTCACTACGTACCCGAAAGCCCCCGTTGGCTACTTCTATATCGCAAAAACCGCGAATCTGCCTTAGCTGTTTTGAAGAAAATCAACCCCTTGAATTACCACGAAGAGCTGGAATCCATCTTAGCCTCCGCAAACACGGCAAACGGCAACAGTCAGGCTTCGCTGTTCAATAAAAAATACCGCTTCCCCGTGTTCTTAGCGATTACCTTTGCGGTATTCAACCAGGTTTCGGGCATCAATGCCATCATCTACTATGCACCGCGCGTTTTCGAGATGGCAGGACTGGGAGCACAAAGCTCCCTGCTCTCGACCGTGGGCATCGGGGTAGTCAATTTTACCTTCACCTTAATCGCCATCAACGTGATTGATAAAGTGGGCAGACGCAAATTGATGCTGATTGGCTCGGTTGGATTGATTGCCGCGCTGGCACTCGTATCCCACTCCTTTTATTCCGAAAACCCCAATGGATTGGCCGTGACAGTATACCTGATGATTTACATCGCGTTCTTCGCTTTCTCGCAGGGAGCGGTGATCTGGGTATTCATCTCGGAGATCTTTCCAAACGAGGTGCGCGCAAAAGGGCAGACGCTGGGCAGCCTGACGCACTGGGTAATGGCCGCCGTCATCACTTTCTTCTTCCCGATGCTCAGCGAATGGGCAGGCGGGGGTACGACGTTCTTGGTGTTTGCGTTGTGTATGGTGCTTCAGCTCCTGTTTGTCATCCGCCTTATGCCCGAAACCAAAGGGAAATCATTGGAGCAGATCGGCGGAAACTTAATACATTGATGGATAGAAAAAAAACGGATATGGAAACCGGGCGTAAACAGGTCGTTTGTTATGGAGAGGTGTTGTGGGACGTATTGCCCTCGGGCAGGAAACCGGGCGGTGCCCCCATGAATGTCGCTTATCACCTATGCAGATTAGGCATACCCAGTGTCCTAGTCAGCCGGATAGGTGATGACACCGACGGCAGGGCGCTATTGGATTTCCTCAGCGGCATGGGAATAGCGATTGATTTTGTACAGGTCGATGAACAGTACGAAACAAGCCGCGTCATGGCAACCATCGGGAGAGACAACGAGGTATCCTATCAAATTTTAGAACCGGTCGCTTGGGATTTCATCCAGTATGATCCACGTCTCTCGACGTTGATCCATACCTCGGATGTATTGGTATATGGCAGCCTGGCCGCACGCAGCACACAAAGCCACGCTACCCTGCAGCAATTACTCGATCACGCCAAATACCGCCTATTTGATGTTAACCTGAGACCGCCTCATTATACACCGGAGCTTATCGACGGATTGTTCCGCCGTGCCGATGCGGCCAAGCTCAACAGCCATGAACTGGCACAGGTATCCAATTGGTTGGATATAGGTAGGGGCAGCGAAGACGAAAAGGTCCGCCGATTACAGGAGCGCTATGAATTAGGGGAAATCATCGTAACCAAAGGGGCACAGGGAGCTTCATACTATACTCCGGGTACCCGTCGGGACTTCCCCGCCATTCGCGTATCCGTAACGGATACCGTGGGAAGCGGCGATGCCTTCCTGGCCGCTTTCTTAGTACAGAAACTGCGGGGTGAAGGAAATGAAACCCTGTTGGAGTTGGCTACGGCACTGGGGGCGTACGTTACCACGAAAACGGGAGCTTGTCCGCACTATTCCCGGGCAGACCTGGATCATTTCATATGGGAAAATACCCTCCGGAAACGCGAGGATAAGAAAGCACCGCACAACTAAATGATTTGAAAACCAATTAAAAATGAATTATGAATAAACAAAAACAGAAAATGAAACGCTGCCTGTTCTAGTCAGGCCGGCTAACCAAGCATACCCCATATCGGGTATGACCGATGAATCAATTGGGTAAATCGCACACGGAAAGGCTTTTCTGCTGTGGTGAGGTTTTATTTCTAATACAAAAAAAATGAGCAAAAAATTAGTATTCATGATTTGCTTTGGGCTCTTCTTCAAACTGATGCAGGCCCAGGAATCGCAGATCACCGGTCAGGTGACCGATGCAAACGGAGAACCGCTTGAGTTGGTGACAGTTACTGTCGTGGAAACCAACTTAAGTGCAAAAACGGACCAAAATGGTACATTCCACATCGGCGCGTCCGTAGGACAAACATTGCGCTTTTCATTGGTGGGTGCTGAGCCAAAAACCCACAAAATAACGGATATTGCCCCCATCCAAATCCAGCTGGACATCAACCTAGCCCTGGAAGAGGTGGTGGTAACCGGCTACCAAGTGCAGCGCAAAGCCGACCTGACGGGGTCGGTAGCCGTGGTTGATATGAAAGATTCAAAAGACATCCCGTCGGGTAGCGTACTCCAAAACATCCAGGGCAAAGTACCGGGCCTGTATATCCAGTCGGACGGCTCGTCCAGCGGGCGGGCCCGTACGGTAAGCATACGGGGGCAAAATACACTGGGTAATACAAGCCCGTTGTATATCATCGACGGAATACCTACCACGGACCCCAACATCCTTCAGTTCATGGACCCCAATACCATTGAGTCCATGCAGGTATTAAAAGATGCTTCGGCCGCTTCCATATACGGATCGCGCGCGTCCAATGGCGTCATCGTCGTCACGACCAAGCAGGGCAAAGACAAGGTAAGTGTATCGGTCAATTCAAGCATCACCGCCGCCAGCATCAACCGGCGCATCGATATGCTCGATACGGAGACCTACGGGCGCGCACTGTGGCGGGCTTCGGTCAATGACGGAACCCCCACCTCCGCCCATTCGGCATTGTATAGCTTTGAAGAAACCGGAGAGGGTAGCGCGAAGACATTGCAACGCGTCATTCCCGTACAATACATCAATGGCGATACCAACATCCCCTCCGCAAATACCGACTGGCAGGATGAAGTGTTCAAAACCGGGATTGTCAGCAATACCAATGTTACGTTCTCCGCAGGCAATGACAAGAGTGCCACGCTGTTTAGCTTCGGCTATTTCTCCAATTCGGGAACGGTAATCAACAACGCCTACGACCGGTTTAGCGGCCGGGCAAATAACTCGGTCAACTTGTTCAATGGCAAACTCAAAATCGGCGAAAACTTCCAGATCATCAAGGCAAAAGAAAACCCAATGGGCGGCGATCAGTACGGCCAGGCGGGATGGGATGCCACCGGAAAGAGCCGTTTGGTTCCCGTAGGGTCCAATCCCATCCAATTGGCCACGACGATACTACCCATCCTCCCCGTACGCAAGCTGGATGGCTCGTTTGCCGGCCCCATCGGAAGCGGATTTTCCGATCGGATGAATCCGGTTTTCCTGGCTGATCTGGATAAGGACGACACCAATTCCGACCTCCAGACATTCGGAAATGCCTACCTTGACTTCAAGCCGATTAAAAACCTTACTTTCCGGTCAAACTTCGGTATCGACTATACATATAACAACGACCGGAACATCGAACGTACATATTCCCACGGTTTCATCAACCGCACCGTTAACAACCTCTCCGTCGCACAGCGCAACGTATTCAATTGGACCTGGTCCAGTACCATCAACTACCTGTATATCCAAAACAAATCACGCCTGAATGTGATGGGCGGTATGGAAGCCATCAAGAACTCCATCAAATACTATCAATCGCTCAAACAGGGTTTTGCTGTACAAAGCGACGAATACTTCCAACTCGGGGCCGGTACGGGCATCGCATCCAATGACGGATTTTCATTGGGCAACCAGCTTGTGTCGTACTTCGGTAAAGCTGACTACTCGTTTGACGAGCGCTACCTGCTTTCAGCTACCCTGCGTTACGACGGTTCATCGCGGTTTGGAGAAAACAATAAATTCGGCATGTTTCCCGCCGTTTCCGTGGGATGGGTGGTCAGCAACGAGGGGTTCATCAAGAATCAGCTGGATTGGGTATCAAACTTGAAACTCCGGGCAGGTATGGGTAAAACAGGTAACCAGGAAATCGGCGACTATTCGCGGTTCCAGACATTTGTCACCAATTACGGTACGGTGGAATCGACCATCCGGGCAACGGGTACAGCCTACGACATCAACGGCGACAATACCGGCAACCTGCACTCGGGTTACGTGGCCAAGCAATCGGCTAACCCCAACCTGCGCTGGGAAACCACCAATGAGCTGAATGTGGGGCTCGATTTCGGATTCCTGGCTAACCGGCTCACCGGATCGTTCGACTATTTCAACCGGGAGACATCCGATATCCTGGTAACGCCACCAACTCCGGGCGTACTGGGAGAAGGGGCAGCCAAAACGGTCAATGGGGCAACCATGCTGAATAAAGGCTTTGAGGTATCACTGGGTTATCAAGATCAGCAAGGTGACCTGTTTTATTCCATTACGGGAAATGTCTCGCACTTCCACGATGAAATCACTTACCTGCCGTCATCCGTGGTACGCTCTTTCCCCGGAAACGTGGAGAAAGACATCCTGGGCCGCTCGCGTTCCTCGCTGTTTGGCTATGTCACCGATGGGCTTTTCCAATCCCAGGAAGAGGTTGATGCACACGCTACCCAACCCGGCAAAGGGATTGGGAGGATACGGTACCGCGATTTAAACAGCGACGGTACCATCAATGCACTTGATCAGGACTGGTTGGGCACTGAACTTCCGGGCTTCATATATGGGGTAAACGTCCAGGTGGGTTACAAAAACTTCAGCCTCGCTGTATTCATGCGCGGGGTAGGACACGTCACGGTGAATGATGGCAGCAAAAACTACACGGACTTCTTGGGTACCGCTTCGGGGGTAAATAAAGGCTCGCGGCTGCTCGATGCATGGACACCCGAAAACAGGGGTTCCAACATTCCCGCACTTTCCCTCGTAAATGCCAATAACGAATTGCGGGCTTCAGACTACTTTCTGGTCTCGGGCGACTATTTCAAGATCCAGCAGATCCAACTGGGCTATACCCTGCCCGAGCGACTGACCAGGGCTGCAAAACTCGGCTCCGTCCGCATTTACGGGGTCGCAGACAATGCGCTGCTGTTCTTCAACAAATCGAAAGACAAGATCTTTACAGGTCCGGACCCCGAAACACCGGGTGCCATCTACCCACGTCCCATCCGGTATACCGTTGGACTTGATATACAATTTTAATTAGGTAATCCTTAATACATAAAATGATGAGAAGGAATCAATTATTCGCGGTTGCGATTGCCCTGATAGGGGGTACAGCCCTCTCCTGTTCGGAATCCTTTCTGGATGTCACGCCCGAAGGGGTGATATTGGAAACCGACCTGAATAGTGTCCAGAAAACAGAAGATTTGATTATCGCCGCCTACGCCGGCGTCTCCAATACGGGTTGGAACTTTACCTGGAACAGTGACTATGTTTGGGGAAGCATCCGCTCAGACGATGCCTATAAAGGCGGAAGCGGCGTCGCAGACCAAGGGGCAATCAATGACCTGGAACAATACCATTTGGTCACCCCCGCCGTGGCCGGCTACCAAAACAATACGTGGATAGGGGTTTACCAAGCCATTTCCCGTATTAACCTCGCCTTGCTAAAACTGGATGGGTTTACGGACGATCAGTACGCCATCACGGGGCTACAGCAGGCCAAAAGCGTACGGCAGGCCGAATTGCGTTTCTTACGAGGGCACCTGATGTTTATCCTCAAGCGCCTGTTCAACTATCCGGTGTGGATCGATCATACAGTTCCCCAGGAAGAGACCAAAAACATTTCCAACCGACAGTTTACCAGCGACCAATTGTGGGATAAAATTGCCGAAGATTTCCAATACGGTGTGGATCACCTGCCGGACGCCCAGCAACAAGTGGGCCGCCCCAACAAATGGGCTGCCATCTCCTACCTCGCCAAAACCCGCCTGTACCAGGCATACGTGCAAAACGATGCACATGCCGTGGTCAGCATCGACCGGGCAAAGCTGGAAAGCGTGGTTTCGCTTACCGATCAGGTCATCCAATCCGGCAAGTATTCGCTGGTTGACAACTTCGGGAAGAAATGGACATACGGCTACGAAAACAACAGCGAGTCGATATTTGCCATCCAATATTCCCTCGACGATGGAACAACCTGGGGAAGGGTGGATTTCGAGCATGGACTCAATTATAACATGGCTTCGGCTTACGGATGCTGCTCGTTTCACCACGCCAGCCAGAATCTGGTCAATGCATTCAAAACCAATCCGGCAAGCGGTCTCCCCCAATTCGAGCACTTCAACGACGCTCCCATGAGTGCCCCCGGGGATTTCCAAGCCCCCAACACGGTAGACCCCCGTTTGGATCACACGATAGGGGTTGTCTCCCACCCCTTTAAATACGACGTGGATTTTGTGGTTCAGCCCTCGTGGTCCAGAACCCCCGCCGTATACGGCTACTTCTTACCCATGAAAGAAATACAGTTACAGAGCAGCGGGGCAATTCGCAAAGGCGGGGCTTTCTTTGGCAGCGCCCAGAACTGGGACATCCTCCAATACAACGACGTCCTGCTGATGAAGGCGGAAGCCCTCATCGAATTGGACCGGCAAGAAGAAGCCCGGCCCATCATCAACCACATCCGGGAACGCGCATGGGCATCGACGGCCTGGACAACCTATCCGGCGGGTCACCCGCAAGCCGGCCAGGGTTTCTCCAACTATAAGCTGGGACTGTATGACGGAAGCAACCTGCCCTGGACCAAGGATAACGCCCGGCTTGCCCTGCGCTGGGAGAGGCGCCTGGAGTTCGCCATGGAGAGCCCCCGTTTCCACGACCTGGTGCGATGGGGCATCGCCGCCGAGGTGCTTAACGGCTATCTCCAAAAAGAGAAAGCCCTACGGCCCCACCTGAGCAGCGCCGTATTCACTGCCGGAAGAGATGAATACCTCCCCATACCTCAGGCACAAATTGATTTGGTGGATGGGTTATATGAACAAAATCCCGGTTACTAAGAAAAAACGGAATGAAAAAGAAATTCGCATATCTATTCACGGCAATGGCCCTCGCCTCGGTACACGTGGAGTTTGGCTTTGCGCAGGCAGACCGTCCTCCATATAAGTCGCCCGTACCGTTCTACCGGTTTTCCACAACCCTGGCCGAGCAGCAAGCCGAGCTCGAAAACAACGAACTGACGAAACGCTTTCAGGCATCCCGGAAAAAGCAGGCCAACGATCCCTATCGGCCGTTCTATCACTTCGTAAGTCCGGAAAGCACGCTGAATGATCCCAACGGATTGAGCTACTGGCAGGGAAACTGGCATCTTTTCTACCAAGCATATCCGCCGGAAGACCCCCGGCAGCATTGGGGTCATGCCATCAGCCCAGACCTCGTCCACTGGAAAGACCTGCCCTACGCCATCTACCCAAGTCCGGAGCGGGCGGTATTCTCCGGGTCGGTGTACGTGGAGGATGATCGTGCAATCGCCATGTATCACGGCACGGAAGCCGGCAACATGGTGGCGGTCTCCAGCGACCCCCTATTGCTGAATTGGGAAAAGGTAACGGGAAATGCCGTCATTCCCCTGCGGGGGAAAGCGGGATTCCCGCTTCCCTACAGCGTATTCGACCCTTCCATTTGGAAACACGGCGACGTCTATTATTCACTGTCTGCCGGACGGGCACCCAAAGGTCCCGGAAACCGGCAGGTACCGGTGGGGTATTTGTTCCGGTCAAAGGACCTAGCCAACTGGGAATACATGCACGAATTTGTTGAAAACGATCGTTTCACCCTAATCGGGGATGACTACGCATGCCCTTATTTCTGGCCCATAGGCGATCGGTACATCATGCCTTTCTTCAGCCACATGAGCGGCGGCCAATACCTATTGGGGGATTATGACACCGTGCGTCATAAATTCGACGTCACCAGTGCGGGAAAATTCAACTTCGGTCCGGCAACCCCCTCCGGCGTACACGCACCCTCGGCCACACCGGATGGCAAGGGAGGCGTTATCGTGCTATTCAACATAAACGCGGGCAAGCCGACAGGCGAATGGAACCAAATCATGTCCCTGCCCCGCAGGCTTACCCTGATCGGTAAAGACGAAATCGGACAGGAACCCGCAGGAGACCTCGAATCACTGAGGCATCAGCATGTATCCGTGCAGCCCATGACACTCCCCGCCAACAAAGAGGTCGTCCTGAACAATGTCAAGGGAAATGCAATGGAGCTTTTGATGGAAATCGACCCACAGGATGCCCCGGTATTGGAATTGAATGTCTTACGCTCGGCGGGCAAGGAAGAGTTTACCCGCATTGTCTTCATGAAGAACCGGGGAATGGGACCGGGCCGGGACTACCGGAATGGACAAATCGCACCCCTGCGAACGGACGGTCAGGGAAGTCCCTCATCACCGCCGGCATCCAATCCGCCAGCGCGTCAAAGCCTGATATCGCTGGAAACCGCTTCTGCCTCCCTGCATCCGGACGTGATGCCACGGGGACCGGAAACAGCATTTTTTACGATGGATGGGGGCGAAACCCTACAGCTGCGCGTGTTCATAGACCGGAGCGTGGTGGAAGTTTTCGTAAACGGCAAGCAGTGCCTGGCCGCGCGCATATACCCCAGCCGCAAAGATGCCGTGGGCGTATCCTTGCTTTCAAAAGGCAAAGAGGCCCAACTGAAATCGCTGGATGCCTGGCAGATGAAAAACATATATGAGTAGACCTTGAAAAAAACGGATCCCATGACAACAAAGCGCTTTTTCAGATCAACCTATCTGCTAGCCCTTATCGGAGCAAACGTAGCGGTCTCTTTTGCGCAGACCGAAAAACCGGATTACACCTCCAAAGTACCGAAGTTCTCGTTTCCCAATACGTTGCCCGAGCAAGAGGCCGCCCTGAAAACAAACCGGCTGCTGCAACGCCTGAACGCATCGCGCGCGAAGCTTGCGGCAGATCGTTTCCGTCCCATCTATCATTATGTGAATCCCGAGGGGAACCTGAACGATCCCAATGGCCTTTGCTATTGGCAGGGCAATTGGCATCTTTTTTACCAAGCCTATCCGCCCGAAGACCCCCGGCAGCACTGGGGGCATGCGGTCAGCAAAGACCTCGTGCATTGGCAGGATCTTCCTTACGCCATTTATCCAAACCCCGAAAAACAGGTCTATTCGGGTTCCACCTTGGTTGACGGCGACCGCGTAATCGCAATGTATCATGGAACGGGCGTGGGAAACATGGTGGCGATCGCCAAGGATCCGCTGTTGCTGAACTGGGAAAAAGTGGGCGATGGGGCCGTGATCCCCTCGGTAAGCACCGACGGCCGGCAATTGCCGTATAGCGTATTCGACCCGTCCATCTGGAAAAAAGGGGAATATTATTACTCGCTTTCCGCCGGAAGGGTGCCCGAGGGACCGGGGGGCAGGCCGGTAAGGGCCGATTTCCTATTTCGCTCCAAAGACCTGATCAATTGGGAGTACCTGCATGAATTTGTGGAGGGCGACCGCTTCACGCAGATTGGCGACGATGGTGCATGCCCCTATTTCTGGCCAATCGGAGACCGATATATTCTGAATTTCTTCAGCCACATGAGCGGCGGACAGTACCTCCTGGGCGACTATGACAAGAAAAACGATAGGTTCGTCGTCACCTCCGGCGGGAAGTATAACCATGGAGCCGTAAGCCCATCCGGCGTGCACGCCCCATCGGCCGCACCCGATGGCAAAGGTGGCGTAATCGTTATATTCAACATGAATCCCGGCAAGCCCACCGAAGGTTGGAATCAAATCATGACCCTGCCCCGGCGGTTGACCCTGGCCGGAAAGGACGAACTCCTCCAAGAGCCGGTAGAGGCCATGGAGAGCCTCCGCTACGATCCCCGCCACGTGGGCACCCTGAATTTGCCATCCAACCAGGAGATACCCTTAACGGAAATCAACGGTAACGCCATGGAGATCATCGCCGAAATCGATCCCCAAACCGCTCAGCTGGTCGAATTGAATGTACTGCGCTCTCCAGACAAGGAAGAATACACCCGCATTTCGTTCTTTAAAGAGAAAGGATTCTCCAAGGGGTTGGACTACCAATCCGGACCGGGCACCGCTTCCATGCCCCTTGACCTCGTAAAGTTGTTCACCGGAGACGAGACCCCCAGACCGGACAACCGGCGGCAACGGGAAAGCTTGATCTCCATCGAAACGTCCAACGCCTCGACACTGACGGATGTACAATTCCGCGCACCGGAAACCGCACCCGTAAACATTGCTCCGGGTGAAACGGTGAAACTGCGGGTGTTTATCGATAAAAGCGTGGTAGAAGTATTCGTAAACGGGAAGCAGTGTGTGGCTGCACGCGTATACCCGGGTAGGGATGATAGCGTAGGCGTTTCGATTGTCGCCAAGGGGGGTAATGCCCAACTGAAATCATTGGATGCCTGGCAGATGAAAAGCATCTATGGGGATTCGCGTTTGTAAATCGTAAAATAGATTGAAGATGAGAGCTAAACGAGTTATTTTCTGTTTCCTCCTTTCAGGAGCATGCATAGTCGCGGTTTCCGAAACCGCTGCACAAGACACCATCCGGCAAATTGATATCCAAAAAGGACAGGTTTACCTCAACCTGCCGGTGAGCGAATCCAATCCGCTCACCCGGATGCGGATCAGCGATGGAGACAAGCTCCTGGACCAATTCACGTTGAAACTGACCGACGGCAAACCGGACTATTGGGTGTTCTTTGACGTCTCGCGCCACCAGGGCAAAACGCTGTCCGTAGCGGTATCCAATGAAAACATCCCCATGAGTGGGGCATTCAGCAACCTCACGCAGGCAAGCAACAAAAACATCACCATCTCCTCCGCACAACGCAGCAAGGCACTGCAGATGGTTTTCGCCGCAGACCATTTCCCGGGCGAGGACAGTGTATATGCGGAGCAGAAACGACCACAGGCACATTACTCCGCCCGCCGCGGCTGGATCAATGACCCCAACGGACTCATTTACTACAACCACGAATACCACCTATTCTACCAACACAATCCATATGGATGGGCGTGGGGAAACATGCATTGGGGGCATGCCACCAGCCAAGACCTGATTCATTGGAAAGAACAACCCGAAGCGATTTATCCATTTGGAGAGAAAGATGCCGCCTTTTCGGGTTCGGCGGTCTACGATCCGCTGAACACCGCCGGCTTCCGGAAGAATGGCATCGACCCCCTCATCGCCGTGTATACGAGCACCGGACGGGGGGAATGCCTAAAGCTTAGTTACGACAATGGAATCACATTTGAGGAGTACAAAGGGAATCCGATCTTGAAGCATCAGGGCCGTGATCCCAAGGTGTTCTGGTACGAGCCCGGAAAGCATTGGGTAATGGTCGTATGGGATTTTGGAATGACCAAGAAAATGTCTACCGGCGACGATGCCATTATGAATCAACAAGTGATCTATACCTCGCCGGATCTGAAGAACTGGACCTACCAATCGGGCGTAGAGGGGTTCTTTGAATGCCCCGAACTTTTCGAACTGCCCGTCGAGGGTGAAGCCGGCGAAACCCGGTGGGTAATGTATGACGCCACCGGCAGATACGTGCTGGGTGACTTTGACGGCAAGCGGTTTACCGTAACCCAGATGTTTAGGCAGTACGATTACGGAGGTGGCTATTTTTATGCCTCCCAAACGTTCAACAATACGCCCGATAACCGGAGGATACAGCAGGGATGGGGCCGTGGACTGATCCATGCCGGCATGCCCTTCAACCAACCCATGCTGTTCCCGACGGAACTGCGGCTGAAAAAATCGTTTGACGGCCTCCGGCTATGCCCTTCTCCCATCTCCGAAATCACTCGCCTGCACCAAAACAGCCAGGTGCTTGAAAACCGGATGATCCGTCTTGATAACGGCGTATCGCTGAACGTACACAGTGACGCGGTGCATGTAATCGCCGAATTCGAGAAAGGAGATGCCACGACATTCGGCATTTCCGTACACGGTTACGAATTGTCTTACGACCACCTGCTGGGAGAGTTCCTGGCCATGCACGGAGAGACCAATGGCAAAACCAACTATGTAAACCCGGATTCGGAAACATTTAAAATCGAGGCAATTGTCGACAAAAACATACTGGAAGTGTTTGTCAACGACGGTGAGCTATATTATGTGCTGCCTTTCGACAAGGTCAAAAATAACCAAGTGGATGCATTCATCAAGGGACGGGGCAACGATCGAAAAGCATTGCTGAAAAAGCTAGAGGTGCACGAACTCGCATCCATCTGGTCGGGACGTAACCGTGAGTAAATGACGAGGCAAAATATATGCCGGCTTGATGGGGTACCGGGAGCAGCAGAACCGGTACTGCCATCTTGCTCGGCAATCGGAAGAAGTCGTAGATTTCAATATCTTAGCATATTGATTTCCTCACTACGATTGAAAAGGAAGGTTGGACCTTAAAAAATGACAATATGAATCCACAAATAGTAAAAACAGCGACAACCTGCATATTAATACTGCTCTTAGGAGGTTTTTCCTCCAAAGCCGGGGAAATTGAAATCAACATCACCAAGCGGTATCTCAATTTTCCGGTATCGCACCAGGTAGACCGAGCCGAGATGATTTTCCAGGTGGACGGCAAACCCGACCTGTCCGTAGTGATCCGGCTTGCACACGACCAGACCGACTATTGGGTATTCAAGGATGTATCTGACCTGAAAGGCAAGACAGTAAAAATTACCTACCGGGGAGATGACGGCGGATTGGCCCGCATTTACCAGGCCGATACCTTAGCCGGCCAGGACAGCCTGTACAGCGAACGTAACCGCCCCCAATTCCATTTCACCACCCGGCGCGGATGGATAAACGACCCCAATGGACTGATCTACCACGATGGCCAGTATCACCTGTTCTACCAACACAATCCCTATGAGCGCGAGTGGCAAAACATGCACTGGGGACACGCCATCAGCGACGACCTGATCCACTGGGAAGAGCTGCCCGATGCGTTGTACCCCGATGAGTTAGGAACCATGTTTTCAGGTTCAGCAGTTATCGACTACGACAATACTGCAGGCTTTAATACGGATGGTGTTCCCGCCATGATTGCGGCTTACACGGCTGACAGTCCGGAGAAGCAGGTACAGTGTATCGCCTATAGTTTGGATAACGGGCGCACGTTTATCAAATACAAAGGAAACCCGGTGATCGACTCCAAACATAGCTGGAACAGCAAGGATACCCGGGATCCAAAGGTCTTTTGGTACAAGCCCGGCAACCATTGGGTCATGGTCCTCAACGAACGCGACGGGCATTCCATTTACACCTCCGCCAATCTCAAGGACTGGAAATACGAAAGCCACGTGACGGGTTTCTGGGAGTGCCCCGAGCTTTTCGAACTGCCCATAGACGGCAACCCGGAAAACACCAAATGGGTCATGTACGGCGCATCGGGAACGTATATGCTGGGCTCGTTTGATGGCAAGGTATTCACACCCGAAGCGGGTAAATATCCGTATACGGCGGGTTCCATATACGCTGCACAGACGTTTACCAATATGCCGGACGGTCGCCGGGTGCAGATCGGCTGGGGCCGGATAAGCCATGCGGGCATGCCATTCAATGGCATGATGCTACTGCCCACGGAACTGACGCTCCGCACCACTAAAGAGGGTCCGCGACTGTTCAACGTTCCCGTGAAAGAAACCGAACAGCTGTTTTCGTCCGTCCGCCAATGGGAAAACCTGACCTCGGATCAGGCAAACGAGCTATTGGATGAATTTGACCGCGCGGACGGACTGCGGATAAAAACTGCATTCAAGTTATCACACGCCACGAGTGCCGGATTTAACCTTTTCGGCCAACGGATTATCGATTACGACCTCAATTTCAATACGGTGAATGGTACCTTTTATTCGCCCGCAGACCGGACAAGCATGGAGATTTCGGCCGATATCTACATCGACCGGACAAGTATCGAAGTGTTTATCGATGGCGGTGCATTCTCCTATTCCATGGAGCGGAAACCCCATGCCGACAATCAGGAAGGTTTCCACTTCTGGGGCAACAACATCGAGGTGAAAAATCTGGAAGTATTCAGCGCACAGTCCATCTGGAAATGACAACATAGATAATCATGAAACCATATATCGCTCTTTTTTTGGCTGCATCAACCCTACTAGGGTGTTCCGGCCCCCTCCGGCAATCAGAAAATGTATCCTTGGAACGCTACAGACCCGGCTTTCATTTTTCACCCAAAACAGGATGGATGAATGACCCCAACGGGATGGTATATCACAATGGAACGTACCACCTTTTCTTCCAGCATAATCCTGACAGTACCGTCTGGGGGCCGATGCACTGGGGCCATGCGACCAGCCAGGACCTACTGCATTGGGAGGAACAGCCCATCGCACTCTTCCCCGACTCACTCGGAACCATCTTTTCCGGGAGTGCCGTGGTAGACAAAGACAACACCGCCGGATTTGGCAATAATGCACTGGTAGCCATATTCACACACCATAACCATACCCTCGCGCAGAATCAAGCCGGGCTTCCCCAATACCAAAGCCTCGCGTACAGTACCGATGAGGGAAAAACCTGGGCAAAATATGAGGGCAACCCCGTGCTGCCCAACCCGGGTATCCGGGATTTCCGCGACCCGAAAGTCATGTGGCACGAGGAAAGTGAAAAGTGGGTGATGACATTGGCCACCAAACAAAGCATTACTTTTTATGGTTCACCCAACCTAAAGGAATGGACGAAGCTGAGTGAATTTGGAGAGGGCATCGGTGCCCATGGCGGTGTTTGGGAGTGTCCCGATCTAATCAGTTTCGACGATCAGGGAAAGAAGATATGGGTGCTGATCGTCAACCTGAATCCGGGAGCGCCCAATGGAGGGTCGGGCGGCCAATATTTTGTAGGCGATTTTGATGGAACGACTTTTCGCCCGTTTGACACGGACACCCGTTGGCTGGATTTCGGCCGCGACAATTATGCGGGAGTTACGTGGTCGAATACCGGCAACCGGCGCATCTTTATCGGCTGGATGAACAATTGGGAATACGCCAACGTCGTACCGACGGAAACATGGCGCGGAGCAACCACGCTTCCACGCGAACTGGGTATCGAAAAAATCAACGGCAAGTGGTATCTCGCGTCCCAGCCTGTACCGGAACTTTCCGCCATTACCTCCTCCCTGCAAAAGCTTCCCTCCGTCGATGGCGGCGAAAGCTTGTCGCTGAAAGCAACCGCAGGGAACCTGCCGGAAACATACCGCCTGGATCTTACGTATCCCGCCGATCATACTTTTGAAGTGACCCTGAAAAATGACGCAAACGAACAGATTACATTCGGTTATGCCGCTACGGAACGACGTTTCTTCATTGACCGTACCCTGGCAGGAAACCATGCGTTTAGCGAGAAGTTTGCCAGCAAGGACAGCGCTCCCCGGATTGGCGACCAGCCGGAAATCCGGGTCTCACTTTGGGTGGATGTAGCTTCGATCGAAGTGTTTGCCGACGATGGCCTCACCGCCATGACCGAAATCTTTTTTCCATCCCGGGTATACGACGACATTGTTCTCCAAGGGCAATCCGGCGCAATGTTTACGGATGTACATCTATCCCGCATTTCCCCTACGACCAACTAGGAAAATCAAGTGCCGATGCCATCAAAAGACCATCGGCACTTGCATTACTGATCGGATTTTGTATCTTTAACTACCAAAAGATACCGCTATGGTTCCAGCGTTACTTACCTTCATCCACCTGATTGCGCAACCGCAACCTTCTTTTGAACAGCAGCTGGTAGACGATCAAGTGTCCATCGGCTACGGGATCGCCATCGGTGATGTGGACGGCGACGGCAAGCCTGATATCCTGCTCGCTGATAAGAAGGCCTTCGTTTGGTACCGCAACGGCGACTGGAAAAAATTTACAATGGTGGAAAACCTCACCGAGCACGATAATGTATGCATTGCGGCACGTGACATTGACGGAGACGGAAAGGTGGAAGTGGCTGTAGGAGCACAATGGAACCCGGGTGAGACGTCAGATACGGCACAATCTGGCTCCGTCCATTACCTGATCCGTCCGGATGATCCCACCCAACTGTGGACTCCCGTCAAACTGCACCACGAACCCACCGTGCACCGGATGCGCTGGGCCAAAGCCGAAGAAGGCCGGTATCACCTGATCGTGCTGCCCCTCCACGGCCGGGGCAATAAAGACGGTGCGGGCAATGGAGTAAAAGTAATTGCCTATGAAAAGCCCGATGACCCGCACCTGCCGTGGCAGCACTGGATCATTGATGAATCCATGCACCTCACGCACAACCTTGACATACATAAAGAGGGCGAAAATGAAAGCGTATACATCGGTGGCAAGGAAGGCATAAAAGCTTTTTCTTACAGCAACCGCAAGTGGCGTGCCCAAAATGGCTTGAAACAATTGGGGAAAGAGCATGGCTTAGGCGAACTTCGATTGGGAAAAGCCGAGGAGCATGTACCTATACTAGCGGGCATTGAACCGCTGCATGGAAATATCCTGGCGGCATATGTCCCCCGTACTGGTGCCCGCAAACTCAATCAGGCAGAGCGGATTGTGCTGGATGAAGACCTCCGCGAAGGCCATGGGTTGGCGGTGGCCGATTTTATCGGGCAGGGAAGGGATCAGATCGTTGCCGGATGGCGGAATCCAAACCAAGCGGGCCTCATCGGTATCAAACTCTATATTCCCTTCAACTCACTGTGGGAAGCCTGGAGTGTACGGGCGATTGACATCGGGGACATGGCGTGTGAAGACCTCGCCGTTGCAGATTTAAATGGAGACGGGAAACCGGATATCATTGCGTCGGGGCGTTCAACCCACAACCTCAAAATCTACTGGAATCGTACAGGCGAATGAGGCAATCTCCCGCTGTTTGTCTGGCTAACCGCGATGGGTTTCCTCACCCTTGATTAATTCAAACAGTAATTTCAGATAAGATACTCACATGGCCCGAATAGCCGAGGAAACCGAAGCCGGTGTTCACCATGCATAGCCAAGAGATGATCCAAGAGCGTGCAGGACAGCGCGGGACGGGACAGCATGGGGCGGGTTGCTGTCATTCAATCTAATGGTTAGGTTTGTTTTGTTATAAGTTTAAATTAAAGATCACTGTATAGGTAAAGTTGGAAAACCCCTTGATAGGGTAAATTGTAGGCTCGTGTTGCACGCGTTGGGTGCTGGGTTTGTGATAGATGCCATCGTTGTTGATAAACGTAGAACTGAAACGTGGTGGGTGCCGTAAATGAGTTGATTAGTTAGCCGTATTGCAAAACAGATAGCATGTTTATTGAAAAATTGTCTTTCAAACGTTATTAGCGGACACCCAATTAATAAATCTAATCTAAATCGTATCGGATGAGACCAACCCGAGAAAAGTCGGGATATTTTTAAGCAATACCTTTAGATTAAAATTCTATATCGAAGAATTCTATTAGTAGAATGGATTTGGGATCCTATCAAAGAACGACTGTTATTATTTATAACTTATAACGCATCACTAGTAATATTATTATCTAAATTAACTTTAAAAATTATGAATTATGCTTAAACATTTACCGCGTAAAGCAAAACCATGGATGTTTGCTGTTTTTGCTGCCTTTTTCATCTTTTCATTTCCGGCTATATCGGCCGCACAACAACAGGTGAATATTAGTGGAAAAGTGAGCGATGAACAAGGGCCGTTGGCTGGTGCAACCGTTAGTGTTAAACACAAATCTGCTGCCGTATCCACGGGAGAGGACGGTACCTATGTGCTGACGGGAGTCCGTGTTGGAGACACCTTGTTGTTTCGTTTAGTTGGCTACATTGACCAAGAGCTGCCCGTACGTAACGCGTCGCCCATCAATGTCCAGTTGATACCGGATAACCTGGGGCTGGATGAAGTTGTGGTCGTTGCCTACGGTGTGCAGAAAAAAGTGACGGTTACCGGGGCCATTTCTTCCGTCAGCCCAGGCGAATTACGCATATCATCGTCGCCTAACCTCGCCAACGCACTCGCCGGGCGTGTTGCCGGTCTTACATCCATGCAGCGTGTGGGCGGGCAACCGGGTGTCGACGACGCGACCATGTACCTTCGGGGCGCCGCGACGACCAACGGCACCAATCCGCTGATTCTGATAGACGGGGTACCTAGGGACAACATTCGTACCCTCGATATCAATGAGGTGGAAACGATTTCGGTATTGAAAGACGCTTCGGCAACGGCGATATTCGGCGTGCGCGGCGCGAATGGCGTATTGATCATCACAACAAAACGAGGTAAAGTAGGGAAGCCCGAACTTTCCGCCAATCTTACGCAAAGCTATTCTAAGCTCACCCGCGAACCGGAAATGCCAGGATCGATCGAGTACATGAAGCTGCGTAACATAGCCATGGAAAACGACCGGTTCGAAGCGCCCTTTACTCCCGAAATTATCGCCAAGTTCGAAAATCCGCTTGCCGGACTGGATCCATCCGCACCCGATTACGAAGAACAAGCGGCCCTACGGAAATGGATGTATCCCGATAACGATTGGTATCGGATGCTGGTGAGAAGATGGTCGCCGCAGACCAACTTAAATACCAACCTGAGAGGCGGGACCGATAAAATCACCTACTTCCTGAATGTTGGCTACCTTCACCAGGGCGGGAATATGAACACCCTCTCGGAAGATATCCTGAAATATGATCCATCATTTAAATTGGATCGTTATTCGTTCCGATCAAATGTGGATTATAAAGTGAATAAATGGCTCTCTGCATTTCTCAACTTAGGCACCTACATTGAGAAAGTAAACATGCCAAATTCTGCCGTGATGTACGGTGGCGACCGGAACTGGCTGGTGCGCGATATGATGTATCAGGCACAGACCATTGTGCCCATGACGCCAGGGCCTGTAACCATTCCGGGATTTGGCGTTCCTCCCAATCTGCCGCTGGATCCCACATACCTGACCAGTGGACACTATGCCGACCGCTCGCCATTCACGATCATGAACTGGTATGGTTATGACCTGCAGACCCGATCTAACCTGAACTCCTCATTCGGACTGGACTTCAATTTGGAGGGAATTACGAAAGGACTTGCCCTTAAAGCGATGATTTCATACGATGCCATGGGAAACAATTGGGTGAGAGGGAATATGAATCAAACCGAATACCAAGCATTTATCAACCCCGAGACGGATGAACTTTCCTTCTCTGTATTCCAATTGAAACAAGACAATTTCTATTTAAGTTATGGGCAGGGCGCGAAGTACAATGTCAACATCCAGGGACAACTTCTTTATAACCGGTCGTTTGGAAAGCACAACGTAGGCGGTATGCTCCGTGGCGACCGGGATTACTGGGATGATGGAGGGGCCGCTATTCCTTTCAATGTACTCGGTTTCGCAGGACGCGCCACGTATGATTACGATACACGTTACCTTGCTGAAGTCAACTTCGGTTATAACGGGTCGGAACAGTTCTCCCCTGAAAAGCGATTTGGCTTCTTCCCCTCGGGATCGATCGGGTGGGCGATCAGTCAAGAACCGTTCTTGAAGGACAACCCTTATATCACATTCCTGAAGATCCGGACTTCCTATGGAAAGGTAGGCAACGATCAAATGGACAGACTACGTTTCCTCTATTTAGATGATATTACCATCGGAGGCGGCGGGTTCTCGGGTAGTTTGGCTGCCGGAAAACGGATCAACGAAGGATTACTGGGCAATCGGATGCTCACGTGGGAAGTGGCCAATAAATACAACTTGGGACTGGACTTTTCCATTATCAAGGACATCACGGGGCAGGTTGATTTCTTCCGTGAAAACCGCTCTCAGATTCTTCTCCAGCGGCGAAGCATTCCCGTATGGCAGGGTGTCCCCCTCGGCAATATACCGAAAGTCAATATGGGCGAAGTGCTGAACCAGGGGTATGAGATTGAGCTGGGATACAACAAGCGCGTGAATCCCGACCTGTTCCTCCATTTCAGGGGACAACTTTCGTATAACCGGAATAAGCGCCTCAACGTTGACGAGGTACCGCGTGATGATACCTACGCATACCGATACCGTAGCACCGGTTATCCGATCGGGCAGAATTGGGGATACCTCATCGACTGGGACCAGGACGGCGGGTACTGGAACGCCGAATCGCTGGCCGATCCTGAACGCGTTACCTACTCATTCGGGACACCAGGCCCGGGGGACTTTGTTTATAAAGATTTGAACGGTGACAATATAATTGACGACAAGGACGAAGCTCCCATCGGTGTTGGACACATTCCCCGCTACAGTTATGGCTTTTCATTATCGGCCGAATGGAAGTCATTCGATGCCTATATTTTCTTCCAGGGACTGGGTAAGTTCAATTCCGGTCTCGCTTCGCAAGGCACGTACGAAACAACGCTTGACGGGACCTATTTCCCTTATCACAAAAAGGCATGGACCGAGGAGCGTTGGAAAAACGGAGAAGAGATTACCTATCCGGCACTGCACTCTGAGGAGGGCGTGAATCATCGGGCAAACTCGTTCTTCATCTTTGACCGAGATCTCTTCCGGCTGAAAAACTTTGAGGTGGGCTATACGCTCCCGGAAAATTCGCTGCGGTTAATAGGAGTCTCCAACATGAGAGTGTTTATGAATGGACAGAATGTGTTTACGTGGTCACCCAAATTCAGGCCGACCCACCTTGACCCCGAAAATGACGACTCGATAGGCTATCCACAGACTTCGATCTTCAGCTTCGGTGCCAATATCAAATTCTGATCATACCAACACTGTAAAACGATATTACTATGACTGATTATATGTTTAAAATCGCAAAAACACTGGTATTGGTTGCATCTATATTTTTCACAGGATGCTCCGATGTACTAGACCAGGCGCCCGATGGGAAAATCTCCCTTGAGGATGTCTTTAAAGACGATGAGAAAGTCGCCGCCTATATGAACTCCTGTTATGCGTACATACCCGGGGAAGGGAAATCGTATTTCTTCCATATGCGTGGGCCGGTAGACTGGAGTGACGAGGCTTGGGATACGGATGCGGAAGCCGAGCCATGGATTACCTCCGGAAAATTATATAGCGGAAATGTCTCTGCCGCTTCTCATTTCAATGCAGACCGAGCCGATGGCAACAACGGCCAGTATTGGGTACGCATGTGGGAAGGCATCCGCAAATGCTCTTTGTTCCTTGGACAGATTGACGGGGCCACGGTACGGAATGAATCGAACCGTGCTCGATGGAAGGCTGAGGCACATTTGCTGCGGGCTTATTATTACTCAGTACTTCTTAAATTTTTCGGATGCGCGCTCCCTATCGTAAGGGAAGCACATGGCTACGAAGATGATTTTTCGCAAACGGTTCGCAGCTCCTATTACGATGTGGTGCAATTCATTATTGAGGATTGTGATGTAGCGCTGTCAACGCCTGAATTGCCCTGGCGCATCACTTCCGGTGCCGAGGCATTCCGGTTTACCAAAGCGGTAGCAGAAGGCCTCAAATCGAGGATGTCTCTTTATGCTGCCAGCCCGTTGTACAACGAAGGAAACGACTATTGGGAAGAGGCTTATCAACTCAATAAGCAAGCCCTTGCGAACTTGAGCGCAAACGGATATGAATTGTACGACCAGGTTAATTTCCCGTCTTGGAGTGACAATCCGGATGTTTTTTTGCCAAACGACGCGGCAAAGCTTTTCAACGAGTATTTTTCTAACAGTATGGCTTACGAAAGTAGCCCGACCGACAAAGAGACGATCTATCAGACCAATGCCGGCCAAGACGGATTCGGTACGGACGGTGTAGGCGCCCAAAACCAATATAAATCAGGTTCGTGCCCATCGCAGGAAATCGTGGATTGTTTTGAAACCATTGACGGACAGCCCATCCTTGATTTAGCGAAGCCCTACGTGGACGAAGTGACGCACCTCCAGCCCAACTTTAATCCCAACAATACGCTATACGACGAGCAGAATCCATATGAAAACCGCGATCCGCGCTTTTATGCGTCCATCTACTACAACGGGTCACTGCGCAAAGCCTACTGGCCTTTTGATGAAACAACCGAAAGCATTGAAAACTATCCGGCAGGCAGAGGCTATCGTACAAGGGTGATTGCTACCTGGACAGGAGAGCCCCAGACAGGCAGGCATCCAACTACGCGGAAAGCCACCCGTACGGGGTATTTCCTGCGGAAATTCATGCACCCGAATACCGGACAGGAAGTAGTGAACGTTGGCATGGCTGCTCCGAAAGTGATGAGGTTAGGCGAAATTTATCTGAATCTTGCAGAAGCAGCTGCAGAAGCCGGCCACTTGAATGACGCTTACGAGGCGGTCAACGCGATCCGTAAGCGTGTGAACATGCCTGAACTGCCGCAGGGTCTTTCTAAAGATCAGCTCTTGCTCCGTATCCGTAATGAACGCCGGGTGGAACTCGCGTTTGAATCACATCGATACTTTGATGTGCGTCGTTGGAATACGCCCGACGGAGATCTCGAAAAAACCGACCGGTGGATTACCGCAGCACATATTACCCGCAACGCAGACGGGACTTACACTTATGCCAGAGGACCTGTTTCACGTGAGCGGCTCTGCTACTCGCGTAAATTTATGTGGTTTCCCATACCGTTGGACGACGTGAATATCATGATCGGTCTGACCGGAGAGAACTGGCAAAACCCGGGGTGGTAATTTGATTGTTAATTCAAAAACGAGATTCTTTTATGAATAATTCAACAAATAAAGCTATATTTTCATTGGTTTCGTTGTTTTTGTGGGTGGGGTTCCTTCACGCGCAGGTCAGCGGGACTGTCAAAGATGAATATGGCTCGATACTGCAGGGGGTAATCGTCGCCTCAGCGAATGGCAAAAATGTTGCCGCGACCGACAAAGACGGTAATTATGATTTGGAAATCGATGATGGCAGCACGTACTTGGCCTTCTCATTGCGCGGATACGTTTCGCAAACACATGAAGTTACCGAAGGGACACTGAATGTGACCCTAAAACGTGCCGAAACGTACGACTTGGACGAGAAAGTGTACTTCGGAAATTATACCCAACCGAAGAGAGAGGTGACTGATGCGACGGTGAGCGTAACGAGCGACCAATTACGTCGTTCGCCCGTTGGAAACCTCTCCATGTCGCTCGCCGGGCGTTTACCGGGATTGTTTACCCGCGAAACCTACTCGGAGCCGGCACGGACCAACACCGAACTTTGGGTGAGGGGCTATTCCTCTCCCAACGGCGGCACAGCTATGGTTGTCATCGATGGTTTCCCATATGATTACAATGCCAATGAACTTTTTGAATACATCACTGCCCACGAGGTCGAGTCCATCAACGTATTGAAAGATGCCTCCTCCCAGGCATTGTACGGGATTCATGGAGCGAATGGTGTGATTGTCATCACGACCAAGCGCGGCGTAAAGCAACCGCTTAAGATAGAGGCTGAAGTTAACCATACGTTTGAACAACGTACGACAACCCCACCCCACATCAGCTCGGCCGATTTCGTGCGGCTACGTAACCAGGCAGGTTATAACGATGGCAACGGAATGTACTCCTATTTCAGCCAAGTTGCAGAAGAGGGATTCGCCGCGGGCGAAGACAGGGAATATTTCCCCGACAATAACTGGAGAGCAATGAACGCCAAAGACATCACCCATATGAATAGGGTGAATGTTAATCTTACAGGTGGCGGGGATAAAGCCGTTTTTTATACCAACGTGAATGTATTGCATCAGGATGGTATGTGGAAGGTAGATCCGACAACCACCGATTATAACCCAAACAACAGTTTTGTATGGGCCAACATCCGATCAAACGTGGATGTGAACCTAAACAAATATCTTTCTATCGGGGTGAATCTTAGTGGAAACATCAAGCGGGAAAGAACGCCGGGCGGCCATGCGGTGGAAATGACCTACGGAGGCAGTTGGGATGGGTTTGCTAAACGGATATGGTATCGCTTTTTCACCTTACCGCCCTATAATTACGGTCCGACCACGCCGTTGGTACAAGATCCCGAAACGGGTGATATCTCCGGGGGTGAAGTGGTTGTTACGGAAACGGAACCGATTACCTCATGGGCCGTCATCAACCGCCTTGGGTATGACCAGTATACCGTCACCAATATCTATGCACAGTTTGCGCCCAAACTCGACCTGAGCTTTGTGACGCCGGGGTTAAGCCTGAGCGGTAGCTACGGCTACCAAACAAACGCGGTCAAAGGATTATTCGCCAACCGTACTTATGAAGAATGGGTGCGTACCAAAGATTATTCCGAGTTGGAATTTGAAAAGATACGGACACAGGTCAATAGCCCGTTGCAGTACAGAAGCAGTACGAGTTTTTATTATAATCTGAACTATAAAGGTGTCTTGAATTATCACCGGAGATTCAAAGATGTACACGATGTAACCGCTATGGCTTACAGTTTTTATCAGCACCTCAACAAAGCGGGAGGAGGATTACCTTACAAACGGTTAAATTCCGGCGTGAGTGTGGGCTATGGATTTGACGACCGGTATTTGGTTAAATTCGATCTCGGCTACTCCGGCTCGGAACAATATTCCCGCCAGAACCGTTTCACCGCCTTTCCGGCTGTATCCGCTGGTTGGGTGGCCTCCAATGAGTCGTTTTTAAAAGAGAACCCCATCTTAACGTACTTAAAATTCCGCGGTTCGTGGGGTAAAGCAGGTAACGACCGGGGAGTAGGCAGGTACGTCTACCTCGACAACGTCACATTAACCGGTGGTGGATTGGGATTCCTGGGCGGCCATAACGTAAACGAAGGCCAGGTTGCCAATCCCCTCCTCGATCCGGAAATAATTACCAAAAAGAACCTTGGAATCGACCTCTCCCTGTTGAACAACCTAACGTTATCGGTTGACATGTATAATGAGCGGACAGAGAACGGCGTCACCAGCGCTACGTCCAGAACACCGGAGTATCAGGGAGTCGCGCTTGGAAATTATCCAAGCACCAATGTGGGTGTTTTCGAAAACAAGGGGTACGAGGTAGCGCTCGATTTCACAAGAGACCTTACCCGTGACCTAACGCTGTCTTTCGGCGGATGGTTGGCTTACAACAAAAATAAAGTCATTTTCTGGGACGAAAGCGAACGGGCAGAAGACTTCGCCTACCGCATCCGTCAGGAAGGATATCCGATCGGACAGCAATGGGGTTATCGGGTCGACGACCATAATGGCAACGGATATTTCAATAGCCAGGAAGAGATTGACAACAGTGGGTTGGTCTACGAGATCGGTACGCCAAGACCCGGTTACCTGAAATACTATGACCTCAATGCCGACGGTAAAATCAATGACAAAGACAAAGTACCCCTCGGAAAAGGTGCCTTACCAAACTTCTTCTATGCGTTCCATGGTGGATTCAAGTACAAGAGCTTTGACCTGAATTTTCTTTTCCAGGGAATCGCCGATTATTGGACAATCGACATGTCCAATAGCCGGGTAGAATATAACTTCGAAGGCATGTATTCCGAATGGCACAAAACCGCTTGGACACCTGAACGGTATGCCAATGGAGAGAACATTACGTATCCTGCATTGTCTGCCAAGAAGAATTCCAACCATGAAGCCAGTAATTTCTTCCTCGAAGATAAATCCTATCTGCGGTTAAAAAACCTGGAATTAGGGTATACGTTCAAGGCTTACAATGGCATAAGGTTCTATCTGAGTGGACAAAACCTATTCACCTGGGATAAACTGGACCATGACATTTATGGGCCGGAAGGTCATTATGACGGAGGTATCGAAGGGATTCCCGTATATCGTTTGTACAACGTGGGATTAAGTATTAAATTTTAAAATTTAATCAGATGAAAAAATATATTGTCTTCTTAATAATTGGGTTAGCCGCGTGTTTTGCTCCTTCCTGCAACAACCTGCTGGAACTTGAGTATGATGGGCGCTCCTCGCTCGACGAACTATTCAAAACCAAGAACGGCGTAAGGGGATATCTGAATGCGTGCTACAATACCCGGATTTTTCCCGATATCAACCGTTCGGCGCTTACCGACGAAGCGCAAAGTTCAGAACGGGTTTTCCAGGGGTCACTCCCTTCCCTATGGTATGCCGATGCGTATTCAGCGGCTAATTACACCAACGTAGACGGACAGCCCTGGAGCGCAATCTACCAATCCATCCGCAACTGCAATATCTTTCTGAAAAGGATTGAAGGTGTTTCGGCCGAAGACCTGGCGTCGCTTGAGGATGAGATTACTTCCTGGAAAGCACAGGCTCATACGCTACGGGCGCTCTATTACCTACAGTTGATCAAACGCTACGGTTCAGTTCCATTGATCACCGAATCTTACGAGATTGACCACGACTTCAGCCAAGATGGCCGTTCACCGGTATCAGCCGTTGTCAACCAAATACTTGCTGATTGCGATGCAGCGATGAGCGCACCCGAATCATCGTTAGGCTTCTCCTGGACGGTGCGTGTCGGCGAAAACTGGATTATGAACCGGGCGGTGGTGCAGGCCATCCGCTCAGAGGCGATACTTTACGCCGCCAGTCCGCTGTTTGCCGATGGCACCTATTCATGGAACAATGCCGCAGAAATTACCGGCAATGCGCTGTCAAATCTTTTGGCGAATGGTTATCAGCTTTGGACGGAGGTTCCGGACCAGACGATTGCTCAAAACACCTATGAACTCTATTTTATTACGCAGCACGATGAGCAGCGCGCACGCGACAAGGAAACCATTTACGGTGGACCGAAAGTAAATGTCTGGGGAAGCCACGGTATGCCCTCCACCCCTGGGCAAAGTTCGGCAGGAGCTAGCCCTACACAGGAGCTGGTGGATAGTTATGAGATGCAGGCTACCGGGCTGCCTCCGATCAGCGGCTATTCCGATCCCCAGCACCTGCAACCCATTATTAACACCGCATCGGGTTATGATCCGGAAAACCCCTATGAGGGAAGGGATCCCCGTTTCTACGCAACCGTTTATTTCAATGGCGCAAGACGGGATTTGGGCACATCGGGCGGACTTGCAAGGGATGACCATTATCCGCTCGAAATGACGCTCTCCGGAAATAACATCTCCATCACGGAAGAAGACGGTGCATTTCGCATCGAAACCCTCGGCGGCGACCCTTTTGCGCCGACCACCACCCTGGGTACCAACATCGACGCTTCTTCGGGTTCGATCTTGCTTAAATTCAAATACAAAAGCAACAAAGAGATTACCAATGCACAGTTCTTTTTCCAGTCTCCCGGCGCCGCCGGAGGACAGTCAACCCCGGAAAACGTGGTTCTTCACAAATCGGACGAATGGATAGACTTCGAATTGGATTTGACTCCCTACAGGAGCGAGAGCTGGTGGAAATGGGGGGCTGCTGACCACTCCTTGCGGTTCGACGTCGGTGCGGACGAAGGAAGTATCGTTTACGTGAAAGATATGGAAATTAACGTACGGGTCGAGACAACTCCCGCAGACCCCGTTCAAAGCTATGTCGGTGGGAAAGATGCCATCTCTTCTACCGACCGCCGCGCCACCCATACCGGTTACTACCTGAGGAAGTACAACAACTGGAAATCGGGGCGTGACAACGACGCCGACGGTGAAATCCGCATGTTCCGTCTTGCAGAAATGTATCTTAACTTCGCGGAAGCTGCATATCAGTCAACCGGCAACCCGGATGCTGCCGTCAACATCGGAAATGGGATGTCCATGAGCGCACGCGACGCGGTCAACGCCATCCGCCGGAGGGTGAATATGCCCGACCTGCCCGCCGGATTGTCGAAAGATGAATTCGAGAAACGCTACCGCAACGAACGCCGGGTTGAACTTGCTTACGAGGGCCATCGTTATTTTGATGTGCGCCGCTGGAAAATTATGGAGGATGTAGAGCATTACGTCACGGGAATGAGAATCACCAAAGTAGGCGATTCCTTTACCTACGAACGGATCGGGTTTGCGCGCGAATCCTTCAAGGAAAAACTCTATCTCTACCCCATCCCGCAGGGAGAAATCAATAAAATGCAGAGCCATACCGGTACCAACTGGCAAAATCCGGGTTGGAATTAATCACATCAAAAGGAAATGAGTGTATGAACCCGACATGATTAAAATAACCATTACGCTATGTGCTTAATGGTTATTTTAATCATCAAAGGTTCCATGAGGCAGTTAAAAACAAATTATTTTCGAATGAAACATATTATAAAATTAGCGTTCAGCATACTGTGCGGGGTTCTCATTCTTAATTCCTGTAGTGATCCTTACGCAGAATCAATCGAGCTGGAAAGGTTTATGTTCCTGTCGCTGTCGGGAGCAGCAGACGGTCCGATAGAACAGACCATCAGCCTCGACGATCCATTTACCTATCCGCTGTCGGTCTCTTACGGCGGCACTACCAATTACAATCAGGGTGAAATCACCGTGAATCTTGCGGTAGACAACGCTTTGGTAGATCGTTATAACACGGAGAACAATACCAGTTATTTGCCGCTGCCCGACGGATCCTGGTCTCTTGACAAAAACTCGATTGCTATTCCGGACGGCGACCGGATATCCGATGTCGTGACGGTAACCGTTCAACCGTCATTAGTAGACTTTGCACACGATTACCTACTTCCGGTTACCATTCAATCTGCTACGGGAGATAAAATCCCTGTCAACGAAGCGTTTAAAACGGTCTATCTCGTCATAAAAGGGGATGTAGAGCTGCTAGCGCTCGAGAATTTATGGACGGCCCATGGCTCTTCATCCGTATGGCAGGAAGGGTACGAAGTTGAAAGCGTGTACGACGGAAACCGGAATTCCTATTGGCACAGTGCGTTGACCGGAATGCCCCAGTGGTTCGCGATCAACATGAACGGATACAAGCTCATCGAAGGATTCTCATGGATCAACCGGCAGGATCCCGATCAACATGCGCTTCCGAAGCATGTAAAATTCGAAACCAGTATGGACGGAACCAATTGGACGGAAGTGCTGGATGTACCGGAATTACCGGCTTCACGCACCATGCAGGTATTGGAACTGCCACAAAAGGTCGTCGCCAAATACTTTAAGGTAACCGTACTGTCGAACTGGGCCGACGCACCCTATACGTACGTGGCCGACGTATCCACCTGGGCCGGAACGAAACCAACCGGCGAGTATGATTGGGAAAAGAGTACTTGGGAAGTGGTCGACTATAAATCGGAATGGAACGCGGATTGGGGAGTAAATAAAATTTTTGACGGCAACAAAAGCACCACTTGGCACAGTGAACCTTTCGATGGCAGCAAGAACGGAATGCCGCAGTGGTTTATCGTCGACATGAAGAAGGTGAGGCCAGCCATCAAGGGATTCCTGATATGGAACCGACAGGATGACCACGGGATGGAACCCAAACACGTGATCTTCTCCGTCAGCGAAGACAATACAAACTGGACGACGATACTCGACCTCTCGGAAATGTCGAATGACTACTCGACAGAACTGGATTACAAGACGACTGACCAGCAAGCGGGCCGATACCTGAAAGTGGAAGTCGTATCTAACTGGGGAAATGGTGCCTGGACGTACTTCGGCGAAATTACAACGTACTAATCACCGACAAAGGAAGGGTCTCGAAAATGAAACCCTTCCTTTTCAACTTTGTATGATTAAGCCATGCAACTCGTCTATCACCAACCATGTACGAATCTGACAAGATTATGATGAAGAACTTACAATTCAACAGGCTTGTCTCGTGGATAGCACTCTCGGTTTTTTCTTTCCTTTTTGTTTCCTGTGAAAAGGAGAAATTAGCACCTAAAATATTTACCGATACCGAAATTGCAAAACTTCCGGATAAAACGGTTTTCAAACTCGGAGAGACACCAGATTTCAGTGGTTTGGAGGTATCCGAAGTCTATACCGACAGTACAAGAAAGCCAACCTCCCATTACAAAACAGAATGGACAGGGAACATATTCAAAAAAGGGTCATCCAATGTGACCGTCCGGGCACGCGACCGCGAGGTAACGTTTCAAATCACCTTCTCCGACGAACTGATCGAAACCGGGCTTCCTGTCCTGTACATCGAGACAGAGAATGAAAAAGCGGTCGATTCGAAAGATGAGTATGTCAACGCCAACCTGATTATCAAAAAAGAAGGGGAAACAATTTCAGAGAACTCACTGAGAATAAAGGGAAGGGGAAACGCTACATGGAGCTATCCCAAGAAACCCTATAAGTTGAAATTGGATACAAAGACCTCCATTTTGGGGATGGAAGAGGCAAAGGACTGGGTCCTGCTCGCCAACTACTGCGACAAGACATTGCTTCGTACCAGCATAGCCTTTCAGTTGAGCCGATTGATGCATTTTCCATGGACACCCGACGACCAATTTGTGGAAGTGGTGCTCAATGGAGAATACCTTGGAAATTACCAGATCACCGAAGCAATTGAACAGGGGAGTAACCGCATCGATATCCCGGAGCAGGGTTTTATTTTTGAGCGTGACGGATACTATGAGCAGGAGCCGAAGCACTTTGTCTCAGCATTAAGGGGTTATGGCTATTCGTTCAAGAATCCTGACCCAGAAGACGATCTAAGCGACGATCAATGGCACTATATCAAAAATTACATGGACGAGTTCGAGTCTGTACTCGCTTCGGAAACATTTGCTGACCCACAGAACGGATACCGACGTTATATTGATGAATTAAGCTTCGTCCGGTGGTTTATTTTCCAGAACATCCTCGCCAACATGGATACAAACGTCTACCTGATCAAAGCGGATATGAATGATTCAAAACTCTCCATGGGACCCGTTTGGGATTTTGAGTGGTCCATCGGAATCGGATGGTACGACGGGGTAAGGCCGAGACCTGCAGACTATTACGTCTGGCAGTCAAACGCATTCTACTACGACCGTCTCCTGCAGGATCCTCCATTTAAAGCCAAGGTAAAAGAGCTATGGAACAGCATCTCTGTAACGGCCGATATTCTTCAGCACATCGAAGAAACGAGCCAGCTCATCGCAAAATCACAGGAGTTGAATTTCAAGAGATGGGATATTATGAATGAACAAGTGGGTGTCGGAGGAATTCCGATGGGGTCGTACGAGAAAGAGGTTGAGTGCGACCGTCAGTTTTTTATCAATCACATGAACTGGTTAGCCGGTGAAATATCCAACTATTAACGTGATTTTCGGGAGACCGATTATTCAGGGTTATTATTGCAGTGTATCAGCAATCAATAGGTAAAACATGAATACCAACCGAAGGAAATTTTTCAAGACAGCAGGGTTTGCGACAGCGGGGTTAGCTACGGGGCTTCACGCCAACCTATGGGGTATGCACCCGGAAAATGATCCTGCTCGAACAACCGGTAAACCTGCGTTTGCCCCTATACGTAACTCCCATCCCACAGCGATTCATCATGCGAGACCGATAGACCATGGCGAGGCATTGGTCAATCCCGGGATGGGATGGGTAACCTATTTCTATTCCAACCTATACCAAAATTATGGATCCAAGCTGGCCCCTTCCGACACGGTCCGTTATTTCCCTGGAATGAACACGGTGTTCCTCCGGCTCCCCTGGGCTTTCATTGAGCCGGAAGAGAATAATTTTGTCTGGGAAATACTTGATACACCCGCCCAACGGTGGATCGACGACGGTGGACAGGTAGCGCTTTGTATCACGGCTACCGAGAACTGGATGGAATCGGGAACCCCCCGCTGGGTCTTCGACGCGGGCGCTGAGCATTACGAAGTGGACGGCTACCTTGAGCCAAATTACGACGACCCAATTTTCCTTGAAAAGGTGGAGAAGTTTGTCCGAATACTTGCGGAAAGGTACGACAACAATCCCCATATCGCGTATGTATTTGTGGGTCATTACGGCATGTGGGGAGAAGGGCATACCGTACTCACCACGCCGAAACACGGCCATTCATGGGGATTTGACACACAGAAGCGGATGATCGATCTTTATCGACGTCACTTTAAAAACACGCTCCTCTGTATTTCTGACGACTACGTGGGACATGATCTCAGGGGCGAACGGTTTCCGATTACCGACTACGCTTTTTCACGCGGGGTTTCTATCCATGATGACAGTATCCTCGTGCAGCCGGAACCCAACAATTGGTACCACAGCGAGATGGCCCAACTATTCTGGCCTACACTTCCCGTGGTACTGGAACATGAACACTTCGGCGGTTCGGTCGACCGGGGTGCGTGGGACGACGAGCTCCTGCTACGCGCGGTGGAGGAGTATCACGCTTCATTCCTTTCCATCCATTGGTGGCCGGATATATTCTACGAAAAGAACAAGGAGCTAATCGCCCGGATAAACCGGCGCATCGGGTACCGACTGCAGGTGCCGGAAATCAGCTGGCCATCGGTCATCAGAAAAGGGGAACCGTTTATCATCCAGAGTAAATGGGCAAACGCAGGGGTAGCCCCCTGCTATGGTGGCGGGTATCCCTGTTTCACACTCAAGGATGAAAAAGGCGGGATTGTTTCCGTACTGACCGATACCTCGTTTAACCTGAAAACCCTTCCGGTGTCCCCACCCGATAAAAAAGCAGAACAGGCGTTATCGTCGACCTTCGTCATCGCACCCGCCCATCATGACCGGAAAGGTATTTTCTCCCGTGCATGTTCGCCGGGGACATATGATTTGTACGTTTCTGTGGGGGGCCAGGACGGCACCCCGGTCTATGAACTTCCATATCCCAATAACGACGGGAAAAGACGCTATAAGATAGGCGCTATTGTCTTACAGGATTATGAATCAACCGGGACAGGCGATTAGCCCCGTCGGGGTCGTTCCCCTTTTATGAGTTCGAAAATGGTTATTTCCGGCAGAATGCCGACCCTGCCCGGATATCCGAGGAACCCGAATCCGGTATTGACATACAGTTGCTGATTGCCCTCGCGGTACAGTCCGGCCCACTCCTTGTAGATGTATTGTACCGGGCTCCACTTAATGTTGCCCATTCGCACACCAAATTGCATGCCGTGCGTATGCCCGGCAAACATCACATCCACATCGGGTCGGTCAAGTACCTGCGCACGCCAATGGGTCGGATCGTGCGACAATAACAGCTTCACCGGCATCTCTTCGGTACCCTGCAATGCGTCATCCAGCTTCGCAAATTTAGGAAACCGCTTTCCGGCCCCCCAGTTTTCGACGCCTATGATACCGATTTCCGCATTGTCTACCTTCAGTTTACGATTTTCGTTGAGCAACAGATCCCACCCCATCACTTTGTGCGTATCCTTCAGGTCACGGAGATTTTTTGCCTTTTCCGGTGAGGATTCGGGACCAAAGTGATAATCACCGTAATCGTGGTTTCCCAATGTGGAATAAACACCGAGCGGCGCCTGTACCTTGGCGAAAACATCCTGATAATCACGCATCTCGTTAGCGAGATTGTTTACCAAATCCCCGGTAAAGAAGACCACATCAGGCTTTTCCGCCAGCAGCATCTCCACCCCGCCCTGTACGGCTGTTTTATTGTAAAAGCTGCCGGAATGGACATCGGATAACTGCCCGATTTTCATGCCGTGAAACTCCCGGGGAAGATTGGGCAGGTAAAGCTTCTGCCTGCGTATACGGTAGTCATAGGCACCCGAAACGACTCCCCACCCCATCGGGGCAACAGGTAACGATGCAACAAGAATTCCGGCCTTCGTCAAGAACTCAGATCGGCTGATTCCGTTTACAGGCCGCTCAGGCAGAGGTTCCGAAGTCGCCGCTACCGGGGCCGGTTGCTCTTTTTTTGGAACAAACAGCCGTTTTAACCAAACGCCTCCCCGGCGGATGTCATCCGAAAGTAGAACCAACAGGAAAATGAACTTGCTTACAAAGGTCAGAAAAAAGGCCACCAGAATAATCGCACGGAATATCAGCGGAATATTGTAGTAAACGCTGATGAAAACACTACTTACCAATAACAGGCTATATCCCCACCATACTTTCGGAAAAGCCGGGGATGATGCCCATTTTAGCCGTGTCGAACGCAATGCCTTGTAGATGTAAAAATCTATCAAGAGCAAAATAATGGTGTTAAAAATAATCATGAATAAAATTCCTCTTTCGCTCGGTTACAGACATTTTGTCGCTTCTTTGCTCCTTCACCGGAAACTTTGTCGCCTCCGGGGCAGTATTTATATTGTCGCAGTCGACAGCTGCTGCAACCCTTTGATCCACAGCGGATGTGCATTTAGACTTTCTACCAATTGCACGTGCTCGCCGCCCAGATTCTTAAACTCTGTTGCATATTCTGTGCCAACTTCATAGATGGTTTCCAGGCAATCCGACACGAAAGCAGGGCAGAAAACAAGCAACCGCTTTTTCCCTTTTGCGGCCACATCCTTTAGTACGTCACTCGTATAGGGCTGGATCCAAGGGGTTTTTCCGAGACGCGACTGGAAACATACGGTATACCCATCCGACGGCAATTGGAGCTTTTGGGCCAACAGACGTGTCGTGGCGTAGCATTGGGCGAGGTAACAATACCGGTTATGCACGGCAATGCGCTCGCGGCAGCCCGCTTTTTCGCAATTGTGTGTGCCCGAAGCTTCCACATCCGTCAGTTGCCTCACCGGCAACCCGTGATAACTGAATAAAACGTGATCGTAGGTCTCTGGCCGGTGCTTGAGTGCATTTTCCACAAAAACATCGATCATCGCCTCGTTATCGTAGAAATCATTGACAACCGAGACCTCGGGGAAGGTATGCCAGGTCCGCATGAGTTCCATCACCTTATCGATCACGGACCCCGTACTGGCTGAAGCGTATTGGGGAAACAGCGGAATGACCCGGATACGCTCCAGATTCATCGGCTTTAGCTTTGCCAGTGCCGCGGCAATGGAAGGGTTTTGGTACCGCATGGCCAGCTCCACGTGATATTCTTCGCCAAGCGCCTCCTGCAATAACCGCTGTTGAAGCTCGCTGTAATATAAAAGCGGAGAACCTGTCTTTTCATCCCAGATGGCTTGATACAACTTGGCTGACTTGGGTGCCCGGAAAGGTGCGATAATGCCCCGCACCAGAAGGTTCCGGCGCCATGCCGGAATGTCAATCACCCGCCGATCCGTCAAAAATTCAATCAAATACCGTCTTACATCGGCTACGGAAGGACTGTCCGGGGTGCCCAGATTGATCAACAAAATTCCCTTTCTCGGTTTACTCATCGCCGGCAAAGGTACGGATTTATCCCTGCGGCCTTATATATGCGGTGCCAATTTGATGTTTAGATGACCATCAATAGCTTTCCAGCACCGCTTTCACCTGCTCCATCAGCCACATCGGGGTAGAAGTAGCTCCGCATACGCCTACGGTATCTCCGGCTTCAAAGAATTCAGGTTTCAATTCAGATGGATCGGATACAAAGTAGCTATTGGGATTATGTTTCTGGCAAACCTCATACAATACACGCCCATTGGACGATTTCTTCCCCGAAACAAACACCACCTTGTTATAGTTACGGGCAAAATCACCCAAATCTTCATACCGGTTAGACACCTGTCTGCAAATGGTGTCGTTGGCCTTCACATCGTATCCCCGGCGCATCAACTCATCCTTGATGGCATAAAACTTATCGACGCTTTTGGTGGTTTGGCTGTACAATGTAAACTGTTCCGGCAGGTCCATTCCATCTAACTCGGAAATGTCCTGGAAGACAACGGCATTGCCATTGGTTTGTCCCTGTAGGCCGATAACCTCTGCATGGCCGTGCTTGCCATAAATCAAGACCTTCTCCTGCTGGTCGAAGGAGGTTTTCACACGGTTCTGAAGTTTCAGTACGACAGGGCAGGAAGCATCGATCAGTGTGATGTTATTCTCCAGCGCAATGCGGTAAGTTTCCGGTGCTTCTCCATGCGCCCGGATCAATACTTTTTCGTTTTTCAGTTCAGGTAACTGTTCATGCCCGATAATGCGCAAGCCCTTCGCTTTAAGTCGGGCCACCTCTTCATCGTTGTGCACAATATCACCGAGGCAATATAGGTAGCCATCCTCCTCAAGAATTTCCTCTGCCATGTCAATGGCATAAACCACCCCGAAGCAGAACCCGGAATCCTTATCGATCGTTACCTGTAAATTATAGGACATCCTGCTGCAAAGATACACATAAATAACAATAGCAAGAAGTTAATGCAATACGGGCGGCCGCTCAAAAGATAGCGGCCGCCCGTGTGCCTTGCTAAACGCGGTATTAATTGCCAGCCTGAGGTCCCAAAACCGTTCCTTCCTCCGGTACCGGAAGCGGCTCTACGTTACGTTCCGCACCCGGATATCCGATGTTCTGATTAATGACACCTTTGATATTTGTATTGATCGCATTTGCGGGTACCGGCCACAAAATATGATGCACACTCACCTTATACTCGGCCCATTTATGCTTTACCCCGTGGTTGTAGAAGTTACTCCGTGCCACAACCCGATCATACCAAAAATTAACCCCCTCCTGTTTAACATTGGAGCCGGTTCCCCCAGGTCCGCTGAGGTTTTGCAAGGTATAAGTGCGGCCGCCAAAAATTTCACAGGGTTTCCCTGTTCTCGCATAGATATAAGAAATCCTAACCAACTCTATATGGCGGTTTTCTTCATAATAGAGTTCCCGGGCACGCTCGTCTAATATTTCACCGATATTGACATCACCCGCTGTCAGCGGTTCGGCTCCCGCCCGGGTACGCACTTCATTCAATGCCTCTGCCGCGAGTGCAAGTTGATCCTTCCAATAGTACGACTCAGCTAACAGAAGATACACCTCTGCAGAACGGTAAATATACCATGGCGTCTCACCACCCGCCCATTGGGTTTGTAACGGATCGGGCACAAACAGCTTATAATGCGGCCAGGAAAACCATGTTCGTATGGTGTCTTCCACACTCATACTCGCTGGCTTTTCGAAGTTTTTACCATACCACGGGCTTCCACTGGTTTTCAAACCAGGCGCATTATACCTCAAATCTTCCATGCGCCTCCAACTGTCACGGTTGCGAATACCACGCAGATCATTCGCCTCCTTATCCGCTCGCCAAATCTCATTGGTAAAATACCAGGTCGGCCGTAAACGGCCGATACCCCTACCATAGGATTTATTCAAATCCATCTCTGGGTCCGTTTCTCCGGCCGCAGGTGCGATACTTGTGCCCGTCTGTCCATCCGGTGTTTTAATATTTCCACTATTCCAAAAAGGGACGGCATTCCGCATGGTTTGAATACGATCTGAGCCTTCTTCTTCAGGATAAGAAACGACATACATCAACCCCTCCGTATTGGACATATCCAATTTCGCTTCTACACTATGCAGGTCGAACATCAAATTGGTGTTCGGTTTCCCTTGGTTCGGCGTAAAACGGTTCCGCATCAACGGATGCTTCGCAACGATCTCTTTGCCAACCGCGATTGCACGGTCAAAATCGCCAAGCACCATGCAAACCTTCATGAGTAAAACACCACATGCGGCCTTGGAAGTCCTGCCACGATCGACCACCTCGGGCACCCACTGGTAAGCAAATTCGAGGTCCTTTCTCATCCGTTCCAAAATCCCCCACCTGTCGTATGAATAGAAGTCATACTTCGGTGTTTCAATTTCCCAGTCCAAATAGGGTATATCGCCAAATTGATGTGTTAATTTGAAATAACGGTATGCACGATGGAAATAGGCAGACCCTAAAATCGCATTGCGCTCCTCCTCACTGCTAAATTCGGCATTATCAATGCGTGCGATTATGGTATTGGCATATTTAACTCCTTTATAGCCTTCATACCAATACCAGCCTACCTTCGTGAAATCCGTATGATTCAATTGTGCATCCGGTAGAAGGGCAACATCCATGTCCATTTGCGGGCCTGCCTTGTCTGTCGTCCCTTCAACGGCGACTTCTGACTGAATAATTTCTGTTAAGATGGGTGCATTGTCACCAAAGTATTCATGCCGCATGTTCCGTTCTAATGTGGTAAGTGCGGAATACATTCCCTCGGCATTGGACAATGCGATACCCGGCTCATAAAACGATAAGGGCTTGGGCGTTAGCCAATCCTCACTACAGCTTATAGCGGTAAAAGCCAGGGTCACAAACACCAAAAGTGTTTTCTTATATATTTTTCTACTGTTCATCTTCTTGTATTTTCAAGTTAAAGCGAAAAATTGATACTCAGGTTGTAAGTCCTCGGAGTAGGCATACCTCCCAAGTCGGTATTGTCATAAGACTCCGGATCACCAAATGTCCAATGAGGGGCCCAAAAAGCAACGTTACGCACGGTGGCTGATATCCGTAAATTCTGAATATTAATGGACCGAAGGAACGAGGCAGGCACTGCATAAGAAAGGGAGACATTATCCAGGCGAATAAACGATCGCGACACATAATTGGAGCCGATGTTCTTTGAGCCGATACGGCCATAGTCGTTTATTGGATTATCCGGAGTCCACCGGGGCTGTTCATAATCCGTGGCACGGTCGGCAAAATTCGCATTATTAGCAGCACGGTTGTAGGTGTCGTAATGCCCCCAATTGGAGTAGATGAAAAATGAAAAATCAAAGCTCCCGTAGCGAAAATCATTACGAAGCGACCACCGGAACCTTGGGGTTGTCCACTGCTGGAAAATCCGGTCTTCATCCGTCATCACACCATCCCCATTTTGATCCTTGTATTTAAAATCACCCGGCTGCAGCCCATAGGGTTCAGCCGCGTCTTCTTCACCCACCTGCCATACACCTATTCGCTCGTAAGACCAGATTCGATCCGGGTCCTGACCAATAAACCACCGATTCTTAATATCGTCTGCCTCACGTTGGCCGATCACGTTGCCATTGGCATCCAACACATCAACCATGTCGCCATAAAGCCGTTTGATTTCCCGACGATTAAGCATGAAGATGGCTGAAGCATTCCAATTGAATTTTTCACGCTCAATAATTCTACTGTTCAGCGCTACCTCAAAGCCTTTATTTTCCAATTCGCCAAGGTTAGCAGCGACACTGTTGAATCCAATAATCTCCGGAAGTGCGCGGTCTACTAACAGATCTAACGTGGTAGAGGTATAGAAATCCAACGCTGCCCCTAGCTTATTGTTAAACAACGAGAAATCTAGGCCGAGGTTATACGAAGATTTATTTTCCCACCGAAGCCCTAAATTGGCCATACGGTTCACATAGAGTTGGGAGTAAAGGTAGATATTCCCATTTTGATCGATATAGGGGTGTAGACCGGATGTCATATCAGAGAGTGCCTCATATTGTCCAATATCCCGGTTACCATTACGACCCCACGACAGCCGTAGTTTACCATAATCTAGCCAGCTTGATGTGCCTGCCAAGAATTTCTCATCGGAGAAATTCCATGCGAAAGCCAGCGCCGGAAAAGTAGCGCGGGGATTTTGCGCACCGAATGCCGAATACCCATCGCGGCGCACGGAGGCGGTCAGCATATACCGGTCATGTAACGAATAAAACAGTCGGGCCATCAGGGCATCACCGGTGCGGTAAGTATCGTCACTCTCATTCAACGGTACCGCCCCGGCTTGCAGACGATGCCATCCCAAAATGTCACTCGGACTATAGTTCGAAGTTGTTGCCTTTGTCCTCCAAAATTGACCCTTTTCGGCATTCTGCAACAAAGTCACCTCGAAATTATGGATATCGAATCGCTTGTTCCACCGCAAAACATTATCAATCTGCCAATTATACGTCTTCTCAAACGTACGCTCAGAACGACCACCACTATTGGTCCACTCCGGATTCTGTGACGATTCGTGATTATAATATTCCCGCCACACATACGACGGTGTGAAATTGGTTTGGAATTCGATGCCGAATGGCAATGAAATAACGCCAAAAAGTGTTGCATTCAGTGTATTGTACCGATCTACACGGTCTCGATACAAGTTATCAAAAAATGGATTCTGAGGTGTCGGGTCTCCAGTAGGTAACCGTCGGTATGGGCTGGTAGGGTCATCAATATTGTTTGATCCATAGGGTGAAATCACCGCAGATTGTGCCCAATTCGCCTGCAAGAAACCTTCGTCTCGCGCTGCAAAATTAGCATTGACACCCACACGAAGAAAAGAAGTGATTTTAGACTCCAAATTCAGTCTGGAACGTAGGTTTTTGAATCGATTACCAACAATGATACCTTCGCGGTCCACGTGATTCAATGACCAATAATAATTGATATCATCTGTTCTATTCGATACACTGACCGAGTAGTCTTGCTGAATCCCTTGCTGGAAAACAAGGTCTTGCCAATCGGTAAGGCGATTGGCCATGTAATTATCAATTTCCGGAGTTTTGAGCTCCAGTCTGGAGAGCCAAGCCCGAATAAGCTGTTCTTCCGTCACAGAAGCTACCGGGTCATTTTGGTCATAATTGTACCAAGTCAACTGATCCACTTGACTTAACTTTCGGGGATCCACAAACATTTCCGGATAATCTTGATGATATTGATCGGTACGTCTACCCATCTCATAATCATAGCGGTAAGATAGAAATTCCTCACCGGTCATTACACGGGGCATGCCTGCGTTTTCAACAAATCCCAAATTACCATTGAACGAAATTTTCGGTTTTCCTACCTGTCCCTTTTTCGTCGTAATCAATACCACGCCGTTTGCAGCCTTGGCACCATACACCGCCGAAGCACTGGCGTCCTTTAGAATATCAATGGACTGGATGTCGTTTGGATTGATGTCTGACAACGTACCGTCGAAAATAACACCATCCACCACGTGCAGTGGACTACTCCCTGCTTTCAACGTTCCCTTGCCACGTATGAGCAACGAAGCATCTCCTTTCGCGGTATTACCCTGCCCGATAATCATACCCGCAGCATTTGCCCGCAATAAATCCTGTACAGACCTCGGTGCCTGCGTTTCAAGTTTTTCCGCCTGAACAGAAGCAACAGCACCCGTCAGGTCCTTTCTTTTTGCGGTACCATAACCGATGACCACCACTTCATCGAGGTCCTGGATATCTGCCTGTAAGGTTACATCGATTACGGTACGTTGATCCACCTGAATTTCCTGCGTACTGTATCCTGTCGATGAGAAAACCAGTGTGTTTCCTCCTTCCGGCAGGGGAAGACTATAATTGCCTTGGGCATCCGTTTGTGTACCCGTACCCGTACCCTTTACCACCACTGTTACACCCGCTAAGGTAAATCCCGCGTCATTCTTAACAGCGCCGGTAACAACACGCTGAAGATAACTACTCGTAGTTAATAAATTTTCATTAATTGGGGGGGGGGGGGGGGTATTTTAACTAATAGGTAATTATGGGTATGCGCTACGGCAGAATTATCAAAAACAACAGCCGAACAGGCTCCCGACAATTTAGCTTCTAGACGCGCTATGGCCAAAAGCGGCAATAGCGCTAAAAATAATTTAGCAAACTGCATTCTCATTGGTTCATTTTTTGGTTAGAAATTAGACGAAAATCAACTGACGATTGAGCTACTCACAATCGAATTTTCCCTTTAAAATCGGTGGTACGCTAGGTAGGATACCTATTGGCACCGTCAATGATAATCCGGTTTGAAAACCCGTAAATGTGTTCCATGAAAACCTCCTTACTTAGTTCGTATTAAATTGGTGAGTTTATGCGTCGGAAGACTTTATGATCTTGTGTTGCCGACGATGTTACCTTCAAATATACAGAATGCTGACATGCTAGGATATTCCGGATAGGTTTCTTTGCTCACATAACCGACCCAAACCATGTTTTTAACACAATTCAATCGTTGGAATAATGGTTAGAATAATGTTATAATTTGTTACGCTCCTTTGACATATTCTGTTCCATATGGAAAGCGCTGTGTGCGTGACAATAGTTTATTAGCTTCTTTATCTTTCTTATACTTTTCCTTTTTTGCATTCCAATACAATTTCCTTCCCAGCTTCATGGCCGTGTGGGCGATCAAGCAGGCAGAGCCCGACCGGTGGGCAATCTCGGCATGGCTGATTGTTTGTTTGCCATCCTTTATACATTCCAGCCAGTTGGTATGCTGTTCAGGACTTTTATAAAGTTTGATTTCGTTTGGACCGATTTCTGACTGCAATATCTTGGGGTCACTTGCATTAAATGCCTTATGTGCTTCACCTCCTGCAGCAGCTGGATCAGAGGCCGTTACGCCTACGTTACCCCGTGAAACAAATATCCAGCCTTCAGTACCCTCAAACCTCACGCCATTGGGATTGGATCCGCTGATCTGCATAACCACGTTATCAGGATAAAGCATTTCTACCTCAAAATCTCCATGCACGTCCCACAGACCCGTGGTGGGAAATGTGGCACGTCCTTCTGCTTCAAGCGGGCCGGACAGCTCGGTACCCATGCCCCAATGGGCAATGTCTATGTGGTGAGACCCCCAGCCTGTAATCATACCTGCGCCAAACTGCTCACAGCGCAGCCACCCGGGGCGGGAACCGATATCTGTCTGTGAATGTACTCTATCTAATGTATAAGGTACCATGGGCGTGGAGCCCAGCCACATGTCGTAATTCAGGTTATCCGGTATCGGCATTTCGGCCGGGTTACCGCCGGCGGGGTCCCCCGGTAGTCCGATAATCACCCGCTTCAAGGTACCTATACGGCCGTTGCGAACCAGTTCACAGGTGCGGTGGAATTGAGGCCAAGGGCTAACAGACCGTTGCTGGCTCCCTAATTGGAATTTAACCCCCGTTTTCTTCACTGCATCGGCCATCATACGCCCTTCCTTGATCGTCAGAGCGGTTGGCTTCTGCAAGTATACATGTTTACCGGCAATAGCGGCTTCCATAGCGGGTTGTGCATGCCAATGGTCGGGCGTACTAATCACAATCGCATCAATATCAGTATTCGCCAGCATGTCTTTATAATCACCATAGGTTTTTACCTCCATGGATGACTTCTCTCCCTTATCGGTATAATATTTTTCAATCCAGGCTTTCCCCTGGGCCACACGCTTGGCATCCACATCTGCCACACCAATCACCCGTACATAATCGTGCTTCATCACTTCAGGCAAGTCGTGCGTCATAGCGATACGCCCAAAACCAATCTGCCCCACATGTATGCGGTTACTGGGTGCATTTTTCCCAAAGACCGACGAAGGGACGATCGAAGGAAATGCCGTGGCTGCAAATAAGGCAGCGGAGCCAGCTGTTGCCTGCTTAATGAATGTCCTTCTGTCTAAATGTTTGTTCTCACTACTCATAATCTATTATATTTATAATTTTTAACGTTCTCTTACTTCATCCTGCGGCGATGTAGCGTACGCCTTGCTATAATCTAATTTTTTACCCTTACCTATCGCCCATTTGATGCCTCCTAGAATGTGTTTTCTGAAATCCTCATCAAAATAATATTCCTTATTATGTCCAAGCGAAGTATACCAAGATCTTCCGCCGTCAAATTCATGACACCATACGGAGGGAAACACATCTCCAAACGTATCCAGTCTATTCGGGTTTTCCCCTGCTAACGTCGTAGCATCATTGACGGCTATTACATGCAGGTTAACCGCCATTTCTTTCAGGTAATAAAATTCGTCACCCCTGCTTCGCTGCCATCTTTTCTGAAGATGTGCTACCGAGGGATGATTGTGATCGACGATGTTCACCGTAAAGGGCTGGTTTTTGTCATGCCAGTAAAACTTAGCACCCAACAGCTGTTTAAACCATTTCCAATCACGCTCGGTGCCCGATGCCGAATGAATGGCAACGAAACCGCCTCCTGCTTGTATGTAACGCATGAATGCAACCCGCTGCGCATCTGTATCGAAGACCACATTATTTGTGTTAGAGAAAATCAGCACGTTATACTGCTTCAGGTTATCGTCCGTAAATACAGCCGGATCCTCACTGGCATCTACTTCAAATCCGTACTGCTTGCCCAGTTCTTTGATCGCAACAATGGAGTTAGGAATGTTGTCGTGCACATACCCTTTTCCGTTCTTGGTATAAACCAATACTTTTATTTTTGACCATTTTACCTTCTGTGCATCTGCTTGGTGAATCGATAACATCAGGATGCCTGACAGCAATGCCGTCAGCCAAGATACATGCATACTAAAAACACGCTTTCTCATATAATTGTTAGCTTTTTAATGTTATAAATATTATTTGTCTCCTTATTTGCTATTTTTACATAATGTTGAGTAAACCCGTCACTATTAAAGATATTGCTGCCAAACTGCATTTGTCGGTTTCCACCGTTTCAAAAGCATTAAGCGATTATCCGAATATCGCGGCCAGTACGAAACACCGTGTAAAAAAACTGGCGAAGGAACTGAATTACGTTCCCAACCGCGCCGCCATTTATTTTAAACAACGCAAATCATTTACCTTGGGCATCATTGTTCCCAGTCTGATGGATCATTTTTATACCATAGCACTTGACGGGTTTGAAAAAGTGGTCTCATCCCAGGGGTATCACGTGATTGTTGGTCAAAGCCATGAAAGTTTCACCCGTGAAGCCGAACTGACGTCCGTGATGCAATCCAGTTCCATTGACGGCCTGCTTGTTTCCGTTTCCAAGGAAACAAAAGAATTCCAGCATATAAAAAAGCTGGAACTTGCCGGCATACCTGTGGTTTATTTTGCCAGAAAACCGGCGATTCCATGTCACAGTGTAGTAAGCGACGTTTACCAGGCTACCATTGATGCAGTATCCCTACTTGTCTCGCGGGGTCATCGGCATATCGCTTATCTGAATGGTCCTACTTCCTGGTCAACCAGCAAAGGCCGCTTTCTAGGTTATCGCGATGGCCTGCTGCGTAATAACATTCCCTTTGAATCCTCACTGGTCAAAGAAACCAATTTCAGTGCATTGGAAACGCATACTGCAGTCAGGAAGCTGCTTCTACAGGACAATTCCCCAACCGCCATCCTCTGCTTTAAAGATTACATCATGCTGGACGTCATCAAGTGTTTCCGTCAACAATTCCCCGATAAAATCCACTCCGTAGATCTGATTGGATTCGGGGCTTTGCCTTTTTTTGATTACATCAATCAACCTCCTTTGGGCTCCATTCAGGAACAACCCTACATGATCGGCGAAAAAGCCGCCGAAATGCTGCTCGACCTTATAAAATATCCTGACAAAGAACGCACGGCACAGCAACTCTCATTACCCTGCTCGTTAAAACTTTTTGAATAGGCTTAATAGGCGTAGCGCTACATTTTCTGCACCTTTACCTCCGGCGGATGCGCGAACGATTGCCACATTGATTCCGCTTCAGATGCCGACAGCCTTCCATCGAAAACCACCAACCTATACGTTAGTGTATAAGTATGCCCTGCCATCAGCACCCAATCTTTATTTTTAGTGGGAGAGAAATTAAAAAACTGATCTCCCCTCCCGCCATTTCCGTCAAAAGGCCATACCCTGATAGGTTCGGGAAAGTTATAATTTTCCGCCCCCTGTTCGATCCGATCAAATTTGACAAAACGCACCGTACCTTTATTGCCTCCCAGGTTCCACAAATCATATTCTTTGCCGCCATAACTGATCTTCGTCCATGGGTTCCAGATGCCATAATGGTGGTAATGATCGGGAGGTTGTATACGGGTGAGCACTTTCCCGGAAGGTGTATATAGCGGATGGATGTAACCAGCCCGACCGTACAAAGGATCTACCCCTTCGGGTGGTGCTTTTACCGTATAACGATAGGTTAACAAGGGTTGCTTATCCTGCCCTTTCACCACCAAATCATCTGCCTGCTTATCGGCCGATACGAATGGCGCTTCGGTCGGTTTCCCCCTCTCAAACTCAAAGATTCGCTTTGATCCGGCGGGGGTTACGCCATCTAGCTTCCAATAAATGCGCGGCTCTGTATCGTCGATCAGTTGAAACGGCTTTTCCACCCGTTTACCTTCGGCAACTTCTATTAAACGGATTTTCTTGACAGAAACGGTTCCGAGCTCCGCGACCAGCATGCTTACCGGTAAATTAGTATGAGTAGCTGACCCTGCCGACACTTCAATCCGTATAATCGGCTTCCCAACTATACTAAATACTGAAAAGAAGGATAGTAACGCTATACCAAAAGTTTTTAACATAATTATTTGAATAGATTTATAAAATAACAGGCTCGCTGTTTCCGGTTTTAAAATTACTAAATAACGAAGATCACCGTCATAGAGAATGAACATCTCCCGTTTTGTATGGCAAAAATGGCCCCTGAATAGCTGTTCAACCGTTATACTTGTATCGCCCCATTATCGCTCGCAAGACGGCGGTTTGATACCTCTCCTCCTGATTTTGAAATACCATTGGCCCGGCCTTCGGCGGGACGTGCTACCTGCAGGGAACCAAAGTCGATCGTACAGACGGATAAGAAGCCCTAGCCCCGTCCCGGAATAGTCAGATTTCCCTTATCTTTGAATGAAATACAAATTACTCAGCAAATGAACCACAAAGTCGCGGCGCTGGTCCTCGTTATATTCGTATTGGCCGGTATTTCTTTTCCCGCCATATACTTCAGCGACGATCAGGTGCGTGCTTACACCGGATATGGCCTGTTTGCCTGTTTTGTATTGGCGGCCATAGGTGTACCCTATAAACCCCTCTCACAAAACCGTTCCTTGCGAAAACATTTGCTGGTTCGGCTGGGCGTCCTGGCTTTCTGCTTTTTGGCCATCTTCATTCCTTACCAAATGATGTCAAACAGTGGTGACCGACTGGGTGCTGCCTATCTACTGCTGTTCCTGAGCGGTGGCGCAGGTATCCTGCTGGCAACCTATGCACTGTTCGAAACCACGTATCTGTTTGTAAAAAAGAAAACCGAAAAGGCTATGATCAACCTCTTCCTCACAGGAGTCCTGTATAGCCTCACCGTATTTGTGTTCGGGGGATTATTCAAATAGGATTACTGAATAAAATTCCGGTATAAACAGTCATACACCGCCATCAGAAAATCATTGATGACATCCCCGTGTGTAAAGCCGGTGTTGCAACCGTTCGTAATCACCACCATACCAAACCGTTCCTGGGGCTGGAAATACATCGCACTGTATAAACCATAGGCGACCCCTTCGTGGCCTGTCATCAACTTTCCGGGAATCAGGTTGTCGATGGTGCGTAGCGCCATCCCATAGCCCGATTCCGGTGTCAGCACTGCCTGCATGGCATGGCTGCTTTCCGCTGAAAAGATCCGCTTGCCGTTGGCCCGACCGTAGTTCATATGTATCACCATATACCGGGCAAGGTCTCTCACCGAAATTTTCATCCCGCCCGTTGGTGAGAAAACAGGGGTACTGTAGCCTGGTTTATACGTTTTCAGCGCTTCTGCACGCGACCGGTAGGCTTCATCCGCCGGTACAAATCGCCTCCCGTCTCCATCGTATTCATACAGCGTCACAAACCGGGCGCTATCCAATTCGTCTACATTATAGCCCCCGTATAAACCCAGGGGTTTGATGATGTGGTCGGCAATATACCGATCAAACCGTTCTCCCGAATACTTTTCAAGAATCGCCCCTGCAAGGTTGAAATTCAGGTTGCAGTACCGGTATCCCGCTCCCGGTGCATAGTCGTAGTACGCCTTCCCCCAATCTGGATTTTTTTCCGGATTGAACGCATCCAGTGTGAAATAGCCGTTCCGATCGCTGATGCTGGACCGATGTGAGAGAATCATGCGAAGCGTAATCACCGAATCTGGAAAATTCGGATTGCGTACCCGAAAGCCGATAAGGTCGCTCACATCGTCATCCAGCGAGAGCTTCCCCGCATCGACAAGCTGCAGAATGCCGGTAGCTACAAACGATTTAGAGATGGAGGCGATACGGAAGAGGTCATCATTTTCCAACGGCTCATCCGTTTCGATACGTTTCATCCCGAACGAATGGTTGTAAATGATTTTTTCATCCTTTACCACAGCCACGGCAGCACCTACGGCTTGGTACTGATCCATAATCGCGGCGATCTCGGTTTCCGCACGGGAAACGCGTTGCGCATGGACTCCCAAAGCCACAAAAAGCAGGAATGTACCGAGGAGCGTTGTCCGGAATCGATTATACAGTTTCATGATCGTAATATAGTTAACATCGTAATTAGTTGCCTTTTCAGATGACCGTTACCAGCGGCCGCCTGCACCGCCACCACCGCTCCTTCCACCACCCCAACTTCCGCTATTGGAGCTACCGGAGCCGCTACTCCCCGGGCTACTGCTGCTGGAACTCGATCGGCTACCACCGGACGATGAACGGATCGGTTTCGTCCGACTGAGGACTACCCTGCCGTGCGAAACGGAGTGCTTACAATTACTGCACTCCTGTAAGCGTTCACCCTCACCCTCATCAATCACGGTCGGCCGCTTCACCACCTTCAGAAACGTGTTGGAAAACGTGTGGTAGCCACACGATGGACATAGTCCGTATTTCGAGAAATTTTTCCCCGGAAATGCTACCGGATGGATACCTCCGGGACCCTCACGCGTCCATATTTCGTAAACGAGAGCCCCTACACTTTCCTCCTTGCGCTGCCCCCGGTCGAGGTAACGCGAAACGTCTTTCTGTTTGTCGCGGTCAATCCGCTGCCAACCGCCCCCCTGCGGAGGAACAAGCCGCAGTTGATCGCCCTTCCCCCAACGGGTTGCAAGATATAACAAGAGCCAGCAAAGCGGGGTGGCAAGTATCGGCAAGAGCATCCGTTTGTTGAAATTAGCCATCGCCTCCAACCGATTGGCCGCGTCTACATACGTCTTCTGAATGAGTGATAGCCCCTTGAAATACAAAGCGGTGATACCCAGCCCGAAGAAAACAGCTACGTATAGCGGCAGGTACGACCAACGGTAGAGCCACCACGGCGGCATCCCCACGAAAACGATCAGGAAAATGGAAAAGAACCCAAAAAGGAACAGAGCTACGCCTCCAAATACCAGGTATAGTCCCGTTGGCGTCCTCGCCGGCTTCCGCCCGCTGCGCGTTGGAATCCGGTTAAAGGCACGGGAAGTAATTCTCCACAGCAGGCCATACAGCATAAAAGCGAGGGCAAAAGAAAGCAGCGGGATCTGATGCCTATAGAAAAACGAGTTTTTACGGGCAAGGTTCCGGCGGAGGTCGCCCGCAGTACTGGGGTTGAGCACGACGGTCTGCACGGCATCCATTGCTGCCAGCACACCGCCGTCGTAATCGCCTGCGCGGAACTTCGGCACCAGCAAGGTTTCGCCGATGCGTTTAAGCAGCGCATCGGGAAGCACCGTCTCCATGCCGTACCCCGTAATAAACCGATAAGCACGCTTTTCCGTGCCAACAAATAACAGCAACCCGTTGTCCGAGCCGGCCTTTCCAATCCTCCAGGCATTAAACAGATCCAACGCAAACTGGAAATCGTCGTCCCCCGCGAAATCATCCACTACCACCACGGCCAGCTCCGATGAAGTAAGGCTATCTACTATGTGTGCCAGCCGGTTCAATGAATCCACCGTCGTCTGCGAAAGGATTCCGGAAGGATTGCTTACGTAATATTCCTGTCCCGTATCCTTCGGTGAAGGGATTGTATTCACATCGAACTGGGCATATCCATCCTGTGCAGCCCATAATACCAGGCCGAACAACAGTTGAAAACTCCTCCGAAATACCGGTTGCCTCCTATTCACCGCAACCAAACTAAGATAAAAATTCATTAATGTGCAAGTTTGCAAAAGACATTCCTAAAGCTTTGCCAAAGAAGTATTCGCGATTGCGATACAATTTTCTACTTTTGCAAAAATTTTTTCTAAATGGCAACAACGAATAAGACATTCACCATGATCAAGCCCGATGCGGTACGCAATGGCCACACCGGCGCTATTTTGAACGATATCATTGCTGGGGGATTTAAGATTGTGGCGATGAAATACACCCGCCTGAGCCGGGAGACTGCAGGTGCATTTTATGCTGTGCATAAAGAGCGTCCCTTTTATGGCGAATTGGTTGATTTCATGACATCCGGACCCATCGTGGCCGCCATTCTCGAAAAGGAAAATGCCGTGGAAGAATTCCGGAAATTAATCGGTGCCACCGATCCTGCCAAGGCTGACGCCGGAACGATCCGTAACAAATACGCGAAATCCATTGAAGCCAATGCCATTCATGGGTCTGATTCCGATGAAAACGCCGAAATCGAAGGTAACTTCTTTTTCTCGCAGTTGGAACGGTTTTAAGATCGGTCACGAATATTCAATATTAGCCACGGATGCACGAATGTACACAGATAATTAGTGTTTATTCGTGCATCTGTGGCTTTTTTAATCCATTTCTCCTCGCCAGATAAAAATCCTCCTTTTCCGTCATCCGCGCTTTCTCCTCCTTTTTCTTATCTCCATACCCACATAAATGCAGGATGCCGTGGATCATCACGCGGTGCAGTTCGTCATGCTCCGGCACATCGAACTTCACCGCATTTTCGCGGACGCGCTCGATGCTGATAAAAATATCGCCGGCAATAACGCCGGATTCCTCACTGTTGTCAAATGTAACAATATCGGTGTATGTATCGTGATTGAGGTATTGCCTGTTGATGTCCAGTAAATAAGCATCGCTGCATAAAACGATGCTGATTTCACCCGCTTTGAAACCCTCTTCCTTCACCGTCTCGTTTATCCACCTTCGCAAAGCGGCTTTTTGTTTAAGTGTATAGGTAACCCCTTCCGTGAAAAAATAAATACGGCTCATGATTGTAACTCCCTTCTTTCAAGATACGATTGCAAGATCAATACGGCCGATACACGATCGATTAATGCCTTATCCTGTCGTCTTTTCCGGCTAAGGCTGCTTTGGGCAATACTTGAGGATGCCATCTTGGAGGTAAAACGCTCGTCAATGGTTTCGACCGGAATTGCCGGGAACGTACGGCGCAGCGTACGCACAAACCCTTTTATATGCTGAGCGGATTCAGAGTCTGAACCATCCAGCTGACGCGGCATTCCGACAACAAATAACGAAACATTTTCCTGTGCAACATAAGTTTTAAGGTACGCTTGCACGTCTTTAGTATGCACCGTATCCAATGCCGTAGCAATAAGTTGAAGCGGATCAGTCACTGCAATGCCAACCCGCTTAGTTCCATAGTCAAAAGCCATGATGCGCATTGCCGCAAAGATAATCCTTTTGGAGCAAACGGCACCGTCAACGCGCTTTAATAAATGAAGACAAAATATAAAATGGACATGATAATAATGGCAATAATAATAGCCACCCACATGGTATTGCTTGCCGGTCGGTCATTCGGCTCGTTTATTGCCTCGGGCGAAGGTGCCGGATTTTCCTGGTGAGCCGCATAGTTCTCTTCTGCCTGAAGGTTACCCTTCTCGTCCGTTCGATGACTATTCGTTTCCATAGCGTCAAATCGTTGTTTTCTATGTGAATTAACAAAAAGAGCCCGATTTTGTTTGCATTCAATTCGCAATCTCATTTCCCGAATACAAATCTTTTCCTTATCATTGCACGGAAGATTATTCAGCCATGAGATTCATTGTTTCTACATCCATACTGTTAAAGCAATTGCAGGCCGTTAGCGGAGCGTCAAGCAGCAGCACAGTGCTTCCTATTCTGGAAAATTTCCTGTTCGAAATCAAGGATAACGTACTGACTATTTCGGCCACGGATCTACAGACCAGCATGGTCACTTCGCTTCCTATCGAAGCAAAGGAAGAGGGCCGCGTAGCGATGCCTTCCAAGATATTGATAGAAACACTCAAAACGTTGCCCGATCAACCGGTAGCATTCTCCGTAGATACAGCCACCCTCGCGGTGGAAATCAGTGCCGGAGACGGTAAATATAAACTCAGTGGTGAAAATGCAGATGATTTCCCCAAGATTCCGGTTGTGGATAATGCATCGTCTGTTACCATGCCTGCATCGGTGTTGGCTGAAGCCATCAACAAAACCATTTTTGCCGTAAGTAACGATGAACTGCGGCCTGCCATGTCAGGTGTATTAGTGCAGTTGGCCGAACAATCGACTACCTTTGTGGCCACGGATGCCCATAAACTCGTACGCTACCGCCGTAAAGACATCGGCACCCAAAAGCCGACTTCATTGATTTTACCCAAAAAAGCGCTGTCATTGCTGAAGTCATCCCTGCCTTCGGAAGACATCGGCGTTTCCGTCGAATACAACAGCACCAACGCTTTCTTTAAATTCGGCAGCATTCATTTGATTTGTCGGCTCATTGATGAGCGGTATCCGGATTACGAAGCGGTTATCCCGCAGGTTAATCCCAACCGCCTGACGTTAGACAGGCACACGTTCCTGAACTCCTTGCGGCGTGTGGTCATCTTTGCCAATAAGACAACCCACCAGGTCCGTCTCAAAATATCAGGCAGTGAGCTGAACATTTCGGCAGAAGACCTTGACTTTTCCAACGAAGCACACGAACGGTTGAGTTGCCAGTTCGAAGGCGACGACATGGAAATCGGATTTAATGCCAAATTCCTGGTAGAGATGTTGACGAACCTCGATAGCGATGAAGTGGTCCTTGAAATGAGTACGCCAAATCGTGCCGGATTGCTAGTTCCCGCCGTTTCGGAGGAAAACGAGGATATTCTTATGCTGGTAATGCCGGTGATGTTAAACAACATGGGTTAATCGTTTGGATCTCATCTCTTCCCTGATAGATTTTATCCTGCACATCGACCAGCATTTGGTTGAGATTGTCAACGATTACCAAACATGGACATATCTCATTCTATTTCTGATTATTTTTGCTGAAACGGGGCTAGTCATCACGCCCTTTTTACCGGGTGATAGCCTGCTTTTCGCTGCAGGGGCGATCATCGCCAAGCCGGAAACCGATCTAAGCATCGTGCTCATGTGCCTGCTATTGATTGCCGCGGGTATACTGGGCGATATGGCCAATTATCATATCGGTAAATACGTTGGTCCCAAAGCGTTTAGCGGACGCTATAAGTTGCTGAAAAAAGAATACCTGGAAAAAACCCAACAATTTTATATTAAACATGGCGGTAAGACCATCATCTACGCCCGTTTTATTCCGATCATACGCACATTCGCACCATTTGTGGCCGGTATCGGAACCATGAGCTACAGCCGGTTTGCATCATACAACGTTGTTGGCGCCATTCTATGGGTATCCTCTTTCTTATTCCTCGGCTATTTCTTCGGGGGTCTGCCCGTCATCAAAGATAACTTCACCTACGTGATATTTGCCATCATCCTGCTTTCGCTGCTGCCCCCGCTTTTCGAGCTGTTCCGCGGACGAAAAAAAGAAAAGACGTTGTAAACTTCTTTGGATATGTATATTTGAAACCAGAAGTTCCCCTCAGTGGGGGAATAGGGAATGGCTTATGCACGGCAACAATAACTCGAATGGGTGGCAAAATCAGATATCAAGACCTGTCCGATCCTGAATTGGTGAGCTTGCTTAAGAAAGGGCAGGAAGAGGCATTTACTATTTTGTACCAACGGCATTGGGCAATCGTATATCAACAAGTATATCGTATCCTCCGGGATGATGACGAATGCAGGGATGTGATACAAGAAGTGTTCAGCAGCCTCTGGCTTAAGCGCGAACAGCTCGCCGATAATACGAACCTCGGGGCCTATTTATACATACAGGGACGGAACAGGGTATTCAGCCTGATCGCAAAGAATCGGGTACGTAGCGATTATCTTAACTCGATCACCCAGTTTATGGAAAAAGTTGATCGGAATGCGACCGACCTGTTGGAAGAAAAAGAAATTTTCGCCCGTGTCGAACAAGAAATTAATCGGCTACCTCCCCGCATGCGTGAGATTTTTATATCAAGCCGTGAAGAGGGCCGCTCCCATAAGGAGATCGCAGACGCGCTCGGACTTTCCGAGCAGACCGTTAAAAAGCAGGTACATAACGCATTGAAGATTATCAAGCCGAAACTCCAAAACTTAGGGGGATTGCGGTAGTGTTGTTTTTTAGATAAAATTGTATAAAAAGAAAATTCTTATACCCCCAAACGCATAGTTACGAGTTATATTAGTTAGTAACCAACTATAATTCGTGATAACTGAGGAAACTGTACGGCAAATTATTAATAAGTACCTGCAAGGAGAGGCCACCGATCAGGAACGTGCACTGTTGGAGAATTGGTATCACCAACAGGGACAGCAGCATCCGCTTCAAAAAGAAGATTTACATTTTCTATTAAATAATGAAGCATTGTTTGAGGATGTGCGCCGCCGGGCAGGGCTTACCCCGAAACGCGGGCAAGAGCTAAGGATTTGGCGATGGCGCGCTTATGCAGCGGCATTAATCCTAACCGCCTTGTCCATAACTTGGATTTTTTATACCCACCAGACCGACAGGGAACCTGAAATAGCCACCTCGAAGCCATCGGATGTCGTGCCTGGAGGAAACCGTGCCATCCTGACTTTGGCTGGTGGACGCCGAATCAACCTTAGCGAAACGCAATCCGGCATTATAGTGGACCAAGACCAAATCCTGTATGAGGAAGGTGCGGAACTCGTAGGTCTTGAAGTCGAAGAGGCCGTTCCACTGGAATTGTCGGTTCCCGGGGGTGGCACCTATCAGGTCACATTGGCTGACGGAACCAAAGTTTGGCTCAATGCGCATTCCAAGTTGAAATATCCATCGCGCTTCGGCAGCGACGAAAGGACGGTGGAGCTTGAGGGCGAGGGGTATTTTTCTGTATCCAAAAGAGAATCAGGCGATTGGCCATTCCGGATAAAAGTGACCGGACAAACGGTTGAGGTCTTGGGTACCGAATTTAATCTTTCAGCCTACCCCGGAGAACCTAAGAAAACAACGCTTGTAGAAGGTTCCGTGCGCGTGGCGCCCGCCCTTCCTCCAACCGCCGGAGGAACCGGCCATCGATCACCGGTCACCATAAAGCCCGGAGAGCAGGCGATCGTCGGCGAAGCGACGGTGGACGTGGTCTCCGTAGATGTTCGCAAATACACGGCTTGGAAAGACGGTCTTTTCTATTTTGAACATACGCCCTTCGATGAGCTGATCCGCGAGATTGCCCGTTGGTACGACGTGGATGTAGTCTATGACGGTGCCGTGCCCAGGGAAACAATCAGTGGAAAGATGAGGCGGGGATTGTCGCTGATGACAGTTTTAGGCCTGCTGGGTACGCCGACGAAAGCAAAAATCCAGTTGGACGGCCGAACATTGATTATTCGATAAGGTCTTCCAATGAATAAATAACCAATTATCACACATTAAACTTTGAAACTATGAGAAACATATGACCACCCAGAAAGACAGGAAAGGGAAGTGCTACCAACACTCCCCCTTTTGTTTAGCAGCAACAGTTTAAAACCGAAAATAAAAACCATTTAAATCTATCTAAACGTACAAACGTAATGATAAATTATGTATTTTATCCATTGGGTAAGCGAATAACGCCCAATGGCCTCTACCCAATACTCCGAATTATGAGATTGACATCGCTGTTGTTAACAGTCGCTTGCCTGCATGTAAGTGGAGCATCGCTATCTCAAACCGTCACGCTAAAGGTCAAACAGCAATCCATTATCAAGGTCCTTGAGGCCATCGAATTGCAAACCGACTATTTGGTGATTTATAACGATCAATACGTGAAAAAGAACATGCTGGTTTCACTGAATGTGAAAGACAAGCCATTGGAAATGGTGTTGAATAACATCCTGACTTCAAGAGGATTGATTTACGAAATTAAGGACAAAACCATAGCGATCAGCGGACGCGAGTTCAAGGGTACGCTTCCAAAAGTAACCCTTTCCCCAATTCCACCGCCGCAGGAACGCGTGGTAACGGGGCGGGTTACCCAAAAAAACGGAGAGCCCCTGCCCGGGGTATCTGTAGTGGTGAAAAACCGTGCTGCGGTGGGAATCAGCACCGATCAAGACGGACGCTATGCATTGGAAGTGCCCGACAAAGCCATCTTGGTATTCTCCATGGTTGGCTATGAAGCCCAGGAAGTGCCCGTCGGAAACCGACATACGCTAGATGTCGTACTAACGGAGTCGTCCCAGCAAGTTGACGAAGTCGTGGTTGTCGCCTTTGGCAAGCAAAAGAAAGAAAGCGTGATTGCATCGATCACCACTGTAAATCCTTCCGATTTAAGAGTGCCTTCCAGTAACCTCACCACGGCTTTTGCCGGGCGCATCGCTGGCATGATTTCCTATCAACGGACGGGCGAGCCTGGGGCGGATAATGCCCAATTTTTCATCCGCGGCGTAACCAGTTTCGGAACGGGAAAGGTAGACCCACTGATATTGATCGATAACGTGGAAATGACAACGGAAGATCTATCCCGTTTGACAGTAGATGATATCGCCAGCTTTTCGATCATGAAAGACGCCAATGCAACAGCGCTCTATGGTGCCCGGGGGGCTAATGGCGTGATCCTAGTGACGACCAAAGAAGGCCGTGAGGGCGATGTGAAAGTGCAGTTCAGGGCGGAAGGATCCTATTCCGGCCCCACAGAGAATGTACAATTGGCAGATCCTGTAACCTATATGAAGTTGCACAATGAGGCCGTGCGCACGCGAACACCGGGTATGCGCCTACCATATGATGAAAAGAAGGTAAACTATACGGAACGGGGGATTGATCCATTGTATTATCCCGCAGTCGACTGGCAGGATCTGTTATTTGATAAGAACACCTTCAATCAGCGGTACAACCTGAATGTCAGTGGAGGCGGAAAGATTGCGAGGTACTACATTGCTGCAGCATATTCAAAAGACCAAGGAATTCTTAAGGTAGATAACCGGCAAAATTTCAATAATAACATCGATATAAACAGATACTCGTTACGGTCCAATATCAATGTTAATCTCACAAAAACCACAGAAGCCATCGTACGCCTCAACGGCGTATTCGACGACTACCAGGGGCCGCTATACGGAGGCACCAACTTGTATAATAAAGCGGTATTGGCAAATCCTGTCTATTTTTTACCGTATTACGAACCTGATGAATCAACGATTTTCGCAAAACACATTTTATACGGAAATACCGCGTCCGGTACCTATTTGAATCCCTATGCGGAAATGTTAAAAGGGTACCGGTCAAATGACCGCTCCTCAATGTATGTTCAGTTCGAGTTAAAACAAGACCTGAAATTCATCACCAAGGGGCTTTCCGCAAGAGGCTTATTGAACGTAAACAGGTTTGCACAACTAGAGGTCAGGCGTCAGTACAATCCGTTTTACTACGCATTATCCCCACAAATAGCAGGTGTCAATGACTATCGGTTGATTGCCCTTAATCCCGATGCCGGCACAGATTATCTCGACTATGTGCCTGGCGACCGGCAAATGGAAAATACCCTGTACTTCGAAGGAGCTGTCCAATACCAAACGAGCATTGCCGAAAAGCACACGCTTTCGGGTTTGCTGGTGGGAACCCTACGCGAACGGAAAGACAACACCTACAATACCTTGCAATTATCGTTGCCCCAACGTAACATGGGCCTCGCCGGAAGAGCTACCTATAGCTATAGCGAAACGTACTTCCTGGAAGCTAACTTCGGATACAATGGATCCGAACGCTTTTCAAAGAATGAGCGGTGGGGCTTTTTTCCGTCAGCGGGACTGGGATGGATCATTTCCAACGAATCTTTCATGGAAAAGTACAGCAATGTGATTTCCAAGTTAAAACTTCGGGCAACCTATGGGTTGGTCGGAAATGATGAGATCGGGCTAAAAGAAGATCGGTTCTATTACCTGTCCAATGTCAACATGAATGACGGCGGCAGGGGCATCAGTTTTGGTGATACGTATGGCTATAATCGCAGCGGAATCTCAATTTCGCGCTACGAAGACCCGTTTATTACATGGGAAGTCAGCCAAAAGACCAATCTAGGTTTGGAATTGAACTTATGGAATAGCCTGGAAATCCAAGCGGACTACTTTCAGGAAAACAGGAGTAATATCCTCCAAACCAGGGCCGATATACCGAGCACAATGGGACTTCAGGCCACGCCAAAAGCAAATATCGGAAAAGCAAGTGGAAAGGGAGGCGAAATTTCGGTCGATTATAATAAGGCCTTTGCTTCCGGTCTGTGGGCGATTGTCAGGGGTAACTTCTCCTACGCGGCCAGCCGGTTTGAAATATACGAAGAACCCGACTATTCAGCCACGCCCTGGCGATCGAGGGAAGGACAAAAGATTTCCCAGCGATGGGGGTATATTGCCGAACGACTTTTCCTGGATGATGAAGAGGTAAAAAACTCCCCAATCCAAACGTTCGGCGAATACGGGGCGGGGGATATCAAATATAAAGACATCAACAGGGATGGACGGATAGACGAAAACGATCAGGTGCCTATTGGTTATCCAACGACCCCTGAGGTCAATTACGGATTCGGGCTATCTCTGGGCTACAAGAATTTTGACCTATCCGTATTCTTTCAGGGATCCGACCGCTCTGCATTTTGGATAGATCCCAACGCCACGGCTCCTTTCGTTGCCGGGAGCACCGATATAACTACATTGACGAACAACCGGGCATTACTGCAGGCCATTGCAGATGATCATTGGTCGGAAGACAATCGGAATATCTACGCTTTTTGGCCGCGCTTATCCGAAACAGCGATCAGCAACAACAACGTATCAAGCACCTGGTGGATGCGAAGGGGCTCATTTATCCGATTGAAAACGGCAGAAATGGGCTATACACTGCCCACGCGTTACTTAGACAGATTCGGAGTGAAGGGCCTGCGGGTCTATGCCTCCGGCAGTAACCTATTCCAATTGCGCACCTTCAAATTATGGGATCCCGAACAAGCCGGCAATGCCTTCAACTATCCCCTCCAGCGCGTCGTCAATATGGGTGTGAATGTAGAATTTTAGAACAACGAAACAACATGAAAGATTTTACCAAAATAGTTAAACAGCTTACAATGGTCTTAAGCTTATTCAGCTTGACCAATTGCTCCGAATACCTCAACGTTGTTCCCGATGGCGTTCCCACGCTGGACAACGCCTTTTCAAATCGGATCAATTCAGAAAAATTCCTCTTCAGTTGCTATAACATGCTTCCCAATCAAAACGATCCCTTTGTCTATCCGGCAAACGTCGGTTTCGACGAGATCTGGTGGGACACCAATGTAGGGGGATTAAATGCCCGGAGCGGTTCAAGAATCGCAACGAACGATCAGAACTCGGCCGACCCTTTTCAAAATTACTGGGACGGTAGACGTGACGGACGGAACCTATGGATAGGCATCCGCGACTGCAACATCTTTTTGGAAAACATAGAAAAGGTACCGGATCTGCAAGCTTGGGAACGCGTCCGCTGGGTATCGGAGGTGAAGTTCATCAAGGCCTATTTGCATTATTTCCTGTTGCAGCTTTATGGGCCGATTCCCATTATCGATGTCAATCAACCCGTCAACGCAAATCCAGAAGATGTCAGGGTATTCCGCGAGCCGGTAGATTCTGTGGTCAACTTCGTTGTTCGCCTCTTGGACGAATCCATGGAAAACCTTCCCGATCAAATCGAGGAAACGACAACGGATATGGGACGCATAACCAAATCCATTGCAGCTTCTGTAAAGGCGAAAGCCCTCGTTTGGGCGGCAAGCCCACTTCTCAATGGAAATCCGGATTATGTAAGCTATGCGGATAAAAGAGATATCCAACTTTTTCCATCCCAAGCAGAGAACGCGAAATGGGAGCGGGCATTGCAAGCGATAGATGAAGCCATTAACATTTGTCATCAAAACGGCCATTCGCTTTTCCATTTCAAACGGGGCTTTGAAACAATGTCCGATACGACACTCTTAAAATATACATTGCGGGGAGCGGTTTCGGAACGGCCCATTGACAACCCGGAAATCGTTTGGGCGCATCCCGCGTACAATAATGCCAACCAGTTCCAAAACTACTGCACACCGAAGTTTTTCACAACGTATAGTGGTACGTCCGAACTGAGCGCAACGCTGAAAATTGCCGAACAGTATTATACACAAAATGGCGTGCCGATTGATGAAGACCGTTTTTGGGGCTATTCCAACCGCTATGAAATGCGAAGAGATACGGGCTCTTTTCACCGGTACTACATCAGCAGGGGAGAAACAACGGCCAACCTCAATTTTTACCGGGAGCCGCGGTTCTATGCACATTTGGCTTTTGACCGCAGTCTGTATGAAGCATTAGCACAGCCGGAAGACCAAACCCTGGTGATCAAAAACCGTAGTGGAGATCCCCATGGCGTGGTTTTCAACGATGCACACATCAAAACCGGATATTTTATTAAAAAGTTGGTAAGTTTCAGATCGGCAACGACCACTGCGTCTCCTAGCCCCTATCGATTTTCAATACCGCTTATTCGGCTGAGCGATCTTTACCTATTGCGCGCGGAAGCTGCAAACGAGGTAAAAATTGAACCGGATAATGAAGTATATCAATGGGTCGATAGCATCCGCTTCCGGGCGGGGTTGGAAGGTGTGGTCCAGTCGTGGGCCAAATATGGAACCATCCCGGGAAAACCCACCACCAAAGAGGGAATGCGCGAAATTATAAAACGCGAACGATTAATTGAATTAGCCTTTGAAGGGCAACGCATGTTTGATCTACGCCGTTGGAAAGATGCGATGCGGTACATGAATCAGCCTGTACAGGGCTGGGATCACCAGGGAGTCAAGCCTGAGGAGTATTACCAAATTGTAACCTATTTCAACAATAGAAACTATACCACAAAAGATTACCTCTGGCCCTTATGGATGACCACCATCATTCAAAACCCCAATTTAAAGCAAAATCCAGGATGGTAAATCTTCGTCAATTATATATCGTAGAATCATGAATTATTTCAAAAATATAACCCATTCATCCTTTTTCTTCCGGTGCCTCATTCTGATGGGAATAGGAATCGCGGTATCTTGCAAAGAAGAGAATATCGGCCAAACGCCGGTCGACCGCACACCCCCCTCCGCCGTGACCAATGTCAGTATTGAATCGCTGCCCGGAGGGGCAAAAATCAGTTACGACCTTCCGGATGAAACGGATATATCGTACGTCACATGCGAATATATCTTCAATGACGAAAAGAAAGTTGCCCGCTCTTCGGTTTACAACAACTATGTCATCATCGAAGGCCTGGCAGACATTGTTCCCTGTGATTTTACTCTTTCTTTGGTGGACCATAGCGAGAACAAATCGGAGCCGTATAAAGGGTCTTTCGTTCCCTTGGAGCCTCCTTTCCGGTCGGTATTTAAGACCATTACCTTGGAACCCGATTTTGGCGGGGTGGTTATCCGATGGAAAAATGAATCGAATGCCTTGATAGGCGCATTTTTGTATGCAATGAGCGACGAAGGGGAATGGGAAGAATACGATCTGGTCTACTCGTCAACAACGGAAGAAAAGCGCTCGATCAGGGGCTACAACACCGATCAAAGGAAATTCGGCGTAAGCCTGATCGATCGGTTTGGGAACACCACCGATACCCTGGTTGTGGCGGCCGAACCACTTTATGAAAAATTGTTGGATAAAAGCAACTTCAAGGACGGGCATCTGGCGGGAGACAACTATACGTCTCATAACAGCCGTCCCATCAGCAATATCTGGGATGGCAATGTCCAGGTGATTTGGCATACCGTCCCGGATGCCGGTTTTACACCTCCGCAGACATTTACGATCGATTTGGGGGTAGAAGCCAAGCTAAGCCGAATGATGCTTTGGAATAGGCAGGATGGTTACGTTTTCAATCAGCACAATTTACGGTATTTCGAAGTGTGGGGTAGTAAGGAGCTGACCCATGGCATCAACGATCCATACTGGAGTGGCGAAGCATGGAAAGATGATTGGATTTTGATTGGGGACTTTGAGCAAATCAAGCCCTCAGGGCTTCCCTTGGGGCAAACAAACGCAGATGACGAAGCTGCTACGCAAGCCGGAAGTGAATTTATATTCGAATCCGGAGTTGGAGAAGTCCGCTACCTCAGATTTGTGGTGAAAGAAACCTGGGCAAGGACTCCCGCAATGCACATTGCGGAAGTATCCATCTATGGAGATGACGGAGTGATAGAAGAATAAGGATTTTTCTAAGAAGTTAAGCATGAATATAGCCATGAAAAAAATTCAGGAGAAGATTGTGAAAAAATGGGCAATCCTATGCGCCATCATCACCCAACTCGGCGTGATGGGTTGCGATGACATGAATAGCATCCACCAGCAATACTACGATTTCGGAGAAGGGATTTATACGGGCGTTGTGGATTCACTCAAGGCCTTGTCGGGATACAAAAAGATCAGGTTCGATTGGGAAGTTAATGCGGATCCGAGGATTACCAAGACGGTTATTTATTGGAACAAGCGGACGGATTCCGTCGTGATCGATGTGAGCCGTACGCAAAGCGGTAGGATCAATTTGTCCTATGATCTCGAGAACTTAGACGAAGGTACCTATACGTTTGAATTCATTACCCAAGACAATCAAGGGCACTTCTCTATACCCACCGAGCTGGTCGTTACCGTTTTTGGCGAGTTTTATATCCAGTCGCTAAGGAATAGGAGCGTATCGGCCATTACAAAGCAATTGGATGGAACCATGCTCATCGAATGGGAGCCGATTGCCAGCAGCACCGTTCAATATGTTACCGTGAATTATACGGTAGGCGGGATAGAGCAGTCCCTTCGCGTGGAGAATGACGAAATGCAGACCGTATTAACCGGCCTGGAGACAGACGATGTAATTGGTATCGTTACCACGCACCTGCCTGAAAATGCATTGGAACCGTTGGAGGCACCGGTAAGGGAATATGTACTGCCTAAGTTGGAGCGCGAAATCAATAAATCGAATTTTGCGATCGTCGCATTGGCCGGAGATAACACTTCCGTCAACGGCGACAGAAACTTGGCAAGAATATGGGATGGGGGCACAAGCAATCCAAACATCCTGCATACGGTAGAAAATGCGCCCGGATTTGACTTCCCCCATCGTTTTACATTTGACATGGGAGTACAGGCAGAACTCAGTCGTTTCCGGATATGGCCGCGTACGGATGCCGGTGCCTTTTCAGGGCACAGCCCGCGTTATTTTGAAATTTGGGCAACGGATCAGTTGACGAGACCAGCAAATGACGAGGCTTACTGGGCATCGGATGACTGGAAGAACGACTGGAAATTGGTAGGCGACCACGAAATTCTGAAACCCGGAACTACCGAAGATCAAACGGCGGAATGGGCTGCCGGTTGGGAATACATGGTCGATGATGATTCCAGCCGCGTCCGCTATATCCGTCTGGTTATTAAAAACTCCAATTGGCAAGGATCAAATTGTGTGAATATTGGCGAAATTACCCTGTGGGGTGACGATCTTTAATCTAGCCATTCCGGTGGCTTTGCATCCCGTGCGTACAAAGTCCGGACAGTAGACTTAGGCTCAACCAGGTGCTGGTTGAGCCTCTATTTAAAAACCACAATTCAAACACCAGCCTCATAAAGCCCCGCAACAACCTCTATCTACGGTCACAAAATCCTTCATGCAACATTTTTCGGTGTTTGACGACTAACAGATAAAACACATAAGTTTGCATACGTGCCGCCAACAATGAACGAAACGGAACTTGTCGCGCTTTGCCTCAAAGGCCATGAAGGGGGATTCACCGGATTATACAATAAACACGCCCGGACGATATATAACTCCATTTGCCGTATCGTTTCACATACGGCAGAAGCGGAGGATATTCTTCAAGAGTCGTTTTATCACGCCTTTAAAGACATACATCGCCTGCAGCAGGCCTCCAGTTTCGGTGCCTGGGTTAAGCGGATTGCGCTGAACCGCTCGATCACCCATCTCCGTAAGCAGAGAATCTCATTTTCAGATGCGGATTTGGTGGGTATCGCAGACGAAGCGCACTACGACGAAGATGCGGACCGATTGGCGGACCGGAAGGTCGAAGAGGTGCGGCAAGCGATAGACCAACTGCCAACGGGATATAAAACCATACTGAGTCTCTATGTTTTTGAAGAAATGCGGCACGAAGAGATAGCAAGCTTATTGGGAATTTCCCATAGCACCGTGCGTACACAGTACCACCGCGCCAAGAAAAAAGTAATACAGTCACTGGAAAAGAATATGTTATTATGAACCGTTCCTGTTTAAAATTTCATTTTTAGCACACAAGGAAATGTAAATTTTAAATAGGATAAGCTCCATCTGACCGATGGAACAAAATTAGTTACAGATGAAAGATGACTTGGAAGATTTTGTAAACAAGCACCGCGATGAATTCGACCATCTCGACCCTTCCGCGGATGTCCTCCAACGCCTGCATGCACAGCTCCAGGCCGACCGGGACAGGATCAATAAAAACAAAACTGTTTTTCAACGCTTGCCCTATATACCCTGGCTGGCAGCTGCCTCTTTGCTGGTTGCCGTACTTAGTGCCTACTGGTTGTTCAATATCAATCGTCCGACCACAGATCAGCCACTGGCTGCTACCAAGCTGCTTACCGACGAGCATCAACCAACCGGACACGCACCGGCAAATACATCCACCAACCCGATAGAAACCGAAGAGGCTCCTCCCTTGTCGCCGCCGTCCCAACAGGCGGCAGCCAAGCTCAGCAAAAACCTGCATAGCCGGACCAATGCAGTGCTGACAGCGCCACAAACACCTTCCTTCGCCACCCGGCTTCGCGACAGTTCGTCTGCAAGCACCCGCCTGGCCGCTATCCTCGAAATCGAACAGAACCAGCAGTTAGACCACCGTTCACTAACCCTGCTTGCGCAAACCATGAATCGCGATGGCAATACAAATGTACGCCTGGCAGCACTGGATGTATTGGGCCAGCACCTGGATCAACCCGACATTGTGGATATATTCCAAAAATCACTGGTGGAACAAGATGATCCACTGGTACAACTCGGAATCATTAAGATTGTCAGTCAACTGGATGACGGAGAGATCGACCGGACGCTGTTTTCGCTGGCCGAAGATCCCTACACCTTCCGCGCAGTCCGAGATGAGGCGTATGCTGTATTGTTAAAGAAAAATAAACTGTAGGTAATATCCCTGTCAAAATCGTAACAACAACTGGTAAAACAGAAAATATAAAATCATATGAACAAGCAAATTCTCACTTTCGCGCTGCTCACGCTACTGAGCATCCCCGCATGGGCCCAGCGCGATTACCGCGTCAGCAAAAACAACGGCAAACTACTAGTCAACCTTCAGGGTGCACGGATCGAGGGCTACGATGGAAACGAAATTATTTTCTCAAAAGCAGGAACTGTAGAAGAAGAAGACGAGCGAGCGAAGGGCCTCCAGGTATTGAGCAGCACCGGACTCAAAGATAACACCGGCTTGGGAATAAGTGTCGTTGAAAAAGACGGAAACATCGAGGTTTTCGCGGTGGGAAACCAGAATGACGAAGAGCTGCTGCGCATCCGTGTCCCCCGGCAAATGGGCGTTGTTTTCCACAACGACAACAGTTTTATGGCAGATTCTCTCCTCATCAAAGGAATTCGGGGTGAAATCGAAGTGTCCACGAGTTATAACGAAGTAAGGTTGGAGGATAACAGTGGGCCGATGAACGTCAAGTCGGTATACAACGGTGTGGAAGCTGTTTTTAATCCGTCGATCACCGGCCCCATTTCCATTGTATCGGTATATGGCCATGTCGATGTATCCCTTCCTGCGGCGACCAAAGCTACGCTCTCTCTGAGCACTTCCTACGGTAAGCTATATGCGGCGGAGGCATTTGATATAAAAACCGAGCCCAAATCAATGACCGAAAAAACCGAGCCTTCGATAAAGGCGGTTACGGGGGACCCGGCCGCGGAAACGATATTTCCGGATATGCCTCCGCCAACGCCTCCCGTGGCTATAGGCAGTGTCTCCGAGCAGATCGAAGGATCAATCAACGGAGGTGGCACGCACATCATCCTGAAGTCGTCCTATAAAAATGTCTATCTGCGCACCTCATCGTAGTTAACTCTCCATGATATGCTTGAGCAACTGCACCGGTGCGGTTGTTCAAGCATACTGTTCAAAAAACGCAAACGCGCACCGTTGCTCCGCTCGGCTTTTATTTGTTACCTTTGCACATGATTAAATCCATGACTGGGTATGGCTGCGGTGCCAGAGACAACCATAAGGTAAAATATACCGTCGAAATAAAATCCCTGAACTCCAAGTTTCTGGAATTAACACTGCGACTGCCCAAAGCCTTTTCCGACAAAGAGCTAACGCTCCGCAGCGAATGCACCCGGCTTATCGAGCGGGGCAAGGTAAACATCACCGTTACCGTGGAGTATGTGGATCAGACGGCTGCCGCAGCTACCATCAATACAGAATTGCTTAAAAATTATTTCCGACAGCTGGAGGCTGTGGCCAACGAGTTGGGTACCAACCGCGGAAATCTGTTTGAGCTGGCCCTCAACATGCCCGAGGTCATCAGCCACAACGAAGAGGAGGCAGACGAAGAAGAAGCCGCCCTGCTCCTGAATGCCTTTCAGGAGGCGGTAGCCCAGCTTAACGAGTTCCGGAAGGACGAAGGTGTCGTGCTCAAACAGGACCTATCTACACGGACTCAGGACATTCTCCGTCTGTTGACGGAAGTCGAAGCGGTTGAAACCGACCGCATACCCCTCATCCGTGACCGGATCAGCCAGTATATGGACGAAACTGTTGGTAAGGAAAATGTCGATATGAACCGGTTTGAACAGGAACTGATCTTTTACATCGACAAGCTGGACATCACCGAAGAGAAGGTGCGTTTGCGTAGCCATTGCAATTATTTCCTGCAGGCGCTTGACGCAGCAGATGCCAACGGCAAGAAGCTCGGTTTCATTTCCCAGGAAATGGGCCGGGAAATCAATACACTGGGCTCTAAAGCTAACCATGCGGGAATCCAACAGATCGTAATACGCATGAAAGAAGAACTCGAAAAGATTAAGGAACAACTGCTAAACGTGCTGTAATCCCATGGAAGGTAAACTCGTCATATTCTCTGCTCCTTCCGGTGCGGGCAAAACCACCATCGTTAGGCACCTGCTGTCCAAACATCCCGACAAGATTTCGTTTTCGATTTCGGCCAGCACGCGCACGCCCCGCGAAGGCGAAGTGAACGGAAGAGATTACTATTTTATCTCCAAGGAAGAATTTCTGCACCGGGTTGCAAAAAAAGAATTCATTGAATTTGAGGAGGTCTATTCGGGTACATTTTACGGCACGCTCCGCTCGGAAGTGGAACGGATATGGGCCCTCGGAAAACACGTCATCTTCGATATCGACGTGGAAGGAGGCCTGCACCTCAAACGTAAATTCGGCGACCGGGCCCTCGCTATATTTGTACAGCCGCCTTCGTTGGAAGTTTTGGTACAGCGCCTGCGCGGGCGCGGTACGGATAGCGAAGAAAAGCTGCGTGAACGGGTTGCAAAGGCGGAAAAAGAGCTTGTGTATGCAGACCGTTTTGACGTCATTCTCAAGAATGACAATCTTGACGTAGCCTGCACCGAAGCCGAACAATTGATGCTTACCTTCCTCTCGACGGAATAAAGGAATATGCCATGCGGAAAATAGGATTGTTTTTCGGTTCGTTCAATCCCATACATACCGGGCATCTGATCATCGCCAATTACATGGCAAATTATACCGGACTTGATGAAGTGTGGCTGGTAGTATCTCCCCACAATCCGTTGAAGAAAAAAGGTTCCCTCATCAATATGTACGACCGGCTGGAGATGGTGAACCTCGCTATTGAACGCGCCGAGAACATCCGCAGCAGCACCATTGAGTTTTCGCTGCCCCAACCTTCCTACACCATCGATACCCTCATACACCTACGGGAAAAATATCCAACAACCGACTTCGTGCTTATCATGGGGTCAGATAACCTCCAGTCGCTCAAAAAATGGAAGAATTACGAAATCATCCTGCGCGACTATCATATCCAGGTCTACCCCAGGCCCGATTATCCTGCCGCACCGGAGTGGACCCAGCATCCCTCCATTACGCTTACCGACACCCCATTGATGGAATTTTCATCCACCTTCATCCGCAACGCCGTGAAAAACGGCAAAAACATCCGGTACTTTGTGCCAGACAGCGTAATGGCCTTCATCGAAAATAAAGGCCTGTATCGATAACCGTCCACCCATCACCGACCACCCTCTACCTTCCCATCCAGCCGCCATCCACCGTCAGAATAGTTCCATGCACGTAGTTGGACGCATCAGAAGCTAAAAACACGGCCGGTCCTTTGAAATCCTCGGATTCACCCCATCGGCCCGCGGGTATGCGTTCCAGAATTGAACGGCTTCGGTCGGGATCGGCACGCAGTGCCTCCGTATTATCGGTGGAGATGTAACCCGGCGCAATGGCGTTCACGTTGACACCCTTCGATGCCCATTCATTGGCAAACGCCTTGGTTAACTGCCCTACCGCACCTTTGGAGGCGGCATAGCCCGGCACGTTGATACCCCCCTGAAAGGTAAGCAGTGAAGCCGTGAAAATAATCTTACCGCTGCCACGTGCCACCATGTCCCTCCCGATTTCGCGCGTGAGGATAAACGGAGCGTTTTGATTGATCCCAACCACGGCATCCCAGTAGTCATCGGGGTGCTCCGCAGCAGGCTTACGCAGGATGGTTCCGGCATTGTTAAACAAAATATCAATGCGGGGATGTTCCGCCCGGATCTGCTTGATAAATGCATACAGCGCCTCTCTGTTGCCAAAATCGGCTTGATAGGCATAAAACTTGCGCCCCAATCGCTCTACCGATGCCGAAACCTCACTTCCCCCAGTCTCCAACGATGCGGACACGCCAATAATGTCTGCACCTGCTTCGGCTAACGCTTCCGCAATCGCCTTTCCGATTCCTCTTTTGCACCCCGTCACCAGCGCAATTTTACCCGTTAGATCAAATAAGTGTGTGATTGCCATTACTGATTATTAGTTTATTTCTACGTTTAGCGGCGAAGCCAACCGTTCCTTAAATGCATGCAAGTAATCAAACCATGCTTCTGCAGACGTATAAGTTCCCGCTCTGTTCCACGCTCCCCCTACGTAGTACGTCAGCGGCGTTCCATCTGTTGCTTCCGTGAAAGCCAGGTATTGATTGGATAATTCGCCAAACCCCGAAAAACCCCCTTTTTCCAGAATAACCCCGACTCCGGTAATGCCGTGATTACCGATCTCAGGCTCCCAATACCCAAAGATACCTGCTTGTTCTTCCTGCAAAAGATTTCCCGGCTGTTCCCTGCGTGCAACGCCAATGGCTACCGGCAGTACGCCTTCTCCGTCTACCGAGTATGTGACATCTACACGGTTCAGTTGCGATCCCGCATCCAACGTAAACTGCTTAGTGACCGACACCGTTCTCGTTCCCACCTGCCACGGTTCATACGTGAGTCTAAACGTACTCCGCAATGGGCCATTGTCCACTATTTCATATTGACGATAGTGCTTGGAAAAGACGATGGTATCGTCGGCAAATGGAGCGATATCTCCCGCTCCCAAGGTCATTCCGACCGAGTAATAATCCATGCCTTCTCCATGATCCGTATGGTAATCTCCGTTGGCATACCATTTATCAACCACCAGGTCTGTCGTTCTTTTTGACCAGAGATCAAGCCCGTGAGCATCATCCGGCCGCCCTTCGAGTGCCTTACCGTACATCCGGAAAGCCACCACATCATTTTCCCAGGCAAAGTCGTCATACCGCTCGGGCACGTAGCGTGCGTATGTACGTGCCCGCACCGGAGCCGGGGCCGATTTTTCCACGGTCAGCATGATACGTTCCGATGCCCGGACCGTTACTTCAAGCAAAATGTGCTGCGTTGACGGCGTTCCCTTTGTTTCCAGTTGGTAGGGGATTTCTATGCCACTTGATGCGTCTATAATTTTAAAGACACTCTCTGTTCCGAAGGCGCCTGTCCATTCCGCATAAGGGATGGCAACCAGCTCATGCCGATTCTGGTTAGTTGGATTGCTGATAACAATGGTTTGTTTCCGTTGGCCAGTCCCACATGCAGTCAACAGGGTGTACACCAAAAGCAAGCAGCCCAGATTAGTTGTTTTATGCATTGTCTTATTCCTGTTTTTGAGATGTATTATTTCAATTCAGTAATGGCACGTTTGTCCATATCGTCATAGTCGAGGTTTTCGCCCGCCATTCCCCAGATGAAGGTATAATTGCTAGTGCCCGCACCGGCATGAATGGACCAAGGAGGAGAAATTACTGCCTGTTCGTTTTGCATCCAGATGTGACGCGTTTCTTCTGGTTGGCCCATGAAATGACTTACGGATTGACCTTCAGGAACCTCAAAATAAAAATAAACTTCCATGCGGCGGTCATGGGTGTGTGCTGGCATGGTATTCCATACACTGCCGGTTTTCAATTCGGTCATTCCCATCTGTAATTGACAGGTCTCGACTACACTGTTGACCAATAATTTATTGATTACGCGGTGATTGGCTGTTTCCAGGCTTCCTAGCTCCACGGTTTCCGCTTCGGCTTTCGTCACTTTCTTGGATGGATACGCACGGTGTGCCGGCGCTGAATTCAGGTAAAACTTGGCCGGCCTTCCAGCATTGTCACTGGAAAACACCACATCCCGGTGCCCTCGGCCTACATACAAAGCCTCTTTAAAGCCCAGTTCATACACTTCACCGTCCACAGAAACCTTCCCCGCACCGCCCACGTTGATGATACCCAATTCACGCCGCTCCAAAAAATAGGATGCTTTCAGCGCGTCAATGGTTTCCAACGGAAGAGGTTTGCCTACCGGCTTCGCTCCACCCGCCAGGTAGCGGTCGTAATGGGTATATACCAATTGTATGGTATCATCCGCAAACACGTTTTCAATTAAAAAATTGTCCCGCAACGCCTTTGTATCCAACGCCTTGGTTTCATGTGGGCCAATCGCATAACGCGATTCGTAATTTACGCTCATTGCTTTTGTTATTTCGTCTCTAAATTGGATTCTGTGCTAAATTAAGCACATTATTTCAATCATGCAAACGTTTACGCATTGGATAGAAAATAGTTGTATTTGAAAAGAGGGCCTTGGCATGCTCAGCCTGCAGCCGATAGCCGTCAGCCGATAGCCGTCAGCTTTAAAATACCAATTTTTTAGCCCGTTTTATGTATATTTGCAGCATATTTGACACAGGAATGGTGGGAAATGGGTGTAATTCGTTTATTGTAATCAATTGGTTTTCTTTGGTTTTGGGGCGAATTTGTCAAATTGTTGAAAACTTATGTTGACAATATTACCTCATAAATCCTATTTTGTTATCATCAAACATGACTGTGTGTGAGGGTGAAAGCCTAGGTATTAGTTCTTAAAAATTAGGAGTATAGATGGAAGACGATTTCGAATATGGGCCTGCCGAAGATCCTAAATTTTCGGTAGCACGTTACGAAGAAATGATTCGCAATAAGGATCAGTACTTTTTTGATACACAGGCTTTTGAAGGGATTATTGACTACTATATGGATAAAAATGATCCGATCAAAGCCCTACAAGTAGTTGATTATGCAGTAAGTCAACATCCATTTGCCGCAGTTTTTTACCTTAAACAGGCTCAATTATTTGCGGTGACCAGCCAGTTCGCGCGTGCACTTGAGTCGCTGGATAAAGCAGAAACATTGGAACCTTCCGAAGGCGATATCTACCTCATCAAAGGGGGTATCCTCGGTAATTTAGAGCGTTACGATGAGGCGTTCAGCAGCCTGAACAAGGCGTTGGAATTTGCGGAAAATCCGGATGAAATTTATTTGCAGATTGCCCTTTTACACCAAAACAAAGGAGACTACGAAAAAGCCATTCATTTCTTAAAACGTAGCCTGGAGCAGAACATGGAGAATCAGGATGCACTCTATGAGCTTGCATTTTGCTACGATGTCTTGGATCGGCAGGAGGAAAGCATAGGCTTCTATAAGCAATATATCGACAACGATCCGTATTCGTACGCTGGCTGGTATAATCTTGGAAATGCTTACCACAAGCTGAACCGCTACGAAGAGGCTATCGACGCCTACGATTATGCGATCCTGATCAAAGATAATTTCGCCTCTGCGTACTTCAATAAAGGGAATGCATTGGTCAACCTCGATAAATACAACGACGCGATCGAAGTCTACAAACAGACTTTCGAATATGAACCCCCGGGAGCGGAAACCTACTGTGCCATCGGCGAATGCTATGAAAAACTGGAGCAGATGGACGAGGCACGATCGTATTATAAAAAAGCGGTTAAAATCGACGCAAACCTAGCCGATGCCTGGTTTGGCATCGGAGTAACGCTGGATTATGAAGAGCGGTATTTTGAGTCCCTGCATTTTTACAAAAAGGCGCTCGACATCGAATCGGACAATCCCGACTATTGGTTTGCCATCGCCGACGCCCGCTATAAACTCAAACAATTGGACGAAGCGGAAGCGGCGTATGAAAAGGTGGTCGAGCTTAATCCCATCGATCTGGAGGCCTGGTTGGACTATTCGTCCATCCTGTATGAACGCAATAAGTTGGACCGCGCGATAGAAACCATTGCGGAAGCAATCAAGAACAATCCGGATGGCGCAGAATTGTATTATCGCATGGTCGCATACCTTATTGCTGCGGGAAGGTATAACGAAGCCCTGAATTACCTGGAATTGGGGCTTGCATCCGATCCGAAGAAACACGCTGTATTATTTGAATACTTACCACAATTGCGCGATAACAAGGCTATCGCAGAAGTTATTAAGAAATACATGCCTTAACCCTGTTAAAAATGGCTTTTTTCAGGATTTTTCCAGGATTTTTCCGGTCTTTTGTTCGCAGAAACATCCCACATTCCCGTTAGTAGCATTATATGTACATGAACTTTCATTTAAATAATATTCCCCAACGAACGGAAAAACCAAGAGAAAACGGCCTAACCATGGTCATGGACAAAGGACTGAGCGTGCGGCAGGCTGCCGATTTCATGGAAGTGGGGGCGGAGTATACTGATTTTATAAAACTGGGCTGGACCACCGCGTTGATCGTACCGAAGCTGGAAGACAAGCTCGCTGTGTACCGTGAAGCAGGCGTGCATCCTTATTTCGGTGGTACGCTGTTCGAGGCCTTTGCCGTACGGAATCAATTCGATGACTTTCTTCGGGTGATTGAAAAGTACCGGCTTGAATATGCCGAAATATCCGATGGCTCCATCGCCTTGCCGCATGAACAGAAATGCGAATACATCGCCAAAGTAGCGCAATATGTCACGGTGATTTCCGAAGTGGGATCCAAGGACAATACCAAAATCATGGCTCCGTATAAGTGGATCTCCCTCATGAAAGCGGAACTGGAAGCCGGTTCGTGGCGACTGATCGCTGAATCGCGGGAAAGCGGAAATGTCGGCTTGTACCGCGAATCAGGAGAAGTCCGCCAGGGCCTGGTTGACGAAATCCTCAACGAAATATCCAACGAGAAAATCATCTGGGAAGCCCCGCTCAAATCGCAGCAGGTATATTTTATCCACCTGTTAGGGTCAAACGTCAACCTCGGCAACATCAGCCCTGCCGAGATTATTGCACTGGAAACTACCCGCATGGGATTACGGGGCGACACGTTCCATTATTTTATTTAACGATGCAAAAATTCGGTCTGATCGGGTTTCCACTTACGCATTCTTTCTCTAAAAAGTACTACGATGCGAAAATGGAAAGGGAGCAGATTGCTGGCATAGATTACCAGCTTTATCCCATCCCTGACATCGGCGCATTTCCCACCTTGCTGGCAGACGAACCCTTGCTGATGGGAGTTAATGTCACCATCCCTTACAAAGTTGCCGTAATGGATTACCTAGATCAGTTAGCTCCGGAAGCTTCGGCTATCGGTGCCGTCAATTGCATCCGCATCGAACGGCCGGATAACGGCGAAACATTCCTCACAGGTTACAATACCGATGTATATGGTTTTACGGAATCCCTGAAACCCCTTCTCCGTCCCGAACATCGTCTGGCGCTGGTGCTGGGCAACGGCGGAGCGGCCAAAGCCGTAACTTATGCGCTCAGCCAATTGGGTATCGGATACACCGTGGTATCCCGGTCTGCCACCGCTAGCCAATACTCCTATGACCAATTGGATGCCGGCACAATGGCCAACCACCTGCTCATCATCAATACGACGCCGCTGGGTACATACCCCGCGGTCAGCGGTTGTCCCGATATCCCCTACGAACACATCGGAAATACGCATCTGCTGTATGACCTCGTTTACAATCCCGAAGAAACGGAGTTTCTCCGCCGGGGAAAAGTACGCGGAGCAGCCATTAAAAATGGGCTTGAAATGCTGGAGCTCCAGGCCGAGCGGAATTGGGAGATCTGGAACACCGGCTTATGATCAGAAAACACATTGCACGTTTATCGATCGTGGGTTTCGCCGTCCTCACGCTAGGAGCCTGTACGCCCCAATATTCGCCCAAACCACGCGGATATTTCCGTATTGAATTTCCTGAAAAGACCTATCAGCCCTTTGCGCCCGACTGCCCGTTTGCAGCCCGCATCCCTACCTATGCAACGGTGGAACCCGACCGATCGCCCGATGCGGAACCTTGTTGGATCGACATCCGCTTCCCGCAATTCAATGCCCGGATACACCTCAGCTACATGCCCGTTACCAGCAGGAATAACTTTAACGAATTGGTGGAAGATGCACGAACTTTTGCTTTTAACCACACGGTCAAGGCTACTGCAATCGATCAGCAACGCATCAGCCGGCCGGATGCCGGGGTTTACGGTTTAAAATATGAAATCAAAGGAAACACCGCATCCAGCGTTCAGTTCTTCGTGACTGACAGTACCCATCGTTACCTACGCGGCGCACTCTATTTCCATGAAAAGCCCAGACTCGATTCCATTCAGCCGGTACTGGACTTCATCAAAGCCGACATCGATACGCTTATTCAGTCGATGCGGTGGAAATAAGAAATTAAAAACCGCTACCTTTGCAAACATGATTCACATCAAATCATTCGTTTGCAACCCGTATCAGGAAAACACCTACCTGTTATACGACGATGCGGGCATTACGGCGATCATCGATCCGGGAATGTATGGCCAGGCCGAGGAAAAAGCGGTAAAAACGTTTATTGAAACACGGGGACTTGAACCAAAGCTGTTGCTGAATACACATTGCCACGTGGATCATGTACTTGGCAACCGCTACGTTTACGAACAATACGGTCTGCTCCCCCAGTTCCATGAGGGCGAGTTACCCCTGCTCATGGAGGTACAGAACTATGCGCCGCAGATGGGAATCCGGTATGATATCTCGCCCATTGGCGAAACCTTTCTGCCCAAAACCGGTACCATCCGTTTCGGCGACAACGAATTGACACTTATCTTTGCTCCGGGCCACTCACCGGCACACCTTTGTTTTTATAACGCAGAAAATGGATTCCTCATTGGAGGCGATGTCCTCTTCCGGAATAGCATCGGCCGCACCGATCTGCCGGGCGGGAATCATCAGCAGTTGCTGGCCAGCATCAAACAGCAGCTCTACATCCTGCCCGATGATACAGTGGTATACCCCGGTCACGGTCCGGAAACCACCATTGGATATGAAAAGCAAACCAACCCATTTATCCGGGGATAACTCATGAACGTCGCGCTGTACTTTGCCAAACGCTACCTCCGCTCCAAAAAGACCATTAATGCCGTCAATATCATTTCCGGCATCAGTGTGGTAGGCGTGCTGGTAAGCAGTGCATCGCTCATTGTGATCCTTTCCTTTTACAACGGCCTGGAAAACCTCATTTTTTCAATGTATAGCGCCTTTACCCCTGAGCTTCGCATCGAGCCACGGGAGGGTAAAGGTTTTGTCGCAGATTCCGTGCTCGCCGATCGAATTAAGAAACTTCCGGGAGTTCGTACCTATCGTGAGGTACTTCAAGAACAGGTATTACTGCGTTATGGGGATGCTCAATACATTGCCACCCTTAAGGGAATCACATCCGATCGTACGTTATCTCAGTCTATGGATACGTTACTACAAGACGGGCGGTTTGTGCTGCAACAGGGCGACGAAGACTACGCCATCATGGGTGCACGTGTGCAAGGCACGCTGGGAATCTCACTGCGGGACGAAGCGCGTCGTATTGAAGTGTTCTCTCCCCGCAAGGGCGTCAAGGCCAGCATCAATCCGGCCGAGGAATTCATCATGCGTACCATCCGACCCGCCGGCGTATTGGAATACCAGCAGGAATTTGACGACCTGCTTATCGTGCCGATGTCATTTGCACGGGAAGTATTGGGTGAGTTTACGCAAGTGTCTGCCATTGAAATTCACCTGATGCCGGGATCCGACATTCCCGCGGTACAACGGCAATTATCGCAACTGGTGGGCACGGATTTTTCAGTGAAAGACCGCGAGCAGCAGAACCCGACCTTATATAAAATTGTCCGTACGGAAAAATGGGCGGTCTTTATCATCATCGCGTTCACCGGTATCATTGCCATCTTCAATATCGTAGGGTCCCTCACCATGCTCGTCATTGACAAGAAGAAGGATATTTCTGTATTGATGGGCTTAGGTGCCAGTAACAGCCTTATCCGTCGCATTTTCTTTTTCGAAGGGCTGCTTATTTCGTTGATCGGCTGTATCGCCGGATTAGTGGTGGGACTGCTGTTCTGCCTTTCGCAGCAAACCTTCGGTTGGATCCGTTTCGGTGATGCCGAGAACCTGGTAACTGATATCTATCCCGTGGATATCCGGGTGACTGACTTTTTGTTGGTTTTCCTGACTGTATTTGCTATTTCCGCGCTGATTTCGCTGGTTTCGTCGCGGCTCAGCGTCAAACAGACCGTGCGGCTGTCCTAATACCGACTTTTGCTCCGACTTTTATTCCCTTCGGTAATCTGGCGGATCAGGTTACCCCACGCAAACGGACTCAGTAACGGGTTAGCCATGCGTTGGTTAACCGCCTTATTGGATAACCCGATGTGGTTTTGCATGGAATTGAAATTCTGGATTTCTTCCGCACTCCGGGGTGTTACTGCAGCCAGTGCCGCCAATGACTCCGGCGAAAGGTTCTTCTTGGCAACCACGATGTCATCGTCGGCAATTTCAAGCGACATGAACGCCATGTTAAACTCATCGATACTTGCCCACGGATAAGGCGTAACCATGGGGAGTTCCTTAATCTCCGCCGTCATGTTAACCATTGCCGTGTATTTGTCTTCCGGAACCCTCGGAATGACTAACTGTGCAGACCGGTAACCTACCGAACTGAACTGAATCGTATCCCCTTCGTGAGCCACAAAAGAAAAATAACCCTGGTGATTCGCGGTAAATGTCTGATGATTATAGGACAGGTTTATTACGGTTACATACGGAACAATCACATTGGTATCCGCGTTGTGAATAACTCCACTGAACTGCACAAGCTTACGTTGCTGGGCCGAAGCGGACATCGACAGCCCGATGGTAAAACAGAGAATCAGTATGTTGCGGATCAATTTCATTATCGTTGACGGCAAAACTAACCATTCACACGTTTCACCGCGCGTTAAATAATGTTAAATAACTGGCGACGGCATTGTTGCGTTTGGATCGTCCATATCCGTGATGTTGACAGCCTCCACGGCAGTGATTTCAGGAACTGCTTTCTTGATCGCTTGTTCCAAACCCGCCTTGAAGGTCATGATGCTCATCGCACACGAAGCACAGGATCCTAACAGCTTTAATTTTACCACCTTGTCGGCCGTAATTTCATCGATGCGCACATTCCCCCCGTCCGTTTCGAGATAAGGCCGGATGGAATCCAAGGCCTGTTCTACTCTTTCCCGTATTTCCATAACCTTTTGATTATTCAAAGGTGTAAAGATACGGAAAATTTCTAATTTTTCATAAATAGGGTAACCTGTTAAACTCTGTTAAATCCCTTGGCAGTTTGCTCGTTTTACACTTATTTTGACCCATAAAAATTTAATTGACAGGTATTTTAAATTCACTTATCTTTGCAGGATGTTTATAAACAGGCAAATAGTAGCGGGAGCTGCCTTGGTATTGTTGGTGGCGTTGGTTGCCGGATGTAAAAGCAAGTTTGAAAAATTACGCGCCAGTAACAACATTGCTCAAAAATATCAGGAAGCTGTCAAATATTACAACAACAAAAAATACAGCAAAGCACTCATATTATTTGATGACCTGATGAACAAATACCGGGGTCAGGCCGAAGCGGAAGACTTGTATTACTATACCGCCTATACCAACTACTACCTGCGCGATTATACATCGGCAAGGTTCCATTTCAAGCAATTTACGGATACATACCCCAACAGTACGCGTGCAGAGGAATGCCGTTACATGGGGGCCTACTGTTATTTCCTCGAATCGCCTAAAACCGGGCTTGATCAGGAATATACGTATCGGGCTATCGAAGCGTTGCAATTGTTCATCAACCTGTATCCCAATAGCGAGCGGGCACAGGAAGCGTCGGATCTCATCCAGCAATTGCGGGATAAATTAGAAGCCAAGGCCTTCCACAATGCCAAACTCTATTTGGATATGGGCCTTTCAGATGACTATCGGGCTGCCGTTATCGCCTTTGATAATGTACTCCGTGAGTTTCCAGACACCAAATACGCCGAGGAAATGGAGTTTCTCAGCATAAAAGCCCAATACCTGTATGCCAACCAAAGCTCAACCCGAAGACAGGAAGAGCGTTTTGGAGAAGTTTTGGATATGTATAACAACTTCATTTCCGCATATCCCGAAAGCAAGTTCCGCAAAGATGCAGATCAACTGAAACGGGATGCGGAAATCGGCATCGAACGTGCAAAGAAATACACTACACAACTTGCAGCAGCTTCCGAAACTAAAAATGAAGCTGCCGACACACCTCAGAATTAACAGATCGAAAAAAGATATGAGTACTCAAATAAGCAAATCCGTCCCAAATAGCACCGTAACCCGCGATTTAAGGGACTTGGACAAGAAAACGGATAACATTTACGAATCGATTGTCATCATCAGCAAACGTGCCAATCAGATTGCCGTAGATATGAAAGAAGAACTGAACGGCAAGTTGGCCGAGTTTGCCACCACAAATGATAACCTGGAAGAAGTGTTTGAAAACCGTGAACAGATCGAGATTTCCAAACATTACGAGCGTTTGCCCAAGCCGACTTTGGTCGCAATCGATGAGTTCCTGAACGATAAAGTATACTTCAGAAACCCCGCAAGGGAAAAAGATGAAGACTAGTGTCCGTCAGGGGGAAGCATATCCTATTGGGTATATGCGGTAGCATCGCCGCCTATAAATCGGCTTACCTGACCCGTCTGTTGGTTAAAGCAGGCGCCCATATTCAGGTAGTGATGACCCCCGATGCCACACAGTTTATTACGCCACTCACCCTGGCTACGCTGTCGGGTAATCCTGTATTGGTAGATTATTTCAATGTAAAATCCGGTGAGTGGAACAACCACGTCCAGCTTGCCCTTGACGCAGACGCCATTGTGGTAGCCCCCGCAAGCGCCAATACACTCGCCAAATTTGCGAACGGTCTCTGCGATAATCTCCTTTGCGCGATCTACCTATCTGCCAAAAGCGCCGTCTTCCTTGCTCCGGCTATGGATTTGGATATGTGGGCTCATGGCAGCACCCAATCGAATATCGGCAAACTTAAATCGTTTGGAAACTACCTCATCCCGCCGGGAAGGGGTGCCCTGGCGAGTGGCCTGAGTGGAGAAGGGCGGCTTGCGGAGCCGGAGGAAATCCTCGCCGCCCTAGACCATCACTTCGGAAAGGACCGGCCCCTGGCCGGCAAAAAAGCATTGGTTTCCGCAGGCCCCACCTATGAAGCCATTGATCCCGTACGGTACATCGGTAATCATTCCAGCGGAAAAATGGGATATGCGATCGCTTCTCAACTGCTGCTGCTGGGAGCCGAAGTAACCCTGGTAAGTGGGCCTTCGGGTTTGGTGCCTCCTGCCGGAGTAAATGTGGTGCGGGTAACTTCCGCAGCCGAGATGCTGGCCGCATGCCAATCTCATTTCCCGCTGTCTGATATCACCGTCATGAGCGCGGCTGTAGCCGACTATACACCCAAAGCCGTGGCAGACCAAAAAATAAAAAAAGCCGATTCACACCTGACCCTCGAATTGGTCAAAACCACGGATATCCTGGCAACCCTTGGAAAATCAAAACGTAACGACCAGATCCTGGTTGGTTTTGCATTGGAAACGCAGGATGAAGAAACAAATGCCCAGGACAAGCTTCATCGGAAAAATCTCGATTTCATTGTGCTCAACTCCATGCGCGATGAAGGTGCCGGCTTTGCGGGCGACACGAATAAGGTGACAATCATCGGCAAAAACGGAGATAAAGAAGTCTTTGGACTGAAGTCAAAAGAGGAAGTCGCCAAAGATATCTGTTCCCGTGTCATCCGTTTACTTGCACCTTAACCCCCGGCCTGCTCGAATCCCGTATATGTAATTGAGCCGGTAAAATAACCGTCTCATATTCTTCAGATAAGCCCCTGCCGGAAATCAATCCGATCAATTTCTCAGCGGCCAGCCGACCGATTTCAAGTGCCGGCTGATAGATGGTGGAAAGGGGAGGGGTGAGTACATCTGCTAATTCGGTATTACTGAAACCTATCAGCGCGATATCCTCGGGAATACGGTGTCCCATTTCATGCAGCACGCTGAGACTAAGGGTGGAAAGCTGGTCGGTTGCCGTAAAAAGTGCGTCCGGGGGTTCTGCCAGCTCAAAAAGGGATTGGATGCTTGCTCTTACACGGTCTTTCAGCGTTTCGCCCGTATCCGGCCAGCACGGACGTATAAGCTGCTTCCCGTAAGTCAGGTGTTTTTTTTTCAGCGCGTCTAGATAGCCTGCACTCCGCAGCCGTGCAAAAGGAATATCCAACCCGATATTGAGCATAGCAATACGTCGATACCGGTTGGCAAGCAGGTGTTCCGTTGCCTGAAATGCCGCGTGATAATTATCAATGCCAACCTGATCCGATTCAAACCGTTCACTGATCCGGTCAAACAAGACTATGGGCATCCCCGTCTCCCTCAGCGCCAACAGGTGTTCAAAGCCGATGGTCTCCGCAGAAGGTGAGATCAGAATGCCTTCTACCCCCCGCGCCTCCAACTGTTTAAGACATGATTTTTCCTGTACCAACGACTCTTTGCTCTGCATGATCACGATGTCATATCCCGCTTGCGCACAGACACCGTCAATGCCATCCAGCATCCGGGACACAAAGCTGTTGTCAATGGAGCAGACCACCACACCAATGGAGCCGCTCTTGCCTTCTTTGAGGCTTTTGGCCATCCGGTTCGGCAAGTAATGGTTAGTCCGGGCATAAGCGATCACCCTTTCCTTGGTGTCCTTGCTGATCTCGTAACTGTCGCGCAGCGCTTTGGATACCGTCGAAACAGACAAACCCAATGCATAGGCAATATCCCGTAAAGTCATCTGGGGCATGGTACCAAAATAAATAAAAGGATAAAGATAAGCATTCCCTATGTAATTACATCAACGGATAAAAGCCCTATCTTTGTAAGGTACGTCTTCAATTAAAGAGCATGAAACCTGTCATGTCAGCGTCTTCAAAGGCGATGAAATGCGGGTTTCATTAGACCACTAAGAGTAATGATTTTCTAATGAATAAATATCTTCAAAGAGGAATTTTGGGTGCTTTATTGGGCATAGCATTGTGCATGTTGGGACTATTTCTCATGGGAAGGGAATTATCGGTCTATAAATGGGTGTTGGTGTCGGGAGTCATCGTGTTCGGGATCGGGTTTTTAACCATCCTGTACGGGCTCATCCGGAAAATCGAACGCCGGAGCATCCTCGATGAACGCAAGGAGCGACAGCAAAACAATGAATAAACATCGTCAGAACCCATTTATCCATGCGATGAGGGGAATTTTGGAAACTGCCCGTACCGAACGGAATTTCAAAATCCATCTCATTTGTGCCGTTGTTGCCGTCGCGGCCGGTAGTTGGATCCATTTGTCCACATCAGACTGGCTTTGGATCACATTCTGTATCGCCCTGGTATTTGCACTTGAGCTGTTGAACACCGCAATTGAGGCCGTGGTCGACCTGCTGTCTCCGGCTTCCCATCCCTTCGCCAAAAAAGCGAAGGATGCTGCCGCAGGAGCAGTGCTGATCGGCGCTATTTTTGCATTGATCGTCGGAGCATCAATCTTTCTACCGAAATTGGGTCACTTTTTTTTCGACTAGTATGCAGCATAAAACACGCGGCATTGTTTTGAAAACCACCAAATATTCGGAGAGCAGCCTGGTGGTCCAGGTATTCACGGAGAAATTTGGCCTGCAGGCCTATTTGGTAAACGGAGCCCGAAAACCGAAAGCAAAAATCGGGACAAGCCTGCTGCAACCCCTGCACCTACTGGATATGGTGGTCTACCATCGTGAAAACGCATCGCTGCAGCGCATTTCCGATGCCCGGCAGATGCCACCCCTGCAAAGTATCCCTCATGATATCATCAAACGTACCGTTGCACTTTTCCTCAATGAGGTACTCTATAAGAGCCTGCGTCAACAATCGGCAGATGAACCCCTGTTTGATTACCTCTTCAATGCGATTTCCTGGTGGGACACGGTGGAAAAACCGGCGCCCAATTTCCACCTTTTTTTTCTGATTAAACTTTCCCGCTACCTTGGATTCAGCCCTACCTTGCCCAAATCGGGCGAACCTTTTTTTGACTTAAAAGATGGCATTTTCTGCCATACTTTGCCTGCACATGCCTGGGTCCTGCAACACCCCCAAACGGCTTCCTTTGCCCGCCTGCTTACCTGCTCATTCGAAGAATTGACATCCATGCACATCCCTTCGTCCGAACGACGCATCCTGCTTGGGAAAATACTTGATTTCTATCGCCTGCATATCGATCATCTAGGTGAAATCCACTCGCACGAAGTGCTTGAAGAGGTTTTCCGCTAACCAAATTGTTCGTTGAAATGCGGTGCCTGTTGATAAAACAATCGTCCAAACAAAATCCGCCCTTGTTTGTTTTAAAGATAAGTATTTTAACAACCCATCCGTACGCCCATGTGGAATGAAGAAAACAACAGGCTTTATCAATCGTTCACTTTTCGCGATTTTTCCGAAGCATTTGCTTTTATGACCCGGGTCGCTCTACTGGCCGAACAGCACAATCATCATCCCACGTGGACCAATACCTGGAATAAGGTAGAAATCTGGTTGACTACGCACGACGCAGGTGATACGGTGACCGAAAAAGACCGGAAACTCGCAAGAGCGATAGATGATCTACGGTAATGCCAACGAAAAGTAACCCCATTGCGCGGTTTAATCAAGTTCTGCTCTTCATTGTATTGGTCTTTGCCATACTTTATTTTGCAAAACCATTTCTCATCCCGGTAGCCATTGGCGGAATGATGGCAATGCTCTTGGTTCCGGTTTGTAAACGGTTAGAGCGGCATCACGTTCCCCGGGCATTGGCGGCAGTCATCTGCGTGCTTCTGACCCTCATGCTATTGCTCGCCGTCGGTTATTTGTTATATGTTCAATTGATCGCGTTGGGGAAAGATCTGCCTGTAATCGGTAACAAACTTAACGAAATGCTCAATTCGGGGCACGACTTTATTTCCGAACATTTTCAATTGCCCGTTGCCAAACAGAAAGAATACCTTCAAAGCCAGATAGCGGGTATATCAGACTTGTCCGGAAAATTTATCGGCAATGTCTTTCGATCCATCCTTTCTTTTTTGGTACACGTACTGATCATTACCGCCTATTCTGTCCTGTTACTGATCTATCGGCGACGGATCAAAAATTTTGTGCTTTCGCTTGTTTCCTATTATGCCGGCAAAGAGCGCGTAACGGAAGCTCAAGACATTGTAGACAAAACGGCAGCTGTGGCCAGTGCTTATTTAGCCGGTGTATTTTCCGTAGCACTTATCTTCTCTGTTGTTAACACAATTGGTCTGATGATCATCGGTATTGAAAATGCCCTATTCTTTGGCGTGATGGTTGCCTTCATCAACATTATTCCCTATATCGGCTCCGTAGCCGGCAGTTCCGTTGTCGTACTTTATACCCTCATTACCCGTGATTCACTGCTTACCCCAACGATCGTGGCTATTTTTTTTATTGTCATGCAGCAGATAGACAGTTACATACTCACCCCAAAGATCACGGGTAGTAAAATACAGCTGAATGCATTGTTTACCATTATGGCTCTTCTATTGGGCAGTTTGGTCTGGAATGTAGCCGGTATGATTCTATTTGTACCCTTCCTGGGTGTTGCAAAAGTAATTTTCGACCATGTGGATTCCCTGAAACCCTATGGAAACCTCATCGGTGATAGCGATACGCAAATGTCCACAGATAATCAATAGGTATCCATGCATCCGTGATAAACAAGAATCGCCACGGATGCACAAATGTTCACAGATAATCAGTGACCATAAGTGGCATTAACAACTGCCACAAAAAAACCGGCTATCAATGATAGCCGGCGAAATACAATAAATATAGTTGAAAAATAATACCTAGATTACCTTAACATTTACCGCATTTAAACCTTTTCTGCCTTGTTCAACATCGTACGAAACATTGTCATTTTCGCGGATTTTGTCGATAAGACCCGATGAGTGAACGAAAATTTCACTTTCACCAGAGTTGGGGACGATAAAACCAAAACCTTTGGTTTCATTGAAGAATTTAACTACTCCTTCTGCCATTGTATTGAAAAATTAAAAATAATAAAACTCAAATGTATGTATAATTATTTGTAAACCAAGCAAAAATATTTACAATAGAATAGCATACATTTAGCCATTAGGTAGTTAACTGTCATTTTTTTTCGCTATTTTAGCACATCACGCTGACATGCAAACGCATCGGGAAATAGGTAGTCGCTTACAAAGGGATCTGGCTTGGACCGAACGCTTAGCTTGGTTGATGGACGATAAATTCCGTCTAAAGGGCACGCGGTTCCGTTTCGGTTTGGATCCGCTTATCAACTTGGTTCCATTCCTGGGAGATCTCATCGGATTCTTCATCGCCTTTTACCTGGTACTGGTCATGTGGCGTCACGGTGCAAGTAGAAAACTGGTGATGCTGATGTTAATCAATGTCATTATTGATTTAACCATCGGCGCGATCCCGGTCCTTGGCAATATCTTTGATTTCTTTTTCAAAGCAAATAAGAAGAACATTATACTGCTTAACGAATACTACTATGAAGGTAAACACCAGGGAAACGGCGCCAATATACTGATCATCCTATTGGCAGTCTTCCTATTGCTCACGTTCCTTTTCGTCTACCTGCTTTGGCTGGGATTCATATGGATGATCAATTTGTGGTAAGAATAGTAAATTATTGATAACGCTAACTAAACATCATGGACTATCAAATAGCTTCGCTGAAAAAGTTGGAAGAAGAAAACCAGAAAATTGGTAAGCTCCCTTTTTCAATCCGCATACTACTCGAAAATGTCTTGCGCAACCATGACGGCTTCGCAATCACGGACGAACACCTGGATACATTGGTAAATTGGAATCCCGCCGGAACCGACAAGGAAATACCGTTCAAACCGGCCCGCGTACTGATGCAGGATTTCACCGGTGTGCCGGCCGTTGTCGACATGGCCTCCATCCGGGCAGAGGTAATCCGGAAAGGCGGAGATGGAAGTAAAATTAATCCGGCTATTCCCGTTGATTTGGTCATCGATCACTCCGTACAGGTCGATTATTTCGGTACTAACTATGCCTACCTGAACAACGTCGGATTGGAGTACGAACGCAATGCCGAACGTTATGAACTGCTCAAATGGGGACAGCAGGCACTGGATAATTTCACGGTCGTACCTCCCGGTATGGGTATCTGCCACCAGGTGAACCTGGAATACCTGGCAAAGGGCGTCATTGCACGCGACGGATGGGCCTTTCCCGATACGTTGGTGGGAACCGATTCCCATACGCCCATGGTCAACGGAATCGGCGTCATTGCTTGGGGAGTAGGGGGTATCGAAGCCGAGGCAGCCATGCTCGGCCAACCGATCTATTTCACCTGCCCGCAGGTCATCGGACTGAAGCTGACGGGAAAAATTCCTCCGGGTTGCACCGCAACCGATATGGTGCTCACCATTACCAAACTGTTGCGCGACTACGGCGTGGTCGGAAAGTTTGTGGAAGTATTTGGCGACGCCTTGGACTCCCTCAGCGTTACAGACCGCGCCACCATTTCCAATATGTCGCCGGAGTTTGGCTGCACTGTTACGTATTTCCCCATCGACAACCAGACGCTTGAATACATGCGGCGCACCAATCGTTCGGAAGAACAGATATCCCTGGTGGAAACCTATTGCAAGGATAATTTACTGTGGCGCACGGGCAATGAGCACATCGAATATTCCGATGTGCTGGAACTGAACCTGGACACACTGGAACCCACAGTATCCGGACCGAAACGGCCGCAGGATAAAATATTGGTAAGGGATTTTGCGTCGCAATTCTCGCTCCTCCTTGAAAAAGAATATCGCCGCAACTACGTCCCCGTTAAACAACGGCAGGAACAAGCATGGCTCTACGAAGGTGGGTCGGGCAGCGAATTTACCTACGAAAGCCGCCATACTGACTCGGCCATAAAAGTTGAAAACGAGGACATCCGTTCCGTACGCATCAAGATCAAAAATCAGGAGTATGTATTGAGTGACGGCAGCATCGTCATCGCCGCCATCACGAGTTGTACCAACACGTCCAATCCGGCAGTTATGGTGGGTGCCGGTCTCGTGGCACGGAAAGCCGTAGCACGAGGCATCCGTACCAAATCCTGGGTAAAAACCAGCTTGGCTCCAGGATCCAAAGTCGTGACCGAATACCTGCAGCGCGCCAATCTACTGGAAGACCTGGAGGCACTGCGTTTTCACACCGTGGGGTATGGGTGTACCTCCTGCATCGGGAACAGCGGACCCCTGCCTCCGCACATCGCGGAAGCGGTGGACAAAGGAGACCTCGTGGTTGCCTCTGTCCTGTCGGGCAACCGGAATTTCGAAGCCCGTGTACATCCCCAGGTAAAAATGAATTTCCTCATGTCACCGATGCTCGTCGTTGCCTATGCATTGGTTGGCCGCGTGGATGTGGACCTGCTCAACGATCCCCTGAGTTACGATCCCAATGGCAATCCGGTTTACCTGCGTGATATCTGGCCTACGCAGCAGGAAATCGTCGATACCATCAATCAATGCATGCGTACATCCGACTTCAAAGAGGTATATGACGTTATTTTTGACGGTGGCGACGACTGGAAAAAACTGACAGCCCCGCAGGGCAAAAATTTTGAATGGAACGAGCAATCCACCTATGTACAGGAAGCTCCTTTCTTCAAAAATATAAGCAGCGAACCGGTGCCCGCGCAGGATATAAACAACGCCAAGGTCCTCTTATACTTGGGCGATTCAGTTACGACCGACCACATTTCACCGGCCGGGTCGTTTAAACCCGATTCTGCCGCAGGCCGATACCTCATTTCAAAGGGCGTGGATCCCAAGGACTTTAATTCGTACGGATCACGCCGTGGAAACCACGAAGTGATGATGCGGGGTACCTTTGCCAATGTGCGCATCCGGAACCGGATTACCGAAAAAGAAGGTGGATACACCACCTACTTTCCCACGGGTGAAACACTTTCGGTGTACGACGCAGCAATGAAATATGCCGAGAACCAAACACCTTTGATTGTATTGGCGGGAAAAGAATACGGAAGCGGTTCCTCACGCGATTGGGCGGCAAAAGGTGCTAATCTATTGGGAATAAAAGCAGTGATTGCGGAAAGTTTTGAACGCATACACCGGAGCAACCTGGTAGGTATGGGTGTCATTCCCCTCGAATTTCCGGCAGGAGAAAACGCAGAGTCCCTGGGTTTGGACGGTACGGAACAGTTTACGATCCATGGTATTTCCGAGGGTCTGAAACCACATAAACTGCTTGAGGTCGTCGCTACAAAATCCAATGGACAAACGGTAACTTTCCAATCAAAAGCAAGATTTGATTCGGCCATTGAAATTGAATATTACCAGCACGGGGGTATCTTGCAATATGTGTTACGGGGATTTTTGAAGAAGTAGGTAATTCAGCGACTTTTCAGGTAGGTTTCCGGTGTCATTACAGATAAATTACTTGATTTATAATCTTTGATATTTCGGGTAACGATTATCTTGATTTCTTCTTCGTTTTGGGCGGAAAAATTCTGTAAAGCATCTTCAAAATCTTTAAAATCAGAATTTAACGCATCCAAAACGACTTGTCTGCTTATCATAGCAACATGTACGATATTCAACAGCATTTTTAAATGTGCAATGACTTTTTCGTGTTTAGCCGTTTTTCTGAGTAAGTAATAGACATTGCTGATCAGTACGGGTGTTACAAAGCCTATCACGTTCCCTTTTTCACACAGGCTAAGAATTTTTGAAGCATCCGCCGAAAAAGGTTCTCTATCAAAAAAGAAATCAAGAATGACGTCCGTATCAATTAAAACGTTATCCATCACAAATATTTCTCTGATAGACGATCCACAAGTTCCTTTTTATAATCGAAATTTTTGGGAAGTTTAAATGACCCTCTTAATGATTTAACAGTTGGCGTTAATTCATCTTCAAGGGGTGTTTCTTCGTTAGTCAATGCTTTCAAATAATTGGTTATCAAATCAGAGAGACTTCTTTCTCTTTTACGCGCATATTTTTTTGCTTTTTCAATAACCGATCGTTCAATGGTTAACGTGAGTTTCGTATTCATCGTGTCATCCTCCATAATTCCTAACAAAAATACAAAACGAACATAAAAACACGTATTAAATTTATAATTTTTATACGTGTACGATTTGATATGGTTTCGCTGGGTTATTTACCTGCTAACTTTTCGATCTGCTTTTTGGCATAATCCTGCGTTTGCGCATCGCCGTATTTAATGACTTTCTGGTAATACGCAATAGCGGTTTCTGTCTGGCCGACCTGCCCGTAGGCATAAGCCAAATTGCTGAGTACACTGGTATTGGTCGAATCGACAGACAGGCTTTTTTCCAAGTAGCCGATCCCTTTTTCGTAGTCCTTATGGTATAATGCGGTAATGGCTAGGTTGGACAGGCTGGGTATATGCGTTGGATAGGAACGCAGTACCCGCGTCGAAATCCGATCCATATAGGGGTGCAGCGACTCATCCTGTAGGTTATAGAGCTGCACCACGAAATTATCCACGTATTGCAGGAGAAAATCCGTTGCATCCACCAAAGAAGCATCACGTTTCCAAAGCCATCCATCAGTCACCACGTCATTCCGGTCCAATACCGCAAGAATGGTTTGGGTATACGTTTCGTACCTACCTGCTTCACCCAACAGGGCAATCTTGAGCAAGGGCATGTCCAATCGGTTCGGAAAACCCGCTATACCTGCATCAATATGGGAAAGAGCTTTTGAAAGAAACTCATTTTTAACCATCGGATCCGATTCCGCCTCATAGCGCTGCTTGAAGAAATTGAAATACGCAACAGGCAGATCTGCATCTTTCGGTTTGTTTGCCCTCCATTCTTGGAGCAACTGCTTCTGCCGGGAGGTATCACGCTGATTCAATGCTTCGTCAAAGCGTTGACTATACGTCTGTCCGATCGCAGATAGCGGCAGAATGGCAAACAAGTATAGGATTGCTAATTTTCCGATCATCGTGCTATAATTATTTATATCACACCCTAACACCTATCCAAAAGCGTTCCAACCCTGCGCTTTAATGGGGTGTACGTTACCCGACTTGGATATCAATTCCCTGCCCGCAGATACTTCCGTTATGTGCCCGATTATGCTGATATCCGGTTGGCTTTTTAACTTTTCATAATCCGATTGGCGGGCGGTAAAAAGCAGTTCATAATCCTCGCCGCCGCTTAGTGCACATACAGTTGGATCCAATCCGAATTCGCGTGCTGTATCATACGTCATAGGATCGATCGGGATTTTTTCTTCGTACAACCGGCAACCTTTTTCAGACTCCCGGCAAATGTGCAATACCTCCGAAGCCAATCCATCGGAAACATCGATCATTGCCGTCGGTTTGACATCCAACGAAGCCAACAGCTGAACGATATCTTTGCGGGCTTCCGGTTTCAGCTGTCTTTCAACGATGTAATCTTTTCCTTCCAGATCGGGCTGGATATTCGGGTTTTCCAAGAAAATACGCTTTTCCCGCTCCAACAGCTGCAAGCCCACATATGCGCCACCCAAATCGCCGGATACGCAGATTAAATCTCCTTCCTGTGCGCCATTGCGGTAGGTTACATCAGTTTCCTTCGCGTAGCCGATGCTGGTAACGCTGATCACCAGTCCCTGCGCGGAAGCAGACGTATCGCCTCCCACCAGATCCACGCCATATTTCCGGCACGCCAATAGGGCACCAGCGTACAATTCCTCCACCGCATCCAATGGAAATTTACTCGATAAACCGATGGAAAACGTGATCTGCGAAGCCATGCCATTCATGGCATAAATATCACTGAGGTTTACCTGTACGGCTTTATAACCCAAATGTTTAAGCGGCACATACCGCAAATCAAAATGGATACCTTCCAGCAATAAATCCGTAGATACCAACGTCTTCTTCCCTGAAAAATCCAGTACCGCAGCATCGTCACCGATCCCTTTATCTGTCGTTTCCTGAGTCAGTTCAACCGATTTGGTTAGGTGATCGATCAGACCGAATTCACCCAACTGCTCCAAATTCGTCGTCCCGGCGTTTTCGAACATATTTTTATGTATTTAAAAAAGAAAGATGAAGGAATATCTAACTATCAATTATCAACTATTAACTATCAATTTAATCAAAGTCCCAATCGCTCTGAAATCTCCAACATCCGCTCGATGGGCCGTCTGGCCCGCTCAATGATATCCGCCGGTAAATCCACTTCCGGAAGTTCAAATTTCATGCAATTATATAACTTCTCCAGGGTATTAAGCTTCATGTACGGACAGTCGTTACAGGCACACGCATTATTTGGCGGAGCCGGTATGAATATCTTTTGCGGATTCGCTTTCTGCATCTGATGGATAATACCGCTCTCCGTAGCCACAATAAACACGTTGGCGTCGTTCTCCTTCGTGTATTTCAGTAATCCGGATGTCGAACCGACGTAATCAGCTGCGTCTAAAATTTCTTTTTCACATTCGGGGTGCGCGATAAATTTGGCTTCCGGATAGTCATTTCTTAACTGAGTAATGCGCTCCTGTGAAAAAATTTCATGCACCATGCATGCACCGTTCCAAAGTACCAGATCACGCCCTGTCTTCTTTTTAACGTAATCCCCCAGGTTCTTATCCGGTCCGAAAATAATCTTTTGGTCTTTCGGCAAGCTTTCCACAATCTGTACCGCATTGCTGGACGTACACACAATATCCGTAAGCGCTTTCAATTCAGCCGTACAATTCACATAGGTAATGGCAATATGATCCGGATATTTCTCTTTGAATTTCGCAAACAGATGCGGCGGACAGCTGTCCGATAGCGAACATCCGGCTTTCAGATCCGGAAGAAGTACTTTCTTTTGCGGAGACAGGATCTTGGCAGTTTCAGCCATGAAATGCACCCCTGCAAACACGATGACATCCGCCTCCGTTTTGGCCGCCTGCTGCGAAAGCCCAAGGCTATCGCCAATGTAGTCGGCAATATCCTGTATCTCCGGCTCCTGGTAGTAATGCGCCAGCAGCACGGCATTTTTTTCTTTCTTGAGTTTGTTTATCTCCTCGACCAGATCCAACGTAGGATCGATCGGTTCATCGATATAGCCCTTTGTGTTTAGTTCAGTCAGTAGTGCTTCCATGATTATACAAAGGTACTAAACATTTGATTCGGTTTTCAAGATCCCAACAGGCTCAATCTATAATAATAGCTTTTATATATAAATGATTTTATTGTTTGTTAGGGTGTTGGTTTTGTGAAAAATATGGGATGATTTTATTTTGATTTTTCGGTTTTACTTTTCTTTTAACATATTATTAACATAAATTTAATCGATAATTACTGATTTCCAGTGATTTTTATTTTTGTAAAAATGTTTTTCCATACCCGTTTGTATACTATTTATTGAATCGTATTTGTTAATATTGTGCGGTATATCGGGTGATTTCATGCGGAGGTATGTGCAGAATTAAAGATAAAATCCCCGAGTTGCCGACTTTTCATTTTTATTCAACGGATAGTCTACAGGTTATCCACAGGTTTTAGGTTGTTTCCGTTTATGCATGAAATAGATTTCTTGGTTATCGGGTCCGGAATCGCCGGATTGAGCTTTGCATTGAAAGCAGCGAATCACGGTAAGGTCATGATTATTACCAAATCCAACGAGGATGAGTCAAATACGAAGTATGCACAGGGCGGCGTAGCGGTGGTTGTGGATAAGTCCGATTCGTTTGAGAAACATATTACTGATACACTGATAGCTGGAGACGGATTATGCGATGTGAAAGTTGTGGAGAACGTTGTTAGGGAAGGGCCGAAACGGATCCAGGAGATCATTGATTACGGGACACATTTTGATAAACGCACCGATGGGGTGTATGATTTGGCACGCGAAGGCGGGCATTCGGAACACCGGGTATTGCACTACAAAGATGTGACCGGCTTTGAGATTGAACGCGCACTGCTTGAGAAGGTACACGAAAACCCGAATATCAGTGTATTGACGCATTATTTTGCCGTCGACCTGATTACACAGCACCATCTGGGAAAGTTTGTGGATAAAAGCACCACCGATATTACCTGTTACGGCGTTTATGTATTGAATACGGTAAATAACCGTGTGGAAAAAGTGTTGAGTAAAGTGACCGTGATGGCTTCCGGAGGTGCGGGTCATGTGTATGCGAGTACGACAAACCCAGTGATTGCCACGGGCGACGGGATCGCGATGGTGTACCGTGCGAAGGGGAAGGTACGCAATATGGAGTTCATTCAGTTTCATCCCACCGCGCTTTATAATCCGGGGGAATACCCGGCTTTTTTGGTGTCAGAGGCTGTGAGGGGTTTCGGTGGAGTGCTGCGTAGAAAGAACGGGGATCCGTTTATGGAGGAATACGATAGCCGCGGTTCGTTGGCACCGAGGGATATTGTGGCCCGGGCCATCGATTCCGAGATGAAGAAATCCGGCGATGATTTTGTCTTTCTGGATATCACCCACCGAACTAAGGAAGATATTTTAAAGCATTTTCCGAACATTTACGCGAAATGCCTTTCCATCGGTATCGACATGTCACGGGATTACATACCGGTAACTCCGGCCGCACATTACCTATGTGGCGGAATTATGGTAGACGAGTATGGCCGGTCATCCATCCGGAATCTGTATGCTTGCGGGGAATGTGCATCGACCGGATTGCACGGAGCGAATCGATTGGCTTCTAACTCGTTACTTGAAGCAACTGTATTTGCGCATCGCATATACGAGGATTCTATTTCGCAGGTGAATTCGATTTCGGTGTCCGGCAGTATTCCGGATTGGGACGACTCGGATACCGTTCTTTCCAATGAGGATATTTTGGTGACCCACAATTTGCGCGAGACGCAGAAGGTGATGAGCGATTATGTGGGGATTGTACGCTCTGACTTCCGTCTGGAGCGCGCAATGCGCCGACTGGGGTTATTGTACGATGAAACGGAAAGTTTTTATAAAAATACCAAGCTATCAGTGAAATTATGCGAATTGAGAAATGTAATTCAGGTGGCTTACCTGGTAATCAAATCGGCAATGGCTCGGAAAGAAAGCCGTGGATTACATTATACTACCGATTACCCTGAACGTTCCAAAGAGTTGGTAAATACTATATTTTAGCAAGCTATTCGTACTTTAACAAGTAACAAAAAATGGCATTAATCCTTCCCGTAAAAGATAGTTATCCGGCAATTGCAGCAAGCTGTTTTGTGGCAGAAAATGCGACCATAGTGGGCGATGTGGAAATAGGTGAACATGGTTCGGTATGGTTCAATGCGGTGATCCGCGGTGATGTCAATTCCATACGAATCGGAAGATATACCAACATTCAGGACGGCGCGGTGATCCATTGCACCTATCGGACTGCGCCAACAGTAATTGGGAGTTATGTCAATATCGGGCATCAGGCGCTGGTTCATGGCTGTACGCTGCATGACCGCGTACTTGTCGGCATGGGCGCAATTGTCATGGATCATGCCGTTGTTGAAGAATACGTCATTATTGCCGCGGGAGCTGTGGTACTTGAACGCACCCGTTGCGAAAGCGGTTACCTGTACGCCGGGGTGCCGGCAAAAAAGATCAAGCCGCTTTCTGACGAACAGCGTAAGCTGCTGGACGAATTGCCCGACCGGTATGTGATGTATTCCAGTTGGTTTCCCAATAAAGGCAATTCCTGATCATTCGGGCACTTGAATGATCTCTTCCTGTTCCCAGTTGGCACGGATGATAAACGTCCTGCCGAGATACCAAACACGTTCGGGCTGTCGTTTCTGGTATACATCCCCTGAATCCCATTCACCGTTATTATTTTCGTCGTATACAACGCGTATCGTATATTTTCCGCCCGGAAATTGGCGGAATGGAATCTTTCCGGATTTCCGTATGGGTACACTCCGGTGGATGAAATCCATTTTTTCATTGATCAATTGGACAAGGTATTGATGATTGGTATCCGGAAGGTTAACATCGAGGACAATATCGCCGAAGTTTTCCGTCTCATTCATGGTAAACGATTTGGAGACCGGTTTATTTTTGTCGCCGAAGAAACCAAGGAATGCTCCTTCTTCGAGGGTTAATTGATAATTACGCTTTGGTCGCCAGTTGTATCGCAGGATGTATTTACCCGGCGCAGTTGTATCTTTGGCAAGTTGATAGTTGGTACGCGGTATCGAGTCTTCGGTCAGGACTATTTTGCTCCGGTCAATGGATTGTACCGGAGATCCTGCCGAGAGTTGGATATGCTTTACGCGGGTAACCTTATTGCCGGATAGGTTATCTAGGATAATGAAATCCCGGTCGTATTTCTCGTTGCGCCCCCGTCTCATGGTGACCGAATCCAGCATGTTTCCGTCATCCAGTATGCGTACCTTCAAGGAGTCGAACGTCAGGTCTGATAACCAGACCGATGCGGAGTCCCGGGTCGGATTATAAGTAATTTGCTTGGTTTCGTCCAACTCTTTGGGATGGGCTATGACAATGTCGGGATTTTTCAGTGTTTTATTGAATGCGAAGGAAATCTTGCCGCTTGATTCTATTTTTCGGTCCAATAGCCGGAAGTCCTTGGGGATTCCTTTGGATATTTCCAGCAGTATTCCGGAAGTATCGCCAGTAAGTACGATCGAATCGTTGAGGAAACCAATGTATTCACCTGGAGCATTGTACACCCGGTCGTTGTTTTCTTCTTTGAGTGCATAAATGCGATAGGTATCTTCCCGTAAATTTTTCAGTTGAAAATTTCCTGAAGTATCGGTAAGCGTAAATATGTTGGCCTTGCGTTTCCCGAAGATCGAATCCTGCCGGGTTGGAATTAGGAGAACGGTTACTTCTTTTTCGTTTACTTTGGTAAGCGCGTTTGTTACTTTTCCCGATATGGATAGGGAATCGATGACATCACCGGTAGAAAAGACATAACTGTAGTTGAGTATTGGATTCCCCTCGTTGAAGTCGCCGATGGCTTTACCGAAGTTTAGGGTATAGGTGGTATTTTCTTCAAGTGAATCCGGGAGCGCAACTTCAATGGTTTTCCTTTTTACCCGCGGATTGATTGGCTGTTCAACATCGGGCGATACACTGACTTCCTTTTGCGCGTTGTTTAATTTGACATACTCGTCAAATTCGATGACTATTTTCTCAGCATTGAAATTCCGTGTCAGGTTGGGTGGAGTCTCTTTCAGAATTTTTGGAGGAATCGAGTCTTTAGGTCCACCCATGGGTTGCTGTATGCTCGCACATTGCCAGGTAAGGGAAAAAAGCACCAAAAAAAACAGCAAAATAGCCCATTTTGTGTTTTTGACTATTTTTAGCCGATTTGAGCCATTTTTTATGTTCGATATATCTTGCATCGGAAATTTCGAGAAAGTGTCTTATAATTAATTTATTAAAGTCGATTATTTTTTAGTGTAACTGATTAATTAACAATAAGTTAGCCCATATGTATCATTAAAACCGAAATGTCTGATGGAGAAACGCCCGAAATCCGTGAAGCTTGGCCCAACGTGCGTGGTTTTACTTTAATTAATTTCTCACGTGCTTCTTTCGAAAGGGAGACCAGGTTTGAGTAGTTAAAGTCGGGGTTAATTTCCTGGTCCTCCATTCGACGCATCTTATTGACGATTTCAATTTCCTTTTCAAAGTAGCTATCGTACTTCACTTTGATTTCCGCCTGTTCAATTTCTTCTTTGCTGTATTGCGACAACAAATCAGCGAAGGATTCATCGGCTTTGGCAAGGTCATATATTGTAACCTGCGGCCGTGAAAGGATATGAAAAAGACGGGTCTTTTGAGAAACAGGACTTGATTTCAATTGATCCAATACTGGATTGATGACCTCAGCACTGACTGATTGGCTACGCATGTAGGCTACGAGACGCTCTGCTGCCTCTACTTTCTGCTTTACCTGTTCCAGACGTTCGTCGGATACTAGGCCGAGTTGATGGGCAATGGGAGTTAAACGCGCATCAGCGTTATCTTGGCGAAGGAGAAGACGATGCTCGGCCCGGGAGGTAAACATGCGGTACGGTTCTTCGGTTCCTTTGGTGACCAGGTCGTCAATCAACACGCCGATATACGATTCTGATCGTTTTAGGATCAGCTCGTGAAGGTCGTTGATCCGCTGGTGTGCGTTTACGCCTGCAACAAATCCCTGGCTGGCGGCCTCTTCATATCCGGTGGTTCCATTGATCTGACCTGCGAAAAAGAGGTGTTTTATCCGAAAAGTTTCCAGCGTCAAGTCCAGTTGCATGGGTGGAAAATAGTCGTATTCGATTGCGTAGCCAGGCCGGAACATGCGTGCATTTTCGAATCCGGGTATCAACCGCATGGCTTTTAGCTGCACATCTTCGGGTAATGAAGTGGAAAACCCATTGACGTAGATTTCAATCGTCTTCCACCCTTCCGGTTCCACGAATATTTGATGACGGTCGCGTTCGGCAAAACGATTGATTTTATCTTCGATGGATGGGCAATACCGCGGACCAAGACCCTTAATCCGTCCGGTAAACATGGGTGATTTTTCAAAGCCCTCCTTGAGTGCCTCATGAACAGCCTCATTGGTATAGGTAATCCAGCAGCAACGTTGTTCCATGGGAAGATCAACATCGGTGAAGGAGAATTTACCCCGCTCGTCATCTCCCCACTGTTCTTCCATTTTGGAGTAGTTCAGGCTGCGTCCGTCTACGCGGGGCGGCGTACCTGTTTTCATGCGTCCCGACTCAAAACCGAGACTTACCAATTGCTCGGTTAGTCCGGTGGCCGACTTTTCACCGGTACGGCCTCCTCCAAATCGTTTCTCTCCGATGTGAATGGTTCCATTAAGAAAAGTACCGTTCGTTAAAATAACCGCATCGCTTTCAATTATAATCCCCAGTGAGGTGACTACTCCCGAGGCTTTTCCGTCTTTCACAACGATTTCTTTCACTGTATCCTGCCATATATCCAAATTGGGCAACGATTCAAGCTGTAGGCGCCATTCTTCCGCAAAACGTATGCGGTCATTCTGTGTACGTGGACTCCACATCGCTGGACCTTTGGATCGGTTCAACATACGAAACTGAATAGTCGTTTTATCAGCAATAATCCCCGAGTAACCACCCATTGCATCGATTTCCCGGACAATTTGCCCTTTCGCTACACCGCCCATAGCCGGATTACAGCTCATTTGGGCAATGGTGGCCATGTTCATCGTAATCAACAATACCGACGACCCTAAATTGGCAGCCGCAGCCGCAGCTTCGCAACCCGCATGCCCACCTCCTACTACAATAATGTTATATTTATTAAACATCTTTTATTTTTTTGTTCCACGTGGAACGTGTATTTAAATTATGAGTTGATGTTCCACGTGGAACATACATTATATATATTCCCCTAATTCCATCCACCGTTCTGTTTTTTCATCCAGTTCTTGGTTTAACCGTGCTATCTCCGCAGCGATATCCGTAAGCAGTGCATGATCGGTGGTATTGGTTAATGCCTGGGTTTGATCGGAAATTTGCTGTTCGAGCGCCGGAATTGCTTCATCGAGCGATTCGTATTCTTTCCGTTCCTGGAACGTGAGTTTTCTTTTGGCTTCTTTTTTAGGTAATGTCACAACAAGCCGCTGAGGTTCATTTTTTCGTTTATTTTCCTCGGCAAGCGCCGTCTGTTCCGTTTTATAGTCGGCATAATTACCATTATAGAGGGTAATCTTACCATTTCCATCAAAAATAAAAAGTTGATCAGTCAAACGGTCGAGTAAATAGCGGTCGTGCGACACCAGCAATAGAATACCCGGAAAGGTTAGCAGAAACGACTCCAGTATATTTAAGGTGTCGATGTCCAGATCGTTGGCGGGTTCGTCCAGAATGAGAAAATTCGGATTCTGCATGAGTACGCGCATCAACTGCAGGCGCTTTCGTTCGCCCCCGCTTAGTTTGCCGACCAGGCCAAACTGTTTCTCGGGAGGAAATAGGAATAAGGTAAGTAATTGAGAGGCGGTCAATACATCTCCATTCGCCATGCGGATGTGTTCCGCTACAGATTTTACCACGTCAATAACCCGTTCATCCTCCCCTACGGTAAGTCCACCTTGTTTGTAGTAACCAAAGACGGTCGTTTCTCCCACGATTATGTTTCCGGAGTCCGGGCGCTCTGAAGCGGTGATGAGATTGAGAAAAGTAGATTTTCCCGTTCCGTTCCGGCCAGCTAGACCAATTCGGTCACCCTTTTTGAATACATAGGAAAATCCATCAATAAGCGTGTGTTTTCCGAAGCGTTTGCTGACGTTTTCCAGTTCCAGGATCTTACCTCCCTGTCTGCTTACTTTCACACTTAACTGCAAACCATTTCCAGACTTTTGGATATGTGTCTTTTCCTCCAATTGATGAAAGGCATCTATCCGGGCTTTCGATTTGGTTCCCCTTGCCTGGGGTTGCCGCCGCATCCATTCCAGCTCCCTGCGTAATAAGTTGCGATTGCGTTCGAGAAGCACTTCTTCTGCTTCTTCACGCTCGGCCTTCTTTTCCAGGTAATATCGGTAATTACCCGCGTATGCGGTTATCCGCCCCTTGTCCAGTTCACGGATTTCCGTACATACCGTATCAAGGAAGTAGCGATCGTGCGTAACCAATAAAACCGTTTTCTGTCCCGTGGTCAACAGTTTTTCCAGCCATTCAATGGTTTCAATATCCAAGTGATTGGTCGGTTCATCCAGGATGTACACATCCGGTTCGTCGATCAATAATTTAGCCAACGCCAAGCGTTTCCGTTGACCGCCAGAAAGCGTATCAATGGCTTGTGAAAAGTCCGTAATTTGCAATCGGGTAAGAATACTTTTGATGTTGTGTTCGTATTCCCATGCGTCCAACGAACTGATCTGATCGGTTAAAGACGTTAATTTCCGGGAATCTGCATCCGGTTGTACAAGTAACTCCTCATACGCACGGATCAATTGCTGTTGCGGGTTGTCCGGACTATAAATAAAATCATTGATCGAATGGAACTGTTTAAAACCGGGGTCCTGCGGCAGAAAGCCCACACGGGCCCCACGCTCCTTAACCACGATGCCTTCCATGGGTTCGAGCTGTCCGGCCAGGATGCTCAATAACGAAGATTTTCCCGCTCCGTTGGCACCCACTAACGCCACCCGCTCCCCTTTCTGCAATCCAAAATGGAGATTTTTAAACAACCATCGGTCGTGGAAATTATGGCCCAGCCGTTCTGTCGATAAGATATTCACACCAATTTTCTGATATCATTCCAATAATAAATACGGACACCTGCCCCGTTTTCCCGTTCCGTTACCCGGTACATTGCCTTGGCAACCCAAGCTGCGGGGACACTTCTATATTTTGATAACTTTCTGATTAATAACGGATTAATTAATTTAAAAAAGCCGGTGGACAGCGTTTCTGCCCATCGTTTTTCAGCGCGGTTTCCCGTAAGTAACGATGGGCGGAAAATGTGCGTATGAGCCGGACCTTCCGCAACCACATCACGCTCGGTTTCACCTTTCATCCGGAGATAGAAATTGGTGGATTTTGCGTTTGCACCGACTGCTGATACCAATACAAAGGTACGGGCTCCCACAGCTTTGGCCAACCGGGCCGCAGCTACCGGATAGTCGTGATCGATGCGGTAATAGTCTTTTAGATCCGGCGTTTTTTTCCGGGTCGTGCCCACGCAGCAAAATACATCGTCAGCCACAACTTGCGTTTTTATGTCGTTAACATACTGTAAATCAGCAAATAGTTGAGTAAGCTTCGGATGACTGAAACCAACGTCGTGCCTAACTACCGCAGTGACCGTACGGTAGGAGGAACTATTCAGCAGCTCTTGCAGCAGATGCCCTCCTACCAATCCTGTGGCACCGAACAATATCGCCGTTTTTTGAGCCGTCATAAATCCCTGCAAAAATACGGAAAATATATCGGTTCGGTATTTGATCTGTTTCGGATAAATGCCGTGTAAGCTTTCTTATTAACAAGTATAAGAATGCGGGTGATTTAGGTAATTAACAGCTAATTTTATCGTCTTTTGGTCGTCTTTTTATGGTCTTTTGGTCATCTTTAGCACGATAAATAAATGACCATAAATATACCAGTAGATAATTATTTTGAATTGATATTCCGAAAGTTATACGTAATTTATACCTGTTTATTTGTAAAATGGTAAAGATTTTTCTATCTTGCTTTGACTAACGGACAACCTATGGGAAAAATTGAAGAAGGAATCAACGGACCTTTCCGGGGTAAAACCGGAAGTGTAATCGGGAGTAGCTGGCGTAAAATAAACTACATCAAGGGGTTACCGCGAAAAATAAAGCGAAAACCATCGCCTCGCCAAGCATTACAGCGCGCGAAATTCGTCCTATTGAATCAGTTTTTTGATCCGGTTGCTAACCTGTTGGAAATCGGTTTTAATCAATATACGAGCAAGGCAACCGGCAGAAACGTTGCATTTAGCGTTAACTTCGATCATGCATTCGTGAATGAAGGGGAAAATGTAGCCCTCAATTATCCTGCATTGCAATTCAGCCAGGGTTCGCTATTTCCCGCGGGCGATGAAAAGGCTTGGTTGGAGGGAGATACCCTCCATGTTACCTGGGATCCTCATACATACGGTATGGGAAGATCGATGGATGATAAGGCCTTTTTGGTGCTTTATGACGAAACAGATGCGTATTTTATTGGGGGTTATGAGGCGCTACGACTGGATGGAGGGATACAGGCTACGGACGACGAGTTGGCTTCACGTTCGCACAAATTTCACCTGTGGCTTTTTTTTGCCGACAAAGCCCATAAACAGGTTTCCAAAACGGTATATATTCCCATTGAAAACGGGGAATCTGAATAAGATCGACATGGATATTAACTTTTTCTACGATAAAAGCAAACCAAAGAAGGAGAAGAAACAATCGTATGGAAGGCTTGCCGTGCAACAGCGGATGCGCCTGGCAATGGCATTTTTACATCCGTTAAGGCCGGTTATTGCCGAAAGTTGGTTGGGTAAAGGCCAGGGGAACCGCAGCAAAGCGTTCGGGCAAGCGTTGAAGGCACTGATGCAGGAGGCCATGGACGGTTACTATCCGGACCAACGCATTGCGGCCGAACGGGTGCTGATTAGCACAGGACTGCTGCCGGCCATGCATGTGGAAGATGTGGTGTGCGGTGACCGGATGCTGGAAGTGTATTTTTCCGGTGAATCGACACCGATGGCCAGCAGTACCGATGAAGTGGTCCTGGTTGTTTACAGTCCTGAAATAGGAATCGCCGGCCGGAATACGGACGTGTTTTTCCGGAAGGATGGCCACATCCGGTTGAAGATACCCGCACAACTGCAAGGCCAACCTTTCCATGCCTACCTATTCATGCATAACAGCAAGAAGAAACAGTTCAGCAGAAGTGTCTACCTTGGGCAATTAACGGGTTGATGCGGTGGTAAATACCTAATTCAGCCGGTGGGGTGCGATCAGATCAAACCTGGGGATTTTTACCTCAAAGAGGCTACCGTCAAATTCGCGCAGCATCTGATACGTACCTGTCATGGTACCCATGTCGCTTTTCAGGTTGCATCCCGACACATATTCGTGCTGTTCTCCGGGTTCGATGATGGGCTGTACGCCTACAACCCCCTCTCCTTCCACTTCCCGGTGGGTACCGTTGGAGTCGAAGATATACCAATGGCGCCGCAAAAGCTGTACGCTGTAGTCGCCCAGATTTTCAATGGTAATCCGATACGCAAACATGTAGTGTTCGTTTTCCGGATTGGAATACTCAGGCTGATAGACTGTTTCAACCGAAACTTTTACCCCGTCTGTGATTTGCGTGGCCATGTGTGTAAACGGAATTTGTGGGCCAATTTAATAAATGTGTTTGAATTAAAGAAGAGCTACCCAGCTAACTTTTTGCGCGGAGCCTTCATATGTATCTTCGCGTCCTTGTTAAGGATTCCTTTTGCTACCTTTGTATCCATGCCTTACGGAACGCTGTACCTGATTCCCGTGCCGCTTGCCGACGATGCTGCGGCAGCGTCTTATACACCCTATTTGATTCAGGTTGTGAATGCCATCGATGAGTACATCGTAGAGAACGAGAAAACGGCGCGTAAGTTTCTGAAGCAGGCAGGTATCCTGCGGCCCCAAAGCGAACTGATTTTACACGATTATGGTAAACATGCCCGGAACAGCGGATCTGTGGCCGACTATTTCGGTGGTTTGCTGAAGGGTAAAAACGTAGGCCTCATGAGCGAAGCAGGCTGTCCCGGTGTAGCAGACCCCGGTGCCGACATCGTGGCCGAGGCACACCGCAGAGGAATTCCCGTTGCTCCTCTCGTGGGGCCGAGTTCCATCCTCCTGGCGCTGATGGCTTCGGGGTTTAATGGGCAAAGTTTTGTTTTTCACGGATACCTACCCATCGATAAAGGTGAGCGGGCTAAGAAAATTAAGGCAATGGAACAGCAGGCACAACGGGAAAGGCAGACCCAGATTTTCATCGAAACGCCATTCCGCAATCAACAGCTGCTCGCGGAGATCCTGCGCATCGGCAAACCGCAGACCCGCCTATGCGTGGCCTGTAATCTGACCACCGCCGATCAACAGATCATCAGCCAGCCCATCCGGCAATGGAAAACGAAGAACCACGATTTCCAAAAAAAACCGGCTATTTTCCTGCTCTTCTGACCGTGGAATCCGTCCGACATACCGATGTGCTCATTGTGGGGGCAGGCCCCTCGGGACTCATGATGGCGGCGCAGCTGCTGCGTTTCGGTATACAGCCTACGATCATCGATGCCAAATCCGGACCAGACCGGACATCCCGGGCCATCGCGGTGCACGCACGGTCGCTGGAATTGTTTCGGCAGATGGGGTTGGCCGATGCGTTGCTTGCCCAGGGTAACCCCAGCTACGGCGTGCAGTTGCAACGGGGCAGGAAGCTGCTGGGCCGACTGGATTTCGCACAGATGGACCACCCGGATACGGCATTTCCCTTTGTCTATTTAGTGGGCCAGGATAAGACGGAAAAGGTGCTGATTGACCGGCTTACGGAAAATGCCTGCCCGGTAAGGTGGGAAACCCAGCTAATTTCGCTCCGGCAGGACGATAAAGAAGCCATCGTGGAACTGAAACAGGGCGCCGATGTTCAGAAATGGGTATGCAAGTGGGTAATTGGGGCGGATGGGGCAAACAGCACGGTAAGGACGTGTATCGGTATTCCTTTTGAAGGAAAGAAGTATCCGGGCCAATATTTTTTGGCGGATGTGCAGATCCGTGGAACCGATAGCCGGCGGGTCCATTTTTTCCTGTCGGCGAAGGGTTTTCTCGGCATCTTCCCCTATGGACCGGAGGGCCGGTACCGACTTATGGGGCCATTGCCGGCAACCGACAACTTGCCGGAACTTCCCCTCCAATATGCAGACATCAAGCCTAGGGTTGATGACGCGGTGGGTTTCGGACTTTCGGTAGACCGTTGCCTTTGGATCAGCCGGTTTTCTCTTCATAAACGGCTTGCAGAATCGTTTGCACGGCAACGCTGCTTTCTGGTCGGTGATGCAGCACACATTCATTCGCCCATCGGCGGCCAGGGGATGAACAGCGGCATGCAGGACGCCGCCAACCTGGCGTGGAAGCTGGCCGGTGTCCTGGCCGGAAAGATGAACCCGCGGATATTGCATACGTATCAACAGGAGCGGATGCCGGTGGCGAAGGCAACGTTACGGGATACTGACCGTGCATTTGGATGGATAAGGACGATGCCGGGCTGGTTCAAGCCACTGAGTGATTCCTTGTTTGCTTGGGGAATGCGGTTGGTTGGCCAAAGACCGGGTTGGATAAAGCGGCTATTCAACGAACTGGCGCAGTTAAACATCCATTACCGCAAGGCTCCGCTCGCCATCCACTATGCAACAGGCCGGCACATACAGGCGGGCGACCGGCTTCCTTTTCTGCCCGTATTTGACGAAAAAACCAAAAAGCAAACCGATCTGCACCGATGGTGTGAAAAACCGGGGTTCATGCTTTTGCTGCTTGGTACGGTGAGTCATCACCAGCTGCACATCATTGGACAATGGGTACGGCAACGCTATCCCCGGGCAATGCACCTGTATTACCTTCCTTTTTCACCACAGAACCAGGCGGTATTCGATGCCTTTGAAGTAAAACCGGACGGAACCAAATCGGTACTTATCCGGCCGGATATGTATATCGGTTACATCAACGATGCGCTGAACGTAAATTTGATCGATACGTATATGGAAGAAGTCATTGGGTGGGTTTCCACAGGCAACGCCGGATTGAGAAGTTAGAAGGGCCGGATTTATTTCAAATTTTAGTAGGTTTGTATGGGTCAATAACCGTAGTGGTTTCTTTTCAGATTGATTGATATGTGTAAACTCATGTATTTAGGGCTGATTGGCAGCATGCTGCTGTCAAGCGGCACGATGGCGCAACAGGCGACTTATGTATTGGTGCACGGAGCCTGGGGCGGTGGTTGGTCCTTCAAGCAAACGGATTCCTTATTGCGCTTGCAGGGAAATACGGTATACCGCCCGACCCTGTCGGGGTTGGGTGAGCGGGTGCACCTGGCTTCGCCTGATATTGACCTGCGTACACACATCGCCGATGTAGTCAATACCATCCTGTTTGAGAACCTTCACGATGTCATTTTGTTGGGGCACAGCTACGGGGGAATGGTGGTAACGGGCGTGGCCGACAGCATTCCGGAACGGATCAGGCAGCTGGTCTATCTGGATGCTTTTGTGCCGGAAGACGGGCAAAGTGTAGCCACAGCGCACGGACAACAACAAACCGGCCGGGAAAAGCCGTCAGCGGACGGTCTGATTCACCCGTTCTGGAGCACGGATGATCAAAAGTTCCCCCACGATGTACCGCAGCCGGCTAAGACATTTTCGCAGCCACTTGTGCTGAAAAATAAAGAGCGGTTTAACATACCGACTACGTATATCCTGACCTACGAGGGGGACGACCCCGGAAAAGATGCATTTGCTTTTTTCGCCAACCGGGCAAAAGGATATGGATGGAAAATTATCCACATGCAGGCAGGCCATAATCCGCAGATGGACATGCCCGATAAACTGGTCGAACTGCTCAGCAAAGTGGGTGGGGAAAAGTAGCGGAAAGCCATGGAAGACCGGATCTTAACGTGGGAAACAAAGTCTTTTGACGCACTATCGCTTGAAGAACTGTATAAAATCCTGCAGCTGCGGCAGGAAGTTTTTATGCTGGAACAGGCGTGTGTATACAACGATTTGGACCACAAGGACCAGCAATCATTCCACCTGATGGCCTGGCAAGGCGAAACACTGGCTGCTTATACACGGCTGCTCCCCTATGGGGTATCCTACCCCGATGCATTGAGTATCGGCCGGGTGGTGGTGGCTGCAGCATTCCGGAGCAATGGGTTGGGCAGGGAGCTGATGCTGCGCAGCATGGAAGGTGTATACAGCTTGTTTGGACATCATCCCATCAAAATCGGCGCCCAGCAGCACCTGAAAGCGTTTTATAACTACTTGGGTTTTGAGCAGACCAGTCAACCGTATATGGATGCAGGGATTATGCATATCGAGATGACCCGAAGGCAGTTGGAACACGGATAACGCAGATCAGACGGATCCGTGCGGATCGTTATCTGTGTGAACCTGTTGAATCCGTGCAATCCATGTTCAATCAAATCACGAATACATTGGGTTTTGTGCCCAAATCGCCGTAATTTAGCTCCGTGAAACCCGCCACGACGGCGCCTTCAGAAAAGGCGATGTAAATGCCGGTTCCATGAGGCTTTTAAAGCAAACAATTGCGAATGAATATTGATTTAGAACATCTGTCGCCCGAGATGATTCAGGTGGCCGTAGCCGTGTTTCTGATCCGGTTGCTCATTTGGCTGTTTTATGCCAATACGGTCCGGAAGACGCTTCTATTGGTTGCTCCTGAAAACCGGTTGATAACACCAAACCAAGCCTGGTTGCTAGCTGTCCCCCTGTTTAATATTTACTGGAACTTTGTCATAGCTTCCCGGTTGGCCGACTCGCTGACCAATGAGTTCTATGACCGTAAAATCGCGGAGGAAGAGAATCCCGGACGGGCGGCGGGTAATTGGTATGCCTGGCTGTTTTTGCTCACAAATATCCCGCTTCCCCCTTTTATCCTCATCACCTTCTTTTTGCTGAGCATCACCTACTTTATCGTTTATTGGGTAAAAGTCAGCAACTTCCGGAATTTACTGGTTGAGCATGAAAAATTCAGAAATACCCCTAAAGATTGATGGCTTATGTTAGTACGTGAATTGACCGATCACCTTGAGTCGCTGGCTCCCTTAGCCTACCAGGAATCGTATGACAATGCCGGGTTGTTGGTGGGCCGGCCCGATCAGGAAATCAATCAAGCGTTGATCTCGCTGGACTGCACGGAAGCCGTGGTGGATGAAGCGATTGATTCGGGATGCAACGTCATTATCTCCCATCATCCCATCGTGTTCAAGGGGCTTAAGCGGTTTAATGGAAACTCGTATGTGGAACGTGTGGTAATGAAGGCAATCAAACACGACATTGCCCTCTATGCCATCCATACCAACCTGGACAATGTAACGGGGGGCGTTAACGGCAAACTGGCCGAACGGTTGGGCCTCCGCCAGACGGCAATCCTCAGTCCAAAGAGCGATTTGCTGCGTAAACTCGCTGTTTTTGTGCCGCTGAGCCATGTAGAAGCCGTGCGGACAGCCCTATTTACCGCCGGTGCGGGGCATGTGGGCAATTACGATGAATGCAGTTTTAACGTCGTGGGGTATGGCACATTCCGCGGCGGGGAAGGTACCGACCCCTATGTCGGTAATCCCGGGGAGCAGCACCGGGAGGAAGAAGTACGTGTGGAAGTGATTTTTCCGGTCAACCGGGAACGCGCTATATTACTGGCACTTTTTGAAACGCACCCCTATGAAGAAGTGGCGTATGACATATACCCGTTACAAAACACCCATCAGCAGGTCGGCAGTGGCCTGATCGGTCAATTGGAGCAGCCCCTTTCCGAGGAAGGATTTCTCGGTTTGCTGAAAGAACGGTTGAATGCCCAGGTTATCCGGCATACCGAACTGCGGAGTAAGCCGGTAGCACGGGTTGCGGTTTGTGGAGGTGCCGGGGGCTTTCTGCTGGACCAGGCCATCCGCTCGGGTGCCGACGTGTTTGTAACGGCAGATTACAAATACCACGAGTTTTTTGACGCCGAGGGAAAAATCGTCATTGCGGATGTGGGACATTTTGAAAGCGAACAATTTACGCAGCAATTATTGTTGGAAATTATTCGAAAAAAATTTCCTACCTTTGCAGTCCGTTTGACGGGAATAGACACAAACCCGATAAAATACTACAGTTAAATGGAACAGACCATAGAACAAAAACTGAGAGCACTCTGGCAACTGCAAACCATACACACCCAGATAGATAAAATTCGTCAGGTAAGAGGTGAGTTGCCGATGGAAGTGGGTGATTTGGAGGATGAAATTGCGGGATTGGAAACCCGTATTGAGAAAATCCGGGGTGAGTTGGATGAATTGGAGGATTCCATCGTCAACCGCCGCAACATGATCAAAGATGCACAGGCTGCCATCAAGAAGTATGAGAGCCAGCTCAATGAGGTAAAGAACAACCGGGAGTACGATGCAATCACGAAGGAAATCGAAATCCAGGGACTGGACATCCAGGTGAGCGAGAAGAAAATCCGGGAGTTTGAGTTTGAAATCAAGAACAAAACGGAAATTTACGAAAATACGCAGGCTACGCTTGAAACGGCAAAGAAGGACCTGGAAGTAAAAAAAGGGGAACTGGATACGATCACTGCCGAGACCCAAAAAGATGAGGACGAGTTGTTAAGTCGGGCAGAAGGGGCCGAAAAGGAGATTGAAGACCGGTTGCTGCGGGTATACCGCCGCTTACGTACTTCCTATAAAAATGGACTGGCCGTGGTTTCAATTGACCGCGATAGCTGCTCCGGCTGCCACAATAAGATACCACCTCAGATGCAACTGGAAATCCGCCAACGCAAGAAAATCATTGTCTGCGAACATTGCGGCCGTATACTCGTTGACGAGGCGTTGGTACACGAGACAGACGACACGACAGTGGGGTGATAATTAGGACACTCCTAACAAAAAAATCAGTCGGCCCGGTAAACTCTTACCGGGCTTTTTTGTCGAATATTTTTAGTATTTTTTTGGCGGTTTTCACCGATAAACCATTATCTTTAGCGGCGGGCGAAAGGCCGATGAACTTGCATATCAGGGCAAATTTATCTAATTTTGCGTACCACGTGATTATTTTTAGTAAGGGTACATGACGAAACAAATGACGCCCAATCCGGGTGAATCCCACGAAGGTGGCGAAATACAGGTATTCGGCGCACGCGTACATAACCTCAGAGACATTGATGTAAGTTTTCCCCGGAATGAACTGGTTGTCGTTACGGGATTGAGCGGCAGCGGAAAGTCTTCCCTGGCGTTCGATACAATCTACGCCGAAGGACAGCGCCGGTACATGGAAACATTCAGCGCGTACAGCCGGCAGTTTCTCGGGGGCATGGAGCGTCCGGATGTTGACAAGATATCGGGACTCAGTCCCGTGATTTCCATTGAGCAGAAGACCACCAGCAAGAATCCGCGCTCGACGGTGGGTACGATTACGGAAGTATACGATTTCATGCGCTTGCTTTTTGCCCGGGCGGGGGAAGCGTATTCCTACGTGACGGGAAAAAAAATGGAACGGATGTCGGAAGACCAGGTGGTTGACCGCATTATCCAGCAGTTTGACGGGCAGGCGATTAACGTGCTGGCGCCAGTGGTAAAAGGGCGCAAAGGCCATTACCGGGAACTGTTTGAACAGATCCGTAAACAGGGCTATGTGAAAGTGCGGGTAGATGGGGAGTTGTTGGATCTGGTACCCAAAATGCAGGTGGACCGCTATAAGATCCATGATATTGAAATGGTCATCGACCGGCTACAGGTTTCGGAAAAAGACCGGAAACGCCTGTATGCCTCGGTGATGCAGGCGATGAAAGCTGCTAAAGGAATCATCAAAATCAGCGACAAGGCCAATAACGAATATTTTTACAGCCGCTACCTGATGGATGCGGAATCCGGCATTTCCTACGACGAACCGCAACCGAACACCTTCTCGTTCAATTCGCCTTACGGGGCCTGCGAACAATGCGACGGCCTGGGTTATGTGTATGAAATAGACCGCGATGCCGTCATCCCCGACCCGAAGCTCAGCATTCAGAAGGGGGGTCTTGCTCCCCTGGGGGAATACCGGGATACGTGGAACTTCCAGGTGCTCAAAGCGATAGCCAAAAAATACGACTTTTCACTGACCACCCCCATCGAAAAGCTTACGGATGAACAGTTGAATATTCTCCTCAACGGTGCGGAAGAAGAGGTCGTTGTGCCGGTAACCTACAGCAGCTGGAACACCAAGGACTATAAGATTTCCTTTGACGGACTTTTCAAAATGCTGGAAGACCAGAACGAGCGCCTGGGATCAAACGGGCAGAGCCTGGATGAATACCGTGCGCAGAAAGTCTGTCCGGCCTGCCACGGTGCCCGGCTCAAAAAGGAATCGCTGCATTTCAAGATCGCCGGCCAGAACATCCATGAACTGGCGGTGATGGACATCACCGCGCTGGCCGGATGGTTCCGGGATGTGGAGCAACGGCTGGACGAACGGCAAACCATCATTGCCACGGAAATCCTGAAAGAGATACGCGCCAGGCTGGGATTCCTGCTGGATGTAGGCCTTACGTACCTGACGCTGGACCGTACGGCCAAGACACTTTCGGGCGGGGAGGCACAACGCATACGGCTGGCTACGCAAATCGGGTCGCAGTTGGTCAACGTGCTGTACATCCTGGATGAACCCAGCATTGGCCTGCACCAGCGCGACAATGAGCGGCTTATCAAGGCCCTCAAAAACCTCCGGGATATCGGCAACTCAGTCCTCGTGGTGGAACACGACAAAGACATGATCCTTCACGCCGATTACGTGATTGACATGGGACCCGCGGCGGGAGCGCATGGGGGGCTGGTGGTGGCGCAGGGCAAGCCGGATGACATCAAACAAGCCGACACGCTTACCGCGGCCTACCTAAACGGCCGGAAGGAAATCCGCGTGCCGGAAAAACGCAGGGAAGGAAACGGCCACGTCCTGCGGCTATCGGGAGCCAAAGGCAACAACCTGCGGAATGTGAGCGTGGAGTTTCCCTTGGGGAAGCTCGTGCTCGTAACGGGGGTTTCCGGAAGCGGCAAATCCAGTCTGATTACGGAAACGTTGTATCCCATTCTGAACCGACATTTCTTCCGGGCGAAGAAAGCGCCCCTGCCCTATAAAAAAATAGAAGGCCTGGAACACATCGACAAGGTGATCGAAATCGACCAAAGCCCCATTGGGCGTACACCGCGGTCCAATCCCTCCACCTATACGGGTGTCTTTTCGGATATCCGTGCGTTGTTTGTGCAGCTGCCCGAATCCAAGATCCGGGGGTATAAGCCGGGGCGTTTTTCCTTCAATGTGAAGGGTGGGCGCTGCGAGACCTGCCAGGGAGCGGGGATGAAGGTCATCGAAATGAATTTCCTGCCCGATGTGCAGGTACCTTGCGAAACCTGCAATGGCAAACGCTACAACCGTGAGACGCTGGAAGTACGTTATCGGGGGAAATCCATCGCCGACGTGCTGGATATGCGCATTGACGAGGCGGTCAGCTTTTTCGAAAAAATTCCTTCGATTTACCGTAAAATAAAAACCTTGCAGGATGTCGGGCTGGGTTATCTTACGCTCGGGCAATCGTCGGTAACCCTCTCGGGGGGCGAGGCGCAGCGGGTAAAGCTGGCTACGGAGCTTTCCAAAAAGGATACGGGCCAAACTTTTTACATCCTGGATGAACCGACCACGGGACTTCACTTTGAAGACGTTAATGTGCTGCTGGGCGTGCTTAACCGTTTGGTGGACCGTGGAAACACGGTATTGGTGATTGAGCATAACCTGGACGTCATCAAGGTGGCGGACTGGGTGATCGATCTCGGTCCGGAGGGCGGCGCCGGCGGCGGAGAAATCCTGTTCAGCGGTACGCCGGAAGACCTCGTTGCCTGCGAGCGGAGCGAAACCGCGCGTTTTCTTGCCCTGGAGATGCGCGGAGTAGGGACGTTTTCGTAACTTCGCAGCGTATGTCAGACGTTATCCAACTCTTGCCGGATGCCGTGGCCAACCAGATTGCCGCGGGAGAAGTGGTGCAACGCCCGGCATCGGCGGTGAAGGAATTGATCGAGAATGCAATTGATGCGGGAGCCGACAAAATCCGGCTCATCGTGAGAGATGGGGGCAAATCGCTCATACAGGTGATCGACAACGGCTGCGGCATGAGTGTGACTGACGCAAGGCGCTGTTTCGAGCGCCATGCTACCTCAAAAATACGGAAAGCGGAAGACCTGTTTGCCATCCGTTCGATGGGATTCCGGGGAGAAGCCCTGGCCTCCATCGCGGCCATCGCGCATGTAGAACTGAAGACGCGGCGCGTGGAAGATGAATTGGGTACGCTTATAGAGATCGAAGGCTCGAACGTGGTGCGGCAGGAGCCGGAAGCCCTTCCCGCAGGAACCAGCATTGCCGTCAAGAACCTGTTTTACAACATACCGGCAAGGCGCAATTTTCTGAAAAGCAATCCCGTGGAAATGCGTCACATCGTGGATGAGTTCCAACGGCTGGCGTTGGCACATCCGCGCATTTTCTTTACGTTCCATAGCGACGATAACGAACTGTTTCACCTGCCGGGCGAAAGTCTCAAACAACGGATTGTCCATATTTTTGGTAACAGTTATAACCAGCGGCTTGTACCGGTGGAAGAAGAAACCACCATCATCAACCTCAGGGGGTTTATCGGCAAGCCTGAATATGCGAAGAAAACACGGGGGGAGCAGTTCTTTTTTGTGAATAACCGCTTTGTGAAAGACCCATACCTTAACCATGCGGTGGTGAAGGCGTATGAAGAAATTCTGCCCCCCGAGAGCTATCCGCTCTACGTACTGTTTATCGAGATTGATCCGGCGAAGATCGACATCAACGTCCATCCCACGAAAACGGAGATTAAATACGCCGATGAACGGGCGATCTATGCCATTATCCAATCGGCCGTAAAACGATCGTTGGGGCGTTATAACATCACACCCACCCTGGATTTTAACCAGGAGACCGGATTCAGCCAAATGATCCGTCCGAAACCGCTGGAGGAGATCACGCCACCCTCGATTACGTTTAATCCGGATTTCAACCCATTTGAGAATGGGAAATCCGGTGGCGGCAGACAGTCATCGCCGATCCCGCAAAACTGGGATACGTTGTACCAGATTTCACAGAAAGAAGCGCCGACCCAGCTTGGACTCCACAGGGATGAAGAAGAGTTGTCGGCAGAACAGCCGCAACCGGGAAAAAAGCAGCCTTTTCAGCTGCACAACCGGTACATCGTGTCGCAGATCCATTCGGGATTTATTTTGATTGACCAGCAGGCTGCGCACGAACGTATCCTGTTTGAACAGTTTTGCCAGCAGCTGGAAAACCGGAAGGGTGCCAGCCAGCAGAGCCTGTTCCCACAGACGGTTACACTGAATGCGGCTGACTTCCAACTGATCAGTGATTTATTGCCCGATATCCAGGCACTGGGTTTCCAGATCCGGGAGTTCGGCAAACATACGTTTGTCGTCGAGGGCATTCCGGCCGACCTGACCTCGGGCATGAGCGAGCGGCAGGTGTTGGAGCAGCTGCTGGAAGATTACAAAAATAACCAGGCCGCCTTAAAATTGCCAAAGCGGGAGAAACTGGCCAGAAGCCTCGCGCGGCACGCAGCTATTAAATCCGGCACCGCACTGTCCACAGATGATATGGCTGAATTGATTGACCGGCTGTTTGCCTGCGAGATGCCTAACGTGTCATTGAGTGGCAAACCCGTGATCCTTACGTTTACACTGCAAGAACTGTCTGAACGGTTTGAGCGCTAATTTTGAAAGAATATTATGTTTAACAACACCGCATCACCGTTTTCAGGAATACCACCCGTTGTCAAGAATCTATTGATTGTTAATATCATCTGTTTTGTCGGCAGTGCGCTTATTTTTCCGGGAGCAAACCGATTGTTTGGCGTATACTATCCGGACTCTCCCGGCTTCCACATCTGGCAGGTTATCACGTACATGTTTATGCATGGAGGGTTCACGCATATCTTTTTCAACATGTTTGCGTTGTTCATGTTCGGCCCGGTTTTGGAGCAGGTGCTGGGGTCGAAACGCTTCCTGAACTATTACTTGATTACGGGGCTGGGGGCACTGTTACTGCAGTTCGGCGTACAGGCGCTGGAGGTATATAGCATTGCCGACTCCGTTTCGGCCAGGCAGCTGATTGCGGACGTCGATGTCATTCAGCAGAGCATAAGCGTGAATTCAAGCCTGACGGAAGCGGAAGGGCAGACGCTCCGCTCGATATACACGACGCCGATGGTGGGTGCTTCGGGAGCCATTTACGGCTTGCTGATCGCTTTTGGCTACCTTTTCCCGAATACGCCCCTGATGCTGATTTTCCTGCCGGTACCCATCAAAGCGAAGTATTTTATTCCGGTGATGATTTTGATTGAGCTGTTTTTGGGCATTTCCCGAACCGGTAGTTCGATTGCGCATTTTGCGCACATCGGTGGAGCCCTGGTAGGTTTTCTGCTGATCAAGTTCTGGAAAATCCGCCGGCCGAATTATTGGTAAGGATTCGATGGGGAAAATGATTCAGAAAAAAAATTCATATATTAGCGACTCTTATCAGGAAGTATGGCGATGAAGAGGTCATGGATTGGCGATTTATGGCACAAGGCTTTCCGTTCCGGGAATCCGTTGTACGTATTGATTGCCATCAACATCGTGGTATTTTTAGGGCTCGGCATTTTGTCGCTGGTTACGGCTTTGGGTATCACGCGCATACCCTTGTCGGATTATGTGATTTCCTGGTTGCAACTTCCGGCATCCGCGTCGGATTGGTTATACCGGCCCTGGACAATCGGCACGTATATGTTTACGCAGCAGGGGCTGTTCCATATCCTTTTTAACATGCTCTGGCTATTTTGGCTGGGCATTATTTTTCTTGATTTCCTAAAAAAGAGGCAGCTCACATTCGTTTATCTTGCAGGCGGTCTAGCAGGTGGTGCGTTGTACCTGCTTGCGTATAACCTGATTCCTATCTTCCGCGCAGATGCTTACCGTACGGTTATGATCGGTTCTTCGGCCAGCGTGAGTGCAGTGGTATTTGCCACGGCAACGTTGTTGCCGGACTATACCATCCGGCTGCTGTTATTCGGCAATGTCAAGTTGAAATACCTGGCACTGGCGTTTATAGCGTTGGCTATTTTAGCCGTGGGGGGGCTAAACGCCGGCGGAAATATCGCCCATATCGGCGGAGCACTATTCGGCTTCGTTTACATCAAACGGCTGCAGAACGGACGGGATTGGAGCCGTATATTAGGAGGAAGGGAGCGTAGGAAGCGTAAACTCCGCGTAGTACGCAACGATGTACCACCACCCCATGAAGAACCGCTGGTCCCAAACCAGGAAGTAATCGATCGCATTTTAGATAAAATTTCTCAGTCGGGTTATGACAGCCTGACAAAAGCCGAAAAAGAAGCCTTGTTCAAAGCCAGCAAGCAAGGACAAAATGAATACTGATGGCAGCGAAATCACGCCGGTTAAAACGACTGAACTTCTTCAGCAGATCTGTTTTATGGACTAATTTTTTTGCAGTTGGGGGATTGCTGTTAAGTTACCTAGCCCCTGTCATTAACCCTCAGGCGTTCTGGCCGATTGCTTTTTTTGGCATCGCTTACCTACCCCTGCTGCTTATCAACGTACTGTTTATTATTTACTGGCTGGTTCGCCGGGTAAAGTTTGCCGTAATTTCTGCTTTTGCAATCCTTATTGGATGGGGTACGCTGGCTAAGCATTTCGGATTCCATGCAAAGGTTTCTGCGTCGGAAATCGTTTTACGTGACAGTAGCGACATCCGGCTGCTTACCTATAACGTTCATTTTTTCAGGACCTTTGAGCAGGAGGACACCGAGCTGACCATTCGGAAAGAAACGATGCAGTTGATGGACAGCATCTCTCCCGATGTCATCTGTATCCAGGAATACTATACGCGGCAAAAGGGGAGGAACCGGATGGCCAAGGCATTTGAACGGGAGATGGGAATGCCGTATTACTATTTTCTGCCCACGGCAGAGAATGATTACGAAGCGTATGGCCTGGCGATCTTTTCCCGGTATCCGATTGTTGCATCGGGCTATCTCCCGAACCATGAGCACGGTGTGAACCGGGTGATTTACGCAGATATTGATAAAGGAGGGCGTATTTTCAGGGTATACAATGTCCACCTGCGTTCCATCGGTTTCCAAAAGGAAGATTACGAATTCATCAAGAGCCCGGCGAAGACCCTAGAGAAAGACGCGGCATCCACCAAGCGTATCGGGGCACGGCTGAAATGGGCCTTTAGTGCCCGTAGTGACCAAGCCGATGCGCTCCGGAAACATAGTCAGGAGTGTGAAATTCCCTATCTCATTGCGGGAGATTTCAACGATACCCCTTTGTCATACGCGGTGAGCAACGTATCGTCTGGTCTGCAAAATGCGTTTCGCGAAAAAGGCCGGGGCTGGGGGGTAACCTACAATGGGGATTTTCCCAATTTTCAGATCGATTACATTTTGGCCAGCAAAGATTTTAAGGTAGCCCGGTATCAGATCATCAAGGCTAAGCTATCGGATCACTATCCCGTATGGGCGGATCTGAAGCTATAAAAAAAACGGAAGGCCTCTTCTTTCGATTTGAACCTTCCGTTTTTAACCTTAATTACAGCCGTAGCTGAAAATTCAGGTATCAAGTCAAGTATCTTTGTCGGCATTTGTTCCTTGCGTATGCACGGAAGGCATCGCAATTCCATCATGCATTTGCTACCTTATACCTTCTCCGTAGAGAACAGTGAAAAGTAACAACCCCACTGCGTATGTTTTTGATTGAGCCTACCCCTTTTACAGGGCATTTGGCAACTTCCATCGGCATGACACCTTTGGAACCAATCCATCGCTAAAGTAATCCTGAAATAGTTACCTGTTGGCACTGCTTCGTTTGTGGATACTCATTTGGGCGATTCAAAGAACTTCGTACTTGATATTGTCTAAGGTAGTAACAAAATACTTATGTGCCAAGAAAAAAATGAGTTATTTTATTAACATGTTTTCCACCTAGAATGCTTGGGTTATCCACATTTTGTTTGTCCCGAAACATTGGGTTAAGTAATCTTTACGTAACATAAGCATAAGGTTTTACACATTTTACGTGGATATAATTATCCACACTGCACCGCAAAATGCGGATGATCTGTATTGCACTTTTCTTCTTAAATTCTAGTTTACGCTCCTAGAAATAATGAAAAAACAGTAATTTTATGTCTTCAATTGGAGCAAGCAGGTACCTATGGCGGCATCCCGTAAAATTTTTGTTCTGGATACATCTGTCATTTTGTATGACCACAACGCGCTGAACAACTTTCAGGAGCACGATGTGGCGATTCCTGTGCAGGTGTTGGAGGAGCTCGACAACATGAAGGGGGGCAATGAAACCCGAAATTTTGAGGCACGCGGTTTTATCCGGTTGATTGACGAACTTTCGCGCAAAAAGCTGATTAACCAATGGGTACACCTCAATGGGCAGACTAAGGGTAAATTCCGGGTGATCCTTTCGGGAAAACCGCAGCGCATGGATGCGGAAAAGATTTTCGGCAACGATAAGTACGATCACCAGATCATCAATGCGGCCCTCATTCTGATGGAAGAAAATCCGGACCGGAAAGTCGTTCTGGTATCCAAAGATATCTGCCTCCGTTTGAAGGCTAAAGCACTCAACCTGCCTGCGGAGGATTATGAAACCGGAAAGATCAAGAACGTGGAAGCGCTTTATACCGGTAAGACGGTACGGAACGATTTCCCCGATGAACTCGTTGAAACGCTGAAGAACAAAACCAGCGTACCTGTGGGGAATATACCGCTGGACCATATCGGAGCAAACCATTTCTATGCCATCCGACATAACCGGAAGACGTTATATGCGTTTTATCATAGAAGCTCGCAAACCCTGACGCCCGTATCGACGGCTCCTGTTTTCCGGATCAAGCCGCGAAATCCCGAGCAGGCGTTTGCACTTCATGCGTTGCTTGATCCGGCAATCCGCTTGGTAAGTATCCAGGGCAATGCCGGCACGGGAAAGACCTTGCTGGCGCTGGCAAGTGCATTGGAGCAGCGCAAAAACTACCGACAGATCTACATCACCCGGCCGGTCATCCCGCTGAGCAACCGTGAAATCGGTTTCCTGCCGGGAGATGCAAAATCCAAAACCGATCCTTTTTTGGCTCCTATATGGGACAACATCCGCTTTATCAAGGAACAATATGCGGACGATGAAAAGATGCTCGAAAAGATCGATGAGCTGATCGCAACAGAAAAGATTGCCATCGCCCCGCTTGCTTTCATCCGGGGCCGTACGCTGACCAAGATTTTCTTTATTGTGGATGAGGCACAGAACCTGACACCGCATGAAATCAAGACCATCATTTCGCGTGCGGGTGAACACACCAAAATCGTCTTTACAGGTGATATCTACCAAATCGATACCCCCTACCTTGATGCCGAAAGCAATGGGCTGTCTTACCTTATCGAGAATGTGAAAAATCATCCCCTGTATGCCCATGTTACGTTACAAAAGGGTGAACGGAGTGAATTGGCCAACCTGGCAAATGATCTGCTTTAATTAATTGATAGTTGATAGTTGACAGTTGATAGTTGACAGTTGATAGTTGACAGTTGACAATTATCCATTATCCATTATCCATTATCCACTATCCATTATCCATTAAAATCCGCCATTCTTTCGGGTAATAGTTGTTGATGCGGTTTGGAAGCATTTTCATCCAACCCAAGGAAGCCCCTTCATACGAAGCGATTACCCAGCCGGTAAGCCCCTCCGGATTGACCGAGAGCGGAAGGTTACCCTTGCGGAGGTATTCCAACGCCTGTGCACGATCCAGCGGTACAGTGGGGATACCGGGATGGCGGGCTAGACTCAGGGCCAGGTCATGCGCGGGTACAAGTGCTCCCTTTGCCATGCGGCCAACCCGTGTGCCTGCATTGCGTAGATAAAGCATCTGCTGAAGAATGCGCAGATCGCTTTCCCTTCCGTTGGGAAGGATGTGTATATCGTCGCCAACGGGAAACAAAAAGAATTTTTCAGGATGAATCACCCAATTTTCCAGTGCAATGGATGGGTTAGAGCGCTCTGTTTTTGGTTTGGGGCGGTCGAACGAGGGTTGGCCTACGACCTTACGGAATGCAGCCAGGAAAAAGCCCTCCCCCCGCAACCGATGCGGATAGAAGCGGAAGCAGGGGCATGCATGCCGCTCCGATTGTGTCTGCTCAATGCCCCATGCGTCATTTACCGGGATAGCCACGGGTTCCATGCCTTGTGTTTCACACAGCCAGTCGGCAATTTCTTCGTTTTCCTCAACGGAATACGAACAGGTGGAATACAGCAGAATACCTCCTTCTTTGAGTGCGGGGAGACTGTCAGCCAAAATCCGGCGCTGCCGCTCGCTGCATAGCTGCACCATGCTTTCCGACCATTCGTTGAGGACCGCCGGATCTTTGCGGAACATCCCCGATCCGGAACAGGGTGCATCGACCAGCATGAGATCGACGTACCCCGGAAGGCGTGAGAATGCCGAAGGGTCGTTGTTGGTGACAACCGTATTGGAATGTCCCCAGCGGACAAGGTTGTCGGCCAGGACGATAACCCGGCTCTTGATGAGTTCGTTGGTAATGAGCAGGCTGTCGGGATGCAGATAGGTGTTCAGCAGTGTACTCTTTCCCCCCGGGGCCGCGCAGAGGTCCAATGCGACAAGTGGTTGTCTCTCCAACGCCAACTCCCTAATGACGTGGGCAATAAACATAGACGATGCTTCCTGTACATAATAGCAGCCCGCATGGAACAAAGGATCGAGGGTAAACACGGGACGCTCGGGTAGGTAATAACCCGTGTTGCACCAGGGCACGGGATCCCGATCAATAGACAAGGACGGGGGAAAAGGCGGCTTGTCTGGATTGACCCGGATGGAGGTGACGCCTCCCTCCTGCTTATGCACCGCTTCAAAAGCGTCTGTATCAAAACCTGCGAGGTTGCCTAGTCTGCGTACCAAAGGAGGTGGGATGATGTTGCTCATACGATACAAAATTACGGATTTAATCCAGCCCTGCTTGTGGTTTAAGTGGGAAAAGAAATACTTTGGCTATCTTGCATGCCTATGGAATGTAAAACACTAAAGAACATGAATAAATCGGTCTGTTTCCTATTATGCTGCTTCCTGAATGTTACGGTGTGCATTGCACAAACCAAGATTTCCATCACCCATGGGCCTTATCTGCAGGCATTGCACGACACGGGTGTGACGATCGTCTGGACAACCGATAAGGATGCGGTGGGTTGGGTGGAGCTTGCCCCGGATGACAGTACCCACTTTTACCGGGAAGAACGGCCCAAGCATTTTGCTTCCAGCCACGGTTTCAAGGATGTATCCAAGCTGCACAAGGTGACGTTGCGCGGGCTTCAGCCGGGGGTAAAATACCGCTACCGGGTATATGCACAAGAAGTAATCAGCCACGTGGGTACCAATGTCCAGTACGGGCAGGTCGTGGCCACGCAGGTATATCAGCGCGCACCGTTGAGCTTTACAACGAGCCGGCCGGATCAATCCAGCCTTTCGTTTGCAATTGTCAATGATATACACGGCCGTAACGACGTGATGAAAAACCTGTTGGGCCAATTGGACTGGCCAGAGACGGACCTGGTTTTCTTCAATGGAGACATGGCCAATGATTTGCGGAGCGAAGAGCAGTTGTTTGCCCATTACATGGATACCGCGACCGCGTTATTTGCTTCGGAAATCCCGATGTATTATGCGCGGGGAAACCACGAGACGCGGGGAAATTTCGCAAGTGCATTTCCCGATTATTTTCCCACTACTTCGGGACATCTTTATTACGTATTCAGGAGAGGGCCGGTCTGTTTTGTTGTGCTCGACTGTGGAGAAGACAAGCCCGATAGCGATATCGAGTACAGCGGAATAGTTACTATGGACGAATACCGCACCCAGCAGGCCGAGTGGCTGAAAGAAGCACTTCAGCGTCCGGAATACCGGGAGGCCCCTTATAAGGTGGTTGTCTGCCACATGCCGCCTTTCGGCGGTTGGCATGGCGAGGAGGAAATTGCCCGAAAATTTGTTCCGTTGTTGAATGCGGCGGGCGCCCAGGTCATGCTGAGCGGTCACCTGCACAGGCACATGAAACGGGAAGCACAGCCGGGAAACCATCAATTCCCCATATTGGTTAATTCGAATAACAATATGTTGAAAGCGACAGCCGACGGTCAGCGCCTGCATATTGACGTCGTCGATCAATCGGGGAAAACGATCGATTCGATTACCTTGTACCCAAGCCATTGATGGGATATTCTTATTTTTTATGTTTATTTGCGGCGATGAAGCAGGGAACATTCCGACGCGTTATACTGCCTATTTTCAGCATAGGCCTGCTGTGGGGTCTCCACGGATGTCAGTTTACAGAGAGCGGCCGCTCATTCGCAACGGGAGCAACGGCTGCGGAAGATACCGTAGCGATAAACGAAGATACCGTGGAAACAAAGGAAGACACTGTGGCAAAGCAGGTAAGATCTACTACCGTCGACTCGTTGGAATACCACGCGCTTGTCCGCGATCTGGCTGAACACGACACCACCGGTCGATGGCCGGTAGCGGAACAGCCTGTTCCGCTCACAGGGGCAATCTTGCCATATAAGCGGATCATTGCCTTCTACGGAAACCTCTATTCGGCTAAAATGGGTATTCTAGGTGAATTACCACCGGACGATATGCTGGCTAAGCTGGACGGGGAAGTCGCCGCATGGAATGCGGTGGATACGTCCACAGAAGCGATTCCTGCCTTGCATTACATCGCCGTAACGGCACAAGGCAGTGGGGGAAGGGATGGAAAATACCGATCGCGTATGCCGTTCAGCCAGGTAGATTCGGTGCTGCGCATTGCAAAGAAAAGGGACGCACTGGTGTTTTTGGATATACAGGTGGGCTTCAGCACGTTGGCGGATGAACTGCCCCGCTTGGATACATTTCTGCGCATGCCCCACGTACATTTGGGTATTGATCCGGAGTTTTCGATGAAAGACGACCTGCCGCCGGGAAAGCGGGTCGGTCATTTTACAGCCGAGGACATTAATTTTGCGGCATCGCACCTGGCGGAATTGGTTCGTGAGCATGATCTCCCACCAAAGGTGTTGGTCGTCCATCGTTTCACACAAGGAATGGTCAAAGATTACAGCCGGATAGCATTACGGCCCGAGGTGCAGGTGGTGATCAATATGGACGGATGGGGTGCTCCGGCATTGAAAAAGAACACCTATCAGTCATACATTTTCCGGGAACCAGTACAATTTACCGGGTTTAAGTTCTTTTACAAAAACGACCTGATACCAGCTCCGCACCGGATGATGACGGTTGAGGAAGTGAATAGCTTTATACCGAAGCCGATTTATATCCAGTACCAGTGATGAGGGCTTTGATGCTATTTTAAAAGTTCAAATATGCCCTCATTCTGTAATATCCAAAGGCCAATTCGGTCGTCGGTTATGCCCCCGCGCAGTTGGTAGTCAAATACAGGTCTTTCTTTTTCCATACGGCTGGGCAGGTAATTAAATGCAATTTTTCCATTGGTGGAAAGTGCCTGTGCAACCTCTACAATGTGGGTTGAGACCATGAAGAAACCTTTGCCAAGTCCGGAAAAGGCCTGTATGATACGGAGCGAACCGTCGTACGCATCTTTGATGTTGGTGCCCCGGAACAGCTCATCAAAAATAACCAGCAGGCGATCCGACTGATGGATCTGCTGTGCTACCAGCTTGACGCGCTTTACCTCACTGTAAAAATGGCTGTAACCGTCGTTGATGTTATCGGCCAGGTTAATGGTGGTGATCAATCCATCCAGGATACACGTTTCCATGCGGCTTGCCGGAACCGGAAACCCGATGTGGGCGAGGTATACCGCAATACCGGTCGCTTTCATCAAGGTGGATTTGCCCGACATGTTGGCGCCGGTAATGAAATTTACCCGTTTGTCGGTATCCAGGATGACAGCATTGGCCACCGGATTGCTAACCAAAGGATGGAAGACGCCTTCCAGGCTCAAGTTTTCCTTTTCTTGAAAGGTGGGGAACGTAAACCCCCGTGCCCTGGAAGTGCTGGCCACGGCGTAGTAGGCATCGAGGAAATACAGCTGATCGAGCAAGGTAAGGGTTTCCTGGTAGTATTCCTTGCGCAAAAGGAAGTCAATCTGCTCCAGGGTATAGCGCTTCAGGCGGCGTTGGGGAGCATTTACCAATTTTTTAAGTATCGGGTGTTGCGTCAGTTTGTGCAACGATTCCTGCAGATCGGCCAGCAATGGAATGTTGTTTCCTTCGGGATGGGTTTCGCCAAACTGCTTGATAAACATCAGGGTATCGACCATCTCCGCAATTCCCCGGCGTTTGGCATAAAAAGCCTGGTTGGGCGAAAAAAAGAATTTAACCGTATTGCGGATGCCACGGTAAACGGAAAACGACACCGGCCGCTCGGGGCTTTTCAGGTAGTAATCCAGAAAATCCACGGTGGTTTTGTCCAACCGCAATTCGTCCACCTGATCCATAAGGAACCGGATTGTTGCGCTTCGTTGTTGGAGCTGGTTGAGGTCGGTAAGCGGCTTACGGAACAGTTCACGCAATGCATCCTCCCCTCCGTACGTGATGGTTTTGTTAAAGCAGGCGAATACACTGTCAGGCCCATCGTCCAGTAATTGCAGATCGGAAAGGGTCTGTTTATCGGTGTAAAAGGGGTCCATCACACAAATATACATTTCCAAAATTGGATTTCGCAGTCCTTAACGTTAACTTTGGCCTACATGAACATCTTGCTCGTTGAAGATGATAGCCGCATCAGTGATTTTGTCATCAAAGGTCTGGAGGAATCCGGGCATACGGTCGCGCTGGCACGTACCGCCGAGCTGGCAAGGGACTGGATAGGCGATCACGAATGGGACGTCATCCTCATGGATATCATGTTGCCGGGTATCGATGGGGTGCAGCTGACGAAGCTGATCCGCTACCGGCGTAACCACACACCCATTTTGGTACTCAGTGCGTTAGACGGTCCCGATGATAAAGTTACGGCGCTGGATAGCGGAGCAGACGACTACCTGGTAAAGCCCTTTCACTTTAAGGAACTGCTGTCGCGCATCAACGCCCTGGTGCGCCGAGCACAGCTGTCCCGCCAAGGCGGCGGGCAATCGTATCACAGCGGCCCTTTGATTGTCAATACGGATGAACACCGGGTAACGCTGCACGGCGAAGAGATCGAGCTGTCGCCCAAAGAATACAAACTGCTGCTGTATTTGGTCGAACACCGCGGTCGCGTACTGCCAAGAACACAGTTACTTAACGCGGTTTGGGGCATTAACTTTGACAACAGCACCAATGTGGTGGATGTTTACATTTCTTATCTCCGAAATAAAATTGAGAGACAGGGAGTCAAGTTCATCCATACGGTGAAAGGTACCGGTTACCTGTGGAAAGAACCCCAATGAAATTCCGGCCATGACCATCCGCAACAGGCTTACCTTGATTTCGTCGCTCACGTTCGGTGTGGTATTTGCCTTAGCGGCGTTTGTGGTCTACTATATGTTTGTGGTCACTTCCGAACGGATCATTTTCAGTGATCTGCAAAAGACGGGGTTGCTATCCGCTATGTTTTACCTGGAAGAAGATGAGCTTTCTACCCGCGAACACAATCGGATACGGACAGACTTTGAAGTGGAGATGCAGCAGACAGACGTCAAAGTATACGATCATTCCGGCAGGCTGCGCTATGGCAACGGGCAGTTCAGGGAAGCGGTCACGCCCGCGATGCTGCAACGTATCCGGGAAGAAGGGCGGGTGCGGTTCAAGACTGAAGGGTATTACTACTATGGCCTGCACTACCCAGACAACCAAGGTGACTTTGTGGTGGTGGTGGCGGCAGATCATTCCTTTTTTACGGCACAACGCAATCAGTTGCTGCTCGCGATGGGCACTGCACTCGCCATTGGCCTGCTGCTTATTTTTCTGCTGAGCTATGCATTATCTCGGATCGCCTATCGGCCGATTTCATCCGTCATCCATCAGGTGAACCAACTTCAAGCCCACAACCTGGAACGCGCATTGACCCTGCCGCGCACCAAAGATGAGCTGCATGAGTTGATTGATACCTTCAATGGGTTGCTGCTGCGGCTTTCGGAGAATTTTGTCATCCAAAGAAACTTCATTAACTACGTATCGCACGAGTTCAAGACACCGTTGGCATCCATCACGGGCAACCTTGAAGTATTTGCGCAGCGTGAGCGTTCACCCGCCGAGTATAGAAAGGTAAGTGAAACGGTGCTGGCGGAGGTATCACAGTTGGAACATATGCTCAATAACCTGATGATACTGGCGGGTCTTCGCACGAATCCACAAGGCAGTGTAATGTATCGCTTAGACGAGCTGTTATGGGATGTAATGGACCGGATTTTCGAACGGTGGCCGGAAGTTAAGCCGCTGCTGAGTCTGGATGTTTCCGTGGCCGATGCGGATCGCCTCGTTGTAAAGGGGTATCGTAACCAGCTGCAGATGGCTGTTTACAATGTGATTGACAATGCCGTGAAATATGCATGCGGCAAGCCGGTTACCATCGCGCTTGCTGAATCGGACGGGGCGCTTCGATTGACGGTTCAGGACCAGGGACCGGGCATACCCCCGACGGAATTGCAGTTTGTGCACCAGCCCTTTTACCGGGGCAGCAATGTGGGCGATACCAAGGGAAGCGGTATCGGCCTCTCCTTAGCCGTGCTTATCTGTAAGCAAAATGATGTTGCTTTTTCCCTCACCTCAGATGCGCGGGGCACCCAGGCTACGTTTATCTTTAGGCAACTTTAACCCCGCTCTAATCCCGTTCTAATGTTGTGCCGTTACTTTTGCGGTCAAACGAAATAAGAACGATGGTTTACGGAAAATTGGTTTTGTTGGGCATTATGGGTATCGGCGGACAGGAGATGCTGCTGATCGTGCTGGCCTGCCTGTTGCTATTCGGGGGAAAAAAGATACCGGAATTGATGCGTGGCCTCGGTCGCGGTGTGCGTGAGTTTAAGCGTGGACAGGAGGAGGAGCCCGAGCCGGAAGGCGATAAGACGGATAAGGATTCGGACAAGGAGGGGCACCTATGAAAATGGGTTTTCGTTACCTGGCGGTGGTGGCATTTTGCTGCGTGGCAACAGGAACCCACGGGCAATACGCTCCGGACACCTTGGCGGTAACCCCTACGGAGGCCGAAGCGGTCTTCCTGCAACGCAATCTGCGCTTGTTGGCCGGTAAGCTGGATATCGATATGGCCAAAGCGCAGGTAATACAGGCCAAATTATGGCCCAATCCGGTGCTGTCCATCGGAGAAGTCAATCCTTGGTCCAACCGGGATGCCGAAGTGCTGGGCCGCCTTTTTGGCGATTGGGGCAACCACGCTCAGGTGGCGGTGGATGTCGAACAACTCATTCAGACGGCAGGCAAACGCCGGAAACGCATCGCCGTGGAGGAGGCCGGCCTGGTCGTGGCGGAGCACTCCTTTGAGGACCTGCTCCGAAGCCTGCAAGCCGAGTTCCGCACCGAAATGGCCGAATTGTACCGTACCCAGGCGGGAATGGTTGTTTACCAGGGGGTATTGGGACAGCTGCAGCAATTGCTGGGTGGGTATCAGCGTCAGGTCGCACAGGGCAACATCAGCCGCAGCGAATACATGCGATTGCAGGCCTCCGAAGTAGCACTAATGAAAGCCATCGATGATCTCCGGCGGGAGAATGGGGAGGCCCAACGGCAGTTAAAGACGCTCATGGGGCTGACACCACAACAGGAGTTGATCCTTACCGGCGGGGGGGGGGGCACGGACATCCCCATCGATGTCCTTAACGCGCTGGATGCACCTACCCTACAGGAATGGGCAAATACCCACAATGCCGAACTTGCAGCCCTGCAATCGGGCACAGTTCAGGCCGATTGGCAATTGCGTTACGAGCAGGCGCAACGGGTGCCGGATGTTACCGTTAGCGCGGGCTATGACCGAGGAGGTAACATCATGCGTGACTTCGTGGGGCTCGGTATCGCAGTGGACCTTCCCTTTTTCAACCGTAATCAAGGCAATATCAAGGCCGCTCAATTGGCCTTGGCGCAAAGCAGATTGCTGGCAGACGACAAAAAGAATGAAGCGGAAAGCGAAGCCATCCGGATATGGAAAGACCTGCTGGCTATCATTGCACGCAGGGAACACATGGGGACACAGTATGAAGCCGACATGGATACCCTGCTGGCGAGCTACCACCGGAACTTTGCCGAACGGCACATCAGCCTATTGGAATACCTCGACTTTTTGGAGGCGTATTTACATTCAAAAGACACCCTGCTGGATACCGAAAAAGAATTGCGTGTGCAATACGAAGCGCTCCGGTACCACGTGGGGAATCAACTTCCCTGATAAAAAATAGACGTATGATAAAACGGTATAGTTGGTTTGTGCTATTGCTGGCCGCTGCATGCGAGCCGCGAGAGCAACTGGTTGAAGAAAAGCCTACAGGCTTCTGCCTGAGCGAAAGTTTGCGCAGTCAACTGGCGCTGGATACCTTGCAGGAGCGGGGTATCACCCAACATATTACGTTGACGGGTGAGGTTTCCTACAATCCGGACAAGGTGGTGCAATTCGTAAGCTGGGTAACGGGTGTGACTGTGCAAACCTTTTTTTCCCTGGGTGATTTCGTGAAACAGGGACAACTATTGGCCACACTGAAAAGTCCGGCACTTCATTCCCTGTTGGCCGAAAAGCGAAGCCTTGAATCGCAGCGACGGCTTGCCGAACGCGAACTGGCTGCGGCACAGGGCCTGCATGCGGACCATATTGCCTCGGATCGGGACCTCGCAGAAGCGAAATCGACACTTGAAAAGCTGGATGCCGAACTGGGGAACATCGAGGCGAACCTATCGCTTTTTCATCCCAACCCGGCACAGGGTACTTTTGAGATCCGCTCGCCTTCTTCCGGTTACATCGTGGAGAAAAACATCAATTCGGGTATGCCAGTCAACGATGGAGACAACCTGTTTACGGTATCCGGACTCGACGATGTGTGGGTGATGGCCAACATATATGCAACCGACATGCAATTTGTGAAGGAGGGCATGGATGCCGAGATCCGCACGCTGGCTTATCCCGGAGTGGTTTTCCATGGGCGCATTTCGGCACTTCCGCAGGTGTTTGACAGTAATGAGCGCGTGCTCAAAGCTCGTATTGTGATCGCCAATGAGGGACTGAAGTTGAAACCGGGGATGTCTGCCGATGTTGTGGTGACCCGCCGTACCGGCAAATCGACGGTTGCCCTGCCTGCAGACGCCGTTATTTTCGACGACAACCAATATTTTGCCGTGGTATACGGCGGAGACTGCGACCTTCAACTGCGACGCCTTTCCTTGCTTGCCCGCGACCAGGAATGGTGTTTCGTAAGCGAAGGGTTGAAGGCTGGTGAATGCGTGGTTACAGAGAACCATTTGCTCATTTATGAAAAAATAAAAGGATAGGGAATGAAGAAGCTGGTTCAGGGGGTGGTTTCCTTCTCGCTCAAAAATACATTCATTGTCTTTTTCTTCACCGCGCTGCTGCTGGGGGTAGGCATTTATTGCCTCGTGCATACCCCCATTGAGGCATATCCCGATGTGACGAATACCCGCGCGCGTATCATTACCCAATGGCCCGGGCGAAGTGCAGAGGAGGTAGAGAAATTCGTTACACTACCGATATCCAAAGAAGTCAATACCATCCCCCGCAAAGCGGAGGTACGGTCTATTTCGTTGTTCGGGTTGTCCGTAGTGACGCTAATCTTCGAAGATGGGATGGACGACTTCTATGCGCAGCAGTATGCATCGAACCGCTTGCAGGGGGTTGACCTGCCCGAAGGGGCCACTGCGGATATCGAACCTCCTTCGGGCGCGACGGGTGAAATCTTCCGGTATGTGGTAAAGAGTGATCTGCCCATTAAGGAGGTCACCGCCATACAGGATTGGGTCATCGAACGTGAGTTGGTGGCCGTACCGGGCGTGGCCGATGTGGTGAGCTTTGGTGGAGAGGAGAAAATATATGAAATCAAGATCAATCCAACCGAACTGGTCAACTACGACCTGTCCCCATTGGATGTGTATGAAGCCGTGAGCAAAAGCAACATCAATGTGGGGGGCGATGTCATCCAACGCGGAGATCAGGCCTACGTGGTGCGCGGTATCGGCCTGCTTGACAAAGAGGAGGATATCGAGAACATCCTCATCACGGTGAAAGGAGGTACTCCCATATTGGTGAAGCATGTCGCCCAGGTGGTGGTGTCGGCCAAGCCACGGCTCGGCAAAGTCGGGCTTCAGGACGATGACGATCTGGTGGAAGGTATCGTCATTATGCTCCGTGGGGAAAATCCCGGAGACGTCATCGCCCGGCTAAAAGAAAAAATTACGGAACTCAATGAGCGCATCCTGCCGGTGAATGTCAAGATCGTTCCGTTTATCGACCGTACCGAGTTGGTGGGGGCGACGGTCCATACCGTAAGCAGGAACCTGATCGAAGGCATCGTGCTGGTATCGGTAGTTGTCTTTATCTTCCTATTCAATTGGCGCACCACCGTCATCGTAGCCTCCGTTATCCCCCTGGCCTTTCTCTTTGCCATCGTTATGCTGCGTATTCAGGGATTGCCTGCCAACCTCATTTCCATGGGTGCATTGGATTTCGGGCTTCTGCTGGAAGGAACGCTGGTGATTGTCGAAAGCGTATTCGTCGGCATGCGCAAGCGGGCTGATTTGGTGGGCATGGAACGGTTTAATCGTTCAATCAAGCTGGGCATCATCAAAAAAAGTGTAGCCAGTGTAGCTACCTACGTTTTTTTTGCACAGTTGATCCTGATCGTCGCCTTGCTTCCTATTTTCTCCTTTCAGCAGGTGGAAGGCAAGATGTTTTCACCATTGGCATTTACCCTGGGGTATGCCCTGCTGGGTTCACTCATTCTTAGCCTGACCTATGTACCTGCCATGTGCAAGGTCCTACTGCGGCGGAATATCCGCGAAAAAGAGAACTTTATTTCCAACGGATTCCACCGTGGGGCGTCGCTTCTATTTGAGTGGAGCCAGCGCCATCGGCGACTGACGCTGGTTGGCTTTTCCGTATTGGTGGTTGGCTGCGGCGTACGTTTTTTATTTTATGGTTCCGAATTTATTCCGAGCCTGAACGAGGGAGCGATTTATGTGCGGGCAACCTTACCCAACAGTGTCAACCTGGACGAATCCGTACGGCTGGCCAATGAGATGCGTCAGAAATTAAGGGGCTTTGAGGAGGTGGAATTTGTGATGAGCCAGACGGGAAGGCCGAACGATGGAACCGATCCCACCGGTTTTTTCAACATTGAATTCCACATCCAGTTATTTCCCGAATCGGACTGGAAGCGGAAGATCAGCAAAGATGAGTTACTCAGCGAAATGCGTGCGGAACTGGAAGCCTATCCCGGCATCAACTTTGGGTTCAGCCAACCCATCCAGGACAATGTGGAAGAATATGTAGCCGGGGTAAAAAGCGCGTTGGTTGTCAAGATTTTTGGTGATGACCTAGGCCAGCTGGAAGATTATGCGGGTCAGGTGGAAAAGGTCCTGGCAACGGTTCGGGGTATTACGGATCTGAAAGTCTATAAAAACATCGGGCTACCGGAGTTGCGTATTCAACTGCACGACAGCAAGATGGCCCGCTATGCGGTGAATACGGCTGATGTACAGGCGGTAGTGGCAATGGCGATCGGCGGGCAAGCGGCTACGCAATTTTATGAAAACGAACGGTTGTTCGATGTGCGTCTGCGTTTTCAGGCTGCGTATCGCGATGATGATGAAAAGATCGGCAACATTTTGATTCCTACCATGGATGGTAAGTCGGTACCACTCCGTGAAATCGCCACGATTGGGTTTCATACGGGGCCGACGTTCATTTATCGTGAAGGAAGCAGCCGCTACATCGGCGTGGGGTTCAGTATCGAGGGGCGTGACCTGGGAAGCACGATTGCCGACGCCCAGCGCAGCGTAGCGGCGGAAACGAATATTCCAAAAACGAACAAAGTGGAATGGGCGGGCGAATTTGAAAGTAAGGAACGGGCTTCGCGTCAATTGGCTGTGGTAGTGCCCATAGCGTTGGTGTTGATTCTGTTTCTGCTGTACTTCAATTTTGGCAATTACAAAGACACGTTTGTAGCGCTGGGCACGATCCCCTTTGCCTTTGTGGGCGGGTTTTTATCGTTATGGGCGACGGGCACGGTGTTTGGTATCTCCGCGGGAATCGGTTTCATCATCCTGTTCGGTGTCAATACGATCAATGCCATTATCCTTATTGCGGTGATGAAAGAAAATCTGTTTCGCAGGAAGTTGTCCCTGGCAGCAGCCATCCGCCAAGGCGTGTACAGCCGTATCCGTCCCATCGTTATGATTGCCCTGATGGGCTCCATGGGATTACTGCCGGCAGCACTTTCGACGGGAATGGGATCCGAAATCCAAAAACCATTGGCCATTATGATTGTGGGCGGATTGCAGGTTTGCATGCTGCTTTCGTTCACCGTACTGCCGCAATTGTTTTATTGGATGTACCGGAATGAGCGGGTAGGCTAGCTAACCGGTTTAATTTGCTATTTTTGCCGGAAATTTTGAAACTATGACAAGAGTGGTCGTCACCGGCATGGGAGCTGTTACGCCCCTGGGCAACGATGTGAAAACATTTTGGCAAAACCTTATCAGCGGCGTAAGCGGAGCTGGAACCATTACCCGGTTTGATGCAAGCCAATTCCGTACGCAGATCGCCTGCGAGGTCAAGGGATTTTCGCCGGAGCGTTATTTGAACCGGAACGAAATCAAGCGGAGCGATCTCTTTACCCAATATGCGCTGTATTCGGCTTCGCAAGCGCTGGAAGATTCGGGGCTGGATCTTTCGGCAATGGATCCATTTGATATCGGCGTGATCTGGGGGGTGGGCCAAGGTGGCATGGAGACCTTCGAGGAGGAGGTGACCCAATACGTCACAGGCGGATATACACCCCGTTTCAGTCCATTTTTTGTTCCGCGGCTGATTGTGAACCTTGCCTCGGGCATGATCTCGATGAAGTTCGGGTTGCAGGGTATTAATTACACCGCTGTTTCAGCCTGTGCAACCTCTAACACCGCCCTGATGGATGCGTTTAATTACATTAGGATGGGTAAGGCGAAAGTATTCGTAACCGGAGGTTCTGAGGCGCCGATTACGCCGGCTTCCATCGGTGGGTTTTCGGCCATGAAGGCGATGTCTATGCGCAATGCGGACCCCCAGCACGCAAGCCGTCCGTATGATCGGGACCGGGATGGTTTTGTGATGGGTGAAGGTGCAGGAGCCCTGATTTTGGAAGAATATGAACATGCAAAGCAACGAGGTGCCCATATTTACGCCGAATTGGTGGGAGCTGCTATGACGGCAGACGCCTATCACATGACGGCACCCCATCCCGAGGGAATCGGTGCTTCCAAAGCTATGAAACTGGCGCTGAAAGAGGCGGGGGTATCCTCCGCAGGGGTAGATTACCTCAATCCGCACGCAACTTCTACGCCGATCGGCGACATCAGCGAGCTAAAGGCGGTGAGTGCCGCCCTGGGTAATACGGAAAACCTGCGCATCAGTGCCACCAAGTCGATGACCGGACATCTATTGGGTGCCGCTGGCGCCATTGAAGCAATTATCGCCATAAAGGCAATCAACGATCAGGTAATTCCGCCAACCATCAACATTGCATCGCTTGACGAGGCGGTTCCGCAGGGTATGCACATCGTCATGAACGAAGCGCAACCCCATAAGATCAACGTAGCGATGAGCAATGCATTCGGTTTTGGCGGACACAATGCCACCGTGGTTTTCCAGAAACTATAGCGCGATTAGAAATAGCATTTTACCCGGTCAAGCGGTCTTCCCAATGTAACACCGAGTGTCACTTCATGCGATCCGTTTTGTAAGCCATTGAGGCGACTTAGCATGTAATCATAGGAATACCCGATCCGGAGTCGGTCGGTGGCGAAGACCTGCATGACGAAGGAAATGGCATTCAGGCCGCTCAGGCGATCTCCGGTGAACCGCTGATAGTCCCGGCGGAAAGCAGAAACACCTGTGCGGATGCCGCCTCCCAGCCACAGGCGGTCGCTGAAGATGGCCATGGCATTGAGGTCCAGGCTGGGCGGGCCCTTGAAGTCATCTTTATACAACACGCTGGGGCGTAGCTTGACGGATTCATTGAGATCCACCAGCAGTCCACCGATCAGGTATAAGTGCCGTCTGCGCCGGATGCGGTCTGTAGTGGTTTGGTCCCATCGGAACAGGTTATCGCTGCTGCCACCGGAGAGAAGGTCCATGATCGAGGCTCCGGCATACCACCTGGCATTGTGGTAATAGATACCGAACCGGATGTCCGGCACGAAGTTGCTGATTTTTCCCGTGGGAAGCGCCTGATCACCGTCGTCTAGCACGGTAATCTTAGTGCCATCGAGGCTGTATCGGGTTACCCCCGCTCCTAACCCGAAACTAAGCCGTTGGGTATCCTCGCGGTCAAGACGGAGCCGGTATGCATAGTTGAGGTAGGCGGAGGTGGCGGTTTGGGGACCTAACTCGTCAGCCATGACCTGTATGCCACCACCATGCCGCCGCGCGCCATACAGGTCGAGCAGACCATCCAGCGATAACAATCCCGTTTGCGGTGCACCTTCCAGATCTATCCATTGGCTTCGGAGCCCCAATTGAGCAAACAGCTCTTCCATGTAACCAGCATAGGCGGGGTTTACACTCATCGAATTGAATACATATTGGGTAAACTGGATGTTCTGCTGGCCCCGTATAGGTAATACGGTACTCCAGCAGAGCAACCATACGAGGCTTTTGAATGCTATTTTCATGGTGGTAGTGTTCTGTGTTTGTTATCGTTTTACGAGTACCCACCCTTTATGGATGGTTTCTATACCGTCTTTGATGAGTACCAAGCGATAATAATAGGTGCCTTCGCTCACACCCGCAGCGTCCCAATTTTGCTGGTAGCTGCGGCTTCGGTAGATTTCATTGCCCCAACGGTTGAAGATGGTCAGGTCGCCATTATCATAATTTTCCAATCCCTGGATAACAAAGAAATCATTTTTACCGTCACCATTCGGTGTTACCGCATTGGGAATCAGCAACTCAGCGAGGAGAATGTTCATCCGGACAGTTGCAAAATCCTTCAGCCCGTTTTCATCGGTTACCCACAAGCCGTATCCAGCGATTACCATTGTTGTAATAAATACCCGGAGTTACGTCATTGGTAGTAGCCGTGTTGTATACCACCATACCAACACGATGCTGCGACAACGGAGCAGCATCATCCGTGCGGATCAATTGGACCCTTGTGTACAGCAACCCTTTGTTGATACTTTCTAATTCCAGCAACGCGTCTTTATTGGGTAATACTTCGCCGGAGACGGTATTGTCTTTTAGCTTCTGCTGAGCAAATGTTGGAATAAATGAAACGGACGCTATTAATATGAAAAGTAATTTATTTTTCATAGGCAACGTTGACTACAATCTTGGAATGTCTTTCGACTTAATGCACGGACATTTTAGGTTCCAAAATAATGTTATACGGTCGATACAATAACGGCACAAGATCGCCGACGCTTCGCGGGTCTCTTTATCTAGATCGTCTGTTATTCATAAGTAAATGGTAGATGTAAGCCGTAAAGGTGAGAACTTTTTATAAAAAAACCATAAAGAACAGGTTAATTTTTTTCTTTATAAAAAGAATTTTGCATGGGAGCGGGTTAATAAAGGGATTATTTATCGTCATCTAGCAAATTGCCCCCAATTTGCTTACTCGCGCGAGCACCCAGTTTCTTGAGTTTTTCCACTTTGGTTACGACGTTACCCGGGCCGGTGCTGAGTTTACGGGTAGCCTCTTCGTGGGCGCGTACCGCGCGGTTAAGCTGCTCCCCCACTTTGTCCAAATCCTGTAGAAATCCCACGAACTTATCGTACAGGGTTCCAGCCTCTTTGGCGATTTCCAGCACGTTGCGCGTTTGTCGCTCTTGTTTCCACATGCTGGCGATGGTGCGCAGCGTGGCCAGCAAGGTTGAAGGACTTACGATGACCACCTTGCGGTCCCAGGCATCGCTGAAAAGCTCTGCCTTGTAGGTAATGGACATGCTGAATGCCGATTCAATGGGCATGAACAATAACACAAAGTCAGGCGAATTGATCTGATAGAGATCATGGTAGTTCTTTGCTGAGAGGCTTTTTACGTGATTTTCGACCGACTGAATATGCTGTTTGGCGTATCCTTCACGCTCCTCGTCGGTTTCGGCGTTTACCCAGCGTTCGTAGGCTAGGAGGGATACCTTTGAGTCGATCACCAAGTGCTTTTCATCCGGCAGGTCGATGATTGCATCGGGTTGCAGGCGTCTACCCTCCTCATCTGTCAGCGCTGCCTGCAACCGGTACTCACGATCTTTGACCAACCCCGAACGCTCCAGCACCCGCTCCAGGATGACTTCACCCCAATTGCCTTGTTTTTTACTGTCGCCACGTAGTGCACGCGTCAGGCTATTGGCCTCGTCCTTAATCCGGAGGCTCTGCTCCATAAGCTGTTGCACAACTCCCTTCAGTGAGTTGCGCTCGGCGGCTTCGTGCTGGTATGTTTTTTCTACTTTCTCCTCGAAGGTTTTGATTTTCTCTTTGAGCGGATTTAAAATCTGATCGAGCGATTTGCTGTTGGTTTCTGTAAATTTCTGTGTTTTCTCTTCAAGTATTTTGTTGGCGATCACCTGAAATTCGGTGTTGAATTGCTGTTTGATGGTTTCGATTTCTGCCTTTTGTTCCTGAAGTTTTTCTTGTTGGGACTGGTAATAGGCTCGGGTGCTCTCAAGCGCTTTCTCGGATTCAAGCCGTTGCTGTTGTTCCTCCCGCAGCAGGACTGTCATCCGTTCTTTTTCGATCGTGAGGTCTTCCACCTGTTGCTCAGCACGGGCTAGTCTGCGTATGGTTTCCGCATCGGAGGCAGGAAACGTCTGTTGCGGGCGTTTGACGAATAGAATTACCGCAAGGACCAGGATCGCGACCGCAATCAAAACGAGGTATAGTTCCATAATGAACAAATGTAAGGAAAACCCACCACTGACCACCCTTTACACCAGCTTCTGATGCGTTTTCCACCATAAATCGGGCATTTCGCCCCCCACGGCTATCTGGTAGTCTTCGTAACGGCAAGGCACCAGGTGATACCGCTCATTGACGGATTGGGATCCCGAATAAGGCACCTGCATCCACCAACGGTCTGATTTTTTGCTTTTTATAAACACCAATTCATAGGCATCGTTATGCACGGTGGTACGATAGGTAATATAGGCCGATTTGGGTAACAGCGGTGCATCGTGTTTACGATTGTAGAAGCCTTCGATGAAATACCAAATCATCTGCGCGACAAGAATCGCCGTCTGCTCCCGGTTGTCCAATGTGGGGTTGTATTCGTAGAATCCGACGGATGTGAGTTTATCGCTCATTCCCGCGTACCGGCATAGCTGGCAGGCTTCATCGCCAAACAAGCCGTTTGGAGTCGCATGGGCGCTACCGGGAGCATCCGAAAACCGGATGGCATTGATATCAAAACTTAGCATATCTGCTGCGCGGATGACGGGTTCAACCTGACCTACCTGATCGGCTATCATGCCTAGACGCACCGCTGTGAAATAGAGCTTATCGTACATGGCGATGGACTCTTTGCTGACAAAATAGGTTTGATAAGCTAAGTTGTTCAAGTTGAATAGGTAATCGGGTTCGTGGAGAATGATGTGGTTGAGATAGGTCTGTGAATTCAACGGAGCGCTTTCGGTATTCTCCTGATCGAGGTCAAACCGGGAATCCACCACGGCCACTTCGACCTTTTGCTCCAGTTTTTCATACGCCAGGTATTGGGCGTATGTAATGTCCTGTCCGCCGCCGATGAGGATGGGAATGATGCCGGAGCGGATAAGTTCTTCGCAAACCGTTTTTACGGCCGCATAGGTGTCTGTAACGGTTTCTCCGGCCTTTATGTTGCCGAGGTCGGCCAGCTTCAGCTTATATTCTCCCTGGTAAAGCGGATAGAGGTGTTTACGTATGGCGTTGGCCGCATCGTCACAGCCTGCGTTGCCGATCGCCATCCGGTCATCGAGCACTCCAAATAAAGCCAAATCGGGTTTTTCTTCTTCCAAATCGGGGAATATTTCGTCGTATACACGCAGGGTAGCACCGATCTGTGAGCGGAAAAAATCGGCCTCCGGCATGAAATTCCTACGGGAAATAGAAGAAAAGAAAACAGAAAGGGACATAGCAGTCGTATGTTGTTTGGCAAATTATTCGACAAAGGTAAAGAAGTTTTTTACATTTTAATTCGGTATAGGTAATATCCATTTATTCCCTTACTTTTGGAAGCGTTAGATCAACTATTCTAAGACGGTGGTTTTAGTAACAGGCGGTACGGGTTTTCTGGGCTCCATTCTTATTCAACAATTGATCGCAGCAGGGTATCAGGTTCGCGCTACGAAGCGGGAAACGTCTGTTCTTCCGCGGCCACTGGTGGGTGTATCTGGGCTGGAATGGGTGAATGCGGATGTCAATGATTTTTTTGCCTTGTCTGATGCCTTTAAAGGTGTAACACAGGTATATCATTGTGCTGCCCTTATTTCCTATCATGCGGCCGACCGGAAGCGGATGATGGCGGTGAATGTGGAAGGCACTGCGCATGTGGTTACGCTTGCGCTGGAGCATCATGCGCGCCTGTTGCACGTCAGTTCGATAGCCGCGGTAGGGCGGGGAAAGAACGGGCGAGAAACCACGGAAGACGATCTGTGGGAATATGATCGTAGCCAGTCGGGTTACGCGGTCGCCAAATACGAGGCCGAGATGGAGGTATGGCGGGGTATTGCGGAAGGATTGGACGCCGTGATTGTGAATCCGGCGTTGATCATCGGTCCGACCGCCGAAACGGAAGGAAACGGAAGCAGTGGGTCAATTTTTGCACAGCTGCATGCTGGACTCAACTTTTACACTGCAGGGTCGGTTGGCCTGATAGACGTCGAAGATGTGGCGAAGGCGATGGTGCTGTTGATGGAGAACCTGTCCATCAGTGGGCAGCGGTTTTTGCTGAGCAACGAGAATATGAGTCACCGGGAGCTGCTGGCACGGTGCAGTGTGTATCTCGGACGGCCTGCACCGAAATTTAAAGCAACGGGTTTTATGCTTGGACTGGCTTGGCGTGCCGCCAAGATGTTGTCCCTGTTCAGTGGTAAACGACCGCTTTTGACGCGTGAAACCGCACACGCTGCAAACCTGCAGATGCAGTTTTCCAATAAAAAGATCCTTGACGCGACAGGTATCACATTCAAACCGATCGACGATACGTTGCGCGAAATATGTAGTAGCTATTTAACCGTACAATAAATTGGACAATTATTACATTATTGACTTTGACAGCACCTTTACCCAGGTGGAAGCGTTGGATGAATTGGCCCGCATTTCATTGGCCAACCATCCGGCCCGGGAACTTATTTATGAAGAAATTGCACGGCTGACCAATCTATCCATGAACGGTCAGTTGTCTTTCCGTGAAAGCCTCTCAGCGAGAGTGAGACTGCTGGAGGCCAACCGGGAACACCTAAAGAAATTGGTTAGTATACTCAAGAAAAAGGTCTCCCCTTCGTTTCTCCGCAACCGTGAATTCTTCAAGAAGCATAGCGACAGTGCGTTGATTGTATCCGGCGGGTTCAAGGAATTCATCGTGCCCGTGGTGAGTCCTTATCATATCAAGCAGGAGAATGTCTATGCCAATACCTTTACGTTTGACGAGCAGGGCAATATAACGGGATACGATGAGAGCAATCCGTTATCTGAAGAGGGAGGCAAGGTGAAGCTTTTGCAGCAGTTGAAGCTGCCGGGTAAAATTTACGGTATCGGAGATGGTTATTCCGATTTCCAGCTGAAGGAATCGGGACTTATTGAGCGTTTTTTTGCTTTTACGGAAAACATTGAGCGGAAAAGTGTGTCTGAGAAAGCCGACCACGTGACGCCCAGTTTTGATGAATTTTTATACGTGAATGACCTCCCGCGGGCGATCTCTTATCCCAAAAACCGCATCCTTTGCCTGATTGTGGGCGATGTGCCCGAGATTTCGGCGCATATACTGAAGCGGGACGGGTTTTCTATCCGGATAAAACAGACGTTTGAAGAAAAATATGTCAAAGACGTGGGAATGTTGCTGTTGGGGAAAGACGAAAAATTGGATGACAATCAGTTGGCAAGGGCTGATAAGCTAAAAACGATCGGTTATTTGGGAGATAGCAAAGACCAATTAAACCGGGAGATCTGCAACGAAAAGGGAATTGTTCTTTTTGACGATAAAAAAGGCAAGAAGCGGAACAACGAGTTTATCCCGCGGCGTATGGCTGATTTTATCAACAGGGGCGATACGTACATGAGCCGTAATTTCCCCAATTTGCTGTTGCCGAAGATTGAAAAGGCACATCGGTTGCTTCATATCCATCGGAATGTGCCCGGTGTGATGGCACAGATTAACCAGGTTTTTGCCGAAAACAGAATCAACATTGTTGCGCAATTTCTGATGACAAAAGGAACGATCGGCTATGCGGTGACCGATGTGGATACGCAATACGACAAGCAGCTGCTCAAGCAGCTCCGGCAAATCGAAAACACCATTAAATTCAGGGTATTGTATTAAAATCCCAGATCTGTTGCGGTGTTACGCAGCAATCGAGGGGAATATCGTATACATCCGTGTCGCCAATGGCTGGTTCGGCCTCAAACAATGACAGGCCAATTTTGGTAGTTGCGGGGCCGCACTCGGCCAAAAAGCGATCGTAAAACCCTTTTCCATAGCCTACACGATTTCCACGGATGTCAAAGGCGAGCAACGGAACAAACACGGCGTCTATTTCCTGAGCGGAAACGGCCGTCCCATTTTCCGGCTCTGGTATCCCCCAATGATTCTCCTTTAAGAGGGTGTCTTCGGCCCAGATAAAATGATGCATGCCGTGGGTTATGCGATCGGTTCGGGAGAGCACCAAGCGTATATGCGGGTAGGTATGCCGTAGCCATTCCGCCACGGCATAAGTATCGGGCTCGCGGTTGCCTTCGATGGGGAGAAACAGGTGTACCGTTGAGAATCCGGCCATATCGAGCCGGTGAACCTGTTCCAATAACCGCTGGTTTAACAGGAGGAAGTCCTCGGTTGAGAGATTGATCCGTTTTTCGCGGTAGCGCTTTCGTAACTCCTGTTTACCTGGGGACTGCATGGCTCAAAAATACGTACTTGCGGCTATTTTCCGGCGTTTTAAGGTACATTAAATTTAATTGACCGAGGTTTTAAGGAACTGGCCAGGGCACGTAACGATAAAAAAATCGGCCTTGAAGCGGAGAGCCCCAAGACCGAATAATCAACCTAAACCTAAAAATTTGAATTCTTTATTTCACACGTTCAATGTAGTCGCCGGAACGTGTATCAACTTTCACTTTATCTCCTTGATTCACAAAAAGCGGTACTCGTATTTCTACACCGGTTTCTACCGTCGCACTTTTCAGTGCATTGGTGGATGTATCCCCTTTCACAGCAGGTTCTGTATAGGTGATCTCCAGTTCTACCGTGGTAGGCGCCTGTGCCATAATGGGCTCATCGCTTTCCATGGCTACCAGCACCTGCATACCTTCTTTCAAAAAACGTGCCGAACTGCCGAATAAATGTTTCGGGATATTGAATTGCTCAAAGGTATTGTTGTCCATGACGACGAAGGTATCTCCATCTTCGTAGAGGTATTGATAATCATTGGTTTCTACCCGCGCAATTTCGACTTCCTCATCGGTACGGAAACGGTATTCTACCAATTTTCCGGTTTTGACGTTACGCATTTTGGCTTGGTAAAATGCCCGAAGGTTGCCCGGTGTCCTGTGGATAAACTCTTCAACGGACACCAACTCACCATTGAAGCGCAGGATATTGCCGGTTTTTACTTCTGAAGCTTTGGCCATAATGTTAATTCTAGTACAGTGTATAAATGTGGGGTCAAAGATACAAAACAAGCTTTCTTTTACAAAGGAAACTTACCTGAGTTTGTAATCTACGATGTTGATGATCTGTTCACAGAATCCGTATTCCTTTTCTTGATTTGAGCAAACCAACACCAGGCGGTCGGTGCGTGTTTTAGTCACGAGGTTAAGGTACCAGTCTACCCCCTGCTGGTCCAGGTTACTCGTTGGCTCATCCAATAAGAGAAGCGGGACGTCGGAGCAGCAAGCCAGGGCGAGCTTTACCCGTTGTTTCATGCCGGAAGAGAAAAACCGGATCTGCCGGTCTTTGGCGTGCTGAAGGCTTAACAGCTCCATAATCGTCTCTTCGTCGAAACCGGGCAGGTAGTTCTTCAGTTTAAAATGGAAGCGGATCTGTTCGATGAGCGTGAACTCTTCGATAAGCTCCATATAAGGGGCGGCCAGAGAAAGGTACTGGTAAAGGGAATCAGGGGCTATTTCCTTATCCGCAGCTGTATAGCGGATATGGCCAGCCGAAGGGACCAGATTGGCAGCGATGACCTGCAGGAATGTGGATTTACCCGACCCGTTTGGCCCCAATATGGCGTAGCTTTGACCTATTTCAAACCGATAGTTGATATGCCGGAAAACCCAATCACGATTAAATCGTCTGCCGATGTCTTCCAAAGAGATATCCATAACCTCAGAGTATGCCCTTGCTTTGGCCAAACCCTTTCATAACCCCCCTGTTGGAGTTCCGCACGAAGTCCAGTATTTCATCCCGTATTTCGGTGGGTTTATATTCGGCCTCAATGATGTCCAATGCCTTGGTGAGGTTATTGTTTTTGACGAACAGTACCCGGTAGATATCCTGGATTTCGTTGATCTGATTAGATGAAAAGCCTCTTCTCCGCAGCCCTACGGAATTGATACCGACATACGACAACGGTTCCCGGGCGGCTTTGACAAAGGGCGGTACGTCTTTGCGCACCAATGAGCCGCCGGCAATAAAGGCATGGGAGCCAATGTGGCAGAACTGGTGTACAGCTACCATACCTGCCAATACGACGTAATCGCCCACGGTGATGTGGCCTGCGAGCGTACTGCTGTTGGAGAAAATACAGTTATCCCCCACAATGCAGTCGTGCGCAATATGGCTGTACGCTTGAATCAGGCAGTTTTTACCGATTACCGTTTTCCATTTATCCTTGGTACCGCGGTTTACGGTGACACACTCCCGGATGGTGGTGTTATCGCCGATTTCTGCCGTAGTTTCTTCTCCGTCAAATTTGAGGTCCTGTGGGATACCTGAGATGACGGCACCTGGGAATATACGGCAATTTTTACCGATGCGTGCTCCGTCCATGATGGTTACATTGGAACCGATCCACGTGCCTTCTTCGATCACTACATCTTTATGGATGGTGACGAACGGCTCGATGACGACATTGCCGGCAATCTTTGCCTGTGGGTGTATATATGCTAAAGGCTGTATCATGACGCTTGGCTCTCTTTTACTTTTACAATCTGAGCCATCAACTCTGCTTCCACCACTATTTTTTCGCCAACCATACCCACGCCCTTCATCTGAGCGATGCCCCGCCGGATGGGTTCGAGCAGATCACAACGGAAAATGATGGTATCTCCGGGATTTACCTGTGCTTTAAAGCGGGCATTTTCGATTTTAAGGAAGAGGGTAAGGTAGTTTTCCGGGTCGGGTACGGTGCTGAGCACCAGAATTCCACCGGTTTGTGCCATGGCTTCGATTTGCAGCACGCCCGGGAAGACAGGAGCTCCGGGGAAATGGCCCATGAACAAGTCCTCGTTCATCGTCACGTTTTTCAGCCCAACGACATGTGTTTTGGTCAATTCCAGGATTTTATCGACCATCAGGAACGGCTGCCTGTGGGGCAAGATGTTCATGATCTGTACGGTGTCATACAGCGGCGGCATGTTGGGGTCGTATATTTTTACGTATTTACGCCCTTTTTCCTTTTTTATCTGCGCTTTGATCTTTTTGGCGAATGCTACGTTTGCGGCATGCCCCGGCCGGGCAGCCATGATGTGTCCCTTGATGGGGCGCCCCACCAATGCGAGATCGCCGATCATGTCAAGCAATTTGTGGCGGGCAGGTTCATTTTGGTGGCGCAACTCAATGTTGTCCAATATCCCTTCCTTGGCCACATCGATATCTTCCCGGTTGAACAGTTTGGCCAGGTGACGCAGTTCATCTTTGCTTACCTCTTTATCGACCACGACGATGGCATTGTTGAGATCTCCTCCTTTGATGAGGTTGTTTTTGAGCAACATCTCCAATTCGTGCAGAAAGCAGAACGTGCGGGATGAGGCGATATCTTTGGGAAACTCGTCGATGTTGCTGATGGAGGCATGCTGGCTGCCCAATACCGGCGAGTTAAAGTCAATCATACAGGTAAAACGATAACCATCCAACGGCATGGCCACCATCTCAACCTTCCGGTCGGGTTCGGTGTGGTGGATGTTATGGGGGATTTCGTAATAATCGCGGTCTGCCAATTGATCTACATACCCAATTTGCTCGATCGCTTTGACAAAAGGGGCCGAACTGCCGTCCATAATGGGTACTTCGGGACCGTCGATATCAATGAGCACGTTGTCGATCTGCAGGCCCACCAATGCGGCCATCAGGTGTTCAATGGTGCTTACACTTGCACCGTTCTGAGAGATGGTCGTTCCGCGTGAAGTATCCGACACATTATCGGCATCCACAAGGATGGTTGGTTGTTTGTCAAGGTCGATGCGCCTGAACCGATACCAATGTTGTTCGGGAGCCGGTTTCAGGGTAATGGTGACGGGTTTACCCGTGTGGAGCCCTACACCTGAGATACTGATTTCTGATTTAATTGTTCGTTGTTTTACGTTCATTGCTGTCCATTGGCTTATCTGCCCAAAGAAAGGCAAAAGCACTTCGTTTATTTTGATAGTTCTTTTGTTAACAGTAATTGTTCCAGCTCTTCCAAGCGACGTTCGAGTTCGGGTAGACGCGAATATACAACCTGCGACCGCATCTGTGCGCTGTAGGGAGCAGCCGGGCTGCCTGACCATTTTTTTCCTTCATCGGCAATGGTGCGATTAACACCGGATTGGGCCTGTATCTGGGTGCCACTGGCGATATGAATGTGTCCCACGATGCCGACCTGCCCGCCGATGACGGCATTTTCGCCGATTTTCGTGCTTCCTGAAATGCCCGATTGGGCGGCAATCACGGTGTTTTTGCCAATTTCTACGTTGTGTGCCACCTGAATCAGGTTATCCAGTTTTACGCCCTGCCGGATAATTGTGGAGCCCATAGTAGCTCGGTCTATGACGGTGTTAGCACCGATTTCTACGTCATTTTCAATGACCACATTTCCGATCTGGTTGATCTTATTGTAGGTTCCGTCTTCCTGCGGTGCAAACCCGAACCCGTCACTGCCGATGACCGTGCCGGAATGGATAATTACGCGTTCGCCGATTACACAGTCAAAATAGACGGAAACTCCAGGGAATAAGGTTGTATCGTTACCTATTTTAACATTGTCTCCAATATATACATGGGGATATACCTTGCAATTGTCCTGGATGACCACATCCTTGTCTATGTAGGTAAAGGCCCCGATGTAGACATTTTTCCCGATTTTGGCTGTTGGATGAATAAAGACCGGATTTTCGATGCCGGTTTTATTCAGACGCATTTTATTGTAAACTTCCAGCAACATGGAAAATGCGGAATAGGCGTTTTTTACCCGGATCAGGGTGCTTGCCACGGGTTTATCCAACTTCAGATCGTTGTTGACGATTACGATCGAGGCTTGGGTCGTGTATAAGTACTGTTCGTACTTAGGATTAGACAAAAAAGAAAGGCTTCCGGCGGTTGCCTCTTCAATTTTGGCCAATTGCTCCACCATCACGTCGGGATTCCCTTCAAGGGAACCGTTCACGAGCGTTGCTATTTGACGTGCGGAAAATTGCATCTGCAAATGTATAAGTTTAAACGATATATATTAAAATTTTTACTGGTTATCAGCTTATTGATGGAGTACTACCCAACAGTTCTTTTGGAAAAGAGACGGCAAACTTCCGTACTTTCCTGGATAGTGTCTCCAAATTAGACAGATCGGATGCCTCCGCAATATCCTGTATGCTCCCGTCTTTCATTAAAATCTTAATATTACTGCTAGTTATTTCGTAAGCACTATTCTCAATCAATTGCGTCCATACGTAATAATCCACTTGGGCTGCATCTATACCAAAGTATGTTACCGCCCGGGTTTTCAGATCATCGACAAACCGACCATCCAACTCACTGCTGTGGAGCTCGGTATGGTATAGGGTACGCGCCATAAGCCGTGAACACAACATCTGCAAAATGGGGTCTTCATGATACGCCCAAGTTTTCACGGCCGACAAGATGTCTGTGTCATCGAGACGTGAAAAGTGAACCAAATGTGACACATTTTCGGTGAAATTCTCTCGGGTAATCTTATTGCGCAAAAAATGTTCCAACGATGGTGATGCAAAAAGAGAAATGCCGTTTCCATATAATTCTTTTGCACGTTGCAGGATTTTAAGCAGCATCTGCTCAGCGCTGAGGACGGTTTTGTGCAGGTAGACCTGCCAATACATCAACCGTCTGGCGATCAGAAATTTTTCAATGGAATAAATCCCTTTATGTTCGATAACCAGTTCGTTGTCAACCACATTCATCATTTTGATAATCCGGTCAAAACTGATTACCCCTTCTGCAACGCCTGTGAAGAAGCTGTCGCGGCTGAGGTAATCCATGCGGTCGAGATCGAGCTGTCCGGATACCAGCTGATGGAGGAATTTTTTTGGGTGGCGGTTGTTGAAAATCTCGATGGCCAGATCGAGCCTCCCCGCAAAAAGCTCGTTAAGCTCTTTCATCATCAATGCGGAAAGTAACTCATGCGAGACCCCTTCTACCAAGGTGTGTTCCAGGGAATGTGAAAACGGACCATGACCGATGTCGTGCAACAGGATGGCAACGAGGGCTGCTTCCTCTTCGGCTTCCGTAATGGCCGCCCCCTTGCTGCGGAGGGTCTCCACGGCCAGCCCCATGAGATGCATAGCCCCCAGGGCATGCTGAAAGCGGGTATGCAATGCGCCCGGATAGACCAGATGCGTCATGCTAACCTGTTTGATATAACGAAGGCGTTGGAAGTAGGGGTGCTGGATCAGGTCAAATATAAAACCGGATGGGATGGATATGAATCCATAAACGGGATCGTTGATTATTTTCTTTTTATTCAATGTTTCTTCGCGTTGCAGCAAGACAGAATCCTACTGCAAAATACGGTGCAAAGATACGGTACCCGCCTGTTAATTTTTGTTAAAAATGTAGATACCGGCAAACTTTTCCTTATGTTCGCCCTTATATTTTTAGTTAGAGGAGCAGGAATGCAAGAGACGAATATACTATGGGCAGATGACGAAATTGATCTGCTGAAGCCACATATCATGCTGTTGAATGAAAAAGGGTACGGCGTAAAAACGGTAACGAACGGCAACGATGCGGTGGATGCGTTCAAGAAGGGATTTTACGATTTGGTGTTCTTAGACGAAAACATGCCGGGCCTTACAGGCCTGGAGACCCTTTCGGCCCTGAAAAACATCAATCCCGGCGTGCCCATGGTGCTGGTTACCAAAAACGAGGAAGAGCATTTGATGGAAGACGCCATCGGATCCAAAATAGATGATTACCTGATTAAGCCTGTTAACCCCAAGCAGATTTTGCTGACCATCAAGAAGCTGACGGAAAACAAACGGCTTATCAGTGAGAAGACGTCGATGGCCTATCAGCAGGATTTCCGTAATCTGGGTATGATTTTAAACGACAACCTGGATTTCGAACAATGGGCGGATGTTTACAAGAAGTTGATTTATTGGGAACTGTCTCTTGAAAAACTGGAGGATGCGGGGATGCATGAAGTGTTAACCCTGCAAAAGGCCGAGGCCAATATGCAGTTTTTCAAGTTTATCGAGAAAAATTACCTCCGTTGGGTCAAGGAACCTGAAAAGGGCCCGATCATGTCACATCAGCTGTTCCGCAAAAAAGTTTTCCCGACGTTACAGGAAAACAGGCCGACCTTCTTCTTCCTCATTGATAACCTGCGGTACGATCAATGGCGTGTGATTAACGAGGTGATCGGCAATCATTTCCGGTTGGAAGAAGAGGATAGTTATTACAGTATTCTGCCTACAGCCACGCAATACGCCCGCAATGCGATATTCAGCGGGTTGATGCCCCTGGAAATGGAGCGGCAGCATCCGGATCTTTGGCAGAACGATGAAGACGAAGGAGGCAAGAACCTTCATGAAGACAAATTTCTTGCCGATCAGATCAAACGCCTGTACCGCAAAGAATGCAAGCATTCTTATCATAAAATACTGACCTTGGAACAAGGTCGTGATGTGGCTGACAATTTAAGTAATTTGATGGGGAATGACCTCAATGTGTTGGTTTATAACTTTGTGGACATGCTTTCGCATGCCCGCACGGATATGGCGATGATTCGCGAATTGGCCAATGACGAGGCCGCTTACCGCTCGCTCACGCTTTCCTGGTTTGAGCACTCTCCGTTGCTGGACGCGCTGAAATGGCTCGCCCAAAAACAGGTACGGGTGATCATTACGACAGACCATGGGACCATCCGGGTGAAACGTGCCAGTAAAGTCATTGGCGACCGCAATACCAACACCAACCTCCGCTATAAGCAGGGAAAGAACCTCAACTACATTGCAAAGGATGTTTTTCACGTAAAGAATCCACATGACGCTTTGCTGCCCAAGTTGCACGTCAGTTCCAGCTTCATTTTTGCTAAGGAAGACATCTACTTTGTATATCCCAACAATTACAATCATTTTGTCAATTATTTCAATGAAACCTTCCAGCACGGTGGCATATCGCTGGAAGAAATGATTATCCCATTTGCAACTTATACGACCAAGTAGGCAAAAAGCGTATTTTTGCACGCATGGTTATTAGACTGGCAAGTTTATCGGAATTGCCGGATGTCGCGGCCCGTATACTTGCCGCTGCAGACGAAAGGCGTATTTTTCTTTTTTATGGAGAGATGGGTGCAGGAAAAACAACACTCATCAAAGCGCTATGTGCCCACCTGGGTGTTGTGGATGCTACTTCCAGCCCCACGTTTGCCATCGTTAACGAATACACATCCCCCCAGGGTCCGGTTTACCATTTTGATTTTTACCGGATCAAATCCCAACAGGAGGCGTTTGACCTGGGCTATGAAGACTATTTTTATTCCCATCGGTATTGCTTCGTGGAATGGCCGGAGAAGATTGCCGGCTTGTTACCTGCCGATGCAGTTTCCGTGCAGATAACGGTACAGCCGGATGGCAGCCGCCGGGTTGAAGTGGAAGATTAAAATAAAACCAACCTACCGTGCAACCTTTTTACCTATCTTATCATCTTAGTAATAAACACACGCAAGTTGGAGCAAACGGTTACCATAGAGAGTTTGTACGAAGGTTGCAAGGCAGGCAACCGGCAAGCACAGGAGAAGCTGTACCATGCCATGGCCTCAAAGATGCTGGGAGTTTGCTTACGCTATGCCAGCAGTACGTTTGAAGCGGAGGACGTGCTTCAAACGGGGTTTATCAAGGTATTCCGCCACATAGATAGTTACCGGGGAGCAGGATCGTTTGAAGGGTGGATACGAAGGATCATGGTCAATACGGCCATTGAGACCTACCGTAAAAACCAGCGGGGCGGATTATCGGTTGAAATGGAGGAGGTATACGAAGACACCCAGCAAACATTTTCAATGGATGCCCTGGAGTGTGAAGATTTGCTTCGGATTATCCAAACGCTGCCCGATGGTTACCGTATGGTTTTTAACATGTACGCGTTGGAGGGGTTTTCGCACAAGGAGATTGCCGAGGCATTGCAGATCAGCGAGGGGGCGTCGAAGTCACAACTGTCGAGGGCAAGAACATGGCTCAAAGAGAAATTAAAACAATTGGAAGGAGGGAATTATGAATCGAGGTGAAAACAAAGAATTTGACAAACAACTGCGCGACAAATTTGAGGGCTTTAGGCCGGAGGTTCCCAAGGGTTTGTGGGACAAGATTGCTACCCAACTGGATGAAGCGGAACCCCGTTCCGTTGTGGCCATGCCAGCGAAGCGACGCCGGTTCCCTACCTGGTGGATGGCTGCAGCCGCTGTACTCTTGGTTGCCTGCGGTGTACTCTATTGGCAAAGCCGTCCCGTGTCTGTTACGTACCTGCACGCCCATGTGGATGCGGAAGCAGAACCCGAAGAAGCAACCGTGGAACCAAGCACCCCTGAGGAAGCACCGGAGCCCCTAGCCGAGCCATTGGATCTGGAAAGGTTAAAACGGGTATTTGCGAAAAAAGGGCGGCAGGTGAAGGAACCCAAGCCACTGCCGGTGGTAGAAGGCGAAGAGCAACCGGAGGAAGCTTTACCTATTGAAGCGGTTGAACCCCAACAATTGGCTGTGAATGAACGGACAAGCCCTTCGCCCATCCTGCTTCCCAAGCAAAGGGATAGTTTGGAGAATGGGCAAACCGAGATAGCCGGCGTGCCTGACATTGAGCCTTTGGTGGTACTGGAAGACGAAGAAGAAATGATGCTGGCATCCACGGAACAACGTAAGCAGCCCTTCGGGATCAGCAACATTCTTAACTACGTTGTTGGTACAGTGGATCAGCGCGACGAAAAATTAGTCACCTTTTCGAACGATGAGGAAGGATCGCTGAAACTGGATTTCAATTTCGGCTTGGCTAAAAACAAGAAGAGGAAACTTAAATAGTATTAAATCAAACCTTAAATAATTAGACACAATGAAATACGTTAGCCTTACAGTGTTGTTCTGCACCGTTTTAGTACTGGCTTCCGCACAGGAGAAAAAGCAGCCCGACAGCCCCCGGAAAAGCAGGGGAACCGCCATTGATACGGTAATCATGGAAGATGTTAACACCGGGGAGAAGCGCAAGGTGCGCATCATCATACCGGGTAAGGATGAAGGGGTGATTACCATCGAGAAATCGGAAAAGACCTATGAGTATGCGCCGGAAAATGAGCCGCGCAAAAAGGAATCGCACACGGAGGTGACAGTAGACAACCCACGGAAATCACGCCCTATTTATGGAATTACGTTTTCACGGATTGACCTCGGGCTGGTTAAGCTGATTGACAACGGTAGTTTTACCCTATCAGATGACAACCGTGACTTCCGTTATCGCCCCGGAAAGACAGTTAATTTTGGTTTTGATGTACTGCAGGCGGGCTACCGGTTCAACGATAATTTCCGGATTTTCTTATCCGGCGGCTTCGATTGGACCTACATACGCTTGCGGGAAAACATTGATTTTTTGGAGAACACCACACCGCTTACGTGGGAACATTCCGACATCGATTATTCCAAAAACCGGCTTACATCCACCTACTTACGTTTGCCCCTTACCTTTGAATTGCGCAGCAAAAGTTACAGCGGGCTTGGGCGGCTCCGCTTTGCCTTTGGGCCAGAGGGGGGCTTTCTGTTGAAGGGAACACAACGTTTCAAAAGTGAGGAGTTGGGTAAACAGAAATTCAAAGACGATTATAACTTCACCCAGTTCCGCTACGGGGCATTTGCCCGGTTCGGCGTGGGTTCATTTGGTATTTATGGCAAATATTACTTCAATGACCTCTTTGAAAACAGCCCCAACCAAGCGGGTTTGCAGAACTTTACATTCGGTGTAATGCTTGGGTTTTAACCCCGTATCAATATATTTTGTACTTTTGTGCTGTCCCGATACCATATCGGGACAGCTTTTTTATGGTTTGTTCGGTGCCTAACGATATACAGCGCGAGGGTCTTCCGCTGATACATGGTAGAGACGTAAGCCGTTCCTTTCAAGGCAAAGAGGTAATCGCAGCGGTCCGTGGGTTGTCTTTTGGTATTGACGAAGGTCGGATTACCGCGATTATCGGCGAAAGCGGAAGCGGAAAAAGTACGATGTTGAAGCTTATATACGGCTTGCTGGGGCCCGATGACGGAGAAGTGCGTTATCGGGGCTGGCGGGTGCCCAATCCCCGGGAAAAGCTGATTCCAGGGCACGACGCGATGCGCATGGTATCCCAGGGTTTTGACGACCTGAATACTTACGCTAACGTGTGGGACAATGTGGCTTCTCAATTGCCGAACACCGATTTGGAAGCGAAATTCCATCACACTGCACGTATCTTGGATCGTTTGCGGATTGCACATTTGAAAACGCAGCGGATCGCAGATCTGAGTGGAGGTGAGAAGCAACGCGTGGCCATCGCACGGGCATTGGTCAACGAACCCGAGGTGTTGTTGATGGACGAACCTTTTAATCAAGTGGATGCGTCGTTCCGGGAAACCCTACAGGCAGATATCCGGCACATTGTGGCAGATACCGGCTTAACCGTGGTGCTGGTATCCCACGATCCGGCGGAGGTACTGTCCATGGCCGATGAGCTTATGGTACTAAAAAGCGGGAAATTGGTGGCAATGGGCAAACCGGAGGAGCTATACAATCGCCCTCCCAATGCATACACCGCAAGGTTGCTGGCCAAAAGCAACATCCTGAATGTGGAGGAAGCCTCGTTATTGGGCATTAAAAGCAACAGGGCGGTAGCCATTCATCCCGAATGGGTAGTGCTGCGTATACAGCCGGATGCGGCGTTTGAAGTCTTGGCCATACGATTCAAAGGGTTTTACGAAGAATTATCGGTAGGTAGCGGCTCGTTTCAGCTGAACGCCATCAATACCATCCCCGGGCAGTATCCGATTGGGTGTAAGGTGGATGTAACCCTTTCAACCTACGAGGTGCTTCCCGGTGAGGGCTAGTCCGTTTTTGGCAGAACCAGCTCTCCATGGTAATATTCCACGATCCGCTGGCGCAGGTGCCATTGGTAACGAGCGATAACCAGGTTAGCGGTTGCGTTATCCAATTTGTTTTTGGCAAACAAGTAATCCACGGAATTGATGGCACCGGCATTAAAGCGCACTTCCGCGATACGGAATGATTCCGCATAGTTTTCTACCTGGTCCATCAGATTTTTATACCGTTCTTTGGCTGCGTCCAGGTTAAATAATGCCTGGCTGGCAGCTTGCTGCAATTCGTTGCGGCGTGTTTGCGCGTTATTCTCAGCGTCCAGTAAGTCAAGTTTTGCCCGGGCAACGTTGTTGCGGACCTGGAACCGGTTTAAGATGGGAATGGATAAGGTAAATCCGAGGTTTTGCCCGATGCGGTCCCGTACCTGATCGACGTATGCTCCGTTGCCGTGGATATAGCTGCTGGACAATCCGGCGCCCATGGATAGGGACGGAAAATAAGACGAGCGCGCGGCTTTTAATCCAAACTGAGCCTGTTTTTTCCAATTTTCCGCCGCCTTAAGGATACCCAGGCGGTCGGCTGCGGTTTGGTAGAGCTGCTCATCGGTAAGGGTATCGGTAGTGGCCAGGGGCAGCTCCTGGAAAGAGGCGAGTTTGGTTTCTGCGTTGAACGGAAGATTAATCAGTTGGAAAAGTGACACCAGGGCCTCGTTGTATTGATTTCTGGCTTCATTCAAATTATTGAGGTCGCTTGCATACTGTCCTTTCAGGTCGTAATAATCACCCGGGTTTGAGGCTCCCTGGTTGAAAAGTAAGGTGCTTCGTTCCACTTGACGTCGCATGACGGCGGCAAGACTGTCTGCCTGGGCAACGACATCCCGTGCAGCGAGCGCCTGAATGTAGGCGCGGGTGACGTTAAGGGCGATCTGCTCCTTGGCATATTGTTCGTCCAATTGGGTGGCACGGTACGCATAGGCCTGTTGGGTGATGTCATGGAACATCCGTAGCCCATCGAACAATACCACGGAGCTGCTTACGCTTTGGTTGCCATAGCGGTTGGTGACGTTGTTGAGGTATTGGTTGGTTTCCGGGTCTATGGCCCGTCCTACTTCAAAAGAGTGGCCCAGCCGCGCATTCAAATCAGGAAGGAGGTTGTTTTTTGCCTGCCGCAAATTGATGGCTTGGTTTTGCGTGCGGATTTGGCTTTGCTGGACCTCCAGGTTCTGTTTCAGCGCCAGCTTAATGGATTGTTCGAGGGTCAGGGTATCCTGTGCAAAAGCCGATAGACTGGCTAGGCCAAGCATTACCCCCCCCAAAATTACATAACGGATACGATCGCGCATTTCGTTGTTCTGTTTTGGCCTAAGGCATACATAGTCTGCGCCAAAAATCTAACTGCAAGATTATAAATAGCTTGTGTAATCAGTTTTGGGAAGTGTTTGTTCGATATCGGGCAGTAAAGTGTTCGGAAACGGACAGTTTTTCTGCTAAGGTTTGGCAGAAAGTTGCTTGATAGCCGCCAGATAGGATGCGCCGATTGGCAAAATGCTACTGCCCACGGCAAGTTGATGCCGCTCGATTTTTTCCACCTTATCAATGGACACAATAAAGGAGCGATGAACACGTATGAACTGACCCGGGGGTAAGAGTGCTTCGCATTCGGTGATGGTCATCCGGCTCAATACGTGGCGGTCGCCAAGGGCGAAATTGACGTAATTGCCGGTGGCTTCGAGGTAGTCGATATCTTCGAAATCCACCCTGACCTGATCGTATCCGGTTTTGACAAAGAGGTATCCCGGCTTTGTTCCGTTTGCCCGGGGCAGTTGCTGCCATTCCTGCGCTTTGTTACATGCTTTGAGAAACCGTGCCAACGAAAACGGCTTGAGTAAGTAATCTACCGCATCAAGCTCAAAGCCAGCAACAGCGTGCTCCGAATAAGCCGTGGTAAAGATCGTCATCGGCTTTTTGCTGAGGCTCCTGAAAAATTCGATACCGGAGATATCCGGCATTTTGATGTCGAGGAACAGAAGGTCAATTGGGTGCTGCTGCAAATAGTCCATCGCTTCAAAAGCATTGGTAAAAGTAGCCTGCAAATCCAGAAAGGGCACCTTGGCCGCATGGCTGCGGACTACGTCAAGCGCAATGGGTTCGTCGTCTATGGCGATGGCGGTCATCATTTGGCTCCAAGGTACTAAGTTTATCAGACTTGGCCAAGCGGCCGTTGTGTCAGTGTCAGGTGTACAAAAAACTCCTGAGTGGTTTCCCGGATCACCAATTCATGATTGCCTGCATATAGCATCGCCAACCGCTGCTTCACATTTTCCAGTCCCACACCCGAATGACTCCGTTCCGGGTCAGCTTCTGCCTTGCGGTGTATGCTATTGTGCACATCGAAATACAGCCGTTGGTCCGATTCATACAGGCTGATTTTTATCCACGACTTTTCCTGCAGACTGATTCCGTGCTTGAATGCATTCTCCACAAACGGGATGAGCAGCATGGGTGCGATATAGGTGCCTTCCAACGCATCCTGGATGTCACATTCTACGGTAATGCCGGGAGTGCTAGCCGTACGCAGTTGCTGCAGGTCAATGTAGTTGCGCAGGTATTCGATTTCTCTTGCCAACAGGATACGGTCCTGATTATTTTCGTGTAGCATAAACCGCATCATATCGCCTAATTTTTGAATGCCCGAAGCAGTGCGCTCCGCATTTTCCTGCAATGCCAGGCCATACAGCGTGTTGAGGATATTGAACAGGAAATGGGGGTTGATCTGTGAGCGAAGGAAACTCAGGTCGGCCGAGGCCTGGCCCAACTCAATCTTTAAGTTGACCCATTGCGCGATGCGTTCTTTTTGGCGTTGATAGATATAATACGATAACGGTAAAACGACCACGGTAATGAAGAACCATAAGGCGAAGAAAACGAAGCCACTGAATTGGGTAATTCCTAAGAAAAGCACGCCAAAGGGCACAAACGCGACAAATGAAATGGGGATAGCTATCAACAGATAGGTACCCGGGTCGTTGCGGCGTTTTTCGGAAAAAGGCATCAGCCAATACGTGTTTAATGCGAATAACAAGTAGGCGTAGGGAATGGAGACCAGCCAAAGCGCCCACAGATTTCTTTCAACGCTTAACAGCGGAAGTAATATGAGCAAACCGCCCCCCAATACAATGAGGCTTTCCTGAATAATACGTGCAGCCAGGCTTTTATTTTGGGCCTGCATATAGCGGATCATACGCTTTATTCCTTCGTAGGTAAACATCAGCAAAAAAACCATAGCAGATGCACCCAACGAAAGACCCTGGAGGAGGTAATGCTGGAAACCGTTGCCCCGGTATGATTGAAACCCCTGTATCCAAAGACATCCCGCCAAGCCTCCCCAGGTGAAGAAGAACAGCAGCAAGGTCAGTGCAATACCGGCTTCTATTTTCCGCTGGATAAAAAAGGCTGGCGTGATCCATTGGGTAAACACCATAAAGGTGCCATAGATGACACTGGTATAGGCCAGCCACGAGAAAAACACCCGCCGACTTTCATGCGGTGCGCCGTTGCTATAAAGGACGATCAGGATAAAAATGAAAATGGCGGTAGCCAAGATGGATTCAATGCGTCTAAGGTTCATAACCGTTCGTTTTGTTACGGCAATGTTAGGAAATCCGCTACCGCTAAGCAACAGGATGGGATGAAAGCAGGGATATCCGGGACGAATGGGGCGGAGTCTTTACGTATAGTCTTCTGCGTCCAATTCCCGTGTACGGCGATGTATCAACGTTTGTATATGGTGGTCGTGGGTTTGGTCCATGGCGTTTATTTCGGCGTCACGGTTTTTGCCTGAGTGGTGGATATCCACTTTTTGCTGGTCGTACAACGTGATGTCGTATGCATCGCGTGCACTCATCAACTTCACGAAAACAGGAAGGCATTCAAAAAAGATGAAAAGCAGCATGATGAAAGTGATGGACCAATAATTGGTACTGTTTACGCTGCCATCTTGATTATATTTTAAGTTACCCAATGCAGCGTTCCGGTCGGCAAAGCCGGCGAGGTTTACGACGCTGTCAAGCGAACCACCGGTAAGCAATTGGTTGTCCAGCAGCCCTTCGAACTGTTTGCGTTGCCGGAGATAAATCTCCTGCTGCTGGATCCGGGATCGGAGTGTATCCAGGTATTGTTCCTGCTTATCAAGCTCGGCCTGTCGCTGCTTCGCATACGGCCCATACCCCACGATACCCGACGTTTCCACTGTTTTTTCACCGAAGGTCTCCATTTTCAGCTTGATACGGTCGGATTTAATGGCAGATTCGAGCGAATCCCGCTCGGTTTTCAATTCTGCCGTCTTGGCTAATTCGATTGCATATTTACCCTCAAAGGCTTTATTGAGCGTATCGATATGAGCACGTTGGCGGTCCAGGTAGGTGGTCCGCAGCTGTTCGCGGATTTCTTTGTCGAATACCTTAAGCTCCAAGGGCCGGGCGATGACAATGCCAATGAGGACAGCGAGCAGAATGCGCGGGGTGGCTTGCAGGAATTGCTTTCCTCCGGAAGCATTTTTGTTGATGCTCGATACGATATACCTGTCCATATTGAAAATGGCCAACCCCCACAGGAGGCCAAAAAGGAGTGCATATACGATGGAGAAGGATGTGCCACTGAAGACAAAATACAAGGCATACCCCCCAGACAGGGCCGCAAACAGTCCGGTGAAGAAAATGGTGGCCCCAATCCCCACGTATTTATTCTGTTCAGCGGGATATTTGGCTATTGTTGCCTGGTGTACACCACTGCACCACCAAAAAAATTGCGTCACCTTGTTCATTGTGTCGAGCTATTCCAAGTTATAAGACAAACGGGTTGTGTAAATTGTTACAGTCTGATCCTGATTGCCTTGCCACAAAATTAGCTGCGACGGGACAAATCAGGGAGCGGGTGGGATGAAACTGCCATAAAACGGGATGAAAAGTTGTTTGTTAACAAGATTTGGTTGAACGTATTGAATCTATCGGGAGGGCTTCATCACCTTAGCCAACGTCAACGGTGCCTGCAATAAGTCGTAGTGATGGTCAAATACCAGGTATTTGGTTTTCCACTCCGGATTGAACTTGTCTTTGAATTCCCGGAGTCCCTTATAATGCCGGAAAAGCTGAAGCCTTTCATAGGCAAATTTGACGGTGCGTTGCGGCAGGTCTGTGGGGCGCTCAATACCCGAAAAGGGTGCAAGTCCCATGTTCAATGCGGTGAGGCTACCGGACCGGCCATAATCGATCAATGCCACAATCAGGGCATCCATGCATCCGCCCGGTGCGTCGTCTGTTTTCCGGATGAGGTCGTATGTCAGTTCACCGGGCGCATAATCGGGAATGATGTTCAGGAAAGCCACTACTTTTTCGTCTGCGTTTTCCAAGGTGATGATGGTTTGCTGTTTCAGCTCGGCTTCGTCAAACATTCCTTGGGAAAAAACCTGCTCTTCCCGCTGCATGACTTCCAGCCAAGTATCAGACACGTGCCGGAGCTTCTGCAGCAGGCCGTCTTTAATGGGTGGCTGGTAAACTTGTATGCCATAACCCTTCTTGGCCACGCTGTTGAGGGCATTGCGGAGCGACTTCCGGTCTTTCCCTTCCAACCCGAACCCGGGAATGTCAACGACAGCCTCCTGACCGATAGGCAACGCCTTCCACCCGATGCCTTCATAAAACGGCAGACGCTCCTCGTCGATGCGGTAGTAGAATGTACGCAAACTGTTTTCTTTGCAAAATTGGTAAAAAGCCTGAATCAATTGGATGCGCTCGTCATCTGTCGCACACACCGGTTCATGCAGTACCACGGCATAATTGTTGGCTACCCGATAGGCGATTACCCCTTCAATACCTTCGGCAAAGAAAAACAGCTTATCCTTTGTTGCTTTGAAATGATCGCATGCCGAATTGCCGTAGCGGCTGATGTACATCTGTGCCCGCTCCCGCTCTACCTCCCCATGTTTGGTTTTCCAGATATACGGACGGATAAACGCATAGAAAAGCAGGGATAACGAAAACACGCCAAACAGATTGAGTGAATAGACGAAATACCGGGCAAATTCGGTTTGAGGCTGCAGGTAATCGGTATCCAGTAACACCAGGCAAGCGAACGTGTTTACGATGGACTCGCCCAGCGTAAAATCATCGCGGAAATGATGGATTTTGAGGAAATAGAAGCCAATGGTACCATAAATCACCACGGCCACGATCAGCAATACAGAGGTGCCTATACTGAAATAACGGATGTCCCTATGTCGTTTGATGTAATACTGTTTATACGTCAATGCCAATGTGACAATCGAAAACAGTGCAAGGGAAGCCTCCTCGTAATCAATGGCTTTGGCCATGTGACCAAAGAAAGACAGGATGCTGAGGCTCATGGCGATATACCACGCATTGCGCAGGCCTTTCAATAAAAAGGCTGAACAGATGATGAGCAGCACACCCATCAACAGCACCATGTAGGTCGAAAAATGGATGGCATCGTTGGGGATAAACTGATGCAGTATCCGCATACGCTGGGCGATTGCCGGGGTGAGCACGGACGCGATATTGATTACCCCCAGGAGGAAAAGTAGTAACGACGGAAAAATCCGCAGAAAGACATTCCCTTTTTGAAAGACAAAGCTCAGTACGCCGGCGATCAAAGGTAGCCAAAACTCAAAGAAGCGGTAAAGAAACGTTACCGACAGTGCCTGCGCATCCTCGAAGCCATAGTGGCGAAGTACGAGTACCATGGAGATCTCTACAGCTCCCAACCCTCTCATGAATGGCGATATGCATAAAAACAGGGTTGCGATGACATATCCCCCTACGGCAGCCGCCAGCGAAGGCGTTAAACCCAGGGCTTGCATCGCGATGTAAAGGTGTAGGATACCAATGGCTTCAATAGCCATGGAATAAGCCAATGTTTGCCCTAACCATCGCCTTGAAAATGACCCGGAATGGATTTCTTCGATCAGGTGTTCGAGTGAGGGCACGTAATGGACAAGTATCCGGTAGGCCCACTGTCTACGATAGAGGGATAGGCTGAGCCAGGTAACCAAGCCAACGGCCAAGACCAGCAGGGCAATCGCTTCCCATTCTCCATCCATGTGATGATCGGTAAGTGCCAGGTAAACGATAACGGGAATTGCGACCAATATGAGCGATACGATACCTACCAGTCCGTAAATGTAGGAGGCAAAGTTGATTTTGGTTTTGCTTATACCTGTCTTTTCGATTTCTTTGGTAAAAAAGATCAGCGAGGTAACGCCGCCGCCCGGGAGGAACACACTGATGAGGTTGCGTTTCAAAAACAGACCCAATGCCAGCGAAAAGCTTAAGCCGTTTCCCACGGCTTTAAAACTCGCCGTATACATCAAGGCCTGGCAACCGATATATACCGCGACCAATAACAGGCCTGCGGCCAGCCAGGAATAGGAACTCTGCTGGATGGCCGTTTTTACTTCCGCGACTTCATGGCTATGCTGCCGTAGGAAATAGACCCCGAGGATGATAAAAAGGAAGCCGAGGATTTCCTTGACGTAATAGTGCTGCGCCTTGAGGTGTGAGACAATCCGTTCCATCAATCAAAGAAACTAATTTATCTGCCAACGGAAAAGTACTGCAGTGTTAAATTTGTTTCCTGAATGGAGCTAGTCGTTAAATATCGGAATAGTCCGTCGGATGTAAGAAAATCTGTTGGTTGCGCGATACGTTATGTTGGTATTCGGGCCTGGCGGAAAGTTCTTTCCAGTACGCATCTTTGCTGAAAGCAGCCCAATGCTCGTCGCGTGATTGTTGGTTTTCAAATGTGGTGAGGTACATGAGGTTGGGCATACGGCTTCCTGCGACAACTTCACCGTAAAATACTGCATTGAATCCCAGCCGCTTGAACAGCCCGATTTCATCCCCTTTATTAAACATCTCCACTTTGTTGTGGTAGTAAGCCTCGGTTGGCCCTTCGTAGCTCCTCAATTCGTATACCCGTCCGGATTTCGGGGAAGTCAATTCCGGGAATTGGACGTGTGGGCTATTAACAAAGGCATTCAATAAAATGGTTTCAATCCGGTCGTACGGTGGGTGGTCATAAGGAGCGCGTAAATAAGCTTCGCCTGCCGTTTGATAGGCTTTATCCTGCTGTAAGACCTCGTCCAACGCTGTAAATTGGTCGTAGGAGGTATACGGGATAAATACATAAACGAGTTCTTCAGTTTCGGCTTCGGGGTTGGCAATGGGCTTGAATACGCCTACTTTTGGGATACCCGCGCGATGGAGCGCAGGCAGGTATGCATTTTGCAGGAAGTTATCTAATTGTTCCGACTGCTGAGCGGTTGTCAAATGATAGATTTTCAGTTGATAAAAATCACGGCCTCGGGCCAGTGAGGCCATTGAACAAACGATAAAAAGCAGCAATATTCTGGTTTTCATACTAAGGGGGAATAAAGAATAAAATCAGCGGTACCAAATTAACGGGATTTATGCGATATTAACGTAACAATCCTGTAACGTTTGGAGAATAATCTTACCTATTATCTGATAAATCATTGGAAATAAAAGGTGAAAGCGCGATTTTTGCTGTATGGCAAATCAATTGAAAAGCAGCTGTTTCTGGGGTGTTGCGTTGGGGGTGGCCCTTGCCTCCTGCAACCCGGATGGGAGCAAAATTGCCGCTGATGCAGACAATGCCGGTTTGACCCTGCCCAAAGGTTTCGAAGCGTTGAAAGTGGCAGATAGCATTGGCGCGGCACGGCACATAGCGGTCGGTTCAAAAGGGGGTATTTTTGTTAAACTGCAGCGACCGGTTGATAGCAAAGGCATCATCGTGCTTTCCGATACCGATGGAGATGGCCGGGCGGACGTGCAATCAGGTTTTGGGGATTATGGCGGCACGGGTATCGCGATCAAAGACGGCTTTCTCTATGCGTCTTCAAACAGCGAGGTATTCCGCTATGCGTTGGATGAGAACGAGGAGGTGCGCAATCCGATGGCACCGGACACCATCGTTTCCGGGCTGATTGACCGCGGACAGCATAATTCCAAATCGATCGCCTTAGACGGTGTTGGAAATATTTACGTGAATATTGGTGCTTACTCCAATGTATGTCAGGAGAAGGACCGGACATATGGGTCTCCGGGTATGCAGCCCTGTCCGATCCTGGATTCGGCCGGGGGTATCTGGCGATTCAAAGCAGACGGCATGAAACAGGGGTATGGCGACGGATTGCGCTATGCCACGGGACTGCGCAATGTGGTGGGACTGGATTGGAACCCGCAAGCGGGCGCGTTATTTGTGATGCAGCACGGACGTGACAACCTGCATGACTTTTACCCTGAAATGTATGATTCCGAAACGGGCGTTGATCTGCCTTCGGAAGCGATGTACCGTTTGAGTGAAGGATCTGATGCGGGTTGGCCCTATATCTATTATGACCAGCATCAAAAGAAAAAGATCGTCAATCCGGAATATGGTGGCGATGGCAAGCGGGAAGGCGGAGTGGATGTGCTGGACCCGGTAGTCGCTTTTCCGGGGCATATGGCACCCAATGCTTTGCTGTTTTATACCGGGGAATTATTTCCCGCTCGGTACAAAAATGGCGCTTTTGTAGCCTTCCATGGCTCGTGGAACCGATCACCGAATCAACGGGGTTATATGGTGGCCTTTGTGCCCTTTGAAAATGGCCAGCCTAGTGGCGATTGGGAAGTGTTTGCGAGCGGATTTGCCGGTGCAGACACCGTAGCTGCTCCCGGTGACGCGAAACACCGCCCATGCGGGTTGGCACAAGGACCGGATGGGTCGTTATATGTGTCGGATGATGTGACGGGAGCCATATACCGGATTCTTTACACGGGCGAATAGCGCTGCCTCTCGGGTCTTTTTTATAGAAATTCATTGCGATGCAATACAGCACATTAACAGGAACTGAACTGGATTTATCGGTCATTACCTTTGGCGCATGGGCCGTAGGCGGTTGGATGTGGGGTGGCACAGAGCGGAAAGATGCGGTGGAAGCAATCCGGGCTTCTTATGACCTGGGGGTAACAACGATTGATACCGCCCCGGTCTATGGGCAGGGTACGAGTGAGGAAATTGTTGGCGAAGCCATTAAAGGGATTCCACGTGACAGGGTTTATGTACTAACAAAATACGGGATGCGGTGGGACCTGGCACGGGGTACGCTTGCTTCCCACAGTAAGGACAATGCGGGGAAGAATATCGATATTTATAAATATGCGGGCAAGGAAAGTGTTGTTAAAGAATGCGAAGACAGTCTCCGTCGATTGAGAACCGATTACATTGACCTGTATCAAATCCATTGGCCGGATGTTACCACGCCGATCCAGGAAACCATGGAAGCCGTGGCACGACTGATCGAACAGGGGAAAGTCCGCTATGCGGGAGTGTGTAATTACAACGTTGAGCAGCTTGCAGAGGCATCCAAATATGTAGATGTGGTATCCAACCAGGTGCCTTACAGCATGGTGAAACGTGGTATTGAAGCGGAGGTGGTGCCTTATTGTATTGACCAGCAGAAATCTATCCTGGCATATAGCCCCATGGAACGGGGATTGCTTACTGGAAAGATAAAACCCGGCCATGTGTTTAGCGAGGGCGATCACCGTGCGGGACTTTATTTCTTCAGCGAAGAAAACTTGCGGCGTACCAACGCGTTTTTGGAAACGGTTAAGCCGGTGGCAGACGGAAAGGGAATTTCCCTGGGGCAACTGGCCCTGCTGTGGACCGTGCAGCAACCCGGAATTACCATTGCATTGGTTGGCGCCCGGAATGCTGAGCAAGCCATCCAAAATGCTCGAACCACGGATGCGGGCCTGACGGCCGAAGAAATCGCTTTTATCTCTGCGGAATTGAATAAATTGGAATTGGTGAAGTAAGGGGATTATTTTTTGCGCAAAAATTTGTTTACACAATATTTTTTATATTTTTGTCTCGTATGTTGATGAATAAGTTCCACACGGTAGCATGGTGGTGGCTCGGTGAAAAAAACGTCGGGCCAGTAGGAACAAGTATATATTCCTAATCAACCAAGGCTTTGGAATATTTAGCCCGACGTTTTTTAAAAATCCGTCGGGTTTTTTTGTGTTATTAAGTGAAGATATGGCATATCGATTTAAAACTACGTACAAACAGCTGCTGGCCGACACGACTACGCCGGTAAGCACTTATCTCCGGCTCAGGGATGTATTTCCAAACAGTTTGCTGTTGGAGAGTTCGGATTATCATAGCCGTGAAAACAACATGAGCTACATTTGCTGTGAACCCATAGCGGGCATTAAACTGGATAGGCATTTTCTCGAAATACAATACCCCCAAGGCAAGCCTGAGCGGAAGCCAGCGTCGGAGATCAATCTCCGGGAGGAGGTGTCGGGGTTCCGAAATGCATTCCAAGAGGCGGGCGATACGGATTTCAGGTTCATTTCCAATGGGCTTTTCGGTTTTTTCACGTTTGATACGGTTGCCCATTTTGAGGACATTGAGCTGAAGAGTCCGCCCGATCCGAACCGGGATATTCCCTATCTGCAATACCACGTTTATCGGTATGTGATTGCCATTGACCATTTCCGGAATCAGCTTTACATTTTCGAGCATCAGCTCGAAGACGAAGAGCGCCCATCGGGGCTGGAGAAAATGCAATACCTGATCCAGAATAAGAATTTTCCGGAGTATAGCTTTTCCCTCAACGGTGAGGAAACGTCCAATATGACGGACGAAGGGTTTGAATCGTTGGTCGCAACGATGAAAACACATATTTACCGGGGTGATGTTTTCCAGATTGTGCCCTCGCGGAGTTTTTCCCGTCCGTTTCTGGGTGACGAGTTCAACGTATACCGCACATTGCGGTCGATCAACCCGTCTCCCTATCTCTTTTATTTTGACTACGGCGATTTCAAGTTATTCGGTTCCTCGCCCGAGGCCCAATTGACCATCCGCAGACAGGAAGCCACCATCTACCCGATTGCCGGTACCTTTAAACGGAGCGGAAATCAGGAGCAGGATGAAAAAATAGCCGAGGCGCTGAAAGCGGATCCCAAGGAAAGTGCCGAGCACGTGATGCTGGTAGATCTGGCGCGGAACGATCTAAGTCGGCATTGTGAACAAGTGCACGTCAAGTCGTACAAAGAGGCGCAGTATTACTCGCACATCATCCACTTGGTATCGAAAGTGTGCGGAACATTGAAAGAAGGGGTTAATTCTTTCGATGTAGTGGGCGATACATTTCCCGCGGGTACGCTCAGCGGTGCCCCCAAGCATATGGCCATGCAATTGATTGACCGGTACGAAAATCAGCAGCGGAGTTTTTACAGCGGAGCCATCGGTTATATGGGTTTTAATGGTGATTTTAACCACGCCATCATGATCCGATCGTTTCTAAGCCGTCAGAACACGCTGCATTATCAGGCAGGGGCAGGCATTGTATCGGATTCCGATCCCGAAACCGAGCGTCAGGAAGTAAACAACAAAATAGCCGCATTGCGCAAAGCATTGGAATTGGCACAAGATATTTAATAGAAACATGAGCAGCTTGCAAACCACATCACCCAGCATTTTGGTGATAGACAACTACGATTCCTTTACGTTCAATTTGGTACATCTCCTGCATGAGTGCGGACATGACGCTACGGTATGGCGCAATGACAAGTTTGCACTGGCGGATGTAGCCGCTTTTGACAAGATTCTCCTGTCGCCCGGGCCGGGTATTCCTTCGGAAGCGGGGCTGTTATTGGATGTTATCCGCACGTATGGAGCCTCCAAAAGTATCCTCGGCATTTGCTTGGGGCAGCAGGCCATTGCCGAAGTATATGGGGGTATGCTCTATAACCTGGCGAGACCCGTGCATGGAACGGCTACGCCCATCCGTGTGACAGATCCGGAAGAACCGATTTTCAACGGATTGCCTTTGTCTTTTTCTGTGGGGCGGTACCATTCCTGGGCGGTTTCACACGAGGGGTTTCCCGATTCCCTTTCCATTACCGCCGAGGATGAACAAGGTGTTATCATGGCATTGTCTCACAAAACGTTGGACGTGAAAGGGTTGCAATTTCATCCTGAATCCGTGCTCACCGAACATGGAAGAGAAATGATTGCCAATTGGCTGGATACGGCTCGATGGAACGCAGATAACACGAATCAGGCGGATACGCATAGTTTACGCATCACATAAATACCCATGCTCAAAGGAAAAGAAAAATGACCATCCTAGACAAAATCATTGTTAAGAAAAAGGTAGAAGTCGAACAGGCTAAAGTGATTTCGACGATTGCAAATCTGGAGGCGATGCCGCTGTTTGAGCGATCGTGTCTGTCGCTGCACGACTCAATCCATCATACGGAACGGAATGGCATTATCGCAGAATATAAGCGAGCCTCACCTTCCAAAGGCATCATTAACGATCGCTCATCGGTAGCTGAGGTTGTTGTCGGTTATGAAGCAGCAGGGGCATCTGCCGTATCTGTGCTTACAGACCGGGAATTTTTCGGAGGAAGCCTGAATGACCTGGTGGCTGCGCGTGCTGAGTTGCATATTCCACTGCTCCGTAAGGAATTTATCATCGATGCATATCAGCTTGTGGAAGCAAAGGCACATGGGGCAGACATCATTTTACTGATTGCGGCTGTGCTCGACTCCAAGCAGGTGCAAGCGCTATCCGAATTTGCGCAATCGCTGGGGCTGAACGTGCTGCTGGAGGTACACAACCGGGAAGAGTTGGAACGCAGTATGGTGGACAGTGTGGATGCCATCGGCGTAAATAACCGTAATCTGAAAGATTTTTCGGTGTCGCTCGATCATTCGTTGGAGCTGGTGGATTTGATCCCTGACCGGTTCATCAAGGTGTCGGAAAGCGGTATCAGTGACCCGGAAACGATCCGGCAGTTACGCCAAGCCGGTTTCCAGGGATTCCTCATTGGCGAAAATTTCATGAAAACCGGAGATCCTGCGCAGGCAATCCGGGAGTTTGTAAACTTATTGTAAATGGGGTTTGTTTTGCGCAAAGCGTACAAACGCGTTTCGCTTTTTCGCAAAGAGTGCTGCGCGCCGTGTGAGAACCTTCGCGTAAAAATTTTTCCGTATTTTTGCGGCAGGTAACTCATATGTCTGTTAAAATCGGAAACCATATCGACTTGGGCGAATTCCCGCTACTCCTCGCACCCATGGAGGATGTGAGCGATCCGCCGTTTCGTTTTGTGTGCAAACAAAACGGGGTAGATATGATGTATACGGAGTTTATCTCTTCCGAGGGACTTATCCGGGCTGCCGCTAAGAGTCGCCAGAAGCTGGACATTTTCGAATATGAACGACCGATTGGTATCCAGATTTTCGGCAGTGACATCGATACGATGCGTGAAGCGACAGTAATTGCCTCACAGGTCGGACCTGATCTGATTGATATCAACTATGGCTGTCCGGTGAAAAATGTGGCCTGCCGAGGTGCTGGGGCAAGTCTGCTACAGGATATCGATAAGATGACAGCGATGACCAAGGCGGTGGTGGAAGCTACGCATCTGCCCGTTACGGTGAAGACACGCCTCGGTTGGGATGACAATACCAAGAATGTCTATGAAGTGGCCGAGCGGCTACAGGATGTTGGCATCCAGGCATTGAGCATCCATGGCCGTACCCGTTCCCAGCTATATAAAGGGCAGGCGGACTGGCACCTCATCCGCGAGGTGAAGCGCAATCCCCGCATCCGGATACCGATTTTCGGTAACGGCGATGTGGACAGTGTAGAAAAGGCCGCCGCATGGCGCATGGAGTATGAAGTGGATGGCATCATGATTGGCCGTGCATCCATCGGCTATCCTTGGATTTTCCGCGAAATCAAGCACTTCTTCCGTACGGGGGAATACCTCTCCGGACCGACCATTGCCGAACGGATAGCCGTTTGCCGTACGCATCTGGAAAAATCCGTGGCGTGGAAGGGTGAGAAAACCGGTATCTTTGAAATGCGCCGCCACTATGCCAACTATTTCAAGGGTATTCCCCACTTTAAGGAATACCGCATGAAACTGGTTTCGCTCAACGATATTGCAGATATCCATGCTGTGCTCGACGAAATCAACGAACTATTTGAGCCGGAGGTTGCCTAGGTTACTTTTTCAGCAGGGCGAATAACGCCTTACGCTCCAAAAAGAATGTCATTCCCGCAAATACCACGAAAAGCAGGTTACCGATGACCACATGGCGGTCAAATACGTCAAACATCAGCCAGCAAACTCCTGCACCTATCAAAATGTAAGTGAGGTTTTTGCCCACCCGGTAAGGGATGGGATATCGTTGCTGCCCCCATAGGTAAGACAGCATCACCATGATGCCATAGGCAAGCGTCGTCACCCAAACGGCTCCGACATAACTGTAACGGGGGATCAGGATCACGTTGAGTACCAGGGTGACGATGGCACCGATGCCCGATATGTAAAGCCCAAACCGGGTTTGGTCGGTCAGTTTGTACCATACCGACAGGTTCATGTAAATGCCCAGCAGTACGTAGTTGAGTAACAGGATGGGCACAATATGCAAACCCGACCAGTACAGCGCCTGTTGTTCGGCATCCTTACCCTCGATGAAATATTTGAGCCACTCGATGTTGACAGAGATACCGACCATCACCAGTACCATGGCGATGATGAAATAGTCCATGATGAGTGCATAGACGCGTCGGGCATTCTCATTTTTTGCGTAACTGAAGAAGAACGGCTCGGCACCCAGCCGGAATGCCTGGATGGCAATGCTCAAAAATACGGCAATCTTGGACACTGCCCCATAGATGCCATTGTCGGAAATACCCTGCTCACCCGGAATCAGCTTCGGGATCATGAGCTTGTCGAGGTACTCGTTGATGATAAAGGAAATATTGGCAATGAGTATGGGAAAGCTGTATGCAAACATCTCGCGAAGCAAGGCACGGTCGGGCCGCAACCGGATTTTCATCAATTCGGGCAAAAGGAGCAACAGCACCAACAGGCTGGCGCTGAGGTTGGCGATAAATACATAGCCCAGCCAGCCCGGCCGATACCAACCTTCAATATACGGTATGGTCTGTGGGACATGGGTCAAAAGCCAGGGAATGCAAACGATGAAGAACAGGTTGAGGGCAACGAGCGTAACCACGTTGGTCAGTTTGAGCCAGGCGAACCGCATGGCCCGACCCTCCGCACGTAGCTGGGCGAACGGGATGACCGCCAGTGCATCGGCAACCAAAAAAAGGGCAAAAAAACGGACATACATCACATAGTCGCCGTCGTACTGCCCATTGTTCAACCACGTTGCAATATCGGTGGCACTGGAAAAGACGGCACACAGGAACAGGGCGGAGATGATCAGCACGACAAAAAAGCTGTTGCTCAATACCCGGCCTTTATCTTCGTGCTTTTGCAGAAAGCGGAAAAAGGTGGTCTCCATGCCGAAGGCAAGGACGGCCTGTATCATGGCTGCCCAGCCGTATAAGTAGGTAAAAATCCCATATACGGCTGTGGGAAACTGCCGGACAAAGAGGGGCGTAAGCAGGAAATTAATCAGCCTGGCGATGATGGTGCTTAGCCCGTATATGGCGGTTTGCCCGGCAAATTTTCGAAGTACAGACAATGCTCAAACGTTAGGGTCAGCCCCGTGATCTCCTGATGACCTCAAAGTTACGATAGTTTTTCATTTCGCCCTCCACTTGATCTACTTTTTCCACTTCGGCCCGTTCAGGGCCTTCACGGCACCAGTCGAGAAAAGACTCCAGTGCAAAATCGTCGCCCTCCGCCTCGATGTATACCGTGCCGTCGGGTTTATTGAAAGCGATTCCCTTTATACCCAGTTGGTCTGCGACCGCCTTGGTCGTTAGCCGGAAGTATACACCCTGTACCTTGCCGTATACGGTGATATCCAGGTGTCTGCGTTGTCGGTGTTCAGCCATGGCCTTCTTCTTGTAATTTCAACGAACAAATTTCATAAACTTTTTCCGCTGTTTGAATAAACGGTTGGAAACAGCTTCTTGGTCAACAAAAACTTCTTTCAGCTGCCTCTACGTTAACGTAAAAGTAACTTTTTGGTTGTATTTTTGATGATAAACTGAACTCTTTCTTCCAGGGAAACCTTTGGGATTTCGATCAAGGAATAGCCCAGGAGCATATACACATTTGCCATGGCTTCATAGGTAGCTTTCGCTTCTTCGAAAGATTGTTTCCGTTCGTTATCGACAGTATAGATTTCCGACCATGGCGGTGCAATGAATACACGTGGATGATATCGGTATGTTTTTGCAGCAGTCCATAGCGTATCGGAGATAGGAAGGTTGCACAACATCAGGTATCCGATTACATCAGGAAGTCCTCTGTCAAAGAACGTATGCGTGTTGTTATGCAGGGCTTGTCCATAATCGGCCACGGCCCTATTGAACATTTCCTTTGCAAACCCCTGTCGATCTGCCCAGGGGAGGTTGTTGCCGCCAGATTTAAGTTCCGCCTGAATGATGTGCCGCCCGGATTCTTGCACACAAGGATATCCGATTTGTCCGAGCCTTTCGATAAGGGATGTTTTGCCCATTCCGGGGCCGCCGGTTATGATCATTGCTTTTTCGTTTAATTGAATGTCCATGAAATGCCATTTTTGGAAATTTTAATAGAAATCTAATGCTTTCAGGTGTAGTTAAAGAGGTAGGTGTAATTAAAAATAAGGCTTTTTTTGGCACGTCAAATTTAGCAAAATTTATATTGATCTGCAAGCATCATAAGCAGTAGTCACCGGGCGGGTAATCTATCCAGGGTTCTGTAGAATGCCTGTATTTGCTATCTTTACCAAGTATTTTAAAAAGCATATGATAAAAAACTGGAAGGCCGTATTGTTTGATATGGATGGGACGCTTATAGATTCGGAGTGGTTCTATTACAAAGCGTGGAGGGCGGCTCTCAAAGCGTATGGCTTCGCACTTGGAAGTGAATTGTGGCTGAATGAGCTGGCTGGAAAAACCGATGGACAGGCTTTTGAGTTTCTGCGAAGTAAACACGGTTTTGAAGCAAACCGGGAAGAGTTCTTTGAACAGGTACGTGCGCACATCGCCCAACAGCACGAAGAGGAAACTGTGCCGTTAATGCCCGGTGCTAGTGATCTGATCCATTTTTTACACCAACGGGAGATCACCATGGCCGTAGTTACTTCCAGTAAGCGTGAAGTTGCCATCTATCATCTTGAGCGAAATGGGATCAGGCATTTCTTTTCCGTATTGGTAACACGCACGGATGTACAGTGGCCCAAGCCGAATCCAGAACCCTACTTGCGTTGCGTGCAAGAACTGGGCCTGGCAGGTGAAGACTGCTTGGTACTGGAAGATTCGTTAACGGGCACCGAAGCGGCTAATTCCGCCGGTCTAACCTGCTTTGGTGTACAATCCCATGAATCCATCCGGCAGATGTTGAATGTGGATCGCTCGTTTGATAATCTCCATGAAGTACGTGAATTCTTAGAGAAATTATAGTTTGTTACTAGTTAATCGATACAAAGCATGCGTAAAGTCATAGGAATACTGGCAGGGAGCCTTCGCAAGGAATCTTTTTCAAAGAAAATAGCCAGGGTCATCACTTCAATGGCTCCCAAGGGGTTTGAATTCAATATCATTCCGCTGGATGATCTTCCCGTTTACAACCCCGATTTTGACGACGAAAATAGGGTGCCTGAATCCTATGTTGTTTTCAGAAATGCAGTAAAGGCCGTGGATGGGGTCATATTTATCACGCCGGAATACAACCGTTCGGTTCCCGGTGTTTTAAAAAACGCCCTGGATATCGGATCAAGGCCCATGGGCAGCAGTGTTTGGAGTGGAAAGCCTGCCGCCGTATTTAGTAACTCTCCCGGGAATTTGTCGGCTTTTGGCGCAAATCATCACTTAAGGCAAAGCCTTGTTTTCTTAAACATGCCGACTATGCAACAACCAGAAGTTTACCTAGCCCAGGTAAAAGAACTTTTTGACGAATCGGAAAACCTGAAAAGCGAAGAAACCGAAGATTTCTTGCAGAAAGCGGTGAATGCCTATATCGATTGGTTTATGAAAGTTATTTAAAAGCGGCTGAGCATTTTGGGATCGGTTTTCGGCAAAAATGTCGGATCGCGTGGAAAACATAGTTTAGTCCTGTGGTTCATCATGTCTCGAATCGCTTACTAACTTCACCAACTCGTTGTCTGAGAAATCACCAAAGTGACGGTAGGCTTGGCCTACGGCGTAGAAATTACGGGGCTGCACCAGTATCACAATATCGTCTGCTTCTTTCAGCCGAAGGTCAAAGTGCATTCCTGAAACGGGAGCCGCAATAACTACGTTGGATGCCCCGCGTTTTCGACAGAGTTCCAATAGGGGTACAAGTGTAACTCCGGTAGCGATTCCGTCGTCTACAAGGATAACCGTTCGGCCTTCCATGGGTGGTAAGGGTTTATTCTGCCGATATTTATGGATACGCTCTTCGATTTCAGCCAACTGCCTGGCTACGATGGCATCAATGGATGCTGGGCTGAGTGCTTCCGCACGGCCTGGGTCTACATAACGTGTCCCGTCTTCGGCTACCGCCCCGAACCCGTATTCTGGATTTCCCGGATACGGCAATTTCTTGGCCATAATGGGATACAATTCGGCGTGTAGCCTACGGGCTACGTAGTAAGCAACTTCCACCCCACCACGTGCTACGCCGAAGACCAATTTTTGTCTCGGGGCTTTTACGAAGTTGGCACTCGTCAATTACTCAAAATGCAAAAAAATCTGGTGCCCAATGGCATCTATCAGTCCCTGCTCAACGCCATCCATTCATTTAAGCTTATGTCCGCTTCATAGCAAAAGCCTTTTTGGCAGGCTTGGGAGATGGGAATGCCCTCTCCTTTATATAAATCGCCCTTGTTAGTGTTCTCCAAGATGACAGTTTAACCCTAAAATTGTTGGTCGGAATTAAAAATAAGCCACTAAAAAAAATGATACTGCCAAACAAACCTGTCCCTGGAGGGTTAGAAAAAAGACAGGTTGCGGCGAAAGGAGGATAAGCTTGTGAGATTTACAATTCCTGATTTCACATTGTTGACGGAGCTGGCACCCAAGGCAGCTTCCTTAGCGGGTCGAGTGATAATTTTTCATTTTCCGACACACACTATTCTTGAGCTTTTGGAAGCCCAAAATCCGATACTTCGAACCATTAGCCCTCGCTATGAATGGGAGCGTGTCAACAAATATGGTGAAATTGAGCAGTTTGCTTTTATTGTGCACCGGTATGTGACGGATGACCTTAATAAAGTATTTGAGCAGGCTAAGGCTTGGTATGAGGGAGTATTGAATTCGTTTGACGAACAGCATGATGCAATCGATGATTTTCTTGATGTATGGGAAAGGCGTTCCGATGATCTGCCCAATTAGGGGTATCCCATGAAGTCCAGCATCCGATAAATTTTAAAAGAATTCAAACAATTTTGGCGTCTTTTTGTCTGCTTTTTTGCCAGCACATTGAAACCAAGGATACTAGACAGCGTGATAAAATGTTGAATTACTTTCTAATTAAAAATGAAGCTATGAATAAGATAGAATTTAGCAACAAAGTAGTCCAGGAAACAGGAGCATTAACCAGTTACGCACGGTATTTTACACGGGATCCGGAAAATGCGAGTGATTTGGTACAGGACACACTGCTAAAAGCGTTTTCTTATTACAACAAATTCAGAGAAGGAACAAATTTGCAGGCGTGGCTTTACACGATCCTCAAGAATACGTTTATCAATTATTACCGGAGGAAGGTTAAAACCAATTCCCTCATTGTCAAATCAGAGGCCCTCTCCTCTTCCGATCTTTACATGAGTTCGCTGCGCAACCAAGCTGAAGGAAAGTTTGTGATGAAGGATATTGAATATGCGCTTTCGAAGCTTTCTGAAGAATATTATTATCCGTTTACGATGTACTACGAGGGTTATAAATACCACGAAATTGCGGAGCAATTCCAAATTCCGATCGGAACAGTAAAAACGCGGATCCACATGGCCCGGCAGCAACTGAAAAAGACGCTAAAGCCTTATGCCAAAGCGGCAGACCGAAAGGTTTAAACAAATCTTGAAATTCCGTTGTTAGGAAGGTATAATTGAAATTTGTCCATCTCGTTCCAATACGGCATATTTTATTTGGTGCATCTGCTCCAGTCCGTGGCTGATGCGTGCTGCCTCCAGAATGTCTTCGGTATCGACTTTGGCTTCTTTCATCCTTCCTTTTAACGGTTTCCCGTGATCCACTAAAATTAGTGGGGTTCCCTCCAATAACCTGTCCAACTTCTTGTATTTTCCCTTTAGTTTTACAAAAGCGAGGTCAATACCCATCAGTACGGTGATCAATACAAGTGCGTTGGTGGTCGAAAAATCGTTGCCTAACAACGCCTGCTGTGTTGCTTCTCCAATAATCAACAATAGGACGAAATCAAATGTTGTCGTTTCGGCGAGGCTACGTTTTCCGAGTACGCGGAAAAGCAGCAAAAGAAACAGATAAAGGGCTGCGCCGCGAAGAATAAGTTCCATATCAGGGGTAAATAAAGTGTCTCAATTGAAAACGCTGTTTATTGACCAGCCATTCGCCAGTAACGTTTCCTGTCTTTTGGGGATTCAGGTAAAAGTGGACCGGTGTCTCCGTTGTTTTACCTGACTTAAAAGTGTAGCTGACATATCCGTTGGCAGTGGCCGTTTCGTATCCCTCCGGAATGACTTTTTCGACTTTGAAACGGTCGAGATACTGCAAGGGAATCCGGATTTGGATTTCTTCTTGACCGGCTATCGTCCACTGGACGTCCATTTCCTTTTCATAGCGTAAAAATCTTTCGTATTGAAGAGAGGTGCCGTTTTTTTCGATTTTTTTATTGCTTAACAATCCATTGCCAAATAGGCCGAGGGCGGTCAGGAAAATGATAGTCCCAATCAGTACACGACCTATTTTCTGAACCATCCAACCTTTCAATTGCTGGTCCAGTTTTTCTTCCAGCTCAAGCGAATGCTCGATTCTTTCGACGCCTGTTCGTTTCATGACCGGCCCTTATTCATCCTCCTCCTTCTCATCGGGCTCGTTGTGTGGTTGTGAATACGATGGGGGATCACTCGCAGGGAATGATTGCTCGATTTCTTCATCTAATTTCCGATCCTTTTCTTCCTTCTTTTTTTTGCTTTCCGCTTCTTTGGATTCTTTTTTATGTTGCATCACGTTATCATTTAAAATTTCAACCTGTTTGTGCAAGGATAACAAGCGATGTGGCATTCTGTTTTATCATGAAATTCTTAAAACCGACGACCTGCGCTTTTGTTAACTCATCACCGCAAGCAAAAAGAAACAGGTAACGAAATTATACGAACATGACAACCCAGGAAAAAGAAACGCCGTCTGGTTTGGAGCTCTTCTACCGGACCATGTTGCAGGAAATCTATTGGTGTGAACTGCACCTGCGCGACGTGTTGGATAACATGGAGGAACGTGCGGGTACGGACGAATTAAAGTTGGCCTTCCGTACCCATCGAGCGGAAACAAATGACCACATAGCCCGACTGGAAAAAATATTCTACCTCGAAGGCATGGGGGCACAACCCATCTTCTGCGTGGGCATGCAAGGGTTGTTTGATGAGGGGTGGCTGGTGATCGATGAGACGGAAGAGGGTTCAGCCCACCGCGATGCCGCATTGATTGTGGCTGCTCAGAAAGTGGAGCATTACGAGATTGCTGCTTACGGAAGCTTAAGCACCCTGGCAAAAACGCTGGGTTTTCAGGAAGCTGCAGACCTGCTGGAACAAACGTTGGCCGAAGAGAAGAAGACGGATGGAATACTTACCCAATTAGCCGAAAGTGATATTAACATCGACGCCAGTATTGAGCCGGTTAACAAGGAACAACTTTCCCCGCCCGATACGGGAAGCATTACGACGGAATCCGAACCGGCCATAGCCACTATGAAGGGTGCAATAAAAGGTATGGATGCCGGTGCGGGTTCAAAAGCTACCCAAGCGGGTAACGAGGCGGGTATCCCCGGATCGGCCGAAGCCCTTTTGGTGAATGACTCGGGAAAACCCAAAAGAACCAAAAGAACGTGAAATCGTCTATGCCCCCTGTCCGAGTAGGATCATTAATCCTCCATCCACCGCATAAGTAGTGCCTGTAACGTAAGCGCTTTCAGGTGAGGCAAGGAAAACAGCCACATTCGCCACATCTTCGGGTGTCCCCGCCCGTTTCATGGGAATGTGCTGTTCTTTTTCCTTTCTTATCTCTTGATTTTCCATGGCTTCTTGGTTCATTTCCGTCAATATCATTCCGGGAGCGATATTATTGACCCGGATGTTTTTATCGGCCAACTCCAGCGACAGGCTGCGGCTGAAATTCTTTATTGCCGCCTTTGAGGCATTGTAATCGGCATTTCCAGCGGTATTCACGTCTTCATGAATCGAACTGATGAAAATGATATTTCCCTCGGAATCAGGGTGTACGCGTTTGCGAAGGTACTCCCGACAGCAAAAGAAAGGGCCATATAGATTTGTTTTTAGGCACTTGTCAAATGTATCGGTATTCATTTCCGCGACCGGTACGTCGCTGCCGTTGACTCCGGCGTTGTTGACAAGGATATCAATCTTTCCGTATTGTCGGATAATCTCGTCAAATGCAGCCGTTACGCTGGTTTCGTCGCTTACATCCAGGTGCAGGCAGATGGCTTCCGAGCCCTGAGCTTGGATGTCTTCAGCCGTGCGTTTTCCCCCTTCTTCATCGGAGCGATAGGTAACCCCAACCTTTGCTCCTTCTGCACCGTATGCAAGCGCGATGGCCCGGCCAATTCCGGAGTCTGAGCCGGTAATCAGGGCTACTTTATCTTTCAGTCTGTCCATATGGGGAATAACAGCATGGCCTGGCGTTTGTTTCGGATTCAGTCATCGAAACAAACACGGGATTCCCGGCGTTATTCCCTATATACGAAAAGAAATGCCCTCCAGCGTCATCAAATACATGGATTACAAAGCGGAAACACACGTCTTGAAAATCATCTTCCAAACGGGAGCGGTCTATCGGTATTTTGACGTCCCCGAAGCGGTATACGTAGGACTCCGGCAGGCACGGTCAAAGGGACGCTATTTTAACAAGCATATTTCCGGTGTCTTTCCTTTTGAGCGGCTTTCTTCCTGAATCTGTGTATCAGCCGTTAGAAATAAGTGGAATGGCCCGCAGGTTCTCCCGGGGTGGCCCGGTTAACACATTCCCATAAACATCGTATCGTCCGCCATGACAGGGGCAATCCCAGCTTTTTTCCGCATCATTCCATGTCACCACGCACCCTGCGTGTGTACACACCGGGCTTAAGGCACGGATGTTTCCCTCGGGCGACTTGTACAGGGCGATCTTTTCCTGTTCATAGTTGACTACCGCGCCAGTTCCGGGGGGCAGCTCCGCCAACACATCCAGCTTCTCAGTGTTGATCCGGTCGGATACAAACCGATAGGCCACGTCTGCATTTTCCCGTATGAAATTCGTGAAACCGGCAACGGGCTTTATCCGCGACGGCGAAAAAAGGCCTTTGTAGGGATTTTCCCTGCCGAGAATCAGATCGGCCAATAATAACCCGGAAAAACTTCCAAATAAGATGCCGTTGCCACTGAATCCTGTGGCTACGTAGGTTTCTTCATCGGCTCCCGGAAGTTTGCCGATGTAAGGCAAACCGTCGGTGGGTTCGAAATACTGGGCGGACCACCGGTAATCAATCGACGATACCTGAAAGTGCGTTCGGACATAAGCTTCAAGCGTTTGGAAAGCATTGAGTGGTGATCCGTGCCCGGTTTTATGGTCGGCTCCACCGGCAATCAGGTACGGGACGCCGTTGACCACGTGTGTACGGAAATAATGGTAGGGTTCCTGCATGTCGTAAGCGGGGTTATCCGGATAATTACCATCGGTGAGTTGCAGTGCCAACACATAGCTCCGATACGGAGCACATTTCAAGTGGAGGATGTTCAATCCCGGTGGAATGTGGGTTGCATAGACGAGCTGCCGACTCCTGAAGGGGAGGCCGGTTGTCTCAATTTGATGGACGTCGCCCTTGCGCGCGCTGCCCATTACCCGGGTATGCTCCAGGATTATGCCTCCATTGCTGGTGAAACGATCTGCTAATCCATAGACATAGTTTAGCGGGTGTATTTGTGCCTGTTTGGTGTATGTAATGGCTTTCCGGAATTCCAGGGGTACGGGTATGTGCGTCGCAGGTTCCACTTCCACCCCCGCACGTCGGGATGCCGCATATATTTTCTCCAGTTCGGCAGCTTCCTTTTCGGTTTCGGCAAATAGAAATCCGTCTTTGTATTCAAAGTCACAGGCAATGCCGTAATTGGAAACATTTTGAGCAATGAGGTCCCGTGCTGCCCGCGCCGCATGGGCCGCGATCTTTGCACCTGACGGGCCGAAATTGCTTTCAATGGTATGATAAGGCGTATCTAGCATCGTGTTGATATGCGCAGTAGTGCCTCCGGTGGTGCCAAAACCTAGGGTGTGCGCTTCTACGAGTGCACAAGTTAAGCCGGCTTCCTGCAGCAGCAGTGCCGTAGTCAGTCCGGTGATGCCGCCCCCCACAATCAGCGCATCCCAAGTCTGGTCAGTCGCTGCATTGGAGGTTTTCACCGATGTGTCAGGGACTGCAATCCCCTGTTGCCACAGGCTGGGCAACGTGCCATCTCTTGTACCCATAATGATCGTTTTCTGTGATAACAGGGAGAGATTGGGATTGTTTAGATTAAAAAAAAGGGCCAAAAAAAACCTAAACTTTTGGAGGTTTGCTTGTTTATCATTATATTAGGAAGGTTCAACTATCCGTATTTATGCAGGCATGGGAGCGTGCATATCAACAGTAAAAGCAGAAGTGAGTAAGACTATCATTGTATCCAATCGTTTACCCATCAAAATTACCGAAGATGAACAGGGCTATGCGCTACAACCCAGCGAGGGGGGGCTGGCAACCGGGTTGGCTTCCATACATGCACAGGGAGACAATAGCTGGATCGGTTGGCCGGGTATTTCAATCAGCGATCCGCAACAACGGGCGTATTTTACCTCAGCCTTAAAAGAGAAGCGATTGGTTCCACTTTTCTTAGATGAAGAAGAAATCAAGGGGTTTTACGAAGGGTTTTCCAACGAGGTGTTGTGGCCCATTTTTCATTATTTCCCTAATTATGCCAATTATAGCCTACAAAATTGGGAAACATACGTCCGCGTTAATCATAAGTTTCTGGAGCTGATTTTACGGGAGGCCGGGCCGGATGACACCATTTGGATTCACGACTATCAACTATTGTTGCTTCCGGGCATGCTGCGGAAAGCCCTGCCGGATGCGTCGATCGGTTTTTTCCAGCATATTCCGTTTCCATCGCAGGAGTTATTTCGACTCATCCCTTGGCGGAAAGAATTATTGGAGGGCATGTTGGGAGCCGACCTGCTTGGCTTTCATACCTTTGACGATGTCCGTCACTTTATCAGTTCGGCCACCCGTCTGATCGGAACAAACAATAACGCCAATCGGCTCGAAGTAGATGGCCGGCCGGTTTTTGTTGAGCCTTTTCCCATGGGGATCGATAGCAAGCGTTTTTCGGATTTATCATCGGCTGAGGCGGTTAAGAATCGGGTTGCCGAGTTGAAATCCAATTTCAGCGGACAGAAAATCGTTCTTTCCATCGACCGTCTGGACTACAGTAAAGGCATTCTCCAGCGGTTGGAGGCATTTGAGCTGTTCCTCCGTGAGAATCCGAATTTCCATAAAAAGGTGACGTTGTATATGATTGTGGTGCCCTCGCGTGATACGGTGCCTCACTATCGTGAGCTCAAGGATCAAATAGATCGCTTGGTGGGTCACATCAACGCACAATATGGGGCTTATGACTGGTATCCGGTGGCGTATTTCTATCACGGATACCCCATAACCGAAATATCCGCTGTTTACAATGTCGCTGACGTATGTTTGGTGACCCCCATGCGCGATGGGATGAATTTAGTAAGCAAAGAGTATGTCGCCAGCAGAAAAGATGAAACCGGTGTATTGATCTTGAGTGAGATGGCAGGCGCTGCCAAAGAACTGATTGACGCCGTCATCGTAAACCCGAATAATATCCACGATATCCGAAACGCCTTGTTAACCGCACTGAATATGCCGCTGGCCGAAATGAAAAAGCGGATGAAATCCATGCAGGCCATCGTATTCAAATTTACGGTGCAACACTGGGCAACCTTATTTATGAGCAGACTACAAGAGATCAAAAACGTACAATCAACCACCAAAGCGAGATTGGTGGGAGCGAGCATTGAAGAACAAATCATTACACAATATAAAGATGCCAGCAGCCGCCTATTGCTGCTTGACTACGATGGCACATTGGTCGGATTTCAGGATGATATCGATAAGGCATCGCCGGATGAGGAGCTCTATCAGCTGCTCGATACGCTGGAAGGGGATATCCTGAATCACTTGGTGATCATCAGCGGAAGAAAGCATAGTACACTCGAAAAATGGTTTCAGGGCAGGAACTATAGTTTGATTGCCGAACACGGGGTGTGGACCAAGGAACCGGGTACCGAATGGAGACTTAAAAGCGGACTTTCCAACAGTTGGAAAGACGAGGTAGGTTCACTCATGGAAGCATTCGCTGACCGTACGCCGGGTGCTTTTGTCGAAGAAAAAAGTTTTTCGCTTGCCTGGCATTACCGCAAGGTACAGCGGGACCTGGGCCCGCTGCGTGCACATGAGCTGATCGATAGCCTGCGTGATTATTCAGCAGCTTATGGATTGCAACTTCTGGATGGCGATAAAGTGGTGGAAATACGGAGCGCCGAAGTAAATAAAGGCCGTGCAACCTTAGACATCCTTCATGAAAACCGGTATGACTTTATCCTTTCGATTGGCGATGACCGTACGGATGAGGATACGTTTCAGGTGCTACCACCGGAAGCATGCACCATTAAAGTGGGAACAGAAGTGTCTGCAGCGAGGTTTTACCTGAAACAGCAATCCGATGTACGGGCATTGCTCAAGAAGCTGGCAGCAATTTCGGCTGCTCCTACCCAATAAAAATAGGGCGGTCCAGTTTCATTGAAATGCGGTATGCAGCATTCATCAACCCTACATGGCTGTATGCCTGCGGGAAATTACCCCATTGACTTCCGTTAGACTCATCGATGTCTTCACTGAAAAGCATCAGGTGATTGGCGTAGGTCAATAACCGTTCGAACGTTTCAACGGCTTCATCGATACGCCCTACACAGGCCAATGCCTCTACATACCAAAACGCACAGATCAGAAAGGTGGATTTCGGTTTGCCGAAATCATCTGCATGCAGGTAGCGATAGAAAAGTCCCTGCGGCGTTTTCAGTTCACGTTCCAATGCTTCCAGGTGGGCACGGGCTTTTTCGGATGCCGGATCGAGGTAGTGCATCATAATCAGTTGCAAGGTGCTGGCATCCAGGTAAGGGCTGCCGGCCGCATTGGCGTAGACCTTACGCTTGCTATCGTAGCAGGCTTCAATATGATATGCAGCACGCTTCATCAATGTTTCTGCCCGGCTCATCAATTGCGGGTCGTCAATGACTTTCCCAATTTTATAAGCCGCTGAACTGCCTGCCCACTGGAAAAGATTGGAATAACAGTGATGGTTCGCAAAATTCCGGAACTCCCAGATGCCCGCATCTTTTTCATCAATGGTTTTTTCGATTTTCTGGAGGATGTAATCGACCCAACGGCCGGTGTCCGAACGTTCTTTAAATACAAAGCGGTAATCGGTATAGAGGGGAAGCAATGCAATCATCGCCTGTCCATATACATCGTTCTGAATGTGTTCGTAGGCTTGGTTGCCGATACGCACAGGCTTGTTCCCCATGTATCCCTCCAGGTTGTCCAAAATGTGCTCCGTTAATTCGAACTGGCTGTTTATTCCATAAAGGGGTTGTAACCTTCCCCGATCGGCATGCGTGATGTTGGTAATGTAATGGGCATACAATTCCATTTCTTCAAATTGGCCAATGTGGTTCAGAGCCGTAATTACGTAATAGCTGTCGCGCAGCCAGCAGTAGCGATAATCCCAGTTGCGGCCGCTGCCCGGATGTTCGGGCAGGCTGGTGGTTCCTGCGGCAATAATAGCACCTGTATCTTCATATTGGTGTATTTTTAACGCAAGAGCCGACCGGATAACCGAGGCTTGGTAAAACGGGGCAATGGTTGCATGCTTGATCCAGGTACGCCAGTAGCCGATTGTTTCCCGGAGAAAATGCTCCACGGTATGTTCAAGGGGCGCCTCAAGAGGTTGCCCGTAAGTGAGTACTAAATATTTGGGTTCACTCAGCACAAAAGATTGTTCTCCAAAGAAATGGCTAATGGAGACATTGGTTGTGAGCCGCATTTGCTCGATCCCGTTGCTGAATTCCACGTGATTACTCCCTCTGAATTTCTGGAAAGATTGTTGGCCGTAATCAGATACAGGTTCGCAAATCACGCGGATGCGGGGGTTATTGTCCAGCGGTTCGATCTTACGGATCAACATCAAAGGCTTAAAATACCGTTCGTACTGCCGGAACCGGGGAGCAAAATCGGTAATCCGATAGGTGCCGTCGGCCGTCGTGACTTCCGTGCGCAGTACATTGGTGTTTTCGATGTAATATTGGTTGGTCGTAAATTCACCTACCGGCCGGATGGAAAACTGTCCTCCCTTTTTGGAGTCGAGAAGACTTCCAAAAACAAACGAACTATCAAACGAAGGCCAACATAACCAAGAAACATTCGTATCTTTTTGGATGTGGGCCAAATACGCACAATTTCCGATGATTCCGCTGTTATAGACATGTCGTTTTTCCATACGTTTTGTTCGTGAGGTGTTTCAAGAAAGGTGTAAGATACGATCCGTAGCCCAAAAATAAAAAAACACGATTACTTAATGGGTAATCTTTCGAACGTATCGGGCACTTCGTCGACTTCAATTTCGAGTAAGTGGAATGGATGAGGTTTTCCCTGGCGGGCAAGAACCGGTAATGAAACATTCCACACTTTGGTACCATCGGGTGTTTCCCCCTCGTATTGCCCCATATGGGCGTGCCCATGGAATACGGCGGCTACCGTTGTGCGCTGAAGCGGTTCAAGCAACCGGGACGAACCGAGGAACGGATAGATCTCTCGTGGCTCGCCTTCCACCGTTTCGGGAATCGGCGCATAGTGCATGACGGCTATTTTGGTTACTTTTCCCCGATGCTGTCCCAGCCGCGACAAGGCGCGTTCCAACTTCAGCCCTTCGTCAACCGCTTCCTGCACAAACGACTTCATCATGTCTTCGCCGAACCGTGCGAGCATACGTGGGCCAAACCCGCCACCGAATCCTTTGATGCCTGCAAATCCAATCCCCTCGATCACCGTTGATTCTCCGTCCAGCACCTGCATATTGGCTTGGGAAAGAATTTCTTTGATAATTTTATGGCGTCCTTTTTCATAATCGTGATTGCCCAATACGCCGACGATGGGAAGATGGTTACCCTGCAACTCTTCGGTAAACAGAGTGGCTTCATCCTCGTCCCCCGTATCGGTAATATCGCCCGCAATCACTAGGATATCCGCTTCCCGGTTAATTGCGGCGAAATAGTCTTTCCATTTCCCCCGATCTGTGTCGCGCACATGCAGATCACCGATAGCGGCTATTCGTATGCGTTTTTTCGTTTCTGTTTTTTTCGTTTCTGTTTCCATACTACGTTTTATACTGTCTTTATGGTATATGCCTTATAGTTCCATGCTTTGATATCCACCTCATATTGTGTTTGGTCAATAAGCGGTCCCTGGCACACCCGTTCAAGGGAGGGAGGCAGCTCGTACTGTTCTTTGGCGCGGTCAAGCAGGTCGTAAAACAACCAATCGGGCACGATGCTGCGATAATCGGATGGATACACGAATTGAAAGATCAATAGCTGTGCCAGTAGTAAATGCCAATGAGTATCCAGCCGCTTCCAAAGCCGCGTCCAATCCAGCCGATGACCTGCCTTTAGCAGCAAATGGTTGACGTCTGCACCATCGTAGCGCTCTCTGTTCTGCACATATATTTTACACCAGATCAGCTCTTCAGGGGGGATGTATTTAACGGGTATGCCGTGGAATTCACCCTCTTCCGCATGTTCATACCAGGTATCGTCTACTTTACAGATGTTATTGACGGTATCAAAAATGATATCGATGAAATAATCGTCCTTAAATACCTTGGCCAGCCACCGCGAATCCGTCAATTCGGTGCGATAGCCATTGTCGGCAAAACATTTTAAGATTTTGGGATATTCCTGAGGCCGGCAGAAGATGTCCAGATCTTTGGTAGCCCGTGGCACGCCCGTATAGTGAACTACGGCATACCCGCCGCCGATCATAAATTCACACTGGCAATTCTGTAATACCGTTAAGGCGTTGCAATAAATCGTACTAATTTTTTCGTTCATCAGCTTTCATGGGCTATTGCACTTCTTGAAGAGATGCCCCATGATGAGAGACAATCAGAGGGATGTCATTGTTTGGCACTTTTGCATGATGTAATCATTCAACGTATAGCCATGGTATGGGATATCCACCTCGGATACTACCTTAAAACCTTGCCGTTCATAAAATGTCTTTGCAGGATTATGACGATAAACATTTAATTCCAGGCAGTGGATGCCTACTGCTGATGCCAGCATTTCCACATGGTTAATCAGCTGCCTACCGGTTCCTTTTCCCTGTTCCGCCGGTAAAACGTACAGCTTTTCGATCCGCATAATGGATTCCGCCGGTTTAGCTTGAAAGCCGACGAATCCCACTGCGGTACCGTTTCTCACGGCAAACACAAACTGTTGGCCATTTTTCAGCTGATCCAATAAGGCCGATTCGGAATACATCAATTCCAGCATCAGACTAATCTGCCCATGAGGCAACAAGTCGCGGTAAGTAGGCCACCAAATTGCATGGGCCAATGTGCTGATTGTCGGTACATCGGCCGATGTGGCTGCTTGAATCTCTGTTTCGTTCATGCGTTAAATCTGTTCGCCTACCAAACCATGGGACTGGTCAAAATGGATGGAATAAAAGCCATCGTGCGCAGTAATGTATTCATTTTCCCCGGTTTGCTGTAACCCCTTGGTCTCAATTACCTGATTGCTGTGGAGAAACACCGATTCCCCTTTTGGTTTCCACTTTGTAAATCCGGATTTGACGACGAAAGTCCTTCTGCCGTTGCTTAAAAGGACTACCTGAATTTTCGCTGCATACCGGAGGAGCAGGTTAGGGTCCACATCTGTTGATAGAATGTTCGCGGCGCGGCACCCCCGTTTTATCAAATAGGTAAGAGCAATATCCAAAAACGACGTAGTCAGGGGTAAGACAAAGACATGATCCTGGGAGAGGTCCGCTGGTTCATCGGTTACCAACACATCTACTTTAATACCTAACTGCACAACGTGTTCCAGGTTACGCCCATCCGTAATGACAATCGGATTCCATTCCAATAACTGGTTTAGTAAAGATGATGGGATACGATCTGTTGCCGCAATGATCAGTGCAGGTTCCTGGTCTTCTTTGACAATGTGATGCGAAGACATGGCGGTATACCCTTAATTACCCAATTGCCGTAACGCAATATAGGCCATCAGTCCCGTGCTGAGTGCTAATGCATTTTCATCGATATCAAATGTTGGCGTGTGCACCGCCGAAGTGATACCCTTTGCCTCGTTACCGGTACCCAGGCGATAAAAACAGGCATTGGTTTCCTGCGAGTAATAGGCAAAGTCCTCTCCCGCAAGCCAAAGGTCAAGGTCAATTACATTTTCTTTGCCGAGGAATTCTTCCGCGTAGCCCCGGACTTCGGCGGTTAATTTTTCCTCGTTCACCAGAAAAGGGTATCCAACCCGGATGTCAAAATCGCAGGTAGCACCCATGCTTTCAGCGATGCCTGTTGCCATTTTTTTCATGCGTTTGTGGGCCTCTTTACGCCATTTTTCGTCAAATGTGCGAAAGGTACCTTCCAGGTACACCTCATTCGGGATTACGTTTGTGGCACCATTGGCTATTACTTTGCCAAAAGACAGAACCGTGGGCATTCTGGGATCGGCAATGCGGCTTATAACCTGCTGTAACGCTGTAATGATGTGAGCGGTAATAACCACAGGATCTATGTTCTGCTGTGGCTGTGCCCCGTGGCCCCCTTTTCCCGTTACGGTTACATACAATTCGTCGGTCGATGCCATGTACTTTCCGGCCCGGAAGCCAACCTTGCCGATCGGAATGGCGGGCATCACGTGCTGGCCAATGACTGCTTGGGGAGCAGGATTCTGCAACACTCCCTCTTTAATCATCAAACTGGCACCGCCGGGCAGCCGCTCCTCTCCCGGTTGGAAAATCAATTTAACCATCCCTCCGAAATCCGCTTTCAGCGACTGCAGAATACGGGCGGTACCCAATAAAGAGGAGGTATGTACATCGTGACCGCAGGCGTGCATGACACCCGCTCGTTTCGAACCGTATTCCCGACCGGGTATTTCGATAATGGGTAGGGCATCCATATCTGCCCGTAGTGCAACTACCCGGTCAGAAGGGCGTTCGCCGCTTATGTAGGCCACGACTCCCGTATTTGCCATGGAGATATGGGGTATTCCCAGCTTATCCAGTTCAGCTTTTACAAATGCAGACGTCTCATATTCTTCGAATGACAGCTCGGGATGTTGGTGAAGGTGCCTCCGGTTGGCTACTGTCTCTTCATGGATTTGCGTCGCAATTGAGCTGATTTTATCCCTCATTACCTCTCTTTTTTCTTATTGGTATACGTATATCTCTTCGGTAAAGATAAATACGTTATTAAACTGTTTCCGCAGGCCCTGCATAAGATCCTGGGCTTCACTCCGGCTTCGGAAATCGCCCACCTTTACACGATAATTGGGTTCTTCGTAAGTTATGTAGGTGTCAATATCCTTGTAGAGGGCTTTGAAGCGGGCTTGTTCGGCATAAGCCTCCGAGCGGTTCGCCCCGGAATAGATCTGAACCCGAAACCCCATGGCTGTGGAGCGCGTCGCATTTTTCTTATCTACGGGTGGCTTGCTAGTTGACCCAGCCAGGATATTTGTGCCCATCCGGTTCCGTTGCATCAGGCTGATGAGCGGATCGGCCACCACCTCTACCGCTCCCCGCTGTTGGGCATAGCCCACAGATCCGGAAAAACAGATCAATAAACCGATGAGCGCCAAACCTATTTTAACCATAGTATTTATGTTTTTCGTTTCCTATGCACCGTGGCAATTTTTGTATTTTTTTCCGCTTCCACAGGGACAAGGATCGTTTCTTCCTACTTTTTGCTCGTTGCGGACAGGCTGTGTGCGCTGTATTTCGCGGGTATCTTCAACCGGTGCGCTGCCTCCTCCAGAGGCTACTAACTCGGGTTTCGATGTTTTTACCCGTGCTTCCTGCCGGGGCAGCGGCCGTGCTTCACGCACATCCTGTGGTTGCTGGTTGGGGATTTCGCCTTTGAACAAGAATCCAACCACATCTTTATTCATGTTAACCAGCATTTCCTTGAACAGGTTGAACGCCTCCATTTTGTAGATGATAATGGGGTCTTTTTGTTCATATACCGCATTTTGCACGGATTGTTTCAGCTCATCCATATCTCTGAGATGCTCTTTCCAAGCCTCGTCGATCAATGCCAGGACAACACCTTTTTCAAAAGATTTGAAGACTTCCTTGCCGCCGGACTCGACAGCTTTTTTAAGGTTTGTAGCTACTTGGATACCGCGTAAGCCATCCGAAAAGGGAACCACAATGTTTTCGATTTGCCCGCCCCGCGTCACAAACACATCCGTTAAGACAGGCAGTGTCTGCTTGGCAATTTTTTCTGCCTTTTCGTGGTAGTACCTAATGACCTGTGCAAAGAGCTTGTCTGTAAGCGTTGCAATGTTGCTTTGTGCAAATTCATCGGCGTCAATATCCGGATCAACTGAGAAAATACGGATTACTTCCAGTTGGAACTCCTCGTATGTGCCGGCTTCTTTGCTGGCAGCAACCAGTTCTTCTACCACATCGAAAATGGTATTGTTGAGATCCACATCCAAGCGTTCACCAAACAACGCGTTTTTACGTTTGGCGTAGATTACCGTACGCTGAGAGTTCATCACATCGTCATACTCTAACAGGCGTTTCCGGATGCCGAAGTTATTTTCCTCTACCTTCTTTTGTGCCCGTTCGATGGATTTGGTAAGCATGCTATGTTGCATAACTTCACCTTCCTGTACACCCATGCGCACCATGATGTTGGAAATCCGCTCAGAGGCAAATAAACGCATCAGCGGGTCCTCAAGCGATACAAAGAATTGAGATGATCCTGGGTCTCCCTGACGTCCTGCACGTCCACGCAACTGCCGGTCTACACGGCGTGATTCGTGTCGTTCCGTACCGATGATCGCCAGACCTCCAGCTTCCTTAACTCCGGGGCCTAGCTTGATGTCTGTACCACGGCCTGCCATGTTAGTCGCAATGGTTACCATGCTCGGTTGTCCCGCTTCGGCTACGATATCTGCCTCACGTTGGTGCAGCTTTGCATTCAGCACGTTATGTTTTACCCCACGCAATTTGAGCATGCGGCTCAGCAACTCGGAGATTTCCACGGAAGTAGTACCCACAAGCACCGGCCGCCCCTCTTGGGTAAGCCGATGGATTTCCTCAGCGACAGCGTTGTATTTTTCACGGGCCGTACGGTAGATCAAATCGTGGCGGTCCTCACGTTGAATCGGTACATTGGTCGGAATTTCGACCACATCCAATTTGTAAATCTGCCAAAGTTCCCCTGCTTCTGTAATTGCTGTACCGGTCATACCCGCCAGCTTATGATACATGCGGAAGTAATTCTGTAAGGTGATCGTAGCATACGTTTGGGTTGCGTCCTCGACCTTCACATTTTCCTTGGCCTCGATGGCTTGGTGCAACCCGTCTGAATAGCGGCGGCCCTCCATGATACGGCCCGTCTGTTCATCGACGATCTTAACCTTGCCCTCGTCAATGATATATTCGTCATCCCGCTCGAACAGGGTATAGGCTTTAAGTAATTGATTGACGGAGTGAATACGTTCAGATTTCACGGAAAAGTCACGCATTAACTCCTCTTTTTTAGCTAACTTTTCTTCAGGACTAAGGCTTGACTTTTCGATTTCCGCCACATCCGTCCCCACATCAGGCATAATAAAGAAATTAGGATCTTCTCCCGAAGCGGTAATCAGCTCAATGCCTTTTTCGGTGAGCTCTACCTGATTATTTTTCTCGTCGATGACGAAATATAACTCGGCATCCACCTTGGGCATGTTCTTGCTTTGTTCCTGCAGGTAGTAGTTTTCCGTCTTTTGGAGAACTTGACGGTTGCTACCTTCACTGAGAAATTTAATGAGTGCTTTGTTTTTGGGTAGCCCGCGGTGTGCACGTAACAGGGCCAATCCACCACCTTCTACGCTGGTGTCTCCTGCGGCAATTGCTCTTTTAGCGTCATTCAATACACCGTTAATGAATGCTTTCTGTGTATTGACCAGGCGCTCGATACGCGGTTTAAGTTCATAAAACTCATGCTGGTCGCCCCGAGGTATCGGTCCTGAGATGATCAGGGGAGTACGGGCATCGTCAATCAGTACGGAGTCCACTTCGTCCACCATCGCAAAATGTAGCTTCCGTTGTACCAATGCATCGGGCGATTGCGCCATGTTGTCACGCAGGTAGTCAAAGCCAAATTCGTTGTTGGTACCGAACACGATATCCGCGGCATACGCATTCCGCCTGGCTGGTGAATTGGGTTGGTGTTTATCAATGCAATCGACCCGCAGGCCATGGAATTCAAACAGGGGACCGTTCCACTCGGAGTCCCGACGGGCCAGGTAGTCATTCACCGTTACGATATGTACTCCCTGGCCGGATAGGGCGTTCAGGTAAGCGGGGAGTGTACCCACCAAAGTCTTTCCTTCCCCGGTAGCCATTTCGGCGATTTTACCTTCGTGTAACACAATCCCTCCGATCAGCTGTACGTCGTAATGGATCATGTTCCACGTCACCTCGTTTCCGGCCGCGATCCATGTATGTTTCCAAAGAGCCTTATCGCCCACTATCTGTACATGAGGTTTTGAAGCCGCTACTTCGCGGTCAAAGTCTGATGCGGTTACCTCAAGTTCTTCGTTCTCTGTGAAGCGGCGTGCCGTTTCCTTCACGACTGCAAAGGATTCAGGCAGGATTTGCATTAAGACTTCTTCCAGTTTTTGATCCCGATCTTTACCCAACTTGTCGACCTTATCATAGAGGGCCGTTTTTTCGGTCATATCGATTCCCTCTTGTTCAGCCTCTCCTTTCAATGACGCGATTTCCGCATCAATGTCAGCAAGATATTCAGTGATACGGCGTTTAAAATCGATTGTTTTTGCACGGAGTTCATCGTTGGTAAGGGATTCCAGCTTCGCATACTCCACTTTGATTTTCTCGACTAACGGATAGATATGTTTGATGTCCCGCTCGGACTTACTACCAAATATTTTACTTAAAAATGTTAACATCAGTTGTTTTCTCTAAATGACATGCCATATGCTCAATAATAGCACCAAAAGACCATTACCGCCATTATGGCATAATTGGCAAAGTTAGTTATTAGATTTGAGATTTGGGACATCAGACTTGAGACAGTGGCTGTCAGCTGACGGTAGGCAGTCAGAACAAGCGCCTAAGATAGAAATAAATCATGGGTTGTTTGGGGGATCAGTTCCAATTCCCATGCTTTGTTAAAAAGTGTCCGGATTGCCGTTTTGCCTTCGTCTCCCAACGACACGGAAAACCGGTTGACATATAGTTCAATGTGTTTGTACATCACTTCTTCACTCATTTCCTGCGCATGTGAACGTATAAAATCAAGGCCGGATTTTGGGTTGGCGAACGCGTATTCTACGCTTCTGCGGATCACGCGATCAATTCGGTGTTGTATTTCTTCCGGCAGTTGCCGCTTCGCCACGATCCCACCCAGCGGGATAGGTGCCCCCGTGGTGCGCTCCCAATAATCGCCGAGATCCCTAATTTTATACAGGCCTTTCTCTTGGTAGGTAAAGCGGTTTTCATGGATAATGAGTCCAAGATCGATACGCTCGTCAAGGAGTGCCTGCTCGATAGCTGAAAACACCATTTCCTGTTTATTTGTCAATGTAGGGAATGCTAACCCCAGCAGGAAATTTGCGGTCGTATAGCGTCCGGGGATGCCCACCAACCACTCGTCACCGGCCGCCGATACCCGATCACTGTTCTCCGACAACCCTTCTATCAACTCATGCCGTTTGCAGATCAACAAAGGCCCGACACCAAAGCCGAGCGCACTTCCCGAATTCAGCAGTACATATTTTTCAACGGCATAAGCATATGCATGATAACTAAGTTTCGTGATATCCAATTCGCCGTTGAAGGCTTTGTGGTTTAACGTTTCTACATCGTCATAGTGCACTTCAAAGTCCAGCCCCTCGGTATCGATTTTATGGTGGATCAGTGCATCGAAGATGAACGTATCATTTGGGCAGGGAGAAAAGCCGAGACTTAATTTCATTAGAAAATAATTATTCTTTAATAGCCTAATGGAACCTGTATTTTCATCGCCTTTTGTGTATAGGCGCTGACATGGCAGGTTTCATCTGTAAATAATTTTATTCCATCGGTCAGATGGAGCTTATCCTATTTTAAAATTTACATTTCCTTGTGTGATAAAAATGAAATTTTAAACGTGGACGGTTCATATCAATTCAACGGCAGCTTTTGGGTAAAAATCAACAACATCGCCAGCACAAAGGTAATTAAAATCACGCCACGTGCCCTCTGCTCAAACCCTTTCCGGTAGAGATAACGGACAACCAATAGGTTAATTAACGCTGCGATGACATATAAACCCAGCGATTTGAATCCGAGGAGCATAGGTAGAGAAGTAAATTTCGTTACTATATGAGCAATTGTGGGAGCCAACATCCCGATACCCAGTCCCGAAAGAAAAGAATTTAGCCACATTCGCTATTGCGTTACGAATTCCCAGGAATTCAGTTCGGGTATTGCGTGATGTGCAGTCATATCGAATTGAACGGGTACGACTGAAACGTAGCCATTTTGCAAGGCCCATACATCGGTGTCCTCTCCCCGATCGCGTAATTGAAATACACCCGTAAGCCAATAATAGCTGCGGTTATTCGGATCTTTCCGCTCATCAAATTCCTCTGCCCATTTTGCATCGGCCTGTCGGCAGATCTTGATTCCTTTGATCTGATCGGTTTTCGGAAAATTTACATTCAGTAGCGTTCCTTTTGCCAATCCATTTGCCAATACCTGCTCTGTAATACTTCTGACATACGCCCGGCACTTCGAGAAATCTGCATCGTATTCCAGGTCGTCATACGAAAAACCGATGGAGGGAATTTCTTCAATTGCTCCTTCTACCGCGGCAGACATGGTGCCGGAATACAGTACATTGATGGAGCTATTCAGGCCGTGGTTGATGCCCGATACACAGATATCCGGCTTTCTTCCCTTGAACACCTTGTTTACGGCAAGCTTCACGCAATCGACCGGTGTGCCTGAACATTTATACATTTCGATATCCGGGTAAATGTAAATGCGATCGATGCGTAGGGGTTTCCCGATGGTAATCGCATGTCCGGTACCGGATTGCGGCCCCTCCGGAGCCACAACGGTGACATGGCCTAACTGCTGCATTTCTTCAATCAATACCTTGATGCCGGGTGCGGTAATGCCATCGTCATTAACGACTAATATAGACGGTTGTTTTTTTGACATGGGACGAAGTTAAAAAGAAAAGCGTTACGGACAACTTCCGTAACGCTTCCTCTTCATTCTAATGGAGGTTAATTTACAAACTATTCAACCATTCTACCACTTCATCCCGGGCCTTGCCCGTTTTCTGCTGAATACGGCCAATCAGCTCGTCTTCTTTCCCTTCTTCGTACAATAAATCGTCGTCCGTCAATTCAGCATACTGCTGTTTAACTTTTCCTTTTAACTTGTTCCAAGTTCCTTTTAATTTTAGATTACTCATTCTATAACATTTAAATCTAACACTGAATACTAAACAAGGACACTCGGAAAAAGTTTTATGCAGGGGCCTTAAAACACAAAACGGCTGCCTGTTACAGGCAGCCGTTTGCATCGTAATCTAAGAGATTACTTATCTTTTGATTTCAACACGACGGTTAAGTACGCGACCTTCTTCGGTTGCATTGGAAGCAATCGGAGCAGATTCGCCAAACGCTTGAACGTTGATTTTAGCAGCGTCTACGCCTGAATTAACCAAGTATTGTTTTACAGAGTTTGCACGGTCTCTTGACAAGTTCAAGTTATAAGCTTCTGAACCTTCAGCAGATGCGTGGCCATCTAAGGTAACGGAAGCACCGCTTTCACGAAGATCTGAAGACAACCGGTCAAGAATTGAGTAAGACTCGGTCTTCAATACAGAGCTGTCAAATTCAAACTGGATGTTTGGATAAGTAGCTGACTCTTGAACCTTAGGCTCAGGGAATTTAATGGGGCATCCAGCACCATCAACCTGAGTACCTGCAGGCGTGCCTGGGCATTTGTCAAATTTATCAGATACACCGTCACCATCTTCGTCACGGCTCAACTCGTCAACAAGACCTTCCAACGTAGATACGCGTTGTTTCAATGCTTCAAGTTCGTTGCGCAATGAAGGATCTTTCAACTCATCATACAACGTTGATACAGGGTTATGCCAAGTCAAATCCGGTTTTGAAGAAGAACCCAAAGAGAACTCTAAACCAGCATAGGTGTAAGAGAATTTGTCATTAGCAGAACGATTTGCTACCGGACCAAACAGTGCTTTATCGTCAACAAAGTTCATGGTATAACCCAAGTTCAATGCTACACGGTCAGACAGTTTGAACTTCACGCCAACACCAACCGGGATGTACGTTTCACGTTTGAAGTCGCGGTCAGTGGTCAAATTACGCTCGCCCGGATATTCTTCACCCCAGTTTCCTTTGTTGTCAAACGAAACAGTGTTTCCTTCTTTGTCAGAATACTGTACAGGGTTGAACGCCATAACACCGTAACCTACGCTAGCGTAAAAATTAACTGCATTTTCACGACGCAGGAAATCGATCGTAGCTAATTGGAATACACCATTCAAGCTTGCAGCATATTGAACTGAAGTCTCAGCGGATTCGAAACTAGCACCATTCCAGGGGTTAACTGTTCCAGCGGGATTGGGTTGTTGATTGAAGGCAAAAATTCTACCGCGGTTACCGGCAGCTTCTAAGCCAAACCAGCTAGACAATTGCTTACGAACCGTAATACCGTAGTACTCGCGCAATTTGTATTCACCAAAACCTACTTTGTAGTTTAAAGCATTCGATCCACCGATGATCACAGATGGTGTTGTAAAACCACCGTTGACCCCAATTGACCATGTCCTGTACTGGCGTCTTCCGCCAAATACAGTCGGCTCCTGTGCCTGCACTGTTTCGGTCAACCCTAAGGCCGCAACCAGCGAGCAAGCAACTGCCGTTTTGATTGTAGAATAATTCATACTCTTGTTTTTTTTAAGGTTAAAAATTTTTAATTGTCTAATTTTTCGCAAAAATAACCAATAGTTTGATTCACGCAATATTTGCAAATACTATTCCAGTTTTTTTCTTTTCCGTGATTTTCTAAAAAAATCCCCAAACTAATCATCCCAAAAACTAATTATAAAGAACTCATTCGGCTGTTTAACAATCAGTTACAAAAGTCTCTAAATCTGTAATGGAATATAACAATTCCCTGTCAACAAAGACCTAGAATACCTTCAAGAAACTAATTACACATGGCAACCATTTGATATATCGCCATTTAACATGTCTACTTTTATAGGCAGTTCGGCAAAAACGACGTAAATCTACGGATTAATCGTATCGTTTCCCAAAAAAATCAAAAAGAATTTGTTGCCTGATCAAAATAGATAGTGGATAATGGTATACGTAATGCCTGCGAGGATTGCTGATACCGGAATTGTAAGTACCCAAGCCCACAAGAGGCTGATGGTTACGCCCCATCGCACAGCAGAAACACGTTTCACCACGCCCACACCGATAATCGAACCGGTTATGGTATGTGTGGTAGACACCGGAATGCCGAAGTGTTCGGTAATTCCCAATGTTACCGCAGCAGCGGTTTCTGCACCCACACCTTCCAACGCATTTACTTTGGTAATCTTGGTACCCATCGTCTTTACAATTTTCCATCCGCCGCTCATGGTTCCCAATGCGATGGCCGAGTAGCAAGTGAGGGGTATCCATTCCGGCATCGGGGCATCGGATTGCAGATATCCTCCCGCCACCATTGCCACGAAGATAATCCCCATTACCTTTTGGGCATCATTTCCGCCGTGTGCGAAACTCAGTGCCGCCGAGGAGACCAATTGGAGTTTCCGGAACCACCACTCGGCAACCGACGGTTTAGCACGCTTCGATATATTGATAATCAACAAAGTCACAACTACAGCAATGAACATCCCGATCAACGGAGCCAGCGCAATAAAGGAGATGATCTGCAAGGTGGCTTTCAGGTTGATGGCTCCGAGGACATTGTCACCCAGAATAAATGCATGGGACATTCCCGCTCCGGCAAATCCACCTATTAAAGTATGGGAAGAGCTGGAAGGCACACCATAATACCAAGTGAAGAGATTCCATCCGATAGCGGCCATCAACCCTGCAAAAATTACTTCAAGCGTGATGTATTGTTCGAGCACGGTTTTGGCAATCGTATTAGCCACCTTGTGGTCGGTGAAATAGAAGTAGGCTGCAAAATTAAAAGCAGCGGCCCATAAAACTGCTTGGAAGGGTGACAACACTTTGGTTGACACAATGGTAGCGATCGAATTCGCGGCGTCATGAAATCCGTTGATGTAATCAAAAGCAACGGCAAGGATGATAACAATGACCAATAGTGTCGTGACCATAATACGCTTTTGGATGGTTTAATTAGGCGTTTTTCACTAAGATGCTCTCCAATACGTTGGCTACATCCTCACACTTATCAGTAGCGGTCTCCATGGCAGATAACACCTCTTTGTATTTTATCAGCGCGATTGCATCTTTTTCGAATTCAAACAGTTCGCCCACCGCTTTATCGAAAATATAGTCTGCCTTATTTTCGATGCTATTAATGCGTACGCATGAATCGGTTATATTCCGGATATTTTTCAGATTGCGCAATTCATGAACGGCTTTGGCTACATCTTCAGTAGCTTCCAGAATCAGATCGGCCATCTCAATAATCGGATCGGTAATTTTTTCTAATTTATACAAGTCGATGCGATTGGAGGCCCCGTGTATAAAATCTGCCACGTCATCCAGCGAACTGGTCAATGTATGGATATCTTCGCGGTCAAACGGTGTGATGAAATTTTTACCCAACTCCAAATGGATTTGGTGAGAGATATCATCACCGCGGTGTTCCAGGTCTTCAATCTTCCGGCAAAGTTCTTTCCGTTTGCCGGAATCGGGGAGGTTTACCAATTCCTTCAAAAGTTTCGCCATGTCAATCAGGTTACTACTGGCTTGCTCAAACAGGGGAAAGAACTTTTTGTCTTTCGGAACAAAATACTGGAATATACTATTGAGTGACATAGAACAAAATATTTCCGCAAAAATATAATGTTAATGTTAACTTAATGTTAAGTAACAGATTGTTTCGTGTTAAGGCTTTATTTTTTCGAGGGTGAATGCGAAGGTTGTGCCCATCCCTTCTGTGCTTCGCACATTGATGGTCTGTTGGTGGGCTTCGATGATATGTTTTACAATGGAAAGCCCCAGACCCGAACCGCCAATTTTGCGGGAGCGGCTTTTATCGGTCCGGTAAAACCGTTCGAAAACTCTTGGGAGATTCTTTTCCTCAATTCCAATGCCGTCGTCGGTTACCTCTACCAACACTGCTTCAAATAATTCGTAAATCCGTATATAGGTGTGACCCTGGGATTTCCCGTATTTTATTGAATTGCTTATCAGATTGACCAATACTTGCCTGATTTTTTCACGATCGGCCCGGACCTGCATGGAAGAATGATATTTTTCCTTGAAGACCAAGGAAATATCATGTGTTTTTGCTTTATCTTCCATAGACTCCAGCACCTCTTTTATGAGGTTCACCAAATCAAACTTTTGATAATTGATGGGTATCTGCCCGCTTTCCAGTTTGGATATTTCATCCAAATCTTTGATTAAGAATGTCAACCTATCCAGGTTTTGGGACGCTTTGGTCAAAAACTGCGTGGCCGTTTCCGGATCTTCCTGCATCATGCCATCCTGCAATGCATCGATATACCCCTGAATGGCGAACAACGGTGTTTTAAATTCGTGCGAAATATTGGCAAGGAACTCCCTTCGGAATTTTTCCTGTTCCTTTAATGCATCTATCTCCCGCTTTTTTTCCTTTGCCCAGTCCCTCACCTGCTGTTCCATATCGTTGATGGGGTCATCGCTCATTTTTTCACCAAGCGCTTCTTTCAGATCCTTTCCCAACTTGAGATTATGGATCAGTTTATAGATCAGCTTTATCTTATTATATATGTACCGCTGGAATAAATAATAGAATGCAAAGAAGCTGATGGCAAAAGATATGGCGAACGTAATGAGCAAGTGAAGCCAGCTATGCTGGAAATAAAAATTCACGCAAGCGATGGAAATTCCAACGGCACATGCATTGATGAAAACAAGCCAGAGAAACCTCATCGCCGCAATTGATTAAAAGATTATTGAAACCGACCCAACACCGTAAGGCCGCCGGATACCTTATCTCCGATTTTCACATCCACCTTAGCGTCCAGGGGAAGAAAAACATCCACCCGTGAGCCAAATTTGATAAATCCAAATTCAGCTCCCTGCTGTACGGGAGCACCTTCTTCCACGTACCAAACGATACGCCGGGCCATTGCGCCCGCAATCTGCCGGAAGAGTATTTCTTTCCCTTGTCCGGTCTGTACCGCGATTGTGGTCCGCTCATTAAGGGTAGATGATTTGGGATGCCAGGCAACCAAATACTTGCCCGGATGATAGCGGAAGAATGTAACCGTACCGCTTACTGGGTTCCGGTTGATATGTACATTGATAGGCGACATAAAGATGGATACCTGTATGCGTCTGTCTTGGAAATATTCCGTTTCCTCCACTTCTTCGATCACGACTACTTTGCCATCCGCCGGGCACAAGATCAGATTTTCATCGGTAGTAATGCGCCGCCGGGGATTTCTGAAAAACTGAAGGATGGTTACGAAGAGTAAAAATGAGAGGATGTAGGTGAGCCAGACAGCCCAGGTAGCATCCGGTATAAAATAGTGTACCAATGCATTGGCAACAAATATAACCAATGCAACAATTGCTAGGCTGGTATATCCTTCTTTGTGAATTGTCATATGTCGAATTTAGTAGGCGAAGTTAGGTAACTTGCTGAGGTTATGCAAGTGTCAAATACCTTTCTCGCGCCGTATCTTCACGTCAAAGAAGCGGAGTTTGCGTCCAACCGCATCGGGGAATGCTTCCATCGTGACGGTGAGCGTATCGTTGATGAATTCCCCTGCTGCAAATGAGGGGAACCAAAACCCCACCTGCTGGATTCCTTCCATCAATAGATTCGCATACCGTTTCTGTATAAACGTAGTATCCATTTCAATTTTTCCGGGTTCTCCCGTCCGGGTCACCGCTAGGGTGAATTTAATATTCAGCGGATCCGGCATCTCATCTACTTCACCTTCAAACCAGTCTTCCAAATGGTTGCTTAAGTAACCCGTAAATCCCGAATACTCATCAATGGAGCATTCCTTGCCGATCAGTGCCTCGGCCCGGGTGAAAAAATCCACAGGCAGTAAGCGGTATCTCGGTGCATCGAAAAACTCTTCGTCTTTATAGCTTTCGTACCCACGGATAAACCTGCCGTGCTGATACAGCTCGTGGCCTGCGCCCTCTTTTTTTCCGTCGCCAAAGACATATTCGATGATCCAATTGCCATGTGGCTGTCCATCTACCACCTTTCCTTTCCGGTTGTACCGCACGTACCCGAATTCGCTGTAGCCATCGGCTTCCACCTCAAATTGATACTGTCCGTTTCCGTCGGTAACCCGTTGCCGGCCCCTCCGATCCCAGAAACTACGGATATTTATTCCCTCGTAGCCGTATTCTACTTCGAGTAATGGCTTCCCATCGGGGTAGTAATATTTCCATAATCCATTCGGCGTATCCTGTGTGTAGTTACCTTCCCACTTGATCTGCCCATTGGGGTGATAGGCTGTAAATTTTCCTTCTTTCTTGCCGTTTTGGTAGCTTCCCCGTAAAACTCCCCGGCCCTCATTATTGAAATCAATGAAGGAACCGACGAACATCCGCTGCTGGAAATCATACCGGGCTACGCGTTCAATGGCCTTAAACTGACAATCTTTATCGGCCAGGAAATAACGGTCGTCATAAAAAAAACGAGTCTGTCCGTTGGATGCATTTTCGTAGTAAACAGGAGTCTTTGGGACGGTATCCAGCCCATTTGCGAAAACGATTGGTGAAACCGCCAACAAGCAGAAGAGCAACGGTAATCTCATACGGTTATTAACTGCTAATGGGCTTCCAGCCAATTGCGACCCTCCCCTAATTCAACCACGATGGGTACAGACATGACCAATGCATTTTTCATATGTGTTTCTGCAAGTTCCCGGAAAATGGGCAGTTCTTCCTTGGGGACATCAAATACCAACTCATCGTGCACCTGCATGGTCATCCTACCGCGCAATCCACGTTGTTTAATTGCCTCGTGAATGGCAATCATGGCTACCTTGATCATATCTGCCGCCGAACCCTGAATGGGTGCATTGATCGCATTTCGTTCGGCAAACCCTCTTACGGTTTGGTTGGCCGAATTGATATCCCTCAGGTAACGCCGCCGTTTAAGCAGGGTTTCGACATAGCCATTTTCCTTGGCGAAATTGATGGCATCATTCATATACCGTTTAATACCCGGATATTGCGTAAAATACTGTTCGATGATCTGTGCCGCTTCGGTACGGGGGATGCCCAAGTTTTGAGAGAGACCAAAAGCTGACTGGCCATAAATAATGCCGAAATTCACAGCCTTGGCATTCCGCCGTTGGTCAGGCGTCACTTCTTCCAACGGCACGCCATATACCTTGGCCGCGGTAGCCCGGTGAACATCCAGTCCTTTGGCAAAAGCATCCAGCATGCCCTCATCGCCGCTCATGTGCGCTACCAACCGCAATTCAATTTGTGAATAATCGGCCGATAAAATCACATGATCCTCATCCCGGGGGATGAACGCTTTGCGTACTTCCCGTCCGCGCTCGGTCCGGATGGGAATATTTTGTAGGTTGGGATTCGTTGAACTCAGCCGGCCTGTAGCGGCTACGGCTTGGTTATAAGACGTATGCACACGGCCGGTAATTGGATTGATCAGTTGCGGCAGCGCATCCACATAAGTCGACTTAAGTTTCTGCAATTGTCTGAATTCCAAGATGTCTTTAACAATATCACTCTTTGGAGCCAGGGCCAGTAGCACATCTTCACCGGTTTTATACTGTCCGGTTTTGGTTTTCTTGGCTTTGGGATCAAGCTGCAATTTTTCGAAGAGTACCTCACCCAACTGCTTGGGCGAAGCGATGTTAAAGCGCACGCCGGCTTTCTGGTAAATGGTTTTTTCGATAGCCGCCGAATCATGTTCCAAGGTTTCCGACAGCTGCCGCAATACCGGCACATCGATATTAACACCACATTGCTCCATTTCCGCAAGTACATGCACCAAGGGAAATTCCACTTTTCGGGCCAGTTCCGCAGCTTCGGCCTGCTCCAGTAACGGCTCAAAAACCGCCTTTAACTGCAGCGTAATGTCGGCGTCTTCAGCGGCATATTCTTTGATCGTTTCTACGTCAACATCCTGCATGTTTCCTTGCTTCTTACCTCTCGGCCCAATCAGTTCCGTAATGGAAATGGGGGTATAACCCAAGTAATTCTCAGCTAGCACATCCATGCCATGGCGCGTGTCCGGATCAATGAGGTAGTGTGCCAACATGGTATCGAACAAAGGGCCCCGTACGGCAACACCATACCGGGCAAGCAAGAGGATGTCATATTTGGTATTTTGGCCGATTTTTTCAATTGTTTCGTCTTCGAATACCGGTTTAAAATAGGCCAATAACCGCAAGCATTCTTCGCGGTCGGGGCAAGCAGGCACATACCACGCCTTGCCCGGCTCAATGGCAAAAGAAAGTCCTACTAAATCGGCTGTATTGGCATCTGTACCGGTAGTTTCCGTATCAAAACAAAAACTCCGCTGTCTAGCCAGCAATGCAGCCAGCTCCTGTTGCTGCTCAGGTGTGTCTGCCAAAAAATATTCATGCGGCGTGTTGTGGACACTCCGGCTTGCCGGTGGCGGTACATATTCGGTCGCCGTGCCGGGTACCTGCAGGCTGCTGTCGGACGCATTTCCAAACAGATCCATTTGCGTGCCTGTACCGGTCTTTGCCTCCAGCACATTAAACTCTTCGCCAAAAACACGCTTGCCCAAGGTACGGAATTCCAGTTCCGCAAAAAGGGGCTCCAACACTTCCCGGTCGGGTTCGCCAAGCGTCAATTTCTCCTCGTCCAGTTCGATGGGCACATCCAACTGGATTGTCGCCAACTTCTTCGAAATCAGCCCCTGCTCGGCAAATGTTTCGAGATTCTCCTTTTGCTTGCCCTTGAGTTGATCTGTATTAGCCAATATATTCTCCATCGAACCAAATCGCTTGATCAGGTCTTTGGCTGTCTTTTCGCCGATACCCGGTATGCCCGGAATGTTATCCACGGAATCGCCCCAAAGGCCCAGGATATCGATCACTTGCTTGACGTCGGTTACTTCCCATTTTTCCAATATTTCCTTTACACCGAGTACCTCGGCCCCATTGCCCAACCGGGCGGGTTTATAAATGAAAATACGTTCTGACACCAATTGCCCGAAATCCTTGTCGGGCGTCATGCAATATACCGTATAGCCCCGTGCCTCCGCCTGCTTTGCCAATGTACCGATGATATCGTCGGCCTCATAACCATCCATTGTGATGATGGGAATATTGAACCCTTCCACCAGTTTATATACATAAGGAATCGCTGCTGCGAGATCTTCTGGAATGGCCTGTCGATTTGCCTTGTAGGATTCAAATTCCGTATGGCGGTTAGTGGGGGCCATGGTGTCAAATACTACCGCAATATGAGAGGGTTGCTGTGTGCGCAATAATTCAAGTAACGTATTGGCAAACCCGAATATCGCGGAGGTATTAAACCCGGTTGATGTAATTCTCGGCGTTTTACTTAATGCAAAATAAGCCCTGTAAATCAAGGCCATTCCGTCTAAAAGAAATAATTTGTTCACGGGCACTCCACGTATTGGTATGCGTACAAAGATAGGCGATCGGGACGAGATGCGCGGCACAAATTGGTAACTTCACAAATAAATTTACGACTTTTGCGGTAATGGCAGCATGTACAAAGGGATACAACAAGGTAATCGGATGAAGGGTCTCGTCACCAAATCAACAGGAAGCTGGTACGAGGTGCTTGCCGACGATGGCAACAGCTATAAAAGCCGGATTAAGGGTAAATTCAGAACTAAGGATATTAAAACCACCAACCCGATAGCGGTCGGTGATTGGGTAGACATCATCCTCGAGACAGAAGCTGCCGGCAATACTGCCATTATTGTACACCTCCACGAACGGAAGAACTACATCATCCGTAAATCCGTAAACCTGTCGAAACAAGCGCAGATTATTGCCGCCAACCTAGACCAGGCATTTTTGGTCGTTACCTTAGCTTCTCCGTTCACTTCATTGGGATTCATCGACCGCTTTCTTGTCACTGCAGAAGCGTACGATATACCTGCTGGGTTGATATTCAATAAATTGGATCTATTTTCAGAAGAGGGATTAGCCATATTACGGGATTACGAGGCCATTTATAAAGCCATCGGGTACCCCTGTCATGAAGTATCAGCACTTCAAGGCACTAACATCGAAGTTTTCAAAGATTTGCTGCGGGACAGGACGACACTGATTTCCGGGCATTCCGGTGTGGGCAAATCTACGCTGATCAACGCTATCCATCCCCGTGCCGATCTCCGCACGGCGGCGGTTTCCGAATGGTCTGACAAAGGTAAGCATACAACAACTTTTGCGGAAATGATTATGCTCCCGTTTGGGGGAAAGCTGATTGATACGCCGGGGATACGGGAATTAGGCATTATTGATATCGAACAGCAGGAGCTTAGCCATTTCTTCCCCGAGATGCGTGTGCTGATGAACGACTGCCGCTTCAACAACTGCCGCCATATAAATGAGCCGGGTTGCGCGGTATTGAATGCCCTTTATGAAGGACAGATTGCCCCGAGCCGCTATGAAAGTTACCTGAGCATTTACCATGGCAACGATACGCGGATGTAGCTTTTTGTGACTCGCAAAATTTACGTTAAGTTTGAGGAGCAAGTTTTGATGACCATGTTTCATTTGATTGAAGAAACCATATCGTTTATTAAACATCGCATCGGCGATTTTACGCCCGAGTTTGGCATTATTCTGGGCACGGGCTTAGGGAAACTGGCTGAGGAAGTAGCGGTCGCGCATCAATTGATGTATGCCAATATCCCCAATTTCCCGATTTCCACCGTAGAATTTCATACGGGCAAACTGATCTTCGGCATGCTTCAGGGCAAGCCTGTCGTGGCCATGCAGGGGCGCCTTCACTATTATGAGGGATACAGTATGCAGCAGATTACCTTTCCGGTACGGGTTATGAAAGCATTGGGGATACAAAAACTATTTGTATCCAACGCTTCGGGATCACTTAATCCGGAGATACGGAAAGGTGACCTAGCCATCATTGACGATCATATAAATCTCCTGCCCGATAATCCCTTGCGCGGAGCTAATGATCCACGCTTTGGTCCTCGATTTCCGGACATGAGCCGGCCTTATGATATGGATATGATCCAACAGGGGTTAACCATCGCCCATCGGCATAGCATCAGAACTCACCGTGCGGTCTATGTATCGACCCCTGGGCCGAATTTGGAGACCCGGGCTGAATACCGTTACATGCGCCTCATCGGCGGAGACATCGTCGGGATGAGTACCGTGCCGGAAGTGATTGTGGCCAACCACATGGGTTTGCCGGTCTTCGCGATTTCGGTCATTACGGACGAAGGGTTTCACGACGACCTCCAGCCGGTCTCACTTGCCGAAATTGTTGAGGTAGCCGGAGCCGCTGAGCCGAAGATGGCGTTAATATTGAAAGAATTGGTAGCTTTGCAGCAATGAAGGCCCTGCTGCGCGTTTTGCTGCTCTCGCTGTGTTCGTTTTCTTTCCTGCCTGCACTGCACGCACAGGAGGGAGAATTTAGCAGTGCATTGGACTCAGCACGTGCCGCAGAAGACAACAAAGAAGATTCTGTAATTTACTCGGCAAGATACATCCGCTATACGACCCTTGCCATGATGAAGCAAGGCACATTTACGTATCAGATTGATACACTGCACCAGAATTTCCAATATTACAATCCGCAGAATCAGCCGATGAACCCCAGCATCCACTTAGGCAGTTATGGGCTGGCTACACGCGATCTACTCTTTGTTCCCAATAAAACCATTGGTTTTCAAACGGGGTTCCATAGTTTGGACAGATACCTTTACCGATCCGATTCCGTCAAGTATTACCGCGCCCGTGCGCCCTTTTCGGAATTGTATAATGTCGGTTTTTTCTTTGACGATCAGATTATCCGGGCAAAGGTAACGCAGAACATCAATCCCCGATTAAACGTCGGCGGTGAGTTTCATGCTGCACGTGCCGATGGCTATTACACGAATCAACGGTACAACGATTTAAAATCCGCTGTTTTTGCCTGGTATGAATCGTCGAACCACCGCTATAATCTACTAACAAATGCGGTGTTCAATAAACTTATTTCCACTGAAAATGGGTCCATACTTAATGACACCATTTTTCGGGATCCGGAACGGGGGGCGAGTGACTCGGAACCTACAAAACTTATCGGTACGCGTGATAACCGCCCCAGGCACACTTGGCGAGATAACAACATTTTCCTGCGGCAAAGCCTGTTCGTAGGGCGTTTGGATACCATCAACGCGGGGAAACCGGAACAGCAGATCCTGCCTACAAATCGTATGTCACATAGCCTGAATGTGCATTTTCAGAATTTTCAGTTTTATAAAAATGAAGAAGATGTGAATGGCGTATTCCCCTTCGTACAAAGCAGGCTAACAGACGACACCACTCGGGTGAACACCGTGACCAATGATTTTGGCTACAGCTTTTACCTGCGGGGAAAGTCACTAGCATTTATCAAAAATGAAGTGAAAATTGACCTGGGATATCAGCACGATATGCATTGGTATCGCGACAGTGGGTATCATGCATTCCTGCAAAACAGCACGCTTAAAGCCGGCATCGGGTATCGTTTCAGCGACCGCGTTACCATTACGGGAGACCTGAATCAGATCGTGCAGGGGGCAAACTTCGGAGATTATCTCTACGAAGCGAAAGCTGACATTTTGCTGAGCAATACCATCGGTCGGGTTGTATTAGGTGCTTATACGCAAAATAAATCACCCGAATGGCTGTTTCAACGGGTTAATTATACCTATCACCAATGGGAGCATAACTTCGAAAAGACCAAAACCACCAACTTTTCCTTTTCCTACCGGAATGCGGCCATTGGCTTCTCCGGAAAAGCTGAATATTTCCTTATCAGCAATCACCTGTATTATAAAGAGGTGGATAATCCCAGTTTGGATCCCCGTAAGTTACGTGTTGTTGAACCCGCGCAATTGGGGAACAACATCAACCTACTGAAACTGTCTGTAGGCCAAAACTTTACACTGGGAAGGTTTCATTTCAAAAATTACGCGGTATACCAGAAGTCTGATTACAATGCGGTACTTGCCGTTCCGGAACTTTATACCTGGCATAGCCTTTATTATAACGGATTACTTTATAAAATTGTTGACTTCAACCTAGGCTTTGATGTCCGTTTCAACACCCCTTTCAAGACGCCTTCATATGCCGTTAACATCGGGCAGTTTTACAACGATAATACGGGTATCGAATTCTCCACGTATCCCATTGTGGATGTGTGGACCACAGCTACCCTCAAACGTGCTAATCTTTTCCTGAGCTACAATTTCCTGAATCAGCACATATGGCCGGCTGGGTACTATACGGTGCGCCGGTATCCAATGAACAACGCTAATCTGCGGATAGGTATTGTATGGAAATTTTACGATTAGACTGAGAAAAAAGAACACCCGCCATTGGCGGGTGTTGGTGGGAGCTACTGGGTTCGAACCAGTGACCCTCCCGACTGTAAGTCGGGATGCTCTGAACCGGCTGGGCTAAGCATGGCGGACCATCTGTTCAATCCTTGTACGGCTTTTCCAAGCTTTGATCTCACCTTCCCTTATGGCCGCGCCGTGTTTTGAGGGATGTACCTCGCTGTAAACCAGCGTCCAGTCATTGGCTCGCCCGGTGAACCCGCTGTGGTTGGAGTTGTGC
>NZ_BMIK01000003.1 GCF_014642075.1 Parapedobacter defluvii | reverse complement strand
TTCTCGGTATAGTCAAGCGGCTGCAGTACGAGCGGAGCCTGACAGCCCACGATGACGGCAACCAAACAGGAAACGGTAAATATAATTTTGATTTTCATATACGGTTTATTCTAATTTTTTTGTGGCTAGTCCTATAAGATACTTATTAACTTATTTTCCTCAACAGGGCCTCAAATACCTGTGATATCCACACAAGATTAAGGCGTTCCGAAAAATGACCTCAATTTTTATGTTATAATTGGCTAACTCGTCGATATCCGTCGTTACAAATGACTGTTATTTGTTTTACATTTAAAAGTACGGATGTCAGTCAAACGGTTGCGTAATTCGCGCAACCGTTTGATTTAGAGCGGAGGGCAAAAAGCATTACCACATGTATGGCCATACACGCGGCAATGGTAATCACAATACGTATTATTCCTTATTTGAATCTAGCATCGTCTGTAAACGGGCTTTTCCGAAACGTTCTATGAATGGGTTTTTTCGTTGACTAATTCGCTGTAATACTGTTCATACAAAGGCATGATATTCGCCAGCTGAAAGTCTTTAGCTCGTTCAAGGGCGGCCTCCTTGAATTGCTCCAAACGGGTGTTGTCTTCCAGGATGTGGATGGCATTCGTGGCCATTGCATCTACATCTCCCACATCACTGAGGTAACCGGTTACTCCATCTACGTTTAATTCGGGCAGGCCTCCTGTATTGGATGAGATGACCGGCACTTTGCATGCCATGGCTTCCAGCGCGGCAAGGCCGAAACTTTCCGAACCCGAAGGAATGATGAATAAATCCGATACGGATAGAATTTCTTCGATCGCATCCTGCTTACCAAGAAAACGGATGTCTTTGTCAACACCCAGCTCACGCGATAACTGTTCGGCATGGGTACGCTCGGGACCATCGCCCACCATCAGCAATTTGCTGGGGATTTTTTCCTGTACTTTTTTGAAGATGCGGATTACATCTGTGGTACGCTTTACTTTCCGGAAATTGGATGTATGCACGAGGATGCGCTCATCGCCCGGTGCAATAGCCTGTTTGAAGTGCTGCCGGGGCTTCAGACTGAAACGGCTTAGGTCAACAAAGTTGGGGATCACCCGGATTTCCCGCTTCACGTCGAAGTAGTTAAGCGTTTCCTCCTTTAAATTATTCGATACCGCTGTTACCCCATCCGATTGGTTAATGGAAAACGTCACCACCGGACTGTAGCTGGCGTCTTTGCCCACCAATGTAATATCCGTGCCATGCAGGGTAGTTACCACCGGTATATGGATGCCGTAGGTGGCCAGGATCTGCTTGGCCATGAATGCTGCGGAAGCATGGGGAATGGCATAATGTACATGCAATATATCCAACTTTTCAAACCGGACCACATCTACCAGTTTGCTCGCCAGTGCCAATTCGTAAGGCGGAAAGTCGAACAAAGGATATTTGGATATGGTCACCTCGTGGTAATAGAGATTCTCGGAAAAGAAATCCAGCCGGGCGGGCTGGCTATAGGTAATAAAATGGATCTGATGCCCATTGGCTGCCAGTGCCTTGCCTAATTCCGTGGCTACTACGCCGCTTCCACCGAAGGTGGGATAACATACGATGCCTATCTTCATGTGCTCCCTCTAAGTAATCGAGTGCAAAGTACGTATAAATTTTCCGACGCGATATTCATGTAAACGTAAAAAGATTGGGATACTACCGGATCACTTGCAGATAACTAAAAAATTAATTGTAAAACTAAATAATTAGTTTTATGTTTGTAGGGTAGATATTCAATGTCTAAAGTATTGAAGTATTTTTAAGTTGGGCGATTTAGGATTAATGATTGATAGACGGTAAATATATGAAGGAATTAAAGGAATTAACCCGTGTGGAGGAACAGATTATGCAGGAGTTATGGGAACTGGACAAGGCATTTGTCAAAGATATTATTGATAAATTACCCGCTCCCAAGCCTGCATATAACACCGTATCCACCATTGTACGGATCTTGGAAACGAAAGGCTTTGTCGCTCACGAAGCCTTTGGCAAGAGCCACCGCTATTATCCGCTGGTATCGAAAGAAGCGTACCGCACGTTTGCGACCCGCAAGCTCTTGCATGGATATTTTGATAATTCAGCAAGGAATATGCTGTCGTTCTTTGTAGAAGAGAAGAAACTTGACCTACAGGATGCGGATGACCTGTTGAAAATGCTTGAAGAAGCAAAGAAGAAAAAGGAGAGGTAGCTATGTTTTATTTAATCTTGGCTAATCTTTATCTAGCCATTTTTTTTGCCTTTTATTGGGTGGCATTACGTAATCAGACTTTTTTCCGATGGAACCGCGCGTGTTTGCTGGGCGGGTTGGTTTTGGCGTTTGTCTTGCCTGCATTGGATATTTCTGCTTGGTACGCTTATCCCAACGCGTATCCTCAATACCTGATCGGCAACGGTGAGCCGGTTGTCGTGGAGGCCGGTGCGGTTGATGTATCCCAACCCGAATCCCTGGATTGGAAAAAGGTACTGGTAGCGATATATGCGATAGGCTGTGCCATATCATTCCTGTTTTTTCTGTTGCGCATGGAGCGGACGCTTCATCGGCTGCGGACATTCCGGCCGGGTGCTGCCTTCTCATTTTTTGGTGCGATCCGTGTCGATAAAAACCTGGTGGGGTATGAACAGATTGAAGCACACGAGAAAGTGCACGCAAAGGAATGGCATAGTGTGGACCTCATCGTGATGCAGCTTGTCAAAATCGTTAATTGGTTTAATCCAATTGTATATTGTTACGAACATGCCCTTCGGATGCAACATGAATACATCGCCGATGGGATGACTGCGGACGGTGATAAGCTGGGGTATGCTGAGTTGCTGGTGGCGAGAGCGATGGGTGTCGAGCCGGTCGTCCTTTCCCATACATTTTCAAACAAACGTTGGTTAAAACGCCGTGTGTCGATGCTGTTGCGGGATAAATCCCGCACGCGTAGCTTACTTCGGTACGCCCTGTTGCTGCCGGTGATCGGGATATTGGGAGTTTTCTCCATTGCTTGTAACCAGCAGCAATCAAATGGCAGACAGCCATCGTTGTCGGTAGAACCCGTAGCGGATACGGTGGGTGGATTGGTCAGTGTGGCTGAAAATATCAAGCTGTTTAGCGAACAAATAGGTAAGAATGTTCCTTATGCCCAGGAGGCGATACGCGATAAAAAACAAGGAGCTTTGGCTTTTACCTTTGAAAAAGCTGAAAATGGGCATATTGAGCATATCAAGTTCCTGAATGAATTATGGGAAGGGCAGCAAGAACAGGTGCTGCGGGTTTTGCAATCCAAGCGTGTGGATAGCTTAGCTCCAACTGGCAAATACTTGGCAACCATAGAATTCCGTCTTTCGGGGAAAGGAGGTATGTCCGACGAAATGCTACCACCGCCACCTCCGGTTCCTGCAGAATATACCATCCTGAGTCCCATAGTGATCGTAGGTTTCCCTCCCAAAGTCACCCGTCGTTCGGAACCAAAATCTACAAGGGCAGGACAAAATGCGAAGCAAAACGAAGAGGCAAAAACTATCCTGAAAGACGCTGTGTCTGGCAATCAGGTATTCCAGTCGGTTGAGGTCAACCCTGAACCACAGGGAGGTATGCGAGCGTTCATGGAGTATATCGCCAAAAACTACGATTATCCACAGGAAGCAATCGAGGCGGAAATAAACGGGAAACTACTGGTTTCTTTTATCGTGGAGAAGGACGGCAGCTTAACGGATATCAGACTTATAGAAGATCTCGGATATGGCACCGGTGATGCCGCATTGCGTGTGGTCAGGAACGGTCAAAAATGGTCGCCCGGTATTCAAAATGGACAACCGGTCCGGGTAGCCTACACGTTACCTATCCGGCTAAACCTGCAACAGTGAGATCCGCCCGGCCAATTGGCCGGGCTTTTTTCGTTTAAGGAGAAGCCAATTGCATAAGAATGCCGCACAGATAACCTGCGTAGGTGCCAACCGCGTAAGCGCAAACCGAGAGAATGACACCAACAGAGACCAACGATGGATGGAATGCGGCGGCTGTAGCGGACGCCGAAGCCACCCCGCCGATGTTGGACATGCTGGATACGGCAAAAAAGAAAAAAGGTGCACGGATCAGCCAGCCGACCACTGCCAGAAAACTGACGTGAAATAACATCCAGGTAATTCCAACTAAGAATAACCCTGGATTGTCCAGTATGGCCAAGATATCCATCTGCATGCCAATGGAAGCGATCAGCACGTAAAGAAGCACCGTTCCGAGTTTGGATGCACCTGCCCCCTCTAACTGCCTTGCCTTGGTCGTTGACAGCAGAATGCCCAAAATCGTGGCGATGAGAATGATCCAAAAAAAATCAGAGGTGAGGCTGAATTTGTCCAGATCCGGTGCATTCGTTTTTACCCAGTCGGCAATAAAGGTACCCGCCCAATGGGCGATGCCGGTGGTACCAAAGGCCAAACCCAGCATAATCATCAGGTCTTTTACTTCGGAGATACGTGTATTGGCTTTGCTATAGGCTTCCATTCGGCCTGTCAGTTCCTCCACGGCACGGTTATCCGCACGGAAAAAGCGATTCATCCGTTCCGCTTTGCCCGCGCCAAATAAAAGCAATGCCATGTATCCATACGCTATAAATACATCCACCGCGATGGTGGCTGAAAATAATTCCGGTGACGGCTCAAAAATCCGGTACAGTGCAGCTTGGTTTGCCCCACCACCGATCCAGGAACCGGCCAGGGTAGCGAGTCCGCGCCAAACCTCATTAGGCCCTTCCCCACCGACAATTTCGGGGGCAAATAGGCCAACCACATACACGGCAAAAGCACCCCCCAGCATGACGCTTACGACGGTTGCTGCAAACATGACGCCCGCCTGTTTGCGCAGCTTCCAAAGTTCCGGCAGGTTAAGGCTTAAAGTAAACAGCACCAAGCAGGCAGGCAGCAGGTAGTTGGAGCTTACGCCATAGATTGCTGAATTTTTTCCGTCGATAATTCCCGCTGAGTTCAGCAGTCCAGGAATAAAATAACACAGCAGGAGTGGGGGCAGAATCGCATACAGCCGTTTGAAAAAACGGGAAGACAAAGAAGATGTGTAGAAAACCAATGCGAGGATGGCCATCAGAAGTCCAAAGACTACCGCATCATTGGATATCCATGGCGTAGTTGTGGCGACTAAGATCATAAACAAAAGTACCATTCTGATCTATAAAAAGGGCATATAAAATATTTCTCCTATTTTAGTAGCCATAAAGAATATGCAAAACAAACTGTCCCGATTTTTGGAGAATTATGGAGGCATACTGCTTCTGCTTCTTGGTATCGTACTGGGTAGCATTGTAGGTGTTTTTTTTCCGGAAGCGGTGGGGTGGCTAAAGCCTTTGGGGGATGTTTTCCTCAATCTGTTGTTTGCTGCGGTAGTTCCGTTGCTGTTTTTTGCCATTTCTTCGGCGGTGGCAAATATCGACGGCTCACAGAAATTAGGGCGTATTATTTCAGTCATGGCCGGCGTGTTCCTGTCTACCATCGTTATTGCAGCACTTTGTACGATGGTGGTTTTGTGGTTTTTTCCCGTTGAGGCACCGCAGGTTCCGGCGGAGTCGGTAAGTGAGCTCCTGCAAGCCGGTTCGGACGATACGTGGGGTGATAAATTGGTCAGGTTTGTTTCCGTGGATGAGTTTTATAAGTTGCTTTCCCGGGAAAATATGCTGGCGTTTGTGATCTTCTCCTTCCTTACGGGGGTTGCTGCTATGCGTTCAGGGCAGGCAGGTGATTCCTTCAGGAAATTTTTATCATCGGGAAATGAGGTGATGAAACACCTGCTTATTCTGATCATGAAGATTGCGCCGCTAGGTCTCGGCGCCTATTTTGCCTATCAGGTGGGTACGATTGGACCCGAACTTTTTGGTTTTTACGCCAAGCCCCTGGGCTTGTACTACCTACTGGGAGCATTTTATTTTCTGGTGTTTTTTAGCCTGTATGCTTACATTGCAGGGGGCAGGTCGGGTGTCGACCGTTATTGGAAAAATAACATCTTACCTTCGGCAACCGCCATCAGCACGTGCAGCAGTATCGCCACGATGCCTGTCAACCTCGCCGCGGCACCCCGGATGGGCATCCCTGCTTCAGTCGCGAACGTGGTTATTCCATTGGGAACCACCTTGCATAAGAATGGGTCGTCGATGTCAAGCATTGTTAAAATTTATGTGGCGTTTGTGCTCATCGGCCGGGATTTTTTCGAACCTGCAACCCTGATTACTGCACTTGGTATCACTGTACTGGTCAGCATTGTAGCCGGTGGAATTCCCAACGGTGGCTACATCGGTGAGATGCTGATGATTTCGGTCTATGGACTGCCTACGGAGGCCATTCCCGCCGTTATGATTATCGGCACGCTGGTAGATCCCATCGCTACCCTGCTAAATGCCACGGGCGATACGGTAGCGGCCATGTTGGTAAGCCGGTTTGCGCTAGGCCGTAAAGGATTGAACACAGAGGGGATAGAAAACGGATGACACGGATTAAGCGGATTGATGCGGAGGCATTGCGGCCTTTTGTGTCGTTTCAGACCTCCCGGAGCGGTGGCAGTGGTGGGCAGCACGTCAATAAGGTGGAGACAAAAGTCACGCTGCTGTTTGACATGGATGCGGTGACGTTCTTTTCAGCAGTGGAAAAGGACCGTATTCGGCGTCGTCTTGCCAGCCGGTTGCAGGCAGATGGGCGTCTGCAGGTTGTCAGTCAGGAAACACGCAGCCAATTGCAGAATAAGGAAATTGCCGTTCAAAAGCTAGTGGAGTTACTGGACCATGCCCTGCGGACCGACAAACCCCGAAAAGCTACCAAACCTTCCAAAGCGGCTGTTCAAAAACGCCTTGACGCCAAGCGTCAGCAAGCATTGCGGAAAATCAACCGGAAGAAAGATTGGCTTTAAAAGCGATAACTCATTCCCACCGAGCCATACCGATGCCGGAAAAACATGCCCGGCACCTCTTTGCTATAGAAAATATACTGCATGCGCAGGGTAACCAGCCGATTGGCGTAAGCTATGCCGAATTGATGATACAGAACCCAGCGGGAAGGCGTATAGGTTACCGGACCTTTATCGTGGAGGAACATGCCGCCCTGTAGTGTCGCATCGTATCCCACAAATCGCAACTGGGGAGTATAATAAAAAAACAATTCGTTGTTTGCTGTTGAGCCATTTACCTGTAGCCGGCTGGATGTGAGAGCCGATTGGTAAAGCGGGTTAATCCGACCCAGTCGCAGTGTTGGTGCAACCGACAGTCCGGTATGATTTAGCCCCAATATCGCTTCTGCATAGGCAGAGAGATCAAGCCAATGGGCTTTATTACGGTATAGCAAGCCGCCATATTGCACCGAAGCGTCCAAACCGGCGGCATTCTTTAATTGATATTGCCATCCGGCAATGTCATAAAGTTTAAGCACTTTATGGATACTTTCCTGAAATTGCCTTCCCAGTGCCCGCTGCCCGATGGTTCCCAGTTCCACGCTGAAAGAAAGATAGGATTCGTTGGTAAAGTAGCGGTCAAGATCGGCGGCAACAAATAAATAAGCGGTGATGGGTCGGTCTACTTCTTCGATATAACGGATCTGGGCTGTGTAAGCATTGTACATTTTCTGCCCTACCGTTATCCCCCATAGCCGATTGGCCTCCTTTGCGGATAACTGTGTGCTGTCTGCTGCCTTCCGGATGTTAAAAAAAATACCGTTGGTGTAATATTGATCCTGCTTATTAAATAGATAGAGGTCATTGTCACTTCGGAAATTGAGCTCAGCGCGGGGCAGGGGCTGTGCGAGGCCCATGAAATGACTGAAGAGTATACAGGTTATGATGCCGGCCTTGCCAGCGCTATATAGGTTGTTGATCATTTTTTTCTCCCCGGAAACAAACATACGGATTTTTTTCCTCCCTGTTTTTGTTTAGAATAATTCTAAAAAATATCAATCCCTTGCAATATTCGTAGCTTCGTTTTGCAATTCGTAATTTTGCATTCCGGTTTAATCCATTGGGGGATAACGAAATGAAGAAAAGTTCGGTAATAGCTATCATTGTAATTGCATTAGCCATTGCGATGATTATTGTGATGTATGCGGATTCGAGTACCTATTCGACATTTACGGAGGCGAAAGAAAAGCAATCCGAATTGTATGTGGTAGGGGTGCTCAACAAAGAGAAGGAGTTGCTCTACAATCCCACGGTGGATGCTAACCATTTTTCGTTCTACATGTATGACAACGACAGTACGGAATGCCGGGTGGTGTTCCGGGGGGCAAAACCGCAGGATATCGAGCGTTCGGAACAAATCGTACTAACGGGTAAAATGGTAGGTAACGAGTTTCATGCCAGTAAGATCTTGATGAAGTGTCCATCTAAATACAACCAAGACGAAATAGAAGTGATTGAAGCAAACACGGCCCAGACAATAGGGTTTGTTGACACACCAATCGATTAATCGATAATATGGATATAACCTATGTAGGCGAGAGCCTGTTGCCGGGCAAAATCGGTCAATTCTTTGTCATCCTTTCTTTCGGAACTGCGCTTTTATCGTGTATCAGTTATTACTTTGCCGCACCTCACAAGGAAGACCGTTCTTGGCTGAACATTGCACGGGTTGCATTCTGGATCAATGTTGCCGCAGTAATCGGTATCGGAAGTAGCCTGTTTTATATCATTTACAATCATTTATTCGAATATCACTACGCCTGGGCCCATTCTTCGAGGTCCTTGCCCACCCATTATATCATTTCCAGTTTTTGGGAAGGACAGGAGGGAAGTTTCTGGCTGTGGATGTTTTGGCAGGGTTTATTGGGAATCGTATTGGTTTTCAGAGCCAAAAGTTGGGAAAGCCCGGTAATGGCAGTGGTTATGTTATGCCAGGCTGTTTTAGGATCCATGCTTATCGGCGTAGAGATTTTTGGCGAACGGGTGGGTAGCTCGCCCTTTATCCTGTTGCGGGAAGCGATGAACGCTCCGATTTTTTCGGATCCGAATTACCTCGGGATGATTGCGGATGGTTCGGGTTTGAACCCTACGTTGCAGAATTATTGGATGGTGATTCACCCGCCGGCGTTGTTTCTTGGCTTTGCTGCGATGATTGTGCCCTTTGCGTATGCCGTGGCGGGATTATGGCAACGGCGGTACAAGGAGTGGATCGCAGTGGGTATACCCTGGGCACTTTTTGCCGTAATGGTATTGGGAGCAGGGATTATCATGGGGTCATTCTGGGCGTATGAAGCCCTGAATTTCGGTGGTTTCTGGGCATGGGATCCCGTGGAAAATGCATCCATTATTCCATGGCTTACGCTAATTGCTGCCGTGCACGTAATGATTGCCTATAAAAATTCAGGACATTCTTATTTTACGGCTGCGTTTCTGGCGATGATCAGTTTTGTGTTGGTAATTTATGCTTCTTTCCTTACACGTAGCGGCGTATTGGGCGAAACATCCGTTCACTCATTTACCGATCTCGGCCTTTATTGGCAGTTGGTGGCCTTTAATGTTATTTTCCTCGCCATCATGGTGTACCTGCTGGTGAGCCGGAAGAAAGAAATGCCCTCTTCGCAGAAGGAGGAGGATATTTATTCGCGTGAATTTTGGTTGTTTATCGGCGCGCTCGTGCTGGTCGTAGCCTGTGTACAGATTATCGCATCCACTTCCATTCCGGTGTTTAATGTGGTGTTTGGGACGAAGGTAGCTCCCCCGCTCGACCCGGTGCAACATTACAACAAGTGGCAGGCTGGCTTCGCGGTGGTAATTGGCCTGCTGTCAGCGTTCACGCAGTTTATGAAGTACAAGCGGACGGATGTGCGCAAATTTTACACCGCTGCGTTGGCATCGCTGGTTGTAGCCATCGTGGTGACTGCTGTAGTGGTATATATCACGAAAGTATATACCAATTTTATGTATATCCTGTTGGTATTTGCAGCGGCTTATACCCTGGTGGCGAATGGGAAGATTTTAGGAGATGCCATCCGCGGAAAATGGAAGCTCACCGGATCTGCTGTAGCGCACATCGGTTTTGGACTGTTGCTCATCGGCGGGTTGGTGGCTGCGGCCACCAACGAAGTAATTTCGGTAAACAGCAGCAACTACATTGCAGTGGCGGGCTTCGATCAGGTGGAAAAGCCCGGCGACAACCTGTTTCTTACCGAAGGGGAGCCCACCCAAATGGGAGATTACCGCATTACCTACGTAGGTGATAGCGTGGCCCCGCCCAATGTGTACTATAAAATCAATTACGAGAAAATAGACGAAGAGACCGGCCGGGTAACCGAAAGCTTTCAACTTCGGCCTTTTGCCCAAAACAATCCACAAATGGGTGGGCTCGTTGGTACGCCGGCTACCAAGCACTACCTTACCCATGACGTATATACACTGATTACGGCGGCGATGTCCGAGCCTCACCAGCAAGGACAGCAGGGTGGAGAACAAACCGGTTTTGAAGCGTATGATGAGCCTGCCACATACGAAACCAACATCGGCGATACACTTCGCTACCGGAATGGGTACATTGTCGTTGAAGGGATTAACCGGAATGCGACCGTTCAGAATATTCCACGTAAAGATGACGATATCATTGTGGGGCTGAAGCTACGCGTACATGCAGCAACCGGAGAGCAGTATGAGGCTGAACCGGTATTCCTGATTCGTGGAGGAACTACCTTCGATCTGTTTAAAGATGTGGAAGAGCAGGGGCTTCGGCTCCGTTTCAGCAACATCATGCCGCAGAAGGACAAGTTGGAGCTGATGGTATACCAAAAGCCATTGCCTGAAAAAAAATGGGTGGTGTTTAAGGCCATCAAATTCCCCTATATCAATTTCTTCTGGTGCGGAGCCATTGTGATGACCATCGGTTTCTTCCTGTCCATTTTCCGCCGTAATAAGGAAATCAGAAAAGAGCGAATCAAACCTGCTTAGTCCGTATGGATATTGTATTGCTTGGAAGCGGAAATGTGGCTACTCACTTCGGTAAGGCGTTATCCCATGCAGGACATCGGATCGTACAGGTATACAGCCGTGACCTAGCGCATGCTGCTGTACTGGCTGATGCGTTAAACACCAGTGCCATCGACGATTTGGCTACCGTTGATCCGGCTGCAGATGTATACCTGATCGCCGTAAAAGATGATGCAATCGGTCAGGTGGCTGCACAGTTACCTGCTTCGCTGAAAGGTGCCGTTGTCCACACGGCGGGAAGTGTTGAAATGAACATTCTTGCATTGCAGGCACGAACATACGGTGTAATCTATCCTGTACAGACCTTTTCCGTGGCAAAACCGGTTTATTTTTCCGAGGTGCCCCTTGCGTTGGAGGCTTCGGACGAGATTACTTATACCCGGTTGGCAGAACTGGCCGCTAGCTTATCCATCCGGGTGTTTCCCTGTGATTCCCGGCAGCGGCTGGCGTTGCATATGGCGGCGGTATTTGCCTGTAATTTTACAAATCACCTTTATGCCATCGGCGCGGCTATCCTTCGAGAACATGCGTTGGACTTTGACCTTATCCGGCCGCTTATCCTTGAGACTGCCGAAAAAGTGATGGAGCACCAACCGGAGGACGTGCAGACCGGCCCGGCGGTTAGGCACGATACCGGCACGATACAAAAGCATTTGGCGGCGTTGAACGGCCGTCCCGATTTGGCAGCACTTTATCAGCTAATCAGTGACCACATTAATCATCCGCAGGTTATATCCAGTAAATAGCTGCCTTTAACCCAGTCTATATGCAGTATGAAATGCTGGATATAGACTGGATATATACTGGATAAATACCGGATAATGAGTGTATCTTATCTATCCCTGAATTGTCCCTTTATCCGCTCCAGATTACCGATCATTTCCTCTATCCGCATGTTCTCATGCTTGATGTATTGTTTCATGAATACGAAATGGCAGATCAGGAACCAGAAAACGACGAAGATGAAAATGCCGGCCAGTGTCCAAAAGGGCAATATGAAATACATTTCAATGCCGTATAATGCGAAAGCAACGGCAATGCAGATTTCATAAACCACATAGCTCCGGGTATTGAAGCGGTTGCGTTTTTGTTGGAAAGCCCGCAAATAATTGATATAATCCTGTGGTTTGGACAATAAGTGCCTGTTTCGGCTGATATCTTTATAGTCGTTTAGCTGATTTGCGAAATAGTAACCAATGCACCCCACCATGATGGCTAGTGCCAGGTATGTGGTCCAGGTTGAGAAATCTACCACGATGCATATCCATAAAGCGGTCAGGACAGCAGTGCCCACGGCCACACTTTGCCAAAACAATTTTTTCGTCAGCGCAGTCCGATGACTTTTAATGTGCTGTAGAATTGTTTCAAAGCTAACGTTTGGCTCGGGTTTTTGCCCTTGCCAAAGCTGTTGTATCTCATCAAAGCCTTTCATTACTGTTGTATATTTCTGTTAGCTTATGTTTTATCCGGTGTATTTTTACCCGTAGGTTACCTTCGGAAATGCCAGCCACTTCAGCAATTTCCGGGTAAGGTATTTCATCCAATACCATCGTGATAATAATGCGTTCATTTTCATCCAGTTGTGAAATGGATTTATACAATAAAGCAATTTGCTCTTGTTTTTCGGAAGGTTCTTCCGCATAATTTTCAATGATGTTATCATTGAGTTCATCCGTCGTGCGGCGTTTGGCCGTGCGGAGGTAGGAGAGGCAGGTGTTTACGGCAATGCGGTATATCCAGGTAGAAAACTGTGATTCGTTTCTGAAGGTATCGAGGTTTTGCCAAACCTTAATAAACGTCTCCTGCATCAGGTCGTTTGCCGAATCGCTGTCGCCCGTATATCCATAACATAGGTGGTACACCTTTTTGGAGTTCTTTTCAAATAGTTGCTGGAACAGTTGTCGCTGGTCTCTCATGCACGGCAATTACAGTCTATTTGACTTGTTAGCGGCAAATATGTTACAAAAAATCCATACCTTTATGGCTATGGAGACGCTGATACCCATACTGATCGCAATTGTGGTTTTTGCCTTTCAGGCATATGCTAATTTCCAGAAGGAACAGGAGAAGGCGCGTAAACGGAATCCAGGGCAACCTCCCTTGCCTCCGTTGCCGGAAGAAAACGCCGAACGGACAGTAGCCAAGCCCCGGGCAGATGTACAGCGGCGGGTGCCGGAACCTCCTCATACCCAAAGGCATTCCCCGCCTATACGGGAAGCATTTGAAAGCTACTCGGGATTCGTGGACGTGGATGAAGTAAAGCGTGTGAAAAAAAACCGGAAACCACAGCTTTCATCGTTGCGGGTAGAAGTGGATGAGGGTACAGATACCTCCCCATCAAAAGACGGAGTCACATTTGACTTACGCGATGCGGTGATCAAATCCGTTATTCTGGAACGGCCGTATCCTTAATTATTGGCGGTCTATAATCAAATTAAAGTTATCCATATCCTTCAGAAACGGTAATCCCTTGCGGGTATCTTCGATATCTTTCCGGTAAATGGTAAATGTGTATAGGTCTTCATATTCCGGTTTATAATACACCACGTCTCCCATGGGAGAAATACACATGGAACCTCCGGAATAATAAATTTCGTTGCCATCGTGCCCTACACGGTTCACACCGATAACAAACGACTGGTTTTCGATCGCACGCGCGGGAATAAGGCTTCGCCAATGCGCCGAGCGTTTATCGGGCCAGCTAGCTACATAAAGTAAGATATCATACGCATAGTTAAGATTACGCGACCACACCGGGAAGCGCAGATCATAACAGATCATCGGACATATTTTCCAACCATTCAGCTCAACGACGACACGTTGGTTGCCGGGCGTGAATACCGTATCTTCACCCGCCATACCGAAGAGATGCCGTTTGTCATATTTAACATAATTGCCTTCCTTGGTCATCCATATAAACCGGTTATAATACTTGCCCTCTTCTTCAATGATCAGGCTCCCGGCTACAACGCAGTCGTATTGCTGGGCTGTTTCCAGCATCCAGTGCATCGTCTTGCCGTCTGACTTTTCTGCACATTTCTCCACGTTCATCGTGAAGCCGGTATTAAACATTTCGGGCAGTATAATGAGATCGGTTTTCTCGCGGATTGCAGACAATCTGAGCGACAGGTTATCGAGGTTTTTATCAATATTTTCCCAGAAAAGGTATGCTTGAAAAGTCGTAATTTTTAATGCATCCATATCCATCAGCTAGGGTATCCCGTTATAGTTAACCTGCAATTAGTACAAATTAACAAAAATTATCTGAAAGCAAATGATAGCTCTCTATGCTGCAATTATTTTGCCAGTTATTACGTTGATCGGTCCAGGAGGTATTGTGCCATCGTTTGCAAGGGAATTTTCCGGTTTTTTCCGCAACTGATTTTATCAAGTGCTGTGTAGGCTTGTGTCGCATAAGATTGTTTGGCAGATTCCGTAGTCTGCCTGATACCGAGATCATTGTAGGCTGCGGTAATCTCGTTTATTTTCTTTTCAGGCTGATCATGGGTTTCCATCCACTTGTGCAGTATGGAACGTGTTTCGACGTCTGCCGCGTCTAGTGCACTTAACAATAAATAGGTTTTCTTGTTGGCGAGAATATCCCCTCCACGTTGTTTGCCGAATTGTTCAGGGTCCCCGTACACATCCAGCAGATCGTCCTGTAACTGGAATGCAATACCCACGTTAACGCCAAAGTCATAGATGTGTTCGGCATCTGGTTCGGAGGCATTTCCCAAAATGGCACCTATTTTTAGGGCTCCTCCCAATAATACCGAAGTTTTCAATTGGATCATATGGAGGTAATCGGCAATGCTGACAGTCGAACTCGCTTCGAAATCCATATCCAGCTGCTGGCCTTCGCATACTTGTGTAGCCACCGTATTGAATGTTTCCAAGATGGCAGGAAGTTTGTCAGCGGGGCATTTTGCCAGCTGTTGGTAGGCCATGATCAGCAGGTTGTCTCCCGATAATATCGCGACGTTGGCATTCCATTTTTCGTGGACCGTTTGTTTTCCGCGCCTCAAAGGCGCCTGATCCATGATATCGTCATGTACAAGTGAAAAGTTGTGGAAGAGTTCTACAGCCAATGCAGCAGGTACTGCTTGCCGGATATCGGGGATGGAGAATAGGTCGGCCGCCATCAATGTAAGCAGGGGGCGTATGCGTTTCCCTCCCAATGTGAGCATGTACCGGATCGGTTCGTACAACATTGCCGGGACGGACGGGATGTCAAGCTCCGCTAATCCCCGGTTGATGTATTGCTGCCATGTAGAGGTATCGCCTGTCATATTCTGAAAATTGGTTGCTAAGATAGGAATATCTCTTCAAACGATTGACGAAACGATGACAAGCAAGGTGGATAAATTGGCAGGAGATTTGTCGTACCTTTGCAAAATTCAATACCAGTAACGTTGAAAACACTCATTGAGGAGCCTGTCTCCACTCCGGTGTCTGAAAATACAGAACCGGAACCTACTCCAGATTTTAATAAAACGATTTCAAGGGAGCGGATACGGATTGCTGTCGCGCTATTTTATTTTTGCCAGGGCTTGGCGTTTGCTTCGTGGGCAAGCCGTATCCCGGATATAAAGTCGGCATTGAATCTTTCCGATGCGCAATTGGGTACATTACTTTTTGCCCTTCCTTTGGGGCAGTTGTTGACCATGCCTTTGTCTGGCCGGTTGGTTACCCAATACGGCAGCCGGGGGGTGCTGCGTATCGCTGCTCCTCTGTATGCCTTGGTCTTGACTTTCCTCGCATTGGCGTCCACGGGTTGGCAGTTGGGTTTGGTACTGTTGGCTTTTGGCGTAGTAGGCAATATGTGTAACATTGCAGTAAACACCCAAGGAGTAGCTGCAGAGCAATTGTATGGGCGTTCGATCATGACCTCATTTCACGGCGCCTGGAGTATTGCCGGATTTATGGGTGCGCTGATCGGTCTGCTGCTGATTAATCTTCACATCGGTACATACCTGCATTTCTGGATCATTTTGATTTTTGTGGTAATCAATACGGTGATTAACGAAAAATTCCTTGTGAGCCATGTGGTTACCGAGCAACGGAAGACAAGCTTTTTCACAAAACCCGATGGAGTGTTGGTGCAACTTGGTATCATCGGGTTTTGCAGTATGGCAACGGAGGGAGCAATGTTTGATTGGAGTGGTGTCTATTTCAAGGATATTGTACAGGCTCCTTCTTCAATGGTCGTGGTTGGCTATGCTTCTTTCATGATTATGATGGCTGCGGGTCGTTTTATCGGCGATTGGGCAATCCGGCGCATTGGAAGGCGGACCTTACTACAGGTGAGCGGCTGTCTCATTTTTGTGGGAATGGGCATCGCGGTATTCTTTCCAACGGTAGTAACCGCTTCCCTGGGATTTATGTTGGTAGGGCTTGGTGTAGCATGTGTAGTCCCTTCAGTTTATAGCGCCGCTGGCCGGAATAGCAAAATATCTCCGGGTGTTGCATTGGCAATGGTGTCCAGTGTCAGCTACCTGGGCTTTCTCATTGGTCCGCCGTTAATTGGTTACATCGCCGAGTTAGCCAGCCTCCGTTATTCGTATGCCGTAATCGGCCTATTTGGATTGATGATTACCACCTTAATCTCCCTGACACAGGTGGTGAAAAACGGAAATTGAGAGGGAAGCTCCGTGCCCCCGCAAAAAAAACGCAGCGAACTCCGTGTAAAAAGATTAGGAGATACGATAATAAAAAAAATGTCTTAGGTTTGGTGGAATATAAGGGTTACATTTTGGGCATAATCGTATTAATAGGTGAGTAAGTTAAATAGATCTGTTGTACCGGACGCTGACTTAAAAACTGTTGAAGGCATTGCACTGGGCAATGCGGCTGTTTTAGAAAGCTTATATCACGATTATTTTCCGATTGTGTTGAACATGGTAATCCAAAACAATGGCACGGAGGAAGAAGCGAAGGATATTTTTCAGGAAGCAGTAATTGTGTTGTATGATAAAATCAGGCAGGGGAATTTTGAGTTGAGCAGTAAGCTAAAAACCTATCTTTACTCGGTATGCCGGAGGTTGTGGCTGAAGCAGTTGGGGAACCAGGAGCGAGCGTTTCAGGACGTTAGCAGCTACGAAGAAGTAATTCCGGTGGAGGATGATTTGGCAAAGCACCGAGAGACGGAACTGCAGTTATCGTTGATGGAGCAAGCGCTGGATAAATTGGGTGAACCCTGCCGGACCATTATCCATGACTTTTATATATTGAATTTGTCCATGCAGGAGATTTGCGAAAAATTTGGGTATACCAGTGCAGATAACGCGAAAAATCAAAAATACAAATGTCTGCAGCGATTAAAGCGATTGTTTTTTTCAACTACGTGAAACCTGCCTGTCGATGAACACGCAGGTTCCGCCTGATCACGAAGAACGATTATTTTTGAAACGGATATGATGATGAACGAACAGGATTTTATAGCACAGGCCGATCGGTTTCTAAGCGGTAGGATGGATAGCGCTGAGCGGATCGCTTTTGAACGGTATTGCGAAGAAAATCCGCCAGCGGCTGAGCAGTTGGCAACACACAGGCTGTTTTTACAGCAGCTCAGGCAGCATGCGGATCGAGCGGCTTTCAAACGTACGCTGGCTTCGGCAGCCGAGCGGTACCACCACCCGGTTATTCCGGCGACGTCGGTACGCCGGGAACCCATTCTGGTTACACTATGGAACCGGTTTAAAGTCAATTCACTGGTTGCGGCAAGTGTTGCAATTGTGGCAGTTTTTTCTACTTTGTGGCTATCCGGATATTACAAGACCATTGAAAAAACCACCACCAATTACAGTGCGTTGCGCAGGGACATGAATACGGTTAAGAAGAATGTGAATGCCCAGAATGCGGTGATACGTAATATCAACAGCGAAAAGCAAAAAGGAGGGCAGTCTGAGGGGCATTTCGGTGCTACCGGTTTCATCATTTCGCCCAATGGATATGTAGTGACGAACTATCACGTGATAAAGGATGCAGATTCTGTTCACTTGCAGAACACGAAGGGAGAATCATTTAGGGCAGATGTAATCTATATCGACCCTACCCATGATTTGGCGATGCTGCACATCAGTGATAGTACGTTTAAGACGCTGAAAAATACTCCGTATACATTTAAAGAGGCTGATTCTGAGCTGGGAGAAGATGTATATACCATCGGCTTCCCACGTGATGAGGTGGTGTACGGCCAGGGATATCTTAGCTCGCGCACCGGTTATGCCGGCGATACCACCGCGTATCAATTGTCCATTCCGGTTAATCCGGGCAACAGCGGAGGGCCCGTGATGGATAGCCGTGGGCAGGTGATCGGTATCATCAGCGGCAAGCAAACAGGGATCGACGGAGCTTCTTTTGCAATAAAAACCGAAGCACTGCTAAAATCCATATCGGCAATTCCGATGGATTCGTTGGAGAGCAGGCTGACGATTAACCGTAAGAATTCACTCAGCGGACTGAAACGTACCGATCAGATCAAGAAGATCCAGGATTATGTCTACTTGGTGAAGGTTTATTAAGGACTTTCTTGTGAAATTAAAAAAGCGATTGGCCCTCAAAGGTCAATCGCTTTTCTTATGTAATGCCGATTGTATGTAATCAAAGGTTGGGCTGCGGTGTAGTGCGCAGGTAAGGTTTGATAACTTTGTGACCTTTCGGAAACTTTGCGGGAATATCCTCGGTTGGGATTGCCGGAACCACAATCACGTCTTCACCGTGCTTCCAGTCGGCCGGTGTGGCCACACTGTAGTCTGCAGTCAGTTGGAGCGAATCAATCACACGAAGGATTTCATTAAAGTTACGTCCCGTAGAAGCGGGGTAAGTAAGTGTCAGCTTGATTTTCCTATCAGGACCGATGATGAAAACTGAACGGACGGTTGCTGTTGCTGATGCGTTCGGGTGAATCATGTCATAAAGTTCCGATACTTTCCTGTCCGAATCAGCAATTATCGGGAAATCTACTTCGCAGTTTTGGGTTTCATTGATATCATGAACCCAGCCGTGATGACTTTCGATGGGATCCACACTGACTGCGAGCACTTTTACATTGCGCTTTTCAAATTCGTTTTTCAGTTGGGCCGTACGGCCAAGTTCAGTGGTACACACCGGTGTATAGTCAGCCGGATGCGAAAACAATACGGTCCAGCTTCCTTCCGTGTAATCGTAAAAATCAATTTCACCTATTGTCGTTACCGCTTTGAAGTTCGGTGCGGTATCACCTAATCGTAAACTCATGTTTATTCCTCCTTTTGTAAGTTTCGTAGTCTACAAATTTAGTAGATTTTTGGGATAAAAAAAAGGCGAAACAAAATCATTTATACTCCGTCTAACCCTATATGGAAAAAAATGGATCTCCGGAGATGTCACCGCTGTATCGGAAAAGGGTGGCGATCGAGTTAGCGTTTTGGAAACATAAAATGACTAAAAAGCAGTCAGTAGGCAATGTATGGGCTAAAAAAATCCAAACTAAACTCAATAACCTGATTCCGGAGAAAGTACATCAGGCTATCACCTTCGCAATTGAGAAAATGGTGAAGACGGTGCTTTTCGGCGCGCAATACACCACTGCACCACCTAAGGTATACAGCAGTTTCCAGTTGCGCGAGGCTTACGTCAAGCGGCTTATAGATACATACAAGAAAACAGCCTCGCTGGAAGGGGCTATTACCGGTGCCGGGGGTATTTTGCTAGGAATCGCTGATTTCCCTGCGCTATTGGCAATTAAGATAAAAATGCTATTTGATATTGCGGCAACCTATGGGTTTGACGTACGGCAATACAAAGAACGGCTTTTCCTGTTAACTGTATTTCAGCTGGCATTTTCCAGTCATATACACCGTGCCGATGTATACGAGCGATTGCTGACCTGGGATCGGTATGCGCGGCAGTTGCCGGATGACATCAACAGTTTCGATTGGCGGACTTTTCAGTTGGAGTACCGCGACTATATTGATCTGGCCAAAATGGCCCAACTTATCCCTGTTATCGGAGCGGCCGTGGGTGCCGTCGTCAACTACCGCCTAATGGAACAATTAGGAGTTACGGCAATGAATTGTTATCGGATGCGTATGTTGGATCCTACATAGATAGGTTTGGAAAATGATCGACTAAATTTATTTGCTATGCAAGCATAGTATTTTTCCTTACCTTTGTCCAAAACCTTTCAGTTATGATATTCGAACTCACCGAAGAACAGCAGATGATCCGGGATGCTGCCCGTGATTTTGCCCAGAACGAATTGAAATCCGGCGTTATCGAACGCGATGAGCATCAGAAGTTTCCTACGGAACAAATCAGGAAACTTGGTGAACTGGGGTTTTTGGGTATGATGGTCGATCCCAAGTACAACGGTGCGGGGCTGGATACCGTTTCTTATGTGCTGGTGATGGAGGAGCTTTCCAAGATTGACGCATCGGCATCGGTGGTTGTATCCGTCAATAATTCCCTGGTTTGTGATGGTTTGGAAAAATACGGAACAGAAGAACAAAAAGAGAAATACCTCAAGCCACTCGCCGCTGGGGAAATCATCGGCGCATTCTGTTTATCCGAGCCGGAAGCAGGTTCAGATGCTACTTCCCAACGTACTGTTGCGGAAGATAAGGGAGATCACTACCTACTCAACGGCACCAAAAATTGGATAACAAACGGAGGTACGGCTTCTACCTACTTGGTAATTGCACAAACACATCCGGAAAAGGGTCACCGTGGTATCAATGCACTCATTGTTGAGAAAGGAATGGATGGCTTTACCGTGGGACCGAAAGAGAATAAATTGGGCATCCGAGGATCTGATACACATTCTCTCCTTTTCAGCGATGTAAGGGTACCTAAGGAAAACCGGATCGGGGAAGACGGATTTGGATTTAAATTTGCCATGAAAACGCTGGAAGGTGGCCGTATCGGTATTGCTGCACAGGCACTTGGTATCGCCTCGGGAGCTTTTGAGCTTGCCGTAAATTATGCCCGGGAGCGTCAAACCTTCGGTAAACCCATCGCACAGCATCAGGCGATCCAGTTTAAATTGGCTGATATGGCTACACAGATAGAGGCCGCCAGGCTATTGTGCTTAAAAGCCGCTTGGCTTAAAGACAGAGGTGAACCTTATGCGCAAGCGGCGTCCATGGCCAAGCTCTATGCATCTGAAGTTGCGATGAAGGCGACGGTGGAGGCTGTACAGATCCACGGTGGTTACGGATATGTAAAGGAATATCATGTGGAACGCCTGATGCGAGATGCTAAAATCACCCAGATTTATGAGGGCACATCCGAAATCCAACGGATGGTGATTTCGAGGGAAATACTCAAGGACTAAAGGAAAAATGCAAACGATGGCATGAAATTATTGATATTTGTCGTAATTTCGGCCCGCTGCATGAACATTGAGTAACAACTTTATAAAATATTGAGATGATGTATGTGATTAATCGCATTGTTCCGATGCGCCATTTTTGCTTATTGGGGTTATTTTGTATTTTATCGGGTGCCGTGATGGCTCAATATTCAGTCGGTGGCCAGGTACGTGCGGAGGATGGATCGGGGATACCCCGCGCATCGGTTCAGATCCTGAATTCTAATCTTGCCGTTTCGACGGATGAGCAGGGAAATTTTTTGCTTGAGCATGTACCTGCGGGTACCCAGGTTATTCGCTTCAGTACGCTGGGATACGCAACTGAAAACCGTACGGTAAGTGTCCAAGGAAATGTTACGTTGACAATCCAATTGACTGGCGTCGAAAACCGCTTGGATGAAGCTGTGGCCACCGCTCAGAAAATGGAAAACGATCCCCACGATATAGCGGCCAGCTTGTCAGTGATTGGTGCCCGGCAGGTAGAGCAGCAATACATTTGGAACGTTATGGACGTAACGGCTGTGGTACCCAATCTGAATATTGCAAACCCGGGAGACAATCGGAATGTCGCTTCCGTACGAGGTATTGCCACGACATCCTATAACCAGGCGGTAGCCACCTATGTGGATGGCGTCAATCAATTCGGATTGGATACTTATATCCCCTATTTACAGGACGTGGAACGTATTGAAGTGCTTCGTGGACCGCAAGGTACACTTTATGGCCGAAATGCAATGGGTGGGGTAATCAATATCATTACCCGGCAGCCTACGAACCGCACAAGTGGATTGGCGGAGGTTAATGTAGGTAATCACGGACAGCAGCGCTATCTTTTGGGCATCCGTACCCCCATTGTCAAAGATCGCCTATTTCTGGGGGCTTCGGGTATGTACAACGGTTTGAACGGTTTTTTTACCAACGATGTCGATGATTCGCGTTATGACAAGCAGCACACAGTATTCGGCAATTATTATCTGAAATACCTGATTAGCAATCGGTGGGCAATGACCTTGAATGTTAAGCATGTCTCGAATCGGAATCGCGGTGCATTTGCACTTATTCCCGGCATAGATGACGCTTTTGGAAACCCATTCCATCTCAGTCAGAATGCCCGGACAGAAATGGTGGATGAAACGCGGAATGTATCGCTTTCAATCAATCACTTCGGCAGTACCCTCAATTTCAGCTCACAGACTGCCTATCAGTCCAATTATCGGTATTACCAAGATCCCATCGACGGTGATTTTTCTCCGTTGGATGCCATTTCCATTGTCAACGACTATGGAAAAGACTGGAACCGAGTAAAAGTAGTTACGCAGGAATTTAAGTTTTCTTCGGCACCTTCCCACAACGCTCCCATTCACTGGACGGCGGGTACCTTTTTATTTCATCAGGACGCTCCCACGAAACAGGGAACCTATTTCGGTGCAGACGCAGGACTGATGGGGCCTGAATACGCCGATTATGCCCATACAACCAGCATCTTAACCAATTCGGCCGTTAATCAGGGTGCGGCTGTTTTCGGTCAACTAGATTACCGGCTGGGGAATGGCTGGGAATTCCAGGCAGGACTCCGCTATGATTACGAATATGCCAAGTTGGACGCCCGCGGTGAATTTCAGCCCGACGGCGGCGATGTGATGATTGTCCAACCCGATACATCGGCTTCCGCAGGTTTCCATGCCTTTACACCTCGGGTGAGTGCGAAATATGCATTCGACGATGCGCATCATCTGTATGCTTCTTATACAAGGGGCTTCCGTGCCGGAGGGATTTCCCAGCTTTCTTCCAATCCGGACGAGGCGTCTTTACGTCCCTTCGATCCGGAATTCAGCAACAACATGGAAGTAGGGAGCAAAAACCTGTTTTTGGACCGTCGACTGCAACTGGATGTAACTGCGTTCTATACACATGTTACCAATGCACAGGTGCCTACTTTGCTATTGCCGGACGCAATTACCGTAACTGAAAACACCGGACAGATGGAAAGTATGGGAGCTGAGGTGGAAGTGGCTGCACGGGTAGTACGGAATTTGACGTTGTGGGGAAGTGCAGCGTTTACCCATGCAGAATATACTGATTTTAATACAGTTGGAGAGAACGGCGACAACATCCAATTAAAAGGTAACCGGCCGGTGTATACACCGGAATGGACCGGATTTCTCGGTGCACAGTATGTGATACCTTTGCAACCCCGTAACAAGCAACACCTTCAATTGGGGGTTTATGGTAAATTCATTGGGCAACAATATTTCGTGGTGGATAATACCATCGGTCAGGAAGGCTATGGCCTGCTGAATGCGAATGTGAGCTATTCATTGAATGGTTATGAACTCAGTCTTTGGGGGCAGAATCTGGCAGATAAGCGATACATCGACTATGCCTATAGCATAGGCTTTGCAGCGGTACATTTGGGAAGACCCGCCACCTATGGTGTCACCCTAAGAAAACGGTTTGGCTCTTGATTAAAGTGTCAAAAACTTTTGCCGGTATTCCTTCGGGGTCATGCCGATAAATGCTTTGAATTGTTTGTTGAAGTTGGATAACGTATTGAATCCCGATTCATAGCAAATTTGGTCAATATTTTTCACTTCATGGGTAGAAAGCAGCTTGCAGGCGTTACGTATCCGGACTTCGGTGAGGAAGTACGAAAATGACTTACTCGTTTTTTTGGTGAAATAACGACTGAATGAGGTCGGCGTCATGTTTAATAGCGCTGATACCTCTTCCAGGGGAATTTTACGTTTGAAGTGCTGGGCAACGTAGGTGTATACAATGTTGATGCGATTTGATTCCACTTCCTTCATCGGATTGTGCACTACGTCATTATGCAGTAACTGATAATCTTTGGTCGTACTCAACAGATCGAGTATCCTGAAAAACTGAATGATGCTTTCCGTACCGTGCAGGTGAAGGAGCTCACGCATCAATACCGAGGTCTCTTCCGCACATTTGCCGTAGATGTCCATCCCGTATTGTGCTTTTTCCAACAAGGTTTTTACCTGGCTGAATTCATCTTTGTGAATGAGCATATTCCAAACGCTTACGTCGAAGTAGATAACCAGTCCACGACTGATTTTGTCTGCCGGCGGTTCAAGGAAGTATGCTTCCGTTCGCCATAAATGTGGGATGTTGGGGCCTAAAAAAGTCAGATCCCCCTTGTCAAAATGTTTTACCGTATTCCCTATGAAACGTGTTCCGGTTCCTTCGAGTACCAAAAAAAGCTGATATTCTTGATGGGCATGCCAGGTAGCATCAAAGTGTTTCTCGCGTAGTTCCCTGATAAGAAATACGTTGGATTGCGGGATGGTTGATTTCTGAACAGCTGTTCGCTTGATGGCCGTTTCCATACTTACACCAAATTACTTAATCCACCTGTGTAGACAACGTTTTGAGACTCAAACATACGATTATTATTGCATTATTTGTTTTATGGACCAATAAAACGGATAAAATAAAGTCAGTATTCGTTATTTAATAGGTGTTTTATAGACATTTTAAATGCGATCTTGGCCTTTGTAAATAAACGAGATATCCTATATTAGACGATACCCGTCAGCTCGTTGGGTATGATTACATAAATTGACAGCACAATATGTCGTTACCAATTAGTTTGGGAGTAAGTACCTGGTTATGGACCTCTCCTTTTAAGACCGAGGATGCTGTGAAACTATTCGCAAAGGTCAAGCAAATGGGATTTGACCAAATAGAAATTGCGGTGGAAGATCCACAGTTGATCGATGTGAATAGAATAAGGACTGAATTGTCCAATCAGGAACTAGGTGTAATCCTATGCGGCGCATTCGGGAGCACGCGGGACCTGACCAGCGATGACGCGTCGCTGCGTAATACCGGTATGGATTACATTATCAGATGTTTGGATATTGCAGCAGAATTGGGAGCTGATTTCTTTGCCGGGCCGATGTATTCAGCGGTGGGAAAAGCAAGAATGGTACCTATTCAACAACGGCAGTTGGAATGGAGCCGGGCGGTTGAAAACCTACAGGCCGTTTGTGAACGGGCAGCTGACCGCGGCCTTCAGATTGCACTGGAGCCGTTGAATCGTTTTGAATCAGATCTTGTTAACACGGTAGACGATGTGATTCGGCTGATTAAAGAAATCGACCATCCGGCGGCGGGAATTTGCTTGGATATGTTCCACATGAACATCGAAGAACCCGATCCCGAGCGCGCGATCCGCGTGGCAAATAACCGGCTGCTTCACGTTCAGGTTGCTGAAAATTACCGGGGTACTCCCGGATCGGGGAATGCCAGTTGGGATGCTTATTACAGGGGGCTTGCTGCGATTGGCTATTCGGGTACGGTTTCTATCGAAAGTTTCACACCCGAAAACAAGGAATTGGCCGCAGCGGTATGTATCTGGCGGAACCTGGCAGAAAGCCAGGATGCATTTGCGAGCGAAGGGCACAACTTTTTGAGAAAATGGTTAACCGGCAAAAAATAAAAATAAACAGCTTATGAATACGAAAAAAATCAATGTAGCCATTATCGGACTGGGATTCGGTGCAGAATTCATTCCGATCTATCAACAACATCCAAACGCGAATTTGTATGCCATATGTCAGCGAAATACAGATAACTTGAATAAAATCGGCGATGCCTTCGGTATCACAAAACGCTATCGGGATTACAACGAGCTTTTGGAAGACAAAGAGATTGATGCGGTGCATATCAATACACCGATTCCAAACCATGCTGAACAGACACTGCAGGCACTGCGTGCGGGAAAACACGTTGCCTGTACCGTACCCATGGCTACGACCGTAGAAGAATGCCGGCAAATTGTTGAAGCGGTAGCAGAGACAGGATTGACCTATATGATGATGGAAACCGTGCTGTACTCACGTGAATTCCTCTTTATGAAAGAACTATATGAAAAGGGAGAATTGGGTAAAATCCAATTTCTGAAGGCAAGTCATCAGCAGGACATGGATGGATGGCCGAACTACTGGCCGGGATTACCCCCTATGCACTATGCTACCCATTGCGTAGGTCCTGTGTTGGGCCTTACACGCGGCGAAGCCGAATATGTGTCTTGCTTTGGCTCAGGTACGATACGCGAGGAACTGCAAGGGTACTACAATTCGCCATTTGCCATAGAAACGGCTCATATTAAGTTTAGGAACTCCGATCTGAGCGCACAGGTATACCGCTCCTTGTTTGATACGGCCCGGCAATACCGAGAAAGCTTTGAGGTCTATGGCAGTAAAAAAGCGGTGGAATGGCCGTTGATAGAAGGCAGACCGTTGGTGGTGCACACCGCAAAAAAGCCGGAGCCTGAAATTCCCGAAGAAGTTCAATGCCCCGACTATGCACATTTGCTGCCGGAGCCCATTCAGCACTTTACAACCGGGGGGGTGTACGATGAAGATGCAAACCAACATCTTTCATTTATTCAGGGCGCAGGTCATGGCGGTTCTCATCCGCATCTCGTGCATGAGTTTATCAGTGCATTGATTGAAAACCGGCAACCCTATCCGAATGCACAGCAGTCGGCCAATATTACGTGCGTCGGCATCCTTGCCCATGAATCGGCCTTAAAGGGAGGTGAAATCATTCGCCTGCCGAAGTTTACGTTATCTTAATTATACCCTGACCATGAATAAGCCACTTACCCTGTTTGTCAAACTGCTCGCCATCGTGTTGATACCTCTGTTTTTCGGGGGTTGCGGAGGTGGAAAAAAAGAAAGTGACGGACCCCGGCGATTAGAATTGTTTTTCCTCGGGCATGCCAGCAAGCACCACGATTCTGAATTATTGGCCGATATATTACGGCAGGAATATGCATCCGAAGGAATTAACATCACGTATTCGGTTGATCCGGAAGACCTGACAAAGGAGGACCTACAGCGCTACGATGGATTGATTGTGTATGCCAACCACGACTCTATCAGCACAGCCCAGGAAAAAGCACTATTGGATTTTGTGGCTTCGGGCAAAGGATTTATCCCGCTTCATTCCGCGTCGTTCTGTTTTCGGAATTCGCCGGAAGTGGTAGCGCTCATCGGGGGGCAATTTAAAAGTCATGGAGGCGGAAAATTTTCTGCGGAAATTATAAAACCGGATCACCCCGCAATGTCAGGTGTCGTTCCTTTTGAGACGGAATGGGATGAAACGTATGTGCACGATCATTTTGCCGACGATATTGAGGTGCTGATGGAACGTGTGGATAGCACGCACCGGGAGCCGTATACGTGGGTGAAAGACTATGGAAAAGGCAGGGTCTTTTATACGGCATTCGGTCACGATGAGCGCACGTTTCGCAATCCGGGATTTCTGCAGCTTGTAAAAAGTGGTATCCGTTGGGCGGTGGGAGAAGAAGCAGTGAAAAGAATGGAAGCCTATGTCATTGCGCAGCCTGAATATAAAGAAGGCCGGATGCCCAACTACGAGCACCGTGACCCACCTCCCCGTTATCAGCTTCCGCTCAGCCCCGAAGAATCACAGACTCTCATCCAGGTACCAGTCGGGTTCAAACTTCAATTGTTTGCCAGTGAGCCGGATATCAAGAAACCTATTGCGATGGATTGGGACGAGAGGGGACGCTTATGGGTGATTGAAACCGTCGATTATCCCAATACCGTCCGGGATGACAAAGGCGAAGGTGACGACCGGATTTTGATCTGTGAGGATACCGATGGCGACGGCAAGGCAGATAAATTTACGGTATTTGCCGAAGGCTTGAATATTCCAACCAGTTTTACGTTTGCCAACGGGGGCATTATTGTTTCTCAGGCACCCCATTTTTTGTTTCTCAAGGATACCGACGGTGACGATAAAGCCGATGTGCGTGAAGTGTTGATAGATGGATGGGGTACATTCGATACCCACGCAGGTCCATCCAATCTGCGTTATGGAATCGATAATAAAATTTGGGGTACAGTAGGGTATTCGGGTTTTGAAGGTACAATAGGTGGCAAACCGTTTAAGTTCGGTTCGGGTGTTTACCGGTTTGATTCCGATGCGACCCAATTTGAGTTTTTGGGTAATACGAGCAATAATACCTGGGGGCTCGGTTTTTCCGAAGATTTTGATGTGTTCATATCTACCGCCAACAATGAGCACAGTGATTTTTTCGCCATTCCGCTGCGTTATTACGAGCGGGCAAACCTGCAGGAACGGGGTATCGAAAAAATAGATGGGCATTATAACATGCATGTGCTCACGAAGGAGCTTAGGCAGGTAGACGTTCACGGTGGCTTTACCGCAGCTGCAGGGCATAGCCTGTATACTGCAAGGGCATTTCCACAGGAATACTGGAACCGGGTGGCGTTTATATCCGAACCAACGGGGCGATTGGTGCACCGGCATATCCTCGAACAGGTTGGTTCCGGATTTAAGGAGAAGGGCGATGGATGGAACATGATTGCTAGTTCGGACAACTGGTTCGGTCCGGTAGACGCCAAAGTAGGACCCGATGGTGCGCTTTGGATACTGGATTGGTACAATTTCGTCATCCAGCATAATCCTACCCCCGAGGGGTTTGAGAACGGAGCGGGCAATGCTTATATTGATCCGCTGCGGGACAACACAAAAGGACGTATTTATCGATTGGTACATACCGACTCTAAAGCCTATAAACCGTATAAATTGAATTCAGAAAAGCCGGCTACATTGATCAATGCATTGAAAAGTGATAATCAGTTTTGGCGGTTAACCGCACAACGGTTACTCGTTGAGTCAGTGGATAAAGGTGTAGCAGCTGATCTGCACAGGTTAGTGCGTAATACGGAGGTGGATGAGATCAATAGCAATGGAGGAGCACTCCATGCGATATGGACACTGCATGGCTTGGGATTGCTGGATGGTTCTGATGAAAAGAGCTTATCCGTGGTTATCGGAGCACTGAAGCATCCCGCGCCAGGCGTCCGGCGGGCTGCTATCCAAACGCTGCCGATGGACCGACCCGAGGTGGTGCAGCAACTTATTGCTTCCGGCGTAATGCAGGATGCAGACTTAAGGATTCGTTTGTCGGCTTTTCTTGCCTTATCTGACGCTGCCGAAAGTCCGCAGATTGGAAAAGTCCTTTTTGACGCGGTACAGCAAAGAGAGAACGTGGAAGATAAATGGTTGTCGCATGCCTTGCTTATTGCGGGCGCGATGCACCGGCAATCGTTCATGGATGAATATAACCAAGAGGCGGGCCGGCCCAACTTGTCAAATTCGGATGGATCGCTGGCGGTACGTATTTTCGCAGGTAGCCGCATGGTAGTATTTCCGTTGAGTTCAGCGGGCGGAGGTACCGTTGGCGGGCGGCAGATTCCTGACCTTGCTAACCGGGAGTTCGGTTTTGTAGCCGCTGTTAAGCAAACGGATACACAGCAGGCATTTGAAGGCGTATTGATATCGCATGGAGACAATAAGGATGGATATGCCGTGTACCTGAAAGATGGCGGCCTGTATTTTCAGGTTAACCAGAAAGGGAAGCAGACGATTATCCACTCGGTTAATTCATTACCAAAAGAGTTTGTAGTAAAGGCATCCCTGCTTGCTGATGGAAATATGATGCTGTCCATTAATGGGCAACAGGTGGCCCAAGGAAAAACCGGCGGATTGTTTGATAAAATCCCATCCGGGGTCATCCGCATAGGTCATAACCGTCGGCAGGAAGGGGACATGCCGCGAACGGTCAATGCGGGGGATTATCCAGCGGATTTTGATTTTACCGGAATGCTGGATCATGCGCGGCTGGTGATCGTCAATAAGACGGCGCCTGAAATGGAAGATGTAAAGGCTGTAGACCGTGAAGTGGTGATCAAGACCGTTGTCGGTGAAATGAAGTACGATGTGACCAACATCGAAGTCAAGGCCGGGCAGACGTTGAAGATTATCTTAGAGAATACGGACCACATGCAGCATAATCTGTTGGTGCTGAAACCAGGTACGTTGGAACGCGTTGGACAAGCAGCGGACGAACTTGCGAAACAACCTAACGGTGTGACATTGCAGTATATACCCAATACACCAGATGTCCTGTTCAGTACCCCATTGGTTGATCCGGAAAACCGGTATGAACTCATATTCAAGGTGCCTGACACACCTGGGGATTATCCGTACGTATGTACATTTCCGGGGCATTGGCGCATCATGCAGGGAATGCTGCATGTAACGAAGTAATATTGTCTACAGAGCGGCGGGGTGGAAGAAAAGCCACTTCGCTGCCCTGTACTCTTTGCATTTACAAAAAAAGACCTATCTTTGCCACCATCATTTAGGGGTGCCTTGTTTGTACAAACAAACACAAATAAAGGCTGAGATTATACCCATCCCGATACATCTCGGGAGCACCTGATCCGGATAATGCCGGCGTAGGGAAGGTAAGTTAAATAAGTTGGACTGTCATGAACCCCTTGTGGCAGTTGTGTTTAACTAAAAATTACAAATAAATGATTAAAAGATTAATCGCAGGAATTGCGTTTTTTTTGCATGCAGCTATTGTTGTGGCTCAACATAGCCTTATCGTTGAAGTATTTAACGAGAACAGACCAATGGTAGGTGCTTCGGTACGTCTTTCGGGAACAGCGTACAGCGGACAAACGGATACCGATGGCAGGGTACACATCCGGAACCTGAAAGCCACCACCTATACGGTCGCGGTTAGTTACCTGGGATTTCAGCCGCAATACAGGGAAATTACTGTGTCTAACGACGAACAAATCCGTTTTTCAATGGAAAGGGCCGCATTGCTGACCGATGAAGTGGTCGTTCAGGCCACCCGTGCCACTGAAAATATGGCAACGACCTACAAAAACTTAAGCAAAGCGGATATTGAAAAAAACAATCTTGGACAGGATATTCCTTATTTGCTGGATCAGACACCAGGCGTAGTCATTTCGTCGGATGCCGGAGCGGGGATTGGGTACACCAGTATGCGCATACGGGGCAGTGACGGCCAACGTACCAATGTTACCATCAACGGGATACCGCTTAATGATGCGGAAAGTTTGGGATCCTTTTTTGTGAATTTACCCGATTTTGCTTCGTCGGTCGACAATGTACAGATCCAACGGGGTGTCGGAACATCCACCAACGGTGCCGGTGCATTCGGGGCAAGTCTCAATATCCAGACCAACACGCTTAACAAGGATCCGTATGCCGAATTGGATAACTCGTTCGGCTCCTACAATTCATGGAAAAATACGATCCGGTTGGGGACGGGTCTGATCGATGATAAATTCACGTTCGATGGACGGCTGTCGCGCATCAGGAGCGACGGTTATATCGACCGGGCTACCTCTAACCTGCAATCTTTTTTCCTGTCAGGAGCCTGGTATGGCAAGAACAGTTTGCTGCGCGCCAATGTGTTCGGAGGGAAAGAAAAAACGTATCAGGCGTGGTATGGCACGCCGGAATCCCGCCTTACCGGTGATGTGGAGGCCATGGAAGCCTATGCGAAGGACGATGGATTGACAGAGTATGAGATCGATAACCTGTTGAAATCAGATCGGAGGTATAACAAATACCTGTATGATAATGAAACGGATAACTATCAGCAGACGCATTACCAATTGCTGTTTTCGTCAACGCTGACAAGCCGGTTAACACTGAATACCGCGTTGCATTACACGCGGGGCAAAGGTTATTATGAACAGTTCCGGGATAGCGATGGATTGGCAGACTATGGTTTGTCTCCGGTTGTTGTAGCGGGAAATACCATCGAAGAGACAGATCTGGTACGCCAGCGGTGGCTCGATAATCACTTTTATGGCGGAACGTATTCCTTGGTGTATAAACCCACCAGCGGCGTTGAAATCATCTGGGGAGGGGCCTATAATCAATACGAAGGTGGGCATTACGGTGATATCGTTTGGTCTCGTTACCCCTTATTCACGGCGCGTGACTACCTCACCGATGCGGAGAATTCTTTCCACACATCCTATCGCTATTACAATGGCGATGCAATGAAGAAAGACTTCAATACGTACCTGAGGGCTTCTTATCAATTGAACGATTTATTTCTGTTTGCAGACCTGCAATATCGGCATATTGACTATGCAATATCGGGGATAGACAATGACCTGCGTGATATTACCCAGGATGCAACGTTTGATTTCTTCAATCCAAAAGTGGGGATCACCTACCAGTTGTCGGCAGCAAGCAATGTGTATGCTTCGTATGCGTTGGCCAACAAAGAACCGATACGCAGTGATTTTACCGACTGGCCGATAGGGCAAAGCCCCAAAGCCGAACAACTGCATGACATCGAAGCAGGTTACCGAATCAGAACCCCACGGTTTAACATCGGAATAAATGGCTACGCCATGTTGTACAAAAACCAGTTGATCCCTACGGGGCAGCTTAACGACGTGGGGAGTACCCTGCGCAGAAACGTAGACGACAGTTACCGAATGGGACTGGAGTTTGACGGCAGGTGGGTACCAACCAACTGGTTTGCCTGGGGCGCTACCTTGGCTTATAGTCAAAACAAGATTAGAAATTTTACGGAAGTTGTAGGGGATGTGGAGAATTTCTACGAAAGCACGGATATTTCGTTTTCGCCCGATTGGGTGGCATCCAGTGAACTTGCTTTCACACCCTGGAAACCGCTTGAGTTGGCGTTGCTGAGTAAATATGTATCCAGGCAGTACCTGGACAATACAAGCAGCAGCGAACGGAGCATCGATGGGTTTTTCGTGAATAACGTCCGGATAGCTTACCATACTTCTATCTGGAAATTGAAAAACCTGGGGCTGAGCTTGCTGGTTAACAACGTGTTCAATGAGAAATATTCGGCAAGTGGTTTTACCTGGGGATATTACCTTTCAGAGACGGACCGGTTAAGCTACAACTACTATTACCCGCAAGCTACGGCTAATTTTCTGTTCGGATTAAACCTGAAATTCTAAATTTTACGCACTTAAGATCAGCGCACTGTTGTAAAAATAACAGTGCGCTTTCTTTAATTGCACCGGAAAGCGTTGATTTTATCCGTAAAATGTATTTATCTTTAGGAAAAATTTCCAATATGCAATATACATTAGGCTCAATAGGTGTTCTCACAGGCTTATCTTTGATCATGTTATCCTGTGATTCGTCGACATCCAAAGAAGCGGAAAAAAATCCGGTTGCAGATTCGACGTATGCACCGGTCGAAACGAAGGCCGCCAATACGGACTACAAACCGGCATTTGAGGGGCAAACCCGTATAGCAGGTGTGAAGACTTCTACTCCATACGATGTAAAAGTATTGAGTGAAGGACTGGATCGCCCTTGGGGAATTGCCGTTTTGCCGGATGGAAGATTTCTAATTACCCAAAAAGGAGGTACACTCCGCATCGCTGCGCAGGATGGGGCACTGAGTGAAGCCATAACGGGGCTGCCCAAGGTTAACTCCAACGGTCAAGGCGGTTTATTGGGTATTACCATCGACCCTGCCTTCGAGAGCAACCGTATGGTTTATTGGGTGTTTTCGCAGGACACGCCGAATGGTACGCTTACCGCTGTGGCGAAAGGGACACTTGCTGCAGATGAAAAGCATATTGAAAATGCGCAGGTAATTTATCAAGCTACACCGGCACACAAAAGTAGTTTGCATTATGGTGGACGTATATTGTTTGATAAAGAGGGGTACTTGTTCGTAAGTACCGGCGAGCGTTCGGACATTGTGACCCGGCCACAGGCACAGGACCTGAATTCGGCCCTTGGAAAAGTGCTCCGGATCACGACCGATGGTAAACCGGCACCCGGTAATCCTTTCGAGGGCCGGAGCGATGCCCGACCGGAGATTTATTCATACGGTCACCGCAATGTACAGGGGCTTGCGTTCCATCCGGTAACCGGCGATTTATGGGAAACCGAATTCGGTCCGCGTGGCGGCGACGAAGTAAACCGGATCCAGCCAGGCAAAAACTATGGGTGGCCCACCATCACCTATGGTTTGGAATATAGCGGAGAAAAAATCGGGGATGCAATTCAACAGCACGAAGGAATGGAGCAGCCGGTATATTATTATGATCCGGTGTTATCTCCAAGTGGGATCACATTTTTTTCAGGCAATTCGATTCCTGAATGGGAAAATAATCTGTTTATAGGCGGATTAAGCAGCATACATATCGCACGGCTGGTTATAAAGGATAATAAAGTAGTAGGTGAGGAACGTTTGCTTGAAGACCAGGGCCAACGTTTCCGTGATGTACAACAGGGGAAAGACGGCGCACTTTACGCGGTTACGGATGAGGGTAGACTTTATCGGATCGGAAAAAAATAGTGAGGGCTGTTATCCAACGGGTGTCTGAGGCGTCCTGTACGGTTAACCAGCACATTGTAGGCACCATCGGGCAAGGCTTTGTTGTGCTGTTGGGCATTGAGGAGGCAGATGGGATGGACGATCTCCGGTGGTTGGCGCAAAAAATTGCTAATCTCCGTGTATTCGGTGATGAAAGTGGATTGATGAACAAGTCCCTGCATGATATTCAGGGCAATATCCTGCTGATTTCGCAGTTCACCTTATTTGCGCAAACCAAGAAAGGTAATCGTCCATCTTTTATCCGTGCCGCGAAACCTGATCAAGCCGTTTCCTTGTATGAATCAATGATTGCAGAACTTTCCAGCCTGTTGGACAAAAACATAGCCACAGGAATCTTTGGCGCAGACATGAAGATTTCCCTCGTAAACGACGGTCCTGTAACCATCATCATGGATACCAAAGACAAAGATAATCATTGATTGGGGGGTAAATAACATGACCATCAAAGAAGCGCAGGAAAAAATTGACCAGTGGATAAATACAACAGGTATCCGCTATTTTAATGAATTAACAAATACGGCCATACTGATGGAAGAAGTGGGGGAGGTGGCCCGCATTATGGCCCGTCGGTACGGTGAACAATCCTTCAAAAAATCCGATGAAGAGGTTGACCTTGCAGACGAAATGGCCGATGTGTTATTTGTGTTGATCTGCCTGGCAAATCAGACGGGCGTTGACCTTACAGCGGCTTTAGCAAAGAACTTGGAAAAGAAAAATATTCGCGACGCGGATCGGCACCGAAACAACAAAAAACTTAAATAGTCGGAATAATTGATTGATTAAATTGGGGCGACAAAAGAAAAACGGTACATCCTATTAAAGATGTACCGTTTTTGCGTATATGATGGTCCCCGATTCATGGGGGCAATTGTTACATCATTCCGCCCATGCCGCCGCCCATCGGGGGAGCACCTGCACCTGCTTTTTCTTCTTCCGGTTCGTCTGCCAATACCACTTCGGTAGTAAGCAGCATGGAAGCGATAGAAGCAGCATTTTCCAATGCAACGCGAGATACTTTGGTTGGATCGATTACACCGGCGCCGATCAGGTTTTCGTATCCACCGGTACGTGCGTTATAGCCGTAGTCAGCTGTGCCTTCTTTCACTTTCTGTACCACGATGGCACCTTCGATACCAGAGTTGTTACAGATTTGACGTAACGGCTCTTCGATGGCACGTTTCACGATTTCGATACCGATGTTTTCGTCCTCGTTAGCACCTTTGAGGTCTTTCAAAGACTCACCGGCGCGGATGAATGCTACACCGCCACCGGCTACGATACCTTCTTCTACCGCAGCACGGGTAGCATGCAGTGCATCGTCTACACGATCTTTCTTTTCTTTCATTTCCACTTCGGTAGCTGCACCTACGTACAATACGGCTACACCACCTGCTAATTTAGCCAAACGCTCCTGCAATTTCTCGCGGTCGTAATCGGAAGTGGTGGTTTCGATCTGTGCTTTGATCTGATTTACGCGGCCTTTGATATCTTCTACATTACCTGAGCCATTGATGATGGTGGTATTGTCTTTGTCAACAACCACTTTTTCAGCCTGACCAAGGTAAGAAAGATCGGCATTTTCCAATTTGAAACCTCTTTCTTCGGAAATAACCGTTCCGCCTGTAAGGATAGCGATATCTTCGAGCATTGCTTTGCGGCGATCGCCGAAGCCCGGAGCCTTTACAGCGGCTACTTTCAGAGAGCCACGGATTTTGTTGACTACCAGGGTAGCCAATGCTTCACCGTCAAGATCTTCAGCGATGATCAACAACGGCTTTCCGGTTTGAACTTGTTTTTCTAAAATCGGAAGCAACTCCTTCATGTTGCTGATTTTCTTGTCGTAAATCAGGATGTAAGGGCTTTCCAGCTCGGCTTCCATCTTGTCGGTGTTAGTTACGAAGTAGGGTGACAGGTAACCCCGGTCAAATTGCATACCTTCTACCGTTTTTACTTCGGTTTCAGTACCCTTTGCTTCTTCAACGGTAATAACGCCGTCCTTGCCAACTTTTTCCATGGCTTCTGCGATCAGCGCACCGATCACTTCGTCGTTGTTGGCCGAGATGCTGGCAACTTGTTTGATCTTGTTATTGTCTTCGCCGACTGTTTGTGACTGTGATTGAAGACTTTCTACAACTGTGGCAACCGCTTTATCAATACCACGTTTTAAATCCATCGGATTGGCACCGGCCGCTACGCTCTTCAAGCCCGGGGCAATGATTGCTTGTGCCAAAACGGTTGCAGTTGTGGTACCATCACCCGCCTGATCGGCAGTCTTGGAAGCCACTTCTTTTACCATTTGTGCACCCATGTTTTCAAGCGCATCTTTCAATTCGATTTCTTTTGCAACGGTGACACCGTCTTTCGTGATTGAAGGAGAACCGAATTTCTTTTCAATGATCACGTTACGTCCGCGCGGACCCAATGTCACTTTTACCGCATTTGCCAACGTGTCTACCCCTCTTTTCAGAGCATCACGCGCTTCCACATTATACTTTACTTGTTTTGCCATTTTTTTAATTGATTTGAGATGTTAAACATGCAATCCGAGATTTTCAAGAATCAATCGCTGTATCTCGCATCGTAACTTTTAAGTTTACTATTAATTATTAAACACCTACGAAGAAATACGACCCTACGTTATACAATAGCGTAAATGTCGGACTCTTTCATGATTAAGTACTCTTTTCCTTCGTAGGTAATCTCGGTGCCGGCATATTTGCCATACAACACTTGGTCTCCTACCTTTACAGTCAAAGGTTCATCCGTTTTTCCTGCACCAACAGCCACTACCGTTCCACGCTGTGGCTTTTCCTTAGCGGTATCCGGAATATAGATACCTGATGCGGTCTTTTCCTCTGCAGGGGCAGCTTCCACTACCACTCTGTCGCCGATAGGTTTAATACTTAACGCCATAATTTGATTTTATTTAATAATTAATTATTAATTGTTAATAATGCTTTTGATTTTCTCACCTCGCTTATCTCATCAATTATGCCAAGTCGGGATTCCGCTGTTTACCTTGCCATTTTTTCATTTTAGAAGCGAATGTGTTGGCGAAGCGAGTCGTGTGCGTGTCAGGATGTCAGTGATAATGGCAGTTTTGTTGGCCGATGCCCAATGAAAACGCCCCCCGTTTTTATTTCGAGGGGCGTTGCTTTTTCGTCAAATACTTTGTTTTTACTGAGCGGTATCTGAATTTGAAGGGGTCTCCTGGGGTGCAGCTGTCGGAGTTTCCGTTGGTGAAAGCGGAGAAGTCACAGGCGCAGTTGAGTTGATTTTATCGCTCAAACCCGTACCACCTGATCCGGATGAGGGCCCCAAAACATTAACAATTAGTGAAAAGACCATGATGGCAATGACCATGATCCATGTACCTTTCTCCAAAATGTCTCCCGTACGTTTTACGCCCATTAAATTGGCACCGCCTGCAAACCCAGAAGCCAATCCACCGCCTTTCGGGTTTTGGATCAATACAAGGAATGCCAATAAGATACTGGCCAAAATGATTAATATAATTAATAGTGTTTGCATTTTCGGTATTTCGTTATGTTAATTTGTTCGATAGCTCAGCTATTTGAGCGGCAAAGTAACCACTTTTTTCGGGATATTTCAAACTTAATTTTTTATAGATTGCGATTGCTTTCGGATACAAGCCCTGTTCAACATATATTTTTGCCAAGGTTTCCGAAACCATCGTTAATTGATCTTCCGCGCTCTTGCGGGCTTTATTTTCCAGGTCGATCTTGTTTGCTGGAGGAGGTTTGATCTGGGGTTCTTCGCGGATGAAACGTTCGATGATCGGGTCTATTTTTTGGGGTACCTGAAAAGGTACAGTATGTGTCCGGTGTTTTGCACTCAGTTTTTCTTCCGGAGCCTGTAAGTGGAAAATATTTTCCCGGATCTGTTGGTCCAAGAGCTGTTCTGCGTCCAGCTTTTGTGCAGTATTGCCCACATGTTGAGACTTGTTGTTTAGCGGAGCATACGGTTGATACGTCTGAGCGTGCTCCATGCGGGTTTTGTTAAGCCACCAGAGAAAACTATAAGGCATATGCTCATCGTTATAGAGGCTCACTTTTTCATGCGGTGTGGCTTCCGATAAAGGTACGACTTCCGTCGATTCGGTTGTTTGTTCCTGTTCGGTGTATACGAAGTAATCCATTCCCGCCGGGTGTTCAGGAATAGCTGGATGTGTATCGGCCGGTTCAATAATAGGTTGTGCATCCACCGCTGGTATATCCACCGCTTGCGGAGGACCTTCGATCAAATAACCCTGCAACCAATGGGGAGAGCTGGTATACAACAAAACATGGTTGAAATTACATTCTCCGTTTTCCTGAAAATATTTTCGGGCATGGATAAAGCGTAAAGACTGGGCATACGGATAACGATCGATCAGCATGGACAAGGTTTGTTCGTCGACTGCCGATGGATCCGACAACGTTTTATGGTATAATGCGCTATAATCTAACTGTTCCACGCGGCCAATAACCTCCAATTTTTAGTTTACCAGTTTGCAAATGCCCTATTGTAAATATCTTCTGTGAGCATTTGATTGATATCACGTATCAACGATTCTTCTTGTGCTGATATGGCGCCGGAAAAGTCTTTGAACCGGGTAAACGGTTGTTCAAAATTGTCATCCGGTTTGATATTGTTGGTATATTTAACATTGACGGTAATGGATAACCGGGTGAGTGCCGCACGGTCGGTGCCAGCCTCAACGGCGGCGGGGGTAATGCTGTACCCGGTAATCCGTCCTTCAAAAATAGCATCGCCATCATTGGTCACCTGGCTGAGACTCGATTGGCTTCGTATGCGTTCTTTGAGTGCCTCCGTGAATGATTGGCTGAGTGTCGGATAGACGATCGGAGCCGTATTTTCGAAAAACTCCACGGTATAGGTTTTCATTCCTTCAGGAATGGAACCCCCTGTGAAGCCGTATTTGATTCCACATCCCTGGATGAATAAAATTGCCGATAAGAACACAAAATAACCTATTCTCTTTCCCATCTTGATATGAGCGCTCATCAATTTAAATTCAGATCTTTAATTTTCCGGTAGAGTGTCCGTTCAGATATCCCCAGCTCCTGTGCCGCAGATTTACGTTTACCCTTGTGTTTTTTCAATGCTTTTTTGATGAGATCCGACTCTTTCTCTACCAAGGAAAGCGATTCCTCTTCTACTTCTTCAGCTTCCTGCGTGTGGAAATGAAAATCCTCACTCTTCCCACCCTGTGGGTGGTGAATGGTTAATGTAGAAGGCGGAGCCAACTGCTCCGGAGCCGGGCTATCCACCTCGCGGTACAGCTGATTAATATAGGGCGAGTGATCTTCGACAATCCGGGAGTTGACGCCATTCTCGATGATTCCAATCACCAGTTTCTTCAGCTCCACCATGTCTTTTTTCATATCGAAAAGGACTTTATAGAGTAAATCCCGTTCGGAAAAATCGTCATTTGCGCCAGCCGATACATGTACCGGAAGTGTACTCCTGTTATCTGTGGGCAAGTATTGTCCCAGAATCCGTGCATCAATCAGCCGCTCTTTTTCCAACACGGCAATCTGTTCTGCTATATTCTTTAATTGCCTTACGTTGCCCGGCCATGGATAATTGGCAAGCAATTGCTGCGCATCTTCCGTCAACTGTACGTTTGGACTCCGGTATTTGTCGGTAAAGTCTGCTACAAATTTGCGGAAAAGCAGGTGGATATCTTCCTTGCGGTCGCGCAGAGCAGGTATGCGTAGTGGCACGGTATTTAGGCGGTAATAGAGATCCTCACGGAATTTTCCTTTTTGTACAGCATCGTAGATATCCACGTTGGTAGCTGCAACCACACGGACATTGGTTTTCTGTACCTTTGACGAACCCACGCGGATGTACTCGCCGGTTTCCAATACACGTAGCAATCGAGCCTGTGTGCCCAAGGGTAATTCACCCACTTCATCTAGGAAGATCGTGCCACCGTTGACCACCTCAAAATATCCTTTACGTGCTTCATGTGCCCCTGTGAAAGACCCCTTTTCATGTCCGAATAGCTCGGAATCAATGGTGCCTTCGGGAATGGCTCCGCAGTTGACTGCGATGAACGGACCATGTTTGCGTGCACTGAGTTGATGGATAATTTGTGAAAACACTTCCTTACCGCTTCCACTTTCACCTGTGATCAACACTGAAATATCTGTGGGAGCTACCTGGCGGGCTACATCGATTGCCCGGTTGAGCAGCGGTGAGTTGCCAATGATCCCAAATCTATTTTTGATATCTTGAATGTCCATTCTTTACCTCGTGTATTGAGTATTGGTGTTGGGTGCCGTTATTAACTAGTAATCTTTCCAATCAATGTTGCCGATGTGCATTTTTCTGCATATACATTGACATAGTCGCCCACTTTGTATCGATTGTCCCTGGGAAATACCACCATGCTGTTTTGGTCGTTTCGTCCACAATAGTCATCGTCAGAACGTTTTGATAATCCTTCAATCAGTACCTTGTGTACCTTTCCAACATAAGTTTGCAGTCGTTGCAGGCTATGTTCGCGCTGCAGGTCTACTACTTCGGTCAGTCGCCGCTTTTTTACCTCCTCTGGAACATCATCCGCATAGCGCTTGGCTGCCAATGTGCCCGGCCGTTCGGAATAAGCAAACATATAAGCAAAATCATACTTCACATAATCCATCATCGACAGTGTATCCCGGTGTTCCTCCTCGGTTTCGCTGCAAAAACCTGTGATGACGTCCGTCGAAATCCCACATTCGGGAATAATCCGGCGAATCGCGTCCACCCGGTCCATGTACCATTCGCGATCGTAGGTACGGTTCATCAGCTTAAGAACTCTTGAATTGCCTGACTGTACAGGTAGGTGTATGTATTTACAGATGTTTTCGTACTTGGCCATCGTGTGCAGCACCTCATCGGTGATGTCTTTGGGATGTGAAGTTGAAAAACGTACCCGCAATAAGGGGTTTACCTGCGCAACCCTTTCCAGCAGGCCAGCAAAGGTTAAGGCCTCGTATTTATAGGAGTCGACATTTTGTCCCAAGAGGGTCACTTCGCGGTATCCCGCATTGAATAGATCGGTTGCTTCCTTCACGATGGACTGCGGATCGCGGCTTCGTTCACGCCCACGAGTAAAGGGCACCACACAGAAAGAGCACATGTTATCGCAGCCACGCATGATGGAAATGAATGCCGTTACGCCATTGGTGTTAAGGCGTACCGGACTGATATCTGCATAGGTCTCTTCGCGCGACAACAGTACATTGACAGCACGTGAGCCTTCGTCTACTTGTTCAATGAGGTTGGGTAAGTCACGATACGCGTCGGGACCCACGACAACATCCACCAGTTTTTCCTCTTCCAGAAATTTAGACTTCAACCGCTCCGCCATGCAGCCCAACACACCCACCACCATGCCGGGGTTTTTTGCCTTGGCTGATTCAAATTCTTTTAACCGATTGCGTACCCGCTGTTCGGCATTTTCGCGGATAGAACAGGTATTAATGAATACCACATCGGCTTCTTTATAGTCACGTGTCGTTTCAAACCCTTTATCCAACAGGATTGAGGCCACAATCTCGCTGTCCGAGAAATTCATTTGGCAACCGTAACTTTCAATGTACAGCTTCCGGCCGTTGCTCTTTTTCGGATCATTCTCCAGCAGTAATGCCTCTCCCTGCCGCGATTCGTCATGCTGTTTTGTACTTGTCGGTATCTCGAACATCGTCGTTGATTAAAGCCTACAAAGTTAACAATAAATTTTGAATGAATGACAGTTTGGCAGAAAGGGATTTCTGCTCAAGCCGTAGGGGCTTTGCTCAATCGCCGCAAGAGCTCGGTACTTTTGACCGCAAAAGTACCAAAACTCGCCACTTGGAGTTCCTGCTACGGTTGGTAGTGCATCCCACTGCATCCCGCAGGATCTCCCATGTGGCATAAAAAGCCATACGGTGGGCTGGTGCTAATAGACGCACGGAACGATCGTTCGTAGGAGAATGGCCGTCCTTCCGCACTAAACTTTCGTTCGGAGGGCAACCGGCCTTGAAGGATCGGGAATCCGCCGGCTGGCGGAAAAGCATGTGCATGAACCTGCGTACCAGCAGCAAACAAGCGGATTGGGGAATTGTTCATGCTGCAAAATGGGATGCATGAACAATCCATACGGCCTTTGAAATTAAACACGCGCATATGAACTAAAGCAGCGGCTGCAATCCGCGCTATGAATGCTTTGCAATCAGCTCGCGACCGAGGCTTCACAGCCTTGACTCTTTGCTTCTTTCTGGTCAAGCAGACCTGAGCCGCCTCAAAGGCGGAGAAAGCATGAGCGCCGATAAAAACAAATGATCGCGAATAAAGAAGTCGCCTCCGCGGCGAAAGAGCGGACTATTCTTTATTCGAATCCACAACTAAGCGTTGATCACGGTTCGCGATTTCCCATGCTGTATGGAAAGCCAGGCGTGCACGTTTGCAGAGTAATTCGAAATGAATCTTGTCAACGGTATCAGCGGGTGTATGGTAATCGGGATGAAGTCCGCTGAAATAGAAAATTACAGGAATGCCATGTTTTGCGAAGTTGTATTGGTCCGACCGGTAATAGATCCGCATGGGGTCTTTTGGATCATCATACATATAGTCTAACTCCAGTTGCGTATACGTAGCGTTTGCTTTTTCATTAATGGCCTTCAATTCAGAACTGAGCTTATCGGAACCAATGGCATGTACGTAATTGTGGTTGCCGTTCAAATGCTTGTCGTCAATGCGCCCAATCATATCTGTATTCAGGTTTACGACCGTATTTTCCAAGGGAAATACCGGATGGCGCGAATAGTAGTTTGAACCCAATAAACCTTTTTCCTCGGCAGTGACTGCCATAAACAGGATACTCCGTCGCGGTCCGTGGCCTTCGGATTTTGCTTTGGCAAATGCACGGGCAATTTCCAGGACACCTGTCGTCCCCGAACCGTTATCATCGGCCCCGAAGAATATGACACCGTTTTGGTTCCCCTCGTGATCGTAATGCGCCGTAATGACAAGCAGCTCATCCTTAAGACCTGTTCCTTCGAGGTATCCCAGTACGTTGTTTGATGTGAATGGTTCGGTTTTGGAGCCGAACGAAGTGTTCAAGTCGACCTTATAAACGCCACTCTGGCTCTTTTGGGTTGCATCGATTTTTGCGGATAGCTTATCGACGGAGGTTCCGGTTTTCGCAAACAATAGATTAGCCATGTCTTTGCCGATGGTTACTACGGGAGCGGTATGGGTAACTTGGCTTTTGCCTTCGTCAAGCGCGATCCGTGGTTGTGTAAGTCGGTATCCAAAGCGTGCAAGCGATTCTTTAAGCGTATTGGATACGGCAATAATCAATTCCGGTTTTTTGGAAGTGATGTTTTGCAGGCGTTTGGTGTTGGAAGTTGCCCAGTCAGATGGCGTATCTGTTCCGGTAATCAGGGAATTGCCTTTTGAGTCTTTGGGTTCTCCCTCACTGAGTACCAGTACCACCTTACCTTCGATGTCGATGCCTTTCAGGTCGTCGTATTTGTCTTCACTGATTCCATAGCCGATAAATACGATATCCTTTGCCTGAATATGGGTTTCAGGTCCACCGCCTACGAAATAGAAATCTTTACCATTGCGAAACGATTGCCCCGCGATGGCAAATTCCTTGACATCAAAGCGTGTCCGCACTAGTTTCACAGGCTGGAAATAGGAGCCCTCCACGGGAGCGGTCAACCCCAGCCTTTTAAACTCCGCTGCAATATAAGCCGCTGCTTTTTCGCCACCTAGTTCTCCGGTTCCACGACCTTCATATTCAGCTGACGCAAGGATAGACAAGTGCCTGCGGGCAGATTCAGGATTTATTTCTGTGGCATATTTTTGCTGGATGGGATCCTGATCCTGACCCAAAACACATCCAGAAAAAGTTGGAACAAGAGATACGAATAGAAAAAAAAACTGCTTCATGGTGCTATTTGATTTTTGGATATCAGATGTCAGAGATTAGACGTCAGAGATTAGACATTAGACATTAGACGTCGGACGTCAGACATTAACAAGAGATTTTGCTGACCCGGTTGGCGTGGCGGCCTCCTTCGAAACCGGTATTCAGAAATGTGTTGACGATCGCTTTTGCTAAATCAATATCAATGAAACGTGCGGGGATACAGATAATGTTTGCGTCATTGTGTTTCCTGGCAAGCGACGCCAATTCTTCCAGCCAGCAGATGGCCGCCCGTATTCCGGCATGCTTATTTGCCGTGATAGCCACACCATTGGCGCTGCCACATACCAGAATACCCCGTTCAAAATCACCGCTTTCTACAGCAGCTGCTACGGGATGAGCAAAATCGGGATAGTCGACCGAATCGGCGGTATCCGTACCAAAGTCCTTCACGGAATATCCCGCGTCTGTAAGAAACTGTACCAATGCAGATTTATACCCGAATCCCGCATGGTCTCCACCAATGGCTATTGTTCTTTTTGTTAGCATCGTTATTTATTGGTCTTCTCCACGATAAAAGTCGACTTCAGCTTTCATCTTGTTTTTATATACACGCGCAGCCACCACAATACTCAGTTCATAGAGCAGGAACATGGGGAAACTGACCGTCAGCATGGTAATAATATCCGGTGTAGGGGTAATAATGGCTGCAATAATCAGTATTACCACGACCGCATATTGGCGGGACTTGCGCATGAATTGCGGCGTCATGATTCCCAATTTCGAAAGGATGAAAATAACGATCGGTAGCTCGAAAACAATGCCGCATCCCAAGGTAAGGGTCGCTACAAATGACAGGTAGTTATCGATGGTGATCGTATTGGATATTGAATCACTGATGGAATAATTGGCCAGGAAATTCATTGCAAGGGGAACTACCACGAAATAGCCAAATAACACCCCTAATATGAATAAGATACTTGCGTAAAATACAAATCCGCTAGATGATTTCCGCTCGACATCGGTCAATGCGGGTTTGACAAAAAGCCATACTTCGTATAATAGGTAGGGAAAACCCAGCAACACAGCGATAATCAACGAGGAATTGATCTGTAAGATAAACTGCCCGGCCATCTGCGTATTGATGATGGTACCTGGTACTTCTGTGACACAGAAATCCGGTGTATTCAGCCATTCAGCAATTTTGCACATGACCCGGTATGTCCAGAAATCAGGGCTTTTGGGGCCCATGATGATATCGTCAAAGATGAAATCATAGAAGGAAAAGGCAAGTACCATGAAGACAGCTATCGCAATGGCCGACCGGATGAGGTGCCAGCGGAGTACCTCAAGATGGTCAAAGAAAGACATTTCTGCTTCCAGATTCTTCCCTTTATTTTTGATAGTATCGATTAATTTCTTTCCGGATAGTTTACTCATGACAACGGATAAAAAGCAAAAATACCATTCTGTTTCGTAAGAATGGTATTTTGTATGGAGGTATCTTATATTTATTCACTAAGATCAAAGGTTTCCATGAACTTGGTAGTGAAGTTACCCGCCTTAAAATTCGGGTCACGCATCAGGCGTAAATGAAGGGGTATCGTTGTTTTTATCCCTTCGATGACAAATTCGCTCAGTGCGCGTTCCATCGTAGAAATGGCCTCTTCACGGGTTTGGGCCACGCAGATCAGTTTAGCGATCATCGAATCGTAGTTGGGCGGAATCACATAGCCTGAATAAGCATGTGTATCCACCCGGACGCCGTGACCACCCGGCGAATGGAAGTTGGTGATCCGGCCCGGCGAAGGCCGGAAGCCGTTGAATGGATCCTCGGCGTTGATGCGGCACTCAATGGCGTGCATGGTCGGCTCGTAGTTATTGCCCGAAATGGGAATACCTGCCGCTACCTTGATCTGCTCCTTGATGAGGTCGAAATTAATAACCTCCTCGGTAACCGGGTGTTCCACCTGAATACGGGTATTCATTTCCATGAAGTAAAAATTGCGGTGTTTATCGACCAAAAACTCGATCGTGCCCGCACCTTCATAGTTGACCGCTCTGGCACCTTTAATGGCTGCTTCGCCCATGGCTCTACGCAGTTCCGGAGTGATGAACGGAGATGGTGCTTCTTCGATCAGCTTCTGATGTCTCCGCTGAATGGAGCAATCACGCTCGGAAAGGTGGCAAACGGTACCAAATTGGTCACCTACCACCTGTATTTCGATGTGCCGGGGATCTTCTACGTATTTTTCGAGGTAGATGCCGTCATTGCCAAAAGCAGCACCCGCCTCTTGACGGGCAGAATCCCATGCCGGCTCAAACTCTTCGTCTTTCCATACGATGCGCATGCCACGGCCACCGCCACCGGCTGTTGCTTTGAGGATGACCGGATAACCGATCTCGTTGGCAATTTTAATTCCTTCTTTGACATCTTTTACCAATCCTTCCGAGCCTGGGATGGTGGGGACGCCTGCATTTTTCATGGTCTCCTTGGCAGACGACTTATCGCCCATTTGCTGAATCTGCTCGGCGGTGGCACCAATAAACTTAATGCCATATTGCTTGCATATTGAAGAAAACCGCGCATTTTCAGAAAGGAATCCATATCCCGGGTGTATGGCATCCGCATTTGTCAATTCGGCCGCGGATATGATATTTGGAATATTGAGATAGGATTCTTTGCTGGGCGGGGGGCCGATGCAAACCGCTTCGTCCGCAAACCGCACATGCAGGCTATCTCGATCGGCTGTAGAATATACAGCAACGCTCTTAATCCCCATTTCGCGGCAGGTACGGATAACCCGCAATGCAATTTCTCCCCGATTGGCTATTAATATCTTTTTGAACATGAATGTTTAGCTATACCTAATGGGCAATGTTTAACGACGTTGAATACAAAAATGATTTAGCGAAGTGTGTTTATTTTGGCTCAACCAAAAACAGCGGTTGGTCGTATTCAACGGGCTGGGCATCGTCTACCAATATCTTGACGATCCTTCCCGAGACTTCCGATTCGATCTCGTTAAATAATTTCATGGCTTCCACGATGCAAACCACTTTACCAGCAGTGATCTCATCGCCCACATTGACAAATACCGGTTTATCGGGCGATGGCGACCGATAGAACGTGCCAATCATGGGTGATTTGATGGTTACGTAATTCGACGTATCTTCCGTTTTAGGTGCTGTTGGTTGCGGTGCTTCTGCGGCAGGAGCGGGTACAGTAGCCGCCGGTTGCACCTGCGGTGCAGTAGGCACCGTAGCAGTCACATAGGTGGGTGCTTGATTTGTTTTTATCGTAATCTTGAAATCTTCTTCTTCGATAGATACTTCATTCACCCCTGATTTAGCCACAAATTTAATCAGGTCTTGAATCTGTTTGATATCCATGCTCATTGTTTAGTGGTTTGATAATACAATCAAAAATATGATCTAATCTATTATTTAACAATAAAAATCGGGATTTATTTCACCTGTTGTCTTTTTCAGTTTCCATACGCCCATTTCAGGTATACAGAACCCCAGGTAAATCCGCCGCCGAATGCTGCCAGAATGAGGTTATCACCTTTTTTTAACTGGTTTTCCCATTCCCAAAGGCAAAGTGGTATTGTGCCCGCCGTGGTATTTCCATAGCGTTGGATATTGACCATTACTTTATCCTCACTCAATCCCATGCGGTCAGCCGTTGCGTCAATGATTCGTTTATTGGCTTGGTGAGGTACCAGCCAGGTGACATCGTCTGCCGTTAATTGATTGCGTTCCATAATTTCTGCGGCGACATCGGCCATGTTGGTCACAGCAAACTTAAAAACCGCACGTCCTTCCTGATAAGCATAGTGCATGCCCGCATCCACAGTGGCATGCGAAGCCGGATAAAGTGAGCCACCGGCTTTGATATTCAGGTAAGAGCATCCGGATCCATCGCTCTTCAAGATGGAATCCACCACACCCAATCCTTCATAATTAGGTTCAAGAAGTACGGCGCCACAGCCATCGCCGAAGATGATGCAGGTACTGCGGTCTTTGTAATTGATGATGGAAGACATCTTGTCGCCTCCCACTACCAAGACTTTTTTATGCATGCCCGATTCGATGAACTGAGCTCCCGTTGTGAGTCCAAAGATGAATCCCGAACAGGCAGCCATCAGATCGTAACCCCAGGCATTGACCGCACCGATTTTATCAGCGAGAATGTTGGCGGTTGCCGGGAAAGGCATATCCGGCGTAACCGTACAGAAAATAACCAGGTCGATTTCTTCGGCACCGATACCCCGCTTTTCCAGTAAGCCCTTTACGGCAGGTACGGCCATGTCAGATGTGGCCAAACCTTCTCCTTTTAAAATCCGCCGCTCTTTGATACCCGTACGTGTAGTTATCCATTCATCGTTGGTATCTACCATGGTTTCGAGCTCCTGATTGGTCAGGACATAATCGGGCACATACCCGTTTACAGCCGTGATGGCAGCATGTATTTTTGACATATAGTTATTCGTTGAAAGCAGATTTGATTTTCTCGATGATATCGGATTCGATCATGTTTTTGGAAAGCATAATCATCGTTTCGATGGCCTTGGGATTGGAAATGCCATGTCCAATTACGACAGGGGCATTTACACCCAATATCGGTGTGCCTCCATATATTTCATAGTTGAACCGATCGAAAAACTCATCTTTCAGGCCTTTCTTTTGGGTCATCACATAAAATGATTCGGCCATTTTCAGCACCACATTGCCCGTAAATCCATCACAAACAATGACATCCACGCCATCGTCAAATATGTTACGGCCCTCAATATTACCCATAAAGCGGATGCGTTGGTTTTGTTTAAGCAGCGGATAACTTGCCTGGGTAAGGGCATTCCCTTTTTCTTCCTCTTCCCCGATATTAAGGAGCGCTACATTGGGATCTTTCATGCCTGCCACATGTTCAGCAAATAGACTGCCTAACAGGCCGAATTGTGAAAGCATTTCCGGCTTGCAGTCGGATACTGCACCTACATCAAGCAAAATACCATACCCTCCGGATATTTTGGGAACATAGGTGCCGATAGCCGGCCGGATTACGCCGGGAATATTCTTGACACTGAATACCGCCCCCACAAGCATCGCTCCGGTACTACCTGCAGACGCGAATGAATCGATCGCCCCATCTTTTAAAAGCTGAAACCCACGGCTGATACTCGAATTGGGTTTCTGTGCAATGGCTTTGGTGGGATGTTCACCCATCCCGATAATTTCGGGGGCGTGTACATATTCAAAAAAAGCAGGATTTTCCCCTGCTTGTTCAATTTGTTGTTTAGCAATATCTTGGTCGCCAATGAGTACGATCTTCTGCTCTTTCGAAAGCTGTTTCGATGCCAGAATGGCCCCCTGTATGGTAGCTTCTGGTGCAAAATCACCGCCCAAAATGTCTAACCCGATCTTCATCCGTTATTGTTTTTCTTCCGCAAAAGTTTACTTTAAAAGCCGGAAGGAACCGCTATCCCTAGTCTATTCTTTTTTATTATCGCTAAGCGGTTTCTATCCAATAATACGCAAAAACACCCCAAAGTAACGCATAAAAAATTAGTTATACGTTATGGGATGTTCAATTTTTTGAAAGATGAACTTAGACGGCAGCAGCGTTTTCGATGATTAATTTGCCGTTGTAATATAGATTGCCATCTACCAGGTACGCACGGTGGGGCAGGTGTACCGCGCCTGTCTCTTTGCAGGTTGCCAGCGTAGGCCGCTCAGCTTTGTAATGTGTTCTTCTTTTGTCTCTCCGTGTTTTGGAGGTTTTACGTTTTGGATGTGCCATCTCGTATTGTTATTTATTTATTCGCTTATTTATTTAATTGCTTTTCGTTCGTTGCCTCTTTCGATCGTTGCGAATCGGGCAAATCAACGAATTTGCTAATTATATTTAATATTCTTTAATGCCTCCCAACGGGGATCTGTTTGCTCCGTTTCCTGTTGCTCCGCAGAGAGGTTGCTTAATTTAGCTAACACCGCCTCGTCGCATGTAATGTTATTGCCTTGTTCACTGCACTTTATATAGTGCGGTACCGATACGTTAATGAATTCGTAGAGCACCGGTGCCAAATCCAGTTCATGTTCATGCTTAGCCAGCACAATAATTTCATCTGTGGTCTCGGCCAAATCCTCGTCCGTGAATTTGACGATTAGCTGCTCGTTGATCTCGGTTTCTGCCGGAAAAGAGGAAAGGCATACGTCACACACCAGATTAACGGTGCCTGAAATATGGAACCGAACCACCATCATGTTCTCCTGCTTATGCAGACTGACCGATGCCTTAAGAGTTCCGTCTTTTACAATGGAATATTCATAGCAATCAAAGAACGCCTTGTCTATGTCAAACTCAAAGTCGTGCGTGCCCAAACTCAACCCCGAAAAGGGGATCCGATATCGCTTCAAATAATTCACCGTCCCACAATTGAGCCTGCAAAGGTAAGTATAAAATATAAGATATGAAATTTTTTGTTATGAGGTGGAAAAAAATCAAAAGGTGCAAAAACTTCCCCGGTTTGGTTATTTTTTGCGGATGTCAGAAGGCTACTTTTGTATAACCAGTTTACCGCATATGAACAACACATTAGGCAAGGCGCCGCTTGCGTGGGGCGCAATCCATTTTTATCAGGACAGACCAACGCCCAAAAGAACCGTCCAACGAATGGTGTGTTACATGACCCGATTTTCGTTTACTGTCTTGCTGCTGTTGGTTACGGCAGGAGTACGGGGACAAGTTGTTCACGATCCTGTAGGAAAAAATATTCGCATTATCACCGCGGACAAACAGCTCGCTATATCCATTGACTATGCTACGGGATGTCAGATTACCGCGTTGGAAATCAACAACGAGAATACATTAGCTCCAACGGGCATCTTTACGGCAATTCAGACAACCGATGCTTACCTGTCATCGCAGGAGCAACCCAGGGAAATCGATGTGTCTTCCCGGTCTGACCGGGTTATATTGGAGGGAATCACGCTCGGAGCTGCTACTGAATCGTGGCAGTTTGATGTGAAAGGGGATAAGATTATATGGACAATCAGCAGAACGTATGCCGCAGACCTTGCCTTGGAAGATATGGCCATGCCGGCTTGGCATTTTGCCGACCTTACTACGTGGAAAGGTGGCATACTGGACAATGGTGGCATGGTATGGTGCAAGTACCTCGCGTCTCCTCACGATACCTACGGCGTGCATACAGGTGGCGTAACATTTTGGAACGAAGAGAAACAAGACGGACTGCATATTGCTGCGTATGCTGATGACGGCCGGTTCATTGCCGCAAAGTATTCACAAAATGAGCAGGGCGCTTTCACCTGTACACATCTGGTGACGGATACCGAATTGGGCCAACGCTATCACCTGAGTCGGTTTGTGCACGGCAAAGCCGATGTCTTTGCGCCTTTTGAAGTCAAGCGGGGACGCACGCAGGTAACCTATGAATTGTCGCGTATCAATTATTTTGAGGTGTATGATCGTGGAACGTTGCCGGGAATAGATCAGACCGCCGTCCGCGAATTGCTCAATACAACCGGACGGTACGGCGTCGTGGACAACCGTATCGTCGGAGCCAACGGCTGGATTACAAACTGGAAATGTTTGCATGAACCGTTTTTTGCTCAGATCGGGTTGGCAGTGAATGATAAAAACTATACCCGTAACCTGTCTGCTACCCTGGATCAGGAGCGTGACCTAGCCATGCTTGCTGACGGCAGGGTGTTGTCACGCTGGCACGACGTGCCGGGTGATGAAATCCCGAATACGTATAACGAAGAAACTGGTTATTACGAAGCCATGTGGGGGTATACCATTGATTCGCAAACAGGTTATGTGATTAACGCCTCCGAACAATTCCAGCAAACGGGTGATGTGGATTGGCTGCGCTCGCACAAAAACTCGTGTGAACGTGCGCTCGATTGGTTGATCCGCCGTGATACCAATGGCAACGGTATCTTTGAGATGGTCAACAACAACATTGCCGAAAAGAAGGCAAGCGACTGGATCGATATTGTATGGGCTGGTTTCGAAAATGCTTTTGTAAATGCCCAGATGTATGAGGCCCTGAACCAATGGGCGGAATGCGAGGAAGTATTGGGCGACCTTGAAAAAGCCGATTATTACCGGTCGGTAGCCAACCGTCTCAAACAGGCATTCAATAAGACAGTTGAAGAGGGCGGTTTTTGGTTGCCTGAGAAGAAACAATATGTATATTGGCGGGATAACGATGGAACTGTGCACGGCGATAACCTGGTCACGCCGGTTAATTTTGCGGCCATCGCTTTCGGTCTATGTGACGACCCGCAACGCGTCGCTACTATCCTTGAGCACATTGAAAAACGTACGGTCGATGAGCATCTTTTTCACTGGCCTCTTTGTTTCGACTCTTTTAAACGCGAGGAAGTGCACGACAACAATTGGCCGTTTCCACGTTATGAAAATGGTGATATCTTTCCCACCTGGGGATACTTGGGGATACGCTCCTATGTACAGTTTAATAAAGAGTTAGCACTGAAGTACATCCGGAACCTATTAGAACAGTATCGGAAAGATGGACTTTCGTCTCAGCGTTACAGCCGGACGGATCAATCGGGGCTGGGTACGGATATTCTGGCAGGCATCAGCACCACCGTTACCGCACTTTACAGCGACATCTACGGCGTCCGTCCTAAATGGAACCGCATGGGGGTTGAGCCGAACATGGTTCCCCGGCTTAACGGCACCAAATTTACGTACACCCTCCGGGATACGGTATATGAGCTTACGTTAAGCGTAAATGATTATCGGTTACAAACACAGGATTTTTCGGTGAAGAGCAGCCAAGCATTTGGTGTAGGCAGGTCAGGGAGTGACGTGATTTATTATCCGGAGAATAAGGAAACCATGCGTTTAGCCGTCCATACCGAGCCTAATGATTTTTCCGACCTGGAGGTGATTCAATGGGAGGCCGGAAACTATCAATGGACTGCCAGGGGTGAACAACGAAAGCAATTCACTGTTGTTGGGCTGATGCCTGATACTGACTACCAATTGATGATCAATGGGCAGCCTCAGAAGGTGAGGGTAGCCAAGGATGGATCGTTGGCAATACGCGCCGATGAATCCGCCACAATGTTCGCACTCCGGTCGGATGCATTACACGCAAATTGAGCTAACGTATGATAAAGTATGTAATCAAATCTCTCGCTTATAGCGCGGTGCTGTTTGTTAATCTTGCCGCTATGGGGCAGACTTCCAATTGGAAGGCGGAATGGATTGGACTGCCACATGCGCCCGCAGATACCAATGTATGGACGGCCTATCATAAAGTATATCAGCTAAAAAAGATCCCTAAAACCGCCTATGCAAAAATAGCGACCGACTCAAAATACTGGCTGTGGATAAATGGTCGACTGGCCGTGTTTGAAGGTCAATTGAAGAGAGGCCCCAATCCTCGTGATACCTACTTTGATGAAGTAGATTTAGCCCCTTATTTGGTGAAGGGTAAAAATACCATTGCCGTACTGACCTGGTACTGGGGGCGTGATGGGTTTAACCACAAGAATAGCGGGAAATCTGCACTGTTGTTTGAAGCCGCATTGGGCAATGAAATCCTGCAGTCGGATACTACATGGAAGGCCCTGAGGCATCCGGCTTTTGGCCACTCGGGACCGCCACGTCCCAACTATCGTTTGCCCGAATTCAACATCCATTTCGATGCACGTCACGACCTGCCTCATTGGCAACTCGGTGAGGTTAGCAACGGTATGTGGCTTTCGGTTATGTCATATGGTATCCCGCCTGTTGGCCCATGGAATCACCTTGAAAAGCGGCCTATTCCCCTGTGGAAGGACGCCGGTTTGGTGACTTATGAAAACAAGCGTGATCTGCCTGCTGAGAGTACCGGAGACACCATTATCGCCAAGCTCCCTAAGAATATCAGTATCACACCGTACCTGAAGATTGATGCCCCTGGCGGATTGAAAATCGATATCCGAACAGATAACTACAAAGGTGGGAGCGAATATAATGTACGTACGGAATACATTACCAAAGAAGGAGTGCAGGAATTTGAGACATTCGGATACATGAATGGACATGAGGTCCGGTATGCCATCCCTGAAGGGGTAAAAATCCTGGAATTAAAATACCGTGAAACTCGCTATAATACGGAAAAAGTCGGTGTTTTTAACACGGACGATTCCTTTTACAATGTGCTTTGGAAAAAATCATACAATACACTCAATGTCAATCTGCGCGATGCCATTCAGGATCCGGACCGCGAACGGGCACAGTGGTGGGGTGATGCCGTTATCTTGTTGGGGGAAATGCTGTATGCATGCGATGGGAATAGTCACTTGGCCATCCAGAAAGCAATACGTAATCTGGTTGACTGGCAAAAACCGGATGGTGTATTGTATTCGCCGGTACCCGCGGGCAGCTGGGATCGCGAATTGCCGGCGCAGATGCTTGCCAGCGTCGGAAAATATGGATTCTGGAATTACTTTCGTTATACTGCCGATACCGCGATGATGCATTACGTCTATCCTGCGGTTAAACGTTACTTGAATCTGTGGGAATTTGGCGACGATGGATTGCTTGTCCACCGTCCCGGTGGATGGGATTGGTTGGATTGGGGAGATGATATCGACGCGCCATTGATTGAAAACGCTTGGTACTATATGGCGCTGGAGGCGGCAACCCAGATGGCCGAGTTGACCGGTCACCAAGCAGATATCGCCGGATATCAGGAAGCTATGGAGTCCATAAAATTGAATTATAACCGACTGTTTTGGAATGGGTCTTCCTATAAGAGTCCAGCTAACCACGGCGTGATTGACGATCGGGGCAATGGATTGGCCGTGATTGCAGGTCTTGCCGATCGTACCAAATATGACGCGATAAAGAAAGTACTGGAAAATGAATTCCATGCGAGTCCTTACATGGAAAAATACATTCTGGAATCTTTTTTCATAATGGGCGACGCAGAAGGAGGGTTGGCACGGATGAAAAAGCGCTATTCCAATATGGTAGAAAGCCCATTGACCACGCTTTGGGAAGGGTGGGGCATCGGTTCGGCAGGATATGGTGGAGGTTCATATAACCACGGATGGTCCGGCGGCCCCTTAACGCTGATGCACCAATACGTTGCAGGCATCGCCCCTGATCGGCCAGGGTTTGAGACATTTACGATCTGCCCCCAATTGGGGATATTGAAGGAAGTACATTGTATTACACCGACCGTGAAGGGTAATATCACGGTAGATATTAAACGAACGGATCGTGGTATCACCTTATCGGTGATTATTCCTCCCGATTCCAGGGCCCGTGTAGGCATACCACGGATAGCGCCGGAATTGTCAAACATTACCTGTAACGGAAAAACGGCTGTTGCGCACGAAGAAGATCATGATTATTATTATTTCGAGGTAGGGCCGGGAAAATGGTCATTTGCTTTGTTTTAACAATGGACCAACGCTGCGCTAAAGAATAAACAGGTCGACATCTTATTAAGTAGCCTAATTAGTAAACACACTTTTAATAAACAAACAAATTAACTATGAAAACGAAGTATTGCAAACATCTCGTTTTCTGTGTTTTGGCGTCACTATTTGTTGCAATTAGCAGCAATTTGGCCATGGCACAGATGTCCGTAGAAGGGGTGGTAACCGACTCGGTGACTGCAGCGCCTATTAGCGGTGTAACCGTAACCTTACAGGGCACCTCTACGAGCGCCCAAACGGATGGACAAGGGCGTTTCACCATCAACGCCTCGACGGGCGACATTTTGGTATTCAGCTACGTAGGCTATTTGCGGAAAGCGGTTACTTTGACAGGCAGTAGTTTGGCTGTTCAGTTAACCCCAGGTTCAGAAGTATTGGAAGAAGTAGTCGTAGTGAGTTACGGTACTCAGAAAAAACGGGAGCTCACAGGTGCCGTTGTGCAGGTCGATGCCACGCAGCTTAGGGATATGCCGGTAGCCAATGTTGGCCAAAAACTGCAAGGAAGAATGGCTGGTGTACAAATCAATCACAATTCGGGTACACCCGGCTCGGAAATGTCTTTCCGCATCCGAGGAGCAGCCTCCATTGGCGCGGGCAATCAACCGCTTATCGTTATTGATGGATTCCCGTCGGCAAGCGGCCTCCAAACACTCAGTCCCGATGAGATTGAGTCCATCAGTGTATTGAAAGATGCATCTGCCGCCGCACTTTACGGATCACGTGCCGCCAACGGAGTGTTGTTGGTCACCACCAAACAGGCGAAAGATGGACAGCAGCACTTGGAACTTTCGGTCAACATGGGTATGCAGCAGGTACCTCAGCGGGGCCGGCCAGATCTAATGAACGCTGAGGAATTTGCGCAATTTAAGAAAGAATACTACGAAGATGCTGCCCGTTACGAAGGCTATACGGGAGGAGTACCTGAAGTATATGCAGACCCAAGTCGCTACGCAGGGAATTATGGTACCGATTGGTTTGATGTTCTGCTCCGTGATGCAATGAATCAAAACTATAACATCTCATACAGCAGTGGCACCACCAAACTGAAGTCGGTCTTCAATGTGAATCTCAACAAACAGAATGGGGTGATTCTCAATACTTCCGATCGGCGGATTACTGCGCGGACCAATAACATCTATAACGTTTCCGATCGATTGACTTTGGGCTTGAACCTTGAGTTTTCCAACGGCTATAATAACGGTGTGTCCGGACTGGACAATGGAAGGAACATCATCCAATTGGCGTATCTGATGGATCCCACCCTTTCCTATCGGAACGAAGACGGTACCTATCCGGTTTCGTTTTCACAACCCGGCATGTTTGCCAACCCAAACTGGTACTTGGTGGTAACCGAGCGCATCCGGAAAGCACGTGCCAATCGTTTTTTGGCTAATAGCTATGTCGAATTTGAACTGCTGGAAGGACTGAAAGCAAAAACCAGTTTTAATGTTAACACCGATAATGGGAATCTTAGAGCGTTCAACCCTTCAATTGCGCAGGGTGGGCTTGGAAGTGCTCCACCACAACTGGCCACCGGCCGGTATGAATCATCCGGTTTCGTTACTTGGATGAGCGAAAATACGCTAACTTACCAGCGATCGTTCAACAATGATCACAACATCGATGTATTGGGTGGCTATACCGTTCAGAAATACAGCCGAGAAAATAGTTATATCGATGGCCGGGAGTTCGCCGATGATGATATTCCCTGGATAAGTGCAGCCATTACGCGGATTGGCAACGTAGAGGCGGCCGACTGGTCATTGCTTTCCTACTATGGACGGCTAAATTACAATTACCGCGGCAAATATTTGGCTTCGTTCGCTTTCCGTAGCGACGGATCCTCAAAGTTCGGTCAAAATACAAGATTCGGTGATTTTCCTTCCGCCTCACTTGGTTGGGTACTTTCTGAAGAACCCTTTATTCAGAATATCCGGCAGATTAACCTCCTGAAGTTACGGTTGAGTTATGGAAAGGTGGGTAACAATAACATCGGCGACTATACATATTTGGCTGCTGTGAACAGCAACGACTACGTATTCGGTAATCAAGTAACACCCGGCAAATCATTGAATGGTATCGGAAATAGTTTCTTAACATGGGAAACTACCGAAGGATATGATATTGGTCTTGACTTAGAACTATTCAATAACCGGTTGTCTTTTACCTATGATTACTATTGGAAGAAAACCGATGGGTTACTATATGCTATTGATATCCCCATACAATCGGGGTTTTCGAGCATCACGTCTAATGTTGGTCGGTTTGACTTCTGGGGACATGAGTTTACCATCGGATCGAGAAATTTGGTAGGTGAATTCCAGTGGACCACTGATTTCAATATTTCGTTCGACCGTAACTTGGTTAAGAAACTGGGAACGAGCGATGCGCCGATAGGTGGCTACAATTTGTATTGGGACGATAACCGTACGGCGGTAGGGCATCCCATCGGCCTGTTTTATGGATATATCAATACAGGGGTATACATGACCCAGGAAGAGTTTGAAACCCAGCCCCACAGTTCGACATCCATGGTGGGTACCGCCCGGTTTAAGGACATCAGCGGTCCAGATGGTGTTCCGGATGGGATTATTGATAGTTATGACCGTACATTCATAGGGAACCCCAATCCGACATTCGCATACGGCATGGTTAACACATTTTCCTACAAAAATTTTGACCTGAGTATTGTATTGGCTGGAACGGTAGGCAACGACATTGCAGACGATGCATTCCAGTCTACCGAAAACCTCGACGGTGTTTTCAACGTCAGAAAAGGGGTAGCGGGTCGTTGGCGGTCGGAGGAAAACCCGGGAGATGGCATTTATCCACGGACCCGGAGTGGTACTACTGAAGACTTCCGTAATTTCACAACTCGGCAGGTTTTTGACGGTTCGTACATTGCAGCTAAAAACATAACTCTTGGGTATTCTTTTTCACCGAAACTCAGCTATCTCAGGTCAATACGTATTTATTTAAGCGCGCAGAATGCCTTCATCATCACCAATTATCCTGGACTTAATCCGGAGGCGGGCATCAATGGGCTGAATGGCTTGAATCAAGGCCGTGATTTTGTCGGTTATCCTGTCCCCCGTGTATTTTCGGCAGGTTTACACATAGGTTTTTAGGATCTTATCAATTAATGCAACGATCATGAAAAGAATAGCATATATTACCGTTTCAGTGCTGACACTCTCAGCCTGTTCGAACGATTTTCTCGACCTTGTTCCTCCCACGTCGCTGAGTTCAGCTTCGTTCTATCAAAATGCCGAGCAATTTGACCAAGCTACCGTTGCCGCATATACCAATCTCAGAGGCATTGCCTTCATGGGAATATTTATGGACGAAATGCGGTCGGATAATACCTTTTTTACCCGCTATGCAGCTGATAGGGGTTCGTTTGTCAGTGCCGAAGCGTACCCCGAATTCAGGGATAATAGCCTCACCAGTCAATCTCCTAATTCGCCGGGAAATCGTTATGGCAATGCGTATGAAGGTATTTCCAAGGTTAACACCATATTAAGCAGGTTAGAAAATGCCAATTTATCTGCCGAAGAAAAAGATAAAGTAACCGGAGAGGCCCTATTTCTCCGGGCATTTTACTATTACGACCTAGTGCAACACTTTGGCGGGGTACCCCTTCAGTTGAAAGAAATTGTAGTAGCCGAAGAAGCTTTTATTCCCCGTTCTACAGCTGAAGAAGTGTATGCCCAGATTATTACGGATCTCAATGCAGCCATTCCGCTATTACCGATAGCTTCTACATTTCCTCAATCGGGCCGTGCGACACGTGGAGCCGCCAAAATGCTGCTCGCATATGCGTATTTGTCTAAGCCCACTAAAGAATATGAAAAGGCTACTGCGGAGCTTTTGGATATTACACAAATGAATTATGGCTTAATGGACGACTATGCTGATGTATTTGACCCTGTTCATAAAAACAATAAGGAATCGATTTTTGAAGTCCAGTACAAACAGGGTAACGAGGGGCAGCACAGTGATTTTATCTGGCGCTTCATTCCCAAGGCTACCAATCCGGATTTTATTCTTGGAGTTAACGGTACCAACGCTCGGGGTGGTTTGACAAGTGGCGGCTGGAACGTCCCTACGCAGGAAATGATCGATTCGTATGAAACTGGTGACGAGCGGCTTGCTAAGTCCATTGCTGTGGCAGAAGGGTCTGTAGATAACAACGATGTGATGACCATTACTGGCGTAAAAAGCCCAGTGAATTACCGTCCTACTCCGGGTGTGGGTTATCAGTATTTTATTAGGAAATATCTTCATCCACCTTATCAAGTGGAATTTAACACAGACAATAACTGGCCGGTTTTTCGGTATGCTGGAGCTTTGCTGCTATTAGCTGAAAGTCTCGTAGCGCAGGGTAAGGCAACTGAAGCCCTTCCCTATATTAATCAAGTGAGAAAGCGGGCAAACCTGGGCGAGCTTAGTACCGTTACGGCGTTAGACGTCGCCAACGAGATGCGGCATGAGCTGGCATTTGAAAACCATCGTTGGACAGATCTGATACGTACCGGTATGGCCATCGAGGCCATTCAGGCAAAGGGCGAACGTTTAAAGGCACTGTATGGCTGGCTGCTTCCCAATACCTTTGACATCAGTGAAGATAAATTCATATACGCCATTCCGGCCCGTGAATTACAGATCAACACCAATTTGACTCAGAACCACGGCTATTAAATACACAGTGGGATAAGTGCTCTGCAAGCTTGTTAAGTTAAGTTTTGCAGAGCACTTTAGATTATTTTCGTTACACGATACGAGTGTCGGGTGAAAAAACGTTTAAAATGAAAAAGAGTCATGAAACGTTTCGTAAGCACTCAATCGGGTATACGCTCGTTGATCTTTTCTGCCCTCATGTTTGGGCTACTCACTGCGGTGGCACAATCGCCGCACAATTCGTTGTCAACCACAGTTACACTTCGCGGCGAACCCGTGCACACAGTAGGAAAGCTTCCCGCGGTGGGCACATCAGCCAAAGACTTTACGTTAACCGCCGTAGATTTATCCGAGAAGCGTTTGGAAGATTTCAAAGGGAAATACATCATTCTCAATATTTTTCCCAGCGTCAATACAGGAGTATGTGCGATGTCCGTCCGGAAGTTCAATGAAGATGCGGCTAATCTCCCCAATACGACGGTACTCTGTATATCTAAAGACTTACCATTTGCGCTGAAGGCTTTTTGCGGTGCCGAGGGGATAGATCAAGTCGTCATGCTGTCTGATTTCCGATCTGATTTTGGAATGCAATACGGAGTTCAGCTTGCGGAAGGCCCCATGCGGGGATTGCTCAGCCGGGCAGTGGTCGTCATCGATCCGGAAGGAATAATCGTTTATGAAGAACAGGTGCCGGAACTTTCACAGGAACCCAATTATGCGGCTGCACTCGCGGCCGTAAAATAGAAATAAAACCCGTTGTCATGGACCAACGTGTTATTAATTTATACGATCGGTATACCCACAGCCAGATCGGACGCAAGGAGTTTATGAAACAACTTGCCATGCTCACGGGTGGTACCGCCGCCGCGATAACCCTATTGCCTTTACTGCAGAATAATTATGCCGCAGCAAAGCCGTTTCATAGCGATGACATTACTGCCGAAAACATCACATATGCAGGTGTAGACGGTAGTGTGAAGGCGATTTTGGCAAAGCCCAAAGGGAAGTCCGGAGTAGGTGGCGTGGTGGTTATCCACGAAAACCGTGGGTTGAATCCGCACATCATCGACGTAACCAAGCGTATCGCAGCAGAAGGATTCATTGCCTTGGGTGTGGATGCATTGTCGCCCTTCGGGGGTACTCCCGCAGACGAAGATAAGGGGCGGGAATTGATCGGTCAGTTAGACATGGGAAAAACCGTCCAAAACTACCTGAATGGGCTTGATTACCTACGAAAAGCCGAGGGGAGCAACGGAAAGGTGGGCTGTGTGGGTTTCTGCTGGGGCGGGGCAATGGCAGGTAGGCTAGCCGTGGGTGATCCGAACCTGCAGGCCTCTGTAGCCTACTATGGCAGCCAACCGGATGCAGTCGATGTGCCGAAGATAAAGGCTAGCCTGATGCTACACTATGCGGGACTGGACGAGCGGATCAATGCGGGCATTCCGGCATATGAGGATGCGCTCAAGGCGAATGGCGTGGATTATCAGCTATATGTTTATGAAGACGTGAATCACGCATTCAATAACGATACATCACCTACACGGTACAATGCAGAAGCTGCTAAATTGGCTTGGAAACGAACCATTGATTTTTTTAAGAGCAAGCTGGGGTAGCATTGCCTTCATCCCCGTAGTAGTTTTTGCCGATTTCAATGCGTTCACGGCCGTTTTGAAGCCGCCAATGATTGGTGTCGCGCAGCGAATAGGCACAACCACAGTATTCCTGCATGTAAAAATGTTCGCGTTTGGAGATGTCGAGCATACGTGAAGACCCGCCTTTTTTACGCCAGTTGTAGGTCCAGTACGTAATGCCGGGATAGTGACCCGCAGCACGTTCGCCGCAGTCGTTGATCTGCTGGAAGTTCTTCCAACGCGAAATGCCCAGCGAGCTGGTAATCACAGGGAATCCGTTTTCATACGCATACAGTGCCGTGCGCTCGAATCGCATGTCAAAGCACATGGTGCAACGGATGCCACGTTCGGGCTCATGCTCCATTCCCTTAGCACGGGTGAACCAATTGTCTACATCGTAATCGGCATCCACGAAGGGAATGTTATGCTTTTCGGCAAACCGGATGTTTTCATCCTTGCGTAGGTCATACTCTTTGCGGGGATGGATATTGGGGTTGTAAAAGTATATGGTGAAATCAATGTTCGAAGCGATCAAGGCTTCCATCACCTCGCCGGAGCAAGGCGCACAGCAGGAGTGCAACAGCAATTTACTTTCGCCGTTAGGCAGTTCTAGTTTTTCACGTTTGATTCCGGTATCCATCGTACGCACCTACTTATTTTCAAAATGCAATATTACGGAGATTGGCGGACTGTTGCAAATAACTTGCCAGCCCGGCCGGTCCCATTCCGTAATTTCCTGGCAGGGCGATTGTTGCCGGATCAGCGATAATTTTTCTAACTTTGCCAAAAACCGGTTGGATGAAGAATTTGTTTGGCTTTTTCGTAGTAACGGCGATTGCGGCAATGATGCTGGGTGGCTGTATGCGCAATGACGATGAACCCGCTACGCCTGTACGGCCGATTGCACGGCTGTATATTTCAATTGGGAATTATCAGACGAATACGTCCGGGGAGCCCATTGACAATGTGTTACTGATCGATCCGGCGGATACCACAGGGGCAGCGCTGGGTGTGGCGCTTAGCCACGATTCGGAAGCATTGCAGGGCGGGGCAGGAATTTATTTCGATCCGTTTGCAAGCGCGGTTTTTCAGGCCGGCTATGGAGATGGGAGAGGTAGAGATACCACCATCCGGATCATGAACGTCGGCCCGTTCGGAGTTCTTAGCAATAACACGACCATACAGTATCGCGGACTTAATGCCATGCGCGGGCTTGTCTATCACCATCTGTCGGAATATCTGTACGTCGCCAATAACTCAACCGAAATTGAAGGACGAACCGTGATTTATGGGTATCACCGGCCCAAGAATCGCAGTGGATATACCCGGCCCCACAAGGTTCTCCGGCTGGAATCTTCCATGAGGCCCTGGGGGATGGCACTATGGGGAAATAATCTGTTGGTATCTAATTCGGCAGATGGAAATGGAGGAATATCGTTATACGACGGGTTGTCCGACGTCGATTCGTTGGCAGCTGATTTCTCGGCGCTTTCAACGGTTCGCATCGAAGGTGCTACATCGATTCGTGGCATCGCATTCGTTGATTCGTTGGATGTACTGGTAGCCGCCGATTACGGTACCGGAACGGTTAATGATCCGGTGATGGATGGTCGGATCTATATCATTGACGGAATCAAAGCCAAACTTGCGCCTGGTTCTGTCACCACTGTTACGCCAACCCGCACCATTCAGGGGGCTCTAACGGGATTAACCGGTCCCATGGATGTGGCGATTGATCCGAGAAAGGACAGACGAACGATTTTTGTAGCCGATTACGACACACAAGTATCAGGCGGGCAACCGGGAAGGATTTTACGATTCCGGCTCTCAGACGACGGAAACGTGGCACCGGAGGCGTCCGTTTCACTGGATACCTTAAACAATGCCCGTCGGCCGTTCGGCCTATTTCTGGATGTAAGGGGAAGGCCTAACTCCCAATAGGGATTACGCTAGGACGTCAATCATCCGATTAATTTCTTCAGTCTTGGCGGTATTACCCGCTTGCGAATACGACGAAACCAAATTGCGCAGCACGCGGGTAACGATATCAAGGTTCGAACAGGGAAGCACAAAATTTTCGCTGGGAGCGAGGTTAAGCTGCTTCAGAAAGGCGATGACATCGTGGCGCCCAAATATCTGACCGCGGTTGAATGCATTGATATAAAACAAAATGCCGTTTTTATCCTCAACCGGCGTATGGTCTTCGGTGTAAGCTAAAATAAAATGCTTGGGCAGATTGACGCCATAAATCGGTATGTCGAGCTTTTGGGCTACGATGCTGTATACACATGCCAAAAGGATAGGGCTTCCCCGACGGGTTTCCAGTACCTGGCCGATGTAGGAGTTCTGCGGGTCGTGGTAATTGCTGGTGTTTCCCGAGAATCCATGGGTATTGTAAATGATGTTGTTGAGCAACCGAACTTTTTCAACCGCGCTCATGCTGTAAATCATCTCCAACCAAGCATCGCGCTTGATCGCTTCAATTTGATTGATGATTTTTTGCTCATTCATGTCAGGATATTGGTATTTGTTGACAATGATGAGCCCCTGAAGCAAATCAAAGGAACCGCTTACCTTCCAAAGTTCCAGTTCCTGCAAAACGTCTTCGAACTGGATTTTATGAATCAGGTTTTCGATGCGGGTTTGCAACACTACGTCAAACGATTGCTCCCAAGCGGATTCCAATCGCGTGATCACCTCGGGCCCCATGGTAATCAGCTTTTGCTCCACATGCTGGAAAACTTCCGAATCGGGATCATCCAGCAACTTGATCAAAGAATCTAATTCTTTCTCGTTCATCAACACAAAATTAGTAAAAAAATATCACGCAAAGTCGCAAGGCGCTAAGAAAGCTGCCTGACGGCTATCCGGCTTTCCAAAAAAAAACGTTGCCGTCAGCGTGAAAAAATCAAATCCTGACTAAGGGTATACCGCGACAAAGTTGTCAACATAACCAAATGGAAGTAACTTTGGCCAAAAGAGAAACATTGGTACATACGGATCAGGAAGCCGTTTTTGAAGCGGCGTTTAAAAGTAATTTTAAAGCATTGCATGCCTATTCGTATACGATGCTGCAAGACGAGGCCGTGGCGGAAGAAATCGTTCAGACCGTTTTTATGAAACTCTGGGAAAGCCGGGAACGGATGGCGATACACACCTCGCTTCGGGCGTATCTTTACAAATCCGTGTACCACGAAAGCTTGAACTATTTGAAACATAAAAAGGTTCAACGGAAATATATGGAGGAAGCGATCGTGGCTTATAAACAACAACAGACCGAAGAAACGGAGGCGGATAAGGAACTCCAACGTCAGTTACAGCAGGCACTCCGACAACTGCCGGAAAAATGCCGTACGGTCTTCCAGTTAAGCCGTTTCGAAGAACTTAAGTACCAGGAAATTGCTGAGAGATTGGGTATTTCGCTAAAAACAGTTGAAGCCCACATGGGAAAAGCATTGAAATTATTGCGTGTACAATTGGCTGATTTCCTGCCATTGTTGCTCATTGTATTGCCAAATCTATACGGCTATGGATGATATACTGTTGACCAAATATTTATTGAACGAGACAAGCGAAGCCGAGTCAAGCTCCGTGCGCACGTGGATGGCTGCACATCCCGACAATGCGCGACGGTTTGAGCAACTGCAACGGATCTGGAAAACCAGTGAGTCGCTTGGAAAGGAGCTGACCGTGAGTGAGGAAGATGCGTGGCGCCGTTTTGTGCAACACCGGGATTCCGTGGCCTCTGCGCGCAAGGGGGGATCCGTAAAGCCGATAACCTGGCTGCGATATGCGGCCGCTGTGGTGCTCCTTCCGTTGGCAGTATGGGCACTTTATACTGTTTGGAGTAACCGTCCTGTGGATTCGGTGCCCGTCGTATATGAAACCGAAGCATCACCGCAAACCGATACATTGGCAGACGGGAGCGTCATTACCCTAAACAGCTTCGCCGCTTTACGGTATGCGCAGGAGGCTCGTACCCAGCAGCGTGTCGCGACGCTGGACGAAGGTGAAGTGTTTTTTAACGTGAAAAGTGATCCCAATAGGCCGTTTATCGTCCAATCTGGAGAGGTTACGGTCCGGGTGCTCGGAACCTCCTTCCACGTAAAGCGGGTCGGGGACGAAACCGAAGTCATCGTCGAAAGCGGTCACGTTAAGGTTACAGGCCCACGGCGGGAGGTCGAGTTATCGTTGGGACGTAGGCTGCTGATCAATACCGCTACCCACCGGTTTGAGGAGGGAGCGGTGAGCGATCAACTACACAATTATTACGTCGACAACCGGTTTGTACTGGATAATACGCCGCTTTGGCGCCTCGTCGAGGTGCTCCGCCAAGCTTATCATGCGGACATCCGTATTGAAAATCCGAAAATCCGCGACCTGCGGATGACAACGACTTTTCATCGCGGTGATCTGGACAAAATATTGCATGTCATCGGCGAAACGCTGCGAATTGAGGTGAAGCGACAAGGCAATAAAATTGTATTGAGGTAGCCTAACATATTTGTATACTTGTCGGGTTTTTCCGCCCGAAACTATGAATGTCCGGATACCATTGATTTGCTTTTCGTTTCTGTTAGCTGTCTCCGTCAGGGGACAAGGATACCTGGTGCGGGATGTCCACCTGCGTTTCACGGCTGCTCAGTCGATCCGGGACGTACTGGATGCCATCAGCAAATCGCAGAATTTTTATTTTTCCTACAACAACCAGGTGGTACCCGCGGATAGCGTGATTACCGTTTCACGGTACGAGGGCAAGCTACTTGATTTTTTGACTGGCACGTTTGGTCCTGCCTATGAATTTAAGGAAAGCCCGGGATACGTCGTCATCCGGTACGCACCCCGCAGAATGGCTGTTGCCGTTAATGTTGAAAAGCGTCGGCACGGCCCCATGGTGGTGGAGGGGCAGATCACGGATGCGGATCACAGGAAAGGCGTGTATCTGGCCAGTATATACGAGCGCAACGTCTTGGCTTCTACATTGTCTGGACCTACGGGTAATTTTAGATTAACCATCAAACGGCCTGAGGAAACGCTGTGGCTGACCATCAGCAAAGAAAATTACCGCGATACAACCCTTGCCTTACTGCCACCTGTACAGGTTAACACCAGGCAAAACAAAAGACGGTATTGGTTTGCTCCGGATGACGGCAGCGGGGGCGGATTGGATGGCACGGCGTTGGGACGGTTTTTTACCAGTTCACGACAACGTATTCAGCGCATCAATCTGGGTGGCTTTTTTGCGTATAGTCCTTACCAGATTTCGCTGACCCCGGGATTGAGTTCGCAGGGATTATTTAACAGTCAGGTGGTCAATCAGGTTTCGCTGAATGTCCTCGGAGGGCACACCGCAGGCGTAAACGGCGTCGAGGTGGGTGGGGTGTTCAACATCAACCAGCAACAGGCCCGTTATTTTCAGGCTGCCGGCCTGTTCAATTTGGTAGGGAATGATATGCAGGGGGTACAGGCCGCGGGAATTTCCAACATCGTGGTGCGCAATGTTTCGGGTGTTCAGGTAGCGGGAGTAAACAACCGCGCAGGAAACGTCAACGGCGCTCAATTGACGGGTCTTTTCAATGTTGCAGGCCAAATAAAAGGCATCCAGCTGGCCGGGGTTGTCAATGTTGCAGAAAAAGTAAAGGGTGTTCAGCTATCGGGACTGGTCAACGTGGCAGATAGCAGTGACTATCCGATCGGATTGGTGAACTTGGTCAAAAATGGCAGAAAGAGCCTTGCGGCCGGGCTGGATGACTCGGGAGCTGTCCAACTGACCTTCCGCTCGGGCGGACGGGTGTTGTATGGCCTACTGGGTGTTGGGTACCAGTTGAATGACAAGCCGACGAGGTATGTTTTTGAAGCGGGGATCGGCGCACATATTTGGCAGACGACCCGGTTCGGACTGGATGTGGAATTGGCTAACAGGATCAGTCCGGATTTTAAAGCCATCCCGGAACAACAAGCTTCTTTCCGTTTACTTCCCCACCTTCGTCTCAGCCCGCATTGGGAAGTCTTCGCCGGGCCGACGATCAATTACCTTTTTGAATCCAACCGCACCTTCCAGATGGGCATTATGGGTGGTATAGCCTATCGGTGGTAAATGTTCTTTGCGTTTGTTGCGCCTGGCGTAAGGGTATAACCGTTGGAAGTTGTCTTTCCATAAACACCAATCGTTCAAATGTATGAGGTTATGGAAAACTGGATTATCCTTGTTACCTGCGCTGGAGGACTTGTCGCTATTATCGCCTTGCTGGGATGTCTCTATTTACTGAGAACTGCACTAACCGAATTGCATACAACTTGCGACCATGACTATGAATGGCCGCACTAGGATCAGGGAGCGATGGCCCGCCGTATGGGAAAGGGCTATTTGCGGGGCTATGCTCTTTCCTGTGTTTCTCCTCAGTAGGTTGCCTCAGCCCCTATTGTCGGCCACCATTGGGCGATGCTGCTATTTCTTTATTTATTCGTTTGCCCGTTACCGCTATCAGGTGGTTGTCCAAAATCTTTCGCGTTCGTTTCCAGAAAAGCCCTATGCAGAAATCCATGCCTTGGCAAAAGACTTTTATCGGCATTTTTCCTGTCTTGTAGTTGAAATTATTAAATCATTTTCCGTCAGTAGGCGAGAACTGGCCGGTCGTGTCCGTATTGTGGATGCAGATTTACTGGAACAGTATCAGTGTAAGGCAAAACCCATGGTAGCATTGCTTGGACATTACGGCAACTGGGAGAGTCTGAGTATCTTACCCAGTAAACTGTCCATACCGGTAAAAGCCCTGTACAAACCCTTGTCAAACAAATCGGTAGGTCGCTTCGTAATGTACACCCGTTCCCGGTTTGGGATGCAGTTGATTCCGGCAGAAAAGGCCGTACGCCAATTGATGAAAGCGAAAGACGATGCTTCCCTCAGTCTGTTTATTGCCGATCAGTTTCCGGGGCGCAATCGGGGCCTTCCTATGGAATTGCTGAATCAGCCGACCGCCTTATTTGATGGAGCTGAAAAATTAGCCAAAGCAATCGATGCAGTGGTTTTCTATATCGAGCTGGAAAGAAATGGGGAAGCCGGATGGGATGTGCATTTTTCATTAATAACAGATAAACCTAACGAAACAGCCAAAGGCGAGATAACCCGGTGCTTCGGTGAGCGATTGCAAGAAACCATTCGGAAGGAACCGGCGTATTGGCTTTGGTCGCATCGGAGATGGAAATAAACAGACAGTTTCCCGTATCTTTGATCCGATGCGCAGCCCTCGGTTTTACGTTGATTACATCCTGCATTTCCTGACGTCCCATTCGCGTCATGGTACACATTCGCCTTTCGTGTATAAGCTAGTGGATGAAGTAATTTACGCACCCCGAAGGAGTCAAGAACCCCTTGGTAAAGTAGAACGGCTGATAGCCCGGCTAATTGCCAGGTTTACTCCCGATACGGTATATCGGATAGGCGAACCGTTACCCACCTATCCGTTGGACTTGGTCATCGTCAACGGGAATGATGTAGACCGGCTAACATCCCAACTGCGGCAGCTTTGGTCACAGCTTCACACGGGTAGCGTATTGGTACTGATCGGTATTTACCGTGGCAAACAGATGAGAAAATTTTGGCGTACCCTTCAAAAGCGACCAGACGTGACGGTAACCGTCGATTTGTTCCACCTGGGCATGGTATTTTTCCACGAAGGGCAGGCCAAGGAGGATTTTCGCATCCGGTTTTAAGGCTTCGGCCCTTCCTCCTCCTAGATCTGAAAGAGTTAGTAGCGAGTCGTATAAGAAAATACTTTGAATTAAATCAACGTTTTAAGTATGTTTTGAAGTTGTTCTTTCATCGGGGGCAAGTCGTACTGAGCGATATCCCAAATGATTCGTAGGTTGACGCCGAAATATTCGTGAATAGATATGTTACGGAATCCTTTAATCGCTTTCCAGGGAATTCCGCTGTTTGTATCTTTTATTTTTTGGCTTATTGCGTTACAAGCTTCTCCGATGATCTCAATTTGCTTAATCGTGGCAAACCGTTTTTCAGAGTTTTGGATAAACGCCTCGTATTCCACCCCTTTAAGATAGGATTCGACTTCACCAATAGCATCTAAAACATGTTGAATCCTAACTTTATCGCCGAGCTGGCCTTTCATAGATAAGGACTTTGTCATTTTCAACGAATGGCCGAACATACTTTGAGAGACCATCTTCGGTCACTAAATCAACTCCTCGATTCAAAAGTGTTGATAATTCATCCTGGAAGGTAAAAAAGCGGAGGCCGATGGGTTGTCGATAGTCAAGTTCAACCAAGATATCCACATCGCTGCTTTCATCCGCTTGATTTCTTGCAAATGAACCGAATAAATAAGCCTTATTTACCGGTATTCGGGAAAAATACTTTCTGATCGTGTTTATGTCCTTTTTACTGAGTTTCATGTGCAACCCATTAGCCTTCATGACAATGATACGATATTTTTATTGCATTTGCAATAGAGGAATTTTAATGTCCTGAGTAGGTCACTTGAAAACCAGATTTTCGCATCCGGTTTTAAGGAGCACCCGTTCTATCCACTTCAATGTTTTGCTCACGTACAGCCACACCGCCGACAAATCCCAGCCCGTCAGTCACGTTGGTATACACCGGGATCGGTTCGGTAAGGATATTATCGACTGATTCGTTTGCAAAGGCATTGTTGCGGAGATAGCGGTAAGATTCCTGCGTAAGGGCCGTCACTTCGATCCGGTCGTTTTCAAAAAGCATGTTTTCGCAGCGCAGGATCAGTTCGACGGATTGCCCATCAAACAGTTCGTCGTCAATAAACACCTGTTGATGGAATTCATCCTCAAAGAAGTTGGCTTCCTGCTTACCGGGGCCGATCCAGGTGAAGTGTTGAAACCGACGTTCGACATAACCTTCAAAAAAAGTGAATATCCGGATACGGTAATAGTTGCGCTCACCGGGGGGATCATTCAGCTTTAAATCGACTTGGGTCTCATCGCGTCCCGGATTCGAAGGTGAAGGTATCCATTTAGCCTTTCCGATCGAAAAGGAAGGCTGGGCGGGTATCCATCCCTCCGCTGATACCCGTTGCCCATCTGGCAGGGTGGCAACCAACCGATAGGTTTGTCCCTGACGCACAGAGTGGGTGCTTTTGTAATAGTGAGAATTATAGAGGCTGTCGCCGATGGTTACAGGCGCAAGGCGCTCAACGAAATCCCCGTTTTCATACAGCGAGACTTCGGCATCCTTGATTTCATTAAAGGTCCAATAGTCGTACATTGCTCCCGGTTTGTTCATCCACGTCATCCGGGCGTAAACGATGCTGTCGGTATTGAGCAGGCTGTTCAGTACGATGGCCGATTGTCGATCTTCCTGATAGAAATCGATGGTATCCGTGCATCCACTGATCGATCCACATAGAACAAAAACAAGTGTATAAAGAATGCATTGTTTTTTCATAAAAATCATACTGGTACATTAAAATTTGAGGATGTAACTGATACTGGGTAAGATGGGGAGTAGGGTTACGCGCGTAAGCTCCTGATATTGGCCGCCGCCGGCAATCCCACCGTCGGGATAGTAAGTAAAGGGATTTTGACGGTTGTATACATTGTATACACTGAAATTCCAGATACGCTGGTTGCCGTTGCGTTTTATCTTGACAAAGTCGATGCTGATGTCTAACCGATGATAATCTTCCAGCCGGATGTTATTACGCGAGTTGACCAACGGGACACGTTTATTGCCCGCTGCCCCTGTACCATACCCATACGGTATGGGGTCGCTTATGCCCTCGTATTCGCCCAGCACAAGGGTAAACGGCGTGGCCGATTGGTATACCCAACTGCCGCTGATGTGAATGCCTTTTGAAAGTTTATAGATGGCCAATGCCTTGAATTCGTGCCTGCGGTCGTATTTATAGGGAAAACGCCGGTCAAAATTAACTCCCTCAATTTTGCGGTCTGTCTTTGCCCACGTATAACCCGCCCACCCGTTGAGCCGGCCTACCTTCTTGTGGGCAAAAAACTCCACGCCAAAGGCCCGTCCGTTGCCGGATGTAACTTTATGTTCCCAGTCTCTACCTGCCGTTGCAAAATACAGTTCCCCTTCTTTATACTCAATAACGTTATCCATATTCTTATAATAGCCTTCCACCGAAAGCTCGACCGTATTGTGAGCAATGCTGCGGGCGAAACCTGCCGATAGCTGCTGGGCCAACTGGGGTTTTACCCGGCTTGTTGCGGGAACCCACAGATCAGTGGGTAGCGATATCGTGTTGTTGGACAACAGATGCAGGTATTGGGCCATTTGCGCATACCCCACCTTGAATGCCACATCACCGGGAAGCATGACCCGTCCACTGATCCGGGGTTGGACGTACCCATATGTTTTGCCAGCGGTTGCAAATAGGCTGCCATGCAGGCCCAGGTTGACGCTTGCCCTCGGGGACAGCTGCCATTCATCTTCCGCATAGACATTGATCTCGTTGCCATGCAGGACCGTAGAAAGGCTTACATTCACCGGAGCACCAGACCTTCCTGTATCGTAGGATAGACTGCTCGACCCGGGGGTGAAACGATGGTTGATGATGCCCACTCCGGCCTTGACAGCATGGGCGGGATGGGGCCGGTAATCAAAGTCAATTTTGCCTCCGAAATCGCGGATACCTGAGATAAGCTCATTGTCAGAGGTAGATCGGTTATCCGGATCAGTGGTTTCGCTGGCCGCAGCGGTATTGAAACGGTATTGTGAACCCATCAACGATACATTGGCAAATAACTTGGGGCCGAATATGTGGTTCCAACGGATGGTGCCGGTATGATTACCCCACCCGATGCGAAAATCATCTTGCGAACGGGTGTACCATCCCTCGGGACCATGGTTGCTTTGGTAGTCGGTGCGTGCACGGAAATAGTCGCGACCGGAATAGACCGAGAAGAACAGGCGATCATCATCGGAAAATTTATGGTGCAGTTTTACGTTAATATCATGGAAAAACACCGCGAATTTGTCTACGTCTTCTTCGAATTTTCCCATGAAGGGACGTACCACGAGATCGGCATACGTTCGCCTTCCTGACAAGACAAAAGAAGTTTTCCCCTTTTTCAGTGGTCCTTCCAACGTAAACTGGGAGGCCATCGAGCCGATCGAGAAATCTCCATGCAGTTCGTTGAGGTTGCCGTCTTTGGTCGTGATATCCAGCACGGAGGAGAGTCTGCCCCCGAATCTTGCGGGAAAAGCACCTTTATACAGATCTACATTTTTGAGTGTGCTGGTATTGAACGTAGAAAATACTCCCAACAAGTGGGAAGGGTTGTAAAGCGGCGTGCCATCAAGCAGGAACATGTTCTGATCGGGCGACCCACCCCGCACAAGTAACGCCGAAGTTCCTTCCGACCCTTGCTGAATACCCGGCAATAGCTGGACGGTCTTCAACACATCTGCCTCACCCATGAAGCGCGGAGCCGATTGGATTTGCTCAACCGAAAGGTTGATATTTCCCATTTGTGTCCGCTGCTGGATCGAAGGAGAGGTGGAGGCGGTGACTTCAATATCGTCCAGTACGATGGCTTTTCGATCCATCGCGAACGTGCGATGGATGTTTTGTTGCAGAGCCAGTGTTTCCGTCAACGTCTGATACCCCATCATGGAAATACGGATTTCGGTATCGCCCGCAGGAACGGTGATGCTAAAATAACCGTAGTTATTGGTTGTGGTAGCAACGCCCCGTATGTCAATGGTCACACCCACCAGCCGTTCACCGCTGGAAGCATCTGCTACATACCCACTGAGTGTGGCACTGATTACGCCCGATTGACTGCCTACCTTGCTGGGTTTTGGGCCGATGAGGAGTTTACCGTCCCGAATGACCAGTTGCAGTTGGGTAGAGGCAAGGAGTTGCCGGATGGCTACGGAAAGGTGCGTTCCGGTAAACGTTTGGTCGGTAACCTGGTAGTGGTCAAGGAGGCTACGTTCAAAGATGATCTGCACATTGGCTGCTTTGCCCAGCGTCTGTATGGCGTTAGCTAGGTTACCCTTCGTGATTGTACAAGTTATAAACGGATCATGATCAACACGCTGGGCGTTAGCAGGTAGCGCCATAACAAGGGATAGGAAACTAACTAAAATAACGGTTTTGAACGGAAGTAAGGACATAATACGTAGGTGTTAAAGGGTCTTTAGCTCGAAAAACACCGTGTTTTTATGGATACGGCAATCGAGGTCTGATATAAGTGAAATCGTTTCCATTAATTCTGCAACCGGTGCGTCCATTGGTATTTGCAGGTTGAAGCGCATATCGGCGGTAGCTAATTGATCAAAGGAGCATTCTAGATCGTATAGATGCTGGATAACGGCAGCAACTTCCGACAGCGGAGCCTCACGCAAAACGAGCGTTCCCGAAAGCCATTCGGTATTCGGACTGCTGTCCAGGGGCTGTTTGTGCACAGCGTTGTCTTTTGTGCTTACAGTCAGCTGTTCGTTGGGATTGAGTATATCGATCACGTCACCCTTTTTGTCAACCCGTACCTTGCCGGAAAGCAAGCCCACCTGTACCGCTCCATCCTCAGCGAATGCTTTGATGGTGAATGTGGTGCCAATCACAGTAGTCGAGATACCTTCTTCCGTATCTACGGTAAATGGATGTTCACGATCGGGCGCTATTTCGAAGTAGGCTAATCCGCTAACGTTTATGAGGCGTCTCTCACGGATAAATGGCTTACGGTATTTTAGGGTAGAGCCGGGGAACAGGGTTACATTGGAACCGTCGGGAAGATTGACAAATCTGTTTTTTCCCCCGCTGTCTGCATGGATTTCCACCCAACGGATGTTGTCCGGTGTGTGTTTACGTGTTAGGGGCCACAACCACCAGCCCAAAACGACGGCGGCTATAACCACCGAGGCGATACGCAAGACAAGCGGCCACAACTGCCGCGGGCACATCGGTAGCTGCGCGAAAACCTGGCTGCGTATTTCCTGCGCGATGCGTTGTTTATGTGATGAGCTGTCAAATGTTAGGTAATGGTATTCGGGAAATTGATCATACCATTCTCGCAGCACCTCTTTTTCTTCGGTGGTAAGTTCCCGTTGCAGCCGTAGTAATTCCGCTATTTTTTGTTCATCCATCGTTGTTTTGCTAAGTAAATCTCCTGAGGGATTTTATAGCTTGACAACGCTCGTGCTACGAAGTACTAGAGCAGTCAGAAAAAAATGGCGATGGCCAGTAATCCCGAAGAGGGCGGATTGCTTTGCCCTCCTTCTGGTGTCAGCAGTTCATGCTTGATACGTTTCATGGCAGCGGTATATTGATTTTTGACCGTTTGGGTAGTGATGCCCAAGCGTTCGGCTACCTCGGAAATTGCTGATCCCTCCTCGTGGCGTAGCAGAAAGATTTCCCGCATTTTTTCAGGTAGGTTAGCTATTGCGGCTTTATATCGCTGAATGGATTCCTTCCATAACGTTTCGGTTTCGGGTGTCGGTACATCTGCCTGGCTGGTATAGGACGAACCTTGATGATGGTTTTGGCGGATACCTTCTACTTTGAAGTGGTTGATAATCCGGTTGCGGAGCATCCGGTGCAGGTACCCGATCAGGCTATCGTTTATGACGATGTCCGATCGCTTATCCCACAAAGTAATAAATACGTCCTGTACCAGATCTTTGGCAAGCTCTTCGTCGCATACACGCCAAAAGGCAGCATGGTAAAGTGCCTCCCAATATTGGTCAAAGCACTTTGTAAAGGCATGTTGATCTCCCTTGCTTACCTTATCCCATAATGACCGTTGCGACACAGCTTTCTAATTTGGCGGCTAAATTAGGAAATATGAGACATACTCCACCGTACATATGGGTCGTATCCGCACAATATCAGCAATCAATTACACAAGTGTTTGGTCTCGGTGGCACGGTGGTGGAGTTTAGATGCTGCCTTTGTAAAATGGGAGGATGCGTAATAGGGGTTACTCAAATTTTGCCAGCGCTTCAGCTATCGAATTCGAAAAGCTGATGTGTCCGATACGGTTGCTTTCGCGAATAAAATCCCGGATGCTTTTGCCCGTATATGGGGTAAAATCCCCGACAATCGCAAGCCGGAATCGATAATTGGAGAATTTTTGCAGGATCTCACCGGCTAGCCCGTTTTTCAGGTCGAAGAAGTTGGGTGTAAGGTTCTGTTCGTGAAGAATGGCTCCGTCAAAACCCTGATAGTACAGATTACCCAGTAAATCCAATGCATCCTCGGCCGTTTTTATCAGATATGCATCTGAAATTACTTCAGCAATGGCTTTGTGGTTGATTTGATGTGTTTCAATGGTCATTTAGTGCCTCCTGCTTCCGTTTTATTCATAATCCTGAGCGAATATACAATTTCCTGCATGACGGTCAAGTTTGGATTTATAGCTATTCCAAATAGCAGATTTTGTTGATACTTTTTCCGCAAGTTGAATAACTTGCATGGGTAATCCTAAAATTGTGCCAGATGAACAATGTCAAGAAATTAACGGTTGCCGCTTTGCTCCTGTCTTTTGTAGGTGTTTTCAGTGCCTTTGTACCCCAATCGCAAGATCCTACCCCCCAAAATCTAAAGGTTCTCCCCAAAAATATGACTTTTCAGGAAGTCCGGGAGGTGATGAAGGGATTTAATGCGGCGTTAGGTGTGAAATGCGACTTTTGTCACGTTCCGAGCAGTGCGGATCCCAAGAAGCTGGACTTTGCAAGTGATGAAAACCACCACAAAGACATCGCCCGCAAAATGTTACGGATGACCGCAAAAATCAACAAGAAGTATTTCAAGAACCACAGTAAGGAAGGAAACGCAATGACGGTCACATGCGTCACCTGTCATAACGGGCAGAAGCATCCGAAATCAATATAACCGCAGACCTGCTGCGATCGCTATTGAACGATCGCTTTTGTGCCCGCCCATACGCGGTTGTGTATCGACGAAATAAGGTCGTCTGTCTACAAATCGTCTGTTCATGATGTAAACACATGCTGCCGTTCATTATCTTTGATGAATCATGTGGAAACGGGCACTTCGGTTTTTCTTTGCTAATCGGATAGCGCAGCACGTCGTTTTCTGGATGGTCGCTTTATTGATGATGACCGTCCTTTACAGCATCTACATCAAAAGCTTCTGGGCATCCTTGCACTTCAGCATCTACTTCTGGATGATTCAGGTGGTGTACTTTTATGCCGTAGGCTATTGGGTCATCCCACGGACATTGCTGAAAAGAAAATACAAGAGCTTCGTTTTTTCGGCCCTGTTATGTGGACTTACCGCAATCCTCTTGTTCCGCCTCGTTGAAATTTTTTATGCAGATCCATATGTATACCAGTTTTTGAATAAGCTTAACCAGTCGATCGTTTGGGATAAGATTCAGGGAAGTGTCTGGGGTCAGTTGATCCGTTTTTCCGCCTTTATGAATGCTGCGGAACAAACGAATATGGTGGTTTGGTTTGCCATTGCAATCCGGTTATTTAAATTGTATTGGGAGCGGAGGGAGGCCGCCGTGGAAGCCGAGCTGAATTTCCTCAAGAGTCAGATTCACCCGCATTTTTTGTTCAATACGCTCAATAGTCTGTATGCACTTACCCTGAACCGCTCCCCACAGGCACCTTCGGTGGTGATCGGGCTCTCCCAGATTCTCCGGTATATTCTGTATGAATGTGATACGCCAACAGTTAAATTGAGTAAGGAACTTGATATCATCGAGCAGTACATTTCGTTGGAAAGATTACGGAGTGACGCTGATCTGGATATCCACCTAGGGATTACAGGCGTAGTGGAAAACCAGGAAATTGCACCACTTTTGCTCCTTCCTTTGGTCGAAAACGCATTCAAGCACGGTGTGCAGGAGACCGTAGAATCGAGGTGGATCAATATGCAACTTGTTGTGACCGGAACGCATCTTTCGTTCAAAATTTCAAATGCCAAACCGAAAAGTGTACCTTCCAAACCGATGGTTCCCAAAGGGAATATCGGTTTGGCTAACATACGGAAAAGGTTGCAACTCGTTTATCCGAATGAACATCAACTGCGTATTTACGACGAGGAGGAAGATGTTTTTGCAGTGATCGTCGAAATCAAATTGGATCGGCAGGCGGAAGCGGATTTTCCGCTGTCAACGGGTGAATACCAGCCTGAGTTAGCTCAAAAATATGAATAAATTATTCTAATGAAACCTGCATAAATTGCATATATAGAATGGACATGAACAATTTATGCAAGCTTCATAGCCTTAAAAAAGCAAATTATTCTAATGAAACCTGCATAAATTGCGTATACAAAATGGACATGAACAATTTATGCAAGCTTCATCGCCCTTTAAAGAACAAATTATTGAGATGAAAATAAAAACCCTTATTGTTGACGATGAACCGTTTGCCATCGAGGTGATTGAAGGCTATTTGGCAAATTTTCCGGAAATCTCGGTGACAGCTACCTGTGCAAATGCGATACAGGCATTTCAACTGCTTCAAAAGAGTAAAGTTGATTTGATGTTTCTGGATGTGAAAATGCCGGGACTAAGTGGGACAGAACTGCTCCGCAGCTTGAAAAATCCCCCCAAGGTGATTTTCACAACGGCCTTTCAAGATTATGCGGTTGAAGGCTTTGATCTCAATGCAGTCGACTATTTGCTGAAGCCGATACCCTTCGACCGTTTCCTGAAGGCTATGGATAAAGTATTTGACCAATTTAAGTTACAGCAGTCGATTATCCATCAGTCGGACCCAGTCCTTTCCGGAAGATCTTCCGAAAGTTACCTTTACCTGCGGGTAGACCGGAAGATGATGAAGGTCAATGTAAATGATATTTATTGGATTGAAAGCCTTAAAGATTACATCAAAGTGGTGCTGAAAGAAAAGGTACTCATCTCAAAACAGAAAATCAGGCTGCTCGATGATTTGCTGCCTGAAAGCCAGTTTGTCCGGATACACCGATCGTTTATTGTATCGCTGGATAAGGTAGAAAGCTATCACAGCTACTCCGTGGAAATCAATGGGAAGGAACTGCCAATCGGTCGGTATTACAAAGCAGCGTGCCAGCGTCGCTTTTTCAGCCCTACAACCTGATCGATGCCCGGCCGGTCTTCCCACATACTAGGTTTAGCCGAACACCTGCCCAACGATCAGTGACAGGAAGCCCATCCCATTAAAATAGCCACGGCGGAGCATAGTTTGCACCCATGCGTGTTGCAAATTATTTCCTCCCTCAACATTAGGCAAGTCTGTCAGCTGATTTACCAACTGATTGATGGGTTCACTGCTCCTGAGAATAAGCCGGATATCCAGCAGCAGTAAAAGCAACGCGATGCCCATACACAAACTGGCCGTTAACGATAGGTATCCGATGCCTAGCACAATCCCGGTCAGCATCAACAGCGGCATACTTACGTAAAATACTTTCAACGGTCGGCGGATATACCGATCCGTAGCCTGTCTAAGCTCAAGAAAACCAGCAGTCGGAATTTTCATGAATACCCTCCCAAGGGCCAGGTGATAAAAGACACCTTGCGCGGCAATGACAAAATAACCCGACAAAATGAGGAATTCCAAACAATTTAAGATGAATGTGAACATGACGAGAGCGATTTGATAGGCGAAAAATAAATGAAGGATTTGCCATTTGTCTTAGGCGATGTCAAACCGGGTGTTTTGGTAGATGGATGGCTGTAAACCATAGACCAGCACACCTCGCCGTGCACAAGGCGTTCTCTCAACGTAAAATAGCGCTGTCGGCAGTTATAGTTGTGAAGGAAATTTTTCAGGGGGAGTTTTGTGTCCATCCAACGCGCCGTTGGTAGCGTAATTAATAGAATTAGGTATCATAATGTAATGAAAATGAACAAGCAATTGAAAAAAATTTATCTACTGATGTCAGTCGTTTTATTGGCCGGAGCCAGTGCCTGTAAAAAGAATGGGGCAGACGAAGGGGGAGACACGTCAACGGCTTTCGCCGGTAAAAAATGGACTGTACAGCGCATGGAACTTACACCAGCTATCGATTTGGATGGCGATGGGCATGCGGATAGCGATATGATGGCATTTTCGGAGCCCTGTAGGCTGGATGACATCACCCTTTTTAAAAGCGATGGAAGTATTGTGGTGAACGAAGGAAACCTGCGCTGCGACGAAGACGATGCCCAGGAATACGTATCCGGTACTTGGTCGTATGATAGCAGCAGCAAGCAATTGACTATCTCCGAACGGGGCGAAGAGCCGTCTGTGGTGGAAGTGTTGGAAGCGAATGACCAGCAGCTCCGGCTTAAGCAATCCACCCAGACCGGGGATGGGACGGTTTTTAGTGTGACCATCACCTTTAAAAGAAGTTAAAAGCCCATCCAAACCGGGTTGCCTTCAGAGCAGGATGAGGGCAACCCGGTTTAGACAGCTTGCCTATCGCCAACTCCTGACTACGGTTGCAGTGCCTCCAATTTGCCGATTTCCGCGGTCAGTTCCTCATCGGTGAACGAATGGTCCTGCAGCTTACCCTCAAAATAGTCCTGATAAGCCGCCATATCCACAAAACCGTGTCCGCAGAGGTTGAAAAGGATGGTCTTTGACGTTCCCGCTTCCCGGGCTTTATTCACTTCCCGGATTACCTGGGCAATACCGTGATTGGCCTCGGGTGCGGGCACAATTCCTTCGGCCTTCGCAAACAGTACCCCGGCCTCGAAACACTCCAGTTGCTGGATGGCTTGTGCCTCGATGAGTCCGTCTTTTAACAACTGGCTGCATAATACACTGGCCCCGTGGTAGCGGAGTCCGCCTGCATGGATGGCTGCGGGAGTGAACGTATGTCCCAATGTATACATGGGCAATAAGGGGGTATACCCTTGGGTATCACCGAAATCATACATAAATTTACCTTTGGTCAACTTGGGACATGAGGCAGGCTCAACGGCAATGCAGCGGACAGACTTGCCTTCTATTTTGTCTTTCACAAAAGGAAAAGAAAGCCCCGCAAAATTTGAACCTCCACCCAATGGAGCGATAACGACGTCGGGATAATCACCGGTGTATTCCAGCTGTTTTTTAGCTTCCTGGCCGATAATGGTTTGGTGGAGCAGCACATGGTTTAACACCGAACCCAAAGCATATTTGGTTTGTTCATCACCCACCGCCACTTCAATGGCCTCGGAGATAGCCAGTCCCAGGCTTCCGGGAGTGTTGGGGTCGGCCGCAAGGGCATTTCTCCCTGCCTGTGTGCCATTGGTGGGCGAAGCGTATACTTTTGCTCCGAATGTGTTCATCAGGATTTTTCGGTAGGGCTTTTGGTCAAAACTGATACGCACCATGTACACTTCGCAATCCATACCGAAATGGCTGCATGCGAAACTGAGTGCTGTACCCCATTGGCCGGCTCCGGTTTCGGTAATGATACGCTTAACGCCCTCCTGTTTATTATAGTAAGCCTGCGGGATCGCCGTATTGGGCTTATGTGAGCCACTCGGGCTAGTGCCTTCGTATTTATAATAGATTTTGCAATCGGTATTGAGTGCTTTTTCGAGTTGGGTAGCCCTAATGAGCGGAGTAGGGCGCCAGATGCGGTACGCTTGCTGTACCTCTTCGGGAATGTCGATGTAACGTTCGGCTGAAACCTCCTGCTGGATAAGCGCCATCGGAAAAAGCGGAGCGAGATCATCAGGCCCTACCGGTTGTTTGGTAGCCGGATGTAATGGGGGTAAGGGTTTGTTGGGCATGTCGGCCACAATGTTATACCATTGCGTGGGCATGTCCCTTTCGGTTAAAAGGATTTTTTTCTCCATACGGTTTATACATTTGTCGTTTAAGGTGTGCTTGGCTAAGCTACGAATTTTTTTAAGCTCCCAATGCCTTTCTGGCAAATTCTACGCATTTAGCTACCTCTTTCACTGCATCAGACCCTTCTGGAACCTGGTATTCCAGTTCAATGGTTGCTGGAAATTTAACGTGCGATTTGGCCATTAGTTGCAACGCTTCCGCTATCGGGGTGTCTCCCTGGCCCCAAGGCAAATTGGCACCGCCGTTTTCCTTGGTTTTCCGGTCTTTGACATGCATACTCACAATGTGTGTATGTTTGGCTTTTATAAATTCAATGGCATCGAATCCTGCTGCTACATAATGACCCATATCGAAATTTATGGCGTTATAGGGGGATTGGGCGATGGCTCCGTCCCACATGCTGAATGTTTGTTGCGTATGTCCGTGATAACCCACATAGACTTTGTGTTTGGCGGCCAATTCGCCCAGGCGTTTGGTCTGCGCCGGATCGGTCGGGAATTCTACATTCGCTTGGTTGGCACCTAAGGCTTTGGCTGCACGGAATGCATAGGCAATTTCCGCATCGGTGTTATTGGCTCCCAATGCGCTGGGTTTGTAGGCATATATGCTGACTCCTGCATCGTTATACAGTTTCCGGAGTTGCTCAAACCGGGTCATGGGCACTTTTTGCCGCCAATCTGCCAAGGCTTGCAGGTGTGCCTTCCAGGCTCCCTGTCCTTCTGTACTGCCCCGTTGCGGGCGTGGGGGTGCTACCGGGGCGCCTGCAAATGCTTCGGCAGCATCGCCCATCAGTTCTACCGCACTGACGCCGCATTCGCAACAATATTGAAGCAATTGTTCGGCACTGCTAGGCATGCTGCGGAACGAATAAGTAATGACGCCGATCTGTACCCCTTTGAATACCGAATGGGGTTTTTTCAAATCTCTGATATAAGCAGGCATTCCAAAGGTGACTTTTTTCGAGACGGCAATGCCGGCTGCTGTTATTGCAGCAATGTTTAGAAACCGTCTTCTTGATACTTGGCTATTTTTCATGGTTATCATATGTTTAGTTAGATAATTTGATCTGGGAAAAGTAAAGACCTATACGGGAGTCCAGCGCAAACAGGTGTCAATTGGGTAGCGCACCGCTTCATGGATTCCGGCAAAGGCATACCATTCCTCGTTGGAATCCCCTCCTGAACATCCGGATAGGATCGCAGTGACAAACAAGAAAGATAGGATCCGGACCACGGGGTTCATACAGTTCATAAGGGTAGACTAATATACGCCATTTTTTTAAAAGTAGGTTTTATCTTTGTGGCATGGCCGGCATTTATTTTCACATTCCGTTTTGCAAACAGGCTTGTCACTATTGTGATTTTCACTTCAGTACTTCCCTGAAGTATCGGGACGAGATGCTGCGCGCCATGGAACAGGAGGTAGCGCTGCAGTCACACTACCTAACGGACAGCCGGATTGAAAGCATTTATTTCGGTGGAGGTACACCGTCTTTGCTGGAAGCGGATGAGCTATCGTGGCTCGTCGATACGGTTGCCCATTATTTTGATGTCCAACCGGACGCTGAAATTACCATTGAAGCGAATCCCGATGACCTGAGTGGGCAAAAGGTGGCTGCAATGAGGCATACTGCGATTAACCGGTTCAGTATCGGTATCCAGTCCTTCTTTGAAGAAGACTTGCGTTGGATGAACCGTGCCCACAATGCCATCGAGGCAGCAGAAGCGATTCAACGCGTTCAGGATAGTGGATACCAAAACATTACCGCCGATCTGATTTATGGATATCCGTTACTTACGGATCAAAAATGGCAACAGAATATCGATCAACTACTGGATTTTGGAATTCCCCATGTATCGGCCTATGGCATGACCATTGAACCGCAAACCGCGTTGGCTGCTTTTATCCGCAAGGGCAAACAATCTCCCATGGATGAGAACCAGAGTGCTGCCCAGTTTGAGCAGTTGATGGAACGGCTTGCCGCTGCGGGGTATGAGCAATACGAAATCTCCAATTTTGCCAGGCGGGGCCATTATGCCCGCCATAACAGCAACTATTGGAAGGGGGTTCCTTACCTGGGCATCGGTCCTTCTGCGCATTCATTTGATGGACACTCCCGGCAGTGGAATGTGCGTAACAACGCCCGGTATATTCAGGCGGTCCAGCGTGGTGTTATCCCTTATGAACGCGAAGAGCTTACCGAATTGGATCGGCTCAACGAATACATTATGACCTCACTTCGGACAGTTTGGGGGATGGATTTGGCATATGTAGAAAGACAATTCGATACGGCTTATAGTGAGAAGCTCCGTTTGGGGCTGCAACCGTTTGTTTCGGAGGGAGCGGTATCACTCGTCGGCCAGATTGCTACCCTGACCCATCGGGGAAAGTTACTCGCCGATCGTATTGCTTCCGAGCTCTTTTTCGACGAGTAAGTGTAAGATGACTGCCGTTGCACCCGCATGCTCCCGTACATATCGGCCAGCGGTTTGTCCCGCGTGTTGGCGGTGCGACGCATCCGCACTTAAATTGTCGAAAACAGCAATTAACTCATCGGTGCTCTGTACGCTGAACCCACCGCCGTTGGCCAACAGGTCTTTTGCTTCCTGGAATTTCCGATAGTTCGGTCCGAAGATCACAGGGATGCCATAAGCAGCGGCCTCCAAAGTGTTGTGTATGCCCGCCCCGAAACCGCCGCCTATGTAAGCGATTTGACCATACGCGTAGAGTGACGAAAGCATACCAATGTTGTCGATGAGGAGCACGGTTGCGGGAGATGGGTGATGGGTGATCGGTTTACTTCGCTTGGAAAAGCGCACGGCATCGGGAAACAATTTTTCGATGGAACGAAGGTGCTCCTCGTGGATTTCATGGGGCGCGATGATGATTTTCCAGTCGGGAAACCGTATATGTAAATTTACTAGCAATGCTTCATCTGCCGGCCATGTGCTGCCAGCAACCAATACGGGTGCTTCCTTCGCAAATAACTCAATTTCGGGTATGTGTTTCCGGCTTTCGGGGAGGGTAGATACCCGATCGAAACGCGTATCGCCGGCAAGGCTTGCGTTCGTGAGTCCTAACCTGGCCAACAAGTTAAGGCTATCCTGGTTTTGCGTGAAAAAATAGGTTACGTAGGTGAGAGTTTTACGAAAAAAACCGCCATAAGGTTTAAAAAAAACCTGATCCGGCCTGAAAATAGCGGATATAAGGTAAAGGGGAATGTGATGGGAGGCAAGGGTGCGGAAGTAAAAAGGCCAATATTCGTATTTCGTAAATATAGCCAACGAAGGGTTAATCAAACGGATCAGTGCCTTCGCGTTGGCCGGAGTATCCTCAGGTAGGTAAAACACATGATCTGCAAGCGGTGTGTTCTTTCGTATTTCGTATCCCGAAGGCGAATAGAAAGTGACCACAATGGAAGTATTGGGGCGGTGTAACCGGATGCCTTCCAGCACGGGCCGTCCTTGCTCAAATTCGCCCAATGATGCGAAATGAAACCAAATACTTTGGGAATCCGGATCCACTTCACGGGCGATGCGTGATAATAATCCGCGCCGTCCACGGGACCACTTTTTTGCTTTGTCGTTAAAAGGTGACAAAATATAAATTAATAGTCCATATATTTTGATTCCAGCGAGATAGAGTATCCACATCTTGATTATAAATCCTTATCTTCGCGCCAAACTTAGATAAATTTTTGTATGCAACCTCATTCGTGTTGTATATTAAGTAAATTATCAGGTTAATTCTACACCGCACAAATTATGTCGAGAAAACGTATACTCATCACCGGTGCTGCCGGATTTCTGGGATCCCACTTATGCGACCGTTTTATAAAAGAGGATTATCATGTGATTGGCATGGACAATCTCATTACGGGTGACCTCCGAAATATCGAACACTTATTCAAGTTAGAAAACTTCGAATTTTACAAACACGACGTGTCAACGTTCGTTCACGTGCCGGGGCAATTGGATTACATTCTTCATTTTGCGTCTCCCGCCAGTCCCATTGATTACCTGAAAATTCCGATCCAGACGTTGAAGGTGGGGTCGTTGGGTACCCATCATTTGTTGGGTTTGGCCCGGGCCAAAGGAGCCCGTATCTTGGTGGCTTCGACTTCGGAAGTATACGGAGATCCTACCGTCAGCCCCCAACCGGAAGAGTACTGGGGTAACGTAAATCCCGTAGGACCAAGGGGAGTGTACGACGAGGCCAAGCGCTTTCAGGAAGCCATTACCATGGCCTATCATACCTTTCATGGTCTCGAAACCCGTATCGTGCGTATTTTTAACACCTACGGGCCAAGGATGCGGCTCAACGATGGCCGGGTGTTACCTGCATTTATCGGTCAAGCCCTGCGCGGCGAAGACCTGACCGTCTTTGGCGATGGTTCGCAAACCCGCTCCTTCTGCTACGTGGATGATCAGGTAGAAGGGATTTATCGGCTGTTGCTCAGTGATTATCCCTATCCGGTTAACATCGGTAACCCGGATGAGATTACCATCAAGCAATTCGGAGAAGAAATTATTAAGCTGACAGGAACTACGCAGAAAATGGTGTATAAGGAGCTGCCGGTAGATGATCCAAAACAGCGCAGGCCGGATATTACCAAAGCGAGGGAATTGCTGGAGTGGGAACCCAGAATAGGCCGGGCAGAAGGATTGCGTATTACCTACGAGTATTTCAAATCATTACCCGATCAAGAAATAAAACACAAAGATTTTACCTATTATAACAAAAAATAATGAGCAAAATATTAGTAACAGGCGGAACGGGTTACATCGGTTCTCATACCGTCGTCGAATTGCTGCGGGCAGGTTACACACCGGTCATCGTGGATAACCTGGTAAATTCCAATGCGGGTGTACTGGATCAGCTGAAAAAAATAACGGGCATCAAGCCTGAATTCCATAACTTCGACTTGTGTGACGATGAAAAAGTTAACCAGTTCGTTGCCGAACATCCTGACATTACGGGTATTATTCACTTTGCAGCCTACAAAGCCGTGGGAGAATCGGTTCAGCAGCCTCTTAAGTACTATCATAATAATTTCTTCTCGTTGATCAACCTGCTCAACGCCTATGCGGGAAAACCTGTAAATTTTGTGTTCTCGTCCAGTTGTACGGTATACGGCCAGCCGGATCAACTGCCCGTCACTGAAACAGCACCTGTAAAGAAGGCGGAATCTCCTTATGGAAATACCAAGCAGATTGCCGAGGAGATTCTCGCTGAAACTGCAGCCGCTTTTGATAATTATCACATCGTGTCTCTCCGTTACTTTAATCCGGTTGGAGCTCATGAAAGTGCACTCATTGGTGAGTTGCCTTTGGGTGTTCCGCAAAACTTGGTGCCATTTATCACGCAGAGCGCCATCGGTAAACGGGGGCCAATTACGGTCTTCGGCGATGATTACAATACACCCGATGGTTCGGCCATCCGGGATTACATCCATGTGGTGGATCTGGCAAAAGCACACGTTGCCGCTATTCGCTTATTGGAGAAGGGAAACCCAAAGGGAAATTACGATGTATTCAATATCGGTACGGGGAAGGGTAACTCGGTACTGGAAGTCATTAAAGCTTTTGAGGCGTCTACGGGAGTAAAACTGAACTATCAGATCGGCCCTCGCCGGGCCGGAGACGTGGAGCAGGTATGGGGTGATGTTTCCAAATCGTCTCAGGAATTGGGTTGGAAGGCCGAACTGGGCATTGACGAAATGATGCGCTCGGCGTGGAAATGGGAACAGTATTTGAAAGATCATCCACTGGCATAGTCGGGTATTTTATGTCACTCCATCAGCAACCGGAGCTGAAAAAGGCGATTCTCGGACTTCCTCAGCAGGAAAAAGATAAGCTTTTGGTACGGTTGATCAGTAAAGACCGGATGTTGATGAAGCAACTACATTTTCAGTTACTGGAAGATGAATCGGATTTAGAAGAGCGGATTGAAACCGTTCACCGGCAATTGGTTCGGTTGGTTAATCAAATCACTGAGCATATACCGAATGAAAACCAACGGGGCCATGCCGACGAGTTGATGAAGGCATTAAAATTTGGCAGCGGTTTGGTAAATGAACACGTCGCCATTACCAAAGATAAGATGAGTGAACTGCAGTTGCGTTTATTTTTAGTGTCACAAAGTTTTACTCATTTTGACCGGCTATTCGAGCCGCATTTATACGGCAGGAACGATCGGTTACTGAAATATCAGGCAGGAAGAATAAAACACATTCTCGGGAAATATGAAAAATTGCATGAAGACCTGCAGTTTGAATTCCGGGAGGAATTGAATGAAACATTGGCCTTCGCGCATCGGTCGGGTATAAAGCCCTATATAGAGGAGTTGGGATTGCCAAAAGAGGTATAATTATACTATGAAGAAGATCATCATTACCGGCGGAGCCGGATTTATCGGCTCGCATGTTGTCCGCAGGTTTGTAACGACGTATTCGGATTATCAGATTGTCAATCTGGATAAACTTACCTACGCGGGTAATCTGGCCAATCTGAGAGATATCGAAAACAGTCCGAATTACCGTTTTGTTAAAGGAGATATTACAGATGCCGCCTTCATCGATGGGCTATTTGCGGCCGAACAACCGGATGCAGTGATTCACCTCGCTGCAGAATCGCACGTGGACCGGTCAATCAGCAATCCCATTGAGTTTGTGCTTACAAATGTGGTGGGCACGGTAAACCTGCTGAACGCCGCACGGAAACATTGGGAAGGCCGTTATGATACACATCGTTTTTACCACGTGTCTACGGATGAAGTGTATGGTGCACTGGGCGATTCGGGCATGTTTACCGAGGAAACCAAGTATGATCCACATTCACCATACTCTGCGTCCAAAGCTTCGTCAGATCATTTCGTACGTGCTTACCACGATACCTATGGACTGGATGTGGTGATTTCCAATTGCTCGAACAATTACGGCTCCCATCATTTTCCGGAGAAGCTTATTCCACTTGCCATCAACAACATTAAAAACAATCGGCCCGTTCCGGTATATGGCAAAGGAGAAAATGTGCGCGACTGGTTGTGGGTAGAAGACCACGCACGCGCAATCGATGTCATTTTTCACAAAGCGGCTTCTGGTGAGACGTATAACATCGGCGGGCATAATGAGTGGAAAAACATTGACCTTATCCGGCTGCTGTGTCGTATCATGGACCGCAAGCTTGGCCGTGGCGAAGGAGAATCGGCCAAATTGATCACCTTTGTAAAAGATAGGGCAGGACATGACCTCCGCTACGCAATCGACGCCACGAAACTGAAGTACGAACTCGGTTGGGAACCCAGTCTACAATTTGAAGAAGGATTGGAGAAAACCGTGGATTGGTACCTGTCCAATGAAGCGTGGTTGCAGGATGTGACTTCAGGGCACTATCAACAGTACTATGAAGAGCAGTACGGCAATTGAGCTACCGGAAAATTCCCTGCTTTACCAAGAACTCAGCATCGACTTCTTTGTTGATATCAATGTATCCGGGGTAGTTGATTGCTTTATTTCCCAGGGCCAGCGTGGGCTTGATCTTGAAGGTGAGATTGACCTTTTCGTCTGTCACACCATTCCGTGCGCTTTGGATAAACGTTACCAATTTGTTAAGGGTCTCGCGGTCCGAAAGGAATTTGTAGACATTGGTGCGCAGCCGGATGGGGACCGTTACGGTCTCTCCCGGAGGTACCTCAATGGGTAGATCTGAAATGCCATCTAGTATCTCTCTTTTTTCAACCTCCACTTTATAGGCAAATTGCTGAATTCCGGCAAGATTGCTTGTTGGATTCGTAATGCGTACATTCAGCACACCTGAAAGCGGGATATCACGGCTCAGGAAACCCATTGCGATGCCGGGAAGCTGGCTTACATCTACTCGGCCGTTGGCAATGAGTTTATTCACATCTGTACCCGCCAGGAAAACACTGTCGGCAGAAACATATTCATAACGGCATTTTTCAAGCGCCCGAAGTGCCTTAGCCTGTTTGTCAAATGTACAGGAACTAACCAAGAATGCCGCGCTGACAGCGAGGACAAGATTCTTGGTTAGTGTCCATAAATTCATCCGATTTGTCCGGGGTTGTTTACGTTTTGTCACAGTTTGCATACATTATAACCGGCGCAAGGTAAGAAAAAATTACTACCTGCTGCAATCCGCCGTCCATGTACCCCGGTCATTCGTAACAAGTATATTCAGGGAACTTGCTGTGATCCGGATGCCCGTAAACCCTTCGCCTATACCCACATAGGTATTACCATCTTTCTCGAATTTGACCCCGGTGATATCTGGAATTCCGCTTCCAAAAATAAAGGAATACGTATCGCCCGCTTTTGCGACCGTCACGCGGCCATCCTCGTCGATAATCGTCTCTTCTCCATCGTTGAACGAAATGTCTCCTTCATACGTTCCAACAAATAAATCCGTTTCCGAAGGATCCGTGTCCTTATCACAAGAAACCATAAACATCAATGAAACCAACACGAATGTTCCAATCATTTTCACTGTATTCTTCATAACTTCCTAGTTTTGTTACACAGTGAAAAGGGCAAAGGTTATGCCAAAGGTAGGGGTCTTACCTGCCGTTATAGCCTGTCATCGTTCCATTCACCAACACCTTAATCGGATTGTTTTTCTGTGAATGTATTTGGTAATCAATTACTTTTCCGTCTTTCCATTTGATATCCACCGTATAGTTGCCACGGGCTTTAAGGCCCTTTACTTCGCCGGTTGCCCAGGCATCCGGCAACGCCGGCAAAAGATGGATGAATCCGGCATGGCTTTGCAAAAGCATCTCGGCAATGCCTGCTGTACCACCGAAGTTTCCATCGATCTGGAAGGGCGATAAAACGGTGAAAGAGATCGCTGTGCTTCTCGGTATTGACGACTCCTTTTATTTTTCCCGGCTCTTTACCAAGTTAATGGGTATGTCGCCTTCACAATACCGGAAAGTTCATAAACTCTAATTTTACAAACGTAATCTGTGTCACTTGGAGGAATTCGCGACCACCTCGAAATTCCCCGGCACCGCTCCAAAGGAACGCATCAGCCTATTCCATGAATTGATCTGCGCAACGGCCAGCGAAAGAACAGCAATTTCCTGCTGGGTGAAATGTTTCCGTAGTCTATCGTGTAGCCCATCGGTGTGCACCTCGGCGGGCATGTGCGTCATGGTCTCCGCAAATTCCAAAACAGCTTGTTCAGCCTCTGAATAATAGGGGGTTTCCCGCCATGCCGAAACGGAGATGAGCCGAAGGGGAGTTTCGCCGTAGTGAAGTCCCTTTTTATAATGCATGTCCATACAATAGGCACAGCTGTTGATTTGGGAAACACGCATATACAGGAGTTCGAGCAGTCCCAGGTCCAAGCCCGAGTTTTCGATAAAATCCTGCGTTTTGCGCATGCCATCCAGCAATCCTGCCGGATAATCGTGATAAGCAATTCGTTCATTCATAGTTTTTGAATCGATTCTTCTACTGACATATGAAGTAAAGGTAGCCATATTTTCAAAGTCAACCCCCTAATTTAAGCGTCTTTTATCGTCTTTAAGACGATAAAAAGACAATATATAAACTATAAAATGATGCTTAATTTCTGTAGTCATCCCTAATTTCTTAATTTGTTTTACCGTTCTTATTGAGAAAATTGAGAGTAGATTGTACGCTATGTTCGTTAAAAAATCATTTCAGGAAGGCTTTATAATCAGCATTTTATACCCTACGCCGCGTACATTGATGATTTTGATATTGGGATCTTCCTTAAGGTACTTCCGTAGCCGGCTGATAAATACGTCCAGGCTTCGCCCGGTAAAAAAGCGGTCGTTGTTCCAAAATTCAAAGAGGATTTCCTGCCGGTGAATGACGTTGTTTCGATGCTCGAAAAGCCGTTTAAGCAGCTCACTTTCACGGTAAGACAACTGAATGCAGCGGTCATCAATGTGCAGGGTATGTTTGACATTGTCTAGTAGGTAGTTGCCGATGATTAACTGTTCGCCGGGATTGTACCGGTTGCTGAGCCTGAGCAGCGATTCCATCCGGGCAATGAGCTCATCGATGTTAAATGGTTTTTTCAGGTAATCGTTACCGCCAGACCGGAATCCTTTAAGTACATCTTCCGTGGCGGTACGTGCGGTGAGGAAAATCATGGGGATCGTGCTGTCGTGCTCACGGATTTTGGAAGCTAAGGTATAGCCGTCTATTTCAGGCATCATAACATCCAACACGACAATATCCGGTTTTGACAGCAGAAAAGAATGCCATGCCTGTGCACCATTGGCGCAATGCCTTACCCTGAAATGCAGGGTTTGGAGGCTTTCCGTGATAATCAGGGCCAGCTTTGCTTCATCTTCCACAAATAGTACATCGATCATGCGTTGGCATTTTTTGGAATGGATAGTGTGAATATGCTGCCTTCACCCGGCGTGCTATCGAGCGTAATGGTCCCCCCATGTCGCAGGATAACTTGTTTGACGTAAGATAATCCCAGGCCGAATCCTTTCGTTGTATCGGTGTTGCTGCGCGGTACCCGAAAGAAAGGTTTGAAAATCTGGTGTTGATAGGCACTTGGTATGCCTATGCCGTTATCGTGTACCTGTAGTTTCACGAACTTCCCCCCTTTTGACGGCTGCACCACGACAGTTATTTGCGTGGCACCATATTTTACCGCGTTGTCCAATAGATTAGTGACCACGTTTTTCATGTGTTCTGGATCGCCATAAAGCGCTTCTATGTTATGGGTGGGAATGAACTGAAAATCCACATGTTTAGGCCCCGTGTTGATCTCTGCATTTGCAATGCATCTCCTGATAAGGTCAATGAGACTATAATGGCGGCATTGAAGCTTGATTGTGTGGTGCTCGCCTTCCGCTACCTGCAGCACGTTGTCAATCATGGAAGAGAGGTGGTCCAGCTCTTCCTTCGAAATGGATAGGTAGTGGTCACGGCGTTTTTCATCTTCCGTGTCGGCATAGCTTTGCAATGCCTGCACCGCGGCGGAAACCGTGGCGATCGGTGTCCTGAACTCGTGCGTCATATTGTTTACAAATGTTTTCCGGAGCACTGCCAATTTATTTTGCTTGAATATGGTGTGGAAGAGGTAGACAAAGCAGCCGATGATTGTCGCGACTAACGTGACTGAAATGATCAGGTGCCAGCTGAGATTGTACAAAAGATACTGCCAAGGGTGATTAAAAGAAACGGAAATGAACCCGCCGTTTTCGGGGTCAACCAATATGGGGCGGATGGCCAGTCCCTTCCCTGAAATGCTGTCCGGGAAGGGGAGACCTAGTGCCGCGGGTGTAAGTGTGGTGCTGTCTCCGGGTAGCATCTCAGCTAAGTGTGACGGAGCTTTTGCGATACTCAGCGTAAAGTCAGTGCGTATGCCGTTGTTTGCTAACCCCTGAGCGAACTTTTCCTCGATACGGAGCAACGCGGTGCTATCCAATGGTGCCTGTCCGAACAGAAAATTAGGTAGCAATTGCCGCGGTCTGTCGCCCGGTTCAAGGTTTACAGCCAGTCTTAATCCCCGGCCAGGCCGGGTTGGTTCGGGCAGCGAGGACAGCAGCTTTCTTCGCGTTTTGAAAAAGCTGTCATGTTCGTGTTGCTGAAAACTGTCCAATACGAATGCCAGCGAATCCGGATGGACATTTGGAAAAGCTTTTGTAATGCTGGAGACCAGCCTTTGCGTATGGGCTGGGCCCATTGCAACTCCGGCCATGAACTTTATCGGTTGTGTCCGACGGGCTTGTTTGAACGATCGGGTGCCCGCATCTTCCTGCTGTTGGATCGTTTCCTGGATTGCATCAAACAATGTACGCTCCGCTATGGCCAAAAATAATTCCATCCGTTGGTTGTAGCTGCCATACAGCCAGGAGCCGAGCACGATCACAATACCCGCACCGGCGGCCACGATGAGGATCAATATGAGTCTAAGTTTATCTTCCATTTTCAGGCCAAATGTAAAACACAGGGGATTTGATGGAAGTATGCATTAACCATATTTAACAAATTGTAACATTCATTAACACTCGATATCGGCAGTTTTGTGACGGATTTTATTCATAGTTAATGGACCCATATAAAAGCAATTGGTTTAATAAACTCAGTCTCTTTGTGTTGTTTTTTGCGACAATAGTTGCCGTTGCCTGTAAGCAGGGAGAAGGTATCCGGCTAGACAACGAAGGGATTGACGATCTGGGAGTAGAAATTGTCGATACACTGACGGTAGAAGCCAATACCTTTTTGCTCGACCCACTGCCCACGGCAGGTACGGGCTCGCTGTTGGTTGGAAGTCTCAAAGACGAAGCATTGGGCGAGATACACCTTTCGTCTTATTTCAGAATTTCCAACAGCGGGTTGAGTTTGTCGGGCTTGCCGACGGATGCCGTTTTTGACTCATTGTCCTTAAAGCTGTTTTACAATGGTTACTACTATGGCGATACAACCGCACAACTTCAACTGACGCTTCATCGGCTTTCTGAAGATCTGGAACGATCTGAATTGCCCATTGCACTGGAAGATGATGAGTACCCGGTCTTTGTGTCCGGGGAAACGTTGTGGAGCGATCAGCAATTTGCATTTGATCAGGCCCCGTTGGGAAGTGCCTCCTTTTCGCCAAAACCGCATTCTACGACAGATACGGTAAAAATCAGACTGGACGATGGGCTCGGTCGTACGCTGTTTGATATGGCCTTAAATAACGATACGCGCTTAACAAACGCCGAAGATTTTGCCGATTTCTTTAAGGGGATGGTCTTGGTGCCAAAGGGTGATAATCGATGCGTTGTGGGCCTCCGTGATTCGTTAGCCTTAAATCTTCATTATTCGTACGAGCGACAGTCTGATGGAATGCGTGCGTCGGATACCCTGAAGTTTACCATCGGATCAACGGATTATCAATACAACCACGTAGTATCGGATCGGCAAGGTAGTGTGTTGGAAAACCTTTCCGATCAAAACAATCAACTGCCCGAGTCGGCCACGCTTCATCGCACGTTTATTCAGGGCACTTCGGGAATTGTGACCCGTCTGCGGTTTCCCACGGCCCGCCAATTTGTCAACAGCGCAAATATCGCCATCAGCAAGGCACAGTTAATTATCGAAACAGATCAGCCGATGTACGCATTGTATCCACCACCGGCAAGCTTGATCATGATGGTAGCGAATCAATACGGCACCCCGACTTCCTTGTTGACGACCAGCTATACTGCCACCACTCAAACAGCTTCCTATCAGGCACCGGGTCAGGCGGGGGGAGCAGGCAACGGGAAATATGTATTTGATCTCACGGAATACATCAGTGAAATGCGCAACAGTACATCCAGTGAGCGTGAAAGCCTTCTGCTTACCATCCCAACGACTGATTTAATGGCAACTGTAAACCGGCTAGCCATTGCGGCCCAAGGGAATAAACCAGCAATTAAATTACACTTAATATACGTAAAATTCTAAGACAAAATGAAAAAAACATGGTTAACTAAACTGCTGTTGTTGGCGGTCGTATTGGTGACGGCGGGTGCTTGCTCGGACGACAGTGAAGATGATCCGGACGAATGGGTGCGGGTGGCTGATTTCGAGGGCCTGCCGCGCAGTGGCGCCGCCGGTTTTACCATTGGCGACTATACGTATGTAACAACGGGGTATGGAACAAATTCCAATCGGTTTACCGATACCTGGCGCTACAATCCTTCGCAACAGACGTGGACGCGGATGGCTGATTTTCCGGGTGAAGCACGCAACAATGCGGTAGCGTTTGTAGCCAATGGCAAAGGGTATGTGGGCCTTGGTACCAATTCGACGGTCATGTTCAAAGACTTCTATGAATATGATCCCGCTCAGGATGCTTGGACCCGGATAGCCGACTTTATGGGGGAAGCACGTTATGGAGCAGTTGCTTTTACACTGAATGACCAAGGGTACGTAGGGACCGGCCGTGATAGTGACGCGCAGGATTACAACGATTTCTATAGCTACCAGCCCGATACGCGACAGTGGACAAAGGTAAATAGTACGCCCGTTAAACGGTCTTTTTCGTTCGTATTTGTGCTGAATGGACTGGCATACCTGGGCGGTGGCACCAATAACAATCAAAATGTCACTTCCTTTTATACGTTTGACGGTAGCACATGGACGGAAAAGGAACCACTGTCGGGCCGCGACGATGATTATACATACAATCTTACAAGGCTGAATCCTGCGGCTTTTGTTTTGGATGGCACCGCTTTTATCAGTGGCGGAATCACCAGCTATAACGGCTCGGCTACCGGTACCACGTGGCGTTATGTGCCATCTGGAGACTATTGGGAGGAACACCAGTTGTTCTCGGGTTCCTATCGACAGCAGGCCGTAACCTTTGTACACGACGGGGCCGCTTATGTGGTTACAGGTCGCAGTGGCACGGTGCCTTTTGACGATATGTGGCGGTTCATCCCGGTTCCGTGGTAAGTTACCGTTGACAAATGTGCAGGTTCCATGAGACTACTAAGAATAATTATTTTATCATGAAAAGATATTGGCTTATCTATTTTGCACTTGTTGGCACCGTCTGTTCCTCAAAAGCTCAGCAATGGACGACGGATTACAGTGTATATGCGGGAGTTACGTTTCCCCGGTATTTCCTAAGCGACATCAGCAGTGGCGTTAGCCGGGAGGCTTCGCCGACGGTCAATGGTCAATTGGCCGCTTTGGTTACGGTTTTCCCCACTAAATACGTGGGTGTTGAAACGGGACTTTCCATTGTGGGGCTTGGCGCTGCACTGGAAAAATCGGAGTTCGGTTCCCGTGAAGTCACCCAGCATACCTATTGGTTGCAGGTTCCGCTATCGGTTGTGGGCAAGGTACCCTTCAACGATTCGAGCCATGTATTCGTGAAAGCAGGAGGCTACTTTGGATATGGTCTTTATGGTAAGAATTACCTAAGTAGTTCTTACGATGGATCGGCCAGCAGGGACTTTAGCTTCGGCGACGGAGGGACGCAGCAATCCACAGACTACGGATTTAGTATGGGGATTGGATACCAAACCAAGCAGGGATATGCGATATCATTCAATTACCTGGCCGGCATACGGAATATCGCGCCTGCCAGGGCTTCGTATGATCAACGGAACGGGGCATATTCCCTGTCAATCGGCTATCGGTTTTAGCTATAATTTGGCAATTTTTACGTATCTTTGCACCGTTTTTTACACGGTGGGCATAGACGATATCTTATTGAATTACCGCGAAAGTGGAAGGGTAACCGCTCTCGCGAAGGCTTTGCAAGGCAAAAATCCGAAAATTCAGCTTCGTGGATTGATGGGGTCGGCCGATGCGATGGTAGCTGTGGCATGCTATCAGTTGCAGGAACGGCCAATGATATTTGTACTACCTACGCACGAAGATGCCTCTTATTTCCTGAGCGACCTGGAAGGTCTATTGGATAAGCAGGTGCTTTTTTTCCCGGCGTCTTATCGCAAAGCATTTGATTTCACGCAGACCGACAGTGCACATGTTTTGCAACGTGCGGAAACCCTCAGTGCCCTCAACCACACCACCGAACTGCCTAAAATGGTGGTTACCTATCCGGAGGCGTTGGCAGAAAAAGTAATTAATCGGAACGATTTACAGAAAAATACGCTTGAAATTACCCAAAGCAGCAACCTTGATATCGACTTCATCAATGAGTTCTTGCAGGAATATGAGTTTGAGCGTGTAGACTTCGTTTACGAACCCGGCCAATATGCCATCCGTGGCGGTATTGTGGACATTTTTTCGTTTTCAAACGATCTTCCTTACCGGATTGAATTTTTTGGTAACGACATCGAAAGCATCCGTACCTTCGACATCGAAAGCCAGTTGTCGGTAAGTAAAATACACACCGTAACAATTGTGCCCAATGTGCAGGCTAAATTCCTGACAGAAGGCAATATTTCGTTATTGGAGTATATTTCGGCGGATTCTGCCATTTGGTTTGAAGATGTGCAGTTTACGCTGGATGTGGTGGGAAAAGGCTATAAAAAGGCAGGAGAGCTATGGAAGGCGCTTCCTGACGCCGATAAACATCAGAATCCGGAATGGATCGATCCGCGGTATAGTTTTGTGGATGAAAAGAATCTTGCCGCGATGCTGCATGACTTCGCCGTGGTCGAATTCGGCAAGCAGTTTTTTTACCAGGCCACGGAGTCCATTTCATTCGAGCAGCGTCCGCAACCTTCTTTTAATAAGGACTTCAGCTTGCTGATCCATAACTTTAAAGAAAACGAGAAGGCGCATATTCACAACTGCATTTTCAGCGATTCACCCAAGCAGATTGAGCGGCTCCTCACCATTCTGGACGATTTGGATAAATCGGTTACATTTACTCCGATCCATATTGGCCTGCGTGAAGGATTTGTGGAGGTTGAATTGGGAGTAGCCTGTTATACGGACCATCAGGTTTTTGACCGGTATTATAAATACAAACGCAAAAAAGGTTACGAACGCTCGCAGGCTATTACGCTCAAGGAACTGCGGGAACTGAAGCCTGGCGACTACATCACACACATCGACCACGGTATTGGCAAGTATGCCGGACTGGAAAAAGTGGAGGTCAATGGCAAGATGCAGGAAATGATCCGGTTGGTATACGCCGACAACGATCTCCTGTATGTAAACATCAATTCGCTTAACCGTATTTCCAAATATAGCGGCAAAGAGGGTGTGGTTCCCAGGATGAATAAATTGGGTACTGACACCTGGGACAAACTAAAAAAAAACACTAAAAAAAAAGTTAAGGACATTGCACGGGACCTGATCAAGCTTTATGCCCAGCGAAAAGCACAGACGGGTAACGCATACAGTCCGGATACCTACCTGCAAACCGAGCTGGAGGCTTCTTTTATTTACGAAGATACGCCCGATCAGGAAAAAGCGACACTGGATGTCAAACGCGACATGGAATCGCCTCATCCAATGGATCGGCTGGTGTGCGGAGATGTGGGCTTTGGTAAGACGGAGGTTGCCATCCGGGCGGCATTCAAAGCGGTGGCCGATAGTAAGCAGGTAGCCGTGCTGGTGCCGACAACCATTCTGGCCATGCAGCATTACCGCACGTTTTCTGAACGGCTTAAAGGCTTCCCGTGTACGATCGACTATATCAACCGCTTCAAAACCACCAAGGAAATCAAAGATACCCTGGCGCGCCTGGCCGAAGGTAAGCTGGATGTCATCATCGGTACGCACCGTTTGGTGAGCAAGGATGTCAAATTCAAGGACCTCGGCTTGATGATCGTGGATGAAGAGCAGAAATTCGGCGTGGGCGTGAAGGAGAAACTTAAGCAGATCCGGGCCAATGTGGATGCGCTGACGCTGACCGCGACACCCATTCCGCGGACGTTGCATTTCTCGTTGATGGGGGCACGCGACCTGAGTATCATCAACACGCCGCCGCCAAACCGCCAGCCGGTACAAACGGAGCTCCATGTGTTCAACGAGACGTTGATACAGGAAGCGGTGACGTATGAAATTGACCGCAGCGGTCAGGTGTTTTTTATACACAACCGGGTGGCCGACCTGCCGCAATTGGGAGTTCTCATCAAGAAGCTGGTGCCGCATGCCCGGGTAGGGGTAGCCCACGGGCAACTGGAAGGCGATGCGCTCGAAGATGTGATGCTTAAATTCATCAACCACGAGTACGATGTGCTGGTGGCTACTACCATTATCGAGGCGGGGTTGGACATTCCCAATGCCAATACAATCATCATCAACCATGCTCATATGTTCGGTCTCAGCGACCTGCACCAGATGCGGGGCCGTGTGGGGCGTACCAATAAAAAAGCGTTCTGTTACCTGCTCAGTCCGCCGCTTTCCACACTTACCTCGGAGGCGTACAAGCGGCTCAGTGCCATCGAGGAGTTTTCGGAATTGGGGAGTGGATTCAATGTTGCCATGCGCGACCTTGATATCCGGGGCAGCGGTAACCTGTTGGGAGCGGAGCAGAGCGGTTTTATCGCAGAGATTGGCTTCGAGATGTATCATAAAATCCTGGATGAGGCTATACAGGAATTGAAAGACGATGAGTTTTCAGATCTCTTCAAAGATGTGAAACCACGGGATTTCGTTCCTTTTACTCAGATTGATACGGATTTGGAAGTACTTATTCCGGATGAATACGTCACGAATGTGGCTGAGCGCTATAATCTCTACAATGAAATTGCCAAGCTGGAAAACGAGTCGGAGCTGAATGCATTCAAGCAGTCGTTGCGGGACCGTTTCGGGCCGGTGCCGTATCCGGTGGAAGAGTTGCTCAACACCCTGCGGCTACAATGGCTGGGCAAAGAAATCGGTTTTGAAAAAATTTCTTTCAAGAAAAACATACTGAGAGGTTATTTCGCAACTAACCCCGGTTATTTCGAAAGTGACCGTTTTGGAAAGGTACTCCAATTTGTGCAGCAAAACCCAACTATCTGCAACCTTAAAGAAGTAAAAGGTTCGCTGCGTATCGCCTTTGAACAGGTTCCCGACATCGGACAGGCCATCCGTATATTGAGTGACATGGCAGCGTAATCACTCCCAAAAAAGATCGTCCCAATTTTCGCACTGCGTTGGATGCCGGTGGTGTTTTGCAATTGCCGCTAGTTGCGGCTCGGTGGCCACCCGCTGCACCTCGTTAAATAGTATCCGCTCTTCGAAGCGGATGTGGCTATCCAGCTCTTCCTCGATGAGGTTCAATGTTCGCCAAGCCTCGGTTTCCTGCTCGAACAGCCGTTTCAGCCGCCGATGCTCGGTAAGCGCCCGCTTCACCAGTTCGTGATCATTTCCCAAAACGGGGAAAATATAAATTTCTTCTACCTCGAAATGATCGGCAAGCTGTGTCTTCCAGAACCAGTCGGTATAACGCTTGATGCGTTCAATGGCTATATTGCGTTTAAATCCCTCCCGGATTTTCCAGCATACGAGTAGTCCGTGGTGATGATCGCGGCTGATCGCTTTCAGGTGCGGACTCCGCTTTAACGGTTTATTGGCGTTCATTGATGTATTCATAACAGTGGAGTTGAAGAACGGCTTTGGTAGTATTCGATTTTTGTGAGGAACATGCCGGCCATTTTTTCACCACGCCATTTCGCCTCGGCAGCTCTTTCTCCAATGAAGAATTGGTCAATGGTACCGTGCCAAAGGCCCAGCCAGGTATCGAAATGCTGCCGGTCTACCGGTAGTTGTGCATGCGGGGTGAAGGGGCTTCCGAAATAGGTATGTTCATCAAACAGGACGGTCTGCCAGAAGCGGTACATTTTTTCGAGATGCTCCGGCCATCGGTTGCCGATCACGCCATTGAAGATAGGCCCGATCAACGGGTCCTTTCTGACGTTGCCGTAAAAGGTATCTACCAGTAAGCGGATGTCGTCTATTGTTGCAATGTCTTTCTTTGTATCCATAGCCTATTATCGTGACAGCGTGTTATAGGGGCAGTGAGAAATACCGGACCAGGTAAAATAGGGCCCAACCTACAAAGCCAATGATGAGAATCCAAACCCAGGCAGGTATACTTTGGGGTGTTTCACTGCCCGAAATGATAAATTCCTTTTGATCGCCCTTACCATAGGCATTGATCATTAAGGGGAGTACGCCATCTACCACTGCATTTTCCCGGATCCCTTCGATACTGATGGCAGGGCCATTCCGTACCTCAAAGGGAATTTTGCGGATTCCTTCTTTGCCCGATGGATCTTTACTCACAATGGTGAGTAGGTGCTCTCCGTCGACCAACTTACGCGTATCCAGCTCAAAATTGACCGGAGCTTCGAAAGCCGCAATCGGATCCGGTTCGTCGTCGATATAGATGATAATTTTACTTTTCGGTGCCATCTTCCAAATTTAATATGATCCGTTTGATATGGCTGCCGGTTTTTTCGCCCGGCTTGACCAACATTTTGATGGAAAAGTACAAAGTGAAGACGACAATAACCACCATCGTCCAAATGATGATATAATCCCAATCACTTGCCGGTCCCGTACCGTGTGATATTCCCCGCAGCACGTTGGGCTGCTGCCGTTCGCATACCGGGCATGCTATGCCGCTGAGGGCAGACAATACCAACGTGAATAGAACTAAAATTGCTTTCATTATTTCTCTGCCTCCAGCATATTGATGATTTCCTGTACTTCTTCTGCCGTTACTTCTTTACCTTGATTGCCCCAACTGGTGCGTTCGTGGTTGATGATCGCTGCCACTTCGTCTGCCGTGAAACCCATCATGGTTCCCACGCCCGGCATGGCGCCATATTCCGGCCGGGCATCGTAGCCGTTCATGATAATGTCTATATACAGAGACAGGTCATCTCCGTTTACCACTTCACTGTTGGCCAGTGGGGGGAATGCACCGGGCAGCCCCTGTCCATCGGCTTGATGGCACGCCTGGCAATTGTTGGTATACAGCAGTGCCCCGTTTGCCCCGCTCTCAGAGCCGCCGGATTCTTCCGTTGACTTGACCACTTTTTTATATAAGAACTCGGGAGCGCGGCTCTCGCCCGGTAGTTCTGCCTGTTTGAGCGATTGCAGGTAGGCCACCAATTGCAGGGCTTCCTGCCCGGCAACCACTTTTCCCGGCTTGCCCCCAAGGAAAGCTTCGGGCACATTGACTACTACGTCGCTATCCGCTGGCATGGCTTTTCGTTCGAAGAGCCAGGGGTAAGCTGGCATCACGGACTCTTTGACGACAATGCGCGGGTTGTAGAGGTGCACAAGGTTCCAGTCAAGACTAGGCTGCCGGTTTCCAACATCGGTTAGGTCAGGCCCCGTACGTTCGGTCCCGGCCAAGGTAGCGGTATTGCGCCATACGTCCATGCGTTTCATGTCTGCATAGTCGGCTGCGATACCCGGCCGTTTACCCCAACGGCTGTCCATATCGATGTTGCGCACTTGTTGCGTGTGACATGCCACGCAGCCATTGGCAATAAATAGCTCCTTGCCTTTCCGGGCATCCTCGCTGAGCGGTACCGCATTGGGCAATGGCGCATTGTTCTGTTGGTTACTGATGGCCGGGATAATGACCACAAACAATGTCAGTACCAAAAAGAATAAAAAAGCAGTGGTGAAAAGTTTTGTATGATTGTTGAAGAATTCCATGTGTCTGTGTTTACCTTGTCTCTGCAGTTGGAGCTGTGTCGTTCGTTAATTTTGCTAAAGCTGCTTCTACAATGTTGGACCGCGGCCCTGTGCGGAACATCTTATAGAGGTTGTATGCAAACAGAAGATGCGAGAGCCACATGAGGCTTCCCCCGATAGCCCGCCAAAGCCAGTAGGGAGCCATAAGGACTACGCTGTCGATAAATGGTTTTCCTTCCATCCATAGGAGGCCTTTCAACGTACTGCCATACATCAGCGGAACCGTATAGAACAGCAGGCCGATCAGTGCAAACCAGAAGTGTGCTCCCACAGTTAGCTGTGGGGGTTCCTGGCCGGTCAGGCGGGGGACAACGGCATATATGCTGCCCCACAGCAGAAATGAGATGATGCCATACATGGTTAAGTGCGAGTGGGCAACCGTAAAGTCCGTAAAATGCCACACGAGATTTGTGTAGCGAAATGCCTCTGCAGTGCCCTGCATAGATCCGGTGAAATAAAAGATGACACCGGCGAGGAAAAAGGGAAGCGTATAACTATCCTTTACTTTGTACCAGGCTCCGCGGAAGGTGAGCAAGAAATTGGTGGTACCCGCGATCACGGGGATAGCCATCCCGGCACTGCCCACGATGGCCACGGTTTGCAACCACCAGGGTATCGCACTAAAGATAAAGTGGTGTGTTCCAATGAGCGTATAAAATAGAATCTGTGTCCAGAAGGCCAGTATACCGAGGCTGTAGGAATAGATGGGTTTATTGAGCTGTTGGGGCAAAAAATAATAAACTACACCCAGTGTGAAAAGCATAAACCACATCCCTACGCCCTGATGCATATAATAGCCCTGTGCAATGATCTCTCCAAGCCCGTTCTGCCAAAACGGGAGGTAGGCAACCAGCGCAATGACGATGGTGAAGATGATGGCAGAGACCATATACCAATTGGAAATATAGATTTCCGCGGTTTTCCGGCGTGCAATGGTTTTCAGGAAATTAACCAGTGTAAGCGCCAATGCTACCGCAAAGGGCAGCATGATGGGCCAAATGTATTCGCGGTATTCACCACCTCCGTTGTTGATGCCGGCCATTAGGCTGATGGTGCCGACAAGTACGGTAGCATTGATCAGGATGAGCGAATACCAACCATACCGGAGGCTAGCCAACGGTACATTGCTTACACGGGGGACGATATAGTGCCCCAACCCCAGCATGCCCAGTGACGCCCAGCCCCAGAATACCGCATTGGTATGCACCGGCCGTAGGCGACCAAAACTCAGCCAACTGATTTGGTCTACATCCGGTGCGACAAATTTGATACCGAGGTATTGACCTACCGAAGTGCCAAACAGCAGCCAGAATGCTGCCGTACCGATGTACCATAACACCAGTTTGGCTAATCGGCTGTCGATGTTGGGGCGCCGCACTGCACGTTTCTTTAATGCGGCGATGGGAAGATTGACATCGCTGCGCGTGGATGCAATCAAACCGCGCCTGTCATGTACCTGGATGTTACCCGCTAGTTCGGTGTGTGTCAATCCATATTCGAGTGCGGCTTTTCGCTCCTCCAGGTTATCGAGCACTTCCGGGTCCGATAGCCCACCAAGGTATTGTGCCAGTTCATTCGCCATTGCGTCATTCTGGCGCTGTTGATAGCGGGATAAGGTACGCCGGATTTTGACGACCATCAACACGAGACCGCACAGTACCGGGATAAGGATCAGTATAATGGTGATGACGATGCCTGCATTCCCCCAGTCGATGCCAGTTGCCGTAGTTTCTTGGGCAAAGAGAGGTAAGCAGGCGGAGAGCGCAACGATGGACATAACGGCTTTTTTCGATACCGATGATACTTTCCGCTTCGCTATTCTGTATTTTTTATACTGTAATAACGTATCCAGTTGCTCGCTACTGAGCTGCTCGATATGCCGTTTGATACGCAAATCAGGCCCGCCGTATGTGGTATTCCGGATGTTCAAAACCCGGTGATACAGCGATAACAATACACCCAGCAAGGTGAGAAGCAATGCAATAAACGAGACCATGATCACTTCTTGCCAGCCAAGTTGCAGCGAATAAATGTTAGACACCTCTTCCATAAACGATTTTAATACCTTTTTGTCTTTTATTAATCTAAAAAAATTACCGCCTGCTCAGGTAAAATGTGGCGACGTCAAATTTGTCCTGCAGCTCTCCCAGCTTGGTTTGTGTGAGCAATTCACGTAGTTCTTTCCGGATTTTCTTAAACTCTGCATGTAGCGGACAAGGTTGCTTCTCCGAGCACTCGCTTAACCCGAGAATGCACCCGTGGAACAATTTATCGCCATCGATGGCCATCACCACGTCGGCCACAGTATGGTTCAATGAATTTCCATCCATAAAAAAACCTCCCGTAGGACCTTTCAGTGACTGGACAATTCCCCGTTTACTCAGTTCCTGCAAAATCTTTGCGATAAAATATACCGGCGAATCAATGCCCTCCGCGATTTCCTTGACTCCCACGCGCCTACCGTCTTTGGTTTCGCGTGTGATGAACATTACTGCCCGTATCGCATATTCGCAGGTTTTCGAAAACATCCAGTTTTAGTATGGTACAAAGGTAACTGTTTTTATATAAAAGACAAAAAACTCTTTTATTTTAATTAATAGGTTGGCTAACTTCGTACCTCGTATTTCGTACCTAAATTTCGTATCTCGTACTTAAAATGGTATTTTAGCCAACCATGACTAAACATAAAATATTATCATTTGGCGAATTGCTCTTGCGGCTGAGTTCATCCGGCGAATCGTTTTTAGGAGAAGATGGTCAGGTGGTTGTTTTTCCGGGTGGTTCAGAAGCTAATGTGGCGGCCTCATTGGGGCAGTGGGGGATTCCGTGCAGCTACCTGAGCCGCATTCCTGATAATGACCTAACTTCACAGATTCTGTCTACGTTGACAAGCCTCGGAGTGGATGTGTCATCCTCGTTGCTGGAAGGCGACCGACTGGGTTTGTACTTCCTACTCTCGGCGAATGGACTTAGTAAGGGGGAGGTGGTATATGACCGGAAATACTCGGCTTTTAGTCAATTAAAACCCGGCATGATCGATTGGGATCGTGTATTGGACGGTTATACCTGGTTTCATTGGAGTGCACTCACCCCGGCTTTGAGTGAATCCCTCGCAGAAGTTTGCCGGGAAGCATTGACCGTGGCAAATGCAAAGGGATTGGTTGTATCGGTCGATCTCAATTACCGTAACCGGCTTTGGAACTATGGGAAGAATCCCATCGAGGTAATGCCTGCTTTGCTTCAATACTGCAATGTGGTAATGGGCAATATCTGGGCAGCCAATAAGATGCTTGGTACGTCTGTATTGGACACGCTTGGAAGGGACACTGCGGCAGACATATATTTTGAACATGCCAAGGAATCTGCTCAGGAAATATTCGATCTCTTGCCACAATGTCAACACATCGCTTATACGTTCCGGTTTATGGATACCGCTACGCATAATTTACTGTACGGCACCTACCATACACGGGAAGCTGATTTTATATCGTCTATAAATGAAACAGATCGTGTAATTGATCGCATTGGCAGCGGCGATGCCTTCATGGCTGGCTTGATTTATGCATTGGTGGATGGAAAGGAGGGCCAGAAAGTGATCGATACGGCGACCGCTGCGGGTTTCAAGAAACTTTTTGTCAAAGGCGACTTCGGCAACGGGGATTTGTAGGGAGAAGTCCGGAAATCTCATATCTTAAATACAAATGGAAAATACACTCAAACATATTCTCAACTATCCGGTCCTTCCGGTGTATTATGACGATGATATCCAAACCTGTACGGAGGTGGTAAATGCTTGTTATCAGGGGGGCATCCGGGTTTTTGAATTTGTAAACCGGGGCAATAAAGCGCCGAAGAACTTCGCCCAGTTGCTGTCATTCCAAAAAGAAAATTGGCCGGACCTTTTGTTGGGCATCGGTACGATTAAAACCGCGGCGATGGCCTCGGCTTATATTGCAATGGGGGCAAAATTTATCGTAAGCCCGGTAGTAAAGGCCGAAATTGCTGAGGTGACGCTCGAGAAAAACATCCTGTGGGTCCCTGGTTGTATGACACCTACGGAAATCAGTCTAGCCGAAGACCTTGGGGCTCCCCTGGTCAAACTCTTTCCGGGCGATACATTGGGAACCGGTTTTCTAAAGGGTATTAAACCGCTATTTCCAGCCATGCGGTTTATGCCAACGGGTGGTGTAAATCCGACCAGGGAAAGCATTTCCGGATGGTTTGACGCCGGTGTGAGTGCCGTGGGATTGGGTTCCAAGTTGTTCGCGAGACCTGCAGGCGCCACAGGTTACGAATGGTTATCAGACCGAGCTCACGACTTGATGGGTTGGATAGCAGCACGATAGAGTTAAAAGGCAGCTATCAATACGAAAAGATAGAAAGCCATCGCTCCCAATAAACATAATTTGTTTTTCGCCACTATGCTACCTGTTAGTGCTATTGCAGCGAACGAAATCAGTGTCAGCTGCTCCCACCGATTTTCCATGGGAAATGTTGCATACGCGTAGATTAAGTGAACGACATTGATATTAAGCAAAAATAAAGCGGCGGGTACGTAGTAATGTTCGGCTGTTACATCAAATTGTTTTGCGGTTTTTTTCATCGGCGTTTATTTGTTTACAACGGTGACAAAACTTGTATTTGTCTACGACTCCCACAAGTTTACTTGCTTGTTGAAGTAAACTGTCGTTTTTGTGAGAATTTTTTGATGGAAAAGCGGACCAACGCATAGCTTATGAGACCTATTAACAACGTATTGATTACGATTTCCGCGATGGTTGACGCAAGGTTATATCCGATGGTAAAGGTGATAAATGCAATAAAAGAGAGGAAGAGTATGGTCAACAAAGTGTAGACGATGATAGCTTTCCATGGATTATCCGTTTTTCGCATTTTCTTTTTTCGTCTGAACAAGAAGATGACAAAGCCGCTGATAGAAAGAAATCCACTTGTAAGGCCAAGAATTGCATACAACACTTTGAGCGGTAATCCTCCGAAGTCTCCAAAGTGCAACGCCTCCTGTATATAATAAAGTTGATGGCTGATCGGTTGTTCGCGTAAATCGTATTTGAACAGCGGCTTATAATCTATTTTGGATAGAACGATCATATTGACGTCGCGTTCGTATATGGTGCCTGGAATGTTACCTCGCAGCGTAATAGTGCCTGCACCATTTGAAGAGACAAGTAGTTGCAGTGGCTTGAGGTCAGGAAAGGCCTCGTGGCTGGCACGTAGAGCAACATCCCAATCAACAACGATTTCCTTGTCATCTTTTGCCTCCATCAGAATTTCGGACTTATACTTTCGTGGTGCAGAAATGTCGAACCATCGTGCAAGCCAAGGCTGCAGACCAAGCCATGCTCCTGTAAGTGCAATTACGAGGTTAAAAGCAAGAGCACTCATCCCGAGTATTTTATGCCAGTCGGCCATCCGTATGCGTGTATCTAACGTTTTTCGGAAGTTCGGCCAAGCCTGCTTTTTCATAAAATTACCATAAATAAGCAGCCCGGTAAGGGCTACAAAGGCCAGTGCAATACCGCCGATACCTACCAATTGACGTCCCCAAATACCGTCGTAAAGCCGTACATGGATTTGACGGAGGTAGTTTGCAAGTGAATTTTGCCACTTACGATGGCCGAGCACGCGATCTTTACCTATATCGATGAAGAACTCCATACGTTGGGTCCTCCCGGTTTTGGGTCTGATGGTCATATCTAAAACCGCCGCATGTCTCGGGTTGTGGGGCAAGCGGATTGACCACGATCGGTAATCGGGAAACTGACGAGTCAGGGAGTCGATCGATTTACTGAATTGCGGTAAGCCATTAGATGGAGCCGATGACAGGGCATTGTAATGGTAACGTTGGATTAGTCCATCTATTTCAGGAATGAATACAGCAACGGCACCGGTAAGGCTAAGCACTCCGATCAGAATGCCCGTATACAGCCCCACCCAATGGTGGAGCTGCCAGAACCATTTCTTTCCATTGCGCTCAGCCTTGCCGGATTGTTTGGCCATGAGACAAAGTTAAAAGGTATAACCTACGCCTACCAAGAAATTTCTGGGTGTACCGGGGAACAACCTGTTGTAATCGTATCCACCTACCCAATGGGTTTTGTTAAATACATTGTTTAGGTTTGCCGTAATCCGGAATTTATCAAACGCGTAATACAGTGCCGCATCGGCAACTACGTAACTAGGAAGGATAAGAGCTGCATTTTGCGTATTCCGTTCACTGATGTAGTTTGCGCCCGCAGCAATTCCGACCCCATTCAACGCGGGTAGCTTAAAGGTATATTTCGCCCAAATGCCGCCCTTATGTTTAGGGGCGTTCGGCATGCGTTTGCCTTCTTCCGCTGGATCGTCGCTCTTGGTGATAACCGTATTATTGATGGCGACGTTTGCTGTTATACTTAAATTCGAAAGTATCTGCCCATTCACATCCAACTCGATGCCGCGAGAGCGTTGTTGCCCAATTTGTCGACGCAGATCGGGATTGACATCATCATTGGCGTCAATCAAAATATTATTTTTCTCAATATGATAAATTGCGGTATTAATGGCTAGCAGTTTATTGAAGAATTCAGTTTTCACGCCGCCCTCGAAAGACTTGCTGGTCATCGGTTCGAACGGTCCGCCGTAACGCTCCGGATCAGCCACGATGTTTGCGCTCTGCGGCTGATATCCCTGCGTATAGTTGGCATAGATACTGACCGGTTGGATCGGCGTGTATACCAGTCCGATTCGTGGGATGAATTTCCGTTGTCTTACCAAGTTCTCATCGTCCTGTTTGTAATCTCGTACATTGGTGTAGTATCCTTGGCGAAGTGCAAGGACCGCCTTGACCGGCCCCCAAGCGATCTGATCCTGGAAAAAAATACCGTGTTGAAAAGTCCTTGCTGCAGATTGCGAGTTGGGATCGTTGATATAAGACGAAATTTCCGAGATCGAATAATCCGGATCGGTGAGATCAAAGTGCGGCACGTTTGGCACGGGCATGCCATCTTCAATCAGGTAAAGTTCAGGTTTGTCTTTATTATAGCGACTGATCACCCCGGTGTTATCCGCATTGCGGTAGCCTGCTGCATTGAAGGTAGATCCGCCAATGGGCACCACGTTCTGGATGTAATCGTATCCCGCCGTCATGCGGTGTTCCAGCGGGCCGGTTTTAAAACGGTTCACTAAATAGAGAGAAATATTGTCGTTGAAGCTTTTGCGCTTTCGCCGGATAGTTTGCATTTGCATCAGAGTAGGGATTTCCTGACCAGCTTCATCCACTGCATAATTGTTAGAGGTACGGTGTTCCAACAGATCTTCATCGTATAGCACCTTCATATACGACGCATTGATGGAGACATGATCTGAAAACTTGTGCTGGATGGAGAGCGTCGAGTTCATGTTCAGTTCGTGCATGAAATCGTTCTGCTTTGCAATGGCAAAGGAAATAGGTGTCGAGTTAAGCTGGGTACCCGCTGAGCCACCGAATATTGGTTGCCCACGGTCTAAGCGAGACTTGGCTTTGGAATACACAAAATCAACATTGACGCGAGTACGGTCATTTGGTAAGAAGGAAAAGGATGGAGCAATCAACATATCTTCGCCACCTTGCAATACCCGGAATGACTCTGCGTTTTGGTAGGCCAGGTTCAAACGGTAAAGCAGTGTTTTCTGTTCGTTCATCGGACCCGTAAAATCGCTTTTGAGTCGGAACGTGTTATAGCTACCTGTGGAGAAGTCAACGGATTTCCGGTTTTCCACTAGCGGTTTTTTAGTTACAGTATTGACCGTTCCGCCCGGGTCACTGTCGCCGTAAAAAATAGAAGATGGGCCTTTGACCACTTCGACACGTTCCACATTGGCAAGCAACGTCTGAGACCAACTGTTCGTGGGGCTGCGAAGTCCGTTGACCAATGCTCCGCCCGCACGGAATCCACGGATGGAAATGTCGTTGTTATAATAGGAATAAGTATTGACACTACTGATGTTTTTCAAGATATCGCTGGGCTTGAAAGCTTGTTGATCGTCTATAAGCTCTTTTGTGACATAGCTGATCGCTTGGGGATCATCCTTAATGGGAGTTTCGGTCTTGGTACCCACGAATGAAGAGGTGTTTTTGTACGATTGTTCATCTCGGCCGAGAATCTCCACGGTCTGTAGCACCGTCTCACTGGGTTGCAACTCAATTAAAAATAGATCATCCGTTGAAACAGGAATTGACGTTTCAATTTTCTTCGATTCAAAACCTACCATCGAAAAACTGAGTATATAACGTCCGATGGGCAAGTTGTTAAATTGAAAATTTCCGTTTGCATTCGTAACCTGCTGAATGGACAATTCGTTTATCCGCACAGTAACTCCCCGCAGCGGTATATGATCCGAGATTGACACAACCTTGCCGGAAAGTGAACTACTTTGCGCATTACTTTGGGAGGAATACCAAATGCAAAGTATAGTAATAAGAATTAACCGTAAATTATTTTGCATATATTTGGACTTAATTTAAATAAGCTGCAATTTTAAGAGAAATAATCGTTAAAATCAAAACTAATTGAAGAGGAATCACTTTTTTTAAAATTCGCTCAATCGATTGCGCGGATTATTGTCTGAGGGGTTTAGTATGTTTGTCCAACAGATATACTGATTATGATTAAACTAACCCGATTAGCTGTCGCCGTTGCTTTATTGTTGTCAACAAACCTATATGCGCAAAGTGAAGTTTCTATCATTCCACAGCCTTTGCAGTTGGAGCAAAAGCAAGGTGCTTACGTACTAACCGAAAAGGCGTTTATCCAAGTGGATAATGGCAATACAGAATTAAAGGCATTGGGTGAATTGCTGGTACAAGGGCTGTTTGAGCGAACCGGCACACGTTTATCCTTGGTGCCGTCGCGAGCGGACAACGGAACGACGGCGACCATTGTGCTGCAATTGGTTTCCGACACGCTGCTAGGAGATGAAGGCTATCGCCTCTCTGTAAGTGAAAAAGGCATTATTGCGCAGGCGCGGAAGGCAAACGGACTGTTTTATGCCATACAGTCTATTTATCAGTTATTGCCGGTTGAGCGAACCACTGATTCAGGAGTTGCCATCCCTGCGGTAGAGATTACAGACAAACCCAGATTTGGCTGGCGCGGGTTGATGCTGGACGTAGGCCGGTATTTTTATTCGGTGGATTATATCAAAAAATACATCGATTACCTTGCCATGCACAAAATGAACGTATTTCACTGGCATTTGGTCGAAGATCACGGGTGGCGCATTGAAATCAAGAAGTATCCACAGTTGACCGATGTAAGCGCTTGGCGGCCCAGTACCAATTTTCAGCGCGGATCATACATCAACCTCAACCCACATGGGGGTTTTTATACGCAGGAACAAGTAAAAGAAGTGGTTGCGTATGCACAATCGAGGTATGTTACGGTGGTTCCTGAAATCGAGCTCCCCGGACACGTGCTGTCTGCACTGGTGGCCTACCCCGAATTGTCTTGCACCGGTGGGCCTTTTGAAATCCCCGAACAGTGGGCTATTCAAAAAGACATTTATTGTGCGGGCAAAGAGGAAGTATTCACTTTCTTAGAAGGTGTGTTGGGGGAAGTTGCTGAACTTTTCCCGAGTGAGATCATCCACATTGGCGGCGACGAAGCGCCTAAAGATCGTTGGGAAGCTTGCCCGCATTGCCAGAAACGAATTAAGGACGAAGGATTAAAGGATGAGCACGAATTGCAAAGCTACTTCATTACCCGTATTGAAAAATTTTTAAACAGCAAAGGCAAACGCATCATCGGGTGGGATGAGATACTGGAAGGAGGGCTTGCGCCCAATGCGGCAGTGATGTCATGGCGGGGCACCGAGGGCGGAATCGAGGCAGCCCGGATGCATCATCCGGTGGTGATGACGCCCACAACCTATATGTATCTTGACTATTTCCAGGGGGAACCTTATTTAGAACCTAGCGGCATCGGTGGATTCCTGCCTTTGCGTAAGGTCTATTCGTTTGAACCCATACCCGAAGAGCTGGTTGGCAAAGAACGTGAATTTATCCTAGGTGTTCAGGGCAATATTTGGTGCGAGTACATACATGCTCCGGAGAAAGTGGATTACATGACATATCCCCGGGGTGCCGCCGTAGCGGAGATTGGATGGAGCACCCCCGATCGTAAAGATTGGGTTGACTTCACCCGGCGATTGGAGACCCAGTACACACGGTATGAACAAATGGGGATCAACTATGCACAAAGCGCATACCAGGTCTATTTTGAGGTGACTGACGATACGGTGGGTAAGAAATCAACCGTTACGTTGAAAACGGACAGCTACCAACCGGAAATCCATTACACCCTGGATGGTACCGAACCGTCGGCGAAGTCGCCAAGCTATGAAGGTGCCTTTGAGGTACCCCAATACACCACAGTACGGGCGGCTACTTTTAAAAATGGCAAACGGGTTAGTCCAGTGAGTATACGCTCGATGGTGCATTTCGGAGAAACCGAATGACAATTGAATACAGTTTTGACCAAATAAAAGAGCTCATGAGCACCTAAAAGCTACGCCCATACATAAATTTTAACCGCCCTTATTCTTGTAAAGGCAATGGATTGGGTTAGCAATCCCTTACACATACCCCCTTATTTACTTGGTATTAAATCGTATTTCATTCGGAGTTCGTTCGGAGTTTATCCGGTAATTAACCGAATAAACTAAAAGTAAAATCAAAATTTTAGCTGCCTTATTTTAGTGTGATAGGTAGTTTTTGTGTATGTTTTGATTACGCAAAGGGATGGGTGTGAACCCATGAATTTGGGTTATTCGCTTCCCCTATTTTTTAACGATAAATGTTATCTTTACGGCTATTGATTATAGACGCAATCGGCATACGCTTAACCACTTTGTATACATAGAGTAACAGAATAATGGAAAGAAAAACATTTATCAAAAACATGGCATTGGGTGCCGCTGCCTTTACCGTATTACCGAGGCATGTGTTGGGAGGAAAAGGATTTCTTGCTCCGAGTGACCGCATAACGCTGGGTTATATCGGTGTTGGCAAACAAGCACTTGGACTATTGGGCAGCATCAATGATTGTCCGGAAACAATCGTATTGGCAGTAAGCGATGTGGACTCAAAAAAGCAAGCCCGCTTTATGGAACGTGCCACAGCAGCCAACACAAAGAAGGTAGCAACGCAAGTGGCGGGCTACGCCCAATACCGTGAATTGTTGGAGCGAAAGGATATTGATGCGGTAGTAGTGGCTACACCGGACCACTGGCATGCGCAAATCTGCATTGATGCCGCCAAAATGGGCAAAGATATGTATTGCGAAAAGCCTTTGGCATTGACGATTGCCGAAGGCCGGGCGATGGTCAATGCAGTGAGAAAGTACAAGCGTGTCTTACAGACGGGCAGTATGCAGCGCTCCTGGAAGCCCTTTCGCCACGCCTGTGAATTGATAACAAATGGCTATATTGGTGATATTAAGGAAATCAATGTGTCTGTTGGAGGGCCAGTTCGGCAATGCGACCTTCCTTCGCAACCCATACCCGGTGAGCTCGACTGGAATAGGTGGATCGGGCCGTCGCTTTATCGCGGCTATCATCCTGTATTAGCGCCCCCCATCGAAAACGATAAGGATTGGGCGGGCTGGCGGAATTATCATGGTTTTGGCGGTGGTTTCATTACCGACTGGGGTGCCCACATGTTTGACATTGTCCAATGGGCATTGGGGATGGATGATTCAGGGCCCGTTTCCTTTCATGCACCGCAGGATCCATTGGCAGAGGAGGGTGCCTCGTTTCGTTACGCTAACGGCGTAACGGTACACCATAAACTTTGGGGCCCGGGAAATGCTATACAATTTATTGGTACAGAGGGAACCATCGAAGTGTCGCGAAGTTTTTTACGATCGACACCGGAGACGATCGTTGAACAAACGCTCAAACCTTCCGACAAACGGCTTTACCAAAGCGATAACCATTATCAGGACTGGATAGACGCCATCAAAAAAAGGAGCCGCCCCGTAGCCGATGTCGAAATTGGACATCGTACCGCATCGGTGTGCAATGCAGTGAATATTGTGTATGAATTGCAGCGTGATGTAACGTGGAATCCGAAAAAAGAAGTGTTTGATGATGCCGCCGCAAACCTGATGCTGTCACGGCCATACCGGGCACCATGGGATTTTACAGATTTTTAGTTGTAGCGCAGACGGCTACTGAGATGGTGGTTTGTAAAGCGAATGTTACCCTTCGGGCAAGTATCCTTTCCCAAAAAACCGATTGCCGAGGGCGAATTAAGGGAATTTTAATAAACAGGTGCCGATTCGTGTAAATCCATTTGTAACGAATTAAATGGTTGTCATGGTGTTTTGGCAGTGATAATTAAATGTGGTTAATGCTTTATTAAGCTTTTTTTAATGGGAGCGGCTATTTTAGCGGCACTAATTATAAACGTGTAGACGATGATATTTCCATTAAAATTAAAAAGCTATCTTTTTGCCGCTTTGTTTTACTTCACTGCATTCGCCGCCATGGCACAGACCAAGCACAGTGACCAAACTGCCTACCCTTCTTACAAGGGACTTGTTATGGCGGGTTACCAGGGCTGGTTCCGGGCAGAAGGGGATGGATCGGGCGCCAAGGGCTATAGTTATGGAAATGAAGATCGGACAGGTATCGACATGTGGCCGGATGTATCCGAATATAAAAAAACCTACCCAACTCCATTCAAACTTCCGAATGGAGCGTCCGCCCGGTTTTTCAGTTCGTATGATCAAAGTACGGTGGATCTCCATTTTAAGTGGATGCACGACTATGGGGTGGATGGGGTATTCATGCAACGGTTTTTCAGCAATGCGAGGCCCGAAAACCGGACGAATGCGGCAGCAACGATTTTGAAAAACGCTTTTGACGCGGCTTCCACGTATGATCGTGCAATAGCGGTGATGTATGACCTGTCTGGCCTGCGTGCAAAAGGAGAAGATTGTTCCGCGATTATTGACGACTGGAAGTATTTGGTGGATGAATTAAAAGTGACCAACCAAGCCGGCAAGAAAACGTACCTGCATCACAATGGAAAGCCGGTAGTTGCCATTTGGGGGGTAGGTTTCCCCGACCGGCCTTATAACATCCGGAACATCGGACTGGAGCGGTTGATCGATTTTCTGAAGAACGATCCCGTATATGGGGGATGTACGGTAATGCTCGGCGTACCCACCGCGTTCCGGCAGCTTAACGCCGACTGTTTGAATGATCCATACCTGCACGAACTGATCCGGATGGCAGATATTGTGTTGCCCTGGACGGTACAGCGTTACAGTCCGCTGTTGCATAACGACATGGACCGTTTGCGGGACAATACCCTGGATGATATGAAATGGTGTAGAGAGAACGGTGTTGAATATGTTCCATGCGTTTATCCGGGCTTCAGCTGGCATAATCTCAGTAAATACGAATTCCCGGATGATATCAAACCTGTCGGCTCCATTCCACGCATGGGTGGCAAATTCTATTGGCAGCAGATATCCACCGTATTACGATTGGGTGCACCGATGCTGTACGTAGCCATGTTTGACGAGGTAAATGAAGCCACTGCAATTTTCAAAACGACGGATACGCCGCCGGTTAGCCAGACAACCTCATTTTTGGGTATGGAAGGATTGCCCTCCGATCATTATCTCTGGTTGACGGGTGAAGCGGCCAAAGTGCTGCGCAATGAAGTGCCATTGTCCCTAAAATTGCCCGTGCGCAAGGCGGAAGGAGTAAATTAACAGCATATCAACTTCATAACACAATAATAAACCCATTATGATGAAACAGGCAACGTCCTTACTCACCCTTTTCTTTTTACTCATTAGCTTTTTTGCTTCAGCCCAGGTACGGGTGGCATGTATCGGCGCCAGCATTACGGGTGGACACGGGATAACAAATCCCGCCGAACGTGCTTATCCCGGCCAGTTGCAAACCTTACTGGGCAGACGTTATCAGGTGTCGAATTTCGGCATCGGGGGTACTACGCTGCTTCGAAAGGGCGACTCACCGTATTGGAAAACCCAAGCTTATCAAGACGCATTGAAGTTCAATCCCGATATTGTATTCATTGACTTGGGGGGTAACGATGCCAAAGCAATCAATCGCCCCCACTATGGCGAGTTTGTCGATGATTGCCGTGAACTGGTACGGTCATTTTCCCGGTTGCCATCGCATCCCCGGGTTATATTGATGTTACCGTTCAAATCTTTTGAAACGGATACCAGTCAGATATGGGATCCCATTCTGGTCCGGGAGATTATCCCGCGTATGCAACGTGTTGCATGGGAAGAAGGGATTGAGGTGCTCGATATGCATTCCTTATTGGTAGACAGGCCGGATCTGTACATCGACAAGATTCATCCGGGCGAAGAAGCCGCGGGTATCATTGCCAAACGGCTATCGCAGCAGGTCACACAGCAGTTTGATACAACCTACGATCTCTTTGAACACCTGGATCAGTCCTTTACACCCGGTTCTTTTTATGGATACGCTGCGGCTGATTTTTCATTGAATGGCCGGGCATGCACGGTTGTGAAGCCCAAACGGGTTGCTGACAACCGACCTTGGGTATGGCGGGCCCGTTTTTGGGGTCATGAGCCCCAAGCCGACATCGCATTGCTGGAGCGTGGTTTTCATATCGCTTACTGCGATGCGGCTGAGCTGTTGGGCAATAAAGAGGCGATTTCGTTGTGGAATACGTTTCATACCTTACTTTATCGTGCGGGATTGAACCGTAAGGCGCTTTTGGAAGGGATGAGCCGAGGTGCCGTATACGCATTGAATTGGGCGGCCGCCAATCCGGATAAGGTCGCTGGTGTATATATAGATAATCCATTGCTTGACATGCGGGCATATGCTCAGCAGGGACGTCCACTTTCGGGAGATATCCGCAAGGCGTACGGCCTTGACGGTAGTCAGTCAATTGAATCGTTTAACGGAAGTCCCATGGATAAAATCGCCGACATTGTTACGGGTGCGTATCCGATATTGGTGCTCTGTGCCGATGAAGATGAGGCCGTTGATCCGGAGACACAAACCCTTGCCTTTGAGAAAAAAATTAGATCCGCAGGCGGTGATATCACGGTGCTGATGAAACATGGGTTCAAGCACCATCCCCACAGCTTTCCCAATCCGGCGCTCCTCGTTGATTTTATGTTGAACGCCGCGGCAAAGACTTCTGTTGCCAGCTCGCGTACGGGAGAGATCCGGGCAGATTGGATGGACCGGGCGAGATTCTCGGACGGAGGAGAACAACCCGAGGGGAGGAATGTTCTTTGGTATAAGCAGTCGGCCCGCGTATGGGAGGAGGCACTGCCCATCGGCAACGGGCGACTGGGTGCCATGGTGTTTGGGGGTGTTGCGGATGAACGGATCCAACTCAATGAGAGCTCGCTTTGGGATGGCTATACGCTTGATCCTAACAATCCCGAATCGCTGGAAACGCTGCCCGAAGTACGTCGTTTACTCTTCGAAGATAAAAATAACGAGGCTGTGAAATTGGCCGAGCAAACCATGATGGGGCGCCCCCGGGGAGTAAAACCTTATCAATCATTGGGCGAACTTTGGTTTGACACGCCGCATCTTAACCCTGATCATTATACCCGAAGTCTTGACCTCGCCACCGGTATCGCTTCCGTTCGGTATCAGCATAAAGGGACGTGGTATACAAGGGAGAGCTTTGCGTCTACCGAAGACGATGTCATCATCGTCCGGTTTACAGCGGATGGTGCCGGAAAGATAAGCAGCTCGTTTACACTCCGTCGCCAGCAGGATGCCGAGGTAATGCCTCACCCGACAGACAAATCGTCGTTGATCTTGAAAGGCAGACTCCCGATCAAGGATGCCCAGGGTAACACAAGAGGCCTGCGTTTTGCGGCACAGGTCAAGGCGGTGGCTGTAGGTGGTGAACTTCAATTGAACAACGATGTGTTATCCGTAGCCGGTGCGGATACATTGACCTTGTATATAGCGGGTGCGACCAACTATCCCGGACTGAGGCACCTGGATGAAAAAGTGCTGGATTTCCCGGGGCGGCCCGAAGATACCTGTGCCACCCGGATTGCACGGGCCATGCTTCGATCTTATGACGTAGCCAAAACTGCACACGTCAACGAACACCAGGCTTACTATAACCGGGTGCAGCTTGCGTTGGGCACCTCGCAGACCGCAAAAGCCGAACAACTGGCTACGGACGAGCTGTTGGAGGAAGCGAAAAAGACCGGTGAATTGCCGCCTCGTTTGGTCGAGACATTCTTCCAATATGGACGGTACCTGCTTATTTCCAGTTCCCGGCCGGGCACGATGCCCGCTAACTTGCAGGGATTGTGGGCATGGCAGATGAATCCACCTTGGAATGCGGATTACCACACCAATATTAACCTGCAAATGAACTATTGGCCGGCAGAAATTACGAACCTTTCAGAAATGCACCTGCCACTGTTTGATCTTACGGAGGCCTTGGTGAAACCCGGCGAACGTACCGCCAGGGCATTGTATGGCGCTGACGGCTGGGTGGTACATCACCTGACCGATGCATGGGGGTTCACCGCACCCGCAGACGGCCCGCAGGGTATCTGGCCGGTGGGGGCCGCTTGGTTAGCCCAGCATCCCTGGGAGCATTACTGCTATACATTGGATACGGCGTTTCTACGGCAACGTGCATATCCGCTCATGAAGGGAGCTGCTGAATTTATTTTGGATTTCTTGGTAGAGGCACCAGCGGGAACGCCCGTAGCCGGAAAGTTGGTGACAAACCCTTCTTATTCGCCGGAAAACGCATTTATCCTGCCGAACGGTGAGCATTCTGTATTTACTTATGGTGCAACCATGGACTTGGAAATTATCCATGACCTGTTGACAAACTGTATCGCTGCCACGAAGATTCTAAGTGTCGATAAGGGTTTCCGGGATACGTGCCTGAAAACACTTTCACGTTTGGCACCCATTCGGATCAGTGAAACAACCGGTAGAGTAATGGAATGGGTGGAAGATTACAAGGAAGTAGAACCGCACCATCGGCACACCTCCCATTTGTTTGCCCTCCATCCCGGTAATCAAATATCGGTGACTGGTACGCCTGAACTCGCGGAAGCTGCCAAAAAGACCCTGATTGCCCGGGGAGATGACGGTACCGGCTGGGGATTGGCATGGAAGATTAATATGTGGAATCGCTTGCACGATGGCGATCATGCCTACAAGCTTTTGGGTGTATTGTTGCGAGAGAAGACATTACCGAACTTGTTTGATAATCATCCCCCTTTCCAGATTGACGGGAATTTCGGTGCGACGGCTGCAATTGCGGAAATGCTGCTGCAAAGCCATGTCCCGCTGAAGCGCAACCGCTTTGAGGTACAATTGTTGCCCTCATTGCCTTCCGCTTTGACAACCGGGACAGTAAAAGGGCTTCGTGCGCGCGGTGGTTTTGTGATTGATCTTTCTTGGGAAGATGGAAAGCTGACGGAAGTACGCGTCTTTTCAGAAAAAGGAGGAAAGTTGACACTGCGGATCGGTGATCATACGGCGAGTTTCAATACTAAAATGGGAAAGACGCTCCAGTTGACCGGCGCGCTGAAGCGTGCGCGTATGTAGCGTAAGGATTGGCCGAAGAATAAAGTTGAAAGAAAACCATACCTGCCGATCAGATTGATCCGCAATACGATCTGATGTATTTAATAGAAGTGATGGATCACAATGGTAAAGGATTCATTTATCCAGCTATCAATAGGGAGACCCCCTATAAGGTCATCCACCTCAAAAGAAATGATCCTTCGGGTAGCAACAAATGGGGTTCAAAATCCTTATAAACGAATAGGCGTCGCAATCAGCGTTTCAGTCAAATTGCTCACGTTGACAATTTGAGATGCATCCATTGCAGATGTTAGCAAGTTTATCGATATTTGGAAGGCTAAATATAATCGCTGATTGATATCCACAATGCATCCCATGATTTACGATGTCTTTGGCTATCGATGAACTGCAATCTATAAATCTATGTGGGCATTGAAACCGTGGGCTTTTTATGTAATCTGTTGTATCCTGGGAAGTGTAGTTGTATTTCCCTTAGCGGTTAATGCCCAATACGGATTAGGTTTTGCCAGCCACGAAGCCGTTCTGGATCAACGGACGGGATTGGATTTAAGCAAGGATAGGCAGATATGTCTGGATGACGAAGCCGAGTTATCATTCGAGCTCTCGTTCATGCCCAACCGTTCGGATTATTTCGGTTACGTTGTACGGATCATTGCCGATGATAAAACAAATATTGATTTGCTTTATGATCGTTCGCTGAATGTAGAGAAACATTTTAAAATCGTATTGGGTGGAAAATTTTCCGACATCGCCTTTAACATCGACTCTGCCAAACTTTTTAACGAGTGGATTCCCATTGCGATCAAACTAGATGCGCATACCCATTTAATCACAGTGAAATGTGGCGATCGTATTTATACCGAGAAGTTGGCTATCGATGCGCGCAGTTGTTTGAAAGTCTTGTTTGGATACAACGATTACAAGGAGTTCAAGACCACCGATGTGCCGGCGATGAAGATACGGAATGTTCAGATCCGGGACGGGAAACGCTTATTGCACCATTGGCCGTTGGACGACGATAAAGGCACCGAAATAAATGATGTGATAAAAGGGATGACTGCTTTGGCTATCAATCCTCAATGGATCAAGCGATTACATTACGAGTGGGGATTGCTTCAGGATGTTAAAATAAACGGACAGGCCAGTACAGCATTTGATCCCCGGACAGAAAGTGTATTCATCGTTGGAAGGGACTCCCTGTTAAAAATCCATATCCCAACGGGCCAACGCAGTGTTTTCAAATATCAATCCGGACCGTTGTTGTTAGTGAATGGGAATCAGTCTTTTTTTGACACATTAAACAATCAACTGTTGAACATATGCATCGATCAAAAAACCATTTCAGTTTTTGATTTTGCATCACAAAAATGGTCAGAAAACTTTATCTATCCCGGGGCCGGTACGAGTTACCTTCATTTTAACAAATTCAGCTCACCCGTGGATAGCAGTTTGTATTTTGTTGGAGGGTATGGTCATTTTCTTTTCAAAAACGAAATACAACGGTATGCACCTGATGGCACTTGGCAGCCGGTTGCCGTTGGCGGGGAGCCGTTTACTCCACGTTACCTTGCGGCATTGGGGGCCACACCAAACGGGGCATACATTCTGGGAGGCTACGGGAGTGTCTCGGGCCAGCAAATGCTCAATCCAAAGAATATTTACGATTTGGTTTTCTTTGACGTCAGAAACAAGACGCTGTCGAAAATCTATGAACTTAATCCGGACGAAGAAGATTTTGTGTGGGCCAATTCGTTGGTGGTTAATGAGGGGGCGGGGCAGTACTACGGACTTGTATTTCCCAAACACAAATACAATGCAAATTTACAGTTGGTGGTCGGTTCGTTGACCCAGCCCGATTTGAAGGAACTGGCTGCTCCCATTCCGTATGCCTTCCATGACATCCAGTCCTTTTCTGATTTATATTATTGCCCCAATAGCAGGCGTTTTGCGGCGGTTACGCTGTATTATGACGAAAGAGATATTATCACTATCGCCAAAGTTTATTCGTTATTTAGTCCACCACTTCCTTATGATGCCGCGAATAACGTCTTACCGAAGGGGCGAGGTGTGGGAAGTTTATTCTACATTACATTGGGTATACTTGGGTTGTTGACTGCATACATTTTTATACGGAAAGGGCGTGTAAAAGCGAAGCAGGTATCCAGGTCCGGCACGATGGCGGAACTGAAGGGTGAGGTAGCGCCTCATCATCCAATCGTGGTGGAAGAAGAGCAGGACAAAAACAGCATATTTCTTTTTGGTGGAGATTTGCAGCTCTTTGATTCCGAAGGTGTAGACATGACCCGTAGTTTCACGCCACTTATCAAAGAAATATTCCTGGTGGTTTTACTTCATACGTTACGACGGGGTCGGGGTATCAGCTCGGAAAAATTAACCGAACAATTCTGGTTTGATAAATCTGCTGAGAGTGCCCGCAACAACCGCTCGGTCAACATTGCAAAAATTAATACCATTCTGGAACGGTTGGGAAACACAAAGATCTCTAAAGAGACCGGATATTGGAGATTCCAGGCAGATAGTGATGTTTACATCGACTACAAAAATTACCTTTCTATTGTCACCAACAAAGATTGGTTAGATAAAGAGCGAATTAAAGAATTGTCAGCCATTGTCCAACGGGGTGGGTTTCTTTCCGAGACAGACTATGAGTGGCTCGACTCATTTAAGGCCGAGGTTTCCATCCAGGTGATCAATACCTACATGCGTTTTGCGGAAAATGCCCAAATCTCGGATGATCCGGAATTTATGGTTGAGCTTGCCAATAACATCTTTTATTTCGACCCTGTTCACGAGGAGGCCATGTCCATCAAGTGTAGGGCCCTTGCCTATATGGGCAACCACTCACTCGCCACGCAGACTTTCGAAAATTTCTGTAACGAATACCGCCATATTTATGGGGAGGAATTTGGCAAAGACTACAAGACAATCCTTTCGTAGCTTTTTCGGGTACTTGTTAGTTGATTTGTTACAGCCGTTTATTCCCCATTCAGTTTTCCCAACACCTCAGTGTCTCATTATGCATTGAGACGACAGCTTGAAGGATAGTTAACAATAAAGTTACTTCGCTTCCTTTGTCTTAATCTTATTGATAATCAGTTTATTGCTTTTCAATCTAATATTTGTTAACAGGTGTTAATGCTTTGTTAATGATTTATTATGGCTGTCAGATTAATCTTGACTTAAATTTTTGACGGCCAATTATATTCATTCCGGTTCTCTAAAATAGGCGTGAAAGTTTCTTTGATATCCTCGTTGGGATACGTGATTCACTAAATCGATTTAATAATAATTGCTAGCCAAAAATTAAAACCAATTATAACGAAAGATAGTATGCTTAGAACCTTTATTTTTATTGTTTTACTGAGTGGTGTTGTGTGGGGATGCCAGTCAGGCACCCAGACAAAGTACAAGGAATGGAATGACTATGGCGGTGGGCCGGATCATTCGAAGTACGTAGACTTTAAGCAGATTACAAAAGAAAATGTAAACCAACTTGAACTCGCATTCTTTTATCCTACCGACGATAACGTAGGCTACAAGTTTAATCCCATTATTGTCGATGGGATCATGTATGTGTTGGCAAAGAATAACTCGCTGGTGGCGATCGATGCAACCAGTGGGAAAGAGCTATGGATTCATGCCAACTTGCGTGGGATTATTCAGCGGGGCGTTAATTTTTGGCAAAGCAAGGATAAAAAGGAAAAGCGGTTGCTGATTTGTCTCAACAATACCTTACAGGCCATTGATGCAAACACAGGCAAATCCATCACGACCTTCGGTACGAATGGATATGTAGACCTCAAACAAGATTTGGATCGCGATCCATCTACCTTTGGCCGGGCAACATCGACCACCCCGGGTAAGGTTTTTGAAGACTTGATTATTCTGGGGTCTGCGCCCGGTGAAAATTTATTTTCGGGCCCCGGTCACCTCCGTGCATACCATGTTATCACGGGAGAATTGGTTTGGGTGTTTCACACCATTCCGCACCCGGGAGAATATGGCTATGACACGTGGCCGGAAGAAGCATATAAATACGTTGGGGGCACAAATACGTGGGGAGAAATTTCCGTGGATGACGACCGTGGCATTGCTTATTTCCCGATCGGTTCCCCAACTTATGACTACGATGGTGCAGATAGACCGGGAAGCAATTTGTTTGGCAATTGCATTTTAGCGTTAGATGCACGTACCGGAAAGCGGCTGTGGCATTTTCAGACCGTGCACCACGATATTTGGGACTATGACCTGACCGCCGCACCGCAGTTGATCACTGTCAACCACGATGGAAAAAAAATTGATGCAGTAGCGGTTGCGTCCAAGCACGGATTTCTCTTTGTATTCGACCGCGTCACGGGCGAACCCTTGTGGCCGATTGAGGAAAGGCCTGTACCTGCGAGCGACATGCCGAATGAACACGCCTGGCCCACGCAACCATTCCCAACCGTGGTGCCTCCCTTTAACAGGCAGATTGTTACCGTGGATGACATTAACCCCTATTTTTCCCCCGAAGAAAAAGAAAAGTGGACCACACGTGTGGCCGCCGCCAAGAATGGATTGTTTCAGCCGCTTTCAGATAATTATGAGGTGGTTACCAATCCGGGTGCGGTTGGTGGGGCCAACTATGGGAACACCGCCGCGGATCCCAAGAATGGGATCGTGTATGTGCAGACGCAGGAACTTGCTGATTTTTATAGTCTTAAAAATCGGGAACCCACTTCTCCGCGGGGAGGAAACTCACCCCAAATGCTTGCCCGGGGAAAAGCCCTGTATACACAAAATTGTCAAACGTGCCACGGGGAGGATCGCGCGGGTATTAACGGTTTAGGAGCAACTCTCGTTAACCTGAACGCCCGGGTAAACGCAGAGGCATTCAAAGCTGTTATGGCCGTCGGTAAAGGGCGGATGCCCGGTTTCCCGCACCTTACGGAGACAGAGGTTTCGGATATTTATGCATACCTGACTCCCGAGGCACAACGGGGTCCGGGTGGACGTGGAGGTGAACCCGAACTGCCTGAAGGCCCTGTCGTTGCATCAGGTGGCGTTCCCATTGAGTCTCCGCCTATAGGGGGGCGTATGACGGACTATCCCATCGAGTACACCGGCCCGAAAGTGGAGTATGTCGAAACCAATAACTGGGGGTTGGGTGTTCCCAACCTATTGACCCCGCCATGGTCGCTGATCGTTGCTTATGACCTGAACGAGGGAAAAATCAAATGGAAGATTCCGTTGGGGAATGACGATCGTATTCCCGGCAGCAAGAATCTCAGCATGCCGAATGGCTCCCAGGGAAAAGGCATGGTGGTTACGTCAACCGGTTTGCTTTTCTCTACGTGTTTGGACGGAAGAATCTATGCATACGATACGGACAACGGGAATATACTGTGGTCTACCGATCTGGGCAGGATGAATCCATTTGGCTTACCCGCCATGTACCAGGTAAACGGACGGCAGTATTTGGTGGTGTGTTCGGTTGGAGGACTTAAAGATAAATCAAAAGATGAAACTGACGTGCCCAAGGGCTACCTGGTATATGCGCTGCCCGATCAGAAATTATGATATCATGGGTTTTACAGGTCAATAAAATGCAGGTTTCACGAGGCTGTTAACAATAACTATTTACGAATGAAAAGACGAGAGTTTGTGGTAAAAGCAGGGGGGCTTGCCCTTTCCGTTGGAATGATGCCGATACTGGGCAGCATTGCCAGTTCAAAAGATAAAATGGATCGCTTAGCACTCGGTACCCTATTGTTTAGGTACCGGTTTCAACGGACAAAACCGAAGGAATGGGATACCATTAAAGACGAATTAACATTGTTGGACGTACCACAGCACCACCGGGATAAATTCGGCATTCGCAAAATTGAGTTTTGGAACGAACACTTTGAGTCGTTGGAACCGGATTACCTTGCCCGGGTTCGTGATAAAATTAAAGCGGCAAAGAGCGAATTGTTAAATGTTCAAATCGACCGGATTTCTTACAACCTGGCATCCACCGATGAGTCGGAACGCACAAAGAGCATCAACGACGTTAAATTGTGGATGGATGCCGCAGCATTTCTAGGCTCAACGTGTGTACGAATTAATCCGGGTGTACCGAGTGGTTCCGTCGAGAAAAGTATCCAATCGCTTACCGAACTGAACGCCTACGCCAAATCCAAGAAACTCACGATTATCACTGCAAACCACTTCGGAATCGAAATGGATGCGGATAAACATGTCCGGATAGCAACCGGTGCCCATGTTTATACAGAACCTGACTTTGGAAATTATATACCGCAATATTCTGCTGAGGTGATGATGCAGTCGCTGGAAAAAATCCTGCCTTATGCACATGTTGTCTCGGCGAAAATGGTCGATTTTAACGATCAAATGGAACACACTACCTACGACTTTGACAGATGCGTGCAGCTGGCGGAAAAAATGGGCTTCAAGGGGACTTATGTTATTGCGCAATGGAGTGGCAAATTCCAGGACATTAATTACGACGACGTGGCCAGGTGGGGCATTGAACATGTAAAGAGCCACATTAAATAAATCGAAAAGAGTGATGAAAAGAATGTTAATCATATTATTCGTCTTTGTCTGCGGAACAGGAATGTCCTATGGCCAGCAAGCGGGTGAAACCAACGGGAGGGGCCTTAGCTTCAAGCCCGATTATCAATTTAAAGGGACGAGTCTGACACGTTGGAAACCCATCGGCACTGCCGATTGGCGTGCGGAGAATGGTGAGTTGATAGGCAAATCAACCGATACAACAGCCAGTCTGCTGTTATTGGATCAGTCTTTTCAGGATGTGACGTTCAACACGCTGGTGAAGATGGAAGGCGACGGAGAAGCAGGCGTTTTGCTCCGGCTTGAAAAAACAGGCAGCGGATGGAAAGGTGTCTTGGTTTCGTTGAAGAACGACGAATCGGCCGCATATGGATTGGTATTGGACGACAAGGGAAACGAAGTAAGCCGTATGATGTTGCGGCGTGCCGGGGGAATGATGCGGGTGGCACCACCGGCAGATCCCAAAACGGCCCATTCATCCGACGGCAATCAGCAGGGAAGGCAACGGCAACCAAACCGTAGCCGGGAGCATACAGGGCCGTTGTTGCCCATCCCCCAGCCCGAGACGGCTTTTCAGGTAAATGGATGGAACCAGTTGGAGTGTGTGTTGGATATGAATATCTTAAGAGGATTCATTAACGATGGCAACGGCCCCGGCGGCGCAGCGGATGAAGATTTTGGTGAATATGGACCCATCGCATTATATGTAAAGGGAAAAGCGGAGGTACGGTACAAAGATTTCAAATACAAGGATCTTGCGCTTCGCTTTACGCCAAAGGAAGAAACTTCCGCTCGGTATGATGTACAGCAACTGAGCGATATGTACTATTCGTTCAGTTCGGCGGCGGCCGATATCAACCAGGATGGTATCATGGATGTGGTGGCTGGCCCCCACGTTTATTACGGTCCGGATTTTACCTCGTACCGCGAGATATTTCAAGGAGTTACCTATAATCCTTCCCAGCAATTTTCCGAAGTAAACTGTCAATATACCTTTGATTTCAATGGAGACGGTTGGCCGGATGTATTTTCGGCGTCGCCATTCGGCCGTCTTTATATCAACCCCAAAGGAGCATCTCGCCGCTGGGAGATGCATGCGGTCATTCCGGGTAATATAAACTCAGAAGTTACAGTTTTCACAGACATTGATGGTGACGGGCGGCCTGAGATCGTATATGGGACCAGTGGCGACCAGACATTGAAGTACTCCAAGTTTGACCCCGCCGATCCGAGCAAACCCTGGAAAGTATACGTGGTTTCGGAAACGGGATATTATACCGCCCACGGATTTGGAGTGGGGGATATCAATGGCGACGGCCGTCCGGATATCATCAATCCAAATGGTTGGTGGGAGCAACCCGGAGAGCTGGATGCAGGAAAAACCTGGGTTTACCATCCCGTTGCATTTGGCCGTTATGGTCACCGTGGTGGGGGAATGGGCGGTAGCGTCATGGCGGTATACGATGTCAATGGAGATGGCAGGAACGATGTGGTAACCAGTTTGAATGCGCATGGTTTTGGTTTGGCCTGGTACGAACAGCAGCAGGACGCATCCGGAGCCGTACAGTTTACACGGCATATGATTATGGATGATTATTCGACAGAAAATGCGGGGGACGTAACGTTTTCCCAGCTGCACGGAACAACGTTTGCCGATATCGATGGCGACGGTATCCCTGACTTCATTGCCGGTAAGCGTTACTGGTCGCATTTGGATACGCACCTTGACCCCGATCCACAGGGATCTGCTGTATTGTATTGCTTCCGGACAGTCCGCGATGCAAACGCACCGGGCGGGGCACGCTTTGAACCGGAGCTGGTGCATAACCGATCGGGGGCAGGATCCGATTTATTAGCCGTCGATTTGAATGGAGATGGTAAGCTGGAGATCGTTTCATCTACGAATCGGGGTACGTTTATTTTTTGGAATAAAGGTATTGATTAACAGTGTATTATGTGTTAAATGTCCATTGTATTAATCTTGTTAATCTTTTGTTAATTATTTGTTATGGCTATACATGTATCCTTGAAACGGCTTTATGAACTGCGGTAACCAATGCATGCAATTATAAATTTTTGATGTCAATTACGAGTTAGTTTCCGGTATGGATGTGAGGCTTTTTTGCATCCTCGTTTCGAGCAGCATTAGCTGTTGCGTAGACGCCTCGAAATTGGTAAGCAGGGAAATTTGAATTAAAACTAATAATGATGAAAACAACAAACAATGATCCACCACCACCGACGTAGCCTTGCTTTTTGCGATGCAAGACTTATCTGGGCAAATCATAGAAAACGGGAATCGTGCTCAGATACCACCTAATCAGCAATTATTTAACCAATTATCTATTTTAGGATGAAAAAATTAACTTACTTTTTTATTTATTTGATCATGCTTGTCCCGCTGTATGGCTTGGCCCAGACGCGGACCATTCAAGGGCGGGTAACCGATGCCCAAACCGGCGAGGCGCTGGCAGGCGCGAGTGTGGTGGCCAACACGGCTACCGGACGTGAACAAGCCACGTCTACGGATGAAAGCGGTGCCTATCGGATCCAGGTATCCGAAAATGCAACAACCCTGGTATTCGCATACGTGGGCAAAACGACACTGACTGAACAGATCGGTAACCGGACATCCATATCCGTCCAACTGGAAAGCGACGCAGGGCAACTGGATGAAGTAATCGTTACCGGTTACTCCACAACGACCAAGGCAACCCTGACCGGTGCGGTATCCTCCATCGGCGGCGACGACATGATCCGTACGAAAAACGAAAACGTGGTAAACATGCTGACCGGTAAAGTACCGGGCTTGCGTGTTCAACAGCGAAGCAGCGCGCCGGGCGATTACAGCACGCGTCTCGATATACGCGGCATGGGTGATCCGTTGGTGGTGGTGGATGGTATTCCCCGCGACAAAGATTATTTTTCACGGATGAGCGGTGATGAAATTGAGAGCGTATCGGTTTTGAAAGACGGTACGGCCGCAATCTATGGTTTGCGTGCTGCCAACGGGGTCATTTTGGTAACCACCAAAAGCGGCGGAGACATGGGCGGAAAGGTAGACATTACGTTCAGCACCAACACTTCCCTGCAACAGTTTCTGAATGTTCCCCAAACGACCAATGCCATTGACTATTTTACGTTAAGAAACGAGAGAAACTGGCAGGATTTCGGGGGCAATTACATGGTGCGCCGCAATCCCCTTGTACCCGAGGAACAATTCCAACCTTACCTGGACGGCACATTGACCTCCTACAACTGGATGGACAAGGTATTTAAGAAAACCACGCCGCAATCCCAACATAACCTGAGTGTAAATGGAGGCAGCGACAAAATACAGTATTTTTTTAACCTCGGTTATTCAAAGCAATCCGGTTCTTATCGAAGCGACGATTACAATTCCGATCGTTGGAACATGCGTTCGAATATTGATGCACAGATTACCAAACGGTTGAAAGCCCGGGTATCCCTCGGCGGCATCATGCTCAATACCACGAAGCCGAATGGCGTCGATTGGACGGCTTATAAAAACACATGGCTGACCCGCCCGAATGCGTCTTTCTATGCGAACGACAACCCGCTTTATCCCAATGGTGATCCTCAGGTGCTGAACGAAAGTGTGAACCCGATGGTACAGACCGATGCCGATTACGTAGGGTACAACCTCAATAAGGATCGCCGGTTCAACGGAACGTTCCAGCTGGAATATCAGATTCCGGGAGTGGATGGCCTGTCAGCAAAAGGATCGTATGATTACGCGGTTAGCTTGCCCGATTACCATAACTACCACCGTGTGTTCACCGTCTATCAGTATAATCGGGATAGCGATACCTATTCGCCCATTCAAAAAGGCACACCGGCCACTGTCACTCGGGGTGTCAACATTAACAACAATACCAACATGCAGTTAGGTCTGTTTTACAACAAGTCTTTTGGCTTGCATAACTTTAACAACTTCCTGCTTTACGAAGAAACCTACAGCAATTGGGATAGCTTCAGTGCGTTCCGGGAAATGCACGTCGATTCGGAATACCTGTTTGCAGGAGCAGACGCCAATCAGCGTGCGCAGGGCGGCGGTGTAGGCGACCGTTCCAGCAAATCGATGGTCGGCCAGATCGATTATAACTATGCGTCTAAGTACATGTTCGCCTTCAAATTCCGGTACGATGGATCGTCCCGCTTCCCCGAAGGAAAGCGTTTCGGATTCTTCCCGTCGGTTTCAGGCGCTTGGCGCGTCAGCCAGGAGAATTTCATGAAAGACAATGTGGACTTCGTGAATGAATTGAAGATCCGCGCTTCGTACGGAGAGATGGGTGACGACAATGCGGCAGGAAACTATCCGCCGACACTGGGTTACAACCTTGACCCCAACGCGGTTGGATGGGTGTTTAATGGCGGTCTTCAAGGAGGGGTTACCACGCAACCCATCCCGAATCCCAATTTAACATGGTATCAAATCAAATCGTATAATGTTGGCTTGGATGTAAGTTTCCTGCAGAACAAACTGAATGCTACGTTCGACCTGTTCCAGCGTGATCGTTCGGGGCTGCTGGCCACCAGCGGTGCAGTGATTCCGGCGACCGTAGGGGCCAATTTGCCACAGGAAAACCTCAATGGCGACCGGAACTACGGGTATGAGGTTTCGCTGGACTACCGCAGCCGGGTCAATGAATTTTATTACAACGTAGGCGGCCAGATTTCTGCCACCAGAATAAAAAGAACTGATTGGCTTGAAACGCCAGCCAACAATTCATATGATTATTGGCGGAACCGCACCGCAGGCCGTTTCACCAATATCTGGTGGGGAACGGAATCGGGCGGCATGTTCACCAATTATGAGGACATCCGCAATTTCTCCGTCCCTCAGGGACAGGGTGCGCTGCCGGGCGACTGGTACCTGAACGACTGGAACGAAGACGGAGTCATTAACGATCAGGATAACCATCCCATCGCCTCCATCGGATTACCGGTATTCAACTACGGGATTTCCCTGGGTGCTTCGTGGAGGGGGATCGATCTTGCGCTCGATTTCCAGGGGGTACATGGTGTCTTCGTGAAGTACAACGAGCTGCTGGTTGAGGCGTTACCCTTCGGCGAACAAAATACGCTGTCGTTTTTCATGGACCGCTGGCGTCCGGTTGATCCGAACGCCGATTATTTTGACGCAAGCACAGAATGGGTCCCCGGATTTTTCCCGGTTACCGGCCACGATGGTCGCCGCACCGGAACGAACGGGATTCAGAGCGCAGCGTATATGCGGCTGAAAACCGCCGAATTGGGGTACACATTGCCTGATCGTTGGGTGTCGAAAGCAGGGGTAAAGAACCTGCGGATTTATTTCAGCGGATACAACCTGCTGACGTTTACGGGGCTTGATCACATGGATCCGGAACGTCCGGGTCAACGGATCAACAACGAACCCGGGGTGGGTGATGTTGACTTGTACAATTATCCGAACAATAAAACGTACACGTTTGGTGCAAGCATTAAATTCTAAAAATTATGAAGATGAAAAAGAGATTGTTAGCATATATCGCACTGTTAGGTGCGCTCGTATTCTCCCAATGCCGGCAATTGGATTTGGAGCCGAAAGGGATCATGGGTGAGCCGGAACTTTTCGGAACCGAATACGGCGTAAAGATGTACTTCACCGGGCTTTACAATTGGCTGCCCATTGAAGATTTTCAGTATTACGCGAACGACGGCTACCGTAAAAATGACTGGGCTACGGAGAAAAACAGCCAGGGTGCCATGAGCGGCGAGTATTTCAATACCTGGATCAGTGTCGATAACGATGGGTTCGGCTACTGGCCGTACGACCGCATCCGCGAAGTGAATAACTTTATCCAAAGTTTCCCGAACTATAAAGACAAGTTCCCCGACGAGACGTTTAATAAGTTGATGGGCGAAGCCCATTTCCTGCGGGCTTATTTCTATTTCGGCATGGCGAAGCGTTACGGCGGGGTTCCGATCGTAACCGAAGTCCAGGATCCGCTGGCAAGTTCTGAGGTATTGAACGTGTCACGTAATACGGAGTACGATACATGGAAATTCATTCACGACGACCTGCAATTTGCGATTGATAACATGTTAAGCGATACAAAAGAAACCGGCCGTGCCAATAAATACGTAGCCGCCGCCTTGATGTCTCGCGCGATGTTGTACGCCGGTTCCGTTGCAAAATATACCGAATCACTGGGATTTAAGGCCACTGAACTTGCTACCCAGCAAGGCTTGGCAGGCATGGAGCCTTCACAGGCAAATGAGTTCTTCGAGTATGCGGTAGCAGCCGGGAAAGTGGTAGAAACGGGTCCTTATTCGCTGTATAACAAACTTGAAGATAAAGCAACCAATTTTGCCAGGCTGTTCCTTGACGATAGTTCGCCGGAAACCATTTTTCTCAAAGAATACAATAGAAATTCGCCGCGTGGCAACGCGTTGCAGCATAATTACGACGCATTGATGTCTCCGGCACCCGATATGTCCTCCTTTGTCGGTGCAGAAAGCTTCGTGCCACTCGACTTCATGGAATTGTACGACATGCCGGCCTACACCAATCCGGACGGAACCCCCGTTCGCTTTGACAGCCGGGGTGACATCCGCGATGGAATGGAACCCCGTGCGCGTGGTACCATGTACCTGGACGGGGATGAGTTGCGGGGAAAAACGTTCAGCATCCAGCGCGGCATCTACCGGACATTCGACGGTGTCGCCACTGATATCCAACGTGGTGTGAACTCGGCACCGATCAACAGCAACGGCAACCGCATTTTGGGCGGTAAGGGCTGGACTACCGAAATCAACGGCGTGACCTATACCATTACCGGTGCACATGGAAATTTCGAGGATCAAGGCGGCGAGAATAATGCGTTCGGATCGGCGTTTATCCGCAAGTACATCAACCCCGACATGGCGACCGCTGATGTCCGGGACTGGAGAAGCGATCAGTCTTGGGTGGTTTTTCGTTTGGGTGAGGTTTACCTGAATACCGCAGAGGCGCTGTATGAATTGGGTCAACGCGAGGAAGCCTTCGATTACATCGCGAAGATCCGCGAACGGGCAGGTGCCAAGGTGGTTCGCCCGGCCATTGACATGACGATGACGAACGTCGGTTCCATCAACAAGGCGAACTACACCTATTCGCTGGAAAAATCGTTGCAGTTTATCCGCGACGAGCGCCAGCGCGAGCTGTATGCTGAAAACCACTGGTGGTGGGACATCCGCCGCTGGCGGACGGCCGACCAGATCCTGAACAATTTCCGGCAACGGCTACTGAGCTGTTATTATGTGGCCGACGAAGGGAAATACATTTACCTCGACGAAGACAACCGGTTTAACCGCCAATGGAATGCCTCCAAGAGTTGTTATTATGAACCGATTCCCTGGGGTGAAATTGGCAAGAACAATAACTTGCTGCCACAGAATCCGCTTTATTAGTTAACGTGTTGATACAAGTATTATGAAGAAGTTAATCATCTATTCAATTTTAGGCGTAATGCTATTGTCGGTTACCTCGTGTTACAAGGCCGACAACTGGGATGCTCCGAGTGCACGTATCCACGGACGTGTCATTGATTCATACACCGGGGAAAACCTGCTCTCCTCGCAAAACGACTGGAGTATCCGTATCTGGGAACGAAGCTGGACGGCCTCGGAGCCGACCAACCAAAATTTGCCGGTGAAGCAGGATGGTTCCTATAACAACAGTAAACTGTTTGCCGGAACCTACGACATGCTTCCCTACGGCGGCCCGTTCTGGCCGGTTACGGATACGGCAAAAAACGTCGTATTTAACGGAACGACGGAACAGGATTTCACCGTAACGCCGTACCTGCAATTGCTCGATTTTGAAACGTCATTGGACGGATTGAACTTGACCATGAAATGCCGGCTCAAGGCTCCGATTCGTACGGGATTGCCGAATCTCGTTGAGATCAAGCCATTCCTGAGCCTCACGACGTTTTGCGGTGCAGGTGCGAATAGTAACATTGACATTGGTGAGTATTCCAACAAACGGATACAAATCAACAAATCTTGGCAAGACGAGGTGGGTGATTCCGAAACCAGTAATGTGTATACCATCGGCCCATTGCCGGTAAAAGCGGGGTATACATATTACGTCCGTTTGGGGGCTAACGTGAATGATGCAAACCGGAAATATAATTATACCGAGATTGTTAGGGTAGACGTTCCCCGATAATCAGCATTTAAGGTTGTTCATCACGAAAGTGATGGACAACCCTTTTTCTTTAATAAAGTAATGAAGAACGAAAGAATCCAATGTAGGATGAATTGGAAAGGAATGGTTACGGCAGCCGGAATTGGCATTGTCAGCATCTTCCATAGCGTTGCACAAACCAAAGAAAATCCCATCATCCGGCATATGTATACAGCTGATCCCTCGGCAAGAGTGTGGAACGACGGCCGGTTATATGTCTACGCCTCACACGATATTGCACCGCCGAGAGGCTGTGACCTGATGGACCAGTATCATGTCTTCTCGACAGATGATATGGTGCATTGGAAAGATCACGGAGAAATCTTACGAGCCAGTGATGTACCCTGGGGCCGCAAAGACGGCGGGTTTATGTGGGCACCCGATTGTGTGTACAAGGATGGAACGTACTATTTCTATTTTCCGCATCCCAGTGGCGATGATTGGAACCAAACCTGGAAAATAGGAATTGCTACCAGTAAAAATCCGGCAAAAGACTTCAAAGTTCAGGGCTATTTAGAAAATGTCGATGCATTGATCGATCCACATGTCTTCATCGATGATGACGGACAGGCTTATTTTTATCAGGGCGGTGGCGGCGTATGCAAAGGAGGGAAGCTGAAAGATAACATGGTAGAAATTGAGGGAGAGCTTGCTGTGATGGAAGGCTTGGAAGATTTTCACGAAGCAACCTGGGTACATAAATACAACGGAAAATATTACCTGTCATATTCCGATAACCACGATAACAATTGGAACGACGGCGTCAAAGGCGATAATCGCATGCGGTATGCAGTCAGCGATCGTCCGTTGGGACCATGGAAATCGGTGGGTATCTATATGGATCCAACCAACAGTTATACAAATCACGGTTCCATTGTGGAATACAAAGGGCAATGGTATGCGTTCTACCATACCAGTGAATTATCTGAGGCGAATGGTGAATTTAATGACTGGCTGCGGTCAGTCTGCGTGGATAAACTGTTTTACAATACGGATGGAACTATTCAGAAAGTTAAACAAACCGGCATGATAGCGAAATAGTCGGAAGACCAAAATATCAATTATTTTTCTATTATGATGATTGTCCAATACAACAGATTTTTCAACCTTGCCCTCCTTGTTTGTTCATTTTTTTTATGGATTGCCTGTTCAAAAGACAACAATCCGATTAAAGATTCCGATGAGGAGCCCGAAGAAGAAGTTCCTGAAGCTGTTTACGATGAAACGGGATGTTTATACACGTCCTATACGGGATTAGTGATGGCTGGATACCAAGGCTGGTTCGCCGCGGAAGGCGATGGTTCAAACCGCGGATGGTATCATTACCAAGGGCCTAACAACACCTTTAAACCAGGGATCACCAACATCGACTTTTGGCCGGATGTTACGGAATACACCAAGACTTATAAATCCCCCTTTCAATATGCAGATGGCTCGGATGCGTACCTGTACAGCCCCTATGACGAAGAGAGTGTAGACCTCCACTTCAAATGGATGAAAGAATACGGATTGGATGGTGTGCACATGCAACGGTTTGTGGGAGAGATCAAACCATCCAATGCAGCCGGAAAAAGACATTTCAATCAGGTGTTGGCCAATGCCTTGAAGGCCGCCAAGAAATACGAGCAGGCGATCAGCGTGATGTATGACCTGAGCGGTTCGAACAGCGAAGATGTCGCGTATCTGGAACAGGATTGGAATGAATTGCAGCAAACATTTGATCTGTTTAATAATTTCGAACATCCCACGTATCTGCGGCACAACGGAAAACCCCTTATGACCATATGGGGCGTAGGATTCAATGATAACCGGCAATACTCCATCAGCGACGTAAGCCGGTTGGTCGACCGCCTGAAAGGACCATCCAACAAGGTGTCCATTATGCTGGGCGTACCGTATTATTGGCGTACGCTGGACCGGGATACCGAGAATGATCCTGCATTACTTGAATTGATCAAAAAAGTGGATATCATCATGCCCTGGGCGGTGGGGCGATACGATAATAATAGCTACAACAACGCGGCGGGGACGATGGTCACGGACTTGATGTGGTGTAAGCAAAACGGTGTAGATTATGTACCCCTGGTATTCCCGGGGTTCAGCTGGGGGAATATGCACAATGATCCATCACTCTATAATTCAATCCCACGGTTAAAAGGAGATTTCCTATGGAAGCAGGTAGCCGGGGCCAAAGGGGCAGGTGCAGCATCCTTGTATGTTGCCATGTTTGATGAGGTGGATGAGGGGACTGCCATTTTTAAATGCGCACGCGAGAACGAGGTACCACTTAATGGTCCGCTCCAATTTATGGGAATCGAGCAAGATTTGCCGTCAGACCATTACCTTTGGCTTACCGGCCAGGCGGCCAATTGGTTCCATGGCGAATCGGGTTATGGATCTACCAAGCCAAATCGATAGTGTTTACTGCTTCTTAAAAAATACAAATACAATACAATCATATGATAGATGCTAAAGGAATCAAGAAAAAGGTAAATTCGATTATTTCTTACACAGGCTTAGCAGTCCTCGCCATTGCCGGAACAGCTGCATGTAGTCATGCTGACGCGCCCAGCAAGGAGCCGGTAGATTACGTAAACCCCTATATGGGTAACATCAGTCATTTGCTGGTGCCTACCTATCCCACGGTTCATCTTCCCAATAGTTTCCTGCGCGTTTATCCCGAACGGCATGATTATACCGGCGACCGGTTACATGGCCTTCCGCTCATTGTCACCAGCCACCGCGGTAGCTCGGCTTTCAACCTAAGCCCTTTTCAAGGAAATACAGCAGATCTACAGCCGGTTATCTCCTACAGCTACGACAAAGAGGTAATCAAACCCTATGCCTACTCCGTCTATCTTGATGAACAGAAAGTCGGCGTCGACTTTGCTCCTTCACATCAATCGGCGCTGTACCAGCTTGATTTTGAGCAAAACAGTCCCATATCGATTGTTGTCAGTTCTCGTAATGGAGCATTACGCTGGGATGGCAAAGCACTGTCCGGTCATCAGTCGCTCGCCAACCATACGAAAGTTTACATTTATTTGGAAACTGCGGAGGCCCCGGTTAAAGCTGCCGTGTTACAGGATAACGCGTTGGTAGACGGTAATGAAGCCGAAGGACGGAATGCCGCGATGGTGCTGCAATTCGCGGACGGCGTCCGTCAACTGGGTTTGCGTTACGGCATTTCCTTCATTGATGAAACCCAGGCGCGTGAAAACCTGCGCCGAGAAATTAAGGACTATGATCTCGCCGCTTTGAAGAACGCGGGACGTGAGGCATGGAACGAAGCACTGGGTAAAATTCAGGTCGCAGGGGGAAGTCCGGATGACCAAGCAGTCTTTTACACCTCCTTATACCGCACGTTCGAGCGGCCCGTGAACATTTCCGAAGACGGTCGCTATTTCAGCGCTTTTGATGGTAAGGTACACAACGATGAAGGTATTCCTTTTTACACGGATGATTGGATCTGGGATGCGTACCGTGCGCATCATCCACTGAACGTGCTGATCGATACGGAAAAAGAATCCCACATTGTCCATTCATTCATCACGATGGCCAGTCAGATGGAGCATTTCTGGTTGCCTACCTTCCCCGAGATTACCGGCGACAGCCGCCGGATGAACTCCAATCACGGCGTGGCGACCCTGCTTGATGCTTATGTAAAAGGGGTGAAGGGATTTGACTTGGAAAAAGCGTACGAGGCCGCCAAGAAAGGAATTACCGAAAAGACGTTGGCTCCCTGGTCAGGCGCTCCAGCGGGTGAGCTGGATCGGTTTTACAAAGAGCACGGATACATTCCCGCTTTGCGTGAAGGAGAGGAAGAGACAATTCCGGAGGTGAATGGCTTTGAGCGACGACAGCCGGTTGCTGTGACCCTGGGTACGTCATACGACACCTGGTGTCTTGCCCAACTGGCCAAAGCATTGGGCAAAGACGACGAATACGAATATTTCCTCCAGCAATCGTTTAATTACCGGAATCTATTCAACCCCGAAACCCATTTCTTCCATCCGAAAGACACCAAAGGCGAGTTTATCCAGCCTTTTGATTATGTATTTTCCGGCGGTCTGGGAGCCCGCGGGTACTATGGCGAAAACAATGCCTGGGTTTACCGTTGGGACGTGCAGCACAATATTCCCGATCTGATTGCCCTTATGGGAGGCAAAGAAGCATTTGTTAAGAACCTGGATGACATGTTCAACCAGCCATTGGGTAAATCGAAATCTGATTTTTATGCCCAATTGCCCGATCATACGGGAAATGTAGGCCAGTTTTCAATGGCGAATGAACCCTCGTTGCATATCCCTTATCTCTACAACTATGCCGGGCAGCCATGGAAAACACAGAAACGGATCCGGACGCTGCTCAAGCAATGGTTCAGGAACGACCTGATGGGTGTACCGGGTGATGAAGACGGTGGGGGCATGTCGGCATTTGTCGTCTTCTCGAAGCTGGGTTTTTATCCCGTCACACCGGGAACTCCCAGTTATTCAATCGGCAGTCCTACGTTTGAGCGGGCAGTCGTCCACCTGCCCAACGGCAAGGCGTTCGAAGTGATTGCAAATAACGTGTCCGAAACCAACAAATACATCCAGTCTGCCAAACTGAATGGCCAGCCGCTTCTTATGCCGTGGATTTCGCATGAGGCCGTGAGCCAGGGAGGGACACTGGAATTTGAAATGGGTGATAAGGCCAATACCTCTTGGGGGATTGAAGTTCCAAACGAATAAAAATAAGCAATATGAGCAGATCAACACGGATACCGATGATCGCCTGCCTGCTATTGTTATTAGTGCACGGATGTACCTATGCGTCAAACGTGAATAGCGATTCGTCGTACTATGTTGCCAATGGCATCATATCCCGGCAGGTGCTGACAAACTATTTAAGCAGGAGCATTACACAAGCCGAATTAATAGCCAGCGAAGGTTGCTATAATGACGGACCTTATCCGGACAAGGAAGACGACATCCGCATGCTGAAAAACATCGGAGCAAAGTTCATCGGCCGGTCGGTGTATTCCTGGGGTAAGGAAAACTTCTACTTGATGCCTTCCTTCTGGGCAAACGCAAAAGCTGCAATCGACGACTACCACGCATATGACAGCACGGTGGTTTTCCAAGCCGCAATTTTCGAGATTGTGACCGAAAAAGTGGAAGATATACCCATACCTGCTTGGGTATTTGAGGCGTTTGATCTGCCCGTCGAGCAGCGGAATTTCGGCTATCAGGCGATGCTCAATAGCGAAGGGCACCTGGTGGATCACTGGCGTAAGGGGAGCAGCGTACCCGATATTACCCAACGGGAGACCAGGTTGTTTTTCTATTACCTCGCCCGTCGGTATATGGAAATAGGCATTGAGGCGATCCATTTTGGACAAGCCCAATTGATGGCCATGGACGATCGGGAAGCGGGGCTGGCCGCATGGAAGGAATTACTTGACAAGGTCCGGCTGTCGGCATTGACTGTCGCCCGCAGGGGCACGATCATCTGTGATTCCCATTTGCCCAACGGGGGCATGGTATTAAACGGTAAATTGCTGTTTGACTATGTTTCTTTTCCGCTTCGTCTGAAAGAAGTCATCGACGAACCGCAGAAAGTTGAACTGGAAGTAGGTTATCTCGACGGTATCTACCAGAAAACCGTAGGTGGGATCACACCCAGTGGGTGGAGCTGCGAACGGAGCTTGTACCTGGTTGAATTTGATAATTTCGGCATCAGCAAGCACCGCGATGAACCCAACCGGAAGGATCATTATGCGTGGGGATACGACGAGATCACGTGGTTTTCCAAACAACCCGAAGGATATCGGAATGAATTCCTTCGTTATGCCCACCAATGGGTGAAAAAAACCGATCCCTATGGATTTTTACAGATGCCTGGTAGCCGTATTATCACGGGTGCAGAAACAAATCGCTATCGTGCAAATACACAAAGTCCGGATTGCCCGACAGGTAAAAGTCAGGAAAACACCATCAAAGAAATTTGGAAAAATTAGTAATCAGTTAATCAAATACCAGATCCATGAAACAAACACGTTTTGTACTTATGTTCTTTTTGACAGTTGGTGTGTTATCAACTGCTAGGGCACAAATGAAAAGTATCCAGGAATTTGGGGTGCTTCCTACCAATGAGGCTTCTGTGAATGCACAAAACCTGCAAAAAGCCATTGACTGGGCAACGGCCAGCGGGGCAGCGCTGTATATCGAACCCGTGGAAGTGCCGTACCCGATTGAAGGGGGTATTATCTTAAAGAAAAATGTTTCACTGGTGGGGGCCAATGGCCCCACGCCGAGAGGTACCCGGCATCCGGACGCCAAGCGACCCGTAGGCAGCGTGTTCAACATTACGGATGACAGCCAGCCGTTTATTGTGGTTGAATCCGGTACGCGTATTGAAGGTATCCAGTTTTGGTATTCTGAGCAAGAGCTTGAAGATCCCGCTAAGATCATCCCTTATCCACCAACCATACAGTTAAATAAAACGGCATTCACGCAGGGAGTTAAATTGTCGGATTTGACATTTTATGGCGAATATGTTGCCATGGACTTCAACGCCGATCCCAAATTCAAGTGCGAGTTGATCCTGATCGAACACTGCTACGGATATCCGTTGAGCGGCGAATTTATCCGCATTGACTACTGCTACGATATCCCGCGGTTTTTGCATTGCCACGTCAATCCGGCTATCATGCGCGAAATCGGTTACCGGTTTTCGAAGGCAGTTATTGATTCGGTAGTGGATCGCAAAACCTTTGCCTATAGCGTTAATCATACCGACAACGCTCAATTAATGGATGTGTTTACGTTTGCCACCTGGGGAGGCATCCATCTTGGCAGCGAAAGCTATGGCCAATTGACCAACTTCAACTTGGATTGTGTTGCAGTTGGCATTTATAAGGAGGGTGCGAATACCAAAAATCGGAATTGGCAGATTGCCCAGGGTTCCATTATCGCCAATGCAGGAAATACACTGGAAGAAACGCGCCCCATCATTATCGAAGGGCAGGGACATACAGCGATTTCAAATGTGGAAGCATTCTCCGGGGGAAATGGCGCGCTCACCAATCTTGAAAAGTCGTATGATTTTCTGTGGGTAAAGGGAGACAAGCGGCTGACCGTTTCACTCTTCGGATGCCGGATGCGTAATTATACCGCCGCCGAACCGTTGACCGTGGATAATCCGAATGCTGTCATACAGGCAGTTGCCTGTGTAGACCATGCCGAAGAACTGTATAACCGAATCATTCAACCCAATAAATAGACGTTATGAAGAAGGGATTTCTGATCAATATGCTGGCTCTTTTAGTTGCTTTCCAGGGGCTGGTTGCTAAAACAACGAACGAAGCTAAACCTATTTATTCATCCTATACCGGATTGGTGATGGCTGGTTACCAAGGGTGGTTTGCTGCGGAGGGGGATGATTCCAATCGGGGATGGTACCATTACCGCGGTAGGGGCGGTGTTTTTGAACCGGGAAATACCAATGTGGATTTTTGGCCTGATATACGCGAATATACGAAGACGTATAAATCACCATTTAAGTTTGCAGATGGACGGGACGCTTATTTGTACAGTCCGTATGACGAAGAAAGCGTAGATCTGCATTTTAAGTGGATGAAAGAATATGGCATCGATGGGGTACATATGCAGCGTTTTGTGGGTGAAATCAAAAACCCATCCGGGAAAAGGCATTTCAATAAAGTGCTTGAAAATGCGCTGAAGGCAGCAAAGAAATATGGCAGGGCGATCAGTGTGATGTATGACCTGAGCGGTTGCCGCGGTGAAGACATCGCATTGGTGGAGGCCGATTGGAAAGAGCTGGTGAAGACCTTCCAGTTGACAGATCCTTCGGTCAATCCTACCTACCTCTGGCACCGGGGAAAACCGATGATGACCATCTGGGGTGTGGGATTCAACGACCGCAGGCGCTATACCATCGCCGACGTGGATCGGCTGGTCGATCGGTTGAAGTCGCCCGAGCATAACGTTTCCATCATGCTGGGTGTACCCTACTATTGGAGCAGCCTCGGCCGGGACACCGAACCTTCCGCGGCGTTGCATACGCTCATCAAGAAAGCAGATATCGTAATGCCATGGGCTGTGGGGCGCTACAATAGCGAGACATTCAAACCATCAGTGGTAGCCGACGACATTGCTTGGTGTGCCGCCAATGACGTGGATTACGTACCATTGGTCTTCGCCGGGTTCACCTGGGGCAACATGCATCACGATCCAAAGATATATCATCAGATTCCCCGATTGAAAGGTGACTTTTTCTGGCAACAGGTGGTTGCTGCGAAGCAGGCTGGAGCCAAATCGCTCTATATTGCGATGTTTGATGAGATTGACGAAGGTACAGCGATTTTTAAAACGGCAAATGAAAAAGATACACCCCTCAATGGCAACGAGGGACTCCGTTTTGTCGGGATTGAAGACGATTTACCTACCGATCATTATTTGTGGCTTGCTGGTCAGGCAGGAGCGTGGATTCGCGGGAACGAAGGATATGGTATAAAGCGGCCCCAGCGATAAACACTTTACACGGCCGGTTTTCGTTGTTGCAATTTTTGACACAACAGTTAAACACGGTATGGATTTTTTGGCTAACTTGACCCGCCTTTAATTTGATGTCAGATTTAAGGTGACAAATTGCTAGTTAATCGATATACCGTATGGCAATGAAAATAGGTATTGCGGCCGATCATGCCGGTTTTGATCATAAGCGCGATTTAATCCGTCAGCTTGTCGAAGCAGGTTATGACGTGCATGACTACGGAGCGTTAGAATACGATCCGGCAGACGATTATCCGGATATCATCGTGCCGTTGGCCAATGCAATAGTCAACAAAGAAGTGGTACGCGGCATTGCAGTGTGCGGCAGTGGCGTAGGTGTGTCCATTGCAGCCAATAAAATACCAGGGGTGCGTGCAGCACTCGTCACCGATACCTATTCGGCTCATCAAGGCGTAGAACACGATGACATGAACCTGCTTTGTGTGGGTGGACGTGTCATTGGGCCGATGTTGATCTGGGAATTGGTGAGTGCATTTCTACGTGCTAACTACGATGGAGGCGAGCGTTTTGAACGACGTCTGCAAAAAGTGATCGCATTGGAAAATCGCTCCGGTCAATGAGGAAACAGCCAGGTAGCGTAATGAAGAACATGTTTTAAACCAAAAATGAAGTCAAGTAGAAAACTATCCCCCACAATTATCGTGATTTTCGGCGGAACAGGAGACCTTACCAAGCGAAAACTGATACCCGCTTTTTACAATCTATCTATCGACGGGTGGATGCCCGAGAAGTTTGCGATCATTGGACTCGGCAGAACCAAGCTGAACGACGAAGATTACAAGGGGCACCTATATGAAGGGCTGGTCGAATTTTCCCGCAAGGGGAAACCTGATGATGGGCAATGGGATCAGTTCAAGCCCACCATTTCCTATTTTGAGTCGAACATTAACGATGAGGCCGCCTACAAAGGTTTGGCAGCCAAACTGGATGCGCTGGATAAGGAATGGGGAATACGGGCTAATCGATTGTTTTACCTATCAATTGCTCCGCAGTTTATTGAGACGGCTACTCTCAACATCAGCAAACACAAATTGGCCAATGTGCCGGCGTCCGACCGTATCGTCGTTGAAAAGCCTTTTGGTTATAATAAACAGACAGCCGTAGCACTCAATCAATTGCTGGGCCGTACCTTTCAGGAAGAGCAGATCTATCGCATAGACCACTATTTAGGCAAGGAAACCGTACAGAATATTCTGGCTTTTCGCTTTGCCAATGCGCTCTTCGAACCGCTTTGGAACCGCAATTATATTGATTACATCCAGATAACCGTGGCCGAGCAGGTGGGGGTGGAAGACCGGGGAAGTTATTTTGAAAACTCAGGTGCCTTACGCGACATGATCCAGAACCACCTGTTGCAGGTGCTGTGTATGGTCGCCATGGAACCACCTATTTCCTTTCAGGCTGAGGAGATACGCAACCGGAAAGTGGATGTGATGCGGGCGATCCGTCGGCTACGGCACGAAGAGGTACATAAATATGCCGTGCGGGGGCAGTATGGTGCAGGTTGGATCAATGGCAAGAAAGTACCCGGTTACCGCGAAGAGGAGGGAGTGGATCCCCGTTCAAATGTTGAAACTTACGCGGCGGTACAGCTTTATATCGACAATTGGCGATGGCAGGGTGTGCCCTTTTACTTGCGTACCGGCAAACGGATGCAGGAAAAAACATCGTCCATCACGATCCAGTTCCGGCCGGTGCCGCATTCGACATTTTCCGCATCGCAGGCAGGTAACCTGATGCCTAACCGGTTAACCATTAATATTCAGCCAACGATGGATATCCGGCTGCGATTTACCGCAAAAAAGCAGGGCCTGGAGATGAGCCTCAATCCAGCGGAAATGGTATTTAACTACGATACCTGTTCAACCCAGACACCGGAAGCCTATGAGACGCTCCTATTGGACGCGATGCGGGGTGATACCACCTTGTATATGCGATCGGACCAGGTGGAAGAAGCGTGGGATGTAATTACCCCCATATTGGAGACCTGGGAAAGCAGAGATTCGCTGGATTTTCCCAATTATGCCGCCGGATCCTGGGGGCCTGAAAGCGCCGAGGCGTTAATTGCCCGTCAGGGACATATCTGGGCGTTGAATCTGCATACGTAGATAGATATTGCTGATTTGCAAAAAAGAAAAAATGGTTAGAAAATTCAACGATTTACAACAACTGAATACCGAAGCCGCAGAACTTTTTGTGAGGGCCGCGCAAACTGCCATCGCACAACACGGCCGTTTTACCGTGGCACTCACCGGAGGGACTTCTCCCGCTGGTTTATATCGGTTATTGGCTTCGTCGCCTTATCGCGACCAGGTACGGTGGGAACAGGTTTACATTTTTTGGGGCGACGAACGCTGGGTGCCACTTGATGATGAGCGGAGCAATGCACAGATGGCTTTCGAAACGCTGCTGTCGCATGTTCCTATCCCTCAATCTCAGATTTTTCCTATGTGGGCCGATGGCATCTCTCCTGATGACTTTGCGAGGGAATATGAGCAATTGTTACGGCTGCATCTTTCTTCCGAGGGGAGTTTTGACCTGGTTTTGTTGGGTATGGGGGCTGACGGTCACACGGCATCTTGGTTTCCACATACAGGGGTACTGCATGAATACGACAAATGGGTGGCGGCCTATTACCTGAATGCCCAGGATATGTACCGCATCACGCTCACCGTGCCGTTGGTCAACCGGGCAAATCAGATCATTGTCATTGCCTATGGCGCAAATAAAGCGAATGCATTATATGAAGTTTTACGGGGTGAACGGAATGCTGAACAGTATCCCGCTCAACTCCTTCCTACTACAGGCGATCGGATCACCTGGTTTGTGGATGAAGCTGCGGCGGAGAAGATTTAGTACGAGCACCTATTTCGTATTTGCAGATTTTTTATTTAGTTAAAAATGAATACTTTTGACAAAAGCAATTGTAAATAATATGGCGAAGTCAAAAGTTTCAAACAGCGAAATACTCACCTACCTTCAAGAGCGAAAGAAATCACTGAAGAAGGAGTTAGCGGAGGTAGAAAAAGTATTGAGTTCAATTGATGTCGAAGAAAAGCCGTCTGATAAGAAGGGCAAAAAGAAAAATAAAAAGAAGCTCGAGAAGGCCGTAAAGGCAATCCGAAAGAAGGTAGCAGAAGCTATTGACGGAGTTAAAAGCGTCTCGAAGTCGGCCGCGATTGATGCTGCCGAAGTTGTTCCTGTTCCCGATACCAAAAAGATCCGCAAACCACGCGTTGCAAGTAAGCCCGCGAGCGCTTCTGCGGTGACCACTGTTCCGGCTGTTGTGGAAGAGGAGAAAAAGTCACATGCTCCTGCTTTCGATCCAACTAGTACGATGGACGAAAAAATCCGTTATGCATTGGGTCAAAAACGCAACAGCACTAAAGAAGAACTGATTGAATACCTCAACGGTTTGGAACCTGATTATGGGCTTTCCAAACTCAGAAAAGTGGTGGCTTTCCGGCTGAATCACTTGTTGAAAACCGGAAAAATCAAAGGAAAAGAGAGCAAAGCCGGTATTCGCTACAGTTAATCGTCTGCCGTAAGGGTAGCTAAAAAGCTTACCACATCACGGATTTCACGTTTCGAAAGAATAGTTTTCATATCGAGCATGCTTGATGGAGAAAAGGTTTTCTTTTGAATTTGGTTTTGCGGAATTAGCTGATCGGGCCCCTGCCCCTTCCGGATTTTTACACCGCGCTCATCCTCACCTTGGAAGATGCCGGATAGGGTTTGTCCATCGTTTAGTTCCAGCACAACCACACCAAATCCCGGTGCGATGCGGCGGCCAGGATCGATAATTGACTCAAGCAGCTGCTCATGTGTCAGACGGTTTGCAACCCCGTTGAGACGCGGACCCGCATTACCTCCGCGATCGTCGTACGAGTGGCATCTCATGCATTGTGCCTGGGGATGCTGGAAGAAAATCGTCCGTCCCCGCTCCGGATTACCACCCTGGAGGCTGCTCGCATAGGATGCCAGCAGCTCATCGGGAGAGAAATGCTGACTAACAGAAGCATAACGTGCCATCAGCGCTTCGGAGTGGGTACTGTCTATGGCTTCACCCAATTCCAGGGAAACATCGCGGCTCAGCTGACCCTTTTCCATTTGATCCAACAAGCTACTGAACGTGGTTTGGGAGTTTTCAAGGGGCATTTTACCCAAGGTAAGAATTGCGGCTTGTTTTTCCTCCGTTGTTTTGGTCGCAATGACGTTGGTTAATAAGTCCACCATCACAGGTTTGGAAATCGTCATGTTTTCCAATAAGTCCAAACCGGCCACACGTACGGCTTTCTCACGGTCGGCAAGAGCCCATTTAATTGCCTGTTCCTGTTGTGGGGCTTCAAGTGCCACAAGCGCTTTCAGGCACTCCACCCGCATGGATGCCTCCCGGTCCTGTTGTAGGCCAGCCGCCAGTTCATCAGCCGCTTGACGGATTTGGAGTTTACCGATGGCCTTGGCGGCACTCAATTTGACGCTCAATTCGGCATCCGTGAGCAGTCGGGTGAAGACATCGGCAGTTTGTTCCCGTAACGCGTTCATGTCCCGTTCAATGGGACCTCTGTAGCGCCCGTCCACGCGATCTACCACGGAAGGCTTTGCCCAGGTGCTGATGGCATCCAGTGCTTCCTTACGCATGGTGGCCGGATGGGCATTCCCTTGTGCATATTGAATAAGATGTTGCAAGTTGTCAGGCTGACCTACCCGGAGATTGGCATTAATTGCCCTGCGGATCAGCGCTTCATTGGTATACGGAGTTTTGCCTAGTAAATCGGCGAGCGCAGGCAAAGCATCTTTGATAGACAGATCGTCATTAATCGCGCGTGCGGCTTCCGTTACAACGAATTCATCGGAATCGTTGAGAAAACGGGCAATGCCGGGATCGCTCATGCGTCGTAATGTCACGACAGCGGCGATGCGTAGCGCCCGGGAAGAATTACCTGCCAGCGCAACGATGGGCTCCGGTTTGCCGATACGTGCCAATGCCAGCGTACCGGCATGACGTAAAAAGGCGTCCTCGTCGTTATTTGCTTCCAGCATGGCGATGATGGGGGCAATGGCAGGTCCATATTGAATTCGTCCCAAGGCCTCGGCCGCAAAAAATCGCCCCCGGCTATTTTCGTCGCTTAACAAAGGTAAGAGCTCTTCTCCGGCAGCAGCATAACGCATATCACCCAGCCACTTGGCGGCTTGGGCGCGTATCTCCGGATCGGCATCTTTGAGCAGTGGCAGCAGCAAGCTGGCATATTGCATGTCTGTCCGTGCCAGTTGGCTGATTCCCCAGATCGCGTGCACACGGGCCAATTGATGGTCGGCCTGTGTCAGTGCCTGTTTGAAGATTTCCAATCCTTTTTTTCCTCGTTTTGCGAGCGCAAATTGGGCTTTTTGCCGGATACGCATATCGTCATGCCCAAGAAGGTTGCCCAACTCGGTATCATCCTTTTCGGCAAAGTCTATCGCTAACAGGCTTTTTACTTCTTCGCGGATGGCAGCTGAAGCACCGCTTTCGTCGTCCATCTTCCAGATACGGCCATAATTGTGTGTGTCCCATCCATCTATCCAATCGGCCACATACAGCGAACCGTCCGGTCCGAAGTCCAGGCCGGTGGCCAATATACCGCCTAAAATCTTTTTATGTTCGCCCAATTCGAATGTAGCGCCTTTGGGCTTCAGTTTGAAACTGTGAATCCCGGAGTTGGAAGGGCTTCCGACAAATTCGGCAATCAGGAAGGTGTTTTTGTAGTTAGGGCTGAGTGCCGTTCCGGGATTATAAACCAGTCCGGTAGGCCCGCTTACAAAATTATTGATACACGGCGTGATGTAGGCAGCTTGTCCCTCAAAGCGGGGAAGATACATCCGTTCATCCATCCAAACTTTATAGCTGTTATTATCGGGATCACGGTATTTGCCATATTGCCAGTTGCTGCGCCAGCCAGCGTCCGAGCCATTGACGATATAAACCAAGCGTTCTTTTTCACCGGGATGATCTCCGTCGTTGTCTTCACTGATGATGTTCCCGTATTCGTCAAACACAAATTGGTGTGTATTGCGCAGGCCATGGGCAAAAATCTCGAAATCGCTGCCATCGGGATTGGCACGGGCAATGACGCCGCAGTTAGGATATTCCCATTTTTGCCCATCGGGTCCGGTTCCGTTAAAACCAATGTCGCCGATTTGCCAGTATAGGCGCCCATCGGGCCCCATCTTTACACCGGACATGCCGTGGCCGGAAAAACCAACGTGTATGCCATAACCATGTGAAATGGATTCCTTTTCATCGGGGATGCCGTCCCCATTTTTATCCGTGAGCCGCCACAGGTCCGGGGCTACAGTTACGTAAAGATCGCTTCCATCCGCAAAGACACCCCCGGCAACATCGGTCACTTCCTCGTGGAAATCATCCACCACCAGTTGCGAACGGTCGGCCACCCCATCCCCAGAAAGATCCTCCACCCGGTATACTTTCTCCCGTTCCACGGTAAGGTCGCGCCAATCGTGCGAGCCATCGCCATTGAGGTCGGCAAGCCAGGTATTGCGGTTGCTGTTTTCGGGAGATAATTCGTGGCGCAGAAAATTCCGGCGATCTTCTACAGTTTGCAGGCTAATGGAAGGTATTTCCCAATCGCGGTGGCCCCGGATGTCAAATTCAGAATTTTTCTGCCGGTCTGTGGTGGTATAAAACAATCGGCCGTGATCGTCTACATCAATTGCAATCGGCGAAATGACCAAGGAATCAATACCCCACAGTTTCAGGGTAAGGCCGCTGTCCAATTCGGGGCTGATTTGGGTTTCGATCGCCCGCGCAAGCTCAGCGGTACGGGCTGGATCCATCTCCTTAACAGGAAGGTGGGACGTTTGGTTTTTACATGCCCATGCCAAGGTTGCTGCAAAAAAGATAACGGCGATTTTGTTCATAACAATTGTGGTCTTAACATTTCTTTGGATAGCGTCGCTAATATAAGGATGATCGGGAAATGAGCGAATAGTTAATGTGATTTTTACAATACGACAAAATCCTGAAAGGTTCTACGAAGTAAAACCAAAGGAAGTGCTCACCGAAGGTACCTGTGAAGCAAGCTTGAGTACCGCTAAAAACAAGCAGGTAACGAAAAATCCGTTGTTGCTCGCGAAGCGAGCCTTGCGGCTTAAAATAGTTTCTCGCTAAGACGCTAAGAAAGTCACTTCGCGGCTCTGCGCCTTTGCGAGAAAAAATGAAAAATGGAAATCTGTTGTGCACTCATATGACGACGGTTTATTTGGTGTTCGGTGGAAATGAAATATCTTTGCGCCCAAGAGCAGGCACATGAAAGAAGATATTCTCATACAGATCGCGAATCAGATCAAAGAACGTAGAAAAAGCAAAGGAATTACTGTGCAGGAACTCGCAGAGCGTGCGTCCGTAAGTAAAGGCCTGATTTCTCAGATTGAAAATAGTCGGGCCGTTCCGTCCTTAATTGTATTAATAGCAATTGTCAAGGCCCTGGACGTCGACCTAAATGTTTTTTTCAAAGAAATTGATACTGCGGAGTCGACAAAAACCATTCTGGTTAAACGCCGGGATGAATATTACTATTTTGAAAAAGAACAGGCATTGGGCTTCCGGTATCATCGGATATTTACCCGGAACATCGAAAAATCGACGGTGGATATTGTCCTGCTTGAACTTGAACCGAATGCCAAACGACCCATGGTGGAAACCGAGGCCTTTGAATACAAATACGTGTTATCGGGCGAAATCGAGTACCAGTTTGAACACGAAAACATTCGGTTAGGCGCTGGCGACTCGATGTTGTTCGACGGCCGTATTCCACATACGCCTAAAAATATCGGAGCCTACAATGCCGTCATGTTGGTTATCTATTTCTTTGAAAATTAACCAGCTAAGCACAACCCCAACGCCTTAAACCTTTCCTTTCCCGCATTTCAGGACCTCAACCGGCGATGCCGGTTTAATGATTTTTTAATTTTCCGGGTTTATTGACTTAATAAACATTGTTTAGTATTGCTTAACTTTTCTAAACAAGACAATGGTACTTTGGTAGTTAAGTATCGATACGATTAATATTTGTAAACGATTGGCGGATACATATGAATTATTTATTAACGAAAAAACGGGGCCGCTTCACGGCAATAAAACCCCATGTAGCAATTATCCCATTGAGTAACCTTTGGTATTAGTATTATGGAATTATTCCCAAAATTCTTTTGGAAAACGATTTTCAGCGTCATTGTGCTTCCCGCAGGCTTGATGAAGGTTGATGCACAAGAGGTCGTCCAGGTAGACAGTGTGCTGTGGCCGGTGCGGAATGGGGTAGAAAATCTTTTACAGGGCAGTACGGCCGGTCTTCGTGTGAAAAGTTGGTCAGGCGAGGCAGGTATACAATCAACCCTCAATCTTCGCGGACTGAGTATGGATCCGACCGACGAGTCAACGATGCCGATGATGATGGTCAACGGCGTACCAATCGTTGCGAGTCCTTCCAGCGTGACGGCGATTAATCCGTTGAGTTATTACACACCGGATCAAATTGAACGCATTGAAATCATCAAATCGATCGATCAACTGGCGGCTTATGGTGTATTGGCGGCAAATGGTGCCATCAACATCGTGCTGAAAGAAGGGCATACCGGACCATTAAACGTAACGGCATCCGCATTTGCCGGGACCAATTACTTAAATGATTTCAACTATCGGACGGACGCGTTCTACGATTTCAACACAACGGCACGACGGGAAGTATACCGGCGGGAAATCACACACAGCCAACAGGCCATCATTGACGGTGGCGGAGACTTCGGATCGTATTTGTTTGGGGTTACGAATTACCAGGATAACGGTGCCGCAGCGGAGACAAAGTTTACCCAGCAATCTTTGTTTCTAAACGCTACCTATCACATTTCCAATCAGCTTAAAGCTCAGTTTTACAGCAATTTGACATTAGCGAACCGGAAGGGTCGCTACGCCGGCGAATACGAACGCGGGCTACCTCGGCCGGTACTGAGGGATGAGGCGTTTTTTATGGACGACAATAAAAATACGGCTCAGCTTTCCTCGCTGCATTTAAGCTATCAGCTGGCTCCTGCGTGGTCTGTTTCGTCCTTGGCGGGCATATCCTACGAAGGTGCTAAACGTGATTTCTTTATCCCTTCAGACGTTTTGGACGGATCTGTCCGCGCGGCTAGTGCCGCCGTAAAACGGCAGTTGATTTCCGTCAACACGACAGTAAACTATCGGCACCGTTTTTCCGATCGGTTGGGGCTTTCCATGACGTTGGGTAATGAGGTACGGACTCTGGACAACCGCATCACGTCTGTTGATGGGAGCCGGAGTTTGGAGTATGGAGGGTCTAATTTCGTAAAAGTGGTGACCGGTTATAACGCTGGTCAGACCGATGCCTGGTCGGGTCACGATCGGGAGAACCTTCTTTCTTTCTACGGTTTGTGGAATGTTGATTTCAACCAGGACCTGAAAGTGAATGCGGCATTGCGTGCAGATGCAAGTTCATTGTATGACCGGAAATGGGGCTTTTATCCGGCCGCGGGAGCAAGTTATAGCTTTAAAAACACGTTGGAATTGCCGTTGACCGTTAGTGCTTCGGTGGGTAAGACGGGGATATTGTCCCGTCCGGAAGTATACCGGGGCGAATTGACGGCCTTTGGTGACTATTTCAGTGGCAATGAGCTGGGGATCGGTAAGCTGTACGCGGCATTCGAGGATGCCAAAAGTATCGATGTTTTCCAAGTTGACGCCGGCATCAGTTATGCGATTAAAGATGCACTGGTTTTGTCTGTCAACTACTTTGATAAGCGTTATTCGGATTTTACCTATCGGAGGTACCTATCCAACATACATGGCCTGGACTACCGGTACGAAACCGGCGGGAAACTGGCCTTATCGGGGGTGGAAGTGGAGCTGGATGGTAACCTGATCCAAAACGATCGATTCCAATGGACCGCCAATATCAACCTGGCATCCTACCGCAACACCGTAGAAGCCTTGCCGGAAGATCTTGGAAATACAAGTTTTGCATACCTGCAAGCACTGAAATCCGGAGATGCCCTTACATCGATTATTGCAACGGAAGGACAGCAGGCCAAAGTGATCGGCAATAGCGAAGCCAGTCTGTTCGGCGGGCTCACCAACACGTTCAGGTACAAAGGATTTACATTGGGCGTTGGAATCAACTATGCGCTGAATGCAGACGTAGCAGCCGAATCGTTTTCCAGTCGTTATACGGCATCGCAGGTAGATGGTGTCTTCCCCTTGAAAACCGCGGAGACACCGTATTATTTTGTGGAGGAGGATGCCGGGGGCAACACCGTCTATCAAGGCATCCGGTCCATTGAAGACGGCAGTTTCATCCGGTTGAGCAGAGCCGTGGTGTCGTATCAATTGCAATCCCTCCTTCGTGGCTTACCTATTCGGCAGGCCGAACTATTCGTGCGGGGAGACAACCTGTTGACATGGAGTACCTATAGTGGATTTAATCCGGAAGAAAACATAACCGGTATCCGGCGTATCGACCTTTCCAGCACAGGTATGCCGCTGCCGTCATCGGTTGTATTGGGTTTAAAACTGGTGCTTTAAGATGAATATGATGAACAAAACGAAACAACGTATAACGTATTGGCCGATTGGGCTGCTCTTGTTAGGAACACTGGCTTCGTGCAGTGATTACCTGACACTGGATGAATTGGATAATCGCACGGTCGCTGAGGGATACTATACGTCGACCCAACGGGTCGAGCAAGCGGTCATCGGCGGTTATGTTGATCTGCGACGGGCGCTGCTGACCAACCATGCTTGGTTGATGTACGGCGAAGCCAGGGCAGGGGAGTTGCAGGTTGAGGTGGCTTATTACCCGATGGTGGCCAACCAGCAACTGACCGTTGCCGACCGGCAGCTTGCCCGGCTAGCGGATTGGGAATATTTCTACGATGTCGTATACGATGCCAACGAAGTATTGCGCCTGATCGATGAGGTGAACAGTGACGTATTGTCGACTTACCACTATAACCTGTTTAAAGGAGAAGCCTTGGCGCTTAAATCGATGGCTTACTTTTACATTGCCCGGATCTGGGGCATCGTTCCGTCGGCTGAGAAGTCCGATTTCGGTCAGCCAATGGATGAGACATCGGCGGTTGAACGCGCAGCAGGATTTGCCCGCGAGGCGTACGGGTTGTTGCCCTGGATGCTACTTAACGATGACCAAATTGAAAGCGCCGCGGTTACTGCGGTAAGGTTTAATAAAACAGCGGCCGCAATCTTGTTAACGCAGGAAAATTTATGGCTTGACAACGACGTAGAGGCATACGAAGTGATGGCCGGCCTGGCGATCGAAGAGCGGGCAGACAGTCTGTCGGACTTTGGTCTAGCGATGGGCAAAGATGAGCGGGAAAACATCACAGAGGACCCACTGGGTAGCAGCATGGTCAGTATATCCGCAGCCAACCTGGCTGCTATTTATCCAGCAGGTGATGCAAGGCAGGGAACCTTATTCCGCCTATCGGCCGATGAAAAGAAAGCGACATTTATTGTCAGAGACCAGGAGCGCCTCGATCTGTTGACGAAAAATGAATGCTACCTGCTGTTGGCCGAGGCGGCTTGGAAAACCGGTAAGTTGGAGGAAGCCAGAATCCGGCTGATGGAAGCCGCCGATGGGGCAACGGAAGACTATAGTGAACTGGGCGAGGGGGAGTTTGCGGATGCACTGCTGCGCGAACGGCAACGGATCCTGATCGGAAGCGGACAACGCTTCTTTGACTTGAAGCGATTTAACAAGGTCAGTGCCTATCTCCCTGTTTTTTCGGAGGCCGATATCCAAAATGGCGCGGCTTATTGGCCGCTCGCCCAACGAAGCCTCAACGGAAACGGATTGACCCAACATTCCTACTGGTCACATGAATAATCAACACAACTGAATAGTGAAAAATTTGATCCAATGAAGACAATAATAACGCGGCTTGGTTTCTTCTTCGCAGTGGTCTTGTTACCGGCACTGGTCTGGAGCCAGGAGCTTCGGACGGGAACAGTGAGTGATCCGCAGGGAGCTCCCATTGGGGGCGTTACAATCAAGGTTAAGGGCACAAGCCAGGCAACGGTAACCGACGAAACCGGAACATTTAGGCTTCGGCTCAGGGCCGGAGACGTATTGGTCTATTCGTTTATCGGCTATAAGACCCGGGAAGTGACATTTAACAATGCGACGGATCTCGCCGTCCGGCTAGAGCCGGACAGCCAGTTGCTGGACGATGTCGTCGTAGTGGGCTATGGCTCACAGAAAAAGCAGGAGGTCACCGGGTCGGTAGCGACGGTGCAGATGGAACAGCTGACCGAAGGGCAGGTGGCCGAGTCGTTTGAATCGATGTTGCAGGGACGGGTTGCAGGGGTCAATATCCAGCTGAATTCCGGTGAGCCTGGCGCAACACCCACGATCATCATCCGTGGATTGGCAGCCGTGAGCCGCGACGACGCCTCGGCGGTATCGGAACCGCTGTATGTGGTGGATGGTGTGCCCATCATCTCGCGGTCCAGTGATGAATTTGCGATTACGAGTACAAACGTACTTGCCGATCTGAACCCCAGTGATATCGAAGAGGTGGTCGTATTGAAAGACGCATCGGCCGCTGCAATTTACGGATCCCGCGCGGCCAACGGGGTTATCCTGGTCACCACCCGGAAAGGGAAGCGCGGAAAGCCCCAGATTGATTTCAATGTGCGCAACGGCGTAAACCTCGTACCGCAACTGCGCGATGTAGCCGGTGGGGTGAAGGAACGTGACCAGGTATTGCGGCTGTATGAACTGTATGCGCCCTACGGTGTTTCCGCACCGAGCATGTATACCGATGTGACCAATCCATTTTACAAAAATTCATCCGATTGGCAGGACTACCTGTATAACACGTCGCTGACACAGGATTATAATGGATCCATCCGTGGAGCGGGTGACTTCGGGCAGTACAGCGTGAGCCTGGGATACATGGACAACGAAGGAATTCTATTCAATACCGGGTTCAAACGGTACAGTGCGATGACCAATACCAGCTTCAACGCGTTGAATAGCCGGTTAGTAATCAATAATACCCTAGCCCTGTCGCGGACGGACCAAAGCCGGAATCCAGATGTGCTTTCAAGTAACTACTCAACCTTGTTGCCGCTACCAAACAGTCCGCTGGTGAAAGGTGCCGATGTTTATGGGGTAGGATACAACGCCAATGTCAACGACCGGATCCGGTTCAGCCCGGATATCACCCTGAAAATCTTGAACGACCTGACCTACAAAGTCAGTTTAAGTCTGGAGTACACCCGGTCCATGCAGGATTCGTACAGCGAATCCAGGCGTACCCTGCGGGCGTCAAATAATAGCGGTGTGGGAGAAAACGCCAACCTGCTATTTCAAAATACATTGACATATGCACCTAAGTTTGGCGACGATCATAGCATCAGTTTGCTGGTCGGTCAAAGCGCTGAAAAGATCGAGTCAAAAATCACGAAGGTCAATAGCGTGGCGGCTGTACCTACCCTTTCGCACGCAGTCAATTGGTCGGGCGACAATAGCATTGGCTCCAGTGATTATACGGCCTCGACGCTCTTGTCTTACTTTAGCCGTCTGGACTACGCCTACAAGCAGCGGTACCTGTTCGGCGCATCGCTTCGTGCAGACGGCTCGTCCAAGTTCGGTCAGGCAAACCGCTGGGGAATATTCCCCTCCGTATCGGCCGGATGGAATTTTTCTGATGAAGCCCTGTTTGCCGGTTCAGATTGGCTGGAAAGTGGTAAACTGAGAGGCAGCTACGGCATTTCAGGCACCACCTGGGATAATAATTACCTGGCACTGGGCGTGATGGACGGCGGTTCGCTCGACCAATATAGCTCCTTACTGGAAATTACCTATGGCGGGGTAGCCGGCTTTACCCCTACCTGGTACGACGGCTTTAAAAACGAGAACCTGACCTGGGTAAAAAGCCAGATGACGAATATCGGCGTGGACCTGTCGTTGTTTAAGGGCAAGATCGGGTTTGTATTTGACGCCTACGAGAAATTGACCAAGGGACTCTTGCTCACCACAGCCCTGCCTACCACCTCGGGTTACAACGAAGTATACCGGAATGCGGCCGACGTGCTTAACCGTGGCCTGGAATTTACCGTAAATACCAACTTTGGAAGACAATCGAGCTTCCAGTGGAATATGGGACTCAATTTTGCCTACAACCAAAACCGGGTGGTGGGACTCCCCGACGGAAATGCCGATATCGTCAAGACCAGTACATCGGGGCAGGACTTCGGTTCCATCATCCGGGTAGGAACACCCCTCAATGGCTTCTTTTTCTACGAATCACAGGGCATTTATCAAACGGAACATGAAATCCCGGTGAATCCGAATACCGGACGGCGGCTAGTAGGTCTTCAGAACAAGAAGTTGGCCGTAGGTGACCGGAACTTCAGGGACCAGAATGGCGACTATATGATCGACGTGCAGGACCGTATTTATGCCGGTGACCCGAATCCGAAGTGGACCGGTGGGTGGACCAACGATTTTACGTATAAGAATTTTGGCCTGAGCGTCATTTCAGCATTTATGATCGGACGCGACGTAATCAACACCGAACTATTGGATAGGCTTAGCCTGGGTAAGGAATTCGCCGGTAACGGATCGCTTCCCAATTTTGATAATTACGCCATCTGGGAAAAAAGCGGCGACATTGCAACTTATCCGACATTGAACCCCTGGAATGATGCCTCCCAGATCGTCAGGTATGATTCGGAGTACATTGAGGATGGCTCGTACTTCAAAATAAAAACGGCCACACTGTCTTATCGCCTAGACAAAAAGCTCCTTGGGCGCATCCCGGTTGATAGAGCACGTGTGTACTGCACAGTGGATAACATCGTCACGTTCCAGCGGTATAGCGGCCCCGATGCCGAACTGATGACCGTCGATGGATTTGACAACTCTTCGGGTTATCCGATGCGCAGGATGGTGCTGTTCGGGATTTCATTTGGATTGTAAAAATTTCGAGGGGTATTAAAGAAAATCAAAAAAATGAGACGAAGACAATTGATTGTATGCTTGGCCGGGTTGGTATTGATGACCGGAAGCTGCCAGAATTGGCTGGATGAACTGCCGCTGAATACGGTGACTGAAGACCAAGCGTGGCAAAACGGAAGTGACGCCGAGGGCGCACTGGCGGCGGCATTTGCCATTTTCCGCAGGGCATTGGCGGGACTTACGAAAGACGATACCCCCGCCACTACACGCAACGGTGCGTGGGGAGACCATTATTTCTGGGGCGATGGCCGTTCGGGTGACTGGATTACACCAAATAATGACGGTGATTGGCAGGCTACGTTTGAAAATCGGCTAATCCAACGTACAGAGCTGGAACCGCTGACCAATTGGCGGTTGTTTTACCGGACGATCGAGCAATGCAATCTTGCCTTGGAGGAGTTGCCGAAAATAACCGAAAATTTCCCGGAAGCGCGTAAAAAGCAGTTGCTGGCGGAGGCACGGTTCCTGCGGGCCATGGCCCATTTTTACGCCGCCCGCGTGTGGGGAGACGTGCCAATCAACCTGACGGCCCGCAATGTGGAACCTTTGGGACGCGAGCCCCTTGATGCAGTGATGCACATGGTCGTTGAAGAAGCAGCCGCCGCAGCCGAGGATCTCCCCTGGGAATATGAAGGTACCCGGAAAACTGTAATGTCCAGAGGAACCAAGGGAGCCGCGTTGACGTTAAAGGCACATGCACACATGTGGCTGAAAGAATATGAAGAGGCGTCTAATACGCTCCAGGAGGTGATCGATTCGAAAGTCTTCCGGTTGGTGGCCGTCGATGAGTTCCGTGCATTGTTCGATACCGGGAATTCGGATGAAACTATTTTTCACCTGTACTATGACGAAAGCAAGGGCGAATTTTCGGATTACTATGGTCATATCATGACTTATTATCTGACCAATCCCTATACAGACCGGACTAATTTGACCCTGGCTGTGCCGAGGGAGCGTATCTTACAGATTTATCCCGACTATGCGCGCGACCGCTCGGACAAGCGGGTAGCGGCGTTCTTCGAGAGCGTCGATTTCTCCGTGAGTGGCACGGAGTTGCGGCCCATCCTTGCAGATCCGTTGCAGAATGGAGAACGGGAGATCATGTTTGCCAAATTCAGGAAGCCCAAAAACTTGTCGTATAGTCGTATGGATGCGCCGATTCCCGTTTTCCGGTATGCCGATGTACTGTTGCTGAAGGCCGAGGCCGATGCAAGACTGAACCGGATTCCCGATGCATTAGCCAACTTAAATGCGATTCGCCAACGCGCCGGCCTTGGCACATTCGACCGGATTGATCAACCGCTCGTGATCGAAGAAGTGCTGGAGGAGCGCCGCCGGGAACTGATCGGCGAATATCACCGGGTATATGACTTGGTCCGTTTGGGTCGGTTGCACGAATTCAATCCATACATCAGTGAAGCCGACGAGCAGATCGGAGCAGGCTTCGTTCCGGTTAGCAGAGAAGCTTTTGCAAACAACCCAAATATGACACAGACGGAGTATTGGCAATTTAATCAATAGCATACGATGGTACATTATATCACGAAATCATTCTTGCCCTTGGTAGTCCTCGCAGTCCTTTCTGTATCCGGTTGCAGCGACGACTATTTCGCAGACGGCGGAGTATCTCCGGAAAATGCCGGTGTTTTTGAAGGGTCGACCCTGGAATACCTGGAAAGCCACCCGGAAACATTTGACACACTGGCTACATTGATCAGGTTATGTGGGTTGGAAAATGCGATAAATCAGGAAGGAAATACCTTTCTGGCGCCCAAGGATTATTCCATCCATAACTATTTCAAGCTGAAGTTTGCAGAATTGGATGCCTGGCCGGCATCCCTTTCCGATATCGGTGCCGAAGACCTTACGGAGATCGGACAAACTATCAAAAACTACATCATCCCTGACCGGAAAATCATCCGGAGCGATTTGCAGACATCTTATAGCTACATACCCACCTATGGCGGGGGTAAGGCCCGGTTTAACCTGGTCCGTGAGGATTACCTGGGAAATGTCAACATGGGCGCACAGGCCATCGTGTTTTCCCTGAATGTGGCAGAAGAAGGTCAGAAGGAACAGTATCAATCGGTACGCGTGGTCGTGTCAGACTTGCAGTCAGCGAATGGGGTGATTCAGGTATTGGATTCGGATACGCACATTTTTGGGTTTAATTAATCGAACGAATGCAAAGCACTAAAAAAATAATAAATCGGCTCTACAGCGGCACGCTGTTTACGTTCGGGCTGTTTATGATGGTTAGTTGTGTAGACATCCCCAAAGAAGGGAGCATTGCCCCTGACATCAACTACCGGAACCGAAAGCAACAGGCCGTGGCAGGGCTGGCGCAGTCAATCGGGGATTTTCAGGTATCTACATCGACGTTACCGCTGTATTTCGAGATCGCGAACATCACCGAAACGAATGGCAACGACGTATCGGCCCTGCTACAGGAAATTCCGGTAATCCAGTATACCAAACCCATCGTCGGCGACGAGACGGACGAAGAGCTTGCCCTTAAGACAGACACGGCGCGGGTTCCGGCGGTTACCATTAATCAGCACACCGGACGCCTCCAGATCCTGGAAGGGAATAACATCCGGGCAGGGGAATATCATTTCGATATCAAAGTGTCCAATTCATCTGGGACAAGGCTGTTGAAGGACGCACTCGTCATTGAGTTTGCCGAATATGAGCTGAAATCCTGGTCGGGAATGACAAAGGCTCCGGAGATCGAACGCGTTGGCGATGCCCCCAATCAGATCCTGTTTGTCGGTTACCGGGATGGTGTACCCCTCCACGGCAACCGGATTGATTTTACCCAAAGCCGGGCATTGGGATTTAAAGGAACCTTCGTGGACGATACCGAACAAGGTGAAATCTGGAACGTCGACTTTCCCGTCAAGGAGTCCACGACCTACTGCAATTGGAAAGTCACGACAAACGAAGGGGGGGCCGAGACCGATACGTATGAAAATGCGGAATTCAATTTCGTGTTGGGTCGCGAGGGAAGTTATGTAATTCGGCTATATAAATAAATATCACGGAATGAGAACGTTTTTGAGATTTTCCATGGTGGCACTGACCTTGAGTATCGGGATATCCGGGGTATCATGGGCGCAAACCAATGGAACAAAGAAAATTTTGGTGATTGGCGTCGATGGAATCATCAATACCGCCATAGACTATGCGACAACACCCGGTATTGACAAATTGATTGCCGATGCCTCTTATAGCATGAATGGCTTCAGCGGCGTACCGGCCTATGCGTCGACGGGTTGGGCCACACTGCTGACCGGGGTTTCGGTAGGCAAACACCAGGTGGCTTCGAATCACTCTTTTGAAGGCAACCAGTTCAACCTTTACCCATCGGTGGTAACCCGTATCAAGTCGGCCAATCCCGGTATTTCGGTAGCGTCCGTTGTACGTAACGCATCGATCAACGATTTACTGAATGGCGCGGCCGACGAAAAGTTTCATTTCGCTTCCGACGAGGAGGTCTTTGCCAAATCGGAAGAGCTGTTGCAACAGGCCGGTGTCGATGTGCTGTTTGTGCAATTCAGCAGTCCGGAGGAAGTCGGCGAAGATGCGGGATTCCAACTACGGGAGGCGCGGTACGTGCAGGCGATCCAAAAGATCGACGAATATGTTTCGAAGCTGCATGCGGCCATCCAATCGCGGCAAAATTATGCGGATGAGGATTGGGCCATTTTTCTAGTGTCGTCCCATGGCGGAACAGAATCCGGTGCATACACCAATAACAGCGAAGAAGAGATCAATGTACCCATCATTCTTTCGGGTGCCAATCTGGATAACAAGGAGCTGGTCGGCACAGCATTGAGCCCCCGCGAAAATGCAGACAATGTACTGGACATTCGTAAAAACCCGTCGGGCGATCGTACCTACATCCGGGTTCCCATTGCAGGAACCGCCTTGCAGGGGATGGAGCGGTATACGATTGAGCTTTGGGTGAAAGCAGGCAGTGATAACAGCAGCGACCCATCCATTATGGGCGATAAAGATTGGGATTCTGGAGGCAATCCCGGGTTTATCCTTTGTCGGAGCGGATCCACCTGGAAAATCAATTTTGCCAACCAGAAAAGCGAGCGGTATGACATCGGTTCGAGCAAGCCGATCGAGGACGGTCGCTGGCATCACCTGGCGGTGACGTTTGACAAAACCAAGGAATGCCGTGTCTATCAGGATGGTGAGTTGGTAAACTCTTCGCCGCTCACTTACAAACCCGAGGACAACATGACCTCGCCGTATACTTACATCTGCTTTGCCCAAGAGGGGACTCAACAGTACAGTGGGGGAAGCCCGAACTGGTCGGGAGCGTTTAACGAGGTGCGCATATGGACCGACGTGCTTTCTACCGAGACGATCAGGAGCTACATGTATTTGCGAAACGTGGAAAATAGCAACCATCCCAATCTATCGTCGTTAAACCTCTACCTGAAGCTGGATGAGACACGGGGTAATCAGATCCGCGATTTCAGTGGCAAGGGCCATCATGGTGAGCTGGTGGGCAATGCCACACAGCGCCACCCGTACTATCCCATCGGCCTTACCGACGTAGCCGTCAACATCATGGGACATTTGGGGCTGAACATCGATGGCAGTTGGGGATTGGAAGGAAACGCGTTGAAGTCCAATGTCCCTTACCGTCTATTTAAAGTGAACTAATCCTCCGAATACAATGCGAACACAACTTATTTTTAAACGCAGCCTATTTGCCCTGGTGGTGGTGTGCTGCCTGGCCTTGGGGGCCTGCGAGAAGGATCTCGTGCGCGACCACGGGCTGAATGCTGAACAGCTGGTCGCCGGAAGGCTGGACGGCACGTGGGGAGATCCGACGGCAATCGTTACGCCTGACGACATTCCCGGTGAAATTTTCGGAAACATGCGTTTGGTGTTTACAACCGACGCCGATGGATATCCGGCGCAATTTTCCGCAAAGGATTGTCCGATTGTCTTTGGGTCCGCGGCGGGAACTTGGTCTGTTACCGGAACAGCGGATGCCGCACAAGTCGCCTTGTCTGAGGTAGGGCCAGTTGATGAATTCACGATCAACGTATCCGCTACCTCGTTGACGCTTTCATTTTACATGGGGTGGGAAAATACTGATACGGGCGAAAAAGGAGAAGGCGATTTCAGCGTGACACTGACAAGGAAATAATGGGGAGGCAATCCTAGCCTTTTGAAGAAGAACTAATAATATGATCAAATATGAAGACAAACAATTACAGGGATAGGCGGGCGCGGCTGACGTTGATCGTTGCGGCGTTGGCTTGCCTGAGTGCGTGCAAAGAAGATTTTGACCACACCATCGACACGGCGAATCCCACCGTTATCAGTTATAACCCGGTATCCGGGGTGGAAGGTGTTGCGATTGATAGCAGGCTGATATTAACATTTGACGAGTTTGTCAAAAAAGGCAAGGGCAACATTACCATCACCGGGGAATCGGGCAGCATGCAGGTAATCGATGTCACTTCCGATAACGTGACAATCGGGGAAGATGAGCGGATTGTCACGATCGTTCCATCGGAATTCAACGCGGATGAAGCGTATTCCGTCACATTGGACCGGGGTATCGTAATGGATCTGTTGAACAATGAATTCATGGGGTTGCCCGAGGGCACTTCCTGGACATTCACCACCGCAGGAGAAAGCGGTCTGCCCTTACTATCCATGGTGCCGGAAAATGGGGGCACAGAGGCATCGCTGTTTGACCTTCACCTGGCATTTGCCTCAACAGTCAGCAAGGGCGACGGAAATATCCGGATTTTCGGGCCGGATGGCAACACGATCACCGATTTACCCGTGGCCAGCCAGCAAGTAGTAATTAATGGCGGTGAAGTAGCCATTAATTTACCGGCACCACTTGCGTTTGCCACGGATTACCGCGTGACCATCGATGAAGGCGTTTTTGTCGATATCAATGGCAAAGCATTTAAAGGGTTTGACGAAGCATCGCCTTGGGCATTTACGACTACGGCAGGCAGCACCGACGATGTGGTGGTTTATCTGCCTTTGGATGACGACCTGACCGATGCCAGCGGCAATAAATTCGATGCTAAATTGGGAGCGAAGGCGACGGCAGAAGCAGGCTTTGTGCAGGATCCCATCCGCGGTAAAGTCGTCGAGTTTAGAGCCGGGTCCTATGCGGTCTTGCCCAGGCACGATTTGTTGCGGCCCTCAGCTACCCAAAACTTCAGCATCAACCTTTGGGTCAAACTTCAGGGAATCGGTTCTGACCCCGTCTTGTTTTCGAATTCCGATTGGGATAGCGGAGGTAATCCGGGATTGGTGCTATGCACCGATGGCGGCGCTACCTATAATGGTACGCCGGAAACCGGGAGAGGCTGGATCGTGAAAGTGGCCGGCAGTGATGCAACCACCAGTACCCGTATCGATTGGCGGGCAGGGCAGACCAATCCGCCGGCTCCTGCATTGTCAGACAATGAGTGGCACATGGTTACCATGGTGATCAACCAAACCGAAAAACGGTTGCAGGTATATATTGACGGTATCGCCTATGCACAGGAAGGGAATCCCTCCAGTGACGACCTGAGTACACTTGTCGGGCCATTATGGGATGAGGTCAACGACTATCCATTCACACTTTGGGAAGGCGGAACCGGCGATTACAATGCGGGTGACGATACCCGTAAGGCGCTGACCGGCTTTATGGACGAACTGCGCCTCTATAAAAAAGCGCTTACAGCGGCGGAAGTGGCCGCATTGTACAACGATTAACTGATAAAAATAGCGATGATTAAGCAGGTTTTTCAATTTTGTATGTTACTGATGGCTTGGCAGGCAGGGTTTGCCGCAGATAAGCCAAGCTTCGTTGTGCTTCCCTATTTGCAGTGGGCTACCCAGACGAGCATAGTGGTCAAGTGGGAAACGGAGCATCCGACCGCAGGATGGGTGCAATACGGACCCGCCGAGTTTGACGCAAAGAAACCCAATCTTTCACGCATGAGTAGCGTTGATGCCGATACGGCTTTCCATACCGTGCAGCTGACAGGTCTACAGGCGCAGACCGAGTACTTTTACCGGACAGTGAGTGTAAGCCAGCAAGGCGATACCCTTTATAGCGAAGTGTATCCATTCAAAACCGCGGTAAACGAGGGTACCCCGATCGGCTTTATTGTGTTTTCCGATTCACAGGGAAGGCCCAATCCAAATGTGTGGGGCCAGATTGCTACGCTGGCTGAGTCGGAGCGGCCCGATTTTGCCGTCCACGCCGGAGATCAGGTAGACAATGGCTATCGTCTCAGCGATTGGGTAGGGCAGTTCCTTCCGCAGGGACAACCGTTTATGAGCAAGTATGCTGTCTATGCCACGCTCGGTAACCACGAGCGGGATGCACCGTACTTCCATAAATACCTCGGCCATCCCGAAAACAAGCGGACCTTTACCGTGACCTATGGAAATACCCAGGTCATCTTCTTCGATTCCAATCAGGATCTATCGGTCGGTAGTGAACATTACAAGGAGTTGGAAGCCGAACTGGCGAAATCGACTGCCCGGTGGAAGATTGTGGTCCACCACCACTGCATTTATTCGTCGGATAACGACGATCATGGCAATACCCAAGTGGGCAAGTCCACATTAGGCATCCCAGAATTAGCCCATTTGCCGGCGTTGTATGAAAAATACGGCGTGGATCTGGTATTCTACGGCCACGTTCATACCTACGAACGTACCTGGCCGATACGGAACAACGGGGTGGATAATCGCAATGGAATCACCTATATACAGATCGGCGGTAACGGCGGTGGTTTAGAGACACCGGCACCGCTGCGCTCGTGGTTTACAAACAAACTGAAATATGGACATCACTTTGGCTACGTGCGCGTGGCAGGAGATGAATTGCATTTTCAAGCCATTGACATCCACGGACAGGTATTTGATCAGCTCTTATTAAAAAAACAAAGCCAGTAATCGCCCTAAATTTAAGCGGGGTGCCTTGTTCGTTCAAGGCACCCCGCTTTTGTGTTAACGATTTCTTAATTCCAATTGCAGATTTTGTTAATAAACAATGTTTAGTATTGCTAAACTTTTGGAGCGACTCGATGGGCGATAACAAAAATACAGCAAAGCATTTAGTTGAAGAGGGGGATCTTAATGTAAGCGGGCAACGTAAGCTATGGCATGACGCGCTCACCGACGACGCAACCCGGGATGCTTTGCAGCGGGATGCCGACCATTTCCTGCATCAGGCACTTTCCACTCCCTGCCTCGATGTACTTGCATCGAGCGACGGGGCGCAGCTGACGAGTCTTGCGGGTAAGACCTATATCGATTTTCATGGCAACAACGTGCACCAGTTGGGATACAACAATTCCTTTGTCATCGATCGCGTGAAGCAGCAGCTGGATATCCTGGCATTCTGTCCACGGCGATTTACCAACCTGCCGGCCATCGAGCTGGCGGAGCGGCTGGCGGCGCTGACCGAACACCGGTTGAATAGAGTGCTTTTCGCACCGGGGGGTACGTCGGCCATTGGGATGGCGTTGAAACTGGCCCGCATCCATACCGGTAAGTTTAAAACATTGGCCATGTACGACTCCTTTCACGGTGCGTCGATGGATAGCATTTCACTGGGCGGGGAGTATGTTTTCCAGCAGGGGCTGGGTCCGTTGATGGCGGGGAGTGTGCACGTGCCGCCCGTGGATAGTTACCGGGGCATGTGGTTTAACCCGAACGATCAGGACGGGGACATGGCTTACGCGGACTACCTGGAGTATGTATTGGAGAAAGAAGGAGATATCGGCGTATTGGTGGCGGAAACCGTACGAAGCACTACGGTACACGTTCCTTCGCAGGCCTATTGGCGGCGTATCCGGGAACTGTGTGATCAACATGGCGTACTGTTGGTTTTTGACGAAATCCCGATCGGCATGGGGCGTACAGGTAAGTCTTTTGCTTACCAGCACTACGGCATCGTGCCCGACATGCTTGTGTTGGGCAAAGGACTGGGAGCAGGCATTATGCCGATGGCAGCCATGCTCTGTAAAGACGAATTAAATATCGCGGCGCAGGTTTCGCTCGGGCATTTCACCCACGAAAAAAGTCCGTTGGGTGCTGCCGCTGCGTTGGCGGGACTGGATTACATGGATGCACACGGCGTCCTGCCGCATGTCGACCGGATGGGGCAACTGATGGCTAACCGCCTTGAAGCAATGAAAGCAGCGTATGAAGCCATCGGCGATGTACGGGGTGTGGGTTTACTATGGGGAGTGGAGTTGGTGAAAGACAGGGAAACCAAGACGCCCGACCCTGTGCTGGCAGAGCGTGTTTTATACCACTGCCTTGGCCGTGGATTAAGCTTCAAGGTGTCCGGTGGGAATGTGCTGTCCCTTTACCCGCCATTGGTCATCTCCGAGCAGAAGCTGCACGAAGCGCTGGATATACTTGAGGATGCGTTTCGATCCAATTCATAAGGAATCACAGATGATGAGTAAACTATCTTTTGCTTTTTTGGGCTATTTCATGCTGTCTTTGCTGACCTACGGATATGCGCAAGACCGAGGGGTATGGGTCGATCAATGGCTATGGCCGGACTATACATTGGGGCAACAGGCGCGGAACCCCAAGGTGTATCAGCTGCAACGGGATAGTTTACCGGTTGCATTGCTGGCTTCCGACCGGTCACGTTATCGGTTGCTGGGAGTTTCTCCGACTGACTGCCTGACGGTACCGATCCCGACCGGGTACCGGTCAACGGATGGATTTACTGTGGAGTGCTGGTTAATCAACCATGTAAACCAACCCGTAGGTGCCCTTTTATACATGCCGGATGGGCAATCGGGCGCCGGACGCTCCTGGGTGCTGGGCTATCATCATGACCGGGTATGGTTTTCTGTTCAGTCTGCTACAATTGAATATTTGTTGGACGGGGAGGGTTGGAAAGACCGATGGTGGCATGTGGTGGGCACTTATCAGGACGGGAGGTTGTGTCTGTATGTCAACGGCGAGTTGGTTGATAAACGTAAGCTCGAAACCGATAAGACGTTTCTATTCGATGATGCCCTGGAACTAGCCGGATATTTTGGAAAAGAACCGGATATGCAGCTCGGCGATTTGATGAAGAATGTCCGGCTGCTGGATGGTGCACTCGGGCAATCTGAGATCAGCGCCCGCTTTAAATTGCTTCAGGATATGGTGGAGGGCGGGCGGCTGTTACCTGACCGGTTTCACTTCAATGCGGGCCCATACCTCAATAACGTCAAGGAAGAAAGCATCCAAGTGGTTTGGGAAACCGACCGGCCGGCACGGTCAGTGGTGCGATATGGTGAACGGCTGCCGCTGGCGGATTCTGTGGTACTGCAACCGGAAACAGGGGAACTCCACGAGGGAGGCATACGGAGCTACATCCGCAACGTAAAGATTGATGGGCTTCGCCCCGGCACGGCCTACTTCTATGAAATTGAAGCGACAGATGCCGCGGGCACGACCCTAAGTTCGGGTACCTGCACATTTGCGACCGTCCGATCCGATACACAGGCGTACGCTTTTGCGGTCATCGGTGATACCGAAGCGCGCCCGCACATCAACAACCGGATTGCGAAACTCGCTTGGGATGAACGCCCCGATTTTGCCCTCCATCTTGGCGACATCACCGACGATGGCGTCAGGGATAATAAGTATCAGTGGAACTACGAGTATTTCACCGGAATGGGACAGTTACTGGAGCGGATTCCTTTTTACCCCGTGCCGGGCAATGGTGAAGATGACCTCTACTGGTATGGGCGTTATCACACATTACCTGCCGATACCGAAGGTTATTACCGGTTCGTTTATGGCGATGCGGAATTTTTCATGCTGGACACCAATAAACCGATGGATTTACAACCGGGAGGAAAACAGTACCAATGGCTGGAAGAAGCACTGAAAGCATCCACTGCGCGGTGGAAATTCGTCGCGCATCACCATGCCATTTATTCTGCCGACGACGATGACTATGGTAATTCGTGGACCGGACCATCTGCGTTGGGCGATACCAACCTGCAGCAGTTGACGACGCTGTACGAACGCTACGGGGTAGACTTCGTTTTTTATGGCCACTTGCATACCTACCAGCGTACTTATCCGATACGCGAAGGGCGTATCGAACAGGGCGGGGTGACCTATGTCCAGGCAGGTGGCGCTGGGGGCAATTTAGAGGATTTCACACCCACACGCGCATGGTACAGCGCCAAGACCTACCGTGGTCATCATTATTGCATGGTACAGGTTGTTGGCGATACGCTGAGGCTGAACGTATACGACGTAACCGGAAACCTGAAGGATTACTTAGCCATACAGAAAAAGAGGTAATATGAGTGTCATACAAATCACGAACGATCCCATCTCCCGTGAACAAGGAGATATCAACGCCAGTGAACTGCGTAACCGATATCTTTCGGGGCTCGACGCGCAAACCCGGGACTGGATAGAGGCAGATGCCGCTGTCTTCCTGCACCAGGCGCTCTCCACGCCGGTTATGAACGTCTTGTCCAAAACCGAAGGTGCTTGCATCTACGATCTAAGGGGTAACGAATACCTCGATTTACATGGTAACGGCGTCCATAACGCGGGATTTTCCAATCCGGAGGTACTAACGGCGGTCATTCAGCAATTGCAGTCTCAGTTGGCCTTTACGCCCCGTCGTTATACAAACATCCCGGCCATCCGGCTTGCACAAAAGCTGGTTGCGATTACACCGGAACCCCTTACCCGCGTCTTATTCTGCCCCGGGGGATCAGAAGCTATTGAGATGGCCGTCACGCTGGCCAAACAGGTCACCGGACGGTGGAAGACGCTTTCCTATTGGGATTCTTACCACGGCAACGGGTTTCAGGCCGCAAGTATAGGTGGCGAAGAGCATTTCACAGGCGGTAACGGTCCGATGGTTCCCGGCGCCTTCCATGTGGAATTTCCCAATTACTACCGAAACCCTTGGGGACTGACCGATACGGAAGCCATTGACGAACAGTACATCCGGCAGTTGGACGTGATTTTGCAGCGGCACCCGGATGTCGCAGCCTTGGTAGCCGAACCCATATCCGCGACACCCGTTGTCCCTTCAAGGTACTATTGGGAGCGTGTGCGCGAATGCTGTGATCGGCATGGTATCTTTCTGATTTTCGACGAAATCATCGAAGGGCTGGGAAGAACCGGCCGCTGGTTTGCCTGCGAGCATTACGTCATACCGGATGTGTTGGTGCTTGGGAAGTCCCTGGGCGGCGGGGTATTGCCGCTTGCGGGCATTGTCACCAAGGAGCAATTCAACGTTGTGAGCCATCGTTCCATTGGCCATTATACGCATGAGAAGAATCCGTTGAGTGCCACGGCAGGCCTTGCTGCCATCCACTATCTGGAAGCACACAGGCTCATCGAGAATGCCGCTGCGATGGGAGCCTATCTGCTGGAGGGATTCCGTGATATGCAACAACGCTTCCCGGTTATCGGCCACGTGGCCGGAAAGGGACTGCATATTGGTCTTGACCTGGTTACGGATAGCGCAACAAAGGAACGCGCCATCTTTTACGCCGAGCAGGTGATGTATGCCTGCATGGAAAATGGCGTAGCCTTTAAAGTCATCGAAGGCAATGTCGCGACCATCCGCCCGGCGTTGACCATTACCAAAACGCAATGCGATACCATACTATCCGTATTTGAACATGCATTTAACAAGATAAAATTATAAGATGAAGCGATCACAACAATACCTATTGATGGCCGTCGTGTTTTTGGCAGTAAGCTGCACGGCCGGCTCACAAAAAACACCCCAGGGCATCCAGCACGTAATTATCATTGGCATTGACGGATTGAGTAGCGCAGGATTGCGTAAGGCTGCTACCCCGACCATGGACAGCTTGGTTGCGCAGGGTAGCGCCGTTTGGAATGCGCGTACAGTTCTCCCATCGGTCAGCAGCCCGAATTGGGCTTCCATGATGCACGGCGCAGGACCGGAGGCACACGGAATAACGAGCAATGAGTGGGAATTGGACAGCGTCCGGCTTCCGCCTGTCGTACAGCGCGAAAACGGACGCTTTCCGTCCATATTCGATGTAGTACGTGCGCAACTGCCCGATGCTGAAATTGGATCTGTCTACGAATGGGGTGGCTTTGGCCGCCTGTACGATAAGGCGTCCGTCAATTACGATGCGCATTTCGATACACCGGATTCCACGGCGGAAGCGTTTAGCCAATACATCGCGACCCGGAAACCTGTATTCGCATTTATCCAATTAGACCATGTAGACGGCGCTGGTCATCATTATGGACATATGACCAAGGAATACCTGGCCGCCATCACTCATGCAGATTCCCTGATCGCACACATCCTGGAGGGAATTGCCCAGGCAGGTATTGCCGATCAGACATTGCTCATCATCTCTTCTGATCATGGTGGCATCGGTCATGGACACGGAGGTGAGCATCCGGAAGAAGTGACAATTCCCATCCTAATTGCCGGGCAGGGAGTAAAGGCTGGATATGTGGTGCAGCAACCCACTTATACCTATGACATTGCGGCAACAGCAGCGTTGGCATTGGGAGTTACGCAGCCGTATGCGTGGGTCGGTCGGCCCATCAAGCCTGCTTTCATGGGGTTTGAAGAACCAGCTTACTAAGTAAAAAGTAAAAAGTAAAAAGTAAAAAATAAAAAGCAGAAGAGAGCGATGAGCATTGCATTAGTAGTTTTTGATATTGCCGGCACAACTGTGAGGGACAACGATAACGTGGGTGAAGCGTTTCAGGCGGCACTGGATAAATTCGGTTACCAGATTCCGTTAGACCAGATCAATCCGTACATGGGTTACGAAAAGAATAAGGCGATCCGGGAAATCCTGAAAGCCCATCAGGGCGATACGGAAGTAATCGATGCACATCATGTGGCCGCCATTCACCGGTCGTTCGTCGGCCGTATGGTGCGGTACTACGAAACCAAAGATATTCAGCCCCTGCCGAATGTGGAGGAAACGTTTGCCCGGTTACGCAACATGGGGATCAAAATTGCACTCAATACCGGGTTCTCCCGCAATATTGCCGATGTCATCGTCGAAAAGCTGGGTTGGTTTGACCGGGAATTAATCGATTATATGGTTGCATCGGATGAAGTGCCGCAGGGAAGGCCGTACCCCGACATGATCCGCGAACTGATGAAGCGTGCCGGTATTGCCGATGCATCGCAGGTAGCCAAGGTAGGGGACACGGAGGTGGATGTCAACGAAGGAAAAAATGTAGGCTGCCGGTATGTGATCGGTGTAACGACCGGTGCATATACCCGCGAGCAGCTTGAAGAGTATCATCCGACCCACATCATTGATGACATCGGTGACGTAGTGGACATCGTATCTGCCTGATATGCGACATTGGGTCGGCACAATACGGACAAAAGTAGCGCAATTGCCTTACCGCTATGCGATGGTGTTGATGGCGCTGGCGGCCTTTGGCTGTTATACCAGCATGTATGCTTTCCGCAAGGCATTTACCGCCGGTACCTTCGAGGGAGCCTCCCTGTTGGGAGTTGATTACAAAGTTTGGCTGGTCATTGCACAGGTATTCGGATACATGCTGAGTAAATTCTACGGTATCCGGTTTATCGCCGAGTTGGGAGCGCGTGGCAGGGGGTATAAGATCGTCACACTTGTGGGTATCGCCTGGTTGGCATTGTTGGGATTCGCCATGGTGCCGGCACCCTATAACATTGTATTTCTGTTTATCAATGGATTACCGCTTGGCATGATCTGGGGATTGGTTTTTTCCTACCTTGAAGGGCGCAGGGCCACCGAGTTTCTGGGCGCGGTAATGAGCGTAAGCCTCGTTTTTGCATCCGGATTTGTCAAAACCACGGGCCGTACGCTGATTGAGAACCACCACATTCCCGAAATATGGATGCCTTTTTGTACAGGCCTGCTTTTCGTGATCCCACTATTGATCTGCACGCTGTTGCTGGAGTGGCTGCCCTTGCCAGACGCCCGGGACAAGGCCCTGCGTACAGAACGGAAGGCCATGGACCGTAAAGAGCGACATGCTTTTGTTCAGGCTTATCTGCCTGGTTTGGTGCTTACCGTGAGCGCATATCTGCTATTCACGGTAATCCGTGATGTACGCGATAACTTCGAAGTTGAAATTTGGTCAGCGATCGGAATATCAGATAAACACATCTATGTGCAGACAGATACGGCAATTTCTTTGGTTGTTTTGCTCATGATGGGACTGTTGATCTTTGTGAAAAACAACCGGAAAGCGTTTATATTGATCCATTTCATGGTCATTGGCGGGTGTTTGTGTGCCGGTATTTCTACCTGGCTTTTCCAGCAAGGGATGATCGGTGGCATCGGTTGGATGTCTGTTGCAGGTTTAGGGCTATACATGGTTTACATACCTTACAATGCTATTTTTTTCGAGCGTATGCTCGCCAGCTTCCAACATCGGGGCAATATTGGTTTTGTGATGTATATAGCAGACGCTGTTGGTTACCTGGGTAGCGTGAGTGTGCTTATCGTCAGGGAATTGGGATTCGTTCGTTTAAGTTGGGGCACATTTTACGAACAAGCATTGATGGTAGCTGCCGGACTGGGCATGCTCTTCGTGGGATTGTCCCTGGGCTATTTCCGCCGGAAATGGAAGCATCGGGAGGGGAAGGACAAGCCTCCGTTGATTGAAACAATTAGTTATTCGAATATATGAGTAATGGAATGATAAAGCCAACTGCTGTCGTTGTGGGTGCCGGCATTGTTGGGTTAGCCGCCGCAAAGGCGTTGGCAGAACGGAATTTTCAGGTAACCGTATACGAACGTCACCCGCGGGCATTGGGGGCGTCCATCCGTAATTTCGGAATGGTTTGGCCGGTTGGTCAGCCTGCGGGCTTGCCTTACCAATGGGCGATCCGTTCACGCGATACCTGGAAAGACATCTGTTCGACAGCAGGAATCTGGCACGAACAAACGGGTTCGCTGCACCTGGCGTATTCCGATACGGAACTCGCTGTGATGGAAGATTACGTATCGCTGTACGGTCGGGATCGCGATTGCGCCGTGCTCACCCCTGAACAGGTTATCCAGAAGTCGCCCGCATCAAACCCTTCCGGACTGAAAGGAGCATTGTGGAGCGCCGAAGAGGTCATCGTGGATCCGAGGGAAGCCATCGGTGGCGTCGCAGCTTATCTTGAAGAACGGTGCAGTGTGGTATTTCGGTGGAATACCTGCATTAACCAGATATCCGATTCGACGATCTATGTAGGCGGAAAGGCAGTCCAGAAAGCCGATTTGGTCCTGTTGTGCAGCGGTGCGGACTTCGAAACCCTGTATCCCAATTTATTTGCGTCATTGCCGATTACCAAATGTAAATTGCAGATGATGCGCTTGGTACCTCAGCCCAACGACTGGCGCATCGGGCCGCCGTTATGTGGTGGTCTTTCGTTATTGCACTACGGATCGTTTCAAGCCGCTGCATCCATTCATGCGCTCCGGCAATGGGCCGAGCAGGAAATGGCCGAATATCTCAAATGGGGTATCCATGTGATGGTATCCCAGCACGGAAACGGGGAGCTCACGATCGGCGATTCGCATGAATATGGACTTAGCCCCGATCCATTTGACCGGCAACTGATCAATCAGTTAATCATAGACTACCTCGGTACATTTGCCAGGTTCAAAGACCGCCGGTTATCCCAGTCCTGGAACGGTGTATATGCGAAAATGACCAATGGTGAAAGTTACGTTTTTGAACAGCCCGAAAGTAATGTGTTTGTATTCAATGCACTCAGCGGCGCTGGGATGACGTTGTCATTCGGATTGGCGGAATACATCATCGGGAAGCGGATGGGGCTGTAACGCCCCTAAGGTGATAGGATCACCTCGGCGTTTGTTTATTGTATGTTAACGATGATTTAACGGGGTATCAATAGCTTTGCAGAAACAACTATTTATGCGTGCTATTTTTACCTCCTTTATCCTTTTATTCTCCCTTGGTTTTTGCATGTCGGCATATGCCCAGCAAGGCAGCGTTTCCGGCAAAGTAGCGGACGAAGCCGGTTTCCCCTTAGTTGGTGCAACCGTATCGCTGGAAGGGACGAATCAGCTTACCCAAACCCAAGCCGATGGTACGTTTCGTTTCGATCGATTGGTTCCCGGATCTTACCGGCTTACGGTGACCTATCAAGGCCACGTGGGATACAACGTCGAGCTAACGGTGGGCGATGGCCATCAACAGCTTGACGACATCGTGCTCAGTACGCGGCAAATATCATTGGGCGAGGTTGTGGTCAGCACACAGCGCCGAACACAAACCAGCATCGAAGTACCCATTACGGTGAGTACTCTGTCGGGTGCAACCCTCAACCGGCTCAACATGCGGCAAATGGATGAGATGTCCGCATTTATTCCCGGCATGGAAGTACAGTTGCAAAGCCCCAATAATCCGGGCTATGTGATCCGGGGTATTACTTCGGACGATGGCGATTCGCGTACGCAGCCGCGCATTTCCATTTTTCAGGATGGAATTTCCATTTCGCGTTCGCGGGCCTCGGTGGTCGAGTTGTTCGATATCGAACGGGTGGAAGTGGCCAAAGGGCCTCAGGGTACGCTCTTCGGACGGGGAGCCCAGATCGGTGCGCTGCACATCATTCAAAATAAGGCACAGGATCGGCTGGGAGCCGAGGTAAATGGAGGATACGGGGCATACAACCATCGGTTTGTCAATGGTTATCTCAACACCCCGATCGTTGCGGGCAAGTTAGCGAACCGATTCGCGTTCAACTACGAAGGGAGGGATGGATTTATCCGAAACCTTTCCGGCGGCCGGCTCAACGGGAAGGAAGTCATCGCACTGCGCAACAGCACCCGTTTATGGGGCGGAACGAATACAACGGCCGATCTGATCCTGAATTATCAGTACGACAATTATCCGGGTACCAGCTTCAAGAGCAAGCGTTTTGCCCCGGCGGGCGGGGATACCGATCCCAACACATTTGCCGATCTGGAGCAGGGCGAAGACCTGTATATAAAACGGCATGTGGGTGGGGCCACCCTGTTGGTAGACCACCGCTTGGGAGATGCATGGCGCTTGTCGTCCCTTTCGGGTTTCCGGGCCTTTGACAGTGACGAATCTTTTGATGCCGACGGCACTCCGGCCCAACTGTTGTGGCTTTCTGAACTAGCGAAAGGAACGCAGTATAGCCAGGAATTTCGATTTACCTATGAAAATAATAACCGGTTTTCCGGATTCCTCGGAGCCGGTTATTTTTACGAAAACTCTTCACAGGAAGTGCCGATGCGGGTAAACGAACAGGTATTATATCCGGCTTACATTGCCCCGATACTGAACAGTCAGTTATCCGGCCAGGTCGGCCAGCTCGGTGCATCCCTCGGATTGCCGGATGCGCAGGTGCAGGCGCTCACCCAGCAGATACAGCAGCTTTTTCATACCGAACCGGTCATCGCAAATGGACGACCCCAGCTGGTGGAAAACCTGCCTGACCTGCAACCGCTGGCATTGGGTTTGATCAACCAACTGATACCGGGAGGCTTGCCCCCGGGCATCACATGGCAGCAACTGCTTCAGTCGGGCATGTTACCCGAAGGTGTATTGCCCGAGCAACTGATCGGGTTGGTCACCCTGCTAGACGGCAGCCCCATCAATCACGCACATAACGAGACGTATACCACCTACGGCAGAAATCAGGCGGTTGAACTATTTGCGGATGGCACATTTGACCTGACCGAGCAGTTGAAGCTTACCGCAGGTCTTCGTGGCACGTATGAAGCCCAACGGGGCGGTTATCGGGCTGATGCTGCTTCGCCGCCAAGCGTGTTTGGTATGATTGCTAATAACGGTTCGCCCAATTTATTGAACCCCGTATCCGACGGGACGATATATGCCAGCAAAAATTACTATTCGTATGTAGGGCGGCTGGCGTTGAACTACGTATTCGGTCGCAACAATATTTATGGCAGTGTGTCACGGGGTCGGAGGCCGGGGGTTATTTCGATCATTCCTTCAGAAACTACGTATTTAAAGCCGGAAGTAGTATGGAGCTATGAAGCAGGATTGAAGGGGTTGGTAGCTGACGGGAAACTAGGATACGAACTAAGCACCTATTATTACGACTGGTCCAACTTTCAGACCCTGTCGTTGCAGCAGATACCGGGAAGTATTGCGCCGCAATTGCTGGCCGATGATGGTGGCAAAGCGCATAGTTTCGGCATTGAAACCGGCCTGCGATACTTCATCACCCCCACGGTCAATGTTTTTGGCAATTATGCGTATATCGATGGGAAATTTAACGACACAGATGAAAACGGAAACCCACAGGAATATGCAGGTAATCGTTTCCGGCTGACGCCCGATCACAGTTTCGCCATCGGTGTCGATGCAGACGTACCGCTCAATGGCCGGTCATCCGTCTATTTGAGACCAACGTATTCCTATAAGTCCGGCGTATATTTTGAAGACAACAACCGCGACGACTTGTATCAGGAAGGATACGGACTGGCGAACTTCACGGCCGGATACCGGTTTGCTGTGAATCGTATCGGCTATGAGATAGGCGCATATGGCAAAAATGTGTTTGATACCCGCTACATGATTGACGCGGGAAACAGTGGCGACACCATTGGTTTTCCCACCTACATTGGCGGAAGCAGAAGCATCGTCGGTGCACAGGTCAGGATAACATTCTAACATGAAAACGGTCTTCCGGGTTGCGCTGGGTATTCTCCTGCTTATTTGCGGGATGGTAGCCGGGTTCTACTTCTGGGGGCAGCAGCCCAATCTTTCCAAGGCCGACCACGTGATGTTGCGTGCAGACAGCAGCTATCTGGCTGTCGGAGTAACGGATAGGGATACCGTGTTTTCCATCCTAACCTATAACATCGGCTACCTCAGTGGGATGACCAATAATGAAGCGGTGAAACGGGAACAATCCCTGTTTGACGGTAATCTTCAGAAGGCCCGAAACCTATTGGCCGACCTTTCCCCGGATGTGGTATGCCTGCAGGAAATTGATTACGGAAGCAGCCGGAGCTATCAGGTTGATCAAGAGGAGACGCTGGCCGATACCATATACCCATTCGTAGCGAGGGCGGTCAATTGGGATAAGCGATATGTACCCTTTCCCTATTGGCCCCCCAGCATGCATTTTGGCAAAGTCATTTCGGGTCAATCCATCCTATCTAAATTTCCGATGTGGGGGCATTCGGTGGATACATTGGCTGCCGTAGCTTCGGCGCCATTTTATTACCGTGCTTTTTACCTGAATCGGCTGGCACAGGTAGCCAAGTTATTGATACAGGGTAGCGAAGTAATTGTCATCAACGTGCATTTGGAAGCATTTGATCGGGATACGCGCGATCAGCATACCCACGCTGTGCTGCAATTGTACCAGCAGTACAGTAACCAGTATCCTACCGTGATGGTAGGCGATTTTAATAGCAGCCCCGATGAGGTCAATCCAACGATCAGCACGATGCTTCGGGAAAATTTGGGTACGGTCGACCTGGGCAACGTTTTTAAGATTCCGTATACTTACAGCAGTGACAATCCTACTTCCAGGCTGGACTATATCTTTTATAACGATGCGCTTGAACTGGTAACAGGCCGGGTAGTCACGGAGGCTGGCCAGATTTCTGACCACTTACCCGTCTGGGCGGTTTTCCGGCTTGCCCTAAAATAACGAGCTATATTCATTTTCACTTAATGATGGCTTAACGCGGCAAGGGTAGCTTTGTATGGATAACGCGATTATTTAATGGAGCCATTGATCAACAGGGAAGTAGTTGCTAAAGCAGCTGGAATAGACAAGCTGCCCGTTCCCGGACTCGATCGTCTGTTGATGTCTTTGATGCAACTCGATCGTTTTAATGTTGAATTCGATAAAGTGCGCCACCTACAGGGCTCCGATTTTATCGACGGCGTGCTTGAGCTGTTGGGTATACACGTCGATATCAGCCAGGCCGATCTCGAAAGGGTACCCCGATCCGGATCATTCATCGTAGTGGCCAATCATCCCTATGGAGGAATAGAAGGACTGATTCTGCTCAAAATTCTCGGCGCGGTACGGCCCGAAACGAAGGTGATGGCGAATTTCCTGCTGCAGCATATCCCGAATCTGAACAACTATTTCATTGGGATCAATCCCTTCCATGAAGAAGCACACCCCTCCAATGTTGCGGCTATCCGGCAAGTATTGGCATCGGTAAAAAAAGGAATACCCGTGGTGGTATTTCCAGCCGGCGAGGTGTCTTCCTACCAACCCGCTTTGCAACAGGTTGCGGACAAGCGCTGGCATCCGGTGGTTGGCAAATTGCTGATCAAAGCGGATGTGCCCGTGATACCGGTTTTCTTTCACGGCCACAACAGCTTGCTGTTCAATATCCTGGGGTTGGTTCATCCGAAGCTGCGGACGGCCCGTTTACCGGCGGAGCTTTTTAACAAGAACGGGCATACGGTGCATATGCGGATCGGTATGCCCATCATCCCGAAGAAGTTGCTGGAGTATATTCAGCCCAAAGCCATACTGGATTATGTACGTGCCCGGACGTATGCGCTGGGAACGGACATCCCCAAGGGCAGATGGGAATGGCTGGAACGGGGCATTTTCAAACTGCCCAAAAAGCCGGAAGCTGTTGTTCAGCCCGTGCCGTCAGCGGCTATCGTGCAGGAAATCCAGGGACTGGAGGACCGGAAACTGCTTTCCGTGAGTAACTTCGATGTTTTTCTGGCAGAAGCACAGCGGATCCCTTTCCTTATGCGAGAGATCGGGCGACTGCGGGAGCTTACCTTCAGGGGGGTGGGCGAGGGAAGCAACCGGGCGATCGATCTGGATGTTTTTGACCTATACTACCGCCATTTGTTTGTATGGGACCGGAGCAAGCAGCAGCTGGTGGGGGCTTACCGCGTAGGCTTGGGCGAAGAATTGTTGTACAGCCATGGCAAACGGGGACTTTACCTCTCGCAGTTATTCAAAATTGATAAGGGGCTCTTACCCCTCTTAAAAGAAAGCATGGAACTGGGCCGCAGTTGGATACGCGAACAGTACCAGCAATCGGCGATGCCGCTGTACTTATTGTGGAAAGGCATTGCCTGCTGTCTGGAAAAATATCCGACGTATCGTTACCTGATTGGCCCTGTCAGCATCAGTGGCGACTTTTCTCGCTTTTCCCGCTCAGTGATTGTCGCGTTTATCCGGCGCAACTGTTACGATGAAACGCTGGCCGCCCTGGTGCAACCGCGGAAAAAGTTCAAACCCACTTTAATGAAAATGAATATCGACGCCCTGCTAGATAACCCGACTTCGCTCTCATCCTTGGAAAAATTGATCATGGACGTCGAAAAACCCAGCCTGCGTTTTCCTGTGTTGCTTAGACATTACCTACGCCTTGAAGCCAAAATCATCGCTTTTAATGTGGATCCGAAATTCAATTACTGTCTGGATGGGTTAATCGTATTCGATCGTACTAAAATGGACGCTGCGATGGAGAGACGATTTTTCGGGTCTGCTAACGGTGGTACTGAATCCCGGGAGGAAGCGGTTAAACCATCTTGAACCGATAAATAAGCAAACTATAGTTTGCCTTAAACTTTTACATATTTACTAGGGGTTTTCTAGGGAATTTATAAGGGATTATAAGGTTTTTATACCTATTAATTATTTATAATATTACTTGTTTTTTAATAGTAATTTTGATTTTATATTACAGATTTCTTCTGTTTCCTATCGGTAATAGTACATGCCATCCTTTCTTCCAACAACGTCCTATAACTGAGAACGACATAAATGACTAACAATAATTTAATATTAGGGTGATATCCCAATAGTAAGTTTGTACGCGTCGTGGTTGCCGCCCGGATTCTATCGTAACTGCAATAGGCTTGTTGAAATTACAGTATATCGGTTGCATGAGGGCTACGTTAAACAACGTTCGAATGAAAAGAAGCGATACTCAAATCTGTGATAGCGAATTGGTATCCCGGCTCCGGGAAGGCAATGAAAGTGCATTTACATTAATTTACGAGCGGTATTGGCGGGAATTGTATAATAAGGCGTACAAGCGGCTGATGGATTATGAACTGGCATTTGATATTGTACAGGAAATCTATTGCGATCTTTGGGCAAGGCGGTTTGAACTGGAGATCCCTCATTTACCTGCATACCTCCACCAAGCGGTGAAATTTCAGGTATATAAGGCCATTCGCAAAGGCAAGTCCACTGCGCAGTTTTTCGAGCGGTTCGAGCGGCTGTCCAACACGGCCGCAGCGGATGTATCGCTCCTTGAAAAAGAGCTTCATGAAAGGCTCCACCAGTGGCTCGCTAAACTGCCTGACAATAAACGGCGACTGTTCAAGATGCGGTATGAAGAAGAAAAAAGTACCTCTGAAATTGCGGGCATCATGAACATTTCGCAGAAGACCGTCCAAAACCAATTGTCGCTCACCCACCTCGACTTAAAAACCAAGCTCTTATCCCTATTATTATAAAAAAGTAAAAATTTTTTCGGGAAGAAATCCACTTTGCGGTATGTCTTTATAAAAAGGGAAGATGGTGGTACGGCCACTTGATCCGGCAAGATGGAGAAAAGAAAAGCATTCGAACAACTGATCGATAAATACGTGCAGGGTATCCCGTTGTCTAAGGAAGAGCAGGCGCTTTTGGATAGTTATTTCGATGCTTTTGATAGCCGGGATGCCATACTTGATGAACTGCCCGAAGCCCGCGTGGAAGAAATCAAAGAGCGGCTGGAACAGACGCTTTCTACAACAATGATGCACCCAACGCACCCTCCGCATGAACAAAAAAAGGCGGCTTGGCCCAAAAAATACCTTGGCCTGGTAGCCTGCTTGCTGTTAGTTTCCGGTTTTGCATGCTATTTCATGATCAATCGAAAGATATTATCTGTCAACAACAGCGGCCACAAAGAAATACAGTATGTGGGGGAAGTATTCGCCAGTCATGACGGAATAAGGCAGGTATTACTTCCCGATGGTACGTTGGTGTCCCTTAACCGGAACAGTGAATTGCGGTTAGCCGCAGGATTCGGCCAGGATAACCGTCATGTCAGTTTGGAAGGAGAAGGGTATTTCGACGTAGCCCACGATGCCCGGCAGCCATTTGTCATAAATGGCAGGCAAATGACCATACAGGTGCTGGGCACAACATTTATAGCAAAAAGCGCGGCTTCCGAACAATCAGTAGGCTTGCTGACAGGTAAAGTGCAGGTACTCCATCGGTCACAACAGCTTACGTTGGAGCCCGGTGAATTTGCTATACGCGGAGCAGACAGCAACTCATTCAGCAAAGAAAGGAAAGACGTTGCATCGCTGTTAACTTGGAAACCTCAAACTTTCGAGCTAACCAACATCACGATGGCTGAATTGGCGGATTTCATTGCCAAACGGTATGATATGAAACTCGAATTCACCAACAACGATTTACGTAGATGCCGTATCACCCATACGCTGGCCGGAGATGAAACCTGGGAGGAATTGTTGAGTGTCGTCAGTTTGGTCAACCAGTTTACGTATCAGGTTAAAAGAAATCGGATCGTCATCACCGGTGGCGGATGCGCGGAAACAAATTAATCAAAAAATATATGGAAGGAGATACGATGGAAATAACATAACCCTGACAATAAAAAAACGGCATGAACCGGAGGAAAGCCGGCGCATGCCCACGTTTTAAATAATCGTTCGAAAATCATTTAAAAACAGTGACTAAGATATGAAAAAATCATCTCGTGGGAAAACTATTGCTTTTTTTCTACGACAGCTATCAAGCAAACGTACCCTCCTCATGCGTACCTTTTTGATACTTATCGCCACATTCAGTACGGTATTCCAATTGTTGTCGGCCTCACCGGCCCATGCGCAGCACCTGAAAAAAAACAAAGTAAGCTTTTCTGTGGTTAATCAACCATTGGGGCAAACGATTAAGCAACTTGCACAGCTGTCCGGCTTGTCCTTCACCTATAACGAAGAACAACTAAATCAGTTTCGGGTAAGCGTATCATCCCGTTCGGAATCTGTAGAGCGGGTATTAGTGAAATTATTGTCTGGCCTTCCCTTGGTTTATAAAGAGGTCAACGGAAAAGTGGTGGTCTATGCCAGCCGGCAGTACAATGCTACGTTGGCGCAGGAAAAGATTGAGGTCAAGGGATCGGTCATGGACTCATTGGGAAATCCCATGCAAGGGGTTTCCGTTGCCGTGGAGGATCATCCAACGGCCGGCACCTATACAGACGCCAACGGGATGTACATTGTGCAGGTGCCGGCTGCTTCGGCAACGTTGGTGTTTTCCATGGTGGGCTACCAGAAACAAACGATTCAGGTAACCCAATCCCGGGACCTTGACATTGTTTTAGCGCCCGGTGCGGCCGATTTGGACGAAGTGGTGGTTGTGGGATACGGCGTGCAGAAGAAAGCAAGTGTGATCGGTGCAATATCGACAGTTTCAAAAGACCTGCTGTTGGCGCCGGTTTCCAAAGTGTCGAGCAGTTTGGCCGGCAAACTGTCCGGGGTCATCGCCATCCAGCGAAGCGGGGAGCCCGGAGCGGGGTCTACCTTTTGGATCCGTGGGGTCAGTACATTGGGAACGGCCAATCCGCTGGTACTGGTGGATGGGATCGAACGGGATATTGACCTGGTGGATCCGGAAGACATCCAGGAATTTTCCATCTTAAAAGATGCCGCCGCGACGGCTGTCTACGGGGTCAGGGGAGCCAATGGCGTTGTATTGATTACCACGCGGTCGGGGAAAATCGGTCAGCCACAGATTTCTGTAAAGGCCGAGCAGGGCTTTCTCAGTCCTACAAATATTCCGGAAATGGCTAATTCCGTGCAGTTTGCGGAAATGTACAATGCAGCCAGTGGATTTGACTATTTCCCCGCAGCAGCCGTTGAAGCCTACCGGACGGGTTCGGATCCCGACCTGTATCCCAATGTCGATTGGATAAACGAATTATACAAGAATTATTCAAACAATAACCGGGTCAACCTCAATGTGAGCGGTGGGTCCAACACGGTCAACTACTATGTGTCGGGTGGCTATTATGGTGAAAACGGCCTTTTTAAGGCAGACAACCTGAAAGCTTACAACACCTCCAACTTCTACCGGGCTTACAATTTCCGTTCCAACGTAGATGTACAGATTTTTAAGTATACTAAACTGAACATCAACCTGACGACCAAGTTTGAGCGGAAAAACGATCCCGGTTCGGCCAGTGGTACGATCTGGGACTATGCGCTTAAAACGACCCCCAATTCGTTTCCCATGGTATATTCCAACGGGTTATTTCCCGGGCCGGGAGACATGCAGGGATATAACCCCTATGCACTGCTCACGCAAACCGGCTACCGGGAAGCATTCTGGAATAATGCACAGTCGTTGTTTGGTATTACCCAGGATCTGGGTGAGTATGTGACCAAAGGCCTGTCTTTGAATCTGAAAGCTTCGTTTGACGCGTTGAATTACAGCGCACACAACCGTACGCGCACAGCCGAGCAATGGATCGCTACAGGAAGGGATGAAAACGGTGAATTGGAGATGGTGAGACGTGTGGAAGGACAGCAGACACTCAACTATTCCGAAACCCGTACGGGTACGAGAAGGTTTTATCTGGAGGCTTCTGCAAATTACGCGCGCAGTTTCGGAGAGCACAATTTGGGCGGACTGCTGCTTTACCAGCAATCCCAGCGCAACGAGGTGGGCGTGGCTACGTCTCAGTTGGCCCTCCCTTACAAAAACCAGGGAATTGCGGCCCGGTTGACATACGACTACGCCAACAGGTATTTCATCGAGGGCAATTTCGGGTACAATGGGTCGGAAAATTTCTCTCCGGGCAAGCGATTCGGGTTCTTCCCATCGATAGCCCTGGGGTGGATGATCTCCAATGAACCGTTTTTTAGCCCACTCACCGACGTGGTCAGCATGTTCAAACTGAGGGGCTCCCTGGGTACTGTGGGCAACAATGAAATCGGTGGTAACCGGCGCTTTATTTATTTAGAGACTATCAATTCAGGAAATTCCGGGATCGGATTCGGAGAAGGAGCGGGAGCACAACCCACTTATGCTGTGGGCGATTGGGCCAATGACAATGTAAGCTGGGAAAAGGCCCGGAAACTGAACGTCGGTGTGGATTTGTCGTTTTTCAATGCTCTGAACCTGCAGGCCGATTATTTCCGGGAGAACCGGACGGGTATTTTCCTGCAACGGGGCACCATTCCTTCTTATGTCGGGATCAGCACCACACCCTACGTCAATATCGGTGAAATGCGCAACTCCGGGGTCGATCTGTCGCTTCGGTACAACCAGACATTGGGTGAGGTCTTTCTTTCCGGATTGGCTAACTATACGTTCGCGCGCAACATCGTTCTGAACCAGGACCAACCGGAATATGACGATCCTTATCTGTACAGCACCGGGCAGGCACGCTGGCAGCAATTTGGATACATTGCCGCAGGGCTGTTCCAAAATCAGGAGGAAATCGATGCGTGGCCTGTACAAAATGTGGGCGGGCAGGTGCAGCCGGGTGATATCAAATACCTGGACCTGAACGGAGACGGTGTGGTGAATACCTTCGACCGGAAGGCGATTGGTTATACCAACGTGCCGGAGGTAGTGTACGGCTTTGGCCTGTCGGCACGCTGGAAAGCCTTCGATGCGTCGCTCTTCTTTCAGGGAAATGGCAACGTGAACTTCCTGTTCCAATCAGACCTGACCAACCCGATTACGGCACGTAATATGAATGAATCGGGTATTTTTGCAGACGTGGTCGACAACTACTGGACTCCGGAGAATCCGGATGCCAAATACCCGCGCCTGACTACGGCTCCCAACCCCAACAACAACGTAGCATCCTCCTTCTGGATGGCGGACGGATCGTACCTTCGGCTGAAAAATGCCGAATTGGGTTATCTCCTCCCCGAAAGGCTCATGCAGAAGGCCCGGATCAAGGGGTTGCGGATTTACGTATCAGGTGTGAACCTATTGACGTTTGCCAACTTTAAGCTATGGGATCCCGATTTACAAACCGGAGCCACCACGTTCCCACCGAATCGGATTTTCAATATAGGATTAAACATGAGTTTATAACACAAGACATGAAACGTATCTTTATATACCTCGTTTTCTTCGGTTTGTTGGCGCTCTCCGGCTGCGAGAAATACTTAGAGAGGCAGCCCGACGATGCATTGACGGCAGCAGACATCTTCCTGAAAGAAGAATCGACCCGGGAATACCTGATGAATGTGTATTCCTACATGCCCCGGGAAAATGAACACAATGGCGATTTTCATCCCTGGGAGGGGTCATCCGATGAAGCAACGATTGCCTACATCGGAAGGCCATTTGCCGCCATCAATCAAGATCTGTGGTCTCCATCGAGCAACAACTATAGCAACCGCTTTTACGATCAATACTACAAAGGCATCCGGGAGGCTACCTATTTCATGCAGCATGTATTTGAAAGCCCGCTTAGCGAGACTGAGGCAGCCATCTGGTACAGCGAAGCCCGATTTCTCCGCGCATTTTATTATTACAATTTGATGCGTCTGTATGGACCGGTCTTTCTGCTTGGCGATGAACTGGTCGATTTCAATGATCCCAACCTGGGCGATCGCGAACGGAATACATGGGATGAGTGCGTCAACTTTGTGGTTGCTGAATTGGATGCCAGTGCCGAGCAATTGCCGGCATCGTGGGGGGCAGAATGGTGGGGACGGGCTACTAAAGGCGCGGCTATGGCCACCAAAGCCCGGTTGCTTCTCTATGCAGCCCGGCCGCTGTTTAATGGGGCCGACATCTATAAGGGCGTGATCGGCCGGAACGGACCGCTGTTTCCGACCGGTTATGACGCCGGCAAGTGGCAACTGGCGGCCGCGGCCAATAAAGCTGTTATTGATCTAGGGCGTTACTCACTCATGGGCGAAAGGGAGATGGATAATGCCGATTACGACCCCTATGCGGCACTGCATGATCTGTACAACACCCGAACAGGCGAGAACACGGAGTACATCTTCACGATGGAAGGATCGGCCTACGGGTTTAGGAGAAATTCATCCCCGCAGGTGGTACAGGGCTACGGAGGTGTGGGCCTTACACAGAAATTGGTGGATGCATTTGCCATGGACAATGGGCGTTATCCCATTACGGGGTATACCAACAGCGGGGCGGTTCCCGTCATCGATCCCCAATCAAATTACTCGGAAACGGGCTTTTCGATGTTCAGGCACCCGATTTTCGGAGTTGAACTCAATACCTTTAAGATGTATCAGAACCGGGAACCCCGGTTTTACCGGAATATTTTCTGGAGCGGGTTGCCATGGATCGATGGAAACGGTGCCCGGAAGATTGATGATATCCAATTTTACCGCAACGGCAACTCCGGCCCCGGCACGAGCCACAACTACCCGCCCACGGGATATACCGGGCAGAAGTTTATCGACCCGACGGTCAGCTACCGGTCAGACAACTGGGGAATCTTGTCATGGCCGGTATTCCGGTACGCAGAGACCCTGCTCAACTACGTGGAAGCATTGAACGAGTACGATCCCCAGCATGCCGATATACTTTTCTACCTCAACAAAGTGAGGAGAAGAGCTGGCGTGCCCAATATCGAGGAGATATATCCCGATGCTGTGGGCAACCAACAGCACATGCGGGAGCTGATCCGGCACGAGCGCTTTATTGAACTTTGTTTTGAGAACAACCGATTTTTTGATACCCGCACATGGATGATCGCGGAGGAGGAAAACAACGGACCCATATACGGTATGAATATATGGGGGGCATCCAACCACCTGCCTACCAGTGATTTTTGGAAACGTACGGTGGTGCAACAGGAGGGTGGATATACCGGAATCCGGATTTTTACGCCTAAATGCTACCTGTTTCCTTTTCCGGAAAAAGACGTGACACTCATGGATTTTACGCAAAATCTCGGATGGTAAATCGCAAGGATTAAAAAATTAACTAGTTGAACGAAAATCGAATGAACATGCGCAATATATCAACAGGAATAGCGGCATTGCTATTTATGGCCCTATTCTTTTCTTGTGAAAAACGGCATATCGATGACAACATTCCGGCTTCGGTCGTTAATTTTTCCAGAGCCGGACTACGGATCTCCGAGTTCTACGACGTGGAGGGTGTGCATACCGACACATTTTATGTCACGAATGCAGGGTTCGAGATACCCGCCGATATTGACGTGACTGTCGCTGTCGACGAAACCGGGCTGGGCGCTTATAACGAAAGCAATGGAACGGACTACCAACTGCTGCCCCCGTCATGTTATGCGTTGGAGCAGGTTTCCGGCAAAGTGACCGCCTCCCACAGAACGCACCCATTTTTGGTGGTGTTTGACTGCGAGGCGTTCGGGCAGTTGGAAAATCCAAGCCAGTATGTTTTACCGATCAGGTTGAGCGGCAGTCAGCCGGAAGCGATCGGCGAACAATCCCTCTTGATTGTCCAGCCCCATATGTTGGAAGCTCAATTGGCATTGGATGGTGCGGGCGTTACCGAGGTAAGGCTGCCCGATGCTCCGGAAACGCCGGAATACCGTTTTACGGTGTCTGCCGGTTTTGAAAGCCGATGGGACATCAACTTTGAGTTGATAGAAGGACAAGCCGTATTGGATGAGTATAATGCCGCCCACCAAACAAATTACCGCGCGTTGCCGGAGCAGGCCTACACGTTGGAATCCGCTACTTCTCTGTCCGCGGGCGTGTCGTCGGCAGACGTCACGTTTTCCCTGCGTAAGGCAGACGTGCCTGCGGGCGTCTATGCAATCGCGGTCAAGCTGCAAAGCGGCGACATAGACGGCAGATCGATTGGCATTGATGCTGACAATATCGGCATCATCCGGATCAACAATGGCAGCACGACCCAACGATTGGACCGGTCGGCGTGGAGCATCAGCTTTTTTGACTCGTATGGGGCGACGGATGTACCGGAAAAAATGTTGGATGGCGACGCCGGTTCATTTTGGCAGCCCGCCTGGAATGCATCCCATTTCGGAACGACAACGCTTCCATTTACCGTCGTTGTCGATATGGGAGCGCAAACCACCCTCGAAGGATTTGAACTTTGGCGCCGTCCCGGAACGTATGCTTCCGACCTAAGAGGCGGTGTGTTCGAAGTGTCGACCGATGGGATAAGCTGGAAACAGGCAACCCCATTTGATTGCGGTGACGTTAATAATAAAAATGAAGGGCCTTTGTATTTCTACTGCGAGCCGGCAACGTGCCGGTACGTGCGGATATACATCACGGCGTCCAATCGAAATAATACTTCTAATATGGCCGAGTTTTTCACCTTAGGTAACTAAAAATAGCATCGATGAACACGTACACAGGATTTGTAAAACTTTCATTTTTATGGGTGATTGGCTGTTTTGCCTGCGAGGCACAGCAAACAGACAAGAAACCCGATGGCATCGAATTATTCGCATGTGGCGACGATCAGGTTCTGATGCTAGCGGTCGACTCCAGCTTTCAGAAAGTGGATACCGTTTGGACATGGCGGGCTTCTGAGACCGTCGGATTACCGGGTGAATATTTGTCCTTGCTGAAAACCATGGATGACTGCAAACCCATCGAGAACGGCAACGAACTATTGTTGACTTCCTCTTCCGGGGCCGCATTGGTGTTGGAACGGAGCACGAAGAAAGCGTTGTTTTATGCGAAGGCAGCCAACGCACATTCCATTGAGGCCCTCCCGGGAAACCGGATTGCCGTAGCGTTATCTATCGCCCCTGGAGGTAACCGGATAGCGCTTTACGACCGCAGCAAACCCGATGAAGTCCTGTTTTCCGATAGCTTGTATTCCGGACATGGTGTGGCGTGGGTGCCGGAAAAAAATAGGTTGTATGCGCTGGGGTATGACGAACTGAGAGCCTATGCACTGGCCGATTGGGATACGGACGCGCCGAAACTGGTGTTGGCGGGAAAATGGGCGTTGCCCGATAAAGACGGGCATGACCTTTCCCGGGTTTCGGGAAGCAGCTTACTGCTATCTACTCATGGAAATGTGTGGCTGTTCGATCTCGACAACGAAACGTTTGGGCCATTTGGGCCGTTGGAAGGGATGCACGATGTGAAATCGGTATCCTACAACGAAGCAACACAACGGCTTATTTATACGAAGGCCGAAATCAGCTGGTGGACGCACCACATTTACTCCGGGCATCCTGACGGGGTAGTGGAAGTACCGCAAATCAATATGTATAAAGTGCGTGTGCCTTAGAATTAATATTAGCATAATATAGTGTGTCTATCTTTGCTTACATGCAGGGAGACGGCAACAGAACAGAATCGGAGCTGCTTGAAGGTGTCAGGAATGATGTTCCCGGCACATTTGAGCAGCTTTTTAATACCCACTGGGAAGATCTGTATCGGTTGGCATATCATCGCCTGCATGTCCAAAGTGAGGCGGAAGACATCGTGCAGGATATTTTCACCGATGTCTGGAGCCGTCGGCATTCGCTTGCCATAAAAACGTCAATTCGTACTTATTTGCGGGGAGCGTTGAAATACCAGCTCATCAAACGAGCGAGCAGGGCCGATCTGCAACAGCAGGCCATGGCGCATTTGCTGCACCGGATGGAAACCATTGAAGCTTCTGTGATGGATATGATGGCGGCTGGTGAAATCAATCGTACACTGCATGAAGCTGTTCAGCGATTTCCCGAAAATATGCGTCGGATTTTTCTGATGCGGGCAGAGGAATTTACAGTCGCTGAAATCGCAACGGCGCTTGGACTATCCGAACAAACGGTTAAAAACAATACCACAGACGCCTTGCGTCGCCTGCGGGTGGTACTAGCCCAAAAGCATCCAGATATTCCTCCGTCTTTCTATCTCCTTCTGACATTGTTTATCAAAAGTTAACAATTTAACAACGATTTGTTGAAGTACCTGACGGCTCGCTTGTGCACTATGCAAGTGTAACAAGGTAAACAGGTGAAGTTAGCTACATTACAGAAACTATTAAAGAAATACCATGACGGCACGGCCACTGAGGCCGAGCAATATGTGGTAGACCGATGGTACGAATCTTTTGCGAACTCAAAGGTCCCCCCCGGCCTGGAGAGCGAAACCCAAAAAGCAGCGCTGAAATCGCGGATATGGCAAGGTATTCCGAACCAAAGCAGATACATTCCTTGGTTTAAACGTAGCGGATTCAGGATAGCTGCCGGTGTAGCATTGGCATTATCGATTTCTATTTGGTTGTATATCATCAAAGATCGCATCGGGCGACAAACGGATCAGGTTGTCAGAACGGGGGAGCTTTCGGGTATCATCACAACGGGTAGCAGGCAACTGAAACAGGTGAAGTTGCCGGATAGCACACAGGTGTGGCTCAACGCCAATTCAAGACTGGAGGTGCTACCGGGTTACGGTAACGGCGAGCGGCGTATCCATTTGTCGGGTGAAGCTTTTTTTGAGGTAAAGGGGGCAGTTGTTCAACCATTTTTTGTAAAGATGAATGGCATTACTGTTACGGTGTTAGGTACTTCGTTCAATATCCAATCGTATGATGATGTGCAGGAGGTGAAAGTAACGGTAAGCACCGGTAAAGTGCTGGTAGCCGATACAACGTCCCGGAGGCTTTCCGTATTGAATGGGGGACAGCAGTTGGCTTATCGGAAAGCGAATGGATCATACCGAGTAGACAACGTGGCTGAAGCAAATAGTTATGCATGGCGAGTAGGAAAAGTAGTGCTTGACAGAGCAAGCTTCGAAGAGTTGGTCCAGGTATTCCACAATTTTTATGGCGTGCAGTTGATGACTGCCGACAAGCAGGTCGCGTCCTATCGATACAACCTCACCTTACAATCTAACTTTCGACAGGAAGAAGCTATGGAACTCATCTGTTCCATATTGCGTAAAAACTATAAAAAGGAGGACAACGGAAATGTAAGCATTTACTGAAAAACATAGCCACTGCAAAGTGCAGCCCCTGTGTTACGGCCAGTTAAGTAGTCATTAATAAAATTAATACCATAACATGAAATTGAGTATACTATTGCAGAAGCTTACTTGTACCTTACTGATAGTTATTGCGTCGTTCTTTGTCCAGTGTGTTTCTGCCCAATCATTCGTCTCCTCCGAATATCCGGATCGAATTACCCTTACGATATCAAAAGATCCGGTAAGGACTCAAACAGTCACCTGGCGTACGGACTCGTCCGTTTTAACTTCGAAAGCCCAGGTATGCCTTGACAACGGGACACCCATCCAGAATGCAGCAATACGGGAAATCGCAGCCGCTACAAAAACGCTGAAAGGCAAAGACGGCAGAACAGACCTATATCACCATGTTGTATTTGACCAGCTGGAGCCCGCCCACGTTTATGCATATCGGGTGGGGGACGGCGAGCATTGGAGCGAATGGTTTCAATTTAGAACGGCCTCAAATGACACCGAGCCATTTTCATTCATTTATCTGGGCGACGCACAGAACGACATCAAATCCGAATGGTCGAGGGTCATCCGGCAATCCTTCAGGCAACAGCCGGACGCTCGCTTCATCATTCACGCAGGCGATTTAATCAATAACGCTAATACGGACACCGAATGGGGGGAATGGCACTATGGAGCGGGGTTCATCCACGCGATGATCCCGGTGTTTCCCACACCGGGCAATCACGAACAAGGAGGAAGGGATTCGTTGAACAGACCTACCCTTGATCCGCATTGGACCACGCAGTTTACCTTGCCGGACAACGGTCCCGAGGAGGCTGTTTATTACGTGGATTACCAGGGGGTACGAATCATTTCCCTCAATTCGCAAACGATGGGAAAAGACCCCCAAGCACTGGATTCGCAGGCAAAGTGGCTCGAAGACGTACTGAAAAACAATCCGATGAAGTGGACGGTGATCACGTTGCACCACCCCATGTATACGACGGCAAAGCGCAGGGAAAGTGAAGACATGCAGGTAAAAGAACGCCTCAAAGCATTGTATGATCAGTATGGAGTGGATTTGGTATTGCAGGGCCACGATCATACCTATGCCAGAGGCAAGGGACCGAACGCCGTCGCCAAGGGACCGGTGTACATGCTATCCGTTGCCGGGCCAAAGATGTATGTTTCGGATTCCGACCGCTGGATGGATGTTGCACTGGAAAAAACGCAATTGTATCAAACCATTACCGTTACCAGCGGCAAACTGGTAGTTAAGGCATATAAAGCATCGGGCGAACTCTTCGATTCGTTTGAGCTGACCAAATAAATACACGCACGAAATGAAAGTAAGGAGGTCAAAAAGAAAATAATAGGAAATAAAAAAAGCACAGGTACTGCAAAGTGCAGCCCTGTGCCTGTAAAAAGTAGTAGTTGCGTTTGGCCACGGTACTACCACTTGTAGTCATTAACATGAGTAATAACTAATGCCCAAAAATAGGAAAAGTAAGGAAATTTCCTTCCGGTTTTGGGGCGACAGGAACAATAAATAAATGAAACGACAAATACTGCTATTGCAGAAGATTATGCGTATCACGTTGATCATGACCATAGCTGTTCTTATTACCGCGCAACTGCTGTTGGCAGCACGTTCTTCGGGACAAGTTTTGGATAAACGCGTTGATCTGACATACCGGAAAGCAAACTTATATACGGTAATCACGGATATTCAGCGGAAAGCGGCTGTTGAAATCGCCTTTACGGATAAGCTGGGGCTGGAAAAGATTATGGTAACGAACCTACGTTTTGAAAATGAAAAACTGGGGGATATTTTAAAAGCCATCCTCTACCAGAATGAAATAAACTTCGAGGAAAAATCGGGCACGGTGAGGCTGTATCCGATGCAGGCACCCGGACGTATCATCGGCCGCGTTACTGATGAAAAAGGACAGCCTTTGGCTGGGGCAAGCATCCGTATTATAGAGTTGAACCGGAGCATCACCACGGATGAAGATGGTAATTTCTCGGTTAGCGTGCCGCCCGGAAACTACCGGCTGGAGGTTTCCTACATCTCGTATTTGACCCAACAGAAAGCAGGAGTATCCGTGGTGGAGGGAGGAAGTACATCGGCAAATTTCACGTTGCAGGAAGATGTCGGCGAACTGAACGAAGTGGTGGTGACGGCGTTGGGTATCGAAAAGGCCAAGCGCAGCCTAAGCTATGCGACCGAACAGGTAAAGATGGAATCGATTTCGGATGTCCGGGATCCGAGTTTAGCCAGTTCGCTGTCGGGTAAGGTAGCGGGTGTTGCCATATCCAGTGCTTCCGCTACCCAGGGTGTCGGTGCAAGTTCTCGGATCGTTATCCGGGGGAACCGCTCCATTAATGGCAACAATCAGGCGTTGATTGTCGTTGACGGTGTTCCGTATAATAACAGTAAGGGATTGATAAGTGCAGGCGTAGGCGATTGGGACGTGGATTCTTTTGATGGTTTTTCCAATATCAACGCGGACGACATAGAAAGTATCAATGTGTTGAAAGGTCCCGCCGCCGCGGCATTATACGGCTCGGCTGCCAGCAACGGAGTATTGCTGATTACAACCAAAAAGGCGAAGGTCGGAACACCCAAAGTGCAGTTTAATTCCATTTCCACGGTTGATCTTCCTTACATGTATCCCGATTTTCAAAACGAGTACGGCCAAGGTACGGGAGGCGAATTTTCGACGACGGTAGCCGGTGGAAGTTGGGGGCCTCGGATGGATGGTCAATTGGTGACAGACTGGACCGGGGTGGAACAACCCTTTTCTCCGCAGGCAAACAACGTGCGGGACTTCTTCGCAAATGGATATAGTTTCACCAACTCCCTATCCTACAACACCACAGGTGAAAAGTCTACCGCATATTTTTCATACGCCAATACCTCCTCTAAGGGACTGATTGCGACAGATAAATTGCAGCGGAATAACCTGAATCTTCGATTGACAACGGAATTGTTGCCAAAGTTGAACCTGGATTTCAAAATCACGTATTTTAACCAACGCATGGCCAGCCGGACACCAACCGGTGACAATTATTTCAGTCCGATGCAAAGCATGATCCGCATGCCCCGTAGCCTCCGGACCGCGGATATCGGAAATTACGAGTACTACGCGGAAGACGGATCGTTGAAAGAGAATTTCTGGCTTCCGGAAGGGTCTACTGGGTTGAGCAACCCGTATTGGTCGATATACCGCCGCATCGCGCCGACCAACAGGGAACGTGTGACGTCATTTGCTTCGCTCCGATATGATTTCACGGATTGGTTGTCTGTACAGGGCAGGGTGTCGTTGGACAACATACACGACGATGCGGAAGAAAAAATCTATTGGGACGCGTTATATGTAAACGCAGGGAAAGGCAACTACTATACAGCCTTTTCAAATAGCCGGGCGCTGACCGGAGATGCAATGATTAACTTCCATAAAGCCTTTGAGAACGGGATAGAAGTCAGTGCGCTTGTCGGCAGTGAAATAAGGGATAACCAAGGGAGGTCGCAGTCGGCTACAACGAACGGCTTGACCGTCGAAAACAAATTTGCGATGGACTATGGCGCGGCCAACACAACGACAGATAGGGAATCGCACACGCAGGTACAAAGCGTATATGGTACGGCGCAAGTTGGGTACAAGTCGATGTTGTACGTGGATGTAACTGCCCGCAACGACTGGAATTCGACACTGCCCCCGCCCTACGACTATTTCTACCCCTCAGTAGGCGTCAGTGCCATTCTCTCTGATATGGTCAAATTGCCTGCGATCGTTTCCTTCGCCAAACTGAGGGGGTCATATGCCGAAGTAGGCAACGGCGTCGGATTTGCATCCATTTTCCAGACGTATGGAAGAACCACGGATGGGCCGATCGGACAAATCACCACGTCATCGACAAAAGTGGCGGAAGACCTTGTGCCCGAACGCTCTAAATCGTGGGAAGCCGGAGCCGAACTCCGGTTTTGGGCAAATCGTTTGTCGCTGGATTTCACCTGGTACCAATCAAATACGCTGAACCAGCTGATCAGCATTACTTCTCCCCCCACATCGGGATATACCGCCACCCAGATCAATACCGGGAACATCCAAAACCGGGGGATTGAGCTGATGATCAATGCAAGGTTGATGGAACGGGAAAATTTTAGTTGGGATGCCTATGGGGTATTTTCCCGCAATCGCAATGTGGTGAAAGAACTGTATAAAGACATACCGCGGTATGCACTCAGCATGGCTGATTTAGCGTTGGGCAATGCGTACGTGATGGCAGGCCGTCCCTATGGAGAGCTATATGGCAGGGCTTTCCTACGCGATGAGGCAGGCCGTATTATCGTGAGTGATACCGGAATACCGCTCATTACGGAACGGGACGATAACTATTTGGGTAATTTCAACTACGATTGGCAAAGCGGGATTACCAATGCCTTTCGTTTTAAACGTTGGCATGCCAGTTTCCTTGTCGACTTGAATTACGGCGGTGTGCGACAATCGGCCACTGAATCCCAATTGATGGCATTTGGAAACAGCAAGGCAACGCTGCATGGACGGGATGGGTTCATTTTCGACGGGGTAAAGCAAGACGGTTCGCCCAACGATGTGGTCATCACGGCCCAACAATACGGACAGACTGTGGGTGGTCGCAGTTCCAACGGTGTTCCCGTGGAGCTTTATAGCCACGATGCGACCAACGCCCGCTTGCGCGAGCTGTCCATTGGCTATTCCTTTCCGTTGAAACAGTTAGGCCTCATGAAAGCACTGCGAATATCGGCTGTTGGAAGAAATCTATTCTTCATATACAATGGAACCAAGTGGTTTGACCCCGATACCACCTACGATACAGACGCGAATGGTCAGGGTGCGGAAAATGCATTCATGCCGGGGACGCGGACATTGGGGATCAACATTAAATTATCACTGTAATAACATAGACATTTCAATAATGAAAGCGCTATTTATCAATAAGCTATCCTACCTGATCGTACTAACCGTCGCATTGTTAGGTAATGCAGGATGTACGAGTGAGTTTGATTCCTTCAATTCCAATAAGACCCAGATCATGGATGTGGCAGAGAAAGAACTGGCGGGCTTGTTTTCCCGTGCACAAATACATGGCGTAGCTTGGCTTTCTGGTGACCAATACGGACGTGCAACCCGCAACTGGGCAAATCCGTTGTCCGGATATTTTGTAACAAGCGGATTCAGCTCGGAGCAGTTGGTCATCAACTACGACCACATCACTACCGTTCAGAATGCTTTTTTTGGCAGATCCATTCCCGCTGCGGTGGTCATTCAGGAAAAGAGCAAGGAGACAAATCCTGTCGCCTACCATGTGGCAACCATATGGAAAGCCTATGTGATGTATCAGCTGGCCGACGTGTGGGGCCCGCTGCCATATACCGAAGCAGGTAGCGGAAAAAGCACCGTTGCTTATGAAAGTGTAGAGGCTATTTACGATCATATCTTTCAAGAACTGGCAGCTGCGGTGACCTATTTGACACCGGAAGTGCAAGCCAATCCGGCACTGAATGTCTTTGGTGCAGGAGATATTATCTACGAGGGAGACGTATCCAAATGGATCAAGTTTGCAAATACCATGCGCCTGCGTCTGGCAATGCGTGTTTCAAACATCGATGCGGCAAGGGCCAAACAGGAAGCTGAGGCAGCCGCCCAAGGCGCAACCATGGATAGCAACGACGACAATGCGTGGATCGTAGACATCCCTTCGTTCAACGGGCTGGAGAATGGCATGGTCAGAAACCGGACATCCATGTTGATGAGTGCCGACATAGAAAGCTATATGAAAGGGTTTGCCGATCCACGGATGCCTGTTTATTTCTCGCCGGTGACAGCAGCTCCGATTCCCGGTACTCCACCGGAGATATTAGCCAATATAGGGGGATTCCACGGGTTGATGCCGGGATATGCTGCTTCGGATGAAGCATATATCCGCATGTATTCACCGGTCGGCCCCCAATGGGGGCCCAATGTGGTATCAACTACCGTGCCCATGCCCGTTAAATTTGCTGCGGAGACGTATTTTCTGAAGGCGGAAGGTGCTTGGCGGGGCTGGAATATGGGAGCACCGGCCAAGGAGCTGTACGAGAAAGGGATCGAATTGTCATTGCGTCAATGGATACCCGATATCAGTCAGGCTGCCATCGATGCCTACACGAATGGAGGGAGCCTCCCGGTAGATCCGCAAAGTTTTCCGTATACGGATGGCGCGTTGTCGGATACGCCGGTGAAGTTTGCACAAGGTGCCGAAAGACAATACGAACAGATCATCACCCAGAAATGGCTTGCCCTGTATCCCGATGCATGGGAAGCCTGGGCTGAACACAGGAGGACCCGGCTGCCGAAGCTATACAAACGGCGGCAAACACTCAATACGGATATAAATCTGGCAAAGGGTCAATTGATGACGCGGATGGTTTATCCCGAAAGTGAAAAAATTTCGCAGCCGGAAGAAATGCAGCACGCTGTAGAATTACTGGGTGGTCCGGACCGTTATTCCACACCGATTTGGTGGGATATTCACCCTAACGGAAACTGACGTGAAGCGTAGCGGATATCTATTCAGTCAACACCACGTGGGTTTGTATCTTTACAAACCCACGTGGTATTGGCCAATTGTACCCTTCCTTTAATAATTTGTTCTTTTTAACTTCGCTTTCAGTAAATATTCAATGCTATACTTTGCTTGCGTGAAGACAGCAAAGCAAGGGAGTACACAAATCGATGCGCCAGCATCAGATGAACAGCTTTTTGAGCGGTTGCATGAAACATCCTGGTCGGTGTTATTTCAGATAGCCTGCCGGAAATTGGGTGACCGCGACGAGGCTTATGACCTGTTGCAAGAATTATTTTTGGAACTTTGGAATAAACGGGATATTTTTCCGTTACACGATTTATCGATCGCCTGGCTGAAAAAAAGATTATGGTATAAACTGATCACGTATTTCAGGACACAAGGGTTCCAGCAGCGGCATTTGGAAAATTTCAGACTGTTCATGGAACGCGAACAATCGGTGGTCCAACCCAATGAATCGTTAGATCACGTGTTTGAAAGCCAGTTTGAAAGCATTATGGATGCCATAGCACTCGCGGTTGCACAAATGCCGGAGCGTATGCAGGAGGTTTTTTTGCTGAATCGCGAACAACAGTTTACTATCAACGAAATAGCCGATCGCCTCGGGCTTTCCCCCAATACAGTGCGTAATCACCTCCACGCTGCCATGAAACGCCTCCGCAAATCTTTGGGAGCACAAAACCTATCCACTCTTTGCGTTGCATTGCTTTGGTGGATTATATCGGGTTAGTGTTAATAAATCATTAATCATTATTCATAGAAACTTAATACCCAAGCACTGGTATGTTCGGGCATTTGGTGCTTTAGTATAGTAGACTCAGCGACATTAGTGCAACGAAGAAACCAGCGATGAAAGACGACAGGAAACTAAGGGGGTTATACCAAAAAGTGATTGAAGGAGCGGCATCGTCCGATGAACAGGCATTGGTGGCAAGATGGCTTGACCAATTGGACACGGACGAAGGAATGGATGAACAGGCAGCAGATGAATGGAAAGCACGCTCCATCGCTGAACTACAGAAAGCAATTAAGCCACCGATACCAATCCAATCAAGGGCAAGAAAATTTGTTTGGGTAGCCAGTGCGGTGGTGGTACTGTTAGTTGCTGTTACAGCATTGCTCATCCGGTTCTATAACCAACAACCCACGGAAGTGAAGACGAGTTCGCAAGTGCTTGCTTATACCGAACACAGCACCACTGCCGGACAACGTAAATTATTGACACTCGCTGATGGTTCGCGTATATGGTTGGGCAATGTCAGTACTGTCCGTTACCCGAAGGACTTTCAACCCGGCAAACGGGAGGTTTTTCTGGAAGGACAAGCTTTTTTTGAAGTGAGCCCGGATTCGACCAGGCCCTTTTTGGTACACACCGGTGGGCTGAATGTCCGCGTGTTAGGTACTTCATTCAACGTAAAAAGCTATAGCGATGAAGGGGTACAGACGGTTAGTGTGGCCACGGGAAAGGTATCGGTAAAGCCCACAAACGACGGACAGGAATGGATGCTGGAAAAGGGTCAGCAGGTTAGCTACCATTTGGCGACGAAAAAGGGTGTCATGCAAGAGACTGATTTATCGGCGGCATTGAATTGGAAAGATGGAGAACTGATTTTCAGGGATATGTCGTTGGACGAGATTGCGGTGCAGCTCGAACGTTGGTATGGCGTGACGATAACGATTGCGTCCCCTTCGGTCAATAATCGGCAGTTGTCCTTATCGGTAAAGGACGAACCCTTGCAAGCGGTGCTCAAGATGCTTTCACTGGCCGGAGACTTCCGTTTTGAAATACGCGGAAACCACGTGAGGATATGGAAATAGATCAGTAAAGATAATGCCCAAACTAAGGAAAGGAGGAATAGGATGCAAGCATAACGTACACAGCGCCGACAACATATCCAGTATTTGACAAATGAAAAAAATAGAGCGGAAGCTTCTCACCACCCCGCCCTATGTGTTTTCAAAACCCGTTTTACGAAAATGAATTTTTAAAACAATGAACAATATTAGAAATAAAAATGCAATAAAAAGAATTTGTGATATGTCACGATTACTGTTTTTGCTTGTGGTGATATCCTGTACAGCCACGGGCGTCATTTTAGCATCAGATGTGCTGTCACAAAATTTACGTAAGGTCAATGTAACCCTTGGTCAACAGGTTAAAAAACAAGAAAAACTTGGTGACCTTTTCCAGGAACTGGAACAACAAACCGGGTTCCGGTTTTACTATGAGCAGGAAGTTGCAAACCTATCCAACAGCGGCCTGGCTGTTGGGCGTAAGGTCAATCTATATGATTTGTTGGAACTGCTCTCCGCTACCTTTCAGTTAAAAATTACGCAAAACAGCAACATCATCGCGGTAGCGAAGGATCCCCGGCAAATTGCGGGAAGGATCACCGGACACATTACGGACAATCACGGTCAGCCGTTAAGTGGAGCGAACATCAGGATCGTTGAGGTAAATCGAAGCGTCAGTGCGGATGAGCAAGGTAATTACACCATCGGCTTACAGGCGGGAACGTATACCGTAGAGGCTAGCTACGTAGCCCATGGTACCCAGCGCCGGGAAGTGGTCGTACCTGAAAACGGGCAAGCCGTCTTAGACTTTTCACTGACCGCAGGGGAGGAAGCACTTGACGAGGTCGTCGTCGTGGGTTACGGAACACAGCGAAAAGAAAACCTGACGGGTGCGGTATCATCCATCTCCTCCAAACGGATTGCTGAGGGCAATTTTACAAATGCCGCCACGCTGATGCAGGGAAGATTCCCAGGCCTTCAGATCGTGCAGAATTCGGGTGCGCCGGGTGCGGAAGGTACAAATCTCCGGATTCGGGGGTATGGGACTTTTAGTGGAGCTGGCGTAAGCCCGTTGGTGATCATCGATGGCGTGGCCGGTGGCGACATCAACGCGATCAACCCCGAAAATATCGAAAGCATGTCGGTATTGAAGGATGCCGCCTCGGCAGCGATTTACGGTGCAAGGGCCGCTAATGGCGTGATTTTGATCCAGACAAAAACGGGTAAAGAAACCGATAAATTACTGTTTAACTACCACGGCAACACGGCAATCCATCAGGCGACCCAATTGCCTGATCTGATTTGGAATTCTGTCGAGTATATGGAGCTATGGAACGAGGCAATCGCAAACTTCAACAGTGGCGGCACACCCTATACGGAAGAACAGATTAACCTTTACCGGAATCCGTCGGATCCCAAGCAATACCCCAATGTCAACTGGCTGGATGAACTGATTAAACCCCGCAGCGTGAATAGCCACACGATCACGGCCAGCGGACAGAGCGGTACCACCAACTACTATATAGCGCTGGCCTACCTCAATCAACCGGGTACATTCAAAGGGTACCATATGGATCGCACCAATGTGCAGGTCAATATGGATTCCAAACTAAATAAGTACTTGGAGATCGGCACGAAGGCGGCGGTCATTTTCAAAAACCGGGACTATCCAAGCGGTGATAGCAACGGGGATGGCGTGGATCCCTTGCTGTCGACGCTGGCGCAGCGACCGACCTACGCACCCCAGTTGCCGGACGGCAGTGGACGGTACACGCTGAATGCGTTCCCCAATGAAATCAACAACAAAAATATGTTGTTGGTTTCCACGGAAAACCTCTATAACACGACCAACCGCGAGTACCAACTCCAGGGATACTTGAAAGTGAATTTCAATCCCTACCTCAACCTGATGGGTACCGCGGCTGTTTCGGGTTCCTTTGACGAGTCGAAAGGTATGAATGACAGGACGCCACTCTATAGTTTCACCACGGGCGAAGAGGTGGGTGTGTTCGGGAATAACAACCTTACCCAATCACGGTCGAACTATAACCAAACGACCGTCAACTCCTACCTGAATTTTGATCGCGCATTTGACGCACATCAAGTTCGTCTGGTTGCCGGAAGCAGTTTGGAGACGTATAAGCAAAGTGTGTTGGGTGCCGCACGTACAGAGTTTGTAACAAGCGCATTGGAAGAGCTCGATGCCGGGCCTCTTGACAACCAAACAAACTACGGCAATACCCAGGAGTGGGCACTGTTGTCTTATTTCGGGCGTGCTTCCTATAATTTTGACGAGCGTTACCTGTTGGAAGTCAACGCGCGGTATGATGGTTCTTCACGTTTCGCGAAGGAAAACAGATGGGGCTTTTTCCCTTCTTTTTCTGCTGGTTGGCGGCTTTCCAATGAAGCTTTTTTCAAGGCCGACTGGGTGGATGAATTGAAACTTCGTGGGTCATGGGGCAAGTTGGGCAACCAACAGATCAGCAATTATCCCTACCAGGCGCTATTGAGCCTTGCAGGCAGTTATCCCTTTACTAACACGCTTTCTTCAGGTGTACGGCAAACCCGCCTCAATAACCGGGACATCTCTTGGGAGACCACCACGATTACCGATTTCGGGTTGGACGCCACGCTATTCAAGGGACGCCTGAATATCGTTTTTGATTATTTCAACAAGCGAACCACAGACATCCTAAGAAATGCCGATATTCCGTTGGAAGTCGGATTGGCAGCACCGCTTATCAACGATGGCATCGTTGAAAATAAAGGATTTGAGCTGGGCATCAATACCCGTGGGCGGCTCGTGGACGAACTCACCTTTGACCTTGGCGCGTTTGTGTCTACTTACCGTAACAAGTTGGTTCGGTATGGATCCACTACCTTTGGCGACTCATACATCAACCAGGAGGGCCATCCGTTACAGACCTATTACCTGTGGGAAGTGGAGGGCATTTTCCAGTCGGAAGATGAAATTGCCAATTCGGCCACGCAAGCGAACCAACCGAAGCCGGGGGACCTGAAGTATAAGGATCAGAATGGCGATAACGTGATCAATTCCGCAGACCGTGTATACATGGACGGTAAACATCCGGATTTTGATTATTCGCTCAACTTTGGCCTCAACTACAAAAACTTCTCGCTTAGTTCCCTGTGGTACGGATTGGAAGGTCGCAAGTTTTATACCGGACAGTGGGGTTTTGAGCCATTCCGTCAGGGATCGCCCCCGCCCGCAGAGTGGCGGAATCGGTGGACACCCGAAAACCCCAGTACCACCATGCCGCGCATCTATCCAACCGGCGACAAAGCGCTTTCCGAACGTTCGGATTTTTTCCTGGAAGACGCATCGTACTTCCGGTTGAGGAGCCTCGATCTGTCGTATAGTGTGCCCGCACGTACCATCGGCAAAATCGGCATAAATTCGTTGGTTATCTACCTGTCGGGACAGAATCTATTCACTTGGAGCCCATTCAAGAAGTTTGACCCTGAGCGGGTGGATGACTCGGTCAGAGGCGGGGTACGCTATCCGCAGAATAAGGTATACACGTTAGGGGCCAAAATCCAATTTTAGGTTATCATTCATTGAACATCATGAAAAATCGCTTTTTTATACTTCTTAGATGGTATTTTTTGTTGCTGTGTAGCAGTTTCCTGCTTAACGCATGCAGTTCGTTTTTGGACAAGGACTCCCTTACCGAATTGTCTTCCGAAACGTTCTGGAAAGACGAAAACGATGTCAACCTCGCATTGTCATCCGTATATGCACGGTTGCAGTATGCCGCATTGTCGTGGCAGGCGCCCAACTTTTCGGCGTTGAGCGACGAAGGGGATCGGGGGCCATATGCCACGATGGCCCAAGGAATTATCGAACCCAACAATGGAAATATCCAGGGGATTTATACGGCGATCTACCAAGCGATTGGCGATTGCAATATTTTCTTGGCCAATGTGGATCGGGTTGCAATGGATGAGACCACCAAAAACACCTTTATCGGTGAGGTAAAGTTTATTCGTGCACTCAGTTATTTCCAGTTGAGTGAGTTTTTTGGAGGCGTGGTCATCACCGATCAGCCGTTGACACTGGAGAATAGCAAGCTACCCCGCAGCTCCAAGGAAGAAGTGGTTAGTTTTATACTCGCTGAACTGGATGAAGCCATTGGTCTGTTGCCGGACATCGCTTATAACGGGCATGCAGTTAGGGGTACTGCGCAAGCGCTAAAAGGGAAAGTACTGTTGTACAACGGAGACTATCCTGGAGCTGCGACCGCTTTGGAACAAGTTATCACAGGCGGTCACTTTGCTTTGGATCCCAATCTGAAGGATGTCTTCATTGACGGCACACAGGAAAACTCCCCCGAAATTTTGTTTTCGATCCGCTTTCTGGCACCCAACAACATACACGATGCACGCACGGGCATGGATGTGTATTTCGGTACTTGGTTTTCGGTAGCCGCACTGCCCATCCAATCGTTTGTAGATAGTTTTGGTTGCATCGATGGGTTGCCCATTGATGAGTCGCCCTTGTATAATCCGGATAGGCCTTATGAAAATCGGGACCCCCGGCTGGATTTGAGCGTGCTCTATCTCGGCAAACCTTGGCCCGGTAAACCTGATGGGTTTGATGGATTTAGTTTCGGCGTTAATTTTACACCCAATGGACTAGCCATTGAAAAGTTTCTCAATGAATCCCGGTTTCCCGCTACGGAGAACCCGGCCGAGCCGAGCGATCAAGATTGGGTGGTCATCCGTTATGCAGATGTCTTGTTGATGTATGCCGAGGCACTAAACGAAGCGTCTGGGCCATCTTCCACCGCATTGGAAGCGATCAATGCCGTACGGCAACGGCCGAGCACCGCGTTACCGGCGTTGGACGATGGACTTACACAAGTCCAGCTCCGCGAAGCGATCCGGCAGGAACGCAAGATAGAATTGGCTTTTGAGGGAATCCGGTATTTTGATTTGAAACGATGGGGCATCATTGAAACAGTGCTGCCTACCGTCCAGAATATCCTGGGCGACTATAAGCGCTTTTTATCGCACCAGTACGTTTGGCCTATTCCTGAAGCCGCGCTAAACAACAATGATTTGTTGGAACAAAATCCAGGTTATTAAACGAATTAACTTTGATATTGAGTTTATGAACGCATCAACTTTTTTAAGCATCGTATTTATGCTTTGGAACCTTACCACGTCTGCCCAAGACGTGGTAAAGGGTTTTGTCTTTGAAGATACGAATCAGAACGGCATGAAGGAACGGAGGGAAAAAGGACTGGCTGGCATAGCCGTCAGTAACGGGCGGGAAGTGGTTTTGACCAATAATGCCGGAAGCTATGAACTCCCAATCGGAAATGACGATATTGTTTTTGTGATCAAACCCGCAGGCTATCAGGTTCGGCTCAATGCAGCGAATCAGCCGCAATACTATTATATCCATAAACCCAACGGTTCGCCTACGATGGAGTACAAAGGCGTAGCACCTACTGGCCCGTTGCCGAAATCGGTGGACTTTGCCTTAGTGCCGCAGGCTGAAAGCGACGATTTCCGGATGCTGGTCTTGGGCGATCCACAAGTATTGGATCAGCGCGAACTGGGTTACTTCGAGCACGGTATCGTGTCCGAAATCCGTAATGCCAAGGATGTGGTGATGGGCATTACGTTAGGGGATTTGGTACAGAGTGACATGAACTTGTATCCCGACTATATCTCCTTAATGGCTCAAGTAGGTGTTCCTTGGTATAACGTGATCGGCAACCATGACCTGAACCAGGATGCTCCCGCCGATTCGTTGCACGATGAAACCTTCGAAGCGAATTTCGGACCCGCAACGTATTCGTTTAATTACGGCAAAGCCCACTTCATTGTGTTAGACGATAACTTGGTGCCCGATCCGCGGGGCGGTCGTGGGCAGTGGTCTGGATATAGCCAAAAACGGCTTGATTTTGTGAAGAATGATCTGGCACATGTGGCAAAGGACCAGTTGATCGTATTGATCAATCACATCCAGCTAAAACACCTTAACGACAACTCCATGCGCCTATCCGATCGACAGCAATTGTTCAGTTTTTTTCGTGGTTATACGAATGTGTTGGCGCTGTCGGCCCATACCCATCAGCAACAACAGTTCTTTTATGGAAAAGAAGATGGATGGCCCAATGAGACGCCCCTCCATGAGTTTAATGTTGGGGCGTCGTGCGGAAACTGGAATTCAGGCCGGATCAATGAACAGGGGGTAGCGGACGCCACAGCGAGCGACGGAACCCCCAGGGGATATGTTTACCTGAATATTTCGGGCAATCGGTATACGGCAGATTTCAAGGTCGCCGGGAAACCCAAGGACCATCAAATTGGGCTTTTTCATCGGAAAGTGCTGGCAACCATTTGGTGGGAAGGGCGCGGTCATATCTACGCCAACTTTTTCATGGGCCATAAAGACAGCAAGGTGGAGTACCGGATCGACGAGGAAGACTGGCAGCCGATGCGCCATACGCTGGAGCCAGATCCTGCGTATGTGGCCGAGTTGTACCGTTGGGACACCGCGGACACGCTTTTCCGTGGCCGGCGCCCTACGGAGCCTGCCAACTGTTCGCACCTTTGGGTAGCGCCCCTCACGAACGACCGCGCCCTCGGTACCCATCGCATCCAAGTACGGGCAACGGATGATTACGGCAGGCAATTTGTACAAACGAGCAGTTTCCGAATAGAAGAAGATAAATATTAGTGATTGAAAAGACAGATACAGCCTATCGCCCGTTGTACGAAATTAACGACAACTTAACATTGCGTTAGCGTAACCTAATCGTTGTATTTATAGCTTTGCCTCCTGAACGCCAATAGCTCATCATGGATTCATCGGCTCAGGAGGCAAAGCTTTTCCGTTTTACGGAAGAGAATTATACCACGATCTTCAATACCCATTGGAGAAAACTTTATGCAATTGCCTACCGGCGGTTGCACGATGCGGAAGTGGCGAAGGATATGGTGCAGGAGGTGTTTGTCTATTGCTGGCAACAACGGGAAGCTATCTGCATCACCACGTCCGCTGAAGCCTATCTCCGTACCGCTTTGCAATACCAACTTGTCGCCCATTTCCGGAAATTGGATATCAATGACCGGGCATTTGCCTACCTGTACCAACGGATGGTGGAAGTGGAAGAACACATGCGGGATATCCTAACCGAACAGGATCTGGCAAATACCCTGAACAGCGAAGTGGAGCAAATGCCCGATACCATGCGGGAAATTTTCAGACTCCGCATACGGGATTATACGGTGGATGAAATCGCTCAGTCCCTCAACATTGCTGAAAAGACCGTTCGGAATAATATTTCCAAGGGATTGCACCGGCTTCGCAAGGCGGTATCCAAGGACTTTCCCGAAGACTTCTCCGCCGTCTGTTTCGTGCTTTACCTTTTGTTAACCTAAACATCAACATTTCTTAATCGGTTTTGCGGGGATGCATCGCTCCCCAGTGCTACTCATCTTATAGAAGGGCATGGAACGCCATGCCGCAGAAAGCGCTCAATGGACAAACATACATTCAAGCAGTTGATGGAAGGATACCTCAGGGGAGACCTGTCTACCGAAGACAAGGAACTCTTGCAGCGTTGGTACGACTCATTTGGCGAATCGGAAATAGGAGTGCCGGGCATGGAAGATGATCGCGCAGTACAGCGGTTGCACGATGAGCTTGATGCGCGCATACGTCAAGTGATCGAACATCCGTCAGTGGGCATAACCCGGTATCATCGGCGGATGTCCTGGAAGCAGATCGCTGCAGCAGCTATACTGATCGTAACGCTTGGCGGTGCAATCTGGTGGACGGCGGGGTGGCAGCAGACCGCAGGGGAAGCCATGGCGGTACAACAGTTGGCTTTCCGCGAGGTAAAAACCGGAATAAGGCAGGTAAAGAAACTGGTCCTTCCCGACGGCAGCATGATCCATGTGAATGCCAATTCGGCGATCCGTATTCCGGAACGGATGGAGGATGACAAACGCGAAGTGTTGTTGGATGAAGGCGAGGCATACTTCGAGGTGGCACAGGAACCTAAGCGGCCGTTTGTGGTGCGGATGGCCGATTTGCAGGTGGAAGTATTGGGAACGGCATTCAATGTTAAATCATACCATGCTTTGGAAGATATCACGGTAGCGGTAACCGATGGAAAGGTGCGGGTAAGGGACACCACACGCATATTGCGGGATCTCGCGGCAAATGAAGGACTTGTCTACCATAAACTGTTGGGCGAGGTACGTAGCACCGGTGTGGCCTACGCAAATGCCAACGGATGGATAAGCGGTGTAGTGCCGTTGGAGAAAGCCGGTTTCGACGAATTGGCGTTAGCTTTATACAACCTATACGGGGTGCGGTTGAAAAGTAAAGATCCGCGTACCGTGCACCATCATTACAACCTGAGTTTACGTGCAGACCGTCCGTTGGAAGAAACGATGGGCGTGATCTGTGGTATCCATAAAACAACATACAGGAGGACAGGCAATGAAATAACCCTTTACCCATAAACCAAGAAACAGGCATCAAAGTGATGCCTGTTTTGGAAAGTACCGGTTATGCGATAGCTTGAGACCCTGACGCATAGCCGCTCAGTAATTCATTCACTACTAAGACTACAAAAATATGAATAAAAACACATTGTTCATACGGATGATCATGCGTACGACAATTTTGATTTACTCGGTAACCATCGCATTTTCGCAACTGCTGATGGCTGCGCCGTCAAAAGGGCAATCCCTTGGAAAATCGGTGGATATCTCCTTTGCGGGCACCTCGCTGTACGAAGCGATAAAGCAATTGGAGGTTTCTGCGGATGTCGGATTCGCATTTGATGAACACCTGCTCGGCTTGGAAGACCAAACGGTAGGAACACTGGATTTCAGGGACGCCAAGCTGGAAACGGTATTGAAAAGTCTATTCCGCGGAACCAATATCGATTTTGAGGAAAAAGGAAACGGTATAATTCTATTGACGAAAAAGCAGCAGCCGGGTCGCCTGTCCGGTGGGGTGTCAAGCAATGACGGCACACCTTTGCAAGGTGCTACGGTGACGATCCTGGAACTTAACCGTACCTTCACGACCGACCGCAACGGTCAGTACCGTGTGGATTTGCGGCCGGGAACCTATACCATCGAATTTAGCTATATATCCTATTCAAAAGTACGGCTTAGCGATGTTGAAATTGAGGAGGGACAAAGCGTGACGCGGGATGTTATCCTTGTTCCGGTTACGGATGAGCTGGATGAGGTCGTGATTACCACTGCGTTGGGTATCCAGCGGCAGGCCCGGTCATTGGGATATGCCGTTGGGGAGGTGAAGGGAGCAGATATGGCCCGCGTACCGCAGGAAAATGCCATCAACGGTCTTACCGGCAGGGTAACGGGCCTGCGGGTGATCAATCCGACACCCGAACTGAACAGCGAACCGATTGTCTTAATCAGGGGATACACGTCGTTATCCGGCAATAATTCACCGCTGATCGTCGTAGATGGCGTGCCGACCGGAACGGATGTCAGTGTATTATCCGATCTGAGTGCAGATCATATTGAAAGCGTCAGTGTACTGAAAGGCCCCAGTGCCGCTGCCCTATACGGATCCAGGGCGGGCAGTGGGGTGCTCCTGGTGACCACGAAACAGGGGGGTGCGCGTCCCGGGTTCGGCATCGACTTCAACATGGGCTATACGGCCAGTATTCCCTACCAATTCATTCCCCAGCAACAGCGGTTTGCCAATGGTTCGAACGGCAATTTCGACCAAACGAGCAACCTGTGGTGGGGGCCCGAGATGGGCACATCCGTCGCGCGGTTCGGCACCAATGGCGAGTCGACACCCTTGACGGCCCATCCGGATAATGTGCGCGATTTTGCCGACGTCGGCAACAGCGTGGTGACCAATTTAGGGGTGTCGCACAGCACCGATAAACTTAATCTTTCGCTCTCCTTGTCAGATACCCGGTCTACCGGCATCTATCCGGGGACCAATTTGTACAAAGATGCCGTCAGCATCTTCGCGCAATATGCCATCAGTGAGAGGGTGAAGGTGAGCGGCAATTTTAATTACCTGAATTCCGGGTCGGACAACAACCGGGGGTTATCTTATGACAATTATCCGTATGAGGACCTGTATTTTACCCCAAACTGGATCGATATCAATGACCTCAAAGACTACTGGGCAGAACCGGGATCAAGCCAGTTGACATGGGCAAACGGGTTTAACAACCCCTGGTTTACCGTGAACGAAAATATCAACACCTTCAAAAAGGTACGGCCGTTTGGCAATGTGAAGATCGACTGGGATTTGACGGGTGGATGGAGCCTGATGGCGCGTATCGGCGGCTTTAACGAGTCATATACAACCCAAAACCGGACTGCGATGTCCGAAAAGGCTTTTCCCGAGGGGGCGTATGCGTATATCGGCCGTGAATTGCAGCAGTTGAACACCGACTTCCTGCTGAACTATAAAAAGGAAATCAAGGAGTTCAGCTTCGACGTTTCGGCTGGAGGCAATTTATTTTTTCAGGACAACAGCTTTGCTACCATAGCAGGGCAGCGGTTTGAATTGCCGGGCCTCTATACGGCGGCCAATATTGCGCGTTCCGCGGTCGAATACAGTGTCGTAAAGTCGGACAAGCGGATCCACAGCGTATACGGTATGGCCACGGTCGGATTTAAGAATGCATTGTTTGTGGAGCTTTCGGGTCGCAATGACTGGTCGAGCACGCTGCCCGAAGACAACCGGTCGTATTTTTATCCCTCAGTTTCGCTGAGCACGGTTATTTCGGACCTGGTGGATCTGCCGGAGGCCATCAATTTAGTAAAGCTCAGAGGCGGATGGGCAAAGGTGGGGAAAGATACGGATCCCTATGCGCTTTCGATGACCTTGTCTAAATCCACCTGGGGTGGAAAGACTTCCTATTCGTTGCCGGGAGTACTGCCTACGCAGAACCTGGTTCCGGAAAGCATCATTTCGTCAGAGGTAGGTTTTGATAGCGATTTTTTCAGGAACCGGCTGGGGCTGGATCTTACCTATTACCAGTTGGAAGACAAAAACCAGATCTCCCGTATTTCCGTTTCAGGCTCCACAGGGTATACGGCTACAAATGTCAATGCAGGGATTGTGAAAAACGAAGGCCTGGAAATCACGCTTCGCGGCGTGCCCATTCAACATAGCAATTTACGGTGGGATGTGGCTTTTAATTTTACCAAGGAACGCAGCAAGCTCACCGCACTGCCGGAAGGGGTAAGCAACCATCAATTCTGGGAGCGCAATAATATATTCAGCCAAACGACGATCGATGGAACCGTAGGCGACCTTTGGGGGCCGGACGTGCTGCGTGTTACGGAAGGGCCTTATGCCGGCTGGCCTTTGCTGGATGACAACGGTTATGTTCAGCAGCGCTCCGATTACATCAAATTGGGCAATGTGAATCCCGATTTCACCCTGGGATTCCAGACTAATTTTTCCTATAAGCGTGTTTCGATCGCTGCAAGTTTCGATTGGCGCCATGGGGGCGACTATTATTCGGAGAGCATGAAGCGGCTGGCTAGAGATGGCCGCGCCGAAAGCTGGTACAAAGGGGATGGTTCAAGCACCTTCACGGGCATCCTGAACAGCCATTCATTTGAAAGCGGCAGCCAGCTGGCCGATGAAATCAGGTCCAATCCCGATCGGTACAATGCAATGGATGGCCTTACTTGGGTAGGGGGCAGAACTGCCGACTTGGGAGGCTTTGAATACGGGAACAACGGCCTTGCCAACGGTGCATTTTTTCCCGGCGTCATCGCCGACGGAGCCGGTGGCTATATCGAAAACTTCGGCAATGAAGGAACCCGGTTCTTCCGGAGTGAGCTGATTGCCGATCCGGGTGCGGGTTACTGGAGCCGGGGTGTGCAGACATGGATCTATGATGCGTCATTCCTGAAACTCAAAGAGGTGTCGGTGGCATATCAGTTGCCTGACCGGCTGGCAGATCGTATTGCCGCCCGCGGGCTGACACTCGCTTGGTATATGCGGAATCTGATGGTTTGGACAAAAGCTAAGAATAAGATAGACCCCGAGTCGACCATGCTAAACAGCAATAGCCAGTTTACTTCGAGCAGTAATTACCAAATGGGATACGACCGCGCATCGTTTTATCCCTGGACGATGACCATGGGAGTGAAACTAAGTGTTCAATTTTAGACAGCGAAATTCAATGGAAACGATCATTCGATATAACAAGAAGTGCGGTGTTTTTAGCTGCATGCTGATTGCCTTAGTGCTTGGCGCATGTAAGGAAAATCTCTCTGAACTCAACCTAAACCCCAATGCGTTGACGGATGACAAAGTTAATCCCGCTTTTGTACTGACTGGAATCCTTGCGGGGACTACCGGAAACCTGGCGGAACTTTCTTTTACCGGTAATGTCACGCAATGTGTCATTCCCCAAGCCATGCAATACACGCAGCGTGACTACCTGGAGTTTGTAGTGACCAACCAATTTGGCTGGTATACGATTTCGTGGGACTACCGGGGATTGCACCAGCCTCTGTCCAACGCATGTTACCTGGAAACACGGGCGCAGGATAGCCCCGATTCCCTGTTTTTGAAGGGTGCTGCGCTGACGATGCAGGCTTTCTGGTACGGCATGCAAACCAGTATTTGGGGAGACATTCCCTACAGCCAAGCCTATCAGGGCAGTGCCTACCTCCAGCCGGTTTTTGATGCCCAGCAGGATGTGTTCGCGGGATTGCTGAATAATCTCGAACAGGCGAATCGTTACCTCATGCAAGTCTCCGGTCCGGTTAGTTCGACGGTACAGGATGCGGATTTGCTTTATGGTGGCGAAGCACTGTTATGGCGGAAATTTGCCAATTCACTGCGGCTCCGGTACCTCCTTCGCCTGTCGGAGAAAGTGGCCGACATGCAGGCAGCAGGCATCGATGTGCCCGGCGAATTTGAAAAAATGGTGTCGGATCCCGCGACCTACCCAATTATCGTAAGCAGCGCGGAAAATGCGTCCTTGTCATTCCCTGGCACCAACGCCGGTGATTCGTACCCGCTGGGGCCACTCGGTTCCCCATCAGACCACGAGTTTTACCGGATAAAAGCGGGAGCTACGTTGGTGGATTTTCTTGAGGAACAGCGAGATCCACGGTTGGCTGTTTGGTTCCGCCCGGTAGCCGTGCAGACGTTGGTACGGGATAAGGGAGCGGATGTCGTGATCGCAAAGGACACCGACGGCCGGGTGAAGCGTTTTTTGAAGACCTATCGGCCCGATATCGATACCTCGTTGTTTGTGGGCTTAAAAATTGCCCTGACCGATCCGAATTCCTACAACGGCTTTGATGCTGCCCAGCTCAGCCAGGCCAACGGACTGGATCCTTCTATTTATAACGGGGGTGCAGCCAATCCGTTTGTGTCCTATTTGGCTCCTATGTATCGCGCAGACGCCGATCCATTGGTAAAGTCTGTCATGTTGTCGGCGGCGGAAATCCATTTTACCCTGGCCGAGGCGGCCAACCGGGGTTGGATACAGCGGGATGTGCTACAGGATTACCTTGCCGGCATCTTTGCATCACTGGAACAATATGGCATCGCCGATGGAAGCGCTAAGGTTTACGACACGAAGACTCATCAACTGGTGGATTTCGATCAGGCGGATTTCCGTGCCGCACTGACAGAAGAGTTTCAGGAGACTACCGATAAAGAAGAACTCATTCTTCAGCAGAAATGGGCAGCTTCATTTACGACGATGGAAGGATGGTTTGACTGGCGACGCACCGGCTATCCGCGCCTTGGAACGAATCTGGTAAACGGCCCGCAAGGAGAGAAAATTCCGGTACGGTACATGTACGGAGACAGTGAACTGAACTACAATCGGTCCAATACAGAAGCGGCGGTGTCCCGTTTGGAGCCCGCCACTAACGAGCAGTGGTCGAAAATGTGGTTAATTCAGGGCACCGGAAACCCTTGGTAAGCAACTAATATGATAACGATGGATAAAGTAAAATTGACGATTGGCATGCTGCTGCTATGCCAGTGGAGTATCGCGCAGGAATTCCTGCCCAATGCCTATCCCGACCGGGTGGTATTAAATGTGACGGAAACGCCTACAAACAGTGTGGCCTTGTCGTGGCGTACCGATGCCGCTACCGGCAAAGGGATGGTACAGTGGAAAAAGGCCGACGACAGCCCCGATATGTCTGTGGGATTGGACAGCGCACGGGCATCCGTTGAATCGCTTGCAGAAGAAGACCGGTCGGCGAATTATTTCAATGTCCGATTGAATGGCCTGGCACCGGCGACCACGTACACCTACCGGGTGGGACAGGGGACGCATTGGAGTGAGTGGTTCCAATTTGAGACGCCTGCCGATACCCCGGATCAATTGACGTTTATCTATGTGGGCGATGGACAGAACGACCTAAAGTCAAGGTGGTCACGTGCGATACGGAAGGCATACGCCACCGCTCCCGAAGCCGATTTCGTCCTGCATACCGGAGATCTGATCAACCGGTCGGGCGAAGATAACGAATGGGGAGAGTGGCACTATGCGAGCGGGTTTATTGCATCAACCATTCCGGTGATGGCTACGCCCGGCAATCATGAATACAAGAAAGATGAGCAAGGAGTAGTACGGCTGGATCCGCATTGGCGTCCCGGATTTAATTTACCCGCCAATGGCCCCAAAGGATTGGAGGAAACTTCCTACTACGTGGACTATCGCGGTGTCCGGGTCATCACGCTGAATACCCAAATGATGAATCTGGATGACAACCTGCGGACTGCCGAAGCCCAATGGTTGGAGAAGGTTCTTCGCGAAAGTGATGGCAAGTGGAAGATTGTGGCGTTTCACCATCCCATCCACTCCACGGCAGAAGGACGTGATAATCCGGAAATCAGGGAACTCATCAAACCCTTGCTTGAAAAATACGGGGTGCACCTGGTGTTGCAGGGGCATGACCATACCTATGGGCGTGGCACCGGAAACCCGGCATTGGAAAAGCCGGTCTACGTCGTTTCAGTCAGTGGCCCCAAAATGTATAAACAAGGAGAAGGGACCTGGATGGAAAAAGCGACCACCGATACCCAGCTTTTCCAGGTTATTCAGATAGACGGTGGCCAGTTGGCCTATAAATCCTATACCGTGACGGGCAAACTGTTTGACGAATTTACCTTGGCAAAATAGGCCTGTAATCTGTCTTTCCCCCGCTTGGAGACGGACTGGGTGGCAAAAGCCACTTTAGAGCCAACTCCAAGCCATTTGGATGCCACCTTGAAGCCAATCACTGGCTTCAAGGTGGCATCCGCTTGCTATGGGGATGCATCATACCTCCCAAGCCGGAGACAGCTTGGTCTTGATGGGTTGTCTGAAGCATGACAGTAATCGGACAGTTACCGGACAGTAATCGGACAAAATGGGGTTTTACCGGTCAGTACCCTGACAATCGATGTCAGTGTGTTGGTTTAAAGCGGATTGTTTTTTTAGTTTGTATCAATTAAAAGAGAACAATATGGCAAAATTAAATGAACTATTCGCATTTTCAGGAACCATCGGCGATTTAGTGGGGTGCAAAGGTCGGTTCGGCTTTTACGTGCGCAGCCGCCCACGGAAGTCTTCCAAACCGCCTTCGGTCAATCAATTGGCGGCAAGGGAAAAGATGAAACAAGTGATGCATTTTCTGGAACCGCTCCGTCCCACCATCCATAGGGGATTTGCGCTGCCACGGGGGCAGGACTCGAAGGTAGCAGCGATGAACCGGGCGGTGTCCTATGTATATCACCATGCATTGGAAGGAGAATACCCAAACTTCGTCATCAATCCGGCAACCGTTCGGATAGCACAGGGATCTTTGGCAGGACTGGAAATTACCGGGATGGAGATCGTAGACAACGAGCTCCGATTATATTGGGAGCCTCGTATCAATAGGAAAGACGCATTTGGAGACGATGTGGTGTATTTGGTAGCATACAATACCACGGAGCATGTCGCGCCCATAGGCATGGCTTCACGTGAAGCCGGCATCGCTTCGCTGGATGTTGCGGACGAGCGCGCAGGGAGCCAATTGTTAGTATACGTTTGCGTGGGCGAACGGGATAATCGTCGATTTTCAAATAGTCAGTTTTTGGGAACATTAATTCGTTAGTGGTTTTTTAACAAAATCATAACATCCTGTACCTGATTTGGTTGCAATGCTCTACTAACTTTGTAATGTGGAAAACATGATTGATAGCGAATTGATTGCCCGGATCCGCCGATCGGATGAACATGCATTTTATGCATTCTGTAATCGGCATTGGAAATCACTCTATCTATCGTTGTTGAATGAAACCAGTAACAAGGACGAAGCATTCGAACGGGTAAAGGGATTGTTTGTGGAATTTTGGGACAAACGTAAGCACTTGCCTGAACTATCGACTACGGTTGTGGAATACATCGTTGCCAATGGATTGGAAAAATCGGAGAGAAATCGCATCAATTTGAATTTGGTCAACTTTATGCTGGACACCATCTCACAAATCCAGAAATTGCCGGTTTCATTGGGCCTGCTTCTTCGTGATAAACATCTAAAGTACAAATGACAAAAAGGAAAAATCTGAGCCCTACTGAAGAACCCCTGATCATTCAGCAATTGCTTATCGGTCTTCGTTACCACATCCAAACGCAATCGCTGCTGTCGTCGCAAAAGGCCAAACAACGCATCGTCGTATGGATTGCCGTGGTCGCGACGGTGCTAACCTCCATCTTTGCGATAGCACGGTAAATCCAGCGCCCGTAAAAACATAACGTTGCCTTAATACTGCTTTGGTATTTTTGTCACTAGTTTAGTATGATGCTGATGACAGAAGTAGCGTTAATCGATGCACTACGATTAGGAACTCCCAAGGCTTACGATCTATTATACGATCGGTATTGGAAAATACTTTACCAGAAAGCATATAGCCGTGTAGCTGATGAAGACGCCGCCAAAGATATCGTGCAGGATGTCTTCATCAGTGTGTGGCAAAAACGGGAAAATCTGCTCATCCGGACTTCGCTGGAACAATTTTTATTGGGAGCGATAAAGTTTCAGGTGCTGAATCATTTCAGGTCCGAACGTGTAAAGCAACACGTTATAGATCTCGCTTTGGCAAAAATGGAATTATTTGTCACCGATGAGCATGACCGTGTTTCGCGTGATGTGCTGGAAGCCGCTTTGGACAATGGGTTGTATGACATGCCCGAAAACATGAAGCAGTCTTTCTTGCTGCGCTGCGACAACTTAAGTATCAAAGAAATTGCTGAAAAACTTGGGCTGGCCGAGCAAACCGTATCCAATAACCTTTCCGAGGCTGTCAGGCGGCTGAGGCAGAAGCTGTCCCACCAACACCGGGGCGAGTTTTTAATTGGGCTTTCTGTCTTTCTGAGCCTTGTTAACCATTAACTCATAAATAATTAACAGTAAATCAAAGTAGGTTTGGCGGTCTCCGGTTACTTCCTATTAAAAAGGATACGTAATCTTGGACAGCGAGAAATTTAAACAATTATTGCACCGCTACCTCAGCGGTGCGGCGAGCGACACCGAAAAGGAAACCATTGATGCTTGGTATGAATCTTTTCGTGAACTGGACGATTCCGAAGTATTCCATGGCGATGCAGAAGCGTCCCGGATAAACTCGCAGATGCGCGAACGATTATCGGGATATTGGAACCCGATTCGTAAACTCGGTTACGGGAAGCACTTGGCATATGCTGCGGCGGTACTTGCGTTGGTCAGTATCGCCTGGTTGGTACACCGGGGGCAGAACGACCACGGACTGACAGACTCCAATCGGATTTCGGCTGAGGCCGGTATAGGATATCGCGAGATAACCACGGCGGTAAGGCAGGTAAAAAAGATTACGCTGCCCGATAGTTCCATTGTATGGGTGAATGCTTCGAGCCGGCTGCGCATTCCCGAATCGTTCGGAGCGGCAGGACGTGAACTGTACCTTGATGAGGGAGAGGCTTTTTTTGAAGTAACCCCAAATCCGGGAAAACCATTCATCGTGTATAGCCGTGGCATCGTCACCCAGGTGTTGGGCACTGCTTTTAATATCAGTAACTACGAACGGCTAAGCCGGATTACCGTAGACGTACAGCAAGGCAGTGTACGGGTTATCGATACCAACCAACGACTGTTGGCCAATGAACTCACGAAAGCACAACAACTCGCTTATGATCCACATACGGGCACGTATATAACGGCTACCCTTACCATACCAAATGCAGCTAACTGGCGGGAAGGAACCATCCAGTTGACCAATGCATCCTTTGAAGAAGTCGCATTGGCGATGTACAACGTCTATGGCGTTGAATTAAAAGCGGCGGATCGGCAGGTCGATGACCATCAGTATAGTGTAACCATACGCACTTCGCACCGCTTGGACGAAACCCTGCGGATTATCTGTTCTATTCATCAAAATCAATACAGGAGGGAAAGCAATGAAGTGATTATTTATTAAAAAACGGATTTGCCCAAGGACAAATCCGGGAAGTCGTACAACAATGTGATTAGTTTGGACCCTCATCCATTGCTGTACAGCTACTTCATCAACAGGTGTTAATCAAGTAACGTTTTTCAAAGGTATAAAATTGGTACAGGATAATCCCAATTTTATCCAACAAACTCTTTAGTATGAACATTCATATACTGCATTGGCAACGAATCATGCGTATATCCATCTTAATTTATAGCATTCTTTTATCGTTTTCGCAGCTGCTGCTTGCGGAAGGCAGCAACGGGCAGGTGCTCCATAAGCCGGTCAATGTATCGATTGAACGACAAACACTGAACGAGGCCATACGGCAACTGACACGTATGGCAGCGGTCGATTTTGCTTATGATGCACACGGGCTTGGCATGGATGCCATTTGGGTGAATTCCATGAGCTACCAAAACGAGCCGTTGGAGCGTATTCTGGTCCGGTTATTGGCCGGTACAAACATCGGGTACAAAGAGGAAGTCCAGGGGACCGTAACGCTCTACAAACTACAACAGCCGGGTAAGATGACCGGCCGGGTTACGAATGAGCGGGGCGAGCCTTTGGCCGGGGCAAGTATTCGAATTGTGGAACTGAACCGCAGTTTTGGTACGGATGAAGAGGGAAATTTTGCCATTTCGGTGCAACCGGGGACGTATACTGTGGTAGCGAACTATGTGTCCTATGCGAGCCAATATAAACGAAATGTCACAGTTGGAGAAGGAGTGGGACTGACGGTGAATTTTGTATTGGAAGAGGCGGTGGGGGAACTGGAGGAAGTTGTTGTGACTTCGCTCGGGATTACCCGGGAGAAAAGACAGATCGGAACGGCCATTCAGGAAGTCAGTGGCGAGGAAGTCAATACCGCAAAAGGAGGGAATGTATTCAGTAGCTTGCAGGGGAAGGTTGCGGGCCTAAACATGACGCAGGTTTCCGGTGGCCTGGCCAATTCCACCCGTATCGTGTTGCGGGGGGAGTCTTCCCTCAATATCAACAAAAACATCGCGATGGTGGTGGTGGATGGCGTGCCCATCAACAACAACCTGGGTACAGCAAGCACGAATGATCTTTCGGTGGATTATGGCAGCGGGGGCGCAGAAATTAATCCCGACGATATTGAATCCATCAGCGTGCTGAAGGGACCCAATGCGGCGGCGCTTTACGGCTCCAGGGCAGCCAATGGGGTCATCATCATCAAAACGAAGAGTGCCTCGGCATCCAATAACATGGGAATAACGGTAAGTTCCAATACCGCATTTGACCAAGTATTAAAGGTTCCCGATTTTCAGAATAAATACGGTGGCGGAACAGGCGTTGGGTTGGATTATTATTCGTATGGCGACGGCCCCGATGGCCCCAATACGGCAAACTCCGGACATAATTGGGGAGCACCTTTTCAGGGGCAGTCGTTTATCCAATTCGGTTCGCCGTTGGACGAAGCCGGAAACCGGATACCCATTCCATGGAAAGCTTACCCGAACAACGTACGTGATTTTTATGAAACGGGCAAGACGTTCATAAACAACGTTTCGGTCTATAAGTCCGGTGAAATCGGCAATTTCCGTGCCTCATACAACAATTACGATCAATCCGGAATTATGCCGAACACGGAGTTGAAACGCCATCAGTTCAATCTGAATTCAAATATCAACATCACGTCTAAGGTATCTTTTAATGCAAACATCAATTATATTAACAGCAATAGTGACAATCTACCGGTAGTAGGTTATGGCGGATCGTCTCCTACATACAATTTTATCTGGTTTGAGCGGAATGCCGACATCAATTGGTTCAAAAACTATTGGATAAAAGGTCAGGAAGGCATCAAACAGGATTATTATTTCACATGGGGCGATAATCCGTATATGACGATGTATGAGCAACTGAATGGAATGAAACGGAACCGCGTATTCGGGAACGCATTTGTCAACTATGACATCACGCCCCGTATCAAGCTGATGGTGCGCACAGGAATCGACTATTCCGGAGAGTTCCGGAATTCACAACGGCCGTTGAGCTCTGCCGTAAACATCAACGGTCTCTACCGGCGGCAGGACCTTGCTTACCTGGAACGCAACTCTGACTTCCTGCTGAGCTACGGTGCCCCGTCAACCGAAAATTTTAAGTGGTCTGCCAGTATAGGAGGGAATAACCTGCAGATTAACACATCGAGTAATACCGTGACGGCGAATGGGCTGGTTATACCGGCTGTTTATAACCTGGGCAACGCCAGTACCCGTCCATCTACCGTGGAATCCAATACACGGAAACGGGTAAACAGCCTGTATGCCGTAGCAGATTTTGACTACAAAAATCTACTCTTTCTGCAGTTGACGGGCCGCAACGATTGGTCAAGCGCGTTACCCGAATCAAATAATTCTTACTTCTACCCTTCGTTGTCCGTAAGTGCGATTTTGTCGGATATGCTGAAGATTTCTTCTCCATGGCTGGACTTCTGGAAGCTGCGTACATCGTATGCACAGGTGGGCAATGACACGGATCCCTACCAAACCAACCCCTATTATGATTACAGCGTACTGCCCGGTGCCGTTAGCTTGCCCGAAACACTGCCCAACACGGATTTGAAACCTGAGATTACCAGTTCGTTCGAGCTGGGTACGGAATTCAAGCTTTTCAAAGATCGGTTGGGTGTCGACTTTACCTGGTACGCTTCGGAAAGTAAAAATCAGATCCTGCGCAGTCCGTTATCTGTCAGCACCGGTTATTCCGCGCAGGTGATGAATGCAGGCAAAATCACGAATAAAGGCTGGGAGGCATTGTTGCGGATAACCCCAGTCAAACGTAGGTTGGTGTGGGATGTATCGATCACCGGGTCAGCCAACCGCAGTAAAGTCGTAGAGCTCGCTGACGGTGTGGAAAGCTATGTGATGGCTTCCGCACAGGGTGCTACGGTGGAGGCCCGCATCGGCGGACGCATGGGCGATATTTACGGTGTGGGATTAGCGAGAAACGAGGAAGGTAAAGTGATTTACCAAGGCGGCGTGCCCGTATTTACCACGAATACGATGAAGGTGGGTAACTATAATCCGGACCTGATTGCCGGTATCCGGAATAACTTCCAATACAAAGACTGGTCGCTGGGATTCCTGTTTGATGGCCGGTTGGGTGGGGATATTTATTCCTTCACCTATGTGACTGGAACAGAAGCAGGCAGCTTGGAAAATACCCTTCCCGGTCGGGAAGACGGCATCATTGGCGATGGTGTTGTGCGAAACGCAGATGGAACCTATTCGCCCAATACCGAACGGGTGGCGGCCTATACCTATTATCGCGGATATTACAGAAGGCCAAATGTGGAATCAAGTACATTTGATGCCTCTTTTATCAAACTCAGGGAGGTTATCCTTGGCTATCGGTTACCTAACCGGCTGCTTCGGCGCGGCCCTTTCCAGTCCGTCCAAGTGAATCTGGTTGGAAGGAATCTCTTGTTGCTAACCGACGTGCCGAACATTGATCCGGAGACCTCATTCGTATCAGGCGGTACGGTTGTTCCCGGTGTAGAAAATGCACAGATTCCATCGACTCGGAGTTTTGGAATAGATATTAAAATCACGTTATAAGAAAACAGCGATGCGAAAGACCTTTCTAGTATGTTTCGCCATCCTCTCGTTAAGTGGATGCGAAAAGATCGACAACATCAATCCGAATGTGCCTGCAAACGTAAATCCCGGCGTGGTTTTGCCGCAGGTACTATACAACATTTCGAATACACTTGTGGGCAATGCCTTTGAGTTGAACAACGAGTTGATTCAATATACCTGCATGAACAATACCTTCACTGAAGTGCAGCGGTTTAAGCTGCAACCCGCAAACTCCAACGGAATATGGGGGTTGTATGGGCGCCTAAGGGATTTGAATGACATCGTGGACATGAGTGGACAAGGTGAAGGGTTAACAAATTACGCGACTATCGCGGAGGTCATCAAAATCTATATCTTTTCGGTGATTACCGACACCTTTGGGGATGTCCCGTACACAGACGCGGGAAAGGCGGATTCCGAAAGGATTTTAACACCGGCATACGACACGCAGGAAAGCATTTATTCGGACATGGTAGCCAGGTTGCAGGAACTGGCCGAACGGGTTGATGTTTCCGGAGGGCTGGCTTACGGAGGTGATCCGATATACGGCGGTGATATGCTGAAATGGAAGAAGTTTGCAAACAGTCTCCGATTGCGGCTTTTGATGCGGATGTCGGCAAAATCGCCTGCGACAGAAACGCTGATCGGGGAAATGTTAGCCAATCCGGACCGGTTTCCGTTGATGGAAAGCAATGCCGATAATTTTGTATACCGGTACAGCGGTAGCCTGCCGGATGTTTATCCACTGGCCCCGAATTTTGTGAGAGACTTTGATTTCAAGTATAAATCTGTCAGCGCATTTATCGTCGACTCGTTATCTAAGTTTAACGATAGCCGGTTGTTTCAATATGCGCGGCCAACCAACGCGAGCATGGGTACGGATCATCCGGAATACGTAGGACTGCCTAATGCGCTGCCGGTATCTGAGTCAGCCAACTACAACGGCGGATATAATTTCCAGTCGTATCTGGGTACCCGTTTCCAGTCGAATACAGAACCTGCCATTTGGATGACCTGGTCTGAAGTCTTGTTTTTGAAGACAGAGGCAGCGATTAAAGGCTTTTATTCGGCGGATGCGAAGACCCTGTATGAATCGGCGATCCAGGCTTCATTTGAATACTGGGATGCCCCATTTACGCCGGCATATCTGCAGCAATCCGGTGTGGCATTTGACGGACAACTGCCCAAAGTCTATCTGCAAAAATTCTTTGCCCTGTTTTTTACGGGGATGGAAGCGTGGTGCGAGTACCGCCGCACCGGGTACCCACTCCTGGTTCCGGGACCCACCAATGTGAATGATGGCAAGGTACCCAACCGGATCCCTTATCCGCTGGCGGAGCAATCACTGAATCAGTCACATTACGAGGAAGCTGCTTCACGGATCGGAGGGGATACCATGAACGGTAAAATGTGGTGGCAGAATTAATATAGACCGTAATGAAAGAAATGATAAAAAGAATAGGATTGCTTGTCGCGTTGCTGGGTTGTTTGGAAGCGAATGTATCCGCACAGCAACCATTGGACAGTACGGTTGTTTCAGAAACTATTTTGCCGCACTTCAAAAAGTGGACGGTCAACGAAATCGTCAAGGGAGGCCGTATCGATGCGATCCGGCAGCTGGAAGATGGCGTGATCTTATGTGCGACGCGCGGAGCAAACCGGGGGCAGTTGTTCATCAGCGAAAACTACGGGATCACTTGGCGGTTTCTGGCAAAACCCACGGATCACGACATCACGTGTATCGCCGAAACGGGGAACCGGGACGAATTTTACGTGCTGACCGGCTATGCCGAAGTGTTCCGGACACTGGATGGCGGCCGGAATTGGTCGCTTGTCAAAACCCTTACGGAAAATAAAAATAAAGACGGATATGCAGCGGCTTACGCGATTATGTATACGTCCAATGGCACGTTGTTGGTGACGGACACGGATAGCAACGGGGGGCACATTTACCGTTCCACGGATAAAGGAGAAACGTGGACAGATAAAGGAGCGGTCGGAAAAAAGGGTTTGTACCGGCTGGAAAAGGTGGGAAATGGCCTTGTTGTTAACGGTTGGGACGGAGCGATATACAAAAGTATAGACGATGGAGAAACGTGGAATCATGTCCAGCAACTGACGGACACCGCGTTGTTCGCCACGACCTATTCGGGTCTTGCCCGTTTGTTGCAGGGCGATCAAGCCGGTAATGTTTACCGTAGTACCAACCTGGGCGATGCGTGGGAGAAGTGCGCTAAACTCGAGGGTGCGGCCGATGACTTTGTTGACATTGGGTATGGCGCAACGTACTATGGGACGTATACCGACAGCAAATGTGTATACCTTACCCTCAATGGGGGCACATCATGGTGGAGCTTGGGAACGCTTCCCACCGTGGAAGGAGACTGGCTGGACCATGGGATCACGGTGGAAACGCCGGATTCCATTATTACCCTTTCGGGAACGAACAAAGGGTTTATGGTACGGAGCGCATTTGCAAAAGCGTTTGTGCAGGAAACGGTTGCCAAGGTAAACGGCAATTACCGTGAGATCGATGCGGCGAGAAAAATACCTTTTCAATCGGCTATTGTAGGCTCCTTAGTTGATGTGACGGAGTTGAATGAGCCAGAGGACATTGTGACACACAATGGGTTTGCTTATATCCCATGCAGGGACGGTAACAATGTGGCTATTATCGATTACCGGAATCCTCAAAAGCCGGTTCTCGTGCATAGTTTACGGGACCCGGATATATTGGATGCTTTCAGTGTTGCCTTAAAAGGTGACTACTTGTATGTCCTATCCATGACCAACTGCCGCATCAGTGTATACGACGTGCGGGACCCAAACCACCCGGCAAAGATATCGGCGATTACGGTAGGTGGACCGGGGAGTTATTTGGATTATTATCACTCCAATTACACTCGTCTCCGTAAAATCTGGATTGATGGTGATTATGCATATATAACACATAGTTCAGAATCCAAAGTATATATTCTGGATATCCGTAAGCCGGAACGACCGGAGATTATCAGTAGTTTCCATACCGGGGACGGTGCTTTCGCGGCACTGGTGCATAACGAGGTGTTGTATCTGGCAGCGTATGGCCCGGGGTCTTCGTTGATTACGGTTGATGTCAGGGATAAAGTTCACCCCGTAATTAGCAGCAAAATCCATGATCCGGATTTGTTGAAAGGAACGTGTGCATTGGCAATAAAGGACGATGCCTTGTATGTCGTGGCCTATAATGCAGGGACATTTTGGTCATTTGATATCGCTGAGCCGCTGTCTCCCAAAATATCGGATTATATCAGAGATCCGGATATGCGTGGTCCCGGGAGGATCGCGATTAAAGACGATAACGCCTACGTGTTGAACTCCATCAACCACTCGCTTGCAATCATTGACATTAAAGACGCTGATAAACCGGTCATTCGTTCTTATATGCAGGATAAATCATTGTTCCGCGTTGTGTACGGGATTTCCATAGACGGTGATTTGCTATTACTAGCGGGGAGAGATGCGAGTAATTTCGTTGTCATTGATTTGAAACAGGTTGCCTCGCTTTAAGCCGATGGGTGATTGATCGCCGTTTACGCACAGCTATTTATCCCTCCGTTAACACGGGTTTAATATACCCGTGTTAACTTTGGGGTGATGAACTTGAAGCGAACAACCCCCGTATTTCTGAATCACCTACTCGACGATTCCCACGTAGTTAAACCGCTGCCCCATCCGACCGGTACATATCCCTACCGATTAAATATCCGGGAGGTATTGGGCGATGTTAGCTGGTTTTTAAAGCAGCGGATGAGTTTTCACATGGTAGGTGATACCGGAAGTGTACGGCATTCAGCATTCCAGTCACGTATTGCATCCGCGCTTGCACAGCAAGCCGGTGAAAATCCATCCGCTTCCGAGAAACCGGCTTTCCTATTCCACTTGGGTGATATTGTATACAACCATGGCGAAGCCAGCGAATACCCCAAGCAGTTTTTCGCGCCGTACGAAGACTATCCAGCTCCGATATTTGCCATCGCGGGTAATCACGACGGGGATATCAATCCAGCTAGCGATCTTGTTTACCAAAGCCTGGATACCTTCATGGATGTTTTCTGCGATACCTATCGGCGTAAGATTATGTTTGCCGGGGGAAGCAAGCGGCTCAGCATGATACAGCCGAATGTTTACTGGACGTTGCAGACCCCGCTTGCGAATTTTATCGGCCTATATGCCAATGTCACAAAACACGGTACGATTGCTGTCGAGCAGCGCGAATGGTTTATCGAAGAATTGAGGAATGCCAATATGCATCGACCCGATCAGGCTATTATTGTATGTCTGCATCATGCACCCTATTCGGCCGATACCAACCACGGTTCCAGTCCGGCTATGATTGCTTTTTTGGAACGTGCTTTTGAAGCAGCCGAAGTGAAGCCTGATATTGTCTTCAGTGGACATGTGCATAATTATCAGCGGTTCACCAAGACATATGAAGACGGCAGTTTGGTTTCCTATGTTGTCGCTGGGGCAGGGGGATACGCCGATCTGCATCCCATTGCGTTGGTAGACGATCCACGTATTGCGGATATGGACTCGGAGGTTCATCAAGTTCGGCTGGAGAATTTTTGTGACGATCGATTCGGCTTTCTCAAAATAAACATTGAAAAGAAGGAAGACGAGCTATTGCTGACCGGCGAATATTATACACTCGATCCCATTACCCCGATACACGTGCACGATAGGAGTGAAGCCACGTTGTTTGAACGTTTTTCGGTATCCATACGCAACCGCACCTATTCGCTTTGTTAACCGGATGTTTTGATTGCAAGAATTAAGTCTTAACGATATGGTATTGGGAGATTAACATTAAATTTTCGCAGGAAGTGTTTATTTGCGGGTAGGTTTATCACGGTCAAAAAAGCAAATTACGAAGCATTGATGCCGCTAACCGCCGAAGGCGGCATGGATACATTTAAAACAAACATGTAACGCATAAACAAATTATTTAGATGAGACCTGCATGAGCTACCGCTCAAAAAACGACACGAATAAATCCGCTCATGCAAGCTTCATTGCCGCTTAAAAAACAATTTATTTAAATGAAAAGAATAACGTTAGTTCCTTTGATGCTGGTCTCTGCCGGTATGCTGTATGCCCAATCTACCGTTACGGGTTATGTGTATAACGACGCAAATGGCAATGGCAAACGCGACCGCCGCGAACAGGGGGTTGCCGGCGTTGCGGTGAGCAACGGAATACAGGTGGTCGCTACGGGTGCGGATGGCCGGTATGAATTGCCCATCGGCGATGACAATGTCATTTTTGTGGTTAAGCCAGCAGGCTATACCGTGCCGGTGGATGAAAATAACCTGCCGAAATTCTATTACATTCACAAACCTAATGGATCACCGCAATTGAAATACGGTGGAGTAGCGCCAACAGGACCCTTGCCGAAGTCGGTGGATTTCCCCCTGATCGAAAAGCAGGAACCTGCTGAATTTACGGCCTTGATATTTGGTGATCCCCAGCCGTATACGGATGAAGACATGGAAAATTTCAACCGGGCAGTCGTGGCTGAGGTAAAAGGGATTCAGAACATTGCCTTCGGGTTGAGTTTGGGCGACCTTGTGGGTGATAACCTGTCCATGCACAAGCCCTATTTGAAAACTACCGCTCAGGTGGGGGTGCCTTGGTATAACCTGATGGGTAACCACGATATGGACTATGATGCGGCGGCTGATTCGTTGGCAGACGAGACGTTTGAAGCAAGCTTTGGTCCGGCAAATTATTCGTTCAACTATGGCAACGCCCATTTTATCATATTGGATGATATTCTTTATCCGGACCCAAGAGACCAGAAAGGGTATTGGGGCGGATTTCGGAAATCACAATTGGACTTTGTAGAAAACGACCTGAAATACGTAGGTAAGGATAAGCTGGTGGTGCTGGCTTTCCATATCCCCTTATTGCACGAAGACGAGGGGTCATTCCGTGATTCCGACCGCCAGCGGTTGTTTGACTTGCTGCGTGAATATCCAAATGTGTTTTCCATGTCGGCACATACACATTTGCAACGCCAGAACTTCTATGGCAAAGAAGATGGCTGGCAGGGCGATAAACCGTTTCACGAATACAATGCCGGTACAACTTCCGGCGACTGGTATTCAGGTGAGCTGAATGAGCAGGGTGTACCGGTTTCTACCATGCGCGATGGCACTCCGAAAGGATATGCGTTTTTAACGATCAAGGGTAATCAATACACGGTCGACTATAAGGTGGTTGGACAACCCAAGGACGTTCAGCTAAAACTCTTTCATCCAAAGGTTGTGGCACGGGGCCGCGGTACACAATCGGGTATTTTTGCTAATTTCTTCATGGGATACAAAGACGACAGGGTGGAGTATCGCATCGACGACGGTGCGTGGAAGCCGATGAGCCACGTGGAAGCCCCCGATCCCGATTTTGTCGGATCGCTCTACCGATGGGATACCACCGACGAACTGATGCCCGGTCGCCGGCCGTCGAATGCAGTGATCAGTACACACCTTTGGCGCGGCGACATTCCTGCTAACTTGCCCGTGGGTGAACACCGGATTGAAGTACGTGCCACAGATCTATTTGGAAGGACGTTCATACAACAGAGCACATATCGGCTGGTTGATCCACTGTAAATAAACTTTTTAGTCAATAATCACCTAAATGTACGTGCAGTCGGTTCCGATCGGCTGCACATCGTTGTTTAATGACAAAATTGTGACTGTTAAAAATTGTTAAGATAATACGCACGCTCAGATTGGATATTATTTTTGCAATCGTTTATGAAAGCCGTCGTTTTATATTTTCTATCCCTGTTTTTCCTGCTGATTGGGGGGATGGATTGCACACATGCCAATGTGCAGCAAAGGCGGATATACCACGCTCCGGTAGATAAAAATGCACGGCTAACCGTTGATACTCCCCATCAGAGCGGCCCAATTATCACAAAAAATTTCGGGATCAAAAGATCCGGGGATGAGGTGACCTGTGTCGAAGACGACGACATGGATTTCGTGTTTGTCAGGAAATACATGCCTTTGGCTAAGTATGCAATTGTACCTTCCTATACAACGGCTTTCCTGCATGGCGATTGTGGTTCCCGGGACCGGAATGCCCTCTGCAAGTACTTGACCTTTTCCCTTTCCCACAAATACATTACACAACGGGTACTTAAAATCTGAAGAGCAGATTGCGTTGATGACCACGGATAACCGTGGTACGACCTAATCGATGCTTTTGAACGAGTCGTAACGATTCCTCCTTACAGAACACTTAACCATCCGTGTGTATCATGAATAAAAACACCAAGATTATGGCGCTATGTGCTGTGTTGATCTATATCAGCTGTACGCCAAAAGAAGAAAAGAACGAACAAGCCCATTCCTTCACTGTGACCACTCCTTTGCGCGTGGATACATCGATGACGAAAGAATATGTATCACAGATCCGGTCTGTCCGGAACATCGAGATCCGCGCACAGGAAAAAGGCTATCTGCAGAACATATATGTAGACGAAGGCCAGTTTGTAAAAGCAGGTACGCTGCTGTTCAGAATTATGCCGAAGCTGTATGAAGCCGAGTTGCTGAAAGCACAGGCCGAAGCGGAAGCGGCTACCATTGAATTACAAAACACGCAGGCGCTGGCCGACAAAAATATTGTCTCAAAAAATGAATTGGCGATGGCTCAGGCTAAGCTTAGTAAAGCGAACGCAGAAATGGCCCTGGCCAAATTACGCCTTTCATTTACCGAGGTCCGTGCCCCTTTTGACGGCACCATTGATCGCATTCCATTGAAACTGGGGAGTTTGGTCGACGAAGGTGAATTGCTTACCAGCCTTTCAGACAATAGCGATGTCTTTACCTATTTCAATGTTTCGGAATCGGAATACCTGAATTACGAAACAGATGTAGAAAACCGGGGTAATGCCTTGGTGCGTCTGTTGCTGGCAAATGGACAGTTATTCGATCAAGCCGGTGAAATAGAAACCATTGAAAGTGAATTTGATAATGAGACCGGTAACATTGCTTTCAGGGCACGGTTCCCCAATCCAAAGGGATTGTTAAAGAATGGCGAAACCGGAAAGGTTCAACTGACAATCCCGCTTCGTGATGCGTTGATTATCCCCCAAAAGGCGACGTATGAAATCCAGGATAAGATGTATGTCTTTGTAGTGGGAAACGATGGTGTAATCCGTTCGAAAAATATAACTGTCGCCGGTGAAATGCCTGATTTGTATGTAGTGGACGACGGACTTTCCGAAAAGGATAAAATCCTGCTCGACGGTGTGCAAACCGCAAAAGATGACGACAAAATCGATTGCAAGTTTGTGGCACCCAAGGAGGCCTTTGCTAGCCTGCAATTAAAAGCGGAATAAATTCAACTCTCACTGATTCATCCCATGTTTAACAGATTTATACACAGGCCCGTCCTGTCGATCGTTATATCGCTGATTATTACCTTTCTGGGTATACTTGCTCTTTTGCAGTTACCTGTCACACAATTTCCCGCCATATCGCCGCCTAAGGTGAATGTGATTGCCGAATATCCCGGCGCAAACAACGAGTTGATGATCAAGTCGGTCGTTATCCCACTGGAAAGGGCGCTCAATGGCGTACCGGGAATGAAGTACATCACCTCAGACGCCGGAAACGATGGCGAAGCGAGTATACAGCTGATCTTTAAATTAGGAACCGATCCGAACCAGGCATCCCTGAATGTCCAAAACCGGGTGGCCTCGGTGGTTAACAAGCTGCCTCCGCTGGTCGTGCGCGAAGGCGTGAAAATAACACGCGAGGAGTCAAATATGCTGATGTATGTGAACCTATATAGTACCGACCCGAAGGCCGACCAGAAATTCCTTTACAATTTTGCAGACATCAATTTGCTGTCGGAGCTGAAAAGGGTGGATGGCGTCGGAGTAGCAGATATCCTCGGTACGCGGGAATATGCCATGCGGATCTGGCTGAAGCCCGATCGCATGTTGGCTTATAATATATCGGCCGAGGAAGTGATGGAGGCGTTGGGCGAACAGAGCCTCGAAGCCTCACCGGGGAAGACGGGCGAAAGTTCGGGCAAAAGGTCACAATCGTTTGAGTATGTATTGAAATATCCTGGAAGGTTTACAACCGCGGAGCAGTACAGAAATGTGATTTTAAGGGCAGATCCCGATGGCGAAATCCTCCGGTTGAAAGATGTGGCAGACGTCGAATTTGGAAGTGCGATGTACGATATTTATTCGAACCTCAACGGCCGGCCCTCGGCGGCCATTACGTTAAAGCAGTCGTACGGAAGCAATGCCAGTCAGGTAATCAAGGACGTAAAGGCTAAACTGGAAGAAATTAAAGCCACCTCGTTTCCCAAGGGAATGGACTATGAGATCAGCTACGACGTTTCCAAGTTTTTGGATGCCTCGATGGAGAAAGTAGTTCATACCTTGGTAGAAGCCTTTATCCTGGTGGGGTTGGTTGTGTTTCTGTTTTTCGGCGATTGGCGATCCACGCTGATTCCCGCGATTGCTGTGCCTGTATCACTCATCGGAACATTTGTATTCATGCAGGTTTTTGGCATTACGCTCAACCTGATTACCCTGTTCGCGCTCGTACTTTCCATTGGAATCGTAGTCGATAATGCCATCGTAGTGATTGAGGCCGTGCATGCGAAGATGGAGGAAAAGCACTTATCGCCGCTCAAGGCTACAGAAGAAGCCATGCATGAAATCAGCGGTGCGATCATTGCCATTACGATGGTTATGGCTGCAGTGTTTGTGCCGGTAGCCTTTATGTCAGGTCCCGTGGGGATATTCTACCGTCAATTTTCCATCACCATGGCCACGGCCATCGTGCTTTCCGGCTTGGTGGCATTGACGCTTACCCCTGCACTCTGTGCACTGATGTTAAAAAATACCCATGGAAAGCCTGGTAAAAAGAACTTGATCGATCAGTTTTTGGGTGGGTTCAATCGGTGGTTTGCCAATCTCAGTAGCCGATATCAGCAGCTGCTGGGTTTGATTGTAAACCGGAGGGCGGTTACGTTTATCCTGTTGCTGGCGTTTTGTGCGGGAACCTGGTTGGTGAATAATGGACTTCCTGCGGGATTTATCCCCAACGAAGACCAGGGCATGTTTTATGCAGTAATCCAGACACCGCCGGGCGCCTCATTGGAACGCACCAATCAGATCGCCGAAGAGCTGCAGACCCTGGCTAAGGAGATTGAAGGAGTGCAGTCGGTGTCTTCGTTGGCGGGGTATGAAATCCTGACGGAAGGTACGGGGGCTAATACGGGTACCTGTTTAATCAACCTAAAAGGTTGGAATGAACGAAAACATTCCGTTCAGCAGGTGATCGAAGAGTTGGAAGAAAAATCCAAAGATCTGAAAGGAGCGACGATCGAGTTTTTCCAGCCGCCTGTGGTGCCCGGTTACGGGGCAGCCGGGGGCTTTGAGCTCCGCCTTTTGGATCAGGCCGGGTCGGGAGATTACAAGAAGATGGAGACCGTAAACAACGATTTCGTAAAGGCACTGAGCCAACGCCCGGAACTTTCTTCGGTATTCAGTTTCTACAACGCAAGCTTCCCGCAGTATATGCTTCGCGTAGACAACGATCTTGCCAAGCAAAAAGGAGTAAGTATTGAAAACGCAATGAATACCTTGTCTACGCTCATCGGCAGCAACTATGAGATCAGTTTTATTAAGTTCGACCGGCAGTATAAGGTCATTGTACAGGCTTCGCCGCAATACCGCGCCCTACCAGACGACATTTTGAAGCTGTATGTGAAAAATGACCGGGATGAGATGGTACCTTTTTCCGCTTTCATGAAAATGGAAAAAGTGTATGGCCTCTCGGAAATTACCCGCCATAACCTGTACAATGCTTCAGAAATCAGCGGAGCTCCCGCACCGGGTTACAGCAGCGGATCGGCCATCCAGGCCATTGAAGAAGTTGCGAAAAGCAGCTTGCCAAGGGGATTTGGGATCGACTGGGCCGGAATATCCAAAGACGAGGTGTCCCGTGGGAATGAAGCCATCTACATCTTTCTGATCTGTCTGGCCTTTGTCTATATGCTGCTGGCGGCTCAATATGAAAGTTTTATCTTGCCGTTGCCTGTGATTCTGTCGTTGCCGGTTGGTGTTTTCGGTGCCTTCTTTTTGCTGAAAGTCTTCGGATTGGAAAATAACATATACGCCCAGGTGGCTATTGTCATGCTGATCGGTTTGCTGGGTAAGAATGCGGTGCTGATCGTCGAATTTGCCGTGCAACGGCATAAAGCGGGTAGTTCAGTGTTGCGGGCATCAATTGAGGGTGCGGTTGTGCGGTTCCGCCCCATCTTAATGACCTCCTTTGCCTTTATAGCGGGATTGATTCCTTTGGTCTTTGCAACCGGCCCGGGGGCAATCGGCAACCGGACCATTGGCTCCGCTGCCGCCGGAGGGATGCTGTTTGGGACGGTGTTTGGAGTTATACTCATACCCGGACTATACTACCTGTTCGGGAAGATATCCGAACGGCATGTACTTGTTAAAGATGAAGAAGAAAATCCGTTAACCGAAGAAATTGATCACAATGGATAAGCATAGCATGTATAAATTCATTCTCGTATTGAGTCTTTGTTTATGTGTGGCAAGCTGTAGAATCCCCTCAATGGTGCAGCCTAGCGCACTTACCTCCGTGCCCGGGCGGTATAACCGCGAAGGCGGTGATTCGACCAACGGGGCGGCTCTTTCCTGGCGGGATTACTTCGCCGATAAGCATTTGGTTAGCCTCATTGATACGGCACTCGTCAACAATCAGGAACTGCAGATCACCTTACAGGAAATCGAGATCGCCCGGAATGACATCCGGTTCCGGCATGGGCAGCTATCGCCATCGGTGGGTGCAAAAATAGGGGTGGGGGTCGAGAAGGTTGGAAGGTATACCAGTCAGGGTGCGGGAGATGCATCTACGGAAATCATTCCCGGAAAAGCGGTGCCTGATCCGTTGATGGATTATGGCGCAGTAATGTATGCGAACTGGGAAGTAGATATCTGGAAGAAGCTGCACAACGCCAAAAAGGCGGCAGTAGCCCGGTATCTGTCGACCGTAGAAGGAAAGAATTTCGTGCTGACCAACCTCATTGCCGAAGTTGCCAACTCGTATTACGAATTACTGGCCCTGGATAACCAGCTGGCAATTGTCAGGCAAAATATTTCGCTGCAAAAAAATGCGCTCGACATCCTAAAGGTACAAAAGGAAGCTGCCCGTGCAACGGAGCTGGCGGTTCAGAAATTCCAGGCCGAAGTGCTCAACTCCCAGGCACTTGAATTTGAAATCCGGCAGCGAATTACAGAAACTGAAAATAAATTAAACTTTTTACTGGGTCGGTATCCGCAGGAAATACCAAGGGACACCGGTAGTTTTTTGACGATGAGGCCATCTGTCGTCTCTGTCGGAATACCTTCCCAGTTATTGGTGAACCGGCCGGATATCAAAAAGGCGGAGTTTGAGTTGGCAGCTGCAAAGCTGGATGTGAAAGTTGCACGGGCGGAATTTTATCCCGCTTTCGATATTTCGGCCGCCCTGGGATTTCAGGCATTTAAACCTTCCTACCTGGTGAAATTCCCTGAGTCGATACTCTATTCCCTGGCTGGTGATCTTGCCGGACCGCTGATCAACCGGAATGCAATCAAAGCGGAGTTTAAGAATGCGAATGCCCGTCAGTTGCAGGCTATGTATGATTACGAACGGACTATTTTGAATGCGTATCTGGAAGTATCTACAGCGCTTTCCAGCATTAAGAACCTGGAAAAGCAATATAGCCTAAAGTCGGAAGAGGTAGCAGCGCTTACCCGTTCCATTGACATCTCGAACGATCTGTTTTCAGCTGCACGTGCCGACTATTTGGAGGTCTTACTGACTCAACGGGATGTTTTGGAATCGAAGCTGGAGCTGGTTGAAACAAAAATGCAGCAATTTAAAGCGGCAACCAATATCTACCGGGATCTAGGGGGAGGATGGAACTAAAGGCCAAAAAGATTACACGAAATACAGATAAGTAAGGTATTTATTGTCGAAATTTGTAAAGGCGCATGTTTTTGCAAATAAGATTCCCATGAAAAAAGATATCGAAACGATAGCGGATATCCGGATATTGGTGGATACATTTTATACCAACGTTCGGGAAGATAAACTGATCGGCCCGATATTCGATCGCGTCATTCAGGACCGTTGGCCCGAACACCTCGACAAAATGTACCGGTTTTGGCAGACGGTCTTGCTGGATGAGCATACCTATTTCGGCGGTCCATTCCCGCCGCATGCGGAGTTGCCCATTAAAAAAGAACATTTTAGTGCATGGCTGGATTTGTGGCGCCAAACAGTAAACACCCTTTTTGAGGGTGATAAGGCCGAAGAAGCGAAATGGCGTGCGGAAAAAATGGCCACGATGTTTTTATCCAAGATTGAATATTACCGGCGGCATGCATCGAAGCCGCTGTTATGAAGCTGCTATGGAAAAAATCAGTATAAAGCGAATTTATGTGCCGTATGATCCAAAAGATGGATTCCGTATCTTGGTGGATCGCCTTTGGCCCCGGGGCATGAAACGGGAGAATGCACGGGTGGACCAGTGGATGAAAGAAGTAGCACCCTCCACGGAGCTGCGGACCTGGTTTGGTCATGATCCTGCCAAATGGGATGAGTTCAAAAAGCGGTATCGGAAAGAACTGCAGGAAAACAATGCGATGGATACGCTTATCTCTTTTGTTAAGGAGAAAGACCACATCACATTGCTATATGGCGCAAAAGATGAAAAACACAATCAGGCTGTAGTGCTTGCCGATTTTATTGTTGAACACGGTTTTTCAAACTCTTAACGACCCACGGAACCCTCTTGCACCGTAGTAAGAATCGGCTCCGTTATGATAAATAAATACCCTCCCGAAGCGGAAATCGCCGAAGATGGCACCACCAAGAGCCCGGATATCAGCCGGCGTTTTTACCCAGCTCGATGTTTTGGTGTCAAACTTTCCAAGTTGCTGCAGTGCCCGGTATTGCTCTTCGGTTAAGATTTCTATCCCCATTTCCGCAGCCATGTCAAGGGCAGTGTTTTGAGGTTTGTGTTGTTTCCGTGCTTCCCAGGCTTCGCGGTCGTAACAGAGACTCCTGCGCCCTTTGGGGCTTTCTACCGAGCAGTCGAAAAAAATATATTCACCGGTTTTTTCGTCACGGCCAACCACATCGGGTTCGCCGCCGGTTGTTTCCATTTCATCGAGTGCCCATAGTTTTTCAGGATGTGAGGCGAGTTTGGCCTCTACGTCTGCCCATTGAATGTCCTTATGGCGATTCCTGTTTTTCTCGAAGCGTGTTTTCAGTACGTTGAGTAATTCTTCGCGTTGCTCGGGCAACAGTTCTTTTTTATGGCTATTCATGATTCTGTATTTATTTTTCATCGGATTTACGGGTTCCACCGGTAGGGCTTATCTTTCTATCTGCGGGTCTGAAATACCACGATACTACCGTCAAAACCAATAATAATACCGGTCCAAAGAGCTCTTTCGCACCGTTCCCTCCAGCTAAATGGGAGAAGATAGCACCTGTCATCGCAAAGAAGAAACCGGCATACGCCCATTCCTTAAGTAATGCAAATTTAGGAATGAGTATGGCGATTACCCCTAAAATTTTCCAGATGCCGATCAGGGTAAGAAGGTAGACCGGGTATCCCAACTGTTCGATGTTGGTTACTTCTTCCTTCATCTTAATCAATTGAACTATCCCCGTCGACAGCATTCCCAACGACAGCCATGCCGTGGCAATCCAATAAATGATTTTATTACGCTTTTTCATCTGTGTGTATTTTGCTTTTTAACGGCGATGAAGCTATCAGATTTTTCATTTGTGTTTGATTTCAACGGCATTCAAGATGGCTGAAGCCGTTTATTCATTCCCCTATGTGATTGAATAAATCATGATGGTTTCATGATATGTTATTTTAAATGCATTACAACTTCCTCTAATCGGTTGTGTGCCATATTGATGCCTTGTGCAAAAGGTAATTGGAGCAGTTGGTCTCTGTCTGCAACCGACTTGAATATAATATGCATGGTAAGTTTGCTGGTACCGTTCATGAGCTTTTCAAACTCCAGGAACTCAAGCTGGGCAGCAAAGGGTGTATTGTCCATTTCAAATGTGCGGATGATCTTTTGATTTGGAACAATGTCGTGGAAAGCGCCACCGGATTGAAATACCACATTTCCCTGTGCATCGCTGGTCTCAAATTGCCAGCTACCATGCTTTTTATTTTCCAGTTTCAGCACTCTTGTCCCCATCCATTGTTCCACAATCTCCGGATCTATATACGCTCTGAAGAGTAACTCCACGGGCAGATCAAATTCCCGGGTTATAAATAATTCCTGTTTGCCTTCTTCGGCATGGATTTTCGTTTTTCGTTCCATACTTATTGTTCTGATTGGTATTTTTTCATCACGGCTTCTAATTTGTTGAATCGATCGTCCCACAAATTGCGGAATGGCTCAATAAAATCTGCAATTGCCTTTAGTTTTTTGGGGTTTAATTGATAATAAATCTCCCGCCCGTTTTGCTCCTGCTGGAGTATTTCGCATTCTGCAAGGATTTGTATGTGTTTAGAAATCGTTTGGCGGGAAGATGTAAAATTCTCGGCGATTGCACTGGGTGTCATGGCCTGAAAGGCAACTAAGGTGATAATTGCCCTCCGGGTGGGGTCGGCGATGGCCTGAAATACATCTCTTCGTAATTCCATTGCGCAGCTATTTGACTGCAAATATACATGTAGTCAAATAGCTGCGCAAATTTTTTTGATTTTTTTGGCAATTGTAAAAGTGTTAAGTCGGTTTAAAAGATAGAGAAGCTTTTTGTAAGTTTGTGTGTATTTAAAATAACCGTAATCATAGATCCATAAACGAAATTGTGCGAAAAGATTTTGCGAGAAAGAATTATTTCCGCTTTAAACCAGTTGTTCTTTGGGTAATATTTGCCGCCTGTGTTACCTGCTTGCATGCGCAGATACCATGTGAGTCGCCTAAGGTGGTGGCACATCGCGGCAAGGCGAGTGGCTACCCGGAGAATTCACTAAGTGGCTTCGCCAGCATGCTGCGTGCCGACATTGACTATATCGAAGTAGACGTGCGGACCACATCAGATGGAATACCCGTGGTGTTACACGATGGTGACTTGAAAAGGACAACCAATGCACATGGAAAGCTCAAGGAATATACAATACGTAGTTTAGCGGATGTATGGCTGAAAAAGAAAAGGAACAGCCCGAAAAGTGAACACATCCCGACATTAGAGCAGGTATGTACACTATTATCAGAATACAATAGTGCTAACGAGAAAAGTGTAAACCTATACGTAGATTGCAAGGATATTGCGCCCGAGACACTCGCCCGTATTCTTAAAAGCTATGATTTGGATAGGGAGGCTGTATTCTATGGCGGCGATGATTACCTGAAAAGGCTGAGAAGCGTATTGCCTCATGCACGTATCATACCAGCATTGAGAAATTTGGAAGATTTGGAGAAAAAGGTAGCAGATTTGGCTCCTTATGGATTCGATGTGAAATGGAAAGTATTGGATGCTAACACTGCCAAACGAATCCAATCGAAGAACGTAAAAATATATACGGATCTGCTGTTTATAAGCGATCGAAAGAAAAATTACCTTAGTGCTCAGCGATGGGGAATAGACGCTATTCAAACGAATAGGGCGCGAAAAGCCGGCGGCATCCTCACCACGCATTGTCGCCCGGAATCAATCGCTCGGAACTGAAAGCGCGTCCGCGCCTGTTCTATCCGTATTTAAGGCACAATGACCAGTCTTTTTCCTTCGGTCTTCCGCTGCCATGCTTCCGAAATGTTTGTTAAGGGTATTTTTTCGATATCGATAGTCAGCCTGTTTTCCCGTATCCAATCCCAGACCTGTTGCACCGCTACGGGGATAACATCGGGAGAAACATTACCAACGCCCATCAACTCCGGTCCCGAAGTCCGAAGGGTCTCGGCAGTTAACGTAATACTTTCGCCTGCAGATTGACCTATCTGAACAAATCGCGTTCGGTGTGTGGCAAACCCTGCTTTCTTGGGAACAAGGGTTTTCAATAGCAATTCGGTTGGATGCCCCCAGAGAAAGTCAAGAACAACGTCATACCCTTTCCCTGCTTCTGCTTCAAAAGCGTCTTTTATTTGTTCATCGGATTGCTTTAGATCAATAACCGCGTCCGCTCCCAGGTGCCGTATTTTCTGCAAGCCCGCATTATTAGTTTGTTTTTTACCATACCTTGTTAATGGGTTTGTTGTTTATTTTTTTGTTTATAATGTAATTGTGTCAATCCCGTATCGTATGTTTTTGCAGCGATGAGTTCAAGTGTTTGTTCAGGTCTTCCGTCCTTAAAAAGTCTTGTTCCATTACCCAATAAAACCGGTATGACCGAAATTATAAACTCGTCTATTAAATCGTGCTTTAATAATTCATTGATTACTTCTGCTCCACCATCACAATAAATGTTTTTACCGTTTTCAGATTTTAGTCTTTTAGCCAACCCGGCCAAATTTCCGGTATAAAAAGTTGTTCTACCTATATTTGGTCGTTGATTTCTGGTTATGACATATACATCTCTTTGTCCGTTATCGTAATGAGAAGAACCAATTTCTTTAAGTACATAATCATAGGTTTTTCTGCCAATAATTAAGGTGTCTATTGTATCCGTAAACTCGGCATAGCCATAATCTTCGCCTTCTTTTTCTACAAGTTTTAGGAAACTGAGGTCATCATTAGGTTTTGCAATGTAACCGTCTAAACTCATTGCAATGAAAAGTGATATTTTTCGCATTTGTCCTAAATTTTAATGTTTCCGTAAAATTAGTTGATAATTCGTCTATAATCGCTTGGCACCGCTTTTATTCAGTAAATAAGGTTGTACTCCATTGCTTGCGCCCGGCAATCCAGTTGCCAAGTCCAATGCCATCGGTGAAGTTCAACACCTCGCCGAATTGGAAGCTAAGACAGTTCGGTTCTAATGTAGCGATTCATAGAAACATCCGATACTTGTCGTAATTTTGCAGTAACCCTCGTTTTCATCCTGCTCTGGATTAAAGATGAGCTAGGGGTATTTGAGGAAAATAAAGGGGAAGTAACAGTTTAAACTATCGGCCTTTTTTGACCAAAGATAGCTGAACGATAGCCGTGTCACAGGCTTTCGGCATAACGGCATAATGCAAGGATGCCCTTTACATCATTGAAGTCCAGCTCGTGATCAGCTACGTATTTCTCCAATATTTCGCTGTGGTCACGATATATCCGGTAGAGCTGCTTGAAGTTGGAGAACTTCTTCTGCTTTCCGCCATGCTCGATAACGTAATCGTGGTAAATTTCAGATACTTCATGCTCCTTGGCTTTGCGGTCCGATCCCAAACCTTGAAAAAAGGCAGTCGAATAAACGTCGACCGAGGCAAGCTTGCTGGTGCCGCCGTAGGCGACGGGAGGTGGTTTGAGCGTACTGTTTGCGTTGAATCGGATGTACATGGTGGGGCTGCTCGATACTTTTTCCAATGCATTTTTACCGTCGAGAAGAAACGTGCGCCCGACGATGACAAGTGAGTCGATACCCCGATAATCAGCCACTACCTTTACTTGCCCATCCCGCTGATCGATGAAATAAAGTGCACTTTCCACCAGGTTATAGTTCACTTTTTCAGTCGATGTTTGTCCGCCATGAAAATGTACCACCGCATCGTGGTAGTCGTCAAAAAGAAAGGGCGACAGGGATTCCTGCGTGTAGCTGGGCATTGAAAATGCCACTAATAGCAATAAAAGGCAGCCTATAGGTTTCATATGTTGCTGTTTCGTATCTAATATCTTAATGGTAGCCGTCGCGGTTGTAATTCGGTGGAAAGATAATCAATCTTTCGCTTACAAAAAAGAACAAGCTGTTTTTAGCGATTCGTGCGCGATATCGATGAGATGGACAGGAAAGCTAAACATGTTCATGTTTTTCCAATAAATGAACAAATACTAAAAATATGTCCATTTAATTTATACGATAGTAACATCTACTTTTAGTAGCGTGTTGAGATGGTCAATGATCTGTTTCTTTTCGATCTTTCCAAAGATCAGTGTATAGCGCCATTTATAGTATTTTTTGCAGGGCTGTGCTGTGCCACCCAGGGTAATTGGTCGCTGCTTTCCAAAGCCGAAGCATCATCATTAAAATCGGGAGATCAAAGATTTCAACATCCCTCCAAAACTGCAAAATATCTCGCTGTTTCAATTTTTATTTTTTTCTAAATCGGCCAAAATCTCCAAGTTTATTAGTGCAAGACAGACTTTTTAACAAATATAACAAAGCCATACAAAAATACCGTGAAGACACCCCGAAGCGAGTTTTTGGGTCACAGACTTTTATTAACATAAAAAAGGAGACAACCGGCATGCGGTGTCTCCTGAAGTAGCCCGTAGGGGGATTGAAAATATGGCTTTAACGTGACATAAAGGCTGTTTTTTGGAAATCGGGGGTTCTTTTCGGGGTTCTTTTCTGAGTAACGATTCAGTAATTCAGTAAAAGTGAAATAAAGCATAATCCAAAGCCATTGGGAGCGAGGTAAGTTCTTTCTAGTCTTTTGATTTCTCCCCTGTTTATGTCTCCATTGGATAAAACTTCTCCAGATTTTTTTAGCAAGAGTTATTTGCCCGACGGCGAGGTCTCCCGTTACCACGGAAAAGTTGAAGGTTGAACCTACATCCCATCCTCAACCTTGCAAAGATTACTAAGGCTACGCTTATCCCTGAACTTTTCGCTTATCAACAACAGGATATTTTATTTTAATTGTTGTGCACCACGTACATCCTTTCTTCAGTCGCATCTTTAGGGACCACCTCACCGAGGAAGCGGTTTCATGCGATAACCCGCTACGGTTTCTGGTAAGGTTTCACGTTAAGAAAAACGCGATCTTTTTCAAAAAATTATCAAGGTCGAAAGGTTTCAGGATGATGTCATCGGGGCCTCCCTCTTGGTCCAACGACACATAAAGGCCATCAGCTGCAGATACCAGTATAATCGGGATTGCCTCCATGCCAGGGGTTTGTTTGATGTGCTTGCAGAGGCTACGGCCGTCCATATTCCCTATCTTCACATCAAGCAAAATCAGATCGGGGGCAAATTGGGTGGTGGTTTCAAGCACCGATTCGCCATGAAGGAGATTACAGGTTTCATAACCGGCGTCCCCCAGGATTTGGACGAGCAGAAATTGCAGCTCGGCATCATCATCCACAATCAATATTTTCTTTCCCATAGTTTAATCCTGTTGATCCGAAGCTTTAAGGTATATGGTAAACGTGCTCCCTTTTCCCGGTGCACTTTCCACGGTAATCCGCCCCTTTGCCGCGGTTACGATCCGTTTGGTCAGGTAGAGGCCAATGCCATTACCTTCGATCTCCTGGTTGACCCTCCCATGGACGTCGAATATTCTTTCGGTATTCGTTTTCGCGATCCCGATTCCGTTGTCGGAAACCGTCAACACCATGTATCCAGCGTCCTCACGGGTATTAATCCGGACGATGGGGGATTGTGCACTTCTGAATTTGATCGCATTCGAAATCAGGTTGTACAACACACTCCTTAGGTTGTTTTTTGAGAAAAAGAAACGGCTGACTTCAAAATCCCGTAGGATGACCGCCCCTGATGGCTTGATTTTATTTTCCAAGCTCCATTCGATATGATCGATGATCTCATCCAATTCGACATGTTCGGCAGTGATGGGTTCACTTTCAATTTTAGCGACATAACCGATATCCTTGATAAGCGAACTGAATTTTTTTATGGATCGGTTGATAACCTCCAGATAGTCGTTCAGTGCCGGATCGGTGATTTTTTGATTCATGATGGTGATGCCCAGTTCGACATTTCCCAACGGACCTAAGAGGTCATGCGAAGCGATATGCACGAAGTTTTCCAGGTCTGCATTGATGCGCTGTAGACGCTCATTCCTTTCATCCAGCTCCAGCTGCAGTATTTTCAATTCGGTGATGTCGTTGAATGTAACGATGGCCCCAGCAATCTGGTTGTGTGTCTGCAAATACGGCATCGTCATCACTTGGTACCATTTGCTGTCTGCTGTTTCGACTTCCTTGGTCAACACGTTTCCCTTGGCAATCACCGCTTTGATATCACCTATGATCGTATCAAATTTGATGTTATTTGAAATATGGTGGAGTGGCCGGCCAATGTCGGTTTCACGTAAATTCATTTGGTCGATGGCACCGGGTGAAAATTTCATCAACAATAAATCCCTATTTACGAATAGCTGGCCAGCGATGTTGCTACGGAAATAATTATTCAGGTCATCATTGAGTTCGAGCAATTCCCTGTTCTTCAGTTCGTAATCCGAATTGATGGTATGGAGTTCTTCGTTTACCGATTGCATTTCCTCATTGGTGCTCTGCATTTCCTCGTTGGCCGAAATCAGCTCTTCATTGTATGATTGCAGGTTTTCATTGGAGGTATCCAACAATTCGTAGACAGTTTTGAGCTTTTCTTTGGCTTCTTTCAGCTGCGCTTCAAGGTCCAGCAGGTATTGGTCGTAATACGCTTTCTCATCAAATACCGGACGCTTACCAGGGAGGGATGCATTGGATCGGTCTTCACAGAACGTAGCCACCACAAACCGTTGCTTGTCTAGAATACGGGTAAGCGGACTGATGGACAGGCTCACGGTCGTCGGTGCATCCCCATGATGGATGACGATGCCGTCTACGGAAGCTCGCTGGTTGGTTTGCATGACACGTGCATGCAACGTGCCGAATGCCAATGCAAGTGGTTTTGGCATGAGCGTGAGGATATCCGAGTTGAAATTCTCCTGGTGCAGGAATTTGGACGAATCGCCATAGGATTTCAGCACCCGATGTTCGTCATCGAGGCAGACAACGAGGTAGTCCATTTGGGACGCCAATTCGTGGTGCATGAGCTCAAGCAGGCCTTGGTTGGAATTGATGGGGTTTTCTTCCCTGACCAGACCATTTGTCCGTTGTTGCCCGGGCATTTCGGGCAAAACAAGCATGTCAAGGGATACTGATTTCCGGGCCTTGAGGTTTCTGTATATCCGCCATTTTTTATGTGTCTCCTCCAAGGAAGAGCTAATGGGGACGGGGGTTTCGCTGGCGCCCAAAAATAGATAACCCTGCATTTTAAGGCCAAATAGGAACATGTTGAACACCCTTTCCTGCAAGGATGGGTTCATGTAGATCAAGAGGTTACGGCAACTGATGAAATCCATGTTGCAGTAGGGTGGATTTTTGCTCAGATCGTGCTTCGCGAAGATGACCATCTTCCGTATCGCTGGAGAGACCCTGTAATGGTCGTCTTTTTTTATAAAAAATTTTTCCAATCGGTCCGCGGACACATCTTTTTCGATATCCTGGGGATATTCGCCATTCCCGGCGCGCAGCAATGCCTCTTCGTCAATATCCGTGGCAAAAATTTTCACGGGGTTTCGCTCGGGATCCCATGTATCTTGCTCAGCGATCAATACGGCCAGGGAATAGGCTTCCTCGCCGGTAGCGCAACCCGCTACCCACATTTTCAACGGTTCCCCTGGTGGCAGCCGTTCCAGGATATCGGGCAATACCTGGCTTTTTATGAAAGCAAATGCCTCCATGTTCCGGAAAAACGAGGTCACGCTGATCAGGAAATCCTTGGCCAGGATTTCCACCTCTTGCGGTGTTTTCCGCAGGAATTCCACATAGTTTTCCAGGGACTCGAAGTTGTTCTGCGCGGCCCTCCTCAGTGCCCGCCTCATGAGTGTGGTCCTTTTGTAATCAGTAAAATCCAGCGAGGAGTGTTCCTTGATTAGGTCGGCGATGTCGATGAGATGTTTTTCATTCGCCTGATGGTCTGTTTTTTTGCTGAGCTGATGTGTTACGTATTGCTCGATGGCTTTCGGCATTTTTTCGGGATCCAGTACCTGATCGACCAACCCGGTGGCAATTACATTGGAAGGCATGCTGCCGAATTTGGAGTTTTCCGGATTGCGGGCGAGGACCATCCCCCCGGATTTCTTGATGGTCATACTGCCTTGGGTGCCATCAGAACCCAACCCCGACAGGACGACACCGATTGCCCTGGGGCCAATATCCGCCCCGAGGGAGCCGAAGAACGTATCGATGGTGAGGTGCGGCCCGGCGATATCTTCTTTGCCCTCCAAATACAAACGTCCACCACGGATGGTCATGAACTTGTTGTTGGGAATGAGGTATACCTCATTGGTTTTTACCATCATTCCATTTTCGGCTTCCATGACGGCCAGCTTGCTGTGCTTCGACAGCACTTCGACCATGCGGCTTTTGAAGTTTGCGGATAAATGCTGGACGATGACATACGCAACCCCGTCAAGGGGCGTATGGTCGAAGAATGTATTGATTTCCTCCAGTCCACCGGCGGACGCGCCAATGGCAATGATGTAATCGGGGATTGTTGTTGCCATATTCATTGGTGATCAGGGTGCAATAAAGCAACCTATTTCGTGAATCAAAAGTGGGGCGTGTTCGCGTTTTCGAGGTGAGTCATGGCCGCTAGTTCTACAGCGAGGCCTTTCATTTGGATGACTTTCAAGAATAACCAAACGGGAAGTGTGGAGATAGTTGCCTTTTTGTGCTTCCCTTTATGTAAAAATAGTGTAAATTAACTGGAAATCAAAATTTTATTTCGACAACCAAGACCCAATGGATAGGTCTGTTAGGGTAATCTGCTGCTGGTGGTATCGTGCCAACGATGATGAAAAATATATATTGACTGGCGGTAAACAAATGGCGTTGCGGACAGTTATTTAAATGTACGATCATTAATAAAGATGATTAAAATAAAAGAACATGCAAACGAATGGAAAAGCAACGGGCACCCTAGAGGCTGCCCGCAAATCAGCTAAACCTACTGGAAAGACGGGCAAGATGGAAGACTCTGATTTTCATAAGTTTTTTGTGGATGAACTCAAAGACATTTACTGGGCCGAAAAGCACCTGATGAAAGCCTTGCCCAAAATGAAGAAAGCGGCCACGAGCAAGGAATTGGTAGCGGCATTTGAAAAGCATACCGGCGAAACAGAAACCCATATCACGGCATTGGAGCAGGTATTTGGACTGCTCGATGAACGGGCGGCCGCTAAAAAATGCGAGGCCATGGCGGGTTTGCTGGAAGAGGCGGAGAGTATCATTGACGACACGGATAAGGGTACGCTTGTACGTGATGCGGCACTCATCATCGCTGCCCAGAAAGTGGAACACTACGAGATCGCGACTTATGGTAGTTTACGGACATTTGCCCATGTCATGGGGCATTCCGACGTGGAACAGTTGTTGCAGGATACCTTGGACAACGAGAAGGCAACGGATATGGCACTGACAGCGATTGCTGAAAACTTTGTCAACAAACAGGCCGCAAGCGAGTAAAATCCGGACAGGTCTAGTGCTTATTGCAGAAAAAGCTGTCCCAGTTAATGGCGGGACAGCTTCTTTTTTGTTTGCCCATGTGACAGGTTCCAACACCTATTTGCATCATAAAATAGCTTCCATGCAACGTTTCATCCCCATATCTTAGTGGTACTGTATATCAAATACATGGTCAGCCACAGGTGCAGGCTGATGGTCAGGGAGGCACTAAGCAAGCTTGGCCTACACGATGTTTCGGTGGATTTGGGAATGGTAGAGATTCGCCAGGACCTCACAGATGAACAACTTCAGCAACTGAAGGAAAGGTTACTATTGATCGGCCTGCAATTACTTGACGACAAAAGAAGCATCTTGATTGAAAAGATTAAGAATGCCATCGTCACCATGGTACACCATATCGACGAATGGCCAAAGGAAAATTATTCCAAACACATCAGCAAACTGCTCGGCTACGACTATACCTATCTGGCCAATGTCTTTTCAGAAGTGAAAGGCATGACCATACAGCAATTCATCATCCTGCACAAGATTGAAAAAGTAAAGGAATTGCTACTGTACGACGAACTATCCCTAACCGAGATTTCCTATAAATTGGATTACAGCAGCGTATCCCATCTTTCCAATCAGTTTAAGAGGATCACCGGGTTAACCCCGACATTTTATAAGAAGCTGAAACATCAAAAGAAACGGATCGCTTTGGAAAATGTGTGAATGGTGCAACTTATTTCCGCGATGATGTAACGTTTATGCATTCCGAAACCGCATCTTTGTAGGGTAATAATTCAATTACACCCTGACAAACAGGTGATAAAATCGAATAGCTATGTTAGCGATAACAAAATCAGTACACGGTACTCATGGAATAGAAACCAACCCACAGGTGGTCGAAAATAAACGATACCATAGGAAGGCCCCGAATGTGGGAGCGGGGAACAAAAGCAAAAAACAGGCAATACCCGAAGGGCGACCGAGATTAGGCCCTGCATCGCCTGACGGTATCCAAATGGAAACCAAATACATGTTGTAGTCCTGCCTTTCTTGAACCGTTAAAGGCAACAGATGAAAACCAAATAGTGATGATTCGGAAACACCATGGTAATGCATGGTGTTTTCCTGCATAAAAACGTGACAACTTTAGTGTCTCGCTTGGAAGTTGTTGGCCTGCGAACCTCCAGGAAGCGAAAGGGCCCTGCTGGCCGATGCAGGAGAAAAAGTGGGATTGATGCAACGCTTTCCCCGGAATGTATAACGATTACCATTTCTAAAACACCATCTTTGTCAATGAAGGATATGAATCCCTCGGAAAGGTATAGCAATATGGGAAATTTTAAAATGGCGGGAGACTGGGATATGCAGACCAAGTCGATTCGGAATCAACATCCGCGGCTGACAACATTGGACTTGAGGTTTGAAGACGGCAAGGAAAAGGAACTGATCATGCGCATGGGAATGCGCCTGAATAAAAATACAGCGGATATTATCAATATACTGAAGAGACACCAACCATGACGGGCATAAATAACAGGGGCGTAATGCCCTTTTCTCTCAACTTTACTCACACATGGTCAGCGAGGCTTGTTGCCCTTGGAACAGGGTATTACGCTGGTAGGAAATCTTTGCGGCCCAGTTTTTTCAGCATTTTCGCGTGTTGCAGCAATGCCTTCAGGAAGGTGGGTTGTTCGTGATAGGGCAGCCCAAAGGCCGTAGCGGCCGACCTGACTATGGGAGCAATCTTTGGATAGTGCACGTGGCATACCCAGGTAAACAGGTGGTGCTCGATCTGATAATTGAGGCCTCCGATAAACCAGGAAAGGAATCGGTTCTTGGGCGCGAAATTGGTGGTATTTCCCACCTCGTGTAAGGCCCAAGAGTCTGCCATATACAGGGCGCTGTCTTTCGTTACAGGTTCTGCAAATGCAGATTCTTCCATGATGTGCGAAGGCTGGAAGATGCAGGCAAGGAAAAGCCCAGCCGTAAAATGCATGATAACAAAGCCCGTCAATACCGCATACCAAGGCATATCCGAAAATAAAAGGGGCAACGCCAGGATGTAACCATAATAAAACAGTTTGTATAGCGTGATGCGAAAAAGCGCCTTTTTCAGCGAAATCTTCTGCTTGTTCAGCAGGCCGTGCTTTTTATACCGGATTGCCTGAAGGTAATCCTTTGCGGTCATCCAGTACAAGGTCATGATCATGTAAAAGAACCAGGCATACCAATATTGGTAGCGGTGGAACCAGTAGCGCGGCTGTCGTGGTGAGAAACGCAGAAAAACAACGCTATTAATGTCGTCATCGAGGCCTGCAATGTTGGTATACGTGTGGTGCAGCAGATTATGCTGGATTTTCCAGGTGACCGAATACCCGCCAATGATTTCCAGAATGGATCCGATGGTGCTGTTTACTTTTTTATTCGGCGAATAGGTGCCATGGTTGGCATCGTGCATCACCGAGGCACCTATGCCCACCATACCCAGCCCCATCAGGAACCAAAATCCCCAAAACAGCCAGACACTATTTCCCGCAACGCCCGAGACCATCAGCACGTAGGGCACAACATATAACAGGAGCATCACAAATGTTTTGACCCACATCGCGGTATTGGCATAGGGCGAAATTGCATTGGTTTTAAAATAGCCCTTTACCCCGGATACCACGGTATCGTAGAAGCTGTTTTCACCCTTGGGGGGGAAGCGTACGATATCCAATTTTTTCATGTTCATCTTTTTCTGTGTTTATGGGCCAATAAGAGCAATTTGCCGGCGAATCATCCCTTGGTGGCAGCCTATGGCGCATAGCAGTTTAGCAGTTTCCGAAGCAATATCCTTGCTCCGTGGATTCGGGTCTTAACCGTGCCAATAGGTATTTTTAAATGTTCAGCTATTTCTAGGTATTTGAATCCTTCGAAATGCATAATGAAAGGCGTGTAATGATTTTCAGGAAGTTTATTCAGGGCATGGCTTATATCCTCCATCATAAACTTGCTTTCGGATCCATTGTTTTGTGCATGGAAAGAAGTGCCTTTGTATGCTGTTTCGTCACCATCGTCGCGGAATATCGCATAAGTTCTTCTGACCTTACGGTAATCGTTGATGAAGGTGTTTTTAAGGATTGCATAGAGCCATGCCTTTAGATTGGTCCCCACCTTGAATTTTCCCCGATGCCTAATCGCTTTGTTCAATGTTTCCTGCACGAGGTCACGTGCACTTTCGTCATCGGGCACATATCGGCGGGCATACCGGTTAAGCGAATTGATTTCGCCTACTAGTCGGGTGTCGAATTCGGTGTTATCCATGTGTCTTCTCCTCCTTGCAATCCGTGATTCTTGATCTATCGGTAAGTAAAGGTAGGGTATAATCCGGTCGGTATTGATGACCGTGATCAGCGCGCAACATGATCTTCGTCTTCTAAGAATGCCGATGTTGGGTGTCAAGTTGGTGGGTAACCGCGATGCGCGTGAAAGGGCGACCAGTTAATTGTACAAATGCTCCAGGCCGGAATAATCCAGGATATAAATTTCGCCTCCGTCTATCCTGACCAATCCCTGCGACCTAAAGTCGCTGAGTGTCCGTATCAATGACTCTTTTGCCACCCCGGCCATGGAAGCCAAGGTTTCGCGTGACATGTCGATACGAAAGGAATCTGACCGATCAATGTCATACATTTTGCATACTGCCAATAAGGTGTCCGCTACCTTTTTCCTTAACGAGTGATACGCCATACTTACCAGCCGCTCCTCGCTGTAGTGAATTTGTTTTGCGAGTATTTTCAGGAAGTTTTTCATGACTTCAGGATGCCGCCACAGGAGGTCGTTGAATTCGGAGATAGGGATAATGGTTAGGAAAGTGTCCTCCAATGCCTCTGCTGTTTCATGATAGATGCCGTTTTCAAATACGGCCTTGTACCCCAGAAAATCCCCTTGGCGATAGAGCTGTACAATAAGTTCCCGGCCATCAGCACCCCGCTTTGAAGCTTTTACGCGACCTTTGGTGATATAATAGAGCTTAGACGGGTGGTTGCCCTCCGAGTAGATCAACTGCTTCTTTACATAATGGTTGATGTCCCTACCCCTTTTCAGTTCCTCCAGATGATCCGTGCCTGAAGCAATGCCGGCGCCCTTAGCCCCTACGTTGCTTTGCATGTCGTGCTGAAATAGCCCAGACTTCTTAAGCCGGCTTTCAATGGCACCCAGTAACACGGTGCTGTTGGTGGGTTTCGGGATGTAATCATCCGCCCCCAAGTCCATGCCCTTCCGCATTTCAGCCTCATCTGTCAAGCTCGTCAAAAAAATGAATGGGATATGGCGGAGCACATGGTTTTTTCGGACGATATGCAACACACCCAAACCATCCAACACCGGCATCATCACGTCACATAGGATGAGGTCGGGAGGATTTTCGATTGCCAAGTTGATACCTTGCTTGCCATCAGTTGCTGAATGGACCACATAGTCGGCCATTTCGAGTATTTCCGATATCAATTGTCGGGTCTCCGGGTCATCATCAATAAGTAGGATGGTTTTCTTGTCAGTGTCCATGCGGATTTACTTTTTTTGATGAACCTAAACTGAAGCAATGTGCTAAGCAGCAAAAGGTTACATGTTACAAGAATTGTAGCCGTACGCGCTGCTTGAAGCATTCAAGCAGCGGACATGTTTTCCTTCTTATAAAGATGACAATAATTATTGAATAAATGTGTGCCCAATCTTACCAATTCAACTGGGTCAACGCACAATCAACATTTTTGGCAAGTGCACCGCCGGTACCTGCAACCCGGTGAAGGATCATACATAGGTATGACGGGGATCATCGATCGTTGACTGGTTTTATAGCGACCTTCGTGCTTTGGATAAAGAAAAACGAAATGAAAACGAACGAAAAATTATTAAGAGATATATGGCACACCCTCAAATGGGAACGGTTACTGCCCGTAGTTGTTATTGCAATGTCAACGTTGATGTTCAGTTGCAACCCGGCACCCGACAGAAACGCACAAGAAGCCAGCGAAGATTTAGGAGAAGCGGACCGTACATCGCTGGATACCATAAATGAAATTGAAGCAGCAAGGGCAAATGCTGAAGCAGCGTGGAAGCAGTTTAAAGCAGAATCTGATAGTTCCATAGCAAGTTTGGAAAATGACTTAAGAAAGATGGAGGTCACATTAGAAACGGCGAAAAAGAATGAAAAACAAAACCTGTATGCTGAATATAGTAAAGTTAAGGATGAAATAACCGTACTCAAAGACAAACTCCATCAGCGAAATGTCGCATTTGAAAGTGACATCAAAGCATTTGACAATACGGTTTCCGAAAAAACCGAATCCTTTAAACGTGAATTCAAACACGATACGGATGAGCTTGGAAAGTCGATAAAAGCCTTGTTTAAGGATAATGTAAAGTAAACAACTACTTTGGATGTTCCGGGGTCGGAATTGGACGACCAGTGAGACATATTTTAGTGAAGATGAAGATAACATTTAAAGAATTGAAATGATGAATTACGAATATTATTTCTGGGGAATGCACCTCGTATGGTGGTTGATTTGGATTGTGTTGCTCTTTTGGATTTTTGCCATTCCTTACGATATTCCTGGCCAAAGAACGACGAAAGGTACACCGCTCGATCTTTTAAAAAAGCGCTTTGCCTCAGGCCAAATAACCAAAGAAGAATACCTGGAAAAGAGGAAAATCCTGGAAGGATAATTCGCCGCCTACTGCCTCAAGTTGTGTGTCATTCTATAAGAAAGGGTGTTTATTCAGCATGTGGGCAATAGCCCACATGCTGGCTGATCTGCTCGGGACAACCGCCTCTTGGACGCTCGTTTAGATCATGCACCATATAGCCAATCCATTGACAATCTTTTCAACCAAAATATCCCATCTATCCATAACGCGTTTTTATTCCGCAAGAATCCAAACACTCACTGATTTACCGGCTACATGGAATGCTGCTGTGCCGTCCAAATGAACAACCACTTCGCCAGATACATGCCCAAGGCAATCCACATAACGCCGGCGGGCGTGTTGCTTGCCAATGTACATCGTTTTGGACACCGCTGCATCAGTTGAAATCAGCACGGCGCATGACGAGCCCGACCGATTGCGTTCTCCCTCCCTTGTCCAACCGATAGACCGTGCATTGTCAATGTAATCATGTTGCGTACCGTAGGCGAGCTGTTTCCTTACATACAGCAATACGGCAAGTTCATCCACGGGCTGCTGGACAATGTCATGCAGATGGCCGTCGCCCCCGGTGTCTCGGTAAGCACTGCCATAAAGATCGGGATAGAATATACAGGGGTACCCATCTTTCCTCAATAGGATAATCGTGTAGGCAATTGGCCGGAACCAACGTTCAACGGTGCTCTCTGACGCCTGCAGCGGTTGGGTATCATGGTTTTCGACCAGTGTGACGGCCAACTGCGGGCGATTGAGCACCAACGTGCCGTCAAACAACCGCCGTAGATCAACCATTTCAGGACATTTGGAAGCATCCGAAAAATGGCGTTGCAGCGGTGCGTCGAACAACGACATGCGGCCACCCGTGGTTTCGATAAATTGCAACAGCGCATCGGGATCTTCCGGAGCCCAGTATTCGCCGACGGTGAAAAACTCCCGCTTGAATGTATCCCTAAGGGTATCCAGCCATTGGTTAAGGAATTCCGGATTGATGTGTTTCACGGCATCCAGCCGAAATCCATCGCAACCGACGGAGTTGCAAAACCAGTTCCCCCAAGCCGTAAGCTCTTGTACCACAGCTGGGTTACGGAAATCAATATCCGTGAGCATCAGGTAATCGGCGTTGCCGTCATCCTGCCCTGCTACATCCTGCCAACCTGATCCATATTGGTTTTGGATGCAGTAAATGGCGGCTTCGCTAGGTAGGGCGTTGTGATCCAGTCCGCTGAAACATTGGTAGTCCCAGATAAATGCCGAATGCTGCCCGTTCCGGCCCGGGAACGTGAATTTGGTATATGCCTCGATGAAGTGCGACCCATCTAAGAAATCGTTGCGGCTATGCGGATTTACCCGCCTTACCGCGATGGTTTCCTTTTCGTCTCCGCCCCCCATGTGGTTCAGCACGATGTCGCAGTACACCTGAAGCCCGGCTAGCTTGCTGGCATGCACGGCGCTAAGCAGTTCTTCCTTTGTCCCGTATTTTGTCCGTATGGAGCCTTTCTGGTCAAATTCCCCCAGGTCATAGAGGTCATAAGAATCATAGCCAGATGAAGACGGTCCCTCCATGCCTTTGCCGGCCGGCGGTAGCCATACGGCGTCGATACCTAAGGCTTTGAGCCGGCTGGCTTCTGCCTTCAGGTGGTTCCAAAGCGTACCATCCGCCGGATAATACCACTCGAAGAACTGGAACATGGTGCCATTTTCCATTATCGTGCGGGCCTCAATGGGTTGCCGGTCGAACCTCCGGTGCCAACGTGTTTGCCCTCGGGAAATTGATAACCCGTAGCCACTTCAATAACAGGACAATGGGGTATACCGGATCGATTTCGTGCCAGCGCCTACCGAAGTTAGCCGAAGAAGGATGTTTATGGTGATTGTTGTGATAAGACTCGCCGAGCATCAGTACGTCAACCACCAGCAGGTTGCGTGAAGTGTTTTTAAGCCTGAAATTGATGTAACCGTATTTATGCGCAAACCAATTGACCACGGCCCCGTGGAAGGCACCCATGGTAATGACGATGGGAAGCAGCAGGAACCACCACAAGCTGTTGGCAAACAGCAGAAAAAAGGCAATATAGGCGGCTACCCACAGCACCCTCGAAAGCGGGGCATTGCCCCACCGGTCAAGCCGCTCCCAATTGGGCAGGTTTTTTGTAAATCGCTCCTCCACTTGCATACGCCTTCTGTCAATGTCGAGGTAGATGTTCCGTGTACGCCACATCATGGCAAAGATATTTGATGAGAAGTTAGGCGAATGCGGATCCCGCTCGGTATCGGTATACGCGTGATGCATACGGTGCATAATGGCGTAGGCCCGTGGGCTCATGTAGGAAGAGCCCTGCGTAATATATGAAAACACGAAGAAAAAACGCTCCCAGAACCGGCTCATCGTAAATGAGCCATGCGCTGCATACCGATGCTGGAAAAAGGTCTGGGAAAATAACGAGAGATACCATATCCCGACGAAAAAAAACAAAATGACCATGATAATGGGCTTTAAAATGTAAACGGAGGATGCAGAGATCGAATATTAAAGCCCACTTTGGTTGCGGTAAGAGGAAAGTGGTAACCCGGAGACGTGTATCTGTATCTTATTAATTATCATAAAGGTAGGTTATTTAGTTGGAAAAACACCAAACTAATGCCTGTATTTATTTTCTGATCGCGCCCAGTCATGATACGATGCTGCCGTAGGGCTTTTCAAAGGTATGTTGCAGCGCCAGATACGAAATAAGATACGCCAGCGTGCTTTCTGCACCCTGGTTACGATTTACGCCGTCGCGTTGCAATCCATCGCAGCAACCGTGGGTGTCAAAATCATACATGCTCACGCGGAGATCGTTCTCGCCCAAGAACCACATGAATGACGTATACAGCCGGCTGAGGTAACGGGGATCTCCCGCATAGCTGTAGGCCTGGAAGTAAAGCAGCACCATAGCCATGGCATCAACAGGCTGTTGGGCAAATGGCGAGGGAACGCCGGTTTGCCTGTACCAATTCTCATTGCCGATGAGGCTCAGGTGTCCTTTGGAAAGCGTATGCGATTCCAGGAATTCCAGGCTTTCAAATGCCACATCCCTGAACGACGCATTGTTTGTCACCTCTGCGGCACACAGCATGGCCATGGGCAGCAGCCCATTGTCGTAGGCCAAAAGAGATTCATACCAATGCCAGGTGTCTGTCCGGTGTAGCTGATAGGCATCATAAAGACGTTGGGCCAGCTTCCGCGTTAGTTCGGACATCTCTTCGTTTGACGGATTGTCTTTCAAATAATAATAGAGGCCGATAAGCGTATTGGCAATGCTCCGGATGGACTTCAGGCGTTCAAAATGGGGTGTTGCATTAGAGAACAGCCGTTGCACAACCTGATAATAGGCATCCATCGGCGAATAGGCAATGGCATAGCCGAGCGCCCAGATAGCCCTTCCAAAGGCATCCTCCGAGCTCACATCATCGAGGAAACTCCGATTGAACCCCATAAAGTTCCGGAAGGTGCCATCCGTGTTCTGCGCATAATTCAGGTAGCCAAGGTAAACAGCGATATATTTGAGCGCCTGCTCGCTGTTGGTCCTCCTATAAGCCATCAGCATCATGAGCAGTGCTCGTGCATTGTCATCAAGGCAATACCCTTCGTTGTAATTCGGAATCCCGAAGTTGGCATGCTGGAATATGCCCACACGGTCCGTGAGCCGTTCGATGTGGTCGAAGCGCAATGGAGGCAGTATGCTGCGGTCCAATGCCGGATCCTTTTTGAGGATCGCTTTGGGGACGTTGGCCATGAGATCTCTGGTAAGTTCATGGTATCTTGCGCCCGTTTTCGGCCAGGTGATGGTTTTTCCGTATTCTCCCGCCTTATCCCGCAAAGCTTCTAATTTATCGGGATGTGCAAGTAAATCTACCAATAGGTTGGTCAGTTGCTCCTCATCAGCAAAGTTAAATAACGCTCCCCGTCCTTCGGCCAACAGCTCGGCCGCGTGCCAATAGGGAGTGGATATGACGGCTGAACCGACACCGACTGCATAGGACAGGGTGCCGCTGGTAATCTGCGCCTCATTGAGGTAGGGTGTGAGGTAAATGTCGGAAGCGGCGAGGTATTTGAACAAATCGTCTTCCGACGCGTACTGGTTGAGGAATACCACGTGGTCTTCGAGGCCCAGTTTCTTGACCAACCGGTGCAAAAACAACCGGTATTCTTCGCCCGCGTGCTTGACCACATTGGGATGTGTTTTTCCAAGTACAACGTACACGACGTCGGGGTATTTCGATACGACCCTCGGCAAAGCGCATATAGCGGTTTCGATCCCTTTGTTTCGGCCAAGAAAACCAAATGTCAGCAATACCCTTTTCGTCTCCAGCCCCAACTCCAGCCGGGCTGCTGTTCGATCGTACCGGATGGGCGGCACACCGTGGGGCACCAGTTCGATTTTTTCTGCCGGTACCCCGTACGTTTGCCGCAGTATCTCCGCTGCCTTGTGGGCCATGACGATTAATTTGCTGGCTACCCTGGTGATTTCTTTCATCACCGCCAGCTGATTGTAGGATGGCTTATTGAGCACGGTGTGGAACGTAGCCATCACGGGAACCTCCAGACTATGCAGCAACGTCAGGATGAATATGCCGTTCTGCCCGCCGAAAATTCCAAATTCGTGCTGGACAACACATACATCCACCTGGTTTTGGTTAATGAACTCAGCCGCTTTGAGGTACGTGCCATGGTCGTCCTGGTCGATGATAAATTTCACTTCCGGAGGATACATATAAGTACTGCCGGGATCATTGATGGCGACGACAAAATTGCCTGATGTCCCGGAACCGTCGCCGGTAGATTGGAAGAGGTGCTGTGTAAATGACCCGATACCGCATTGGCGGGGGGCGTAAGTGCCTATAAAAGCGATTTTCATCTGATTAAATTATTTATGAGTGTAGGTTTTCACCGTTTGTTTGCTTTCAACCGCACTCAAGCGATTGCTTTAATTTATTGCCTTTTATTTATGGCAATTTATACACGTCTCTTGGGTGTAATTATTTAACGGTCGAAAACGCTAGCATGAATTGTTCCCTGGATGTGATGACTGGATTGGTACGGAAGCGGGGAAGAACCAGTCGATCAATACGAAGTTGCTAAATGTAGTCATTTTTGGCTACATATCTGGTATTTCATTTAAATACCTTATCTTACAAGAAATAAACTATACGATCATGACAAAAGATAAAGGATCAAAGAAAGAAGGCGGCAAAAAGGCCGCCGTTAAGAGTTTAAAGGAAAAACGGGCAGGCAAGAAGGAAAAACAGGCAGAGAAGCGCAGGAAAGATTAACTCCTGAAGTGGATCAGTTTTTTCCCTTCCGTAGAATGCTGCAACCAAGCCAATGCCTTGGTTTTGATCTGCCTCACACGTTCGGTGGTTAACCCGAGCTGCCGGCTGATTTCTTCAAGGTTTTTCGGTTCAGCCCCGCCGAGTCCGAAAAATAGTTTCAGCACCAGTTGCTCCCGTTGGGGGAGCCTGCGTATTGCATCTCCGACAACGATTTCCAGTGAGTCGCTCATCGCCCGATGGTCCGTCGGCACCCCGCCGTCCGGCAACGAATCCAATAAGCTCATTTCGGGCGAATGAAGGGAGGGAGCATCTACCGAAACCTGCTTATTGCCGTTTAACAATATGCGGGCCAATCGCTCAGGCGAAACGCCAAGCACCCCGGCCAGCTCCTCCACGGTGGGTTCACGCTCCAACCGCTGCTCCAGCTCGGATTGCGACCGCTTCACTTTGACTAAATCAGTAATCTGGTTTAATGGCAGACGGACCGTGCGCGACTGCACGGAAATGGCCGACATAATGCTCTGCCTGATCCACCAGACGGCGTAGGATATAAATTTGAAACCGCGTGTCTCGTCAAACCGTTTCGCCGCTGTGACCAGCCCAAGGTTTCCCTCGTTGATCAGATCTTCGAGCACCACGCCTTGATGCTGGAATTGCTTGGCCACCGAAATCACAAACCTAAGGTTCCCATTGACCAACCGGTTCAGCGCAGCAGTATCTCCCGTACGTATCCGGACGGCCAGCGCAACTTCTTCCTCGCCGGTAAGCATGTCATATTTACTTATATCATGCAAATAGCTGTTCAGGGATCGATTTTCGCGGTTGGTAATCGATTCGGATATTTTCAGTTGTCTCATGTGCTGCTTTCGTGTGAAAGTATGCTGTAAATGTAGGCAATTAAGTCGGACAAATTGGAGAAACCCCGATAATACCCTACCGTTGCGCCATCCCTTCTGAATACCCGTGCTCACCAGGTGTGAGTGTTGTCATGTGCTAACACTTTTAAAAGAAGTCACTGCAATTTACATCATTCAATTTCATCAACTGTAAATAGTAAATAACTAAGATCTGGTTGCACCCTGCAAGCGCGGTGTGGAAAGAACAAAAAAAACCACCAAGGATTAGCCCTGGTGGTTTTCATACAATATCTGAAAAACAGAAAATTAATTCAATTTTACGTTTACTGCGTTGAGGCCCTTTTGGCCCTGCTCGACTTCAAATGAGACATCATCATTTTCGCGGATCTGGTCTTTCAACCCGGAAGAGTGAACAAATACCTCTCGTCCACCGTCTTTGGGGGTGATGAAACCGAAACCCTTAGTCTCATTGAAAAATTTTACTACGCCTTCTTGCATGGCTTTTGAATAAAAAATTAATTGAATTATTAATTGGCTTAAAGGTAAGAATAAAATATTGTAATTCAGCGGTTTTATTTATTAAAATCGGAAGGAATGGCATGCTCCTTAGGCATATCCATGCAGGTCGGCATTGCGGCAAGACATCACAATCACCGTAGAAGCGACAGCGCTGGAACGTCAGAGGCCATGAGCGTAGGGGTTCCGCAGGCCGCAAATGCGCGGGGCCAATTGCTCCTAATATCCCCACGCACCATACCGATGTAGGCGATAGCCCGCCTCCAATTTAGCAATAATGTTGGTACGAAGCACGTCCGCCCCCCGTTACGCCAAACCCTTGTTATGTGCAAGTGCTTTAGTCCAGTAAAACCGTTGATTCTGTTACTCTTACTTGGTCTTGCAAATAATCGTCAGCCAAAAGATGTTTTAGTTCGGGATGCCGGGCAAAGGTTTTGACCACAAACGGACATAGTGGATAAATTTTTGTTTTCCTTTCTTCGGCAAACTCCACCAATCTGTTGAAAAGCGGAATACCCAATTTTTGGTCTTTAAATTCTTCGTAAACCCTTGTACCGTTGGCAAGCAGGTTGCCGTTGTCCAACCATTTGTATTGAATCCACCCTGCTTCCATTCCGTTGTCTAAGATAACAAAGAATCTCCCTTCTTTGCCATCGTCATATTGTTTGAAATTCATTTTATTTTTGTTTTTAATTGATAATAGGTTTCCTCGATTCTGAAAAGGAAGTGATTTTTTGTTCACTTGGCAAATCGTTCAAATGCGGAAATTTTCCCTGACGAAAATCTCGATACATCTGTGCGATGTCTTCCATTGTGTCTGCTACAAAAGGTCCGTGATGAACCACAGGAACATTATGAGGCTGTCCTGCATACAACACAAAATGGGTGTCGTTTTCCAATGCTTCAAATTGTATTTCGGTATCGCCGTCTTCAGTCGCTTTATCAAGCCAACCCGCTTGTTCGGCATTGATGATTTTGTCGCCTGCTTTCACACTGCCTTTTAATACATATACCAAACCATTATAGTGCGATGGAATTTCCTGTGATACCACAGCTCGGTTGTCTAACCTGAAGTCCACCAAAGTAAATGGCGTATGGTTTTTTAATGGCGAAATCAATCCGTTACTGCTTCCGCTATACACACGAATTTCGTATGTATCGGTTTTAATTTTGGGTACGTCTTCCAATAGTATCTTTTGTAAGAAAGGTTGAGCGTATCGCTTTTCGGGCGGTAGTACCAACCACACTTGCAGCATACGAAGTTTTTGTTTGGAAGTGATTTCTTCGGTGTGGATAATGCCTTTTCCGGCGGTCATTAGTTCAAAACTTCCCGTTTTCCAATCTTTTTCATTGCCTTCCAAAACCAAGCTCAAGGTTTCAAACCCAGCGTGTGGATGTGCTCCTCCTACGGGTTCTCCACCAGGAAGGTTCAGGCTGTCGTCCATAAACAAAATAAAAGGGTCACTGTCTTTGTAAGATACACCGTCCAATACCGCCATTGCACGATGTCCTGTTCCCAAAAAACCATTATGCCAATGGTTTTGAGTTATTTTTGAAATGTTTCTGCGTATGATCATTGTTGTACTTTTTTAGTTAAAAAAATCCTTTGCTTCAGTTCGGGGAAACGAATAAACGCCGTAATCCAAAGCAGCATTTGAAAAATAACCGCCATTGCTATCGGTTGTTGATGTTGCAAATGTGTGACAATAGCTCCACCCAAATAGGCTACTAACAACAATGTCCCTAAAATTCCTGTTCTCGGAACAATGAAGAGTATCAGCGAGATGATTTCAATAATCCCGATGAACTGATAAGTGGTGGTATCAATCCCGAACGAAGAAGCCTGAGCCAAAGCTGTTTCGTTTTGCGTAAGTTTCATAAAGGCACTCATTGTAAACACAAGTCCTAAAATGATGGTCAATGTCCATCCTGTGATTTTGATTGTTTTTTGTGACATAATTTTAATTTTTAAATTCTGATGCAAAATTCAGAATAAATACTATACCTTTGTTATCTGTTACAAAAAGGATAGTACTTACAAAAAGAATAGTATATGGCAAAACACACGGTAGAAAGTTGCTCAAAAGCCAAAATGGCTATCAGAGATACGTTAGATATAGTAGGCGGTAAATGGAAGTTAATCCTGATTTCGGTGCTACGAAGCGGTAAAAAAGGGTTTAATGAATTGTCGAGAGAAGCGGGAATTTCCCCTCGTATTTTGTCGAAAGAATTGCAAGAATTGGAAATGAACGGATTGGTTAGTCGTGAAGTTTGTAATACAAAACCTGTTACGGTTCAGTATGAATTAACTGATTACAGCCAAACGCTGAACGAGGTTTTATTGGCAATGGAAAAATGGGGTTATCTGCACAGGAAAAAAATTGTTCAAGGGGTTGAGTAATTGTCAAATCGTTCTGTGGTCGCTTGTCTGCGGTGGTTTGGTAGCATTGCACATAACGGTTCGGGGCTTGGCGTAGTGGGGGCTTTTCAGCACAACACTTGATATGAAGCACACGGCTCAAATTTAGCAATAATGTTGATACGAAGAACGTTCGCCCCCATTACGCCAAACCCTTGTTAGTGGCATGTGGCATTTTGTCGTCCGCTGTCTGTTGTCTGGAAGTGCGTCTGCTGAAAAACCAGAAAATAAGGATGAACGTTTTTTTTATCTCATCTTTGTCAATTCTGTTGGGGCATAACCAAATTGCTTCTTAAAAGCGTAGGAAAAATGCGCCAAACTTTCAAAACCAAGTTCAAAACAAATTGCTGACGGTTTTTTATTATTTTTTTCTATTTGAAAGTGAGCTTCAATCAGTCGTTTGTTCTGCAACCATTGTCGGGGTGGAACACCAAATGTTTTTTGAAAATCACGCTTGAACCCAGCAAGGCTCCTGCCGGTCAATTTTGCAAAATTTTCAATCGGCACATTGAATTTGTAATTCGATAACATAAACTTTTCCAAATCAATCTTATACGGTTCTGAAAAGTCGAAAAAGAAATTTTTAAGTTCCGGTTTTGTAAGTAATAAAAGCTGAACGGCTTCTTTCACTTTTATACTACTTAGTTGATCGTTGATATTTTTATGGTTTTGTGTATATGGAATTAAGGAGTTGAAGAAACCCCGCAAAAAAGCGCTTTCCGGAATAAGTATATTCGATGGCCCGTTGTACTTTTCGTTGTTGTCAATCTGATTTTCCAACGCATATTTTCTCAAAATATCATCCTTAAGAATTAAAAGTATGGCTTTCTGGTATTCTTTGTCTATTGGGGTTTTGGTAACTTTTACAAATTGATGTTTACGGACTAATAAAATATCACCCGGTTTAATCACAATTTTTTCGATATTCGTTTTAAGCGTTAGTTGCCCCGATATTTGCAGCGCTAGAATGCTTTCTGAAAGAAATCGGTCTGACTCCTTTTCCTTTTCGGCATCTATAGTAAAAACAAATACATCGGGAGTTACTTTATTTGAATGGTTTTCCATGAAAATCCCTTTATTTTACTCTTGTTCAGGCAAGTCTACCATTTTTGCGCTCTCTTTCCACAATAAATCTCTTACGTCATTGTTTTGAGCAAGTTGGGAAGGATTGGCAAAGGTAAGTTTTCCTCTTACCAATGACGCATAAATTTTATCTGTCGGTAGCGTAACTTTACCCAATGCAAGTGCTGCCAAAGTTTTGCCAGCATGTTCTGCCCTACCTACAAATAAAAAGGGTTTAAACATACTCACTACATTGAGTAAGGGTCGTATGAGAACAGTTACCATAATTTTCATAAATACTGATTGTTTACCCATTAGAGAAGTACCACCAGTTAGCCCAGGGTTGAATGCAATCACACGGATACCTCTGTTACCTTTTAAACTTATGGCAGAAAGTGAACGTGCGGTAAGAAGATTACAGAGTTTTGTAGCTGCATAAAACCTCATACCTTTCGGACTATTTTCATTAGGGTACGCCAATTCTAACGGATTTAAGACCTTCGGTCCAAAAGGAACAATTGCAGGGTCATGTGTGTCGCTTGTCGTGATTACTATTTTACTGTCTTTTGCCATGTTTGGCAAAAATAACCTTGCTAACAAATAATGAGCAAGGTGGTTGGTCGCAAATGTCAGTTCAAAACCATCTTCGCTTTTTTGTATGTAATCTGATGCCCGAATAGCCGCATTCAATACCAATACATCAATTTTGGTATGCCCCAGTCGCTGTTTTATGTTATCCGCAAAAGAACGAACACTTCTTAAAGAAGAAAGGTCAAGTGGAAGAACATCTGTTCCTTCAGGCACAATACGTCCGCTTCCACGTGCGCCAACATATACTTTCGTGTCGGGCAATTTTACAAAATGTTTTAAGGCTTCTGCACCAATACCTGAGGTTGCCCCTGTCATTATAATAACCATAATTAATTTGGATTAATTCAGAGACAAAAGTACGCATAAAACGTCCGATAAACTTTCTTGCACGGCTCATTTTACTTTCCTGTACGGCTCACATATAAAACTGTGTAATGGGAGGTATGGTAAATTTATCCTATGCCTTGGGCTTTTTTATTTTTTGCTGAGTCTTTTGGCATGAATATGTCTGTCGGTGTGGGTTGTTCTGCCATTGCCACTAACGTTTGGCGGCTTTGCGAAGAAGCGGATTTCGGAGCTCAAAACTGTCAACATACCACAAAAGTTGATGCGAGGTAGAATGTTCAATTAACCACTGAACCCGCTTTTTTGCAAAACCGCTGTTATAGCCAGTGGTTCTTGTCGTCCGTCCTTTCAAACCATTATCAATACTACGTTTCTCTGTCTTTGTCGTGTCGGGTTGTGCGGTTGCGTATTTTTTATTTTCAGAAGGGGAGGCGATTTTTTTTATTTCAATTTTGTCTGCGTGGGAAAGGTGGAAGCTCTTTTGCAAGCTTTGGTCTGTGCTTGGGCTTGCGTGGCTTGCAAATGTGCTTACACCTGTGCGATGGCTTTTAATATTGTCTATACGCTTTTTCATGTGCTTGTTTAATTTGGTCAGCCAACGATTTAGGTTCAATAACTTTCATGTTGTCACCGAAAGATAGTAGTTCCATTACAAGGTCATGTGTCAGGCAAAGTTTAAGTTTAATTTTCATTTCTTCGTCATTGTCTACCAATACTTGTTGAGTGTCGTGTAATGGAAGTGTCTTGATATACTTACCTTGAAATGGGTCAAATGATAGAATGATGTCTTGCGGTTCTTCGTCATTTGGGCTAATAATACCAAAGCAGTAGCGGTAACTTTGCTCAATGCTGTAATTATCGGGATACTGGTATGTTTGATTTGTTATTTCAAGGTTTGTCAAACGGTCAAGTGCAAAACTCTTTATGTTGTTGTCCTTACTATCTTTTGCCATGATATACCAACGGTTCTTAAACTCCTTTAAGGCATAAGGCTCTACAAAACGCTGGCTTAATTCTTCTTCCCAAAATTTCTGATAATTGAATTTGATTTGAAGTCTGTTTTTAATGGCATGAAGCAAACCATATAAATTCTCTGTTCCTTGCGGTCTGCGTTTTTCCAAATGAATAAAAGGTGTTAAGTCTTGTGCAAGATTAAGAGAATTAAACATATCAAATGCCTCCATCATTCTTTGAAAATTCATGTTTTCATTTTCATTTTGGCTGATGAAATAGCCCTTTTGAAATTTTGAATACTCTATGTCAATTCCAAAAACATTTCTGATCTCCTTTATATCACGTTGCAAGGTTCGTTTTGAAAAACCTATTTGCAAATTATCGTCTTGCATTTGCAGATAATCAAACTGATTTTCTATATAGCTCTGTAATTCCTCATAAGTTGAGTAAGGTTTTACCTTCAACTTTTTGAGAATTAGCAAGTATCTTGATATGTAGCCTCTTTTTGACATTAGTAGCTTTCTCCAGTGAGTTCTAATATTACTTTTTCTCTATCATCATATTCTTGTTTATTGTCCCAATCGTTGTTTATTGTCCAAATGAATTTTCCTGTTTTACAGTCAAATGCGATTTGCTGTCCGTTTAATTCAAAGTATTTCCAATAATCAACCGATTTTTGGTCTTTGTATGAGCTCTCGTCTAATGAAAGTTTTTCTTTCAATTCTACGAAAAGAGAATAAGAATAATACTCCTTATGAAAACCGCTTGTCATTGTTGAACCTAATAAAAGAATATCAAATTCATTGTTGTCATTAAAGCGTGCAAGTTTTTGACTTCCGCAATTGTCAATCATTTCAAACTGTTTAACGAAATAATAACGCCAATCATTTTTGTCTGAAAAATCTGCAATGATTTTTTCTAAATCTTGAAACAAAGTCGTTGGATTGATATTATCAAATAATGATTTCAAAACTTTGCGTTGTTTGTTATCATCTCTTAATAACCTTTTCCAACTAATATCACGTTCATTACGTCCTTTGCTGATTAGAAAACTATAATTTCTACCAATACTCAACAAATAATCTCCAGTTGCTAACAAGGCTCTTTCAAAAAGAAAATTGTCAAAGTTTTTCAATCCGTCATTACTAAATACGGCTTTTGCTTTTTCTGTGTATTCTTTGAATTTATCAATATTGTATATTCCGTTTTCGTCTTTACACCAATCTAAAATAAAGCCGATTTGTCCGTTGAAATAACCGTGATTTTCAATTTCAATAATTGCATTTTTCCAATCATCATTTTGTAAAATAAGATTCGCTTTTGTCTTTTCTTCTTCAATTATGAATTTTGGAAAGCCTTTATCTTCTGGGTTTACGGAATCTTTAAAATATTCAACTATTCTATTTCTATATGGAATGAGCTTTGATAAAAACAATATTGAATCTGCAAATGTATTTGCATTGTCATAATACAATCTATGTGCTTCAACAAGATTTCGGACTATTCTCAACCAATTTTGCAGATTCACTTTATCAATATCATTTTCACAAGCTAAATATTGGTATAAAGCAAATAATTTCAATAGTTCTGCATAGCCTAAATTGTTTTTAATTGCACCAGTGAATATGTCTCTTTCATCTGCATAAGTCGTGTCAGAAAGAAATGTTTTCAATCCGCTTTTATCAGATATTTTATTTAAAACTAATTTCAGCGTTTTAAAATAATCCTCATCAAAACAGCCTAAGTCCAAATATTGATTGAATGAAACTTTTTGACCACCTCTCAATAAATCAATCATCCGTCTGAATTTATCGTCTTTTGGAGCTTTTAGTGTGTAATTTATTACAGCCATTGTTCTGAAAAAATTCAAAAGCTGTTCGTCAAAAACATTTTCGGTTTTATCACGATAATTCCAAAATAAATCTGTCCAAAGTGTATCAATTTGATGTGAAAATGTTTCGGTTGCTTCTGCATTGCTTTCCCAACCCTCTTTGTTTATATGTTGTTCAAACTTTGCTTTAAAATTTTCAAAATCAGTAAGAGGTTTACCTCTTGCATTCATTTTGATATACAAATCATCTGAAAGTCCAAAGTTTTGCAACTCTATGTAATGAAAACTAATGTTGTTTAGTTTGTCCCAAACTTCCGTTTCATCTTTAAATGTTTGCTGAATGTCATCTAACATTGTCAGCATTGATTTTATTGTCTGGTCTCTTTTCCACGAAAGAAAAAACCAAGAGCTATCAATGATAAGTGTAGAAATATTTTGTTCGGGATTGTAAATAATTCCTTTATTGATTAAGTCAATACAAAATTCTCGTGAACTTGTTCGTGTTTCGTAAGTGAATTTTGTCAAAAGATTTTTTAATTCATCATTTAACTTGTTTTCTTTAACTGCAACAAACCAATGCAACAAAAACAATGTTGTTAATCTTTGTTGTCCGTCAAGCGGTTGTAAAATTTTATTTCTTACGCTACCATAAACAAAATCCAATTCCTTTGGTGTTCCATTAACTGCTTCAAGTAAAAACTTTAAGAAGTTTTCTCTTAGTTCTTCTTTTCCTTCTCTACCCTGAGCGTAATCTCGTTGTATAATTGGAATTTCAATTTTACTCAGCGGTTGCCATGTTTCATTTTCATAAATAGCTTCTTCGTTAGAAACCAATTGCAGAAAATTTAATTTTTTTGATGTCGGATTATTGCTCATTTTCTGCCAATGTCATTTGAGGTAAATACTGATTTATTACTTTTTGTATTTTTTCAAAATATGAAGTTCTATCGTTTTCATTCCAAACTTCAATGTCTTTCACGTTTGCTGAATAATATTTCATAAAAACATTTTTTGTGCAAATGGGAATAAAAGTTCCTTCAATTTCTCTTTCAATTATTTTCTTTCTTTTTTCTTTGAAAGAATCGTTTTTGTAAGAACGATTAGTTCCACTATCTAATAAACACAGGTTTCGTAAGCTATTATCTTCTTCGCCCAATACATAGTCAACAATGTCTTCAAATTCATTTTCATCAATTGTGTTGCCTGATTTTATGAATTCAATTCGATTATTTAACTCCTCGTTGTGATGATTGTCTGTTTTAATGAAGTTGTTTTTTAGCCAGTCAATTTGATTTTCTATTTTCACATTAACTTCTGTTGCGATAGCGTGAATGTGTTCAACGTCCCAAGATTCTTTTTTGTAACGGTCAAAAGGGAAACGATTAGTTTCGTTTTCGTTGTTGAGCATAGTTTGTATGTTGTGAAGCAATAAAATTTCACGAACATATTTTCCGTTATATTCGACTTCTTCCAAATTCACATTTTTAAATTTGGATTCTATTTCTTGGTCTATCCAATATGAAAACTTCGTTTTTGATTTTTCTTTTTTCTCTTTAAGAATGTTTTTGATGTTTGTTCCAATCGCAATTAGATAACCAATTTTGTGATATAATTCTCTGTCATTATACCACTCTTCAAGAGTTTGGAAATACTTTTTAATTTCCTGCCAATTGTCGTTTATTTCTTTTTCTGATTTGGTTTTAAATTTTTCATTAAAGAAATGGAAAGTGGAATACTTGTCATCACTTGGCTTGTCTGACATTAAATTAAAAATAAACTCTATTCTCGTTGCCAAGGTATTTTCATTTTTGTTGATGAAATACCAAAAAGAATCGTCTTGTAAGGCATATTCAATTCTGTCCCATTCTGAAGCAATTTCTAATTGTTTCAAACGTAGTTTTTCGCTGTCTGCTTTTGCGAAATTTGAACTATTTAAAAACAAAGCTTTAATCAATTCAGCATTTGTTAGTGGAATTTTACCGCTATTTATCCTCGTGAAAATATCAATAGAATCATCTTTTGCCGAAGTTTCATACCAAATAACTTTTGTAGAAAAGTTGAATTTTGATTCAAATGTATTTACATCAAATTGCTCTCCTTTGTTTTTGAACCAATCACAAATTGTTTTGTAAGCAGAAGAAATAAAATAATAATCAATGTTTGTGTCGTTTATCGTTTCTCCGTTTAATTCTTTTTGTAAATAGTCGGCTGAATTTTCTCTTGTTTCGTATTTTAAGCCAAATAATTTCTTTCTACGGTTTTCAACATAGCCTTGATTTAAATGATGTAAGATTAAAAAAGTTGTCGTGAGCCTTTGTTGTCCATCAATTACGTCCCACTCATTATCATCTTTTTTCTTTACCACAATCGGCTGTAAGCAATACCATGTTTTTTCATTTGAATTTTCAATTTCCTTTGGAGAAAATTCATTGATGTCATTCAATAATTCTGTCACTTGTTGTTCTGTCCAACGATAACCTCTTTGATAGGATGGTATAAAAAAGTTGTTTTTCAGCAAATCGTTTATAGTCCTAATTGATATATTGTTATGCTCCATATTCATTATTTTCCTTCAAATGTATTAAAAACAGTTCTGCACAAGCTTTAGCATCACTCAAAGCATCATGATGATTTAAGTGAATTTTGTATTGCCTACAAAGTGAAGCTAAATTGTCTCCGTATATTTTATAGGTGCAATGTCCAGTAAATTCAGGTGTTGAAATTTCATAAAAATCTAAAGTTTGCTTTAAGCAATGAAAGTCAAACGCAAAACCGTTATGAGCAACAACATTTTGATTCTTAATGAATGGCTCAATTTGATGCCAAATTTTATCAAATGTTGGTGCATCTGCCGTTTGTTCGGGATTTATTCCATGAATATCAATGAAATTATTCCAGTAATAGTTGTCAGGTGGTTGAACCAAAATAGATAACTGCTCTTTAATAATTTGATTTTCGACACGAACTAAACCAACTTGACAAATGCTCCAACGCTTGCCTTGTGCGGTTTCAAAATCTATGGCGGTATAAGAATTAAGCACTTTTGTAACTTATTCTTTTGCACTTTTCATCATAGGTTTCAATAAGGCTACCGTTTTTTACTGTGAAGGTATTACCTGCTGCACCTCTTACCATTTTGCTTCCTTGGCTCATGTATGAAATGCGTTTACATTTTTCGTCATACACTTCAATTAATGAACCGTTGACAACTACAAAGAAATTACTTGCTACTCCAACAAGTTCTTTGTTTCCTGCACTCATGTATGAAATTCTTTTGCTGTTTGCATCATAAACTTCGATGAGGCTTCCTTTTTCTCTTACGTCTGAAATCATATTTTATATTTTTATTTTAACGCCTACTCTATTCAGTTTTCGGCTTACCTGTTATTGTTTATGGCTTGAAATCCAATTGGATTACTTTTTCTTGATTGTTGAAAATCTTTTTCGTCTTGGTTGTAAATTGAAGTCAAAGTCATTGGCTTATTGATGTTTGTTTCAAAACCTAATTTATTAGAAAGCTGTTGTGCTTTTTCAACTTCTAATTCTTTAAATTCATATTTTGCTATTAATCGTCCTTTTCGCATTAAAGCACTATCAATTTTTGAAATGTCAGTGTTAAACGAGCAAATAATTTGAACATTCAAACAGTCGGCAAGAAGTCCGTCTGAAATGTTTAGTAAAGCAGATACTGGAGAATTCCCGTCTTGCTCTCTATCAACCACAATATTTTCTGCATCTTCAATAACAAAAATTGAATTTGGATTGTCTATGAGAATTGAAATTAAACTCGGATTTGTAATGGCACTTGCCATATTTGGAGGTAAAAAAATTACATCCTTTTTCAATGAAGAAATTAGATAGCGGATATATGATGTTTTACCTGTTCCAGGCTTTCCATGAAGAAGAACTAACCCTTTATCATTCTTTCTGGAAAGCCTTCGTAAAATAGTTTTGTGAATTTCTTTAAAGTCTTCGTTATAGTTATCTTCTATATTCAGCTTGGGTTTGGTAATTTGCAATGATTTTGTTTCAATGCCTGTCATGCTATTTACAAGCAATGAAATTTCAGGTTTTTGTTTCTGCTTTCTTTTCTTGAATTTATGGATTGAATTTATAATGTCCTCAACTTTTGAAAGTTCAGTTTTACGGAATAAAAAGCGAACTGTGGAACAGTTTGTGTCGAAGTCAACAATTAGGTCATCATATAGAAAATAAAAAATATCATCAATTTCTGCCTTCTTGCTTCTGTTAAAATATCTTTTGTCATAGTAGAAGTCTTTTATTTCTGATTTGTAGTTTTCAGAGAACCACAAATTGGCTTTTTTGCAGTCAATGTCAACTTCATGAATAAAGTTTGGGATTGAATTAAAGTGGGCAACAAATAAAGTAAACTCATTGAGATATGAACCTTTCCGTTCTGCAAAAACTTCTGAAATAGTCATTTTTGCTGATGTCTTAGCAAGTTCAAAAGGTCTGTCAGTTGTAGGGCTAAGTGTTAAATTATTAGTTTGCATACTTTCTTTATTTCTAATTTCTGCAACAAAAGTAAAAGCCTGAAACGCCAAAACGTGTCGCTCTAAAATTTTCTTTCTGTGGGTGGGAAAATTTGGCTCTTTTGGTTTTGCGAAGGGTCGGCTTGTGTGTTGGGCAAAACCAAATGTGCCAAATGTGCGGCTGGCTAAAATTGAATTAAAAAAAATGTGCGGTTGGGAAAATAAAAAATACTGAAGCGTAGGCAAGGTGTGTCGGCTTACCTGTTGTCCGATTGAAATATGGTCTCTATGTTGGTCACCTGTCAAAATGGTTTGTCTTTGTTTTAACGTTTAAATTTCAGGTCGGTCGTTTGTCGTTTGCACGGTCGTCCTACCATTGGCTATAACTCTCAAATATACGCAATAATCTTATGTATGCAAGGACGTCAAACGTCCTTCTATTAATCCCTATAAATAGTTGTTCTTAAGTGTCTTGCTTTGGTGTTGTCGGATTTTATCTCTTGCGCATTTTGTGTAACTTTGTTAGATTTGCTTTATTAGGTAATACAAAATGCGCAGTATGGAAGCTATTGATTTTTCCGATTTTGCTTTCCGGGAGGGTAGGCATAATGATTCGGCGGTCATTTGGGTGGATTTCAAATACGACCGGGCAAAAATTGATTTAGTCAAATCGCTGAAAGGCAGGTGGAGCAGGTCTGAAAAGTGCTGGTATGTACCGGACAGCACCCATTTCCGCACACTGTTCGGGATGGAAACCCCACCGGTTGGCAAAGGGGGATTGTCCAAATTGTCACCTGTGAATGCACGGGAGTTGCAACGCATGAAAGAAGTGTTGCAGATGAAAGCCTACAGCCCGTCCACCATAAAGACATACATGGTCGAATTTGCACAGTTACTGTATGTGGTGAAAGACGTGCCCGTTGATTCGCTGGGCTACGACCGTCTCCGTGCTTACATCCTTTATTGCATCAATACATTGAAGATTTCGGAAAGCCAGCTGCACAGCAGGCTCAACGCCATCAAATTCTATTTTGAACAGGTGCTCCATAAACCGGATTTCTTTGCCGAAATCCCACGGCCGAAGAAGCCGTCCACCTTGCCAAAGGTGTTGAGCCAAAAGGAAGTAAAACGGATATTCGACACGGTACGAAACCAGAAGCATTTGCTGATGTTGCAACTGTGCTACGGAATGGGACTGCGAGTAAGTGAGGTTGTCAATCTGAAAGTGAGTGACATCGACAGTGGACGAATGCAGGTACTCATCGAAGCGGGCAAAGGAAAGAAAGACCGGTATGTACCGCTACCTACCGCAGTGCTGGATTTGCTACGGGAGTATTATAAAGCGTATCGCCCTAAGACTTATCTTTTTGAAGGTCAGTACGGAGGGCGGTATTCCGTCCGCAGTGTCCAAGCTGTGTTCAAGAATGCGATGAAGGCCGCAAAGGTAAACAGGCCGATAGGGATACACGGTTTGCGGCATAGTTACGCCACGCATTTACTGGAATACGGCACGGACATGTTATTCATACAGCAGCTACTTGGTCACAATGACATCAAGACCACGATGCTTTATGCAAAAGTCGGCAATGCGCAACTGAATGCAATCAAAAGTCCGTTGGACAGGATGTTGTAGCTATAAATTTAAGGATTATCACGATGGGACTAAATTACTTCAAAAGCAGAAAGCGCTTCGATTTTTCCCCACATCCGTTTGATGTAGGCAACATACTTGGTTTGAAGAGGGGGTATGGCAACAACCATTTTTTGCTCAAAATATATGGGTTGGACAAAACCGAATTTGAGAACTATTACACCTACCACCTGAATTATTTCCTGTCCAAGGGGCAGGGATCCGAAAAGGAGTTCCTTTCCTATGTGTGGTACATCGTGCAGAAACGGATTGAACATTTCGAGCGGAAAGACCCGTTCTCATCCGAGCACCCCCGACATCAGTCAAACATCGGGAAACTTACCGAATTCCAGCAATACCTCGACACACGCGATAAATGGAACATTAGGCCAAACGATGTGCTGCTGAAAGAAAAAGACGAAAAGATAGCCGAACTTCAAGCCCGTATACAGGATTTGGAAGAACAGTTGAAAGCGCATACGAAATATGGGGTTGCACAGAAAGTGTATGTTGAGGACGGCTACCTGCCCACGCTCATCGACCTCATCCAGCAAGTGCGCGAAGTGGGATTGCCCAATGGGAGGTCGCTGCTCAAAAGCGACCACCACAGTCCGTATTACAAATTGGTAGCGAAATACTTCAACCACGGCGGCAAGGAAATCCCATTGGATACCGCTCGCAACTATTTCGTGGGCAAGGGTGAAGCCCCGATAAAGGGTTCGCAGGTTCCCGAAGACAGGAAGCTGTTCCGTATCGTTCCCGCAAACCAAGCCTGACCCAGACCCGTTCAATTTCCGAACATGACCATGCCGCCCCGGTTGGTCATCCACATCCCCGTTTTATCCCCCAACTTTGCCCCAACGGAATGGATGCCGCACGATGGAAACACCGGATATCACCCTGTCTGGTAGCAGAGCCAAACCGTGCGGTTCGCACGTTCCACCAAATTGCCATTTCCCGATGGGAATGGAGCAAGCGGAAGTTGGGCATAGCCCTACTTGCTTGCCCCCACGCTATCGCCATGGGGGTTTCGGGTATCCTCCGGGGATACCCCAATACGCTGGGATAGCACCAGCGCAAGGTTCCGGTATACTTGGCGGTATACCGTGCGCTATGTAAACGGCGTGAATGAATATCCCGCTATCGGGATATATGGATAGGGAAACATAATGATAGGGATATGGAAATAGACATTGTCACACGGGAAGACCTCCGGCAGTTCAAGCGGGAAATGCTGGAGGAGTTAAAGCAAATCATCGGAAACAGGGAAAAAGACAATCTTGGCAGGGAGTGGCTGAAAAGTGCCGAGGTGAGCAGGCTACTTGGCATATCGCCTGGAACGTTGCAGAACCTCCGTGCGGGCGGCACGTTGCCGTACCGCAAGGTGGGCGGCAGCATGTACTACCGCAGGGAGGACATCAGGAAAATGATGGAGGGAGGTAACGGCAATGGGTGAACGGATGGAATTGCCCAAGCACGCGTTCAGCGCGTTCTTCGAGCGGATTGGCGATGACGGGCGTTTGCTGCCCACGCACATCGGATTGGTGGCGGCATTGTTCTACCACCACGATTGCGGCAATCCCAATAATCATTTCCACGCCAGCCGCAGGAAGCTGATGCGCTTCTCGCGGATACGCTCCATCGCCACCTACCACAAGTGCCTGTCGGAACTGGTGGCCTACGGCTATGTGGAGTACCGCCCCTCGTGGCATCCGGCCAAGGGCAGCAGGTTCAGGTTTGTTATCCGCACGGAGGGAGGGGTAAGTGGTTAGGATTGATGAGAATAAGAAATCCGTCCGTTTCCCCGAAGCGGTGGACGAACGGCTCACGTTGCTTGCGCGGAAACTTGGCCGCACCAAGCGGGAACTGTTCATGCAGATGGTGGATTATTTCTACAAGAGCAAGAAAGACCCCGCCGACCTGAACGATGAGGTGCTGAAAAAGGAGTTATCGAACGGTATCAACCGCATCCTTTCGTTCATCCGCAAACAGGAGGGTGACATGCTGGCGCCGATGTACTCGGCTATGGAGGAACTGATGGCCATTGCCAAAACACAAAGCCCACTTTTAAAAAACATCGGCAAAGGGCAGTCGGAGGCAACCATCATGGGCAGGGAAACCATCGGCTACCTGAAACTGGTGGACGGTACACTGAAAAAGATACTTGGCAACATGCGGGAAAGGGAAACATTGAAGTCCAGGTTCCGGCAGGTACTGGATTACTACATTACCCAAAGGGAAACCCTCGGCTGGCCTGTATCGGCGGCCAAAAAGGAGGAACTGGCTGGGCGTGCAAGGCAATCACTGGATAATCTGTAACGTATGTACATCAACATCACCAAGTCGGAAACGGGCGACAACAAGGGCAGCAGCGGTGCGCTGGTGCATTACCTCGAAAAGGAAAACCGGATGAAGCCCGAAAACGGGATGGAAAATAAGCCGGAGCGTTGGTTCAACGGGACGGCCAGCGACATCAAACCCCACGAAGTAAGGATGGGCATAGACCGCAACGTAGCCAAGCTGGGCAGGGACGACAGCAAGTTCTTCCTCATTAACGTCAGCCCCAGCCACAAGGAACTGGCGCACCTCGTGTCCAAATACGGCGAGGACGGGGCAAGGGAAAAGCTAAAGGAATTTGCCACGAGGGTAATGGACGAATATGCCCGTAACTTCAAACGCCCCGGCATCGACAGCCACAGCGATTTGCTTTGGTTCGGCAAGCTGGAAAACCACCGCTATTACGGCCACAACGACAGGGAGGTGAAAAGCGGGCAAAAGAGAAAAGGGGAACGCAAGGAGGGGCGGCAGATGCATGTCCAAATCATCGTGAGCCGCAAGGACATCACCAATAAAATCAAGCTAAGCCCGCAGAATACGTCACGTGGCAAAAACAAAACCCATTCGCAGAAGCTGGGGCAGTTCGACCGCACCGCGTTCAAGCAGTCGGGCGAGACGCTGTTCGATGAACTGTTCGACTTCGAGCGTAACCTGAAAGACAGCCTGCAATACGCCAACACGATGAAAAACGGCATGGCACACCAGAAAGCGCAGATGCACACGCTCACGGAATTGACGGGACGGCATCCGCAGGGTCAGCCGTTGGCGATGGAACTGGCACATGATGTTGCCCAAGGCATGTTCGAAAGCGTGGGCGAAATGCTGGCCACCACGGGCAGCATGGCTGCCGACCTATTGGGATTGCTGATGGCTCCGGTGGATGTAGCGGGTGAGCAGCAAAACCCCATCGAGGAGGAGGAAAAGCGGCGCAAACGGAAAAAGAAAGCGCAGTCACAAGGGATTAGGCGTTGAGTTTACGTAAGAACTCTATTAGAGCTTTTCGATTTCCTTGATGGACAGCTTAGTAAATTTGACAATCTGTTCAACGGGAATGCCGTCCTTTTTCATTTCGCGGGCAACGGAGATTAAACTTTCACGCTTGCCTTCCTTTTTAGCCCTGTTTAATAATAATTCTTCGATACCCATCGTGTGGCTCCTTTCTGTCAATTTTTCGACTTCTTGTTCAAAGATAGTGTTTACTCCCGAGTTATCAAAACGTACATAGTAGCGTAAGAAATTCATCAGTCCCCTGATTTTTTCCTTGCTCATATTCCTTTCCAGCAATTCACGCGCCAACTGTATTTTTGTCTGTAACAAGGCCTTGTCGCTTTCGTCTTTGTCATTCACGTTTTTGCCGACAAATGCCGCCTTGGCAGTTAGGACGACCAGAGCAAAAGGATTGTCGGATGCCAAAAGACGATCGGTATCCTGTTCAGCAATTTTGTAGGTATTGAACCTGTATTGGATGCTTGTACCCATGAATTCCTCTTCAAAGACATTGGGCCTTGGCTTTTTACTGGCCTCTGTCAGGATGGCAAAGGCAGCGATACGTTTGTGGTATTTATCAAGTATCCGATAGTAATAGGTGAACATCCGCGAGGCAAAATCCTTGCGATAGCTGCCCTGTACCTCGACATGGATTAAAACCCATTCCTTTGCGCCGTCATGGGTGTATACCTGCGCCAGCTTATCAACCACTTTGAGAGCGAACTCATCATCTTCCGGAGGGAATAATTGTTCCAGTTCTTTGTCGAGAAATGTGATACCCCTGCTTAAATCAAAAATGCTGTCCGCATCGGGATACAGGAAACGGAGGAAGTCGTCAAAAACGTCCTCCAAAACCCCTTTCCATAGATAGTCATCTTTTTGCTTCATTGTTCTGCTTGGTTGTACGTGTGTAAAAGTATGAATAATTTTCAGCGACGTCTGTTGCCATTAACGTATTCCGGCCAACCGCTTCTGTAAGGCCTCCATATCACTGCCGATCCGCGTATCCAGCAGCTTGGCATAGTGCTGGGTCGTCTTGATGTTCGTATGCCCCAGCATTTTTGAGACAGTTTCTATCGGCACGTTGTTGGCCAGCGTTACGGTGGTGGCGAATGTGTGCCGTGCCATATGGAATGTCAGCTTTTTGGTGATGCCGCACAGGTCGGCAATTTCCTTTAGGTAGCTGTTCATCTTTTGGTTGCTCAATACCGGAAGTACCAGCCCCTTTGCCACGCATGGGGGATAGTCCGCATACCGTCCGATGATTTCCAAGGCTTGCGGAAGCAGCGGGATGTTGGAGTAAGTTTCCGTTTTCTCCCGGCTGGTCAATACCCACAATCTACCGTCAATACCCTTGGCGATGTCCGTCTTTTGCAGTTTCCGCACATCGGCGTATGACAGCCCCGTATAGCAGCAGAACACGAAGATATCACGCACGTGCGCAAGCCTTAGTATGCTGAATTCCCTAATGGTTATCCTGTCTAATTCATCCGGTGTTAGGAATTCCTTTTCCCTTGGCTTGGCTTTCGTTTTGTAGAACGCAAAGGGGGTTTCCGTAATCCATCGGTGCGCAAGACACTGGTTTATGATTTTACGCAGGTGTTTCATGTACTTGGCTGCCGACACCGCACTGCATCCCATGTCAGAGCGGAGGAAAAACTCATAGCCTATGATGAACGCATGGTCGATGCGCCGGATGTCGATGTCCGTTTCACCATGGCATTTTTCCAAATAGAAGGTCAGGTGTGCAACAGAAGTGTTGTAGCCTTTCAGCGTGTTGGGTTTAAAGCCTTTCCCAAGCAACGCTTCCATCTTCCGGTTGTGTTCGGTAAACGTTTCCATCAAATACCGCCGCTGCACGTCTTTGCCAAGGTACTTTAGTTTCAGCGTTTCGGCAGTGATTTCCGCGCCGTCCTTTACGAGTTGCAGGTGGGCATTGGCCACCTTTCGCTCCATCGTGTCGAGGTAGGCGTTCAGGCCACGGATATCCTCTTTGGTACCCTTGGCACGATTGGACTTGGCGTTCCAGCGTACGGGGTCGCATTCTCGGCCAGTGGACACTTCCTTGGGTTCACCGGCCACGGTGATACGCATGTAAATCGGCTTGGGGCCGCACACATAATTTTTTGGTTTCTTCAAGTAGAAGAGCAAGGAATAATTTGTACTCATGATAACACATCATTTAAGTGAAACAAAACCGAGTCCCGACTTTCGGGACGAGCTCTGCATCGCCGTTAAAAAGCAATTTTTTACCGATGCAAATTAGCCTTGCAGCCTATGGTAGTCAAGATGTTTAGTTATTGAACAGGTTGTCGTTCAACAACTTAATGTGCTTTCAGTGAGTAGCGGTAGGTCAGGAATTGACTCACTGAATTACTCACTGTTTTTATGCGAATAATTGAATGAATCAGGATGCTGTAAAAAACAAAAAGCCCGCAAACGTTTAATTTGCAGGCTTTTGTATGTTTTGACTTCAAGATGTGTAGCCCGTAGGGGAATCGAACCCCTGTTTCAAGAATGAAAATCTTGCGTCCTAACCCCTAGACGAACGGGCCAACTTTTATTATTTTGAAAACCCCTATGGATTTTCGGTCTGCAAAGATAGGAGTATTTCCATTCGTTGCAAGAATTTTTTTACAGAAATTATACTTCTTTACGAAACATCACTAGTTGACGACAAAAAAGGCCTCTTCACGCATTACATGCTGTCCCGCCGCGCTGGTAGTTGGGTGATTTCTACTCGTCGCATCCAATAAGCTGAAGCCATTTTTTACCAGCAGATCTTGAACTTCTTCAAAGGTATAGAGCGTAAATCCATAGGCGGTAAAAGGAAGCTGCTCCATAAATGCTTTGGTAGCAATTGCTAGGCAAAAGGTTCCCCCCGGTTCAAGTATCCGTCTGATTTCCGCTAGTTGTATAGCTGGATTTTTCCAAAAATACAACGTATTAACCGTAAATATTTTATTGAATTTTGCATCAGGAAAAGGATAATGTGTTCCGTCTGTCCATTCAAATGCTACTCGCCCTCCGGCGATGTAATCACTGTTGATTTCTCTGGCAGTGGAAACCATCGTCTCCGATATATCCAAACCTGTATAGTGGATGTTGGTTCCCTTTGAGAGCACATATTCAGCAAAGCGCCCATTCCCCGGCCCGATTTCCAGCACGCTATCTCCGTCTTTGCATTTGAGCAGATCGACGGCGTAACGGGTCATGTCGGCGTTACTGACATTCATGTGAGCTGCCGTTTTAATGCCCGCTTCTCCTTCTGGTTTTGCCAGTTGGGCTGCAATTGCCCGAAAGTCGATTTCTTCGCTCATCGCACGTTATCGTTTGTCTACACTGTATTTGCCCGGACCTATAAATGCAAAACCCAGAAAGACGATTCCTATCTCGATTGCGTGTGATGCGCCTTTTAAGCCATCTCCCGCACCTAAGTGATGGAGGGAAGCAACCAGCATGGTAAAAGCCATGATTAATGCAACAGGCCTGAAAAAGAGTCCGATGAGAAAGAATATTCCACCCAACGTCTCGGCTAAGGCAGCGAGCAATCCCCATACCAAAGGGAGGAAAGTAATACCGACTTCGCCCATCGCACTACCAACTCCTTCCCATAGTTTGGGGCCACCTAATAATTTCGGATACCCATGCATGATGAACATCACACCCAGACCGATCCGGACAAGCAGGATACCTGTATTCTTAAAATTGCTCAATGACGATAGTGCAGCCATACTGTTTTGTGATTTTGAATGATGATATGTGAATTTTTCTTCCCGTTATTTTATTCCGCGCAAATTGACTTATCTTTGCGCAAAGATGCAAACGGCATGCTTCATTTTTCTGTAAAATTGAATAGTTTGCCTACTAAATAACAACAATACATTGAGTAACATTACTTTTCCTTTCAAACGTTATACCATCACCTCGGCGTTGCCTTACGCCAACGGTCCACTGCACATCGGGCATCTTGCAGGTGCCTATATCCCTGGGGATATCTACGTACGCTTTTTACGCCTTAACGCCAAAGACGTCGTATATGTATGCGGTTCGGATGAGCACGGTGCGGCCATTACCATCAAAGCCAAGAAGGAGGGGACAACACCTCAGGCCATTATCGACAAGTATCACGCACAGATTAAGGAAAGCTTTGAGCAATTCGGGATTTCCTTTGATATTTATCACCGCACGTCGGAAAAGATCCATCACGAGCTTTCGCAGGAGTTTTTTCTGAATCTGTACGAGAAAGGCGAGTTTATTGAACAGGTAACCGAGCAATATTACGACGAAGAATTCCATCAGTTTCTAGCAGATCGCTACATCACGGGTACTTGCCCCAATTGTAAGAGTGAGGGGGCATATGGCGACCAATGCGAAAAATGCGGTACATCACTTAATCCAACGGATTTAATTAATCCCATTTCGACACTCAGTGGCAAGCCTCCCGTGCTTCGGGAAACCAAGCATTGGTATCTGCCCTTGGATAAATACCAGCCCTGGCTCGAAAAATGGCTGCTGGAAGGAAAAAAAGACGTCCTGAAGCCCAATGTGTACGGGCAATGCCGTTCGTGGCTCAAGTCGGGGTTGCAGCCCCGGTCCATGACACGCGATCTGGATTGGGGCGTGGATGTGCCGCTGGAAGAAGCAAAAGGCAAGAAATTGTATGTTTGGCTGGATGCGCCGATCGGTTATATCTCAGCCACCAAGCAATGGGCATTGGATACCGGAAATGACTGGGAGAAATACTGGAAAAAACAACCGGATGCCGCGGATGATGCGTGTCTGATTCACTTCATCGGTAAAGACAACATTGTCTTCCATTGCATTACCTTTCCGAGTATCCTGCATGCCCATGGCGAATATATATTACCGGAAAATGTGCCGGCCAACGAGTTCCTGAATCTTGAAGGGGATAAGCTTTCTACCTCACGTAACCACGCCGTGTGGCTGCACGAGTACCTGAACGAATTTCCCGGCAAACAGGACGAATTGCGTTATGTACTGACGTCGATCCTGCCTGAGACATCCGATAGTGAATTTACCTGGAGAGACTTCCAGGCACGGGTGAACAATGAACTGGTGGCTATTTTCGGAAACTTTGTAAACAGGGTTTTGGTATTGTCGCACAAGTATTTCGATGGCAAAGTAATGCCCGTGAATCATTTGACGGATACGGATCGCCTGATTTTTTCGGAACTGGAGCGCTATCCCAAACACATCGCAGGTTCAATCACCCAATTCCGTTTCCGAGAGGCATTAGCGCAGTTTATGAACGTTGCCCGTTTGGGTAATAAATATTTAGCCGATTCAGAGCCATGGAAACTCATCAAAACGGATGAGGAACGTGTGAAAACCGTCTTAAACGTGAGTTTGCAGTTGGCTGCCAACCTGGCCATTATGGCACAGCCTTTTTTACCGCGCACTGCACAACGTATGTTCGATATGCTCAACTTTTCTGCCCATGGTTGGCAAGATGCGGGAAGCAATACTTTGTTGCCCGCTGGGCACCAACTGGGAGAGGCACAACTGCTGTTTGAGAAAATAACCGATGAACAAGTAAACGCACAGCTGGCTAAACTCAGCCAGGCAAAGGAAGCCAATGCGAACATAACCAAAGATGTGCCCGAGGCAAAAAATAATATTGTTTTTGAGGACTTCGTGAAGATGGATATCCGTGCTGGAAAAATTCTTGCAGCCGAGAAAGTCGCTAAGACCAAAAAGTTGCTCAAGTTAACAATTGATACGGGCCTTGACGAGCGGACCGTCGTGTCGGGCATCGCGGAATTTTTCAGTCCTGAAGAGATCGTGGGAAGGCAGGTCTCCATCCTGGTAAACCTGGAGCCGAGGGAAATCAAAGGCATTCTGTCGCAGGGGATGATCTTGATGGTGGAAGATGCCGACGGTCGTCTGGATTTTGTAGCCCCCCAAACAACGGTGCAGACCGGAAGTGTAATCCGCTAGCGGTTTTTATTTCAATAACGTAATCACTTCTTTTGCTGCCTTTACATCATGCACGCGAAGGATCTGGACTCCCTTTGCCAAGAGCAGCGCATGGAGTGCGGTGGTACCATTTAATGCTTCAGCAGGAGTAATGCCTAATTTTTTATAGATCATTGATTTGCGTGAGATGGCACCGAGGATGGGTAACCCATGAATGTGGAGCTCCTCCAGCCGGTTAAGCAGGTCATAATTCTGCTGCAGTGTTTTGGCAAAACCAAAGCCGGGATCCAAAATGAGGTCTTTTACACCCAGACGCCGTAGGGCCGCGATCTGCTTTCCGAAAAACAGATTAACTTCCTCTACCAAATCGGTATAGTCCGTCAGCTGCTGCATGGTGTCCGGAGTACCCCGCATATGCATGAGAATATAGGGCACCTGCAATTCAGCGACTGTGGCGAACATTTGTTCATCTAGCGTGCCTCCGGAGATATCGTTGATAACATGTGCCCCCGCTTCGATAGCGGCGCGCGCCACATCGGCACGGAACGTATCGATGGATAATACGGCTTCCGGAAACCGGGTAGTGATCGCGTCAATTACCGGAAGCAGCCTGCTTACTTCTTCGTCGATACTTACATTGGCTGCCCCTGGGCGCGACGAGTAGGCACCAATATCCAAAAGATCGGCCCCCTCATCCAATAACTTTTCGGCGTGCCGCAAAGCTGCATCGATCGTGTTGTGCCGTCCGCCATCAAAAAATGAATCGGGCGTTACGTTCATTATTCCCATCACTTTGGGCGAGGTGAGATCGATCAGTCGGCCTTGAGCGTTCATACGTCAAATAATAAATGGAAACATGCCAGCAAAGCTAACTAATACCGGCCCCTTACCTGCGGAGAAATGAGAATTTGCCTCCTGCTTCTAATTTCATTACCATGGAAGCCTGGCTTTCCCGATGATCATCCTGGCCATAACTGACCACATAGTCTACACCTTCGATGATTTCCTGCGATATTTCTGAAAAGTTTTTGGGTGCAGGCTGTCCACTGATATTTGCGGAAGTAGATACAAGCGGTTTCCGGAAGCGTTGGAGCAAAGGGGTACAAAAAGCATGATCCACGATGCGGATCCCAATGCTGCCGTCTCCTGCAACCAGGTTGGGAGCCAAATTTTTGGCTCCCGAATAGACAATTGTAAGCGGGCGTTCCGTATATTCGATGAGTTGATAGGCAATTTCAGGTACTTCTGTTACGTAGCCGGGTAACTTGTTTTCGTTGTCTAACAACACAATCAGGCTTTTGCTTTGATCGCGCCCTTTGAGCTGGTATACGCGTTCCACCGCTGCTGGATTGGTCGCGTCGCAGCCAATGCCCCATATGGTATCCGTAGGGTAGAGGATCAGCCCGCCCGCACGCAGTACGTCAAGCGCGCTGTTGATATCCGATGCTTGGGGGCTATGCATAATTAATCGGTGAATATCCGTCAGCTTTATCTGCGTTCCATAATCACACTGCTACACTGTGTTCGCGCAACGCATCGTTAAGCGATGTCTTTTTGTCGGTTGATTCTTTGCGCTTGCCAATAATCAGTGCACAGGGTACCTGGTATTCACCTGCAGGAAATTTTTTAGTATAAGACCCCGGAATAACTACCGATCGTGCCGGTACAATCCCTTTGTACTCCACCGGTTCGGCTCCGCTTACGTCGATGATTTTGGTGGAGGCCGTAAGAACCACATTGGCGCCCAATACCGCTTCGGTTTCAACGTGTACCCCTTCTACGACGATGGCACGCGATCCTACAAAGACATTATCCTCAATAATCACGGGAGCTGCTTGTACGGGTTCCAACACACCGCCGATGCCTACCCCACCGCTGAGGTGAACATTTTTACCTATTTGTGCGCAGGATCCTACCGTTGCCCACGTGTCTACCATCGTGCCTTCGTCTACATACGCACCGATGTTTACATAGGAAGGCATCATGATGACTCCCTTGGCTAGGTAGGCACCGTAACGCGCAATTCCGTGGGGGACCACGCGTACACCGAGTTCCTTGTAATTCGTTTTAAGCCGCATTTTGTCGTGGAAAACAAAGGGTCCGGTTTCTACGACCTCCATTTTCCGGATGGGGAAATACAGGATAACAGCTTTTTTTATCCAATCGTTTACATGCCAGCGTGTTCCAATGGGTTCCGCTACCCGTAATTCACCCTGGTCCAGCTGTTGGATGACAGTTTCAATGGCTTCCTGGTATTCCTTATATTCCAAAAATTGCCGGTTCTCCCAGGCATCTTCAATCAGTTTCTTCAATTCTTTAATCATAATGAATAGCGTAACAGATTTTACTTAGGCGCAAAGAAAACAAATTCTGACGACTTCCCCCTTTTTTATTCCTATTTTCCCAACAGAAGCCGTCTCTCAACGGCTGCGGAGATGGATAACTGCCTTGCATATAAATGTGAACTTAGTGAAGCGATCTCATTGATGCCAGAAAGAATATTGATCGATATCAATAATTTATCTAAGTTTGTCTCATGGCTGAAATTGAAAAGCTACGTGTAGATAAGTACCTATGGGCGATCCGGATTTTCAAGACACGGAGTTTGGCGACAGACGCCTGTAAGGCGGGCCGTGTAAAACTCAATGGGCAGAACATTAAGCCGTCCCATGTAGTGAAAGTTGGAGACACTTACCACATACAAAAAGGTGTCGAAAAGAAAATAGTAGAGGTAACGGCATTGCTGGATAGGCGGGTGGATGCGAAAACAGCCGTTAACTTTTACGAGGATCGTACACCACTGGAAGAAACCTACGGATATAAAGCCATCTACCACGCCCCAATACTCAAACGCGACCGCGGGACGGGCCGGCCTACGAAAAAAGAGCGCCGGGAAATTGACGAGCTGAAAAACGATGCCTGGGACGAAGATTAAGGTTTATTGAATTTCTGGGCTTCAATGTTCACCAAAGCTGCGGCAATGGGATAGGTAATGTTGTGAGTGGTGTCATCCGCGGTAAAACGCGTGGGTAAAACCAACCCTCCTCCAATATCCTTGAATCCGCCGACAGCAAAGCGGTTTTGATCATCGTGCGACTGCCATTGCAGAACCCGCCCGGTTTGTGCATCTAGATATAACTGCCCCTCAACAGCGGCTTCAAAACTGGTCTTGTGGTTTTTAAGGTTCACAACGGTAAAGCGTTGCGAGCCGACCAGTTTTTCACCGGTTACGGTGAAGGAAACCTGGTTGCCTTCTAAGGCCGTGGGGAGAAAAAGCAAATAAGCATCTCGCTCAAATTCGGCAGCTACTTCCTTAATGACATCCGCTGAGGTTTTCGGGTTGGACAGTTCTTCGCCATTGATATATACAGTACCCTCGTTCGTTTTAATGTTAAACAACGCGATAACCGATTCATCATCCGTGCTGATACCTTCAAAACGGCAATAGCCCTGCTGTTTGTCCCATAAATACTTTCGCTCTCCCTGCACAAACGAAGAGGTGCCTCCTCCAATGCAGCTGAACATAAAATAACGGGCATTTTGCCAATTGTCTTTTCCCCCGATTGCCTCCCAGACCTTATCGGCAATTCCCGTTTGAAGGTCTTGACCGAAAGCTATCGCCGTGCTGGCTAGCAGCATAAAGGACAGGTTCAGTTTGATTTTTGTGAAATTGCGCATCATCTCTTTAACTCTTTTTTTCAAATAGCCGCTCAGCTATATTGAAAACGTAAAAACACAAATGCAAGATTAAATAGCCAAACAATGGTAACAACTACCGGACTCGTTTTGTTTTCGGATATGAATTATAGGCTGGACAGGTTTTTCTTGAACAGGACTGCAACGATAGCGAAGCCACTATAATTACCATGATACAAACAATAAAACTCTTTTTCATCGTACCGAAATGTATCCAACAATACGCTACAGAAACATCAGATCGCACTTAATGCGGCCATTTGAATTGCTGTAACCGCTGCCTCCGCACCCTTATTGCCATGTTTCCCACCGGCTCTATCCAATGCCTGTTGGAGGTTGTCTGTCGTTAAAACGCCAAAAATGACCGGTTTATTGTGTTTCAGTGCCACGTGGCTGATTCCATGCGCTACGGCACTGCAAATGTAATCAAAATGTTTGGTCTCTCCCTGGATCACGCAACCTAAGCAGATTACAGCATCCAATGCCTTGTCCCGAAGCAGGATGTCTGCGCCGCTGGTCAATTCGTAACTGCCCGGTACCTGAATAATCCGGATGGAATGTTCCTTGGCGCCGTACTTTGTGAGTGTTTCGTATGCCCCATCTAACAGCTTGCCTGTGACTTCAGCGTTCCATTGCGATACCACAATACCGAACCGGTAGGAATTTGCCGAGGCAACTTCCATATGGGAGAAATCGGATAAATTTTTGTTGTGGGTTGCCATTATAGCCGTGCTTCAGCCCGTGCGATATAACTTTCAATGGAAGAGGCTTCCTGGCTTTCCGGGAAATCAGACTGAATGCGCTTATAGGCTTCCAATGCTTGTTTGAAGTCATTTTGCGCTTCGTAAACCAGTCCCAGTTTTTTTAACAGCAACGGAGAAGTAAATGTATTTGAATTTTTTTCCGCTGCTTTCTTGTAGTAAGAAGCTGCTTTCTTGTAATCTTTGAGCTCGGAATAAGCATCACCTAACAGACCGATTACCAATGGATCAAGCACTACACTGCCGGTATTGCTGTATTTCTCCAGTGCATTTATTGCTTCCTGATACTTGCCCTGGCGCAGGTATAAGCCCCCTAAATATGCATTGGCAATGTTAGCTGATTTTGTGTTCTCGTATTCATCAGCAATTTCCTTAAAGCCCGGATAAGATCCGTCGCCGTCAATAGCCCGTTGTTGCAGGGAATCTACCGAGGCATAAGTTTCTGCTTTGAAAAGCTGGTCGGCAGCGGTTTCCGCACGGGGAGCCAAATAAAACCGTTGGTAACCAATATAGAGTAACACCAACACCAGGATCCCCCCGACGATAAATACCAGGCTCTTTTGGTTTTCCAAAATGAAATTGCCACTTTTTTTGGCGTGAGCCGGAGCGGCGGTATGACGTTTTTGATTGTCTGACATCTCAGTTTTTAAAATTCGGACTGCAAAAATACACTTTTACAAATTATATCCAAGGCTTTTTTCCAACAGTCACTCACAGGTTGATACCGTTTTTGGTTTTTTTGTCTAACTCCTCGAAAATAGAATTGTTACTCTTGAATTCGGGAACCAGTTCTTTCATTTTCAAGACAATCTCCCGTTCGTTTTGGTTTTTGGTAAGATTGATAAGCTGATCGATCCGTGCTTCTACCCCATCAAAATCGTATTCCCGTACTTTGGCGATCATGATTTTGTGATGATGTGTAGGCAGGGTATTCTCCAGGTCATTAAGCAACTCTTCATACAATTTTTCACCGGGTCGTAATCCCGAGTATTGGATGTTGATGTCCTTATTGGGTACAAGGCCCGATAATTTAATCATTTTGTTGGCCAGTTCGACGATTTTCACCGATTTCCCCATATCAAACACATAGATTTCTCCACCGTTCCCCATTGATCCAGCCTCTAACACCAGTTGGCATGCCTCGGGAATGGTCATAAAGAACCGGGTGATTTCGGGGTGCGTTACGGTCACCGGCCCCCCTTTTTCAATCTGGGCCTTAAATCGGGGAATTACCGAGCCATTGGAGCCCAGTACATTGCCAAACCGGGTAGTGATAAAGCGCGTATATGCGTCATTCCCATTTCCAAGCAGCACTTCCCTTTGTGATAAATGCTGGAAATACGTTTGCACATAGATTTCGGCAATCCGTTTGGAAGCTCCCATAACATTCGTGGGATTCACGGCCTTATCCGTAGAGATCATCACAAACTTTTCTACACCATATGCTACGGCCAGGCGTGCAAGCAGTCGGGTGCCCATGATATTCGTGCGGACGGCTTCAACCGGATGATTTTCCATCATCGGTACATGTTTGTAAGCAGCTGCGTGATATACGTAATGTGGTTTGAAAGTCTTAAAAAGAGCTTCCATACGGTCTTGATCGCGGATATCCCCGATGAAGGCATGGTACACCTGGTTTTTCTGCAGGTCTTCCAGTTCCAGCTGCAGCTCATGTAGCGGCGTTTCGGCCTGATCATTCAAAATGATCATTTGTGGGGCATATTTTCCCAATTGCCGGGCAATTTCACTTCCAATGGAACCTGCAGCACCGGTTACCAGTATCCGCTTACCCGACAATTGTTGGCGGATGGATTGGTTGTTGATCTTGATGGGCTCACGTTCAAGTAAGTCCTCAATCCGCATTTTTTGAATTTGATTAGGGGTTACTTCCCCGTTGATGAGGCGATGCACAGGGGGCATCGTCAGCACCTTAATATTCCGTTCCAGGCAAAAATCAACGATACTGGCCTTCTTTTCGATCGGGATGTTATGGGAAGAAATGATGACTTCGTCTACCTTATCCTGTTTCGCAAGCTGCTCAAAATAATCCGTATGATAAATACGTACACCGTCGATGATTTTCCCCACTTTCTGAAAGTTATCATCAATAAATCCAACCACTACCTTGTTGGAAGTATGGTCGTGATCCAGTGTGCGTTTGGCAGCAATTCCTACGTCTCCCGCACCATAAATCACGATTTGTCTACGGTTTACTTTCATGTTCTTTATGTACAGAAAGAACAGCTTAACCGTCGAACGATACGTAATCAATAGTAGGAAGTTCATCAGTCCGTAGGCAATCAGCAAACTGTTAGATAGCAAAGGAGGGCGGTTAAGTGCGACGAGAACGGTGTTAAGCAGGAATAGAATGATGACACAAAGAGCTACCGAAGACAAAATCCGTACGGAGTCAAGCGCACTGGTATAGCGTACGATACCTGCATACATTTTCAATCGATAAAATACGACGGCGCTGACAAATAACACCACCAGCAGTTCACGGTTGAAGTCAGCAGAATGAATGGTATCGTAAGTGAAGCTGTTTAGCAGGAGTGTTGCAAAAAATAGGGCAAAGGCACTGCAGCACAAGTCGAGCGTAAAAATAATCCAACGGGGAACGATGTTAAATTTATCGAACATCCAAAGTGTTTAAGGTAGTCAAGCAATTAGTCATTGCTGTACCGTGTTTGCGGGTCAAATATACTTATTTTATTATTTCAAACAAGTTATATAAAATTTTTAAGTCGCTATTGGTAAGCCAGTTGGGGAGATGATTTAATCCTATCGTGTACAAATTGGCCCCATTTTATTAAAACTTTGATTATTTTCGCATGTTGAACCCAAAATTTTTACGATAAAGTGAGCGCATCATGAGTGAGCTGTCGAAATTGGCGCGTCAGGCATTGTTACAGCCTCAGGAAGCAATGCTTGAGAGGGATAAAAAGAAAAATAGTCTCTATATTGGGATACCCAAAGAAATCAGTTTTCAGGAAAATCGTGTGCCTTTGACTCCCTTGTCCGTTGCATTACTGATTGAAAATGGTCACGAGGTGGTGTTGGAGAGCGGCGCCGGAGAGGCAGCTAATTTTCTCGATCACCATTACAGCGAACAAGGTGCGTTGATCGTCCAAAACAAAGAAGAGGTTTATAAAGCCGATATTATTATCAAAATTGCCCCGCCCACTTTGGCGGAAATTGACATGATGCGGAGCGGGCAGGTGTTGCTGTCATCCCAGCAACCTTCATTGATGAGCCTTGACCATCTGCAGGCACTCATGAAAAAGAAAGTCACCGCACTATCCTATGAATACTTGAGAGATGAGGGCAATACGCTCACTGTGGTTCGGGCGATGAGCGAGATTGTGGGTGCAACCTCCGTGTTAATTGCCGCAGAATACCTGAGTAACGTATTTGATGGCAAGGGGTTAATGCTCGGGGGAATCACAGGGGTGCCACCAACGGAGATGGTGATCCTGGGAGCGGGCACGGTAGGCGAGTTTGCGGCACGCACGGCGATCGCATTAGGGGCACAGGTCAAGGTGTTTGACAGCTCGGTATACCGCCTGCGCCGTTTGCAGAACAATGTGGGGAGCCGGGTGTTTACTTCTGTTATCCAGCCGATTGTACTTCGAAAAGCGGTCATTGGCTGTGATGTGGTCATTGGAGCCATCCGTGCCACCAATGGTCGGAGCCCGTGCATTATCGGTGAAGATACGGTTTCAAAAATGAAGCCTAATTCGGTATTAATTGATGTCAGTATCGATCAGGGAGGGTGTTTTGAAACATCTGAAATCACCAATCACGAGAAACCCGTGTTCCGGAAGTACGATGTTATTCACTATTGTGTGCCCAATATTGCCTCCCGGGTAGCGCGGACGGCTACATATGCCCTCACTAATATTTTTACCCCGATTCTGTTGGATCTCGGTGAGATGGGGGGGGATTATGGACCTGATCTGGGCGAAACCGGGTGTGCGGAATGCTATTTATCTCTACCAAGGACACCTCACAAATAAAGATATTGCCCATAAGTTCAATCTTACACCGAAAGATTTGGATTTATTGGTGGTTTCTAACCATTAACAAACACAACATATCAATGCGAAGTTTACAGCTAATCTCTGTGCTTGGATTATTAATCTGCAATATGGCATATGGGCAAACGGTCATTAATTTATATGACGATACGGTACCGAACAGCAAACCTTCTTCCATGGAAGAAACATCGGAGACAGATGACAACGGTATAACCCGCGTTTCCGGCGTAACCGTACCGACACTTACGGCATATTTTCCGAAAGCGGGTACACCTAATACGGGCAAGGCCATCGTTATCTGCCCCGGTGGGGGGTATGCCATATTGGCAATCTCCCATGAGGGGCACGATATAGCAAAGTTGCTCGCCGAACATGGGATTGCTGCTTTCGTCTTGAAATACCGGTTGCCGACCGACGAAATTATGGTCGATAAACGTATCGGTCCGTTACAGGATGCGCAACGTGCCATTCAGTTGGTGCGGGAACATGCAGACGAATGGGGTATTGCGAAAGACAAAATAGGAATTGCCGGCTCTTCTGCGGGTGGGCATTTGGCGGCTACACTTTCCACACACTTCCAAAAGGCAGTAATCGATAACCCGAAAGGAACTTCCTTGCGTCCCGATTTCTCGTTGTTATTATATCCCGTGATCAGCATGCAGGAAGGATTGACCCATGGCGGATCAAAAAGTAATCTTCTTGGAAGCAACCCTAAATCAGCAGACGTTACCTTGTTTTCTAACGAGCTGCAGGTCACCAAAGATACGCCTCCAGCCTTTTTAGTGCATGCAGAGGATGATACCGCAGTGCCAATTGCCAATAGCGAAGCTTATGTAGCAGCATTGGAGAACCAGGGAACGACCTCCAAACTGATCCGATACCCCAAAGGAGGACATGGGTTTGGTCTTCACAATAAAACAACTCCGGATAAATGGTTTGACCATTTTCTTGTATGGCTGGCTGGTATCTGATTAGTCCGCTGAATCCCGTTTGTGATCAAATGAACCAGCTGGAAGCTGGATGGTCGCGGGGAGCGACACCAGCTAACCAGTGATTCACAAACACACATTATATTTTTATAGACGCTTGCTTTCTAAATAAGTTGCATTCGTGCCAAAAAAATATAAAGAGTGTGCCTAAATTGTAAACGTTGCAAAATCAGCAAGATAGGTTTTTGTCTGGAATGCAGGAGTGTACGGAATCGAACAGCAGGTGTTCCAAAAGCGTACAGTTTGTCTAACTTTGGGGTTATGCATCCATTCATACGTACACGTATTGCGCCTACTCCCAGCGGGTACTTGCATTTGGGTAATGTATTTTCATTTGCATTGACCGCTGCCTTGGCAAAGCGATCAGGAGCACAAATTTTATTGCGGATCGACGATTTGGATTATACGCGGGTGAAGCGGGAATATGTCGAAGACATCTTCCATACCTTGGAATTCCTGAAAATTCCCTGGCACGAAGGGCCGCGAAATTACAGGGAGTATAAACAGACTTATTCACAAACATATCGATTGCCCCTATACGAAGAGGCTTTACAGCAATTGCGGCAGCAAGGACGTGTGTTTGCCTGCGGATGTTCCCGTGCTACGCTGTTTGCTCGGCATCCAGACGGTGTTTACACGGGTACCTGCCGCAATAGGGGACTATCTTTGGATGATCCCACCTGCAGTTGGCGCATCGATACCTCCGGGGCAGCGCTTCCACCCCATATGCAGTATTTTGTGGTACGTAAACGCGATGGCTTTCCGGCTTATCAGTTGGCCTCTGTGGTGGATGATGTTCATTTTGCTGTCGATTTGATCGTGAGGGGAGAAGATCTACGGGAGTCTACACAAGCACAGATTTATTTGGCCGGTTTGCTCGGTTACGATTCATTTGTATCCACAACTTTCTATCACCACAATCTCTTGAAAGATTTCGCCCAGGGAAAACTATCCAAGTCTTCGGGAGCTACTTCGGTACAATACCTCCGTAAGCAAGGTAAAACTGCGGAAGACATTTATCGCAAAATAACACAGTTAGCAGGATTGGAGCGACAGGTATCCAGTTGGGAAGAAATGGAAGCAAGTATCCCTGTTGGCTTGATAAAAAATTAAGACCTTTGCCCCCATGGCATTTTCCACAGAAATCATAGCCTGGTATAACAAGCACAAGCGCGACCTTCCGTGGCGCCATACCACAGACCCTTATGTGATTTGGCTTTCAGAGGTAATCTTGCAGCAAACCCGCGTAGCGCAGGGGTTACCCTATTTCCATCGGTTTTTATCACGTTATCCAAACGTTGAGGCGTTTGCCGCTGCACCGGAAGAAGAAATACTCCTGCACTGGCAAGGGTTAGGGTATTATTCCCGGGCGCGCAACATGCATCATGCTGCTAAAGCGGTAGTGGCAGCGTATGGAGGTGCGTTTCCGAATCGATACGATGACCTTGTTAAATTAAAAGGAATAGGCGCATATACGGCCGCCGCGATCGCCTCGTTTTCGGCCAACGAAGCCCGGGCAGTTTTAGATGGTAATGTATTCCGCGTATTGGCCCGTTATTTCGGGATTGATGAGCCGATTAATTCAACCAGCGGGAAGAAGCTCTTTTCAGCGTTAGCGGACGAGCTGCTTGACCAAACCCATCCGGGTCTTTACAACCAAGCGGTCATGGAGTTTGGCGCCATCCAATGTAAGCCCAGCGGCCCGAACTGTGAGGAGTGTGTGCTCCGGCTCGACTGCCGGGCACTGGCAGAGAAACGGGTGAACCAACTTCCGGTCAAGATAAAGGGAAAAGCAAGCCGCAACCGTTACTTCAACTATTTTATTGTAAGGGATGGCGACCGGATATTAATAAACAAACGGGAAAAAGGGGATATTTGGGAAAACCTGTATGAACTGCCATTGATTGAAACTTCCCATCAAGTAGATGTGTCGGAACTGGCTGCGATGCCGGAAGTGGTCGACGCGTTCGGCGGGAATGCCCGGTTGCAATTGGTAGCAGGCCCGGTGAAGCACATATTAAGCCACCAAAACCTGTTTGCCCAATTTATCGTTGTCGATTTGCCTGAACCATTTAAGGACAAAAAAATGAAATGGAATTATGTTTTTATAAAAGATTTAGGTACATTAGCTAAACCAAAACTTATTTTTTCTTTTTTAAAGGATTATATGGTTGAATAGATTACCAAAATATACCTAAATTATGTCAGGCATCAATAAAGTTATTTTAGTAGGGCATTTGGGAAAGGATCCGGAAATCCGTCATTTAGAAGGTAACGTCACGGTAGCAAGTTTTCCGCTAGCTACCTCAGAGATGTACAATAAAGACGGGCGGAGGGTAGAGCAGACCGAATGGCATAATATTGTTATGTGGCGTGGACTGGCGGAGGTGGCTGCAAAGTACCTATTTAAAGGTAAATTGGTATATGTAGAAGGTAAGTTAAGGACGCGCACTTACGAAGATAAGGGAGGCGTGAGGCGTTACACCACCGAAGTGGTGGCCGATAATTTTACGTTGCTGGGGCGCAAAAGCGATTTCGAAAATCCAGTTAACGCAACCGATGATCCAGCCGCCAAGAAAGTAGACGATGCAAATTCCGAACCCGAGGTGGATTTCAAGGAGAATGACGGTGAAGAAGATTCCCTGTTTTGACGTACAGCTATTCCCAAAGCCGATCACTGGCCATCGATCACCGACTCCCAAAAGCCGAAAGCTAAAGAGAATTTTCATATCTTTGGCGTCATGTTGCAGGACAAAATACAGCAGTATACAGAAGAGATTGAGCGGTTTGCCCCCCAGTCTGCCCAGGAGCTGGAAGCTTTTAGATTAAAGTTTCTGGTTGCAAAAGGCATAGTTCGTGATCTTTTTGAAGAGTTTAAAACGGTATCGGCCGACCAAAAACGCGCGCTAGGCAAAACCTTGAATGAATTTAAGCAGTCGGTTGAACAGAAATACAAATTGTTTCAAGCACAATTTGCTTCAGGTACCCAGTCTTCTAAAAAGGAAATCGGGGATCTTACATTGCCCGGAGAGGGTTTCGCGGTTGGATCGCGTCATCCATTGTCTTTGGTGAGAAAGGAAATTGTGGAGATCTTTAAAAAATTGGGGTTTACGGTAGCCGAAGGGCCGGAGATTGAAGATGATTGGCATAATTTCAGTGCATTGAATTTTCCGCCGGAGCATCCCGCACGGGATATGCAGGATACCTTTTTCATCAAGAAACAAGCAGGGAATGACATCGCATTGCGTACGCATACGTCGTCCGTACAAGTTCGGATGATGGAAAACGGTACACCTCCTTTTCGCTCAATCATGCCCGGCCGGGTATACCGGAACGAGGCAATTTCGGCCCGTGCGCATTGTTTTTTCCATCAGGTTGAAGGACTGTACGTCGATAAAGGGGTGTCCTTTGCGGACCTCAAGCAAACACTTTATCATTTTGTGCAGGAGCTCTTCGGCGAAGATACCCGGGTACGTTTCCGCCCTTCTTATTTCCCGTTTACAGAACCATCTGCGGAAATGGATATCAGTTGTACAATCTGCAAAGGAAAAGGATGTACCTTGTGCAAACATACCGGATGGGTGGAAATATTGGGGTGTGGCATGGTAGATCCCAATGTGCTTGAAAACTGCGGTGTTGACAGTGCCAAATACACCGGTTTCGCATTCGGGATGGGGATTGAACGCATTACTAACCTCAAATATGAGATTAAGGATTTAAGGTTGTTTTCTGAAAATGACGTCCGTTTCCTTAGTCAGTTTGAAACGGAATTGATTTAAATGTTAAAAGTCCTGCATATTGTTTCTTTTTTTTTGCTGCTTCTTCCCTTGGCATGCAAAAAAGGAGGATGTAACGTCATTGAAAGCATCCCGGTATTAGAACAAGTTTCTATGGTCCAATATTCGCAGCTCTATATACCCAATGGCGTCGCGGTAACGGAGCGGGGGGGAGTAGCGGGATTAATCATTGTGAATACAGGAAACGGTTACATCGCATTTGACCGGTGCAGTACCGTAAATCCCGAAAAACGCTGTGCAGTTGTCGTGGAAGAAAGTGGTGTGGTGGCAAAAGATCCTTGCTCGGGCGCACGTTATCTTCTTGTCAACGGATCACCGGCCGAGTTGGCCGAATGTCCCTTGAAGCGTTACAGGGCGCGGAGAAGTGGCGAAACCATAATCGTTTCAAATTAGCAAATGGAAGCCGATAAAGTCAAAGAATCGATTAAAAAAGCGGCCCGGGAGCTATTCCGTCGCTACGGCTATAAAAAAACCAGTGTCAATGAAATCGCGCGGAAAGCAAAAATTGCCAAAGCCACCATTTATAAGTATTTTGACAGTAAAGAGCTGGTGCTGCACGCGATCCTGATGGATTACATTCAGGAGAGTGTCGACGATTTGCTCGGAAAATACAATAACCAGGCAGATCTCGAAACCTATCTGAGCAACACCATCCTGCGGGTCAGCCGCCTCACCTATACGATATGTAACGAATTCCTGGGCTGGGATTTTATCCGGGAGTCAACGAATACGCAGGAATACCTCCGTACCTTGTCAGACGACCTCGAATTCCTTCTGATCAGCTCCTTTATTAACAATACTGAAATCAGCAAAGCCGTTGAACCTGAACGATTGACCTTCCTTATTAAAGCCAGCAAAAATATTGTCTTCTCATTTGCATTCACCTCGGTCAGCGAGGCGGATGTCCGGAAAAATTTCGTCTCCTTTCAAAAAGAAATTCTGCCTTACCTCGTCAAAGCCACTGTAGACGGCAATTGAATTTATTCACCGGTTAATTCCCGCGTTTTACGGGTCACCAAGGCAGTGATGTTTTCAAGGTACTCCTTTATAAACACTAGTTCGGATAAGGAATATTTATCATGAAACGTCTCATTTTCCTGAATGAGCGAGGATAGCTGCGAGCCGAATAACTGATTGATTCGTTCCACTTGGGGGGCGATCACGATTTTTCTTCGATCCTTGGGGTCCGCTTCCCGTTTTACCAATGCCATTTTTTCCAGGCGATCAACAATTCCCGTAATGGCGCCCGCGGTTAAGCCCGCGTATTTCGCTAAGCGGATTGCAGACATAGCACCCTTTCTAAGCAAGATATCCAGGTATTTATGATCCGCACCCGATATGCCTACGTGCTGCGCGAGCGATTGATGAAATAAGACGGTTGCCGTTGACATTTCTCTGCAGGCCGCGTTGACTTCTCGGATTAATTCGCTTTTATGTTTTGATGTTTTCATGATTTTATTTACTTTAGTATGTATATTATATATTATATATATAATTTACTAAATATATAATATTTCAAATTGATTGTATAAATGCTAAATATAAGCAAATTTATATGGGCTACCAAAATATTCAATTAGACTTCAAAGCAGCAGTTGACGTACCCCGTTGGGCATTCCGTTTTTATTTGCATCACTTTTTATGGATCGCTGGCCTTTCAGTCATTCCGTCCATTGAGCGGTTTATCGTACTGTTTTTTTCGCCGGATTGGTCCAATACCACCGTTATCTTATTGGAGGTACTTGTCGAAAGCTTACGGTTCTTAGTGTTGTGGTTCATCATTAAACTGAGCATCCTGAGAGATGAGCGGTTACGTAAAATCAGCGGCCAGGAACAGTGGGTACGGATCAAGTCATTTGTTAAACACAGGTGGCTGAGTTTGGTTTTCCAGCTGATTTTCATGATCATTGCAACATTGGTTTTTGACGTTTTTCTGGAGAAAGTGGTAGGTTCCCAAATATCGGAACAGGTTAGAGATCAATACCTTGGTGTCTTATTGGCGATAAAAAATCCAACAGTTATTGCCTGGTTCCTGATTTGGTTGGTTGGGATTCCCCGGCAAATGATGCTCTATCCTCCGGCTGCATCCAGCAATCACCAATATGTTTCCGTTTAAGAACACGGATGCGTAAAAAACCCGTATCTTTGCACCCTTATGAGCAGAAGAAGAATCGCACCTGAACAACGGTCGCTATCCGATATCTCGATCACCGATATCGCCGAAGAAGGCAAAGGTGTGGGTAAAGCCGGGGAACTCGTCCTTTTCGTAGACAAAGCGATTCCGGGTGATGTGGTGGATGTGGAGTTGATGCGTAAAAAAAAGAACTTTGCCGAAGCCCGTATTTCCCGGATGATTCAACCTTCGTTGCACCGGACCACTCCTTTTTGTAAGCATTTCGGTATATGCGGCGGGTGCAAATGGCAGCATATGGAGTACGATGCCCAATTGATCTACAAGCAGAAAAGCGTAGACAATGCATTGTCGCGCTTGGGTAAAGTGGATACCTCCGAGATGGAAACGATCCTGGCTGCTCCACAGACACAGTATTACCGTAATAAACTCGAATACACATTTTCCAATAAAAGGTGGTTCACGGATGCGGAGGACGAACAGACCAGGACGCAGCCAAATGCACTGGGATTCCATGTGCCCCTACGGTTTGATAAGATATTGGATATCGAACACTGTTATTTACAGCAATCGCCATCCAACGAAATCCGGAATAAATTGCGGGCTTTTGCGCTGGAACACGAGATTTCCTTCTACGATCTACGACAGCACGAAGGGGCCCTGCGCAACCTCATTATCCGGACTGCCTCTACCGGCGAGTTGATGGTCATCGTTGTGTTTGCCTACGCCGATGCAGATACAGTGGAAAAGACCATGGCTTTCCTTCGGAATGAATTTCCGGAAATCACTTCGCTGCTTTATATCCTCAATCAGAAAAAAAACGACACCATCTTCGATCAGGATGTTCATGTTTATGCCGGGCGCGACCATATCTTTGAGGAGATGGAAGGGCTCCGGTTTAAGATCGGTGCCAAGTCATTTTATCAGACCAACTCCGCACAGGCCTACGAACTTTATAAAATTACACGTGACTTTGCCTCGTTTGAAGGGCACGAACGGGTGTACGACCTTTATACTGGAGCAGGGACAATCGCCAACTTTGTTGCACGGCACGTACGCGAAGTCATCGGTGTGGAATACGTTCCTTCGGCGATCGAAGACGCAAAAATAAATTCAGAAATAAACGGTATTGGTAATACCCGGTTCTACGCGGGAGATATGAAAGACGTTCTGACGCCGCAATTTGTTGCAGCAGCGGGCAAGCCGGATGTGGTGATCACCGACCCGCCGCGGGCGGGGATGCATCCCGATGTCGTGGCGCGCCTGTTGGAGATAGCAGCACCGAAAATAGTATATGTAAGCTGCAATGCCGCCACGCAGGCCCGTGACCTCGCTTTGCTGAATGAAAAATATGAGGTGAAGCGGATTCGGCCGGTAGATATGTTCCCCCATACACAGCACGTTGAAAACGTCGTCTTGCTCGGTTTGAAAAGGTAACGCGTGTTTTTTACTTTTTAATTTTAACTTTTTACTTTTAACCTCCCATGGAATTGCAGGATTTACTTGGAGCGCAGGCTGGCGATGACGGGCAACCCAAAAAGGAAAGCCCGTTGAAGGACCTTAAGGTTGATCTGGATTTTTATGCAGAATCTATTAAAGAGATTGCGGTGGAAATTATGGCCGAAGGCCTCTCCGCTTATCCCATCTTCATTGCCCACCAGCATGAGGTTAGCATGGGCGAGTTGATATTGGATAAAAACGAATTGGGAACCGAGTGGTCCATTCATGCGTCTACACTGGAAGAATTTGTTGAACGCGGCATTATCAAGGAGGAACGGAAAACACATTTCATTAAACAATACAAAAAGCCCGAGGATTTCATGTGTGTCTTTGTCATTGTTCCCGAAGGGGCCAATTTTGTATTCTATCCTTATAAAACCGGATAACCGGTCTTACATATAACCGCAAATGGGCATAAGAATTGCCGGGGTTAAACGTTTGGTATAAAAATGAGTCAAAGGAAACATATACATGAGGCATCTAACTAACATACTGCTGTTTGTTTCCATTTGGCTGCTTCCGGTAAAGCTGTTTGCGCAGGAGTCAGGAACCATCCGGGGTATCGTTGTAGAAGCGGGTACCGCCAAACGGCTGGGAGGTGTGACCCTTACGAACAAGAATACCGGTCAAAGTTCAGTTTCCAGTGGCTTGGGGACGTTCGAAATCCGGGTCACCGTAGGAGATACACTGGTGGCTAACAGCATGGGCTATCAATCTGCGGCAACCGAGATAAAGACGTTAAGCGATATATTGATTGATATGACACCGGGGAGTATTCTGCTGGAACAGGTGGATGTAAATCGGATGAGCAAAGAAGCCGAGCTCCGCGATGCCATGCGTGGATACCGCAAACAGGGCGTTTATTTTGATGGAAAGCCGCCTGCATTGGCTTATATCTTCAATCCCATCACTTCCTTGTATGAATTGTTGGGGCGGACACCGCGGAATGCAAGGCGTTTCGGTAATTACATGGAAAAAGAACTTGCCGAAACAGACGTAGATCGGAAATTCAGCCGGGGGAAAATCCAGGAACTAACCGGCATGGAAGGGGACGACCTCACCAATTTTATGATTTGGTACCGGCCGTCTTTTGAAAAAGTACAATACTGGGGTGAGTATGACATTACAGCCTATATCGTCCAATCCTTTAAACAATTTGACCGCGATGGCCGGCCGGCAGCTCCCAAACTTCCCAAATTAGAAGCCGAACCCAATTAAGCGGTATCGGTTGGCGACAGCAGCAATGCAACCTGTAAATCGGTGTGTATCTGTTCAATCGGTGCGATCTGTGTTTCGTATCTCTGTTTTGGCATTGGGTTTGCATTTGATCACATAAACAAAAAGGAAGAGATATGATAACGAATCGAAAAATAGCACTGTTTGGACTTTCCGTAGCTACATCGGCCATGTTGCTGGGAAGCTGCAGTACGATACAGTCCATGAGTAATACCCAAAAAGGAGCTGCCACGGGCGCAGTGGCAGGTGGTGCTTTGGGTGCAATTATCGGAAAAAAAGCAGGTAATACGGCGGTTGGTGTACTGGCGGGAGCTGCCTTAGGTGGTGTGGCCGGTGGACTGATCGGTAAAAAAATGGATAAACAAGCCGCTGAGATTGAACGTACTGTGGCAGGTGCAGAAGTGATTAAAGCAGATGAAGGCATCATTGTGAAATTTGACTCGGGTATCCTGTTTGACTTTGATAAAACCGATTTGAAGCCGGACGCAAAAACAAACATTGCTAAGCTGGTTGAGAATTTAAACGATAATCCGGATACCGATATTTTAGTGATCGGACACACAGACAATAAGGGAACAGACGCTTACAATCAAGGGTTATCAGAACGCCGGGCAAAATCGGTAAAAAGCTATGCAGTCTCTCAGGGACTTGCCGGCCGGCGGATTAAAACCGAAGGCAAGAGCTTCCATGAACCCATTGCCGATAACAATACCGAAGCGGGGCGGGCACAAAACCGCCGTGTGGAAATTGTGATTGTAGCCAATGACAAGATGAGAAAAGAGGCCAAGGAAGAAGCGGGTGTATAAGTAGTGATGGCTTTTTTTAAAATGCGGCTTAGCAAGAGCCGCATTTTTTATGCTCCCCAGGCGGTAATCATAAGCCTCCGCCTCCCCCCATGATTCCGGTGTTCGCACAGATACACGCCCTGCCAGGTTCCCAAAGCAAGCTTTCCCTCCTGAATCGGAATACTTACAGAAGCTCCCATTAACGATGATTTAAGATGCGCAGGCATGTCGTCCGATCCTTCGTAATCATGCCGGTAATCGGGATCATTTTCGGGAACCGCTTTGTTGAAGTACGTTTCGAAGTCGATCCGTACCGTAGGATCCGCATTTTCGTTGACCGTCAATGAGGCCGATGTATGCTGAATAAAAACTTGGCACATACCAGCTTTCCAATGTGAGATCGCCGATAAGCAGCCCGCTATTTCCGAAGTGATCAGGTGAAACCCACGGGGCCGTTCACGCAGTGTTATTTGTCGCTGAAAAATTTCCATAAACCTGAAAGGATGAATCGAATTACATCGTTAACTGCCAGAAACAACAAATATATGCTATATTTACGGTTGTGAATAGAAAAGGCATGTCTGTTTTTTGGGCACTGTATGCATTTTTTTTCGCGGTGCCCTTCCCAATGATTCTCTACTACAGTATTAATTATGCAGGTGGAGAACGATCCGCCCTTTCGTTGTCCGGCCCATATTTGGCACTTACCTATTTGTCGGTATCGGTGCTGCTATGGACCTATTGGCTGGCTCGCATATTCCGGAAGTGGGTTCTGCAACCGCTTAGGGATGAGCATCGCACACGGCGGTTGGTGCGTGAGGGGATGCTACGCGACGCAGCGGTGATTGCATCAAAGGCCACGGGAAAAATGATACAGGGGCATCCGCAGCTATCGGTCACCCTTCGTTTCGGCAACTTGGCCGGAACACCAATACAAGAAACCCTGTCAATCGTTGATACACGGCCGGCTCAACGGCGGTTTGATGTGGGGAAATCCGTACGCCTACGGATAAGTAGGGATTTGGGTACGCTTCCTGTGCTTGCGATAGATGGCTCGGAAGTACAGAAAGACCAAGGGCGCTGGCTGTTGGCCATCCTAGGGTGGCTGTTACTATTAGCAGCGGTGATAGCTTATTATCTATTGAGCTACCATTATGAACACGGAGGCACCGGATGGCGGTTCCTTGTCTTTTTCCATCCATTGCTGATCTGCCCGCTTACGCTACTGGGCATAGGGTGGCTCTTCGGCGGAGGAATCGGGAAGTTATTTTTGGGAACCGGAGACGTGTTGACACTGAAATATGGTGGGTATCGGACAGAAGCACGGCTGCTGGATGCTCAGCAGACAGGGACCTATATCAACGAACAGCCTCAGGTTCGTTTTGAGTTGGAATATGAGGATGTACAGGGAATTACGCACCGGGCGACCGTGAAAAAAGTGATCAGCTTGTTGGACATGAGTATAACCAAAACACCGGTTATACCTATTTTTTACTTGGCCAACCAACCTCAAAAGGTAGTATTTGCCGCCGATCTGGAGGGTTAAAAGTATATCCAATATGAAAAGATGTTTGCATATAATAGTAGCTCCTGGCATATGGATTTGCCCATTCCTCCTTTTTATCAGCTGCCAGCAGTTATCGCAAAGTATCACAGATACATTCAATACCAAGCCTGAAGAAGCCATGCAAAGGGGTTCTGATGAACGCATCACCGGTTTCGTGACCGATGCGGCTGCACTTAATCGTGCCGAAAGGCTACTACGCGAATTGCCCCAATACAGTGGCAAATCCATATACCTGTATGCCGACATCCATTTCTACGACGATGGGCGCATTATGGCCAAATTACAGCACCCCGAGAAGCCCGATTATGTCGATGCGTACAACTATCAGGGCGGTCAGTGGAGCGGCCCCATACCGGTACAGCTTTCCGTACACGATAACATACTGGAAAGATTGGTGGCTCTTGACAGCGTACCCCTGCAAACGGCCGCCAAGGTGGTTGCAAATTATAACGAAAAAGCAGCGTCCATAGCGGGTGCATCTTCAACAGACCACGTCTACTTGATTATCCATCACGGCATTACCCGCTGGTATCCCAACCGGATAGACGGTTCACGTGAAGCGTGGGATGTATTTTTCAACCTGGATGGCTCGATTGCTTCTTTCGTGAGGAATTGATCCAACCTTTCCGCGTACTACAATTGTGGTATATACAGTTGTAGCCTAATCCTCCATCTTTGATCTGTTATTTTCAACTTTCTTGTTGACCTTTTGGATACTCGTCCGATAGGTTTCAAGAATATCTCCATTAAACACAATTAACAACCACTCAGGTTATGGAAAGAACAGTAAAACAGTATCAGATCAAGTACAAGGGAGGCACGAAGGCAAATCAGATGGAAACGTTTGATTTTACGTTGCCCGAATTGCGGATCGGGCGTGATCCACAGAGTGAGATCCGGTTTGACCCCGAACGCGAGCTAGTGGTCAGTCGGCAACACGCACGGATTGTCCGGCAGCCGGACGGCCGGATAACGATCGAAGATAACCGATCGCGGAATGGACTGTATGTAAATGGTCGCCGGATAACAGGCAGTACAGAACTGAGTCCCGGTGACGAGGTACAGTTGGGCAACAACGGCCCCACCTTTATTTTTGACCTCGACCCGCGTCCGGTCCCTGTAGCCATGCCTACACAGGTCATCGACATCCCATCGCCCACCGGTGTATTCGATGCCCAACAGGTCATGGACTATGTGCCTGCTGGGCGGCAAAGAGCAAAAACAATAGGGTGGTTTGCGATACCCGTTGTTTTTCTGCTGGCGGCGGCTGCAATGCTCTGGATGGGGTTCACCAGGGAAACGGCCGTGTCGAAGATGGTGGGCGATGGGGAATTGGACATTCAGATTTTCCCCTTGCAGGCGATGATGCCTGCGGCCTACAAGGTCTATGCGAACCCCATGGCTCTTGACGGACGGTTTTACTTTTGCAAGGTAGTCGTCGACAACAAGGGCAGCGGTGAACTGCAGGATGTCAAAGTGGATTATTCGGTTCCCGGCTACATTGATTGGACTACGGCCGATGAGATCAGGTATATTCTACCGGGTGGAGCTTCCGTGGTGGCCATCTATCCGCAGTTTCCCCAACGGGTAGTGGAAAAAACCACACAATCGAGCGAACGGATGCAGATACGCATCACATACATGAATAGTGGGAAACTGGAAAAATATGAAAAAACCTATCCCTTCCAGATGCTGAGCCGCAACGACTACATGTATACCAATATTCCCGTCAATGAAATCAGGGGGCAGCAGGACATGGAAGACAACAACGACCTGGCGCCCGTATTCATCACGCCCCAAGACCCTATCGTTAAATATTATACACAGCAGGTGCAGGAAAAAGTACTCGGGGGTGCAACCGCAGGTGTGAGTCAGAATCCACAGGAAGTGGTGCGGTTTATGATGGGGGTGTACGAAGCTACGCGGCGTACGGGCATGGTCTATAGCGGCACCAGCGGTGCCCAGCAGGAGATAGGCGATATTGTCAGCACCCAACAGAAAGTGCGGTTGCCCCGTGAGGTGATCACGGGCAATACCGGGCTTTGCATTGAGATGGCATTTCTCTATGCGAGCGTTTTTGCCAGTGAAGGACTGGATCCCGTGATTTTCTTTGTCCCCGGTCATGCCTATCCCGGTGTGCGGGTGAATGGTCAGTACCTGGCTATCGAGGCTACCGCCGTGGGGGGAGCAGGACTGGGCTACATTGCTACGGCCGATCAGGCTTTTGAGACCGGCATGAAGCAGCTCAACGAATTCATGCAAAAAGCCCAGCAGGGAGCACCGGGCTACTCGCTTATCGACGTGAAGCAACTGATCAATAGCGGAGTCCATCCCATGGAACTTACAGACGACAATTTCATGCGTATAAAAGTGGATCAACTGGCGCAGCGGATGGCCCTGGGTGGTCCATTGGTTTTCCAACAGCAACAAACACAACAACAATTGTAAACTCAACGATAATAATTATGAAGAATTTAGTTGCCTTGATCGCCCTGGTGGTGGTCACTACATTGCTGGCAATGGGCCAACAGACAGTGAAGGAACCGCTGATTTTCAACAGCGAAGCACATATCGATTCAGCGGGTAATGCTACATTCGTAATTTCGGGAAAGCTTAATGCCATGCAATGGCAATGGTGGAACTATTCCTATGGAGCCGGTAACGCTTCTAACCTGAAACGCAATATTGAGAAGTCGTTGAGCTCATTGTACCTCTTCGATTTTAAATACGAACCCAATGAGATGGACCGTAGCTTCCGGCTGACCTATAAAGCGAAAGGTGTGGTGAGGTACCTCGGTAAAGACAACTGGTTGGCCGAATTGGGTTTGCGTGAAACACAACCCATAAAGATCACGGAAAACAGTTTCACCGCCACGCTTTCCCAAAACATGGGATACAATGTATTGCAGACAAACATGCGGGTTACGCTGCCCGCGGATGTCACGGGGATGGAATTTGATAAAGACGAATTCAATTATGTTACCATCCAATACAAACGGCCAACGGAGCGTGTAACGACCGTTGGCGATGCGGGTATGAAGACTGCCGGATACTCCCTGTTGGGAGCCGCATTGCTGTCGATGGCGGGGGTGGTATTACTGCGCAAGCAATCACACAGCTAATGGCCTGGGGTCCATGGTTTGGAAAGCGCAAGCGTAACCCCCCTGCATGGGTCACGCTGGAAAATACGGGTTGTGCCGGCGTTTTAGGTATTGATATCGCTACCGATGTGGGTAACGTCCGGTCCAATAACGAAGACCGCGCAGTTGTTGTATATCCCAAAGATGGGCGCACACCCGAGGAAATTGAAATCATGCTGATGCTGGCCGACGGTATGGGTGGACACAATAGTGGCGAGATAGCCAGCAAGATAGCGGTAGAACGTGTAGCACAACTTTTCTTTGGTAGCACCGGCCGGATATTGGATCGGCTCAGGGACGCTTTTCGGTCGGCCAATGCGGAAATCTACCAGACTGGACAGGCGGAGGAGCACAAGGGAATGGGAACCACCTGCACGGCTTTAGTTGCGGTGGCCGATACGTTGTATGTCGCTCATGTAGGCGACAGCCGGGCCTATCGCTTGCACCAGGGGGAACTGACGCAGTTGACAGTCGACCAAACATATGTGCAATACCTCGTGCAAACGGGTAAGATAAATCACGATGAGGCATTGAAGCATCCCAAAAGAAACATCTTAACACAGGCATTGGGTGCTTCGGCAACGATAACTCCCGAAATATGCTGCAAGAAAGGCTGTTTAATGCCCGGCGACATCTTTCTCCTCTGCTCGGACGGGCTGTATGAGTACTTATCAGATGAAGAGATACTCACTTACCTGGATGAAGATATGGGCAGTGGAATGGCCCAGAATATGGTAGACGAGGCGAAACGCCGTGGCGGGCATGATAACATTACGGTACTGTTGGCCCGGGTGCAACCACGTGAACAAGAAAGCAACGCCAAAGCAACGCGGGAATCGCCTCAAAACAGTACATCAAATCCCTAAGATGATGATTGGAAAAACAATACAGGGCTATCGGGTAGATGCGCTTTTAGGCGAAGGGGGTATGGGCAAAGTTTACCTGGCTACGGATCTGGCACTGGACCGGAAGGTGGCCATCAAAAACCTCAATGCCAATCTGGTGTACGATGCGACTTTTCTAGAACGCTTTACGAATGAGGCCCGCATATTGAGCCGGCTGTCACATCCCAATATCGCATTGCTGTATAATTACGTCCAACAGGGCAGCGATCATTACATGGTTATGGAATACGTGGAGGGGGATAACATGGATGCTTACGTGCATAGGCATGGAGCCTTATCACCCCAACTGTTGGTGCCTATATTGGTTGCATTGCTGGAAGGGCTGGGATATGCACACCAAAAAGGGGTGCTGCACCGCGACATCAAACCGGCGAATCTCATGCTGACTCCCGATGGCTCTGTAAAAATCATGGACTTTGGCATCGCCCGGATTTCAGACCAGGCCAACCGATTGACTAAAGTGAAAAGCGTCATCGGTACGCTGGATTACCTTGCCCCGGAACTGATCCAGGGAGGCGAACCTTCCCCCGCTTCGGATTGCTATGCATTAGGGGTAGTGGCATACGAATTAGCTACCGGGGGCATATTGCCCTTTAAGGGAACAAGTGAGTTCGCATTGATGCAGGCCATCATCAAAGGGAAGCCACTTCCATCGGACAAGCTAAATAAGGCGGTACCACGAAAACTAGCAAGCATTATCGGAAAAGCCATGGAGGCCGATTCTACGGCACGTTTTGGCGATACAAACCAGTTCCGCCACGCATTACTCAATGCGTTTCCACACGATTGGACGATCAATCTGCATCGCGTGAAACCCGCTCCTGTACCGACAACCGTAATGCCGGCGGTATCACGGATACCGCCGGCCAACCTAGCCCATACGAAGGTGCCGGAGCCCACAAAGATAAGTACCCCCTTAGCTGTGCAACCGATGGATAACCCGCACTGGAGACAGCGCTATCGTTATGGGGTGTATGCAGCCGGAGCGGCCGCCGCAATGTTGGCGGTCATTGCATTGGTGTTCTTGCTTTGGCCAAGCGGCCAACAGACCGCTGGTGAGCAAGACCAAGTATCATCCGTTCATGTACCCGGCGAGGGGGTGCGTTCGCTTGGGCAATCGGCTTCTGGAGAGGATGCTATGGGGTCGGATCCCATAGCGGAGGCCCATGTGCAGCAAGATGTACAGCAGCTGTTAGCCGCTACCGGAGGGCAGCCTTCGGTAAGTTCAGCCGAGTCCGAAAGCCCGGCTGAGGAGTCGCGTAGCCCCCGGCAACCCAGCGGAAGCAAACCGGAGAATGAACCGGCACCTGTGATAAAAACAGTAGAAGAACCGGCGACAATAGAAAAGGAACCTGAAGAAATTCCGGATACACGGCTGCCCTCCAACCCCGAAAGCGAAACAAATCCGGGGTCTGACCGCACACCAGCCACCATGGTACTTGATGGACCCATTGCCGTAAACTTGCGACTCCGGGGTAAACTGGAAGAAACCCACTTGGAAAAAGGCAAAGTACTCTCGTTTTCGGTTACTAAACCTGTTACCTACCGCGGATATACAATTATCCCTACAGGCGCGTTGGCAACAGCGGAGATCCGCCGGGTGGGTTCGAAACAGGTCAGTATCCGGTTCAATAACGTAAGCAGTGTCAGCGGACGCACCATTCCTTTCGCGAAAAGCGAACTCAGCGGCAAGCGCTCGGATATGCTAGCGTCTCCAGATTTTGTGGTGATGCTTGAAAAGGGAGTTACGGTGCCGTGAATAGGAGAAAGGAATCAAAAAATAAACAAAAACAAAGAAAATGAAACAATTACTAGTATCAGTGCTCGTCACAGCAGTTGGTTGCCTGGCTGCCAACGGGCAAATTATGCAACGCTCCTCCGTCAAAGGGCTGAATGTAGCAGCCGGCGCTAATTTAATGGGATGGAGTTCGGAATACTACGAATTCCTCTCCGAAAATGCCGGCAGTGGCTACGGGGCAGGAGTAACGGCCAGTTACGGTATTACCGAACTGATCGAGCCCTACTTAGGTTTTTCCTATTCCTCCATTGCCGTGGGCGACGTAGATGCGCAATCCATGTCGATGCGCCAGTTAGATGTTGGCTTGCGGCTCAACTTTCTCGGAACGATCCATGCGTGGCGGCCTTTTGTCCAGGCGGGTTACAGCAACCGGGTATTGGGGATGAATGAAATCAGCTACGATATGGGATACGCCGATGTGCAGGTAAAATCACATGCACCGCATGTAGGGGGTGGTATTGCGTATTTCTTTAATCCGATGTGGGCGGTATATGCAAAAGGACTTTTCACCCTAGAAGGGAAAAACAGCGAATATTTCGACGGCCAACGTACCGGTGAGGAACCGGATATTACGGCATTCCGGGTGACGGTAGGGATAAAGTGCAACATTCAATCTCTGCTGAATTAACTACATCAACCGTTCTATGTGTTTAGTGAAGTGCCCTCCTGCCTGGGAGGGCGCATTTTATATAATGGAAAAAATAACTCGTATCGATTGTCCGGTAGTTGACGAATGGGTGGGGCTTTTTTGGTTAGGACGGTGTTTTTATTGATGACGTTTTTAGATGTTTACGATAGCCGGGTATATATAAGGTTTAACAAGAACAAAAACGAAGACCATGAAACAATTACTTTTTGTGCTAAGCGCACTGTTTATTACCTCATCACTGTTTACGGCCTGTAAAAAAAAGGAGTTAGCTGATACCGAAGAAGAATGTGAACTCACGGTTGCAGCGCTGGCGGGAAAATACAAAATAGTCGCGGCTAGCTACGTTGAGGCGAGCGGCGATCGCGATGTACTCCACGAAATTTATGACGACTGCGAGTTGGACGATATCAACGAATTGAAAGCAGATAAAACATTCGTTTACACCGATGGGGGAGAAAAATGTGACCCGGATGGAAGCACTTCGGGCACGTGGGATGTAAACACAAACAGCCGTATACTGATACTGAACACGGGAACGTCTACGATTTTAAGTTTTAACTGTAAGGAGCTGGTGGTCACTTACCGGGACGACGCCGGCAACATCGTAAAGGAAACCTATCGAAAACAATAGAAACTGTGGAGCATCGCCGTGGTGCTGCAACGCTAGAAAAAACAGTTTTATGAGGGGGCTTCGGGTTGGGAGGCACCCTTTTTTTGATTTTTCTTATTTAGCTGTTATCCTCGTTTGATGACCTTTTTTAAATCTACCGATATAAATGAAAATAACGTTTAACTCATGGCACCAATAACAACAACATTTTGCACATGGCTCAACAAACTATCTCACATAAATCAAAAAGCAATGAAACAATTTACTTCCGCCATGTTATTTATGGTTTTAACAACAGCCTTACAGGCACAGGACATTCATTTTGGAGTGACCGCAGGCCCCAATTTAAGTGCCGTAAACGTAAGCGGCGAAGACGTCGAACAACCCAAATCAGTCATCGGCTTTCAGATTGGCGGATTTGCCGAATTCGGGCTGTCAGATAAGATCAGCCTGCGCCCTGAGTTGCAGTACAGCATTTTGGGGTATAAGTTTGCACCCGAGGAAGATCTGTACGGATTTCGCCTCAGATCCAGTTACATTACCCTTCCGGTGATGGTGGCATACAGCATCTCAGAGAAACTGAAAGTAGGCCTCGTGCCCTATGTTGCGACAAAACTTGTCGCCAAGTACAAATTCATTCCATATGGGGAAGAAGATGTAGAAAATGAGGAAGAAGGATATTTTGACTATTCCGATGCCGACAACGATGAGTTCAAAACAGTGGATTTTGGATTGGGAGCAGGCCTTGGCTATCAGATACTGCCCAAGTTTGGCGTCAATTTACGCTACAACCACGGGCTGGCCAATATTTTCAAAGTAGAAGGTACAGACGGGTCAAAGGCCTATAACCGCCTTTTTACCTTAGGTCTGAGCTATAGCATCCAATAACTAAATCCATACGGACATGAAAACAATCAAACTTGTACTATGCCTGTCCATACTCATGATGATAGGCTGCAAAAAAGATGACGAATCTGCTCAGAAAGAAGAAATTCAGGAAAAGAAAATCCAAGAAATTATTCCGGGCAACTACCTTAATGTACTCAAAGAAATGGGCATGCCCATCCACGAAGGAATCAATCCGCCAGACATCACCGGCATTTATCATATAAGCCCTATTATGTTGCTTAAAACCAACATCACAAGTGCAGGTGAATATGAAGTTGGACACCGTTTTGCAGATGGGAGATACAGCTTCTCTTCGTTGAACAAAAATGATTTTACATTGAAAGTGGCAAGCAAGCAAGGCCCCGGTAACAGTGAAAGTACGATTGCTGCCATATCCGGTTCAGGCAGCCATTTTACGGTATATGCGATGGAAATTTCGACGAGCGGAACCAATTCAGCGATATTTGCTTACCTGTACTCGGGTATCCTGGAGGGCTCTTCCATCAAAGATTTCAAAATGGCATTCATCAATGTGGACAACAGCAACGGTGGAATACAATTTATCAAAGAAGGAGAGGCTCGCATAACACATGACGAGGACGGGATTTCGGAACGCGTAAACTCACTTGATATCACGGCTAAAACCACAAAAATATTGGAAATCAACCCAGCGGCTGTCACCGGCCTTTCACAAATGCAAAGTTCGGTAAGATAATGGTCCATGCAAACAAAAGACAGCGAAAAGGTAAACATGAGCTACCCGGAAGGGCGCTCTTTTTTCCCTGTTACCTTGAGATGTCCTGGACCACATCACATTCGGAAAGACGCCCCGGAACATTGCCCGATTTTGATGACCTTTTTTTAAATCTACCGGTATAAATAAAAATAACATCCAACTCATGGCAACAATAACAACAACATTTCGCACATGGCTATCGGTCCTCGCGGTAGTCCTCGTATTGGCATCTTGTTCAAAAGACAACGAGCCCCCTCTGGAAAAAGAAGACGCACAAACACCGATTGCAGAAGTAGATCAGCGGATGGAAAAATTCCTCTCAGACAATGGTTTCCCCGGTGTCTCCCTTGCCGTGAGCAAAAACGGCAAACTGGTCTACCGGAAGGGATATGGCCTTGCCGATAAAGAAAGCGGTGCGGAAGTGACTGTTGACTCACGGTTTCGCATAGCCAGTGTAAGCAAGCTGATCACGTCAGCCGCCGTTATGAAACTGATTCAGGATGGTAAGCTTTCTATCAATCAAAAAGTTTTTGGAACGAGTGGGATATTGGGTACGGAATATGGTACCCAACCCTACAAAACCTACGTGACGGCCATCACACTCAGCGACTTGTTGCACCATACCATCGGTGGTTGGGGCCAGGATAATGACCCCGCTTTTTTCGACAAGAACCTGAACACAACCGATGTCATCAACTGGACGTTGGATAACCTGGCATTGTCCAAAGCACCGGGATCAGCCTTTGCTTATAGTAACTTCGGCTACATGCTGTTGGCCCGGATCATCGAAAAAACCAGTGGGATCTCGTATGAGCAATACGTGAAAAGTGAGCTGTTGGATCAGGTAGGAGCGGAAAAAACGACCATTGCGGGTGCATTACTCGCAGACCGACAGGCAGACGAAGTGAAGTATTACGGCCAAGGGGGAGATACCGACTACGTTTACGATTACACACAGTTTACCCGGGGCAATGGAGCCATGGGTTGGCTCAGTACGCCCACCGATCTATTGCGCTTTGCCAATGCGGTAGATGGCTTGCCGACGCGCCCCGATCTGTTGGATGCGAATGCAATAGCGACCATGACATCGACAACCCCAGCAAGCATTGGCTGGGGATGGCATTTTGGCTGCGGATGGGTGGTGGAGGGTGATGAATGGTTTTGGTGGGGTAGCCTGCCCGGCACGTTTGCGATACTCTACCGCAACGGTAATGGCATCTGTATCGCCGCAACCGCTAACGGACGCCGTCAGCCGACTCCAGAAAACGGGTTGAATAGTTTTATCGGAATCGTTAACTACATAACGTTCGATGGTGGGATCCCTTGGCAGGATATCGATCAATTTTGATGACCTTTTTAAGATTTAACGATTATAAGGATATATACAAAAAGAGATATAAGATGTCAAGACGGATATATTCACAGAAATAGGGGCTTTTTATTTTTTATACCCTGTGTTTTAATTAAGAAATAGAATTATGAAGAATTAAATTTAAATTAGCCGGAAAACTTTTGGAGACCATATGAATCAGCCTGGTTCCCGGCAATTAAGACCGTCACTCACTGAGCGTCTGAAATCCGATGAGGAGCGTATACTTAACGTCCTTTATACTACGAATTACAAGCCGTTGGAGTTATACATTGTACGGAACAATGGTTCTTCCGATGACGCTAAGGATATCTATCAAGAAGCCTTCTTGGCTGTGTGGCGAAACGTGCAAACTGATCGGTTTGCACCCCGCGACGAGGAGGAATTCGCCGCCTATCTTATGCGAGTGGGGAAAAATAAGTGGATTGATGAATTACGGAAGAATAAAAATAAATATAAGGTATCGGTTGATGAGGAGTCCGGATCTGATAGGGTTTCGGAGGAGTATGCAGATGAAACCGATGCATACATCAATACCGTGAAAAAACAATATAAGTATTTGGGCGCGCGTTGCAGGGAACTGCTTGGCCGGTTTTATTTCCGTAAGCAAAGCCTGCGTGAAATTGCGGAAGTATTCAACTGGACGGAGACCAGTGCGAAGAACAATAAGTACCGCTGTTTAAAGCAACTGCGTGAACAGGTGTTAAAGGAGGAAACGAGATAATGGAAAAAAGACCGTCACACAACTTGCCGGAAGAAGAACTTGCGCTGATCGCAAGTTACCTAAGTGGTGAAATGCCGCCCGACCAATTGGACGCATTCGAACGGCGGCTGAGCGAAGAACCCGGATTCCGGTCTAAGGTTGCAGAAGTAAAGGCACTTTTGATCGGTATCCGAGAGGCAAATCTCGAAGAGCAGTTAGATGCCTATCACGCGGAGATAGGGCAAAGTAAGGAACGGGCAACGGTAGGCAGGCGACTGATACCTTACCGGGTAGGATGGGTGGCCGCATCGGTAGCGTTATTGGTTTTGGCCGGAATCTGGTGGATTTGGTTTTCGACCCCTTCGAGCGAACGGTTGTACCATGCATACTTTGTGCCGGATGTGGGATTACCGGTGGAAATGGGTAGTGCTGACACCCTGCGCTATTTGTTCTATGATGGCATGATCAGTTATAAAGAGGGTGCGTATAATGATGCGTTGAAAAAGTGGCACTCGGTTGCCAAGGCATCCGGAACCACCGATACCTTGCAATATTACATGGGCATCGCGTACATGGAGCTCGGTGACATGGACCGTGCAAAAGAACAGCTGATGGAAGTAGCCGGTGACCGCAATGCTTCCTATCATAAGGAGGCCACTTGGTATTTGGCTCTTTGTTACCTCCATACCGGCCAACGGAAAAACGCAGTTTCGTTGTTGGAACGTATTGCTGGTGATGAACGTGCGCAGGAATTGCTGAAACAGTTGCATTGACGATGGACAGGGCGCTTTTAATTGGTTGTTTGGTTTTCATGGCCAGCTATGCAGCGCCCGCGCAGGATTGTGGAGATAATTACAACCGGGCTTTCCGATTATACCGCGAAAATAAGTTAGACCAAGCTAACGAATATGGCTTGCACGCAATCGCCTGTTTTCGGTCGGCGGGAAAGGCGGATAGCCTGTTGCTGGCCTATTCACAACACGCGCTGGTCGTTTGGACCCAGAAAGGATTGGAAGACGCCGTAAGACTGATGGATACCGCTTTTTTAGAGATGGCCCGTTTGCCCAAAGGGAATGTTGCGCGCATTGCGGCGTTCAGTCGGATGGGGCAGCTCCATACCCAGCTTTACGAGCTGAAGAAAGCCGCAGCCTACTTCGAAAGGGCAGAAGCGGAAATCCGGGGAACAGAATCGCCTAACCGCCATTATGTGCACCTGTACAATCACATCGCCGTCATGTACCTGATTGAAGAACGGTATGGCGAAGCGAGGCAATATGCCGAAAAGGCTTATCGGCTGAACCGATTGCTGGAAGGGGAAGACGGTGCGGATATGACGATGATCTGGCAAACGCTTTTTTTCATCAGTCGGTACAGTGAGAATTTTGAACAGGCTTTGGCCGATGGGAAGGCTTTTCAGCAGGTCACTGAAAAGCACTACCCCCCGGATCATCCCAATATGGGGATTGTACACAATAGCCTGGCTATTATTTACGAGGCACTTAGGCAGTATGACGAAGCGCTGTATCATCGCCAAAGAGCGGTGGATATACAGTACCGAAACTTCATCCAATCCGAAAACCGGTTTTCACTGGCCGCGGCTTACCAAAACCTGGGAACTCTTTACAATTATATGCATGAACCATTCCTTTCGCAGGCCTATTTGGAAAAGGGGAGTAAACTGTTGCTCGAAACCTATGGCGAGGATGGTATCGGGATGGTGAAAGTCTGGGTGGATTTGGCTGTGATCAAGCTGAAGATCGGGCAGTACGATGAGGCCGAGCAGCTTTTTGACCGAGCTTATGCATTGCAGAAACGCCGTGCGCCAGACGATGTGTTAGGGCTGGCCTATGTGGAAACGTTTTTTGGAGATCTGTATCTCAAACAGGAGCGGTTTAACGAGGCAGGTCTTCTGTATAGAACCGCTTGGCAGCGGTATCGAAAAGCAAAAGCTGCTGATACGGAACTTGCCTTGCTCACTAAGCAGAATCTCGCCCAGGTATTGAATGAGTCGGGACAGTTTGAAGAAGCGTTGGCCATGCAGCGTGAGGTACTGGCCGCTATACGGATACTGTATCCGAAAGGTAACGATGCCGTTGCACAGGTCCTTCACAGACTGTGTGAAACCTACCTGAAGGCTCACCGCCCTGTTGACGCACTCGAATTATCGGATGACGTGTTTGCCGAATTAGTAGGGGTAGATGAATTACCCGATCGTGTCGGTAGTTGGTTTCAGCGCTTACCTTTCAGCTACAATACATTGGTTTATATTCAACAGCGGATGGAGGTATTGACACAGTTATTCCATCAATCCGGCCAAACGAAATGGCTGGAAATGCTGCTTATCCTTGCAGATCACTATTCGGCATTTGTATCCGAAAACCTTCATGCATTCCGGACGCAGGCAGCACTGATTGATTTGGCAGATGTTAACAAGCGGATTTATTCATACGCAATGCAGGCATGCTGGGAAATGTCCCGGTACGGAAAGGACGAGGCTTTCAATATCCGCGGTTTCGGCTATGCAGAGCGTAGCAAAGCGCTCCTGCTCCGGCTTGCGGCCAATAATATGCTGGTAGACGCTTCTAGCATGGCGAAAGAAGCTTCCACCCAACGAGACCGGGTATTCCGGAGCCGGATCACCGCCCTGAACCAACAATACCTGAACAGCGCGAGGAACGATTCGCTGCTGACGCTGCTATCCGCCGAAGCCGAACGCTACCGGGTATTTCAGGATAGCTTGCGGAGTGCAGGCGACCAACTGATCATGCGGAGAACCGAGCTGGCACCCCCCACATTAGATGATATCCGCGCCCGCTTATTGACAGGCGGTGAAACCCTGCTTGAGTACGCAGCGACCGATCAGTCCGTATTTATTTATGTGCTTACACCTGAATCTTTCCATGTTCATCGTGTTGAACGGAGTGTGTTGGCAGATGTAGCGTCCCTTAGGATGTTACATAGGGTAGAAGCGCAGGACTTTGTTGGGCCCGCATACCGGCTTTATGAAGCACTGATCCAGCCGGTAGCAGCTTATTTTTCTACTGACAGGCTGCTGATTATACCGGACGCAGATCTGTATTATCTTAATTTTGAAATACTCATCACGCACGGTGGGCAGAAGTCGTTCGCTGATATGCCTTATCTCATCCGTAAATACGACATATCATACCTGCTCTCAGCAGCAAGTGCCTTGCAGTTGAAAGCAGCGTACCGCGCACAGCATAAATTCAAAGCATTACTTTTCGCTCCGGTTTTTACCGATGAGATGAAAGCTAACTACCGGAAATCACTAACCGGCCAAACGTTCGAGAATGAGGATTACTTCTTCCTGTATCGGCAGCCTTTCGCCCTACGGGCTGCACAGCGCATCGGACAACTTTTTCAGCACGATCTGTTTGCCGAACAGGAGGCGCAGGAAAATACGTTTAAACGTCTTGCGCCGCAATACCATGTGCTGCATTTGGGTACACATGCCGAAGTGAATAACTTGGCACCATTGGAATCCCGCTTGTTCTTTGCAAAATCCATGTCCGATGACGGGATCGATGCGGATGATGGCTATTTGTATACCTACGAAATCTATGCAATGCAGTTACGTGCCGAGTTGGCGGTATTGACTGCCTGCGAAACGGGTGCCGGGGCATGGCGCAACGGTGAAGGAGTCGTATCATTGGCCCATAGTTTTATGTATGCCGGCTGTCCCAGTGTGGTGATGAGCCTCTGGAAGATTGATGAACAGTCGAGTACAGACATTATCACCGTATTCTATGAAAATTTGAAAAATGGCGAAAGCAAAAGCACCGCCTTACGGAATGCAAAACTGAAATTGATGCATCAACATGCAGGCCGGTTATCTCATCCTTATTATTGGGCCGGACTGGCACTGATTGGCGATGCGGAACCACTTTATAAAAGTTACGCATGGCTGTATTGGAGCTTAGGGCTGTTGGTGGTTGGGGTAGCCGGGACCGTATTTATCAAACGGAGAAAACAGCAGAAGGCTGCTTAATGAAACAGTAATGTTACAAGGATTGATGTCATAATTTACGATGTTCGTACGCAACAAAACTAGCGTAGCGGCGTCTTATCTAAAATGCGTAGGATTGACACCGTTACTCGCACATGAATGGTATCACTTTTTTAACTAAATCTTATGAAGTATGTATGGCTATTGACTATAGCGGGCAGTCTATTTTCTGCTTCGCCCGCCACGGGTAGTCTACGGATGTATGCCTTGCAGGATACATCAATCAAAAAACAACCGGACACCACAAAAGTAGCACCGCCTGACAGTACAAAGAAAGCGGCGGCAGACTCCGTTAAAAAGAAGCCTGAAAAGCCTTCGATTGAGGATAAAGTCAAGACAAGTAAGAAGGTAGACGGACTCTTTACCCTCTATCGAGACACGGCCACCGCAAGTTTGCAGCTCTACCTCGAAAAAGGGCAGTTGGGTAAAGATTTTATTTACCAAAGCTTCTCGATGGGTGGACCCACAGCCTTGTTTCTGAACCAGAATATGATTCGTGATACCTGGCTGTTCAGCATCCGCAAGAATAACGATCGGATTGAATTTTTACGGAAGAATACATCGTTTTACTACGATCCCGATAATCCGGTGAGTAAGGCAGCCAATGCGGACGTAGCCGATGCCGTCTTTTATTCAGAAAAGATCGCTGCTTCGGACAGTGCGGGCTATCTAATCCCGATTGATGGGCTGTTCATCAGCGATAAGCTGGATCAGGTAAAGCCAACAATGCCCCCGGGAATTCCGCCGGGCGCTGTATTTAATTTGGGAAACCTGAATGTCTCGAAATCAAGTTACGATACGGTACGGTCGTTTCCAAAAAACACGGACATCGTCGTGCGGCTTGCGTACGACAATCCCATGCCGATGAATGGGGGCGGAAAGGACATTACAGATGCCCGGTATGTAACGGTCCGGATGCAGCATTCATTTTTAGAGGTCCCACAGAACAATTACCGACCCAGGCGGGATGACCCACGTGTAGGATATTTTGGAGCCGAAGTGGACGACCTGACGTCGATTTCCCCCGCGCCGTACCGGGATTTTATCAGCCGTTGGCACCTGGAGAAGAAAAATCCGAATGCGAAGATCAGTGAGCCTGTTGAACCGATTGTATTCTGGATAGAAAATACGACACCGATTGAATACAGGCCGATTATCAAAGAGGCAGGCGAGAAATGGAATGAAGCATTTGAAGCGGCGGGCTTTAAAAACGCTGTTGTCATGAAAGAAATGCCGGATGATGCTGATTGGGACCCTGCAGACATCGCGTATAATGTAATCCGTTGGAAATCATCAAGCAGTCCCAGTTACGGTGCCATTGGCCCGAGCTTTTTCAATCCGCTGACCGGACAGATCTTGGGTGCGGATATTACCGTGGAATGGAAGTCGGGAGCCGGAACGCCCATTTACGATGATTTGTTCAATGGTGGTGTTTCAGCCCTGGGTTCATTGCCTTGGGAACATCCCGAACAGGCGGCAGCTGCACAATCGGAATATGTACACCATTCGCAGGTGAACCGGATGGCGATGTGTAACCTTGCCAATGAGCTAAGCATGCAGTTCCAGACCGGTATGGCTGTGGTAGAGACCCTGGATGCGGACGCTGGTGGGGCCAAACAGGCAGCCACGGTCAAAGAGATGCACAAGCAATTCCTGTACTACCTGATTATGCATGAAATGGGCCATACATTGGGTTTGAACCACAACATGAAAGCCAGCCAGATGTTAAGTCCCGAACAGCTGCACGATACCAAGTTGACGCGGAAGATCGGACTGCAAGGGTCAGTGATGGACTATCCGGCCATCAACGTAAGCCGGGACCGCAGCAAGCAGGGGGATTACTATACGACAAAAGCAGGCCCTTATGACATCTGGGCAATTGAGTATGGTTACACGCCGTTTTCTCTGGCAGAGGAGGAAAAAGGCTTGGATAAAATCCTGAGCCGCAGTACCGACCCTCAACTGGCTTTTGGCAACGATGCCGACGACATGCGCAGCCCGGGCAAGGCCATCGACCCCCGTGTGAATGTCAACGATCATTCCAACGACATGATGACGTATGGTGAAGAACGCTTCCTCCTGGTGAATGACATGATGCCGAAGTTGAAGGAACGGTTTAGCAGACCTAATCAAAGCTATCAGGAACTGTTGCAGCGGTATGGCCAGCTTAATAACCAACGTTTTAGTATGGCGGCTGCCATCAGCCGTTACATTGGCGGGGTATATGTAGACCGCAGCTTTGTGGGGCAGCGCACCGATGTGCAACCTTATACACCGGTGCCGCTTGAACTGCAGAAGAAAGCGATGGCATTGCTTGGTACATACATCTATGCACCGGATGCCTTTGCCGAAGACTATTCCTTATTTCCCTACCTGCAACCCCAACGCCGGGGCTTCAATTTTTTCAGTAGCACGGAGGATTACAAACCCCAGAATACGTTCCGGTCGTTGCAGGTAAGTACGCTTTCACACATCTTGCATCCGACGACGCTCTCGCGTATCAGCAACAGCAGTCTATATGGTAACACATATTCAGTGGCAGAAGTAATGCAGGATCTGACAGCGAATATTTTTGATGCGGATTTGGGCGGCAGTGTTAACCTGATCCGTCAGAATCTCCAAACCGATTACGTAGCTGCATTGAGTGGTATTTTGGAAGCAAAAACCGGCTATGATTATGCAAGTAAGGCGGCAGCACTGGCAACGCTCACTGCAATTAAATCGAAATTGGCCGGCGCAGCTTCATCTGACATCCAAACCGATGCGCATCGGAAGAACCTAGTGTTCTTAATCGATAAAGCCTTATCAGTAGATAAGGCGTCTTAACCGGGGTGTTTTCTTTACAGTTCGGGCATCTTTTAGGATTTTAACCTAACAAGATGCCCGAATTTCTTGTTTATATTCCGCCTAATTTGTAATTTTACAGCAAACGAATCCCCGCTATCTTCCTGTTAACATACTGCCTATCCCATCCTCTAGGTAAGGTAGGTAGCCTGTCTATACCTTATTCGTACTTTCTTCGCTGTAAAACAAAATAGAAAATGGTATGGGTTTACCGTGAGTCCGGGTTTTACTATAAAAACTTGGACTCACCGTGGACTTACTGTGGACTCACCGTGGACTCATCCCGAAGAAGGTATGGCAAAGGTACCTGCTTGATCTTGTCCGTGTCCGTCTGATGTTGACTGCCAGACCAATGGGTCGTAAAAAGATTTTATGACGGAAGAGGCTGAATAGGATTATCAGCAAATTTAGGACTTTTTGTTAGTTATTGAAATACTGCTAATTGTTTCTTTCTTATTCAGCTTGATAACTACGGATTGATCAATTGTTTTAATGGTTAATTCGTCTTGCTGGTGTTGTAAAGATTTCTTCACATTCCGCTTGTAATGAGGGTGATTTAAAAAAATAGATTATTTTTGATTTACAGATTCTTAGACACGAGACTTAAATTCCGGCTTCCTAAACTGGCAATAGGGATTATGTAGTTGTAGACATTGGTCAACCCAAGGAGGTAGGATTCTCTTCATATGGATTCACTAATTCAATATAACGATGAGATCTTTTAAAAAAACCTTTTACCGAGTTTGTTTTCCAGGATTCTTCTTACTAACTTGTTGTCAACGGGATATCCCGATACCGCCATTGGAGAAGGACGATATGCGCAGCGTCACATTTAGGCTATCGGGCTTCGAATCTGAAGTTACTCCTTTGTCCCGTCACGATGTCAACAACCTTATGGGCTTCAAAAATGCCCGAATACAGGCGCTGCATAACCTGGTGCCAGGCCCTGAACCCCAATACCTGTATTATTGGTCATTTAACGATGAAAATTTGGAGCCAGACATCGCAGTGGATGCGGAAGGGGCGGGGATTACATTTGAGGCCAGCGCGGTTGGTCCCAAGTTTTTTTCTGGGTTTTCTGGAGACGGATACGATGCGGGACAATCCATGAGTTTGACGGCAGTAAAATCATTGATAATCACATTAGCCATGGAGGGGGTTGAGTCGCTTGGAAATCTTGCCTTTGATATAAGTAGCTCGGATACGGGACCTAAAGATTTTCTACTATCTTATTCCATTGATGGAGGCCTGAGTTATGAGGTGTTAAAAGAAGGAAATCAATTTGAAAATATGGGGCCGCAATCCCGAAATTCCTATGACATCGATGTTAGTATATATCCACAGTTTATCGGTGTAAAGACAGTAAGGCTAAAATTCGATTTTTTGCCGGGCAGCCGTGACGGAGCGGGCGACTACAAGGAAAGCAGTGGTGCAGTTCGTTTTGACAACATCCGTCTTTCCGGTGTTTACAACGGTGAAGGAGAAGAGGAAACCGATCTATCAATGCCCAGTACATTGCGTTATTATGTATTTTCTTCTTCTGATGGCAATGTGGTAGCACAGGAGGAGCTGGCGCTGGACAAATTAGCGGCGGGCGGACTCTTGAAAATCAAATTATCTCCGGGTACCTATGACGTGTTGTTCTTGGCTTATCGATCCAATGGGAGTATACTGCTGCCGGAAGACCTTACCAACGCAAATGAGTTTTACTTCGGGCAGGATTTTAACGATTACCAGGCTGTCACCTACGCGTTATTAAAACAGCATTTTGAAGTGGGGGCTACCGATGTAACCGAACCTGCAGTGCTGACACGATGCTTTAGCCTGGTTACGTTCAATTTTACGGATTTGTGGACAGACCTAGCGGAAGTAAAGAAAATCGATGTAACCCGCCAGCATGACAACTACCTGTATACGCCATACGGTAATCCGGCTGAAGTGCCGATAGCGGACCTTCATACCCTTACGTTTGACGAGCTCGTAGCAGCAGAAGATTATCAACTGAGGTTTCATCAATTTCTAGGGATACCGGATGATTTGCAGTACCTCAGTTACGAGCTAACGGCTTATGGAAGGGATGGAAAGAAGCTGAATACAGTGATCTTAAGCGAACGCATCCGGAATAACGTGCAGCTTCGATTCAGTGGACGACTGTTAGCGGATCTTGATCGTTTTTCCATTGGGATCGATCCGGATTGGGATGAGACCATTGAGCATGACTTTTAATTAAAAAGCCTCACTTAATGATAAATAAAATCCGCCCTGGCGTTTTTCCCCGGGGCGTTGCTCCCCAATGCCATAATCGAAACGGACGCTACTGTTGTGTTCTAGATCAAAGAAATACCGGACACCGCCGCCATAAGAAGGCACCAGACGCGCATTCCGCCAGCCATCGTGGTAAGTAGAACCTGTACCCATAAAGGCAGCAATACCCACCCGGGGATGGAAGCGATATCGGAGTTCGCTTTGGGCGGCTATCAGGCTCCGGTCGCGATACCTGCCGGAATAGTAGCCGCGCATCATCATATCACCTCCCAATTCACGGTATACATAGAAGGGGATATGCGGGCCTGTTGATGTCTTGTAGTGGCCATTGAATCCTAATGTCAACTGGTGGGATAAGGAAAAAAAGGCCCGTAGGTCAAGGTCAATGGTGCTTCCCTGAAAACGGCTACCGCCGCCGAATCCAGGCGAATAGGCATATTTGGCACGTGCGTAATATCCCCGTGTGGTATAGGTATTGGCGTCTCGGGTATCATAAAGTTGGGAAATCCCGATCAAAAAATGGCCACCACCCGCCCGTCCGTAAGGAGGGGTAAGCCCGAATATTCCACCGCTTTCGCGGTCAGAAAAAGCAAAACGCTCATAAGTAAGGTTCAATCCGGCATAGTAGCTGGGAGCCAGTCTGCGTTCGCCTTCAAAGCGGAGGCGGATCAACTGCATCAGCAGAACATCTTCATCCTGTTCCCGTGTCTGGTTGCCGATTCCATAGAAATTGAAGGGGAAATTCCGGAAACGGATTTCCGTGGTGTAGTGATACTTGTTACCGGTGGTCCATATATCCGATTCCAATTTGAGGTTGGTTTGCCGTTCGGTGGTAAATGTGCCGATGAATGTGACATTGGATGTCCGGATGGTGGTATCCGTCTTGTTGAGGTAAAAATTATATACCCCTGCCAAGCCAAACTCCAATCCGGTCTCCTGCGCATAACCCAGTGCGGGCACAACGATAAACCCGGCTGAACGAGTACTGTCTTTCTCCGGAGAGATAAACCGCTTGATGAGTTTATGTTCCCAAATACGCTGTTTTTCCTGTGCCAAAGCAGGAATCGCAGTAATCCCGATGAGTAAGCAAAATACGTAACGTCTAACCATTTCCATAGCACCGTTTTCTGCGGCGAAGATACGGATAAACAGATAACCGACAGCCCCGGTTATATTTTTGTAAATTATTTTTGTATTAATGCAAGTTTGTATATCTTTGCAGTCCCTAACGGAAAAGGGGTGTTTTTTGAAGATTTTGCTTCCTTAGTCCGCCTGTTAATTGGCGGAAACTGGTAGGTAATCAGTGGGTCGCTGAAACATTTTTGCCTCCTTAGCTCAGCTGGTAGAGCAACTGACTTGTAATCAGTAGGTCGCTGGTTCGATCCCGGCAGGGGGCTCAAAAAATGGGGGGATTCCAGAGCGGTCAAATGGGACGGACTGTAAATCCGTTGCTTCGGCTTCGAAGGTTCGAATCCTTCTCCCCCCACACAATATTAATAAGCGGAAGTAGCTCAATTGGTAGTCCGCCAGCTGGCGGAACCAAGCTACAGGTTGCAGGTTCGAGACCCAACGTGCCGGAAAGGCTCGACAGGAAATAAGGCACAAAAGCGGAAGTAGCTCAATTGGTAGAGCGATAGCCTTCCAAGCTATAGGTTGCGGGTTCGAGACCCGTCTTCCGCTCATAAATGTAAACACGATCCCTGTCAAGCCAATGGGTTGGTAGATTGGCAGGGTTTGATTGTAAACAAAAAAGCCGATGTAGCTCAGCGGTAGAGCACTTCCTTGGTAAGGAAGAGGTCATGGGTTCAAGTCCCATCATTGGCTCGTAAGAGTAACATAATAGTTAACATCATACATTAAAATTTTAAATTACTAATTCGCATAAAACATGGCAAAAGAGAAATTTGACCGCAGTAAGCCGCACTTAAACATTGGTACGATCGGTCACGTTGACCACGGTAAGACAACCACTACCGCCGCTATCACAAAAGTATTGGCAGATAAAGGCCTTTCTGAAGCTCGCTCTTTCGATTCCATCGACTCTGCTCCTGAAGAAAAGGAACGCGGTATTACAATCAATACATCGCACGTTGAATATCAAACAGCCAACCGTCACTATGCACACGTTGACTGCCCGGGTCACGCCGACTATGTGAAAAACATGGTTACAGGTGCTGCCCAAATGGACGGTGCGATCATCGTTGTAGCTGCTACCGACGGTCCAATGCCTCAAACCCGTGAGCACATTCTGTTGGCTCGTCAGGTTGGTGTACCTGCATTGGTTGTGTTCATGAACAAAGTGGATTTGGTAGACGATCCTGAATTGCTGGATTTGGTAGAAATGGAAATCCGCGAGTTGTTGTCATTCTACGAATACCCGGGTGATGATATCCCTGTAATCCGTGGTTCTGCACTGGGTGGACTGAACGGTGAGCCGCAGTGGGTTGACAAAATCATGGAGTTAATGGACGCTGTAGATAACTACATTCCGATTCCTCCGCGGTTGACTGATCTTCCTTTCCTGATGCCGATCGAAGACGTATTCTCGATCACGGGACGTGGTACCGTGGCTACTGGACGTATTGAGCGTGGTGTGATTAATACCGGTGATCCGGTTGAGATCCTGGGCATGGGTGCTGAAAACCTGAAATCAACGGTAACAGGTGTGGAAATGTTCCGCAAAATCCTGGACTACGGTGAAGCGGGTGATAACGTAGGTCTTTTGCTGCGTGGTATTGAGAAAACCGATATCCGCCGTGGTATGGTAATCTGCAAACCTGGTTCGGTAACTCCGCATACTGAGTTCAAAGCAGAAGTTTACGTGTTGTCAAAAGCTGAAGGTGGCCGTCACACGCCGTTTTTTAACAAATACCGTCCGCAGTTCTATTTCCGTACCACAGACGTAACCGGAGAGATTGCACTTCCTGACGGAGTGGAAATGGTAATGCCGGGTGATAACGTAACGATCACTGTGAAGTTGATCAATGCGATCGCCATGGAAAAAGGCCTTCGTTTCGCTATCCGTGAAGGTGGCCGGACTGTGGGTGCTGGACAGGTGACTGAAATCATCAAATAAACCAGTTCCTGGATTGGATATTCCAACCGATTAGCTAATCAGTACTTGAGCTGATTAGCTAATCGTGTCTAATAAACGAAGACACACACGGGCATAGTTCAATGGTAGAATAGAGGTCTCCAAAACCTTTGATCTGGGTTCGAATCCTGGTGCCCGTGCAAATGATTAACAGAACATGGCAAGCGTACTCGAATTTATAAAAGACTCCTATACAGAAATGAGCCAGAAAGTCACCTGGCCTACTTGGTCCCAACTGCAAAGCTCGGCTGTGGTGGTGTTAGTGGCGTCAATTCTTATTGCGCTGGTTATTTTTGCTATGGATAAGGCGTCGAGCAATGTGCTGGAGTTGTTTTATAATATTAGGTCTTAATTGTTGGGGAAGAAGAAATGGCAGATCAAGCACTGAAATGGTATGTTGTACGGGCCGTGAGTGGTAAAGAAAAAAAGGTAAAGCAATACATAGAGGCAGAAATAAACCGCATGGGAATCAATCACTTGGTCCCACAAGTGTTGATCCCAATGGAGAAATATTACCAGATGCGGGACGGAAAGAAGGTGGCTAAAGAGCGTAATTTCTATCCGGGATATGTATTGTTGGAGGCAGCGTTGGATGGGGAACTGGAGCACGTGATCAAGAACATCAATAGCGTTGTCGGCTTTTTGGGCGATAAAGACGGCACCCCTATTCCGTTAAGACCCGCCGAAATCAACCGGATTCTGGGTAAAGTAGACGAGATGTCTGAACAAGGCGAGCTGATGAATGTGCCTTTTTATGTGGGAGAGCTCGTCAAAGTGAACGATGGTCCCTTCAATGGATTTACAGGAGAAATTGAAGAGGTAAACGAAGAGAAGAAGAAGCTGAAGGTAATGGTTAAGGTGTTTGGCCGAAAGACCCCTTTGGAGCTGAATTACATTCAAGTAGAAAAAGAATAAGCAGTATTGCTTTTTATATAGAATTTTTTTGTACCTTTGCACTCCATTTTGGGGTGCCTGTGCAATTAAGCGGTAAGCGCTTCAAAATCTAAATGTTACGTTAAATGCTTCCAACTTACTAACAAACATTTATTAATTAAATTTACATCGAGAAATGGCAAAAGAAGTCAGTGCGTTAGTAAAATTACAAGTGAAGGGCGGCGCTGCAAATCCTTCGCCTCCAGTAGGTCCCGCTTTGGGTGCCAAGGGGGTGAATATCATGGAATTTTGCAAGCAGTTCAATGCACGCACCCAAGACAAGCCCGGTAAGGTATTGCCCGTTGTCATCACGGTGTATAGCGACAAGTCATTCGATTTCATCATTAAAACCCCTCCGGTTGCTATTCAATTACTTGAGGCAACAGGCGTGAAAGGGGGCTCTGGCGAGCCTAACCGTAAAAAGGTTGGTTCGGTCACTTGGGATCAAGTGGAAGCCATAGCAAAGGATAAAATGTCTGATTTGAACGCATTTACACTGGATTCGGCCATGCGCATGGTAGCTGGGACGGCGCGTAGTATGGGAATTACGGTGAATGGTAATGCGCCCTGGAACAATTAATTAACGAAATCAGTTTAAGAAAGTGGCAAGATTAACGAAAAATCAGAAAGCGGCACTATCCAAGATTGAAGTTGGTAAAGCATATTCTTTGCAGGAGGCTTCGGCCCTGGTGAAAGATATTACCGCTGCCAAATTTGATGCTTCGGTGGATATTGATGTACGCCTGGGCGTAGATCCCCGTAAAGCCAATCAGATGGTACGTGGTATCGCGACATTGCCACATGGTACGGGTAAAACCGTCCGCGTGCTGGTGCTTTGTACCCCCGACAAGGAGGAAGAAGCGAAAGCTGCGGGAGCAGATCATGTGGGACTGGACGACTATATCAGCAAGATTGAAGGCGGATGGACCGATGTTGACATCATCATTACCATGCCCAGCGTAATGGCTAAAGTAGGTAAATTGGGCCGTATCCTTGGGCCGCGTAACTTGATGCCTAATCCAAAAACCGGCACGGTAACAACCGATGTGGGTAAAGCGGTTGCCGACGTCAAAGCAGGTAAAATTGATTTCAAGGTAGACAAAACTGGAATTATCCATACTTCCATAGGCAAAGTATCTTTTTCACCCGATAAGATTTACGAAAACGCCCTGGAAGTATTGCAGACAATTTCCAAGTTAAAGCCTTCAGCGGCAAAGGGAACGTATTTCAAAAGTATTTACATCTCTTCTACCATGAGCCCGGGTATTCAGGTTGAAACTAAATCAGTAGCAGGAATTTAATCATGAAAAGAGAAGAAAAGCAAGAAATTGTTAAAGCTTTAGCTGAACAGATTAAATCGTACGGGAATTTTTATATTACCGATACTGCTGATTTGACCGTGGCTAAAATCAATGGCATCCGCCGCAAATGTTTCGACAGCGGTATTGCCATGCAGGTAGTGAAAAATACCTTGATCAAGAAGGCGCTTGTGGAAGCTGGAGTAGATTCGGAGGAGTTATCAGGCGTGTTAAAGGGTTCTTCTACCCTGCTTTTTTCCGAAACCGGCAACGCACCTGCAAAATTGATAAAGGAACTTCGAAAAGACGGCGACAAGCCCCTGCTGAAGGGAGCCTATATTGATGCAGCAGTGTTCATCGGAGATAATCAAGTGGATGCATTGAGCAAACTCAAATCGAAGAATGAGTTGATCGGTGATATCATCGGCTTGTTGCAGTCTCCGGCCAAAAACGTGCTTTCTGCGCTTCAGTCAGGCGGAAACACGTTGGCAGGATTGGTCAAAACTTTACAAGAAAGAGGCTAAGGGTTCCTCAATCAAAATACCCTACGGATTGTTAACAAAATAGTAAAAAAGTAAATTCAATAATTTAAAATAAAATGGCAGATTTAAAAGCGTTTGCTGAGCAGTTGGTAAACTTGACAGTAAAAGAAGTTAACGAGTTAGCTCAAATCTTGAAGGATGAGTATGGCATCGAGCCTGCTGCTGCTGCAGTTGCTGTTGCTGGTCCTGCTGCAGGTGGCGATGCACCTGCCGCTACTGAAGAAAAAACTTCTTTCGACGTAATCCTGAAAGAAGCTGGCGGTCAGAAATTGGCTGTTGTTAAATTGGTTAAAGATTTGACAGGTCTTGGCCTGAAAGAAGCAAAAGATTTGGTTGACGGCGCACCGAAAGAATTGAAAACCGGTGTTGCTAAAGACGAAGCTGAAGCTTTGAAAAAGCAACTTGAAGAAGCAGGAGCTGTTGTTGAGATCAACTAATTCAGATCATACAACGTACCTGAATGGGTTAGACTCTGACGTGAATTTCGTCAGAGTCTATTCCTATTTATGACTTTTCCACCTAATCGATAATTCCAGCGCTGTATCTGGATGCCGGACAACGGTAAAAAAAGCAGCAACGAAACAGTTTAAATAGTTAAACTAAATTCTTATTCCCTTGGCAAACAAAAGTATTCAAAACGAAAGAGTAAATTTTGCAAGCAGTAAAAAGGTGATTGACTATCCCGATTTTCTGGATGTGCAATTGGAATCTTTCAGGGAGTTTTTTCAGCTTGAAACAACTTCAGACAACCGCCACCAAGAAGGGCTGTTTAAGGTTTTCTCCGAAAACTTTCCCATTTCCGATTCACGGAACATTTTCGTGCTTGAGTTTTTGGATTATTTCATTGATCCGCCGCGTTATGGTATTCAGGAGTGTATCGAGCGTGGGTTGACTTACAGTGTCCCACTCAAGGCGAAACTCCGCTTGTCGTGCAACGACGAGGAACATGAAGATTTCGAAACCATCGTCCAGGATGTGTATTTGGGAACCATTCCCTACATGACCCCGAAGGGTACTTTTGTCATAAACGGTGCCGAGCGTGTGATTGTATCGCAGTTGCACCGTTCACCGGGTGTGTTTTTCGGTCAAAGCCGTCACACCAATGGCACCAAGCTCTATTCGGCCCGGGTAATCCCGTTCAAAGGTTCCTGGATTGAATTTGCTACAGACGTGAATAACGTCATGTATGCATATATAGACCGTAAAAAGAAGTTTCCGGTAACGACACTTTTGCGTGCAATTGGCTACGATTCAGACAAAGACATTTTGGAATTGTTCGAACTGGCCGATGAAGTGAAGGTGAGCAAATCCGGACTCAAGAAATATGTAGGCCGCAAACTGGCGGCAAGGGTGTTGAAGAAGTGGATCGAGGACTTCGTAGACGAAGACACGGGTGAGGTGGTATCCATCGACCGAAACGAGGTCATCTTGGAACGCGAAACGATCCTGGAAGACGAGCACATCGATCTCATTATCGATGCCGGTGTGAAATCGATCATCCTGACGAAGGAAGATACCGCTAATGCAGCGGATTATTCCATCATTTACAACACACTGCAGAAGGATACGTCCAACTCGGAGAAAGAAGCGGTAGAGCACATCTATCGGCAACTGCGCAATGCGGAACCACCCGACGAGGAAACGGCCCGTGGTATCATCGAACGCCTGTTCTTTTCGGACAAGCGGTATGATTTGGGGGATGTCGGACGGTACCGCATTAACCGTAAATTGCAGTTGGATACACCGGAAGAAACCAAGGTGCTTACCCGGGAGGATATCATCGCAATCGTGAAGTATTTGATCAACCTGATCAACTCGAAAGCGGAGGTTGATGATATTGACCACCTGTCTAATCGCCGTGTACGTACCGTAGGCGAGCAACTGTATTCACAGTTTGGCGTAGGGTTATCACGTATGGCACGTACCATCCGTGAGCGTATGAACATCCGCGATAACGAAGTGTTTACACCGACTGATCTGATTAATGCACGGACGTTGTCGTCCGTAATCAATTCGTTTTTCGGCACCAACCAGTTATCTCAGTTCATGGACCAAACCAACCCGCTGGCTGAAATTACACACAAGCGTAGGTTGTCTGCCCTCGGGCCGGGTGGTCTGTCACGTGAGCGCGCAGGCTTTGAAGTACGCGACGTGCACTATACGCACTATGGTAGGTTATGTACCATCGAAACGCCGGAAGGACCGAATATCGGATTGATTTCGTCACTTTGCGTACATGCTAAGATCAACAACCTCGGATTTATCGAGACGCCATACCGGAGGGTAGAAGAAGGAAGGGTTGTCGTTGAAGAGCCGGTGATTTACCTTTCTGCGGAAGATGAGGATGGCAAGACGATTGCGCAGGCTAATGCGGAATACGACGATAAAGGTAATTTCATTACTCCGAGAGTGAAAGCCCGGTATGAGGGTGACTTCCCGGTAATCGAGCCGGAAAAGTTGGATTTGATGGACATCGCGCCCAACCAGATCACTTCCATCGCAGCTTCGCTGATTCCATTCCTGGAACACGACGATGCGAACCGTGCGCTGATGGGATCGAACATGCAACGCCAGGCAGTGCCGTTGCTGCGCCCTGAGGCACCCGTGGTGGGTACTGGACTGGAAGGGCGTGTAGCCCGCGATTCGCGTACCTTGATCAATGCGGAAGCCGACGGCGTGGTTGAATATGTCGATGCAAACGAAATCAAAATCCGTTACGACCGGAGTGAAGACGACAGGCTCGTATCGTTTGACGACGACATCAAGACGTATAAACTCATTAAGTTCAAGAAAACGAACCAAAGCACCTGTATTAACCTGAAGCCGATTGTGAAAAAAGGCCAGAAGGTTGAAAAAGGTCAGGTTCTTTGTGAAGGTTATGCAACCCAGAATGGCGAGCTGGCCTTGGGACGGAACCTGAAAGTTGCATTCATGCCATGGCAAGGATTCAACTTTGAGGACGCGATCGTGATTTCCGAACGTGTGGTAAGTCAGGATATCTTTACTTCCCTGCATATTGAGGAGTTTGAATTGGAAGTCCGCGATACCAAACGCGGTGAAGAGGAATTGACCGCAGATATACCGAACGTATCGGAGGAAGCGACCAAAGACCTGGATGAAAATGGTATCATCCGGATCGGCGCTGAAGTCCGTGAGGGTGATATCCTGATCGGTAAGATTACCCCGAAAGGTGAATCGGATCCGTCGCCGGAAGAAAAGCTCCTTCGTGCCATTTTTGGCGACAAGGCGGGCGACGTAAAAGATGCCTCGCTGAAGACACCGCCTTCCATTAACGGTGTGGTGATTGATACCAAACTGTTTTCGCGGGCGAAAAAGATGGCGAAAGAGGAAGAGAAGAAAGCACTCGATCAGTTGGATACCCAACATGCCAAGGCGTTGAAAACGTTAAAAGATAAACTGGTAGATAAATTGTTTACCATCGTAAATGGTAAGACTTCCCAGGGTGTCTATAATGTGTATAAGGAGTTGCTGGTTCCGAAAGGAGCGAAATTTACGCAGAAGATTCTGTCCGACCTTGAGTATAACAACATCAATCCGACGGGATGGACCACAGACGACGATAAGAATGAACTGATCAAGCAGGCCCTGCACTTCTACAACATCAAGTTGAACGAAGAACTGGGGGCTTATAAGCGGGATAAGTTCGCAATCAGCGTGGGTGATGAGCTGCCTTCGGGTATTGTACAGATGGCCAAAGTATTCATCGCGAAGAAGCGCAAGCTGAAAGTGGGGGATAAGATGGCCGGCCGTCACGGTAACAAAGGGATCGTCGCACGGATTGTACGTGACGAGGATATGCCGTTCCTGGAAGACGGAACACCGGTAGACATCGTCTTGAACCCATTGGGTGTACCTTCACGGATGAACCTGGGTCAGATTTATGAGACGGTATTGGGCTGGGCCGGACAGAAACTCGGAGTGAAATTTGCAACGCCGATTTTTGACGGTGCCTCAACCGAAGAGGTGGAAGGATGGGTTGCCAAGGCTGGTTTGCCTGAATCAGGCCGTACCTACCTCTACAACGGATTGACCGGAGAGCGTTTCGACCAACCGACTACGGTGGGTGTGATTTACATGCTGAAACTCGGCCACATGGTGGACGACAAGATGCACGCCCGTTCGATCGGACCGTACTCACTCATCACACAGCAGCCGCTCGGTGGTAAGGCACAGTTCGGTGGACAGCGTTTCGGTGAGATGGAAGTGTGGGCACTGGAAGCATTCGGTGCTTCGAACATCCTGCAGGAAATCTTGACCGTCAAGTCTGACGACGTGGTAGGTAGGGCCAAAACGTATGAGTCCATTGTCAAAGGCAATAACCTGCCGACTCCATCGGTGCCCGAATCCTTTAACGTACTCGTACACGAGCTGCGTGGCTTAGGATTGGATATCACGCTGGATTAATTGAGCATATCGCGTTAACTTTAGAAACGAAAGTATGTCTTACAAAAAAGATAATAAAATAAAAAGCAACTTCACCTCAATCACCATTAGCTTGGCTTCTCCCGAAACCATTCTGGAGCGTTCCAGCGGTGAGGTGGTTAAACCGGAAACGATCAATTACCGGACATACAAGCCCGAACGCGACGGTTTGTTCTGCGAACGCATTTTCGGTCCGGTGAAGGACTACGAATGCCATTGCGGTAAATACAAACGTATCCGTTACAAAGGGATTGTCTGCGATCGTTGCGGTGTGGAGGTAACCGAGAAAAAAGTACGCCGTGAGCGCATGGGCCACATCAGCCTGGTAGTTCCCGTAGCGCATATTTGGTACTTCCGTTCCCTGCCGAATAAAATTGGCTACCTGTTGGGACTGCCGACCAAGAAGCTCGACATGATTATTTATTACGAGCGTTATGTGGTCATCCAGGCGGGTGTGAAGGAAGAGGACGGGATTAATTACATGGACTTCCTCACGGAGGAAGAGTACCTTGACATCCTGGACACATTGCCTAAGGAAAATCAATTCCTCGACGACACCGATCCGCAGAAGTTCATTGCCAAAATGGGCGCGGAAGCATTGGAAGAGCTGTTGAAACGGCTTGACCTCGACCAGCTTTCGTACGACCTGCGTCACCAGGCAGCGAACGAAACTTCCCAGCAACGGAAGAACGAAGCATTAAAACGCCTGCAGGTGGTCGAAGCATTCCGTGGTTCGAGGGATCGCATTGAAAACCGTCCGGAATGGATGATCGTTAAGATTGTGCCGATCATTCCGCCGGAACTACGTCCGTTGGTGCCGTTGGAAGGTGGCCGTTTTGCGACTTCCGATCTGAACGATTTGTATCGTCGGGTGATCATCCGGAACAACCGGTTGAAACGTTTGATGGAAATCAAGGCACCTGAGGTGATCCTCCGTAACGAGAAGCGGATGTTGCAGGAAGCTGTGGACTCGCTGTTTGACAATTCCCGTAAGGTGAATGCCGTGAAAACGGAAGGAAACCGGGCGTTGAAATCCCTTTCTGATATTCTGAAAGGAAAGCAGGGCCGTTTCCGTCAGAACCTGTTGGGTAAACGGGTCGACTATTCCGCACGTTCCGTGATTGTGGTGGGTCCGAACCTGAAACTGCATGAATGCGGTCTGCCGAAAGACATGGCCGCCGAATTATACAAACCGTTTATCATCCGCAAGATGATTGAACGGGGCATCGTGAAAACGGTTAAATCTGCGAAAAAGATTGTAGACCGTAAAGATCCGGTGGTATGGGATATCCTCGAAAACGTATTGAAGGGACACCCTGTTCTGCTTAACCGGGCACCTACGCTGCACCGCTTGGGTATCCAGGCTTTCCAGCCGACGTTGGTGGAAGGCAAGGCTATCCAGTTGCACCCGTTGGTATGTACGGCATTCAACGCCGACTTTGACGGTGACCAAATGGCTGTGCACCTGCCCTTGGGCAATGCCGCGATTTTGGAGGCGCAGATCCTGATGCTTGCTTCGCACAATATCCTTAACCCGGCAAACGGTACGCCGATCACCGTTCCTTCGCAGGACATGGTGTTGGGTCTGTATTACATGACCAAAGGCCGTAAGAGCGATGAAAAGCGGGTGATGAAAGGAGAGGGCATGACGTTTTACTCTGCCGAAGAGGTAATCATTGCCCACAACGAAAAGCGTATCGACCTCCATTCGCACATCAAAGTAAAAACGAAGGTGCGGAACAAGGAAGGGGAAATTGAGGAGCGCATCATAGAAACCACTGTTGGAAGGGTATTGTTCAATCAGGTGGTTCCCGAGGAAATCGGCTACGTTAATGAACTGTTGACAAAAAAATCCCTACGGGATATCATCGGAGAGGTGGTAAAAATCACGGGTATGGCGCGTGCAGCCAAGTTCCTGGATGACATCAAGGAATTAGGTTTCCAAATGGCGTTCAAGGGTGGTTTGTCATTCAACCTACAGGATCTGAACATTCCGGATGCCAAGGCTGATTTGATCGAACAGGCTACGAAAGAAGTAGAAGAGGTAATGAATAACTATAACATGGGTTTCATTACCAACAACGAACGGTACAACCAAATCATCGACATTTGGACACGTATTAACAACCGGTTGACAGCGAATGTGATGGAAATCCTTTCGACCGACAACCAAGGGTTCAATTCGGTGTACATGATGTTGGATTCCGGTGCCCGGGGTTCCAAGGAGCAGATCCGTCAGCTCTGCGGTATGCGGGGATTGATGGCCAAGCCACAGAAATCGGGTTCTTCCGGTGGGGAAATCATTGAGAACCCGATCCTTTCGAACTTCAAGGAGGGATTGTCGGTATTGGAATACTTCATTTCTACGCACGGTGCTCGGAAAGGTCTTGCGGATACGGCATTGAAAACAGCCGATGCCGGTTACCTGACCCGCCGTTTGCACGACGTGGCGCAGGATATGATTGTAGTTGACGAGGACTGCGGTGGTTTAAGAGGTGTGTATACCACAGCGCTGAAAGATAACGAAGACATTATCGAACCGCTGTATGACCGGATTCTCGGACGTGTGTCCTTGCACGATGTGTATGATCCGGTGACCGGTGATTTGCTGGTGGCTGCCGATCAGGATATCGACGAAGAAGTGGCTGCGAAAATCGAGGCTTCCTCGGTTGAGGGCCTTGAAATCCGTTCGGTATTGACCTGCGAAAGCAAACGCGGTGTCTGTGCACTTTGCTACGGCCGTAACTTAGCTACCGGCAAACGGGTACAAAAGGGAGAGGCAGTCGGTGTGATTGCTGCCCAATCCATCGGTGAGCCGGGTACGCAGCTTACACTCCGTACGTTCCACGTGGGTGGTACCGCTTCAAACATTGCTGCCGAATCACAGATATTGGCCAAGTTTGACGGTGTGATCGAATTGGAAAACATCCGGTCAGTACCGCATGAAGGAGAAGAAGGACCGGATCAGGTAGTGATCGGTCGTTCCGGTGAAGTCCGGATTGTCGATCCTGAATCCCGGAAGGTATTGATGACGAATAATATTCCGTATGGTTCTTACCTGTATGTAAACGTAGGTGATAAAGTAACTAAAGGACAGCGTATCTGTTCGTGGGACCCCTATAATGCGGTGATTATTTCTGAATTCGGTGGTAAAGTTGAATTCGAAGCGATTATCGAAGGTATCACGTTCCGCGAAGAGTCCGATGAACAAACCGGACACCGTGAGAAAGTGATCATCGATACACGCGATAAAACAAAGAACCCCGCGATCAAGATATTGGATAGCAAAGGTGCGGTCATCCGTACGTACAATATTCCGGTGGGAGCACACGTTTCCGTCAATGATGGCGTTACGGTGAAAGAAGGGGTTATCCTAGCAAAAATCCCGCGCTCTACGGGGAAAACCCGAGATATCACAGGAGGTCTGCCGCGTGTTACGGAGTTGTTTGAAGCACGTAATCCGTCGAACCCAGCGGTTGTAACCGAGATTGACGGTGTGGTGAGCCTAGGGGGAGTGAAGCGCGGTAACCGCGAAATCTCCATCGAATCGCGCGACGGGCAGATCAAGAAGTACCTGGTACCGCTATCTAAGCACATCCTCGTACAGGATAACGACTTTGTGAGAGCGGGTATGCCGTTGTCGGATGGATCGATTTCTCCGGCGGACATCCTGGCCATTAAAGGTCCGTCGGCTGTGCAGGAGTACCTTGTAAACGGTATCCAGGAAGTTTATCGCTTACAGGGTGTGAAGATCAATGACAAGCACTTCGAAACCATTGTGCACCAAATGATGCAGAAGGTGGAAATCGAAGATCCGGGTGATACCCGTTTCTTGGAAAAGGAAGCGGTCAACAAATGGGACTTCATGGAAGAAAACGATGCCATCTATGACAAGAAAGTAGTCGTGGATGCCGGGGATTCCAATGAGTTAAAACCCGGGCAGATCGTTTCGTTGCGCAAGTTGCGGGATGTGAATTCCAGCCTGAAGCGCCGCGACCTGAAGCTGGTGGAAGTTCGGGATGCAATTCCCGCTACATCCAGTCCATTGCTGCAGGGGATTACCCGTGCATCATTGGGTACCAAGTCGTTCATTTCTGCGGCATCGTTCCAGGAAACCACGAAAGTACTCAACGAGGCGGCGATTGCCGGAAAGCGCGACCACCTGTTGGGCCTGAAAGAGAACGTAATCGTAGGGCATTTGATTCCATCCGGAACGGGCCTGCGCGACTACGAACGTATCATCGTCGGTTCGCAGGAAGAATACGATCAACTGCTGGCTTCGAAGGAGGAGGATTAAGCAGTCGTCAGTGACCGGTGGTCAGTGATGAGTAGTCGCGGTAATCACCGGAAAATTTATAAAAACCGTCAGGTACGTGCCTGGCGGTTTTTTGTATCTTTGCAACCGCTATGGGTACCTTGCTTGACATCGGACAAAAGCCTTATAACCATTATGGTGCGTACTTGCGTGCCAAATACGATGGCAAGCGGGTATTTAAAATTATCGTAGATGGTAATTTTACCTGCCCGAACCGGGATGGGAGCAAGGGATATGGGGGATGTGCCTATTGTAATGTCGATTCCTTTACCCCGGATTCTGCCCGTAAATTGCCTACGATACGCGAGCAGGTGGAAGAAGGCATCCAACGGGCAGTAAATGGCTACGGGGCGGAAAAATTTGTCATTTATTTTCAGCCCAATACCAATACATACGCGCCGGCGCATTATCTGAAGGCGATGTACGACGAGGCCCTGAACGTTGCACCGGAACATGTCGTGGGATTGTCTGTGGGTACGCGGCCTGATTGCATCGATTTTGAGAAAGTAGCGTTACTTGAAAGTTATACGGATCGTTACGATGTAGATTTGGAGATGGGGATGGAGTCCATATACAATGATACACTCAACCGGATCAACCGGGGATGCTCACACGAGGAATTGGAAACCGCACTCGGACTGGTGCAAAACAGTCCGTTGGATATTTGTGTACATACCATCTTCGGATTTCCTTGGGAAACCCGGGAGATGATGCTGCGGTATGCCGATGAAATTAACCGGTTCCCACAAATTAAGTTTGTGAAATTGCACCACCTCCACATTGTCGAGGGATCCATCATGGGTGTTCAGTATAAGCGGCAACCGTTTCACGTGTTTAGTCTGGAGGAATATACCGACTTTCTTTGCGAGTTCATTCCGCTATTGCGGCCCGACATCGTCATTCAGCGCCTGTTTGGGCTTGCCGATCAGGAATTGCTCATTGCCCCCAATTGGGGCAAGGGAAAATCAGCAATTCAGACCTATATTGATAAAGAACTGGAACGGAGAGGTGCGTTTCAGGGCTCTAAATTCATCGCTCGATGATTGCCTTTAAATCGGCGGGAGAATACCGGATTGATTTAAGCGTTTTGCGGTCCTCGGTGCGATAAACCAAATACATGCCATCCTGTTTTTCGTAAAAGCAAGGGGTATCCCGTTCTTCCGAATAATACCGGACCGTTTCTTCCGCTTCTTCTTGCGATTTACAGGCCTTGCTCATGTTTGAACGCTGTACCTCGTCAAATAATGCACTGAATTTATCGGCCAAACCAAATTCCAGTACCGCACCTGACAATACATACTGAATGTCACAAAGCGCATCAGCTACTTCGACGATGTCTTTATCTGCAATGGCCTCTTCAAGTTCTTTTAATTCTTCCGCGATAAGGGCTACGCGCAACCTGCAACGTTGTTCGTCGGGGATTGTCGGCTTTTCCAGTATGGGATGCTTGAATGTTTGGTGAAATTTGGCAACGGAAGTGAGCGATTTCGGATCAGTCATGTTACAAAGTCAAAATCAACAGTTAAAAGTCAAAAGTAAAAACTATTTGATGAAATGCTTGAGCTGGATGATTTCTTTTTCTTCCAGGTACCGCCAGCGGCCACGGGGAAGGTCTTTTTTGGTGAGATTGGCATAAACCACCCGATCCAACCGGATCACATCATAGCCCAGGTGCTCAAAAATACGTCTTACGATCCGGTTTTTGCCACTATGGATTTGGATGCCAATTTCCCGCTTGCTGCCGCCTTGTACGTAGCTTATGGCGTCGGGTTTAATGGGGCCATCTTCCAGTTCCAGTCCGAAAGCGATTTTATTCAGGTCGCCCTGTGTAAGGTTCTTGTCTAATTCCACGTTGTATATCTTGACGACATTATTCCGTGGGTGCGAAAGCTTTTCGGCCAGGTTGCCGTCGTTGGTAAGCAGCAGCAATCCGGTTGTATTGCGATCCAGTCTCCCTACCGGGTAAATCCGTTCTTTGGATGCTTTCGCTACCAAATGCATAACGGTACGGCGCTCCTGGGGGTCGTCTGTAGTGGTGATGTAATCTTTGGGCTTATTGAGCAGTACATATACCATTTTTTCGCGTTTCAGGCGCTCACCATTATACCGTACTTCATCTTTCGAAGGATCAACCTTGCTACCCAATTCGGTTACTACTTCCCCATTGACCGTAACGACACCGGCCTCAATCAGTTCATCGGCTTTCCGCCTTGAACAGATACCTGCATTGGCGATGTACCTGTTCAGCCGTATCAAGCCATCGTGCTCAGGGTCGCGCTTGAATACTTTGGTTGCCTCATCGCTCCGTTCGCGTCTCTTTTTCGTAGGGTCATAAGGGCGGTTCTCAAATGAAGGTTTTCCTCCTTTATAAGAACGCTTGTCGGTACTGTATGGACGCTTATCGGTACTGTATGGACGTTTGTCGGTACCGTATGGGCGCTTGTCCGTCTTATCGGTGTACGGACGTCTTTCGGTATCTTTTCCGTAGGTTCTTTCACGATCGGGATTGAACGGTCGACGCTCCGAATCGGAACGCTTGTCGCGGTAATCGTTCGGTTTCCGTTCTGAATCTCTGCCCTCATGGGCTGATGAGGTGCGGCTCCTGAACTTGCGGTCGCTGTGTTTTGAAAAACTTGAGGTTGATTTGCCCGGGCGCTTGGACTTGTCGTCACGACTGTTCCTTTTGTTACTAAATGGCATGCTTTTACCAAAAAAAATGTGAACCGCAAAGGTAATTAAAAATATGGGTTTAATTAGTTATTGCGGTTGTTTTTACACAAAAATAACTTAGAAAACGGTACGTTAAATAGTGTTAAAAAACATGGGTTCGCGTGTAACTATTTGTATATTAACATCATAATTTTTACATTTGCATCCGACTTTTTGGATCAAGTAATTCAAGGCCCTATTTAATTACCGGCCGTGGGTTACAGAAAAGGGACTGAATGATAAAAAAACAACTGCTCTGTTGCAGTGCGGTTTTACTACTGGTGTTGCTTTCAAAATTGTATTCATACAATGTAGCAGCGAGTACAGACGCACCAGACGCACTGCTACACGACTCTTTATCTCAAGGGGAATGGTTGCTAGAAGATATCTCCAATATCCGCAACACTCCTTATTTTACATCGCTGAATTTCGCTGATGAAACCCTGCCATTGGGTGATAAACGAATTGAGAAAAAGATGTTAAAACATCTCAAAGAATATTCGTTTGCAAAACGACGTTCGCATCTGCTGCATCACAAAGCGCTGAAAACCTTACCAAGGGTAGCCGCTATTTTACGCCAGCACGGAATTCCCGAGGATTTCAAGTATATCCCTTTAGTAGAAAGTGGGTTCACCAGTGGCACGACCTCGCATCGCGGAGCTTCGGGATATTGGCAGTTTATGCCCAATACCGCAAAAGCGTTCGGCTTACGGGTAGATAGCTTGGTAGACGAGCGTCAGAATGTGGAGAAATCGACCGTAGCGGCCGCTAAGTACATTAAGGCGTTATATCGCGAGTTTAACAGCTGGACATTGGTAGCCGCTGCATTTAACGTAGGTGAAGGTAATCTATTGCGTGCAATCAGCCGTCAGAATGAGGACAACTATTTTCGTCTGAAGCTTAATCAGGAAACCGGCAATTACGTATACAAGCTCATTTCGGTAAAGGAAATCATTGAACATCCGCACCGGCATGGATACCGCACGAATACGTTGTTGGCGGATGCCACCGACGATAATTCCCCGGATTCCCGCAAATTGTAATCAGATCGGACCTATCTGAGATCCACGATTTCCAAACCGGGATAATCGGCCTGCTTAAACACAAAAGTATCGGCAGTGACGGAAGGATTGGCCTTGGTATTTTTGATCGTATACGTATATTTGACCCCACTTTTATCAAATAGCATTGCGTCGTATATCAGGTTTGTGGCTTTGTTGATGCGTAGCTTGATTTTGAAGTAAGGCGTTTGCGGATCTTCCGGGGCCAATTCGACGACCCGCAACTGGGTAGTGCCTGCACGTTCATCTGGTGCGGACACATATTTGTATCCTTTGTTATAAAATGAAAAGATCGTTGCAGGAGAAATGGTCTCCGACGAATTGTCAACTTCGGTTATTTGCACTTCCTGTTCTTCCTTAAGCACCATCCACTGTGTTTTTCCATCGCTGATGATATCTTGGCTGTTGGTAGTGATACGGTATTTGCCGGAAGCCGCTTCCATGGAAATGGTGCCCGATTCCGTATAGTTGCTCGTTTGCTGGGGCTGTTGAACGGTGAGGGTAAAATCAGTCTGAAGGGTTTTATATCCCTCATAGGTTTGTGTTACTTTATTGAGTGTGGCCTTGGCGGCAGCGTCTGTCTGTGCATATGCGTGGGTGGCACATACAGTGAAAGACAGAAGCAGCGAATATCCGAGCGTTACAAGTTTCATCGTTTATGCATCTTTCTTCAATCCATCCAAAAACTGTTCCAATGAGTATTCATCGGGAAAAAGCACTTCCCGTGCTTTACTGCCTTCGAATGGTCCTACAATGCCCGCGGCTTCCAGTTGATCGATGATGCGTCCGGCCCGGTTGTATCCGAGTTTCAGTTTACGCTGTATAAGCGAGGTGGAACCCTGTTGGTGCAGCACCACGAGACGGGCCGCATCCTCAAACATCGGGTCGCGGTCCCGCATGTCAAAATCTTCGATACCGCCTTCACCGTCTTCACCCACGTATTCAGGCAACAGCAAAGCAGACGGATAGCCACGTTGACCACCGATGAAATCGGATATTTCTTCCACTTCGGGCGTATCTACGAATGCACATTGTATCCGGATCAGGTCGCTTCCGGTAGCCAGCAACATATCACCACGTCCGATCAGCTGGTCAGCACCTCCTGAATCGAGAATGGTGCGGGAGTCCACTTTTGATAGTACCCTGAATGCCAAGCGGGCCGGAAAGTTCGCTTTGATGGTACCGGTAATGATATTTACCGATGGGCGCTGTGTAGCGATGACCAGGTGAATACCTACGGCACGTGCCAACTGTGCTAGCCGTGCAATGGGTGTTTCGACTTCTTTGCCTGCCGTCATCATCAGGTCGGCAAACTCGTCGACAATGAGCACGATGAAAGGCAGGTAACGATGGCCTTCTTCCGGATTGAGCCTCCGGTTGATGAACTTGGCATTGTACTCTTTCAGGTTGCGTACCTGCGCGTTTTTTAGCAAGTCGTAGCGCGCGTCCATTTCGATACAAAGGGAATTAAGCGTGTTAATTACCTTTTTTGTATCGGTGATGATGGCGTCCTCTTCCCCGGGTAACTTAGCCAGGAAATGGCGTTCTATTTTCTTAAATAACGATAACTCAACCTTTTTTGGATCTACCAGTACAAACTTAAGTTCCGCCGGGTGCTTCTTGTAAAGCAGCGACGTAAGGATGGCATTGATGCCGACTGACTTACCCTGTCCGGTAGCCCCAGCCACCAGCAGGTGGGGCATTTTGGCAAGGTCGGCAATGTACACTTCGTTGGATATGGTTCTACCCAGCGCAATGGGGAGGTCCATATCCGTATGCTGGAATTTCTCCGTTGCCAGAACCGATCGCATCGATACCATTTCGGGATGGCTGTTGGGCACTTCAATCCCGATGGTACCCTTACCCGGCATCGGCGCAATGATGCGGATTCCCAGCGCGGCTAAGCTCAGTGCGATATCGTCTTCCAGATTTTTGATTTTGGAGATACGGACACCCGGCTTGGGAATGATCTCGTATAAGGTGACCGTTGGCCCTATTGTGGCTTTTATTTTAGCGATCTCGATGTTGTAATTGCCCAGTGTGTCGACAATTTTGTCTTTGTTCGCTTCCAGCTCGTGGTTATTGACGGTGATTTTGCCTGAACCATAGTCACGCAGTAAATCCAGTGTCGGGTATTGGTAACTGGATAAATCCAACTTCGGATCGTATTGGCCCACCTTTTCCACCAATTCATCGGCAGTACTGGGCTTTTCTTCCTTTATGGGAGACACCGTAAGCGGCGGGGTGATTAATTCGTTTTTCGGTTTTTCTTCCGATCTTTCGATGGAAAAATCCAATCCATCTTTCACTTCCTCCGGCTTCGATTTCGGAGGTATGGTTAAATTCTGCCGGAGTTTTTCCGCATCGTTGTTTAGGTTCGCGGGTGTTTTCAGCTGATTGGTAGCCGGAGCTTCCTCTTCAGAAAGCTCCTTGTTTTTATTCAGTCGGAATTCGACGGGATCAACCCGGTACTCCGATTCGTGCAAGTATCGCTCTTCGTCGCGCGATAGATTGGCCGGCCCTTTTCCGAGGGGTTGGGAGGTAGCAGACTGCCCGCTTCTGCTGCTAAATTTGAAGTCGAAATTGAAAAAGACAATGAGAACCGCTAAGAGGGTGAAGATCAGCAGTCCGCCAACACCAGGCACGCCGATCTGTGCGGCAAGCAACCGATTGGACCAAAATCCAAATTCACCTTCGAGAAAATGCGGATAATTACTTATAAATCCATGGATAAATCCGAGTGTCAACGATAGGAAGATGATTGTAAAGGCTGAGTAGCCCAACGTTTTCCAAATAGAAAGAATTTTTACTTTGAATAATAATCTATATCCAATAACGAATAGGATACCTACAAAAATAAAGGAAGCAATGCCAAACCATTTGTAGATAAATTGGTGGGCAAGCAGGGCACCGACTTTTCCCATCCAGTTTTGAATAACGGGGGGCTCTATGCCTGCCAGTGCGAATTCCTCGCGGGTTTTAAATAGGGTATGCCATCCACCATTGGCGGCAGAAACGTAGCTCTGGTCTTCTTTCCAAGTAAACAAGTAGGAAATAAATGCAATAAGAAAATATACCGATAAAATAAGCAGAAACAGACCGATTATTTTCACCAACTTGCTTCCCAGCGCACTGCCGGAGGGTGCATAGGATCTTGGCTTACGCTCACTTTTTTTGCGTAAGGACGGTCTGCCTTCCGTATCGTGCTGTATGTTTTTTCTGAATGAATTTCCTTTTCCCGACATCTAAAGGATACGTTATGTTTGAGACAAACTTACGGATTTTTTGCGCAGGTTGTAGCATTCTGTTTGTGATACCCGTTATCTGTTCAGTAGGCGCAGAGGCATTTTTATCATCACAAAATTGAATGAGACGATTTGGAAAAGTAACGAAGAATAGATGGCTGTTTGCCGCATTTGCCTTTGCATTAGTTACATTGAGTAGTTGCCAGAAAGATGATGATAACGGGGTATTCCAGGTTTCGGCGGTGAGGGCATTGAATGCGGTCCCGGGATCGGACCAACTGGATCTCGGGTTGAATGATAGTTGGCTCAATTACGATCTACAGACTGAGCAAATTGAAGATTTTGCTTACCGCGATACGTTACCTTACAAGCGGGCATGGCCGGGGATACGGGTGGTCAGGGTGTTTGAAGGAGGAAACATCACAAACAGCGGATTGCTGGCGCAGGAAAATGTACAGTTTTATCCCGGTCAGTTTTATTCGATATACGTGGTGGGACGTGAAGACGATGTCGAATTGATGGTTACCGAAGATGATCTATCCGCGCCGGGCGAAGGAAAGGCAAAGATTCGATTTATCAATCTCAGTCCCGATGCACCGGCACTGGATTTTGGGATCGAAGGTGCAGGCGATGCGGTGATGGTTACCGATCAGCAGTTCAAAGAGGTTAGCGATTTCGTTGCCATTGACAGCGGCGAAGCCTATACGTTCAATTTCAAAGAACATAGCAATGGTAAGTTGGTACATACTTTTGAGTTTACTCCTAAAGAAGGGCTGATTTATACCATATGGGTGCGTGGGCTATTTGAAAATGAAGGCAATGCGGAGTTGAAGCTCGGTCATGACATTATTGTCCACTAACGATTTTCTCCATAAAGTTTAGGTTGATTGAAATCCGTCTTTTGGCGGATGCCGCTCCCTCCCCGGGAGCGGTTTTTTTGTGTTATGTCGTAATTAGCAGGAAATAGTTTTTCTTACCTCGTTGGACGATCAGATACCGGTCGTTGACCAGGTTTTCCTGCGAGAACCGTTGATTGACGTCGCTGATTTTAACTTTATTGACCGATACGCCACCACCTTGTATCATTTTGCGGGCTTCGCCCTTGGAGGGAAAAACCGAAGCGTAAACAGCTAAAAGATCCAGTATATCGATGCCTTCCGTCAACTGGTCTTTTGCAATGTGGAATTGCGGTATCCCATCAAATACATCCAATACGGCTGGATGGGACATGCCTTCCAAAAAATCCAATGACCCGTTGCCAAACAAGAATTCAGAGGTTTTCACGGCGGTTTCATAATCCGCTTCCGAATGTGTGCGGATAGTGATGTCTTTGGCAAGTGCTTTTTGAACGATGCGCAGATGAGGGGCTGCATCGTGCTCAGCGATCAGGGATTCGATTTCTTCCTTGGATTTCAAGGTGAAAATCTTGATCCAGTTTTTTGCGTCGTCATCGCTGGCGTTTAGCCAAAACTGATAGTAGCGGTAGGGGGAAGTCTTGTCGGCATCCAGCCATACTGCACCACTTTCGGTCTTCCCGAATTTGTTGCCGTCAGCCTTTTTGATCAGCTTGGTTGTAAGAGCAAAGGCTGTACCGCTGTCTTTGCGGCGGATGAGCTCTGTACCGGTGATAATGTTGCCCCATTGGTCGGAGCCCCCCATCTGGAGTATGCATCCTTGGTGCTTCCAAAGATAGTAGAAGTCGTATCCTTGTATCAGCTGGTAGGAAAACTCGGTAAAGGACAGACCATTTTCTCCGTCAAGGCGCTTTTTCACCGAATCCTTTGCCATCATGTAATTAACGGTGATGTGCTTGCCAACGTCACGTATGAAATCAAGGAAGTGGAAATTTTTGAACCAATCGTAGTTATTTACCATAACGGCTCCTCGTTCCGGATCTGAAAAGTCAAGGAATTTGGCCAACTGCTTTTTCAGGCAGGCGATGTTATGGTTTAATGTGTCTTCATCCAATAGGTTCCGTTCGGCTGATTTTCCGGATGGATCTCCCACCATGCCTGTAGCACCCCCCACGAGGGCTACCGGTCGGTGCCCCGCTTTCTGAAAATGAATCAACGTCATTAATTGTGTGAGATGGCCAACGTGCAGCGAATCGCCCGTAGGATCGAAGCCGATGTATCCGGCTATTTTCCCTTTTTGTAACTCTTCCTCGGTACCGGGCATGATATCATGCAACATGCCACGCCAACGTAACTCATCAACAAAACCCATGGTTGTTTTTGCCATTAAAATGCCTGAATAATACGGCGGCAAAGATAACAGAATATCGACGAAATTCGTTAACTTGGCACAATAAGTGCACAGCAAATGGAAAGTGACGGATGAATTTCCTTTCGCATTATTATTTCGAACGGTACAGCCACGATCCCGAATTGGTGCTGGGAAGTATATTGCCAGATCTCATTAAGAATGCCGACAGGAATATGAATGTCCTGCCCCAAAAGTATGAAGACCGCTTTGGTAATAATCCTAAACTTCAGAGCATTTACCAGGGCTGGATGCGCCACGTGGAAGTAGATCGTTGTTTTCACAGTTCCGCTTTTTTTTATGACCATACGCATGGGTTGAGGATCTTGCTTGCACCCATTGTAGAAACCACGGTGATCCGCCCTTCGTTCCTCTCACATATTACCCTGGAACTGCTTCTTGACCACCTCTTGCTTCATCATAAATGGGTGCATGAGTCGGACTTTTATGAATACCTGGCCGCGGCAGACCGGGAAGTAACCGACCGGTTCCTGAAGCTATGCGGTGTTCAGGATACAGCGTTCTTCTTCACGTATTTCAATAGTTTTATGCGTGCGCAATATGTAGCCAGCTACCGGGATTTCGGTCAGATTACGCATGCGATGGTCGGAATCTGCCGTCGTTTATGGGATGTACGGTTGGATGAGCATCAATACAGTCAGATAACAGCCGTTATTAGTGCCTATACCGCAGAACTGGATGGTAAATTTCCGCTTATTTTTGAGGAAGTGCAGTCCAAACTTTCCTAAGCCTGCCTAAGCTTTCGGTATTTTTCCCTAAGTTTGACCGATAGTTACCGATGTATGGCAAATAAACTTTTCCGCAAAAAAAACGTAGATCAAATTATCCGTGCATCGCTGTCTGACGGGAGCGGAGGGCTTGCGAAAGTATTGGGTGTTCGTGATCTTGTCTCGTTGGGAATAGCCGCTATTGTCGGTGCCGGAATCTTCAGCACAATCGGGTTAGCAAGTTACAACGGTGGGCCGGCAGTCTCGTTGCTGTTTGTGTTTGTAGCGGTTGCCTGTGTGTTTACGGCGCTGTCATACGCACAGTTTGCCAGCACCGTACCCGTTTCGGGAAGCGCCTATACGTATGCTTATGTAGCATTTGGGGAGTTGTTCGCTTGGATCATCGGGTGGGCACTGATTCTGGAATATGCGGTGTCGAACATGGTGGTGGCCATTTCATGGTCGCAGTATTTTGTCAGCATGCTTGAGGGGTTCGGTATCCACCTGCCGGGATGGCTTACCATGGCACCGGGGTATGCCGTAGAAGCCTACGTGAAATTGCAGGAACAGGGAGTGGGCTCGTTGTCGGGTATTGAACGGAGCGCGGCAGCAGCCTATGAGCAAGCCCCCCGGTTGGGTGATCTTCCCCTTATATTCGACCTGCCCGCAGGGCTTATCACCTTTTTGGTGACTTGGTTGGTTTATATCGGCATAAAGGAATCGCGTACAGCAAGCAACGTCATGGTGGCTATCAAGATCGGAGTCATTTTATTCGTCATTTTAGGCGGTGCTTTTTTTGTGAAACCGGAAAATTGGACACCTTTTGCGCCGAATGGCATCGAGGGAGTACTGAGCGGTGTAGCTGCGGTGTTTTTTGCCTTTATCGGGTTTGATTCCATCTCCACTACGGCCGAAGAATGTAAAAACCCGCAGCGGGATCTGCCTAAAGCCATGATTCTATGTTTATTGATCTGTGCGGTACTGTATGTGTTGATTACCCTGGTGCTAACCGGCATGGTGAATTATACCGAAATGAACGTCAAGGACCCATTGGCCTATGTGTTTGAATATGTGGGCCTGGATTATATGGCAGGAATCGTTTCAGTGACTTCGGTGGTTGCCATCACGAGTGCACTATTGGTTTTCCAGCTTGCGCAACCGCGTATATGGATGACGATGAGCCGTGATGGCCTGCTTTGGAAACGTTTTGCGACCATCCATCCGAAATATAAAACACCTTCCTTTGCCACGGTTGTAACGGGAGTTTTAGTGGCGGTTCCGGCGCTATTTTTCAAAATGGACTTTTTTGTGGATCTCACAAGTGTAGGTACATTTTTTGCTTTTATATTGGTGTGTGCGGGCGTTCTCTATATGGATCATACAGGTATTTCCAAGCAGTCCCGCTTCCGGGTTCCCTATATCAATGGGAAATATCTGATTACCATCGGGCTCTTCATCGCTGCATATGCCGTTTACTACTATGGCCAGGAAACCATTTCGGAATGGCGTAACTTATCGGTAGCGGAAATCATTGAGCATAAATTGCTTGTCATTGTGTTTTGGTTTGTTTGGATCGCGCTTTCTGTGATGGGCTATCGGTACCGGTTTTCACTGCTGCCGGTTGCGGGAATTCTGATTAATCTGTATTTAATGTCGCAGCTTGGCGCAAGCAATTGGCTTATTTTTATCGTATGGTTGCTGATTGGTTTGTTGGTATATTTCGGGTATGGTTACCGGCATTCCAAACTGAATAATAATGCCGCCGGATAGCAGACAAACGGTTGGAGCGGGCGCCGTATCGGTAATTGTGTGTTTTTTAACGTCAAAACGTGTTAAAAATTGTTAAATTAATAAAAAATTGATACATTTGTTTACACAGTTTAGACGCTTTTATTCTACCTTTGTAATACAAGTTGGGACGGGTTAATGATTAACTTAGATTAAACCAAGTCATTTTGCCATTGTCGAACCAGATACTATATGAGAAAGTTTTTACACTACATCGTTGTTATCCTAGTAGTAAGCACCACGGTTTTTGCGGGGAATGCTGAAGCTATACAGCGGTCTACAGCCGCTGCGATGGATACTACCCGTGTGGTGAAGCAAGAGGAAGTTAGGTCCAATGTTCCGCTCCTGTCAGATTCAGAGAAACGGGCACAGCGGTCATTCTTTTCCTCTTTCCGCAATTTCTTTCCATTCCGTATTGGTAATAATGCTGCGGAAAATGAGAAGTTGTTAAGCAGTGTTAAAGTATTTCCTAATCCGATTGTTGATCAGATTAGCCTTTCCTATCGGCTCAGTAAGCAAAGTCCGGTATCCATTAAGGTAATGGATGCTTTGGGAAATGAGGTGATGACCCTCTTGAGTCAAGAGCTTGACGCAGGCCCCCAAAGCCATGTTTTCGATACCAGCAACAAATTGACCAATGGATTCTATTTTATCCGTGTATCCGCAGGTACAGAAACCGTCGTAAAGCGTATTTCAGTATTATAAGTTATATTCTCTTATTCCGGATCAATCCAACGACCGTCTTCCCGTATGATTTCGATGAGTTCATCTAGGGCATTTGCTGAGGGAACATTTCGTTTAACGACTTCCTTGCCACGGTAAAGCGTGATTTTGTCCGGTCCGGCACCCACGTAGCCGTAATCAGCATCGGCCATTTCTCCAGGGCCATTGACGATGCATCCCATAATCCCGATTTTAAGCCCTTTCAGGTGGTTCGTACGGCTGCGTATCATCTGCGTAGTTTCCTGCAGGTCAAAAAGTGTGCGGCCGCAGCTTGGGCAGGAGATGTATTCCGTTTTAGAAATCCGGGAGCGGGTAGCCTGTAGAATCCCGAAAGAAGCAGATACCAGCTTATCGATCGGTGTGGCTGGCGAATCAATCCATATGCCACTGCCCATTCCATCCACCAGCAATGCACCCATGTCTGTCGCTGCATAAAGCTGCAGTTTGGATAAGGGTTCTTCGGGATCCATGAGGTCACCAGGTGTGGCGGAAAACTCTTCGGCCGGATAGTGCCGGCAAATAATGACCGGATTGTTCAACCCCAGTTCTGATAGCGTGGAAAAGAACAGACGCTGGTCTGCCATCCCATGCAAGGCATTTGTTTCCAGCAAAAAAACGATCGTCCGGTCTATCGGCAGGGCTTCAAACTCGGAGGTGGTCAGATCGGCATAGCTGATCCGTACCATATTGAGGCCGGAGTCTTTCAGATCGGCTTCTATAAATTCATGCAGGGTGTATACGGGGTGAATATTGGCTTTATTTGTAAGGGTTTTCCAAGTAGGGTAATCATACAATTGCTTGAGGTTTCCAGGCATGTTGAATGACGGGAGCTTGTCGGCCAAATAGACGAAATCCACCGACTGCTCGCCCATGTGGTATTTGTCAAGCATCCAGTCATATTTATACCCCACATCCGTAAGAATGGTGGGATCCTTCAGTGTTGTCCGCGAAATGTCAATGACTACCCGGGGGACCAACGAACCGCCGATGAATGCATTCGTTTCGGCAGATACATAAGGTCTGATGACGGGTTGAATTGCGGCCGGCAAGATAGGGTTGCTCTCTGCCTTTTGACGTGCTGCCTCCTGCTGTCGTTTTGTGTACCTATTTACCATTGCAATGGCTACCGGGGCTTCGAACTCCGGTTCTTCGGTCAGTGACACGCGGACCGTGTCGCCCAATCCATCTTCGAGCAATGTGCCGATACCGACGGCCGATTTGATGCGTCCATCTTCACCATCTCCTGCTTCGGTCACGCCGAGATGCAGGGGATAATTCATGCCTTCGTCTACCATTTTTTCAACCAAGAGGCGGTATGCACGTACCATTACTTGCGGGTTGCTGGATTTCATGGAAATGACGAGGTCGTAATACTTGAGATCTTCGCAAATGCGGATAAATTCCATGGCGGATTCAACCATGCCTTCCGGAGTATCGCCATAGTGGCTCATGATGCGGTCTGAAAGGGAACCATGGTTGGTGCCGATTCGCATGGCCGTTCCGTACTCTTTGCAAATTTTAACGAGTGGAGCAAATTTGGTGTAAATCCGTTCCAACTCGGCTTTATATGCTGCTTCCGTGTAGTGCAGTTGATCGAATTTCTTTTTGTCGGCGTAGTTGCCGGGATTGATGCGTACCTTTTCTACAATGCGTGCAGCCACCTCCGCTGCATTTGGGGTAAAGTGGATGTCAGCAACCAACGGCACGTTGTAACCGCGTTTTCGCAGTTCTTTTTTGATTTCTGCCAAGTTGTAGGCTTCCTTGATGCTGGGCGCGGTGATACGTACATATTCGCAGCCCGCATCTACCATGCGGATGGTTTGTTCCACAGAGCCAATGGTATCCATCGTATCTACCGTGGTCATGCTCTGAATACGGATGGGGTTGGTGCCACCCAAGGGCACATCGCCGATGGCCACTTCGCGGGTAAGCCATCTGGAATATTCCGTCAGCGAATTACAATACCCTCCCGGTAGGATGTTTCCGATTTTTGTGTCCATATCCGGTACAAAGATAAGGATTAAATATTTGCAGAGGCTTTTTTTTGCTCAGTTGCCGCAAGAGCTTTTTGGCGTTAGCGCGTGGGGCTTTCTTGTCCTCTATGCCGGACAGGCATCCCACTTTTGACCGCAAAAGTTGGCAAACCGAACGAAGTGAGTTCATGAATACCGATGAAAACAAAAACACAAGCGTGAATAACCTCGCCACTTGGAGATCCTGCTACGGTTGGTAGTGCATCCCACTGCGTCCCGCAGGATCTCCCATGTGGCATAAAAAGCGATACGGTGGGTCGGTGCGGATAGACGCAGCTGATAGACGCACGGAACGGTCGTTCGTCCCCATCAAATCAGTCTATCCTTAATTACCAACGTACCTGCAATTTTATCATGCAGACATTGCTGTCTCCGGTCAAAGAAGCCCGATAGGAAACCGATTCCCAGCGTTACAATGCCGATCAGTTTGGCAAGATTACGTGCGATTGACCTGCCATAGCCGATAGGCTTACCTTGTTCGTCTGTTACCTTTACACCGATCAACATTTTGCCAATGGAAGCCTGTTTCTTGGATCCTTCCAGGATCACGCTTGTTAGGAACTTTAAAATAGGAACAAGTACCAAACCGATAAGGAGTGTGGGAATACGTGTTTCCATGTTCGATGTGCCGCCAAGGTAAATGGCTGCTAAGACCGCATAGCCACAAAACGCAAAAAAGTAATCGATGGCTGTGGACAAAAGACGCATGTCCAGCGAAGCGAAGTACTGTGGCAGGGTGGATTGGTGGGCAACGTTCAGTTCCTTGCTCAATGCCTCCATTTCCCGCAGCTCTTTGAATTCCGGATAGCCTACGGGTTTGACAAAATCTGTGGGACGAAGGTTCATCGTACGGAGCTCATCCAGCGAAAAAGGCCCCTTTGGCTTCCCCTGAACCACTACTTCATATCGATCCGAAGGATTCACTACTCGTACCGTTTTACGGTGAAGGAGCTGAGCCCACCGTGAAGATTAACGGTGAACCGATTGCTTGCCTGATCGTACCCTTCGGTTGTGTACGAGCCATCGCTCTGCTTCGTGAAGCCGGGAAAATCCCGCGAAGAAAGACCTGATTTGACCACAACGCGGCATGCGGCAGCCTTCGGGATTTCAATTTCCACACTGGCTACGCCAGATTCAGCGGTGATGACTGTTTCCTCCAAAGGCATGCCCATTTTAGCTTCGAATGAGGCAGCCCCTCCTTTAAAATTCAGACTGGCGACTTTGTATGTCGTCAGGTCGAATTCTGCTGAGCCAGCCCCCATGTCGAGACTGATATACCAGGTCGGATTGGTATTTAAGCTAATTTTAGCCCAGTTTTCATCGCCGTTCCAATTGCCTTTTTTCTGATCTTTCATCCGAAAGGAAAGTTGCGCATCGGAGCCATTGGTTGTGGTTTCCAGGTAGTGGGTGCCAATGGTACTGGCAGATTCCGCACTAAACAGTTTGTCGGTTGCGCCTTCAATCTCATAGGCTACCGCTCCTCCTTTGATGGTCAGGTGTGCAGTCGTAATGGTACTGTCGTATTCATGTGTAAATGTACCTCTGGGGCTGTTCGGCTGCTTTCTTTCTTTTGAAGAGGGTTCTTTTTCGCTATGCCAGCTTTTGTTGTCGAACCCCCACCAATCGTTATGCGGTGGAAACATGCCACGGTATGTAAGAAAAGCCAGGGCAGCTATCGTAACGATAATGGACACGGCGCTTCCAATACCCTGCCTGGGTACGAGCAGATTTACACCGACGACAATTAAGATAACTGGCCACATGCTGAATACAGATCGCCAATAGAAATTAATGACATCCAAATTGCTCAATAACAGGACACCGCCCACAAACAGTAGGATAAGTCCCCAACTCAATTTTTCTTTGTTCATGACCTTGACTTATTTAGTGTATGACGGTTCTCCATTGCTGTCATCTGCCGGTGGTTCTGGTTCAGGGTCTGTGCCGCTTTTTTCCTTGTTCTGAAACGAGGGATTTCGGCTGTTGAAGGCCCCCACAATGCTTGCCAATCCCATAAGGATAATCAATACCGGCCAGTAGCGTGCAAAATCCCGCCAATAAAACACATCCAGTTGATGCAACAGGAAAAATATGCCGACTGCCAGCAGGATAAGTCCGGCGATATACCTGTCTTTTGAAACCCGTTGGTTGGTAGAAGGCGGTGTATAGCGGTCATGCGCCATAAATTCCTGATCCGTTTTTGCACGGTAGTCAACATCAAAAGGGTCTTGAGGCAACGAGAAGGTCTTAATGGGGAGGACGATCCACAGAACGATGTAAATAATCGGTCCCAATAATCCGATCCCCATGTAACCTGAAAAGAAAACGCTAAGTACAAATGCCAGTCGTACCCAGGTTTTGTCTATTCCGAAATAAGCTCCCAATCCTGCGCAGACACCGGCTACTGCCCCCTCGTAGGGTATCCGTTGAAGTTTCTTTTCCATGATCCATCCATTTTTAGCTGTTACCGTACTGAGGTTTTATCACAATTTCATCGACATGGGCACCTGCGCTGAGCTGTAAACACATTACAACCGCCATGGCGATGTCTGCCGGCATTATAAACCGGTCGGCAGAAACCGGGGTGCCTTCCCATGACGAAGTCAATGTAGAGCCGGGTATAATTTCAGTTACCTTTACGCCGTGCGGTCTTACTTCGTCCCGCAATACCTGAGTTAGACCCCTTACTGCATATTTTGTTACAGTGTAGGTGCCGGCGGATGAAACCGGTTCTCTGCTGGCTATGGAGCTGATATTGAAGATGTGACCTTTACCGTTTTTGCACATGTTACGGGCAATGGACCGAGATAGCCGATGAGGAGTATGGTAATTGATGCGCATCTGCAGATCGAAGTCTTCGTCGGATTCATCCAACAGGGAAACGGGTCTGAATATGCCTACGTTATTAATCAGGATGTCTATCGGAAGTATCTGCTGTTCTATCCAGTGAATCAGTCGGGTAAGCTGCTCGCTGTCTGCAAAATCACAGGTGAAGTACTGCACCGTAATACCCGGATAGCTTTTTTCCAGTCGGATTTTCAACGCCTCAAGCGCTTCGGCATGGCGTGCCGAAACCAACAGATTGCAGCCGCATTCCGCAAGTTTTTCGGCGATGGCGAGTCCCATTCCCTTCGTTGCGCCGGTAATCAGTGCGGTTTGATTTGTTAAAAGTGGCATGATTATCATGTTTGGATGTCAAAGTTAAGAAGTTTATTACCGGGATGGTCAAACAATGATTCCCTTATTTTCGTTCATATCCGTAAAAGATGTATATTTAGCCGTGCCATTGCGTTATACATTTGAGTAAACATTGCATCAGTAACTATGTTTTTTACCTACTTCGGACAATATTTATTACTGCTGAAAGCAGTCTTTAGGCGGCCCGAAAAGTGGAATATTTATTGGAAAGAAATCATTCACGAAATGAATGAAATCGGTGTAGGTTCCTTGGGTCTTATTGCCATTATTTCGACGTTTGTCGGTGCCGTTATGACCATGCAGATTGCTTTTCAGCTGGTTTCAGATTTGATCCCTACCTCGGTCATTGGGCAGATCAACCGCGATTCCAGTATACTGGAGCTGAGCCCGACAATTACGGCATTGGTTTTGGCGGGAAAGGTAGGTTCGTCCATATCTTCTCAAATCGGATCCATGCGCGTAACCGAGCAGATCGATGCACTTGAAATTATGGGCATTAACGCACCTGGTTACCTGATTCTTCCCAAAATACTGGCCGGCATCACCATGATACCCGTATTGGTGATTATGTCGATTTTTCTTGCGCTGGTGGGGGGACTTGCCGGAGGGTCACTTTCGGGCGCTGTTACCCCTGCAGATTATATTAACGGAATTACAGATGGATTTATCGGTTATACGGTGGCTGTGGCGTTGGTAAAAGCGTTTGTGTTTGGGTTTATTATCACTTCTGTTTCGGCTTTCAAGGGGTTTTATGTACGAGGGGGAGCATTGGAAGTCGGGCAGGCCAGTACGCGCGGCGTGGTAATCAGCTGTATTTCCATTTTGGTGGCCGACTATATTGTCACTGCGTTGATGCTTTAGCCATTTTTACCGTTACTTCATATGATAGAAGTTCAAAATATCCATAAATCGTTTGGCGATAACCATGTATTGAGAGGCATCGATGCCAACTTTGAGCCGGGTAAAATCAGCCTGATCATTGGTGGTTCGGGTTCGGGCAAAAGTACCCTGTTGAAGTGCATGGTAGGCTTGCATGCCCCCGAGCAAGGTAAGGTGCTGTATAACGGGGAAGATTTTACACGGATGGACTTCGAAACACGGATTCCCATCCGGAAGGAAATCGGGATGCTGTTTCAGAATTCGGCGTTATTTGATTCGATGACTGTCGAGCAGAACATTATCTTTCCGCTGGAAATGTTCAGCGACATGAGCCGGAATGAGAAGATAGACCGGGCCAATTACTGCTTAGAGCGGGTAAATTTGGCAGGCCGCAATAAACTGTATCCGGCGGAACTTTCCGGAGGGATGAAGAAGCGTGTGGGCATAGCCCGGGCGATCAGCATGAGTCCTAAGTATCTGTTTGTCGATGAGCCCAATTCAGGCCTTGATCCGGAAACGGCCATTCTGATTGATGAACTGATTTCGGAGCTAACGGATGAATATCAATGTACTACGGTGGTGGTGACCCACGATATGAATTCAGTAATGGGTATCGGGGATTACATTCTCTTTCTCTATAAAGGCCAAAAATGGTGGGAAGGATCAAACAAGGAAATTGCTCATACGGATGTGGAAGAGTTGAATAATTTCGTTTTTGCGAGCCCTTTTATGAAAGCGGCCAAGGAGCGGTTTTAAGATCGAACGCGGATGACGATGAAAAGATTTTTTCTGTTACTGGTTACGTTATGGATCGGAATGCCTGTTTTTGCTCAGGTAGATGCCGTGCAGAAAGCCGACAAACCTACTGCACCGCGCATCTTCCTGAATGACCGCGAAATCTTTGGCCCTGTAGATTCGCTTAACCCGAAGGAGATTGAAAGAGTGGAAGTTGACAAAGAACTTGGGGCGGTCAAAATATATACCGCCGGAAGGATTAAGAAGGTGGTTACATTAGACCGGTATCTGCGCAAGCGTTTTAAGAATTACCAGCGCGGTTCCAGTAAGGAAGTGTTTGTAAACGGGACCTTGGTCAATGATCCTTCCCACTCGATCATATGGCCGGAAGTGATTAAATCGGCAGCGATTTCGTTCGATCGTAAGGGTGGGTCGACCGCATATCGTATCGAGACCTTCGAAGCGGACCGAAAGTCGGCTCAAGGAGGCATCCGTATACGTGGCCTTGCTGAATATGGACGCTAAGAGGTGTTTCTTACTATTGACCATTTTCACTTACTTCCTTGTTTTTACGCTCTAAACATAGCACCTTTGCCTGAAAGTAACGCGTATTTTGGCAAACAGCATCCAACTTCTTACTCCCCAGCATTGGGAAGACTATGAGCTAATCGATTGCGGTGATTTCGAAAAGCTGGAACGCTTTGGCAACGTCATACTGATCCGCCCCGAACCACAGGCCGTATGGCCGAAAGGACTGAGTGAGTCGGAGTGGACCAAGCGGCACGATATCCGTTTCCGGGGGCGATCGGCAACCAGCGGCGATTGGATAAAAAAGAATCCCAGACTAGCCGATCGCTGGCACATTCGGTATCAAAATCCGGAAGTTGCCATTCAATTCCGGCTGGGACTGACCTCGTTTAAGCATGTGGGGGTTTTTCCCGAGCAGGCCGTGAATTGGGATTACATTTCGGAGACCCTTCAGTCATTCTCTGCGAGACAACCCAAAGTGTTAAATCTTTTTGCCTATACCGGCGGGGCGTCATTAATTGCGCGGGCCGCGGGGGCCGATGTGACACATGTGGATTCCATCAAGCAGGTGGTTACCTGGGCGAACGAAAACCAGGAACTGTCGGGACTTGCCGATATCCGGTGGGTCGTGGAAGATGCACTCAAATTTGTAAGGCGAGAACTCAAACGAGGAAACCGGTATCAGGGGATCATTCTTGATCCTCCGGCGTATGGGCACGGCCCGAAGGGGGAAAAGTGGAAACTGGAAGACCATATCGCGGAAATGATGCGGGATGTCGTTCAATTGCTGGACCCCCAGGAACATTTCCTGATCCTCAATACCTATTCATTGGGATTTTCCTCCGTAATCGTGGAAAACTTGGTTAAATCAGCCATGCCGGATGCGCAAAACCTGGAAACGGGGGAACTTTACCTGCAAGCATCCGCAGGTAGTAAGTTGCCTTTAGGGGTTTTTGGTAAATTCCGCACAGCTACTCGAACACCACCGTCCGGTTCCCGGTGATGATTACCCGGTCTTCGATGACCATTCGAAGTGCTTTGCTGAGTACGGATTTTTCTACCTCTTTTCCCGCCCGTACCATGTCTTTTACCGTAAAGCTGTGATTCACGGGCTTAATATCCTGTGCGATGATGGGGCCCTGATCAAGATCGTCGGTCACGAAGTGGGCCGTAGCACCGATCAGTTTTACCCCTCTTGCGTGCGCCTGCTTATACGGGTTGGCGCCAATAAATGCCGGGAGGAAGGAATGGTGGATGTTGATGATCCGCCCGGGATAGTGTGCCACGAAATCAGGAGAAAGAACGCGCATGAATTTAGCAAGAACAAGGTAGTCGGGCTGATAGGTCTCTATGGTTTCTGCCAGCTCGGCTTCAAATTGCTCCTTTGATTTATCCTCGTGGCTGACGTAGTGGAAGGGGATGTCAAACCGTTCGGTAAACCCGCGTAATATATCATAGTTGCCCACCACACAGCAAACTTCTGCCGCCAGGGTATTGAAAAAGTGCCTGACAATGATGTCTCCCAAGCAATGATGTTCCTTGGTTACCAGGACTGCCAGCCGTTTTTGCTGCGGCGGATTTACCACAACGGTGGCCCCTTCGGGCAATGCAGCGGTTAAGTCCGCAGTGAGCCGGTCGCTTTCTTCCGCCTCGCCGGCACACACGATACGTACATAAAAGCGGTTGGCTGCTTCATCCACGTATTCCCGCATGGTGACAATGTTAAGGTTATGATTTGCGACGGTATTTGATATAGTGGCCACCAAGCCAACGGCGTCGCGGCATTGAATAAGAATAAGGGTTTGGTTCGTCATTTTATTGTCAAGCTACAAGCTCCTCTTCCGCTATTTTTTGTTCTTCCGCAATGTCTACTTCGATGCGTAGGTTATTAACGATGTGTTTTTGTCTGTCCGGCGTATTTTTGCCCATGTAATATTCCAGCAATTGGATGATTTTCTGCTCTTTCGAAAGAATGACGGGATCCAGCCGCATGTCTTTACCGATAAACAATCCAAATTCTTCCGGTGAGATTTCTCCTAACCCTTTAAAGCGGGTAATTTCCGGTTTACCACCCAGTTTCAGTATGGCGCGCTGCCGCTCTTCATCGCTGTAGCAGTAGATGGTTTCCTTTTTATTACGTACACGGAACAAGGGGGTTTGCAGGATGGACACATGGCCTGCCTTGACCAGGTCCGGAAAAAACTGGAGGAAGAATGTCATCAATAACAGCCGGATGTGCATTCCATCGACATCGGCGTCCGTAGCAATAACGATGTTGTTGTAGCGTAATCCATCCAATCCGTCTTCAATGTTGAGGGCGTGCTGCAACAGGTTGAATTCTTCATTTTCATACACCACCTTTTTGGTAAGGCCGAATGCATTCAGCGGCTTGCCTTTGAGGCTGAATACCGCTTGTGTCTGTACGTCGCGCGATTTGGTGATGGAACCGCTCGCAGAATCGCCCTCGGTGATAAATAGCGTGGTTTGCTGAGCCAATTCGTGATTTTCTCCGTAATGGATTTTGCAGTCACGCAGTTTCCGGTTGTGCAGCGAGGCTTTTTTAGCCCGTTCGTTGGCCAATTTCTTGATGCCGGCAATGTCTTTGCGTTCACGCTCGGACTGCAGGATACGTTTTTGCAGGGCTTCGGCCGTATCCGAATGCTTGTGCAGGTAATCGTCCAGCGCCTTTTTGACGAAGTCATTGATAAAAGTACGTACGGTAGGCCCTTCGGGGCCGATGTTTTGGGATCCTAATTTGGTTTTAGTCTGAGATTCGAATACCGGCTCCTGTACCTTAATGGCGATTGCTCCGATAATCGAGGCGCGGATATCGGAAGCATCGAAATCCTTTTTATAAAATTCACGGACGGTTTTGACCACCGCTTCCCGGAATGCCGCCTGATGTGTGCCTCCCTGCGTGGTATGTTGCCCGTTCACGAACGAATAATATTCCTCTCCGTATTGCTGGCCGTGCGTGATGGCCACTTCAATATCGTCTCCTTTGAGGTGGATAATGGGGTAGCGCATCGACTCAGTGTCAATGTTACGCTCAAGAAGATCTTTCAGGCCGTTTTCGGAAACAAATTTCTGCCCGTTAAAATTGACGGTCAGGCCCGAGTTGAGAAACACATAATTCCAGATCATGTTTTCCACAAACTCCAACCGGTAATGGTAATTACGGAAAATGCTGTCGTCGGGATAGAACGTTACCGCCGTTCCGTTCCGCTGGGTAGTGGTTTTTTCTTCGTCTTTAACCAATTCGCCTTTGCTGAATTCGGCGATACGGGTCTTGCCATCGCGGTAGGATTGCACCACAAAGGAAGTGGAAAGTGCATTTACCGCTTTGGTACCCACACCGTTAAGGCCTACTGATTTCTGGAATGCCTTGCTGTCGTACTTTCCTCCGGTATTGATTTTGGAAACCACATCGACCACGGAGCCGATTGGAATGCCGCGTCCATAATCGCGTACGGACACTTTATGTTCGTTTACGGTGATTTCGATGGTCTTGCCAGCGCCCATGACAAACTCGTCGATGGAATTGTCTACCACTTCTTTGAGCAGCACATAGATACCGTCGTCATAGGCGGAACCATCGCCCAATTTGCCAATATACATTCCCGGGCGCAGACGGATGTGTTCTTTCCAGTCGAGCGAACGGATACTATCTTCGTTGTATGCAGTCATTTTTTTTAGCTATTAGACATGAGACATCAGACATGAGACATCAGACCGTACATGCGAGTCGTTGAATGGCTATGCCCATATAAAAGCCACGCAATTATACGGAATTTTGTTGATTTTTTCTTTGAAGGTTGCTGACAAACTGTTGTCATCCTTGGGTGGTTTCTTTGTGTCATGGATCAAAAACATCAAATTATGGGTACTTCACAAATTTTAAGTAAAGCGGAGTTATTGAATCATTGGCAAGGACACCGCAGACTGACACGTAAGGTAATCGAGGCATTTCCCGGGGATCAATTGTTTACCTTTTCGGTAGGGGGGATGCGGCCGTTTGCAGATTTGGCTAAAGAAATGTTGGCGATAGCGGTTCCGGGCTTGCAGGGCATCGTGGACCGCACCGAAAGTGATTACGAAGAAAGCCAGCCCGATATCAAAACGAAAGCGCAATTGTTGCTTCGGTGGGACGAAGCTACACCGCATATCGACGCGCTTTTCGATCAGATTCCGGAGGCAGACTTTCACGTGTCGTTTAATCTTTTCGGGCAGTACAATTTCCCGATCATCCAAAACATTCTGTATTTCATCGATAACGAAATTCACCACCGTGCGCAGGGGTATGTGTACCTCCGTGCACTGGGAATCCAGCCTCCGTTTTTCTGGGAGCGCTAAAACCAGGCTGAGACGCCGCGGCTTAGCAAAAATTAGCGGCCGCGGCTTTAAGGATTTTGGCGATGCGCTGACGCAGGCTGTCCGGTTCGATCACCTGTGTGCCGTCGCCAAACATCAGCAGCCAGCGGGGAAACTCATCGTGGACGTCATGCGTTTCAAATTCCATTTCCAGGTGTGGTCCGCAATCGCGTTCAGCTACAAAGCCGTAGTGGCCACGTTGCCATTTCAGGTAGGGGGCCAGATCTTTCGTTACGTGGATGCGGACCGTTGTTTTAGGGGTTTGATTGCGGGCCTGCTCCCGTTCCTCCATGAATTGACCTAACGGAGGATGTTCCTGGGTGAATGACTCGCCCGTTAACCACAACTGGGTAATGCGGTCTGCACGGAACTGGCGATACGCTTTGCGCGTATGGCAATACGCATAGATGTACCAATAGTTCATTTCGTGGAACATGCCTACGGGTTCAATTACCCGTTGCTGCGGCAGTTCGTCGCGCAGGCCCTTATAAGACAATGTAACCTGGAGACGCCGTGCAATGCTTTCGAAGATCGTGCTTAATGCATGGGGAACATCGGCATTGAAAATTTCGTAACTCGGCTTAGCCATCACAATTTTCGACTCGATATTGGATAGCCAATCCTTTTCCGTGATCCGGAGTACTGCTTTGATCTTGTACAGCGCGGCTTCGTAATGTTCTTGCAGCTTCTGGTCCATGAATTTTCCCATCAGCTTCTGTGCCCCCACAAAACTAAGTGCCTCCTCTTTCGTAAACAGCACCGGTGGCAATCGGTATCCCTCCACAATGCTGTAGCCAGCGCCTGCTTCACCGAAAATGGGGACACCTGCCTGCTCCAGACTGCGGATGTCCCGGTAAATAGTACGCAGGCTCACGCCGAATCGGTCGGCAAGCTCCTGCGCTTTTACTACGCGCTTGGATTGTAGCTGGATGTAGATATTGACAATCCGATCGAACCTTTTGGCGGTATCTATGGCCATCTGAGTCTTTTTTTTGCTCTCTTTATTCTTGTACGGTTACCCGGATTCCCTCGCTGTGGCTGCTGAACTCCGGAGCATACATGCACTGGATGGTGCTGATGCCATTGGAGAAATTGCCCACTTGCGAAACAAATACAGGGTATTCAAACACATAAGTTCCTTTGCGCAGGTAGTCAAAAAAGAAGTTGGTTGCCACATCGCGCGTGCTCTCATAGTATCCCAGCCCCCCTTGGTAACGGTAGCCGCTCAACACGTTAATGGGTTCAAAGCAAGCCGCCCGCATGTCTTTCAGGTGGACGTACTCCATGTCGCGATCTACCCGCAATTCGATACGAACGGTAACCTTATCGCCTACTTTTAGCGGATTATCGGAAGTGATTTTTTCCAATACCGGCCCGTTGCTGCTGTTGCGTTCGATGAAAAGCTGCTTGTGCAGGCGTAGCGGCGTTTCCGCTCCGGTGATTTTATCCAGGTCTTCAAAATATTGCCAATAGACGGCACCCCAAGCTACCCCTTCGTTTTGGGCTTGTTCCACCTTTACGGAAATATTGCCCATGTCGGCCGTGATGGCATCGCCCTCATAGCGCTTTTTGAAGTAACCCGTGCCCGCTTCGGTATTTATCTCGGTAGACCGAATGGTTTCCTTGCCGAGCGAGAGCGTTACCACCGGCTCATTGACCAGCCAGTCGCTACCGTGCAAAAGCAACGCGTAGATGGCATCGGAAGTAGCCTTGGTGGTATTCCAATATTGGGTTTGTTTTTGCTTGATCAACCATACGTTAAGGTCATCCACCGCTTGGGTGTCTTGAGTCACTTCTGCAAAGGCTTCGATCAGCAACGCCTGTGCCTCGATGGGGGCCTCATACCACCGGTATCCACGGGGCATGGATTTCCAATACATACCCAGTTCGTCGTTGTGAATGGCAGTTTCACGAAGAGAAGTCATGATTTCGGCTGCGGCTTCTGAGTTGTTACCACGATGCAAGGCAAGGGCAAGCTGCCCCTTTAAGTAAGGGTTAAATTGGGGCCAGAATGCTACGGCCTGCGTAACATAATAATCATATGCCATTTGGCTTTCTTTGGGTATAGCCGGGTTGTTGATGAAGCTGCGCAGGTAAAGGTATTGAACCTGAGGATAGCTGATGTGGGGGTCGGCCAATTTTGCTTTGTTCTTCAACAGGTTGTCATAGTCGGCCTGAATCTGCCGATCGAGGTAATCCATTGCTTTTGTCAGTATCTCCGTTGCCGCTTTGGAAGAGGCAGCCTCAACACCAAGGTGGCGAAGACGGGCAATGCCCGTGGCAATGTACTGCGTAATGTAACGGTCGCTCATCATTCCCCGGAACCAGGGAAAGCTACCTTCCGGCAATTGCATTTCGCCTAGTTTAGAAAGGTTTTGTTGCAATCCCTTTGCCAGCTTATGGCTTTCAAACAATCGGGCGATCTGGTGTTTTTGCTCGGTTTCATTCTTGGCCTCCATCACCCAGGGAGTTTCTTCCAGCAGCGCCGATTTCAATTCCTGGTTTTTCTCCAGGTTGGATAGTAGCGCTGCCGTATCGCGGGTTGCCCACTGGTCAAAGATGGCCTTAACTTTTGGCGATTGCCCCACGATGTGCGCAGCCAGTGCGTTTGCATAAAACCGGTTGAACACCTGTTCTGCACATTCGTACGGATATTCCATCAGGTAGGGCAATGCCTGTATGGCATACCAGGCGGGATTTCCGGTAAACTCCACCGTCAGGGCATGGTTTACCAAGGTATTGCTGGGTTGGTCAGTCAGTTTTTCGAGCGTAAAGGTTTTGGTTTCATTGCCCCGTACGGGTAGCGGCAGCGTTTCCGTTACCAACATGCGGTTGGTGATGACAGGCAGTGTATTTTCTTCGCCGTCGGTAAAGTTGCCGGCTTTGGCGGTAATGCGGACCACGACCGGGCTGATGTGATTTTCGGGGATGTGAATCACCCAGTCGACGGTGGTGCTTTGACTGGCACGGGCCGTAAATTCTTTTTGAATAAGGGTTTCACTGAAACCGGTTAAGGGTTCAAGAGTTGCCGCATCCAATAATTGCAGGTTGGCTATCCCCTGTAGGTCGCCCGCACTGATGTTGCTGATTTTGCTGCTGATGCGGACATCGTCGCCCTGACGTAGAAAACGTGGCAGATTGGGCATTACCATCAAGTCTTTCTGCGTTTTTATTTCACCTTGCAGGTAACCCGTTTTCCAATCCGTTGTATGCGCAAAGGCCATGAACTTCCATTCGGTGAGGGCCTCAGGCAGGGTAAATTTGAAGGTTACATTTCCATCTGCGTCTGTTTGAAGGTGGGGAAGGAAGAAAGCCGTTTCCTGTAAATTGGTTCGTACAGGGGGGGCTGTTTCGATTTCGTCTCTCGCCTGTTCGGCAGAGGCGTCCGCCGGCTCGGAGGCTTCCGTTTCGACGGAGCCGGTAACACTTTTCCTTTTCTGGTTTCCATAGCCTACTACGACCACTTCTTCCAGGGCCGCATCCGCAACGCCTGCACTTGCCTCGGGGGCGGCTGCCCCCTGCACGCGGCCGGAAATGCCACGGAGCATCAGCTGTTGCGGAGCCGGATAAATCAGGCTGGCCAGACCATCCAACGCATCGTAGCGTTTCTCAAAGGAAATCGGAACCACCTCCTGTAGGTTATCAAGCCAGGTGTTTCCGGTAGAACTTCCGAATCCCGGATTGGCATTCCAATTCCCGGTTAAGTTATTCGTTCTTGCCAATGTAGGTCGTTGCCATCCATGGTATTTCAGTGCATCCAGGGATGCATCGTAAAGGCCCGCCAGCAGCTCTGCTGCAACCATCTCTTTTTTATTGCCTTTGATCGTCAATCGCCATTCCTCCGTCTCACCCGGTAGCAACTTATCCCGGTGAGTGGCCCATTCCAACTGGAGGTCACGATTGGACCAGGGAACTGTGATGCGCTGCCTGCCTTGATAAACACGGTTATTATGCACATACAACCACGAGAAATCAACTCCACCCCGGTCTTTTTCCGTTAACAGGCGGCTGATCCGCTGCGAAGAAGTGAAGGCTGTAAATTCGGGGGTAATGTCGGTGCTGGTTTCCAATACATACGTACTGTCCGGCCCTGTTTTTACCACCATCTCCAACGACTCATCGGGTTCCAGCGAGGTTTTATTTGTATACACGAGCAAGGGTTCCTGTGGTCTCATTTCCGAGGCGGGATCCAGTACGTAGGTGTATTTTTTTTCGATGATTTCGTTGCCCTGTGGATCCTTTGCGCGCAGTTCGATTACATGCCAACCTTCCTGTTTCCAGCCGTTGGACGGTAGCACCACCTCATGAGTTGTGGCCGTATGGATGGAGGTGTCCCAGGTGGCTTCCCCTTCGGACCATTGGAGGTAATCTGCTTCATCGCCATATTCATCGTCCGGGAATGCGGCCCGGAATTCCGCTTCGGACATCAGGTACTGGTCGGGTTTTTCCCACAATCGTTTCCGGTAAAGTTTTCCCGGAAATTGCAGCGGACGGATGGATATGGAAACGTCCGAAGGTGTCGGGACACCGTTGAGGTTTTCGGTGCTGATGGCCAATTTTTCCGGCTGCTTACGGTTGAGGTGCTCATTTATTGACGCCACGATCTGCAGGGAGCGATAGCCTGCGTGGACGCTTTGATTGCCGCTCTGTGTTTCACCATTGACATCCGTTACATCGGCATACACGGTATAGGTAAATATTGGCCGGGTATCCGGATTGAGTTGCTTATCGGGTATGGTGGTAAACGGGATTTCAAATGTACCTTCGGCATCGGTGGTCAGCGTACCATTGGCAATTTCCATTTCCGGAGAATTGGGCTGCCCCCAACGGTAAAATGCCCAGAAATAAGGGAAGCGTGCATGTCTTACTACCCGGTAGCGGACTTCTGCACCATCGATGTTGTTTCCGGCGTAGGCTTGGGCCTTCCCCTTTACCGTTACGGCTTCGCCGAGCGCGATGTTTGCTTTCAGTGAGTCAAACTGTACCTGAAATTTCGGCCGTTTGTATTCTTCCACAGAGAAATAAGCGGAACCCAGTTCATTGCCGAGGCGCATTTGGCCGGTGAGGCCGCTCTCCGGTGCGGTGAATGTACCGGAGAAAGAGCCGTATTCATTGGAAGTCAGGTCTGTTGAAGTCACTTCCTGACCGTTGGCATCGTATAAGGTTACCGTTGTTTGTTTATTGGGCAGCACCTTATTGGTTTTGCTTTTAATGCCCTGTTGTACGAAGATGCCCTTGAAGTGGATCGTTTGACCGGGGCGATAGAGGGAGCGGTCGGTAAAGAAAAAGAGATGATCACTGGTTTTGGGTTCGTTGCCATCCTTGCGGAATGAATAGTAATGGCCGGGCAATTGCAGGGAATCGTTATGGTGGGCGATTGTAATAAGCGCCACCTGTTTGGGAGAAATCAATGCTTTGCCATCTTCATCCGTTTTTGTTTTGCTCAGCCTGGTATATTTATATTCCCTTTTACGGCCATCCCATTGGCTCTCCCAATAGGTGACTGAAGCACCACGCAGCGGCATCCCCGATTTACGGTGCAAGGCAAACAGCCATGTGCCGTTTTCGGTATGATGAGTTGCCATGCTGATGGCAGACACTTGAAAAGATGTAGCGTGCAGGATATTTTTTGTATGCTGAAAATCGGGTGTTGCGGAAATCACCAATACGTATGCGCCCACGGGCAGGGGATCTATTTTTAATTCCGTACGATGCTCGTAATGGTCACCCGCGGCAGGAAGTGTGTGTTCCCAGGATCGGATCGGTTTTGTTTGGAGTAAGCTGGTTTGCTGCTCGTCGGTCAACTGGTTTTGCCGGGGGGACATTGGCAATAGGTCGTTATATAGACGGATATATACCTTATTTAGATTCTGATACGTAAGCAATGCCTTACTGTTTTCATCGGGAAGCACTACTTCTTCCGTCTGAGCGGAGAGGGAAGGGTTGGTAAGTTGTTGCATCAGGTTCGAAGCATTTGCTGCTCCCTCGGTATTTGGAAAACGTGCAATAAGGGCCTCCAGCCGATTTTTAAGTGCGGGGAGATCCGTTTTTTGCTGCGAATCGGTTGACCGATTGTCGTACAGAAACTGGATGATTGTATAAGAAACCTGTGCACTTGCCTGTGCGTTTGGGTACTGTTTTTCCAAGGCCTGCAAAGCGTGTAGATACAAACTGTCCTTGTCGGGATGTATCGAATATTGATGGACAAAAGCAAGCCGTTGGAGGTCGGCATCGATGAGTGCATCGGGCTGTGCGTCAGGAAGGTGGAAATCCAGCAACTGTTGGTACGTATGCAGCGCCCGGAAATGCAGTGCCTCCGGATGTGCAGGATTTACCTTCACATCAGCGAGCCGCTTTGCGGGTTCAAACCATAGGGTGCCATCAATCTGGAATTGGTAAGCTGGCTTTATGACATCTTTTTCATCGTTTTGAAAAAAATCAATTGCGCGGAATGCAAGGAAATCGTATAGCGTAGGGCGCAGATGCCGGGTGTTTTCGCCTTTGGCAATGACCGGGGCATAATGCGCTACCGGTATCTTCTTCAGTAGTTCGCTTTCCAGTATGGATGCCTGATACAGCTCACTTGCTTTGTGAATCAGGGTCGCAGCGTCCCAGGTTGCAAGGTCGGCCGGCGGCTCTCCAGCCAGGGGTGTCCGGCTCAATATCGACCAGCGGTTGCGTTGGTAATACTGCCAGTACAATTCGCCGTTGATACTTTGCCAAAGTGCTTTTTCCGCACCCTGGCTTGTTTGGATGAGTGAGTCAATCTTCCGGATATTGTGTACTGTTGCATCATCTTGTACAGTTTCGTCTACGCCCATCAAAAAGAGTTGTGCCTTGATGGCATTCGGGGCGTCAGACTTTTGCTGCGCTGTGGTTACAATCTTTTGGGCAATTTCTGCTGCCGATTGCGGACGTCCTTTTTCAATGAGGGAATCAATCAGCTGCCATTCTTTTTCAAATGAAGCGGGGAGTGTTTGTTTTTGTGCCATGGCGGTTGTGATGGAAAAGACCAAAACAAAAGAGAAGATGCTACGAATCATGCTGTTAGAAATTAATGTCCCTCGATGTGCTTGCGCAAACTTAACTAAAATTGCGCCACATTATACAGGATATGGACGCATTGTCCCCCACGGATGCTACAGGAGGGAAAATTCCATAAGCTGTTTTAAAAAAAGTGTGATTATATTCTTAAAGCCTTTACCGTCAGGAGGGGTTGCAAAAAAAGAATTTTTAGTTTCCAATGTTTTTGGCATAAATAATGCGTAGCTTCGCTATTATTTAATTTTTTATTTTTATACCACAATGCAAGAAGGCGTAGTAAAATTCTTCAATGAGACCAAAGGTTTCGGCTTCATCACTCCGATTGGTGGCGGTGAGGATGTTTTCGTTCACGTATCAGGTCTGATTGACCAAATTCGTGAGAAAGACGATGTGTCTTTTGAAATTGCGAAAGGCAAAAAAGGTCCGAATGCGGTGAACGTAAAGCTCATCTAACAGAAAGTCAATTGGATTGGTTTTCATTGAAGCTGCCCTTTCAGGCAGCTTTTTTTATGGTGGATAACGTCAATTCCAAACCTGTTGAAGCCACTTATGAAAGTACAAATGTGTAGGGATAGGGTGTCTTTTCGTTGGCGGGAAGTGAATACTTGAAATTTTTAGATTCGTCCATTTATCCTTAGTTTTGTCGGCACCAATTTGCGGAACGTACCTTGAATACCGACGAAGATAAGAACGAAAAAGAATTACTTGCGCAAATACAGTACGGGAGTCAGCTGGCTTTCAGACTTCTTTTTGAGCGATACCATCCTTTCGTTTATGCGTTTAGTCGTCGGATTACACATTCGGAAGAACTGGCGGAAGAGATTGTACAGGATGTATTTTTGAAAATTTGGTTAGACCGTGAACGTTTAAATACGGTCGATCATTTCCCGGCGTATCTTAACCGGATTGTCAGAAATCATTGCTTTAACGTGCTTCGTAAATTGGCTTCTGAGACTAAACACATGGCCGAACATCTGGTAGGTTTTGAGGAGGCTGACCACAGCACCGTAGAAAATCTGGATTACAAAGACGTTAAGCGGATACTGGATGAAGCCGTGGAATCTCTTCCGGCCCAACAAAAGCGGGTGTATCAACTCTGTCATCAGGAGGGGTTGAAGTATGAAGAAGCGGCGGAACGGTTAAACCTGTCGCCGCAAACTGTGCACGCCTATATGAAAGAAGCTTTGCGCAAAATTAGAGCACATTTTAAGAACTACGCGGTTTCTTATGTTGCGTTTTTTATGGCACTGTTCAGTTAATATCCGTTGAAAAACAAAAAAAGATATTTTTGAATACCCCGTATTTTTTTTCACATGTGTCAATGTTAATAAAAGGCATTGATGAACCCAAAGCATCGTCGGATACACGAACTATTTTCGGATCATTTGGAAGGAAAGCTATCTTCGCTGGATCAGCAAGAATTCCGAGATTATCTGAATGATCCGGCTTTTGAGCAAACCATCAAGCAGCTTCTATCCGAAAGATTTGACCAGGAAGACGTACCCGTCAGCCTGAGCAAAGCTAAACAACAGCAGCTACTTACCCACATCTTTGGCTATCAAGACAGCGTCACAACCCTGAAATCAAAAAAGGTACGTCCTTGGCTACCTTATGTTGCTGCTATATTGGTTGCGGTGTTGGCGGTCACCTTGATTATTTATTCAGTGAGGGATAGATATACCATTCAAAGCGATCAAAGTGTCGCTATCGTTGCTGTCGCTGATGTTCCCCCGGGAACCAACAAAGCGACCCTGACATTGGCCGATGGCCGTATCATAGACTTAAGCGAATCGGAATCAGGTATTGTTGTTAAGGACGATCGCATCGCGTATCATGATGACTTGCGTGAAGTTGTCGATCTGCCCGTCAGCGGTGTGCAACAATTGGTTTTGGCTGCACCAAAGGGAGGCACCTACCAATTGACGCTGTCCGATGGGACCCGTGTATGGCTCAACGCCGGTTCGACCTTAACCTATCCATCGGGATTTGGCAAGCGTGAACGTTTGGTGGAACTTGAAGGCGAAGCTTTTTTTGAAGTGAGTAAATCAACCGTTCCCTTCCGCGTGCGCAGTGCAGGGCAAACCGTAGAAGTATTGGGTACCACTTTTAACATATCGGCGTATCCGGATGAGCCTGCAACCCGGACGACGTTGGTCGAGGGGAGCGTGCAGGTTGTGGACTCACGCACAAATACCACAAACAGACTCGTGCCGGGACAACAAAGCACCCTGCAAAAAAATGGGATTCTGAATGTCAAAAAAATAGCTATCGAGCAATATATTGCTTGGAAAGAAGGGTTATTTTATTTCCAGAATACCTCTTTTGAAGATATGATGTGGCAAATATCCAGGTGGTATGATGTAGAGGTCGTCTATGCCAAAGCCATACCTAATGATACATTTACAGGAACGATGAGTAGGAATTTATCGTTAATGACCGTTTTGGAACTGTTGAATGTTTCTGACGTTCCGAATGTCCAACTACGCCTGATCGATAAACAATTGATTGTTGAATAATGAAAGAAAGGAGGGAACCAAATGAAGAAAATATGACACTCAATCGTTCGTAAAACAAAAAGGGAAGTGCGGCAAACACCTCCCCGATGTCTGGACAGAACCAGTCGTAAACCACGTATTTAAAACCAGTTATTTAACGTATCCAAACGTACAAACGTAATGATAAATTATGTATTTCCCTTATTGAGGCAAAGAGAAAGCCCCAAGGGAGAGATAGACCAATTAATGCGCATAATGAAACTATTATCGCTGCTGCTTTTTTGGACGAGTATGCACCTAAGTGCCGCAACTTTTTCCCAAACGGTCACGTTAAAAGTTAAGAAACAGTCCCTATCACAAGTATTGATGTCCATTAAACAACAAACCGGATATCATATTATGTACAATGATCGGTATGTGAATCCACGTGCAATAGTATCGGTACAAGCTACTAATAGGCCGCTGGAAGAAGTGTTGAACAAACTGTTAGTGCCGCAATCGCTAACGTATTACATGAAGGATAATACGATTGTGATCCGGCCTCTTGAATCCAATGAGCTTCCGCCGGACATTGGAAGTAGCAATTCGCAGCAAAAGATTATCAGTGGAAAGGTAAACGATGAAAAAGGGGAGCCGCTGGAAGGGGTGACGGTGACGTTGAAAGGTACGTCAACCGTGACTACCACCCTTGCCAACGGTGAATTTCAATTAACTGTGGAGGATGCGAATAAATCGCTGATATTTTCCGCGATCGGATTTGAAACCCAAGAACTGCCACTCAATGGCCAATTGGCAGTAGCGGTCATCTTAAAATCCGCAGTTAGCGATTTGGACGAGGTGATTGTCGTGGGCTATGGTACACAACGTAAAAGTGATCTGACTGGGGCGGTTTCAAGCGTGAAAGAGGCCGATATTAAAGCGACTCCTATTGTAGCGCTTGACCGCGCGTTGCAGGGACGGACGGCAGGTGTGCAGGTGACCACCAATTCAGCGAGACCTGGCGGAGAGACAACCGTTCGCATACGCGGAACGGGCTCCGTTAATGCTTCCAACGAGCCCCTGTATGTCATTGATGGGTATCCAACAGGCGACTTGAACTCCATCAATCCATCGGATATTGAATCCATAGAGGTGTTGAAAGACGCTTCCGCTACGGCGATATATGGCTCCCGGGGTTCCAATGGTGTTGTGATGGTTACCACGAAGCGCGGCAGGAGCGGACAGTCGAACATCAATTTTGAAAGCTATTATGGAAGTCAGTCGGTAAGCAAGAAGATTGATCTATTGGACGCACGCGAATACGCAGCGTTTATCAATGAGGCACGCATCAACGCAGGAGGCGGTGCTTATTTCGATGGTTCATCGCCCGATCGGCCGAATGTCTCCGAGCTGGGTAGCGGAACTGATTGGCAAGATCTTGTGTTCCGCGATGCGCCCATCCAAAATTACCAATTGGGATTCAATGGTGGGGATGATAAAATGAATTATGCATTATCCGGAAGCTATTACGATCAAGAAGGAATCATTATCAATTCGGCTTTTAAACGGTATACGCTTCGGGCAAATGTGGATCGTGAGGTGCGGTCGTGGATAAAAGTAGGCTTAAGCATGCAAGGAGCCTATACAAAAACGAACAATGCGCGGACGGAAACCGAGGGAGGAGCTAGTGGTGGTGTAACCAACGCGGCGATTAACTATGCCCCGGTTTTTCCAATTTACGATACGAATGGTGTGTATTACCGAGAGGTAGGACAACTGAACGGAAATCTGGTAGATAATCCGTTGGGCATCGCCAAAGAGGTAACAGACATCAACAATGGCATGCGGTTCCTTGCTAACGGGTACGCCGAACTTTACTTTCTGAACTATTTTACGTTTCGGACAACCATCGGGGCTAATGTGGCTAATAATAAATCCAATTACTATGCAACACGCCTGATCTCCTTGGGGGCGAACTCGAACGGCTCCGCGAGTGTCTCATCAAATTCAGGATACAATTGGCTGAACGAGAATACACTCACATATCAACGCGTATTTGCTGAAAAGCACGACGTGACCGGCTTGTTGGGATATACGGCACAGGCCAGCCACAATGAAAGTGTGGGCGCTTCCGCTGTTAACTTTAACGACGACTTCGCAATGTATAACAACCTCGGTGCTGGAGCTACGCTACGTCAGCCATCCTCCGGCGCTGCGGATTGGGCATTGATCTCTTTTCTGGCACGGGTCAACTATGGATACGATAGCCGGTATCTGCTGACGCTGACCGCGCGGAGCGACGGATCGTCGCGCTTTGGCCCAAACAAAAAATATGGATTTTTCCCATCGGGAGCGTTTGCCTGGCGCATTTCCAACGAACCGTTTTTCACCACCGGAAGGTGGGTGAGCGATGCAAAGTTACGCATCAGTTATGGGTTGACCGGCAACCAGGGAATTTCCGACTATGCCTACTCGTCTACGATCGCGCAGAGCACGGCTATTCTGGGTGGGGCAAACCCTATCCTCCGCCTCGGTGGAGTGCCCGGAATTATCAGTAACCTCGATCTGGGTTGGGAAAGCAACCGTCAATTGGACATGGGTGCCGATGTGTCTTTTCTGAATAATCAGCTGCGATTGACAGTCGATTACTATAATAAAGTAACGGCCAATTTACTCTTTTCGGTAAATGTTCCGCAGACCACAGGCTACAGCACGTCCTTGCAGAACATCGGGAAAATCCGGAATTCGGGGTTGGAAGTGGCACTCGGAAGTAATGTGGGGTCAGCGGAAAGTTTTCAATGGGATGCGGACATTAACATCGCTTTTAATAAAAATGAAGTGCTTCGGCTGGATGGCCGGCCTGAATACCTAACGGGCTCTGGAGTGGGCCACCTCCAGGTTTCCAATCCCATCCAACTGAAGGTGGGTGAACCTTTAGGTAATTTTTATGGACGAGTAATGGATGGCATTTTCCAGAACGAAACGGAAATTGTAGGGTCTGCCCAGCCTAATGCCAAACCGGGGGATATCCGTTACCAAGATTTGGATGGTAATAACACGATCAACGATGAAGATCGAACCGTCATAGGCAATGGCTATCCGAAATTTTTTGGCGGCTTCAACAACACATTCCGCTACCGGGGATTTGATCTGAATGTTTTTGTACAGGGAAGCTATGGCAACGAGATCCTGAACTATGGGCGCTTTGATCTATATAACCTCAACGGAAATAATAATCAGGCTGGAGCCGTGGTGAACCGATGGACCCCCGAAAATCCATCAAGCACAATTCCAAGAGCGAATGCTTCGGGCGGTCAGCGGATTCTTTCCACCTTCCATATCGAAGACGGCTCTTACCTCCGATTGAAAAATATTTCCTTGGGTTATCAGCTTCCTATGTCGTTTTTGCGTAAGATCGATGGACGGTCTATCCGGATTTATGTCGCAGCACAGAACGTTTGGACCTTGACAAAATACGAAGGATATGACCCCGAAGTGAGCCGTTTCGGTACGACATCAATTAGCCAGGGCATGGATTATGGGGGATATCCCGCAGCTAAAACATTTTTGGTAGGATTGAATATCGGTTTATAGCTAATCATGCGTTGACTAACATAATATGAAACCGAGAAGTAAATAATATTGACACACAAGGCAATCATTATTTACATCGAGCGCTCATCAACCGATTAAAAAAATAATTAGATGAAAACGATTATAAAACTTTTGGCGATCACTTCACTCGTTTACTCCTCTTGCGTACCCGATCTTGATTTGGAACGCGTAGATTCGAAGTCGGTTAATACGTTCTACAGGACACCCGAAGATGCAAATTCGGCAGCCATTGCATTATACGGACAGCTTCGAGATCTTTACAGAGACGAGGTGATTAATACGCCCAATAATGTTGCTTCAGATGACGCAATTCCATTTTTAACCGGGAATGCAGACCGTGTAGCCCTATGGAATTACAACCTGACGCCGGAGAATACGTTCGTCGGAAACATTTGGGCCACCGCATATTCGGGTATACAGCGATCAAACGTCCTGTTGGCTCGCGTACCTAGTATAGAGATGGATGACCAGTTAAAGAACCAATACCTCGGTGAAGCTCACTTTCTTCGTGCGTTTCATTATTTCAATCTGGTGCGCTTCTTTGGAGATGTGCCGCTGGTGTTGGAAGAGGTAACCTCCTTAAATGGGATTGAGGTGCCACGACAGCCTTCTGATCAGGTGTTCGAAACCATCATTGACGATCTTAACACGGCTGGACAGTTGCTTCCAACATCGTATACGGGTAACGATGTCGGTCGCGCCACACGTGGTGCGGCGATGGGCCTCCTTGCTAAGGTGCTGCTTACACGCGCAGGTAACAATTCTGCTTCACCCTATTGGGCGCAGGCCGCGGCAAAAGCAAAAGAGGTTATCGATCTGGGGCTTTATGACCTATGGGAAGACTATGAACAAGTGTACGATATGGCAAACCGATGTGGAAAGGAATCGTTGTTTGAAATACTCTACATTACGGATCTGTCTGGCAATAACCTGGCGACAGGCTATGCCCCGCGTGGAGCACCGATCGTGCCCGGAACAGGAAGCGGTATTTTACGCGCTACCAAAAGTCTTTTTGCTGGTTATGAAGCGAACGATGAACGGAAAGCGGTTACTTTTTTGACTTCGTATATTCATCCCAATACGGGTGCTGTTGTCAATCTATCCATCGACAATCCCGATCCAGCACTTGCAGTTTCTTTCTGGAAGCTTGCCGACCTGACTGCGACCTTGTCTGGGCAGGCGGGTAAAAGCTTTCCTTATCTTCGGTTTTCGGATATCTTGCTGATTTATGCCGAGGCGTTAAATGAAAGCAACGGTGGGCCAACCGACGATGCGTATGCGGCGCTGAATCGCGTGCGGATGCGCGCCGGATTGCAACCATTGGATGGATTGAACCTGACTAGGTTCAGGGAGGCTGTGTTAAAAGAAAGAAGGCTAGAATTTTGTTTCGAAGCCAACCGGTGGTTTGATTTAGTGCGTCGCGACCGTCTGATTGAAGCAGTGAAGGCCGAAAACAGTTTTTCACGTGATGCCAATATAAAAGATTTCAATCGTTATCTTCCCATTCCGCAGCGGGAGATCGATGCAAATGCAGCATTGATACAAAACGAAGGCTATTAATAACGGAGGCTATTAATTATGAAAAGACATCAGTTGGGAACACTTCTTTTAAGCCTAGCAATGGGCCTCCTCGGGGCAATTGCCGGAGGATGTACCCAAGAGCGCGAATACGATATTGTAATTTACGGCGGCGGATCTTCTGGATTCATCGCAGCTATTCAGGGGGCAAAGTTGGGGAAATCGGTGGTACTTGTGGAACCCGGCAACCACCTGGGCGGCATCAACGTTGAAGGATTGGGCGGAACGGATATCGACAACCATCACGAATTTCAGAACAGTCCGGCGGTGGGTGGACTTGCCCTGGAATTTTATCGACGGATAGCCGACGCATATGGTATACGTGATTCATTCGACCGTGCAGTCCAACAAAAGTTAAAAAATCCGCGTATGTGGCGGTTTGAACCGCACGTTGCTGAACAGGTTATTAATGATTGGGTTAGGGAATTGCCGATTACCGTACTTTTGGAAGCGCCGCTCGTTGAGGGTGAAACGCCTGCAATTATGGAAAACGGGACCATTCGTTCCATCCGTACCGAAAAAGGTGTGATCAATGGAAAGGTGTTCATTGATGCAACCCTAGAAGGTGATGTGTTGGCTGCGGTAGGCGTATCCACAGTGATCGGGCGTGAGGCAAATGCGGAGTATGAAGAGACAAAAAACGGGATTAGAGAACACACTACACATTGCCAGTTTGCTGTCAAAGTCGATCCGTACCGGGAGCCCGGTCGTCCGGAAAGCGGTACAATCCATGGCGTATTGGATGAATCATTGGGTACACCGGGCACCGCCGATCACCGCCTTCAAGCGTATTGTTTCAGGGTCTGCCTGACAGATAGTGCCGAAAATCGCCTTCCGCTTCCAAAACCGGAAAACTACGATCGAAGTCACTATGAGTTGTTCATTCGGTACCTAAAAGCGGGGGGACAAATCTACCGGCCCCGTGTCGGTCTTCCCAACCGGAAAACTGATTTCAACGGCGGTAGCGATGTGTCCCATAACCTGAATGGGATGAACTACGGTTACCCAGCAGGTGATCGGAACCAACGGCAACAGATTCTGGCGTATCACCGGGATTTCACACAAGGACTATTTTATTTTTTGGCCAATGATACTGAGGTAGGGCAGCTAGATCCCGACTTGCAGAAAGCATGGTCGAACTGGGGATTGCCTAAAGACGAATTTCAGGACAACGGGGGATGGCCCCGGATATTTTATGTAAGGGATGCGCGCCGTATGGTATCCGATTACGTGATCACAGAACATCATGCGGATAAGCTGAATCCAACACCGGTAGCAGATCCGGTTGCCGTGGCCTTCTGGCCGCCCGACGTGCACAATGTCCGGACCATCGTCAAGGATGGATATGCTTACAATGAAGGATTTGTCTTTGGGGGCGATTGGTGGCAGCCATTTGGCATTTCCTATCGGGCATTGGTACCTAGGCGAAGTGAATGTACCAATTTAATCGCGCCGACCTGTCCATCTTCAAGCCACATCGCCTACGGTGCCATCCGGATTGAATTTACGTTTATGGCATTGGGTCAGGCAGCTGCCACAGCCGCGGCGTTGACAGTCGATCGCCGTTGTGCCGTTCAGGATGTTCCCTATGATCAACTGGGTAAATCGCTGATCGAACAAGGACAGGTTCTTCGAATTCAATAAGCCTATAGCGGTATATCCGTTGCATTGATCAATTGTTTTCAGTAATATTGACGGTTGAACTAACAGACGACACTATAGGAGATCATAATGAACCGTAGAACTGCTTTACGCACATTCTTATACATTGCCGGAGGTACCTTGGTACTTCCGGCCTGTTTCCGGGAATCTGGAAAAGCCAGCATTGATTTGACGAATCTCTCGATCAGTGAGGACGATGAGCACCTGCTCGCCGAGGTGACGGAAACCCTGATTCCGGCTACCGACACACCCGGTGGCAAGGAATTGCTATTACATCTCTTTGTCCTGAAGATGGTCGATGACTGCCATACCCCAGAAGAACAGAAACAATTTACAAAGGGACTATCGGCATTTTCGGTATGGTCGAAGCAAGAGCTAGGCACCGGATTTACCATTGCTGACGCGAATAGCCGCACGGAATTGCTCGGTAAAATCGGCGAAAGTACCGACGAAGACCTGAAACAGTTCTTCTCTATCACGAAACGCCGGACCACACAGGGTTATCTGAACTCCCAGTATGTGATGACCAATCTGGTGAAATATGAACTCGTACCGGGCCGGTACAATGGGTATGCTCCGGCATAACAACGAATCTAACTACAGAAAACTAAACAAATAACGGAATTTCTATGGCAAACCTGGCAATAGACAGTATTAAGGAACGGACATTTGATGCCATTGTGATCGGCTCCGGTGCAAGTGGCAGCTGGGCTGCCAAAGAGTTTACGGAAAAAGGATTAAAGACCTTGCTGCTGGAACGGGGGCGTAACGTGGAACACGTGAAAGACTACCCAACCACCAACCTATATCCCTACGAATTTGAACACCGGCTGGAAATGCCGTATGAAGACAAGCAAAAGAATCCCATTGCAAACCGTTGTTATAACTACCGGGAGGATTCGAAGCATTTTTTCGTAAAGGACGATGAGCATCCGTATATCCAGGTGAAAGATTTTGACTGGATACGCGGCTACCAGGTGGGTGGCAAATCTCTTTTATGGGCCAGGCAGGTGCAGCGTTGGAGCGACTTTGATTTCGAAGGACCAGCGCGTGACGGGTTTTCCGTCGATTGGCCCATCCGGTATAAAGATATTGCACCCTGGTACAGTTATGTGGAACGATTCGTCGGCGTGTCGGGCAACAACGACGGGATTCCGGAATTGCCCGACGGTGAGCATTTACCTGCATTCCCGCTCAATGCCGTGGAAGATCACTTCAGCAAGTCAGTAGCGAAACACTATAAAAACCGTCATGTAATCAGCGCACGGTGCGCACACCTGTCAAAACCCAACCCCATCCACATTGAGCAGGGTAGGGTACAGTGCCAGAACCGGGTGCTCTGCCAGCGGGGCTGTCCATTCGGCGGCTACTACAGTGCCAATGCGGTGACCATCCCCTGGGCGCAGAAAACGGGCAACCTCACCTTGCGGCCCCATTCGGTGGTGCACTCCATCCTTTACGACGAAACCAAGGGCAAAGCGACCGGTGTTAAGGTAATTGATGCCAATACAAAGGAAGAAATGGAGTTTTTTGCAAAGGTGATTTTTGTGAATGCATCGGCTTTGAATACCAACCTGATTTTGCTGAATTCCATTTCCAACCGGTTTCCGCAGGGGCTGGGAAATGATAACGGCCTCATGGGCAAATATGTCGCATTCCATAACTATACGGCCACCATTGGTGCCGAATACGACGGATTGCTGCAATACCGTACCGATGGCCGTAACCCGGCTGGTGGGGGATATATTCCCCGCTTTCGGAATGTGTATCGGCAAGAGACGGATTTCCTGCGTGGTTGGGCAGCCGGTTTCGGTGCCGGCCGTGCCGAAATACGGGACACGTCGGGTGTAGGCAGCGCGTTGAAAGAAGGCATGCTGAATGCCAAATTGGGTACGTGGCGGGTACATTCGCACATGATGGCGGAAACTATTCCGAAAGAGGAAAATTTCGTGAGCCTGGATGCCGATCAAAAAGATGCATGGGGCATTCCATTGCTGCGTATTTCGATAGACTACGACGAAAACGACCGGAAGATGCGGCAGGATTACTACGAACAGATGACCGAGATGTACGAAAAAGCAGGTTTTACCAACATTCAGACGCGCGACGACAACCGGAGACCGGGCAACGACATTCACGAAATGGGTGGGGTGCGTATGGGGCATGATCCGAAAACCTCATTGTTGAATAAATGGCACCAGTTGCATGCCTGCCAAAATGTATTCGTCACCGACGGGGCCTGCATGACGTCTACGTCTACACAAAATCCGACACTGACGTACATGGCTTTTACAGCAAGGGCCGCAAATTACGCCATAGATGAAATGAAAAAAGGAAATCTGTAACTGCCGGAAATAATAGCTTAGCGAATATGCGGATACGTTCAATTGTTTACTCGGCCTGTTTGATCGGAAATCTTGCCGTCTTTCAGCCGGCACAAGGTTTGTGTCAGGAATACGCGTCTGCCGACCGCGTGCAGCTTCATCGGGCACAGACTGTATTGGACACGATTTACGCGAAGTATGCTGCAGATCATACTTTTTTACTTCGTGAAAACTATCCCTATGACCGCACGTATCGGGCTGACTACCTGGCTAGTGATCCCAATTCGACCACAAATGCCTACGCTTACCTCTGGCCGTTCTCAGGAACGCTTTCTGCGGCCAATGTGCTTTTCGAGCGTACGGGTGATACAGCGTATCTCCGTTTGATAGACAGCCGCATACTGCCGGGCTTACAGGCCTATTATGACGATAGCCGGCAACCGGCCGCCTACGCCTCTTATATCCGCTCGGAAGGACTCTCTGACCGCTTTTACGATGACAATATCTGGCTGGGGATTGATTTTGCTGAGTTGTACCTCCAAGGCAGACGCCACGAATACCTGACGAAAGCGGAGGAAATCTGGGCATTTGTAACGAGTGGGCAGGATGCTCTGCTGGGGGGTGGGGTCTACTGGTGTGAACAGAAGAAGGAATCTAAGAACGCCTGTTCCAATGCACCTGCGGCCGTCTTTGCACTGCGCTTGTTTGAAGCTACGGGCGATAGCCTTTACTTCCACCAAGGCAGGGAATGGTACGCCTGGACGAAAAAGTGGTTGCAGGATCCGGAAGACGGGCTGTATTGGGACAACGTGAGTCTCGAAGAAAAGGTTGATAAGCACAAATATCCCTACAACAGCGGGCAGATGCTGCAGGCAGCGGCATTGTTATACCGCTTAACGGAAGATCGCAGCTACCTGGTAGATGCACAGCGGATTGCGGAAAGCGGCTACGGATTCTTTTTCGAAGATGTTACGGGGAGGGATGGAAAATCACGTAAGCTGTTAAAACGGAGTAATAATTGGTTCATTGCCGTGATGCTGCGGGGCTATGTCGAACTCTTCGGCATTGACGGCAACCGGTCTTACCTGGAGGCGTTCCGCGAAAGCCTGGATTATGCGTGGGAACATGCGCGATCCCAAGAGGGGCTGTTTGGCCAGGAATGGAAAGGGGCCGGACAGAAATCCAAGCCCCTTAAATGGCTGTTAGACCAAGCGGCCATGGCCGAAATGTATGCCCGGATTGCGGGCGTCTTTTAACGTCCGAAGTCGTCCTGTACCCTGACGATATCATCCTCATCCGATGGGTTGCCCGCATCGGTATGCTGCCAGATTTCAGCGAGAACTCCCCATTCATCCAACCCTACCAGGCGGTGACGCTCTCCCTGATTCAGCCGGATTACATCACCCGGATTCAGAATTTGCAGTTCGTGCTCCTCATCGGTATCGCTGGTTACGACACCCACGATGCCACGTACTACCTGCCAGATTTCGGCACGACGGTGATGGTATTGCCAGGATAGACGCTTACCAGGTGCTACCACGAGAATTTTCGGGCTGAGCTTGCCAGATATCTTAAGCTCCTGCACATCGATCCCGTTGAAATACGTGTTGGCAAACTGTTGGGCCTGTGATTCCTCGATGACGAAAAACCCACCCCATGGGCGTGTCTGGTCTTGTTGTACAACCTGAAATCCTTGGTCTGTAAGAATTCCCTCTATTTCCTTGAAAAGTTCTTCCTTTGCTTGGTAAGTCATTGGCTTATCTTTTGAAGCGGCTAATATATTGCTTTTTTTGGTTTCTCCATGCTGGTTTCAGAGAATTCACACCCACAACCCTTGGAACAGCCTCCCTTGTTCCTGAAAGACCGGCGTGTCCGCCTGATCAAAAATACGACTGCCACTAAAAATAATGCACCTATGGCAATGTATTGAATTAAAAATGCATCCATTGTTATTTCAAAAGTTGGTATGCCACTAAAGCGGCAATATACGCAAAACCCGTCATAAATGCCAATTGGATAAACGTCCATTTCCAGGAATTTGTTTCTTTCCTGACAATGGCAATCGTACTCATGCACTGCATGGCAAACGCATAGAACAGGAGCAGGGATATGCCCGAAGCAAAGTTATAAGCCGGTTTGCCGGTATTGGGGTTGATCTCTGCAGCCATGCGTTCACGGATGGTCAGCTCGTCGTCCGTACCACCCAGGCTATACACGGTAGCCATGGTACTCACGAACACTTCCCGGGCAGCAAACGACGAAATCAGCCCGATGCCCATCTTCCAGTCATAACCCAACGGCTCAATTACAGGTTCAATAAAGCGACCCATGGTGCCAAGGAATGAATATTCGAGTTTTTGGGACTGCACCTCGTTTTCGAAATCAGTTTCGCTGATCCCCGGCTTTTCCGACCGTACCACGTCTTCCGCATTCGTAAATCGCTCATCCACACCAAACGAGCCCAAAACCCACAGGATGATACTGATGGCGAGGATGATTTTCCCCGCACCCCACACGAAACCCTTGGTTTTATCCCATACATTCAGCAGCACATTGCGCACTACCGGGTATTTGTAAGTGGGCAGCTCCAAAATGAGGTAACTTTTGTACTTCGATTTCATCAGTTGTTTAAGCACCCAGGCACTTCCCAATGCGGCCACGATACCCAACGCATACATGCCGAATAGAACCAGTCCCTGCAGGTCCAGGCCAAGGATTTTTTCGGACGGAATGACCAGCCCGATGATGACGATGTAAATCGGCAAGCGTGCAGAGCATGTCATAAAAGGGGTTACCAGAATGGTAATCAGCCGCTCTTTGTCGTTTTCGATGGTCCGTGCAGACATAACCGCCGGGATGGCGCAGGCAGCGCCAGACATCAGGGGAACGGCGCTTTTGCCGCTAAGGCCAAAGGGACGCAGCCAGCGGTCCATCAGGTACACCACACGACTCATATAGCCTGATTCTTCCATCAATGAGATGAAAATAAAGAGGATAGCAATCTGCGGAATGAAAATGACAATCCCACCGATCCCGGCAATGATGCCGTCCGTTATCAGTCCGTTGATTGGGCCCGCCGGCAGCCATTCGCCCGCACTGGAAGCCAGCCAGGCAAAGGCATTGTCAATGGCATCCATGAACGGGCCCGACCAGGTATAAATGGCCTGGAAAATCAGCAGTAACAAGGCGAAAAAGATGACATATCCCCAAACGGGATGCGTCAGCACATGGTCTGCACGCTCCGTCGCATACTGTTTTTTCTTTGCCGGATCTTTAATCACACCGGTTAACTGGTTTTCCAGTGACGCATGCCTTGCCAGGGCTTCCCGGATCTGGAGGCGATGATAGTTGAGGCCGTGGGTTTGGCGGGCGGTTGTTATTTCTTCAACCTGGTTGTTATTCAGGTGCTTATTCTGCTTTTGTGATAGATATAGCCAGGCGATGTATTCATTCCGTTGTCCGGTATGTTCCCTGATGTATTGGGTGGCGGCAGTAAATTCTTCGGGGATGACAAAAGAAGGCGCATATCCATTGGGTTTAAAAGCCAATGCATCCTTCAGTTGATCGATGCCTTTACCTGAACGCGCGTCGGTGAGCACAACCTTCGTGGACAGCACGTTTTCCAGCTTACTGACATCTATGGACGTTCCTGAGCGCTCGGCTTCGTCCATCATGTTAACCACAAATATGGCAGGCAGCCCCATTTCACGGATCTGCTGATACAGAAAAACTGCCCGCTTGATATTAAATGGATCCCCGATCACCACAACCAATTCGGGGTGATTGGGATTCGTCTGGTCAACCAATACGTCATAGACGATTTCTTCATCCAATGACGAAGGATGGATGCCATACGCGCCGGGCAGGTCAATGACGTGATATCGGGTTTGCTGATGAGTGAAGCTCCCCGTTTTCTTTTCCACGGTGATTCCCGGATAGTTACCTACCTTTTGCCGTAATCCGGTCAACCGGTTAAATACCGTAGATTTTCCAACGTTGGGGTTGCCCACCAGGGCAATCTTGATTTCCGTCATGCTTTATAGGATCGATTCGATTAAGATAAGATCTGCTTCGGATTTCCGTAACGCAATGGCATTGGGATTGTCCTGGATGCGGAGATACACCGGGCCATTGAACGGAAGTTGTTGCTTCTTGGTCAGGGTTACCCCCGGTAGAAGCCCCATTTCGTAGATTTTGATGGGTATTTCGTCCGATAGGTATCCCACAATCGTGGCGGTTTCTCCGTTTTGCAGCTGGTTAATGGATTTATGTTGGGACATTGTTCGCTCAATTAATATCAAACTCCAAAAGTACTAATTTACAATGAATCTAAATGAACGGAATTTCGAATAACAAAAAAATCCTATATTTGCTGTTTACCTTGCCGGTTGGCATTTAAATTTAAACCTTCAATACCACTATGGCAGCATTAGATGTGCAAAACACGGCTTTCCTGCAAGCGGTTTCGTTTGTGAACCACACCAATCGCAGCCTGTTTCTGACGGGAAAAGCCGGAACGGGGAAAACGACTTTTCTAAAATACATCCAGCAGCACAGCTATAAAAAAATGGCCGTGGCTGCGCCCACCGGGGTGGCCGCCATGAATGCCGGGGGAACCACGTTGCACTCCCTGTTTTGGCTCCCATTTGGTATGTACATTGAAGATTATGAGCTGGCTTGGAATGATGACGACAGCCATATCTACAACCGCCGCCGTTTGTTTGGTAAGGTAAAGCTGACGAAGCAACGGCGGGCGCTGTTGCAGGAAATCGATTTGTTGGTCATTGATGAAGTTTCCATGCTCCGGGCAGACACCCTGGATGCGATTGACACCATCCTGAAAAATGTACGGCGCGATGCACGCCCGTTCGGCGGTCTGCAGGTCTTATTTATCGGCGATATGTACCAATTGCCACCCGTTGTCAAAGAACGCGAGTGGGAAGTCATGAGCCGCTACTACCCAAGTCCTTTTTTTTTCGATGCCAAAGTGCTTCGTGAACACCCGCCCGTTTTGTTGGAACTCAAGAAGATATACCGACAGAGTGAACAGACGTTTATCCGCATACTGAACGACATCCGCAACAATTGCTGTACCCCGGAGCAACTGGATGTGCTGAACAGCTATTACAACCCGGATTTTGTACCTGCGAAAGACGAACCGTACATCACCCTTACGACACACAATCACCGGGCGGACGCGATCAACAGGCGTGAGTTGGATGCACTGCCCGGACAGATGATGACGCTAGAGGCGAAAGTGTCGAAAGATTTTCCGGAAACGCTGTATCCAGCCGAGCTGGAGCTGGTGCTAAAGGTTGGTGCCCAGGTCATGTTTATCCGCAACGACAGTGGCGACGAACGGCGGTATTACAACGGTAAAATCGGTTATGTGAAACACATCGATTCCACCGGAGATGTGCTGATTGTTGAGTTTAAAGACGGAACGGATCCGGTGGAGGTAAAACGGGAGGAATGGGAAAACATTCGTTACCATTACGATAAGGTGCAGGACAGGATTGAGGAAGAAGTGCTGGGTACCTTTGCCCAATTCCCCCTGCGCTTGGCCTGGGCCATTACCATCCACAAAAGCCAAGGACTTACCTTTGACAAAGCCATCATCGATGCCGGCGCTTCTTTTGCAGCAGGGCAGGTGTACGTGGCGCTGAGCCGTTTGCGGAAATTGGACGGACTGGTGCTGTATTCGCGGATTCCGCCCCACAGCATCCGCACAGACCGGCAGGTAGCCGACTTCTCAAAGGCTACACCCGCTGAAGATGATATGCCCAAGATATTGGAAGCTTCGCAACGCAGCTACCTGGGCCATATTCTGCTCCAGAGCTTTAAATGGGATAGGCTGGTGGAGGCGAGCCAAACTGCACTGACCGATCTGAAAAGCCGGAACATTGCCGATCAAACTGCTGCCTATCAATTTCTGCAGGCAGTGTCAATCGCCTGTCGCGCCCAACGGGAAGTGGCGGATAAATTCCGGAACCAGTTAAATGGACTGTTGAATAAAGACGGGGAGAGTGATTATCCCCTGATTCATGAACGTACGGAAAAGGCAGTGGCTTGGTTTCTGCCCCGGATTGAAGAAGAATTGATCGCTGCGCTGGACGCTCACATTACTGCGTGGGCAATCAAAAAACGTACAAAAAAATATGTGGAGGAATTAAAGGGACTGTACGTTGACTTCAAGCGGAAAAAGGAACAGTTGACCCAATGTCTGATCATTGCAGAAGCACTCGCCAAAGGCGATGCCTTACCGGAGGTGATGAGCAAAGCCGAGCGGTTAAATGCCATTGAAATAAAACCCGAAGAGCTTCCGGGAAATACCAGTAAGCCGAAGGCCGTCAAAGGAGAAACCAAACGCATCAGTTTTGATTTGTTCCAATCGGGTAAAACCGTTGATGACATTGCTGCGGAACGTAGCCTGACCAGAAACACCATCCTTGGGCACCTCATCGATTTTGTAGGCCGGGGGGTGGAAGCCCATCAGTTAATGGATGCGGGTAAATTGGAAACTGTCCGCAAGGTGCTGCAGCAACATCCGGGAAAACCATCATCCGTCATCAAGGCGATGCTGGGCAATGACGTGGAATACATTGAAATACGGATTGCACAGGCGTCATTAGCCACTTAACGTGTACCCCTCACCATAAACTGTCTTTATTTGGATACCAGGATAACGCGCAACCAGCTGCCGGATTCTATATATGGCTCCGTCCAACAGGTTGTTCATGTCAGGATGGTCATCCCGCCAGATTTGTTTGAGCATGGTCGATCGGGAAACAATTTGATTTTTCCTTTCCAATAAAAACTCCAACAAAAGCGCATCTTTATCCCTCACCGTATGGGTGTCGGTGTTTATCTCTATGGACTGGGAATGTATGCGGATGCAGTACCTACCCAAATGATATTGCTTGAGATCTACGGGAAGTGAAAGGATATTTTGAATCAGAGACAGTAACGCCTGCGGCAATATCGGCTTTTGCATGTAGTTAATTGCCCCCAATTGATACCCTTTTATCTGGCTCTCGGGCCCCACCTCCGTGCCGGTCATGAGGATAATCGGTGTTCTGAGGTCGGTATTCCTGATTTCAGAGATCACTTCAAATCCGTTTTTCTGGGGTAAAATGATGTCCAGCACAATCAGGTCGGGAGAATGTTCTTTATATTGCAGCAACCCCTCCTCGCCGGTTGTAGCAAGCAAGACGTTCAGGCCACGGTCTTCAAAGAAGTCTTTTAGCGGTATGGCCAACCCCAGATCATCCTCTATGAGCAGAATATTATTGCGCATCGCTTTTCACTGGAATCAATACAATGAATTCAGACCCTTCACCAAATTTACTTTTTACCTTTATTTCTCCTCCGTGGGCTTCTATGATCGCTTTGACATACGTAAGCCCAAGGCCGAAACCTACCCGTTGCTGAACCGTTTTATCGGAACTCCGGTAAAATTTATCAAAGATACGGGGGATATCAGTATCTGGTATACCGAAGCCATTATCGGCTATGCTGATCTTTACGCTGCCAGCGGTGCCGGGTTCTGATACCGTGACCGCAATGGATACTGCCTGGTCCGAATACTTGATCGCATTTTCGATGAGATTTTCAATGATGTTGGAAAAATGGATGTGATCGGCCTGAATATATTTCAAAGCGGTTGGTAACGAGAGGGATATATCCACACGTTTCTCCTCAACATTCCGGTATTTTTTCACAATGCCCTCAAAAAAATCCTTTATTTCGATATTTTCTTTGTTCAGCACAACGCGATTTTTGTCGTTGTTGCTCAGCTTCTGTATTCTTTCGGTGTAGGCGGTCAGCTTATTTAGTTCCAACAGCACATTACCTGCATATTGCTGCACTTTTTCCGTTTGGTCTTTTTGCAGGTAATAAGGAATCAATGCCGCCTGCGCCACGGCACTGGAAATCGGGCGTTTAAATTCATGCGTCATGGCGTTGACCGAATCCTGTCGCATTTGTTCGATGCGTTCCCGCCAGAAAAACGTCCGGATGACCGTAAATAGCAGGAATATGCAGATGGCAATTAAGATAACGGATAGGATGAGCTGAAAAGTCATTTTTTTGACAATGGCAAATGCGGAAATGTGTACATATGCTCTGATGCCGATGGTATCGAAAATATCGATTACTTTCAATTCAGACGCTTCATAGTCGTCGTAAGCAGGATTGGGGTCTGACTGCTCAATTACGAGGTTATTTTTAACATCTATGTACTCGACGTATGTATCCACATTTAGAAACCCTCTTGTAGCGAGCTCTTCTTTGAAAAATTGGCTTAACATATCTATGTCGACCGGTTGAAGATGCTTTAGCATAAATTGGCTGAGCTTTGTATCTGCATAAGGATCGAAGCGATCAAATGTAACTTCAAAGGATGTATCTCGGGATTGTACGGTTTTGGTAACATATCTGGCTGTATCCAAATTGTGGCTTACAGGAGCCTGTACAATTGTGCCTCCTAATCGCTCGTATCTAACGTTGTACTCTTTTAATATAGCGGCTTCTATAGCGGTCTCTTTTGCTTGAGAAAGCTGGTAATGATATATGTTGTACATATTGTAAATCCAGATTCCCTGACCAATGACGACAGCGGACAATATAACTGCAATGCATATGCTGATCTGCTTAGATTCCAGTTTCATGTTTGTTTCAAAAATTTCAAGACAAGGTTTTATTGCGTATAAACATAAGAATTTTTCAGAATCTAATCCTAACATATTTTCGATTGCAGCAGTTCGTTTCTTAATTCTTTTAAGCTTGTGAAAGAATTGCATAAGGATTGAGTGGCGAAAAATAGCATCAGATGGAAAGGCATTGCCGTAGCTTAGCGTGAAATTTAAAACTCCAGTTTACTAAATCATGAAGAAATATTTAACATCAATTGCGATAGTTGCATCGACAAGTATTGGCCTAAATGTTAATCTGAAATTTGATGGGGGAAAAGCGGGTATGATGGGTGTCACATTGAACAATATCGAAGCTTTAGCTAGTGGGGAGGATTCCGATACGAAATGTTTTTTATTGGGTAGTGTTGATTGTCCCCATTCCGCTATAAAGGTTTTATATATACGGTAGAATTGATGAATATCGTCATACCTACACTCGGACTCTTCGTATTATCAATAGTTAACTCCTGCGGTAAATCTGAGAGTTTCAGTGATGTTAAATTTCCGGAAACCATCTCACTGATAGGTAAAGAAAGGACGATACCCGATGTTTACCTCAAGTATCCATTCCGGGTGCGGCTCCATGGCACCTCGCTGTACATTATGGACATACATCCCATTGACTACTATTGCCATGAGTTTGCATACCCCTCTATGGAGCATAAACGCAGTTTTGTAAAGCGGGGGGAAGCTCCCAATGAGTTTCTGGATGCGGAGAATATTCGCTTAGACAATCAGGGACGTTTTTGGGTCTTGGATGCCAACCGGAAAAAAATAGCTCGTTTTGGCGAGGCCGATGTGTCCGCTCCGGAGGAGGCCATACCGTTGGATGAAGGACTCATCCGGACATTGGATTTTGATCTGTTAAACGATTCGACGTTTGTTGTTCCGGATTATACCGGATTGCATCGATTGTTATTTGTGAACCGAGATGGCAGGGTTGTCCGCAGCTTATTCAACATTCCTGCAGCTTCCCATAACAACACTCGTGATGCTGATTTTCCACTTGCGCAGGCATGGCGATCGTTCTTACATTACAACGCCGATCATGGGATTTTAGCTATGGTCACGCAATTGGGGCAAGTGCTGGAAATTTATGATATCCGTAATGAGCGTACCCTCAACATCGTCAAACCAACGGGTATGGAACCGCAGTTCGTGACGCGGGGAGATTACGCGGTGCCTACAGGCATTATGGGATACAGCGATGTCCACATCGGCAAAAAGCACATCTACGCTATATTTTGGGGGCGTTCGTTTGATGATATTAAGCAACAAAAAGAGATCAGGGAAGGCGGTCGCTACATCCATGTGTTTGACTTGCAGGGTAACCCCGTAAGGCAATATGTGTTGGATAGGTATATCACTGGGTTCCACATCGACGAAGAAAACAAGAAAATTATCGGGTTAGATGTGAATGCGGATCAACCCCTTGTCGAATACACGTATTTACCTTAGCGTCGATTTTGTTGTTTTGGTTATCATTTCCTGGGCCATCACCACAGCTGGCTTTTCCGCCGGCGTCTCTAGTTCAAAGGTCGGTACTTCCATCATTTTCCCTACTAAGTTATCAGGAAGGCGGATGGTTAGACTAACTGAGAAGTAATTAAATCAAAGTATGGCCATGGTAAATGACAGTTTCAGTTGAAATAACTGATGTCTGTTTCATAATTATTCTTTGCCTTCGCATGAGGCTATTACAATAAACCTTCATTTTTCAACCGATCAATGACCGTGTCCACGTCCACGGTGTCATGCTCGTTTTTTAGGTATATTTCCGCAGTACAACGGATTCATTGGTAAATCTAATGTAGGTTATAACCCTTGCACCACCAGATTTTCCTTTTGATGTGCCGGAAATAGCAAGGCGAATTTTATAGACATTTTGACCTAGATCTGTGCCCAGGGCCGGGTCTTCGGCAAGGTCGTCAATTAGTTGGTTGATATCTTTAAGGATTTGCCGGTGTTTTTTTGCAATTCGCTTTAGCTCTCTTTTAAAAGTGGAAGAAAAAAATACCTCAAACCCCATTGTTCAATTCGGCTTCGATTTCGGCTAATGCCTCTTTTGCAGGTTGTAATTTCACTTTTCCCGCTTCCCAATCTTTTATCTCCTTAAATGTCTTCTTAAATCGTTTATAGAGAACTTCGCCTTCTTCGTTCAATTCCGCTTGTTTGTCTACTTTATATTTCAAACCAAACCGATTAAGGATTTCTTTCAATACCGGCAAGTCCTTTTCATTATCGACATTTACAGTTAACGTTGTCATAATCCTATTCCTATTCCGTTTTTATTTCCCCTTAATCTTCCTCACATTCCCCTCTATCACCAATGATTCGGAGTGTTGTATTAGCTTCTTACAAAAATAAGAAAAGTATCGGATATATAATGCGGTTTAGGCTGCGTCGTTAGTTGCGTTTGCTTGATAGCGATTGGATTTCCGATTTCAATGTTTCGTTTTCTTCTCTCAGCTTCTTGTTTTCTTTTAATACCCGACCATATATATTTTTAGAAGCTATCCGGAAAGTACGTCTTCATAATGTTTATGAGCGGATTGGAATCGTCAAATTTCTGACTGGTGTTAAGGGGGCTTGCCATGGCAAGAAACTCTTTTGCCGCCTGATATGCGTGCATTCCTTTCTGCCCTTGCAACAGTACATAAACGGTAATGGGCTGTTCGACCGACGAAACACCAAGATTACTCCCCAAAATCTCACAGTTGCCCGAGACGACTAAATGCATCGGAAAGCCTTCCAGCGGCGAGTCAATCTGCTGCGACATTCTTTCAAATTCAGCATCACTAATAAAGTAATTTTTTCCCTGCAGCTTCTTCTCGTTCACTACCCTAAGCCAATCTTCCCGAGTACTCCTCGCACAGATATTAATGAAAGAAACATCCTGGTTGTGCGCCATTCGATCCATCAGTACGTTTAAGTCATCGATTTCGTTTAAACACGGGCTGCACCATGTGCCCCACATATTTAAAAACGCGACCTCAGTGGTGAAAATACTGTCGGTGGGTGCCCTGTTACCCACCGTATCTTCCAACCACACTTGGGGGAATGTCTTTCCGGCATCTTTCTTGAAAGTCTTCAAAGCCATGTTCATCATGGTCGCTTTGCAGGAAACCAGAGACAACACCGAAAGTACAAGTATCAATCTGATCATTATTGAAAGTTTAAAGTAAAAGTTTTTTAATACGCTGGAGATAGTTGTCAGTACTAAATGGAATTTCCTTTTGTAAAATAAAAATCGACGTTACGAAATTATTTGGTAGCAGCACGTAAAAATACAGCCTGTTCAATTCATCACTATCAAAATATTAAAGTTACCTGATTAACCTACCATGACTAAATACCCTACATTTATGGCTCCAAGCCAATACTGCTGGTATTGTAGCTTATTGGGTTCAAAGAAATAAAACTTTAAAGAAACAACGGTTACGGTTGGTCTTGTCAAATCTTACTCAATTCTTATCCAAGAGCGGACTTCTTACAAGAGGTGTCTATGCGGTAAGCATTTAAAAAAAGGCATAACACATGTTGATCTCCTTTCTTGTTTCTCTTTCTTCCTCACATTCTCATCCGCTACCCAGGCCTTTGGAAATAATACAAAAACTATTGGAATTAAAGAAGGTGAGGTATTCGTTACTTTCTTTTGCTGGATAGCGATTTAATTTCAGCTTTTAGTACTTCGATTTCTTCCCTGAGAACCTTATTCTCTTTCAATACCCGGCCATATTCATCGCGCCAAAAATCACGGTCTTTTCGCATGCCCTCGAATGTATCAATGGGAAAGTAGGTCTCGGGAAATTCATTCAGCATTTCCGGGAAATCCTTTGCAAAATTGTATGGCATTTTATCTCCATAGGCCTTTAGAATACGAAAATCGAGATTTGGTTGCTTTATATGGAAATAGTAAGTCGTTCTGTCATAACCAGCTTTTTCAGCCAATTTCGTTTTGTTCAGATTCATCCTTCGAACCACAATGTCTAAAAATTCACCTCTATGCACAATCGTATCGTTAACAACTTTGTCTAAGGTAGTTAGAAGTGAATACAATAAAATTTAAAATATTCTACAAAAATTTTGAAATATTCAACATTTATGTATAAATTTGTTTAATTCTCGGAAACGAAAAAGTAGAGTTTTGTTGAGTGATGAAGAAAAGTAGAAGAAAAACGTATTAGGCTTACAACACATTTCTCGTTCCTCCCAGACAAATTAGCGACACGAGAAAGATGAGTGAAGCCCGCATATTTTGAATTTACGCTTGTATAAGTGTAAATTTGTGCGGGCACTCACTCACTATGTCCAAACATGTCTGGGAGGAGTAGTGAGCAGAGGCCCGCTTTTTTATTCCTCCTCTCGCTGCAATCAAAGAGTTTAACCAACTGATAAAAAGATATGCAGTACACCTACCCTTTACCGAAATATGGCAAGGCATCGCTTACGGCCTTTGAGCGGTTATTCCCACTGAAACCACGCAACCCCATCTAACGTCACTCCCTACCTTTCGGTTGGCTAAATGCCAAAACGGATTTGCAAACCCAAATCTTAACAAATCGCATAAAAATGAAGCAAAATTTACGCTTAGGGGGCCTGTATTGCCTCAAGCAAACAAAACTTATTAACCGTATACACCCACAATATGTACCGGATAAGCGGAATACTTATGCAGGAAACTCGCAAACGTGTCCCGCCTTTCTTCGTGCTTTTTTCTGCCTTTCTCCTGACATATCCCGTGAATCTATCGGGGTGTATGCGGCCCGTATGTGGGAAAACCACAGGTACAGCACGCATACGCCCCGCGCACAGCATGCGAGATGGGAGAACAAGGTCAGGAGAAAGTCGGGAGAAGGTCGAACATTTGTCGAAGCGCTCTCGAAGGATTGTCGAACAAGTCTCGAACAGCAGTCGAACACCTGTCGAAGAAATTTTGAAGAAACATGTGTTTGGACCCATGCGAAGGCTCCAGCCCGTAGTGGGCTGGGCCTCGCTTTGGGAATGGTCATGTTATTAATTCTGTTTTGTGGTAATCATCTGCGGGCGCAGGGCGATTCGCACGGCAAAGAGGCTCGCCGGGATTCGATTCTCAAAGCCCGTGTTGAGCAGTCCGCAGTCCGTCTTTCCATACCAGAAGGGGGTGTTGTAATCGGCGATAGCCTGCCGGAAGCATTCTGGAATTTGGAACTCCGGGTGGCAAACCATCCCTGGGGCAGTCCTACCATAAAAATGGAATCCTTTAAAAACCAGCTTTTGGTGCTGGATTTTTGGAACACGGCCTGTACAGCCTGTATCATATCACTTGATAAATGGGATACGTTGCAGAAGGTATTTCCGAGGGAAGTGGCCGTCATCGCGGTTCACCTGTATGGCGACAATCCGAGTGCGCTGCCGTTCGCACAGCGAAAGGGCTGGCAGTTTCCGATAGCGCTGGGTAACCGGGCAGATACCACCATCAATAGATTGTTTTATGCATACAAAAGTTTCGGGCAGGTCTGGATCAAGGACGGAAAGCTCATTGCTATCCCTAAAAGCAAAGATGTGGACCGGGCGCTGGTCGCGAAAGCAATCACCAACAGGCCCCTGGGTATCGAGATGAATGACCTGCTTACCTATTTCGATAAACGATATCAAGAAGCCGAAACCGTCGAAGAAAATTAATGCTAAACCTTTTCCAAAATATGAAAAGCCTAAGAATCATCTTTTGTATCATACTATTCTCAGTATGCTGGCTGCCCCTTTCGGCACAGACGGTGCTCGAAGGGGAGATCCGAGCTCAGTCGGGAGAAATGCTCCAAGGGGCCGGGGTCCGGCTGGAGAAAGCAGCGAGAACGACCGTGTCGGATGCCAATGGATATTTCCGCATCGCCCTGCCATCGGCCAACGATACCCTGATCATCACACATATGTCCTTCCGGGAAACGCGCATCCCCGTCACCCCGGGTATGCCACAGCCGCTTCTGATAATCCTGGAACGCGTTGAAAACACCCTGGAGGAAGTGGAAGTCAATACCGGATTCTACCGGGTGCCCAGGGAACGTGTTACGGGCAGTTTCACCCATGTGGATAACAGCGTGTTGAACCGTTCCGTGGGCGGCAACATTCTGCAACGCTTGGAAGGCATTGCCTCCGGCGTGCAGTTTACGCAGGCAAACGGCACGTCTCCCTCAGATATCCGTGTGCGCGGGTTGGCCACCATCGAGTCCAGCGAAGAACCGCTTATCGTGGTGGATAACTTCCCTTATGAAGGCGATATCAATGCCATCAACCCGAACGACATCGAGAGCGTGACCGTGCTTAAGGACGCTGCCGCATCCAGTATTTGGGGAGCACGCGCTGGTAACGGGGTCATTGTCATCACGACCAAACAAGGACATTACAACCGGCGGTCCCATATCTCATTCAACAGCAACGTGACGGTGGGGGATAAACCGGATCTTTTCTACTCCCAGCGCAGGCTTCCCAGCGATGTGGTGATGCAGATTGAAGAGGAAAAGTACAAGCAAGGGGGGCATTATCTTCCGACTGAAAACCAATCACCTTTTCCTGAATACGTCGAACTCCTGATTAAGCGTGATGAAGGAGAACTATCCGAGGAAGAGTTCTATTCAATGGAAACCGTCCTGCGCAATACCGATGTGAGGGAAGAAGCCCTGAGATATCTCTATCAGCAGTCGCTTTACCAACAGTACGCATTGAATGTGAGCGGTGGCGGCGAAAATTACAGTTATTACCTATCAAGCGGATACGATAAAAACCGGTCTGAAGTGATCGGAAATGGCAACAGCAGGCTAAACCTAAGCCTGCAAAACACCTTCAAGCCAATAGAAGAACTGGAACTAAGCGTCGGGGGGTGGTATACCCAATCAACCGGTACCAATAATGGGCTTACACTAAGTAACCTGCGCGGAGGAGGGGCAGTCTACCTGTCGCCCTATATCCGATTGGCAGATGAAAACGGGGCACCGCTTCCCATCATACATGAATACCGATTGCCATATGCCGAATCAGAGTCAGCAAGTGGGTTGTTGGATTGGCAGTACCGGCCATTGGATGAAATACGGCTTGCCGACCATAGTTCCCTTGCCAACCAGCTGAGGCTGAACGGCCGATTGCGCTTCAATACGAAGATCGGTTTTTCCGTTGAGGCCAGCTACCAATATGTGCAGGACAATGGCCGTAGTACAAGTTACTACGATCCGGAGAGTTACTATGTAAGAAATTTGGTTAACCGGTTTACACAACCGAACGGTTCGACAGTCATCCCGCACGGGGGAATATTGGTGGGCGGCTCTGAAGTTCCGACCACTTCGCATTCCGGAAGAGGGCAGTTGAATTACCGGCGTGAATTCGGTGGCGTACATGAACTGGTTGCATTATTGGGAGGCGAAGCCAGGCAACGTGTTCAGGAGCAGTATCCTGGTTATACGATTTATAACTACGATAGCGAGCTCCTGACGGGGTCGGCAAACTATAACTATACGCAGAATTATGAAATCAGACCCATCGGACGGGCGCGGGTGAGTCCCCCTTCGGTTGCACGGAATCGGTACACCGATCGCTATCTGTCATATTTCGCGAACATGAGTTATGGTTATGGCCAACGTTATATCCTATCCGCATCGGCTCGCTGGGATGGCAGTAACCTGTTCGGCGTTAAGACAAACCAAAAAGGGACGCCATTGTGGTCGGCAGGTTTCAGCTGGGAGACCAGTAAAGAAGGGTTTTATCGGTTTGAGCTAATTCCCTATTTACGTTGGCGGGTAACCTATGGCAGCGCCGGCAACATCAACAAACGGGTGAGCACATATCCTACGATTTTCCACGCCGGGCCCGATTGGATTACAGGTCTGCAGAATGCATGGATCAGTAGCGCGGGCAATCCGTCACTCCGCTGGGAGCAGGTGAATACGCTGAATATCGGACTGGATTTTTCGACCAAGAATAAACGGTTCAGCGGAAGCGCTGATTACTACATCAAATATGCCAGTGACCTGATCGGTGCCGATTACCTGGCTCCAAGCACAGGGATTATCACCGGGGGACTGGCCAGCAACACGAACCTGATCAACTATGCGAACCTCCAGACCCACGGATTGGATTTCCAGTTGACGTCCGTTAACGTCCAGGGTGCGTTTTCATGGCAGACTACGGTTTTAGCCAACTATGTGCGTAATGAAATCACGCACTACAATACCAATGAGACGCTGGAACTCGGGAGCTACTTTAATCCTTCCACCACACCGCCGGTCATCGGCCGGAGCAGGGATGTCGTCTACGCACAGCCATGGCATGGACTTGACCATAATTCCGGATTGCCCGTAATATACGTGGGTGATGAGCAAAGCACGGACTACAGGGCTTATTGGGATGCATTTACGCCGGATCAATTGCTGGTAGCCGGGGTAAGTGTTCCTCCTTATCACGGATCCATTCGGAATGATTTCAGTTGGCGGGGCATTTCATTAAGCGCACTGATCAGCTGGAAAGCGGGGTATGTTTTCCGGAGGGGGTCGATGTTTCCGGGCAGGGAATATGAAACCCACGGGGCGGTGGATTATCATATGGATTATTTCAAACGCTGGCAGCAACCGGGGGACGAAAAACATACCAACGTGCCTACTGGGGCCGGCGCAAATACATTGGCCGGATCATATGCCTATCGGTATACACAGGCGCTTATATCAAGCGGGGATCTCATCCGGTTGCAGGATGTCAGTCTCTCTTACACGCTGGACGCACGGCGTTTAGGCATTCCTTTTCAGCGTATCAGGTTTTATGCTTATGCCCGTAACCTGGGTGTTTTATGGAAAGCCAACCGGGACGGCATAGACCCCGATTTTGCGGATGCGGAGTTTCCGGCGCCGCGTACGGTCGCATTGGGGCTTCAACTGACTATTTAGCTATTTCTAACGCTGATTACATATGAAGAAATCGATAAACTGGAGCATAGTGGCTTTATTGCCGCTTGTCTGCCTGCTTTCATGCGGGAAGACTTTTCTAAATATAAAACAGGACGCCAAACAGGTTGTTCCGGCCACAATAGCCGATTATCAGGCGATATTGGATTATCAATTGGTAATGAACGAGGCATCTTCCGTGGGCCTGGCATTGATAGGCTCCGATGAGTATTACCTGCTTGACGGCAGGCTGTCTACGCTTTCACAACCTTTCCAGCGTAATGGCTACGTTTGGGCGAAAGAAGTTTACGAAGGCGCGGAGGTACAGGATTGGAACCAAGCCTATCAGCGGATATTATATGCAAACATGGCACTTGGCGTGCGGGATATCACACCCGAACCCTCTGAACGGCAAGCATGGGACAACGTTATCGGCAGTGCTTTATTTTTCCGGGCATTGAATTTTTATCATTTGGTGCAGCTTTTCTGCAAGCCTTATGATCCTGTTTCCGCTAACGCCGATCTGGGAATTCCTTTGCGGTTGGACTACGATGTCTCCACACCGAGTACTAGGGGATCGCTTGAGGCAACTTATCGTCAAATCGTTAGCGATTTGGAGACCGCAATAAACTTATTGCCCCATACGGCGGCAAACAAGCATCGACCATCGAAAGCGGCCGCTTGCGTGCTCTTGGGAAGGGTTTTTCTGCAAAGGGGTAGTTATGAAAATGTGGAACACTATGTTAGCATCGGGTTGGAATCAGGGGGTGAGTTGGTCGATTTCAACGAAGTGGATACCGCAGCCAGGTATCCCTTTCCGGCGGATTATGGTCAGAATAATCCGGAGGTACTGTTTTATTCTCGCCCCACTTCGCTGACGTTACTTGCGACCGGAAGATTTAATGCGGATTCCGTCCTTTTAAAGTCATATTCGCCGGAGGATCTGCGTCGCAGCGCATATTTTTATGACAACGACGATGGTCGTGTACTGTTTAAGGGCTCTTACCTGGGCAGCGCAGGTTATTTTTCGGGACTTACAAGCAGTGAATTGTGGCTCATGCGGGCGGAATGCCGCGCGAGATCGGGAGATGTGCCCGCGGCGATGGAAGATCTCAACGAACTTCTTGCCCATCGTTACGACCGGAATCAATTTGTACCATTAACCGCTTCTAACGCTGAGGAAGCGTTGGATATCATATTGCTTGAGCGGAGGAAGGAACTGTTTATGCGGGGAACACGGTGGGAGGACCTTCGTCGCCTGAATAAAGAACCCCGGTTGGCCAGGACGGTGGTCCGTGTCATTGATGGTCAGCGTTATGAATTGCCACCCAATGACCCTAGGTGGGTATGGCCCATACCGGACAATGAAGTGGATTTAAGTGGGCTTATCCAGAATGCTCGATGAAAATTAGCCCCGCAACTTTAGAAAAAGTGCGGGGCTAATCGATGGTACCAGCCCGATAAAACAATCATACAGAACTTAATCCTCGTCTTCTGGTTTATACAACTTGGAACCTATCGAGATGTCTGCATTGTCATCGTCGATCATATCCCTCACGGCTTGGATCGTGACGCGAAATGTCAGGCTCTCATCCTCTCCGAGTGTGAGTTGAACCGCGCAAACGGTGTCTGCGGTAGGTTGGTCACAAGGAGTGGTAGGTGTTCCACCTGGATATAACCCCTGGATTTGCTGAAAAGCCTCGCTATTGGGCTGTGACGGATCAGTTACCGTAACGGCATACCAATCAGGCCCTTGGTAACGTTCTGCAGCTTTGAAACCTACAGCTACGAAAAACGCCATCAGCAACACGGCTACGCCGGTGAAATCAACCTTATTTTTAAATAACTTTATCATAACTGAAAAGTATTAAAAACGTTTACGTGTGCATGATTTACACAGGTCCGTGCACTTGACCTGCCGGCGTGCTGCCCCTCTTGCCCACAGCTGCCGGGATACTCCGTTTGACGATCGCAGGGGAGGCTGGCTCCCTGCTCGGCTGGCTCATCCACTGAAAACCCTACCCTCCTTCCTGCGGACACCGGGGTTCGCGATATCCCCGTGCCGGCCTTTACGGGCCAATACCATCGCGATGCATCCTAGGATGACAAAAAAGCTGTTGAATACGAGATGTGCCGCATGCCCCATGCCGCTGAGGATGCCTCCGCAGGCACAGGGTATGGAGCCGAAAGCCCTGCCCAGTACGAGGGCAAGGTATAAGGTAAACACCGTGATCAGCGCCAGTGAGGCACGCAGGCCCCACAGCCGCAGTTTGGGAACGAGGAGCAGTACCACAATGCCCAGTTCCAGTAACGGAATAGCCCAGAAGAAGACGTCTGCCACCGTCTCTGGGAAAGGCTGTTTGTGCATCTCCGCCCGACTCTGTGTCCAACTAATGAGTTTGACGGTGCCTGCATAGCCCCAGAGGGCGGTGAAGGCGTAAGCGATGGATCGTATGTTTTTTTCTGTTTTCATCTTCTGACTCTTTTATTTTTTTCTATAATTTGTTGTCCTGTCATTGCAAGTATAGCCCGCAAAAGCGGGCATTCCTTTCCAATGCGTTGGCAAAAAAGTTGGAAAAATGAGGTGCTGGAAATTAGAAGAGATGCGGGTGGTTGGCCTTGAGCCAATCGAGGCATTCCTCGGCAAAGGCAGCCAGGGCGGCAATATCTTTGCTGGAATGGGGGTAGTCGGATCGACGGAGCACTTCCGGGTTGAGGGGCATGTTTTGTTCCGTGCGGAAATGCCCGGCTAGGAAATAGGCTACCTTGCGGCGACTGGTTTTCTCGCCGAAGTGCTTTTTTTCCATTAATATATCCAGCAATACCGACCAGGCCCCCTGGTCAAATGTGAATTGCAGGTAGTCGGTAGTTGGTTTGGCAATTGTGCGCTGTTCGTTTTCGACCTGCTCGATGACATTTTCCAACAGCGTGTTGGCATGCTGGTAAACGGTTTCGGGACGGCCGGGGTCGTAAGCCCATTTAACGCCATGCAGCAGCGTTTTCCGGAAGATGGATGCTTCCCGGAGCGCGGTGAGGCGCACTTCATAGCTTTCGGGTGATAATACCAACTGTTGAAATTGCTGACGCAGATGGTCAAAGTAGTCCATGCGGTTGAAATTGAAATAGCACAGCAACCGGTGGAGGATGGATTCGTCGCTTTCGTCTGTATTGTCGGTAAGCCATGAACAGATACTGTTGCACAATTTCCGGTGATAGGCTTCTTGGGCGAAGGTCATACCCGTGCGCAGGGGGAACTCCGAGAGGTAGCGGGTGAGTACATCCAGTAGGCCGGGGGAGACATCCTTTCCGGCCAGTGCACGGAGGGCCGCATCGGATCTGCGCTGGATGTTGTTTTTCCGGGAAAGGAATAGGCTCGTGGGTATGGGGATCGCTTTCGGGAATTGGCCTCCGCATTCAAATTCGGCGTAGTCGATCAGTTCGTGCATGCCGGAAAGTACCAAAGCGAGCAATTGCTGTTGCTGGGGATGGCCTGCCTGTTGATTCTGCATCGTGTGGTAGGTGCGGTTGGCCAAATTGACAACGGCCAGGAGACAAGCAACGAGCTGTTCATCGGCCCTGCCTTCGTGTACGGGCGATGCCGCGAGATGAGCAATGGTGTGCATCAACGCCTGTTTGCCGTTGGCTATCCACTCGTTGAGGCGATGGAGATGATGCGGGGCCAATGGATGGAATGGTGTTGTTGCCAGTCCGTAAACGAACTGCCGGAGTTCCTTGATATGGCTTTCGGTGATTTCCATGCTCCAAGTGGCTAAGTGCAAAGGTCATTAATGTCGCAATGGTTCGTCCTGTGCTGCTTTAAACCATGGCCAGCCGAAGTAGCCGTTATAAATCCGTACGTCGACCGTGTCGCCATCCACACTGTTTTCGAACACTTCCGGGCGGAAGTCAATGAGGTGTTCGGCTTTTTTGCCTTCATAGATCACCTCCACACGCAATAATGGTGCTTCGTGGGGGGCGCATTTCTGCGTCACCACCGCGGGATATACCCGGCTTGTTTGTTGCGGATCGAGATGTACGTTGAAAAACGCCAGTATCGGCCCCGCATAGAAGAAGGCAATAAAACAGCCCACAGGAAGGGAGAGGAGCAGGCGCCAATGCCAGTGACGCTCGCCGGTGGTGGATACTTTGATCCAGACGATTGTCAGTACAGCAGGGAGGGTAATCAGCATGGAAAGCCAAAAAGCGGAAAAGAAATATAGCAGCGAACCGCCGTACAGTACCTGGGCTTTCATGCCTGCCATCATCATCAATACACAGCAGCAAAGTAGCATTCTTGGATAATACCGGCTTTCGGGTGTATAGGGTACAACAGCTGCTAATGCCGGGAGTAAGAGGCTCCAGCTTATGGTTATCCACAGCGAATCTTGCAGGAAAAATATCCAAAACGATCCGAGACATCCGGCTAACAGCAAATGAAACCCAATGCTGTCTTTACCGCGGAGACCAATCAGCTTATCTGCTCCCCGGTAGGCTTCTCCTACTATCGGCGGATACGATATGGAGGGCCGCCAACCGCTTACCACACTGACGAGCCACAACGAAGTTAAAAGTAACGCGCATACGATGCTGAGAAAGATAACAGAAGCGATGGCCTGTCCGATTTTGATGGACACGACATTGTCTGTATACCTCGTTGCAAATTCAGCGTACCAGAAGCGGGCCAATAGCACCGCAGTCCAGACAAATAGCCCTGAACCAATCAATAACAGTGCGGAAAAGGTGGCCGTGGGACGATGTACATTCTTCATACCGATCTCTTTTTTTATTCAGATAAACTTACAACAAAACGGATGGTAATCCGGCGATGACAGATGTTGATTCAGCAAATTCGATGAATTTGCACCGAAGGTGGAATTTCCGGCAGGGAAGGGGGAAATATGCACACTGAGCTTGATGTTCACCATTTTTTTTACAGGGAATCCGATGGTTAACCTTAGATACGGCAGATGGATGGGTTGCATTTACGGGAAGGCAGTGGTAAGTTTGTACTAAGGTAACCATTATGAGACCACGTTTTACCCGTACCAAACGTATCAACAGGCAACTGGCCATCCGGTACCAAGATGAGCCGTGGCGCTTTGTTACGGCTTTGATAGCGGCTGTTGCAACCGGTTTAGCTGCTTATCCCAGGGGAGCTGGAGAGGAGACTCAGACAACAAATTTTCTCGCGTTGGTGGCCATTTACTTTTTTATTGCCTATGTAGGTTTGGCTTGGATAAAAGTCTTTACGATATGGTTGGACCGTCGGTTTCCCTGGCCGGGTTTTCCGAACAGCCGATTGGTGTTCCAATTGTTCTGTTGTTGGTTGGTACCTGTTTTACTTGTGTATGGGTTGGCCCGGTCGGTGCTGGCTTTGCCGCAGCTTGCGCCTTTGGTCGGTGCCAACCCGGATTTCAGGGAAACGGCTGCCGTGCTTGTGCTGTCGTTCGGGCTGTCTTTCAACATCGCATACATGTGTGCGTATTTTATTGCGTTGTGCCGTCGTTTGCAGCGGAAAGCGCAGCAGGGGCTGCGCTTAATTAAGCTGTCAAGACAGCGCTCTGCCGACCATCCCGTGCATCCGGATAGAAAAGCAACTCTTGACAAAAAGACGGACTTATTATCCGATAGTCCATTGGATGGCAAATATCAGCATGTCACACCGTTTAAAACCGAATTGCTGGACTACCGTGATATCTCGGAGTTTGTGTTGAAGGCACACATGGTATTCATCTGTAGGGAAGGCAAGGATAAGGAAACGGCAAAACAACGGTCCCTAAAGGAAGTGGAGATTGTTACTGCCGGATATTTCCGTAAGGTCGGCCGTAACCGGGCTATTCCACAACATCGGCTTAAGCGCTGTGTATCACACGGGGCACAGTTGGAATTGACCCTATTTCCCGATGATGAGACTGTAACAGTATCGGAAGACTATGCGACCCAAATAAAAGGATGGGTGCTTAGTCGGGTTGGTATTGAGCGTGGGTAGATGAGGTGACAGGGTTCTTCTGAGAACTAATAAAGTTCTTTCATGCATTCCCCAAATGGTACCCATGAATTGTTGATGTAGTTGTCTTCATTGATGAAAATTTGCCTTTCTCCATTATAAAGAAAAGCCTGTTCTTCTCTTCCTCTGTCTAGATTTCTAAGCCAGTACAATGTATTGGCAGGTATATTTTTAAAAGTTAGTGAATTAGTTGACGCAAGCGTTATTCCCGCGGAAATCCAGTGCTTGTCAAAATAAAGTAGCTCATAGGTATCTCCAGGTACTATTCCATTATTTGAATTTCTTGGCGTTATTTCAATAGCATCTATTAACATAGGTAGCATCAGATCTATTTCGAGTACTTTTAAAGTAGTAAAAGTGTCGGGATTGTCGTTTTGAAGCTCATCATAGCGATTGTCATTTGTCAAAGGCTTGTATTTTATACTTTTAGATTCGAAATCCTGTGAAGATTTTGCAAATATTTTTAAACCCGTTAGATTTAGTTCGTTTTCACCTTCGGGAATTAGTCGAATGTAACGGTATGCTTTTTTTAACTTCATTGGTATTGATTTAGTACTCATAGCAGACAAATCCTGGCGCGTTAGGATATGTAAAGTGTCAAAATCCGAAAAATCTATAGTAGTTGAAGCCAGCACTTTGGTTCCAATCATTTTCTCCATCATCTCAATGAGATGTCCCTTCTCATGAAATTTCCTTTTTACATGAATATCTATCCGCTTGGTTGAATCCGGAACGATATATACAATCTGGCCATCCTCCTGAACATAAAAAGGGTGGGTGTTAGGAGTAATCTGACCATCTACTTGTAAACCAGATGCGTAGATGGTAGAAACCGGAACTTTTTCGAAGAAAAGAGCACTGTTTTTATTAACATACTTTCCCCACCCTATGGGTTTCCATCCATCGGGACTAAAAATTGACAAGTATCCCAGCTCTCTGCGGTTTCCGGTTTGATTTACAGGAATGGTCAAATTAGTAACTTTATGATATAATTCTGTGACATCCAGTATGCGAGGGTTAGAGAATGCTGAAGGAATTTCTTCTCCATCCTTATTTAAGGTAGCAGGATTTGACTGTTTCGTATAGGTTAGCCTAAATACCTTTGAGGTTTCAGAAAAATATATAGAGTCGTGTAATGGTTGCCACATAGGCGTAAAGGGATGGTAATTGCCGGTTTTGTCTCTTACAGAAACCCAAAAATGCCCACGGTTTCTATTTTTCCACGAAGGGGTAAAGTCCAATGCTGCCGGAACACCGCATGCATTCAGTACCCTGCACATCCATTCCGAATGCCTATCGCATCCCAGCGTATTAAAGTGCATTAAATCGTAGAATGCAAAGTTACCTATATGAGGCCCAGTCTTTTCTATGCAACTCATCTTCGTCGAGTAGGTATTTAGCTTGTTAACAATCGATTCTAAATCTATGGAAGAATCTGCTTGGATGATATCCCAATACAACTCACGGTATTTTGACGACGTTAAATCAAGCGCTTCATTACGATATCGATAGGGCAAAATCAGTTCTTTAAATTCGTCAAAATCGAGCCCGTTAGCAAGCTTAGAAGTGTTCCATACATAAAATGAATTCTCGATATGATCTATCAGCCATTTTGATTCTATAGTTAAAGGGTCTAAATGATTACCATACTGTATACCTGAATTATAAACGCTACCTGTCGATAGTGAAGTAGCAATAGAATCCGAATAAATCAGGTGCACAGAATCGATTTTAGTGTCTGTATCTCCCCAATAAGGGTTGAAGTAATTGGACCTGACAGCTGAATCCATCGCGACATACGCTTTGCGGACTATCGGAGGAACGTCATTCAACAGATAGGAAGAATACCTCTCCTTCATTCCGGAAATGAGAAAGCAAGCGGCTTGATATTTAAGACTATCGGATGGATCCTTAGAGTAGTGATTCAATACCTGACTTAATTGATTACGATTTCTTCCTGCTGATTTCAATACCTCCATCACCTCCGCTGGATGCGTATGATTTGAGTGGCATCCGCTCATAGAAAGGCAGACGGCACTCGTGAAGCACATCAGTTTTCCAAATATATCACCAACTATCATGTCAAAAATTTAATACCTAATTAAACTTAGTTTGCCCAAAAACCCAGCGTCTGCAGTTCCAATGTTAATGCAACCTGTATTGTTGCTATTTTGGTTTAAAGAAATAAAACTATGAATAAACAACGATTGAAGTTGGTCATGTCAATTCTTACTCAATTCTTATCAGGCAGTGGGCTGCAACTAATAGTGCTATATTTGTTTTGTGTTGATAGCTTCGCGTTTACTATGCAGATACTAATAAATAAACCAGAACAAATAAGCATCCTTATACATGCCATACTCCTTACGGGAAGTGTCTATGTGGGAAGCAGGGCGCTTATAGTTGGTTTTACCGTAAGCTTGGTACTGTTGTTTCTATATTCGAGGTTTCGCGCCAAATTGGGTCTCCAAAAAGTCTTTTATGGAATCTCAATATTTATCCCTTGTTTGTTATTAGCACTTATATTTCTTTTTAAAACCGATTCTTCAGCGGGAAGGATGTTAGTCTATAAGATTTCGTCCGTTATATTTTCTGATAATTACGCTTTTGGCGTAGGGGAAGGACGCTTTAAGTCTACTTTCCTACAATATCAGGCTGACTACTTCGAGAAGGGTAAATTTACGGAAAAAGAACTGCTACTTGCGGATAATACTTATTTTGCTTTTAATGACTACTGGCAGTTCATGGTTGAAAAGGGATTGGTCGGAATTGCAGTTTTTCTTTCGATTTCAGCTGTGGTTATCAGGTTAGTTATTTTTCTGTTTAAAAAATACGGAAGAAATATGCCTGATTACTGGTATTTTCCTTTACAACCTTGGTCGCGTTAGCCGTAGCTGCACTTTTTACCCATATCATAGAAAGGTCGATCATTCAATTGCTTGTACTCATATTCATACTTGTAATACTGTATTATAGTCTCGATGGTCTAAATAAGTCTCAGAATTCAACATATTTAATTTTAGCCGTGCTGGGAATAGGCTCATTTGTTGCTGCTAATTATCATCAATTTTTCTGGATGAGTAAAGTTGAGGAGCAATGGAAAGAGGCCCAAAGACTATGCCATGCCGGTTTTATGAATGAAGGTTTGGAGATGCTGAATGATCTTTCGGAGTCAATGGGTAATCATGTTCCTTATCTTACCTTTTATGCATATCAATTGATTAAAAATGAAGACTATAAGGAGGCAGTTGATGTTTTATGTAAAGCAATCTATCAACAACCGTCCAACCGACTTTATGAGCTTTTAGGTCAAAGTTATCTAGCATTACAAGATACAGAAAATGCTGAGCATGCTTTCAAGCGTGCAGTATTTATGGTTCCTAATCGGTTTGGAACCCGGAAAAGCCTCTTTCTTTATTATGCCCAAACAGAACGGTGGCATGATGCGCTTGAGGAAGGACAAGGTATTTTGAGGTTACCTATCAAAATACCTTCCCCAGAAGTAGATAAAATCCGTACCTCGGTGACTACTGAGTTGGAAAAAATTGAACAGCGGTTATGAATCTTCTAAATTATGTAGTAATCGGGGTGAAACTGTATGTAGAAAACACTAATTATTAAACCAAAATTATGTATCAGATGAAAATCACACAAACACGATTATTGCTACTGACGGTGCTTATAGCGGTTGGGTGTCAGAAAAATGATATAGGCTTCGAGTCAACGGAAGATGATTCCAGAGAACTCAGCCTTGAAGTAGCCGAATCACATTATCGCAAACTTACTAGATCGGTAGCTAAACGTTCCAATCCGGTGCTCGACTCCACTTTAACGGAATTGCTATGGTCTAGGGCGTACCAGTCGGAACAGCGGGGGAAAAGGTATGTGGAGGTACCGGCCTCGACGAAAAGGAAGCAGATAGCGTTGTATCGTTTTCCGGCTGATAGTGTAAAGTATGAGCCAGACGAGTCGGTGGGTGAATGGAGTATGCAGCGGCTACTCTTTTTTAAGAATGCTTCTGGAAAGATGGAAGAACGGCTATTGACCTATATCCCGGATAAAGCATACCTTATGGAGCGGAAAGCAGAGATGGGACTGAACACAATCAGGAAAATGCAGGACCGCTTCAGCGGATATCTGGAATATCGCAGTATTGATATGGAGGTGATCCGTGTGCTGCGTATAGAGGATGGAGTGGTTGTAAGGAGCTATGTCCCGTCAGCAAGCGCAGAAATTGTTCAACCGGAAGATGAAGATACAATGTCTCCGGCCAGTGTTGACTGTTATAACATTTGTACACCGATTTGGCAATATGTTTGTGAGTCATATCTGGATGACGAAAACATTATTACGCTTGAATGCTCAACCCAACAGACGGGACAAACGTGCCAAACATACTGCTCAGGTGAACCAGGTACAGATCCGGATCCAGATCCCTGGCCTCCCGGAGGAGGTGGTTCTGCAAGTGCAACCAATCACATTGCCGTTGCGCCAGTAAGTTCAATTAATCTTCAATCGAGAATAGAATGTTTCAATTCCGTTCCATCAAATAGTTCTACACAATATAAAATAACAATACACGTACATTCCGCTGTTCAAGGATCTCCTGCAGTGGAGTATTCGTTTAGCGATGACGACCCTGGGCACGCTTATATCACGCTTGAGAAATCTAACGGGTCAAATATACAGCGTTTGAGTTTTGGTTTTTACCCAAAAGTGGACACCTGGGTTTCAATAAATAAACTTCCTATAGCAAGTGGAATAGGAGAAGAATATTCTAATCTTCTCAGAAGGAGCGATATTAGACTTACCCGTACAATAACTGCCACCAAATTTAATAATGCCATAAGCCAGGCGTTAACATCAAGCGGTAAATTATACGACTTAAATGATTATAATTGTACGGATTACGCTCTTGAGGTCTTTAATTCAACACAAACAGGCAGCCAAGAACTAGATGTTCCCAATAGCAACATTGGTTATACTACACCTGCAGGTTTGTACGGTTACTTAGATCAAAAAAGAATCGGAGGCGACTCAGGTGTGTCCAATGTTTCTTCAAGACCACCTATCAGTACAAATTGTAACTAAATAGCTATGAAATGGAAACCCATATTGATCGTGCTAAGTGTAATAATTGTGATTACCAACTTACCGATGATTAATAAAGATTTTATTGTTCTATTTGATGGTAGGGACCATTTTAGATATTCTAATGCAGATGCATCGTATACCAGAATTCAAGGGTTTGGCTTTAAGGACGGTTTTTTTTCTCCTAAGCTAATAGAACGGTTTATTGAAGAGGAAAAGCCTTCTAAAGAAAACTCAACGTTGTATCGTTTATATCGGATTAATCCATTATGTTTTTGGCGGTGGTCTTACTATTTATTTACAAGTGTTGATTTTGAATATAAATCATGGAAAGAAATTGAACCCAATCGGGTTCCCTACGATCCGGAAAATAGATGGCAAGACTTTTAAATGCCGTATAAAACGGATTTACGATAACAGTAATTGATATGAAAGTGAGAAAATATTTGTTAAGATTTGTCCTAATCTATTTTATTATTGGTCTTTTGAGCAACTTACCCATACTAAATGCATACATCCTATATAAGATAGATAACGACCATTTTAAATATTCTAATGCGGATGCATCTTTTACTGTTCACGAAACGTTTGGATTTAAAAATCCTCGCCTTAGTCAACAGTCTATCAAATTCTTTATAGAAGAAATGAAGCCAACGCCTGAAAATCAAAAAGTTTATCGCTTATATCGGATTAATCCATTATGTTTTTGGCGATGGTCTTACTATTTATTTCAAAGTGTTGATTTTGAGTATAAATCATGGAAAGAGATCGAACCCAATCGGGTTCCCTACGATCCGGAAAATAGATGGCAACACTTTTGAATGCCGTATAAACGGATTTACGATGTTATTGCAAAAACCTCGATTAGCATATAGGGACTATTCAGGCTTTCTTCGCTGTAAAAAGAGCGATGAAGCGCTGGCACAGAATGAAAATGACCAAGGCGTCAGCAAGATTGTGATAACCCAAACTGGAAGCAGCTACGCTTGTATCGATGGCGTGGGCTATAAAGTCGTTTCCTACAACAGAGCCTGCGAGGGTGAAGGCGATTTCGAATGTACCCCAGGTAATTACTCCGTTTACACGCCTTCAAGCCAAGGCTGCGGCGGCGCTTAATGCCAACAATCATTAAACTTGGGGTGCATCAAAGTAATGATGCCCCCTTGTTCATTTAAACTGTTTAGTCCGCTTAAATTATTCTACTCCCTTCAAAAATACCATGATAAAACCATTTATACCCTTTTGCGCTTTATTATTCCTACTTTTGTCCTGTACCTCCAATCAACCGGATAGGGAACGTAAGCAGATCATATTAACTGCACCGGATAAGCCGTCTATAGCGGGTTACTTTAAGGATCATTTTGAAATTGCCGATGTCATACAGATCGAGACAGGTGATGATTTGCTTATAGCAGATATAAAAAAGGTAATTAGACATAAAGATAGAATCATATTGCTTTCTGGTGGCAACAGTACTGTTTTTGTTATCGATGCCAAAACCGGGAAAATCCAATCAAGCATTAACCGAGTAGGAAGGGGCCCTGGAGAGTCGCGATCGGTCATTGATATCGCATTTGATGAATTATCTGAACAAATACTGATTTACAACGACTATTCTAGACTACTGTTTTTTGACCTCAATGGAACATTCCTCTCCGAAAAGAAAATTGACGATGAACTATACGAAGACCTGAATCGATATGGAAATAAAGTCATTTTTCATAGTAAATCTGAGGGATGTGATACTCCCCAAATACTGGACAACTGCATAAATGTTTAAATTAGCAGTTGAGAATGAAGAAATCAAGAAGAAAGTTTAG
>NZ_BMIK01000002.1 GCF_014642075.1 Parapedobacter defluvii | reverse complement strand
TAGATTTGCAGTAAGCACAAGGGGTGTTTCCCAGCCCCGCGGGGCTGGGAAACACCCCTTGACACAGTTCATTTTACAGACCCGATTTTGATATTATCGATTTCCTTGATTTCTTCCTCGAAAAGCTTACCGAACTTATCAATCACCTTTTCGCTATTTGTGATATACTTTTTATTAAGGTTATTTAGGAACTCAATGAAATTATCAAAGAGTGAAATGCTAAGATGACAGTAAATCTGGGAACTCAGTTCAGATAGCTTTTCTTCTTTGTTATCTTCGTCTATTTTTAGCGTACACTGGCCGTCAATTTTTTTTGCCCAAACAATCGAATCTCCTATTGTACCAAAAATTTTGTTAAAATGCTCGACCTGTTTTTTGTCTGTTTGAATTACCTGATTTATTGGGTCAGTGAATACATGCCGGGTCATCTTTATTTTTATGTCTTGTCCCCATTTTTCGTCAATCTTATTGGCAGATTGAGCGATGAGCATAATTTTAAACAAATAATCTTTAAGCGCTATTGTCAATTCATTTTCTTCTTTCATAATATGAGCATATAAAATGGGACACGATTTTTAGGGGGGTATATACCAATTTTTGTGTCCTAATTCTTGTCATTTCTAAAACTAAAATCAAACTATCAGAAAATACCACCTCAATCAGTGGATACGAATGCTTGCACAGAACTCGTAAAAATTCTTTTGTGCAGCTAGGAGTGCATCTTTTGCATCTCGAAGTAATGACAGGTTCTCAACATTCGGGTTACTTTCAGCCTTACGCAGTAAATCTTCGTAAAGCAGGTGTGTCTTGATGCAATCTGAAAAGTGTGTTTCTCTAATTTTATCGAGTCGTTCCAATAAGGTAACCTGGTTTTGGTGCAAAGTTATCCTGTTACACTCTTCTACCGACATGATGATTGAAATGTCTTCTATGCTCCCGATGTTAATAATTTCTTCATTCTCTCTCGTATTCTGAAATGCAATCCTATATTCATTTTGATAGCTTAACTTTAAAGGCTTCTCGAAACAATTCTTCCTTCCTAACCTATTTTCAATATCACAATATTTAATTTTGTCATAATGCGTGTTTTTGTACATCGTATCTAATACGGCTCTTACTCGATTTAAAAATTCCTTTGGATTAACTATTAGGAGGAAATGACGATATCGTCCCTGCATTTTTGCCGAAAGCCAAACATCCTTCTGATTTTCGAAATTAAAATCATCTACTACTGAATAGAGACAAAATATATTAACATAATGTTCATTGTTAACGTACGTACTCCTAAAATTTCCATCTGGCTGACCTTCCATCCTAATGGATGAATCGTGAGATTCTTTGCGCATGTCGATTGTCGCACCCGGCCCATTCGTAACTTTGTAAACATTTTCATAACGGTCGCCAATCCCATCGTCTTCCTGTCTAGCCTACGGTAAGAATTTGTCATGCCTTATGCTTGGTGCAAAGTTGCTCTCCATAAAAGCTGCCTTTGTATTCATTACAAGGTTTCATGCTTCAACCACGTAATGAATCCAACCGCTTTTCATGATTTTGCTCGCCTGCGCATCGCTCGGGCTTCGTTGCCGTCATGATTATTGCTTTGGCAATCACACAAGCCCAGGCGTTGGCAATAATCCCGCCAGCACTCGTCTATTGCATAGATGTCGCTCAATCGCACTGATGTGCTTCTTTTGATCGACCCTCGCTCAACTCGCAGCCGGCGAGCGTACTAATTCTATAGATTCATCCCATTACTGTGAATAGGTTTTAATACATTTGATAACCAAAAGAAGGGAGGTGAATAACTAAAAAGTGAGACACAAATGAGACAAAACAAGCAAAACCCACTGGATTTTGCTTGTTTACATTCCATATCCTTAGGAATGAAATTGAGTAAACAAACAATAAGTTAAATCGGCTCTATTGCCTGAAAACAACTGATTTACAGGTTAATCAGCAACTGTTATCCAACAAAAAAGCCCCACATCTCTGTGAAGCTTCCTGTGGTACCAGCTGGATTCGAACCAGCGACACAAGGATTTTCAGTCCTTTGCTCTACCAACTGAGCTATGGTACCCTTTTTGAAACAGCGATTACCGCCGTTTTGGGATTGCAAATGTAGCGCCTTTTTTCATTTCAGAAAACTTTTTTTTAAAATTGTTCATCCAACGAAGCCAAGCCATTGATTACGTTTGGGATAAAATGACAGCTCCAAAACAATAGGGTAAAAAAATAGCTGTATCTTTGCGTTTTTATAAATAACGATGAGTAAAAGAGGAAGAGTATTGGTTGCCATGAGCGGAGGAGTGGACAGTTCGGTGGCAGCAGTGATGCTCCACGAACAAGGGTACGAGGTGATCGGGCTGACCATGAAAACCTGGGATTATGCGTCCTCAGGAGGCTCCTCCAAGGAGACAGGTTGCTGCAGCCTCGACAGCATCAATGATGCAAGGGCGTTGGCTGTGTCATACGGTTTTCCGCACTATATACTTGATATCCGTGGCGAGTTCGGCGATTTTGTCATTGATAATTTCGTGGACGAATATTTGGCTGGCCGGACACCCAATCCGTGCGTACTCTGCAATACCCATATCAAATGGGAAGCACTTCTCAAACGGGCGGATAAGTTGGACTGTGAATTTATTGCAACAGGCCATTATGCCAACATCCGGCTGCAGGACAATGGTCGGTATGTTATCTCCAAAGGAAAGGATACCCATAAAGATCAGTCCTATGTACTTTGGGGCGTATCACAGGAAAATCTTGCCCGCACACAGTTCCCGCTTGGTAGTTTTACGAAGACCGAAATTCGTCAAATGGCTGCAGAAATGGGGCAGTTGGAGCTTGCCCATAAATCAGAAAGCTACGAAATCTGTTTTGTTCCGGATAATGATTACCGGGCATTCCTACGCCATCGTGTAGAAGATATTGACGACCGGATCGGAACGGGCAACTTTGTGCTGACCGATGGCACAGTAGTTGGGCAGCATCAGGGATATCCCTATTATACCGTAGGTCAACGCAAAGGCCTTGGCATCGCGTTGGGTCGGCCTATATTCGTCACACAGATATTACCGGAAAGCAATACCGTTGTACTAGGTGACGAACATGAATTGCAACGTCGGGAGGCTTACGTAAAAAACGTAAACCTCGTAAAATATGCCTCCATTGCCCAGTCTATGGAGGCGGTAACCAAAATCCGCTATAAGGATGCCGGAATGACCAGTACGATTGTACAGGAAGGAAATCGGGTAAAGGTAGATTTCCACCACGCCGTAAAGGGCATTGCACCTGGGCAGTCCGCAGTGTTTTATGAAGGAGATGACTTACTAGGAGGCGGCTTTTTAATGTAAGTATGGCCCACCCTCTCTCTTTGCTGCTCAGTAACGCATTTTCCCCAGATATTTTGGCTATTTTTTCGTTTCTTTGAGCCATTAGTTTTTTTTGCGTTATGATATACCTATCCAAAAGTGCTCTACTAATCTTGCTGTTGGCATCTCTTTCTTTTGTTGGAATAGCCCAAGACCGAAAAATAGATATATATGAGCCAGGACAACGTGCGCAGTCATTTTTTGTTGAGCTAGGAGGGCCGGGGTTTATCTCGGCAAATTACGATTTCCGCTTTCAGCATACACGGAACGGATGGGGCGGCAAAGCCGGGTTGGGGTATTTCTCGATAGACAATGAAGACTATTTAACATTACCCGTACAGGTAAACTATCTACTTGGAAAAAACGGCCACTATTTTGAAATGGGTGCGGGTGCATCCTATATCCGCAATTCATATGACCGGTATGATTACCAGTATGATGAACAGGGTTGGTATACGGAATATTATCGTGGCCGGGACGTCGATAATCAGGTATTGGGTTCTTTAACCTTTGGATACCGTAAACAGCCGGTTGACGGTGGATTTAACTTCAGGGCAGGCTTATCCCCTATTCTCTATGAAGGGGATTTTATTCCCTATCTTCCGTACATTTCTTTCGGTTATTCTTTTTAAAACTTCTTTTTGCCATGACCTGCATATCATAAACATTGAATTAATAAATACAATGGCAACCCATTCAAAAGGCATTTCAGATTACAACAAGTCAAAAACCACGGAAGATAACTTGATCTGTGATTTGCTCGCGAAAGAAATCAATGCCCATCTGTCTGAAGCCGAAAATAAAATCTGGCACGGACATCCTGTCTGGTTTTTGGACGGCAACCCGATAACGGCTTATAGGCTTACCGTAATGTCAACGCCTTGAATGCACGTGTTAATTCCGTCAGCGATTCTTCAACGCCCATGCGCTCCAAGGAAGAAGCACCAACAAATCCCTGTGCCGTAGTATGGTCAAGTACGTAACGGACATCTTCCGGGGTATTGATCGGCCCTCCATGGGCAAGAAAGAAAATGTCGGGATTAACCGATCGGCCAGCATCAATGATTTCCTGGGTCCGCTCGATGGTAAAATCCATGCTGCGCGTAGCGTTGACCACCCCGATGGAACCTCCTACCGTGGTGCCCACGTGGGAGATGATCGCATCGGCACCGGCATCGGCCATTTGCTTTGCTTCTTCCGGCGTAGCTACATATACAATGGAAAATAGGTCCATCTTGGTCGCTAAACGGATCATCTCCACTTCTTTGGCAAACCCCATACCCGTTTCTTCCAACACTTGGCGAAAATGACCATCAACGATGGAATGGGTAGGGAAATTATTGACACCGGAGAACCCCATATCCTTCACCTTCAGTAAATGGTGCCACATCCGGCGGCGGGGGTCAGAGCCGTGCACACCACAGATGACGGGAATTTCGTTGACCACTGGTAATACTTCAAATTCACCGATTTCCAGTGCTTCGGCATTGGCATCACCATAGGCCATCAGTCCGGCGGTAGAGCCATGTCCCGCCATACGGAAGCGCCCCGAATTGTAGATAATGATGAGGTCGGCACCTCCCCGTTCTATAAATTTGGCACTGATACCTGTACCTGCTCCGGCGGCGATGATTGCTTTATTTTCAGCTAGTGTCTTTTGCAGACGCTCCCTAACTTCCTGTTTCGTGTAGGGGTTGCCCACCCCGGTCCATGGATTTGGCATACGATGAATCTTTTATTTTCCGGTACGAAGGTCGGGAAGTTTACCAACATTCGCAAATCTGCCCTTTTATCAGGTAGTAACCTGGTCCATCAAGCGAAGCAGCGTTTCGACTGCCTGCCGGGCGAACAGGCCATCGTTAATATGTGCAGCAACTTCTATAACCTCCACCTGCTCGGCAACAGTTTCCTTTATTGCATCAAACAACACCCGGTTTACAGACGGTGCGAAAAATGCACTTCCGTTCGCATCAAGCTGTGAAAGCCCCTGCAAAGGCAGCAGCACTGCGGTTGAGGCTTTGGGTTGTCCCAACTTACGGGCAAGCAACTGTCCTAATTGGCGATTTTCCATTTCGTTGGTACGCATCAGCGTAACGTCGGGTGCCCAGCTGTATAAGAAACGACTGCGATACCGCTGCGGCACCGTATCCAGGTGTGCAAAATTAACCATATCCAGACAGCCCGGGGCGATCACCTGGGGGATACCGCAAGCGGCAGCCGCTTCCAGCCGATCTGGCCCCGCACTGCATATACCTCCGCAAAGCTCGTCGGCCAGTTCAGTAGTCGTCAGGTCCAACAAGCCATCGAAACATCCCTCGCGTATCAGCGATTCCATCGTCTGTCCCCCTACTCCATTGGCGTGGAACACGAATACTTCGCAACTCTTCGCTTTTAATAGATCTGCACATGCCATCACACAAGCAGTGGTGTTACCGAACATGGTGATAGCGACGCGCTGTACAGTCCCCAATGTAACTCCGGGGGGTTCCGGTACATTAGCCATCGCGCATATAGCGGCAGCAGCTTGCCGGATCAGCATTCGGCTGATGCTGTTCAGCCCCGCCACGTCGACTACCGATGGCATTAAGGTGATGTCTTTGCTGCCGACCTGACGGGAAAGGTCCTTGGAAGCAACCGTGCTGAGACACAGTTTGGGAATCCCAAGCGGTATGGATTGCATCGCCGCCAGGGCGATGTAGGTCCCCCCGCCGCCGCCCATGTTTATAGCAGCTTTTAATACACCTGTCTCATACAGGCGTGCCAGCACACGGGCCGCCCCCTTCCCCATCACATCAACGGCATGGCCGCGATCTGCGCGTTCACGTAGCTCGTCGAGCGCATGCCCTCCTGCCACTGCTACTTCATCGGCTTCAAAATCCACCGGGAAATCTGCAGTACTTCCATATACACCTGTATTGATCGTGATTACCGTTTCTCCGTGGGATAAGAGACAGGACCGCAGAAACGCAAAGTCCTCCCCTTTGGTGTCAAAACACCCTAATAGAACAATGGATTTTTGGATATCAGACATCGCTATGTTTACTAGTGGCATTAAAGGTACGGGATATTTGCGAATACTGGCAAGACCTCTCATTTGAGGGTATAAATCCAAAACAATCGGCAAGGTGTAATGTTGGCAACTAAGAGGGTTATTAGATGAGACATCATACATATGGACTATCCTGAAATACAGCACTTGTTGGGGAACGAGGCAGAAAATCTGCTGAGCTTTAAAAGCGAGGCTATTTCCAAAAACCTTTTACATGTCCCTTCTCCTGAATTTATAGATAATGTATTTGCGTTGAGCAACCGGAATCCGCAGGTCCTGCGCAATTTGAATGCCTTATTTAATCACGGCCGGCTATCGGGCACAGGTTACCTTTCGATCCTTCCGGTTGATCAGGGCATTGAACATTCGGCGGGCGCCTCCTTTGCAGCCAATCCACTGTATTTTGATCCTGAAAATATCATCAAACTGGCTATCGAAGGTGGATGTAATGCCGTTGCGACAACGTTTGGAAACCTGGCCCTGATGTCGAGAAAATATGCCCACAAAATACCGTTCGTCGTCAAACTAAACCACAACGAATTGTTGACGTACCCCACCAAGTACGATCAGATCATGTTCGGAACCGTGAGGGAAGCATGGAATTTGGGAGCAGCAGCCGTAGGTGCCACCATATACTTCGGATCGGAAAATTCCAACCGTCAGTTGGTTGAAGTTGCAGAAGCTTTCGAAAATGCACACCGCCTTGGGATGGCATGCATTTTATGGTGCTATACCCGTAATAACGGATTTAAAAAAGACGGCAAAAATTACGAGGTAGCCGCAGATATCACAGGGCAGGCAAATCATTTGGGAGTCACTATCCAAGCTGATATCATCAAACAGAAAATGCCCGAAGGGAATGGAGGCTTTACCGCGATCAATTTTTCAAAAAGTCATCCCAAAATGTACAGCAACTTAACGTCCGATCACCCCATCGACCTCTGCAGATACCAGGTACTGAATTGCTACATGGGCCGGGTGGGTCTAATCAACTCGGGCGGAGAGTCCGAGGGAGCATCGGATCTGGCGGCGTCTGTCAAAACCGCCGTAATTAATAAAAGAGCCGGCGGGATGGGACTTATCCTGGGGAGGCGGGCATTTCAACGACCTTTTTCAGAAGGGGTGCTTCTGCTGGAGGCTGTTCAGGATGTTTATCGGTTGCGGGAGATTGATCTGGCATAGGTAATCCCCGGTTCGAAATCCACACACGGGGGGGGGAGATAATACAACAGCAGATCGGTTCGTTGAATAGTACAAAATGCCCATAGAATTATTTAATATCAACGAGGGGTATACGGTATTCACTGAAAGTGATTACAAAACCAAAAAGCATATGCATTACGCCATCGAAATCGTATGCTGTAAGGAAGGTACATTTAACGTAACAACAGCTGTGTCAAACCATACCAACATCACCAGTGTCATTATTCCCTCGAATCTTCCCCATCGCTTTAGCTGCTTAGGCACTACCTGCAATCTGCTGTTTTTGGACCCATTATCCCCGCTGGGAAGCCATTTTAGAAAGCAATATCGATTAGTCTCTCAAAATGATGCCATTGCAAATCCCCCCGGGCTAAACCGGTTCTATAAAAATGGAAATTTCAATATTTCATGGATGAAGCGCTATAGGGAAGGCGGTACTCCAGCCGATCTGGACTTCAGGATCCGTAACTGCCTTCAAGAAATCGACGCCCGCATCACCGACCAAAGCATACCGCTGTCTCAATTATCAGAAGCTTCATTTTTGTCCGAGAGCAGGCTTTCACACCTGTTTAAAGAGCAGATTGGCATATCAATTCATCAATGTATTCTTTGGAAAAAAATCCTCGTGGCGGTAGTGAAAGCGCGGGAAGGATATTCCTTAACGGCGTGCGCACACTATGCAGGATTTTCCGATTCCGCTCATTTCTGCAAAGTGTACGCACGGATGTTTGGAATCAACCCATTTTTTGTACTTAAACGTTAGTTCATGCACATTTCAGGGCTGTGAAGATGGTCGGATTTCTTCCAGCAGACCGTACAGATCGGACACGACCCAACGTTCCATTAACTTTCCATTTTCTATCCGGTAAATGGCAATCCCTTTGAGTGTAATAGTCTGTCCGGTTGGAGCAATATCAATACCCGGAAAAGAGCCTTTATGAGTTCCATGCATCTCCCAGCGTACCACTACCCGATCCCCGTCGGCAATTAGGTCCTGTACCTTGTACCTAGCGTCAGGTACCGCCTTTTTTAATGCTGCATAATAATTACGGAATGCTTCCGGACCCTTTTGTCCCTCAGGCCAATCGTGTGAGAAAAACTCGGCAGACAACACTTCATCTACCATTTCCATGTTCCAATCTTCATATACTTCCTTGTAGAAACGTTTTAATAACGCCCCGTTTTTTGAAGGAGAAGGAAACGAAATAAGCGTAAAAATGGGCAGGACAGTTGTTAATACCAAATAACTCATGACATGTACAGATTTTGTTTTAAAATTGTTTTACCTGACAAAAGTCGAAGAATGGTGACGAAAAAACTTGTACGAAACTGCTAAGTTATTTTCCAACCGACTGCCCTCGGTCAGCTTACCGGTACTGATCCGGATACGGCAACCCTTTTCCGGTTTCGCACAGCCTTTTCAGGCTCCTGAAAAACATGGCCCAATCGTAACTGCATGAAGCAAACTCGGGAGTATAGTCTTTCCATCCATCGTGGTGAAAAAACAGGACAGTTCCTTTACGATGCGGTTCCAGCTCGAAAGTCATTTTCGTCCCGACCCACTCTTCATAACCTTTCAGGCAGAGCCATTTTACCCGGCTGTAGGGCTTGAGTTCCTCAACCTTCATTTCCTTAAAATAATCCGGGCCAAAGGAAAACCGCAAAATACTGCCTACCTCCGGTTGTGCAATCGTCTCCGGTGTCCACCAACCGGCTAATCCTTTCTGTGTGGTCAACGCCCCGTAAACCGTCTCCACAGGTGTTTCGATCAGTAGCCGGTGATGAATGCTTTTCGATGTGGATGAGGCTGCTGGAATCTCCTCCTGTGCCGGCTGCACATCCGTACGTTCTCCCGTATCTGCCGGTGTCGGATTGCCTTTGCCCGTCACGATCAGCTCTTTTAGACTACCCTGGATGTAATGTGTCCATGCATCCCGGCAAATTTGGAAACATTCATAATCCGGCACTAGGCCCCTATGAATAAAAGTCAACTGCGTCTGTCCATCTCTTTCGGAAATTTCAAAGATTACGTCAGTCCCGGTCCATTCCTGCTTGTCGGTGGTGAATTTGAAATAATTATCCAGCACATGCCAAACCACTTTCTTATCCGGTATCCATTCCGTAATTTTCATCGTCGACCGGTGCACATCCTGGTAGTGGTATGAAAATTCGGCCCCCGGTCTGTCGGTGTCCCCTTCGATGTTCTCCGACCACCATCCACGTACATTATTTATAGCCCCGAAAACTTGTTGCGGTGTAGCGTTGACCAAAACCGTTGTTTTGAAATCCTGATTTTCCATGATCCAATCTTTTTGTTAACGAATAAAATGTTTCATCGCCTACCTAAACGAGACGATTCAAAAATATAGACAAATACACATCGGGGGCGGGTGCAAAATAGACTTTATCACGGGTTGATTTGGACAACACGTTTTGTTAAATTTGCATACGATGAAACACGCAACCATTTTAGTGCCCCATGTCCAAACAGCTAACAGCACAATTGCATGTATTGTGGGTGCTTATCAACTATTTACCGGTGCCAACGACTACTGGCAAAAAAGGGGTGAAAATCCACTGTTTAAAATTGAAACTGCTGGTGTAGCAAATGAGTCGGCATTCATCAATGGTCTATTGACCATAAAACCACAGGTCAATATTGCTTCTTTAAAGAAGACAGACCTCATCCTGATTCCGTCGTTAACTCCCGAATTCCAGCTGGCGTTGGATGGGAATATCAAACTGATCGATTGGATACGCGAACAATACCAAAACGGAGCAGAAGTGGCCAGTATGTGCACAGGAGCATTCATGTTAGCATCGTCCGGTTTACTGGATAAAAGAAGCTGTTCCATACATTGGAACTCGGCGGACCGTTTCAGGTCGCTATTTCCCAATGTACAGCTAAAAACTGAAAAATTAATCACAGACGAAAATGGCATCTATACCAATGGAGGGGGTTATTCCTTTTTAAATCTGCTGTTGTATCTGGTGGAAAAGTATTACGACAGGGAAACGGCAATTTATTGCTCCAAAACGTTTCAGGTGGAAATAGACCGGCAAACACAATCTGCTTTTGCCATATTCACCGGGCAAAAGTCTCATGGAGATGAGGTTGTAAAAAAAGCCCAGGAATATATCGAAGCTAATTTCCATGAAAAAATATCCGTAGCCGATCTTTCAAAACGGTTTGCGGTTGGCAGAAGAAATTTTGACCGGCGCTTTATCAAAGCGACCGGTAATACTCCGCTCGAATATTTACAACGGGTAAAGATCGAATCCGCAAAAAAAGCGTTTGAAACCACACGCAAAACAGTCAACGAAGTCATGTATGAAGTGGGTTATTCAGACGAGAAAGCGTTCCGTGAAGTGTTTAGAAAGATAACCGGCCTGTCGCCACTGACCTACCGAAACAAATACAATAAAGAAGCTGTCCCCTCCGCTTATGAAGGAGAAATCCCCCGCAATAGGTGAATCATCTAATTAGCCGGGATTTAATATTAAATTAACACATAACAGCGTAACTTTATACAACGCAAAAGATGACAGCACAACAACCGAATGAAAGCAATGGTATATACCCGATATGGTCCTCCCGAGGTGGTCCAATTGCAGGAAGTCAACCTACCAACGGTCAAAACAAATGAAGTACGGATCAAGATACGCGCAACCACAGTAAACCGCACAGACTGTGGGTTTCGCAGTGCGAACTATTTTATAAGCCGGTTTTTCAGTGGCTTACTTAAACCGAAAATCAACATACTTGGCTGCGAGTTTGCCGGTGAGATAGAATCAGTTGGTCGGGATGTCAGTAATTTCAAACCAGGCGATCGTGTATTCGGATATGACGATACTCGTTTTGGTGGACATGGCGAATACAAAGTAATGGCAGCATCGGGCGCATTGGCTACGATTCCCGAAGGGATGGAGTACACCGTGGCAGCAGCGCTTACCGAAGGCAGTCATTATGCGCTCGGTAATATCCGTGCAGCCCGGATCAAACAAGGGGATACCGTAATGGTTTACGGCGCGACAGGGGCCATCGGTTCGGCTGCTGTACAACTGCTGAAACATTTTGGAGCGTATGTAGTAGCCGTCTCTAATACAAAGAACGTCGGATTGGTAGCGTCATTGGGGGCCGATGAAGTGATCGATTACCAAACCCAAAATTTCACGGAAACCACCCATCGCTTCAACTTCATCTTTGATGCAGTTGGAAAGCGCTCTTTCCGGCAATGCAAACCCTTGCTGAAAAGCAAAGGGGTATACATCTCCACCGAATTGGGTAAAAATTCAGAAAACATAGGACTGGCACTCTTCACGCCGATGAGTGGCGGCCGGAAAGTGTTGTTTCCGCTGCCCACCATCAGCCGCGATGATGTGTTACTGATCCGGGAACTTGCCAGCTTGGGTAGTTTTACACCGGTGATCGATCGAACCTATCCACTTGAACAATTGGTAGAAGCCTATCGCTATACAGAAACCGGCCAAAAGACCGGAAACGTAGTCATCACCGTATAAACCCAAGACCCCAACCGTAACTTAATCCGGAAAATTCGGATCGGCCTTTACTTCTTCGATCTGCAAGGTATGCCGCGCGGTGTGCGCCGGAATGTAGAGCAGCGAATGATAGCCGTCAACCGGGCCAAATGGTGAATCGGTAATGCGGTTACGCATGTCGTCCACGGAAATTCCCTTTATGTAACCGAGTATTGCTTTTCGCTCTTTTTTCAGGTCTTTAAGTGCCGATTTGGCATTCCGGTATTTCCCGGCTTCCTTCGGACTCATTTCTTCCGAGGCTTTTGCTTTAAAACTTCTATCTGTCATCCCTTTAATCACGCCATCGTCCGTTACTTTTACATCACCTTTCCGCTCGGGATTGGGTTGTTGTGCGAGTGTTTTTTTCGCGTACTCAAAAAGCGCCGGCTCACTGAGTATGATGTGCTCCAAGCACTGGCTGATGGACCATCGGTCAGGTGCCGACTTAAATTGCAACTGCGCTTCGCTCAACCCCGCAACAGATTTTTGCAGGACATCGAATGTCTGCTGATAGTAATCAAGCAGGAATGCTTTGTCGTGCTGCACCCCGGGTGCATCCGACTGCGCCATCACCGCGTTCACCAACGTACACGCAGTAAATAACAAGAATAGTAACCGTTTCATCGTCTTAATTTTTACACAAAAATAAAAAGAAGTTAGGTAAGCCATGCGTGCGAAATGCGACATATTAAATGGGCATCCAAGACATTTCAGAAAATAATCGAATAATTATCAGTATCTTTGCAGTTCAGTAAATAGTATATTTTGCAATTCACATCATTAAATCTTTCCAGTCCCCTTTTACAGGCACTGGAATCTGCGGGTTACCATACCCCTACTCCCATTCAGCAACAAGCAATACCCTCCATACTGCAACACCACGATGTATTGGCGTGCGCGCAAACCGGCACCGGTAAAACCGCGGCTTTTTCGTTGCCGATCATTGAACAATTACTAACGGTTAAAGCAGACACCGGATTTCAGGGGCCAAAAGCCTTAATCCTGGCGCCCACGAGGGAACTGGCCATCCAGATCGGCGAAAACATAGCCGTATACGTAAGCCGGACCCGCATCAGGCATGCCGTTATATTCGGTGGCGTATCGGCTGTCAGCCAGATCGCCGTGCTTCGCAAGCGTCCCGATATACTGGTAGCGACCCCGGGAAGATTGCTCGACTTACTTAACCAAAAAGTGTTATCCCTGCAACAGGTACGTTTCCTGGTATTGGATGAGGCAGACCGCATGCTCGATATGGGATTCATCAAAGATATCCGTACCATTATCGGCAAAATCCCTGAAAACCGTCAAACGATGTTGTTTTCGGCCACGATGCCATCCGAAATAGAAAACCTGGCAAGGGCCATTCTTAGAAATCCCGAACGGATTGCGGTCACCCCGGTATCCTCTACGGTAGACACCATCCAACAAGCCGTTTATCCCGTCGTAAAAGCGAATAAGGTAGATCTGTTGTGCCACTTGGTCCACAACGAGAAAAATGGAAATGTGCTGGTGTTCTCGCGAACCAAACACGGAGCGGATAAAATTGTGCGCAAACTTAAAAAAGCAAACATCACCGCTGAAGCCATCCACGGCAACAAATCGCAACAGGCCCGGCAAAAAGCATTGAAAGCTTTCAAAGATGGTACCATCAAGGTATTGGTTGCTACCGATATCGCCGCACGCGGAATTGATATCGACCGATTGCAATTGGTCATCAACTTTGATTTACCCAACGAGCCGGAAACCTACGTGCACCGCATCGGACGCACGGGAAGGGCGGGCGAAAGTGGGCGTGCCTGGTCGTTCTGCGACCCGGAAGAACGGGAATACCTCTGGCAGATCACCAAGCTGATCAAGCAGACCCTCCCGTTGGTCGAAAACCATCCTTTTATACCGGAAAACCTGACGGAATACCGCGAACCCGTGAAAACCGTTACGCCACCGCCCACCAAGTCAAATCGAAACAAAAAGAAAAAACGTAAACGCCCGCATTCCACCTACCGGGAAGCGGTTTAAGTGCACGTTGAAATGATAGAGCCATTTTTGCCTTGGTTTCCAAAATGCAAAAATGGCTCTTGATATACTCCATTTATACCCTTACATTTGTCCGTAACATTCACGCTGGAATACGTAATTATAAACCACAACTGGACTGATTCTTCGGGCGTTCAATGCTGTAGAAATAAAGGGTGTCCCCAAATAAAATGCATATTCAGGATGAAAAACGGCTATTACTGGCGCTTAGCAACGGCAATAGGGAGGCGTTTGACACATTATTCCGGAACTTCTTTCCAAAATTAAGCCGCTTCCTACGCGGAATGCTGGATGACGAAGCCGCCGCGGATGACCTGGCACAGGATATCTTCGTCAAGCTGTGGCAAAACCGCGATCTGTTTGCACACATCGAAAACCTGGACGCCTACCTGTTTACAGCAGCTAAAAATGCCCTGTATAATCACATCAAACGCAAAGCAAAAACCGATTTCTTACCGCTATCAAACGCGGTTGAGGTTCCATCGCTCGAACAGCTTGAAGAGGTGCTATCCGCCCACGACCTGGAGGTACTGATCGATCAGACCATCGAGAAAATGCCTCCAAAACGAAAAACCGTGTTCAACCTCAGCCGCAAGGAAGGTCTAAGCAACGAGAAAATCGCCCATTACCTTCACATCAGCAAACGTACCGTTGAAACTCATATTTCGGCAGCTTTGGCCGACATCCGGAAGGCGATCCGGCTGTTTATATTCTTTTTTTAAACGAATCTTTATCCGCTCAGGGCTACCAGGTATTTATCGATATACAATTGTTTTTCTTTGGATTTATATTGCTGGATATAACGCGGATGCTCCAATACGGTGGCTTTTTCAAACAGTTTTTCCTCTTTGTTCAGTTTATGGATAAACTGGGCATTTTTTTTCCCGAGAATAAAAACTTCCGAAGTATCCAATCCCAGGCTGATGTGTTTTTTCATGGAGGCAATCATGAAAGATTTCACCCTGTCAAAAAGTTTGGGATCATCGTAATAATTTGCATTCAGCCAGTCGTTTTCCTTCACATGGCGGACAATGGCGAGCGGAAAAGGTGAGTTGATATAAAACCTTTTGTAGAAATCGTCCGGTCCACCCCACGCCGAAATCATGTCGTACACGAACACCGAAGAAACTTCATGTGTACGGGCAGAAAGCATCTTAATTCCGCAGACACTTTCCAGCCGTTTCGTATCCGTAAAGGGTACACCTGTTACGCCTGCGCCATGCCGGCTGGGGTTGATACCGATAATGAATTTCCGCTTATTGGAATCGTTATAATATTTCCGGTAAAAAGCCTGCATTACCGTCATCGTTTCGGGGTTATCCAGGTAGGGATTCAGCACCCCGAACCCGTCCGGTAAAGCACCGATATAATGTAGTTCCCGGTTAAACTGAATGATCTTCTCAGCAAATGTGTTGGCCATGACGACAAAGAACTTGCTAAGGTACAGAAAATGCCAATGTCCTGCAATAGACTCTTTTTTTAAAAAGGACTACGTGTGTTTCGTCTCACGGTTGTCATGTAGTTAAACCGGTACATACGGGAAAACCAAGCAATGAAACAAAACCGCATTTATCATTTACTCCAATGCCTGCTAACCAAAAAGTTAACAGGCCGCCAGCGTGATGTCGTGCGGTATTGGCTCGCTAACAGCGATGAAACGGAAGAAAAAGATGAGGCCTTAAAACAACTATGGGACAGTACACCGGCTACCCCTGCGCAGTCGGTTGAGCAGGCTCTGCTGAACACCCATTCCCGGATTGAACAAGCGGAAAGCGACGGCGTAAAAACAACATTGGCCAGGCGCTTACTGCGTTATGCGGCCATTTTCCTCTTACCACTCCTTTCGGCATTTTCGGTGTGGATGTTTATGAAGCACCAACAGGAAAGCACACAGAATATGCTTACCCAGTATGTACCCAATGGGGAGCGCCAGACCCTCCATTTGGATGATGGAACCGAGGTCCAACTGAATGCGGGTACCTTGTTTGTCTATCCGGAAGCATTCGGTAACCAAGAGCGGACCGTTTACCTGGTCGGCGAAGCCAATTTTTCGGTAGCAAACGATGCCGGACGGCCCTTCATTGTCCACGCAAAATCGTTGGCCGTTCAGGTCCTCGGAACCAAATTCAATGTGGCTTCGTATCCCTCGGATGACCGGATAACGGTTACACTCGAAACAGGTGCCGTCAAAGTCTATGAAAAGGAGCATCCGCACCACGGTCAACTGATGCGTCCGAATGAACAGCTCAGTTACTCACAGACGGATAAAAACTTTACCAAAGCAACGGTAGATGCCGCGTCTTTTGCGTCCTGGACAGCGGGGGGCCTCTTTTTCGATCACCAGACGTTACACGACATTCTGATGGCGCTTGAACGCAGCTACGGCATCCGCTTCGTACTGGATCCCGGCCTGAAAGACACGGATCAATATACACTCCGTATCAAACCAAATGAACCCATAGAAGATGTCCTGCATGTATTAGTTCAGATTGCTGGAAATCGCATGGATTATAAACGCGATGGACAAACCATCCGTCTCTATCAGAAAGGAAAGGAGGTAAGCCCATAAAAAAAGATACCGGAAAGATCTTCCACAACCCATTCCGGTATCTAAATTAATCAGTTCGATATTTCTTAAGTAAGAACCCGAGTGAACTAACCAATTTTAAAAATTGATACGCCAAAATTATGAAAATAAATGGTATCTATGCCTATTCTGCATATATAAAAGAATTTATTGCCCTTGGCCTCCTCTGCCTATCCGGCACGGCAATGGCCCAAAAACAGACCATTAACCTACCTGAAAATCCATTGACCGTAAAAGCGGTCTTTCAGGCCATCGAGCAGCAAACCGGCCTTTCCGTCGATTACAACCAGACGCGTTTAAATGTATCCCAGGAAATCGATATACCGGCTAACCGCACCTCCCTGGATGAAATTTTAAAGACCGTGCTCTCGCCCAGTGGATTCACTTACCACATCGAGAAAACCCATATTATCATCAGTCAGGTAAACGGGAACGGGGCGCAGGAAAAGAAAAATGTCAGCGGAATTGTGATCGACGAATCCGACGAACCGCTCGTGGGGGCCAATATTATTGAAAAAGGCACGAATAATGGCATACGCACGGATGAAAACGGTCAATTCACCCTAGACGTAGCGGGTCCGAATGCCGTATTACAGGTTTCCTACTTGGGCCACCTGTCGCAGGAGATACGTGTCGGAACGAACACGAGCCTCCACATCCGGTTAATGAAAGATGTCCAAAACCTGGACGAGGTCGTCATTGTGGGGTATGGAACCATGAGCAGACGGGAAATTACCGGATCGGTCACAAACATCACCGCGAAAGATTTCAACCAGGGGTTTTCCAACGATGCTGCCCGGCTCCTGCAGGGCAAGGTTGCGGGACTGGAAATTAACACCGGCACGGGAGATGTAACCGCCAATGCCTCCATACGGCTGCGGGGTATTTCGACCCTGCAAAACGATCAGGGGCCTTTCGTCGTCATCGATAATGTGCCGGGTGCAGACATCACCACCGTTGCCCCGCAGGACATTGAGTCTATATCCATCCTGAAAGACGCCTCTGCCGCTGCCATCTACGGCTCACGGTCGGCCGGGGGTGTCATTTTGATCACCACGAAACGGGGAACGGCCAATCAACCGAAGATCAGTTACACCGGTGCGGTTGGCATTTCGTCGCTCGCCAACAAGCCCATGCTGATGTCGTCGACCAAGTGGCGCGAATATACGTCTACCACTCCGGGCAAAGACGGCAGTTCTTTCGACATGGGTGCCAACACCGACTGGTTTGATGCGATTACCCGCACCGGCGTGCAGCAGGATCACAACATTTCGCTATCCGGAGGCGGCACCCGGAATAATTACCGGGGGTCGGTATCCATGCTGCAGCGGAACGGCATTGCCCGCGATAATTCGATGGAACGGTATAACGCCCGGTTGCAATTTACCCAATGGTCTGCGGACAATAAATTAAAGATCGATCTGACGGGAGCGGCAACCCTTACCGACAACAGCCCGACCAACACCCGTAATTTTGTGCTGGCTTATAACATGATTCCGGTAAGGCCCATCAAACTGGACGACGGCTCCTGGTATGACACCCGCGAATACGACCAGGGAAACCCCGTGCGCAATCAGGCCGAAAACACCTATGAGAACAAGATCAACAACTTTTACGGCACCGCCAACGTTACCTATACACCGGTGGAAGGACTCGACCTGAAAGTGCTGCTAACGAAAACCCGGAACAACGAAGACTACAGCGAATACCGCAGCATCGGGTCGGAAGCGGGCTATAACGACGGTGGCTTTGCGCTGCGTTCCGGCAACATCACGGATAGGGATCTGTCGGAATGGACAGCCAATTATTCCCGGCAATTCGGCGACCACAAGTTGAATCTGCTGGGTGGCTACTCCTGGGAACAACAGGTATATGCTGCACACTCGGGGCAAACCCGCGGATACATAACCGATCTGCTGGGACCGAACGACCTGGCATCCGGTCGGAACATCCACGTGGGCGATGCCACGTCTGCACGGAATAAAAGCCGGCTGATCTCATTCTATGGCCGGTTGAATTACAACTTCTCGGAACGGTACGTACTCACGGCAACCGTACGCCACGATGGTTCGTCAAAATTCGGAAAAAACCATAAGTGGGGTACCTTTCCCTCCATTTCCGCAGGGTGGAATATCTCGGAAGAACCCTTTATGCAAAACACCGCTTGGGTTAACGACCTGAAACTGCGCATCGGTTATGGGGTTACCGGAAACCAGTCGGGACTGGATCCTTATAAAACGCTGGAGCTGTTCGGCTCGGATGGCCTCTATTACGACAACGGGGCCTGGCTTCCGGCCTACAGCATCAGCCAGAACGCCAACCCCGACCTGAAATGGGAACAAACCGCCATGCTGAACATCGGATTGGATGTCGCCCTGTTTGCCAACCGGTTAAATGCCAAACTTGAATGGTACGACAAAAAGACATCCGATATGCTATACACTTATCCGGTGCCTACCCCTCCCTATCTGATGGATGAAATTATGGCCAACGTAGGCGATATGGACAACAAGGGATTGGAACTGACCCTGGGGTATGCCGCCATACAACATCCTGATTTCAATTGGGATATCTCGGTTAACCTCTCACACAACCGTAACCGGATCACCAAATTGTCCAATGCCATCTATACGACCGACCGCATTCTGCTGGGCGGGGTATTCATCCGCGGGGGCAGCTCGACCACCCATGTGCTGGAAGTAGGCCGTCCCATCGGTCAATTCTACGGATTGCGGTCCGAAGGGCTGGATGCAGACGGCAAGTATATTTTCGTCGACCAGAACGACGATGGTGAAATATCGGACCCGGCCGACCTGGATTATATCGGCGATGCCCAGCCGGACCTGCTCTATGGAATCAACAATGCATTCCGTTACAAACAGTTTGATCTATCGGTGTTTCTCCGGGGTTCCATAGGCAACGACATCCTGAATGCGCCGCGCATGGCCTTCGCGCAATCGGGATTCCTGCCGGGAACAAATGCACTGGACGACCCGCTTACGTATCAGTTACAGGAAACCACACCCCGCTATTCTTCGTTCTACATTGAAAACGGATCGTACCTACGTTTGGATAACCTTTCGTTGGGTTATCGCTTCAACGACCGTATCCTCAACGGTGCCCGTTTGTATTTCACGGCCCAGAACGTGTTCGTCATCACCGGATACAAGGGATTGGATCCCGAAGTACCCATCGATGACAACAGCGGACTAACACCGGGTATTGAACCGCGTGAATTTTATCCGAAAGCCCGGACCTTTGCCCTTGGTATAAGTGTTAACTTCTAAACGATATTCTCATGAACCGAACAATAAAATACATAACCTTCCTGCTCGGATTGGCCCTAATGGTTGCCTGCACCGATCTAGGCGAAGAGGTATACGACAAACTACCCAAGGATACCTTCGGCAACACGCCGGAACAGCTCAATGCCATCATCGGACCGGCCTATAAATCGCTCAAGCGGCTACAGCCCTATGACAGCGCGTGGGGCATGTCTGGCATGACTTCCGATGCCATGATTGCGCCCACCCGACTGGGGGGCGACTGGTGGGACGGGGGGATGTACATGGAACAGACCATGCATACCTGGGACGCCCGCTCCTATTCCGTACAGACGCTATGGGATAATTGCACAGCCGGATTGACGGCTGTCAATGCAGTTTACAGCATTGTGGAAACCAATGACCTGTTATCGCCTGAATTGAAGGCCCGTTACCTGGGGGAACTCCGCGGGCTGCGTGCCTTTTGGTACTATCAATTGATAGACTACTTTGGCAATGTGCCGCTGGTTACCGATTTCAAAGATACCTCCCTGCCTTCCATCACCCCTCGTGAACAGGTATATCAATTTATAGTGGACGAACTGAATGAGATCATTCCTGTACTCCGCGACGACGTCTCCGACGAAAGTTACGGCAAATTCACACAGGGTGCCGCCCGTACCCTGCTGGCCAAGATGTACCTCAATGCCGAAGAGTGGACGGGAACACCCAACTGGTCGGGTGTCATTGAGCAATGCGAGGAAATAAAAAAGCTGGGATACAGCCTGACAGCCGACTGGACAGCCAATTTCACGGTGCATAACGAATCCTCACGCGAAATCATCCTGCCGATCTGCTTCAGCGCTACCGATGGAGGCAACTCCATCCACCTGTATACCCTCCACTACCTGGATCCGATTGCACTGGGCTTTAAGGCAGCGACGTGGAACGGCATCTGTGGCGTACCCGATTTTGTAAAAGCGTTTGACGACGCCGATAGCCGCAAGGAAGCTACTTTCCTGATCGGCCCCATGATCGACCCCAGTACGGGGGAAGTGCTGATGACGACCGCCAACCGTCCACTGAACCATACCGTCGACCTCAACATTGTTCCCGGTACGGAAAAGCGGGATGCGGCAGGCAACCTTACGGGCTGGGGAGAAGTCAACCAGGAAGATGGCGCCCGCATCAAAAAATGGCAGTTTGAACGGGGAATGGCCAATACCGATATGGAAAACGATGTGGCCATTTTCCGCTTGGCCGATGTGTACCTCATGGAGGCAGAAGCGCTGGTACGTCTGGGACGGGCTGTCGAAGCACTGCCGCTGGTCAACGAAATACGCCAGCGCGCCTTTGGCAATACCCAACACAACTACAATGTCCTGACACTGGAAGATGTGTACCGGGAGCGGCGCTTTGAGCTGGCCTATGAGTTTACGGAACGCCAGGACATGATCCGCTTCGGCACCTTCCTGCAACCCAAGTTCATGAAACCGTATGTCACCGAAAGTTACCGGAAATTGCTGCCCATCCCCTTCACGGCATGGCAGAAAAACAACAAGCTTACCCAAAATCCGGGATACCCGGGCTTTTAACGATCGATAAAATAACCCATATGGAACAGACAACAAAGCAACAGACTTCGACGGCCGGTATCTCGCGCCGGAAATTCCTGGGAGCCGCCGCAACAGGCATTGCGGGCATCACCATTTTACCCAGCCATACCATCGCCGGCCTCGGCCATATACCGCCGAGTGATAAACTCTACATCGCTAAGATTGGATGCGGCGGCATGGGAGCAGCCGATCTCGGCAGCCTGATGAATACACCCAAAAAAAATGCGGAAATCGCCTGCCTGTGTGACGTGGATGCCCGCATGGCGGCCGATGCCCGGAAAAAATTCCCGAAAGCATCCTTCTACGAAGATTGGCGTAAATTATACGACGAAGCCGGTAATAAATTTGACGCCGTCTGCATCTCCACGCCCGATCACAACCACGCCATACAGGCCTTCGGTGCGATACGCATGGGCAAACACGTGTACCTGCAAAAACCACTGGCGCACGACATTTACGAGGCCCGGATCCTTACCGAAGCTGCCAAAAAGCACAAGGTGGTCACCCAGATGGGCGATCAGGGCAATTCCTGTGACGGCATGAAAACCATGCGCGAGTGGTTTGAAGCCGGTCTGATCGGTGATATCGAAAAGGTGTACTGCTGGACCAACCGCCCGGTATGGCCTCAGGGTATCCCCTGGCCTACTGCCAAAGCCCCTGTACCCAAAGAGCTCAATTGGGATCTCTGGCTGGGTACCGCCGAATATACCGACTACATCGAAAATCTGGTCCCTTTCAACTGGCGGGGCTGGTGGGCATTTGGTACGGGCGCCCTGGGCGACATGGGTTGCCACATCATCGGGCCTGCCTTCAAATTACTGGGTCTCAACTATCCCAGCGAAGTGAGCTGCAGCGTAACCAACCAGTTTACCGGTATCTTTGAAGAGGCGTATTATCCCGAAAGCGGCCCGGTGGCCAGTTCCATCCGCTTTAAGTTCAAGCAGCAGAATGGTCGGGATCTTTCCCTGTACTGGATGGATGGCGGCATCATGCCGGAACGGCCCGAAGAAGTGGATCCCAATGCCGATCTCACCAATGCCATGGGCGACCTCGATCCGCACGACGTGGAAGGCGCTACCGTGTTTGTCGGCACGAAGGGCAAGGTCTCCTGTGGGTGGGGCGGCTCAGATCCCCGCTTATGGCAGCAAAATGGCAGCAAAAAGCCCTTGTTCGCCAAGGACGTCGGCATCCCCGAAAAATACCCGCGCATCCCCGGAGGCACCAACGGGCACTATTGGGCCTGGATCGATTCGTGCATCGCCGGTTACGATAAAGCCCGGGTGGAGTCGCCCTTTGAAGGCTATGCCGGGCCACTCACGGAAGCGGTGCTCATGGGTAATCTCATGCTGCGCGGCTATAACATCCGCACGAAAACAAGCCGTAAGGACGCTGTCTACGGCGAAATGGAAACTTACCAATACCCGGGGAGGAACATCACCTACCTATGGGACGGCCCCAACATGCGGATTACCAATTTCCCTGAAGCAAACCAGTTTGTCAAACGCACCTACCGGAACGGATGGGAAGCGCTGACGTTGTAAAGCCGATGGTAGACAATCATTACTAAATTATTTTCTGAATGAACAAGCTAAATTATATCACCTGGATGGCACTGATGGTGCTGTCTATGGGTGCATGCACCCAACAAGCGAATCAAACCGCCGAGAATCAAACCACCAGCCAACCGGAAACTCCCTGTGTGGAAGAAGCCGTACCGGAGGGCGGTGAATGGCTCACTCTATTTGATGGCAAAACACTCAGCGGATGGCGGGGTTACTGCATGGACAGCATCCCTGCCGGTTGGGTGGTCGAAGAGGGTAACATTACGTTCAAAGGCAGCGAAAGCACGGTCAACCCCGAAGGAGGCGATCTCATTTATGATCGGGCATTCAAAAATTTTATACTGGAAATTGACTGGAAAATCGATAAAGCGGGCAACAGCGGCATCTTCTATACCGCCCGGGAAGTCAAAGGGAAACCCATTTATTATTCCAGTCCGGAATACCAGCTCCTGGACAACGAAAACATGCCCGATGCCTGGGAAGGCGTAGGCGGGAACCGGCAGGCCGGCGCCGTGTACGACATGATTCCTCCGGTACCTCAGCCTGTCAAACCTTACGGAAACTGGAACCATACCAAAATCGTGCTTTATAAAGAACACGTATACCATTACCTAAACGATACGCTGGTACTTGACTTCAAGCTCGGCACCGCCGTCTGGAAAGCACTGGTTGATAAAAGCAAGTTCAGCGAATTCAGCAAAGATCCCGAGAAATGCCCCGATGCCTACGAGCTGATGCTCAACTGCGGCAAAAATCCGGGCTACATCGGCTTACAGGACCACGGATACGGTGTCTGCTTCCGCAACATCCGCATCAAAGACCTGGATCAATAGCCATGGACGTTACGTATTACGACGATTACGAGGCGATGAGCCAGCAGGCCAGTGCCCTCATTACGGCGCAGCTGGTACAGAAACCTTCCTCCCTGCTGTGCGCTGCAACCGGAGGGTCACCAAGCCGGACGTATGCCCTGCTCCATCAGGAAGCAGGGCAACGTCCCGGGCTTTTCACACAGGTAAAGTTGATCAAGCTGGATGAATGGGGCGGCCTCCCCCCGCAGCATCCGGCTACCTGCGAATCGTATTTGCAGGCGCAGCTGATCCGGCCCCTCGGTATCAGTAACGACCGTTACATCGCCTTCCAAAGCGATGCAGTTGATCCGGCAAAAGAGTGTGTCCGTATCCAGCGGGAACTTTCCCATTCCGGCCCCATCGACCTGTGCGTGCTGGGTCTCGGCGTAAACGGGCATATCGCGTTTAACGAGCCTTCGGATGGATTGCAGGCTGCCTGCCATGTCGCTGAGCTATCCAGCCAGTCTTTACAGCATGCCATGGTTGCCGGTATGTCTCCGAAACCGGCATACGGATATACGCTGGGCATGGCTGACATCCTGCAGGCGAAACAGGTTATCCTACTGATCACCGGCAAAAACAAGGAAAACGCAGCAAGGGGGTTACTTTCCGGGAAAATCACGAGCCACCTTCCGGCCTCTTTTTTATCTTTACACCCCAACGCATGCTGCCTGATCGATCGGCAGGCCGTCTCATTTGAACAAATAACATGAAATACGCAATCGCCATTGATGTAGGGGGCACCCGGATCAAGTATGCACTGGTCAGCCATTCGGGAACGATTGAATATGAATCGACAAAAGCCGTTGACCGGACGGGCAACCAACCGCGCGTCATCGATAGCCTGAAACAAATCGTGTCCGAATTACAGAACCAGGCTACTGCGGCACAAGGAACTGTCGTGGGCATCGGAATCGGTGTACCCTCCATCGTGGATCAGGGTGTCGTCCTTTTTGCCAACAACTTACCCGAACTCGATGCGATCAATCTGGAATCGGTGATGGGCAACTTTGCCCGGCTACCGGTACATGTAGCCAATGATGCTGACCTCATGGGGCTGGGCGAAGTACGTTACGGCAGTGGCGAGGATATTTCGGATGCGGTTTTCCTTACCGTAGGCACGGGTATCGGCGGGGCGCTCATATTGAACAGGCAATTATACGGAGGCTATAAACACCGGGGCGGCGAACTCGGGCATATTACCATCAACCACCTGGGGGTGGCCTGCTCCTGCGGGGCGCGCGGATGTCTGGAAGCGTATGCTTCGGTAACAGCCCTGACGAACCAGTACCGGGATTTATTAATTGCGAACCGCAAACCACTGCCTCCGGTCATAGATGGGCACGCGGTCTTCAGCCGCTACCGGGCGTCGGAAAAAGAAGCAGTGGCCGCCCTGCAGCAGCATTTTGGTTACATGGCCGCGGGCATCGTCAGCCTGATCCACATCTTCGCCCCCCAACAGGTCATCATCGGCGGGGGTATCTCCGAAGCCGGGGAAGTCTATATCGACCCCATACGCCAACGTGTATATGCCTCCGCAATGAAAGAAAGTTCCTGTTTCACCCGCATCGTCGCTGCCTCGCGGGGAAACAAAGCCGGTTTTTTAGGGGCAGCCACGCTTGTATTCGGTTAAATACCCATCTCTATGAAGAGCAACAACTTACTCGTTATCCTGATTCTCTGCATCTGGTTCCTGATATCGTTTGTTACCAATATCCTGGGCCCCATGCTGCCCATTATCATCAGCGATTTTCAGCTCAGCCTTACGCTGGCGGCATTTCTCCCCTTTTCTTTTTTCCTTGCTTATGGCATCACGTCTATCCCCGCTGGTATGATGATCGAACGCTTTGGTGCACGGAACGCCCTTTTGCTCGCCTTCGGTTTGGCTTTCGCTGGTTCGACGCTCTTCGTCCTGATGCCCACCTATACCATTGTCCTCGTTTCCCTATTTATTATCGGTATGGGCATGGCAATGCTTCAGGTCATTATTTTACCGCTGATGCGTGAAGCAGGAGGAGAAAAAAATTACGCATTCAATTCGGTACTGGCACAGATCGTTTTCGGACTGGCCTCTTTCCTGAGTCCTTTTGTTTTCAGCGGCATCATGCACGCGCTGACCCGGCCCAACAATCAACCGGCGGTTGTTTCGCTGTTACATCGCGTCATTCCCCCGACACTGCCGTGGAGTTCACTGTACGTATTGTTCACCCTGGTTTTTGCTGTGATGCTGCTGGTCATTGCCTGCGTAAAATTTCCGATGATTGTGCTGAAAAATGAGGAAAAGACCGGTTCCATGGAGAACTACAAGGAGCTGCTGGGGCAAAAGAAAGTATGGTTTTTCTTCTTCGGAATCGTAGCCTATGTGGGTACGGAACAGGGACTGGCCAATTGGATGAGCCAGTTCCTGGATCACTACCACCACATTGACCCACTGACCGGCGGTGCAAAAGCCGTTGCCTGGTTCTGGGGGCTCATGTCCCTTGGCTGCCTGCTGGGGCTGCTTTTGGTAAAGTTGATGGATGCCAAGCGGGTATTGCAGGGCTTTTGCATATTGGCGTTGATCAACCTGTTTTTGGCGCTGTTCGGAAACCGCGAAGTAGCGCTCCTTGCTTTTCCCTTCTGTGGCATCTCCATCTCCGTTATGTTTTCCATTATTTTTTCACTGGCGCTGAACTCGATGGATAAGCATCACGGTTCCGTTTCAGGCATTTTGTGTACCGGTATTTTTGGAGGTGCACTGATTCCGTTTATCATCGGATGGCTGGGCGATCTGATCGGCTTACGGTATGCCATGTGCTTCTTAAGCATTACCATAGGCTACATGTTCCTTGTCGGCCGCTTTTCAACCCCCCTGGTCCAAAATCAAACCATCCGGCTTAGTGAGGTGTTTACATGGTTCCCTAAGCGGGGCACGCGTTAAAATCACGCCGAAACGGCTGTTATTTTTTCCCGCGTCAATATCCGGCGGACGATCCACAGGCCTCCCAACATACAGATGGCCCCCATCAGAAAATGGATTCCCGGAAAGTGAAACGGCGCCTGGGGGGTGGTAAAATACGAAAATGCATTGTTCATGATCAGCGGCCCCAAAATCGTGGTCAGGCTCATCAGGCTGGTCAGCGCCCCCTGCAATTCTCCCTGCTGGCTGCTCTGCACGTGGCCCGCGATCAGTGATTGCAGGGAAGGTCCACTGATCCCGCCCAGGCAATAGGGCACCAGAAAGACGAACATCATCCATCCCTCGGTGGCAAAGGCAAACAGAACCAGTCCCAAGGCGTACAGTGAAAGCCCCAGGTAGATACTTTTTTCGTTTCCGATTTTTGGATTCAGTATCCGTGTCAGCCCACCCTGAACCAAACCCGTCAGCACACCGACAACCGCCAGGGAAGCGCCCACCATCCCCTCGCTCCAGTCGAAGCGATAAATGGTAAAGAAATTCCAGCTGCCCTGTACCGACTGAGCGCCCAGGTAGATCAGGAAAAAGCTGATCGCCAGTCCGCCGATTTCCTTATGCTGCATCAGGAACCGGAGCGATCCCAGGGGGTTCGCCCGCTTCCAGTCAAAGGCCCTCCGGCTACTCTTGGGAAGCGATTCGGGCAACAGCAGAAGCCCGAACAAACAATTCAGCAGGCAAAGTACAGCAGCGGCATAAAAAGGCGCCCGCAGTCCCCACGTGGCCAACAGCCCTCCCAGTGCAGGTCCCAGCACAAACCCCAGTCCGAAAGCGGCACCGATCAATCCGAAATTCTTCGCCCGGGTTGTCTCATCCGTACTGATATCGGCAATATACGAGGAGGCTGTCGTAAAGCTGGCCCCGGTGATACCCGCAATGATACGGCCCACGAATAACCACCCGTAAGTGGGGGCCCAGGCCAGAATCAGGTAGTCAACCGCAAAGCCCAGCAGCGAAATCAACAGCACGGGCCGGCGCCCGAACCGGTCACTCAGGTTACCGACCACGGGTGAAAACAGAAACTGGGTGATCGCAAATGAAGACAGCAGAAATGCCCCATAGGTACTGGCAACATTCACCGGTATGCCTTTGAGCTCGGCAATCAGATCGGCCATTACCGGAATGATCAACCCCCACCCCATCACATCGATTAACAAGGTGACGAAGATAAACCCGATGGCAGCCTGTTTGGTATTACGCATAAGATTCCGATGTGAGCATAAATCGGGCCAATAATAGTAATATTTTTTTACGGTTTGGTGTGGCTGTTTGCGACAACTTATAGGCAAAACGCGACAATTACTTCGTCCTGGTTTCAGCAAAATCAAAATTCATTTGCATCCATTTAAAAAAAGCCTATTTTTGCACTCACCAAGGGAAATTAGCTCAGTTGGTTCAGAGCACTACCTCGACAAGGTAGGGGTCACAGGTTCGAGCCCTGTATTTCCCACACTTACTTTCCGTCATCCAACAATCCATCATTGTTTTTTAACTGTTTTTAACTACATTTGCTATATGAGTATCCAATATCTCTCAAACGAAAAAGGGAAAATTACCGCGGTACAGCTCCCTATCAAAGAGTGGGAACGCATCAAAAAGCAATATCCCGATATTGAAAATATCGATGCAGAGTTGCCTGACTGGCAGAAATCTATGTTGGATAAACGTTTGGATGCTATTGCGAAAGACAATACGAAAGTACATCCGATTGAAGGATTATTAACCGAGCTTGATCGATAAGGTCTGCCCATGGCTTGGAGGTTAACCTATTTCGAAAACGTTGCAGACGATGTCCGTGACGCAAAAGAGTGGTATAGGGAGCAGTTACCTGGTTTGGACAAGCGTTTTGCGGTTGCTGTCAAGGCAACGATACGTCGCATAGCTAATCATCCATTACATTACGCCTTGAAATACAAAAATATCAGAACAGCATTGGTTCCGGTATTTCCTTATGCAATACATTTTTATATCGACAAAGAAGAAAAGATAATTACAATAATCGCCATTGTGCATACGAGTCGAAATCCGGATATACCCAGAAACCGCGTTTCTTAAATAGCCGGTGTAACATAGATACCGTTATCACAATACGTTTGCGATCGCCCTCCCACAAACCCGGCCCGAGAAAATACACCCTCCGAGAAACGTACCCTCCAATGCCCGGTAGCCGTGCATGCCGCCGCCGCCGAATCCCGCCACCTCTCCCGCTGCATACAAACCCGGTATCGGTTCTCCCGACGCACCGATCACCTGACCTTCGAGGTTAGTTTCCAGTCCGCCCAAGGTTTTCCGGGTGAGTATATGGAGCCGCACCGCGATCAGGGGACCCTTATCCGGGTCCAGGATTTTATGCGGTTTGGCCGTACGGATGAGTTTATCACCCAAGTAATTCCGGGCCGAACGGATCGCATTGATCTGCGAATCCTTCGAAAACCGGTTGTCGATCTCCCGGTCGCGTGCTTCAATCTCCATTTGGATCAGGTTGGGGTCCAGCAGCGTATTGCCTGCAAGTTCATTCATCGCCGCTACCAGTTCCCGCAGATTGTTCCGTACGATAAAATCTTCCCCATCGGCCTTGAAACGCTCTACGGGCGGTGTCGCCTGCGTTCCGAACGCCCGTTTCAGCACCTGTCCCCATTTTTTATCGGTCAGGTCGGGGTTCTGCTCAGAGCCGGATAAGGCAAACTCTTTTTTCAGTATCTTTTGGGTCAGGATAAACCAACTGTAGTCATGTCCCGTGTCCATCACGTATTTCAGTGTACCCAACGTGTCAAAGCCGGGATACAGGGGTACAGGCAGGCGTTTACCAGTCGCGTCAAACCAAAGCGACGAAGGACCGGGAAGAATCCGGATGCCGTGGTTGGTCCAGATGGGATTCCAGTTTTTCACCCCTTCGGTATAGTGCCACATGCGGTCGGGGTGGATGACCTTCCCGCCGATTTCCTGCACGACCCCCAGCATCCGGCCATCCACATGATCGGGTACGCCGCAAACGATGTTTTTGGGAGCACTTCCCAACCGGGCGGACCAATTCTGCCGCACCAGCGCTTCGTTGGCACCGATGCCCCCGGAGGTTACCAGCACTACGGGCGCTTTCAGCTCAAAGGAGGACGTTACCGTGTCGTTGCTCCTCTTCCCCCGCGCCACGTGGCTATCTTCGAGCAGATCACCCGCCACACCCACCACGGTGCCGTTAGAGGTCAGCAAACGGGTCACCCGATGCCGGAATTTCAGGGTTATCTTCCCCTCTTTTTGGGCGCGTCGCACCGCTTCGACAAAGGGCATGACCACACCCGGTCCCGTGCCCCACGTGATGTGGAAGCGGGGCACCGAATTGCCGTGTCCGACGGCGCCGTAGCCACCCCGCTCTGCCCATCCTACAACCGGGAAAAACCGGATACCGAACGACCGCACATAATCCCGCTTTTCAAATGCAGCAAACCGTACGTAGGCCTCCGCCCATTTCCTGGGCCAGTAATCCGATATGCGGTCAAATCCGGCCGTTCCCATCCAGTCCTGCCAGGCGAGTTCATAGCTGTCTTTGATGCCCATCCGCCGCTGTTCCGGCGAATTAACGAGGAACAACCCACCGAACGACCAATAGGCTTGTCCCCCGATGGATTGTTCCGGCTCCTGGTCCATGATGACCACCCTGCGACCTGCTTGCGCCAACTCGGTGGCCGCAACCAGTCCTGCAAGACCGGCGCCGACAATGATTACTTCGGGATGTTCCATTCACCCAAAGATAATCGTTGCAGCCCGAAAAAAAAATGGTAACTTTGCGCTTTGAAAATGAGCAGGAAAGTCGCTTTTTATACGTTGGGATGTAAGCTGAATTTTTCAGAAACATCATCCATTGGCCGTATTTTCCAGCAGGCTGGATACGAGACTACCCCTTTCAACAGCCGCGCCGACGTATATGTCATTAACACCTGTTCGGTTACGGAAAATGCTGACCGCAAATGTCGCAAGGTCGTGAAGGAAGCCCTGAATCATTCGCCCGGTGCCTACATCGTTGTGGTGGGCTGTTATGCCCAATTAAAACCCCGCGAAATCACGGAAATACCCGGTGTAGATATGGTACTCGGCGCTGCTGAAAAATTCAATATCATTGAGCATATCAATGACTTAACCAAACAACCGAAAGCGATTGTTTATAATGCTCCGATTGCGGAAACCAACCAGTTCGTTCCCGCTTTTTCAATCGGTGACCGTACCCGCACCTTCCTGAAAGTCCAGGATGGGTGTGATTATTCCTGCACGTTTTGCACGATCCCGCTGGCAAGGGGCGCAAGCCGCAGCGGCACCATCGCCGACTTGGTGAAACAGGCGGAAGACATCGCGGCATCCGGCGTGCGGGAAATTGTGCTTACCGGCGTAAACATCGGCGACTTCGGTATCCGGAACGGCAATCGCGAAGATCGCTTCTTCGATCTGGTGAAGGCACTGGACCGTGTGGAAGGAATCGACCGTTTCCGCATCTCCTCCATCGAACCAAATCTGCTCAGCGACGAGATCATCGAATTCGTGGCCCGGTCCGACCGATTCGTCCCCCATTTCCACATCCCCCTGCAATCCGGATCCAACAAGGTGCTCGGGATGATGCGCAGGCGCTACAAACGGGAACTATATGCCGGCAGGGTGGCCCGGATTAAGGAGTTGATGCCCGATTGCTGCATCGGCGTAGATGTGATCGTCGGATTTCCCGGCGAAACACGGGAAGACTTTCTGGAAACGTATCAATTCCTGAACGGCCTTGATATTTCCTACCTGCACGTTTTCACCTATTCCGAACGTGAAAACACCATTGCTGCGCAGATGGAAGGTGCGGTACCGGGCGCGCAACGCGGTGAGCGCAGTAAAATGCTGCACATCCTTTCCGACAAAAAACGCCGGGCTTTTTACGAATCCCAGTTGGGCAGAGAAAGTGCTGTGCTATTTGAAGGGGATGTCAAGGATGGATACATGCACGGTTTCAGCCGCAACTACGTAAAAGTCCGTACCCCGTACGACCCACTGCTGGTCAATGAAATCATCCCCGTGAAATTCTCAAAAATTTCAGGTAGTGGCGAGGTCGAGGCCGAGGAAATCCCTGAATTGCTATCCCATTAATCTTTACTGCCCACTCTCTTTCGCTTCCTTTTCCGCCTGCTTCCGCTGTTTCCGGAAAAATCCGCGGAATAAGAAATTATGCTGCAGAGCCTCCATGTTTTGGTCCAGTTTCTCGGTGCTCAGTTCCAGATTCTGCAGGGTTTGTTTAATGTTTTCGGCAGCCTCGGGGTCATTCAGCAATACACCCACCGCGTTATCCTTATCATCCAGCTTACCTGCTGTCTGATTCAGATTGGTCACCAATGCAGAAGCGGTTTGTGTAATGCCCTGCAATTGGGCTACGGCCGACTGCAAATTACCGTAAACTACCGTATCTGTAAGTAGGTCATTTATCAATGTACCCTTTGCATTCAATTTATCCGTCAGCTGGTTTAGTGCCTGCGAGGCCCGTGCGGTATTCGATGCAGTTTGATCGAGATTGGCGATCATCTGCCTGATGTGGATCGCCATCAATGAGTCTTTAAGTACCGCACCCACCGCACCTTCGCCCCGTGCAATCCGTTCACTCACCTCACTGAAATTTTTGGTGATAACCGCCAGGTTCTGGTTATTCACCTGCAAGGTTGACAACATCGCCTCCAATCCGCGTTCCTCTGCACTCTGTAGCACATCTCCGTTTTCAATAGGGGGCGCTTCACTGCTGCCGCCCTCAATAACGATCAGCTTGTTTCCGATAAAACTTTCCGAGCCGATTTTGGCTACCGCATCTTTTCGGATGTATTCATGTGATTTCTCTTCAATGGCCATCACAATCTCTACCTGCTGGAGATTTCGAAAGGTAATGCTTTTGATCGTCCCGATTTTCACTCCCGAAAACCAAACGTTATTGCCCGCTTTGAGGCCGCTCACGTCATTAAAGACGGTAGATACATGAACATTCTTGGAAAAACGGTTCTGTTGGCCGCCAAGCACCAAAATACCCGCTACCAGAATAACCAGCCCCACCAGCACAAACAACCCCACAATAATTGAACGTTTATTTTCTGTAGCACTCATAAATTATGTGATAAAATTATAGTCATAAAACGGTTTGACCCGTTCATCGTCCGTATCAAAAATCTGGTCAAACTCACCTTCCCGCTCAAACTTGCCATCGAGCAGCATGACGATCCGGTCGCCCACGCTTTTGGCGCACGCCAAATCGTGCGTGATGATGATGGAAGAGGTCTTGTATTTTTCCTGCACTTCGTTGATAAGCCCGTTGATCTCAATGCAGGTGATCGGATCCAGGCCAGCCGTCGGTTCGTCGTACAGCATGATTTCCGGACGGAGTATCAGCGTTCGTGCAATCCCGATCCGTTTACGCTGCCCACCCGATAACTCCGAAGGCATTTGATTGATCGTATGCAGCAGTCCCACGGCATCCAGTACATCTTCCACCTCATGGTTAATCTCCCCACGCGACAGATGCCGTTTATTGCGCACCAGCGGAAACTCCAGGTTCTCACGGACGGTCATGCTATCATACAGCGCACTGTTCTGGAATGAAAAACCGATTTTCAGCCGGAGCTGCTGTAATTCCTTTTCACTGAGCTCATCCACATGTTCCCCCAGCACTTCAATGGTACCCAAATCAGGTTTAAGTAATCCTGATATCAGCTTGATCAACACGGACTTACCCGTGCCAGATCGGCCCAGAACCACCAAATTTTCACCTTTAAACAGGTGCAGGTCCACGCCGCGCAGCACATGCAAATCGCCGAACGACTTACTCACATTCTGTACGGTGATGACCTCGGTGTCCCGATCGATATGTCCTCCTGATTTTAACATGACTTAAGCGCGCATAGCCTGAATAATCTGTACAATCAATATTTCCTCGATAAATATCAGAAACATGGACATGACGACCGCCCAATTGGCAGCCCTGCCCACGCCTTCGGTTCCTTTGGATGAATGATATCCCTGGTAACACCCCACAATGCCAATGGTAAACCCAAAAACCACGGCTTTCAGCACCAGCGAAAAGATATCCAGGTAGGTCACTGCCTCAAACACCTGATCAAAGTAAACGGTGAAGCTCGTGTTTTCACTCTGATTGACACTCAAAAAAGCACCGATCAGTCCGACACCGGCCGTGTAGAACGAAAGGATGGGTATCGTAATGGTTGTCGCCAGTACCCTGCTAACCACCAAAAACTTGAATGGATTGGTACCCGATACTTCCATCGCATCGATCTGCTCCGTTACCCGCATCGAGCCCAGCTCCGCCCCAATCTGCGATCCGACCTTACCCGATGCAATCAGCGCCGTAACAAGCGGCGCCAGGGCACGGATAATCGCAATAGATATCAGCGCGGGCAACCAGGAGGTGGCACCAAATTCGGCCAGCGACGGGCGCGATTGATTGGTGAATACCACACCGGTAATAAAACCGGTAAGCGAAATCAGCGGCAATGACTTCCATCCCACCTCGTAACATTGCCGGATAATTTCCTTGAATTCGTAGGGAGGCATGAATACCTCCCGATAGAAACGCATGACAAACCGATGGATATTCGCTAATTCGATCAGTATGCGCTGTATCTTCTTTATCATCGGGGATTTTAGCAGTTAAAGGCTACAAAAATAGAAGTTTAATTTTAATATCCGTACATCGGCAGCAAACACTTACGCCACTTACGCCACGGATGCACGGATTAACACCAATCATCCGTGCCCATCAGTGTATCCGTGGCAAACAACAGCGCCGCCAATTCACAGATTAACAGCTATTTTGGAAAAATGTTCTATAAAAATTAAAATGTAACAATCAGGAAGACACCCGGGCTCCCATTAAACCATTGCCCTTCCCTTACAGTCATACCATCAGAAACGAACAAAAGTGTTGTACATTTAAATCAGCATGTCATGAAAACGTTAAAAAACACCGGACGATCATTATTTACTGCATTGGCCTTCGTGGTTCTTGCAGCAACCACTCCTGTGAAGGCTCAGCCCGGTATGAGCGTTTCCTTCCAATTATTCTATGACGAGCTTGCACCTTACGGGGATTGGGTAAATGATCCCGACTATGGATATATATGGCTTCCCAATGCCGGACCGGATTTCCAACCTTATGCAACCAACGGTCACTGGGTAATGACTAGTTACGGCAACACCTGGGTATCCAACTATGACTGGGGTTGGGCACCTTTCCATTATGGAAGATGGACTTACACCGATTATTACGGATGGGCCTGGGTACCGGGATACGAATGGGGGCCTGCTTGGGTGAGTTGGAGAAGTGGAGGTGGCTATTATGGCTGGGCACCGTTAGGTCCCCGCATGAGCATCAATATCAATATCGGCATTCCGCATAGCCATTGGGTATTTGTGCCGCAACGCTACATATGTAGCCCGAGAATCTATAGCTACTATGTACCTTACCGGAACCGGGTTAATATCTATAACCGCACGACCATCATTAATAACACGTACGTGTATAACAACCGTACGTATGTAAGCGGCCCCCGACGCAACGAGATCGAGCGGGTAACCCGCAGCAGGGTAACCGTACGAGACATCAACAGTTCCTCGCGCCCCGGAAGGGCCACGGTTAACAGCCGCTCGGTAAGCATTTACCGCCCCGAAGTCGATCGGAATACCCGTTCAGCTGCACGGCCTTCACGCGTAGCCGATGCGGCAACCGTACGGTCGGCCAGCACCCGTACGAGCAGTTCACGTACAGGCGGCCGTACCGAAGCTACCGCTCCGCGGAGCTCCGCTGCAACACGTAGTTCCGCAACCCGGAACAATAATACGGCAACCCGCAGTTCGCAGGTAACGACCCGCGAAAATAACAATACGACCCGGGCTGCCCGCACAACGGAAAAACGGACGGAAGCTACTGCGCCAACCCGGCAGTCGACGCCGGCACGTACACGCTCGGAATCCGGCACCACACGGGCAACCCGTACCGAACGTAACAGCGCCAGCAGCCCGCAGGTTAGCAACCGTTCGCAAACGACCAACAGCAGGCAAAGCAGCTCGGCTCCCAGTTCGCGCCCATCCGTACGTTCTACAACCCGGGAGAGCAGGCAGCCGGCGGCACAGATGCAAACCGTGTCGTCACGTAACAATGTCAGGTCTTCCGGCACACAAAACGGTACCCAAAGCCGCAGCTCGGTATCTTCCCGCACGTCTTCACGGCCAAGCGTATCCGCAAGCCGCAACTCAGAACGGAGCAGCAGCGCTGCGCGAAACCGTTCATCTGAACGGGGAAGTTCATCGTCACGCAGTCGGTAATACCATTCCCTTTATATTAAAACGTGAAGCCGTCTCAGAAAAAGTGGGACGGCTTCTTCATTGCACCTGATAATTATATTGCATATAAAACGAAATATATCTAAGTTTGAAACCATTAAAAACCATTTGTTAACCATGGATAAAAGCAGAAGAACATTCATAGGAGCCTCGTTGATGGGAGCCACATTGGCCGTCAACCTCCCCGAAATTGTAAAAGCGGCTGTAAAACCTTTAAACTCCGCCCCCAAGATCCGCATACAGCAAAATGACACCATTCTATTCCAGGGTGACTCCATTACGGATGCGGGACGAGATAAAGGCAACAGTGCCCCCAATAACATCGGTGCCCTCGGCAACGGTTATGCTTTTCTGACCACGGCCAACCTACTGAATACTCATGCGTCCAAGCAATTGACCATCTATAACAGAGGGATCAGCGGTAACAAGGTATACCAACTTGCCGAGCGCTGGGAAGAAGACTGCATCGCCCTTAAACCAAATGTATTGAGCATACTCATCGGTGTAAACGATTACTGGCATAAGTTCAGCGGAAATTATGACGGAACCATACAGGTTTACCGCGATGATTACCGGAAATTGATCGATCGGACACTGGCGGCCCTTCCGGGTGTCAAACTCGTCATCGGAGAGCCGTTTGCCGTAAACAACGTAAAAGCGGTAACGGACGCCTGGTATCCGGATTTCAATGAATATCGTACCGCAGCGCGGGAAATAGCCACCGAATACGGTGCCGTGTTTATCCCCTATCAACGGGTTTTTGATGAGGCATCCAACGTAGCTGCTCCCTCCTATTGGACCGGCGATGGCGTGCACCCGTCGTTGGCCGGAGCCCAGCTGATGGCTGAAGCCTGGTTAGCCGTGGTAAAGTGAGGAAACAGCTGATAGCCGATAGCTGATAGCTGATAAATAAACAACCCAACATGATCAATTCCCTGCTCGACAACGACTTCTACAAATTCACCATGCAGAATGCGGTGATCAAGCTGTTTCCAAAAGCAAAGGCAAAATATCAGTTTATCAATCGCGGTCAGCATAAATTTCCGGACGGGTTTGCCGAAGAATTGCGGAAAGCGATCAATGAATTGGCGAAACTACAATTGACACGTCAGGAAAAGACTTTTTTTGCGGTCACCTGCCCTTATATCGATCCCACCTATTTTGATTTTCTGCAGGGTTACCGGTATGATCCGGAAGAAGTCCACATCCGGCAGCAGGGGCATGAACTCTCCGTATCCATCGAGGGATACTGGTACCGTGCGATTCTGTGGGAGGTACCCATTATGTCGCTCATCTGTGAGCTCTATTACCAGATGACGGGTCAAACGCGGGAACCGGATGAACGGGTGATCGAGACGGTACGTGGGAAAATCATGCGATATGGTGAATTGGGTATCACGATTGCAGAATTCGGCACCCGGCGGCGCCATTCCTATGCGGTACATCGGCTCGTGATGCAGGCGCTCAGACAATACGGCGAACAATCGTTTATCGGCACGAGCAACGTACACATGGCCATGCTTTACCAAACCAAACCCATTGGAACCCATGCGCACGAGTGGTTTATGTTCCATGCGGCAAAATACGGATTCAAGATGGCCAACCTGCTTGGGCTGGAACACTGGTCGGACGTATACCGGGGCGACCTCGGGATTGCCCTTTCCGATACGTACACCACGGACGTCTTCTTTACCCAATTTGACAAAAAACTCACGAAACTATTCGATGGTGTCAGGCACGACAGCGGCGATCCGTTGTTGTTCGCTGACAAGACCATCCGGCATTACCGGGACAAGGGCATTGACCCGCTGTCCAAAACAATCATTTTTTCCGATGGACTGAACTACGATAAGGTAGCCCGGATCGTCGAATATTGCCGGGGCCGTATCGGAATGTCTTTCGGTATCGGCACCAATTTCACCAACGATGTAGGACTTACACCCATGAACATTGTGATCAAAATGACGGAAGCCTACCCCGAAGAAGCAGAATGGACACCGGTCATCAAGCTTTCGGATGAACCGGGCAAACATACGGGCGACGAGGAGACGATTGCACTTGCCAAGCAAATCCTGCATATCCCCTATGGTACCTGATGTTTTGGGCAATGCCCTTCACGATTATTTTCTCGGCAACACCCGGGAAAAACTGATGTTGCACACTAGCTATGGCGATCTGGAAGAAATGCCCGTCGAAGTATTCTTCCGGGAGCCTGACGAATTTCCGGAACTTGAACATATTGCGCTGGCACTATGCGACGGCCGCATACTGGATGTCGGTGCCGGCGTCGGCAGCCATGCATTGTATTTGCAGGAACAGGGGGTTGATGTAACTGCTTTGGAGTTTTCGCCCGGAGCCTGTGCCGTTATGCATAAGCGCGGGGTGCAGAAGGTGCTGCAACAGGATTTTTTTAATTGCGATACTGGGCAATACGACACGCTGCTGTTTCTGATGAACGGCATCGGCCTGGCAGGTACCATTGCCGGTCTCAGCACGTTGTTGCGGCACTGCCGCTCGCTGCTGCGCCAGGGAGGACAGCTGTTGTTCGATTCATCCGATATCAGTTACCTTTATGCCGACGGATCGGTTGAAAAACCACACGGTTATCAGGGAGAAATCCGCTACCAATACGAATACAAAGGCGAAACCGGGGAACCGTTCAACTGGCTGTTCATTGATCAGGAAATGTTAACGCGTATTGCCCGGACGGAGGGCTGGGTGGTGCAGGTGGTGTTTGAGGACGGGAACGATCAGTACCTGGCACGGATGGAGCCGATGGCTCGATAGCCCCGCAGTACACGCTGTCGGAGATCTCATCGGTCATCGTATTCCGGAATGCTGCATATACGTGAAGAGGCTGCTCCAGCAAATCCAAATCATGGAGGTCCCAGGTGTCTTGGCCGCTGCGCCGTTCGGCCCCCACATCCCGAAAGAAATGGAACGAATCGCCGTCATATGCCAACGTCAGAAGCCGATGGTATCCACCAGACTCCAAATAATCCCAACGAAAGAACAACCGGTCTCCTTCCGCCGTTACCGAGCAGTTTAACGGTGGTTCTAAATTCCCCTTGGAAATCAGCACTTTTGCAGGATTAACAAACGGCTTACCTTCCGAATCAATCTCCAACGCATGCTTCCTTACCTGCGACTGCGCCAGTTGAAATGCTCCTACCCTGCTGCCTTCGGGTGCTTCACCCCGAAAGCCAAATTTAACGTAAAATCTTATACGTTCTAAAAATTGAGAAGTCACTTTCATTTTCGCCTGATTCAGCAGTTCCCGTTCCGTAAATGGCCGTTTACGCGGCTTACTGATCGAACGCATCACATTCTGACCATTCAATTGATATCCGATTACTGATCCTACCTTGCCACGGAATGGGCCATTTATTCCTTGCTCTGCGATAGCCATATGTTGTACTTTTCCAGGTAACCAATTCAATAACGATTATCTACAAATATAGTAATAAAAATATAAATACAATAATTTTATAGAGTATTATTATAGATGTTACCTATATAAACCCTATGTTAACCCTATGTTAACCATATGTTTAAACATTGTTTAATATTTGTAGATAGTCAATGTATCTCAAAGAGTTTACGAAAATATTGCGGAGGAGGCGAAGAAAACATCGAAACCTAGCGGCAAGGAAGGCACAAAAAAAGGGGCGGGGAGCCCCTTTTAGCGATAGAATTGTTTTGGATTCACAAACACATAGTACAAGCGGAACAATTCCCAAAACCGCAAGTATGTCGAAAATTACAGAAAACTTATATACAAGTTGGCTACCCGTTTAGTTATAGTGTTTAGACTCTACAAAAATAGAGAATATACACATATATCAAAATATTTTTTACATAAAATGCATAAGGCGATATTTTTACCCGGACTCGAAGACTAAAAGATAGAACGACTTGAATAAGGGGACACTGACGGAGCTTGGCCTCTACCTGGCCAAAAGATCCGTAAACAGGGCTGAAGTGGCGAGAAAGACAGGGTTGAGTACATATCGGCTTAGCCAACTGAGTATCAATCCGAAGTCACAGTTGCGGGCGGATGAACTTTACCTCATTGCGTTGGCCATCGGCGAAGATCCGGGCGTTATGTTCAAGCACCTTTACAGAGAAGTGTCCCTCCGTGGGTAGCGTAGCGATGCCCAACTTCAGTCTATCCATTCAAACCCTGCATAGGGCACCAGTACTTCCGGTATTCTTATCCCCTCCGCCGTCTGATTATCTTCCAACAGAGAGGCCAAAATACGGGGTAAGGCCAGTGCGCTGCCATTGAGTGTGTGCGCTAACTGTGTTTTACCGTTCTCCCCTTTAAAGCGCACTTTCAGCCGATTGCTTTGGTAGGTTTCGAAATTGGATACGGAAGATACTTCCAACCAGCGTTTCTGAGCAGCGCTCCAAACCTCCATATCATACGTTAGCGCTGATGTGAATCCCATGTCGCCTCCACAAAGACGCAGTACGCGGTACGGGAGGTTCAATGCTTGCAGCAGAGACTGCACATAGGTGCTCATCTCTTCCAGTACTTTATAGGAGCTGTCGGGGTGTACGATCTGCACAACCTCAACTTTATCGAATTGGTGCAGGCGGTTCAATCCACGCACATGGGCACCGTAAGATCCTGCCTCTCGGCGAAAACAGGGTGTGTAGGCCGTCATTTTGATGGGAAAATCCGATTCCCTGACGATGGTATCGCGGTAAAGATTGGTTACCGGCACTTCGGCTGTCGGAATCAGGTATAGATTGTCAATGCCGACGTAATACATTTGCCCCTCCTTGTCGGGCAATTGCCCTGTACCAAACCCAGATGCCTCGTTGATCAGGATAGGAGGCTGTACCTCCTGATAGCCCGCCTCTGCTGCCCGATCGAGAAAAAAGTTAATCATGGCGCGCTGCAGACGGGCTCCTTTGCCTTTATAAACCGGAAAACCAGCCCCAGACACCTTGGTACCGAGTTCAAAGTCGATGATATCATACTTGGCTGCCAGTTCCCAGTGAGGTAACGCATCCTCCGGGAGCTCGGGACGATGGCCATACTCCAACACCACTTCGTTATCTTCCGCGCCGACACCTTTCGGTACGGAGTGATGAGGCAGATTGGGTAGAAGCACCAACTTTTCATACAGGTCTGCTTCTACAGCCGCCTGTTCATCCGCTAGTTTTTTCTGTTGCTCCTTATATCCGCCGGAACGGGCTTTGATCGCTTCCGCTTCGTCACGCCGCCCCTGACGCATCAGTTCACCGATCTGCCGTGCCGCCGCATTTGCCTCCGCCGCTAGGGAATCTGACTCGGTCTGCAACTGCCTGCGACGCTCATCGAGTGCGATTACCTCGTCTACCAATTCCAGCGCTTTAAAATTCCGGACCATCAAGCGTTCAATCACTTGGTCACGGTTTTCACGGATATAATTAACCTGCAACATGCTATTTTGTCTGTTTAATTCTTCTTTATCAGCTACCAAACCGTCATGCATTTTTGAAAATCAGGACGATTTCGCTTATTTTGTGCTCGCAAAGATAGGAAGGAGATGTGAGATATGAGATATCAGATGTGAGATATGAGATGTGAGATATGAGACATCCCCCATTTGTGAAGCATCACATGTCTAATGTCTAATATCTAATGTCTAATATCTAATAGAAATGCTTTACCTCATCCCCACCCCGATCGGCAATCTGGAAGACATGACGCTACGGGCCATACGCATCCTGAAAGAAGCGGATGTCATTCTTGCGGAAGATACCCGTACGAGTGCCCCGCTGCTTAAGCATTTCGGCATCGAAAAAAAGGCCTATGCCCACCATCAGCACAACGAACATAAAGCTGTGAACGAGGTGATCCGTTTTCTGAAAGCCGGCCAGACCGTTGCCCTGATTTCCGACGCAGGCACACCGGCCATATCCGACCCGGGGTTTCTGTTGGTACGTGAGGCCATCAGCCACGGAATCGCCATACAATGTCTGCCGGGAGCCACTGCCTTCGTGCCGGCATTGGTCACTTCGGGATTGCCGTGCGACCGTTTTTGCTTCGAGGGATTCCTGCCGGTAAAGAAAGGGCGGCAGACCCGATTGAAAGCGTTAGCCGATGAAAGCCGTACCTTGGTGTTTTATGAGTCTCCCCATCGGCTGCTTAAAACCCTGCATGAGTTTGCCGACACGTTCGGCGGTGAGCGGTTGGCTTCCGTATCGCGCGAAATCAGCAAAGTCTATGAAGAGACGATACGGGGAACACTTGCGGAAGTGATCGCCCATTTTGAGGAGCATCCCATCAAAGGCGAATTCGTGGTTTGTGTGCAGGGTTTGGGATAAACTTCCTATCTTCGCATAAAAACCCGCATGAACATCGATCAATATATCAACGACGGACAGGACCCCAAAGTAGTGGAGAAGCTGTTGGTGAAACTACAGGACATGCTGGCTACCGGAGAGCAGGTGCTTTACGTTGCCGTACAGAAAATGCCCGCGGTAACCTTGTTTCCAGACAGCATTGCATTGACCGACAAACGTATTTTCTTTTGCAGATCCACGAAACTCGGGCTTGCCACGGATTTTGATATCTTCCCGTGGGATGATGTGCTGGATATTTCCTTTAAAGAGGGCATACTCGGTTCGAAATTTTTCCTGACGCCAACCGGAGGAGATGCGCTGGAAATGGGACACATTCCCAAGAACCAAGCCCGCAAACTCTATCAGTGGGGCAACGAGGCCCGTGAAAGGCAGCATACCTCTGGCATTCAGGACATGGAGGAGCCCCACTTGAAGATTGTGCCGTTGGCTGAGTCCGACGATGCGCTGACACTGAAATTAAAAAAACTGAAATCGCTGTTTGAGCGACAGCTGATCACGCAGGAAGAATACGAGAACAAGAAGAGCGAACTCTTATCCCAACTTTGACCGTGAAACACCTTTATTTACAGGCACTGCTAAGCGCCGCCCTCCTGTGGTTGGCCTGGCCACCGATCCCGTATACCGCTCCCCTGTTGTGGGTTGCGTTTGTGCCGCTCTTATTGGCCCTGGAAAGCGTGATGCGTGGCAACTATCAAAAGAAAGGCACCAAGGTATTCTTGTTGGGCGGATTGACGGGTGTGGTGTGGAACACCGCCTCCATTTATTGGGTGTTCAACGCAATGAATGCAGTCATGCCGGTCTACGCGGCGGCATTTGTTGCGCTCATCCCGTTCGGCTTGGCGGCATTCCTGATGGCACTGGCTTTCCGCTTATACTACCAGCTACGAAAACGCCATTCAATCGGGATTTCACTCGTGGGGTTGGTGTGTTTCTGGATCGCCTATGAGTACCTCCATCAAACGTGGGATCTCGCTTTCCCATGGATGACCCTGGGGAATGGGTTTGCCAGTACGCATCAGCTCGTGCAATGGTATGAATATACGGGCGTATACGGCGGTACGGTATGGCTATGGGCCGTCAACTGCGGTGTGTTCCTGGCGATATTGGCTGCTAAGGACGGTTTTGCGCGCTCGCGCCGGTATGCCCTCTGGGGAAGTACCGCGGCACTGGTTGCCTTGCCCTCCCTTTGGTCGATCTGGCGATACGCGACGTATGAGGAACACGAGAATCCGTCCAACGTGGTGATTGTGCAGCCCAATGTGGATCCCTATGGAAAGTTCAGCTTTATCGCACCGGAGGAACAATTGGAAAATCTGATCCAACTGTCTAAATCAGTGGCGCAACCGAATACGGAGTTTTTCGTGTGGCCCGAAACCGCGATCGCCCACCCCCCACCGGGGTATGACGAAGGCGAGTTCTTAGGGCACCCTGCGTTCCAGCAACTGCAACAGTTCCTCTCGCCATATAAAAACGGCAATATTCTGTCTGGAATCGAGAGCTACCGGCTCTATAACGAACAGCAGACACCAACGGCAAGGCCCTGGGGCAAGGATTACCTCGACGTATTCAATGCCGCCATATTGATCGAAAACTCGGCAAAACTCCAATTTTACCACAAATCAAAACTAGTTGCCGGGGTCGAACAGTTTCCGTTCGGCGGGGCATTGGCATTCATGAAACCCTTGTTCAGCGCATTCGGCGGCACAACGGGCGGATACGGGCGGCAGGATAAGCCGTCGGTCTTCTATTCCCAAAGCGGTATCGGTGCCGCACCGGTGATCTGCTATGAATCCATCTGGGGAAACTATGTCGCTGAATACATCCGCGAGGGTGCGCAATTCGTTGCAGTGATCACGAACGACGGCTGGTGGGGAAATACGGCGGGTAAAGACCAGCATCTAGCCTATGCGAAGCTGCGTGCGATCGAAACACGGCGGTGGGTGGCGCGCTCGGCCAACACAGGAATCTCCGGGTTCATCAACCAGCGGGGCGATGTCGTGCAAAAGACCCAATGGTGGGTACCTGCGGCGATCAAGCAGGATATTAATCTCAATGAAGAAATCACGTTTTACGTGCGTACAGGCGATTATCTCGCATATGCGGGGTGTATGGGCAGTCTCGTTTTTGGTCTCCTTTTGTTATTCGGGCGGGTGAAACGGAAAAGTATTTGTAAATAAAACGAAAAATACCGTCCTTTGTTACAAGAGGTAGACTATGAAATCCAAAAGCGAGATTTTAGCAACCATTCAGAGGCATAAAAAGATACTTTCCGAATATGGAGTTAAAAATGTTGGTCTATTTGGCTCGTATGCACGCGAAAGACAAACCGACAAGAGTGACATAGACATCCTTCTTGACTTCGATAACGAGAAAGAGACTTTTGATAACTACATGGCTTCTTATGATTTACTTGAAAGTCTATTCCAAAACGAACGGGTAGAAATTGTAACTAAAAATGGCCTAAGCCCTTACATTGGCCCAAAAATCTTAAAAGAGGTCATTTATGTCTAAAGACATGCGTGAATATCTCCGGCATATGCTGGATGAATGTTCCTATTTGATCGCTGCCAAGTCTAACCTGTCATACACTGAGTTCATTGACGATGAAACACTAAAAAGAGCAGCGGTACGCAGCATTGAAATTATTGGCGAAGCCGCAAAAAAGATTTCGGCCGAATTTCGTGTACAATATCCGGAGATCAACTGGAAAAATATGGCAGGCATGCGAGATAAACTTATCCACGACTATATGGGCATAAATTATCGGATCGTATGGGACGTAATTGCCAACAAGATCCCTGAACTGCACGACCAAGTTGAACAAATCATAAAAAGATCCTGACCATGTTCACAGGCATTATCGAAACCATCGGCACCGTGACGGATCTTCGGCGGGAAGCAGAAAACCTTCACCTGACGGTTGCCTCTTCCCTATCGGACGAATTGAAGATCGACCAAAGTGTATCGCATAACGGCGTCTGCCTCACCGTAGTAGCGTTGTCACCGGGTATGCATACGGTGACGGCGATTGCGGAGACGCTCGCCAAAACCAACCTGGGCAACTTACGCGTAGGCAGTGTCATCAACCTGGAGCGATGCACCCGGGTGGGCGACCGGTTGGACGGCCATATCGTGCAGGGGCATGTGGACCAAACCGCGCGCTGCCTATCGGTGGAAGACCAGCAAGGCAGTTGGTTGTATACCTTTCAATACGACGGTGCTTCCGGCAACATCACCGTCGAAAAGGGTTCCATCACGGTCAACGGCATCAGCCTTACGGTGGTCAACGCGCAGCTCGACCGGTTTTCGGTAGCGATCATCCCCTATACCTACGAGCACACAAACCTCAAATACGTAACGGCTGGCGACACGGTCAACCTTGAATTCGACATCATCGGAAAGTATGTGGCCCGGATGATGGAATTGCGGGCTTAGGACAGCGATGCCTGGATGCCGTTTTCTTCCAGTACTTTTTTGAGCTGTTCAAAACTATCGAAGTATACGGTGTCGTACTGGGCTTTGGGTGCCCAGGCCCGGATGACGAGATCGATGGAAGTATCGGTCAATTCGGCCAGTTGGATTTCCGGCCGTGGGGTATTGAGTATCCGTTCGTCGGATTTCAACACCTCCCGGATGAGCTGACGCGTATGGTCCAGATCAACCCCGTACGGTATGCGCATCTTGAACTCCAGGCGCCGCTTGGTAATGCTGGAATAGTTACTGATGACCGAATTGGCCAGTGGGCCGTTTGGCACGAATACGGCGATGCCGTCGTCCGTGCGCAGTGTCGAATATAGGATATCGATTTTTTCGACCTGCCCGGTGGCACCCGTCGCACTGCTGATGTAATCACCCACCCGGAACGGACGGAACAGCAGGATAAGCACCCCACCGGCGAAATTGGACAGACTGCCCTGCAGGGCCAAGCCGATGGACAAGCTCGCAGCGCCCAGCACCGCGACAAATGAGGTGGTTTGTATGCCCACCATCGAAGCCGCCGAAATGATCAGCATGGTATAGAAAATGATCTTCAGGGCACTGATCACGAAATCGCGCAGCGATAGATCCACATTGCGGCGCTCGAACCGCTTCCGGATAAGCCGCAGCACCATCCGAATCAGCCAACTTCCACCTGCCAACAGCAGAACAGCCAATACCAAACTGGGTACTTTGGAGAGTACCGCTTCAATAATCCGCTCCAGGGCGACTTCGATTTTTTCCATAGTGGGGTAAAATTACAGATTCGGAACGAATTTGCATATCAGGAAACTGTTTCCTATTTTTGTATAAATCAATCCGAAAACTGAACATAAAATGAGTACCATTACCATCACGAAGCTATATGCATTGCTTTCCGGGAAATTGGGAAAAGAATCAGCCGAAAACCTGACCACGTATATTGAAGAACAAATTAAGGAAGAGGTGGAGGATAAAACAAAAATTTTGGCGACGAAAGCTGATCTCGCGGAGACTAAAACCGAAATCATCAAATGGATGTTCATTTTTTGGATCGGACAGGTAGCCGCAACGTTTGGTTTCATCCTGCTTTATCTCAACAAATAACGGCACTCCGGCGAAAGAAAGATAAGCAACGATGGATTGGAAAACGGCCATCAATGGCTTCAAACATTACCTCCAACTGGAGCGGGCGATGTCTGCCAACACAGTAGACGCCTACCTGGACGATGTGACCAAGCTCCGGCAGTTCTCGGAACCACAAAACATACATCCCCAATCCATTACCCCCTCCCAATTACAGGATTTCTTGACATGGATCAACGGATTCGGGCTTTCTGCGTACAGCCAGGCACGTATCCTGTCTGGCATCAAGACGTTCTATCTGTTCATGGCCCTGGAGCATGGGCTAGTCGAAAACCCCACGGCGCTGATCGAAGCACCGCGGTTGGGCCGCAAAATACCCGATGTGCTCAACATCACCGAAATCGACGGCCTCATCGCGGCCATCGACCTGTCGACTCCGGAGGGCATGCGCAACAAAGCCATGCTGGAGGTGCTGTATGGCTGCGGCCTCCGCGTAAGCGAGCTGGTGGGACTGAAGATCTCCAACCTGTTTCTGGACGTCGAATTTATCAAAGTGGAGGGAAAGGGTAGCAAAGAGCGGCTCGTGCCGATCGGCACACAGGCCGCTAAATGCCTCCGCATTTACCTGGAAGACGTGCGCGTACATCAAAAGATCAAGCCGGGTTACGAAGATGCTGTATTCCTGAACCGCCGGGGGGCTTCTTTAACGCGCGTGATGGTATTTATCATCATTAAGGACCTGGCCACCAAAATCGGACTTAAAAAGAAAATCAGCCCCCATACGTTCCGGCATTCCTTTGCCAGCCACCTTGTGGAGGGAGGTGCCGACCTCCGTGCGGTGCAGGAAATGCTTGGGCACGAAAGCATTACAACCACGGAAATCTATACCCATGTGGATCGGGATTACCTGCGGTCCGTGATTACCCAATTCCACCCCCGCTCTTGATAGTTGATAGTTGATAATTGATAGTTGATAATTGATAGTTGATAATTGATAGTTGATAATTGATAGTTGATAGTTGATAGTTGATAGTTGATAGTTGATAGTTGATAGTTGATAGTTGATAGTTGATAGTTGATAGTTGATAATTGATAGTTGATAATTGATAGTTGATAATTGATAGTTGATAATTGATAGTTGATAGTTGATAGTTGATAGTTGATAATTGATAGTTGATAATTATCCATTGTCCATTGTCCATTATCCATTGTCCATTATCCATTATCCATTGTCCATTGTCCATTATCCATTATCCATTATCCATTGTCCATTATCCATTGTCCATTATCCATTATCCATTGTCCATTATCCATTATCCATTGTCCATTGTCCATTAAAAAAACTTTGTTGCATTTAATTTGTTTATTAACGCAACTATGTTGAAATTTGCGGTATTGACAATGAATGCAGATGTGGATCAGAACGGCACTTACTTCGATTATACTTAGCTTATTTTTTACGGCAGGATATTCACAAACTTCAACATGTACCCTTACTGTCCGGGGCCGGGTGATGGACAGCGATACACAGCTTCCCTTATCGGGTGTAACCCTGACAATCAATCCGGGCGCTACCCAGCTTCTTTCTGACGGACATGGTTATTTCCGGTTTTCACAACTATGCAAGGGTGTCCGCTATACCGTCACGGCTACCAGCGTGGGATTTGACAGCCTCGTTACGGAAGTATTGCTCAAAAACGATGAAACGCTTACGTTAGCACTCCATCATGGCCACATCCGGTTGCACGACGTGAACGTGATCGGTCACCAGCAGCCTGTGGTTACCGCAAATGCGGTGCGGACCGTCTCGCGCGAACAGGTAGCCCAGGTACAGGGAAAGACATTGGCCGATATCTTCAGCAACCTGCCGGGGGTAAGCATGCTACAGACCGGTACGACGATTGCAAAACCGGTGATCAACGGCATGCACAGCAACCGCATCCTGATCCTCAACAACGGCATCCGGCAGGAGGGACAGCAATGGGGCAGCGAACATGCGCCGGAAATCGATCCGTTTGTTGCCAAGGATTTTAAACTGATAAAGGGTGCAGAGGGCGTCCGTTATGGCGCAGACGCCATCGGTGGGGTGATCATCACCTCTCCCGCTCCCCTGCCCATTGATCCGCATGTATCCGGCGAACTGAACACCATCTATCAGACCAACGGCCAGGGCGGCGTGCTTTCGGGCATGCTTCAATCGGGAGTTAAGGGTATTCCCGGACTTTCCTGGCGGGTACAGGGTACGGCGAAACGAAGCGGAAACGTGCGCACGGCCGACTATTACTTAGGCAACACCGGACTGGCCGAATACAATGGCTCCGCCGCTGTACGTTACAGCCACACCCGGTCCGTCTTTGATGCCTATTACAGCCGTTTTTACACGTCACTCGGGATTTTCACCGGTGCCCACGTGGGTACCATCGACGACATACAGGCCCGTGTGGAGGCCGGCAAGCCTTTCGAGACCTATCCGTTCAGCTATGCCATCGCCGCTCCGCGGCAGCGCGTCGTACACGATCTGGGTAAACTGAAATGGCACCGGGATTACACCAATGGAGGCAGCTCAGATATACAATACGGCATCCAGCGTAACCACCGGCAGGAATATGACATACGCCGTGGCGGCCGCGGTGCGTTGCCCATGCTGGATATGGTGCTTACCACCCAAACGCTGGATGCAAACTACCAAACCCCGCTTTATGACAACAATTGGCGCACACAGGTGGGCACCAACCTGACCATGCAGGTCAACAACAATGTCCCCGGCACGCTGAACACGCCCCTCATCCCCAACTACGACAGCTTTACCGGTGGACTTTTTGCCATCCAACGGCTCATCAGGGAGGCATACGAATGGGAAATGGGCATCCGCTACGATTTCAAAACCTTCGATGCCGCCGGTTTTGACAAATACCAGCATCTTTATGGCGGCCAACGCGATTTCCACAACGTGAGCGGTTCTTTCGGCGGTGTCTGGCGACCGGATAAAACCTGGCAGCTACGGAGTAACATCGGTCTTGCCTGGCGTGCTCCCAGTGCCAATGAGCTGTACAGCAACGGGCTGCACCACGGTGCGGCACTCTACGAAATCGGAGATGCCGGACTGGGTAGCGAACACGGATACAAATGGGTGGTCAGCCCTTCCTATACGCGCGACAGGGTTACCATCGATCTCGATCTCTACGCACAGTATATCCAGGACTACATTTACGCACAGCCCTCGCCTGGGGAATTTTTACAGACCATCCGGGGCACGTTTCCGGTATTCCGGTACAAACAGACCGATGCCACCTTTTTCGGGGCGGATCTCTCGTTGCAATACAGGCTCATTGATGGCCTGGATTATCACCTCAATGCATCGGTTATCCGCGCACGCGACGTCACCAATGACGTGTATCTGCCTTACATTCCTTCCGACCGGTTTGACCACCGCCTGCGTTGGCAGCTGCCGATTGAAAGCAAAGTAACCAGCAACACCTATGTCTCCTTTGCACACCAATGGGTGCTGGAGCAAAACCGGTACGAACCCGGCACGGACTATGCACCTCCCCCGCCGGCCTATCATGTCTTCTCGCTGTACGCTGGCAGCCAGTTCGCTTTGGGCAGTCATCCCCTGGAAGCAGGCATCTCCGTAAACAATTTATTCAATACACTTTATAAGGAATATATGAACCGGTTCCGCTATTACAGTCACGGTTTGGGCCGGGAGATCGGTATCCGACTTTCTTATTCATTTTAGTATACATCAAACATCAATTATCAATTATCAATTATCAATTATCAATTATCAATTATCAATTATCAATTATCAATTATCAATTATCAATTATCAATTATCAATTATCAATTATCAATTATCAATTATCAATTATCAATTATCAATTATCAATTATCAATTATCAATTATCAATTATCAATTATCAATTATCAATTATCAATTATCAATTATCAATTATCAATTATCAATTATCAATTATCAATTATCAATTATCAATTATCAATTATCAATTATCAATTATCAATTATCAATTATCAATTATCAATTATCAATTATCAATTATCAATTATCAATTATCAATTATCAATTATCAATTATCAATTATCAATTATCAATTATCAATTATCAATTATCAATTATCAATTATCAATTATCAATTATCAATTATCAATTATCAATTATCAATTATCAATTATCAATTATCAATTATCAATTATCAATTATCAATTATCAATTATCAATTATCAATTATCAATTATCAATTATCAATTATCAATTATCAATTATCAATTATCAATTATCAATTATCATAAAATAAACTGTTTAACTATAATTTAATCGAATCATTTATGAAACATTCATTCAAAAAACTCTCGATTGCACTATTGTCGCTGGGATTCGTTGCGTTTATATCCTCCTGCAGCAAGGACGATCCGGAGCCTGAAGTCCCCCAAGAAGAAATCGGTTCGGCAACGTTGACATTTACGGAAGTTGAATGGCACGGAGACCATGCCCACGACCTGGAAGATCCCGAAGTTGTATCGGTGACGTTTGACGAGGATGGACTCCCTCCCGTGGGTGCCCACCTGCACCTGGACGCCGGAAAAACCTACCGCCTGACACTCACCGCCACCGATTTCGCGGGCCGGGAAGGTGCCGAACAGGAATTTCTGGAAGAGTCCGACATCCACCAGCTTTTCTTCCTCGGTGCTCCCGAAGGTGTGCTGGACTACCAATACGCCGACCCTGACAACAAGCGGGTGGGTGTAACGGGTTACCTGCACGTGTTGAAGCCATCGGATTCGTTTGTGTTTAACGTCATCCTGCGTCACTTAAACAACGGCGTGAAAGCAAGTATCACCGATGCCGACTGGAACAATCCCAACTATACGAAGTTCAGCGGAGAGAACGATCTCGATCTTAAGGTCGAAGTGCATGTCGTAGACGGGGATCACGATCACGACGATCATTAATTAACCGTAATCCCAAAACGATGCGATGCCCGATCGGGGACCCCCTATCGGGCATCGCTTGTTTTCAGAAATTCCAATACCTTGTCGTTGTGCGCGGTGGCATTCATCAGTGCCCGGTATCTGAATGCAATCTTTCCATCGAGTCCCACCACAAACGTTTCACGCCCGGTAAGGAACAGTACATTTTTCACACCGAACAATTTCAACACGCGATTGCCGGGATCACTGAGTAACATAAAAGGCAAGCCGTGGTTTTCTGCAAATGCCTTATGACTCGCTACGCTGCCTGAATTGATGCCGATTACCAAAGCGCCCGCATCGGTGTAATCGGTAAAATGATCACGGATTGCACAGGCCTGTTTCGTACAACCGGGGCTCTCGTCTTTCGGATAGAAATAGATGACCAATTTCTTTTTGCCCATGTAATCCGCGATGTCCACATCCCGGCCATTTTGGTCTTTGAGGACAAAATGGGGCACTTGATCCCCGATTTCCAAGGTTTCCATATGATTCGATTTTTTACCGTCTTCCTGCGCACATGCAATCGCTGTGCCGACCGCTACCCATGCGATCAACGTCATTTTCAAAAGTTTATTCATCCCGTTTCCTCCTTGCTTTGTCAAGCCGGATCATGGCACCGAAGTCAAGCCCCATCGCCATCGCCTCTACCGTCATGGCAATTCGTTTGGTGCGTGTCGGCTCCGTCTTTGCCCCATGGATGTAATTGAGGAAATAATTGCGGTGCGATTTGGGCAATGCCAGGAATCTCCCCATCAGATCCGCTTCATCGTCCAATAGACACAGCTCCAGGTCTTCCGGTATCTCGATCACAAAATCCTTATCTTCTTCCAATCGGAGCGACAGGACATCCCCCACTCCCTTTTTCAATACCTTCCGCATCCCACCGTTGATGGGCAGGATGTAATCGCCCTCTCCTTTAGGCATTAGGAAAAGCCCGGAAAACACGATCCCGTCTATTTCCCCCCGCACACGGTATCCCTGCTTGTAACCGGGTTTCAGTTGCTCAGCAATTTCCCGCGGCACTTCGATGTAGGCCCATCCCAACATCGCCGCACCCTGCTCTTCAGACCGTAAAACCACTGCTTGGAAGTCGACCATGATTACCGTTCTCCGCCTACGTAAAACACTTGGTTATCTTTCTCCATATCAACTATTTTCACGGGCTTACTAAACAACCCATACACCGAAGATCCGCTCCCGCTCATGGAAGCGAATACGGCCCCGTTTTCATACAGTTTTCTTTTAACGGCTGCAATTTCTGGATGAAGGGCAAAGATGCCCACTTCAAAGTCGTTCACAATGGTATCCCGCCAGGTAGCCACGGGATGAGTGATAGCCGTTTTCAATTGCCTGCCCTTCGGATCGGGTGTCACCCCCCGATAGGCGGCTGCCGTCGAAACATGCACGCGGGGCGTGACCAGCACCAAGTGGTATTCCGACAAATCCACCCTGACCGCTTCGAAGACATCTCCGATCCCCGTGGCCAGCACGGGCGTATTGCGGATGAAAAATGGGCAGTCGGCCCCCAATTGGCGGGCATAGCCGGTCAATTGCGATTCGCTGAGTCCCAGCGCGAACATCGTGTTCAGTAATTTCAAGAGAAACGCTGCATCGGCCGAGCCGCCCCCCAATCCGGCACCGATGGGAATGGTCTTGTGCAGGTAAATATGCACCGGGGGTAAATCGTGGGATTCACTAAGCAGCCTATACGCCCGCAGACACAGATTGTCCTGCCCACCGCTTGGAATCGGTATTCCGGATGGAATAAAGCGCGTATCCCGTGCTTCCACGACTTCCAGCACGTCATAGATGTTCACCGGATAAAAAATCGTTTCGAGATTATGGTATCCATCTTCACGACGGCTCAGCACCTGCAGGCCGATATTGATTTTGGCGTTGGCAAAAGCAACCATCTCAGTTCGTATTAAAGGAAGCTTCTACGTTCCGACCAGGCGCATAGGGCGGATACCACCCCTCAGATTCAGCTGCCAACTGCCAGTATCGCAATAAAATTGATTTTACGTCCATGATTCAGCTCCTCGATCACAAACTTAGATAAAGTCGCTTTTTTATGCAATTATAATCGCCTTAAATAAAAAAGCAAAGTTGGATGCCCGTCCGGCACAGAGGACGGAAAGCCCTGTGCGCTATCGCAATGAAATGCCAAATGCAATACCGCGCCGTTGCGGCGATACAAACAATGTGGGGAATGAGTTGTTACTATTCAGAACAGTAATACTGAACAAATGAAACCTGCCATGTCAGCGCCTGGCGCAAAAGGCAATGAAAGTGCAGGTTCCATTAGACCTTTAAAGATAAATTATTTCTAATGAATCTACGATCCCATCTCAGCCTACTTTGCATAGCTGGCTTGCTTTCCTGTCAAAACAGTAACCAACGCGAACAGCAGGCAACCGGTGATACCCTTTCGCATGCGGAAGAGCCGCTTATGACAGATCAGGAACAGAAATACTGCTTCCTCCGGACGGAGGGAACGCAACGGCAGGACTCTTCCTATATCCAATTGGCAATCCGCAAGGAAACGGTAAGCGGTGTCTACAATGTCATTCCCGCAGAAAAAGACGCGAGGCGCGGAACCGTGCTGGGCAAGGAAAAAGACGGCATGCTCGATTTGGTATGGACATTTACCCAGGAAGGCACGCAGGACACACTACGGGTAGTGTTTGCGCTTCAGGACGGAAAATTGATGCAAAAACCCCTGTCGGTGGATACCACTACCGGCCGGCAAGTTACCCGTGATACAAGCAACTTTTCAGTGGTTTATGAACCCGTGGATTGTGTAGCCGATTAACGAAGGAGGCTGTGCTGACTGGCCGTAAATAAATCTCGCCATATCCGGTTTATTTCGGTAGAGGCGTCTGCACCCGTCAATCCGGTATGCGGATACAGTAACATTATTTGTTCATGGCAAAGACGTACCAATGCCCGGCTTCGATCACTTACCGTCTGAAGTGTCCTTGAAGACGGTTGCCCTTTTTCCTTCAATTCATCCCACGACACATCAACCGCCTGATAAAACGAAGCACTTGCGTTTGCCAACCGCTCCGTTACCTCTTTTGCCAGGTCAACTACCGGATCTTTCAGCACGTCCTTTGCGCAGGACACAAAATGACGTGACATGCCCAACGTGTTGGCCGCGAGCGTTGCTTCAGCGAATTGCAAAAAAGGATATTGGTAGATAAGCTGGTTTAAGGTAACCTGCTCCGGAGCAATGGCAAACGCATGGGTTTCGTCCACCCAAAGGCCGGACACTTCAAAGGAGTGGCTGGCGGTGGCTTTCAACCCGAAAGCGGGCCAATCTTCTACAATCCGTACGTCATCTTTCGCAAAGAAAAACGACTTGATTTGCGGATTCCCCGCTTCGTCCAGTACCACCGCGCCGTCGCGCTCAAGGACACAGTTGGCGGTAAAATGGGTCAGATGCGGTGCTCCGGTGGCATAACGCCACTTTCCGGACACCCGGTAGCCGTTGCGCTCCGCTACGGCTATCCCCGACGCGTGACCGCTCCCTCCGAGACAGACGGTTCGGTCGGTGAACAGGGTTTGTGCGGGCGGCTGTTGCATGTACCCCACAAATAAGTTGGCTCCCGCGCACAGGGTTACCGTCCATCCCAGGCTGCCATCTATCCACGCCAGTTCCTCTTCCAACCGTATTCCTTCGGGAGCCGTCAATTCCAATCCACCGTAACACCGGGGCACAAAGAGCTTAAACCAGCGCTGGTCGTAGATGATATCCAACTGCTCCTGCACAAGCCGGCCATCCGCTTCAGCGCGGGCCGATAAATTACTGAGCTGATGTACAATTTCTAGTGCGATCATGAATTTACCTGTTCCCGGCGGATAATACGTTTCCATTCAACATACCCAAAAATAGCCACAATAAACAAAAACAATGTCAATGCAGCGTACAGATGAAGGTTCTTATAAACGAGCAGTGGGATAGCTATCGCATTGCTGACATTGAGCCATATCCAATTTTCAATCTTGCGTTTGGCCAACAGCCACATGCCCGCCCAGGCCGTGGCACTTACCCATGCATCCCAGGCCGGCACGGTTGAATCGGTAAAGTGGATCAATGTATAATATAATAAGGGGAAGCCGAGGGCAACGATGCCGATCGTTGCAATCCATTCCCTTTTGCCCGAATAACTTGCCTTTACGGGTATTTCGTCCCGACGCGTTACCCAATGGACCCATCCGTAAATACTCATCGTCAGGTAATACAGGTTCAGCAGGATTTCGGCATATAGTCCGGCGTCGTAAAGCACATAGAGCGTAATCAGGATGCTGGCGATTCCGAACGGATACAGCAGTACTTTATTGGCTTTGGCCAGCAACACCTGCACTACTCCGCAGATCACGCCGATCCAGTGCAGAAGTGGTGTATTCAGGAGTTCGTTACCGAATCCGGTTAACCAGTCGGCCACCCATGCACCTGCCTCCGCCATCAAACGGACTCGAGTGTAGGTTCAAGTTTCAGGATGGCAGCCGAGCGTTCGCGGGTTTCCCGGCACAATTGCTCGTCAGCAGCGATGGAACGGCTGAAAGAAGGAATCATCTCCCGCAGCTTGTCCAGGTATTGTTTCGTCTTGGCACGTTCGGGAAAGCAACGGGCAAGCAGGCCGACCATGATGGAAACGGACGTGGATGCCCCGGGCGATGCGCCCAGCAATGCAGCGATGGAACCATCGGCACTGCTCACTACCTCGGTACCGAATTCGAGGATTCCGCCGTGTTTCTCATCTTTCTTAATTACCTGAACCCGCTGTCCGGCAATTTCCAGTTCCCAATCTTCCATGCGTGCGGTGGGTACGTATTCCCTAAGCGCTGCCAGCCGGTCTTCGGGGCTTTGACGCACCTGGTTGATCAGGTATTTGGTCAACGGAATGTTATCCATGCCAGCCGCCAGCATCGGGCGTATGTTATTCAGTTTAATGGATGCCGGCAGATCGAGCCAGGATCCATTTTTGAGAAATTTCGTGGAAAAACCCGCATAAGGGCCGAACAGCAGGGCCAGCTTACCGTCAATGACCCGGGTATCCAGATGGGGCACAGACATGGGGGGCGATCCCACAGCTGCTTTACCGTATACCTTTGCGTGGTGCTGGGCGATGACAGCGGGATTGGTGCACTTGAGCCATTGCCCGCTGACCGGGAACCCACCGAAACCTTTCGCCTCGGGTATGCCCGACTTTTCCAGCAGCAGCAGCGACCCGCCGCCCGCGCCGATGAAGACAAATTTGGCAGACACGGTACGTTTCCGGTCGGTTGTCAGGTTTTTCACCGTTACCTCCCAACGTCCATCGGCTGCACGCTCGATATCGCGCACCTCATGTGCCAGCCGGAGTTTCACGCCCCCTTGTTGCATCAGATGGCGAAACAAGGCCCGGGTCAACGCGCCGAAATTAACATCGGTACCGATGTCGATTTTTGTGGCTGCCAACAGCTCCTTCTCGTCGCGCCCTTCCATCATCAATGGGATCCATTCGTTCAGCAGGACATGATCCTCTGTATATTCCATTCCCTGGAAGAGGTGATGTCCTTTCATAGTCTCGTAGCGCTTTTTGAGGAAAGCGACATTTTCTTTGCCGAACACAAAACTCATGTGCGGAATACTCCGGATGAAGCTTTCGGGGCGGTCCACCAATCCATTGGCAACCAGGTATGACCAAAATTCCTTGGATTGTTCAAATGACTCGGCAATCTTGATGGCCTTCGTAATATCGACAGACCCATCCGGCCGCTGCGGCGTGTAATTGAGTTCACAAAGTGCCGAATGTCCGGTTCCCGCATTGTTCCATGCATCGGAACTTTCCGCGGCGACCTCGTCCAACCGTTCAAAGATTTCAATACTTGCACGGGGGTGCAGTTCGTTGATTAGGGTGCCCAGTGTGGCACTCATGATACCCGCGCCGATAAGAATAACATCCACCTCGTCGGCGGTTTTTTTTCTTCCTTTACCCATTCTATTAAGATTGCCGCAAAATTAGTGACAGAAATCATAAAATCGTCATTTTCCCCGTATTAATTACAAAATTTTAACAATAGGGAAACGGTAAATTTCCACGTTCAAAAAAAATTTCAAAAAAAGTTGCTAAAACGGTTTTTGTTCGTACCTTAGCAGTAACAAACCAAATAAACACACTGCCATCGGTTCAGGTGGCTGCACATGATTTTGAGAAATGAATAACTACCTAATTTAATGATGAAATTATGAACTATGAAAATTTTGTTTACGTTTAATTAGCCAATTATTTTAAATCGCAACGGACTTCCTGTTGTTGTACGGTTTCAGGTTTCCTGAAGGGGATGCTTCATTGTATAATTGACTGTACATTTGATTAACAGCACCCTTGGTGTGGAATATCCTGTCACTTCTTTAAGCTCTTAAATGCACTGCTACCGTGTGCAAAGGAATTTTGTTTGCTTTTTATTAACTTAAGAGATAATAATTATCGAAAAACCAATTTATATGCGTAACACAATAATTTTATTAGGTTGTGCACTGTTATTCCTCACGTACCCCACATTTGCCATTCACCATTTCCAGGAAGGCGGCACGAATAATCAGCCAGTGGATACTGCGGGAACGACCGTTCCGCAAGACAGTCTTGTCAATGACACCACGTTGGTCAAAGAACTGACAATCAGCAGAGTGGATTCCATTTTCACAGATGTGAACGTACGGTCAATGAGTACTGCGCCTGACGAAATTGCTCGTTTCCCGGCGGTTTCACTCCAGCAGTATCTAAAAGACCAGGCTGCTGGTCTGTATGTCCAGGAAAATACCGGGGAACCAGGAAGCGTGCAGCAGATGTATATCCGGGGGCTCCCGATGCCGATTCTGTCTCACAAAGAGATCTATCAGTCGCAGCCATTGGTAGTTGTGGATGGCATTCCACTCATCGGCGAACATCCGTTCGCATTTGACATCCAGCAATACCAATTCAGCCGCATTGGTCCGGCCACCAATCTCCTGAGTAACATCGACATGAATAATATTGCATCGGTAACGGTGCTTAAGGACCTGGCAAGTATCGCGTTATACGGCCCAATGGGTGCCAATGGTGTGATTGCAATCACGACCAAACAGCCCACAACCCAACGAAAAATCAGCTTCAACGTATATGCAGGTGTAGCCCAACGGCCCACCGTAACAACCATCAACGGCGCATATGAAAATGCATTCCGCAAGCAATTTTATGACCGGTATACGGCTACCGGCAGGTATTCGGCAGACGACAGTTATCCGCTTTACCTAAGCGATTCCCTGAATACGTCTTATTATGGTCCGTCCAACTGGACAGACAGCTATTACCAGACCGGCTTACTGTATTCGGCCAATGCCGACATATCGGGTGGAAGTGACCGTGCGAATTTCCGCTTTGCGGCGGGGCATCTGCGGAATCAGGGGGTAGCCGATGAAACGGGATTGAAGCGATACAGCGCGCTGTTTAACATCAACATGAAACCCATGAAGTGGCTGCTATTCTCGGCCATGATCAGCGGAAACCGTGTACAGCGTGACCGCAACCGGTCATTGCGCGACCGTTTTGCCACAGCGTCCTACATTCCCGATCCTTCCTCACCGCTGTCTCCAAACGACGAGATATACCGTCAATACCTTACACAGTTTGACAACAGTTTTGACAACAACGCGACGAATATTGTTGAGGGGCATGCCAAGCTGGTTTTTGACTTTAACCGCGTTAAAATCGCTTCCCGCGTGGCAGTGGACTACAACGAAGGGTACCGTGATCTCTTTTATCCACGCACGCTGATGGAAGAAAACAGCTTTGCGTCCAACTATTACGGTTACAACCAACGGCTTATTTTCGACAATCATGTAACCTACGATGTCAATATAGGTGGCAAACACACACTGTTTGTTGAAGGCGGCGGCGTGCTGCAATGGGATGCGTTCAAATACAACTACGCATATGCCTATAAGGGTATCAACGATTTTATTAAAATCAACCTACTCGAATCTGACCCCAACAACGGCAATTACCTTAATCCAACGGCTTTTCCCCGGGAATTGGTTTTTAAGTTCCTGGATTACACCAAACAGAACATCGTATCTTTTTACGGCCGTGGATCCTATAATTTCGACAACCGATATACGGTTTCGCTTCTACTGCGGTCAGACGCTTCTTCCAACGCCCAACCCACCAGCCGGTGGCTGTTTACCCCGGTACTGTCTCTGGGTTGGAACATCCGGAATGACCTATTGACCGAAAGTTCGGTTTTTTCGACATTCAACCTGCGTGCCAGTGGTGGACGCATGGGCCGACTGAACGCATTTGATAATTTTTCGCAGGGCCCATCCTATTCCACGCAGGTAGGGTACACGGGCAACCTCATTACACCGGGCTACAACGGCATGGGGGTATTGACCCGGCCTTATGATTTCGGTTGGTCGGGGTATGGAATTCCTTGGTCGTATACCGATCAACTAAACATCGGCCTGGACCTGGGCTTAGCCGACGAACGGGTACAGGTCAACCTGGATTGGTATACCAAGTACGACAGAAATCAGCTTCTCGGAATCCCCTCCTACGCCGAATTCGGTTATCGCCAGTCTTACGAAGCCGGCATGGAGGTTAACAATACGGGAGTGGAAATGCTGGTGCAGATTGAAGCATTCCGCGGTGGAGCAGGAAAGTTTTCCTGGACGCCTTCGCTGAACATTAACTATAATCAAAACAAACTAACGGCCTTACCGGGTGGGCGCAACGAACTGATTATCGATAACCGTCTGTTTCGCGTCGGTGAGCGGGTTGACCGGTTCTGGTTACTGCAAAACGATGGCATTTTTCTGTCGGATGCCGAAATACCCACGGTCGATGGACAACCTTTGCGGTATAACGGCATTCCACTGCGGGCCGGTGACCCGAGATGGGTCGATACCAACGGTGACAATACGATCGACAACAACGATCGAGTGCTCATGGGCTCCATTTTCCCAAAGGTATCGGGGGGCTTTATGAACCAGTTCCGCTATGGCAAATGGACACTGGATGCTAATTTTTATTTTAACTTAGGTCGTAATGTACTGAATGCCGATATGGCCAACCGCTTTGATTTCATCAACCGCGAAGGTACCGTGGAAATCAATTCAGTAAAGGAAATTACTTTTTGGGAAAAACACGGCGACTACAATCGGTATCCCATTTATAACCCCTGGAGTAATGTAATTCCCTACCGTGCAGAGCAGGACCTATTCCTGGAAAATGGCTCATTTCTTAAGTTGCGGACACTGTCACTAGGTTATGACTTAACCGAGCTGCTGAGCAAACGAGCGGGCACTATTGAACGATTTTTCATCTATTGTACAGGCAACAACCTGTTTACACTCACCCCCTACTCGGGGCGAGATCCGGAACTGGTCGACTTCATGGGACGCGACACGGGATACGGCCTACCCATCCCCCGGACCTACACATTGGGCATCCGAATGAATTTGTAAATCACTGAAAGCATCAAGATACATCATGAGTAAACCGATAAATAACAAGCTACTGATCAGACGGCTGGTGCCCTGGGGCATCGCGGTCGTGCTGCTCGCGTTGACCGGCAGCTGTAAAAAGATGCTGGATGTCGACTCGTCGCGCGTGGTGGGCGAAAAAAACATGTGGAATTCACTGGAAGACACCCGTGCCGCAGTAATGGGCACCTATGGTCTTGTACGTGCAGCGCTGGCTGACTACAATGCCCATTGGCTCTATGGTGATGTCCGTGCCGGTGAATTCACCAGTCCGACGAGACAGGACCTCCGTGCCATCATCAGCAATGACCTTACCGCTTCCTATCCCTCGCTGGAGGCCCTCTCTAATTGGCGACGTTGGTATGCAGTGATCAATTCAGCAAACATCTTCCTGGAGCGTGTGCACGAGGTCCATGAGAAAGACCTCCGATACACCGAAAACAACATGGTGGTGGATATCGCCCAAATCCGGTTCCTGCGTGCTTTCGCCTATTTTTACATGGTCAGGAACTGGGGTGATGTGCCACTCATTGTTTCCTCCCATGACGGCAATTTTGAAAACAAACCCCGCGAAAACCAAGACCGGGTACTGGCCTGGGCCGAACAGGAAATGCTGGCCGCTGCGGCAGACCTTCCCTACCGCTACAGTGCAGGCGATGAACAGCAGCAGGGTAATTATTACAACGAAACAACCGGCCGCTGGGATGGTGCACTGGCACGCAAGCTATCGGCCTATGCGGTACTTGCACACCTGGCCGCCTGGCAAGGGGACTACCCTTCCGTGGCCAACTATAGCAAGTTCGTGATTGACAACTACCAAAAGGCCACCAACGATTACATTTCCACCGATCATCTTACCGCTGCCAATGGCTTTTTCTTTAACAAGAACACCAATCAACTGTTCGGCTTTGCCTTTGACTGGGGGCACGTGGATGCTTCCTTTACCGGCCACATCGAGGAATTAACACTGGCTGAACCGGTGGTCAATAAGCGCATTCCCGATATCTACCTCCCCAAGGACTCGATCATCAACATTTTCAACGAGGGGGGCGACGAGCGATTCAGCCTGGACACGCTGGGTACCCCGGTATCCGATCGCTATTTTTCCAATTATAACGGCAGGTATCCGATCTTCAGCAAGATCAAATGCATCATGGGAGGTGTAAGCGACCCTACGTTCCGGATTTTCACCAGCGCCATCATATTCACGCGGTTGGAAGACGTCACATTGCTGCGGGCGGAGGCATTAGCCGTATTGGGCGAACGTTCGGGTGCCATTGATAACCTCAATGCCATACGGACACGGCGCGGACTGGATGCATACAACGAAGAAGTAAACGGTGACCTGCTCAACGCCATTTTCCTGGAACGCCAGCGCGAGCTGATGGGCGAAGGTCACCGATGGTATGATCTGGTGCGCTACAACCGCATCCGACCTAATCATGCCACGATCAGCCAGCTGATTGCCCGGAATGGCATTTACTGGCCCGTTGCCCAAACGTTGCTGGACCAGAATAAGCAATTGACTCAAAATGAATACTGGCAATAACCCCGTAACCATGAAGAAACTGACCGATTTTCGTTATTGGGTGTTCCTGGGATTGTTGGTAACCTCCTGTGCCAAAGACGGCGGTTATTACAATCCGGCACCCATTGATAAACATTTCGCGGGAGACACCTATGCGTACCTCAAAAGCCAACCGGGCGTTTACGACTCGTTGATCAGTGTGATCGACCGACTGGAACTGGCATCGACCCTACGCGATAGTGACATCACCCTGTTTGCGCTGACCAACGAAAGTTTCCAACTGGCCATAGCCAACCTCAACAACGTACGGTTTCTGGCAGACAAACCGTCGGAATACCTGTCGACCATCAATTACAACCACCTGGATACCATGCTTACGCAATACATCATACGGGGCAAGTATCCTACAGATTCGATGTTACTGCAGGACGGCATCAGCCTAACGGCCATCCGCTACGATTATCCCATGCACGCCAAACTGGCACGTACCACATCCACCGGTTTCCGCGATGGCGGTCCATCGACCATCGAATTCAGCGATACCAAGCGTAGCCAGTTCCGCCGTAATTGGATTACAACAAATACCGGCTCGATCAACATTGAAACGGACAACGGTTTTGTGCATGTTGTCAATAGCGACCATGTATTCGGATTCGGCGATTTCATCAGCCGGCTTACCTATGTACCACCACCCCCCAACCTGTTTAAGCTGATCGGCGGAACGTGGTCAACCTCGCGGGAAAACCCCGGTGGACCAACTGCCATCGAAGCAGCCGAGTTTGCATTTGACGGGAACCGGGAAACCAAGTTCTTCCTCAACAATTTCAACGGCGTCTGGCTGCAGTTTGAGCTGGAAGAACCCGCGGTGGCAGGGGCATATACCCTTACGTCGGCAAATGACCTCGCCCAGCGCGACCCGATCGACTGGAACCTACAGGGTTCCCAGGACGGGGAAAACTGGACGACCCTGGATACGAAGTCGGGGCAGATTTTTGAAGACCGGTTCCAGCTGAAAGTGTTCCGGATCCGCAATGAGGTCGCTTATAAATTTTACCGATTGAATATCACCCGGGTGCGCAGCGGCAGCGATTTCCAGATTGCTGACTGGACCGTGAATGCGCCGGATAACGAAGAGAATTAATTAGAAACGTGTACGCCACTATGCAAAAGATCAATGTTGTTATCGCCCTGCTGCTCAGCATACTGCTTACGGGGGGCTGCAAGAAAGTACTCGATCTGCCGGAAGAGCGGGAATACCTGAGTGAAAACATCAACTACGGTTCGCAGATACTGGAACCCATTATCGGCAGGACCAACCTGATGGGAACCTTCAACTCGGACGACTCATCGCTGCCGCTGACCTTTGAAATTGTCAATGCACGGTATGGCGATGGCCGGCCCGTTACGGATCTGTTCCAGGTCCGGCCCACCTATGTGTGGATTGATGCGTACGATGGCTACGAACAATCGCTGGAAGCAATCGAAGCCAAACGGCGACTGGAAGACCGCCCCCTGTTTGAGGTCCGCGAGTCGGGACAGTTTATTCTCTGGGCCTCTTCCACCAATGAACTCATCGAACCCCGGCCCACAGATAGCAGTAACCTGGTACAGGATATCCGGTTTTTCGATCTCAAAGTATCCAACACCGGCGGAACCGTCTATCTTCGGGATTTCCAGCTCATCCCCTGGCGGGAACGGCCCTATTACCCATTTACGGATACCAATCCGTACACGGGCGAACCCGCACCGGACCCGACCGATCCGGCCAATCCGGATAAACAGGACTACATCCGTCCACGGTTAGACAATGTCATCGGTGCCAACTCCAACCGTCCGCTGCAGAGCAATGACAACATCAAAGACGTGGTGGTTTACATCCGTCCGTTTGAAGGTGGAAATGGCCATAACCTGCGTCTCAAATTCATGCGCCCAGACGGCACATTCATGAACCCCGACGAATTCAATGAAACCAAGTGGGACCAGTTGGTTCACGGCTTCAATCTTGTCAAAACAGCATCGTATGTACAGTACGATGTAGCCTACCCCATCCCACTGGTCAATATCGCCACCCGGTATACCAATGAAAACGGAGGCAGCGCCAGCATCGACATCGAATATTCCCGACGTGGTTTCAGCGGTGGGTTGACGTATGCCTCGTTCGGATTGGATTTCAACATCTACCGGGCAGGCGACTGGGAAATTGTATTCCATTTTAGAAACGAACTACCAAAGTTTGAAGATGAATAAGTTAAAAATCAATTCCTTCGTTATGAAGACCGTACGATTGATAGGGATAGTTGCCGGGTTGCTGGTTGCGTTGGGGTCGTATGGCCAGACCAATGTAACCGTTGCCGGTAATGTCGTCGACGAAAACCGTCAACCTTTTCCCGGTGTCACCGTATTTGTGGGGCGTCCGTTACGGGCGCTGGGTACGACCGATGAAAACGGGAACTTCCGGTTTTCGGTACCTCCCAATTCCACGCTGGTATTCCGGATCATTGGTTATCAGGAGCAATCGCGGAAGGTAGGAAGCGACCGGGAGAGTCTGCGCATTCAGTTGGCGCCGGATGCGAATGCACTGGAAGAGGTGGTGATCCGTGGCTACCAAAAGCGTTCCAAAGAGTTAAGCACGGGTTCGTCCTTCAGCATCGGCGGCGATAAGGTACAGGATATCCCAGTGGCCAATGTGGAACAACTCTTACAGGGCCGGGTGCCGGGTATGAACATACAGCTGAACACCGGTGCACCCGGTTTCCGGGGATCCACCCAAATCCGCGGTCTTTCGACCATCTCCATGACGGGCAGCGGCAACCAATCGTTCCTGCAGCCCACATCGCCGCTTTATGTGATTGATGGCGTGCCGATGGATGCCGACCGTGCCACGGAGTATGGTTTCCAGCAACAGGGGCCCGGTATCAGTCCGCTGTCTCTCATCCCACAGGAAGACATCGCCAACATCGAGATCCTGAAAGATGCCCAAGCCACGTCACTGTACGGTTCGATGGCGGCTTATGGCGTCATTATTATCACGACGAAACGCGGCAATTCGCCGATCCCCCGGGTGCGGTATACCCACAACTCCTTTATCAAAACACCGCCTAAATTACGTGAAACACTGGGGGGAAACCTGGAACGGCAGCTTAAATTGAAGCAGATTTACGAAAATGCGCAGGATTTCTGGGATCTGTGGGATGTATCCGGTTCGCCAATGCTCTCCGATAGCCTCAACGCGTACTGGAACAATTCGACCAATTGGCAGGATTACTACTACCGGACCATTTATAACCAGAGCCATAACCTGGCCATTGACGGCGGTGACCAGCTGTTCAACTACAAAGCCAATATCGGTTATTTTTCCGATCAGGGCATTATCCGCAATACGGGTTTCAGCCGCTATAATGCCAACCTGCGCATGGAATACCAACCTGCCGACCGCCGTTTTCAGATCATCGGCTCGGTAACCGGGCAACTGGGACAGCAGAGCGTGGGCGATGGTATTGGCATGCTGCAGACCGGCATAGCAGAAAACGGGCTTTCTTCGACCCTGCTTCCGCCTCCATCGTTTTACCAGGCGGGGGGCAGCCATGCATCGGCATTGAGCACTGACAACGACAATGCCACGCGGTTGATCCGGTCTAACCTGGAAGCGAGTTACGAATTTATCAAGGGGCTCCGGGCCAGTACCAATGTTAGCTACGAATTTGAATCGAAAACAGAGGACACTTTTACCCCCGCCGTTGCCAACAACCAGTTTGCCCGTGTATATTCCTACAACGGCCGCACCACACAGCTGTATAACCGGAACAGTCTTAATTATTCACGGACATTCCTTGAGCGGCATAATCTATTCGTCAATTTTTTCAATGAATTCCGCATTGCAGGCCGCCAGAGTTCCGTTACCCGGCAGGAACGCAGCCCCAACGACCAATTGCAGGGGCCGATCGGATTTGACGGATACTTTTCCCGCGGCGGCGGACTGCTGGATGACTATACCGATGAACGGGCCGCTTCGTTCGCCTTTGCGGCTTCCTACGACTTTGATAAGCGGTATGTACTGGACCTTTCCTACCGTCTTGACGGTTCCTCGGCCAATGGTTTCGAAAACCTCTATGCACGTAACCCCGCTATCGGATTCCGTTGGAATTTCGACAAGGAGCCTTTTCTCGCTGGCCTTGACTGGCTGGATTACGGGGCGCTGCGTTTAAGCTGGGGGGTCAATATCATCCCTACGGGTACACTGGAGCGGATCTACGGAAAGTTCAACATCACCGGTAACTACAATGGGCAACAGGGAATCGGCCTCGATTTTGATCAGATTCCCAACCCCAACCTCATGCCCAAGACCAACACACAATACAACCTGGGTTTCGATTTTTCCATTTTCAACAACCGGGTGGAAGTAATCTACGATACCTATTATAAGAAAGTGGAAAACGAGCTGTTTGAACAACCCCTTTCCAACATCACCGGATTCAACAAACTATACAGCAATGGTGCGGGTATTGTGAACTACGGCCATGAGCTATTCCTGATGGTCCGGCCACTGCCCATCAACAGTGACTTCAGCCTATCGTTCTCCATCAATGGCGCCATCAACCACGATGTGCTGCTCAGCCTTCCCGACGGCTTTGACGGGCAGTTCATCCGGTGGGAATTTGACCCCAATGAGCATTATCAGCATATCATTCTTCGCGTGGGGGGTGCCTCGCTGGCCAACTACCTCCGCATCAACGATGGGGTGTACGCCACAGATCAGGAGGTGCCTGTAGATCCGGTAACGGGTTTGCGCTACCAGACTAACGGGCAGTTTTTCCAGGGGGGAGATCCCATCCTCCGCGATTTGAACGGTGATTACATTCTTGACGGTTTCGATTACCGGCGTACCGGCAACTCCCAGCCCATCTTCACCGGAGGCTTGTCGGCCATGCTCACCTACAAAAACTTCGGGCTTAACATCAACGGATCCTTTACCGGAAAACGGACGATCCTGAACAATGCGATGGCCCAACGGTTGGGGCTGATGCGTGATCCCTTCGGCAACAAAGCGGTGGTACCGCTGGACGACGTTAACATGTGGCAGCAACCGGGCGACAGGGCCCAGTACCCATATGCTTACGATTACCGCCGCTACGGTACGATCCAACCTTTCCGCTTTGACCAGACGCTATGGGCTGAGGACGGCACCTACTTCAAAATCAACAGCATCGTGCTTTCCTATATGTTTGAGCGCGATTTCATCCGGCGCTTCGGGATAGACAACCTGCGGATCTACCTTTCCGGGGAAAACCTGCATACGTTCTCCCGTTATTCAGGTCCCAACCCGGAAAACGTGACCACCATGGGGCGGGATGTTTCGGAAGGCTACCCTGTACCCCGTACCTACAACATCGGTTTTAATCTCGGATTTTAACGTGCATGACGATCATGAAAAAAAGAATAGCAATTTTGGTCTTATTATTCGCCTCGTATTCGTGTAAAGAATTTCTAACGGTCGAACCGTTGGATCGTCTTACGGGCAATAACTTCTATCAGTCGGTAACCGACGTAGAAACAAACATTGCCAACATGTACAGCATGTTTTTTGACAAACTCAACGAGGGCTGGATCATCGGCGGTATCGGCGAAGTACGCTCGGGCGAAGTCTTTGCCTCGCCCAATGGTAACAGCTACTCCTCACGGCGCGTGGTGGAAGTGCTAGGCCGAAACGACCTGCTTACGGCGATGGACCCTACCCAGCCCTGGAATTGGTACCATTATGAACGGGTCACGAACTGGACCCGGTATTACCAGGTTATCCAAACCGCCAATATCCTCATTGACAAGTTGAACGAGGGAATTCCCGGCCTGAGTGAAACCGAAAAAAAACGGTACCTGGCCGAGGCCACATTTATCCGGTGTTTTACGTATTTCTGGATGGTCCGCCTGTATGGCGACGTGGTTTACTATACCGAGCCTTACCAGGAAGAAGCCTTACCCCGGGAGCCGATGGTATCGGTGATGAATAAATGCCTGGACGACCTCCGGCCGCATAAGGACAACATTCCGTGGACGTATTCAGACCCCGCCCTCAAAGGAGCCCGGGCATCGCGCGGTGGTATCATCGCTCTGCTCATGCACATGAACATGTGGAACGCGGGATTTGACCGCAACAACCGGCAGCGTTACTACGAAGAAGTGGCTGCTTTGGGCACCGAGCTGATCGAAAGCAATGCGTACCGGCTTTACCCCCTTACCGAAGAGGGATGGGCCACCGTAATGAAAGGCCGCTCGGACGAAAGCCTGTTCGAATTTTACCGAAGCATCAACTATCAGGATCAAAACGAAGCCCTGTCGCCTTTTGGCGACCATTTCCTGCGGTGGCCGTATAAATTTCCGCGCTATAACAACCAGATCAGCCATTGTTATTTTATTGACACATATATGGCCAAGCTGTATCCGGCGGGCGTGGCCGACAAACGCCGTGATTTCTGGTTTACCGACATGCTATCCAACAGCGGCCAATTTACGGCGGTAAAATTCGGGTTCAATGTATATGCTTCGGGCAATGAAGACCGCAATCCGGACAATACCTTTATGATTTTCCGGTATGCCGACGCCATCCTCCTGCATGCAGAAGCATTGGCCGAACTGTCGCGTGATAACGAAGCCATTGCGTCGCTCAACCTCATCCGGAATCGTGCAGAAGCCACGCCTTACACCGGTGCCGGCGGAGCAATGCTCAAAGATTTTATTTTCTGGGAACGATGCCGCGAACTGTTTGGCGAAGGGCACCGCTATTTCGATCTGGTCCGTACCCAACGCATCATGAACCCCACCTTCGCCCGCAACCCGTTGAATTCGGATCAATACAACCGCCGGGCGTGGACGTGGCCGATCGATCAATCGGCCCGGGCCAATAATCCGCGGATTGTTTTAAATGAATATTGGTTAAGCAGGTAATAATGTCAGGATTTATGGAGCAATTGATAACGATGAATACGATCAAACAGGTAGTTACACACACAGGCAGGCCTTTGCTGGCTCTGCTGTTGGTTTCCTCCCTCCTCTCTTCCTGTAAACAGGATGAGTACTACACCGACGGCGGGAAGGCCAACCCCTATTTTGACGGCACCATAATGGATTACCTGGACTCGCGGCCCATTGAGCTCGATTCGGTGGCAGAGGTCGCCCGGCTGGCCGGTCTGGATGAGGTGCTGAATACTGAAGAGCTAACCTTCTTTGCCCCCAAAGACGAAGAAATCAGGCGCCTGATCGGGCAAGTGAATTATGAAGGTGAAGACCCCTTTTTGAAGACCGGTACCGCAAACCAGCGACTTTACGACCTCGGGTTAGATACCATACAGACCCTATCAGATATTGATTCGGTGATCTGGCGGAAATACCTGGAGCGATACCTATTCCACGGCAAAAAGCTGTTGAAGGATTATCCACAGATCGACTTTGATATCCTGAGCACCTTCGGCGGCGAAAATTACATCGCATATAACAACACGGTAAGCAACATCGGCGTGGTATTTAACGATGCGGTCACCGATGCAGGCAAACCTACGGAGACCCGCCTGAAATACATGGGCTATCGGCAATTGCATATTTCCTATATCCCCAATGTTTCTGATCCGGCCAGATGGGTAACCCACCCGGTTTCTTCTTCAGACATCCAGCCCCTCAACGGCGTGGTACACGTACTGGATTTCAACCAAGGTGGCGGATTCGGTTTCAACCGGGGAGAAGTGATCCAGGATATTATTCAAAGTAAACGTTAAGAAACGGCCTATATGACACATTCATTCAAAATAGCCTGTTTATTCAGCTTAGCCGGGTGGGGTCTGTGGACCTGCTCCGAAAAAGAGACCGTCCCGGCTGAACCCTACGGCCCCGGTAAAGAGCCCTTGGGAATCGTCATGAACCGGAATCAAACTCCGGCACCTGCCAGCGGACTACCGGGCACCGAGGTAACGATCCATGCAACGGGCCTGATTCCCTTTACCGAACAATTGGTATTCCGGTTCAACGGAGAAATGGCAGAAGTGACCGAGGTAACCGACGAGCACATCAAAGTAGTCGTCCCTGATTTTGCCAGCACCGGTGTGACCTCCATTTCGGTGGGTGACGTGGTTGTATTCGGCCCACAGTTTGAGGTAACGGGAAAAATCAACCCCGATCCGAGTTTTAATGCGACGCAAGGTGCCAACGGTCCCGTAAGCGGGGTGATTCAGACAAATGACGAGCGGATGTTGGTTGTTGGCGAATTCACGGATTACAACAACAAAGGCATTGTACGCCCCATCAACCGGATTGCACGTGCCTTTGCAGACGGCACTTACGATGCCAGTCTTCGCTCGGGAAGCGGAGCCAATGGTGCGCTCTCGGACATCATCCGTTTTGGCAACGGATACCTGATTGCCGGTTCATTCAGCGGTTATGCCCAACGCAATGGGGACATCAGCAACCTGACGCGTATCCATGAGAACGGCACCATTGACACCATGGGGGTACACCCCTTCCGGCGTCCCGACCAGCAGGATACCATCAAGTATTACCCACGCTTCAACGGCGGGTTTGACAAGTATATCGACAAACTCTACGAACAAAACGGGAAAGTGCTGGTAACCGGTGAATTCCGTTATTACATCAGCCGGCAATACGATAAACCGAACCGGCTGGAAACACGCGACAGTGTCATTCTGGACAGTATAGAGATCCGCCAGATTGCCCGGTTGAATGCAGACGGCACCCTCGACAAAACGTACCGATTCAACGATGCGACCGGAAAAGGACTGGAAGCCGGCAATGGAACCGCTAACACGATATTGCACACATCGGGCAACCAACAGGGTAAACTGTTGGTATACGGTAATTTCACCCGCTTCGACGGCCAAAGCGCCGGCCGTATTTTACGGCTTAAAGAGGATGGCACCATCGACGAAACGTTCAATCCGGGTGGCACAGGTGCCGATCAGCTCATCCAACGTGCTTATTACAACCCGGCCACCGGCAAATACCTTATTGCTGGCGAATTCCGCAATTACAACGGAAAGCCCGCATTGCAACTGGCCATGCTCAATGAAGACGGTACGCTCGACGAGGGCTTTGTTCCCCAAGCATTTGAGGGAGGCAGCCCGAACTTTATCAAACAGCTAAGTGACGGCAAGATCATCGTTTCCGGAGGTTTCCGTACGTACAACGGCATTGCCCGGAATGGATTCATGGTACTGGATGAAACCGGTGCATTGCTGGCCGGTTACAATGCAACAGGCCTGTTCAGCGGAACCATCAGAGACATCGTTGAAACCCGTTCTGCCGACGGCCGCCGTGCACTATTGATTTATGGCGACATTGAGCTGTTTGACGGCGAGCCAGTAAACAATTTTCTCCGGATGATTATCGATTAACCGATTAGTTACATAAGAAATCAACATCGCATTATGACTGCAAATCCATACATCTCGAAAACCCTCCGGTTGCTGCTGCCGACAGTGCTAGCGCTAGCGGGTCTGTGGGCATGCCGCGAAGAGTTTGCCCGCAAGATACCCGAAACCGAATATACGGACAGCATTGACGTTGCCTTCGGTACGCCCCGCGTGCTTTATATCATCGCCGACGGTGCCCGGGGAAAGTCTGTGCAGCAGGCAAACCTACCGGCTATCGGTTCGTTACTGCCCAATTCCATTTATTCGTGGGAGTCCCTGTCTGACGAAGAAACGGGGTCACAAAACGGGACCAACTGGGCCGATATGCTGACCGGCGTACAGAAAGCCAAGCACGGCATTCAAGGTGATAATTTTGCAAACGCCGACCTGGAAGATTTTCCGCTACTGTTTGAGCGTATACAGGCCGCAAATCCCGAAAGCGATGTACGGGTGTATACGCCATCTCCGCTGTTTTTCGAGCAGCTCACGGCAGGTGCTAAAGAGCGCGAATTGCTCGACGGCGACGCAGCGGTGAAAGATGCTGCCATTAGCGCATTGGAAGTAGATACCATCACCATGGTTACGCTACATTTCACAGGAATTGACCAGGCAGGCAGCCAGTATGGATATGACCTGTCCGTGCCGCAATACCGCGATGCGCTCCTCGCCTTTGACGGCTATGTAGGAGAAGTCCTTGATGCCGTGAAGAGCCGCCCGAATTACAGCCAGGAAAACTGGCTGGTGGTCATCACCTCCAGCAAAGGAGGAGAATATCCGATACCCGACGAAGAGAATGACAACACGATTTTCAGCAACCCAGAAGTCAATACCTTTACGATCTTTCACTCGCTGCGGTACCAGACACGTGTGATTTCCAAACCTTTCTTAGGTATCCGGTTCCAGGGAGATTTCGTACGTTTCCAGCAACAACTGAGGGGTGAGGTCACCGCGGGCGACAACGACATTTACAACCTGGACAATGAAGCATTTACGATTGAGCTGAAGGTAAAGAAAAATCCGGGGCCAAACAACAATTACCGATACAACTACCCGGCCCTGCTAAACAAGCGGGAACGGTGGACCTGGGATTTTGTGGGCTGGACCATTTTTTTGGAGGAGGATTTCTGGATGTTTAATGCACGCGGACTCGGCAATAACGTAGGCCAAACCCGTGGAGGTACCCTGGCCAATGCGACGTGGAACAGCATTGCCGTGGTGGGTGTGGTACGGGACAATGAGCGGTTTGTCCGCACGTACACCAACGGGCAGTTTAATAACGAAGTGAACATCACCAACTACGGCAGCATCACGAATAACTTTCCGCTGATGCTCGGCGGACAGGCGGATAACGGCCAGGCCGATTGCTACATCAGCGATGTACGGTTTTGGAAAGTGGCATTGCCCGATGATGTCATTTCGCAGTATTCCTGTGAGATCGGCGTGCCGGAAGACCACCCCTATTACGATTTCCTTGCCGGTCTCTGGCCCGTGGTCGGCTCGGAGGGTAACACAATTGACGACATGGGGCCCCTTGGCAGCCACATGACACTGGGCGGTGCTGACATCACCCGTCAATACCAATCGGACTTTGTCTGTGCGCCAAGTTCGGCCGATCTAGGAGCATTGGTACCCCGAAACGTAGACATACCGGCACAGATTATCAGCTGGCTCAAAATACCCCGATTGGAAAGCTGGCAACTGGACGGCCGGGTATGGCTGGACCGTTGATCGAGGTGGCGATAGAGACTGTTAACAAAATTTGCTATCCATTACGATATGAACGCATTAAAACGCATACACACATTAAGCACGTTGGCATTGGCCATGCTGCTGTTCCAGACCTGTACCGATCACGAGCTGGAATCGTTCGACATCAAGTCGACGGATCCCAGTGCGGTATCCCCACGAGAGACCGCAGGCGAACCGCGTAAGGAAGGCGAACGGATGATTGTACCGTTGGCTATCCAACTATCACAACCGGCGGGCAAAGCGTTCCAAGTGGAAATCCAGCTTAACCAGGACACGATAGACCAACTGATTGCCGAAGGAAAACTGGAAGACGTACTGCCGATCCCCAATGAACACCTCGTGGTGCCCACTGCTGTGTCGGTGCCCTTCGGTGCAGACAGCGCCGTTTTTGAAATCGCTATCAATGTGAGTTTTCTGGAACGCAACTACGGCAAGCAGGTGGCGTTTGCCTACCGACTGGCAAATCCCGGAAAAGGCAATACACTGGCCAGCGGCGGCACGGGCGGCGTCGTGACGCTCAATACAACGGATATTTTGCAGCCGGATGAAATCCGGTATCTGTCCATTACCAACGGTGGTGGAAGTATATTGGAAGTGCGCAACCGACAAAATTACCAGGTCCAGTCCGGCGGGCTCAATGTGCCATTGGGTATTTCATTGGCGGGTGTTCCCGGACGGGCCTTTACCGTGGGTGCCAAGCTCAACCCCGATACCCTAGCAACATTGATCGCGGCCGGTGTTCTGCCGGAAAACACCATTCCGTTAGAGGCGAGCCAGCTAACCATGGATACCCTCCGCCGGATCGGCTCTAACATCAGCTCGGCTCCGTTGGATGTGTTCGTGCAGTGGTCGGTTATCGAACAGCATATGGATAAACTCCTTGCCGTACCGGTGACACTGACCAACCCCTCTACCCATGTACTGGATGAAGAAAAGAAATCAGTCATCGTTCTCATTTATCCCGAGCATGTGTTAGAGGTGGACGTAACCAATGAAGGCACCTATAGCGTCAGCCGCGATAATGGCGATGGAGCCGAAGGAGGCGAAGGATCGCTTAAACTGGTGGATAATGACACCCAGACGAAGTTCCTAGTGGGCGACTTCCGGGCCGATCTGTGGGTACAGCTGAAGTACGCTGCACCAACCAAATTGGGCGCCTACACGCTCACCTCGGCCAATGACGCGCCTGACCGGGATCCGAAAGATTGGGAATTGTTGGGATCCAACGACGGAGAGACGTGGACGGTATTAGACAGCCGAACCGGCGAGATATTTACCGAACGCTTCCAAACAAAACGCTACGAATTCAACACGGAAGAATCTTATACGCACTACCGCCTCGAATTTGGCATCAACAACGGAAGCAACCTCTGGCAACTGGCGGAATGGCGGGTAATCCGTGTACCTTAATACCCGGGCAATGTATGAGGTAACCGATTAGAAAGATAAAATATAGTTTGTACGATGACAACTATCCAAATGGCAATGATAACGATCACAAGGACACTAGGTATCGCGCTACTTTTTCAGCTGACGCTGCTATCCTGTAAGGAAGAATCCGTTCCGGCACCTGAGCCGGAAGAGCCCAAACCGAGCGCTGGGTTCTCCATGGTGCAGGTTTCCGAAGACGATCCTTTCACCTATTCGTTCACCAACGAAGGAGATAACTATTCACTGGTGCGGTGGGAATTCGGCGATGACAGCGTTTCGCTGGACGATTCGCCCACGCATACCTTTCTACGCACCGGCGAGTTCCGCATCAAACTCCGGACGGAAAACAGCCAGGGCTTTTGGGCAGAAACGGAAACAGTGGTCAACATTGTTCCTGACAGTTTAATTGAAGTCTTGGCTACCCCCAAACCGGGAGGCAGCCTCGATCTGTCTGTTGCTGCCAACCTAGCGGTCGACAGTATCTTTTGGTATAAAGGTGTGGGTGTGGGCGGTGAATTCCTGAACAACAACGAAACGGTGAACATTTCGGTGGCGCCGGGACAATTTGAGGATTACACACTGCGTGTAAAAACCCCGAATGGCTCCATCGCGGAAATATCGCGGATGCTTACCGATCTGGGTGTAGTACGCGATGTAACCGAACGAGGGGTACTGAGCGTATCACGCGATAACGACGGCGGTAAATTTGCCGGTGAAGGTTCACTGAAGCTGACCGACAACGACATCCAGACAAAATTCCTGCAATTTAATTACGTTGGCGATCTTTGGTTCCAGCTAGACTTTTACGAGCCGGTGATTCTCGGCGCATACACGCTCACTTCCGCCAATGATGTTCCCGATCGCGATCCGAAGAATTGGAAGCTGGAAGGCTCGATGGACGAACACACGTGGACATTGCTGGATGAACGTACGGATGAGAATTTCGAAGAGCGTTTCCAAACCAAAACATACACGTTTGACAACCATGAGGCGTATCGGTTTTACCGTGTTTCGGTCACGTCTGTAAAAGCAGGTGGATTATTCCAGGTGGCTGAATGGCGGATGCTGCAATTACCGCAATAAGTCAAGAAGCCTGGCTGGCCGGTCCACCTGGCGCTTCGGAAGCATTCGATCCCTGATCTTTCGTATGTTTTTTGAAACGCCGTTTCTTCTTCTTTTTGGGTAATTTATCGGCCGCTGTATCCGATGATGTTGCTGAAGCACCTTCCTTTTGGAGCTGAGCCGTGCCGGCTGGTTTCCTACCGCCGGATTTACGGTTTTTCCTCGGGTGGCGATTACTGCGTTTCGGCCGTTCTTCGGCAGAAGCTCCTGCATCGCTTTCAATTCCTTCCGGCAAGGTGACCTCGTCTACTTTTCTATCCATCAGCCGTTCGATGGCCAGGAAGCGGCGTTGATCGCGGTGGTTGACAAAGGTAATTGCGGTACCTGTGCGCTCGGCACGGGCGGTACGGCCCACACGGTGTATATAATCTTCCGGATCGGGCGGCACATCGTAGTTAACCACGAGATCGATACCTTCCACGTCAATACCTCTTGACAGCACGTCGGTTCCGATCAATATCGGTAGCTGCTTGTTCTTAAAACGGAGAAGGATCTGTTCCCGCTCTTCCTGAGCCAGGTCGGAATGGAAGGGCTGTACGGTCAGTCCCAGCCGGGTCAATTCCCGGCTCAGGTTTTTCACCTTTTCCTTGGTGGAGGAAAAGACAATGACACTCCGGTATTCCCCGCTTTGCAGGATCTGTTTCAGCAACGGGGTTTTCTGCCCGTCTGCTACCCGGTATTGCTGCTGGAGGATACCTTCGGCAGGCTTGGAAATCGCGATATTTACCTGTTTGGGATCTTTCAGTAAGGTTTTGGCAAATGTCCGTATCTTGGGGGGCATGGTTGCCGAAAAGAGCATGGTCTGCCGTTCCGCAGGCAGTTGACGGACAATCCGGTTGATGTCATCTTTGAATCCCATGTCCAGCATGCGGTCGGCTTCATCGAGCACGAGGAATTTGACTTCGTCCAACCTGACAATGCCTGAACCAATGTGTGCAATGAGCCTGCCCGGAGTTGCAATAACGATATCCACCCCTTCGCGAAGCGCCCGGCGCTGCTGTTCATAGCCGATCCCGTCGCCCCCGCCGTAAATGGCAATGGAAGTGATACCCGTGAAATAGGCGAGCCCTTCAACCTGCTGATCGATCTGCATGGCCAGTTCGCGTGTGGGAGCCAATATCAGCGCGCTGATGGGCGGACGCGGATCGGTACGGCATATGGCATCCATAACCGGAAGCAGGTAAGAGGCCGTCTTACCGGTACCGGTCTGCGCACACGCGATCAGATCGTGTTGTTCTTGAATAATCGGAATCGTTTCAGCTTGTATGGGAGTGGGTGTTTTAAAACCCATGCTATTCAACCCTTCGAAAAGGTTGCTATCAAAATTAAAATCGGCAAATGTCAACGTAAGCAAATTAATTTGTACCAATGATGATGCAAAAGTACACAATTTCACTGACTTATGCGAAATGGGTATTTGACCGTTTGACCTCGATTGTCAAAATTCCGTTAACAAAGCAGATGGCCATCGATTTTTCGCGAATAATGCGTTCCTTTGCCGACCGAATGAACGTTCAATTGGAACATACTGCAGAAAAAAAATGTGCCATTTTCGAAAGCACACTGCGACTTGTCATGAAACAAGGTTTCCACGGAAGCCCGATGAGTCAGATTGCCCAGGACGCCGGCGTGGCAACGGGGACTATCTATCACTATTTTTCTTCAAGGGATGAGCTGATCATCGAATTGTTTAAGCATTGCAAACACCGCATCGGCAATGCGATGTTTAAACCGGCCGAGCAGCTTCTACCCTATCCGCAACGTTTCGTTGCCATCTGGATAAACTTGGTGAATTTTTACATCAAGCACCCCGAAGTACTGAGTTTCATGGAACAATTTTTTTCGTCGCCTTACGCGGAGGTGGTCCATGAACGGAACTGCGGCGTGCAAATGCAGAACGAGATGTCCAATTTCCTTCAACTGGGTATAGATGAGGGCCATATCAGGTCCATGGATATTAACATTCTCAGTGCTGCTTTTATCGGTACGGTAACTGCTACGGCCAAACGGCACACTAACGGACATTACTCGTTCAATAAATCGTCTATGAACGAAATGGTAACGATCATTTGGAATGGTATCAAAAAAGAATCTTTTCAGACTGAAACAATATGTATAGAAAATCACGAAATAAATTAGCCCTCTCGATTGCTTTTTCCCTCGTCCTTTCACTTGCTTTCGGGCAGGAAAGCCAACCGTCATTACCAGAAAATGCCAATCTGCAAGATGTCATAAATTACGCCCTGGAAAACCGTCCGTCTGTGCACCAAGCCCTCATTGATGAGGAAGTCGGTGAAGAAGAAATCGCTTCCGCCCTCTCGGGCTGGTTTCCCCAAATAAACGCAACGGGTACATACAACTGGAATGTGAAGATCCCGACCAGCGTGATTGGGGGCAATGTGATCCAACTGGGCCAGAAGCATGTGAGTGCCGCGGTACTCCAGGCCGATCAGCAGATTCTCAACCCGGGGCTTATGCAAGCCTCCAAAGCAGCCCGTTTTATCCGCCAGCAAAACGCACTCAATACGGAAAGCAGCCGGATCAACACGGTAGTCGAAGTCAGCAAGGCATACTACGATATCCTTACCAGCGAGGAACAGCTCAATATTATCAAAGAAAACATCGAACGCATCCAGCGTCAGCTCAACGATGCGAAGGCGCGGTACGAAACGGGCATTGTAGACAAGACTGATTTCAAACGTGCGCAGATTACATTGAGCAATACCCTTGCTGAGCAAAAACGCGTCAGCGAATTGCTCACTTACAAATATGCATTTCTGAAAGAACTGATCGGGCTTTCGGCGGACCAGCCGATGAACCTTTCTTTCGATAATGCGGCCATGGAAAGTGAAATCCTGTTGGATACTACGCTGACGGTCGACTATAACGAGCGGGTTGAATTCAGGCAACTGCAAACGGTGAAGCAACTCCAGCACCTCAATACGCAATATAATAAATGGACGTTTCTACCCAGTTTATCTGCATTTTATAATTATGCGTGGGATTTCCGGGGCAACCGGTTTCCGGAAATGTTTGATGCTAATTTTCCCCGTTCGGTATTCGGACTCACGCTGAACATACCTATTTTCCAGGGTGGGAAGCGCATCCATGAAATCCGGAAATCCAAACTGCAGGAAACACGCCTTGACTGGGATGTCGTGAATCTGAAAAACCAGATCAACACACAATATGAAATGGCGCTGGCCACGTATCAGGCCAATCTTAACGACTGGCGGGTTGCCCGTGAAAACGTAGCCCTTTCCGAAGATGTCTACAATACCATCAAATTGCAATACGACGAAGGTATAAAAACGTACCTCGATCTGATGACCGCGGAGACCGATCTGCGTACCACACAAATCAGTTACCTCAATTCGCTCTTTGCCGTCCTGGCTGGCAAGCTGGATGTACAGCGTGCACTGGGAACCGTAGACATTGATAATTAACCAACATATGAAAGAACTTGAAACAACTCAGAATACCGTAAAAATGACCAGCATGAACAAACATAGCTTCGCAGCGATCCTCCTGGCCGGAGCCGGATTGGTTGCCGCATGCAGCAATCAAACGCAGAAACAGGCCCCCGGGCAACAAGCTATTCCCGTATCGACAGCCCCGGTTACCGAAGAACTGGTGGTGGGTACAGACAACTATCCCGGCAATGTGGTGGCGCTGAACGAAACCGAACTACGGGCTGAAGTAAGCGGATACATTACGGGTATCTTTATTACCGATGGTGCATCGGTGTCCAAAGGTCAGAAGCTCTACGAAATAGACCGTACCCGTTATGCCGCGGCTGTGGAGCAGGCAAAATCCAGTCTTGCCATTGCCGAGGCCAATCTTGCACGCCTCCAGCGGGATGTGGAACGCTATCAGAAACTGGCCGAACAAGATGCGATTGCCAAACAGACGCTTGATTATGCGGAAACCGACTTCAACAATGCACAGGCACAGGCTGCCTCCGCGCGGGCCGCATTGACCACGGCACAGACCAATCTCGACCGGTCGGTCATCGTCGCCCCGTTCAGCGGCACCATCGGTATTTCACAGGTGCGCATGGGTGCATTGGTTTCTGCGGGGTCCACATTGCTTAACACCCTTTCATCGGTTAATCCCATTGCCGTAGACTTTCCGGTAAACGAGCGGGAGATTCCCCGCTTCAACGCTTTGCGGCAATCGGACGCCGTGGTACGCGATTCGGTGATCTCGATCAAACTGCCCGGTGGACAAGTTTATTCGCATCCGGGCAAGATCGTCGCCATTGACCGTGCCGTGGATCGCAATACCGGTACCATCACCGTGCGGGCGAGTTTCCCCAATCCGGATGAACTGCTGCGTGCGGGCATGGCCACTACCGTGCAGGTGCGCAACCAATCGGAAACGAAACAATTGGTCATCCCTTATCGTGCCGTTACCGAGCAGCTTGGCCAAACCTCGGTGTATGTAGTAACCGATAGCAGCACGGTAGAGCAACGGGGCGTACGGTTGGGACTGAAAGTAGTGGATCGCGTTGTGATCAATGAGGGGTTATCGAGCGGTGAACAGGTGGTAACCGATGGCATCATCAACCTGCGGCCAGGGGCCAAGGTACAAGTAACCCAACCCGCTGAAAAGAAATAAGGTGGAACAAAGACCATCAAGCATTTAGGACAGAAACAACATGATTTCAGAAGTATTCATAAGAAGACCCGTTACCTCCATCGTCATCTCCATCTTGATTACGTTGATAGGTATCATTTCGATCTCGACATTGCCCATCAGCCAGTATCCCAATATTTCGCCCCCCACCGTACAGGTGCAGGCGACGTATACCGGGGCAGACGCGCAGACCGTGGAACAGACCGTAACCACACTCATCGAAAGCCAGATCAATGGCACGCCCGGGATGACGTACATGCAGTCAAACAGTACATCCGATGGACGTGCTGCGATCACCGTGACGTTTGATGTAGGTACGGATATTGATATTGCCACGTTGGACGTACAGAACCGTGTAGGTATTGCCGAACCCGCCTTACCGGAAAGTGTGCGACGACTGGGAGTGATTACACGGAAAGCCAATACGGACGTGTTGATGATGATTTCCCTGATCTCACCAAATGGCACCCGGGACCAGAAATTTTTGGCAAACTACACCAACCTGTATGTACGTGACGCACTGATGCGTGTAAAGGGAGTGGGCGACGTGATGGCGTTCGGCCAGCCCTTCAGCATGCGTGTATGGCTGGATGCAACGAAACTTTCTAACTTAGGGCTCACTCCGGCAGATGTTAACGCGGCAATTCAGGAGCAAAACATCCGGATGCCAGGAGGCAGTGTGGGAGCGAGACCGCAGGTAAATACTCAGGTTTTTGAATATCCGGTCATTCTAGATGGTGATCTGGACGAGGAGGAACAGTTTGAGCAGATCATTGTCAAAACCAATGCCGACGGTTCCATTGTATACCTCAAAGACGTGGCACGCGTGGAGCTGGGCGAGTTTGCCTATTCCATTACCAATAAGCTGAACGGACTGACGGCTTCGGGTATGATGGTTAATCAGATGCCTGGTGGAAACGCCGTGGAAACCGCTGAGGGCATCTACGCCGCACTGGAGCAGTTGAAAGCAGACTTCCCGAGCGATATGGACTATGTAGTTAACTATGAAACCGTATCGGTGATCCAGGAGTCCATCACCAACGTGCTGCACACGTTGGTTGAGGCGCTGATATTGGTAACTTTGGTGGTATTTATCTTCCTCCAAAGCTGGCGGGCTACCTTGATTCCTGTATTGGCGATTCCCGTTTCAATTATTGGTACCTTTATTTTCTTCAATCTGTTCGGCTTTTCGATCAACAACCTGACGATGCTGGCCTTCGTACTCGCCATCGGGATTGTGGTGGATGATGCGATTGTGGTGGTGGAGGCGGTGCAACATTATATTGACCACGATAAATTGTCGGCACCGGAAGCGACGCGACGGGCGATGAAAGAGATTACCGCACCTGTTATCGCCATTGCATTGATCCTAGCGGCGGTGTTTGTGCCCGTGGGCTTTATCCCGGGCATGGTGGGGCAACTTTACCAACAGTTTGCCATTACGATCGCTGTATCGGTGTTGCTTTCTGCGTTTGTCGCCCTATCCCTCACCCCCGCCTTATGTTCGCTGTTGCTTAAGCCGTCGCAATTCAATGAGAAATCAACCGGCATCAACCGGTTATTCTATAAGTTCAACACCTGGTTTGAGCGGGTTACGAAGCGGTATTCCAGTGCGGTCAGGGTGGTCATCAAGCGTGCTCCCCTTGCCATCGTCCTATTGGTCTGCATCTACGTGGGTACAGTTGGGTTGTTTACCAGCAAACCCACCGGGTTTATTCCTACGGAAGATGCCGGCGTGTTCATGGTGGGCGTTACGCTCCCCGAAGGAGCTTCTTCTGAGCGTACCGCCAACTTATTGGATGCGTTATCGGACTCGTTGCGGAGAGAAAATCCTGAAATCAAAAACGTTATGCGCATTGCGGGGATTAACCTGCTGAACCGTTCGTTTAAACCCAATGGGGGTACCTTCTTTGTCCAACTGCATCCATGGGGAGAACGCAGCCGCACGGCACAGGAAATTGTAGCGGGTGTACAGCGAAAATATGCGGGCCTGCAACAGGCTTCCCTTATGCCCGTATTGCCCCCGGCTATTCCCGGGCTGGGTATCAGCGGAGGATTCAGCATGCAGCTCATCGACCAACGAAGCGGCGACATTAAAGATTTCGAAGCTCAGGTGGGTAAATTTCTGATGGCTGCTAACCAGCGTCCGGAAATCGGCATGGCTTATACACTATTCAATTCACGCACGCCCAATTACTTAGTGAAGGTAAACCGAGAGCAAGCAAAACGCATGGGTGTAGCCGTTTCAAGTGTCTACAGCACCATTTCGTCTTTCCTGGGCAGCAGTTATGTCAACGATTTTACGCGCTACGGACGGAGTTTCCGGGTGGTCAGCCAGGCAGACACGGCCTATCGGATGGACATCGCTGACATCGGAAAGCTGTATGTGAAAAACCAGCAGGGAAATCCGGTGCCACTAAGTACATTGGTATCTTATGAGATTATCGAAAGCCCGTCCATTATCAACCACTTCAATATTTTCCGTTCCATTGACCTGATGGGGGGTGCCGCTCCCGGATACAGCAGTGGGGATGCATTACGGGCGTTGGAGGAGACTGCTGCACAGACGCTGGGCGCCGGTTTCACCTATGAATTTTCGGGAATAAGTCTACAGGAAAAGGAAGCGGGAAACATGACGATCATGATCTTTGCACTCTGTATCGTATTCGTCTTCCTGCTGCTGGCGGCGTTGTATGAAAGCTGGTCGGTACCCTTTTCGATCCTGCTTTCCGTTCCGCTTGGTGTATTTGGGGCTATTTTGGTGCTCACCCTTCTGCCACGGCTTGACAACAACATCTATGCCCAGATTGGTTTGGTGGCGATCATTGGTCTGGCCGCTAAAAATGCGATCCTTATTGTCGAGTTTGCCAAAGAACGGGTAGATATCGGCATGGGACTGCTGAAAGCAACGCTAGAAGCGGTAAAATTACGGCTACGCCCGATTATCATGACGTCGTTTGCCTTTATCCTGGGTATTGTTCCGCTGATGTATTCGGCCGGAGCGGGTGCCATTGCACGGCAAACCATCGGCTGGACGGTTTTTGGAGGGATGTTGATCGCTACCCTGTTTGCAATATTCATTGTACCGGTCTTATTTGTATTGATTACCAAAATGGCCTATGGCAAAAAGAAACTGGCGGCACTTCAGGCTTCCTATAAACCCGAAGAGCATCAGGATATGTTGCATACGGATGACGAGGAAGAGTAATTTTTGGATAGTTGATAGTTGATAGTTGATAGTTGATAGTTGATAATTGATAGTTGATAGTCTTTTTCAATTATCAATTTTCAATTGTCAATTAAAATCATATATTTGCATCCCCGATCCAAACAACGGGTTTGGGGCGTGCCGCCCGGATGGCGAAATTGGTAAACGTTGCGGTCTCAGAAGCCGTTGGGAGCAGTCCCTTGAGAGTTCGAGTCTCTCTCCGGGCACAGATGAAATGCGATTCCTTATCGGAATCGCATTTTTTCATTTAAAAGTAACCCACAGCCAAATTCAAGACCTTCGGAAAAATCGGTACTACTCCCCTCCCTTTTCATAATCAAGCTGGTAATCGCCGATATGCTTTTCACTTTTATCGATTTTTCTTTTTTGGATGAAATAGTTTGCCCCACCTACCACCAGTAAAACTGCAGAAATGACCAGAAAAATATACTCAATAATATGCCCACCGGGCAGCTTCAGCAACTGATCCAGGGAGACACCGGCCACAGCAAAATACATTGAGGTGCGGAGGAACGACAAAAAAGTGGACTGATTAGCCATGATGGTGCGCTGGATGGCCAGGCGTTCGCGTAAAATCAGATCTTTATTCATCCGGTAAAGATAACTAGTGTTTGTCAAACCCCTATCTTTACAACGGAGAAAAACAATCCGCAAAAAAGCGCGTTAATTAGGGAGATACTTGAAAAATGAGCACATTCAATGAACTGATCAACGGTGAAAAACCTGTGTTAGTGGATTTTTTCGCCACCTGGTGCGGTCCCTGCAAGACACAGGCCCCCATCCTGGAGGATGTAAAGCAACGCGTAGGCGATGCCGCATCCATTATCAAAATTGACGTAGATAAAAACCCGCAGGTAGCCACCAAATATCAAATACGCGGTGTGCCTACATTAATTATTTTTAAAAACGGTCAAATCAAGTGGCGCCAATCGGGTGTTTTTCCGGCCAATGAACTGGAACGGCTGCTGAAAGAAAACGTGTAATTAAAAATCAGCGCCGGATCAGTCTTGCCACAAACATGCTGTCTGCGCGGTGGCGGTAACCCTGTAAAAGTTCCGCCCGTTCCAATTTGACCAGGCCTGTATTCTGAAGGAATGCGATCGCCTGTTCGTTCTCTTCGGAAAAAACAGAACAGGTAATGTAAATCAAGGGCTTACCGGGTTTTAGGTGTTTGATGACTGCTTCTGCGGCTTGCTGCTGGACAGCCGCAAATTGCCGGATTGAATCCCCGTCGAAAGAAGTAATCATCTCCGGTGTCCGGCCCCAGGTACCAGACCCGCTACAGGGTGCATCGAGGATGATACCGTCAAACTGTTCATTGCCGAGAATAACCGCCGTATCTTTGGTAAGGTCGATAATTTTCTGTCGGTATTTTGTGATACCGGCCGCTTCAAAACGTTCGTCGAGGTTGCGCAGGATACTGGTCCTTACGTCAGATACCAATAGGTTTATGGCCGGATGGCTGTCGAGCAGCAGGAGCGACTTCCCTCCGGCTCCCGCACACGCATCCCACCAGCTTTCCCCATCAGCGGCATTGAAAAATGTACCGGTCTGCTGTGAGGAATCGTCTTGCACCTCATACTTACCCACGAGATCGCGGATCCGGTCAAGCGCCACACCATTCGGAAGTGCTAATCGGGATGTACCCAACACGCGATAGGAAATACCTTCTTCCGTAAGCCGTTTCTGCACCTCCGCCTCATGCCCCGGGCGCAAACGGATAAACAGATCGGGTTGTACAAAAAGGCTCTTAACGAAATCAGACCCGTCGACTCCCTCCGAGAGCTGTCCTTGATAAGGAAATACATCTTCCAAACGGAAATCCGTTTGCTGTTCCAGCAACACCAGCTTTTCTTTCATCGGCTTATCGACGGAAGGGTACAGCGCAGGAAGTACCAACTGAACCAGGGCACTGTCTTCGCTGCATAAAAATTCAGCGATGGCCAGCCGTGTGGATAAATCAGCTTGTCTGGCTGCGTTGCCAATGCGGAAATAGTGGTATGTGAGGCGGGAAACTGTCCGGCGGTCATTTCCACCCATCTGGCGGTTACGCTTGTAAAATCCCGTAAGAAAACGGGCCAGGGGGATTTTCCGTTGTTGCTGGTATTCGTGCAACACACGCTCAACCATCCGTATCTGCTGACTTATCCGCCGTTCGGTCGCCATGCGCAATCGGATCCGTTATAAGGGCTGGAAATCGCCACTCCGGTACTGCAACATAAATACCGCGTTGTTTACATATCCCCAATTGGGATTGTGCTCAAACTTGAAGGCATTATGCAACCCCCTGTATTCTTCCTGCGTAATATGTTCTTTATAGGCTGCTCCGTATTTCGCCAGCAGCCCCCCGAAGTAATAGGCTGCATCGTACCCTTTATAGGCGAATTCGGTGGCGGGTATACCAAATTCACGGCGGTACTGCTCGTCAAACCGCCGCACTTCCACACGTCCTTTATCTACATAATACGAGGTAGTGATGCAGGTGCGGAAGATTGCGAGCCCATCTGTTTCGTCAAATTCCAATTTTGCCCAGTTCGGGTGTCCGAATAGTTGGATCTGGTAAGAAAGCTCGTCGTGCAATTTGCGCAGATGAGCCAGAATCGGTGAAATCTGATACTTGTTGGTTGTTGCCAATACCACCAAATTTTTTCCGGATATGTGTACACTGCTTTCCAGTGATTCTTCATCCGTCACTTCGACCACCTTAATATCTTTTTTTAGTCGGCCAACTTCCGCCTTCAACGGGGAAAGAAACTGCCTGCTTGCCGCATCCTGGGTCTGATATAAGATCACTACGTCTGCGGATTGGTATTGTTGGGCGATCCGTGCGGCCAGCGCCTGCACATGCGCGGTGATCGGCGCGGTAATTGTGACCAGATTGGGTAGATTAAACTCAGAAGGCATGCTGGCGGCCAAGGGAGAAATTTGGAGTGCATCCTCCAGCGAAGCATTAAACCCAAACACCTGGATTTCCTTTGGATATACCGGCCCGACCACCAATGCGGCGTCCTGTACCTGTTCCAGTTTTGCTATACGGGTATTTTCAGCCGGATCATCACGCGTATCCAGCACATTCACCTTGAAGTTGGTCCCCTTCTCGGCCAGCGCGTCCAAACCCAGTTTAAATCCCTGATAAAAATCAAGAGCGAGCGCCGAACGCTTGATATCCTCGGTGCTGGGTGCATGCGGATTGGCTTTGTCCAATTCAAACGGCAGCAATAACGCAATGTTGTTCACATCCACCTCCTTGGTGTCCGTGTCAACTTCCTCTTTTTTATCTTTATCTTCCGAGGGCACTTCCTTTTTCGGTGGAGGAGTGGTGCCCGATCCGCGCAATACCCTTACTTTGGGAGTACAGGCAGCCATCAAAAGCACAAGTGCAATCCCGACTAATCCTTTACTCCCATTCAATCGTAGCCGGCGGTTTTGAACTGATATCATATACAACCCTATTTATCCCCTTTACGTGATTGATTATTTCGTTCGATATTTTTGCCAATAACTCATAGGGCAGGTGCGTCCAATCTGCCGTCATCCCATCCAACGAGCCGACCGCGCGCAAAGCGACGACATGTTCGTAGGTACGCTCATCTCCCATCACCCCTACCGACTGTACCGGCAGGAAAATGGTACCTGCCTGCCACACCTTGTCGTACCAACCCGATTCACGCAGGTTGCGGATGTAAATATCATCAGCTTCCTGCAAAATCCGTACCTTCTCGGCGGTGATTTCGCCTAATATCCGGATCGCCAATCCCGGACCGGGAAATGGATGCCGACCCAAAATGCTGGGGGCTACCCCCAATGCCTTCCCTACTCTGCGCACTTCGTCTTTGAACAGGGTGTTGAGCGGCTCAACAACTTTCAGTTTCATAAAATCGGGCAACCCTCCCACATTGTGGTGGGATTTAATAGTAGCCGAAGGCCCCTTTACGGAAATGGATTCGATGACATCCGGATAAATGGTGCCCTGACCGAGCCATTTAACCGCTACACCCTCGGGAAGTTCGGCCTGAACGGCGTGTGCGGCCTCGTCAAATTCATCAATAAATGCCGCACCGATAATTTTACGTTTCCGCTCAGGTTCGCTCACACCCGCTAGCTTTTGGTAAAACCGATCTTTGGCATTTACTCCCTTGATGTTCAACCCCATATGCTGGTACGACTCCAGCACCTGTTCGTATTCATTCTTACGCAGCAAGCCATGGTCTACAAAGATACAGTGCAAGTTTTTACCGATTGCCTGATGGAGCAAGACAGCCGCAACCGTGGAATCTACACCTCCCGATAATGCCATGATCACGTGATCATCTCCCAATTTTTCTTTCAGTGAAGCCACCGTTGTATCCACAAACGCGTCGGCGGTCCAGGACGGTGTGCAGCCACAGATGTCGATGACAAAATTCTTCAGCAGGGTTGTGCCGTCGGTACTATGGGTGACTTCGGGGTGAAACTGGATACCATAGGTTTGGGTACCCTTTACGTGGTATGCCGCCACCTTCACCTTGTCTGTACTTGCAATGATCTCAAAGCCGGCCGGAATATCCGCAATGGTGTCGCCGTGCGACATCCACACCTGGGAATCTACCGGAACATCTGCTAACAACGGATTGGCATGATCCACGAAATGGAGATTGGCCCGACCGTATTCGCGGATTTCCGACGCCACCACCTCTCCGCCTGAATGCTGTGCGATGTACTGTGCACCGTAGCATACACCCAATACAGGAAATTTGGACTGGAGTGCCCGGAAGTCGACCTGAGGTGCATCGGACTGACGTACCGAATACGGACTTCCTGAAAGGATAACCCCTTTTATCGTTTCGTTGAACTCAGGAAGGTGATTATAGGGATGGATTTCGCAATAAACATTCAGTTCCCTCACCCGGCGTGCAATCAATTGGGTATATTGGGAGCCGAAATCAAGAATCATGATCTTTTCTGGCATGGGCCAAAGGTACGGATTTGATTTTAGATTTTAGATTGACGATTTTAGATTGCCCCGTACATTTACAGTACGAAGCCCTTGCTCTCCGGTTGGCCGGGCAAGGGCTTCATCATCAAACGTAGTCGTATTTACAGTTTGCTGTTCACATCCAGCGCGTTCAGTTCTTCGAACGCCTGGGTAAGCCGCTTAACGAAAGCATCCTCGCCCTTGCGCAGCCAAACACGTGGATCGTAGTATTTCTTATTGGGTGAGTCAGCCCCTTCCGGATTGCCGATCTGACTTTGCAGGTATCCTTCTTTTGACTGGTAATAACCGCGTACGCCATCCCAGAAGGCCCACTGCATGTCGGTGTCGATATTCATCTTAATGGCACCATAAGAAATGGCCTCGGCAATTTCTTCCGGAGCGGAACCTGAGCCACCGTGAAAAACGAAGTTGACCGGCTTTTCGGCAGACAGTCCGAACTTTTGGCGGATGTATTCCTGGGAATTGTGAAGGATGACCGGCTGCAATTTTACGTTGCCGGGTTTATATACCCCATGCACATTACCGAAGGCAGCTGCAACGGTAAACTTATCACTGACGCTTTTGAGTTCTTCATATGCGTAGGCAACTTCCTCAGGCTGGGTATAGAGCTTAGCGCTATCCACATCCGAATTGTCCACCCCATCTTCCTCACCGCCGGTTACACCCAGTTCAATCTCCACCGTCATGCCCAGGGGTTTCATGCGCGCCAGGTATTTTTTCGAAATTTCGATATTTTCTTCGATGGGCTCTTCGGATAAATCAAGCATATGGGAGGAAAACAAAGGCTTTCCATTTGCTTTAAAAAATTGCTCACCGTAATCAAGCAATCCATCAATCCAGGGCAGTAGCTTTTTGGCTGCGTGGTCGGTATGGAGGATAACAGCTACGCCGTAGTGTTCGGCCAGCAAATGGACGTGCTGAGCGGCGGACACCCCACCGAGAATACAGGCTTTCAGGCCGTCGTTATTTAGCGATTTACCTGCGTAAAACTGCGCCCCGCCATTTGACAGTTGGATAATTACGGGCGAATTGACCGCCTTGGCAGTTTCCATTACAGCATTAATGGAATTGGTACCGATGACATTAACCGCCGGAAGGGCGAATTTATGCGTTTTTGCTATTTCAAATAATTCTTGAACGGCATCACCGGTGACAACTCCTTTAAAATCTTTCAAACTCATGATATCTTTTGTTTTGAGGTCTCGAAAGTAGGGATAATTTTTTTAAATACGTAATGCCATTCCTGCATAAAAATTGCGCGGTGCGGCGGCATTGAAAAAGCGGCCACCGAAGGCGTTGATGTCATTGCCGAGGCTATACCGCTGGTTCAGCAGGTTGTCGCCTCCGGCGAACACCTGAAAGATGAACCGGCTTCCCAAGGGCTTGTTCCATGTCAGTTTGGTCTGCAGCAGGTGATAAGCACCCGCAAACACGGTATTTGCATCATTCAGCGGAATGGCCGACGTATAGTTATGCATAGCGTACGCTTCTATCCCTCCGGGGAACCTGGCCAACAAGCTGCTGACCAGGGTGGTTCCGGGTACACCCGTGAGTTTATTTCCCGTAAAATCATCGTCGCCCACCCGGTAATTTCCAAAACGGAATTTGCTCAAGGTCAGGTTTGTTCCCAGTTGAAGACCACGTAACCACCCGGTTTGATCGGGTTCGATCGCCCAAGCCGATGCGGAAAGCTCTATTCCCCGTTGGTTGACTCCCCCTGCATTGCCGAAAAATTCGGCATCGGTTTCGAGTACCTGGCGGATGATGGCATCTTCCATCCGGTAGTAAAACACCGAACCATCAACGGCAATCCGTCTGTTGCCGGGCTGCCAGCGGAACCCCGTTTCGTAATTCCATCCAGTTTCCGCTTCAAGCGCTGTATTGATAACCTGATCCGAGGCACGGACCTCCTCAAGGGTGGGTGGCGAATATCCCCTTGAAACCGAAGCCCGCCATACCCATTGCGGTGCCAGCATATAAGACAACGCAGCCCGTGGCATCCATTCCGCATCAAAACTACGCCGGGTATAATGGGGTTCACTGTCTGGGAAAAGTGGCCGGAACCGGTAACCATAATAGTTAAGGCTCAACGACGTTTCCAGCAACAGGCGGTTATATACATCTGCGCTAAAGCGCACAAAGTAAAAATGTTGACTGCTTCTTAACGCATCGATTGCCATGGCATCGCCACGCACACCGCCATGATTTTCGTAGTTTGCAAAATCATTTTTCCCAAACTGTCCTTCCATTCCTACATTGGCATGCCAGGAAAACACACCTGAACCACCTCCACGATAATCCAGGTAGGTACGGAAACCCATATTGGCTTCATTACGTAGCTCATAGTTGGTGATGAAGGGATTGCTGAAATCGGTGTGTGAACCGAAGACAGCCGCAACATGCCTGAGCCGGGACCCGATGTGGATGTCATGTACCAAACCGCCGATCAGCGTTTTATTGACAATGCCCGCCTGTTGTTCCAACGCCCCCGGAGTGGCCGGTGTAGCCGGGCGTGCGAGTTTGGGATCTTCGGCATATTGCGCTTCTGTAAGCCCGCCGGGCGTAAGGTAACGCAGGTCTGAGTACAGGGCAATCAGCCGTAATTCACCCCTCGGATTATAGTTCCACCGTTGCACGGTCTGAAAAGCTGCCCGCTTCATGGCCGAATTCTGCCGATAACCGTCGGCACGCTGGTATGCCTGACTGAAACCAAACCGGTAACCAGCTGTGGGATTCAGTGTGGCGGATAGCTGCTCATGGAATAAGCCAAAAGATCCGCCATTTAGGCGCAGCGACGCTTTCGGATCCGTTTCATCGCCCATTCCCTGCGGCCGGATCAATACCACGCCACCCGAATTGGCTCCGAAGAGACTTCCGTCCGGCCCTTTCAGCACTTCAATCCCTTCGATACTTCCTGCATCCAATACGTTGAGATACGTATTCCCCCCCGCGTCGGTAAGCGGTATCTCATCCAGGTATACCTTTACGTTACGTACACCAAAAGGTGAGCGTAAAAGACTGCCCCTGAGAGAAAGCCGATAGCTGCCGGGAGAACGTTCTTCCATCCGGACACCCGGTACGGTATTGATGGCAGGCAGTAAGGTCGTGCCGCTTTGATTTCCCAATGCGGTGGGGCTAACCACGCCCGCTGATGCCGTGAGCCGCAAAAGCGGCTGCTCGGTAAAATATGCCCGTACGGTCACCTCCTCCAGGTGCGTAGTTGTATCCTGAAACGTGGACGCCACAGATGGGAATAGGGGAATAAGGAATATACAGAAAAGGATTATACGCATCATGGTTAATGAACTTGGGGACGAAATTAACGATTATGACGCTATACTTCATGCGTGGGGGATAATTGTAACACAAATTAAACTTTATCAGCTGAAAAATGTCTTAACAAGAAGGAGGATTTAGCTCATGAAGAACTTCATTGTGTGCATGTTAGCACTGTATTCGGTCAGTGCCTTTGCCCAGGACACCAACACATTGCATATCGGGAAACTCATCGTCGGCAAGAAGAAAAAGGAAGTATATAGCGGAGGAAAGGATTCATCGTTGGTGCTGCGGATTGACACCTTGATTATGGGCGACCGGGGTCAATTGGTATTTTATGGTAAAAAAGACGTAAAACTGGAGGTTGGCCACGCCGAGATTGACAAGCGGGGTTATCTATTCGGTACGGATGGAAAAAACAACGGTACCAATTTTGACATCGACATACGATTTGAAAAACTGGGTGCACTGTATGTGCTGGCCGGTGGGCACGATGCCCGCAATAATGGATCGCGCACTTTTCCCAACGGCAATGGCGGTAATGTGAACTTTACCTACGCCAGCGATGGTATTGAACCGCAAACCGAAGACAAAAAGTCTGAACATTACCTACAGATCGATACGAGAGCAGGTGGATACCGCGTGAATCCAAGCAGCGAGCTTTCCAATATCTATAGTTTGATCGGCATGGGTGCACCGGGCAGGCCATTGAGCAACCTTTCCCAGGGACAGGTATATTCCGGATCGCCGGGTAAAGACGGAAAAAGTACGGTCAAGGCGAGGGAATGAGTGCTTCCATGGCCCCTTCTATTTCCGGATACCGGAATGTAAAGCCCGTATTTTGAATCTTTTCGGCTGACATACGGGTGCTACAGAGGAGCATTTCGCTTAGTTGACCCATCACGGCTTTTAATACGAATGGCGGTATATGAGGTAGCCACAAAGGTTTTTTCATTTTTTTTGCCAGGGTGTGCACAAATGTAGAAAACGTGACCGGCTGCGGCGCCAGCATGTTGTAAACCCCATGTATCCCATTGTGTTCCAATGCGAAGGAATACATAGCCACCGCATCTGCTACATGAATCCAGGGCATCCATTGCTTGCCTGTACCGGGCACCGTACCCAACCCTTTTTTTATAAAACCGGCAAATCGGGTGAAGATTCCTCCCTGATCCGAGAGGATGACTCCGCTTCTCAGCGAAACGGTACGCAAGCCCAGTGCCCGTCCTGTTTCTACCGCACGTTCCCAGTCGCGGCAGGTATGCCCCAGAAAGTCTGCGGCGGGCGACTTATCTTCCGTCATCCACTCGTTGCCTCTGTTTCCATAATATCCCGATGCAGAGGCAGATACAACGGTTGTGACTCCGTGGTTTTTACGTTGGCGAAGCAGATCATAAAGCAGCAAAATGGACTGGATACGGCTGTTGCGGATCAACTGCTTCCGATGATTGCTCCATGGAAGGGCAGCGATATTTTCACCCGCTAAGTGGACGATGGCACTCACTCCATCCAAGCATGCAGCGTCTAGTTGATTTGCCGAAACATCCCATTGAAAAAAACGGACATGCGGCAATTGCATACTGTGTTTGTTCCGGCTCAGCGCATTGACCGCGTAGCCCTTGCTCACCAACACGGGTATCAATGCCTGACCAACCAAACCCGTTGCGCCGGTTATCAATATCCGTCCTTTCGTAGCCGTGCTATCCATCAGCCCTCAATTTAAGGCAGCCCCAATGCGTACCGCAAGGAAACGTGGAAGGGGGCCAATTTAATTCCCGGATAATAGGCATTTAATCCATCGTTTACAGCTACCAAATCTTTACGCATATATGCCGTGAATGCGGCGGCAACATCCTGCTCAAATTTATAAAGATATCTTCCCATGAAAACAGAAATAGGTTTGCCGAGCCCGGGCAACGCCAATACACGCTTCTTCAATTTAGCGATGTCCAGGTAACGTTCAAAAGCTTCTTTATAGGTCATCACTTCCGGCCCTCCGACGTCGAATACTTTTCCGTAGGTATCTGTATTCAGAATGATTTTACTCAGGTACGCGCATACGTCCAATAGGAGGATCGGCTGGCAACGGCTGGTTACAAATTCCTTGGGCAAGACAATCCAACGTTGCTTGGCCAGATTTGAAAAGATGTTCATCAGCGCAGAACCTTTGCCGACGATGTTACTGATCCGCATGATCGTATAAGCCATTCCGCTCTTGTTCAGAAGGGATTTAACCCGGTCTATATTGTCATCAGACAGTTTGGTCACATAAATCAAATGCTCACAGGCCGTTGACTTCAGTAACCGCACGTATTTCTGCAAGGCGATGAGATCCATCTCCAGGCGGATATCGATTTCGTTAATGGGCGACTGGTTAAAATAGAAAGCAGCGCGTACTTCCTTGCTCAGGCCGGGGGGAAATGTACCACGGAACAGGTCGCCTTCTACGATATTGATGCCATACTTCTTTGGCACATGCTTATAGAAAAACTTACGATTCCTTAACAGGCAGGTTACTTGATAATCTTCTTCAGCAAGACACACAGCAATGTTTCTTGCTAAATAATTATTAAGGCCGGTTATCAGGACTTCCATACTCCAATAATACCACTTTAAGAAGGCGGCTTGGTTACTACTAATTTAATAGTTATACAATCGAAAATGAATTATGTTTCCGATGAATGTTATTTTGCAAACTTAAAAAAAATGGTTAGCTTACCAACATTGCCCGCTGATAAATTGCAGACAATTGTGGTTTTATTGTCAATATTCCAGTTTATCGGCAATAAACAAGGGTTGCTACGACAAATAAGCTTATATTTGTAGAATTTAATCCCTTAGTAAGTATGGACGATAGGACGATCTTGGTTTGGTTCAGGAATGATTTGCGTATTCACGACAATGAAATTCTGCTTCGTGCCGTCGAGCGCAGCCAACGGATTGTCCCGGTATACTGTTTCGACCCCCGGCATTTTACCCACACAAAGTATGGCACCCGGAAGACCGGGGTATTGCGTGCCGCCTTCCTACGGGAAAATGTGCTGGCATTACAGCAAACCCTCCGGCAACTGGGTGGCGACCTGATTATTGACTATGGCCACCCGGAGGAACTGCTTCCTCAAATTGCGGAAAAATACCAGGTAGATGAAGTCTACCATCACCGGGAAGTGGCTTATGAGGAGACCTATATTTCCGGGCTTGTTGAAGAAGCGCTTTGGAAGATGCAGATTAACCTCAGGCATTTTATCGGCCATACATTATACCACAAAGAAGATCTTCCCTTTCCGATCCGCGACATTCCCGATGCCTTTGCCGTTTTCAAGAAAAAAACAGAACGGGAAAGCTCCATACGCCCTCAGTTGGGCACGCCCGATACCATTCGTGTACCGGAAGGAATGGATAGCGGTAAGGCTCCTGAATTAATGGAACTCGGTTTTGATAAAAGCGAAATCGCCCAGGTTTCCAACCTGAAATTCCCGGGAGGAGAAGCGATAGCGTTAGACCAGATGCATGCGTTTCTATACGATCACACTCCGGAAGAATATACCGAGCTTTCTCCCTATATCGCCGTGGGTGCGTTATCCCCAAACACCTTCTACCATGCCACCAAGGAAGCAGAAAACACGGTTTTGGACAAGAAGCGCGGTGAACAGATCATATTGAAATTGCTGTGGCGGGATTATTATCGATTCATGTTCAAAAAGCACGGCAACCGTTTTTTCCAGTTGGGAGGTTTAACGGGTACCCCCCCGGAGATTGCCCCCGATGAGGATAGGCTCTTTGACCTGTGGAAACGCGCAAATACGGGTAACCCGATTGTGGATCGGGCCGTCCAGCAACTCAATGAAACGGGATACATCCCGCATTACCAACGGGTCATCGTTGCCTCGTACCTGATCCATGAGCTGAAAGTCAATTGGCTGAAAGGTGCAGCCTGGTTCGAAGAAAAGCTCATTGACTACGGTCCCGCCAATAATTACGGCAGTTGGGCGCATCTGGCTGGCGTGGGTAGCAGCATCAAAGACAACAAGCCGGCGGACCTAAAAAAATTGACCGCACAGTTCTACCCGAAAGAAGCGGTGGAACTGGGATAAGGATGAAAATTGGCCATAAATTTGTGGGTTATTGCTATGGTAAACGATTTAATAATTATAACTTTGGCGCATTATTGCATAAACAACTAAATGGACAAGCTTTCTTATCTGAGTAACGCAGATTCGACCTACATCGACTCGTTATACAAAGCATATAAAGAAGACCCCAATTCTATTGATTTCGGCTGGCAAAAATTTTTCGAGGGTTTTGATTTCGGTCAGAATGGTTCGGCTGCAGCACCCGAGGCTCGGGCTACGCCTGACCACGTGCTGAAGGAAATCAATGTCTTGAATATGATCAACGGCTACCGCGATCGCGGGCATCTGTTCACGGAGACCAATCCGGTACGCCAGCGCAGGAAATATTACCCCGGCAAAGAATTGGAGACTTTCGGCCTGAGTGAGGCTGATATGGACACCGTGTTCAATGCCGGTGTTGAAGTCGGACTGGGACCTGCCACCTTGCGCGATATACGTCAGCTGATTGAAGATACATACTGTCGCTCCATCGGTGCCGAATTCAAATATATCCGCAGCCCCGAAAAAATCAAGTGGTTGCAGGACCGCATGGAAGGCGAACGCAATACACCGAACTTTCCGCTGGAGACAAAAAAGCGGATCCTGCGGAAGCTGAATGAGGCGGTGGTATTTGAAAACTTCCTGGGCACCAAATTTCTGGGTCAAAAGCGCTTCTCGCTCGAAGGAGCGGAGAGCCTCATCCCGGCGCTGGATTCGGTCATCGAAAAAGGAACCGAATTAGGCATCCAGGAATTTGTACTGGGTATGGCCCACCGGGGCCGCCTGAATGTACTGACCAATATACTAGGTAAATCCTACGAAAGTGTTTTCTCCGAGTTTGAGGGAAAAACCTATGCCGAAGATGCCGAACAGGACTTCGGGGGCGACGTTAAGTATCACCTGGGCTATTCCACGGATATCACGACCAACAATGGGGAAAGCGTACATTTGAGCCTCGTGCCCAACCCCTCCCACCTGGAGACGGTTGATCCGGTGGTCGAAGGGATCGTCCGGTCGAAAATTGACATGAAATACGGTGGTGATGCCACCAAAATTGCTCCCATACTCATACATGGCGATGCAGCAGTTGCTGCGCAGGGTATTGTTTACGAAGTTATTCAGATGTCTAAACTGGAAGGGTTCCGTACCGGCGGTACCATCCATATTGTCGTAAATAATCAGGTGGGCTTTACGACCAACTTCAAAGACGGACGGTCGTCTACCTACTGCACCGATATCGCTAAAGTAACCTTATCGCCTGTATTCCACGTGAATGGAGACGATGTGGAAGCACTGGTTTATGCAATCAATCTGGCGGTGGAATACCGGCAGAAATACCATACGGACGTATTCATCGACCTGCTGTGCTATCGCAGATATGGCCATAACGAAGCAGATGAACCGAAGTTTACGCAACCGTTGCTGTATAAAGCCATCGAGAAGCATCCCAATCCGCGTGAAATCTACAATCAGAAACTGCTGGAGCAAGGCAGTGTAGATGCAAACCTGGCGAAGGAGATGGAAAAGGACTTCCGGAAGCTCCTGCAGGAGCGGCTGGACGATTCGAAAGAAGAAGAAAACCTGACACAGGACAATCCCATGTATTCCGGCGCATGGAAAGGCCTTCGCAAGGCGAAATACGAAGACATTTTCGTGCCTGCCAAAACAGGTGTTGCAGAGAAAACATTTTTAACGCTCGCCAAGGAAATCACAACACTACCCAAAGACAAGAAATTCTTCCGTAAAATTTCACGCCTGTTTGACGAGCGCGCCAAAATGGTCGAAACCAAAACGTTCGACTGGGCTATGGGCGAGCTGATGGCCTACGCGACGCTGTTGAATGAGGGCATGCGGGTGCGGATCAGCGGACAGGATGTGGAACGGGGTACCTTCTCCCACCGGCACGCGGTTCTCACGCTGGAAGATTCCGAAGAGGAGTACATCCCCCTGCAGCAAATCAGCGGAGGTGAGCGGTTCAATATCTACAATTCCCACCTTTCCGAATACGGGGTACTGGGATTCGAATATGGCTATGCGCTGGCAAACCCGCAGTCGCTAACCATTTGGGAAGCCCAATTTGGTGATTTTTATAACGGTGCGCAGATTATTGTGGACCAATATATTTCCAGTGCGGAGACCAAATGGAGACGCTCCAATGCCTTGGTCATGCTGCTGCCACATGGGCTGGAAGGACAGGGCCCCGAGCACTCATCGGCGCGTATTGAGCGCTTTTTAGAATTGTGTGCGGAAAACAACATGCAGATTGTCAATTGCACGACCCCTGCCAACTTCTTCCACGTGTTACGCCGGCAACTCAAACGCGATTTCCGTAAACCGTTGATCGTGTTCACACCGAAAAGCCTGCTCCGGCACCCGAAGGTGGTCAGTCCGCTTTCAGAATTTGGTACCCGGTCACAATTCCAGGAAGTCATTGACGACAGCTATGTGAAGTCGGCCGACGTGAAGCGTGTGCTGTTCTGTTCCGGCAAGATTTACTACGATCTGCTGGAAAAACAGCAGGCGGATAACCGCAAAGATGTGGCTATTGTGCGGGTGGAACAGCTATACCCCACCCCGATGGACAAACTGCGTGCGGTTCGGTATAAATACAAAAATGCTACGGAGTTCCTGTGGGTACAGGAAGAACCGGAGAACATGGGTGCCTGGCCCTACATCTGCCGTAAGTTCAGAAACCGGAATATTGTGCTGGATGTCGTATCCCGGAAGGAAAGCAGCAGCACCGCTACAGGATATGCGAAACAACATATTTCTCAGCAGCTGGCCGTAGTGGGCAGGGCGTTCGAAGACAAAGCCGGCGCAGAGGTTAGGGAAAATGTAAAATCCAATGTAAAAGTTGCCGCTAAAGCGGATTGACAGCGTAGCTAAATACAATCATATATGAGCGTTGAAATAAAAGTACCGACCGTAGGTGAGTCCATTTCAGAAGTGACCTTATCCCAGTGGCTGAAACAGGATGGTGACTACGTGGAAATGGACGAAAACATTGCCGAACTTGAATCGGACAAAGCAACCTTCGAATTGCCAGCCGAAAAAGCCGGTATCCTGCGGATCATTGCCCAGGAAGGTGATACCCTCGAAATCGGTGCACTGGTAGCCACCATTGAGGAAGGAAGTGCCCCGGCAGGAAACGGAGAGCAGGGAAGCAAGAAAGAAGCACCGCAGGAAACTACGGAAACCCCGAAATCTGACGCCAAACCCGACGTAAAAGAAACTTCCGGAAACGGTACAACCTATGCAACGGGAACGGCTTCTCCCGCTGCCGCTAAGATTCTCCGGGAAAAAGATATTGACCCCGCTACCCTAAAAGGTACGGGCAAGGACGGACGCATTACCAAGGAAGATGCGGAGAAAGCCGAGGTACCTGCAGCAAAACCCGCTGAAGCCGCGAAACCGGCTGCCGAAACGCCCAAGGCCGCCAGCGGAGCGCGCAACGAACGCCGGGAAAAAATGTCATCGCTGCGCAAGACCATTTCCAAACGGTTGGTTTCCGTCAAAAATGAAACCGCAATGCTTACCACCTTCAACGAGGTGAACATGAAGCCCATCATGGATCTGCGGGCAAAATATAAGGAAATATTCAAGGAGAAACACGGTGTGGGTCTTGGCTTTATGTCGTTCTTCACCAAAGCGGTATGTACAGCCCTGAAAGAATGGCCAGCCGTTAATGCACGCATCGAGGGCGATGAAATCGTATACAGTGATTTTGCCGATGTATCCATAGCGGTATCTGCACCCAAAGGATTGGTCGTTCCGGTTATCCGGAATGCCGATTCAATGCCGCTCCATGCCATTGAAAAAGCGGTGGTTGAACTGGCTACCAAAGCCCGCGACAATAAGCTGACCATCGAGGAAATGACGGGCGGGACGTTTACCATCACCAACGGCGGTGTTTTCGGTTCCATGATGTCTACGCCAATCATCAACGCACCCCAATCGGCCATCCTGGGTATGCACAACATTATTGAGCGTCCGGTTGCCGAAAACGGGCAGGTTGTGATCCGCCCCATGATGTACATTGCGCTGTCTTACGACCACCGCGTCATTGATGGGCGCGAGTCGGTAAGCTTTCTCGTACGGGTGAAGCAGCTGCTGGAAGACCCCGCACGGTTGCTATTGGAAGTTTAGAACCCATCAGGGCCCGGAATACAAGCGATGCTGGAATGTATACTTCAGCATCGTTTTTTTATGCATCGATGAAGACTGCGTGCCGCGAATAAACTTGCTTTTATATGCAAGTTTATCTAAGTTTGAACCCAGCTAAAATTCACCTATGGTAATTGATCCGGAATTCTTCACCAAATTTCTACGGTTTGGCCTTGTTGGTCTTTCCGGCGTGGTGGTCGATTTCGGAGTCACCTGGCTGTCCAAGGAAAAGTTCCGTTTTCATAAGTACCTGGCCAATTCGTTGGGTTTCTGTACAGCAACGGTAAGCAATTACTTATTGAATAAATATTGGACGTTCCATACAGACGGACAACAGGGTATGCTTTTTGAATTTTCCAAATTTCTTGGGTTCGCCCTGGTCGGACTGCTGATCAATAACCTGGTCTTATTTCTCCTGCATGGAAAAATGAAGTTTAATTTCTATCTGTCTAAGCTGATTGCGATTGCCATTGTTTCCATATGGAATTTTTTAGGGAATTATTTATACACGTTTACCGCTTAATGTAGCATACACGTTTTTATGCCGATTAGATCTACACGCACCCTTTCCTACTTCTTATTGATTTGGCTGATTGTCAACCTCATCCAGTCTGCTTTTTCAGAACTTCATTACGATGAAACCTATTATTGGGTATTCAGCCGGTTTTTGGATTGGGGGTATTACGACCATCCGCCGATGGTCGCCTTATTCATCAAGATGGGTTCGCTGCTGATGCCCGGTACCCTGGGAGTCAGGTTATTCAGCGTGTTGTCCAATGTCGCGGCCATCTTCATTTTATGGAAAATCGCGAAAGCATATGCCAACAATCTATCCCTGTTTATCCTGCTATACAGCAGCATGCTGATCCTGCACGTATACAGTTTCATCACCACACCGGATACACCCCTTTTCTTTTTTACCGTACTCTTTTTCTTTTACCTGCGTAAATACCTGGATAACGACCGGATGGACTACGCCGTGATTCTGGGTTTGATTGCAGCGGGTATGCTGTACAGTAAATATCACGCCATCCTCGTATTTGCGTTTACGGTATTGGCTTATTGGAAACTGCTGAAGCGCCCCAGCTTCTGGCTTATAGCCGGTTTAGCCGTTCTTCTTTTTTTGCCCCACATCATTTGGCAGGTCAGCAACGGCTACCCATCCATCGAATACCATCTGTTTGACCGTACAACACTGGCATACCGGTTTTCGTTCACCACCGATTTCCTGCTCAGCCAGCTGCTTATTGTCGGCCCGCTGACCGGTATTTTCTTATATTATTACGTATACCGGCAAAAAACACCGGATGTTTTTTTACGGGTATTGAAGTTCAACTGTTTCGGATTTCTGCTGTTTTTCTTCCTGAGTTCTTTCAAAAGCCGTATCGAAGCACACTGGACGTTGCTGGCCTTTATCCCGTTCTTTATACTGGCCTATTTATACCTTGCGCAGCTGCCCAGGCTACCTCTTTGGCTCAAACGATTATTTTATGCTAACATCGCCCTCATTGTCCTGACCCGGGTGATCCTGATTTTTCCGGTACCGGGACTGTCCAAGATAAAAGGGTTGAAACAGTTCTGGGGAAAAGAAACCTTTGCAAAACAGATCCACGGGGCGATCGGTGACGAAAGGCTGATTATGGATAACGGATTTCAGGATATTTCGAATTATAATTTCGTCAACCAAACGCTAAAGGGTTTTTCCTATAATGCACGCACCTATCGGAAAACCCAGTACGACTACTGGCCCATCGAAGACAGCCTGCGCAACCAACCGGCTTATTTTGCGTCGTTCAAGCGGCACAACGAGACCCTTCAACAGGATTCGATCGAAACCAACCGGGGGCGGCTATACCTAACCCCTATTGATTCGGTACGGACGTATCAGAAAGTAGCCATCAGCGTAAAGGGAATGGAAAAGCGTGTCGGCGCAGGCACCCTGCAACGCGTAGACCTGGAACTTCACAACCCTTATCAAGACACCATCTCGTTTTCGAACGCAGGAAAGTGGAAATGTTTCATCGAATATGGTTTTACCCAGCAGATTTACGATTTGGGAGATTTCAGGGAAATTCCCGGGGACTACCGCCACCTGCGTATTCCTCCCGGCGGAACGGCGGCTATCTCGACCACCCTGCGCATGCCGGAAATCCCGGATGATTACCGGTTGGTTTTTTCCATCCGGACGACTCCATTCACCGGATCAAGGAACAGCAAAAAAATACCCTTAACCATTTTAGCCAATTAATTATGTGTACCCTCCGCCGTTTTATTCTAGTTTTTTTCATCTTGCTGACCGCTGCCCGGGGGTACGCACAGGATTTCGGTTGGAATGTCTATTTTCACGGATTTGCCGACAACCGTGAATACGCCAAATCCGGCAGGTATTCGCAATCCATTCTTGGAATCCGTATTGCTCCTGAAGTCAGCTTATCCTTAGATAGCATCCACTTTCTGCATGCGGGAGCCAATTTCCTGCATGAATTCGGATCTAAGGGTACCACGGCCGAACAGCTAACGCCGACAATCTACTATAATTACAAGCAAGCGGGGCACGATTTTTACATCGGTATGTTTCCCCGTAAGGATTTGCTTAACGATTATCCACGGGCACTGTTAAACGACACATTAAGCTACTACCGGCCAAATGTGGAGGGGATGTTATGGCGATATGCGGGCAATCGTTTCCATCAACAGGTGTGGATTGACTGGACGAGCCGGCAAACCGAGATTGAGCGGGAGCAGTTTATGGTCGGCATTTCAGGCCGGGTGAACTTCGGTATCGGTTATTTTGCCCATCACATTACGTTGTGGCACGACGCAGGCCGTAAAAACAATACAGATGTAAATGAAATGCCGGTACGCGACAATGGGGCTACGGCGCTGAAGCTTGGTGTGGACCTCTCTCCTTTCGTCTTCCTTGATTCATTGGATATAAGCGGCGGTGGAGTCGTAGCCTACGACCGGCTACGCGGCCTATACAATTGGCGGCTGCCCAAAGGATTTATAGGAGACCTATATGCGGAATACCGTAAAATATTTATTTCGAATACGTTATATGCAGGGGAAGGACTGGATATTGCCTATGGCGACCGGTTTTATACCGCGAATTTTTATAACCGCCTGGAGCTGGGATGGAAACCCCTGCAATATAAAGGACTGGAAAGCAAGTTTACGCTGAGTTTCCATTTCACGCCGGGTGCCCTAGACAATCAGCAACAATTTACGTTGCAGTATAACCTTGGCCGGCTGTATACGAAACGACCGTAACTTTTACCCCCCGTTTTTCCAATGCGGCGACCGTGTGCGGTGACACACCATTATCCGTGATGATGTGATCTACCTCGTCAATCCCGCATATCCGGCCAAACCCGCGCTTGCCGAATTTTGTGGAGTCTGCCAGCACAATCACCTTTTGCGACACCTCCATCATTTTCCGGTTGAGGTGCGCTTCCTGTGCATTCGTAGTCGTGAGCCCAAATTCCAGGTCGATACCGTCTACGCCCAGAAAAAGCTTGCTGCAAAAGAAATCGCTTAATATCCCTTCGGCATACAACCCTGCCACAGAAGTGGAACTTTTGCGCAGAATTCCCCCCAACTGTAGAATCTCCACATTGGGATGCTTAATCAACTGAACCGACACGTTTAACGCCGACGTCACTACCGTAAGGTTGCCCACGGGCTGGATTTCTCTGGCCATCGCCTGTACGGTTGTGCCCGAGGCAATAATGATGGAATCATTGGCCATAATCAGCGAAGCCGCTTCCCGCGCAATCGCGGTTTTCTCAGCGGCCTGTATTTTCTCCTTCTCGAAAACCGTCCGGTCTATCGTATACGGATTATTCAGCGTAGCTCCTCCGTGTGTACGAAAGAGCAATTGCCGACCTTCCAATAACTTTAGATCCTTTCGTATGGTGACAGACGATACTTCCAGCAGTTTACAAAGCTCCCATACATTAACGGATCCTTTCTGCTGTAAATGATTGATTATGAACTGATGTCGCTCTACATTATTCATGATTCAGCCGCTTGTGCACGAAGATACACATGTTTCGTTTAGTTTCGTTATTATTTTTTTAAATTTCGGTTTATTTTATATTTATTATTTTTAGGTTTGTAATCGCAATTATTACATTTCACACACGATTATTTTATTGCCTCATGCAAACTCCTCTATTAGATCGAAACGCATCGCTTCAGCACGCCAGTACTAAGGTCCAATGGGATCTCGTGGTTATCGGCGGCGGTGCAACGGGCCTCGGTGTTGCCGTGGATGCCGCGACAAGAGGGTATAAAACCATTTTATTGGAGCAGCATGATTTTGCCAAAGGCACATCGAGCCGAAGTACCAAGCTGGTACACGGTGGGGTACGTTACCTGGCGATGGGTGATATCAAACTGGTATACGATGCATTGCGTGAACGGGGGATTATTTTCCGGAATGCATCGCACCTGGCCCATGCCCAACCGTTCATCATCCCCTGCTACTCGGTCTTTTCCAAATGGAAATACCTGATTGGCCTGAAAATTTACGACTGGCTGGCTGGGCGGTATCGCATTGGTAAATCCACATTTGTATCCCAAAAGGAAACCCATGCCAGTCTCCCGGGTATCCGGACGGAACATCTAAAAGGCGGCATACGTTATTTTGACGGTCAGTTTGACGATGCACGGCTTGCCATCAACCTGGCTCAAACGGCAACCCAGCACGGGGCTTCGGTACTAAATTACTGTAAAGTCACGGCCCTATGCAAGGACGGCAGCGGGAAAGTGAATGGTGTACGGTTCACCGATCAAGAAACAGGCAAGGAGTTCCAATTGCAGGCTAAAACCGTTATCAATGCCACCGGAGTTTTCGTAGACGAGATACTGCAACTGGATATCGATCAACACCGGCCGCTGGTCAGGCCCAGCCAGGGAACCCACGTGGTGGTAGACCGCGCTTTTCTGGGCGGCCGTGATGCCCTGATGATTCCGGAAACGAGTGATGGCCGGGTACTCTTTGGCGTTCCCTGGCACAACCACCTGCTGCTCGGCACCACGGACACCCCCATCGAATCACACAGCCTGGAGCCACGCCCCCTGGAGACCGAGATTGATTTCATTCTGAAAACAGCCGCCGCTTACCTGACAAATCCACCCCGGAAAAAAGACATCCTCAGCATCTTTGCGGGGCTGCGGCCGCTTGCTGCACCCAACAAAGAAAACGGATCGACCAAGGAAATATCCCGCGATCATAAATTGATTATCAGCTCTTCAGGATTGATTACCATCACCGGCGGGAAATGGACCACCTACCGTAAAATGGCAGAAGATACCGTTGATAAGGCAGCTGAAACCGCAGCATTGGAAACAAAGCAGTGCCGCACCCGAGACATCAAAATACATGGGCACAGCGCCCATGGCACCCCAGGGCACTGGGCCGTTTACGGCAGCGATGCGGAAGCCATCCAGGCATTGGCGTACGAAGATCCGGCGCTGAGCGAAAAACTACATATCCGTTTCGATCACACCGCTGCGGAAGTTGTCTGGGCCGTTAGGCACGAAATGGCCCGTACCGTAGAGGATGTGCTGGCGAGAAGGTTCCGCATCTTATTTCTGGATGCAGCTGCCTCGACGGAAATGGCGCCGCAGGTAGCCACCCTCATGGCCCGGGAATTACAAAAGGACGAAAGCTGGGTAAGGCAGCAAATTGAACATTTCCGTTCCCTTGCCAGCAGATACCTTCCGAACGGTGAAACAGCGATAGTTAACGAAAGAACAAATTAAACGAATCAGCAATTTTGCAAAAACCAATATGATGAACCCCTACATCTTATCGTTAGACCAGGGAACCACCAGTTCCCGCGCCATCATTTTCGACAAGCAAGGCCACATCGTGGCAATTGCCCAAAAAGAATTCACGCAGTATTACCCACAATCGGGCTGGGTGGAACATGACGCCCGGGAAATATGGTCCAGCCAGCTTTCCGTAGCCACAGAGGTCGTTGCCAAGGCGGGATTGAAAGCTTCATCCATTGCTGCCATCGGCATCACCAATCAACGGGAAACAGCCATTGTGTGGGAAAAAGCCAGCGGCCGGCCCATTTGTCCTGCCATCGTCTGGCAAGATCGGCGTACCGCCCCCTACTGCGACCGCCTCAAAGAGGAAGGTCATAGCGATACCATCCGGGAAAAGACCGGTCTGTTGATCGATGCCTATTTTTCAGCAAGCAAAATCAATTGGATTCTTAATAACGTAACAGGTGCCCGCGAAAAGGCAGAAAAAGGCGAACTCGCGTTTGGAACGGTTGACAGCTGGCTGGTCTGGAATCTTACCGGAGGTCAAAAACACATCACCGACGTATCCAACGCGTCGCGGACCATGCTTTATAACATCCATACGCTGGAATGGGATGATGAATTATTGCAGCTGTTTGGCGTACCGAAAAGCATGCTGCCCGAAGTCTGCAGCTCATCCGAAATTTATGGCGAGACCGCTGCAAATATTCTGGCTGCCCGCATCCCGATTGCCGGCATTGCCGGCGACCAGCAGGCAGCGCTCTTTGGCCAGTTGTGCACAAAAACGGGCATGGTAAAGAATACCTACGGTACCGGTTGCTTCATGCTGATGAACATCGGGGATAAACCTGTTCTTTCACGCAACAATCTGGTGACCACCCTAGCCTGGAAACTGGGCGACAAAGTCAGTTACGCACTGGAAGGCAGCATATTCATCGGTGGCGCCATTGTACAGTGGCTGCGGGATGGCCTGGGCATTATACGCAACTCGGCCGATGTTGAAGCGCTAGCCGCAACCGTGCCGGATACGGATGGCGTTTACCTCGTTCCGGCATTTGCCGGGCTAGGCGCCCCCCACTGGGACCCGTATGCCCGCGGGACCATCGTGGGATTGACCCGGGGCAGCAAAGCTGCGCATATTGCGCGGGCAGCACTTGAAGGCATTGCGTTCCAAACGGTAGACATCCTGCGTGCCATGGAGGCCGATGCGGCTACGGAAATCAAGGAACTCCGTGTAGATGGCGGTGCTACCGCCAATAACCTGCTGCTCCAGTTTCAGGCCGACATTCTGCAAGCCGCTGTTGTCAGGCCTCAAATTACAGAGACCACGGCCATCGGGGCGGCTTACCTGGCAGGACTCGCCGTGGGACTATGGAACAGCACCGACGACATTCAAAGCCAGTGGCAAATTGATAAAACATTTGAACCGGACGGAGGGTTCGATGCAGATGCCACCCTGGAACGCTGGCACCGCGCAGTGGAAACAGCGAAACACTTTAAATAATTGATAATTGATAGTTGATAATTGATAATTGATAACTATCAACTGTTAACTGTTAACTGTCAATTAATAATTAACCATTAATTATGACACCATTTATTGCAGAAATTATCGGAACTGGATTTCTCATTTTGCTGGGTGGCGGCGTAGTGGCCAATGTGGTACTCAATGGTACCAAAGGGCACAACGGCGGTTGGATCGTCATCACCACGGCGTGGGCCCTGGGTGTATTTGTCGGTGTGGTTATTGCCGGCCCCTACAGCGGTGCCCACCTCAACCCGGCAGTCACGCTGGCCATGTGGATTGCGGGTAACGTAGGGCCGGGCGAAGCAGCATCCTATGTCCTGGCCCAGTTTATCGGTGCCATGGGCGGTGCTTTCCTGGTATGGCTGGTCTACAAAGACCATTTTAAGGCAACGGCGGATGCCGGTGCCAAACAAGCGGTCTTCTGCACCGCTCCCGCCATCCGGAATCTGCCGATGAATCTGATCAGCGAAGTGGTAGGCACATTTGTCCTGCTGTTTACGATCTTTTATTTCACGGATGCGGAACTGAGTACCGAGCAAGTTACCCCCATTGGCTTGGGTTCCGTGGGCGCCATTCCCGTGGCTTTTTTAGTATGGGTGATCGGATTGGCACTGGGCGGTACGACCGGTTATGCAATCAATCCGGCACGTGACCTGGGGCCGCGGACTGTCCATGCACTGCTACCGATCAAAGATAAGGCCCCGTTTGATGTGGCCTATGCGTGGGTTCCTGTCGTTGGACCCTTACTGGGTGCCACCCTCGCAGCATTCGCATTTCTGTGGTTGGGTTTATAGCAATTGATGATGGAAAACCGGAGAGCATTTTTAAAGAAACTGACCCTCCTCGCAGGTGCTACCGGCATGGCGAACAGCATTCCGCCGGCCATCCAACGGGCGTTGGCCATCCGGCCAACCCCGGGCAGTACATTTTTGGATGCCGAACACATCGTCATCCTGATGCAGGAGAACCGGTCGTTTGATCACAGCTTAGGTACCCTGAAAGGCGTACGCGGATTTAACGACCCCCGTTATGTTTCGTTGCCCAATGGCGACCCTGTGTGGTTTCAATCGGACCGCCAGGGTCATACGTATGCGCCTTTCCGTTTGAACCTGAAAGAAACAAAGGCCACCTGGATGGGTGCGGTGCCACATTCCAGACCCAGCCAGGTAGATGCGTATAACCAGGGATGGCACGACAACTGGATTGAGGCCAAAAAAAGGGGACGGGCCGACGACAACATCCCGCTCACGATGGGCTTCTACAACCGACAGGATATTCCATTTAATTATGCGCTGGCAGATGCATTCACGGTATGCGATCAAAACTTCTGCTCGGGCATGACCAGCACCTGGCCCAACCGCCTATTCTTTTGGACCGGCACCGTAAGGGAGGCGCCTACGCACACCAGCAAGGTCTGGATACGGAATGACCTTCCTTTGGGGGAAGGCCGCTGGAAGACATTCCCAGAACGCCTTGAAGAGGCGGGCATTAGCTGGAAAGTATACCAAAACGACGTGACCTGCGGCGGAGGGTTTGTGGGTGAAGAGCGGTCGTGGCTAGCCAATTTCGGCTGCAATCCACTGGAGCTCTTCGAGCGGTACCACGTGCGTTTTACAGCCCGGTATGTACCTGCCCTGCAGCGCCAGTTGCAGGAACTTCCCGGCGAGATTAATGCGCTTCGGGACGAGATGAGCAAGCTGGAACGCGGCAGTGCTTCCTATACCAAGGCTAAAAAGGCGCTGGAGAAAAAAGAAGAAGTCCTGGCTACCGCACAGCAGGAAGTGAAACGATGGGCCACTGAAAATTTCGATAAACTGGACGACACTGAAAAAAGTCTATTCCGCAGGGCCTTTTCGACCAACCGGGCAGATCCGGATTTCCACCACCTAGCCATACTGAAATATACCGATGAGGCGGGCCATCCCCAGGAGCTGACCGTACCCAAAGGCGATATACTGCACGCCTTCCGGAACGATGTAGAAGCAGGCACCCTGCCCACGGTATCGTGGATGGTACCCGCAGAAAAATATTCGGATCACCCCTCCGCACCGTGGTATGGGTCGTGGTACATCTCGGAAATCATGGATATACTCACCCAAAATCCGGACGTTTGGCGAAAAACCATTTTTATCATGACCTATGACGAGAACGACGGTTACTTTGACCACATCCCACCGTTTGTTCCGCCGGATCCGGATAAAAGAAACAGTGGAAAATGTTCAGCAGGCATTGACCCACGCATTGAATATACCTCACTTGAACAGGAACTTGCTGAAGGAAAAAGTAAAAAAGATGCCCGGGGAGCAGCCATTGGCTTAGGCTACCGGGTACCGCTGATTATCGCATCGCCGTGGACCACCGGAGGGAATGTCTGCTCCCAGGTATTCGACCATACCTCCACGTTGCAATTTCTGGAAACGTTCGTTAATCAAAAGTTCAAAACAGCTATCCGGGAAGACAACATCAGCGCCTGGCGGCGTGCAATCTGCGGGGATTTGACAGCGGCATTCCTTCCGGCCGATAAGCTTAACCGACACGCGAACTTACCCTTTATTCAACGGGACCCTTACCTAGAGGCTATCCATCAGGCACAATTCAGGGACACGCCGAATGGATTCCGCAACCTCGGGCCGGACGACAGGGCAAAGGCCAGCACACATCCCTGGAATTTGCCCGATATGCCCAGGCAGGAACCCGGTATAAAAACGGCGTCCCCCCTGCCCTATGAACTGTATGCTGACCTGATATCCGGCGAAGATGGTTTGACATTGAAACTGACCGCGGGAGATACCTTTTTCGGCAAAAAAAGTGCAGGGGCTCCTTTCACGGTATACGAACGCAGTCACATCCGATCCTACGCCCTGATTGCCGGCGACCAGCTTTCGGACGATTTTGAAATCGGAAGCGACGGCTACGACATCCGGGTAAATGGCCCGAATGGTTTTTACCGACGCTTCAAAGGCCGTTTCGCTCCGGATTTATCCGTTCAATTACGCTACGAAACCGACAGGGGCCAGCCTACGGGAAATCTCTCCCTGATGCTAAAAAACAACGGTAGCGATCCGTTAACCATACATATCAAAGACAATGCCTACGGACGCCCTACCTATACCCAGAAATTGAGGGCCGGTGATGCAGAGACGATTGTACAGCGACTTGCGAACAGCCACTCCTGGTACGATCTGACCGTGTCTGTAGACAACAAACCCGATGTCTCATGGGGCTACGCAGGCAAGGTTGAGTGTGGAAAAATTGGCTTTACCGATCCGCAAATGGGAAATTTACCGTAAAAGGAATTAAATGCTGCAGAGTGCGCTGACGGATATGTGACCGGCAAAATGCGCTGCTAAATGCTTACCGTTACCATGCACGGTCCAGATCTCCCGGGGATTCACCTGTACGACATAATCCAGGATATCGTTCCAGTCCACGTGATCCGAAATATAAAGGTCCATGTCGTTTAAACGCTGGAGATGCTTCCATCCGGAAGCAAACACCCGGATCACATTGGTGGCCCGGTAGTAACTGTTAAACGTCATCGGAGGAACAAGGTATATCGGATCTGTTGTGGCATTTTTCATCTCCCGACGGTTGTAGGGCTCGTATTTCAGGTGCGTGATTCCCATGGAAGCATATAGCTTGTGTAATGGCAGAATTCCATGGTGCACCAACACCCGCCTATCGGGACAATGCCGGTTGAGCAGGGAAGTGATCCGTTGTGCTTTCCCCAGGGCATAAACTCCTAAGAGGATGTTATGGGGCTGATCATTTATTTTACGGATCTCTGCGATGGGGTCGGGATGTGTAACCTGCGGATCTGCAAACGTACTTTCGGTAATCAGCACGTCCGCTTGCACAACTTCCAATGATTCGCAGGTATCGTCATCCTGCAGCTTATAATCTCCTGTAAACAGGTAGCGTATCCCCTCATACTCCATCACAACCTGCGCCGAGCCCAGCATATGCCCCGCAGCAATAAAGTACAGGGTAACCCCTCCGATCGTAAACACCTGCCGGTAAGCGCACTCGAGAAAGCTATCCGTGGGCTGCCGGCTGTACCGGTACCGCATGAAAGCGGCGGTAGGCGGCGTACAATATATCTCTCTGTGCCCCGGACTCGCATGGTCAGCATGCGCATGGGATACCACCGCCCGATGTACCGGCAGGGACGGATCGACAAAAAAATCACCATACCTGCAATAGTATCCCTCGGGGCGTTGAACCAGGAAATCTGCTCGTATGCTTTTCATTGTAGTTGGCCTGAGCGGAATTGTTTGTCGAGCGCCAGCACCTGCGGAATCAACGCCTGTATACCGTCGTTCACGATGACAAAATCTGCTAATTGCCGTTTCCGTTCGTCCGGCCATTGCCGTTCCATCCGGGCTTTTACCTGCTCAGCTGTGACGCCGTCACGCTGCATCACCCGCTCAATACGGATGCCGACGGGGGCTGACACCAAAATCGTATAATGGTTCAGTTTGAACGACCCGCTTTCGAACAAAAGAGCAGCCTCTTTAATCGTATAGGGTGCTTTTTGTTGCTGTGCCCACTGCTCCCCTTTCCGGATCACTACGGGATGCACCAACCCATTCAATATCTTCAACCGCTGTTCGTCATTGAATACCTGATCAGCCAGGTACGGCCGGTTTAAGGTTCCATCCTCGTGATAAGCCTCCGTTCCAAACTCGGCCCGGATGGCATTCCTTAACGATGCATCGATAGTCATCAGCCTTTTTGCTTCGGCATCTGCATCAAAAACCGGTATCCCCAAAACATTGAATATCCTGCATACGACAGACTTACCACTGCCGATTCCGCCCGTTACACCTATTTTTAATTGCATCTTCACTTCCTCACGAAAAAATCAACATTCTGCGGCTCTATCTTTACCAATTTACAGAAGTCGGGCTTTTGGGTGATGATGACGGGTAAGTTCCGAACATCGTTCTCCACCCAATCTTCCATATTCACCACCGCTTCAAACGCACCGGGTGTAACCTTCACAAAATCGCGCAGCGATACGATGACGGTAAGCCTGACCTTGGCCGGCAGTAATTTCACGGAGCTGAACTGCTTTGCATTTTCGGCTTTCAGCGGAATTTCAAGGATCTTCTCCGTGACTTCTCCGACGGGAATATCAACCTCCACAGCGGTGGGATACACATTGATATTGGCACGCTGATTCTGTTTCAGATTAATGACGGTGTGAACATCACTGTTGACGTCCGCATACCGGATGGTATCCGTTTCCCAGTGTTCGATCTGGACAACGTCTTCCAGTGGTCCGGTAATGGTCACGTATTCGGGCGAGACATTCACCTTGTCGATTACATCATATTGCTTGCTAAACTGCAGGTTATATACTGCCTTTACCGGTACCTTGCGTTCGGTCTGTTTTGAAAAATCAAAATACAAGGTATCCGGAGATACAGACATGACGCGCTGGGTTTCCGGAAACTGGCGGTTGATAAATCCCAATTGATTGGTGAGCACGACCCAATTCCGGCTTTGCAATCCGCTCAGATCAACCTGAATGGTAGGCTGTACTGAGCGCAGTGTTGAAAACAGCAACTGCCAGCCGGTAGCTTCCAGTTGAACGTTTACGGTATCTGATTGCAAGGGATGGAACGCCCGGTTATCCGGGATATTGACGTACTGCACCGCGGATTTTACGGTGTAAATGTATTTGTTGGATACCGCAAAAAGTGCCCACGCCAAGAAAGAGAAAACGATGCACTTTACAAAAATGCTAAGCTTACGGCGTTGGGTCTTATTTAAATTCAGTACCGGCATACTCCGCAAACTTAGCAAAAAAGAGGTTTACATTACGCCTTCGGCGCTGCATTCAATGCTTTGGAAGCATCCAATGCGATGGCAGATTTATCGAAACGGATTTTCACGCCGCCTCCGACATCTACCAAAAAGGTTGTTTCGGATATCTCCACGATGCGGCCGTGTATACCCGCCGTTGTCACAACCCGATCGTTCACTTTAAGTTCCTCGATATACTTCTTGTGGTCCTTGGCCTTTTTCATCTGGGGTCTGATCATGAAGAAATAAAAGACCACGATGATCAGAATCATGGGCAGAAAACCCATAATACCACCCGCTGCGCCGGATCCGCCGGCCTGCAAAAAAATTGTTGATGTAATCATTATTATTAATTGTTAATTTTTAATTGTTAATCTCTCACTATAATTATCAACTGTCAATTATCAACTGTCAATTATCAACTGTCAATTATTATTTAACCACTTCACCCCGGAGGTGTAAAACGGTGTTCGGAGTGGTAGCGTTAGAAGTGACGGTAATAACCTTGTGTTGTTTTCCTAGTTGTCCGGCACTGTTAAACACCACTTTCACCTTTCCCTCTGCACCGGGCGCAATCGGATTCTTTGAATACTCGGGTGTGGTACACCCACAGGAAGCCTGCACTTTGGAGATGATCAACGGCTCGCTGCCTGTATTGGTAAACGTAAATTCGTGTTCAACTTTTTCCCCTTCTTTGACTTCCCCGAAGTCATACGAATCATTTTCCACCTCCAGCGCGGCGCCGATAGAATCCACCCCGGGTATAATGGTTTGCCCCACAGGCTGTTTACCCTGCTGTTCCAATGGAATTTCGGCTGCCTTTTGTTCCTGCTTGTTTCCATTATTGCAGGATACTGTGACCACCAGTCCCGCAAAAATTAAAAATATCCACTTCATAACGCTTCTTATTGATGTTAATAAATGTGTTCTATTGTAGGAGACCCCTTCCATGCTTACGTATCCGGCCCACTGCCTGCAACTCACCCAGAATTTTGTCCAAAATCCCATTGATAAACGTATTGCTTTTAGCAGTACTGAATACCTTTGAGATCTCGATGTACTCATTAATCGTTACCTTCACCGGTATCGTCGGAAAGTTGAGCAGCTCGCAGATGGCCATCCGCATCAGCAAATTATCCAGCAGTGCGATCCGGTCCGATTCCCAGTTCTTTGTCTTCGTGCTGATCAGTTGCTGATAATCATCTGCATACCGGATGGAGTTCACCAACAGGTCGATAATAAACTGCCGGTCTTCTGTCCAGTTGGGTGTCAGGTCTGCCAGTTGATTCTGGTTGGGGTTCTCGCTCGCAAAATTTTTGAAGGTTTTGGCGATCATAGCCTGCAGCACTTCTTTATCTACCGGCCAATTGATGAACCGCTCTTCAAAAACCTGCTCAATGCCCGGCGTTTTGAGGATGATCTTTTTGAAAATAAACTTTATGATCTCCTTTTCGCTCGTCAGCGAACGATCGTCCTGGTTTAAATACGCCAGGTACTCTTCCTTATCTTTCAATTGCAGGAAAACCGTACGTACGATTTCCGGATCAAAGCCCCAGGACACCTTATATTTCTTTACATCGGATTGATACTGTTCATTATGCCGTAGCAATTCAATGAATGTATTATTGAGCAACCGGGTATTGGGGGCAAGATCGGCCGCCGACGGCAGGTATTTATTTGCGCGCTCGTCTGCGTCGATACGTACGTAATCAGACACTTCGTCCAAGAGGTTTAACGCCCAGATATACATTTCGTACACCTGGTCGACGCTTTTAAGCAGTGCTTTTTCAAATTTTCCGACCTGCTTGTCTTCGGATAATTGATACGCGTAAAGCGTCTGTAATACTTTGACCCGTAAGTGTCTTCTGTTTAACATAGTTATTTAAAAGAACGATTGGATGTTATACCAATTAAATATTGTGTGTTCACTACTTAATTTTCCGCATATCGGCTATCCGCGTTTCCGCGATCTGATTGGCCGCCTGGAAAGATGCCACATTTTCGGTAATGGATTTGCGCAATACCGAACGTGTAACCTCGTATATATTCTCGGTCAATGCGGCCGTGCGTGCAACGCTGTAGCCGGCAATTTCCGAATAACAACTGATCAACCCACCCGCATTAATCAGGTAATCGGGTGCATATAAAATTTTCTTATCGACCAGCAACTGCCCGTCTTCCTGCTCATCACGCAACTGGTTATTTGCAGAACCCGCAATGATGCGGCACCTCATCTTGGCAATCGTATCCTTATTGACCGTTCCACCCAGTGCACAGGGTGCATAAACATCAACATCCAACTCATAGATATTGTTGTTGGAAACTGCCACCGCCTTGTATTTATTGGCAACCTCGATCATACGTTCTTCCACAATATCGCTCACATACACCTTGGCGTTCTCTTCGCGCAGCAAAGCAATCAGCTGTTCGCCGACATTGCCAGCCCCCTGCACGGCCACCGTACGGCCTGCCAGGCTATCGTTGCCATAAAGTTCTTTTAACGAAGCCTTTATGCCGTAATAAACTCCTTTGGCTGTAAAAGGAGCCGAATCTCCACTACCGCCCAGTGATTTCGGCAAGCCTGCGACATGGCGTGTTTCCATGTGGAGATATTCCATATCTTTCGGTGTTGTACCGATATCAAGCGAGGCGACAAATGTGCCGCCCAGTTCATCAACAAACTGCCCGAACCTGCGTAGCAGCACTTCTGTCTTTTGCGTGCGATGGTCGCCGATGATGGCGGCATTTCCACCCCCCAAGTTCACACCTGCCACAGCTGCTTTATACGTCATGCCCCTCGAAAGCCGCAACACATCGTCTATGGCTTCATCCGTATGCTGATAAGGCAACATACGTACGCCTCCGATTGCCGGGCCCAATGTGGTATCGTGGATGGCGATAATCGCCTGTAAACCCACGGTACTGTCATTACAGAAAATGAGCTTCTGATGACCGAATTGTGCCATCAGTTTAAAGGATGAATTGTCTTTGATTGGTGCGGACATACGAAACGATAAACTCTAGCTATGTGTTCTGCAATACGGGGCAAACTTAGCAAAAATATCAATGCATGTAACCAACGGGGACAAACATTTCGTATTTTTGCGTGCAATAACGCATGTCACATCTCGCACATCTCAATAAATATTTCTATAAATACCGCTGGCGGATGATACCCGGTGTGGTATTCGTCGTCCTGTCCAACTACTTCGGTGTGTTGCCGGCGCAAGTTATCCGGATTGCCTTTGATCTGGTCAAGGAAAACATCAGCATGTACCGGCTGTTTCAGGGATTTGAACGGCAGCAAATGGTATATGAAGTCTTCGGATACAGCCTGCTGCTGTTTGGCGCGCTGGTGCTGTTGCTATCCCTTATCCGGGGCTTGTTTCTTTTTTTAATGCGCCAAACCATCATCCTCACGTCCCGGCACATTGAATACGACCTTAAAAACGAAATTTATAGCCATTACCAGCAGTTGGATATGGCATTCTACCGGCGGAATAACACGGGTGACCTGATGAACCGCGTGACGGAAGATGTAAACCGCGTGCGATCCTACCTGGGCCCGGCCGTCATGTATTCCATCAACACGGTTGTCCTTTCGGTGATGGTGATTGCAGCCATGATCAGTGTTAATCCCACCCTGGCACTTTATGCATTGATGCCCATTCCCATATTATCGGCAATTCTGTTGTTTGTCAACAAGATCATCAACCGCCGCAGTGAACGGATACAGCGGCAGCTTTCCACGCTGTCGTCTTTTGTCCAGGAGACTTTTTCGGGGATACGGGTGGTCAAAACCTATAACCGTGAAGCAGACAAAAGGGATCGTTTCGCGGATGAAAGCAACCATTACCGGGACGCCTCGTTGGCACTGGTTAAGACCGAAGCCATTTTCTTCCCGCTCATTTTACTGTTGATCGGGCTGAGCACTGTCATCACCGTGTATGTCGGAGGACTGGAAGTAGCCAAGGGAACCATCACCTCGGGTAACATTGCCGAATTCATCATCTACGTCAATCAACTGACTTTCCCGGCCATGGCACTGGCATGGGTAACTTCGCTGATTCAGCGGGCGGCAGCGTCGCAAAAGCGTATCAACGAATTCCTGCGCACACAACCTGAAATCCAGACCGGTGCACAAGGGCATTTCCAGGCAACGGGGCACATTCAGTTCGAAAACGTGAGCTTCACCTATCCTGACACGGGAATCCAAGCCGTACGGAATGTTTCGTTTGAAGTAAAGCCCGGCGAGGTGCTTGCCATTGTGGGCAAAACCGGTTCAGGGAAATCCACCCTGGCCAATTTGCTGATGCGCATGTACGATGTGCATTCGGGCACCATCCGCATCGATGGGCAGGACATCCGGCGGCTTCCCCTGCAGGCTTTCCGAAGCCAGATTGGCTTCGTGCCGCAGGATGTGTTTCTTTTCTCCGACACAATTGCCAACAACATCGCCTTCGGGTTGGACGAAACCCATCAAACGGAAGTTGAAGAAGCCGCCAAACGGGCAGCCGTTTATGACAACATTATCGGGTTTGAACACGGATTCGAAACGACCATAGGCGAGCGGGGCATCACGCTTTCCGGCGGACAAAAGCAGCGTGTATCCATCGCCCGTGCACTCATCAAGAAACCACCCATTCTCATTTTCGATGATTGCCTTTCGGCGGTGGACACCAAGACCGAGGAAGAAATTCTTCGCAACCTTAGCGTTGTTATGCAGGGAAAAAGCACCATATTCATTGCCCACCGCGTTTCCACGATCAAAAATGCCGATCACATCCTGGTGCTGGACGATGGCGCAATCATCGAGCAGGGTAGCCACGAAGCGCTTCTTGCTTTACGGGGGAGTTATTTCGAACTCCACGAGAAACAATTGCTGGAAGAGGAGGTGTAGGGGTCGGTGATGGGTGGTCGGTGATGGGTGATGGGTGGTCGGTGATGGGTGTCTATTTGTGCATTCAAAAAGAGAAAAGCCATTGGCAGTGATACCAATGGCTTTCCAATTTAATTATGAATTAAGCGGGTTGGGTTACTCAGCAGCTTTGCCGCCATCGAGTTCATCCTGCCATTTCTTCAACTCGTCAAATTTGCCTTCGGCAGCCAGTTTCGCCTGTGCAGGCCATGTGTCGGTTACGGCGGTATTGAATTGGTCACCAGCATCTACCAACAGTGCTTTAATGTCTTCAGCGGATTTAGCCGCTAAATCTGCGTAGCTGCTGATTCCTGCATTTGCCAATACTTCAGCAATCTTCGGACCGATGCCTTCTACGATGGTTAAGTCGTCGGCCTTCGCTGTCTGAGGCGCTTGCGCCTTTTCCTTCTTTTCAGCTTTCGGTTCTTCCGCTACGGCTGCAGCTGCTTTGGTTTCTGCCGGTTTTGATTTCTTCTCAGCAACCTTTGCCTTGGGTTGTTCTGCAACGGGAGCATCTTCAACTGGTATTACCGATACAAAAGATCTGTTGTTTGCTTTTTTGCGGAACACCACTTTCCCATCGATCAATGCAAATAATGTATGGTCTTTACCGATGCCCACATTCACGTCGGGATGATGTTTGGTACCCCTTTGGCGAACAATGATATTTCCGGCAACCGCATGTTGACCACCGAATATTTTCACTCCCAAACGCTTGCTATGCGACTCACGGCCGTTCTTTGAACTACCCGCACCCTTTTTATGTGCCATGTTCTATATCTATTTATGTAAGGCAAAAAGCCTAATTAAACAATCAAATTATAACGTGATTCCGGTAATTTCAATTTTGGTGAATTGCTGACGGTGTCCGTTTTTCTTTTTGTAGCCTTTGCGGCGTTTTTTCTTAAAAACGATCACTTTATCGCCCTTCAAATGTGACAAAATCTTAGCCGAAACCTTCGCTCCCTTTACCGTGGGTGCGCCTATGGTGAATTTACCACCATCTTCTGCTAACAGTACATTGTCAAATTCAATACTAGCGCCTTCATCCCCTTGTAAACGGTGTACAAAGAGCTGCTGGTCTTTTGCAACTTTGAATTGCTGTCCGGCTATATTTACTATTGCGTACATTAGTTAATGAGTTAATTAAATAATCCTTTAAAATTCGAAGCGCAAAGGTAACGCTTTATTTTGATTATCCAAAGTTTATGTATAAATTTGCAGCCCGTTTGAAACGGAGTGATTTATCAAAATTTTAATTTTTTAAACGAAAGTATGCAACAGTACGAAACCGTTATTATTCTTACCCCGTTGCTTTCTGAGGAAGTTTCGAAAGAGGCGATTGCCAAATTCCGGAGCATCCTTACCGAAGGCGGAGCCGAAATTGTCCATGAAGACAATTGGGGTTTGAAAAAACTTGCGTATCCGATTGACAAAAAGACAACCGGATTCTATCACCTCATCGAATTCAAGGCTCCCGGTGAACTGATCAGTAAACTGGAAGTCGAATACAAGCGTGATGAGCGGGTAATGCGTTTCCTGACGATCAAATTGGATAAACACGCCCTAGCTTACAACGAAAAGAAGCGCAGTGGTGCTTTCAACAAGAAAACTGAAACACCCAAATCAGAGGAGGTAGCAAACTAATGGCAAACGATCAAATCCAATACGTAACTGCTCCCAAGGTGGAGGACAATCGTAAGAAATACTGCCGTTTCAAGAAAAATGGCATCAAATACATTGATTACAAAGACGCCAACTTCCTGTTGAAGTTCGTCAATGACCAGGGCAAGGTATTGCCACGCCGCCTTACAGGTACGTCGTTGAAATTCCAGCGCAAAGTAGCCCAAGCGGTGAAGCGTGCCCGTCACATCGGCTTATTGCCTTATGTAGCTGATTCACTTAAATAAGGAGGGGAAACGACATGGAAGTAATTTTAAAGCAAGATATCAAGAAGCTGGGTGAAAAGGACGACGTTGTCAGTGTAAAACCCGGTTACGGCCGTAACTACCTCATCCCGCAAGGTTTTGCCATACTCGCTACCGAATCGGCAAAGAAGGTATTGGCTGAAAACATCCGTCAGGCTCAATTCAAGCAAGACAAAATCAAGAAGGACGCGACTGAACTGGCGGCCAAGCTGGAAGGTCTTAAACTGACCATCGGTGCAAAGGCCGGCGAAACCGGCAAGATTTTCGGATCTGTAAACAGCATACAAATCGCGGAAGCACTGCGGAAGCAAGGTTTTGAAGTGGATCGTCGCCGCATTACGTTCGAAACCGAGCCAAAAGTGCTGGGCGAATACGTAGCCAATCTGAACCTGCACAAAGAGGTGAAGGTACAGGTACCTTTTGTGGTAGTGGCTGAGTAAACTAGCAGCGATCAAATAGCATAAAACAGGTAGGTGTCCCCTACCTGTTTTTTTTGTTCCGTCCCGACGTGCCGGAGTTGTCCTCACTCCATCAACTCAAATACAGGCAGCCTGTCTAATGGAACATCGTGTGCGACGATCACTTTTGGACCTTCGAAAATTTCACCTTCGTCACTTTTCCAAACACCGCTTGGAAGCTTAATTTTCCTCGTGTTGTCAACCGTCACCACCGGTGCAACCATGTATTTTTTTCCCAGCATAAACTGATCCTGTACTTCTTCAAAGTTCTGATCCGGAAATTCGTACACCATGCTCCTGACAATCGGTTCACCGGTTATTGCAGATAGCCTCGCAAACTCCATGATATACGGAACATACCTGGCCCGCAGTGCCGTCAATTTTTTGACCGCCGCAAGATTAGATTCACTCAATACCCGCCACGGAGCAGCGGAAAATTGCATCATAGGCATCAACGCAGAACACGCTGCCGATCGTACAACCAAGCGTTCGTCAAGCTTATCCCTTCCTATAAAGGATCCATATTCTCCGCCACCGATCATATCGGGGCATGTAAACTGATAGCCCAACAGCCCTGCCGTAGTGATATGCGGAATGAGCTTTCGAAGATCGTCCCAACTATGCTGTTTGTCACGCAGCCGCTGCACAAGCGGCTCTCCGCCCATTTTCCACATCGCCCGGTACTCATTCAACGGGTAGTATTTACCCAATTCGCCCCAGAGCCGACTGTGTTCATTTGGCGAGGCTTCGCGAAAGGAAATGGCATCCGTAGCATAAAACTCAGCATCTCCCGCGTCAAACTTGAACCCATCCAAATGGTAAGTTTTTCGCATGTATTCCAATTGGTTGTGAAACCAATTCCGAGCTTCGGGATTGGTGAAATCCATCACCGCACTGTAACCGTTCCACCAACTTACGATAGCGGGTCTATCGGCTTCTACCCATGGCTTTTTGCTCGACCCATCATATAAAAGAAACTTTTTCTCTTTCAACTCCCTAAAAACCTCGGTATCGGGAGAAATGAAAGGGCTCACCCACAGCATCACCTTGAACCCCATGCGATGCAAGGTATCTACCATACCGGCAGCATCGCCGAACCTGTCTTTCCGGAAATCAAATCGCCCATAATAATCCGCCCAATTATCATCTATCATGAGTACTCCCGGAGAAAAACCATGGGAAACAATCGCCTTTGCGTAGGCAATGATGTCCTTTTGGTTTTGGTTATAAACCAATTCTATCCAGGTGTTGTATTGCGGGCTGGTGAACAGCAGGGTATCTGGCAATTCGCCTTTCGGAGCGAAGAATCGTTTGCTTGCATTTAAGTAGGCTTCCCGAAGATTCGTTCCGGACGAATCGATCACGACGGATGCACCGCCGGTTGAAATAATCAATTGATCATTGCCCACCGTGAACCGGAAGGGCTCTTCGCTCCAGACAAACTTTCCCCTGGTAGAGACAAGCAAGGGTGAGGCTTGGTTGGTTCCCGTATTTGCGTACAAATCGAAATCATACCCTTCCTTGAAAGGCATCAGGTGTGCTTCGTTAACCACCCCTCCAAACCATTTTTCACCCTTACTCACCGGAATGGTTACCTGCTGTGCGGCCAAATCGAGCGAGATTCCCAGCAACAGCAGGGTAGCCAACGTCGATTTGATGACTAGTGTGCTCATCCTATTCATTAATTCCATTCATTAATTCACGCGAATCTGATGATTCAACCGGTTGTAGCCAGTTGTTTCTTCCCAAACCTCATTATTGGCCAGCCGGATGCTGTATTCCGGCCGTGTGGCAATACGTTCGTACGCATCGGGCAGATTGAGCAGCAATTCATATTCGCCCTTTGCCAGCCCCGTGGGAATGGCAACCGAAGACGTTATCTTGATATCACCTGTGTACCATTTTCGTACATCCGTTTCAATGGGTAAAACGGTGACTTCCTGCGTTCCGGCCCTGCGCAGCAGGAGCTGTACAGGACGGGCATTGAATGGCGAGGCATAGCCTTTATTGGTCAGGTTCAGGGTGAACGCAAGGTTACTGCCCGCCGTCACTTCGTCAGGAAATGTCGCATCCTGCAAAACAAACCGGTAACCCAGGTTTTTCTTGATGTTGTCCATGCATCCGCCCGTCTGCCAAACGTTATTGACCTGATTATTATAGTGCGCGTTGATATAACTGTAGTGCATTTCGGCAAAAGCAGCCTGTGCCCTGCCCGCGGGCTCACAATTGTTATCGGGCGTAAAAGGTCTGCAGGTCTCCCCGCCTACCACCACGTATTTGCTGTCATTTCTATTGTATTCCTTCAGTATATCTACCACATCGGCGCTGGCGCTTCTGTTGGTTGAACTGTTTCCGTAATCTTCATACGTACCCACGTCATTTGGTCCGGATAGGAAACAATCGTTGTGGAAGCCTATCCGCGCCTTTTCATCTTCCGTATACGCCTCCGCTTCTGTCATGGGTGCAGCGGTCACCGGGGCATCCACGCCATAAACGTAACGCTGTTTCTGTTGCGGATACCTTACCTGTATCATCCGGGTCTTTGGAACCGCATCCAACAAGGCCTCAATCACCTCTGCCCTGTCCAACCAGTTTTCATCGGTCAGTTTCCCCTGTCCGCCGTTGGATGATGCATCCCCAAAGAAATCGGTATAATACTGCTCTCCCCATATCCCTATGAACCCCAGCTGCACACACGCAATCACATCCGCATGATCATACAGTACAGGTTTCAGGCTGGCAATGTGCTGCAATACAATCGCTTTTGACGCATCACCATACGGCGGACATATGGCACCTTCGGGGCAGTCCCCTGCGTTTTGCGTAATCGTATAGACAAACCTCGGGATCAGCTTGACCCCTGCTGCTCTCGCAGCCTCCATATCTTCGTTTATTTTGGCCAGCGTAGTTTGGGATATTGCGGTGTTTTTGACATCGTCTAGCACATAATACCTGAATACCAACGTGCTATAAACACGGTAATTGGCATTGGAAATGCTCTGCAATTGCCGGTACCCCTTCAGGGTATTTGCGTCCAGCGCCGTGAAGTTGCTCGTTGTCGTTTCTGTATACCGATAAAACCCCCTTTCGGGATTCGGGAAATCCTCAGTGCTTTCGGTATACGTGACCGTAGCTTTCGGTTCCTGCTCGGGTGGTGGTGCGGGTTCGCCTTTGTTCTTGCAACTCAACAACACGGGAACCAGCATCAATATACCGCACGGAATTTTTTTTAATAATCTCATAAATGATAGATTAAAATAGTCATAGTTTAAAAAACAGTTTCTTTTGATAAAGCCAATAGCATAAATACCATTCGGCAGCCAACGTTACCGAAGCCGACATGAGGGTCATCACCTCATCAGATAGATTCGTAAACCTTAAAAAACCCACCACAAAAATCGCCACCGCACCGTTGACCCATTGCATGCCCACTGTTTCGAAAAACAGGTAGATAAAAATGGCGTTCATACCGACCACGGTGAATATCCACGCATACCTGAAATACTTCTTCACATCGTTTATCCAAAACAGCAAAGCCATCAGGAGCAATACCCATCCGCCAGACACCAAAACAAACGAACTGGTACTTATCCGCTTTATAATTGGCGTAATACCACCTATGTCCAATGCGTATCCGGCTACCAGCGCGATTGCCCCGCCCACAAGGAGACGTTGTATTTTCTCGCCGTTGGTAGCCGGAGAAATCAGCAGCTTACCTGCTACCACTCCCCAGATCGTATGTGCCGCAGTTGGTATAAAGTTGATGGCTACCCAACCATCGGAATTGGTCTTACCCATCAAAATCCTATCCATAAAGGCTCCGAAATTATGGTGTTCCGTAAACGGCTGGTCGAAATTGGGCACCTGTACCAAGCGATAGGCCATTTCTGTAAGCAGCAGCAGGCCCACAGAAAAAACCAATTGCCATAAGCCGGATCTGCGGATGATCAGGTAAGCGATCAGCGTAGTTACCGAAAGTTGGGTGAGCACGTTCCATAATTCCCAAACGAGCTTACCTGCATAAACGCAATGCAAGCCTACACCGAATAAGAACAACCTGAAACAACGTACCAGGATATGTTTGAAGTTGCTTTCCCAACTTATCCCCTTTTTGGATTTTCCATGCCAGGAGATGTACAGTGCCGAACCTGCCATCAACATAAATGACGGCTGTACCAGGTCCCAGAAACGCAGCCCATGCCAGGGGTGGTGAAAAAATTGCTTAACGATAGCGCCAACAAAAGAATCACCAGCGGTAACATCGTCCAATGCCGCATACAGCATACAGCTTTCTGCAGCAAGCAGGATCATAATAAGGCCCCGCATTACGTCCAGTGATAGGAGCCGTTGCTTTAATGGCGTATCACTTGATGGAATACTGTTCATTCGGTGTGTACTAAAATGAAAAAACAGCGTATTTGGCTTCCGGATATTGATTGGCGGGGAGCGCACCTATTTGCGAGTACGTAATCGAATTCTCGACAATAGCATAATTCACGTGGTTGGCTAGCGTCCCCAGAAGCGACCTTTTGACTGAAAATTCAATCCGGTTCTTATCCTGTTCGGTCTTCATTTCTGAATACACAATTACCTCCGGAAAAGACGCGATGTCCCCCGAAAAGCCACCCCAGTCATCCGCGGGATTTCCCGAATGTTGCTGCAAGCCTCCCCATCCATCGGTAATGCTGCCTTCTATCTTAAAATCAGCCCCTGCACCGGCAGGATACTGCCAGCTCGCATACCCTGTTTCCGGATTATTATCTGTATCAATGTAAATCTGTAGCCTGGCCAAGGTCATATCATGGGTACCTTCGACCAGGAAATTCAGGTCTGTTGCCGTAGAAAATGTCTTCACGGCCAATATAGTCCCTCCTGAGGTTCCTTCATTGACATGCGAATACCCTACATATTCCCAATCGGTGAAGTCCCCGTCTATTTTAATATTCGGACCAACGATGGTTACCGTATCGGTAAACGTACTGACAAGGTCTCCATTTTTGGCCGTCAATGTGACCAAAAAATCGCCTTTTGCAGTGTAAACGTGCTGGGGCGCCCGTGCCGTGGAAGCCGTCCCGCTCTCGTCTCCGAAATCCCATTCATATTCCGTGGCACCGGTGGAGAAATTCGTGAAATTCACGATAAAACCGTCAGCTACATAACTGAACACCGCTTTGGTGCCTCCTTCGCCATCTTCCTTTTTACAGGAAATAATCAGTAACGTGGCGAGGGCCATGCCCGCAAGCAGTATGATATTCTTCCTTTTCATACCTAATTTCTTTATGCTGTACATTGCTTTCTATTAATTGTACCCCGGATTTTGGATGAATTGCCCCTTGCCTTCGCTGATTGCCGTCCTTGAAAACGGGAAGAGCTGCTTATAAGGTGCCGTATAGGTCGATTTCCTGACTTCCAGACAACGGGAAACGAATTTATCATGCCTGATTAAGTCCGCCCTGTACTGCCCGTTTTCGCACCAGAATTCATGGCTTCTTTCGGTCAGCAGCATATCATTAAACGCACTGAGGCTTGGATAATTTACCAATTGCACATCTCCGATGCCTGCCCGCTCCCTTACCTGGTTGATCAGATTGATCGCCTCCTGCGAAGGCGAGCCCGATCCGTTGGCCAATGCCTCCGCTTTGGAAAGCAGTACGTCGGCATACCGGTACATGATGATGTCTACCGTGGTAAAACTTGTCGTTCTTGCGGCATCTTCCTGAATTTTCAATGGCAAAGGCCCATAATTGAGAAAAGAACCCGGATTTGCCCGGTTATAGGTGCGGCCTTCCACATCCGTAAATTCGGAAATCAGCATGGTTCTCCGTTTGTCCGTAGGTTGAAAGGTATCGTAAAACCACCAAGTGCTTTGTATCGTTCCCCAGCCACCTTTGGGTGCATATACACCCGGCAACACCATCAGCTGCCATTGATTTTCGCTGGTGCCCTCATAGTCGCAAGGGATCGCCCAAATCACCTCGCCGCTGTTGCTTGCGCCGTCCAGATCCCACATTCCCACGTAATCGTCATCCAACCGATAGTAATTGTAGTTAATGATATCATCTGCCAGTTCAACGACCTTGTCCCATCTTTTCTCATGCAGATTTAACCGGATCAACAGCATCTTGGCCAATGCCTTGTTAAACCGGCCATACCTAGCATCTGCCGGATGGGGTAAATCTTCGGCGGCTGCAACGAGGTCTGCCTCGATGAAATTAACCATCTCCTCGTACGGCATCCTGGCCAGCGGCGCCTCTGTCAACGGATTTTTCAAGACCTCCAGCGGAGCGATAACCAATGGGCCATAAAGGTCGAACAGCGTATAGGCCAGCAACCCCCTTGCACAGCGGACTTCCGCGATAGCCGCCCTTTTTAGCTCGTCATTTACCGTCGACTCTTCGATCAGGCTTATCGTCATGGTCATCCGGCTTATCTTGTTGTAGAACCAATCATAAAAGTAGGTGATACCTGCATCATCGGGCGTATAGCTATGCTGCGTTGCCCGTTCCTTTTCGTCGTACCAGCCGGTCAATATTTCCGTGGTACAATCACTGATCATCATTACCCCACGTTCCGAAGTGGAAAATATCCCGTCCCACCACGAACCTCTCAACGGATAGTAAACCGAATTTACCATCGCTTCAATATCGGCTTCGGTTTTGGGAAATATAGCCGGGTTGATCTCCCCGTAATCGATAGAAACCAAGTCCTTGGTACAACTGCCCAGTGACAACACAACGGACACGATCAATAACTTAACTTTTTTCATGTCTAATATCTTTAAAAAAGCACTTAAAATACCAAATTCAATCCCGCGGTAAATGTCCGGATGTTCGGATAGGCCGCCGTATAACTATCCGTTTCGGGATCAATTCCGGTGTACGGACTGATCACGAAAATATTATTCGCGGCTACGTTTATCTGAACCGAAGAGAATACCCCGTTTATCCACTCCTTGGGTAGCTTATATCCCAATGACACATTCTGCAGCCGGATGAACCAGGCATCCTGCAAAAAGAAATCGCCATAACCGTAGGTAGAGTAGTTGGCAAACGTACTCGGGTTGGTGGTCGACGGATTCGTGGGCGTCCACCTGTCTTTGACGGTTCTCAATGAATTATAGCCCTGTACGGCGGTTCCCCACGCACTATAGCCATAATTCACATAATTGGGATCTGCCATCCTTCTGCCCAACAGCCCGTTGAAATCAAAATTCAAGCTAAAATTCTTGTAGGAGATGATGTTGGTCAGGCCAATCATGTACCCGGGATCGGAGGTTCCCAGCAGTACATTGTCCGCCTCGTCTATCATGCCATCCGGTTGCCCTGTTCTCAAAAACACGCCGTTCTCATCCACGACGGGGTTACCTGACTCGTCTCTCGCAAATCCGTCAATGTCCTTAATTTTTATCTGTCCGGGCCGCAGCAAAGGCTGGGAAACCGGAATGTCCTCGCCGATCTGTAATATTCCATCGGCAATCCGGTAGTGCATGGGCCTCAATGGGTCGTTAGCATTTTCAAATACACTTGGCTTCCAATCCGGCGCCCTTTCCAACCAGGTATCTCTATACATCGAAAAATTGGCAATGGTGCGCCACTGGAAATCCTTTCGTTGGATATTCCGCGTCGTTACGCTGACCTCTACGCCCCTGCTCCTTGTTTTCCCTACGTTTGCCCAAACTTCATTTACCTCTTGGTAAGAATTGAGCGGTTTTATTTGCAGCAGATCAGAAATCTGGTTATTGAACAGTTCGACCGAACCCTCTATTTTGCCGTTGAACAATGCGTAGTCCAACCCCAGGTTAAGTCCCGTTGTTGTTTCCCATTTCAGGTCCGGATTTTCCAGCCTGGACAAAGACACTGCCATCATCCGTGTATCGTCGCTTGACAACCAACCGGGATAAGCCGAATAAGCTGCAAATGCATTGCCCCCAATGGCGGCATTCCCGGTTTGCCCATAACTCAGCCTGACCTTCAATTGCGTAAACGTACCTTTTATATGCTCAAAGAACGGTTCTTCCGCTACATTCCAGGCCACTGCCGCAGACGGAAATGTCGCCCACTTGTTGTTCCTTGCAAATACGCTGGCTCCATCTGTACGCAACGTGAGGGTAACCAGGTATTTGCTCTTGTAGTTATAGTTTAACCGGCCAAAATAAGAAGCGATCATATTCTCCGAACTGTAAGAGGTTGAGGGAAGCTGGGTGCTGCCGGCATTCAGGTTGTTCCATAGAAATGCATCCGTAATAAATCCCGAAGCTGCGCTGCTCTCACTTCGCTCGTAGAATTTTTGCCTGGACACACCCCCCAAAACATCAAATTTGTGACCATCTTCCAGTGTTTTCGTATAATTGATCGTCCCTTCCAACAGGTAATCGTCGCGATCAAAATTACTGATCGATGCCCTTCCATTTTCCAATGCACCGTGTATGGTCGTCTTTGGCAAATACGTGTTCCTTTTCGTAACGCCCCTATCCAATCCCGCTTTCAACCGTATCGTCAAATCTTTGATCGGTGTAATGTCTGCAAATGTGTTCAGCAGCATCCGCTCTACCCTTCCTTCGTCGGAAATTGTCAGCATTGAAGCGGGGTTGGGCTGTAATGGGGCCTTGGGGTTCAGCAGATAGTTGCCATTTTCATCTTTCTCCTGAATCTGGGGGCCCATCTGGAGCGCCATTCGTATGATTCCGGAGTTTTCATATTCTTCGCCCCCCAACTGGGTATTGTCATTGCCTATCCTGCTGCCCGTGAAATTGAGTCCCACTTTAACATATTTGCTTATATCCTGATCGATGTTTGCCCGTACAGAATACCGCTTGAAGCCGACATTTTTTACGACACCGTTCTGATCGTAGTAATTTCCTGATATCAGGTATTTCGTATTGCTGTTCCCGCCGGACATGGACAGGTTGTGTTGCTGTGTGGAACCGTTTCTCATGACCAGATCAAACCAGTCGGTTCCCCTGCCCACGTTGTCAATGGCATGTTGCGTGAAAGGCCTGCGATAAGGGATGTCATTTACGGGCTGCGCCTGCGCCTCCTCCAGCGTCCGCTCGCCATAGGGATAAACCTGGTTATCCCACATCCATTGATCAAAGGACGACTCGTTACTCACCGCCATCCATTCGTTCAGGGGCAGCACATCGAAAGAGTTGTCATACGTCTGAAAGGAAAAATTACCGGAATAATCCACCCTTGCTTTTCCTTCCTTGCCCCGTTTGGTCGTTATCAATACAACGCCATTGGCCGCCCGGGCACCATAGATAGAGGTAGCACTCGCGTCTTTCAGCACTTCTATCGATTCGATATCGTTGGGATTGAACGAATTGAGGATACTTTGCGTGCCTCCATCGTACCGATTTCCGGCTGCGGGTTGCTGCAGATCAGAGATGGGAAATCCATCCACGACAAACAGGGGCGCATTGCTTGCATTTACCGAGCCCGCTCCGCGGATCAAAATATCAATACCGCCTCCGGGTTGGGCGCTATTCTGCTGTATGGTCAGCCCCGCCACCTTGCCTTTCAGCATGTTGCCTATTTCAGGCCCCTGGGACATCACGATGTCATCGGCTTTCACGGACGACACGGCCCCTGTTAAGTCAATTTTCCGTTGGGTGCCATAACCGATCACCACCACTTCGTTGAGCGAGCTTGCCACGTTCTGCAGAACCACATGCATTTCACTTCTGGAAACCGGGATTTCCTGCGGGGAGCTGCCGATAAACGAGATCGTCAAGACGGCCCCGTCTGCTACGTTCTGCAAAACAAAATTACCGTCATTGTCCGTGGTAGTACCTTTATCGGTTCCTTTGACGCGCACGGACACTCCCGCAAGCGGTATGCCCAATGAATCCGTCACCTTGCCTTTCACGTCTGTATCTTGCACCGGGTGGGGCAACGCAGGCTGGTCATTTCCGGTCTCGCCCGCCGGTTTGGGACGAATGGTGATCACCTGGTCTACTACCTGGTAAACAAAGGGTTGCTGGGCAAACGCCTGTTTAACCACTTCCAGCACAGGCTTGTCCTGCATATTAAGGCTCACCGGATTGGCCTGCCCTAAATACCGCTGGTCATAGAGAAAGGTATAACCACTCTCTTCGCTGATATAAGATATCACTGTTTTCAACGATGCCCCCTCAAACCGCACCGTGATGCGTTGTGAATAGGCGGCCATTGCCAGCTGGCAGAACAGGGCCATCAAAAGCACTCCTGTCCATTTCATAACTACAACAAATTTTATCTGACAAGGAATAATGGGTACGGTTACCTTGGTACGTAATCCGCCCATCATTCTTGTTTTGGGTTTAATCTTCATACCTTTGTTTGTTAGGTTAAAATAAATTTGATTAAATAGCGATCGTTATTTGGGCCTATCAATCAAATCGGTCATGTTGGCGCATGGCCGATTTCACGCCCTTCACGTATTACTTCACCATCCGTATCCTCCTTCCTTCTTGTATTTCAAATTTCAGTTCGCTGGTTAGTTCCAGCACCCGCAAGACACTGGATAATTTGACGTTTCTTGGCAGCTTACCGTTGTATCGGTTATCCGGAAGGCGGTCTATATCAGCAACCTGTACATCGTACCATCGCGCCAATTGGCGCATCACGCTTTTCAGGTCGGTATCATTGAATAGGAAATATCCTTCCTTCCAGGCGATGAACTCGTCTGTCTCTACCGCATGTACATGCGTATTCCCTTCCACCACCACGGATTGCTCGCCGGGACGCAGCTGATTGACGGTATTGGATGTCCGGTTTTCGATTTGAACCATACCCTCCACCAGTGTAGTCTTCACCGCCTGTTCGTCGGCATAGGCATTTACATTAAAATGCGTCCCCAATACCCTCACCGACTGCTTGTCGGAATGCACAATAAAAGGCGCTCCGACATGCGCTGCCACCTCAAAATAGGCCTCTCCTTCCAAATACACGTTACGTTCCTTACCGGTAAAACGCGCTGGGTAGCGCAAGGAAGAAGCTGCGTTGAGCCATACCTTGCTCCCATCCGGCAGTACCACTTTGTACTGCCCTCCTCTCGGAGTGGTTAGCACATAGTCTCTTGGCTCACCCGGTTGTTGCAGGTTGTCTTCCAGCAAGGGGCTTCCATCGGCATAATTGACCGCGCCACCGCCTGCCATTACGATGCCGTTTTCGTCTTCCCGCAGTTCGATGGCGTTTCCATCGGCCAAGGCCAGCAAGGCCTTGTTTTGCCCCGGTTCCACATCGTGGGCAAGCAACTCGTGGACATCCGGTGATTCGGTGCGGTACAAATACTGGTAAATCGAAAAGGATAGAGCGATCGTGACCAAGGCGGCTACGGCGATTTTCATGGCAGGTTTCAGCCAGTGAAATCCGACTTTGCGGGGTTGTGTTACGTGCGTCAAATGTGTCCACATTTCCTGTTCTACGCGGGATAATTCTTCCGCAGGCAGATTGGCTTCCTGCCCCGGTTCGTTCCATTGCCTATACCAATCGATCAGGAGTAATTTTTCCTCATCGGAACATAACCCCTGCCGATATTTTTCCAATAATCGTTCTGCTTCTTTTTTTCTCACGATCGCGTCCTTTCGTTTCTATAGAGTATGACGGACGAGAAAGAGAGAAGGGGGATGGAAAAAAGAAAAAAATCAAAAAATATTCAAGAGGATAACTATCAGCAAATAGTAGCTCAGCCTTTCCTTCAGGATCTTCAGTGCTTTCTTCACTTGGTCGGTTACCGTTTGGTCGGTTATATTCATCTGTTGGGCTATTTCTTTATGGGAGAGGTGGCCGTGCCTGCTCAGTACGAAAGCCTCGCGCATACGTGGAGGCAACACGGCAATCTCTTTTTCGATGATCTCCTTCATCTGCCGCTCGCGCACAAGGCAGTCGGTGTGCTCTTCGCTTCTTTCCAGATAGTCCTGCAGGTTTTCCAGGTAGTTGCCTGCCAATTTTTTCTTGGACAGCATGTCAAGTATCCGATGCCGTACCGCTGAGTGAAGGTATGACGACAGGTCGGCGTTTCGCAGGGAGATACCCGATGCTTTCGACCATAGCTTGGCAAATACATCCTGCACCGCATCCTTGGCCTCTTCCCGATCACGCAGTTTATTATAGGCGGCGGCATACAGTTGCCTGTTGTATTTCAGGAAGACAACCCGGAAAGCGCCTGCATCACCCTGACCCAACAGGTGCAGCAGCTCTATATCCGTCATTTGATGTAAGTCGCTCATACTAAAATAAAAAGCTCCTAAACTATACGTATGTACCCGCCCTGAGAATGTAAAAAGGTTTTATATTGCTTAATCCGTCAATATTAGCAAAGATAGTAGAAAGTAGCAAATCCGGGGTAAAAACAAACGGTTGCGCAATTTACGGAAACCGTTTGGAAATTTGGATTTTACGGAGCCCCTGTTGGCGTTGAAAGCGTGACAGGGGCTAAGTAAGCTTCCGCCTATTGAAAAAGCGGTATTTTTTGGTATCTTAGCCTGACCGTTATCAATGGACATACAAATGGATACATATATCGTACACCCCAATAAGTCACAGGAGAAAGCTCTCAGGGCATTCCTTGAAGCTCTTAAAGTACCCTTTGAACACCAAAGTGACGAGACGTTACCTCAGCATGTCATCGAAAGTATAAAAAGAGGACAGGCGGATATTGACGCTGGACGAACGATTACCTTTGAGGCATTCAAGGAAAAAATTGCCAATAAACGGTGAGCTTACCTATCGACCTATCCGAACGTGCAGTCGAATCCTTCGATGCAATTTGTGCGCAGATCAATGAAAGGTTTGGAGAGAAATATGAAAGGCGCTTTGAAAAAAACACTATCAAAACATTAGAGCTAATTAGCCAGAATCCATATTTGTATCAAGCAAGCAAATTTGATCCTACTATCAGACGGGCCTTAATTGACAAAATATCCTCTGTATTTTACGAAGTCAGACAGGATCGTATTAAGGTCCTTTTCTTTTGGGACAATCGGCAGGAACCGATGTTTTAAGGCGGATAAAGGAGTGGACACCCTCCGCCGGAAGGCGCCGCATCATAGAGGAGTCAGCTGGCGGTTTCACTGCGGTCACCTTGCGGTAAGGGTGCCGAAAACCGCCAGCATACCGCCAGCTCACGGCTCGCACACCGCCAAGCCACCCGCAGCAGTTAGGTAGCGGTTTGGAAGCAGGGTAATTGCTTTCCAAAAACATGTTTAAGAACCACTGGTCTCCCTTACCAAACACGCCTGATACCAACCCATCACTTCATCTACCCGCTCTTTGCGGACATACGTACAGGATTCTTTATCCGGATGCAGTTCACTGTAATTCGGCGGATCGAGCCAAACCTCCAGCCGCCTTTTCTTGTCGGGCCTGAGCGCTCGGATGGCTCGCCAATGGACGATATAGTTGCGGTTTATCCAGCAATAGTTATCCGGGTCGATTTTTGGCGCCAGCTTTTTCAGCGAAGTATCCAATGCCAGCGGAGGCAATTCCGGGTCACGGCGAAACACCCGCTGCCGGTCATCGAAGGAATTCATGTAAGCTACCTCCCACTCCAGCGAAACTTCTTGCACCCGACCCGTTTCGTCCGTACCCAAGAGATGCTTAAGATACCCGTCGCGCGGGGACACCCCGGACTGCATGAATCCGACCGACATGGGCATAAACACAAAAGCGAAGTTCAGCGCAATCAGGTAAATCGCCGCCCACCACGGAATGCCCCTGCCATTCTCAAGCAACAACAAGCTTTCGCCCAGCGCGCGCCAAAACAGGTTGCTGTATGCATACCCCAGCAACCCCAGGCCAAAAATCCCCACCACAGCCTGTGCGAGGTAACGCCGCAACATACACCGCATCAACCACGGCCAACTGTTTAACGCGAGCGTAACCACGAATACGGCAAACGCCATACCGAACGCCGCGGACATGAATGCCCAAATCAGTAATCGGAATTCAGGATGAGGATACATCCGGTACCAAGGCCCAACAGACCACATGGTCAGTAACGAAATGACCATCACTTCCCCTACCAAAACCGAAAGGATCGGAATCAGCCAGTAGCGGAGCGATTTGATACGATCAATCATCTTCATTGGCCCGGTCGGTTCAAACACCGATTAGTTCCATGCTAAGGTACCAAATAACCGTACGTTTCACAATTGTAATGCTGTCCATCGATGGATGGACAGCACACATTGGCAGATGGATAGCGCCCATCGACGGATAGACACGCTCTCTGGGTGTCAATACCATACCGCTTGCGTAAGTTTGCCTAAAACCCACTAAAATGAAAACCACGCACTTCAATGAGCTGTACCACTGGTACCTGCACGGATGCCGCCGCATCGCCATCCATCCGCTAGCCCTCCCCGCTGTGTCGCTGGCCTTTGCATTGGTATTAATCGCCACCCCGTCGCCCTGCTTTGAGCCCGAGGAGAAAGCGCACCTGCAATTGCTGGATGAAATCCAGCTACGGAAGCGGGTGGCCCAGTTACACGCTTATCACGAAAGCCGCAACCCCTGCGACGTACAGGAGCGGATGTTGCTCGAATCGATTGACTCACTACGCAGGGTAAGCCCATGAAAACCAAAGCACTCCCTATCGTCCGTATCGGCATTGCACTGGTTTTCCTTACCTCCGGCTTTGCCAAGGTGCTGGATACCCAGGCCTTCGTGGCGTTGGTGCACCGGTATGTGCCGGGCAATCTGGCTGTCATGGCTGTGGTTATCCCTCCTGTTGAAGCCATGCTGGGACTCTGCTTATTGCTTGGCTACCAGCCCCGCGAAATTGCCGGTACGCTTGCCTGGCTCACCCTGGCTTTTACGCTTGTATACAGCTATGGCCTCGTAACCAAGGGCATCACCGACTGCGCCTGCTTCGGTTCGGTAAAAAATCTGCAGTTGCCCCCTTGGGGGGTATATATCCGCAATACACTGCTCCTTATGGGCGGCTTCTGGATGGCCAGCGCGTATCCAGCCCACCGGGAAGCAGCGCCGGTCAACCGCATCCGGGGCGCCATCGTCCTCCTATTCGGCGCAGCAGCCTTCCTGCTCGCCGGGATGAGCTTCGACGGGCCCTTACGCCGGAACCGGGTTGATAACCCGCACTGGCTCGGACTTCCACGAAGCCGTACGCCTTTTGCCGCACTGCCCCTCTCCGCCGACAGCACGTACGCCCTTTACCTCTACCGGCCCGACTGCCCCTTATGCAAAGACATGGCCGCCAATGCGGCATCGTGGCGGGAAGCCGGATTGGTGGACGCCGTGGTAGCCCTCACCGCCCGGTCGCAGGCAGCAGTATCGGATAGCCTGTTCCGGCCCGGTTACGGCCGGTATTTCGATACCCTCGGTTTGCTTACCGACCAGCAGATGGTTACGGCCGTATCCCATGTACCCACACTGGTCGTCATCGAAGGCGATACCGTGAAGTATATCCATACTGGGCACTTGGCCAACGGGTTCCGCATCCGGCCAGTGCAGCCAAACAACGAAGAACCCTAAACCGATTACCTATGCTGGTACTTCTACAACTGTTGCAACAAGCCCTCGATCAATGTGCGGATGGCAGCCATGACGCCAGCCACATCAGCGGCATCTGCCTGCAACTGCAGGTAGATGTACCCCGTACATTCAGGGAATACACCAGTGCAGAGCTCGCCGCCATCGATTTCCTGCGTTACCACCGCGGCCTCGTAGCCTTGTACAAATGGGCGTTGGCGATGGCCGACAGCATCGTCGTGCTATCCGTATGGAAGCTGTTGACCAGCCATGAACGGCTTTTTGCCGATCTCATCCCACCCCGCGAACCCTTACCGGACTTTCACGTGAAGGTATTACAACACGAAAGCCACAGGGAGCTACGCCCCACCATCGAAAAGCTCAAACAGAAAGAAGTACCACCAACGCTCCTCGCGGAAATAGGCCATGCCCTGACCGCTCTTTTTACAGAAGGGAAAGCACCGATGCCCGTTTACCATCACCGCACCTACCTACCCGAATTCATCGGCATGCTGCGTCAGCTCGCCGAAGACCAACGTACCAAGGACTGGCCGAAGCGCTTCATGGAGGCGATGGTTAATTACAATTTCAATTACATGGGATTCTTCAACCGGTGGAAGGAGCACCTCAGCGACGAAATGGAACGGGCCTGGGCAGAGGGGCGGGCAGACGAGGTGCTACGTCGGTGCCAGGAGACTGTCGAACTTTATCACACCCTTCCCCTTGCCTTCGACCCCAACCGGCCATCGCTCAAAGTATTAATGGAAACTACGGTCGCCCATCTGTGGGAATCGCTTTCCGACACGGGGTCCAATAGCCACCCCCTACGCACCAATGCACTCGCAGGCGATATTGCCGTCCGCTTCCATTACCGGCACAAGGCCGGTGAATTTGACTATGATACGCAACAGGAGGCGGCCAGGGACTTCACCAATGCCCACCTGAGCAAAACAGGCCAGCCTGTATCCGCCCATACACTCACCAAGTTTGATAAATCCGCATTATACGGCCCAGCCCTACGTTACCGCAGGCAACTGATCAAGGAACTGGAGCTGCTCGAAAAAGACTTTAAGCTCAACAAGACCGAAAACCGCTAACCTACTTTTTTTCACATTTCCCGGGGAATGGATTTTCCCCATCCGCCCCCCACATTGTCCAGCGTGCCGGATGCGGCCAACCTACCTGATATGCATGATTCCGGCAAGCAGCGAAAGCGCGCGCAAAAGATATTGGGGAATGAAAATTCCCCGGAAAAACACGTCACACGATACCATATGGCAACCTACGTCCCCCATTCATATCAGTAGATTCCTATCTTCTTTTGTATCGATGACAATAAAACAATGGAGGTCAAAAGATGAAAACATTACAACACATACCGATGAAAACCTGGGCAACCTCGCCTACCCCAGCCACTACTCCGGCGATGATCCAAGCATTTTGGCATCGGCTCTTCCGCGAACGGACCCATCAGGTCAAGATGGACTGGCTGCAGGGCTTCGGTAATATGGTCTATGCCGATACCTATGCTTCGCCGTTCATCATCCGGCTGTACCACAACGACCCAAGAGATAAGCGGGTGGCCTACCTGTCGGTTACAGGTGGATGCGTCGAATGGCGTTTCGGCATCAAGGCTGTAGGCTTCGAGCAATGCCCGGTAGTGGCCGATCCGAAACTAATGGAATGGCTGGACAGTCTGTTCTGGTTTTACACCGCCACCGAATCGCAGAAACAGCAAATCAGCAGATTGACCGATATCCAACGATTAGTTTCCGAACGGATGTATACAATTAAGAAAAAACAAGGGTTATGGAAAAGAAATCCATCATAGTAGGTATTATCAAGTTAGCGTTGCTTGCCTTGTGGGTTCCGGTAGCCGTAGAGAAGCTGTGGGATCTTTCCGGGTTCTACAGCACCCTGCGGCGTCAGCCGATTCCGCAGTGGAGTGCTGACATCCTGTTCTGGTTGCTACCATTGTTAGAATTGGGTGCCGCAATACTGCTTGCCTGGCCCCGAAGCCGAAGACGCACCCAGCAGGGCATGTGGCTATCGGCCATCCTGATGCTGGTTTTTACACTATTCATTCTTTTCGGTGTGCTGGGTTGGTACGAAAAGCGCCCGTGCGGATGCGGATCGGTGATCAGCGGGCTCTCATGGAACGATCATCTGTGGTTCAATGCCGTTTTCTTCCTGCTGGCGGTACTTGGTGTGTGGCTTACGTGGCCCACGCGCCAAGCCAGCGGCTGCCGGCGGAAATACCGGAAGTCCGTGCAGATATTCCGGCAGCCGGCCGAAACCCGCGATATTTCCGGACACTTTATTGTTAAACGATGTGTGTTTACTTTTCCTAAACGTTTTCCCCGCAAGTTTGCACTATTCAGGCGCAGGGCCTTGTAAAAACTCACCCTGTCTGTGCGAAACTACCGAGGGTAAATGTAAAGGCACGTGACCGGAATCTCCACGTCAGTGACCGGAATAATAAGTGTAACGGCTTTGAAGAGCCATAAGTCAAATCAAACCTTTTTTTGGGGTGCTTTTTTTCCAAATGCGAAAGAAAAGTCCATTGTATGAATAAGATTGTAAACAAAGCAATAGATATAACGAAACGTTACTTTTTTATGCTGGCCCTGACGGGCATGATGATCGGGTTTTCGGCCTTTAAGTTTACCGAGAAAAAACTCGATACGGCCTGGTATTCGGTAACCGTCGCTCCCGGAGGCAGTCCGGAGAACGAGGAAGAGCTACTGATCGGTAACGAAACAGATGCTCCTTTTATCGGTTCGAGCGAAGACCAGTGTGCGACGGAAAACGAAACCATCATGTGTTCCGTCCAGCTTACGCTCGATGATCCGCAGGATAAACCTGAAACGATTGCCGAAGCAAGGGATACTTTTGGTACGCTTCTTACCGCCGATCATCCGGAAGAATGATGATGGGAGATTACCGAGGCGGCAGGAATCTGCCGCCTCGGTAAATTGATCACTTACCTGATATTTTGCTCAAGCTTATTCAGTTCCACTTCATTATCCGGTATCGGCCAGACCCACCTCGGATCTCCCGCGGGCAATTCATATCGCTGTCCATCAATCATCCGTACCAAGGTTCCAGCGAAGCGCGGATCATTGCTCAACCGGCGTAAATCCTCCCATCGCGTACCCCGCATAACCAGCTCCTTACGGCGTTCCTGTAAGACGATCCGCAATACTTCTTCAGCATTACTTTCCTTTATCGGATCAAACATCCCATCGCGGAACCGGTACCGCAACAGGTGGTTTAGGTCTTCAAGTGCCCCCTGAACATCACCGAGCCTTGCCCTGCATTCCGCACGTGTAATCCACATTTCATCAGTAGCCAATCCAATCCATGTCCGGGTACTCCTCACGTACCCCCCACCGAATATCGTTGCCCCGTTAGTATGTGCAAAGTAGTAGACATCCCTACGCAGATCGCGATCACTATATAAGGCCAGTAACGTGGTATCCGCGTTAAATCTGGCAAGTCCTACAATTGTCGCGGCCCCGCCACCATTGTCGAACAATACTTCAATATTTTGGTTGACATCCTCAGGAAATGGATAATTTAGTGTCGGATCAAGGGTATTTAAATCGATCAGATCGTCCTGTAATTGCAGACTCAGGCTCGCATGCTTTTCAGCGAGTCCATAGTCTGCCATTTGAAGGTAAATCCTGCTGAGCAACGCATGTCCAGCAGCTTTGTTTGGTCGCTTTTTATCAACTGCCATTTCGGGTAGGAGCTCCACGGCCGCTGTTGCGTCATCCAGTATCCGGCGGTATGTCTGTGCCAGCGTACCACGTCCTACCCGTTGCGTCACATCGTATTCAAGCCGGAGCGGGATGCCGGGTACCGAAGCGGCCGTCGCCGCATCGTAGATTTGGCAGAAGAGCTGGGCGAGCTGGTAATAATTCAATGCACGGAAAAACAGCGCCGAACCCTTTACGTTTTTCCACAGGGCGATTTCCTTGTCCGCCGGTGTAATTTTTTCAACTTCCAACGCCATATTGGCGTATAAAATCCGCTCGTAGGCACGGTTCCAATCCGCCGACTCGTCGCCTTCGAAGATTTCCGTTGCCCATATATATGCGTTACGCTCGTCCGCTCCGGAGAGTGTGGTCAGGGTCCCATCGGGGATATAATACTCGTCGCTTCCGATGATTCCAAGCTCGACACTTGCCGCGGTATTCATCCGTATATGGTTGAGTAACGCATCGTAGTCCTGCACGGTGTTCGGTACGGTGAGCCTGACATCGGGCTTGATATCCAGAAAATTCCTGCCGCAAGCCGTGCAAACGAGCAATGCGGCGAGAGACAAAACTGTTTCTTTTTTCATCATGTTCATCTTTATCCTTAAAAATCTACTTGTACACCAAATGCAAATGTCCGGGGGGCAGGGTATTCGGCCGTTACATAGTCCGGGTCAATGCCCGTTTGGGTCGACTTCCATAAGATACCCACGTTACGCACATAGCCGTATAGCCGAATACCGGCAATAGGCAGCCGTCCCAGCAGATCACGTGGAAATGCATAGCTGAGATTCACATCCTGTATACGTACGTGATCTCCCCTATCGACAAGGGCTTCGGAATGCCGGTATACCTGTGTCCTGTAGGTTTCCGAGCTTTCGGCCCACGCGGGCACATCGGTGATCCGTTCGTCGCCGGGCTTCTGCCACCGCCGGAAGTAGTCCATGTGATATCCCCCGTCATATTCCACACCGGGATAAATTGACTCCCTGCGAAATACGTAGTTGGTTTTCCAAGTGACCAGCACACTCAGCGCGATGCCCTTCCAGGAAACATCATTCCTGAGCGACCCGTAGAAAGACGGTACCCTCACACCTTCAATACGCAGGTCTGCCGGATCGTAGTTGCGGTAGTAGTCGCTGTATTCGGCACCAAGCGCCCCGTCATACCATACCAACGGCATGCCAGTTTCGTGGTCCAGGCCCGCCCACGGCAGCGCGTACAGGGCATCCCTGGACCGGCCGACCACAGGCGGCGGGCTGGTGAAATAGTTCCCTATAGTCGCGACTTCCCCGGTATTGAAGTGCGTCACGCGGTTCCGCACCCAGCTTACCATCAACAGGCTTTTCCAGGTAATGCCGCCATTCAGGTTCAGGCTGTTTATCTGTACATCAACGCCCTTTGTCTGTAAGTCGGCATAGTTTATCAGGTTGGTTGCTACGGCGGTCCCTCCCGTTATGATACCCGTGCTCGGCGGCAGGTAATCGGCACCTATAAGATCCTGTGCCCATTTTGTATAGTATTCAATACTGCCGGTTATACGGTTGCCCATCGTCCGCCAATCCATGCCCATGTTCAGCGTGTTTACCTGTTCCCATCGCAGTGAGGGATTCCCCGCGCTTTGCAGATCGGCATATTGAAGGTCACGTCCGGTATCCATCGCATAGCGGATAACCGGATATGCACTTACCGATTTGTTGACATTCCCTGCGCTGCCATACGTCCCGCGGAGGCGAAGGTAAGGCAGCCAGTCCGCGATGGGATAGAAACGCTCCCCGCTGGCTTCCCAGCTCCCGCCCACCGACCACAGGGGAGTTCCCCGCTGGTTGGTCTTCACCCCAAAGAGATTACTGCCATCCCACCGCAACGAGGCGGAGAGTATATACCGCTTCCTGTATGTATAGCTTCCGTTGCCATAGTAAGACAGGAACCGGTCCATATAGCCGTCCCTTCCACTCGGCTGCTCGGGAATGGTACCCGTTAGCCGCGGTCTTGTCGGGTAGCGGGTTACGTAGTCAAAATTGGTGTTGCCCGTGCGGTATTCCGGGTCGTAGTTATACAGCCGGTAACCCGGTTCCGTTTCGCGGACGCCACTGCGCATTTCGGCACCCGCCAGCAGTGCCACCGCATGGTCACTGCCGAAATCACGGCTATAGTTCAACTGCCCCCTTGCCGAGTGGGCATGTTGCCCGGCTGGACGCTGGCCGTACAGGATGTGGTTATGAGGGATCACCTGCGTGCCGTCCTCCTGGGTATAGCGGTTTACCAGATTACGCACGTAGTAGCTGTCCGGCGTATAATGCTGGATGGTCTGGCTTTCGCCCCGAACAAACTGGTAGTCGGCAGACAGGTTAAAATGCCGGAGGAATGCGTACCGCACACCGCCATTGAGCCTCATTTCAGTGCCTTTCGTGCGGTTGTCGGCCATGGTGATTTCATCCAGCGGCCGGAATTGCCAATCCAGTAAGCCTTCCGCGGCCATGCTTTCCTTATAGGGCATGCGATAGTCCTTCACGACGGGTAGACTGTTTCCCATTTCATCCCTTAGCCGGATATAGGGCGAAAGGCCGAAATTCGTGGCGCCGCTGCCCAGGTCATCGAGCGTAAGGCCATTTGTTTCGGTACCCTGGCTGGTATACCATATACTGCCGCTTAACTCTAAACCCTCCAATGGCTTGAATGTATTCTGCATGTTGATGTTCAGCCGATCGTTGCCATTGCCCACTATCGTACTCCGGTTTCTGTCATATCCCAGACCGAAGGCGTAACGCATGGTTTCACCGCCGCCCCTTACATTCAAGGCATGCTGCCTGTATTGCGAGGGTCGGTAGAGATAGCGGAGTGCTTCGTCGCGTACCTCGGTATTGCGGAGTATGGTTTCCTGTTGGGTAAACTTCTCTCCGGAGATCAGTCCTTGGTCACGCCTGATCAACAGTTCCACATACTCCGGGAACGGTGCCTGGGTAGCGGCCTCGTTATAGTAGCCACCTCGTTCGTACTTCTCCTTCTCTATCTGCATCACGATGTCGCTGGGCAGCCGGTTTTGGTTGTAGAACAGGTCCGGCTTTTCCCCGATGGTTACATTGTTGTTGAAGGATATCTGTGCCTTTTGGCCGTACCGTCCCTGCTTGGTAGTGATCACGATGACCCCATTGCCCGCACGGGCACCCCAGATGCTGGCCGCAGCGGCATCTTTCAGTACGGTAACGCTTTCAATGTCATTGGGGTTGATGGTATTGATGTCACCTTCGTAGGGGAAACCGTCCAACACGATCAGCGGTGTTTCATCGGATTGTATCGTTGCCAATCCACGCACCCGTATGTCTGAGGCCGAAGTGCCGCCCGCATTGGTGAACTGCACGCCCGGTGCGATTCCCTCCAACCGTTGGAGGATACTGCCCCCGACAACGCGGTTGAGCGTCTGGTTATCCACATGCACAAAGGAACCCGTGGCCCGTTCCCGGGGCACTTGGTAATATCCCGTATTGATTACCACCTCTTCCAATGTCTCTGCTTCGGGCTCCAGGTATATTTCCAGTAGCTGTTGTGGCTCAACGGTCACCGGAATGTATCGGGGAATGTATCCCACGAATGATACCAGCAGCGTATCATTGCCCGTCAGTTCAAGCTTGAACCCTCCATCCGGCCCGCTGTGCCGGATCTGACCGGCTTTCTTCAGTTGCACGCTGGCACCGTGCAACGGCATCTGATTACTGGATGAATAGACAAATCCGTTGATTTCCTGTTGTGCGATGCATGGCCATATCCATGCAAGCACATAAAAAGCAGCTAATGCGATCTTACGTTTCATGATTCAGTTTAGGGTTGGTTAATTGATTGTATCCTGTTTGATTAGATTTCCATAATGCGTCACATCGGTTACCGAAGGAAAGTTTTTGATGTTACCCGCCAAAATATCTCCGATAATCCCGGCGTCGTATGAGCGCCAGGACGGTATGGAGAAGACCTTACCATCCTTGATAAGTACCACTCCGCCCGGTGTCTGCTGGGTGAAGAAATGCCTGCTTACCAGCACCCTTCCCTCCCCGATTACTACCGGATATTTCCATCCACGGTGCTGCACAAAGGGAAGTGCCTTGTAATCAAAATCCATGTGTATGGTGACCACATCGATTTCCCCGGGATAATGCCGCTGGATATCGATCCATTTTTCCACCGATTTGATGCAGGGGGCGCACCATGTGGTCCAGAGATCGAGCACCAGCAGCTTGCTGTGTTCATATTCCCGGAGCGTGATCGTATCCTTCCCTTCGGGATGGTTGACCACCCATAACGGCAGGTCCCACAGGTAATCGGGTATCGTATCCCCCGGCACCAGACCGCCCACCTTACTGAGGTCGGGGTTATGTTTTATCTTGGGAAACCTCACCAGGTCCGCATCTTTTTCCAAAACGAGTCCATTGTTGGTTTGGGCAACAGATGGAACGCTGAGGATGCCCAGCATTAAACAGGTAATCCCCAAAGCGAGGCCCAGCCCGCTACGGGCTGGAACCTTCGCATGGGTCCAAACACATGACTTTTCAATATTTTTTCGACAAATGCACACAAACGGACTAAGCTGCCACGGACTTAGAGCAGCCGCCATCCTCCGTGTAGATATTCTTGCCCCATCTTTGCTCCACATATTAGCCACATATTTACCACGTATTCGCCACTTTTTGTATGGTGTAGAATAAGTGTAAGGTACCCGGGTAACACCGAAGTAAAACTTATCTATTAATCGGCGATAACGAGAGACAGAATCGTGACGTACGATCCCGGGGCTCCCATCGGGTTGTAATTGTTTCTGTTTATAGCTTAGTTTGTTTGTTGTCAGCTGATTGATAAACAGCAGCAACCTGATTTTATAGACGTAGCTATCCCCTAAGCGTAATTTTTGCTTCATTTGTTCGTGTTTTGGTCAATTTCTCAGTGGCATTAACGAGATCGCTGTCACTAAGTTTATTGTTGGATTTAAGTGAAAGAAAACGTTGGTTAATTTGATACTTTTACCAAAATCAAACGGGGCGACGAATAATATTTCTATAACGTTGACTGCTCAGGATAGATAGTAGTTCGCGCTGATCGGAAAAGACCGATTCACGGAATTGATTTTCGGTTAGGTAGATATGCTGCATTCCTTTTCATTTTGTTGGTTACACGTTTTGGATTCGCAGCGGAGAGAGAATTTGACTTTTATCAAAAGAAAAAGGTGTGGTTCTCTACCCGCCCCCTCACCAGCAAGTTCGGAATGAGCGGGTGAGCTGCCCACACCTTTCTCTTATATATTCATAGAATACAATACAAAGGTATGGGGCTCCACCCGAGGCAACTGTATATTCCTAATTTGCTGGTGAGGACACAGATGCTTCTTCGTAAAGCCTTATTTACGGCCTTCAAAAATATCAAATTATGTCGAATTTTCGGTTATCATCTTGTTTTCGGTTATTAAGAACGCAAATATAGGCGTTCAGATTTCCCGGCAAATTTTCTGATGGGTGTAAAATACATATTCCGTACACCCAAAAACATTTTGTATATTTGTGGTATCAGCAATACACCTTTATGATGGCACAAGCACGAAAAGTTCATCTTGGTCAGAATATACGTGATATGCGCGTGCTGAAAGGCATGAAGCAGGAGACTTTAGGCAAATTGATTGGCATGGCCCAACAAAACGTATCAAAAATGGAACAGAAAGAATTACCTTCGGAAGAAATCATGGAACGGGTAGCTAAGGCAATGGGGACCACCGTTGAGGCTATTAAGAAGTTCAATAAAAATAGTGATTTTCAATTCTTCTTTTGTGCAACCAACCAGCACAACCATCCCATCAAAGAGGTCATCAAGTATTTCAAGGAGGAGTTGTTGAAGGAATACGAAGAAAAAGAAGCATTAAAAGACGAGCTTTCGAAATTGAAAGCCGAGTTAGAGGCACTGAAAGGTGGAGAAGCGCAACATGCAAAGCCCGCTCAGCCAGCAAAAGCACCTTTGCGTACGAAAAAGAAAACGGCTGCAAGCGAAGAACCCGTTGCAGATGGAAACGTGCGTTCTATGACCGGAAGTGGAAAGGGTTAAGGAATTTTCGAACAGTAAACAAAAGGAGCTGATATGAATACCATCATTATCGAACATGCGGATGAAAAGCTAACCTCGCTTTTTCGGCAAATGGCCGAGATTGCCGGTGTTCCTATTAAAATTAAAACCAAGCCTGAAAAAGAAAGTAAGGCAATCAGTAACCCTGAGATATTAAGGGCTATTAAGCAATACGAGTCCGGCAAGGTAGAAGGCACAACGATAAGTCCGGAAGACTTGAAAGTACAACTTGAAAAAATGGTTATCGGGTAATGCTGGATATCAATATTCAGCCTTTGGCATGGGGTCATTTGGGTTGGTGGGCCAAGAACAACCCCAAGACCCTATTGAAAATCCATGAGCTAATTACTATCACTGCGCGGACACCGTTTGAAGGGGTTGGGAAACCCGAGCCCCTAAAGCATAGCCATAAAGGCTATTGGAGTCGTCGGATAACACAGGAACACCGCTTGGTATATAAGGTGGAAAGTGAGCGGATTGTGGTTGTTTCCGCAAAAGGGCATTACTAACCACCACTGATATTGCGACAACGGATGGAAACGAACATTCTATGACAGGGAGCGGAAAGAGTTAAGTAAATTCAGTAATTTTGCATTAAAACTGAAAGGAGGCACACATGTACTCAGAAGCGAGGAAGCTGCACTTGATAGAAGAAGTATTGAAAATAAAAAGCGACGACACATTGTTAGCCCTCGAAGATTTTTTAAATAAAGCAAAGATTAAAAGTAAAGCGAAGCCTACGAAAAAATCTGCTTTCGCCGAGTTCTCGGGGATATGGTCGAAAGAAGAAGCCGAAGAGATAGAACGGGCAATCGAAGAGGGGTGCGAAACCATACATCCTGATGACTGGAAGTAACATCATCCTTGATACAAACATCGTCATCGAGTTGTTTAAAGGTAATCCCAATGTCATCAAACAACTTGGGGTTTTGCCACTTGTCAAAATATCAACTGTCGTTTTGGGCGAGTTGTTACTTGGAGCTTATCGCTCATCCAATTTCGCCAAACATGTGGCACAAATCAACGGCTTTCTAAAGAAATGCGAACTCATAGGCACTGATGCCAATACAGCCAATGCTTATGCAATGATTAAAGCGGCTTTGTTGAGTAAAGGCAAACCAATACCTGAAAATGACATCTGGATTGCAGCAATAGCAAGGCAACATAATTTGACGCTAATAACACGAGACGCTCATTTTAGGCAAGTAGAAGATATAAGTACTGAAAATTGGTAACCTTTATCGGCAACGGACGGGAATGTAAGGAAGATAAAGGGGAAATAAGGAAGCGAATACAGGGTGAATGATAAAATGATAATTGGTATTTTTGCATTATGGAAGCAGTGCTCGGACAACGGACCGGAATTTGTCGCCGAGGCCATGCGTGGCTGGTGCGAGAAAAACGGCATCCAATGGGAGTTTATCCAACCTGGAAAGCCTACACAGAACAGTTTGATAGAACGTTTTAACAGAACTTTCAGGCAGGACGTGCTGGACAGCTACATGTTTGACAGCCTCCCGGAGATAAGAAAATTCGCAGAAGCATGGGCGTGGATGTATAATAACGAAAGACCACATTCATCGCTGGGGCAGTTGACGCCGACAGAGTTCCTGTTGAAATATGGGAAACTCTCCGAGTTTCCCACATTCCAACAGGATAGCAATAGCAATTCTGATTGGAATTCTTTAGTTTTGAATGTAGCTAGCTAAGGGAAGATTACATATCCACATAGAGATATTTGACAATCTTCAGCAGAATCTGAACTCCGTGAAGTAACAATACTATCAACAAGACTCTCACCATTTTGTTATAGTCCGTCGACCTTCGATCAACTAAAAAGATTTCATCCGAAAATATTTGGATATTAATATATCATTGTGTACATTTACTAAGCCAATTGAATCAGACTTCCTCAAGTTAAGCTAAGGTTGACAAGATGGACAACAAGTCATAAGATAGACTATAAAATTAAGCTGCCTTTTTAAAATAAAATAACAACTACCAAATATTAGTATATTAGTCAATTTCATTTATTTGAACGACGTTTTACGTAGTTTAAAACATTTGCATAGACTATATGCTGGACTCAGACGTCATCCTATGTCATCCCATTTAAAAATATTAATGTATTCCAAGAATATAAGATATGGTTAATCAACTAATCATCATTGAATATTCAAACAAATATCAACGGTTATTTTAATAATAACTAATGTCTACCTTATTAAATTTTAAAATGAACTCTTTCTTTGAACTCCGACGTATAAGCACTTATTTGATATATATTTTTGCTTTACTACTCCTTGACGCATGCCATAAAGCAGAAATCAACGAAAATATGTCATCAGCTATTAATGAATTGCAGCAACATAATGAACTTATATTGCAGGATTCGGTTGGGTTGAATTGTGGGACAATTGCCTCCGAGGACTTTCTAACCCAACGCTTAGGTATTAAAACTTATAAACTTAGCGCCATAACAGATAAAATTTTTCTGGTCCATTTCCACATTGTTCGCAAAAGTGACGGAACGGGTGGGTTAACCACTTCACAGGTGGATCAGGTTCTGTCCAACCTGCAAATGGGAATGGAGCAAGCAAGTATATGTGTAGCTGAAAAAGGCCGATCTTTTATTAATAATAGTACATTCTACTCCGGTTCCCCCTCTACAAACTTTAATAATATTGTGACCACCAACAGACAAAGCGACGCTATTAATATTTATTTATTGCCTACAGAAGCATTGTCATTTGGTAGAGCAGTCGATATTCCTTCAAATGCTCTAGTACTTGCTGGGTCATACGTGTTGACTCCGGTGGTCGCCCATGAATTTGGTCATTGCTTGGGACTTTTTCATACCCATAGAGGGACTGCTGACGATGGGGTGGGTGGGCCAGCCCAATGCCCTGAATTGGTCAATGGAAGCAACTCGTCTACCTGCGGTGATTATGTGACAGATACACCGGCAGATCCCTATCAATGGCAAGGTTGTGTTTACGTTGGCACTGGTACCGATGCAAATGGTCAACATTATTCGCCTTTAACAGATAACACAATGTCTTATGTATCACCAAGTTGTTTACAAAGTTTCACTCCGCTACAAATCGCTCGAATGCATACAGCTATTGATAACAATTCGACCCTACAAAACGCGATGAGTCGAATTACAGGTCCCGACGTCATTTGTACAAACGGGACCTATAGTGTCAGTAATCTTCCTTCTGGCGCAACTGTTACATGGACTACTAATGGTGGTTTGAATATATCCGGCTCAAATACTGCAAATCCTGTAACTGTGGTCAATACATCAGGGAGTGGAGGGGCCGTCATTGCAGAAATCACAACTACCTGCGGTAGTTCTTCAGTAACCAAATATGTGCTTGCTGGTACTTCTATAGTATTGGGAATAGAGGAAATGATCGACCTTCAAGATTCTCCTTCGGGGGATAGGTTCACCGTATTGGCCGGAATAGGCAATTATAAATATACAGGAGTACTAAAGATAAAAAACCTTAACGGTGTACCCACCACATATTCATGGTCTAAAGTATCAGGATCAACAGGAGCTCCTATCATAGGTTGGTCAGCACAGGGGAATAAAGTTACAGTTTACTCAAAAGGTGTTAACAGGTATATCAAATTAAGATGTACTGCAACAACTTCCTGTGGTTCTTCTTTTTCGAAAGATTATACATTTTATACAGGATTCGCCCCTTAATCATTGTCAAGCGAAATTGGGTCCTTTTATACTAGTTTAAAAATCCCCGGCAAAATTGGCCGGGGATTTCATTAATAACAATCTCAGACGATAGTCTCTTAAAAAAAGGCCATCTTTATAGTCGCTTAATTCCTAACAGCGGTCTCGTCAAACGTATAACCACCGCCAAGAATCGTAAACTTCACATGAAAGCCATTATCATCATAGCTGCTTTCCACCACCTGCGCCCCATAACTAGAAGTTTTGGTGGCGTCCCCGTATGCACCGACTGTGATTGTTCCGTCTTCGTTGAATGTGTATTCCGTGTAACCTGTGAAGTAGCCACCGATGCCATCTTTACTCACCGTATTTGCATTGATAGTTGGCATGTGAACATCCTCATTCGTTGTAGCACTTACGCCACCTGTAATCACGGAGATAAAGGAATAGTTGGCCTCAAAAGCACTTTGTGCAACAAATTGGATCAACATATCCTTAAAATTACCGCTGATCAAATATCCTTCTTGATCAACACTAGCAATCCGGAAACCAAGCGCGTATTGACCTTCTAGTAACACAGTCGGGTTAAAAGCGATATTTATCGGCGTAGTTACAGAACGGCTACCTCTGGGAATGGTAACGGACAACCCTCCTTCTATCGAAAATTGATCCGAAGGAAAGCCAACGAATTCACCGTCATTGGCTTCATTCCAATTAGCGATGATTTCTTCGCTATTGTCCAATGTCAGATTTACCGTGATGTCTTCACTTGCGGGCTCTTTGGATGCCAACGCTACTGTCAGGGTACGAAAAACAGTATCCTTATCTTCCGGAACAAACGACGCCGCAATTACGTGCGTACCACTTGCAGATGGTAGTTCGATGATTCTATTGCTTTCAAACGCCTCATCATTGACACCATATTTAAGGTCCTCGATATTCTGATCTTTCAAACACGATGAGAGTCCCAAAGCCATTACGGCCATTGGAAGTATTTTATATAATATTTTCATATTCATATTTTTATGGATTGTCACTATTTATCCCAAAAAACAGTAGATGTTTGGGCATCAATTGTTCCCTGAGCCTCTACATTCGCCCCATTATAATCATATTCATTCTGCGGATAAAGTAACCGCAATGGGATATGCCGTCCATTCCGGCTTGGTGAAAGTGACAAGGGTACATTAGGAACGCCTAGCCGCCGGTAATCAACCCAAGCTTCGAAATTGTTGATACCCGGTAAAGCAAGATATTTCTGCGTTGCGATCAGATTGATTTTATCCTGATCGCTGCCGGCGGCGCTCCAACTCACAATACTCCTAGATTGAGCCAAGTAATCTTCAGCCTCATCTGCTGCATTTTCCACACCTAGCCAAATAAAGGATTCGGTGACTGCATCAATATATGCTTGATGGGCATCTCCATTCAGCCATCCCCGTTGCGTAGCCTCCGCCTGCAGAAACAAACTTTCCACAGATGTGAACAGCCATTGCGGTTGAGTAGCACTTTTAGCCAAGCCCGGGCCAGCAACTTCTGAAGAATTAACGGCTTTAGGATTGTCCGGATCGAGGTCAACGAACCCAAAATCATAACCAAAATAAAGATCGTCTTCGCTAAGTGGGTCACGGGCCTCGTTGAATACATATTGATACCGAATATCATTGTTATTCATAAACAACCCTAGCAGATAATTATTAGCCCGATTAAAGTTATCGATAAGCGTCCCAGTATGATCTCTCAAATACGTGTTATAAAATGGATTTTGCTTGTATTCATCAACCGCGTAACCAGGATTTACCTCAGCTGTTTCCCCACTCATCAGGAAACCGCTTCCATCTGCCTGGATTTTACTTAACTGTTCAGAAGGTGCAGTCGTCCCAAATATTTCGGATTGGCGGATCAACAATTTTAAGCGTTGCGTATTCACTAATTTCCTCCACATTAAGGCGTCACCACCAAACATAATATCTGCATCTTCGATACCTGGATTAACCAATACATCCGCAGACGCAAATAGGGAAGCTGCTTCATCCAGTTGAAGAAGCAAATCGTTATAAATATCCTGTCCATTATCGTAAGCCGGTGAAATAAATTCACTTAAATTGAGGGCTTGTGTATAAGGCACGTTGTTGTACTGATCAACCAGATACATATAACCAATCGAGCGAATAACTTTTGCAATAGCCACATAAAAGGTTTGCTCCGTTTCAATAGCTTTACGTTCCATTACATTCGCATCCATAAGGATGTTATACCAAGAAACTGTTGGATAAGTGACCGTAGTATTTCCATTTACCCATTCATCCTGTTCATAGGTGGTTGTAAGGTCATAATTTTCTAACGGATTACTTGGTCCGTAAGACCCGGATCTTGCCCAATACCCCATCCAGTGCGCAGCGTAATCATATGATGTTGCCATCTTAGTGGCAGTTGCATTTAATACCGACGGTAACAACAAATTAGGCTGCATGGCCTCGTCCGTGGGCGAGTTGGGGTTGTCATTAATATCAAAAAAACTATCACTACATCCTGCAGCCAAAAAAACCAGCAGGAATAAAAAGCTATATTTTAAATTTTTCATCGTTCTGTTTTTTTTGTCTTAGAATCTCAAGTTTACATTAAATCCAAAGTTCCTGACCGGAGGATAGGACACTGAATTGACAATCCCGAAGGTATTGGGATAGTCCTCATTCACACTGTTGAAATCAGGGTCACTGAACTTATTTTCTTTAGGCACCCATATAAACAGGTTCCTTCCTGTCAACGCTACGGACAAACCTTTTACGACTCCAAGCCTCGCTAGAATGTGCTCGGGAAAATCATAAGACAACGATAATTCACGCATGCGCCAAGCGGCTGCACTGGTAATGAAGTTAGATGCAGCATCGCGATACACACCTGTAAAAAAGTCATTTACATTTGCTACCGTAATATCTGTGTTCGGCAGGTATGTGCCGGGGTTGGCAGGATCTTCATACGAAGAATTAGGAAGCACAAATCGCTCCCTGTGGTTCAAAGCAGTTGCTTCACCTACACCCGTCCAGGACATATCACTCCCCATCGCAAAGAACGATGCATAATGTCCCCCTTTGTATTCAAATAACGCAGATAAGTTGAAACCTTTCCATTGTACCGACGGATTTAGACCGACAATCCACAAAGGAAGTGTTCGGCCAAAATCTTTACTGTTCGGATCAACAGAGGGATAGCCAGAAACACGATCAACAATAATGCGGCCTTCGTCATCTCTCAGATAGTCCGTCGCTCTAATAACAAAAGCAGGCTTGCCTATTACCGCTACGTTGCCCGACGCGACATAACCACCGATGGATACTTCATCTAATCCGGGGTAGACGCCGATCACTTCACTGTTATTATAGGTTGCATTTGCACGGAAATGAACACCTCCGTCCTGGAACTTGATCAACGGGGATAAACCAAGATCCATCTCTATACCTTTATTAATAAACGAAGCGGCATTCAAATTGGCGAAATTGTACCCGGTTGCATCCGACGTTCTCACACTGATGATCTGATCGGTGTTCTTTTGGTAGAAATAAGTAGCTTCCAAGGTGATACGGCCATTTAAAAATCCAGATTCAATACCAGCTTCAGTGCTATTTACGAACTCAGGATTTAAATTCGCATCGTATGTGGTATTTCCAGCTGTAAATCCGGGTAACGACCCAAATGGAAAACCTGTATAAGCTGGCTGTGTATAAATAGCCGCCAACGAATACGGACTAATTTCGGCATTACCCGTTTTATTCCATGCCCCTCTAAGCTTTAAATATGAAAACGCATTGCTTTTAAAGCCCGGTATCGCATCCGATAGTAACACGGATCCACTAACTCCTGGATAAAAATAGGAGTTGTTCCCCATAGCTAAAAGTGAGGTTTGATCATTCCGGCCCGTGAACTCGACGTTAGCCCAGCCTTTATAGCTTAAGGCGGCACTACCGTAAACGGAAAATAATCTTGACTGGCTGTAGGTTGAAGCACCGGAAAGACTTCCGGTGCGATTACCTATATTATAGAGTTCAGGAACGACTAGATTTCCGGCACCTACTTCTGTATTCCGGAATTCCGTCTGTCTCACATACGTTCCCAAAATAGCCTTAAGTCTAAAGTCCCCATCCAACTGCTTATCCAATTGACCAAATAGCTCCGACGACAACCTAGTATACGCATAGGGCTGCTCCTCTACCGTACCCGGAATTAATGTGAAAGATCTGCCAAGCCCATATTCATTAGGAACCTCGCCTTTCGAATAGTTTCTATCAATCCTCGTCTGACTGGTTAAACCGGCCATATAGGTAAAGCTAAGCCAGTCAGTTGGTTTGTAACCAAGTCTCAGGTTAGCCAACACATCTTGTCGCTTTCCTTCACGCCGCCAGTTATCAATTGCAAAGTACGGATTTAAACCATAGTCATTATAGTATCCGTTGTAGTCAGCAAAAGGATCGGTTTCAAAATTCTTATATTTTGACAACGGGATATGAGCCGGGGTATTAAATATTTGCGCCATTATCCCATCGTTACCACCAACATTCTGCGCGGTAAAATAATCCCCCATACCTTCATCGTGAAACACCTTATAATTCATCTGGCTGTAGTTGACGTTCATTCCAGCGTCAAATTTTCCGTATTCACGGGTCGCATTCAGACGAACGCTGGTACGTCTATTTTTATCGCCGGGTACAATGCCTTTAATGTTTGCGTCCTGCAAGCTTAAGAAAAAGCCCTTGGAGGACAGTGAAACATCGTTTTGCATGGTAACTCCCGTATCAAAGAAGTCCTGCCGCTCATCAGTAGCGCTATAAACTACTGTCTGAACGCTCCCATCCGGCAATTCGTGACCAATTTCTTTGGTAGAACCGTCGTACGCAGGCCCCCATGACCAGTTTTCATAAGGTATGTAGGATCCATACCCGCCTGAACCAAACTCTTTCTGGAGTTTAGGAAAAAAGGAAATATTCTGAAATTGTGTGGCATGGCTAACGGTGATTACCGGTGTATCAGATCCTCTCTTGGTAGTTACCACAATAACTCCGTTACGGGCATCGGGACCATATATACCTGCCGAAGAGGAACCCTTTAAAACAGAGACGTTCTCGATATCATTCGGGTTAAGTGAGGAAAAGTAACTAATCGGGGTCGGAACACCGTCCAAAACCAATAAAGGATCGTTATTTCCTGTCAGCGAGCGTATACCGCGTAGGTTAATATTTACGTCCTCAAATACGCCACTGCTTATTGTCGTTACATTTAATCCGGACACTTTACCTTGCAATCCATTAATGGCATTTACGGCATTTACCTGAGTCAATGTTTCATTGTTTATTGATGTAGCAGCATAGCTCAATTCATTCTTGGGCCGGGCAATCCCCAATGCAGTTACCACAACCTCTTCCAATTCCGACGTATTTGGAGATAACGTTACATCGACAACATTAGAAGCATTCAGCGGAGTTGTTTGACTAACATAGCCTAAATAACGGAATGTTAATGATTGAGAATTTTGCGGAATAACAAAGGAATATTGTCCATTATCATCCGTGGCTGTAACAGCAGCCGAACCGTCAGCCAAAACGGATACCCCCGCTATCGGCTCACCGGTACTTACATCTGTCACTCTACCACTGATTCTCCTGTCTTGGGCATGTGCTGATCCAATCAGCAGCATCCCCAACATAAAGAAACATAGTAATCTTTGTTTCATGTGTTTTGTGAATTTGGTTAAAAAATAGTCGTATAATAAAAGTTGTTGAAATCATTTAACGCTCCCGCCCGCTCGCCAAGGGGGCCGGGGCACGGTAATAAGCAAAAAATTTTCCGTGAATTATTCTCCTGGTTTAATGACAAGCCGGTACCGCCTATTTTCTATGGTCATTTTCCGAAACATCACTTTACTCTCCTGAAATAGGTAGCCACAATGTCAATATCGAAATCTCTACAGGTAATTAAATTGACAGAACAACAACGGGGTTGAGTCAATCAAGCAGATGCTAAAAAAAGTGTCTTGTAAAAATTACCCAATAGTTTGTGTCTACGTGTGCTGTTTTCTATGTGTGTGTTAGTTATCGCTGCGCCAAAAATACAACATAATCTCTCAACGACAAAAAATTCAAAAAAAAAAGTTAAAAAATGTTAATTTGTGTAGTAGACTGATATCCAAAAAGATTTTTAGTACTTTCGTTTCAACATTCAAACGAAAAACCATGCGTGCAAAAACCATTTTCATCATCGTAATAACGGTATTGGTCACGGTCATACTCATGAAAAACATGGATGAGGTGAATTTTTGGATATTTGGCAACCGGACAGTCCCCAAATTGGGTGTTTTGGCCACCATGTTTTTCATCGGCGCCATTGTAGGTTTTTTATTAGGGCGCCCCAGGAGGAGGCGGAGTAACGAGGAGCAACAAACGGTCGACCCGTCACTCGATATCAATAAGCCGTTGGATCCGACCGATGAAGATTACATCAGATGAGTTAAGCGGAAGTATAGACGATGCAGTCCGTCTTCGTAGCGGTACCCTACTTCTGCCTGATACAATTGCGCAATTGCTTTTACCACCGCTAACCCCAGCCCGGTAGATGACGATTGATCGGCCGACCGATAGAAGCGGGTGAACATCTTCTCGGAATCCAGGGGCTGCTGCTTGCCGGTATTCGCAATTTCAAATCCGTCATTTCCAACCGTAATGATCACCCGCCCCCCCTCGTGATTGTGGACAATGGCGTTTTTCAGCAGATTGGTAATTAATACATCGGCCAGATCTCCATTAAAGCGCCGTGTGAGGACGGCGTTTTCGATCATCTTCAAATGGATATTCCGATAGAGGAGAAGTTCTTCGAAATCATCCACCTGCCCCCGTAACCGCTCGTTGAAATTAACCAATTCTTCTTTTGAGAATTGCCGGTTTTCGATTTTTGAAAGCAGGAGCAGCGATTTATTGAGCCTGGTCATCCGCTCCAGGTAGTGAATCGCATTAGCGAGCAATTGTGCCTGACCGTTTTTTTCCGGAGATTGCTCAAGCAACAATTCCAATTTATTGATTGCAATGGCTAACGGGGTTTGTAATTCGTGAGAGGCATTTTCGATAAACTGCTTTTGCTGCTGGAATACGGCGATATTGGCCCGAAGCAATTCGGCCACCGTATGGTTCATATCCTGAAATTCGCGCACACGGGTTTGCGGGGGCTGAAAGATCTTATCTTCGCCCAAGCGGAATCCCCGTAATTCGCTTTGCAACTGGTAAAAGGGGCTCCATATTTTACGCAACACCCAATTGTTAATGATGAATGCACTGGCAATTACCGCGACATACAGCCACAGCAGCGCGTGCAGCAAGTCCGCGACGAGGTCGTCCCCTTCCACCATCGAAGTGATGATCTTCAGTTCGTAATACTCGGCCTGTGGGGTGGAGAAATACGTGGTGAGCATACGTACAATCTCATAATCTTCCTCGTATTCCATATATATGGACGTATCTTTGAACTCTTCGGTGGCCTGTAAGGCAAACTCCCTGTCTATGGGCCGTATGGCATAGTTGCTCTCATCGAAGCGGCTTTTCTGAAGTAACGTAGAATCCCGGTTAGCTTTCTTGATGATGAGCATTTTATAGTTTTCGAGCCCATCATCGATGCTGTCATACACCTCCTCCATCATGCTAAAATAAAAGACTACGGCCCAGATACTCAGAATAAGCACCAGGGAAGCAGACAGGTATAACAGCGTATGGTTGAGGAGCTTCATCTATACGGTCAGTTTATAACCTACACCGTAGATAGCCTGGATTTCGAGGTTGGCACCGTGATCTTTTAATTTCCTGCGGAGGTTTTTTATTTGGGAATAGATAAAATCAAAATTGTCGGCGTTATCCATATGGTCCCCCCAAACATGCTCTGCCAGCGCAGATTTATAAATCAATCTGTTTTTGTTGACCACAAAAAACGCCAATATATCAAACTCCTTCCGGTTGAGATGGATTTCCACTCCATCAACGCTAAGCGTACGCCCGTTAAAATCCAGTTCCATGTTATTCAACTTAACAACGTTGCGCCCGTCCAACGCCTTGCGACGTAATACAGCTTTGATGCGTGCATTGAGTTCGGCCAGGTGAAAGGGTTTGGTGAGGTAATCGTCTGCACCAAGATCCAGTCCTTCCAACTTGTCATCTAATGAATCTTTGGCTGAAATAATAATAACGTTGTCACGCTTTTGTTTGGATTTCAAGGTCCGGAGCAGATTCAGTCCGTTCCCGTCGGGCAGCCCCACATCCAACAAAATACAATCGTAATCATAGAGTGCAATTTTTTCCATAGCCGAACGAAAATCGGCTGCCGCCTCTACAATATATTGTTCTTTTTGCAAAAATTGGGTGATGTTATCCCGCAGGCCCTGTTCGTCTTCAATGATGAGTATCTTCATTTCCGGATTATTTACCGGATAAAGATAGGTTGAAAATCTGTAAAAAGGTGGGAGGATGATTGATTAGGATATGCAACGCAACTGTAACGCTCCCTGCGGTGCGCGTCACTAGGTTGCTTTTGCACATCCTAATCAATTGGGGGGGACAAATAATAATGCCGAAATCACCAATGGATGTTTCTACTTTTTCAGGTCTTTTTTGACCTCTTTGGCGGCTTCGTCGATTTCGTTACCTACCTTCTTCGCGGCATTTTTTACGTCGGTAGCGGCGGCTTTGGAAGCTTCCTTCACTTCTTCCTTCGCGTTTTTTACGCCGGCTTTGACTCCTTCTTTGGCATCTTCAAACGTTGATTTGGCATCTTCACCAACCTTTTCAGCCTTTTCACCGATGGTATCCCCCACCTTTTCTATTGTATCCAAAGCTGCGTCCACTTTTTCTCCGACAGTATGATCATGCCCTTCATGACTGTGGTCATGGTCCGCGTGATCAGGGTTATGTGTGTCGTTACCGGACGTACCATTGTTACAGGCAGCAAAGAACAATGCTCCGGCAAATAGGCTTATTAATGCTATTTTATTCATTTTATCTATTCCTTTTATTGAATGTTGAAGAAACAATTGTTATACCAAAATGTTTGAGTACCGGCGGAAATCGGCTATCCATTACCGGAGTTCAGCTTTTGGCTATGGGTAAATGGTCCCTTTTGCAGCTTCCAACGTATTTTTCAGCAATCCGACGATCGTCATTAAGCCCACACCTCCCGGGACCGGCGTTATCCACGACGATTTAGGTGCGACATTTTCAAAATCGACATCGCCGTACAGTTTGTATCCGGATTTGGTTGCCTCACTCACTTCGCGGTTAATTCCCACATCGATCACAATGGCTCCTTCCCTAACCATATCAGCGGTAATAAAATGCTTCTTTCCAATGGCCGCCACGACGATGTCAGCCCTTAATACCTCTTCTTTGATATTGCGGGTACGGCTATGGGTAAGCGTCACGGTACAGTTTCCTGGATTGCTATTCCGGGCTAACAGAATACTCATCGGGCTTCCCACAATGTTACTCCGTCCTACCACAACTGCGTGCATTCCCGAGGTATCAATGCCATAATGCGCGAGCATCAGTAAGACACCATAGGGGGTAGCCGGAATAAAACAAGGTAAGTTGCGCTGCATACGCCCGAGATTGACCGGGTGGAATCCGTCGACATCCTTCCGGTAATCAATCGCTTCGGTAACTCGTTCGGGGTCGATGTGTTTTGGCAAAGGAAGCTGCACGATTAATCCGTCCACGCTATCATCCGCATTGAGTTCCTTCACTTTGGTTAAAAGTTCATCTTCCGAAATACTGGCATCGAAGTGAATATTGGTTGATTCGAACCCGACAAGTTCGCAGTTGCGCATTTTACTGGCCACATAGGTCTCACTCGCACCATCATTACCAACCAAAATAGCCACCAGGTGAGGTTTTCTCCCCGTTTCTGCCAAAAAAGCAGCTGCTTCCTGCTTAATATCTTCCTTGATTTCCGATGATACGAGTTTACCGTCTAATAAGTTCATTTTTTTGAGATTTGAGATTTGAGATTTGAGATTTGAGGCGTCCATGGTCTCATATCTGATATCTCATATCTAATGTCTACCAACTAATCCAACTTCAACACGGCCATGAAGGCGGATTGTGGAATCTCCACGTTGCCCACCTGCCGCATCCGTTTTTTCCCTTTCTTTTGCTTTTCCAGCAACTTACGTTTCCGGGAAATGTCACCTCCGTAACATTTTGCGGTTACGTCTTTGCGCAATGCACGGATATTCTCCCGGGCAATGATCTTGGCACCGATGGATGCCTGTATCGCGATTTCAAACTGCTGCCGCGGCAACAGCTCTTTTAGCTTCTCACATATTTTCTTTCCGAAATCATACGAATTGCTCCGATGGATAAGCGAAGAAAGTGCATCCACGGGTTCGCCGTTCAGACGGATATCCAACTTGACCAGATCGGATTGCCGATAACCAATCTGGTGGTAGTCAAACGAAGCATACCCTTTGGAGATCGTCTTCAACTTGTCATAAAAATCAAAAACGATTTCGCCCATTGGCATTTCAAACACCAGCTCCACCCGGTCTGCGGTAAGGTAGGATTGATTGATGATTATCCCCCGCTTTTGGATACAGAGTGACATTACCGGCCCAACGAATTCAGCTTTCGTGATAATGTTGGCTTTAATATACGGTTCCTCCACGTAGTCCAGTTTACTGGGATCGGGGAGATCAGATGGATTGTGTACAATGATCTCTTCTTGGTCTTTCGTGAGGTACGCTTTATAGGACACGTTGGGTACGGTGGTAATCACCGTCATGTCAAATTCCCGCTCCAGCCGTTCCTGGATAATCTCCATGTGCAGCATTCCCAGGAAACCGCAGCGAAAACCAAAACCAAGCGCCGCGGATGATTCGGGCTCAAACACCAGCGATGCATCGTTAAGCTGCAGGCGATGCATGCTTTCACGCAATTCCTCAAAATCTTCCGTGTCTACGGGATAGATTCCGGCAAATACCATGGGCTTCACTTCCTCAAAGCCTTTGATGGCCTCCTTGCTCGGGCGGGCTACATGGGTGATGGTATCTCCTACCTTTACTTCTCTCGCCTCTTTGATGCCGGATATGATGTACCCCACGTCGCCGGTACGGATAACGTCTTTGGGCACTTGGTTGAGCTTTAATGTCCCGATCTCGTCCGCAATGTACTCACGGCCCGTAGCCATAAATTTCACCTTATCCCCTTTCCGTATCTCGCCGTTTTCGACTTTGAAATAAGCCATGATACCGCGGAATGAATTGAACACAGAGTCAAAAATCAACGCCTGCAAGGGCGCTCCGGGGTCACCAACGGGCGCCGGTACACGGTCTACAATCGCATTCAGGATATCCAACACCCCCAAGCCTGTTTTGCCCGAAGCGGGGATGATATCTTCGCGCTTGCCGCCGATCAGGTCCACAATCTGGTCTTTCACCTCCTCGGGCATTGCTCCGGGCAGATCCATTTTATTGAGTACGGGGATGATTTCAAGGTCATGTTCAAGCGCCAGGTATAGATTGGAGATGGTCTGTGCCTGGATTCCCTGCGAAGCATCCACAATGAGCAGCGCCCCTTCGCAGGCGGCAATGGACCGGGACACCTCATACGAAAAATCCACGTGACCCGGTGTGTCGATGAGGTTCAACACATACTCCTGTCCATCCTTTATATAGTTCATCTGGATAGCGTGGCTTTTGATGGTAATGCCCCGCTCCCGCTCCAAATCCATGTTGTCCAAAAGCTGGGCCTGTGCCTCGCGTTGGGTAATGGTATTCGTGAACTCCAACAGCCTGTCTGCCAACGTACTTTTACCGTGGTCTATGTGCGCAATGATACAAAAATTGCGAATATGGTTCATTCAAAATAATTTTATGGGAAGCGGTTTCATGGAATCTTATATTTCATTCGCTCGTTGGCTCTTTTACTGCTTTCGCGTTGCGTGCTGACCAGACAGATTTTCCACAAATCCACTTCAAACGGCAAAGATAGTTTTTTGGCAGGATATTTAGCGATAGCGACGATATTTTGGATAAATACTCCCAAATTGCCTTTGCATATAAAAGCAAATTTCTCTAAGTTTGATTAGAATAAATATAGCAATGCCCATGCAACTATCCATCCTTCTGACAAGTAAATACCGGTTACTGAGCCTTGCGGCTATTGTGGATGTATTTGAAACGGCCAACCGTTTCCTGAAAGAAGAGGGTAAACGGGAATTGTTTGAGATCAGCTTCGTCGGGGCAACCGATACAACAATGATTCCTGATAACTTCCGCCATCTTGCTTACGTACTGCTCGGTAATGGCCAAGCGTACGACATCATTTTTATCCCTGCTTTTGGACCGGTGGATATGGCACAGGCCCTCGAAGATAACAAATGCTTTATTCCTTGGCTCCATGAACAATATGCCCGGGGCGCCACATTGGCCAGCAATTGCACGGGAGCCTTTTTGTTGGCAGCATCGGGGTTATTGGACGATCGCCGGGCAACGACGCATGTGGATGCGGCTGAGAAATTGGCTGCTTATTTCCCCAAAATAAAATTAGAACAGGATGCCGTCGTAACGCACGATGCCAATATTTATACCAGCGGAGGTGCTACCAGCGGATTTCACGTCATGCTGGCCCTCATACAAAAGTGTTGCGGAAGGGAATTGGCAATCCGTATTGCGAAGAACTTCGCCATTGACATGGATCGTGAAAATCAATCGTATTTTGGTCAGTTTTCGCCGGTGGAAGCCCACGATGACGAATTGGTTATGCGTGTACAGCACAAAATCAAAAACCAGTTTCCCGAACTAAAAAGCATCGAAGAAGCCATCGCCGGCATTCCCGCCAGCCGGCGTAATTTCGTTCGCCGGTTTAAACAGGCAACGGGCCTCACGCCCATACGGTACCTCCAAAAGACGAAAATCGAAGCAGCCAAAAGATTACTGGAAAACACGGAAAAGGGGTTATTTGAGATTATGTTGTGCGCGGGATACAACGATATGAAAAACTTCAGGCAACTGTTCAAAGAGAATACCGGTATGACGCCAAAGGCTTACCGGGACAAGTTTGCGATGCGGTTTGAGCCGATTATTTAAATGAATTGAAAGCAGATAACACGGATGCTACGGATCTTCACAAATTCATTATTTATTTTAGTAGCCTGCGTATGCTGGGCGTTTGGCAGCAAGGCCCAACCTACGCCGGGCAAAGAAAAAATTGTGATCACCTTCCCGGGGGAATACCGCTGGAAAAGCACCAAAATCCCCAAGGATACAAAAGGTATACGCGGCACTGCCTATACCGTAAAAGGCAGGGAGGAGGAAAATGCCCCGGTAAAAACCGTGACGGTAACCACCATAGACCGGCGCTATTATCCCATGAAAGCGGAAGGAACGCCCGAAGAAAAATGGGAATTTGAGAAAGCCGGTTGCCCGGAAGCGCTGCTTGATATCGTGGACCGAAAAACGGCAGAAGGCCGCACATCCATCCTGTATGCGATCAAAGCCACCAAATCTCCGGAAGGAGCCTGTGGTTCAACCGTGCTGCTTACCTATGTGGCCGAGGGGCCTACCGCCCTGCATACGGTTGAATTGTCGATCCCGCAGGAACGCTATACCCCGGAATTGCAGCAGGAATGGCACGATGCATTGCTGCAAAGCAAGATTGAATAACGATTACCGGCCATCCATCAAAATCCGTTCTCCACGTTTTGCAGATTCTCTTGCCGCCTGCAAAATTTCGACCACAATCAAATTGTTCGACAGAGAAGACAGGTCATCTGTTCCATCCGCTTCGCCATCCAGTAATGCCTTTAAATAGGATAACTGGTCATCGAAGTATTCTGTCTGCAACGGAATTTGCTCCTGTTTACGCGGACCGGTATAACGCAACAGCGTACCTGGGTCTACGGCGTGAAGCGACGTGCTTTCACCATATACTTGTAGATCTTTGATGCTGTAGGGCCAGTCCCATGATGCCTGGATAATACCCGTGGTACCGCTTTTATATTCTAAGATAATCGTCGCATCGTCATCCACCAACGGATAAATCGACGGTTTCAACTGCCGTGTAACCGCAGTAACCGCTATAGGACGCTCTCCATTCATCAGCCAGGTCATCAAATTGGCGCCATAGCAACCGAAATCGATCAGCGCACCTCCCCCATTCTTTTCCGGATCGGTGAGCCAGCTTAAAAAATCTTCGCTGCACCCGATTTCCCGTGGCCCTTGATGACCGTCTTTTACCATTACTTTTTTCAACGCACCGATATTCCCTGCTGCCACCAGTTGCCTGAGGGTTTGATTGCTGTCATACCAGGTTGTTTCGTAGTTGGTGAACACCGGCGTGTGGTGTTCTGCCGCCAATTGAGCAATCCGCCTTGCCTGTTTGTTGTCAACGGCCAGGGGCTTCTCGACCATCAAGGGCACCTTCAAGGGCAAACAAACCTCAGCTACATCCACATGTTCGGAAATGGCATTATAGGCCAAAACCGCATCAGGACGGATGGCTTGCATCATTTCTGTTACCGTGCGGAAAAACAACGAATCGGGCAACCCATAACGATTCCGGTAGCGATTTGCCAGTGCTGTATCCGTTTCGGCAATTCCCAATATCGCTACTTCATGTTGCTGATAAGCACGGAGCAACGTGTGTACATGGTCATGGCTCAATCCGGCCACAGCTACTTTCAGGGGTTCTTTTGCAAATGCACTGCTAAAAAACAACAGCACGGATATAAAAAACAAAATTGAAAAACGATGGGTTGGCACTATCATTGTATTTATAGAAATATATTAAGCACCAAGTATAGGTAAAAATCACAGATATTTCCTATGTTTACAGCAGAAAAGTTATCAAACATGAAAACCGTAAGCAATTGTATATTAATGTCATGCATTGGCATGTTGGCCATCTCTTATCAAGGTTGCAAGCCTAAACAGGTCGTTCTCCAGCCCTCAGCAGAAGTAGTTGAGCGAGATGTTCCGGAGGAGCGTGTCGTTGCTGAACCTCAGAAAAAGGAGCCAACACCGGCACCTACGCAATCAACACCTACCCCGGTAGCACCACCAAATTACAACTTCAACAATATCCAGTTTGAGTTCGATTCATCTGTGTTAAAAACCGATTCCTATGCGGTTCTCGACCAGATTGCCCGGGAAATGCAGAAAGATCCCGATGCCAAATTCATCATTAACGGCCACGCGTCTATTGAAGGTACTCCAGCATATAATATGGAATTGTCTATTGACAGGGCTAACGCTGTAAAACTTTATTTGGTCAATTCGGGAATTTATGGAAATAATCTGACCGTGAAGGGATACGGTGCAACCAAGCCTATTGCTTCCAACGATACAGAACCCGGAAGGGCACAAAACCGGCGGGTAGAAATCAAGCATGTAGACTAGAAGGCGGGAATGGCTGATTTGAAATACAACCTGCGGGGAGTATCCGCCGCCAAAGAGGACGTACACAATGCAATTAAAAACCTCGATAAGGGTTTATTCCCTAAGGCATTCTGTAAAATCATACCTGACATATTAGCGGGCGATGATGCATGGTGCAATATCATGCATGCCGACGGGGCGGGTACGAAGTCATCCCTTGCCTATGTTTATTGGCGGGAAACAGGCGACCTTTCCGTATGGAGGGGTATTGCACAGGATGCCATTGTCATGAACCTTGACGATCTTTTATGTGTCGGGGCAACGGATAATATTCTTCTGTCATCCACCATCGGGCGCAATAAGAACCTGATCCCTGGGGAAGTCATCGCTGAGATTATCAATGGCACAGAAGATATATTAACAGCACTTCGCGAACTTGGCATCGGTATTTATTCCACCGGGGGAGAGACAGCTGATGTAGGCGATCTGGTCCGCACGGTCATCGTAGACAGCACGGTTACCTGCCGGATGAGACGTGATGAAGTCATTTCCAATCACCGCATACAAGCCGGGGACGTGATCGTCGGACTGGCTTCCTTCGGGCAAGCGAGTTATGAACGTGAATATAATGGCGGTATGGGATCCAATGGGCTTACTTCTGCCCGGCACGATGTGTTCCACAAGTCAGTAGCAAAAAGTTTTCCGGAAAGCTACGATCCGTCGGTACCCGACGAACTCGTGTTTGGGGGCTCAAAGGGATTGACGGATGAAGTCGAAATCCCCGGGCACGGATCTGTTACGGCCGGTAAACTCGTCCTCTCCCCTACACGTACGTATGCACCCGTTATTAAGCAGGTACTTGACCGATACCGTCCGGAAATCCATGGAATGGTGCATTGCAGCGGTGGTGCACAGACCAAAGTACTACACTTTATCGAGGCGCTCCACGTTGTCAAAGACCATTTGTTCGACATCCCTCCCCTGTTCAAACTCATCCAAGAAGAATCCGGAACGGACTGGGAAGAAATGTATAAGGTATTCAACATGGGTCATCGTATGGAACTGTATGTACCGGCCTCAATCGCCGATGATATCATCCGAATCTCAGCGCAATATGGCATCGCTGCCCAAATTATCGGTCGTGTTGAACCTGCTACCCAAAAACAGGTGACAGTCAAATCGCCGTTTGGCACGTATATTTATCACTGAATGCAATGAAGACCATCGGCTGGAAGGAAACGGCTGATTTACCGGAGTTGGACCTTTATGGTATTCCCGCCAAAGTGGATACCGGGGCCCGTACGTCGGTGCTGCATTGCAGCCACATCCAACTGATAAAGAAAGGACGGAAACAATATGTCGAATTCCGTCCGCTGGACGATCGGTTTGGCTTGCACGACAGGTTACACACCTTACCGTTTCACAGCGAACGTAAAATCCGAAACTCTTTTGGTCAGGAGGAAAATCGGTACATCATCAACACGGAAATCCGATTATTCAACGAAATGTATCCCATCGAGCTTTCCTTGCGTGACCGGTCGGGTATGGAATTTCCCCTGTTACTGGGCCGCTCGTTCATCCGTAAAAAATTCCTTGTCGATGTTTCGCGGGCAAACCTTTCAAAAAAATAAGTGTTTTAGCTTTCAATAACTTGTTTCAGCACACGTGAAGATAGCAGTCTTATCCACAATCAAAAACCTTTATTCCACACGCAGGTTGGTAGAGGCAGCGCGGATGCGCGGACATGAATGTGTTGTCATTGACCATAGCCAATGTTATGTGGGCATCAAGCAGGGCAAGCCGAGCATCCACTATAAAGGGCAGGACTTGTCCGATATCGATGCAATTATTCCCCGTATCGGCGCTTCGGTCACCTTCTACGGGTCGGCTATCGTCCGTCAATTTGAAGTGATGGGCGTTATATCGGCCAACCCAAGCCAATCCATCACGCGCTCACGGGACAAGCTGCGGTGCATGCAGATTCTTTCAGGGGCCGGCATCGGCATGCCCATCACCGGATTTGCGCGCCGTACCCGCGATGTTGACGACCTGATTAAAATGGTCGGGGGCCCGCCTTTGGTCATCAAGTTACTGGAAGGCACCCAAGGAATCGGCGTGGTGTTAGCTGAAACGAAAAAGGCGGCATCATCGGTTATTGAGGCCTTCTACGGTCTGGGCAACAATATCCTTATCCAAGAATACATCAAAGAATCACGGGGTACGGATATACGCGCGTTTGTGGTGGATGGCCGGGTGGTAGGTGCCATGAAACGTACTGCCAAAGAAGGTGAATTCCGGTCTAACCTGCACCGGGGAGGCAGCGCAGAAGTCATTAAACTCAACAAAACCGAACGCGAAACTGCTGTACGTGCAGCCAGGGAGCTGGGATTGACCGTATGCGGGGTGGACATGCTGCCATCAGACCGTGGGCCACTGGTGCTCGAAGTGAATTCCTCTCCCGGATTGGAAGGCATTGAAAAAGCTACCCACAAAGACATTGCCAGTGAAGTCATTGCTTTTATTGAAAAGCAGTACATCCTCAAACAGCAAAACCGGAAAGACCGCAAAGCGAAGGCCGGACAGAAGTTATGATTCGCAAATAAGCAAATAAACACTATATTTACCGACCTAAACAGATCATAACCATGATAGACACCCTGTTAGCTGCGATCCATTGGAATGTCCGCCCGGAAATATTCAGTATAGGAAGTTTCGAAGTCCGGTACTATACGTTGTGTTTCCTGCTGGCGTTCATCAGCAGTTATGTATTGATGCTCCGCATTTTTAAGCGTGAGAACAAACCCCAGGAACTGCTTGACCAACTGAGTATCTATATTTTTCTGGGCACACTGCTCGGTGCACGCCTCGGGCATTGTCTGTTCTACGAATTTGACTATTACAAAGACCACCTGCTGGAAATGATACTCCCCTATACCTATGTAAACGGCAAATTCACGCTTACGGGTTTTCATGGGTTAGCCAGCCATGGGGGCGCCATTGGTATATTGGTTGGTATATTTCTCTTTTGCCGGAAAACTAAAACCGATTTTCTATGGATTACCGACCGATTGGTCATCGTCATTCCACTGGCGGGGGCGTTTGTCCGTCTTGGCAACTTTTTCAATTCCGAAATCATCGGTTTGCCGTCGGATCTACCCTGGGCAGTCGTTTTCGAACAGGTAGATCAGATACCCCGGCACCCCGCGCAACTTTACGAAGCACTGAGCTATGTACTCATTTTTATCCTTCTATGGACTATTTACCAGCGAAAATCCCAACTGAAACCCGGCTTTATTTTCGGTCTGTTTCTGATTCTGCTGTTCGGTGCCCGCTTCGGACTGGAATTTATCAAAGAAAATCAGGAAGCCTTTGAAGAAGGGATGAAATTCAACATGGGGCAATTACTGAGTATACCCTTTGTCGCGTTAGGGTTTTACCTGCTGTTCAGGCCCTACCGTAAGAAGGACGGCAAGTAGTAAGTGTTTTCCAAAGCCGAAACAAAGCTGTAACTTTGCGTTCTTAATGACGTCAACGCAAAGACATCGCCTTTTTATTTTAATCACACTGGGACTGCTCTCGGCTATTGGTCCCTTTTCCATCGACATGTATCTGCCGGGGTTTGACGCAATTGCTGATAGCCTCGATACAACCGTTTCGCACATCCAGCTATCGCTTACCTCCTTTTTCATCGGCATCGCTTCGGGCCAGCTCATCTATGGGCCACTGCTGGACCGTTTTGGCCGCAAAATTCCGCTCATTGTCGGTTTGGTTATCTACATCGCAGCGTCGATCAGCTGCATGCTGACCAACTCAGCCGATTACCTCATTGCGTACCGATTTGTGCAGGCTTTGGGCAGTTGCGGCGGCATGGTGGCATCAAGGGCCATGGTGCGGGATTTTTATGGCCCCAGGGAAAGCGCCAAGATCTTCTCTTTGTTGATGCTGGTAATCGGCATCTCGCCCATTGTGGCTCCAACGGTAGGCAGTTTTGTCATCAGCCGCTGGGACTGGCATGGCATCTTCCTGGTATTGGCCATCATTACCACATGTATACTGCTTGCAGTTATCTTTTTCCTCCCGGAAAGCAGGGGATCCAATCCAGCGATTTCCCTCATGCCCCGCCCCATTGCTCAATCCTACTGGCAGGTGTTCAAAACCAGGCAGTTTTTCACCTATTCCTTTGCAGGAGGGCTGGCTTCCTCGGGTTTGTACGCCTATCTCGCAGGGTCACCCTATATCATGATCACGCTATATGGTCTCAGCGAGAAGCAATACGGATTGGTATTTGCCTTGATTGCATCTGCGCTGATTACAGCTAGCCAGCTGAACCGATACCTACTCAACCGATACAGCAGCGAAAAAGTGGCAAAAGTGGCGTTAATGGTTCAGTCGTCTTTGGGATTGCTACTGGCTATTCTCTGTGTAGCCGGTGCGATCAACCTGTTGGTAATGATTGCATTGATTTTTCTATTTCTCGGTTCCCAGGGTTTTGTATTTCCCAATACTTCGGCATTGGCACTTGCGCCGTTCAGCCGACTGGCCGGTAGTGCTTCGGCGTTACTAGGTGGCTTACAAATGGCTTGCGGAGCACTTTCATCCGGGTTGGTCAGTTATTTCCACAACGAAACGACCGTGCCCATGGCAGCAACTATGGCGGGGTGTGCCTGTCTGAGCTTGTTTATTTTGTTAGCAGGCTCTCGATTGCCAGCCGGTACCCGTTCAGACCAAAGCCACAGATAACCCCCTTGCAATTCTTTGCCAGGTAGGAATGGTGCCGAAACGATTCACGTGCGTATACGTTGGAAATATGTACCTCTACCACCGGTGCGGTGACAGCCGCAATGGCATCAGAAATGGCCAATGACGTGTGCGTATAGGCTCCCGCGTTAAGTACAATACCATCCACAGAAAAGCCGACCTCATGTATTTTATCGATGATTGCTCCCTCGTGGTTGCTTTGGAAATAGGTTAATGTCACACCATCATAGGATTGACGGAGTGTTTCAAAATACGAATGGAAATCCTGGTCACCATAGATTCCCTTTTCCCGTACTCCTAACAGGTTCAGGTTCGGACCGTTGATGATGATGATGTTGCTCATATGACTACAAACTTAGGAAACAATCGATTTGATTCAAAAATCGTAATAAAAATTACGGAAGGAAGACCGTAAACCCAGGGTAAACATGCCGGTCTGATGATGCGATCCCTTTTCGGGAATACCATGCCTTCGATAAGTAGCACCTGCTTCTATCCTCAGGTTATATTTGGGATTGAGAAGATACGATATCCGGCCATCCGCAAATAGCAGTGTATTTTTTATGCCTTGGCCGATGTAGTTATCATATTCGTTTATCGGTGTCAAATACGATTTGAATATATCGCCTCCAAAATTAGAGGCCGAATCCGGATCGGCCCCAAATTGCCCCCAAGTGCCCTGAAAAGAAAAATCAAACTGTCCATAGGAATAGTTCAATATGCCAACCAATTCCCTGAAATTAGCCCCCCAGGGATGAGCCAAAGGCTGCCCATAGTTACTGTAATTGCTCACAGGATCAAAATGTGCATAGGTATACGGACGGACTGTATTGTACTCAGTCAGGAAATTGAGGTTTTTAACACCGAACGCATCATACCCACGAAAACCGAACTGAGCTCCCCATTTATTGGTTACGTGTCCATTGGTAGAAAAGAAATTCTTGGCCACAAATTCGCCCAGTAGAAATTGCCCATATACCGACAGGTTCTTCAACGCTTTGTATTTTGCATTCAATCCGAGGTGCATTTTATCGGGGGAAGAAGTATTGGTTAACTCAACCGGCCGCATGAAAATAATGGGATTGAAGTAATTGAAATCAAAGCCCCTCTGTCCAGCAGCATTTCTAGCTCCCCATATGACTGATTGAAACAGGCCGATCGAGAATCGATTATCCACGTTCCAGTCGAGATACTGAAAAGCGCCCCATTTCCAATTATCTCCTCCCCGGGTGGGCAGCCCAGTAATAGGGTCATAGGTATACGATCGTGGATGAACCGGGTCCATCATATAGGTCCACATACTCATATATTGGACATTCCCCAGTTTCCCTGTCAACTTCAATGCCGTATAGTTGGATGAGGCATCCGAAAGCAATAGCGAACGATACCCATCGCCAATGAAATGCTTATCATAAGCCAATGTAATGTTGAGGTATTGGTTTACAGTGTAAGACGCGACCGCCGATGAATACATCCAATCGCTTATTTTCGGATTGGAATACGAAGTCTTCCCATGCCCCTGTCCGGGAACGATGGCTTGCTCAAAGACGTACTCGTTTAAATAGGCGGGAAACACTGCCTGGTTTTCAAAGAAATTAACGTATACCGAAAACTTATCTTCAATGGTTACACCGGCCTGTGCGCCCCGGGTATTTACCCAAGTGGTGCGCCCTGAGCCGGCAAAATCGCGACCGATCTGGAAATCGGGCAGGAAATCGGCATAGAAAGTATAAGTTGCTTTCTTTACTTCTATCAAATGTTCGTTGTAAAGCTTGCGCTCCCCCCAAGAAAGCTGCCCCCGCTCTCTCAACCGCATCAGTGATTCATACCGAGGCTGCAAGGCGCTATCGATAATCAAAGGTTTCAAGGACGTATGCAACCGCGTATCTGAATCATACAGCACATCGTTCATCTTTTGATAGAAATGATAGGAATAGGGTTGGTAAGCGGACTGCGCCCCTACATGCGGCACACCGCAGCAAAGCGTTGCCAAAGCAGCCAATTGCAACCCTCTAACGGATACAAGACTTATCATTACATAAAAACATAAAAAATCAGTCAGCAAAGATAGCATTGCTCACCAAGAATTAAGCCATTCCTAATAACCGGAAGCAAAATTTACCTGTTAAAAGTATTAAAAACATCAAAAATAAACCTGCTAAAACGAATATGCAGATATTTGTATTCATTTTTTTTGCATATTGCAGGCTGAATAGATAGACTATCATTAAATAGGGAATACACTTTCTTTTCGAAAAGACAGGTTCCATTAGACCCCTAAAAGCAAACTTAGCGAAACGGTCTCATTGAGGCCGTTAAACAACAAATAACGACTCAATAATTATTTCTAATGAAACGAAGAACATTCATTCAGCATGCTGCCGTATTAGGCACGGGAATGTGGGCCGGCAACCTTTCACTTGCATCTGCTAAACCAGACTATCCGGTAGTCCGTGTACCGAAAAGCCAACGGCATTTTTCCAGTGAGTCCATAGAACAGGCTATCAAGGCTTTTCAGCAACATGTAAAAGACAAGGAACTGGGCTGGTTATTCGGCAATTGCTTCCCCAACACGTTGGATACGACGGTATTTCCGGAAGAAAAGAATGGAAAGCCTTATACGTATGTCATCACCGGTGATATCGATGCAATGTGGCTCCGTGACAGCTGTGCACAAGTTTGGCCCTACCTACCTTTTATGAAGGAAGACAGCAAATTACAACGACTGGTTGCGGGACTGGTCAACAAGCAAAGCCAGTGCATCAACATCGATCCTTACGCCAATGCGTTCTACAACGACCCCTCCCGTGTGGGCGAATGGGGGAGCGACCACACAGACATGAAACCTGGCATCCATGAACGTAAATGGGAAATCGATTCCCTTTGTTACACCATACGTCTTGCTTACGGATATTGGAGCGCTACGGGCGATAAATCTCCTTTTGATACGGAGTGGGTTGCTGCACAGCGCAATATTCTCAAAACATTCAAAGAACAGCAGCGTAAAGAGAGCTTGGGGCCTTACCGCTTCGAGCGCACTACAGCGCGCGGTTCGGATACACTCCAAGTGGATGGATACGGTTATCCGGTCAATCCGGTCGGTTTGATCTGCTCAGGCTTCCGGCCAAGCGATGACTCCACGTTGCTCTCATTCCTGATACCTTCCAACTTATTTGCGGTAACCAGTTTGCGGCAGTCAGCGACTCTGCTTACACAGGTGGCCAACGAACGGGAACTGGCCGAAGAGATGCTTAATTTGGCAGGTGAAGTAGAAACAGCAATCAACGAATACGGTATCATCGATCACCCTGCACACGGCCGTATTTACGCATTCGAAGTGGACGGATTCGGAAGCTTCATTACAATGGACGATGCAAATGTTCCCAGCCTCCTGTCGTTGCCCTATTTGGGTGCAGTAGATGTCAACGACGCCGTATACCAACGTACGCGCGCCTTTGTGCTGTCGGAAAACAATCCGTTTTTCTTTAAGGGTTCTGCTGCAGAAGGCATTGGAGGCCCTCACATCGGTCGCGATATGATCTGGCCTATGGCCATTACGATGCGAGGGTTGACATCCACGGACGATCACGAGATAAAAGCCTGCATCGAAACCTTGAAAAACACGCATGGCGATACCGGATTCATGCATGAATCGTTTCATAAGGACGATCCTAAAAAATTCACACGCAAATGGTTTGCCTGGGCGAATACACTATTTGGTGAATTTTTATGGAAAACCTATAAAGAAAAGCCATATTTGCTGAAGTAGGATCGGTGATGGGTTGACCGGTGGTGAGTGATTACCGACTACTCACCACCGAACACAATTAAAACATGGGACCAATAGGAATATTTGATTCAGGCTATGGTGGGTTGACCGTATTCCGGGAAATCGTGGCTAAATTACCCCAATACGATTACATATATCTGGGAGACAATGCCCGGGTACCTTATGGCACACGATCGTTCGAAACGGTGTATGCGTATACCAAAGAATGTGTGGAAAAACTTTTTGCCATGAATTGTCATCTTGTGGTATTAGCCTGCAATACGGCTTCTGCAAAAGCGCTCCGTACCATTCAGCAGCATGACCTCCCACTCCATTCCGATGTTCGCAAGGTATTGGGTGTCATCCGGCCGACCACAGAGGTGATCGGTAATTATACGCATACACGGCATGTAGGTGTTTTAGCAACACCGGGTACCGTCAAGTCGGCCTCCTACCCCATTGAAATCCGGAAATTTTTTCCCGACATAACGGTCTACCAGCAAGCCTGTCCACTATGGGTCCCTTTGGTTGAAAACAATGAATTGGATTCGGAGGGAGCGGCTTACTTTGTGGAAATGGATATGAAACGCCTGCTCAAACAATCGCCAAATATTGATACAATCGTCTTGGCTTGTACCCATTATCCGTTGCTTCTGCCGCTCATCAAGCGCTTTGTTCCACCCCATATTCAAGTATTGGCCCAAGGAAAATTGGTCGCCAATAGTTTGGCAGACTACTTAACGAGGCATCCTGACATAGAAGCTCTTTGCACAAAAGGCGGAAGCATTCAATTTTTCACTACGGACAATGCGGTTGCTTTTGAAGAAAAAGCAGGAAGATTCTATGGTCAATCCATTAAAGCCAGCGAGCTGAACGTGCTGGCCTAACTCATTTCTTCTTATCGGTTACGATTGTGACTTCCACCCGGCGGTTCTGCTGCCTGCCTTCTTTGGTATTATTGGGTGCAATGGGCTTGCTTTGACCATACCCGTGTGTTGTAATCCGGTTTTCTGCAAGCCCTTTTCCTACCGCATATTTTTTCACGGATTCTGCCCTTTTTTCGGACAACCATTGATTATATTCCTCAGTACCCGTCGCATCGGTATGTCCATCCACAATCAATGAAGCACCGGGATAATCATCCAGTAACTTGACCAATTTATCAAGTTCGCTTTTTGCCTGATCCGTCAAATAGGAAGAGTTAAGTGGAAACAACACATCGGAATCAAACGTAACCACGATACCCCTATCGGTCACCGCAGCATCTTCAAAATCACGCTGTACGTGCTTCAAGCCGTCTTTGGTCCCGTCAATGGTTACCTGCGCACCGGGATTGACAGCTATTTGCTTGTTTTTACAGGAACTGGCGGCCAGCGATATTACCAGTACCAACGAAACCGATGAAAAAAGGGTATAGAATTTCATGTCTACCTATGAAGCTATAAAAATAAAAAATTTACTCAGTACTAAAATAATTTTCAACAACCTTCTGTATTCCCGGATTGCTGGAAAACAGGTCCCAAACCAATCCACTGCGGCCATTTTCGATCATAACTGCCACAGCTGCCTGATTTTCGGCATCGTATGCATCGGCCACCGCATTATCATCGATGTCAATCCTCCTACGAAACCCATATTCGGTAAACAATGCATCACCGAAACGGTCGTAAAACGCCCTCATTGATTGTATTGCATCCTGAGGAAGGTATGCGTAACTGGCACATGCAATAGCGGGGTTCACGGTACAAACCGTATCCAACGAATCCACCAAAATTTCAGCACCCCAAATATCCCGTGAAAATCCTCCATATCCTTTTTCTTTATCGCGATTCTTGTAAGCATTGGTAAGATTGATGTTATTGACAAAATAATTGGCAAATGTATCCCGCTTCGCGCGGGGGTCAAAAGCCAAAAAAGGTTTATAGGCCTCTAGTAAGGATGTATCTATGGATCCGACGGTGACGGGAAGACTATACAGGGTTGTATCATTTGCATACGGAAACTCAATAAAACGAGGCATAGCACTGCCACCGGTCGTATGGAGCTTAACGGAGAACGATGGGTTGTTGGTCAATTCCATTACGTGAGTTGAGTCGGCAAGTTTTCTTCCGAGCCCCAACCCCGTTGTGTAAGCATCGCGCGGAATAGGGTGTTGGGGCGAGGCCAACGCAAGCACATAACAGATAAAATCCTCTCCAAAGCCGCCAAGCGGTGAGGCATCTTTGAATCCGACCGTGGGCGACCAGCGATCCAAAAGGATATTTTCCTGTCCTTCCATAACAAACCGATCCCATTCAACCGTATTCCATAAGGAATCGATCTTTTCCATTAATGATCCCGTTTCTGCGCTGTCTGCCTGAAAATATTGCTGTGCCACAAGCAACCCTTGCATCAAAAATGCCGTAGCCTTTAAATCGCCTTCTGGTACGGTATCGGTCGTAAAGACTCCTTTTCCCGTACGTCCATCTATCTTTTCAGGAAAAGCGCCGTGATATCGCTCTACATTACCCAAAAAATCCACCATCCGTTGAAGCCTGCCAATAGCCGACGTCCGGGATATGATTCCACGCTCGACCCCCACTACATAAGCCAGTATGCTAAGACCGGTTTCCCTTACCGATACCGTTGCATCGTCTACGCCGAAATGAATCGCATGCATACCGCTGTTTATTTCCGTCCGTTCCACAAAGTAATTGACATGTGCAGCCTGAATGAAATCCAGCATTTTCTCATCACTGCCTGTTTTTGGGGAAGCTTCCAATACATTAGAAAATGGCGATTCAAGATAGCCATAGTCTACCCAGGCAATTTTGTAATAATATTTCCGGTCAGAATAAGGTACGAAATCCGTACACTTCTGTACAAAAATGGGCCGGATAGCGACGGGATGGAAATGCTCGTTATCCTCCGACCGATAAATTTTTATATAACGGATACTCGGTGTCAATGGCAATTGCCATGTTAAGTCTACATGCCGATCGTAAGCCACGGCGGTGGATAACACCGCCGGTGAAGAAAGTTTTACGCGCGGTGGATTAGCCGGTAGAAATTCAATCTGATCAACATAAAGCCAATGGGTTCCCTCAGTTGCTTCTCCCTGCAAAAATTGCATGCCATAAACAGGCGTATCGGCATCCAAACCCTGGATATCATGCAACGGTATCTGCACATTCAACCACATGTTTGACTGAAAATCAGTAATGTATTTCGCCAAATCTACCGCAACACTCGTCTTGTCTTTTTGTGTCAATCGTACATGAGGCAATGCATTGATCGCTGTATTGGAAGCCACAAACAACTTAAATGTGAGGACATCATTTGCCCTGAATTGATAGTAGCGCGAGCCAGGGGGATAATTGACCTGTACGCACCATGCACCATTTGCAACGGATATGTATTTGAGCGATAAGGCATTGCCAGGTGTAAAAAACACAGAATCCGAAACAGGCAATTTCCCACTCACATTTTCCACCCAACTACCGGCTTCATGATTTACCTGGCTATACGCATAATTTCCGTTCAATATACTGTTTTCGAACAAAACCTCGGGATAGGTGTCGGCTGTCGCTAGCAGTATGCTTTTCAGAAAAACTAAAAAAAACAGGGTAATATTTCTAACCATAAGCCTCAGTGAATACTGTTGATCGTTTTGAACCGAAGAAATCCTCGCAAAAACCAAGCCATTAACGGTGATGAGTGAACGGTGATGGCAAACCGAACACCGAACACTGACCACCGAACACCGACCACTGACCACCGACCGCCCTACCAATCACATTTTAAAAAAGCGATACAATTCCCTAACTTAGCGCACTAATTTTGCAAACAACCCCATATGGAGACAACGTTTGATTTTGAGAAGCCGATTGCCGATCTGCAAATGCAGATTGACAAAGTAAACCAGGTTGCCGAAAAAACCAAAGTGGACATGAGCGCTACGCTGGCTGAATTACAGGAAAAATTGGAAAGAACCAAGCATGAAATATACAGCAACATGACCGGTTGGCAAAAAGTACAGATGTCAAGGCATCCGGACCGACCTCAGACGTTGGATTATGTCAATCAAATCTGCGACGAGTTCATCGAACTGCACGGGGATCGAAATGTAAAGGACGACAAAGCAATTGTGGGTGGCTTTGCCTCGATAGACGGTCAGTCGGTTATGATTATCGGCCATCAAAAAGGTAAAAACACCAAAGAAAGGCAGTTCCGCAATTTTGGCATGGCCAATCCCGAAGGGTATCGGAAGGCATTGCGGTTGATGAAATTGGCAGAAAAATTCAATAAGCCGGTAATCACGCTGATCGACACGATGGGTGCTTACCCGGGTATCGAAGCAGAGGAACGGGGGCAGGGTGAGGCAATTGCCCGCAATTTAATGGAGATGTCGGTATTGAAAGTACCTATTATCTGTGTTATCATCGGCGAAGGGGCATCGGGTGGCGCGTTGGGCATCGGTGTAGGCGACCGCGTATACATGCTCGAACACACCTGGTATTCTGTTATATCCCCCGAATCGTGCTCATCAATCCTTTGGAGAAGCTGGGATTACAAGGAAAGGGCGGCCGAAGCGCTGAAATTGACGGCCGATGATATGTTGAAAAACGGCCTCATTGATGGCATTATCCGGGAGCCTTTGGGCGGAGCACATCATAATCCGACGGAAATTGCATCATCTGTTAAACAGCAATTGCTTACCGACTTGGCCATCCTGAAAGCCCGGCCAGCGAGCCAACTGGTTGCTGAACGCATTGAAAAGTTCAGCAAAATGGGTGTTGTAATTGAATAACAAGCAAATTGATTATCAATCAATTGCACGATCCAAATGTACGTATCCTCCATCCACATGGATTAATTGACCTGTCGTATGGCTCGACCGTTCAGACAGCAAAAATGTCACCATATCTGCTATTTCTTCTGCGGTGGTCATCCGGTTGCCCAACGGAATACGCCGCGTAATTTTTTCAAGGATTTCGGCTGGATTGGACAAAGTTTTAATCCAGGTATCGTACAGTGGAGTGTAACATTCTGCTACAATCACTGCATTTACCCGGATACCATATTTCAATAATTCTACCGCCCACTCACGTGTCAACGCATTACGCCCACCATTGGCAGCAGCATAAGCCGATGTATTTCCCTGCCCGGTTTCCCCGGTTTTAGAACCAATATTCACGATACTCCCCCTGCTCTTCTTCAATGCCGGGAGTGCATGATGTGCCATCAGATAGTAATGGATAAGCGATTTATGAAGGCTGTCTACAAATTTCTGGTAATTCCCATTCTCCAGCCCCACTCCGTCGTTTACCCCCGCGTTGTTTACTAAGCCATCCACGCGTCCAAACTCGGCCAAGGTTTCCCTGACAGCCCGTTCACATTCTTCCGCGCGGGTCAATTCAGCTTCGACACAGTATGCCCTCCCGCCTCCTGATTCAACTTCTTCCTGCACCAGTCGATTGTCAGATTGTCTCCGCCCCACAATTACGGGAATAGCTCCTTCCGCCGCCAATGCCAACACAATCCCCTTGCCAATCCCTTTGGCCCCGCCCGTGACCATTACAACTTTGCCGTTCAACTTCAGATCCATATTAGCTTATATACTTAGTAATCCATAAAAATCGGTTGCAGATTGATGCCATACCATCTGTTGTTCGCTATCCGTAAAACTGTCGATTGCCTCCGCTACCAATTCGACTACCCGTGCATAGTCTGCTGCAACTAAACATACCGGCCAATCAGACCCGAACATAACCCGCCGGGGACCAAATACCTGAAGTATATGTTGTATATAGAACAGGAAATCCACTGGCTTCCATCGTTTCCAGTCGGCTTCGGTAACCATACCGGACAATTTGCAATACACGTGTTCGTATTCCGCAATGGCTGCCATCTGTGTAGCCCATGGTTCGCGTATTCCGGCTTGGATATAAGGTTTAGCCAAATGGTCGATTACCAAGGGTTGATTGGGTAAAGAGCGGACAAATTCAAGTGCAGCATCCAGTTGATGCGGCTTCACCAACAGGTCATAGGTATATCCCCGTTTTCCCAACGCCTCTACGCCATTGAGAAACACCGGACGAAGCAAGAAATCGGGATCTTGCTCACCTTGAACAATGTGTCGGAATCCTTTTAGTTTGGGATACCGGCGAAAATAAGCCAACCGTCCGTCAACATCGGCCGCCTGCAGATCCACCCATCCCACCACACCCCTGATAAAGGGGGCTTGCTCAGCCAAGTTCAGCAAAAACAGGGTTTCCTCTTCCGATTGGTCTGCTTGTACCGCTATGCATCCGGATACACCATTAGCCTCCAAAACCGGTTTCAGATCATACGGCAGAAAATCCCGTTGGATAACCGCCATATCATCGGTTATCCATGCATCCCGCTTCGGGTGGTATTTCCAAAAGTGCTGATGTGCATCGATTCGCTCCATACCTCCCTGTATGCCTTTTAGCCCTGATATGCTTTTACCACCTGACGTGAAGTGCCTAATCCATCGGCTCCCAGTTCGACTACGTCGCCCGGTTTGAGGTATATAGGCGGATTGAATCCCAGTCCGACACCAGCAGGCGTTCCGGTGGAAATAACATCACCGGGTAGCAGCGTCATAAACTGGCTGACATAACTGATGATGAATGGTACGTCGAAAATCAGATCCCGCGTGGTTCCATCTTGATAGGTCTTGCCATTTACGGTGAGCCATAGCCGCACATTGTTTATATCGGCAATTTCGTCTTTGGTAGCCATAAAGGGGCCCATTGGTGCAAACGTGTCACATCCCTTTCCTTTATCCCAGGTACCACCCCGTTCCAATTGAAATTCCCGTTCAGACACGTCGTTATGTAAAACATATCCAGCCACATAGTTAAACGCATCTGAGGCATTTACATAACGGGCTGTTTTGCTTATGACCACACCAAACTCCACTTCCCAGTCCGTTTTTGCGGAATTTTTGGGGATTATGATGTCATCAAACGGGCCGCTAAGTGAGGTGGTTGATTTCATAAAAAGAATCGGCTCACTGGGAATCGTCGCTCCGGTTTCCGCCGCATGATCCCGGTAATTAAGCCCGATGCAGAGGATTTTTGAAGGACGCGCAATGGGGCTTCCCAACCTCGTGCCTTCGGGAACAACGACAAAATCACCTTCATTCGCTTTTACAAATTCCTCCAGCCTTGCTAACCCTTCATTCTCAAAAAATTCCTCATTATAATCACCTCCAAAGGCAGAGACGTCATAATTCACACCATCAATCTGTACCCCTATTGCTTCACGGCCGGGATCGCCATATCGGATTAATTTCATATTTTTTAATTATTCAACTTAACAAATCCACCGTCTACGGGATAATCGTTTCCGGTAATAAATCCAGCCTCGTCCGAGCAAAGGAAAAGTGCCATCGAAGCGATCTCTTCGGGTTTTGCCATACGGCCGATGGGCTGGGTCTTAGCTAGTTTTTCAAACATTTCCGCCTCTTGACCCGGATAGTTCTTGGCGATGAAACCATCCACAAAAGGTGTATGCACACGAGCAGGCGAAATGCTGTTGCACCGGATACCGTGGTGCAGGTAATCACGTGCTATGGATAATGTCATTGCATAAATGGCCCCTTTGCTTGTCGAATAGGCAAACCGGTCTGTGATTCCAACCAACGCAGCGATCGACGCCATATTCAGAATGGCCCCACCTCCTTGTTGTTTCATCCGGGGTACGACCGCATATAATAGGTTGTACGCACCCTTTACATTGACCGTGTAAATACGGTCGAAATCCGCCTCGCTGGTATGCTCGACATCCCCTACGTGCGCTATGCCCGCATTGTTCACTAAAATGTGAATGGTGCCAATACCATCCACTATATCCAATACCGATTGCTGTTTGCTTACATCGCAGCTATGTGCCCTCGCTTGGCCTCCGGACGCCCTGATTTCGTCAACCAACGAATCGGCACCTTCTGTATTCAATTCAAGGATGTGTACAAAAGCGCCCTCTTTTGCGAATAACAGGCTGATTGCCCGACCTATTCCGCTTCCACCCCCCGTAATGACGGCTGTTTTTCCAGTTAATCTCTTATTTGACATCAGTTAAAATTTGCTAAATCTAATCGGATACCTCCCAGCCGCCCAGGGCGGCGTTGACGCCCGTAAAGAAACAAAAAATAATCCCACATCTCAAATCTCACATCTCATATCTCATATCTCACATCTCACAAAGACACACCCCTTCTCCAGGGAATAAAATCATCCTGTCCTAACCGCACCGCTTTGGGTTGCGTAATTCCGCTGGCCACCTGGATGACAAATTCCAATATCCGATGTGCATTTTGCTCGATGGTTTCTGTTCCTTCGATGATTGTACCGCAATTGATATCAATGATATCCGGCATCCGCTCAAACAGTTTTGTATTGGTAGCCAGCTTGATGACCGGCGCAATGGGATTCCCTGTAGGCGTACCCAATCCCGTGGTAAACAATACCACATTAGCTCCTGCAGCCACTTCTGCTGTGGTACTTTCCACATCATTGCCCGGTGTACACAGCAAGTTCAGTCCCGGTGTATTAGCTACCCCGGGATAATCCACTACATCAACCACCGGTGACGTACCCCCTTTTTTTGCAGCTCCTGCTGATTTGATGGCATCGGTAATCAACCCGTCGCGTATGTTGCCTGGAGAAGGATTGGCATAAAAACCAGATCCATCCGCTTCCGCTTTTGCATTGTAGCTTTTCATAAGCTCCATGAATCGCAGTGCTTTAGACTCATCTACACAGCGATCGCTCAACTCCTGCTCTACACCGCATAGTTCGGGAAACTCGGACAAGATGACCGAGCCACCCATCGCTACCAGCATATCCGAAACGTAACCCAGTGCCGGATTGGCCGAAATACCGGAGAATCCATCTGAACCTCCGCATTCCAAACCTATACACAGTTTGTCCAACGGTGCAGGCGCACGCCGCTGCTCGTTGGCTTTCATCAGGCCGGCAAAGGTATGTTTCAGCGCCTGCTGAAGCAGGTTAGTTTCCGTCCCCATCAGTTGTTGCTCAAAAATATACAATGGCCGGTCGAAATTCGGATCGCGCTTCTCAATTTCCGCACGCAGTATGGAAGCCTGCGCATGTTGGCATCCGAGGCTGAGTACCGTAGCTCCTGCGACGTTTGGATGGGTAATGTATCCGGCCAACAGTCCGCAAAGTGCATCCGAATCGATCCGCGTACCGCCACAACCCATTTCATGGTTTAGAAAATTGACACCGTCTACGCTTTCAAACAGCCGACTTCCCTCCTCCTGCTCGCGGTCAATTTCAATATCTGCAGACAAAATATCCGCTATCGTTGCCCCCTCTTGATATAAACTAATCAGCCGGTCCACTTCAGGTTCGTAGTCCCGCGACCGTTTTCGGTAGCCCAACTTCTCTTCCAACGCACGTTTCATTACCAGCACATTGCGGTTTTCACAAAACACCAACGGGATAACCAACCAATAGTTGGCTGTACCGACCGTTCCGTTCGTTCTGTGATATCCGAGGAAGGTCCTATTCGTGAATGCTGACACATCCGGCTGCTTCCAATCAAGTTTACGTTCACCCAACGTAAATGGATTTGCGGCATGGTAAATATTCTGTGTAGTAATGGTTTCCCCCTGCGGCAGGGGCATACGGGTCTTCCCCACCAATACTCCATACATCCGTATTTCGTCGCCCTCATCCAACGGTTCCAATGTAAACTTATGCTTTGCTTTTACCCCACTTACCACCAAAAAACGCTTGTCCTCAAACGAGATTTCCGTGCCCGGCGCAAGGTCTTGCAAAGCAACTAGCACGTTATCATTGGGATGTATCCGTAAAAATAGCTGTCTATCCATCGTTGCGTCCGGTGCTACTAAGTTCAAAAATCTTATTCATGACCACCCACTTTTCTTCCGGTTTGGATCCGGGTATCGCTTTTTGATATTTCCAGGTAAGCTCTTCCCACGCTTGCACCAAAGGATTCTTGGCATCCGCTGCGGCTTTTTCGACAAACGAAAAGTCATCATCGGCCTCGATCATCATAAACATCCGGTCGGCAAATCGGTAGATGTCCATTCGGGTTATGCCCGAGTCTTTGATGGACTGCTGGATTTCAGGTGCCACATTTCGGTGCAATCGCTCATATTCAGCGATCAGCTGCTCATCGTCTTGCAAGTCGAGCGCTAATGCATATCGTTTCATCTGCTTATTTTTAACTAAGTTTGTATTTTTTTTCAAATCTGCGAATCTCCCTGTTTAATGTGCCGCAGCAACCTGAATAACTTTATTATTTACATTTCGTAATGCAAATAACAGTACAACCGAAAAGCACGCCGCCGGCACAACGTATGCACTTTGCATGCCGAACCAATCGGACAACCGCCCCATGGCCAATGGGACGATGGCCCCTCCCACGATGGACATAATCAAAATGGATGATCCCTGTTTTGTATTTTTACCCAATCCGCTGATTGCAAGTGAAAAAATAGTCGGAAACATGATAGACATCAGAAACGTAACCCCCACCATGGCGTAGACCGCAAACATGCCATTCACTCCGGCCGATAGCAGGGTAAAGGCAACACTGAGCAATGCGAAGATAGCCAGCAACCTGGCGGGTGTAATAAAACGCATGAGGAATGTTCCCACGAAGCGCCCCAGCATAAAGCCTAACAGTGCGACGGAAAGCAGGTTCGCAGCTGCTTTTTCCTGCACCCCGGCAACTTGTTCTGAAAAACGGATAAAAAAACTAACTACTCCCACCTGTGCTCCTACATACAAAAATAACGCAATCACCCCGAATACAAAATTTCCATTAGACCAAAGTGATTTTCCCATTGACCGGTCGTCATGCGACAGCGTTTCTTCGTTGATTTCAGGTAGTGAAGTGCGACGGACCACCCAAGCAATCAGCAATACGATTACACCGATCACGATATAAGGCAATTTAACTGCATCCGCTTCTGATTGCAGATAGGCAGTCAAGTCGGCCGTAGGCATAGCCGTCTGCTCGGCCGCGGTCAACGTTTTGCCGGACAATATATAATGCCCGCCAATGAAGGGGGCTAATGTTGCCGCCAGCCCGTTGAAAGATTGTGCCAGGTTGAGCCGCTGGGCGGCAGTTTCCGGACTGCCTAATACGCTGATATACGGATTAGCCGCAGTTTCCAAAAACGTTAATCCGCTGGCAATGACAAACAAGGCGCCAAGGAAAAAACCATATTCACGGGTACTGGCGGCAGGAAAAAACAAAAAGGCGCCGACGGCAAACAGCAGTAGCCCGAAAACGATCCCTTGTTTGTAGCCAAATCGTTTCATGAAATAACCCGCGGGCAGGGCGATGACAAAGTACGCAATAAAAAAAGCCGAATCAATAAACGCGGACTGAAAGTCCGACAATTGGCAGGCCTTCTTCAGGTGTGGAATCAGTATGGGGTTCAAGTTGTGAGCAAATCCCCAAAGGAAAAATAAAGAGGTGACCAAAATCACCGGAATCATCGATTGCTGTTTCGCCATTGCTAGTTTTTCGATATCGGTTAGTATATAAATCAAGCAAAGTAAGCAAACAACCCACATAAAAGCTGCGCACATACTAGCGATGTATTCAACTATATTAACGTATTTTTGGTAGAATTGCTAAATATTATGTTCTTTTGACTGAATGGAACGCTGCTATGTCCGTATGCAATACAAAATGCGAAGAGCATGGAGATTCATCAGGCATTGAACACATACGTAACGAAGCTGATGAAACCGCAACTACTAAAAGTAAGCACCAGTCCCGCTCATTCGTTCAGCGCACGGCGGGATACCATACCTTATGCGAACAACCGTTGGCATTATCACCGGGAAATTGAACTCATCCATTTTGAAAAAGGGAATGGCACTCAATTCATCGGGGACAGCATATGCAATTTTTCATCCGGTGATGTGGTGCTTATTGGCTCCAATTTACCTCATTACTGGAGCTTTGACAGCGCTTACTTTAATTCCAGTAATCAAACGGATGCGGATGTTCGTGTAGCACATTTCAACGAGGATTTCTGGGGCATGGATTTTCTAAACCTGCCAGAAAATACGCACATCAAACAGCTGCTTCAACAAGCCAAGCAGGGGATATCCGTGCAGGGCGCAGCCCGTATTCAGGTACGTAAACTGTTGGAAGAGTTAATTACGACCGAAGGCACCAAGCGGATCATACTGTTGATTGAAGCACTTACGGCCATCGCACAGACAAAGGAGATCCAATTGCTGTCATCTGTCGGTTTCAACCCGCATTTCCAGCACGGCGAAAAAGACCGGATCAATAATATTTATGATTTTGCCCTGCAACATTTCAGGCAGCGGATTGCGTTGGATGAGGTGGCAGAGATTGCAGGTATGAGCAGTAACGCCTTTTGCCGCTATTTCAAGTCGCGCACGGGCAAAACATTCTCGCAGTTTCTCATCGAAATACGCGTAGGGCATGCCTGCAAATTACTTATCGAAAACAACATGAATGTTAAACAGGTTTGTTATGAAAGCGGGTTTCACAATTTTGCTGGATTCCATAAATACTTCAAGCAGATAACAGGCAAAAGCCCGTTAAATTATCAACGGGCTTACCTGAAATGATTTTTTTTGGTTGCAGATCAATTCTCCTCCAGGCTCAGCGAAAATGGAAAATCTTCTGTTTTTGTGCCCCGGCTTGTATTGGGTGTATCCGTCATATCGAAATGTATAACAGCTCCCTTTACCAGGTCATCATGCTTGATGTAGTTTTTGTTATAGGTACTGCCGTTAAATGTTGCGGATTGAATATACCGGTTCTCCTTGCTGTTGTTAGGTGCCTGTATCTCGATGGTCTTACCTTCCCCCAACTGAACCGTTACTTTCTTAAATAGCGGCGCCCCTACCACATATTCATCGGTAGCCGGCGTCACAGGGTAGAAACCTAACGCAGAGAAGACATACCAGGCCGAAGTCTGGCCGTTATCCTCATCGCCGCAATATCCATCGGGTGTGGGTAGATACATACGTTCCATGGTTTCCCGTATCCAATACTGCGCTTTCCAGGGCGCACCCACGTAATTGTACAGGTAAATCATATGTTGGATAGGCTGATTGCCATGGGCATACTGTCCCATGTTGGCAATCTGCATTTCACGGATTTCATGAATGGTAAACCCATAATAGCTGTGGTCGAACACCGGAGGCAGGAAAAACACGGAATCAAGCTTCTGCACAAAAGCGTCGTGTCCGCCCATCAACTGCGCCAATCCTTCCACATCCTGAAATACAGACCAGGAATAATGCCAGCTATTTCCTTCGGTGAAGGCGTCTCCCCATTTAAACGGATTAAAGGGGCTTTGGAAATTACCATCTTTATTTTTTCCGCGCATCAAGCCTGTTTCCTTGTCAAATAGTTTCTTGTAGTTGAAGCTACGTTCCCGATACAGCGCAATTTCATCTGCAGGCCGGCCCAATGCTTTTGCCAATTGATAAATGGCGAAATCATCGTATGCATATTCTAGCGTACGGGCTGCATTTTCGTTTATTTTAACGTCATAGGGCACATAACCAAGTGTTGTGTAATATTCCGCACCAGCCCTGCCTACAGCTGTGATCGGCCCCGGATTGTTTGCGCCTTTCAACAGTGCTTCATACAGCTTCTCAATGTCGTAGCCCCGCAACCCTTTGATATATGCATCCGCAACCACTGAAGCCGAATTATTGCCCACCATGATGTTGCGGTATCCCGGGCTGGCCCATTCGGGCAACCATCCCCCTTCTTTATAGGCATTCACGAGTCCTTCCTGCATCTGTTGGTTCATCTCAGGATAAACCAGGTTCAGGAAAGGAAACAATGCCCGGAAGGTGTCCCAGAAACCCGTATCGGTAAACATATAGCCGGGAAGTACCTGTCCATTGTACGGACTGTAATGCACCACATTGCCATTGGCGTCGTATTCATAGAACATCCGCGGAAACAAGATTGTCCGGTACAGGCAGGAGTAAAAAGTCCGTACCTGATCAATGCTGCCGCCTTCCACCTTAACTTTTCCGAGTTCGGCATTCCAACGGTCGGCTCCCTCCTGCTTGATAGTTTCGAAATCGCGGTTGCCGATTTCATTCAGGTTTAACTCGGCCTGCTCGAAACTGATGAATGAAGAAGCTACCTTGGCCTGCACTTGCTCACCCCTGTTACCGATATGGAAACCTACAATAGCTCCCACATGATTGGCCTGTATTTCCATCCGGTCATCGACCAGCACAGAATCAGCGAACGTTCCCACGTTGGCAAAGGGTTGATCAAATACCATCACAAAATAATTCTTAAAATTGTCTGGTACCCCCCCGCTGTTACGGGTGGTGTATCCGATGATTTTATTTTCGCCGGGAATGACCTTTACATACGACCCTTTATCAAATGCATCAATGACCACATAAGCACTATCGGTATCCGGAAAGGTAAAACGGAACCGCGCAGCCCGCTCCGTGGGGGTAAGCTCCGTTGTCACGTCATGATCCGCCAGGTAAACGCGGTAATAGTTCGGTTGCGCTACTTCGGCCTTATGCGAAAACCAACTTGCGCGTTCGTTCTCGTCAAATGTACGCTTTCCCGTAATGGGCATGATTGAAAACTGCCCATAATCGTTCATCCATGGAGAAGGCTGATGGGTCTGCTTGAATCCACGGATCTTATCGGCTGTGTACATATACATCCATCCATCGCCCATTTTTCCGGTTTGGGGCGACCAGAAATTCATGCCCCACGGACGTGCTATGGCCGGATAGGTATTTCCATTAGACAATAAATGTACCGACTGTGTGCCCATGAGTATATTTACATAATCCAATGGGTGTTCTACGTGGGTTACGTCCTGCGCCTGCGCCGACTGCAAAACTATCGTAAACAATAAAATCAATGATCGCCTCATGTCAGTGAGATTCGTTTATGGGTTTATAATACCAATGTGTTCCGGGTGCTAATATGAGAAAAATATTGGTAAAACAGAATGCTAAAAGTGTTTAGCTGCACTATGAGGTAACAAACAGTACCAGCTTACCGATAAAATCACCGGATTCCATCAACCGATGTGCTTCGGAAGCCTGTGCCAATGGAAAGGCTTGGTATATCACTGGGCGTAGCGTTCCTGTTTCCACTAACGGCCATACTTGTCGTTCGATGGATTCCCTAAGGTTACTTTTGAAACCTGCATCCCGTGCCCGCAATGTACTGCCCGTAAGCGTAAGACGCCGTTGCATCAACTTCATGACATCCAGTTGAGCATATCTGCCTTCCATGGCGTTGATGAATACCAGCCTACCCTCCTCCGCCAATAATGACACATGACGCTCAAAATAGGGTGCTCCGATGCTATCCAGTATCACATCGATCCGAATTTCCGACAGCACATTTGCAAAATCCATTTCCCGGTAATTGACACACCGTACCACCCCAAGTTGTTCACAGAAACGGCATTTTTCATCCGAGCCCGCCGTGGCATATACAGTAGCACCAAATTGTACCCCGAGTTGAATGGCCATAGTGCCGATACCACCGCTACCTCCATGAACCAACAGTGCTTCCCCCACTTCCAGCCTACCGCGCTGGAACACATTATGCCATACTGTAAACACCGTTTCAGGTAGGCACGCAGCCTCGGTGAAACTGAGATTATCGGGAACCGGCAGGCAATGTGCTGCGTTCACAGCTACGTATTCGGCATATCCTCCTCCCACCGTAAGTGCACATACCCGATCACCCGGTATCCATCGCGTCACATCCTTGCCGCACGCTTCTACTACGCCCGCTACCTCCAGTCCGGGAATATCCGGCACCACACCTGCAGGCGCAGGATAGTGACCTTTTCGTTGAAAAATGTCGGGCCGATTGACACCTGCAGCATGCACCCTGATCAACACTTCGTTATGCAGGGGCACTGGCACCGGGCGCTTTGCAAGTACCAAACCCTCGGGCCCTCCATGCGTGGTTATGACTGCTGCATTCATTCAAAAATAATTATTCGTTTTCATCCCGATTTCTTTGACGGGTATTTTTGCAGGCGGATATTCAGAGACAGCATGAAATACCTAGTCAGCCGGTTGTTGCGCATATCCAGGATATCGGTACCCGACACCTCCCGCGTCACTCCGGTATTCTGATTGAACAGGTCAAAGCCCTGTAAGCGCAGCAACGCCATGTTGTTATTGAGAAATGTATATTCGATGTAGGCATTTAGTAAGGTGGGATTGGCGTTGACAAAAGCACTGTAGCCACTGTTGAGCCGGTGCGAGAGGTCAAAACCAAATGCCCAGTTATCCGAAAGGTAACCTTTGCCGGCGAATCCAACCAAGAAAGAGTTGGCATTGATGCCATCAATCTGCCGCAGGGAATAACGGGTACGGTTAAATGTGTAGCTCGTATTCAGTTCGGTCTCGATCATGTCTTCTAGCATAAACCGCATTTGTACGGCCTGTGAATAGATAAAATTCCGGCCGAAATTCTTCTCGTCATTGATGTAAGACACGTTGTTGACATAGTCCGTTGTTCCGTTCAGGTTCAGCTGAAAATTATCGTTGATCATCGAGGTGCTGTACATGTAATATCCACGTGCGTCAAAATATCCAGAAGTATTGCGGAAGCTGGTTTCCTGGACCGTGTTGCTCGGGTTCCGCCGGTTGGTCACAATTTTATTCTGCACCTGGTTGAGCGCCAACTGCGCTTCAAAAAATCGGTTCTTTCCCAATTTGGTCTGACGGAAGCGTGTCGTGATCCGGTTAACAAACTCCGCCTTCAGTTCGGCATTTCCGATAATAATATTCTGTGAGTTGGTTACGTCGCGGATTGGCTGTATCTGTGAGAAATTGGGCTGATTATTGGTGCCCAGGTATTCGATTGACCATTCACTTTCGTCGTTGATACGGAACCGGAAGCCTGCGCTGGGTATCAAATTGACATTCCGGTGCTGGGTAGTGGTGTCGATATCCATGGTCTGCCCCTGCAAGAGTAACGGTTGCACGGCAAATCCCAGTGTATACCGGAACCGTTTGCTTTGTTCCATCTGATAAACCAACCCCACCCGGTTGCTTTCAAAAAAATAGGAATAGTCAATGCCCAGTGAATCCACAAACCGTTCTTTGTCTAGGTCCCAAACACTGCGGCGACTGTCAATTGCTGTATAATTATATTCGTAGCTAATCTCCAATATGCTGCTATTGTCGATGGGCTCTACATAAGACGCTTTCAGCCGGCCCACCCGGTTCTGGTTGTCACTCTTTACTTCCTGTGTAAGGTCGTAAACGTCGACGCCTCCCGTCACGGGCTCTCCGGTTACCATGCTGATGTTTCGGGATACGTCGCTGATGTCTTCCAACTTATCCCGCTGTGCGTATTTGCCCTGCATATTAACCACAAACTTTCTTCCCGGTTTACGAAATGCACGGGAGTACAGCACGTCCATGTCAAAATTGGGCGTCGAGACATTCTCATCCGCCAGGTAATTCCGGTCAGTAAGGATCTGCTCATGACCCCGCCGGTAGATATTGTTGCTGGCATGCTGGGAACCAACCTCGCTATATGAGATATTTGGACTGATTTTCAAATAATTACGATCATTTAACTGCGCCTCGATATCCCATGCCATCAAGTGATTGATATTATCGGTATTTATTTCTTTATCTTCCTGATTAACAATTGAATAACCTTCAAGAACACTTGTTGTCTCCGAATTTCCCAACGTCCGGTTCTTTCGGTTTGTAAACGTGTACTTTCCATAGATACTCACTTTGTCCGATACATCATCGGAATAACTCACCCCGACAGAATTGGTTGTGTTTACGCCATCCTCGGGGTCTATCATTCCGGTCAGATCGCTATTGCCACGTTCCCTGGCACCTGCTCCCGTTGGAGCCCCATAGCTGAAAAGGCTGGTATTGGTATTATTCAGGGATCCAAGTACCGAAAATTCCTGACCGTCGTTAAAATTATTGATACCCAGGCTGCCGATATAGCGGTCCACCGTACCGCCACCACCGGTTACCTGACCGAAAAGGATGCGTTTTTTGTCCTCTTTTAACACAATATTTAGTATCTTCTCCGGTTCGGAATCTTTAATCCCCGTGCTGTTGGCCATGTCTCCATAATAATCAATCACCTGAATGGACTGAATAAATTCAGCGGGCAGGTTGCGGGTAGCGGTTAGCACCTCCCCCCCGAAGAAATTTTTGCTATCCACCTGCACCCGGCTGATCTGCTTGCCATGGGCAATCACCGTTCCATCACGCCGCACCTGCACGTTGGGCAGAAGTTTTAATGCTTCTTCCAGCAACGAATTCTGCCGTACATTAAAGGCGTCCATATTATACTGCACGGTATCTTCCTTGATCACAATAGGCTGTACACGGTTGATGACAATCTCCTTGAGCAATGTCTGCTGCGGGGGCAACACTGTAGGAAGTAACTGCACAACCGGCCCGGGAAAATTGAATGGATACGATTTGTCTAATATCTTGTAGCCAATCATGCTGAATGTAAGCCGGAATTCCGGGCCGATGATATCCGTAAACCGATAAGCCCCATTGCCGTCTGTAACAGCCAGTACCGTGTCAAGTATCGTGGTAAGCCGTACATTCACACCCGACAGGGGTGTACCTGCCGTGTCAATTACGACGCCGCTTATTTCCTTTCGGTGGTGCTGAGCAACTGCTTGCACCGACACCAAAAGAAATAAAAAAACGAATAATCTATGGATCGTTATTGATGGCAACTTTATCTCGGGATAGCTAACTAATCGATATACTTGTTCCTTATACAAGGAACGAAAGATAGTATATTATCCGTATGTGTGCAAAAAAAAACGGGTTGCCTTTAAAAAGACAACCCGCCTGAAATACTGGATTACTTCCGGCGGCTAACCTTCGTAACTCACTTTGGGAATATGTTTGTCAATTTCCCAACGTCCGATACCTTCTTCACCGATTACATCAAACATTTCAAGGATGCGCCTTGCCACATATTCTTCTTCGATTTGTTCTTCGAGGAACCACTGGATAAACTGGAAAGTGACAAAGTCCTTCAGCTTGATGCACTTCTCGGCAATGTGATTGAATTGCTGGGTAACATACATTTCCTGTTCAAGCATTTGTTCAAAAACGCTGCGGAAAGACTCAAAATCCGCGGGAATATTCACAATCTCCGGAGAAATCGCTTTGCCACCCCGATCGTTTACGTAATTAAAGAGCTTCATCATATGCTTCCGCTCTTCTTCCGATTGCTTGGCAAAGAAACCCGCACTGAAATCATAACCCTGATCATCACACCAGGATGACATCGCCAAATAAATGGAGGAAGAATGTGCTTCCACCTTAATCTGAGCATTTAATATGTTTTCTATTTCTTCGTTCAACGAAGTTTTTAACCGCAATAGATCTTTCATGATACGTATATTTATATGTTCGAAGACGAGCAGATAATTGCCCGTATTTTACCCTACAAAAGTACGAAAATAGAGCGGTAAAACTCTCAAAATAAAAACAATACAAATTCAGTCTAAATTATTGTGATCAGCGGTGGGTGATCAGTAATGAGTGACGCGGATCATTCAGACCAAACTATGGGGGGTTCTTTTCAGGCACTCATTGACCACACTATTGAGCTCGATCATAAACTTCGCACCATTCAATAACTCCCTCAGATTCAATACATCGTTGATATACAGCACAAAACAACGCGGAGTACGAAAGGGCATTACGATTGTAAAATCAGCGGTACGAGAAGGATTAATAATCATTGCCGATACATCAATAGCGTCGATCTTTTTCTTGAAACTCAAGAAGTCCCCAACCTTGAAGGCGGTGGTATCTCCAGCGAATTCCAACCAATAACAATTCTGTCTACTGCATTGATATACAGCGCCGTGATCCGTTCGATAAAGTTCCTCAAAATTAGCCAAAGGACAAACCATGGTCAAAACCTTTTCTATTAATCGGTGGCGAATATACACATTATTTATAATCAGTCCAACTTAAACTAATTTTTACCTAAAAACACAATGCCTTCGAGGGTGTTACTTGAATAAAATGAACAAAAAACCACAATTAACTATTGATTCGGCTTATTATTTTGGCCGCACATGAAAAACCCATATAGTAACTATGATGAAGCCTGAGGCCAAAGCAAAATTGGTAGTGAAGAATATACGGCGCGTTCGGGCACTCAGAAACTATACCCAGGAATACGTCGCGGGGAAAATTGGAATATCCCAAAATGCCTACAGCAAGCTCGAATTAGGGTCCCACAAATTGTCATTGGAAAGGTTCTTCCAAATCGCCGACGTACTGGATATCGAATGCACAATCCTGCTCCGGCATGACCTAGAGAAGGGAGAAATCGAGTAAACCGACTCCTAAAGCAAGCTGTTCTTATCTACTTTTTCTACTTTGCTACCATCTTTCAACAGTTTACTGATGGCATTAAACGGCCGGGATACCACCTCATCCCCCTCGTTGAGTCCCGAAAGAATGCGGATGTTCATATCATCCTGTATGCCGGTTTTCACTTCAACCTGCTTTACGGTACCTCCGTTGTAAACAAACACATACTCTTTCATCTTTGGTACTCCCGCAGCTACGTTTCCCGTGGTCGTATCGGTTGCTTTTGTAGTATCTGCGCCTGCGGGTTCTCGGGTTGTGACAGCTTGTATGGGCACGGCAAGACCGGTGTCTTGCTGTGTGTGGATGTCCACTGTGGCCGATAATCCCGGACGGAAAGGCGATGGATTCGGCTGATCTTTCTTCAATAAATCGGCATACGAATCGGGCAAAATGCGGACTTTTACGTTGAAATTGGTGACCTGATCGGTTCCGGCTGTTGTAGTTGTCGTCGTAGCCGCCGTGGTAGACGAGCTGGCTATTTCCGTAACGATTCCTTTAAATTTCCGGTTTTGGAACGCGTCAATCTCGATTGAGGCTTCATTATTGAGTGCCACCCGGTTGATATCATTTTCATTCACTTCCACGACCACCTCCATCGTTTCCATATTTGCAATACGCATGATTTCAGTACCGGCCATTTGCGCTGTGCCAACCACACGTTCGCCCAATTCTACCTGTAGCAACGAGATAACGCCATCTACCGGCGCATAAATTGTGGTACGGGCCAGGTTGTCACCCGCTTCCTTTACCGTTGCCTGCGATTGATCTATTCCATACCGGGTGGCCAATACATTCTGCCGTTGTCCTTCCAGGTTTGCCCGTGCGCTCTCATAATCCGCACGGATCTGATCAAATTCAGCTACTGAAATCACCTTCCGTTCAAATAATTCCTGATTACGTTTGAAGTTGGCTTCAATGTTCGCAAAATTTGCTTCCTGTTGTTTCAATTGCTGCTCAGCCATGGCCAAACTGGCCCGTTGCGCATTCAGTGAAGCAACTGCCCGCTCGTAGCCCGACTGCAGGATGTCCGGCCGTATGCGGCACAGAATCTGTCCCTTGGTTACCACATCCCCCTCCTTGACAGTAAGTTCGACGATTTCACCGGAAACTTCGGAACTCAGCTTCACTTCCACTTCGGGATGGATCTTGCCACTGGCCGATACTTGCTCGTTTACGGTTTTTTTCTCCACCTTATCGGTAGCTACTTTGATTACATCCCCTTGACCGATCCATCCCATCTTATTGGCGACAATTACCCCTATTACCAAGATTACCGCCCCGATCAGTACGTATTTAAGTGTATTTTTTTTCCTTGCCATAGTCTGTCTATGCTGTTGCTCGTTATTCGTTAGTTTAGAAATTTATTTCATTGCCCAGGTAGAAGTCGATCACTTTACTCCTGAACAGCAGGTCATACCTTGCCTGGATATGGTCAAACTCTGCCTTGTTCATTGTCGTCTGTGCCGTAAAAAGTTCAACCGAATTGGCCAGTCCTACTTCGTACCGCTGGCGGATGACTTCAAAAGCATCTTTTGCCGACTCAAAGGCGGTTTCCGTAGAGGCATAACGCTTGCTGGCAGAACGGAGATCGAGTACCGCTTGATTTACGATCTTGTTCAGGTTATTTTTGGCTAGTTGCTCATTCGTCAATGCATTTTGGTAATTAATTTTTGCCTTGTTTACGGCTGTTCTGACTTGAAACCGATTGAAAATCGGGATATTGAGCGTTAAGCCGATATAGGGGCTTTCGTTGGCTCGAAGCTGATCACCAAAAGATACCCGTCCGTATTCGGTAGGCCGCCCCTCGGCATCAAATGCGATCGGTTGCGATGCTACGGATGATACGCTGGTACCATAACCTGCACCAAAGCCCAGCGTGGGATAGTACCCTCCCTTGGCAATATCGATATTGTTTTTGGCTAAGGCCGTTGAAAAAACAGCAGTTTCTATGTCAGGTTGTGCTTTCAACGCTCGTTGATAAATCTCTGCCGCGGTATAAGGGCTTTCTATTTGCTCGATATCGGCAACGGGTGGCTTTTCCAATGCAATATCCGCGGCAGGATCCAGCTCCATAAGTTGCTTTAAATTCAGCATGGACAACTCAAAGGCATTCTGGGCTGAAGTCACATTCAATTCATCCGTTGCTACCTGACTTTTTGCCTGTGACAAATCGGCTAATGTGTTGTTTCCTACCTCATAATTTGCCTCTGCAACTTCCAATTGTTGCCGGGAAAGATTTAATTGCTGCTCAGCCGCGGTCAGCAAATCCTGATTGGTCAATGCCTCCAGATACGTAGTAGCCACAGATAGCACCAGGTCATTCTTCACTTTTTCAATGTTGCTTTGATCCGCGGCAAGTTGATTCTTATTTGCCAATATCTGATTGATACGTTGGAACCCCTGAAAGATCGGAACATCCGCTGATGCCCCTGCGTTAGCTGTATTTACTGACGGCACCAATTGCCCCGTTGTTTGGTCAAAATACCTACCAAATCGCATATTTCCACCTACCTGCGCATTCAACGAGGGATAAAACTGACTTTTAGCCTGTTTTAAGTCTTCCTCTGACAATGCAGCCTGAAACTGTGCCTGTTTAACTTGCAGGTTGTTTTCTAAAGCATGGTAAATCGCCTCTTTGATGGGAACCAATTGCTGCGCGGCACCCTGCTTGGGTAACAGCACCGTACATAAGCAAGTGATCAAACAGGCCAGGCATGAGAAACTTTTTTTCATTATCTTCAAAATCGTATCTTTACTTCCTTTATTTGCAACAGCTGATGTATACCGTCAAAGCTCCCTTCATTCTATCCTGGCTTTATCCTTCACTTATATGGCATCGCAACCGTACCGAAAAACGTATTTTCCTTACCTTTGACGACGGGCCGATACCGGATGTTACACCGTTTGTCATAAATACGCTAAATAATTACGGCATCAAGGCTACTTTCTTCTGTGTGGGCGAAAATATAAAAAAACATCCTGATTTATTTGATCGCCTCTTAGAAAATGGGCATCGCATCGGCAACCATACTTACAACCATCTCAACGGCTGGAAAACGCCAGACGAGGTCTATCTGTTGAACATTGACCGCTGCCAGCAACTGACGGGAACGTCGTTATTCCGCCCTCCTTACGGCCGCGGCAAGCATTCGCAATATACCGAACTAAAAAAAAAATATGATATCATTATGTGGGACGTACTGAGTGGAGACTTTGACCGTAAACTTGCACCTGAGCAATGCTTACGGAATGTACTTCGGTATACCCGGAATGGCTCCATCGTCGTATTTCACGATAATATCAAAGCGATTCCCCGTGTCACATATGCCCTGCCCCGGGCGATTGAACATTGGCTGGCTGAAGGATATGAATTTGGCGTCCTGTAAAGATTAGCCGAGTTGCTACTGAACCGTTATAAAATATTCTGCGACAGCCTGCGCACTGAAATAACCTAATGCACCGTTTCCAAAAGCCGAAGGTGGATTGGCAGGTGCGGCGTTACCGGGATTATTTGCCTGCACGGCGTTCCAGAAATCAAATGTAGCTTTATCAATACACTGCATCCATATAGACACCGAATCGCCCGTATCCAATTCGGTTTCGAAGTCGGTTACATCTTCGCTTACGTATTTACCATCGGTGAACTTGTCATTGGAAACCCTGACCATTTTAGGGGGGGCTCCGTTTATACTCCACAAATAGCGGTAGTAATTTGATACACCGATGGGGTCCTGATACTTGACACTGATGAACTTCTGCTCTTCATTGAATACATTCCGGATACCGGTTCCGATCGAGTCCGCTAACACGGATTCGGGCATGCTGGATACGGCTTCAAATGTTTGCCCATCCACGCGTACCTGCAGCCGATACCGACGCCCTACCTCGCCCCTGAATCTGCTTTGATACCGCCCCGGCGTATTCTCAACAAATTCAAACGCTTTGCCCCTATCGTCAAATACGGTAACCTCTGCATCCGATACTGCATCAAAAGGATCTGCAGCACTGAATGCGACTGTCCGGCTGATGGTTACATATTGGTCTTCCAACCGGTTGCTTACTTCACCGACGATCACCAGTTGTGGAGTAACGTCTTTCAGATCCACATCGATGACGTCTTCGCATGCGGTTCCGAAAACAACCAGTAACCCCATAAAATACCTGTAACAACTCATTACTAAAACTTAAAATTCCAAGTAACCGAGGGAATAATACCAAACAAAGCTATCCGATATGCTTCGGTAACGTTGGGATTATCTGCATTCTCTCTGAAATCAATGATAAATGCATTTTTTCGGTTGTATACATTGTAAATTCCGAATGTCCAGCTGGATTTAAAACGTTTCGACGACGCCGACTCCCAAGTGGCACCCAAATCCAGTCGATGGTAATCAGGCATCCGGTAACCATTGCGCTCGGTATAATACCAAAGGGTACGCCCATCCACCGTATACTTTCCGCTGGGGAAAGTCACGGCATTTCCTGTACTGTACACAAAAGTGGCTGACAGATTCCATCGAGGCGTCAATTGATACATGCCCACTACAGATGCATCGTGTGTACGATCCTGACGTGCAGCAAACCAGTTTCCGCCGTTAATCCCATCAAATTGCCGCTCACTGCGCGAAAGTGCATAACTCAACCACCCATTCAAGCGGCCCTCCCGCCTTTTCAAAAACACCTCCACCCCATACGCCCGGCCAATACCGAACAGCAACTCCGATTCAATGTGTTCGTTAGCCTGCAAATCGGCCGCATTGCGGTAATCTATCTGATTTTGCATGTATTTGTAATACGATTCGATCGAAAATTCATACCGGTCGTTATCAAAGTTCTGATAGTATCCCAACGCTGCCTGATCGGCAATCTGGGGTTTAATGTTGTTGCTGCTCATTACCCATGCATCGGTGGGTAGACTCGAAGTGGAGTTGGATAATTGATGCAGGTTTTGACTGTTCCGGTTGTATGACAACTTAATACTGTTGTTACCCTGCAACTGGTAACTCAAAGACAAACGGGGTTCCAAATTCAAATAATGCTTCACCACCTCTCCACGCCGGTATTCTGTATGTTCCACAATGTCTCCTTCTTCATCATATGCATAAAATGTACCCGGACCGAACAGCAAAAAGTTACTCAGGCGTAGCCCGTAAATTAAACTCAGCCGGTCAATAGGCGTCCACTCATGAGCAAGATATCCCGCTAGTTCCATTCCCTTACGGTCTTCCAATTGCAGGCTATTTACGGCTGTATTTTCGTCTGCGTCGATGTTGGCGGGAGAAATCCCCTGGTGCAGCAGATTCACACCAAAATGCCATGTACTCTTGCTCGACGAGAAAAGCTGAAAATCCTGTTTCAGGTTGTAATTCTGAATACGGGACGCGATGACGAAACTAAATTCATCGTTTTCGATGCTTACGTTGTAGTTAAAATTACTATAAACAAGGGTCGTATTCGAAAACAAGCGGCTGTTCAGTACACGGTTCCAGCGGAACGTTCCTGTTGCATTACCCCAGTCAAAACCAAAGAGGTTAGAATAGCCAAGTACATCCCGGCCGAAATACCCTGAAAGAAAGACTGTATTTTTTTCGTTGATCCGGTAATTCGCCTTGGCATTCAGGTCGTAGAAATAAAGCCGGCTTTTGTTGACATCCTCGTCGTTAGACAGCTTAAGAAACAGGTCGGCATACGTCCGGCGACCACTGATCATAAATGAACCCCGGTCTTTCACAATCGGTCCATCCACCTTCAGCCGAGATGCGATCAGACCGAGTCCACCTTCTGCCCCAAAATTCTTTTTATTGCCATCCAGCATCGTAATATCCAGTACAGAAGATATCCTGCCACCATACTGTGCCGGCATTCCTCCCTTATACAGGTTCACTTCTTTGATTGCGTCTGAATTGAACGTAGAGAAAAAGCCGAAAAGATGGGATGCGTTGTATACCATCGCTTCATCCAGTAAAATCAGATTCTGATCACCCGTTCCTCCACGCACATAAAAGCTGCTGCTGCCCTCTCCCCCCGAAAGCACTCCGGGCAGCAACTGGATGGTTTTCAACACATCCTTTTCGCCCATCAAGACCGGTACATGCTTGATTTCATTCACATCTACCCGGGCAATCCCCATCTGCGGACTGCGTACGTTTTCCCGGTGCGCCGATTGACTGATTACCACTTCTTCCAACAATTCGCCACTGTGAAGGTCTACCGTTAACGACGTATCTTTTACGATATCTGCCGATACTTCTTGTGTTTGGTAACCTACATGCGAAACGACCAATAGATGGGTTCCCCCCTGAACGGTAAGCGAAAAAAAACCATAATTGTTGGTCCGTGTGCCGGTACCAGGATGGGCTTTCAATCGAATGCTTGCTCCAATCAGTGTTTCGCCGGTCAGCGCATCACGGATATGACCGCTAATTGTAAAAAGATGTTGAGAAAACAGGTGAAACGGAGCAGAAATAAGTAAGGCTATGAAAATGAAACGATACCTGCGAAACCGAGTAAGGAACATGCCTACAATATTACACGCTTTATGCCAATTAACCGCCGGTAAAAACATATTTTATTGCTAGCCAGTCGGACAACACAGCCAAATTATCACAACAAACTGTATATCAGACCAATAAAATCCATTTAAAAAATCATGAAAATCAATGTATTTGTCGGTTGGAGGCCCTTCATTGATTAATTATGTGAGCATTTCTGTAGCCATTGGCTGTTGGGAATAGACTAAGTTGTTACAAAATAATCTATCAAAAACAGCCATTTTTAAAAATTAAGTTTGTAGTATTGACCCCAAAAAACTTGTAAATCAAAACATCTCAGAATTTTGAACATGAAAAATTTAAAAAAAACGTTATCAGTTGCGTTCACGGCTATTGTCGTAACTGCCTGTGGGTCGGGCCAGAAAACAGATGGTGGTCAGGATTCTACGGCGACTGAAACCGCTGTGGAAAATGACGGATGGGTATCCTTGTTTGATGGGCAAACTACCAACGGTTGGCATACTTACCTGAGAGATACAGTCTCCGACGCGTGGAAAGTGGAGGACGGTGCATTGAGTTTCAATCCGGACGTGCCCCGTGAGCAACGCGGAGATATCGTTACCGATGGGGAATATGAAAATTACGAACTTGAATTGGAATGGAAAATATCGTCCGGTGGTAATAGCGGTATCATTTTCAGTGTCCATGAAGATCCCAAGTTTAGCGCGACGTATCAAACCGGTATCGAAATGCAGGTGCTGGACAACATCGATGCTGGCGACAACAAGATTGAAAATCACTTGGCCGGTTCACTTTACGACATGATTGGCAGCAAAGAAGTATCCAAACCCAAACCCGTTGGCGAGTGGAATCAGGCCCGTATCCGTAAGAATAATGGACAGATCACGCTGTGGCTTAACGGTGTGCAAACTGCAGATGTAACCATCGGCACTCCCGAATGGGAGCAAGTATTGAACGCCAGCAAATTCAAAGACTGGGAAGGTTTTGCCAAGTACCCGAAAGGCAAAATCGCATTACAGGATCATGGAAACTTGGTAGCTTACCGCAATATCCGCATCAAATCACTGTAATTTAATTGTTTATGAAGGTGTCTAAAAAGGAAGCGGCACACAGATGACACGGATCGAATAGATCAACACGGATTATTAATTAGCGAAAATCCTTTTTATCTGCGTCATCAGCGTTCTATCTTCTTGTTTTAGACACCCTCATTGACCCCTATTCAAACCCCATCACATCTTTCTTTTTCTTAGATCGGAACCGCTTTGGAACAGATTCCTTGATTTCTTTTTCCAACGCGTCGACGGCTTGTTTTTTCAGGAAATTATGGGGTGTAACTAAACTTATTTCCCGCACAGGTTCGGGCGACCTGAAATAGCGGACACGCGCCAGCTGGTCTTCGTCAAAGTCTTCAATGCTTAACTCCGGCAAAATGGTTGTTCCCGCGTTGTTATCAACCATCCGTTTCAAAGTTTCTACACTTCCTGTATTGTATTCGAAAGTTCCTTCAGGTTCCATGCTCCGTTTGCGCTGACAGATATTCAGTACCTGCCCCCGCATGCAATGCCCTTCAGTTAGCAACCACAGCTTATCACCCAATACATCTTCTGAAGTCACTTCCTTTTTGGCAAGCATCGGGCTATCGGCCGATACATAGGCAACAAATGGTTCATAAAACATCGGACGTTCCGCCAATGCCGTATCATATACTGGTGTTGACAGAATTCCGCAATCCAGCAGCCCGACTTTCAATTCATGAATAATTTTTTCGGTCGTATATTCCCAAATCTGCAGCTGCAGCTTGGGAAACCGTTGCATGAAATTACCCAGTACCTTCGGCAGCAAGTAAGGAGCGATGGTAGGAATCACCCCAATACGAAATTCACCTTCCAGTTCACCTTTTTGCGTCTGTACCAGTTCGATGATTTTGCGGCTTTCCGTAAGCACCACACGCGCCTGCTTGATAATTTCGACTCCCACATCTGTGGGAATAATCGGTTGCCGGCTACGGTCGAATATTCGTGCACCGATGGATTCTTCCAATTTTTGGATTTGCATACTCAGTGTAGGCTGGGTCACAAAACACTTCTCTGCGGCTGCCACAAAACTACGGTACGTGTCAACCGCTATAATATATTCCAATTGTATCAGGGTCATAATAGCGAAGAAAAGAATACAAAGATAAGAATTACCTTTATTTCATACTTCCGTTTTCCCTAAGCCGGTTATGCCAGCTGAACGCCTCTTCGAGCATGTGAGGGGTATGCCCACCGCGTAACTGACAGGCACGATCAAAATAGGATCGCAGTGACTCCCGGTACTCGGGATGCACACAATTTCGGATGATGCGATCTGCCCGCTCGCGGGGAGCCAACCCGCGCAAATCGGCCAATCCGATGTCAGTCACCAAAATATCTACATCGTGCTCCGTATGATCGACGTGAGAGACCATTGGCAGTACGTGGGAAATCCGATTATCTTTTGAAGCCGCTTGCGTCACGAAAATACTCAGGTATGCATTACGGGCAAAATCACCGGATCCGCCGATGCCATTCATGATATTTGTACCACCGATATGTGTGGAATTGACATTGCCATAGATATCGAATTCAATGGCTGTATTGATCGCGATGACACCGAGGCGCCGGATCAGCCCGGGTGTGTTGCTGATATTCTGCGGCCGAAGGACAACGCGGTCCTTATACTTCTGCAGGTTAGCGAACACCCGATCATAGCAGTCGGCTGAAAGCGTAATGGACGATGCCGAAGCAAAACTCAATTTACCGCTGTCCAGCAAATCAAAAGTGCTGTCCTGCAATACCTCCGAAAACATACGGAGGTCATAGAAATTGCTGTCTTTAAAACCAGAAAGCACGGCGTTGGCCACTTTACCGATTCCTGCCTGCAATGGCAGCAGCCGGTCCGTAAGATGTCCCTTTTTCACTTCGTCCTCAAAAAATCTAAGCAGATGTCCCGCTATGGCAATGGTTTTGGCATCCGGTGGAGCGATATCCGCAGGACTATCCTGAATATCCGTAAATACGATGGCAGCAATTTTATTGATATCCACAGGTATCGATCTGCGGCCGATACGGTTCTCTGGGGCCACAATCGGAATTACATTACGATGCGGGTAATTGTCAGGCTGGAAGATGTCGTGGAGGCCGTAAATAGCCTCCGGAACACGCGTATTGATTTCGATAATGACCCTTTTTGCCAATGCGGCAAACGTTACGGAATTTCCCACGGACGTGGTAGGCACAATACTGCCATCCGCTTCAATAAACGCCGCCTCAATCACTGCAATATCAACCGGGGGCAGGCAATTGTTGTGCAACAGTTCGGCACTTTCGCTGAGATGCTGGTCGACAAATAGTACCTCGCCCCGGTTAATTGCTTCGCGGAGCACGCGGTCAACCTGAAAAGGCATCCGTTTTGCCAATGCGCCGGCACGGGTCAGTTTGGCATCGGTATCATGACCCAGCGATGCACCGGTCATTAGCGTGATTTTCAACTCTTCTTTTTCAGCCCGTCTGGCCAGGGCATCCAGTACCGCCTTGCTGTCGCCCGCTTTCGTGAATCCGCTCGCACCTATGACCATGCCATGCTCAAACAGCCTTGCGGCCTCATCCGCCGTGGTTACCTTATCAATCAATTGCGTCGCTTTAATCCTTCCGTATGACATTTCCGATAAATTTGTTCACATTATTTCTACACATATTGCAACAGCAATATTAACGGTTATATACGGACCATGCTTATTGCTTTAGGTCATAAATTTATCCATTTTAGACAAAACTCCGTATTTTCTCGTTATTTTTGCCGGCGATCAGCCTGCCAGGCTGATCGATTCAACAGATGAGACAATATGTAAACAGGTATTATATCACGGAAGTGGACCGGTATCCGGATACTATTTACTGCCACCATGCTGTCATGGGAGAGAAATTCATTCCCGAGCACGTGCATAAAAAGGGCCAATTCCTGTACACAGAAGGCGGTGTCGTATACCTTAACACTCCCCAGCGATCGTACTTCCTACCTGCCAGGCACTACATCTGGATTCCCGCGGGTATTCGGCATAGTATCCACCCCAGCACGCCGGAAGTCATTATGCGAAACCTGTACTTCCCCGTCTACGAATGTGACGATGCGTTCTTTGCACAAACGGCCATTTATCCCGTTGACGACCTGCTGATGGAGTTGATGATGTTCACCAATCGTTGGAACGGTAACATCCATCCCCAAGAGGAAAACAGGTACAGCATCGCCAAAGCATTCAAGATGTTACTTCCCGAACTGAGCAAAGGAGCACTTCCATTGGCACTCCCCTATCCTGACGATGCCCGGCTTTTGAAGATCGTCGAATACCTGGACAGGCACATTGCAGACAGCATTAGCTTCAAACAGGTAGCCGATGTATTTGGCATCAGTGAGCGATCATTAGCCCGCCTGTTCCAAAAAGAATTGAATATGTCTTTTATCCAATATTTTACTATTTTGCGCATGCTTAAGGGATTGAAGTTACTGCTGGATGATAAACTAAGCATCAACGATGTGGCAGCGAAAGTAGGTTACAGCAGCTTACCGACCTTCAGCAATACGTTTACTAAAATAATAGGCGTACGGCCAAGTGAATATGTAAAGCACAGAGGGCTTTGGTCCCCCATAAAACAACAGTAATTCAACTATTCAATCAATGAAAACACTTTTTATCATCGCATTTGTGGCAACGTTGTCAACCGCCGCATGTACCAGTGCTGCCAAGAAAGCGGATCAGTTGGAATGGATCCAGCTTTTTAACGGAAAGGATCTCAATGACTGGACAGTGAAAATCGCCAAACATGAAGTGGGCGAAAATTATGCCAACACGTTCCGTGTGGAAGATGGTCTGCTGAAGGTACGGTATGATGGCTATACCGATTTCGATTTCCAGTACGGTCATATACATTATAACACACCTTTTTCGGCCTATCTACTGCGTGTGGAATACCGTTTTGTGGGAGAACAGGCCCCTGGAGGCGAAGGATGGGCCTGGCGCAACAGCGGTGCCATGTTGCACGGACAGGATCCGCACTCGATGCTGAAGGATCAAGATTTCCCGATATCCATTGAAGGGCAACTGCTTGGTGGCGATGGGACCCATGAACGGACTACGAGCAATCTTTGTACGCCGGGAACTAATGTATTGATGGAGGTGGATGGCGAACTGTTTACGCCCCATTGCACCAATTCGACTTCAAAGACTTATCACGGTGACCAATGGGTAACTGCAGAATTTCTCGTGCTGACAGACTCTGTAGTGCATCATATCCTTGAAGGTGACACGGTACTTACTTACTACAAACCACAGATCGGAGGCGGCAGTGTATCAAACTACGATCCTGCTGTTAAGGTGGACGGCAAACCGTTAAAAAGCGGCTACATTTCCCTGCAGAGCGAAAGTCATCCCATTGATTTCCGAAAGGTGGAGTTGCTTGACCTGGCACCTTATATACAGGATCAGACCAAGTTACAGCAAGTACTTAAACAACTGAGAAACGAGCAGGCGGAGTAACCGCCTGTGTTGGGTAAGGGCACAAAAAAAGCCGCTCTGAGTTTTCAGGGCGGCTTTCTATTGTATCTGTAGTATTTATTATGACAAGCCGTTTACGTACTTCGTCAACTTTGATTTGTTGTTGGAAGCTTTGTTTTTATGAATGACATTTTTCTTGGCCAAGCGGTCAAGCATGGAAATCACCCGTGGCAACAGCGCCTTTGCCTCTTCGGAATTGGTAGTCCCCCTCAATTTCTTTATCGCATTACGGGTTGTTTTAGCTTGGTAACGGTTCCGCAGGCGCTTCGCAGCGTTTGAGCGGATTCTTTTAAGTGCTGATTTATGATTTGCCATTTATCTTAGCTAATTTTTTCTTCTATTTTTCAGTCCGCAAAGATACCACCTTCTTTTTAATATCCAAAACAAATATCTCAAATTTTTAACATCGTACTTGCAACTCCGCATTTCGTAAGCTATACCCCTTAACTTCATATTTCATATCTTTGCATCCATGCAGAAATTATCTATGGATCAATTGGGACGGCCGTCGGTTGAAACATTCCGGGCACAGGCGAAACTTCCGGTCACCTTGATACTCGACAATGTCCGTAGCATGCACAATGTGGGTTCGGCCTTCCGCACATCCGACGCTTTTGCTCTTGAACGGATCGTATTGTGTGGCATCACCGGTACCCCACCCCACCGGGAAATCGAGAAAACTGCACTAGGGGCCACGCAATCCGTGGTATGGGAGCATACTGCTGACACGGCGGCAACTGTGGGGAAACTCCGCCAAAACGGATATCGTATTCTGGCCATCGAGCAAGCCAAGGAGAGCATCCCTCTCCAGGAGTTTACGCCGGAAACCGGAGAAAAATATGCGTTGATATTCGGCAACGAAGTACATGGAGTATCAGAAGAGGTAATGAAGATAGCCGATGCATGCCTGGAAATTCCCCAATCCGGCACCAAACACTCGTTGAATATCGCGGTATCCGTAGGGATCGTGCTTTGGGAATTTTACCGGAAATACCTCGCGCAAGGGCAAACCGCCCGATAGTGGAGGTGCCTGGGTACTGAGTCACTCCATCACTCCCGTTGCGGCATTTTCTTCATGGCCGCCAGTAAAACGGCTTCTGCTTCTGCTGTCACACCGGACGCCGGTCCAGCCTCATATCCACCTTCCTCATAGGCTGCAACCGAAAAACGTTTCAATCCGCAATAAACAATTATCTTTGTGGTTGAGGGAAAAACCGCGAAAAAACTGTTAACATGAGAAAAAGTAAACGACAAGAGTTTATTCTTAGGGAAATTGACTTACATAATAAGGTGTTTTCTGTAGAACTTAGTGAGCAGCTAAATGTTTCGGATGATACAATACGAAGAGACCTTCATGAGCTGGCCCAAGAAGGAAAGGTCATTAAAGTGCATGGCGGAGCCATCAGCAAATCATTTGTAGCGCCTTTTAATTCGGAACATGTGGTCTATGCCGTGGAATCGAAAAAGAAAATCGCTGCGAAGGCGATTACATTGCTCAAAAACAACATGGTCATCATCACCGAGGGGGGTACCACGATGCTTGAATTGGCCAAGATGATCCCCTCTTCATTAAAACTCACCATCATCACCATTAGCCCCCAGGTTGCGATCACGCTTGCCCAACACGAGAACCTGAATGTCATTGGCATCGGTGGCAAACTTGTCAAAAACGCGAATTTATATATCGGTGCGAGCGTCGTCAATCAATTGGCGGGCTTGAAAGCAGATCTCTGCATACTGGGTGCCAATGCATTCTCATCCGAGGAAGGGCTGACTGATGCAGATTGGGAAGTTGTGCAGGTAAAAAAGGCACTCATGCGATCGGCCAAGAAAACAGCAGTAATCAGTATATCCGAAAAGCTAAATACGGTAAAGTGGTTAAACATCTGCTCAGCCAGTCAAATCAATTACCTGATTACTGAACTTAATCCTACCGACCCGCTATTGACCCACTTTATCCAAAAGAACCTCACCGTGATGTAACAGCAATCGCCCTAAATGTCGCTGAAATCTATTCTTCAGCAGCTAATAAGGGATGTTGCATATGAAAGCAATTTTATCTAAGTTTGCGGTGCAAAAAGACAGAACCATGAGCGTATTAGTAAATAAGGACTCCAAAGTAATCGTACAAGGTTTTACGGGCAATGAAGGCACCTACCATGCTTCACAGATGATTGAATACGGCACGCAGGTAGTAGGTGGTGTAACCCCCGGTAAAGGAGGTCAGACACACCTGGATCGACCTGTCTTCAACACCGTACAGGATGCGGTGGAGAAAACCGGTGCGAATGTATCCATTATCTTCGTCCCGCCTGCATTTGCTGCAGACGCGATCATGGAAGCCGCCGCTGCCGGTATCGAAGTTATCGTATGCATTACCGAAGGTATTCCCACCAAGGACATGATTCAGGTGAAATCTTATTTGAGCGATAAAAATTCGCGGCTGATCGGCCCAAACTGTCCGGGTATCATCACCGCCGATGAAGCAAAGATCGGTATCATGCCCGGTTTTATCTTCAAAAAGGGTACCGTTGGGGTAGTGTCGAAGTCAGGGACGCTAACCTACGAAGCGGTGGATCAAACCGTAAAAGCTGGATTGGGTATCACAACCGCAATCGGTATCGGGGGCGATCCCATCATCGGTACGACCACCAAAGAGGCGGTTGAACTGTTGATGAATGATCCGGAGACCGAAGGAATTATTGTGATCGGGGAAATCGGTGGTGGTATGGAAGCGGAGGCTGCCCGTTGGATCAAAGAACATGGCACAAAGCCGGTTGTTGGCTTCATCGCGGGACAAACTGCCCCTCCGGGACGCCGTATGGGGCATGCCGGTGCAATTGTCGGCGGTGCCGATGACACCGCTGCTGCTAAGATGAAGATTATGCGGGAATGTGGTATCCGCGTCGTGGAATCGCCGGCGGAAATCGGCAAAGCCATGGCTGATGAACTGGGCGTAAGTGCGTAAAGATAACTTTTCATTCAACACACTAGCACTATTAGGCACCCCGTTAGGTGCCTTTTCTATTTGAATTCATTGCGTTTCATCCGTGTGCATATTTTAAAGATGGATGAGAGCCGCAACTTGCTTGGATATAACTAGCAAGTTACCTAAGTTTGCGATTATGCTGTCTGATACCGAGGAAAATTACCTAAAAGCATTGCTCCGGATTACCGGTGAGCAGGGCAGTGGTGGCGAAGCAGGCACCAATCAATTGGCGGCGAAACTCAATGTACGCCCGGCCACTGCCACTGATATGCTGAAGAAGCTTCGGGAGAAGCAACTCGTCAATTATGAAAAATACGGAAAGATATCACTCACTGATACCGGGCGTGACCTGGCAATTACCATCATACGTAAACACCGGCTTTGGGAAACCTTTCTATTTGATAAATTGGGATTCAGTTGGGACGAAGTGCACGATATTGCAGAACAACTCGAACATATCAAATCGGATAAATTGGTGGAACGACTTGACAAGTTTCTAGGGTTTCCCCAGTTCGATCCACACGGTGACGCCATTCCGACTGCCGATGGCAACTATATCGATGAAGCCCGTCTCACACTGGCGGAAGCTGCGGAACATCAGCCGTATGTCATCGTAGCGGTAAAAGACAACAGCCCGTCTTTTCTACAATATGTAAGCGAAATCGGCATGCGTATACACAGTCAGGTTAAGGTACTGCATAAATATGCTTTTGACCATTCCATGGCGTTGGAAATAGACGGTATCAAAACCAGTATTTCGGACAAGGTTGCACAAAATATTTACTGCAAACCGTTGTAATTTATACAAAGATGACACTATCATCAGACATCAATATCAAAAATAAGAAAGCTTATTTCGAATACCATATCCTGGATACGTATGTAGCAGGCATCCGGCTTTTAGGCACGGAAATTAAATCCATACGCGAAGGGAAAGCCAATATCAATGATTCTTTTTGTTCCTTCTTTGACGACGGTCTCTACATCCGAAATATGCACATAGCAGAGTATTCACACGGGTCGTTTTATAACCATGAGGCGAAACGGGACCGACAGCTGCTGCTGAACAAAAAGGAACTTAAAAAACTGAGGACCAAAAGTGAAGAAAGGGGATTCACGATCATTCCGCTACGTATCTTTATTAGTAAACGGGGATTTGCCAAGGTGGAGATCGCATTGGCCCAGGGTAAAAAGGACTTCGATAAACGGGAAACGATCAAAGAACGGGATACCAAACGGGAGTTGGCACGGGTAATGAAAGGCTGATATTTCAAACACGGCAATACATTCAATTTTCGTTTACCTCCACACCGATCCCTTTCAACAGCAACGATGCGTTGAATACGGTACATGCCCCGTCCTTCAGTTTGTAATCAAAAAGCATTTCCCCGTCAAGGACCTGGATGTCAAAATGAAAATTATGTACCACACCGGGGTGCTCTTCAGCCAGTTTAGCCAACTGTAGGTCATGCGTGGCAACCATACCGACTCCCCCATAGTTGATTAACTTCTTTATGATAGCCTTTGAGCCCCGGTATTTATCGACCGAGTTTGTACCCCGCAGCATTTCGTCAATGAGAAAAAACGTATTCCGTTGGTTATCTACCGTTTGCAGCACGGTTTGGATGCGATTCAATTCAGCTTTGAATGTAGAAGTACTTTCATTCAATGAATCTGCAATGCGCATATACGTAATCAGATGAAAGACAGATAAGTGCATTTCATGCCCGCAAACGGGAGCTCCACAGAATGCCAGCACAGCATTGGTCCCCACCGTACGGAGAAACGTACTTTTGCCTGCCATATTGGAGCCGGTAATCAATGCAATCCGGTGATTGCGCATTTGATAATCGTTGGCGACAGCATTATCAGCAGGAATCAATGGGTGAGCAAGTGCCTGAGCCGCCAAAAACGGCTCGGTGCTATCCTGTACGGTTGGGAATACCCAATCCGGATGATTCCGGCTCACGGCCGCCAGGCTACCCAACACTTCAAATTCGGCAATGGCATCGAATGCGTGGAGAATATCTGTTCCATATTTTTTGCGCCATTCAATCAGTGCATATACCTGTCTGAAATCCCAAAGTGCCATCATATTGAGTACTGCGCCAACCAACATGTTTAACCGGTAGTCCAGCCGATCAATCAGTACCGCCAATTCCCTGAATATGGACGAAACGGGCGAACCACCAGTTGTCGAACGGAGTGACGAAAACAGCTCCTTACCCCGCTGGCTTCGCCACTCCCTGTTTTCAATCAATTCAAATGCTGCGGCAAAAGCCCCCAATAAGCGCCCCGCCTTATCTGTCATCCCCGCAACCTGATTTACTTTTCTGCCGCATCCAACAGCGGCCAACAGATGTACAATGGCGAAGAACACTGCAATGCCTGAAAAGACCGGAACAAAAAATGCGGCAATGATCAGTACTACCATCAGCCACGGTACCGCTTTCACGTAAAACCGCAATAACCTGTTGCCGAATGAAATAGCTGAATTGCTCAGAAATTGCGCAAACTGCCGTTTAAAATCAATTGGATGGTGCAGATTGAACCACAACCGGGCTTGAAACTCCTGGCACCAAGTACAATCGTCTGCCAGCTCCCCGACTGCTTGCTGCCGCGCTTTGACAACCCCGGCATCTGTTGGTGCCAACAACCATTCCGCTAACAAAGCATTGGCCTGCGGGGTGGCCCCACGGTTAATCATAGCAAATAGCGAAGATGGACCAAATAGATCCAAATCGCCACTGTACGGATGGCGACTATCTGCAAACACTGCACCATTCGAATATCGATTGGGCTCGCCTTCTGACAGGTTTATTTCATTTTCGTTGACCGCCAGAAAATTTTCCAGTGCTGTCTTCCGTATTTCCAATCTGCTCTGCCGCCATACAAGCCCTGTAAAAAGTATGATAACTGCAAAGAAAGCAACCATCACTGCACTAACTTGTTCCGATTGTACCGCGCCAAATATTGCCGCACCGCCACCGACAATGGCAGCTAAGCGGATTAGAGAATTGATGTTTATAGAACGACGCAACCGGATCAACTGCGTCTGTGTATCCGCGATGTTCTTCCGGTAGGTATTAAAAACAGGGGTTACCATGCCTGATCTCCCACCAATGGAACAAACCGGAATGTATCCAATTCGATCCGCTCATATTCCTGCTCACCGACACGGAGAACGGTTACCATTTTCTGTTCCTTTTCGCTTCCGACAGGAATGACCATCACCCCTCCTATCCGAAGTTGCTTCAGCATTACATCGGGCACAAAGGGTGCACCTGCCGTGACCAAAATTTTGTCATAAGGGGCGTGTTCGGGTATGCCTTTGGAGCCGTCGCCCAGGAAAAAGTTCGGCTTATACCCCATATAAGGCAACACGCGTGTAGTCCGGTTATAGAGACTGGCTTGACGCTCGATGGTATATACGTTTGCTCCCAATTCGAGCAATATGCACGTTTGGTATCCGGAACCAGTCCCAATCTCCAGCACCTTATCTCCCCGCTGGATGTGCAGCAACTCGGTTTGATAAGCTACCGTATAAGGTTGGGAAATGGTTTGCCCGTCGCCGATCGGAAAAGCGATATCTTTGTAAGCCTGATTCCAGAAAGTTTCGTCAAAAAAATAATGCCGCGGAACTTTACCAATCGCTGCTAACACCCCCTTATCTTCGATCCCTCTCCGTTTCAATAGTTCCACCAATTGTTTTCTCGCTCCGCGTTCCCGGTAGTTGTCAATAAACTTATATGCCATTGTGCCCCAAAAATACGGAGATTAGGCGAAAAATTTTTACTTTCGCACTATACAAATGCTATCGCAGATGAGGTATATTCTTTTGGCTGTTTTATGGTGTGTCGGAGCGGATCAGTTGTCTGCACAGGTCGTAAAAATTGACACAGTTGATTATCCTCCGCTTGTTATTCCCAAAGAGAAGACATATCATTTCAATACAGACTATTGGTATACGATTGCTGTGCGGGCATATGCATACGAACAATTCCCGCAATTGCTTAACCAGCCTTCGGGTCAGCCCTATCACTCCTCTTATTTCAACGGCCTTCTATTTAAAGTAAACGACAATCAAATCAGTTACCGGCTGCAGGCTGCACATTTTAACAACAACATCGAATTTGATAATGAATGCGAAGGATGTGTTCCGAAGGTACCCGGAAAGTTCCGAAACACAGCAGTGAAGGTCGGTGCAGAAAAAAATATCAATTATTCACGTTTCCAGCCTTACTTTGGTGCAGATGTGGGATTTATGATCCAAAAGCTTAGCACAAAGGGATTTGATAACACACCTGTTTTTGCAGAAGACAACAAGAATGCGCTGTTGTTCTCCCCTTTCGTCGGCATAAAGCTATACATCGTTCCGCGGGTTGCTGTCAGTGCCGAAGCTAATTTCAACGTAGCTTATACGTATCAGAAAATCAATACCTATAGCAATAGTTCCTTTACCGGTGCACCCCTCCAAACCAAACGCTACCGTTGGGAATATTTTTTCGCCCCTTTGGCAGCCGTTACCCTACAGTATAGCTTTGCTATGATGAATAAATAATTAATAGGGATCTACATCAATCTGTACACGGACGCCCCGATTGACTTTGCCGGCTTCAAACTGCAGCAAAACCGATCTGACCAATTCCTTTACTTTGCCCACACTGGTACCGGCACGTTCCACTTTAAGCAGGATACTGAAAATGTAGTGATTGCGTACACGCCCCACTAAAGGGATTTCCGGTCCCACCACCCGGTGTCCCAGCACTTCCCGCAAGGAAGCCGCTAACCGATGGGATGCATCATAGGCCGTTTGTTGTTCCTTATGCTTCACATCCATACGGAATAATCGAAAAAAAGGCGGATATGCATAGTTCTTGCGTTCAGCTACTTCGGCCATGAACATATCGTCGTAATCATTGGCAATTACCTGCTGGATGATGCGGTGATGCGGCGCATAAGACTGTACAATCACTTTTCCATTGCTGTCACGGCGTCCCGCTCTTCCACTCACTTGTGCTAACAATGAAAAAGCACGTTCATGCGCCCTGAAATCGGGGTAGTTGATCAAGCCATCGGCATTGATGATACCGATCACGCTCACGTTTCCGAAGTCCAATCCTTTGGCCACCATTTGGGTACCCACCAATACGTCGTAAACACGTTCATCAAAAGCGCTCAATACACGGTCAAACCCATGCTTGCCCCGCGTGGAATCCAAATCCAGACGGCCAACGCGGGCATCGGGCAACAACGTCTCCAACTCTTCCTCTACCCTTTCGGTACCAAACCCCTTACTTTCTATATGAGTCGAACCACAAGCGGGACACACCTGCAAAGGGTCTTCGGAAAAACCGCAATAATGGCAATGTAGTTTCCCGCTACTTTTGTGATAAGTAAGGCTGACATCACAGTGGATACATTTTGCAATGTAACCGCAGGTTTTACATTGCAGCAGCGGTGTATGTCCGCGCCGGTTCTGGAAAAGGATGACCTGTTGCCGCTGGGCAATGGCGTTCTTCATTTCCTCCAGCAGTGTACTGCTGAAATAAGAAAACATACTGCCTTTCCGATTTTCTTCCCCAATGTGCACGGTTACAATTTCGGGAAGCCTGGCGTCTCCAAAGCGTTCTTTCAATTCGACCAGTCCATATTTGCCCGCTTTGGCATTATAATAACTTTCTATGGCGGGGGTAGCGGACCCCAATAGGATTTTTGCACCATGCGTATGACCAAGGTAAATTGCGGTGTCACGTGCGTGGTAACGTGGTGCCGGATCAAACTGTTTGTAAGATGTTTCGTGCTCTTCATCAACGACGATAAGCCCCAGTGCGGGAAAAGGCAGGAAAACAGCCGAGCGTGCCCCAACAATCACCTGATACTCGTTATTGATCACTTTATGCCATACTTCTGCGCGTTCGTTGTCGTTAAAACGTGAATGGTAAACACCCAATTTATTACCGAAATGTAACCGAAGACGTTCCGTTATCTGTGTTGTGAGTGCAATTTCAGGCAACAGATATAACACATTTTTCCCATTAGCCACCGCTTCTTCGATAAGGCGGATGTATACCTGGGTCTTACCTGAGGCTGTGACGCCATGTAGAAGCACAACATCTTTTTCCTCAAACTGTTCCTTGATGTTGCTAAATGTCTTCCTTTGGGCCTCACTAAGCGTAAAATCTCCGGTAAGTTCAACGTCCTCTCCATCGAGTCTGCTGACGGCACGTTCCTTTGCAATAAACACACCTTTTTTAACCAGAGCCGTTATACTGGCGGTACCGCAACCACTGGCCTCCAGAATATCTGTTTTGGTAATTTTTGAAAGCTGTCGATTCAATTGAAGGTAAGCTAAAACCGCATCCTGTTGTTTCGGTGCGTTACCAAGCATATCCAGCAATGTTTTCCGGCCCAAATCATCGGCATAATCTTCGTGCAGCGAAATAAATGTCTTTAATTTAGGTTTATATCGGGGTGTAATCTCCTCCGAAATCAGGATTAGTCCTTTATCAAATAGTCTTTTCAAGATGGGAAACACTGTTTTCTGCCCGAGCAGTTTAACGATATCACTTACTTTCAGCTCCGGTGAAATATCCAGTGCATCCAAGATCAGGAATTCCTTGTCGGTAAGCGTAGACCGATCAACCGAATCTGCTTCCGCCGCGATGATCCGCGTTTCGCTGGCCAGTTTCAGCGCAGCCGGTAACGCAGCTTGCATCACTTCTCCCAGCGTACACATATAGTAGGATGAAATCCACTCCCACAGCCGGAGTTGGGCGGCATCGACAATGGGCCGGTCATCCAGAATATCCAGGATATATTTCGCTTCATAACGCTCGGGGGCTTGGTTGGACACCCGGTAAATGACTGCTGAATAGACTTTGTTCTTTCCGAATTGAACAATAACCCGCTTACCGATCTCTACTTCTGCATTCCACATACCGGGTACACGGTAGGTATAGGTCTTGGAAATCGCCAGGGGTAATACCACCTCCACGAACAACGTAGTACGTATATCGGTCTTACCTTCGGTAAATTCAAGCATGGTAAAAATGGATAATGCTATCCCTTGTTTTTAATCGTCGCGATAAACAAACCAAGCCATCCCAAAATGAAACATAGCCCTCCGATTGGTGTTACCGGACCAAGAATAGCCGGTGTACCGAAATCAGTGATCGAATAAGTACTCAAGAGATACAATGAACCGGAGAACAGCAGGATTCCCAGCGTAAACGTGATAAAGGAAAATTTGATGTACGTATTTTTTGCTCTTGAAAAGGTAGCCAAAAATAACAGCGCCACCGTGTGGTAAAACTGGTAATCGACCGCAGTCTCCCAAGTTTCCAACTGGTCCTCACTGATTTTGCCTTCCAAACCGTGGGCTCCAAAAGCACCCAACACCACAGCGGCCAAACCAAAAAAAGAAGCGGTGAGTATGATCCGTTTATTCATTCGTCAACAATTTTTCAAATGATTTATTGAAGGCCAATTTATGTTATAATATTTTGCCAAACATAACGATAATTAGGTGTATCTGCAATAAATAGTTTGCAGCATACTGTGCAGCTATGGCATTTTTATGTTAAGTTTGTAGGGATGAGAAATCTGATAATCATCACGTCGGTTGTGTTCATTGCCATCGTCATTACCTCATACCTCTATTTTTCAAATCTGAGGAAAGATGAGCCGCCCGGGCAGGAAAACACAGAAATTGCTGGTGAGGAGATAACCTCTGCAGACAGAGCCACTGGGTACGCAGCACCTCTGTGGACTTTTGATCTGAATGCCGAGCCGGTGAGTAAGCCCATCGTCTGCATTTTTGATGACCGCCAGCGCTTTGTCCTGATACAGGACGCCTATCATATACTCTATGCCATTTCTGCAAGTGGCGAAAAACTATGGAATGCACAACTTCCCGGTGCAATTGTCGGTAACATCCATCAGCTTTCCGACAGCAGTCTCTTATTTACCACCGCCGAACGGCTATACCGGATTGATACCGCGGGCGACCCGCTGCCCGGATTTTCTTTGCGGCTTTCACAAAAAGCGACCGGACGCGGTGCTACACCTTCGTATGAAAACACGGAAGATATCCGCATTGAGGTACAGGCAGGCAACCGCATCCTCTCTTTCGACCACCGCGGAAGACAGCTTCAGTCCCGTAGCATCCGGGCAGACGAAGCAAGCGATGCAACCGTTGGAGACCAGGAGATGCCGGATAGTACGGACGTTACCTTAGCGACTGACTGCGGCCCGCTCTTTTTCTACGGCCCACTATCGGAAAAAGAAGGCAATTACCTGCTTTGCGGTAAAGACGACGGAAAACTATATTGTTACCGGTCATATGCACGATAGTGGCATAAAAAAACGAGGATAATCGCTAATGCACGCAGGTGGTCCAGTCCGGCCAAATGCCTACGGTCAACATCCACCAATTGATTCCAGTAAGCCTTCAACATCCTTTACCTGCGTGCAGCAGTTACCGTCAGTCCTTCGGAGCCAACTTCAAGTCCACTGTTTTGGTTCCCGACAATGGCCTGATTCCCATACCCGGTGTATTGGTGTATTGGGCATGAAAACGTAATACGGTTTCCTCTGCTTGGGTATCGGGCTGCCTGGCCACGATACTTCCCTTAGCTGGCAACGATTTTTGCTTAGCAGACTGGTCCTCTCCCAATGACAGAATCCATTGTACAATCTGTTTTGCTTCACCTTCTTTCATACCCGGATGCGCTGCCATTGCGACTTCTCCCCATACTCCGCTTCCGCCATTCAGCACTTTATCTACCAGATAAGCCGGTGCATCCTTTTGTCCGCGGTATTTGGTTGCCACCTGTGTGAATGCCGGGCCAACGCTTTTTTCAGAAATTTTGTGACAAGACTGGCAATCAGATGCCATCATCAAGCTCCGTCCCAAAATCAGTTCAGATACCTGCTGATGTCCCAATGACGCTCCGGCTAAATCCTTACCCTTCACATAATCCACAGATATCACCAGGTTCGAAGGGTCAATTTCGCGGCCCTGGTCGTTTACTTTCACTTCATATTCAATGCGCTCACCCGGTTTATAATAACCGGAGGTATTGGACAAGACAATCTCCACGGTGGGTTCCTCATTCCCTGCATAAACGGATGCTGGATTTGATTCGGTATGATTACCCGATGGATCACTCACTGTCACGGTGATGGAATATTCTCCTGACCGGTCTAAGGTGTAGGTCAGCGATGGTTCCTCCGTTTTCTGTGTCACCTCGCCTATTTTCCAGGTATACGTCAGTTTATCGTTTTCATGATCAGCGGCTTCTACCTTGGCATGAATGGTAAATGGCACGTTGCCGTTGTATTTCTCCAGCTCAATCTGCCCTACCTGGGGCGGCAGGTTGCCTGCGATGTAATCGATACGGGCAATACCGGCATCTGCATTTTTAGCAAACCATCCCCTGCCATATTCCAAAATATATAACCTACCGTCCTTGCCCACTTCCATATCGATCGGATTTGCGAAGGATTCTCCCTCCACAAAAGGCTCCATCTTGTCAAAATCACCGTTGGGCTGCATGGTCACCGCTTTGATCCATCCGCGTATCCAATCGTAAATAATCAGTTTGCCATTGTAATAGTCGGGATAACGGGTCTCTTTTGGAAACATGTCCGTGTAATATACCGGGCCGGCCATTGCATTACGCCCGCCTGTACCCACTTGCGGAAAATCCGGCGAGGCAGCATACGGATACCAGATAAAAGCCGGCTGTGCGGGTGGTAGTATCGTTAACCCCGTGTTGTTGGGTGAATTATTTTCGGGCTTTTCGGGGTTAAACGGTTCACCGGAACGGCCGGTTTCATAGTCGTAAGCACGATAAGGATAGTTGTTACCCACAAATAGGGGCCATCCGAAAAACCCGGCTTGCCTTGCTTGATTTACTTCATCGTAGCCCCGCGGACCACGCGTATCCAAGCTATCATTATTCGCATCGGGTCCCACTTCTCCCCAATAGAGATAACCCGTCTTCTGATCAACAGCAATCCGATACGGGTTGCGGTTACCCATTACATAGATTTCCGGGCGGGTTTTGTCTGTACCTTCTGGAAACAGGTTGCCCTCCGGAATGTCATAGCTGCCATCCGGCGATATCTTTAAACGTAAAATTTTACCCCGCAAATCGTTGGTATTACCCGATGAACGACGGGCGTCATATTGTTCAAAACCCGGCCGGCCATCGGTTGGAGAAAACCCGTGATTTTTGTACGTGGTAGGCTGATCAAAAGGTGTGGAATTATCACCGGTAGAAAGATACAGCAATCCGTTGCCACCGAAGGCGAGCGATCCACCTGTATGGCAGCAGATCTGCCGCTGCGAATAAAACTGGAGAATCACCTTCTCTGACGCGACATCGAGTTTGCCGTTATCAAACACAAACCGCGATAGACGATTCACGGATGTATCGACAGGGCTATAATAGGCATATAAAAACTTGTTGTTTTCAAAATCAGGATCCAATGCTAAGCCCATAAATCCTTCCTCCGCATTGACATTGGGTACACCCGACTGGTGATAGACATCCAGAAACCCCACCTGTTCCACGGTACGGCTTTCCTGCTTATATAACATCAATTCGCCACGACGCTGTGCAATCAAAATATCAAAATTGGGCAGGATGGCCATTTCGGTAGGTTCAAAAAGCTCTCCTTCCAACAATTGTGTTTTGACGAAACGCTGCCGCTCAGGAGGCAGTTGTGTTTTTGCTTTGCTGTAGTTGAGATTCAGGTTCTTACCAATAGCGTATTGGATACCACCCAATATTAATTTCAGATGAAGCGGGTCTTGGAAAGATTCCGAGGAATGTCCCAAAGCGGTATAAAATGAACGCCCTCCATCAAACTCGTGATACCATACCACGGGATGGTTTTCGCCATTTTTCCCACCTTCATAACTACTTTCATCAATCGTGATCAACACGTTATTGTCCGGATTGAGTTTTTTGAAGTTATACCATTCGTCGTGGTAGCTGAACGTTGCAGGCATCCCCTTGGTGATCGGATGAAGCGAATCCAACACATGGAAAGTCGCCTCCTGAGGATGGGGATGATTTAAGAAATAACCACCGACCAACCGGCCGAACCAACCCCAGTCGTATTCGGTATCTGTTGCAGCATGAATACCTACAAAACCGCCTCCTGCTTGTATATAACGCTCAAATGCAGCTTCCTGACGATAATCGAGCACATCGCCCGTTGTGCTCAGAAATACCACAGCCGAATATTTTTTCAAGCTGTCTTCGTTAAACCACGCCGCATTGGTCGTCGTATCGACATCAAACCCATTCTCCGCTCCGAGCTTGATCAATGCTTCGTTGCCAGCAGGGATAGATTCATGATAGAACGCCGCTGTTTTGCTGAAAACCAATATCCTCGGTTTGCCGCTGCGTTTGTTGCAGGAGCTAATGCCAACGATGGCAAAAACAACGATAAAAATAAAAGGCAGTTTGCCGGTAGCTGTTTTAAGAAACTCTCTCATGTTACGGTTTGTCACGTTAGCAAATATCTGGTTTGCAAAAATGATAATTCTGCGACAAATATGCTGATAAAAATTTATCTTTCTGGTGGTAGCACCGAAAATTCCCAATTCTTTACAGATTCTAAGGGTTATTTCGCTGCCAGCGAAACCTGCTATGTCTGCATCCGACTCAAAAAAACAAAAGAGATGCAGATGAAAATGCCGGTTTCCCGAGATCTTTACGAACAAGGTCTTTTGAATGAAATCGTTGTGAATGGAGGATTTGTTGGAAGAAAACCAAGACTTAGCACTGGTTATTGCCTGGCCCGATAAAACGGCCCGGGGTGATGAACAGTGGATGGCATTACTCAAAAAACTCGGAATTGTCAAAAACCTGAATTTCAAAGTTGGACATGCGGCTATTGTACTTGTGCAGCGGCATTCGGGACAGTTGGCTTATTTCGATTTTGGCCGTTACATTACTCCACGTGGGTATGGCCGTGCACGTTCCGCAGCGTCCGACCCCCGACTTGCCATTACGGTGCAGGCACAGATTGACCCCACTGGTCATATTGATAATCTACCGGCAATTTTGGCTGAACTCCGCCGGATGGAAGATGCGACCCACGGAGGGGACCGGCTGTTCTTCTCCATCGCTAACGGACTTTCCTTCGAAAGGGCTACCCAATTCGCAAGAAAACTGGTTGATGAAGGGCCGATTAAATACGGGGCTTTAGCCCGGGGCAACAATAGCTGTTCCAGGTTCGTCGCACAGGTGCTTTTAGCCGGTTGGGCCGCTGGCAACCCTGCAAGGCGGCGTGTATTGCGTCCGGAAAGCCTCAAACCGAGCCCGATGAGTAATGTCGTAAATGCATCGCCAGATGGCTTTGTTTACTGCTACCACGAAGGGGGATTGGCATCTAAACGGATGACCCGCTGGCGATCGCTGCGCTTTCAGGTGGATTTACTCCTTCATAACTTATCGGTCCATAAAGCAAAAAAATTACCCTGTGACCAAGAACCGGGTAACATGGCTGAGCCAAAGAGACCCTCCTCCATCCCTGCAAATGCCCAATGGCTGGGTGGCATCGGCGAAGGAGCGTGGTATGCTTTGGAATCAAATCCGAAATATGGCACCCTGCTGGTACTTAGATATGGTGCGGATGGCCAAGTGGATTATCAGGTGAGTTGTCAAGCCAATGATGGAATAGACCCCTCCCTGCCTCATCAGTTCACATATCACTGCCATTATCAACGACATGTGATTATACAGGGCGAACAGCAATTTCTCCTGGAAACGTGTGAACGATCAGAAAGCTACGTACGCACCGCATAACAATCAAACTAAAAAAACACAATCATAACAAATGGAGTTAACTATTTTAAAATCAAAAATCCACACGGTTAAAGTAACAGAGGCAAATGTCGAATACAACGGTTCTATCACAGTAGATGCCGATCTATTGGATGCTGCCCAAATTAAGAAATACGAACAGGTATATGTAAATAATGCAATAAATGGAAGCCGCATCATGACCTACGTGCTGCCTGGCAAACGTGGCAGTGGTGAGGTATGTATGAACGGAGGGGCAGCGCTGCATGCCAAGGTAGGCGATACGGTGCACATCCTCAGTTTCTGTACGGTAAATGAAGAAGAAGCCGACCGCTATCAACCCGTGTTGGTGTTTACCAAAGAGGGGAACCAAATTGCCTCCGTAGAGCGATATACTTATTGATAAATCTCAAAAACACCCTGGTAGCATCAATAGGATTATATGCCTGGTGATTGCTACCTATTGATAATGAACGTTTAGCTGTTGATTCCCCATCAGGGCTCCTCCCTTTTTTTCTGAAACTATAATTTTTAGTATATTCGCATCGGATTCGAAACGAATACATCGGGTCTGCAGTACACCGATACGAAATGAAAAAATCCGGAATTGCCAACTTACCGCTCCACTATGGCTACGTGCCTACATGGCTTGCCGAACGAATGGCCAGACTGGGATTAGCTATCACGGAATGCATCCTCCAGGATTTCGGGAAACAGGAATTTTTAAAGAGATTGGCAGATCCTTTTTGGTTCCAGAGCCTGGGCTGCGTGTTGGGGATGGACTGGCACTCCTCGGGCGTTACCACTTCGGTACTGGGTGCACTGAAAAAATCCATCAATCCACTATCCAAGGAATTGGGCATTTATATTTGTGGCGGCAAAGGCAGACATTCGAAAAATACACCCCAAGAACTGGCTCTTTACAGTGACCGGAACGGTTTAAATGGCCAGCAATTGGTGCGGGCTTCCAAATTGGTTGCCAAAGTGGATAACACGGCTGTCCAGGATGGTTATCAGTTGTATCTTCACACGTTCATCATCAGTAACGAGGGCGACTGGACCGTGGTACAGCAGGGAATGAAAGATGCCGATGCATCCGCCCGGAGATACCATTGGCACTCCGGGGCATTTAAATCGTTCACGGAAAAACCACACGCAGGGATCTGTGGGCCCCACCAAGGAAAAATTATGGATATGACCGCACCGGACGCGATGCCGGCAAAAAATGCCATGATCAGTTTATGTAATGAAAATCCCTCACTTATTTTGGCGGAAACATCCAAGCTGGTCATGCCCGGTCATCATCACGTTACCTCCAAAGACATCGATCTCAAACGACTGGGTGCTATGCTATGGCTTACACACGAGAAACAACCTGCCGATTTCGAAGAACTACTGTTGCTGCAGGGTATGGGTGCGCGTACGCTGCAGTCGATGGCCCTGGTCAGTGAAATCATTTATGGTACGCCGACCAGATTCGATGATCCGGCGAGATTTTCGTTTGCACACGGTGGCAAAGACGGACATCCTTTTCCTGCATTGACCCAGGTGTATGACGAAACCATCGACGTGCTTACCCATGCCGTCCAACGATCCAAACTTGGCCTTGACGATAAGAAACAGGCCATCAAAGCGTTGAGCAACCTGGCCTACCAAGCCGAGCAAAACTTCGTGGCGAAAGACAACCTGGATGAACTTTTGAAAACCGAACGGGACAATGCCTGGAAATACGGTGGCAAAACTGTGTTTGGAGACGCGAAGCGACCGAGAAGCGGCCAATTAAGTCTATTCGATTGAAGATCCCGATAATTTCCGTAACTTCGCTCTGCTGGATAACCCGGAACCATGAAGTTATTAAGGACAGAAATCACGCCGTTCATCAACGAACCCCTGTATATCGACAAGCGGGAACAACCTTTTCTTTGGTCTCCTTTCCACTCCCAGCCCTCTTTCCACGCTCATCCCGAGATGGAACTGGTATTTGTCGAAGAGGGCTTTGGCAAACGCATTATCGGAAATCAAGTAGAACCGTTCGAAGCCGGCGACATGGTTTTTATCGGCTCCAATGTGCCGCATATCTGGTTGAGCGATCCGGCATTCTACGAAGAGGGATCAACACTTAAATCCAAGGTGATTATCACATACTTCAACCCCACAATTTTCAATCAGCTACTAGGTTCCCTGAAAGAGTTCGATCAGATCAGGCGAATGGTACAGCAGGCCGCCAAGGGCATCCGCATATACGGCCGTACGCGCAATACCATCGCAGAACAGCTCAAATCACTTTCCACTACGTCGGGTTTTGAAAAAGTAAACGGAATGCTGCAAATTATGCATCTTATTTCCACCTCCCATGACAAGGGTTACATCCTCCCCCATGCGCAGGCCCGGACAAATGCTGACAATGCAGATAAGCTAGTAACTGCCATTAATTTCATAAAAAACAATCTTGACAAACCCATTTACCTTCAACAGGCAGCTGCCTTAGCCTGTATGACCGAATCCAGTTTCAGCAGGTACTTTAAACAGCGGATGAAAAAAAATTTCTCTGCTTTTCTGACGGAACTCCGTATCGAAAAGGCAAAGGAGCTGTTTTTACAAAGCGACCTTTCCGTCAAGGAGGTGGCATACCGCTGTGGCTACGATTCGTTAGCGCATTTTCACAAACTGTTCAAGGATTTTACGGGATTAAGTCCAGCCAAATATAAATCCGATTACCACCTTTTCAATCCTCTTCATAGGGCGAAGGACTGACAGACGTCCATCCCCCGTCTATTACAAGTGTCTGCCCGGTAATGTGCCGTGCCTTATCACTGATCAGGAACATTACAGCTGACGCGATATCGGCGGTCGTTGCCGGTCTGCCCATCGGAGTAATGGCCGACCACGTCGACACATATTCCGCATCTGCCTCGGTGCGTTCTGTACGCGTAGCACCGGGGGCAACCGTGTTCACGTTGATCCCGAAAGAAGACAACTCAACGACCAAATGTTTGGCCAGCATCTCCAGTGCAGCCTTTGACATGCCATAAGCCGCGAGGTTCTTATGTGCCTGATGACCCGTAACCGAGGAGGTAAACACCAAGCTTCCTCCTCTTCCCTGTTTAATCAGCTGCTTGGCTGCCTCCTGTGCCAGGAAAAACGTGCCGCCGAGATTCACCTGCATTACCCGATAAAACGACTCGGGGGAATAGTTCAAAAAATCGCCAAAGAGCGTAATTCCCGCGTTGGCTATGACAACGTCTAAGGTGCCGGTATCCGTCACGGCCCGTGCCACCAGCTGCCGGATAAATGTCAGGTCGCTCGAATCGCCCGGACAGGCAATGCATTTCCCGATTTTCTGCAGTTTCCGGGAAGCATCGTTCGCCAATGCTTCATCGACATCGTTGAGCAGTACCGCTGCACCTTCCTGTACCAATTGCCGGCAGATCTCAAATCCGATACCCTGCCCCGCTCCGGTCACAATCGCTGTTTTACCGCTGAATACACCTGCTGTCTTAACATCCATATCGTAATCTGTCTTTAGTGCGAATCGCGGGACACTTCGCTTCCGGACTTTCCTTTCAGGAAATCGAAATCAGCCCCCAGATGAGCTTGCTCCACATGATCTACAAACAATTTTACATAACCCCGTGTAAATCGGTTGGCGGCGTTCTTCCAGTTGCTTCTCCTTTGTTCCAATTCCGCCTCCTCCACCAGTAGATCCAAACGGCGGTTAGGTACATCCAACCGGATCATATCGCCATCTTCCACCAATGCCAGGGTGCCCCCTTCGGCCGCCTCTGGCGATACGTGCAACACCACCGTGCCAAACCCCGTTCCGCTCATGCGACCGTCGGAGATACGGATCATATCGGTGATCCCTTTTTCCAGCAGCTTTGCAGGGAGACCCATGTTGCCCACTTCCGGCATACCCGGGTAACCTTTTGGCCCTACGTTTTTCAGCACAAGCACGCAGGTCTCGTCCACATCCAGATCCGGATCATCAATTTTGTGTTTATAATCTTCAATGTCTTCAAATACCACAGCCCTGCCCGTATGCTGCATCAATGCCTGACTCGCCGCAGACGGTTTGAGTACTGCGCCCGACTCGCAAAGATTGCCTTTCAATATCACAACACCAGCCACCTCGTTAAAAGGCTGCTCCATGTCAGCTATTACCGTGGTATTTAAACTTCGCCTTCCATCGACGTTCTCACCTACCGTACGTCCGTTTACCGTCAGGCAATCCAGGTGGAGATGTGCTCGAATGGCATGCATGACCGAAGGTAACCCCCCGGCGTAATACATGTCTTCCATGAAATACTTTCCCGAGGGTTGTATATTGGCGACCAGCGGAATATCCCGTGAATACCGATCGAAATCATCAATGGAAAGCGGCACCCCGATCCGGCCGGCTATAGCGAGCAAGTGAATGACAAAATTGGTCGAACCACTGATGGCGGCATTTACCCGGATGGCATTTTCAAATGCTTCCCGTGTGAGTATGTCCGATAACTTAACATCGTCGCGGACCATCTCCACAATACGTCGACCCGACAATTGGGCGAGTACCTTCCGGTTTGCATCAGCTGCGGGTATTGCGGCATTGCCCGGCAACGACAGCCCCAACGATTCTACCATACAGGCCATGGACGAGGCCGTGCCCATTACCGCACAGTGCCCGCGGCTCCGGCACATACCGGCTTCAGCAAGGTTCAATTCCTCCTCGGTCATAATGCCGCGGCGCGCATCTTCAGAAAACCGCCATAAGTCACTCGTGCCGATATCGCGTCCGTTATATTTACCGGTCAGCATGGGTCCGCCAGATACCACAACCGTCGGAAGGTCCACACTGCATGCACCCATTACCAGGGAAGGTGTTGTTTTATCACACCCGCACAACAGCACTACCCCATCTACCGGATTTGCCCGGATGGATTCCTCCACATCCATGCTGGCCAAATTCCGGAAAAGCATCGCCGTTGGTTTCATCAATGTTTCACCCAACGACATGACCGGGAATTCCACCGGGAAACCTCCGGCTTCCCATATTCCACGCTTTACAGATTCGGCTAGCTCCCTGAAATGGGCATTGCAGGGTGTAAGTTCTGACCAGGTATTGCAGATACCGATAACCGGCTTACCCCTGAATTCATCGTCAGGTATCCCTTGGTTCTTCATCCATGCCCGATAGATAAAGCCATCTTTTCCTTTTCGGCCAAACCAGCCTGGGCTTCTTAACATAGTTTATCGTTTAGTCAGTAATATAACGTCTCAGCGTGATACAAATTTCAAAAAAAATCGGTATCCTCTTATACGGTAATTTGCGCATCCTCTCTGTTTTTTTAACAAAGGATAATCAGCAACAAAACGGCATCAATAAAATTTCAGATTTCGTCACTCAAAAATTCGGTAATCGGATTTTTTGTAGTAGGTTTGCACACTTTTAGCAGTTGAATGTTTACACCGGAAGCGCTTAAGGAGGAACTGACCAAACCAAAGCACATAGTTGTCACCACCCACCATAAACCCGATGGGGATGCATTGGGGTCTTCGTTGGCGATTTACCATTGGTTAAGGGCCAAAAATCACCTGGTACAGGTTGTGGTACCTTCCGATTTCCCTACATTTTTGGATTGGTTGCCCGGGAGGGAGGATGTACGGATCTATACCGATGACAAAGCAGCCAATGATGCGTTAATTGAGCAGGCGGAAATAATTTTTTGTTTGGATTTCAACGGATTACCGAGAATACACGCGATGGAAGAGGCCGTAAGAAATGCGGCAGGCACGAAGATCATGATTGACCATCATCTCGACCCTGAGGGTTTCGATGACTATCGGCATTGGGATAGCCATGCAGCGGCATCGGCACAATTGGTCTATGATTTTATTGTGAACGTAATGGACGATCACAGGTCCATTACCCCTGAAATCGCTACCTGTTTATATACGGGTATCATGACCGACACCGGCTCCTTTCGCTTTCAGACCACAACTCCCCTTGTGCATAACATTGCCGCAGACCTGATTGCGCTGGGAGCCAAAAACTGGGAAATCCACGAACAGGTATACAACAGCTATACCGAAAACCGCATGAAGTTCCTTGGATTTTGCTTATTAAACCGACTTGAAGTACTTCCTGAATACCGAACGGCTTTGTTCAGCATTTCCCGCCAGGACCTCAAGCGTTTCCAGATTACAACCGGTGACACCGAAGGGCTCGTCAATTACGCATTGGCAATCAGCGGGATGAAGCTTGCTGCACTGATCATTGACCGCACCGAACAAGTGAAGCTTTCGCTCCGTTCAATCGGTGATTTTCCCTGTAACGAAATCTGTAAACGCTATTTTAATGGCGGCGGCCATCGTAATGCCGCCGGTGGAAATTCAAATGAACCGCTGCCGGAGGTGGTGAAGAAATTCAAATCCATTTTACAGGAATATAAAACACTTTTAACACATAATTAATTACATAAAAAATGAAGAAATCAATTTTCAGTTTAGGACTTGCAACCCTTGTGCTTGCCGGTGCCTGCCAACAATTCAAGACGGGTGAAGGAGGCTTACAGTACAAAATTGTGAAGGACAACGGGCAGCCGAAAGCGCAAACAGGCGATTTGCTTTCCGTCAATATGACCGTAACCACGGATCGGGATTCCCTCCTTTCCAGCACCTATAAAATCGGCCTTCCCCAAATCATTAACATCGCTGCTGATTCGCTTCCAGGTTTATATCCGGGTGATTATAATTCGATGTTCAAAATGTTGGGAGAGGGAGATAGCGCCGTATTTAAGCTGAATCTGGATACAATGGCTGCAAAAACCATGCAACCCAAACCGGATTTCGCGGATCATTACGTAACGTTTAGCGTAAAGGTAAACAAGCATTTCAAAAAAGGGGAATTGACCGACAGCGCACTGTATGCCGAAGTAAATACGTATTTTGACGGGGAAATCGAAAAGCTGAGGTCGTCTGAAGAAGGTAAGATCAACGATTATATCAAAAAGAATAACCTGGAACCCCTGAAGACGACTTCCGGATTGCAATATATTATCACAGAAGAAGGTAAGGGTGAAAAGCCGGTAGCCGGTGATACGGTTAAAGTAAATTATACCGGTGCCTTGGTAGCTACGGGCGATGTCTTCGATACATCCATTAAAGAAGTAGCTGAAAAGAATAACACATACAATCCTATGCGTCCGTATGAGCCTGCTAAATTTGCCATTGGTGTACGCCAGGTGATTCCGGGCTGGGATGAAGGATTACTATTATTGCCGAAAGGCAGTAAGGCAAAACTCATCATCCCCTCTGAACTGGGGTACGGCGAACGCGGTGACGGTCGTGGAATCATCCCGCCTTTTGCTCCGCTGGTATTCGACATCGAACTCATTGATGTGATCAAACCGGTGGCAAATGACACCACCGCACAGGACAACACGGCAAAATAACGATGTTAGAACGCCTTCCCCAACGGAAGGCGTTCTTGTTTTAGTTGGATTTCAGAGGTGAGTTGCCTATGTTTGCACACGGTCAACGAAAAGACGATGACATTAACCGATACGCATACACACCTGTATTATTTGTTTGGCACACCGGAATTGGATCTTCAGATGCAACGTTGTTTTGCCAACGGCGTGCAGCAATTGCTCCTTCCCAATGTCGACAGGGAGTCCATCCCTAGGGTCTTGGGCACAGCTGCCCTGTATCCGGGCCACTGCTATGCCATGATGGGTTTACACCCCTGTGAAGTGAAAGCCAATTACACAGACGAGTTGGCAGCCATCGAAAAAACAATCGCCGAAAATAAGGTATATGGCATCGGCGAAATCGGTCTTGACCTCTATTGGGATAAAACAACGCTGCCTTTACAACAGGAGGCATTCCGAATACAGACCACTTGGGCCAAAGTATTGGACCTTCCCGTATCCATTCATTGCCGGAACGCATTCGACGAACTTTTCGAGCTGCTCGACGAAGTGCAGGACGGTCGCTTAAGAGGCATTCTACATTGTTTTACGGGAGATAGCCAACAGGCTAAACGTGCAATTGATTTGGGTCTGACGCTGGGAATCGGAGGGGTGGTTACTTATAAAAATGCCGGGCTAGATACGGTGGTTGCAGCGCTCGATCTCCGGAATGTCGTATTGGAAACGGATGCACCTTACCTGGCACCCGTACCCTACCGCGGCAAAAAAAACGAAAGCAGTTACCTGTTACCTATCGCACAAAAAATTGCCGACTTACAAGGGGTTTCATTGGAAACCGTTGCGGCAACCACAACAGAAAATGCCCGGAAAATATTTAGGATTAAGTTGAATGAATAACGTCTTCGTAATTTACACTGGGGGGACCATCGGAATGGTCAAAGATGAACAAAACGGCACGTTTGTACCGTTTGATTTTGATCTCATCGCAAAAAACATTCCCGAATTGGGCCGGCTTAATTACAACCTCAGCGTACATTCATTCACACCCATTATTGACTCATCCAATATGCAGCCGACCATATGGGTCGAAATGGCTAACCTCATCAAAGAAAACTATGACGCATACGACGGCTTTGTTATTCTTCATGGTTCCGATACAATGGCATTTTCCGCATCGGCATTAAGTTTCATGCTGGAAGGGCTACAAAAACCGGTCATTCTTTCCGGTTCACAGCTTCCCATCGGTGAAATCAGAACCGACGCAAGGGAAAACCTGATCACTGCGCTCGAACTCGCCTCAGCAAAGAAAAAGGGTAAATCACTCATCCATGAGGTATGTATTTTCTTCGACAACAAACTTTTCCGTGGAAACCGGTCATTCAAATATAACTCTGCAAAATTTGAAGCTTTCCGGTCGCCCAATTATCCGGTATTGGTCGAAGCGGGGGTACACCTCAAATACAACAAGGACGCCCTGCTCGATAACAGCGACAAAGAGTTCATCTTACATACCAAATTAGACAACTCCGTTTCCGTACTTAAACTGTACCCCGGCATCAGCGCCCAGGTCGTCCGCGCTGTGTTGGAATCCGAGGCGCGTTCCGTGATCATGGAGACCTTTGGTTCCGGCAACACCACCACGGACCGGTGGTTTCTTGACCTCATCCATGAAGCAATCCGTAAGGGGAAAAATATCCTTAATATCTCTCAATGTAAGGTAGGAAGCGTTGAATTGGGTCGTTACGAAACCAGCAGGTACCTCAAAGAAATGGGTGTGCTTAGCGGATACGACATGACCTTCGAGGCGGCTGTTACCAAACTGATGTACCTACAGGGCGAATTCTCCGAACAGGGGGAAGTAGCCTATTGGGCCGAACAGAATATCCGCGGTGAATTAACCCCCTGAGAAAGGCATTAGGATTTAAAACCCAAAGCCGCCAATGCATCTGCCACGATAAATGTGCTGCCACCTATAAAAATGAGATCATCCATTGCGGCACGCTGCTGTGCTGCCTGTATCGCATTGGACACATCGCCCCACGCAGCTCCCTCCAAGCCCCGCCGGTTTGCCGCAGTACACAATTCGCCGGCAGGAAGTGCCCGGGGCATAGCTACCTCGCAGAAATAATAATGTGCATTTTTCGGCAATAGCGGCAGCATCTTGTCCAGGTCTTTATCCCGCATTACCCCGATCACCATATGAAGTTCACGATGCGGGGTAGCGGCTATATTTGCCAATACTTCTCGCCATCCATCGGCATTGTGCCCCGTATCACAGATAACCAGAGGATCCAGCGACAATGTCTGCCACCTTCCCATCAAGCCCGTGGTCTGCTGCACCTGCTTCAGAGCTTGCCTAACCTGGGCCTCGTCAATGGAGAAACCTTTCAAGCGCAACGCTTCCACAGCAGTCAGGACAGCGGGTAAATTTTTTGCCTGGTATCCTCCTTTCAGATCCAGCATATACAGAACACCATTGGCTGCTCCCCGCTGATTGGTTTCCAGGTATTGGTAATCTTCATCCCTTCCGTGGTTTCTAACCTGCCATTCCTGGGAAGCATAAACTAAATGGCTGCCTCGTTCTTTCGCTACACGTTCAAAGACACCCGAGACCTCCGGTTGCCATTCACCTACGATGACCGGTACCTCCGGCTTAATGATTCCTGCTTTTTCATTTGCGATTTCCTGAAGCGTATTACCTAACATGTGGGTGTGGTCATACCCGATATTGGTAATCAGGGATAACAGGGGGATGATCACATTGGTAGAATCAAGCCTCCCCCCCAGTCCGGTCTCTATGACAGCTATATCAACCTTTTCACGGGAAAAATAGTCAAATGCCATCGCTACGGTTACTTCAAAAAATGAAGGTTGGATAGATTCGATCAATGACCTGTGCCGACTGACAAAAGCAGTCACAGATTTTTTGGGGATCAACGCACCGTCAATGCGGATGCGTTCTCTGAAATCCAGTAAGTGGGGCGACGTATATAATCCGGTGCGGTAACCCGCAGCCTGCAAAATAGCCGCCAGCATATGGGACGTTGAGCCTTTGCCATTTGTACCCGCAATGTGTATGGAACGGAACTGCCGCTGGGGATTTCCCAGTGCCTCACAGAGCTGCAGTGTATTGGTTAGGTCTTTCTTAAATGCAGATACACCGTCGCGCGTAAACATGGGCAAACGCGCATACAGGTAATCAACCGCCTCCTGATAGCTCGCCACTATTTCAATCTGAACCTAACGGGAACGATAGCTTTCTGCACCGTCGGGGCCCGCTCCAATTCATTTAGCCGTGCTCCCCGCAATGCCTGTTCACATTTTTCCCATAGACTTCTGTCGGGCAGTGTGGTACCTTTCACCCCCGCACGCGCATACGTAATTGTGCCGTTGGGAGCCACATGCACTTCTACAGCAACAACACCTGCTTGCTGACCATTGTCTTCAATCCGGGGGGGCACTACCCACCGCCTATTCGCAACGGTAAGTCCTTCCGTTCCGAATCCCGATCCACCTTCACCGTAATTTGCCGCCAGGGGATCCCCTTGGTTACTGCCTTGGTTGCCTCCTTCTGTTCCCGTGCCGTCACCTCTACCCGGAGCATTGTTACGTTTACCGGTATACAGGGCATTGGGATTAACAGCCGGCTTACTTTCTTTCTTCTCAACAGTAGCTTCCTCGGCGTTGGCCTTCTTCGGCTCATTGGCCACTACTGCGGGTGCATCTTCCATATCCTGCGTGGCGACACTTTTCTCAGTTACCTGCTGGGAGGGTGTAGGCTGGGTTTCCTGCTTCGGATCAATCCGATCGGGTGGAACATGGTTGGCATTGGGGTCCATCGATGCTTCGTCCACCGTCATATAATCGTCGCCCATTCCCACATCGGAAGTACCGTAGTTGACAATGATGCCTCCTGTTCCAATTTCGGGAAAAGCCGACCCGATCATGATAATAAAACTAAGAAGCAACAACCCGCCCATGATGGCTGTGGATATCCATAACGCCTTGGGATAATTATTGTCTTCCTGTATCCGATAATAACTCATCGTATTCAATACTACATTTGCACGTTTAACCTATGATGCATTCAACAGGCCAATTCCATAAACAAATTTAGCCAACCTGCGCCATAAACACAAGTCGCTATTCCTTTAATGGCTCAGTGGCCAGCACCAACCGGATCTTCAGCTTGTTTGCGATATCCATCACCGAAATCACATGCTGGATGGGCACGGCACTGTCTGCATACAGCATAATGGTTAGCTCTTCGCCCGGCTGTACATAAGCCTTGACAGCATCCAACAGATTTTCATAGGGCACTTCCTGCTTATCCAGGTAATACTTCAGATCCTGTGTAACGGAGACTGTTACCGTCTTCTTTGCAACGGATTGTTCGCCTGCACTTGAACGGGGCAACAGTAATTTCACCACCTGAGGGTTGGAAACAGCCGATGCCAACAGGAAAAACAGCATGAGAAAAAACATGATGTCATTCAGGGAGTCCGTAAATACCCGGACTTCCGATCGATTTCGTTTCGCTCTTAAATTCATCGCATCAGCAAGTTTTTAGGAACCGGGTTCATCCAACAAATCAACAAATTCAATCGCATCGGTTTCAATCCGGAGAATCAGGCGTTCAAGCATGGTATTCAGGGTATGATAACCCGCAAATGCCAAAATACCAATGGTAAGCCCTGTTGCAGATGCAATCATTTTTACATATAACCCACCGGACACACTGGCAATATCAATTCCTCCCGCGGCTTCCACATCCCGGAAGATGATAATTACCCCAAAAATGGTTCCAATGAAACCAAGCATAGGTGCAATCGTGGATATGATACTTAATAAATTAAGATTCTTCTCCAGCCGGGCAACCTCTAGTTTTCCAATGTTTTCTATGGCTCCCTCAATATCCTTAATCGGCCTGCCTATCCGCAGCAATCCTTTTTCCAGCATACGGCCCAATGCGCTGTTGCTGGCCCTGCAAACGGACAGCGCCGAATCCAACCTGCCGGAAAGCACACTTTGCTTTACGTGAGACATTAAACTCGGATCGTATTTTGAGGCTTTCCGGATGGTTAGGTACCGTTCGATGAAAATCACCAGTGTCGCAAAGAATAACAACGCCAAAGGGATCATGATCCACCCTGCCTTAAATAACAGGTCGATCAGGCTTATTTTTTCGTTCGCCAGTTCTACAGTCTGCTGTGCTGCGCCCGCCATCGAGTCAAGCGGATAAATGGTGTCTTGTTGTAATAATGACATAATGAATGATGTGTTTCCTGTTATTGTTTTATCGATCTGTTTTTATCCAACTATTTTTTTACTCATTTTCTACTTTAGCAATCCAGGCCCCCGGCTCGAAATTCTTCTGCACCCTTACCAGTTCACGGTATGCCTCTTCTTCCGTCGCGTATGACCCCCAGCTTATCTTCTTTCGGTTGCCCGGCATACGGCTATCCAGCGCCTGCAAATTGTATCCCTTGGCTTTCATGGTAGCTACATACTTCTCAGCCTGCGCCATGGTCGCAAAAGACCCCACAATGATTTCGTAGGTTACAGCGGGTTTGACTGGTTTCGTTACCGCAACTGTTGCATCTGCATGTACGCTATCCGCTGCCGCTCCCCCTAATTGGGCGACAGCCGTCGAGTCGGCAATGGTGTCTACGGGAGAAGCTAGCCTACCTGACGGCTGGCTTTGGTATGGTGACTCATCCGTTTTATCTTTTTGCGTTGAAAATGGCGCTTTTTTTTCTCCACCGAACCAATCAGACCGGTAATGCCACGTTACCATACCGGCCGCCGATACCAGCAATATCAGCGCCGCAGCGACAATCCATCGTATCGTATGATATCCGCGTAGAGATACCGGGCTTTCCTCAACTACGGGCAATGCTTTCTGTTGCACAGTTTCCTGTCCCTTATCAGATTCTTCAACCTCATCTGCCAACTCCGGTCTGCTTACCACAGGAGAGCTCACTGTTGTCTCCTCAGGCGTTACTTTTACGGAATGTATTTCTAAACCCTGGGTATCAAAAGGTTTGAGTACAAACGATGCCCCTTCGGCCATCAGGTATCCCAGACCGTCTAATAACGCCCGACCGTTGCGGTTCACAGCGTCAAACACCTCCCCGACCGCCCGGTTGAGCATCTGTGCCGCTGTGGATTCGTCCACATCCACTTGGGTTTGCAGGTAATTCAATATAGGGAAAAAATCGTTATGTTCCTCCGCCAGCTCAACCCGACTTGTGGGAGGAAGCAACACAGAACGTTCCCGATCATAAGAAGCAGGCATATGCGTTACCTTGAACACACCTATGCCCGGCACTTCTACTGCTGGGTACCGCCGCAACAAATTCACTATACACAACCCCAAATTCATGTTTCCAACCTATTCCTCAAATTAAACACTCCAAATCATTTGGGCATTCGGTGATCTATCAAAATGAAAAATTAACACCGCCGATTACGTTTAATCCCAGCCGGGGATAAAACAGATATCGCTCATAATTTGTCCCAAGCATATTGTTCAACCGCACATAAATTCCGATGCGATCCGTAGCACGGTATTCTGCACCGGCACTCAAATCAGCAAAAGAAGGGATGGTCGTTTTGCGTGCACCGGTACTACCCAACTCAGTAAACGCATAGCCCGATAAATTGATCGTGGGATCTTGTACCAGTCCATAAGTTGGTCCCTGAAACAGCAGTTCCCCGTCAATGTACAGCTTGTCACTAATATTGAAACGGGCATTGGCAGATAACCGCATCTTAGGTGTATACCACGCTTCTTCTTGTTGCTGAAGATCAAATTCATTGAAATTCACTTTACCTCCCAATGTTACCACCTCAGAAACACGAACATTAACTTCCCCTTCCAAACCAACGATGGTACTTGCATTGTCTCCGTCTTCGTAAATCAGGTTAAATGCATAGGGAGCACCGGGAGCGATCGCATAAAATGGCATATTCTCAATGCGACGGTAGAATGCTTTCACTTTATATCCGAAGGTAGCACCCGCGTTTCCTTTAATACCGCCGAACACATACATCCGGTCTACCGAATTCCGGATGTAGTTATCGCCTCCCAACGCTGCTAACCACGGATTTTCCTTAGTCAGCTCCTTAACAGACGTTCGGTTCACATCTCCGTTGATTCCGCCGAAAATATGGGCAAACTGTGGTATCAGTGCAAAATCAATCTCCGCCGAAGGGAAGATATTGGTGCGTGAGGAATCACCGAACTCAGCCACGAATTTCGCTCCAAGCGTAACGTTGTAATTGGGCCCTTGGAATCGGATATACGGATTTACTTTTGCAATGTTATTGGTAAAGCTGTATGAAGCATCCTTTACAGCAGTAAAATCCCCTGAAATATTGGCTCCAACATTGAACACACCGATTTGCTTATTGACATATCCCCCCAGCGCGAATGAGCTTTCTTTCGTTGCTTGCGCATTGCTATAGCCATACGCATCCGCTTTCAGTGAATAACTAAATGCATCCGTTGCCTGCTCATCGTAATTGCTGGTTAGCTCACCGGTAAAATAAATATCATTAAAGGTCTGTTTGGCGGGATTAAGGTTCAAGCCCACTCCGTCCATATCCTCCATCAAACCATAAAACCGGGTACCATACCGGTTGTATCCCGCTTCGCCATCCAGGGTGACCGGTCCAAGGATCGTACGGCCGAATACACCAATCTGCTGCGACGAATATTTCTGTGCTTCGATGGTCCCCTGTTGATTTAAATGCTTCACGTATCCACCCACACGGGTATCCACCCAATAATCCGAGCTAAGATACACTTCGCCCAATAGGGTACCTAGATTTCCAGCTCCGATCTTCGCATAATTGTTGGATGGGGTTTGCGTACGCGTAAATGGCATTTCCTGAATCGTGAGCCGTTTTGTACCGGTATTGATATCCAACTTCTTGTCAAGAATGTTATAGGTCAGTTTCGGCTGGTATTGTCGCTTGTTGCTCATATCCGGACTCCGTCGTATCTTGACAGCATCTGCCAGGATGGGCCGGTAATCACGCACGACATCGATGGAATCAATGGTAGCTGGCCTTTCGTCGGTCCGCTCCTGCTCCTGCGCATACCCCGCCGTAAGCAAGCACGAAAAAATCCCTGTAAGCAAATACCCCTGGCGCATGGTTCTATGAAAGATCATAAGCTATTAAAATTCCTGTTACTCCTTGTTCAACTTCTGTAAACGCTCCTTCGCTGAAGGGATGATATCGTCGTCCCCTTCGTAATTTTCTATCACACTTTCCAAGGTACTCTTGGCCTGGAAATCATCACCCTTGCCCGCGTAGGCATCGGCAAGTAAAATAAAACTTTTAGCTACCCAATAATCATGCGATGCCATGTTATTGATCACTTCAAATGCAGACTCAATGGCTTTATCATATTCTTTAGCCTCGTATTGCAATTGACCTACCCGGTAGCGTGCTTCGGCCGCTACGACGGTTTGGCTTTTCAGCGCCGCCAGGTTCAATTCCTTCATTGCCGGCTGTACATCTCCATTTCTTAACAGGGCACGCGCCGTGTAAAGATGTGCTTTCGCGATGTCTTCTTCAGACGACCGGTCATACTCTTTAATCAGCTTGGCATATTTCTGGACTTGCTCCATATCGCCGATTTCATAATAGCAGACCATCAAATTATTCACTGCATAGCCGTAATTGGCTTTATACTCCGATGTCAACTCCAGTTTCTTGAGGTGCACAATGGCCTCGTTGTACTGCTTCAAGCCTAAGTAAAGTTCCGCTGCCGTCAGCAGGGAGTTTTCCGTGTATGGGCTTGTCCAATCGTTGAGAATGATGTTAAGGTCATGTAATGCCTCCTTCGGGTGCCCGGTTTTATAAAGGCTTACCCCGCGGATGTAGCGTGCATGCTTCTCTTGGATGGGTTTAGGAAACTTATCAAAATACGCATTGATAGCTTCCACAGCAGCCTGGTATTCACCCCTGGCAAACAGCGTCTGGGCAGCCTGAAAAGCCAGGTTATCCTGCTCAGCAGTGCTGAGATCCCCAATGTTGGTACTCGTGGCGTAGTTGATATACCCCGATGCATCCCCACGGTCCAAATAGATGTTTTCAATGGAACGCAGTGCCTGTCTCGCTTCGTCGGTAGTTGCATGTTCTTCCACAACCCGCCGGAACGTAGCCATTGCTGCTTCCGTATCGTCTTTGTTATACTGTACGAGCCCAATGGTCATCAATGCCCGCGGCGCATAACTGCTGCGCGGATATTTTTCGATCATCTGTTGAAGCCCTTCAATAGCGGTATCGTAGTCCCCCGTGGTGAAATAGGTGTAAGGGATTTCAAATGCCACATCGTCTGCATAGTTCGAATTGGGGAACTGCTCAATGACCGACCGCAAGGTAGCGAGTTTCGCATCGTTATTCCCCTGCAACCCCTGGATGATTCCCCGCTGGAACAAGGCATAATCCTGGCTTGAAGCTTTACTGTTAATTAACCGGTCGTAATATTGCATAGCGCGGCCGTAGTTCCGCATCGAGAAATAGGAATCACCCAAACGGGCGATGGCATCGTTGCGGACGTTCGGCTCGATGGAATCCCCTCCCGTGGAGAGAAACCGTTCAAAATAATTAGCAGACGTATTGAAACTGTTATTACGGAACGCTGCATAAGCCAGCGCATAATTTGCATAGCTGTACACATCGGTATTCCGGGCGCCGGGCATGCGAAGGAATCGTGAAAAATTCTGCACCGCTTCACCATACTTGCGTACTTCATACATCGCCTCCGCTTTCCAATAGGTAGCCAATGCGGTAAGCCGCGGATCAATGGGGAATTTCTCCGAACGCATGAACAGTGAAATGGCGTTTTCAAAGGCCCGTTCGTTGTAAAACTCCAACCCACGGTAGTACGTTACTTTCTGATACGCTGCATCCGCCTCCGGCCCGCGGTCCTTCAGCTTTTCCAAAATATCGACTGCAGCGCGGTAATTGCTGGTACCCAACAGCGTCTCTGCATAGAGTGTTTGCGCCTCCTCCATCCGTTTGTTGTTCGGATAAGTATCCAGGTATTCTTTGGCCGCTTCCAACGCCACCTGATGGAATTCCAGCTCCGAAGACAGCTTTGCATAATTGAACAGCCCTTCCTCCTTCATTGCCGGGTCAAAATCCAGTTTGGAAGCTTTAAAGAATGCATTGCGCGCACTCTGCTTATCTCCGGTTTTCAGAAAAGCATCGCCCAACGCAATCATCGCACTCTGATAATAGGCATCGGGTTCTTCCAGTTTTTGAAGTTCCGCGATAGCCGTTTCATAATCTCCGTTTTTATAGGCTATGTAACCGATTTGATAACTATCCTGGTTGTTTTGGGTCTTACCCTGATCTGCGGCCTGGAACTTATCGTAGTATTCCTGCGCTTTCTTAAAATCGTTTTTTGCGAAATAGGTGGCCGCCACAATACGGAACATATCCGTTTCGTGTGCCTGCTTGGTATTTTCGAGAATCGGCAGGGCATACGCCAACACGTCGTCATACCGGTTATCCAGGTAATACAATGCGGTAATATAATACGGATAAGTGGCTTCGTACGTCTTCGATCCTTTCAGTTTTTCAAATTCGGTAAGCGCCGTCTTAAATTCCCGGTCCAGGTAGCAGAGGTAGGCATAATAATAGATCGATGCCTCCTGATATATTCCTCCCTCGTCTTTCAGCTGTTCAAAAAGGGGTTTTGCCGATGCGTAGTCATCGGTCATGAAGAAGGAATACCCCTGTTTGTAGCGGAATTCCCGGCTTTCCCGGCCGGCAAGGTTACGGCTGTCCAATTTATTGAACCATTCCAGCGCATGTTCATAATCTTTTTTTGCGAAATAGGAACGTCCCACCTGAAAATAGGCGGCTTTTGAGTTTGCACTGGCCGGATAATCTTTGATATAACGAAGAAATTGGTTTTCGGCATCAGACTCCTCCAGCTCCAGCGCACAGATAGCCTGGTAAAAACGTGCATTCTCTTTCAGCAGCGACAATTCTTCGTGCTCATCCTGCTGCAGGGTTGATTTGATCCGGATATCTTCTACTTTATCAAAATACTTGGCGGCAGCAGCGTACTTCCCCTTTTCGTACAGCTCCATTCCCGTTTTATAGGCCTGATTGACTTCCTGCCATGCGCTCTGCTGAGCCATGGCGGTTGAAACCATCAAACCAACTGTAATACCTAACTGATAAATCCGATTAAACATGCCGTCAAATTAATTCTGTTTTTACTCCTCTTTTCCACGCAAAGTTAAGGCCATAAAATACACCTTACCCAATTTAACCCGCTAATTTAGCGGGAAACCCAGAAGTTTTCCTCAAAAGTTGTCCACAAATGTTAATAACATCAGCAAGCAGTACGCGCTTACCCGCGTATCCCTGCTAACAGATACAGTACTGCCATCCGTATAGCCACGCCATTCTCAACCTGGTCAAGAATAATGGAATGTTGACTATCGGCTACATCACTGGTGATTTCCACCCCACGGTTTATGGGTCCGGGATGCATAATTATAATTTCTTTATCGAGCGAATCCAGCAATTGCTTATTCAACCCGTAAAGCATGGAATACTCCCTAAGAGATGGAAAGTAAGCGATATCCTGTCGTTCCAACTGAATTCGCAGCATATTTGCCACATCGCACCATTTCAGTGCCTTCATCAAGTCGTATTCCACCGTTACCCCCAACGAACCGATGTGTTTAGGGATCAATGTGGTAGGCCCACAAACCATCACCTCAGCACCTAGTTTACGGAGGCATAGGATATTGGACAGTGCCACGCGCGAATGCAGGATGTCTCCGATGATGGCAATTTTTTTTCCGGATACATCACCGTACCGCTCGCGGATAGAAAAAGCATCCAACAATGCCTGGGTGGGATGCTCGTGGGCACCATCCCCGGCATTCACAATCTGCGCATCTACATGTTTACTCAGAAAAACCCCTGCACCGGGGTACGGATGACGCATTACGATCATATCCACCTTCATGGCCAAAATATTGTTGACCGTGTCAATCAGTGTTTCACCTTTACTCACTGAAGAGGAAGACGCTGCAAAGTTGATGATATCGGCAGACAGCCGCTTCTCCGCGAGTTCAAAAGACAACCGTGTACGTGTCGAATTTTCAAAGAATACGTTGGCTATTGTGATATCCCGCAGAGAGGGAACTTTTTTTATCGGACGGTTGAGCACGTCTTTAAAATTATCAGCCGTGTCAAAAATAAGCTGGATATCATGCTCGTTGAGATCTTTGATTCCCAAAAGATGACGGGTGCTGATTTGCCTTGTCGATGCTGTCATTTGCTGATTAATGCACTAGTTTCCTCTGTCAACAGTGTAATCCGATCGTAGGTATCCACTTCTTTCCAGCTAACCGTAACCTTTTGTGAATCGATCGAATCGACCTGTATGCCGATATAGTCCGGTTCAATGGGCAGCTGCCGTGAAAAGCGACGATCCACCAATACCAGCAACTCAATCTTAGCCGGACGGCCAAACGCCTGTAATGCGTCCATAGCGGCCCGGATTGTTCTACCCGTCCACAGCACGTCGTCCATAAGGATGACTTTTCTCCCTTCTATGATAAAATCGATACGGGTGCTGCTCGGCACGAGCGGACCGCTGTCCTTCCTCCTGAAATCATCACGGAAAAAAGTAATATCCAATTCACCGTATGCAATCTCGGGTAATCCGGGGATCTGTTTCAGCTCCTCCATAATCCGTCTGCCCAAGTAAATGCCACGCGGTTGAATACCGATGATGACGGAATCAGAAAAGTCAACATGATTTTCGATCAGTTGGTGGCAGAGCCGCTGAATGGTAATCTGGAATTTTTGACCTTCCAATAAAATAGATCGTTTCATTCGAAAATATCTTGTCCGTAAAGGCCTCCTGCAGCCTGCATCTCATCGCCTTTTTTCAGGTGCTGACATCACAGGTTTTATTCGAATTTAGCTGCCTTTTATGGCTTCATGGAGCCCGCTTCCCACTTTTTGCAAAGCCCGAATACGGTCACAAACCTACTACAATTTTTTGATTTATGCGGATACCGGAATGATATTTTTCTGTCGCGTTAACCGCCCCAACAGCTTCACGTCTATCTTGAATGGTCTAGGTTCAAAAAACAGTTCACCACCGAAATGCGCGGCCTGTGGATTGTCGATAGCATTAACGTTCTCTCTTCCGTCTCAATTTCTCCACCTTTTTCTCGAAATTTTTACGCAATGCCTGATATTCAGGGGACCGATAAAGTTCCCACTCGTTCATATGTGACGGGAATATGGCAGCTAACCACCTGCCAAGATTGGCCTCCATCCGTCGTACGGAGGATCACCAACGGAGAACCGGCACTCATCACTAGTGCGGTGTCCGTTGAAAATACTTCGATGTCACGGAAGTCTTTTGTCTCGTGGCCCGCTACCTGTTGCCAGTCCCATGTCTTTCCCCCGTTGGTCGTACGCCCCACCCATCCATTGTTCCCGCTCACCCAGGCCACGGAATCATCCAGTACCGATAAGCCACGGATGCTGGTGGATCTACCTTCCTGAAGAACATGCAACATAAGATGCTGCGTTTGCGCATGCCCAACCCATAGGACAACCATCAGGAATGTCAGGAGGCCTTTTGCCGTCATCCTTCAAAAAAAAGTTTCCGGTACTTGTCAAGCACCGTCTGCAACTGCTCGTATTGGGCTGTTTGGCCATGGGCCCCGGCAGAACCGGAAAACTGCTGCAGGGCAAACAAACTGTTGCGGATACCCATCATCTCGGCTTGCGTCAGGGACTGGGTTTCGGCAATGGCTGCATAGTAAGCCATTTGTTCTTCCAAAAATTTGAGATTTCGTCCCACTAATGCATTCGCCTTTTCGGTTTCGCCCAGGGTATAGAGCTGATCGGCCAATACGGGGTAACGTGCGGCAATATCCGGCTGATATATTTTTGCCGGCAATACCTCGGTTGCCCGGTTGACGATATTTTTCGCCGCATCGATATTGCCTTCGGCAATCAGCATCTCGGCGGTATCCGAAAAAATCTTAATCGTTTCGCCAACCATCGCGCGGGATGTCGGATCCAGGTAGTTCGATCGGTTCATGTTTCCCCAGGCAAACCGATGCATGATAGCTTCGTATACGGCATCGGTATTGACGAGCCGTTCCCGCACCTCCGGATCATCTTGGGCGTTGACAGGCATCAGCCGTAACGCAAACCCTTCGGACACAAGATACGTATCGAGACCCAGCCGTTGGCTTTCCGGTACAGTGAAGGCAAAATAGATCGGGCGTTTCCATTGATTGTGCACCAGTATGTCCATCAGGGCCAGCTCTGCCCGTGTTACGCCATTTTGGGGATAGGTCCACTCCATCGTATCCACAATAGCTCCCTGCCACTTTTCAGGGACCACCTTATTCTCAGCTACCTGTTGCTTGTCCACCGTCAGTTTGAAGTGTTTGGTGGGCAGGAAATTCCGGCGGGAGCCATCTGCATATTCCAGTTGATCGGCCGGATTATCAGAAAGAAGGAGTGCCAGAATTTTCTCCAGATCGACCGAGTCCTGAATGCCATAATCGTGGTAATGCAGGTAATCGCGCGTACCTTTGGTGAATTGACGGTCTTCCATCGTAATGGGCAATGCTTGCGCATCGTTGATCGGCAATTTCATCTGCCGCACCGCCCAGTCCATCCCCAATAAACTCAGATTGACCACCCGGACGTCGGTCCGTACTCCTTCCACTTCTTGCAGGTACCAAAGGGGATACGTGTCGTTATCGATATAGGTAAAAAGTATCGCATTGGGTGCGCAGGATTCCAGGTAATTACGGGCCATGTCACGGGCCATATAGCGATCCGAACGGTCGTGATCATCCCAATTCTGAGTGCCCAGCAATGCCGGCACCATCACAAAGCCGAGGACGACCGCCAGGGGAACGGCGACGCGCGACTGAAGTCGCCTGCGTAATAATTCAGAAATCCCCACCACCCCCATACCGATCCAAATAGCAAAGGCATAAAACGAACCGGCATACGCATAGTCCCGCTCACGCGGCTGCAAGGGAGGTTGATTGAGGTACAAGACCACCGCCAGCCCGGTGAAGAAAAACAACAACCCGATAATGACGGTGTCTTTACCGCTCCGGCGCGCCTGCCACACAAGGCCGGCAAGGCCCAGAATTAGCGGAAGGAAATAATACGTGTTTCGCGACGGATCTTCCCGTGCCGCTTCCGGTAATGCGTTTTGCCCACCGAGCCGCCACTGGTCGACAGGTTCGATACCACTGAGCCAATTGCCTTCGGTGTGGCTGTCAAAACGAGCTTCCACATCGTTCTGCCTACCGGCAAAATTCCACATGAAATACCGCCAGTACATATGGTTCAGCTGGTATGAGGTCAGGAATTTCAGATTATCCGCAAATTCGGGGCGTTCATTTTCGCTTAGATTCAACCAAGCACGGTAGCCCAGCGCATGATTATCCCGGTTGCTGTATATACGTGGAAAAAGGGTTGTCCGGTCATATACCGGTTGATCGTCATTACCCGCTGGCTCATACCGGTCTCCACCTTTCCGATATTCGTTGCTTCCTTGTTTTACATCGGTCAACCGGGAATCGAAATAAGGCCCCTTCAGCAACGGCTCACTGCCAAACTGCCCCCGGTTGAGGTACCAGAGGAAGGAGAATGCATCATTGGGTTGACTGTTGTTCAGCGACGGGTTGGCCTCCGCACGGATCAGCACCATGGCAAACGATCCATATCCGAAGATGACAAAACCAAGACATAGCAGCACCAGGTTGAGCACCGGCTTTGCCCGGCGGATGGAGTATCTTATCCCGTAGATGATACCGCCCACAAGAGAAAAAATAAAAAACAACGCCCCGATTCCAAAACGCATTCCCAGCACATTCACAAAAAACAGATCGGTATAAGCCGCAAATTTGACAAGATACTGGACAATGCCCCACAAGATCACGGCAAGTATCACACACCCGATCAAAAGTGCCTTGGTAATGCCACCCGCCGTTGCCCGGGGTGTCCGGCGGAAGTATACCACCCCTGCCAACGCCGGTATGGTCAGCAAATTAAGCAGGTGTATACCGATGGAGAGCCCCATGATGTAAGCGATGAAAACCAGCCATCGGTTCCCTCCCGGCTCATCGGCCCGGGCCTCCCATTTCAGGATGGCCCAAAAAACCACGGCTGTACAAAGGGATGATAGCGCATACACTTCCGACTCAACAGCCGAAAACCAAAAGGTATCTGAAAACGCGTATGCCAGGGCACCTACCACCCCTGCACCCATAACCTGCAACATCCCCGGGAAAGTAAATGGCTCACCGTGTTTACATGCAATTTTGCGTACGAGCGCCGTAATGGTCCAAAATAAAAAGAGAACCGTTAATCCACTGGAGACTGCCGATCCGAAATTCATCCAATAGGCAATGCGCTGCGGGTCGCCGAATGCCAGGTTTGAAAATACATTTTGGAGCATAAGGAATAAAGGAGCGCCGGGCTGATGCACAATCTGCATGCGGTGTGCGGCTGCTATGAATTCGCCGGGATCCCACCAACCGGTGGTCGGTTCCATTGTCAATACATAGGTTACCGTGGCGACCAGCGCGCACAACCATCCAATAAGATTGTTGATTTTTGAGTAGTTCATCATTACCGGGTTAGTGAGCCATCCGTTATAATCGCTTAAAATTAAGCGATAAACCGGTTAGGCAAGCTCACCAAGCCCGGATTTAACATTTTTTAACAGAGATGCGGGATTTCCTGAACAGTTAATTGGCAGGCATCCCGCCGAAAAATTTTGTCTCGTATTGCCCAAAGATCTTTTCAATACGCGCCGCCAGCTCCTGTTGCCCATGTTCCTTCGCGGTTTCAGCAAACCGATTCAGCGTAAACATGCTATACTGGATATTCTGCATCTCCAGGTTAGGCTTCGTTTCTGCTATTGCCGCAAAATAACGTAGCTGCTCTTCCAGGTATTTCACGTTGCGTTCAGCCAGCGCGTTGGCCTTATCAGCCTCTCCCACGGCATAAAGATTTTCGGCGAGAAACGAATAACCGTATGCATCCATAATCCGGTAGATCCGGGTTGGCATGGATTCCAACGCATTGTTCAGCAGTTTCTTCGCTTTTTCCTTCTTTCCTTCAGCAATCAGCGCCTCTGCCGGCGCGGAATATATATTATTCAGGATCAGGCTCACCATCCGGTAGGATTCCGGATCAAGATAACGTGAATTCCGGATGTTACCCCAGGTATATTTGTTAAGTGCATGGTCATAAATAGCATCCGCATTCACAAGTCCCTGGGAAGTATTCTGCTTTTTATCTATTGGCATAAGCCGCAGCGCAAATCCTTCCGACACCAGGTATTTATCCAATCCCATAAAGTTATCACTGGGCACAGTCGTGGCAAAGTAAACCGGCCGCTCCCAATTGTTATTTACCAGGATATCCATGATGGCCAGCTCAGCCCTGGACACGTAGTTCCGGTTGTATGTCCATTGCATGACAGGGGTGATGCTATCCTGCCAGGCGGCGGGAACAACCTTATTTTTGATCACGTCTTCCTTATTGATGGTGAGTTGTAAATTTTTTGTCGGCAGAAAATTTTCAGGCTGTTCACTCTGTACCTGCCGCTTATCATTGGGATTGTCGGACAGCATCAATGCCACGATATTTTTCAACTCTACGGATCCTGGAATTTTAGCGTCCTGGTAATAGATAACGTCACGCACACCTTTCACATATTTTTCATCGGGAATGGTAATGGGCAATGGCTCCGCCTCATTAACCTTGTCTTTCATCTGCCGTACATACCAATCGGCACTGAGCAGACTCAGGTTTACAATCCGGATATCAGGCCGCACATTTTCGACCTCCTGTACGTACCACAGCGGATAGGTATCATTATCTCCGTAGGTAAATAAAATCGCATTCGGCGCGCAGGACTCCAGGTAATCCCGTGCAATATCCCGTGCGAGGGATTTTTCGGAACGGTCATGATCGTCCCATCCATCTTTGGCTAAAATGACGGGGCCAGCGAGCAATCCGATGACGGCCGCAATCCATCCGGCCGTCCGCGCATTGAGCTTCTTCCGCAGCCATTCGGTAATGCCGACTACACCGAGACCGATCCAGATAGCAAACGCGTAAAACGAACCTGCATAGGCATAATCCCGCTCACGTGGCTGCAACGGCGTCTGGTTGAGGTATAACACGATTGCCAAACCGGTCATAAAAAACAGCAATCCGACGACGCCCGCATCCCGTTGCCGGCGTTTGAAATGCCAAAACGCACCGATTAGCCCCAAGATAAGCGGCAGAAAATAAAATTTATTGTATGAAGGATCTGTCAATTGGGATTCCGGTAAGGCATCCTGCCCGCCAACATGCCATTGGTCGACGAACTTAATGCCACTGATCCAGTTGCCCGTGGTCAGATCGCCGTGGCCCTGCTGATCGTTCTGTCTGCCCACGAAGTTCCAGAGAAAATACCTTCCATACATATGCCCCACCTGGTAGCTGAAGAAAAAGCGAAGGTTATCGCCAAACGTAGGCTGTTCATTTTCCCCCAGGTTGAGGTAACTGCGATAATATTGCTGATGCGAGGCTTCCCGGTTGCTATAAATGCGCGGAAACACCGTTTCCCGATCGTATTCATAATCGAAATTGCGGCCTGCAACTTCATATTTTTCTGCTCCCTTACGGTAGATATTGCTGCCATATTTAATGTCAACCGGTCTGGAATCAAAATAAGGCCCCTTGAAAAGCGGATTGTCTCCATATTGTTCCCGGTTCAGATAACTGAGAAACGCAAACACATTGTCCGGGTCGCTGTTATTGAGCGTCGGGTCCGCCTTCGCACGGATCAGAATCATCGTAAAGGAGCTGTAACCGAATACAATGAATGCAAAAGACAGCAGGATGATATTGAGTAAAGGTTTCACCTTTTGGACCGAATACCAGATGCCGTAGGCTGTACCGCCAACCAGCAGTAACGTAAATACCAACACCCCTGAACCAAATCCCATACCCAGCGTATTTACGAAGAATAGGTCAAAGTATGCAGCAAATTTAATGAGATACTGGATAACCCCCCAGAGTACCACAGCTACGACTACAAAACCAATCAGCAGTGCTTTGACGGCACCTCCACTGGTAGCCTTCTGCGTACGCCGGAAATAAATAAGCAGCGCAATAGCCGGGATAGCCAACAGGTTCAATAAGTGTACACCGATGGACAGTCCCATAATATAGGCGATAAAAAGCAGCCACCTGTCAGCACCGGGTTCGTCTGCGTGCGCTTCCCATTTCAGTATTGCCCAGAATACGACGGCCGTACAAAGCGAAGACATCGCATATACTTCGGATTCGACTGCAGAAAACCAAAACGTATCTGAGAATGTATACGCCAAAGCTCCCACTGCACCGGCTCCGATAATCTGGATCAACGCTTCCTGTGTAAGCGCTGTACCCGGCTTCCACAGGACCTTTCTTGCCAGGGCCGTGATGCTCCAAAACAAGAATACAATAGTCAGACCGCTGGACAAAGCCGATCCGATATTCATCCAGAAGGCAATGAGTTCGGGATTACCGAACGCAAGGTTGGAGAACACATTCTGTAACATCAAAAATAGGGGTGCTCCCGGCTGGTGCACAATCTGCATTTTGAATGCGGATGCGATAAACTCGCCGCAATCCCAAAAACTCGTTGTCCGCTCAGCGGTTGATACATACACTGCAGTGGCTACCAATCCACACAACCAACCTATGCTATTATTGATTTTATTGTAATTCATATAGTGTCACACGTATGGTTTATCGTAAAATCACGCCCCGAAAATAAGGAATCCTATGATAACATCGACCCATCCAGTAAAAAATAAAATATTTTTGCAATAATTAGTATATCCCCCTATATTTGCAGTCCCATTCGGAAGGGTGGCAAAATGTAAGTTGAGATTGCCCGATAGTATAATGGTAGTACGACAGATTTTGGTTCTGTTTGTCTAGGTTCGAATCCTGGTCGGGCAACAAAAAATTACGGATTGTCTTTTGGCAATCCGTAGTTTTTTAACGTATATTAGCGTTAAAATATCACAAGATCCCAATCCATTGCAAACCCACAAAACAACTACGAAACAATGCCCTTGCAATTCAATCCGGTAAAGCTATTTTCCGGTTCCGGTTCCACCGAATTATCCCAAAAGATCGCACAATCTTATGGCAAAAACCTTGGCGAGATGACCGTATCCCGCTTCAGCGACGGCGAAATCCAGCCTTTCTATAATGAATCTGTCCGTGGATGCGACGTATTCCTGATCCAATCCACCAACCAGCCAATGGATAATCTGTTCGAGCTGCTCTTAATGATTGACGCCGCCAAACGCGCCTCGGCACATTACATCATCGCGGTCGTTCCCTACTTCGGTTTTGCCCGTCAGGACCGCAAAGACAAACCCCGTGTAGCCATCGGCGCCAAAATGATTGCCAACCTCATCACGGCAGCGGGAGCCCATCGCATCATGACAATGGACCTCCATGCTGCGCAGATACAGGGCTTTTTTGATATTCCCGTAGACCATCTCGATGCCTCAGTCATTTTCGTACCCCATATTAAATCGCTTAACCTGCCCAATCTCACCATTGCTTCGCCCGACATGGGCGGTTCGTACCGGGCACGCACGTTTGCTAAATACTTTAATGCGGAAGTCGTGATCTGTGACAAACAGCGCAAACGTGCCAACGAAATTGAGTCGATGTCCATTATCGGCGACGTGGAAGGGCAGGACATCGTATTGATTGATGATATCTGCGATACAGCGGGCACACTCTCGAAAGCTGCTTCGCTTATCATGGAAAACGGTGCTACCAGCGTCCGTGCCGTGTGTACACACCCCGTCCTATCGGGTAAGGCTTACGACACCATCGAAAATTCGGCACTGACTGAACTGATCGTCACCGACACCATTCCCCTGAGACAGCAAAGTGAGAAGATCAAAGTGCTTTCCACAGCCGACCTGTTTGCCAATGCCATCAAGAATGTCAACGAGCATGGATCCATTAGTAACCTTTTCAAAGTGGATTAGGAAATCACATTTATTTGCACTAACTTTGCGGCCTTTAATTTTACATATACATATTTTTATTTCAAATGGAATCAATTGCTATTAGCGGTTCTTTAAGAAAGAACGTAGGGAAACGAGATGCGAAAGAGCTGCGCTACGAGGGTAAAGTACCCGCAGTGCTCTACGGTGGTAAGGAACAATACCACTTTGCCGTATCCGCAACTGATTTGAAACCGGCGATCTACACCCCGGATGTTCATTTCATCGATCTGGATATTGATGGTAAAAAACACAAAGCCATCCTTCAGGACGCACAATTCCATCCGCTTACGGATCAGGTGCGCCACGTAGATTTTCTTGAATTGAATGATAAAAAGGAAGTCTCATTGAATATCCCCATTAAACTGACCGGTACGTCGCCCGGTGTGAAAGTAGGTGGTAAACTGATCCAGAAACTACGCTCCCTCCGGGTAAAGGCACTTCCCAAAGATTTGCCGCAGTACATCGAAGTGAGCCTTGAAACTCTTGAAGTAGGCAAATCTGTACAGGTGGGCAGCATCCAATTGCAAAATGCAAAAGTGCTGAATAACACAGACGATACGATCGTATCCGTTGTTATGTCCCGCGCCCTGCGCCAGGCTGAACAGGAAGCCGCTAAGGCCGACAAGAAAAAATAATTACGCGGCATATGCCGTGCATGCGCGAAAAGCATCAGCCCATCGGCTGGTGCTTTTTGGTTTATATCCATCCAATGAATAAGTTTGTACCGAAATGGCAAAAAAGCAGCTAATTGTAGGTCTTGGTAATATCGGAGCAGAATATGCAGACACCCGGCATAACATCGGTTTCATGGTAGCCGACGAACTGGCCAAACAGGCGGAAGTCACCTTTTCTACCCTGAGATATGCTCATTATACTGAATACCGTCAACGCGGCAACAGTGTCTATGTCATCAAGCCGACCACCTACATGAATCTGAGTGGCAAAGCCGTAAACTACTGGATGCATGAACTGAAAATCCCGTTGCAAGAAGTGCTCGTCATTGTAGATGACCTCGCGTTGCCATTTGGCAAAATACGGCTCAGGGCCAAGGGCAGCAGCGCCGGACATAACGGGCTGAAAAGCATCGAATCCCTTTGTGGGGGTCAGGCCTATCCCCGTTTGCGCTTCGGAATCGGTGACAATTTCCCGAAAGGCCGGCAGATCGACTATGTATTAAGCGGATTTGACGATGATGAACAACCGGAGTTACCCCAGCTTATTGAACGATCCGTGCAAGTGATTAACAGCTTTGTTCAGGTCGGCATCGAACGTACGATGAACCTGTTCAATACTTAGCTGAGCTAAAAACGGTTATTTCCCCTTACCCCCATTCTTTTTGGTCGTAATTTCCACAACTCCTTTAGCACCTTTCTTTCCAAACTTTTCCTCCCCGGATTTTCCCTTCCACACGCGTATAGAATCAATTTCCGCGGCAGGTATTTCCTTAAACTCCTCAATGGTTATCTCCTCGCCATCAATCAGGTATAGCAAGTCATCGTGCTGGTTTCCCATCTGAAATAATGTATCCACTTCGCGCTGCTTTGTTTCAATGCGCAGAGAATCGTTAGACCGGATGGTATCCGCGGGTGTAGCACGCCGTGTAGCGTCCCCCGTGATTTCCTTTTTTTCAGCTCCCTTCTTCTTTGTCGTAATTAATATCACCCCCTTCTCACCGCGGCCCCCATAAATCGCAGTGGCAGATTTATCTTTCAAAACCGAAACACTTTCAATGATATTGGGATCAATGCCGTTTAGCTTTGCATATTCCAGTTCTTTGCCATCAACGAAAATAAGAGGATGCGAACGCGTCGTATCTACCCGTCCAATTATTCGGATATTTAACACACTGTCCGCAGTGCCTGTCCCGCTTTTCTTGTTGCCAATGGTATCCTGCTCAATCGTGTCCACAGCTATCGCATCGGCAGCCAAAGCAGGCACATTGTCTTCGTATGCTTTAGTTACCGTAAATACCAACACAAACGCGGCGATCACCGGCACCGCCAATATATATTTGCCCAGTTGCAACCGGGACGAACTCTGTTTGTTCATCATCATAATGCGTCTTTTTAAACTTCGGAAATTAAAACCATTTGCTAGATCCGGTTGCCTATCCAATTGCTGCCCGATGGCCAATAAACTGTATTGATAGGCCTTCTTATCCACCCCACTCATCAGCACCCCTCTGTCTGTGATAAATTCCAGGTTTTCGCGGATGGCAGCACGCAGCAACCATACCCCCGGATTAAACCAGGACAGCACACTGCCTAATTCAGCCAGCAATATATCGAATGTGTGCAGCTCATTCACATGAACCTGCTCGTGCCTGAAAATCTCCGCCAAATCCGACGGTCCGTGGTTATGCACATTCAGATAGATATGCCGCCAAAAGGAAAACGGCATAATATTACCGAAAACCTGACGGTATCTGAACCATTGCCAAACCGACGGCCGTGATTGCCGATGGATACGCCACAGACTTAGCAGCCGGATTGTAAGCTTCACCGCGCACCACAAACTTCCCACTCCGATCAAACCCACTATCCACGTCCACCAACCAAAGGTCCGGACCGGAACCTCATGCCAATCCGGAATCACATAGACCACCTCTGTGGGTATTCCATGTTCAGCCCCACCCAACCACTCCATAATATCCACCAACGGATACGTGAAAGAAAAAATGAGCGAGAACAGAAGATAAAACCGGTTAAGGTTATAAAAAGTCAGTCTGCGCAGCAATAACCGATATCCCAGATAGAAGAGAATAATGGAAAGATTGGCTTTCAACAAGTATATGATGATATCCGGCATGGCTATTCGCTTTTGTCCTCTTTAATCATCCGGATGATCTCATCCAGCTCCTCCGTACTGATCTTCTCTTCCCTGGCAAAAAAACTCACAAGCTCTTTATAGGAATTTCTGAAATAGTCACTTACAAATCCGTTCATAAATAACTTTTTGTAGTCCTCCTCTTTCACAAGCGCTTCATAACGATAGGCATTAGCGTATTTTACCGCTTTCACGTACCCCTTACGCTGCAGATTTTTCAGCGTAGAAGCCAACGTCGTATACGGAACCTTATCCCCTTCCATACAGTCCAACAACTCCTTGATAAATCCCCCTCCGTTTCGCCATATCAACTGCATGGCTTCCTCTTCCTGTTGTGTCAGTTTTTCCATTATTATTACGTTTATGTCGTAAATATACGAAAAAATCGTAAAAACAAAATAAAGAACAAAAAAAATTAAGAATGACGTTAATTTAACATAAAAAAGGCGTCAATAATCCATTCAAACACTGTTATTGTCTTTCAATTTCATTACATTTGCAATTCATCCAAAGAATTATGTCAGGAAAAGCTTCTATTTCAATAAACGGCAACTCTTACGATTTACCCCTCATCACGGGCACAGAAAATGAACAAGGCATCGACATCTCTAAATTAAGGGATTTATCCGGTGCGGTAACCGTAGACCCCGGATATAAGAATACCGGTGCAACGAAAAGCGAAATCACTTTTTTGGATGGTGAAAAAGGCATTTTACGTTACCGGGGGTATCCCATTGAACAGCTAGCCGAACAATCAACCTTTCTGGAGGTAGCTTATCTGCTGATTTTTGGTGAATTACCTTCAACTGACACATTAGCCGATTTCCGCAACAAAATCAGCAGGCATACGCTGATTCATGAGGACATGAAAAAATTCTTTGATGGTTTCCCGTCGAAATCACATCCCATGGGCCAACTGTCCTGTTTGGTAGGTGCTTTATCTGCCTTCTATCCAGAGTCACTGGATCCAAACCCTACGGAAGAGGAAGAAAATCTCACGATCATGAAATTGCTGGCTAAGATGCCGACGATTGTTTCATGGATCTATAAAAAGTCGCTTGGCCACCCGGTTATCTACCCCAGGAATGAACTCAATTACGTACACAATTTCCTGAACATGACCTTCGGACAGATTACCGAAGATATCACGATTGATAAATCGGTAGTAAGTGCGATGCACAAATTATTGATCTTACACGCCGATCACGAGCAGAACTGTTCTACTTCCACGGTCCGGATCGTAGGATCTTCCAATGCGAACCTGTATGCGTCCATTTCGGCAGGTATTTCCGCCCTTTGGGGTCCATTGCACGGGGGCGCTAACCAAGCGGTGATCGAAATGCTTGAGAACATCAAGAAAGACGGTGGCGATAGTGCCAAATGGCTGGCCAAAGCCAAGGACAAAAACGATCCGTTCCGTTTGATGGGTTTCGGGCATCGTGTATACAAGAATTTCGATCCGCGCGCCAAAATCATCAAAAAGGCTTGCGATGATGTACTGGAAAAACTGGGCATCAACGACCCGGTACTGGACATCGCCAAGGAACTGGAAGAAGCCGCACTGAAAGATCAATATTTTGTAGACCGTAAGCTATACCCCAATGTCGACTTTTATTCCGGCATCATTTACCGGGCGCTGGGATTTCCTACGGACATGTTTACCGTACTTTTTGCCTTAGGCAGGCTGCCGGGTTGGATTGCTCAATGGAAAGAAATGAAAGCGAACAAAGAACCGATCGGCCGCCCGCGGCAGATCTATACCGGCAGTACTCGACGGGACTACGTACCGCTCGATCAACGGTAATAGAAGCAAGAGGTGTCTTCCAAAAACGTGGAAAATGAGAGCGCTAATGGCGCAGAGAAAAGGGATTCTCGTTGATTAGGTACTCCGTGTTGATCTGCTCGATTCGTGTCATCTGCATGCCATCCTCTTTTAAACACCTTCGTTTTAGAACCATTCAAAATAACCTACTAACTTACTATATATTATCGTGTCAAATCCTTATGTTTGCACGATATTTTAACATATAGGACAAATTGGTCTTTTATATTACATATATGATTGTTGGCATGGTACTGTTTGGCTTCATTGCCGGCTTTACATTGTTTGCCGTATACAGTGAACGGAAAATCGCCGGATTTGTCCAGGATCGGCTCGGTCCGATGGAAACCGGCAAACACGGTGCACTTCAGACCGTAGCCGATATCCTCAAACTGATTCAAAAGGAATTCATCACACCCGCAGCGGCAGATAAAATCTTGTTTGTCGCGGCCCCCGTTGTTATTTTTATTGCCGTATTCCTGGGGTTCGCCGTGATGCCGTGGGCACCCGGACTGGCACCTTCTGCCCTCAATCTGGGACTTTTTTACGTCATTGCCATTATCTCTGTGGACGCCATTGGGTTGTTGATGGCGGGCTGGGGATCCAACAATAAATTCTCGCTGTTGGGTTCTATGCGAGCTGTGGCACAGATTGTCTCGTATGAAATCCCATCCGGCTTGGCGCTCATTTCGGCCGTCATGATTACCCAAACCCTTAACATGCAGGAGATTGTCGTCAATCAGGGCATCGCGTCGGAAGAAGCGTTACGTTTCCTGGGCCTGTGGGATGTATCCGGCATCGGTGGATTGCTAGCCTGGAATGTATTCCAGGCGCCACATCTGCTCATCGCCTATGTGATTTTCTTCATCGCATCATTAGCCGAATGCAACCGGGCACCGTTTGACATTCCGGAAGCCGAGTCCGAACTGGTGGGCGGCTTTCATACGGAATACGGGGGCCTTCGGTTTGCTTTCGTGTTCCTGGCTGAATATGCCCTCATGTTTCTGGTAGCCATGATCGGTGTGGTGGTGTTTCTCGGGGGGTGGAATACACCCTTACCTAATATTGGAGCAGTCCGGCTGGCCGATTGGACCACCGGATGGGTCTGGGGAATCTTTTGGACGCTTTCCAAGACCCTGCTGATCGTCGGTATACAAATGTGGATCCGTTGGACACTGCCCCGGCTCCGGGCCGATCAGTTAATGTCGCTATGTTGGAAAGTACTGACGCCATTTGCTTTTCTGTGCATGGCTATTTCGGGAATTTGGCGGATTGGGGTGATGGTTTGATAATTAATTGATAATTGATAGTTGATAGTTGATAGTTGATAATGAAGGAAAGGCCACTTTCAATTCTCAACTGTCCACTATCAATTAAGATAAATTTTTCATTAAGAAAAGAATGTTCAAAATAGCGTTACAAGCATTCATTACCGCAGCGAAAGGACTGGCGATCACGCTCGCCCACCTCTTCGGCGCACGCCGTTCGCGTGAAGTGCTTGATGTGCGCAAAGACGATTATTTCGATAAACAAACGGGCGTTACGACGGTACAATTCCCCAGGGAAAAGATGCCCATACCCGAGGTAGCGCGGTATCAGCTGGATGTAGAAATAGACGATTGCATCGTCTGCGACCTCTGTGCAAAGGCTTGCCCGGTGGATTGCATCACCATCGAGTCCATTAAAGCCACCGATGTAATCGGAAAAACTTCCGATGGAAGCGTAAAACGCCTGTACGCCGCCCAGTTTGATATCGATATGGCGAAATGCATGTATTGCGGTTTATGTACCGTGGTCTGCCCTACTGAGTGCATTACCATGACCGATCAATACGATCGCAGCATGACCAACCTGGCGGAACTGACGTACTCATTTGCTGAAATGACACCATCCGAAATCGAAGAGAAAAAACGGGAATGGACCAAATTCCAAGCCGAAAAGGAGGCGGCAAAAAGGAAATAATGGACATTACGGCATGGGTGTTTTACGGTTTTGCTGCGATAGCCATCGGATCTGCCTTATTGCTGGTAAGTATGCGGAATGTCGCCCGGTCGCTGTTTCTGTTTTTCATTGTCCTTTTTTCCGTTGCCGGATTATACGTATTTGCGCTGGCCGACTTTGTGGCGATCACGCAGATCCTGGTCTACGTAGGCGGTGTATTGGTATTGATGCTTTTTGCTTTTATGCTTTCCAATAAGGAGCTGCTGAATGACCTCCAGATGGGGACATCCCATTTCTTTGCTTTACCGGTATGGCAGTCGGTTATCCTGGCAGCCTCATTTCTATCCATCCTGATTTATGCATCTCTACACCTGGGAACGCATGAGCCGGCGTGGATCTTGTCATCCCGGGAAAGCGGTGCAATCCTGACTCCAACGGATCAAACCGTTCAGCACCTCGGCGTTCAGATCATGACGCGATATTTATTACCGTTTGAAATTATCTCCGTACTGTTGATGATGGCCTTGATCGGCGCTGCCCACCTTACACGAAAGGAGGCAAATCCGTGATTCCGCTTACACATTTCCTCATCGTGGGAGCCTGCCTGTTTGCAATCGGCTTATATACCGTCATGGCCCGGCGCAATGCCATTTTGGTATTGGTGGGCATTGAACTGATGATCAACGCTGCGATCCTGAATTTAGTGGCTTTCAGCCGGTATGATAAAACGGCATACGGCGGACAGGCATTTGCGTTGTTTGCCATTGTACTCGCGGCAGCGGCCGTAGCCGTTGCATTGGCCATCATACTCAATGCATATAAATTCTATAAATCAGTGAATCCGGAAGATATCAGAAACTTAAAGGATTAACGTAAAGACGAACGACGAAACATTGCCTACAACTGCACTGACATACCCGCTATTGGCTGCCTTATCGGCAGTGTTGCTGCCTTTCGCTGGATTCCTCCTATCAGCGGCCCTCGGCAAAAGAGCAGGAAACGGAGCAGTTGCCACTTCCGCTATTTTGCTGAGCCTGCTCGCAGCTTGTTATGCATTCGCCCAGATTTGGAATCAGCCCCCCATCCACATCCAGTGGCACTGGTTTACCATCGGCGAGCAGGCATTTCACGTGGGGGTGCTGCTTGATAACATGGCGGTGATGATGCTCGTTTTGGTAAGTCTGATTGCATTGCCCGTACACATTTATTCTGCGGCATATATGAAGGGCGATCCGGGTATCCATCGGTATTGGACATACCTGAGCCTTTTCTGCTTTGCGATGCTGGGATTGGTGGTTGCCGATAACCTGCTGCTCATGTATATCTGCTGGGAACTTGTGGGGTTTGCCTCCTACTTGCTTATCGGGTTCTGGTTTACCAAGGATGCCGCCGTTCAGGCCAATAAAAAGGCATTTATTGTGAACCGGATCGGAGACATCGGTTTCCTCATCGGCATGGCCCTTACCTATAGCCACCTGGGCACACTGGATACCAAGGCGCTGATCGAGGCTCCGGAAACCCTTCCCGCTCCGTGGCTCACCGTGGCAGGCCTCGCGTTTTTCCTCGGTGCCATGGCCAAATCGGCACAGTTCCCGCTTCATGTATGGCTGCCCGATGCCATGGAAGGTCCCACGTCGGTATCCTCCCTCATCCACGCAGCCACCATGGTCGCCGCCGGTGTATTTTTGCTGGCCCGTATATTCCCGGTATTCGATGCAACCGTTTTGCTGGTAATCGCCACAATCGGCACGGTAACGGCCTTTGCCGCTGCGTATTTCGCGCTGACCCAGTACGACATCAAGAATATCCTGGCTTTTTCCACCATTTCGCAACTGGGATTCATGATGGTAGGTATCGGTATCGGCATGTATCCGGTAGCCCTGTTTCACCTGGCCACCCACGCATTCTTCAAATGTCTGCTGTTCCTGTGCGCGGGTGCCATCATCCACGAAATGCAGCATGCCAAAGAAACATATGGCCTGGATATGGACCCCCAGGATATCCGCAACATGGGTGGTCTGCGCAAGCACATGCCTCTTACATTTACGGCCATGCTCATCGCCTCGCTGGCACTCGCCGGATTTCCGTTTACCGGGGGCTACCTTTCCAAGGATGCGCTGATCGTACATACGTTTGAATGGGCTGCGCTGCAGTCGGGGGCCGCGAAACTGATTCCTTATGTACTGGTCGCCGTCAGTATGCTGACCAGCTTCTACATTTTAAGGCTCCTGGCAAAAGTGTTCTTTGGCTCCCTTTCCATCCGTTCGGTCAAAAAAGACATCCGGATACACGAGGCCCCGATGCGGATGCTTGGCCCCATGCTGTTTTTGGCAGGCTGTTCCCTTTTCCCATTATTTTCGGTCAACCCACTGAACGATAGCTACGTATGGCTGATGCAGGGATTGACGTCTCCGGTTTCCACCTTGCCGCCGCTCCGGCTGCTGCATCTCGCCATTCCGGTGCTGACCACCGGGGTAACGTGTATCGTTGCCGGCGTCGCCTGGCAGTGGTATGTCAATGGGAAATATCCGCTGAAGGGCGGTGGACTGTTCTACCGGCTGTCTGAACACCAGGGATACCTTGACGCCCTGTATGGCGCCGCCGTGGTACGCCCAGTAGTCCGGCTGTCACAGCTGCTGCTTTGGGTGGACCACTACGTAGTAGATGGCATGGTAAATGGCCTTTCCGCGTTAGGGCGCTCTTTTGCCGCGGTAGCCGCGTGGTTGGATCAACGGCTTGTGGATGGCTTCGTAAGGCTGATCGGAAAAATAGCATGGGGGCTAGGCAATGTATTCCGCCGGCTCCAAAACGGCCGGCTCCAACATTACTTCGCTACCCTGTTTTTTATCATTTTGGTAATCCTGCTTTATCACATCGTCGTGTTACTATGAACCTGCACCTGTTAACCCTACTTATTTTCTTGCCCCTGGCGGCTGTACTGCTGATCGCATTCATTCCTGCGGCAAAAAAAAATACCTATAGATATATTGCGCTGTTCACGGGATTTTTGCAGTTGATATTGAGCGGAGGCATGTACTACCTTTTCCACCCCAAAGGAGCCGGTGTTACCGATGCCCGTCTGTATCAGTTCGTAGATCACATCCCTTGGATACGATTGGATATGGGCAGTCTGGGTCAGCTTGAAATTGATTATTTCGTCGGGGTCGATGGGCTTTCCATGCCGTTCCTATTCCTTACCTCGCTCATCATGCTCATTGCCGTGGGAGCTTCCTGGAATATCCAGAAAAGTACCAAAGGCTATTTCATCTTGCTGATGATCCTCAACATGGCGGTCATGGGGGTTTTTGCCGCCCTTGATTTCTTCCTGTTTTATATCTTCTACGAATTGATGCTGCTGCCCCTGTATTTCCTCATCGGCATCTGGGGAGGCGCAAGGCGCGAGTATGCAGCCATGAAGTTTTTCCTGTACACCTTATTCGGATCGGTGTTCATGCTTTTGATCATCGTGGGACTTTATTTTTCGGTAACCAATCCCGAAACCGGCGCGCATACATTCAACATGCTGCACATGATGAATCCGGCCAATTACACCCCCGGTTCCGTATTCTCGGCTGCTGCCAACCACGAATTACTTGGCATATCGGCCCGCCTACTGGGCTTCATCGTATTATTCGTTGCTTTTGCCATCAAGGTGCCCATTGTGCCCCTGCACACCTGGCTACCCGATGCGCACGTGGAAGCACCTACGCCCATATCCATCATACTGGCGGGTATTCTGCTCAAGGTGGGCGGATATGGAATCCTGCGCATCTGTTTCAGTATATTTCCCGATGCAGCACAGCAGTCGGCCTGGTGGCTGGGGCTCATCGGTGTCGTATCCATTGTTTATGGTGCGCTGGTGGCACTCGCCCAACGCGATCTGAAACGCATGATTGCTTATTCATCCGTCTCTCACATGGGGTTCGTATTACTCGGCATTGCCTCGTTTACCACAGAGGGAACTGCGGGTGCGGTATTCCAGATGATCAGCCACGGCTTCCTTTCCGCCGCCCTGTTCTTCCTCGTAGGTATGCTGTATGACCGCGTACACGACCGCCACATTTATCACTTCCGCGGATTGGCAAGTATCATGCCCCGGTTTACGGTGTTTGTAGCCATCACGTTTTTCGCCTCTTTAGGTCTGCCCGGCTTTTCAGCCTTCATCGGCGAAGTTTTTGTCATCATCGGCGCCTTCAATGCGGAAAGTGTAAACGGTATCCTACCCCGCTGGATGGCCATCGCCGGCTCGCTGGGAATCCTGCTCAGTGCCGCTTACTTCCTATGGACATTGCAACGGATGTTCTTCGGCCAGCCCCGCCTGAAAGGAGGCGAAGAATGGTCAAAGATGCTCGTTGATGCCTCTCCCCGGGAAACATTCATTATGGTACCCATGCTCGGATTGGCCCTGACACTCGGGATATACCCCGCATTGGCATTTGACAAAATCAATGCTTCCGTATTGGCCCTCGTGGAATTGGTAGGTAATAATTGACAGTTGATAATTGACAGTTGATAATTGACAGTTGATAATTGACAGTTGATAATTGATAATTAACATTTAACAATTGACCATTGACCATTGACAACATAAGCTATAAACTGGACCATATCCTCTCGGGTCTACCCGCGTTGTTGCCTGAAGTCGTGCTGGCGGTTACATTCCTCGCCAGTATAGGCACCGGATTGTTCCTGGACCGCCGCTGGAGGCAAGGTACATTGTCCATTACGCTCGGCGGTATCGCATTGGCGGGGATTTTTAGTGCCCTGCAATTAGCCCAGCCCGTGGCAAACGATCTGTTATTCGGAATGCTTGATGCGGACGGCTTCGGCCGATACACGCGTGTGCTCGTCGCGGTGGTTTGCCTGCTATTTGCCTTGTTTGTACATGCGAATCCGGACTTTGCCTCACACCGTAAGAAAACGGCCGACTTCTACAGCATCTTACTGGCTATGCACATCGGGCTGAATCTGATGGGGATGGCCACCAGCTGGTTGATGGTCTTCGTGTCCATCGAAATGGTATCCATCGGCTCATACCTCATGGTGGGGTACCTTGCCAAAGAAGCACGGCAGACCGAAGCCGCCATGAAATACGTGTTATTCGGCTCGGTATGTTCCGCCGTGATGCTATACGGCCTTTCTTTCCTGTATGGGTTCACGGGCGACCTGGATTTCACCTCTGAACCCCATGCCCGGGGATTGTCTGCTACGGCACCGCTGCTGCTGGCTACTGCATTACTGTTGGTCTTCACCGGCATCGGCTTCAAACTTTCGTTCGTACCGTTCCACTTCTGGACGCCCGATGTGTATCAGGGTGCTCCCACTCCCGTAACGGCTTTCCTCTCCACCGCTCCGAAGATCGCCGGCGTAGCCCTGCTTGCACGCATTCTCTATGCCTGGCCTGTGGGAAGTATCGCTTACCAATACCTGCAAACGCTGATATTGGTATCCGCCATCGCTACCATGCTGCTGGGAAACCTGGCTGCATTGCGCCAAACAGACGTAAAACGGATGATGGCTTATTCATCCATCGGCCATACGGGTTTCCTGATGATGGCCGTGCTGGCCTATTCTGCAGGAGAATATGCGGTTCTGTTGTTTTATCTGTCGGTATATTCACTGATGAACATGGGCGTATTCATGTTTGCAGCTTTTATCGAATCGCGAACGGGAGCCGCCGATGTAAATGAATATCGCGGATTAGGCCCGGTGATGCCGATTACATTTGTCGGCTTTGTGTTGCTGATGATTTCCCTTACCGGCATCCCTCCTACCTCCGGATTTGTTGCCAAGCTGCTGGTCTTTACTGCGGTTTTCGGCAACTGGCAGCTTACCGGCAATCCCGGTATGATCGCCCTGCTTATCGTGGGGGCACTCACAACGGTCATATCGCTGTTCTACTATTTCAAAATACCGCTGAATGCGTTCTTACGGAAGCCGGAGGAACCGATGGAAACTAAACCATTACGGTCATACATCGTTTTGATGGCCACGCTTATCACCCTGAGCGTACTGTTGCTGGGGATCTTTCCCGGATGGCTGATGAATCTGTTATAACACCGCCACGGTACTGCTTTGAAGTGATCTATTTCACCCGCCGCATCTTTATGGCCAACGCTGCATAGCTCAGTAACCCGAATACCACCGTCAATATCGCCAGGGCAATCAATTGTGAGCCGATGGCCCCTAACCATCCTTCCTGCATCAGCATAATGCGGTATGCACTGAGAAAATGGGTGAGGGGAATGACGTCGGCAACCAGGGCGACCCAGCCGGGCATCTGGCTTAGCGGCCAGGTAAATCCACTGAGCACAAAACTTGGCGTAGCCACCACCATCAGGACTTCCGTCGCCTTCAGCTGATTGGGTATCAGGATGCTCACCAGGATGCCCATAAATGAAGAGGCAGCGACAAAGAGTGCAAACAGCAATAAACTGGCGCCGGGCTGGTGCGGAATCAGCGGAATGTGGAAATACTGCTGCAACCCCCAGAAAAACAAACCTATCGGAATCATCATCAGCCAATAAGGCATGCATTTCACTAAAATGGCTAGTAAGGGTGAGCGTGTTTGCGCAAGCAATTCCGACTGGAATGTACCGCGCTCGTACTCCTGCGCAAAACTCAACGCCAGCGCCAACAGAAGCACCTGCTGCACAATGGTAGCAAGCATACCCGGCCATAAGAAACTCATGTAATTGGACGAACGGTTATATAGCCGCACATAGTTGGTGCTGAACGCTTCATACTTTTTCGAAACCGCATAGTCAGGGGTACCCCGTTTACGGAGTGCCTCCATTTCCAGCCCCGCATTCAGCGAACCGAGTACGACCTGGATGGAACGGGAGGCATAGTTGGCCGTAAGGATGTTTGCCAGGTTGATCTGTACGTTGATTTCGGGCGACCGGTTCTGAAGCACATCCGCTTCAAAACGATCGGGGATGATCACGATTGCCTGCCCATCCAGCCGGATCAGGTCCCGTTTTAGGTCCATCCGCTCGGGTTTAACCTCGACCACATGAAGTACTTCATTGTCATTCAGCATGTCAACCAACCGGTTGCTCAGCGGTGTATTATCCTGGTCGACCACCAGAATGTTCAGATCGGTGACCTTGCCTTTCTGATAAACGAAGCCGAACAATACACCATACAGTACCGGCGCACCGATAAAGAGTAGCCGCAGCACGGAATTGCCCCAGAAAAGCCGGAACTCGCGCTTGACCAATTGAATGAACGTACGCATGATCAGTAGTTAAGAATTACGGTGGCGTTATTTAACAATTTATCGGTTTCAGCAACCTGTACGGGACGAACCTTCACTTCGTAAACCGCCTCCTCCAATTGGTAGTCCGGATATGCGGTAGACACATCCGCATACCTCGCCAATTGCTTGATGGCAGTAATTTTCGCTTCAACGGTTTCATCGAGGTATGGCACAAATACCCGGATTTGCGCATCCGGCTGTACCCTGCCTATTTCGCTCTCCGGCAGCGTGAACCGGAACCAGGTAGTATGCGGCAGGTATCCGTTGAAAATGCTGTAGCCCGGCGTGGCAAGTTCGCCAACATGCAGGGAAATGGTTTCAATGGTCATATCGGCCGGCGCAAGAATATAGCGCTCGTCAGATGCCACTTCCGCTTCGCGCAGGGCACCGGTGGCCCGTTCCTGCTGGCCAAGCGCCATGAGCCTATTCTCAATGCGTACGCCGGATTTCGCCTCTGCGAGTTCGGCCACCACGGCATCGTATTGCGCCCGCGCACCCTGGAATTTAGCCATTGCCTCATCGTAGCTCTGCGGGGAAATCAGCGAATCCGCAAACATAGCCTCTACACGGCTGAACGATTTACGGGCAAATTCGTATTGTTCCTTCAGTGCGTCATGCTTCGCCTGCAGTTGCTTCAGTTGGTTGGCGGTAGCACCACGCTCGGCCATCTCATATTGGGCCGATGCCGCACGCACAGCTCCCTGCGCCTGAGCAATTTTTGCATCAACTTCGGGAATGTCCAGGACGGCCAGGGTATCCCCCTGTTTGACCCGGTCCCCTTCAGAAACCCATAACTTCGCTACCCGTCCGGGCACCTTTGTGGTCACCGTGATGGCGTCCCTTTTGATCTTGCCTTCAATGCCTTTCTCCACGGGCGTGCTGCAGGACGACAGGGCAGCAGCCAAAAGAGCAAAGGATACTGTTTTGATATTCATGGTTTGTAAATTTTGCATAACTGTTAGTTTAATTTTTCTAGGGTTAAATCTCCCGTGGCCATCAGCAATCGATAGGCTGCCCGCCGCTGATTGAAAACCACTTGATAATAATCCAGTGCAGCCTGTTGATAGTCCGTTTCCGCGGCAATACGTTCCGCGGGTTTTATCAATCCGACACGGGATTCTTTCTGGGCAATATCAAGCGCTTTCTGGGCCGTATTTAACCGCGTCTGTCCGGTTACCACTTGTTTATTGGCCAATTCATATTCCGTCTGCGCTTTCACAAGGTTCAAATTCAGGAGTTCCTCGGCTTCCTGTCGTTCATTTTCAGCTTTCTGAACTTCAATTCTGGCCTTATTCACTGCCCGCTTTCCCTGCAGACCATCAAATAAGTTCCAACGGAACCCCACGCCGACCATGTAACTCGGGAAGGCCTGCAGGCGGTTGGCACCCAAATGGATCGGCTGACCGCTCACCGGAAGGGTGTACGGAGTTTTCAGTGAACCGTCGGTGAGGCCGTAATAGCCAACACGGGCCAATGCCTGTACCTGCGGTATCCAATGGGTGCGTTCCGCCTGCACTTTATAACGGTTTGCCTCAATGGCAGCATCGAGCGCGGCGATCTCCGGCCGGTTATCAATGCCACCTGTATTTGTTGCCAGCGAATATGGATGGAGCGTATGTTCAATTGCATCCAATGAATCCACAGGTATGTCGGTAAGCTGATGCAATTGCCTGATCAGCAATCCGCGTTTCCCCTCATATTCCTGCTGCCTAGCCGCTAATGTCGCTTCCGCAACAGCTATTTTATTTAATTCGTAGGAAGTGATAAGTCCATATCCAAATGCCTTTTCGGCAGTCTTTTTCTCGATGTCAAGCCGTCTGCTGCTTTCTTCCAGTACAAGTTGTACCTGACGGAGCAATGCCAGCTGATCGTAAGCAGTGCTGACCTGATCGATGATTTCCTGCCTACCCTTTTCCAGCATGATCTCCTGCGCCCGTATCTTGTGGTCAAGCGCCTTACCCAGCTTAGGGGCCTTGGTGCCGGTGAATAACACCGCCGAAGCCGTGATGTCTGAAATCCACAGGTTACTCCTGGACTGGAACCGTTCGTTGCCGTCAAACAACTGTATATTCAATATCGGAAGCGTAGTGGTTGGAAGATCCACCAACACCTCCGTGTTCAAATGCGCAAATTTTCCGTTTGCCTCCACACGCGGCAGGTACGTCTCTTTAATGCTGCTGCGGGTTTCCCGTTCGGACTGGATGTCCAATTCCGCATTGGCAAGTGAATGGCTTTTCAGGATCGCACGTTCTGCCAGCTGCGCCAGCGTAGGGGCCTCTTGACCGATACCGATCAGTGGCAGTGAAACCAACGCGAATAAAATATTCAATCTACTCTTCATGGTTGTATATACAACTATTTAAAAAAATTATTTCAGATTTTCGTATACTTTTTTCAACGTATCTTTCGCAACACCGATATCTCCTGCATCTACTCCAGCTAGTGCCTCACGCAATGTTTGAGTTGCCTGTTTCATACACACTTCTTTTAGTTGCCTTCCCGCCTTCGTGAGGTAAATCAGGTTGGTGCGCCGATCCCCTTTATCGGTAACACGTATAACCAAACCGTTCCGCTCCATATTGTCTATCAAACGGGTAACAGTCGTCTTTTCGCGGAATGTTCGCTGCGCCAATTCCTGCTGTGTAAGCTCCTCCTCTTCCCAAAGCGCATACAGGATACTCCATTGTTCACTGGTGATTTCGATGCCGGCGTCACGAAAGTTTTTCTGTAAGCGCCGGGATAATGCCGTATAAGCCTTCCCCGTCAGGAAATCATAAAATGTTTTGGTTTCAATGATATTGTTATCCATTTTATATATAGTTGCATATACAACAATCAATCTTCATGCCAAAATGAAATAAGTCCGAGAACCAAAATCATTTGCGTATTTTTGTTTGCTTTCCTGACATGAAACATGAAGCTCGACTGTGAATATGCGATTATTTTATAATATGCGTACACGTTCAGCAATAAAGGAGCTCAATAAGGTATTGTACGACACGATCATTGAATATGACAAATCTTGCCTGAAAAATCCGGTCAAGAGGGAAGATTTTTTGGTGGATGATAATGGTGTGTTAATGACACTCAAAATATTATCGACCAACGGATTACACATATCAGAGACATTTTTCCGGTCAAACAGGCCATTGACTGTTGAATGGATGACAGAAAAACCTCATATTCGGTTTTTCCTTTTCTTTAGTGGGCAATCTCATGTGTACGATGGTGCCGGAAATGAGAATTATACGAACAGCGTCGGAACGGTGCAACGCAATTTTTTGGATACAGCGGGTGGGGGAGGTACAGCCATTATACATGAAAATGTTGGTGCGCGTTTTGTGAATATCAAAATGACCTTAGATTTCTATATCAATCTATTGAAGGACGACGATTGGCTCAATCAAGACTCTTTTCACCAATATGTACTTTCAGGGAAACCACAGAACCGACCCAATGAGATCTTATTTATGGACTTGAAAATCCTGTCTATTACTCAGGAAATTTTAAATAGTGATGGCATGGATGATGAGTATCGTTACCATTTTATCTGCCTGAAGATCAGAGAATTTATTTTTTCACTACACCTGAATGCTCATAGTAGGATGCAGTCAAAGAAGGTATATTCGCCTTCAGATAATATAGAGAATGTCAGATCCTATCTAATTCTAAATCTGAACAATCCACCGAACAGTGCCGAGCTTGCAAGAATATTTAGGATAAACGAAAAGAAGCTGAAAGAGGATTTCAAGAGACAATACGGTATGACCATTTATGCGTATGTCGTTCAGGTAAGAATGGAGAAGGCAAAGAAGCTCCTATTGGAAGATCATAATGTCAATGAAGTGGCAACACTGCTCCGCTATCAAAGTGTCTCCCATTTTATCAAAGTCTTTAAATCAAAGCATGGCTATACCCCGAAGGAATTCGTAAAGCACTTTGGATGCGACCAACTAATTTGAACACGGCAAGCGCAACATATATTCTCCGTAATCCAATGGCAATGTTACGATTATTTAAAACCACTTGTCACTGGTGTCCTATTAAAATCTAATAAAATTGATGTTTGTTTCTGATAAACAAATAGTTGTGGCTGATTTTCAAGTAAACGGACTTGATTTTGTGAATTTGTATTTCAAAAAGAAAAAGTATGCTTCAGGCATTGTGGGCTATGATATTTTTTGATTTTTAAAACTTCCCGATTTTATGGGACACTTATGAGTAATGAAAGCAAATCACAACACGCAATCAGTGGGGCAATAAATCAAACAGCTGTGCCTAATATCCTATACCTATCTATTCCATATCTCAACCTATTTATCTAAATCCCCACTTCGGAGGATGTGCAGTCGCGATTGCCCGCGTTCTAACCGCATAGCTATCTGGAGAGATTGAAAACAGGATTGCACGAGAGCGTGACAACTTACGGTACATTGGCAACTGACGTAATAATTTCTTTTTATCGGGTAATGAGAGAAAGTGCTGTAAACAACTGATAAACAATGTGAAAATGGCAATCTTGAAGAAAATAAGTGGGAGCGGGTTCGATATCCCCGAATTTTTTTCAACTGAACCCACAGATACAGAACTCGAACTCTTTTTTTGGAAGATTTAAGACGATAACCATAAAAATTTAAAAATTGATTTTGTGTGAAAAACTCACTACATTTGAAATTATGTCAACTATCAGGATTGAAATATTGAACCCCAATGCGTTGAAGCTGATTGAGGGCATGCAGGATTTAAAACTCATCAAGGTAAGTGATGAGCCTGAATCCAAGCTAAAGGCTTATCTGAAAAAGATGAGGAGAAATGCTGTTTCCGTACCAACCATTGATGAAATCACCGAAATCGTTGAGGAAGTGAGATCGGAAAGGCATGGCAAAAAATAAACCCGCCAACCTCATCATAGACACCAACTTGTGGATTAGTTTCATCATTTCGAGGAAATATCACCTGCTGGATAAATTGTTATATGCGAAAAAGGTGCGAATTTTGTTCAGTTTGGAACTTATCGAGGAACTTGAAGCCACAATCAGCAAACCTAAACTTCGTAAGTATTTTACCGGAGATGCATTAACTGATATGCTGGAGACATTTGATGCCTTTATCGATATTGTAGCCGTGAAAAGTAATGTAGAAATCTGTAGAGATCCAAAAGATAATTTTCTCTTGGAGCTGGCCAAAGACGGGAAAGCAACCTATTTGCTAACGGGGGATAACGATTTATTGGATATCCAAACATTCGGCCGTACCAAAATATTGACGTTAACCCATTTCCTTCACTTAATGGGTGACGATTAGGCCATCCCACCGCCCCGACCAAATAAACACCCCTGTCCTAAGACCTTATCTTTGCTCAGCGCAAGACGTTCAAACAAGGATGAGTTTATTTTTCTTTCAAGTTCCCTGTATCCCCAATTTTCCAGTACGGATCGACCGCAGGGAGTTCACGAATGCCGAAGAAAACAGACAAGCCATGAGTAATGAAAGCAAATCACAACTATATAATTATCTCAAGGACAAACGATTAAATGTCACGGATAAGCTGACAAAACCACTAGCTACAAAGTCTGAACATTTTTGACGCTACGCTCCCGAACACCATCGGCTTCCAAAAAGCGGCTGAAAAAGAATGACTCATTTGCCAAGAATATAATGGATTAAAAATTATAAAAATCAGTAAATATAATTATAATTTACCGTCTTTTCACTGTCTATTTATCATCTTTTTATAGTCTTTATTAGGATGAAAACACTATAGAATATATATATTTTATACTATAATTATAAATTATATTGAAGAATCCTATAATTATTAATTCAATTTAATTTGGAATACTTCTCAGAATTTTTTAAAATTGTTTTTGAAAACGGATGTAACAGCTAATAAGATAAGCAGATGGCAACTTTTAAAGAAGGCATAAACGGCCCGTTTAAAGGCAAGGTAGGTAGTGTGATTGGTAGCAGCTGGCGGAAAATTCATTACATGAAAGGTATGCGCAAAGTGAAGCGCAACAAGCCAAAGCCTTCGGATAAGCAGGCCGTACAGCATCATAAGTTCAGGCTGCTCAACCGGTTTTTTATGCCGATCGCTCGGGTGCTCGATATCGGTTTCCGTGGCCATACCAGCAGGGCCACCGCGAAAAACGTGGCTTTCGGCTACAATTATGACCACGCGTTCGTGGAAGACGGCGACCAGATCAAACTCAACTACCCGGCCCTGAAATTTAGCCACGGATCACTGTACACCGCAGGCGCGGAACAGGCGTCATTGATTGGCGAGGGTATCAAAGTGATTTGGGATCCCAAGACTTACGGCGTGGGTGGTGCGATGGACGACGTAGGCTACGCCATCGCCTACAGTGTTTCGTCGGATCTGCTCCTCTGCCAAACCGCACTGCGGCATGAGGGGGAGGTAGTCATCCCTTTTGAAGAGCAGATAAGGGGACCCGAAATGCATGTTTGGCTGTTCTTTGCCGATAGCAGGGGAAAGCAGGTTTCCCGCACCGAATACATTCCGTTGACAGACCCAGAAGCCTAACCCAAAACGCAATGGATTTTTTCTACGACAAGAGCAAACCGAAAGTGAAGGAGAAATCGTATGGCAAACTAGCCGTACAGCAGCGGCTGCGCCTGGCGATGGCTTTCCTCAATCCGCTGCGCTCCATCATCGCCCAAACCTGGTTGGGTTACGGCAAGGGCAACAAAAGCAAGGCTTTTGGCCAGGCACTCAAAAAGCTGATACAAGATGCCATAGAAGGGCAGTATCCCGATCAGTGGATCGCGCCCGACCGCGTGGCAATCAGCATTGGGATGCTTCCATCTGTCGACATCCAGGATGTAGTACTCGGGCCGGAAGCACTTGAAATCTATTTCTCCAGTGAAGAAAACCCGTTGGCAAAGGCAGCCGATGAGGTGGTGCTGGTAGCGTACAGTCCGGATGCAGGTATCGCAGGCCGCAATCCGCTCACCTGTACCCGCAAGGAGGGATATATCAAAGTAGACCTGCCCCCGCAGTTGCAGGCAACGCCGTTTCATGCCTATCTCTTTGTGCATAGCGCCAGCAAAAAGCAGTACAGTAAAAGTGTGTATGTGGGGTACATGAATAACGACGGGATCAACGTAGACATGCCCGAAGAAGACCGCGCTTAAAAAGCGTGATTCTTTTTAAGCGCAGTATCTTCGTTCGGTGCGCTGGTCAACCGTTGATGTGTTGGTCAATCGTTATAGTTGCGCATTGCTGAGTTTGATGGTCCGGATACCGAAGCGGGGAATATTAGCTGTAATGGTAGTCGCATGGTGGTCCGTAACGGTGGATTGTGCTGTCCGGGAGGTTTCACCGCTCAACTCAACCCATTCAATCTTATCCGCTTTTCCTCCGAATGTGATTAGCTTGTCGGTTTGATCACTTTGCGCATTGAAGAGCCGGATGTACAGGTCCTCCCCTTTCATTTCCGTGGATACCAATTCGTAAGCATTGTCCTCAACGGAAAAATAGGATTGTTGCAGAACCTCATTGGCCCCGGCGTCAATCAATGTGGTCACCAACGGTTCGTTTGCCAGTTCCCCTTTCGTCCAAATCCGGTCGTTGTACCATTGGCCAGCGTGCGGCATCAGGCTGTACGAAATATCGGTCGGACCGGTAATCGTGTAATCCCGGCCCCATAATCCCTTGCCTGAATATTGCAGGGTAAGTGCCAGCGGATGATCGCTTCCGTGCACATAACTGGTCGTATGATCGGTAAACAAAGCTAGGCTATTATCATGGCTGTTGCTGCCAAGATCTACCCAATTTAACACAATCGTATGTTTAATCTGATCCCACCGGTTGAAATATGTGTTTTCCAACTGGCTTTTGCACACATCGAAAGGCGCATTCTTGTAGATTTGCTGATCGTTGATAGCAGCCGGAAAACAGACCAGCAGTTTATAGCGGTCGTCATAAAATGCCTTCCTCGGGTTTTCGGCACTAAAGGGGATGCCGGTTTCGCCGATGGCTGTATTGCGCTGCCAATCGATAAATATCCCCATGTCTATTTTTTCCTCCTTTTGTTTCAGCCGGATGGTTTGTGTAAACGGATGTTCGCCTATAAAGCCATCGATTGCAACGTGGAGCAATAGCGGCCCATGCTCCACCACCCGTACACGGGCGGGTTGGTCGGCACTGGATATGAATTTTTCCTGTTCGCCGAAATACCCTTTGAGTTCATTGAAGTACCACGGACTGGTTGCGTCGACATACTCTTTGTTGTTTAACTTCTTAGCGATCAGGCTTTCGATCACGCCGCCCTTTTGCGGATCGATAACGAGGCGGTACAGGTCGCTTTCGAGCACGTACTTGCCTTTTTCCTGACGATAAGACAGTACGTCCCCGGCAGTTGTCTTTCCTTGCTGTATGCCGTAGATAGCATAGCCAAAGGAAGGAACATGTGCCTGAAACAACATCCACGTGCTCCCGTCTTCCTCAATGAGTTGGGTGGGGTAAGCCTTGCCTTCCTGATCGACCACTTCCCAGGAAGCACGGGACCAATTGGAAGGCACTTTGACGCGGGCTATTTCGTTCCGGTCCACCGCCAGTGTATTAAATAGTTTAACCGCATTCTGCCCACTTTCTCCATTCAGGGCTTTCAATGACCGGCCAATGACCACCTGGCTGTTCTGACGGGTCACCCCGGTCCATTCCGTTACGTGATCGGCCCAGGTACGCCCGCCCTGAAGGTTGTTATAAGGAACAATCCAGCAATCGTGATGTTGCGAAAGCAGTAATTTGACCCACCCTTCATCGATCAACCGTTTGGGCCACTGCGTGTTTCCGGTCAACGACGCGAACACGGCCATTTTCTCGGCCCGGACAATATCGTTCTCAGCGCCCCGTACCTCCTGCGCGAGGGTATTCATGATTTGACTACCCCATACGAGGCTGGTAGCCATATCCTCCTGCGTAAAATGCCAGTCGTCGTCGGTAGATCCGATGGAATAGTTGGCGATATAATCGCGCCAGGTTTTATAATAGGTGGGGGTATAGAATTTCGAAGTATCCTGCCCCAACCAGGGGCCTTTATTCCATCCGCTACTCCACGCGGCATCCTGAATACACATCCCTACTGGATTTTGGATTCCCGCATCCAGTGATTTCTGAATATATTCTTTGCTGTTATACCAGGCAATGCTCTGCCATGTGGAACCCGGCTGAAGGTCTTCACAGGCATAACGGGGAACGGTCGTTATGGCGGTACCGTCGGGACCTATCCAATTCACCAACTCTCCTCCGTGTGCCTTGGTATAACCGCCCCACATCGTGTTTGGGTTTTTGGTGGAGGCATATTTGAATCCAAACGATTTCAGGATATACGGAAGTGAACTGGTAAAACACGGTTCTTCGGCCGAATAGGTAGTAAATACCGCCGACGGGAAGTGTTTCCGCAACAGTTCCATACCGTATGAGAACTGCCGGATATTACTTTCACCGGAGGTGGCGAAAAGATAACTCTGTGCATACGTGGGGTTTACATATTCGATCCGCCCGGTACTGACAGACTGGTCCTCAAATAGTTGTTTGAATTCTTCATACGCCGCGGGGTCCCGCAGCTTGACGGCATCCCATGTTTCCGGTTCCACTTCTAGGTTGATACGCCAGTCGGGATACTGGTGCAACATGTTAGTGATAAAGTCAGTTTGTCCCACCGGATAGTGCCCATAGACTCCACCGTGATAACCATCTATGAAATAGGCTTTTTGAGCCACCACCGAATACGGAATGCTTATTATGCAGAAAAAGAGCATAAAAAGAGATTGTTTCTTCATCTGTTTCGTTTTACGATTCAATCATCCTTCTCTCATGCTGTCAACGCATGAGAGAAGGGATCAGGAATGAATTATTCAGCAAGTAAAGGGTTCAATTCTTTCTCCCTTAACGGAACGGGGAAGATCAGATCAGACTCCTTAAAAGGATATTCGTGATTGGGTGCTTTATACCCGATCAAATCGACGATACTTTTGCTGGCAGGATCATACGTTTTATGTGTTCTCAGCATATCAAACCAGTTGTGAAATTCAAAACACAGCTCCAGGAACCGTTCTTTCAGCACTTGGTCTGAAGTAACAGAAGATGGGCGGGATGCACCTGGGAAAGCACGGTTATGCACAGCATAATATGCGTCTATTGCAGCAGCATCGCTGGTTGTTCCGCCATCGGCCATGGCTTTGGACTCCGCACACATCAATAATACGTCTGCATAGCGGTAAATAGGGATATTGGCTCCGCTTTTCGAGGTCTTTTCAGCTTCATCATCCCAATATTTATTGAGGTAAGGGGTATTCAGCGAGATAATGGTCGACGGATCGCCGCTTTTGGGCCGCTTTGTGTAGAAGAACGCCTGCTCCGCTTTCCGCTGGTCGTTATCGTCATAGCTGTCATAAAACACCTTCAATGGTGCCATTCCACCACCAAAGCTTGGGTTGACGGAAATGGGAACCTCGGGGTAAGGCATCAGACCGAAATGGAACGGAGATCCTGCATTTTGGGCTTCCCGCTGTATCATGAAAATGTGTTCACCCCGGTTTTCGTTATTGATGTTCCGAAGATCCCGGTAGTTGTCAAAAAGAAGGAACTGTCCGCTTTCTATGATCTCTTTTGACGTTTCATACGCTTTTTGGTAATATTCATTTCCCGCTTGAAGGGGGTATCCCGCCATGGCGAGATAAACTTTGGCCAACAGCGTTTTGACGGCCCCCATCGTTACATAACCGCCATCGTCTGTCCAGGGCAGGCCCGATGCTTCCGCTTTCTGCAAGTCGGAAACAATCTGATTATAGATGTCTGCTTTGGGAGTTTTCGGGATTTGGACACTGGCAAGATCACGGGTAGGCTCGATTTTCAAAGGGATATCTCCAAACAGTTGTACCCCCATAAAATAGTAATACGCCCGTAAAAAATACACCTGCCCCAAATACCGGTTTTTGGTTGCGTCATTGACAATGTCGGTTGCTTCGACGTTTTCGATGACGCTGTTGCAGTTTTCTACCGGAAAATAGACGGCACGCCACATCTCCCGGAGAATGCTGTTATTTTCATCCATTCCCGATAGCAGCAAAAATTGATTTTCCTGACTTCCGGCCGAACGTGGGCGATAACTGTTTCCGACGATGTATTCCAGGTTAAACAGGCGAACGGTGGCAATCTCCAGGTCGGACCCCAATAATCGGGATAGGCCTTCGTATGTTCCCTCTACTGCAGCTTGTATCTGGTTTTCGGACGTATAATATTGCGAAGGACTCAGAAATGTCTTTGGCTTTTCTTCCAAAAACCCGCTACAGGATACCATTGCAATAGACCAGATCAACAAACCGGTTATGCGAAATATCGTATTGTTCATATGCTTATACAATTAAAATTAAACCTTCCTTAAAAACTGACACCCAGGGTAAAGGAGTACGTGCGCGGTTTGGGATAGGTGTAAAAATCTACGCCTTGTTCAAACACGGGGTCGTAACTCGTTACCTCGGGATCGCCGCCGCTGTACTCCGTAAACAGGAGTGCGTTTTCCACGTTCAGGCCCAGCGACAGTGTTTTGATACGCCACTTGTTCAGGATATTATTCTCGAAATCATACCGCAGTCCGACATTTCTTACCCGCAGGAAGGAGCCGGGTTCGGCACTGTGGGAGTCCACATCGTTTTCATAGCCGTCGCCCGGTAAGCGCAGGCTGGCAACCATCGCATTCTGATGATCCGGTGTCCACGCGTTTTCCAGAATTCCGCCGTAGGAATTAGAGAATGTCACCCGGTTTTCCATCAGTTGGCGGGTAAAATTGATGAGTTTATTCCCATACATGGCATGCAGATCAAACAAGAACGTGAATCCTTTGTAGGAAATGCTGTTGGCCAGGTTCATTTCAAATTTCGGGGTACCACTGCCCAGAAAATCCTGGTCATCGCCGTCTTTCTGCCCGTTTCCATTCCTGTCCCAATATTTCAGATCACCGGGCTTTTTATTGTACTTGGCAGCCTCTGCCGCCTCATCGACGCCCCAGGTTCCCAAACGCACATACCCATAAAACTGGTTCAGCGGACGTCCTTCTACAATACGACCGCCCCATTTACCGATGATGTTGCCATCGATATCGATGACCATCGACCGGTTCATCGAATAATTAACCGAGGTGGTCCACACGAAATCCGGCGTTTGGATATTGCGCGTAGTCAAGCCCAGCTCCAGTCCGCGGTTGCGTATTTTTCCCAGGTTGGTCATGGACGATTCATATCCGGTGGTTGAAGGCAGTTGCAACCGGTAAAGCAGGTCTGACGTAATTTTATTATAAAAATCGGCCACAAATTCAATACGTCCTTTGAACACGGAGAGGTCCAATCCCGCATTGAATTGGTTGGAGCGCTCCCACTTCAGATCCGGGTTGCTCATCTCCTGCAGGGTTACGACGGTATGAAGATCCTTGTTGAACGGCAACAGGGAATTTCCATATCGGGCCATGGTCGAATAATTGCCAATACCTGCATTCCCCACAATCCCATAGCTCATACGGAGTTTCAGGTTTTCAACGGTGGGTTTAACAGACGAGAAAAATTCTTCGTTTGAAAGCACCCATGCCGCAGAAAAGGAGGGAAAAAATCCGTATTTGTTATTTGCCCCGAATCGCGAAGACCCATCGTACCGGAAGGAAGCTCCAAGTATATACCGATTGTCGTAATGGTAGTTGGCCCGGGCATAGTACGAGTTCATCTTGCTATCGTCATACCCCGATCCGGCAAGGGAACGCACCGTTCCTACCCCCAGGTTGTAATATTTAAAGAAATCGTCGAAGAAATTTTCAGTGCCGACGTTGGAAAACGTACTTTGGTCGTAGTACCAGCTAACCCCACCGACCACGTTCAGGTTATGATTCCCCCATTTGTCATCGTAAGTCAGGTAGTCTTCGTTGGTCCAGGAATTATAAACCGTATGTCCCCGTTCTGCACGGCCATTTTGGGTACTTCCATATCCCCACAGGGTACTCGGGGCATAAAACGAAGTCATGTCTGCTCCCTCCTGCTTGCTGAAACTGGTCGTTAATTTCAATTTCGGCGAGATCTTGAACGTACCGATGAGGTTAGTTAAATTATATTGCTTTTTCTCATACGATTCGCGCTCATCCAATATTTTTACCGGATTCTCGGCGTCCTCGGCACCCGGATAGTCGCCTTTCCGGGAATAGGTACCATCGGGATACCGTACCGGCAGGAAGGGCAGGTATTCCAGCATATACCGGGAAATACTGTTTTCCGAATTGCGGCCGTTGTTGCTTCCTAAATTGACAACCGCCTGCAGGTGAAACCACTCCTTCACATCCCAGTTCAGATTTACAAAACCATTCAGCTGTTTCTCGTAGGTGTTGCGCATAATCCCCTGGTTGTCCCGGTATGAAACGTTGGCCGCCACGGTGAGTTTTTCGGTTCCTCCCGAAAACGTCAACGAATGCTGATGGGGCATGGCTGTATGGGTGGTGACCTTTTGCCAATCTGTATTATATTTGGGCGTTCCATCGGGATTGAAAAGATCATCTTTCCGCGCAAAATGGTTGTTCGGATCCAGATGTGGCGCAATCCGTCCGGGGGCGTATTCATAAGCCCGTTTGAAAACCTCCAAACTTTCATAAGCGTCCAGCACATTCACTTCACGGGCCAGCGTGGCCGCCGATACAGCGGTATTATAGGAGATCGTAGCACCACCATCCTTCCCGCCTTCTTTCGTGGTGATGACCACCACACCGTTGGCACCTCTCGATCCATAGATGGCCGATGAGGTGGCGTCTTTCAACACGTCGATGGATTTGATGACGTTGGGATCCACCACATCCGGGTTTACCCCTACAACGCCATCCACCACATACAACGGTTCGTTATCAGAGTTTAAGGAGCCGGTACCCCGAATCTTGATAGCCGGACTTCCTCCCGGTGCCCCGGAATTCAGGCTGATACTCACCCCGGGAATCTTTCCTGCCATCCCCTGCAGCACGTTGGAGGTCGTAGGTCGCTCCGTCAGCTTCGAAGCGTCGATGGTACTCACTGCCGTCGATAGATTCTGCTTCAACATGGTTCCGTATCCCACCACCACCACTTCTTCCAGGTCGCTGCTTTGCGCCTGAAGCACCACATTCGCTTCACTTTTCCCGGTAATGGTTACTTCCTGGTCGGCAAACCCGATGTAGGAAAACACCAACGTATGATCTGATTCACGGATGTCTATCGAATAGACACCCTCTTCGGAGGTACTGGTTCCCCGCCCGGTACCCTTCACGACGACATTGACGCCCATCAACGGCGTTCCCGTTTCATCCGTTACCCGACCCTGGAGGGTACGTTGCTGCATAAGAGGGGATTCATGAGCTTGCAAGTGCAGCATCACGACAAACAGCGACAATAGTATGAGTTGCATTCTCATAACGATCCTTTTTGCAGTCATTGGACAGACACAAGGCAGCCATCCAATAACTTGATGACGAAAATTCATATATTTGAATCAATTAAGGGGTTAATGTTAAATGATATATATCCGATATATAGTTTTGTTTAAATTAACAATACCTTGATGGCATACCGGGTTCCACTGCAACTGGAATCCGGTTTTTCGTGGAAAGGCACTGTCTCTAGGTTTAATGTCGTACCATAATCCTCCTTTCTTTGCGTTCAAATCGTACACTTTCCGTTCGTAAAATCTTGCACAGAGCGTTCGCTCTCTGTGATTTGCTTATCAGTTCCTTTTCATCTCTGGCATTCCGCGTATCCATAGTGATCGCAAATTAGTGTCGGCTGCCTTCACTTCCTTCTTCCCAACTGTCGGTCCGGAAAGGCATAGCCGGAAATCCTTCTTTATTTTCCAGGTTAGTGACGGGGTAATTAAAAAAGGCGTAACGAACGGAAGCAATGTGCGTAACCTTATTCGTTTCTACAACAATGCGGTCTCCATCTATGAAAGCTTCCGCGGGATAAAAAATCCGGTCATTCCCCGCTACGTAGAAAAATCGAGGAGGGCGGCCGTCATTGGTCTGAAGGCCAGTCCCCAGGGTCCCGGGCGTAAAGTAGACATAAGCCTTTTTCCCTTCAAATCTGACGTCATCTACGAGCGGCCCCTGATATACCACATCCAATTGGTCATATTCCCGATTAAGGGCTATGGCTGCCAGCCGTTCACCGACGGGCTTTTTGTTTTTCGGGTGTAAATCCTTTGCTTCCCCAACATCCATGGTACTGACCATATAGGTATTATTGAGGTTGGCTACCTGAACCTGCGCTTCTCTGAAATAGGCGTCAAATGCCAAAGCCGGGTCCTCCCGATCGTGGAAAAACGGAGCAATCTGCACGTAATAGAACGGCAGCTGGCCCTGCGAAAAGTTTCTTCTCCAGCTTTTGATCAGGGTTTGGGTTGCCCGCACATACGATTCCCTTTCCAGGTGATTGGCTTCCCCCTGGTACCAGATAAATCCCCGGATGGACAAATTAATGAGCGGATGAACCATGGCATTGTATAAAAGATAAGGCCGCATGACCTTTTCAAAAGTGAAACCGCCGTCTATCTGCTCTTTCGATTTCGGATCGGCCAGATAAGGTTGCAAATAAGCCTTATTAAGCATCGTATCATTCGCCAGATCCCCTTTCGGAATGTAGGCCTGGACACTGGATGCCCCAATTCCTGTAAAAACCAAACCAATGGGAATATTCAGTCTGTCGAATAGTTTTTTGCCAAAGGAATACCCCACTGCACTGAAATCACGGACTGACGTGGGGGAACATACCTGCCAGGTTCCCTTCATATTTTCCAAAGGGGTATCACTGAAATTCAGGGCTACATTCAACAACCGGATAGGAGGCTGATCAGCCCCGGAAATGACCTGCTCAGAACCGGTCATTTCCCGGACGGAAAACTGCATATTGGACTGGCCGCTGCAAACCCATACGTCACCGATCAACAAATTGTCCAATTCGATCTGTTCATCGCCGGCAACGATGCGGATACGGTGCGGGGTAAAGTCGCCCTCTGCTGCCTTTGGCACCGGAATGATGCCTATGAAATTGCCATTCGTATCCGCATAAACTTCCGCCGAAGCGGGGAGCCAGTCTGCATGGATTGCAATTTTCTGTCCTGGTTCCGCCTTTCCCCAAACCTTGAATGGCTTATTCTGCTGAATAACCATATTGCTTTGCAAGGCATCCGATAACCGCAAGCTGTCAATCCATGCAGCAAAACCTTTGGTTGGAAATAGAAAGACGAAACAAATCAAAATTCTTAACATGCTCATTTCAGTTATCTGTTTAAAAACCAACTTTCGCCCATTTACAATGGACTCAGTGAAAACGGCCGGGATGCTGTGTCGGTCCCCCGGTCAAAATTGGGTGCATCGCTCATCTCAAACTCCATCTCCCCGCCGTTGATGATGTCTGAATAGGTAATGTAATTTTTGTCATATACCTTCCCGTTCAAACGGGCCGATTGGATATACACATGCTGCGGACCGTTGTTGACCGCCCGGATGGTGAAACGCTTTCCATTTTCCAGGGTGATCGTAGCTTTCTCAAAAACCGGGCTGCCGATCACGTATTGGTCCGTTCCCGGGCAAACACTGTAGATTCCCAGGGCACTCAGCACATACCAGGATGACATCTGCCCCTGGTCCTCGTCTCCCGGATAGCCCTTTTCGGTGGCATTGTATAATCGCGACATCACCTCGCGCACCCGCTTTTGCGATTTCCAGGGCTGCCCGCTAAAATTGTATAGATAGGGAACGTGCTGTGTAGGCTGGTTTCCATGCGCATATTGCCCCATTCCTGCCAGCAGCATCTCCCGCATTTCGTGGATCTCTTTCCCGTAGGTACCGTATTCGATCCGCTGATCCATCGTGAAAAAAGAATCCAGTTTTGCATTAAATCGTTCTTCTCCCCCAATGAGATGAATGAGCCCGTTTACGTCGTGCAATACCGACCAGGTATATTGCCAAGCATTTGCCTCGGTGAAAGGGCCTCCCCATTCAACGGGGTCAAAGTTGGGGAGCCATTCGCCATCCGCCCGCCTTCCCCGCACAAAATTGACTTCCGAATCGAAGACGTTTTTGTAATTATACATCTGCCGGGCAAACACGTTTTTGTAGAAATCGTTGCCCACCGCCTTTGCCAGCTGATAGCCGCAAAAATCGTCGTATGCGTATTCCAGTGTCTTGGCCGTGCTTTCATGGATGTCACCATACGGGATATATCCTTTGATAAAGTAGTCTTCCCACCCCTCTCTTCCGTTGGAGCCGCCCCAAAAACCTTTGTTAGTCACTTCGTGCTCATACGCCTGTAATGCACTGTCGGGGTCGAACGTGCGGATTCCCTTGGCCCATGCATCAGCCAGCAGCGAGATCGCATGGTTGCCGATCATGACGCCCGACATTCCCGGATTGGACCAGGTGGGGAAAAAACCGGCCTGCTTCTGGGCATCCAGCAACGATTGCATGTACCTGCCCTGCATTTCCGGGTGCAGGATGTTGCTAAGGGGAAACTGGGCCCGGAAGGTATCCCAAAAGCCGTTGTCCGTGTATAGGTAGCCTGAATAAATTTTGCCGTCATAAGGGCTGTAATAACGGGGGTTTCCGTCTGCATCCAGTTCGTAGAATTTCCGCGAAAAAAGATTGGCGCGGAACAGGCAGGAATAGAAGGTAGCCTTTTCTTCCTCCGTGCCACCTTCCACCACGATGCGGTTCAGCAGGGTATTCCAGACGTCGAAAGCCCTGTTTTTTGTCGTTTCAAATTTTTTGGCATCGCCCAATTCCTGTTTGAGGGTCAGCTCGGCCTGATCGGGGTCGATGTATGAGGAGGCCACCTTTACCTCAACGGTTGCACCGGGTGCAAATTCCAGGTAAGCCCCCACTCCTTTCCCCTCATCCAGTCGATTCCCCTCCTTTACCTGGTCCTTCGTGTTTTCCCATGTACCGAAGCTTTTGAAATCCCGGTCAAAAACGAGGATGAAATAGTTCCGGAAATTTTCCGGCACAAAACGTCCGTTATTGACAAAGCCGATGATTTTGCGTTCCTCTGGAATGATTTTCACCTCACTGTCCTTGATAAACCCGTCCAGCACCAGATAAGCCTTTTGCTTTCCCGGAAAGCTGAATCGCATATGTGCTCCCCGTTCAACGGGACTGATTTCCGCCTGTATGCCGTTATCAAATTTGACCGCATAATAGTGCGGCTTTGCCACCTCATGGTCGTGGCTGAAAGCCAATGCCCGTGCATCCTCGTTGACCACCAGGTTTCCGATACCCGGCATAAGCGAAAAAACCGCGTAGTCGTTCATCCATGGACTGCACTGGTGAACCTGCTGAAATCCCCGGATGGTAGTGGCTTTATATTGATATTTCCACCCGTCTCCGTTTTTGCCGGTTTGGGCGGAAAAGAAATGGACACCAAAGGGCAACCCTACCGTAGGATAGGTATTTCCGTAAGACAATGCCCACTCCGAATCGGTTCCCTGCAAGGTGTTGACATACTTCACCAAATCCCGTTCCTGTGCGAACGAATAGGCGGTAACCAACAGAACGGTGGCCAACCCCGCCAGAAATTTTCCGGTCATTCGATATCCCGTTTTAATTTTCAAACCCATTTTGTTTTAGCTACCTGCGGTTCTTCCCCAATCCGTATTGGGTTGAGGCCCCATAAACAATTCAAGCGTACCTCCTGAAACCATATCCTGAAAGTCTATATAGCACTTGTTGTAAGGTTGCCCATTCAGCAATGCCTTTTGTATGTACGTGTTTTCGGACGAGTTGTCATGAGCCTTTATTTTAAAAGACTTCCCGCTGAAATAGTGCGGATCCAGCGCAAACTCCACTTCGTCAAAAAGCGGACTGGTTATTTCGTAACGCGTATTTCCCGGACAGGATGGGTGTATCCCGGAAGCTGCCAGCACATACCAGGCCGACATCTGTCCCACATCTTCGTTTCCTACAATGCCTTCCACGGAATTTTTATAGGCTTTTTCGCAAATGTGGCGGGTCCATTTCTGGGTCATCCAGGGGGCATCCAACTGGTTAAAAAGAAACGGGACAAGGTGCACCGGTTCATTGGCATGGTTGTAATAATCGTTCCACAGCATATGTTCCGGCGTTTTTTCGAAAAAATTGGTGAGGTCTTCCAGCACCTTGCTGCGTCCCCCCATCAATTCGATCATGCCAGGAATATCGTGCGGAACAAACCAGCCTTGCTGGTAGGGGTTGGATTCGATGCTTCCATACCATTCTTTCGTCCGTGCACTATCCGGCCATTCTTCCCAGGAACCATCGTCCTTCTTTGGGCGGAACCATCCCTTTTCGGAGTCAAAAATATTCCGGTATGCCTGCCCTTTTTCCAGGAAAAGCTGTGCCTCCTCCTTTTTACCCAATCCGTTGGCCAGTTGCGAAATACACCAATCGGTATACGCGTATTCCAGGGTATTGGAAATGCTGAAAGGAGGGCCGGTATAACCCAGCTTATCGTTGCCGAACAGTTTTGAAGTATTGAGGGCATATTGGAAGGCCTTTTCTGCATCATAATCCCGGATACCTTTGACATAGGCGTCTGCCAGCACCGATAGTGCGGGATTGCCGATCATGCATCCCGAATACGCATTCATCAGCTCCCAACGCTCAAAATATCCCCGTCCCGATTCTTCGGCAAGCGAAATCAGCGAATTCAACTGATCGCTGACCAATCGGGGGTTGATGAGGGTCTGTAGGGGAAATTGGCTGCGGAATACATCCCACCCACTAAAGATAGTCCGCCTCGTATAGGTTCCGCGTTCGTGTATTTTTTTATCACCTCCCACATACCGACCGTCTACATCGGTATAGGTCCGGGGGTCGATCATCGTATGATAAAGGGCCGTATAGAAAATCGTCCGCTGGTCATCCGTCCCGCCCTTTACTTGGATACCCGATAACGATTCGTTCCACCGTTTTTTAGCTTCTGCCCGTACCTGATCAAAATCTTTCCCTTCTATTTCCTTTCTGAAATTAGTTTCCGCACCCTCCATATCAACGAACGAGATGCCCACCTGCAACGTAACTTCTTCGTTTTCGTGCGTTTCGAACTCGGAGAAGAAGCCAAGGTGCTTTCCCTCCAATTCAGACTGTCCGCTGATGATCTCCGCTTTTTCCACACGCCGGAGGTACCCTTCGCTCACCACATCATCCCGTTTACGGGACCATCCATCCGGAATATCCGCACTCCAGAAACCGTAATCATCCAGTGGTTTGCTGAAATGCGCATAAAAATAGACCGTATAGTCGGCCTTCCCTTCGCCATCTCCCCATCCCCCGCCTTCGGGTGTGCATTTCATCCATCCTTGTATCGTTTGGTCATCGACTTTACGGATATACTGCCTTACGGATGTACCTCCCACGCGCCGTGCCAAGTCGATCTGTATCCGGGATTCCTGATGTTCCGGAAATGTAAACCGGATCATCCCGCTGTGCGGAGCTGCGGTGGTTTCAACGTTGATCCGATAATCCGTTAGTTCCACGGCATAATAACCCGGTTCGGCAACCTCCGAATCTTTGTCGTAATACGAACGGTATCCCTGAATACTCCCGTCCTCTTTGCCGGCAATCGTTTTCAGCTTTCCTGTTGTGGGCATCACCAGAAAATTACCCAGATCGCCAAACCATCCCACCCCACTCATCTGCGTAAACGCAAAGCCCTCAATGGTTTTATGCTCGTAGCTGTATCCGGGACTGTTGTCTCCCCCTGTTATCGTATTGGGACTGACCTGCACCATTCCGTAGGGCGTAGTTGCTCCCGGAAAGGTTTTTCCCAGCCCGTGGTATACGCCGGCTGCCCCGGTACTGGTGCTGGCACCGATAAACGGGTTCACATAATCCGATACCGAAACGTTTTCCACCTGCTTACTTTCTGTACAAGCACCCAATAGAAAAAATACAACCCCCAGGCAATAGCCCATCTTCTTAATTACCATGAATGATTTAACTTACCTTACTTTTGTTTACTGAACTGCCACAAGCGTGATTTTCCGCGTCCTGGGTACACCGGCCTCCCGGATGGCGGCGACCAATTGATCTAGCTGATCCTGCCAGGCCTGCCGGACTTCGGGCAACATTGCCCTTGCATACAGGTCTCTTTTAGCCTTTAACCAGCCGTCGGTTGCAATATGCGCATCCATTACCTCGATGGCTTGTCGGTTATTGGCATCCAGCAGTCCCCTCGGCTGGAAGAAGTTATACTGTACCCAGGCGTAATCCCTGAACCTGCGCTCAATTTCCCACCGCTCTTCATTTAAATACATAACTCCCAATGCCTGTTGGTATTGCGGGGTATTACTCAATGCAGCGAGGTTGATACCCTTGGCAAAATCTTCCGCAGACCACACCCCGATTTCTTCGCCGTCTATGACCAACTGATGGCGTCCGTTCAATCCCGTCACAACCAACTGTTCCTGATTCATTTCTTCTAGGAACGGGACTGCACGCAGCGCGTCAAATTGACTTTTTTTGTTTCCCCATCCCCTTGGCACCGTATCCAACGGATAGGGTAATGAATTTGCCTTGTAATCAACCGAAATGCCGGTTGGTGTTTTTTTGAGGCGGGACAGGTGGCAGTTAACAGCCGAGGCTACTTTTCCGCTAGCGGCGTCAATGGCTATTTCGGCCACCTTGTTTCCTGCAAACCCCTGTGCTTTCAGAAACAGGTATGCCATCACCATGTGTCCGTCGTTGTCGGGGTGAATACGGTCGTTTCCACAGAGTGTAAATGCCGGATCCTCCTGTTGAATCCGTTCATTGATGCGTGTCATCGGCTGGTTAAGGTCAAGAAATTCCCAATGGTTCGATTGGGCCGATGCCTTTTGAAAATCCACGATGCGGAGCATCGCCTTATTTTTCCCCTTGAAGGGCGTATTACCTTCGATCACCGCTCCTTCATCATAAGGCGAACTCCCCATCAGCACGATGCGGGTGCCGGTAAGCTGTTGATACCGTCTTTCCATTGCTTTGTATGCCTCATAGGACTCCTTTACCTTTTCATCCGCAAACTTATCAGGTTCCGAACCGTTGTATTCAAAATAACCCGAATCATTCATGCCGAATGTCGTTACAAGTACCGTTGGGTGTTTACTGAAAACATCCCCGTCTAGGCGCTTCACCATTTCCACGACCCGGTCTCCACCGATGCCTGCATTTTGTACCGATAAATTCATACCCGGAAACCGTGTCATGTAGTAGAGCCATATATACGAATGATAATGCCCACCATCGGTGATGCTGTTACCTAAAAAGACAACCCGGTCGTTGTTTTTGAATGGTTTTATCTCCTGGGCCCGGGCAATCGGTCCCGATCGAAAAAAAAACGGAATCAGCAGGTACAGCCAGGCGATCAGGAAAAGACGGATTTTCATAGCAATGCTTATCATTTAAAGTTTATAATCTAACAGGTTACGCGTTAGCTGGAATCCGGATTCACCTGTTTTCCCAGTACTGGCAAATTTATATACCAATACCCCCGCCTGTATGCACAAGTAGGGATATTGGTAAGTGATTTTCAATTTTAAAAAATATAAAAAACTTTAAATAAGCCAGTTAACATCAGTAGACAGAAGACAATTGGTAAACGCGTGAGAACTTATCGGACGGGAAATGTACCGATTTTTTTTACTTTTTCTTCAAAATGATCGGCATCGACGACAGCCTTTCCTTTCACTTTGCTCTTATAGTTATAAATCGTCTGGATGGAATACCTCAGAAAAGTAGCAATTTGATTGACATCCGTTATCCCCAACCGGATCAACGCGAATATGCGAAGTTCTGTATTCAGGTGATCTTTCTTAAGTTCGTATCGCTCATCCTCCCGGAGCAATGCATTAAATTCTTCTACGAAATCCGGATATACTTCCAGAAATGTACGATCGAAATCCGTATACAGTTCCTGTGCATCTTTTTCAAGCGTAGCTGTAGATGTAGATACACTCAGCTTTTGCAGTTCGTCCAGCTGTCCGGCTTTAATTTTTCGGTTAACAGTTTTCCGGAACTCGTCCAACTTGTCGAGGTATACAGCACATTGGTTGATGTAATATCCGATGTACCGTTCCCGTATCAGGTTAGCTTCATCCAGCCGTTGGTTAGCGGATATTAATTGTGCGTTAATTGTATTCAGATTCCGCCGGGCTCGTGATACGGTCTTTATTTGTTTGTAAAGGAAGTATAACGTAACGACTAGGATAATCAGGAAAACACTGATTGCCAACGCGTATGATCTCAAATTTCTCCGCTGCTGTTCGATCTTTGCCAGGTACATGGCTTCAATTTTGGGCTGTGTGCGTGCGATCACCGCATTCCTGAAACGTGAATTGTAAAAATTTGCATCGTCAAGGGCGGCCTGTATATAATTGTAAGCCCGGTCTACTTCTCCCCGCTCATATAAATAGATAGCCAATGTCAGTAACGATTCGTTTTCTTTCACCGCTAGCCTCACATCGGTTATGGCAGCAAGCAGCAGGTATTTTTCCTGCAGCGATTGATTTCCCAATTCCTTGTAAATCATAGATAGTCCCATGGCAGCCATCGCATACCCGTGGGAATCGACCGGCTCTTTTTTGATGAGTTCAGCCTGGATTTCAGCAGAAGCTTCAAAAGCACCTTCTGCCTTCAGCTTGAAAGACTTTTCCTTTAGATAGATATCTCTATCTTCGGTATCCTTACTAAGTAGGTTCATCAGGGTATCCCTGCATCTTGCAATCTCCCGTACATGCACGGCTTCGTACGTTGGATGATCGGTATATTTGATCAGATTTTCGTTATAACGGATATAACTCCAACAGTACCATACCTTCAGGTGCTGGGGTAGCGTATCGTATTGGATGGAATCGAAAACTTCGGAAGCCTGGGTAAACAGGCCCGATATTGATAGTACGAAAGCTAGTTTTAATCTGCTCTCATCCATAAACCCTTTGTTGTTCAGGGTATTTGCCAATTGGATATTCCGATTTATGTAACTTAACGCGGAATCACATATGAATGACTGATATTCGGTTATCAATGTGTTATTCAATTGAAAGCGCTTTTCCGGGGAATGTTCATACTGAAGCAAACGCTTTATCTCGTCAATTTTCCGTTCTTTTTCCGCGATATAAACCGCGCGTTTCGCAATGGTTTTATCCAAAACCTGCAACAGCGAATCTATTTCAGTACCCCGGCTTTTCGGAAAGGAAAATGTACTGAAACCCAATACAGCCGTGATGATGAATAAAAGTCTTTTCATTTGCAATACGAATTGGCCGGGTAAGTCGTCGTAATCTGCAAAGCTAAGGAAATATAAGTTAAAAAAAGATCGTGGGCGGATACGAAGGGGATGGATAACGTTGGATATGCATCGCAGCTGCAACGCTTCGCGCCGCTAGGCTGCTCATGCATATCCAACGTTATTGGGGTACTAACATCTACTGGTGTTTTCGTCTGCTGCAGAGCAAGCCTCGGCCCCAGCTTGCGATCAGCAGATGTCAAAACACCTATGGAGCATAAGCTACAATCTTTATAGCATCATCGCCTTAAAAATGGGCTGTGCATATTCCCCCCAATCTTTCAGACTGGCTTCCAACTCGGCCCGCAATTCGCGGTAGTTAACAGCCTTCCCTTTCTTGGGAGCCTCCAGCTCTTTGGCCGTTACGGGACGATCGTCCACTTTGGTGGCAAAATACGTCGTATTCTCATAAGGAAGTGCCACACCGAGGATCATACCCGGCAGTCCGGTAAACGATTCAGGCCCACCCGATACGGGAATCTGGTCGGTATAAAACGCTACCACGTAAATGGAATCGAGTACGAGCGCATTTGCTCTTCGGCATTCGTAGCCGGCGATTTCGCGGGTTTCATTGGTGATACGCCATTGGATGCGGCGGGTACTGTCTGTAATCAGGTACGTCTGTTCGTACACACTTTTCTGACCGATGCTTTGGCCCGCAAGCAAATCAGTGACGATGGTATTTCCCATGTCTATGGAAGGATCATCGCCAAAAAAGCCTCCGGATGGAGTTGTCTGGTCATTCAACGGCCAAAAGCGGGTTCGGCTGCCATCAAAGGCCAGGTTATAGTTGAAGGACTTAAACTGCGGCTGAGTCCGCTTATATTGTTCAAGCGCCTGCTCCATAAAGGAACTCCTACTCTTCCCGTACCTGCTTTGGATTTTGGCATACATATTTACCCGTTTCTCAAACGTGACCACACCGCTCTCTATAAAACGCGCGTATTGTGCTTGCATCGATTGCGTAGCGAGCATGATACTCAACAAACACGCCAACGGAAGGAAAATCTTTACGCTCATGACTGCTAATTTTGTACCGATACGCCGCCCATCTTGCTGAAATCCCAGGTAAGGGAAAACATCACATAGCGGGTAATCGTGGTGTAACTATTTTGAGTAAACATATTATTATTGGCGTACCGGCTGAAGCCCTTATTCTGATTAAAAAGATCATTCACGCCAACGGAAAAACGGAGTGTTTCGTCTTTCAGAAACTTCTTGCTAACAGAGGCATCTACAATAAATTGCTCGAAAGCGTAGTCAAACGATTCGGTAGGCGCCGTATAGGTGTACCTCCCTTCAGAGTTGATCTCGAATTTCAACGGCAAGAAAATGTTAAAGGAATAATGTCCACTCATTCCCCAGCCACTGTTATCACCCCGCTGTTGCACCGAGGCCTTGCTATAGGTATAGGAGGGACCGAAATTGAGGTAGAAATTATATTTTTTCTGAACATACCGCCGGATGTTGACATCGCCCGAATAGGTTGAATTCTGCGTCCGGTTCAGTTCGCCGTTCGCCAGATTGTAATACGTGTTACCATTTGCATTCAATCCACCCCCGACATCCAGGTTCAGCTTCTTGATTTTTTTACTGAAACCAGAATAAAAATAATAGTTTATGGGCGATTTGTCGTTCAAATTGGCATATTGAAGCGTGGTTCTGCCGACAGAGTCTGTTGTCACGTTACTGACAATGGGATTGTTGGTATTGGAGAAACTGCCGGAGAAATAGAGATATTGATCTCCGATCACCTTAAATGAATTATAGTTTACATTCACCCGATTGGTAAACGAAGGCTTGAGATCCGGGTTACCCAAAACAATGTTCAACGGATCGTCGTTTACCCGCACCGGCTGTATCTGGTTAATGGTAGGTTGGGTATTGTTACCGTTGTAAGAAAAACGAAATGATTTCTGCTGCGAAAAACGGTATTGATAGGTCAGCTGCGGATTGTGATTGGTAAAATTCCGCTCAAACCGGTTGTCCGAATACCGATCGATTTGATCAAACTGTACACGGCTCACCCGTGTACCTACGTTGAGTGTGGATTTCCCCTTCTTAAAATTCAAGATCGCACCCAATTGATTGGAAAGCTGATTTAACTTAAAATCATTACTGTATACAGAATCCAAATCTGTGTAATTCCCCACACCCACCTGATTGAACGATTGTCGCAATGAGGTCCCATTATTTGCCGAGAGCCGGTAGTTCACGACCATCGAAAGCGTCTTGGTAAAGGGTTCTGAGTAGGTGATGTTGGAGTTAAAAACGGAACTTTTGCTATCGTTTATTTTCAGCTGGTCCACCAGCGAAACACTGTCTATGGCTCCGTCTGCGTAAAAAGAGTTTTCGGCGTATAGAAATCCGTTGGCTTTGCTCTGGTTAATCGTTTCATTGACTTCCCAAGATACCGTACGCCCCTGCTTACGCAGTTTCTTCGTCCACAAAGCAGTCAAGTAAGCATCCACTCCCTCCGTATCGTTAGTTGTGCGCCGCATCGATTCATTGAGCATCCCGCCGTCTTCGTCTGTGCCTTCCGATGCATTAGATTCCTTCGTCCTACCATTCTTCAACGTTCCGTCTACGGTTACTTTCAGTGTGGATGTCGAATCAAATTGCGTTTCGAAGATCGCTCCACCGCGCTGCCGGAATATACGCCGGTCAAATGCTTGATCGGATATCGTATTGATTGCTCCGCCGGGCAACTCGTTTCGGTTGATGGTATTGCTGGTGCCTTCCACGCTCAACTCTCCTATTTTGTAATTTCCATTGATGGACTGCTTACCTTCGTTCCATTTGTTACTGTAGTAGGCGCCGCCATTAAGTGCCGACGGAATACCCCGGCCATCGTAACGACCACCCCACGATTCGATGTCATCCTGGCCTCCTCCCATGGAAATCATGATACCTCCACCATCCATCATGGTCACCGAGCCTGACGGCGAATAGCGGTCTGCATCCTGCCAGCTTAACCCGGTGCGACCGGTATTACCGACGGTGCCGAATACTGAAAATCGCTGTTTGTTATTGAAGCGGTTGTACATCGCCTGCCCCTGATACATATCGTTCGTACCGGCACCGGCATCCACCTTACCGAAATACCCCTTCTTTTGATCTTCCTTCAGTTTGATATTAAGTGTTTTGGAACGTTCTCCGTCGTCCACACCCGTAAACTCTGCCTGATCGCTCTTTTTATCATACAGTTGTACTTTATCCACCATATCACCCCGGAGATTGCGCGTGACCAACGTGGGATCATCCCCGAAAAATTCCTCGCCATCTACCAACACCTTATTTACTGTTTGTCCCTGAGCGGTGATTTTTCCGTCTTGGTCGACCTGGATACCGGGCAATTGCTTAAGCAGATCTTCCACCTTTGAGTTGGGCTCTATATTGAAACTCGCAGCGTCATACTCTGTCGTATCTCCCCGGATCGTGATCGCCTGTCTCCGGTTTACCAGCACTTCTTCCAGCAACTTGGACCGTAATACGAGGCCCAGATTACCGAAATCCAACACGGTAGCTGTACTGTCCAACGTAACATGCTGCACATAATCTGCATATTCCGGAAAGGTGGCAAACAATGTATATTCACCCGTGTCTAATCCACTCATTTGGAACTTGCCGGATTCATCGGTGCGTGTAAACCGGTATAACATGGAATCTTTTGCATGAACCAGCACAATGGAAACTTTGGCAAGTTTGATACTGGAAGCGGTGTCAACCACGGAACCTTTTATGATGTGCCCATTCTCTTGGGCGGAAACGGAAAGCCAGCATGAAAAAAACAGAGCCAGCGCAACGAGCATTCTCTTCATTATCGGATTTTAAGCTATAATTAATCAGTGGTGACGCTCCGGCAAATACTTCCCATCCTTCCACGCTAACTGTCATTGCTCGCAGCACAACTATGCACAAATATAAAACTAATTATTTAGTTTAAAAATAAAATATTGATACTTAACATTTTTTAACATCTACTTTACCTTAATTTCAACTTAAATATGAATATTTCGTAAAATTACGAAAATATAGTAAACTGCCAAATTGCACATCGGATTTTTTGAGATGCCGTACCTATGACGCCGTTGTCTGACGTTTGTTGCATCATCCATCAACTTTACTAGCTTCACCGGACACCGCTAAGTTTCACCTGACACTTCCGTTTTCAAAGGCAGGTGAAACTTAGCTAACTTGCCTATTACTGGCAAATTAGCTAAGTTTGCAGCAAAGCCTTTAGCGCATATGAAGACAATCAACGAATATATGGAAGCAAACCGACAACGCTTCCTGGATGAATTATTTGAATTGCTCCGTTTCCCTTCGGTAAGTGCCGATCCAGCATACAGCGAGGACGTACATCGCACTGCCGAATACGTAGCCCAGAAATTAAAAGACGCTGGTGCAGAAAACGTGGAGATATGCCCGACGGCGGGACACCCCATTGTATACGGTGAGAAAATCATTGGTCCGGATAAGCCGACCGTATTGGTTTATGGGCATTACGACGTGCAACCCCCTGATCCGATGGAACTTTGGGAAACTCCTCCTTTTGAACCTACGGTACGTGACGGGAAAATATTCGCGCGGGGTGCGTGTGACGACAAGGGACAGTTTTACATGCATGTCAAGGCATTCGAATTGATGCAAGCGACCGGCACGCTGAGCTGCAATGTCAAATTTATGATTGAGGGCGAGGAAGAAGTGGGCTCTGACAATCTCGGCGTATTTGTGAAAGCCAACAAAGAGCGGCTGGCGGCAGACGTCGTCCTCATTTCGGATACCGCAATGATCAGTTTGGACACTCCCTCCCTCGAAACAGGTTTGCGTGGCTTATCGTACGTAGAAGTGGAAGTCACCGGACCAAATCGCGACCTGCATTCGGGTGTATACGGAGGTGCCGTAGCCAATCCGGTTACTATCCTTGCTCAACTCATCGCCTCACTTCATGACGAAAACAACCGCATTGCGATACCGAACTTTTACGACGATGTGGTCGAACTCAGCAGCACGGAGCGCGAGCTGCTGAACAAAGCTCCTTTTGACGAAGCCGCATACAAGGCAGATCTGGGTATTAAAGCCCTTTGGGGTGAAAAAGGGTACACGACCATTGAGCGGACGGGTATCCGCCCCACGTTGGAGCTAAATGGAATCTGGGGTGGATACATCGGTAAAGGTGCGAAGACCGTATTGCCATCAAAAGCAAATGCCAAAATTTCCATGCGGCTGGTACCCAATCAGGATCCGGATAAAATCACCGTTCTTTTCACCAAGCATTTCGAAAGCATTGCTCCCGCGTACGTCACGGTAAAGGTCACACCTCACCACGGCGGGCAGCCGGCGGTCACGCCGACAGACAGCATAGCCTACCGGGCAGCTGAAAAAGCCATCGAAGAGGCGTTTGGTAAAAAGCCGATCCCAACGCGCGGCGGAGGAAGTATCCCCATCGTCTCGCTTTTCGAAAATGAACTAGGACTAAAAACCGTACTCATGGGCTTTGGCCTGGATAGCGACAACCTACATTCTCCCAACGAAAAGTATGACATCGCCAATTATTTCAAAGGGATTGAGACCATCCCCTTGTTCCATAAATATTTTGCAGAATTGAGTTAAGCAAAAAGCTTGAAGCAGATGATCCAATTGTTGAGAAAAACACACAGATGCCTATACCTGGCATCTGTTTTATTTTTCTTTATACTTTTTTATCCACTTTTAGTCATGCTGGCAAAAAATCCCGAACGTCACTTTCACCTTATCGCACGCTGCCGGCGGATCATTGGATTTCTGAGCTCTACCTTTGTCGGAGTTTTTTACAGGTTTCGGTATGAAACACCGATTGATTGGTCAAAACCGTATATCATCTGTGCCAATCATACGTCCAACCTCGACATCACCGCCCTGGTTTTGCTCTGCCCTTCCGACTTTTCATTCATGGGAAAAATTGAACTACTGAACAATCCGGTGACGGGAATGTTCTTTAAAACCATCGATATTCCATTGAACCGACAAAGCCGGATTTCAGCTTTCAAGGCTTTCAAACGAGCCGATGACAATCTTAGAAAAGGGCGGAGTATGGTTATTTTCCCCGAGGGGCATATCGGAGAAGAGTTTCCTCCCCATTTATATGACTTCAAAAACGGTCCGTTCAAGCTAGCCATTGAAACGCAGGTGCCCATTATCCCAATCGTCATACACAACGCCTGGAAGATTTTCTGGGATGAAGCGAAAACGTTCGGCAGCAGGCCGGGTATTATCCATGTACAGGTATTGGAACCGATTGTGACATCGGGTCTCGGGCTGGAACATGCAGATCGGTTGCGCGATGACGTGCACCAACTCATAAAAAAACATTGGACTAAGGCCGGGGGTTTGTAACTTTACCCCGCTCGATGCATCTAAAAAGAAAAGAGTGTTATGTCGCAACCCCTCATTCAAATCACGGATATCGGACGCAAATATGTCATAGGGGCGGAAACCATCCATGCCCTGAAATCGGTGAGCCTCCAGATCAACAAAGGTGAATTTGTTGCGTTGATGGGCCCTTCGGGTTCGGGCAAGTCCACATTGATGAACATACTCGGCTGCCTGGACACCCCTACCCGGGGTGAGTACATCTTAAATGGCATCAATGTAAGTGAAATGAGCGACGATGAGCTTGCAGAGGTGCGCAACAAAGAGATCGGCTTCGTATTCCAAACCTTTAATCTGCTGCCACGCTCTACATCGCTGGACAATGTGGCCCTGCCGTTGATTTATGCGGGATACAGCAAGAAAAGCCGGGAAGAGATGGCCCAAAAAGCATTGGAGAGCGTCGGTTTGGGCAATCGTGTGGATCATAAACCGAATGAACTTTCCGGCGGGCAACGCCAACGTGTAGCAGTAGCTCGTGCACTCATCAACAATCCATCCATCATTTTGGCCGATGAGCCAACCGGCAATTTGGATACCAAAACCTCCATCGAAATCATGGGACTGCTGGAGGAAATCCATTCCCGCGGCAACACAATTATCCTGGTTACGCACGAAGAAGACATCGCCCAGCACGCCCACCGGATCGTACGTATGCGGGATGGTCTGATTGAAGATGATTATCCCAATAAAGACGTTAAAAATGTATCTCCGCGTTTAGCGGCTCTGCGTGAAAAAGGCACTGATTTCGAAAACATATAGGGTGGAAAAAAGCCATTTTTTTGTAAAAATCACTATTTTGTAGCCAATAAAATATTATCAATCAACAACTTAAACTTAACACAAAAAATATTGACAAAAAATTTAAAAATCATAATAGAAATATTATATTTTTGCGCAAAATTGAACTTAAATTGATAGGTTATGTATTGGACATTAGAGTTAGCCTCACATTTGGAAGATGCACCTTGGCCGGCGACGAAAGACGAGCTTATCGACTATGCAATCCGTTCAGGCGCTCCTGTGGAAGTGATTGAAAACTTACAAGCATTGGAAGACGACGGTGAGCCTTATGAAAATATAGAGGAGATTTGGCCCGATTATCCCACCAAGGACGACTTCTTTTTCAACGAAGATGAATACTGAAGCTTAGCCGCCCCGCACACAAAAGTCCGGGGCGGTGTTATTTTGGTATCAGCCTTTCCCCGTATACCCCAATACCCAAGTTATGGACAACCCTATGCGCCACTGCGCACATGAACGTATCGTTGCGCTTTTAAACAGCATACAGCCAATCAGTGCAGGGTTGTCCGAAAGTATCAGGCAGCACAGCAAGGTCGTTACTACCGGAAAAAAAGTACAGCTCCTGCACATTGGTGAAACCTGCAGATCGATTTACTTTATCCTCCAGGGCGGTGTACGCACGTATTATATCGACAAGGAAGGAAATGACATCACTTCTTGGTTGCTCTTTGAAGGCGAATTGGCCATATCGGTATACAGTTTTTTCAGCCAACGCCCCAGCTTTGAGGCCATTGAAACAATAGAACGATGTACGCTGCTTGCGCTCACCCATGAAAAACTCTCACTGCTATATCGTCAACATCCGGAATTCAATTTCATCGCGCGCCACCTCACCGAGCAATATTACATCCGCAGCGAGGCGAAGGCCAATGCCTTGCGCATGTTGAGTGCCAAAGAACGTTACCTGGATTTACTCCAAAACCGTCCGCAATTGCTGACCCGTGTACCCCTTGGCTACATTGCATCTTACCTAGGCTTCAATCAATCCACCTTAAGCAGAATCCGGTCAAGTATTTGATTTTTTGACTTTTGTCAAAGGCTTCCTAGATAAAGCCGTATAGCTTTGGGTCTATAATTGGCTTAACAAGAAAGCGTAAAGGTTTACCAATAAATCGGGCAGCAAAAATGGATACAAAAATGGAAAACTTACTGATTTTCTTAAAGAAACAGACCACTGTGTTTCAGTTTTTCATACTGATCTTATTTCCGTTTCTAATTGTTAGCGGCGACAAACTGAGCCTTCCTTTATCGTTCGTCCTGTACATTTATCTTTTTCAAGTCATAGGCGATTTTCAAAATCCACCGCAGCATTTTTCCTGGGAATATTTGTTAGTTGAGGCGGCCAGTATCATCGCCATATTGGGCTTTTTCTTTCTCTTCATCTACCTGTTTATCAAGCCAAGAACGAAGGTAGGTGATCGCTTTGCCATCGGATCCGTCCTCGCACTTTATCCACCGTTCGTATGGACAGTTGTAAGCGCCATTCAACATCCGAAAACCACGGCTTCTGTGCTCGATGCAATTTTCTTTTTGCTATCCATCATTACGCTGTATGGGTTGGTATCACGCGTGAAAGACTACGCTTGATTACCCAGGCGTTATCCGATACACCGGTGTCATCCTGCCACGCGAGGAAGAGAAATAACGTTCTTCTTCATCCGTTTCTTCTGTATACGCTTGGGCCGGTCTACCAGCTCCACCGGAATATCCAATAAATCGCGTATGACCACCGACGCACAGACCCCACCGAAGGCGGCGGGCAAATAGGAAATGGTACCGTATGCCGAGCGCTTGAAATTATTGCCGTCTGTCATGACCAGCGAATCCCGCCTTACCTCTTCAATGGAAAACACCGCCTTCACCGTACCTGCATTGGCGAGCTTTTTCAGCCGCTTGCGTACATATTGTGCAAATACACATTGATATGTTTCCGGTAGCCAGGTGACCCGTATCATTGTAGGATCAAGCTTACCTCCGGCTCCCATCGAACTCACAATGGGCATTCCGGCATTCAACGCCGTCGAAAGCAAGGTCACCTTCGGCGTGATGCTGTCGATGCAGTCCATAACGTAGTCGTAGGATTCACTCAGGATTTCACGGCATTTCTGCGGCGTGAGAAATTCTTCCACGACATGCAGTTTCAAATCGGGGTTGATGGCCAGCAGACGCTCTTTCATAATGCGTGCTTTGCTTTCACCATGGTTAGTGGCCAGTGCGGGCAACTGGCGGTTGCGGTTGGTAGGATCAACCACGTCGCCGTCGACAATGGTCATCTCGCCGATTCCTGCCCGGCAAATGAATTCCGCTGCGAATGAACCCACGCCACCAAGCCCTATCACCAATACATGTTTCTGCCGCAGCAAAGCTATCCCATCGTCACCTACCAGCAGAGCGGAGCGCGATAGCCAATTGATATCCGTCATCTAAATCAGTTGAATTGTTTTCCAGCTCGCAAAAATAGTATCTTTTAGCGCTTCCATGGGTATTTTGCGCAAAAAAGCGGCTTGTTCATAGACGGACTGGATAGCTGCTGCTGCATCGTCGGTTTCCAAAAAGAAAAGAGAGTCCATTTCCCGCAACGTCCGGGCCGCACCGTTTGCCTCATTCAATATTGCTGCGCCGAACGAAAGGAAAAAGCCTCGGTTTACCAACTGCCTTGCCTGCTCGGGCGATTTATTAAATCCATGTATGATCATCGGGATTTTATGGGCATATCGCTTACCAAATGCCTGCAATTCATCATACGCCCTGACACAGTGAATAAGAAGCGGTTTTCCGCATGTCAATGCCAATTCTACCTGCTGCTCGAATGCCTCCCGCTGCAACGACATAGCCGGACCCCGCTGCCGGTCGAACCCGCACTCTCCGATAAGCTTCACTTCATCGCGGCCGACATATTCCGTAAGCAACCGGAATTGCTCCTCCCGATTTGTTTCTGTGAGAAACCACGGATGCAGTCCCGCAGACAGCCACATGCCGGGTGGCACACCATCGGTATCCATACCCGCGTTGTAGATTGAACGTACGTTAGGGTCCTGTTGGATACCATGGGTATGGATGTCTAAAAAGAAACACATGGGTACAAATTTCTGCTATTTATGTCAGAAATTGAGGCTTGACCGCACAATCTTCAAATTAATGGGTAAGTGTCTTGCATCTTTCAAAACAAAAACTCATATTTGCGACAAGCAAATGAATTTTCAAACAGAACATATTATTGGGTGGTGGCATGGCAGTTGATGCTGTGGCAACCTCCTACTGTAAGTAATAAGTTACTGAAATGTATAGCGGCTTGCCCATTTACCGGCAGGCTTTTTTTATGGCGTTTTTCGAATGAAGCGGATCTTAGCACATTTATTTGAATTTAAAACCTTCACCAGAAGTGAAGCGTACGAGATACTGACCCATATTGCTTCGGGAAAGTACAACAATTCACAGATCGCAGCGTTCATGACCGCATATGGCATGCGGAGTATCCGCGTAGAAGAATTGGAAGGGTTCCGCGATGCGATGTATGATCTCTGCTTGCAGCTTGACTTTCCGGGTTATAAGCTGATCGATCTTTGCGGAACCGGCGGGGATGGCAAAAACACATTCAACATCTCCACACTGGCTTCCTTTGTGGTGGCGGGAGCTGGCTATCCCGTTGCAAAGCATGGCAATTACGGCGTTTCATCCGGATGCGGGTCGTCCAATGTAATGGAGTATCTGGGCTATCGGTTTACCAATGACAAAGATACCATCAGCCGTCAGCTTGAAAATGCAAACATCTGTTTTCTCCATGCGCCCTTGTTCCATCCCGCGATGAAGACCGTGGCCCCCATCCGCCGGGAACTGGGTGTGAAGACGTTTTTTAACATGATTGGCCCCTTGGTGAATCCCACCAATCCGCAATACCAATCCGTTGGTGTATTCAGCCTTGAGTTAGCCCGTCTCTATGGTTACCTCTACCAGCAAACGAATAAGCAATATACGATTCTGCATGCGCTGGATGGTTACGACGAAATTTCCCTCACGGGTAATTTTAAGACTATCAGCAACCGGGGTGAGAACTTCTACAGTCTAGAGCAGCTCGGTTTCTCGCCCCTACCCCCCGAAAGCATACATGGTGGGGATACCGTAGAGGAGGCTGCACGGATCTTCACCGCTGTGATACAGGGAAACGGGACAGCCCAACAAAACGACGTTGTCCTCGCCAACGCTGCCATCGCCATACAGACCATTCATCCGGAAAAGAGTTTCGGCGACTGCTATTATGAGGCCGAAGCTTCGTTGCTCGGTAAAAAAGCATTGGAAAGTTTTAAAACGTTAATTGGATAGAACGCGGATAACGCAGATTCGGCGGATTTTGATGAAACCAAAGATAAAAATATGTGGCTTGCGGGATCCTGAAAACATACGGGGTGTGCTGACCTTGCAGCCGGATTACATCGGCTTCATTTTTTATCCGGCTTCCAAACGTTTCGTCGGATCCGCATTGGAGGCTACCTGGGTGGCACAATTAGCAGGAGTGTGTAAGACCGGCGTTTTTGTAGATGCCGATGAGCAGCAGGTAAACAGTTACGTAGCGCAATATGGTTTTCAGGCAGTGCAACTGCACGGGAACGAAGATGCGGCCTACTGTGCACGATTGAAACAAACAGGGGTTACGGTGATCAAAGCGTTCGGCATTGACCCGCGGTTTGACTGGGCGCAGTTGGACGAGTATGAGGATGCGGCGGAATATTACCTGTTTGATACGCAAAGCAAACAGCATGGCGGTACCGGTACACGTTTTGACTGGAAGTTACTCGAAGGTTATACATCGGACAAACCTTTCTTCCTGGGCGGCGGTATCAGTACCGAAAATATCCGTGAGGCATTGGAGATCGGCGATAGCCGCCTTTACGCGCTGGACCTGAATTCAAAGTTCGAAACCGCACCGGGGATCAAAGATATTGAATTATTGAAACAGACATTACAGATCTTCAACGATGAGTGAATACCAAGTGAATGAAAGGGGTTATTACGGTGACTTTGGTGGTGCCTATATCCCCGAAATGCTATACCGGAATGTGGAAGAGTTGCGACGGCAATACCTCGGGATTATCCAAAGCGAGGAATTCAAGCGGGAGTTTGATCAATTGCTCACCGACTATGTGGGACGCCCCTCTCCACTCTATCCGGCTACCCGGCTTTCTGAACGTTATGGAGCCAACATCTTTTTAAAACGGGAAGACCTCAATCACACAGGCGCACACAAGATCAATAATACCATCGGCCAAATCCTGCTGGCAGAGCGGCTTGGCAAACGGCGCATTATCGCAGAGACCGGCGCCGGGCAGCATGGCGTGGCTACGGCTACCGTCTGCGCCCTCAAGGGGCTCCAGTGTGTGGTTTACATGGGAGCAGTCGATATGAAACGGCAGGCCCCCAATGTGGCGCGCATGAAAATGATGGGCGCCGAAGTGATTGCCGCCGAATCGGGCAGCAAGACGCTCAAAGATGCCACCAATGAAGCGTTACGCGATTGGATAAACAATCCGGTAGACACGCACTACATCATCGGCTCGGTAGTAGGCCCCCATCCCTACCCGGATATGGTTGCCCGGTTCCAGTCGGTCATCTCCGCCGAAACCCGCAAACAGTTGCTGGAGAAGACGGACAGGGAGACCCCCGACTATGCGATTGCCTGCGTGGGTGGTGGTAGCAATGCAGCGGGTATGTTCTATCACTTTTTGGATGAACCGCTCGTAAAGCTGATTGCGGTGGAAGCGGCCGGAAAAGGCGTGCATTCCGGCGAATCTGCTGCGACAACCGTTCTGGGACGCGAAGGTGTGCTTCACGGCAGCCGGTCCATCCTGATGCAGACGGACGATGGACAGGTAGTAGAACCTTATTCCATTTCCGCGGGACTGGACTATCCCGGTATTGGCCCCCAACATGCCTGGTTGTACAAAACGGGACGAGCCACCTATGCGAGTGCCACGGACGACGAGGCGATGCAGGCCGGCCTCCTGCTCACCAAACTGGAGGGTATTATCCCTGCTATCGAGAGCGCCCACGCCCTGGCTCAGCTGGAAAAAATGACCTTCAAAGGCAATGAAAATGTCGTAATATGCCTTTCCGGACGGGGTGACAAGGACTTGGATAATTACATGAATTATTTTGGCTTTTAGCAATGAACAGGATTAACAAATTATTCGCCGATAGCGGTGACAAGCGCATACTTTCCATTTATTACACGGCTGGCTACCCGACATTGGATAGTACCCTGACAATCGCGGAAACGTTGGAAAAGTCGGGCGCAGACTTTCTTGAAATCGGCTTCCCATATTCCGACCCTGTGGCCGATGGCCCCGTTATCCAACACAGCTCCGAAGTAGCCTTGCGTAATGGCATGACACTGCATGTGCTTTTTGAACAGCTCAGCAAGCTGCGCGACCGCGTCCACATCCCGGTACTGCTGATGGGATACGTTAATCCGGTTCTGCAGTATGGTATCGATCGGTTCTGCCAATCGTGCAAGGCCGTTGGAGTCGACGGGGTTATTGTGCCGGATCTACCCATGTACGAATACGAGGCACAGTATCGCGCCATTTTTGAGGCAAATGGGCTGAGCAATATCTTTTTGGTTACGCCGCAAACCTCGGAAGAACGTATCCGGAAAATCGATGGCTTGTCTACCAGTTTTATTTACCTGTTATCGTCATCTGCCACTACCGGAAAAAACCTTTCGGTATCCGAAGATACAGCGGCTTACTTTTCCCGTATACAACAGATGAAACTGAAAAATCCGGTTGTCGTAGGTTTCGGTATTTCCAACAGGGACACGTTCTTACGTGCCACGGATTATACGGACGGAGCCATTGTTGGAAGTGCTTTCGTCCGGCTGCTGGATGAAGCCAATTACCTGGAAAAGGTTCCGGCATTCATCCAACAACTGAAAGAAGTAACGGATGGTCATTAGTCCATCCGTTCTTTTAAAATTTTTCCGTCCGCATCAAAAAGCACCTTCAGATCGCCTTGACGGCTATCCAAATCGACTGCATAGGACACTTTCCCCCCTTCTTCTATTTTCTTTACTTCGTCAATCCGGTATCCGTTAAATTCGGTCTTGATCTGCTGTTTTACCGCATCAGGCAGCGAGGAGGAAGACAATTCCTCTTCATGTTTCAACACTTTCCCGTCTGGACTGATAATTGCCTGATGATCACGCCCTACTAAGCTAAGATTAAATTCGACTTCAAAATTGCCATCTTTCCGTCGCTCCCATTCTACCTGCCGCGCTTTCGGAAACTGTTGCTGGAATGCATTCAATACGACTGCGGGGACTCCACGTGGCGCCTGTTGGGCCATTGCAGAAAAATTAGCTGACAAAATAAATGCTAATCCTATAAGTAATTTTCTCATGATTATTTATTTTAAAATGTAAATATATGCGCAAAGTAACAAGCTAAAACGGGAAAAACTTGGGAAATCAGTATACGCGTGTAACATATGGAGGTTTTTGACATCCAATAAACAAAATAACAATTCCTATCTTTAACGCTCCGTGAAATAAGCGGTAAATGGGAACCACTAATTAACATAAATCTATATGAAGATCCTATCATCCATAGCTATCTGGTGGCATACACTCGGAGGAGTGGAAAAATTTTTCTGGGCCGTAGCACTTTTATTCTCCTTCATGTTCGTCGTGCAGACCGTAATGTCATTTATCGGAGGAGATGACGACGGTACGTTCGGGGATTCAGACGACTATGTAGACGGCGATGGCGGAATCGATTACCAGTTTTTCACCATCAAAAATTTTATCACCTTTTTCACCGTATTCGGATGGGTAGGATTGGCTTGCCTTCAGGGCAACCTGCCGATGCTGCATGTAATACTCTGGTCTACGCTATCGGGAGTTATCATCGTCCTGATCATGTTTTTCTTATTTTCACGGATGGCGAAGCTTCGCGCAAGCGGTACCTTACAGATTCAAAATGCCTTGCAGAAGCAGGCGGAAACCTACCTGCGGATTCCGGGGTTGCGGGGAGGCTATGGCAAAGTACATATACGTGTACAAGGTTCACTCCGCGAATTGCGCGCACTTACGGATGACGATGACGATATTCCCACCGGAAAACCGGTAACGGTTATCGGTATCGTAAATGAGAGCATATTATTGGTTACCAGTAAAACGAAAATTTAATTATCAATTATCAACTGTCAACTATCAATTATCAACTGTCAACTATCAATTAACACAAAAACCGTATGGAGTACATCTTAGTTGCAATTGCCGTCGGCATTATCATTGTATTTGTCTTTATTGTTTCCTTATTCAAACGTTATAAACGCTGTCCGTCAGACCGTATTTTAGTCGTATACGGGAAAGTAGGCAAAAATGCTGCTGAAGGTACCCGAACGGCCAAATGTATCCATGGTGGCGCAGCTTTTATCTGGCCGGTTATCCAGGACTACTCCTTTTTGGATCTCACGCCCATTTCCATCGAGGTGAATCTGACGAGCGCACTCAGCAAACAGAATATCCGTGTGGATGTGCCGTCTCGTTATACCGTTGGTATATCTACCGAACCAACCGTGATGATGAACGCAGCCGAGCGACTGCTGGGCCTGCAACGTCCGCAGGTACATGAGCTCGCCAAAGACATCATCCTCGGGCAGATGCGATTGGTGGTAGCTATGATGGACATCGAGGAGATCAACAACAACCGCGACAAGTTCCTTCAAAACATTGCCGCCAACGTCGAAGCCGAGCTTAACAAGATTGGGTTGAAAATGATCAACGTGAACGTAACGGATATCAAAGATGAGAGCGGTTACATCGATGCCCTCGGTAAAGAAGCGGCCGCAAAAGCGATCAACGAAGCTAAAATCCGTGTGGCCGAACAGGAGCGTCTCGGCGATATTGGCAAGACGGAAGCCGAAAAGGAACGGGATATAAAAGTAGCTGAAATGCAACGTGACCGGGACGTGGAAGTGGCCATCGCCACCAAAGACAGGGAAGTCAGCATTGCAGGGGCCGGTCGCGATGAGAATATCGGTAAGGCAGAAGCCGAACGGGATACCCGTGTCAAGATAGCCGATGCGAATGCCATCGCCGTACAGGGAGAGAACCTCTCCAAAATCCAAATCGCAGCTTCCGACGCGGAACGCCGCGAACGCGAGGCCGAGGCACTGAAAAAAGCGGTTGCAGCGGAGAAAGTGCAACAGGCAAAGGCGCTGGAAGAGGCTTACCGCGCCGAGCAACTGGCGGAAGAGGCACGTGCTGAGCGCGACCGCGCCGCACAGAATGCTTCCATCGTAGTGGCGGCCGAAATCCAGAAGCAGAAAGCCATCATCGAAGCACAGGCCGAGGCCGAACAATTGCGGGAAAAAGCCCGGGGAGAAGCCGATGCAATTTTTGCCAAACTGGAAGCCGAAGCACGCGGGGTATACGAGATGCTGACCAAACAGGCGGAAGGTCTCAAGGAGATTGTCAAATCCGCGGGCGATGATCCGAAAGATGCTGTGCTACTACTGATTACAGATAAATTACCCGAACTGGTGAAACTGCAGACCGAAGCGATCAAAAACATCAAGATCGACAAAGTCACCGTTTGGGACGGGGGAAATGGTGGAAACGAAGACGGGAAGACGTCGACCGCCAATTTTGTTTCGGGCCTCTACAAGTCTGTTCCGCCCCTCAAAGATATTTTTGACATGGCAGGAATGGAATTGCCCAGCTACCTGGGGGATAGCAAGAAAAGTACGCCTTCCAGCACCACGCAGTCGCTGAAAAACGATCGGCTGGGTGGCGATATACAAGATGCGGAAGAAATAAAATAGCATTAAAATCCGCCAAGTTTAGAAACGTTGCGGTTTGGAATCTTGGCGGTTTTTTCCCTATCTTTGCAGCGTCATGGCAAAAGTATTCGTCATATGGCTGACCTTCATTTATGCCTTCTCGGCGACGGGTGCAACCGTGCACCTGCACTACTGCTGCGGAGAGTCCCAAACATTGGTGATGCAACCCGAGTATGGGAAATCCGCCCCTGAGGATTGCTCGCTCTGCTTTACACACCACAAAAAGAAAACGGAGGATCCCGTCTGCTGCACCGACGAAGGCAACGATCGCTGTGCCATCGATCAGGCAGGACATGGGCATTGCCAAACGGTGAAGGTAGACGCAAAAAAAACCACAGAAGAACACCTTCCAGGTGCAGATACAAAGCCGGCAAAGATTTATCCGCTGGAGCTATTGGCTTTCACATTAGCCTATGTCATCAACCTGCCGTTGGATACCGACTATGCCATCAAAACGGCAGATGATGCCCCTCCCAATACTGCTGTCCCCTTGTTTATCCAACACTGCACGTACCGTATTTGAGTACTGACCATTGATTCTTCACCGACGGGCCAAGTTCACTGTTTCGCCCGCTGGGGCCATGGTGCAGCCGCACCATATCTTGGTTTTAAATCAATATCAGCATTCAAATTCGTAAAACATGACTTATCTGATCAAAGCGTACACCACGCTATTGTTGTTGCTCCCCATCTCGCTAATGACTAAGGCCCAGAACGAGCACAATTTTATCCTTACTGTGGCGGGCAATTGCAACATGTGCAAAGCCCGGATCGAGAAAGCGGCAAAAGATGCCGGCGCAGAGGCTGCCGCATGGAATGCGGCGAACCAACAACTTCAGCTTTCCCTTCCTTCCGCGAATTCCAACTTGGATACCATCAAAAAAAGCATCGCCGCTTCAGGCCACGATGTAGATGGGTTACGTGCCGATGACGACGCATATAATGCACTACCCGAGTGCTGCCATTACCGGAACCCGTCGAACATCCATAAGGTTACCGGACAAGACCATCGTGATCATGAGGTTACCGGCGTCGTGATGCAGGAAAACAACCGTGGCGAACTCACCCCCATTGAATCGGCCAACATCCGCTGGCTGGAAGATGCGACCATCTATGCGCAGACAGATACTTCTGGGGTGTTCAGGATTGACCACGAGGAACACTTCAAACGGCTGATCATCTCCTACGCGGGACACCAGTCCGACACGCTTACCATAAACGACCCACATGAAGTGGTAGTGATCACTGCCAAAGACAACGTATTGGCCGAGGTAACCGTATCTGCGAGGCGGCGTTCCAATTATATTTCGGCCCTCAGCCCGACACGGCTAGAAGTCCTTACCGGGCAGGAACTATTCAAGGCAGCTTGCTGCGACCTCAGTGAAAGCTTCGAAACTAATGCATCCGTAGATGTGGTAAGCAGCGATGCGGTGACAGGCAGCAAACAGATCCAAATGCTCGGCCTAAGCGGTATCTATACCCAACTGACGGTCGAAAACCTACCCGGTCCACGCGGACTGGCTACGCCACTTGGACTCAACAGCATCTCCGGAACATGGATAGAATCCATTCAGATCGGTAAGGGGATCGGGTCGGTAGTAAATGGTTTTGAGAACATTGCAGGGCAAATCAATGTAGAATTGAAGAAACCCGAAACATCGGAACGGTTGTTTTTCAACGCCTATACCAATAACATGGGGCGGTCAGATATCAACGTCAACCTGTCTCATCGGTTTAGTGACCGGTGGACAGGCGGGCTCCTGCTGCATGATAATTTCATGTACAATAAAAACATGAATTTCAGTAAAAATGGATTCCGGGATATTCCGGTGGGAAACCTGTTCTCGGGTGTCAGCCGGTGGAAATACGAAGACGGAAAAGGCTTAATGCTCCAATTTGGCGTCAAATTTCTCAGTGATGACCGTACAGGCGGACAAATCGATTTCAATCCCACAACGGATAAGCTTACGGAAAATCGCTACGGACTGGGATTTGACATCGAACGGTATGAGGCATTTGCCAAAATCGGCTATGTATTTCCGCAGCAGACGCAACGCAGCATCGGCCTGCAACTCGCTGGCACGTCATTCAATCAAACCTCCTATTTTGGTCTGCGCACCTATGATGCCGAGCAGCAAAACGGTTATGCGAACTTAATTTACCAGGACATCATTGGCACCGTGGTGCATAAATACCGCACGGGCCTGAGTATGCAATATGACCGGTACAAGGAACAGTACATCGCACAGCGGTTTAGCCGGACCGAAGTCGTTCCGGGCGGCTTTTTTGAATATACCTATGGCCCTTCTGATAAATTTGATGCGGTATTGGGTATCCGCGGCGACTATAATAACCTATATGGCTGGTTCGCGACACCCCGTGCACACGTACGTTATCAACCCGTGGCCGGTACCGTCTTCCGGATCAGCAGTGGCCGTGGCCAGCGCACTGCAAATATTTTTGCAGAAAACACCGCCGCATTGGCCAGTGCTCGGACCGTACGTATCGTTACCCCAGACAATACCCAAAATGCGTATGGACTGAAACCTGAAATTGCCTGGAATACCGGTATCAGTTTCGACCAATCGTTCCGGTTGTTCCACCGCGAAGCCTCATTCAGTACTGAATTTTTCAGAAACGACTTTATCAATCAAGTGGTTGTCGACTATGAGAACCCACGTGAATTATCCTTCTATAATCTGGAAGGCAAATCCTATTCGAATAGCCTGCAAACCGAGCTGCGTTTCATGCCGCTAGCTCATTTTGAAACACGGATGGCCTATCGCTTTTTCGATGTAAAAACCACCTACGGAAACACGTTATTGCAACGCCCGCTTGTAGCCCGGCACCGGGGCTTCCTTAATCTTAGCTATGCTACACATAGCAGCGGATGGCATTTCGACTATACGCTCAATATTACGGGTCAGAAACGATTACCCTCCACCGAGGCGAATCCGGTGGAGTATCAGATCCCCGGATATTCACGCGCCTACAGCACGATGAACGCCCAGATCAGCAAAACCGTTGGCAAAACCCGCCCGATTGACCTCTATATTGGGGGCGAGAATCTTACCGACTTTTTTCAGCCAAACCCGATACTCGCGGCCGACCAACCGTTTAGTCCGTATTTTGACTCATCGCTGCTTTGGGGGCCCATCTCCGGACGGATGTTTTATGCAGGGATCCGGTTTAGCATTAAATGAAGGATTAGGGATTAAGGACTAAGGATTAAAGATCAAGGATCGCCCGTCTTTCCTTGATCCTTATTCTTTTTATCCTTATTCTTTTTCATCTGTAAATAATTTTGTTCCATCGGTCAGATGGAGCTTACCTTGTTTAAAATTTACATTTCCTTGTGTGATAAAAATGAAATTTTAAACATGGACGGTTCATTTAACATTAAAAAAGCGGGAATGGAGCACTTCGCTGAGTTTCGCAGTAGGCAGCCCGACCACATTGGTGTACGATCCTACGATCTTCTCAATGGCCACAATGCCGATCCACTCCTGGATACCGTAAGCACCTGCTTTATCAAAGGGCTGGTAATGCTGGACATAATAATCAATCTCATCGGCCGATAGACTCCGGAAATGCACTTCGGTGAGATCGTGAAATACCTCGATAGCTCCTTCATGTAAGAGTGCCACTGCGGTGATCACCTCATGCCGCCTGCCGGATAACAGGGTGAGCATTTCTTTTGCATGGACTTCATCCTTCGGCTTGCCAAGTACCCGGCCATCGATGGTTACAATGGTATCCGCTGTGATGACCAACGCATCGGTAATTTCCTCCCTGAAAGCCTGGGCTTTTTTTTCGGCTATGTAACGTACCGCTGTCACCGGATCCAGTTCGTCGGGGAAAGATTCCTCCACTTCACGGATAGCCACCGTAAACGAAAGCCCCATCAATGAAAGCAGTTCTTTCCGTCTGGGCGATTGAGAAGCAAGGATAATACGCATTGCGAATCGATTGTCTGCTATTACTGTTCTTTCAGATACTGGCTACCTCCGGATCCTCATGCCACGTGCCTTGTAATTTCATTACTTTTTCGATCACATCGCGTGCAGCTCCCTGACCGCCCTTACAGAACGACACGTAAGCCGAGATTGCCTTAATCTCCTCCACAGCGTCGGCCGGACAGGTGGCAAATCCCGCCACCTTCATATTGCCTAGATCGGGTATATCATCCCCCATGTATAGAATATCCCGATAGGTCAGTTGACGGAATGACAGCCATTCACGCAATACTGCACTTTTGTCACTCACTGATAGAAAAACATCTGCTATTCCCAATCCTTCCATTCTCTTTTTTACCCCTGCCGATCGTCCGCCGGTAATCACAGCCATGGGATACCCCCTTTTTATGGCCAGTTGCATGGCGTAGCCATCTTTTATATTAAACGACCGAAGTTGATCGCCCTGTTCCGTAACCAATATATTTCCATCAGACAACACGCCATCCACATCAAACACAAAGGCCTTTACCTGCTTAAACTTATCAAATAACATGATTAAGTACTATTTGAAGCCAAACTTAGCATTAAAATCCGAACTTTATGAGTACCGGGCAAAAAGTGTTATTCTGGGTGACATCGTGTCCACTAAACCCGTCGTCCTTAACCGTTCTCGCTACACGTTTGAAAAGACAGCCATTATAAATGGCCACAATAGTCCGTATTTTATTTTGGCATGGCCTTTGCTCCTATAATAGAAACGCTTAAAAAATAATATATAAGCGGATTTACAAGCAATGTTCTTTTGACAATTTATTAACAAAAGTTTCATTGAAAAATAAAAAAGAGATGCTATTTTTGCATCAGAAAACAAACCCGGGTAGTACCGGGATTTTAAAGTGTCTTTTCATAATTTAGGTTTATAATTGGTTAGTAACAAACCCCGGTGCCCATCACCGGGGTTTTGTTTTAGTTACTTCTTTTCTCCTTTATCCGTACTGCTTCCCGGTTTTGCAATGGATCCGCGCATATCTGTATCTGCCTGTATATTTTGCATCCGGTAGTAATCCATTACACCCAAATTACCATTCCGGAATGCTTCAGCCATAGCCAAAGGCACCTGTGCCTCGGCTTCGATTACTTTGGCACGTGCTTCCTGTGCTTTGGCCCGCATTTCCTGCTCGGATGCCACGGCCATCGCACGGCGCTCTTCCGCCCGCGCATTGGCTACCTTGAGGTCGGCCTCCGCTTGGTCCGTCTGCAATTTTGCCCCTACGTTTTCTCCGATATCGATGTCTGCAATGTCAATAGACAAAATCTCAAACGCAGTACCGCTGTCCAGTCCTTTTGCCAAAACAGTTTTTGAAATACGGTCCGGATTTTCCAACACCTCTTTGTGATTGGAAGCCGAACCGATCGTAGTTACAATCCCCTCTCCTACGCGGGCCAAAATGGTCTCTTCACCTGCTCCACCCACCAACTGATTGATATTGGCTCTTACAGTAACCCTTGCTTTCGCGATCAGCTGAATACCGTCCTTAGCCACGGCCGCTACAGGCGGCGTATTGATGACACGTGGGTTGACCGATATCTGCACGGCATCAAACACATCCCGTCCCGCCAGATCAATGGCCGTCGCCAGCTTGAAATCCAACGGAATATTGGCTTTGTCTGCTGAAATCAATGCCTTGATTACACTGTTTACGTTTCCACCTGCCAGGTAATGCGTTTCGATTTCATTCGAAGAAATATTCAGTCCGGCCTTGGTGGACGTAATCATCGCATTGGTAACCAAGGCGGGCGAAACTTTGCGCAGGCGCATCAGTAATAAATTCAACAAATTGACCCGGACACCGGACAACTGCGCGGTGAACCAAAGGTTTACGGGGAGCAAATAAAGTAAGACAAAGAATGCTACGATAACTCCGACGATCATCAGAATAGGGGTGAAATTGGGATCCATACGGTCTAATATGTTTAATGATGCTGTTTTAAAACTTCTAAAGATACAACTTTTATTTGTTTTACGCGGCAATCCGGTTTTATGTTTGGATAACCCAACCCAAACCGCTATTTTTAACGCATTTCAAAGATAGCTGCTGATCACCATGAACATTATACCTGTAGTGGATACACGTACAGCCCACTTGTTTGTAACCATGCCATTGCGTCTCTATCGGAATGATCCTAATTATATCCGGCCGCTCAACGCGGATGTTGAAGCCGTGTTTGATCCCGAAAAGAACCCCCGCTTCCAGCGGGGGAATTGTGCACGGTGGCTGTTGCTGGATCGTTCGGACAATCCGATCGGTCGTATCGCGGCGTTTTACGAAGAAAAAACCGGCAATACCGAATCCTGGGTGGGCGGATGTGGTTTTTTTGAATGCATCCACAATCAAAAGGCCGCCGATCTGCTGTTTGATACGGCCAAGTCATGGCTGTTGGAACACGGCGTAGAAGGGATGGATGGTCCCATTAATTTTGGCAACCGGGAACGTTGGTGGGGACTACTCGTTGACGGCTTCCATCCGCCGTGCTACTGCTGCAACTATAATCCTCCTTATTACCAGGAACTTTTTGAGCATTATGGGTTCCAGGTATATTTCAAACAGTTTACCTACCGCCGGGAAATTGCCACGCGTCTTTCCAGCAGAGTAGGTGAAAAAGCGCTGGTTGCCCTTCAGGATGCAGGATACACCTTCGGGCATATTGACCGTCGCCAGCTTGGGAAGGCTGCCGAAGATTTCCGTTCCGTATACAACGAAGCCTGGGCAAAACACGAAGGAGTAAGTCCGATGAGTGCCGAAAGTGCACACAAATTGATACAGAGCATGAAACCCATCATCGATCCGAAAATCATCTGGTTTGCATACCACGAAAATCGGCCGGTGGGCTTTTGGGTCAATATACCGGACGTTAATCAATTGATTGTCAAGTACACGAATGGCCGACTTACATTACCCGCGAAAATACGCTTTCTGTGGAACCGGTGGCGTAAACGTTGCAAAACCATGTTTGGCATCGTATTCGGTGTGGTACCAGCGCACCAACGCAAGGGACTCGAAGCAGCTCTCGTGGTGGCTGCTGCCAAGGTCGTGCAGGACCCCAAACAACTGAAGTACGAAGAATTACAGATGAATTGGATCGGCGATTTTAATCCGAAAATGATGAATGTAGCCCGGTATATCGGTGGTACGATCTATAAAACGCACCATACCTACCGTTACTGGTTTGATCGTACCAAACCCTTTGAGCGGCATCCCATACTTTAGGCTTGACTTTTTTATTTTTACAAACGGGAGAACGGCTAATTAACGATGAAAAAAATATCATTCAAGGCACATATATATATTGGCTTTTCCCTACTTATCGGTATCCTGTGCATCAGCCTATTCTATATACTGTATCAATTCAGATACATTGACATTTCGCACCAGATACTTGACAACATCAAAATTACCATCCTGATCACCGCAAGCCTGACCTCTGCAGTCATCTGCTGGCTGCTCGTTTATGCCACCAAGACTTTCGAACGGCAAAAGAAGACAGCATTACTCATCCGCGAAACCAACAGCAATTTAGCCAAGCTTTCCGAAGAAAAGGAACTAGACAACTGGATATTGAGCGGTTTGGCCAATCTTGATGAAAAAACCCGTGGTGGACTCAGTGAGCAGGAAATTGCGACGATTACCATCCAGGAAATCTGCAAGTACCTCAACGCAAAGATTGGGGTCATTTACCTGAAAAGCAGAGCAGATGAAAACACATTCGTACGGATGGGATCTTATGCTGCCGACGTGCAATCCCTTCGCCCCAGCATAGAAAGCGGCCAAGGCCTCGCGGGTGAATGCATCGCCTCCGGGGAAACCATCGTCCTTTCGGAAATACCCAAAAACTACCTGACGGTTACGTCTTCGTTGGGCAATAGCAAACCTGAATACCTCGTCATACAACCACTTGTCTACAAAAACGAAGCCGTTGGTGTAATGGAACTTGGCTTTTTCCGCAAAATTGATGATACGATACTGCGTTTTCTCGAAAAGGCCGCAGTTAACCTGGCCACTGCAACTGAGGTAGCCATAGCCCATGCCACCCTCACCCTGCTTTATGAAGAAACACAGCAACAGGCCGAGGAACTCGAAGCTCAGCAAGAGGAGCTACGGACCACCAACGACGAACTCATCCACAAAACCCATCAGTTAGCGGCATCTGAAGAAGAATTGAGGATACAGCAGGACGAGTTGAGACATACCAATCTTGAACTTCAGGAAAAGGCGAGGTTACTGGAAGAGCGCAATTTCTCCATCGAACAAGCCCGTCAGTCCATCGCGATGAAAGCGAACGAACTAGAACAGTCGGGCAAATACAAATCGGAGTTTTTAGCGAACATGAGCCATGAGTTGCGAACCCCATTGAACAGCATTCTCATACTCGCCAAACTGTTGGAAGATAATAAACCCGGTAACCTCTTGCCGGATCAACTGAAATATGCGTCAGTGATCCACAATGCCGGGAAAGACCTGCTACATTTGATCAACAACATTCTTGATTTATCAAAAATCGAATCCGGGAGCATGGAGCTGGTGATCGAAGACACAATGCTGTCGTCCATCGCCCAGGATTTGTTGGACCTCTTCAATGGTGTCGCAAACGGAAAATCAATTGATTTTAAGGTCGTTGTTGACAGCACCCTACCCCCTATCATCGCAACAGACGAACAGCGCCTGCGGCAGATTCTAAAAAATTTACTTTCCAATGCGTTCAAATTCACGAAAGAAAACGGAAAGGTAGAGCTTATGTTTACACGGGGTGCGAATGATACACTGGTGTTATCCGTAAAAGATACCGGTATCGGCATCCCCGAAAGCAAACAGCAATTGATATTCGAAGCCTTTAAACAAGCAGATGGTTCAACAAACCGTAAATTCGGAGGTACCGGTTTGGGGCTCTCGATTTGCCGCGAACTGGCCACCATGCTGGGCGGAGAAATCCAGCTTGAAAGCCGGGAGGGGGCAGGCAGCACCTTTACCCTGATACTTCCCATGCAGTTTAAGGCGGAAGCAGCGAGCGCAGTCGTTACCGACTACACCGGCTCACCCACGGTAACAGTACCGGAACAAGAGATGCCAACTGGGCCGCAGGTACCTCCGCAATCGGCTAACACCGGAAATCCCAAAAGGCTACTGATTATCGAAGACGATCAGAATTTTGCGGAAATACTGGAAAATTGCGCCCATGAGCATGGATTCGAGACGCTGGTCGCCCACCAGGGCGACACAGGACTGCAGATGGCTGTGGAACACCTACCCGATGCAATCATTTTGGACCTTGTACTACCCGCAATGGATGGCTGGACCGTACTGAAAAAACTGAAACTCAACCCCGGCACCGAAAATATCCCCGTACACCTGATGTCGGCAGACCGGCCAAACAGGCGAAAAATCAAAGAAGCTGCCGTGGGCTTTCTTAAAAAACCAGTTGACAAAAAATCATTGGATGATGCATTCGAACATCTTCACAAGATGACCGAATCTCCACTCAGAACGGTATTGGTTGTCGAAGATCAAAAAATCCAAAGCGATAGCCTCAAAACAAGCCTGGAAGAAAGTGGTGTGGACGTGATACAAGCTTTTACCGGCAGTCAGGCAATTCAGTTCCTTACATCCGGCGAACATTTCGACTGTATCATTCTCGATATCAACCTGCCGGATAAGTCCGGAGCGGATTTGCTCGATGAAATCAAAGGTATTCCTCAATATGCAGACACACCCGTTATCATCAACACTGCAATGGACCTCAATGCAGAAATGACGGACCGCATGCTTCACCACACGAAAACGCTGGTGATGAAATCGGATAAATCGAACAGCCGGATCCTCGACGAAGTAAATCTGTTTATAAACCGGATAAAAAATGGCACGCCTGCCGCGCATTCTTTCCCTTGGCTTGGCGGATCTCTATCAAAAAAGCAACCGCTTGACAATGCGTTGGAAGGCAAGCGTATTTTGTTGGCAGATGACGACATGCGTAATATATTCGCCTTAAGCACGGTTTTTGAATCCTATAACCTGATCGTGGAGACGGCAAATAACGGAACAGAGGCCCTGTCCATTCTTCAGCAGAAACCCGGTATCGATTTGGTATTGATGGATATTATGATGCCTGGGATGGATGGTTACGAAGCCATCGCTAAAATCCGCACCCATAAAAAGTTTGCAAAACTGCCCATCATTGCGCTTACGGCAAAGGCGATGCCGGACGACCGGCGGTTGGCACTTGAGGCGGGCGCCAATGACTATATCACCAAACCCGTAGATGTGAATAAATTACTTTCGCTCATACGGGTGTGGATCAGCTAATAAGTGGCAACTAAAATGAGTTTGTCGTTTGAAAACCTGGAAGAATTGATTGAATTGGTCAACCATGTCCATGGTTTTGATCTGAATGGATATTCGCGTGCTTCGCTTAAAAGGCGTATTTCCCGTATCCTCGATTTGTATAGACTTGATTTCCGTGGATTGAAACACAACCTGATTAATACTTCTGGCTTTTTCTACCGCTTCCTTGGTGAGATCACGGTCAACGTCACCGAAATGTTCCGTGATCCGCTTTTTTACGTTGCATTGCGTGAGGAAGTTTTTCCCTATTTGGCCACTTTTCCGCACATAAAGATATGGAGTGCAGGTTGTTCCACCGGTGAAGAGGTTTATTCATTAGCCATACTACTTAAAAAACAAAATCTCTATGACCGTTCTTTTATTTACGGCACAGACATCAATTCAAAGGTTCTTGAAACGGCCAAACAGGGTATTTTTGATCTAGGAAAGATGAAAGTGTACTCCGATAATTACTTACAGACGGGATGTGACGATTCTTTTTCCGACTATTACACTGCGGGATACGGCGCGGCTGCCATCCACCACGATTTGCGAAAAAACATCCTGTTTTCGATTCATAATCTCGTTTCGGATGGCGTATTCAATGAATTTCAGTTGATCACCTGCCGTAATGTCCTGATTTATTTCGATACAGCATTGCAGGAGCGTGTGTTTAACCTTTTGTATGAAAGTTTAGCCCTCTTTGGTTTTCTTGGTCTGGGATCAAAAGAGACCCTCCGATCGGAGCACCTGAGAGAGCGTTTTAGACTTATTAACAAAAAACAAAATATTTATCAAAAGATTGCCTAATTTAACTCCATATGCTGTTAGCAAACTTCAAAAAATTGAAGTACTGCTATTGGCATGCTCTGCCGGTGGATTTAATGTGTTGTTCAACATGCTCAAAGTATTCCCGGGAGGCCTGCCAATTGCAATCGTGGTCATCGTTCATCGAAATGCCCGATATGAAACTAACATCGAGGAGAGCATCATGACCAAATCTCATATTACCGTCAAGGTGGCGGAAGAAAAAGAACCTATCCGGCGAGCTACGGCTTATTTTGCGCCGGCAGGATATCATTTGTTGATTGAGCCGGACCATACTTTTTCACTGGATATCTCGGAACCGGTAAATTTCTGCAGGCCTTCCATTGACGTAACCCTACAAAGTGCTGCCGATGTGTATGGACCGGCCATCGCAGCGGCATTATTATCCGGAGCCAACCAAGACGGTGCACAAGGTATGTGTGCGGTGCAACGCGCGGGAGGACTCTGCATCGTACAGGATCCACGGGAGGCAGCGGTCAAAACCATGCCCGAAGCAGCGATCGGACTCGGGGCGGCCGATCTTATTCTTACAAACGAAGAACTCATTACATTCAGCCGACAGCTGGATACTTATATTTGACAGAAATCAGTTGACAGAAATCAGCATGGAGAAATTAAAATTAGTTATTGTTGATGATAAGGAGGAAAATGTACTCAGCCTAAAGGCACTGTTGGCCGATATCGACAATTTAGAAATATGGGGGAGCACTTCACCGAACGAAGCACTGCGCTATTGCTGGAACCAGGATGTGGCCATCGCATTGGTGGATGTACAAATGCCCGAGATCAATGGGTTTGAATTTGTCTCGTTATTGCAGAGCAATCCGAAAACCTGGCAAATCATGGTAATCATGGTGACTGCAATTTCCAAGGAAGACAAATTTCTCCTTAAAGGACTGCACAGCGGCGCCGTGGATTACCTCTATAAGCCCCTCAATCCGGACATCACGATTGCGAAGGTCAAGTCGTTTATGCAACAAGTGTATATCCAACGGGAGCTAAAACGGAAAAATGAAGAGCTGGAACGATCCCATATAGAGCTGGTCAAGGCAAAAAAAGAAGCGGATCTTGCCCGGAAATCGAAAGAAAATTTCCTCGCCAACATGAGCCATGAGATACGTACTCCTATTAACGGTATTACGGGAATCACGACGATGTTGCGAAACTCCCCCCTCAATGAAGAACAGTCGGAATGGTTGGATTACCTGGAAAATGCTTCACAGCAGCTACTGCTAATCATTAATGACATCCTCGACCTTTCCAAAATTGACTCGGGCAAAATGCGGCTGGATTATGCCAAAACATCGCTTACCAACATCTTGAAAGAACTCACGAATTTATTCGCCTATAAAGCCGAACAAAAAGGAATTGCGTTTCAAGTAGTCAGCGACGAAAACCTGCCCAAGCATATCCTTGCAGACTCATTGCGCCTGACGCAAATATTGAGTAACCTGATTTCCAATGGCATCAAATTTACTGAAAAAGGAAGCGTCACGCTCGAAGCCAAACTCCTCAAGCGATCAAAACATCGCGCACACATCCAGTTTTCCGTAAAAGATACCGGTATTGGCATCACCGACAGTGCGCTGGATAAGATTTTCCAGTCGTTCGAACAGGGAGAGGAAGGCATTACCAAACGCTTTGGCGGCACCGGACTAGGGCTCGCCATTGTAAAGCGCCTGGTCAACCTGCATCAAGGCCAGATCCATGCGTATAGTGAACTGGGTAAAGGGAGCGAATTCGTTTTTCAATGCTGGTTTGACGAAGAATCTTCCGAAGCAACCCCCAAATCCGAAAAAAGACAATATACGGATTTACCGCCGCTGACTGACATCCGTATACTCCTTGCGGAAGACAATGAGTTGAACAGCTTTATGGTTACCCATATGCTCAATACCTGGGGCATCACTGTCGATACGGTAAAAAATGGAAAGGAAGCCCTGGAAAAAGTAGAAACTACTCCATACAACTTAATTCTTATGGATGCACATATGCCCATCATGAGTGGATTTGATGCAATCCGTACCATCCGGAACGATCCACAGGAGCACATCCGTAAGATACCCATTATTTCTATTTCCGCTTCGGTACTGCAACGTGAGCAGCAGGCTGCATACGCCGCGGGGGCCGACGCCGTAGTGGGAAAACCATTCGATCCGGTATCCTTGTACCAAATCATCAAGACCCTGACACATACGACGACAAAAAACACAAAGTGACATTAAAATTACAATCAGGTGATAATTGCACTTTTGTACATTTTTAAATTCGACTACCTTTGGGGCGCAAACAAACAGCAATTTGAAATGAAGCGATTATTTTTGATGCCCGTAGTAGCGGGAGCCGTTTTTTTCGCCGCCTGCGGTGGCAACCAAACGAAAGAGCAATCTTCCACTGAATCAACTGAGTCAGCAGCCCCCACAGAACAAGCACCTGCTGCAGATATTCCGGGGTTAGATACAGTGGCTGTAAGCAATGACCTGACCTTAAATGCGAACGATCTAATGACGTTTGATAGAAAACTCTTCCGGGTAAAAGCCGGTCAATCGGTAAAACTGACGTTGCATAACGTAGGAGAGATGCCTAAAGAATCCATGGGACATAACGTGGTTGTCCTTGCGCCTGGAACCGATCTTCCTGCTTTTGGTGGTGAAGCCATTAAAGCGGTTGACACCGAATACATTCCGGTTACCTTTGGATCATCCATCGTGGCTCACACCAAATTATTGGGACCAGGTGAAACGGATGTTATCGAATTTACGCTGGACGAAAAAGGTGTTTATCCTTTCGTTTGCAGCTTTCCGGGTCACTACGGTGTGATGCAAGGAAAAATTGTAGCCGAATAAGACAAATAGCCTTTCATTTTTATAAAAAGACAGCCGTACGGCTGTCTTTTTTTGTATCTTTGACCATCTGAGTAGACTAACATCATCACATGCAATACGACGTCATTGTAATCGGTAGCGGACCCGGCGGATATGTGGCCGCTATCCGCTGTGCGCAATTGGGCCTGAAAACAGCCGTCATTGAAAAATACAGCACATTTGGGGGTACCTGCCTAAACGTAGGGTGTATTCCTTCCAAAGCCCTTCTGGACTCTTCGGAACATTACCACAACGCTGCCCATCATTTCGGGAGCCATGGTATCAATCTGAGCAATCTCAAAGTTGACATGAAGCAGATGATTGCCCGGAAGGATGATGTTATCAAGCAAAATGTAACCGGCATCGAATTTCTTTTCAAGAAAAATAAGATTGACAGCTTTACCGGAGTGGGATCTTTTGTGGATAAGAACACCATCAAGGTGACAAAAAATGACGGCAAGACCGAGCAGGTCAGTGGCAAACATGTGATTATCGCGACCGGATCCAAACCGACAGCGCTGCCTTTTCTCCCCGTTGACAAGAAGCGGATCATCACTTCTACCGAGGCATTGGCACTTGCAGAGGTACCCAACCACCTCATCGTTATCGGTGGCGGGGTAATTGGTCTGGAACTAGGCTCAGTCTACGCCCGGCTGGGTTCAAAAGTATCCGTTATCGAATACGAAAAAACCATCCTTCCAACCATGGATGGCGGATTGGGCAAGGAACTGCAACGGGTATTAAAAAAAACACTAGGCATGGAATTTTACCTGGGCCACAAAGTAACAGGAGGAACGGTCAAAGGGAAAAAAGTGACGATCACCGCCGAGGATCCAAAAGGGCAGCCTGCAAAATGGGAAGGCGATTACTGCATCGTCGCTGTGGGCCGCACAGCCTATACGGAGGGACTCGATTTGGACAAGATCGGCATCAAGTTGGAAGAACGGGGTAAGAAAGTACCGGTAAATGAAAATCTGGAAACACCGGTACCGGGGGTATATGCCATCGGTGATGTAATCAAAGGAGCCATGCTTGCCCATAAGGCAGAGGATGAAGGTGTCTTCGTTGCCGAACGCATTGCGGGGCAAAGACCCCACATCGACTACAACCTGATCCCGGGTGTCGTATACACATGGCCCGAAGTAGCCAGTGTCGGGAAAACCGAAGAACAACTGAAAGCGGAAGGCCGCAGCTACAAGACCGGCTCTTTCCCCTTTAAGGCCAGCGGACGTGCAAAGGCCAGCGGCGATACAGACGGGTTTATTAAAGTATTGGCGGACACCGAAACAGACGAGGTGCTGGGCGTACACATGATTGGGCCGAGGGCAGCAGACATGATTTCCGAGGCGACCGTCGCCATGGAATACCGGGCATCGGCCGAAGACATCGGCCGGATTTGCCATGCACACCCTACCTTTACGGAAGCATTCCGGGAGGCGTCTTTGGCTGCCACGGCCAACCGGGCGATTCACATGTAGAAGACATGAATTTCCATACACGCAAGTGGGTAAAACCCGAGGACCTCAACCCAAACGGCACGTTGTTTGGAGGCACATTGCTCCGATGGATCGACGAAGAAGCCGTAATTTATGCCATTGTACAACTAGGTAATCCCCATGTGGTCACTAAATTTATTTCTGAAATCAACTTCGTAAGTTCGGCTAAACAGGGTGACATTATCGAACTGGGTATTACCGCTACGCACTTCGGCCGGACATCTATTACACTTACCTGCCAGGTGCGCAACAAAATAACACGCCAGCGTATCTTAACAATAGATAGATTGGTATTTGTCAATCTCGACCCGGAGGGGAATCCATCACCACACGGAAAGACGGAAATTACATACGCCTATTCGGGTGACCGTCCTTAAGATCGTTCTTCGTGCCTCAACTTCCTTTCGACGAAAAATGGGGCAAAAGGAATCAGCGAAGCAAGGAAAAATATCGCCACACGGCTAAATTTCCATTTGTATTTGTCTGTGCACATCCACAGCAAATAAACGTAGGCGATAAACAGGATGCCGTGGGCCCACCCCACATATTTAACACCCAAAGCAGCCCACTCAAAATCAGTGGTACGCTTCAATACAGAAAATGTAACCAAGACAACCATGGAGATCCCCTCTACCAAGGCAACGTTACGAAACCAATCCAAAATTTTGTTATTCGCGCTCATGATGATTAAATTGGGCGCAAAATAGGCAATTATGTACCATCCGGCACCATAGTTAACAGGCTTTGACCAAAATGTGACCGTTAACCGATACTTTTGGGTTTCCCGGCTTTCCAAAAAAAAGCGTAAGTTTGTAGCCACCGTATTTTTGATCTGACAGCAAAAAACAGGAATCAATCTCAGGAAACAGAATATATATGAACTACGACATCATTGTAATCGGGAGCGGACCGGGTGGTTATGTTGCGGCCATCAGGGCATCCCAGCTTGGTTTTAAGACCGCCATTATAGAGCGGGAGTCCTTGGGCGGCATCTGCCTCAACTGGGGCTGTATTCCCACAAAGGCTTTGCTTAAAAGCGCACAAGTATTTGAATACCTTAACCACGCCGAAGACTATGGCATTAAGGTAACCGGCGGTGAGCCCGATTTCGGTGCTATTATCAAACGTAGCCGTGGGGTAGCCGACGGTATGAGCAAGGGCATCCAGTTTCTGATGAAGAAGAACAAGATCGATGTCATCATGGGTACTGCCCGCATTAAAAAGGGCGGAAACATTGAAGTAAAAGATGCAGAAGGCAATACCAAAACGTATCAGGCAAAACATACCATTTTAGCTACAGGCGCACGCTCGCGTGAATTACCCAACCTGAAACAAGATGGTAAGCGAGTGATTGGCTACCGCCAGGCAATGAACCTAGAAAAGCAACCCGAGTCATTGGTGGTTGTGGGATCCGGAGCCATCGGTGTTGAATTTGCCTATTTTTATAATGCCATTGGGACGAAAGTGACCGTAGTGGAATATCTTGACCGCATTGTGCCGGTGGAAGATGAGGAGGTATCCAAACAACTGGAACGCAGCCTTAAAAAGGCGGGTATTCAGATCCTTACCGGTGCCGAGGTACAGTCTGTAGATACCTCGGGCAAACTGAGCAAAATACAGATCAAAACGTCAAAAGGTACCGAAACGATCGAAGCTGAAACGGTACTCTCAGCAGTTGGCATTACTCCCAACATTGAAAACCTCGGGTTGGAAGAAGTGGGTGTCAAAACAGAGAAGGGCCGTGTAGTGGTAGATGATTTCTATAAGACGAATGTGGAAGGTGTTTACGCCATCGGTGATATCGTGAAAGGCCAAGCCCTGGCACACGTAGCGTCTGCCGAAGGCATTACCTGTGTCGAAAAAATCAAAGGCCTGGATGTTCATCCCATCGATTACAATAACATTCCGGGATGTACGTACTGTTCGCCGGAAATTGCTTCAGTAGGATACACCGAAAAAGCGGCGAAAGAGGCCGGATATGAAATCAAAGTAGGTAAGTTTCCCTTCTCCGCATCCGGCAAGGCGAGTGCTGCAGGTGCTAAGGATGGTTTCGTTAAAGTCATCTTCGATGCCAAATACGGGGAATTTCTAGGTGCCCACATGATCGGTTTCAACGTTACCGAGATGATTGCGGAAGTAGTGGTGGCACGCAAACTGGAAACCACCGGACACGAAATCATCAAATCTGTACATCCACATCCTACCATGAGCGAAGCCATCATGGAAGCAGCAGCCGATGCATACGGAGAGGTGATACACCTATAAACAGTTAGTAAGGGAGGGCAATGCCTTTTCAGTCATTGCCCTCCCTCCTTTTAAACCGCAGCTAGCTCCTGAATCCAATCCAAGAATTAATTTATCCCGGATTAACCAACCGTGAATGGAAGGTGATTTTTGTGGGTTCCCGCCCTTCTGTCGTTTCTATTAGCTGAAAGAGCAACTCAGCCGCCTTTCTCCCCTGGTCTCCGGGAAATTGTTCGATAGACGCCATGGGTGGGTTTTCTATATATTTCCAAAGCGGATAATTTGCATAGCTGATAAAGTGGATATCCTGATTGAGGGCGACTCCCCGTTTCCGTACGGCTTTCATTACATCCATTGCCACATAATCATTGAAGGAAACCACCGCAGACGGCCTATCCGACAAAGCCAAAAGCTGCAAAATGGCGGCCTCATTACCCTCAGGCGTCAGGTCTGTATTGACCATGTATTCTTCTTTAAACGGTATACTGTGTTTGGATAGACCTTTTCTGTATGCCTTTTCGCGCTCCATGCTAGCCAGCAGACGTGCGGGACCATTAATCAGCGAGATCGCATGGTGCCCACAGGAAACAAACCGATCAATGGCTTCCAGCATACCGGTCTCCAGATCACAATATACCTTATGTATGTTCTCAATATCCGGTACACAATCAAAAAAAACGATGGGTATACCTGCGCTTTCCATCAGTTCTATAAAGGGATAATTTTGCGTATTCTTGCCGATTGACATCAGTACGCCGTCGACCCGATGCGTTTTCAGTGTCTGGAGTATGCGCATTTCACGGTCGGCATCGTCCAGGGATTGCCCCATGATGACTGTATAATTCTTTTCACTGGCCACATTTTCAATTTCACTGATCGCCGCTGAAAAAAAAGGCTCCGACAGACTTGGGAGCACTACCCCTACCGTAAACGTCTTACGCTGCTTAAAAAAAATTGCTGTTTGGTTGGGTTCGTAATTTAATTCAGCCGCGACCTTCTTCACACGCATCGTAGTTACCAGCCCAATACTTGGGTGGTCATTCAGTGCCCGGGAAACGGTAGAAGGTGAAATCTTCAACCGTTTGGCAATTTCCTTGATTGTTGCTGGCTTCCCTTCTTTCATTGAAGTGCAAGATACTAATTATCACCCAAAGTCGCATAGTTAAAAAAGATACATACCCTTATTTCGCCGATTATCCAGGACACCATTCAAAGAAGGAGTACGAGTTTTGGTTCCGTTTACGGCTGTCTTTGCCTGAGGGCTAACCTGCTGGTCAGAAAAACTACCGTTACGCACATAATATAATGCCTCAGCGATCATATCCTCTTCAACATCGCCAAAATCTTTTGTGAGATCATCGTAAATCAATTTATCGACTTCCATGCCTGAAAAATAGTTGCCGTATCCCACTGAATTAAATGTCTGGAACGATACCGCATAGAGGTCTACCCCTAAGATATTCCAGTTGAAAAATCCAACCGGCTTTCCATACGTTCTGTGCTCACCAATCAACTTTACGTCCACGTGCGGCGTTAAATTGTTAATCAATAGCTCGCTAGCTGATGCAGTCCCTTCCGTTACCAAAAAATAAATGCGGCGAAGGTTGAGGGCATTCGTCTTATGGAAATGCACAGGAGAGAAATCAATGCGGACCCGATGAGCCAGTAAAAAGTCGTCCAATCGAGGATTCACCTTATTCGTATACATTAACCCGCTGCCTACCGATGAAGGTGCTAGCAAATTTGAAAGATACTCAGCGGTCACGACGGCTCCTCCCCCATTGTATCGGAGATCTACGATCATTTCCTCGACCCCTGCCCCCTCAAACCGTGTCATCAGTTGATCCAGTTGCTGTTTAACATACGTCGCGTTTCCCCAATCGTTGAGCGTTGAAACAAAGGCATCAAACGCAAAGTATCCCACTTTCTTTTCCCCAACGGTATACACCTGACTTGCCAATATAGGCTGCAATTGATAATTGCTACGATTCAGTTGGAGTGACACCTCACTCCCATCCGGCTTTCGGAGTAACAGATCCACACTGTTGCCATCCAGCGCATTGAAAAGAAAATCAAAATTATCAGCTTCTATAGATGCGAGCGATAAATCGCTTCTGCCATTTATGCGTAGCACCTGCCACCCCCTTTTTACGCCAGCTTGATCTGCAGGTGAACCTGGATCTACTTTTTTGATATACAGATCTGTGTCGTTATGGTAACGAACGTCAAACCCGAAGCTACCGGCTAGTCCCTGCTGTATTTCCGCATTAACGGTTCCCCAACGGTCCAAAAAGCTGAAACGGTCGAGCGGATTTCCTTTCTCGTCTTGAGCATATGTCTTCAACGATTCCAAGACCGCATCCGCAGAATTGAAGCGGCCGGTGTTTCCCCGCACATCCCCAAACCAATCGGGTAAATCGTCCTGCCACAGGTAAAACCCATACGTATACAGATAAACCGAATCTTTCAATAGGTCTTCGTCCGTATCCGCCTGTTTAGGGCGTTCGAGCTTCGGCATGACTGTATCCTCGCTACAAGCCGACATAACGAGGGTTAACACCCCCATTACCATAAAAATTTTTATCGTCATTCTATTCATTTGTCGTCTGTCAAAATCCGTTCTACATCCACGCTATCCACACCCGCAATCCTTGCCAGCCTATCATCGCCGGGGGCATGGATATATAAAACATCCTCGCTCTCCAAGCCGTTTTCCGCCAGCAAAAACGTCATGGGTTCCTTCTGCTGGCCAGCCAGTTCTTCTTCAAAATACACTTTGATAACCCGGTCCAGCCCTTCCCATTCCACATGCCTCAATTTATTCAACTGCATGGCAGGGTTTCCGCCGGTCAATATAAAAAGCGGCTTCCCGTTTTCGTGTGCTGCCCGCATAATGTCCCTGACGGATTCATAAAGCAACAGTTTTAAGGGGAGTTTTGCTGTAAAATGGAGCCGATCAAACTGTGCTTGGTACTTGTTATCGATACCGAATACTTCAGCGCCCCGTTCAAAAAGTCTGTCTTCGCCGTGATGCATATAGGCCGATTTCAGAAACTCGGTCAGATCTTTGGCGGGCGGCACGGTTTCGGTGTATTCAAGCAAATTTGCGAACAGATAATATACTTGTAAAAGATAATCCTTTTTTGGAAAAAGCACATCATCCAGTCCAATGACAAGTGCCCTTTTTTGATAAATATTCACGTCTGTTCGCATATACCGGTTGGAATCACAAATAACAGAATGGTTTAATTCATCCGCTAATCGGCAATGCAACATAACGCTATTTCATCGCCGGAGTCCGACGGCGTAAAAACACCCGATAACCCATCGAATTGCCGATTCACCCTTTTGCCGACAATCACCGTATCTGCGGACAATATGACCAAAGGCATTTGTTTGGGTGGATTTTCGATGACGGGAAGCTGAGTTAACGTATTCACAGCGGGCACCCATACATCAATGCCGTATTCCGAAAAAAGGGGTCGGGCCTCAGCCATCGGGTGGAGTTCCTGTATCCCCAAGGGAATCACCACCGAAATTTCCCTATCGAGGCATCTTTTAAGTACTTCGTGTACGAAAGCAGGTGCATTGGGATGCGGAATTCTCAGGAAATTCCCCCCATCTATAAGCACCTGCGGCACATCGGCTGCTGAGCCGAATAAAGGGACATATGCTGCGGGCAGTCTCTTTGCTACGCGTTGGGCAAACGGCTGCATACCCTGTGTAATCAATACCTTATCCTGCATGGCGGTCAACCGATTCAATCCGTCCATCTTTAATATGGACAATACGGTCGGCAATCGTTGCCAACTCCTCGTTATGTGTCACGACGACGAAGGTCTGATTCAATTGCGCCCGTAGGTCCATAAACAGCTTATGTAATGCTGCTGCATTTTCAGAGTCGAGGTTTCCCGAAGGTTCGTCGGCAAGAATAATGGATGGATTGTTTACCAAGGCACGTGCCACCGCTACCCGCTGTTGCTCACCGCCTGACAATTCTCCGGGTTTGTGATCGGCACGCTGCCGTACCCCCAACAAGTCCAGCAATTCCGTCGCCCGGTGCTCCGCCTTCTTCCGGCTCTCCTTTTTAATAAAAGCGGGGATGCAGACGTTTTCCAGCGCCGTAAACTCCGGGAGTAGGTGATGAAACTGAAAGACGAAACCAATGTGTTCGTTGCGGAACATGCTCAGTTGCTTGGCTTGGAGCGATCCGACGTCCGTTCCGTTTATGACTACCTTGCCCCGGTCGGGGCGATCCAATGTACCTATAATGTGTAAAAGGGTACTTTTGCCGGCGCCGGATGCGCCGATCAGGCTCACGATCTCTCCTTTGGCAACGTGGAGGTCTACTCCTTTCAGAATCGGTAACGTGCCGTATGATTTATAAATGCCAGTAGCTTGTAGCATGCTGCGAAGGTAGGCAATTTTTAGAGGTTTCCCTTGACCATTCCCGATTAAAACCCTACTTTTACGCCAAATTTTTCGCAAATGAACATTCACGAATATCAAGGCAAACAGATACTGAAGAGTTTCGGCGTACGGGTGCAGGAAGGCATTGTCGCTGAGACGCCTGAAGAAGCTGTGGAAGCAGCCAAAAAGTTGAAGGAAGACTACAACTCGGACTGGGTGGTGGTGAAAGCCCAGATACATGCCGGTGGCCGTGGCAAGGGTGGCGGCGTGAAGCTGGCCAAGAATCTTGACGAGGTGAAACAGCGGGCTTCCGACATCATCGGTATGCAACTGGTGACCCCTCAAACGGGGCCGGAAGGCAAAAAGGTAAACAAAGTATTGATTGCCCAGGATGTTTATTATCCCGGCGAAAGCGAAACCAAGGAATTTTATATGAGCGTGCTGCTGGATCGTGGCCGCGGCCGCAACATCATCATGTATTCCACGGAAGGCGGCATGGACATTGAAGAAGTCGCCGCAAAAACACCGCATCTTATTTTTAAGGAAGAAATTGATCCGAAAGTCGGCCTCCAAGGCTTTCAAACACGTAAAATTGCCTTTAACCTCGGGTTAAGCGGTGTGGCGTTCAAAGACATGACCAAATTCGTTGCTTCCTTATATAAGGCATATGATGCTACAGATTCTTCGCTCTTTGAAATCAATCCGGTATTGAAAACTTCGGACGATAAGATTCTGGCTGTAGACGCAAAGGTGAATCTGGATGAGAACGGTTTGTTCCGTCATCCGGATTATGCGGAGATGCGGGATGTAACCGAAGAAGACCCCACAGAGGTAGAAGCTGGCGAGTCCAACCTCAACTATGTAAAGCTTGATGGAAACGTAGGCTGCATGGTGAATGGTGCCGGGCTAGCCATGGCTACCATGGACATCATCAAACTGGCAGGAGGCGAACCCGCGAATTTCCTGGATGTAGGGGGCACGGCAAATGCACAAACCGTCAAAGCTGGGTTTAACATCATTCTGAAAGATCCGAATGTAAAAGCCATCCTCATCAACATTTTTGGAGGCATTGTACGGTGCGACCGCGTAGCTCAGGGTGTTATTGATGCGTATCAGGAAATCGGTAATATTCCCGTTCCGATCATCGTCCGCCTTCATGGCACAAACGCCGAAGAAGCCAAACGGCTGATTGATGAATCCGGGTTGGAGGTTTACTCGGCTATTTTATTAAAAGAAGCCGCAGACCTGGTAACCAAGGTTTTATCGTGACTATAAAATTTAAATGATGTATCAAAGCCTCCAGTTTCATTGGAGGTTTTTTTGGTTTTAGTATATCCGATGATTGCAGCCCTTATCCACTGGAACATATCTCCCGAAATCACCAAACTTTTCGGGGTATTTCCGGTACGCTACTACGGCTTATTATTTGCGATGGGCATTGCTGCCGCATATTATGTCATGGCTCGGATATACAAAAAAGAAGGTATTCCACCTGAACAATTTGAGCGACTGGCAATCTATACGATATTGGGAACCTTTATCGGTGCGCGGCTTGGACATTTTATCTTTTATCAACCCGAATATTTCTGGAAGGCTCCCATTGAAATATTTCTTCCCATAGCAAAAATAGACGGGGCTTATCGGTTTGTTGGGTTTGGCGGATTAGCCAGCCACGGTGGAACCCTTGGTATCCTCATCGCTATCATCCTATATTGCCAAAAAACCAAGCTGGGTTTTCTTTGGGTAGTGGACCGCCTGGCCATTGTTGCCCCCTTAACGAGTGCTTTTATCCGGATCGGGAATTTCATGAATTCTGAAATCATTGGCAAACCCACGGGAGAGGGTTACGGTATCATCTTTCAACGGGTAGATAATCTTCCCCGCCATCCCGCCCAGCTTTACGAAGCGGTTTCTTACCTGGTTATTTTTTGTGTAATGCTTTTTCTGTACCAAAAAAATAACCGACCCAGTGGCTTTATGTTCGGGATATTTCTGATTTTATTATTTTCTGCCCGCTTCTGTATTGAATTTTTCAAAGAAGATCAGGTTGCCTTTGAACAAGGGATGGCGCTTAATATGGGGCAATGGCTAAGTATCCCCTTCATTTTAGCCGGCATAGCATTAGCGCTATACAAAAACAAACCTACGCCGGCAACAGTTGAATTAACAAATGGCTGATCGCCGGAAGCCGATCGCTGAAAGCGGATAGCTACAAACAACCGAAAGGTAAGATATGAAACATACACGTATAAAGGATTTATTGAATGCAACGGAATACGGGCAACAGGTAACCGTAAAAGGATGGGTTAAAACATTTCGGAACAATCAGTTTATAGCCATCAACGATGGATCTACCCTCGGCAACATCCAAGCGGTGGTAGATTTTACCCGTACCGATGAAAACCTGTTGAAGCGGATTACCACCGGCGCAGCCATTGCGGTTTCCGGGCCGCTGGTAGAATCATTGGGCAAGGGGCAACGGGTCGAAATCAAGGTAGAGTCGCTCGAAATACTCGGCGACAGTGATCCGGAAAAATTTCCGTTGCAGCCCAAGAAACACAGCCTCGAATTTTTACGTGAAATCGCCCACCTACGGTTCCGTACAAATACCTTCAACGCGATATTCAAGGTACGCAATGCATTGTCTTTTGCCATTCATCAGTTCTTTTTTGACCGTGGATTTGTGTATATGCATACCCCGATTATCACGGGGTCTGACGCCGAAGGTGCGGGCGAAATGTTCAAGGTGACGACCCTGGATTTTGACCATACGCCGAGGAACCCGGATGGTTCCGTTGATTACCGGGAGGATTTTTTCGGCAAGCCTACCAATCTGACCGTATCCGGACAACTGGAGGGCGAATTGGCTGCCATGGCCTTGGGCAACATCTATACATTCGGGCCGACGTTCCGTGCGGAAAACTCAAACACCACGCGTCACCTGGCGGAGTTTTGGATGATTGAGCCGGAAATGGCCTTTTACGAACTGGAAGATAACATGGATTTGGCAGAGGAACTTCTCAAATACGTTATCCGATTTGCCCTCGACCACTGCCCCGATGAAATCGAATTCCTCAGGAACAGGCTACTGGAAGAGGAAAAGGGTAAACCCCAACAGGAGCGCTCGGAGATGGATCTCGTCACGAAACTCCATTTCTGTTTGGACAACCAGTTTGAGCGGATTACGTATACAGAAGCGATCGATATATTGCGCCAAAGCAAGCCCAATCAAAAGAAACAATTTAAATACCCCATAACGGGTTGGGGTACTGACCTGCAATCTGAGCACGAACGGTATTTGGTAGAAAAACATTTCAAGAAGCCGGTCATTATTACCGATTACCCGGCAGAAATCAAATCATTTTATATGCGGCTCAATGAGCCGGATGACCAGGGACGGCAGACCGTTGCTGCCATGGACATCCTGTTTCCCGGCATTGGCGAAATGGTAGGCGGCTCACAGCGCGAAGAGCGATACGATAAGTTGGTGCAACGTATGCAGGAACTGGGTGTTCCGACCGATGAAATGGACTGGTTCCTGGATACCCGGCGTTTTGGCACCGCCCCGCATTCGGGGTTCGGTGTCGGATTTGAGCGGCTGGTCCTCTTTGTTACAGGTATGACCAACATCCGCGATGTAATTCCTTTTCCGCGTACGCCAAACAACGCGGAGTTTTGATGGTTTAATTAGCACACAGATGACACAGATTAAACGGATTTACGCATCCGTGTCATCTGTGTTCAATTGCTGAAACGATGTTAATACGTATCTATGAAGAGAATCCGAATCCGAAAGCCATCCAACAGGTAGTGGACGTGCTGCGCAGAGGTGGCTTGATTATTTACCCAACGGATACTGTTTATGGCCTGGGCTGTGACATCAACAACCACCGCGCAATTGAGCGGGTGTGCGAACTGCGGGGCATCAAGCCTGAAAAGGCAAATCTGTCTTTTGTCTGCAATGACCTCACCAGCATTGCGCAATACACCAAGCCCTTTGATACCGCAACATTCCGGTTGCTGAAAAAGGCGCTTCCGGGTCCATTCACGTTCATTTTTAATGCCAGCGGACAGGTACCCAAACTATTGAGCTCGAAGAAAAAGACTGTGGGTATCCGCGTACCGGATAATGCCATTGCCCGGGAGATCGTGCGTGAGCTGGGCAACCCCATCGTATCGGCCTCCATCCACGACGACGACGAAATCGTGGAGTACTCCACGGACCCGGAGCTGATTCACGAAAAATACGGCAACCAAGTAGACCTGGTCATCGACGGAGGCTACGGCGGCAACGTTGCCTCTACGGTGGTGGATGCTACTTCGGGTGATTTCGAAATTGTCCGCGAGGGAAAAGGCGATTTGTCCCTTTTTTTGTAAATTTGGGCATTTCTCACGAGATTACCCATCCATGCGTAAACAGATCAAACAATTTTTTGAAGCCGACTCGGCCAGTGGCATGACATTGTTGGTGTTTCTGGTTATTTCCCTGGTTATTGCCAATTCACCCCTGGGCTCCGGTTTCGAATCGTTACTTGCCCATCCGGTAGGAATCGAGACACCGCAGGTCCATCTCCGGTATAGCATCCTCCAATGGATAAACGATGGCTTAATGGCTGTGTTCTTCCTGATGGTCGGCATAGAGATAAAACAAGAGCTGGCACATGGCCAGCTTTCATCGGCTAAGAAAGCGTCACTTCCCTTCTTTGCCGCACTGGGTGGCATGCTGATACCGGCAGGCATTTATTTACTGTTTAATATGGGCACTGAAACCGCTCACGGCTGGGGCATTCCGATGGCAACGGATATTGCGTTCGCCATTGGCATTCTTTCGCTATTAGGCAAACGTGTACCGATTGCACTGAAGGTATTTCTGACGGCCCTGGCAATCGTGGACGATCTCGGAGCCATTCTGGTCATAGCCATCTTTTATACAACTGATCTGGCAGCAAGTTATTTGCTGTATGCACTGGGAATTTTCCTGCTGCTGACTTTTATGAACCGGATGGGCCTGAAATCCATTTGGCTATACCTGATTCCAGGGTTATTTATTTGGTATTTCATCCATCATTCCGGCATACACGCTACCATCGCCGGCGTACTTACTGCTTTTGCCATTCCGATTCGGGGTAGAAATGGCGGCCCCTCTCCGATCCAACAGGTTGAACACGCCATCAGTACTCCCGTCAATTTTTTCATTATGCCCTTGTTTGCCCTCGCCAATACCAATATCCGGTTTGAAAGTGGAATGGTAGAAGGACTTACCAGTCCGCTTGGGCTCGGAATTATCGCCGGATTATGTATAGGCAAACCTTTGGGCATCACCCTTCTATCCTGGATTGCAGTCAGGCTGAAGGTAAGTGAGCTTCCCAAAGGCACACAATGGACCCAACTGCTCTCCATTGGATTGATTGGAGGCATCGGTTTTACGATGTCGATATTCATCGCGTTACTTTCTTTTGAAGACCTCAATCATCAGACAGCGGCTAAATTTGCCATTTTGGTCGCGTCGATATTCTCCGGCAGTATTGGATATGTTATCCTCAATCGATTAGGGCGCAAGTATACGAACCAAAACAGCAACTAGTGAATACACCGTTTTTAGCGTTAACCGACGTAACCGTGACGAAAGAGGGGCAACCCGTTGCCAAGAACCTCAACTTCAAAATGGAAAGAGGTCAACAGTGGGCCATTACAGGATATCCCGAAGAGTCAAAACGCCTGCTTCTGGAAGTATTTACCGGGCGTACCCCGATTACCCGGGGTATCGTTCGTCATTATTATGCGGATGACTACCTGGCGCAACCCGAAGATGGCACCTACCGTAACCACCACGACCTGGTCTGTTACGTCCCTTTCCACCATCATTTTCGCAGCAAAAGCAACGTGCAGAACTTTTATTACCAGCAACGGTTCAACAGTACAGAGGCGGAGGATGTTGCCACCGTAACCGAGTACCTACACAGCATTACGTCCAAGAATCCGGTAATCACCTGGAAGACCAACGATGTGATGGAACTGCTGGCGCTTGACCCGCTGGCCGACAAAAACCTGATTAAATTATCCAACGGGGAAACACGGCGGCTCATGATTGCCGCCGCTCTGGTCCGCAATCCCAGGCTGTTACTTCTCGACCATCCACTCATTGGGCTCGATGTGGAAACACGGCATCGATTGAATGGAATTCTGGACACCATTGCCAGGTCCGGTACACAGATCATCCTCGCTACCACTCCAGAAGAAATCCCACCGTGTATCACACACGTTGCCGTAATCCAGGGAGATACCGTCATCGCGCAAGGACCCAAGCGTGAAATCAAGTGGTCCCCCCCCGAACTGGCTACTTCCCAATCCCAGCTGCACCAGTCATTACACGGCCCTATCCGTAGGCTGCTCGAACCCCGCCCCCCTGAAGACTCCAAGGTGGTTGTTGAGCTGAAGAATGTAACGGTACGTTATGGAGATAAGCTCATCCTGGATGGAATAACCTGGCGGGTGGCTACCGGTGAAGCCTGGGCCTTGCAGGGTCACAACGGCGCTGGCAAATCTACCTTGCTCAGCTTGATTAACGGCGACAATCCACAGGCGTACAGCAATAATATTACGCTATTTGGGCGAAAACGCGGCTCGGGCGAAAGCATTTGGGACATCAAAAGACAAATCGGCTACGTGTCACCGGAGCTACACCAATATTTTCCCAAAACCCAAACGGCATTGCAGGTAGTACTTTCGGGATTTTTTGATACGGTTGGACTATTCCGGAAAGTAAGTGCTGCACAGCAGGAAACAGCTCTTCAATGGCTGCAGCTTTTTGGCATGGCCGATACTGCTTCCCTGCGTTTGGCACAGCTGAGTCCAGACCGGCAACGGCTGTGCTTGCTCGCCAGGGCAGTAATCAAAAACCCGACACTGCTCATTCTCGATGAGCCCTGCCAAGGCCTGGGACCGCAGCACCATGATTTTTTCAAAAATTTAGTCGACGAGTTACATCGCATCGTCGGTACAACGCTCATTTACGTAAGTCACTATGCCGAAGATATCCCCGCTTGTGTAACGAAGTATATCCGATTGGAAAAAGGGAAAATCGCAGAAAAAACAGACAGACATGCCTGACTACAGTCACCAGTTAAGCCAATACATGCCCGCGCTTGCTGCGCCGGTTATTTCCCGATGGATTGTTGATAGCCGATGTCTTTTCCGCATCAGCAAAAGCCGATCGTCCAAATTGGGCGACTACAGGGCGCCACATGGTAAACATGGACATCGCATATCCGTAAATCACAATTTGAATCCTTACGCTTTCTTGATTACGACCATCCACGAGTTTGCCCATTTAAAAACTTGGAATAACCATAAAAATAGCGTAAAGCCCCATGGACAGGAGTGGAAAACCCATTTCGGCCAACTTATGCAACCTTTTATCCAATTGAGGGTTTTCCCCGGTGACGTCGAAGCGGCCCTGATTCGCTATCTGGCTAATCCGGCTGCATCAAGTTGTACGGACCTGGGATTATTCCGCGTATTGAAACGATATGATATCCAAAGCAATGGTATCCAAGTTGTGGAGCAATTGCCAGAAAATGCTATTTTTTCCCTCAAAAACGGCCGTGTTTTCCAAAAGAAGGAAAAAATCAGAAAGCGGTACCGCTGCATTGAGCTAACCACACGGCGCATCTATCTTTTCAGTCCGGTTGCCGAAGTAACGGTGCTGGAATCTCCAATTAATTCCGTAATTTTAGCACGTCATTCATCGTAATGGCAACAACAGCCCCACTATCGAGTTGGGGATGGTACTAACATAAACAACTAAAAAACTATGTACACCGGGATCAAACACCTGCATTCAACTTTGGCTTATGTACTACTGGCCGGATTGGTTATTTCCATTCTTTACGTCTTATTCGCTTACCTGCAAAATAAAGGGTATAACCGTAAAATGGCATTGTTAGGACTCATCTGTGCGCATCTGCAATTGGTCGTTGGTTTGATCACCTATTTCGTCTCACCTTATGGCATTAAAAATGCATCAGGAGCCGCAATGAAAGATAGCGTAGCCCGCCTTTACTTTCTCGAACACCCCCTCATGATGCTGGTAGCCGTTGTGCTGATTACCGTCGGCTATTCACGGGCAAAACGATTGCCAACCCCCAAACAACAAAATGCAAGTGTGCTGATATTTTATATCATCGGATTGATTTTGATTCTTTCCCGCATTCCGTGGCATGCCTGGCCAAGCGGACTGGCCGGCTAGTAGCAGCGTCGAAAAAATGTGTTAGGTTTTTTTGAGGAATTTCGTTATCTTTATCCTGTATTTGCGAAACGCCGATTATAGTTATAAGCTGGCCCCTGTATTTCTGTTGACATATTAAGCAACGACTTGACTTATGAACCGTTCCTGTTTGAAATTTCATTTTTATCACACAAGGAAATGTAAATTTTAAACAGGATAAGCTCCATCTGACCGATGAAATAAAATTATTTACAGATGAAAACCGTTAAGCACATCCTCAACAACAAACCAGCCGTCGTCTATTCGGTATCCCAAGATGTTTCTGTACTGGAAGCATTAAAGATGATGATGGAAAAAAACATCAGTGCATTGCTGATCATTGAAAACGGGGCATTACGGGGCATCTTTACGGAAAGGGATTATGCCCGCAAGATTATTCTACAGGGAAAATCCTCCAAAGATACGCCCATGTATGAGGTGATGACTCCTAATCCGCATACCATCTCACCGCATGAAGCCATTGATCATTGCATGCAGCTGATGACCAATCATCATTTCAGGCATCTCCCGGTTGTTGAAGGAGATACAGTGATCGGTATGCTTTCTATCGGTGACTTGGTCAAATACATCATCGAAGACCAGCAGCAGACCATCAACCAATTAGAAAATTACATTAATAGTTAGCAGGTTACGTCATCGTCCTATTTCATAATCCGGAACACCACGCGGAAGACAATAAACCAACCGAGGGCGAGCAGGATATTGGAAATGGCGGATAGCAGTGCTGAATCCTGTAAGAACCGGAGGAAGGTACCAGCCAACCCGATTGCTACAGCAATAGCCAATGTTACATAATAATGGGTTTGATTTGCGTTGTTATCGGTTTTTCTCGGAGGTGTTTTTTCTAATGCAGTTGCCATATAAATAACATTTGCGCCAAAAGTACAAAAAAATATCTCAAAAAAACTACGAATACACGAATTAACACGAATCATCTAACAAACGAATCATCTGACAAACACGGATCATTTATAACCATCTGTGCATTCGTGGCAAACATCAACTGCTATCGATTAATACCCCCGCTTCCGTGGCTATTCGTGTAAACTTAAATTACTATCTTTGGCATCGTAAAATAACCTCAAAACAAGTAACCTACAGAAAATGGCTTTACAAGATAAAATAGATCAGGACATTAAGGCAGCCATGCTGGCCAAAGACAATACCCGGCTCCGCGGCCTACGCGCCATCAAGGCAGCCATACTGCTTGCAAAAACAGAAAAAGGACCTGCCGAGGCACTCACGGAAGACACCGAAGTTAAAGTGCTGCAGAAATTGGCCAAACAACGACGGGAGTCTGCGGAGATTTACAAACAGCAAAACCGTGACGATCTGTATCAGATCGAAATAGAAGAACTGGAAGTAATCGAAAGCTTCCTGCCAAAGCAGCTCAGCCGTGAAGAAGTGGAAAGTGCCGTCAAACAACTCATTGCTGAAACGGGTGCTTCGGGTCCGAAAGACATGGGCAAGGTGATGGGATTGGCAAACCAGAAACTCGCCGGAAAAGCAGACGGCAAAACCATTTCCGAAATTGCCAAGGCCTTATTAACCGAGAATTAGCTGTTGTCGGCAGTCGGCTATCAGCTGTCGGCAATCGGCTGATAGCTGATAGCTGATAGCCTAAATCACCTTTCGGCTTCCGATTTCCTTATCGCGCTCATACGTAGAAATGTGGCGCTCTTTTTTGCTTTCGAAGATATCGTCAATCGTAATCATGATGCCGGTTTCCTCTACCGTACCAAATTCGTTGTTCTGGGCGGTACCAAACGTTTTCATGGTAGAAGATAGATTCATATAGGTATTGATCAACGGGGGGATGTTTTCCCCCAGTGCCCGTATCCGGGTATTGAGTATTTTATATCCCTCCTTATATTCAAGTCCTTCAAAAAGCCGGCGGAAGTGCGTGGTATCACTAAAATAGCCGAGAGGTCTGATCGGCCAAACCAAATTTTCGTTATCCGGAAAATAATGGTGCATGAAATAAATCAACAGATCTCTTGCCTCCTGGTTATAATGCGGATACATGGTTACCTTTCCAAACAGGTATTTAACGTCGGGGTTGAGTTTTACCACGGCGCCCAACCCATCCCACAGATTGTCAAGTGAAAACAATCCTTTCCGGTTATCCTTTCCTGGCTGGTATTTGGGTTGCACAAATGAACGCCCCAATTCAATGGTGTAAGGTAAGTATTCGCGAATGAATTTGGGCGAAAAATGAAAATAATGAGCGGTGGATAAGTTGATTTCTCCGTGGCTGTTTGTTCCTACATCCTTACATTTAATCAGCCGGTATCCCGCGATGATTTCCTCGTCTTCTGGGTTCCAGGCAATCAGTTGGTCATAAGCATCGGCACAGGTATCGTTATCATCCAAGTCGAGATCCAACCCCGTACCACCTCCGGCCGCGCGAAAAGTCAGTTCCCTCAATCGTCCGATTTCTCTTACCGTGTTTGGCGCATTGTGATGATTTATCAGGTAAATTTCGTTATTCCCATTGTTGGTATACCTGACAAACGCCTCCTGAGTAAGCTCCGTTTTTATGAGACTGCGGTCAACAGGTGCTATTATTTCTTGCATATAGTTAGTTTTCAGGGGCTAAGTCGTAAACCAATTGTTTTATATGCCCAGCCCACTCTCTTTCACTTTTAGAGGCGTCAAAATAAGTATAAGAAATTGGTTTTCCTATACATATGGTTACTTTTTTGTTTTTCTGCGCAAACATTTCATCTGCAAGATAAAACATTTCAATGTTAGCCTTGATTCCTATAAATTCCCTGAAACGGGCGAAATTATAAAAAAAATTAGAATTTTTTCCTTCGATGTACACGGGCACAATATCTTTCTGATATTTTTTAGCCTTGTTGATAAAACTTTTTTTCCACTCCAGGTCCTCAATCCTGCCCTTTCGCTTGCGGGATACCAGTCCGGCTGGAAAAACCAGGAGCGCATGATCGCGCGCATAGGCTTCCTCAATTTGCTCCATCCCTTTACGACCCTGTGTTCCGTGTTTGTTTACTCCCACGAATAAGGGTTCCAGGTTCTTGATGTTCAACAGAATGTCATTCACCAAAAATTTGATATCCTGTCTGTATTTGCCCAGTGCATGCATGAAGGCAATTCCATCCAATCCGCCCAGGGGATGGTTCGAGGCAAAAATCGCTCCTCCCGTAGCCGGAATATTTTCTTCGCCGCGGAGTTCAACAACGACACCCAGTTCTGCAATCAATGCATTCACAAAATCAAGCCCATGCAAGTGTCCTATGTTGGCCATCACCTGGTTGATGTCCTCTTCATGCACGACTCGTTCAATGTAACGCAGTAAGAAGCGAGGTATCCACTGGAGGAGTCGCGGGTTTTTCTTCCGGATAACCTCCCTAATAACAATGTATTTGTCTTTATCTTCCAAAACAGCGTATGCGATCAGCAGCCAAAAGTAGTAAAAGTTCGTGTATTGTCATTCGTTTGTTTAATTACCTTCTAAAATCATCAATATGTGAAAAAAAACGCAAAACAGTCGTGGTTGTCAACAAAACCGACTAATTTTGACAAGATTAAACGATTTGACATTTTACTCGTTTAATAAATAAAGAGCTTGGAGAGCAGTCATGAATATCGGTCAAGTCATTACAGAAGGCAATTATGCGATCAATCCGACGGATAGCATCCGCTATACGCTGGATAAAATGGCCGACCTACGCCTGACCCAATTGCCGGTGGTAAAAGACGATCTGTTCCTCGGATCGGTATCTTATGAAACCTTAGCAGGTCTTACAAACGTCGATCAAAATATCGAGCAGGCCGATGTGGCGTATCTGCAAATTCATCTCTATGCCACCCAGCACATTTATGACGCCCTACTCTTTTTTCAGATTTATCAACTTGATCTCTTAGCCGTTGTGGATGAACAGCATACCTATTTAGGGGCCATCACGCCACTTGAGCTGGTCAGCACATTGAGCCAAACCATGTCTATTCATCAGCCCGGAGGCATTATTGTGTTGGAAATGGGATATCGCGACAATGCACTTTCACACATCGCTCACATTGTCGAATCGGACAACGCACAGATCCTGAATTCTTATGTACAAACTTTCTCGGATTCCTCCCGGCTGGAGGTCACCATCAAAGTCAATAAATCGAATATTTCATCCATCGTATCTTCGTTTTTACGGCACGATTACACCGTCAAAGCTACGTATAACGACGAGAATAGCCGCGACAACTCCCGCGACCGCTACGAGCAATTGATGAACTACATCAACATGTAAAACTATGAAGATAGCGGTTTACGGACGGGAATTCCAACCATCGGTCATCCCTTATGTGCAGCACCTATTTGACGTATTGATAGCCCGAAACGCCGAACTGTGGATATACGAAGATTTTCAGCAGTTCCTGGGGCAGCAGATTACCTTTTCTGGAGCATTCCATAATTACTCCAGCCGCAGCCAATTGCCGGAAGATATCGGGTTTATGCTGAGTCTGGGCGGTGATGGCACTATGCTGGCTGCGGTGTCCATCGTGGGCGACTCAGGGATTCCCGTTGCGGGTGTCAATCTCGGGCGACTCGGTTTTTTGGCAGATATTAACAAAGACGATATCGACACTGCCATCGAGGCCATTTTCCAGGGCGAATACAACATTCAGAAACGGACGCTGTTATCGGTATGGTCCGAGCAGACGACACTCTTCAAAGGCAGTCCCTTTGCATTAAATGATATTACGCTGTTCAAAAGCGACAGCTCGGCAATGATTACGGTAAGTGCGTACCTCAACGGTGAATTACTGAACGCGTATTGGGCAGACGGGATCATTGTGGCTACTCCTACCGGATCAACCGCCTATTCACTGAGCTGCGGCGGCCCCATTATTGTGCCTGGTAGCGGCAATTTTGTCATCACGCCCATATCACCGCATAACCTCAATGTGCGGCCTGTGGTTCTTTCGGATGACATCGAATTGGAGCTGCAAATCGAAAGCCGGAGCGGCAAGTTCCTCTTATCCTGCGATTCACAAACAACTTCGGTTTCTACAGATATCCGGCTCAAAATCCGTAGGGCCCATTACCAGGCCAATCTGCTACGGCTGAAAAATTACAGCTATTTTTCCAACCTGCGCAACAAGTTGCTTTGGGGACTTGACGCCCGGAATTATTGATGGAATGCGGATAATCGATGGAACACGGATAACGCAGGTTTGGCGGATTTACACGGAGCCCTTTACACGTGAACGAAAATAGCTATCTTTATCCCCTTATAATTTAGACGACCATAGCGTGCTTCGAGGACTATTGACGTTATTCATCGCTTTCCAATTTATGAATGCCTGCGCGCAGGAATGGGAATTCGGTTTACAGGGAGGCAGCTCGGGTTACATGGGCGATCTCAATCCCGAAAATCCATTGGCGTTCAACGATTGGTCGGCAGCAGCGTCCGTTAAATACAACCTCGACCATACCTGGGGCCTACGGGGCAATTTTGCTTACGCGAATGTGTTTGCATACGACGGTTATTCCCGCTTCGAACAACGGCGTAATCGTAATCTCGGCTTTTTCGGTGCAGTGAAAGAAGCGGCGCTGCTGGTAGATTTCAATTTCTTTAAATGGCTGCCCCAACGGGGTAGGATTGTTTACACGCCGTATATTTTTGCAGGGATTGGGGGCGTGCGGTTTAACCCGAAACGATATGTATCCGATCAATCGGGAGCGATTCATACCGCTATATTAAGGGATTGGCAAACGGAATACGATAGATTGTATAACAGCACACCTTACGGCCGATATGCTGTGTCCATCCCTTTTGGTGCTGGATTCAAATACAACCTGAGGGGTTCGTGGTCCGTGGGAATTGAACTTGGATATCGGCTGACTTTGACCGATTACCTAGATGATGTCAGTGGCAATTATGGAACCTTTCCCCCAAAAAAAATCGACCCAGGGATTTGGCGAGCCCTTGCTTACGGTAATTCTCCCAATGCCCAGCCGGGAAGCCAACGCGGCGACGGCCGTCCGTATGATTCGTTCATGACCATTGGTATTACCCTCTCCTACACAATCTTCAAAGGAGGATGTCCGGAATGGCAGTAAGTCCTCAAAAAAATCTTAACTTTGCCCTGAATTATTGAATGGATAGTAAAGAAATTATAGACAGGGCCCGGTTACCCCAACACATCGCTGTTATCATGGATGGCAACGGGCGATGGGCCAAAGAGCAGGGTAAGTTACGTGTATTTGGCCACAAAAACGGGGTAACTGCCGTTCGGGATACCGTGGAAGGAGCCGTTGAAATCGGTGTTAAATACCTAACACTCTATGCTTTTTCCACAGAAAACTGGAACCGCCCAAAGCTGGAGGTTTCTGCCTTGATGGAGTTATTGGTCAACACCATCAACAAGGAAACAAAAACACTCATGGACAACGGCGTACGGTTGAATGCCATCGGCGACCTTGGTAAATTGCCTTCCAGATGCCACAAACAACTGTCTGAAGCCATCAAAAAGACGGCTGAGAACCAGCAATGTACCTTGACACTTGCGTTGAGTTACAGTGCCCGTTGGGAAATCGTCCAAGCCGCCCGCAAACTAGCGATAGAAGTCCAGCAAGGCCGCCTCCATCCCGATGAGATCGATGAAAACCGTTTTGCCCAATCGCTTGAAACGCATGATATACCTGATCCGGAACTGATGATCCGCACCAGTGGCGAACAACGAATCAGCAATTACCTATTGTGGCAGCTGGCTTATGCCGAGTTATATTTCACGGAAAAAATGTGGCCGGAATTCAGAAGAACCGACTTATTTGAGGCTATCCTTGCCTACCAACGGCGCGAACGCCGCTTCGGATTAACAAGTGAACAAGTAGTGAGGTAGTGGTGGGGGCCGGTGGTCAGTGGTGGGGGGCCGGTGCCGGGGAGCCGAATTGCTGAAAGCCGATAGCCGATGGTTTGATAACTGATAGCCAACACAGAATAGCTCAAAAAAAAACCTTTTAACAAAAATTAACAACTGTTTGACGTACTTTAGCGGCAATAAATTAGATAGATGAAGCGAATACTCTTTTTTGTACTCATTACCATATTGGCAGCAGAGACCACCCTAGCCCAACAACGCGGTAGACCTGTGGATGATTCGGATGAATTCAGCTACCTCAATCCGCAGAATTATATCATTGGCGGGATAACGGTAAGCGGCACGGAATACCTCGATAATGATGTGCTCATCACCATTTCCAAACTGGTTGTGGGGTCACGAATTGAAGTGCCGAGCGATGCTACCTCCAACGTGGTAAAAAACCTGATGTCCCAAGGCTTGTTTGATGAAGTAGAGCTCTATGCCGATGCCATAAAAGGAGATTCCATCTTCTTCAACATCCACGTAGTGGAACGCCCACGCCTTACCCGGATTGACATTGAAGGTCTTAACAAGACCCAAACCGAGGAAGTACGCAAAAAACTCAACGAAAATACCGGAAAAATCGTCAATGAAAATCTGATGAATACCACCCGGAATACCATCACCCGCTATTTAAGTGAAAAAGGATACCTGTATCCCGAAATCACCATGGCTCCGGTAAAGGATTCCGCCCAGGTAAACAACCAGATTCTGGTGGTCAATGTAGACAAGAACCGGAAGGTGCGCGCACACCGGATCAACTTTACCGGCAATGAAGATTTTTCGCAACATCAACTCCGTAAATTTTTCAAGGGTGTACGTCAACGTACGTGGTGGCGGATTACCGGGCCCGGCAAATTTAAGCAGGATAAATACAAAGAAGCCAAGGAAAAGCTCATCGCCAAAATGCACGAACGCGGCTACCGGGATGCAGAAATCCTACGGGATACGTTCTACAAGTACAACAACCGCAACGTCATTGTGGATATTGACTTATACGAAGGCTCCAAATATTATTTCGGGAACATTACTTGGCAGGGAAATGCCAAATATTCTGACTCGTTGCTAAATGTTATCCTCGGCATCCAAAAAGGTGAAGTATTCAGTGAAGAAAAACTGACTACTAAACTCATGGGACCAACCCGCAACAGCGATGACGTTTCTTCACTGTATCTGAACGATGGATACCTGACCTTTACCGTAGACCCGGTACAGACCAAAATCTATAACGACACCATCGATTTGGATCTGCGCATCTATGAAGGTGCCCAGTTCACAATAAACAACATCATCCTGAAGGGCAACGACGTAACCAATGACCGGGTGCTGCTCCGTTCCATTTACACCAAACCGGGGCAGAAGTTCTCAAAAGAGCTATTAATGCGGAGCACACGTGAAATTGCACAACTCGGCAATTTTGACGAGCAGAAAACCAATCCGGTACCGACAAATCTGAACCATTCGGACGGAACGGTTGACATTGAGTACACCGTGGTGGAAAAACCCTCGGATCAGGTAGAACTGTCCGGCGGATTCGGCGCCGGTCAGGTGATCGGCACACTGGGACTTTCATTCAACAATTTTTCAACCCGGAACTTTTTTGACAAGACTGCCTGGAAGCCACTTCCACGGGGCGACGGACAGAAACTAAGTCTACGTGGACAAACCAGTGGCAAGCGCTACCAGTCGTATAGTTTCTCCTTCTCGGAACCCTGGTTGGGAGGCAAAAAGCCCATTTATTTCGGGGTCAGTGCGTATACATCGTCTTCCTCGTTCGGCGGATTCGATTACTGGACCGGACGGCAGATTGCAGCGGACAAAGACCTGAACCGCATCTGGATGAACGGGGTGACCGTCAGCTTGGGTAAGCGCCTGCAATGGCCCGACAACTATTTCCAACTGAACTACTCGGTGGGATTCCAGCAATACAAGTTACAGAATTATCCCGGGTTCCTGTTTGAAAACGGAACATCCTATAACATTAACCTCACCCAGGAAATCAGCCGTAACTCGGTCGATGCTCCGATCTATCCAACGTCGGGATCGCACCTACGGTTAACCATCCAGGTGACTCCCCCCTATTCGTCGTTTAATAACGTCAACTATCCCACAGCGCCCAACGAAGAGCGTTACAAGTGGACGGAATACCACAAATGGAAATTTGATTCCCAGTGGTACACGCGGATTACCGGTAAATTAGTGCTGAAAGCGCAGGCCCAATTCGGATTCCTGGGTACCTACAACAGTGTTACCGGCCAATCGGCTTTTGAGCGTTTCAAACTGGGTGGAGACGGTATGATGGGATTTGACTTCCTTCAGGGTTCTGAAATTATCGCAATGCGGGGCTATGCCAATGGCATGGTTATTCCTGACGGTGCGGATGTAAACATTGCCCGCAATTCAGGGAGTCCCATCTACAATAAGTACCAATTGGAACTGCGCCACCCGGTTATGCTGAATGACCAAGCTACCGTATTCGTACTGGCTTTTGCGGAGGGCGGAAATACGTGGAACAACTTCCGCGATTTCAATCCGTTCAAAGTTCGCCGTTCAGTAGGTGTAGGCGCCCGCATCTTCCTGCCTATCTTCGGTTTGCTGGGTATCGATTACGGCCATGCGTTTGATCCGATACCGGGTGTAGATGCCGGTCAATGGCGGCAGAATTTCACATTCAGTATCATGCAGCAGATGGGAGGATTTAACTAATTAAATAAAAAAATGGAATTACTTTTGCAGCGATATTCCAGAAATCAAAATATGTACTAAAATGAGCATGAAAAAAATAATAGGTGTAATAGCATTGACCGTGATGGCATCATCGGCGACATTTGCCCAACGGTTTGCCTACGTAGATACCGAGTACATTCTCAAACATATACCCGAATACCTCGCCGCCCAAAAACAATTGGATGCACTATCTGTCCAATGGCAGGAAGAAGTAGATAACCGGTTTGCCGACATCGAAAAGCTTTACAAAGCTTACCAGGAAGACCAGGTATTGCTCAGCGAGGAAATGCGCCGGAAAAGAGAAGACGAAATTGTGCTCAAAGAGCGAGAAGCCAAGGAGTTTCAACGTCAGAAATTCGGTTTCGAAGGAGACCTTTTCGAGGAGCGAGTAAAACTGATCCAACCCATACAGGACCGGGTAGCCCAGGCCATACAAGCTATCGCAACCGACCAGAGTTTGGATATTGTACTTGACAAAGGCAGCGAAGTTACTTTTCTTTACGCCAATCCCAAGTTGGATAAAAGCAATGATGTTATTACGCGCTTAGGATATAAACCCGATCCTTCACTTGCAGAAAAATGATTCATTTCGTATCATTGCGCTGTTTAAGAAAATTAGTAACTTACAAATAAAAACTGTATAATTCACAAAGCAGGGCTCGGAAAACAGGCCCCACAACAATGTAAAAATCAAAATGAATAGCATGAAAAATTTGTTAAAAGGTGTAGGGATCGTTGCGGTGCTGTTTTTATCAACCGGACTCGTTAGTGCGCAGCAGAAAATCGGGCATGTCAATTCCAATGACATTATTCAATCGATGCCTGAATTCAAAACCGCTCAAACGGAATTTGAAAATCTCCAAAAGGCCAAAGAAGGCGAATTACAGCAAATGGGAACGGAGCATGATAAAAAGCTCACAGAAGCCCAAACCCTGCAACGTAACCGGAGCGAAGCGAATAAAGACTCGATAGATAACAAACTGCAACAAATAGGCACAGAATTGCAGGAAATTGCGCGACGCATTCAAGAAGTACAGCAACTTGCTCAAGAGGACTTACAGAAGAAGCAAGAAGAATTATTTGCACCTATCTTCCAAAAAGCAAATACAGCCGTTCAAAGTGTTGCAAAAGAAAAGGGATACGCATACGTATTTGATATCGCCAACTCGGCTATTCCTTATTTTGCGGGAGGCGATGATCTGACTACGGATGTAAAGACCAAATTGGGCATCACTTCCACAACGCCGGCAGCTACTCCATCGAAGTAACAGGCTAACAGAAAAAATATAAAAATATAGCGAATGAGGTCGTCTCAAAATAATGAGACGACTTTTTTTATCTTTGATCTTTGACATTGTGGAACTTCTAAAAAGTATACTCATTTTGCTAGTTGCTGTTGAGCACTTGTACATTCTTTGGATAGAAATGTTCGCTTGGGAAACCGCCGGAAAAAAAGCTTTTGGCGGCAGCTTACCGGATCATCTTTTTACACCAACGAAGAAATTGGCTGCTAACCAGGGGCTCTACAACGGCTTTCTTGCTGCAGGTTTAATTTGGTCATTACTGATTAACGATGCGATATGGAGTCAATACATCGCTGCTTTTTTTCTGTCGTGCGTCATTATCGCAGCAGTTTATGGCGCGATCTCCGCAAGCCGAAAAATACTCATTATCCAAGGATTGCCCGCTATTGCTGCACTAACGGCGTTATGGTTGCTCTAAGCACTACTTAAAGTATCACCAAATCTTCGATCACTACCTGCCCCACGTGCTCATTCATACGCCCAATAATCTGGGAGCGCATCAGCAAAAGTTCATGCTTGATGACGGATGATTCTACCTTAACAAACAACTTCCGATCACGGATGTAGAGCTGTTTGGTACGGTTAGCAATGGCATTGCCCATCAATTGCGGCCAAGCAGCTATCAACGCAGTCTCGTCAAACCTGCGCCGCAATTTGTACACATCAAGCATCTTTTCAATTGCCTCTTTGATGGTTATATCGTCACCTCTGCCACTCATATCCTTTCGAATTACTGTACGGTGCCGTGACTGATTTCATAAACCCGCACCTTTCGGTTTATTTCTTCAAAGATACGGTTTATACGGACCGCATCCGTATCGGTGAGAAATATTTGTCCGAAATCATCGGCAGACACCATTTGCATAAGCTTGCGGGTGCGGTGATCATCCAATTTATCAAAGATGTCATCCAGCAATAACAAGGGCTTGAAGCCTTTCTGTCTATATAAAAAACTATACTGTGCCAGTTTCAATGCAATCAGGAAAGATTTCTGCTGTCCTTGGGAACCGAATTTCTTGAGCGGCATATCCACGTGGATGGTAAATTGCAGATCATCCTTATGAATACCTACGGTTGTACGCTCCAACGCCCTGTCCCGATCCAGGTGTTGTTTCAATAGCTCTGCAAAATTACCGCCCATCAATTGGGATTCGTAAGTCAAAGAGACACTTTCAGCTGTTTCCGTCAGAAAGCCGTAGTGCCTGTTAAACTCCGGGATAAACTCATCCATAAATGCACGTCGTTTCTCAAAAATCGGCAGCCCCAATTCGACCAGCTGCGCATCCAGGACATCCAACAGACCTTTATCCAATACTCCACCCCGGGAGGCCTGCTTTAGCAGGCTGTTGCGCTGCATAAGGCAACGGTTATAAGCAATTAGCCGATCAAGATAAGGGAGGTCGGTCTGTGAAATCACATTATCGACAAAGCGGCGGCGCTCCTCGCTCCCCTCGGTTACAATCGCCGAATCGTTTGGAGAAATCATGACCAACGGAAACTGGCCGATGTGGTCCGCCAGGCGGGTATATTCCTTCTTATTCTTTTTGAATTGCTTTTTTTGATTTCGTTTCAGACTGCAGGCTACCAAATCCAGCTGTCCATCCTTATCAAACTCCCCCTGCACCATAAACCAGTCTTCTCCCTGTTTGATTTGCTGGGAATCTACAGGATTGAAATAACTTTTACAAAGTGAAAGGTAATGGATGGCATCCAGCAGATTGGTTTTCCCGGCTCCATTGGCGCCTGTAAAGGCATTTACTTCGCGGGTAAATTGGAGCGTGGCCTCCGTATAGTTTTTGAAATTAAGGACAGACAATTTTTTCAGCCACATACCTGCAAAGGTAAGGTTTTTGATGGCTATTCCGCAGACGGCTTGATTTCTTCAAATTCCACAAATTCCCCTGCCTTTTTTGCTCCCTTTGATTGGTTTTGGGGCGGCACATAGTCGATACGTATCTTGCCGTCGGGCTGACGGGTACCATGGTTACGATAGGGCGCATTCCGTTGTTGGTACGGCTGCTGCGCATTGTCCATTACCTTCTGAGCCATCTTACGCATTGCCCAAGGGAAGATCAGCCGGAACACAATACGTACCAACCATAAAACGGCGATTGCTATGAATAAAAATTTCAGTAACCCCATACGTACACAAACATACGTAAAAAAGGATAAGATTTATTTACTGTATTTGTTTTTTTACGAACTTTTTAACGATCCATTGACAAAAACCCACCGTATTTATTGAGCCGCGTCCTTCCCCGATTTGTTTTTCGCTTTGAGAATGGCCTGCTCAAGTTCCACCTGCCGCTGCGTACCGATGATGTACACCAGCCCGTCCCGGTCGGTCAACCACACGGCGTCTTTCCCTCCCGCATAAAACTTAATCCGCCCCTTTTGATGCAGGTTATATACCGGATTGTTGATAAAGAACTTACTGTAGGGTTTACGCTCAATTTTCACAATGCTATTCAGGTCAATTTTGACCAGGCGGGTAGTCCATAAACCGCTGAGTTTTACACTCCCCTGTTCTACCGTAATGCGGTATTGAAGCATATACATCATCACAATGGACACAAATATGATCGCACTTCCCACCAATAGGAACAATTGGCTTTCGCTTTCCCGTTCGATGTTGATGTAGTATGCGATAAAACAAAACAAAGCCAGTACCAGCCGCACACTCACCCAACCACGGTCACGGCCCAAATATTGATTTTCGATGTATATCGGTTTTTCTCCCATGGGTTTAAAAACATGCTAATGTAAGCACTTTTTTGGTTTTGCCCGTAATTTTATAACGATCGTCCATCCGATAGGGAACCACCCACAGGATATCGCCATTGCCGTTGGTCACTACAGGCACTGTATGCTTGCGGTGTACTGGAATTTTCAACGATACAAATAGATCGCTCAATTTCTTATGTCCCTTCATCCCCAAGGGCCGAAATGCATCCCCCTCTTGCCAGGACCGGATAGACAGTGGAAATACGATTTTATCCGCATCAAATTGCGCGATGTGCATTTCCGCTTGGATACGCTTGTCTTCCGATACATGAGATTCGAAACGGCATGTCCCCCATTTTACCGCTGCTCCCGGCCGCTCAAGGGCAGCAATCGGTTCATGTATTGCCTTTTTTGGGGTAAGGATTACCTCTTCGCGGTCTACATACAGCACATAGGATGACGAGGCAAACTGTTTACCTGATATCCCCGTCCCCATTAATGTACCGGCTAAGTCGCTCATTACGGCATCCGTAAAGCCAAAGGGCTTAAATAACTCGTACATCAGGAACTGCTGTGGTTCCAGGGTTGCCAATGCACGTTTACTCATGCGCCATTCTCCCTCCTTATATTCGGCAAAAAGCTGTTTGCGCAATTGTTTCACGTGGTGCTGTAATACGGTGTAGGCATCCGCAAAATGGGCCATACTTTTCGCCAAGGTTACTTCCAGGTCTGGATTGAGTTCCTTTAACCGGGGGATAACCTCCATACGGATTTTATTGCGGGCGTATTTGGTGGAGAAGTTGGATAAATCGTCCCGGTATTCCAGTTTATTCTCCTTTACGTATGCTGCGATTTCATCTGCGTTGAGAAAAAGCATCGGGCGGATAATGTGGCCACGCTTGGGCTGTATACCGCATAGGCCGGCCAACCCTGTCCCGCGCACCAGGTTAAGCAATAAGGTTTCCACATGATCGTTGCGATGTTGGGCTACCGCAATGTATTTGTAGCCTTGCGATACCCGGATGGTTTCAAACCAAGCATAGCGCAAATCACGCGCTGCCATTTGAATGGAAATACCGTGTTTACGTGCATACGATGCTGTATCGAAACGGGTTACATAGAAGGGCACATTCAATGTCTTTGCAAGTTCATATACCAACGCCTCATCCGCATCGGATTCCTTCCCCCTTAGCTGAAAGTTGCAATGCGCAAACCCCACGGCATATCCCGACTCGACAAACAGCCGGGCCATCATCACCGAATCTTTGCCTCCACTCACCGCTATTAAGATACGGTCATGCGGCTGGCACAGTGCTTGCTCTTGGAGATATTGGATAAATCGCTCCGGTACGCTCATAGGGCCAAAGGTACAGGTTATCCAACAAAAAAATCATCCATATAAGGCGCATTTTATCTAAGTTTGCTCCCGTGAAGAAAAGCCTGCTGCTCATATGCCTTTCGATGTTGGTTTCCTCCTTCCTGCATGCGCAGCAGCGGGACGAATTGAGGCTTATCTCTTCCTCACACAGCCGTCTCAGTGCGTCCACCGGCAACATGATGAATTACCGCCCGGTATACGAACACCATGGCTCCACATTATCGGCAGATAGCGGCTACGTATACAGCGACGACGAAGAAAAGCAATACTTCGATGCATTTGGAAAGGTCATCATCACCCAACCCAATGGTACGGTCATTTTTGCAGACAAACTCCACTATGTAGCGGAAACCCAGCTGGCCACCCTTACCAATAACGTACGCATGGTAGACGGAAATTCGGTATTGACCACCAATTACCTCACATACAACATGAAAAATGGTGTGGGAACTTATACGGGAGGCGGCCGGATCGTGAACACAACCGATACCATTACCAGCCGGAACGCCACGTATTTCGACAATTCCAAAGACGCCTATTTCCGTTATGATGTAGTGGTTCGCACGCCGGATGTCAAAATATATACCGATACCATGCGGTACAATTCCGTATCCAAGGTCACCTTTTTCTACGGTCCCACCAATATCAAAGGAAATGAGGGAGAAAATCTCTACACAGAACGGGGTGAGTATAATACGGAAACCGAACAGGCATGGTTTGACCGCAACAACCTGTATACTTCCGGAAGCCGGTTTTTACAGGGTGACAGTTTGTTTTATAACGGTCAGACCGGCAATGGACGTGCCGTGGACAATGTGATATTCATTGACACTGCCGATCAGTTCTTTGCCTATGGCGGCGTGGGATTGTACCACCGGGGCGACGAATCCATCACCATGACCCGGAATCCATTGGTCATGACCGTAACACGGGCCGACAGTGTTCGGAAAGACAGTACAGCAGTAGACAGTACCGTGCTAACGCGTACCGCCTTGGATAGCACAGCGGTGGACAGCGCAGCCATGGACAGCCTGAAACACCCCGCGGGTGACCGGCCTTCCGTCGATACCATTTATATGACCGCCGATACCCTATTTTCTCAGGTCATTCCGCTGAAGGACTATATACCCAAGGTCTTTGAGCTTGACCGCGAAGGCGGGGCGCTTGACGAATATGAAGACGAAGATTACGGCGAAAATTTTGATGAGATGGAGGGAATGGATGCCGACACCACGGATTCCCTGATAGTTGCCCCTCCCGGTGACAACCCGGAGGAGTTCCCTAAGGACTCAGTAGCAAACCAGCCCGATTCGTTGGCGAATGTTTCAAAAGCTCCACCTGACAGCACCAAGGCGTTGCCGGACAACGGCGCAGTGAGGGTAGACACCGCATTAGCCAACGTTTCGCCTAAAACCGATTCGGCACTGCTCAAGACACACATCAAACGGGTAGAAGCTGTACCGTTGCAGACTCAGGCAACCCACGATGTGTTAGCACGCAATCTTGCCGCAGACAGTGTGTTGCGTGCACAAGCCTCAATACCCACCGGTGGCGAGGCAGATAGTCTGATGGCGGGTGCCGTCGCTGCAATTTCGCGCCCTCCCACTGATACGGTAACGATGGATCCGCTTGCCAGCGATACGGCCAAAACGCGTATCATCAAAGCCTATTACAACGTGAGGTTGTTCAAATCGGATCTCCAGGCAGTTGCTGATTCCGTGTACTATGGGTATCCCGATTCGATGATGCGGTTTTTTGGCAAGCCCATGATCTGGGCCCAAGGTTCGCAGATGACTGCGGATACCATCTATATGCAGATCCGCAACGAACAGCTGGATAACATGCTGCTGGTAAGCAATGCCTTTATGGTAAATACCCAATTGGATTCGACCAAATATAACCAGATCAAGGGCAGACGGATTACCGGATTTTTTACAGACAATGCCTTGGAACGGATGTTCATCGACGGGAATGCCGAAAGCATCTACTACATTGTCGATGAGAAACGAAAAGCTTATACAGACATGTACCACAGCCGCAGCAGCCGTATCAAGATATTGGTGGACAGCAACCAGATTACCCACTTTATCCCGATCCGGGGCATTGACGGCAAAGTATATCCCCTTAATCTCGTTCCCCAAGAGGAGGAAATATTGGAAGGTTTTGTATGGAAACCGGGCGACCGTCCGACATCCAAGGAAGACCTGCTCGCACGCCGGCGACCACCTGCCGATGCCGATACGGTAGTTCCGGCCGATACGACCCATACAACCGATGTGCCCTCCGGCCGCGCCATACAGGAGGAAGAACCCGATCCTCCTACCACTGATACGACTTCGAACGAAACCGAGCGGGATTACTCCAGTATCCATCTGTTTCGCTTGAAAATGCTCAATAAATCTCCGGAGCTAGTTGCCCGGGGATGTTACTCATCTTCGATTGGCCCGCTGTTGCAGCAACGACTATCCGAGGCCGATCGGCGGAGCCTGACCGTCAGGAGGCCGTGGCTATGCACCGCACCTTTCAGCACTTCCTTTGCCACTGGTACACCCGTTGGGCATCCGCGGCCAACAGGCACCGTATCCTAGCGGAGTCTGCTGGCAGTCGGAGTGCGATCATCCTGCAGTCAGGGTGCTGAAAACAGCCAGCGGACCGCCGGCACATGGCAGGCCGATAGTTACGTCATGCGCAGCAGTCAGGCAGCGGTTACGCAGCAGGTACGATGGCTTTATGGTTGCTCTTACATCCGTTCGTGCAACCAATTGGGCAGCCATCGGTAAAGCCAAGCGACCATACGCCAGCGCCGGGTTACATAAATTATATGCCGCTGTTTACGCAGCCCTTGGTAGATTTGCGTTGCAGCCTTAGGTACGGGAGCGACCCAAAAACGGGCCGGTGACTTTGCGGCGGGTGTGTCTACGAAACCGGGACAGATGTCTGTAATAACTATACCCGTCCGTTCTTTGCGGGCTTTTTGCCTCAATCCCTCCAGATAGGTAATCTGATAGGCTTTGGTAGCACTGTATGCCGGTGCCTGTCTACTTCCCCGGATGCCCGCTACCGAAGTGATAGCGGCCAATTGGCCATGCCCCTGACGTTTAAAATAGTTGAATGCCCAATCGGCAAGACAGGTAAAAGCTTCTACATTCAGTGCGATCATCCGATGCTCTACTTCAAAATCCAGCGAACGATTGACATCCCCGCCCCCGGCACTGATTACAACGGTATCTAAGCCACCCATCGCAAGTACTAGTTCTTCCAGGTGTATAGTGACATTCGCGGTATCTGTCACATCGAATGACCGGAACCGATATTGATCGGGATCCGTGGCGGCTAATTCCAGAAGAAGCTCTTCCCTGCGGCCCGTGATACCTACCGTATAGCCCTCCGACACCAGTAATTGGGCCAGTGCACGCCCAATGCCGGACGTAGCCCCTATAATCATGATTTTTTTTTGCTCCGTTGTACCCATGTGCTTATGCTTTGGGGATAAAGATAATAGTTTCATTCCGATGGATTTCGCTATCCCGTTTTCATTTATTACCTTTGTATAACGGCAGCACTTTCTTACCCTTCGTTTTTGCCTGCTTCTTCGTTAGCAAAATCATCGAATATGCTCCTTAGTTGTTATCAACATCAAAGTTTAATTTAAAGTTCATCAATGGGAAGATCTCAGGAAACATTCAACAAAAAAGAAAACGTAAAGAAAAAACTTCAGAAACAAAAAGAAAAAGAACAGCGTCGTGAAGAAAGACGTCAAGCGGCATCATCCAACAAAGGAAAAAGTCTGGATGATATGATGGCGTATGTAGATGAAAATGGAAATATTACGACCACACCGCCTGATCCCAAAAAACTTAAACCCATATCTCCCGATGAGATTATTATCAGCACCCCGAAATTGGAAGATTCGGAAGAGGATAATGGGGTACGCACAGGCCGCGTAGCCTATTTCAACGATTCCAAAGGATATGGCTTTATCTCTGACGCGCAAAGCGGAGAACGCATATTCGTGCACATCAACGACCTGGCCGGGCCTATTGCCGAAGAAGACCGTGTGGAATTCACCTTATCCAAAGGGCCTAAAGGTCTACAAGCTACTTCCGTAAAAAAACTCTCGTAATACCTCTGTATTAACTGTACTTAATTAGTTTGCAATGCGCACGACATAGATATCCTGCGCAATTGCAAACCACAGTGACACTTAACTTGCATGGGACCCTCCCAAATGCCCACGCCTCTTCTATAAAAAGAACGCTTGGGATGATAGTGTGGTGCAAGGTAACGTGGCCGGTTTGGAAAGGCAATACCTAAATATCGGTATTTTTAAACAATACCAAGGGCTGCTTGTTGCTTTAGCAGGAAAGAGCTACTAGACAGAGAAGCATGATACAGGAAAAATTCAGAAAATGTATGGAAGCGTGTTACGATTGTGCAGACGCATGTGATCATTGTGCAACAGCGTGTCTCGGAGAAGATCACGTAAAGGCGATGGTCACCTGTATCCATTTAGACCGCTTTTGCGCAGAGGCATGCCGGATGGCCGCCTCCTTTATGGCTAAAACCAGTGGAATTGGCCACCACGGCTACGTAATCCAGCTTTGCGATTTATGTGCTCAGATCTGCGATGATTGTGCTGATGAATGCGAAAAACATGACATGGCTCATTGCCGCGTCTGTGCGGAGGCATGCAGGCGCTGCTCGGAAGCATGCAGGCAAATGGAAGCCGCTTAGTTTATCCCCATGCGTCTTTAAACCCATGTGCTTCAAGCACATCCTGCGGCACACCGTCCCATACCCCGGGACGGTTGCCAACGTATCCGATGTCTTTCACACCCATCTCGCTGGTGAAAAAACCCGAGGCTGTCAGGTTGCGCATCAGGTTGAAAAACGCGACCCCCTGCCCCATTTCGGGCTTGGCCTTTGCCGGATAGGCGATTTCATTCACCAGTTCCAGCTGTTGTGATTCACCGCAATCGGCAAAGGCCTTGCCGTAGCGCCGCTGACATTGTACGTCCAGCCATTTCAGTCCACCACGCATCGGCGTTTGATAGGCCGGAATATCCTTGACCATAAACTCGATGAAGGCAGGGACACCTGCATCGGTTGCACTTCCTGAAACACCGTCGGCAGGAATAATAATGTCTGCCAGTACTCCGATGGCAGTCAGCTCATGGTCGGTGAAGAATTTCTCACCGGCCAGTTTCCCATTCCGTGCATGCTCCCAGTCCTGTACGCCCGGCAGTTTATCTGCAAGCTTTGCCGTTTCCTTTCCCGCCTTGGTTTGATGCCCGCATCCATCCAGCAGCAGGGCGCCCCCTGCAGCTGCCAGCCCCAGCGCCTTGAGCGAATCTCTTCTATTCATAAGCTATATAGGTCCGAAGACCGTTTTATATGTTAGATATTTAGTTTATTACGTTGTTCCAGGATATAGTCAGCTGTCCGCATTGACAGTGCCAGAATCGTCCAAGTCAGGTTCTTGTCACCCTGCTGCACAAACGGACCGGCATCTACGACAAAAAGATTGCGGCAGTCATGCGCCTGGCTCCATTTGTTCAGTACCGATTTCTTGGGATCGTCGCCCATCCGTGTGGTTCCCCCTTCGTGGATGATCTTTCCCGGTGCTTCCAAGCCGTACTTGGTTTCCGGCCCCGGCATGGAAGAAGCCACGACAGCCCCCATTTCGTGCAGGATTTCCCGGAAGGTTTCCTGCATATGCCGGGCTTGTTCAACTTCTTCGTCGGCCCATTTATAATGGAACCTGAGTACGGGTATTCCGTATTTATCTACACGCGATGGATCGATCTCACAATAGTTGTCATAACGTGCCAACGCGGTACCCCGGCCCGCCATACCCACACTCGCCCCGTAAAATCTGCGGTAATCTTCCTTCAGCGACACGCCATAGCCACCCTGTTCCCGTTGCGCTCCGTCTTTGGTAGGCACCAGGTGATTCACATGCGGAACCCAATCCATAAAACCATAAGAAGGCATGTGCATACCCCCACCATACTCAATGTGGTAACCACGCGGGAAGTTCAGCTTACTGTTATCGCCCCACCAGGGCGAGTAAATGTGTACGCTGCCTACCCCGTCTTCGTTATATCGTTTCCGGTCCAATAATTGCGGCAGAAAACCTCCGGCACTGGCTCCCGTGGAATCATGCAGGTACCGTCCTACCAGACCGCTGCTGTTACCCAGTCCGCCTGGGTGAGCGGCTGAACGGGAGTTTAGCAGCAACCGCGCACTCTCGCAGGCGCTGGCGCCTAAAATAACCAGCTTACCCCGTACGGTATGCTCCTGAAGGTCCGTGGTGCTTACGTACGAAACACCTGTGGCAAGCCCCTCGTCATTCGTCAGCACCTCTCGTACCATGGCGTTATCAATTACCGTCAGGTTACCCGTCTTCATGGCCGGTATTACCAAACAGGAAGAAGAAGAAAAGTCGCCGTATACACGGCATGCCCTGCCGCACTGCCCGCAGTAGAAGCACGTGCCCCGGCCTTCCACGCCCGGCAATGCTTCGGTGAGTACCGAGCCACGGCCGGCAATCACCGGTACACCTGCTTTCTGGGCACCGCGACGGATATAAAGCTCGTTCAGCCTGGGTTTAGGTGGTTTCAGGAAAATTCCGTCCGGTTCGTTGTGAATTCCCTCCACCGTGCCATAAATCCCGATCATCCGGTCCACCCGGTCATAATAGGGCTTCACTTCATCGTACATAATCGGCCAGGAGTCGGTTATGCCATCGGTGGGTTTGAAGTCATCCGGGCCCATGCGGAGCGAAATACGTCCCCAGTGGTTTGTCCGGCCGCCAAGCATCCGTGCACGAAACCATTCGAACTCTGTACCCGCTGCACGTGTATAAGGCTCACCATCCAGTTCCCAACCTCCGTAGGCCGCGTCGAAATCTCCGAACGGACGGACGGTACCCGCTCCCCGCCGTGGGGACTCCCACGGCCAACGCAATTGCAGTGTATCCTTAGCCGGGTCAAAAAACGGACCCGCCTCCAGCATCAGCACCTTCAACCCAGCGTTGGCTAGCACATAGCCTGCCATACCCCCTCCAGCTCCCGAACCCACTACCACTGCATCGTATACCTCGGGGTTTTCTTTGATTTGATAAGAAATCATTCTTCTATGGTCTATATATAGTTACTGTTTAGTTTGATAGCAAATGAACACGTTCATGAGCGCTACCACCGGCCAAATATATAATTTTTCTTGATAATAATGCAAAATGATGGCTAAAACGATTATGCAAATGCCCCAAAGAAAAAGCCCAATTTGCCGGATATGCAAGCTAATATGCGGTCATTAACCTAATAGGTAGTTTTCAAAAATTCGGCGAGTTTAGCCACGGCAATTGCACGGTGACTGATGGTATTCTTCTCAGCGGCACTCATTTGCGCAAACGTACGGCTGTGCCCATGAGGTGTAAACAAGGGGTCATAACCGAACCCACCGTCGCCACGCCGTTCGAATCCGATTGAACCTTCTACGGTTCCCTCAAAAAAATGTTCAGCTTTCCCGACCCGCAACGATATAACCGTCCGGAACCGCGCCCTTCTATCTGATTGGTTGCCTAACCGCTGTAGCAGCAGATCGATGTTTTTCTGCATATCCCGCGTGCCGGAATAGCGGGCCGAATACACACCGGGTTCATTGCCTAATGCCAGCACCTCAAGCCCTGAATCGTCTGCAAAACAGTCGTATCCATATTTGTCATACAGATAACTGCTTTTTTGCGAAGCATTGGCTTCAAAGGTATTACCCGTTTCCGGTATCTCATCGGTACAACCGATCTCTGCCAATGTCAGGATACGAAACTGATCACCGACGACTGCTTGTACCTCTTCGAGTTTATGAAGATTATTGGTGGCAAATACTAATTCAATCATACCAGCAAGGTCTTTATGGTGGTCCAAAACACCCGTTTTTTTTCGGCATCCACCAACATCTCGTCAAACGAGTAGGTCTTGAAAATCGTTAAACCGTCCGATTCATCCCACGACAACGGCACGCCCAATGCGACCACGATCCGCGATTTGAAAAAAGTGATGAGATCTGTTTTTGCCGGAATCTTGGACAGTTTTCCGACATTTAGCAAGGCAATGTCATCCATAGACAATTTCAGTGCCGCCAATGTTTTGGTAAATGCATCCAAGGCTGCGGCAGACATCCACTCATGCTGCGGTTCATGCGTTAAAAACAGGTAATTCCGTTTATTTGCGCCGTAATAAGAAAATTGAAGCGATACGCTAGGAGCTGCACTGGGAGCAGCCGAATGACGATCTGATGAATCCGTCATCGGTTCGTCTATACCGAAAATGGTTTCCGTCATCAGGTAACGAAGTGCCGTTGGATCAACAGTATGTAAGGATGATTCCCGCATGCGCTCTCCTTATTGTCCCAGTACCCAGGCAAATATCAGCGGTGCAACGATGGTGGCATCCGATTCAACGATATATTTAGGTGTATTGACATCCAATTTTCCCCAGGTGATTTTCTCATTGGGTACGGCTCCCGAATAAGACCCATACGAAGTTGTCGAATCCGAAATCTGACAGAAATATGCCCAAAAGGGTACGTCGTGCCATTCCAGGTCCTGATACATCATCGGTACTACACAAATCGGAAAATCGCCGGCTATCCCCCCTCCTATCTGGAAAAATCCTACGCCTTTTCCTCCGGAATTGGCGCGATACCATTCCGTTAGGTACACCATATATTCGATGCCGCTCTTTACGGTTGACGCTTTCAATTCGCCTTTGATTACATAGGATGTAAAAATGTTACCGGTGGTAGAGTCTTCCCATCCCGGCACCACAATCGGTATGTTTTTTTCTGCGGCGGCTAATATCCACGAGTTTTTGGGATCTATTTCATAATATTGTTCCAGTTCGCCCGACCGTACAACCTGATATAAAAATTCATGGGGGAAATACCGCTCACCGCGCTCCTCCGCATTACGCCATACTTTTTCAAGGTGTGATTGCAGGCGACGGAAAGCTTCTTCTTCAGGGATACAGGTATCCGTGACCCGGTTGTAGTGATTTTCCAATAGGTCCCATTCTTCCTGCGGACTGAGATCGCGGTAATTAGGTACCCGTTTATAATGCGAATGGGCAACAAGGTTCATCACATCCTCCTCCAAATTCGCCCCGGTGCAGCTGATGATCGCTACTTTATCCTGACGGATCATCTCGGCCAGTGAAATCCCCAGTTCAGCGGTACTCATCGCACCCGCCAAAGAAATCAGCATTTTCCCGCCAGCATCCAGGTGTGCTTCGTATCCCTTAGCGGCATCAACCAATGCGGCCGCATTGAAGTGCAGGTAGTTTCTTTCAATAAATTGAGATATTGGACCTCTTGTTTTGCTCATTGCTCTGTTGTACTTGGTTTTTGCCTACAAAGGTAGGGTTTTAAATAGGAAGTTAGAAGTACTTTTGCACAAGCGCCGTATGTGGAAAACCTAACTCATATCAATCCAATTAATTGACATCGCGCGCTCCTCAAGTTTACCACATCGTTAGGCTTTGCTTGCAAAAATCCGTAAGTTTGTTTGGGTTTAATTACTTCCCCAGTAATTTTTGAAGCAAGCGATGTATTTGATTTTTGACACCGAAACAACCGGTCTTCCCAAGCGATGGGATGCCCCCATTTCCGATACAGATAACTGGCCGCGATGCATACAGATTGCCTGGCAACTGCATGATTCGATGGGCAACCTGATCGAACATCAGGACTACCTGATCAAACCGGATGGGTTCAATATCCCTTTTGATGCGGAGCGCATCCACGGCATATCCACAGAGCTGGCGATGGAGCAGGGAATTCCCTTGGTAGGCGTTCTTGAAAAATTCAATGCAGCATTGACCCAGGCAAAATTCGTAGTGGGGCAGAACATTGGGTTTGATATCAACATCATGGGATGTGAGTTTCACCGATATGGCGTGGCTACCCCATTGGCACAATTACCCGTGCTGGATACCTGTACCGAGGTTACGGCTGAGTTACTCCAGCTTCCCGGCGGACGTGGCGGCAAATACAAATTGCCCAATCTCACCGAACTGCATCAATACCTTTTCGGAATCCCCTTTGCTGAGGCGCATAATGCGACTGCCGACGTTGAAGCAACCACGCGTTGTTTTCTTGAGCTCATTAAGCGGGAAGTATTCACTCCCAACGAATTGCAGGCGGATACGGGATACTTCGTAGAATTCCGCCAATGCAATCCGCAACCCATCCAGCCTGTTGGGTTGACACACATCAACCTGAAAGCAGCCTCGGATGAAATACGAAGACGCCTGCAAGATCAGCAACAGGCAGCGATACCTACGCAGGATCTCGAAGCGAATAGGCGCGACATGGCGAAGGTTGACTTCGTACACCTGCATAACCATACGCAATTCTCCGTGCTCCAGTCGACCATATCCGTGGGCGACCTGGTGAAGGCGGCGGCGGCTCACAAGATGCCTGCGGTGGCGATTACCGACCACGGCAACATGATGGGGGCCTTTCACTTTGTGAGCAATGTACTGAACCATAACAAGGCCGCAGAGGCTAAAAACAAAGCTGCTGTTGAAAAAGGCGAAAGTCCAACGGAAGTGGTCATCAAGCCGATCGTGGGTTGTGAGTTTTACATCTGCGACAACCATACCGATAAATCACGCAAAGACAACGGCTACCAGGTGGTCTTTCTGGCCAAAAACAAAAACGGGTACCACAACCTGGCCAAAATGTCGTCCATCGCCTACACGAAAGGCTTCTATTACGTACCGCGCATCGACCGCTCCGTTGTTGAACGATACAGGGAAGATGTCATCGTACTCTCGGGCAACCTATACGGCGAAATCCCCAATAAGCTTCTCAACATGGGTGAAAACCAAGCCGAGGAAGCGTTGCTATGGTGGAAGGATACTTTTGGGCCAGATTTTTACATTGAGCTCATGCGGCACGGACAGGAAGATGAAGACCGCGTAAACCAAAGCCTCATCGCCCTGGCGGAAAAACACGACGTGAAAGTGGTCGCTACCAATAACACCTATTATATAAATAAAGCGGACGCTCATGCACACGACATCCTACTCTGTGTAAAGGATGGCGAGAAACTTACTACGCCTAAGGGGCGCGGGCGAGGTTTCCGCTTTGGGCTGCCCAACGATGAATACTATTTCAAGTCGGGCGAAGAAATGAAAAAGGGGTTTGCCGACCTACCCGATGCCATCCTGAATATCCAGGAAATCGTCGATAAGATCGAACCCTATTCGCTGTACCGCGATGTATTGCTACCCAAATTTGAAATACCGGAAGAATTCCAGGTGGCGGAAGACAAAGACGACGGAGGCAAACGGGGCGAAAACAAGTACCTGCGGCATCTCACCTATGAAGGGGCAAAAAAGCGGTACGCCGAGATTACCGATGAGATCCGCGAACGGCTGGATTTTGAATTGGCGACCATCGAACGGACCGGATACCCCGGTTACTTCCTTATCGTACAGGATTTCATTGCGGCCGCACGCAATATGGGGGTATCTGTCGGGCCGGGTCGTGGATCAGCGGCGGGGTCGGCCGTTGCTTATTGCCTCGGCATCACCAACATTGACCCCATTGCCTACGACTTGCTGTTCGAACGGTTTCTTAACCCCGACCGGATATCCATGCCCGATATTGATATCGACTTCGACGACGAAGGCCGCGGCCGCGTTATGGAATACGTTATTAATAAATATGGCGCCAATCAGGTGGCCCAGATCATCACGTATGGTACGATGGCAGCCAAATCATCCATCCGGGATACGGCCCGCGTGTTGGATCTTCCCTTGTTCGAGGCCGATAAGATTGCCAAACTCATACCCAACCTAAAACTCAACAAGATTTTCAACATGGATGCGCAGGCACTCAAGAGTGCCCTGCGCTCCGAAGAGCTGGAAAATGTGCAGCAATTGGTATCCATGGCCCAGGGCACCGGCCTGGAAGCTGAAACCATCAAACAGGCACAGGTACTCGAAGGCTCGCTCCGCAATACCGGCATCCACGCCTGTGGCGTCATCATCACACCGGATGACATCACCAACTTTGTGCCGGTGGCCACCGCAAAGGACTCCGAGTTGTATGTCACCCAATTTGACAACTCCGTGGTGGAAAGCGCCGGACTGCTCAAGATGGACTTTCTCGGTCTTAAAACACTCACGCTGATTAAAGACACCGTGAGCATCGTCAAACAACGTCATGATATTGACCTGAATCCGGACGAATTTCCGATTGATGACGCGCTGACCTATGAGCTTTTCCAACGCGGTGAAACCGTCGGTATCTTCCAGTATGAGTCGCCCGGCATGCAGAAATACATGAAAGAGCTGAAACCAACGGTATTCGGCGACCTGATTGCGATGAACGCTTTGTACCGACCGGGGCCCATGGAATACATTCCCAGTTTCATCCGCCGCAAACACGGTTTGGAACCCATTACCTATGATCTCGATGCATGTGAAGAATACCTGAAGGAGACCTATGGTATTTCGGTATACCAGGAGCAGGTGATGCTTCTCTCCCAGAAACTGGCTAATTTCACGAAAGGCGAAGCCGATGTTTTGCGGAAAGCCATGGGTAAGAAGCAGCGCGATGTACTGGACAAGATGAAGACCAAATTCATCGACCAGGCTGCGGCCAATGGACACCCGCCAAAAGTCTTGGAGAAAATATGGAAAGACTGGGAAGCGTTTGCCAGTTATGCATTCAATAAATCGCACTCCACCTGTTATGCCTGGGTGGCTTACCAAACGGCGTACCTGAAAGCACACTACCCTGCGGAATACATGGCCGCCGTGCTCTCCAACAACATGAATGACATCAAACAGGTGACTTTTTTCATGGAGGAATGCAAGCGCATGGGCTTGCAGGTACTGGGGCCTGACGTCAATGAATCTTACTATAAGTTTACGGTAAACGACAAAGGAGCCATCCGTTTTGGCATGGGCGCTGTGAAGGGGGTGGGCGCAGGTGCCGTAGAAACCATCGTACAAAGCCGGAAAGAAAGTCCTTACAAATCCATTTTTGACCTCGCACGGCGTATTGACCTGCGGGCTGCCAATAAAAAAGCATTTGAAAGTTTGGCCTATGCGGGCGGATTCGACTGCTTCGCAGGCACACACCGTGCCCAGTATTTCCACGCGGATAGCGATGGCGGTGGTACAACGCTCGAAAAAGCGTTAAAATACGGAGCTAAATACAAGGAAAACGAAAATTCGGCACAGGTGAGTCTCTTCGGTGGCGGCAGTAGCATAGAAATTCCGGAGCCGGCTCTCCCCTTCTGCCCTGAATGGGGGCTGATTGAGAAACTGAAATACGAAAAGGATGTCATCGGCATCTATTTGACAAGTCATCCGCTGGATAATTACCGCTTCGAAATCAGCCACTTTTGTCAGCACCCGGTGCGGTTGCTTGCATTGATCGATAAGATGAAAGAGCTGGAAGTCGACGAGGAGCTCCGCATGGAATTCAACAAAATCAAAAATCGGGAACTGACCATCGGCGGCATGGTCACAACGGCAAGCCACCGCATTACCAAAAACGGCAAACCGTTTGGCGTGATGGTTTTCGAAGACTATTCAGATTCGTATGAGATTGCCTTATTCGGAGAAGACTATGTAAAAATGAAGGGTTACCTCAACGAAGGATACTTTATCCAAGTGAAAGGCATCATTCAAGAGCGCTTCCGACAACCGGGAAATTGGGGGTTTGAGGTCAAAAGTATGCAGCTGCTTTCAGATCTACGCGATAAGCTGGCTAAATGCCTGACCATACAGGTGCCCCTGCATGAATTGAATGATAGTTTTGTAAACCGTATCCAGCACCTCGTGCATACGAATATCGAACAACACGAAAACACAACCTGCCAACTGAAATTTGCAGTCCGAGATTTTGAATCGGAAATCAGCGTAGAAATGCCATCCAAAGGCCTGAAAATCAGCCCAAGTAATGACTTTATAGAAGCACTTATGGAGCTGAATGGAGTCAATTACAAGTTAAATTAATGTCAGATTGTCGGTAGGTATGCGTTGGCAATAATTTTGATAACTATCTTTGCAACAGTGATGGGGGATGGGTGATCGGTGATTGGTGGTCAGTGATCGGAGATCAGAGGCTGATAGCAAAAAACAAAACGTGTAAACAATTAAAGTAAAAATAAGCTGGGTAGCCGGCAGACAACAGACTGGTAGCTGACAGCGCAACTAACTAACATCATGGCATTAGAAATCACAGACAGCAACTTTGATGAAGTTGTATTACAATCAGACAAACCTGTATTGGTCGATTTTTGGGCTGAATGGTGCGGTCCTTGCCGCATGGTAGGCCCCATCGTCGAAGAATTGGCAAAAGAGTACGATGGAAAGGCAGTCGTAGGCAAGGTCAATGTAGACCATAATCCGGATATATCGGTAAAATACGGTATCCGTAATATCCCTGCCCTGCTCTTTTTCAAGGATGGTCAGATTGTGGACAAACAAATCGGAGCGGTACCCAAATCTGTATTGGCAGATAAATTGGTCAAACAACTATAAAAAACCGTACAAATCGCGTGACATGGCCCGCTGTATTCATATAGTGGGCCATGTTGTTTGGGGTGGGGTTCATGCCAGAAAAGCCCTTGTATAACGTTCATCCAAAGAGGCCAAAGGCGCTTCAAGCATAGCGCATGCAGATTTCGGGTATTTTCTGTATGTTTGTGAAGTGATTTGATTTATGCTAAAACAGACTTTACAACAGAAGTTATTACAAAAATTATCACCCCAGCAGATCCAGTTCATCAAACTGCTGCAGGTGCCTACTGTTTCTTTGGATACCCGTATCAAGGAAGAACTGGAAGAAAATCCAGCTTTGGAAGACATCAGTCTGGCCAATATGAACGAGCCGGCCGAAGAATATCCCGATAAGGACCCCGATGAAGATAGCTTTGGAGAGGACGATCAATCAACAGAGCTCGACGAGTTCAATGTAGATGACTACCTGCAGGCCGACGACATAAACGATTATGGCGGGGGCCAAAACAGCAACGGTGATGACGAAGACGACCGCAAGGAAATTCCTATCGCCATCCAAAACTCGTTTTTCGAAAACCTCCAGCAACAATTGGATCTGCTGGCATTATCCGACAGGGATTTCCTGATCGGTCAGCAGATCATTGGCAGCCTGGATGACGATGGTTACCTGAGGCGTCCTATCTCTTCGCTCATTGACGACCTGGCATTTTCTCAAAACATCATTGCTGAAGAGCAGGAGATGGAAGATATGCTGAAAGTCATCCAGGAATTTGACCCGGCAGGCATTGGTGCCCGCAATCTTCAGGAATGTCTGCTCATTCAGCTTCGCAAAAAAGATCAGGATAATCCGATCATCAAAAAGGCGATGGCCGTGGTGGAAGATCACCTTGAAGAATTTACCAAGAAGCACTACGACAAGCTGGAACGCTCACTCAACATCAATTCTGATGAGCTGAAAGAAATCGTTAATGAGATTCTGAAACTTAACCCCAAACCCGGTGATTCGGGCGCTGTAGCGGGGAAACAACTGCACATCATTCCCGATTTTCACATCACCAACAACGACGGGGTCCTGCACCTTACCCTGAATGCACGCAACGCACCAGAGCTGCGTGTAAGCCGGTCCTATCAGGAAATGTTTGACCACTACGACAAGGCGGCGCAAAAGGACAAAAAGATGAAGGAGGCGGTACAGTTTGTCAAGCAAAAGCTCGATTCGGCAAAATGGTTCATCGATGCCATCAAACAACGGCAGCAAACGTTGCTTAAAACTATGAATGCCATCATGAATTACCAATATGAGTATTTCCTGACAGCAGATGAGCGCAAGTTGAAACCGATGATCCTGAAGGATATCGCTGACCGTATTGACATGGATATCTCAACGGTTTCCCGCGTGGCCAATTCCAAGTATGTACAAACCGAATTTGGAACGTTTCTGCTGAAATCGTTTTTTTCGGAAGCAATCCAAACGGACACTGGCGAAGAAGTATCCAATAAAGAGGTAAAGAAAATACTGGAAGAATGTATATCGACAGAGAATAAACGGAAACCCCTGGCAGACGAAAAGTTAACGGAAATATTGAAGGAAAAAGGATATACGATCGCCCGTCGCACAGTGGCCAAATACCGGGAAGCCATGGGTATACCCGTTGCAAGGCTCCGTAAGCAGCTGTAGGTGGTGGTCAGAGAAGGATGATCAGTGGTCAGTGAACGGTAGTCGGTAGTGGTAAATAATCGGCATTATTAATTAAATCCTAAATAGAATGAACAAGTTATTTCTTACTGCAGCCATTGCATCCACGTTACTGGGGTGCACCGGCACCCAACAAAACAAAGACTCTGCCGAAACACCCGCGGCTCCGGAACTGACACTTTCCTGGAAAACAGACACCTCATTTACCGGTTCGGAATCGACACTATACGACCCCGCGGCTGGTGTCATTTATGTTTCCAACGGCAACACCAAGGCCGGAGAAAAAGACAACGATGGGTTTATTTCCATCCTCAATACGGATGGTACCGTCCGGGATTTAAAATGGGTAGAAGGAAACCTTCACGCACCAAAGGGTATGGCGCTACTCAATGGAAAGCTATATGTGACAGACATTGATGAAGTAAAAATCATTGATGTTGCATCAGCGGCAATTGAAAAGACCGTGGCTATTGATAGTGCCCTCTTCCTGAACGACCTTGCCACCGATGGCCAGCAGCTTTATTTTTCAGATAGCCGGGCAGGAAAAATTTACAGCATGGCGACAGATGGCAACTATACGGCCATTTCGACGACAAATCCAAATGTAAACGGACTGGAATGCCACGATGGTCATTTGTATGCGCTGGACGGTGAGGGCCTGAAAAAATTCAGTAACGATGGAAGTTACACCCAGGAAACGATCAATACAGAAGTAACCGGCGGTGATGGATTGGTAATACTGAACGACAGCACCTTCGTGGCCAGTCGGTGGCATGGAGAGATCTTTTTCATCCGTGGAGGCGAAACGACGGTCATTCTGGATACCCAGGCTGAAAAATCCAACACGGCGGATATTGGCTTCGTAGCGGATAAAAACCTGGTTATTGTGCCTACCTTCCTGAAGAACGAAGTCGCCGCGTACGAACTGAAATATTGACTTAATAGAATGCGGATGACGCTGATGATTTATTACGCTAAGAATCCATGTGATCATTAGCCACGGATGGCACGAAAAGCACGGATAATTCGTGTCAATCTGTGGAATCTGTGACGTAAAGAAAAAACCCGTGTCAATCTGTTTGATCCACGTCATCCGTGTTCCATACGCTTTTCGTATCTTTGCGCCTCAATAATAGGATAGCATCATGACCAAGGTGAAAATCGGGACGGTACAAATGAGTTGCGAAGCGGACAAGGCTACCAACTTAGCTAAAGCGGGTGACCAGATCCGTGTGGCCGCCTCTAAAGGGGCACAAATCATCTGCCTTCAGGAATTGTTTACGTCGCTTTATTTTTGCGATGTGGAAGATTACGACAATTTTGAACTGGCGGAGCCCATTCCGGGCCCGGCTACGGAGACTTTGCAGGCCCTCGCCGCCGAACTGGGCGTGGTCGTCATTGCTTCCTTGTTTGAAAAACGCACTCAGGGTCTGTATCATAATACCACGGCGGTCATCGATGCAGACGGCGCCTATCTTGGAAAATACCGCAAGATGCACATTCCCGATGATCCGGCATATTACGAAAAGTTCTACTTTACACCGGGGGATCTGGGGTATAAGGTTTTCAAAACACGGTATGCCACCATTGGTGTACTGATTTGCTGGGATCAATGGTATCCGGAGGCTGCGCGGATCACCGCCTTAATGGGGGCAGAGATTTTATTCTTCCCCACTGCAATCGGTTGGGCTACGGATCAGGACGAAGAGACCAATCAAGATCAATACAACGCTTGGCAGACCATTCAACGGAGCCATTCGGTAGCCAATGGGCTGCCTGTGGTCAGTGTAAACCGTGTCGGATTTGAACAGAATGGTGCGATGAAATTCTGGGGTGGAAGCTTTGTCACCAACGGCCAAGGGCGGTTATTGTACTTAGCATCTCACGATGCGGAAGAAACCGAAGTTACCGAAGTGGATTTATCCCAATCCGACTATTTCCGGAAACACTGGCCCTTCCTGCGTGACAGGCGGATTGACAGCTATAAACCGATCACCAAGCGGTTTATAGATTAAATTGGAACCGTCACTTCAGACTTTCCCAGTTTTTTCCCAAAACAGTACATTTCTTTGTTTAAAATGACTTCTCCAACACCCAAAGCGTTAGGTTATTATTTTCCCGCAGAATGGCATCCGCACCGGGCTACCTGGTTGAGCTGGCCGCATAAAGAGGCTAGTTGGCCTGGCAAGATCGATGAAGTATACCGACCTTACTGCCAATTTATTGAGGAGGTATCTACCGGAGAGCAAGTATGTATTAACGTGGCCGATGCAGCTATGCAGGCGGCAGCTACCAATCACCTCACGGAAGCCGGTGTTGATCTCTCCAAAATTGAATTTTACCACCATCCGACAGATGATGCCTGGTGCCGTGACCACGGTCCTGCGTTTCTCGTCAATCCCGGCGCCGATATACAAAAGCTGGTTGTGGATTGGGGGTACAATGCATGGGGAAATAAATATCCGCCTTACGAACAGGATGATGTCATCCCCTCTTTGGTGGCAAATGCGCTGAATCTTCCCGTCGTATACCCGGGCATTGTGATGGAAGGCGGTTCTGTAGATTTCAATGGAAAGGGCACAGTACTCACCACCACGGCGTGCCTGCTCAACAAAAACCGCAATCCGCATTTGAATCGAAACGAAATTGAAGCCTATCTTTTTGACTACTATGGTGTGTCACAGATTCTTTGGTTGGGCGACGGCATTGTAGGAGACGATACCGATGGTCACATCGATGACATCACGCGTTTCGTAAACGAGGATACGGTGGTCACCGTAGTTGAAACAAACCGAGCCGACGAAAACTATGCAATTTTGCAGGACAATCTGAAATTGCTCCGAAAGATGCGATTGACGGACGGCAGGCAACTTAATATCATCGAATTGCCCATGCCAGCTCCCGTCATATACGATGGACAACGGCTTCCGGCCTCGTATGCAAACTTCTATATTGCGAATGCGGCCGTCGTTGTGCCTACATACCGCGATGAGCTGAACGATCAGCGTGCACTGGATATCCTCGCATCCTGCTTTCCCGACCGCAGGGTGATAGGAATAGATAGTACAGATATCATATGGGGGCTTGGTAGCTGGCACTGCTTAAGTCAACAAGAACCAGACGTCATCCATTTACCCTAAAATTTATAAATCAATAACCAAGAACATGAATTATCGGCTGCTGACATTATTTATAACCTATATTAGCCTTTTGTCTCCAACTGTATTATTCGGCCAGCGGCAACGTGACGAACGCCCGACCATTGAAAATTTCAAGGGTATCCAATATACCGGCGACGATTCGACTTTCTACATCAATTTCAGGTTCCGAATGCAGAGCCGCTTAAAATATACATCACTCAGCGGAAATGACTTCGGTGCCGAATCTTTTGAGGCAAGGATCAGAAGGTTGAGACTGCGTATGGATGGCTACATTTACACACCCAAATTATCCTACAGTATACAGCTCGGTTTTACGCGCGGTGATCAGGATTACGACGATACCGATGTACCGAATATCGTGCGCGACGCCGTGATTTTTTATAATTTTACGGATAACTTCTACGTTGCCTTCGGACAGAATAAGCTACCCGGAAACCGCCAGCGTGTAAATTCTTCGGGTGAGTTGCAATTTGCCGAACGTTCGTTGGTCAATGCAACTTTTAACATCGACCGCGATTTCGGTATAAAAGCCTATTATTCACCTAAGATCGGCGATGTGCCCCTTCATTTCAAGGCCGCCATCAGTACCGGGGAGGGGCGTGTAGCCAATGTTACCGACGACGGATTGGCGTATACCGGACGGGCGGAATTTCTACCCCTGGGTGAATTCACCAACGAAGGCGATTACTACGAAGGCGATCTTGAATATGAGGAAACACCCAAGGTGGCCTTTGGCGGGGGCTATAGCTTCAACGACCGGACAACACGTTCAGGCGGCCAAACTGGAAAATATCTTACTGCACCGCTTACGCTGAAAACTTCTTTCTACGATGCAATCTTCAAATACCGGGGTTGGGCATACCAAATCGAATACATGAAACGGGGAGCGGATAACCCATTCAGCACAGACAAAGAAGGGGAAGTGGCCTACACATTTAAAGGTCAGGGTGTAAACCAGCAGCTCTCTTATGTATTGAATAAGGACTCCGGTTACGAGCTCGCAGGCCGGTATACCTGGATCAAACCCCATCAAGATATCCGCGCATTCGAACGACAAACGGAAATCGTAGAATTGGGGTTAACCAAATATTTCCGCGCCCACCGTCTCAAATTGCAGCTGAATACCCATTACCAAACCAAAGACGGTGTCTATCAGACGGGCTACGATGGAAACAATTGGGGAGCTACTTTCCAGATTGAGTTAGGGATATAATTCCGACAGCTGATAGCCGAAAAAATGAAATACTACGTCATAGCTGGAGAAACATCGGGCGACCTACACGGCGCCAACCTCATCCATGCGCTGAAAAGACTAGATACTGAGGCGGAATTCCGGATCGTCGGCGGCGACCGGATGCAGCAGGCTGCGGGCGAGACCGCGGCCATCCACATTGCGCAAATGGCTTTTATGGGGTTTGTGGAAGTGCTTGCCAATCTTAGAACCATCGCCAGAAATCTACGGATTGTAAAAGCAGACATCGCTGCCTATGCCCCCGATACATTGATCCTGATTGATTTTCCCGGCTTCAATCTAAAAATCGCCTCCTATGCCAAAAAAATCGGCATGAAGGTATGTTACTACATTTCTCCGAAAGTATGGGCATGGAATCAACGGCGTGTCTTAAAAATCAAACGGGTGGTAGACCGGCTGTTCTGTATCCTGCCCTTTGAGGTTGAATTTTACCATAAATGGGGCATGGAAGTCGACTATGTGGGAAATCCACTCCTGGATGCGATAGCGGGTCATACAGACAATCCCTTATTTATCCAGGAAAACCACCTCTCGGGAAAGCCCATCATTGCATTACTCCCCGGTAGCCGCCACATGGAAATCAGCAAACTGCTTCCCCTGATGAGTGACCTGGCTTTCCGGTTTCCTGCCCACCATTGCGTAATTGCCGGTGCTCCCAACTTCGATGAATCCTACTATAAACAGTACATGGGCGAAGCCGACCTACCCGTGGTGTTCAATGCGACTTACGACCTGCTGAAGCACGCAGAGGCTGCTGTGGTGGCCAGCGGCACAGCAACGCTGGAAACCGCGCTGCTAAACGTTCCCCAGGTGGTGGTCTATAAAGCCAATCCCTTGTCCATTGCCATTGGCCGGATGGTCATCCAGGTCAAATACATCTCGCTGGTAAACCTTATTCTGGATAAGCCCGCCGTCAGGGAACTGATCCAAAAAGAATGCACGACGGAGGAAATTGCGGCCGAACTCGATCGCCTATTGAATAAAAAAGCGTATCGAGAACAGGTATTTGCAGATTACACCACTCTCCATCAAAAAATGGGGGAACCGGGTGCATCCGGACGCACGGCCCAGCTGATAACCAACTTTCTGGGTAGACAGACCGAGGATTGATTGGAATGCTATGCGATCAGCTTCCGGTAAAAGTCGAGACTTTCCCGAATCAATTCTTCTTCCACAAACACGTCGATGCTACATTGCCCTATGGAACTGAGTAAGGCGAAGCCGATCTGATTTCCCGCATTCTTTTTGTCATTTTTCATGAGCGCCAATAACCCGTCGTAAATATCGGGACTAAAGGTATAATCGGGAAAATGCACGCGGAACGTCCGGATAACGTCTTCAAGCGCATCTTCAGAAAGCCCGTTTATTCGATGCGCCAGGTATGCCTCACAAATCATTCCCGCTGCAATGGCCTCGCCATGCAACAACGGATTACGATCGTTTGCCAAGGAATGGCCTTCCAGTGCATGACCGATGGTATGACCAAAGTTCAGTATCTTTCGGATTCCCTTTTCCAGGGGATCCTGGGTCACAACGCTGTTTTTGATGGCTACCGAATGCTGGATGTGTTCAAGGGACACGGTTTCAACATCCAATCCTTTGACCTTTTCATAAAATGCACGGTCGGCAATCAGACCGTGTTTGATGACCTCTGCAAAACCCGAAACCAGCTGCCTCCTATCCAGTGTTTGCAGGAATGTAGACGCAATGAATACCGCTTTTGGCTGTGCGAATGTGCCGATGATGTTTTTCACATTATCCATATCAACCCCGGTCTTGCCACCCACAGAGGCGTCTACCTGCGATAATAACGTGGTAGGAACCTGGATAAAATCAATCCCCCGTTTGAACGTAGATGCCGTAAATCCGCCCATATCCGTAACCACCCCACCGCCAAGATTGATCATCAGACTCTGGCGGTCTGCACCGAAGTCGAGCATCATTTTCCAGATACCTACACAGAAATCAATGTTCTTATTTTCTTCGCCCGGATCTACCTCAATGACATCGTATCCGTCGAATTCGGGTAACGCTGCCTGTAACACCGGCAGGCAATGTATACAGGTATTTCGGTCGGTCAGTATCAATATCCGGGAGTAATTACCCCGTTGGATAAATCTATTCAACTCGGCCAACGAATCATCAAAAACGACGTCATAGCCTATGCTGGTTATTGTGTGGTCACTCATCCTGGTTATCTTGCTTTCATCAATTTCAATTCAAAATCTTTTACCCGATCGTAATATGGAATGTTGGAACGCCGCGCGAATTGGATAAAATTCATGATGACGCTGTCCCGTTGATCCTGTGGAATGGAAGGTACTACGTCACTGCCCGTCTCATCCATGATTTTCAACCCACTTACACCTTTTATCGAATCGGGGAACTGCTCGGTATGCATCAATACCGCTGCATATTTTTGGATGCCTTTGGAATAGGCCGCCAAAGGCGTAGGTACCGTCACTGTATCGGTTTCCAGTTTCTCGACGACGGCATCGGTCCCTTTTTTTGCAAAGGTCTCTACCGTAATGGCCAGGATATACGGCCTGTCTCCTTTCTTCTTATTTCCCGTGCAGGCACATAGGGATACAAGCAATAAAGCAATCAACCCGTTTTTCATTGATTCACGATTCATTTCTGTATATTGACTTGTTTTCCATTGAACTCAACTATGTCTTCCGGCTTTACTTTCAGACGTTTTCGGTGATCGACGTTTCCATTGTAACGCACCAATCCCGCCGACACAACTGCTTGCGCCTCTCCTCCATTTTCCACCCAATTGAGAGCCTTAAGCAATTGAATCAATGTAATGTATTCTCCCTTGATCCGATACGTAATCATGGCGCAAATGTACAGGAAGTTTTTGTAACCCCGTATAGGTTTCTGTTGTTCACTAAGACGGGGTTCTTCTGCTCAGGCCGCAGAGGCTATTTGCTCAATCGCCACAAGGACTCGGTACTTTTTTCGGCAAGTGTTTGTTTCCAATGGCCCTCAAGCTTGCTTCGCAGGTTGACCGCAAAAGTTGGCAAACCGAACGACGTGAGTTCATGAACACCGATGAAAACAAAAACACGAGCGTGAATAACCTCGTCGCTTGGATACTTTGCTACAAAGGTAGTGCTTCAACGTGCAGACCGCAAAGCATATGCAGGAACGACCATACTGGCAGTAACCAAGCGGATTGGGGAAGCGGCTGCAATACGCGCCATGTATGCTTTGCAATCAACCTGCGACCGAGGCTTCAAAGCCTTGACCTTTGGTTCTTTGGGTCAAGCCAAAGAACGAGCTTTGCGGCGACTGAGCGAGCCTGTCCGGCGAGGACAAAAAACCAATTCATTGCAATCTCCGCAATCAGAAACGTATATGATTAACAAATTATCAATAATAAACATAAATAATAGGTAATTATCAACAAAAATGATAAAAGTTTGATAAAAATTTAATTATTTTCATTTTATTTACTAATTTAGCAATTGGAATTTAGCTAACTAAACAGAATGACTGATAGATTGAGAAAACAGGAGGGGCTATACCATGCTGATTTTGAGCATGATGCATGTGGTGTAGGTTTTATTGCGAACCTCAAAGGCAACAAAACTCATCAACAGGTGCGGGACGCGTTGACCATGCTCGAAAACATGGAACACCGCGGTGCCTGCGGTTGTGATCCCGAAAGCGGTGACGGTGCCGGCATCATGATTCAACTACCGCACGAACTTCTTTGGGAAGAATGTATCGCGCTGGGTATTCAATTGAGTGAGCCCGGCTACTACGGCACGGGAATGGCTTTCTTACCGAAAGATGCGGAAGCAAACCGAATTTGCCTTGAGATTATCCAACAGGCTACCAAGGAAAGAGGCATGGATTTCCTGGGTTTCCGGCGTGTCCCGGTAAATCCGGAAGGGATTGGTACCACCGCATTGAGCGTGGAGCCAGAGATTGTTCAGTTCTTTGTTTCTCGGCCCGCGGGCGTGACGGATACCACCGAATTTGAGCGGAAACTATTTGTACTGAGGCGATTGATCGCTAAAAAAGTACGGGAAACCGCGGAACTCACCGAAGATCTCTATATCGCATCGTTGTCCTGTAAAGTAATTGTTTATAAAGGACAGTTGACTACTTATCAGGTGGGCACCTATTATCCCGATCTTTCGGATAAACGGGTGGTCTCTGCTTTTGGGTTGGTCCACTCCCGCTTTTCAACCAACACGTTCCCCTCGTGGCAATTGGCCCAACCATTCCGCATGTTGGCCCACAATGGTGAGATCAACACCCTGACGGGTAACCTCAATTGGTTTTATGCGGGTTTACGCTCTCTGTCTTCTCCCTACTTTACCGAAGAAGAACTGCAGATTCTCCTGCCGGTGGTTGATGGGCACCAGTCAGATTCGGCCTGTTTAGACAACGTGGCTGAACTGCTACTCCACAGCGGCCGTAGCATCGCCCATGTGATGCTTATGATGGTTCCCGAAGCGTGGGACGGCAACTCCCAAATGGATCCATTGAAGAAAGCATTCTATGAATACCATGCTACGCTGATGGAACCTTGGGACGGACCTGCGGCCCTTTGTTTCACCGATGGCACCACCATTGGTGCTATGCTCGACCGGAACGGCTTGCGGCCTCTCCGGTTTGCCGTCACATCGGACGACCGTGTGATCGTTGCTTCGGAAGCCGGCGCCCTGCCCATTGACGAAAACCTCATCATAAAAAAGGGCCGCCAACAACCGGGTAAGATTTTCCTGATTGACATGGAAAAAGGAGAAATCCTATCGGATGAACAGGTAAAAGGCGAATTGATAGCGAGACAGCCGTATAGCGACTGGTTACACCAATACAAAATCCGGATGGACGAGCTTGCCGAACCCCGGGTTACTTTCACCTATTTATCGAAGGAGTCTGTATTCAAATATCAGCAGATATTCGGCTACTCCCGCGAAGACATCGAAGGGATCCTTACACCGATGGCGCTGGACGGAAAGGAACCCGTCGGATCCATGGGAACAGACGTGCCCTTAGCCGTACTTTCCAATCATCCCCAGCACCTGTCAAGTTATTTCAAGCAGTTCTTCGCACAGGTTACCAACCCCCCGATTGACCCGATCCGCGAGCGCCTGGTCATGAGCTTGGCCACCTTCATCGGCAATGCGGGGAATATTCTGGATGAAGATAAAATGCACTGCCACTGTGTAGCGCTGGAGCATCCCATATTAACAAGCAGGGAGCTTGAAAAACTCCGTAGCATTGACACCGGAATTTTCCAAGCCAAAACTCTGCAGTGTTATTTCAACGCCAATGGCAAGCCGGGTGCCCTGGAAGAAGGATTGGCCCGCCTGTGCCGCTATGCGGAAGATGCGGTGAAGGATGGATTTGAGGTAATCATCCTCTCTGACCGCGCGATTGATTCGCAGCACGCGGCCATCCCTTCGCTGTTGGCTGTATCAGCCGTTCACCACCACCTCATCAAAACCGGACACCGCGGTGCAGTGGGTCTTGTTGTGGAAGGCGGTGATGTATGGGAAGTGCACCATTTCGCCTGCCTGCTGGCATTCGGCGCAACAGCGATCAATCCCTATATGGCATTGGCGTCCATCCGTACACTCAAAGAGCAGAAAATACTGGATACTGACCTAACCTGGCCCCAACTTGCCAAGAACTACGTGAAAGCGGTATGCGGCGGATTGCTCAAGATTTTCTCGAAGATGGGCATTTCCACCCTGCAGTCGTACCATGGCGCCCAGATTTTTGAGGTGCTGGGTATCAACAAAAATGTGGTGGATACCTATTTCTGCGGTGCCGTTTCCCGGATCGGTGGATTGGATTTGGATGATATCGCCCGCGAGGTACTGAGTAAGCACCATCGCGGCTTCACCAGTTCGCGCAATGCCGCCGACCTGTTACCTGAAGGAGGTATCTATCAGTGGAAAAGAAGAGGCGAAGCACACCTGTTCAACCCGCAGACGGTACACCTGCTTCAACAGGCATGCCGCACGGGCGACTACGAAACCTTTAAAAAGTATAGTGCGCTTATCAATAACCAAAAGGAACGCATGTATACCCTGCGCGGATTACTGGACTTTGCACGGCACCGCACACCGGTTCCCATTGACGAGGTGGAACCTGCGGAAAACATCATGAAACGCTTCGCTACGGGTGCCATGTCGTTCGGGTCCATCTCGCACGAAGCACACAGTACCCTCGCCATTGCGATGAACCGCATCGGCGGCAAAAGTAACACCGGCGAGGGTGGTGAGGACGAGATCCGTTACAAACCGTTGCCAAACGGCGATTCCATGCGCTCGGCCATCAAACAGGTGGCTTCCGGCCGTTTCGGTGTGACTTCCCATTACCTCACCCAGGCCGATGAGCTGCAGATTAAGATGGCGCAGGGCGCAAAACCCGGCGAGGGCGGACAGCTGCCCGGACACAAAGTGGATGATTGGATTGCCAAGGTAAGGCACTCCACTCCGGGTGTGGGATTGATTTCTCCGCCCCCGCACCACGACATCTACTCCATCGAAGACCTGGCACAACTGATCTTTGACCTGAAGAATGCCAACCGCGACGCCCGGATCAATGTGAAACTGGTATCCAAAGCCGGTGTAGGTACGATTGCTGCGGGTGTTGCAAAAGCCCATGCCGACGTGATCCTTATTGCCGGATACGACGGTGGAACCGGGGCATCTCCCATCAGTTCAATCAAACATGCCGGATTGCCCTGGGAGTTGGGATTGGCTGAATCGCACCAAACCCTCGTGAAAAACGGGCTACGCAGCCGCGTGGTGCTGCAAACCGACGGACAGCTGAAAACCGGACGGGACATTGCCATCGCAACCTTGCTGGGCGCTGAAGAGTGGGGCGTGGCAACGGCCGCTCTGGTAGCTGGCGGATGCATCATGATGCGGAAATGCCATCTGAATACCTGCCCCGTTGGGGTGGCTACCCAAGACCCCGAACTTCGTAAACTGTTTACAGGTAAGCCCGAAGATATTGTCAATCTGTTTAAGTTCCTCGCCGAAGAATTGCGGGAAATCATGGCCGAGCTCGGTTTCCGTACCATCAATGAAATGGTAGGCCGTGCGCAATTCCTCAAAAAACGGGAGAACATAGACCACTGGAAAGTTAACAAACTGGATCTGTCGGGCATACTCCACGTAGCCCACAGCCGTACGGGCGATACACTGTACCAAACGGAACACCAGGATCACGGATTGGATATGATCCTGGATTGGGGGCTGGTAACTCAGGCACGTAGTGCGCTGGACAGCAAAACCCCGGTTTTCGGCACATTCAACGTAAAGAATACGGACCGTACCATCGGCACCCTGTTATCCAATGAAGTATCTAAGATATACGGCGGCGAAGGCCTTCCCGACAATACGATCAACTATAAGTTTACGGGTTCGGCCGGACAAAGCTTTGGTGCATTTGCCGCTAAGGGACTTTCTTTCGAATTGGAAGGCGAGGCCAACGACTACGTGGGCAAAGGCTTGTCCGGCGCGCAGTTAGCCATTTACCCGGCGCACAACAGCCCTCTGGTACCCCATGAAAATATCATTATCGGTAATGTGGCACTGTACGGCGCTACTTCGGGCCACCTGTTCGTATGCGGACAGGCGGGCGAGCGGTTTGCCGTGCGCAACTCCGGTGCCACAGCGGTGGTGGAAGGTGTGGGCGATCATGGGTGTGAATACATGACGGGCGGACGGGCTCTGATACTGGGTGCAACAGGACGTAACTTTGCTGCGGGAATGAGTGGCGGTATTGCGTGGATATACGACCTGGAAGGTACATTCAGGGACAACTGCAATACCGAAATGGTCGATCTTGATCCGCTCGAAGCCGAAGATGAAACGGCTATTATTGCGTTGCTGAAACGGCACATACACCTCACAGGTAGCAAACGGGCTACCTCCATCCTCCAAAATTGGAAGACCGAAAAAAGCTATTTCATCAAGGTATTCCCGCGGGAATACAAAAACGTATTACGGTCAAAATTAATAGAGGCTTGATGGAGAGAAAGAAAGGACTTAGGGAGCAAAGGGTAAGGAGTAAGGAACAAAGACTAATGACTAACGACTAACGTCTAAAGACTAAAATAAGATGGGAAAACCAACCGGATTTAAGGAATTTGAACGGGCGCTCCCCAAAAAGGATCCCGTTGCAAACCGGAAGAAGACGTACAATGAATTTGTACATCCATATAGCGACGATGAACTCAACAGGCAGGCCGCACGGTGCATGAACTGTGGCATACCTTTCTGCCATTCGGGATGTCCCTTGGGTAATGTCATTCCCGAATTTAACGATGCGGTATACGACGGAAAATGGGAAGAAGCATACCGGATATTGGTGTCTACCAACAATTTTCCGGAATTTACGGGGCGGATATGCCCCGCACCCTGCGAATCGGCTTGTGTGTTGGGCATTAACCGATCGCCGGTTGCAATCGAAGAAATCGAAAAGCACATCATTGAAATCGCCTACAAACGGGAATATGTGAAGGCAAGGCCTACGCACCTGAAAACAGGAAAACGCGTGGCTGTTGTGGGCAGTGGCCCTGCAGGGTTGGCAGCAGCTGCGCAACTGATCCGCGTGGGTCACGAGGTAACCGTATACGAACGGGACGATAAACCGGGAGGATTGCTCCGTTACGGTATTCCGGACTTCAAATTGGAAAAATGGGTAATAGACCGCCGGATCAAAGTAATGAAAGAAGAAGGCATCGTGTTCCGCTGCAATGCCGAAGTGGGCAAAAATGTTCCGGCTGCTGAACTGCAGGCGTACGATGCGATCGTGCTTGCGGGTGGATCTACCATTCCACGTAACCTCAACATTCCGGGCAGGGAGCTTAAAGGTGTGCATTTTGCCATGGAGTTTCTGAAACAACAAAACAAACGGGTGGGCAACTCACCCTTTGAGGAGGAGGAAATTCTGGCCACAGGAAAACATGTGCTGGTCATTGGCGGGGGCGACACGGGCTCCGATTGCGTGGGTACCTCAAACCGCCACAAGGCCAAGTCCGTGACCCAATTTGAGCTGATGCCCCAGCCGCCCCAACAGCGTACGGAAGCCATGCCCTGGCCTACATACCCCATGCTGCTTAAAACCACCACATCGCATGAAGAAGGCTGCGAACGCCATTGGAGCATCAGCACGAAGGCGTTCATCGGCGATGACAAGGGCAACCTCAAAGCCGTGCGCATCGTTGACCTGGAATGGGAACGCGATCAGTTGGGCCGTCCGGTAAAATTCGCTGAAGTCCCCGGTTCCGAGCGTGAGATTCCCTGTGAACTCGCTTTGTTGGCCATGGGGTTCCTGCATCCACAGCACGAGGGACTTCTGCAACAGCTGGGTGTGGAATTAGACGAACGGGGCAATGTACGGGCAAAGGAAGGTGAGTACCAAACCTCCACCGCACGCGTTTTTGCGGCTGGCGATATGCGCCGTGGCCAATCGTTGGTGGTGTGGGCTATTTCTGAAGGACGCGAGTGTGCACGCAAAGTAGACGAGTACCTGATGGGCTATTCGGAACTTGAAAGCAAAGATGCTGTGTTTGACTACGCTTGATACGTACCGGTGGATTTCCGTTTGGCCAGTCGGTATCTCACGATTGGATAAAGGAAAACCGCCCCAAGAATGATAACAGCGCCGGCATAAAAGCCGGCGCTCATTTTTTCCTGATGACCAAAAAACAGCCAGGCGAGCGCGATCCCGTAGATCGGCTCCATATTGCTTGCCAGCGCTACACGAAATGCACTGATTTCCTTCATCACCGATACCGCTGCGACATACGCACCCGAAGTGCATACCGTACCCAGTAATAGCAGGTAGAGCCAGTCTGCTCCCGTTGCTTTCATTTCCTCATTAAAGCCACCCGAAGCCAGCATAACCAACGAAAGCAACAGCCATGCCCCCGCCATCTCATAAAGGCTGATGAGGGTAGCGCCGCTGCGCTTAATCAGCATGGAATTGATCGTACCAAAGAAGGCTGCCGCCAATGCCGCCGCCAATCCCAAAACAATCCCCCTGATATATTGGCTTTCAAATTTAAAAACCAGGTAGATGCCAACAATAATCAGCAAGCCGACAAACACTTCCATTTTTGAAGTTCGCCGCTTGTAAAACAACGGCTCCACCAGTGCTGTAAACAGCGTAACCGATGACAAGCAAACCAATGTAACCGATACCGTAGACGCCTTGATAGACTCAAAAAAAAGCAACCAATGCAATCCCACCAATCCGCCTGTGCAAAAGAAAGAGACAAAGTCCCGCCCACTTACTGCAAAAGATCGACCCCTGAGGGCAAAATAAAGGGCCAGCGACACGAAAGCAATCCCCACCCGGTACCATACCAGATGAACAGCTGAGATGGAAATGAGGTTACCCAGTATTCCGGTGAATCCCCATACCACTACGGTAAGATGCAAAATAAATAGATTGCGGCCGCTTGTTGGAGGTTCCATGGCAAAGGTTGGTTTATTTCGGTGCTTTATGCAGGAGGTAAAATGCTAACAAACCGAAAATGATATTAGGAATAAAAACTGCAATGATAGGCGGTAGCCCCCCTTTCAGCGAAAACATGGTCGAAAATTGGATAAACACAATGTAGGTGAAACTTAATCCAATTCCGATACCCAACGATAGCCCGATTCCGCCACGTACTTTCTTTGACGATAGGGCCACGCCCATCAGTGTAAGCACATAGGCAGCCAACGGCGTGACAAAGCGTTTGTATTTCTCCAGTAGCAAATCGGTCATCATGCCCGTGCCTCTGATTTTCTCTTTTTCGATGCGATCGTTCAGTTCGGTCATCTTCATAGCCGTGAATATATTGTCGTACACTTCGAAATCTCCCGGCGACATGTCCAGCAGCGTGTCCATGCTGGTACCTTTTACCATTTTCTCTTTTAGCGAATCGATCATGCGGATCGTATAATTTTCAATCCGCCAGTTATTTTTGATGGAATCCCACGTGATGCGGTCTGCCATCAGTTTTTCGGTCATCTCCCCTTCCTTGAATTTTTCAAGCACAAAATTGTACCCTATTTTCCGGTTATTGTCAAAATTATCAATGTACACATAGCTATCTTCGTCAATCTGCATGTGGGTGGAACTTTTGGTATTATTCGCGACGGGTTTTACATAAATCCGCTCAAAACCCACTTTTAGCTTATTGGTACGGGGAATGATGTATACACTGAACGCGAAATTGAGGGCAAATATTAAGGTGGCCGCAACCATATAGGGACGTATGAACCGATTGAAACTCATCCCTCCACTCAAAATCGGTACAATTTCGGTTTGGTCTGCCATTTTAGCCGTAAAAAAGATAACCGCAATAAAATTGATCAACGGCGACAGCATGTTCAGGTAAAAGGGAACAAATCCGGCATAATACTCAAACACAATTTTTGAGAGCGGGGCCTTGTGTTTCATAAAATCATCCAGCCGCTCAGACACGTCAAACACCACAGCTACGACAGTAAAAATAGCCATCGTAAATACAAACGTACTCAGGTATTTCCGGATGATATACCGATCAATAATATTAAACGAAGACTGCAGCCACCTCATCATACCCTATAACCTTTCGTCCAATTGTACCACCATTTTATTTTTCCATGCAAGAAAATCACCCGCCAAAATATGTTTGCGCGCCTCTCCCACCAACCAAAGATAAAAATGAAGGTTATGCAACGACGCAATCTGTGCGCCAAGAATTTCCTGCGACCGGATGAGATGCCTTAAATAAGCCTTGGTATATACCCGATCGGCCAGCAAATCACTTGTTGCATCAATCGGCGAAAAATCTGCCTCCCATTTCTTATTTTTGATATTAATAATCCCTTCTTTGGTGAACAGCATACCATTGCGCGCATTCCGCGTGGGCATTACGCAGTCAAACAGATCGATACCCAAGGCGATGTTCTCCAGGATATTGACCGGTGTACCCACTCCCATCAGATAACGCGGTTTTTCAGTAGGAAGTATGTTACAAACCAATTCGGTCATCGCATACATTTCCTCGGCCGGTTCGCCCACAGAAAGGCCACCGATGGCATTCCCGTCGCGTTCGAAGGATGCAATGGTTTCCGCTGACCGTGCCCTCAGATCCGGGTATACCGACCCCTGGACGATGGGGAAAAGCGTCTGTTCGTAACCATACAGCGGCTGCGTTTGGTCAAACCGCTCGCAACAGCGTTTCAGCCAGCGATGGGTCATATCCAACGAGCGCTTTGCATAGGAATAGTCACAGGGATACGGCGTACATTCATCAAAAGCCATTACAATATCTGCGCCGATGATCCGCTGCGTATCCATGACATTTTCAGGTGTAAAAAGGTGCTTCGAGCCATCAATATGCGAACGGAACGTTACTCCTTCTTCTTTGATTTTCCGTACTTCGGTAAGCGAATACACCTGGTAACCTCCACTGTCGGTTAATATCGGTTTGTCCCAACCGTTGAACCGGTGAAGGCCACCCGCACGGTTCAGGACATCCAGTCCGGGCCGCAGGTAAAGGTGGTACGTATTTCCGAGAATGATCTGCGCACCGATATCGTGTACCAATTCATGCTGATGTACCGCCTTTACGGTACCTGCTGTGCCTACAGGCATAAAAATGGGTGTCTCGATGGTGCCATGGGCGGTCTCCATTAAACCGGCACGCGCCCTGCACTGTTTATCTGTTGCCTGAAGGGTAAATTTCATGTTGCGCAAAAATAGGAAAAACAAATTAACCTACTATCTTTGGCAACGTATATGGACATATTCAGCCAAATAGCCGAGAACGCTTTTATCCTGTTATCGGGAATATGCGGGTTACTGTTGCTCTTTCAATTGTATTACATTTTATCGGTTTACAGCAAACTGGCACTTTACAAAATCCCGTCCTTACCGGTTAAATCTTCGCTCCCCCCCCTTTCCGTCATTATCTGTGCCCGTAACGAGGAAGAAAATTTACGGCGGAACCTTCCACATATCCTGGCGCAGGATTATCCTGCGTTTGAAGTGATCCTGGTCAATGATTTCTCCGAAGATGAGACCAAATGGTTGTTGCGGGACCTTTGCGCGCAATCTCCGTACCTCAAAGTAGTCGAAATCGCCGAGCATGTACGCCTCAAGCACGGCAAGAAGTTTGCCGTCACGCTTGGTATCAAAGCCGCTCAATACGAACACATGGTTTTTACCGATGCCGATTGCATTCCGCAATCCGACCAATGGCTCAAACACATGGGCAGTTCCTTTGATGGCGGAGAGGAAATCGTGCTCGGTTATTCTCCTTACCTGAAAAAACCGGGATTTCTCAATGCTTTAATCCGTTTTGAAACATTTCACACCGCCATGAGCTACCTTTCCTATGCACTTCGGAAGAATGCATACATGGGGGTAGGGCGCAATCTCGCTTATACCAAAAGCTTGTTTTTCAGGGGAAAGGGATTTGCAGCCCACATGCATATCGCCTCGGGTGACGACGATCTATTCGTGAACCAGAACGCTACCCCGCATAATACGGTCATCTGTATCCACCCCGAAGCACAGGTGTGGAGCGAACCCAAAACTACATTTTCAGCCTATGCCCGGCAGAAAACCCGGCATGCAGGGGCTTCCAAAGCGTACAAACCCTCCCATCGACGCATGTTAGCCACACAGCTTGTAACCGCGTTTCTTTTCTATGTGTTTGCCACCGCAACGCTTGTCGCCTACCCACAATACGGATACGTTGTCGCCGGAATGTATCTCTTCAGGCTGCTGGCGCAGCTCCTGGTCTATTATCCCATCATGAAAAAATTGCAGGTGAAGGGACTGTTATGGGGATTACCGGTGCTTGACTTCGTTTATTATTGCTATATCTGCCTCAATGGCTTTGCTGCACTTTATAAGAAGGACGTAAAATGGAAGTAATGTTCAGTCCGGGTGTCGAGATTATCTACCACTATTTCCCCAAGCTTTCCGAAATACAACGAGAACAATTTGCGAAATTAGGTACCCTATATGCGCACTGGAATGCGCAGATCAATGTAGTCTCACGCAAAGATATGGATAGTCTTTACCTTCACCATGTATTGCATTCCCTCGGTATTGCCAAGTTTATCCATTTTACTCCTGGCACACGTGTACTGGATGTCGGCACAGGGGGTGGCTTCCCGGGCATTCCATTGGCAATTTTATTCCCTGAACTATCATTCCATCTTGTCGACTCCATTGGCAAGAAAATCAAGGTTGTGCGGGAAGTTTCCACAGCAATTGGATTGAAAAATATGGAGGCTTACCACATGCGGGCAGAACAACTGGATGAAAAATACGATTTCGTGGTATCGCGTGCCGTTACCCGTTTGGCCGACTTCTACCCCTGGGTTAGCAATAAATTCCTCAAGAAAGATAAAAATGCCATTCCCAATGGCATCTTATACCTGAAAGGGGGCGATCTGCGCGAGGAAATACGGGAAGCGCGTGTGCGCGCAGAAATCCACCCATTATCCCAGTATTTTGCCGAAGATTTTTTTGAAACCAAACACCTGGTGTACATTCCGGTTTAAGCAAAGCGGGAATGCACTATGTGAGCAAAGGCAGCAGTTTAAGGGTCACGAACAACTGTCCCAAATGGCGTTGTGTATGTTCTGCCGCATGAAATAATAATCCGATCAAGGTTGTAGGGATACGTTTCCTGCCAAGGTACCGCGGATGGGTCAATTGATTTTCATCCGTCTGTTTGAGCTGCCCAATGGCCCAATCTACCCGTTCCTGTAAAGCAATTACCAACCCCGCACCACTTATTTCCGGCATTTCCATCCCTTCCGCGCGCAGACGGGCAAACTGCGCCTCCGATAAGGCCTGGTTGTTGGCATAGGTAAACATGCGTTCGATCACACCATCCATATGCTGTAAATGAAAGCCCACAGCAGCCCTCCCACCCGGGCGCTGCCATAGGTACCGGTTATCAAAATCTTCCATGTATACGGCCACTTCTTCTTTTACCTGCAACAGGGCATGTGCCACCGGCTGCAATAATGCCGGGACACCGGATATGGGACCGCGCATCCATACTTCGAGTTGTCGTTCTTCAGCCATTGATCTATCTCATTTTAAATGTACACAATATCGTATTTTTTTTCTACATTCGTATCCTCCTATGAGCCTGTTTCACCAAATCGCATTAACAAAAATAAACGGTGTCGGACCGGTCATTGCCCGTCATTTACTGGATCATTTTCAGGATGCCGAAGCGGTATTTTCTGCATCCCGGAAAGCACTTATGACCATCCCGGGAATCGGAAGCCGATTGGCCACTGCCATTTTAGAAACGCGGGTATTACGCGACGCAGAGAACGAACTTCAATTCATCGAAAAGCATCGTATCAAAGTACTTTTTTGGAATGAAAAGCATTATCCCAAACGCCTCACGGAATGCCCTGACGCGCCATTATTGCTTTATTATAAAGGAAACGCAGATCTTAACGCACCACGTATCATCAGTATCGTCGGCACACGAAACGCCACTTCCTATGGAAAAGCAATCTGCAGCGAACTGATCAGGGACCTTCAACCCTACCACACCAGCGTAATCAGCGGATTGGCATACGGTATTGATAGTCATGCCCACCAAAACGCCCTCGCTTATGGTTTACCTACTGTAGGCGTCCTGGGCCACGGTCTCGATCGGATCTACCCCTCGGCTAACCGCGAAATGGCAGCAAGAATGCTGGATCAGGGAGGATTACTCACCGAATTTCCATCCGGCACCAATCCCGATAGACAAAATTTTCCGATGCGCAACCGCATCATTGCCGGCTTGGCCGATGTGACCATCGTTGTGGAGGCCGCTACCCGCGGTGGCGCACTCATCACCGCAGAAATTGCCAACACCTACAACCGCGACGTATGTGCATTTCCGGGAAACCTGAATCAGGAATTTTCCGCAGGATGCAATTACCTCATCAAAACCAACCGTGCACACCTGATTACCGGTGCGAAGGACCTGGAATATCTTATGAACTGGGAAATCGACGAAACGCCTGCCCAGCCCAAACAACTCCCTCTTCATATTTCAATGGACAGGACTGAACAGCAGGTATTTGACACCATTCAGGCCATGGGACAGATGGCGGTGGATGAGCTCTCACGACGGTTGCAATGGCCACAGAGCAAACTAGCCATCACACTGCTTGAAATGGAAATGAAAGGCATCCTCGCTGCATTGCCGGGTAAGATGTATCGAATTCTTTCATAATCTTATTGGTTTTCTTCACTTTTTCCCTACCTTTGTGGCATGGGTAAGTCTTTTACGACCAGCTCCCCGAGAATCCCCCAGGGTGGGAACACAGCAAGGGTATTGGGTTGTAGCGGTGCGATAAAAGGAGCTTGCCCATATTTTATTTGTAGTTACCGGTTACTAACAAGTGTATGGCGACGCTTGCATATCCCCGCAAGTTTATCTAAGTTTGCACCCCATAACAACAATTTGCATGAGTTGGTTTAGACGTGAAAAGGCCGGAATCAGTACGGCTACCGAGCATAAAAAGGAAGCGCCCGACGGTCTTTGGAATAAATGCCCTTCCTGCAAAAAACCGTTGCTGAATATTGAGCAGATCGAAAATAAATATGTATGCCAGTATTGCGGTTATCACCTCCGCATCGGATCGGCAGCATACTTTTCCATCCTATTTGATGACAATCAGTTTACCGAGCTATTTGCCAATCTGAGATCGGGAGATCCCCTGCATTTTGAAGACACCAAGAAGTATACGGAACGACTGGAAGAAAGCTATGCCAAAACCGGATTGAACGATGCGATCCGCTGTGCCCGTGGCAAGGTACAGGGCCGTGATTTGGTGCTGGCATGCATGGATTTTACGTTCATCGGCGGTTCCATGGGATCGGTCGTGGGCGAAAAAATCGCCCGGTCTATCGACTATTGCTTACAACATCGGACTCCGTTCATGCTGATATCCAAATCGGGAGGTGCCCGTATGATGGAGGCTGCATTTTCATTGATGCAGATGGCCAAGACCTCTGCCAAACTTGCGCTGCTTAACGAAGCTAAATTACCTTACATCTGCCTGCTGACGGATCCGACAACCGGCGGGGTAACCGCTTCTTACGCCATGCTTGGCGACATCAACATTGCCGAACCGGGAGCACTGATTGGTTTTGCCGGCCCCCGTGTCATTAAGGAAACCATCAAAAAGGACTTACCTAAAGGGTTTCAGACTTCCGAGTTTTTGCTGGAACATGGGTTTTTGGACTTTATTGTCGACCGTCGGCAACTCAAAGAAAAAATAGCCCTGTTTTTATCCATGGTCAGCTAGCTGATTTTAATTTTGTACATAAAGGCAATTTTATATAAGTTTGTTTTCAACTAATTGGCGACCGCAGTATCGAAGTCAGTCTGAACTGTGAACTGAAGTGAATCAAATACAGCGCTAATGGCGAAAACAAAGTATCATTATAATTCTCATACGCTGAAATATGAGAAAATAAAAACAAGCACCAAGACCTGGGTTTTACGAATTATCGGCTTCCTGACCAGTTCCTTCGCTTGTGCCATTTTTCTTTTCTATGTGGGTTTCACATTTTTTGACTCGCCCAAAGAAAAACAGATGCAGCGGGAAATGGACCAAATGGCGCTTCAATACAACCTGATGCAGGAACGCATGAAACAGATCGATGCTTCCCTCGAAAGCATGCAGCGCCGCGACGATCATATTTACCGGGTCATTTTTGAAGCAGACCCCATCGATCCTGATATCCGCAAAGCGGGATTTGGCGGCATTAACCGATATAAAAGCCTGGAACACTTCAGCAATTCAGATTTGATGGTTGAAACGGCCAAAAAACTCGATTACATAACCAAGGCACTGTATATACAATCGAAATCGTACGATGAGCTGACGGAAATGGCTAAATCCAAAGCGGAAATGATGGCAAGCATACCAGCCATCCAACCCGTAGACAGCCGGAAAGGACAGGTTGGTGTATCAGGTTTCGGGATCCGGATACACCCGGTATATAAAATCCGGAAAATGCACGCGGGAATCGATTTTGCGGCACCCGTAGGTACTCCGATTTACGCAACCGGAAATGGAAAGGTCGAAGCGGTGGGAATGGATAGCGGATATGGACAGCGGATAATCATCAATCATGGCTACAGCTATAAAACGCTATACGGCCATATGAACCGGTTCGCTGTACGGGTGGGTCAACAGGTAAAACGAGGTGACCTGATCGGTTACGTGGGCAACACGGGAATTTCCACAGGCCCTCATGTACATTACGAAGTGCATAAAAACAGCAAACCGGTGAATCCCATAAATTTCATCTATAATGATCTTTCACCCGCAGAATATGTAGCGATTCTAGAAGCTGCTTCCCAGGAAAATCAGTCGTTTGATTGATAGCCTTAGGATATTCCAAGGGTAATCGTATCTTTGCAATACAAGGTGCATTAATCTGGTTCGTTATATGCCTTACAAAGAGCGCGAAATCAACAAACTCTATTACACCATGGGGGAAGTGACGGCCATGTTTGGCGTCAATGCGTCCCAAATACGGTTTTACGAACGTGAGTTCGATATTCTTCAACCCAAGAAGAATAAGAAAGGCAACCGCCTGTTTACGCCGGACGACATTGCCAATCTGAAAATCATCTTCAATTTGGTCAAAGATAAAGGATACACATTGCAGGGGGCGAGAGATTATCTGCGGGACAACAAAAGTGAAGCGCGGGAAAACCAACGGGTGATTGACTCACTCCAGCGCCTGAAAGCCTTCCTACTGGAAGTGCGGGACAGCCTCTAACTGTATAAACTCCTCCACTTTTTCCACCATTGCTGTACTACCGATAAAAATCGGTGTGCGCTCATGGAGATTCCGGGGTTGGATATCCAGGATCCGGCGATACCCATCGGTTGCTTTCCCACCTGCCTGCTCGACGATGAAAGCCAATGGATTGCATTCGTACATCAAGCGCAATTTGCCTTGGGGATGGGATGACGTAGTGGGATACAGAAAAACCCCGCCTTTGATCAAATTGCGATGTACATCGGCCACCATTGATCCGATATACCGGGAAGTAAAAGGCCGGTTGGTCTCCTTCTCTTCTACCTGGCAATATTTGATGTAATCTTTTACCCCCTGTGGAAATTTCACGTAGTTTCCTTCGTTAATCGAATAAATCGTCCCATCAAGCGGTATCCGCATATTGGGATGTGAAAGACAAAACTCACCGATCGAGGGATCGAGTGTGAAGCCGTTCACCCCCTTGCCTGTGGTATAAACCAGCATCGTGGAAGAACCATACACCACATAGCCCGCCGCAACCTGACAAGTTCCTTTTTGAAGCACTTCCTCGGGCCGTACGGGTCCCACCGGATTCATGCGTCTGTATATGGAAAAAATGGTACCGACAGAAACATTGACATCAATGTTCGAAGAACCATCCAATGGATCGATACAAACGATATATTTGGCATCTTGCGATACATGTGAATCGATAAAAATACAATCATCGTGTTCCTCAGAGGCAACCAGACAGCATTCGCCGCCACTACGCAAAGCTGAGATGAATTGCTCATCTGCATACACGTCGAGCTTCTTCTGGCCTTCTCCCTGAATATTGGTGGTACCGTTATCCCCGAGTATATCGACAAGCCCGGCTTTGTTTACCTCCCTGTTTACAATTTTTGCGGCAATACCGATATCGCGCAAAAGCCTTGACAATTCACCCTTCGCATACGGAAAGTCTGCCTGCTTTTCAATAATGAACTGGCCCAACGTGGTCACTTTCGTCATAGAGTCCGTTTTAGTTAGTGTATTTTATATTTTAAAATTTCGGACAAAAATAGCCAAAAATGCCATTTAAGCAAGTAAATCATAAAAACTTAGTGTAAATAAAAAATTAATTGCCTCTCAATTCTATCACTTCCAGGTTTTCAATACGCTTATCGTCGATGCTAAAACGTAAAAGCGTACGGACTTTGTGCCACCCCTGTTTTCCCGCGGCTCCGGGGTTGAGGTGTAAACACTGTAACTTTTGATCGTACATCACCTTGAGAATATGCGAATGCCCGCAAATAAAGAGCTTTGGAGGGTTCAATTGGATGGCTTTGCGCACCTGGGGGCTGTAGTGATTAGGGTAACCACCGATGTGGGTCATCCAGACATCCACGGCTTCGCAATCGAAACGCAGGTGTTCGGGATACACAGCCCGGATATCTTTACCGTCTATGTTCCCATATACCCCCTTTAAGGGTTTAAAGGCCGCAAGTGTATCTGCCACGGCAATATTTCCGAAATCTCCCGCATGCCATATTTCGTCGCACGACTCAAAATAGTTGAATACGGCCTCATCCAAGTAACCGTGTGTATCCGAAAGCAATCCGATCCTGGTCATATAAAGGCGAATATAAGGATTCTTAGAACGCCACAAAAAAGTCTTTCAGCAATGCCCGGTATGCAGGACTGTATATGCCTTTGTCTTCGTAAATCACCAAATCGCCGGTAAGTGCAGGGAGCGCTGACGGAAGTTTGCCTATGGCTACGATGCGGCGGATCGGAGGTTGGGATACAAACGAACGGATAGCTAGCCGTCCTTGCACGACCATCCCGTACTCACCGGTTGCCCGTTGTTCGATCCATTCCGCCAAAGAAACCGGGAGTATAAGCTGAAGGCTCCCCTTTTCTTCCAGCCACATAGCCGCCCGCTCCAGCAACTGGGAGTAAAATAACACGTTGGTATGCCGTGATACCTGTTTCCGCCGATCGCGGTTTTTAAGCGCATGCAGAAAAAAGGGCGGATTGGATACGATGAGATCAAAAGGTTTCTCCGGCTGGAAATCTGCCAGTGCCACCTCCTGAGCAGAAATGCGCTCCGCGAAAACGGATCTGATAAAATTCTTGCCCGCCAGCCTGGCCGCTGTTGCATCCATTTCGATGGCGGCTACCGTCGCCCCGGGAAACCGTTGTGCCAGCATCAAGGCGATCACGCCTGTACCCGTACCTATATCGAGGATGCGAACGGGATTTGTCGCAAAGGCGACAGCCCCCAGCAATACACCATCGGTATTAATCTTCATGGTACTTCCGGTCTGATCAACTGCAAATTGTTTGAAGCGGAATATAGACATACGGGGTAAAGTTAAAAAGTTTGTCACATTGCCAAAAAAAAGGATTTTCTATTGCGGAATTACTGAATAGTTCCGATTATTGTACAAATTCATAGATAATCTGCGTTTTCTAAGCGAATTGCCGAATAACCTGTTGCATACATGAAGAATTTTCGGTACGGTACTGACAAACTTACGATAGGATCGGTTATAGGGCTCACACGGGGCCTCCTTCAGGGAACACTTTCTGCCAAGTCACGGCATAAAGTGGATCAATCCGAAGCGTTTGTAAAAAGCATGGTATCCCACAACGATGTCGTATACGGCATCAACACAGGATTCGGCCCTTTATGCGATACCATCATTTCCGCCGAAGATACACCCCAACTGCAATACAATCTGCTGCAGAGCCATGCAGTTGGCGTTGGCAACCCCATTCCGGCCAGCGTTGCTAAAACGATGATGATTATCAAAGCGCAGGCGCTAGCCCAAGGGTATTCCGGTGTGCAACTACGTACATTGGAACGCATTATCTGGATGGCTGAACAGGATCTCATCCCCGTTGTGCCTTCCCGGGGTTCGGTTGGTGCATCCGGTGATCTTGCCCCGCTTTCCCACCTGTTTTTGCCGCTCATCGGACTGGGCAACGTGTATTACAAAGGGGGCATCATACCCGCCGACGTGGCACTGAAGGCCTATGGGATGTCTCCACTTCAGCTTGGCCCCAAAGAAGGATTGGCACTCATCAATGGCACTCAGTTCATAGCAGCCTACGCTGTGCACGCCTTACACCGGATGTACAACGCACTGGAAGTAGCCGATCTGATCGGAGCGATGTCGTTGGAAGGACTGATGGGCTCTTACAAACCATTTGATTCACGCCTACACGAAATCCGGCCGTTTCCGGGCAATCAGTTAGTCGCTCATCGCCTGTGGGAATTGCTCCATACATCCGAGATTGCCAATTCCCATCCCGATTGCGGACGTGTACAGGATCCATACTCATTGAGGTGTATGCCCCAGGTGCATGGGGCTTCACGGACGGCTTGGCTGCATCTCAAAGAGCTCACCGAAATCGAAATCAATGCCGTCACCGATAATCCCATCGTATTGGGCCCGCATGAAGCCATCAGCGGCGGTAATTTCCATGGCCAGCCCTTGGCCCTAGCCATTGATTATGCCACTGTCGGTGCCGCGGAGCTGGGTAATATTTCGGATCGCCGGAGTTATCTCATCATCGAAGGCCGGTATGGTCTTCCCAAGCTGCTGATACCGAATGCAGGCCTTCACTCGGGTTTCATGGTACCACAGTATACATCAGCTGCATTGGTATCTGAAAATAAAACATTGTGTTTTCCGGCAAGTGCGGATAGTATTCCGACGTCTCTGGGTCAGGAAGATCACGTATCGATGGGCGCGATCGGTGCCCGTAAATTGAATAGCGTTCTTGACAACCTCGAATACATTCTGGCCATCGAATTGTTGTATGCGGCACAGGCCCTGGAATTTCGTCGTCCCCTCAGGTCATCAGCGGTATTGGAAGCTTGCCATACGCTGGTAAGAACAGAGGTTCCCTTTGCGGATCGCGACCGGATTTTTGCCGACGACATCGAAAAGCTCCAGCATCTGATCCATAGCGGAAAGCTTTTGGAAACCGCAAATCAGGCCGCTAAAACCAGCCATTGCCCCCTTAATAAATCGGCGTATGATGCGTTCCGGATTTAGGCCTCAAATTTATACCCCACACCTTTTACGGTGGAGACGTAATTTTCACCTATTTTTTCGCGCAATTTGCGGATGTGTACGTCAATGGTCCGGTTGGTGACCACTACCGAGTCTTCCCAGATATTCTTTAAAATTACCTCGCGGGTATAAACTTTGCCCGGTTTAGAAGCTAACAGATAAAGTAATTCAAATTCCTTTTTGGCCAGCACTATCTTTTCGCCGTTTCTGAATACCAAAAAAGCTTCCCGATCGATCACCAAATCTGAAATTTCCAGCTTCTCATTCGGAATTTCATCCGTTGGGGCGTTCCGTCTCAGAATGGCATTGATACGGCTCAGCAATGCACGGGGTTTGATGGGCTTAGCAATGTAATCGTCCGCACCGACATTGAATCCTGCTATCTCCGAATATTCCTCACTGCGTGCGGTAAGAAACACCATGAACGTACTTTTGAATTCCGGCATAGCCCGCATGATTCGGCAAGCCTCTATTCCATCCATTTTGGGCATCATTACATCCAGGATAATCAGATCAGGCATGATCTTCTTGGCCGTCGTCACAGCTTCCTGTCCATTGGACGCGGTGTGTACCTGATATCCTTCCCGTTTGAGATTATATGCAATCAGTTCCACAATATCGGGTTCATCGTCGACCACCAAGATCTTTTGTTTTGCAGTGCTCATCGTGTTTTTTTTTGCTAAAGTATGTACTTAATGACAAATCACCGTTAAATCAAGATTAATAAATCGTTAAACCACACATGCTATTAACACAGAATATGCACTAATCCAATGTTTTCTTTAAAAAAGCTTCCAACTCAGCACCCCGCAGGTTCTTAGCAACAATAATCCCCTTCGGATCAAGGAGATAGGAGGTCGGAATAGCCTGTATGCGGTACAAGCCCACCACTTCGCTACCCCATTGCTGCAAGTCCGAAACCTGAGTCCATTCCAATCCATCGTCCTTGATGGCACGCATCCAGGAGCCGGGATTGTCATCAAGCGATACCCCCAATATGGTAAACCCTTTATCCTTATATGTATGGTATTGCTTTACGATATTCGGGTTTTCCTGCCGGCAGGGTCCACACCAGGAGGCCCAAAAATCCACTAATGTATATTTCCCGCGAAAGTCAGACAATTTGACCCGTTGATTGTTGGGGGTTAACGATTCAAAATCAGGCGCCGGCTGGCCGATAGCCAGTCGTTTCAGACGCGCCATTTCGTCTATAAATTGCCGTACCTGCACATTATCATCCCACCGCCCCGCTATCCGGTCTGCATAGGCTACCAGCTCCGTTTCAGCCACTTCCTTATCCAGCGTACTCATTGCGTAAAAGCCGGCCAGGTCATCGTGTTCATTTGCAAACCGTACGGCCGCATCTGTGTAACTTTTCATGTGCTGCCGGTATTTTTGCATAAACTGCTCCCTCAGATTCATCAGTGCTGCGTCATCCAATCGGGCAGCCTGGCTGGCAAACGAAGATTCCAATTCTGCCTCAAACTGTTCTTTCTCAGCAATCGTACTAGCAAAATGCTGTATCTTTTCGGACAATGGCGAACCGGAAATTTCGTAATCGTTCCCATCCGACATCAGATCGGCATGGAACGTGACACGGTCGCCATTCTGTAGAATCAGATGATATTTTTTGGTACCCGCCTGCAATGTGAGCAGCCTGGGGTGGGAAGCCGTACGCCGCAATACAAACCTACCCTGTTCGTTCAAAAACACGGAATCCAATTTCCGATCCGCTTCATACAACGATACAGTGTGTGTATTTCCGGCATTACTGATCTCTCCCTCGATCGTGAACTGCTCGTTATCGGTACAGGCCGGCAACAAGTATACTAAAAATCCGGTTATTACAGCGATTCTTTTCATTCGAAACCGTTATTAATCCTTAAACTTGCCATTTATCCATCCACAAAATCCCGTGCCTTGGTCAATGCCCGATACAGGCCACTGGCATCCTTACCTCCTGCCGTAGCATAAAAGGCCTGTCCGCCGCCGCCGCCTTGTATCTCTTTAGCGAGTTCCCGCACCACGGCACCTGCATTCCAGCCCTTATCTTTAACCAGATTATCAGAAATAACCACGGTGAGCGAAGGTTTGCCGTTAATTTCAGCGGCCAGCACAAGAAACAGGTTTTCAACCGCCCCTTTCAGCGCATAAGCCAGGGTCTTCACGGCCTCGTTATTAGGTAAGTCTACCTGCTCGGCTATGAAAGTAATACCGTTCACATGGAAGGCTTTCGCAGCTAATTCCTCTTTCAGTTTCAGTGCTTTTTCCGTTATGGCACGTTCTACTTCCTTTTTCAATACGCTATTTTCTTCCAGCAACCGGTCCAAAGCCGACACAAAGTCCTTGGGACTGTTAAGCAGTTCCCTGAACCTATTAACGATGGATGTCTGTTCCTCGACGAACCGCTCGGCGGCGCTTCCGGTAATTGCCTCGATCCGCCGCACGCCGGCAGCCACTGCACTTTCGGCTATGATTTTAAAAAAACCGATCTGCCCGGTTGCCCGTACATGTGTGCCTCCGCATAACTCTTTGGAAAAACCGTCGTCAAATGTGATTACCCGGACACGGTCTCCGTATTTTTCACCGAACAAAGCCGTCACCCCGGTATCGATTGCCGTCTGGAAGGGTATATCCCGTTCTTCTTTCAGTGGAATATTTTCCCGTACTTTCTCGTTTACAATACGTTCAATCTGTAAAAGCTCTTCATCGCTCACCTTCGCAAAATGTGAAAAATCGAAACGGAGGTAATCGGCATTGACCAACGATCCCTTTTGGTTCACATGATTGCCTAGTACCTGCTTCAACGCAGCATGAAGCAAGTGCGTAGCCGAATGGTTTCCTTCTGTATCACGCCGTTTTTGAGCATCAACTTTGGCCACAAAAATCCCCTGCAACTCCGCCGGAATCACTTGCGCGTAATGCACGATAAGCCCATTTTCCTTTTTGGTGTCGGTAATAACGATCCGTTCGCCGGTCTCCTGAGAAACCAACGTACCGGTATCGCCCGCCTGCCCGCCACCTTCCGCGTAAAACGGTGTGACAGACAGTACCAATTGATACTGTTCCCTGCCCTTTGCCTTGATCTTTCGGTATTTGAGTACCTCGGTTTCACATTCCAATCGGTCATATCCCACAAAATCCACTGTCTCGCTTTCATGCAATACCACCCAATCATCGGTATCGATCACCGTAGCGGCCCTTGAACGGTCCTTCTGCGCAGCCAGCGCCTGCTGGAACCCCCGCATGTCTACCTTCAATCCCTTTTCTCTCGCCAGCAATTCGGTCAGATCTATGGGAAAACCGAATGTATCATACAATTCGAAAGCAAAATCGCCCGTAATTGCTTGCTTTTCCTTTACATAATTCTCAAAACGCTGAACACCTGTAACCAACGTACGCAGGAAAGACTGCTCTTCCTCGAGAACCACTTTCTGAACAAAATCCTGCTGAGACTTCAACTCGTCAAAGACCCCTTCAAACTGTTTCGCCAGCAACGGAACCAGCTCGTGGAGGAATGGCTCCTTAAAATGAAGAAATGTGTAGGCATAGCGTACAGCACGCCTCAGAATCCGTCGGATTACGTACCCCGCCTTATTGTTCGATGGCAACTGCCCGTCGGCAATCGTGAAGCTGATGGCACGGATGTGATCAGCCAGCACACGCATGGCAATATCCGTCTTTTCATCCTGTCCATAGGGTATCCCAGCTCTATCGGCGATATAGCCGATAATCGGTTGAAAAACATCGGTATCGTAGTTAGACGTTTTGCCCTGGATTACGCGTACCAGCCGTTCAAACCCCATGCCCGTATCCACATGCTTCGCGGGGAGTGGATTCAATGAGCCATCTTTCTGACGATTAAACTGCATGAATACCAGGTTCCAGATTTCAATTACCTGTGGATGATCGGCATTAACCAGTGTTTTCCCGTCCACCACAGTCCGTTCCGTATCCGGACGGCAGTCCACATGTATTTCAGAACAAGGCCCACAGGGCCCTGTATCTCCCATTTCCCAAAAATTATCCTTCTTGTTGCCCAATAAGATACGGTCTTCCGGAATAATGGTCTTCCAGTAGGCATAGGCATCCTCATCCCTAGACAGCCCGTCAGCCTCATCTCCCTCGAAAATCGTTACGTAAAGCCTATCTTTATCCAGTTTATACACCTCCGTAAGCAATTCCCAGCTCCAGGCGATGGCTTCTTTTTTGAAATAATCACCGAAACTCCAGTTTCCCAGCATTTCGAATAAGGTGTGGTGATAGGTGTCGATTCCCACTTCTTCCAAATCGTTGTGTTTTCCCGAAACACGCAAGCAACGTTGGGTATCCGCTATACGGGGGAAATGTGCGCGGGCCTCACCCAGAAAAATGTCCTTGAATTGGTTCATCCCCGCATTGGTAAACATCAATGTTGGATCATTCTTGACAACAACCGGTGCGGAAGGTACGATATGGTGGTCTTTATTTTTGAAAAAAGCCAAAAAGGCTGCACGGATTTCCCTACTTGTCATTGAAACAGATGTGTTTAATATTCGCGCAAACTTAGGCAAAATTGCCTGTATTTCCAATGGATGGGCAACGCTGTCACCACATGAGGTACCGTGTACCTGCGGAAAATGGCCGGCATAAAATACAAGGGTACACGCAGCTGTTTAGGGATAACCTTTTCAGTTATCTGCCATTCCGGGCAAAAATGGCTCGTTAATTGCTACACAATTCAAAATAAACGATCAAACAATTACTTTACGACGAATGAGAATGAATCTTACCAAAACAGGATTTCTTGCCGCAGCAGGTATCCTATCTGTAACACAGTTGGTTGCACAGGCTCCCGCCCTGAATGAAGTCAAACCTTTCGCCCCTGAAACCGAATACCGTACCTGGTCCGTTGGCGTACATGTCGGATTGCTGGACCAATCCAATCTAATCGGTATACGCCGCAAGTTTGACCAGGTGAAAAGCAATTTGGGATATGGTGTGTATGTAAAAAGACAAATTTTGCCGGGCTTCGGTATTCAGGCCGAATACATTGGCGGCAAGGTAGCGGGTGCGTACAAAGACAATGACAACACCTTTGAAACCAAGTTACCATGGTCTGCGGCTTTGTCGGCTAACGTCACGCTGGCCAACATCAATTGGCGGTACCATGAAGGTATTATCAAACCGTATTTGAATGTTGGTTTGGGAGCGATGGGCTTCGAACCGTCGGCGAACATCAACGGCGCTACCAATTCTTATGAGCAAACTACGGAGCTTTTTGTTCCGGGTGGCGTGGGATTGAAATTTGCGGTTGCCAACGATATCGCCATTGATTTGGGCTACCGCCTTAATTTAGTGCAGTCAACAAATTTTGATGGCGTCCGTGGCGGTGGATCCAAAGACATATTTTCTTACGCCCATTTGGGTGTAGAATTTGCATTAGGCGACCGCAGCAAACCCTTCTTGGCGAATAGCAACCCGGTATCGGCCATGCAGAAAGAGTACACCGCACAGTACGATGAGCTGGTTGCTCAAAAGGCAGCGGTAGAAGCACAGAAAGCAGAAAATGAAAAACTGAAATCACAGCTTGAACGGCTTTATGCAGACCTCGCCGATGACGATGGGGACGGGGTAGCTAATCGGTATGATAAATGCCCGGATACTCCCGAAAAAACAAAGGTAGACGGAGCGGGATGTCCGCTGCCAGAGCCTAAGGCTCCGGTTGTACAGCAAATCACGGTAACTGACGAAGACCGAAGAGTAGTAGACGAAGCAATCCAGAACCTGGAATTTGATTTAGGTAAAGCCACGATCCGCTCAACCTCACATGCCAGCCTGAACAAGGTTGCCGCGTTACTGATCGAGAAAAACTTCAGCCTCAAACTAGCTGGACACACGGATAATACCGGTTCCATGCAGACGAATATGCGCCTTTCCAAAGAACGTGCTGAGGCTGTAAAAGCCTACTTGGTCAGCAGAGGTGCCAACCCATCGCGTATTGAAGCCACCGGCTATGGACCTACTCAACCCATTGCCAGCAACAATACCGCGGCAGGCCGCCAGCAAAACCGCAGGGTAGAGTTTACGCTATATTAAGTTAAAAACTAAAAGTCAAAAAGCCGATCTGCGTCATCAGATCGGCTTTCGCTTTCTCATTTAGCGCTCATTCACTTTTGATTTTTTTACTTTCAATCACTTTTCACTTCTCTATTTGAATTTCAATAATTTAACCGTATCTTTGCACCGCCTTAGGCAATAGTGCCTATTGTATACATAATATTCATGAACCCATTTGTTGAACTGGGGATCCGTCATGATATTGTTAATGCCATCACAGAGTTAGGTTTCGAGAAACCCACTCCCATTCAGGAACAAGCCGTTCCCGTACTTTTGACAGGCAGCAACGATTTTGTCGGATTAGCCCAAACAGGCACCGGCAAAACCGCAGCGTTTGGCTTGCCATTGTTAGAATTGTTGGATTTTTCGCAGAAGCACCCGCAGGCATTGATTCTTTGCCCTACGCGTGAGTTGTGTTTGCAGATTTCCAAAGACATCGAAAAATTTGCCAAGAACATTCCGAATGTACATGTAGTCGCCGTTTACGGCGGTGCGAGTATCAGTGACCAGTTGCGGCAGATCCGTCGAGGCGTGCATATTGTTGTAGCCACTCCAGGCCGCATGCTCGACATCATCGGCCGCGATGCCATCGATTTCTCTCATGTACGGTATGTTGTGTTGGATGAAGCCGACGAAATGCTCAACATGGGCTTTCAGGAGGACATCAACAATATCCTGTCCACTACCCCGGACGAGAAAAAAACCTGGCTGTTTTCAGCCACCATGCCCGCCGAAGTGCGCCGGATCGCAAAGAATTACATGACCGATCCGTATGAGCTGACCGTAGGCACCAAAAACAGCGGAAACGCCAACATCGAGCACCATTATTACGTGATCCGTGCCCGCGACAAATACGCAGCATTCAAGCGTATCGTGGATTCCAATCCCGAAATCTTCGGTATCGTATTCTGCCGTACCAAGGTTGAAACACAGGAAATTGCCGAGGCCCTTATTAAAGACGGCTACAATGCCGATTCACTTCACGGCGACCTGTCGCAGCAGCAGCGTGACAAGGTGATGAAACGCTACCGTGAACGCTCCTTACAATTGCTCATTGCCACCGATGTGGCCGCACGCGGTATCGACGTAAACGACGTAACGCACGTCATCAATTATTCATTACCCGATGAAATCGAAAACTATACGCACCGGAGTGGCCGTACGGCACGCGCCGGCAAGACAGGGATTTCACTTTCATTGGTAAACCTGAAAGAACTGGGTAAGATCCGTCAGATCGAGAAGGTCATCGGCAAGTCGTTCATCAAAATGGATGTCCCCAGGGGTGAAGCGGTTGTCGAAAGCCAACTGTTTGCAATGATCAATAAGGTTCAGCAGGTATCGGTCAACGACGACCACATCGACCCTTATCTACCGAAAATCATGGAAAGCTTTGCCGACCTTAGCAAGGAAGAGATCATTAAGCGGTTTGCATCGCTCGAATTCAACCGGTTTTTGGAATATTACCAAAACGCACCTGATCTCAACGTCGATGCGAATGAACGGCGTGGCGATTTCGACCGCAAGGGTAAAACGGAGCGCTTTGGGCGCGATGGTTACAAATCGGATTATACACGCTTGTTCATCAACCTCGGTTCAGTAGATGACTTCACCCGCGGCGACATATTGGGATATATCTGCAATACGACCCGGATCAGTGGAAAAGCCATCGGCAAGATCGACCTGAAAGGTGTTTATACCTTCTTCGAGGTAGAAAATGCATCCGTCGATAAAGTATTCAGTGGATTCCAGGATGTGGATTTCAATGGCCGTACCGTACGCGTTGAAAGCGCAGGCGAGGGGCGCAGCGAAAGCCGAGGCGGCAGTGAGCGCCGAAATCGCTCTTTCCGCAACGGACCGGACAACGGTGGCCGCCGCAAGCGTGAAAACGGCGGTGGTTTCCGTGACTTTTCCGGGAAACGCCGGGAAAAAAGCCGTTGGTAACCTAACATTCATTTTTCTTCATAAAAAAACCTTTAGCGAAACGCTAAAGGTTTTTTTATGATTATTGTCCATGCACCAAGTGTACCGACAGCTCCTACTAATCGATATCCGTTATCGGTGTATAATGCGGCACGAGTGACTTCATAATGAGCCAGCCGATGAGGTAGGAAACCGAGCAAATGGAGAAAATAATAAAATATCCCGACTCGATTCCGGCAAAGCCCATGAATTTCATGTTTGTATCGGCTGCATAATCGAAAAGCACACCAGACCCTTTATTGATAAAGAATGAACTTATACCGCCCGCCATTCCCCCGATTCCGGTAATGGTGGCCACGCTAGACCGGGGAAACATATCACCGATTGTCGAGAAAATATTAGCGGACCACGCCTGGTGCGCCGCTGCGGCGATACCAATGATGATCACCGGGATCCAGACTGAAATGTGGCCAAGCGGCTGGGCAAGCAAGGTCAATAAGGGGAAAAATGCAAAAATCAACATCGATTTCATCCGACCGGAATATGGATTCATCCCTTTCTTCTCCACGAAATACGTAGGTAACCATCCACCGATGATCGATAGCAAGGTAAGCGCATACAGTACAAATATATGCAATGCACTTTCTGTAGAATCCAAATTATAGACCGAACTGAGGTAGGCCGGTGTCCAAAACAGGAAAAACCACCAAACGCCATCTGTCATAAATTTACCTACCGCAAAAGCCCACGTTTGCCTGTACCCAAATGCCTGCAAAAAAGACATCTTCCGTCGTTCGGCCGGTTGATCGGTCGTGGTTAACGGTATTTCAGCATCGTCCTGTTGGATATAGGCAAGTTCAGCAGCATTGACCCGGGGATGTACATGCGGCTTTTTATACATAAAGAGCCAAAATCCCATCCAGATGAATCCGAGTGCTCCAATAATGATGAACGATGCTTCCCAGCCATACGCTTCAGCGATGAAAGGGATGGTTACCGGTGCAGCCAGTGCCCCTACCGTTGAGCCGGCATTAAAAATACTGGTCGCAAATCCCCGGTCCTTTTTCGGAAAAAATTCAGCCGTAGCTTTAATGGCCGCAGGAAAGTTTCCGGCTTCACCGATTGCTAACACAATCCGGGCGAAAATAAACAGGGACACGCTGACCGAAATGATGCTTCCCACATCCCCCACCGTACCAAGAATCTCCTTTGCCTGTTCGAAACCGACCAACCAATTGCCCGTGAGCACCCCCGCTGTGGCAATTCCGCAATAGGCATGCAAACAAGCACCCACAGACCAAATACCAATGGCCCACAAGAATCCCTTTTTGGTATCTAACCAGTCTACAAACCGTCCCGCAAATAACATCCCAATTGCGTACACCAATGAAAAGATCGCGGTAATGTTTCCATAGTCATTATTCCGCCAATGAAACTCAGGAACGATGAAATCCTTCCATGTCAGCGAAAGAACCTGTCTATCCAAATAGTTGATTGTGGTAGCAAAAAAAAGCAAATAACAAACCGTCCATCTGTACTTGCTGGCTCGTTGGCTAGAAGTCATTATATAAGTTTTAACATGATTAGATTTATACCGCGTAAACGTTTACGCCAGCCAAATATAACAAGACTTGCCGAATTTCTCGGCCCTTGCGCTGGATTTTCTGCGAAATCGTTTTCGTCGTTATGCCGGACGCTGCTCCCAACCAAAATACCGGTTTGCGTTGTGATAGCAAATGTCCTGAATCATCTGCCCAATCCATGGCAGGTCATTTGGTAGTTCTCCACTTTCCACTTCCGTTCCAAATAAATCGCACAGCAACCGACGGAAATATTCATGCCGGGGGAAAGAAAGAAAACTCCGGGAATCCGTCAACATTCCCACAAAGCGGCTTAACAGTCCCATATTGGACAGCGCGTTCATTTGTTTGATCATTCCATCTTTTTGATCGAGGAACCACCAAGCCGATCCGAGCTGAACTTTACCCGCCACCGATCCATCGTTGAAATTTCCGATCATCGTTGCCATCAATTCATTATCGGCCGGGTTCAGGTTATAGAGAATCGTTTTTGTCAATTGGTTTTTGCTGTCGAGCCTGTCAAGAAATTTCGAGAGTGCCCTCCCATGCCTGAAATCTCCGATGGAATCCCAACCTGTATCTGGACCTAAGTTTTTCATCATACGCGAATTGTTATTACGCAACGCTCCGAGGTGATACTGTTGTACCCAATTTTTCTCTGCATCCCACTGCGCAAATAAGAAAAGGAGCGCTGATTTAAATTTCCGGTGCTCTAAATCCGACACGGTATTTCCTGCCAAGGCTTTGTCAAAAATGCGGGGAATCTCTTCATCGGTATACTCTTCTGCATAGATCTCTTCCAATCCGTGATCGGAAACACAGCAGCCCATGGATGAGAAAAAGTCATGCCGGGATTTTAAGGCGTATAGATAGCTGTCAAAATCCGAAACAGAGCAATGAGACACCCGCTCTAAAGCGCTAACATATGTCCTAAATTTCCCCAAATCACTCAGGTTCATCCCCGCATCCGGACGGAATGCAGGAAAGACAGGAATTGTATAACCTTCCTCACGGAGTCGCTGATGGAAATCAAGCGTATCCGTCGGATCATCAGTCGTGCAGATAACCTTCACATTCATACGTTCCAGCAGCCCACGCACCCGGTACTCGGGAGATTGAAGTCTCTCCCGGGTTTCATCAAATACGCGATCAGCGGTATCTGGATTCAGCAGTTCCGATATGCCGAAATAGCGTTGAAGTTCCAAGTGTGTCCAATGGTATAAGGGATTACGCATGGTATAGGGTACCGTCTCGGCCCATTTCCGGAACTTCTCGCGATCGGACGCCTCTCCGGTGATATAACGTTCATCGACGCCATTTGTCCGCATTGCCCTCCATTTGTAATGATCGCCATTTAACCAAACCTGTGTGATATTGTCGAACTGTGTATTCTCAGCTATCTGATGCGGAGGCAAGTGGCAATGATAATCGATGATGGGCATTTTTGCCGCATACTCATGGTATAAAATCTGAGCCGTACCTGTACTTAACAGAAAATGCTCGTCCAAAAATTTCTTCATTTCGCATTTTGCTTTCGGCTGCCAGTTTTAGCTATCAGCTGTCAGCTGTCAGCTGTCGGCTATCGACTTTCGGCCTTCAATTACTTATTTAATTTTTGCTTTGTCTTCCGTATCTGCATTTCTAACCTCGTACCTCGTACCCCTAACCCCGTACCTACAAAGAAACACCTCGTTTCCATGGAATAAAATCATCCTGATTAAGTTGTACGGCCTTTGGCACCACTTCTCCTGACGCTGCACGTATGCAATACTCCAGAATTTCTTCACCCATCTGCTGGATGGTCCGCTTTCCGTCTATAACCGGTCCGCAATCGATGTCGATGATATCGGCCATTCGTTCTGCAAGCACGCTGTTGGTTGCCACCTTGATCACCGGACAGACGGGATTGCCGGTAGGCGTTCCCAATCCGGTAGTAAACAGGATTAACGTGGCGCCGCTTGCTGCCTTCCCTGTAGTTGCTTCTACGTCGTTTCCAGGCGTACATACCAAATTCAAACCCGGTTTTGTCGCCCGCTCGGTATAATCCAACACATCAACAACTGGCGAGGTTCCTCCTTTTTTGGCCGCCCCATTGCTTTTAATAGCGTCTGTGATCAATCCATCACGTATGTTTCCGGGAGAAGGATTCATATGGAAACCGGAGCCAACCCGTTCCGCAGCCTCGCTGTATCCTTTCATCAATCGGATAAATTTGTGAGCCGCTTGCGCATCGATCGTACGATCGATCAGGTTCTGCTCGGCACCGCACAACTCCGGAAATTCAGCCAACAGTACCGTTCCTCCGAGGGCTACCAGTAGATCGGCGCAATGTCCAACCGCCGGGTTGGCCGATATGCCACTGAATCCGTCGCTTCCTCCACACTTGACGCCCAGGGTCAGTTTACTCAGGGGTGCGGGACTACGCACACACTTATCTGCCTCGATAAGGCCAACAAAGGTTTGACGGATGGCATCGGTAATCAGTTGCTCTTCACTTTGGGACCGCTGCTGCTCAAAGATTAACAGGGGTTTATCAAATTTCGGATTCAATGCATACAGATCATCCAAGAAATCACGCACCTGCAGATTCTGGCATCCGAGGCTGAGTACCGTAACCCCCGCTACATTCGGGTGGTCGGCATAGGCAGCTAGCAATTTGCCCAGTATGGCGGCATCCTGCCGGATTCCACCGCACCCTCCCTGATGGTTAAGAAACTTAATACCATCCACCTGCTTAAATAAGCGGTCTACAGGCACAACAGATTCCTTCACCGTTAAATCGGCCGAAGCCACATTCTGTCCCCGCTCGTACAGTTCGCGGAGCATATGCGTTTTGGCGCGGTATTTATCGGTAACAGCATACCCAAGTTCACGATGCATGGCCTCCCGTATCACATCCAGGTTGCGGTTTTCACAGAACACCGTAGGTATAAACAACCAATAATTGGCGGTACCTACCCGCCCGTCGTTGCGGTGATACCCCATGAATGATCGGTTTTTAAACCTGGAAACATCGGGTGCCTCCCAACGGTATCGATATGGGCGGTAAGCGTAGGGTTCTGCGGCATGTGCTACGTTGGCCGTATTCATCCACTGTCCTGCACGTACATCGTGCAATGTACGCCCCACCAATACGCCATACATCATGACCGCACTGCCTGCTGGAAGGTCATCCGTAAAAAATTTATGCTTTGCAGCGACATCTTCCACCAACACATAGGTTCTGCCACCAAAGGTGACGCTTTCACCCACTTTCAGGTCCTGCAACGCAACCAACACATTATCGTTGGGGTGAATCTGCAATACACGGACATCCATCGCTTCCATCTTACCTTATTTCCTCCTTTTTATTCAATTGATCTATTACACCCAATACAATCTCTTCTGCCTGCAACCGGTTGAGGTATTGTTTCGTGGTTTCCCAAAAATCACTGCATTCCTGCAGGTCATCTTTCCACTCGTTGAACAGCTCACCTCCTTCCGTGGCTTTCATAAAATACAGATATCCCGCGAATCCCAAGGCCATGTAGGTAGGCGCCATTGCGGATTGTTGCCTATGACGCACAATCGTGGGCAGGTTCCGCATCCGCATTTTTGATGTGTAATTTGTACTGATACTCTGCCAGTGGTGCTGGAGGAACGGGTTACTGAACCGATCAATCACGCGGTCAGCAAATTCAGATGCCTCACCCCTACCGATCCCTATCCCCACCAAAGTGGGAATGATTTCACGATGCATCAATTGCCTTACATATTTCGAAAATACCGGATCGGCCATAGCTTCTTTTACGGTATCAAAGCCTGCTAGTATTGCCAACCCGCAAGCAAAGGTATGACTTCCATTGAGTAGGCGTAGTTTCAGTTCTTTGAATTTTTGTATATCGGCAGCTATGACAACCCCTTTATCTACCTGTGCAAATGAGAGTACTTCCGAAACATACGGATCGGACGATTCGATGGCCCAAAGGCAAAATGGCTCGGCCATTATGGCCAGTTCATCTCTATAGCCCAATTGCCCTTCGGCCTGTTTCTGCTCGGCAGGCCCCAAACTGCCCGGCACAATCCGGTCAACTAACGTATTGCAAAAATGGTTACAGTTTTTTATCCACTTGATAAAATCTGCACCCAACTGTTGGCGCTCGGCCAACGTAAGCACAATGTCCTGCAACACCGCACCGTTTTTGTCAATCAGCTCCGTAGGAAGGATGACCAATCCCCTGTCTTCCGCACCGTTGAATGTCCGGAATCGTTCGAAAAGGACTGCCGTCAACTTACCCGGAAAAGAAACCGGTGGCGAAGCAAACAGATCTTCCCGTTCATCGAGTGTGATTCCTACTTCTGTGGTGTTGGAAATAACAATTTCTAGCTGGGGATTTCTGGCACTTTCCAAAACCGCGGCCCAGTTACTGACTGCAGAAATAACACGGCTGATTGCCGATATCCGTAACACATCCTGCACCTCACTTCCTTTTTCTATCCCTTTAATATGGATCGTGTAAAGATTGTCCTGCTGTTCAAATTTATCCACACCGCCTGTATCGGTCGACTTTACCACTACGATGCTTCCGCCAAATAGGCCCGCCCGATTGGCTTTCTCAATAAAATAGTCCGGCAAACCGCGGAGCAACACTCCGGTACCGAACTGGAGTACCCTTTCCGGATAAGAATCTTCATTAAATAACCGTCTGTTCAATAACTTCATTCGAAAACCGTTTATTTTTCATATCTGATGAAACCTAACTAAAACCTATGTGATACGCAACAACCCACACAGATAAATGCATTCCCAGTTCCTGCCACTGCAATGTTACAGCTTGGCGGTTAACGAATGAAACAACTGGACCACTATAATTGCGCAAACGTTGCCGGCAACGTTTGCGCAATCCGGATAAGAAAGTCGGCTTACTGTTGACCGTTGAATTCCGCAAACCGGTCGTTGATGGTAGCGGTATCCAATTTACTTCCGGCATGGATTAGGACCTTATACCTGAACCGGGTAGATGCGTCCTTATCCAATTTGAAATTCAGCACATCCTTTCCACCGCTGAGTTCTTTCTGTCCCAGTGGATTGGCAGCAAACAACCCGTAACCACGGGCATGCCAATAGGTAGGATATCCGGGATTTCCTTCGTGATCCAAAATGACGAGCGATACGCCCTCCCCTTCGATGGTTCCGTTCAGGGTTACCCATTTTCCGCGGGTTCCCCACACATCGTCACCTTCAATACCCTCGCTGCTTATGTAATGTCCAGTAACCCCATCGTTGTTGCTTTGGGCCACTTCGGTGACAATCCCGTTGGCATCCGTAAACTTAGCGGGCTGATCAGAGGGATGTTCAAGTTCACGGGCTAAGCGTATACCCAGTACCCCCTCTTTGTTGTCTTTGAGCGACACATCTTTCAGCGCCGTCAATTTGATATCAAGTTCAATGGACGTACTGCCTTCCTCATCCACCTGAAAGACATACCGGGTATCTTCTTTCAGGAGGCTATCTCCCTGCGGTCCCAGCCAATACTTGGTAACATCGAGCACACCGGTATTTCCATTGCTTTCTGTCTTGTTAACTGCTGCGTGGTGGATACTCCCGTAGCCCGAACGTTTTTCGGCCGGGATGGCCGGTGAATTGTTCCAAAAATCAAGTCCATTTACATCGCCGTAATTAAACCACAGTCCAATGTGGTGCGGATGATCCGTACGCTCATTTGCCCGGGGTTGCACCGGCCATCCCCTCGTTACAAAATGCCCGCCCTTGGTACGCAACGGAAACAAAACCGGCTTTTTTAAGCTATCCGTATAACAATAGGAGGTATAAGGCTGCCCATCCAGTAATACATCAATGCACTGGCTTCCGGGGTTCTCTACGAAGGAAAACCGATCGGTTTGTTCCGTCTGTGCCTGCCGGGACTGCGATTGTCCCGACTGTGACTGTCCGCAGCTAGCCAAAGCTGTGGACAGCACAACGGTACCTATCAAAATTTTTGCTGTTTTCATCAATCTACTTTTAATGTGTCTCCGGTTAAGAAACCACCACTTCTTGCTTTTCGTCATCAAATGTCACCCGTTTGCCGGTCACGTAGGCGGTATGTCCCATGATATTGGCCACGGAATGGTTATAGCCGGCGACAACGTCTGCATTGGGTTTCTTCCGGTTCCGCACACATTCCATCCAGTTAAGCATATGCAACGAGGTCATCGGATCTCTTCCTGTATCGGCGGATGTCTCGATTTTCGCTGCATTGGACAGCGTAAACGGTTCGAGGAGGTTTTCCTTCATCCCCATTTCACTGGCAGCGCGCTGGGTCAAACCACCCTCCGGGGTCACTTCGTTCGTATCCAGGTTCAGTGATCCAGAATTTGAAAAATACAATTCCTTTACGTCGCCCGCGGAGTTGGTGAATCGCGACGAATATAACACCTGAAATCCCTTTGACATGTCATCCGCCGGGCCGTAATCCATCACGGCAGTCAACGTATCGGGATTCGTACGGCCATCGTTCCACATATAAATACCGCCATTCGCCACCACACTGCGGGGATGTGGCAGGTCTGTAAACCAATGCACCGTATCGATTTGGTGAGCCATCCATTGACCAAAAATCCCCGATGAATAGGGCCAGAACAGCCGGTATTCAAGGTAATACCGTGGATTCCAAGCAACCTTTGGCCGATTCATGAGAAACCGATCCCAATCTGTATCCTGTTCGCGGATCTCTTTCGTCAGTTGCGGTAGGCGCCAGCGACCGGGTTGATTCACGTTCCAGGTCATTTCTACCATTTTAATATCTCCGAATTTGCCGGAACGAATGTATTCATTGGCAGCGATGTAGTTGGGTGCGCTGCGACGCTGTGAACCCACCTGCAAGATTTTGCCGGTTTCCTCCACGGCCTTCCGTACCACCTTAGCGTCTTCAAGCGATTCGGCCAACGGCTTTTCTACGTATACGTCTTTCCCATGCCGTACTGCATCTGCCGCAATCAGCGCGTGCTGGAAATCCGCCGTGCTGATGATCACCGCATCCACGTCCGTCCGTGGAAAAAGTTCATCGTTATTCCGGTATTTAGCGATTTCCACACCTGCTTTCTCCTTCACATAGGCATATGCTTCGTCGCGACGGCGATTCCACAAGTCCGAAACCGCTACAAATTCAAAATTCTGGGCCTTGGCATGGCTCATAAAGGCAGGGAACAGTGAACCCCTAAACCGGTTTGAAAACCCAACGATGCCTACCCGTACCCGGTCATTGGCTCCGATAATCCGTGCATAGCTTTTTGCGCTGAATCCCATAGCGGACAGGCCGACGACACCGGCTCCCACCGAAGCCTGTTTGATAAATTCTCGACGCGAAGTTGTTGATTTCATCTTCATTTGATTTTTATAATTGTGAATAATACTATTTATAATGGCGATTAATACTATAATAATAAGAATAAAAAACGTATCTCACTTCATTTAAACTAAACTTTTACATACTATACATCAATAATCCGGTGCTTTGCAACGAATGCCGGATCAAAGTCGATTCCCAAACCGGGGCCCGTGGGGACTTTCACCCGTCCTTTTTCAGGAAGCAATGTCGACGTTTTGCATTCGAACTCCATGTCGTCATTAAAAGGAGTTTTCAGTTCATGATAGGGTCCCGCATTGGGGATAGCAGAAACGAAATGCAAGGTATACACATAACCGATATTTGATACATGGGGAGTATGTACCTTACCCAGGACTTTGGCCATCCGTGCAACACGCATGGAGCGGATTAGTCCGCCGAAATAACACATATCGGCCTGAACTACCTGCAATGCATCGTTGCCCAGCAACCAACGGAAATTGCGCATGCTCGGCTCCTGTTCGCCGCCAGCGATCGGAATCTGCAGGGCATCTGAGACCTGTTTGGTTTCTTCGTACCAGTCAAAAGGAACCGGCTCTTCATAAAATTCGTACCGGTATTCTTCCATGATTTTTCCCACCCGGATCGCTTCGGCTACATCATACGACCCATTGGCGTCTGCGCAGATGACCATGTTGTCGCCGAACGTTTCACGCACCAAGGGAATCAATCGTTCGGTTCGGCCTTTCGGTACTTCCGGAGCATTCATCCGGCCGCCTATCTTGAATTTGATGGCACGGGCCTGTGACTTTTCCAGTTGCTCATGCAATTGATCGATCGTTTCTTCCGGTGTAATGCCCCGTTCGCTGTTCGCTTGGTACAGGTGGATCTCCGGATGATGGATTTCCCCGACCAGCTGTCCCATTGATTTGTTGGCAATCCGGCCCAATAGATCCAAAATGGCAAATTCAATCGTAGATACAGGCACCCACAGGGCGACGCTTTGAAGTTTATAGTTACTTTCGTGTACATAAACTCCTTCCAGCAATGCTTCCAGGTTCCGTGCATCTTTGCCGATAAAATAGGGCTTGATATCCTTCAGAAAAAACGGATACAGACGATCCATCTGGCTGTTTACAAACGCAATCCCTTCGGCGCCTCCCCTTGATCTCACACGACACAGGTAGTTGCGCTTATATTTTAACAAATCAATTGACTCGATAATAACGGGATCCCGAAACAACTCCGTTTTAAGCACGGGCCGTTTCATAGCGTTATCCAATTTTTCATAAATAGGCGCCAAAGACGGAGCGTCCCCTGTTCCTGCGCACACATGGAAAGGCAGAGCTGCCCCGATTCCGCCCGCTAAGGCCGTAGTCAGAAATTGGCGACGATCTGTGTTCAATAGTTAGCTAATTTTAAATGACAATTGTGTCTCATTGCATCTGCATTAAATATCCTGGCGATAATTGGGATTCTGCAACAATTGAGGAGCCTTTTGGCGTTCAGTTGTTGGGATTGGCAGCCAGTACGTGGCGTTTATCATAATATTGTTTGGCATCGCCTGATTATATTTCCACGTGGTTGTAACCGTCGCGGGGGATTTTCTATTATCCGTTACCTCCGTAATTTCTACACCATATTGCGGCAGTGTCATCGTTTTATCCATAATCACCCATCTTCGTATGTCAAACCACCTTGACTCTTCCCCATACAATTCGATTTTCCTTTCATGTCTTAGCGCGTCTCTTAGCCCTGCATCCGTTGCCGTTGTGTTGGGGAGGAGTACGCGGTTTCTGAAAAAATCCACCCACTTTCTGGTTTCTTCATATTCACCCAACTCCCAGCAAGCCTCAGCATACCCGAGTACTACTTCCGTATAGCGCAGATAGGGCCAAATATTGAAATTATAATCTGTGCTACCGGTAACCCCTTGTTGCACCCATTTCATGGTCAGATACCCAACGTAATTACCATTACCTGCCACAATTGGACCGTTACGTGTATCCAGCCCATATACTACTGTTTCTGATCCGTCTGCTTTGATCGTCACACGTGTACGCCGATCGTAAATTCCCAACGGATCCCGAAGTTTCAGACTCGACGGCCTGGGTTCGATGTTATAGATGGCACTGTCATATAACACATTTGCGTAAAACCTCGCTTCCCGATTGTGATAGGGATTTTGGCTATCAAAACCGGTGACTTCCGACTTATTTTTTATGTACCTGCCGGTATTTGACCCTTCGGCCACCTCTTCGATATAATAATGATCAAAGAAATTTGTGCCATCCTCCATTTCATACTCATCGACCATCCGTTGCAGCGGTGCATTTCTTCCATAAAGCCCATCATACCCGTTTGGTCCGTCTACCTGGTTCGTACGATGCCGGGTGCCAAGTGCCTGGTCAAACATTTTGGCAAAGATGAATTCGCCATCGGCCGGAGTGGTGCTATTGCCGGTCAACGCCCGGTAGTTCTCGGCAACGGTTGCCTTATCGCCACTCGATGCTCCGAAATCAGCCAAGGCCAAGGAAGAACCGGGAAGTTCCATTAAATCCTTCGCGGCATTTTTTGCCGCGGTCCACAAAGCTGTTCGGTCGGGATTTACGTAACGGACAAGTGCATTATCCGCACTGATATTGATACTGGATACATCCCCGGCTATGAGATCACTCGCCGCAAATAACAATATCCTTGCTTTAACCGCTAGCGCAGCTTCTTTACAGGCCCTTCCCAATTCCTGTTCCGATTTGAGCGGTAACAACGCGGCAGCAGCGTCACAGTCTGCAACGATAAAATTAACGGTTTCTTCAAAAGTAGCCCTCGTAATCGCCGAGAAATCATCATTTAACTTAGCTGCTTTATCCAATAAAGGCAGACCCCCGTAGGTGCGGGCCAGGTTACAATAGTTAAATGCCCGCAAGAATAACGCTTCCCCTTTTAACACATCTGTTTTCGCTTTGACATCTGCCTGCTGTGCGGAAGGATAGGTATCCGCAATCCCATCAATTTTCTCAAGAAATTGATTTATACGCTGGATCTGCTCGAATTGTGACCACCTATAAGGCTCCATAAAATGATCACTAAGCGAGGCATCCGGAGACATCGTACCGTTCAGGAGCGTCGTTGTACTGGCACCTCTGCCAAATATGGCCTCATCTGTAAAGTTACTTGCTTTAACACTCTGAAAACCATGACCAAGCCCATCGTAGCAGTAGTTCAGGTAAGAACTAGCAAGCTCCGGACTAGACCATACTATTTCATCAGAATATTGATCCAATGGGGTTTTGTCTAAAATGTTTTTACTACATGCCGTAATAAAAAATAAGAAGGCAACTATCAAATATTGTTTCATGACTTTGCTGTTTATCAGTTAAAAAGACACCCTTGCACCCAATGCTAACACCCTGGTTGTAGGATAAGTAGAGACAGAAGCTACTTCCGGATCTGTTCCGACCGCATTTTTATTATACAGGAAAAACAGATTCTTGCCCGTAAGGTATACGCTTGCTCCTTTAAGTCGTACAGATTTCAATAAGTTTTCAGAGAACGTGTAGGAAAGCTCTACGCTTTTGAGACGGGCGAAAGCCATATTGTAATAGTCAAAGCTGGACAAATAAGCATCCTTTCTCCAGTATTCCTCCACCCTTTCAAATGCCCTGTGCATGGTTGCATCGGTGTTAGACTCCGTCCACCTATCATCGGCATAATATTGAAAATAATTGCCGAAGGTACCCATGTATATAAAATCACCTTCTGTTTCAGCAATCCTTCGCCAGTTGTTTCCAACCCCCTGCACCAACGCCTGCAGTTGTATGTTTCCATACCGTACGGAAAGGTTAACGCCAAAGGTTATTTCCGGATCCCCATTCAGATCGTAGACGATCCGATCTGCTTCGGTAATTTCACCATCGCCATTATGATCCGCCAAGATCACATCCCCTGCTCTCGCTCCCGGTACATGCGGTGTGGAGTTAACTTGCTCTGCATCCCGATAGATACCAATTGCCTTATATTGTAAAAAAGCAGTAGTGGGGTGTCCTGTTAGTCGTTGCCAGTCATAGGAAACGGCTGGCTCATCGTATTCCACAATCTTATTACGTGCAAATGAAAATATACCGGTTACCGAATAATCGAACTTGGTCGATTTACTGCGAAAACCAAGTGTTGCATCAAAGCCTCTACTCGATACGATTCCAAAATTCTCATCTGGCAAGGACAACCCCGTAAAATCCGGTACGGAAGCATTCCGGGCCACAAGGATGTCTGTGCGTTTTTGATAGAATGCATCAATGTCAAATCTGAGTTTACTATCCAGTAGGAACGATTCAAATCCCACATTGAAGACATTAGCTACTTCCCAGGTTATATTTGGATTGGGCTCTCCTACCTGATACAAACTTGATTGATAACCTCTTGATGGCCCGAAGGTCTGTCCGTCACCTATTGCGTACATTGTCAGGTACTGGAAAGGAAGCACTGCATCATTTCCTAACTGTCCCCATGAAGCCTTTAATTTAAAGTAATTAATTGCTTGGATGTTATTTTGCCAGAAATCCTCGCTTGAGGCAGTCCACCCTAACAGAACACTCGGGAAATTGCCCCAACGGCCGACATCTTTGGAAAACCTAAGGGAACCATCTCTCCGAAAGGTAAATTCAAACAGATATTTACTATCATAGTTATAAGCAAGTCTACCGAAATAATTTAGGCGCGCATCGATACCGGCAGACGAGCTGTTGCTCATTTCCTCAGTCGAGCCGAAATTCAGGTAAGGAAGGGCTACCGTTTGGAACCCCCTGCGGTATGCCGTTATTCCCTTATTCAGGTAGTCCATGCTCTCAATAGCAGCAAATGTGCTTATGGAGTGTTTGTCAAACGATTTATCATAGTTTATCTTTAAGCTATTCGTTATTCTTCTTGCATCGGTATATGTATCTTCTACCCGAGGATCGGCTATTTCTGCTCTTACCTGAGGAGTCAGGAAAGCCTGGCCATTCTGACTGCCGTCATTTCCGGCAGCTAAATAGGCATCTTTATCCAGAAAATACAACGTTGCCAGATCCCTTACATATTTCTGTACGCCGAAGATCATATCGTAGGAATAATTGCCGATTACCGATAGTCCATCTACCCAGGGAATTTTTACGGTAGCGGTCAGCATATTCTCACTGGTATAGCGTTTATTGTCGGTATAACCTGTTTTGCTTGCATCGGTATCCGTTACGGGTTGCTGAGCCTTTTCAATATCCGGACCCGGTTCGCCGGTTGGCCAGATTGCTGTGGATACGGGAAGGTTCCGAATGATACTGGTAAACTCCGTATTGTACGGATCCATGATGTTGGATTGAGATCCCGATACATTCAGGTTGAGTGTGATGTATTCATTTAAAGCCGCTTGTAAATTAAGCCTCACATTATACCTATTATGAGACGAAGACCCGGATTTATAAATTCCGTCGTCCTTCTGTGCACCGAACCCGCCATAATATTTCACATCTTTGGAGCCTCCGGACACCCTGAACGTATAATGATCGCTTTTGGAGTAATCTTTGATCACAGCGCTGAACCAATCGGTATTCGGATGCGTCCATGGATAGTTGCCCGATTTGAATTTTTCAACATCTTCGGCCGAATAGGCCATATTTTCTTCGGAAATACCCCGGTAGGATTGTACTTCCCGTATCATGGTTGCATACGTAGCAGCATCCGTCATTTTTGGAAGAACCGATGCCGAGGACCATCCCGAGTAAAAATCAAAGTCGAATCTTGGTGGACTTTCTCTTCCGGATTTTGTAGTTACCAGTATGACTCCGTTTGCGGCACGAGATCCGTAAATCGCTGCTGACGCATCCTTTAATACGGAGAGACTTTCGATATCTCCGGGCTCTATGGAATTGAGATCTCTTCCGGGAACACCGTCAACAACAACGAGGACGGCCGTATTATCAATACCGGTATCTTCGCGATAACCAATTGTTGAGGTCCCTCTGATACTTAATGTGGCATTATCAGCGCCGGGGCGCCCGCTTGACTGTGTGACGAACAAACCGGGCACGCGACCACTTAATGCACTGGAAACATTGGGAGCCGGAGCGGCCGTGATTTCCTCAGAAGATAGGGTTGAAACAGAACCAATCACGTTGATCTTTTTCTGAACTCCATAACCTACCGCTACTACTTCCTGCATCTCCGTAGCCTGCCCAATCAATTCGACACTGACGACTGACCTGTTTTCAACCGGAATTTCCTGCGTCTTCATTCCAATAAATGAAAACACCAGTACCGAATTCCCGGGAACATTTGAAAGTGAGTACCTCCCTTCATCATCGGTCACCGTTGAAATTGAAGTACCTTTTACGGTCACTGTAGCACCTGAAAGCGAATCACCAAAGGAATCTGTTACTTTGCCCGTAATAATGGCTTGGCCTGCCGCATGGAAAACCACGAACAAAAACAAAACACTAATAACTAGTACTTTCCTCATAATTATAGATTTTAAATTGGATGCCTTATGCTGAGCGCATATATTAGCTTATATGCAAACAATTATAAAGACAATAATCAATTGAAAGACCAATATAACCGCAAAATATCTACGCAATCGATCCCGGTAACGATTGCAAAACAGCAACATACCACAATCGGGGGTAATTTATCACACCAAAAGGAAAGCTAGGGCAAGTAAATTTTTGGTATCGATTTCTATAGGAATTTTTTCATGAATTCAATAAATACATACCAGTCTGACGGGATCATACCGTGCCCGCCATCATGCATGTAGTACCCTAGAGGTTGGTAGGCAAGCGAAGTATCCCCCGCTTTCGGCATCCGGGGAAAAGCATTTTCGATACCGAACAAATCGTATACGGGCTGTGCCGCCTGTGCCGCAAGGAATTCCCCTTTCGGATCCGACCAATAATCGGTATCTCCGGTTTGCAATAAGAGATAACGGGGTGCCATCAGTGCAATCAGTTCGTGGGCATCAATGGGACAGCTGTCGAAATCATCGGAATAGGAATGTCTATTAGGGGCAAACTGATAGTAATACCGTGAAGTATCCGTCATATGTTTGATATTTTCACCGTAATCACGTCTACTCAACGCCGCACCACCTTCCCCCGAACAACTGGCCAGCACCATTTTAAAACGCTGGTCATTGGCTCCTGTCCACAAGACGGTTTTTCCCAGGCGTGACGAACCGGTGATTGCCACACGCGCAGCATCGATCTGGTCATCGGTCTCCAGGTAGTCCATGACGCGGCTCAATCCCCAGGACCAAGCCGCGATAGCCCCCCATTCATCTGCTTCGGGCACCGTCTGGCCGGGGGTCAGATAATGTTTCCGTATCCCGCCCAGTTCGATCCCCTTCTTTAGATCGGGCTCTATATCGCCATAATATAAGGTGGCAAAACCGATACCATTGGCTACCAGGTCTTCAATGGGTATCCCGTACCTTTGTGGCCCGCTATCGTTCCCCGTAGCGGGTACCCGCTTATCTCCCTTGCCTTCCCGCGGCCAAACAAACCCCACTTTGACACCCGTATCGCTGACTGTCCTATTATTGGTATTAAATGAAACATTGAGCAGCAAGGGCACTTTTTGCTGCGTATTTGTCGGCAAATAGAACAGGACATCTACTTTGTGATTGGCCGTGTCATTCGTAAAATAGATTGTCACTTGTTTCCGGATGGCTTTACCTCCGAATACGGCGGTTCCTTTGTCAAATACGACGAATGACAGATCTTCAGGTTTGGGGGGCGTCTTTCCGAACTGTGTCGTTTCGAACAACCGGTGAATTTCCGGTCTGCGCTGATTAATCCATGCTTCCTTACGGGTTACTTTTTGTCCATTTTCCAATGTCAACGGATCGGGTAATGTATATGTTCCGACCTTCGCTTCGTCATAGTTTACGGGTAGTCCCGCTACCCGCTGATTTGGATCTGGCTGGCAGTAACCTCTGCTCATCACCCCTAAAAAGGTAAATAGGAGTATCTGTTTTGCCTGGGTGCTTATTCTCATCCTTTTTTTATAAGTTCACGCTATCGCAACCGGTATTTCCGGATAACCACATTACCCTGCAAACCCGATGGCTGTATATCCCACCCTGACGCATCGAATGTTTTATAATCGATGTTGACCACGTTGATTTCGTGGTAATCGTTCCACTTGATGTGATTTTTCTCCATGAATCGAATCCGATTGGCCATCAAGTTGGCCACTTCGATACGGAGGGTATTCTTACCCTGCTTCAGGTATTTTGAAATATCCAACTGATAGGGAACCGATCCTATCCAGCCGGCGTCTTCATCGTTGACCCAAATCCGTGCGCTTTCGGCGAGATCATCCAACACCAAATCGTATCGGCCTGCACGATCTATCGCATCCAGCGTGAAACTGGTTTCATATACACCAATACCACTGAATGACGAATAGGCCTCGCCGGGAAGCGCGGTCCAGTAGATTGGTTGCTTAAGCTGCGTGTCGACGGGCAATTGGGGGCCGCCCTCCCTAAATGATAATTTCCATGCATTGCTTAGTTCGATTATGCTATCTAAGGCTTCCCGGTAATTCCATCGCGGCAGTCCGTCAAGGGAACTTTGATCTCCAAACTGAACAAATAAACTCTCGCCCGTGCGGATCTGTAAATGAACCTGGCTTTGGTTACCTTGTATCTTCGCATTACACCAACCGAAATCCCCTTGCTGTGGGTCCATCAATAACACATGGCGGCTCTGCGTGTTAAATGCAATCCATTTATCCAGGTCTTCCTTTCCGTGGTTAACGACATAATAAATGGTTTTCCCTCCGGATTTCAACCGGACAAAACGAAGCCCCTCGTGTACCAGTGGTTCACCCATAAATTTCATCTTCCCCAGTCCGGAAACTACATCTGGCGTAACATGTATGTTCGTTGCAGATGACAGGCTATCGATAAGTTGTTTAAACAATCGGTTCCGCTGCTCATAATTTCCAAAACCGGGGACGTCCTCCGGCAGCTGTTCGAATACCACCTGTATCCCCTTTTCGGCGAACTCCTTGATTTTCGCCAATGTTTCCAGTGGCATCCGGCGTGCAGCGGGAACAAGCAATACCCGGTAACGGTTTCCACCCGGCGATTGCAGATGTCCCCGATCGGCTTGCAAATCGGCCAGCAGCCGATCCGATACGAAGTCAACGCCGTATCCTTCATCCATCAATGCCCTAGCTATCCGATAAAAAGTAGCAGGGTGCAACCAGTCTTCCACGTTATGGTAGGTAAGTGATTTCATCCCTCCTTTTGGGTCGTCCCAAATATCGTATGCCGGCCAATAGAGCAACACTTCATTATCCATCACACCGGATTGAAGGATGGATTGCACACGGGTGATGTACGTATTAAGTCCACGTACATGCGGCCACCAGCTGTTGGTAGGTACCATGTTGACCGACGCATAGAACAACCAACCCGGCCAGGGAACGTCCTGCGGAGAATACGTGATGCCGTGATAAAAAACATGATTAATCCCCGCGAGAAAACATTGTTCCACTTCCGGTTTGAATTGGGATAGCGACGAGCGAAAATGTTCACCCAACCACGTAAACGTTTCTGAGGACACCAATGGTTTCCCTTTCAGGTGTGCGGCCGAGCTGGGGAATTTCATCAACACCGGGTCTGGTTTATCACCGCTTTTTGGCTTAATTCCTGGTTTAAAACCCGGAATCGGAAAGTCGCTGGAACCAAAGGTTTCCATCTCGGGGATGTCTACGGTTGCATACAGGTCAAGCAGGTTCGACGGCGATCCATGTGCCTGGTTTTTGGTTTTAGCATGCCGGCCATGTGCCCATGCAGTCCATCGCTCCGTAAAATTTTCGCGTAGCAGATCCCCCACGGTTTCCCGATAATCGGCTTTCACGCGCGCAACCCGGACGTCGCCCGTATCTGCAAATAATTCCGGAAGATGCAAACGCAGGTCATACCCCCGCCGCTGTTCGAATTCGCTGAAAAATCCCGGTGTCCAGTCGGCGCCATACACTTCATAGCTATCGTTATAAAATGCCCGTACACCTATCTCCTGTTCGGCAAATGCCGTGTCAAAGCGATTCAGGTAATGGTCTACCGCAGCTGTGGAAAAATGATCCAACGTATAGCCCTCCCCTCCGGGAGCAGCGCGTTTCACTTGCTGGCCGGTTTTGCCGACAAAAACCGCATACAGCGTCCAATCGCCCTGCGGGGCATCCCAATCCAGCATCCCCTGAGTGTCTACCTTTTCCGTTAGGATTTTAGCGTTACCCTCCCCATCAAACGCCACCACCTCCGACAGTACCGCTTTTTTGTCTCGTTGATCCGCGGGGCGGATCGCCTCGGTAAGCCGTTGACCTTTGCCAAGCCTATAGATACGATAAACCAGCTTGGTTGCAGCATCTTCCGTGGAAACCTGTGGCCCACCAAATGGCCACCCGGTTCCGGTCGTAAGGTCGACTCCCATATCCAGTCGGTCCCCCTTGTGCAGGACAAATCGAAGCGTATTCACCCAAGCTGGCGAAAGAAATCGCAGATATCGGTCTTCAAAACCTTTTGCCCCGTAAATCGGTGCTATTTCGAGTCCGCCGAATCCTGCTTCGTGGTATTTCTGCATGGCAGCTGAGAGATTCACCGTATCCACGGCATTGCCCATCCACCACCACCGCGCCCACGGTTTGTTTTCCTGTATGGGCTTGGGCCAGGGGTTAAGTTGCTGGGCGGTTCCGGGTACGGAATTCAGTAGCAAACACGATAAAACAATACCGATAAAGATGTTCCTGATGTCCTTCAAAACAACCGTTCTCGTGCTCATGCGCTCGTGACTGAGATCAACCAGCCTATAATTGTTTGCGACAAAAAGAGAAATAATTCAGCATATTTCAAACACATCGGTTGCAATAAATTACGCAATCGTTTCCGACAATCGAGTTAATCCTTATCTTTGATGACTCCAAAAAAAATACCGTGTTCAAACCCATCACTATAAAAGACATTGCCCAGGCACTGGAACTTTCGCCGTCTACCGTTTCGCGGGCACTGAGCGACAGTTACGAGATCAACGAGGAAACCAAGAAACGGGTGATTGAATATGCCGAAAAGCACAACTACAGACGCAACCCCATGGCGTCCAGCTTACGCCAGGGAAGAAGCTATTCGATCGGCGTGGTGGTATGCGAGGTGGCCAACAGTTTTTTTTCACACGCGATTGATGGCATTGAATCGGTAGCATATGGAAAAGGATATCACGTCATTATCTCCCAAAGCCACGACGCATACGAGCGTGAAGTAGTGAATATCCAACACCTTGCTAACCGCGCCGTAGATGGCCTGCTTATTTCCATGTCGGCGGAAACCAAGGATTTTTCGCATATTATAAATTTACATGCGCAGGGGCTTCCCATTGTCTTTTTTGATCGTGTTATCGACGCGTTCGAAACCCATACCGTAACCGCAAATAACCAAAAGGGAGCAATGGTGGCTACCGAATCCCTGATCGACCGCGGATTTAAAAAAATCGCCCACCTCGCCAACGCCCCCCACCTCTCCATCACCGCCGAACGGCTGAAAGGATACGAAGACGCCTTAAAGCAACACGGCATTCCTTTGGATGAGTCACTCATCCGCTATTGCCATCACGGCGGCCGCATACAGCGGGAAGTAGAGGAAGCCATCCAGTACTTTCTCAACCTACCAGAAAAACCGGATGCAGTTTTTGTGGCCAGCGACCGGTTAAGCATGGGATGTCTCTCTGCATACAACAAACTTGCTCCCCGGGATGAACATCCTGCCGTAGCGGGTTTTTCCAATTCCGACGTGCTTGATTTGCTTCAGGCCGATTTTACCTGTATCCGTCAGCCTGCCTTTAAAATGGGTCAGGTGGCTATGGAGATGCTCATCCAACTGATCGAAAGCCGGTATCCGGTGTATGACTTTCAGAACATCGTATTAGAGACCGAATTAATACACCGATAAAGGTACTTCGTATTTCGTACCTCGTATTTAAAACCGTACCTTTGCACCCATGATTAATGTATCCAACCTCTCGCTCCGTTATGGCAAGCGTGTACTGTTTGAAGACGTCAACCTTAAATTCACACCTGGCAACTGCTATGGCATCATCGGTGCAAACGGTGCCGGTAAATCCACCTTCCTGAAAATCATTTCGGGCGACGTGGATCCTACCACCGGATCTGTTAGTTTCACTCCCGGCGAACGTATGGCTGTGCTGAAGCAGGACCACTACGCGTTCGATGATTTTTCCGTTATTGAAACGGTGATGATGGGTCATAAAGAACTTTATGACATCATGAAGGAGAAAGATGCCATCTACGCAAAGGAGGATTTCTCTGATGCCGATGGCGAACGCGCGGGCGAGCTGGAGGCTAAATTTGCAGAAATGGACGGCTGGAACGCGGAAAGTGATGCAGCAACGCTGTTGAGTAACCTCGGTATCGACGAATCACTTCACTACAAGTTCGTAAAGGAACTGGATGGCAATCAAAAGGTACGCGTGTTGTTGGCGCAGGCACTTTTCGGCAGTCCGGATATCCTGCTGCTGGACGAGCCAACCAACGACCTCGACATCCATACCATTGCCTGGCTGGAAGACTTCCTGGCCGGATATGAAGCCATCGTACTGGTCGTATCGCACGATAGGCACTTTCTCGATGCCGTATGTACCCACGTTGTGGATATCGACTTTGGTAAAATGACCATTTATACAGGCAATTATACCTTCTGGTACGAATCAAGCCAACTGGCATTGAAACAGCGTGCTGATCAAAACAAGAAAATGGAAGACAAGGTGAAGGAGCTCCAGGAGTTTATCCGCCGCTTCAGTGCCAATGCCTCCAAATCCAAGCAAGCCACCAGCCGGAAGAAGGCACTCGAAAAGATCAACCTGGAAGAAATTAAGCCATCCAACCGGAAATATCCAGCCATCATGTTCAATACCATGGCGAGAGAAGCGGGCGATCAGATTTTACAGGTAGAAAAGCTTGGAAAAACAGTACACGGTGAATCGCTCTTCCGCGATGTCGACTTCATGGTCAATAAAGGAGACAAAATTGCAGTACTCTCCCAAAACAGCTTGGCGACCACCGCATTTTACGATATTCTGACCGGACGTGATACGGATTATACAGGCAGCTTCAAGTGGGGCGTTACGATCAACATCGCCGACATCCCAATGGACAACACGCCTTATTTCGAAGGGAAAACCGAAAACTTGGTTGATTGGTTGCGGGAATATTCATCTGCTGATAAGGACGAGCAATTTATCCGTGGCTTTTTGGGTAAAATGCTGTTTTCCGGCGAAGAAGTACTCAAAAAATGCTCCGTGCTCTCGGGCGGTGAAAAGATGCGATGCATGTTTTCCCGGATGATGCTACAAGGTGCGAATGTGTTGCTTTTCGATGAGCCGACCAATCACCTTGATCTGGAATCGATTACTGCGCTCAATAACGGCATGAATGACTTTCGCGGAAGCATCCTCTTTACCTCGCGCGACCATGAGCTTACTCAGACCGTGGCCAACCGCATCATCGAGTTGACACCAAGCGGTATCATTGATAAGCTAATGACTTACGATGACTACATCAACAGTGACTCCGTAAAAGAGCAGCGAGAGGCTATGTACGCCTAAAACAGGCTACCGAGCAGCCGGATAAAGCAAAGAAACAACTCCTTCACTAATGAGATTTTTTTCCCGGATCCTGCCATATATTTTGCTGCTGATACCTGCGGTAGGAGATGCGCTAGCAAAAGATCCCGAATGGACGGCTCACGTGGGGGTTCGTAAGCTAACTATCCCGGATACCTTGTTTAACGTAGCCGACTACGGGGCAATTGCCGATGGAGCTACGATGAATACGGTTGCGATCCAGGCAGCTATCGACAGTTGTGCCGCACAGGGTGGAGGAAAAGTGGTATTCGACAATGGCAAATACCTCACCGGATCACTTTATCTGAAAAGCAATGTGGAACTACATGTGGGCGAAGGGGTCGAATTGCTGGGAAGTCAGGATCTTGCCGACTACCCCGAAATTCCAACACGTGTGGCCGGTGTGGAAATGCAATGGCCTTCCGCACTTGTCAACATCCTGAATCAACGGAACGCAGCGGTAACGGGCCGGGGCATCATAGATGGCCAGGGGAAGCCGTTTTGGGATGCCTATTGGGCCTTGCGCAATACGTACGATCGAAAGAAGCTCCGTTGGATTGCAGATTACGATGCCAAGCGGCCCCGCACCTTGCTTGTTGAGAACTGCCAGGATGTATTGATTGAAGATATCACCTTCCAGCGGGCCGGCTTTTGGACCGTGCACATCCTTTACTCTTCGTACGTGACCATTGAGGGCATTACCGTGCGGAACAACATCGGCGGTCATGGACCCAGCACCGATGGCATCGACATTGATTCCTCTTCATGGATCTTAATCCAAAATTCGGATATCGACTGCAACGACGATAATTTTTGCTTTAAATCGGGTAGGGACTGGGATGGTCTCCGCGTGAATCGCCCCACGGAATACGTACTGATACAAGATTGTATCTCCCGTAACGGAGCCGGCCTCATCACCTTTGGCAGTGAAACCTCGGGTGGAATAAGGCACATTGTGGCACGGAATCTCCACGCCCAGGGTACACGGAGCGGCATCCGGTTTAAATCTGCCATCACCCGCGGCGGCGTGGTGGAGAACCTGCTTTTGGAAGACATCACCCTGGAGGATGTCGAGATCGCGATCGATGTCACCGCCAACTGGTACCCCGCTTATAGCTACGCCTCGCTTCCAAGGGGTTACGACATCCATAAGGTGCCAGACTACTGGTTGAAAATACTCAAACCTGTCATTCCGAAGGAACGCGGTATTCCTACTTTCCGTGATGTGCAGATCCGTAACGTAACTGCAAGGAACGTAAAACGAGCAATCTATGCAGAGGGATTGCGTGAGAGTCCCCTGCAGCGGTTTTCCTTCGAAAACGTCCACATCTCAGCGGCCGAAGCAGGTACCATCCGGTACGCAGAAAACTGGTCGTTCAGGAATGTGGTCATTGAAACTCCAAAGGCCCGCCGGGTACGGGTGAAACGTTCAACAAATGTCGTTTTGTAAGATCAATGCACAAATAACCCGACTGTGATAAAAATGTTATGCTGACTGAATTTGTAGCCTGAATAGCGGGAATCAAACTGCTGAAAGCCGTAACCGGCGCTGAATTGCAAGTCTGACCCTTCTACCAATAACTGCGAGTAAGTAATACCCGCTTTTCCGAGAAATCCTTTGAAATAATCGGCTCCGATACTTGGAGCATACCCCGCATCGACCATCGCGCCGAAGGTACCGAGTGGCGATATCCGGGCGAACGGCGCGCGGAAATCCACGAATATGGGCAGGGTATTCACCCGGCGTGTAGAGCGCTTTCCGTCGGCCAAAGTGGTCCGGCCACGGTATACATCATTGCCAATTCCCAGGCCGAGATACATCCGGTCATAAAAGTTCCGGCCGAATGCAAACTGGAATTGGTAACCATGCATCGCTGACTGGTCGCCTGTCGTGGCCATACCGAATATACCCCCCGCCTGCAGCAGTGTATAGGTATCACGCCGCTGGGCCTGCCCCTGGAAACAACAAAAAAGAAGTAAAAAAGCTACGGTCAATAAACGACTATGTATCATTTAATAGAGAATTTTGTAAACCAATTCCTTAAGCAAATCTCCCTGCTCGATATTTGCCGCGTTCAAACCCTTCGACTTGAGGTCGTATTCGCGCAGATATGCGATAATGTCAAACGTTTTGCGACGGTTATAACTGCGTGCCGCCAAATCGTATTCCCGGGTAAAAAAAGGATGGACACCGAGTTCCCGCGCTACCGCCTGCGGCGATTTATCAGGAAGGTAATGGTATTTCAATATTTTTGTAAAATACCCCGCCATGGCACCCAATATCACCTGTATGGGATTACTGCGCGGATTGGCTGCAAAATACGATACGATCTGAAAAGCCTTGGTTGCTTCCCGTTTTGCGAGGGCGGTATTTAATTCAAACACATTAAAGTCCTTGCTGATACCGATATTCCGTTCAATGTCCTGTGCAGAAATCTGGCGGTCTTTCGGTACATTGAGCATCAGCTTCTCCAGCTCATTGACCACTTTGGAAAGGTCATTCCCTAAGTATTCAGCCATCATCGCAGCCGCCTGTGGATGAATTTCCCAGCCCCGTTCTTTGGCAAATGAGTTGATCCAAGGAGCTATTTTGTCGTCGTATAGTTTGGCCGATTCGAGCACCACGCCGGCTTTTTCTGCTATTTTATAAATCTTTTTCCGCTTATCGAATTTCGCATGCTTATGAGCAAGCACCAGCACGGTACTTCGCATCGGGTTTTCCAGGTAAGCCAACAGCAGGTCATCATCCCCTTTCCACTTAAGATTCTGGGCTTCTTTGACAATAATAACCTGATACTCACCTAACATCGGATACCGCTTAGCGGCATTCACCAGGGTTACAAAATCGGTATCCTTGCCGTATAAGATTGTTTGGTCAAACCCCTTATGGGCTTCTTCCAGTACGTGTTCCTCGATGTAATCACTGATCAGATCAATGTAATAGGGTTCCTCCCCGTGCAACAGGTAAACAGGCAATAACTTCCTGTTTTTTATATCGGCAATGATTTTATTGGCATCCATCTTTCTTTCCGCCGCCAAATTAAACATTATTTTAGGTTTTATAAGTAACTTACCTAAGTTTGCAGGATGTTCACTCCAATACCGCTCAATTTACCGGCGTATGCCGCGAAGATCCAACGGGATGGCACGAAGTTGTATATATTTGACGAATTACGCAAAAAGCAACTGGTGCTTACGCCTGAGGAATGGGTGCGTCAGCATTGGGTACAACACCTTATCCGCACGAAACGCTATCCGAAGTCGCTCATTAAGCTGGAAGGTGGGCTCAAGGTTAACGAGATGCCGCGGAGGAGCGACCTGGTTGTCTTTGACACGGGAGGCAATAAGATTCTGCTGGCGGAATTTAAGGCTCCGTCCGTAAAAATCACACAGGCAGCATTTGAACAGATCGCCCGATACAATACGGTACACCGTATTCCTTTTTTATTGGTAAGTAATGGCCTGCAGCACTACTATTGCCGCATTGATTTCGAGCATAGTTCTTTTGAATTTCTCACCGATCTCCCCGACTTCGGCGCCCCGTATTTTACCTAAGAAAAACCGACATGCTGGCAGCAAATCATAGGGCATTTTGGCAGTCAAAATGTCTCAGATGCCAATGGCCTGATGTTTGTCGCAACGATTAAATACTGCGCTACAAATTAAAATTTAAACAAAATCATATATATTAGCACAATTAATCAGAAAAATATGAGTATCGATAAAAAGGAATTCAGGAAATATGCAATCAAGCACCACCGGATCGGCAGCCAACACATAGATAACTTCATCTCCCGCGTGGAACACAAGATGCCCACTTCACTTACACCCTATATCATCGAAGAGCGGCAACTGAACGTGGCACAAATGGACGTATTTTCACGTCTCATGATGGATCGCATTATCTTCCTTGGAGATGCCGTTACGGATCAGGTAGCCAATATCATACAGGCACAACTGCTCTTCCTACAGTCTGCAGATGCCCACCGCGACATTCAGATTTACATCAATTCGCCGGGTGGAAGTGTATATGCAGGCTTAGGAATCTACGATACCATGCAGTACATTACGCCTGACGTGGCTACGATCTGCACCGGTATGGCCGCGTCTATGGGAGCGGTATTACTTTGCGCGGGCGCAAAAGGAAAACGTGCGGCATTGACCCACTCGCGCGTGATGATACACCAGCCATCGGGAGGCGCACAGGGAGTGGCTTCCGACATGGAAATCAACCTCCGTGAAATGCTGAAACTTAAAAAGGAATTATACGAAATCATCTCACATCATTCCGGCAAACCCTATGACTGGGTGGAAAAATCGTCGGATCGCGACTACTGGATGACCTCTTCGGAAGCCAAAGAACACGGTATGGTGGACGAAGTGTTGAATTCCAAAAAGGAAAAATAAAATGGCAAAAAATATGAAAGAAGTGACCTGTTCGTTCTGCGGTATACGAAAACAAGATGCATTGATGCTTATCGCAGGCGACGGTGCACACATATGTGACCGCTGTATTACCCAGGCCGGCGAAATTCTGGCCGAAGAGATGAACCTGCGAAAAAGCAAGGCGCTGCAAACGACATTGAAATTAATACGGCCCATCGAGATCAAAGAACATCTTGACCAATACGTTATCGGGCAGGATGATGCGAAAAAGGTGATGGCCGTATCGGTATACAACCATTACAAACGGCTCAACCAAAAGGTGGACAAAGATGAAATCGAAATCGAGAAATCCAACATCATCATGGTCGGCGAAACGGGTACCGGAAAAACATTGCTCGCCAAGACCATTGCCAAAATCCTGAATGTGCCATTTTGTATATGCGATGCCACGGTGCTGACGGAAGCAGGTTACGTAGGTGAAGATGTGGAAAGTATTCTGACCCGCCTGCTTCAAGCCGCCGATTACGATGTTGCGGCCGCAGAACGTGGAATTATTTACATCGACGAAATAGACAAAATAGCGCGTAAAAGCGATAATCCGTCTATTACACGGGATGTATCCGGTGAAGGTGTGCAGCAGGCGCTGCTCAAAATCCTGGAGGGTACCATCGTTAACGTGCCACCGCAGGGCGGTCGCAAACACCCGGACCAAAAGATGATTGCCGTGAATACAAATAACATCCTGTTTATGTGTGGGGGGGCGTTTGACGGCATACAGAAGAAGATAGCCAATCGGTTGCGTACGCAAACCATTGGGTATAAGGTCAACAAGGAAGATGCAGACATCGACGTAAATAACCTTTATAAATATATTACGCCGCAGGATTTAAAAAACTACGGTTTGATCCCCGAACTGATCGGCAGGCTACCGGTTTTGACGTATCTCAACCCACTCGATAAAAAAACGCTGCTTAACATACTCACGGAGCCCAGAAATGCGCTCATCAAACAGTACAGGAAGTTGTTTGATTACGAGGGTGTGACACTCAAATTTGACGAGGATGTCTTTGAATTCATCGTCGATAAAGCAGAAGAATTCAAGTTGGGCGCACGTGGACTTCGCTCCATCTGCGAAGCAATCATGCTGGATGCCATGTTTGAAATTCCTTCTACCAAAAACAAAAATGACCAGAAGGAGTTATACATATCACTGGAATACGCCAAACACAAGTTTGAGAAATCTGATCTGAAAAAACTGAAAGCGGCGTAACAAGGGGCCTCGCCATGGCAACAAAAAAAGTAAAACCGGTGCAAAGCCCCATCAAACCGGGCTTAAAATCCAAGGAAGATATCGTGAACAGTTGGTTGCCCCGGTACACGAGCCGTCCCTTGGGCGAATTCGGAGAATATATTTTGTTGACCAACTTCTCCAACTATGTAAGGTTGTTTTCAGAGATGCATGACAACGCCCCCATTATGGGTTTGGACAAGCCCATGCAAAGTGTGACGGCTGGAGGCATCACCATCATCAACTTTGGAATGGGTAGCCCGATGGCGGCAACAATTATGGATCTGCTATCGGCGATTGCCCCGAAGGCGGTGTTGTTTTTAGGCAAAGCCGGGGGGCTTAAGAAAAAAAATAAGATTGGCGATCTCGTGTTGCCGATTGCTGCAATCCGGGGCGAGGGAACCTCCAACGATTACTTCCCACCGGAAGTTCCCGCCCTTCCTGCATTTGCGTTGCAGAAGGCCATCTCTACAACCATACGGGATCATTCACTTGATTATTGGACGGGAACCGTCTATACGACGAATCGACGGGTATGGGAACACGATAAAGTCTTTAAACGGTATCTCAAGCGCATACGGGCCATGTTGGTAGACATGGAAACTGCTACGATATTTTCTGTGGGATTTGCCAATAAAATCCCCACGGGGGCGCTGCTGCTGGTTTCGGACCAACCCATGATTCCGGAGGGTGTGAAAACGGTAGAAAGTGATTCCAGCGTAACCGCCGAATTCGTTGAAACACACCTTACCATTGGAATCGAATCCCTGCGGCAGCTCATCAATAACGGATTGACGGTAAAACACCTGAAATTTTAATCGTTTTGTGATGTGGTACAATAACATTCTGGAAACCATCGGCAATACCCCACTCGTTAGGCTGAACGACATCACTAAAGGTGTCAAAGGCACGATACTGGTGAAAGTAGAAACCACAAACCCGGGCAATTCCATCAAAGACCGTATGGCGGTAAAGATGATCGAAGATGCGGAAAAGGCCGGATTACTCAAACCCGGTGGGACCATCATTGAGGGTACATCCGGCAATACCGGCATGGGGTTAGCCATCGCAGCCGTTATTAAAGGATACAAATGTATCTTTACAACAACCGACAAGCAGTCCAAGGAAAAAATCGACGCGCTGCGTGCGTTCGGTGCGCAGGTTATTGTCTGCCCCACCAATGTCGACCCGGAAGATCCCCGCTCCTACTATTCGGTATCCAGCCGCTTAGAACGGGAAATTCCCAATTCGTGGAAGGCCAACCAATACGATAACCTGTCCAACACGCAAGCCCACTACGAGCAGACGGGCCCCGAGATATGGGAACAGACCGAAGGCCGGATTACCCATCTGGTTGCCGGTGTGGGCACGGGTGGAACGATCAGTGGTGCAGGCCGGTATCTCAAAGAAAAGAATCCCAATATACAAGTTTGGGGAATTGATTCATACGGATCGGTCTTCAAGAAATACAAGGAAACCGGAATATTCGACAAGGAGGAGATCTATCCGTACAGCACGGAAGGCATCGGAGAAGATTTCCTGCCGAAAAATGTGGACTTCGATGTGATCGACCTGTTCGAGAAAGTAACGGACAAAGACGCAGCACTGATGACCCGGGAAATCGCGCGAAGGGAAGGAATTTTTGCCGGTAACTCTGCTGGGGCGGCGGTAGCCGGACTACTCCAACTACGTGAACGGCTCGACGAAAATTCAGTGGTTGTCATTATTCTGCACGATCACGGGTCTCGTTATATGGGTAAAATGTACAACGAAGACTGGCTCCGTGAACGTGGCTTCCTCAAAGATGAAAAGCTGACCGCACAGGCTATCCTTAAGAAGCGGGGTGATGTGCCGATTGTGACAGCCGATGTTGAACAGTCGGTCATCGAGACATTCAATCTGATGAAAACACTCAACATCTCGCAGATACCGGTAACTCAGCAGGGAATGGTCATTGGAAAAGTCACAGAAGCCGACATCTTACATGCGCTGCTGGAAAATCCTTCCTTAAAATCAGCCGGGGTAGAAGAGATCTGTACCCCGCCCTTTCCATTCGTTGATCTGCGGACATCGATCGACAAAATATCATCACTGATCCACAAAGATAATCAGGCTGTGTTGGTCGAAGACGAATACGGCAAGATCAACATCATCACACAATACGACATCATTAACACGATTTCAGGATACTAAAAACCCCCCAAAGCTGAATGCCTTGAGGGGTTCTTTCATTGTAACTTTTTAGGCTTTCGCCACCAACGTCACTTTCAAATTGATCTCTTTACTGATCAAATCGTCTGCCTGGCCCGCATAATTTACTCCCCAGTCTTCACGAGCGATGTTGAAATCCGCTGTTGCTTTGACAGAAGAATCTGTTGCCTCTTCCACATGGGCATCAAACGTAATGTTCTTGCTGATCCCGCGGATGGTCAGATTGCCCGAAACCTTGACCACACCTGCTTCCGAACCGGGGGCTACATTGGTGATTTCGAAAGTAGCTTCCGGATGGTTTTCGACGTCAAAAAAGTCGGGCGACTTCAGGTGGCCTTCCAATTTTCCTTTGTACTCACCTTCGAGATCGTGATTCGTGATGGTCGTCAGGTCGGCCACAAAGTTACCGCCCGTCAATTGCCCACCATCTACCGTCAACGAACCTGATTTAATTTTGACGGTACCGTGATGCTGACCACTGACTTTGCGCCCGGTCCATGCCAACTCGGAGGCACTGGTATCTACCGTTAGCGTATTGCCTGTCCCAACCGTTTCGGTTGTTTCCACGCTGTCGGTCGTTTCCGCTTTTTTTCCTTCTGGATTGCTTACACAGGAGGTTAACAATAGTGCACCTGCTGCTACCGATAAAAACAATTTTTCCATGGGTTTGAATGATTAAGTAATAGATGGTTAAACAATTATTCGATGCAAATATATAAAAGCGATTGTTATTTCCTATAATTAATGTGGATTAAATAACAATTAACTTACATAATTGTTTTAATGCAACGGTAGATTTGAGTCAATGCGCCGGATGTTAGCCCCCAATGCCTGTAACCGCCTTTCGATGTCCTGATAGCCACGTTCAATCTGTTCGATGTTATGGATAACGGACTTTCCCTGTGCCGAGAGGGCCGCAATCAGTAGGGAAACACCAGCCCTGATATCGGGGGAAGTCATTTCGATGCCCCGCAGTTTAAACGCCTTATTCAGACCAATCACGGTAGCTCTGTGCGGATCGCACAGAATGATCTGTGCGCCCATATCTATTAGTTTGTCAACAAAAAACAACCGGCTTTCAAACATCTTTTGATGAATCAGCACATTGCCCTTGGCCTGTGTAGCCACAACCAGCACAATACTGAGCAGATCCGGCGTAAAGCCCGGCCAGGGGGCGTCCGCCACGGTGAGAATGGAGCCGTCGATAAAGGTATCGATCTCGTAACTGGTCTGATGAGGGATATAAATGTCATCACCCTTCCGCTCGAACCGGATTCCCAATTTGGAAAAAACCGAGGGAATGATGCCTAATTCATCAAAATGAACATCTTTGATTGTAATCTCCGACTCAGTCATAGCTGCCAGTCCGATAAACGAACCGATTTCGATCATATCCGGCAGCATGCGGTGTTCGGTCCCTCCCAAGTGGTCCACCCCTTCGATGGTCAGCAAGTTGGAACCAATGCCGGTGATCTTTGCTCCCATCCGGTTCAGCATTTTGCACAGTTGCTGTAGGTAAGGCTCACATGCCGCATTGTAAATCGTGGTAGTTCCTTTTGCCAATACGGCCGCCATCACTATATTGGCCGTGCCCGTTACCGATGCTTCATCCATCAGGATGTACGTGCCGGTCAGGTCCGTTGCATCTACGTTGAAGAAATGGGCATTTGCGTCGTAATGGAAGCGGGCGCCTAATTTTTCAAACCCCAAAAAATGAGTATCCAGTCTCCGGCGTCCGATTTTATCGCCACCGGGCTTAGGAATAGCGGCTTTACCAAACCGTGCCAACAGCGGCCCCACAATCATAATAGACCCCCGTAAACCACCTCCTTTGCTTCTAAATGTGTCCGATTTGAAATATTCCAGGTTGATATCCTTCGCCCTAAACACGTAGGTATCCTGACTCTGACGGTGCACTTCGACTCCGAGGTCACCGAGCAGCTCAATCAGCTTATTGACATCTTTGATATCGGGAACGTTGCTCACCGTTACGGCCTCTTCGGTCAGCAAAACGGCTGACAGAATCTGCAGGGCTTCGTTTTTTGCACCCTGAGGGATGATTTCACCCTTTAATGGGTTACCCCCATATATTTCGAATGCATTCAATGCTTCTTCTTTTTCTTTTGAGGTTTTTTGTTTTTCCCGTTGTTATTGTTCTGTTGGGTGGTCCCTCCTTTGGTCCGGCTACCCGGAGGCGGAGTTTTGAAATCAAGTTTGGTTAAGCTCACATCGGGCCCAAGCTGCAGTTCGCCGTTAGACAATTCGCGAAGATCCGCAATAATCGAATCATCTTCCACGGTATCTTTATTCCAAGTCACATACGCCATTTTCATAAAATTGGCGATGGCCTGAGTCATGTTCTTTTTCTTTTCTGGATCCGCAATTTTCCGGGCACGTTCAATCATCTTTTCGATGGTATGGCCATAATGCTTATACCGGATCCGGTGCTGCGGGTATTCAAGCAGCTCGGGTTTCGGGTGAATGGCATTCCGATCGGGGGTCGGATAAGGTGAATCGACGTCGATCTTAAAGTCCGAAATAATATGCAGGTGATCCCATAGCTTGTGTTTGAAATCGGCCACATCGCGAAGATGCGGATTGAGGAATCCCATCATATCAATAACGACCTGAGCGTGGCGGTTCCGCTCTTCTTTGGTCGGCAATGCACAGATGTAATCAACCATATTCTGTACATTCCGGCCATATTCCGCCAAAATCAATTTCGGCCGCGTGCTATTATAATCAAAATTCATTTCCATAACTTTTTATCTGTGCATTTATGCTCACCCCACGATCCTCAATTTGGCAAATTTAAGCAACAATTGCTTCTGTCCCAATTCCCGGAAGAAAATAGTTGCTTTTATCTCATTTTTACTTCCTTCCAGGTTGATCACTTTTCCAAATCCGAACCGTTCGTGCTCCACTTCCATACCTACCTGCAGGTTGCTGGTATCCGAAGGCGTAAATCCAGGGGTAGGTGTATGTGCCTTAGGCAGAATCGCTGTGGTCTTCGGGGGTACTTTGGGTTTTGGTTTGGTAAAGACATCACGCTGCCCCCAAGCTTGGCGTTCGTCTGCAAAGGAAGCCGTACTTTCAGGTACAGTCCGCGGCTTGAAATCCAATTCAAGGTAAGCAGGGTTCAACTCATCCAGGAACCGGCTGGGCTCGCAATTATTCAATGTCCCCCAACGGTACCGCGATGTCGCGTAGCTGAGTGTCAGTTTCTTCTCGGCGCGTGTCACCGCTACATAAAACAGCCGCCGCTCTTCTTCCAATTCACTGCGCGAATTGAGTGACAGCTGTGAGGGAAACAAATTTTCTTCCAGTCCTACGATGAACACGTGTGGAAATTCCAGTCCTTTCGAAGAATGGATGGTCATAAGCGACACGGTATCGGCATTGGGATCTTTGTCGTTGTCATCGTTGGTCAGCAACGCCACATCCTGCATAAATACATCCAGTCCCTTCTCTTCAATGTCTTCCCGTTCGCTGAATTCCTTGATCCCGTTGAGCAATTCCTGAATATTTTCATAGCGGCTCAGTCCTTCCACCGATTTGTCTTCATACAGGTTCTTTAAGATACCTGAATGCTGCGCGATGTGCATGGCGGCATCAAATGCCGAATGGCCTTTAGCTACTACCTGAAAACCCTGTATCATGGTAGCAAATATACCTACCGGCCCGGCGCTTCTTCCATCCAGATAGGTGGATGCCTGACTGATGACATCCCAAAGTGTCACCTGATGTTGATCGGCAGCAATCAGAATACGGTCTACAGTAGTATCCCCGATCCCCCTTCGCGGGTAGTTAATCACCCGCTTAATGGCCTCTTCGTCATTGGGATTGAATGTCAGCCTGAAATACGCGATCAGGTCCTTGATTTCCTTCCGTTGGTAAAACGAGGTTCCGCCGTAAATCTTATAGGGGATGTTGATTTTCCGAAGGGCTTCTTCCATCGCCCTCGACTGTGCATTGGTACGGTATAGAATGGCAAAATCCCGGTACTTTCCACCGTTAAGCGCCCGTTCCTGGGCAATGGCTTCCGCTACAATCTTACCTTCTTCATTATCGCTGAATGCCCGGCATACTTTAATCTTTTCGCCGGTTTCATTCTCCGAAAACACATTTTTCTTGAGCTGGTTTTTATTGTTGGCGATGATGCTGTTGGCCGCATTCACGATATTCTGTGTAGAACGGTAGTTCTGCTCCAGTTTAAAGACCTTCAGATCCGGGTAATCTTTTTCAAAGTTGAGAATGTTCTGGATATTGGCGCCGCGGAACGCATAGATACTCTGTGCATCGTCGCCCACCACGCAGATATTTTCATTGATCGCAGCCAGCTTACGGACGATGAGGTACTGGGAAAAATTGGTATCCTGATACTCATCTACCATCAAGTATTTGAATTTGTGCTGGTATTTATGCAATACATCGGGATATTCGCGGAACAGTACATTGGTTTTGAACAGCAGATCGTCAAAGTCCATCGCACCTGCTTTATAACACCGTTGGGTATACGTAAGGTAAATCTGCCCCAACTGTCCCCGCCCATTGGAAAAATCCTCGGCCTGAATCTGTTCGTTGCGGCTGTACTCCTGTGCCGAAATTAGGTTATTCTTGGCGGATGATATGCGGTTATAGACAAAACTTGCGTTGTACAGCTTGTCGTCCAGTTGCATCTCTTTGAGGATGCTCCGGATAAGACTTTTGCTGTCGTCGGTATCATAGATGGTGAAATTACGTGGGTATCCGATGTGCTCCGCTTCCACACGCAGTATTTTCGCAAATACAGAGTGAAAGGTACCCATCCAAATATTTTTAGCCTCATCGCCCACCACCCTCATAATGCGTTCCCGCATTTCCTTGGCAGCCTTGTTGGTAAAAGTGAGCACCAAAATATTGAATGGGTCTACTCCCCGCCGCACCAAGTGGGCCACCCGATACGTAATTACGCGCGTCTTGCCGGAACCGGCTCCGGCCACAATCATGACCGGCCCCTCGGTTTGTTCCACTGCGGCCCGTTGCGACGGGTTTAAACCTGCTAAATAATCCAAAATCCTATTCCTCTTCTGTCGTTTCTGATTGAGGCGTAAAGGTACGAATTCGGTGCGAGATACGAAAACGAGGGCACTACAAATTGCCGATTGGGATAATGGGATAGATTTTTCTTATTGCCACGGATTTCACGAAATTGACACAAATCAAATTACTCGTGTTTTTCTTATTATCCGTGGCTAATGTGAGCCGCGTCAAAACGGCGAATCGTCATTCATGTCGTTCATCCGCGACTGCCGGACGATGCTGCCGGGTGAATCGAACGAGGCAGATGGCGACATGCCCGATCCAAATGACCCCGATTCGGGCAGCCCACCGCTACCAAACGAAAAATCATCTTCCAGGTCTGCAAATTTCACATATTTACCTACAAAGCGAAGTTGTACTGTACCGGTTTCACCGTTCCGGTGCTTGGCAATAATGACTTCTCCAACGCCGGCCGTAGGACGCCCGGCTTCGTCTTCGGTAAGCCCATAATATTCCGGCCGGTATAAAAACAGTACCATGTCGGCGTCTTGCTCAATGGAGCCGGATTCACGCAGATCGGATAGCATCGGGCGTTTACTTCCTCCCGGACGGCTTTCCACGGCCCGGCTCAGCTGCGAAAGTGCGAGAACCGGAATGTTCAGCTCTTTTGCAACCGACTTTAAGGAACGGGAAATGCTACCGATTTCCTGTTCGCGGTTTCCTCCCTTGCCATCATTCTTGCCATGCATCAACTGTAGGTAATCCACAATGACCATCTGGATATCGTATTGGGCCTTAAGCCTGCGGCATTTGGCACGAAACTCAAAGATATTGAGTGCAGGTGTATCGTCGATCAGCAACGGCGCCTGGGTTAGCCTTCCGATGCGGGAATGGAGCTGTGTCCATTCGTGGTCTGCCAGGTTGCCTTTCCGCAGTTTTTCCTGCTCGATTTCCGTTTCCCCGGCAATCAAACGGTTCACCAACTGCACGGACGACATTTCAAGGGAAAATACGGCTACCGGTTTACCGTGGTCGACCGCGGCATTGCGTGCACAGCTCAGTACGAAAGCCGTTTTACCCATCGCCGGGCGGGCTGCGATAATAACCAGGTCAGAAGGTTGCCAGCCCGATGTCATCCGGTCCAGTTCGGTAAATCCGGAAGGTACACCGGTAAGGCCATCGGTACGGTCACGCAGGGTTTCCAATGCCTCCACAGCCTCCCGCATGATATCATCCATTTTCCGGGTATCCCGTCTCAGGTTGTTTTGCGCAATATCAAACAGGCTCTTTTCGGCGTGGTCCATCAGATCGAAGATATCCGTTGTATCCTCGTATGCATTGTTGATGATTTCTGTAGACACCTTGATAAGTTCGCGCTGAATGTATTTCTGAGAAACGATACGGGCATGATATTCAATATTGGCAGCCGATACCACCCGGTCGGTTAACTGCGTAATGTAATATGCTCCACCTACCAGCTCCAGTGTCCCCATCTTGCGCAATTCGGCGGTCACGGTAAGCAAATCAATGGGGGAAGTTTTCTGAAAGAGATTGTAAATTGCCTCAAAAATTTTCTGATGAGCCTCCACGTAGAAGGTTTCGGGCTTGAGAATGTCAATAACCTCACTCAATGCATTTTTCTCCAGCATCAGCGCACCCAACACCGCTTCCTCCAGATCCACGGCTTGTGGCGGCAACTTTCCCAATCCGCTTACCAAATTATTCAACCGAGTACGCCGATCCGCAAACGTACCCCGCGAAGAATTAACAGTTTGGCTGGAAGCATATTCATTCTCGTTACTCATATACCATTACCATATTATTCGTTACTAATGAAGGTAGAATTGAAACCGTGGCTTATCACCAGTTGCTGCTCCGAAAACCAGCAGAGCAAATGTAGGGATTTTTGACAGCCACACGCAGACAAGTTCTGAACAGCCTTTTCACAACACATTTTTCACAAATCCTTTCCGCCTGACACAAGCATAATTAGCAAGATACGTTATTAACATCAACTGTGCAAAAAATGTTAAAAAAATAAAATGGATGCTGAGACACAACACCTTAAGCAAGTGTTAACAACTTTACAAACTGTTAATATATGAAATAAGAATCAAAAACACCCGGCCAAAAAAGATATTCGGACCCGATCAATTTGATATCAATTGATTATCAATCCATAGCGCAAAAATCGTTAACAATTACTTAACAAGGGTACTCAGGTTGTGAAACTAAAATCGGAAATCTTATCTTTGCCTTCCATGGCGACATCGGAAACAGTAAAGCCCTATAACGACAACGACGCAGACAAGAAGCAGCAGGTGGCCGATATGTTTGACAACATATCAGGCACCTATGATTTCCTAAACCATTTCCTGTCATTGGGGATTGATATTATCTGGCGGAAAAAGGCAATCCGCACATTAAAAGCCTCCCAGCCGCAGTATTTGTTGGATGTTGCCACAGGCACTGGTGATTTTGCATTGGAAGCCCTCCGTATGCTGAATCCCCGGAAGATCATTGGCGTTGACATTTCACAGGGCATGCTGGATGTTGCAAAAGAAAAAATAACAAAAAAGAACCTGGGAGACCGGTTTGAAGTCGTATTGGGCGATTCGGAAAATCTTCCTTTTGCAGCCGATACATTTGATGCCGTAACGGTCGCTTTTGGTGTCCGCAATTTCGAAAACCTCGAAAAGGGCCTCGCTGATATCTGCCGGGTACTGAAACCCGGTGGCAAAGCGGTTATCCTCGAATTTTCGAAACCGAAAAGGTTTCCCGTAAAGCAGCTATACCACTTTTACTTCAATCACATCACGCCCCGCATTGGCAAAGTGTTTTCAAAGGACCATCGTGCCTACAGCTACCTGCCCGAGTCTGTTGCTCAGTTCCCGGATGGGCAACGGTTTACCGATATTCTCCACCGTGTCGGATTCAGCCAGACGGAATGCCGTCCGCAAACATTTGGCATTTGCACCCTCTACATCGGCACCAAATGAACACGGTGCGCCTGATATTGGCATTGAGCATTACGGCCCTGCTGCTGATGGCTCTTCCCTCCCCCGCCCAGCAAAGGTTCCAGCGGTGGGGAGGTGGCGTAGACGATGAACCCCTGCATTTCGGCTTTAGTTTCCACTATATCAATGCCGACTATAAAATCACGCTGAAACCCGATTGGCAGGCTCCATATTCCGATTATCCCAATAGTTCATTTTCCGCAGACTCCCTATATGGTGTATATTCTCCGTTTTCCAGTGGTGTGGGATTGGGTCTGTTAGCAGATATTAAACTAACTGAAAACACCAATATCAGATTTGCTCCCTCTTTAGTTTTTTCTAATAAAATGGTTAATTATGAATATACTCCCTACTATATCAATCCACACAAGCGTGAATTAGAAGTTCAAGTCCGTGCTTCCTACATTGACCTTCCACTCCTTTTCAAATTCAAGTCAGACCGCAAAGGTAATTACCGGGGCTATCTGATCGGCGGAGGCAAATACTCCGTTAACGTACTATCCAGCAAAGCCATTGACGACTCAAAAAAAACAGGAACGGAAAAACATTTAAAAACCAAGCCCGGTTACTTTTCATATGAAGCCGGTATTGGCTTTGACCTCTATTTTGATTTCTTCAAGATGTCTCCCGAAATCCGGTGGGTGCAAAGTATTGGCAATTTATTGGATAGTCGGGAACCCAACATGTATAATCGTCCGATCGATAGACTGATGTTGCGGAATTTACAGATCAGTCTGTTTTTCGAATAATCTTGTCGTTTGAAAATGAGTGACTAAATTTAATATCCAGTGTCCCTTAGCTAATGTCTCATGTCTCAAATCTCAAATCTCATGTCTAAGAAAAAAGCTTTCGTTACAGGAGCCAGTGCAGGCATCGGAGAAGCCTGTGCTTCCGTATTTGCCCGTGAGGGGTATGATCTATTGCTTGCGGCACGCCGTATTGACCGCTTATCAGAAATTTCGGACCGGCTAACCCGTGCACATGGCATCAAAACCCATCTCCTTGCACTCGATGTACGCAATGCTGATGAGGTATTTTCTACTTTTAGTAACCTACCGGGTGAATGGCAGCAGGTAGATATACTAGTCAACAATGCGGGCTTAAGCCAAGGACTGGATCCCATTCACGAAGGTGACATTGGCGACTGGGACCGAATGATCGACACCAACATCAAGGGACTTCTTTATGTGACGCGTGCCGTAGCACCGATTATGGCGGCACGTGGCGAGGGACACATCATCAACATCGGCTCCATTGCTGCTAAGGAAGTGTATCCCAATGGCAATGTGTATTGCGCCACCAAACATGCGGTGGATGCACTGACCAAGGGCATGCGTATTGATCTGCTGGACAAGCACATCAAGGTAACGGCCATCCATCCCGGCATGGTGGAGACGGAGTTTTCCATTGTCCGCTTCAAGGGCGACAGAGACCGTGCATCCGCCGTCTACAAAAATCTTGAACCCCTAGTAGCCGACGATATCGCCGAGGCTGTATGGTTCGCTGCCTCCCGGCCGAAACATGTTAACATCAATGACCTGGTCATCATGCCTACGGCACAGGCCAGCGCCACGTTAACCGTAAGGGAGAATTGAAATATAATCATGAAAAGAGTCCGTATCTTCTTATTTATTCTAATGACAACCGCAGTGTCTTCCGCTTTCGCTGTATCCCAGCCCAGCATTCATTTTGAAGTTTCTTTTAAAGAACCTCAGGCCCATTATGTCGAAATCACCATGAAAATTGAAAATATCCAGCGTGATTTCATCGACGTAAAGATGCCCGTTTGGACTCCCGGCTCATACCTGGTGCGTGAATACGCAAAAAATGTGGAAGGCTTGGTAGCATTTAGCGGGGATCATGCGCCGCTTGCCACAGAGAAAATCAATAAGAATACATGGCGGATCAACTCGGGAAAAAAAAGTGCCCTAACCGTCCAATACCGGGTATATGGCTTCGAAGTGTCGGTACGCACTAATTTCATCGATGACAGTCATGCTTTTCTATCTCCCGCGGGTACTTTCCTATATGTAGACGGGTTCCTCGAACTTCCGGTGGATGTGACCATCCTTCCATATGTCTCCTGGTCTAAAATCTCCACTGGCCTTGCCCCTGTCGACGGAAAACCGGGAACGTATCATGCCGCTGATTTCGACATCCTGTTTGATTCGCCGATTGAAGTGGGGAATCAGGATGTGTTCACATTTGAAGCGGCCGGTGTACTCCACGAAATCGCCATGGTGGGTGGAGGCAATTACGACTCGGATCGGCTAAAGAAGGACTGTGCCTCCATTGTGGAAGAAGCTACGCGTATCTTCGGTGTAAATCCCAACAAACGTTATGTATTCATCGTGCACAACTATCAGTCGGGCGGTGGCGGTTTGGAACACCTCAATTCAACCGTGCTGGGCGCCAGCCGCAACGGCTACCAAAATGAGCGGTCATACGTCGGTTTTCTTGGGCTCGTAGCGCACGAATATTTCCATTTATGGCACGTTAAGCGGCTCCGTCCCATTGAACTCGGCCCCTTTGACTACGATGTTGAAAATTATACAACCTCCTTATGGATCATGGAGGGATTCACGGCGTATTTTGACAACCTCTTGCTCAGACGCTGCGGTTTCCTCAGCGAGAACAGTTATCTGCAAGCGTTGGGCAGCGACATCAACACCATTGAAAACCGTGCAGGAAACCAGGTGCAGTCGGCGGCATCTGCCAGCTTCGATGCCTGGATCAAATATTACCGCCCGGATGAAAACTCAGCCAATACAAGTATTTCCTACTACAACAAAGGCGCCTTGCTCGCCCTGATGCTGGACCTCAAGATCCTCGCGGCAACTAACGGTGAAAAGCGGCTCGACGATGTATTGAAAGCTGCCTATGAAACCTTCTATGTACAGCAAAAAAGGGGGTTCCGTGAGCAAGAGCTTCAAACATTGATCGAACAAATTGCCGGAACGTCCGTATCGGATATTTTTGATGCGGCCTATACGCCGGGATCGTTGGACTACAACCGCTACCTGAAGGCCGTTGGCTACGAAGTGATCGACTACAACGAAGGACGCGAATTGCCCGATTTAGGTATCACTACTTCAGCCTCAGACGGCCGTGTATTGGTTACCGGCGTAAGCCGCGGTACCGGTGCATGGGACGGAGGCATTAATGTCCGGGATGAAATTATTGCCATCAATGGCGAGCGACTGGATGCTAACGGCAAGGAATTAAACCGTGTGTTGCAAACGGCGGCTATCGGAGATGCACTTCAGGTGCTGGTGGCAAGAGATGGAAAAATACGGGAACTTACGATTACCCTCACCAAAGACACCCGGGGTTCATTTGGCATCGTCCCATTGGTTAACGCGACACCGGAACAGCAGCGCCTTGGGAAGATCTGGATTGGTGGTCGGTGATGGGTGACCGGTGATGAGTGAACGGTGGTCTGTGGTCAGATACCGATCACCGACCACTGGTCACCGGTTACCATTAAAACACAAACCGTATTGACAATCCAATGCCATCAAACCGTACGCCTGATTCGGGTGTAAGTTCCATCGTAGGCTTCCAATCCAACGACAGATTAATCGGTGCGGTTGGAATTTTATAGTCCAGGCCTACTACACCGTCAAAACTCCAGGCCATCCCGCTTTCATCCGTATCTTTATAACGGTACGAACCCAAGCCACCTCCAAAGCCGTAGTACCAACGTAAGCCTTCGGCATCCACGAAATTGATCGGCTGATGAATTTCGTAAAGGCCCAGTAACTTAAAAATTGTAAAACTCCGATTACCCTGAAAATTCAGGATACCGTCGATGGCGTGGTTTTCATTGATGAAATGCTTGTATGTAATGCCGTTTGCTACTCCAAAGCGCCCCCCAATACCACGTGTATACGTGCTGCTTTCCTGACTTTCCTGAGCGGCAACCTCCTGCCAGGCAATAAGTCCCATAAAAAAAACGGCGATGAAGACGGCGATACGATTTCTTTCCATGCCCCTTTCCGCGCAAAACAAATGCCAAAGAATGAACAAGGATGACGCAGATTTAACAGATTTCCACAGATATTATTTTTTTTTAAAGATCTCGCAGAAGCGCTTCATTATCACCCAAGAATCCACGTGATTAGCCACCAATGACACGAAAGGCACGAATAATTTGTGCCAATCCGTGGAATCCGTGGTAACAAGAAAAGAAATCCGTGTTCCATCCTCGTAACCTGCAATTGGTCGCACATCACTTAAACTATGAGGTTTTCTAAATTATTGTTAACTTTAAATGCGCTACTACGTAGCCAGCAAAATAAATTATAGACCAACAATAAAATATATGACACCGGCAACCCGCATTTTTGACATTCTGACAAATTACAAAGCGCATTATTCCAAACCGGTCATGGTGGCAGGAAAAGCACACGGGAAATGGACAAACTATTCAACCGAAACATTTATTTCTTTGGTAAATAACCTAAGCAAGGGACTGGTTGCAAAGGGCATACAAAAAGGCGACAAAATTGCATTGATGTCTGCCAACCGTCCGGAATGGAATTTCTGCGATTTTGCCATCAACCAGCTCGGTGCCGCCGTTGTACCCCTGTATCCCACTCTTTCGGGCCAGGATCTTTCCTTTATCATCGACGACGCAAACGTCAAGCTTATTTTTGTGAGCAATACCGAATTACATGACAAGATAAAGACAGCCTTACAAGCCAAAAATCTTGACATTCCGGTCTACTCGTTTGATGCGGTCGAAGGATTACCTTCATGGCAGCAATTAGTTGAAGAGGGAACCAAGCAGGATGTGGATTTGGATCCTTATCGCGAAGCGGTGCATGAGGATGATCTGTTCACACTTATTTATACTTCCGGAACCACCGGCAAACCAAAAGGTGTCCACCTTTCTCATAAAAACGTAGTTACCAACGTGTACGATTGCTATGACCTACTGCCCGATTACTTCAAGAAAGCATTGAGCTTCCTACCCCTTTGCCATATCTTCGAGCGGATGGTTGTATATTTATACTTCGCCAGAGGCGTGGAAATCCATTATGCAGAAAGCCTGGATACCATCGTGGCCGACATTAATGACGTGAAACCCGATGGCTTCACCACCGTACCCCGGGTACTGGAAAAGGTATACGACCGCATTGTATCCAAAGGCAAGGAACTTACCGGAGTGAAACGGCATATTTTCTTTTGGGCGCTCGCGCTTGGCCTCCGCAACAAAGAGCCACAAAAAAACAGCGCGTGGTTTAACATACGTCTCGCCATTGCGCGGAAACTCGTGTTTTCCAAATGGCAGGCAGCGCTCGGTGGCAACATTAAATTGATTATTTCCGGCGGCGCTGCCTTACAGCCCCGTTTGTCCCGCGTATTCTGGGCGGCCGGAATACCGGTGTTGGAAGGATACGGCCTCACCGAAACTTCTCCCGTTATCGCCGTAAACAACCTCGAAAAAGGAGGCGTAAAATTCGGCTCCGTGGGCAGGGTACTGAAACACGTAGACGTAAAGATCGCACCCGATGGCGAAATACTGTGCAAAGGCCCCAGTATTTCTTCCGGATACTATAAAAATGAAGCAGCCACGGCAGAAGCCATTGACAATGAAGGATATTTTCATACGGGCGATATCGGTGAACTGGACGCAGAGGGTTTCCTGCGCATTACCGATCGCAAGAAAGAAATGTTCAAAACGGCTGGAGGCAAATATGTGGCACCCCAAGCGCTCGAAAACAAGTATATGGAATCGACCTTCATCGCCCAGGTAATGGTCGTTGGTGAAAACCGAAAATTTCCGGGAGCGCTTATTGTTCCTGCCTTTGACGTACTGGAAAATTGGTGTAAGATCAAAGGCATCCCCTTTGATTCGCGGGAAACAGTGATTCAAAAACCGGAAGTCATCGAAAAATACCAACGCGAAATCAGCCGGCTGAACCAGGATTTCGGACATTGGGAACAGGTGAAAAAATTTGCACTGCTGCCCAAAGAGTGGACAATCGATGCCGGTGAACTCACGCCAAAGCTGAGTTTAAAACGCAAAGCTATTCTACAGCGCTACGAAAAAGAAATTGAAGATATCTACCAAGCGTAAACAACCCTGTCAATTTCTGGTTTATAGAATACATCAAGTACGTATGTATGAAGCTTTTTAAAAAATCTTTCTATCGGGAAATCTTTCAGCTGCTGAATAACACATTTTCTGAATTTTCAAAAGATAATGCGATGAAAATGAGCGCCTCACTGGCTTATTACACCATTTTCTCCATCGCTCCGCTGCTGCTCATTGTCATTTGGTTAGTCGGTTTTTTTTACGGTGAAATTCTCGCCGGCGAGCAGGATGCTCAATCCGAAGTTTTTCATGAATTTGCAGCTATTTTCGGGCCGGATACCGCAGCACAGATCCAACAAATTATCCAGAACATCAGTTTGTCCAATAAATCGGGGATTGGAATCGCAGTTGGCATCGGTACCCTGGTATTGGGGTCTACGACCATCTTCACTGAAATACAGGACTCATTGAACCGGATATGGGGTGTGCGGCCCAAGCCGAAAAAAGGATGGTTGAAGATGCTTCTGAATCGTGCCATCTCGTTTTCCATGGTACTCGGCCTCGGCTTCCTGCTAATTGTTTCGTTGATCGCCAACGGACTGATTGTGGCACTCAGTTCGCAGATTACACGTTTTTTCCCCGAAATATCCGTCTATGTTGTCGAATGGATCAACATAGGGCTCACATTTATCGTCATTACATCCTTATTTGCTTTTATCTTCCGTTTTTTACCCGATGCACGGATGCGTTTTCGGGATGTAGCCGGTGGCGCCATCTTCACCGCTGCCCTCTTTATGCTGGGGAGGTACCTGATTTCGCTTTATATGCAATACAGTGCCCCCGCATCTGCCTATGGGGCCGCAGGCGCCATTATCATTTTGCTGCTTTGGGTATATTATTCGGCGTCTATTCTCTATTTCGGTGCGGAGTTTACGAAGGTGTATGCGCTCCGTTATGGCAAAGGAGTATGGCCTTCGTCCTATGCAGTGAAAGTCGTATTAAAGGAGGAAGAAGTAGAAGATGAACCGCTCGAATTGCCAACCGATCAAAACAAGGAAAGCTGATTGGCTTCTGGATTGGCACGGTCAAAGTTGCTAACCGATATGCCCAGGAGGCGTACCGGCATTGGGTCTGATGTCATGACCGATTGAAGTGAATTACGGGCAGTAGACAAAATTTCATCGATCGCATCGGTATAATAAGGCAAGGAATGGCTTCGGGTTATCAGTTTAAAATCGGCAAACCGCACTTTCAGCGTAACAGTCCGTCCTTTCAATTTTCGGGTTTGCATCCGCCCTGCCAATTTGATCGCTATTTTTTCCAGCTCTGCTTCCATGGTTGGCAGCAAATACAGGTCTTCGCTAAACGTATCTTCGACTGCGATCGACTTCAGCTCACGGTCAGGCTGCACGGGACGGTCATCGATGCCCCGCACAATACGGTAATAAAAACGTCCGCTTTTCCCGAAAAAACGCACCAAATCTGCCTCGGGCAGCCGTTTGAGGTCTGCGCCTGTAAATAGTTGCAGCTGCTTCATTTTAGCCGCCGTCACCTTTCCTACACCAAAAAATTTTTCCACGGGGAGGCTTTCCATGAACCGCTCGATGCGAGACGGACCGATAAACGTAAGCCCATCGGGCTTTTGCATATCCGACGCAATTTTGGCTACAAACTTATTCACCGAGACACCTGCCGATGCGGTGAGGTGAAGCTCGGAACGAATGGCTTCCTTGATCCGCCGTGCAATCTCCAGGGCGGAACCGATGGACTGTTTATCCGTTGTTACATCCAAATACGCTTCATCCAACGATAGGGGCTCTATCACATCGGTATAGCGGCGGAATATTTCGCGGATTTTAGCAGAAACTGCCTTGTATGCATCAAACCGGGGCGGTACAAAGACCGCATCCGGGCACAGCCTAGCGGCTTTGCTGCATGGCATGGCCGAACGGATTCCATATTTACGGGCCTCGTAGCTACCCGTTGCCACCACGCCCCGGCTGTTGGGCGGACCACCCACCACCAACGGAATACCCCGATACTCGGGAAAATCCCGTTGCTCCACCGAAGCATAAAATGCATCCATGTCGATATGGATGATTTTCCGCATCCCATTCCTTATTGAATCATTGCTTCACCGTATATCGATACACGGCCCGACCGATATTTCCTGTGGCATCCACACCTTCTACAACTACCCGATAACTGCCCGCACCGTCGGCGTTATAGAAATCCAGTTGCGCGGTACCCTCTTCGGTGGTTTGTACCTCGGGGTTCCAATAGACAGTGGTCCGGATATCGTTCACCGCACGGCGTTCGGGTGTATCGTATTTGGGTGTATAAAACTTCCGCTCTTCCAAATACCCCAACGGCGTCAGGTCAATGATATTGCTTTTCGGTAACAGCGCCTCAATCTGACTCAACGACATCCGCGGTCCTTTTTCCTGCTTTTTAGTGGTATAAATCGCTACAACACCATTATTTTGATACATCCGGCTTACCGTACCCAACTCATCGCGTAGAAAAATTTCAATTCCTTCCACTTCCGAAGGCATGATACCGTTTAGCGAAGGAACATCCATTGCCATTCCATTCACAAAAAACTGCACTGGAATACGCCCCCCTGCATTGTAATCGCGGGTAATGTAGAAGAGCTGGCTTTGGCTATCGTAGGTAATCCCTGTAAGTGCGGTCTGCAAACACATGATGAGGTTATTACATCCCTTTAACCGGTCGGCATTGATCTGGTGATCGGCCATACCCAATCCGGAAATTGCCGGATAGTCTTTGTGTGAAAAACTAGGCCGGGAGGAAGCTGTCACCTCCACTTCTTCAAGCAATATGGATGTCCGGTATTCATTTCGGCTATTGGTCAGATAAGGAGCAAGCGTAGCGTCGATATTCAGCACATCGTCTGCCCGGTAGGCCGTGGTATCGATTCCCGGATATTGCGTTGGATCTACATTGATGACCATATCGCGGTAGTTGTCATTGCCGCGGGCATTGATGGTTACACGCGACGAATCGGTAAATACCAGATCTTTAAATACAAAGTGTCCGTTTTCATCTGTATAGGTATCTTTACGGAAACTCCGGTCGGGAATCGACAGCAATAGCCCGCCGTTCACCACTGGCTTCCCATTGTTCAACCTCAGGATCCCGGATATTTCGATGCCCTGCTCAGGGAAAAAATGCACGTCGGGGTACCGATCTGCCAGCACATCCGGATATGAGAACCGACGATATCCCTGGGTAAGCAACAGGATATCAAGCGCTTCTCTTTTTTGGTCATCTGGCTGATTAAAGTAGTAATTTGGTTCCTCCACGTAGCCCTTCAGGTCTGACGTAAGCAACAGGTTACTCAATATAGTTGTTTCCTTGTTTTCGTCGTAAGGAACTTTGGACTCGTCTACCACCGCTACTGAATAGCTGCCAACCGTCGTTGTGTCGTTGTTGGCGACTTTTATGCCTAACTTAACCAACTGCTTGGCGGCATATTCCTGTTGATCGGTACTCAGCGCTATTGATAAGGGTTTGATATTCTCGACAAAGACCAGGCGTTCGCTCACCGGTTTCCCCTCCGAAGTAAATAAAGTCAGTTGAGCGATGCCCGTGGGGAAACGATCTTTGGGCAGATTTACTACTACCGTTTCGTTGCGTAAAGCAGCCTGCGCAGCATAACAAAGAATTCCATTGGTTTGTGCGATCAGGTAAAATGCCTTGCCTTTATTTGCCGAAAAAAAACGGTCGTTGGCCAAAATGGCCAATTGCAGCTGTGCTGTATCGGATTTCACCACCGTTACGCTGATTCCCTGCTCAACTACCGGAGGCAGCGGAAAACTTTGGGTTTCACCATTTTCAAAGGTAGCGTTGGCAGTATATGCATTCCCCGCCTCGGGTATAAAAGTGATAACCCCCATCCCTTTATGTGCATCCGAAAACGCAGCTACCTCCGCTCCTTTCTGGTCTACTATGGCCCCCTTGATAGCCAGCCCACGGCCATCGCTTCCAATCGCCTTGAAGGCTACTTTTTTGGACAGCCCTGCAATCAGATCGCCACCCTCAGGAAAAAATTGAACGTCCGCATCCCAAAGTGCTGACCGGAGTGACAACGTACCGAGCATCGGTGGTGCACTGCTGCCCGATTCAAGAGATACATACAGGTTTCCCTTTCTAAGCTGCTCCCTATCCTTCCCGTTGATATGGATGACTACATTACCTACGGCATCTGTTTGTCCTTTACCATTGTCAATGGGATTCCAGCCTACCTGTGCAGACCAATTCAGCTTCCGGTTGGCCAATGGCTTTCCTTCACGGTCTTTGAATTGAATGACGGCTTGTGTGCGGGCATTTTTACCTTTACCCAGGTCATTGAATGTAACGTCGTAATGAAGCGCATTATTCAGCACATCGCCCACCGGAACAATCTTGTTGAAAAAATAAGCCGGGTCAAAATTCATCATCCATTTCGTGTAAGCCCGAAACCGGTAATTGCCTTGGGTATACCATTCCTGATCGAATACCAGGTAGCCTTTACCCACATGATTGGTCAGTGGAATCCGCATTGTTTGCATCAGCGAATCTTTACCGTTCAGTACTTCAACATATACCACTTTGCTAAGGTCATAATTGTACATGTTACTGGTGAGGTAGGTTTTGAACCATAGCGTATCTCCTACCGCATAGTAGGGCTTATCAAAATGCAGGTGCACCTTTTCAATGGGATAAGCCTCTAGCAGTTTCTGTGTTTTCTCGACAACAGTATTGACGGAAATGCTATCCTGCTGGGCTAAGGAAGGGATCGATTGGCAACAGATAAAAATCGAACAACAGACTAGTTTAACGATACGGTTCATTCAAATCAATCTTATATACAATAAGTGGCTAAGATATTCTTTTTGATGCTTTATGCCAAAATTCGGGTCAATTTTAACATTTAGAGCAGGGGCGTCAGCAGCCTGCATACGGAGTCCATTCCGCGCTTCCATCTTGGACGCCGCATCCAGATCGCACGGGTCATCAGGGTACTATCCGACTTATCCTTCTCAAATTGGGTGTCCAATTGGGCGCAAAGATCACGATCACTGATGACCGCGCTGACTTCAAAATTGATATAAAAGCTACGGATGTCTAAGTTGACCGTACCGATATAAGCCAACCGGCCATCGATGCAGATGGTTTTCGCATGCAGGAAACCCTTTTCATACAAATACACGGACACGCCACGTTCCAATAAGGGCTTCAAAAAAGAAAACGAGGCATGCTGCACGAGAAAAGAATCGGACCGGGCGGGCAACATCAATTCAACCTGTACTCCCGAAGCAGCAGCCAATTGAAGTGTAGTACTTAACTCGTCGCTGGGGATAAAATATGGCGTACAGATCCGCACCGTATGTGCTGCCTCGGCAATGCCAATTAACATAGCTTCCATGTTGAACGGCGCATTGGAGCCGGGATCGCTAAAAGCAAAACTCACTGCCGAATGCCCGGCTGGAATTACAGGTACCGTGTGGAAATACCCATCGCGGAGGTTAAAAGGAGATCCCTCCGCCAGGTGCCAATTCATCCAAAAATGGACCTGAAGGACGTTTACCGCATCTCCCTGGATTTTTACCGCCGTATCCCGCCAATACAGGGGATATTTACCGCTGTTTACATACCGATCACTGATGTTGATGCCCCCTACAAATGCCGTATGTCCATCAATAATGGCTATTTTACGATGGTTCCGATAATTACCGTTTGCCAACGACGTAAAGGTGACCGGCATAAACGGGATAAACTGGATTCCGGCTTTTTCAAACCGCTTCCGCCGGCGCCTGAGTTTAGGTGACCCGAATGCATCGACTATGATGCGGACAGTTACACCTGCGGATGCTTTTTCCTTCAACAACGAAATCAACGCAAGACCGATATCATCGGGATCGAAAATATAATATTCTAAATGGATATGATGCTCCGCCTCACGGATTGCGCGGAGCAGTTCGGGAAATTTCTGTTCGCCATTTATCAAAAGTTCAACGTGGTTATGCAGCGAGGGCGGTGCAATCCGTTGGTTTTTCAGGAAGGTAAAAACCCTGCTGAGCGGCCCGATGGATTGCCTTAACACTTCAAGGTTGTGATCCATAATGGGATTAAGCTTGTTCCACACGCTTAATAAACGGGTATGTTTCTCCCGGTTTTGAATCCGAAAAACCTTGACTCTCTTAAATTTCTGACCAAAAAAATAGTAAAAAACGATTCCCACCACCGGTACGAAAACAATGACCATAATCCAGGCAATTGTTTTCGTAGGATTGCGGTTTTCAATCAGGATGGTGACGATAATGGCGACATAGACCAATAAAAGCGGTATCCAATACCACTGGTAAATGAACGCTCCTATCTGATGAAGTATCTGCATGATATCCGCCACGCCCAACGAATGTATGACCAAACGTACTCATTTTACGCGAGATTTGCTACCTTCTTTTCGACGGCTGAAATAACCTCATCCATAAAATCCGTGCGCTGGAATTCACAGGCATGGATTAAGCCTCCGGGGCTGAACACATTAATTTCCATCAGTTTGTCGCCTACGATATCCAATCCCGCTAAAAATATCCCATCCTCGCGGAGCAGCGGTCCCACCGCTTCCACAATGTGCTCCATCTCCTTATTCATGACCGCCTTTTTTGCCTTGGCACCCTGATGGATATTGCTCCGGATTTCGCCCGACTGCTGCACACGCTTGATTGCCGCCACCTTTCCGTCCCGCTGCAGGAGTTCCCCATCCATCAAAAACAAACGGATATCTCCCTTTTTTGCAGCGGGCAGGTATTCCTGTGCAATGGCAAAACCGTCTCTGCAAATTGCTTCGACGATCTGCTTGCGGTTTTTGTCTTCCTTTTTGTCGATGAGAAATACATTTTTCCCCCCCGAGCCTTTCAGCGGTTTAAGAATAATGCGGTGGTGTTGATCGCGATAAAAGGCTTCTACGTCTGCCATATCGCGCGTGATGAGGGTCTGGGGCCGTACTGATTCGGGAAAATATTGCAAGTACATCTTATTGGAGGCTTTTACCAACCCATTTGGATTATTAAGTACCAAAACCCCTTGCTGCTGGACTAATTGGCCAAACAGAACCCCTGCATCCTGAGCCCATGGCCTTTTTTCCATATCTGCTGCCGGATCGTTACGCAACCACATAACATCCCAATTTTTAGAACTCAACAGCCGCTTTTCTTCAGTTACCACAGCCTCCAGAAAGGTATGCAGCGATCTGAATTCACGGTCAGGTACTTTCCGGCTATGTGCCCCTACTCGCCCATCTGGCAGGTAAACCAGGTCTCCAACCCCTGCATAATAAACTGTATGCCCCCGTCGGTGGGCTTCCAGCGCCAACGCTGTGGTCGTGTAACCCGCCAGTTCTTTCCGTACTTGATTAACGATGAATGTGATAGTCATCTTTGTTATTTTTTGTTTGTGTTTTTGCGTTTTTGTTTGTCAACTACCGCATCCTTCCGACCACTGACCACCGGTCACTGATCACCGGTCACTGATCACCGGTCACTGATCACCGGTCACTGATCACCGGTCACCCATCCCCACCATTACCCAATCATTTTAAATACGCTACCTCCCTTTTTTATCTCTTCGATCTTCGCGACGTAGGGCTTTTCCAGGTATTTGGGATGCAGCGGTGAAGGCTTCAACAGTCGCCTATGCAACAGTTCCTGAATGATGGGAAGATAATCCTGTCTTATCTTTCCAATCAGCAATTGTGAAATATCGTTTCCCTCTTTTACATATTCAATAACGTTCAGCAACCCTTTCAGGTATACAGCATCTTTCGTGAGCCCCCCGCCTCTATATACCCGCATGGTAATGTAAAAAGCGGTCTCGGGCTTAAAATTGTATTTGTCTACCAGAAGGTCAAACGTATCTGTAAATGGATTACCGGCCAGCATGTGGTGGACCGCCACTACCCGCGCTGCCAATATACGCATCCGTTGGTTGGTTAGCCCTCCCGTCATGTATTCACTGAGTACAGCAAGTCCTTCCTGCAATTGTTCGTAGCCCGGTACCCCCACGTAAAAAAGCTTGAAGGGCTGGGCCATACCGTTATAATAAGTAGCAACATGGGTACCTACCTCGTGTTGCAACAGCGAGAACGCACGCTCCCGTGATATGCGGTAACGGCTACTGATGTTCAGCGTTCCGCGGGAAACCATAACCCCTTCCACATCGTCACGTACACGGACGGCCGTAGACACCATATCGTATTGTTGTTTCAGGTATTCTAATTCTGTTTTTGCCAACTCTGCAAAGGTGTGGGCATCCAGCATCTCACTTTCTTTGGGGGCCTGCTGTGGCTCGGAGGCTACCAGGATAGCACGGGCAATTTCCAGTAAACTTTCCTCCACATTACCGAAAATCTGCTGGCTGCTATATAGGAAGTCAGGCTTTTCCCGCTCACCCAACATGTTAAGCATCCGGTCTACCTCCTTGCGCTTATCACGGAAAAGGTAAGCAATGGTCGGATCCGAAATATCCTCTATGGGCAGGTTATAGAGCTTTCTTTTAATAAGTTCTGGATCTATCGGCATAGGGCGGTAGTGAAATACCGGATTTTTCCGGTTTTTGTTCCCGGAGAAACTCTGCCAAGCTTCCTGTGCATTGATGGGAGTTACCAACAGCAGGAAATCAAATTGATTGCTGTACTCAGCCAACTTTTCATCGATTTCCCATACGGATTCGTGCAGCTCCGTGGTACCCAGCATTTGGAAATGCGCGGCGCTATACGAAGTTTTCATCCGCACAAACTCGAAAAAACTTTTGCGCAATGCCTTCCCGAAATACTCCCGCAGTTCCCTAAGAAAAAGCGGATACGGTGAGCCCGTCTGTTGGTTAATGTATACCGGCCTGATTTCCAGTCCGATCAGAATAATTTCATTCTTCCGTGCCTCCTCCGCACTGAATAAGGCGGTGTAGTAAGGCGGCGACGGCATCTGCTTGTCCTTTTCCAGCACCGTGTGGTCACCGATCATCTGGGTAAGATGAATCCGCTGCAACTCAAGCTGCAATTTCTCCGCAATAGGCAATGCACTTTTTTGGCTGATATGGATATTGAAAGCCGATGAGTCTACCCGGTCTGACAACCACACTTCCAATAACATAAATCCCCCGAATTTATCAGCCATTGCACCGGCTATGGCATGGATAATCGGATTTATGGGGCACTCGGCTGTATCCGGAGCAACGAGATAAGCTGATTCTGTTTTCCCAAGTGTCGACGTAAATGCATCCTCCCCGTCCGGCGGAACACGGTAGACCAAAAGGTATGGAAGCGGCCGATCCATGCGGAGTTCACCCCCGCAAGGCAATCTGGTAAACAAGGGTCTGCCTTTTTTCAGTTTGTCAAGAATGCGTTGGATGTATTTCTTACCCTCAATGTCCATGCAAAAAAGAAGATTTAATCGGTGTATCAAGCATGTGCAACAGAAACGGGATACACCCCGCCAGCATGGATCGAATTTGGTTCAGGTAGGCTATATCGACCCAACCGGTCCACTCGTCCATAAAGGTTTTCTTAAATTCAAGCGAAAAGACACAGCCATACTCCCCGTAATTCCGGTTGATCCACTCCGAAAAACCACCTCCTTTGAATTTGATGTTTTCCCGGACGTCCAAAAACCGGCCTTTAATCCGGCAATGTCCCATAAAACTGGTTAGGCAATGCCCCAGGGATTTCCACTTTTCGTGGTTGTGGCCGGTCCCGATGTTGATCTCCGGATTTTCCCCCACACTCGCCGCTTCGTTGGGATGTACGCGCCGGTGGTTATAGCTATGGATATCAAGCACCACAAATTTTCCGAACAAGGCGAGGGTCCATTGCAGCAATTGATCTATATCCACATAAAACCGATCGTATCCTTCTAGCAACCGATCGACCATCAATTCAGGTAAAACCGGCTTCCAAACCGTCAGCCCCCAGGCATCTTCCGGCCTGCGGTAGATCGCCTGTTCCCGCCTGCGATTAAGATCCGTCTGAAAGCGGGATGTATCTACAATAACACGGCTAACCGGCAGATTTTCTACCATGTAGCCCGTATAAGGATCTTCTTCACGAAAACGCTCGTGTTCCTGCAGATGCATGTAATCCAGCAGAGGCACAGCCAACCGATGTCCTTGATGGACTGCGGTTGCAATGATAGGAACTTGTTCCCTTTGTAATGAGTAAACCAAATCCATTTGGAATCAATAACACGATAGGTTAGGAAATGTTTGGCACACTATCTGACCCTTATTCAACAATTGATGGCATGAAAACCGTCGAACCCTACGTAATTAGACAGATCACACAGAAGTACTAAAACAATAAATAGTAAACAACATGAACATTTCCGTCAAAACAAACATCAAAACACTCATAATCATTGCTTTATCAGCATTATCCTTATTTGTAATTTTCAGCTGTTCCACAGGATCTTCCAAGACCAGCGATACCGAAAATAATGCGATCGCTCTACCCGTGCAGCCCATAGATACTGCCACGGCAACTACCGTAAAAGACTATCTGGGAACGATAGAAGGTAAGGTCAATGTGGAAATACGTCCACAGGTTGAGGGGATTTTGGAAGAGATTTATGTAGATGAAGGTGCATTTGTGAAAGAAGGGCAACGGCTTTTCAAGATCAACCCGCAGCCCTATCAGGAAGAGTTAAACAACGCAATTGCCAATGAAAATGTAGAAAAGGCAAAATTGGAGAATGCCAAGCTGGAAGTGGATCGGTTGAAACCCTTGGTAGAGAACGATGTGATTTCGGATGTCCGCCTCCGGACGGCAATGTCTGATTACGATGTGGCCAAAGCATCACTCGCACAGGCCTCTGCAGCTGTGGCAAGCGCCCGTATTAATCTCGGATTTACCACAATCAAAGCGCCCGTGAGCGGTTTTATCGGGCGGATTCCCAAACGTGTTGGAAACTTGGTAAGCAGCAGCGACCCGTTGACCGAACTTTCAGACATCAGTGAGGTATACGTCTATTTTGCCATGAGTGAATCGGATTTCCTTTATTTCCGGAAAAAATACGGTAAACGGGATTCCTCCTCAACCGATCCTGCCGATACGACCCAACTCATTCCCAACGTTTCACTGGTCATGGCCGATGGCACGGTCTATCCGGAAAAGGGTGTGGTGGATGCCATCAATGGTCAGGTGAATCGAACCACCGGTGCGATCAGTCTACGGGCAACGTTTCCCAATGCAGATTACGTACTCCGTTCCGGCAATACAGGCACGCTCAAAATGGAAGAACACCAACGTGGGGTGCTCACGGTTCCCCAAGTGGCTACCACCGAATTGCAGGATAAGATTTTCGTGTATACACTCGATTCCGCCAATCGGGTAAAGCAGCGGGCAATCGAGGTAATAGGGAAAAGCGGAAAGCAATATATCGTGAAGAATGGTGTTAACCCGGGCGATCGCATTGTCCTTTCAGGACTCGACAAACTCGAAGACGGCATGGAAATCAAACCGCTGAATGTTCCTTCAGCTTCCGCAGAATAATCTCTTGCATTTAATAATCCCAATGTTTGTTGAAGCTTGATGCTAGTGGTGGCTTGTATTTGCCATTGGCTCACGTTATAAAAAAAATGTAATGCTCAAAACATTCATCAATAGACCCGTATTAGCTACCGTTATCTCCACCCTACTGGTAATCCTCGGTTTGGTATCCATGTGGCAGTTGCCCATTACACGATTTCCTGAAATTGCTCCCCCAAGTGTTACCGTTTCCACGTCCTATCCCGGCGCCAATGCGGAAACCGTAGCCGGAGCGGTGCTGTTACCCATCGAAGAAGCTATCAACGGTGTTCCCAACATGACCTATATCCGGTCGTCAGCAACTAACTCCGGATCAGGCAATATCACTGTATTTTTTAAGACAGGAACCGATCCCAACCAGGCTTCTGTAAACGTACAGACCCGGGTTTCGAAAGCAAATGCCCGTATCCCAGCTGAGGTGATCGAATCGGGTATCACGGTGGAACCCCGCCAAAGCGGGATTATCATGACCATTGATATATTCAGCAACCGTCCTGACACCCTGTATGACGAAACATTTTTGCAGGCCTATGCCCAGATCAACCTCATGCGCGAATTGGCGCGTGTAGATGGCGTAGGGGAAGTACGGCGTGTGGGTGCACGCGATTATTCCATCCGTACCTGGTTGAACCCGGAGAAAATGGCCGTATATGGACTGGTACCGCAGGATGTGCGGACAGCAATCCGGGATCAGAATTTTGAGATCGCCCCGGGAAAATTCGGGGAAACCTCTGACGAGGCTTTCGAAACTATTTTACGGCACCAGGGACGGTTTACACTGCCGGAAGAGTTCGAGCAGATTGTCATCAAAACCAATAAAGACGGTTCGGTCCTCTATCTGAAAGATATTGCACGGGTCGAACTCGGTGCCACCAATCTCGGAAGTGACAATAAGGTAAACGGCTATCCGGGGCTTACCCTGAATATCCTCCAGACCAGCGGATCCAATGCCCGTGAGATTGATATCCAGATACGCGACGTATTGGAAAGGCTTTCCAAGGACTTTCCCGAGGGTATCCAATACCGGATATCCTACAGCGTGCGTGATCAGATTGATGAATCGATCAATCAGGTGCAGCATACGATTTTTGAAGCCTTCATTTTGGTTTTTATTATTGTATTCATTTTTCTGCAAGATTTCCGGTCTACACTTATTCCAGCCATTGCGATCCCCGTTTCCCTGGTCGGTACATTTTTCTTCCTTCAGCTGTTCGGGTTCTCCATCAATGTATTGACCATGTTTGCACTGGTGCTTGCCATCGGGATCGTGGTCGACGATGCCATCGTGGTAGTCGAGGCTGTCCATCAGAAGATGCACGCGACCAAACTCGGACCCCGAAAAGCCACCATCTCTACAATGGGCGAAATTACGCGGGCCATTGTGTCCATCACGTTGGTAATGTCTGCTGTATTTTTTCCCGTCGGTTTCATGGGAGGTCCGTCAGGTGTGTTCTTCCAGCAATTTGCGTACACCCTGGCTACCGCCATCCTCATTTCCGCGCTGAATGCGTTAACACTTACCCCCGCACTTTGTGCATTGCTCCTTCGGAAATCGGATGCACATCCAACACCCACTACCATGGCCGATACCATTGCCGATGACCATTCCGAAAAAAAACCTGGCTTCAGCCGATTCAAATCCAGGTTTTTCAGTGCATTTAATACCGGTTTTGCAACCCTTACGAATAGATATATCGGTTCACTGCGCTTTTTAATCGGCCGCAAATGGATAGCCATAGGCGGGCTTGTGCTGGTTACAGGCATTGGCGTATGGCTGATGAATCGTACCCCCTCCAGTTTTATTCCTACGGAAGACGACAGCTTCATTACCTACTCGCTTTCGATGCCCCCGGGGGCATCACTGGCCCGTACGACGGCTGCGCTTTCCAAAGCAGACAGTATCCTGAAAAAAAGAACAGCTATCGAGGGCATGACCACCGTCTCCGGCTACAATGCCATTGACGCCAGCGCAAGTTCGGCCTTCGCGGTTGGCTACATCAATCTCAAACCGGCGAAGGAACGTGGGGAAATCCGGAATATCAACGCCATTATGGACACCATACGTGCAGACCTGGCCCAGATTACCGACGCATCGTTCAGCGTCTTTCCGAGGCCCACCATCCAGGGATTTGGTGACTTTTCCGGTCTTGAATTTGTATTGCAGGACCGCATGGGCGGCTCGATGTGGGATTTCGGATCGGTGGCAGATAGTTTTATGCGCGAACTGGAAAAACGTCCGGAAATCGCATCTGCCTATACCACCTTCAACGCCAATTTCCCACAGTATCTGTTGGAGGTGGACCCGGTAAAAGCGAAAGCCCTGGGTGTGAGTGTTAATGAGATGATGCGGACCATACAGGGTTACTATGGCAGGGTCATGGTGAGTGATTTTAACCGTTTCGGGAGGCAATACCGCCTTTATATGCAAGCGGATTTTGAATACCGTGCCGAACCTGAATCCTTCAAATCCATCTTCGTGCGTAACGGCAGCGGCGAAATGGTACCGGTGAATACCATCGTGAAGCTCAAAAAAGTGATGGGTCCCGAAATCGTAAACCGTTATAACTTGTACAATGCCATCGCTATTAATGCCATTCCGTCTGAAGGGTACAGCACGGGCGAGGCGATGCAAGCGATGGAGGAAACAGCCGCTGCCCACCTGCCCGGCAACTACAGCTACGAGTGGACGGGGATGAGTCTGGAAGAAAGCCAATCGGGCAACGAGACCCTGCTGATCTTTGCATTGAGCATTATCTTCGTTTATTTTCTGTTAGCAGCCCAGTATGAAAGCTACATTTTACCGTTGGCCGTGATGTTATCGGTTCCCGTCGGATTGATCGGCGTCTATGCGCTCATCAACCTGGTTGGTCTAGAAAACAACATCTACGTACAGGTAGGGCTTATCATGCTCATCGGGCTATTAGCCAAAAATGCCATCCTTATTGTTGAATTTGCCGTACAGCAGCGCCAGGCGGGGCTGAGTATTTATGAGTCGGCCGTAGAAGGCGCACGCATGCGGCTCCGCCCGATTCTGATGACCTCCCTTGCGTTTATTGCAGGACTAATTCCACTCATGTGGACGGTAGGTCCTTCTGCACAAGGTAACCACTCGATCAGTTTCGGAGCAGCCGGAGGCATGTTGATCGGCGTTACGCTCGGTATTTTCATCATACCGGTATTGTACGTTATTTTTAAATACCTGGATGAACAGGTAAAAACTAAATTGACAACAACAGAAGAAGATTAATCATGAATCCCATCCTTCGATATACCGGATTAGCTGTTTCCTGCTGCTTTTTGCTATCCTCCTGCAAAGTAGGAAAAGATTACGTACGCCCCGAGCTACCCGTTGCGGATACATTCAGGGGTGGCAACTCAACGGCAGACTCTGCAACGATTGCTGACATTCCCTGGAATGATTTTTTCACAGATAGCATGCTGATGATGCTCATCGACAGTGCAATTACCAACAATTACGATATGCAAACCGCACTGAAAAACATCGAGATAGCCAATCAATCGTTGCGGCAATCCCGTGCCGCCTTTTTACCTGAGATCGAAGCCGAACTAGGCGGTACCAACCACCAATGGCGGTCGCGCGATTTCTATTCTTCCCCCTCTTCGGGTTGGTATGATCGCGGAGGGCAATCCCCTCCGCCCGAAAACTTGTATATGTACCAGTCACAGTACCTATCATCCGTCAGCGTAAGCTGGGAACTGGACGTCTGGGGAAAGCTGCGCAGGCAGAAAGAAGGAGCCATGGCTGAATACCTGCAAACGTTTGAGGCCCGGAAAGCGATACAAACCAGTTTAGTATCGGCCATTGCGGAGGGATACTATAATCTGCTTATGCTGGATGCCCAGCTGGAAGTAGCACAGCGTAATCTTAAACTGAACGACAGCACACTGCAGATTGTGAAGCTGCAACGGGATGCAGGCGAGGTGAGTTCGTTAGCCATCCAGCAAACCCAATCGCAGATGCTGGTTGCCGCCTCGCTTATTCCGCAGTTGGAGCAGGAAATCGCCATCCAGGAAAACACGCTGATGGAATTAACCGGGAAAATGCCAGACAGCGTTTACCGTTCGTCTGCCCTGATGGACTGGCGCATGCAGGATTCGTACGATGCCGGTGTACCCATACAACTGTTGGCCAACCGGCCCGATGTGCGGGAGGCAGAACTTGCTTTGCGTGCTGCCAATGCGGAAGTAGGCGTTGCACAGGCTTACCGATATCCGACACTTACCATCGAAGCCTCGGGTGGCCTCAATGCAATGCTACCGCAAAACTGGTTCAACATTCCAGGAGCGCTGTTCGGCGGCCTTATCAGCGGAGTCACTCAACCCGTTTTTGCGGGGAGAAAGCTGAAAACTCAGCATGAAATTGCGAAATTGGAACGGGACAAGGCCGAAATCGGTTTCCAACGAACGGTCATGGAAGCGGTTCATGAAGTGACCAATGCGCTGGTGATGATCGAGAAGCTCAATGAGCAATATGCGATTACCGAGCAACGTGTCGCCACGGCGCAATTAGGTGTCAAAAATGCGAACCTGCTTTTCAAGAGCGGAGAAGCTACCTATTTGGAAGTCATCACGGCACAAAGCAATGCGCTCAACAGTGAATTGGACCTGGTCAGTATCAAACAACAGCAGCTCAACGCAAAAGTAACACTTTATAGAGCGTTGGGTGGCGGCTGGAAGTAGTCGGTTAGAACACGTGCTGCGTACGCTATCGTCTACTGGCAGGTAATGGCGCCCTCCGGGTGAATCAACGGACTAAGAAAAGGAATATCGAGTCCGGCTCCGCGGAGCATGAACCACCCCCCCATTACCAGGCAGATAATGGGTAACCAAGCGGCCAGGTTGATCCGGACATGCCGCTTGAGAAAATTACCAACGATAGCTGCAGACAGCATAGCCGGCCACGTACCCACGCCAAACAATAACATGAATGTTCCTCCGCCTTGTATGGTTTCGGTATTCAGTGCAGCGACCAAGGCCATATATACCATACCACAAGGTAGCAGCCCGTTCAGTATCCCCACAATAAAATGACCTCCGGGTCGGTGAAACCAGTATCCGATCCAACGGATTACCGGGCGCATCAGGAACTGCTGCATACGGGCGACCCGATGAACATGTTTGCCGGATATTGAAAACACGCCTATCCCGATCAGCAGAAGCCCAATGGATAGGCTCATACCTTGCTGCCATCCGCTTACGTTGATCGAATGGCCGATGAATCCGACAACCAATCCGAGCAGTCCATACATCAGCGTCCGGCCAAGCTGATAGATCAACGTATTGCCCAGCGTTGTCCATTTCGATGGACGATCGGCCGGCATAGCCAATAACAGCGGACCGCACATCGCTATGCAATGAAGGCTGCCAAGCAGCCCCATAAAAAACGCAAAGACGAGATAGTTCATTTTCCTTGTCGTTTGAAACCTGCAGACGTTGTGTCTAACGGCATCTGTAGGGAATCGGCTTCCCGCAAGCGGTCATAGTTTAACCCACGCTCGTAATAATCCTCGGCAACCAGCGAATCGGTATCCTTGCTCACCATATAAACCCCGAACGACACAATCAACGCTATGAAAAGTGCCAATGTAATTACTATTTTTGTTCCCCAGTTCATTTCTTTAATGGATAATGGATAATGGATAATGGATAATGGATAATGGATAATGGATAATGGATAGTTGATAATGGATAATGGATAATGAACTGTCAATTATCAACTGTCAACTGTCAATTATCAACTGTCAACTGTCAATTTATAAAGGCGGTGCTACAAATGTGGTTTTCATGGTTTCGACCACGTTACCATCTACCATTACCTGCACTTTTACATTCGTTTTATACGATTTGATATCGCTTTGACGACTCACCAAAAAGAAACTGAGCTGCGCTACACCTCCTTGCTTTAACTCAGCAATATGATTCACCAATTGGACCGTGAAACCTGCATTTTCCGAGACCAGTTCAAACGGCATATCCTGCTGTGTTTTATTGATGAGTTCCAAGCTGTACAGATTGCTCACCGTTCCATCTTCACGCAACTGGTAGGAGCTCCCTTTTGCCCGCAATAAGGTACCGTCGACCTGACTCCGGCTGAACAAAAGCCATCCAAAAACTGCGAGCAATACAATCAGCACAACACTGTATGCGATTGCCCGTGTATTTCCGGATTTAGCCTCCACATCCCCCTCAATCTGTCCCACGGTAAAGAAACCGATCAACCGTTTGGGCTTATTCAGTTTTTCCATCACCGCATCGCAGGCGTCGATACACGCCGTACAATTGACGCATTCCATCTGCAACCCGTCGCGGATATCGATTCCGGTGGGACATACATGCACGCATAGCCCACAGTCTACGCAATCGCCCAACTGCTGGTCTCCACCTTTTTTCCGGTGGCCCCGGGGTTCTCCTCGTTTATAATCGTAGGCTACGGTCATACTCTTATCGTCGAGCATCACGCCCTGCAGACGGCCATACGGACAGATCGTCGTACATACAATTTCACGCACAAATGCAAACACCGCGTAAAATACCAATGTGAACAGAACCAGCGAAATCAACCCGCCTATGTGCTGTCCTATGGGATCGGTCATAATCTGCCATAACTGTTCTGCTCCGATGATGTACGCAAGAAAAACATTCGATATCCCAAACGAAATAAGAAAGAAAATCAGGTGTTTACCGCCCTTTCTGAGATACCATTCCGTATTTCTTTTGGCTTGTTGCAATCGCTTCTGCTGCTGCCAATCACCTTCAATCCAGTATTCGATCCTCCGGAACACCAATTCCATAAAAATAGTCTGGGGACAGGTCCATCCGCACCAGATACGTCCATAAACCACGGTAAACAAGACCACGCATACCATGGCAATTAGCATCCCGAATACGAAGATATGCAAATCCTGCGGCCAAAATACACTTCCGAGGATTACAAACTTGCGGTCTACGATGTTGAAGAGCAACATCGGTTCGCCGTTGATACGTACCAGGGGTGCAGCGATGAGGAAAAGGAGCAACGCATAGCCCACCCACTGCCGGTAACGGTAAAGCTGACCCGCTGGTTTCTTGACATAAATCCATTCGCGTTTAGGCCTTTTACTTGCGATTGCTTTTTCCATCGAAATCCTTTAGCCTTTAGATTGCACTGCCGTCCGCTGCTGCGACTTCGCCCGTGCCATCGGCCTGCAACGGCGCATATTCCACTTTTTCACCTTGTGGTTCTTTTGCATTCGGAGGGTTAGTTCCCCTGAGCGTGACAATATAGTTGCTTACTTCCGCTATTTGCGCAGGTGTCAGGCTTTGCTCCCACGGTACCATGCCCTTGTCCAATACACCGTATTTGATGGTCTTGAAGACATCCTTGATTTCACCGCCGTGCAACCAATACTCATCGGCGAGATTCGGACCAATCCCCCCTTCCCCGGCAGCTCCGTGGCACGCTGCGCAGTTCTGCGTAAAAATGGCCGCTCCTGATGCGATGGTCTCGGGGCGGGTGTCCACCTCCACCGAATGCTCATCGATGCTATTTGCAGCTTGTGCCAGCCATTCATTCCGTGCTTGCTCGGCTTTCGCCATTTCATGCACGTATTCCTGATCCTGATCCATTCCCCAGCCAAAAACATGGTAAACGCATAAGTATATTACCGCAAATGCCATGGTGCCATAAAATAAGCTATTGAACCACATCGGAACCGGATTATCCAGTTCCTTGATGCCATCGTAGGCATGATCAATGACCAGATCCTTTTCCTCCGCGATGGGGCGTAGACCCATCAGCTTGTTCCACCAGGCCCAGCGATCGGCTTTGCGTGCCGTCTGCGCTTCCACCTTGGCCGCCTTTTCTTCTTCCAGCACCTGCGGCATCGTGATACGAAGCATGGCACGCATCGCGCGTAATATGACGAGTGCCGCTGCCAGCACCACCACCATGACGACGATGAGGGCTACGATCAATATATGATCGGCCGTGTTTAATTGTATGAATAGGGTATTCATGGTTTGTTCCGTTTAGTTTTCCAATTCTGCCTGTTCTGGAGTCTCGTCATCCATGGGCATGTCCTTCATATAGTCCACGTAGTCCTTACGCATCCGAAGCAGCATAATTCCTACCGTGATAAAGAATACCAAAAAAATCCACAGTGACACAATAAGATACCACTCATTGCCACTTAAGTCCGTTATCTGCTTAAACATTGTTTAGTTGTTTTTATGTTATTCATTCACTGCTACGGGTGTCTCCTGTGCCTTGATATCCGTTCCCAGCCGCTGCAGGTAGGCAATCAATGCAACGATTTCACGATCCGCTCGCACATCGGCCCCCTGTTGGCTTAAATCGGCGGCAATCTCTTCTGCCTGCTGCCGGAGTTTATCATTCGCTTGGACCACATCTTCGTCGGTATAGGGTACCCCCAGCAATCTCATCGCATTCAACTTAGCTTTCGTTGCAGTGGTGTCCAATGTTTGCTCGATAAGCCAGGGATAAGGCGGCATGATACTTCCCGGAGAGGTAATGGTCGGGTCGAGCATGTGGTCAAAATGCCATTTATTGGGATATTTCTTACCGATACGGTGCAAGTCGGGACCGGTACGTTTTGATCCCCAAAGGAAGGGGTGGTCATAAACGAATTCACCCGCCTTGCTGTAGTCGCCATAGCGCACGGTTTCCGAGCGGAACGGCCGCACCGTCTGTGTATGGCAATTTACACAGCCTTCCCGGATGTATAGGTCGCGTCCCTGCAGCTCCAGCGCCGTATAGGGTTTTACACTCGAAATTGTGGGAACATTCGACGAAATCAAAAAGGTGGGCATCATCTGAACCATTCCGCCAATTAGGATGGTGATAAGCGCAAGCACCAAAAACAGAATCGGTTTGCGTTCCAAGCGACGGTGTTTCGAACGTTCGTTGACCACTACGGGAGTTAATTCGGGCGCCTCCGCAGGCTCATTTGCCAGCAGCTTGCCTTTCTTCATGGTCTTCACCAGGTTGTAGGTCATTAACAACGCACCGGAAAGGTAGAGTGTTCCCCCGATGGCCCGCATCATGTGCATGGGAATGATCTGCAGCGTTGTAGCCAAAAAGTTGGGATATTTAAGGACACCTTCGGGTGTGAATTCCTTCCACATCAACCCCTGCACAACAGCAGCCCAGTACATGGGTATGGCGTAAAACAGGATACCCAGTGTGCCAATCCAGAAATGCACCGATGCCAGTTTTTTCGAAAACAACTCGGTCTTATAAATCCGCGGTATCAACCAATAGAGGATACCGAACGTCATAAACCCGTTCCATCCCAACGCGCCCACGTGGACGTGTGCCACAATCCAGTCTGTAAAGTGCGCAATCGCATTCACCTGCTTCAGGGAAAGCATGGGTCCTTCGAAAGTAGCCATCCCATAGGCGGTAAGCGCTACCACCATAAATTTGAGCGTGGGTTCGCTGCGTACTTTGTCCCATGCCCCACGCAGTGTAAGCAGCCCATTGATCATACCGCCCCAGCTGGGAGCGATCAGCATTACGGAAAAAGCCACGCCAAGCGACTGCACCCAGCCCGGCAACGATGTATAGAGCAAGTGGTGCGGTCCGGCCCATATGTAAATAAAAATCAGCGACCAGAAATGCAGGATACTTAACTTATACGAATAAATGGGACGGTTTGCCATTTTGGGGAGGAAATAATACATCAGTCCCAAATAGGGAGTCGTCAGGAAAAATGCCACGGCATTGTGGCCATACCACCACTGCACCAGCGCATCCTGCACCCCCGCATAGAGGTAATAGCTTTTCCACATTGAGATCGGCAACTGGACCGAATTGACGATATGCAGCACCGCCACGGTAACAAACGTGGCAATATAAAACCAGATGGCCACATACATATGGCGCTCACGCCGCTTGATGATGGTGCCAAACATGTTGATGCCGAAGACGACCCAGATGATCGTAATCCCAACATCAATGGGCCACTCCAGTTCCGCATACTCGTGGGATGTGGTCAATCCCAGCGGCAAGGTGATTGCGGCTGCAAGGATGATCAGTTGCCAACCCCAAAAATGCAGCCGGCTTAAAAAATCACTGAACATACGCGCCTTCAGTAGGCGCTGCAAGGAATAATACACCCCCATGAAAATGGCGTTTCCTACAAACGCGAAGATTACCGCATTCGTATGCAGCGGCCGTACTCTCCCAAACGTGGTGTATTGCAGTTCGAAATTCATGAAGGGCCATACGAGCTGTATGGCAACCAGTAAGCCTACCGACATACCGACAATGCCCCAAATGATGGTGGCAATGCCGAAATCCCGCACAATTTTGTTGTCGTAATTAAATTTAGTTAGCTGCATTTGCAATAAGTGTTTTTCCGGGGATAAAATTACTGTCATGGCAGTGTCAATTGAATGACAGCGATTGGATTAAAAAGTAATGGTTGTCACAATTTGCGAGCGGGAGTCGGGCAGCATTCCGTAGGGGGCATGGATTGGGACGCTACTGGAGACCGCTTCGGGTCTGCTTGGGTGATCGTATTAGACAACTACTGCGCTTAGTTTGGACTCCTATTGGCGATTCCAAACCAAGTCCAGTCGAAGCACGAACCAAGTGCAGATTCTGTTCAAACGGAGCTCCGAAGCGGGGGGCAACCTTGGGGCCAGCAAATTCGGAGAACTTCCATATCTACAACGTTGCGTGAACGCACCGAAACCGTTATCTTTGTATCCGGCTAACTTGATATGGACATCGACACTTTCACAGAATCCCTGAAACACCACACGCCTCCCCTTGGCCTTACCCGCCAACTGGAAGCCTTGTGGTACGATGGAAAAGGCGATTGGGAAAAGGCGCACGACCTGATCAATGACCTGGAGGACAAACAGTCGGCCCATGTACATGCGTATTTACATCGCAAAGAGGGCGATTTATGGAACGCCGACTATTGGTACCGGCGTGCCGGCAGACAACGTCCGTCAACAATGCTGGAAGAAGAATGGATGGATTTAGTTAAGCTGTTGGAGTCCTGAATGCTCCGTTTTATCCATTAGGTCACGGGATTCTCTATAGGTATTACAAACACGATTTTCTATTGATCGTTGTCCAAACCAAATCTGAATTTCGCATCGGTTTTGCCGATGGCATCGCTACCTTAATGGCCCGAAACCACTTCCACCCGTTCAATTTCCCTGAGGTGCAATTCGATGTGTTTGTACCGGGCTTTTGTCTCAAACTCGCTGATGATCTCCAGGATATCGTGGTCAATAAAGTCGGATTCACTGCCGTCTATGGTCAGAACACTGTACTCGGGGACTTCATCCAATGTTTTGCGAAGCTTCACCTTATTAAGGAAGGTCACATCGGTATTCAGCTTGATGTAAAAATGTTCAATCCCCTGGAACGTGGATTTTGTGATTTTGTACTCGGTTTTAAAATTCTGCTGGATAATATAGTACATGGAGATCAGTAGCCCGATACTTACTCCAATCAACAGATCGGTTGCCAAAATAATGACAATGGTGATGATAAACGGGAAAAACTGCGTCCATCCCAATCGCCACATCTTTACGTAGAGAGATGGTTTCGTAAGGTTATAACCGGTAACTAACAGTATTGCCGCCAACGAAGCGTAGGGAATGAAGTTGATAACCATCGGTATCGCTGCAACGGCAATCAGCATGAATATGCCGTGGGTAAAGGACGATAACTTGGTACGTCCGCCGGCTTGCACATTGGCCGCACCCCGTACCACAACGGCCGTAATCGGGATAGCGCCCAATAACCCGCATACAATGTTGCCCACTCCCTGAGCAAATAATTCCCGGTTTACGGGAGTGATGCGATGTCGTTGATCCAGTTTGTCAATGGCTTCGATACAGAGCAATGTTTCTAACGTGGCTAACAGACCAATGAACAGCCCATCTTTCCAAAGCTGCAACGAGGTGAATAATTTACTGAAATCCGGAAAAGTGATACTTTCCATGATATTCAGGGGAATGTCTACCAATTGGGTACGCTTCAGCGGATATATACCCGATACTTCGGTAAATATGAGGTTGATCAGCACCCCCGCCAACACCCCCGCCAAGGCGGCGGGGATATAAGAAAACCGTTTAAAGTACGGTCGTTGGAAAATAGCCATGACCATGAGGGATGCCAACGTGACGGCCACTGCGGCCAATGTCATGTGCTCCCGATAGAAATCAAAATCTCCCGAAAAGACTTCCTTCGAAAAGATCTCTATAAAGCCGCTACGCCAGAAATCAGGTTGATCATATCCAAGGGCAAGCGGCACCTGCTTGGAGATGAGAATGATGCCGATGGCGGCCAGCATCCCTTTGATGACCGCAGCAGGAAAATAATTGGCAATGACACCCAATTTCAGCAATCCAAGCACCAACTGAAAAACACCCGCGATGATGACAGCCAATAGAAAAATGCGGTAATCGCCCAATGACACGATGGATGCCGCTACCAAGGTGGTCAAACCCGCAGCCGGCCCGGATACAGCAAGCTGCGAACCGCTGACCAGCGATACGACGAGTCCACCGACGATTCCAGATAATAATCCGGCATAGAGCGGTGCTCCTGAAGCCAGTGCAATCCCAAGACAAAGGGGTAATGCCACTAAAAACACCGACAAACCGGCGGGTAGGTCATGCTTGAGCCATACCAACCGATAATACTTCATTTTCCGCCTCATATGAACTTTGTCATTTTGATAACCGCATCATTCTGTCGTCACCTGCGGACTGCGATTTGGCGGTTTCTGACTATAAAGATAGTTTTTTTCAGCTTGCTTCGGAACGCTCTGTCGGTGTACTTCCGGCTTCCTCCACTTCGTCATCAAACAGGATCCTCACGGAAGGTGTATACGTATCGTCGTGCTGTCCCGTCTTATTCGCCCAGAAAAAAGCTGCGAGGAAAATAAGCGCGATGAAGACGCTGCAACCGATCAGAAAAAAAATTACACCCATTAGCTCTTTATTAATTGATTTTTTCTTGCATACAGGTGGGTGGCAACGGTGGTAAAACCGATGATGGTGACTGTGCTCAGAGGCATCAGCACCGCCGCAAATAAGGGCGACATGGTCCCCGTCACCGCAAAACTCAGCCCTATCAGGTTATATGCAAGCGAAATGCCAAAACTCATGTGAATAACTTTGACCACGTCTTTCGCAAACCGGAAAAAACGGGGTAGCTTCACAAACGAACGTCCATCCAGAATGGCATCGCAGCCCGGTGAAAAATTATTGATGTCATCACTTACTGCAACCCCTAAATTGGCCTGCTTCAATGCCCCCGCATCGTTGAGTCCATCGCCAAACATACATACACGATGTCCCTTTGCCTGCAACGATTGGATATATTCCATTTTCTCAATGGGCAATCTACCAAACAGCAAGTCGGCTTGTGGAGGGAATATGCTGCATAATTGGGCTTTTTCTTTGTCGTTATCTCCTGAAATCAGGTGCAGCCGACATTCTTTCGCCAACTCACCCAGCACCAATCCCAAATTCTGCCGCCAGGGCTGTGCTACCAGAAAACATCCTTTTACTTCACCGTCTATCGATACGTAAACCCGGCTTCCCTTCTCATTTCCGGGTGCCCCCGTATATGATGCGCTGCCAACCCGTATCCGGTAATCTGACACGATGGCTTCGATGCCTTTACCTGCTATTTCACGGTATTCGCTCAGGGACAAAGATTCGGATGACCCTTCCCCGGCCCATTTAACCAACTCGCGGCTGAGTGGGTGACTGGAATTTTTGCAGACCGCCCTGACCATCTCCCACTCATGGGGTAAGAGGCTTCCTTCAAAGCGCATCCGTGATGCAGATGGCGACGAGATAGTGCCGGTCTTGTCAAACACCAAACAGTCTATGGTGGCCAGCTGTTCGATCGCTGCGGTATTCTTTATATATAACCGGTTTTTATCGAATATACTGAGTGCCGCGGAAAGTGTAAACGGGCTACTTAATGCCAGGGCGCACGGACATGCGATGATCAGTACCGCAGTAAATGCTCCCCAGGCGCGTACACCATCGCCCGCCAAAAACCAATAGGCCAAAACAGAACAGGCAATTCCCAGCAAGGTAACGGTAAAATAGCGGCTCACGGTATTGCTAAATGTACGGAAATTACGTTCATAGGGCTTAAACGCCTCATTGTTCCAAAGCCGCGTCAGATAGCTCTGCGAAACCGCTTTGACCACTTCCAACTCAATGGCTTCCCCGGTTTGCCGCCCTCCGGCATAGATGATCTCACCGAGCACCTTCCGGACAGGATCCGATTCTCCGGTTACGAAACTGAAATCAATTGCTGCCTGCCCGTTCAGTAAAATGGCATCTGCCGGTACAATTTCGTTGTTGCGGATCAGCAGGCGGTCGCCCACACGGATATCTGCAAGTGGTACCGGTTTTGCTCCTCCCTCACCCAGCCGTGTTACGGCTATCGGGAAATACGAACGGTAGTCACGCTCAAAGGACAAATGGTGGTAGGTACGCTCTTGTATCCATCGTCCTACCAGCAGAAAGAAAACCAATCCACAAAGTGTGTCGGCAAATCCCGGGCCCGACGTGGATAATACCTCCCACGCCGTCCGCACAAACAGCACGGCAATACCGATCGCCAGGGGGACATCCAGGTTGAGTTCCTTCCGGCGGAGGCTCTGCCAGGCTGAGCGGAAATAGTCCCGGCCACTGTAAAGTAAGACAGGCAACGCAAAGCCCAGGTTCATCCAACCGAAAAATTCGGAATACCGTGCTTCAAAAGCTCCCATGCCAAAATACTCCGGAAAGCTCAACATCATGGAATTTCCGAAGCAAAATCCGGCTACCGCTATCTTAGCAATCAGCCCCTTCTGTGAAAATTTCCGCCCTTCCTTGATGACATCCTGCAACGTAATCTTGGGCTCGTACCCGATATCTACCAGTAGTTCAACCAACCCGCGCAGGGTGAGTTCCGTATGCTTAAACCTAATGTTGACCTGCTTTTTCAGGAAATCACTCTGTGACATCACGATAGCCGGATGAAGCTTATACAGGTGTTCAAGCAACCAGATGCACGAACTGCAATGGATGGACGGAATGTAAAAGGTTGCTACGGAGATTTCATCGTTTTTGAAGTCGATCAGTTTATCGGCAATGGCTGCCTCGTCGAGGTATTCGTACCGCACCGATGCTTCCGTTTTCTTCTTTCCGGGATGGGTGTTGTAGCGGTAGTACTGCTGCATGTTGCTGCTGCTCAGGATTTGGTACACGCTTTGGCAGCCCAGGCAACAGAATGCATGCCCATCGGCTTCATAAGCCGTATGAGATACCTCATCGCCGCAGTGGTAACATTGGGTAGTTTTGGATACAATCATACGGCGTTGCTGAAAACGGGTTGTTCATACTGCTTTTCGTAAAGGCGTTCGTCAAAGGCCATGCAGATGTTCCGGAGAAATGCTGCCCCTTGCGTTGTTACGGTAACCCGATTGTTCTCCCATTGTACCAGACCGTCGTCGAGCAGCGGCGACAAGCGCTGCAAGATCGCTGCCGACTGCGGGGTGTCTCTATCCAACAATGTAGTACCCCGGCACATGATATCGAGAATATAGCGCCTGATTACCAGATCGGCCGGTGAAAGAACATGACCTTTGAAAACGGGCAACTTGCCTGCGTTCACCAAATCCCGGTATTCTTCAACCGTTTTTACATTTTGGGCAAACGCCGTCCACGAGTCGCTGATGGATGATACGCCCAGACCGATCAGCAAAGGTGTGTACCGGTCGGTATATCCCATAAAATTCCGATGCAGTTGCCCCGCTTCTGCAGCCTGGCAGAGTGCATCTTTGGGAAGGGCAAAATGATCCATGCCTACATCTACGTAACCCGCTTGCAGGATGTGTTCCTTCCCCAACTGATAAAGTTTCAGCTTATCTTCCCCTTTCGGCAGATCTGCTTCGGTATAGCGACGTTGACCCGGCTTCATCCAGGGTACATGTGCATAACTGTAAAACGAAATGCGTTCCGGCCGCATGGCCAGCGCTTTCTTCACCGTATCGGTTACACTTTCAGGGGTTTGCAGCGGCAAGCCGTAGATCAAATCAAAATTGATTGACGTGTAGCCGATGTGGCGGGCTTCTTCCATTACCCGCCACACATCGGCTTCGGTTTGCTTGCGGTTGATGAGCTGCTGTACGCGGATGTCAAAATCCTGTATGCCCAGACTTAGCCGCCTGAATCCCCCATTGTATAAAACCTGTAGATGTTCGGCCGTCGTGTTGGCAGGGTGCGCCTCAAAAGAAAAGGCCGAATCCGGGAGCACACGGTTGCCTTCCAGCAATCCTGTGACCAGCCGCTGCAGCTGCGGGGGTGCAAAGAACGTAGGAGTACCACCCCCCAGGTGAAGCTCACGGATGGGTATTCCGGATGATCCGAGAAAATCCCGGTAAAGCTTCCACTCGGCCAGCAACGTATCGATATAGGGTGTTTCTACACGGTGATTTCTGGTGATCCGCGTGTTGCAACCGCAATACGTACACAGACTTTCACAAAACGGCAGGTGGACATACAGACTGACACCTTGTTCGGACGACACATTAAATTGCCCCCGTACATGTTCTACCCATGTATCCGGGCTCCACGTTTGCTGATCCCAGTAGGGTACCGTCGGATAACTTGTATAGCGCGGAGCTGCTACGTTGTAACGTTGTATGAGGTCATTCAGTTTCTTTGTCATTTCCGCCATATCGATGTCATGATTTATTGGACTCCGCGGCAACGGAGCAGTCGGATTGACAGCAGCATGCACGCCCCACACATTTACCTGCTTCCCAAGCATTGAGGTTCCGGATGGTTTGCTTGGCAATGCCGGCAACAGATTGATCGTCATCGGGCGCATTGGCTACTTTCAGTCCCATGCGGGTGGCTTCCTTGAGATCAATGTGGGTGGTCGTCTTGCATCGGGTAATGATATTCTTGACCCCCGCATTTTTTAACTCCCACAGCATTTCACGGTCCAGGATATCGTATGAAGATACGATAACCACCTCTTTACCTTGTGCATAAGACACCGTCCATTTATTCAACTCATTGGAAATCAACGTTAAATCATGTTTCTTTCCATTAGCAACAGCAAGGCATTCCTTTTCCTGGGGCTTGATACTGTAGGCTATCGCTTTCATTTACGGATATTACGTTCTTTTCACAAAGTTACAACCGTAATACCCGGTGGCAGATGCAGGGAGTCAGTCTAAAAAGTGACAGTGCTCACTTTTTCCGATAAAAAATAGGGCGGGATGCTATTGTTTGATATTTTTCAGTTTGTAAATGGAGAGGATACGGATCGCATTTCCTTCTTTGGCAATCAGCTTTTCATCGCGGAAGTCGGCCAGCATGCGGCTGATCGTCTCATTGGCGGTCCCGGCCAGAGAGGCCAGGTCGTCACGCGAGATGCGGACCAGGCATTCATCCGCATCCGGACGGTCTAGGTTTTTTTCGGCCACGCGGATCAACGCATTGGCAACGCGTTTGCGGACGGAATCGTAGGCAAATGCGAGCAATTGGGTTTCCTTGCCACGGATGTTTCCGGAGAGCCATTGGATAAATTTATTGGCGATACCCGGCTTGCGGTACAGCAATTCCAGAAAGTTTTCTTTCTCAATCAGTGCCAACTCGGTCTCCTCCAGCGTTTCGGCATTGTCCGTGTATTGCTGCTGTAGCAGAATGGCTCCATACCCGAAAAAGGAATCACTTATGTGAATGTCCGTGGAAAGTTCACGTCCGTCCAGGTAAGACAGGAACCTACGCACTTTTCCTTTCTTGATGTAATATACATACAGCGGCGAATCTCCTTCCTGATAAACCTGCTGCTTTTTTTTGTAACTTTTTACGCGGGATCCTGTGACCAATTCTTTCAACAACATTTCCTGCTCCTCATTGCTGAGGTACAAGCTTTTACGATCCATCTTCTCTCCCTCCAACTGCTTGCGTTTTTTTAGCCGGGTTTCCAGCGCATTCAGGAGCTCAATATCGTCAAAAGGCTTGGTCAGGTAGTCATCGGCTCCCATTTCCATTGCTTTGCGCATATCAGCCCGCTCTGCTTTTGCCGTAAGGAAGATGAAAGGTATGCCAGCGGCTTCCGGATGTTTGGTGAGCAGATACAGTACGCCAAAACCATCCAGTTCAGGCATCATAATGTCGCATAAGATAATATCGGGCAGGTATTTCAGCGCCATATCCACCCCTGTCTTGCCTTCGGGGGCCGCATACACTTGGTAACCGGAAAGTTCCAGTATTTCTTTCGTACCTTCGCGGATGTCGTCGTTATCTTCAATGATTAGAACAGAGGTTTGTTTAGTTGCCATTGGGTATCGGTAGTGTCGTGTTGCCGAATGAAAGTGTAAAAATAGTGCCCGTGTGCTGCGCGCTTTGGCAACTCACGATTCCGCCCATCAAAGATACATATCTTTTCACAATATTAAGCCCTAAACCTGTTCCGGGAATATTGCCGGTATTGTGTGCCCGGAAGAAGGGTTCGAACAGGTTTTTCTGATCTTCCAATGGGATGCCGATGCCATCGTCTTTGACCACAATGGTACAGACGTCGCCCTTAATTTCTGTGTTAAATTCGATAAACGTATTTTCCCCGGAATACTTGATCGCATTGGAAATCAGGTTGATGATACAGTTTTTCAGGAGATTGGCATCCAGCACAAATGTTCCGCTGGAGCCGGTATGCTGATAAACAATATGCTGGTTGGTTTTGCAGATCAACTGCATCTCTTCCGTGATTTCTTCTGCAAGCCGCACGAGATTGATTTCCTGTTGGTTTGCCGAAACATTACCTGCCTCCAAGCGCTCAAGGGATAAGAAATCGTTGAGAATGCTGGTAAGCAGTTGCACGGAGCCTTTGATACGGGCCGTATGCTTAAGCACATTGGCGGAGTCAGTCTTCTCAAGGTACTTTTCGATGAGCGATGCCGACAGTTGCACGGCACTCAAAGGCGTACGGAATTCGTGTGAGGCCATGGAAACAAAACGGGATTTCAGCTGGTTCAGCTCTTTCTCCTTCTCCAGGGATAGGCTTACTTCCGATTTGGCTTTTTCCAGTTCGGACACCAGCTTAATCAGATCCTTGGTACGGTTGCTGACGGTTGCCTCAAGCTCTTCCATGTGCTGAAGCAGCTTTTCTTCGGCCTCCTTTTCTTTGGAAAGATCGTGCACAAAGCCGGTAAAAGCAGTTTTATTTTCGTAATGCACCTCACTTACCGCCAACCGGAAAGGGAATGTACTGCCATCCTTGCGCAGGCCCCTCACCTCACGGCCAATGCCGATGATTTTCTTCTCGCCGGTCCGGTGATAATTCTGGATGTACTGGTCGTGGTTGCTGTGATCCGGTTCAGGCATCAACATGGATACATTGTTGCCGATAACTTCCCCGGGTTCATAGCCAAACAGCTTCAATGCCGCCGGGTTGATCGATTCGACGATGCCATAGCGGTCTATCGTAATGATACCGTCAATGGCATTTTCGATGATCGCTTTTAATAACTTGGCGGTATCCATCATCCTTTCACCAGTTTTTTATATTTGATCCGTTTGGGAGTACTATCGCCCAGACGTTTCTTGCGGTTTTCTTCGTATTCCGAATAATTCCCTTCAAAGAAATATACCTGAGAATCGCCCTCAAATGCGAGTATGTGCGTGCAAATCCGGTCAAGAAACCAGCGGTCGTGTGAGATCACCACGGCACAACCGCCAAAATTTTCCAAGCCTTCTTCCAGTGCCCGCAGGGTGTTTACGTCGATATCGTTGGTCGGCTCATCGAGCAGCAGTACATTGGCGCTTTTTTTCAGGGTGATGGCCAGGTGAACACGGTTACGCTCCCCACCCGAGAGTACCCCTACTTTTTTCTGCTGGTCGGCACCGTTGAAATTGAATTTGGACACATACGCACGAGAGTTGACGAGCCGGTTGCCCAAGGGTATATTTTCGTTGCCGCCTGTGATGTTCTCCCAAACCGTCTTTTCGGGATCCAGGTCGTCATGCAGCTGATCCACATACCCCAATGCAACGGTTTCACCAACACGGAACGTACCGCTGTCCGGCTGTTCCTGTCCGGTGATAAGCCGAAAAAGGGTTGTCTTGCCTGCTCCGTTAGGTCCGATGATGCCTACGATACCCGCGGGGGGCAAAGAGAAGCTCAACCCTTCGAAGAGAATCTTGTCTCCATAGGCCTTACTTACCTGTTGGGCTTCGATCACGACATTACCCAAGCGGGGGCCGGGCGGGATAAAAAGTTCCAGCTTGTCTTCCCGCTCCCTCGTTTCTTCCGAAGCCAGTTTTTCATAGTTATGCAAGCGGGCTTTGGATTTGGCATGACGGGCTTTGGGAGCCATGCGTACCCACTCCAACTCCCGTTCCAGTGTTTTTTGCCGTTTACTTTCCGATTTCTCCTCCTGAGCGAGGCGTTTCGCCTTCTGATCCAGCCACGAAGAGTAGTTTCCTTTCCAGGGAATACCTTCCCCCCGGTCGAGTTCCAGGATCCACCCTGCCACGTTATCCAGGAAATAACGATCGTGGGTAACAGCAATGACTGTACCCTGGTACTGTTGCAAATGCTGTTCAAGCCAATCGATCGATTCCGCATCAAGGTGGTTCGTTGGCTCGTCAAGCAGGAGCACATCGGGTTCCTGCAGCAGTAAACGACATAATGCCACCCGGCGACGTTCACCTCCTGACAATGTGTCTACTTTTCGTTCGGGCTCCGGACAACGCAATGCGTCCATGGCACGCTCCAGTTTCGTGTCCAGTTCCCATGCGCCCACTGCATCAATTTTATCCTGCAATTCACCTTGCCGAGCCAGCAGTTTATCCATTTCATCCGCATTCTCATACACTTCCGGCAGACCGAATTTCTCGTTGATTCCCTCGTATTCTTTTAGAATGGCTGTAATCTCGGCCACTCCCTCTTCCACCACTTCCCTTACCGTTTTATCGGGGTCCAATTCGGGCTCCTGGGCCAAATAACCTACGGTATAGCCGGGCGAAAACACCACTTCTCCCTGATAGGATTTGTCTAAACCGGCTATGATTTTAAGCAGTGACGATTTTCCTGAACCGTTAAGACCGATCACGCCGATTTTAGCTCCGTAGAAAAAAGAAAGGTAAATATTTTTGAGCACCTGCTTCTGAGGCGGGTAAATTTTATTTACCCCTGCCATAGAAAAGATGATTTTTTCGTCTGACATCTTTAGTTTTTTACGTGCAAACATAGTTAACTTACCCCTGATATGCAAGTTCGCTCTATCGCCGCGAAGGTTTGTTCCTTTTTGCCCTCGCCGGGCATGGCTTTTACTTTTGCCCTGGCCGGGCAGGCCTTCATTTTTTTGCTTGATCAAAAAAACGAAGCAAAAAAAATCAAGGCTGTGAAGCCTCGGTTGCAGGTTGATTGCAAAGCATTTACGGCGCGGATTGCAGCCGCTTCGCTTTCCCAATCCGCTTGTTTGCTGCCAGTACGGTTGTTTCTACATATGCTTTTCCGCCAGCTGGCGGATTCCCGATTCTTCAAGGCCGATTGCCCTCCGAACCGAGATTTCGTGCGGGAAAATTACCATTTTGCTCCAAACGACCGTTCCGTGCGTTTTCAGCACCTCCCCACCGTATCCCGCCAATGCCGCCTGATCCTGCCGCGGCTTGCAGTGGGATGCACTACCGTGGTAGCGGCAGGATACAGCGGCGAGTTTTTTGCCTACTTTTTTGCGGAAAAAAAGTAGGAGCCTCTGCGGCTTGAGCAGAAAGAGCCTCTGCGGCTTGAGCAGCTATCGTCACAATGATGCAATAATACTTTTATCAAAACTGACAAAATGTTATATTTGTGTCTATGGCTTAATTGTTGATAAATGTTACACAAATAGTAAGGCACAAGCGATATTTTTTTATACATTTATCGCATCCTTAGCATACAAAAGAGAAAGGTAAACATTCATGGAAGCAAAATTTTCGCCTCGCGTAAAGGATGTGATTTCATACAGCAGAGAAGAAGCTATCAGATTGAAACACGATTACATCGGCACAGAACATTTATTGTTGGGGTTGATTCGTGAAGGAGACGGTATGGCCATCAAGATATTGAAGCATGCAGGGATTGACACAACTGAGCTACGCAAATCTATCGAGGATGCCGTAAAAGGTTCTTCAATGTCCCGCGCTCCGATCGGCAATATGCCGCTCACCAAGCAAGCGGAGAAAGTACTGAAAATCACATATCTTGAAGCAAAAATCTTTAAAAGTGACGTAATCGGCACTGAACACCTGCTTTTATCCATTCTGCGCGACGAGGAAAACATCGCCTCGCAAATTCTGCAGCAATACGACATTAATTACGATGTCTTCAAAGCAGATGTAGAGCAGCATAAAGCGGGTATTACCGACCAAGCCTCCGGTTCAACAGCCGGGGATGACGATTTCAAAGAGGATGATCATTTCAGCCAACCGAAGAAGGTATCGGACATCAAATCGAAAACACCGGTGCTTGATAACTTTGGCCGGGACTTGACCCGGGCAGCGGAAGAAGGCAGACTAGATCCGATCGTGGGTCGCGAAAAGGAAATTGAACGGGTATCACAGATTCTTTCCAGACGGAAGAAAAATAACCCGATCCTGATCGGCGAACCCGGCGTGGGTAAATCTGCCATCGCAGAAGGATTGGCCCTGCGCATCATCCAGCGAAAGGTATCCCGCGTACTGTTCAATAAGCGGGTGGTCACACTGGATCTCGCTTCGTTGGTGGCAGGCACGAAATACCGTGGGCAGTTCGAAGAACGTATGAAAGCGGTGATGAATGAATTAGAGAAATCGCCGGATGTCATCTTATTTATTGATGAGATCCACACCATTGTCGGTGCGGGTGGCGCATCGGGTTCGTTGGACGCCTCTAACATGTTCAAACCGGCATTGGCCCGTGGAGAAATCCAATGCATCGGTGCCACGACGCTCGATGAATACCGTCAATACATCGAAAAGGATGGTGCGCTTGACCGCAGGTTCCAAAAGGTAATGATCGAGCCGGCTACACACGATGAGACGGTCGAAATCCTGAACCGCATCAAGGACAAATACGAAGAACACCACAATGTCAACTACACGCCCGAGGCCATAGAGGCTTGCGTTACGTTGACTACGCGGTACATTACCGACCGTTTTTTACCTGACAAAGCCATCGATGCGATGGACGAAGCGGGGTCACGTGTACACCTCACCAATATCCATGTGCCACAGAGCATTATCGATATTGAACAGAAAATCGAGGAAATCAAAATCGAGAAAAACAAGGTAGTCCGCAGCCAGAAATACGAGGAAGCAGCCAAGCTGCGCGACACGGAAAAAAGGTTGCTGGAAGAACTTGAGCACGAAAAAACGGCATGGGAAGCGGAGACAAAGACCAAACGGTATACCGTAACGGAAGATAACGTTGCGGAAGTGGTATCGATGATGACGGGTATCCCGGTTCAGCGGGTCGGCCAATCCGACAGCCAAAAGCTGTTGAACATGGCTGAATCGATGAAGGGCCGTATCATCGGACAGGACGAAGCGGTGAAGAAGCTTGTCAAAGCCATCCAACGTACCCGTGCCGGGTTGAAAGATCCGAAAAAACCGATTGGTTCCTTTATTTTCTTAGGCCCTACCGGCGTCGGAAAAACCGAATTGGCAAAAGAGCTGGCTCGATTCATGTTTGACAGTGAGGATTCTCTCATCCAAATCGACATGAGCGAATACATGGAAAAATTCGCCATCTCACGTCTTGTAGGCGCGCCTCCAGGCTATGTAGGCTACGAAGAAGGGGGACAACTGACAGAAAAGGTACGGCGTAAGCCTTATTCGGTAGTCCTGTTGGATGAAATCGAAAAAGCGCATCCCGATGTATTCAATTTGCTACTGCAAGTACTGGATGAAGGACAGCTGACCGATAGCCTCGGCCGCCGGGTGGACTTCAGGAACACCATTCTGATCATGACCTCCAATATCGGCGCCCGTCAGTTAAAGGACTTCGGACAAGGAGTCGGCTTCACTACGTCGGCAAAAGCTGAACAGGCCGAGGCCCACTCCCGCGGTGTCATTGAAAACGCACTTAAACGTGCTTTCGCACCGGAATTCCTCAACCGTATTGATGACGTGATTGTCTTTAATTCACTGGATAAGGAACACATCTTCAAAATTATCGATATCGAGTTGAAATCACTGTTCGTGCGGATCGAAGCACTGGGATACAACATCCGGCTCACAGATGCTGCAAAGGACTTTGTTGCAGAAAAAGGATTTGACAGCAATTTCGGGGCGCGCCCGCTCAAACGGGCTATCCAGAAATACCTGGAAGATCCCATTGCCGAGGAAATTCTAAAAGGCGAGGTCAGCGAAGGGAATACGCTGGAAGTTGATTATGACAAAGACAAAGCTGAAATCGTAGTCAATATACAGTCGGAAGACGGTGGTTCTTCCAAACCATCGGATATGGCCGAAGAGAAAAAAGACGAATAGCGAACAAACTGTTTTAGGTAAAAGCGCGTCACAGGACAAAGTTCTGTGACGCTTTTTTTAGCATACATTACTTGCTTTTCTCGTTTCATCTTCCCAACCAATCGGGCGCAATCCGCTTTATTTTATGTTTGTCTTTGTCAAACAAAACCCAAAGTGTACGTGAGTCCACGACCAGTTCGTCGTTGCGGTAAAACTCCACTTTTCTAGGTTGTTTGATTCCGTCGGGTGGTAAAGGATATGTTTTTACCGTTAGGATTTCACCTAAATACACTTGCTTTTTATATTGGATGTGATGGTCAAAAAGCACCCAGTAATCATTTACATAATCGGTTTTGTGCCTCAGGATTTCCCAGTGTTCAGCAGCTGCCTGTTCCACCCAGCTCACAAATTGCACGTTATTGACGTGATTATTTTGATCCAAATGTTCACGGGTTACCTGAATCTGCTTTGTATAGATCTTTTTACGCATATCCATATTCATCCCCATAGAAAGCAAAATTACAAGATTTCTTTTCACGAATGAGCAAATCGCTCCATACAGTTGCATGATGCCGAAGGAAATGGACGAAATTATTGGTGCAATTATTGCGTTAAACCTTTTCATACGATTTGTTGTCATAGTAAACAGACGCGCAGACATAGCAACGGAATTATTTACCCAAAACAAACTTATATGAAAAAGCTCCTTACCCTAATCGTCGGATTCTTCGTAATCCTCGGTATCTCATCCTGTACAAAAGAGGAAATTATCCAACAGATCAACTATAATAAGATCATCCCCTATACGATTACGCAAAATGAATGGAAACCCGTTGCAGGTCGGCCGGATCTTTGGGTTGCCACATTGGACTTTCCGGAAATAGACCAATATGTGGTTGACTACGGAACGGTATTGGTTGACATTTCATTCGGCGACGGCATATACGAACCGCTGACAACCGTATATGACGGCGTAGCGTACCGCTACGATTACTCCGTTGGCACTTTGGTCATCGACGTATCCTTCGCAGATGGCCTGAGAGGCGACCTTCCACAACCGGGGCGTGCCGACATCAAGGTGATTTTGCTCGACACGGAGGACTATTAAGCATAGAACCGCTATCGGTTTATAAAAAGGCGGCTTTTGGAGTACCCAAAAGCCGCCTTTTTTATGAGTTGAAAATGGGCGGTGAAGCTACTTCTCTCCCATCCCGTTGATCACTGCTTCGCTTACACCCATGAAGGAAAAACCACCGTCATGGAATAAGTTCTGCATGGTGACCATTTTGGTTAGGTCAGAGAACAGTGTTACGGTATAATCTGCGCATTGGTCTGCGGTCGCATTGCCAAGCGGAGACATTTTATCTGCATATGAAATGAAATCGCCAAAGCCCTTGACACCCGAACCGGCTGTCGTTTGGGTGGGCGACTGGCTAATCGTATTAACACGGACGTGTTTTTTTATGCCATATTGGTAACCAAAGTTGCGCGTAATACTTTCGAGCAATGCCTTCGCGTCGGCCATATCGTTGTAATCGGGAAATACACGCTGGGCTGCAATGTATGTGAGGGCCACAACCGATCCCCATTCATTGATGGCATCTTTTTTCATGGCGGTAGCCAGCACACGATGCAGGCTGATGGATGATATATCAAACGCCTTGTGCATGAAGTCGTAGTTATTTTCTGTATAAGGGATGCCCTTACGCACGTTGATACTCATGCCTACCGAATGAAGAATAAAATCCACACCACTTCCAAAATGTTCCAACGTCTGGTCAAAGAGGCCCTCGATATCTTCGCTACTGGTCACATCAGCCGGAATAACAGGTGCATTGTTGCATTCCTCGGCCAGTTGCCTAATGGTGCCCATGCGCAATGCCACCGGTGCATTGGTAAGCACGATCTCGGCCCCTTCCTGTACACAGCGTTGGGCGGTTTTCCAGGCGATGGACTTCTCATCCAGCGCACCGAAAATAATTCCTTTCTTTCCTTTCAGTAGGTTATGGGACATAGTTTATTTATTTAGTCAAACGTAAAAAATTGGGTAAAAGTAATGCTTTTTTATTATTTCCCCAACAACTCCGCGGCATGTTGTATAGCCGCTTCCCCCGGATTGGCGCCACTCAGCATTTGGGCGATTTCCTGAATCCGCTCAGCTATTTCCAGTTGCGTAATGCCCGTGGCGGTCTTGCCTGCCGACTCCATTTTATATACCTTGAAATGTGTATCTCCTTTGGAAGCAATTTGCGGTAAGTGTGTGATGGCAATTACCTGCATATGATCGGCCAATCGTTCCATGATTTCACCTACTTTCAATGCGATTTCGCCGGATATTCCGGTATCGATTTCGTCAAAAATAATGGTGGGTAGTGCCGATGTTTTAGCAATCAACGATTTGATCGCCAGCATCAGCCGCGAGAGTTCGCCCCCCGATGCGACTTTACCCACAGGCTGCGGTGGCTGTCCTTTGTTGGCCGTAAACAGAAATCTGACCTCATCCCGGCCACTGGCTCTCAACTCGTTTCCGGTGAATCTACTTAATACGATTTGCAATTGGCTATGCGGCATGCCCACTTCGTGCAGCATGTGGGCAACCTCTTCCTGTATATTCCCCACAACCGATTGACGACTTTCACTCAGCTGTCCGGCAAGCTTTACAGCTTCCGCCTCGGTGCGTTTCACTTCCGCTTCCAACCGTTCGATTTCCACTTCGCTCGACGAAATCGCTTCCAATTTCTCCCGCAGATCTTCGCGTAGGGCAATTAAGGCACTTATGTCGTCCACCCGGTGTTTCTGTTGCAACGCATACAGCAGGCTTAGTCGTTCGTTAACTTCAACCAAACGTGCTTCGTCCAGTATCACTCCCTGTTCAACACGGCTGATTTCTTCGCTTAAATCTTTCAATTCGATGAAACTGCTCTGCAACCGTTCGGTCTGCTGTGCCAGGTCCGGTTTATACCGCTCGGCTTGCTGAAGCTGGTGCAGGGCCTCCCTCAGCAGCACCAATGCGTTCATCTCCTGTTCCTGCAGTGCATTTACGGTGCCCAGCAAACTCCGCTTGATTTCCTCGGCATGTTCTAGTTGCTGCTGTTCGGCCTCCAACTCTTCCTGTTCGCCCGGTTCGAGGTTTGCCGCAGCCAATTCATCGTATAGAAATTGGTGGTAGTCAGCATCGGCATTTGCCTTTTGAGCGGCTTCCCGCAGTGTACTCAGCTGTGATAAGACGGCCTTGTATCCGCGATAGGCACCTTCATACCGGGCTCTCAACGATTGGTTTTGCGCTACGCTATCCAGCGTCAGCAATTGAAACGACTCCGTATCGAGTTGAAGTGTCGCATGCTGGGAATGGATGTCGATCAGCCGTTCGGCCAGTGCCTTCAGTACGTTGAGTGTAACGGGTGTATCGTTGACGAAAGCCCTCGACTTGCCATCTACACTGACTTCCCGGCGCATGATGGTTTCCCGCTCGTAATCCAGATCCTGTTCTTCGAAAAACGCTTCCAGCTGATAATCCGCTAGGTCGAAATATCCCTCGATGACACATTTCCGGTCTTGGTTGAAGAAATAGCGACTCTCTATACGTTGTCCCAGGATGAGCGACAACCCTCCCATGATGATTGACTTGCCAGCTCCGGTTTCTCCGGTAAGGATATTCAATCCACGGTTGAATTGGATATCAACGGAATCGATCAGGGCATAATTTTGGATGGATAGACGCGTAAGCATGGTATTCAGGGATCAATCAACTCGCATTAAGTCATCTACTGGTACGGAGGTTTTCATATTTGTTTGCATTTGCGGGATCCACCTCGGCAAGCACATTGTATGCCTGCACCCGCTCCTGCGGGCCCATTCCCCCAAACACACCGATCAATTCATCCGATTTGGCCGTAAAAAAAACCTGGTTAAACACGGCACCCTGTGCCAGTCTATCCACTTTTTGCAACAATGGCAATAGTTCCAGAATGGCCTTGCGTGCGTCGGTGGGGTTATCAGACATCTTATCCAGGCCGTTTAAATAAAAGCTGTACAGGAAATCCCGGATGGGCTGATACCTCCGGTCTAGCAGGTTATTAACCAGCCAGAACCGATTGTCGGTTCCTTCCATGGAACGCCAGCCACTGAAGCCTGTATTTTGGGCATTATTCACAATGTTTTGGGCAGCGGTATAGAAGGGTGTCCCTCCGTTGGGTTCAAAGGTATCTGCATCCAACCCGACAATGATATATGCGTAGTACGCAAGCAATGAGGTTAAGTTGCTCATGTATTGCTGGTCGGAATAATCCATCAACTGCCCTTCGGTATAACTGAAATTGAAGTTATTGTCCGAGATACTCAAGACCGGGCTGTTATAGGATGTATTAAAAACCGGCCGGGTAGATATAATTTGTGCCTGTGCCGTAAAGTTGGACGAGCCGTCCCATGCGTTGATGGTGATGACAAAACTGCAATCGATACGCTCTTGGGGCTGCAGGACGTTGGCACTCCATGTCCGGTTATTCAAAAAGTCGGAAACTGCTTTCTGCAATACCTCAAGTGCCCGCTTATTGGTATTCTGGACCTGCGGTGAGAGAATTTGGACACGCGCATTCAGATCCTGGGCTTGGATACAGCAAACCAGCGATAGAAATAGAAAAACAAGCGACAACCGTTTAGCCATGATATCCGTTAGAATCATCTCCAAAGATATGCTTTTTTGGCAAATGCTGTTTCATGTAACTTCGTTCCATTGAAAACTTGTGACAGCCCATCTGCTTACCTCATTTCAATGAAGCAAGGTATTCGATTAGATCGACCAATTGCCCTTTGGACATGGTATGTTGCAGGGGTGGCATCATCGACTCTTTTGTTTCTTTCACAGAAGCAATTTCCGCCATTTTGAACGATTGGGAAACCCCGCCCATGAAACGGATTGTTACTTCCAATTCGGTCCTGCTAGAGACGATTCCCATCAGGGTCGCCCCGTTTTTCGTCGTTATGACAGACGTTTCGTAACCGAAGCTGATCCCCGCAGAAGGGTTTACGATTGCATCGAGCAAGGCCGTCTTCGGCAATTTAGCACCTATCTGTGAAAGCTTTGGACCGAAATCCTGTCCTTGCCCGTTCACCTGGTGGCAGGTCGCACAGTTAGCCTGGAATACTGTTTTCCCCTTTTCGATATTTCCTTTGGAGGCCATCAATTCCGCTTCGGTTAACACTTCTGCCGCTGCATCCGGGTTGTTTTCAGTTCCGGGCAGGTACGACCGGGCTTCGGCATAAATCGCTTTTCTCCAGGTGTTTTTCAGTCCTTCCACCGCAACGGGAATCAATTCCTCCGGAATCGCATGGGTTTTCAACAAAGACAATACCCGATCTTCCCCAGCCATGCTTTTGCCAAGTACGGCAGCAGAAAGCCTGCGGATTTCATCATTTGAAGACCGTGAAAGCATGAGATTCTCCAGCATGTCTACCGAGCGTTCCATACCTACCGGACCGATTGCCGTGATGATACTGTCTGGCTGCTGCTTCAGCGCTTCTTTCACCTGCTTTTCAGCCTGAAGTTGAAAGAGAAGCCCGGCAGCCCTATGCCCTATGGATGAACTGGCCCGCGAAACCACCAGTTCCAGCAATCTGGGCACCTCTGATTTCAATTCATACTGCGTTACCAGGTCTATGTACTCGGGCTTGCCGTATACGGCATCCAACAGGGTATGCAACACATCCGATGCAGACTTGGACTCCATGACCACTTTTGTATCCAGCGCCCTTAGGATGATACTGTTCAATTGAAGATCGTCGCCGCTGTCTCCTGGCCGGATCATTGCCAGCAGAGCCTGAGCCTTCACTTCGCCCGGAATGAAATCAAATGCCCTAAAATACCTAAGCCTGGATTTCAGGCCCACGGAACTGTCCCCCGCCAATTGGGCAAGCAGAGGTACCGCTGTTTCGGTTCGTGCCCGCCAGATGATATCCCGGCCGGCATCCGTTTTCACGGCATCCCGGTTTATCTCTAAAAATGCAGTAAAAAATGAATCCCACTGCCCTTCAGCCCCAATTCCCAATGCTTCCAGATACCATCGGTCTTTTCCATCGTGCTGACTGGCCAATGTTGCCCACAATTCCGCAGCCTGCGGGTCTTTAACGTGCCTCAATGCGATTGCACATGCCCGTCTGACTTGCACATTTTTGTCTTTACTAAGCGGCGCAATGTACGGAATGATATTTTTCCGGGTCTGTTGAGCAGCTCGGATGGCCGTTATCCGGATATCCGGATTGGAATCTTGCAATCCTTCTAACAGGTACGTATCGCCCTTGTCTATCTTGGTCAGTAACCACAGTGCCCGCGCCCGCATACGATCATTGCCGTTGGAATGAAACAGTTTCTCCAACTGCGGAACGGCTTTGCTGCCCTGATCAGACAGACTCACCCACGCGTTGTACCGGACAGACAGGTTGGGACTTTGCAACGCGTGGATTGCACCTTCCACGCTCGAATAGTCAGGACTGGGAATTCGGTATTTTGATACGGAGCGTGCAATGCGGTAAATCCGTCCCCGGGTTTGGTCGCCCGCTTGGTGACCGCCCACGCCGGGATCGTACCAGTCGGCTATGATCAACGAGCCGTCGGGCGCAACGCAAACATCGGAGGGCCGGAACCACTGGTCTCTCCCCTTAAGCAGATTGAGTATACTTGCCCTGTATCCGGCACCATCCCGCTCTACGGGATACGACCGGATGATGTTCGGGCCGGCATCCGAATGGACGATCTGATTCCGGAATTCTTTGGGAAGCATGTCCCCCTCATATACCAACATACCGGTTGGCGATCCCGCGCCTGTTTGCAGTAAATTGGGAACGACCCCGGGATCATTGAGGTGCCAATGCTGCAGGGGGATCGAATCTTCGAGGTTTGTCCGGTTTTCCCGCCAACCTGCACCAGTCAGCTCATCGCTGTACCCATAATTGCCGTATTCCATGACGTAGTTGATCCGCACCGCCCGGTTCCCATCGTCATCGTTGTCACTTTGCCAGATGGTACCGTAGCTGTCCACTGCTAACTCGTAGTTGTTCCGGAAATTATGGCCCAGTACTTCCACATTTGAACCATCGATATCGCAGCGGAATACCATGCCCTGCCGGTATTTTTTATTGGTTATTCCATCGCCGTCCTGATCGGTTACGATGTTTCCGTCCCTGTCCAGTAGGGTATGGCATTCGTTCCCGAAGTTGAAATAGAGCTTTCCATCGGGACCAAAGACAAAAGCGTGCACACCGTGGTCATGCTGCTCCCCGCCAATGCCCTGGAAAAGAATTTCTTTCCGGTCCGCTTTTCCGTCCCCGTTATCGTCGTAAAAATCCCATACATAGGGGCTCTGCGACACGATGACCCGGTTGCCCAGTACACAGATACCCAACGGTGCATTGATTTCTGGCCCCTGGTAAAACACGGTTCGCTGATCCAACACACCGTCGTGATCGGCATCTTCAAGAATAAGGATCCGGTCGCCCTTGTCGGTAGTAGGATTACCGTTAAGCGTGGGCCGGTAATTGTAAGCCTCATTCACCCACACCCGGCCCCGGTCATCGACATCGATGTTGGTCGGATTCAACAGCATAGGCTCCGAAGCCATCAATCCCACTTCCAGGCCATCCCTTATGTCCAGGCCCAATGTTGCATTTTCAGGAAGGCGCTTTTCGTCTTCCGTCAGTTGCTCAAATCTGGCAGCATGATCTGTATGGCAGCCCGCGGCCACCAAAAGTGCCATTGCCGGAGGCAATAGGCCCCTCCCTTTTCGTTTGAATGCCTGCATTTTCGTTATCGTTCAGTTTATTGTTTGTAATCTGCGATGTCGCCCTATCGTTATCTTGAAGCTATTAATTGGTTTCAAGGGCGAAAATTACAACAAAAATTTCGGAGCTTCTAATTTATATGCGTGCTTAAAGTTTCGGGCACAAACTACGCATGATAAGCACTCAGTTTTGCTTGGTGGTGTCCAAGCTTGTCCAAGACCTGTTCGAGATGTTTCGCAACGAGCCATGTTATCTTCTCTTCATGTTCGATGCTATCGACAGGAAGTAATCAGGTTCCCAAGTTGTCTGGCTGTACGCTCAAGATTTGTGGCGGTAGCCGGGATGGCCTCATCCAACCTTGCAGGACCATTTCCTATCGCCAACAGCATATCAAAATAGTGCTCCAGCTCCACATCCTGTTTCAGGGGTACGATCCCCGCCAAACCGATAACCGGCAGGTTAAGCTCCTTTGCCATTTTTGCCACTCCAAAAGGGGCTTTGCCCTGAAGGGTCTGATTATCGATACTCCCCTCTCCCGTGATGACCAGATTGCTTTCGGCGAGCGCCTGCTGAAACTGCGTCAATTGGAGGAAGTAATCGATACCATTGACCAATTCGGCATTCAATACGCCCTTCAATCCCGCACTTGCCCCTCCAGCTACCCCGCCCGACTCCACATGGGAAATTGCTATGCCCGTTTCCGACTCGATTACCTTTGCAAACTGCTCCAGGATCGACTCAAGCTGTCCGACCATATCCGGTGTAGCTCCCTTTTGGGGGCCGAAAACAGCTGACGCCCCGGCCGGTCCCAGCAACGGGTTCAGGACATCGCATAAAACAACAATCCTGCAGTCGTTTATCCGTCTATCCACCGATGAGCAATCAATGTGATGCAGCCGCTCAAGCCCCGACGGTAAATCCAGGATTTCCCTGCCGGCCCTATCCAGGAAGCGTACACCCAACGCCGCCAATATCCCGGTTCCCCCGTCGACCGTGGCAGATCCGCCCATGCAGAGGATAATTTCCTTTGCGCCCGCATCCAGCGCCGCATCCATAAGCTGCCCTGTTCCGTAAGAACTTGTCCGAAGGGGATTCAGCTCATGCTGCTTCAACAGGTGCAGGCCCGAGGCATCGGCCATTTCGATTACGGCGACGCTGCCGTTGTCAATCCAGCCGTAAAAAGCCGAAACCGGGCGGCCCAAAGGATCCTTCACCGTCAATTCGATCCGTTTGCCCCCCAGTCGATCTACAATCAATGCACCTGTCCCATTGCCTCCGTCACCGACCGGAAAGCATTCGCACGTGCAGGGAAGGCTGCTTGCCAACAGGCCACTTCGGATGCATGCCGCTACTTCTTGGGCATCGAGCGCATTCTTAAAAGCATTCGGGGCTATCAGGATATGCATATTTCTGTTGTTTCTATCAATCGGTTATGCCTGCAAGCCTCTCTATAAGCAAAGCAAGCGCACTGTGATCCAAATCACCTTTACCATTGGCTATCGCTGCGTCCATCTGCGCAGCAATCAATGACGCCCCATACAACGGCACGGCCAGTTCTTTTCCGGTCTGCAAGACAATGTTCATATCTTTGCGATGTAATTTAAGTCTAAACCCCGGTTCAAAGCTACGATTTATAATGCGATTCCCATATAAGTCCGATACGGCTCTGGGCAACTAAAGCAATTTCCTTTCCGACGCTTATATATCTAATATTAAAACTGCCACCTCCACTGCACCCGTACATCCGACCGCTGATTTCCCTCAATTGCATCCAACCCGCTTCCCACCTCTTCCACGCCGCGATAGATAAATGTTGCATACCGCAGCCACACATCCATCTTCCGTCCAAATCGATAGCGAAGGTTAACATACGCACGGACTCCATCGTTATGATAAAGTGGAAAGGAATAGGCATAAAGCACATCGTTTTCAAACGCATAAATGCGTGAATTATATCCGGGCGTGCTAAACAGGGCTATACGTGCATTGCCGCTTAGGTTTCCGTTCATCGGTTTGAAAATAATATCCTGATAAACCATCCACCCGATTTCCGTCGCATCTCCCTCTTTCCGGTAGCGGGTCAGTTCCACACGGTTCCGCATACTCCATACGTCACCCAGTTTATACTGTCCATTTACCCGCAATTGCTGACGGAATACGTCCACTACGACATGATGCGGCCCTTCAGCCGAAGCGTTTTCTCCCCGCTGCCGGTGGCGGTAACGGATGGATACATTGGCTTTTTTATACCAGGTATAGGTGAATTGAGTTAGTAAATCAGCGCCTTGGGAGGGGGCATCAACCCGATACCGCAACCAGGGAAAGCGAAAAAAGTCAGTATACAATACCCATTCCACCGACCTACCCGGATGATACACCAAGCCGGAATAGAAACCCCGCTCGTTAACCACACCGCTTCCCTCCGCGATTCCCTGGCTAAAAAAAGAATAGTAATCACGTCCATAATTGCGGTAGTGCAACGCCAGCGAAAGATGGGGGTGCAGGGATGCAATGAGCCCATTGGCGAAGGCAGTGCCGCTTCCGAGGCTATGGGCGGCTTCGCCAAACAGGTAGATTCCCCGCCACGAGTAATTGTAGTAAACACTGGCATTCCAAAGGTTGTTTCCGTGAAATGCATATTGGTTTCGCAGCAGACCCTGGGGTTGGATCGTTGCGTCCAAACGCATACGATACGCCGTTGCGCCAATCCGGAGACGCCGGTATTCGTATTGTGCGTTTGCACCATATGTCCATTGCAATACAGAACCTCGATTGGCTACTTCTGTAGGTGTACGGTGAAGCCCGGTTTGCCCGATGACGCCCACTATGCGTTGGCCCTCCTCGTCATAGTCGATTGATCCGTCAAGCCAGCGTCGGGAGACAAACGGGGTAAACAGCAAATGTCCAAATGCGAGGGTCGCAGCAGTGCCTCTTAAAAAGAGTACCTCATTGGATGAAGTATAAGGCTGTAAGCCAGTAGCCTGCTTCGACACGCTCTGTACCATCGAACCCTTACCAAAACCCAAACCGGTCCACAGGGCTAATCCCTGACCAAACTGAAGCGTATAATCACCCACAACCAGTCCCTTTAACCAACGCTGATTCTTTACATAGACACTGCCTGAATAAAAATCAAAACCACCGCGTTGTGCACCGGTAAAGAAAGCTTCGCCGGCATCTTTCTTTGCATTCAGGGAAACCTGCAAATCGTGGCCAAAATGAAACCGGTAACGGGTAAATACTTGATCGGCAGATCCGAGATAACGGGATCGCGCCGGATCCGTAATCTTATATCCCTCCCGCCGTTGCAACGTACGTCCATACCGGACCATCAAATCATGCGTACCCTCCGTCAACAGTTGACCCGCACGTACGTCTGACAGCGAAGGGGATGCCCCTACCGTAACATAGGGTAATAGGAACCGGAGTAACCCGGTGTCCAGCCCTTCAAGTGTCTGCAACTCATAAGGAGCAACAAATTTACCCGAACGGGAGCGATGTTCCAACAGACGGTCAATGAACAGTTGGGGAACAAATCCGAGCTCCCGCAACTCGCTTCCGTCTGTACGATTGAGATCAATAGGGTGCTGCCTATAAAATTCCAATCGTTCTGCCAATTCGGAAAAATCAAAATCCTCGGTTAATTCCTCCGCCAACTGTTCCATCAGCCGCTCAACCAACAGATCAGCCTCAGTTTGTGCATATAAACTGCAAGCGGCCCATAAGTCTAAAAACAGAAACAACAGTATATACCGATTAAAATGCATAACATATCCCTATTTGCGGTGACATACCCAAGCGGGGATGGAACGTTGCCGCGGTATCGAAGCTGAAACTGCGTAAACGAATGCCAAATCCAGCATGCTGCAGCATGGGGTTGACCGATATTCCACCCCGCAGATATAACGGTTCCATCAGGTTGTATTCGACCCCAAAATGCCCGCCAATCGCTTGTTGCCATCGGTATTGCACATCTGCCGTTACCAACACCGCAGCTAAGGGATAACTTGCTCCTACACCGACAAATACGGGAAGATTCCCGGAGATATCCGACCCCAAATCCGTCCTGCCCACGTTCGTGCACTGCAATCCGAAAATGGCACCCTGTGCTGTTCTGTACTGCACGCCGATATCCACGGATAAGGAAGAAACGCGCAGATACGCCGGAATGTAAAACTGGTGATAATTGACCGACATGCCAAAGGCCAGTTCGGAACCGAATTGTTTCGCAAAGGAAAACCCGGCTTTCGTATCTTCATACGCCTTATTCATTCCATAGCGGGATACGGCGACGCCAAAGGCCCCTAACCGGGTTGGCACCCCCAGCAGTGCTACCTGCGTGGTGATATCGGCCGACATGAAATGTTGTTGGTAACTGACCCCTGCGGTAGGGCGTTCCATTCCCACCAGCCCCGCCGGATTGGCCGTCAGGCTGTAAATCCCCTTGAGGGCGATGCCCGTGGACCCCATGGCTTGGTAGGTTGGGCCGACGTAGGTTTGGGCGAGGCTTTCATAGGAGATCAGGAGGAGTAAAAGACACCTTCCAATCATAGAGGTGAAAATAGAAAAAATTCTAAATCAAAAAAAGCGTGTATCCAATTCGTTACCAACGGATACACGCTTCCTGAACTGTACTTAGGTTGTCAGATCAATAACCCGGGTTTTGTGTCCATTGTTGATCGATATTCAAGTCCATCTGTTCCTGCGGAATCGGCCACAAGACATGGTAGTCCTGGATATTCAATCCCGGATTCAATGGATTATTATTGTATTTGCGAACACGCTCAACCAATTTCCCAGTACGGCGGAGCACAAAATGACGGCAATCTTCACCGTACAGTTCCCTTGCCCGTTCATCGAGCAAGTAATCGATATCGATGTCTGCCGTGGTAGCCGGCTTTGCATGTGAACGGGTACGGACGGCATTGATATCTTCCTTTGCCAAATCCAATTCGCCGAGACCAATGTACGCTTCGGCACGGAACAAATACGTTTCAGCCAGTCGCATGGCATAGACGTCTTTATACGAAGCACCATTTCCCGAGGTGGCTTCGTTGTCCAAGACATGCATGGGATCGGCAAATTTTATGAAATACGGATAGATATATTGACAGGTATCGCGGATGGGATCTCTCCCTGCCGATGCTGGGTATTTGGAGAAATCAATCTTTTGCCCGTGGAAAGCCGACTCAGGGCTGTCGTAGTAAAAATCCCGTTTGATCATGTGCTTAGCGTTACGGATATCGTTGTTCCAGTTGCCTTCCCATATCGTGTAAGCACTGAAATTTGTAGGACGCACCCAAGCGACGCCCCGCCCCAACGAATCCGAGTAGCCTGTATAAGCCCCATTCACTAATTCGCCCCGGAAAGCGGGCTTTCCATCGGGTGTATTGCCCATCCGGAAGTAGGCGGGTGCAAAGGCCCGGTTCCAGCGATTGTTGGATCCACCGATCACGGTAGAAGGCTCAAATTGGAGCACCCAGATGCTCTCTTTGTTCTCTCCTAAGTTCTGGTTACCATATGCAAATAAATCGGAATATACATCTCCGGAGCCAAACACATCCGGGTTTGAGCCAAACCGTTCGGTCATCAAATGGTAACCGAAGTCGTTAATCACATGCGTTGCTGCGGTTACCGCCTCTGTATATTTGTGTTGCATGAGATACACTTCGGTGAGCAGATGATAGGCCGCACCTTTTGTAATTCGCCCGGGATCCTTTTCCGAGCCGGGATCGGGAAGATGCTCAACGGCGAAAGACAGGTCTTCCTCCATCTGTTGATAGGCAACGGAAGTAGGGTCGCGCACAAAATCCGTTTTGGCGAAATCGATTGCTTCCGTCACCACCGGCACGTCACCGAAAAAAGACACCAAATGCCGATAGGCGTATGCACGGAAGAACAACGCCTCGGCGATATAGGCATTCCTCTCCTCCGGCGTAAGCAATGACTCATCTGCATTGTTAATCCCTTCGACTAACAGATTGACCCGTTGTATGAGCCTGTAGGGTCTATTCCAGTATTCCCTTACGTACTCCGACGAAGGAGTCAGGTAATTGACGTAATTACACAAGAACCGTGTACTGTTCGGGTCCTCGCCGTGAAAAGCGATGTCCGTACCCAGTGCCTTGTATATAGTTCCGACGTCTTGAAGTTCCTCACCAAAATACCAGTCGTTCCGCACGGTGAAATGGAGACCGGTAATGCCTTGATTAATCCCCTCCACGGTATTGTAGGCATTTTGAGGCGCCAAAAAGTCTTTCGGCACCTCCTCCAAAAAATCCATATCATTGCAAGCGGAGACCACCATTGTCAACGAAAACAGACATGCTGCGCACTTCGCTGTTATATAGTTAAATTTCATTGTTGTCATGCTTTATGTATTTGATATTTTTCTACTATAAACCCAGCCTCAGTCCCAGTGATACGTTCCGCATAGCCGGATAGTTGGCATTGGCGGATGCGATCTCCGGATCCCAGCCGGACCATTTTGTCCACGTATAAACGTTCTTTCCAGACAGGAATATCTGTAGGTTATTGATGCGGCCCATACGTTGCAGGAGATCGTTGCCAAAGGTGTAGGTCAACGACACATCCTGTATCCTCACAAAGCTGCGGCTTTCAAAAATCCGGCTGGTCACTGCAGCGGAGTTATACACGCCGGTCGCATTGTCAACGCCGTTATCCGGTGTCCAATAAGGCCGTACTGCCGATTGGTTCATGCGCAAAACATCGTCCGAACGACTATTCACATTCACCACAGTATAGTTGTCGCGCAGGTAATACCCATTCCCTCCCTGGATGGAATTAAGCAGGAAGTAAAGCGAAAAGTTCTTCCAGGTGAGCGTATTTCCGATGCTGAAACGGTAATTGGGATCGGCATATCCTACAATTTTCCGGTCATTCTGCGGATCGATACGGTTATCCCCGTTCAGGTCAGCATACTTATACTGTCCCGGATACCAGCCGGTGTACGTCCGCCCGGCATACAGGTCGTCCTCGGTCCATAATCCCCCCAACATCTCGTAATCATAAAGTGCCGAGATCGGCTCCCCGACAAACCACTCATTGCCGACGTCAACGTCATTCTCGCCACCGTACAATTTGGAAATCTTGTTCCGATTGATGGAGAATACCACATTTGTTTTCCAGTTCAGATCAGTCGTCTGGATATTCTCAGACCTCAACTCGATGTCCAACCCCTTGTTGTCAAGAGCTCCTATATTGGACCAGATGTCGGCATACCCTGCAGACCCAGGTAGTTTACGTTTTACCAACACATCGGATGTTTTGGCCAGGTAGCCGTCCACGGAACCCGCTAACCGGTTATTCCAAAATCCAAAGTCGACACCAAGGTTGACGGATGAGGTTTTTTCCCAACGCAGGCTGGGGTTCCCGATCCGATTGGGGAACAGGGAAATTGAAGTATTGCTATCGTAAACATAGTATTCGGTCCCCATCTGTGCAAAACTGCTGTAACGGCCTATCCCCTGGTTACCGTTCTGGCCGTATGAAAGCCTTAGCTTGGTATAAATCGATGAACCTTCTTTCCAAAACGGTTCTTCGGAGACAACCCACCCAAGAGACACGGAGGGCAATGTGACAAATTTCGAATCCGGCCCGAAGCCCGAAAATCCATCCCGCCGCACTGTTCCGGTAATCATGTACCGACGTTTGTACTGGTAGTTCAGCCGGGCCATGTAGGAAACACCCTGTTCCTCCCACGCCCGTGCCGGATCACTGTCTCCGGGTGGCACAACCGTTACCACCGTTCCCATATTCAGGTTGTTGAAGCCCAGCAACGGATTTTCAAAACCCTCTACCCGCAGGATATAGGATTGTCCGAAATATTTTTCCCGGCTATAAAGTAAGGTGCTGTTAATATCGTGATCACCAAATGTGCGGTTATAAGACAAGATATTATTGAAGATCCATTGGCGCGTCTCTTCAGGCCGCCGCTCCGCACGTCCGTTGTTGGTGTTTCCGTTTTCAATGGATACCGGCCAAAATGTGTTATTCTTACGGTAATAAAATGTATTTGAATAGTTGAAATCATAGGTTAACCCCTCAACGAACGGAACATCCACTTTTGCGTTCGCCACAAAAAACAGGTTGTTCCGGATATCCTCGTTTGTAGCTTTTGTCTGCCCTAATGGATGGGGCATGTATCCTTCATTGGTCAGGAACGTCACATAATCATCGGGCGAATCCAAATCGTAGTTAGCCAAAGGGCTGGCCACCCTGGCGTCTTCCAAGCTGGCATTTACACCCGAATAGTCGCGATAGGAATAATTGACATTCAGCCCAAGTGACAGCCAGTCGGTCAATTTCCCATCAACCTTTGAATTGAACGTATACCGTTCGAACTGGTCGTTTTTCAGAATTCCCTCTTCGCGGGCAACCGATCCGGAGGCATAGTAATTTACTCGTTCTGAAGCGCCGGAAAAGCTGGCATCGTAGTTCGCAATCGATGCCCGATCCCGCATAACCTGATCCACCCAATCGATTTCGTTACCCGCCAGGTAGTTCTGCCGCTCCTCTTCGGTACGCAAACGCGCGGCGACAGTCTCGCGGTTTGTCACATCAGGCCTTACCGGCTTTCCAGCCTCACTGGTGGGATTGGTCCGATACCAATTGTAGAGCTCCTGTTGATAGAAATAATCCACCATCCGGATCGCATACTGTTCGGCGTTCATGACTTTCATCGGATTGTTGGTCATCGCCTGAAATCCATAATTGGCATTCACATTGATCCGGGGAGCCCCCGTCTTGCCCCGTTTGGTCGTGATAATGATGACACCGTTCGCCGAACGCGATCCGTATACAGCGGCGGCACTCGCATCGCGGAGAATGTCGATATATTCCACGTCATTCACGTTTATATCTGAAAGCGATCCATTGAAAATAATACCGTCCAGTACGATAAGGGGATTGTCATTTGCGGAAAGCGAGGTTTTGCCCCGGATGGAAAGCGAAGCATCCCCACCGGCCAGTCCGCTTTGTTGGATGTTGACACCTGCGGATGCACCCGACAATGCCTGTGTAAGGTTTACATTGGGCACGGGTTTGTCTTCCAATGCTACGCGTGTAACCGATCCGGTCAGGTCACTTTTCTTCATGGTGCCATAACCGACAACGATCACTTCATCCAGATCCTGTACCTCCGATTCCAGCACGATATCCAAAGGCATATTGGCTCCGCGTAAGCCAACTTCCTGAGATTCGTAGCCAACCGACGAGAAAACCAATGTTCCGTCTGCATTATTCACCGAAATGGTAAACCTGCCTAGCTCGTCTGTAGTCACCTGGGTGGCAGTGCCCTTTTGTACAACCGTCACTCCGGCGATCGGTTCGGCCTGTACGTCACGCACGGTACCTGTAATTGTCGATCCCTGTTGTGCACTGACCGGTAACCCCAAAGCGATTCCGACAAGCAGAAACACAAACGCTACCCTGCATCGCAAGTGTAGCGAATAAGCCCATTTGTTCATGTTCATCATACTACAATTGATTTATGTTTATAAAGAATGTTAATACGGTTTCAATCTCGTATCAAACAACGTATACAACAGCAAGTGGCCCCGTCAATGTACTTCACGGCACTGCATCCAATATGGAGATTGTATATGAAGTCCAAAGGAGATTATCCCCATTGGCAAAAGAAACAACTGGTTAACGAAGGGTTTTATCCCCTTTCAATCATGTTATGGTTTGTATTTGTTTGTTTTAAATGTTGGTGTGTTTTATTGGTGTGTTTTAATGCGATTGTGTGTTCTATAATGTGTGTATATATGTGTTTGTATTGTGGTTTTATTAGGTGTGTTCGGCAACTGGAAAAAGGAACTGCCCTACCTCAACGGCAGTTCCTTCTAACCGTTTGTCCTAAACTTGATAGTATTGTTCCCAGCCTTTTTTCGGTGGCGGTCCTACCAATAGCTCGTTCGCCATTTTGTTGTTGGTGATGACTTTTTTCTTTCTATCAAATTCAAGTTTTGTCTTCAACTGTTGAGACAGAACGCCCAAACAAAATACCTGGCTAAGCGGCCCAGCAATCTCAAATGGAGACCGTGTTTCTTCTTCTCCTTTACAAGCTTTCAGGAAATTGGCAAAGTGATTGGACGGACTTACCGGTACTTCCGGTAGCCGGGAAGCCATTTCTTTTGCCTTCTCTTCCGGGATGATGGAAAGTGTGCTTCCGTGCGACCCTCCCTTGAATGTCAATTCTTTGCTATAAATGATTTTACCGGGATTCAGTTTTACGGGCTCAAGCGCACCCGTACTGGGTGGTGGAATATTCGGATCCAGCCCGGATACTCCATATCCCTCGGGAATAGGAGGTAAATTATCTAACCCATCATACCATGTAATGTCCAGTGCCGGCATCTTCTTCCGTTCAGGAAAGCGGAATACGATGGTCGAAGACATGGGAAAAAAGAATTCGTTATGTCCGGTGGCTTTTGTACATTCCACTTCGTAGGGCAACCCCAGGTCAAGAAACTGATGCGCGGTATCAATAATATGCGCACCCCAGTCTCCTAGGGCTCCCATACCGAAATCATACCAGCAACGCCATTGTCCGTTGATATAGTCGTGGTTGTAATCGTGTTGCTTGGCAACAGCGGAATGCCACAGATCCCAGTCCAACGTAGCGGGGATCGGTTCAGCAGGAGGAAACGATTTGATATTGGGATCCCATCCATGCCAACGACGCGGTGAATTCATATGTGCGGTAATAGCGGTTACATCCTTGATGATACCGGCTTCCACCCAGGCTTTGAACTGAAAGTAGTTGGCATCCGAGTGCCCTTGGTTCCCCATTTGGGTGACTACCTTTTTATATTTCCTGGCTGCCTTCATCATCAGTTCCACCTCGTTAAACGTACGTGCCATGGGCTTTTCCACGTATACGTGCTTACCCAGACCCATCGCATGCATCGTGATGGGAAAATGTGAAAAATCAGGTACCCCAATGGATACCGCGTCAATTTGATTGTCCATTTTATCGAATAGCTGACGGAAATCCTGGAACCGTGGCACGTCCGGAAACTGTTCGATGGTTTTCAATGTATGCGGAGCACCCATATCCACGTCGCACAGCGCCACAATATTGGCGAGTCCCGTTGCATACAGATCGCGGATGATCTCTCCCCCCCGGTTACCGATTCCGATACACGCTAGATTAACCCGCTCATTCGCCGCCGCTAATTTGGGCCTGGCCGTCAACAAACCGGGAGATACCGCAGCTACCGCCGACGCCAACATCGCCTGCTTGATAAATACCCTTCTCGAATACGAATTTTTATCCATTTATAATTGATTTTAATATATTAGTTAGTTAATAACTAGTCAGATGCATGTATCACGCCAATGTATCGATCACTCCCTGGAAATAGCCTTTGCATTCAGCCAGTCCAGCCAACGGATCTGACATATCTTTTTCAAATTCCAGGCTACACTTTCCCCGATAGCCTATCTTACGCAACGTTTTGACAAATCGAGGAATGTCGATCACACCTCTTCCCAATTCACAGGTCGTACCGTCCTTTGTCGGCGCGGTAACATTCTTGAAATGGATATCAAATATCCGATGCTGGTAGCGCTCCAGGTCTTTGATGGAGTCCTGGCCGTCCCGCGTATTATGTCCCATATCGAAACACAGCCCCATTCGTTCATCCAGATTTTTCACTGCCTCGAAAACGGTCGTCGCGTTTGGATACAACTTATCTTCGGGACCATGGTTATGGATGGCATACCGGATATCGTATTCCTTTACTTTTTCAGAAATGTACGGCAGATTGTCCTGCGAGGGGATTCCTACCATTAACTTCACGCCTACCCGCTTGGCATATTCAAATCCCTTATCGATTTCTTCTTTGGATTTTGTCATGTAAATCGGCCCCACACCATATCCGGTAACGCCTGCGTCGGCCAGCTTCTTATGGAATGCGGCTATTTCAGCATCTGTACTAGTAAGCGGTAAATGAAAATCCTTGATACACAGATAACGGACCTCCATACGTTTCATCATAGCCAGCGCGTCATCCAGTCCAAATTTAACAAAACTGAATCCGGCGATGGCAAGGTCAAAACTGACATCCTTAGCCAACCCGGTAAGTACATCACCCTTCGGTTGTGTTGACCCGAATGCCCGGCCGGCCAAGCCCGTCGCTGCAATCCCTAACAATCCCTTCTGAACAAATTTTCTCCTTGTTTCCATGTAATATGAGTTATTGAATATATTGGTTTTTATTTTGTTTTTCCTGCAAAGGCGCTGAGATGCGGAGTGCAAAGCAGGTTTTTCCTTATCTTAGCCCGATGGATCACAAACGAGCTACGATTAGAGACATTGCTTCTGCACTTAAACTGTCTCCGTCTACCGTTTCCAAAGCACTGCGGGACCACCCTAACATTGGTATCGTTACACGGGAACGGGTTAAGAAATTAGCTAAAGAACTCCATTACGTTCCCAATCAAACCGCAATCCGGTTCAAACAACAGAAATCATATACCCTTGGTATCGTCATTCCCAACATGCTCGACCATTTTTATGTGGCCGCCGTGGAAGGTTTCGAAAAATTCGCTTACGACCATGGTTACCAGGTACTCATCGGCCAAAGCCATGAAAGCCTCCAACGGGAAAAAGAGTTGCTGCTAACCATGCAAAGCAACCGTGTGGATGGTCTGGTCATTGCCATATCCCGGGAAACCACCGACACTTCCCATATTAACGAAGTTGTTTATTCGGGTATCCCTGTCGTTTACTTTATACGGAAACCCATCAACGAAGAACTTCATTGCGTTTGCAGCGATGTCTACACCGGTGCTGTGGATGCAATCAGCTACTTCGTATCCCGGGGTCATAAGCGGATCGGCTTTATCAATGCTTCTTCCTATTGGACCACCAGCCGCGACCGCTTCTTAGGCTATCGAGACGGGCTGATTCAACATGGCATCCCTTTTGACAAATCGCTTGTTCAGGAAAGTGATTTCAGCCAGGAAAGTAATTACCAAGCCATACGCCGGCTGATGCAACTTGACGATCCGGCCACCGCTGTTTTGACTTTCAAAGATCAGGTGATGCTTGATGCACTGAATTGCCTTCGCTTTGAATTTGCCTCCATAGCGCCCGCTGTCGAGCTTATTGGCTACGGTGCCAACCCCATGATTCAATACTTAGAACATCCCCCCCTTGCGTCCCTCAAAGAACAACCCTATGAAATCGGGCAAAAATCAGGTTTATTGCTTTTGGACCTGGTTAATCATCCACAAACTGAATATGCGCCGCAACTTGTTAAATTTCCCTGTAACCTGCACGTATTCACCTCGCATAAACAAAGATAGTCAAAGCCGCCTCCAATTCATTTGCACAAACGCAAAACGCGGCAGCAACCCTTGAAAAATAATTCAAAATGTGTTTTTTTAACCTTTTCAAACGGTGTACCTGATTTCTGGCGGTTAATTTACTCAGGTCAGTTTATGGTGATTTCATCGACAAAAATCCAGGCAGGGTTTCCCTCAGCAGGATATCCCGGGGGTATGGGAACAAACGGCTCAACCACTAACCGCAGGTACCGGATTGCGTCGCCGACCGCAGGTATGCTGACTAGTTGACTTGCCGGTGCTTTTTCTGGCTTTTCCAGTATCGGCTGAACCCGGGTAAGCAAGCGTGCACCGATGGAGTCGGCACCACCCCATACCTGAATGACCTTTGGCGGATAAATATAGTTACCATACTGCTGCTTTACGCTGATACCGATGGTATCTATGTGAATCGCCTCGTCGAAATGGAACGATACATTCATCGGCTCACCATAGAATCCCAACCATTTGCCATCCGCGTGATTGTCTCCCCCGCTTACCAAATCGACTAAGGTCACAGCACCCCGTCCTTTGTAGCCTGGATTGGGTGGACCCAGCAGGAATAGACGGTCGGGACGGTTTGCCGAGGGGTGAAAGGCTTTTAACGTCTCCGCACTGGAAAACCAGCCAGATTTATAGCCTTTTACCCGCACAACGGTTGCGGCATCGATGGTAAAAGGCTCCTTGTAAAGACGTGCATGGGTACTATCGGGTTCACTTCCATCCAGCGTGTAACGCAATTCAACACCAGCTACCGGATGGCTTAACGTGACTGTAGCCCTCTCCTCAAAAAAACTGCTAGCCGGCTTAATCAGGGGAGCGTTTAACGGAAGGATCGTCTGGCCATCATCCCGGTATCCTTGTTCGATGGTCACATTTTTATGCTCCTGCTGCAGCCGCTCCAGCACATCCGTGCCGACCTGGGTATTCCATACGTATACCTGCTTCAGCTTTGGCAGGGCCAACAGGGTCGCGAGCCCGGTTTCTGTTACTTTCGTACCACTCAGGCTGATCGTACGCAATTTTGGGAGTGCCGCCAGTGTCTCACACCACCGGTCATCCACCGGGGTGTCATTCAATATCAATTCTTGTAGGTTGGTGAAATTTCCGAGTGTTTGCCGATCCTTTTCGGATAACGGCATTCCGCTCAGCGACATAGATACGACCTGTAGACCAACTGCCGTTAATTCGCTCAGCGATTGCTCGGTGAAAGCGGTTTTTCCATAGAAGCCTACGGTCAAAGCAGGCATCCCCAACGCGATCGGTTTAACAACCCGATACGGACTGTTCAATCCGGCTACCGTTCCGGCATCTGCAGCCGGAAAATCGTAAGCTTCTGTATTTGGAGCACCATAAACGGCTACAGCCAACCGATGAATCGGATCATCGGGAGGAACGGATGACAAGGGAACCTCAAAATCTGCACCGGATGCAACCCACGCTTGAACCAATGCCAACTCTTCATCGGTCAACTGCGGTTTGCCCTTGGGTGGCATATGATGCTCATGACCGATATCCAGCAGTAGGCGCTGAATAAGAAGGCTTTCTTCCGTGGAGCTGCTTACCCATAACGGGCCACTATCTCCCCCTTGGCGCATCAACGTCGTATCTGAGAGTATCAAGCCTCCTTTTGCCTTATTCGGACTGTGACAATTCAGGCATTTTGCTTCCAGGATCGGATAGACCAGATCGGGAAACACAACCGCCATTTCGATATCCAAAGCTTTCTGTTTTTTCCCGCGTACCGGTTCAAACAGGTAATCTGCACCGCGCGTCAACCCGGCACCGAAATGACCGGCCATCATTAATACGACCAACAAAACACTCAATCCGATCCGGAAAAGATTGGGATATTTCGTTCGTTTAACAGCTGTCCGCTCGTGATACCACAGCAATCCGGCGGATAAAAAACACAGTGCTACCCCCGTCCATTTATGCCATTGGAAAGCAGGGCCTTCATACCCTCCTTCCTTGGAAAGGAATAAACCTGCCACGACGGTTAGCGCGGCACTCCAGGCGGTCAACAGCAGTAGTGTATATACCAACTGCTTGACCAACGCCTGCCCCATATCCAGCTTTTCTCCAAAACACCCGAGCAGCCAGGCAAGCACCAACAACACAATCGGGAAGTGCAGCAACAAAGGATGAGCCCGACCCAGCACCTGCAGCGATGCCGGCACGTAAATCCTGCTCTCAAAAAGGAGGAAAAAAACAATGAATACCTGAAATGCAATCAGCAGGTTAAGCAGGGCGGTATGGATTGATTTCATGGGTAAGCGCTACACCAAGATGTCTTTTACCACCGTTCCGGCAACGTCGGTAAGGCGATAACGCCGCCCCAGGTGCCGGTACGTCAATTTCTCATGATTCAATCCGAGCTGATGAAGAATGGTAGCATGAAAATCATGCACATGCACCGGATCTTTAACAATGTTGTAACTAAACTCGTCTGTTTCGCCGTATACAATTCCAGGCTTTATACCGCCGCCAGCCATCCATACGCTGAAGCAACGGGGGTGGTGATCTCTTCCGTAGTTGTTAAACTCCAGTCTTCCCTGGCAGTAACTGGTCCGGCCGAACTCGCCGCCCCATATGACCAATGTTTCGTCCAGTAAGCCGCGTTGTTTCAAATCAGTTACCAAAGCAGCCGACGCCTGGTCTACATCTTTTGCCTGTGTGGCCATCTCGTTGGGCAGATTGCCGTGCTGATCCCATCCCTGATGATAGAGCTGCACAAAACGCACACCGTTTTCAGATAATTTTCTTGCCAACAAGCAGTTCGCCGCATAGGTACCCGGAACGAGGCAATCGGGACCATACAGTTTAACAATATGGTCCGGTTCTTTTGATAGGTCCGTAACCTCAGGGACAGAGGTTTGCATCCGGTAAGCCATCTCGTATTGCTGCACCTTTGCCGTAATTTCAGGATCCCCGAATGCCTCAAACTGGAGAAGATTCAGTTCGGCCAATTTATCGAACAACTTTCTGCGGCTCACTTTATCCGTTCCCGGCGGATTGCCCAGGTACAGCACCGGATCTGGTCCGCCCATAAGTTGCACCCCCTGGTGCACGGAATCCAGGAACCCGTTGGTCCACAGTTTTGCATAAACACCCTGTCCATTCCCCCTTCCTTTCGATACCAACACACAGAAAGCCGGAAGATTCTGATTTTCACTACCCAACCCGTAACTCAGCCATGCACCCATACTCGGGCGGTTCCCCTGTTGGGCACCCGTTTGGAAAAAGGTAATCGCCGGATCGTGATTGATGGCATCGGTATGAAGCGATCGGATGATGCAAAGGTCGTCAACGATTTTTGCCATGTGCGGAAACGCCGAGCTGACCCAGGCACCGCTTTTTCCATACTGGGCAAAATCATAGTAAGATCCCACCAGCGGGAAACTTGCCTGACCGGCTGTCATCCCCGTAAGCCGTTGCCCGCCGCGCACCGATTCAGGAAGATCCTGTCCCATCATCTCACGCAATTTAGGTTTCCCGTCAAACGATTCCAATTGGGACACGCCTCCGCTCTGGAAAAGATAAATAACCCGTTTGGCCTTTGGTGCAAAATGGGGAATTCCCGGTGCGGGACCATCGCTATCCCCTCCTTTACCTGAAAATAAATCCGGTATCAGCAATGAGCCCAACGCGGCGCTACCGATTCCGATACTCAATCGCGACAAGAACTGCCTCCGGTTTTCGTATAAACGGGCTTGTTCAACTTCTTTTTCTAACATTCCGTCTTTCTTCATACCACTTATTTCTCCTGTTTGCGGTCGGCTATCAGCTTGCCGTTATGTCCGTGTAATCGTTTCTTCTAAATTGTACAATCCGTGAATGACTGCCATCAAAGCCGCCTGTTCAACCACATTCACCGTCTTCTCGTGAGGTGCTTCGCCCACCGCTACAAACGCCTCTGCATCCGCTGGCGATTCACGATAGCGTTTCAGTTCATCTGAATAATAGGACTCCAACGAACTTAGTTCCTTTTCACTGGCGTCCCGGCTTAAAATACGCCGGAATGCGTGGTTGATCAGGTCACGGGGCTTCGCCTGCGGTGCTTCCTGCAGCAATTTTCCGGAAAACACACGCGATGCCTCCAAAATCACGGGATCGTTCAGCATCACCAGTGCCTGCAATGGGGTGTTGGTACGTTGGCGGGTTACCTCGCACATATCCCGGTTGCTGGCATCAAAAATCAGCATATTGGGAGGTGGCACCGTCAATTTGATAAACACATACATGCCCCGCCTATAAAGTGCATTTTCATGATCTTGCACATAATTGGACAGCGCGCCTCTTCCCGAACTGGTTACTTCCCATATTCCATCCGGTTGATAAGGCTTTATGCTGGGACCACCGATTTCCGGATTAAGCAGTCCGCTGCTGGCCAATGCCAAATCCCGTATAAATTCTGCCGGCAGGCGCAACCGTTTAGCCCGTGCCAGGTAGATATTTTCCGGATCTTCCGCCAAGTGTTTTTTCGTCACGACGGACGATTGCCGATAGGTAGCACTCATCACCAGTTGCTTCATTAACCGTTTCACATCCCAGCCCTGATCTCGGAAATCAGCTGCCAGCCAATCCAGTAATTCGGGGTGACTGGGCAGTTCGCCCTGGTTGCCGAAATCTGCCACGGTAGCTACCAGCCCCCGTCCAAACACCATTGTCCACAACTGATTGACAAACACCCTTGCCGTCAACGGATTTTCTTTGCTGAATGCCCAGTTGGCTAACCCGAGCCGGTTGGATGCATACTGCGTGCTGTCAAACGTCAAAATGGACTCCGGCGTACCGGGGTATACCCGCTCGGTAGGCGCATCGTATACACCCCTGTCAAGCACGTAGGTAGGACGTACCTCGTCCAGTTCGCCCATTACCGATACAGATACCGCCGACGTGTCACCGGCTTTGTTGATAAACTGGAGTACGCTATCCACATCCGCTTGCGTGATGGTTAATCGAGGTGTCTTAGAAGGGCCGGAGTTGACGAGCCCTTCCAGTCCCTTTTCGGCGGAATTATTGAAAAAAGCGTATAACTGGAAATAATTTTTTTGCGTGAAAGGATCGTACTTGTGATCGTGGCACTGAGCACACTCCATCGTGATACCCAAAATACCTTTACTGAAAGTGTTGGTTTTATCTATTGCATAGGCTACCCGGTACTCTTCTTCAATGACACCACCTTCTTCCGTGATCTTATGGTTCCGGTTAAATGCAGAAGCCAACAACTGTTCTTTGGTTGCATTCGGTAACATGTCTCCTGCCAGCTGCCAGGTTACAAACCGGTCATAAGGCATGTTTTGGTTGAAAGCATGAATTACCCAATCACGCCACGGCCATTGTGTGCGTATATCATCATCCTGATAGCCGTAAGAATCCGCATAACGGGCTACATCCAGCCAATGCATAGCCATACGTTCACCATAGGCCTTAGAGGCAATCAATTCATCCACCACACGTTCATACGCCTCGCGCGAATCATCGGCAAGAAAATGCTCCAATTGCTTCTCTGTGGGAGGTAATCCGGTAAGATCCAAACTCAATCGGCGTAATAAATGGGCTTTATCGGCCTCTGGATTAGGCTTAAATCCCATCATCTCCATCTTCGCCAATGCAAAGTGATCGATCTCATTGACCGGCCATTCGTCGTCATCGACCTCTGGAATTTCCGTCTTTTCGGGTGGGACGAACGCCCAGTGGGGTTTATATTCCGCACCCTGCCGGATCCATCGTTCAATAAGCCGGACTTCATAATCCGACAAGGTCAGGTTTGACGACACCGGCGGCATCCGTATCGTTTCGTCGTTACTGGTAATACGGCGATAGGCCTCGCTTTGATCCGGATGGCCCGGAACAATCGCATGCATGCCCGCGGTTTCCTTCAATGCTTTATAAGCACCTTCCTCGGTATCCAATCTGAGATCTGCCTCACGCGCATTCTTGTCTGGCCCGTGGCAGGCAAAACATTTGTCGGATAAGACCGGCCGGATATGGAAATTGTAATCAACCACCGCAGGTAACGGCATCGATCCGCCCAAACCGCTGACTCCCCGTCCTGAGAAAAAAAATCCGGACAACGCCGCGATAAGTAGGACGATTGCCGTGCCTATTAGCCACTTTGACGAAAGAAAATGCCTCATAATTAAATTTACACGGGTACGCTAAATCAAATTTAGCGAAATAATCTGAAACTAACCAACTCTAAATCGACAATTTGTCCTTGCTTTTTGTTTGAATAGGCGCGTTATTTCCATTGCTCATCAATCAGCTATACCCCTAATTTCCGGTTTTAAATTTACTCCGTTACCCTAATCACTCCCTTCATCACCCGCCAATGCCCCGGAAATGTACAGATAAACGGATAATCTCCTGGCTTAGCCGGAGCGGTAAAATTCAATTGAAATGTTTCGTCGGCGTTGACTAGCGGAGTTGAAAACAATACTTCCGGCATCTGAGGGATGAAATGCTTTTCGTAGCCATCCGGAAGACCCGCCATACCATCGGCGGCCGTTCCGACCTTCTCCTCGCTTCCGGGCTTTACAACGACGATATTATGTGCCATCTGGTCGCGGTTTTCGAAAATCAACGAAACTGATTTTCCCGCTACTACCGTGAGAATTTCTTTATCAAAGGCCATTTTCCCGGGCAATGCCGATAGGTGAACGACAATCTCTCCTAGGTCCTTTGGCTGCAGATCGGGGGAAGTTTCCCGTTTCTCGGTTTGCGGATTCAACAGCTCCCGGTGCCGTTCACGGAACTGCTCGACTGCGGCTACACCCGACAACGCTTCGAAATCCGCAGCGGATAACGGAGCCACTCCATATTGAGCATAGTCAGGATCGTCCATAATGAAACCAGGCACCTGTAATTCGGCTGCTGAGGCCAAGGGCCGGAGCAATGCGTCGGCCTTTTTGGGTTCGTTGGCCAGAAAGTCTTTATTCTTTTTAAACATCTCCATCCAAACCGGCTTGAGGTGCTTGAAAGATTCGATCAACGCATATCCAATGTAATCATCCACAGGCTGATCGGTAACAGCCAGCAAGGCGTGTATGGTCTCTTCGGATGCAAAGTGGCTCAGCGCCGCCACCGCTTCCAGCCTTACCCGTGGTGAAGGATCCTTTGACAGGACAATGAGCCGCTCCTGGGCATCTGTTAGGGCATCCGCCCAATAAAGCAGTACACGGACAGCCGCAGCCTGGACTGATGGCGTCTCGCTTTTCAATAGGTTATCCAATAGTTCCTTATTGGGATGGTTAAACTGTTGGTACACCCAAAGCCCCTCCAAGCGGTGCTGGTCGATTTCCGGGTCATTCTCATCCAATCCGGCCAGCCACTTTTCAACAGCGGGTAAGACCTCATCAGCCGTAAATTCCCGGAGCTGCATGCGGGTACGGTAACGCACTCCGTCTTCATAGACCTTCAGTTGTTCGAGTAATTCGCTGACAGTTAATCGGCTAAGGTCAGTCACAGGCAGCACATCTTTGCCCTTATACGTTATCCTCCAGATCCGCCCGCGGGAATGGTCCCGTAGCGAATCCCTGAAATTCTGCTCGCCGTGCTGAATAATCGGATCGTACCAATCGAGTACATAAAGCGCACCATCGGGACCGAATTTAAGGCCCACCGGACGGAAATTCGGATCAGTAGACTGCAGAAGTGGTTCAATTTCATGCCCTACGATGCCACTTCCCTCCTCTGTTACCGTATGCTGGCGAATTCCCTGGAATCCGATAAATGTGTTAAAAAGTACATTTCCCTGCGCATTTTCGGGGAAAGCCCGGCTGGATACGACAGCCATCCCGCAGGTTTTAGGTTTGGCCGAAGAAGTCAGGAAATCCTTCATGCCCATGTGTTTTTTTGGGTAGTCGATGGCTACCGTAAGTGGCGGGGCGAAATAGTTCATACCCGTAGATACGTCCGCAATCAGATGCGTACCATCCCGCGTGAATACACTTCCCCAAGGGTTGGCATAGGGATACGAAATGTATTCATCCAGCTTCATCGTCCGCGGCTCAAACCGCCAAGTATTGCCATAGGCTCCCCGCCTCGGCCCATAAGGCGTTTCAATCTGGGAATGCAAAAAAGTACCCATATGCATATACAGCGCTCCATCGGGACCCCACGTGTACGTATTGAGTGTATGATGCGAATCCTCCGTTCCGAATCCACTGAGAAGCGTCTTCCGGTCGTCTGCCCGGCCATCACCATCGGTATCCCGCAAAAAAATCATATCCGGTGCCTGGGTTACATATACCCCCCCATCGCCCAGCTCAAATCCCAACGGAAGATACAGGCTGTCAGCAAATACCGTATGTTTATCCGCCTTTCCGTCGTGGTCGGTATCTTCCAACACCACGATGCGATCATCCGGCGGATTACCGGGGAAGTAGTGCGGATAGGCGGGCATCGTAGCCACCCATAGTCTTCCCTGCGGGTCGAATGTCAACGATACCGGATTGGCGATCGGAAAATCCAATTCGGAGGCAAACAGATTGATTTCATAACCATCCTGCAGTATAAATTGCGATTGAGCCTTTTCAAGGTCTTTCGGGTCGGTCGGGACGTGTTTATGTTCTTCAGATCGTTGCCTGAAGCTGGTGATAGCGATTGCTTTTTCTAAATCGACCGTTCCCTGCGGATTACTACCCGCCCAGACAAGGCTGTCTAACCGCACCACAATACGGTCAATTTCCTGCAATTCGGCAGGAAGTGCTTCTCCGCCTGCCCAGTCTTTCCGTCTGCCATAGATATATTCGCCATTTTGTGCTTTATACCGATAAAAAAAATGCTGGTTTTTCTTTTTCACCACTTCCTTTAATTGCTCCGAGTGAGGCGTACGCTCCCAGCTGGCTACAGGAAAGTCCAAGGCGGATGCCATCATTTCACTTACCTCGCGGTATCCGCGGTCATTGAGATAGATTCCGTTGGTTGTTAACGGTTCATCGGCACGGTTCATCAGCTTCCTGGTGGGCTCATACAGATCGATAAATGAAATCCCCAATTCATGGGCCACTTCCCGCATGCCCCGTGTATACGCTTTCAGGCTTTTGTTGTGCGCGGTTGGATCCGGCAATAAACCTCCCAGTTTCTCATGGGCGATCGGTGACACGAGAATGATTTGCGGCGCTTTTTCGCCGTTGTATTGTTGTTGCTGCAAATGGGTAAGGAAATTCTGAAGGTCGCGCTTGAAACCCTCCAGGCTGTCCAGCCCCTTGAACGCTTCGTTGAGCCCGAAACATACGAAAATAATATCGGCTTCCTGCTGTTGCAGATGCTCATCCAACGTTCCGAAATTCAGAGGCCTGGGGCGGAGATTCACCTCGTCGGCACTCCACGCCAAATTCCGCATCCGGAGGTGTTGTTCCGGGAAACTCATATGCAATAACGTCTCAAAATAGTTGTGCTCTTGAAGCCCTACGCCGAATGAATTGCCTACAACGACAATATGACTGTTGGGTTCCGGACGCAGCGGGGCAACGATGTCTTGCTGCCTGCAAGAGTAGAAAAGCAAAAATACGCCCAATAGCAGGCTGAAAGGTAGTTTCTTATTCATCGGGATAAGCTTGGTATGCGCACGAGACATTCAATATAACTTCGGTATAACTGGAAATTCTTACAATAGTAAAAAAATCCAATTAATAGTCCCTGCAAAGTGTCATGTACTGTCCTGCAATCAGCGCTAAATCTGCATCCATAGCTCCCCTTACGGATACACCAAGCTCATCTAGCGCCGTTCTATATAGAATGTCGTGCACGGATCCCGTAACCAAATAAACCGGCATACCTGCCGGTATGCATTTCAGTTCAGCACCCATCAACAGTCCGCTCAAATAATGGAAATTCTCCGTTTTTGAAATATTCTTGAGCAGTTGATTGGTTCTTACCCTAAATGCGGCATGCAACAGCCCCGATGCGCTGCCTGCTTCTACTCCTTCACGAAAACACACTTGATTGGCTGGTTCATTGAGATCTGTCCCTTCTTCGATAGACGCGGCGAGTATGCTATGCGTTGAAAGCAGCTTAAAAAATTCGCCGGTCATATGGGTTTGAAAAGCGATTACCTTTCGTTGCTTCACGGTCACATGTTTGGAATGGGTACCGGGCAGTATAATCAGTTGTTCTCCATCCTCATCTGCGAGCATCGACGAGCAGCCGACCATTTTGGTTTCTTCTCCGCGCATGACATCAGTATCCGTTTGTACCCCGGAAATGATAACAAGCGGATTCATCTCTTCATCGGATTCGAACCTTTCAACCCATAAATTGGCACCATCCAGGGAAATGGGCAACTTTTGATAAGGAAGTTCCTTCATCCCGATGGACGATGAAGCCATTCCCGAAAGGATTACGGGGATTCCCGTTAACAGCTGACCGGATTGACGGCCTAATTCCAGGATGCAGTCTCGCAATATGGATGCGTAAAATGCCTGTCTCCCCGGTGTATTTTCTTGTTTTTTCCAACGGCTGTAAGTCTCAGCGATGCCTTGCCCCTCCGTTATCTCAGCGAGGATACGGAGATCCGCTGCCCGGACCAGCCGAAGCCGGAAGGTGCTGGTTCCCCAATCACAACTTAAGAACATCGCTTCCATCGCTTACCATTCCGCCACACTGCCATCCCGATGGCGCCAAACGGGATTCTGCCACTGATGGCCTACGGCCGCCATTTTCCGGACGTGTGCTTCGTCAATGACGACGCCCAATCCCGGACCTTCCGGGATATTCACATACCCCTCCTTATACTGGAATACCGATTTGTCTTCTAAATAATCCAGGAGGTCACTCCCCCGGTTGTAATGAATGCCTAAACTCTGCTCCTGGATAAACGCGTTGTGACACGTGGCGTCTACCTGCAGACAGGCCGCCAAGGCAATGGGGCCTAGCGGACAATGCGGAGCAGCCGCCACATCAAAGGCTTCTGCCATGGAAATGATTTTCTTGCATTCCGTAATTCCACCTGCATGCGAAAGGTCAGGCTGGATGATATCCGCATAACCTTCGGCCAATAACGTTTTAAATTGCCATTTCGAAAACATCCGCTCACCGGTCGCAATGGGAATGGATACATGATTGGCAATTTCTCTCAGATCTTCATTGTTCTCGGGCAAGACCGGCTCTTCAATAAACATGGGCCGGTAAGGTTCCAGCTCTTTTGCCAGTATTTTTGCCATGGGCTTATGCACCCGTCCATGGAAATCGATCCCTACCCCGAAATCTCGCCCAACGGCATCACGTATGGCCGCAATACGGCTTACTGCCTCGTCGATCTTGGCATAGCTATCTACGTATTGCAACTCCTCGGTCGCATTCATTTTAACCGCCAAAAAGCCGCTGTCAGCCATTTTTTTGGCTGCCATACCCACATCGGCCGGTCTGTCGCCTCCGATCCACGAATATACTTTCATCTTATCCCTTGCCTTTCCTCCCAGTAACTGGTGGATCGGGGCTCCGTAGTATTTGCCTTTGATATCCCACAATGCCTGATCGATACCGGCGATTGCGCTCATCAAAATGGGGCCACCCCGGTAAAAGCCGGCCCTGTATAATACATTCCAATGATCTTCAATGGGTAACGGATCTTTCCCGATGAGGTAAGTCATCAATTCATCGACAGCAGCCTTCACTGTAGCTGCCTTTCCCTCAATTACCGGCTCGCCCCAGCCCACGAGGCCATCGTCTGTTTCAATTTTCAGGAACAGCCACCGCGGGGGCACCAAAAATAATTCATAGGACGTAATCTTCATTTTAAACTCGTATTGATGACCTGTTATTATTCATCTGCAAGTGCAGCAACAAACTGGCGTGCCTTATCGGTAATTATTTCCAGGGATCGGGCTGTAACGGGTTGTTTCGTGTTGACCAAGGCGCTGCCGACTCCAAATCCCACGGCACCCGCTTTTTTATAATCGTTAATATTCTGAGGTGTGATACCACCGGTAGGCAGCAAAGGTATTTGCGGCAGGGGTCCCGCGAGCTCCCGGATATAGCCGGGCGACGTGGCAGGAAATACCTTGATGAGATCTGCTCCCCATTTGAAAGCCGTATATATCTCCGTAGGCGTATAGGCACCCGGGATGCTTACCATCCCAAGGTCTTTCGTGGTCCTAATCACATCGCGGTCAACAATCGGTGAAAGTACAAATGTTGCTCCCGCAGCTATTGCAGCTTCTGCCATCTTCGCATCGAGTACAGTTCCTGCTCCCACTACCATTCGGTCGCCAAAGGTTTCGGCCACTTTACGAATGGCTGTCAGAGGATCGTCGGAATTCATCGTAATTTCCAGCACACGGATTCCCCCGGCATACAATGCATGGGCTACGTCCAATACATGGGCGGGTGGTAGCCCTCTAACAATTGCAATGACCCTGTTCTCCGTAATTTTGGTTAATGTAGACATACGGGTAAAAGTAATTAATCTTTACCAAATAATTCGTGCAATTCGCTCTGTACAAACGGCTCTGCACGGTCACCAAACCGGGATCGGATCGCTCCCAAATCTTCCGGCAGGATCTGATCGTCCACATTGTTGCCCCATGCGTTGCGGATATAACTTAACAGTTCAGCCAATTCCGCATCTTCAATTGCGGGGTTGTGCACGATTCCAGGCATTTCACCACTCACCTCGGGAGTTTCATAGGTATGACCAGCAACTTCAACGGGACCGGTCAGTCCGTATAATACCAACGCCATCAGCCGTTCTTTTTTTCCTTTGACCCATTCCGAACCCGCCAAGGGCGGCGCAATGGGTGATACCCCCCTTCCGTCTTCTCCGTGACAGGGCTGGCATGCCGTTTGAAAGAGTATGGCTCCCTTTGGATATCGCTTGGCTAACAGCGCCTGGTCTTCGCCCTTACTTTTTTCGTCAATCGCGTCTACCACCGAAGCAAGATGGCGATACAGCGCCGTGGATGTATCGGATTTTCCGCGTTCCAACTCATGCAAAAAACTTTTCTCGTGCCCGCCGATACCACTTATAAAAGCATCCGTTACATACCGGTCGTTTGCATAGGTCTTCGCCCATTGTTCGTACAAAGGCGTTACTTCGGAAATCCCCTCAGCACTCAATGCTGCCATGGTCAGCATCGCATACGGAGCGAGTAACGTATCGCCCTGAGAAACAGTAATTTTTAGAAAGTCCACCAATTGATCCGCCGACAATGTGTTTTTCAACGAGGATAACGCCGCCAATGCTTGGGCACGTACCTCCCACCGGGGGTGGTTCATCGCAATAAGAATATCGTCCGACGTCAGCTGCCCCAATCCTTCCAATGTCCACAATGCATGGATCATACGTAACGGTTCGCTGTCTTTTCGCAGCAAATCACGCAGCTTATCAGCCCCGTCATTGGCACGTTGGTCGATCAGCGTACGCTGTGCCTGATCACGTACCCATCCATTGGGATGCCCCAATAGCAAAATCAGTGAATCTGTATTCCGGGGGATGGCAACCGCCGTACGTTTGACATCGGTTGGAAATATCCGGTAAATCCGGCCCATACTTAACGGCAACGTCAAATTACGTTTGGCAATTTCATTTTTCAGATAAGGGGTTAAGTAGGTATTGTGCTGGATGATACCCCGGTACATATCCAGCATATACAGGGAGCCATCGGGCCCGTCATACAAGTTCACCGGTCTAAACCGTTCGTCATCACTTGCCAGAAATTCTTTGCCCTGGTACGCTTGCTTCCCGGTTACGCGAAAGCCTTCTGTATCCAACACGTTGCGCTTGATCAGGTTAGCCGAAGGCTCCGCAACGAAAGCATTCATACCGTCGATTAGTCCGCCCCGGTATAGGAGAGGCCCGCATGCCGCCGTGAAATTTACCAATCGCCCCGTGCTGTCCAATATCCCCTCCATGTAACCACGGTTGACTCCCGGTGTGGGATGTATGGGATAGACTCGTTTATCGGCTACAATGGTTTCACCGTATCCGGCCACCCTACGCTGGTTTGGGTTACCGGCACCGAGACCCGGCGGGAAATAATCGCCTGAAAGGTTACTGGAGTTGTCGTTGTAATACAGTCTGCCCCAATCGTCGTGACTGATTCCCCACTGTCCACGAAAATGGGTTTTCTCCTTGAGCCATTTGCCATCGGGACGCCTTCTATACCGCCAATCGTATTTAGCACTGTAAATCCAGTTGTCCAGCCCCCGCAAAAGGCCGTTCGGCTGATGTTCCACATTGCCACCTTCCGCATAGGCGCTATCCACCAGTATCCGGTTGGTGGGTGTATCGCCTTTCATTTCATAAAACCACAAGTTCGGTGGTTCAGCGACCAGCAGCCCGCCCCCTACAAGACAAAGCGCACGGGGCATCACGAGGGAGTCCAAAAAAATCTTCCGGTCATCCATCTGCCCATCCCCATCCTGATCCGTTAAGATGACAATCCGGCCAACCGGCGCATCTTCACCTGTTCCCAACGTGTCGGGCATGTAGCCCTCCATCTCCGCCAGCCATATGCGGCCTGCATTATCAAAAGTCATTGCCACCGGGGCGATTACCAAGGGTTCTGATGCGACCAATGCTACCTGAAAGCCCTCTTCCACTTCCATCGCCTTTATGGATTCCTGGGGACTGAGAACTCCGTCTTTTTCAGTATTGCCGCACCTCACCAAGGTGGTCACGATGAGGAAAAAGCTACAGAAAAAAATGAAACGGTTAAACACGGGTTTTAGATGATCGGATGTTTTGTATCTGTTTATATGAATTGTTTTCACGTTACAAATCTGCATGAATTTGGGGAAAAATCAAGATAAATAGCAAATTAGATACAATTAACATTATAAAGTCGGGTTGGCAAGCACTTGCTTTTCTGCGAGCAATTGCTCTTCCAATGCGGCGTAGGGCACATCCTGTACCGATACATGCCGGTCAATGGCGAGTACAGCCGCCAAAGCCGCGCTTTGACCCAGTATCATAAACACCGGCTCCATCCGGATGCTACCAAAAGCGATGTGGGAACTTGACACGCATACCGGCACCAACAGGTTCGCGCATTCTCCCTTTTTTGGAATCAACGACCCATAGGAAATCTGATAGGGACCTTTCTTCGGATGTACGCCGATGTCTCCTTCGTTCTGCACGAAACCATCCGGCTTCACGTAGCGCTGCACATTGTGTGAATCCAGTGTATAGGATCCCATTCCTACGGGGTCCGCGATTTCCCGATCGCTGAACGTATCATGCTCTGTCATCACGTATTGCCCAATCATCCGCCGGGCCTCCCGGATGTATAGCTGATGCGGCCAGTTCCCATTGTCTGTGAACTCGTCGGCCGCCAGGCCCCATTGGGCCATCTCGTTCCGTACATCTTCCGGTACCCCCGGATCGTTGGCCAGGAAGTACATCAATCCCTTTTGATAGTCTTCATGTTCCCGGATCATTTCCCGGCGCCGTTCATAGCTTGCCTCCGGGTAATCGTAGTTCATCCCGATGAAATCCGTACTGAAAGGCCCATGGCTATTGGTATCTGTTTTCCGGTTTGGAATCGGATCGAATTTCTCGAAGGTCTCCCGCCAACCCGAGGCAAATACACGGGCCAGTAGTTCATAGTTTTCCGGGTTGTAATTGTCGGGTTTGGGAAATGCCACCCGGTTTTCGGGGTGATTACTCAGACACATGCGGAAGCAATAGGCCTGCAGGCGGTGATCGCCCATTCCATACACGCCGGGATCTTCTGCAGACACGCCATATAGCAAACCACTCATGCTATCGCCTGCTACTTTATAGGGGCTAATATCGCTTTTGAACCAATGCCCATGGTGCAATACACCCGTTTGCACACCGTTCCACTGCTCGTCATAAACGCTGTTGGCCTCGCGCCCCACATGATAGCTTACCCCAGCTGCGGCCATCAGATCACCTTCATACGTCGCATCAATGAATACCTTACCCCGGTACGTCTTACCGCTGAGCGTAGTTATTGCCACAATCCGGTCTCCTTCTTTGGCAACACCTTTTTCACGGTCAAGCCATTCGTCCTTCCGAACATCCAGTTCAAATTCCTTCACATAATCTCCGAATACTTTTTCAGCGACATGGGGTTCGAAAATCCACATGGTCCGGGCATCCCCATCCATGGCCGGTGTTCCCTGCCCCTTATTACCGTATTCCGAATGTTTCTGCCAGCGCCACGCGGAACTGTCTTCGTAGTGGAGGTAAACACGGTGATAGAAATCACGGCTCAGTCCACCGATGACCGACTTATCGCCTGTATCGGTAAACCCCAAACCACCCGATGACAGCCCTCCCAAGTGAATATCCGGAGAGACAACAATGACGGATTTTCCCGACTTCTTGGCTTGTACGGCGGCGGTGACCGCTGCAGACGTGCCTCCGTAGATGATCAAGTCTGCCTCGTATGTGTTGGGATCGGAGGTACTACAAGCCAAGTGGCAACACAACAACAGGAATAAAACAACTCTAATCATAATTAAGTAATTGATTAATACGTAAGGGCCACCGTTTGGCTTTCCAAACGTCTCAAAGGTAAAAATAAAAAATTGTCCCTCACCTTGCGCTTTCTTAACCTATTTCAATGTGAACATTCAAGTATCATTCGTACATTTGTGTTTAAACAATAAAGAGAAGAAAATGGAATTGGGCATTAGCATATTCGGAGATCTGCAGGTAGATAAAGCAACGGGAAAATTTCAGCCTGCTGGACAGCGGTTACGCGAAATCATGGAGGAAATCAAACTGATGGACGAGGTAGGGCTGGATTATTTTGGCATCGGCGAACATCATCGGCCGGACTATGCCGTACCCACTCCCGAGATTGTTTTAGCGGCTGCCGCTACCGTAACAAAAAAAATTAAGCTGGGAAGTGCCGTCTCCGTGTTAAGCTCATCCGATCCCGTGAAACTCTATCAGAATTTCGCAATGATCGATCAATTGTCCGGCGGCCGCGCGGAACTGATGGCCGGCAGGGGGAGCTTCATCGAATCGTTTCCGCTTTTTGGGTACAACCTGCACGACTATGATGCATTATTTTCCGAAAAGCTGGATTTACTTTTAGCTATCAATAAAAACGAACGGCTCACCTGGCAGGGCAAATTCAGGGCACCGCTGAATGACCAGCAAATCTTGCCGCGTGCAGTAGGCAACAACCTCTCCATCTGGATCGCCGTGGGCGGAACCGCAGCATCCGTGGTTCGCGCCGGAAAACTTGGGCTGCCCTTGATGATTGCCATCATCGGCGGTTCTCCCGCACAATTCCAGCCGCTTTTTGACCTCTATAAAAAAACCTACCTCGAAAACGGCCATGACCCTGCCCGGTTTCAGGTCGGCATCCATTCCCATGCTCTATTTGGCGACAACGATGCAGAACTGAGCAAGGCCTACTATCCCTTGTATGCCGCACAGATGGATCGGGTCGGCAAATCGCGTGGCTGGCCTCCTTATCAGCGTACGCAGTTCGATTTCGGCAAGTCCAAGCACGGGGCGTTGTTCATCGGCGAACCCAATGCGATGGTTGATAAAATTCTCTACATGCACGAACTGTTCGGCCTTACCCGTTTTGCGGCGCACATGGATGTAGGAGCTCCCTCCCACGCCATGATGCTGAAATCCATTGAAATTTACGGTACCAAAATCGCTCCTCAAGTAAAGGCGTCAATTGGCAGTTAGTTGGAAATAAACCTCATTCATTGGACGTTACGCGTTCATAGGTTTCCGGAAAGCTAAATCCGAATTGTTTGGCTGTCCTGGGGTTATATACTCGTTTCCGGACGTTAAGCATCTCCACTTGCAAACCATCGGTTGAACCGCTTTTGAGATAATGTGCTGCCTGGGCTCCGCTTTGATGCCCCCATTGATAAATATCGGCACCAAAGGCGGCCACGGCACCACGGGCTACCAAACCCGATTCACTCGTGAATACCGGTACCTCTTTATCGTTACAGTTTTTGAGGATGGTCTCGAATGCAGCAAACACCGTGTTGTCGGGGTTTGCAAAGAAGGCATCGATGTGCTTGGTTAATAACGAGCGGACCACCAATTGTGCTTCCGCAGATGAATTGAGGGGCAGTGCGACAAGGAGGGTATTCATGCTGTCTGCAAGCGCAGCGATATGCTCATACGCCTCTACCGACTGAGGCTCGGACTGATTGTATATCATTCCCACCGTCAACTGATCACCCCGGGGTTTTACCATTTCCGTAATCAGGGCAAAAGAGGTGTCGATGTAATTCAGATTTTCCCCCGTGCCGAATAGGTTTACCGGTGGCTTTCCATTAGCGTCCAACAATCCCAAGATATCGGGCATGGCTGTTACCGTCTGAAAAATCGGGATGCCTTTACTGCGTTGTACAGTGGCAACGGTTGCCAAGGTGGTACTGGTGCCGATAAGATTGACTTGCTGACTGTTAAAATAGCTGATGATCTGGTTCAGCGTTGCTGCATCACCCTGTGCATTGCGATGGAGAACCTTAATTGTTCCATCCTGTTCGCTATACCCGCTGTCACGCAACGCATCCATAAAACCTTGATATGCCTGGGCAATGGTGGCGTCTTCAAATGCTTCCACGAAACCCACGACTGGAATACCTTCCTTTTTTTGCGGCGATTGGCAGGAAAATACCAAACCCATCAACCATATTGCCATCCAGGCATTGCGTATTTTAGTCATAAAAGCAAACTTAGCTAAAAAATTCGTAACCTTACACCATGGCTTTCAACTGGATAAAACGGTGGACTAAGCCCCGCAAAGTAGGCTTGGTTCTTTCAGGAGGTGGTTTGCGGGGTATTGGCCATTTGGGAGCGATTAAGGCGCTGGAAGAGCATGGTTTCCACCCAACCCTCATCTCGGGTTGCAGCGCAGGGGCTATTATCGGTGCCTTCTATGCAGCCGGCTATACAGTGGACGATATGCTGCACATTGTACAGGAAAACGATCTGTTTCCGACTACAAGCCTCCGCCTGCGAACTTCGGGATTTGTGAACACCCATTTCCTCACGCGCCTTTTCCGGACACATATGCCTGACAACTCGTTCGAATCGCTTAAAAAACCATTGTATGTGGCTACGACCAACATCCGCTCCGGAAAAACCGAATATCTCCATGCCGGACCGTTAGACGAAGCACTGCTGGCATCGGCCAGCATACCGTTACTATTCCCCGCGGTAAAACACGGGAGCACTGCCTATTACGACGGAGGCGTATTGGATAATCTCCCTGTCCAGCCCCTACTCGGGCAATGTAATTTCCTGATCGGTGTCCATGTTAACTCTCCGGATAACCTCACACCGGATCAATTGACCCCCATGAAAACGCTCGACCGCATCATTCACCTGGCTATCGGCCAATCCGTGGCGGACAACGCAAAAAAATGTGACCTTTTTATTGAGCCCCCCGATATGCTGCAATTCAGCATGTTTGGCAAGAAAGAATTGACACACATCTATGAATATGTGTATGCCTACGCTTCCGAGCAATTATCAAAACGACAAAAAACACACAAAAGACATCCATTTTCAACGCTCAATTGAAAAGCATATCTTTGAAGGGTATCTTTTCATGAAACGATCACTAGCATGCTCGCTCAACTATTTGGAGTCATTTTCGGACTCACGGCTGTTATACTCGGCGCTTTCGGCGCCCATGCCCTCAAGAAGAAATTTACGGAAGACCAACAGGACAGTTTTGAAACGGGTGTACGGTATCAGTTTTACCATGCATTGGTATTGCTGATCGCTGGTTTTGCGCAGACCGCCGGGTTAATCGAACCAGGGGCCTACACCTGGCTATTTATCAGTGGTACGGTGTTGTTTTCGTTCAGCATCTACGGTTTGTGCCTCAGTGGCGCCTTTGGTACTAAGTGGCGTTTTTTGGGACCGGTAACACCTTTGGGCGGTTTGCTGCTGGTAGCGGGATGGCTCTCGTTATTGAGTGAGATATTAACTACTTAAAAAGGGGATTTAGATCGATATTTCACCTGTTTATTTAAAGCCTTCCAATATTTGACTTATGTCATCTTTCAGTGGCAATAAATCCGTTCGTATAATCTCCCAAATAATACTTCCGTCCAATCCGAACTATTCATGGACAACATAATTCCTGAACCCTTTAATTTCCCGCCAAGTTATTTTCGGATAAGCCGCTTTAAATATTTCAGGCAATTTAGAAACGGCCTCCCCTATCACCGCAAAATTGTGCAATACAGCATGCTTTACTTGTAAATTACTCTCAAACAAATCAAAGTCAAGATCTTTTGTGAATTCCAAGATATTTTTAATCGCGTCATCGATATCAATCAACCAAAGTTTTATGTCCCGCTCACTCATATTCGAATCAGACTTTTTTCAATATACGGAAGATAATGAGGTTTTATCCCCTTTCTGGATACAACATCTACTTTTGTCTGAAACTCATCTTCTAATTCATTTGCAAGCCTAAAAAAACCCATCCAATCGAATCACTGAAATCTACCAAGACATCGATATCACTTGTTTCAGAATGCTCCCCTCTTGCCACAGAGCCGAATAAACCCAATTCACTAATTGGATAACGCTTTTGCAACGAAGGTTTCAATTTCTTAAGCCGATTGATAATATATTCTTTGGTATACACCATAGAGAGTTAGTTTTATACGATATGCATTTACAGCATCTGACTCCTATTCCAAAGGTAGTAAATATTCAGTTATTTAAGAAATTCCAGCAGGATGGCTATCCTTATTGCTCGCAGTCCTTCACTGACGATACTTCTTCTTCCTTATTCGGGCGGAGAATCAACCGCAAGGTCGGATCATTGGTGACAAACGACCATGCCCAATTCGTGGCAAGAACCAATTTATTACGGAAGCTGATCAACGGGATGATGTGTACAAACAACCAGCTTACCCAGGCAATCGATCCACGTAGAAAACCCTTGGGCAAATCGGCAACCGCCCGGTATTTGGAAATGATGGCCATTGTGCCTTTATTGCGATAAGCAAATGGCTTCATCGGCTTCCCATCAACCAAACGCGATAAGTTCTTGCCCAATAACCTTCCCTGCTGAATGGCCACCTGCGCCACCTGGGGATGGCCTTCGGGGTAATTTTTATCAGCTGTCAGCAGGCATTGATCACCTAATGCAAAGATGGATTCGGTATGCAGGACCCGGTTGAAGGCGTCCACATGAATGCGCCCACCACGGGCAACAGCATCCCCGGGAAGCCCTTCCACGTGGACTGCCACTACACCGGAAGTCCAGATCAGTGTATCCGTGGCAATGGTTTCGCCCGTGCTTAGCTGTACGTTGCCCGAAACGTAGTCGACCACCTTGGCGTTCAGGATAATCTTGGCTCCGAGTTTGTCCAACACGGTGTACGCCTCGTGCTGTGCCTTCTCACTCATTGGAGGCAATAGCACAGGCGCAGAATTGACAATATACAAATGGGACTTGAGATCGGTTAATTCCGGATATTCTTTAGCCACAATCTCCCTTCCCATCTCGGTGAGGATTCCCGCCAACTCTACGCCGGTGGGGCCTCCTCCGGCAATCACGATATTCAACGCTTTGTCGCGTTCAGACGAATCCCTGGTTCGTACAGCACATTCCATACGAAGCAATATGTGATTCCGCAGGTTCATTGCGTCGTCAAGCGTTTTCATCGGCATGGCATGCTCGGCGATGTTTTCAAAACCGAAATAATTGGTTCCGGTACCCATAGCCAGCACCAGGTAGTCGTACGAAAGGGTACCTGTTGTCGTTTCTACTTTTTTTTCCTTTGGGTCAATACGTTTTAACTCACCCATATGGAAACGGATGTGTGATTTCTCCTGAAACAACCGCCGGAACGGATAAGAAATATTTGATGGTTCGATGAATGCGGCAGCGACCTGGTAAATCAGCGGAGGAAAAAAATGGTAATTGTTCCGGTCGACCAACGTGATCAAAAACCGCTTATCTTTTCCAAGATGTTTAACAAAGTTGATCCCCGCAAATCCTCCTCCGATGACAATGACGTGCTTGATGTGATCTTTCATGTAGCTTTTTGACTTGCGGAAACCTCCAAAATCGTGCCTATCCCGCCAGACCCATCGCACGCTTCAATATCCCGACACTTTCTTCCAATGCGTCTTTGGTGGATGAGGCAAACCCTAGCCGGATGGCATGTGCATCATAAGTCGGATACCGATGTGGCATTCCATCCGAAATATACAATCCTTTTTTACGGACCTCGGCTGCAAGCTGGATAAGATCGATATGCCTGTCGAACCGCGTCCACACTGTCAGACCACCTTCCGGGACATCGAACTCCACCTGTCCGGCCAACTCAGTAGTCAGCAAATCACAGAAATAATCCCTGCGTTCGCGGTATACCGATAGCGCTTTACGTTGACTGCGCTGGATGGTTCCATCGTCCAGCAGTTCGGCCATTGCCCGTTCGAGGATATGGTCCCCTTGCCGATCCAATAGGGTCCTCACCTTCGCCAGGTGCGCAATCACGTTTTCCGAAGCGACCAAATATCCCAGGCGGAAGGCAGGGGAAAAAGTCTTGCTGAACGAACCGCAATAGATTACCATCCCCGCTTCATCGGCACTGGCCAACGGGAGTATGGGCCGATGTTTGTAATGGTAATCGAAATCGTAATCATCTTCGAAAATGACGAATCCATATCGATGCGCCAAATCCAGCAGGCGCAACCGCCGATCCATGGGCAGGGATACCGTAGTTGGGTAGTGGTGGTGTGGTGTCACATACACCAAGCGCACCTTCGTAGCTTGGCAAAGCTGTTCCAGCGCATCCACCTGTATTCCCCCGCCGTCTACCGGAATCCCTAAAAGCTGTGCACCCGCATGCTGGAAGTTCGCCTCTGCCCGCCGCCAACCGGGTATACCTGCTACGACCATGTCTCCCGGCTGGATAAGCCCGTTGCACACCAGGTTGAGCCCCATGACCGTACCACGTACGGAAAGCACATTCCGCTCCGTGATATTTAGTCCGCGTGTCAAATTGAGGTATCGGGTCAGCGAATCAAGGAAACGTCCAGATCCATTGGCGAGACCGTAACTACCGAATCTTCCATATAAATCGCCCCGATCCAGTTGTGCCCGGTAAGCCCGATAAAGCTCTTTCAGAGGTGCCAGCGATGGATCCGGAAAGCCATCGTCCAAATGCAGTCTCGTGGTCACCGGATCGACTCCGTGCTGCAGGTACTCCGCACCCCGTAGTTCAAAACCCGCCCGGCGTAGGCTATCCCGTTCTGCGGTTCCTTCACCCAATGCCCATGGTTTGGGCTGGGGAAGGCTGACAGCGACAAACGTACCCCTGCCGATGTGGCTTTCCAGCCACCCCTGCATCTCCAATTCCTGAAACGCCTTGGTAACCGTCAGCCGATTCAACCGGAGAATACCTGCCAATTCCCTGGAACCGGGCAGTCGCCCACCGGCCGGTATGCGGCCCTGTTGAATGAGAGTAACCATGGCCTCTGCCAATTGCAGGTACACCGCCTTCCCACACTGCGGCCTCAACGTAATCCCCGCAAACAGGGAATGCAAAATTGGACTATCCACTTTATCCATATTGGACGATAAAGATAGTCCAATCAGTCGGTAATTTTGCAAGGAACGAAAAAATTGAATGCCATGTATGTACCCAAGAGTTTCCAGTTTGACAATCCGGCCGAAAAAATCGCATTCATGCAACGCTATCCATTCGCCACACTGGTTACGGTAGCCCATGGCCTTCCTTTGGCAACGCACCTGCCTTTCGCGGTGGAAGAGAAAGATGGAAAAGTTATACTGAGTTCGCATTTTGCTGCTGGCAATAGTCAGACGCAATACGTCGAAACGGGTTCCTCCCTTGTCATTTTCAGCGAACCGCACGCCTACATTTCGCCACGCCATTACGACAAGCAGGAAAGTGTACCCACCTGGGATTATATCGCTGTCCATGCATACGGCAAATGCCGGATTGAACAAGATGCCGATGCCAAACTGATACTGCTGGAAAAGATGATCCGCTTTTATGAACCAAATTACCTGCAACAATGGACCTCCCTATCCCATCGCTTCCGGATGGGTATGCTGAGTGGTTTAACAGCATTTACCCTCGAAGTGACTGAACTTCAGGGCCAACGGAAACTCAGCCAAAATAAAACCATCACTGAACGCACACGCATTATCCGGCAACTGGAAGAAAGTCCGGTCGGTATAGAACAGGATCTCGCTAAGTATATCCAAAACACATTGAAATAACGATTCATTCAATTATCCCATTTAAAACTCATGAAACCGTTCACGATCCCCATCCAACTGGAAAACGACCGCACCCTCCTGCTGCCACTGCAGGAATCGGATTTCGGCACGCTGTACGCCGTAGCATCCGATCCGAAAATCTGGGAACAGCACCCGCAGCCAGACCGATGGAAAGAAGACGTTTTCCGCCTATTCTTTGAAGGGGCTCTTCAAAGCCAGGGTGCTTTTAAAGTCATCGATAAAGATACTGGAGCGGTAGCCGGAAGCACCCGATTTTACGATTACGATGCACCAAACCGGAGCCTCTTTATCGGCTATACCTTCTACGCAGTACGCTATTGGGGCAACGGACTTAACGCTTCGGTAAAAGAATTGATGCTGGACTATGCATTTCAATCCGTGGATACCGTATACCTCCATGTAGGCGCTTCCAACTTCCGTTCCCAAAAAGCCGTTGAAAAACTGGGTGCTCAAAAGGTGGCCGAAGAATGCGTGGCATATCAGGAAGGCACCCCAAAATGGAATTTGCGCTACCAAATCCAAAAGGGTAATCGGTAGCAAATTTTTAGCTAAGTTTGCGGTGCAGGATATGAACAGCATCGTATCATCCCATTTCAGCAAACTACTGGTGGTTGCCGCAAACCTGCTGCTGTACCTTGTTCCAGCCAGCCACGTTAACGGGCAGCAAGGCCTGTACACGGCCTACGGCAGCTATCCGGTGAAAACACCAGACACGCTCCTGGCAACTTACCAAAACGCAAAACGCCCCCAAGACAGGTTACGGGCAGCAGAACAATTAGTGACGTTCCACCAACCGTATGGTGCGTCCGATTCTGTTATCTATTATGCCAAAGCAATGGAAGCAGCGCTTTCTGAAATAACCCCGCCCCCACCTGACCGCGATCATCAGCTCATGCACATTAACCACATTTTAGCAGAAACCTTCCAAAAAAAGGGGCTATACTATGAAGCGCTGGGAAATTACCTGAACGCCATACAACTTGCGGAAAAAACGAGGGAGCGCACAGCTATAGATAGCCTGGAATTCGGACTCGCCAATGTCTATTCGCTGAGGGGACAAACAGCAAACGCCCTCGATATCTACCAAACATTGGTCCGTACCTCCAACAATCCTTACCTGGTCCACCAAATCCGGAAAGAGCTTGGTAAGATTTACCTGGCCCAACAGAAAGCCGGAGCCGCCAAGAACGAATTGGACACCGCCTACCACTACTTCTTGAAGGAATCCCGGCCGAAAGAGACTTTGGAAAGCCAACTGTATCTGGGTGATATTGCCTTGGTGGAAAACCGCGAAGACGAGGCGTTCGATAGGTATAATGACGTAAAGGACAAGGCCTATAAACATCAATTCATCGATTTATACGTCATGGCCGGACAGCGGATCGGCGACTTATTACTGCACAAAAAAGATTACGAAGGGGCACAGATGATGCTCGGCATGACTTATACCAACGCCATCCAACTGGAGGATCTCGAAAGCCAGCAAAAAGCCCTTCGCAGTCTCCAATCTTTGTATATCCAGATCAGGGACTACGAAAACGCCTATGCAATCAGCACCCAATACCGGATGGTTTCCGACGAAATCACCGCATTGCAGAATCAGCGGGAAGTAAATGAACTGGAAGCGAAGTACCAAACCGCACAGAAAGAAAAGGAACTGCTGAAGCAGCAGCAGGAAGTCGAAAAACAGAAAAGCGCCAAGGTTTTTCTGCTGGTTGGCTTCCTCGCCGTATTGATTCCATTGATTGCGCTTATGTACGTATACTATCAAAAACTCCAGGCCCAGAGTGCCCTTAACCAAAGTATGGAGCGACTGAATAAGCAGCGTATCACTACATTGATGAAAGAAAACGAACTGGAACTGCTAAAGGCAAACATGGATGGGCAGGAGGCCGAGCGTGAACGCATTGCCAGGGAGCTGCACGATAGCATCGGCGGTAACCTTGCAGCTATTAAATTGCAGCTGTCGTCATCCGGATCCCTCCACATTGTCAGGCAGGTAGATGATACCTATCAACAGGTACGCGACCTGGCACATCACTTGATCCCTCCTAAATTCAGCAAAGACGATTTTACCGAACTGATTGCCCAATACCTCAAAAATTTTGATATATCCGGAAAAACCACTGTTTCTTTCCAGGCTTTCCAAAAAGATACACTGAACACCATACCCAGTGACCTGAAAGTTGAAATTTACAAAATCATCCAGGAATTGATGACCAATACCGCAAAACATGCGGATGCAAGCCGTGTGGAGGTCCAGATTATGGTATTGGACAACGAATTGCAACTTATTTTCGAAGACAATGGAAAAGGGTTTTCGGCAGATGAAACAACACCGGGCATCGGACTGCGTAACCTGCACGATCGGCTGCAACGATGTCAAGGAACCCTAGAATTGAACACAACACCGGGAAGAGGAACGGTAATTGATATAACACTACCCATAAAAACTCAACAGCATGTCGTATAACATCCTAATTGCAGATGACCATATCCTCTTTTTGGAAGGCCTCTTGACCTTGCTCAAATCGGAAGAAGACCTGCATGTATTACTGGCCACCGACTCTGGGGATAAGGCATTGGCTTACATACGGGGCAACCAACAGAAGCCGTTGCACCTGCTGATTACGGATATCAGTATGCCCGGCATGGACGGCATCACACTGAACAACCAGGTGAAAGCTACCTGGCCGGGCATTAAGACACTGGTCGTGAGCATGCATACCGATACCTCGATAATCGACAACCTCGTCAAAAATGACGTAGACGGTTTTATCTCAAAAAATGCGGATTCGACAGAATTGCTGCAAGCCATACGGACCATCCTGAAAGGCGGGAAATTTTTTTCCGAAAATGTAAAAAAAGCCTACGTGGAAGGAATTTTCCACAAAGAAAAAAATACGCTCGAAACATTGACCACCCGGGAAAAAGAAGTACTGCGGCTTATCGCCGAAGAGCATACCACGCAGGAAATCGCCGACAAATTATTTCTCAGCAAACATACCATTGAAAGCTACCGGAAAATCCTATTGTATAAATTGAATGCCCGCAACCTGGCGGGCCTCACCAAATATGCCATCAAACTGGGACTTTTGGAAGAGAAGTGATCACCCCCGGAAACAGGGGGATGGTTTTCACCGAAAAACAGGTTGTCCGCCCTTCTGGTAAGCGCCATCTTTGTTCCGTATCAAATTCATAAAAACATGATTTACGGAATTACACTCATTTTTTTAAGTATCCTCGCTGTCCCTTCCCTTATTTTGTCCAGAAAGCCGGACGCGAAAGAATTGCTGGCGAAGATCGAACCCTATCAGGGATGGATCGGCATCGTTGTTTGTTTTTGGGGCGTATGGGGCCTTGTACAAGCCATCCTGCACCTCGACTGGCTTACCAATGCACCGGTGTGGTGGGGTACCCTACTGGCCGGAAACATCGTACAGGCAGGCTTGGGGTTCCTGCTGGGTTATCCTCTACTCAATAAACACCTGCTTTCGGGCAACGCCGGCGCACAGCAAAAAGCCGAACGCCTACGGGCACGTATTGCTCCCAAGCAGGGCAAGCTGGGGATGTTGGGCATCGCCGTGGGTGCCTGGGTGATTATCGCATCCTTTCTTTTTATCTGAAAATCCAATCGGTTCAGTCGGTCACCATGTATTCCAGTTCCTGGTAACCGATTTGCCCGGCCGGTGACAGGGCCTCTACGACCACCATCGTTTCGCCAACCGCATCCGAATGGTAATAGGAGGCCTTAACCGTTCCGTCGGCTTCTGCAGTTAATTCCGGTGCCCAGTGGATCAATGTCCGTAAATCGGGTCTCGCTGAATCTTTCGCTGCGGGCGATTCATAACGCGGCGCATAAAACTCGATAGTAGGAGAATATACGGGTACCGAAGTCTGTAAGAGGCCTGTAGGCTTACGGGCAGCATATACGCCGTTCCCCGCATGTGTATAGATGGCAATTACACTGCCGACTGCAGGCACTTCTAACGGCGATGCCTCGGGATACACCTCTTGATAGAGCCGACTGAAATTCTTTGCATAGCGGATAAGTTCTACACTTTTCACTTCACTGGGTGGGATATTCGGAATAAATTCATAGCTGTGGCCGGGTACTGGAATACCATCCACAACGACCAGCGTAGTTTCGCCACCGATGATACTTGCCCGGAGGTAACCGCCGCTCCCTCCAACCCGATCGATACGCAGATCGTGGGGGAAATTGAACAGCAACACACTGTACAATCCATATGACCATTTTTCTTCCCTCTCCCGGATGGCATCACCCGAAATCACGACATCAGACTCTCCGTACCGATCAAAAACCCTTTGCTGTTGCGGACTGAGCGCCCTACGTTCCACCAATACCTCGTCCAACAGGATCTCGCCCGCCGAAAGCCGATACGAATATTCGCGTTGCGCCCGTTCCTGCCGTTTTTTGACCACATAGGAAACTACGCTGTCTATCCGTTCAACGGAACGCTCTTGGTCATATGTAATCGCCGGAGGCTTCCTTTCATCCAGCGACAGTGTATAGTTCCGCTTTTTCCCTGCCTTGTTGGAGCTTTGAATCAGCACATCCAACGAATCGGTGTATTCATCGGCCAACCCGAAATAAAAGCGTCCGAGACTATCGGTGTTTTGAGCAATTACCGATTGCCTTTCCCCGAATGTCATCAGCGTAAGTCCGATCCCTGCCTGCGCTTTCCTGGAAAGAACACCGCCCACTTTTCCACTGATATATGGATAGGGTTCATTTGGAAAAGGAAGGGTATCTCCCGGCGGTTTATCATAGTTGTACTTTCGCCACCCCTGCGTAAGCATCAATGCATCTAGATCTTCAAACCGAGCCTCCTCTGCCTGCCTGAAATAATACCCCGGCTCTTCGACGTTGCCGCGCAGTTCCGATGACAACAATAAACGCGAAAGCAGGTTCTCCCGCACTGTCCACGCATTCCCCACATGGTCCTTATTGATCACCATAACAGAGACCTTCGCGCCAACCGGCTTCCCCTTCTCATCGGCCACCTGTATGGATAGGTCCACTTTATCACGCTTCCGATACCCGGCTTTATCTGTTGATACAGCCAGATACAGCCTCTCACTCGGCCGCTGGTTGAAAAAGAGCCTCTCGGCCAACGGCTTCATATCCTTATCCATCAGCGTGAATAAAAGAATGCCTTCGGGCAGTTCCGCAACCGGCAGTGACGTGGTGATCTGTTGATTTTTCAGCGAGGCCCGGATGAGGTAATACAGCATGCCACGGCAACTCACCTGGACAAACAGGCTGTCTTTTTCTTCGTGATTGGAATAAACAGCCACCTCAACAGTTTCCGCCGCCTTGGTAACAGAAAGCACCCGCCCTTTATCCACTACGTTTGGAAGAGGGTAACGGTGGGTGCCGTGCCCGCCCGACGATGAATCCAACACCGCATAGTAGGACACGCTGCTGTCGGCAGTTAAGGTGAAACTTCCCATTCCCAAGTGATTGCTTCCAAACGATGTAAGGGTGTTGCCGCGGCTGTCCATCACAACTCCTGACACCGCGGTGCCTCGCCCCAGACCATTAACTGCCTTAAAGCCTACTTTGCTTGCCAACCCATGTACCAGTTGCCCACTTTCGGCAAAGAACTGCAAATCCAGCAGACTTTCTTGAAGCGCGAGGGTTTTGGTGTACCGGATCCCATGTTGTGTCTCCATCTTTACGGTGGCGATTTTTGCACCTTCCGGCAATGGATATTCGAGCGGATAAAATCCGTTGCGCGCACTTTTCAAAGAGAGTGTGTCTTTCTTTCCGTCAACCGTTACCTGTACGGCAAGCTGCTTTTGATGCTCCGGATCGATCAACGTGGGGTTTAACTGGGCTTGCAGCCAGTACCTGCCGGGTTCCCGTTCAGCCAGGTGTAACGCCGTCATGGGATTACGGCCAATCTCCCTGTTGGTGGGAAACACCGCCACGTAGGTTTGAAACATAAAATCCGGACCAAAGTTCCGGTTCCATTCGGTATAGGCACGCACCAGGTAATTTCCCTGCGTGTATTGCTCCTTCACCCCAAAACCTCCTGCACCGATTCCATCGGTTAATCTGATCCGCTTACGGTCCACAACCTGCTCATCCGGTCCGATCAGCTCCACATGAAGCACACCGCTCACGGCACTGGGCCGATGACTAGCCGATTCAACAACCACCCCCTTAAACCAAATCGTGTCGTCGGTCGTGTATACATCCGCATCCAATTGCAGGTAAATCTTTTCCGCAAAAGCCGCACTGGAAGCAACCTGATCGGATTGCGCATGAACGATAAGCGCACAGAACAAAAAGACAATGCTTGCAAGGATTGCGATGTCTCGGCTGCCCCGGTTACAGCCACTGCTATTGCATATCCCGATCATTTGAACAGGCTGTATCCACACCGATTACTTCAAATACATTCCTCCCCTGTTCTATGATCGGAATGGGATAACCTCCTTGTTTTCTGAAAAACGAGATACCAAAGCAAATAATCATCGGATCGGCCGATGCTTCCGGCAATTCCAGCCGGAACGTCTGGGAAGGAATGGTCTGCTGCCCGATGGGAAGCAATTCGTTCTCCTGTGCAACAAAGGGCAGTAGCTGATAATCTGTACTGAATGACAGGGCCGCAACATGAAAACTGCATAATTCGCCACCCTTCGGTGCCGCTATGGCGGAAACCGGGCACAATGCCGGGAGGACCACCTCCAACAAGCCCGTTTCCCTCCGATATGTGTAACGGGGCGAGGTGAATAATACATCTTTCAGCGCAGAAACGGCATTAAAACTGAACCCATGAAGCAAAGAGAGGCTCTTGGGCAAGACCACGCGTTCGCCACGACCATGAATGTCGTCAGCCCGGACAATTGCGGCCATCCTTGGCGTCAGCCGGTTTACCAGCGTAGTGTCTTCAAACAGTTCATGACGCTCGCCCAAGGATAACCTTGCTGCCAAACGGATAAGTCTCGCCGCGCTGCTGGCACGGCCAAATTCCGTGTTGTTTTCCCGGGTCCGCACATAGCGTGGGTCTTTTGCGATGCGCTCCTTACTGACTCCTGAACGTTGCCTGGCTAATGGTTTGCCGTTGCTTCGATAGAAAGACAAATTCCCAATTTGTCCTTCCAAAATAATAGAACCTTTCTGAGTGGCCATGATAAATGGCGTTATTGGTTCATGCTAAGGTACGGAAAATCCACGGATTATACAACCACCGCCCAGGAAGATCCCGGACGTAACATATATCAGACACACCATTAAAAAGGCGAATAAAAGGTGGCAAATAGGTGGATAATATGTGGTAAATACCCGACGAATAAGCGGATCAAACCTGTTAACAGTGGGGATAAAAAGGCTTTGTAACACTCATCAAAAAAGTGATATCTTTGATGTTGGAACACAACACACCGATGGCGGATTTCACGCAGTTTGATAACACTAAATTCCTGATTGACTTGGCTGATCAACTGCAGGACACCTGGCATTCGGGCCAAGAAGACTATTATACGCCGGAATTACGCGCTCAAATGGCCCTGTTGGAAGAAATGGCCAGATTAAATAAATGTGTCTATTCGCTGTTTGATTTTGAAAAATACCGATACATCTTCCATACCAAAAACCTCTTTGATTTAATCGGACTGACATCGGGCCAAAAAGCAGCAAAATGGGATTCATCCTATCTTTCGCTCATTGAAGACGGGAGACCGATTGAAAAATACCTAGCCCTGCGGAAGCAGTTTCTGGCCCTGCTTCCCGACGATGAACGGACCGCGTTCCAATCCACCACCTGCGGTTCTTTTGTGATAAACCTGAAGGGTCAGCGGCTACGGGGAATGTACCGGGCAAAGCCCTTAACTTTCGACGCATCGGGTAATGTGAAGCTAAGTTTTGACAGCGTATCCGATGTCAAAAACTTGATGGTAGCTCAGGTTGGCTATTGGATCCGCTTCGCGGCAAGCACTGTAGTCTACCACTGGCACTCCCATACCGACAAATTGATCGCGAAAGATATCGTATCGCCCCGCGAGGCGCAGTTTATCGCATTGTGGAAAGCAGGAAATACCATCCCCGAAATTGCCGAGCTCACTTACGTCAGCCCATTCACCGTCAAAAACCAGCTTGCCAATGCCCGTGCCCGAATGTTGGCACGCGACAATACCGCGCTTACCCAGCTTTGTTCTGTTACAGGTATCCTCTCAACTCCCTTTTAACGGCACCGCATTACTTTTTGGTCTATCGAACTATTGACGGGGTATACCGATTGCTGTTATCTTGCATGCAGGTATTACCACACCGTTTCAAAACCTTGCATGAAACAAATCTACCTAGCGTTGGCACTGGGGTTATGGTTATTCGGTTTATCGTTTTCCTACCCGTTCGGAGGGGGTAAAATGTCAAAACACAATCATTGATACATCTACTATATCGCTATAAAAAACGTGTGTTAGGCCGACGGTTTATGTTGGCGGCAGCCCCCGCCCTGGGGGCTGCCTTTTAAGGGTCGAAAGATGTCAGCTACATTTTTTTATTTTTTTTATTGACAATAAAAAATTCTTGCGTACATTTGGCGCATCAAAAATTAAATGATGTTAACACGTAACAATGCATACTGGTTTTTTGGTTTCTTTTACTTTAGCAGTAAGAGCCGGGATTAATATGCATTGATAACGAGAAGATATAAATGTAGAAAGTCCCGGCAAGAAAGCCGGGACTTTTTTTTGTCCTTTAATGAAATATGAGTATAAAAGTAGCCATACAGGGCGTTAAAGGTTCGTTCCACGAAGAAGCCGCCTACAAATATTTCGGCGATGAAATCGAAACGGTGGAATGTGAATCATTCAAAAAAACATGCGAACTGCTGAAGCAGGGAAAGGTCGACTATGTTGTGATGGCCATCGAAAATTCCATCGCGGGGAGCCTGCTTCCCAACTATAACTTACTCCGCGATTACCGTTTTCCGATTGTCGGTGAAGTATACCTGCACATCAAACTGCATCTGATGGCACTGCCGGGAGTTGCCCTGGCTGATATCAAGCATGTGCAATCTCATCCCATCGCGTTGCAGCAATGCAGTGACTACCTCGAAGAAAATCCGCATCTTAAGGTAACCGAGGCCGAAGACACCGCTGCCAGCGCACAACGGGTAAACGAGCTCCAACTGAGGGATACAGCGGCCATCGCACCGCAGCTTGCTGCAAAATTATACGGACTGGAAATCATCGAGCGCCGCATCGAAACCAACAAGAAAAACTACACCCGTTTCCTCATTCTGACCGACAAGCCCGAAGAAAAAACAAAAGTGAACAAGGCTTCAATATCTTTCCAAACGGGCAACGGTGTGGGGTCATTATCCACGGTGTTGCAATGTTTCGCTGAACAGCGCATCAACCTCAGCAAAATACAATCTATGCCGGTATTGGGCAAGCGCAACGAATATGACTTCTACGTAGATGTAGAATGGGAGAACCAAGCGGACTACGATACAGCCATCCGCCGCGTACTTAAACATACCAGCAATTTCAACATCATGGGCGAATACGTAAAGAATGACAAGGTGTGATGGGGGGTCAGTGGTCGGTGATCAGGGATGGGTGGTCGGTGAAACAGAAACACGAAAAAACAAAAAGTAAATAAACAAAATCGCAATACACAATACTTACTACACAATACACAAAAAAATGAAACAGACATTAGACATTGTACCCTTAAAATCATGGTTCGACACCGGCGATGCACCGCTGATCATTGCCGGTCCGTGCAGCGCCGAAACGGAGGAACAATTGGTCGCTACGGCTCATTTGCTTGCCAACACCGGCAAAGTAAACGCACTGCGCGCAGGCATCTGGAAACCCCGCACCCGTCCGGGCGAATTTGAAGGTATCGGCAGCATCGGTCTCCAATGGTTCCGCCGGGCCAAAGAAGAAACCGGATTGCCCATCGCTACAGAGGTAGCAACCGCCAAGCACGTAGAAGAAGCACTGGCCGCCGGGGTTGATATCCTTTGGATCGGTGCCCGCTCAACTGCCAACCCATTCACCGTGCAGGAAATTGCCGACGCCTTGAAAGGTGTTGATGTACCCGTGCTGATCAAGAATCCGGTAAACCCCGATCTCTCCCTGTGGTTGGGCGCCCTGGAGCGCGTAAACCGTGCAGGAATCAAAAAACTGGCTGCCATCCACCGGGGATTCTCGTCGTACGAAAAAACGGCATTCCGCAACGAGCCCATGTGGGACATTGCTATCCAACTGAAAACATTGGTACCCGATCTGCCGGTTATCAATGATCCCAGCCACATCTGCGGCAACCGCGAGCTTATTCCGTACATCGCGCAGAAGGCATTCGATATGGACATGCAGGGGCTCATCGTGGAATCGCATATCGATCCATCGGTAGCATGGACCGATGCCAAGCAACAGGTAACTCCGCAGGCCCTGGCTGACATCCTCACGAACCTTACATTCCGACATGCGAAATCGGACGATCCGGTATTCGAGGATAAATTGGCCGAATTGCGCAAAGACATCGACAAACTGGACGACCAGATCATCAAGATCCTCAGCGACCGGATGAAAATCGTTGAAAAAATCGGTGTCTATAAACGCGATAACAACGTAACCATCCTACAGGTAAACCGATGGGACGAAATCATTCATAAACGCAGCAACGTGGCACAAGCGCTTAAGCTGGATAAAGACTTCATCGTGAAGCTGCTGGAACTTATCCACAATGAGTCTATCCGCAAGCAGAACGAGATCATGAATACCACACCGGTAGCGGAGGCCTGATGGAAAGTGACGCGATCAGGCTTTCCCATCCAACGAAATCCCTCCAGGGAACCGTTGAGCTAACGGGGTCCAAAAGTGAAAGTAACCGGGCACTGATTATCCAAGCCTGGGGTGGCGACCGGGTGGAGGTGTCCAACCTATCGTCTGCAGCCGATACCGAAACGCTGAAACAGGCGCTGAACTCGGTGGCAGCGGTGCGCGGCGGAAAAGAAACCACGGTCATCGATATAGGCCCGGCAGGAACAGCCATGCGCTTCCTTACCGCTTACCTCACCACGGCCACCGGCCGCTACCTGCTTACGGGAAGTGAGCGGATGAAACAACGCCCGATCGGCATTCTGGTAGATGCATTGCGTGCATTGGGCGCCGACATAGCGTTTGAGGGACAAGCCGGGTATCCACCGTTAGCAATCAATGGTGGGTTTACCCAGACCACGGACAAGGTTACCGTGAAAGGCAATGTAAGCAGCCAATACCTGTCGGCATTGCTCCTTATCGCCCCCACCCTGCCGAAAGGACTGCGTCTGCAAATTGACGGCGAACTAACCTCCCGTCCTTATCTGACCATGACGCTCGATATGCTGCACGATGCGGGGATTCAGCACAGTTGGCAGGATGATACCATCTACATCGCGCCACAAAAGGCACAACATTGCCGGCTGACCATTGAACCTGACTGGAGTGCCGCCTCTTATTGGTATGCCATGGTAGCTTTGAGCAGGGACGCTCAGTTATTTTTGCCGAACCTGAAAAGCCAGAGCCTGCAGGGTGATGCGGCTATTGCGGATATCATGGCGCATTTTGGCGTTGCCTCCTCTTTTACCGATGGCGGCCTGCTTATCCGGAAAGTAACCGATTCTCCATCCACCGAAATCAATGTGCTTGATTTCAAGGAATGTCCGGATCTTGCCCAGACCGTCATTGTCTGTGCCGCCGCATTGCGCCGGGATCTCTCTTTTACAGGATTGCACACGCTCAAAATCAAAGAAACCGACCGCATTGCAGCGTTGCAGAATGAACTCGGTAAATTTGGTGTAAAGCTCCTCGAAGAGGGCGATGTGTATCATCTGAAAACGGGAGAATTGCAGCAGCCCAAACGCCTCAGTTTTGACACGTACGAGGACCATCGTATGGCAATGGCCTTTGCGCCCCTTGCTTTGGCATTCGACGGTATACAGATCAACGAGCCCCATGTGGTAGAAAAATCGTATCCGGATTTCTGGAAACATTTGAAACAACACGGATTTGTTATAACTTAGCTGCCGATTGGAAGTCTAAAATCTCATGTCTCATATCTCATATCTAACTAATGGCTGGTAATTCATTTGGGGATGTATTCCGTATCACGACATTCGGCGAATCGCACGGTGAGGCAATCGGTGTGATCATTGACGGTTGCCCGCCCAATATTACGATCGACGAAACGTTCATCCAATCCGAGCTGGACAAACGCCGTCCCGGCCAGTCCAAGATTACCACACAGCGGAAAGAAAGTGATACTGCCAAAATCCTTTCGGGTGTATTTGAGGGCAAATCCACGGGTACACCGTTAGCGATGGTCATCCCAAATGAAGATCAACGCTCCAAGGACTACTCCCACATTGCCGATAAATACCGGCCTTCGCATGCGGACTATACCTACCAAATCAAGTATGGCATCCGCGATTACCGGGGTGGCGGCCGCTCATCTGCGCGTGAAACCGCCGCCCGTGTAGCTGCGGGGGCCGTGGCCAAAAGTTTTCTCTCGCCATTTGGTATCCGCATTTTTGCCCATGTATCCGGTGTTGGCAAAATTGAAGCCCCCAATCTGGCTACACACGATGTGGACGAGTTGACCGCATTACGCGAAAGCAACATCGTGCGCTGTGCAGATCCGGCTACCGCAAACGAGATGATTACATTTATCGAGGCCATCCGTAAGGCCGGAGATACGGTAGGTGGGCGCATCAGCGTAGTCATCCAAAACGTACCGGTAGGTTTGGGTGAGCCCGTATTTGACAAATTGCATGCCGATCTGGCAAAGGCAATGATGAGCATCAATGCTGTGCATGGATTTGAATACGGATCGGGGTTTGCAGGATCGGAAATGCAGGGATCTGAACACAACGATGCATTTGTCAATCCTGAAGGGGACGCAAAAAACCTGAAAACACTGACCAATTTCTCGGGAGGCATACAGGGGGGGATTTCCAACGGGATGGATATTACATTCCGTGTGGCATTCAAACCGGTGGCTACCCTCATGCGCGCTCAACAAACAATCAATGAAGCGGGCGAAACCACCGAAATCACCGGAAAAGGCCGACATGACCCCTGCGTAGTACCCCGTGCTATTGTTATCGTAGAGGCTATGGCTGCATTGGTTATTGCCGATCATTTACTAAAAAACCAACTATATGACCAAACAAGAACAAAATAAACAGCTTGTCATTGCCTCCGACATCGGCGGCACCCACATAACTGCTGCACTAGTAGATGTCGGCAATTGGCAGATAATCAATGAGTCAGCAACACGATACCCGGTTAATTCGCATGCCGATGCTAAAACGATTTTATCCGCATGGGCTGCACCTTTCAATGAAGTAGTTGCAAACCATCCGGATATTTCTTCACCTGTAATCGGTATCGCCATGCCGGGGCCGTTTGACTATGAAAATGGCATTTCCCTCATGCGGAACCAAGACAAATATGACAACCTCTATGGCATGGATATCCGGCATGAACTTGCCGAACGTATAGGCATAGATGGCGCAAACATCCGGTTCATCAATGATGCGGCGGCATTCCTTCAGGGCGAGGTTTTCGCTGGAAAACACAACGGCCATGCAAAAATACTGGGTATTACCCTCGGGACAGGCCTTGGTAGCGCGATCTGGGAAAAAGGAAGCAATGCAGTGGATGCTGATTTATGGAAAACCCCGTACCTCGACAGCAACATGGAAGAGCACCTCGTTACGCGCTGGTTTGTACGCCGCACGGCACAGTATGGCATAAAAGTCACCGGGCTGCGTGAGCTTCTCCAATTGCGCGACCAACATGCGTTCGTAGCGGACATCCTGGCTGAATATAGCCACCACTTGCTTCAATTCCTTGCATTTTTCAGCGAAAAAGAAAAAACAGATAAGTTCATCATCGGGGGGAATATTTCGCGGGCATGGGATATTTTCCGTGGTTTCAACCCCGAAGAGTTTGCACGGTTCGACATCCGCATCAGCCAGCTAGGCGAGGATGCCGCACTCATCGGAGCGGCGGCATTGTTTGCATCGTAAGCCCTTTCATACATCAAAAACCGTCATCCTTTCCCGCTGCATCGGTTGTAAGGACACTGTCATATTACAACCGATGCAGCCAGTGAGCGTGTGAAGCCGTCACTATCTAAATCAAAAAATTAGTAAATTTGTTATTCAATAGGTTAATATGGAATAACCATGAAAAAGATATTGATTACATCGGCAGTGTTACTGATCGGATTTGCATTCATGGGCAATGCCGTTTACCGTGTCATCAGCGGCAGTAAAGATTCCAGCAAAAAAGACAACATCATGAATAACGAGCAAACAACCGCAGGTTCAGCCACCATTTATTTCGCCGGAGGCTGCTTTTGGGGAACGGAACATTTCTTCAAACAAATACAGGGAGTTACCGCCACGGAAGTGGGTTATGCCAATGGCCATACCGAAAATCCAACCTATAAGCAAGTAGTGCAGGATAACACGGGGTTTGCCGAAACCGTAAAGGTAATCTATGATCCCGAATCTGTTGATTTAAACCTCCTGCTTGATCTGTATTTCAAGTCCATTGATCCCACCAGCCTCAACAAACAGGGCAACGACCGGGGTACGCAATACCGGACGGGTATCTATTACACCACCGAAGAACAGCTTCCATTGATCAAACAAGCTGTGGCAACTGTTGCCAAACAGTATGCCCAGCCGATTGTGGTGGAAGTTACCCCATTGAAAAATTTCTATACCGCCGAAGATTATCACCAGGACTACCTGGATAAAAATCCCGGCGGCTATTGCCACATCAGTCCGGCGCTGTTCGAATTAGCGCGGAAAGCTAATTCAAAGAAGGAGACCAGCAGCACGCAAACCTATAAAAAGCCCGATGCCGAGACGCTACGGAAAACCCTCACGCCACAGCAATATGCCGTGACACAGGAAAATGCGACCGAGAGACCATTCGAAAACGAGTATAACGATGAATTCCGCGAAGGTATCTACGTAGACATCACGACCGGAGAGCCGCTCTTTGTATCAACTGATAAATTCGAATCAGGATGCGGATGGCCCAGTTTTTCCAAACCGATCGACGATTCGCTGATCGCCGAATTACAGGACAATTCGTTTGGCATGCGCCGCACCGAGGTACGCAGCAAAACGGGTGATGCCCATCTGGGACATGTATTCAACGACGGGCCCAAAGATAAAGGTGGGCTGCGTTATTGCATCAACAGCGCGTCACTCCGTTTCATCCCGAAAGAAGAAATGGAAAAAGAAGGGTATGCCAAGTATCTGCCGCTGGTGAAACCCAGCGATGCGGTAGCTTCATCGGGCCATTAACTGAACAATGCCGGATAATCTTTGGGATTGGCTTCGTGCATGAGCGCATAAACGGCTTCGATCACATCATCGGCTGATGGTTTGGAAAAATAGTCTCCATCGGAACCATAAGGCGGCCGGTGCGCCTTGGCAGTCAGTGTCCTTGGTTGACCATCCAAGTGATAGTATCCGTTCTGGGCTTCCAGTATCTGTTGCAGGATAAATGCGGATGCGCCTCCGGGCACATCTTCATCTACAACCAGCAATTTGTTGGTTTTGCCGAGAGACTGGGCACAAAGATGTTCCTCATCAAAGGGCTGCAACGTCTGGGGGTCCACAATTTCAATGGAGATTCCCAATTTTTCCAATTCCACAGAAGCTTCCTGCACTACCCGTAAGGTCGAACCGTAGGAAACCACCGTCACATCGCGCCCTTCCCGGACGATTTCTGCCTTGCCCAACGGTACGGTAAAATCACCTACATTAACCGGCATACGCTCTTTGAGCCGGTAGCCATTCAGGCATTCGACTATGAGCGCCGGCTCGTCCGAACGCAGCAAGGTATTATACATACCTGCTGCCTGGGTCATGTTGCGGGGCACACAGACATGGATACCCCGCATCGAGCCGAGGATCATGCTCATAGGCGAACCGGAATGCCAGATTCCTTCCAGCCGGTGGCCACGTGTACGGATGATCAGCGGCGCCTTTTGCCCTCCTTTTGTGCGGTAACTGAGGCTCGCCAGGTCATCGGTCAGCACCGTCAGCCCGTATACGAGGTAATCAATATACTGGATTTCGGCAATGGGGCGCAAACCACGCATCGCCAAGCCCATACCCTGGCCGATGATGGCCGACTCCCGGATACCTGTATCAAAAATACGCTGCTCGCCGTACTTGGCTTGCAATCCGGCAAATCCTTGGTTTACATCCCCGATCTTGCCCACATCTTCACCAAAAGCGACCAGCTTGGGATCACGGGCAAAATTGGCATCGAAACATGCGTTTAATACCTCCCTACCATCCACTGTTTTACTTTCTTCCGTGTATTCCGCCGCTACCATGGGAACATGCTTCGGCGACTCGACGGTATCGGTAAAGAGGTGGGAATTATAACGTTCGCGGTTTACCTGTTGTTTCTGTTCATACCACGAAAGCAACGCCTTTTTTTCCTCGCTCTGCACATTGCGTAAAAGCCGGATGACACGTCTTACGGTGCTGTACACCTCCCTGAGGGATGGCTCGGAGATGGATTTCAACTCGTTGAACAGCACCTGCACCGTCTCATCCGGAATAGCGGCCAACAGGGTGATGGCTTCATCCACGTCCTTTTTCAGTGCCCTGTTATAATCTGACCATGCCTTACGCTGTTCGGTACGTACGTAGTCTTTTACACCGCGCTCAATCTCAGCTAATTCACGCTCGTCTGCAATACTTGATTCTATCATCCAAGCACGCATTTTAGCGATACAGTCGAATTCCTTCTCCCAAGCCAGTCGTTCTTTCGATTTATAGCGTTCATGCGAACCAGAAGACGAATGCCCCTGCGGCTGCGTCATTTCCGTCACATGGATCAACACAGGGATATGCTGCTCGCGGCTAATTTTTGCAGCCTGTTCATAGGTTTCACAAAGCCCGGGATAATCCCACCCTTTTACTTTAAATATCTCGAATCCCTCGCCATTTTCATCCCGCTGGAAACCTTTGAGCACTTCAGAAATATCAGCTTTGGTGGTCTGTATTTCATTGGGCACCGAAATGCCGTATCCATCGTCCCAAACGGAAATAACCGTGGGAATCTGCCTCACTCCGGCAGCATTTACCGCCTCCAGAAATACGCCTTCGGAGGTAGACGCATTGCCCACCGTACCAAATGCCACTTCATTTCCCCCGTTAGAGAATTGGTTCAGGTCTGCCAGTTCGGGATTGTTCCGGTATAGTTTGGAAGCCAATCCGAAGCCCAATAGCCGTGGCATCTGTCCTCCCGTAGTAGATATATCCGACGCCGAGTTCTTCATCAAGGTCTGATCCACCCACCTTCCTTCCGGCGTCAGCATCCGCGTCGCAAAATGGCTGTTCATCTGCCTTCCGGCCGATGAAGGATCAGCTTCCACATCCGGATGCGCATATAGCTGGGAAAAAAACTGGTAAACCGTAAAAATACCGGCGGCAAACATAAATGTCTGATCGCGGTAATAACCTGATCGCCAATCACCTAACTGAAACACCTTGGCCATCGCAATTTGCGCTAACTCCTTACCGTCTCCGAATACCCCAAATTTGGCCTTCCCGGTAAGCACCTCTTTGCGCCCCAATAAACTCACGAACCTGCTTTCCACAGCTACACGGTAATCCGCGATGACAATTGCTTTAAAATCGTCAAAACTGAGTTTAGCTATGGGTTGCTCGCTTGGTTTAATATGAGTATCTGACATAATTAAATTACGTTGGCTCCAAAAATAGGAAAATATATTTTTTCAAAAGCGATATTGACCTTCAAATTCAGGCGCGTTTATTGGTTTTGGCAAAATTGGCCGTCAATACACCTTCGCGTTGTCTTAATTAATTAACGTGTAAATCCGACAAAGATTGTGTGAATATACGCTAAATCTGCGGTGATTTTAAAATCCATCTAAATAATTTATTATGCTTGCATAGCATTTTTAATTCCGTAATTTCGTAACATGACGCCATCGGTAATAAGCCAATTGATTTTCGCGGTTGTATTCATAACTGCGGTGGCATTGGCTGCATACAATGCCCGGAAGATCATCCAAAACATCCGGCTGGGCCGAAGCGAACGCCGTACCGACGAGCCGGGTAGGCGCCTGCGAACGATGCTTTTGGTGGCATTCGGACAAAAAAAAATGTTCAAACGCCCCTTCGCTGCATTGCTCCATTTATTCGTCTACCTGGGGTTTTGCATCATCAACCTAGAGATGCTCGAAATCGTTATCGACGGCCTGTTTGGCACCCACCGGGCTTTTTCGGGTTTGGGAGCTTTCTATTCCTTTTTAATCGGTGCGTTTGAATGGTTGGCATTGAGTGTCCTAGTGGGCTGTATCATCTTCCTTGCCCGGCGTAACCTAGCCCGTATCAGACGTTTTTTTGGCACGGAGATGACGGCGTGGCCCCGTACCGACGCCAATCTCATCCTCACCGCCGAAATCCTGTTAATGGTTGCTTTTCTCACGATGAATGCAGCCGATTATAAACTGCAATTATTGGGTGCCCCCCACTATACACAGGCAGGTGCATTTCCGGTAAGTGGCTGGTTGCTTCCTTTACTGCCCGACAGCACTTCTTCACTCATGGGGATTGAGCGTTTTTGCTGGTGGTTCCATATCACCGGCGTATTGGCATTTCTCAATTACCTCCCTTATTCCAAGCACCTGCATATTTTGCTGGCTTTTCCCAACACCTATTTTTCAAACCTGCATCCCAAAGGACGGTTCACAAACATGGATAGCGTCACCAATGAAGTCAAGGCGATGCTGGATCCTTCCTACACGCCGGAAGCGGCGGATATGCCGATCCGTTTCGGGGCGAAAGACATACAGGACCTTACCTGGAAAAACCTGATGGAAGCGTATACCTGCACGGAATGCGGACGGTGTACATCGGTATGTCCGGCGAATATCACCGGCAAGCTGCTTTCCCCACGTAAAATCATGATGGATACCCGCGACCGGATGGTGGAGGTGGGCTCAGCCATCCGGAAGAACAAGGAATTTAAAGATGACGGCAAATCGTTGCTGGACAGTTACATTACCCGCGAAGAAATATGGGCATGTACGACCTGCAACGCCTGCGTGGAAGCCTGCCCCGTAAACATCAATCCGCTGGAAATCATTGTCGAACTGCGGCGCTATGCGGTTATGGAAGAATCGAAGGCCCCTACTAGCCTCAATGCGATGTTTGGCAATGTGGAGAATAACGGTGCACCCTGGAAATACGCACAGGCCGACCGGGCCAATTGGGCAATGGATAATTGACAATGGACAATTGATAATGGATAGTGGATAATTGACAATGGATAGTGGATAATTGACAATGGACAATTGATAATGGATAGTGGATAATGGATAATGGATAGTGGATAATTGATAATGGACAATTGATAATGGATAATTGATAATTGATAATGGATAATGGATAATGGAACTGTCAATTATCAATTGTCAACTATCAATTAAGAAAGGGGTTATTGAATGAAGATACCAACTATGGCGGAACTGATGGCCAAGGGCGAAACAGCCGATATCCTTTTTTGGGTAGGTTGCGCAGGTAGTTTCGACGAGCGTGCACAGCGCATTACCCGCGATATCTGCAAAATCCTGCATCACGTGGGTATCAAGTATGCGATTCTCGGTACTGAGGAAAACTGCACAGGCGATCCCGCCAAACGGGCCGGTAACGAGTTTCTTTTCCAGATGCAGGCGATGATGAATATCCAGATTCTCGATGGTTATGAAGTAAAGAAAATCGTAACGGCCTGCCCGCATTGCTTCAATACACTGAAAAACGAATATCCGGATCTGGGTGGTCATTATGAAGTCATCCACCACACGCAACTGATCCAGCAACTGATCGATGAAGGCAAGCTTAAGGCCGAGGGCGGCGAATCTTTCAAGGGGCGGCGCATTACCTATCACGATCCCTGTTATTTAGGACGGGGCAATGAAGTTTATGAAGCACCGCGGAAAGCATTGGAAAGCCTGGATGCCCAATTGGTGGAAATGAAACGCTGCCGCAGCAATGGCCTATGCTGTGGTGCCGGAGGTGCTCAGCTATTCAAAGAACCGGAGAAAGGCAACAAGGATATTAATATCGAGCGTACCGAAGAAGCCCTGGATACCCAGCCTGAAATCATTGCAGCCGCCTGTCCCTTCTGCATGACCATGCTACGCGATGGTATTAAGATCAAGGAAAAGGAACAGGAGGTGCAGGTGCTAGATATTGCGGAAATCACGGCACGGGCCAATGGGTTGTAGCTTGTCCTGCAACCTACCGCAACGCGTCGATCGCTTCCTGCAACGCCGGATCGTCGGCCTTAATCGCATAGTACTTCGCAATATTCCCATCGGGACCGATGATCAGGTATCGTGGAATCCAATTCAGGTCGATGGCATTGGTAAAATCGTTCTTCCAATCGGTTTTAAACCAATAGTGTTCCCCCTCAAGGTGAAATTTCTCCACACCGTTCTTCCACTGTTGTTCCTGCCGATCCAGCGAAAAATATACTGTATGAATATCGGGGTTTGCCTTCTGAAGTGCATACAGCTCGGGGAACCCTTTGATACAATCCGGACACCAAGTTGCCCAGATGTATAATAAAATCGTCTTTCCTTTATTAGCAGCTAAAATCTCGCCTGCTGTTTTCTGCTGACCATCCAATCCGAACAAGGGCTGCTGCAGCGCTGCTTCCGTAAATTCGGTCTTAGATACCGCAGGAGCTTTCTGCCCCATAGACAACTGCGCAAATAAAACACCTAATAATATTAAAAAATTGACTTTCATGGAGCAAAGGTACAGTTTTTTAAGATAGCGTCCGCAACGTAGATTCCCTCGGAATCAACATACCTGGCAGCACAATTTCCCTGGGTTGAAAATTAGACTTCCGGACGATATGTTGTAGCAAAAGCTCGCAACTCATCTTACCTACTTCATACGCAGGTTCCGCCACGGTAGAAAGCGTGGGCGTGATAATTGTAGACATGGGATCGTTCGTGAATCCAATGACGCCAAAGTCCCTGCCAATGGCTACCCTGCGCGCTTTGAGTGCCTGCATCACCCCAATAGCCTTGCGGTCATTCACAGCAAAAACAGCGTCGGGTCGCTCCATCTGATCAAACAATCTCGCCAAATCATCTTCGCCATGTGCCTGTGAAAATCCGGAATGGACAATCCATTCCTTTCTAACGGGTATATCGTACCGTTCTAGGGCATCCAAATAGCCCGCCAACCGTTGCCTCGTAAAATCAAGATCCAACGGACCGGCCACATGTGCAATACGAGTAAACCCTTGCTGGATCAGATGTTCAACAGCCTCAAATGCCCCGTTGTAGTCGTCCTGCACCACCTTCGATGCGTCTACACCACCTAATACCCGATCAAAAAAAACAACCGGGGTGCCCTCGGCAATGATCCGTTCAAAATAACCATTGGCAGCAGAGTCTGAGCACACGGCCACTAATACTCCATCCAGGTTCTGCGTATTCAGGTTTTTCACGACATCCAACTCCCGCTCCGGCGAATCGTTAGTCACATAAAGGACAATGTTGTATCCCTTGGCATAGGCTATTTCCTGAATACCGGTAATTACCATTGAAAAATAGTAATTGGTAATGAAAGGCAGGATAATCCCGATGTTACGGGTTCCGCCGCCAGCTAACCCGGAGGCATTGAAATTCGGCTTATAATCCAGCTCCTTAGCCAATTGAAGCACTTTCTCACGCGTTTCCGGGTTAACGTCGTACGCATCGCGCAACGCACGTGACACCGTGGACACCGAAATATTCAGTATCCGGGCAATGTCTTTGATGGTAACGTGTTCTGGCATAACTATCACCGCAAATTTATGCAAATAACAGACGAAACAGCAGTTTCTTTGTAGTTATTTCGGTAACGTTCTCGCTAAAATAGAAAGCCGATTCATTGCTTCTACCTCTGATTGCTGATACTTTTGGGCATACCAATTAGCAAATCCCCTATTAAATAGAGGACAAGGGAATATCAGGGATATCGAAAATGTATGACCAAACTCGAAACAACAAATGTTATGACAATTATGAAAACAAGAACTTCCATTTACCACTTGCTGCTGGCGGTCTGCTTCACCTTGTGCTGCACGGCAGGGTTGCGTGCACAGGAAAACCGGGAAATCAGTGGAACAGTGAAAGACGCCGCAACGGGCACGCCGCTGACCGGCGTAAGCGTGCGCGTGAACGGCAAAAGCCAAGCCACAGCTACCGATGCGTCCGGACGGTTTGCACTGCAGGCTGCACAGGGTGACGTACTCGTCTTCTCGTATTTAGGATATCGCACCCAAGAAATAACGGTGGGAACGTCTGCTTCTTATACCGTTGGTCTTCAGCCTGCTGAAGCGGAAGAGCTGGGAGAAGTGGTGGTGACCGCACTCGGTATTGAGCGGAAAACCCGCTCGTTGAGCTACGCTACGCAGCAGCTATCAGCGGACCAACTGGATGAAGTGCGGGACAACAGCGGCAACATCATGAACAGCCTGTCTGGAAAAGTGGCCGGTGCCGTCATTACGCCGGCTGCTACGGGTCCCGGTGGTGCTGCGCGCGTCGTCCTACGGGGCAACCGTTCCATCAGCGGCAATAACAACGCACTCATCGTAGTGGATGGTGTACCCATCGACAACTCATCCAATCCGCAGGCCAACAGCACGTTTAATTCTTATGGTGGGAGCGACGGGGCTGCCAACCTCAATCCGGACGATATCGAATCGGTGAATGTGCTGAAGGGAGCAACGGCAGCCGCTCTGTATGGGAGCCGGGCGGCAAACGGAGCCATTGTCATCACAACCAAACGTGGCAAGGAAGGCAAGCTTGCCATCGACTACAACGGAGGTGTAAGCATCGATCAACCCAATCTGCTCATGGATTTCCAGAATACATACGGCCGCGGCAATGGCGGGGAAGCCGGTGCAACCGCCGGAGAAAGCTGGGGAGCACCTGCCACGACCTATCCAGACAACGTGCGCAGCGTATTCCGCACGGCAGCGACGGTCAACAATTCAGTGAACCTGTCTGGCGGTACGGAAAACATGCAGGGTTATGCATCTTATACCAATAATCACAATGCGGGCATCCTGCCGGGCAATGACCTGGACCGGAATACACTCAACCTCCGCGTGAATAATACCTTCTTCTCCAAGTTGACCACAGATGCAAAAATCACGTACTTGAACCAGAAAATCAGTAATAAACCTCGCTTAGGTGATACCGGAACTCCGATGGGCATTTATATCATGCCCCGTGACATGAGCGAAGCTGAACTGCGCGATTTTGAAGGAACGGACCCGGTGACAGGCGAACCTACGCGTAAATACTGGACAACGTCTTCCATCTTTGATAATCCGTATTGGGACCTGAACCGTACTTCGGTTAATGAAGAACGCAACCGCGTAACGCTGCTTGGATCGGCCTCCTACCAGCTCACGGATTGGTTGCGTGTATTGGCCAGGTACAGCTTTGACCGGTATGACGACAAAGAAACCGGCAGGTATTACAACGGCACCGTCTCATTGGGCAGTGTTCAGCCGGGCGGACAGTACTACGAAACCTACAACGTCAGAAGTGAGCGCAATATTGATGTATTAATATCCGGCGACAATAAATTGTCCGGCGATCTCTCACTCACGTATAACCTCGGCGGCAGCGTACTCAACCGAAAGAGCAACAGCTTGCAGAACATGGCAAACGGATTGAGTATCCCTAACCAATTCAACCTGTCGTTCGCTACCACACCCGCATTCAACAATGTGTCCATCATCGAAAGGGAACTCCAGTCGATATATGGAAGTGCACAGCTGAATTTCAGGGATTACCTCTATTTAGATGTATCTGCACGTAACGATTGGTCGTCCACACTTCCGTCACCACACAGCTACTTTTATCCCTCCGTCGGATTATCCGCCGTCCTTTCAGACGCGCTATCGTTGCCTGAATGGGTATCGTTTGGCAAAGTGCGGGCTTCTTATACGGAAGTGGGTAACGATGCCGCTCCTTATCTATTGGACCAACTGTATAACTTCTCCCTGGGCGCCGGACAAGGTTTTGTGAGCCGTGACCTTACACGGGCTATCAGCAACCTCAAACCCGAAAATACGCAAGCGTATGAAGTAGGGCTTGACTGGCGTTTTTTCAATAACCGCCTCGGCATTGAAGCAACATTTTATAAAACCAATACCATCAACCAGTTGCTCTATATCGGATTGCCGCTGGCCAGCGGATACAGCCAGCAATACATCAATGCCGGTAACATTGAAAACAAAGGGATTGAATTGCAGTTGAACGGCACACCCATCCGCGGCGAACGATTCAGTTGGACCACTTACATAAATTTTTCGCGTAACGTAAATGAGATTATCAAGCTCTCCGATCAATCCAACCGGGCCGACCTGTCTACGAGTACCCGGCTGGCCAGTGTTGTGGCAGTGGAAGGTGGTTCTTATGGCGATCTATATGGATACGCATGGGAAAAAGACGCCAACGGTAATCACCTCGTAAACGATGCAGGTCTGCCGATTGTGAAAGCAAATACCAAAATCGGTAACTTTAACCCCGACTTCTTACTGGGATGGGGCAATACCTTGAGTTATGGACAGTTTTCGTTGTCATTCCTCATTGACGGGCGCGTAGGTGGCGAAATGGTTTCCGGCACTGATTCTTTCCTCGGCGCCTATGGCTTGGGCGACTATACGGCGCAGTACCGAGATGGTGGATTGATCCTGCCGGGCGTGAAAGCCGACGGAACACCCAACACCACCGCCATCGATGCGCAGAAATTCTGGACCGCTGTATCCCAGAATGGCCGCGATGCCTGGGGTGAGTTTTTCACCTATTCGACGACTAATTTCAGGCTGCGTGAGGCATCCCTAGGCTATGAATTCCCGCTCAATGGCGGTGCTTTCAAACGGGCACAGGTATCGCTGACTGGGCGTAACCTGTTTTTCCTGTACCGCGGCAAATCCACGCTGGACATTCCCGGCATGCAGCGCCGCACCATCCCAATAGACCCCGAAGCAGCACTTGGCATCGGCAACTACCAGGGCGTAGAAGCCGGCCTGTTACCTTCCGTACGTAGTTTCGGTCTTAATGTTAAACTGTCATTCTAACCATACAGTCATGAAGAAATTGTTTTTAATTGCATTCGCCGCATCATTTACCCTTTCGTGTACGGATAACTTCAAGGAACTGAATACGAACCCCGGCAAACTCACAGAAGCCGGCGCCCGGGAAATGCCTTTCATGTTTTCACGGGCCCAGTCGGCCGCAGCGATGGACCGGAGCTTTTATCAAACCGTACAGAACCTGGGGGCCGATCTCTACGCACAGTATTATGCGCTTTCGGTCACGTCTTTCCAAACGGATCGTTATGTGCTTACGCCAGACTGGCAGCGCCGTTTCTGGACTGTGGTATACGCGAACACAGCGCCGCAGCTCAAGGCCATCATCGAAAATGCAGCGCCCGCCTCAGGTGAACAAGCCCTCGCTAATATTCTATGGGTATATGCATTCCACCGGCTTACCGATCATTTTGGTCCTGTACCATACTTCCAGGCGGCAGACCCGGTGGAACAAATCCCTTATGACAACCAGGAGGCCATTTACGATGACTTTTTCAAGCGCTTGGATCAGGCCGTTGCAGACCTTAAGGCCCTCGGATCGGGCACACAGGTGTTCCAGGGATTCGACCTCATGTATAACGGTGATGTAAATAACTGGATTTTGTTTGCCAACACGCTCCGTCTACGTTTGGCACTACGCATCGCCCAGGTAAGTCCCGACCGGGCACAGCAGGAGGCCGAAGCGGCGGTTGCTTCCGGTGTATTGACGAATAATGGTCAAAATGCTTCACTGGCAAAATCGCTAAAAGGCAATGACACACACGGATTGGCCCAAACCGCTGCGTGGAATGAATTTGCCATGAGTTCAACCATCGCTTCTTACCTCAAAGGGTATAACGACCCGCGTCTCGGCCGGTATTTCCAGCCCGATGTAACCAACGGTCAATATAACAGTTTACGCAATGGACTTCCTCCATCGGCATTGAACAACCCACGCAATAACAGCTCGCAGAATTCCAACATCGGTACTTACTGGGTTACCTGGTCTGCCTCCTCTTCTGCATGGACTCCGAATCTTGAAGCCAGGCAGCATGTGATGAGTGCTGCCGAAGCGTGGTTTTTGCGGGCTGAGGGAGCCCTGAATGGATGGAATATGGGGGCCGCAGCCCAGGAATGCTACGAACAGGGAATCACTGCAAGCCTCACACAATGGGGCGCGGATGAAACGGCTATACGTGCATACCTGACTTCCACCGCCCTGCCCGCTGCTCCGGGAGACACAGAAAATTCGCCTGCTGTGGCAGCCACTCCGATTGCATGGGCGGCGGATGAATCCACGCGGCGCGAACAGATTGGTGTACAGAAGTGGCTGGCTTTATTTCCCGACGGAATGGAAGCATGGGCAGAATTCCGCCGCACAGGATTCCCGAAAATGTATCCCGTTGTCCAATCCGACAATGCAGATTTGCCTTCGGGTACTTTTATCAAACGGTTGCCGTTTCCTATTGTAGAAGAAAACAACAATGCCGGAGAGCTGGCAAAAGGGCGGGCACTTCTTGGAGGCCCTGATAATGCTGCGACATCTCTTTGGTGGGATGTAAATGAATAGTTTGATGAAAACATTCGTATGGGTGATATTGGCTGGTCAGTTGCCTTTCTCCACACACGGACAGGATTCTCCCCTGCCGCATGTGTTTGAGGGGGAGCCGGCAGACTATCCAGCCATGCAGCTCCGGCTGGATGCTGCCAAGGCTGCCCAACGGCAACAGCTGCCCCGGACGGCCGCAGACTGGAAGGTCCATGCCTCACGGCTGAAATCGCGGATCGCGGAAGACCTGGCGTTATCCTACCAACCGGATCTTCCGTTGGATATCCGTGAAACGGGTACCGTACAGGGCGACGGGTTCACGGTTCGCAATATCAGCTTCCAAACGCAACCGGGGGTATTGGCTACAGCCAATTTATACGTACCCTCGGGTAACGGTCCTTTTCCAGCCGTTGTCATCACCCATGGTCACTGGCCCGATGGACGCCGCGCACCGCTCTTCCAGGCGGTAGCACAGACATTGGTACGCAGCGGCTATGTCTGCCTGAATATCGATGCCTGGGGTGCTGGCGAACGCGGCACCCTACCGGGGCAGCAGGAATACCACGGTGCCAATCTGGGTGCATCGCTCATGAATGTAGGGCATACCCTGATGGGGCTGCAACTAGCTGACAACATGCGGGGTATCGATCTGTTGGCCTCGCTGCCTTATGTAGATAGCACGCGTATCGGTGCAACAGGTGCCAGTGGTGGTGGCAACCAAACCATGTGGCTCGCTGCCATGGACGACCGCGTAAAAGCTGCCATGCCTGTGGTAAGCGTCGGTACGTTTCAGTCGTACATCATGAACAGCAACTGCATATGTGAGCTGTTGCCCACCGGGCTTACCTATACCGAAGAAGCGGGCATATTGGCATTGGTAGCACCTCGCGCGCTGAAAATCATCAGCGCCGTGGAAGAAAAAAATCCAAGCTTCATGCCCCAACAGATGCTCATTTCCTATCGGCAGGTCAAGTCGCTGTACCGCATGCTGGGGGCGGCAGACCACATTGCTTACCACATTGCCGCTGGAGGGCACGACTACAGCGCCGAGATGCGCGAACATCTGTTGGGCTGGTTCGATCTGTATCTAAAAGGTGAAGGAACCGGAGCTCCAAAAGAAACACCTGCGGTGGTGCCCATCGAGGTATCGCTTCTCGCAACCTATCCCGAAGGTAAACGGGATGACGCGGTGGCAACCACCGAACGGTTTTGCCAGCAGGAAGGGCAACGACTCAAAGCTGGAGAAGCGGATGCCCAACTGCCGCGGTTGGCCGTATTGCGTGAGGCATTGCGGCAGCTATTACACTTCCGTCCATTGACAGCCACGCGGGTGACCGACTATTCCCCAAAAGAAGAATGGCAGCGGATGGCCGTGGAAACCGATGCGGGTGGCATCATTCCGGTCCTATATACTCGCCCAAAGGAGGGCAACCGATACACACTGTTGCTGCACGGTAGTGGCAAGGACAGCATACCCCCTATGCGCATCCAACAACTGCTTGACGAAGGTTACGGTGTAATGGTGGCCGACCTTTGGGGTACGGGCGAACAGGGCTCGGATGAAGCACAACGGGTAGACGGTGCATTGCCTCCATTTCACACAATAGCCCGATCAGCCCTGTGGCTCGGGAAACCGATCATGGCAACATGGGCGGCGGAAACCCAGCTTCTTTTACAGCTCTGCATCGATCAGCTCGGTGCCACAGACGTCCATATCGAAGCTTACCGTGATGCCGCGTTGGCCGCCTCCTACGCATTGGCTCTTTCGGAAGTCCCGCGTGTGGAATTCCGGTTGACGGATTTTCCTTCCAGCTATCTGTTCGATAGCCGCGAAGGCATCGAATACTACTCAATGGCGGTACATGTGCCACGTATACTGCAATGGGGGGACGTGCCGTTGCTGTTGGCCATGAGCGGAACGAAGTTAATACTTGATGGCGCAAAAACGTTATCGGGAAGGCCGCTGAATCGCAGTGAATGCCTAAATTACCAGCAGGAAATCGAAAACATTGCGGTGCGGATCGGAGGACCGCCGATCACCGTACAATTTACCGATATAACGCAATAACAGAAAACATGACAAGCAACAGAAGAACATTTTTGAAACAATCGGGCCTCGCGGGCGCAGGCATACTGGGCACCTCACTACTCGGTACGGCCTGTGCGCAAGGCACCCAGGCTGCAGAAGAATCACTGGCCCACATCCGCCAGCAGGCAAGCCAATCGCATGCACCGCAATTCAACATGTGCGGGTATGCGGCACCTCCCCTGGAAACCGTACGCATCGGCTTTGTCGGAGTGGGCAACCGTGGCTCGGCAGCGGTTGAACGGATGAGCTATATACAGGGAGTGGCTATCCAGGCGATTGCCGATGTCAGGCCCGAAAAGGCCGAGGCTGCCAAACAGCGCATCCAACGACCCGGGCATGAGGCTACGCTGTACACAGCCGACGAAAATGCATGGAAGGAACTTTGTGAACGCAAAGACATTGACCTGGTATATGTTGCCACCCACTGGAAGCTGCATACCCCCATTGCGCTCTATGCCATGGAACACGGCAAACACGTGGCAACCGAAATTCCGGCAGCGCTCACGGTGGAGGATTGCTGGAAACTGGTGGAGACCTCCGAGCGGACGCGAAAACACTGCGTCATCCTGGAAAACTGCTGCTATGATTTCTTTGAGCTCCTTACGCTTAATATGGTACGGCAGGGCTTTTTTGGCGAACTTATCCACGGTGAAGGTGCTTATATCCATGACATCCTCGACAGCCTGTTCAATAAGGATGCCCGCTACGACTTATGGCGGCTCAAGGAGAATGCTAGCCGAAATGGCAACCTCTATCCTACCCACGGTCTTGGACCGATCTGCCAGGCGATGGACATCAACCGCGGCGACCGCCTCGAATACATGACTTCCATGGCTTCGGCGGATTTCATGCTGGAACCAGCCGCGGAAGCAGCGGCGGCCAAGGATGCCACATTTAAGGAATATGTAGGAAAGCCATTCCGTGGCAACATGAACTCCAGCACCATCCGTACCGCCAAAGGACGCACCATTCTGCTGCAGCACGACGTCTCTTCGCCACGTCCTTATTCACGTATCCATTTACTGAGCGGCACGAAGGCAACTGCCCAAAAATATCCGCTCCCACCACGCATTGCCACCGGGCATGAAGGGTGGCTGGACGAGGCTGAATTTGCCAAATTGGAAAAACAATATACGCCACCGATCGTACAGAAAGTGGGTGAACTGGCAAAAAGGGTCGGCGGCCATGGCGGCATGGATTTCCTGATGGATTGGCGGCTCATTGACTGCCTACGGAATGGTCTACCGGTAGACATGGACGTTTACGACGCCGCTACCTGGAGTGTCATCAGTCCCCTCAGTGAATGGTCTACGGCCAACCGTAGTGCACCCATCGACATCCCTGACTTCACAAACGGTGCCTGGAAAACCAACCAGCCCGTCGATCTTTCCCTTGAAAAGGGAGCAAATACCGATGTTATCTTAGCATAAATACATTACCATATATTAATGATGAATATCCATATTTTCTCAAACACACAGGAATTAGGTAAAGCGGCCGGAGCCGCAGCAGCAACAATTATCCGGGAAACCATTGCCCAAAAAGGAACGGCCAATATTATTCTGGCCACCGGCACAAGCCAGTTTGAAACCATCAAACAATTGATTGCCGAAGCGGGTATCGATTGGTCTGTGGTAACCATGTTCCACCTCGACGAGTATATCGGCCTGCCCATCACACACAAGGCCAGCTTCCGCAAATACCTGAAAGAGCGCTTTCTTGAGCAGGTGCCTCCTTTAAAGGCAGCTTACCTTATTGATGGAGAAACCGATCCGGAAGCTGAGACCGAACGGTTGGGACAGCTCATCCGCCAACACCCCATCGATGTAGCACTGGTGGGAATCGGCGAAAACGGACACCTCGCTTTTAACGATCCGCCTGCCGATTTTGACACGGATAAACCCTATTTGGTGGTCAATCTTGACGGCCCCTGCAGGGCTCAGCAATACAACGAAGGATGGTTCGCATCCGTAGATGATGTACCGCAGCAAGCCATCAGCATGTCGGTGCGGCAGATCATGAAATCTGCACACATCATCTGTTCGGTACCTGATGCACGGAAAGCCCAAGCCGTAAAAGACAGCTTAGCGCAGCCCGTCAGCAATCAATATCCGGCAAGTATCCTGCAGCAGCATCCGGATTGCAGCTTTTTCCTGGATCAGGAATCTGCAAAATTGCTTAAGTAACAGCTGCCTTTTCAAGCTAAAATCCGAATTATGTCCTTAGCAACCACCGCTGCATCGCTGACCAAACGACAGACTTACAGCTCGATTTTTATCATCGGGATGCTGTTTTTTATTTTCGGTTTCGTATCGTGGATCAACGCGATACTCATCCCCTATTTCAAGATTGCCTGCGAGCTGAACCACTTTCAATCGTATTTGGTGGCTTTTGCCTTTTACATTGCCTATTTTGTGATGTCTGTACCTTCGGCTTATCTGCTGAAACGCGTGGGCTTCAAAAAAGGGATGATGGCTGGCTTTTGGATGATGGCTCTCGGGGCGGCTATTTTCGTCCCTGCAGCGATGGTCAGGACCTATGAGCTTTTTCTCCTGGGCTTATTTACGCTGGGCGGCGGCCTTGCCGTGCTGCAAACGGCGGCTAATCCGTACATCACCGTTTTAGGCCCACAGGAACGTGCCGCCCAACGCATCAGCATCATGGGCATCTGCAACAAGGGGGCCGGCATCCTTGCGCCGCTGGTGTTTGCCGCTGTCATCCTCCGCCCTACGGACGGCGAATTGTTCAGCCAGATCCCGTTAATGGATGATCAGACACGTGCCCAAACGCTTGATGCGCTTATCCGGCGCGTCATTGTGCCTTATGGCTGTGTAAGCGTGGTGCTGCTTGCGCTTGGGTTGGTGGTGCGGTACTCACCGCTACCCGAGATCGATACCGAACACGAAACGGAGGCGGTAGCCTCTGTCAATGCGGGAAAAACCAGTATTTTTCAATTTCCGCACCTCATCCTCGGTGCTGTGGCTATTTTCCTGCATGTGGGCACTCAGGTTATTGCCATTGATACCATTATCGGCTATGCAGGTTCCATGGGCATTGACCTGCTGGAAGCCAAAGCATTCCCTTCTTATACACTTTCGGCCACGATCATCGGCTACCTGATTGGCATTGCTTGCACACCCAAATTCTTCAGTCAACTCACCGCCCTACGCGTTTGCACCGTGCTTGGGCTGCTCTTCTCATTCGGCATTCTCTTTGCCACGGGCGGAATCAGGCTGTTGGGGCACGACACGCACCTATCGATATGGTTTGTGGTACTGCTTGGATTGGCCAACTCGCTGGTGTGGGCTGGTATTTGGCCCCTGGCATTGGATGGCCTGGGGCGCTTTACCAAACTCGGTGGTTCCATCCTGATCATGGGTCTTTGCGGGAATGCCATCCTACCCCTGCTCTATGGATACCTGGCAGACAATCATTCGTTGCGCGATGGATACTGGATACTGATACCCTGTTATGCATACCTTATATTCTATGCGTTCAGGGGATACCGGATAAAAAATTGGATGTGAAGATGAACACAAAAATCATTAACGGCAGGGCCATCACTCCTTACCGCATCATTGACAATTGCTGCCTGCTCGTGATAGACGGTAAAATCGTCGATATCCGGCAGGGTGATATCGATGCACCCGGCGCTGAAATCTTCGATGCCGGGGGCCGCTATGTATCCCCCGGTTTTATTGACCTGCACGTACATGGCGGCGGTGGCCATGATTTTATGGATAACACCGTGGAAGCTTACCTCGCCATTGCGGAAACCCATGCCCGTTATGGTACGACGACCCTATGTCCTACTACGCTTACCGCCGAAAAGGCGGACCTGCTTAAGACGCTGGAAATATACGAACAGGCAGATCGCCGGAATAGCCGTGGTGCCCAATTTGCAGGACTGCATCTCGAAGGGCCCTATTTTGCACTCAATCAGCGCGGGGCACAGGATCCGAAATACATCCGCAATCCGGACCCATCGGAATACCGGGAAATTCTCGCAGCGTCTCCACATATTCGGCGGTGGAGTGCTGCACCGGAACTACCAGGGGCCCTCGAATTCGGGTGCTACCTGCGATCACAGGGGGTATTGGCTGCGGTAGCCCATACCGATGCCGTCTACGAAGATGTCGTGGAGGCCATAGAAAATGGGTACACGCTGGCCACCCACCTCTATTCGGGTATGTCTGGTGTAACACGCCGGGAATGCTTCCGTTATGCCGGCGTCATTGAAGCCGCCTACCTCCTTGATGAAATGGACGTCGAGATCATTGCAGACGGCATCCACCTGCCTGCACCGCTGCTTAGGATGGTCCATAAATTCAAGGGTGCACATCGCATAGCATTGATTACCGATGCGATGCGGGGAGCCGGAATGCCTCCCGGAGAAAGTGTCCTCGGTAACAAAGATACGGGCCTGAAAGTTATCATCGAAGACGGAGTGGCAAAATTGCCCGACCGCAGTTCCTTCGCCGGAAGTGTGGCCACGGCCGACCGCCTGGTCCGCAACATGGTACAACTGGCTGGCGTCAGCCTTCCCGAAGCCATTCAGATGATCACCGCTACACCCGCAAGGATCATGGGTATATACGACCGGAAAGGCTCGCTCACCATCGGGAAAGATGCCGATATGGTGATATTCGATGAAAAGTTTACAGTCAAAACCACCATCGTCAAGGGAGGGACCATATATACAGCGGCCGACCACCGCAAGGCGGGGTAGCTACATTCTAGCTATCCTCCACCCCGGATCCGTTGCTGTTCGTCTTCAGATCCGCTGCGCCGCTCACGCCGGTTTGTTTCCTGTCCGAAACGGAAACTGACAGAGAATGTCCCTACGCGTGAGTCCAGGTCAAATTGCTGGTACATATCCACCCCATCTACCGTGGATCTGGGATTGTAGTTAATGGTACGGAAAATATCGGAGACGGCCAATTTCAGTGTCAGTTTATCCTGTAAAAGCTTTTTCATCACGCCAGCAGATACCGCACCGTACGCATTGAGACGGAGTACGCCATCCACGCGTGCCGTATTGTATTCGCCGTTAATTTCGGCAGATATTCCTTTGCCGAATGCAAAGGTATTCGTGGAATTGAAGGTAGCCGACCAGCTTTGGTTATCAATGGCCTCTCCGTTGTAAGCGCCCAGGTAGCTGTTATTGAATCCATTGACATTATTGACGCTCGTCCAGAACGGCAAAGGTTTCAATGTATAATTGATATTGACACCGACGTTGCTGAAACGCTCGATGTTGTCGATGCTGCGGATCGTCACGTTCTGCTCCGGTAATTGGGTCAGCACGCTGGTTATCACATCGTCTATATGCGTATAATACAGAGATATCCCCAAGTCCCCGCCGAAGAGATAGGTAAGTTCGAAGGAATGTGCGAGCTCGGGCTGCAATTGGGGGTTCCCTTCCCAAAAGACAAATGCATCCACGTAATACCGGAACGGGTTGAGATCTTCGTAATCCGGCCGCTGTATGCGCTTGCTGTACGAAAACTGTACAGTATGGGTTGCGTTGGGTTTATAGGCTACGGACACACTCGGAAAAAGCTGGGTGTACCGGCGCTCCACCCGGTGATTGGCTGTCAGCTGGTTTCCCACCGTGTGGGTGTTTTCCATACGCAGCCCTGCCATCACATTCCACAGTTTCCGTTCCAAACTATAGTTCACATAGGCGGCATGAATTTGCTCTTCATAGTTGAAATGGTTGCTCGTGTTTTCGTCAATCACCCATTGGTCTTGCCGCAATGTATCATTCACTGCATTGTTATCGGCCGTTATCCAACTGCTTTTCCAGCCCACTTCCAACTTTTGCCCATCACTTATGTGGTGCACATAGTCCGATTTGCCAACATACAGGTACGTTGTGGAAGGAGTCTGCCCACGCCGGATGGACCGGAATGCCGGTTGGAAATCTGTCTGCTGGAAGTCGGACAGCAAATACTGGTTTGCCGAATAGTCTGCATACGTATAGTCAAAATCAGCCGATAACTCGTGATTGCGGCTGCCGATTTTCTTCAGCAGGTTTACATTTACCCCCTGCGTGTTCCATCGGCTCTCCTGCGTATTGTCAGTAAGTGCGTTGGATGCCAAACGCCCATCCAGGAATGAAATGTTATTATATCCTTCGCTCAGGTTCTTGTAGGTACCAAAGTTTCCCGTCCACAGGGCTCCCAGCGAAAAGCGTTCGCTCATTTCGTAATCCATCCCGAATTTAGCGTTGTGCGTAGAAAGCGGTTCGTTCGTTTCGGATTGCTGGTTTGAAACCCGCGATGAATCGGGACGGGTAGGATGGTTAAACTGCCGGATGAATGAGCGGTATTCTTCCTCGCCCCGATAACCGTAATCGTAATTCGACAATACATTGAACCGGTTTTGCCGTACGTTGAGATGAAGCCCTCCTCCGTACCGTTCTTTCCTTCCGCGTGCAGCAAACGAATGCACAGTGCCATTGATTCCCTGGCGGTTCTGGGTTTTCATCACGATGTTGATGAGACCCGCATTACCGGCGGCATCGTAACGGGCCGAGGGGTTGGTTATTAACTCGATGCTTTTGATCGACGAGGATGGCGTGCCTTTCAACAGCAAAGCCAACTCCTTTTCGGAAAGGTACGAGAGCTTTCCGTTTATCATTACGCGGACGCCTGCTTTGCCACGCATGGTCATGTTCCCATCTTCGTCCACGCGCACACCGGGGGCACGCTGCAGAATTTCCAACGCAGTCAACCCATCAGAAAGCACGCTGTTTTCTACATTTACCACCAAACGATCGCTCCGTTGTTCCACCAGTTTCCGTTGGTGGCTTACCACGGCTTCCTCCAGCAGTTGTTCATCTAATTGAAGATGGAATTCGCCCAGATCGGTTGCCTCATTACTGATTTTTACCGACGAATGCTCCAGGGCCTGATAGCCCAGGAATGTCACCCGGAGCCCATACATGGCAGGCTGCAGTACCACTTCAAATTGCCCCCGCTCATCGGTGGTGATCACTTTTTTCGCCGATGGGTTATCGGACGGGAATATTTCCACGGTTGCCAGGTGAACCGGTTGGCGTGTATCGTCCACGACTACTCCGCGGACACGCGTTTGTGCAAAAGAGAGGAAAGGTACAGCAAAAAATACGACGATGTATACCGTCAAAAAAGGGATATGTTGCTTCACGCCAACTGTTATTTATAATAATTCTAAACAGTGGCAAAAATATCATTTAATATCGCAACTGCAATACGTAAATAGATAAAATTAACGTGATGAGCTTTCCCTGATCAGCAGTTCAGGCTCCAGTATAATCTTCTCGGGCTTATGGCTGTAATAATTACCTTTCTTAAGCAGCTTGAGAAACAGGTGGGCAACTTCCTCACCCATTTCCACCGTTCGTTGGTCGAGTGTAGAAACGGTAGGACTCACCAAACTCGTAAACGCTTCATTGGCAAATCCAACTACCCCTACTTCTTTCGGAACCCGTTTTCCGGCTGCCTTCAGTTCCTGCACCACTCCCATGGCTGTGAAATCTTCCAACGTAAATACCGCATCAAACTCAACCCCCTTGGCCAACAAATCCCGAACACAGTGCCGGCCAAATTCGAGCGAAAAATCTCCTTTGACAATCAGATTTTCATCGACGGGAAGACCATACTGTTTCAGGGCGTCCAGATAACCCCGTAAACGCTCGTTGAAGATGTGCATATTCCGATATCCATTAATGTGCACAATCCGGCGGTATCCGGATTTGATCAAATGTTCGGTGGCCATGAATCCACCGCGATAGTCATCGATGGTGACAGACGGCACATCCAGTGCCTGCGGCGCCCGGTCAAAAAAAGCTAGCGGAATGCCCCGTTCCTTAACTTCCCCATACCCACCTGCACCCTCTGTTTCCAAGGATATGGAAGCAATGATGCCATCCACGCGCGACCGCAAAAACGTATCGATGCCCTTATTTTCCTGTTTGGCAGATTCCTGCGATTGATAAAGCAAGATGGTATACCCGTTTTCGTTCATCACTCCTTCAATACCATGTACTACCGAACTGAAAAAACTGACATCGAGCCGGGGTACCAACACACCGATGATTTTAGTTTTACCTGATCGCAGCGATGAAGCCACCTTATTGGGCCGGTATCCGAGTCTATCGGCCGTTTCACGCACTGCTTTCTTCGTCGCCGCGCTGATGGCCGGATGATCGTTAAGTGCCCTGGCTACCGTTGAAAAGGTGATATTCAGTTCCTTGGCAATGTCTAAAATGGTAATCTTTTTCAAATTGAACGAGGTTAATGGACTCAAAAGTAACAAAAATAGTATTAGATTTTGGAAATTCCCAAAGAATACCCTACCTTTATGCCAACGTTAGCATTATGAAACCTATTTTAAGTAGCCATGTTATTATTAGGCATTGATATCGGTACTTCTTCCATCAAAGTTTCCGTGGTAGACGCCCATACGCAAACCTGCGTTGCATCGGCACGGTATCCGGAAGACGAAGAGAACACCATTCTATCTGTCATACCGGGCTGGGCAGAGCAGTCTCCGGATATGTGGTGGGAACAGGTGAAGCTTGCGATCCGTAAACTTACCGCCAATGACACTTTCGATCCAAGCGATATAGGCGCCATCGGCATTGCGTACCAAATGCACGGCCTGGTGGTGGTGGATAAGGATGGCAATGCACTACGCAATTCGATTATCTGGTGTGATAGCCGTGCCGTGGAAATCGGCGAAGCCGCATTCGAACAGATCGGTCCAAAACATGCATTGAAACACCTGCTCAATTCACCGGGCAATTTCACAGCGGCAAAATGGGCCTGGGTCAAAGCCAACGAACCGGAGCTTTATCGTAAAGCCCATCAGATTATGCTTCCAGGTGATTACATTGCGCTCAAGCTGACAGGATTGGCAACCACCAGTATTTCCGCGCTTTCCGAAGGTGTTTTCTGGGACTTTCAGGCAAATTGCATTTCCGGGGATATCATCCGGTATTTCGGTTTTGACGAGGCGGTCTTTCCGGTAATCAAGCCGCTGTTTGGCGAACATGGCACACTGCGTACGGATGTAGCATCGCAGCTCGGTCTCAAACCGGGCATTCCTGTGTCGTACAAAGCTGGCGATCAACCTAATAATGCCCTTTCCCTCAATGTATTGGAGCCGGGCGAAGTAGCAGCTACTGCAGGTACTTCCGGCGTTATTTACGCGGTGAGCGATCAGCTTGTATACGATCCTGCCTCTCGGGTAAACACATTCGCCCATGTTAACTATACTCCGGAAGAACGCCGGGTGGGTGTATTGCTGTGTATCAACGGAACCGGAATCCTGAACCGTTGGGTGAAGGATCATTTCGGCCACGGCATCGACTACAAGCAGATGAATACCCTCGGCAAGGCGGTAAGTCCGGGCAGCAATGGTCTCAAAATTCTGCCTTTCGGTAACGGTGCGGAGCGCATTCTCCACAACCGGATTTTGGGTGCACGATTCATTGATCTGGATTTCAACGCACATGGCCGTTCCCATGTTTTCCGGGCATCACAGGAAGGCATTGCCTATGCATTCCGCTACGGGCTGGATATTATCCGAGAAAACGGCATGAATCCATCTGTCATCCGCGCCGGACAGGCCAACCTGTTCCTGAGTGAATTATTCACCGAGATGTTCGTGGATATCACCGGTGTTCCTGTCGAACTGTATGAAAACGACGGCAGTGTAGGGGCGGCCCTGGGTGCAGGCATCGGTTCCGGTATCTTTTCAACGCCACAGGAAGCCTTCAGCCAGTTGAAAACCCTTAAAACCGTGGAACCTCAGGCGTCTACGCCTTACGAAGAACTCTACCAGGAATGGAAGGAACTTCTCGACGGTCAGTTAGCCAACGAACTCAAATCAAACGAAAAAACAAATTAACAAATCAGCAAACTAATAAAAAACATATGTCAAACGTACTCATAGGCGAAAAAGAATATTTTAAAGGCATCGGTAAAATCAATTACGAAGGCCCCGAGTCCGATAACCCGCTGGCCTACCGCTGGTATGATGCCGGCAAGATCGTGGCGGGTAAAACCATGGAAGAACATTTACGGTTTGCCGTGGCCTATTGGCACTCTTTTAACGGAAATGGAAGCGATCCGTTCGGCGGACCGACGTTGTTCTTTCCGTGGGATGAAAACAGTGACGTCATCCGTCGGGCCAAAGACAAGATGGATGCCGCATTCGAGTTTTTCACGAAAATCGGAATGCCTTATTATTGCTTCCACGACGTTGATGTGGTAGATTATGGTAATGACGTGGCCGAAAACGAACGCCGTCTACAGACTTTGGTGGAATACGCGAAGGAAAAACAGGCCGCCAGTGGCGTGAAACTGCTATGGGGTACAGCCAATCTGTTTTCCCATCAACGCTATATGAACGGAGCAGCCACCAATCCTGATTTTGCAGTTGTGGCACATGCAGGCGCGCAAATCAAGGCCGCACTAGATGCTACCATCGCCCTCGGTGGAGAAAATTACGTATTCTGGGGTGGCCGTGAAGGTTACATGACCCTTCTCAACACCGACATGAAACGCGAGCAGGAACACCTTGCCCGTATGTTGCACGCAGCCCGGGATTATGCACGTGCACAAGGTTTTAAAGGCACATTTTTCATTGAACCTAAACCGTGCGAGCCCACAAAACATCAATACGACTACGATGCAGCAACCGTAATCAGCTTTTTAAGGCAATACGACCTGCTCGACGATTTCAAGCTCAACCTCGAAGTGAATCACGCGACACTTGCCGGGCATACGTTCCAACACGAGCTACAAGTAGCAGCCGATGCCGGCTTACTCGGTTCAATGGATGCCAACCGGGGCGATTACCAAAACGGCTGGGATACGGACCAATTCCCCAATAACATCAACGAGCTTACGGAATGCATGCTCATCATTCTTGAAGCCGGTGGTTTTGCAGGGGGAGGCATCAATTTTGATGCGAAAGTACGTAGGAATTCCACGGATCGTGCCGATCTGTTCTACGCACATATCGGTGGCGCCGACACGTTTGCACGTGCACTGATCACAGCAGACAATATCCTCCAAAAATCAGATTACCGGAAATTGAGGACCGAACGGTATGCTTCTTTTGACGCCGGAGACGGCAAAGCGTTCGAATCGGGTAAACTGAGCCTGGCGGATCTGCGCAACATTGCCGCTGCATCCGGTGAACCAGAAACCCGCAGTGGCAAGCAGGAACTGTTTGAAAACATTGTAAACCGGTTTATTTAGTGATCGGTGATCGGTGATGGGTAATCAGTGATGGGTGGTCAACTGCCGCTCACCCATCACTGACCATTCATTACCTTTCAAACCCAAATACGTTCTCCCGCTCGTCTTTGATGCCCTTGAGTTTGTTTTTGATCAGCTGAGCCGCAATCATACTGAACGTAATGCCGTTACCTCCGTATCCGAGGGCAAAGAACATCCGCTTTCTGCCGGACCAAGGACCAATATAGGGCAGACCATCATCTGTGGAGCTGAAGGTACCACACCACGCCATGTCTACCACAAAAGGGATTTCGGGATTCCTGCTACGCGACGGATCGGCTGCGATGCAGAGCCGTGGAAAGAAAATCTGATTATCCGTTTACGCACCTGTTATATTTGCAATGACCAGTCTGTCAAACAGTTTGTCTCCGAAATACCTTCTATTGAGTTTATAAATGAACTCATTGAGGTAGAGCTGGAGGTACTTCCTTTTGATTTTATGGCAATTGCCCAGCAATGTCCGTTTTGCATTGCTGATAGCGATATGTACCCATTTGAGTGTTTCCCTGGTGGTTTTGGCGTCGGATTTCTCGGTGATGTGCAATTCCACCAGATCGGAGATGTCAACGTAAGAGGTGCTTTTGTCCGAAAAGACGATGGCCTCATTCTCCATGCAGTCCCTGACCAGTTCGTTGATTCCCTCACTTTCATGGCTATCCAGCACCCGGGCCTTGAAATAGCGCACATGCTTCTCCTTTTTGCCCGTTTCGATATCTTCCAACGGGGTGCTTTCGGCCATCACCGCAACGTTCTGCTTGCCCTCGGCTCCCCGGCCACGCGTTCCCTTACCCCGTTCTACCTCCTTGCTGGCCACCGAAAAATAGCCCTCATCCAGTTCTATCATCCCTTCAAGCGTGTACCGGGCATCCCGGTTACCCATCGCTTTGCGGAGCTTGTGTACCATCGACCATACCGGCTCGTAACGCTTCAACCACAATTGCTTCTGTATCTCGTTGGTCGAGAACCCCTTCTTGGTGCAGCTCATCAGGAACATGGTCTTGTACCACACCAGAAACGGCAGCTTTTGCATTCGTAACTCCATTTGCCCTGTAACCAATAATGAGAGGTGCCCCCGAATCGCTTGCAGACAACTCCCTCCTTGTCCCGTTGCTCCTTGAAATGAAAACGGCAATCTTCCTCCGTGCCGAAATGTGCTGTAAAACTGAATATGTTCATGTATCTTCTTCTTGATGCGCTAATATACTAAAAATATTAGGCGTGTTTGCGGAGAATCAGAAAAGAAAATATTAGGCAAGCTGAAATGTTGAAAGCATTGCTCGGAACCATCGCGGCCACCAACAGGGTAAGACCAGCTACTTTTGTTCTGATTTTGTAGCCTAATTGCTAAAAACTTATACTATCTTTGTCTAATTGATTGTTTCTTCTTATACTTAAATTGGGTAATCGTTAAACCGATACCGATGCATCAAATGAATAAATTTTTATCAGTTTTAACCTGTTTGGTATCATTGGCTTCTTGTAATTATGATCCGGCCGCCGATCTATTCGAAAGCGAACGAGGAAAGCTTGCAGCAATTACCGCTATGTACGTGGGAGACGGGATTATTTTTGAGAATGTATCTCTTAGAAACATAGCAAGCGCAAAAGATAGCTTATCGTTTGAACTGAATACATCCCCTGACACGCTTAATTATGCAGTTTTGCAGCCCGGAGAATATGAAATTAAAATTTTAAATATAGACACATCATTATCCATTGAACCCGGATCAGTAAACTCCCTCATAGTTTACGATACAACTGAATTGAAATTATTCAGAGATGTATTTATTCGGGACGCTAACAAGATAGGCGTACGTTGGAATTCATTTGGGAACCCAAATGTTAAAATTCAGGCATTCGCAACCCCGGATTCGGATTCAATACCATTAAACCCCAACACAAACACATTCTCAGCAATCAAAGCAAGTGGCGATTCATTGGTTGTTGTTTTCATCAAAAAAGAGGAAATGAAAGACAAAGCCATCGACTCATTGACCATTAAAGATATAAAAGAGGGGAACCATTTATCGATATTAACAGAGATTACTACATCCAAAACCGATACGGTATTTAAACACCACTATTTCTTTCATCGTACAAAATAATCAACGGAGTAGGATTTTTTAGAATTCTAGGTATCGAATTAAGCCGAGAAATCGAACACTATAAGAACTAAAACGCCACCTTCAAGCCAATGGAGTAAACGTTGAACGCATCCGATCCGTTACCACTTATCCAGCCATCGATGATATCTTTCCCCTTTCCCAAACCCAAATTAGTTTGAAAATTCAAATTGAGCATCCAAACAAAGAAGTCAAGTTTGTTTGGATTCAAGCTGGAGAGCGGGATGTCAAAGCCACCATTGACCAACGCCAGATTTGAAGCCCCGCGGTCTCTTTCCGAAAACGCCGTTTCTATAGGGATATCATCGCCCAACAATGGGTCCGTATAGGCATATGTTTCATGCACGCCCAACTGGGTATTATACACCAGACCAAAACCGGCACCCAAATAAAATCTATTCACCACTTTACGGCCAAAACTTTGCCTGTATTCAACACGTCGGTCATGATCGTCCTGAAGAAACAGCAGCGGATAAAGCCTGATCCCCACTGCTGCTTTTGTATAGTTATTTTTGGAGAAATTAAGACTTTCCAGATCCGGGGCGGCATTATCCGCTTTTAATAGACCCACTTCCGCTTCCAAGCCGAGCGCAAAGCCATGGATTAAGAACATGCCTGCGGCGATCCTGAACGTTGGTCCGGCCGGCGTGTTCTCGGTTAAATCACCGTACAACCGGTTGATACCGCCTTCCGCCGAAATGTGATATCGGTAATACGGAATCCTAGATTCCACCGATTGTGCACATAGCACGCTAGGCAGTATCACCACCAATAGACTTAGAAAAAATTGGTTCTTAGTCAACATACTGGCCAAATATAAAATATTTCCATTACTTTACGAACCCTCGCTAAACAGGCTCAGACTCCCGTTCTTGTCTTTCCCCAAGTGCCGGTATGCTAATTCTGTGCATTCTCTCCCCCTGGAAGTACGCATTAAATATCCTTCCTGTATCAAAAAGGGCTCGTAAACTTCCTCGATGGTGCCCTCATCCTCCCCTACCGCCGTTGCCACCGTTTTGATACCTACCGGCCCACCCTTAAACTTCTCAATGATCGTCAGCAGGATACGGTTGTCCATTTCATCCAGGCCATGTTCGTCCACATTCAGCGCGTTGAGCGCATATTGCGCAATGGGTACATCGATTTTCCCGTCGCCTTTTATCTGTGCAAAATCGCGTGTGCGACGGAGCAGCGCATTGGCAATACGGGGCGTTCCGCGGCTTCTGCGGGCTATTTCATAGGCTCCCTCCTCTGTAATGGGTGTCCGAAGGATACTGGCCGACCGCAACACGATGGTTGTCAATAATTTTGCATCGTAATATTCCAACCGTGCGTTGATGCCGAACCGCGCACGTAACGGTGCCGTAAGCAGCCCAGAGCGTGTGGTTGCGCCCACCAAGGTAAAGGGATTAAGGGTAATCTGTACGGAACGGGCATTCGGGCCTGTTTCGAGCATGATATCGATCCGGAAATCCTCCATGGCCGAATACAGGTACTCCTCCACCAAGGGACTCAATCGGTGTATTTCGTCAATAAAAAGAATATCCCCCTCTTCGAGATTGGTAAGCAGTCCAGCAAGGTCGCCCGGCTTATCCAGTACCGGTCCTGAGGTAATTTTGATACCCGACCCCATTTCATTGGCAATGATGTGCGAAAGCGTAGTCTTGCCCAACCCCGGTGGACCGTGCAACAATACATGGTCAAGTGCCTCTCCACGCAGCTTGGCTGCCTGAACAAACACTTTCAGGTTTTCCAATATTTTCTGTTGGCCTGTAAAATCTTCAAAAGCCTGTGGTCGAAGCACTTTTTCCAATTCACGCTCAGCACTGGACAACCTTTCGGGATTTGGATCCAAATTTTCGTTCATGTTCTTTCGCTTTCGGTATCAGCTTTCCGAGCATATTTTCTAAACCAGCTGTTCATTTTCATCTGGATTACTCCAAAAAATGCCTCCCGGAAAATCCGCGTACTCATCTTGGATTCGCCTTCTGTACGGTCGGTAAAGATGATGGGTATTTCCACCACATTAAATCCATATTTGATCGCCGTGAATTTCATCTCAATCTGAAACGCATATCCCACAAATTTAATCCGGTCCAGCGGTATGGTTTCCAGTACTTGCCGTCTATAGCAAACAAAACCTGCCGTTGCATCCCGCACGGATATTCCGGTAATCATCCGCACGTAACCCGAGGCAAAATACGACATCAGCACACGGTTCATGGGCCAGTTAACCACATTCACACCTTTAATGTACCGCGAGCCGATGGCCATGTCTGCCCCGGATACACACGCTTCCCGTAGCCGGATCAAATCATCCGGATTGTGGGAAAAATCTGCGTCCATTTCAAAAATATAGGCATAGTCCCTCGCGAGGCACCAACGGAAGCCATGGATATAAGCCGTTCCCAAACCTGATTTACCTTTCCGTTCTTCAAGGAAGAGCTGGTTAGTGAACTCATTTTGGAGGCGCTTGACAATCGCTCCCGTTCCGTCGGGCGATCCATCATCCACCACCAAAATATCAAAATCAATTTCCAGCGAAAATACTTTCCGGACGATTTTTTCGATGTTCTCCTTTTCGTTATACGTTGGGATGATGACGATACTGCCTGACACGTTGGTTTTCAATTTTAACCGTAAAGGTAAGGATTATCACCAAAAGGACGATAAAAAAACCGTTACCTTGCATACCAAGGTAACGGCTCGTTATCTTTTATAAACCTGGATCAATGAATACCATGCATCATCCGTTTCAATATGGGAGAAAACAAGATCAATAACAAACCTGCAATACCAGGAATCACGGCGAAGATTAAAAAGAACGTCGAAAGCGAGTAAGTTTCGCTGATTTTGTCAATCAAGCTGCCCGACATGCCAGCCAGCCAATTGGCCACTGCGCTGCACGCAAACCACACTCCGAAAATCAATCCCACAAATTTCTGTGGTGAAAGTTTGCTCATGTAAGAAAGCCCCACGGGTGAAAGACATAATTCGCCAGAGGTATGGAAAAAATAAGCTAAAACCAACCAAATCATACTGACCTGTGCCGTGGCGGCCCCTTGAGGAATGTCTTTGCTACCATATCCCAATACGGCAAAGCCAATCCCCAAAAGAATCAGTCCCAGCGCAAATTTAACCGGCCCTGTCGGATTAAATACCTTTTCCCATACTTTGCTGAAGGGAGTTGCCAGCGTAATGATAAAAAACGAATTGAGTATCTGAAACCAGGAAGCCGCAACTTCGGTCTCCAAGGCATTAAATTCACGGTATACTTTCCAAATACCGAGACACCAAATCACAAAGAAACTCAACCCGGTGAACAGAATGGAAATCGGATACTCGGAAAATATCTTCTTTGCCAGCGAAAACAACACCCACGTGACGATCACCAACGGGAATAGCGTCAATATCGCATCCACCCATTTAAAGGTAAGCGCCGCATTACCCGCGAGCATCCGTTGGGTATAATCTTTCGCAAAGATGGACATGGATCCGCCCGCTTGCTCAAAAGCCATCCAAAAAAAGATACTTGACAAAGAAAGAACAATGATTACAATAAGTCGGTCCCTTACGACATGGGGAGATGATGTCTCACTTTCGATTGAATCATCGGCCGTATGAGTTTGTTTTTCACTACTTATTCGCTCACGCGTTTCTTTGGGCGATTCACCCAACACGCCAAAAATACGCTGGGCAAAGTAAAATTGCAGCATACCAAAGAACATAAATATACCGGCCAAGCCAAAGCCGTAATGCCAACCGATTTTTTCGCCGATATACCCACAAAGCAGCATTCCTAAGAAAGCACCCGCATTAATACCCATGTAAAAGATGGTGTAAGCTGCATCTTTCTTCGTACTGTTATCGGGGTACAGTTGTCCCACGATGGAAGAAATATTCGGCTTGAACAATCCATTCCCCAAAATCATTAGTACCAGCCCCAAGTAGAAAAAAATCTTGCCTGAACCTTCCAGTGCCATCGAAGCATGTCCCAGCGTCATAATTAATGCTCCCAAAACAACTGCTTTTCGATAGCCCGTCAACCGGTCGGCAATAAAACCACCGATTAATGGAGTTAGATAAACCAATCCGGTGTACCAACCGTATAACTCCATGGCGCTTTCCCGGGTCCATTCCCATCCCCCACTCGCCAACTCAGAGACCAGAAACAAAGTCAATAGGGCTCTCATCCCATAGTAACTGAACCGTTCCCACATTTCGGTGAAAAACAGTACAAATAACCCTACGGGATGGTCAAATACCCGTTTCGTACTGACCCCGCGCTCAATCAGATGCGCATCCAGTTGGTCTTCTTGATTCGTAAATCCCATAAAATATTCATTTTGTGCATAAAAGGCATGTGTAATTTAGGATAACCTGCTGCAAATAAAATAACTTTTTACGATTTGGAAAGAAAGTTTAGTAAAATTCATTGCGTGGAAAGCCCGCTTTTCGGATGAGTGGAGGGCTTTCGCGGATCATTGTAATTGTCGTCTTCCGGTGCCGCGGGGTTCATCATGGGAATATCCGGAATGAGTACCAGTTTACCGTTTTGAAGCTGCCAGGCATCGTACGTCATATCGGGCCCATACTGTTCATATTGTCCTTCATCCCGTTCTTCAGGCGGGGCCAAATGATCCATAACGATGCGATTTCCGGTACGGTCGTAATCTATGAACATCTGTGCATTCCGGCTATAGCGGTAAATCATCCGTGCCTGCCCCCGGGTACTGTCACTCTCGAAGATCGCTTTGCCCAATTTAACACCTCCGTCAGCCAGACTCAGTATTTCAATTACTTTCTGTGTCACCTGGGCTGTATGGCCCTTCCACCCCAGGAGAATATAATCCGCACCGAACGGTATCATGCGATAGTATTGGGCACCGTACCAATTATCTCCCGCCGTAACATCCGTTTCCGGAGATTTGATTTCATACGTTTTATCCAGCAAGGGATACATTTTCAGGCGTCCGTCTGGTGTATTTAACTGAATGGTGCCATAATAGAGGTAGGAGCCGTCGTTTAGGGGGACGTGCCAGGAAAACACCCTGAACTTGTCATCGGGCGAACGGAGCACGGACACCATGGTAAGCGAATCGAATCCGAAATGATACGAATGAGGTGTTTTCAAAGCCGACACCAGTGTTTTTACGAACGCAAAATTGGCTTTTAGCCGTTCCGGTTCGGAAGGTTCGTTGTAAATCGTATATCCCAGCTTAACAAGGCTGTCCTGCATCGTTTCCATTGCGGCGCGGTCCACAGACTGCCCCTTTACAGTCATTGATACAAACCCAAGCCCGATGATCAATGCCAGTTGTCTGTCTGTCATCATCTTTACACTTTTTCCAGTACCAGCGCACTCGCCCCGCCACCGCCGTTACAGATACCCGCCACACCGATCCGGCCGTTGTTCTGAGCCAGTACCGAAAGCAGGGTTACCACAATGCGCGCCCCAGAAGCTCCGAGTGGATGGCCCAGTGATACGGCCCCACCGTTCACATTTACACGATCCGGTGATAATCCAAGCTCCCGGTTGTTGGCGATGGATACCACCGAAAAAGCTTCATTGATCTCATAGAAATCTACCTGATCAGCTTTTACTCCCGCAAATTGCAGCGCACGTGGGATCGCTTTGGCAGGCGCCGTAGTAAACCACTCAGGAGCTTGTTGCGCATCGGCGTAACCACGTATGCGTGCCAGTGGCTGCAATCCCAATTCTTTCAGTTTGGATCCGCTGACCAATACCAATGCCGCCGCACCGTCATTGAGTGTCGAAGCGTTGGCCGCAGTTACAGTGCCGTCTTTCTTGAACACCGGTTTCAACCCGGGAATTTTTTCAAATTTCACCGCGTGGATTTCTTCGTCTTCGCTCACGGTACGTACCTCTCCTTTCCTATCCGTACTATTTACGGGTACAATTTCGTCTCTGAATTTACCGGCCTGCTGTGCCGCCTGTGCCCGTTTGTAGGATTCAATGGCATACGTATCCTGGTCTTCGCGGCTAATCTTGCATTCGGTAGCACAAAGTTCGGCCGCGGACCCCATATGAAAATCGTTGTACACATCCCAAAGCCCATCCTTTACTAAACCATCTACCAGCTGTCCGTGCCCCAATCGGTAGCCCGTCCTTGCCTTATCCAAGTAATAAGGTACATTGCTCATGCTTTCCATGCCCCCCGCCACCACGGTGTGGTTGATCCCCAAAGCAATGCTTTGCGCAGCAAGCATGATAGCCTTGGCCCCCGAGGCACACACTTTATTGACGGTGGTCGCCGGAAGATCCGGCAATCCGGCAAATTTAGCCGCTTGGGTAGCAGGTGCCTGGCCCAGATTGGCCGACAGTACATTACCAAAATATACTTCCTGAATATCCGTTGGCGAGAGTCCACTGCGGCTTACCGCCTCCCGGATGGCAATACCTCCCAATTGTGTAGCCGGCAGCGAAGATAATCCTCCTCCGAAACTCCCTATCGGCGTCCGCACAGCGGCCACTAAATAAACTTCTTCCATCATCTATTCATTTGATGCTGTAAAAATACTAAATTCGATCCAAACCATCGTTCAGGTGTATAGACAGCATTAGAAACCCTAATTTCATAAATAGTTTAAAATAACTCACAAAAAATGTTAGATTAATCTAAAATTTGTATATTTGCTTTATGAAGTATTTTGTGGGGATAGTTATCTTGCTGATGGAAGTGATCGGTTTGATTTCCTGCGAGGGTACGGCCCAGCGCATGGAAAATGGCCGCCCCTATATTTTGGCGACAACGGGAATGGTCGCCGATATGATTCAGCACATTGTCGGAGATTCAGCAACCGTAGAGGCACTGATGCATGCAGGCGTTGATCCCCATCTATACAAAGCCAGCCAGGGCGATCTGCGAAAAATTTTAGATGCAGATTATCTGTTTTACAACGGGGTGCACCTGGAAGGGAAACTGGCAGGTATCCTAGAGAAACAAGCACGTGTAAAGCCTGTAATTGCGGTAGGCGGTGGATTAAAGGATCTAATCAAGGTGGGCGAAGGCATTTACGACCCGCACATTTGGTTTGACGTGTCTCTTTGGAAGGAAGCGACCGCTTACGCGACTGCCCAATTGGCAAAGTTAGACAGCGCTAACAGAGATTACTACCAAGCGAATGCCAGTACTTATATGCGCCAACTGGACTCGCTGGATGCATGGATACATCAACGGATCGGCACCATACCGACCGACAAACGGATTCTCATCACCGCCCATGATGCATTCAGCTATTTCGGTCGTGCTTATGGCATTGAGGTGCGGGGATTACAGGGAATTTCCACCCTTTCTGAATTCGGGCTTCAGGATGTGTCCAACTTGGTCAACTTCATCGTGAGCCATCACATCCCTGCGGTATTTGTAGAGAGCTCGGTATCAGACCGGTCTCTAAAGGCAGTGCTGGCAGGTGTACATCAACGGGGCGGTCATGTGAAAATCGGCGGAAACCTGTTTTCGGATGCCATGGGAGCGCCCGGCACACCGGAGGGTACGTACATCGGTATGGTGAAATATAATGTGAATACAATCGTGGAAGCTTTAGGGGGAGACACAATATGATTATACACACACAAGAACCAATTTTGGAAGTACATGACCTTACCGTGAGCTATTCACGGAAACCTGTACTTTGGGGAATCGATTTTACACTTCCATCGGGCTGTATTGCCGGTATTGTCGGACCAAATGGGGCCGGCAAATCCACACTGCTAAAAACCATTATGGGACTAATTCCGCCCTCAAGCGGTTTTGTCAAACTGTTCGGGCATCCCCTGGAAGAGGTCAGGAACCGTGTCAGCTATGTACCGCAGCGCGAATCGGTCGACTGGGATTTTCCCGTTTCTGTATTGGATGTCGTGTTGATGGGGCGCTATGGCAAAGTAGGGCTGCTACGCAATACCGGCACGCGCGACCGATCAATTGCCCTCGATTGCCTGGATAAGGTGGGGATGTCACCTTTTGCCAAGCGCCAGATTTCGCAATTGTCGGGCGGACAACAGCAACGGGTGTTTCTGGCGCGTGCGCTGGCGCAGGAGGCAGACATTTATTTCATGGACGAACCCTTTGCAGGGGTAGATGCCGCTACCGAACAAGCGATCATCGGATTATTGCGGGAGATGGCAGGGACCGGCAAGACCATCGTGGTCGTACACCACGACCTTCAGTCGGCACGGACCTACTTTGACTGGATCATCCTGCTCAACATGCACCTGGTAGCCGCAGGGCCCACCGAACAGGTATTTACCGAAGAAATGGTGCAACAGGCATACGGAGGGCGGCTCAGTCTGCTGTCGCAGGTGGGAGACGTGATGGAAAAGCGGGCGTTTCCCAGCCGGGAAAGTTAATCGGGAGGAAATTATGCAGCATTTTATCGACTTCTTCTCATTTGCAGACCCCAATGTGCGGTATGTCGTACTGGGCAACGTCCTACTATCGGCCAGTGCAGCGATGGTAGGCGCCTTTATTCTGCTGCAAAAGAAAGCGCTCGTAGGCGATGCGGTGTCGCACTCGGTCTTGCCGGGCATCTGTGCGGCTTTCCTGTTTTCAGGAAGCAAAAACACCGCACTGATGCTTGTCGGTGCATTCATCACCGGATGGCTGGCACTGGTTACGATCGATTACATTGCCGCCAAATCCAAGCTAAAAAAGGATGCTGCCATTGGATTGGTGCTTTCCGTATTTTTCGGTGCCGGCATGGTGATGATGACGTACATCCAACAATCCGGCAATGCGGCGCAGAGTGGCCTAGATCATTTCATCTTTGGCAAGGCGGCCACCCTGATCGGCACAGATTTGGTTATCTTCAGTGTGCTGGCGGCGGTGCTGCTGATAGCCGTGGGGTTATTCTTCAAGGCCTTTGCGTTGGTTGCTTTCGACCGGCCTTATGCCGAGGCATTGGGCTATCCCGTACGCAAACTTGACCTATTGCTTACCAGCCTGACGGTATTGGCGGTAGTTACAGGCATTACCGCAGTGGGCGTGGTTCTGATGGCCGCGATGCTGGTCACCCCTGCCGCCGCCGCGCGGTATTGGACGGATAACATCCGCCGGATGGTTGCCATCGCCGTAGCATTCGGGGTATTCGCCGGACTGGCGGGTGCCTACATTTCCTATACGGCCCCCGCGATGCCCACAGGCCCGTGGATGGTGGTCGTGTCGTCGGTGATTGCTTTTTTATCCTTCTTTTTTGCACCCAAAAAGGGGATTGTCCCGAAGTTATATACCCAACGCAAAAACCAGCGGATCATTGCTGAAGAAAATACGCTAAAGATGTTTTATCATTTGGGCGAACAGAACAGCCATTTCAACGGAGGGAGGGATTTAACGGAGTTGACCCGTACGCGCGAGGTAAATGAAACATTACTCAAAACCACATTGCGCCGTTTGGTATCCAGGCAATTGCTGGAAACCAAGGGGCACCAATGGGCGCTGACGGATGCCGGCTATCGAAAGGCCGCAAGGGTGGTCCGGTTGCACCGGCTGTGGGAGCTGTATCTGACGCAATACATGGATATTGCCGCGGATCATGTACACGACGATGCAGAAACCATCGAACACATCATTACCCCGGAACTGGAGCGTGAACTCGAACATCAGTTGGGGTATCCCGAAAGGGATCCCCACGATACAGAGATACCGAAAATTTAATATCAAATGATAGCTTTTTGGATCATATTAACAGGAGCTTTGGTTGCCATCACCTGCGGATTGCTGGGATGCTTCCTCATTCTCCGGAAAATGAGCATGGTGGGTGACGCAATCAGCCATGCCGTCTTGCCGGGTATTGTCATTGCCTTTTTACTCAGCGGAAGCCGGGAAACGCTTCCCATGTTATTGGGTGCAGGCGCTACGGGATTACTGGCTACATTTCTCATTGAATATTTCCACCGAAGGGCGAACCTACAGACAGACGCCGCCATCGGCGTAACCTTTACGTTTCTTTTTGCCATCGGAATTATCCTGATCAGCGTCTTCGCGGGAAAGGTGGATCTCGATCAGGATTGTGTATTGTATGGAGAAATAGCATACGTACCCATTGATTTATGGGTAACAGCAAATGGGACGATCTTGGGGCCGCGGCCTGTATACATTCTTGCAGCGGTGCTGCTTATTGTAGTTTTGTTCATTAAGCTGGGATACAAGGAACTGAAGTTGACATCTTTTGATCCCGCCTTTGCGTCTGCACTCGGCATCTCAACGGCATTGTGGCACTACCTGTTAATGGCTGCTGTATCGCTCACCACGGTCAGTTCCTTCGAGTCCGTCGGCGCGATATTGGTGATCGCCTTCCTCATCGGTCCGCCTGCCACCGCCTACCTTTTGACCCATGAGTTGAAGCACATGTTGGCCATCACGGTGGTATTGGGCGTATTCATTTCATTTGCGGGCTATTGGATGGCCTATTGGCTCAATGCATCCATTGCTGGATGCATGGCGGTGATCACGGGTGTGTGTTTTGCGGCGGCCTTTGGATACCAACGTGCACGCAACATGAATAAGGCCCGGATGAGCGAAGGCCTACCCCCTGCCGGGCAAGCAGCGGGGTAGACACAATCGGTTATTTCGAATTGCTTGGGAAGTTAATCATCCAATATACACCGAATTTATCTTCAAATGAGCCGAAATATTCACCCCAAAACTGATCTTCCATGGGCATTTCAACGGTGCCTCCTGCAGATAGTTCGTTGAACAGCCTGTCGGCCTCTTCCCGGCTGTCGGGTGTAATGGATATGTAATTGTTGTTCCCCACCTTCAAGACATGCCCGGCGGATGGCACACAATCCGATGCCATGAGCGTTTGGCCATCTCCAACCGGAATCGACACATGCATCGCACGGTCTTTCTCATCTTCCGGCACATTTTCGAAACCAGGCGTGTCGCGCATCCGCTGCACAAACAACTCACCACCAAAAACGGATTGATAAAAGCGAAACGCCTCCTCTGCGTTTCCATCGAAATTTAAATACGGATTGAGCTTCATAACGAATGTTTTACGTAATTAACTAATACTTTTCACTTAATGATAAACAAAGGTAGCATACGGCGCGGTAGGAGTAAATGGGAAGATGAGCCAATTACGAGGGGGAATTGTGACAAAAGGAAAATTGAAAAACATTTTGCGAAATACGGATTAATAGATACATTTGCATCCCCGAAATAGGGGATTGTACTTTCAAATATGCCCAGGTGGCGGAATAGGTAGACGCGCTGGTCTCAAACACCAGTGGGGCGACCCATGCCGGTTCGATCCCGGCCCTGGGTACAACCAAGAGTTGTATTAAGAAGCTAACATATTTTTAATGAATGTGTTAGCTTCTTTGTTTTCAGACACTTTAAAAAAGTGTGTCAAAAAGTGTGACACTTTTTATCTAAAAACGGGCTAAACTATAATCCGTATATTTGCCATGTCCTACTGAATAGGATTAAACGCTAACAAGGCCCTGCTATATATGGTAGGGTTTTGTTTTTACCCTTACTTCCAATATTAATCACTGCAATGTTAAGTCGATGTTTTTGATATTGTCAGCGATGTTTTGGAAATATTATTGGGGTATTAATAGTACTACGGCTCTGTAGGACGTGGCTTAGTCCCCTTTCATCCTTTTGTTTCCGAAATTGTTACGAGTTGTTTCGCACCATTGCACGGCTTGCTGTTGCTTGCTATTCCGTATCTTTGTGCAAAATATTTCCGGCAATCGCTCCCCCCCATCGCTTAAAAACGATTCTTAAATTGAAAAGTTTGGGGGTGGTTATTGGCGGGTAAGCCTTTATAGATACCTTTGTATATGAAAATCAAATTTACGACGGAAGCACACAAGAGAAACTTCGATCTCGTGATGAAATCGAGGGAAGAACAGCGGAGACGGCCGCTTGATTTAAAAGCTGTATTGGAAAGAATGAAGTATAATTCCCAAGACCATTATCCCAACGTTCCTGACCGGAACACACCTGATTCATCGCAACGCTAAAGCCGTCCGCATAATGAAAATAGACGCACATACCCTTTCTGATATTTTAGTGGCTCACAGACGAGCTATAGCGCTCTACAGGATAGAATACTTACCGCTTGGCAGGAATGCCATCGAGGTGATGTTGTATGCCTATGGTAAGTCTGGTATTACCGTTACCGAATTAAGCCGAAATTTGCTGCATACCAATATCAACCAGACAAAAAATACTATCAAGACCCTCATTTTAAATGGGATATTATGGTCTTTTGGCAATGGAGTTAAAGGAAAACCCTTTCGATTTTATTTAACTGAAAGCGGCCACGCATTGACAGATCGATATATTAAGCTCTTCCAAAACTAATATTTGACTTTATATGTTTTAGTTTTAGGAGTCAAAGTTCTATATGATGACACCTTATAGTTTTTGGTCGAAGTTTTTGGCGCCGTGTAATTATATGACGGTATTTTGTACAATCCTTTTGATGGAGTTTTTGATTTATAGTAGTTTGTCTGAGTTTTATAAATATTGGTTGTTTCGGTGCCGAACAATTATATGTCGGCATATTATAAGTCTTCGCACTAGATTTGGGTGTTGAATAATAATTTTTCGAACTCATGCGCTTCCGTTCCAAGGCCGTTTTTTGTTTATGAGCTTGAATAGTAATCAGCTGCATATTACTTGTGACATCCCTCCCGCCCTGAGACAACGGTATAATGTGATCAACGTTGTATCCGGCTGGCACTTTTGAATATCCCTTGCTTTTTAGAAACTCACTTCTTGCGGCGGCACTTCGTTTGACTTTCGGCTTACCCGTTGATTCATATTGCTCGCCATAATAACACTCCGTACCTGAAACTTTATACGTTTTGTTGTAGGGAGGGTTGATAAGAGCTTTCTTTTGAGCTTGGACAGTATAATTCCCGGAAAAACCGAAAATTGCGAGAACACAAGAGAAAAAAATGGTTTTAATTTTCATAAAATATCGTATTAAAGTCCCCGAACAAATAGTTCAATCTTATTTACAAACTAATGTTTTTATTTACCTGATTAGTACTTTTTTACTTCCTTCATTATTATTGCAGCCCAGGCGTCGATAGGTTATCTAAATCATAATCCGTTTTTGAGACATCAACTACGCTGTATTCTATCGAATAGCCAAAAGTACCGTCATCGTCAAATAATCTTTTAAATATTATCCCTACATCCTTTACAAATTTGTCTCCGTTTTTCTCGGTGTAATACGAATAGCCTTGACCATCTTGTTCATCGAGCCGTATGCTGACGGACTCCATCTGCTTTAGTATTTTATGAGTAGATTTAATGTGTTTATTGAGATTTTCAAATTCCTTTTTTGCGATATCACTATATCTTACGTCGAAGTACAAAATATCAAGCTGTTTATCGTAAAGAAACCCATTGTAAAAAATCAATGTGATCATTTCATAATTTATCCCCTGATATTTTACAGCCTCACGCTGGCCATCAACAAAAGTTTCTGCACCGTACTTCTTTTTAAATTTAAATTCCGGCAGCTCCCGTTCAATCATTGAGATAACTTCGAATTTGTTTTCGTTTAATGGCAATGAGTCAAAGCTTCGTAATACTCTGACGTTCTGAGCTTGGACAAAGACATTAAAGCAACAAAAGCAAAAAATACCCAAGACACATTTGATTATTCTATCACTTTTCATCATTCAAGTTTTAGAAGATATTTATTCCTAATACTTTGATTATAAAACTCACCGTGCGATTTTGCAACCCTGAATTTGTTCCATACTTCGATTGGCATATTCTGGAAAAGATATTCCCGACCCATTTTTGTGACTAAAAGAAAGAAGCCCAATTTTCCATCACAGCTATAATATTTGGCACCACGTATCCAAGAACTTTTGGGCGTGGCCACTTTGTCAACATAGACAAACTTGGCCTTCTTTATCTTTGCTTCCGCTTCTGTATAGGACTTGAACGTACTGGGTAAGTCATTACAACGTTGTGAATAACAAGAAACCGTCATACACAACGATATAATACATAGGACTAAACTCTTTACTGAATTTTTATTCATCGGTATTGTAGTGTACGAGAAATAATCTGGCGGTTGAAATATTATACTAGTCAACCGATTCATAAACAACCGTAAAAAATTCTGTACCGACATTCAATTTAACCAATGTTCTCAAATCATGACTTATCCACTCGTTGTCACTATATTTACGAAACCGCTCGCCAAGATCTCTAATTGCAGGAACAAGCATAGAATTTGCCATGATATGCGCAATCAAGGTACATACATCGTCTGATTCAAAATAAAAAACCAATCGGTTATTTTCGTTGAGGGCATAAATGTCAAATGCATATCTTCCATCATCCGTGAGGTCGCTTTGAACCAAAGGTGTATTGCCACTTTTCATTGCGTCTGATATCATTTCTCTTTTGTCTCCTAAGAAAAACTCTTGTGCCTTTATGAAGAATGGCATCAAAAGAATTGCGATAATAAGGGTTCTTCTCATATCAATTCCTTTTATAAACATTCAGGTCAATCTGCATAGGTGGAATATGCTGCCTTTGGGTCACCCAGTGATAAATTTTCCCTTTTTTGTTTACATAGAACATTTTGTAATCATAAAAATGGAAAGTCTGCTTAGTAAAATTCAAATATTCTTCTTTTGCATATACCAATATTTCTCCATCACCGCCGTCAGAGGCCACCCGTGCAGGTGGCCCCCAATTCATTATGAGATTCTGCTTTGTAGAACCTAACCAACTGTTCATGATTTTTTTTTGACTTTTACATGATACCGAAGCTATTAACAGGATTAATGCTATGATTCTTAGACTAATATTAATCATTTGGTTTGTTTATTGTTAGAACGAAACTTGCTCTAATCGACTAGTACAAATATAATTTCCATCCTAGGGTAATTACCTAATATATATGGCGGTTGAGAAAACTGACTTCCCAAAACAATAAATGATTTACCTTTGGATTTTGCAAATTTTGCAATCCTGTTTTCTAACCGCCGTTGGGTCTTGGTCATGGACGTAAAACCTGTGCCAGCCCGTCTATAAGCCCTGTACATGTCTTTGGTAGAGAAATTCCCCCGTGTAGTATCTATCTGTGTAGGCTGCTTAAAATACGAGGCACTTTCATTGTAGGGTTTGATTTGGGCTATACTAATATAACCGCAAGCCAACAGCAATAATGTGATTAGATATTTCATAATGCCATTCTTTAGTTCTTGTATATATCTCGTTGACGTTATCGCATGATCCACAACGCTCTTGGGTGTAGAAACTTCAAGCTTTAATTGTATTTAGGTTTGCTCAAATCTATCTCACGAGTCTGTCTAGTTATGACATCAACCGGCTCGCTGACATAGATTTTTCTACCTTTTCTTATCTCTAACCATCCGCCCCATCCTTGCGCAGAGGTATTTCGCCTTAACTGATATGAAAGCTTCAACATTTTAGTGGACGGATCTAAATTCAAAGGCAATATCCGTTGGCTCCCCAAAGGGTGCCCTTCTTCTGTTTTCCTATTTTCACCTACCAAAGTTTCTGAGAATAAGGCCTGCCCCGAATAATAATCGAAAATTTCCACGGATAACTCATTGTCGAGGCCTATGTACATATCTATCTCTATCTCCAAAGGTTTATTATCTGAACCATCTTCCTGTTTCTTACAAGAACCGATGGACAATAGAACAATTGAAAAAAATAATAGCTTTTTCACTGACAAGAATTTACTTAATGAGGGTTCAAACATACGTCCGTTAACTTTTTGCTCAATACGGTTTCCCGTAAAACGAAAACTTATTTTTCTCATTCCAGAATAGTTTAAGCCCTACAGCTCCGATTCAGGCGGTTTATAAATGAAAGAAGCGTGGAACTGGAGCTTATCCACTCTTGGGGCTCTGGAAAGCCTATGCAGTAGAATAAGTCAGCCCACGCTTTAGCGTGAGCGTCGACTTGTATTCTTTACTGCATATAAAATTTTCCAGATTCCAAGAGTAAGAATAAAAGCTAACGCTTCTATTTTAATATGTTAGTTTCGTCTTTTTATGCCATAAGCGATTGTTTTTACAAAGTTGAGGTAAAAGTATGTAATATTTTGATTGCAACAAAGGGTGAATTTGTGCTGTATTCCGTCAAGGTTGTTTCGACCTGATGTACCCGAATGCCATTTTCCAGTGGTTGCGTTCAAACCCACCGCAACCGTAAAGCATGAGGGCTGTCACTGGTGAACATGACCATCCATTGGATTCTTGTTTCCATTTATTGAGCATCGGCACATTACTGCTGAACGAAAATAGTGTGCGCCTGCTTTCGTGATAGTCAATGGATAGTCCAGTATCTCTACTCTTGCCCGGACGAGTGTAACGGAAGCGACCACCATTATTGTTATGGAAGCTAAATCCCGCATTGGTTAGAATCTCATCCATGTCAGAAGCGGTACAGTTCGCGTTAAACTAATTCGTAAGGTCTGTAGAAGTAGTTCGGGACGTCAACGGAAGACGTCTAGATTGTGTTGGTACTATGGCAGGTGCTTGCTCCATCAATTGTCTAAACAGTTCGGCGTTTTCATTGCAATATGCGTTTTCATCATAAGCAAGATATCGTAATGAATTAACCGCTTTTGGAGCGGTATCTATTTTTATACCCATGTCGTCAAACATTATCCGCATGGCCTCAAAGTGTTGGCTATGCTTTTCAGGATACGTTATCGGTATAAGACCCCATAGACCGTTTCCGCTTGCTGACATCCCCAAATAGAGAGTATGACGGTTTTGCTTAATCATACGAAAGTAACGATCTGTATCTCCCGAGATATCATCAATATCAAAAGCCATCAATCCCGTATGGCTGATTACATGCTCCGCACGTCTACCCCCCTTGCAAAGGGCACTCGGTGTGATGGCGCACAAGCCCTGCTTTAACTGTTTCCGTTTGTCCTTATCCGGCTCACTCCTAATTGCGGTAATCAATTCGGGTTGTAATGGCTGAAATAGCACATCGTAAAGAGAAACGGTTTTGGGTGATTTGCTTAGCTTGTAATGGCCGTCAATGGAGGTGGGCGTGAATAGTGATACTTGGGTGTTTGTGAATGTACTCATAACTTCGATATAGTTTAGTGATCAACTCACTACACATCCCCTATATCTAAAGATATATAGGGTGGTAAGTAGTAGTCGATTAGTTTTACTCGTTACCTGACTGGTTACCGTGATTAGTTAGGTGGTCAGTAGTTAAATAGTAATATGCATTTGGGCTTTTATCTTTACCGTGTTTACCTATCAATTGAAGGTCGTCAAGAAGATAGTTAAACAGACGTTCTATCTTCTTACCTCCAATATTGCCGTATGTTTCTGCTAGTCCTTCCCATAATGCTCCACGTTTCATTTTACTGTTCGCCTCAAAGATTTCCTCCAGCTTTCTTTGGTGTTCTTTTTTAGTTAATATGCTTGGGTCGTAAGTTGCATTTGGCTTGCCTTTATTCGAGTTCGGATAATTATAAGCGGAACGAACAGAGCAAACAGCACCTGTATTCGAGAATGTTAAACTATCAGGATGAAATCTTAATTCCATACTCATATACTTCCGCTCAGCACGGATGTAGTTACCTTTGAGAATTGACAAGTAGCGGACGTTGGGGTCATCATTACGTTGCCTCAATTCTAATATCAGCCTATTTTTGGCCTCGAATGCTTGCCCTCCTAAAACATTGTCTTTAGAATAGCCGTTGTTTTGTGTCCTCTTACCAGTATGATGCAGAAAACCTACTGCAACTCCGTGCCTATTGGCCAACCTACGATACTTCTGTAAGTCTTGCCTGATTTTACTCGAATCATTTAGGTTATGCTCAAACGTATCGCCCCAAGTATCAATTATAATCAAATCAGCAGGACTTTCAGTAAGCCATTGGTTTAACCGACTGATAAGATTATCCGTTTCGAACTCAAACCTGATATTGTCCATACCAACTCGGTCATCTTTTACTTGCTTCGATAAAAGTGACGTTATTGCCTTTTTGTCATCTTCGGTATTAACTATTATTACTCTGTTATGGGTGGCATTCAAGGCAAACCCGAGAAAAACCTCATCACGAGCTACACTAATGGCTAGCTGCCTCATAAGAAGGCTTTTGCCTACGTCGCTTGTACCAACAAGCGCAAACAGACCAGTTTTTGGAATTAACCCTTCCACCAACATAGGCAACTCATCATCGCCGGATTCCAAAAGCTCCATGGCAGTGTAAGAAGTTTTGTCCTCATGCTCGTCAAGTCCAGAACTCGTTAATTCAGCAAGCGCATTGGGGTTAAGAAATGGACTTTTTTTGGTATCTTTGGGAGAACAAACTGACGGATTGGGGATAGTTTTCATTTTCTATCCCCTTTCTTTTTCTCTAAAGCCTCCAAGACCTTTTGATAATCATATCGGACGGCACTACCCACTTGTAAAAATGGGATCATTCCCTTTTGGCGATACCGAATCACTGTTGGTTCGCTCAAATCAAGACGATTAAGCAGTGTTTTTGTGTCGATGATTTCGGGTGGTGTGTCGTGGCCTGCCTGTGTTGTTGGGGAGGCACCTTGTAATGCCTCCTTTACACATTCCATGACTACCGACTTCAATTGGCTCTCCGTAGCTAAATACAGTTGGAGATTTTCGGGGGTGCTTTTATGCTTCATATTAATAGTATTTTGCTCCTTTAAGTGAAGGCAAAACTATTAGAAGCGCTTTTTCGGATTATCGAATTTTCGAATCCGAACAATTAAATTTTCATGGGGTTACTTTTCACCGTTAACTTTATCTACCTCGTTGTCTATAGCACTTTTGAATTTCGTGATGTCACTATCACTTATACGGGTTATAGACACTTTGGCCGTCAGGATATTATCACCAAGGCCGTAGAACCGTCGTGCGAACATTATTGACGCATCCTGTTTTTGGACAAATTTGTTTTGGTTTACTATCTTATAATCATATATAACTTTCTTTTTTATTAAGTAGTCATAAAAAATCCGCGCCCATCCCCTGTGCCCTTGCCAAGGATTCGTGTCCTCAGCTTTATGAAATTCCAATATTCGAATCAGGCGATTTACATTCTTTTTGTACGCTGGATAAAAGAGGTCGTCAAATTCTTCCGGCACTATCTGTTGTGCACTTTGCCTTCTATTTTGTGTCTTGGCGGCATCTTTGGTAATCGAATCCGGTCGGGAGCTTAGCAAGCGATTATTTAATAGCTGCAAAGAATCATTTGTCTTCGCTTGAACGGCTCTAGTAAAATGCCGGACAGCCTTATCATAAAACCCTTCTAATATGGCCAATCCATCAATGTTTTTTAACGCATCTTGATGAAGTTGTCTAATAGTAGAAATCCTTACACTTTCCTTACTATAAAATTGAAGCAGTTTATCAGAGTTTTTTCCGTTATCCAACGAAAAATCTCTATCGAGAAGATAGTCAACTTGATCTTTGTACATTCTATCTGCCAAGGCATCCAAAGACTGTCTAAATGCGTCGCATTCGTTGGAAACTAATTTTTCCACCTCCAAGTCCTCCCCAGTAAACAGATAAACGGATTTCTCAAAATCACTTAAAATCAATGACTTTTCACCCAGCCTTTCGACTAAGTCCTCTAAGTTATTATCCAAAAATATTTTGAATCGATTGGAACCGACTAAGTCCTTGAACAACTCCAAGACATGATTAGTTGCCTCATTGAAAACGTCCAAACTATAAAACATGTTTTCAACTAAATATTTGGCTATTTGATCATCCGATAACGACTTATATTCAGGATTGTTAGTTCGAAAGCGAATAGATTCTTCGTCATGTTAAATGCTGCTCCTGAAACAAATTTCTTGGCCACAATCAGCCGTTTTCGTCTATCGATGTGCTGCTTTGTCTGCTCTATCTGCATCTTTCCGGCCAACAGGTACTCCTTTGGGGTAAACGAACCGGTATAATGCTCATAATAATCGAAAAAATGGACAGCAATCCCTGCTTTTCCTAAAAAGTTGTACAACGCACTGTTGGCATCAAGGCTACCAAAGCAAAACAAATCCGAAACACCCTCAATGGGGATATACTTAGGCACCCCCTCCCTACCCTGTTCGTCCACAGGAGTAAATTTCAGTGTATTATCCTTACGACTCATGCGGCCGGGGTTGAAGAGGTAATAGGTCTTCTTCATAAATATTCAATCGCTTTCTTCTTCCACATAGCAAAAATCGTAATAGCTGCATCGGCGGCATAGCTTGGAATGGATAACGGGCGGACATGTGTTTCCCGACACGATATCAGTAATATCAGATTCCCATCCTTTTATAGCAGTAATATCTTCTTCTTTTAATTCCACCGATTCACGTTGTCTCATTTTTGGGTACTCGATAATGCCCGTAGCGTCCTCCATGCCATGCTGTCGCAACTTGTATAAATAATACTTCACTTGTGCGATATGCGCATTTTCCACACTGTCTGATTTCTTCACCTCATGCACCACCCTATTGCGGGCATCGTAGAAGTCTATCTTTACGCCGTCAATTTCAATCTCCGTGTACCGTTCGGCCCGTTCGGGATAGCTGGTATCACCGATCATCTTGCCTTCGGCTACCACATCTGATGTGTGCTCCATACGGATGCCATTAGCATGGAGCCACAATTCGCGGCGACATACATGATAAAGATTGATATGGGTGGCGGTGATGTTCATAGCTTTGGTAATTCTTCCCTAATAAATGCGGTAATATCAACTACAGTTATCCCTGCTTCCGGACTATATGCTTCGTCCACATTAGCGATAATATATCCTTTTAAAGCTTTGGTATCTTCCATAGAAATCCGGAATCCTTTACTGATGCTCGGCACAGCTGCATATTTAATCTCTATAGCAGCTACGATTTTACCATTTTTCTCGAGTAAGAGATCGCATTCCGCACCTTGCTGTGTTCGATAAAACCAAGGATGTGTATTATCATCCAATGAGTTGATAATCTGCTCTAATACAAATCCTTCCCACGAAGCGCCTACCTGAATATGATTAATCAGCGTTTCGAAGTCATCCAGTCCAAGTAAATTATGTAGCAGGCCACTATCTCTAATGTAAACTTTAGGCGATTTGACCAAGCGCTTTTTGATGTTCCTGAACCATGGCTGTAACACACGGACCATAAAAGCCCCTTCCATAAAATCAAGATATCGATTTACCGTAGGACGTGTAATCCCCAAGGAGCGAGCGAAGCCTTCCGCATTCCACAGATTCCCATGTACGGAGGCCAACATCCGCCAAAAGCGCTCCATCAATTGGGGATCGGCTTGCAGGCCCAGTAATCCCAAATCTCTATTAATATACGTTTGGATGAAATTTCTTCGCCACAAAACACTTGCTCGTTGGGATGTTGCTAAATAGGCGAGTGGAAAACCGCCTCGCAGCCATAACTGTTGCGCATTATTATCCACTTCTGGCATTGTAAAGGGTGTCAATTGCAAGTATCCAATTCTTCCGGCGAGCGAATCCGAGGCATTGCGGATTAAATCCGGTGAAGCCGATCCAAGCAATAAAAACCTGCCCGGTTTGCGATCGGCATCGATAATTCCTCTCAATTCCGCAAAAATCTCCGGCATGAACTGCACTTCATCCAAAATGAAGCATTTATTTGGGTACTGCGAAAAATAAAACCCGGGGTCTTTAAGCTTCTCCCGGTCGGCCAAGCGCTCTAAATCCAAATAAATAAAATCATCCACCTTGGTAAGTCCCTTTACAAATGTCGTTTTGCCTACTTGTCGAGGCCCTAATAAGCCAACGGCGGGGAATATCTGCCTATATTCCTCGAACGGCTCCGTGATTTTTCTCTTTATTTCCATGAAAAACGAAAATCAAATTTACGATTTTCATGGTAAATTAAATAATAATTTGATTCCATATTGTAAGCATCGACAATTCTTCACGCATTGTCCTGAGATTAATTTTATGAGTTGTATTACTTTTTAAGAACTCTTGCACCGTAGTTAGATAAAAAATGAATCACTAAACGCCTCACTATTCAAGCCAGTTACATAGTCATATGGTTTTCCCTTTTCCCTTTCTTCGTTCCAATGGGAAAAATACATGAAGCCATATTCTTCCACGCCAAAACCTTCTTGTATTTTCCTATAATCTTTTGAATAAGAAACCAGTGAAAAACTGAACTTAGCCATAATTGACTGCAACACCTTAAAATCAATTTTGCGATTAATGTTAAAACCAACGTGTTCTTTTACCTGTTGTTCAATAAGTTGCCGATAAATGTCCCAAACTTTTTCCCCATCAATGAATCCTCTTTGTTTGCCATGGCATACATCTTCTTGCGGCAATACACCGAATCGCTCCAAAAAAAGCAAATCATCGGGCGTGAAAATCTCATCAACTGCACCGCTATCCGTTCCATCAATCAGAATTGGAACTTTCAACGGCACAAACACCAGACTGTTTTCTTGGTCAATGATTTGAAATTCTTTATCTACATCTGTGTAACGGAGTGCATCGACACAGTTTTCATAATCGCTGATGGAATTTTTGAACAACGGATTGTTTGAATCATCAATGTACAATAAGACCTTTTCATAAAGCTGTTTGAAATCTTTTGTCTTCAGAATTTCCTGATACAGCTGTTGATTAATATATTCTTTTGTTTTTGCATAACGATAGTCTTTCCCGTAGAGCACATGAGCATCATCTACCCGGAATAAGTACACTTCACATCCATCTTTACTTGCATTTCTATTTACTCGGCCAGCCAATTGCTCGTCCGAATCCAAAAGAGACACGTTCTTAAAACCCAAATCCATATCAATGTCCACACCCGCTTCCACTACCTGAGTGGTGATGAGCAAAATATTCTTGGATTGTTTGGTCGTCCGTTTGATGAAATTGATGATTTCTCTTCTACGGGATTCGAGTATGGTTCCTGAAAGGACAAACACCTCATCAAAAAAGCCATTATTTTCAAACAGCCGCTGAAATTCGGATGCTGATCTTTTGTAGATAAACTCAACTATCGTTCGGACCGCACCGTGTTGCTGTGCATAATTTTCGGACTTCTCCAACACCGCTGCCGCAAGTGCCTCCAGTGATCTTTCCGCTTGTTCAAACAATTCAAAATTAAAAGATACCCTATCGGAGAAGTTTGGGTTGGTCATGTACTTACGTGCATTAGGCAGCAACTCTACAAAAGGCAATGTCTGCGTGAGACCGACTTTGAGTTCACTGATCTTGGGCAAGGTGGCAGACATCAAGATAAAGCGGATATTAAAAAAACGTGCAGAGTTACTAATAAAATAAAGCATCTTGTCCCAAATGGCGGGATTGTACGACAGGGAAATCGCTTTTAAGATTTTGGGATTAGGAATAGTATCCGTATATTTATGGAAATGGTTAGGGTGAAAAAAAATGCCCT
>NZ_BMIK01000001.1 GCF_014642075.1 Parapedobacter defluvii | reverse complement strand
ACTAAACTTTCTTCTTGATTTCTTCATTCTCAACTGCTAATTTAAACATTTATGCAGTTGTCCAGTATTTGGGGAGTATCACACCTAACGAAATTGTACCTACTTCTTTTATCATGTTTTGTAGGTACAGAACAATTCTTAACCTGTATCTCGCCATCACGTATAACACCTGTCAAAACACCCCCAGATTCCGAGTCTTTAACTCCAATTTGGATATAGCGAACCATCTTTGTTAAAACTTCTTCAGTAATAACTATTTTGTAGCCAACATAATCTAATTCAATTATTTGAAGCATGTGTTAAAAGGGTGTAATTTTTAAAGAATAAGGGGCATCACAAATTCCCTTCGATATATTCACACCTTTTGATAAAAGAAAATCAGTATCTCCCATCCAACTAAACATCTTTGAATCAGCATTTTCACCCTTGACAATAATGCCATAAATCTCAGGGAATATTCGGCTTAAAAACATGGTTAAGTAGGTTTCTGAATAAGGGTAGTAACCTGACTGACAAGAACCTTCTTTCAAAAACAACTCATCACCATGTTCTATTACGTGGAATGGATATTCGTTCAACAAAACTTTTGCTTCTGTAAATTTATTTGGTGTAATATACATCATTTGTCCACTAGCCAAATACGGTTCAACCCAAATTATGAAAACCGGTTTCTGTGAACTACGTGCAATTAAATAATCTAAGATATACTCTTCTGTCCTTCTCACACCAATAATCACAAACGAATAGTCTGATCTTTCAAAAAACGCAGGGTCTTCGATCAACAATTTGGTGATATCTTTCTCGTGTGTAGACACTGCAATAAAGGGATTAGCGTCGAGTAAATATCTCTTTGCCACGGCGGTCTTATAGTGCGAAATACAACTAAAGCTAAAATTGTGTCTTAAAACATTTTCGACCTTAAAAACATCATTATCTACCAAATGATATTCTCCTATTTGGGCTTTTGACAGGAAATGTAACAAGTTTGAACCAACGCTCCCCAAACCAATCACGTTAACGGAATGAACTGTTTCTGGTAGTTCTCCAGCAGTTCTCCTATACAGTCTCTCCTGATTTAAATTTGAGAATGCAATCCTTTTCACAGAAAAGTTCCTAGCAGGATTTAAATTTAGCCTTTCCCAATTGCTCTTTTTTCTATATCCGGCAGGAAGGATATTAAATTTCGGATACATCCACCCAAAAAATTCATTGTGAGCATTTCGAAAAATGAACAGACAATCGTTTCCCTTGGATTGATTCAAAGAACTCCTAAGCAATTTAACTGCATCAATTTCTGCTAAGTATCTTGCCGAATTGAAATAGCTTAAATCAAAAGGAGGTTCAATCTGCTCATAATTGACTTCAAAAACTGGTGTGTCTGTATAACGAATTTGGCAATTTTCGAGATAGTGCTTTAAAGATTCAAATCTTTTATCGCTATTGAATATTACGTACTCATAAACACCAATTTTTGATTTCAGCCTAATAGCTTTAACTTCTTCGTTAGAATCTTCATCTATCAAAGAGAATCCCGTCAAAAGTATCTCATCCTTCGTTGAATATTTGACGGACCAATAAGCCTGAAACTCTCTTTCAAACTCAACTCTCATTTCCTCGGCATCATCCTTAATTCTGATTATTTCCTTTGCTCGCCTAACAAAGTCCAATACAATAGTAGGAAGATCAGCAAGGGAATAGTAATAGTTTTCGGACTCATCCTGCATGCAGATACTAAGATCACTATTTACATGCGGGATATATTTGATAGGCGCATATGATTCTTCGTCAATAAAAATCTTTGGCAAATTTACTCGCAGATTAAATGGTAAAGCAATATATAGTTTTATTTCTCGAAGCTTACCACCAAGAGTTACCTCAGTATCAACAATAATCACATGATCAAACTCCTTAAGGTTTTTATTCCTCAAGGAGCTAACATCGCGTACAGTTTCACAGTTTTCGGTCCTAGCTACCGCCTCAAATATCTTGTCTACCATTAAGCAGATTTATTATCGCGTTTTATGATGTCAGGTGATGCAAAAACTTTTGCCGACGACTCAGCATTGTTATCCTTGACATTAGAACATGGGAATCTATCTCCCAAATGCTTTTGCCATTTGGCACAAGCGTCTTTTTTTGATTCCAATTCAACGGCTTGCTCTCCCGAGTTTATAAAGCTATCAAGTGCATTTAGAAAACTTGATTTAGTACTTTGGGAAGAATATTTGTCTAGCAAATTTTCATACATATCGACCGTCGGACGATAGCATAAATAGTTCGCAGATAAAAACTTTATATCATCAATACTCTGCTGTATAGCTTTTAAAGTTTCAAGCAGCGCCTTATCATCTCGTCCGTTTGAAACGTAGTTTTCCGAGGCAAGGATTGTAAATACCATACCGCTAGGAAACCGCAATGAACTATTATCTTCTTGCTTTTTATTCGACCACGCCTTTAAATACCTCACAATACGTTTTAATTGGGGCTTGTTTTTGGTCTCGTCGTCAAACCACTTTTTGAAAGCGTAAGGGTCACTCTCTATCCACCCTTTACTTTTGTGAGCCAATAATGGAACCTCATCATCTAAGATAAACTGGTCATCGGATTTATCCGTCTTGTAATAAATAGGCAGGTCAACGTGGTAATCTTTTTTATAGATGACCCGAACACAGGTATTTTTATCCAATGGTTCAGAGCTTGTCCTATCTTTCACCGCATTGTAAATCCAATTGTGAGCAGTCTGCACGGTCGGCTTATCTTCCTCTTTGCCAAATATGTATACACCATCATCCACATCGTACTCGCCTGACAGTGGCTCAATTGTGGTGTTCATTAGAAAAGAGCCTTGCCCCTTAAAGCTAACAGTATGTTTATCTCGATTTTCATCAAAATAGTCTCGAATATCTTCTCGAATCGAATTTCTAGAAGTTCTTAGTGATTTTTTCTTGTCTGAACTGAGTTTGATAATATCATCAAACTCCAGAAATGTTGAATGTAGATCTGCCATAATTAAACAATATAAGTTTTTGGTGTAGTAAAAAAGTTAATCACTTTTTCCTGTTTCTCAAAGATAGCAGCTTGATATGCTGCCTTTATCCGCATAAGGTTATATGCCTTTTCGTTTGCAACGTCTAGATCAATTAGGCTTTCGTGTGCTCTCGACAAGCTATCACTAGGTATTCTTAAGTAATCAATATTTACATCTCCTATTTCACCTATTTTGTCCATGAAAAATTCGGTAAAAAAAGCCTGACCACTTAATGTTGTATTAAACAAAGCAGACTTCCAACCCATGAAGGACCTTCTTTTCCTCAATCCTGTTTCTCTGCCTTCCGTAATAGAAAGACTACTAATGGACAATATTTGAATCGAATCGTATTCTTTCCCCTTGCCGACAAAACACATCAATGCTTCGAGTAAACCAACTAGTGTTGGGTTATTAGCCCAAACACCGCCATCTACAAACTGTTCCTTTGATAGAGCAGCTATTTCGGCCAATGGTAAATAGGTCGGTGCCGCAGATGTTGCCAAGGCTACATCTTTCATCAGCAATGAATTGTCCGTACTCAACTTGCCCTCTCTATGGTCGTACTTAAAGACTCGGGGACGCGCTTTAGTCACAGAATAGCTTGGGATACATAAAAGATTTCTTGAATCCCCAATTCGCTTATTTTCAAAAATATCATTCAAAGATTGCTTTAGACCTCGTCCGGAATATTTTCCCCAAAATAAAGCTTGTTTTAGGGAAAACAAATCGATATATCCAAGTAATGGAATTTTTAATCTGTGTGGAGGAAAGATATCTTTTCCTTTCTGAACGTAAAAATCACAAATTTCTGCCGCAGGTATCCCTAGACTTATGGCTAATGCTATTAATCCGCCAGTTGATGTGCCACATACCATATCAACACGGTCTGTAGTCAAGCACCCAAAAGTATCTTCGAATTTCTTTAGAATAGACGCCGAATATAAGCCTTTAATTCCTCCGCCATCTATTGAAAGTATTTTAAAAATTTTATTTCCTTTCATTCTTTTGTCATTAAATGCTTCTATCCTATGTGTTCTCTGATCCATTCCCAAGCCTTTTTGGGCAACCAGCCTTCGTAATTCCTCCGGACTTCGATCGCTAATGCGTAATCATTTTTATCGATGTGCTTTCCTATCCTGGCATAGAGTTGCTCAGCAGTCTCGGAAGTAGAAATCAGCCATGTCGAATCTATATAATGCCACCACGAGGGCGAATTCTTAAGCTCCTTATATAAACCTTCATAGTCCTGCCCCTCTTTATTGAGATCGTAGCTTAAAATATAAACAGCCATTTTATTTCTCCTTTCTCATTATTCCCTTAAATTTACCACCGGATGTTTTTGTATCTATAAATTGACCGGTATCTGTATCTCGTTTCGTCCATAACCCTGTCCTTGGATTATGGGATTGTGTACGTCCACCGACGTATCCGTGACGTCTATTGTCACCTGTTTTGCCATTTCCAGCCATAGCTCAAAAGATAATTTTGTTAAAAATGCGCCCGCTCAAACATCGACCAAGAAACAACCTGACCCAGTGGCTGGACCAATGATCAAATCATCGATGCACGGACATGTTACAAAAATCTAGTCGTCTTTGGCACGGTCAGAAGGCCCCGTGGCGCTTAAGAAGGAAAAAGGTAACGAGATAATTGCTTTGAAAATTCAAAACAATATTTAACTTCGCATGTTCTAACACAACAATTCTATCGTTCTACCCTTTCGTAAGGCGCGGGCGATTTATAATTTTAGGGTTCGGGTGTTGACGCATCCGGACTTTATTTTTTATAAACCTCCCCACTTGTCTTTAGCTGCTATCCATATTTACTATATTTATTATATTATAATCATCTCCACCTAAATCTATTAGCACAAATATAACCATCCTTTTCTAAGACTGGTTATGGAAGTTATTAACATCCAACCATACTGTAGGCAATTCACTACAATTATTCCTTTTCTTTTAACAGCTCAAAATACCGCACCAGCGCCGGAATCGTAAAGTGCGGATTCCGCATGTATGCTGGCATTTCAGCATCCTGATTTTTCATCAACACATCTGCCCGCGCTATAGCCACTTTCAGCTTATCCCGTAACACTTCGAAAGCCTTCGACTTAGTCTTATGGTATTCGGGCCAAAGCTTTTTAAGATACCTCATCGCCTCGTCGGCATTTTGGAACGCCCGCCCACAGTTCTCGTAATGAAGGACGAGCCAATGTTCGAAACAAATAGCCGTGTATGCGATATGGTATTGCTCTCTTTCTACCAATTCAAAAACCTTCTGTAGATGTGGGCTATTGTCATGATCGAAAAACAGCCAAACCGTATCATAAGGATTTCGTTCTCTTTTCGCCGCCTTTGCGCGTTTCATAGCTTCGTTCAGTAAGTGCAACGGGTCATTTTTGCTGCTGTGGTCAATATCAATCGCAACTGACCGCCGCAATGGCTTTGGAAGCTCCCGCTGGAGCGCCAAAGCATATAGGTATTCGGTCATACCCTCGCAGAGTATCAGTATACGCTTGTTAACCCTCCTCACTACCATCCTCCTGCATAGCAATTAAAAAGTCCGCATCATCAATGATAGGTGTGGCACCGAACTTTCCGGACACATACCATTTATCCAACGGTGTGTTGAGCCGTATACCTTTCAGATCTGAACAGCGAAATAAATCTGTGGCTCCGTATTCATTCTTCTCCGTAAACCAAACCTGATCCCTCCTAAAAGTATCATTGGACAGTTGGGTTACGTCATGTGTGGCAAGTATGAGCTGGGCATTTCGGGGATTGGTGACATCGTTGTGGAACAATCTGATCAAATACTGCGTGATGGCTGGATGCAGATTCTTCTCAAATTCATCAACCACCAAAACCCGACCTTCTTCAAGCACATCTAATATAATACCCGCAACGACAAACAAACTTCGGGTACCTGTAGACTCCAGCCTTACATCAAACTTATCTATGCCGACCTGCTTTGGCCCATCGTATAGATAATGAACTGTCTTGATATCGTACTTAAAACCTGATTTCGTACGCTTTATCATTTCTTCCGGAATGCCACTCGGAAAAACAACTTTGTTCCAGTCTACTTCTTCCGCCTCAACCGCTGATATGCCGGTATCTAATGCACAAATAAGGGCATTAAACCGCTTAGAAAATGCAGAATCCTTATTTTCGGCTAACCGCTTGGCATAAAGTCGAGTAAGGCTGTTCTCACGAAATTCCTGAATAAAAGGATAAATGCGAATTTGATTAGAGAAGAAACGATAGGGACTTAATAGCACCTCCACATTATTGACCGCTGCCTTGGAAAGAAACAATTGATTGGGTAATACTTGTCGTTCCAAATTCTTTTTGAGCCCACGGTACGCATCACCAAACTTGATTTCCTGCCCCCCTATCCTATGGAAAAGTAGGGCACGAGCGCCCGAAGGGTAAAAATTGAGCTCCTCCTCAATGATTCTATCGGCAGCATATATCACCGTATAATCATATTGAATACCATTGGTGATAAAAGACGCTTCAATCTCAACAGGCTTATCTAAACATGAAACATCCAGCCGATAAGGTTCGTATGGTTCTATCAACTCGTCGGGCTTAAATTCATCTGAACGACTGACTAAATACTCCAATGCTTTGAAAGCCCTCAGAAACCCACTTTTACCAGACGCATTGGGACCATATATGACTGATGATTTAAGAAGCTTCTTCTTATTCGGAGCTTTGAAAAAATTCGAATCAAATCCTTTCAGACCCGTCTTAACCATATCCAACTCAACCCGTTCCTTTATTGACCTGAAATTCGTAACTGCAAATGATATTAACATATATCCGTTTTATACATACAAAGATACAAAAAATAATTATAAAAATGAAATTAACATAATATTTGCATTTTTTATGCAAATTAATAGTAAATATCATACCAGAATTTTGCCATGCTTACTTCAAAGGAACATCATTATTAGGAAAACCTGTTCAATATGTTGTGCATCTTCCGTTGACATCGTGTACCTCCCTCCTCGTCATTTAGCGCCAATGGCCCACACCGGACAATACTGGAACAAGGTTGACAGCCTTTTCAATTCCTGATGTATCACGCCAAGCTCATTCGCACAGATGGCTGCCATGTATTCCGAAAGCGGAACGACAACGATCCGCCTTTGGACACATAGCCCACCAACCGGCATACACCTCTATTCCATTTCGGAAGCGACCAACTTATACAGCGCCATTCGTAGGAAACCGGTAATGGGATAATCATAAATTGTGCTTTGCAGCCTACAATAGAAAAACAAAGCCCCGAAACGGGGAGAATCGGGGCTTGCTAACTAACCAATTATAAACCTAAATTATGAAAAGACAATTTTATAAATTTTACTAACTGACCATATAACGCATCCCGGCCCCGCTTTGTTACAGCAGGATTGTTAAGATATGTTAAAAAGACAATGGGGTGATAAAAAGAAACCCGTTACCTGAAAGATAACGGGAATCCGCCCCAATGGGATTAGGGGCTATCAACCTAAACCTAGGAACGAAATTAAGAATTCTATTCCGTAACTATCGAAACTGAAAATAGTTTGAAACGATTAGTTAATTGAAAAAAGGCACTTTTCCTTTTATCTTTTTTCCGGCAATAATCAATCAGTATAGAGGTGTCTAGACAAACTACCGTTGTCTCCATGTGCTGAAATGTTTTCTATTTTCCTTGAACTGCGCATACTGTTCAGCATCCATTACTGGGCCACCAAGAAGGTAATTCTGGAAATCCGACAATTCCTCGCTGGCCTTTGCATTGATATAGCCCTCATCCAGTGCTGACTTCAATTGCTTGATTTTGGCTGCAGGCAATTTCTTGATTGTAGCTAACAATTGCTCAAATCTGATATCTACCGTTACTGGATTTTTCAACGAGCCGAAGTCGTTATTTGATACAGCGAAACACATGTATATCGATGGTAAGGAAGAAGAGAAGGTTTTGGAGGAGGTATTGGGGGAGTTGGTACAGGAAGGGAAGCTCAAAGCAGCTAATGGTTCTTTCAGTTCTTAAACAATTATCACTATATTTGTGATAATTCATAGTTTAATCGTTTGCAATCATGATTTGGCAAGACTATATTGTATCGGATAAGAATATTTTGATTGGTAAACCCACTATTAAAGGAACACGTATATCTGTTGAACTGATTCTCGAATTGCTGTCTTCGGGTTGGTCTGAACAGCAGCTGCTTGAGAGCTATCCACAGTTGAAAACCGACCACATTAAAGCGGTATTTGCTTATCTGAGGGATTGCATGAAAAACGAGCTGTTTTTTTCGTTCACCAAAACCGCCTAATGTGAAGTTTCTTGCCAATGAGAATTTTCCGTTGCCGAGCACTAAATTATTACGCGAGTTAGGCTTTGATGTAAAAAGTATAGCCGAAGAGATGTTCGGAATATCCGACAACGAGGTGGTAGCCGTAGCCCAAAATGAACAACGCATCATACTGACGTTCGACAGTGATTACGGTGAAATCATTTACCGCTATGGTCTGGACAATCCTCCATCGGTCATTTATTTTCGAGACAAGGGTCTTGAGCCCTTATTCGCCGGCCGAATGCTTCAGCATCTGATGAACAATACAGGGATTTCATTTGAAAATGCATTTACTGTTGTCGAAGCAAATAACATCCGGCAAAGGCAGTATAAAAATTCTAATGGTTATGCAACTTGAGACTACAAAAAAGAAAGCAAAAGGAGATAGACTGAACTGGACCCCGTTAAAAGACGTTAAGCCTGTTAGACTAAATGCGGATACCATCAGGGGGAAAGCAGTAGACGTAGAGGCTGAAGCTCAGCGGAAAAACCAAGAGAAGCCTAAGATTATCACGAAGGTGATTTTTTCGCCATTAAATTTTACGCGAAGATGCATCGGAAAAGTGACTTCAAATATTCGCTCATTACAACAAGGGGGATGTCGGCAATCTGCTGGTGGCCTGTTTGAAATGCGTCCCCTTATTACTTGAGACGCACAGTTATATTTCCAAAGTTAGCTTTTATGGGCAAAATTGCAACAAAGCGTAAATATCATCAAACGGATGGTCAGCGTTTTCAGCGTCGCTCGATGATCTTTTTGACATAACTACTAATGAATAATATAACACAACAAGTATTACCACCCGCTTATCGGGCTATTGCGGAAGAAACGGAGCGTCAGGGCTTCACCATGCCATCGGAAGTACAAACATGCACGCTGCTACGTGCTCTCGCTGCCTCCAAGCCTGCGGGGAATTTCTTGGAGTTAGGCACGGGGTCGGGGTTGGCAACATCATGGATACTGGACGGAATGGATAAGCATTCATCCCTGATTTCGTTTGACAATGATGAGACGTTGCTGAATATTGCTCGCAATCACCTGGGTAAAGACCCGCGATTGACGCTTGAGCTCGCCGATGGTGCTGATTGGGTGACATCGAACTCAACCAAATCTTTTGACTACATCTTTGCGGACACCTGGCATGGCAAATACCTTCTATTAGATGAAGTCTTGGCCATGCTCCGACCGGGAGGCCTTTATATTGTTGATGACATGCTCCCGCAGGCGAACTGGCCGGAGGGACATCAGGAAAAGGCGATTGCGCTCATCGAACGACTGGAAGGCAGACAAGATCTGTGGGTGGTCAAACAACACTGGGCTTCGGGCATAATCATCGGCGTGAAACGGGATCGATAGTATTGTCGATCACCTTTTCCTTTCGATGAATGGTATTAGAAGATACAATGATTTTTTTGGTAAGTTTGTATGTGTTGATTAATGCTATCGGGTATGACAGCAATTACTGCAACAGTAGCGAAGAAAAAAGACATAAAGACGTTAACCGAACTTCTGGATAGAATGGGCATCCAATATAAAGTCGATGATTCCGTCAAGGGAGGTGGTCTGCATAATTCTGTAGTAGATTTGTCAGATGAAGAGTTGTGTTTAAAATTAGCACCGGCCTTTGATGAGATCAAAGCGCGAAGATTAAGTACCCTAACCTAACCTTGACATCGAAGCACTTCATACTTGTGGCCGGCCCGAACGGTGCCGGAAAAAGTAGCTTTTCCACATACCTATCTAGGGCAGGGGCGATTATTTTTGATCCGGACATAGAATTGAAAACTGGAAGAACGGAAGCCCGACCTGCCTGAGGAGAATTTATATCATGCGCTGAACTATGCTTTTGAAAATGCCGTGCGCGAAGCAATCTCAGCCGGGAGTGACTTTACGGTTGAAAGCAATCTTAGGGACGACGAAATAATTGAAACTGTCAAAAGATTCAAGCAAAACGGTTATAATACATCGTTTGTATTCATCGCACTGAAAAGTTTTGAGGAATCTCGGTTGCGCGTAGACCAGCGGATAAAAGAGGGAGGTCATTGCGAGGGCAGAAAGGGAGTAATTAAAAAACGAATTGTTTTTATGCCTACAGATTTGGATGGCGTATATAATTTGGCTTTCGGTGATGTGGATGAGGATGGCGAGGTAGACGATTATAGCGTAAGCGATAATGGCGACAGAAATAAGATATTGGCCACGGTAGTGGCCGCTGTACTGGAATACACAAAACGCTACCCGCAACGTTACATCTACTTTCAGGGAAGCACCGTTGAACGGACCCGGCTGTATCGAATGGCCATTAGCCTAAATTATACCACACTTGCTGAGACATTCAATATCTACTCGCAAACCACCGATGGCACACAGTTTGTCATGTTTGATAAAAAACTGGCAGCTAAGGGATTTCTCATTAAAAGGAAAAAATCGTAATTTTGTATATCATGAAAAAGGCAGTGAAGATTGAAGACGTTGTCCTTGGTAACAAAGTGACAATTACGATTGACGAACAGCTGAATAAGTTGAAGGGCAAAGTTTTGGCTCCTAGAAAACTGGCCCAAGCCAACAAAAGCCTGAGGAAAATCAAGAAGTTGCCTGAATAGCTACGGACTTTTTAGCATACCGTGAACACGACGGATTCGATGACCGCAATGGTGAAGTATGCATACGATACCCCCGCCCCATTTCTGTTATATGAGCTATGGACGTAAAAACAAGAGACGGGAAGAAAAACAAATCCCCGAAACGGGAAGAATCGGGGCTTGGCGTAAAATTGGCTATAAAAATCAGGCCACCCTCGCCGTCAAGACCTTTGCGCAGCCATGTAATCACACTGTTTACATGATCATTGATATCGAGCCACTCGAACCCCGCGGGTGCAGGGCCTCGATCCTCATTTTTATGCGTCTATGTATAGTATCAAAAACTTCACGTTTATTTATTAAACGGATAAGTCAATTCTTATTTAGAAAGATATAATATCCTAGTAGAATAGCCGGGCATCGGTATATTCAATAATCGGTTGTCGTTATCCGTTATCGAGGTAAAACGTTCGTCGGTGATTAAATCTACCAAGGTTAGATTGTCGGCATTGCCTGCAATAGCCCTCAATGCATCGATTTCGAACTGAAATGCGGAAGCGTTTTCCCGGGGGTTAACTATCGTAAACGCATGCTGTGTCGCTGTCCACCGGTATATGCATAGTAGGTTTGAGACCTGTGAGGGTAGCCATTCCCTCATATTTTCGCTTCGCAACACGGCGTGCGCTGTCCTCAACTTGGCGAGTTTGGCATAAAATGGAAACAAGCCCACGCTGTCCAACTGGCCGATGGTGTTTCCAGACCGGAAAATCGGCTTATCGTCATATGGATGTTTAAGATTTCCAATTTCCTGCCCATTGTAAATCATCGGGATTCCGGGCAAGGAAAACAGCAACGTTGCTGCCATTTTCGTCTGTTCCAGGTTGTGGGAAGACAAGAAGGGTGGCAAATCATTGTTCTCAAGGAAACGGACCATCGGCCCATACATTTTCTGATTAAACAGTGCATTCTTCAACAGCGTTGTCCTCTTACTTGCCGTGGGGTAGTTGAACACCGTTTCGCTGTGGCGCTCGTGATGATTTGTTTCCCATGACCACTGCGATACCCAGCTGGTATCGGTGGTCCAGTCGTACGCCGCATCGTACCCCATTTGGAACGGTTCCTTTACAGACGCTTTGTCTTCGGCCAAACACAGCAGTTCAGGTTTTACGCTCTTCAACGCAGCGACCAGCCGTTTCGGAAAGTCGGGATTACGCGCAGCTAAGCCCCAGACGGCGTCGAAACGGTAACCATCAATATCAAACGTGCGCACCCAATGGGTGCATGCGGCAATCATCCACCGTTGTACCTCAGGGTTGTGGTAGTTCAGGTTGACCATGCCCTCCCAGAAATAATAAATAAACCCGTTTGCATCGCGGTGATAGTTGGATCCGTAGGGCGCACCATCCAGCTCACGCTGGTAAAAGTTGTAATAGTGCGAACGGTTACCGTGGGTAATTGCATCCTGTGCATACGGATGGTGCACGGATGTATGATTCGGAACAAAATCCAGTACGATCTTCATTTTTCGTTTCCTGGCCTGAGCAATGAACTCGCGCAGTTGGCTTGCACCGCCGATATCTTCGCGCACTGAAAAATAGTCAATGATGTCATACCCCTGGCCGCCATCGTGGGTGGCGAACACCGGTTGAAGCAAAATCGTATTGATCCCCAAGTGGGCGATCTCGTCCAGCTTTGCCGTGACATCTGCCAGGCTCCCTCCTTCAGTAAAAGCCGAGGGGGTAACCTGATAAACAATCGCCTGCTCCAGCCATGACGGCTTGGTCTTCGCTAACTCAAAAGCAGCGATGCCATCGGCATTCCGAGTGACATACGTCTGGAAACGCAACGAATCGCCACCGCTTATTGCCCATAGATTGAAGTAGTAATCCCCGAAAGTCTCCGGTATACGCGCCTTCGCCTCGCCGTGGTGTATGCTGTAGATGGCGCTCGTGGCGGGATTGCCCGATGCGGCCTCCCAACGGTAAGAAACCGACGCGGGGAACGTTTCAGTCACGTCCACACTTAAGGTCACCGTATCACCCCTTACCTGAGCTATCGGACGGACCAACGGAAAAGGTGCGTAGCCAAGCGTGAGTACGAGTTCATCCGAGCGGTAGGTCCGCCCATTTTTTGGACCCCAAACGGAAATGACGCTCCGTCCGACGACTTCCACGGGGAACGAAAACGTACCGTCGGGCATTGCCGTTATGGTAAATGATGAGTCGTTGTGATGTACGGTGAGGACTTCCCCCCCAAACCCTTCCGCATGGCCACGGATCTCTTGCTCTGGCAACCAGACCACGGCATCTTCCTTATGAATGGTGATTGCATTGGAAAGGCCAAAACTGGGGCCGGCAGATACCAATAGGACTATGATGTAAAAATGGCCAAGTGCTGTCGTGTATAGGTACCGGTATGAAGCGAATCTATCAAGTAGTTTCTTTCGCATATTAGTTTATAAATAATTTGTAATCAGTTCATGGCTTTTGCACCAGAAAATGCTTTGTTACACCAGCCACTATTCGTGCGAATCGTACGTCACATTCATAGCAAAGCAGTAAACCAACGTGATAGGTGCTTAGATTTTTCATAAGCTGTATCTATTGATTAAATGGTTTAAATATTTCCTTTTTTCAGCTCGGACGTTGCAAAGTCCACTGCGCGGGCGGTCAGTGCCATATAGGTCAAGGAGGGGTTCTGGCAGGCGCTTGACGTCATGCAAGCACCATCGGTAATAAATACATTTGGCGAAGCCCACACCTGGTTATTGCCGTTTAAAAACGAGGTTTTCGGATCGCGCCCCATCCGGGCGGTGCCCATCTCATGGATGCCTTGTCCGGGATGCTGGTTCGAGTCGTATGCATACACCTCGGAAAAACCTGCTGCTTCTAGCATCTCGCGCCCGGTATTCAGGATGTCATCCAGCATGGCCAGCTCATTGGTCTTGTATTCGCAATCAATTTCGAGTAGTGGCATGCTCCACTCGTCCGTTCTCGTTGGGCTTATCGTCACGTGGTTATCGTAATCTGGCAGGCACTCCCCCATGCCGTTCATCCATACATCCCAGACGCCTGGCTCCGTAAGTGCATCTTTGTATGCCGCGCCGATACCATCTTCGCGTACATTGCCACTTCTCCGCGTCACGCCCGCAGCGAACGCAAAACCACGTAGGTAGTGTTGCTGCACATCATTACCCACGTTACGAAACCGGGGTATGTAAATGCCGGTGGGCCTTCTGCCGTAGTAATAACGGTCCTGATACCCATGGAACTGTCCTTCCACATGCCCGCGGTAATTGTGGTCCATCAGGTAATGCCCCAGCACACCGCTATCGTTTCCAAAGCCATTCGGAAACCGCGAAGAGGTGGAATTCATGAGCAGCAAAGTGGTATTAAGGGTACCGGCGTTTATAAAGATGACCTTGGCATAGTACTCAAATGTTTCTTTGGTTTGGGCATCAATAACCCTTACCCCTGTAGCTCGCTGCTGTTGATCGTCATAGATCAATGAATGGACAACGGCAAAAGGTCTCAGCGTCAGATTTCCCGTGGCCGCAGCGGCCGGGAGCGTAGCCGAATTACTGCTAAAGTAGCCGGCAAACGGACATCCGCGTGCGCAAAGGTCACGGTACTGGCACGGCCCCCGGCCATGCAGGCCTTTCGTCAAATTGGCCGTCCGGGAGATGATGACATGTCTGTCGCGGTAGGTTTCCTCCACGCGTTTTTTCAAATGTTTCTCCACCACGTTCATTTCCATCGGTGGCTGAAATTCGCCATCGGGCAGGTGGGGAATACCATCCCGGTTGCCGCTGATCCCAACAAACCGTTCCACGTAGGAATACCAAGGTGCAATGTCTTTATAGCGTATCGGCCAATCTATGCTGATACCATCCCGGGCGTTGGCTTCAAAGTCCAGATCGCTCCACCGCTGTGTCCACCGACCCCATATCAACGACTTTCCCCCTACCTGGTAGCCCCGTATCCAGTCAAAAGGTTTGACCTGCGTATAGGGCTGCTCCTTATCCTTCACAAAAAAATGTGCGGTGGATTCATTGAAGGCATAACAGCTACTGGCTATCGGATTTTCTTCCTGCACCTTCTGCGGCACCTGGCCCCGGTGGGGAAGTTCCCACGGATGCTGATAGGCCGTTGGGTAGTCTTTGATATGCTCAACATTCCGGCCGCGTTCCAACACCAATGTCTTCAGTCCTTTTTCGCACAATTCTTTGGCAGCCCAACCTCCCGATATGCCCGATCCGATTACAATGGCATCGTAAACGTTGTCCTTTGCACCTACATTCAAATGGGGTGCGCCGGTGGACTGGCTTTCCTTATCTCCTGCTATTTTCATACTCAGCTCCTGCTACCAGTTAAAAATCTTCTTCACATACCGGCGGCTCCGCACCCAACTGGCTTTAACCGGTACAGTAGGTGTACCCTCAAACGCAAGCTCTATGGCTGCATCTCCTGTGAATCCCACCTCGCGCAATGCATTGGCAATGGCCGGGAAATCGGTCACACCGTCGCCTACAGCTTCGGTCCATTGCCCGGCGCTGTTCTGGTCGCGCAGGTGCAGGTACGTGATTTTGTCCCCATAGGTGTAGATAAAAGCAACAGGGTCCACACCCGCCCGCATCAGCCAGTTGATATCCGGCCCGAGTTTAAGCTCGGGTACCCCGCGTATCATCGCCTTCAGATCACGCCCGTCATCCATGAGCTCTACGGTATGGTTATGCATATTGGGTTGTATCCCATAGCGCTTGCAAATATCCAGCACCTCAGCCAGCACCTGCGCCTGGGTGTCCAGCTCTTGGTCCGTCTTTCGGCGGCCGGCATCTCCCACTGTCAACCCGATATGTGTAGCGTTTAATGCTGCAAGGCGCGTGACGATAAGCTCCACATCGTCCAGTATTTGCTGCCGCTGCGCGGCATCCCACATGTCGCCGTAGTAGGACGTACCCGTAACGGGCAGCGAATAGCGGCTTACCAACGCGTTAAGCCTGGGCACGGCATCCTCCCGCCTTAAGACGGACTCCATGAGTTCTACCCCCTGCAGCCCGGCACTGCTCAGGTCGCTGAATACTTCGTCGAGAATCGGCGTACAATCCCAATGGGGCGGAAACCGGCTTGCGTATACCCAGAGATGCCCACTTAATACCGTTTGCCCACCCATGGGCGCGGCAGAGAGCAGCGGTTGCGACAGCATGGCTCCGGACAGCATGGCTGCTGAACGGATAAACGATCGGCGGCACTGTTTGTGAAGTAATTCCATGCTATTGGTTTCTTACGTTATCTGGTAACGCAAACGCCACGTACGCGTCACCGGATTTAGTGCCCAGCTTGCCGCCACCGCACGCAATCACCACAAATTGTTTGCCCCCCATTTCATAAATTGCGGGTGTAGCGAATGCCGCATTGGGCAGGGTGGTTTCCCAGAGCAATTCGCCCGTACGCTTATTGAAGGCCCTGAACTTGCCGTCTTTGGTGGCGCCGATAAACAGGAGACCGCCCTTGGTAATAGCGGGGCCGCCATAGTTTTCGGTACCCGTTTCTTCCACACCCTGAGATTTGAGCCACGCTTCTTCGCCTAATACGGTTTTCCACACATGCTCACCGGTATGCAAGTTGATGGCGTTCAGCGTTCCCCATGGTGGCGCAATGGCTGGATTGCCGGATTTACTTAGAAACTTATTATACCCCGAAATGTTGTAGGGAAGCTTACGGAACGCCTCAATTGGCGAAGCCTCTCTTCGTTGAAAAGGCTTTTTGAGGTCGTCTTGCAGGTTCAGCACGTAAGCAGCAATCGCTTCCTTCTCTTCGTCCGCGAGATGCCGGAATGCCGGCATCATGCCGCGGCCCGCCTCGATGAACTCGGTGAATGCCTTGGCATCATAGCGCGCATCGATACCAATAAGCGTTGGATAGTTGCCGCTGCCTTTGCGGTCTGCTCCATGGCAAGCCATGCAGTTTTGCTGGTAAAGGGCCTGTCCGGCCTCTTTATACGTAATGGCGTGCTCTTCTTCTTCTTCAGCCTCCCACATTTCGAGTATCCAGGCCATTTCGTTTGCGTTTACATAGAGTAAGCCCGTGGTGGGGTCGAATGCCGGACCGCCCCATTCCGCGCCGCCGTCGAACCCCGGAAAGATAACGGTACCCTGCTTGGATTGGGGCATAAACATTTTTCCGGTTTTGTAGGATGCAAGCCGCTGCCGTACATCTTCATACTCCTCTTCGGATAAATGGGGGTTGATGTCCTTTTCGGTAAACGACTGGCGGACAAAAGGAGCGGGCTTCTGCGGGAATGGCTGCGTAGGCCACAGCTTCTCGCCCTCCAGTTCGGTATCCGTATCTACCGGCATTTCCTTGATGGGGAACAGCGATTCGCCGGTTTCACGATTAAAGACAAAAACGAAACCCGTTTTGGTCGTTTGCGCTACGGCGTCAATGTCTCTGCCATCCTTGTTGACCGTCACCAGTACCGGTGCAGACGAAGGGTCCCAGTCCCACGTATTGTGATGGATGTATTGGAAATGCCAAAGCAACTTGCCCGTCGCCGCATCCAGCGCCAATAAACAGTCGGTATACAGGTTCGAGCCGGTACGCTTGCCGCCATAAAAATCCATCGCAGCCGATCCGGTGGGTACAAACGCGATTCCGCGTTCGTGATCGATGGTCATCCCCATCCAGTTATTGCCCCCGCCAGTCCATTTCAGCACCTCCTGATCATCCCACGTCTCGGACCCGGGCTCTCCTGCGCGGGGTATGGTGCGAAACATCCATTTGATTTCCCCGGTGTGTACATCGTACGCCCGGATATGCCCAGGCGCTGCATCCATGGCTTCGGATACGCGGGTGCCCGAGAGCACCAGGTTTTTATAAACCGAAGGCGGGGAGGTGTTGGTAATGAACAGATCGGCAAATTCCTCCCCAAGACCGTCGTGCAAATCTTTCCTGCCATTAACGCCAAACGTTTCCACCGGTTTGCCGGTATCGGCATCCACCGCATGCAAAAAAGGACCGGCACCAAAGAATATCCGGCTGGTTCCCTTGCCATCCGTCCAGTAGGCCACACCGCGGTTGTTATTGAGTCCAAAATGGCTTTCCCGGTCGCCTTCAATCGTTTCAAATGGCGAATAGGTCCATTTCTCCTCGCCCGTGGCCGCGTCTATGGCAAACAGTTTCAGCTGCGGCGATGTGCCGTACAATACGCCATCGACAACGATGGGGTTACATTGGATCTGGGAGTGCGCAGCCGTGTCTGCATCACCTGTGTGATACTGCCACGCGATTTCAAGCAAATGTACATTGGCCGTATCAATCTGGTCGAGCGTGGAATATTTGTTTAATGTCGCATTCCCGCCGGCAACCTCCCAGCCACTAAAATCCGGCTTGGTGCCTTCCGAACAGGAACTTACAAATAAAAATACGACGCCGAATACGGCACTATAGAAACAAGATTTGATGTGCTGATGCATGCAACTAAGATTATTCAGTTCATTCGTTATTCTGTGAAATATGCGCTTAATAGCCGTCATTCTGCACCAAGCCCGGATTGGTTGTCAAGATCTCCATTGGGATTGGGTATAACTGCTTTGTTTCATCGCTCGCTGCTTTCTCCCACCAAGCGTCGTTAAACCGCCCGAAACGTATCAGATCTTCCCTGCGCTTCATTTCGTACGCAAACTCACGTCCGCGTTCGTCCAGCAGTTCATCCATGGTCAGTGTGGCGATGGTATACGATGCATCGGGGTCGCCCTCGGCAAAACTCCGAGCCCTTACTTCGTTGATGAGATCGACCGCTTCTGCCGTGGCCATGCCGCCATTCAGCCGCATAATGCACTCGGCCTTCATGAAATAAATATCCGAGAGGCGATAAATGACCAGGTCGTTATTCATATTTGCCTGAACTCCGGCTTCTACTTCGTATTTGATGTTACGCACGCCCTGACCGTCGCCTCCCGCCATATTGACAAACTGGGTGATCTCCGGTGTGATGACCAGCGGCTGACCATCCCATCCGTAAACCGGTTGCTGTTCGCCGTTTTCGGTATAATACTGCGGCCCTGCCAGCCATTGATTGATACGGAAATCGTTTTCGCCGTACAGCCTGTAAAACGACTCCTGGGTGACGATCTTATTCCACGGCCAGTATTGCAGGTCATACGTCTGGTTATGTGCCGAGTGCAGCTGCTGTTCGTGCGCATTGAACCCCGGCGCATTATTGGCATCATATACGACCACGAAGATATTTTCCGCGCTGTTATCGTTATACGCCCTGAAAGGAGCATCCCACGTCTCATCGAGCGAATACAGCCCCTCGTTGATTAGTGCATCACACTGGGCAATGCAGTCTTCCCAACGGGGCGTACCCGAAAAGACTTCAGCATTCAGGTACAATTTGGCAAGAAGCGCCCTGGCGGCAGATCGGGTGAAATGTCCATACCATGTGGGATCGCCTTTCTCCCCAAGCTGATCGATATTTTGCAGGATTTCGGTTTCGATAAACTCAAAAACTTCAGCCCGAGGCGCCGTTGGAGGGCTCGATGGTATCCCCACCTGCGTGACGATGGGCACGTTTCCAAAGGCATTGATTGCCCAATAATAGTAAAACGCCCGCATCAGCCGGATTTCCGCCACCATCTGCGCTTTGCTGACGGGCAGCTGAAAACCACTCAGATCCCTGTTTTCCATCGCGTCCAGGAAACTGTTACAATAGCCGATGCCCTGAAAAATATTGCTCCACTCATACTTGATAAATGGTTCTTGGGATGTCCAGGTGTGTTTATGAAAGCGTTCCCATGTACCGTTTTCATAGCCCTGGCCAGACTTGGTCGTTGCAGCCGCCTCGTCGGTTGGAAATTCCTCCATGGCGAAATGCACGCTGTAGGTTATCCCTTGCAGAAAGCTGTAGGGAAGGTTCCAAGCGGCTATGACTTGTCCGGATGTTGAATAAAAATTGGATGAGGTATCTTTGCTGTAAACCACCTCGTCCAGCTCACTGCATGATGACAACGCCATCAATCCTATCGTAGCTACGGCGAAAAAACCGCATTTCTTAACTATTGCTGTTTTCATGACTCTTCTTATTATGATATTAGAAATCAGCAGCCACTCCGAAAGTGAAGCTGCGCGTGCGCGGGTAGTAGTTGGAATTCTGTTCGATACCGGGATAGTTGAAAGTATTAATACCCAACTCCGGATCCATTCCTGAAAAGCCTGTGATGGTGAAAAGGTTCATTGCCGTGGCCGATACCCTTAGTTTCTTCAGGTGCGAATTTCCTTTTAACGGGATGGAGTAACCCAGCGTTACGTTGTCTATTTTCAAGTAGCTGCCGTTTTCCAGGTAGTAGTCCGAAAACAGCGGCGCATCGTTCAGCGGCGTGTCAAATGCGCTTCGAAATACGTTGCTGCTGGGAAACGATGTCCGGTTTTCATGGAAAATACGGTTGGCATTCACTGCCTTGAAACCCAACGCGCTGCGCAGCAATACCGAAAGATCAAACCTTTTGTACGTGACGTTATTGGTAAGCGATATGTTAAACTTAGGTATGCTGTTGCCCAGATAAGCATAGTCATCGCCGCTGATTTCGTCTGCGGTCACCGACTCACCCGCACGGTTCAGAAAAAGCCATTTACCATCGTCCGTTAAACCCGCGTACCGTCTGCCGTAATATACACCTATAGGTTGGCCGTTTACAATGCGTTGGATGTTTCCAATACCAATGTCAGAAACATCATGGGCAGTTCCCTGAAACTGTTCGCTGCTGATTGATGTAACCTCATTGCGGTTATACGCGCTAACCAATGTCAATTGCCAGTCAAATGATTCGTTTTTTATCAGTGCTCCATTTAGCGTGAGTTCCAAACCTTCATTGACGAGTTCGCCGGCATTGGCAAATATCAGCGGCCAAATAGCGGCGGGTACCTGCGCATAGTAATTGCCTACCAAGGCACTGATTTTCCGGTTGTAATAATCAAAAGCACCATTCAGCCATCCGTTGTTGAACACGGTGAAATCCACGCCAACATTCAACTCTTTTTTGGTCTCCCACCGGAGGTCGGGATTGGAGTTAATATCAGGCCCGTACGTGTCCAGCCAATAGCCACTGCCGGGTATACCTAAGTAAGCACGCCCGAGTCGACCGATGGTGGCTAACGACTGATAGGGCTGCAGGCTGTGCTGGTTGCCGGTCACGCCATAACCAGCCCTCAACTTCAGGCTTTTAACCATGCTTACACCATCCATGAATGCTTCTCGACTGAGAATCCACCCACCCGACAACGCCCAGAATGTTCCCCACTTATGGTCATCGCCAAATTTGGATGCGCCCTCCCGTCTTATCGAACCGTTGAGCAGGTAACGGTCTTTATAATCATAAATAACACGGGCAAAATAAGAAATCAGGGCCTGCTCTTGCGCGTAACTGCTTACAAACACACCTCCACGCTGCGCTCCGGGGGAATAATTGAATATTGCGCCCCCCGCGCCGAGGTTATAATAGGAATAGACGTCGGTTAGAAAGTTATTGTTTCCGGCACCTACTCCTTCATTGAATTCATTTTGATAAGAATACCCCACTACTGCGTTTACGTGATGATCGTCGAAATCTTCGGTAAACGCCAGTGTGGTCTCCAAAATATTATTTGTGGTATTATCTACGCTGCGCGAAGCCTGTCCGTTCAACCCACTGGTCTGCATCCACCGTAACGCCGTGTTGGTATAGCTACCTCCCAATAAATCCGTTTTGGTCAGCGAGTAATTAACTCCGGCGGTCAGTGAGGGCAATATGTCATATTTTACATTTACCGTACCCAGGAGCCGCTTTTCCTTTTGGTCGTTGGTGGTCAGCCGGGTATCGGCCAACGGGTTCCATTGATCGCCAAATTCGGGCGACTCAAAATAGTCGCCATTTTCATCAAAAACCGGATAGGTAGGGTTTATTTTAAGCGCCTGCCCAAAGCCATAATAATGTGCAAAGGATTTGTCTTCGTATGCGTTGGCTAGCATCAGCGAAAAGTCGAGCTTGTCGTCAAGCGCTTTCGTATTCAGTTGCAGGCGGCCGTTGATGAGTTCACGCCTTGTTGCCAGATCAATCCCTTCGAAGTTCTGATAGTTCAGCGTGGCGTTGAACGTGGTTTTATTATACCCTCCGCTCAGTGACAAATTGTGGCCGTGGTTGGTGGGTGTACGTGTCATTTGATCAAACCAATCGGTATCACTGCCTTTATCACGGGCGCTGACATCGCCCAATGCGACGAGCTGCTCCCTGAACTCACTACCCGTGAGCACATCATATTTTTTTGCAATGGTCTCGGTCGATGCGTATCCGGAGTAACTCACCCGCGTAGCACCGGGAATGCCTCTTTTTGTCGTGATGATGATTACGCCTGCATTGGCCCTCGAACCATAAATAGCGCCTGCCGAGCCATCACGTAACACATCAACAGACTCAATATCCCCCGGTGCAATGGAGCGGATATCCGCCCCCGGCACCCCGTCTATAACGATTAATGGCTGGGGGTTTCCCTCCACAGACACCGCTCCCCGCAGCGAAAAGTCAGCTTCTGCGTTTGGGTCTGCGCCGTTCGGCCGCGTAATTGACAAGCCGGAGACCTTACCGGCTATAAGGGTCAACGCGTCACTGATTACGCCCTTGTTAAACGCGTCTGATTTGACCGTTGCAATGGAACTGGTGACCATCTCGCGCTTTTGCGCTCCATATCCGATAATGACGATTTCATCCAAATCACTTAATGAAGGTTTCATCGTAATATCGATCGTTAATTCTGTCCCGATCGCTGTCTCCACAGGTTCATACCCTAGAAAGGTAAATGCCAGCACACTTCCGGCGGCCGGCACGGCCAGCTGGTAATTCCCATCGCTATCTGTGGTGGTGCCATAGGGGGTCTCCTTTACTTTTACAGTTACACCCTCCAGCGGATTCCCCTGTTGATCCATGACGGTTCCGCTTACCGTGCGTTGCCCAACTTTTCCGGGTTTCGTGGGGTTGCCAACGGTTTCATGGGCCAATCCGGCCTGCACAAAAATGGTTTGCTCCATGATCCGATAGGAAAGGTTGCGCGAGGACAGCACTTCCTTCAGGAACGTTTCCAACGGCATCTGTTGCGCAAACACCGTGACCTTTTGATTTGGATTGATTTTTTGGTCGTTGTAAATGACACCAAACTGGGTTTGCTCGTGAATCGCTTCAAAAATTTGCTTGATGGGCTTGTCCTTTGCGTCCAGCGTAATGGTCTGCGACAAAGAATGGGCACTGACATGCAATGCACCAAGTAGTAACAAAGCTGTAGTTATTTTCATAACCAGGAATATAGGGCTTATATGTTCGTTAGCTTTGGTACGCGAAAGAGATGTAACTAACATTACTTCTTTTTAGATACCACGCGCACAAACCACAGAAATTCTTTAAGTTTGTGAGCGGGTAGGTTTATAATAAAACTGTTAACTCCGGTTAAAAATTGGCTTATCCAAACTAAACAGGGTGGTGGCTTCAACACTTCCCTGTTTTTGTTTTACACTGTTGTTTATGTAGGTTTCCTGTTCATCATTGATGGGTTAAAATAGGTTAGCAACTAATTTTAATGCATATCGGAATCGATTGTTAAGGTCTTGCCTTTCAGCGTAAACTTTGCTGTCGATTCACCCAGAAACTCAATTAGGGTCTTTAGCGATACCTGACGGCTCATCACCCCGCTGAACGACGCCTGCGGCACATCGTTTATATAGCGGATTTCAATGTCGTACCACCGACCTGCCTGACGCATCAATTCAGCGAAGGTGGTCTCTTCAAAATAGAACACGCCCGATTTCCATGCGATTTCTTTTTTTAGGGATACTTTCGCTTTTTTTACCACTCCTTGGGTAGACACGCTCGATTGTTCTCCCGGCAGGAGCACAACGGACGTATTTCCAACAGGAGTTCCTACACGCACGCTACCTTCTACCAACGTTGTTTTGACCTCAGGCTCATCCGCGTAGGATAAAACATTGAACTCCGTGCCTAATACCTGAACGACCTGACCAGCGGACAACACCTTAAATGGCACAGTTTGCCCATTCTGTCTATTCCTGATCTTCGAGACAGAAAAATAGGCTTCTCCATCGAGTTCGACAACGCGCTCACTGTCATCGAAGCGACCGGGGTATCTCAATGTAGATGCAGCGTTGAGCCAAACTTTTGAACCGTCCGGCAGTGTCAACTGATAGGTGCCACCGTTAGGTACAGTAAGCGTTTGAATCTGCGTGGCTAAGGATGGATCATCAACCACCGTGCTGCCGTTTGTATACGAAACCCCATCGTTTCCTATGACAATCCCCGGTTGCGTTTCGCTCAATTCGAGCGTATTCCCATCGGCCAGGGTAAGAAAAGCCCGATTGCCGCCGGGCAGGATGTCTTCCGTAGCGCCCCTCATAACAAGACCTCCCTCCGCCGGGCGATTAGTTATGAACCACCAGGTTGAAAGGCACACAATGGCTAATGCGGCGGCATAAGGTAGCAGCGAACGTAATCGCTTCTCCTTCGTTTGCTGCATTTCGGGCAACCTGCTCCGCAAGTTCTTGTCTACGCGCGCATAATCCGCCTCGGTAAGCGCCGCATCGCTCATCGTATCTGCCATCTGCAGATACCAGCTTTCCACCTGGCGACGCTCAGCATCGCTGCATCTGCCGTCTCGATACCGTTCCAAAAGCTCCCTCGCACGCGCTTTTTCCATTTATTTTTTACTGTTTATCTATATGACGGTTGAGATCGTTAAAAGTGGAAGAAAAAGTTTCAGATTTTTGCTTTTAATTGAAATGACGGAACCAAAAACTGAGCAGGTGCCAAATCCCGGCAAGAAACCATATGTGGAATTTGGACTTCAGGAGCTTCATCGCGTTGTAAAGCTGCTTCTTAACATTGCCTTCGGTTGTACCTAATGATTCAGCGATTTCACGGTAGGAATGCTGGGCCTGCTGCCGCATAGCAAAGATCTGCCGCATCTTCTTAGGCAGTTTGGCCACCTCCCGTTCGATCTGCTGGGCAAGCTCTGCGGCAATCAACGCGTCGTCGGCAGCGGGTGTGCCTTGCTTGAGATAGTCTTCCAGGGAATTCAGGTAATATTGCTCTGTCTTATGCCGAGCAATCCGGTCGATTACCCGGTTGCGCGTTGCGCTATATAAGTAACCCGCAAGCGTACCTGATAACTTCAGAGCGGTCGCCTTTTCCCAAAGTACAGCAAAGATATCCTGCACCACGTCGGTAGCCTCGTCTTCATCGCGCAACAAGCGCAGGGCATGACGGAACAATATAGGCCAAAACCGGGTATAAATTTCGGTGTATGCCAGTTTATCTCGTTCACGCAGCAACGCGACTAACTGGGTGTCGTCATATCTTGCATAATCTACCATAATAATAGGTGAGAAAGCAGTCAGCTATGGCGCCGACCGCTATCACAAAAATCGATATTACTCCCTTCCAGTCTTTAACCATCTAAAAGACGGCACAACTTTTACCTTTCCTCAGCCCATAAGTCATCGAAAGGGTTCTTCCGTCCGCTTTTTTGAGCAAGGTTAAGCGTTTATTGCATAAAGTAGGTTTATGTTAGGTTCAAATTAGCTTGTTTACCCGTTTCAAAATACTTTTCTCTGAACGATTGCAGTCCAGTGCCCTACCTACAACGATCGTTCCATTTTTCAATCAATGCTTCCGCCTCATAATATCCCTTCACGTTGAATTAAAGGCCCAAAGAAACCTTTAAATGCCCTTAAAGCCGATTTGAAGATTTTATGTCCGGCATTCTCCGGGTGAATCATAACCGCTTTCAATCGATTGCTATATGCCAAATTTACATTAAATCTTTCGATTACGCACAAGCATATAAAAATCATGTGGCGTTTAGTGGCTACAACGGACTGATAAATATAGGGAATTCCGTTAAATTGCATTGTTATTCAAAAACAATCAATTTGCGGAACAATGAGCGTCAGCTCGACGACTTTCAAGGGGTCGTTTCAACCATTGAGCGATGAAACGTATTTTTATCAACTCATTATGCTCCAATTTCAAAATAAGCAAAAGATACAATACCGTTAGAAGTATTACTGCCGGCAATCTAAAAACCGGTTGTCATATGGTGTCCCATGAGCTTGACACTGAATTGATGCAACTCTTTATGGCAAAGCAGATCAGCATAACGGACAAATAAACGGCTATCCTTTTCACGGGATATGGGATATAATAATGCGTTATCAATAAAATATACCTTATACGAGATAAAAAAGTGATGCTCGATAGTGATTTGGCAATAAGAGCAGATTGGCTGCGTCCCACTGCCACGCACTCGGAGGCCACAGCGAGAATAGTTGGCTGCGTCCAGCGACCCCCGCACTCCATGGCCACAGCCATCTGTGGGTGGAGAGGCTTACAGCCAGTATAGCACGGCACTTTGTACCTGCGTTTTTCATTTAAAGGGCACGCGCAAGCAAGCTTGGCATGCCCTTTAAATGAAAAAACCCTTGCTTTCGCAAGGGTGCTATACTGGCTGTGCGGAAGAGCAGATTCGAACTGCCACGCCCGTAGGGCGCCACCCCCTCAAGATGGTGCGTCTACCAATTTCGCCACTTCCGCAGAGGTATTATGGGCGCAAAAGTAAGAGATTTTTTCTTTATTCAAGCTTTTCGCCGAAATAAAAATTATCGCTTTTTCAACTTTCCGGCAACGCAGACGGAAGCGTTTTGTCAATCAATGTTTGTATGATACCATCCACCAGCCCAACCCGGGGAACGATGACCTGACGGAGCCTGCCATATTTCATCAACGTCAGAAAAATTTCGCATGCGGGGATAATCACGTCAGCGCGATCGTTATTTAACCCCAGCACGTTGATCCGGTCTTTCAAAGAAAAAGAATTGAGATACTCATATAACGATTTCAATTTCGTATAAGAAATGGGCTTTTCTTCTTTGTCATTGGCCAATCTTGACAATTTATTAATATTTCCCCCCGTACCGATCCCGTATATCGTTTTAAACATCCGCGTGTGGTTCTTCACCCACGTTTTCATTTCCTCCCAGGTTTCCTCCTTATCCTGGTTGTCCAATATACGGATCGTACCGATGTTAAACGACGCCGACGCAACCAACTTGGTATCGGCAAATACAGACAACTCGGTACTTCCACCCCCTACATCGATATATAAATATGCCTTTTTGCTGCCGAGATGCTGTTCAATGTGGCTGTTATAGATAATCTCCGCTTCTTCACTCCCGCCAATAACCTGCAAGTCTATTCCTACTTCCTTAACTTCTTTGACCAACGATTTGCTATTTTCGGCTTCCCGCATCGCCGATGTCGCACAGGCCATGTATTCACTGACTTTGTATACATCCATCAGGTTACGGAAAGCCACCATTGTTTTGACCAAATCTGTAGCTTTGGGTTCAGATATATGCCGATCGATAAATGCATCATCCCCAAGACGCAGGGGAACCCGCACGAGGGTATTCTTTTTGAATGATATGGTTCCATTGTTTTGGATAATATCGGCTATCAACAGCCTCACTGCATTCGATCCGATATCTATTGCTGCGTACCTCACGTTTAATTAGGATTTATATTTCAGATAATTGTAAATGTCTTCCTGCGCACGGTGCTTAATTCTGCTCTTGCCACCGATATACCGATTGTTGTTTGATTGATTAATTTCGCGTGCTTTCGTATTATCGCGTAACTGAATGTCAATGATATCGCGGATTTCTCTACGGATATATTCATCAATGACCGGGAAGGCGACTTCCACCCTCCGGTCGATGTTCCGCGTCATCAGATCGGCAGACGATAAGTAGATCAATTCATCACCGCCGTTTCCGAAAATCCACACCCGTGCATGTTCCAAATAACGATCCACAATGCTTCTCACCGTGATACGTTCACTGAACCCCGGCTGCCCCGGTACAAGGCAGCACATCCCACGTATGATCAGTTGAATAGTTACCCCTGCATTATTCGCTTCATAAAGTTTTTCGATCATTTCCTCGTCAGAGAGGCTATTCATCTTTAGTACCATGTATCCTTTTTTTCCGGACTTGGCGATCTCGATTTCATTCGTAATTAGCTCATAAAAGCGTCGACGGGTTTCCAGTGGCGAAGTGATAATCGCTTTGTAACCCCGATGAAATGTTTGCTTTTCCAACCCCCTGAAAAGGCGTTTAAGATCTTTAGTAATCAATGGATTGACCGTAAACAGGCTGTGATCCCCATAAAGTTTGGCCGTCTTCTCATTGAAGTTTCCGGTGGCCAGATTTGCATAATATACCATTCCTCCCTTTTCGCGCCGTGCAATCAAACAAATTTTTGCATGTACCTTGTATTGCACAACGCCAATGTTCACGTTTACCCCTCCCTCTTCCAGCCGGTTGCGCCAATAAATATTGGCTTCTTCGTCGAAACGGGCCTTCAGCTCAAGCAGGCAATTTACTTTCTTGCCATTTTTAGCGGCATTGATGAGGGCATTGATCACACTGGAGTTTTCGGCCAACCGATAAAGGCAGATATCGATCTCTTTGACCTTGGGATCTATCGCAGCCTCCCGCAGGAAATGGACGATATAGTCAAACGATTGGTACGGCAAACTTATCAAGTAGTCCCGCTGCGCCATCTGACTGAATATGCTACGGCGTAAGTCGAGGTTATTGACCCGCAACTGAGGCATGGGAGCATACTCCAGGGAAGGTCCGCCCACATTGGGGAAATCAATGAAATCTTTGAAATTGTGATACCTGCCGCCGGGAATGAGCGCCTCCGAATCGAGCTGCATACCCGAAACCAGGTAGTTGAGGGTATCCAGAGCGATATCGGAATCATACAACAGCCGCATAGGCCGCCCTTTGTCCCTGCGTTGCAAACTGCGCATCAGGGCCTCCACAAACCGCTCGCTGACATTGGCATCAATATCCAGTTCCGCGTCGCGCGTGAGCTGAATACTGTACGCCTCCACGGTATCGTATTCGAAAATAAAGAACAAGTCATCCAGACAATACCGGATGATGTCGTCCAATAAAATAATGAATTTCAATCCCTTATTTTCAGGTAAAATCAGGAACCGTGATAGGATCGAAGTGGGGATCTCAACCAGCGCATACTTCACTTTCTTGCGGAAAGTCAGCTTAACGATGAAGTAGATATGCCGGTCTCTCAACTCCGGAAACGGTTTACCGGAATCTGAACCCTCCAGCATAATGGGGACTAATGTGGGCAGTACGTGCCGTCGGAAATACTCACGCACGTATTCACCCCGGGCCACATTTAGCTGTTGCTCGTTAATGATAAAGATCTTCTGGGACTCCAATTCTTTAATGATCTCATGTTCATAGAGATAATCGAATCGTTTTTCAAGCTTTACAACGATATTCTTGATTTCATTCAGGATTTTTTTGGGATTGAACCCCAGCAGGCTCTTGGTTTTGGTATTGATATCAACAAGCCGATTAAGTGTAGCGACCCTTACGCGGTAAAACTCATCCAAATTGGAGGAGAAGATGGCCAAGAAGCGTAACCGTTCCAATAATGGCACGGTCTTGTCCGCAGCTTCCTGCAGCACGCGCTCGTTGAAATACAACCAGCTTATCTCGCGGTTTATAAGTGGGAATTTGTGCTTCACAACTGTTAACATACGGCCGTCTTAAAATATTCCGGCCAATAATAACAATGTAAAGTTGCGTGAGTGTTAATTGTATATTAATTCACCATGACCAAACATCGTCTCAATAATAGGCGCTAACTTTCATTCCACACGGGTTGCTCGAGGATTTCCATTTGCCATAGGATTTCTTCGGGTTTTACCGGGAAGGGCTCATTCTTCCGTATCTGCGCGTATACGGCGTTAAACAAGTCATTATAATCTCCCTTAAGTGCCTCCCTGTATCGCAGTTCACGGTCACCATTGGGCTTCATAAGTGTAATCAACCCCTCTTTGCCTACCGGCTCAATACCATATTCAGGGGCTTTAGGCGACATTCCAGCTTGCAACTGATCTTCCTGCACATCCGCCCTGACTTTTTGGAAGGATCCTTTAACTCCGTGCAGCACATACGCCGGCAATGGATTGGCAACGAGTAAGCTCGCATGGATAAAGACGGTAAATCCTTTTGGATAACTAAGTACTAACGTCGAAAAATCGTCTACCTCAGAACCAGGCCGATGTGTAGCCTGGATTTTTAGACTCTTTTGGGGCTTGCCGAATAAGCTGATGACCTGATCAAGCAGGTGTGGCCCCAAATCGTACAGCACCCCGCTTCCCGGAATTTTCAGTTCTTTAAATACTTTCGGACTTTTCTCCATCCGGTAACGATCAAACCGCACATGCAACTCGATCAAATTTCCTAGGGTTTCACGCTCCACCACACGCTTAAGCAGTTTGAAATCACTGTCCCAACGACGGTTTTGAAAAACCATTACGTGTCGGTTCACCTCCTTTCCCAACTCAAACAATTTCCGGGCATCTTCAGCGGTAGGTGCAAATGGCTTCTCAACCAAAATATGTTTCCCCGCTTTCAACGCCTTTGTAGCATATTCCACGTGCGTATTATTCGGCGTATTTATAATGACAAACTCAATCTGTTCATCATTCAGTAAATCATCCACTGAATCGTAGCTAACTACATCCGGATACCGCTGGTGAGCACGTTTCTCATGTCTCTCTACAACAGCACGTAACTCAAACCGGGTTTTTTGGTGTATAAACGGTGCATGGAATACCCTTCCGGACATTCCGTACGACAAAATACCTGTGACAATGCTCTTTTTGGACATGAGAATGTAGGGATTAATTAGTGATGCGCACCGTGTTCTTCATGACCTCCCGCAAGTGCAAAAACTTCTTTTACGGCTGGTAATTTCTCCTTGGCATACGTTTTCAGCACCTTGGACGTATTCCGGTCGATGCGGTTAAACTGTTCTAAAATTGCACCCTGTTCGTGCTGAGCATGCGCGATGTACCCCTTACTGTCAAACCCACCCAAACTATCGGCCGCGAAATGATGCGGCACGGCAAAGGCAGGCACTCCCGGGTCGGGGAGAATGACGTGGAATGAGGCACCCATATCTTCCAATTCAGCAATAATAGGCTCATACGTCTCCACAATTCCCGCGGCCAGTTTCTTTGCTTCCGCGGAAGCTGGTGATGACTGTACATAGTTGGCCAATCCAACTTCAAATGTTGCTTTTTTATGAACAGACTTAAAGAATGAAAAACCTTCACTATCCACATCAGTTGCATTGTTGTACAACTTTGTGCGGCTCTCTGACTCACCCGCATGCCGGGTACAAGAACTTGCTGCTACCGCTAACGGCAAAGCCATCAAAACAATCTTTCTGAATTTCATCTGTTTATTTTTTGTTTTTCCAGTTGTCAGTACTTGTCCCGTGTCAACGGGATGGAACCTTTGATGATTAAAATAATCATTGCCCTATTGTGCGTAATGATTATTTTAATCACGTCGGGTTCATAAAATCTTAATTAATGCAACAAACTTAGCTAAAAATGTAATGCCCATCAACAGTTTTTGTCAGAACCGCCTACTATCAGGCGAGATTCCTGCCGGCATTTACCACGCCATAAACGGTACGCGTAACCAGTTTCGAGAACACCTCTTGGTCTTTTTCACTTAATTTATTCGTTTGCAGTTGCCGGATGGCGTAATGCTGGATAATCAACAGGGGGAGTACTATTTTCTCCCGTATTGCAATGGATTCTCGCTCCACGGGATAATTTTCCATCAGGACTTTGCTGCCACTCAATTTCAGCACATAGGACTTGGTACGTTCGTACTCATCACGCATCTTTACCCAGAAGTCACCAAACGTTTCGTCTGCCTGAATATAAGAAGTCAGGTCAAAATTTGATTTGGACATGGACATCATACAGTTGTCGACAATGGTTTTAAACATACCCGAGGTCTCATAGAGCTCTTTCACCTGCTCCCACTTCCCTTGCTTTTCTGCCCACTGAAGTGCCGATCCTACCCCAAAAAAACCGGGTATATTTTGTTTTAATTGGCTCCATGCGGTAACAAAGCTGATCGCCCTTAGGTCTTCCAGACGCAATTCCTTGTCCGAATTCCGTTTTACAGGCCGGCTACTGATGTTGATTTGTGACAGAAATTTCAGTGGGCTGAATTTTTCGAGGTATTTAAGGAATAACGGATTGTGCCGTAACGACAGAAATTGCTCGTGACTAATGTGCGCCATATCATCTATTAATTTCTTCTTTTCTGCTGATAAGGTATCTCCATCTTTTTGCCCGATATGGGAAGTAAGCCCGGCATGAAGGAGCTGCTCAATGTTGTAATACGCAGTGTCCCATGAACCATACTGGCTGCTGATGGTTTGCCCCTGAATGGTCAACTGAATGTGATCGTTTGCAATTTCCTTACCCATGGACGCATAAAAGCGCTGTGTTTTTCCACCGCCGCGCGCAGGGGGGCCTCCCCTTCCGTCAAAAAACACCAAGTCGACATCGTATTGCCTGGCCATGGCCGTAAGTTCTACTTTAGCCTTATAAATGGACCAATTGGCCATCAGGTATCCACCGTCTTTTGTGCTATCTGAAAACCCGAGCATGATTGTCTGCTTATTGCCCCGTTGCGCAAGGTGGGCTTTATAGTGGGGATGCGTATACAGTGCTTCCATCACGTTTGCCGCCCGAGTTAGGTCATCAACCGTTTCAAACAGTGGTACGAAGTCAATGCACAGTGACTCGGTTTGCCAACCACTCCACAAAAATAACTCCATCAGTTCGAGAATGTCGGAAGCTTGCTGGCAATTGCTGATGATAAACCGCTGGGCGGCGCGCTCGCCTCCCGACCGCTGGATATCCTTGATTAACCGAATGACGCTCAGGGTATCGGCAACCAAGGGGTGCGCGTCTTCCTCATATGGCAAATCACAGGACTTAAATGTAAAGGCCCGCTGCTTGGCGGTCTCATCCAATTGTTCGAAGTCGCCGACAATACCCGTTTTGTCTGCATATTTTTCGCGTATGTATGCATGGGTTTGCCGGATGACACTACTGTCCTGGCGGATATCCAGTGTCGCAAAAAAACAACCGAACGTTTTTACCTTGCGGAGCAGGTCATCCACCAATTCGACAAACAAACCGTCGTGATAATCCCTTAGGACGCGTTTAATCTCTTTCAGGTTGTGCGTAATCACTGCCTTTTCATTTTCAGGGGTTTCGGAGGGATTAAAGCTGTTCTCATAAAACCTGTCCTGCAGGATATCCATATATTTTTCAACCCCTTTGAAGGTGATGCGCCTTTTGAGTATCCTGAAATCACGGTAATAACAACGGAACAAAATGGTGCGCAGTAATAAGGCAACGCGTTTCGTACTCTCAACCGTCACATTCGGATTCCCATCGCGGTCTCCCCCCGGCCAAAAGCCCAGTTCGACCAATTGTCTGTTTTCGTCGGCCGGCAAGTCAAACTCATCATCGATTTTAGACTGAATTGCCGATGCCACAGGATAAAATACTTTTTCAAGAAACCACGCCAAACTGATGGCCTCATCCACAGGCGTCGGCTTGCTTTTCATCATAAACGGTGTTTTCCCCAACTGCTGCAACAATAAATGGATGTTATTGATGTCATTCTTTTTCAGCGCTTCCGTCAAATCCGTAATGATTGCCAGCACGGGGCCGGGATAAAACTGTGTGGGGTGGGCCGTCAATACCAGCCGCAACGAGAAATCACGCAGTTTGCTGACCAATTTATGGCGTAGCTCCTTATTGTTTTCCGTTTGTGTGAAAACGGAATCCAATAGTCCCGCTTCATCCGATCGGCCGGTTTTTTTGAAGGCAGCATCTTCAACCGCATCAAACAACACCACCTGCCGCTCGATATACTGAATAATGCGGAAAAGCAGATCGATACGATCTGCTTCGCGGACGTATTGCTCATACTGTCCAAAAAAACTCTCTATAATCGCTTCGGGATCAAGTTTTGCAGCTACACCACGTTCACAATGCGAAGTGAAAAAAGGCAGCAGCGTACCCGTGTGCTTTACCTGGTAAAAAGGCAAGGTCATGAATAGGCTATTGAACAACTCGAAGCGTGTAAGCACTTCATTTTCAAAGACTGCTTGTTTTTTACTTAAATTCATGCAACGGAAAAATTAAGAATGTAAAGATCGGGTTTGTTGATTAAAAAGCTCCCATCGCCATCCACGGGATTTATATTTTGAATAAACAAACCGCCAAATATATAAATATTCGTTTAAAAACGAGTATTTTTCTTACAACAATAATAACAATCCGTGCAAAAAATTAAAAATAAAATAACTCAGTTTAAAAGCGTACTCCGATGGCCAACCCGGTTCTGATTCCTGCCCAAGGCCCCCTCATGTCTAGCCTGGCTCCCTTACTGTCAACGTGGGCCTCCGTGTCGACCATCGGAATTTCCAGATTCTCCAGTTCATCGGCTAAAGCCGATTGAGCTTCCGGATCCAATGGCATCGAGCTGCTACCACTGAGCTTGCCTGAAGCCGCCCCATATGCGGGTCCCAATATCCACCAATCCAGGTAAACCCAACGTCCGATACGCCATTGCGAACCAAATAGGACACCACCGGTAAAACCGTTGATACGCCCGTTTAACGCAATTGTATGCGTTTCTGTATAATAATTACCTGCTTCATCCTCTCCTTCAATCGTATACTCAAATTCATTGAAATCAAGTCCGTACGTACTGTAACGTCCGTACGGGGCAATGTAAAAACCGCGAGGTCCGTCGTGCCTGCCGAAATAAAACCTTGATTCGACCGTAAAAGCTTGATTGCTGAGGCGGATATTTTGCAGTTCTTCAAAGGTTGCTTCGTCATCGATATACGATTCAAAAGCGTCCAACATGGGGAATCTGCCTTTTGGAATCATCCGAAATCCAACGGCGAGGGATATTTTCCGCGATACAGCCCGCTCATATTGGAGCGAGATGTCCCGGAAAGGCAATGCCAATAAATTAATCTTTGCGACATTCATGTCATAGTCAGCGAGACGCGCTTGCTGTTGTAGTTGCGAATCGGGCTGCTGTGCTTTCACCTGCATAGCTATGCACACCAAACAACCTATCCACCATAAGGCTGTTCCTGTTTGTGTTGTGTTCATCACGATCAATTATCCATCGAAAATCACGACTTTGTTGAAAACTTCAGTGTATTCCTCTGAAGGCTTGTATGCGTCTAACGATTTCGAAAGTAAACAAAAGAAAAATAAATAAAAAGCTGGCACCCATCGGAGGTGCCAACCTTTTAAATCGGTTCAGGTAGCGATAATGATACCATGCTATTATAAGGAGTCAAATCGTTGACATCCTCAACAACAGCATGCGGCTGCTCGTTGGTCACCACGTTGCACAAGTCCTGCAAGGACATATCTGCTTCTCCCAAGTGGGCAAACATACTTGCCAATTCCTCCAATTGATGTTTCATAAGTTTCAGGGTAATTGCGATGACTAATAGAACTGAAGTCCCAACTTGATTTGAAACATACCCATCGGGAATTTCTCTTTCGTCGTATGCTCAATATACTCACCGGTGTCTTCATCGTAATCGCTGTCGTAAGAAGTATAATTGAATGCACCTGATTCATAACCTGCTGTCAGCGTGACTTTCTTGTACCGCAAGTTAATCCCGACATCACTTTTCAAACCAAATAGCACCTGTTCCAGATCTTCCATTTCACTCATCGATGTCAGAATCGTTGGCGCTAATTTTACAAATGCATCGGCATAAAAATTCTCCAACGGATTGAAAGAAATGACCGGGCCGAGCTTGACCCCCACGGTTGTGAAATCGGTCTTTTCAGTATATTCCGGGTCATCCGGATCATTCCATTTCAGCGGGTTGTAGCCAAGAGAAAGAAAGGACGCATCAAGCCCTACTTTAAAAAGATCGGCTATCGGCTCTGAATGAAAGAAGAAATACTTGCCTATCTCGAAGTTCAACCCCGTTGCCACAGAGTAAGCCCCGTTAAGATCGCCATCGTTTAACTGTTTAACAAAATCGTCATTCAGGAAATTTGCTCCCAAACGCAAATAAAATTTCCCAAAATCGGGCTCATTATAATAACCTTGTCCCACCACTGACGCTTGTTGGGCCTGTGCAAAAAAAAGAGTTCCAACAACAGCGCATAGCGTGATTGAAAATTTGGTGATGTTCATTGTTGATAAATAGTTGGTAAACACTGAGAATTAGTTGATGCCTAAACGGCTCTGCAGATCAGGAATCACGTTCTCGTACGTACGCAGTATCCGGTCCCACCGGCGAAAGGACTCATCGGCATTGACGCTGGTACCCGGCGGCGCGATTTCAGAAACTAATTTAGCTTTGTATTCGAGGGGTGACGTATTACTGGTTTTCACGATCAAACGGGTACGTACAACGCCCGAATTAAAGGATTTGGCAGACCATGCTGTAGCCATATAGCCTGTAGATTTATCCATAATCGCAATCACATCAAATGACCCTGTCACAATACGATTTAATAGAATCCAGGCTTCGTCGACACTTCTGGACGGCCTGATATCAATATCTTGGTTAGCCAAATTGGTTACAAATGAATTTTCATATGCTTCGTCTTTGATCAGCTGAATAAAATCGGTTTTGGGAATGATATTTACCCCATTGTTTTCATAATTGCGAATTTCGGTTACAAACCCCACTTTTTCAACGCGCACGTTGACGGTCGCATATTTCGGAATTTTAATTTTAGCAGGCGAGGTCACTTGGTTACCATCGACGTACATGCTGGATCCTGCTTCCGTGCTGATGGTCAGGGTACGGTCTTTCGCTTTCTGCGCGTAACCCGATAAAGCGGCGACCAGCACATTCCCCGCTATCAGCGCGATCATGATTAGTAGATTTCTGATTTTCATATTGATGATTGATTAATAAGTGTGAGCAAAGCTAAACACCTGAAAGACCATCTGAAATACCCACTATTGAGTATTTTTAGTTGAGGTTTTGTGTATCTTTGTACGCACCCATCCGTCTATGCATGAGTAGGGCAAAAGAAATCCAGAATTTTTTTTACAGCCAATATTTTGCCGATGGCCTGCGCATCACGTTCGGTACGCTGACTCCTGCACTCATTTTTTCCTGGTTTGGCAACCTTCAGGTTGGCATTACCGTCTCATTGGGTGCGATGGTCGTCGGGCTTTCAGATACCCCCGGCCCCCTGAACCACCGCCGGAACGGCATGTTGCTATGTACTGCCGCCGTATTGGTTTCTGCACTCATCACCAACCTGGTCAATGATATTCCTGCATTGCTAACAGTGGTTGTTGTGGGGATGAGTTTCCTATTTTCCATGTTTGCAGTCTACGGTGCCCGCGCTTCGTCTGTTGGAACCCTGGGTATCCTCGTCATGATACTCAATATTGACGGAGCAGACAACACATTTTTGGATGTGGCGGCCCACATTGCTTATATTCTCCTGGGCTGTGTATGGTATATGCTGCTGAGTTTATCCCTTCACCAAGTGCGCCCCTACCGTCAGGCTCAGCAGGAATTGGCGGAATCCATACAGAACGTTGCCGACTACATCCGGATCAAAGCTAATTTCTACGATGCCAAAACGGATATTGAGAAAAATTACCGGGAGTTGATCGAACAGCAAATTATTGTCAGCGAACATCAGGATAACGTCCGCGAACAATTGTTCAGAAGTAAGAAAACCATACGGGATACCACAAAAATCGGACGGTTATTGATCTTGATTTTTACCGACATCATCGATCTGTTCGAACAGAGTATGGCCACGCATTACGATTATGAGGCGGTCCGCGAGCAATTTGGGCAAACCGGGGTGTTGCAGCATTTTAACCTGACGATTCGAAGACTTGGCAACGAACTGGAACACCTCTCCTATCAGATCAATGCCAACAGAAGGCCCAAAGCGTTATATAATTTCAAAAACGACCTCGATCGGATACGGGCAGCGATTGAAAAGGTAGATAAAGACTACCAAATCAATACACTGCCGTTAAAAAAGATATTGATCAATATCCGAAATCTGATCCAGCGCATTAATAATATTTACGGATACTTTGACAGGGAGTCCAAAAACTCATTCCGAAAGGAAGAAACGGATCTCAGTCGATTTATCGAGCACAAGGACATCGATTTTAAGCAACTCCGAGAAAACCTGACCCTGAAATCGACACTATTCCGGCATGCTGCACGGATGGCAATCGTAATGGGCATCGGCTATCTCCTTTCATTGGCTATTAACGTGGGTAACCACAGCTACTGGATTCTGCTAACCATTATGGTTATCCTGAAGCCCGGATTCAGCCTGACCAAACAGCGGAATTTTCAACGGTTGATCGGAACCATCATTGGAGGGATCGGTGGAGCCTTGATTTTAATGCTCGTTACAGACGAAACATCCCTGTTTATCCTGCTGCTTCTATTTATGGTGGCCACCTATAGCCTCATCCGTATCAACTACGTAGTCAGCGTTATGTTCATGACGCCTTATATCCTGATTATGTTCAGCTTCCTCGACATGAATACATTGACCATACTCAGGGAACGGATTGTTGACACGTTAATCGGGTCGGGCTTGGCGTTTCTTTCCAGCTACATCATTTTACCGAATTGGGAAAGTACCCAAGTGCAAACTACCATGCGAAAACTGCTTATTGCCAATTATCGTTACATTGCACAAGCACTGAAAATCATCGCGGGCCAACCGGTGAGTATAACGGATTACAAGCTGGCCCGAAAGGAAGTATACATCAGCACTGCGAATATGGCTTCGGCTTTCCAGCGCATGATTACAGAACCGAAAAGCAAGCAAAAAGATGCGAAGGAGATAAACAAATTTGTGGTGTTTAACCACATTCTTTCCTCCTATTCGGTCACGCTGCTCAACAATGTCAACGATGCAGACAATGCTTCGCTGACAGGCGAACATGTACGGATTGTCCGCAAAACACTGTTCCTGCTAGCGCAGACCATTCGACTCTTCGAACCCGAAGAGGGAGAAGCGGAATTTGTGGAAATCGAAGTGGATACGCCACCGGATTTGGACCACAACAACATCGATTCGGAAGAATCTCGCCTGATTACCGAACAACTGAATTTTCTGAACCGAATTGTAATTGATTTGAACAAAACCTGCAGCGGTTTGGTCAAACACCGGGCGGTCGCGTAAGTTTGGTATTCGTACCGCTGTCGCGTATCTTTGCAGCACATGAAAATCTCATCAGAACATTACGACATGCTTGTCGTTGGCGGCGGCCCCATCGGACTGGCATGCGGTATTGCCGCCCAAAAAGCCGGATTATCTTATCTGATCGTTGAAAAGGGATGTTTGGTCAATTCACTGTATCATTATCCGCAAAACATGACTTTCTTCTCTACATCCGAGCGGTTGGAAATCGGCGATATTCCTTTTGTCTCTATTAATCCCAAACCGAAGCGGGCCGAAGCACTGGAATATTACCGCCGGATCCAACAGAAATTTGACCTAAACACCCATCTGTTTGAGGAAGTAATTTCCGTATCGAAACAAAAAGACACCTTTCATATTACCACCAGCAAATCCACCTATACCGCATCCTATGTCGTGGTGGCCACCGGGTTCTACGACATTCCGTGTCTGTTGAATATCAAAGGAGAAGACCTGCCTAAGGTGCGTCATTACTACAATGATCCCCATTATTATGCCGGGCAAAAAGTTGTGGTGGTAGGCGCCAGCAACTCGTCCGTGGATGCTGCATTGGAAACGTACCGAAAAGGTGCCGACGTGACACTCGTAGTGCGGGGCGAAGGTATTGGACCCCGCGTAAAATATTGGGTGCGCCCGGATATGGAAAACCGGATCACGAATAACGAAGTGCGGGCATTGTTCAACAGTAAACTGACCGAAATCCGGCCAACCGAAGTCGATATTCTGACGCCCGATGGACTGATAACGCTAGAAAACGATTTCGTGCTGGCATTAACCGGTTACCAACCCAATTTTGCCTTTTTGGAAAAGATCGGCATTAAACTTTCCGAAGACGCCTCGCGTCAACCGATGCACAATCCCGACACCATGGAAACCAATATTCCTGGTCTTTTTCTTGCGGGTGTGGTTTGCGGGGGGATGAACACACACCTGTGGTTTATTGAAAACTCACGAGTACACGCCACCCAGATTGTAAAACGGATTTCAGAAATTGAAAAGGCAAAAGGTTAATGCGATGGGGAGGCCAACCCTTTTAAAAATACCGTTACCATTTTCTTCTGAAGTTGCAGTATGTGATCAAACTCGTCTTTGGTAGGAAATAAGACGCCTTTCAGATCTTTCAATATACTGAACCGCATGCCCACCAGGGCAAACAGGATGATTTCTGCAGTTTCCTGGACATCTTCAATGACCAGTTGACCGGTATCTACTCCTTTTTGAAGGATATCCCGGATTAACGCTATTTCCTTGTCTTTGGAATCCGCCAGTACACAGGCCATTTCGTCGGGTATCTGTTGCACGGCAGATATCGAATTTTCAAGCAGATTATAATATTTGGTAACAAAAGCAATCCGCTTGTCCAGCATAAACATCATGGCCTGCTGACAATCTGAAATGGACGACAGTTGTTTCTCCATCTCCTCAAACGATTGTGCTATGACATGCTCCAATACAGCGGCATACAACGCATTTTTATCCGGAAAATAATAATACAACAGTGCTTTTGAAAATGAAAGATCCTGTGCAATCTCAGACATCGTGGTTTTTGCCAACCCGAAATGTGCAAACCGGCGGGTAGCCGCTTCCAAAATCTGTGTACGCTTTTTATCTGCGTTTATCATACAATACCATTACCTTAGTTGTGCTATCAGGTCAATCGCTTATCTTTGGCCGTTAAAGATAATATGTTAAAGATACATATTTATTTGAATAATTGAAAAAATTAGTCAAAATTCAATGCAGTTTTCGATTAAAGAACATTTTCCACTTAAAGCATACAACACATTTGGCGTACCTGCATTTGCCGCACAGTTTATTGAAATTGAATCCGAGGAGGCGCTCATCCACTTTTTTGGTAGCCGGAGAGACGTAACGCAACGTCCCTTTCTCGTTTTGGGCGGCGGAAGCAATGTCTTATTTACGAAGGATTTCGACGGATTGGTAATCCGGATCGCCATTCCGGGGATCAACCACCGGATATCAGATACCGAAGTATGGGTTACGGCCGGAGCGGGAGTGATCTGGAATGATCTGGTGTGGTATTGTGTTAACCGTAATTTCGCGGGCATAGAAAATATGGCACTCATTCCCGGTACAGTGGGAGCTGCTCCCGTTCAGAACATCGGTGCATACGGTGCGGAATTAAAAGACGTCTTTGTCAGTTGTCGCGTATTCGACACAAAAAGTGGGGGGATTTCCACATTTACGAAAGAAGATTGTCAGTTTTCCTATCGTGAAAGTCTGTTTAAAAAAGAAGCCAAAGGTCGTTACATCATTACACAGGTGACGCTCAGGCTATCGCTCAATCCTGCTATCAACACCTCATATGGCGCTATCCAAGTCGAATTGGCAAAGCGGAACATTACCGATCCTACTATTAAGGATATCGCTGAGGTGGTATCGGCTATCCGCACCGATAAGCTGCCAGACCCTTCCACCATCGGCAATTCGGGCAGCTTTTTCAAAAATCCGATTGTAACCGTACAGCATTTGCAACAGCTACAGTTTACTTTCCAGGACATAAATTTCGTGTCCTACCCCGTAGGTGAAAGCCATGTCAAACTCGCTGCGGGATGGCTCATCGAACAATGCGGATGGAAAGGAAAACGCGTGGGTGATGCAGGTACCTGGAAAAATCAAGCTCTCGTATTAGTAAACCACAAAAATGCTTCTGGATCAGATATTTACAACTTATCAGAGCAAATCATACAGGATGTTGAGAAAAAATTTAATATCCGGTTAGAACGAGAAGTAAATATTATATGATATTAATAAAAATATACTGTATATTAGCTTGGTAATTAAGCAATCCGTTCTTCTTTAGCACGATCCTTGCAGTAACAAACACGACACTAATTAGACTACAACGTCAATTTTCTTAAATAAGCATTTGCGACCGCTTATTTTGTATCATAAAATTGTTTAACCCGGAGTTCAAGCCCTAACTTGGAATCCCTTAAACCGTAAAAAGATGACGAGATTTGAGTTTAACACTTTAGTGGTGCAGCATACGGAATCCTTGCGAGGATATGCACTGCATTTTACCCGCGACGACGAAGATGCAAACGACCTGGTTCAGGATACCATGCTGAAAGCGGTAACGTATCACGGCAAGTTCAAGGAAGGCACCAATCTCAAGGGATGGTTGTATACGATCATGAAAAATACTTTCATCAATAATTACCGGCGATTTGTGAAAACGAACAGCTTCGTTTCGCAGTCCGAGGAAATTCCAAGCGCGCACTTAGCCTACAGCGCTACTAAGAATGCCGGTGAGAATAAATTTGTGATGGAAGATATCAAAGGTGCCATGGCTGAGTTGTCAGATGAGTACTATATTCCCTTCAGTATGTATTTTGAAGGATATAAATATCACGAAATTTCCGAACACCTGCAAATTCCGATCGGAACCGTTAAAACCCGTATCCACGTAGCACGGCGAACCATGAAGAAGGCCCTGAATGCGTACCGATATGACCGGCCTTAACGCGCTCAGAAGCTTACCTGTTTATTCAAAATCACAATTAGCGTTACGAAATGGCCAAGACAAGCCAGCTATCTGGATTGCATACCGTGGTTATATCTACGATGTGACGAAGAGCCGTTTATGGTTCAGGGGCATGCACTACGAACATTGGGCCGGACAGGATTTAACCGATGAACTGAAAGATGCACCGCATACCGACGAAGTTTTCGCACGCTTCGAAATCGTCGGTATGTTGGCATAGGCAAATACGCATTGCTATCAACCCTCTATTTCAAATTTGCTGAGTTCAGTAAATTGGGTAATTCGCGCAGCAATGAGGTCTTTATCCAGCTCCCTCAGCCGTTCGGTACCGAATTTTTCGACACAGAATGACGCCAACGCAGAGCCAAAGATTACGGCGTTTTTCATATTATGAAAGTTGACGGTTCCCACTTTAGCCAAATACCCCAGAAATCCGCCCGCAAACGTATCCCCTGCTCCCGTTGGGTCGTATACATCTGCAAGAGGAAGCGCCGGTGCCGAAAAAATCTGTCCGTCGCCAAATAATAGGGCGCCATGTTCTCCTTTTTTGATGATCAGGTACTTCGGTCCCAACTGTAAGATCTTCTCTGCAGCTTTTACCAAGGCATATTCGCCGGAGAGCTGCCGCGCTTCCGCATCGTTGATGGTAAGCACATCCACCCGCTTCAGCACCTTCATTAAGTCATCCCAGGCAACGTCCATCCAAAAATTCATCGTGTCGAGTACCACTAATTTCGGCTTATGTTTTAACCGATCCAGCGTAGTCAACTGAATCTGCGGAGTAAGATTGCCCAAAAGCAGGTATTGGCAATCCTGGTAACTATCCGGAACGATCGGATCAAAATCGGCCAGCACGTTCAATTCGGTAACCAGCGTATCCCTGCTATTCATATCGTTGTGGTACTTTCCCGACCAGAAAAAAGACTTCTGTCCCTTTTTTATCTGTACCCCTTCAAGGTCTATACCTTTCGATTTCAATATATTCAGGTTATCATCACCGAAGTCTTCGCCAACCACACCGACCAATTTTACGTGCCGATACAAATAGGCTGCTGCCAATCCAGCAAACGTGGCCGCCCCCCCTACGATCTTATCTGTTTTTCCGAAAGGTGTTTCAATCGCATCGTAGGCAATAGTGCCGATTATGACTAAACTCATGGTATTATTTTTCATTTTGGGCGCAAAGGTAGGCGTTTTCAGGAGTATACCCAGTATTTTTATTGCAAATGTCCGACTTTTACTGTAAGTTTGCCGCACCATGGTTCACCGGCTTCTCGTCCTATTGCTCATCTGTTCGCTTTTCGCGGAAAACGTTTCGCGTATGCTCATTACCGCGGCATTTGAGTTAAACCGACCTTATATTGCCGAATACCTCTGTATAAACAAAGATAAGCCCATGCTGCATTGCGATGGCAAATGTTATTTAGCAAGGAAACTCAAGGAAGCGGAGGAAAAAGAAAAGAAATCGGATAAGGAATCACTGAAAATCAGTTATCAACCTGCATCCGTGGTAGAAAAAACAGTATTGACTTTTCCGGCTTCCGCTATCGAAAAACACGAAACGATCGATTTACCTTTCCATCTCCCTTCGCGACCTGCCAAGATATTCCATCCGCCACGCGCCTAATTTCTTCTTCATAGGATTTTAATGACCGTATCCCGATAAAATTGGGTTACCGTTTTATTATGTGGTATCGCTGGCAGCAGTCCAGTCCATCTAAAACATATGAATAAATTTATTTTGAGGGCGACCTTCCTCCTGTATCTCGCGGTATGGATAGGACAGGTACAAGCACAGAACCTCCTTTTGACAGGTCATATCTATGACACCCAAACCCGTCAGCCGCTGGCTGGTGTTACGATCCGTAATGACGACGGACAGATCATTGCGCAGTCTAACAAAGACGGATACTTCAAACTAAGCCGGGAGCAGGCGACTGCAGCCATTGAAGTGGCTCTGATAGGTTATAAAACACAGCATGTCTCGCTCACAGCTGAGCACAAAGACGTCAACATTCAATTGGACGTGGATCCCGTCCAACTCGACGAAGTGCGCGTAGGCCTAAACAGCCGGGTTAACCGGGAGACCCCAGGGTCGGTAGCCCTGCTAAACACCGACGATATCCAGCGCGGAAACGGGATGTCCTTGCAATCGGCACTTAATACCGTTCCGGGTGTTCGTATGGATCAAAGTACACTTTCCGATTCGCGGATTTCCATACGTGGCAACGGGGTGCGATCACCCTGGGGCAGCCGTGCAGTAAAAGTCTATATCAACGACATCCCCGTCACAGAGACGGACGGGACGACGCGTATCGAGGCGTTGGATGTCAACAACATCGGCCGCGTGGAGATCATCAAGGGACCGGCATCCAGTATGTATGGAGCGGGTACCGCAGGGGTTATCAATTTCCAGTTGCAACGCGCACCTTATGGGGAGCGTAGCCTCGAAGTATCCGGTCTCACCGGCAGCTACGGACTCAACCGGACAGCTACTGCCTATCGGTCGGGCGGCGATAAGGTAAACAGCTATGTGGCTTACGGTTGGCAGGAGTACAACGGTTACCGTATTCACAGCAACGATATGCGCAGATTCATCACGGGTAATTTCCAATTTTTCCCCAATGACAGGCAAATCATCACGGTATTGATCAATCGTACCACTCAGCACTCACAGATACCGGGCGCCCTTACGCAAACGCAGGTGACCGAAAATCCGTTACAGGCAAACCTCAGTAATGTGGACAAAGGAGCCGGAAGATATCAAAACTGGACGCGCGTAGGCATCGGACAGCAATACCGGCTCAGCGATAAGTTTACCAACAGCACCAGCCTATTCAGTTATTTCTACGACCTCAACCACCCATTGGCGTATGCCTATATCCGCAACTACTATCAGAGCTACGGCGGGCGTACACGTTTCGCCTACGATCCCGGTTTCTCGGCCTTTGCCACCGTCTTCAGCATCGGCGCCGAGTTCAACCAGGGGCTTACGAAAGGCAGTCAGTACGTCAATGAACAGGGTTCGGAAGGTGCCATCAATGCAAACATAGACAATCAAAATACATATTATTCGCTTTTCTATCAGTCGGAGACCCAGCTTGGTCCCAAGACCCTGCTTACCCTCGGACTGGGAATCAATAGCTTACAGTACCGTGTGCACGATTATTTGGCCCCTGAGCAGAGCGGTATCAAGCAGTTTAATGCACAGGCAACACCCCGGATTGCACTGAGCCATACCTTCCATGAAGCCCTGAGTCTGCATGCTGGCGTCAGTACCGGTTTCACCCCGCCTACCGGATCGGAAATCAAGACTGTCGATGGCAGTATCAATCCTTCCCTGCAGGCTGAGAAAGCGGTTAACTACGAGCTTAATGCCAAGGGAAGTCTGTTCCACTCACGGCTGAGCTATGACCTGGCTGTCTTTCGAATGGATATGAGCGGCGAATTGATTGCCCAATCCGTGCAGCAAGGCATTACCATCTATCACAATGCTGGCGAGACCGATCACCGCGGTGCGGAACTGGCGCTTTCCTGGCTGGCGGTCAACAACGAAAACAATTCATGGATACAACGGCTGCGGCCATTTGCAGCAATAACGTATGCTGATTTCACATTTGTCGACTACAAAATCCGCGATACGGATGATGCCGTTACCGCGGCATATGACGGCAACCGCCTGACGGGTATAGCTCCTTGGGTGGTCAACGCCGGAATTGATTTTAGTACTGCCGTCGGCATTTATGCCCGTTGCAATTACCTATACAACGACCGTCTCCCGCTGAACGATACCAATACCGCCTACCATCCCGCCTACCACTTGCTGAATGCCAAAATAGGCTATACGAAAGTGATCCGTAAACGCATCAAAGCCGAGATTTACGGTGGTCTGGATAACCTGCTGAATCAACGGTACAGTTCATTCGTTGCGCTGAATGCCGTTGCCTACGGCGGGGGGCAACCCGCCTATTACAATCCCTCGCCCACTCGTAATGGCTACGGGGGCCTCAACCTGAGTTTTCTATTTTAACCCAAAAACATGAACAGAAATAACTGGATATATGCATGGGCACTGGCAGGCACATTGGGTGCCTGCTCCTCTCCAATGCGCCCCAACGAGGAAACACCGAAAACCATTGCGATCGAGCAGGGTCACTCAGCCACGGCTCCCTACCTTACCTACGATAACGAAGGTAATCTTGTACTTTGCTGGACCGAAAAAAACCATACCGACAACACTTGTCGGTTGGCTTTTGCAACGTATGACGCTTCTTCAGGCGACTTTGCTCCTCCTGTCACTGTAGCTGGATCCGAAGGAATCGGCACCTCCCCAGAAAGCATGGGTAAAATAGCATTTAAAGATGATGGCACCATCGTGGCTGTTTTTGCCAAACCGTTCCTGCACGAAGAAAACCCTTTTGCCGGGGCTATTTATTTCAGTATTTCTTCCGACGGAGGCACATCGTGGTCCCGCCCCAATTTCCTGCATTCAGACACCGCCCACCGCTACGGGCGCAATTTTTTTGACGTCGCCCGTCTTAACAATGGCGAGGTGGGTGCCGTTTGGCTGGATGGGCGCGACAAATCCATCGAAGGCTCCACGCTGTATTTTGCTTCGACCACCGCCGACAGCGGGTTTGTTGCCGAGACTGTTCTCCACCGCGGTACATGTGAGTGCTGCCGCACGGACCTGCTCGTAGACGATAAGGGCAGCATCCACGTCGCCTACCGAAGCTTGATGTACCCCGCCGCTTTATTTGGCGAACAGGCACGGGATATGGCCTATGTATATTCGGAGGACAATGGCCAAACGTTCGCCGCAGAGACTACCATCAGCGCCGATAATTGGGCCATCCGTGCCTGCCCGCATACCGGTCCTACCCTGGCATCCGAAAACGGCCGCATCCATGCGGTGTGGTTTACAGCGGGCGGATCCGCCGGACTTTACTATGCGCATACCGCCCCCAACCATACCGGATTCACCCAACGTGAATTGCTTACCGCTACGGGCAGCCATCCGCAATCCATCGCCATGGGTACAGACTCGATCTTGGTAGTTTACGAAGACCGCCCCATGCCATCCACTACCCACCACCCGGGCACGCATGGAGGGATGCACGGTCATCACGACCAAAAGAATACCGATAACACCGCTATGAAATCGCATATCCTGCTGCATCCTATCGTTAAGGGATATCCTTCGGCACCTGTCCGGATCTCAACGGACGATGCATACAATCATCATCCCGTGATTATACAAGCCGACAATGCGCTTTTTATCGCTTGGACCCAGGAGAAAGACGGACAGTCGACGGTCGCTTATAAAAAAATCACCCCAAGAGAAATAGAGTAATGTAAAAACTATTGTTTGCCTCAGTATAAAAGACGATTTTTGAATTTAATTTTCAATGCGTGAATTGAAGGGATGAGAAATAACCGTTAGAAAATGAATAGAATCAGCTTCCAAGACACCCATGTATATCCGGGGTGTATGGCAATACTTTTTTTTGCTATTGCCCCGAACCATACAACCGTATCGGCCTTGGCAGAATTTAGCGATGGAGCGGTTGCCGACGCGGAGGTCGAGCCAGTGAATTCTGAAGAGTTAGTCGTCCGTATTGATTGCTATACAACCGCAAGCGGTACCCATATTCCCAAAAAGACTTGGCGTATCAGGTACGACAACACCCAAGATATTTGGAAAGCAGTAGCGAAAATGTAATGAAAGAGCATTGGTATCAATCAAAAATCGAATGGACTGGAAATAACGGTTCCGGAACAGACCATTATAAAAACTACGAGAGAAACCATACCATCTTTATTGAAAACAAACCGTCAATAGCAGGATCCGCTGACCCGGCTTTCCGCGGAGACAAGACGAAACACAATCCGGAAGATTTTCTGGTTTCTTCGCTTTCATCTTGTCACATGCTCTGGTACTTACATTTTTGTTCGCTGAATCAGGTAATTGTTGAAGAATATACAGACATCGCAACGGGAATTATGAGGGAAGAAAATGACGGAAGAGGGTCTTTTAAAGAAGTTACCCTTAACCCGACGGTCACTGTAAAAAGTGAAGACATGATTGAAAAAGCAATCGAGCTCCACAAAAAAGCAAGTGAATATTGTTTTATTGCAAACTCGGTCAATTTCCCGGTCAAACATCATCCAGAAATAATCGTAAAATCGAGTTAATCTCTCATTTACCTCCTGTAACATCAATGAAAATACCCGTCGAATAAGAAGATTTATCAGATGCCAACCAGAAAATAGCTTCCGCAACCTCTTTTGTCAAACCGCCTCTTTTCAGCGGAATGCTATCCTTTATCCGGTTAATTCTATCCGGTTCTCCGCCATCTGCATGGATATCGGTATGAATAAATGCAGGCCGCACAGCATTTACCCGGATCCCCTCTTCTGCAACCTCTTTAGACAAACCGATGGTTAATGCATCCAAGGCTCCTTTCGTGGCTGCATAGTCAATGTACTCGAATGGTGCCCCGGTTCTTGCCGCAATAGATGAAACGTTGACAATGGTTCCTCCCTGACCACCATGTTTTGTTGACATACGTTTAATGGCCTCCCTGCAACAAAAGAACTGACCAATGATATTGGCATTAAACATCTTCTGCAACCGTCCATAATCCATATCCATTAATTTCCTTTGGGGTTCCAATATGCCCGCATTATTAATCAGCGAATGAATACGCCCAAAGGTGTGATCCACCTCAGAAAACAAGTCAATAATATCTTTTTCTTTTGACACATCGGCCTGAACAGCCACGGCTTTTCCTCCTTTAAACAGAATTTGATTGACCACCTCGTCTGCAGCCTCTCTATTTTTGTGGTAATTGACGACCACTGCGTAACCTCTTTCTGCAGCAAGGAGGGCAGTGGCAGCACCTATTCCACGACTTGCGCCCGTTATTAACATTGTTTTCATTGTATCATGTTGTCTATGTTATACCAAACTGTGGCTGTTACTGTGTCCATCGTGTTGTATTCCAATGCTTGAAATGGGTTTGAGATGGGTTCATAATTGTAAAGCCATCCTGATGTCAGCCCTTTTATAGATTGTTTTATCCACATCGGTTTCTAAGAAACCGAGTTTTCTATAGATACTTAAAGCGTTTTTTAATCGACTATGTGAAAAAAGTACAAGTTCTTTTACATGGAGATTTTTGGCTAGTAAAATGGCATGTTTACATAATAGGGTACCTATTCCCAACCCCTGATAATTCTCATGAACGGCCATTTTAGTCAATTCGAATCCTCCGTTCGTCATTTTTTTAAGCGCTACGGTACCAGTAACCTGCCCGTTTTTTAAGGCAAATAGGATTTTACCGCCATCGTTCAGTATGGCATCTTCCGGCTTTGATAGTACGTATTCATCGATAGGCTCTATGTCGAAGTATTTGTTAAGCCATGCCTTATTTAAAGTTTCAAAGGCATGCTTATATGCGGGTTGATAGTTTACGATCAATATACCATTTTTTAGAAAGGAGTCAACAAAAGATAGCTCCTCAAAAACATGAATCCCTATATGCTGCAATTCCTTTATACCCCGTTCGTAAATTCCTGATATGGTAGAGGGAATAATTGAAACTTTATAATCCCTTTCGCTGGCTTCATAAATGGTTGTGCGGGGGCAGTTGGGGAAATTGCAACCAGCGATAAAAAGTGTAGTTATCCCCTTTGATTGCAACATATTATGTAGCTCGGTATCGTAAAAGGCGCCCCATCGGGGTTTGTAAAGAACATAATCGTTAACTCCGCACTGAACGATCTCGCCTTTAAGAAGATCTTCGTGATGGTAGGGTCGGATATTATCCGGCAATAGCTTATCTATAATAGCCGCTCCTTCACTTTGTGGCGCTACTATATGTTTACCGGAAGAAATGATATCTTTACGACATAACTCTGCATTACTACCATCTGGATGATACAAACGGATAATGTGAATAACATCCTTGCCTTGTCTCCTGAATATGTTGGCCAACGTAACAAGATTGGGAACTATCTCTTCGGTGCCATCTATATAAGCCTTGCCATTAAAAGTTGCAAAATCTTTTTGCATATCTATGATAAGCAATGCTGACTTATCACATTCTAAAATATTACTCATCGTACAAAATTCGGAAAATCAAACTTATGATAACAGATACAATTTTTAAATTTTGGACCACAGCAGATTGGGGTATTAGGGAATGGTATCCATGAATGATGTAAATCAACACGCCGGAGAACCCGACCTGTGCAGAAAACATTTCTCCAGAATGCCCTTAAAAGACAAAAGCCGTTTTTCTTATCGAAAAACAGCTTTTTTAGTTGGCTCCTGAAGCTGGGCTCGAACCAGCGACCCTCTGATTAACAGTCAGATGCTCTAACCAGCTGAGCTATTCAGGAGTGTTTCTGCTGGTATGCCCCGTTTTCGGGACTGCAATATTCGTAACTTTCTCTCGAATAAACAAAAAATATTTAAAAAAATCTGTAAGTCATTAACTATGAACCGGGTCGAATGAACGACTGTTATTCCAGTACATAATCGTAAGGATATACTCCCATTCTCCAGCTTTTGCCACCGTCTACTGTAAAGAATAACCGATCCGGACCGTAGACAATCCCACGCTGCTCGTTGTAAAAATCCATAGCCGTACCGGTAATACGCACACCGTGCGCGCCGGCCTCCAACGGAGACCAGCTTTTCCCTCCGTCGCTACTTTTCGCGACACCCTGATCCAAAAGTGCATATACAACATTTTCCCCTGCCGATTGGCAACTGATTATTTCCCCCGTACCGATTGCCACTTCCTCAAAGGATGTTCCCCCGTCTGATGAAAGGAAAGTCCGTCCGGCACGATCATACACCAACAACCTATTAGCATCCACCAATGTCAGCGACGGTGAAGTAACCCTGCTGATAGCGCTACGCTCAGTCCATTCCCGTCCTCCATCGACCGTCGTCCCGATGCGGACACCTTCCGCTGCCTCATACTGCCCCCGGTAAAGCAGCCAGCCGTTTTCACGGCCCAGAAACCCAATCGCCAACGGGGTGGTATTATCTTTCGTATACCATAATTCGGCACGTTTGTCCGGCAAATCGATGCGGTAAAGCAGCAGGCGGCTGTTTCCGCCGATTTCTTGCGCTCCTAACAACCAAACGGTTTGATTGGCCGTTACCGCCACCTGCATAAGCGATACTGCAGCACCGGGGCCTTCGCTGGTTTCCCACGTCTTCCCATCGTCTTCCGAAAAACGTAATAACCACGTCGCACCGTTGGGAATTGCATGTACCAATAAACCGTCGGCAAATCCAAGAACTCCTTGTGCAATCGGCCAAGGCCGGTCCTCGAAGTCAAAAGACTGAAAATTGTCTGGCGTGCTAAACCATCCTTTTTCCGTCGTACCGTCAATGTGCAGCCGACCATGCAATCGCGCATAAATAAGCTGGTTATCCTGTATCAAGACGCGTGTCTCGGCGTTGACGATCGGCTCAAACGGATAAAGGTCCAAAAGGGTGCCCTCGCCGTCACACCCCAGCAGAAGCAAGCTAACCAACACTACTTTTATCTTTTTGCAAACATGCATCATGGCTGAATTGAAAAGCCTATTGAAATATTGAGCGTATTGAAACGAAAAGCATGCGAGGAGGGAGTAAGGTAACCTCCGGCAAGATCGTCTTCAATAATAGACCGCTTGGCCCGTAGCCGGGGCCTGAATAATTCATACCCCGCTTTGACATACCACTCACGTATCTGCACACGCAAACCGATTTCCTGCGACATGCCTGAACCACGCAGGTAATTTTCCGAATAGGTTGCATCCTCCTCGCCGTAGTCTTCCATATCGAAATTGGACACCCAGTTGTAATCAACACCCAAATACGGAAAAAATGTAGCCTGTCCGATGAAGAATACATCGTAGCTCGCCTGCACACCTGCCTTGATTACCAACAGTTGCTCGGTTATTTCCTCGTCTATTTTATTTCCGAAATATTTCACCCCACCTTGCGGCCGCAACCGCAACCGCCCTTGGTCTGCCAACGCAAACGCCGCCCCTAGTCTGATTACCGCACCTGCCGGAAATACCGATCGGATGGATGCCTCGCCGAAACGGTCGACACCAAATTCACCCTCCAGATAGACAGGAACTTCCTGTTGGGCATTCAAGCGTAATGAAGCTAACAACAATATCCCTATCCATCCTGTCTTCTTGCCCAGCCTGCGCACAATCATAACAATACCCCGGTAAGAATCAATGTAGCTACCGTAAAATAAATGATGAGCCCCGTCACATCCACCAACGTAGATACAAAGGGGGCTGACGATGAAGCTGGATCGGCCCCCAACCGGCGCAGGATGAAAGGAAGCATAGAGCCCACCAAGGAGCCCCATAACACCACCCCCATGAGCGACAGGCTAACCACAGCCCCTACCAGTAACCAGTGATCTCCGTAAGCATGTGCAAATGCCTGCCAGGTACAAACCCGGATAAAGCCCAACGTTCCCAGAATGAGGCCCAACAACAATCCCGACAGGATTTCACGGCGCATAACCCGCCACCAGTCGAGCAGGGTAACTTCGCCCAATGCCATCGCTTGGATAATCAGTGTAGAAGCCTGAGACCCGCTATTCCCTCCACTGGAAAGAATAACCGGCATGAACAAAATCAATACAGCGCTGGCCAATTGGCTTTCATAATGTTCAAGTACGGTTGCTGTAAGTAACTGCCCCAGAAAAAGCACAATCAGCCAACCCGCGCGCTTTCTTACCAGGTGCGGAATGGACACATCCAGGTATGGTTCATCCAACGCCTCGGTACCCCCTATGCGCTGCATGTCTTCCGTATATTCCTCATTGGCTACCCATAGGATATCGTCCACCGTCACAATACCCAGCATGATTCCTTGCGCATCCACCACGGGTAGCGCGACCCGATTATTCATCCGGAATACGTTGATTGCGTCCTCCTGCGGATCGTCCGCATTGAGAGCGATGAGCCGGTTATCAATGAGGTCTTTTACCCTCGTTTCAGGGTCAGCCAACAGGATATCTTTGATACGAATATCATCCAATAATTTCCCATCCTTATCGATCACATACAACACATCAATTGTCTCAGAAGCCTTGCCGTATCGGCGGATGTGTTGGAGTACCCGGGCAATGTCCCAGTGCTGTTTCACCGTGATATAATCCGGGGTCATCAGCCGTCCGACACTGTCCTCCGGATACCCCAATAACGCCAGTGCTTCTTTGCGGTCTGCGGGCGGAAGCAAGATGATCAATTGCTTCACTACGTCACCCTTCAATTCGCTGAAAAAAGCGGTCCGGTCATCAGGTGGCATCTCGTTTATAATTTCCGAAATTTTCGGTCCCGAAAGCTTCTTGAGAATACGTTCCTGCGTGGGGAAATCGAGGATGCGAAATACGTTTACAGCACGGTTAATGCTCAGGGTTTCGATGAAGGTAGCGCCGTACTCGGGCAGCTCGTCAATCAGGGCTTCCACATCCGAAATATTCAGCTCATCGAGGTATTCCTTTAGCTGCTGTTCACTGCCTTCGGCTAACAGCAATTCGGTTTGTTCTACCAGCGTATCCAGTTCGTCCATGCGCCCTCCTATTTTAGTTGATGATCTCCTACATCGGTAAATTATTTTGCATGCAAAAGTCGGTTTTTTAAATCAAAAGAACGAACAAGTATAGATTAAAAAAACTGCGGATGAACAGCAGCTCTTCGGCACACAGACACAACAAAAACAGACATAATGTCAGTATCGATTACTTAATGGTCCGGCTGCAATAGTATGGACAACCAGGCGGCAATCCGTATATCCTTGCCGAGCGCCATCTGCATGCCTTCACACAGGTCCAACCCATGGTGTGCTTAGTGCAGCGGGGAGATAGGAGAGCCGGTGCATGCCACTTCTGGCACAGTCACATGCGCATTCCGCAGACGGTTGCCAAGCAATAAAAGTTCCTAACAAACTCAAAAAGATAGTGTACATTAGCACATAAATTCATTCACTTATTTCCAATTCGAAATTTTCAGATTTCAAGGCAAATAATTGAATGATTTCACGTAAATATTTTTTGATTATCAAATTTTATTTACAAATATAAACATATGTAAATCAGTAAAAAATATATATTACTTAAAATTAAACATTAATAATACCTTTGTTAAAAACCTTGTTTTTGCAAAAAAAATTAGCAAAGCTCCATGAATCTACAAAATTTACCATATTATAAACTTATATTCAAATGTTTAACATCAATAACATTATGTATTTATTCACAAAACACTTTTTCCCAAATTTTCAATGGAGACCCCTACCCTCCAAGTGTAAAATGGAGGCAAATACATACCGAAAATTTCCAGTTGATTTACCCGGCTACTTTTGAAGAAGGAGCTCAAAAATTGACTAGCCGATTGGAAACTTTCCGGAAGCGGGTAAGTCAAACATTAGGCAAAGAACCCCGCAAAATTTCCATTGTTTTGCAAAACCAAACGGTTGAATCCAATGGCAACGTACAACTTGCACCCCGCCGTTCGGAGTTCTACACCACTCCCCCGCAACAGGGAGATTTTCAAGATTGGATGGATAACCTCGCCATCCATGAGCTTCGGCACGTTGTGCAATTTGACAAATTGACAGGTTATTTACGCGCACCTTTTTTCGAACAATTAGCGCTTGCCATCTATGGAGTCACCCTCCCCTCCTGGTTTTTTGAGGGCGATGCAGTCGTTACCGAAACCGTGCTCTCCTCTGCTGGTCGCGGGCGTCTGCCTTCCTGGGAAATGCCGTTCCGCACCAACCTTCTAAATGGGAAAACATACAGCTATCAGAAGGACTACCTGGGGTCAATGAAGGACGTCACTCCGGGCTTTTATGAACTCGGATATTTTCTCACCTCCGGACTCCAAAATGAGTATGGAGAAACCATCGTCGACAGCCTGATGACACGCATGGCCAAGCTACCAATCCGCCCTTATAATTTCAGTAATTCGCTGAAGAAATTTACGGGGTATAACACCCGTGAATGGCACGCAAAAATTGGGGCGGATCTGACCCAAAAATGGCAGGAACAATTGGCCGAGAACAACCCGGCAAACTACCCGGTATTCCCGGTCCGGGAACCGGGTAAACCGGAGAGCTGGCTACTGCCCCGACGCCTTCCCGATGGGCGGCTTATAGTCCTGCATCAAAGTGCCCGCAACGTACCCGCAATTGTTATCCTGGACTCGCTCGGGAAGCAGACGGAAATCGTGAAAACCGGGCGCCAAACAGAACCCAATTTCTCCTATGCCGAAGGGATGCTCGCATGGGATGAAGTACGGCGCGATCCGCGTTATGGGAAGCGGGCATACAACGTCATCAACGTATACGATATGCGTACCCAAGCCTATCGCCAGCTTTCACACAAAAGCCGCTATTTCTCTCCGGTGTTGCGACCCAACCATACACAGGTCCTCGCCGTCGCCATCAATGAAACTGGTCAGACCAGCCTTGATCTTTTGGATAGCGAACGGGGTACCTTAATCACCCGGTTCCCAGCTCCCGGAAACATCCACCTGCAAACCCCGGCATTTGATGAAACAGGCAGCAAAGCTATCGTCACGGGCATTTCCGATGCAGGCGCTTCCCTTGTCGAGTTAGACATTCCAACAGGCACCTACCGAATGATATTGGAAGGGCAACCTCAACAAATCGAACGCCCAGTGTATGCCCATGGCCGTATTTTGTTCAAAGCCCATTACAATGGAATCGACAACCTTTATATACTTGATGCGGAAAACGGCACGATCGGGCAACTCACTAACGCTCAATACGGTGCATTTAACCCTTGGTTTGAAAGCGAAACCGGGCAGGTTTGGTTCAACTCATATCAGGTTGACGGATACCGGATCAGCCACATGCAATTCAGCAATTCACCTATTAGTCATTTTAAAGTACCTGTAAGCGAAAAACACATTTTAACGACTTCGGATACCTCTCAAAGCGAGATATGGCCTTCAAAGCCTTATAAAGGGCTAAAAAATCTGATCAACTTTCATAGTTTATCTGTAGACAACGGTAATTTTGACAATCTAGCTAACATAAACCCGGGTATCTACTGGTTGTCAGACGATTTGCTAAACACGACGCAGGTCCGTTTGGGATACACTTATAACGGTGATATCCGTAGCAGTGAATACCTCGCGTCAATTGCTTATCAACAATTTTTCCCAAAGTTTTCGTTGGAGTACCGCAACCGCGGACAGGTGGGAACGGCCAAAGTAATCGGCAATGGAACTGAAAGTTTGACCGGACTGCGTTGGCGGGAACACGTAACAACCTTGAAGATGGACATCCCCTTGGTATTTTATCGCCTCAACCATATATTTACTACCGGATTGAGCGCAGCTACGTCTTACACCCGCCGTTATGGATTAAATGAACCTCAGTTTCAGGACCGATTTATCGATCGTATCCAGTTTCCCCTGCACTACCAGGTTTATTTTAACCACAATGTGCGGCAGAGTGTGCTGGACCTCGCCCCCCGTTGGGGTCAGAATTTAAGCATTACTTACCGGCATTTTCCGTTTGACGGCCGGATAGCGGGCGAGCATCTTTCACTGCGTACCGCTTTTTACTTTCCGGGCATCTGGCCCAATCATTCCTTTTTAGCGCGCTTCAACTACCAGCAGCGCGGTGGCACCTATGCCATGGCCAATGACATCCCGCTTGTAAGCGGATATGACCAGCTACACCCGCTGCCGATAGATAACACACTTCTTTTCAGCTACCGCTTCCCGATTGCCTACCCCGACTGGTCCCTTGGTCCGCTAGCCTATATCAAGCGGTTTAAGGGTGGCCTTTTTGCTGATTTCCAAAATGTGCGGACCGGAAACACGTTCCAGCCGCGCACGTTCGGCCTGGAATTCCGCGCAGACATGAACCTACTGCGTTTTTACCTCCCGAACTTCGACATTGGTGCAAAGCTTGTTTATGCCAATGAGGTGAATGCGCCACAACGCGTATTTGCTACGTATGGAATTGGGTATAGTTATTAAAACCAACGTGAATAGCTAAAAGCCGGATAACAGGTTTATCGCTGAAAAGGGAACACAGCGCTCTCCTGATGCGAGCGGTCCATGTATGCCTCCAACCGGGAAACAATATTGGGATACTTGGCCGCTACATCCACTGACTCTTTTGGGTCGCTTTCTAAATCGTATAATTCAGTAATAGGTTGGCCGCTTTGCACGGCTAAACGTACAGCTTTCCATTTACCTGAACGAACAGCTTGCTTCCCTCCGCCCTCGTGAAACTCCCAGTATAGATAAGGGTGCTGGGATTGTTCACCGTCCCTTCCCTGTAAGGCAGGCAGAAAAGACAACCCATCGGTATAATTCGGTTGTTTCAGCCCTGCGACAGCTACCAACGTAGGCATGATATCCCAAAAAGCACCTTGAAAGTCGGTCCGGGACCCGGATGTTACCTGGCCGGGCCAGCGGACGATAAACGGCACCCGGATCCCTCCTTCGTAGAGATCCCGTTTGTATCCCCGGAAACCGCCACCACTGTTGAAAAAGTCAGGATCAGCTCCGCCTTCCTTATGCGGTCCGTTGTCACTGCTGAAAATCACCATTGTATTTTCAGCGAGCCCCAGTTCATCGAGTTTGTCGAGCACCTCCCCCACATAAGCATCCAAACGGCTTACCATGGCCGCAAATGTGGCCCTGGGATCATTCACGGAAGCGTATCCTCCCGGTGAGGCGCCAACTCCATAATCCTGCCCATTATGGGGTCGTTCTTCGAATTGCCCCCCGTACCACCGGTAATACTCGTCGTCAGGTCCCTGCAATTCCGCATGCGGTAATACCGTCGGCATGAAAAGAAAAAAGGGAGTCTCCCTATTCTCTTCCATAAACGCCAACGCCCGCTGTTGGATTAATTTAGGGGCATACGTGGTTTTATGCACAAGCCCATTCCCTTCCAGCATCACTTTTCGGTCATTGTCCCATAGGTGAGTGGGATAATACCGGTGCGATTGACGCTGGCAGTTATATCCATAAAATCGGTCAAATCCCTTTTTGTCAGGTGCGCCCGACGTTCCCACCATTCCCAATCCCCACTTTCCAAAGGCTCCCGTACGGTACCCTCCCTGCTGAAGCAATTGGGCGAATGTCTGTACAGAATCCGCTAATGGATACTGCCCCTCCGTCTCAATTTCCTTATTGCCACGAATAAATGTATGGCCGGTATGCTGTCCGGTAAGGAGCGACGATCGCGATGGGGCACACACTGTAGTGCCTGCATAAAATTGCATAAACTGCATACCCTCCTTAGCTAGCCGGTCTATGTTAGGCGTTTTAATCTTCTCCTGCCCGTAGCACCCCAGGTCTCCATATCCAAGGTCGTCGGCAAGGATAAACACGATGTTGGGTTTGGATACAGGGCTTTGTGCCAGTCCTAGTATCCAACACACCGTTAATAAGACCGTCAATGTATATGCCCCTTGCATCGCTACATGAGTTATCCATGGATGATTTTCAAGATATCATCCAGATAAGTCCGCTCATTGGCCAGACGGGGTACCTTATTTTGCCCTCCAAGCTTGCCGCGCGACTTCATCCAACGGTAAAATGTACCATCGGGTGCCACATGGATAATCGGAAACTGCAGGGCCAGATCCTTAAACCGCTTGGCATCGTAGTCCGAATTAATTTCGCGTAACGTGCCGTCCAGCACCTGACAGAATTTATCAAAGTCATCCGGCCTTTCTTCAAATTCTATGATCCACTCGTGTGCCCCCGCTTCACCTTCTTTAAAATACACCGGCCCGGCAGTATAATCGCGGATGGAAGCCCCGGTTGCCGAACATGCCCGCTCCAACGCATCGTCTGCATTGTCTACGATGACCTCTTCGCCGAATGTGTTGATGTACTGCTTGGTGCGCCCCGTGATCTGAATTCGATAGGGATGTAAATTCACAAATTTGATCGTATCCCCTATGAGGTAACGCCAAAGCCCGGCGTTGGTAGAAATAACCAGTGCATAGTTTTTGCCCAGCTCCACTTCATGCAATCCCAACGTCCTAGGTTGGTCATCGTGCAGGTTTTCAATCGGAAGAAATTCGTAGTAGATACCGTAATCAAGCATAAGCAATAGATCTTCCGAATCCAACTGATCCTGAAGTGCAAAATACCCTTCCGAAGCGTTATAATTTTCCAGATAGTACATGCGGTCTGAGGGGATAAGCTTCCTGAATTGCTCCCGGTACGGCTTGAAGCTGACACCACCATGACTGTAAAACTCCAGATTGGGCCATACCTCCAACAGATTGTCCTTACCGGTAATTTCTAAGATTCGCTTCGCCAGCACTACGTTCCACGTAGGTACACCAGAAAGGTTGGTTACGTTTTCATGAATGGTGAGCTGCGCCACGTTTTCTATTTTCTCCTCAAAATTTGGATTGAGGGTTGTCTCCACATCGGGTGTCCGGTGGAATTCTGCCCAGAAAGGAAGATTCCGGATGATGATGGAAGAAAGATCACCGTAGTATGAATCGGAATTGAAACTGTTAATTTGGGAGCTACCTCCCAAGACCACCGATTTTCCGGTCAAAATTTTGGTATCGGGCCGATTGTGGCAATATACGGTGAGCATATCCTTTCCGCCCTGAAAATGGCAGTCTTCCAGCGCCTCTTCACTTACGGGAATAAATTTACTGCGGTCTGCCGTAGTGCCGGATGACTTAGCAAACCATTTGATGTCCGAAGGCCAAAGGATATTCTGTTCACCTTTAATCATCCGGTCGATATAGGGTTTTAAGCTGTTATAATCCTGCAGCGGCACGCGTTCTTTATAGGTCTCTGGCGTAAGAATGGAATTGTAATCGTATTTTTTACCCCATTCCGTTGCTTCTGCGGTAGAGATAAGGCTTTGAAACCACTCCTCTTGCACTTCATGCGGGTATTTCATGAATAGCTCAATCTGATGAATGCGCTTTTTCATGATCCAGGTGAATATCGAATTGATTAAAGCCATTTTTTTAGTGGTTAGTTACTAATACGTAATAGCCATAAGTTACTCGTTGATACATGCCAGCTATCACATTTCCTTAGTAGGTAGCTTGCATTTTTTTCCAAACTTGCATTTCTTTCTAAATACTAAGTACTCAGCACTAAAGTTTCTTTCGACGTAGTTCAAAATTGCGACCCAGATAGAATTTACGTGCCATCTCGTTGGCAGCTATTTCCTCGGGTGTGCCTGCCAGCATGATCTTGCCTTCCGTAAGTAGGTAGGCCCGATCGGTGATTGACAGGGTCTCCTGCACATTGTGGTCCGTAATCAGAATACCGATGTTCCGATGTTTCAATTTGGAGACAATGGTTTGGATCTCCTCTACAGCAATCGGATCGACCCCGGCAAAAGGTTCATCCAGCAGGATGAAGTGTGGATTGGCAGCCAAAGCCCGGGCGATTTCGGTACGGCGGCGTTCGCCACCCGACAGGAGGTCGCCCCGATTTTTCCGAACGCGGTTGAGACTGAATTCCGCCAGCAGTTCTTCCAGCTTCTCCTGGCGCACAGCCTTGTCCTTATGATGGATCTCCAATACCGCCATGATGTTGTTTTCTACAGAAAGCTTTCGGAATACCGACGCTTCCTGCGCTAAGTAACCGATGCCCTTTTGTGCCCTGCGATACATCGGATCTTCCGTAATCTCCTGTCCGTCAAGGTATACATGTCCTTCATTGGGCTTAATGAGCCCAACGATCATATAAAAAGAAGTCGTTTTACCCGCACCGTTCGGCCCCAATAATCCGACAATTTCCCCTTGGGACACTTCAAAGGATACGTCGTTTACAACAACCCGTTGCTTGTATTTTTTGATCAGATGTTCCGCTTTTAAAATCATTTTTTATATCAGCTTTTGGGGATGGATATCAATGATCAGTTACCCATATCTGCCTAACTTCGTATTTCGTACCTCGTATTTCGTACCTCGTACCTAAATCCTAATGTCTTTAATATTCAATTGAATGCTGCGCTTCTCCCGCCATACATTTTCCTCAATGGTATAACATAAGTCAAAGGGTATACCGGTATTGATTGCATTTGCATAATCGCCCAATCCGAAACCGATACACTCGAAAGCCGCCGACCCCGGTTGCACCACCGTCATTTTTAGATGACTTCCCCCCACTACCGTCGCATTGCCTGCAACACGCACTTGATTACTGAGAAACAAGGGTGCTTCATTCTGTGGACCAAATGGCTCAAATTGCCGCAAAATACGGAAAAATTTAGCGTCGATGTCTGACAAATTCAACACGGCGTCAATTCCGATTTCACGTTGCAGCATATCCGGCAAAATGCTGGCGGACACCACCTCTTCAAAACGTTGTTCAAACAAAGTGATGTTTTCCGGCTTCATCGTAAGCCCCGCCGCATACTTATGACCACCAAACTGGTCAAGTAGATCGCTGCATGCATTCAGCGCCTCGTATAAATCAAAGCCCACAACCGATCGGGCCGATCCCGATACATGTCCGTTGGTTTGCGTCAGTACAACCGTAGGGCGATAATATTTCTCGGTCAACCGCGTAGCCACAATACCGATTACGCCTTTGTGCCAATCGGGCTTAAAGACGACGGTTGTTTTCCGCTGTTTCAGAATTTCATCGCCATCTAAGATCGCTAATGCCTCTTCGGTGATGCGCACATCAAAATCCTTGCGTTGCGAATTTTGCAGGTCGATGCTGTTGCTGTATACGGATGCTTCCTGCATCGACTTAGAGACCAAAAGTTTGACGGCATCTTTGGCGTGATCAATCCGCCCGGCGGCATTGATGCGCGGTCCGATTTGAAAGATAATGTCGTTTACCGTAAAACAACTGCTCTTATGTGTGGATAGATCAATCAACGATTGTAAACCACAGCACGGATTGGTATTCAGTTTTTGGAGACCAAAATGGGTAAGTATCCGGTTTTCACCTGTGATGGGTACAATATCGGAAGCGATGCCCACTGCTACCAAATCCAAATACTGGTAGCACTGCTGGATATCCATGTTGTTTTTCTGGATGAACGCCTGGATGATTTTGAAGCCGATGCCGCATCCCGGCAATTCCTTATACGGATAAGGACAATCCCCGCGCTTGGGATCGAGCACCGCAACCGCATCGGGTAAGCGCTCCCCCGGCAAATGGTGATCGCCGATGATAAAATCAATACCACGCTCGCGGGCATAGGCAACTTTATCCAACGCTTTGATGCCACAATCCAATGCGATAATGAGTGAGAAGCCATTTTCAGCAGCATAATCGATACCCTGTGTCGATATACCATATCCCTCGGCATAACGATCCGGAAGGTAAAACTCCAAACGGGAATGGAACTGCCGGAAAAAACTATACACCACGGCAACTGCAGTTGTACCATCTACGTCGTAATCGCCGTAAATTAGTACCCGCTCTTTGTTGCCAATGGCCTGTTCGATACGGGCAATTGCTTTGTCCATATCACGCATCAAAAATGGATCGTGCAATGCAGACAAGTCCGGGCGGAAAAACCGCCGTGCATCCTCAAAAGTCTCCACCCCTCTATTAATCAGCAAATCGGCCAGTACCTTGTGGATACCCAGCTCTTTACGAAGCCTTTGTGACGCCGCCCGATCAGAACATGAGGCGATTGCCCATCTTTTTTGCATATGTTTCCTCTATAACCCTGTCTCTCAACGGCAGAGGAGAGACCGATAAACCGCGTAGCGCTCATGAATGCATTATGAAGCACACACGTATGAATAATTTGCTTTTTCATGCAACCATTAGATTTGCAAAAAAGGCAAATTTATCTAAGTTTGTGCACTACGAAGGGGTAAAGATAAAAACATGCAAGCATATTCCTTATTCGAAGGTTCATTTTCCGTAGACGCCTCCAAAAAATTCATTCCGTTTGATGCCAATAAAGACAGCAAGAAAGACCGCCCGGGTTCGTTGTTTATTCACGTGCATCCGTTTCTGATTGAATCAGCAAACGGACTGCTCCTGCTCGATACCGGTATCGGACATACCAATGCAGCAGGCGGGCTCCAGTTGCATGACAACATCCGGAAGGCGGGTTTCGACCCTGCAGACGTACGGTATGTACTCTTATCACATCTACACAAAGACCATGCAAGTGGTATGGTCATGGAGAAAGACGGCAATTTCCGGTTAGCATTTCCGGATGCTGAATATGTAATACAGCGTGGCGAATGGGAAGATGCGTACAGCGGCAAATCGGATTCTTACAAAACGGAAATTTTCGATGTACTGCAACGGAGTGGCAACCTAGTATTGGTTGAACGCAATGGTATGCTGAACAACGAAATCAGTTACGAAGTATCCGGGGGTCATACGCCCTACCATCAGGTTTTCCATATCCGAGTGGGCGGCGAACACTACTTTTTCGGAGGTGATGAGGCTCCTGAACCGGAACAATTTTTCCGGCAGTTTGCTGCCAAATACGATTACGACGGGCGCCGCTCGATGGCACTACGCCAGCAGTATTGGGAGCAAGGAAGTGCCGAAGGTTGGATTTTCCTGATGTATCATTCCACAAACATTGCCATCGGACGTCCCGAACCAAAGGAAAATGGTGGATACCGGTTGGTAGATGCCAAATTATCGAATAAAAAATGATTGAGTGGAAGGAAATAGCCTTGCGTCTATCTTTGGCTGCATTGTTCGGAGCAATCATTGGCTTTGAACGCGAGCGAAAAAACTGGGCAGCGGGATTAAGGACCCACATGTTGGTAAGCGTGGGTTCGTCCCTGGTCATGATGGTGTCCGCTTACGGGTTTACCGACGTTCTGGGCAGCGAAAATGTTACATTGGACCCGTCAAGGGTTGCTGCCCAAGTCATCAGCGGGATTGGATTCATCGGAGCGGGTACCATCTTATTTTTAAAACAAGGAGTCATCCGGGGCCTGACTACGGCTGCAGGGCTTTGGACTGTTGCAGCCATTGGGCTCGCTACCGGAGGAGGAATGTATTTTGCCGCTTCGGTGGCAACTGCAATGGCCATTGTCATTTTATGGGTATTACAGCCCCTCGAAAAGAAATTCAGTGAGCGATTTAAACAAAAACACCTAAAGATCACGTTAACCGCTCCCAAGTCCCTCAAAATCATCAACGAGATCTTTGAATTACACGGTTTGGAGATTGTTTCATGTACAGTCGACAAAACCACCCCCAAACCGGTAATCTTTTTTACGTTCAGCAGCCTAAGCCATCCGGATATCAGCACGCTGATCACCACGCTTCAACAAAATCCGGATGTGGACGAAATAAACTGGGATAATTAGAAAGCGTAACGGATAAATACCTGCTTTACCCTTTCTTTTTCGGCACTTTCGCACCCGCTTTCCGTGCCTCGGAAAGCCCGATTGCGATCGCCTGCTTGCGGGAAGTAACTTTCTTTCCCGACCCTGATTTCAACTTTCCTTCCTTCATCTCCTTTACGGATTTCTCGACCTTTTCCCCGGCCTTTTCTGAATACTTTGCCATAGCGCATTGCTTTTAAATCGTAGAGATTGACAATTCAGGTTAAAAATTGTTTTTGCCTCGGCTCCGGTCAAAGCGCTAATTCCGCCACAACCGCCCGGTGATCGGAAGGCCATGGGTTTACCTCCATATCTGACAGCGTCGCGGGCTCCCCTACAATCCACGCATTTTCTGCCGTCAGTTTATTGCCCCGGATGTAAATCAGATCAATTCGGTCATGGATTTCAGGATCCCGCCAAAGCCCTTCCACCGATGTCCAGGTATAGCCTGGTCGCTGCGTAACATCGGGATACACTTCCCGGTAAGCATCCTTGAACCCCTTCTCAATCAGCAATGCGGTTGCCGGCCAGTTCACGGCGAAAGGTAATAGCGTATCTCCACGCTGCCTGATCGCTTCCTCCGTCCAGTCCAAACAACTCGGTTCATTGAAATCGCCTACCAACACTGTCGGGTAATCCGCATACGCGGCGATTTCATCCAATACGCTTTGCACCTGGTGTAAGCGGGTTTCCCGGGCAGAAGCTTCTGCCGCTTTGGCGTTCAGCAATTTCCGGTCGGCAATGTCATACGGCTCATACGGTGTGTACATGAGATGCATCACCCCGAAGACTGCTTTTGATCCCCAGGGCAGTGCCAAGAGTACGGCTTGGGATGATTTGGTTCTGCCCACAGGCTCCATATCATACCGTGAAATAACCGCCCGGCTCTCATCAATCACATGGCATTTCCATCCGAGGCTGTCCGCAAGTACCCTTGCGCGCGACTGATGGTCGCTTTGATTGGTGGTTTGTTCTTCAAAGCCCACTACATCGGCCTCAGCCTTCCGAATGGCCTCCAACTGATACTTGATCGTGGTATCGCGTGGAAGTTTGACGCCATCGCCTCCATGCCAAAGGTTAAATGTCATGACACGCAGTCGATTTGCCTCCCCGGCTTGCCGACCGCCGGTAGATTGACAGGAAAATCCAAAAAAGGCAAGGAAAATAGCAATTGTTAATCTCATGGTTTTACTGTTGGTCCGGACGAAAGTACCTAAACTTTTTCAAAAATAATGGACTGGAGCGCTACAAGCTCGGGTACTCCGCTCGCTGAAGGAATTAAATAAAGTCGTATCTTTGTGGAATTTTAAACTTAGGGAGAGACTATTATGTCAATTGTAAGAGAATCGGATCTGATTGGTATTGGAAAAAAATATCAAATCGAAACCGAAGCTGGCGACAACATGGTGGTGGTGATTCATGACGATGGGCGACGGGAATTATACCGATACGACCAGGAAGAAAGCGAATCCAGGTGTGTGATGACCCTGTCGGATGAAGAATCCCGACAGGTAGCAGGCATCATCGGTGGTTTGTCTTACAAACCCAAGGCCCTGGAAACCATTGAAGTCGCCTTGGATGACCTGATCATCGAATGGTATAAAGTAGAAGGCGGTGCCTCCAGCATCGGCAAATCCATCGGCGATCTGGAAGTACGCAAACGGACCGGTGCGTCCATCATTGCCGCCATAAAAGGAGGTGACAGCATTATTAATCCAGGCCCCGATTACGTCATCTCAGCCGACACCACCTTGGTAGTGGCTGGTAAAAGGAGCCACATCAAGCTATTGAAAGAAATTCTTTAAATTACACCGAAATAAAGCTGTCGCGTATGCTGTCACACACCCTGATACTGGAAATAGGAATTGCCGTAGGCCTCGTAGCACTGGTTGGATTGATATCCAACAAGCTGCGCTTTTCGGTAATTCCTTTTTTCATCCTTATCGGGATGGTGCTGGGACAACATGCGCCCCAGTTCGGAAATATCGACCTTACCTTCACTGAGAGCAAACCCTTTATCGACTTCATGGGTAGACTCGGTGTCTTATTTCTACTCTTCTACCTGGGTTGGAGTTTTCGGTGGGTCGGTTGATTAAATCGGGAAAATCCATCGTCACCGGTGGAACTTTCTACGTAGCACTCAACTTCTGCTCAGGGCTGTTGATGGGTTGGCTGATGGGGTTGCCTTTTAAAGAAACGATGGTCGTCTGTGGCATGATGACCAGTTCCTCCACGGCCATCGTAGCAAAGGTATTAACCGACCTCAAACGCACGGCCAATCCGGAGACGGAGGTAATAATGGGAATGATTATGTTTGACGACCTATTCATCGCCATGCATATATCCTTTCTATCCGGATTGATACTGACCGGAAGCAGCTCCTTCTGGACCGTTGCGGGCACTTCGCTGCTCGCCTTAGGCTTCATACTGGCCTTTCTCATCTTGGGCCGGAAGCTAGTTCCGGCCATCGACCGCGTTCTCCAAGATAAAACCTCCGAACTGTTCACACTCGTCATATTTGCCCTGTTATTTATTGTTGCCGGTTTTTCGGAAACCATTCATGTAGCCGAAGCCATTGGCGCATTAATGGCCGGTTTGGTGCTGGCAGACTCCCAATACATCAAGCGCATCGAGCAACTGGTACTTCCGTTTAAAGACTTTTTCGGCGCCATGTTTTTCTTTAGCTTTGGGCTTTCCATTGATCCCATGTCGCTGACCGGCGCGGTCTTATGGGCTTCCATCGCAGCGTTGGTAACCATCCTATGCAACGTTGCTTCCGGCTATTTTGCCTCCCGATTTTCTGGCTTGAAGAAACGGAACTCCGTTGATATCGGTTTTACCTTGGCCGCGAGGGGTGAGTTTTCTATCATCATGGCCAACATTGGCAAGGCAGGAAAGCTTCTTCCGGTTATTCAGTCGTTTGTAGTTGTTTACGTATTGATTTTATCCATCGTGGCGCCGCTGCTCACCAAGGAATCGCGCAATATCTGGAATGCAATTTTTGGAAAAGATAAGGTAGAGAAGAAACCCGTAAAAACGCTGGCTGATCTGGAAAAACAAGCCGGCAAATAATATATTGTATGAGGCAGATTATAATCATAGGGGTAGCTGCGTTGCTGGCCGCCTGCGGAAACACGCCCAAACCAGGGAATGACGGCACTTCAAACTCCACGCCCTTGGTATCCATCACGCACGGGCCCAAGAACCCTACCTACATTACCTTACGATTGCTGGACCGCACAGACCAGGAAACTACCGTTTCCTATGCAGCAAGAGGATTGTTCAACGAAGATACCGTAGGCCTCATCGTCGAAGTGGATAAAAACATTCCTGCCGGAATCAGCTCCGATGGCAAGGTGGATGAAAAAGCGGGATTTAAAACGGGCAGTATTAAATTCATTCGGTCCGGAGAAGAAAGCGATCGGTTTGTAGCGGCTTTGAGTGAGATATGGAACGTCAATGGTGTTACTCGAATGAGAGCACAGCCTATCCAGCCGTTGGTATTTTCTTCCAATCGAGCCCAGGTAAACCTAGATAAATCATCCACCTACAGCTTTAAGCTTTTCTTCGGAGCAGACGCACCTGTACCCGGTGAAGTATTTTTCACCCTTGATACATATAAAAAAACCGTTGAATTCCAGGAAAAGGACGCCGCATATCGATCGCAGATTGTGCATACCTTTGCGGAAGAATAGATATTACATAAATCCAAGCTCCAACCGAGCTACGTCACTCATCATGCTCTTGTCCCATGGCGGATCAAAAGTAAGTTCCACCAATGCCTGTTTCACACCTTCCACGTCCGCTACTTTCCGTTGCACTTCGTCAATAATATCACCGGCTACCGGACAACCGGGGGCGGTAAGGGTCATCACGACTTTGGCAATACCGCCTTCTTTCGTAATCAGTTCGTAAACCAACCCCAACTCCACAATGTTGACCGGGATTTCCGGATCAAACACGGTCTCCAATACTTCAGTAATCGCAGGTGCGAGATTTAAGGAATCATTAACAATCATGGGAATCCTCCGTTGCTGGTGCTACTTACAAAGGTAAGGTATTTTTCCTATCTTTAATCACCGTTAAACAGAAACACCGAAATGAAAACCATTATCACCGCAGCGCAGACGCGAGAGGCCGACAGGTACACCATCGAAACGACCCCAATCGCATCCATTGATCTGATGGAACATGCATCTCTGGCTTTCGTTACCATCTTCATGCAACTCTATCCGGACAAAAACACGCACGTATTGATTTGTTCCGGCACGGGAAACAATGGAGGCGACGGCTTGGCGATTGCACGGCTGTTGCAGGAACGCAGCTATGATGCGGTCGCCGTGTGGATTGCACGTTTCGGCAGTAACGAAAGCGACGAATTTGCCGCCAACATGGCCCGTTTATATAACACTCCGATTCCGATCACCGAGTTTTTCCCCGGAGACGAATTCCCTCCCATCCCCCAACGTGTCGTAGTCGATGCCCTATTGGGATCGGGGTTGAACAAACCGCTGCAAGGGGATTGGCTGCGGATGGTCCAACATATCAACCAAACGGGAAAACCGGTCGTGGCTGTCGATGTTCCTACGGGTCTCCCGGCCGATGGCGTCCTCTCCCCATCGGAGCACACCCTGCAAGCACATCATGTCATCTCTTTCCAACGTCCAAAGCTTAGTTTTTTCTTTCCGGAGTCTGCCAAATCAATCAGGCACTTCCATGTGGTGGATATCGGGCTGGACGAGGCATTCATCGAAAAGCTGCCCAGTGATTTTAAATTGATTGAACCGTCGGATATCCAGCAGATTTACCGTCATCGGGAGCCTTTCACCCACAAAGGTACCTACGGCCATGCGCTTATCATTGCAGGAGATATCCAAACAATGGGTGCGGCCCTGTTGGCCTGTGAGGCCTGCCTCTACAGTGGCGCAGGATTGACCACCGCTTTCATTCCGGAAATGGGCCTCGCCGCGTTAAACACCCGCCTGCCTGAGGTGATGTATTGCGGAGTGGATGAGTTACCGGGAATGTGGAATCGCGTTGATGCCATCGGTATCGGACCCGGCTTAGGTCAGCGAGCATCCTGGTTGATAGACGGGGTAACGCATACCGACAAGCCGATGGTCATAGATGCCGATGCGCTAACCTTTCTTTCACAAAACAGGGAATGGTTAGACCGCTTGCCCAAATATAGCATCCTCACCCCCCATATGAAAGAATTTGACCGCCTCTTTGGGGCGCACAAAAGCTGGTGGGACCGTGTGCAGACCGCCAAAGAACAGGCCGTTGCCCGCCAACTGGTTATCTTGCTGAAAAATCAATATACATTTATTGCCCTGCCGGATGGCAACTTGCTTATTAACCCTACTGGCAATCCGGCAATGGCCTCCGGTGGCATGGGGGATGTATTGACAGGCATGTTAACGGCTTTTCTCGCCCAGGGATATCCGCCGCATGATGCTGTCATTTTAGGCTGTTACTTACACGGCGCTGCGGGCGACCAGTTGGTCGCTGACTCGAATAAAGTCGTGATTCCAGCCCGGCAAGTCGTTCAGGCAATACCAGCCACCCTTGGAAATTTATGCCATCCACGCTGATCAATTCCGGCCGGGCCGAATTGTAACAAAGGCATTGCAAACTAACTTATTTATGCGTAGCTTTGATCTACCAGATAGTAGATGCTAACTATGAAATAAACACTTAAAAGTAAAGAGAAAGCAGATATTTCCAGATGTATTTAGGTATCACCAAAATTGATGACTAATATGGAGGTTAATAATCCATTCGACGAATCAAGGTTATTAATTTCGCTGCAAAAGGGAGATAAGGAGGCCTTTGAAAAGCTATATTTTTTCTATGGCAAAAAGCTGTATATCAGCATATTTAAAATGGTGAAATCAACTGAAATTGCCAAAGAAATTCTACAGGAGTTGTTCCAGCGCGTTTGGGAAAGGCGTAAAACAATCGATCCAACCAAATCCTTTAAATCATACCTCTTTACCATCGCCAGGCACCTGGTGTATGATTTTCTGCACTCGCAGGTCAGACAGCGCGGCCTCGAAACTTACTTAATCGAAAAGTCAACTTCCTCCTACCGACATGTCGATGACGAAATCGCATTTAAAGAAACCCATGCCATTATTGCGAATGGCATCCGTCAGCTTCCTCCGCAACGTAGGCATGTGTATGTATTGTGTAAGATACAGGGAAAAAGCTACGAAGACGTCAGCCGTATGCTCGGAATTTCCACTTCCACCATCAGTGATCACATCGTAAAAGCCACCAAATTCATTAAATCTTATTACCTATCGGAACACATCTGTCTGCTGATATCCGTATTTTACCTATTCTGAATATATCGTTACAAAATAGCTGAAAAAAAAGTAAGCATCGAGCAGAGGACATTTGTGCTTTCACCGTATATATTAGTATAGTAGCGGGATAAGCGATATATGAATAACAAGCCAGATATCCGACAGTTGCTCGACAAATACGTCCAAAACACCTGCTCCCCGGAAGAAGCAGCTCAATTGATGCACATGCTTCAATCGGGTGACGATAAGGAATATATCGAACAACTTATTGAAGCCCATATGCGAAATACTCCGGATGTGCTGGCTGACAACATCGATCTGACCGATGTTTTCGAAAAATTAGATGTCAATGATCCTATAAAACGAAAACGCGGCAAATCCCTACGCATTTTTATAACGGCTGCGGCTGCTGCGTTGCTCATCGCTTTCGTTGTAGCCACATATATTTATTTTCAACAGCCTGAGCCGGTCCCAGTCGTAACCAAACAGGACGTTGCTCCTGGCGGCAACCGGGCCACGCTTACGCTGGCCGATGGCCGGACGGTTGACCTGAGTTCCCAGCAGAGCGGGATCGTCGTGGGAGATGGGATTATGTACACAGATGGCAGTGAAGTAATTGATAAGGGACAATTGACAATTGACAGTGGAAGCCAGGGGGAGAATTATCCATTATCAATTGTCCATTATCAACTATCAACTCCCAAGGGCGGCACCTACCAAATCACCTTGTCCGATGGTACAAATGTTTGGCTCAATTCCGCCTCGAAACTGAAATATCCGTTGCAGTTTGACAAAAAAGAAAGAGTAGTGGAACTTGAAGGAGAAGCCTATTTTGAGGTTAGAAGTACGAAGTCGGAAGCACGAAGTAAAGAATCCCGTACCTCGAATGCCGCCTGGCCGTTTAGGGTGGTGAGCAATAGCCAAACCGTAGAAGTCCTTGGCACATATTTTAACGTAAACGCCTATCCGGATGAAAGTACCACGAATACCACACTGCTCGAAGGTGCCGTGCGGGTCAGCACAGATAATGGTTCTTCGTTGTTGAAACCCGGTCAGCAGTCCAAAGTCGGCCAGGGGGAATTGAGCGTGATTGATGTAGACCCGGAAACGGTAGTCGACTGGAAAAACGGCGATTTTATCTTTACCGACGAAACGCTGGAAAACATCATGCGCAAAGTAGCCAGGTGGTATAATGTAAACGTAATTTATGAAGGGCAACTGCCCAAGGATAGTTATAATGCGCAAATTTCACGCAACAAAAACTTATCCGAAGTGTTGCATATATTAGAATTGTCCGGGGGAGTGACATACAGAATAACAGACGGCACACTGTTTCTTTCACCTCCCAAATAAGAACCCAAAAACACCCGATTATTTAACTAAAAACACACATTATGAAAAACCAGGGATACACGTAACCTATAGCGATAGAAAAAACCGGGAATGCCCGCCAGCACCCCCGGCATCTACATTGGGAAATATCGACCCGATTCTTACTAAGTAACAAATCAATTATTCACCCAAAGTTCACAAAGATATGCTTTTTAATCTTTGCAGAAATGGATGCATGCGTATCGCATGCCCATCATTCATCCTGAATTTCATTGTAATCATGAAGCTGATAACACTTGTCTTATTCATAACCTGCGTGCAAGTTTCCGCTGCAGTGCGTGCTCAGTCGATCACGCTTTCGGAGCAAAACGCTCCGCTGCAAAAGATACTCCGGGAAATCCGTAAACAAAGCAACGTTGATTTCATTATCAAAACCCAGCACATACAAAAATCCAATCGGGTAACCATTCACGTCAGGAATCAGCCCCTCGACAACGTACTGAAACAGATCTTTCACGATCAACCAGTGGATTACCTGTTAGACAACCAAACCATCATCATCTTGGATCGGAAAACCCCAAAGTTTGCCATAAAACCAACGGAAAAGCCGATACAGCAGGTCGTGACGGGAAAGGTTACCACTACCGACAACGAGCCGCTGGCCGGGGTCAGCATCAACGAAAAGGGAACGACCAATGCCACCGTAACCAACGACGATGGTCAGTTTTCGCTAACGGTCAGCAAAACACCTACAGTATTGGTATTGACCTATATTGGTTATATAAGCCAGGAAGTTACCGCACAAGCAAACCGGCCGCTGGAGATAACCCTTCAGGAAGATTTAGCCAGCCTGGAAGAAGTGGTGGTGGTGGGTTATGGAACGACCCAGAAAAAGGATCTCACTGGGTCCGTAGCCTCGATACAGGCAAAGGATTTTAATAAAGGTGTCATCGTCGCCCCCGATCAATTGGTCCAAGGCCGGACAGCTGGCGTAATGGTCATCAACAATACTGGCCAACCGGGAGGCTCTACAACCGTTAGAATCCGCGGTAACTCTTCCATCCGTGCGGGGAATAATCCCTTGTTTGTGGTGGATGGCATCCCCCTGTCCGGCACATCCGCCCGCCCGGGCAAAGGCGATGGCAACTACGGTTCGGATAGCGGGAACCCCCTTTCCTATCTCAATCCCAATGACATCGCCAGTATGGATATCTTAAAGGATGCCTCCGCCACGGCAATATATGGTTCGAGGGGTGCCAATGGAGTGATTATCATAACGACCAAGCGGGGTCAATCCGGCACCCCCACATTGAACGTAATGGCATCCAGTGGTTTCTCCACGCTGCTAAACAGGCCGACGGTACTTAACGCAGACCAGTTCAGGCAGGCACTTGCATTTTATACACCGGAAGATCAGTCCGGAGATTTTGGTGGATCCGTGAATGCATTCGATGCCATCACCCGCACTGCGGCTACCCAAAACTATGCACTGGACGTTTCGGGGGGCAACGAAGCCGCCAAATACCGCATATCCACTGGCTACCTGGATCAGAACGGCATCGTCGAAACATCCCGTCTACGAAAATTCACCACCAATTTGAACAGCAATTTCAAATTCCTGGAAAGCAAAAAATTAGGGCTCGACATCAACATACTCGCCTCCCAAACCGACGAAAATATTGTCCCGATCAATGTAGGCGTCGGATTTGAAGGGAATGTGATTTCCCAGGCACTGCAATGGAATCCGACACTCCCCCTCCGTGACGATAAAGGAGCACTGACCTACCAATCGCCAACGCTGATCAATCCGCTCACCTCGTTGGCGGCATTCAAAGACCGGGCAGTGGTCAATACGATTCTATCCAGCATTTCGCCATCGTATAAAATCACAGACGATCTGGAATACAAACTCATGTACAGTCTTACCCGCCAAACCGGCCGCCGAACGGGTCGGCTCATAGCCGGTATGATTAATCCGAACGATATCAATAACGGATCCGCCTTCATCGGCAACGACATCGAAACCAACCAGCAACTAACACATACCCTATCATTCAACCGGGAGATCGCCACGTCACTCAATCTGAATGCCGTAGTGGGTTACGAATACCTGAGTTTCGACCGCCGGTGGAACTCGCAAAGCGGGAGTGGATTTTCCGACCTGGGTGGGCTTGATTACTACGACTACCTGGACTATTCCATTGCAAGCAACCGGTCTATCGATTCCTACCGGCATCCAACCAATGAACTGCAGTCCTTTTTTGCGCGGGCCGCACTTAACTTTGCAGATCGGTATCTTTTCACCGGTACCATCCGGAGAGATGGGTCGACCAAATTCGGTGAGAATAACAAATACGCCAATTTTCCTTCCCTGGCATTTGCCTGGAATATTTCTAACGAAGCATTTTTACAGGATAACCGGACCATCAGCAACCTCAAGCTGCGCGTGGGCTGGGGGAAAACAGGTAATCAGGAATTTCCTTCCGGCGCATCAAAGGACCGGTATGTTTTTGCTGCCCAAAGCATTTCACAGGCCAACTTCGGAAACCCCGACCTCAGATGGGAAAGCTCTTCCACCATCAACGCAGGTATTGACTTCGGATTTTTCCAAAACCGCCTTTCCGGATCCCTCGACTACTTCCGCAAAACCACGACCGATGCCTTATTTGAGCAGACATTGGCCCAACCTGCGCCCAACGGCCGGTTATGGGTGAACCTCGACGGCGAGATCATCAACGAAGGCATTGAATTGGCCCTGACAGGCAGTATTGTGCAAAACGATAACTGGAACTGGAACCTAACCACGAATGCAACTTACCTGAAAAACAACGTGAGTGGCCTGCTGGGGTATTACGAAACGGCCCAGCTCCGTGGCCAGGGCTTTTCGGGTGTGCTGGGTCAACGGATGGTAAGCGGCCAACCGCTCAACGTTTGGTACCTAGCCATCTTTGAAGGAATAGACCCCGAAACCGGTACTAGCAGGTACCGGGCGCTGGATGGTACGGTGGGTACTTCGGTCGATCCCGCCTTGAACAAATTTTATGTAAATAGTCCCAATCCCGATTACTTACTGGGTATATCGACCGATGTCTCTTACAAAAAGTTGACGGCAACGGTCAACATGCATGGAGCCTTTGGCCATTACCTGTTCAATAACACCATGGCCACGGTATTGGGGGTAAATAACCTGTCCAACCGGAACATCGCCGAAAAAGTCTTTGATACGCAGTTAGGCGAGTCTACCTCCAATTCAGCCGCACCCTCTACCCGGTACCTGGAAAAGGGCGATTTCCTAAAACTCTCCAACTTGACACTCAGCTACAACGTGGGCAACATCGGGAGAGCCATCCGGAATCTGAATGTGTCACTTACAGGCCAGAACCTCTTTGTCTTCACAGGTTACAGTGGGTTCGACCCCGAAGTAAATACCGACGGTACGGCTAATGACATACCTTCCCTCGGTATCGAGTATATTCCGTATCCGCCCGCTAGAACGTTTCTTCTGGGCCTCAACTTTTCATTATAAATAAATTGTTCACGCTAACATTGGAATCATGAACACTTTTAAAAAATATTGCACATTTTTTCTGATCGTCGCGGGGCTGTCTTTGTCCTGCACCGACCTAGACGAGCAACTTCGGAGTGAATTGGAGCAGGGAATTACAAATGTGAATGCCGCGGATTTGTTAATCGGTGCATATTCAGCCCTGAATGAACCTTATCAGCAGGAGCAACGGTGGGTGCTCGAAGAAATCTCGACCGACGCAGCCATGGCGCCTACGCGTGGTGGCGACTGGGACGACAACGGTATTCATCGGGCAATTCACCAGCACACCTGGAATGCCGATAATTCGTACATGAACAACACGTTCAGAACCTTGCTGACCGCCCAGTTCCAGGCATCCAACGTACTCCGCAACAATCCTACCGCCCAGCAGGCAGCCGAAGCGCGTTTTATCCGGGCACTCAGCATGTACGACGTATTAAATCTGTGGGGCGTGGTACCCTACCGGGAAGACCTTGATAATTTCCGGGAGCCCCCCATTACACTCCAGCCTACGGAGGCTATTGATTTTATTACCGGCGAACTTAATGCGGCTTTGAGTGATCTACCCACAAGCGGCGCAGCCTACGTTGCCAGCCAAAATGCAGCAAGGGTACTGCTGATGAAACTGTATTTAAATAAAGGGGTATTCCTGGATCGGCAGAATCCAACATTCGACCCTGCTGATATGGATCAGGTCATTAGCCTCGCCGACCAGATAACGGCCAGCAACCGGTATCAGCTTTCTCCTTCGGGTAAGTATTTTGACAATTTTGCACCCCATAACCACACAGCTTCTACCGAAAACATCTTTACACTGTACAATGAATTCGGCGTAAGGGGTGGAAGCATTGACCGTACCTGGAATACCGTTGCCCATTACAACATGACCCCAGGGGGGTGGAATGGATGGTGTACGCTATCCGATTTTTATGACTTGTTTGACGAAGGAGACGAGCGACTGGGAATTTATTATGAATACCCGGCGGATACGATGGCTAATCCGGGCAAACGCCGAAACGTTGGTTTTCTGATTGGCCAGCAATACAATCTTGCTAACGACCAACCGTTAATGGCCCGAAACCCTTCCAGCCAACCACTCGTGTTTACGCGGGAAGTCACGATCAGAACGTCCGGCAATACCCTGGAAACTGCCGGTATCCGGGTAATGAAATACGCCTTCGATTATGGTGTACCTTCGGGCCAACGCAATAACGACTGGGTGGTATTCCGCTATGCAGATGTATTGTTGATGAAAGCGGAGGCAATATTGCGCGGCGGAACGGGCACGCCCGCAGAAGCATTAACACTGGTGAACAGCATACGCACCAACCGCAACGTTGCTGCGCTCGGCACACTTACGCTAGACGAGCTGATTGACGAACGCGGAAGGGAACTGTATTGGGAAGGATGGAGACGGCAGGATCTGATCCGGTTTGGCAAATTCCTGGAACCCTGGCAGGAAAAACCTGCAGATCCCGGGCCACATACACTGGTCTATCCCATCCCCAGCCAGCAAATCGCTGTCAACCCCAATCTCGAGCAGAATCCGGGGTATTGATATTTCTTTCATTCTCCAAAGCCGTCGCATGATTATTGCGGCGGCTTCTTTTTTGCACAATCGATTGCGTGACTCCCGGATTTGGGAAACAGAATCGCATTATGTAACATTGAACCATATAAACCCGTTGATAAATTCGCCAAACGATATGAAATATGTTATTCCGTTCCTGAGCATCCTACTGCTTGCCTCCTGCAACCCATCGCATCCCGTAGTGTCCTGCGAGACATATACCGAAGCCGATGACCCCGATACCACGCAGGTCGACTGGTCGCAGGTGGATGGCCTGCACTACTCGTTTGGCACAATTGATCAGCGCTACGCCAAATCGGCAGTTCCTCAGTTGACGCAAACTACGGAATGGAGCGGCAGCGGCTGGCGCGGGGAAACCATATCCGCACAATTGGTGCTTTGGTCGAACCAAGCGGCCGATCAGATTGAGTTTGCCTTTTCCCCTTTCAAATCGGCGAACGGCGAAACCATGGATCCTTCCATCGGCCAGGCACGGTTCGTACGATATGTCCTGACCGACGTGTTTGCACCGGGCTGCGGCTACCGCAAACCGGAAGATTTTCCGGTGTCATTGTCCGCGGATGCATTGGATAATGTTTCTTGTTTTGACATGGCTGCCGGGACCACGCTACCTGTATGGTTAACGTTCGATATTCCCCCCGATGCCTCTCCAGGCATATATACCGGAACATTGAACCTCTATGCACAAAACCAAGCTACCAGGGAATTGACCCTGTCTATCGAGGTGCTCCCTCAAACGTTGCCTGCACCGAGCGACTGGGCATTCCACTTGGATATGTGGCAACACCCATCGGCAGTTGCACGGGTACACGGTGTCAAGGTGTGGTCAGAAGAACACTGGGAATTGATGAAAGCACCCATGAAAATGCTGGCCGATGCGGGCCAAAAAGTGATTACTGCTAATTTAAACAAGGACCCCTGGAACAACCAATGCTTCGATCCATACGAAGACATGATTCGCTGGACCAAGAAAGCAGACGGCACCTGGGAATATGATTATGCAATTTTTGACCGTTGGGTCAACTTCATGAGGAATCTCGGGGTCAACAAACTCATCAACTGTTATTCCTTGCTTCCGTGGAACCACGAGATCCACTACCTGGATGCACAAACAGGCGATACCGTCAATGTCAGTGCAAAACCGGGAAGCAAAGAGTTTACCGAACTTTGGACACCGTTTCTCACTTCTTTCCGTGATCACTTAAAGGATAAAGGCTGGTTGGCATTTACCAACATCGCCATGGACGAACGATCGCCCGAAGAAATGAAAATTGCGCTGGAACTGCTGCAAAAAGTAGTACCGGAAATGGGTGTCGCACTCGCGGATAACCACAAAAGCTACCGGGAATATCCCATGTTGAAAGATATCTGCGTGGCTTTCGGTGCAGATTTCGATAAAAAAGACTTGGCGTTCCGGAAAGAAAACGATCTGATAAGCACTTACTACGTGTGTTGCTCCGATGAATTCCCAAATATTTTCACCTTTTCAGACCCATCGGAGGCCGTCTTTATGGGTTGGTATGCGCGGGCAGCCGGACTGGATGGTTACCTGCACTGGTCCTATAACTCATGGACGGAAAACCCATTGATCGATTCCCGCTTCCGTACATGGCCTGCCGGGGACACCTACATCATCTATCCCGATGGCAGGAGTTCCATCCGGTTTGAGCGTGCCAAAGAAGGCATACAGGATGCCGAAAAAATCCGTATTTTGCGTGAACAATTTACAGCGGCATCGGAGACGGAGAAGTTGAATACACTGGAAGAGGCCGTCGCCCCGTTCAACATCAAGCGACCCTCGGGAATGACTTGCGCGGAACTGGTCAACCAAGGAAAAAATGTACTTAAGGAATTAAGCCGATAGGCAGCATACCGATGACCCCGTTAGATCTGCCGCAAAATAAACAATCGTTTGCGTGCATACGGATTTGCAAAAACGGAAATTGTACCGTATTATTGACATTGTTTTCCACGAAAACAACACAAATGAACCAATGTATTAAAACCTATCGCAATAAATAGGGAGGCTATGAAGATGTAAAATCGGGCAGGATATGTACGGCGATACGAATTTGATTGAAAGACGGCTACTGGTGCAGCTGCGCGACGGAGATACAAAAGCCTTTGAGCAACTTTATTTCACCTATAGCGCACGGATTTTCGGTAACATTCTGAAAATGGTAAAATCCGTAACAATCGCGGAAGAAATCCTGCAGGATCTTTTCCAGCGGATCTGGGAAAGGCGAGCTTCCATTGACCCTGACAAATCGTTCAAATCCTATTTATTTACCATTGCCAAACATTTGATCTATAACTTCTTCAACCAGCAAACCAAACGTCACGATGTCGAAGCACACCTGATTGCGGCATCCAGCGAGTTATATCACCACATCGACGAAGAGCTGGCTTACAAAGAGGCTGAAACCATCCTCGCAAGCGCGGTAGATAAGCTCCCCCCACAGCGGAAGTTAGTTTATACGCTCTGTAAAATCGACGGCAAAAGTTACGAAGAGGTCAGTTACCTGTTGGGAATCTCCGTTTCCACCATCAGCGATCATATTGTTAAAGCCACCAAATTCCTGAAAGCATATTACTTATCGGAACACGCATTGCTGATCTTAATGCTGGCCGCCCTGTTTCTTTAAAAAAAGAAAAAAATTAAAAAAATTTTTGTTGCGAACAGAGGGACCGCCTGTTTTATTGGTATTACGATAAAACACCATTGGAAGATAAGCAATACATCACGCAGCTGTTTCAAAAACACCTTCGCAATGCCTGTTCACCGGATGAAATCAGGGAATTATTCCGGCTGATGCAGGCTGACGAACACCGGGCGCATTTCCAATCGTTGATCCACGCACGTCTTCAGGAAAATAGCGATCCAGATGCCGTAACGGAAGCTGCAATCCGACGCGTATTTGCCAACCTCGACTTGGATAATAAAAAACACACACCAAAAAAGTGGAAGTTATATCTTTCACTGGCAGCTTCAGCGGTTATTGCATTAACCTTATCCATCTTTTTTTTACCATCTCTGTCAGTGCGAGCACCCAATACCTTATCCAAGATTCCGGTCAATGACGTAGCACCGGGAGGTAATCGGGCAACTTTGACATTCAAAGACGGTCAAACCGTTTCATTGGACGAACAACAGGTCGGCATTATTGTCGGAGAAAAAAAATTGACCTACACCGACGGTACCGAAGTAATAAACACCGAACAAACGGGAATGATGTCACTATCGACACCCCGGGGAGGAACCTATCAACTGACCCTTCCCGATGGCACACAGGTATGGCTCAACGCTGCGTCGACACTGAAATATCCATCGCGGTTTGATGCAGGGGAACGGGTCGTAGAACTCGAAGGCGAAGCGTATTTTGATGTCAGCCATCGGCCATTAGCGGGCAGTCAACAGCCATCCGCTCAAAAACTTCCTTTCCGTGTCATAACCGCGGGTCAAACCGTTGAAGTTCTCGGCACCCAATTCAATATCAGTGCGTATGCCGACGATGGAGATGTAAAAACTACCCTAGTTGAAGGAACTGTACGGGTAGCGCCGCTCGATCGCCCCTCAACGGCAACAATTTTAAAGCCCGGCGAGCAAAGTATACTCCAAAACGGGAATATTACTGTGAAAAAAATAGATACCAACACTGCGGCCGATTGGAAAAACGGCGATTTCCGCTTCGTCGACGAAGAATTACAAAGTATCATGCGCAAGATCACCCGATGGTATAACATCGAGGTGGTTTATGTAGACGATATACCCAATGAAACATTTGGCGGACAAATATCCCGCAATAAAAATCTGTCCGAAATACTCCGAATCCTACAGCTTTCGGGAGGTATTCAGTTTAACATCGAGCATAACAAATTATATATATCTCAATAAACAACGAAATAATAAGGAGTACAGCTATGAAGACATAACGACGATATCTTATCGGTAGGCTGAAAAGCCGGATTCCGTTGGCCGCGGAATCCGGGAATGCTTGGGCCTGACCATCCTCTTTGCGATTAACGAATTTACAAACCCAAATTTAACAAAGGTATGCATTTTGTATTGTACCGCACGAAATCACGCGGTGTTTATTTACATGTACGAACCAAACCAAAGCACTTAAACCAGACGCAGCGGTTGTTGGTAAAAACCATTGTACAAATGAAATTGATTGCGCTCGTAGTATTGTTGGCCTCCACGCAGGTGAGTGGTACGGTCATGGCCCAGCGAATCACCCTCTCCCAAACGGCGGCTCCTATTGAGCAGGTTTTCAGTGAAATCCGGAAACAGGCCAACGTAGACTTTATCTACAAGATGGCGCAGATCCGTAAAACACATCCGGTTACCATTCACGTCACCGATCAGCCCCTGGAAAAAGTGCTGGAAGGAATTTTCAGCAACCAGCCGATCGGGTACCTGCTTGACAACCAGACCATCATTATTCACGACAAGGCGGCTCCCTTTCCATCCGCCCGCCCGGTTCAACAACCGGTACAGGGTACCGTGCGGGATTCCACGGAGGTACTTGCAGGTGTCAGCGTCTCGGTCAGGGGAAATGCCGGCAATGGCACCCTGACTGACGACCTCGGTAAATTCAGCATACAGGCCAATCCCGGTGACATCCTCGTGTTCCGTTACGTGGGGTATAAACCCCAGGAAATCACAGTCGGTGGGCAACAGGAAATCAACGTTGTCCTGCAGCCGGATGTGATCGGGTTAGATGACATTGTGGTGATCGGTTACGGCACGCAGAAACGGCGCGACCTGACCGGAGCAGTTTCGTCGGTAAAAACCGATGATCTGGTGATCAATTCAGGCCCCGAAATCGGAAACATGCTCAAAGGCAAGGTACCCGGCCTCATGATCCGCCAGAACAGTGCCCAACCCGGCGGCGGCTTGGATATCCTAGTGCGGGGAGCAGGCTCTATCAATGCCAGCAACGATCCACTGATCGTTGTCGACGGATTCCCGATATCGGACCTGCAGCAGCCCGTCATCGCTGGGAGCAGGTACCAGTTTGGCAGCCAAAGTATCCTCAATTCCTTCAATCCCAATGACATCGAATCCATCGAAGTATTAAAAGACGCAAGTGCCACCGCCATCTACGGTTCGCGGGCAGCCAATGGCGTGATCCTCATCACCACCAAAAAGGGAAAAGCAGGGACGCCCGTGGTGCAGTATTCCACCAACTTTTCATTCCAGAAGTACGAAAACTCCTTTGATGTACTACCCCTGAACGAATGGATGCAGGTCCGCAACGAAGCAGCCTGGGAACAGTGGAATTTTGACAACAACGTAATTCCGTATGGTTCAAGGACGCTTGAAGAGGCGCAGGCTAATCCGGTAAGCCAGCCTTTCAGGCAGCTGTATACCCAAAACGCCATCAATAACGTCGGAAGAGGAACAGACTGGCTCTCGCTGGTTACCCGCAACGGCAAAACCCAGCAACACAACCTAAGCCTATCCGGTGGGAACGAAGCCACCAAATACCTGGTATCGGGCAATTATTACGACCAGGGCGGCATTGTCAAAAACTCAGCCTTCGAACGGTTTACGGTACGGGCCAACGTAGAACAACGCGTGCATCGCATGGTGACCCTAGGCGTCAACCTGACGGCCAGCCAGATCAACAACAAAAACAGCCAATTGGGTGCCGACCAATACGAAAACTCAGGAATCATCCGGGCAGCCATCCAACAGGGCCCCCACATCCAAGCCGTTGATGAAAATGGTAATTATCCGTTGAATCCGCAGTTGGCCTTGCAACCCAACCCCTACTCCCTGCTGACCATTACCGACGATGGGCGCGTAGAGCGGCTGTTGCTCAACTCGTTTCTCGAAGTAAAACCGTTTCAGGGCTTGACGGCCCGTGTCAAAGCAGGGGTAGACCGCGGCGGCTCCAAACGGGAAACCTACATTCCCACGTCTACACTGCACGGAGCATTGGAACAGGGACGTGCTGCCATTGCTTCCTTCAGCCAGGATGACTATCTTTTTGAAGGTACCGTCGACTATAATACTCGCTTCGCAGAAGCCCATCAGTTGACGGTACTCGTCGGTGCATCCCGGCAGGATACCCGCGAGACGTACAACAATTCGGGCAATTCATCCTTCATCACGGATGCCTTTCTGTGGAACAACCTGAATGCCGGAAGTGGCACGAAAGTGGTCGGTTCATCACGGAGAGAGAACACGATTGCTTCTTACTTTGGACGGATCAATTACAATTACAACGATCGCTACCTACTTACCGCGACCATCCGGACCGATGGTGCCAGTGTATTTGCCCGGAACAACAAATGGGGCACGTTCCCCTCGGTGGCACTCGGATGGAACCTCTCCGAAGAGCCGTTCCTGCAAAATCTGAAAACTTTTGCCCCTATGCTCAAACTCCGTGTCGGACATGGACAAACCGGTAATGCATCCATCGGTACCAACGCTTTCGCAGCCTACAGCGCCTACCCCGCCTGGTTGTCTGCAGAAGAAGCCATCCAAATCGGCGTATCCCTGGGGCGACTCGAAAACCCCAATTTGAAATGGGAAACCACCACGGAAACGAATATCGGACTGGATTTCTCTATCTTCAAAGGGCGCGTGGACGGCTCCGTCGACGTGTATAACAAAGTAATTTCAGACCTGCTCGCCGAAAAGCCCATCAACTCGTACCATCAGGTGAATACCATCATGGCCAACATCGGCAAAACACAAAGTCGCGGCTTCGAGGTAGCGCTGACCACCCACAACATCCGGAATCAGTACGTCCATTGGCGCACCATGCTTGCCGTATCGAAATATGTGGACCGGTGGAAAGAACGTGCCGACGATTGGAAACCCGCGGTGTACGAGCGCGTGGATGATCCCATCCGTGCCCAATTCTACCGCCCCGCCGAGGCCATCCAACAGGTAAATGATCCCATCCCCGACTCCCAGCCCGAACTGAGGCCGGGAATGATCCGCCTGAAAGACGTAGACGGCTTCAAACGTGATGCCAACGGAAATCCTGAAGTAGATGAAAACGGACGCTTCATCCGTACCGGTCAGCCCGATGGTATTCTCGACGATGCCGATACCCGGCTGTTGGGTACATCCGACCCGGGATTGATTGCCGGGTTCACCAACATCGTTACCTATAAAAACTGGACCCTCAACATCGACTTCAACGGCATGTTTGGGCGCCGCATGGAAGATCCCAACTACGTAACGTATGGCATCGGTGCCGTGGGGGTTTACCAGAACGGTTACAACGCCTTACGTACGGTAAAAGACCGGTGGACCCCGGAACGTCCATCGACCACCCAACCCAGCTCGTTCTGGGGATATTCGCCCTACGGCGCCGGAGACTTCTTTTTGGAAGACGCCTGGTTTATCCGCTTACAAAACGTATCCCTCGAATACTCACTTCCCACACGTTGGGTGGGTAAGGTATTCAGTGAAGCGGCAATCAATGCGACCGCGAGCAACTTATTTGTCATTACGCCCTATAAAGGAGTCGACCCGGAAACGGACTCCTACACGGCGGCTTACCCCAATATCCGGACGTTTACGTTGGGTGTGCGATTGAAACTTTAACAAAAAAATTACCGTAATCATGAACTTACGAAATCACATATACTGCCTGGTCATCGGTATCTGCTGGCTGGGAAGCTGCACGGACGACCTCGTACCCGCCGATTATTCGGAAATCAATCCCAGTATTTTCCCAAAAACCGAAGCCGATTTACAGGCCATGGTCAATGCATGCTATTACCCCTTGCGGGGTTCCTGGGGCGATGGTATTTATTCGACATCAGAGCGGGGCGTCATGTTCGTCTCCGATGCTACCACCGAGATCTTACATGGAAAATACGGCGTACAGAACGTCGCTTCCCTGCACAATTACATTCCGGCTACAACGGAAATCACCCGCTTCTACGATGACTTTCAAAATATGATCAGCCGAATGACGCTGACCATTGATCTCATCGAGGAATCGGATGTAAGCGAAACCCTCAAGCGGGGTGCCATTGCGGAGGTACGCTGTGCAAGGGGGGTGCTTGCCTACCAGTTGTTTGATTTTTTCGGCTCCATCGTCATCGCGCCGATTGAAGTCCTGAAAAATCCGTTGATCGAAGAACCGCTGGCCCGGCTGTCACACGAGGAGACTGTCAATTTCATCGAGGCTGATCTAATCGCCGCCGCAGAAGACCTGCCCGCTCCGGCTCAGGCCGAATATGGACGGTTTAGCAAAGGCCTGGCTAAGATGGTTCTCATCCGGCTCAACCTACACGAAAAGCGATGGGATAAGGTCGTTGAACTCTGCAACGACATCATCGGTTACAATTACTACACCATCGATAACGACTATGTGGGCATGTGGGGCCTCGAAGGCGCAAAGGGAAGCCGTGAAGTCATCTGGGCCATTCCCTGCAACTATGAAGGTACCAGCGAAAATCAGTGGCAGTTGATGGCCCTCCCGGCCGACTTCTCGCCGAAGGGTGGATGGGGAACGATCCAAAGCACCTGGTGGTTCTTTGATACATTCGAACCTCAGGATGTACGGAAGACCTTGCTCATCGACCGGTATACCAGTACAGACGGAATCACTTACAGCCGCAGTAATCCCGGCGACGTGATGGACTGGGGGCCTATCCCGCTGAAAATGAATCCGGATGCAGAACGGACTACAAGCCTGTCGACCGTCGATATCGTCATGTACCGCTATGCCGATGTGCTGTTGTCAAAAGCGGAGGCACTGGCTAACATTGCCAATGCGGGTACATCCGAAGCCATGGAATTGGTCAATATCATCCGGCAACGAGCTAAGCTGCAGCCGCTAAATGTAGCCGATTATGCTTCCCTTGCAGCTTTCAATGACCTGATATTGACTGAGCGTAGCCACGAATTCTGGTGCGAAAACGGACAATACCGCGCAGACCTCATCAGACACGGTAAGTTTGTGGAACGTGCCCGTGAGGTTAAACAATCTCCTTACACAGCGGAATATAAACAGCTTTTCCCCTTCTCCCTGCAAATGATCAGCGAAGGAAAAGGTAAGTTCATTCAGAATCCCGGATATTTTTAATCTTTCCACCCATGCACAACCGATTCATTATGGCAATACACGTATTTTCCTGGCTATTGCTTGGATGCTTAGCCGGCTGTTCGAAAGGTACGCAAAATCCGCCCGGAACAAACGGAGACAACCAGACCGTTACCTATCAGACGTCAAATGCGATCTTTCCAAATCCCGAACGGGGATTTATCCATACTTACAACACCCTGTCCGACAATAACGTGCTCGATGCCGGTACGCTCGCCACACTGCGCAGCCGCAACGTTTCCCTGATCCTGCGCATCGTTTACCTGCAGGAATACAAGGACAGGTCCATCGGGGAGGATAAACTGGCAGCCATACAGGCCGACCTCGACAAAATAAGGGCGGCCGGACTGAAAACAATTCTGCGCTTCGCTTACACAGACGACATGGAAGGAACCGATGCGCCGATAGCTGTCGTTGAGCAGCACCTTGACCAGCTGAAACCCCTTTTTCAGGCAAATGAAGATATCATTGCATTTGTACAGGCCGGATTTATCGGCGCCTGGGGCGAATGGCACAGCTCCAGTAACAACCTTGCTTCGCCTGAAAATCAGAAACGGGTACTCTCGAAACTTCTGGAAGTTGTACCGGCGAAACTGATGGTACAGGTACGGACCCCGGTTATGAAGCAACGCATTTTCGATACGGCGCAGCCGGTGACACAACAGGCAGTCGACAGTGGGTCGCCCCTGGCTCGCGTGGGACATCACAACGATTGCTTTCTATCCAATGCGACGGACTATGGTACATATACAGATGGTCAGATTGAAGCGGAAAAGCAATACATCCGCGACGATGCGCTGTTTGTACCGACAGGAGGTGAAACCTGTCCGCCTACCGATGGATTTTCACCCGATTGCCCCGAAGGGCGAAACCAGATGAAATTCCTCCGGTGGACCTACCTCAACCTGGATTGGTACGAGCCTACCATCAATCTGTGGCGGGCTTCGGGGTGCTTTGACGAGTTTCAGCGTAACCTCGGCTATCGCCTAGCTCTGGAAAGCAGCGAAGCTCCTCTTTCTGTCGCAGAGGGAAAGGGATTCCCGTTGACTCTTCACTTCACCAACAGCGGGTACGCACCGATGTATCACCAAAAAAGCGTGGATTTGATACTGAAAAACAAAGCGACCGGCAGCCTGCATGCCGTTGCCCTTTCGTGTGATCTCCGGCGATGTAAGCCCGGCCAAAAGGTCACGTTCGAAGAACAACCCAATCTCACCGGCATCCCGGCGGGCACCTATGAGCTCTTCCTCAACATCAGCGACTCTTCCACCTCACTGAAAGACCGGCCGGAATACGCTATCCGTCTAGCCAATGAAGCCGTATGGCAGGATGAAACGGGGTTAAACAGCCTCCTGCGACAACTAACGGTGGAATAAAAACCGATAAACAATGACGCAAAAAATAGTAAGAACTATGAGCAACATACGAAACTACATGCCGGTGCTTGCATTAGCCCTGCTGATTTTAGCTTCCTGCAAAAAGGAAGAAACCAATGGAACTAAGGCGGTTTTCAGCTACGTCGCCGACGGTTTTATTGTCAATTTCACCAATTTCTCATCAAATGCATCGTCGTACCACTGGGATTTCGGCGATGGAGATACCTCCATCGCCCGTTCTCCACAGCATATCTATCGCGCAAAGGGCGATTTCCTCGTCACGCTGACGGCCACCATGGGCACCACCGAAAGTGCATTTACCGACACCGTCGTCGTGCTGGGACCGAATATCAAAATTGATGGGGATTTTACAGATTGGGAAAATGTGCCCTATGCCGCGGTGAACGAAGGTGGCGCCGGAGGAAACATACTGGGCATTAAAACATTTGCCTCATCCGATTTCCTTAACTTCTACCTGGAAGGCACGCCCGAATTTAACCTGGCGGTTATGGACTTCTACATCGATGCCGATAATAACCCCCAAACCGGGTACATCACATGGATGTACCCGGTTGCATCCGGTGCCGACTTTTTGATTGAAGGCAGCTTCGACCGCGCCAATCCCCTCGCTTCGGCTGGCAGTATTTTCCGGCACAACGCGCCAGACAACGGCTGGAGCTGGCAGGATATCGCCACCTTCGGCGAGGCATTGCTGTTTTCGCAGATGAAAACACTGGGCGGTAAAAATGTCCTTGAATTTTCGCTGAAAAAATCGATATTGGGCAACACCCGCAACTACGTTAATTTCGCACTGGTAGAAATGGATGCCGGCTGGGCGCCCGTGGGATCGATACCCGTAAGCCAGCAGGATACCTCCAAATTCTTGCCGTTGCAATTGTAAAGAGGATCGGCAAAAGATTAAGATATGAAATAATCTCTGAGTGCTGTCACCTGTCTTTCGTTCAGCACTTCGCGGAGTTGCTCAGGCGTTGCTTCCTGTATCTTTTTTACGGATCGGAACGCCTTGAGCAACTTCTCTGCGGTTGTCCGGCCAATGCCGGGTATGTTTTCAAGTTCCGTCCGGAATGTCTTTAGGCTCCGTTGTTTGCGATGGAAGGTAATGCCAAACCGGTGCGCTTCGTCGCGGAGGTGCTGGATCACTTTCAGCGTCTCGGACTTCTTGTCCAGGTATAGCGGATACTGATCGCCGGGATAGTACAGTTCCTCTAGCCGCTTGGCGATACCGATGACGGTTACCTGCTTGTCGATCCCCAGCAGTTTCAGGCTCTTTAGCGCAGCGGATAGCTGCCCCTTGCCCCCATCGATGACAATCAGCTGCGGCAGTGTCTGCCCCTCATCCAGCAGCCGCCGGTAACGCCGGTGCACGGCCTCTTCCATCGTAGCGAAGTCATTGGGCCCCTCCACCGTTTTTACGTTGAAGTGCCGGTAATCTTTCTTGGATGGTTTGGCATCCCTGAACACAACAATTGCCGAAACGGGATACTTCCCCTGGAAATTGGAATTATCGAAGCATTCAATATGACGGGGCAGTACATTCATGCGCAGGTCTTTCTGCATTTGAGTCAGGATGCGCTCCGCTTTCAGCTCCGGATTCAGCTTTTCGTATTGATTGAGCCGCTCTTTCTTGAAGTAGAGCGCATTTTTGAGTGATAACTCCAGCAGATTTTTTTTCTCCCCCTGTTTCGGAACCGTAAACTTCAGGTTGCCCGCATCGATACCCAGGGTAAATGGAACAATGATCTCTTTCGAGGTGCTGTTGAAACGGCTACGGATTTCGGGAATCGCTAAGCTCAGCAGCTCCGCATCGCTTTCATCAAGCCGTTTTTTCAATTCGACGGTCTGCGTCTGAATGATGACACCGTTCATCACCTTCAGGTAATTGACAAAGGCGTAGCTTTGATCGGAAGCAATGCTAAACACATCCACATTGGTGATAGAGGAATTGACCACGGTGGACTTACTTTGGTAACGATCCAGTAAATCCAATTTATTTTTCAGGTGATGAGCGTACTCAAACTTCAATTCGGCCGCCGCTTTATCCAGCTCGTTCTTTAACCGCCGGATCACCATCCCAATTTTGCCACTGAGGATGTCTCGGATATCATTCAGATTTTGCTCGTATTCTTCTTCTGTTTGATACCCTTCGCAGGGCCCCTTGCAATTGCCGATCTGATACTCCAGGCATACTTTGAACTTCCCTCTGCTAATGTTTTCCGGCGTTAACGCCAAGTTACATGTACGCAGGGGATATAACTCCCGGATGGTATCCATGATGGCATGCATCATCCCCACCGAAGCATACGGACCAAAATACCGCGATCCATCTTTGACGTATTTCCGTGTGGGGAAAACACGGGGGAACGGTTCATTTTTGATCACAATCCACGGATACGTTTTGTCATCCTTGAGCATGACGTTATACCGTGGTTGGTGTTTTTTGATCAGGCTATTTTCCAGCAGCCAGGCGTCGATCTCCGTATCCACGATGGTAAACGTGATCCGGTTGATTTTGCGCACCAGCACGCGGGTTTTTCCGTTTAGCAGGCTGTCTTTGACGAAATAAGAACTTACCCGGTTCCGGAGATCCTTTGCCTTTCCGATATATATAAGCTCCCCATTGGCATCCCAGTACTGGTAAATCCCTGGCCGATGCGGTATTTCTTCAAGCGCCTTACGGTAATCAAATTTGGTCATCAAAACCCAAGCCTATCGTCAAGCTTTTCTTCTTCCTGAGGCATAAACTCCTGATATTTACTGCAATCCAGCTCCTTGCTGATCCCCCCCTCGGGTAACGGAAAATCATCTTTTGTATAATGAAGTGTCGTGTCGGCATAGACCTTTTGCATATACAAGGCAAATACAGGCAAAGCGGCTTGGGCTCCCTGTCCTTCGGCCATTGAATAAAAGCTGATACCACGGTCTTCCGCTCCCGTCCAAACACCACTCACCAGTTCCGGCGTAATGCCGATAAACCAGGCATCTGCGTTGTCATTTGTCGTACCTGTCTTTCCCCCCATGGGATTCGTAAAGTTATACCGCCAGCGCAGCCGTTGGCCCGAACCTCCGTCCACCACGCTTTTCAGCATATCCACCATGATGTATGCACTTTCACTATTCAGCACTTTGGTAACGCGCGGGGCCTTCTCGTAAATCGGCATTCCGTTTTTATCCTCAATGCGTAAGATGTAAGTAGGCTCTACCCAAACGCCATGGTTTACAAAGGCGGAATAAGCACCTACCATGTCATACACCGATGCTTCGTATGCTCCCAAGGAAATAGACGGGTATTCGGGAACCTCCGAAGTGATGCCCATCCGCTTCGTCAGGGTTGCCACCGCCCTGGCCCCAACCTCGTTAACCATATATGCCGTGGCGAAGTTCTGGGAATTCGCCAGGGCCCTACGCAACGTAATCGGGCTGCCCACCGACTCGCCGCGCGGGGTCCATGCATACGGACCACTGCCCACAGTCAACGGCACGTTGGGAACCTGAAAACAGGGAGAGAACCCATTGTCAATCGCGACCGCATAAGTAAACGGTTTCGCTGTGGAGCCTACCTGCCGGGTACCCATTTTCACTTGGTCATACTTATAGTGCTCAAAATTAATTCCTCCTACCCAGGCACGAACATAACCCGTTTGCGGCTCCATAGACATGAAGGCGTTCCGCAGAATCAGCTTGTTGTACCGGATGGAATCCATCGGAGTCATGGTCGTATCTTTGTTCCCCTCCCAGGTAAAGATGGTCATCGGTACCGGTGTGTCAAAATCCTTTTTTATCTCTGCATCGGATTTCCCCGCTTGCTTGAGCATCCGGTAGCGGTCTGACCGCTTCATTCCTGTCTCTAAGAGCTTCGCCTTATCACCCCGGAAAGGATCCCTGCTTTTCCACTGTTTATCGAACGAAGCTTGGATGGTCTTCATCCATTCTTTCTGTGCCTCTTCCGCATACAGCTGCATTTTCGAGTTAATGGTTGTATAAATCTTTAAGCCATCCCGATCCAAGTCCCAAGGGGTTCCATCAGCTTTTGTGATTGACATTTCATTAAACTGCCGTTGGATCTCGCGCTTCATCACCGCCCGGAAATAGGGCGCAAGACCTTCCCCGTAATTCGAAATGCGCATGTCCAGCACCAACGGCTCTTTTTGCAGTTTCAAAGACTCCTCGCGTGTAAGAAAGCCTTCACTGCGCATGTTTTCAATCACCACGTTCCGGCGGCGGATGGCATTCTGCGGATACCGCACAGGCGAATAAATTCCAGGCCCCTTCAACATACCCACCAAAATAGCCGCTTGCTGCACATTCAGCTTATCAGGCGTGGTATTAAAATAGGTACGGGCTGCTGATTTGATTCCATATGTGTTATAAGCACCGAAATCCACGGTATTGAAATACATGGTGATGATTTCCTCCTTGGTATAGTTGCGTTCCAAACGTACGGCCGTAATCCACTCCTGAAACTTCTGAATGATCCGTTTACCGGTACTGCGTGCACGTCCCTCGGAAAAAAGATTGAGTGCCAACTGCTGAGTGATTGTACTGGCGCCCTGCCGTCTTCCAAGCAGGTTATAAAAAATAATGGTAAAGGTACGCCGGTAGTCAATTCCCGAATGCCTGTAAAACCGTTTGTCTTCGGTAGCGATAAGTGCCTGTACCAGGTTGGGCGATAGTTCATCGTACCGGACATTCGAGCGGTTCTGCACAAAGTATGTGCCCAGCACTACATTATCCGCTGAGATGACTTCAGAAGCCAGGTTACTTTTCGGGTTTTCCAGATCACGGAATGTAGGCAATTTGCCAAATAGCCCGATGCCTACACTAAAGATAAATAAAAACTCCAACAGAATCACCCCGATAAGCACCTTCCAGAAATTGCGTGTATACCGTTTAACGTCTTCTGTGGTTAATGTATTCTTCTTCTTTACTTGTTTACTCATTCTATGCTGTTAATACTAAGTACTCACCACTGATCACCCTTCACTGATCACCCTTCACTTGTTCCTGATAGATGGAGTGGTAATCGTCGATTTTGTCAAAATCAGATAACGTGCCAAAATTACGTTCGGTAATCACAAATGTGTTATAATAATCTGCCGGAATTTTCATAATGTCAGGTAACATAGGCAATATACGGCTTTCATAAAGCCTGGCCTGCTCATAGGTAGAAAAGGGGCCGATGTAAATCAGTTGATTTTCCCCATCCACGGTTTTGAGCTGGTGACTAATCGCGGCACCTGCATACCGCGTACGGTTGAACTGGCCGATGCCAAACCGGGAGGGAGCTAGGTTTACCCGCTCGCTCGTCACGTTAATAACAAAATAATAGGTAGCTGAATCGGGCAGCAGTTCCAGGTTCCGATAGGAACTGGGGCCAATCTCGCCAACATCCGCCGTTTGGGCCAACTGCTGCCTCGTAATGCCTCCGGTATTTTCCAACTTCCCACTTGTCCGTATGCCGGTTTGTACCGCGGCTCCGACCGCCAGCTCCCTGCGGGGTCTCGGCCGTTCCGGTCCATGGCGGATGACCAACTGTGGCCATAGGGTAATCGTTGGTTCGTCTACAAACCGCTCCCTATCTGTGTCAACACCCTGTAATGCATACGTTCTACCCGTCAAGGTATCACGGTTAGCCTCGATAAACGCAAGGTGCTGCGTCGCGAGTGGTGTAACCAAACTGTCTTCGGGAAAATCTTTCACCAATTCCAACAGGGCATTTTCAAACGTATCTAACGTGGATATCCTCCCCAACGCCAATGCACGGAGGTAAGCCAGTTGACTGCGTATCTGCTCCCTGCCCTGTCCCTGTTCGAGAATACGGGTTACCTCATCCACCACTTCCGTATATTGTTGCTCGGTGTAGCGGACATAGATTTGTTCGTAGGCCTGATCCAACACCTGCTTTTGTTGTTCCAGCTTGGCTAGATACATCGGGTCACGGATGATGTTGCTATACAGAGATTGCGGGAATGCTGACAATAGCTTCTCTCGGTAATAGGCCGCTCGCTGTTCGTCGACATCCAGATATAACCGGTACAGGTTATAGTAAACGAGTGGTGCCTCTTTGGTATCGGGATACCGTTCCAGCAAGGCTTCGTACGCATCCGCCGCTTCTTTATGGTCCCGCAGGTCATCCCGGTAAATGGCCCCGACACGGAGCAAGGCATCGTGGATCTGGCCGTTTGACAACGCCATTTTTTCCTCCGTATTTGGTAAGTCAAGCAGGTAGCGCTCCCGAAGCTGGCTGGCCCACGCAGTACTGTCGGTCGCCACCGTATCCGCCAACGGACTGGTCTGTTCTTCCTGAACGACCGGATTGCTGGCATTTGCTTGCACACCGCCGGTCATATCGCTGAAACGCCAGTTATCCCGCAGCTGACGATTCCCCCACCTCCGCCTGAATTCCGCCTGCCCCATTCCCATTGCGTCCGGGTTATTAAAATAAAAGCGGTTATCCGTATAAGAAGCCGCCATACCCGGAAGATCATCAAACGGGAGGCGGTCGGTCGACCGTGAAGACCCAGATTGCTTCGACTTTGGTTTCGCTGCCTCGATCTGAGCATAGGTTCGCGTAATCAGGCTATCCAGCTCCGCTTGGCGGCGTCCTTCATCCAACCTTGCCAGGTATTGCAGGCTGTCCTGGTGAGCAATAATCCGAAGCTGCCCGATCAACTCATCCAAGTTCGCAATTTTACGCTGGACAGCCCCCGCATCCGGAAAATCAGCCGGCAGCGACATCCCTACACTATCGTAATACAATTTTGCCGTTGGGTAATCCGCTTGTCCAAAATAGTGATCTGCCAGCTTAAGATAAGTCCTTACTGCCTGATACCGGTTATCATTGAACGACCGTAGCGCCTTTTCGTAATTGGCCAACGCCTCAGGCACATTACCGTCAGCATAGAAAACCTCCCCTATCTGGTAGTATAGCTGATCTTTGAATGAAGCATTCTTTCCATCCCGTAACATACGCCGCAGTAAGCGTACCCGATCTTCAGCCGACGCGTTATCCGCCGTGACCAAAAATACCCGGTTCAATCCGGCATGAAAAGACATTTCATACGGTGCATTGCTCCTGACAACCCGGCTGTAATGTGCATATGCCTCTTCCATACGGCCCTGTTTTTCGAGCAATTGCCCCAACAGGAAATGCCAACGGAGTTTGGTCGGCTTATGCCCTGTATGGTCAAGTGCCTGCATCAGCATGGTGATTGCAGATTCTTCGTCGTGCGTCAATAAATAATAGTTGGCCTGCGTAGCAAATGCAAGCCCAACCGATTTTTTCTCTGTCTCTAAACCTGTAAATACCGTATCCAGTACCAAACCGGCTTCCGCGAGGTTGCCCAGCTGCATGAAAGACCGAGCCTTCCATATCAGTGCCGCCTGCCGGTATTCAGGCTGATCAGCAAACGTATTCGCCACATAGGAAAAAAATTCAACCGCATTGTAGTAATTTCCCTTCAGGTAGTTGGCTTTACCTGTAAGCAGGTATGCCTCGTTGATGTACTTACTCCGTGCCTTTCGATTGATGATATCCAATGCCTTCCCAATCACGGAATCCATCAGGCGAGTATTGGCCGAAGCGGTTGCCTCCGTCGGCTCAATCAGTACAGGAAGCAATTGCTGGTAATTATCCCGATGGGAGGCAAAATTTTCCCGTTCCACATCGGCAATGATCTCGCGTCCATGGTATACGATGTTATACCGGGCCGTCAGATTTTCCATCAGATCATATTCTTGTCCATCGGCCTGTTTTTTTACAGAACAAGCCATCGCCATACCGGATACCAGCACCATCGCGATTATATTTCTTAACCAATGTGCTGTAAAAATTGAATACCTTTGCTGGGAATACACACGCAAAAGTACCAATTATTTTGAGACTTTGCGGCTTGAAATTTCACGCAAAGGAACGAAGACACAAAGAAAGCCTCTTCGCGGCTCTGCGGCTTTGCGCGAAACTGCATTTACCCAACGGCACTAATAAGAAACAGCATTGGCTAAACAAAAAAACAAACTTGCAAAAGCACTGAATTCGCGCTACAAGTTGATCATTCTCCACGAAGAAACCTTTGCCGAAAAAGCTGCTTTTACCGGCAAATTGTGGTACTGGCTCACCGGCACAGTTTCAGCCGTAGCGGTGTTGATTATTTTTACGACCCTGCTGATCCGGGCCACACCCCTACGCGAATATGTTATCGGTTCGTCGTTGAATGCGTATGACAGGAGCCGACTAATTGCTGCGTATGCGCGTATCGATTCCATGGAACAGGTGGCGCATGCAAATGACATTTACCTCACCAACCTGCGGAACGTACTGGGTGGCGAAGCCGGAGAGACCTTGGAAGAAAGCCGTCAAACCGCACCTGCAGGAAGCGAACCCACAACTGCACCCAACGGCAAAGACCCCGAAAAGGGGCTTTCGGAAGATGAATTGGCGCTACGCCACCTTGTCGAATCGGGTGCCCCCTATGACCTGCCCGAAAATCAGGCCAATGCCCGTACCGGTATCTCATCCTATACATTCTATAGCCCTATTAAGGGGATCATCAGTTCCAGTTTCAACGCCAAAGAACAACACTATGCGGTAGATATTGCGGTAAAGCTAAACGAGCCTATCCGGTCTACCCTGAGCGGGCATGTGGTTTTTGCATCCTACACGCCCGAGACCGGTTATGTAGCCATTATCCAGCATGGCAATAATTTACTGTCACTTTATAAACATTGCGCGTCGATTATCAAAAAAGTTGGTAGCTTTGTACGTGGTGGGGAGGTAATCGCCTTCGCGGGCAATACGGGAGAGTTGAGTACGGGTCCACACCTCCATTTCGAGTTGTGGTACAATGGAAACCCGGTAAACCCCACCGATTACATCGCTTTTTGAAACATTGTATTTACCTAAACATCACCAACATGTTTGTGAACAGAAAAAATGAAAAACTGCAAGAACAACGGGGAAACAGCTTTAACCTGATTGCACAGGGTACCGAAATCACCGGAGATGTCAGCACCACGGGTGATTTGCGCATTGATGGCCAGATACAGGGAAACGTCACCTGCACAGCCAAATTGGTCATCGGGGACGAAGGGAAAATTTTAGGCAATATCACCTGCCATTCCGGTGAAATTTCAGGTGCAGTCAAGGGCCAGATTATCGCCAAAGAACTCCTTCAGCTCAACCATTCAGCGTCGATACAGGGTGATATCGAGGCGATGCGCTTCGTTGTCGAAGACGGTGCTTCCATCAGTGGAAAGTGCACGACCAGCAAAAGTTTGGGACTTCCGGGCCAATTACCCGATGTGAAGCTTATTGCCTATGAAAAGCCCAAAGCGATCGCCGAATAATACATTGGGAAAATATGCCTATTTTACAGGTGTAGGCTTCCAGATGCTTGCTATTATCGGCCTGTTTACCTATATCGGATATCGTATCGATCAATCTCGCAATGCCGAAAAGCCGCTTTGGACAGCGTTGTTTGCCCTTGCCGGTGTGTGTATCAGTATCTATACCGTTATACGCGCCGTCACACGCCAACGGTAATCTTCAGTCGTCCAGGGAAAACCTCCTGGATATCGTGAATCCCCACCGGAACTGTCCTTTAATCCAGGATGAGGTTGTTTCCGGGATATACTGCATCTCCTGAATAGCGGTTGCATTCGTAAAATTAAGGTTGAACACATGACCGCCGGTTTCGATTTCCAGCCCGATGCCCAACGGATTATATAGCGTGGCGATGGCATCTTCGTACCTTTCCTTGCTTGCCGTTGAACGAAAAGGTAAAAAATAATCCATCACCAGCGCCATACGCCTGCTCACCTTCAACCTTCCTCCTATTCCCATTGCAAACAGGTTGTTCTCACCGTCGTAATCAGCGGTGGTGTTACGGCGGATATAAGTGGGATGCAGCGCCAACGAGAAATGGGTGCCGAATTTCCGGGCCAAGATGAGTTGACCTACAACGTTTAACCGATCCGGAAACTGTCTGTATGAAATCGCTTCACCGGGGTTCTGCTGATCGGCCTTTACACCCGGGATGGTCATGCTGGCATAAACCGTCATGGAAAGCGGCATCTTACCATCCCCCGTCTGTCGCAACAGCCGGTATTTCAGATTGGTCTCATACAGCTGGGATACGCGGGTAGCCCCCTTGGCACGGGCAATTCCCACATTTAGGTAATCTGTAATTCCATACTCGAATCCGATTTTGATATCCGTGGAGTTATCCAACCCAAAGAAATTCCGGGCGCCACCATTCGCGCCGGCTACATCGCCAAACCGGTGGTCTACCTTGAAATCAAGTTCATGTTTATGAATGGTCTCTATGGACTGGCTGTTGATGATCCGTGTCGTTTTAAAGGTTGCGATCACCGCTTGCCGTTCTTGTGCAGCGGTATCACTGCCCAGTGCTTTTTCGATATCACGCTGGGCCGATACGGGCATGTACACCGCTAGTTGCATAGCAATGGATAAAAGTGTCTTATATGTAGGAATATTCATCGGATATGATCATTTTGGATAAGTAGCTGAGACTTCAACTTCGACTTCTTCGGCAATGTTTTTAACAACAACCCGCGGTATTTTGATGCCATGATTGGTTAGCTTCACGTTGAATTTAGCATGGGCATGTATGGCAGTATCGGTCACTTCGAGGGTCGCCTGCGTGGTATAACGTCTCTTCACGCCGTGGATATCCAAGTTTCCGACGACCGTTACCTGCTGTATACCTCCAACATTCCAGTCAATCTGCTCGTTGATTTTACCCCCAAATGTGGCATACGGATATTTCTCACTTTCAAGATAGTTTTCGTTGAAATGTTCCCGCATCAGTTGCTTTTCAAATTCAAAGGAAGTGACCGGTACCTTGAATGCGACCTCATAAGTTGTGATACCCAATGCCGAGACCGCTTTTGACGTCACCGCGGCAATGTTTTCCAGCGGTGCCTCAGAGAAAAAAGAAACGCGACTGGCTTTATCCACCAAGATATCCTGTGCCGCCACTTGGCGGCACAGGAATAACACGAAAAACCAAACAATTAGTTTTTTCATTGGGGGGCACCTTTGTCAATCCATGCCTTTAATAACTCGAACTGCCTATTGGTCAAACTTCCGTCTTGCGGCATGATCTTACGCACAATGACCGCATCATTGATGCGCGCCAGATTATCACGCACGGAACCATATCCCGAAAAAACCCATTGAACCGTACCTGGCCCTGATCCGGTATGGCAACTGCTGCAACGGGATTGAAATAATCCCCCCGCAAAGTTTGCATAGGTCACATTATCCACTGTTACCCCCTCTCCTCCGTTCCCCGGTGGAGGTTCAGGACTGGGACCGTCGCCGTCTTTCCCACAGCCGGCCAGGCAGCACGTCACGAATAGGAACCATGCAGTACGTTTTACGATCTGCTTCATAGCGTATAGAATATAGCGTTAGTTTTTAGTTACTTGTATCGCCTAAGGCGCTGTAGCTTCCGGCGAATCGGGATTCAACACCGGCCAGATTCCCAGCGCCGGAAAATCAATTCCTTTGGTCTCTCCCCGAGCGCCATCCTGCCCAAAATAGTAGAGTGGCCATCCCTTATAGGTGAGCTGCGTCCGCCCGAATACGGATATTTCCGCAAAATCTTCCGGATCGGTGGTGGAAGGTACCGATTGGACATCCGATTCGTAAACCGGCCACACGCCGTTGTTACTGAAATCTTCTCTGGTAAAATTGTTCGTATTATACCGGTCGTTGACAAAGCCGTACAAGGTCCTTCCAAAGGCATCTACCAGGTATGATGTCAGTCCTTCACCGGGCATCAGATCAGCCGTATAGGCCGTGCCGTCGCCTCCTACCAGTTGGTTCTGCACCAGCAACACCGAATAGTCCGGTTTGGCCACGAACCAATTGCCGCCTACACCATCCCCCCGTATGTCACCCGGCACTTCGTCGTTGGCGTAGTAGTACAATGGCCAGCCTTTGTACGTGGTTTGCAGCGAACCGTCGGCTAAGGTGGTAGTGCCGATGTCTTCGCTGTCGATCCCCTCGCTGGAAGCTGCATGACTGCTGTAGTATTTCGGCCATAGCGTCAGACAATTACCCGCACACGCAGAATTTCCATCCGCATCCCGTGAGAAAATGTACAAAACCTGCCCCGCACTGTCTGTAAGGATCTGACCGAATGTTGCATCGGCTTTCACCAAAATCCCCGTTTGTAAGGGTCCCGGTTCGGGTTGATCGTCGTCATTGCAGGAAACGCCCGTGAAGCAAATTGCCACGACCATTGTCCATGCAATTCGAATGGGATTGAATTTCATCGTTACCATGATATCATCAATTTTAGGACTGTTTTATATTCCACAATACGGCAGCTACCGAAGATTGGTTGCCTCCCTTTCCGGAATAAAAAAAATAATTTCCGCAAGGCAACCTTTTGCTGAAATTCAACGTATTATTGCTAAAAACTGGAAAAAAACGCTTGCCGACAGTTAATGAAGAAGTAGTACAAAAGTATATTGCCGGTTGCCGAAAGCACGATCAAGAAAGCCAATATGCTTTGTTCAGGCATTTCCACAGCTATGCTATGGGTATATGCCGGCGGTATGCCCGCAACTCGGACGAAGCATCGGATATCCTGAGCGAAAGTTTCCTGAAAATATTCAGCCACATTGACCGCTTTGACGAATCGAAACCTTTTACCTCGTGGATGGGCAAAATCATCACGAATACGGCCATTGACTACCATCGGGCAAGTCTCAAATTTGTACAACAGGATGATGTAACGGAACATAGTGTATACTCGTATTTATTGGTTCCTTTTGATGAAAAAATACCGGAGCTTGACCGCGAAACTTCTTCCGGGCTTCTGCAAACTAAAATTGTCGTACAGCATGGCATCTTCAATGTTCCGTACCTCAAAGGAGATGTTGTACTTCCCATTCTGCATGATGTAGGTCGCGGTAAAATCACTGAACAATTGTTTGGGGATAAAATCCTTGGACGACCGATCGCCATACGCCAGGGCGTTCCGGTAGATTTTATCTACGTAATTGAGCGTATAATTCAGGTTAAGTGTATTTCCTGTGCCAAACAGATCGTGCAGGTAATAAGCTGCGTCAGCATTCCAGAAGAAATAGGGAAGATTGGGCATCCGATAGCCGTAATTGCCATTTTCTATCTTCCCTGCCTCGTCGGAAAAATAGGATTTGTCACGGATATCCATGTAGGTCAGGGTCGCTCCGATGGTTGCCTTATTTTTGTAATACAATCGCCCCTCTATGTCGGTGCCCAGGCGCGTTACCCGGCCATGGTTGGTGCGCCGGTAAATGGAATTACCGTTTACGTCATCCCCAACCCTTGCCAATATCGTCTGTATGAAATTGTAGGTGTCCCGGTAATAGCCCGACCAATCCACATACACCGTAAAAGCGGGGTTCAGTTCCTTGTTCAGTGTAAAGCCGATGTTGTAATTATTGGATTCCTCCGGTTTCAGCTTGATATTCCCCTCTTCCAGTATCTCGTCCCCGAACAGTTCCCGGTCAGTGGGCAGGCGGTACGCTTTCTCGGCAGAAGCCTTCAATTGCAGGTCACGGAAAAAATAGGTGGTCGCAATTCCGTAGCCGATCTTTCCGGCGTCTTCCTTTCTGCGGTAGGTATATTCTGCAGCCGTCTCCGTATTGGTTCCCGTTTCCGGACCCGATGCCTTATTCAGGTAATGTTTGGCAAAAACATTGGTATTCCACTTCCGTTTAAACGTGTACCGGTATTCCAAACCCAGCGTATTCTTGAAACTGGTACGCGTCATGCTATCCGCAGCAGTTGGCAGATCCGGATAGATGGTCTGTGCAATGCTGGCAATATCGGGCTTACGCAGGTAATGCGTCAGTACGTTGTTGACCGCAATCGAATGGCTTTGGTTGATGCGGTACCCGATATTAACGGTGCCAGACTCGTTGCTGCTTGCGTATTCACTCAGTCCGAAACTGGCCTCTCCATAGGAATTACTCAACCCCCGCAAATCTTTGATCAGCCTTCTGTCCCCGCTCCAGCTGTATTTGTAGGAAGTCGTGTCAACACTCCCGGCCTTCTCGTAGTTATAATTTCCCGTCACCCGCACACTCAATCCATCCACAATCAGGTTCCGCTTGTCATACACAAACGAAGGCAGCACGGATCTGCTGTGCGCGGTACGTTCGCCATAGACAAATTTCATCTCCGCCCCATTCTGGACATCCTTATGCACCTGCCCCATGGTAAGCCCCAAGAGCAGCCGGTCTGCCCAGGGTTTGCCGACAATGCCTACCTTCGCGATAAGGGTCTCATTCCGATAGGTGTCGTGGAAACGCCTGAACCAAGCCGAGTCCGGCGACCAGGAAGAACCGGATTGCCAGGGTATGGTGTTGCCATTTTCATCCGTTCCAGGCGTTTTTTCGGCCGCAAAGATGCGATAGGTGGTCTTTACCTTATAATTATTGTCAGAATAGTTCTGGAAAGCACTCACCTGAAGGGATACCCCCGACTTAAACGTATGGTTGAAACTGACGTTACTCTTGTGAGTGTTGAACGATCCATAAGCGTAGGAAGCGTCTAGCGTGGTATTGCTGGTACGGTTGGTAACGATATTGATGACACCCCCCAATGCATCCGCCCCAAACTCGATCGGTACCACTCCTTTATACACTTCGATCCGCTCGGCCATGTTAACCGGTATATTGTTCAGCTGAAAAGCGGATCCCATCCCCTGCATGGGTACTCCGTCGATAAAAACACGGATGTTCCGGCCTGTAAACCCATTGAGGGTAATGCTCATATCCGATCCTACCCCGCCGGTTTCCCGGATTTTGACACCGGACGCCTTATCCAGCAAGTGCGCCAAATCCAGCGTGGAGTTATACTGCGATCTGGCATCCAGCGCCACCACATTGAACGGCGTCTCGCGTACCTCCGCGATGGCTGATTTACCCGTAATGACCACCTGATCGATCACCATGTTTGGATCGGATTTAAGCATCAAATGGCCGAGTTTATTTTCTCCGTTTTTTAAGGATACCGACACCGTTTTAGACAAATAGCCTATGGAAGAAACAACCAGTTCATATTCTCCTGGTTGCACTAACAGCACGAAATGGCCCTTATCATCTACTTCGGTGCTATACGAAGTGTTTCTTAAATGCACGACGGCCTCGGTCAGGGGATTGCCCTCGCTGTCATGTACATAACCGATGGCTTTCGCGGTTTCACGCCGTTGGGCATAAACCAATGAGATGCACAATAAAAAACATACAAAGGCAGGCCGAATAAGATTAACTATCATTTCAATTGTAAATTTTAACCATCCAAATACCGTATTTAGATTTATTATAAATAAATTTGCAGCAAAAATACGGTCTGCTTGAGGAGTCCGCTTGCGTGATCGGTATTATTATTTGTAAAAAAGGGTTAAGCTGCTGCCAATCCGAAATTACCAGATTGAAACAAATTCATGAAGTTGACCTCACGCATAATCGGTATACCGGGCTGGATCTACCACCTGGAAGTCGGCGATGATTATCTTCCTGATAGTGAGGTTAAAGAAGGGATCAATACCCTAGACCATCCAGCCGTCCGGTACATGGAGGCCCATTACCTGACCACGTCGGGACTGATTATTGCCAACTGCAAAATGAGCTTTCGAAAAGATACCGAAGATATTTTTCGCGTTGAGGGCAGCAATATCCTACTCAACTTCGGCTTAAATGGGACGATCGAATTTGAAGTCGAAAGCCTGGATCCGCTTCATCCCGCCACATTGAAATACCATAACATCTCTTATACTCCCGATTTCAACGGACGGTACCTGATGCCGGCAGGACAGGAAATCCATTATGTCTGCATTATTCTTTCGGAGAATTTCTATTTTAATCTGATCCGCAAAGAATCAATACTGCATCAGGATTTTGTCACTAAGGTCCAAAAGAAAGAGCACACCTATTTTTCACCGGGGCCATTTAAACTCACGCCAGCCGTCAAATGCGTACTGGCCGAGATTACGGCGGCCAATAGGCAGGGTAGGCTTTCCCGGCTGTTGCTGGAAGCCAAAATAAAGGAAATACTGGTCATCCAACTGGAGCAATTTTTATCCCTTGTACAGCCGGAAACGGGTAGTTTGCCTATCCCCGCTTCGGATATACCCAAACTCGTGGAAGCCCGGCAGATTCTGGATGATCATTTCGTAAACCCTCCGCTCATTCCCACCCTTTCCAAATTGGTCATGCTCAACGAATATAAATTAAAGGTGGGCTTCAAAGCGTATTACAACCAAACCATCTATCAATATGTGATTCACAAAAAGATGAAACTGGCCCTTTCGCTATTGAAAGACGGGCAACACACAATCAGCGAAATAGCCTACGAAGTCGGCTATCGGGATATTTCCCATTTTTCCAACGCGTTCCTGAAATACTATGGCTACCGCCCAAAAGATATCTTAGTCCGAAAATAAACAGCAAACAGGCATATCTATATGAAACGTTCCACCACACACATCCGCACCTCCCTGGCCAGCAGTTACATTGGCAAGTTATGCCGGCATTTCCGGCATAAAATCGAAACCGAATATACCGAAACAACCGGTCGTGCGGTTTTTCCCCAGGGCATCTGTTCCATGACTGCTCAGCCGGAAATGCTTGTCTTCGAAATCGAAGCGACCAATACGGAGGCACTTGAGCAAATCAAAGGTGTATTGATACGACACTTACTGAAGTTTTCCTATAAAGAAACCCTCGAAATCGAGTGGCAGGATGATTACTGATTCCGTTCGATCAGACAGACGGCATAGGCCACAACCCCTTCTTGCCTGCCGACAAATCCCATGGTTTCATTGGTGGTCGCTTTGATGGATACATCGTCCACCGATAAGCCCGCAGCCTTTGCAATGTGCTCCTTCATTTGGGGGATGTAGGGTTTTATTTTGGGAGCTTCCAGACATAGCATGGCATCCACATTACCCAAAGTCCATCCTTTGTCGTTAAGCAAGCGCACGCATTCCGTCAACAACACCAAACTACTGATGCCCCGCCACCGTTCATCCGTATTGGGAAAATGATGCCCGATATCACCCAAATTGGCCGCGCCTAAAAGGGCATCGCATATCGCATGCACCAGTACGTCGGCATCGGAATGTCCGAAAGCACCGGAATGATGCGCCACCTGTACTCCTCCCAGCATAAAGGGATGGTCTTCCTTCAACTGGTGCACGTCAAAACCGAATCCTACTTTTATTTTCATGATCTCCCAAACATAGCCAATTACCCGTACAATCTCAAATGGTATGAAATTTGAGTCAAAACGATGCAATTAACTTCAATAAATTTATTTAATTTTGGTTTCTGGAAAGAACGTGCCTTTTGATATACCGAATGAAGACAAGAAATACATATTTTATCCCTTTCCTTATATTGTTATTTTGCGGGATATTTATCACTGCCTGTAAGAACCGAAGTGGCGTATCGTCTAAAACCGGCGTTGCCTACAATGACCCATATAATGGTGGCTTACAAATAAATAGAAAGGTAAAGGAAGGTCCCGGACCGGGATTAGTGGTCATCGAGGGAGGTACCTTCGTAATGGGAGGTAGCTTAAACGAAGACATTACGTATGCACATGACAATCTGAAGCGCCGGGTAACGGTAGCATCTTTCTATATGGACGAAACCGAAGTATCCAATGCCGATTGGCTGGAATATCTTCACTGGCTCAACCAAAATTTCCCGGAAGACAAAGAACTTTATTACAATGCGCTACCGGATACACTGGTATGGCGTCAGCCCCTTTCTTACAACGAACCGTATGTAGACCTCTACCTCCGCCATCCCGCATACCAGGATTATCCCGTGGTGGGGGTAACGTGGGAACAGGCTAATGACTACTGCATTTGGCGCACCGACCGTGTCAACGAGCACATTCTCCGCCAAAAAGGAGCGTTGGTTGGATACCGGGAGCTGGCTGAATCCCAGGCTCGTCCCAACGAACCGTTCAACACCGATATTTACCTCAATGGCCAATACCGGGGGGAAGGCATCGACGGTGAAAAGATGCCAAAAGACAATAGACCGGGTGCTGAAGATGGTGCCCGCCGGCCCGTGCGAATGGAAGACGGTGTACTTAAGCAACCCTACCGGTTGCCCACGGAAGCGGAATGGGAATATGCGGCGTTGGGACTCGTCGGAAACACCGAATACGGCAACATCGAAAGCGGCAAGGTATATCCCTGGAATGGGTTGGGCGTGCGGTCACCGAAGAGGCGGACCCAGGGGCTCATGATGGCCAACTTTAAAGCCACCGGTGGTGACAATATGGGGGTCGCCGGGTACCTAAATGACGGCGGAGACATCACGGTATCTGTAACAAGTTACCTTCCCAACGATTATGGTCTGTATAACATGGCTGGCAATGTAAACGAATGGGTAAGGGATGTGTACCGGCAATTGTCTTATGAGGACTTCGAAGATTTTAATCCATTCCGTGGCAACGTCTATATGGACAAGGCCTATGAGGATGCTGACGGTACGCTCGCCAAAGATAAATATGGCCGGCCGATCCGGGTACCTGCTAAGGCACCCAGGAAACAAACATGGGAGGAGCTACAGGCCTCGGCCGCCGATTCCGCAAGTGTTGCGTTTAACAACGATGTACGGGGATATGCCGACGAAGCCAACAGCGAACTCTATGGCGTTACGACCTTGGTCAACGATAAATCAAGGGTATATAAAGGCGGTTCCTGGAATGATCGTGCGTATTGGCTTAACCCTGCCACCCGCCGTTTTATGCAGCAGGACGAATCCAATGCCATGACCGGCTTCCGCTGTGCGATGACATTGGTTGGTTCGCCGGAGATAAACACCAAAGTCAAACCCAGCTTCCCTGCAAACCGGAAGCACAGCCAACAATCCGATAAAAAAGTATTGGGGATATTCTGATCTTCTGCCACGGATGCACGAATGTATGCGGAAGATTAGTGTTTATCTGTGCACCAGTGGCGTTTATGGTAGCCACGGATACACGACGAATGCCCACGGATGATTCGTGTATCCGTGGGCATCAAGTAGTCTTTGCGTTTGCCAGCGTGTTAATCTCCGACCTGCGTATAGTAAATGTTCAATTGCATTTTAGCACCTACCGCTTCCCCATTCCGGAGAATCGCCCGGCTGCCTGTGTTCAGCACCGGGTAATAAGGTACCGTCCGATCATCAGAAAGGGCCGCCGGAGCGATAAAAAACTCATTACTATTTATTTTTCCCAATAACAGGTCCTGGATGTAGGATGTCAGATGAAACACATAGCGGCGCTTGTCCCGGTCAATTGCGCCACCGAAAGCACGCCAGTTGCCGCCGGATCGATAAAAGATGCTACGGCCATCGCCGACAAAATTGGTCCCATTGGTACGTGAATCACCATCCGGCACGGGTTGCCGTTGCCCAGCGATGTCTTCACGGTATAACGTAAGCCTCGGTGCAGGAATATCCCACTCCACTCCTTCCGCCTCGTCCAAATACAGCACCAGTTCGGCTTTGTTTACCGCAATATTGCGTCCTTTCAGCTTATCGATGTAAGGAATCCGCAACCGGGTACGAAGTCCTGCAGGCGCCTGCAGGTATAATTTTTCAAAATTTCCTTCGGGATTCTCCAACTGGGCCTGTACATCGGCGGTATAGGTACGCCGGATACTTGAAGTAAGCCGTCGATACGTAGTGGTATTATAACCGTCCGATGCAGTTACCGTTGTCGGTAGGAATGTCCGGACGGTGTCGATACCGGCATCGTCCCCTTCCTTTCCATTGGGCTGCCGGTAAGTAAGCTCGATTCCGGTTGTGCCAGAAACACCCTGAAAGGTCACAATTCCGCCTATTCCTGACATTGCGCTTTCATCCACGCTTACGTAAAGCCCCTTGACATGATTATTGAAACCAGCTTCGGTGGACAGTGTTGCCGAATCAACCGTATTGCTGAACAATGATCTGAAAAACTCAGCAGATAGCGATATACGCAGTTGTGGGATATCTTTTATCGTTGAATCTTTCCCGTCAATGTATTTACGTACCTGCACACTGTCGCTCAGCTTATACGCAAACCGGGGTACGGTTTTAGTACCGATCACTTCTTCCTCGACCGACCATTGCTTGGTGGAATAGGTGCCGTCAGTATAAACCTCTTTCAACTGCCGTACCTGCAATGGGAACGTGGTATTGACCGTATCCCCAAAATATTCTCTTCCAAATGGGAGTACAAGAATCACCGAATCGATTTCCGCATCGGGGCGGATGCGTGGTGCAGATCCCGAAGAAGGCTTACCGATCGCCAGGGCGAGATCCGCAACTGTCTTTCCGATAGCCGGATCGTCAAACCAGCCGAATGCGGTTTGACTAAAAGAAGATGAACGGGTGCTGTCATCCAGCAAGGTGACTGCTTGCAACGTCAGCGAATCGATTATGTCACCGGTTATCTGATCATCGGGGTCTACATCCAGTCCGATTCCCGAAGGGTTCGTACAACCTCCCAAAACAAAAAGACTTATCAACAGGGTTAATAAGTCCTTGGTATGATTCCTCATTCGTAACAAGAATATTAAATCCAAAATTATGCTTCTACTTCCGTCTCAAGCTCCACGCTTGAAAATTGTTCGTAAAGGTTGCAATAATTTTCGAATTCTTGGTTATCATCCACCTCAAATGACAGAATATCGCTCTTTTTAACAATATTTAACAGTTGTTTATCGACATCGTCACCCGTGAGAACCACGGCATCGGAATAAGCTAATGCACCCTGGTACAGCCCCGCATAATCGCCGGAACCATAGGGAGCTACATCATCGGCCGTCATATTACCGGTGAGCGCAATTTCTGCAAAATTTTCACCCAAGGAATGGTTAAACTCTTCCTTATACAGGGAATAAATCACCTTTGCATCCTTAAAAGTCGGATCGTCTTTATACGCTGTTTTTAGGTAAGCTGGAATCAGCGTACTCATCCACCCATGGCAATGGACCACATCTGGTGCCCATCCCAATTTTTTTACCGTTTCCAGTGCCCCCTTACAGAAAAACACGGTACGTTCGTTGTTGTCTTCGAAAAACTTTCCGCACTCATCACAGAATACATGCTTGCGTTGGAAATATTCCTCGTTGTCGAGAAAATACACCTGCATGCGTGCTGCCGGAATGGAAGCAACTTTAATAATCAACGGATTGTCGTTATTGTCTACGACAATGTTCATCCCAGACAGCCTAATCACCTCGTGTAAGCGGTTCCGGCGCTCGTTGATGTTCCCGAAGCGCGGCATCAGAATCCGGATTTCATATCCTTTTTCCTGCATGGCCTGGGGCAATTGTCGGGTGATTTCAGAAATTTTACTTAGTTCGAGGAAAGGCGACATCTCGTGGGTAACAAACAAAATCTTCGTTTTTGCCATCTCCAATTATTTGTGTATTAATTTTATTAGCAAAGTAAAACCGGTTTGCAAAGATAATCATTTTTTGTCAACATACCAATTAGTTAGCTGTATCGTTAATAAAATAAACCAAAAAATTAGCACTTTTGCCAAACAAAAAACTGTTTAACCTGTTGGAAACTGCTAGAACCAAAACGTTGTTGCACGCCACACTGCAACCGTACCGGAACCAGGGAAAGCGTATTGCTTTTGTCCCCACAATGGGCGCGCTGCATCAAGGCCATATCGCACTCATTCATCACGCCCGAACCCTTGCGGATGTGGTAGTTTGCAGCATCTTCGTTAATCCTACGCAGTTCAACGATCCGAAAGATCTGGAAAAATATCCCCGACCCATCGAAACCGATATCCGCATGTTACAGGATGCGGCTTGCGATGTCCTCTTTCATCCGGAAGTAGCCGAGATGTATGGGGCCGACGAATCCTGGCAGTTAGATTTAGGCCATTTGGACCAGGTTCTTGAGGGAATGCACCGGCCGGGGCATTTCCAAGGCGTCACCCAGATTGTAAAAAAACTATTGGATGCGGTGCAGCCGGATGTCGCCTGCTTTGGCCAAAAAGATTTTCAGCAATACAAGGTAGTGCAATACATGATTGATTCGCTACGGATCCCGGTGGCACTGGAAATGTGCCCTACCGTTCGGGAACCCGATGGCCTCGCTATGAGTTCACGCAATGTACGGTTAACAGTCCTGGGGCGGCAGCAGGCCCTGGCGCTTTACCGTACACTGCAGCAAACGAAAGCCGAGATTGGCAGAAAGAGCCTCAGCACACTCCGGAAAGAAGCAATCGCCACACTACGGAACAGTCCGGGGGTCCAATTGGAATACTTCGCCATTTACAGGGCAGACACATTCGAAGAGGCCCACGAGTTCACAGCCGGCCAACCCCTCGTTGCCCTGGTAGCCGCGTGGGTAGACGGGGTACGGTTGATCGACAATGTTTTGCTGCAATAATTTTTTGGATCATTCGATTGTATGAAGTAAATTTGAATCATTTCAGCTGACCGCTCTATTTTTGCCCCAACATTTCTAAATCTCCGTATCAGCTCCATATCAAGTAGGTACCTTCTATAGACATTCGCCGTACCTTCTTCGGAGTGAGTCCACGGTGAGTCCAGGGTGAGTCCAGGGTGAGTCCAACTTTTTATGGTAAATACGCGGACTCACCACGGGTACAACACGGTCTCTCTACTGATTCATAGTGAAGCAGGTATTAATCAGGTACGGGCCAGTAGTTAATCGATTAGAAGGAAGACATAAGAACCTTGGAACTCATGGCATTAGGAAATGTAAAAATACAACTAATTTTTATTTTCCGTATCTTTGTATCATGGTAATCGAAGTATTAAAATCAAAGATCCATCGCGTACGTGTTACACAGGCAGAATTAAACTATGTGGGCAGCATCACGATCGATGAAGATTTGATGGATGCGGCAAACATCATCGCTAATGAGAAAGTGCAGATTGTAAATAACAATAACGGCGCACGTTTCGAGACCTATGTGATCAAAGGCGAACGCGGATCGGGTACGGTATGCCTGAATGGTGCAGCTGCACGCCTTGTGCAGGTAGGAGATGTCATCATTATCATTTCTTACGCGCTTATGGACTTCGAAGAAGCAAAAAAATACGAGCCGACCTTAGTCTTCCCTGACCAAAATAATCACCTAACATAGCAGTTAAATCATTCATTCATAATAAGTTAATAATTTATTAATATTTTGTTAGGTCAATCAAACTTTTTATAAGTATATTTGCGGTGTGTCACTTGGCAAGGTGCCTCGTGCTTCGGCTTAACAATGAAATGGAATAACAACATACGCACACGGCTTGCCCTCCTTCAGGTAATTTTATTTTTCCTGATTACGGCTAGCGGTACCATCTTCATGCACAAGCATAAGACGGCCGACGGCCGGATTGTTATCCACACACACCCGTACAACCTCAAGAAAGACCCAGACGCTACCAAGCATCACCATTCGGATAGTGAAATTCACCTGCTGGATGTCGTTTTTCAGGGCAGTTTCCTTCAACCGAATTTCTTTTACTATGAGCAGCCGATCCTTACACCGGTCTGCATGACGTATGAACCGTTCCGGACGTCCCGTCCGCAAACCGATTTCTTACACGCCGTTTACCTCCGAGGCCCCCCTCCCACCTGTTAATCACTTTGCTCCTTACCATTTTCTTAGCTTAATAAGTTTATCAGGATACCCCCAGTGTACGGCCGTAACGTAGCCGCGAACAGCCGGGGATATTTGCTACACCCTATAGGATTAAATCAAATGAACACAATATATGCGGTATGGATCGCCGCTGTCTTTCTAATAGGTCCACTCGTTATATACGGACAGGCAACCTCCTCTATCAAGGGCTCCATAACCGACAAAAACGGGGATGCCGTACCCTGGGCTACAGTATCCATTCCTACCTTGCGCACCGGCACTACGGCAGACAGTGCAGGAAGGTATGTGTTGGCTGGCGTACCGGCCGGCAACTGGGAATTGGAGGTAAAATACGTGGGTTACCAGCCTTATCTTACCAAGGTACGTACCAATGGTTCCGCACCGGTAGAAAAGGACATCATACTGAGGGACGAAAGCGCATCGCTTGACGAAGTGGTGGTGTCGGGCACGATGAAAGAAGTTTCCAAACTGGACAGCCCGGTTCCTGTGGAGGTATATACCGCCAAGTTCTTCAAAGCCAATCCGGTGCCTTCGGTTTTCGATGCCTTGCAGAACATCAATGGCGTACGCCCTCAGCTCAACTGCAACATCTGTAATACGGGTGATATCCACATCAACGGACTCGAAGGTCCATACACCATGGTATTAATAGACGGCATGCCCATTGTCAGTGGTTTATCTACGGTATACGGCTTAAGCGGTATACCGCAATCGTTGATCGACCGTGTCGAAGTTGTCAAAGGCCCTGCCTCCACGCTATATGGAAGTGAAGCCGTTGGTGGCCTCATCAACATCATCACCAAAAATCCGAAAACGACGCCTCTTCTTTCTGTTGATGCCTTCGGCACCAGTTGGGGCGAAATCAATACCGACGTTGCCGTTAAATTCAATGTGAGCAACAAAATCCAGTCGCTGTTCGGCGCTAATTACTTCAATTACCAAAACCCGATCGACAATAACAACGACCACTTTACCGATGTGACCCTGCAACACCGCATATCGTTATTCAATAAGTGGAACTTCGAACGCAAAGAAAGCCGGGTATTTTCCTTTGCGGCCCGCTACATCTACGAAGACCGCTGGGGCGGCGAGATGAATTGGGAGCCCCGGTACCGGGGTGGTGACGAGGTATACGGCGAAAGCATTTACACCAGCCGGTGGGAGCTGTTCGGCACCTATCAGCTTCCGGTAAAAGAACACATCTTATTCATGTTCAGCGCCAATGGTCACGATCAGAACAGTGCCTATGGAGACACTCCTTTCCTTGCCGATCAATACATCGGATTCGGCCAGCTAACCTGGAATAAGCCCATAGGAAGCCACGATCTGTTGGCTGGATTGACCTATCGTTATACCTATTACGATGACAATACGGTGGTTACCGCCAATTCCAACAACCCGGATATCAATAAACCATCCGTCACCAATCTGCCTGGTTTTTTTCTTCAGGACGAAATTACCCTGAATGATCATCACAAGCTGCTGTTGGGTGCCCGGTATGACTACAATTCCATCCACGGCAGCATCCTGACGCCACGGGTCAATTACAAGTGGAATTCTGCGGATAAAAACAATGTGCTGCGCCTAAGTTTCGGCAACGGATACCGCGTAGCCAATGTATTTACCGAAGATCACTCGGCGCTGACGGGCGCGCGCGAAGTGATTTTTGAGGACGAACTGAAACCGGAAACCTCATGGAACGGCAACGTGAACCTCGTGAAAAAAATTCCCTTTGCCAGCGGTGGGATTATCGGCTTTGATGCGACCGTATTTTACACCTATTTTAACAACAAAATCATCGCAGATTACGACAGCGATGCTACCAAAATATTTTTCGGCAATCTGGATGGACATGCGGTTTCGCAGGGCGTCTCATTGAATGTTGACCTGGCATTGATGAATGGTCTTAAACTGAATGCCGGGGCCACGGCGATGGATGTATATAGCGTAGAAAACGGGCAAAAGACACAACAGCTGTTCACCGAGAAATTTACCGGTGTTTGGAGTGCCAGCTATACCTTTAGGCGGTTTGGCATTACGTTGGACTATACGGGCAACCTGTACGGCCCCATGCGGCTGCCCCTGCTTAGCGACGAGGACCCCCGGCCGGACCGTTCGCCCTGGTGGAGCATCCAAAACATCCAGGTGAGCAAGGCATTCGGCAATGGGATTGAAATTTATGGAGGTGTCAAAAACCTGTTGAACTGGACACCCAATAAGGGCGTTCCTTTTCTGATTGCCAGGCCGCACGATCCCTTCGACAAATTGGTGGATTGGGATGCAAACGGCCAACCGGCGGTGACCGCCGAAAACCCGTACGCGCTTACCTTTGACCCTTCGTACGTATATGCACCCAACCAAGGAGCAAGGGGCTTTATCGGCGTCCGTTATAGTTTGTATTAACAGCAAGGAGGCGTATGTTGTTCTTCAGAAAATTGATGGTAACGTTGATCATTACACTAGGAATGTGCCACGGCGCTGTGGGCCAACTACCGGCCACTTCCATCCATGCATTGACAGACAGCATACGTCTTCATCCCAAGCCCGGTCTGATCCTGATTTCGACCCGTTGGTGCACCTATTGCCAGCTGCAAAAGGCACAACTCAAAAAAAACAAAGATTTTCAGGCCGCCTCCCCTTATTTCTATTTTTCGGAGCTTGATGCGGAAACCTCGGAAAACATCACGTTCAACGGCAGAACCTATGCATTCCAGCGTACCGGAGTAGGCACAGGCATTCATGAGCTCGCTTATGCACTCGGAAACGCCGACAACCGGCTGGCCTTCCCCACTTGGGTACTTATTGACGAGCGTTTCAACATCCTCCTTACATATCCCGGCGTATTGGATAAAAAGGCCCTAACTGAATTGATCAAAAAGCTGCAGGAATAGCCAATTTTAATAGATCGTATAAAATCCAATATTAAATAGCAAGAAAATATTTGGAACAAATCGAAAAATTTCCTTTATTGCGAGAAATTTAACAGCTACCTATGTTAAAGCGATTGGTACCAGCGGTTTTCTGCTTATTAGCGGTGTTATCTGCGTGCGAGCCGAATGTGAGCGAATCGCTGGAACCTGTCTTACCTAAGGAATCTTCGGATCATTCCCTGGGTGGTGAAAAAGATGACCCTGCAGACTTACCTGTGGAAAACGACACAACGATTAGTTCCATGTTGAATGCCGTGAACGCGCTGCGCCAAACAGGCTGCGATTGCGGCGAACAATCCATGCCGGCCACCGGCAAACTGGTTTGGAATGTAAAGCTTTATGAAGCCGCATTGAACCACGCAAAGGACATGCACGCAAACAACTACTTCAGCCACACCAGCCCTTCGGGCGAAAATGTGTACCAGCGTCTCGTTGCCTCCGGTTACATTTCCAACGCAGGCAATATTCTTGCCTATGGAGAAAACATCGCTTTCGGCGATTTTGATTTAGATAAGGCCATCCAAAAGTGGTTAACAAGCCCCAGCCATTGCGCCAACATGATGCGGGATACCTACGAGGAAATGGCCATTGCACACGAAGGCAATTACTGGGTACAGGTTTTCGGAGCCAAAAGAAAATAAACCACACTGTAGCAAAGAGGCATCTGCTCCCGTTAACGTTCATATGTTAAATTGTGTTAAGGAGCTAATTAATCAGATTATTTAAATAACTTTGCGGCTCGCGAAGTTGAAAACAAACAACATGAAAAAATTAAACGTACTTGTATTGGGGTTGATGGTGACTATAGGAGTTTCTTCGTGTATTAAAGATGGAGAGACGTTTGATCCGGCCGCACAATACCAACTAGAAAAACCCATTATTGAAGAATATGCCAAAGCGAACCTTTCGGCTCCTTCGTTCAATGAATCCTGGGGAATCTGGTATGAAATCATTGATCCGGGTGAACCTGGCTCTTATGAATACAAAGTTACCAGTCAGGGAGGCCTTGAGTTCCCAACGGTAACCGTAAAGTACACCGGGAAATTGCTCGATGGAACGGTGTTTGATTCAAAGCAAGAGGATGAAGGTGTGAAGCTTTCACTTGGCGGAAACATCATCACTGCTTGGCCGGTTGCGTTCTTCCCCCAAAAAATCGAAGACAATGACGTAAATGGATTAACTGTAAGTGGCCTTCAAAAAGGCGCCAAAATCCGATTCGTTACTCCGTCAAGATGGGCCTATGCCAATCAATCCAGTGGAAAGATACCTGCAAACTCTCCGCTTGATTTCGAAATCGAGGTTTTAGATATTGTGCCGCCAAGTGGATCCGGAAACTAATAGAAAAGCAGCTTTTCAAACACTGATGACGAAATCGATCCCTTGCATCCTTACCGTATTTATATTTTTGGCAGGTTGCGCAAAAAAAGAATACCAATCGTTTGAAGAATTGGATAATGCCAATATCCGGGAATATATCCGGGCCAACAACCTTAAAGTAAGCCAATACAAGGAAACCGATTTGTTTTACGAAGTGCTGGAAGAAGGAACGGGCAACCCAATCGATTACAAAAAGATGTATCCGGTTGTGTATACGGTGAAAAGCTTGGACGGCGTCTACAATTCGGCCGATACGCTGAGTTCCAGTAACCGCTATGCAGACTACTTTGGTTATTTCCCGTTTGGTTCAGCTTATGCAGGGACACCCACCGTGGAACGGGAAGGTGATTTCAAGGAAGTAATCCGTGAAGTACTCAAAAAGACCAATGGAAAGATACGGATTATCGTGCCTTCAAGACTAATGTACGGAAGAAACGGCAACCAAAGTCTTGGCATTCCATCCAACGCATCGTTAGATTATGTAGTGACTGTGCACGACAACTTTGTGGATTACGAGGATGGTGTGATTCAGCGCGCCATGACAAAAGCCGGATTAAACGTTGAAGACTTCACTAAACGCGAAGACAACAGTTATTACCACATCATCGAACCCGGAGACGGAGACCCCGTCTCAGCCGATTCAACCGTAACGGTAAATTACACGCTCAAAAACCCCGATGGCGCGGTAAAGAATTCTGGCACGGATGCCAAATTGAACCTGGCCGGGGGTACTGTTACCGGCTTTACGAAGATTCTTCCATTGATCAACAAAGGGGGAAAAATCCGTTTTTTCCTTCCAAGTACGTTGGGCTATGGGATACAAGGTGATTCCTCGATGCCTCCATTTATGTCGTTGGACTTTGAAGTTGAAGTAAAAAAGTAAAGGCGAATAAAAAAATCAAACATTAGTACGGAAGCCCGCGACCAAACATCGTGGGCTTTTTTATTCCACGGTACCTCGGACGTTGCGAATCACTTACGATAATAATTTTTGTGCTCCCATTTTTTTGACGATATTTGAAAGTCTATAGACAGTAAGTCACCATGGAAATTTTAATCACAGATACGCAACTTTATGAAGCCTTACGTGAAAAGGTTGGCAAAGAACAGGCGGAATTAATCGTCTCGAATATTAAATCACGGGTTAAGGTTGAGGTCGAATCTCAAACGAAAGGTTTAGCTACCAATGAACGGGTTGCTCAATTAGAAACTGCCTTAGTAAGAGAATTTAACAACAAATTATTGGTATATAGCGTAGGTACAGTGGTTGCTACAGTAATATCACTAGTGGTCCTAGCTCAATATTTCTTGAATTAATCTCCCCGATACCGTGCGCCATCCAATACGGTTTGTGCCTCTTCGATACGCAATAGGTCGGCTAAGGTTGTCTCGGGGTGCCGATCCATATACTTTTGGACCATTTTCCACCCGATGAATACCCCCAGTTTAGGGGCCGACTCGTTGTTTTCACCCAACTCAGGGGTAAATGGTGCTTCGCCAAGATATTTCTGTATGCGGTTGTAGTCTGCTTCGTATAAAAGATTTTCCTGTAAAAACCAAGCCCAGATGTCGCTTTCATAACGCTCAGCCCACTCCCACTGTTCGCGGGTATAACCGATTTTCAGTGTATCGGCTACATCGGGCATGCCCCGGTCCATTACGTACAGTATTTTCCCCTGATAGACCATGTGTTGAAGGAGGGTAACATCAAGGTCGTTCTGCGGGTACAGCTCTTCGCGGATATAGCTTTCCACCGTGCGTGGCACAATATTTTCAGGTGTAAACCGGCGGGAAAGGTAATAGGGAATACTTTCCCGCAGCGCTGGATAAAACTTGGAATCTGCCCCCAAAAACATATCCAACCCAATGCCCACGTAGTCTTCGCCAACGGGGGTTTGGACAGCAAACCCCGAAAAAAAGGCAATAAACCGTGGAATCGTCAGTGTTGGGAAATAATAGGTGAGGTGCTTGAATGCATCGGTCAGCCCTTCCTCCTGTGCGGCTAGATCCGGATACGTCTCATACACACTGGCCTTCAGGGCCCTGAAATCATCCGTCGCGATTACCTGCGTCAACGCAGGTACGATATGGGCGCTATCCAACGGATTACCTGCCTCCAGCATGTATTGCATGTAGTCGGCATAAAAATACCCGTACCGGTGCAGCCATTCGCGGTTCTTCGCAAGCACATTATCCGCATGCAGACTATCCAGCGCCCTGTCGAAGCGCTCAATCTGAATATCCACATCGATATGGCTTACGTCCACACGGGTTTCGCCGTTGCATGAAAACAGTACGATAATGAAAAAAAAGCCATAAATTTGCGGTACATTGATTTTGAGCATCATTTTTGTTCATCAACTTGGCAACGAAGGTAAGGATTTTAGTGGGGATGACGGAACGCAAATGACGCGGATGAAACAGATTTACACGGATATACTCAATCGTATGCACAGCAATATCTTACGACTTTTTCCTTTTGCTTTATTGTTATCGTTTATTTCCTTCCAGCAAAAAGGGTTGGCCCAGGATTACTACAGCTCCACCTACCAATACAAACCCCTATCATTCGGCATTACGTTTGCGCCGAATATGGGCTGGATGCGGTACGGAGACACCGAGGATCATGCCAGCAGTCCGAAATTCGGATTCGCTTACGGGCTGCTGGCTGATTTTGCTTTTACCGAAAACTACTATTTTTCTACTGGATTGTTGGTGAATACGCTGAACAACGACGCAGCATACCCTGATCCCGTATCCAGCGTACCCGGCACCTCAATTTCTAATGAATACAGGCTTCAATACGCTGAAATTCCGATATCCCTCAAACTGAAAAGCACGATGCGGTATTTCCGGAGCTATTACGGACAATTCGGCTTCACCGGCGGCATCAAACTCAATGCAAAGGAAAAAGTTGGCGGTACCTCTTCCCGTACTTCAATGGGTAACAATGCAGATTTCTTCCGGCTGGCGCTCCAGATCGGCGGCGGTGTGGAATGGCAGCTTGACCATAACTTGGTCATGATGACCGGTCTGAGTTTCAATAATGGATTTACCCGGGTCGTGAAGCAAGGTGAACCCCGGAACTCCTACGTGGCGTTTAATTTCGGTATCTTTTTCTAACGTTAACTTTCAAGCGTAACGTCGCATGATCATCGCTTTAGCCCAACTCAATTACCACATCGGAAATTTTGAACGGAACCATGCCGCCATTGCCCGGGCCATTCAGCAGGCAAAAGACCGGGGGGCCGACCTCGTGGTGTTTGCCGAACTGGCGATCGGCGGGTATCCAGCCAAAGACCTGCTGCGCTCACCGGCCTTCCTGAATCGTTGCGAACGTGCCCTTACTGAAATTGCCGACCTCTGCCGGGGAATCGCCTGCATCATCGGGGCCCCGGTACGCAACACCAGCGGTAAAGGCAAACCGCTATACAATGCTGCATTACTGATTGCGGACGGCGCGGTACAACAGGTTGTCCACAAAGGGCTGCTTCCCGATTACGATGTGTTTGACGAATACCGCTATTTCCAGCCGACCGATACGTTTCAGTGCATTACGTATCAAAACCGGAAGATCGCACTCACCATCTGTGAAGACCTTTGGAATATTGCTTCACCGAAATTGTATCGGCGCAACCCCATGGAAGTTTTGCGCGGGGAAAATCCGGATGTGATCATCAACATTGCTGCCTCGCCGTTTTCCTACAACCACCTGCGTGAGCGGATGGAGGTCCTGCAATCGCACGCAAAGGAAACGGGTGCGCCCCTGCTCTACGTAAACCAGGTAGGTGCACATGCTGATATTATTTTCGACGGACGTTCCCTCGTCTTAGCCCCTTCCGGCGATCTGATTGATACGATGGCTTCCTTTGCCGAGGATCTGAAGTACTACGAACTGCGGGGAAAGAACCTCACCGCACTGCAGGATACAGCTGCCGTGCAACCTCCGTTAGACACTCCCCTAATTCACCAGGCGCTGCTGCTGGGTATCCGTGACTATTTCAGCAAATCGGGTTTCAGAAAGGCCGTTGTCGGCTTATCGGGAGGGATCGATTCTGCGCTCGTGGCTGCGCTCGCCTGCGAAGCCCTGGGCCCGGAAAATGTGATGGCAGTGCTCATGCCGTCTGTCTATTCCAGCGATCATTCCATCACCGATGCCCTGGATCTGGTCCGCAATACGGGATGCGGGCACGAGATTATTCCCATTCAACCCATGGCAGACGCATTCGACCAGAGCCTCAGCCAGGCTTTCAGTGGTTTGCCCCCCGATGTAACGGAAGAAAACATCCAGGCACGTATACGTGGCACGATCCTGATGGCCTTTTCCAACAAGCTGGGCTACATACTGCTCAATACGTCCAATAAGAGCGAGGCAGCCGTAGGCTACGGAACGCTATACGGTGATATGGCAGGCGCGCTGGGCGTAATTGGTGATATCTATAAAACACAGGTATACAAGCTGGCAGCTTACATCAACCGCAACCGGGAGATTATTCCGCAGCACACGATCATCAAACCGCCATCGGCAGAATTACGCCCCGGACAAAAAGACAGCGACTCGCTACCCGAATATGAATTACTGGATTCGGTACTTTACCAATACATTGAAAACGAAAAAAGTGCCGCACAGATCGTTGCACTTGGATTCGAGGAAGCGTTGGTACAGCGGGTATTGAACTTGGTAGACCGCGCTGAATTTAAACGGTTTCAGGCTCCGCCGATTTTGCGTGTCAGCAGCAAGGCGTTCGGTGCCGGAAGGGCGATGCCGCTGGTAGCCAAATATCCGATGATGGGTTAGCGCCCCGATTAAACCATTGCCTCCTCCCGCAGTCTAATAAAAACACTGATTATATAGGAGGTTTCTACAATGAAACGGTTGTTAATATATTGCATCCCACTATTTATGGTATTGGCATCCTGTTCGGCATACCAATACCATACGACCAAAATAGAGAGCACTGACTTTTCGCAATACCATACCTACGGATGGCTGCCACCATCAGACTCGCTTTCCAAATCGTATTTTGACAACGACATCGCGAATGCGAACATTTTGGAAGCGGCCAACCGCGAGCTGGAGGCACGTGGGCTGACGTATTCAAAAGATAATCCTGACCTGCTTTTCCGCTACATTGCCATCGTAAATAACAAAAGCCGTCCCCTATACAGCGGATATCCTTACGGCCCGTGGGGGATGTGGGGATATAATCCGTGGATGTGGGGACCTGGATGGGGATGGGGTGCCTGGGGTTGGGGCGCTTGGAACCGCCCGGTCGGCAAAGAGCGCTACCGCGCAGGACATCTGATCATCGAAGCAAAAGACCGCAGGTCCAATCGGGTTGTCTGGCAAGCCCGTGGTAGCGGGGAAGTCAAGAACCCGGAGCAGGCCATCAATAAATTACCGGAAATCGTCACCGGCATTATGGAGCAGTTTCCGGTGTCGGTGATGAGTGGTGAGTGATCGGTGGTGAGTGGTCGGTGACCCGCTAGACTGACCACCGATCACCCACGACTGACCACCAATTATATAGATGGCCGGAGCGTCAGGTAAAACCGCACCTCTTCGTGTTGTTTGGAATTCTCCAATACCAGCCGTGCGGCGGTTTCACCCATTTGCTTAAAATCGGTTGAAATGGTCGTGATGCCGTTAAGGATAAATTTCTTCAAGGGCGTCTCGTTGTACGAAATGATGCCCACCTCCTTTCCGATTTTCAGTTTCAATGAAATCACCCGGTCAAGTAACTTCACCAAGTCATCTTCCATCAGGTTGATGTACACTTCTCCTGCAGATATCGGTTCATCCTCAATGTCGCTTACCAGGAGGTGATTGAAAGCATATTGCTGGCAGAAACGATAGAACCCTTTGATGATGCCTTTGGGAAAATAACTTTTATCGGGAAAAATAAGCTTTAACGTATGGTATTTGCTAAGGGGTTCTTTTGCTTCTTCCAGTGCATTGTAGATATCCTTTTCAAAGTTTTCGTATACCGCCGCATATTCGCCGTCTACCTCCGATATAAGCTTATCCAGCAATACCAGTTTATCTTTCGGGATGGTATTGATGATTTCGGCCGCCTTATCGCGCCCTTCGATAAAATGCGGAATGATTACATAGTGAGTATATTCTTTCCGTAGGTTCTGGAGCAATTTCCGGAACAACGAAAGATCGTTGTTATATACATAGAAATCGACCGCTGCATCGGTACCCACTGCTTGGACAAAAGCATCGTAAACAATCTTTTTATGGGCACTCAACTTGTTAAAAAACAAGACAATCTGAAGCTTCTGTTTAAAATCTGCGTTTGCAATGTAGTACCCTTTGCCGGGGACGGATCCCAACACCCCCAATTGCTTGAGGTGTTTATATCCCTTCTCGGCGGTATCCCGCGATATTTCCAGCACATAACTCAGTTCATTGATGGAAGGAAGCATATCATCCTTCTGGATTTTTCCGACTTCAATCGCGTTAATCACCGCATTGGCCAACTGTAAATATTTGGGCGTAGCGGAATATTCATTGATGTGAATGTGGTCAAACATGGGTGCAGTTTTCATACCGTTTCTTAACGCGTTTCCAAGCGTTAAAAATACAGGGTTAAATCGATCAATCCAAATGAAACACCAGTTTCAACGGCTTGCTGACAGGCGACGAATCGGAGTGGGTTTCCATGATGTCTGCCATGTATCGCCACCACCGCTGCACAACCGGATGACTGCCAATATCCTGTGACGATGCGCCATCGGCCGCTTGTCGCTGTACCGCAAAGAGTGTATCGGATTCTTCATCCAGAAAAATTGTATAATCGCTGACCCCGCTTTCCTTCAACAATGCCACCATTTCCGGCCAGATTTCGTCGTGACGCCTTTTGTATTCTTCACGGCAGTTAGGCATCAATTTCATTTTAAATGCGATTTTATTCACCATCTTATATACAATTGGTTGTAACCCCGGGGCAGCGTAAGGCAACAAATACGTTAGCCACGTCGCCGGTCACTGGACCCGGGTGAAGGACAAAGCTACGTATTAATTTCTGATGATTTTAACTTCCTTAGGCCCGTCAATTTCCGATTTTATCTGTCCGTTCGGTTGCTTCGTGTGCTTGACTTTCAGCACGCCGTAGGGAGTCGGAAAGGTTCCCTCGGCATATTCCAGGTCTCCCAGATGCGGGGTTATGGTAATTTCCTTACATCCCGGTGCAGTCACCCGGATTCCCAGCACATGTTCGGTAAGCCACGAGGTAGGACCAGACGCCCACCCATGGCAGAAGCTATGGCGGAAGCCCACATAGCAATAATCACCATAATCGCCATGGATATCCTTTTTCCCCGCGGGCACCAGTTCATCGATACGCCCTGCGTTGGGCAGCCAATCGAGGTTGAAGTCTTCCCAAAATGTGGTAGCTCCCAAGTCCAGCATTGCCCCCCAATAGTTGCGGATGACATCAAGCGCACCTTGGTGATTTCCCGCCTTGGCCATTGCCTGCAACATGTAATAACCATAGAAGGTAGAAAAATTCTTCGCACCTCCGGCTGAGAGTACCGTGTTTGCTTCCGAAGCCGGTGCCAGATCGGTCAGTGCCATGAGTGCCGCTGCCTGTTTCGACTGTCCCATATTCGGCAGGTATTGTTTCAGGCGGCTCACCGCTTCTTCTGCCGTCTGTTGCGTTTCACGGTCGTTCAGAATCACTGCCAATTTAGCCGCCGTTGTAAGCGACCAGATCGACATGGCTTGTAAGCCGGCATGAATAGCTGCGGGATCCTCGCTGGAAGGCCAATCCAAAAAGCGGTTTCCATCCATCATTTCCTTGCCATCCGGCCCAATTTTGGAGACGATCTGTTTAACCAGGGCAGAAAGGTAAGGTTGCTGTTCCTTGAGATAAGCTAAATCTGCATGGTGCATATACCAATCGTAATGCAGGATGATCCACCACATGGAGTACGTACTGATACCACTCATCCAACCCGGCAGGGGTGTCACATCGCGAGCCAGATCCAGGCTTTTCGGCACCACTTCGTTGTAGCCGAAAACGGTATTCACGGTAGACACTTCGGGGTGAAGATCGCCCACCCACACCAAGCGGTCGCGTTTAATACCATCCCATAAATATTCCTGCATATTAAGGTGTACGGTATATGCACCGGTCTGCCAAATCTTATTGAGGCGTTCGTCACTGCTATGGAAAGAACCGAGGTAAGGAATATCCCGGTACGTGAAAATAGCGCGTACTTCTTTCAGATGCAGTTCAGCATCGGCATCGAGCAGATCGATGCGCACGAAACGGAACCCACTTTCTCCTACCTGTGCCCTACCCAGCCAGGGCAGTTGGAGTTGAAAATCACGGATAGCGTGGTCATTGGTAGCCCCTTTCTCTCCTATTTCAGCCATGGCCTCGCTGGCCGATTCGCCGAAGCGGACCCGTATATTGCGGGGGGTATTTCCCGGCGACCACATGCCGGTGACGATTTCCAGGCCACCCTGCAATTCCCTACCGTAATCCAGCAGGATACTGCTCGTGGTCTCACCTTCGTTTTTCAGCACACAGATGCTGGCATTGGTCAGATCGGCCTGCCCATTACCGGGCTTGAGCAACTGCTCGGTATTAGCAATGTTTCCCGATTGCCACAGGACACGTACCGGGGCTATGAATTCACGGGTTAATTCGCTCCGCTGGCCCACAGCCAGGGGTTGTTCCACTACGAACAAAACTAAAAAGGATAGTGCACTGTAAAATAACTTACTCATGTTGAAATCGCATGGTTTATAACAAGGCGCAAGTTAAGTAGAATAATGCAATCGGGTATCCTGTGCTTACATGGAAGGTGTACTTAACTTAAATTCGTGCTTCCCTGCTCCCACGTTCTTCAGCAGCACATAGTTACCCACTTTCTTCGCGTCCTTTCTCGCCATTCCGTTTTGTGACAGGGTAAAGTCCATTGTCTCCGCTGAGATGGGCAGGTACACATCCGCTTCCACATTTGCAGGCAGGGACACGGTTAGCATGAAATCACCTTGCTGCTGGTCGAATCCAACCTCAACCGGTCCGCTGATGGTCGGCAATTTGGCCTTGGCCCACGTCAGTCCCGACGGCTGCGGCCGTATAGTCACCCGTCTGAACCCAGCGGCCGACGGCGTGATTCCCACTACCTTCCGGGGCAGGATATGGGCGGGGGAAGAACTCCATGCATGGCTCCAGCCATTATTATTTTTGTACTTATTATCCCATGCCTCGGTGGTCATTGTAGCCCCTACGCGCAGCATGTTGTACCAACTCCGGTCGCTCTTTGAGGTCAAAAGTGATCGTGCATATTCGCCTTCACCTGCGTCGAATAATCCTTCCAGCAAATAGTTAGCGCTGTAGACACTGCAGGCCATCCCCTTTGTTTTGATGTAATCCAGCACCCGTTGCTTTTCTTGATCGGGCACCAGGCCAAATACCAGCGGATATAGATTTGCATGAAGGGAAGCGTGATCTGTTCCGATTCCATCGGTATATACTCCCCGTTTGGCGTCGAAGAACTGACGCTGGAAAATCGTGAAAAGCCTGGTGTGTCTTTTGCGGAGCTGGTCGGCCTCCCGGTTCTTACCGATGATGCGGGCCATGTTTTCCATGAGTTTCAAGGTATGGTAGTGGAATGCATTGACCACGGTATTGTAATCGGTGAATACATACCCATCTGTCTCTCCTCCCTCCGGCAAAGCCGCTGAACGCTGCGGCCAGTCGACAATATCCCGAAAATTCTCGCCGTTGAAAAAAATGGATTGCTGGAATTCGTCGGTTACCAAACCCGTGGTGGTCGAGATCAACCCATTGGGCATGGTCAATGCCGTCATCATTTTGGGCCGGATATCGTCGTAATTTTTCCGGATCACGCTGGTATCGCCCGTGTGGAGAAAGTCCATCCAAACCATCATGATCGAATGTGATATCCATTCGGTGGGCCATGTGGCGTGGTAAATCATGTTTTCCAGACTATATCGCGCGGTAGCAAACTCCCGGTCCACCGCGTAATGCCCCAACTGGTGAATATACGCATCGGCCTCGTACATCATCCGCTCACGTTGGCTAGCGGCATAATCACCGTTGAATGTGTTGGCAATGATCGAATAACGGCATAGGTCGTACACCTGATTCAGCAACGTATCGCTACTGACAAAATAAGACGCATATTCATCAAATGGCACGTGCAAACTCAATTGTTCGGCCGAGACCACCGAGAGGTCGAGACCGGTACCGGCAACCTCCACGAAACGGAATGGGATTACTTCCATCATGTGTTCAGGCATGACCTGACTATGGGGATAATGTGCCTTGAAACGCGGAATATCCAAATAATACGTATGCATACCCGCCTTGATGGTTAAAGGATACTCCTGATAAATCACCCCGCCGCCCGGTTGGCGGTCGATGGAATCGCCGGCATTTTTTTCGCCGATACGGACCGTCAGGGTAGTATCCTTACGCTCATCCGGTGCGGTCTTCCAATTCAAGGTAAGCGCTACATTCGCAAATCCGGCGCGCTCGAATGCAATAAACCAGGTACCGTTTGTCTTACGGCTCACCTGTACCGGATAAGCCGGATGGTATTGGATGGGCGGACGGTCTTCAAACGTCCATATTTCTTTGCCCCGTCCAGTATCCAGCCGTACCCAGCGGCTTTCGCCGGGCCACTGCCTGCTCCGCAAGGCATCGCCGATGTGGAATGGCTGAATTTCACTGTATGCGGAAACCTGCCCGTCTTTGTTCCATACCCGCACCTTCCAATAATAGGTTGCACCGGATTTGAGCGCGTTTCCGGCATACGGGATATGCAACGCATTCCCGTCTCCGACTTTTCCGCTGTCCCACAGGTCGGCATTATCTGCTTCCAACTGTTCCGGAGACGATGCGACCAGAAGCTGATACGCCGTTTGGAAGTCACCGGACTCCAACGCAGGCACCATCCAACTGAACGTTGGCGTCAAGGTCGTGATGACCGATTTTTCAGGCTCTCTCAGGAGGTTTGTCATCAGACCCGTGGGCGCAACGGTATCCGCAACGGCTACCTGTACCATACTTAACACGATTACGAGCAGCAAGCAGCTGTATTTTTTCTTCATACGGATATTCTGTTCCATTCAATCATCTCATTCGTTTTTACCCAACACAACAGGTCCCAGCAACCCCGATTCCAGTAGTTCCCAATCGTCCCGTATGGCAATGTTGGTCCGCGTATACCGCTTATCCTCCGGCAGTCCGCGGTCGCCCACCAGGCGGTTGCGCCAGCTGTTTACCACCTCCACTTCCAGCACATTGTCTCCTGCTTTCATGCCTTCCAACGCAATCCGGTACGGCGGTGTCCACAGGATTCCCAGATCCCGGCCATTGAGCCGTACGCGGGCTACGCCCACATCGGCCACACGGCCCAGGTCGATCCACAAGGGTTGTTCCTCATACGTACCGGTACCCACCAGGTTTTTGACATACCTGCCCTTTCCGGAATAAAACCGGATACCCGGATCGGGGTGTTGGCTCCAGTCCAGGAGTTCAGGGAACTCTACCTCCGCGGGCGCACCCCAGTCGCGGTCAAAATACACCTTCCAGCTACCCGACAGCGTATCTACGGGGATAAAGCGGGACCTGTTATCGGCAAATTCCCCCTGCTGCGCGGCGGGAATGTCCTGACGAAATACGACAAACCACGATCCCATCGGTGCAAAATGCAACGGAACAGTGGTAAGACCATCCGCCTGCCGGAATGCCCGGGCAGGCTTGATTTCACCGGTCACGGGGTTCCACAGCTCCGGCAATTTTTCCGCCACACGGAAGGTAACATCCGCATCGCATGCCGATTTGTTCTGGCTGCTGATAAAATAATAGGACGTTTCATCCCCACGCATGTGGTGAATGTAGTCAAAAGCAAGCGAGTCGTCAGACGGTTCAATGCGGCAATCGGAAGGAATCCCGTTTTCGAGCAGCCACTCCCGGGCCGTATATCCCCAGGAGACGGTCCCCTTATCCACCGTGCGACTTCCCTTTTCCCCCGCTGAATCCCCCCAAAGTTCGGAAGCGAGTTCATGAACTGTTTTTTCTGACCCCGGATAGGAAGTCAGGCTTACGGTCTTCTGTGTTTTGGGGCCGATAACTGCTGCACCTTTCCGCACCAGTTCCGCTACTTTCTGGAGTGCAGGGATGGAAAGCACGCCGTGGTCAGGGAGCACCAGCACGCGATATTGCATGCCATGGGGCAGCGTCAGTTGCCCGTCCTGTACGTCAAGTGCCAACAATCGGTCTTCGTTGATTACATCGTAATCAAAATCGGGCAGGGCACCTGCCGGGTCGCTCACCTTCAAAGTGGCAATATTAGGTACCTGATCGCCGTAATAATACAGTACATCGGCCACAAAGCGGCCGTCCTGCATCAGGTAATGGATACGGCTCAGGTACTGAAAAAATGCATCGGTTTCATCCCACCAGGTGATGTTGGGATTCATGTGCGTACCGGCGAAGTACTCCTGGCCGGGAACGCCCATTTCCTCGGGCGAGTTGGTGAACGTATGGAAATAAACCCGGTTCGCACCTGCACAAACCTCGTGGTCGAAGCTCTGTTTCATATGTTCCCAAATCACATCGTTCCAATGCCGACCGATGGTTGTGAACCCTTCAGCACCTACCAGCCGTCGGTTGTAAATATGCGCCGCACTGGAAGCCTGTTTCACAAAAAAGCGTCTTTCAGGCGTCGGGCGGTGGTTGGATGGCGACCAAAATTCACTCATCACCAGTTCACTGTGCCCATAGTTTTTTAACCCATCAAAGGGTCCGGCGTGCGGACCGGCAGATTCGGGGTGGATTCCCATCCCATACCGCTGTGCGTTGGCAGCAAATGTGGCATAGTGGTTATCCGAAATGCAATCGCCAAGGGTCTTACGGAAATCGGCCAGGAACCGATTGCTGATTTCCCGGTTGCCGATAATTTTCCCGGCAAGTACCGGCAGGTAGGGCCGTAACTCGTACCCCCTCCGGTTCTTAAACTCGGCTTCGAAGCCCTGGGTCCAGTTTGTACCACCCAACTCCCAGCTGTCGGTGTGCAAATAGCGCAATGCCTTGCCGGCTTCGTTTCCCACTTCCTTCAGCAATGGCTCGACATGGGTATCCCAATACCGCTGGAAATGATCTTTGTTCAAATAATCAATCACCAGTCCCTTCCATGCGCCGCTAGCGGTAGAAACATGGGCACCGTTGTTGGTATAGCCGAACCGGATGATCTCCCATTCCCCGTCAGGGATTTCCCATTCCACCCGGCCATCCGGTGTTACGTGTCCGCTGATGTCCTGTACCTCCTGGGGCGTGGCATGAAACCGGCCATCGTCGGCCACTTTATCTTCGAGCAGATAACGCATATCGTGTGCTGAAAATGCCGCTTCTCCAAACGCACCTTTCGGTTTCAAATCGCTGACCGGCTCCAGTCCTTCGGCCTGTTTATGAACCGGGTATGCAAGTACGGCAATATCCTCGTAGTAATCTTCCCGGTGCTCAGGAACCGGAAGCTGCACATCTGTTTGCCCGTTGTGTACCGTTACGGATGTCCACGTGATCAACTTGGCGGCCTCTTGGGGGGTCACATCAGGCCCCCCAAGATTCCAGCCGCTTTGAATGCTTAGGGAAAGTTCCAATCCCAACCGGGAGGCTTCGTTCACCGCGTGCTTAAACAACTTCGTCCATTCAGGTGAACCGAACAGCGGCCCTGCGGGTACCTGTCCATTCCCTTGTTGTTCCGCACCGCCCGCATCGAAAATCAGCGCGCCACGGAACCCCTTGTTTTTCATCGCTTCCAGGTCACGCGTAATGGATGCTTCCGTAACATTCCCGTTCAGCCACCACCAAAAGCAGCTCGGCCCATATTCCGATCCCGGATGCCGGAACTGTTCTTCCGACAGCGCCTGTTGCTGGTTTGTGTGATTTACACAAGCTCCAAGCATGCAACTGAGAATGAATACCAGCGAGAAAAAACGGATACCCGCCATGCGCTTATCTATTTTTCCACCCATCGTTTTGTTCCAATGGCACGTCCTTGTTGGTATCGATCACCGTGTTGGGAATCGGCCATAAATTGTAATCAAACGTCAGGGTAGCTTTCGCTTCCGGCCAAAACGCATACGCGCGGATCCGTTCGACGGCGGTAGTGCCGCCCATTCGCAACAGCGTATTCCAGCGGCTCTCTTCATAGACCAGTTCCCGTGCACGCTCATCCAAAATCAGGTTAAACCGGTCGTCGACATCCGCAGCCGTAACCAGGTAGCCACACTGCGCCCGTTCGCGCAGCAGGTTGATATCGGTGGCCGCACCGGCTTTATCTCCCAAGCGTTGTTTGGCTTCCGCCCGCAATAGGATGGTTTCCGATAAGCGGATGAAATAGTCGTCCCGGAATAGATTGCTCATGTTTTCACCGTCGGCCAATCCTGTATACCGATCGGTCGCAATTTTACAGGAAACGGGATAACACAAGCTTTGATTTGCTTTATTGGTGGTCGCATCACTGCTGCCATTGTATATCACGTCCCAAGGCACCGGCTGTCCATAATAGGGAGACGATGCGACATTGCCGATGAATGTACGGCGGAAAACGATGTCCGAATTCCGCATGTCGTCGCCCCACTTATCTGCATAGATTTCGTCACGGGTATACATGGTTGGAATCATTTGGGCAATTCCCCTACCGCCTACGTCTTCCAGTGTTCCCGTCAGGTGAGCCGGAGCACCATCGCGGAAAACAGGTCCGTACGTACGGGAATAGGGTAATTTAGACTTGCCGTCTTCTGCACGATAGGCCGCATAGTCTATCTGAAGTGCCCAGATACACTCCGTATTTCCATCCTGGTAGTTCACGTTATTCTCCTGGAAAAGGTCCCAGTACACATTTCCCTGTTCCTCGTCTTGCCGCGAGCCGAAGCGCGATTTCATTAACGAAAACGTTCCGCCGTTAATGACTTTATCTGCATTGGCTACCGACTGGTTAAACGCCGATTGTGCAGCCGCTGCATCTCCGTCGGTCTGCAACTGGATTCCCTGTGCAAGGTAAGCCCTGGACAACATGTGCTGTGCCGCACCCCGGACCAGGCGTCCTCCCTCCCCGGTTGTCGTTGGCAGGTCGTTTTCAATGGCCTGCAATTCGTCTATAACAAATTGGTACGTTTCAACCCGTGAGGTACGTGCAAAATCATACTTCGGCTGGGTAGTGACCTCCGTCACAATGGGTACACCGCCAAACAGTTCGCCCAGGTTCAGGAAAGCAAATGCCCGGAAGAATCGGGCCTGCGCCAATGCATAGGCTTTTTCTTCGGGACTGGACCACGCAATCTGCTCCAAATCTGCGGAATAGATCGCCAGGTTTGCTTTCGCGATAAGCTGATACCAAGTACTATACGCATTGTAAAAGGTACCATTATCGGGATTGATGTTGCCATAGTTATTGAAGGAATTGCCCCGCCGAATGCTGGGCACATCATACATATCTGTACCGTTGCCCCGCAGCACAAAAATCCACCCTTCTTCACTCGGGTTGGCCCAAAGATCCCGCAGTTGCGAGTAAATCGCTACCAATGCCTGATCGATCTGTGCAGAGGTGCTGAATGCGTTGTCAACCGTATAAAACGTAGGTGGAACCTCCGTCAGGAATTCTTTATCCGATTTGCACCCCACCACACTTAGCAGCAGGCTAAAAATTGCACCGAAACCGTATTGATAAATCCTTTTCATGTCTCTCATGTGATACTAATTAAAAACTCAAGTTTACACCCAACGAATACGTGGAGACCACGGGCAGGACGTTATCCCTAATCTTGGCGCCCGTTTCTGGATCACCGCCGAACCAATCGGTAAAGGTGCCCAAATTCTTCGCGGTGGCGAACACTTTCAACGAACCGATACGGGCGGCCGACAGCCACGGCTGATTAAACGTATATGACAAGGTTACATCCTGTATCCGTACGAACCCCCTGCTTTGCAGACCGAGGAAACGGCCGTCACCCGCAAAACTGGCAGAGGGATATACACTACTAGGGTTATCTGATGTCCAATAGGGTATAGCGTGCAGGTTGTCGTTAAAGCGTCCTGTCCCACTTGTCATGTAGGCGGACGGATTACTCAGCAAATACATATTATTACCTCCAAAGGTTCCGGTCACCATCACATAAAGACCAAAACTCTTATAGTTCAGGTTACTACTAAAATTCAGGCGGAAATTTTCCTTGTCATAGCCCAGAATTTTCCGGTCGGCAGTAGTGATACCCGGTTCCCCATCCAGATCCCGGTACTTCGGCGCACCCGGGGCCGCCCCGGTCAATTCGATGTATTCTGTGTCATCTTCCTGAACGATGCCGATCTGTTCATAGCCATAGATGGCTCCCAGTGATTTGCCAATGAATCGACTATTGGCAATGTCGTCATCCTCTCGTCCATCGCCATCCAGGTCCTCCCCATACAGGGAAACCAGCTTGTTGAAATTTTTCCAGAACGTAAACGTGGTGCTCCACGTCAAATCAGGCCGTTGTATATTCACCGTACGCACCGTTGCCTCGATACCCGTATTGTTCACCTGCCCCATGGACGCCTTCATTTCTTTGAAGCCCGTCATGACCGGAATGTTCCGGGTAAAGATCTGATCGGTAGTCTTGGCAAAATAGACATCCAAATCGGCAAAAATACGGTTGCCTAACCAAGCCGATTCAAACCCTGCGTTCCAAGAAGAAGTCGTTTCCCAGCCAAGCAATGCATTTCCGAGGGCGTCCTGAGATAATCCATAATAGATGCTGCCCGGCGTATTGGAGAATTCATAACGTATACCACCGCTGGCCGCGTTAATAATAGTAGACAAGGTTCCATAAGGATCTAAACCTTGGTTACCATTCTGCCCCCAAGAAAATTTAAGTTTCATGTCATTCAACACCGTCAATGGTTCCATAAATGGCTCGTTGGTAATACGCCAAGCCACCCCAGCTGCCCAAAAATTGGCCCACTTGTTGTCTACACCAAATACAGACGCTCCATCTCGACGATATGATCCAGTAAAGAAATATTTATCATTAAAAGCGTAGTTCACACGACCCAGGTAGCCGATATTTGTACGCTCGTTGCCATTTAGATTGATCCGTTGAACCGTTGCCTTATGCAGGCCTTGAATACCGAGTATGGTGTTGCCATTGGCAGCGAAGTCACTACCCGAAGCAACTTCCTGTTCGTATTTTGAAAAGTCTCTTGTACCGACTAATGTTACGTCCACTGCATGCGCTCCAAAGGTTTTGTTATAGTTGATGATATTATCAAATACATAACTAAACGTCTTTCGGCGATCGATGCTTCCATTCGCGTTGGTCAAGAAGCCTTGGATAGTTGCTGGCAAATATCGATCGGGGGAATCTCCCTCCTGTACATAGTTGCTTTCATAGTAGAAGTTACCGTAATACGTTTGGTTTTGATTGAGTAAATAATTAACCCGATAGCTTAATCCGTCAACCCAAGGCACTTTCACTACCGCATGTGTATTCAACCGATAATTGTGAAGAAAATCTTCGTTATCACGGGTATCATCATCGACTCCCCACAAAGGGTTGGTCAGTGATTGGGTATAGGGATATTTTTCAAGATTACCCTGATCATCGCGATACATCACGCCATAGGGGGACATAGCCTGTGCAGCGCCGACATTAGCGGCCACTCCTGAATAATCACGTCTTGAAAAGCCTGCATCCACCCCAACTTCCAGCCATTTAGTGATTTGGGTATTTATTTTTCCCAAGATAGCAATGCGGTTGAATTGATCGCCCACGATAACACTTTTGTTATCATCAAATGACGTAGACAAATAGTAGTTAATGTTTTCGGTGGCGCCTGAGATTGCCGCTTGGTAATTCTGCATCGCACCCGTACGGGTTACTTCGTCCAGCCAAACCGTCTCACGTCCTGCCTCCCGATTAGCTAGCTCACCGGGCTTCAACCAATTGGTTGTTCCTTCGGTGTATTGGTTACGGTCATTGACCACGGCCAACCATTCCTCGCCGCGTAACATAACCGGTTGATCCTGCCATTGCTGAAAGCCCACGGACGAGTTGAAGCTGATAGTAGGTTTGCCTGTACGACCTCGCTTAGTAGTAACGGCAATAACACCATTGGCTGATCGCGAGCCATAGGTCGCAGCCGATGTCGCATCTTTAAGCACGTCGATTGTAGCGATGTCGTTCGGGCTGATGTCACTCAAACTCCCCATGAAGATGACACCATCCAGCACAATCAACGGTGTGTTGCTTCCGCTAATGGAATTCTGACCCCTGATTTGGATCCCCGGCTCCCCACCCGCCGAATTGGTTGCACCGATATTCAATCCACTAACGCTACCCTTAAGTGCTTCGAGTGCATTGAGATTTGGAGCTAATGCAACCGGCGAATTTTCAAGATTCAACGACCCCACCGAACCGGTGAAGTCTTTCCGTTTCGTGGTGCCGTATCCCACTACGACCACTTCATCTAGATCCGACGATTCGAATTGCAGTACGACATTCACGGTATGCTGGCTGCCTAGGGTAAGTTCCTGTGTCAAAAAGCCCAGTGCGCGGAACACCAGCACTTCCCCTGCCGATGCCTGCACCTGAAATTGCCCATTGGCATCCGTGGCAGTACCGCGGGATGTTCCACGCACCAGCACCGACACGCCTTCCAGCGGGTTACCGAGCGAGTCACGGATGGTCCCTGCAAATAACTCTTGTACAGGCGCAGCAGGATGGATAACGGGTGTTTTTCGTGGTTTGATCACGACCGTCTTATCGTCGTTAAATACAAACTCCAACGGCTGATCTGCAAAACATTGTTCCAGCACCTCTTTGAAAGGTGCTTCACTTACCTGCAGGGTAATGCGCGGCACCTTCCGAATCAGTTTGGCATCGTAAATAAAATCATATCCACTTTGTTGCGACAATTGATACAGCACCTGAGCAACAGATGCATTCTTCACATGAAGGCTCACTGCTTGCCCATGACTGGCAACAGCCAACTGAGTGAACGCAACGGTCAACAACACTGTCATTTTCATAATCACCAAATAGGGTAATGAATGAATAATCGGCCTTCCGCAAAGACATGCGGTAAATTTTTTATACATTTGAATTTGGGTTATAATTAATAATTGGTTTACCTCATCAATTTTATTAGTTACCGCCCGTTCGTATAACGAACAACGACCGGGTGCGGGCCAACGCACCTGGTTTTTTGGGTAACTGTTTTTTGGGTATTTTATTTTGCCATTACAGTTATCCTCCTTTCTGTTATTTTAAAATCCACCAAGCCGGTGGTCCTGAAATTTTCCAGCAACTGCGTAATGCTTTTTGATCGTTGGAAGATACCCCCAAATCGCTTGTCGTCCATTTTACCCACATACGCTACTTCCACATCATACCAACGGGCTACCCGTTCCATAATACTTCTGATGTTTTCGTCATTGAAAATGAAATACCCGTTATGCCAAGCCAGGTCTCCGTCCAAATCAGCCTTTTCAACAACCAATCCGGTTTGCCCCGCAGTGCAGGTGGCTACCTCGCCCGGCTGCAGCCTTACAGCCTCTGCTGTATTCGTGACCACACGCACACTTCCTTCTACCAATGTAGTCTTGGTTTGCTGTTCGTGGTACGCGTTGATATTAAATACGGTGCCGAGTACTTCCACTTGTTGACTAGCCGTTTTGACGATGAACGGGATTTTGGATGGCGCCGTTGTCGGACCGCCATTTTCCGATAGCCGTTGCGTGACCTCGAAATAGGCTTCACCGGTTAGTTCAACTTCCCTGCTCATACCTGTGAAGCGCGTCGGGTAACGCAGTGTTGACGCAGAATTGAGGTGTACTTTCGTGCCGTCAGGCAGTACTAAACGGTATTGCCCACCCTTGGGAATTTGAATTGTATTGTAGGTAACGGCTTCTATTTCTGTAGCTGATTTTGACGAGGATTCATAGCTAATTTCGCCTTCCGCCAGCTTATTGATGTGTATCCCTGCTTCCTCTGCCAATAAGCCAACACCCGATTCATCCAACGTGATCGTACGACCATCGCCCAAAGTAATGACGGCACGATCATTCCCCGGCGCTATTCCGGCCTGTGTTACGGCTTGAGCCAATGTCATCCCATCGGAATCGTCCGGCACCTTGAAAAAGATGAAATAAGAAGCTACCGACACAACTAACAGGATGCTTGCGGCGACCGCTGCCCGGTACCACAAAACGGGCCAAAAACGAGTACCTGCTGAGGAGCGTTCTTCCGTTTGAATGGTTTCCGAAAGCCGTGCCAACATCGCTGAGCCTTGCTCTTGGGTAAAAACAGGATGATCGGGATTAAAACGCTTCCATGCACTCGCAAAAAGCTTTTCGGTGAGCTTTTTATTTTTAGGATCCGCGAAATACGCGAGCAATTCATCGTGTTCTTCAGGCGTAATGGTTTTATCCATTGCCCGCTCGAATAATATAGTAAGTCGCGACATCTCCATCCCTTTTTGGATATAGCTAATTGGTTTTTTGCTATAAAGACACGGCCACGCGGAAAAGTGGATATGGAAAATGAAATTTTTTGAAAAAATTTAATTACTGGAATAGCACCATCCAGTAGAATAGCGATGTGGCAGCAGCCGCTTTTACAAAGTCACGGATAAACTTCATGGCCAGGTGCTGGTATTTCTTGACGGATTCAATGGAAAGGCTCATCCGCCGGGAAATTTCAGGGGTCTTAACCCCCTGCCGGCGGAGGGTAAAAACTTTTTGCTGCTGCGGCGGTAGCAGTTGTACCGCTTGCTCTAACAGGTCGTAGGGATCGCTGCTACCTTCCTCCAAAGTCTCCGCCACATTGTCCACCTCACGGAGATAGGCGGTATGTCTTTTCTGCTCAGCAGCCTGTTTCCTGACATGGTTTAACGTATGATTCCGGCAGAGAATAAATAGGTACGCATCAAAATTTTCGATCAACGGGAGGGACTCCCTATTTATCCAGATTTTGGTGAATACTTCCAGTACGATTTCTTCAGTGGCTTCAAGGTCGTGGGTAAACAATTGCACAAATTCGCCGATGTGATTGTAGTAGGCATGAAACAATTCGCCAAACGCCCTTTCATCACCTTTGGAAATACGATTCAGCAAAATTGTTTCGTTATCTTGTCTGTGAAGCGGCATCAATTCAATATTAGGCAACCGAAATTTTGGCGTATTCGGCTTATTGCAATACTAATGGCTTTTTTAAAAAAGCGCAACCTGCACTGTCCTGTTTTTTGATTAGACTTCCTTATATCTTTCTTGAAGCATCTGCCGCATCCAGCAATTGATTTCCCACTGGTTGGTAAGGGGTTGCGTAGTAAAGGGACGATACTGCATATAGGGGTAAGCCCCGAATTCAGGTGTAATGGTAGCCCGGTCGCTCCCTGTTTTCTTTAAATGGGTTATCCATCGATCCCACCAAGCCAGGTGATGCATCAGTGCTTCTTCGTTTTCCGGCGCCCGTGGGTCGGTAACCTGCGGCCCCTCCGGAAAGCCCACACGGGCATGCAGGTGCCTGCCATGCCGGATGGCCAGATCGATGGCATCGTCCTGATCTTCGAGGTAACTTTCCGAAACGCAGACCCAATGTGAAAAGTCGAGCGCAAGTTCCAAAGACGGAAACTCCATCAGGTAATCTTTGACGACATGCGCTGCAAACGACCATTTGTTGCGGTGTGTCTCCTGGATAATCCGGACCGAGGACTCCCGGCTGATCCGGTCGCATACTTCAAAGCATGCTTCCATCTGCGTGTGGCTGTAATATTCCCTGCCGGTTTGAGAAACAATAAACTCCGGTTTTGCGGCCCCGCTTTGATATTCCAACAACGTGTAGAGGTTGCGCTCCAATGCCTCGATATACCGATTGAAATCCTTTCCCTCGTGAAGTTCTGCGTGGAGCAGGATATAAGACAGGCCTGCATCGCTGAGTGTGCTGACCATGTCACGGTTGTTGGGCATATCGCCCAATGGAAAAACCTCCACACCCACGAATCCCTCCTGCTTTACCTGCCTCGTGAATTGTGGCCAATCGATGTGTTCGCTTCCCCAGCGCGGGCAATAAAAGTCTATTTGCATCAGCGTTTATAAATAAGCGGATTTTGTTCGTCGTTATTTAATAGATCTCCTACTTTCAGGGTGCTCAGGTATTCATCGGGCAGGATATTGGGTATTCCGTTATAAGTATTTCCATCCGGCATGTACGCGCAGGTCATCGCCCGGCGGAATCCCGGAGTCATATTGGCGTGGGCACCGTGGATAGTCAAGCCATTGTGAAAGGAACAGCTACCGGCCTTCATGACCGCCGCGTGGGACTTCGTCTGCTTAAATTCGGGATATACTTCAAAAATACCGCCCATGTTCTTTCCGATACCGGTATTTTCGAAGGTTGTCGTTTTGTGTGAGCCGGGAATAAAGAACAAGCATCCATTTTCCAACGTTGCGTCATCCAGCGCCACCCAGATGGATAATGCCCGTCGATCGGAAAACGACCAAAACGGTGTATCCAGGTGCCAGGAAGTCGGATTCGCCCAAGGCCGTTTGATCAACGCTTGGTCGTGCCAGATGCGGATACCATCCGCCCCCGCCAAATCGGCCGCCATTTTACCGATACGCTCGTCGACCATTAACTGCTTCATCTCCTCACTGGTTTGCCATAGGTTCAACAGCTGGTCAAATACGTTATTGTAATAGGCAGCATCTTCATTGATGCCGTCGTCATCACCAAGCCGGACGTCTTTACCCGGCATTTTCAGCCCATTACGCTCCTTGATTGCCTGGGTAACCGTACGACGCCAGTGCTCCAGCTCTTCGGCATTCAAAAAATCTTCTACGATCACATAGCCGTTTTCACGATAAAAATCTAGTTGTTCTTTGCTCAAATCCGTGTTCATAACTGTATTACAATTGGTGAATATATATGACAAATATCGTTGTATGAAGGGGTAGATAAAATGACCGATCTTCATCTTTCTTTGCACTTTTTGATATTTTCAAATTCTCTTCCTCCAACTCGTTAAGGTTTGTGAATACCGTTTGATTTCGGTATGTTTGATACATTGATTGTGCAAACCAATTATGAATAATTACCATAAATATCTGCATACGAGAGGTATTGACCGTGATTTAGGCTTTTACGTCACAACAGTTGGATACAACCAAATTGATAAGCATACCCAGTATCCCGATGTGAGTCAACATCCGGCAGACCATGTCTTTTCCTGGAATAAGGGGCGTATCCTTGATGGATATTACATTGTGTTTATTACCGGCGGACGCGGGGTATTTGAATCGGCCAATACACCGCCCCAAGTGATCGAATCGGGTATGTGCTTTCTGCTGTTTCCAGGCATTTGGCACCGGTATAAACCCAATCCCGCGTTCGGCTGGGAGGAATATTGGGTGGGTTTTAACGGGGACTATCCAAGGCGCGTTATGGACCGTCTGTTCCGCCCCGAAACTCCGTTTATCAAGACGGGATTAAGCAAGGATGTGATGGCTGCATTTACCCAGTTATTGAGTACGGTTTCACAAGCCCAAATGGGCTACCAACAGATTATCGCCGGCATTACATTGCAGCTTATCGGACTGCTTAACCGGGTCAACCTGACCGAAAAAACGGACAACGACCCGGAATCTGTGTGGGTATCCAAAGCCATACTGAAACTTCAGAGCGAACTGGCAACTCCCATCCGGATGGAAGAACTGGCTGCAGAATTCCCGATCAGTTATTCGAAGTTCAGAAAATCTTTCAAGCGGATTACCGGAAAATCTCCTAATCAGTACCACCTCGATCTCCGCCTTGATAAGGCCGAAGAACTGCTCAAAACCACCCGTCTTACGGTTACGGAAATCGGTTATCATACCGGCTTTGATTCTCCGTTTTATTTTTCTCGTTTATTCAAAAAGAAGTTCGGGATTTCGCCTAAAACCTTGCGGATTTCCCATACGTGAGCGATCGGGAACACATTTATCCCATTAGGCTTGCCAAAATGAGTTCCTTGACCGAAGTAGGCTCCAGTACATCGCCGGGCAGTTTATCTTTGCCGATCAATACCGGATAATAAGCTTCGGGGATATCGACAGCTCCGTGCGAGCCTTTCACCAGCGAAGCGTCCAACGGAATGACATCAAGGACGTACCGGAAACCCAGCTTTTTCCGCAATAGTTTGTAGGCGGCACGCAATTTGGACGTCATAAACATTTCCACGGGGTCGTAGCCTGGCTTTTTATGGATGTCTACTACGCGGGCATAATCCGGAGCCACGCGATCGTCCAACCAAAAGTAATACGTAAACCAACTATCGGGCTTCGCTACGGCAACCAAATCACCCGCCCGTTCGTGATCGATGTGTGCTTCTTTTTTTTCCATGCCATCCAACAGCCGGTCAATCCCTGCTACATTTTCCAATAGCTTCCTGACCTGTTGCTTCACTTCTTCGTGTTTTGTGTAAATATGGGCAACCTGGTGATCACACACGGCAAACGCCTGGGAGGCACCTGCATCGAGCAGTTCCAATCCGCGCTCCACACGGATGTCCAGCAGGCCAGCCTCACGCAAGATCCGGTTTATGTGTACCGGACGCGATACGGGTACGATGCCGTATTCCGACAGAATGATGACATTAGCGCCGCGCTGTTCATAAAATCCGACCAGCCGCTCCAGCAAAGTATCAATCTCTGCCACTTCCTTCCCGATCTTTTTCAGATCCGGACCGAACTTTTGCTGGCAATAATCAAGATGCGGCAAATAAACCAGGCTCAGCGTGGGACTGTGTTTTTCCTCGACATACATGGCGGCGTCTGCGATCCATTGAGACGATGCGATATTCGCTCCCGGCCCCCAGAAATTAAACAACGGAAACTGCCCAAATTTTGCTTGAAGTTCATCACGCAGGGATGCCGGATGTGAATAGCAATCCGGAATCTTTCTGCCGTCCGCCAGGTAATTGGGACGGGGAGTCAACGAATAATCTGCCCCGCAATACATATTATACCACCAAAACAGCTGCGCACAGGTAAAATCAGGATCAATGCGCTTGGCTGTATCCCAGATCGATTCGGATTGGACGAGTTTATTGGATTGCTTCCAAAACTTTATTTCGCTGTCGGTACGGTCATACCAACCATTGCCCACGATACCATGCGCTGCTGGCCATTCCCCCGTCACATAGGTGGTTTGTACCGCTGTGGTTACTGCGGGGAGCATCGGCTTTATCTTTGCTAACTGATTTTTTTTTAAATAGGCTGCCAAAAAAGGCGTATGGTCGCCGATCAATGCAGACGACAAGCCCACGACATCCAAAACAACGGTTTTCTTCATTTCTTTTCCAATTCTTTCAGCACCCATTGCAATTCACGCGAAATGGAATCTGCAATGGGCAATTGCAGTTCAGGACGAAGCACACCCCATGTATACGTTTCCACTTCCAAATGGGTGGTTACCGGACGTTCTCGCTGCAGGGTCAATACCTCCCGGATATCCGACTGCGTAGACTGCAACAGTCCCATATCTTCCAAAAATACCGGCACGTGGAAATGTGATCGCCATTCCAGGGTGTCGGGATCCTGTAACGCCGCTTGTGCATCCGGCAAATCCCGAAAACGGCGTACATTACCGTTTTTTTGCCGGGCGAGCACCTGATGCAGGTAGGTAGGCTCATCAAATTTTCTAAATGCAGCGCCAATTTCCGCACGGCGGGCCGTATCCTCCGGCAAATGTGCCTTAATGGCGGCGCTGATCTGGAATTTGCCTATCCGTATCCCCTGACGGTCCAGTTCGGCCACTACGACCGGGTGGTGCTCGTATCCCAATGCAAAATGGCACACGTCATAACAGAGCCGGATATGCCGTTTCAATGCCGCTTCGGCCTCGTCGGGGGTCATTCCCAATTGTTCCGAGAGGTGAACCACGCCCAACGGAATCAATTCCTGTGTAAACCATTCGATAAACTCAGGCCCCGTTTCCAACACGCCGTCCGGTTCCGGTTCGATATCCAGATGCAATTCTTTACCCTGCTCCTGACAGATTTGGTGCAAATAAATTGCCACATCGATGAGATGCAATGTCGCCCGCTTTCGCATATCCAACCAAGTGGTTTGGTCCGCGTTATACTGATGCCGGTATCCCAACGGTGAAGTGGAAATCCCACCATCCATCCCTTGCGGCAATAATTTGGAAAGAATGGTAAACAGCCGTTTCGTATATAGAAGCCGCTCGGCTGTCGTCCAATCCGGTGTGTGGACCTGTTCTTTGACCCTCGTGTCATGGAAGGCTCCGAAAGGAAAACCATTCATGGTAAAAATATAACCACCTGCCTGGGTCAACCAATCCTTGAATTCAACCAACTGATCCGGTTGTATCAGTATTGTACTGGCCAGATTGGCCAGCCGCAATCCGATACCCATGGGTTGCGTGGGAGACACCGCCTGTTTGATCTTTGGGAAATGCGTCTTCAACGACTCAAAATGCTGATCCCAGGCTTCGCCTCCATGAATATTGGTACAATAGGTTAACTGTCCGTATGCCGTGATCATATCAACTTACTAAATTAACACCGGTTTGCAGGGCCGCAGCTGCCCGCAGCACTTCCGCTTCATTCAACTCATGTACTTCCACACCGCGACCGATTGCCTTGAGTAGCATGATGGTAAGGCGCCCCCCTAAGTGTTCGCGAAACTCTTCCAAACCGGCCAGCAGGGGATGAACCTCGCCTGTATTTTCCAATAGCGGATGGAAAATCGGCAATCCCAGCTCCTGCAAAACCGTAAGTACCCGCTGTGCATCGCCAGGAGGAAGCATACCGATGATTGCGGAATACACCGTGTCCAATGCGATGCCAATGGCTACCGCTTCACCGTGCAATACCTCGAAACCGGAAAGCTGTTCCAGCTTGTGGGCGCTCCAATGACCGAAATCGAGCGGTCTCGAAGAACCGAATTCAAAAGGATCGGTCCCGGCAATATGCTGGAGGTGCAGCTCCGCACAGCGGAAAATAAGGTAATCCATCGCGTCACTGTCGCGGCGACGTAAGCTCCCGGCATGGCTCTCAATCCAGTCGAAGAAAACAGCATCCTTAATCAGCGCTACCTTTACGGCTTCAGATACACCCGATACCCATGCACGGTCATTCAGCGTCAACAAAAACAGGTTGTCGTTGAAGACGGCCACAGGCGGACTGAACGTGCCTATAAAATTTTTCTTACCCCGGTAATTAATGCCGTTTTTCACGCCCATGCCCGAGTCATTCTGGGAAAGGACAGTCGTCGGCACCCGGAGGTGGCGGATGCCGCGATGTGCAACCGTCGCTGCATAACCCACGGTGTCGAGTACGGCACCGCCACCGATGGCCATGATATACGAATGCCGATCGATCCCGTACCGGTCTACCGACTCAATGATGCGGTCCACATGCTCCGGTTGATTCTTGATCGTTTCGCCACCTGGCACCACTGCGATCTCTCCGACCAATTGAACGGCTGTTTCAGACTCAAAATAATCCCGTATCCGCTCTATGAGTGCCGGATGATGGGTTGCAACCCCCTCATCAATCACCACCAGCAGTTTGGGCACAGGTCCCTCCAAACGCGTCGCAAAAAAATCGCTGAGCAAGCGGTTTTCGGGTGTAAACAACCCCGATGTAAAATGAATATCGTATTGAAAAGAAACTGAAAATTTCTGTTTAATCGTAGACTTCATAAACAAATTATGTAACGGCAAATAGCTTTGCCAGCCAGATGGACAACGGGAACAACAGCAAGGTAGCGAACGTCAATGTCCACATTCCCGCAGCCGCAGTCCAAGCAGCATTCATAAAAATCAGCCCGATTACGCCATGCTTGACGGACTTTCGGACATCGCCCGCTTCCAGCGTACGGATGGCCTTGACGAGCGGTGGGAACACAAATAAGATAAAGGGCAACACCATCCCGACCGCCAGTATGCTACTTTGGTAGTGCACCCCGAAAGCCACGATGCATGCAACAACAACGCCGTATAATAGAGCCGAAAAATACAGGGGCATGCGTTGGCCTCCATGTACCTCACCCCGGCTAATGGTCGTTACGGCTGCAATGTAGATAACCGGAACGACTGCCAGAAACCAAACCTGATCCAACGCCAACAGCGAATAGCCCAACCCAAGCAATAGGTTAAGTCCACGGCATAATCCCATCGCCAGGGGGCCGGCAATTGCGTGATGCTTAGCCCATTTGTCATAGACTAAACACATGACTACAATGGCAAGCGCAATCCCTGACGGCAGCATGCCGACGGTGCCCGCAGCCATCACTCCCATAAGAAATAAAATCGATCCCAATCCTGCCGCACTGCGTATGGACACCCTTCCGCTGGGAATCGGCCGCTCGGGCCGTTCGCGGGCATCCAACTCGGCATCAAACACATCGTTGAAAACCACACCACCTCCGTAAAGCCCCACTGTGGCGATGATCAATGCGATCAAAACCGATCCATCGAGTGTTGACCCATCGGGTACAAATAACAATGCAATGGAAACTCCGGCTAACACATCCGAAATAGCCGTCACTAGGTTAGCCGGCCGCATCAATTGCAGATACGGTTTTAATTTTGCCATACGTGACTACGATATAATGATCGATCCCGCATCTCTCCGCGGCTGTTGCCCGCCACGCAATATGGAATTCCCCTCAAACTTCTGCCCCTGATCGATCACGATATGTTCAGCCAGCATCGACTCATCCAGCTGTCCGCTTTGTCCGAAAGCAGCGACGGCATTTTTGAAACACACTTGTTCGATAACTTCTTTGGAAATACCGCTTTTAACCATCAGCGCAGCGGTTTTGGGAACTGCCAACGGATCACTGATCCCCCAGTCGGCCGCAGAGTTGACCAAGATACGCTCCGGGCCATATTGTTTCACAATTTCCACCATCCGCTCGTTCCCCATCTTGGTAAACGGATAAATCGTGAAGGCGGCCCAGAAGCCCTTGTCCAACACTTCTTTGACCGTCTCTTCGGTATTGTGGTCAATGATGACCTTACCCGGATCCAACCCGTGTTCCAGGGCAATGTCCATACTCCGGGATGTACCCTTGGTTTTATCGCGATGGGGGGTATGTACCTGCACCGGAAGCGCGGCCTCTTTTGCAAGCTCCAGTTGCAGCCGGTAATACTTTTCTTCGGCCGCCGTTTGGTCGTCAAAGCCGATTTCGCCGATACCGACCACCCCTTCTTTATAAATAAAAAAGGGTAACAACTCCATGACCGCTTCGGCCAATGCTTCGTTATTGGCTTCCCGGGAATTCAGCCCGATCGTACAAAAATGCCTGATCCCGAATTGCGAGGCCCGAAAGCGCTCCCAGCCGATCAAGCTGCTGTAATAATCCCGGAAGGTATCAATACCTGTACGTGGTTGTCCTACCCAGAAGGCCGGTTCGATGACTGCAACCACTCCGGCATCGGCCATCGCCTGGTAGTCATCCGTTGTTCTTGACACCATGTGGATATGGGGATCAAAAAACCGGAACCCTTTTACCAAATCCAACTCAAGGGCCACCCGTTCACCCATCGATGCCCGATCTCGCTCACTGTAATTACACATATGCCTTAATCTGTTTGATCCAGCCAGCCGTCCCACGGTGTACCGGCTGTATTTCTTAAATCCGTTAATTCACTATTTCGCGTTATAAAGTCGGTAGCCGGTGCAAAATTGCCTGTACCGAATGCATAGGCAATTGCCTTTCGCGTTAACGTCTGTTGACTTTCTTGGATAATCTGCTCCATGAGCCGGTATGCCCGCTCGTCCAGAAACGGGGCGACCAATATCCATAAGAAGGGATTGATGTTGCGCTTGGCAGCATAAAGCTCGTACGCGTAGTCTACCAACGCTCCGGCCAATTTCCCGTTGTTACGTGTTTTCAGCCCGATGATTTGCGGAATGTTCTCATCCGTGAAAAACGCTTTCAGCACCAGCTGATTCCAGGCACCCTCATCCAAGAAGTGACTGGGATAGGGATTATTGAGGATGACGGCCTGCCTTACGGGTGCCATATTACTACGGATACCTTCCGTGCAACGAAACCGCCATTCGGTGGGATAATGATAAATAGGTAAGGCGGCATATAGCGCCGCCAATTCCTCCATTTCTCCATATTGGAACAGCCGTTCGATCAACGAAATGTAAGCTGACAGTTCCAGCTTGGGAATGTTCATCAGTACCCAGACCCGTATCAGTCTCGCCAATGGCCAGTCTCTAATCAAAAGCGGCAACCGACCCGAGTCGACAGACACTGCCCCGTCAACCGTGATCCGCAACGCGGTATCAGCCGATCGAATCGTACGTGGAACGCCTGTAAAAACCCTTGCCAACGTATTCGGCTGCGGATCGTTGGCTAACCGGTTAACCTGATCTGTTAAGTCATTCCATTCCTGATTGGATAGGTACCGAGTTATCTGATCTTGTAAATCAGCTTCTACATCCTTCATCAATTAGCTAACTCCCATCAAAGATTTTTCAACCGTATGTTCTTGAAAGCGATTTTCATCGGTGGTCCTACGTGCACCTGAAATCCCATCAAGCCTTCAAATTTACGATTTTTCTCGTCATCGTCGGTTACATCACTCATTAAAATGCCGTTGACATAATGTTGCAGGTGATTTCCTTTGGCAACGATACGGAGTTCGTTCCAGTCTTCGGTTTTAATGTGTGCTTTCAGCGAATCCCGGTCGCCCAGGGAACCGGTTTCTTCACCGGCTGTCCAAATGTTACCCTTGGCGTAATCGCTGATCTCACCTTCTACGGGCGGGAGGCGCATCTGCTGCCCGGGAAATGCCAAAATGGTACGCCCACGCTCCTCGTAGTTCTGCCCCGTGTAGGTATTCGCAGCATCGATATCTGCCTGATATCCCCGCAACGCATACGGAAGATCCGGCAATTCTTCACTACGATAGTTAAAACCGCTGTTTCCCTGCCCGGTCAGCTTATACTCAGCAATCAATTCAAAATCTGCGGGGCGTCCTCCGTCCCAGATAATAAAGGAATTCCGTTCCAATTCTTTGCCGGGTTTAATTTCCCCGACAATGGCTCCGTCTTCCACACGCCACAGGGAGGTATCGCCTCTCCAACCGGAGAGCGTTTTACCGTCAAACAAATCGATAAAATCCGATTGGGCTTCTGCTTGTTTATTTGTCTGACTGCCTCCTGATGTACAATTCACAAATAGGGAAGCTACTAAAACAAATCCTCCGATGCCCTTAAGGGCCCGGAGGTTAATTTTTGGTGTTAACATATGCTATTCTTAAAATAAAAACGTTTAGTCAATCGTCACGTCTGTCGTTTTCCAACTCCGCGACTTAGCGGATTCAATTACCGCTTCGCACACTTTCTGCGTTTCGTATGCATTTTGGAAATCGGGCTGGCAAGGCTCCCCTTTTTCCAGGCTTTTCAGAAAATCAGCCGCCTGATGAACAAAGCTGTGTTCATAGCCAATTCCCAATCCCGGCACCCACCACTTATCCATATAGGGATGATCTCCATTGGTTACGTGGATCGAACTCCATCCCTTTACGTCCGAATCGACCGCATTGTCGAAATATTCCAGCCGGTTCAGGTCATGCAGATCCCAGCGGATGGAAGCATGCTCACCGTTGATTTCAAACGTATACAGTGCTTTATGCCCCCGGGCATACCGGGTGGACTCAAACAGCCCCAGTGAGCCATTTGAAAAGCGGCAGTGAAAGATACATGCATCGTCGATCCCAACCGGCTCCAGTTTGCCTGTATCGTTGTGTACGCGCTCTTTCACAAACGTTTCAGTCACCGCTGACACTTCGGAGATCCCGCCATTGATCCACATGGCCGTATCGATACAGTGCGCCAGCAGGTCGCCGGTAACGCCCGACCCTGCCACGTCTACGTCCATCCGCCAAGCGGCGTCGCCGCCCTGGGGAAGATCGGCGTTAATGGTCCAATCCTGCAGGAAGTTTGCACGGTAATGGAAAATCTTACCTAATTTTCCGGAAGCGACGATTTTCTTTGCCAGGGTAACTGCGGGCAAGCGCCGGTAGTTATACCAAACGGTGTTGGCCACACCGGCTTTTGCTACGGCATCCACCATTTTTTTCGATTCTTCCAGGTTTCTAGCCAACGGTTTTTCCGTGAGCACCATCTTACCTGCTTCTGCTGCGGCTATTGCAATTTCCGCGTGAAGGTGATTGGGGGTACAGATATCCACCGCGTCGATATCGTCACGGGCAATCAGTTTCCGCCAGTCCGTTTCGTACGAGGCAAAGCCCCATTGTTCTGCGAATGCCTTTACCTTTTCTTCCCGGCGCGAACATACCGCCTGCAATACCGGCTGGTATTCCAGGTCGGGGAAAAAATTGGGTACCCGGTTGTACCCATTGGAATGGGTCCTGCCCATGAATCCACAACCAATTAATCCGATTCTCAACTCTTTTTTACTCATGTTTTCTGGAGTTATCTAGTTATGTTTTGATTTTCTACCTCGTATTTCGTACCTCGTACCTCTAACCTCGTATTTCGTACCTCACCCTCACTCCTGCCAGCCATGTGCCTCGCGTACGCTGATTAATGCGGCCAGGATATCGTTCCATGTCTGTTGTTTATGCAGCACCTCATTGGGGAACATGCATCCGTCCCAGCAGATGTGCTTGAATGCCTTGGTTAGCTCGCCCTTCTCGTCGCGCAACCAGTAGCCGGCATCGTGTGCGATGTTCAATTTACCATTCGGGTCGTTCGGCAGACAGTGACGTCCGGTCTTATCATGCGAACCCGACCCAAAAACGGTTCCATCGTTCTGAGCTACGTGGAAGTCAATGGTCCAAGGGCGCAGCGCCCGGGTAAGGGTCTGAAGTCCCTCTTCCAACGTCTGACGGTCATTCCAATCGAAGTTTTCCGGCAAAATCCGATCTTCCGGCTGATTATATCCCAATAAGTACAGGAATGTATGCGACATGTCCGCCTGGAATCCCATATTCGGCCGGTCAACTGCCTCCAAGGTATTCAGCATGGCCCGCCAGCTGTGCATACCACCCCAGCAGATTTCTCCCTCCGCAGCCAGCTTTTCACCATAGTCTGCCGCCACATCACAGGCTTCACGGAATGTTTCGGCGATCACCTTCGTATTTCCAACCGGATCTTTCGCCCAATCGGCCGGTGAACAGGAAGAATCAACACGCACCACACCGTAAGGACGGACACCCATTTCGCGCAGTTGCTGCCCAAACTCACATGCCTTACGTACCATATCCACAAATACCACGCGGCTCTCTTTGCTTCCCATAGCCGACCCAGCCCAAATAGGTGCCACCAACGAGCCGATTTTCAAACCGTGGGCAGAAACTTTCTCCGCCAATCGTTCCACTTCGTCTTTTCCGCCATTGATGTTTACGTGCGGTTCCAATAATCCGACATCCACGCCGTCAAATTTCACTCCATCTACTTCAGCTGCCGCCGTGTAGGCCAATAAGTCATCAAACGGAATCACAGGCTCAGAACCTTCTCCCTTCCCTACGATTCCCGGCCATGTTGCGTTGTGCAACTTCGGAAAATTATTTTTCGTATCCATATCTCTCTTATTGTTTGTATCTCGTTTTTTAAAAATAGGTTACGCTAACACCAGGTCGGGATTTCCCGGACCGAAATGTTTCAGCATAACGATTGGATCCGTTTTGGACAGGTTCACAATCTTGACTCCGGCCTGTGCCGCACGTTCGCTCACAAAATACTCGTCGTGCGTCAATTGGCCATAACGGATCAACGCGGGCGTCTCAATGTCCCATACCCCCATGGTCCCATGCCCCTGCATCATGATCATTCCGTAAGCCGCTGCATCCCGGATGGTTACGGTTGCGCCCGGCAACACCGTCAATTCCTTTGCGCTGAAGGCATCCGATTTGTAACATATCCACTTTTCAACGTAACCTGCGTCACGCATTTCAGCTTCGCTACGAACCGGAATGGGAGCCATGAACCGATTTTGCATGGTATTCGGATCCACATTCAGTTCCCAATCGAGCACATCGATCAGTTCGTCAAAATCACCGATCCGGTCTTTGGGCGTCCCGTTCCACAGCAGTTCCTCAGGGATGACGGCCTCGTTGACCAAGGATTGGTACATGGCAAATACATCCGACGCCTTCTGTGGCTCATAGGTACACAAACTTCCCGGTGCGTGCAACAGCCCCGGGGGAACGTCCCACCCGGTACCCGGTTCAAGGCGATAAGCCTGTGAATAGTTTGTAATCTTGTTATCTCCCTTGGTAAAATTGACCAGGCATTCCCGGATCTGGTCTTTCGTTGTACCCGGTGCCAAGCCGATAAATGTGTACGGATAGTCGCCGCCATGGTTGTTCAACTGGGGCGGAAAGTAATACGCTTCCGGTTTTCCCTTTTGGCCTATGAGGGCTGCTTTTTCATCGTTGTGGTGTACGTGATGTGGTAGCGGCCCCATGTTGTCAAAAAATTTGGAATAAATGGGCCAGCTTTTGTATTCGTCCCAAAGACGGGAACCAATAAGTTCGCCTTTCAGCTCGTCGACCGCGTCTTTCAGAAGGAATTGACGCGTTTGTCCTCCATCTTCGTAGACTACCGGGCTCAACCCTTCGTTTTCTCCGGTCAGAGGGCCGTTCTTCGCAGGGGTGGTAGAAGAGAACCAGCGTTCGTCTATGCCCCCACGCGCTCCGCCGAGCACATAGTAATCATCGGGGTGAAGCTTGATCCGGCGGCCGGGCACGCAGAATGACCGGGGTACCCACGTCGGAGCCAAGCGCAATATGCCCTCACCCTGTTCCAATGAATTCTTTGCTAACTTACTTGTTTCCATTTGATGATTTGATAATTTATGTTTAAATCTACTTATTATACGTCTCAAATAGGGCGCTTATTATTCCCCTTTAACCGTTGTTTTGTATCAATTTTGCAATCATTCGGTGTTTCGCCGGAGGCATGATTACAAAATTCGCTGCATATACTTCCCCTATCCGACATATCTCCTCCCAATGCCGGCCCCATTGCGCGGTAACGCAATGAAAAATCGATAACGCTAGCTACTTGCTAATTCAGGGCTTCCTGCGTGGTAGTCTGAACCGATTTCGCCTTCAATGACTTTTGCCAGAAGAAGAAAATGATAAATAATACAATTAGTATCGCAGGAAACGAGACCATTTTGCTCAACGCGTCCTGGCCGGTAGCAAGTTCCAATGCAGAGTCTGTGAGTCCGGCAGCCGCATTTTTTTCGCGGGCTCCATCTATCCAACCACCGATAATGGGTTGAAAAATCGCTGTGGAAAACATGCCGACACCGCCGATTACAGACATCCCCAGCGCGCCGCTGAGGGGAACCCGCTGTGCTGCGGAGCCCACCATGACGGGCCAGAAAAAGCAAACCCCCAAGGCAAATATTACCGCAGCAAAATACGCCATGGGTCCGGTAACGACACTAAAGAGGTAAATGCCAATGGTTGCGAAAATAGCACTCCCCAACAGTACGCCTGTCTGTCCCAGTGCTTTTACTACCGGACCGGCAAAAAACCTACCCACTGCCATCAGGCCCGTAGTCAATGCCAGAATCAGCATGCTATCCGCTCCGCTGTGGCTCATGATAATGGATACCCACTGCTGCGGTCCAAACTCGCTGATTGCGGTAAGCGCCATACAGAAAAACAAAAAGAGAAAAGTGGGTGTAAGCATTGCCTTAAAATTCTGTGCTAACGAAGTCGCACCTTCCACTTTGGCCTTGGGGAATGTCTTTCCATAAAACAATATGACATAGATGAGGGTAGGGATCATCAACACCCACATCTGGGTTTGCCATTGCTGGAAAAAGCCGCCCATATCGGTCATGAATTTAGAGATCAGCGCACCAAGCAGGATACCTCCGGGAAACCACATATGGAATCTGCTCAGCATTTTGTTCATTTTAATGTGGTTGTCCGAATACATGTCTGCGATCATCGGATTACAAGCAGCCTCGGTACAACCATTTCCAAATCCAATGAACAAGGTTGAAATCAGCAGGCCCGTATAACCTCCCGAATAAATGGTCAGCAGAATTCCCAATGTGTGTGCCACAAAGGCCACCCGCATGATATTCCTAGCGCCGAATGAATGGTATACCAACCCACCGATGATCATGGAAATCGGAAATCCCAAAAACCACATGGAATTGATAAAACCGAGCTGTTCAGCCGTCAAATTGAATTGCTCGCCCAACTGGGGTAGAATACCCGCCCGGATGGCAAATGTAAATGCCGTCGTAATAAGCGCGAAACAAGATCCATTGAATAAAGCACTTCTGTTAACGTTTTCGTTCATTTTTTGTGAGTTTTTTAATTGGTTAATATTATCATTTCTTTACGCTTTCAACCCGGCTCATCACTTTCAACCGGGCCGCTGATTCAAAATCCGCACGAAAGATACCTATTAATCGGTAAAAAACCACAGTCGTTTTGTCAGCTCCGCAGTTCAAAGAAAAATTATTGCCTTGTAAGTCTATAACCGCTAGGCGGGGGTATCTTCAATCCAAAGGTAATCTTCGGATCTTACACTTCCGTCCTGCGCTTTCCTGCTTAGTAATGGACCCCGTGCCCCTCGCAAATGGAAGGCCGAATAAAAAATCTTGTTAAAAGTACATTTACTAATTTGTATTTTAGCGACCTAACAATTTATAAACAATAAAACAGCTATAGGTAGCTCCTGAACTGGAGCTATTTAAAACAAACACGGATGAAGAAAACAGAACTGAGAAGCAACGTTGCCAAACTATTTGCTGCCTTTGGATTTCTCCCTATTGCATTATGCCTGCTTCAATGCACCCATCGCCATGCTACGCTGAAATTGAAAAAAGATGCGCACATCATGCTGATTGGAAACAACCTGGGATCTCGGATGATGAATTACGGCTATTTTGAAACGGAAATGCAGCTCCGGTATCCAGACAGTCTCTTATATATCCGTAATATGAGCGATGGGGGAAATACCCCCGGATTCCGGCCCCATTCAGGCAGGCCCTCCCCTTGGGCTTTTCCCGGTGCCGAGCAGTTCCAGACAGAACAGGCAAATGACCCCGATATGCAGGGCCATTTTGAGACACCCGAACAATGGCTTACCCGGCATAGAGCCGATATCATCATCGCTTTTTTCGGCTCCGTTGAATCGTTTGATGGCCCTGAAGGTGTCCAGCGCTACAAAGACGAACTCGATGCTTTTGTAAAATATACGTTGCAGCAACGCTATAACGGCGTATCTACACCGCAGTTAGCCCTGGTATCGCCGATTGCATTCGAAGATCTTTCCGCGAAATATGACCTACCCAATGGCAAACGCGAAAACGACAATTTGTTGTTGTATACACAGGCGATGAAAGCGGTAGCAGACAGCAACCAGGTTCTGTTCGTGGATATGTACACCCCCTTCAAGAAACTGTTTGACAAGGGCAACCGGCAGTGGACAATCGATGGCCTGCAGCTCAATGATGAAGGATATAAAAAGTTTTCGCTGCTGTTGGCCGATGCCGTTTTCGGCAAAAAGAAGGTGAAAGACGACTCCCACCGTGCGCTCGTTCACGCAGCGGTTATGGAAAAGAACTGGATGTGGCATAAAGATTTTAAAATGCCCAACGGTGTCCAGGCTTATGGCCGCCGCTATGACCCATTCGGGCCCGATAATTACCCTGCCGAAATCGCCAAGATCCGCGAGATGACCGCCATCCGGGATGAGGCGATCTGGAAAGCCCTCAAGGGCGAACGGATGAATCTGGACAGTGCGGATGCGTTGACGACCCAGCTACCGGAGGTGAAAACCAACTATGTCCCCAACGGAAAGGACGTGCCGAGATACCTGTACGGTGAGGAGGCACTCAGCAAATTCCGGATGGCACCTGGCTACGAGATTGAATTGTTTGCCTCCGAGGAAGAATTTCCCGACCTGGAGAAACCCATGCAGCTGTCTTTCGATAACCGAGGGCGCCTTTGGGTAGCTACCATGCCTACCTACCCGCATTGGAAGCCCGGGGACCCCAAGCCCAATGATAAAATACTCATCTTCGAAGACACGGACAACGACGGTAAGGCGGATAAGCAGACGATCTTCGCCGACAGCCTGCACCTGCCCGTGGGGTTTGAGCTCGCCCCCGAGGGTGTATACGTTTCACAGGGTACCGATTTTGTTTTGCTGAAGGATACAGACGGCGATGGGAAAGCGGACAAAAAGGAAGTCCTGCTGAGTGGATTCGACGACCACGACACGCATCATGCTCACCATGCCTATACGGCCGATCCATCGGGGGCCATCTACATGGGTACCGGTGTATTCCTGGCCAGCGACATTGAAACCCCCTATGGTACGGTGCGCACCACCAATGGAGGTTTTTTCCGTTACGACCCCAATCGGCGCAAACTGGAATTTGCACAGCTTTCGGTTCCGAACCCCTGGGGCATTGCGTTCGACGATTGGGGTCAAAACTTTTATGCCGAGACATCGGGGCCTGCGGTAAGCTGGATGATGCCCGGGACGGTTAAACCGATATATGGCATCTTCACGCCCAAGTCAAGGAATCTGGTCGAGGAAGCCCATCAGGTACGTCCTACCTCCGGCTTGGAATTCATATCGAGCCGCCATTTCCCAGACGAGGTGCAGGGCGATTTTCTGATCAACAATACCATCGGCTTTTTAGGAACCAAAGAACACACACTGGAAGACGATGGAACGGGGTACAAAAGCCACCACCGGCAGGATCTGCTGCGATCCGAAGATCCCAATTTCCGGCCCGTTGATCTGGAGTTTGCGCCCGACGGTTCGCTCTATGTGATCGATTGGCACAACGTATTGATCGGGCACATGCAGCACAATCAGCGCGATCCGCTGCGGGACCATACGCATGGGCGTATCTACCGTGTTACCTACCCTTCGCGGCCGTTGGTGAAACCGGCCTATATCGCCGATGCGCCCATCGACACGCTGCTGGATAACCTGAAACTGCCCGAATACCGCACCCGCTACCGCACCCGCCGTGAGCTCCGCGGACGGGATTCTTCGGAGGTGTTGGCACACCTGCGGACCTGGGTCAACAAGCTGGACAAAAACGATCCGCACTACGAACACCACCTGCTGGAAGGCTTGTGGGTAAGCTGGGGCCTGAACCGTGTTGATCAGCCCCTGCTCCACCGCCTCCTGCATGCAGATGACTACCGGGTGCGTGCTGCAGCTGTGCGTGTGGTACGCTACACCGGACACCAGGTTGCCGATCAGGCTGACCTGCTAAAGGAAGCTGCAGCCGATGCACACGGGCGCGTCCGCCTGGAAGCACTGGTGGCAGCATCCTGGCTGGATAAAGAACCCGGGCTTGCCATTCTCGAAGAAGCGGCAAAAAAGCCATTGGACGACTGGATGTCCGACGCTTACGGCGCTGCATTTGCCCGCTTGAACGGAAATGTCCATCCGGCCGGTGAAGAACACACAACGGCTACCGACTTAACAGGGAAAGACCTTGAATGGTATAAAAAGGGACAATTGCTCTATGCGCAGGATGGATTTTGCGTGACCTGCCATCAAGCAGACGGAAAGGGTCTCCCCGTTTCCGGCTTCCCGCCCCTGGCGGGCAGCCCTTGGCTCGACAATGACGAGCGGTTGATCAAACTGACGCTGAATGGCCTGCAGGGCCCCATGGAAGTCCTTGGTCACAGCTATCCCGGACAGGTACCCATGACACCCTTTGCGGGTCTGATGAACGATGAAGAAGTGGCCGCCGTACTCACTTACGTAAAAAACGCATTCGGCAATAAAGGTACGCCCGTGGATCCGGAAACCGTAAAGTCTATACGGGCTGCGATAGCCGACAAAAAAGGATTTTATACCCCGGATGAATTGCTGAAAGAGCATCCGTTGAAGTAAGTAATCCAAAAGCCACGGATGCACGAATGGTCACCGATAATCGGTGTTTATTCGTGCATCCGTGGCAAAAAATTATCCGTGGTCTACGCTAAGCGAAGTGCGACCGCAAAAACGAAATCCCTTTGACGGCGATTGCCTCGCGCGAGGGCTCGAAGTTGCGCCATATAGAGGCCGCTTTCGCGATGACCTTAACCGCTGGCGTAAATGACTCGATCACCAAACTGCCCGTATAATCGACTTCTTTCAATGCCTCCCGAATTCCTACCCAATCGATGTGGTCGTTCCCGGGCGCTCCCCGGTCGCAACCGCAGGCATGTACGTGGAACAGGTGTTTCCCCGCTTTCCGGATCGCCGCTGCCGAATCTTTCTCTTCAATATTCATATGGTACGTATCCAACAGCAAGCCCACGGCTTCGTGATCTACCGCCTGGGTCAGTTTCAGGGCCTGCTCACAGGTATTGATAAAGTCGGTTTCGTAACGGTTTAAAGGCTCAATCGCTAATTTCCTTCCCAAATCACCCGCACGGGCCGCCAGTGTCTTCATGTGCTTCACGACGATATCCCATTGCACCTTGTAATCGTCGTCCGTGGTCTGCTCCGTACGGCCCACCGTAGAATACAAGGGTCCAACCAACACAGGGCAATCCAGCAGGACCATCGTTTCCAAGACCTGGCTGATGTAATCGATAGAATTCTGCTGTTCTTCTTTGGTGCCGCGCAGATCACGGCCGGGTCCCATTGCCGCACAGATGGAAGAGCAACGTAAACCGTTGTCGTCCAATGCCCGTTTAATCAGATGCGGATCGATATGGGATGCATCTTCCAATGCAATTTCGATCGCATCGCTTCCCCAATCCTTAAATTGCCGGATAATATCGATGCTTTCATTGGTAAAGGGAGAAGTGAGTAAGAAGGTGTTGACGCCGATTGTTAACATGTTGTCTTTTATTAGATGGAAATTTAAATATACTACGCATACGCGTTGTTATTCTGCAAGCCTGTAATCTGCAGGGAACTTACCTTTTTTGAAACTATCAAAGCCGAACATCGTCGGTTGATAGGGAGAAACGAATGCAACATCTGCCTTTTCCGGGACCGGTTGCCCCACCGCCCAAAAACAGGCATTCACCAGTAATCTCCGCAAATCTTCGTTGACCAAGTCTACCGAAGCACCCATCGTCGTTGCAAAAGCCTTTCCTTCCTTCCCCCCTTCAAGGGCATACGTCCTTGTCCAGGCCACGGGCAGTGCCTCCTTGTCTTCGTTGATGGGCGCGTCGGCAGTCATCCCACGGGTGGACTGCCCATACACCAGCACTTCTGCACCTTCGAGTGCTCCAACGGTGTATACATCCGTGGGTACCCAAATATCGGCTACACCATTCAATAAGGGGTTGGCCACCGCTGCCTCGTTGTTCACGCCGCGCGTACCCTCTTTGCCGTGATCACCATGGTGGTCCACCCACGTTTCCCCAAGGACCAGCTTACCAAATCCCTGTTCCCATCCCGGCACCGTACTCTGAAAATCGTACTTCGCATACGGATCGCCCGGATTTTTTGCATAATGAAATGCGTGCGTGGCGGTACGCAACCCGATAACGGGCTTTCCTGCTTTTAAGTACGCATCGATGTAGCGCATCTGATAGGGGGGCAATTCGCGGAAACGGGTAAAGATCACCATCAGATCAGCCGATTCCAAGTTCTCCAGACCGGGAATATTGGACGGTTGATTCGCGTCGATTTCTCCCGTTAAGGAGTCTATGGAGAACAATACCGTGCACGTAAAGCCAAACCGTTTGGCCAATATCTGAGCCAGCATGGGCAACGCCTCTTCCGACCGGTATTCCTCATCTCCACTGATAAAAACAATGTTCTTGCCTTTTCCCGGGCCTTCCTTGCCCTGATAGGTCACCCATTGTTCCTGTTCAGGTTCCTTTTGCCCCGGAGCGGAGGCGGTACCCGAACAAGCCACAAAGCCGCACACGGCAATCAGCAAAAGGAGTGACAACGTTTTCTTTTGATGGTTCATGAATAATTGGTAATATGGTTATACAACGGTTCTAAGATAATGAATTACCTCCTGAATCCCGCACTTGAATCAACATTTACGCTTATAAGCCACAGATGCACAGATAAGTACCTGTTATCCGTGGCTATCTGTGCATCCGTGGCTATTTTTGAGTTACCTACTTGCCGTACGCTGCAAAAAATCGGCGATCTCGTCCGATCGGTCTAATATCCGCACCGTGACCTCGTATTCCCTCCGCTCGCCCGGTTCCAGCAGAATGAGCGAGCCCTCTTCCCGGGCTTTTGCCTGGCCAATCGGCGGGTGGGTACCCGGTTCCAGTCCTACCACACATTCTCCCGGCCCCCAATGCTGCCAATTCGTCAACCAAGGTAACTGTGCTTTGTTGAATTCAATCGACAGTGCAATACCGATGCGTGGATTATGGATCCCGCAGTAACATTTCCCATTCGCATCGGCATCTACATCGATAAATGCCGCTTCCTCACCACTGCCTACGTGATCCTCCAGGGGCGGGCTTCCTTTCCGGAAGGGTTGTCCTTCACGGAAGATCTTTGCCCGGTCTTCCCCTTCCCGCGAAACCCAAGGCCCCCGCCAGCAGATGTCTACACCTTCATCGACCAACGGCCATCCCAGGTTCATGTGATAAAGCAACATGTGAGGAGCCGGTATGTTACCATGGTTGACTACCTCATCGTGGATGCGGATGGCAGGATCACCCAGGGTTCCTGAAATCGTACGTTTCAATACAAGCTGTGTACCCAACGGCTGAGATTGCTTAATGATTCCCGTGATCTGCATGTCCATGCGACCTGCGCGTGGATCCGGCTGGATAATGGATTCAATCGTAGCGGGCAAGCCACTGAGCTGGCTGTGCAAACCCCGCTGTCCATACGCGTCCGACTCCGGCCCACCTACATGGTCCAAGCCACAGGTAGTCAGCAATCCGCCGCCAAATCCATTCAGCCATTCGATTCCCCGGTATCCAGCGGGGCTGGGAGCCACGATACCCACATGACTGATCCAAGCGAGGCTATGCGCATTGTAAAATGCATCCGCAATATCAAGTCCGCGGTCAATGACCACCTTATACCGAAGTCCTGTCCCGGTATTCACCCATGCAATACGGGTGCCTTTTCCGGGGCCGTTGTCCAGTATCGCGGTTTCTATTCCGCCCACCTGCAACGGATTTGACACTTTATGGTTCCAGTCCACGCTTTCTCCTGTTATTTATCCTGATAAACCGGGCTATTTTCATTTCCCCCCGACATGAGATACGCCACTAAATCTTTCAGCTCTTCTTCATTCAACACGTTTAATGTTCCCGGAGGCATGGTAGATACTTTAGCCACCCGTACTTCCTTCACATCGCGCTTAGGCACTTCTTTCAATACCTGTGGCGCATAGGGATTCTGGGATACCGAATAGGTATTCTCGTCTTCACTGATCAACCGGCCCAATACAGACGATCCATCTTTCAACACCAGCACCTTGGATTCGTATTGGTCAGAAATCTCAGCATTCGGATCGATAATGGCTTCCAGCATGTCGCGAACCGAAAAGCGTGTTCCCAGTTGTGTGAGATCCGGACCGATCGCCCCTCCTTCTCCACCCATCATGTGGCAAGAGGCACAACGCACGGCAGCAAACAGTGACTTACCCTGCTCAAAATTCCTTTGTCCCTTATCTCCTTCAACCACCTTCTGCGCTTCGTCCACCTTCCATGCCCTTCCGGGGCCTTTGGGTGGCACGATATTTTCAAGCAAATCTTTGCCCGATGCTGCGAGGAGCGAATCGCCCGAGATGGTATTATAGTGATCAAATTGATCTTTGGGTACTTTTTCAAGGGCTAATTTCCGTGCTGCATCGATAAAACCAACGTAGCTGTTTCCACCTTTGTATCCAAACGCGTTATAAAACCATTTGAAATAATGTTCATACAACTCAGGAGTCCACCCCGCAGAAGCCTTGCTCAATGCCGTGGCAAAATAAATCTGCTGTGCAGGCGGTGTCTTAGCTAGGGTACCGGCAATGTCCATCCCGTATTGTGGATTTCGCAAGATCAGATCAGACGAACTGGTCAATGTCGGGATCAATGTTGTCGAATCGTCTTTTGCACTATCCAACAAAGATAAGGTCTTTTCTACCGCGTAGGGAGCCCCGATCTGGATTAATATTTTGGCAAACTCCCGGTTAAGTGCGTTATCGGAAGTAGGATACGCATCGGCAAAATAAGCAGCCAATTGCTTGGCTATACCGGGTTCCGGGTCGCCCATTCGATACAATATCACCTCTAATGCCCGCAATAAGCCGATTTTATTTTCCTTCGATATCCGGTTGATATCAATAGTCATTAGCTTACGCAGCATGATCGACTGCAATTCGGGATGTCCCGATCTTGCCATTGCGGTCATGGCATGCGTTACCGTCCGGATATTCCGCTCGCGGAACACCTTTTTTCCCCACAACTTGAGCGGCTGGTGCCTCAATGCGGTGATTGCCGCATACCGGATGTACCGATCGTCGTGATTCAGGTATGGCCATACTTCCTCGACCACATTGGCATCGGGGCCTTTCTCGAAGTAGCTTTCAATTTTCCTACGGATCGTCAGTTCTTCGGTGATATCATCCTTCTTGCCCTGCGTTTCTTTTACCTTGTCCTGATTTTTATAGGATACCCGGTATAGGTCGGATTCCAGTCTGCGTCCGCCGCTAAGAAAATACAGCGCACCATCCGGACCGATCTCGCCATCCGTAAGGGGTAAGGGCGTACCGGAAAGAAATTCCTCCGCTTTCGCTTGGTAGCTCGCACCGTCACGCTCCAATTGTATAGCGTATATGATACCGAAACTCCAGTCAAAGGCTAACAGACTGTTACGGTACTTATCGGGAAATTTAGCCTTCCCGGTATACAGTAGGTTCGTAGGTGATCCCTGTCCGATATTGATCAACGAGGGAAGTTCGTCCGGATAATAGGTGGGCCACTTGCTATTCCCCGTACGCCAGCCGAATTCCGCTCCCTTTGCAACGTGCAACACGCGGGTTGGCCGGTACCACGGCATTCCAAAATCCCATTCCATGTCCGAATCGTAGGCAAACAGTTCCTCGTCATCGTTAAACGCGATATCAAACGTATTCCGGAAGCCACCTGCAACCAATTGCCAATGCTGTCCCAGTGAATCGGTTTTGGCAATCCATCCGCCCGGTGCCATGCGGTCGGTCGCGTGCCCCCTAGGATCTTTAATTTGTTGGAAAACATTGTCTTCGTCCCAGTTGGAGGGCAATAAATAGCTATCCATCTCGGGTACGTCGGTATGATTGCCGCATACGAGGTACAACGACTGTCCATCCGGGGCGAGGATGATGCTGTGCGGTCCATGTTCGCCTTCTCCATCAAATGACTTCAACAGCTTAATCTCATCAAACTGGTCGTCGTTATCTGTATCCCTCAACCGGTACAAACCACTGCTTTTTTCAAACTTTTCATCGCCCCGGTGATTGACCATCACATAGAGGCTGTTGAATGCCCAGAGCAACCCCTGTGCATAGCCCATCCCCACTTTGGTCTGTGTCGTATCATCCTTCCATTCATCGCCAGGGAGAGCAAGGCGCTTAGGCTCAGCCGTCAGCGTATCGGCACCGATTTCAGGAATATCGATCCGGTACAACGACCCATACTGATCCGAAGTAATCATCCGCCCCTTGTCGTCAAAGGTCATTGCTACCCAGGATCCCTTTTTATTTTCTGATGGGCTGTACAGGTGCTCTACCACAAAATCCGGTGCAACGTTGATTTTCTCCACTTTGGGCTTCAATGTTACCTGTTCTGTTTCCTTGTTCTCGGTTTGGCAGGCCGAAGCCAGTAGCAATACTGCGACCGCTGCTGCTAAACCGGGTCTTTTGTTCATGAAAGTTTGCATATATATCTGTTAGTCCAATTGTTTGTGCGAATGTAAGGATTCAATAGCCGGTTCGGATGTAAATAAATAAGAATCAAGTCTTCTGAACTGACGGAAGGATCCTGCATAAGTCGCAGTACAAACGCACTTATCGGGTTACAATAAGTATAAAACCATTCAGCAGACGCTTTCTTGTCGTCGCTTGCAACCCTACTCAATATGTTTGTCTCGTTGTATAGTCTATTCAGCGCCATCGTTGGAGGCTGGTATTCCAATTTATTATAACTGGTATACCGCAATAGTACTGCCTTTTGGATAAAAAGGCAACCTGTGCTGTCCTGTGATAGAGGCAAATTTGATGTGGTAGATGGCAACAGCAAACCGTCCCTTACCAACTAGCCTGTTGAATAACGACGGGCCCTAACAAGCCTGACCTGAGTAGCGGTGAATCTGCCCCATAGTGCCTGTAGGTGGTAAACGTGTACCGTTTGCTCGGTCGCGGTTTTCCCGTCACCAACCAATCGGGCCAGCCGTTTTGATCTATTCCATCGTCCGGCAGCCGTTCGTCCCCGATCAGGCGGTTCGGCCACAAATTGGTCACTTCAATTTCCAGCACGTTCTGTTTGTCCTCAACCAAATCACCAATCGCAACCTTCCACGGTGCCGTCCATACCACGCCCAACGGCTTTCCGTTCAGCTTCACCCGGGCGATGTTACAGACCTCACCGAGGTCGAGCCAGAGTTGGCTCTTGCCGGTTACCGATTGGGGTAGATCAAATGTTTTGCGATAGACGGCTGTGCCCGAATAGTACTTAATCCCCTCATTGTGCAGGGTTGTCCAGTCAGCCAGCGTATCGAAGCTCGTATTTGCCGGTCCACCCCATTTGGAATCGAACGAAACTTCCCAAGGACCATCTAACCGGAATACGGGTTCATAATCCGCAAAATTGGTAGGCTTGTCCGAATCATCGGCCGCCTGTCCGGACGGGAAAACAATAAAATAGCTTTGATACGGCTCAAACGTCAATGGAATCGATGTGGTACGTTCTGAAACCGTGTAGACCGGCAGCGGACGCATCGTTCCCGATACAGGATCCCACAACTGCGGTGCCCCTCTTGTACTGCGGAACCGGGCCGCTGTCTGGATCAGGCTGTCCGTACGATTGGCAACAAAATAACAATCCCAATCCGGCCCACGACGGTGTGTATACCGTACAGAACCGTCAGATTCAAAATCCGGCACAACATCCATTCCGCTCAGAATATCGGCAACGTGCTCGTAACGCGGATATAGCCTGTCAAGATCACGGCTGAGAGCACCTCCCCAATGGATCGCACCTTTTCCATAGGCAAGGCGTTGGGGCTGTTGGGGGATGACGGACGTACCCCACATCTTACCCGCTAACTGCCGCACTGCTTCGTCGCATTGCGGATAATCCGATAGGCTGGGCGATTGCGAAGGCGGTAACCCGACAACGACAGCACCTTCTCGGACCAATGTGTCGATCTTTGCCAGCAAGGCAGGAGTGATTGTATGGATGTGCGGCATCACCAGGATGCGGTAGGAAGCTCCTCCCGGGAAAACTATCCGATGATCTTTTACCGCTGCTTTATACAATTGGCTTGGTGCACAGGCATCGAAGTTATAGCCCCGGCGATCGGGGATCGTATCTCCCAGGATTGCCGAAGCGGGCGGCAGAAACACATGAGGTGCACCCTCGGGTGCCAAATACAGGATATCTGCCACTGTATTGCCCTGCTGCAGGAGGAATTGCGCCCGTGCCAGGTATTGGTGGTAGGCGCCAACCATGGGCCACCAGGTTTGGTTCCGGTTCCATTGTACCCCGTAGGGTCCCATGGTCATTCCCGGGCGGAGTGAGTCGGGCAGGTGCTGATTCTGAAAGGTGTGAAATACCAGTTGGTTCAACCCTGCGGCCAGTGCCCAATCGGTCTGGTTCTTCATTTTTCCGGGGTACAACTTCCACCCTTCGTTGTTCTGCGCCGTAAACGCCTCTGCAGGTACACGAGCCTGCCCGTTCACGTGCGCAATCGACGTTGCTTCGATGACGCTAAAAGACGCATCAAAGCCAAAGCCCCTGCTCCAGAACTCCGCCATCGGCACGTCGGCCACTGCTCCCAGCTCCAAATCAGCCGTGGGATTCATGTCGTAGGGCTCAATTGATAACGTGAGCCCATGCCGTCGTCCATACGCCTTGATATGTCCGGCATGATTTTCAAGGACAAGCTCCTGTGCGGTTTGCCGCAGATCCCATAGAAAACGCTCGCTTGTTTCCATACTTTCCACGACATTGCCCGCATAAACCGGAAAAAACGGCAACGGGTCGTAACCCCGGCGTTTCCGGAATTCTTCCCGGAACCGGGGCGTCCAGTTTTGTGCCCCCATTTCCCAGCTGTCCATGTGCAGTCGTTTCAGACCTCCCGGCAAATGCGGTTTCGTTCCCCCTATTTTTTTCAGCAGCGTTCCGACATAGCGGTCCAAGTGTGCGTTTAGTGCCACCGTGTCGAATTTATCCGATTCGAATCCCAATCCCGGAACGGGTGCCGGGCGGGTAGTTGCACCATTGTTCCGCGCCACAAATCGCATTACCGTCCAATTTCCCGGTGGCACATCCCAAGTAAGCGTACCCTGGGCATCCACCTGATCGGTCAGGTCGATAATTTCCCGTTTTTGGATCGGCGAACCGGCAGCAGTATCATAACCTGCCACTTGCAGCAGATGGGGCTTTACGCCGGGTAATGAGGTAAAGGGTGCCCGGTATACCAGTGATTTCTCATCGATTCCTTCTACATGCGCGGGGTCTGCGGGCGTCGGAAAAGCCAACACGGCCACATCCTCGTAAAACGCATTCCATGTCTCACGCATTGCCGGCGTGAAGCCCCCCTCGCCAAAGTACGGTTTATGTGGTGGGGGCACCGGCAGGGACACACGCTGTTTGCTACCACCGGAAAGGGTTACTGTACTGGCAACCAAATGCTGCATGGATTGCTCAGGCCTGACCCAGGGGCCACCGCTGCCGGTCCATCCCGGACCGACACCCAGCGTGATTTCTATGCCCAGCCGTTCGGCTTCTTTGACCGCATGAGCAAACAGACGCTGCCATTCGTCGCTCAGAAAATCGACGTGCCCCCTTGGTACCCCGACGTTGACTTCCAGAAAAATCAGGCTCTCAATCCCCGCGGCTTTCATCGATTCCAGGTCTTTGGTCATGGCATCCTTGGAGAGGTTGCCGTCCATGAAATACCAATACACACCCGGACGGGCGGTAGTAGGCGGATTCAGGAATCCTTTCCTCAAATCATCGATCGGATCGTCAGAAGGCACCGCTGTAAATCCCCAGCCTAGCACAGCTGCGCATGCCAGGCCACAAACCTTTAAAAGTAGCTTATTGAACTGCATGATATGGTGTTTTATTTGATTGCAGGTTCCATTCTGTTTTAAACACATAGGTCCCGGATCCTACCTTGAAAACCGACTGATTACCCTCTTCGCCCGCGTACTCGATACCCTGGCTTTCCGAAACCTCCCTGCCCCCCTCCGTAGGCTGGCTGCCCTGACGATGCGGAACATAAATCCTGGCCTGTGTATTCGGCGGAATACAAACCTTCATTTCCAGTTCGTCGGCCAACTGGCTCCAAGCCACCTCGATGGGGCCATAGGGTGAATCGTAGCGGCCGCTTGCAGCAGGTAACCCCGCAATGATTGCCGGACGTATCTCTATTGACTTAAATGCCAAGCCATCCTCTGCCGACCGTATTCCCAGTAACCCGCTATACAGCCATTCCATAAGATGGCCCAGCATCATGTGGTTGTTGGATACGAACCGCAATGCGGCCCACGATTCGGTCAGGGCAGTGGCTCCCCGGCGAATCTGGTACCCGTAGCCCGGCACATCGTCCCGATTATTCATCTCATAAATCAACTGAGAGGCTCCCGCGTTTTCCAATGCGCGCAGCAGATAACGATAGCCCACATCGCCGGCCGTCAGTGCCCGGCCGTTGCTGACGATGCTGTCTACCAGATTTTGCTCGACCCGCTGCTTCAGGGCACTGTCTACCAACCCCAGGTACAACGGCATGGCATACGATGTCTGGCTACCCGTTGCATACACGGCGTGTGTTTTGTCAAAGTATTTCGCATTGAATGCAGATCTGATACGATCTGCCAGCAGCTGATAACGGGCGCTATCTTCCTTAAGCGCCAACTGACCGGCTATCCGGGCCATCAACGCAGCATCGTAATAATAAATTGTCGATGCCGTCAGCCCAATGGGCGTAAGCTGCGAAACGCCCGGGGCAGCGGGCCCCAGGTCAAACCAATCCCCCAATCCGTGCGAAAGCAAGTGGCCATCGGCCTTGGTTCCGAGGTACGCCAGGTACCGTGTCATCATCGGATACGCGCGTTCCAGTACCGAGCGGTCTCCATACCACTGGTACAGATACCAGGGAATAATGATGGCCGCGCTACCCCACTCCGGCGAATCCCGGAAACCACCCTCAAAGGGCACATATTCGGGTACGATATCCGGCACCAGACCGTTGTCCAGTTGACTTTCAAGCATGTCATCTACAATCTTGCTATAAAGGTTATAACAATCGTAATTGTACCGGAGGGACGCGCCGATGAGATGCGTCTGTTCCAGCCAACCCAGCTTTTCCCGGTGGGGGCAGTCGGTTGCTACACTGGCCAGGTTGCTTCGTATACCCCACCGGATCAATTCATTAATCTGATTGAAAAGCGGATTTGAACAATTGAACATCCCTACTTCCGGCGCGCTGTTTCGGGTATGCAGCATCGTTAGCCGGATTTTATCCCTGTCCAACTTCTCTTCACTTTCAACCGTCACCAATGCATACCGGAAACCGTAGTACGTAAACCGCGGCTGCCAGCTTTCATCGCCGGTTCCTTTTACGATGTATTCAAAATAATAGGGCGAACCGGAAGCTCCCTGATAAGGCAGCCCGTTGTCATCCAATATTTCGGCCGGGGTAATCCGGATTTTATCCCCCTTTTTTCCCTTAACGGCCAGCCGGATGATGCCAGAGGCATTTTGTCCAAAATCGTATAGCAGGGAATCCGCACCTACTTCGGTCATCTGCGTTGGTTCAAAAACTTCCATCACCTTAAGCGGGTAATCCCGTTCCGGCTCCATGCTCCCCGTTGGACCGTCTACCACCTGTGCAGTTTTCCAATTTGCCGCGGGAAACCCGGGCATGTTCCACCCCGGTTGCTCCCGTGTAGCATCGTAGTCTTCCCCACCGTAGATGCTGCTGAAGGTGATGGGCGATTGAGCTGTGCGCCAGGTATCGTCCGTACCGATCGTTTCGGACGTTCCATCGGTATACCGGATGAGGAGTTTTGCGCGGAGCATGGGGTATCCCTCCGCCCTGACCAATTTGCGGTACCGCTCCCGGTTGACATAGCGGAATCCCGTACCCACCACACCCCCCAACACATTTTCTCCCTGCCGCAGCTGTTCTTTTACCGAATAGGTATTGTATAGACACCGCTTTTCATACGTTGTCCATCCAGGAGCGAGGAAATGGTCACCTATGTTTTCCCCGTTGAGGGAGGCCTCGTAATGCCCCAAACCAGAAACGAAGAGATAGGCTTCCGCAACCGGTTTGTTTAAGGTAAACGATCTACGGAAATAGGGAATGACCGCCCGTTTGACCGCCTTCTCGCCCAGGTTGTCGCCATTGCCATGCACGCCGGGTACGACGTTCAGTTCCGGCGGCAAAGATTCATACCCGATCCATTTACTGACCTCCCATTCGGATGCATGGAGAATGCCGGTTACAAATGAAGCAGCGGTACTCCAGGGAGTAACCTTCCCATCCTGATCCCAGATACGTACTTTCCAGTAGTACATTTTCCCTGAAGTCAGCGGAGAACCCTGATAGGGAATAAAATGTTGCTCGTCAGAAGGCACTTTTCCCGAATCCCACAGCAGGGAATCCTCCCCCTCTAAAGCCTGGTCAGACATCGCCAGTTTGATCTGCCAGGCGGTCTGCCTGACACCCCGTTCGACGGATTCCAGTTGCCATCCAAAGCGGAGTTGTTCCGCTGTGATGCCCGTCGGTATCTCTTTACTGTCTACATTCAGTTTAACGGGAAGTGTAGGGTGTGAAGAAACTTCCCGTATTTCAAAATCTGCGATCAATCCATAGTCATACGTATCATACGCGCTGCCCGCCGGATACACGTGCGCATTGCGCCAATGCCATGGCGATACCATACCGGGCTGCGGATTTCCGTGGTGCGGCCCCAGCGTATTCTTGAGACTACCCACCACAATGACTTCCAATTCGTTTTGTCCATCTTGAACACCTTCGTTTATCTCCAACTGATAAGGCGGATAATGTACATGCCCCACCTGCTTTCCGTTCAGCTTCACGAGAGCGGCGGTTCCCTTCCAGTCGGCAAGTTTCACCACATAAGACTGTCCCTTCTTACCCTCAAAGTGCTTGATATACGCAACCTCGTGTCCGTAAAAGGGCATCCCTTGGTCTTTCCAGCTTCCCAACTTCAAAGGTGCGGCGGGCGAAATGCCCCAACCTTTGTTGAGCGAATGAAGTGAAAAATTGCCCAGGATATATACCGGTTCGATTTCGGCATGGACACTCATCCGCATGGCCTGTATGGTCAGGGTGTTGTTCCCGGTTTTACAATATTGACCGATATCGAATACCGCAAAATCGTGATCCAGCCACCATTCATTCGGACGTGGCGAAACCACCTGACCGTTTACGGATACCTGCCAAAGTTGTGGCCGTTCAACGGCCGCCTTTAGACCGGAAAATTCGGTTCCGGTGGCTATTTGGAAATGATAACTTGCCGCAAATCCCGAACCTTGCTCAAAAGTATCCCGTTGAATCGTCTGATCTCGGTATTGAACCGACGTATTCCAGGGATTACCGTCCGCAAATCCGTAGTGCTTAAATACCGTATCTGCTGCATAAAAGGTATGAATGTCTTTCAGCAACGTATCTCCGATAGCCACGTCACAAAAATCGATCGTCAATACATTCGGCTGCAACCGTCTTACCTCACTTCGCGCGGATGTAATTTCACGTCCCGGCAACGCCGGGGCCTTCCATGCCAGATATCCGCTCTTTTGCTGGTTTGCGATCAGAAATAGCGCACTCCCTGCCGGGGGAAGGGTATAACGTAGCGATTGGTAAGCGCCGGAAGCAATGCTTGGGAAATCCAGCACATCACCGGTTTCAGTGTCTACATAAAGCACCTGCTTGCCCTGTACATCCACCGCAACTTCTTTTTCCTCATCCATACTGGAATTGACCAGAAACAGCAACTGTCCATCCTGCAGCATCCGCCTGTGGTGATACAGATGCGGTTGTATGAGTTGCTGATTGCTGAATACGATATCCTCCCGTAAAAAATGATCGCGGATTACCTGCTCATCCAGTTGTGGGAAGGTTTTTAGTTCGCTTCCTTTCTTTAGCTGTGCGATTTCCGCCGCTGCCGGTGTGCCATCAATGTATCGGATCGATTCAAAAAGTACTATGTTGCCTCCCTGCTTCGCAAATTGCAGCAGTAAGTCAAACGTGATCCGATCGATGTTTTCCATACCCGGTGGGATCACCACGGTACGGTAGTCGCGTTCGCCCACCACAAAACGGGCGTTTCGTATCTGACCGTGGTCTTTGATAATATTTTCAGACCCCAGATCGTATTCAGCTTGTGCCCGTTCAAGCGTAGTGACAAACGATTGGAACCGATAGCCAATGGTATCCCTCCGGGGATCTGCGGATTGGTATGTGGAATACATCCAAGCCGATGTAGTCGGTTCAATCACCAAGATGTCATTCACCTGCTTACCAGCAGATAGTGCCAATGACAACCGCGCAAAATAGCGATTTTGCGAAGCATAGTAAGGCCACCAGGGATTGTGGTAAGAGAAGGACTGTGGATAGTCGTATTTCCGCGCACCCACCAGTGTCATGTCGGCCAGGTGCTGATTGAGTGTGTTTACTCCCAGCACATATTCCCAGTCGCCCAGGCGTTTCATATCCGTCAGGGTAAGTTCCCATCCCCCACCTCCATAGGTTTCACTTAACGTACGCTTCCGGCCCAGTTGATTGGCCACGCTAGCCAGTTCCTTAACGGCCCGGATGTTACCAAATTGTGCATTGGGACTTTCTTCGTTAAACTGATTGAACAGCATATCAATTGCCGGACGCTGGTGCCACGCATACATAGCCATATTGTCACCGCCATGGTTGGGGTTCGGCCAGCCATGTTCCCAATAATGTCCGGTCCATTCCAGTCCCTTCTTTTCGGTATATGCATGCCAGGGCTTGGACCACCGGTCAATAAACAATTGGAGCAGCACCTGATAATAATTATGCCTGATTTTCCGCCATTCGCCCACCTCCTCATAGAGCGAAGGCAAATGCGGAACCAGGTCATATCCCCAGCGCTCCCGGAACCGGTCAAACAGGTCGGGCGTCCAACGGATGTTGTCTCTTCCCTGCACCTCAATGTTGGGCTCGTCTGTAAAGATACCCGGAACGACACGGCCAAACTCTTTTCCAAAGGATTTCTCGTACCCTTTCATGGTGACCTCGATGAATTTCTCTGTCACCCCCTTATGCAACAGATCCACATACGAGAATCCGGCGTACCAGGGAGATTTGCCGTAAAAAGCTTTTTTAAATAAATAATAGGTTCCGGGGCTGTCTGCATACCGGCTATGTTGATCTGAAATATCGATAAATCCATCGGGAGTCTGACGGAGAATGATCAGATAGGCATGTGTATCCAGGGGGATTTTTTTGGCTTTTGTCAAATTGAGCATCTGACCTTGGTTATAGGACTCCGGCATGGATGCCGGTACATGGCCGCCGGCGAAACCACTCGGATACGAGTTTTCGTCGTAGATCCATACGTCCAAGCCCAGTTCTTTCCCCTTGGCCACACTGTAAGTAAACAGGCGGTTCCATTCCGCTGAAAGGTAGGGAGTGACCAGCCCCGGACGGGGATGGATAAACACACCGCCAAAGGCATTGCGTTTAAATCCACGCATCATACTGTCGATGATGGATTCGGTGACATCGGTGTGCCATACCCAGAGCGGAGCGCTTCCAAAGGAATGATCCGGTTGCTTAACCGTACCGGTTAACTGTGCGATCGTGGTGATGTCTGCCTTCCGTTGTGCATAGCCAATTTGACCGAGTAACCCCACGGTTAAGGCCAACAGACAGCCCATCCATTTGGTATGTATGCGCATTTTCATGGTCCATCAACAAATTTTAACGGTTTCTATCTGAAGTAGTTTCCCCAATTTTTCAATTTTGCGGGCAATGTGACCGGTGCCGATGGCGCAGTGATGTGCCGGGCCATAGCTGTTCCAGTTTTCCACAAACCGGCGGGCACCGATCGGAAAACGGTAGCGGCTGTTTGTGTTTCCGATCTCCAGAATAGGTCCTGGCACCGATTCCGCCTCTGCCGTCAAGAAAAACAGTTTCCCGTTGCCATCTTCGACCACGGACAGCAAGGTAACCGGACCATACTTGACCGACATTTCAACCGACAGTCCATTGCCAACCTTGCCGTGGTATACCTGTAAGGGTTTTACCTTGATTTTCCCCTCTGCAATCCGGAAGTGCCCCGGACCATCGTGCCCCATCAACACCACGTCGTCATCGAAATCCATGGCATAGTATTCGGTAAACGAGCCTCCGGCACCGAAACTGTCCATTATTTTCATCGCCTGGGCATTCTTGATTTCATATTCACCTGCAACGGGGATCCCTTGGGCGGTCAAATACGTACTTCCCAGGATAATGGAGCTCATGGTATCTTCGTTTTCCGGCACACCACGCCCCTTGTAGTAATAAGCGAGTGATCCCAGTTGATAAGTAGCCACCAATTGATCGAGCGCCAGGGAGGTACGGGCAGCACGCTCCAACTCATAAAGACTGCAATCCGGCCACACATCAAACGCTTTTTGGAAATTCGCTACGCGTTCCCGGATCTGGTCGGGTGTAACTTCATTGCGAAGTGCGGAAAGCTCGTCTACTTCCAGGTGTTCGATATGCCCCCCGAAGGTAGCCAGCTGCAAGGTCATATCCGTATAGATATCCAGCATACCCGAATAGTAGGTACCCATGGTTCCCAACCGGTTGTGAGCCATTGTATTTGCTACCTTTGCCGCCAATACCCAATCCGCCACTTCTTGCCAGCATTCATCCTTTTCGTCCACTAAACCGGTTACCTGATAAAAACGGATTCCGGACCGGTTAAAAGCATTTGCCAGTTCAGGTACCGGACAAGCCGAACAATGGGCCAACCATTCGCCGGTCATATTGCGCCTGTTACGCAGTCCATTGAAATAAGCATAATCGATGGAAGCTTCAGGCGATAGGTTCAGCACGATGACCGGTACTTTGGCACGTTGTACAACCGGAAGCACCGTAGCAGACAGGGCATACGTGGTCACATACAGAAAAATGATGTCCACATCTGCCTGCCGGAAACGGTGACCCGCATCCATGGCTTTATCCACGGTATCAATCAGCCCCAAATTAATGACGTCGACGTCGTCGGCTTCCAGGCGTCCATGTACCTGTTGCAGGTAACCGAGCAAACGGGTCTTTAATCCCTCAAACTGATCCCAATAAACGTCAAGCCCTATGCCGAATAAGCCGATTTTCAAACGCATGAATGTATTGCTTTATACTGTTTACAACTGTTTATTAATAGGATGATCCAAAGCTATTTTTTATTATTATACCCATCCATATACGTTTTGACATTACGGATGTACATTTTGGACCCGACACGCATGAGGACGTGCCACGGCATGGCCGATTTCGGGAGAATGGCATCGCTATAAACCGGATCAACACCGGGTGTTACGAGTATGGGGCAGCATTTAAATTAAAGGCCCGCTGGCTGACTTGTTAGCCGGTAGTGTCCCGGTTGCAGTTCATACCGTAAAAACCCATCCCGCCCCGGTATCTCCTTCATGGAACCATACGATGTTCGATCAATTTGTTCGCTGGGAAGCAATTCTAATACGGCGACGCTATTGGGAGGTACACTTATTTCCAATTTTAGCCTGCCATCTTCACGCGACCAGTATGACCCGATAAGTCCCTGCGGTGAATGAAACGTGGCCCTGGCCCATGTCACATCGGTTGCGGTGGCCAAGGGGGGTCTGACGATAAACCGACGGAAACCGGGCACCTCTGGATCCCGTTTAATTCCGGCCAGGCCGTCGATATACCATGCGCCCGGATAGAGGTATGAACTATGCAACAACGAATGTCCCGGCAGGTCTTTTTCCCACATCTCCCAGATCGTCGTTGCCCCATTCTCTTTCATATAGCCCCAACTGGGATACGTGGTCTGTGACACCATACTGTAAATCAGATCGTTTCTTCCTGCTTCACGGAGTAACTTAAACAGCAGGGCTCCTCCGGTGATGCCCGTATGGATGTGCCCTTTCCGCACCTCCAGGATTTCCCGCTCAAGACGCTGCATTACCCGTTCACGTACTGCTGGGGGTGGTATTTCCGCCAATAGTGCCGCAGCAAGGTTAGCCATGGAACCATCTGCATAACTATCGTCTCCGGCATTGAAATACCGTGTATGTACGGCCTGCGCCGATGCACTCGCCTGCTGTTCCCATTGGTCCGCTTCGGCCACTTTACCCAATACACGTGCAATTTTGGCTGCTGTCCGTAAGTTAAACACGTAATACGCATTGTTCAGACACAACGTCTCTGGCTTATCGTTATTCATCCCTTCGGCCGTCGCATTCGGCCATAGCCAGTCGCCCAAAAAATCCCATTGACCACCGAAGCGTTGCAGCAGATTGTCTTTCGTGTGGGACTGCAGGAAACCGAGCCATTCACTGATGAGGTGGAAATTCGTTTCCAGCACCTGCTTGTCCCCGTGGTGCTGATACATAAACCACGGAAGTGTCACCACGATGCCACCCCAAGCGGGGCCTCCGCCCCCCCAATAGGTGGGGGCCGTATGTGGGAGCACACCGTTGTTCCATATCCTGCCACTGGTTACCGCTTTCCGGGCATGATTGGGATCCAACATGTTGCCTACCATGGGTTCCGTACCCTGCACATCCCGCCAATCTTGCATCCACTTGGTATAAAATGCGCCCAGTTGGTAATTGAACATACCTGTTTCGCTGGTCGCATGGGCGTCACCACCGTACCCCATCCGTTCCCGCTGTGGGCAGTCAACAATATAGCCGCCAAGCGAAAGATTTTCGAACGTCCAGCGGATCCGGTCGTATATCCAGTTCTGCAACGAATCCGAACATTCAAATTGACTGGCGTTCTGAAAATCCGTCCGCACCATCCATCCTTTAATATCTTGAATGGCAGGTTTGCTTTTTAATCCGCGTATGGTAATCCACCGGCCCGAACTGTAGTTGAAACGGTTACGGAAGGTACCTGTACCCGATGCGCCCACTACATATGCGCTGTGGAGATTAAACGTCATGTCATCCTGTTGCCGTTCGGAATATTGAAACCGGATGGTATCTCCCGGTTGCCCGCTTACCTTGATTTCCGTCCAGCCCGCAAAGTTTACGCCCATATCTACCCGGTACGAACCATCTGGCCGGGCTTCGATGGCTACCGGTGTAATTTCATCGAACAGCCGGTTGCCTGCTACTAGCTGGGCAGATAATGCTAATGTAGTGGGATATTCAATAGCCGGATTCCAATCGGATTCGTCACATGCTAGGGTATTCCATTGTGGTAGCTCCTTACGGGCATCCCAGATTTCCCCGCCCATTTTCGCAAAATCCCATTTACCCAGCAACCGATTGGGGCTGGGATGCGTGATCCAGGAAGCATCGGTCGCGACAACAGCCATGGGTTTCGCTTCCCCAGAAGGAAACTCTTCGCGATAAATGGCTCCCTGGGCGATAACGATGGGTGTAAGGGGCCGGTCTTTTTGTAGGATATACGGAGGAAAGATAGACCAGGAGGTACCCAGCCATAGGGCGATGACGTTGGTTCCCCGTTTAAGCTGGTCCGCAATGTCATAAGCAACGTAACGGGCCCGTTTGGTGTGATCCGTCACCGCCGGAGCCAACACCTCATCACCGATACGCTCACCGTTTACATATAGCTCGTGATAACCCACCGATGCCACAAAAAGGGTAGCCTTCCGGGGTTTTTCGCTCAACTCAACCGTTTTCCGGAACCAAGGATCTGAGATGTTATTTCCGGGGGCCGCGGTGTTATACAATTCACCGCTTCCGATCCAGCTAGCCTGCCATTCACTGGCATCAAACAAGCCGGTAGTCCAAAACGCAGGTTCACTCCATGCCGATACAACTCCGTTTTCATCCTTGACCTGCACCTTCCAATGGTAAGCCCGATCGGATTGCAACGCCACACCGCCGTATTGAATTTGTTGCGTTTCATCTGAATCGATCCAACCACTATCCCAGATGTCTCCATTTTCTTTCTGCAGCAATTTTTCAGTCGAGGACACCAAAATCCGGTAGGCGGTTTGCCCCTGTCCGAAACCGGTTTTATCCGTCGCTTCCAGTATCCAACCCAACCGGGGTAGCGGCACATCTATTCCGGTCGGATTTTCAAGGTATTCGCATTGGAGGCGAACCGGTACTACCGAGGCCCTGGACTTCGACGCCTTAACATCCAAACAGGAACAGAAAAAAACCAGCAGGAACGGGAGAATTTGGAACTTATTCATCATATTTAAGGTTTGCCGCTGTGAAAACACGTGGTGCAAATTAGGCAGATTTAACATAACGGCTGTCCTGAACTGTTGGCTCAATCTTTAGTCCGTTACTCATAAGTTAATCTGGCCGTCGCCCGGCAGTCCGCGTCGCTCACCAAACGGATCCAGCGGGCTTGGAAGGCTTCGGGGAAGACGTAATCCACGTTTTCTCCGGCGGACACTTTCCAACGCTTATAATCTACCCACATACCCTGCCCTGTCAGGTCGGCCTGCAACGTAAACGTAACGTCTTTTTCGGAGTCATGCAAAAGACGAAGACTACGTTTGTCATAAAATGCCATGAGATAAGCATCCGACGGCACACCCGCGTTGACTTGCGTACGATTCCACGGCCCACCCTGGCCTACCGGCTTGCCGAGTTTCCAAAGATCATCGATGCCGCCTATCCACACGGCGGCATTGCCGTCATCGGCTACAACCAAGTGCTCACCGCTACCCTTTTTCAGCTGTTCGGGGTCGATGCCAGTCATTACAAGCATTCCCCGATAGGACGCATAGTCCTGAATGCCGTATGGATGGGACGCAATCGGTCTGATCTTGGCGAAACCATCTGCATTTTCTGCTGGAAGTTCGTAAAAGGTACCGTGGCAGGAAAATAAGTCACGTTCAGTAGCCACTTCACGGCAAATCCGCAGTTCACTTGCCTGGGTGGCTGCCGTATATTGAGTAGCCCCGAAAGGCAACCGCCAACGACGGCCCTTGTCATCCACAATCAGCGCAGAAGCCTCATCGATGGTCACTACCTGTTGCGGGATGGCAAAACGTTCACGGATAAAAGATTCGGTCGCATCGTCTGTTTTCTTCACCAATTTCAGGTGTTCGTCAAGCTCGTAATAGCCTCCCGCGCGTGATGTTCCATGGGTCACTGTCGTCGCCGCCAATCCCAATGCACGGCGGTCATTTCCCAATCCGTACAGTAACCCGCCTTTGTAGGTGGATTGAGAGATAGGACGCAACCCCGTAAAGATACCATCTGGATTGTTATCACGATCTTCTGCATCGGTATAACTAAACTGGAGCGAGAGCCGGGCAGGTTTATTCACCCGCGCACGAATCCATTCCCCACGATCGTGCCCCGTAAAAAAATGGGGAATACCACTTTTTGCGGGCACTGTTACCGTACTGAACACGGTCCATTGGTCGGTACCTGTTGAATCCACTTCAAATGTTACCCTCACATGATGGTCGCTCCCATTTTTTATCCATGCCATGCGTTTGTGCCACCCGGCAAAGAGGAAAGGCTCTGAGGGGGTATTAGGGGTTACTTCCTCCTCCATCCAAATGGCACCTTCAGCAGTTGCGGGCCACAATTCATCGGGCATGGAATACGAAGTAAACCATAAGTTGGAATTGGATTGTCCCGGCCCTTCAATGTCTCCTTTGGCTTTCCGCTTATTCAGAAACTCACGCTGCGCCGAGTCGTCACAACCAAACACCAGACCACCACCCCAACGGGTAAAGTCACCAATTACCTTTAGGTAGGCGGATCGTGGTCGGATGCCCCCACTGCTTATCGAGGTAAATGACCCCGGGAATTTCCAAAACATCCCGTGCATGGTCATCAGGTAGTCCGGCGACGCGTCGGTCCCGACATTCCGTATCCGTGGCCACTCCGTGTTCCATCCATGGGCACCATCGTAACTATGACTGGCTTTGGGGAGCCGGTAAAAATGCCAACTTCCGTGATCCCGAACGCCCAACACCAAGGATCGATGATCCCATCCAATGGCCCAAATGGGATCAGACTGCGGATTGGGGTTACCCTGAATGCCTCCCGGACCGGTAACTTCGGTAAATTGCATCCGCCGGATCAGCTTCCAAGATTTGCCATCCCATTCACTTAGACCGCCTGACGGCGCATCAAATTCTTCCTGCGCCTGTTTTCCACGCTCGCCGTTGTTGCTGTATACCACCACTCCCTGACCGGAGTACATCCCTTTTCCATGTGCGCCAATGAGGTCCGCACGCGGCACGCCACGTGTGTCCGCATCCTGGAGGTTCTCATCGGCCATCAACCAGGCTGGCATCAACGTATGCACATCTACCTCGTAAAACCCTTCTTCCATGGTTCCGTAGTAAATGCGATTGGCAGGGTCGGTTAAGTGGCGGGCATTGCCCGTATGACGTCCGGGCATATCACGATACGAAATTACACGAACGTTTCCATCCGCATCAATTACATAAGGGCCGATGAACAGTTGCTTACTTTCCGGATGGATCATCCGGTTTGCGGCTGTCCCGCCGATACTTTCCTTGCGGACAACCCGCTTGAGGTCGGAGGTGATTTCATACAGTTTATCCGATGAGCCGAATGGCAGATGCGGACCATACGTAATAGCCCATAGTTTACCTGCCCAGGGCACTAGGGCACCTGTACCGCATTCCCCTTCGTCGTTGTACATCGCCAAATGCGGATAGATACCGCTAATGGATTTAACATCGGCCGATTGCGGCTGTGCCCATCCAGCAGCCGGAAACAGAAGTCCTGCAACGAGCATACCGCCGATTCTGTGTAATCTCATCCGTTCCCTGGTCATGGATCAATGGGGAATTTCTCAGACATTTTTCAACGCCGATCGTAGCCGGGTGACTTCCTCCTGCAATTCAAGTACACGCTGATATAAGGTATTGGCAACTTCCAGCCCCTGTGGGTTTACTTCGAGCTCCACGTGCCAGCTAATCAGGCGTTCCACAACTCCGAGTGCATCGTGCGGAATGCAGCGTTGCCTGTTTACCGATACGAGCCGCACCAGACCGCTTTCTTCCAAACGATCGATAAGTCCGACATCGATTTGATGGATGTGGCAATATTCTTTGACGGTGATGACGTCTTTATTCATATTTAGTCCTCCTTTACAATTGAGCCAATTGGCTAAATAGCTCTTTCTGCTTGGCGGTGAGATGCGTTGGAATTTTCACAGCCAGCGTAATATAAAGGTCGCCGAACTGTCCCTCTTTTTTGTAAACGGGAAACCCTTTGCCTTTCAAGCGTATTTTTGTGCCGTTTTGGGTTTCCGGTTTGATTTTTATTTTGACAGAGCCAGCCAAGGTATCAACCTGAAGCTCACCTCCCAATACGGCAGTATATAAATCGATATCCAGGGTACGATACAGATCATTCCCCTGCCGTTTCCATACGGGATCCGGGGCAATACTGAATTTGATATACAGATCACCATTGGGCCCCCCATTCATACCGGGGGCACCCCAACCGGCCAATTTAATGGTTTGTCCATCGGCAATCCCCGCTTGCACCGTTATCCGCACATTTTTGCCATTTACCGTAAATGTCCGCTGATGCGTACGGAAGGCTTCTTCCAGGGATAATTCCAATTCTGCATGGTAGTCTTGTCCCTTAAACACCGTACGCCTGCCACCGCCGGCGCGCGTACCAAAAAGGGATTCGAAAAAATCGGAAAATTCGCCTTCATCAAAACTTCCGGTATACTCGTAACGTTGTCCGTCGTCTGCCGTACTTCTTCTGCTTCGCGTCTGCCCTTGCTGTCTTTGGGCTTGTTCAAACTGATCGCCATGCCGCCAGTGCTCGCCATACTGATCGTATTTTTTGCGCTTCTCCGGATCGGACAACACCTCATTCGCCTCATTGATCTCCTGAAAGCGTTGCTTTGCCTGCTCATCATTGGGATTCACATCCGGATGATATTTCCGGGCTAGTTTACGGTATGCCTTTTTGATGTCGTCTATGCTGGCGTTTTTATCTACACCCAATACGTTATAGTAATCAACAAATGCCATAGGTCTCTCCCAGTAATCTTTCAAACTTAATTAAATTATTACTCTTTTAATTATTTTTTTGGCATCAATGAAATTGCTCCGCTACGTTCACTGTTAAATGCAATATCATCCGTTGTGTATGACACAGATTGCTTCACAGCCGGCAAACTTCGGCTCAATAAAATAGCTTATATAAGGTGCTTCGGCTCAAATGATTTGGTTAGGTATTCCCAATGAGAGTTGTTACCTTAGCTAATCATAAACGTATCGTAATGGAACAAATCATGAATCTTTTGAACGGTGATTTCGTTAATCAGCTCACCTCGGGAATCTCCAAACAAACGGGGGCTTCCGAAGCGGAAACTCAATCGGTGGTTTCTACCGCAATACCGGCCTTGCTGGGTGCTTTGCAAAACAATGCCAACAGCACACAGGGATCTGAGGGTATATTGAGTGCCCTTGCTTCCAAACACGATGGAAGTATCCTAAACAATCTTTCCGGTTTTTTGGGAAGCAGTGATACAGCTGATGGCAACGGGATACTGAAGCACGTGCTGGGTGATAAACGGGGTGCCCTGGAACAGGCGATCAGCGGAAAAACGGGCGTATCATCGGGTACGGTATCCCAAATCCTGGCGATGTTAGCACCGATTGTCATGGGATATCTAGGGAAACAAAGCCGCAGCAAGAACGTGAGTGATGGAAATGGATTGAATGATCTATTGGGAGGCCTCCTTGGCGGACAATCCGGCAGTAATATATTGGGCGGTCTGCTGGATCAAAATGGAGATGGGAAACTGGGTATCGATGACGTAGGCGGCCTGCTGGGTGGCTTTTTCGGAAAGAAATGACACAGCTTCACTAGCGAACGAGTGTCATATTGGCACTCGTTACTATTCTGCACACCTTTTGCTATTAAGAGCAAAAGCATTTTGTATGACCACGCAAATCACGCAAGATAACAAGCTGAAAAAATTGATTGTTGTGGGCGACCGGATATTAATAAAACCCACTACGCCAAACGAACGGACGGCAAGCGGTCTCTATCTCCCTCCGGGCGTACAAGAGAAAGAAAAGGTACAATGGGGCTATGTAATGAAAACAGGGCCTGGATATGTACTGCCTGTACCTGCCGAAGATGACGATGCCTGGAAACCTCAGGAAGAAAAGGTAAAATACATTCCCTTACAAGCAAAGGAAGGAGATCTGGCTATTTTCCATGTAGGCGCATCTACAGAGATTCAATACCAGGATGAAAAGTATTTCATTGTGCCACAAAGTGCAATCTTGATGCTGGAACGTGAAGAGGAATTATAAGCTAGTCGCGTAACCCAAGATATTCTGTCAGCTCCGTTGCTGCTGCCCTGCCAGCACGGTTTGCGCCAATGGTAGATGCCGAAGGTCCATACCCTACCAAATGGATCCGGGGTTCTTTGGCCACCATCGTTGCCAACCTGCCTGTCATCACTATGCCGCCATTTTCCTCCCGCAGCATCAGCGGCATCAGGTGATCAAGCGAACTGCGGAAGCCCGTGCACCAAAGGATCACATCCGCGTTCATCTCTCGGCCGTCCGCCCAGCGAATACCATGTTCGGTGATTTCACTAAACATCTCATGCCGTTCCAATACACCACGGGCTTTCATTGCTTCAATGGCAGGTGTAACGGGGAGCCCTGTTACCGAAACGACGGAGGCAGGAGGCAACCCCTTGCGTACCCGCTCTTCTACGGCAGCAACGGCAGCGCGCCCTTCCTCCTCACTGAACGACCCTTCCCGAAATAGCGGCGGCCTTCGGGTTACCCAGGTTGTGGTAGTTACCTGCGAAATCTCATCCAGCAATTGGACAGCCGATATACCTCCTCCGACAATAACGACATGTTTCCCTGCAAACGCATCTGCGGTTTGGTAATCCTTGGTATGCAGTTGCCGCCCCTTGAATAAGTCTGCTCCCGGATATTCGGGAATATAAGGAGCTTCCCAGGTGCCGGTTGCGTTAATAATTCCCTGAGCGGAGAAGAAACCCCGGTCTGTTTCAACGCGGAATCTTCCGTCTCGCTCACAGACGACCTTTACCCCCACAGGACGGTAAACCGTGATATCAAATGTCCTTTCATACACTTCAAAATAATGAGGCACGGCAATATTTGCCTGCACCTGGGGGGAATTGTCATTTACCGTATCAGAAAATGCCAGTCCGGGTAGGTCGTGAATCCGATTTACCGTGCTTAGTGTGAGTGACGGCCAGCGGTACTGCCATGCACCACCGGGCTGGGCGGATTGGTCCAGCACCACAAATCCCCTCCCCTGTACCAATCCTAGCTTTTTAAGGTGATAGGCGGAAGACAAACCGGCTTGACCGGCTCCGATCACCACAATACCCGTTTTGTACAGTAACTTATATTCCATGTTTACGGAGAATCTCCAATACCGCCGGCCGGATCTTTTGGAGCATACGATCGAATCCCAGGTCATTGGGATGTGTACCGTCTGTTGTGCCCTCGTGATCGTCACCCAACAAGTCCTCAGCCGTGATGAGATAAAGCCCTTCATCCCCGGATTGCAGTTGGCGGATTTCGCGGAGAAAATTTCCGTTCTGTGCTGTTGTTTGATCGGCCCTTAACTCATCAAAATTACCTCCCTCACGGATAATACTCTGAATGGCGATGATCGGCGCAAGCGGATGCTGAGCACGGATTGTACGAACCAAATGGGCGGTACGTTCCGTCACCTGCTCAGGTGAAGAATTAGGCACACAATCCAAAATAAATGCATCCATTGGCATGGTGGCAATCATCTCAGCGACTTCGGCCTCCATTTTGGCACTGCCGCTTACGCCTAGGTTGATAAAATTGTATCCGGTTTCCCGGGAAAGCCTAGCCGGATATGCCAACCCCGGCCGGCTTGCGGAAGCACCTTGCACAATACTCGATCCGTATACCAAAATATTCCTCTTAAACGGATTTGGCTTGGAGATCAGTTTGGCTCCCCTCTCCACACCAATTTGTACCGAATAGGTTTCGTCGTAAAGCGGCAGATACAACAGACACTCTTTGTTGCCGGCAGCCATGTTTTGCACCACTGCGAATTCATTGCAATCGTGTGTTGTGGGCCGTGCTACCCCGGCATATTGCCACTGTCCATTCCGCTTAATGTACAGATCCATCCCCTCCTGTACGATAGCTGTCAGGTTATCACCGGGGCCCCGTGGGTTGGTACACCATTTCACAACTAGCTGGGTGCTGTTGGTTTCAAAGCTGAGGGCCAAGCCGGCTGAATGTGTAAGCAAATGCTTCACCGCAGGTGGTATACCCGGAAAGACGGCGGTGTCTATCCGGTGAAAGAACGCATCAGCGGGTAAAGCTTTGCCAACCAGTGTGAGCTGTCTGGCATCGGTAAATGTGAGCGAGCTTTCTTTCTGTGCTAACAAGCTATTCGTTAACACAGAAAGAAAGCATACAAGTAAACTGGAAATTATTTTATTCATCGACAAGGATAATTAGACTGCCTAAGTTAGTAATCCTTTTGCATTCTACCTTATTGGCAACCCTCAAAGTTCTCCGCAACCATTCCATCACTCGGACTTCGTTTCCGCAACATATCGCTTAATGGCGTTAACAGGCTGCTCCTCCTCTTTTATACCCTCCCAATTATAAATACATAAATACCGGATTAACGGAATCGATAATGTGTTGCGGAGTGCTGATTGCCAATTATCGGCATTTTTACCGTTATACAACCACTCAACCGCACTCCAAAAAGGCGCATTACTTTGTTGCAAGGCATCCATAGCCGTGGTATCCATTAACGGATTACCTGCAAAATCATAAAAACTCCATCCGGGGCAAGCATATTCATTGATCGCGGCCTTATATAATGTTTCTCCTTGACTCCACCCCCCACAATGGGTGAATAATCTGTTGCGAGGCACCCCCATCTCCGCACAAAGCTTGCTAAGATCTGACAGATGTGCCTGCACCACGGTGGTAAGTTGTTCTTGTTGCAGCGTACCGGATTTAGCCAATCCATACGTGCTTACAGCCGCATACCCCATTGCGGTCACCCCCCGTGCCGGAAGGCTATCGAGTGTCAATCCGTATTGCGGATCTTGATCTCCGGACTTAACTAACAATTCGTTACCATTCGGATAATACCAGTTATTTACGCCAATCGAACTTTCCCATCCGACTTTTAATCCCACAAACAAGTGTTTTTTACTGGCGGGCAAGTGCCGATACCAAGATACAACCATGGGTACCAGCTTCTTCATCTCTGTGTGACAGGCCGTTCGGTATCTCGGACTCATCAAATTTGGCATAGGCAAGACCCGCAGTTGCCTTCCCCAATTGCGCCAACCGATTTTTACCGCATCATCGGCACGCCAACTTGTCCACTCCACGTTGTACTTGTTATCGGGGTTATATCCGGGTTGATCCGGATCCCACCAATTCCAAAGGTCCGGCCTGTTTTCCCACCATTGTTCGCCATCCAGTTGAATGACAAGGGGAAGATCGTACTTTTCGGCGTATGACAGGTAATTTTTTAGTCTTTTAGCTGCTTCATCGGGTGCATAAGCCAAGTACGAAATGATCACGCCAACGCCGATCCTAACGGAATCGTTACCATGTCCCTTAAAAGTCTCGGCTACTTCTTGAAAGGCTTTCTCTGACGGGTGGCTAAAATTTATCACGATGTATTGTGCAGTCTTTTCTCGCTCATTGCCTACAGCTGAAACCGCAAGTAAAGGTATCGCCAACCAAAGCAAGAAAATTGCGACATTCTGTTTGATGTTCATAAAATAAAATAATATTAACCAAAAAATTATTGCACTGCTTTAATCCCCGCTACGGCTGCCGGATTGGGTGAGGTGTGAAATACGTCACTTCCAACCACATTTTGGTAAATACTCAGATACCTGCATTTTGGAATTGCCAAACCCTCCCGTATCGGACCTGTCCACGCGTTAGGGTCGGTAGCCGCGCCAATGGACCATTCGGCTATCCCGAAGTAAGGAGCATCTGATCTTTCCAGTAAGGACAGTGCCTCCCGATATCCGGAAGGTTGCGAAGCGTCTTCCAGGTAGAAACTCCAAGCGGGGCACGCGTATTCATTCAGGCACGCTTCCAGATCTTTTCCTGCACCCCCCGCGTGCACAAAAACTTTTTCCCTGGGCACTCCTGAATCCATGCACAGTTTACTTACCAATTTTGAATGTTCTTGTGCCAAACGGCCGATATCTTCTTCTGTAATGTTGCCCGACGACTTCATACCCCCGGTTTTTAATCCCGCATACCCGATGGTTTGCACCCCCCTGCTTGGAAAATCATACACATTAATCCCATAAAACGGGTCATTGGATGCGTCCTGGTCAAGGTATTCATTCCCATTGGGATAGTACCAGTTATTTACACCGATAGCCATCTCTCCCGTTACCTTGATTCCAGCAAACAGCCATTTCTTGTTTTCCGGAAGGGCGTCATACCATTCGATGACCATCTGAATAAATTCACCCATCTGGTCATCTACCGCGGTTCGGTATTGGGTGCTCATCAAGTTGGGCATTGGGGTCAAACGAATTTGTTGCCCCCAATTAAGCCATCCGATTTTGACTGCGTCATTTGGAGACCACGATGTCCACTCGACATTTGCTTTATTAGCCGGATCATATCCCGGCAACGACTCATCCCACCAATTCCATAAGTCGGGCCGTGCGTCCATGAACGTTATGGCATCCAGCTGTATTAAGATAGGAATTTCGAATTCCAGCGATTGCTGCAGGTGCTTACTCAGGTTGCTCAGCATCACCTCCCTCGGCCTTTCAAAGCAGTACAAGATAAAAGACTGTCCTATTGCAACGCGCTGTCCCTCCTGCGGCCCAAAATGATTCCTGATTTTCGCATAGTTAAACTCCAGATCAATTCCGTTAATGAAGACAAATTGCTCAGGGCCCGACCACCACTTAGCATACAGGGTCATATCCGAATTCGCAATCGCCACATTGAAGTCCACTCGCTCACCGGAAGCCATATACCACCCTGCAAACATAAGATCTGCTTTCTTAGGATCCTCATCGGGCTTATTGATCTTCTGTCCGGCTTGAATTTTCTGTACCGGAGGTTCGGGTGTTCCTCCATCTGCATCAAAACGGATGGTATATACGGCCTCTTCATCCGTCTGTACCGGATCGGAACACCCGGTCCCTAACATCACCATTGCACAACTTATGCTCCAAAAAAACACCGTAATCCCCCTTTTCATATACTTTATTTCTATCGATCTCATTGATATTACTTTTTTCAAACCACCTTAAATACCCTGGGCAGAAAGCGTGAAATTTCGGAAACCTACACTACCGAACCGTCCCCATAGTCCGAAATATCCGGGATCAGGCTTGGGACCATCAATCTCAAATCTTCGACTAAAATGCTTCTGCAATACCTTGGTTTCACCATTTCTGGTCTGAAGGGAATAAATATTGACTTCGCTTTGCCACCAATTTGGCATGGTTTCCACATTTGTAAATTCAATACGCATGTATTCGTCCCGTTCACCCAATGGAGGGATTTCTGGCATACCGGGGGCTGGAATAGCGTCGCCCAATGCCATCGGATTGTCGTTTCCATTGATATGCCGCAAGGCGTAGAACGCCCCCTTATTTTCAGCATTTATCGTAAAGAAGAACTTAAATTCTTCGCCCGTTTCTGGATTAAAATATGCTTTAAGTCCACCTTCCACACCTGCGTCCACTTTTACATCTACGTAAGCCGTGACGGCATGGCCTACGCCGCCGTTTGATTGGGTAACCAGCCCTTCAGGGGTTTGGAAATACACACTGTTCCCAATGCCATTGGGCGCGCCTTGTATGGTCAAATTGCCGGAACCCAATGCTACTGCCGAATTGCTGGTAGCTGCCCAGCCGGCATCCAGCACATCGCCCGTAAAGCTATCAAATCCAATCCGCGCCCCTTTGCCGGCTTGCACAAGCTGGAGGGTTGATGAAGATTCGGTTTCCCCGGTAACGGTTGTCAATGAGATGACACCTGTACGGATCTGGTCTGATGTGGCGTTTCCACTAACCGTTACCGTGAAACTTGTTTTGTCATCGTTGAGCGATGCTATTTCTACCCAATCGGGCAGATTACCTAATGCAAGGTCCGGGGCATTGGTATTGATGACGGTCGATAATGTTCCTCCATTGCCGTCGAATGCTAGATACCTGGGCTCCATTTTCAGTTTGGTAGCCGGCTTGTTGTTTCCTATCGGATCGTAATTATCTTCGCAGGAAACAAATAAAAGCGGAGTCAATGCCATTGTGGCAATCACTATGATTATAATTTTCTTCATGACTTGAATTCGTTTAGTCTACGGTAATTTCTGTGATGGGCGAAAGGTTATAACGTCCTAACGTGTTTTCGCACAACACGGCAACCCGCGCATAATAGGTAACACCTTTCTCCAGAACGCCGGGCAGTGCCAGTGTATGGGTTGTATTTTGAATATCAACATCCGGAATGCCCGATAGGTCATTGGCCACATTCCAGTCTTTGCAGTACATTCCTACATTTGGATTCCATTTGGTAACCAGCAATTGCACGTCCTTTATTTTTCCAGCACCTGCTGCTTTGGAAATCTGGAAAGTAGCGTTGATATTCTGTCCTTCTTCCACAATGGATGCTTGAATTTTGGCATAGGGGATAACGGTAAAATCTACCGTCAGAACTCCGTTTAGCTCCCTTTCTACAGGTTCGACGGGAAAAAACGGACCATCAAACGGATATATGGTGTACTTAGCGGGGAACAATTTGGTATTACGAAATGTTCCATCGGCCTTCCCCCAGAAATCATAAAACTGAGAAGCACCCTCCTCCAGCAACCGGATCCGAAATCCATTGGGTTGCTCGGTAATGAGCGGTTCCCCTTCGGGGTCGATCAACTTTCCCTGTAATGTCTCACTCGGCAGTTCATAGGAATCCGTTTCACAGGCTGATATCGAAAAAATTGCTGCCAATGCAAGCAGATAAATTAACGGTTTCATTCGAATAACTTATTTTTAATGACAATAAAGTTTTAATAACCAGGGTTATTGGGTAACAATTTATTGTTACGATCTATCGCACTGGCAGGAATGGGTGCATAATATGCTTTCGCGTCAAAAGTATATTGCAATTCAGTGCGGTTGTGCTTCTTAAAAATATACCTTCCCTCGTCAAAAATATAATAGGGGTAAAGCGCATGGTATGTTTTGTTTTGAAGGATACTCTCGAATATCCGCCACCGCTTGAAATCCCATATCAATTGATTTTCAAATGCGAGTTCACATCGGCGCTCTTGAATGACTTTGGTTTCATCCAGGGTTGTTAATGCGGGTAACCCCGCCCGTAAACGCACCGGATTAATCGCACTGAGTGCATCTTCCATTGTTATGATCTTTCCTCCTACTTCCTGACCAATAATGTTTATGGCAGCTTCGGCCTTGTTCAGCAATACCTCGGCATACCGCATATCGATCCAATCTACATTACCGGCCCAATCTACGCCTGTCGCATTGGGGTCAACATACTTCCATACCACACATCCGTTCCCGTTCGTATTGGGATTTCCCACACCACAAAGCCCTTGTATGGTCATATTCTGGTAAGTATCTGTGAAATTTGATGATTCGTGCAGCTTACCATTCGGATAGCTTTCATATATTCCTTTCCTGACCTCGAAAACAGCCGACGCATCGTTCTTTCCCGGTATCCGACTTCCCGGCAGTAAAACGGTGGCCCGCATACGGGGCTGAGCCTTCTGGAAAAGATCCAGGGGATTGCTATATCTGACTGGCGCACTCTCCGTACCGATATTAAGTACAAATGGTTGACCGTTGATGTCTTCAAATAGTTCCAACCATTCGGTAGTTACTGAAAGTTCCCCGCTATTTGCCTGGGTGGTAAATCCATGGGGTAACTGGCGGGCCGACCAATTCTCCGGACGATTGACGGCTCCGGTAGCATCGTACTGCTTGATAAACATCCGTTCTCTATTTTCTGCCGATTCATCCAAAAACAGGTTCCAGAAATTGGTGGTTTTCCCTTCGATTGTTCCATCATCGTATTTGCTATAAAGCGCATATTTTCCGTTGTTGTTTACCGCAAACTGAGCAGCTTCATACGCTTTTTTATAATAGTCCGTTTGTTCGGATTGCGGGATTCCCACTAATCCCTCCAACTGAACCGAGCCATTCTTAGCCTCGCTGGCGGCAAATAACATAACCCTTGCCTTTAAATTTGCGGCCACATAGCGGTTTGCGCGGCCACTCATAACTTCATTGGGCCCCAAAAGAGACATGGCCAAGTCTAAATCGTCACCAATAAAATCCACAACTTCCTTCTCAGTATTCCGGGGAATATAGAGTTCCTCTTCGGGAAGACCGATATACGATACCGATTTCTTCACAATGGGCACTCCTCCGAAACACTTTACCATATAGGCATACATGTATGCCCTGCAGAAATATAGCTCGCCAAGCCAGTGATTGTATTGTTCCGGCTGGGAAAAGAATACATCCGCGTTCGCTTCTAACTCCTGTATCGCCAAGTTTACGTAGCGAATACTACTGTAGTCCCACCAGGAGAGATGCCCGCCTGATAAGGTCTTTGGTGCCATTCCGACCCGTAAGGGCATTACCTGGGCCTCGCCGGTTAAGACACTGGGATTATTCCAATTTGAAAACGGCATATCCGGATCGCCCCGCAAACCGTAAATACTTGCGTTATGCGCCGCAATGGGAAGATTGGAATAACAGGTCACAATAACTGATTCAACACCTGCTTCGCTTTGAAACACTTGATTGGCCGTAAGATTATTTACAGGCTCAATGTCCAGCGTATTACATGCATAAGAGCTGACCACTACCAAGCCAACTATTACCGGCTTTACTAGCTTATGTATCATTTGGAATTTCATTATATCTTAATATTTGCACCGACATTTATCGTCCTGATCAATGGATAAACCAATCCGTAACTGCTGCTCGGGTGTTCAGGATCGAGGTATTTCAAACCGGTGATGGTAAATAAATTATAGGCACTACCAAATACACGCACGCCTTTTATTCCCAGCCATTTTATTGTATTTTGGGAAAATGAATAACCCAGTTCTACCGATTTGCACCGGATGTAATCCGTGCGATAAATGGAGCTGGTGGATGCTGACGCGTTGAATGCCATTGCAGAGCTTCCTTGACTGGTGGTTGGGAGTTCCCCCGGAATCCAAACCGTGCGTGGGTCCTTGGGATCGGCCAAGGGATCCTGCATATGCCACCTGTCATAGAAATAGGCGGGGCCGCTTTGGTCTGAAATAAACGGCCGGGCCAATATCCAGTCGTACATGATGGTTCCCAATGCGCCCCCCTGCATGACAATATTGAAGTCAAATCCTTTGTATTGCGCATCCAATACCATTCCGTAAGAAATTTTTGGGGTACTTTGCTGTCCGTAGTTTCCACCCATGATCGGATGGACATCCTTGTCGTCAATGACACCGTCTTCATTCCAGTCTACATATTTGTAATCGCCCGGTTTAAGTTCTGAATTTCCGGCGTTGGTAGAGATGTACTTGGCGTGTGACCATATATCTTCGTAATTCTGAAATTGCCCTTCGGATTCGTATCCCCACCAAATATCCGACCACCGATTATTTGTGTTGCCGCGCCAATTGGCGTATTGGTTGTCAGATGGAACACGCGTGATAAACCTGTACTTGTGCCGGGTAAAGCTGAGATTGCCCGATATTCCATAGCTGAATTCTCCCAACTTTGTATTGCGATGCCTCAGCGTAATGTCAAACCCTTCCGTAGCATCGCTATTTAAATTTTCCTGGGCAAAGCTTTCCCCTATCCAGTCGGGAATGGTCCCCGTGCGGGTAGCCATCAATCCATCCCGATCCCGGCGGAATATATCCAGCTCGAATCCAAACAGTCCTTTCCATAAATCTGCATCCAGTCCGATGTTATAAATTTTAGACTCGTACCAGGTAAGATTAAGATTGGGTGTAGCTTTCAAGTTAATCGTTTCGCGTGGTTGTCCTCCCAGAAAGATAGGCCACCAATCGGTATTGCCTCCTGGGTACTCATAACCTGGGACAAATTGAAACGTTGCCGTAATGTCGTCGCCCGTGACTCCATAGGAAGCCCTCAATTTTAACATCTCAATAAATGACAGCGAGTTTGAGTTTTCGATAAACGACTCTTCGGATATTCTCCATGCAGCCGATACAGAAGGAAAAAATCCCCATTGGTGGCCGGGTGCAAATTTTGACGATCCATCATACCGGAACGAAAACTCCGCATAGTAACGGTCGTCATAGTGATAATTGGCTCGGCCCACTACAGCTTTGTTTGCGACTTGCCATAGCCCGTCTGTTGCGCCCTGTGTATAAGGAGCACCATTCATACCCCCAACCAGACTTTCTTTGGTTGCACCCAGCAATTCTTCAATAGAGGTCATCGGGATATAACCCGATGCATAAAAATTATCCATATCGGTTACCCCCTCCTCATACAACGCCAATAAACTTATGCCGTGGTTTTCAAACGTATTGTCGTAATTTAGTGCAAATTGCAGCAATGAATTTTTACCGAAACGTGTATTTCGGTTGATTGACGAATTGGCGCCTGCTGCGGGGTCTCCGTACAGTTTGGGCAGATACACATCGTTGTTTAAATCATAATCATACAGGTAATAGGGTTTTTGAAGCCATTTATTCTCCCAAAAAGTGAAGTCGTAAGAATACGATGCCTTTGCAACAAGCCCTTGTGCCCACGGCACATCCCAAATAAGGTTTCCGGTAGATTGAAACAACTTCTGATTGTCCCGCTTATATCCAACGATGTCCGCATCGGTGATTGCCAACGGATTCAGCCCCTGTTCGGTATTCTGCATGTATCGCCGGTCGTAATTTGCATAAGCCGGCGTTATGGGTGTATAGGTCCAAGCAGCTCTCCAGAAATTAAATGCTTCTTCAAAAGGCCGATTACGTGTATCTGTTGTGGCATTGATTCGCAATTCGGCGCGTAGGCTTTCGGTGATTTTAGCATTCAGGTTATTCCGGAAGTTATATCGTTCGTAATTAATGTCGCCGTTTTTATAAATCCCATCCTGATTATAATAGGAAAAATTCACAAAATAGTCGACCGCCTCCGATCCACCTGAGACCTGCAAATTGTGTTGATATTGTGGGGCATAATAATTTGTATTTATCCGGTGCCAGTCTGTTCCTGTCCGTTGTCCGCTGCGGTATTTTTCAATGGTTTCTTCTGAATAAACAAGCGTACCAGGCGCCACAGAACCGCGCATGATATTATTCTCATTCGTCAATTCCATAAATTGTACCGCATCGAGCCCTTTTGGGGTATTGATTGGCGTTTGGGTGCCGTAGTACGTGGAATACTCAAAAGCCGTTTTGCCCTTGCTGCCATTTTTAGTCGTGATTAAGACCACTCCGTTGGATGCCCGTACCCCATAGATAGCGGCCGACGCATCCTTCAGAACCGATATACTTTCAATTTCATTGGCATCCAGCCTTGATATATTGTTTCTTGGCACCCCATCAATGATGTAAAGCGGCGTGCCCAGACCACGGATCTGCATACCGGAAGCGAATGCGCCAGGCTCTCCGGACGATTGCACAACCCTAACGCCGGCCATTTTCCCCGCAAGCATATTTACGACGTTTTCATTTTTTGTGACCACCAAATCACTGCCCTTAACAGACGACACCGCCCCCGTCAATGTGGCCTTTTTTTGCGTGCCATAACCCACCACCACCACTTCTTCTAAATCGGAGGCTTCAGATTGTAAGATGACATCAATCGTCCGAAGTTGCCCTACGCTAATACCTTGCGGGGTATACCCCACCAATCTGAACAGAATCGTCTCTCCCTCTCCGGCCTGCAATTCATATTGTCCTTTATTGTCTGTCGCGGTGCCGCGTGAGGTACCTTCTACAAAAACCGATACCCCTTCTAAGGGAGCACCAAGCGAATCGGTAACCCGCCCTCGGACTACCTGCTGTTGGCTTTCGGCGTCCGCCGGGGCGGCAATCACGTTTTCTTTCGGGACCAATGTGATGATCTCACCTTCGATCCGGTAATTGTACGGTTGATCTTTGAAAATCAACGAAAGCGCCTCATCAATGGACTTATCCCGGATATCAACGGTTACTGGCTTAGCAGTTTTGAGATACTGGTTATTGAATAGAAAATTATAGCCGCTTTGCTTTTGTACAACCTTCAATATATCTCCCAGCGATGCTTCCTTAACCTGAAGATTAATACGCTGTCCATACGTGAACGCAGATACTTGAAAAGTAAAAACCAGCAACAGTAACACCGTTAGTTTCATCATCAAGATCGTGTTAATAATTGGTTTCTTGCATCCAAAAACCGTATGTGGTATAGCCCCTTGCAGCATGGGCGTCTCCACATCCATTTGACTATGCATAAATTGTTGTCTTTTCTGATACACCACTACTATTCCCTTCCATCTGCTTTTTTGTCGCCGGGTTTTAGTAGGTTTGTATCGCAGGTTAAATAATTCAGTTACTTAATCGATTTTGATTATTTGCCTTGTCATCGCCGGAAGTGATTGCAGCACTTCCGGCATTTTAGGCACTGTGTTTCTGTAGCTAACGATGAACCATCACATGCCTCCCTTCCTGTGTAAATTTCAATGGGGTATTAAGCTCGATCACATGCAATATTTCCGATAGCATCACATCACGAGACAGCGAACCCCAAAGCTCGATATTATCAACGGGTACAGTTACGTCAAATGACACATCGTACCAGCGTTCGATCTGTTTGATCAATGTAGGCATTGACGTGCCATAGAAGACAAATTGACCCTGTTTCCATGCAATGTAATCGCCCACCTCAACCGTAGCGATTTGAACCGCACCGTTTCTGTTGGTGAGCTGTTGTCCCGGCACCAAAATGCTGCCCTGCGTTTTACCTGTAGAGACACGCAAGCGGCCTTCCACCAACGTAGTCTTCATTTCCGGATCATCGGAATAAGCGGAGACATTAAATTCCGTTCCGAGTACCTCAACCACTTGACCGTTGCTTATTACCCGAAACGGCCAGGCACTTCGTACCCCGTTCCCCGTACCTCGTACCTCGTATTTCGTATTTCGTACCTCGTAACTCGTACTTCTTACCTCAAAATACGCTTCCCCCACCAACTCCACGACTCTTTCATTATCATCAAACCGGGAGGGGTAGGTTAATGTAGATGCGGAATTGAGCCAAACGTTGGTGCCGTCAGGCAAAGTGACCTGGTAGGTGCCTCCCTTGGGGGTGGTTAAAGACAAGGGCTGTGGAACGTCCGGTGCCGGGCGATCAATAGCCGATACTTCGGTACCATCCAAGTAGGTGATCTTCTCACCGACGACAATCCCATTCTGTGCGGTATTGAGACCAACTTTCTGGCCGTCGGCGAGTGTAAGGGTAGCCCGGTTTGTACCGGGTGCGATATCTGTTTCGATCGATGCCGATGTACCACCTGTTTCAATCGGCGTACGGATAACAAGCCAGCCCAAGCCGAGAGCGATGACAACTGCAGCGACCGCAGCATATCGGACCCACGTACGCTTCAGGGAAAAATGGGATGAACGGCTGGTGATTCCCGAGTGGGCTGTAGGAGCGGTATCCGCAAATACTTTCGCCTCTACTCGATCTACGAGTGCTTTCAGCGATGGATAATCTGCTCCCTGCTCTCCTAGTTCGCGTTGGATCAGCGGTGTAAGTTCATCTCCGGTTTCCGAGCGTTCAATGTATTGCAGTAACTCCGCCAATTCTGCGGGGCGTATGGTTCCCTCCAAGTATTTATTGAAAAGCTCGGCGATGGGTGTTTTATGGCTCACTCTTTTTATTAAGCCTATACGAACAATCGGACCGGATCAGGTGCTCGTGTTCCCAAAAAAAAATACAAAACACTGATAAACAGGTAGATTATTTTTAAAACTGGCAATCGGCCGATAACCAGGTAATCAGAAGCGCAATTCCCAACTCGGAATGCTGCGCCAAATAGCGGCGTAAAAATAAGTTTGCCTTTTTGATGTGATCATTCACCGTTCCCGAGCTAATATGGAGCAGTTGGCTAACCTCTTCATAGCTCTTTGCTTCCAGTTTGCAAAGCACATAAACTTCCCTTCTTTTTGGCGGCAGTAACTCGATCGCCATGCGCAGTTCTTCTTTCAATTCCTGAGAAATCAGGCGTTCCTCCACGTGGAAGTAGGCTTCGGACATCGCCTGCAAAAGGTGTTGTTGCATCCGTTGATCCCGCGCAGCGCGGCGAAACATGTCACGCACCAAATTTTCGGCTACCCGAAACAAATAAGCTTTGATCGGCCGTTCGGGATCAATCTGCTCCCGATGGCTCCATAGCCGCATGAACAAGTCCTGTAAAACTTCTTCGACCCATTCAGGCGATTTGAGCATACGCAACAGATTTCCCGCTAATCGCATTTTATAGCGATGATACAGCGTCTGGAAAGCTACATGACTACCCTCCCGTAGTTGGACGAGCAGATCACGGTCTTCCATATGTTGCCCGGCAGCCATATATTACTTAGGTTTATATGACTACAAAGATAATCTTTTCTTTCATATTTTGGAGGTATGCTCAATCAATAGTGCAATCAGCACCTGTGCGTACCAACGCGCTAAATAATCATTGGGATGGTTGATGTTATTGCCGGTCATATCCTGATAGGCCTTATGCGTCAGTAGCCATTGGTGCCAGTAGGTCATATCCGCAATCGCGATTCCTTTTTTTGATAAGGCGAGCAACGGATCCCGGTAGGCTAGCTGTACTTGATGCTGTATGGCGGTAGGATTAGCTAACATGGGTGTAATCACAATAAATTCACAGGTGGGGTTATCGCGGGACACGTGGTCCATGATTGCTTTTATTTGCCCTACAAATTCTTCGGGCGCAACCTTAAACGTGCCGTCGTTCATCCCAAAGCCGATGACCACCAGATCCGGATGCTGTGCGGAAACGCGGCTATCTACCTCCTCTACGCCCCAAGCGGCTGTTTTTCCTCCTACTGCCTGATTGCTATACGAGATCTTACCACCAAAATGCTGCCGTAACCGGTAAATAAAAAGCTCCGTCCAATTGGGCATAAAGGGAGGTACATGCTGTACGCCACTGCTATTGGCTCCTGTTTCGATGCTATTACCATAAAATACCACATGCAGGGGCTTATGAGCTTGTAGTTTTTGTAAGGTACGGGGGAGATGCTCGCTATGCGGCAAACGCCGGTGCAAACTTTCACCCGACCGGTCTGGCAGGTACGTTACAGCAAGCTGTTTAGCATGGAATAGTTCGCCCTCACTGAAAAGCACATAGGTACCGGGCAGCTTGCCCGGCTGTGAATACCCCTCTTGTTTTTCCGAATAGACCAAGTCTTGCTCTCGGAAAAATGGGATGCGCGATGAATCCGTCAATATCAGGCGCTGACCTTCCCACACCCAGTCCTTACCTTCCTCGAAGGTCTGTCCCAAGTATGCATCCCGTACGGAAAGGATTGTTTTAACCGGAAATAGCAGCTTGCCGTTCGGTAACGAATTACCATCGCTTAAAGGCATAACCAGCTCGTCATAGATTGTATCAGCGGTAAGGAAGGGCTGTAGGTATTGGTCCAAGCTGATATATCGGGGCCAGTGTCGGTTCAACGTGTCAACCGTTTGGGCATTGACAACCCCTGCTAATAAGGAGAATGTGAAAAGTATCCATTGGAATTTCATAACCTAGTTATTTTTCGGTAATTTCTTGTGAATAAAACCCATAAAATAGACAGAAATAAATGCGATAGACAAATCACCATGCAGTCAGCAGTGCAGTCTGAATAACAATGGAAAAAAGCGAAACCATATGGTCGGCAAGGTGTTGTTTCAGAAACTGATTCGCTTTGTAAATGTGATCGTTGACCGTACTCAGACTGATATTTAGCAGCGAACTCACTTCTTCATAGCTTTTGGATTCCAGCTTGCAAAGCGTGAAAACCTGTCTGCGTTTCGGCGGAAGCATAGCGATTACCGCCTCGATTGCCTGCCTGTCTTCCTGCATAAAGAATTGTTTTTCAATATCAGCCCCTATTTCTTCCATGGCATGGAATAGTTGATCCTGCAATCGCCTATCTTTGGAAAGACGCCGGAATGTGTCATACACGAGATTCTCCGCAATGCGGAATAAATAGGCTTTGATCGGTTGTTCGGGGTTAATGGATTCTCGGTGTTCCCATAGCCGAACGAACAACTCCTGCAGCAGGTCATCAACTAAATCAGTAGACTTCAGCAACCGAAGCATTGACGCAGCAAGACGTACTTTGTATCGGTGGTAGATGTACTCAAAGGCTTCATAGCTGCCATCACGCAATTGCGACAGCACTGCCTTTTCCCCGATTTCAGGCCCGACATTCACCATTGGTACCCTTGCCTTAACTGATTCTTAATGAACCTTCGATTATTTCTGTTTATAATTGACACAATAATACTAAAAGTTAACGGCAGTCACTGTCCTGCACTCTCCTGAAAAGAGCTGGTGGCGGGCGTCAATCCCTGAATGCAGGAAGTTTTCCGTGCGGTTGTTTAACAAACTGCCAATTTACGGTAAACTTTGCCAAGTCACCAGGGAGATCCTGCTCTTCCCCATGTATAATCCCGCGCCACTCACCCGCTTCCTTGAACAAAGCAATATCTAGTCGATCCGGAAGATCTATCCGAACATTTCCCGTCCGAAACGACTTCAAACCACCACACGCCAATGCTTGTAATTTACCCGATTTATCGAATCGTAGCCCTACAAGCCCTTCCGCATCAACGTTCACCGCATGTCCATCAACATAAAACCGCCGCTTTATCGGATCTCCCATTACATCGCTGCTGCCCGAAGCCGCAATAAAAGTCCCATCGATTAACCGGATATGACCGGATGCATCAGGTACCACGGAGGGGGGGAAATCAGCCAATCCGATCATTGACCCTGTGGTCTGTGGCGGAATGCGTCTTTTTTTTAGAACTTGCAGGATTCCCTGTATTGTCTCATCTGGCTGACCTTCTGTCTGAAAGATAGATGTAGCCCCATTCAATACCCGGTCAAAAAGCGCAGACACCTGCTCATTGTCATATCCCGGCTTATAGTAAACAGCCACCTCGTACAATTGAGTTCCGTACCGAATTTTACCGTTTTCTGCTATGGTAACTGCCCCATTAACAATCTCGGAGCTGGGGATCAAGTCAGCGTATACTCCTTTTTCCCAAAGCGCATCCGCCAACCGCAACCCCACATCGGCAAAGCGGCTTTGATCTGCCCAGTTCAACACGGATGAATGATCAAAAACAATGGCTACGGGACAATGTACCGGCGCTGAAGAAATATAGTCCAATAAATGAATTCGCTGGATAGCCTGAAACAATTCTCCTTCCAGCAATGCATATTTACGATTGACATCCTTAGAAGGATAGGGCGGATGAATATTCAGTCGACCGCCTCCTAATACTGCCCGCCAGATGTCAATCGCGTATCGCTCTGGCTGCGTATCATAAAACATGTTATACCAAACTGCACTTCCCCACTTTTTTGCTAAGGCGGTTCTGACTGAAAAGGGCGTTGCTTCATCCGTTTGTGCCAGTTCCCGCTTAGTATTCCACCATGATAGTCCGTTTTTGAAGATTTCCATCGCATTCGGATAGGGGTACCAGGTAGGGTGTGTACCGACCATTGCATCTATCCCAAAAAGTTCTTTCACACTTTCAAAAAAGTCACCTTCAATCTCCCAGTTTCGTTCATAAATCATCCGCATATATCGGTTAATAGCTTCCTTCCTGTCTGCCTCTCTTCCCTGTTCACCCTTTGCCATCAATAAAATATCCCTGATAAGTTCATGCCCAGGATGTTTTTCCCGATACACTGAAGCCATTGCTTCGGAATACCACAAATCATCTGTAGTAGGGTGGAATCTGCCTGGAAAACCCCATTCGTCTTTTGCTGCGCCGATCAACCCGCTACCGGCATACAGCTTCAAAACTTCACGCTGAAAGCGAAGCAAGTTGATTGAGAACAGATCGGGCGTATTGATGGTAACCACGATCAGCGCACAGGCCCAGTTCATTTTTTCGCTGGATTCATGGGGTACCGATAGGCTTAGTTGTTTTCCTCCTGCTAAACTGCCGTAGGAGGTGATATCCTTCAAAGAACTGGACTTGATGGCTCCCTCATCTTTTTCATACGAATATAGGCGTTCCAACCGAACTCCAACGGGGCCATATGGGTATCGCCCGGCAGTATAGTGATCGGAATAGCTTGGCAATTCAATGGTTGCCTGCAACGACATAGAACCGTCAAGTGGAAATTCACGAACCAACACAATTTCCTGCAGATCTTGCGGATAACGCTTTCGAAACTCCGCACGCGCCAAACGGATATCCAAATCCATCACTAAACCAAGGCCTTTTTCCTGAGCATATTGAGCCGCATCTCGTATCTGACGGACTACGTTTTCATCGGTAAGTTCGCCCGATGACCGTAAGCTAGCAGTCAACACTCCCGTCGCCGAATACTTTTCATATTGGTCTATAAAAGGTTTGTACCCATCGGGTTTAAATTCATCGACACCCCAAAACCAACACGCCATTGGCAACCAGCTTCCAGTGCTGACGGTTTCCTGTCCCAAACCAACAGGCAGATAGGAATTCAAGCAGAAAATTAATCCAAGCTTAATCAAGCGATACGGATTGAAGAAGCATTGCATTACCTATGATATTAGATACCGTTTACTTAGTTCTTCAATTCATAAACGGCATTCTTGGTTGCTGGCGTCCAATTATCTGTTCGGAACGGGGAAGCCGGAAAACCCTCTTCATTGAAAAGGTTACTTTTTCCGGGATCATCTGCCCACGCATAGCGTACTGCCTTGGGTTTGGTTACGGTAGGCGAGCTTACTACAATCGTTTCGCCTTCAATCCGAGCCTCCGCGGGATAAAAATGTTTATCGGCACCCGCGATTTCAAATCCAACTACCTTGTCTGCCCCTTTGGTGGTTAATCCACCATTCACGTGATCGAAGGATATCGTGGCCTGTGCTCCGTTTATTTCAAATTTTCGATATACCGGACCACTGTACACCACATCCCGACCATAGCTATCATGCAAAGCAATGGCTGCCAACCGCTTTCCAACGTCCTGTTTATTACGCGGATGGATGTCATCCGTATTGCCGATGTCAATGGTTACCGCCTCGCCTGTATGGGGCAACGATAAGGTCATGTGCTGCGCTTCCCTCAACTCAGCCCACGTACTTCCGGTGGCACTGATACCACCGGCTGCCTTAAAGCTAGCCAATTGCACAAAATAAAAGGGAAAATCACCCAGTCCCCACCGCTTACGCCAGTCTTTGATCATCATCGGGAACGATTTCCGATACTCATAGGCTCTACCAGCGTTGCTTTCTCCTTGATACCAGATTGCCCCCTTTATGGTGTATGGAATCAACGGATTAATCATTGCGTTGAACAGCAGGGTTGGGTAGTGATTCGGATCTGTGTTTTTACGTACGGTGTCTGCGGGCACTTGCTCGAAAACATGGACGGCCCTTTTCAGGCTTTTATCTTTTTCCAGCGCTTCTTTGCTGATCCAGGTCTCCACGATAGTACCTCCCCACGACGTATTGATAAGGCCGATGGGGACATTTAATTGCTTATAAAGTTCGCGGGCGTAGAAATAACCCACCGCAGTAAAATTACCTACATTTTGGGGATTGGCTTCCTTCCATTCCAACGGTTCCTCAACATCATCCAAGGGCACACCCGATGTTTTTCTCGGGATCTCCACCTGCCTGATCTGCGGATAATTGGCGCCGGCTATCTCCTGTTCGGCACGGTCAGAATTGGCCACGGTCCACTGCATATTGGACTGACCCGAACAGATCCAAACTTCTCCGATGAGCACATCCGATAACGTCAATGTGTTTTTGCCAGATACCACCAATTGAAACGGTCCTCCGGCCTCTTCGGCCGAAAGTGTCAGCTTCCATGTTCCGTCCGCATTGGCGGTCGTTTCCTGCTGTTGCGTATTGAGGCCAACTTTTACCTGCTCACCCGGATCGGCCCATCCCCAAACTGCAATGGGTTGATTCCGTTGAAGCACCATTCCATTAGCAAAAATCTGCGGCAACCTGACATCGGCGATCAACGCCTGAATTGAAAGCATCAGACCGATGCAAAGTGTTATTGAATATTTATTCATAATCGTTTATAATTTACACAAAGACAACCTTTGGACGCTCCGAAATTAGTATTTTTATCGTAATTCTCACAGGTTTCCGTGCAATAAACCGCTGCCATTGACCTTTTTTCGGTATGGCACAGGTTGGAAGTTTTTTCCATACCTGTTACCTTTGATCGTAATGATCAATGATCAAGGCGGCGTTTATTGCGCTCACCCATTATAAATCGCTCAGGAAATGAATCGTACACCTATGAAACCAGCAGAAATATCCTTAAGCACCAAGGGCATATGTCTCAATTGGATCATTTTGATGATGCTCTTTTATTGCCCATTCTTACTGTCAGCAGTAGAAAAAAGACCACAGATCGATATTTGGAACCGGTTTGAAATTACCTTAAACAGCCCGGTGTCTTACACGAACCCGGTATACGATGTTGCAATAGAAGGCATTTTCACCTCTCCTTCGGGGAAACAATATAAAGCTGAGGGATTCTGGGATGGGGGAAACAGTTGGAAAATCAGATTCATGCCAAATGAAAAAGGAACCTGGCATTTCCAAACCCGGTGTACCGATCTGACAAACGGCGCATTACACCATCAAACCGGACAATTTACCTGCAAACGCAACCGTTCACCACTCGCTATCTATCGGCATGGAAAAATCACGCATCAGAAAGGCAACTACCACCTTACCCACGCCGATGGCACACCTTTCTTCTATCTGGGCTGTACGGCCTGGAATGGCGCTATGCGTTCTACAGATGAAGAATGGAAAACATATCTTGACCATCGAAAGGAAAACCATTATACAGCCATTCAGTTTATTACGACGCAATGGCGGGGGCTTCCCGCAGAGGCTTTAGAGGAACCCGCTTTTACCGGTATAGATACATTGACCATCCATCCGGCCTTTTTTCAAGCACTCGACAGGAAAATTGAGCAAATCAACCAAGCGGGCTTAATAGCGGCTCCCGTTATGCTTTGGGCCTGGAAAGGTGCAGGCAATCCCGGTATTGACCTGCCTATTCCGAGCGCTATTCAATTGGCAAAGTATATCAAAGCCCGATACGATGCATACCACGTTTTATGGAATTTGGGCGGCGACGGTATTTTCACGGACGGCAATGCAGCGAAATGGAAGCAAATCGGCCGGGCTGTATTCGGGGAAACCGATGCGCAGCAACGTATCGTCACCCTCCATACGGCGGGATTCCAATGGTATGCCAACGAATACGATGGAGAAACATGGCTTGACCTGATATCTTACCAAACGGGTCATGCGAACTCCGAATCTGCCGTTCGGTGGAAAACACGGGGCCCGGTTACTGCCAATTGGCGGAGCCTTATACCTCGCCCGATCATTGATACCGAACCGGTGTATGAGGCACAGGGCGAACAGGAAAATGACTATGAAGTCAGGAAAAGCATTTTATGGAGCATCTTCAGTGCGCCGGTAGCGGGAGTTGGATACGGCGCATGGAGCACTTGGCCCTGGTTGCGCATTGGGGAAACATCCTACAACCATGGGATGAAGAAGCCTTCAAAATATACGTGGGAAGACGGGATCCGCAGCAAAGCAAGCATACAGGTCGGCCGTCTCCCCTTGTTTTTCAACCAATTTAAATGGTGGGAACTGAGACCCGCACCGGAGAGGTTGAAGAAACGGAACGATGAAAAAAATGTATTTAACACGACGATGGCTCTGGCAGACACGGATGCCCGCACCGTATTGGTTTATGTTCCCACCGTGCAGACCCTCCGCATCAGCCATACCCTTCCGGCAACACTCAAAACCGCCCAATGGTATTATCCTGCCACAGGTACGTATAAAACTGCCTCGGTGACGCACGGACCTGACTATATTGAGGCAACTTCGGATAGCGATACCGATGCCATTTTAATGCTCCGATTCAGAACAAAATGAGCAAATGATCCACTATGGTATCAAATCACCATTTCACCAGTACATTGAACCTTCCTCCCGGAGCGGCATCGCCATTGACATACCAATCCAGTGGATCTGCTTTCTGCATGTTGTCCGACCATTTGAACTCCAGCTTTGCGCCTTGTGAAGGCAAGCCCAACGTTGCGAGGGGAATACTGATCATCAACTGGTTGCCCAAGACCTTGCTATCCACAGTTTGAATCTCCAGCCAAGCGCCGTTCACATAACGTTGGAGCCGATCGCCCCGTACCACCCGGAAATCGTATCCGTGCCATCCTGAAAGGGCTGACCGATCGACATCCAACCAAAGTGTCATCCAATTATCGCCGGAAGCGGGGGTGATGGCATCCACCGTTGCCACATAAAAAAACAGCCTGTCGCCGCTTGCAGCTACCTTGAGGGCATCGAAATCGTTACGGCCCGTCTCATTCACATAGGTGACCTGTGGATCGGACTGCGCTCCCGGATGACGACGGTGCAATACATCGCCTACATAGTCAACATAAATGGGGGTTATCGCTTTCCAATCGGACCAATCTTTGATAGACTGCACCCTCCCGATGGTTTGCAGGGAGTCTACTCCCTTATAACGCCGGATGTTACAGACCATCTGCATGTAGTAATGATCACGCAGTCCCGCCGTCAGCGAGGGTTCGATATCGCGGCTGTATTCCGGACTGGCCTGGTCAACAAAGAGCGCCTGGTTTTTGTCGCCACTGTTCCGGCGCCACTTTCCTGCAATCCATTCGTTCCAACCTGTGATGAAGATGAACGGCACGTTTTGCTTCAATGCAAAATCCCATTGTTCCTGGATGTTGTACCCGTACCAAAGGTCTTTTGCCGGATCCCCCGGTGAACCGTTCCGGTAACTTCTTCCCCAATTGCCCGGCTGTCCGTAGAAAGCCGATCCGCCCATCGAGGCATCCAGATTGGGATGCTGCGCGGCTGCAACATTGACAATCTCCCGTTCGCCTTTGTGGTTTTTGTATACTTTTTGAGGACGCTGGAATTCAATCCAGGGCCATCCATTTACTTTTTCCGGCTCATTCGGCCATTGCGATTCCCGGATGGTAAAGAAATCGGCATAATCACGACCTACCGCCTCTTTGGACAGGCCAATAATCAGCGGCTTGCCTTCGAGGTAAAACCAGCAGTTTGGATAACGGCTTGGTGCCCCCTCCTTGTAGTGATTCTCATAAATTTCCTGCATACCTTCACCCGAAGCCGTATTGGTATAAAAAACGACTTTCGGAGCTTTTTTGCCCTGCTTTTGGAGGGCATCTATGGCTCTCATCAATGCATCGGACTGCTCGCGGTAGGTAAGCCGGTTTGTCGCATCAAGCACCAGGAAATCTACCCCTGCATCTGTAAGCAATTGCATATTTTTCAGGTGCACCCAGTAGTCGTCGCCCCGGTAGTACCCGTATATCGACTCTCCCCAGAAATAATACCTTCCCGGCCGGCCGGCTCCTCCACCCCAACCGGGATGGTCAAAATCAGGAAACACTTCCGGTGTCCGTTCATACAGTTCGTTCAGGTCCCAGTGTTTCTCGGACGTAGGTGATCCTTTGTCGCCCTGCCATAAGAAGTAAAACAGGCCGACTTGCCGATCGGCTATTGGGGCACCCACCTCTTCAAACTGCGGTACAATCCGTCCCAGATCGTCCGTACCTGCAAGCACCTGAGCCCAACTGTGGGAAGGACTTGCCAGCATGGCAAGGGCTAGGGCACATTTAATTCCGATACGGTTGGTCACTGAGGTATCCTTTTTCTTTCCAAACATCTTCGATGGGTTTAAAATTCTGAATAAATTGTTCGTACGTAGGTTTCTGATCCGGATCTACCCATCCGATGACTGCAAACGCCGCCAACCGCGGAAACAACTGGTAGTATATCCGGGCCGTGGTAGGTGTAAATTCACCCCACAGTTGGCAGCCCAATCCGAGGATTTTCTTTCGATCCTGCGGGGCGATGCCATCCGGGATCGGATTAAAGGAATAGGCCTTTTCCAGCGAAGTTGTTTCGTAGGGGTAATCCAGGTAGGTAAAAAAGCGATTGGAATTGACTACGTCGTAGCCTTTGGCAATTGCCTTGTTGATTAGGGTCACCTCGCCATCCCAAAACTGCACGATGGTACCGGGCGCCAATTTTTCCGATTGACTGGCTTCGATGTGTGCCTCGCCCCTGACATTGTCGCCCGTAATCTCATTCCATCCGATCATCTGGTACCCCTTGGAAGCGATGTAAGTCGACAGCCGATTGATTGCCCATACCTGCAAATCGGCATAGGTTGGAATCCCCTCTTTCTTCATGAAGGCGTTAATCGGTTCGGACTGCTGCCAGTGGGCATAATTGGCTTCGTCACCTCCGATGTGGATAATTCCCCCGGGGAACAGACCGATAATTTCATCCAACACGTCGTGCAGGAACTGGGTTACTTTCGGATCTGTCACATCGTATAGATCGCCGGGAACCAGCTTACCGGCCTTTTTACTGGAAGCACCCAGCCACGGATACGCATAGACCGATGCTGACACATGGCCCGGCACCTCAATTTCAGGGATAATGCGGATACCCCGTTCCGCAGCGTATGCAACGATTTCACGGATATCCTGCTGCGTATAAAAAAGGCCCGGCTTATGCTGATACAGGCTGTCCCACTTGGCCGGGTCGATTCCCTTGGACATGTGTGTGTAATCTCCTTTTGATGAGATTTCGGTCAACAACGGATATTTCTTGATTTCAATGCGCCAAGCGGGATCGTCTACCAGGTGCCAATGAAATGTGTTGAATTTGAGACGAACCATTTCGTCGAGGAGCTGCTTCACCATTTCCTTGCCATGGAAGTGGCGGCTTTCATCCAGCATAAAGGCCCGCCAGGAGAAATAGGGTTCGTCCTTGATTTCGCAGACGGGGACAGTCAACTGTCCATCCGCTTGGCTTTTCACCAGTTGCCGCAAGGTTTGCAGCGCAAAAATAGCACCGGTGCCCGTATTGGCCGCTACCTGTATGGCCTGTTTATCGCCATGGACTGTTACCTGAAGCCGGTACGATTCTGCGCCTTTCCCCCCTTGTTTCCCACGCACAAGCGAGAGGTGTGCCTGTTTCCGCTGTAGCGTAAATACCGGCTCAATACCGATTTCACCCAACAGCACCGTTGCATATTCCCGGTCTATTGACAGATTTTTATCAAGGTATACGGACATCTTCACGGGAAATGTAACGTAATTACCGGGTGCGGTTACCTGCTTAGGCTCGGGCAATACCCGAATGGTGGATTCCTGTGCATATCCTGCTTGCAGGCATGCAACGGAGGTAAATACGATAAAGGCAAAAGATAAATTATTCATTTTCAACAAAGGCTTTTTTTAGCACTTCCAAATAACCCAGACCATGTACCGTATCCGGTTCCAGGTAACTCCCCTCGGACCACTCGTTCCATGCGTTGATGGTAATTAACTTGGGCTGGTCGGGATGAGCGTCTGCGTAGGCTTTGGCCTTTTCCACATACGTGGCAAACTTTTCGGGCGCCGGATTGGTAATGTATCCCGCCTTGAAAAGAAAGCGGGGGTTTGCATCCCATCCCACCGTTACGTTTGGAAAATAAGGAATGGAAAAATCCCGGTCAAAATCGGTCCACATGGCCGTGGAAGCTTCCGCCCACTGCGTATAGTCCCCATCGGGATTTTGGAGGTGCGCCCAGCAATAGTTAGTCAGGCTATTGAACCCGAAGTACTTCAGGACGTCTTCCTGCGTTTCAATCTGATCGCCGGGTACCCCCGCAATCGTGGAGGGCAGGGCCGACCATAGGATCCCCTGCAGATGTAGTCCCGGGAAACCTGCGGCTTTTACTTTCGCCCGAAAATCATCCAACGCTTCCTTGGTTTGCTGAGGGCCTCCCAAACCGTTGATCAAAGTCTGTAGCTCATAGATACAAAACACCGGTTCACCCTTGATTTTGTAATACGATGGATCACGGAAATATTTTTCAATTACCCGATCCACTACGTTATCAAACTGTTCGCGGTCCACTCCACCTTTCCAGATCACCGAATCGATTTTCGGGTTATCCACATCCCAATACGTAGTCGCGTCGTGGTTGGCCCACATCAGGTAAAAATTCATGCGCCCTTTATTCGCTTTCAGGAATCCATCGTTCACGCAGCTTTCCAGGAAGGGCTGTCCTTCGTACCAATACCAGTCAAAGATGAAGGTATTGACGCCATGACTCACCGCCGCTGTTATTTTTTTATCCATATCGGCCGAATCGGCTTCGTCCAGATACCCCCACAGCGGCACCTTGGGTTGTGCATGCCCTTCCTCTTTGGGTTTGGCATTGTAGATAATTTCCCATTCGCCCTTTTTATCGGGGAACAGAAATTCTGCACGGGGTTCGTAATGATACGCCGGCCAGTAAAAAGCAGCCACATCGTATGCTTGTTTGGGTTTTTCCGGTTGTTGGCAGCCTGCTACTATTCCGACGGTCAATATCGTCCAGAGGAACAGGTTGCTGTTTCGGGTTAGTAGGTACATATACTGTGTTATTTTGCTTTAGTTTCTTTTTTATGCCATATGCAGTGACACATAGATTTATAACATCGCAAATATAACCACCCGGCCAGCATCGGCAACCCGTACTATACTGACCTATAAGTCAGATAACCTTCGTATTGACAACCCGCTCCCACCCCAATGGGTGGCCCGCAACTATGCACAGCAACTATCTATCTTATCTTATCTTCTTTTTTATGCCATATACAACGGTAGTTGAACCGCCTGTTGGGTGCCGTATCCCCGTCTACACAGAGAGAAATCGGGTCGGTCAAATCAGCAGCATTATCGCTCCATTTAAAATCAAAGCTCACAGAATTCCCGGTAAGTCCGAGCAGTTTCCTTGGAATGGCTAGTTCCATTTTATCCCCTTGGTAACGATAGTCCAATTCCGTGACAAGCTGCCAGGGATCCTCTTTGCGTGTGGCATCGTAACGCATGAGTGTAGTTTGGTTGCCGTTTTTCACGTTTTTGTTTACCAAAAAATCGTAGCCAAACCATCCGGTTTCGGGGTTCTGATCGGCATCAATCAATAGCAGCATCCAGTTATGATCGGTGTGGGGCGACAGGTTTCCGGATGTTTGCACATAGAAGGCAACCGATGTCTTATCGAACGCGACCTTGGTGGTAATCATATCATTCCGGCCGGATGTGTTCGAATAATGCAGCCCACCATATCCTTTGTAATCACGATGCGCTACATCTGCCTTCGTATCACGGTATTCCACTGCGACCTCATTCCAATCGGTAAAATTGCCATCGATTGCTACGGGATGGTTTCCATATAATTCGGGAATGGGCCGTACCCCCTTATACCTGCGGATGTTCTGCGCCATTTGCATGTAATAATTGTCCGTATAGCCTCCTTTCATGGGTTGAATAGCCCGATTGAATTCAGCATTGTATTGGTCTACAAAGAAATACGGACTTTTACGCCGCATAAAGTCGGTTGTTTTTCCTTCTTCGGGATGGTATTTTCCCGCAGTCCATTCATTCCAGTCGTTGAGGTATAAAAATTGCGGATCAGAACGGAGCGCTTCTTCCCACCGCTCCTGAAAGTAAATTCCATAACCTTCCGGATGGACAACGGTTTTCTTCAGCCAGGGTACTTCCACAGGCTCAGGCAGGTCCTGATCGTTCAGGCGGGGCTCCCCATGTTGGCGGGTCCACGATTTACCCACCAGACTCGACGGATGCTGGGCCGGAGTGACCGCCGCCTGCTCCTTTTTTCCCTCGTGCCTTGAAACCAGGCTGTCCGGATCCATTCCCCGCACAGATTCATTGCCAAGATCATAACCAAAACTCCAGTTGTCTTCCGTACCCACAAACCGTTTACCCGCCCATTTATAATAACCCCACCACATGGTACGTAAGGTAAAAAAATCCTTTACCTCCCGGGTATAATCGCTGTAAAACTCCTCCGTATAGTCCGGATCGCCGTAATGGGGATGGTTGACGTCGGTTTTGGCCGCCGGATCATAATGCGGGTTGGGCTGCTTGGCATCCTGTCCATTGGCGTCGTATTTCGGATTTCCGTTATACAGCAGCAACGGTTTACCATCCCAGTAGAACCACAAGTCACGGAAGCGTTCTGTTTTATAAATACGGTCGTAGAGATCCTGCACGACGGTAATCACCGGCCCGTTAAATGCCCAGAAACAGAATTGCGGCACTTTATTACCTTCGGCCCTCATCTCCTGCATGGTCTTAAAAAGTACCTCCCATTCATCCCAGTAGCGCACCGCATTGGTGACGTCCATCACCAGCACATCCACGCCGGCATCGGCCAACATGGACATGTCTTTCCGGATCACATAGGTATCTTTACTCAGGAAATACCCCATTTCAGGCTCGCCCCAATGGTACGATCCCGCGGTCCACAACGGATGCTTTGCATCCAACCGGGCTGCCGGGTCGGCCGCTAATATACGGGACACGTCGGCCGTATAGGGTGCCGGTTGATCGGCGTTGCTATCGCCATGCCAGGTAATGTAAAAAATACCAACCACCCTGCGTTGGTCGTCTTTCACGGGGCCGACTTCTTCGTAGGTTGGCATTGTCCGGCCTAAGGCATCCGAAGCGACCCACGTGTCTGTATACAAATCGCGGTAATTGGAATCCAAAGCTCCGGATTGCTGTTGTTTTTCGATCGTTAGGTTACGATTCTTTTGTACCGATTTACATGCCGTAAAAAACACCATTATCGGCAATAATAAGATAATCGTCGGGTTGCGAAACAAATTTCTCATTTGATTTTTTATTATTTCTTTTTATCCATTGCCCCTTCACGTTCAGCAAAGAGAATAGCTGCCTCTATATTGATGGCACTCTCCCAGGGACGGCAAAAGGTTCCGTTTGGTTTACCTTCCATGTAATATTCCACCCAAGCTCCCGTTTTATCGATCGCCTCCATCATTTCTTCATAGATTTTATATCGAAGCTGATGATTAATTTGGGTTAGCGCATAAAGGAAAAAGCCGTAGTCATACCCCAATATCTTATACTGCCCCGTACCCTGCTGTTGAGACGGGAATCTGCCCGTTTTTATGTAATCGCTGGCCAGCTCTTCGACAAAACGGGACGTCAAATTCCCGTCAAGAAAAGAATCGTTGATATAACAGGGTGTCAGGGTAACGGAAGGTATGAAATAAACGTTCGACCGAACGGCCGGAAGCGACGATTTGGCAAAACAATTGGCGCAAAGATATCGGTTGGTCTGGGTTTTTTGTGTCCATCCGAAGACTTCGCAACCTTCAACGCGGCCTATCTGCTCGCATACCCCATGCCGAAACAACGGATATTCCTGCCCTTCCATCCGGTCGGGGTTATTGGTTTGCAACCTGCCTTCCGAAATAAAATTTCTCCGATAGCGGTCTTTAGTATCCGTTAAAATCTGTTCGGCCAAAGTCATTTCTTTCTCATTCCACATCTGTTTATCTTTTGACCATGCCAGCAAATCCTCACTTGCATTGATGAATAGCAACGTGGCTTCCGCGGAACCATCGCAAAGTGCCTCTCTCGGCAAAATACCCCCGGCTACATAAGTTTCATCGCCATTAAACGGAAGCATTCCCTGGATCAATTCCTCGGCCTGCACCTGCCAGGCCCAGTTAAGCATCGGGAAGATCTCTTTTACAAACGCATCGTCTCCGGTTTCTTCCAAGTAGTTGAATGCTTGGATGATGAGGTATCCCGTAAACTCCACATGCTTGCCGACCGTAAACCAGCATCTGACCATTGCCGATGCTGTGAATGGGCGTTTCCTGTCCTTTCAATGTGTAACTAAAATTACAACAGAAAATAAGGAGTAAAAACGACAGGTTATTCTTTGTTGTCATTTTGCAGAATAGACAAAATTAAACCGTCCGCCGGGAGCTGCATCTCCATTTACATAGAAATCCATGATGTTCCCGTTTTCCTGCATGTTGTCATTCCATTTAAATTCAATATCCACGGCTCCCGCTCCCAAACCAAGCACATGCTTATCTACGCCGAATGTGAGTTTATTTCCATCGACCGAAAAGGGTACCGCTGCCGTTTCTTCCCATTCCCATCGGTTTCCTACATTCCGTTCCACCACCGCTTGGTTGCCCCGCGGATTCACCCGGTTCACAATGATGTCGTAACCATTCCACCCCGTGGCTTTATTACGGTCGGTATCGATGAACAGCATCATCCAGTTCCGGTCCTGCGGTGAGGTCAGCTTATCGGCAGTTTCTACATAAAAATAGAGTTGTTTGTCATCCCGTGCCACCTTGGCGCCGACAATGTCGTTTCTTCCGGTAGTGTTTGTGTAATACCGATCGTACCGTCCGCGATGGTCGCGGTGTAGCGTATTGCCCTTGTAGTGCTTGAAATAAGGAGTTACATTGTCCCAATCCGCCCACCTATTGATCCGTACGGTTTTAGGTGCCGATGCCTTTTCAGGGGGTGCCATCCCTTTGAATTTACGCACATTGTCAATCAATTGGAGGTAATATACATCGCCTTTATCGCCCCATCCCTTGTTCGGCTCGATATCACGGCTGTGTTCCCAATCGAATTGGTCGACAAATGAAAAAGGGTCGCCGGTCCAACCGTGTTCGGGCAGCCATTGACCTGCAATGTATTCGTTCCATCCGGTTATAAATACCAGTTCCGGATCGAGTTCATTGGCCCGGTCCCATTGCTCCTGGAAATTCCAGCCGTATAGATAACCATCTACCCGTGGGTCAAACCCGTTGCGCTGGCTGAAGCTGCGTCCGAATGTACCCGGCAGGTTAAAGGCGCTGCAATGACCGTTGGTTTCCGGACCGGCATTCTGCGCAACCCCCACAGTAACCTGTTCAAATTTACCATCACTTCCTTTTACATAGCCATGCTGCGGGTAGTTTTCCAGCCATCCCCATTGGTCATCCCGTTTAGGGCCGTCCACATAATCCGGTTGGCCCGGACGGAAGGTAAAAAACTCAGCAATCTCCCGATCTTCTTCCGTATCGGTCAGGTTATCGGGATAGCCCATGATACACGGCTTTCCTTTCCAGACAAACCAAAGGTCTTTATACCGGCCCGGCTTATAAAGATCTTGATAAAGCTGTCGCAACGAAACCAATGCATTGGGTACCGGGCCAAAAGGCAGCATAAACGCAATTTTGGGAACCTTCACGCCATCACGCTGTGCCTGGTCCCAGGTTTTTAGCAGCGCTTCGTATGAGTCCTGCCACGTGAGACTGCCGTTGGTGCAGTCAAAAAACACGGCATCCACGCCTGCATCCGCCAGCATCTCCGCATGCTTGCGCAACACCCAGGGATCGGTAGTTTTGTAATAGCCAAACAAGGGTTGTTCCCAGTAAAAAAAACCGGGTCTTTTGGTTCCCCACGCCGGGTGGTTGTAATCCTTCATCGCCTCGGGGTGTTCCCGGACGATTTCTGTGATATTCTTTACCTGATAAGTCGTATCGTCGTTACCTTGGTGCCATGTCCAATAAAACATCGCGACGAACTTATCTTTTTTCTTGCCTCCGGCAATCTCATATCCGCTCGCTTTCCGGCCCAACGCATCGGTCATGGCCCATTGGTCGCTGTTGATGAATTGGGCATGAAGCATCGTGGGAAGCGCAAGTCCAATGAGGACGATAAAATTACGTGTTAATTTATTCATAGTTTTAGTATCTTTCTGTAGTTCAATTCAGGTTATTCATCATTGTATGTCTTTGATAATCTCATCCCAATTACTTAGGCCTATGATTGACTTATACGGCTCGAAAACAGCGTCTTCACGTTCCGTTCCCGCTGCCTGATAGACATACCAAACCGGCTTCCTGCCTCCGGGATCCTCTTCATCATCCGGAAACCTGCGCAGTCCGATCCGTAAGCCGAACTCACCCCGGTTATCGATCCAGTTATGCCACTGCATGGCATCAATTCCGTCCAGACGTTCCAGTTTTTTCCACGCATAGGCAAGCCCAGCAGCCTGTTCTTGTAAATCCTTTTCGGCATACGTACGGGAATTGGTCCCATTTTCTGAGAGCCAAATCGTCCGCTTGTTTGTTTTCAAATAGGTATTCTCCGGTTTTTTAGCCCAATTATCCAGTACCTCCAGGTTTTTGAACGTAACCAGGGGAGTTTTCGTGCTGAACGTTGCCTGGCTATCGTTCCAGGTTTTGGGTTCATTCAAATCTTCCGGATAGGGATGATAGGCTAAGCCCCACTGGAAATCGCCTTCAACCTCGGAATACCGGAGTAATCCATTAATCATATCCAGGGTAGCGTAGTCACCGCCAGGAGCCGGATTTGTCCACGAATGGGTAAACGACCCCAATACTTCGGACCGTTCATCGTAATTTCTCGCAATGGTATAGCAGATGCGCATTGACTTGTAATAGTTGTCTAAAAACACGAACAAGGGTCTATTTTTTCCCATGTTGGTCCAGGTACTTCCCGCGTCGACTTCGTTGTGCATAATCCAGTGATGGATCCGTCCATAGGGGCTTCCGGGCCGGCAATACCGGTCGGCAAGAAAATCAAGTGCCGCAGCATAGCAGTATACGCTTTCCGCATTGTCTAACCTCGGCATCGTAAAAAACGCATCCGCGGTATAGTGTTCGTGCTGCAGCAACCTGCCAACTGCCGGATCTGCACATTCCGCCGCTTTTTGTACTAAAATGATGGCAGAGACAATGATATTTTTTGCCGCTGCAGCACGGAAGGTTTTATCCAACTCGTCTATTTTTGCACGGTCAAAATAATAGGGCCGGCCACCGTATTCGTGAACGTAAGCGCCTGGGTGTGCATTCAAATAGAGGAAGCTGGTTATCGGCACATTGACGGTTACGCTACCTACCGGCAGGTCATCGAGATCTTCGATAAAGCCCCGGTTGGCGGAAAATCCTCCCAGCCCTTTTTTATGGGCAAGCGACTGAGCTGGCATACTCCATTGGGCCTGAATATCGTTCGCATAGTGGGCATGTGACAATAGCTCGTCCCGGGTACCGCCTTCACGAACAACCGCCCACGCCGAAAGCGCTCTATCGTACCGAAATCCCTCCTGCTCTACATAGCGATCCAACGATAGACTGAACGGTGAGCCATCGATCGGATGTTTATTTTTAAATGTCTCAATCCGGCTAAGCTGCTCATAAGGCATAACTTCCGCAAGTACCGCCGCTTCGCCCCCAGGGAGGGTTCCACGTATCGTAATTGTCTCCTTACTCACCGATACATCTGCAATTTCTGCGGGATAACTCCGATTCAAATAGGCCGCAATCTCCTGGTTCAATGCCTCGTCATCCTGCCTGAAAAGCTCCCGCTCCCGGGCCAATTTTTCTTCCGCTTCATTTCTTTTGCGCAACTGCACATTCTTAATATCCAACGTGATGTTCGCTTCATCGCCAAAGTCCAGCCGGATGAAATCTCCCGTGTTGCCCCAACTGAAATCCCTGATTTGGTCGCCCAAATCAATGGAGAATGTTTTCCACGACGGAGCGGATGCTACCTGTGAAGTCTTTAGCGAACGTTCTTCGCTAACCGGAGCCCCCAAAAAAACCTGTAAATGATGAAGTGATGAAGTGGTTTGATATTCAAATGCTAATACCACATGGCCATCCGCAAGTCCGGATGTCAACGGTAATAGCTGGATATACGGGTCCGCGCCCGTCGTTCGTATTTGATATTGATGACTGCTCTTAGCCGTAATATCGAGTTGGTTGGCCGTTGCTGCATCAAACGAAAGATAAGCGGTTTGTTTAATAACGGGTGGCGGCTCCGGCGGATTTCCCCTGCACGCCAAAAAAAACATGAAACCGCAACAAAACGTAATTGCGGTCATGCAATTTGTCTTCATCCTTTTCATCATTTGTTTATATACTGGTTAGTTTCTAAAAATCAATCCAACCAACCCGGATTCTGCCAGTTCTCTCCGGTCAGGTTAAAAATCTTATTAACTTCATCCTGATCAATCGGATACAGCAGATACTTGTCAGAAAAGCTATTCCGGTTCCTAAGTTTGAAACGGGAGTAAGCAAGTGTTTCACCCTGTTTTTGAATGCGCATACCGGTAACAAATTTATCGGTTTCGGACAAGATCTTCCAACGCCTGACATCAAAATAACGATGTTCTTCAAAAGCGAGTTCTATCCGCCGTTCGTTGCGGTATCTACGCTCAAAATCTTCGTTGCTAAGCCCAGCCGGCAATGGGGGCATCTTCGCCCGTGCCCTTACGGCATTCACCGCATCCCGGGCACTCATCGATAGATTACCTTCCGTAATCGTTACATCCGGGCCGGCAGATTGGTAAGCTGCCTCCGCAAAGTTCAGGTATAATTCCGCCAATCGGAACAAGCGTATAGCGCCATCGGCACTATTGTTCTGACCCGAACGATGGTTGTTGAATTTCCGCATGTAGTAGCCCGTACGGGTATGTTTCCGGTCGTTCGAAGAAATCCCATCCGCACCTCCAACAAACGTCTCTACGGTACGCCCCGAGCCTCCGCCCAGGTTGCGTGGCGCACCATTGTAATAAATGGAGGCGTAGAACCTCGGATCTCTTCCCGTATAGGGATCGTTTTCATTGTATCCCGACGCCGGATTGATGATCGGCTTAAGCCGATCTGCATCCTCATATCCCAGGATAGCCGGTTCCCCGTTGGCCATCTCGTAACTGTCTATCAAATCCTGGGTAGGCCCGGGGCCTGAGCGGTCCATGCCCGGATTGGTGGGCATACCTGCATCACGCCACACGGCCATCTGCTCTCCCAACTGATAAATGGTTTCTTTGTCGACTGCACGTTCATCGTCTGAAGAGGTAATAAAATACAGCGCATACGCATTCTGTGCTACGTCTGCTCCGGGTTGCACGTCAAACAACCGATAGTCGTTTGCCAAACACTGGGCCAATGCCTCGGCATTGATCCGCGTCGCATCTTCCCAGGTAAACGTGCCGTCGGACCACAATGGGCTGGCAGCGTATGTAATCGCTTGGGACTTGATAGCGTAAGCGACCGCACGGCTCATTTTCCCGAACTGATTTTCGTAAATCTGCCATGAAAACCCATCGCGTGTAGCCGGTACCGCCAATGCCGCATCGCAGTCGTTCAAAATAAACTGCACAACTTCCGAAAACGATGCCCGCCTATCCATTGAAAAATCGTGATCTATTTCCAGTGGCTTATCAAAAATAGGCACGCCGCCGTAGCGCTTTATGAGCTGCAGATAATACAATGCCCGTAATGTATGCGCTTGCGCGATCCAGCCATTTTTTTCCTCTTCCGACACATATACAGTTGCGGTTTGGATATTCTCCAAAAAGACATTGCACTTCCGGATACCTTCGTAGAGGTCTATCCAGGGGTTACCGTCTACGGAGTAAGTGGGAAAAGAAGAAGAGGTGATACTTCCCGCATACCAGATGGTAAATTTTGAGTTCGCGATTGCGTCATCTGCATCCTGCGCTTCGTCAGTAAATGAAGCACGGTCCATATTGGGTGCAGGCGCATATCCATAACACGAATTGAGGTATCCCCGTGTGCGATTGTAGTCACTGAACACTTCGTCCATGGTAATCCGTCCGTCGGGATCCAAATCCAGCTGCTTTTGGCAAGCCGATGTGATCAACGTCACTAAAAATATATAGCTTATTTTACTGATTGCCTTCATAACCCTATTTGTTTGCCCATTATAACATCACATTGATTCCTACGCTGTATACCCGATACACGGGAAACGACAGAAAACCATCCCCTTCCGGGCCGAAATCCTTGGTTTTCATATGGTCCCACGTAATCAGATTCTGCCCGCTCAGTACAAATCGGATCTGATTCATGCGAAGCGCTTTGATCCTGGCTCCCGATAGCGTATAACCGATTTCCAGGTTTTTGAGCCGTAGGTACGAGCGGTCAAAATTCACAAAATCGCTGTTTTCGTGGTTAACCGATTTGGTCGTTGAAAGTGCTGGCCACGTGATGGTCTCGCCATTTTCATACCGTTCCGGTGTCCATGCATTTCGGTGTAATGAACCGAAAAGTCCGTCATATTCGGTTTCCCATACCCCGGCACCATCGATAATAGACGAATACTGGCCGATTCCCTGGAAAATAACATTTAAGTCAAATGCACCGTACCTGACCCCGCCCGACAGGGAATAGGTCATGCGGGGGATCGCTCCGTAACCGATGGGTGCCAGATCCCGTTCGTCAATGGTTCCATCGCCATTCAGGTCACGGTATTTCAGGTCGCCCACCCTGGGTGTGCCGAAGCCGTACGCTAATCCGCTCTGGGTGATTTCGTCTGTGGAATTGAAAAAGCCATTGCCGTTGCTATAATCTACTAAATAACCGAATTCCTGACCAAAGGGAAAGCCCTCCTCCCTCCGGCGGTAGGCGTAATCTTCCGTTCTCATCGCCTCATTAACATCTATTACCTTATTTTTCGTGTAGGCAAATATCCCCTGCACATCGAATGAAAGCCTGGGGTTGACCGTTTTTGAATATCCAAGCGTAATTTCGTAGCCTTTGTTCTCGAAAATACCGGCATTTACCGCGGGATAATTATCAAGTGGCACACCTTGGTAGGTAGGAACGGTAGCCGTCGCGCCGACCACCATATTTTCCATCCGTTCCTTGAATACATCCACACTTAAACTGAATGCATTAAATAATCCCAAGTCCAAACCGAGGTTTGTTTTCGTGGATATCTCCGCCTGTATCAAGGGATTGCCCGTCTGTTCTTCGATGATTAGGTATTGAAGGTAAGCTAAGGGGCCGCCCGACGCTTGCCGGATATTATCTAGATATGCGTATCTGCTTAGTCCGCTTTGGTCGTTACCGGTCTTACCCCAGGAACCCCGGATTTTTAGCAGAGAAAGCCAATTTTTTGATCCCTCCATGAAACGTTCGTTGGAGACCAGCCAACTGGCGCCGACTGCCGGGGTAAATACGTACCGATGGTTCCGCGCATATTGTTCAGACGCAGAGTAACCGGTTACCGCTTTGATAAAATACCGGTTTGCAAAACCGTAATTCAACTCGATTCCTGTATTTACCCGATTGTACGGCAGCAATTCCGGCGAACTGACATCGGCTTTGGTCAGGTTTTGGTAAAACATGTATCCCAACCCACTCAGTTGATGGTTTCCGAATGTACGCTGGTAATCCAATTGTGCCTTATAGGTCAAATGATAGTAATATTGGTGACCTTTTTCGTACCGCAGCGGCGTGTTCTGCTCTCCCCCTTTTTTGGTAAACTCCAGCACATCCCAATTGTTCGTGCGTTGATAGCGCTCAAAGTCCTGCAAGGTGCTCAGACTCCCCACCGAATTGGTTTGGTACGCAAATACCCCTGAAAGGTTCAATCCCTTGGTTAAGAAACTCATATCGAGATCCAGGCCGAATTGGGAGGTAATGTTCGTTACCGTATGCCGGATATATCCGGTCCGATTCAATAACCCATAGGTTGGCGAATCAATTGCCTGGGTGGTAATGACTTCCCCACCCGGGTCGAGCACTTCCCCCGTCTCCGGATCAAGTACCTGAGGAGTGGTGGGTCCATACAGGGTAGGCGGCAATTGGAAGATGCTTCCATATACATCGGCATTGGATGCCCCACCCGGTGTACGCTCACGTTTAATATTTCCACTAAGCCGAACAAAGCCCGTCAGGTAATCGTTGAAACGCATATCGACATTCGAACGGTAATTTATCCATACGTTGTTCGCATTGGAGTTGTACCGGTCCTGATCGGTCTTGAAATATCCTCCCTGATGCATGAAATTCAGGTTGGAAAAATACGTTACCCGGTCATTACCACCGGTCACGTTCACTCCTACCCGTTGCATAGACGCAAAATCACGCATAAAACGGTCGTACCAGTCGTTGCTTGGATACAAGTCGGGTAAATCCCGGCTCCGGAAATGGGCAAGCTGCTCCTCCGTAAACGGATTTTCGATACCATCGTTAAATGCCGCTTGATTGCGCATTTCTGCATATTCTGCCGCCGTGTAAAACACCGGCCTGGTGGTTACCTGTTGGATGGACTGGTCGATCCGTGCGTTGATGTCAACCTTGCCCGGCCTGCCCCGCTTGGTGGTTACCACAATAACACCATTGGCGCTTTGTATTCCGTATAATGCTTGTGTGGATGCATCTTTGAGCACGCTGATTGATTCGATTTCATTTGCCGATATATACTCCAGGGACTGACTGCTGTTGTAAGAAGTCGGGATGCCGTCAATGATCACCAAGGGACTATTCAACCGCGCGCTGGAAATACCCCGGACGTACAAGCTTGTATTGGCCCGTGACAGTTCGGAAAAGGTTTCCTGAGTAGTCAGCCCCGCCAACCGACCCGCAAAGGTTTGACTCAGATTGGCTACGGGATGCCGCTCCAATACGCTGCCCGATACGGTAGCAACCGCGCCCGTCATTTCCTGCCTGAGCTGGCGGGTGTACCCCAACTCAACAAGTTGGTCCTGACGATCGTTATCCTTTACCATCGTTATTTCCATTCCCTCTTCCGCGTCCGCCAAAACGACACGTTGTGTGCGGTAGTCGTCGCCCGCAAAGACAAGATAGGTGCTGCCATCCGAAACGTCAATCGAGAAGCTGCCTTCCCAGTCGGAAGAGGTGCCATTTTTGCCGTTTTCAGATTGGACTCCGATGCCGGGCAACGGGCGGCCTAATTCATCTACCACACGACCGCTTACTGTTTGGGTATTTTCCTGTGCATAGACCCAAGAACAAAGGGACACTAAAATTGCCAAAGCGCTCCACCTTGCCGTATCAATCAAATACTTTGTCATCTGAATAAAGTTTTCCATGTTCTACCATCCTGGATTCTGCCAGTCTACTCCCGTTGCTGACCTCAACCGGTTTGCTTCATCCAATGGAATGGGCAGCCAGACAAACCGGCTTGTATAATTCCGGCGTTCCACATCGCGAACGGTGCGCCTGCCGTAGGTATACGTACCGTCGCCATTGCGGATTATGTTCGCTGCGGTAATCCATTTGTCGGTTTTGGAAAGATCTTCACCGGGATTGAGCCAACGCCTTACATCGAAATACCGATTCTCTTCCATTGCCAGTTCAACACGGCGTTCGTGACGGATTCTGAGTATCAGTTGCGCTTGATTTAGGTCTGCGGGTAGTTCGGGCATTCCGACCCGGCTACGAATCTCGTTAACTGCTTCCCGTGCTTCATCGAGATGCCCCGCTTCGGCGGCTGCTTCCGCGAAATTCAGAATGACTTCACCCAAACGGAAAATCTTCCAGTTGGCGCCGGTGACGCGGTTGTTCGTGCCGGAATTGGGATGCAGAAATTTCCGTTGGAAATAGCCGGTACGGGTTGCTTTCCGCACCGTGGGATGAAGACCGGTTTGAGGTTCGCCTGCCCAGGTAGCAATAATCCGGGTCCTTGCACCCATCGGTGCGGGATAGTTTTCCACCGATTCCTTCGCTTCGGCAAAATTCCAAAACGCATACCGCCTGGACCCGTTGTAATAAATAGATGCGTAAAAACGGGGATCACGGTTGGCATAGGGATCAGCCGGATCATACAACGTGTTTTCCGGATTGTAGTTGGGTTGCAGGTGCTTTTCATCTGCATATGGATTTGCCAAGTCCAGTATGGGCTGTCCATCAATCGTTTCATAAGCATCAACCAACTCCTGAGAGGGGCAGGTGCCTGATTTGTAACCGTCTTGTGCACCTATGCCATCTATGTTCCAGACATCTCCCTGGCTATCCCGGCTTTGATAAATGGTCTCCCGATCGACGGGAGCAGCCGCAAATTGCGTGGTCTGTGTGAAATATTCGTTGTACAAAGCGGCTTTTTCATTTTTGTCGGGGCCAATAAATGCATTGTCCGAAAGGTAAGTCTGTGGAAAATTCACTTTATTGTACAGTTCGTAGCCTTGGTTCCGCAAATTGGCTAACGACTGTTTATTGACCTCATACGCTTCCTGCCACCGGTTTTCGCCGGCGTTGTTCTGCGGACTGGCTGCGAACAGGATCATTTTGGACTTAATGGCCTCGGCAAAAGCCTTCGTAAGCCGATAAGCTTCTCCGTCGGATGTAATCCGCCAGGGCAACTCGTCCGTAGCCAGGGCCGCATCGCAGTCTTCCATGATAAATTTTGTCACCTCGTAATAACTGGCTTTCTGCACTTGCGAAAAATCTGCATCGAAGTCATAAGGTTCCCGAACAATGGGTAAAACCGCTCCGTACCACTTGAGCAGTTCGTGGTAATAATATGCGCGCAATAAATGCGCTTCCGCCTTCCACCGTTTGCGATCCGACTCGTTGTCTACTACTGCACTGTCAATACGGTTGATAAACACGGTACTGTTGCGTATACCTGCCCAGTAACGTCCCCAATAATTTCCATTTCCGCTATCTTCACTGACATTGACCGCCGGATGATTCGCGGCCGACGCATCGCCGTTATAAAGCCGGCCCGACATCAGTCCGGATTCCGATTCGGCATCTGTGTCCCAGGCTTCGTCACTCCACTCGACCGGCCCCCGGCTCCAAAAGAAGTAACGCACCCCTTTCGCAGGCATATACGTATAGCAGGAATTCAAGAATGCCCCGACTTTGTCGTTTTCAGCGAATATTTCATCGTATGTCAACCGGCCGTCAGGTGCCATGTCCAACGCCTTTTTACAGGAGATCGAAACACTCAAAAGCGGTAGACACACCATACCCCATACTACGTATTTTTTAATTTGCTGTATCATTTTCTCTCCCAATTAAAAAGTTGCATTTAACCCGAAATTTATCATCTTGGTCACCGGATAACCGATCGGATCTATATTTTCCGGATCCAAATGGTCCATCGGTAACTTATCCCACAAGAAAAGATTTTGTCCGCCCACATAGATACGCAGGGTATTTATTCCGATTCTTTTGAACACATCAGATGGCACTGTATAGGCGAGTTCAATGTTTCGGAGACGCAGGTAAGAACGGTCCATGATGAAAAAATCATTCGCTACGTGGTTTGTTGTGCTATGTGTACTCAACGCGGGGTATGTTATTTTATCGCCGTTTGCATAGCGCTCAGGTGTCCAGGCATTCCTATGGTAACCGAAATAGGTGCCTTGATAGGTATACTCATAGACGCCCTGGCTGGCATCCCACATGGCGGAATACTTCCCAACCCCCTGGAAAAAAGCTGATAATTCAAAACCCGAATACCCCACCGACAGTCCGAAACCATATACAATACCCGGAATGGAACTGTAATGGATAGGTACCTGATCGCGGTCGTCAACCACGCCATCCTTGTTCACATCGATGTATTTGAAATCGCCCACCCTTGGAACACCAAAACCATAGGAAGTGGTGGCCATGTATGCGTCCAATTCCTCCTGTGAATTAAACATCCCATTGCCGTTGCTGTAGTCGATCTTGTATCCCCAATTTTGGTTAAGCGCATACCCCGTGTTACGATACCGATGGACATAATCTTCATCCCGGGAGGGTTCGTCCATGAATTTAACCACATTGGCATTCTGCCCATAGTTACCTGTAAACGTCAGGTTCAGCTTATCGTTAATTGTTTTGTTATAATTGAGTTCAACTTCGAATCCTTTGTTTTGGACGACTCCCATGTTGAAACGGGGCACGTTATCGAGCGGTACTCCTTGAAACTCAGGTACAGACTGCCGTCTAATCAAAATATCACTACGATCCTCAATAAAATAATCGAAGGCGATATTCACCGCATTGAACAACCCCATGTCCACACCATAATTTTGTTTCTCTGCCACTTCCCAGGTGATGTTCGGATTCCCCAGCAACCCTTGATTGATACCCTGGCCTCTTCCTAAACTACCTAACGGTCCCCCGCCAATCGTAATATCAGACTGGTATAGGAAGCGGATATCTCCAATCCGGTCGTTGCCTACCTTTCCATAAGAAGCTCTTAACTTCAAGTTGGAAAGCACATTGCTTTCCGGCATAAAATGTTCATTCGTAACTACCCACCCCACGGAGGCAGCCGGGAAGAAACCGAACCGGCGACTCGGCGCAAACTGCTCCGAACCATTATAGCCCATGTTGAATTCTGCTAAGTAGCGGTTGTCGTATCCATACGTAATCCTACCCGCCACGCCAATTACATTAAAGGGAATTTCCCCAGCGGTCGACTCCCAATAATCCCGTTGGGCAAGGATCATCCCGCCCACTTCATGTTTATCGGCAAACGTACGGGCATAATTTATAGATCCCTGCAAGTTGATATTGTACCGCGAATCTGCTCCCTTTTCCAAGCTAAGCAATGTCTCATCCGAGCGCTTAACGGCATAACTCATCGCGTTGGTCTCCGGATTGACTTCAGCCAAATACAACCGCTCGGTTTTGTAGCCCTGCATGGCCGTCGTTGCACGGGAATCGTACGAAACCATACCCCGGATACTCAATCCGGGAGTAATTTTTTCAAGCGAAACATCTACCCCCAATGAGGCATTCAAGTTTGATCGCACTTCATTCCGGTACCCCATCCGATTGATGATTTCAAACGCCGAACGGTCCATATATCCCGGATCCACCACCTGCCCCGGCGCTACACCGAATCCATCAATGGTTACGGGGCCGGGCGTAATAGGCAAAACGGACTGGGCTTGGTAGATTAAATCCCGTATCATCCAATTGGTATCCCCACCATATAGCCCTGCTGAAGGCATGTTAACCTTCTCAATGTAATTACCGATATTCAGGAATGCTTTCACAGACGAGCTGACATTATAGTCAAGGTTCGCCCTGAAATTATAGCGTTCCAACCAGGAGGACGGATCGTACCCCAGCACCGACTTCGGTTCAGTGTTCAGATTCCCGCCCTGCCGGAGCAATGCGCCATTTACGAAATAGCTGACCTTATCTGTACCCCCAACGGCGTTGACATTCAGCCGCGTTTGAGGCGTATATTTCGAAATAAACATCCGATAATAGTCGTGATCGGGATACATATACTCCCGGATGCGGGCCTGTTGCGCATAATCCGGATCATTGGGATCCAACCCTGCCAGGGGATTGATATAGCGGTCAATTACCTCCTGACTGAACGGAGGGGTTTCAACACCATCGTTTTTAGCTGCTTCATTGCGCAATGCCATATAGTCCCAAGAATGCAGGCGTTCAGGTTCCCGGGTCAGCGACGTATAACTTTGATCGAGGCTTACATTAAGTTCCATCTTCCCCTCCTGTCCTCTCCGTGTCGTAACGAGAATGACACCATTGGCTCCCCTAACCCCGAACACGGCCGTTGCGGACGCATCCTTCAACACCGTTACCGATTCCACTTCATTGGCATCCAATGTGCGGATATTATCCCTCGGCACACCGTCAATCAAGATCAGCGGCGATTGACCATTGGTCGTCGCTGCCCCCCTTAAAAACATCGTCGCATCGTCACGTCCCGGCTGCCCACCTCCCCGCTGCAAGGACGCCAACCCCGGCAGCTTTCCTGCCAATGCTACCGCTAAGCTTGCAGACGAACTTTTGCGCAGTTCTTTGTTACCCACACTCGAAACCGCACCGGTTACGGATATTTTTTTTTGCTGCCCATACCCTACCACCACTACCTCATCAAGGCCTTGTATCGCGGAACTGAGTCGAACATCGATGTGGTCTTCCCCCTGTAAGGTCCTATAAGCCGTGTTGTATCCCAAATAAGCAAAAACTAACGTAGCTTCACGTGGCACATTGAGACTAAATTCGCCATCCTCATTGGTTTTGGTACTGGTAGTTGCCCCTTCGACACTGACGGTAACACCCGGCAGCGGAATGTTATCCAATGAATCCAGCACCGTACCCGTCACCGTAATCTGTTCCTGAGCATAACTGATAAAGTTGAAACTTATGAGTGCGAGCAACGTCATCACCACCGTCCCCATTTGCATGTATGCTTTCTTTGTTCTCATAATTTAAACGTTAGAATTATTTTAAGGTGAATTCAACACACTGTGACAACGTGCTGTTAAACATTTGAAACATTTTCGTTGCTACCCGATTTTCCACATTTTCCATAAATCCTTTATTTTGGTTAGCAATTTCAATTCTAATATCCCTCCAGGCGAACGTCACATACCGCTCGATTACCAACAATTGCAATACAATAATTGAAACAGGAGAATTTCTATTGAACAATAGATAAAGCGACAATAAATGATAAAAAACACACTCACAATCATCCCGGACATTAAAAATTGGTTAACGATACTGCTTCTTATAAGATACTTTTTTTCTTAAAAGTAAATACAACAGAAGATTATAATTGTGATACCGTTAGCAAATTGCATCTATAATCTGTTTTACTTGGTAGTGAAACAAAAGTAATGACGACAACGGCAGCCCGCAACCCGCACTATCCTGAGAAGTTTGAAAGACTCCATTTTTTTTACTTTTACTCCACTATTTCACTTGTTATGCAGTTAACGGCCTATATTTATAGCAGGACAGCACAGGTCACTACGGTATGGATCGGGTTGCCGGAAGAAGATTCGTCACTATTTTTGTGTAGTTGTAAAACCAATATTATATGACCCCAGCTTTACATGTTATGAAAAAAGTATAGTGGACGCCTATTAAGTATCGTTGACTATTAGTTAAACGTCAACCATCGTTGGCCGAGGGACCGACACACTGGAGACATTTCTTCTTATTAATAACCTTATATTAAAGTTCAGATTTTGATAAATAGGCATTATTCAAATGCGATAACCCCTTAACGGAGAGAAATCCGCAATGGAAACCAAGTATGAACTAGATTATTTATCCAATTAATTGCAAATTATGTCTAAACGCTTCCGAAATTTAAAAAATTCGTGGCTGTTATGTACGCTTGTTTTCGCCTTAGCTTCCACACCAATTGCCTTAAATGCGCAACAGGGACTGGATATAAGCGGAAGAGTGAAAGATGCTGACGGCCCATTGGCTGGTGTAACAGTCAGTGTTAAAAATAAGCGTGCCGCCGCATCGTCAAATACAGACGGTATATTCTCACTGACGGGAATAAGCATTGGCGATACGCTGACGTTTCGCTTGGTGGGTTATTTAGGGCAGGAAATCCCCGTCCGCGATGCAAAGTTTATTGAAGTCACATTAGAATCCGAAAACTTTGGTCTGGACGAAGTAGTGGTTGTAGGTTATGGTGTACAAAAGAAGGTTTCCGTAACAGCCGCCATTTCAACCATCGATACCAAAGATTTAAAGCATAGCGCATCTGCCAATTTATCCACCTCATTGGCCGGTCGGTTACCCGGATTGGTAGGACTGCAATCTTCAGGACAACCGGGAAATGACATGGTCAATCTATACCTCCGTGGATTGGGAACCCTGAACGACAACTCCCCTTTGATTCTAATTGATGGTATCCCACGTGATAACATCAGTAAAATAGATCCCAGTGAAGTAGAATCCATCAGTATTTTGAAAGATGCATCTGCAACTGCGGTATTCGGAGTCCGTGGTGCCAATGGTGTCATCATGATCACCACGCGCCGGGGTGAAGCAGGCAAATCGGAGTTAAACGTCTCGGTAGATCATAGTATCCAACGCTTTTTGTCCCAAGCAGATCGCATCCACTCTTGGGAATTTGCTGAATTGCGAAACCAGGCATTCCTGAATTCCAATCCTGACGCGACGGAAGATCAAATGCCTTTTACCCAATACATGATCGATAAATACAGGAGCGGGGAGGATCCCATATTTTATCCCGATCGCGACGTATTTCACGATTACTTCCGCGATTGGGCCCCGCAAACCCGAGCCAACGCTAATTTCAATGGCGGAGGCGAGCGGTTCACTTATTTCCTGAATGCAGGATACATCGGGCAAGGCGGAAACTTCAAAACAGAACCTGAAAGTTTCCTCGGTTACGATCCGAGCTATAAAATGGATCGCTATAATTTCCGCGGTAACATCGATTATAATATCGCCAAAAATCTAAAGGCATCGTTGAATATTGCCACATATCTGGAAAAAATGAATACACCGCAAACGATCGACTTATTCGGCGGTAGTGTTGCGGGGATGGTACAAAACATGATTGCCTACACTTGGGGAACACCTCCTACAGATCCGGGGCCAGTGACGGTTGCCGGATATGGAGTTCCTGAAAATGAGATCATCGCACAATCGGGTCAAGATCGAAATACATACGGAGAAATCAACCGTCGCGGTTACCGGCAGGAAACAACCAACATGCTGAACTCGTCGTTCGCGCTGGACTGGGGATTGGACTTTATCACAAAGGGATTATCAGCCAAAGGAATGATCGCCTTCGACAGCCAGGCTGGCACCATTTTACAAGGAGTGCGTAGCCTCGACACCTATGCATTTCATGTGGGGCGCAGCGCAGACGACCCCAGTGGATATTCGGCGATCCGTACGAATCAGGATGCTGCAATCCGGTTATCCAAATCGATGTCGACACGCTATTATATGAATTATCAAACATCGCTTAATTACAGCCGGGCATTTGGACGGCATAATGTCGGCGGTATGTTCCTTTATCAGCGGGACAATTGGGATAAGTACTCAGCCGATTTGCCCTACAACATTGTGGGTATCGTAGGACGAGCAACCTATAACTACGACGATCGTTATCTAGCCGAGTTTAACTATGGCTACAACGGATCGGAACAGTTCTCACCGAAAAATCGATTCGGTTCATTTCCAGCATTTTCAGTCGGCTGGGTAGCAAGCAACGAGGCGTTCCTTGCAGACAATCCTGTACTGACCAACTTAAAGTTACGTGCATCACACGGTCTCACCGGAAATGATAAAATGGGTGAAGACCGATTTCTGTATCAAAGTTTCATCAACATCGGGGGTGGTGTGTTCCCCACATTGGGACGGGGTCAGGGCATCACGCAGGGAAGAATGGGTAACGAAGCCCTCCAATGGGAAATAGCCCGCAAAACCAACATCGGTCTTGAGCTCGGATTTTTGAATAGTATCTCCCTGAATATCGATGTATTTAAAGAACACCGGGATAAAATATTGATCAGCCGCAAAACCGTCCCAGCTTTGCAAGGTGTCCCCTTAGACAATATCCCCAAAGTTAATATCGGCGTTGTGGATAACAAAGGTTTTGAAGCGGAGCTCATTTACCGCAAAAATATGAGTACGGATTTTTCAGTCGTGCTGAAAGGAAACTTCGCATACAATAAGAATACAATCGTTAATTACGATGAGGTCCGTTATGGTGAAGACTATGCTTATCGCTACCGCAGAACAGGATTCAGCATCGGTCAACCATTCGGATACAAGATTGATTACAGCAATGGCAATGGGTATATCAATACCCAAGAAGAACTTGATAACTTACCCGACTACCAAATGGGTGGGACCCCCCGTCTAGGAGATTTCAAATACGTCGACGTCAATGGGGATAATGTCATTAACGACCGTGACTTGGTACCGATCGGGTATCCAGATGTTCCGCGGGTATCTTATGGTTTCTCAGGTACGTTGAACTATAAGAATTTCGACTTATCGTTTCTGCTCACAGGCATCGGTCAAAGCAACAAATATACAAATGGATGGGGTGTCAATGAATTCGCATTAGTTGGATTTTATAATGGCTGGCACCGCCAAGCCTGGACTCCCGAACGGTATGCAAACGGCGAGGCCATCGCCTATCCCGCACTTGCCATGAGTTCGGGCGTCAGTCATGTTGCCAATGACTTTTTCATTATGGACCGCTCGTTTCTACGCCTGAAAAACATGGAAGTTGGTTATCGCCTTCCCGACAAATTGCTGAAACCAATCCGGGTGCAGCAGTTGAGGGCCTATATAAACGGAAATAACCTTTTGACGTTTAAGAAATTCCCGATTGACACGGTAGATCCCGAGCAAAATGACCCGTTGGTTTATCCATTGACCAAGATGATCAATTTTGGTCTTAATATTACTTTCTAACCTTTTAAGTTGCATGATATGAAATTCCAACGATTAACCTTCATGATATTGCTTTTCGTGCTTCCTTATGCAAGTTGTACCGATGCCTTAGACATGGCACCGGACGGCAATATGCAGATGGACGAGGTATTGTCCGATCCGGAAAAAGTAGAAGCATTGTTGAATACCTGCTATCAAAACATTCCACAAAAAGGATACGCGTACTGGTTCTTCGAAGAAGCTGTGGTGGCAGCTACCGACGATGCGTGGACTTCCGACGAAGCACAGGGGGTCATCACTACCGGCCTTTACAATGATAACAACTCTGCTTCCTCCCACAGCCTGCGTGATGCGCCCGATGGTCACGGGGCCGGTAATACGGATTACTGGAACCGCTCCTGGCAGCAAATCCGCCTGTGTTCTCAATTCATTGAACTCATTGATAATGCGGCGGTAAAAACGGAAAGCAACCGCGGGCGATTTAAAGCAGAAGCGAGGGTATTGCGTGCCTTCTTTTATATGGAGCTTGTCAAATGGTTCGGCAAAGTGCCTATATTAGATGCCACGGTACCCTTTGATGCCGACTTTTCGTCATTGACCCGGTCATCGGTATATGATGTAGCCAAATTTATTGTTGCAGAATGTGATGCTGCGATTGCGGAAACAAACTTACCATGGCGCATCACTGATCCGAACGACGCAATGCGGATGACCAAAGCACTGGCATGTGCATTAAAAGCAAAAGCCATGTTGTTTGCCGCCAGTCCGCTTCATAACGAAGGTCAAAATTACTGGCCGGAAGCTTACAACGTGATTAAGCAAGCGGTGACCCAACTAAAGGCCAATGGATACGAGTTGTTTACACAGACCACACAACCCGCTGTATTCGGTAACGGACCTGCCGCAGCATTACGCCAACTGGTATGTCAAGACGCCGATTATTCAGCAACACCACGCGACAAGGAAACAATCTTTCAAGTAAGGTCTGGCGGCGTATTCGTATGGCACATCGGCTATATCGGCAGCAACATGTCCAATACTTATAAGTGTGCTTCTTCTCCAACTCAGGAACTGATCGATGCGTTCGAGACCATTGATGGCCAGCCGGTATTGGATCTCAATAAGCCTTACTTGGATGAAAAACACCTGCAACCCAACTACAATCCGAAAAACACCTTGTATGATCCCAACAATCCCTATGCAAACCGCGATCCCCGGATGGCGGAAACTGCATTGTACAATGGGAGCAACATTATATGGGACAACCAAACGGTAGAAATAGAGACGTTCACCGGTGGAAAACATGCACCAAGTTTTGACATCACAAACCGTATGGCTTCTCGCACGGGTTATTACCATTGCAAGCTCGTCACACCCGGTGCCAGTGGAATCAATCAAATCAACAATTCCAACTGGAAATATTATCGCTTGGGCGAAACCTTATTGGATTTGGCCGAAGCGGCAGCCGAGTCCGGCAATCTTGAAGACGCAAGAGCCGCGGCAAACGAGGTACGGGCTCGATCAGGAATGCCGGCACTTCCTGCAGATCTATCACCGGCAGAATTGATTCTGCGCATCCGGAACGAGCGGAGAATAGAGCTAGCCTGGGAAGAACAGCGTTATTTTGACGTAAGACGCTGGCAAACCCCCGATGGAGATTTAAGCGAGTTAAATAAGTGGCTGACCGCCATGGTTATTACCAAAAATGGGAACGGCAGCTATACCTATACACGCAGAAATATTTCCAACAATCCGCGTGGCGGCTATCAAAACCGTGATCTCCTGCTGCCCCTACCCTTGAATGAGGCGGCTACGCTAGAGTCGGTTACGGGGCAAAAATGGCAAAATCCGGGATGGTAAACTACAAGGACTATTAGTATGGAAAAAAATATAAAAATCGCTGCACTCTACATCATCCTGTTCATGATGGCAGCACCGCTTTTCGCACAACAGGCGAGTACGGCATCAATTCGAATCATAAATGAATTTAATCAGCCTATAGGTGGCGCAATTATCGCCACGGAAGACGGCAAAAATGTATCGCTGACAGCCAAAGACGGCACCTTCCCTTTGCCCGAAATTGCAGGTGGAGACTACCTACTGATTTCCGCATCGGGATATCAAAATCTACGTATATCACTCGATCAGATAGCCAATCAGGAAATTGTTCTTAAAATTGACCCTCATCATATGGGTGGATCGGTGAACTATGGTTATCAGTCCTATACCCGCGAGTCTATTACCGGTGCCGTTTCGTCAGTTTCGGGTGCCGAATTGGATAAAACACCTAGCAACGTTCTCTCGGAAACCTATGCAGGGCGGCTTCCTGGACTAACGGTCGTTTCCAATATCGCTGAGTTGACATTCTTCGGTTATGGAAACCTATCCAAAGCGATCCGCGGATCCTCATCCGTAAACGGCAATAATCCATTACTTATCATTGACGGAGTCATTGCCCCCACTCAATATGTCGAATTCATTTCGCCCAAAGAAATCGAAAGTGTTTCCGTGCTAAAGGATGCTTCCGCTACGGCCATTTATGGCATACAGGGGTCTTCAGGTGCAATTGTAATCACCACAAAGCGCGGCCACAATGGCAAATTAAATGTAGAGGGTTATGTAGACCAGTCTTTTCAGCAAATGACTAAACGGCCTTTATTCATCAACTCAGCGCAATATGCGGAGCTACGTAATGCTGCTGGCGAACGCGATGGTTTAGGTCCTTTTTCCCAGTTCTCTGAAAATGACATTGAACAGTTCCGTTTGGGAAGCGATATCGGATATCCAAACAATAATTGGTTTGACCAGTATATTAAAGACTTCGTAATGCGGCAACGCATTGGAGTGAATGTCTCCGGTGGAAGTGAAAAATTCCGTTATTTTTCCAACCTGAGTTTCGTCAATCAAGGGGAACCTTTTATCATTGCCGATGAGCCGGACCGGAAATATGATCCCACTCCACGGGTGAATATTGGAAATTTCCGTACCAACATGGATGTAAAGTTTAACAACTACCTGAGCGGATACATGCGGTTAACGGGCAACGTAAAACGAGAGATTCTAGCCGGCGGTGGCATGGGATGGAGCATATATGAGCAGATTTTCCAGCAGCCCCCCACGATGTTCGGACCCTTGTCTCCAATCATCGAAGACAACCCTGAAATGAGCAATCAGGTGGTAACCGTAACCGATTTGGATAATCCTGTCTATGGCATGTTAAATCGATCCGGTTATCGCTCAATTATCGAAACCAATGTAATTGCCCAAACGGGACTCAATTTAAACATGGATTTTTTGACGAAGGGATTGTCTGTCAAAGGAGGAATGGCCTACCAAACGTATCTACGGAATGAAACTAATACCCTTCAAAGCTATAAAAGGGTACTCAGAGGCGATGATTTCTCTACGTTAACTGACTTCTCCACGTACAAATCCTTTGAAAATACTCCCCTGTCTTATGGCAAAGGCTCAACTTTCTTTTATTACCTGAACCTGTTGGCTAGCGTGGACTATAATCGCCGGTTTGGCGACCATAGCATGGATGCTTCTGCCCATACCTATTACCTAAAACAGGAAAAAGAAGCCGCAGGTAGCAGCAATACTGTGCTCCCTTATATGCGTCAGAATTATGGGGTAACGGTGCTCTATGGCTATAAAGACCGGTATTTCCTGAAAGCCGATTACGGTTTTTCAGGTTCGGAGCAATTTCACCCCGACAACCGGTACGCAAGCACACCCGCCATATCCGGTGCCTGGATTGCGTCAAAAGAGGACTTTTTCGATTCAAACCTGCTGACTCTGCTCAAATTGCGCGCTTCATACGGCATTACAGCCAACGATCAATTGGGCGATTCGAGATTTCTGTATCTGGATAACATCCGGTCCGATGGATCGGAATTGGAACGGGGTAATCCGGCGCTCGAAGCTGAGCGAATTAAAAAGTTGAACCTTGGGCTTGATCTCGGATTGTGGAATCAATTTACATTGAATGTTGACTATTTCACCCATAAAGTAAATAATATGCTGATAAACAGCAGTTCCAGAATACCCGAATACCAAGGTATCCCCTTAAATTACTATCCAAAGTTGAACGACGGTGTGATGGAAAACAAAGGGGTGGAATTGTCATTGGGTTATAACAAAACGTTCACGAAGGACTTTTCTGTTTTCGCTCAAGCGAATTTCATGCAAGCAAAAAACAAGGTCATTGACATTAACGAAGCATCAAAAGGAGACGATTATGCGTACCCTTACCGTTCCCAGGGTTATGCCCTTGGTCAACTTTGGGGTTATAAAATCGACTACCAGAACGGCAATGGAATGTTCAATTCTGCGGAGGAGCTCGCGAATTCTGGACTCGACTACTCATTCGGATCGCCCAGGGTGGGTGATTTCATCTATCAAGACCTGAATGCAGACGGCATCATTGACGAACGCGATATGGCTCCTATGGGATATGCACGGTTACCTGAGCAGGAATATAGTTTAACAGCAGGAGCTACCTGGAAAAACTGGGAGTTTTCCTTCTTGTTGCACGGTGTCAACCACGCGTCTCAGTTCCTAAGCGGCATAGGTGCCTACGAAAATTTGGGGAAAGGTATCTTCAACGATATACACTTGCATGCTTGGACACCCGAGCGTTATGCTGCGGGTGAGACAATCTCTTATCCGGCATTGTCGTTGTCGCCTTCTACCAACCATGTTGCTAATGATTACTTCCTGAGCAGCCGCTCCTACTTACGATTACGAAACTTAACAATCGCATACCAACTGCCGGAAAGCATATCGCAGCGGATAAAATCCGAAAGAATCCGGGTGGCATTCACGGCGCAAAACTTATTCACCTTTGACCGCATGCGGTCAAAGTATGTTGATCCTGAAATCGGGAGCATGAGTACGTTTCAACCCTATCGGGTATTTAATCTTGGCTTAAGTGCAAACTTCTAAAAAACAGGGTATGAAGAAGCAATTTTTTAAATTAACTATTATATTCTTTGGTCTTTTCGGCTTGGAATCGTGTGCCGACCTGGATTTACCTTCAGATGGCAGGATGACCTTAGCCGATGTCTTTGGCAACTACCAACGGACAAGAAATTATTATGGTGCATGCCTTTCCTATATGCCTCAGGTCGGCTTTATGTATCAGGGACAACGTACACCGCTTGCCTCGTTCAGCGACGAAGCACACGATGCCAGTGACGGAGCCAATGGCAATGTAAATGATTGGTACAATGACCGTACTTCTTCGACCAACAATCCGGTTGCAGGTGCCTACTCTTGGGCGCATTACTTTCAGGGAATACGTAAATGCAATACTTTTCTGACCAATATTGCCGATCCGTCCATTGCTACAGCCAATATCGACGAGAACGAAAAAAATGGTTGGATTGGGCAGATACATGTATTACGTGCCTACTTCTATCTTCAACTGATCAAACGGTTTGGTGGCGTGCCGATCATCAACACACCTTATGAAGTAACCCATGATTTCTCTCAAGATCGTAGGGCCAGTTTTGAAGAATGCGTTGACTTCATCCTCGCTGACTGTGATGCAGCACTGGCGTTGCCTGAAACCAATTCAGCCACAACCGGATTCCGGTGGGATATTAGCGATAGTGAACGGGGAACCATCACACGCGCTTTTGCATATGCCGTCAAATCACAGGCTGCGCTGTATGCCGCAAGCCCGCTCTGGTATGAGGCCGGAAGTAAATATACCTGGGAAAAAGCGACGGAAATTACGAAAGAGGCACTTGATCAATGCCTCACCCACGGCTTCGAACTCTTTAAGACAAAACCGGCGGAGGACATCGCTCAAAACGCATATGCGTACTACTTTATCCTGCGGTCTGACCCCAGTCGTGCCATTGATAAAGAAACCATCTTCGAATCGACCACAGCGCGTACCAACGTATGGAAATTTGCGGGAACCCCGATTACCAGTGGAGCGGAAAAAGCGGGTGCAGGCCCTTCACAGGAACTTGTTGACGCGTACGGCATGCAATCGACGGGTGAAATGCCAGTACTTGGCTACTCCGATGCCCAGCATCTTCAGCCGATCCTTAATCCTGCTTCGGGCTATAATCCCGAGAATCCCTATGAAGGGCGGGATCCACGCTTCTATGCGTCCGTTTATTACAATAATTCTCCCCGCTCGCTTACCAGCGGTTCCGTAGACAAAGATCTATATCCACTTACGTTTACGACACCACTCAATAACGTTGATTTAACAACCAATGGTGGAGAGCAAACCATCCGTACAACTTCCAGTGACCCTTGGGTATTCACGACCACATTGGGTAATACACTGAGCGCCGGAGAACGTCGTGTGATCAGTTTTGAATACAAGAGCAACAAAACCGTTAACAACGCCGAGTTCTTCTTCTGCGTAGCTGGCGGACCTCAGGGTGGAGTTTCGTCGGGAGAAAACATCACGATCCAAGAAGCATCGGAGTGGACCCGCTTTGAATACGATTTAAGTACCGCAATCGAAAATTTCGGTTTCGGCGTCAATTCCAATGGTGGACAATCGCCGGAAAATCACTTTCTGCGGTTTGATCCTACCGGGGGGGATGGATACGAAATCACGATCCGCAATCTGCGGATCGAATCGTTCACCAATCCACCTTCGGCCACTCCGGTTGAAACGTACGTAGGTGGCAACAGTGGTATTTCCAGCAACATCACAGAAACCCGGTATACACGGACCGGTTACTACCTCCGTAAATTCAACAATTATAAATCTGGGGTTAGTGTAGATGCAGACGGACTCATGAAGATTTTCCGCTTAGGAGAACTTTACCTCAACTTTGCCGAAGCAGCTTATCAGTCTGTCGGACCAGATGCAGCGGTAGAAGCTAAAGCAAGCGGTGCCAGCGCACTTTCGGCGCGGGAAGCACTCAACCGGATCAGGGCGCGTGTTGATATGCCTCCACTACCTTCGGGACTAAGCAAAGAAAATTTCGAAGTACGCTATCGCAACGAACGTCAGGTTGAACTAGCCTTCGAAGAACATCGCTTTTTTGACGTAAGACGGTGGAAAATCCTCAACGAAACGGACAAATTTGTAACAGGAATGCGGATTACAAAGACTGGCGATGGCTATACCTATTCAAGATTCAAACTGCAGGATCGCAACACAAATTCGGATAAATACCTGTTGCAGCCCATCAGCCAGTCGGAAGCTACGAAGATGCAGTCTTACACCGGTCAAAATTGGCAAAATCCAGGTTGGTAAAAATGGGAATAATGCAAAAATACAGTTTATTGTTAGTCCCATTGGTTCACCTATCCTTCGGTACCTTCACCGCATGTTCACAAAAGCCTGCGGCGAAGGAAACAGTAGTCGAATCGTCCATGCGGTATCTGGAAAACGACCGCATCAAACTGGGTATTGATCTAAGTCTAGGCGGTGCGGTTACCTTTTTGTCCGATCGGGAAAACGGCGGACAGAATATGATCAATAGCCACGATTGGGGACGCCAAATCCAACTGTCTTATTACAGCGGCCCCTGGCCGTATGTGGGGCCGAATGGAGAAACCCCAACCCCTGAATGGGCGGGGTTGGGCTGGAATCCCATCCAATCCGGAGACGCAGGCGGGCATCGTTCGCAAGTCATTGACTTCGAAAAGTATGGCGACAATGTCCTATTCGTCCGTGCCATTCCCATGCAATGGCCCCACAAGACGGGTGTGGCCGGAGAATGCGAATTTGAATGCCTTTATACCTTAACAGATAATGTAATTACCCTGGAGGCCACAATCGTCAACCACCGCTCCGATACAACCCAATATCAGGCCTGTTCCCAAGAAATGCCAGCAGTGTACACAAATGGACCCTGGTATAAATTGGTAACCTACCTGGGCGACCAACCATTTACCGACCAGCCTACCACCGTCGTCGTAGATAAGTCAGACAATAAAGGATGGCCATGGGTGCACTTTTATACACCCGAAAATTGGGTGGCACTGCTCGACGACAAGGGATATGGAATAGGAGTTTTCCAGCCTGAAGTGATGACATTCAACGGCGGGTTCCACCCAAACGATAGCCACAAAGGTTTTGGCGGGGAAAAAGATGTACAAACGGGGCACACAGCCCCCATAGGTAAGCAAATCTTAGATCATAACATCAAGTGGACGTATACAACCTCGCTAATTCTGGGAACAGAATCGGATATCCGCGGTTACGCGAAAGCGAACCGGAAGGTTGAGCCCCAGCCCGAGTGGAATTTCCAGCAGTCACGGCAAAACTGGTATTATGAGGGAGACATAACCGACTCAGGTTTCCCCGTTCAGGATGGTCTACACATTAATTTTAAAGAAAATACTTCACTTGTCAGCCCTGTAACTTTTTGGAAAGCGGCTGAAACACCCTACCTTGAAATCGAGGGAGAAATAACTTCAGCAAATCCTGAATTGTCGCTCACGATCGAAATTCAACCTGTAGGTAAGTCCGACCTCACGGATTGGCTAAACTGGTCGGAAGGTGATAAAAATATAGCGAAAGAAAATCAGCAGAAATCGGGGGACTTTCCAAAAGCGGTATCTTTCCAAATTCAACAACCCATTTCTGCAGATGGCAGCAATCGCATTTACCGAATTTACCTCGGAGATTCTGCAAACTACCAGGGTGCGATGAAAAATCTAAAAATCACTTTTTCGAAAGAAGGGCAAGCAAAAATCAAACGAATAAAACTAGGAAGTTGAAAATCCCCAACAGCCGGTTCCGTTATCGCGATGTCCGTTAACACTAAAAAAATCATTACTTTATTAATAACCCATATTTTGTAAACATGATAAGATACGTTTTTAGCGTTTGCTTGTTGCATATCGGTCTATCCGCATTGGCGTTTGACATCACCCCGGTAAATCTCCGTGCCGAATATAAGCACAACCCCTTTTTAGATGAACCGGCTCCCCGGTTGAGCTGGGAGTTAACATCCGATAAACATAATCAGTATCAGTCGGCCTACCAGCTTATCGTTGCTTCCTCCGAAGACAAACTGAATAAAGATCAAGGCGACATTTGGGACTCGGGAAAGGTTTCTTCTAGCCGGACCAACCAAATCGAATACCAGGGCAAACCCCTCCAATCCAGACAGCAGGTTTGGTGGAAAGTCAGGGTATGGAATGCGGAAAACCAGCAAGGAAAATGGAGTGACCCTGCCTATTGGGAAATGGGATTGCTTCAAAATACCGACTGGAGTGCACGCTGGATCGGCTATGATCTGAATGACCTGTCCAAGCCCGGTAAATACCATTTGCCACCGTCGCCCTATTTGAGAAAAGAAGTTACCCTATCCAAAAAGGTCAAATCGGCCCGGCTCTACCTGAGTTCGCTCGGATTGAACGAATTTTATATAAACGGTGCGAAGATCGGCCGCGACTACTTTGCATCGGGATGGACGGACTATAATAAACGGATTTATTACAATGTATACGATGTAACCTCCCACATGCAGAAAGGTACCAACGCATTGGGTGCTATCTTGTCTAATGGCTGGTACGCGGGTTATATTGGCTATGCGCTATTGGTGGGCGCCGAAAAAGTCAATCAGTACTATGGCGATAGCCCCCTGCTGAAAGCCCAACTGGAACTTGTTTTTGAAGATGGAAGCAAGCAGGTCATATCTACCGATAGCGATTGGAAGGCTTCAACGGGCGCCGTTATGGAATCTGACCTGTTGCAGGGCGAAACCTATGACGCCACGAAAGAAAAAGAGGACTGGAACCAGCCCGCCTTTAACGATGCGGCGTGGGATCCGGTGCAAGTAGTTGCAGACCATCCAAAAAGCATACTCCAGCTTTATCCGAGTAATCCGGTCAGGGTGGTCAAAGAATTGCCGATAAAGACCATAAAGAAATTGGCAAATGGAAAGTATCTCGTCGATTTCGGCCAAAATTTTGCAGGAAATATCCGGTTGAAAATCAAAGGAAAAGCGCACGATTCCCTGATCTTCCGATATGGCGAGATGTTGCATCCCGACGGTACCCTGGTGACGGAAAATCTCCGTACAGCCCGCGCAACCGACACGTATATTCTGAAGGGTGCCGCTCGGGAAGAGGTATGGAGTCCCTCCTTCACCTACCATGGTTTTCAGTATGTAGAGGTATCCGGCCTTCGCGAAATGCCGGCCAACGACTTTCTTACCGGACTTGTACTGACATCGGATCTGGAGAACGCCGGTCATTTTGAAACGGACAACAGCCTGCTAAACCAAATCTATCGCAATATCGTGTGGACGCAGTGGGCCAATTATGTCGATATCCCCACCGATTGTCCCCAACGCGACGAACGTCTGGGATGGACAGGCGATGCCCAAATATATATCCGTTCGGCGGCCTATAACAGCGATATTGCGGTTTTTCACAAAAAATGGATCCGTGACCTGAACGATGCACAATGGCCTAACGGTGCATTTCCCATTTATGCGCCCATACCGCTTGATAAAAACGGGTTGGCGGCCGTCAGGGCCACAGACACCTATTCGCCGGGTTGGTCAGAGGCGGGCATCATCTGCACGTATGAAATTTTCAGGGCCTATAATGATACGAGAATCGTTGAAGAGTCCCTTCCCTATATGGTCAAATTCATGGATTTCCTCAAATCCAAAGCGGATAAAGATGGTGTGGTCAGGGAAGGTGCCTACGATGACATCGGCCCGAAAGGCGGTTTTGGCGATTGGCTTTCAGTCGGAAAGAAAACCAGTCCGGACCTACTGGCGGCTATGTATTACTACTATTGCACGCGGCTCATGGCAGAAATGTGTGATGCCGCTAACCAAGCAGCTCTCGCAACTACTTATTCCGAACAGGCATCGGCTATCAAACGTGCTTTTAAAGATTACTACCTGAAAAACGGCAAATTCAATATCGACGAACGTGTTTACGGGAACGGTGAAGGTTACGTAGAAGGGCAAAATGGATTTTCTGGCCATACCCAAACTGCATACGCCAACGCAATCTATATGAATCTATTGGATGAGCCGGACTTGACACGCATCGGCGACCATCTCCGTAGCCTTTTGGAAGCGAATGGTGATAAACTCACCACCGGATTTCTGGGCTTTAAACCCCTATTGCCTGCATTGTCCATGACCGGCTCATCTGACAAAGCATATGGCCTCCTATTGAGTACCGAATATCCTTCTTTGGGCTACGAGGTAGCCAACGGAGCCACTTCCATCTGGGAACGGTGGGATAGCTATACCAAAGATAAAGGCTTCATTCACAATGCTGCCATGAACTCATTCAGCCACTATGCCTTCGGAGCGGTCAACGAATGGATATTCGAAAACATCCTGGGTATACAACCCATTGACAGAGGATACCAGACGTTTCACATCAAGCCGGAAATTCCCGGCCCAGGTGTCGAATTGAAGAAAGCAACAGGATCCTATCATTCCATCGCCGGGCGGATCGCATCGACTTGGGACTATTCCGGTGCGATCAAAAAACACCACTTGGAAATACCGGTCAATACAACGGCTTATTTCCACCTGGTATCTCCCTCACAGGCACAGGTAGACATCAATGGAGAATCCCTTACGAAAAGCAAGCTGGTCCAGGAAATTACAGCGTCAGAGACCGGCTTTATTCTTAAACTGGGCTCGGGTGATTATGACATAACCATTCGGCCGTAAAAATAGCTCCAGACAAATACGATCACCATTAAAGATAATACAGATGAACAAACAGCTAATTATTCTCTTGGTACTGGTTGCAGGCTTTCTGCAACCGGCAAGATCCGAAGTGATCATCCTGACCAGCGATCAGCAGCTTTATGACCTAATGGACCCGGACAAGAAAATTGATATGTCCCTCGGCTTTACACGTTCCATACGCAGCCTGCGGGATGTGTGCGAAGCAGGAAAACAACGGGGCGACAAAGAGCTGACGATTGCGTTTGATGAATTTTTCAGGCAATACCGCCCCCAAGCGGGCACAGAGCGGCGCTTAACCCCAGACATGGATGAATACGTCGATAAAATCAAATTCATCAGTGATTTTGCCAAACAATATGGAATGGGCATCTGCCTGAGTCTGCTTAGTCCACTTGAACTTGGCCCAGCCTATAAAAATCAAACCCAGGAAGCCGGAAGATGGTTGGGTTACAAAGTAGGGCTGCGCAATCCTTCTGACGGTCAGTTCAGCATTTCGATGTGGCAACAGCTTTTCTGGACAAACAACAAAGGAAAATTCCGCGTTACACTGAAAAACATAAAGGCGTATGCGTTCAAAGAAAAACCGGTACAAGCATCGCACCATATTGCGGTTAATCCGGATGATATCATTGAAATAAAGGATATTAAATACGAAGCGGGTGATACAATAGACGTCGGTGGTAATGGATACGGCATAAAAAACGATCCGGCCGACATGATTTATCCGGTCCGAAACCTGCGGGTTTACTACGACGGCCCGAAACAATTGGAAGGGTACGATCGTGTGATGGTTTTATTGGAATATGAAACCCCGGAAATGGATTATTTCAGTGAGAAAGCACCAGCGTTTCTGAACAGTCTGATTGATAAATATAAGAAGAAGGGCGTAAATTTAACTGCTTTCTATTCCGATGAAATGCACATACAGCAGGACTGGGTCTATTTCTCGCATCACGAGGGCGGTCAATTTAACACCCGTTTTTTAACGGAGGGTTTCTCCAAACAATACCAGCAAAAATATGGTCAACCACTGGATGACAAGTACATGCTCTATTTTGCCTATGGAGCACCTTATTACCAGGCGACCGCCGGAGCGGTACGCAACGTTCAATACGTGATGGGTGAAAAACCGGAAGACATCCATCGTACCTATTTGTTAAGGGACCGGTACTACAAGCTGCTAAACCACGGGGTGGTCGACCTGTTTAAACACGCGAAAGACTACGCCGAGCAATTATTTGACCGGGAGATGCCAACGAGTGCGCATTCATCGTGGGCTGAAAGCCCTACCATTGATTTATGGGACGTCGAAAAACTCCACGACAATGCCTATAAATATGAATATACATCAAACTTCGTCTGGAGCAATACGGTACACCAGGCCGCTGCAGCATGTTATGATTATTTCAAGTGGGGCGAGTACCTCCAGCCCACCGGAAACGATTTTGCGGAATGTGGATGGGGTGACCGCAACTATTACGGCGCAGCCATGGGCACTTCCATCGGCGTGGTCAACAAATATCCGAATGCCTATGCCGCCGCTTGGGGATTCCCGAATGCTGCGCTCCATTGGAAGAATATGCTCAACGAAGCCTTCGGTGCCCAGCCTTCGAAGCCGATGAAATTAATGACCGATAACGTCCACCGGGATATCGAGGTCCTGATCTTATACCCGATGAACCTCGTAGCGGTAGAAGAACGGTTCGGTAGCTGGATGACGCAGTATGGCTATGCGAATTACCTCACGGCCGATAAGCTGCTGGAAATGGGTAAAGTGCTTCCGGATGGCCAGATCCAGGTTGCTGACAAAAAATACAGTACCCTGGTTGCGCTGTTTGAGCCATTGCCCGAGGCCGGATTGCTCGACATGATGGATCAATTTGTGGAAAACGGGGGCAAAGTCATCTGGTGCAGTGCGCCTCCGCTGATCGACAGCAAAGGAAACGACTGTTCAACAAAATGGCAATCGCTGTTCGGTGTCAGCTACCCATTCGATGCCTATATGGGGGAAATAGCCAGCGGAAAGCAAATCTCGTTTGAAAATAGTTTTTCAAACGTACCCGAACAAGTAATTCTGACCGACTTCCTGGTAGACCGGATCTATCCCGTCAGCACCACTTCACCGGCAGCAACCGTCGTAGCAAAAGTTGAAAATCAGATTGTGGGAACGCAATTAAAAAAGGGGAAAGGCGTTGCCTACTATTGCGGATTCCGACCCCGTGACGATCAGTCGGCCAGCCTCGGCTACGAATCGCGCACGCTGTTCGAAATCCTGTCAGCCGCGAATGCCTATCCATCCACCGGCAAATTCACGGAAAACGACAACCCCACCTATGTGTCTCGTACGACCGATTTCTTTGCCACCAAATTTCCAAACGGCACCACTGCCCTGGTAAAGCATTACCGAACGCACCGTGAAAACTGGGAGGGCGGATTTTCCCGGAATGAAGAAGCCGATGCAAAAGCATTGGCAGCGAATCCCCTACCTTCCGATGAATTGGATATCCAACACCTGAAAATCAACGGTCGTGATGTGACCTATCGGGGAAAAATGAACGTAGCTTTCCGTACAGATGATTCGGGTAAGCTGATTGCATTCAACGGCGTTCAATGTACAGGCATCACGGTAGACAATGTCAACTACAAGTTTAGCAGTCAACCCGTTGATATTTGCTACGTTCCGTTGGATGCAGGTTTAAAGATCTATCAACTGCGTGTGGCAGGTGAGGGCGAAATTAGCTTACCGGTTCCGTTTGCTGCCGGAAAGGCCGCGGTAAAGAACGGAAAGTCGGATATTAAACACGTTGTTAAAGACGGGAATATGGTATTGAACATCGACGGTGAACTTAGCGGAAAATGGATCGATATCACATTTAAATAACAGACATTGCCTCAATCGGGAGCTAACTTATCCCGATTGAGGCATTTTTTTCAGATGAATACCTATTCTTTCTCTTTCTTCGGAATCCATGTACATACATGCTTCCCATTATCCCAATTGTTGACGGAGGCATAATCAATCATCGTAATGTATTTTCCCCCTTCGATCGGTACAGAAAACTGAAGATTAATGGGTTGGGCCGTTGGCGTACTTTGTATTGCCTGGATGAACCCATCTTTGGATTGAAGTGTCACCGGCTGGTTATAATCCTTGTCCATGTTTTCGTCCCTCGCCAATACTAACGGTCCGTATAAAACGGCTTGAAAATTATCTCCTGCCCGGTTACTTCCATGGGGAGCATCCAACACCCGGCACCTCATATCCAATGACAGGGCGATCTCATCGCCCGCTTTCCACTTCCTCGTGATTTCAGCATAAGAGCCCGGAACAACAGACACCTCCTGGTTATTTATCCGTAAAGTCGTTGCTTTGCTCCATTCAGGAATCCTGAATTTTAGGGTAAACTTCTCCGTTCCTCCGAGACTCACCTTCATGTGGATATCGCCCGAAACGGGGTAATCCGTGGCAATGGCAATCGTACCGGGCTTCCTTCGCGGAGACCGAAAATGGATTTCGCCCTGATTATACAGATTGATGACGGGGCCCTCCCGCGAATTCATCGCCGCTACGTAGGGTATATATGCCAATCCCATGGGGCCGTTGAGGTTACAGCAGGTCACATGCAAATCATCAAAATGCCATCCCCAACCGTGACCATTTACCTTACAGCCATTCAGCAGGTTCACATAGCTAAAGCCGTCCCCTGTTGGTTTCATGGCGCCGATAAGTCCATTGTAAACGTACTTCTCTATTTCATCCATGGCCGATGGATCGCCGGTAATGCGCAATACCTGACTGCAAAATTTCAGCCACGTAACGCCCACACACGTTTCCATCATACGGGTAATATCGGGGTTGGTCTGCTCCAAGGCCGTATTTCCCCAGGCTTCCCCAGCAACCTGCGGATGGTAGGGTTGGTCAGACCCTCCATTCCCGATGACGGTGATTTCGTACTTTCTGACGTTATGAAATAAATTAAGAAACATCTGTTTGATTTCCGGCTTTCCGGTTACCCGGTAATATTCAACCAGTCCTTCAAAAATGGATAGCATTTCATACGCCTTGGGATAATGTCCCGCCATTTTATACGGCTGGACATTTTTCAGGGCCATCTCAAAGATGTTGTAATGCTTGGTCCCCCCGGATTCAATAATATAAGTCGCAAAATCCAAAAAACGCTGCTCTCCTGTCCATTCATAAAGCCGCATAAAAGGCTCCAGCAGGGAACTGGATTCAATATGGCAGGGCTCGTATCCGATATTCGTCGCACTCCATCCCAAATCAGTGATTTCTATTTTCGGTGCCTTGCCCACCTGGGACATGATACAATCGGCCTGCCGGATTAAACTCGATAAAACCGCCGGATCCGGATTCACCCATTCGTAATATTCTTCCATGCCGAGCATGACGTATTTCCGTTCCCACAGGTCGCCATTCGGGCCATCGGGTTGTTTTTCCGGTTCCGAACAACTGATGCAGCCATTCGTATCCTGGGCGGACAACATATCACTGACTGTTTCTTGCATTATCCGTTTTAATTCCGGGTCGCGCGTGTAGCGATAAAACATACAACCCGAACGGACAGCTTTTCCCCACATTTCGCCCAAGGCAAACTGAGGCCGTCCCTCTTTAAAGAAATTCACAAATTCCGAATAGGGCAAATCACCTTTATTCCATTGCTCAATCGACCGTTGGATATAAGAATCCAAGTATCCATCCAAATGAATACTGTTGGGTGCCAAAGGAAATAACCGATCTTCAATTTGGCTAAAAAGAGAGTTGGATACGGATAAAAAAAAGATAACGGTTAAAAAATAAGTTCTCATTTCAATTTTTCTAATCCTTAAAAACTTCAAGCGTAACCGGTCCTGTCAATCCGGCAGGATGCAAGGGACTGTTTGCCGTATAAGGGTTTACAAGTGTCCATGTGGAGCGCTTTTCGGGTGGTAATTTCTGATCGCCGATCAGCCGGTTCACCCAGGTATTGACAACCTTTACTTCGATCGTATTATTGCCTTCCTTCCAAGCGGAGGTGATATCCAGCCGGTAAGGCGGTGTCCAAACCCCTCCTACATCCTGGCCGTTGACCTTCACTTTCGCCAATGCTACCAGCGACCCCAGGTTCACATAAATGCGTGCACCCTTCGATACAGCAACCGATGGCAATTCCCTGCGATACCAGGCCTCACCGGAGAAATGTGCCACGGCAGTGTCGGCCGACAGGGACCAATCCGTGAGGGTATCCATCTGTAGGGTAAAGCCTGTCGAATCCGGTCGTCTAAATTCAACCTGCCAAGCTCCCTGTATCGGTACCGTGTTTTTGGGCGCGGGGAAATTTTTGCCTGTAGCTGATGGTATTTTATTGACTTTTTCCCGGAATACGATAAAGGCACTTTCGTAGCTATCCAGTTCCAGCGGTACGGTGGTTCCACTGCCCGTATCGTCAAACTCCGGCAGGTCCCGCATCGTTCCGTGAACGGCGTCCCAGAGCTCCGGCTGCTTACCCGAAATACGGAAAGTCGGGTTGATCTGGATCTTTCCGTCACTTTGGTTGGATACAAAATAAATGTCCCCATCGGGCAGTGTGCGGTGTATGAACACCGCGGGGTCCGAATCCGCAAGCTGCACGTCCGGCGGTACATCTGCCCGTTTCAGGGCCTCCTGAAGGGTCATTCCCTGCAATACCAGCCCTTTTCCGTAAACGTGCTCTTTCTGCTGGGTGTCCTTCCCATCGCCCCACAGCTTATCCGCCAGCGCCCGGACTTCCTCATCAGCCTTGCCATAGTCAGCCAGGCCGGGCGAACGCTGCGGCCTGGGTCCCAGCACAATGCCCCCATCCTTTACCAGCTGCTCGATCTTCCGCAGCACTTCCGGCCGTATCGTTTCCAGTTGCGGCAGCACCAGCACCCGGTACGAAAGTCCGTCCGGCAGGGTAAACCGGCCGTCCTTCATGGAAATACGGTTCAAAATCACCTCCGCATTGATGTAGTCGAACGAATAACCTTTGGGCAACGGTGGATCCTGTATGCCGGTCATTTTCGGTGCATCCTCACCGATGAAATAGGCGACATCGGCCGCATACAGCCCCTGCTGCAGCAGGAAATTGCTGCGCTTCAGGTAATCCACGAAAAGATCCATATCGTAGTACCATGTGTTGAAGCGGTTGAACTCATTGCCAAACCAGGCATTCACCCCAGGCTTTTTATCCTCGTACGGTTGATGGATGTAGACACTCAGTAGGGTATTGTTGATCCCCTCGGCAAAGAAACGGTCGCCGCGCTGTTTAAACATCGCCGGATACCGGCCGAAGGTATTTCCCGCAGCCGTAAATGATTCGGCTGATACTTTTCTTTTCCCATAAATATGGGCAGCGGAAGAAGCGGCCCGGTTTTCGATGTCTCCCAGCTCACCCTCGCTCCAGAACTCACCGCCGATTTCGTCCGACTGCCCGCCGTATTGCAGGAACTCGCCCGGAAAGCCCCAATGCCCGTAGTTCTCCAGCCAGATGGTCAGCCCGTGTTTATGGCTCACATCACGGAGCCCGCCTACGTATTCATAGGCCACTTTGTCGGCCACAAAACGCCGCACATCCCAAAGGAACCGGTCTGACTGGTCCTGGCTGCCCACCACATGCCCATAAAAAACAGGGATGTAAGGTGTCGGATCGTATCCGAATGTCTGCTTGAATTTATCCTCAAAACCATCCGTCCAGTTCTGCCCGCCCGTTTCATAACTGTCCTGTACCGCCACTTTAAAAGTTTTCCGGTCGGCTTCCGGTATGCGGCGCAGTATCTCCCCAAGAAACGCATCAAAGTGCCGGAGAACGTGCTCGTGGTTCATTTTGTCAACTTCCAGGCCGGTCCCCTCCGGACTCGCCGGTGCATTGGTGACCCCAGTGGGCAGCATCCCCGTTTGTAGGATCGTCCAGCTGCCTTCGGGAACGTCCCACGTCAATTCGCCGGCGGCGGATACCTGCGGGGTGATGTCCCTTACATCGGAAGGAACCACGGTAAAAAGTGCATCCTCCGGTTCTGCCTGACGCTCCCATTGGTAATCGTGCCAGTAGGGCAACGGGGTGGGGTGCATGCGTACCAGCGATTTCTCCTTGAAACGCTCCACGCGCGGAGTGGCGCTCAATTCGATCTCGGCAATGCCGGCATTCCCCACCGTTTTATCAAATACGAAACGGAACACATTGCTTTCCACCGCATCGAACGATACAATCACCGGCGCATAGGGCTCAAACCCCACATTCAGCGCATTGTTGGTGCGGTCCAGCCGGAACGACTTAACCGGTTCGAACGCTCCGTTCCTCATCGCCTCCAGGGTAACGTCGAATGCCATGTTGCGCCGGGCGGGATAGATGGTCAGACTCCGGGCCGTAAAGGCATCCGCTACCGATAGGGAGATCGTAGACTTCGTGCCGGACGGCAGGGCGACCTCCGTATGCCGGTCCTTGTCAAACAGGTTCCCCAACGGTTGTCCGGCAAAATCCGCCGTTGCCTCCGGTTGAAGATCCGCCATACTTTTACCGTAATCCCTCGGTGTCCTGAATGCCAGCGTCTTCAACCGCTGAAAGTCGCCCGGAGGCAACCGCAGGCTGCCCGTGAACTTCGCAGGGCCTTTTACAAGGGTGTCCGTGGCGGCAAGGTAACGCATCGCCTGATCGGGCTTCACCCAGGGACCACCCGATTGGCTCCAGCCCGGACTGTTGAAAATACCGATATCGATTCCCAGTTCCGTAGCTGTCTTTAGGGCCGTGTGAAGGATATCCCACCATTCGTCCGTAAAAATTTTAACCTTCCCATAACCGCCACCGGGCAGGTCATCCAGCCCGATGTTGCCGATGAATGCCCGGTTGATACCCACTTTTTTCATGGCGTGGAGGTCATTGACCACACCCTCCTTTGAGAGGTTGTCCGAAATCCAATACCAATACACGCTGGTTTGGATCGAGTCGGGGGCTTCCGCGAAAACCTGTTCAATAGTTTTCCAGTCGCCTTTCCCGGACCGGATGGAATCACAACCGGTCAATGCCGACACAACGGCGACAGCGATCAACGTGTAAAGTGCTTTCTTGCTTTTGTTTATCATCTTATTTTACCTACTTACGATAATCTCATAGTTTCCCGCACCTAGGGGCGGAGAAACCATCCTACCATCCTTTATGTTAACCTTTATGGGATCCCCGTTAATTCTCATATTTGGATGTCCCGTTAATTCCACGGGCAATTCCACCGTCCCGCTGGTGTTCCCTGGCACAACAAGCTGCATCACATATGTGGATGGATCCTGCTTACAGGAAACCGTTACATCACCTTTGATAGTGGGCACTTTACTATTAGCCCACTCCAAGGAGCCGATCTGAGGCCGTACACGGAATGTTTTCCAACCGGGTTCCAACGGTTCGACACCCATCAATTTCCGGGGAATGACATTAGCCGGAACAGCTCCCCATACGTGGTTCCAATCTTGGTTAGGTTTGTATTTATTGTCCCACGCCTCCATGGTAATGGTGCTGCCGGCGCGGATCATGTTGTACCAGCTCCGGTCACTTTGTGAGGTAAGTAGTGAAAGGCCATAATCCGCATCGCCGGCTGCATAAATAGCGTCCATCAGGAACTGGCTGCCATACACGCTGCACGCCATGCCACGCGAACGGATGAATGCCATCACGGCATCTTCCTGTTTTGGAGCCACCAACCCGAAAGCCAGAGCCATCATATTGGTGTGCAAAGAAGCATGATCGGTATCGATGCCATCGCGGAATACCTTTTTACGTTTGTCCCACAACAACGACTGGAAAGCCTTGTACGTCTCTGCAGCCTTTTCGGCAAACAATGCCGCATCTTCCGTCCGGCCAATGGCCGTGGCCAATACCACCATATCCTTGAGTGCTTTATAATGAAAGGCGTTAACCACGGCATTGTAGGTAGTAAACACGAAACCATCGGTTTCCCCATTGCCCACCATGCCAAAACCGCCTGTATGCGGCCAATCCACAATATCGCGAATCGAGTCGCCCTGGTAATGGATCGTCTTCATCAATGCTTTGGTCTGCTTCCCGGTTTTCGTGCTGATTAACCCATTGGCGTCACGTAGCGGCAACAAAAGCTTAGCCTTCAGATCTTCGTAGTAGCAACTTACCGACCGGGTATCTCCAGTATACAAATAATCATTATACGCCATCAATACCGATTGCAGAATCCATTCAGTAGGCCACGTAGCACGGTGCAGCAGGTACTCGTGAGACCTACGCGCCATACTGTATTCCTTATCTACACCGTAGTGACACAACTGGTTGATGTATGCATCCGCTTCGTAAGGAATGCGCTCGCGATCACCATCCACATAAATACCCGCAAAGGTCGTGGCTTTGACGCTATATTTACAGAGCTCCCACACGGCATTGAGTACAGAATCCGAACTCTCGAAATACGAAGCAAAGTCATCAAACGGGTAATGGACACTGGAGCGCACGACATCGGTATTTTCCAATTCATTTGTATACCCTTCCAGCTCTACATAACGGAACGGCAGCACTTCACCGATGTACTCGGGCATTTTTACAGCCTGTGGACCGGTATTGCGCCTGTCAGGACGGAACTGCAGTTGATACGTGTATATTCCTTTATTTAAGGACAATTGATATTCCGCATACCGGATTGTCCCACCGGGCTTGCGATTGATGCTCCCGTCGGGATGAACAGCCTCTCCCAACCTAACAGTCACCGCTTCCATTTTGGTAGGTGAATTCAGTGTCAGCCGCAATTGTCCGAAGGCAGCCTTACCGAAGTCTACCCGTATGATGTTCCCTGCTTTGGAGATCCGTACGGGAGCTTCATCGGTTTTCTGCAGGGGATAAAAAGTTGTCTGATAGTCGGTCAATTCCGCCGCGGTCCGGAAACGGCTCACGGGCGACCAACCGGAAGCTTCACCTTTCTCATCCCATATCATCACCTTCCATATGTAGCCCGTATTGGGTACCAATGGTTTTCCTGCATACAATACATTAGTCGATTCATCCGATGCCACCATACCCGAATCCCAAACATCACCGACCTCTTTGGCGAGGCTGTCGGCACTGCTTGACACAAGTATACGGTAAGCGGATTGATACGCACCCCGTACCGTGTTGACGAGTTCCCAGCCCAATACCGGCTTTTTATTAGCCATCTCTACACGCTGACCATCTCCCTCTTCGTCGGATCCAATAACCGGATATCCATTGACCACCTGAAAATCTGAATGGTGCAAATGATCCACCATCAGCCCGGACACCTGTAGCTGTTGGGCATTTAGAAACAGTACAGCATTCAGTAACGGACAAAAAAAAAGAATTTTCAAGTGCAGGGTACTCATTTCAGGCATTTTGTTTATAATCTCAACAAAGAAAACAAATTTGTTGGATTACGTTGTCCTGTTCCTACCTGCTACCGGCCCTTTCTATCTTTTAATATTCGCCGGTCTATCTCCTGTCCCACTGTTCCCGCAGAAAATCCAGTCCCTTGCGGGCAATGGACTCCTGCGATGGCTCCGTGGTACGCCAAATCGATGCAGCCTTAGCGATTACTTTGACATCCGGGGTAAACGATTCAATCACGATATCCCCCTGATAATCAATTTTTTTCAATGCATCAATAACTTTCAGCCAATCCGTATGATCATTACCCGGCGCCCCACGATCCACACCACACGCATGAAAATGAGCAAGTTGACGGCCCGTCCGAAGAATGGCTTCTGCAGGATATTTCTCTTCAATATTCATGTGATAGCTATCCAAATGTACTCTTACACTCGGAAGACCAATCTCGTCAACAAGCTCCAAAGCCTGAGAAGCGGTATTTATAAAATCAGTTTCATATCGGTTGAGCGGTTCAATCGCCAAAGTCACCCCACAATCTTCTGCATAGCTCCCCAAATGACGCAGGTGGTTCACAACCGTATGCCATTGTTCTTCCCTGGCCGCTTTCTCTTCAAAAGCAGCTCTGCCAACGCTTGAATACAATGGACCAACCAATACGGGGCAGTTAATTTCAGCAAGCAATGCAACACATGATTCTAGGTAACGGATCGCGGTTTCTTGTTCTTCTACGGTACCCCGCAAGTCCCTGCCCGGCCCCATTGCCGCACAGGCGGATCCGCAAACTAATCCATTTTCAGTCAACCCTTTATTAATTAACTGAACATCAAGCACAGTTGGGTCATCTATCGCAATCTCCACCGAATCAAATCCCCAATCCTTAAACCTTGAAAATAAAGATATACTGTCGTTTGTAAACGATCCTGTAAATAAAAAAGTATTAATTCCGAATTTTGTCATTTTTTTAAGGAATAGTAACTTCAAAAACATCGCTGTAATTATATCGCCCGAGCGCAGATTGAATTCGCGCGGCTACACGCACATAATACTTCTTACCTGAAGTCAATCCGTCGATCTCGTCAACAAACGTGTCGGCTAATATCGCTGGGTCGGCAACAGCAGACAAATCGGTAGCTCGTCGGTGATCAAACACTACGTTATTAACCGTGGGGATCTCAGATACCAAGGTCATGCGATCCAATATCTTTCCGCTTTCCACCTGTCGGGCTATGTTGTAAGTAGCAGTGATTTTCCCAGGTGAAGTGGTTACACTGACGTTAGTCAAGGCCAGATAAGGCATCACTTCGAAGTCAACCTGCGTGCGTTCTCCTACTTGCACTGTCACCGTGTCAAGCGGAAAGAAAGCACCCTCCGTGACGACCACTTTATACTCATTTTGAAAAATATAGGAATTTTCAAACGTACCATCAGGCTTCCCGGGGATTACCAACGGAATATTTTGAGATCCTCCTTTCTCAAATAATAATACATTATATCCATTGGGTTGCTGTGTTTGAAAGTTTTTACTGGTGATCTTATCGATCAGCTTTCCATGAATTCCCCCATTCGGCGGAGAATAATTATCGATACTGCAAGAGGCGAAAACAGCCGATAATACGATGATGATTATTCGTGAAATGTTCATATTCATAGTTTTTAATATCCCGGATTTTGAATCAGATTCGGATTAGCCGTTAACTCGGAGGCAGGTATTGCCGTATAATATGACGTGGGTACAAACGTCTTAAAAGCATTTGGCACGGTTGAAGTTTCGAATCGATAGGCATTGGCTTGGATGTCGAAATAACATTTAAGTGCACCAACCGTTGAATTATTGTACAACCGATCCGTCAACCGCCAACGTTTATAGTCCCACAGGCTATGGCTTTCAAAGCCCAGTTCTATCACCCGTTCATGCCGTACCCGATCAAGGGTAACTTCTTCATCAGTAAGTACACTAATTCCCGCCCTTGATCTGATTTCATTCATAGCTTCCTTAGCCTCCGCAATTTTTCCAAGTTCAATAGCTGCCTCCGCGTAATTCAATAGCACCTCACCGTAACGCAACGCGATCCAATGTTGCGACGAACCGTTAGTACGTACATTGGCACGTGCCAACGTATTATCAAGATATTTCCTTAAATAGAATCCTGTTTGCGTTTTTTCAGAGCCGAAACCACTTGATCCCACTACTTTAATAGTTCCATTGGCATCAATTCGCTTGGTTGCGGGATTATACCTTACATTGGGATCACCTGACTCAATTTTAACGCCTTGATCAAAAAGTCCTGCCTGAATATCGATCTCCTCTCCCCGCCATAGACTAGCTGGCAAAATAACCGTACCCAAAAGCCGAGGATCATGATCAGCAAAAAGATCCATAGGATGATCGTAAAAAACGGGGGCATTGGGTGTGCCGATTTTCAGTGCACCTGGTGACCCATCTTTCAACTCAAATTGTTCCACGAATTCCAATACCGGAGTGGATCCCGAGCCATAACCATCGGGGCCGCGAACACCGAACGGAATCACATCGCGATCGTAGTTGTGCGTTTTTTCAGGATACGAATAATACCGTATAAAAATTGCCTCCGGATTACTGTCATCTAAAAACAATTGCGCGAAGTTCTCAGCTAAATCAGTTTGTTGTTGATATAGTGAAAAATTGCGGGAATTAATAATGGCCTCCGCCGCATCAAATGCCGATTGCCAGAATCTGTTTTGTTCCGATTCGGGGATACCTACCAATCCATTCAGCTGTACGGGAGCATATTTGGCCGATGAGCCTGCGTACAACATTGCCCTCGATTGGAGGGCTAATGCGCTGAATTTCGTCGCCCTGCCTTTGCTGTTCGTTTCTGGCAATAATGTTGCTGCTTCGGCCAGATCTTCGTAAATAAAATTGTATACATCAACCTCTTCGTCGCGGGGCACCTGATACACACTTATATCGCCTTCGCCAGTATATTGTTGCACAGATTTGATTATCGGTACACCTCCATATCGCTTTACCATTCCGAAATAATAATAAGCTCTTAGAAACTTCGCTTCTCCTATCAAAGTTGTTTTAAGGTTTTCATTAAGCGGAGACGCTGGCAGCTTTTCCAATAGTGCATTGACCCTTCGTATGTGATTGTATCCCCAAAAATCACCTCCACTGCCCGTACCACCTATACTTTCATTCGGACCTAACATCGCGTTGCCAAAATTGTCCATCGGCAATGCGTCATAAAGCGTAGCCAGATAAGATAAGATTAATGACTCGTCTTTAAATACGTCCTCATCACTGATGATATTTAATGGTTTGGTATTTAAAAATTCTTTACAGGAAGTCAGGGCCACCATCAACCATAATCCCGCAAACATATATATGTAATTGGTTTTCATATTTTTATATTTGGATAATTGCTAAACGGATTATAACCGGAGGTTCAAACCAAAATTGTATGTTTTTGTGTTTGGATAGATCAAGTTCTGAAGGCGCTCCGGATCCACATCTTCCAATCCCGTCCATGTAATTAGGTTAAATCCGCTTAATACGATCCGGAGACTTTGTACACCTATTTTAGTGAGGAAAGCATTTTGCAAGGTATAGCCAAATGTCACGCTTTTCAGCCGCACATATGATGAATTGTTTACCCAAAATGTTGAATTCGCAATATTGGATTGGGTTGAAGGTGATTCCGGCCCTCTCGAATAGGTAGACGGATACCTGCCCGGAATCCATGGACTGTTTACATCGAACAAATCCTCGCGATGCCACCTATCAGCAAATTTCATAAGTCCATTACGTCCTATCCAATGAATACCCTCCCTTGCATACCACTGGCCGTCGTTCAGATAGTTGACATTAGCCGCTCCCTGAAACAAGATGTCCAAATCGAATTGCTTATAGTTGAATGTTCCTCCAAGACCAAAACTGATCTCCGGCGTATTTCCCCGTGCAATGGGGATCTCATCCAACCGATTTATCAGTCCATCATTATTCACATCTCGGTATTTGAGGTCACCCGGCTTCAAGAACCGATTAGCAAGCGCATGATTACCCTGTAAAGGTGAATTAACGATTTCCTCATAGGTCTGGAACTGTCCAATGTAATCATATCCCCAAACGATATTGGTCCACCTGTCTGTTCCGTTATTTCTCCAATTCTCCCAGGAGTTCGGATCAGCATTGCGCTCGATATGGATTAGCCGGCCGCGGGTATAGGACATATTGGCCGATACATCATACATAAAATCACCTTTCTTTTTGGAATGCCCAACCACGATTTCCAACCCCTGGATTTTGTCACTATTTAAATTCTCTTGAGACAGTGATTGACCGATGGTGCCGGGTATAATGGTTGTCCGGGTAGCCAACAATCCGGATCGATCCCGCTGAAAGAAATCGAGATTTAGATAAACAAACCTGTTTTTGATATCCAAATCCAATCCAATGTTCTTTGTAACACTTGTACTCCAGGTCAAGTTAGGATTGGGAATACTCCTAAAACCCAGCCCCCGGGTAATCCGGTCATCAAAAACATATGTGCCACTGGGATAGTCATATCCTTCCAAAAATTGGAATGCAGCTGCTCCATCGTCGCCCATTTTCCCCCACGATCCCCGTAGTTTCAATTGGGAGACGAACGACGACATTGGCTTAAAGAATTTCTCCTGTGATATTACCCAACCCACAGATGCGTATGGGAAAAATCCCCACCGGCCATTCACTGGAAATTGTGAGGATCCACCGAAATTAAATCCTGATTCTAACAGATACTTAGAATCATAATTATAATTGACTTTACTGATGATATTCTGGTTGTTGATTTCGTAAATATCAGTAGAAGTGACCCGATGATTACGTGTTCCCGCAAAAAACTGATCAACGTTGGCATCAAATTCACTGTAAGCAGATAAATTATCGTTTTTTAATTGTTTCTGCTCAAAGACCAGTGTAACATTGAGGTTATTCTTTAAAAACGATTTGGCGTAGTTTAGTTGGCCATATAGTGTATGCCGCTGCATGGATGTATAGTCACCCATCAAATTTGCCGGATCGTTCTTTGTAGCAGTGTTGCGGTATGTCCCCGTAGACTCCTCATAGGAATACATCTGAAATTTCGGAGCCCATTTCTTTATGTATTGTTCAAGGTTATAATAACCGTACCGGAGACTGGCATTAAGCCCCTCAATGAAAGGCACATCGTAGTCAATCGTATAATTTCCCTGAAAAGTTTTCAATTGCGTACGTGTATAGCCTCCGATATCGGCATTGGATATGGCTAATGGATGCTGCCCGTCGTAAGAATCCTGCAGATATGCTGGATTGTTATTTGCATAGACAGGATTGGTCGGAACTTGCATGAAAAGTGAGAAATACATACTTCCAATCACTCCCGGTAAAAAAGCCGGAGCTCCTGGTTCATTTTTTTGATCCTGCATTCCGTCAATGCTTAAACTCATCTTTAGATTGTCAGTAATCTCACCCGTCACACTCGCTCTTAAATCGTACTTTTTATAATTAAGGTCTCCACTTCTCCACATCCCATCTTCACCTGTGTAACCGATAGAGGTAAAGTATTGGATGCGTTCGCTGCCGCCATTAACACTGACGTTATGACGTTGTTTATCAGAATAAGGTCTCGTTACCAAATCGTACCAATTTGTACTCTGTTTAGTACCGTCTTTATAGGCCTGAATATCTTCGGCACTAAAGGTCGTCGCATTCGGTGGAATACCGTTATTGATTTCAGCCTCTGTATTCAATACAGCATAATGGTAAGCGTCCAAGGGTGTCAATGTATTGGTAAATGATTGGATCTCATAATCTCCTGAATAGCTTATTACGGGCTTTCCTATCTCACCTTTTTGGGTGGTGACAAGTATAACACCATTCGCTGCCTTTACGCCGTACACCGCAGCCGAAGCATCTTTCAGCACACTGATATCTTTTATAATGTTTGGATTTAACCTAACAAAATCTCGCTTTGCCATTTCCATACCATCAACGATAAACAGCGGATCAGAGAATCCACGGATATCGAATTTAGTATCAAAAGACCCCGGTTCACTTGAATTTTGTACTACCCTGACTCCTGGAAGTCGGCCGGCCAATCCTTTGGATAAATCTGAAGTGGTAATTGATTTGACAACCTGCTGCCCAACAGATGTAATTGCCCCGGTGATGGTAGCCTTCTTTTGTGTACCAAAAGCTACAACAACCACTTCATCAAGATCAGCCAACGTTTCAATTAATACAATCTGTAAATTATTTTGATCATTGACAACAGCCTCATGAGTCTCATAACCAATATTCGTGAAAATCAGTAGTTGACCTTTTTCGGCGTTAATCCGAAAATTTCCATCCTCATCAGTTACTGTACTCACTTGCATGCCCTTTAAAGAAACCGTCACCCCTGGCAACGGAGCTCCAGATTGGTTCAAAACCTTTCCAAAAACTTCATGCTGAACCTCTTTTAGCGGCTTTGTTACTTCTTGTTGGAGCTCTCTCTTCTCACTTTTTCGCACGATAATTATTCGCTCCTTAATCTCATAATCACACGCCAATTCGTCAAAAATCACATGAAGAGCCTCCCTCAGCTCCACTTCGCGCAAATTGACGCTTAGGCGTTTTGTCTCGTCTATGTCCTTCTTTCTATAAAATGCGGTAAAGCCTGTCTGTTTCTCGATCTTATTCAATAATTGAACAACCGTTGCTTCCTTTTCTTGTAGGGTAACTTTCTGCGCAACTATTTTCCCTGCAAACGCGAACTGGAAACAGACAAGAGCTAAAGAAAATAGGGATAGATTCATAATTAGCATTCGTTGCTGTGTTCCGGACATTTTTTTTAAAAATGTCAGGTGTGGTAGCGGCAAAAGACATCGTAGCCACTTGCCCAATCCATTTAAATACATAATTTTGCAATGTTTGAGTTTATCTTGGTTTTCTCTTTATTGGCATGATCAAATCATGCTACTATTTAATCACAGATCTGCTCATTACACGCCGGTAGTGCTTCCATCACTACCGGCATTTTTGGCAAACCACTTACATTTATTGATTCCTTTTGTAAAACCTCCTTTCGTTTGATCGCCTTTTCTACCTTCTATTTATGACCTAATTGCTTTAAGAAAAACACCCCTTTTTTGTTGGAAACAACAACATCTTCCATTCCGTCTCCGTTTACGTCTTCGACCACGACCTGCAGCCCCACTCCGCTGTTATCATCGATCTGATGTTCGCGCCAATAGGGCGCCTTACCCGGCATAAACTCATACCATTTTAATACCGCCGGTTCGAAAGCCCCCGGATCATGCCCATTGTGTGCAAAAAAACGTTTTCCGGTAATCAGGTCAGGATGCCCGTCGCTGTTGATGTCCTTCCACGTCAGTGCATGGCTCTGCGAGAACGTGCTGTCTATCACGTGCCTTTCCCAGCGGGAGCCGCCCGTAGCGTCGCGCTGTTGCTCATGCCACCAAACCCCGTAATTATGTGCGGATGAGCTGATAACATCCACCAAACCGTCACCGTTTACATCGAACACATGCATTTGCGCGCAATCTTCCCCGAAATCCGCCGGATGAAATTTCCAGGGCAGGTCATCGTGTACGGCTGGAGCCTCCCACCAGCCTTTGTTAATCAACACGTCCGGACGGCCATCCTCGTTTAGATCGCCGACGCCCAGTCCGTGTGTGAATTGATGGGTTCCGAGTCCAGCTTCTTTGCTGATGACGTGCTTTTTCCATACGGTATCCCCGCGCTTACGAGGGGCCTGCAGCCAGATCACCTCCTGCGCTTCGGGATCGTTGCCGAGCAGATCCGGCCTTCCATCACCGTCAATATCGATGAAAAGCGGTGTCTCATTTCCGAAAGCTTTGTAAATGGGATGTTCTTTCCAGTGGCCGGGAGCACCTTTTGGATTTTCATGCCAAACCACCGCTTTTCCTGGGAAGTCCACCCGAATGATATCCACCCAGCCATCCTGGTCCACATCGAGCGCAAAATGCAGAAAAGCATTGCTGTACCCTTTGTCATACGCAAAGGCCTGCGGCTGGGCCAGTTCGTGTTGTTTCCATGCCGGTGCTTCAAACCAATAGGCGCCGGCAACAATATCCAGCTGTCCATCCTTATTCACGTCTGCAACAGTAACCCCTTCCGACACAAAGGTGTCGCAAAGTACATGTTTCTCAAACAACACTGTTCTTTGCTTTTTTTGTTGTCCCATACAACTGATGTTAACCGATAAAACCGACAACACAATCAACATCATTCCAGTTGTTTTTTCCATGATCATCTTTGTATTATAAGATTGTTATTTAACACTCAACAGATACTCCAATAGCGAACCGAATTCCTCCTCGGAAAGGATATGCCTGAATTGATCGGGCATCAATGTGTAAGGCGACGGCGTGTAGGATTTCATGTCCTTTTTGGCCACCTTAAACTCTTTGCCGCTGATATCTGCAAAAACCATTACTTCGCCCTCGGTTCTCCGGTACAATCCGGTTTGTTGCTTTCCGTCGTTTAGCGTAATGTTGTATGTGCGGAAAGATTCCGAAATGTTCCGATTGGGATCCAATATCTTTTCCGTCAGTGCCCGTACACCCCAGTTGCCGATGCCGTTAAGCTGCGGACCGATCATCCCACCGGAACCACCGATCTGATGGCATATCGCACAGTTGGTTTCAAAGATCGCCTTACCTTTTTCCGTGCGTGTCCCGGTCTCTTTAAAGTTGGCAATGCGATCCTCGATCAGTTTCTTCCTCGCAGCACGTTCATCTTCTCCCTTCGCCAACAGGTTTTTTATGCGCGCCTGCTGATTGGGTTGCGCATGAGCTTCCAGCAATTCTTTCACCCGGAATTCCGTAAGCAAATCGACAGCTGCCTTTCCGTCCTCCATGGTTTGCAGAAGCAACCCTATTCCGGTGGATGATCCCGCCAGTGCAGTGGTTGCTGCGAGTTGCACGGGTCTGGCACTGCCTTCCAGTGCCTCCTGAAGATAGGGAAGTGATTGCTCGGGAGGTAGCTGTCCCAAAATCGCCGCCAAACGTTCCCTCAATAAAGCAGGTGTTGATTTATCTACGAATACCTTACCCAATAAATCGGCATCTTCTCTTGCAGGCATATTGGCCAGTGCATTCGCTGCCGCTAAGCGTGTATCGACATGGATCCAGGATGCCTGAAATACCTGTACAAGGCGACTCCTTAAGTCCGTAATTTTCAGATTCCCGGCTATCTCAGCTGCCCGCTGCCGCCAAGTATCTATATCTGAAGGGGTGTAAGGAGGCATGTCAACCACTGCAGGTTCCAACTTCCCGATACCGATGGATCCTGTCTCCGAGCTGTCAACCACCTCGATATAGCCCATTTTACCTTCATATTCATGCAAATCAAGTGTGGTTGATTTAATGAGATCCGAAAACTCCATCTTGGTGTCCTGCTTCATGCGGTATTCTGCAATAACTTGATCGCCGTCGGCCAACCGGATACGTACAGCATTTTTTGATGTACCTACTTTTTCCTCCGTGTTATGCACATCGTTATCAAATACATTCATGCGGATTTCAGCCGGCAGTGTAAAGGGTTTGGTGTAAAGGATCGACCGGGGCTTATAGCCATTTCGTTCGCTCAGGTAAATCCGGAAGGCGGGCGTCACCTGCGTAAGGAATGCATCTGACATCAACCAAGGGCTGAGATCGTCCCGACGGCTTTCCATCGGTGTACTCATCCACGTATCCTGATTGTCTGACAGCTCGTTCAGGAAATGACCGGCAAGCTGTGTACCCCATGTCCGCAGGGCTGGATTAACGGCAAGCCCCCGCTGGGCAATCCCTTCCTGAATATTGAGAAACAGCGAGAGCTGGATCTGCTTATCGCCCGCAAACTTTTCCGTGATAATTGGCACAATTTGCGAAAGCTGTGCAGAACTCGCATACCTACCGATAAATTCGAGGTTCTTCTGCAGTACATCGTGCGGTATATCGTGATGGAGCACATAATCCAATACAAATGTCGCAGCTGCCTGTGACGGGACGTCGCGCATAGCCATCGCGATCGTGCCCTGTTTGGTATCGTCCCATTTCATTTTTACCGCCTGTTCTGCAACACCGGCTCCTCTCAGGTTATTGCGGACCGCCAACAGTGCCGTATACTTTAGGTGCGAATCCTCCTCGGGGCAATTCACGTATAAAGTCAGCAACGGATCAACGTGGTCGATACTGGAAAAACGGCTTAATACTTCAGCTGCTGTACGCTGAATGAAAGGGTCTGTGTCCGTAAGCGCCGCCAATACGATACGCCGCCGGGCATCGGTAAGTTTTTCTGACTCCGCTAAAATTCGTAAGGCATGCTGACGGACGACAGATTCCTTGTGATGCAATGCTGCCTCGATGATAGGCTCGGGCAATGCTCCCAAGCGGTGCAAAATCCACAATCCATGGATATATCCCGTCGATGACGAATTTGTAGCTGACACGCGATCGAGTACGGGCTGCACGGCCTTGTCTTTGAAAACTTCAACCAAGCGGTCCGCCACTTTTAAACGGACGGACAAATGGGGATGATCAAGCGCGGCAACTAACTCGTTTAAATCTGCCTTTGCCCAGTTTTTGACAGGCACAGTACCCCCGTCTTTACCCGTATAGGTTATTTTCCATATGCGTCCGCTCAGCCGATCACGGCCGGGATGATCCAGTGACACCTCGTAATGGCCGATGATGCGGTTATAAAAGTCGGCAATGTACAGGGAACCGTCAGGCCCCGTTTTTATGTCCACCGGTCGGAACCAGGGATCTTCACTGGTGAGAAATGGTTCTTCTTTCTTTGCTATGGGGGTGGTCCCTTGATAGGTTACGGTATTGCGGTCAATCCGGCAGGTCACCACGTCTCCCGTAAAAAAGCTACCGCGGTAGGTTTCAGGAAATTGCTGATCGGTATAATGAACCAATCCGGCAAGTGCGGTAGATCCCAATTCATAACTCATCATTTCAGGGGCATAGCCAATGGCAGGATCCTTACGTCCCCATTGGGGATAATCTCCACCCGGAATCAGCTGGAAGATTGGCTTGCTGTGGCAATCTACCGAATACAGGTACCCCCGCTCGTCGATGGCCGAACCGAAAGGATTGATACGCCCGTTTGTGGTCTGTTCTACCCGGCTCCCGTCAATGCTGAAACGGAATGTATTTCCCGAAACCAGCGTAACTGAATCACCATCTCTACCGGCAATTGTCGAAACATTGGTAAATCCATGACATGCATGAATCCATCCGTCGTATCCACGGATGAAATTGTTGACCATGCCGTGGGTGTCCTTAAATCCGAAAGGGCCAACAAGTACCTCGTCTTCATCGGCTCTGCCATCGTTGTCATTATCTTTAAAATGATAAATATTGGGAATACTGAATCCAACAGCCCCATCAGATACCGGCATGATACCGATCGGTATATTTAGGTTGTCATCGAAATGCGTGAATACATCTGCTTTTCCATCGCCGTCGCTGTCCTCCAGAATGGAGATACGGTCCTTTCCGGTACCCGGACCGGCGGCAATCGGGTATTCAGATGACTGGGTGACCCACAGCCTTCCCTGGTCATCAAACTCCATATTGATCGGTTTGGTAATATCAGGCTCAGAAGCGAACAGGGTAATTTCGAAACCTGGCGGGAGCTTGAATCCAGCCATTTCTTCCTCCGGCGTCTGGAACTCGGTGGTGCGCACGTGATCCGCAAATTTATCTTCTTTTGTTTGTTTTGTTTTATTCCCGCATCCGAATAGAAAACTACCGATGAAGAATAGAACCGCTACTATGCCAATTGATGGTTTATACATATTTCTCAATTATTTATTTTATCCGTAGTTGTGTGTATCTAAAATAGTGTCAATTCGCAATAAAATCTTTAATAACGACGGAGCGTTCTTTTTCGCTGAATTCGATCTGAACTCCGGTTCCCTTTATTACTTGTACTGCCGTAGCCAAGCTCACTTCTCTCGGAATTTTCCCCACAAACAGGTCCCCGTCGTCTACCGACAACATGCCATATTGTATATCAACATCATACCAACGACTAAATTGCTTCATTACATCTTGTAACGTAGCATCGCGGAAATAGAAATACCCGTCTTTCCATGCTGTGAACTCTTCGGTATTCACCTTATTTACCTGTACGCCATCTTCCGTTAATACAGCCTGTTCCCCGGGCTTTAGGATCATCACAGACTTACTATCTAGTATAGATCCAATGTTGTGTGCAATCTGTTGATCTGCCACGTGAGGACGTACAGATATCGAGCCCTCAACCAACGTAGTCTTTATTTTCTTTTCATCTTTATAGGCATTAATATTAAATTGGGTACCAAGCACTTCTACAACCTGACCCTTGCTCACCACTTCAAACGGCACATTACTCCTATTTTTTACTTCAAAATATGCTTCTCCTTCAAGGATTACGGTTCGTCTATCCGTAGGAAACGCCTCAGGATATCTCAGGGAAGATGCTGAATTTAACCAAACTCGGGTGCCGTCCGGCAATGTAATTTGATATTGACCGCCTTTTGGTGTACTCAGGCACATGAAACGTGAAGCATTCTTTCGTAACGGCAATTCATGTGCAAGGACCGCAGTCCCATCGTTATAAGCTAATTCTTTTCCAACAACAATACCCGATTGATCTGCACTTAAATCGACAACACGTCCATCTGCCAACATGAGTGTCGCTCGATTTCCACCGGGCTCTACATCCTGCCGAGTCAAGGGACTATCCATATTTTTTGGTGAACTTATAGACCAAAAATAAACACCAATTGATATAAATAATAGGATAGATGCCGCAATGCCAATGACCCAACGATACCTAAATTTTACCGTTGCCGTGATCTCTTGATGCATATTCTCCCGAATTTTCATTAAGATCCGATCGCTCAACTCTTCTTCGCTACCCGCAAATGACGATGGTACTTCAAACCGACCATCCACATGCCCGTCATACCAAGCCCTGAACTCCGATTTCTCTATCTCGGTGATCGTACCATTTAGCCACTTGGATGCCAGTTCTTGGTGTCGTTTCTTTTCGGTCATCAAATTGGTTCTTTACTTGTATGTACCCGCAAAAAAGCAAATCCCCTAGTTTTTGTTGAAATATTCCGTTGGTCATGTAAGATATCTTTACGATTCAGTAAATCGAGGGACCTTACTGAAACTGCATGACGATACCGACATGACGACGACAAACTACAATAATGTCGTCATGAAACTAGCTAATTTGGACCGTAACGTTTTGAATGCTTTTCCAAGGTGTGCTTCGACGGTCTTTTCGGAAATCTGCAAAGCCTCTGCGATCTGTTTTTGGGAATACCCATCTTCCCGGCTCAATTGGAAAACCAGCCGGCATTTCTCAGGAAGCTGCTGTGTATATTTGGCAAGCTCTGCACGGAGTTCCTCAAAAGCCAACCATTCCTGTGTAGAATCGTCTACTTGATCTTGGGATACCACCGAATCGATATACCGCTCCTGGTTATGGTACTTATCTAGCATCTTTATGATCCGATATTTTACGGATACAGCGAGGTAGTTCGTTAATTCTGACTTGAGACTCAAGGTTTGCCGCCTACGCCAAAGGGCAGTGAAGATATCCTGTACAATTTCTTCAGCATCTTCTATATGAGTAATCCGATTAGCTGCAATTACGAAAAGCTTTTTCCAATATCGGTTATATAATTCCGTAAAAGCTTGTTCATCGTCATTTTTCAACAAGCTTATTAACTCATCATCTGCCTTATCTATGTACTTACGCATAAATCAGGTTTATAAAATTGGCAATTTAGGGAAGAGCAAACTGCTACTTTTTTCTCCCTACCAAAGATATGTATTAGCTCCAAAAAAGCAAGTTCAATTGTATTTGGATAAAAAACTATCTTCCATCGGCCTCCTATTAAGCTATTAATTACGTTGCAATACTACCCCCTTTTATTGGAAACCAGTCTATCTCATATGCACGACAGTAGCGCTTATCAGGCACCTTCTAATTAAAATTGATGAATACCATGAACAAACGAATAAATTCTGCGATGGAATTTCTATACAATTATGCATACCAGGTTTATAAAGTCATAAAAAATACAGCAAAGCTAATGACGTATTACCAAAGGTAGGTATTCACTTTAAAAAAGCAACCTGTACTGTGCTGATAGAAAAGTTTTGTATGTGTATCTTTGTCGCCATATGAACAAAATCCTCGTAACCGGCAGCAATGGCCTATTGGGCCAAAAAATAACAGATTTAGCACTTGCGGATAACTCCATCGAACTGATCGCCACGTCGCGTGGCGAGAATCGCCATCCCGTAAAAAATGGATATCACTACATTGATTTGGATATCGTTGACCCGCAACGGCTCCGTGAGACGGTGGCCGAATACCGCCCGGATGTAATCATCAATACTGCGGCAATGACCAACGTCGACGCGTGTGAGCACGATCCCGAAGGTTGCCGGAAACTAAATGTCGAAGCCGTGGCATCGCTCGTTGAACTGTGCGAAATCTATGGTATCCATCTCATTCACCTGTCCACAGACTTCATTTTTGACGGAAAAGAAGGGCCGTACGCGGAGGATGCCGAGCCCAATCCGTTGAGCTTATACGGCCAAAGTAAATGGGATGCCGAAAAAATCATTCAGCAATCCTCCTGCAAGTGGGCTATTCTGCGTACCATCCTGGTGTATGGTATCGTGGCTGATATGAGCCGGAGTAACATCGTATTATGGGCCAAAGGTGCACTCGAAAAGGGACAGCCCTTAAACGTCGTGAACGATCAATGGCGCATGCCCACATTAGCCGAGGACCTTGCCCAAGCATGCCTGCTTGCTGCCACCCAAGGGGCGGAAGGAATTTTTCATATTTCGGGCAAGGACCTGTTCGCCATCCATGAATTGGTGGCAGCCGTGGCCGACTTCTGGGGATTGGATAAATCGCTTATCCGTGAAGTGAGTTCTTCCACGTTGAGCCAAGCAGCTCCAAGACCCGCACGAACGGGATTTATCCTTGATAAGGCCCGTTCCGTATTGGGTTACAACCCCCATAGCTTTCAGGAAGGATTGGAGTTGGTCGACCAGCAGCTTCGGAGGCAATAATATCCCCCGCAGAAGCGCAAAGACGCCAAGCCGTTAAAGTGTTCTTTGCGGCTTGGCATCTTTGAGAAAAACCCGAAAAATAATCCCATCTTTGCAGTATGACCCAAAAATTTGCGCGCGAATCCTACACCATCATGAATGAGTTGGTGCTGCCCAATGATACCAACACACTGAACAACCTGATGGGCGGGCGGCTCTTGCATTGGATGGATATTGCTGCAGCGATATCGGCCCAAAAGCATTGCAACCGGATTGTCGTAACCGCCTCGGTCGATAACGTATCGTTCAAACATCCCATCAAATTGGGAGATGTTATCAGCATTGAGGCGAAGGTAACACGTGCCTTTCATACCTCAGTGGAGGTCCGCTTGGTGGTCTCGGCGCAGAATATCCCCTCAGGCACCAAGGTTCGCTCTAACGAAGCCTTTTATACGTTTGTCGCCATCGACCAGAATGGCCGAACCATTGCCGTACCTCAGCTGATCCCCGAAACGGATGAGGAGAAGAAGCTCTACAATGAAGCACTCCAACGCCGTGAACTACGATTAGTTCTGGCCGGCAAGCTGAAACCCAAAGATGCCAAAGAACTGCAGAACCTGTTCAAAGAAGTGGTGCGGGAGTAATTATCTCGGCTTTTTACTCATGACGAACTCCAGCACACCTCCACCCATGATTTCTTCATGTGTGATGTGATGCCGCTTTAATGGAGTTCCGTTCAATAATACCTTGGAGACATATACATGATCCGGCGACTGGTTTGTTGCCCGGACGGTAAACGTCTTGCCATTTTCCAGGTTCAGCTTCGCCTGTTTGATCAACGGACTCCCCAGCTCGTACGTCAACGAACCGGGTGAAATCGGGTAAAAGCCCAGTGCGCCAAAAATATACCAAGCACTCATCTGCCCGCAATCGTCATTGCCGCCAAGGCCATCGGGCCGGGCCTGATACATTTCATTCAGAATGTACCGGACACGCTCCTGGGTTTTCCAGGGCTGCCCCACATAGTTGTACAGGTATGCCACATGGTGCGAAGGTTCATTGCCGTGCACGTAATTACCGATGATCCCATCCCGGGAAATATCTTCCGTATTTTCAAAATATTTATCGGGCAGCTCCATGGTAAACAGGCTATCCAGATACGCAGCCAGCTTCTTCTCCCCTCCATGTAATCCGATAAGCGCGTGTGGATCATGCGGAATGAAAAGGCTGAAATTCCATGAGTTCCCTTCGATGAATCCCTGCCCGTGCGTATCCAGCACATCAAAGCTTTTTACAAATTCACCATCCGAGTTTTTCGGCCGCATGAAACCGATGCGTCCGTCGAACACGTTTTTCCAGTTCCCCGCCCGCTCCATGTATTGCTGATAGATTGCTTCTTTCCCCAGCTTCTTGGCGATCTGCGCAATGCACCAGTCGTCATACGCATATTCGAGCGTTGAAGATACGGAAGTACCATTAAGATCTGCCGGAATATATCCCCTCCGGATGTACTCGCCGATTCCCTCGTAATCTTCCCGGTTTGACGTGGCGATGCACGCCTCCAGCGCTTTTTCCGCATCTCCGGTATACACTCCTTTCACAATGGCATCCGCAATAACGGAAACGGCATGGTATCCACTCATACACCAGTTGTCATTGGCGTAATGGGACCAGATGGGGAGCATGCCCAATACACTTTGGTCGTAATGCGCCAGCATGGAAGCAACCATATCGGCATTGCGGCTGGGTTGCACAATGTTGAAATAGGGATGCAGCGCACGGAAGGTGTCCCATAACGAAAACGAGGTGTAGTTAACAAAACCCTCTGCCACATGCGTTTCCTGATCCAATCCCCGGTATTGCCCGTTTGCATCCATATAGACGGTCGGTCCCAAAAAGGTATGGTACATCGACGTATAGAAATTGACCTTGTCATCCTCGGTCACCGTTTCGACATCAATCCTGGACAACTCTTTATTCCACCATTCCTGTCCGGCGGCTTTCACCGAATCGAAATCCCAGTCTGGAATCTCCTGGTATAGATTTGCCAGGGCATTCTGTTGACTCACCGGTGAGAGCGCCAGTTTGACCTGTACCTCTTCATCCTCCCGGGTATCAAAATCGAAATACATCGTCATGTCCCTTCCTGCCAGATCCGCGAAGTTCTTTTCCTGGTTGAACTTCCGCCAAAATCCCCTGTATACCTGAGGTTGGTCGTGACTCTTCCGCCCATAACTTTTAAACGGCCTGGAAAAAGTCATCGCAAAATATACCGTACGTGTACGCGCCCAGCCATTTGTCTGCCGATACCCGGTAACCAGCGTGTCGTTTACCACCCGGACGAACGTCCAAACGTTCTTCCCATCGTAATTATAGATGCCGGCTTTCAGATCAAATACGATATGTGCATCCGCTGTTTTGGGAAAAGTATAGCGGTGAAAACCCACCCGCTCCGATGTGGTCAGTTCAGCGGTGACGTTGTAGTCGTCCAGCAGTACCTTATAGTAGTTAGCTTCGGCAACTTCACGGTCGTGTGAGAATTTACTGCGGTACCCTGTCCCGGTATCGTCCGCCGTGCCTGGATTCAGCTTGAGTTCGCCTACCGTGGGCATGATCAAAAAGTCTCCCAGGTCGGAGTGGCCCGTACCGCTGAAATGGGTATGGCTGAATCCGACGATAGTGGGGTCGTCGTATTGGTAACCGGCACAGTACCGATACACATCTTTGTTATATGCGCCGTCCACTTCATACGACAACGTATCGGTTTCCGGACTCAACTGCACAGAGCCGAAAGGTACGGTCGCCCCCGGAAAGGTATGGCCCATCCGTGCGGTGCCGATCAGGGGATTTACATAGTCCACCGGCCGCTTCTGTGCGTTTGCTAAACCACATGAAACAACAAGACCCAGCATAAGGATTGAAACGCGCATCATTTCTTGGAATTTTGTACAAAGATCTGTTTTTTCTTTTTATTCTTTCCCTCTTCCACGGTCAATCCCGACACATCGTATCCCTTCACGTCGTCCAGGACCAAGGCGGGGCGATAATCCTTCGCTTCCGCCCGCAGCTTTACGTTTTCGAAGGTAATCCCTTCTGCGTGGCGGATGTAAAAACCCCAGGCGGGGAGCTCTTTGAATTGGGAGAACTCCGGGTAAGCATCTGCCATTTCCGGAATCGCGGCCAATTCTTCTTCGGTAGTTCCCCGGTATGCATAGTTAGGATTCCCGCCTCCCGGATAAACAAATGCTATATTGCGAAGGGTGACGTTGCGGATCGGCTGGTCTTTCAGCCCCACAATGCTGGATGGGGATATATTCCGCGGATTGTCCTCGACAGGACCTTCGTACGAATAACCGGCATCGGGTTTATCAGCCGCCACTTCCACATACATGTTCTGGATCACCACGTTACTTAGGGCGCCCTGCCTTCCGTTATTCCACCGCGCACCGATACGCAGGTACAGCGGATTACCGGTATTGTACGCATACAGGCTATCCACCAGTATATCTTCCACGATCCCACCATCCGGCGTAGCAATCGTGAATGCTGAACGGAACGTATCATAGACCTTGTTGTTGATGATCCGGATGTTTTTATATCCGCCCGCCGATACGGTACCGAATTTGATTCCATTCGCGCTTGACCGGGCCACGCAGTTTCGGATTTCCACGTTTTCACATCGCTTCGAAGCATCGTGCGACTTCAGGCAAATCGCATCATCCGCTGAGTCGATGAAGGAATTCAACAGCTTAAAATTTTTGCAATCCACGATGTCGATCCCATCGTTGTTCCAGAAAGCCTTGCTGTCTACCGTGATTCCATCGATCACTATATCTTCACATTGGTCGTACGTCTGCACCCAGTCGGCCGCATTCCGGATGGTAACTCCTTCAATCCGTACATTGCTGCATTCCCGCAGATAGATTGCTTTCGGGCGTCTGTTCCGGGGGCGGTCGTAATCCAGCGGATCGGCGATGATCCCATTATGGATCTGATCCATCAAATGGTAAGCCACCTCCCTGCCCTGTCCGTCAATCACGCCTTTCCCTTTGATGGCGATGTTGTCGACCCCTTTGCCGTAAATCAATGCACAATTGGGCGTATCGATGTTATAGTCGTAAATGTTGGTCGACCCGACCAGCACGGCTCCCTCCTCCAGGTGGATCGTTACGTTGGGCTTCAACACGATGGTACCCGTCAGGTACCGTCCGACGTAGAATTTCAACGTACCCCCGCCCCGTTCACTGATAAAGTTGACCGCTTTCTGGATCGAGCTGGTATTCAGTGTAGTTCCATTGGATTTAATTCCGAAAAAAGAGGCATTATATTCGGTTGCAAAAACCGAAGAAATCAGCAAGAAAAAAATAAAACTGAGTATATATCGTTTCGTTGACATCTTTGTGTACATTTTATAGCTTTTTTCCGTTAGGTGTCACACAATTTTCCTGAAGGCGGATTTCATTTTTCCCTTCTTCCCGCAGCGGCTTGCCCGAGGCATCGACATACAACGAGCGTAGCTCAACCGCTGAGCAGGCCGACAGGAAAATTCCCGTGCTGCTTCCATAGGCGTTGCTCTTGATGATTTGATTGGAAAGCGACAACTGCCTGCACCCAATGTACGACTGTACGTTTTCCAGCCCGTTCAGCAGCATAATCCCATCCACCGTTACCTGCTCCGAGTTTTCAATCCGTATCAGATCAGGCAGCAGGTGCTGACTATCCTTTCTGACAATCCCCTTCGATGTCAGATTTTCCATATTTGCGGTAAACAGCGGTACCTGCCCCTGGATGACACCTTTTCCCTGTATTTTGATATTCGATTGGCCGTTGGCATAAATCAACGCCCTACTGCCCGAATAATTGAGGTAATCGTAAACATTCGGACTGGCTAAAATGACCGCCCCCTCGTGTAATTCGATGGTTACATTGGATTTCAGTTCAAACGACCCGGTGAGGTACCTGCCCACGTAAAAATGCAGTGTCCCACCGCCCTTACCTGAAATAAAATCAATGGCATACTGGATGGAACTGGTGTTATTGGTGACTCCATCCGATTTGCAGCCGAAAAGCGAAGCGTTGTATTCGGCGGCTTGCACATTGGCCGCCATCAGAAAAAACAACCCTAAATAAGCAATTCTCTTCATAGCATCTGGCTTAATCAACGTTAATGTTTTGGGAGTTATGGAAAATATATTGTTTTTTCTCGTCAGACTGCGGTTCCTCGAAACGCACCCCGGTCCACGTCCCTCCCGTTAAATCATCCGTTACAATTGCGGGCCGGTAGTCTTTGCGCGCCGCTTTGAACGTCACATTCTTAAAATCAATATTTTTCGCATGCCGGATATAAAATCCCCAGGCCGGCAATTCCTTAAATTGTGAAAACTCCGGATATTTATCGGCCATTTCCGGAATGCTGTCCAGCTCGGACGGATCCGTACCCCGATGTGCATAAAGCGGATTTCCGCCGCCCGGATAAACCAATTCGATATTCTCCAGCCGTACGTTTTCTATTTTGTATTCGGGCAATCCGACGATACTTGCAGGAGAAATATTCCGCGGCAGATCCTCGATGGGGCCCTCGTAATTATACCCCGCATCCGGCTTGTCCAATGGCACTTCTGCGTAGACATTTTTAATGGTAATGTTCTTCATATAGGGTTTTTTCCCCTGGCTCCAACGGTCACCGATGCGAAGGAAGATCACGTTGCCCGTATTGATCGAGCGTACACCGTCAACCAGGATGTTTTCGACAAAACCTCCGTCGACTGCCGCAAACGTGATGGCTGACCGATACGTATCGTACACAGTCAGGTTGCGGACGACGAAATTTTTAAATCCGCCCCGGGAAACGGTTCCGAACTTCAGGGCACTCGCGCTTGACCGCGCTACGCAGTTTTCAACCAAAATGCTGTCGCAAAAAGCATTTGCATCATGGGATTTAAAGCAAATCGCATCATCGGCCGCGTCAAAATAGCTATCCCTGATGACGACATTCCTGCAATCGACGATGTCTATTCCGTCGTTGTTCCAATACGATTTACTGTCTACCTTGATCCGTTCCACAAGCAGGTTGACACACTGATCGTAGGTCTGGTTCCAGCTGCCCGGATCCCGAAGCGTGATATCCTGAATCGTCACGTCTTCGCATTCGCGGAAATAGATGTTTTCAGGTCTGTTCCATTCCCGCACACGGTCCAGCTTCAGTTCATCTTCAACGATTCCCCGGTGCACATTCTGAACCGCATTTACCGCAGTCTGAAAACCTCTCCCGTTGATCGTTCCCTTACCGGTAATCCCGATATGCCGCTGCTTGATTGCAAAAATCATCGACTGCCAGTTGACATACGGATCTTTAACGTAGTCAAACGGATTATTCGACCCAAGCAGACTGGCTCCCTCCTCCAGATGAAGTGTCACATTCGATTTCAGGTAAATGGTGCCCGTCACATAGTTGCCCGCAGAAAACACCAGTTTCCCCCCACCTTTTTCGTGGATGTGATCAATGGCCGCCTGAATGGATCGCGTATTCAATGTCTGCCCATCCGCCAGGATACCGAAGTCACCCGCCTGAAATTCCTGTGCACGGCACCATTGGGAAACTACTAAAAAAATAACGAGAAATAATTTGTTCATTGATTCAAATACTTATATTTTATATAACGTTACCGGTCCGATCATTCCCATGGATTGTATCTCTTGTTCCCGGCCCTTCCGATTAACCCAGAATTGGGCGATTTCGTTATCGGTCAGCGTTTTGAGGTAATTACCCATGGTCGTAACCACATGAATCTCCAGGAGGTTATCACCGGTCTCCAATACAGTGGATAGGTCAAACAGCCGGCGTCCGAACCATTTTACTCCAACCTGTTTTCCATTCACATAAACATCGGCAATTCCTTCCACACGCCCCAGGTTTAAGGCGTAGGCTGCGGCATCTTCGATCCGGATATTCTTCCGGTAAACGGCGGTTCCCGAAAAATGAACCAGGTCTTCCCGGTCTTTAAAGTCAACCAGTTCGGTGAGCTCAATCGTCCGCTCGGTCGATTCCTGCTGATGGCGAAGGACCACCTCCCAGGACGTGTCCAATGTTTGCGTTTCCGCGCCGGCCATCGGAATGGGTTTCCATTTCGATCCTTTCCGATGTTTATCAAACACCAGCATCAACGATTCACTCGGCCCCAACTCAATCCGGACAGACCGGTCTTTATCCAGGTCCCATATCGATCGTTCCCCTTTTTCCAAATCCCAGACCCAGCATGTCCGTCCCTTGGCGATCGCTTCGGTAAAAACAACGTCGGTAACGTGCGAATCGTAGCGATGGGCATTCTGAAAAAAGAACAGCTCACTGTCGTCGTCACGCTGATACCGTATCTGCATAAAATAACTGTTTGGAACCGCTATGCGAAGGTAGGAAGGTAAATCATGGGTAGCTGCGATCTCCGTATACCATGTTAAGAAATCATGGTCGGCCGGTTTGTCAAGCCGTACAAACCGCTGGGGGAATGCCTGTAATTTGGACACCCATTCCTTCACGGCAACGTCTTCACCGGCTAGCCCTTTTAAACCCAATCCTTTCTCGGGCAGCCGCTCTATGCAATATACCCTGCCACCGCTTTGGACAAACTGATGAATTTTTTCCAACGAAGATGCCGCTATACTGGCGACTCCGGGGAGGAAAAGTACGGAATATTCCCGGTTGCCGTAACGAAGTTTACCATCGGAAACGGTACATCCATCCAGTATGATTTCAGTAATATAATCCGCGCTCCCGCCGTTCTTATTGATTGCTTCCCATAATAAGGATGTATAGGGCACATTTAACTTTTCAGGAAAAGGGTCCGTTTGCACACCGTGATTCGCCCAAAGGTCATAATTTGCCGGCAAGATTGCAATATCGGCAAAGTAATCGCCATTTTGCAGTTGCGATGATAACCTTGCCTTATAAGCATTCAGGTACTTGAAATAGGGCCACCAATTATTTTTTTCGCTGTAATAAGATCCATATTGTATCCATCCGGGAAAGGGCGCTTCCTTGGGAGAATAATTGAACCCATGCCATACCGAATGGGTAATGCCCGCCATTACCGCCTGATCAGACCCCCGCTTCAGGAGCTCCAGGGTAGCGTTGAAGACCACGTAGGTATTGGTCATTTCTTCACAGCTTATCACTCGCTTTCCTTTGAGGTGCGCTGCAGACGAAACATACTTGTCAATCATGGTATAGCCCCGTCCCCGCCGGTAATCTTCGTTGGACATCTCTTCCCCCAATTTGTGTCTCAGGTAATTCGTTGTCCAGGATTCCCCTTCCGGGATGTCATAGTCCAGGCTGCTCTCCAGCGGAAAAAATCCGCGGCCGTATGCCTGCGCCCGTGACTTAACCCCCAGGTCACGGCACCAACCTACGTAAGTATCCGTAAACCGCTCTTTCAGGATACACGCTTTGGTAAACTCATAATCGAAGCGCACGCGGCTGAGTAATTCGTTGAATGCATCCGTCTTTTTAGCTCCGTAGTCTTCATCCACTACTGCACCCAGCCGCCCCACTTTGAACAAAATGAAGGGTAGATAGGGCATCAGGTCGTAACCGCACCGTTTTTTAAACTCCGCTGCAAAATCAGCTGTCCAATTGCTTCCCTCCAGCTCCATGCTATCGGTGAACAATGCCCGCAGGTAGTTCTTCAACGGACCGATGCGCTGTTGCATGGTATCCGACATCCGATGAAGATAGCGGGTTACAGCCTCTCGGTCCATATGGTTCAGAATGGAACCAGCGGCACCAGGTGCGCCATTTATGACCGCTGCAAAGGCATTGAATTTAACCAGTGCATACAATACGTGCTTGCCTTCCGGAATGTCAATAACCATTTTTTCCTTTCCGATCTCATCGGACAGATCCGTCACATCTGCCAGTGAACCGATTGGATTTTTTGCCAGCTTCAATGCGAGCAATTCGGGATTTCTCAGTGCATTTTTATCCGTTACGCCCGGGTCCACCGCGCTGAAAAAGTGGAAAGGTTTTACTTGATACGTTGTCGGTCCTTCGATTTCTTCTGCATAGACCAGCACCACTTGGGCAGTTTCCTCTTCGCTGAGATCTTCTGAACCAAAGGGCCAACCCGAACCGACGATGAGGTCTGCGGTCATCCCCCACTCTTTCGCCTGTTCTGCTGCATATTTCACCGTATCAATCCACTCGTCGCTGAGCCATCGGAGGGATCGGATTCCCATATCGTCAGCGCGACTCGGAAACGAAATCGGGTTGATTTCAACCCCGCCGATACCGGCCTCCTTCAGCAGCTTCAATTCCCGGGTTATTTCGGATTTACTCACCTTATTTCCATTCCACCACCACCGCACAAACGGTCGGTATTCACTGCCGGGTTCCTGAAATAAGCTGAATAAATCAGGGGGGGATGCGGAAACGCTGGTCAGCGCCCTCGCATTCTTTTGGCCCATCCATAACAACGACGATCCCAATAGGGAACTTGTAACTAAAAAAGATCTTCTATCCATGTTCAATTTTATTACGAAGGGGAGATACGATCTCCCCTTCCTTGCTAAAATTTATGAAACGAGACGGTCAAGAACAGCACCGTTAGTTCTGTTCCATTTTATCGTTGTACATGATCTCGTCTAAAGGGATCTGCAATGTCATTTTTGAAACTGGATAGGTAGACTTATCCACGTGGTTGGCAGAAGAAGCACGGTTTACTTCTATATTCCAACGTTTATTATTGTAGAATTCACGGCCCCCTTCACCCCACAGCTCGATCCGTGATTGCAATTGAACCATTTCCAGGGCCGATAATCCAGCCATGGCCGGATAAGTGTCACAGGTCAACGGAGTCGATCCAGATTTGGTCCTGGCCGCCAGCAATACATTCAAGGTGGTTTCTGCACCCGCTTCATCTCCACTCTGCGCCTGCGCTTCGGCTTTCATCAGCAATACCTCTGAAGAACGCATGTAATAGCAGGTAACTGTTCCGACATTCTTTTTATCGTCGCTACCCAATCCATGTGTCGCCGCAAATTTCAGGTTGGTAAGCACCGGAATGGTACGTTGGTCACCATTCGTTGGATACGTATAATCGCCCCAGGGTTGCCCCATGAAACAGTCTTTGCGATAATCCAAACTCGATATCTTGTCATATAGCCGGTTGTCGATCCGTTGGAAGCCCTGACTCAAACCACCGTACCCCTCGGCAAAGGGATTCATCCAACTGTTATGTGCTGTCAGCGCCTCTCCCAATGGAAAGCCGAAAATAACTTCCGGATTTGCGGCATTGTTCAGGAATCCATTCTGTTCCGGTCTCAACACCGGATCACTGTTTGTACCGGTATTTTTGCCACCATATACGGATTCTCCCATTAAATCAGGATAGTGGGCAAGAATATCATTCGAATGGCTGATAACCGTGGCCCAATCCCCGGTCCACAATGCCACCCGGGCCAATATAAATTTAGCTACGCCTAAATCCAGATCGGCAAGTTCCGCCGTATAACCAATCCCGGCTTCTTCCAGTAACCGGATCGCATCGGTCAGATCCTTTTTGATAAATTCATACGTCTCGCCGGCACTTGCCCGTCCTTTGCTTTCCTGAACCGGCGAATAAAAATCATAGATAGGCATCCCTAATTTCGCCTGTCCACCCTGCAGATATGCATCCTGATAATTTTCCATCAGGTAATTGTACGCATAGGCCCGCAAAATAAGCCCCCGGGCTTTGTATTCCTGCAGCTTACTGTTGCTGCCTACCGTCGCATCATCCAGGTAATTCAGCATTTTGTTTGCCGTGGTGATGGCACCCCACGCATAAAACCAATACGGTGAATTCTTGTCTGACGAGGCTGAAGTAAAATCCAGTAGGTTGTATTCATCCGCACCGAACATATTGAGGCTCCGGTCTGCAAACACGATGTCGTTGCCTTCTATATTCCGCATCACATCAAGTCCCTGCACACTCCTATACCGACCGTCGGCAGTCCCGGTACCGTTTATGCCGCTGAAATTGATCATCTTCGGCATATTGTTGGCCATTCCGCCTAACACCAGTTCGATGGTCTCTTCGTCCCCGCTTTTCAACAGCTCCTGAATCTGTTCATCCGTGATATTATTTGGAGGGGTTACTTCAAGTTTCTTGCTGCAGGAAACGATCAACATTCCTCCTAACAGGTATATTAAAATCTTCTTCATCTTTCTTTTGTCTTAAAATTCCAAATTTATACCACCCGAAAACGTACGCATCGTGGGATAAGAGAATGCACCGACCTCCCATCCGCCGACCAACGATTGCCGGGGATCAATGCCGGAATGAGAAGTAACCATAAATAGATTATCTCCCGACGCAAAGATTCTCAGTCGGCCAATCTTGTACTTGCTCAACCAAGCTTCGGGGAATGTATATCCGATCGTTATATTTTTGAAACTCAAATACGAGGCGCTGAACATAGCCATATCCGTATACATCCAGCTGCCAATGGTCGATCCATTCCCATAGGTATTCCCATACATAACCATGGGAAATTTCGCCGATGTATTTTCCGGTGTCCAGGTATTACCTATCAATTCCGCAGAAATTGCGCTACCCGGATTCTCGCTGACATATAGGTTATTGGCGTATTCTGTACTTAAGAATTTGCCGCCCACTTGATAGGCTAGCGCACCGTATAAATCAAAATTTTTGTACCGCAGGGTGGTGCTGAAACCGCCGATCCAATTTGGCAATGCGCTTCCCATTTCATACCGGCTGGCGAGGGAGTAATCCGTTGTTGTAAAGCTTTCTCCTACGCTATAATTCGGATATAATCCGGCATTTGCCTCCGCTTCGGTAACCTGGTGATAAAATAACGGCAATCCCGTAGCTTGATCTACGCCTCCGTATTTGTACAGGTACATGTTAAAGTAGTCCTTGTTAATGCCTCTCAGGTAGGTGATGTTGCCCACGGAACCTGTACCGGCAGCCGTCCATCCGTCCACCCCGGAAGTCCAATTACCGTCCAACGCATCGGATCCAACTCCATCGGGGACTGCCTTCAGTATGGTTTTATAGTGTGTTCCGTTGGTTGAAACCGTCCAGTTCCAGTCGGCATTGCGGATGATATCCACGGAAAGGTCTATTTCAAAACCTCTATTGTTCAACTTGGCTGAATTCGTCGAGATCGAAGATTGTCCCTTCGAGAAAGCGATGGGTTGGCTCCAGATCGCATTTTCAGTGGTGCGGTCATAAAAATCGAACGATCCCCGTATACGCCCAAACAACCCGAAATCAATCCCTCCATCCAATGTATGGATATTTTCCCACGTCAGTTGGTCGTTCACGTAACCGTTTTGCGTCAACGTATAAGAAGCCGGAATTCCGGTTCCGCTGGTCGTCTCCGTGTAGGTAGCTCCGTATCCCCAGGTCTGATACCCGGAATAATTGGAAATCCCATTCTGGTTTCCGATCACGCCGTAGCTGGCTCTAAGCTTCAGGATATCCAGCCACCCTTTGGTGTCTTCCATAAAGCTTTCACCGTTCACACGCCATCCGGCACCAACCGACCAAAAGGTTCCCCAACGTTTGTCTTTTAATTTAAATTTAGATGATCCATCCCTTCTGATCGAAGCCTGTGCATAATATTTATCGTTATAAATGTAATTCACCCGGCCGAAATAACTTTCCATCCGCCGGATGTCCAACCCTCCTCCCGGATTGGAAAACGTGCCGCCGTTGTACCGACCAACAAAATTCACATAGCTTGGAAAGTTATCGATCAGCTCATAAGAAGAGTTGTAATTGAGCAGCTCGTAATTGAAAGAATCGTACTCATGCCCGAGCAATGCCTCAACGGAATGCAGCCCACTTACTTTATTGTAATTGAGCAATTGCTGGGTATTCATAATGGTTACCGTTGAAAAAACTTTTCCAAAAGCTCCTACCCCGGCAGCTTGTCCGGATTCACTGTTCCAATAACGGGTTCTCCGCTCGTTATATTTATCCAATGAGAAATTAACCGTAAACGTAAAGTCCTGCAGGAAATTGATCTGACCATAGGTCCGCGTATTCCAGTCGTCAGAAACCCGAATATCCATATCGTTATCCAGCACGGTCAGAATATTGGTAGTGGAAAGGGCCGAAGATGTTGGACCAAGCGGCGAATACGTATCTCCTGCCAATACATGCACTTTTTTCTCACCGTTTTCCATCACAATGTTACCGGCTTGATCACGTGCGTACAATTGCGTTAATTGGTTTTGTCCGTTGATAAACCGGAAGACGTTGGCAACCGCACTTCCCGGATTCCGGCCAAAACGTGTGGCCGGCGACTGGGTAGTCCGATTCGAGAAGCCAACATTTGTACCCACTTTTAGCCAATCAAATAATTGCGCATCCACATTAGCCCGCGCATTGTACCGTTCAAATGCAGATCCGCGGATATAAGATGGATCTTCCAGGTACCCCCCTGAGAAAAAGTAATTCACGCGATCCGAACCTCCGGAAGCAGACAAGTTATATTCCTGCCTCAATCTATTTTCAAGCAGGTACTTGTCGTAATTCTCGTTATAAAGCAATTTTGCATTCGGATTGATCTTCCCATCGGGGTTAACCAAATAGGCACCTGACATCGTAGCGCTCGCAGACGCACCAGAACCCTTGGGCGTATATACAGCCCCCGGTACGTCATACAGCATCCAGTTACCCAAATTATTCATCTGGAAATTGGAGGTTGACCCCACGTAGTCAAATAAATGGGCGCTCGCAAATTCCGCCGCGTCTTCATGGCTCATATTCGGGTTTTGGACATTGGTCGTGTATCCTTTGGAAATACCCGTTCCATCCACCCCATACCGTACCGAGTTATAGATGGATAGCCAGGCAAATTCATAAATATCCTTCGGATCGGATATTTTGTCGAACTGATAAGGCCCTACCTGATTCACACCTGTTTTTCCTTCAAAAGAAATCCTCGGCACACCTTTATTCCCTCGTTTTGTGGTGATCAACACCACCCCATTAGCCCCGCGTGAACCATACAGCGCGGTCGATGCTGCATCTTTCAGGATCGTGACATTTTCGATATCCTTCGGATTGATCGTAGACAGCGGATTATCATTTTGAGCGGGCACACCGTCAATAACGACCAATGCATTGGACGTATTTTGGCTTGCAGACCCCAAACCACGTACACGGATTCCCATATCCACACCCGGTTGACCGTCTACTGCCGAGACCTGAATGCCAGGCGCTGCGCCCTCCAATGCCCTACTTACCGTCGAATTGGATTGGTTGGTAAGTACCTTGGAATCCACCGTAGAAATCGAACCCGTCAAATCTCTTTTCTTGGTTGTACCATAAGCTACCACAACCACTTCATCTAAACCCGTATTTGTTTCTTCCAATTGGATAACAAGATCCGGATTCGCTGCTTCCTCACGTTCCTTGTAGCCGACGAAAGAAAACACCAAAACATCACTGGCTATAGCCGTAATGCGGTAAACACCACTTCCATCGGTAACCGCATGCAGACCGGTACGCTTATTTGTAACCGTCACGCCTTCCAGGGGTTGACCATCCACGGCAGAAACCACCTTACCGGTCACTGAGGTCTGCTCAATTACAATACTATGGGTCGGGGCTTTCGCCGATATTGACGAAAGCAGGGCCAGCATAGCCTGTGTTTCGGCACGTCTCTTCAATACTACGTACCCCCTATCCTTTTCTTCATATTGGATAGCCAGCGGTGAGAGTAGAGTTTCCAGTACGTCAGCCGCAGGCTGACGGTGCACATCGAGCGTTACATTTTCGGCTCCATCCAACAGATTGTTGGTATAAATGAAGCGGATATCCGTTTGCTGCTCGATCTGGCGAAGTACCTGTGTAATCGGTTTATTCGCAATAGTAAGGTCGATGGGTTGCTTCAATGATTGAGCATCAGCTGGATCGGCATATAAGAGCCCTCCACCTAACAGCAACGCGACCATATAAAAGAAAGTAATACGGATCATATGCCACAGTATGGCTTTTCCATACAATTGGATTTTCATATTTTTGTTTCGGTTTGATTGGGAATTAACAATTCCCAAGATAAAGTACTACATTTTATTAAACCACTGTCCGGGTTCTGGTGGCAGCCAGAATCTGGACTTTTTCAGGATATTTATTTACAACTTGGTTTCACTCCTTCTCATTCGTTTACCGTTTGGTTAGTAGTTAGTAACAGGCAAACATTTACCGTTTGGCAGGGGTGTATCCATCAGATCATAAGCAGCCTCCTCCTTTTAATGTTACCTTATTTTTTTCAATTTTATATTCAGCACCCAGTGCAGCAGCAACCAATTCAACCGAATATTCAAGCGGTTGATCGTTGAGGTTCGCACTGATCCGGCACGCATTATACCGCTCATTGTCAATTTCTATGGTTATACCGAATTTCGTGGAAATACGACGGGCGACCTCCTTAAAGGGAGTATCATTGAACCACATGTTATAAGCCGTTCCCTGTGTATATTCATTCTCTTGCGGCAATTCAAGCGTTTCTACGGGCGGTGCCTCCAGCCTAAGCCCTCTGCTTGTCTTCAATCGTTGATTTGGCATTAATACGACCTCCGCAGCGGCTTTTGCAGCATACACTTCACCTTCCGCTTTTTGTTGCTGCTTACGGACCGCTACTTTACCGGTAAGCACCACCACTTCCATATCTTTACGGTTAGCTGACTGCCGGATATTGAAACTGGTACCCAATACGGTTGCGACATAGTCACCCACCTGCACGCGGAAGGGATGCCCCGGGTTCTTTGAAACTTCAAACAGTGCTTCGCCAACTAGCACCACGTCACGTCTGACAAAATCCTTTTTGTAATGAAGCGAAGCACCGGGTTTCAACCAGATAATGGAGCCATCCGGCAATATTTCCTGCCTGACCTCTTCCGCTGCACGGACATCTACATGAGCAACCCAGGGCAAGTCAATAAATGCATTTTGATGGTTCCAGTAAAAAAGAAAGGCAACCAGCAATACAGCTGCTACCGCCGCATAACGCAACACGAACGGACGGCGATACAGGGGGAGCAAATCCGTATGTGCTATTCCGCCCACATGGGTAATCTGCTGGTAAAGGCGCGACTTCATAGCGGCCTCCCCTTCATCCGAATCGATTTTGAGCACCGTATCATCAAACGAATCGTACCACTGCTCAAATCGCGCGTACTCTTCGTCACTTATCGTACCGTCTTGCCATTTTTTGGCCAACCGATCGATTTCTTCTGGGGTCATTTCCTTGTCTTTTTCTATATAGCCAAGGAAGACGCATCGTACCCTACCTTTTTTGTAAAATTTTCTTTCTGCAAGATACGATACCAGCGATAATACCGTCCCATTCGTCTGCGGAGGACTTTTAAAGCTTTGGAGATATGCTTTTCAACCGCCTTTTCTGTGATACCAAGCTCCTTTGCAATTTGCTTGTTTGTGTAATCATCTTCACGGCTGAGGCGAAATACCAATTGACATTTCGGGGGAAGACTGTTCAGGCTGTGTTCCAGCTGTTGCTGAAGGTATTCTAAATCAAAACTTGCTTTGTGGGTGCAGGCAGCAGGCAGCAGGGACTTGAGTTCTTCGTGTAACACCTCTTCCCGTACACGCTTCGCGCGGCGGTTAATTACCTCAAACTTAACAGCTACGGCCAGGTAATTTTCGAAAGATACTTTTAGTTCAAAGGTCTCGTGCCGGCGCCAAAGATTCAGGAATATATCCTGTACTGCTTCTTCGGCCTCAGGAACATTATCCAGCCGCTTAGCCGCAACTACGAGTAATTTGTCCCAAAACCGGTCGTAGATAAGTTTAAACGCACCTGAATCCCCCGCTCGTAGCAACGAAGCCAACTGTTGATCGGTAAGGGTAACGTAGTCTCTCTCCACGACTACGAAAGTAAGGATATTTCTATGTTTTGGAGAATATAGTCACTATCTCCTGCGTGGAACCAGCAACAGAACCACGCCTGCCACTAAGACGATGCCCCCGACATAAGGCGGCCAGTTAACCTGTTTTTCTTTGTCTGCATTGATCTCAACCGACCCGATATCCACCACTTTCTCTTTGCTTGTAAACGAGAAACCAGTCCATACCAACATTACGATACCAACGATGACCAAAATAAGTCCGATTGTCTTTGCCATACTGTCTGTTTTGTAGTATTCAACAAAGGCAATCGGAAATTGTTTGGCTGGCTATCCGGTCTTATCCGATAGACTATTTCGCCGGTATCACAGTAATTTTCCGGAATTCTACTCCGGTATGGTCTCCCTGTATGTAAATCGGGCCCGGCTCTCCTTCATGGCTATCCAGTGCACCGCCTGTAATTCCCGGGATTTCCTGATTACTGATAATTGTTTTGCCATTGGCCACAACGGTAACCATGCGCCCCCGGAGGGTGATTTCGTATCGGTTCCACTCATTCGGACCCAACGTCGCCATTTCACTGGGCGACAAGAATCCATACACGCCTCCGAAATAATGCGACCCCGGATGCCTGTCTTTCGGGGAATCTTCTATCTGCACTTCATAGCGCCCCCGCAAATAAATGCCGGAATTGGCCCCTTCTTTATAACGGAATTCGGCTATCAGTTTAAAATCTTCAAACTGCTGCTCGCTGATCAGGTTAGCTCCGCTTTCTTTATTGATCAATATACCGTCTTCAACCACCCATTGGCTGTTATCGCCCGAAGTTTTCCACCCCGTTAAGTCCTTGCCATTGAACAGTTCGATCGGTTCGCCCCATGTCACTTCACCTGTTCTAACCAGATAAGGCGCTTTAACTCCGGTAAATTGGAAGACATTTCCTTTGTTCGTCGTGATTGTCCCATTTATCCCGTCTCCTTCCAGCTTCCCTTCCATGGTAAACAATCCGCCGCCTCCTTCCCATTGCGGTGGAATCTGGAAAGAAAACACACCGTCTTTGAGTGTAATGTGTGAGACGGGGCGGCTACTTCCCGCATCGGCCACGAAAGCACCTACCAGTACATCGAAGCCCGAAAGTTTGACTTCCAGCCAGGATGGCACTTGCTTGCCGTCTTTATCTACGGTGATATCCCAACGTCCGATCAATCCTTCCGCCTCTTCGGGCACGACCTGTGTGGCCGCATTATGGATCTCTTCTTCTTGTTTCTGCGTTGTGGTTCCGTTGTTGCACGACATCATGCCCATTGTCAATAGACACATCAAAGGGCCATATTTTGCATATTGTTTCAGCATATCCATGGGGATTAATTCTTACTAGGGCACTAATCTACAAAATTTCCACTACCCAACGCGACGATTCGATCGAATTCTTCCCGGGTAAGGGGCATGACCGATAACCTTCCCTGCCGCACCAATGCAATGTGCTGGAGCAACGGGTCTGCCTTTATAGTTTCCAGCGTAACCGGCTTCTTCAATGTCTCTACCGGGGCCAGGTCCACGACAACCCATCGCTCATCGTTCGTGGTTGGATCCTGGTAGTGCTCTTTCACGACCTTGGCAATCCCGACCACTTCCTTGCCCTCATTGCTATGATAAAACAATACCAAATCGCCTTTTTTCATGGATTGCAGGGTGTTCCGTGCCTGATAGTTACGTACACCATCCCAAAAGGTCTGTTTATCCTTGAGAAACTGCTCCCAACTGTATTTAAATGGCTCGGATTTTACTAAGAAGTGATTCATTCGATTTCAGATTTATAACTAATTTCCAAATCAATTCTGCTTTTGTGTTACCTCCATTTTTTCGGCAAAATGATCGCAGTAGTCCCGCAGGTCGCCAATCACCGCCTTCGCCATCTCATCGTCGCCCGAAGCCCGGATAAACGTATCGCCCAATGTCTGTAAGGTTTCATAGAAAAACCGCTTCATTTCATCCAACGGCATATCTTTCGTCCATAAATCGATACGTAACGAGTTTTTATAGTTGTGATCCCATAAGGCTAAAAACAATGCTTTTGCGGGAAGCGCTTCTTTATTTTCACCGTCCGTAGATTCCCAGGTAATCTTATCCGGTACATTGTTGTCGTCCAATTCGATCGTTAGTTTTATTTCTGCTTTCTTCATGTTTAGTTTTTTAAATTAGTCACGAATGACACAAATTTCACGGATTTTCACCAAAAAGTTCTTCAGCAAACATCCGCTTAATCCGTGTTATCCGTGTCCTATCTCGTTACCCCATCCGCTACCATACCCTCAGTATCCAGATCGCCAGCGCCACAAATACGACAAAAATCCCTTCAGCGATCCACACACGCTTCAGGCTACGCAGCATGAGGCGAAAAAACTGATCGGCCACAACCAGGACCAACAAAAGTAAGAAAATCCAGCCAATGGTGCCCATCCCAATTGTATCCACGATCATTTGCCATAGCAGCCAGGTCATTAACAAGGCCGACGCAATGTTCAAAGGAGTAATTCTTAGTCGCTTCATCGCTTCGTCCTGCGGGTATCCGGCTTGCCGGATGTACGGTTATGCTTTCTATCGTTACGCCCCTGCTTGTTCGTCTTCTGGTTAGCTCCTTTCTTTTCATGGAACGCACCTTTGAATTCCGGGTTATCTTTCCGTTTTTGCGCATCGATTTCGCGCGCAATGGCCTGCCGCTCTTCGAAATCCGTTTTTTCGACAAATACGCCATCGGGAATGTCCGCTACGGGAATCTGCTGCCGGATGAGTTTTTCGATTTTCCGGATGTAATACTCCTCCGCCGGATTACAGAAAGTAATGGCATCTCCTTTTTGGGATGCCCGGCCTGTGCGGCCGATCCGGTGTACATAATCCTCGATGACGATCGGCACATCGAAGTTGATCACGTGGCTCACATTACTGATGTCTAATCCGCGTGCCGCGACATCCGTTGCCACCAATATCCGGATCGTTCCTTCTTTAAACGCATTGATGGAATTGATCCGTGTATTCTGTCCCTTATTGGCGTGAATCACTCGCACATTTTCCGTACCGTACCGGCGTTCGAGGAAATGGAAAACGTTGTCTGCAACGGTTTTGGTTTTGCAGAACACAATAAGCCGGCTAAAAGTCTCATCGTCTTTCAGCAAGTACTGCAACAAGTTGATCTTGGTTTTCAGATTGGGTACGTAGTAGAGTGTCTGCGTAACCGTTTGGGCCGGCGTCGCCTGTTCGCTCACTTCCACCAACGTAGGAAAAGCCAGAAAATCGCCGGCAATCTTATGTACGAGTTCGCTCATCGTTGCCGAAAACAACAGGTTCTGCCGTTTGCGTGGAACCACCTCCAGTATGCGATGCAGTTTTCCGATGAACCCCATGTCCATCATCTTGTCTGCCTCATCCATCACCAGAACGTTCAAGGATTTGGTCACGATATGGCCGGCAAGGTAGAGGTCGAGAAATCGTCCCGGTGTGGCAACGAGGATATCCACCCCCTTTTCCAATTCTGAAATCTGGGTTTTGGGCCCTAATCCACCATACAATACGACGGTACGCAAGTCGGTATAGGTTGCAAACAAGCGGATGTTTTCATCAATCTGCATGGCGAGCTCGCGTGTGGGCGAAAGGATAAGTGCACGGGCATCCTTTCCCTGCGCATATTTCAGCTTCATCAGAATAGGTAGCACAAAGGCCGCGGTTTTGCCGGTACCCGTCTGCGCGATACCCATTACGTCCTGCCCGGCTAGTATCGGCGGAATAGCCTTCTGCTGGATCGGAGTAGGATTTGTGTAACCCGCTTCCTCAATCGCAGTAAGAATCTGCTTATTGAATTTGAAATCCGCAAAGGTTTGTCGCTCCATTCGGCAAAGATAAGAAAATCGATCATCGGCGAGCAGTCAGGTTTATTTCCGGTAATCAATAAGCGTCACGCTTTTCCGTGAGTTTTCAGGAAACTTAATCCGATTGATTTCCGGTATGGGAGCGAACAAAATCCGGGGACTTACCCGCAGCTTGGCCCGGAAACGATCTTTGATTTTTAGCAACAGTTCTTCGGAGGCACGGTTGGAACCGACCCGCACCGTGATTTCGTCTTCACCAAATTCGTCCGACGAAATTTCAACCACATAGTTCTCCACTTCTTCAAAATCGTTCAGTAAATCGAACAACACGGGTGGATAAAGTGTGGTTCCCTTATATTTGACCATTTGATTTTTGCGGCCGATTACGGGTCCGAGCCGCAGGGTGGTACGCCCGCAAGCACAGGGCTCATTGTGTGGCTGCACAATATCCCCGGTTTTGAAGCGCAGCAGCGGCATTCCTTCCACGCCCAGCGTCGTGACCACCAGCTCACCGGGCTGCCCTTCCGGTACGGGGTTACCCTCATCGTCCACAAATTCGGTGATAATCAATTCCGGATGGTGATGCCCACCGATCCCGTGTTCGCATTCCGTAAATGCCGTAGCCATTTCTGTGGATGCATACGTGGAAAACAACTGGATATCCCAATGCCGCCGGATGCGTTGCCCGAGCGCATTGAAGGAGAAATCGGGATTACGCAGCGGCTCCCCGATGCAGAGGGCTTTTTTGACGCTGCTTCTTTGATAATCAATGCCATTTGCCTCAGCAAATTCGATCATCTTAAGCAAAAACGACGGTACACAGACCAACGCGTCGGGCTGCACCCGGGCGATGGTATCCCATTGCAGTTCAGGCACACCGGATCCCACCCGCGCAATCCCGATGCCGGCTTTGCGCGCTCCGAGGAAATAGGCCAATCCTGCCATGAAACGCCGGTCGATGGTCGTAGTAAGCTGCAATGAATTTCCGCGTTGCAATCCCATGCACTGGTACGACAACGCTTCATTGTAAGCAAGCCGGTCCAAGTCCGCATCGGTCAATGCCAATAATACGGGATCACCGGAGGTACCCGATGTGGTCACGTAATCGGCGACCTGCCCGGCATCTACACAACGGAAGTCCCGATTATGGTCTTGCAGGTCTGCTTTGGTTGTCATCGGTATCCGCGTCAAATCTTCCAAAAACCGGATCAAACCGATATCAATATCCCGATGCTTAAACAGGTGCTGATAATACGGGGAACGGGCTTGAAGGTATGCCAGAAGCTGCTGCAGCTTCTCTTCCTGAAACCGCTTAATTGTATTTTTATCTGCTGTCTCGATCGCTGGTATAGCTGTCATTTATTTTCGCTCACACTGTTTGATTCGTTTCTCAATTAACCGACGGTCCGGCTCCGTTGTCACTTCTTTGCCAAGAGCCATCCGGAAATAACGCAGCGCTTCCTCATACCTCCCGTTTTTTTTGTAGTATTCGCCCACCAAAAAATATCCCTTCCAAAAATCCGGATTGCGTGCGATGAAGCCGGTCAGCACGGTATCGTCGATTTGTTCGCCGCTTTCCATAGCGGCCTCCAAGGTACGGGTTTGGTGCCGAAATCGTTCATAATTCTCAAATGTATCGGTATGAACAAAGGGATCTTCGGGAATACGAAGACGAGCTTCATCCACCGGCAAGGCGGTCGACAGGGTATCCATCCGTGAAAACACGGTTTTTAAATCGTACGCCACAAACATCCCCAACTGATAGGGATTTGCAGAAACCCAAAGCAGGCGGTCTTCGGGTTGAAAGATCACCGCATGATGCGCCAGGAGTTGGTTAATGGCTTTTTCATTTCCATACCCCAGGCGGACACCGTTGATCCCTTCCCGGTTGCGCAGCGCGGAAGCTGCCAACGCCGGAGTGAGCGGAGGTGCCGATGCGATCAGCTCGTTCATACGTTCGAACCGGTATGCGGAATGGCTCTCCTCCAACTGCTTCAGGTTTTTTTTGTCAGACAGATAAGGCTGGCTTTGAAAATGGTTGGCGCAGATCAGCAAATCCGCATTATTTTCCACCTCATAGACACCGAATTTCTTCGGCGATACTTCGATCAGCACGGCCTTCCGGTCGGCCGCACTACCCACCATAATCGATTCAGACACAAACACCTCTCGCTGCTGAGCAATATGGATAGCCTCATCGATGGTTGCCGCATATTGCAGGATTTCACGGGTAAGCAAGGATATTGGCGTTTTGGCTTTATAGGGTATATCGGATTTCCCGGCATTGATGGTTACGGTAAGCCCTTTCTCGTTCATGCCCGAAACAGCCCCTACCATACCCGCCCAGGTAACCATGGCGTGTTTGTATCCCTGATCGGGACGGATAAAGCTCACTATTTTCTCCTCGGAAAATGCATCGCCCACATAAAAATCGAAGTTACGGCCGATTAACAGTTTTCCATCGGCTGTATGCGCTCCCCAGGCAGCAAACGAAGTACAGCCCACGAGCGCCAGATCCCGCAATGCATGCCCGATATCGTGTGCACCGTGGAAATACAGCAGCCGTTGATAAGGCGGCGCCAGAAAGTTATATGCATCCGATGCAGATCGGGAAAGTCCGTATATCTCGGTTTGGTATTCTGCAGGCACGTAATGGGTTAACCGGCGATTGAAAAACTTCAGAAACCCGCGTAACAGCCACTGACGAAACCGCGAGGGTACCAATTCCCGTATCTGAGAAACAAACGCCGCTTCCTGCTGGTCAAGCAGTTCTTTGGTAAGCATTCCATTGGTCACCCCCCTTTCCAGCGGGTCACCGGAGACATACAATTCCCAAATACCCTGGTCATTTCTATGCAGTCTCCCATGTGGCATCGTATAAAAATCGGCGGATACCCTGGTACGCTCTCCTACCTGGCTCGTATCGTGTGCCGTTGACGGCAGTTGCCTGACACCGGCGCAAGCGGTGACCATCAGCGCTACCCAACAACCGATAACAACGGAAACCCTCACCTTCTTTTACGGCAATAGATGGGTCACCGCCTTTACCGCGCGGTCGTGCTTTTTCACAAATGGATTCTCCTTGTCCCACACATATCCCGCCAATACCGAACATACCTTGCGACGTACGTCCTCATTCACTTCCGGATGGAACATAAACTTTTGCAAATCACCTGAATACCAATCGCGTATATACGAACGGAATACACTGACTCCCCAAAGCATGTGTTCTTCGTACTCATGTTCCCAATCTACCACCTCGCCGGCCAGTTGTCTGATTGCCAATTTCGCAGACAGTGCGCCCGATTCGGAAGCAAAGCAAACTCCGGAAGAAAACACGGGATCCAGAAATTCGGCACTGTTCCCGGTAAGGGCATAGCCAGTGCCGTATAATTTTTTCACCGCTTTGGCATACGAGACAATTTTCTTGGGTTCAAACAGAAAATCCAGTCCGTCAAAGCGCTCCCGGTAATAATCCGACTGGCGGATGATCTGCCGGAATGTTTCCGTATTATCCCCCTGATCCAACGCTTCCAAGTGCTCCTTCGGACAAACCAATCCCAATGACGAACGGCCGTCGGAAAACGGAATCACCCAAAACCAAACTTTTTGGTCGAGTACATCAAACGTGATCAGGGTTCCTTCATCGCCCGAAGGACGACGCTTGTCATTGACATGTACAAATGTTGCCGCCATGGGCGGGAACGACGAAGGGGCATCCAAATCAAGCAAACGGGGTAAAACACGCCCATAGCCACTGCAATCGATCAGAAACCGCGCCTGTATTTCCCGGCGGTTCCCTGCCTCGTCAGACACCGTAGTCAACGAATCGGTTCCATTGAACACCACATTTTCCACGGTGGTACCGAAGGCAATATCTACACCCCGGCGCTGCAAAATATCGGTAAGGGTCTGATCAAATTCCGCCCGGGGCAACTGCCACGTCCAATCCCATCCCGGTGAAAATTTCTGGCTGAAGTCAAACCAGCAAACTTCGCTTCCGCGAAGAAAGCGGGCTCCAAATTTTTTTTCGAATCCCTTCGCTTCCACTTCCTCGACAAAACCAGCCTCATCAAAATGATCCATGCATCGGGGGATTAAGCTTTCCCCGATCACGAAACGTGGAAAATGCGTCCGTTCGACAACCTTAACCTTCACTCCTTTCTGATGCAAAAGGGAAGCCGCCACGGCCCCGGATGGCCCGGCTCCGATTATTAAAACATCAACGTGCTCTGAAATCATTATTGTAAATTGGGATATGGATGTGCCAAACTTAGGCAAAGTTACCTATAAAAACAAGGTGTGCCTACCTTACCTTATCTTAGCCTTATACCAAAACCACTTATAACACTTGGATCCATTGCTAATTATCCTGATTTTACTTTTAGTTTATTCGGTTAACTACCGAATAAACTCCGAACGAAACCCGAATGAAATCCCCTTTAACTCCGAGTAATCAGTGGGTTTTGTATAAGGAATTTCTAACTTAACCCATTACTTTAATCCGATCCCATGACCGCAATTGTAATGGACGCCGGTTAATTTTTGGGTAAATCCAGATTCTTTGTCAGTTGGATATCAACGTCAATTTACCTAAGTTTGCATCCGCTTATTTTTATGCGTTGCTAAATACATGATAGAACTGACGAATCCGATCACGTTGGCAGATTTTTACAGCGTGCTGTTTGAAGGCCAAAAAGTTGTTTTGCCTCAGCATGTTTCGGATAAAGTGAACCAAAGTCACACCTTTCTAAAACAATTTGCCAAAGATAAGATTATTTACGGTGTCAATACGGGATTCGGCCCAATGGCCCAATACCGGATCAACGAAGGTGATCAAATCCAACTGCAATACAACCTGATCCGAAGCCATGCAGCCGGGATGGGCGACATTTTGGACCCCATCTATGCAAAATCTGCATTATTAGCCCGTTTACATACGTTGTCGCTAGGTTACTCAGGTGTACACCCCAGCGTGGTAGAGTTGATGAAAGAGTTATTAAACCGCGATATTTTCCCCGTGATCTACCAACATGGGGGCGTAGGAGCAAGCGGCGATCTGGTACAACTGGCGCACCTGGCACTGAACATGATCGGCGAGGGAAACGTGATCTATCAGGGAAAGCAGACACCCGCAGCAATGGCACTGGCCAACGAGGGGCTACAGCCCATGCAGGTGCATATACGCGAGGGACTAGCGCTCATCAACGGCACTTCGGTTATGACGGGTATCGGCATCGTCAATGCTATCTATGGCAGAAGGTTACTGAACTGGTCCATCGCCTGTTCGGCATTGATGAATGAATTGGTACGCGCCTACGATGACCATCTTTCCGAAACGTTGAATGGTGTAAAAAAACACCAAGGGCAGCAACAAGTGGCTGCACGCATGCGGGAAATCATTGCCGACAGCCAACTGATCCGCAAACGCGACGAACACCTGTACAGCCGAAAAGTTGAAGAAAGCATCTTTAAGGATAAATTGCAGGAATATTATTCCATCCGCTGCGTGCCGCAAATACTGGGTCCTATATGGGATGCATTGCAACATTGCACCCATACGCTCATCGAAGAGGTCAACTCGGCAAATGACAATCCCATCATCGATGTGGCTTCAGAAACGGTATATCATGGCGGCAATTTCCACGGTGACTACGTTGCCTTTGAAATGGACAAACTCCGCATTGCCATCACGAAGTTAACCCTGTTGATGGAGCGGCAACTGAATTACCTCCTCAATTCATCACTGAATGAAATATTGCCTTCATTTGTCAACCTGGGAAAACTGGGGCTGAATTTTGGCATGCAGGGCGCCCAGTTTACGGCTACATCTACCACCGCAGAAAACCAAACCCTGGCTACGCCGATTTATACGCACAGCATCCCGAACAACAAAGACAACCAGGATATCGTCAGCATGGGGACCAATTCAGCCTGGCTTACCAAAAAGGTAATCGACAACGCATATGAGGTGCTGGCTATCCAACTGCTTACGCTTATACAGGCTGTGGAAGCACTGGCATGCGAGTCCCTTCTTTCGTCAAAAAGTAAAAAAGTTTATACAGATATCCGGTCGATTGTTCCTATCTTTAAAGAGGATATGGTACTATCACCCTATTTAACCGCCCTTAAGGATCATGTAAAAACACATGAAACCTGACAGGTCAGCGCCTGACTCAAAAGGCGATGAAACCCGCTCGCCTACGGCTTTACGGGTTTCATCACCGCTAATGGCAAACGTGTTGATGAAAATGTAGGTTCCATGAGGCCATTAAGAACAAACTTAGCGTAGCGATCTCATTGATGCCGTTAAGAAACTAATATGATATCAATAATTGCAAAGCATTCATGAATACCATGAAAGCAAACAAGTAATGAATGATTATTTCGAATGAATTGATTCACTAAAAATCTAAAGCTATGAAAGTATTCCTTAGCTGTTTGTTGGGACTAGCAGTTTCACTTACGCAGGCTCAAGAATTGGCTCTCGTCAAGAAAGATAAAAAAATCGGTTACCTCAATACCCAAGGGAAACTGGTCATTGCCCCAGCCTATGAAAAAGCAGGATCGTTTTCCAATGGTCTGGCTCCGGTATTCATCGATGGGAAGTGGGGTTACATCAATCCCTCGGGAGACATTGTCATCGAGCCCCAATTTGACAACGCCAAAGCATTCAACAGTGGAATAGCTGTCGTAGCTAAAGAGAAGAAGTGGCTATATATCGACAAAAGTGGTCAACCGGTAGAATTGCCTCATTCGGATAAGCTGTATGACTTTGACAGCAATGGACTGGCTTTTTTACGGGAGAGCGATCTGATAGGCCTGATGGATACCAAAGGAAATGTGGTATTAAAACCTCTCTATACGGAAATTAAACCCTTTGAGCATGGATTTGCCAAGGTAAAGCAGGGTAATAAATGGGGAGTCATCTCCACCACGGGAAAGACTGTGATTACACCCGAATACGATGAGATCGACATCTCGGGTAACGGGGTGTTTGTAGCCCGCAAAGGCACGGCATTCGGCATTATCACTGCGGACGACACGTTCAAACACGTGAAGGATGCCACCAAAATATGGCCGTTTTTGGAAGGCGAAACCCTAACATATGCGCGGAAAGATGACAAACTGGGTTTCATCAATACGCAGGGAGAATGGGCTATCGAACCTCAGTTTGAAAAAGCAAGAGCGTTTCGCAATGGCTTGGCACCGGTATACCTCGACAAGAAGTGGGGGTATGTCAATGCACAGGGCGAACTGGCGATTCAACCTGAATATCCCGACGCGGAGGTGTTCAGTTCAGATGGTTTGGCCCCTGTGAAAGTGGGCAAGGAATGGGGGTTCATCGACAAATCCGGTGAATTGGTCATCCCGGCCGAATACGGCATCTCTGTTGCACTCATCGGTTTCCTAACCAGCGGTGAAGACAAGGGATTCATCAACGGTTTAGCCCGGGTGAAGCACAAGGGAAAATGGGGATTTATCGACACCAAGGGCCAGGTACTCGGCAATGAGTGGTTTGACAATGCGGAGCCTTTCGAAAAAGCGAATTGATGGAACGCAGAAACTATGCATTGGTAACCGGAGGTTCGCGGGGTATCGGGAGAGCCATTTGTATCGCATTGGCCCACGACCTGAACTATCCGGTATTAATTAACTACCAGTCAAACGCCAAAGCTGCGGAGGAAACAAGGGAACTCATTGCCGCAAATGGAGGTGAAGCCGAAATAATACGCTTTGATGTGAGTAACCAAGTGGAAACCCATGAGCAACTTGCCCATTGGAAAAGCCAACATCCCGATGACCTGATTGAAGTGATTGTTAACAACGCTGGCATTACACGCGATGGGCTTTTTATGTGGATGGAGAACGACGATTGGAACCAAGTGGTGCAGACCAGCCTGAACGGATTTTATAACGTCACCAAATTTCTGATCCAGGACCTGCTCCGCCATCGCTATGGGCGCATTATCAATGTCGCCTCGGTATCGGGTGCCAAGGGCACAGCCGGACAGACGAATTACTCGGCGGCCAAAGCGGGCCTTATCGGCGCTACCAAGGCACTTGCACAGGAAGTGGCCAAACGCAACATCACTGTCAACGCCGTGGCTCCGGGTTTCATTGAAACGGACATGACCAGCGCATTGGATGAAAAAGAACTAAAAAAATTAATACCTTTAAATCGTTTTGGGAAAGCCGAGGAAGTTGCGGATTTGGTAAGCTTTCTTGCGTCCAGGAAAGCTTCGTACATTACGGGAGAAATAATCCACATCAACGGCGGAATTTATTCTTGAATGGATCGGCGTGTAGTTATTACGGGAATGGGTATTTATTCATCACTGGGCAAGAACCTGGCCGAAGTGAAGGAATCGCTCTATTTGGGCCGTTCAGGCATTGTTTTCTCACCCGAGCGGAAAGAATTCGGATACCGGTCGGCACTTACCGGTTTCGTTGAAAAACCGGATCTGGCCAAAGTGCTCTCCCGCAGGCAACGCATCAGCATGGGGGAGGAAAGTGAATATGCCTATGTGGCCACCCGTGAGGCACTTCAAAACGCCAATATTGACGAGACATTATTTGACAAACAGATCATTGGCCTGGTATACGGCAACGACAGTGTATCCCAAGCGGTAATGGAATCCATCGATATCGTACGGCAAAAGAGAGACACCACGTTGGTGGGTTCAGGTGCCATCTTTAAGTCGATGAACTCGTCGGTTACGATGAACCTTTCCACCATCTATCGCGTGCGCGGCATCAACATGACCATCAGTGCAGCATGCGCCAGCGGCTCACACGCCATTGGCCTCGCCTATCTGTTTATCAAACAGGGATTACAGGATTGTATCATCTGCGGCGGTGCACAGGAAACCAACAAGTACGCCATGGCCAGTTTTGACGGCCTGGGGGTATTTTCGGACCGCGAAGACGAGCCTACCAAGGCGTCGCGCCCTTTTGATAAAAGCCGCAATGGACTGGTACCGGGCCGAGGAGCCGCCACCCTGGTGCTTGAAGAATACGAATCGGCGGTGCGGCGGGGTGCACCTATCCTGGCGGAAGTATTGAGCTATGGATTTTCGTCGAATGGCGACCACATCTCTACGCCCAATGTGGAAGGACCTATACAGGCGATGGAAATGGCCTTGCGGCAAGCAGGCCTCGCCCCGGATGACATTGAATACATCAACGCCCATGCTACCTCCACCCCCATGGGCGATGCCAACGAAGCCCGTGCCTTAACCCAATTATTCGGCTCTGCCCCTTTTGTCAGCTCTACCAAGTCAATGACTGGGCATGAATGCTGGATGGCGGGAACCAGCGAAGTGGTTTACTCACTGATTATGGCCCAGCATGGATTCATTGCTCCCAATATCAATCTGGAAGAAGTGGACGAAACTGCCAGGAATCTGAGTTTGGTAAAAAATACGATAAACCAAAATTTTAATGTATTTTTGTCGAATTCTTTTGGATTCGGCGGGACAAACTCCGCTTTAATTGTAAAAAAACTGTAATAGCGCAGCATTAGCCATGAGCAGGGACGAGATCATTGATATCACCAATACGTTTTTAACGGAGGAATTTGAGGTGGAGTCGGAAGTTATCCAGCCGGAAGCGAACTTAAAGGATTCGCTCGATCTGGATAGTTTGGACTATGTGGATTTGGTTGTCATTATCGAATCGAATTTTGGCATTAAGCTGGAAAGCAAGGATTTTACCAACGTCCAAACATTCAACGACCTCTATGATTTGATCGGCAGTAAACTGCATGCCATCGCCTAATCAAGACCAATGGCTGAATGGGAAGGAAAGTCGAAGGGAACGGTTTCCGGTTACCGAATATTCATTTTCCTGATTAAGCACGCAGGAATAAATGTTGCCTATTTACTGCTCGTATTTGTTTCTTTTTACTACGTAATCTTTTCGCCTCGGCAAACCCGGGCTATCTATCGGTATTTCCGTCATCACCGCCATAACCCGGTGATCCAAAGCCTCATAAATACCTACCGTAACTACTTCGTATTCGGGCAAACCATCATTGACAAGGTTGCAATTACCGCAGGACTGGAACACAAATACACCTATGAATTTGACGGTATCGATCACATCCGGCAACTGGCTAAAGATAACAGTGCCGGTATCCTCATCAGCGCCCATGTGGGGAATTTCGAGGTATCCCAATATTTTATGGGCGAATTTGACAAACAGATCCATCTGGTGACGACCGACGAGGAACAGCGGGCCATCAAATCGTACCTTTCCAGCATCATGGCTACCCCCAAAACGGGTTTTATCGTGGTTAAGGATGATCTGTCGCATGTTTTTGCCATCAATCAGGTCATTGAAAAAAAGGAAATCATCTGTTTCACAGGCGACCGTTTCGTGGATGGAAGCAAAACATTGACCGCGGAACTTCTGGGTCAGCCGGCGCGTTTTCCAGCGGGCCCCTTTCTGATCAGCTCAAGGCTCAGCACTCCCGTACTTTTTGTTTACGTGATGCGCGAACGGAATAGGCACTATCACTTGTACGCGCGCAAGGCGGTGTTCAACCACCGCGATGCACAGGCCCTGCTGCAAGCCTTTACGCAAAGCATCGAACAAATTTTAGCAAAATATCCTTTGCAATGGTTTAATTATTACGATTTTTGGAAAGCCTAAAGAAGATGAAATAGGTACGAAGTACGAGGTAACTTGTCGACCTTTACGTGAAAATGAAAAAAGTCTTAGTCGTATACTACACCCAAACGGGGCAGCAAAAGGAAATCCTGGATAATTTGTTGGCGCCGCTGGCGGAAGATCCGGGAGTGGAGCTTTCCTTCCATCGAATACGGCCGGTTGCCGATTATCCTTTCCCTTGGGGTAGTTTTTCTTTTTTCGATGCATTTCCGGAATCGTTCCTGCAAATTCCCTGCGCACTGGAGCCCATTGACCAACAGATTCTCCAGGAAGATTACGATCTCATCGTCCTGGGGTATCAGGTATGGTACCTCTCGCCTTCCATTCCGTTTAACTCGTTTTTGAAAAGCGATGAAGCCAAGGTGTTGCTAAGTGGCAAACCGGTGGTTACGGTTATTAACTGCCGTAACATGTGGGTAATGGCGCAGGAAAAAGTTAAGAAAGCGTTGTATGAACTCCATGCCAACCACGTAGGGAACGTTGCACTGGTAGACCGACATCTCAACCACATCAGTGTGATCACCATCGTCCATTGGATGATGAAAGGCCGGAAAGATTCTTATTTAGGGCTATTTCCCAAGCCGGGGGTTTCGGAGAGAGACATCCATGAATCCCGGAAATTCGGCACCTCACTGTTACCGCACCTCCGAAGCGGCGATTACACCACGTTGCAATCCGAGTGGGTGGAACAGGAGGCCGTCCGGATCAAACCGGTACTGGTTTTTACCGACAAACGGGCCAATTCGATGTTCGCCAAGTGGGCAAAACTCATCCGCAGCAAAGGCCTTCCCCAAGCTGAATCACGCAAACCTTGGCTCAAAGCCTTCAACTATTATCTGCTTTTTGCCATATGGGTGCTTGCTCCGATCGTGACTTTATTATTTTTAATACTACATTTGCCCTTCCTTTCCCTCGTTAGGAAGGAGACAAAATACTATCAGTCGGTTCAATTTAAAAAGCCCAGGTAATGCCAAAGGTATACATTAATGCGATAGCGAAGTTCTTACCAAATGACCCCGTTTCCAATGACCGTATGGAGCAGGTACTGGGTTTGGTAAACGGCCTTCCATCCCGGGCGCGTTCCATCGTACTGCGCAACAACCGGATTACATCGCGTTATTATGCCATTGGAACAGATGGGCAACCTACGCACAACAATGCGGAACTTACCTTGCAGGCGATCAACCAATTGATGGAACAAACCGGCGTGGATAAAAAGGAAATCGATATGCTCTCATGCGGCACCTCCACTCCCGATCAATTGCTGCCCTCGCATGCGAGTATGGTACACGGATTGTGGAAAAACAAACCGATGGAACTTAACTCCGCTTCGGGCATCTGTACATCGGGCATCAATGCGCTTAAATACGCGTATATGGCCCTCGCTACCGGAGGTGCTAAACAAGCGGTCTGCACCGGATCCGAGCGGGTTTCTTCCTGGTTGCGCGCTGATAAGTTTATCAACGAATCGGAACGGCTTGTCGCGCTTGAACAGAATCCCATCATCGCTTTTGAAAAGGACTTCCTCCGTTGGATGTTGTCTGACGGCGCCGCGGCTATGCTGCTGGGCGACCAGCCCCTTTCACGAGGAAACTCGCTGGCCATTCACTGGATCGACGGCATCTCCTATGCCAACGAACTGGAGACCTGCATGTACGCAGGCGCTACCAAGATCGATGGGAAACTGTTACCCTGGAGCGACGCTTCCCCGGATGAATGGCTTTCCTCTTCCATCTTTGCGATCAAACAGGACATTAAGCTACTTGAAGCGCAGATCATTCCCAAGGGCGTACAAAGCATACAAGAAGTGTTGCACCGACGCCGGGTGGATGTGCGCGATATCGACTATTTTCTTCCGCACATCTCGTCTTATTTTTTCAAAGACCGTTTATCGGAAGCTTTTGTCAAAGCTGGCGTCGATATACCCGAAGAAAAGTGGTTCATCAACCTGCATAAAATCGGTAATGTGGGGTCGGCATCCAGTTACATTCAATTGGAAGAACTTTTCAACACGAAAACACTTCGACGTGGAGAAAAAATACTGCTGTCTGTACCGGAAAGCGGAAGATTTTCTTATGTTTACGCACTGTTGGAAGTAACCTAATGATATGAGCCTGGTTTCATCACAAGAGGCAATCGGTAAATTGATCCCGCAACAACCTCCATTCGTATTGGTTGATACGCTCATCGAATACGCAGATGACCACCTGGTTTCCGGTTTTAAAATACCCAAAGAACATGTATTGGTAAACCGCGACGGTTTTTTGACGGAGGCTGGAGTTATTGAACATTTTGCCCAAACCATCGCCCTGCACCAGGGATATGACTATTTTTTGCGGGGGGAAGATCCTCCTGTTGGCTATATCGGATCCATTAAGGATTTTGAAATCATCAGGTTGCCCCGTGCCGGTGACGAGCTTCGTACCAGCCTTCTAATCCTGCAGCGCCTGTTTGGTGTGACGCTGGTACGTGGGGAAGTCAAGTTGCACGAACAGATTATCGCCACCGGAGAAATGCGAACCGTTATAGCCAAAGACCTTGAATAAGCACACCTCATTCCCGGATATTGAAGAACTCATCCCCCATCGGCCACCCATGGTTATGGTTGATCGCGTGGTGACGGTAGACGGCTTCAAAACGGAGACCTGCTTCGGGGTGCGCCCCGACTGCGTATTTGTACAGGATGGAGCGCTGTCTGAGATGGGAATGCTGGAAAACCTTGCTCAGACCAGCTTCATCTTCCTGAATTATTTTTTCATTCGGCCAAATGAAGTACTGTGGGATAAAGAAAAAGACAACCTGGGTGTTATCAGCACCATTCTTGAGCTGGAAGTTCAAAAACTGCCCAAAGTAGGCGACCAATTACTGACCTGCACGCACACCGAACTTGTTTTTACCTCAGATTTTTTGAAAATTTGCAACATTCAGGGCCGGGTTTCGGTGAATGGGGAGACGGCCTTGCTAGCATCCATGAAAATGTTGCTGCAAACCAAGGATCAGTGAGATAATTATTTTCGAGTGAAAAAAGACGAAGTGCCTCAAGACGAAGGGAGCCTGGCTAAGAAAAATGTCCATGAGCTCTGCTATGCCGTTGATGAAAACGGCCGCTATACAACAGTCCCCAGCCGTGGCTGGGAAGTCAAGACATTGGCCCTCAACGAATCGCTTGAACTGATTGAGGAGCGAATCGCTGCTACAAAAACTGCGGTCATCGCCGGACAACTGAGTCCAATCGCCTATTTCATGGAACTCAATCGGATGGACATTCCGCTGTTGGCCAGCTATGTAGGGATACATCGCTGGTTCGTCAAACGGCATCTTCATCCAACACGCTTCCGGAAATTGAAGGAAAAGACGCTCCGAAAATATGCCGATGTATTCGGTATCACCGTTGAACAGTTAACATCCGGTCTCTGCTAATACGACACATGGATATCCATTTTGAACACCGTCAATCTGCCCATTGTGAAAATGGAGTCATTTCGAATTTATTGAACCACCGCGGCGTCCACATCTCCGAGCCGATGGCTTTTGGGATCGGCAGCGGTCTATTCTTCGTCTACCTTCCCTTCATAAAGGTCAATTTTGCTCCGGGTTTCAGCTACCGGCCAATGCCCGGAAATATTTTCAAGAAATTGGCTAAACGACTCGGGATCGGTGTCAAACACCAACGCTTTTCATCTCCCGAAAAGGCAAAAGCTGTACTGGATGAGAAATTGGCGCAGGGCATTCCGGTGGGTTTGCAAGTAGGCGTCTATCATCTTACCTATTTCCCGGATGAATACCGTTTCCATTTCAATGCCCACAACCTGGTTGTGTACGGCAAAGAAGCCGGAGAATACCTCATCAGCGACCCGGTGATGGACTATACCACCCGGTTGACGGAAGACGAACTGCAACGCGTGCGTTTTGCCAAGGGGGCACTTCCTCCCAAAGGGCACCTCTATTACCTGGAACGGCTACCCACCAGTTTCGATCTGGAGAAGGCTATTAAAAAGGGAATCCGTCAGACCTGTAACGACATGCTGGCTCCTGTTCCCATTATCGGTGTTCAGGCAATGAAATGGGTAGCTAAAAACATCCGCAAATGGCCCGCATCCATCGGGATTAAAAAGACCAACCATTACCTGGGCCAGCTCGTGCGTATGCAGGAGGAAATCGGTACGGGAGGCGGTGGGTTCCGCTTTATTTACGCCGCTTTCCTTCAGGAGGCGGGTACGTTACTTAATAATCCAGCACTGATCCAGCGGTCTGAGGAGATGACTTCCATTGGCGATGCATGGCGTGATTTCGCGCTGGACATCTCACGCATTTACAAAAACCGCAAATCCGGCAGCGACGTCTATGAAAAGCTCTCCGACCAATTGCTGAGCCTTGCCGAACGGGAAAAGCAGTTCTTTACGAGATTGAAAAAGGATGTTTAGCGGCTAATTCAACAACTTTCCTTATTTTCGTCCCATGGAGGAAATCATCCGTGTACACCAACTGTCCAAACGATATGCGGGAAGCGACCGGTATGCATTGAAAGATTTATCACTTTCTATCGCAGGGGGGGAGATTTTTGGTTTACTCGGCCCCAATGGAGCCGGCAAGACTACATTGATTTCCACCTTGTGTGGAATGATTAAACCCACATCGGGGGAGTTGTGGTTCAAAAACCTCAATTATCGGCAGCATAGGCGGGAGATACAACGGCAAATCGGTGTCGTACCCCAGGAATACGCCTTGTACCCTACCCTGACGGCGACGGAAAACCTTTACTACTTTGGTAGCCTGTACGGACTCCCGGCCGCCCGATTAAAACAAGACATTGCCCACGGACTGGAACGTGTTGGCCTGACAGACTTTGCGGGGAAGCCCATCAAAACATTTTCCGGTGGCATGCAGCGGCGGGTCAATCTATTGGCAGGTATCCTGCACCGGCCGAATGTACTCTTCCTGGATGAACCCACGGTGGGTGTAGACGTACATTCGAAAGAAGTGATCATGGCATTGCTGCATGAACTCAACGAACAGGGAACAACGATTATATACAGCTCGCACCACCTCAACGAAGCGCAGCATTTTTGTACCAAGATCGCGATCATTGACGAAGGAAGTATCGTCGTTGAGGGCAAGCCGCAGCAGCTGATCGAATCTGTATCGGGGGCATCCACCTTGGAAAATGTCTTTATCCATCTTACGGGAAGCCAACTTAGGGACTATGCGTAAATTGTTCGTATCGGCCTACAAAGAAGTATTGCTCTTGCTACGTGACTGGGGCGGATTGGCCATCCTGTTTTTCATGCCTTCGGTATTGATCATTACGATCACACTCATTCAGGAAAGCACGTTCAAAGCCGTGGGCGAATCTACACTGCCGATTGTGTTGGTCGACGAAGACCAGGGCGAGATCGGCAAGCTGGTGGCTAAGAATCTTGCTGAGGCTCCCAATGTACAGCTGATCACCGAAATAGCCGGGCAGCCTATTGACGACAACCGGGCACGGGATTTGGTGAGCGGCGGCGAATACCAGATTGCACTGGTTATTCCGGCAGGCATCAGCGACGAGTTGAATGACAAGGTAAACCACAACGTCGATAAAATATTGGGGGAATTTGCCCTGACCGGAAATGACAGTATAGCCACTACCGGCCAACAACCCCAAAAAAAATGGAAGACCAAGGAGATCAACATCTACTTTGATCCGGCGGCCGGACAGACGTTCCGGAATGGTGTCAAAAGCAATATCGAGCGGATGCTTTCCAAGGTAGAAGTACAGAAAATTTACGACGTATTCATTGATCAAATGGAGCTGACCGAAGATCCCGGCCTGCTGAACGACGAGATCATCGCTTTTAATGAGATCATTGCGCAAAAAGGCAAAGACGGCATCATTCCCAATGCGGTGCAACACAATGTCCCGGCATGGATTCTGTTTGGCATCTTCTTCATCGTGGTTCCACTGGGCATCAACCTGGTCAAGGAAAAAAACCTGGGTACCTACATCCGGCTGCGTACCAGTCCGGTTTCCTATGCCATTATCCTTGGAGGCAAAATCGTCACCTATACGGTCATCTGCCTAATCCAATTTGCGTTGATGCTGCTTATCGCCAAGTATATTTTCCCACTCATTGGATTGATTGAGTTTGATCCGGGCGCACAGCTTCCCTTGATGGTGCTGATTGCGTTCGTAGCCGGGTTAGCAGCCATCGGACTGGGTATCCTTATCGGCACCCTAGCCGAAACCCAAGAGCAGTCCGCGCCGTTCGGCGCTATATTTGTGATTATCCTTGCAGCACTTGGCGGCGTATGGGTACCCACCTTTATCATGCCGGAGGTCATGCAAAAGGTATCGGCATTTTCACCCATGAACTGGGGCATATCGGCCTTTTACGATGTCATCCTTCGCAATGGTACGGCAACCGATATCGCCCGTCCGTTAGGGTATCTTTTGCTGTTTTTTGTGATTACCCTGATTGCTGCTATATTTTATGATAAAAAACATCAAACGCACTGATGCATTCTCCACTTCAGCATACCACCCGCTTCCGTGTACGGTTTAACGAGACCGACCCACTGGGCATTGTGTGGCACGGGCACTATATCACGTATTTCGAAGACGGTCGCGAAGCATTCGGAGAGGCGTTCGGTATTTCCTACCAGCATATACAGCGCAATGGTTTTCTGGCTCCGGTGGTCAAATGTACCTGCGAATACAAATCGCCGCTGCGTCACGGCGATTGGGCGACGGTGGAGACCACCTTTATCAACAGCCCCGCTGCAAAGATGACGTTTCGGTATACCATATATGACGCCTCCAAACGGATCATTGCAACCGGGGAGACCATTCAGGTATTTACGGATACCAACGGCGAGCTCATGCTCACCAATCCACCTTTTTTTGAAGATTGGAAAGCACAGCACGGATTGCTATGAAAACGGATGTCTTTATTTCCGGTGATTGCATCATTTCCCCCCTGGGCATGGGAAGCAAGTTGAATTTTGAGCAACTGCTGACGGGGGAGACGGCAATTGCTCCGGTTGATGATGCGACGCTCGCCGACCATCGCATCCATGCCGCCCGCATAGCCGATCACCAATGGATCGGAAAAATCCGGAATGCATCAGGCTACACACGTCTCGAAACGCTGTTTATCCTGGCCATCCAACAGCTGATAGACGCCCACAGCATTCCCGTTGATAGGCGCACGCTGGTATTGTTATCCACTACCAAGGGGAATGTATCCCTGCTGCACAATCCGGAGGCACAGTTTCCCGAAAACCGCATATACCTCGCGGAAATGGCTCACGCAATCCAACACTACTTCGGATTCGCCAATGCCCCGATTACGATTTCGAATGCATGTATTTCAGGTGCGTTGGCTTTGTCGGTAGCCCGGCAGCTCCTGCAATACAGCGATACCTATGATCAGGCACTGGTGGTAGGTGGCGATGAGATTTCGAAATTTATTGTTTCGGGCTTCGAAGCATTCCAGGCCTTGTCCGATGGTCGCTGCCGACCGTTTGACCGCGACCGAAACGGCCTGAATCTCGGCGAGGCAATCGCTGCGGCATACGTAACCAAAAAAGCCACGGACGATGCGGTCCGGATCAAGGCGGCGGCGTCATTCAACGACGCCAACCACATCTCCGGTCCCTCACGCACGGGAGAAGGATTGTACCGAAGCATCCGGGAAGCCATGCAACTGGCCGGGGAGCCCATGCTTGATTTTATTTCGGCGCATGGTACGGCAACAGTTTACAACGATGAGATGGAGGCCATCGCCCTGCACCGTGCCGGTTTATCGGACACACCGTTGCATAGCCTTAAGGCCTACTACGGCCATACGCTCGGAGCCAGTGGCCTGCTGGAAACCATTTTGGGCATACACTCCCTCAGGGCCAATCGGCTGATTCCTTCGCTCGGCTTCCAGCATACGGGTACGAGTAAGCCGCTGAACCTCATCACTCAGCCAACCGAACGCCCCCTGGGTACCTTCCTGAAAACCGCATCGGGGTTCGGGGGTTGCAACATCGCTATGATTTTTGAAAAAGTGTAATCACATGGACGTTCCTTCCCACTATATCCAGTCTTACTGCACGATCCGCGATCGTTCCATCGCATTGAACGGAACGACCTGGTTGAAAATGGATTCTTCCACAACATTGGCCGATTTTCTTAAATCCGCTTATCGCCAGTTGGATATCGATTATCCGAAATTTCATAAGATGGACGGCCTGTGTAAGGCCATTTTCATCGCGACTGAGCTCATGACCCGGGATTCAGGCCCTTACCCAAGCGACACGGCCCTTATTTTTTCCAATCGTTCTTCCAGTTACCTTTCTGACAATAAGCATGCATTGGGCATTTTCAATACAGAAAATGCGACGGCCAGTCCGGCTACCTTTGTCTACACATTGCCGAATATTGCACTCGGCGAAATCAGCATCCGGCATCAATTGCATAGCGAGAATGTTTTCTTTATTTTTGACCGCTATTCGCCGGAGTTTCTCGTCCCGTATACCCAAGCGGCACTGGACGACAAAAAGTTAGCAAACGCGATTAGTGGATGGACGGAAATAAGCGGGCATACATGTGATTTATTGCTATATTACATCGGTAAGTCGGGTAGCGTACCGCATACCGTTGCGCAGTTGAAACGAATATATAACGAACATGAGTGAATTGACACAAGAGCTGAAAGCAAAAATCATTACCCAACTGAACCTGGAAGACCTTACCGTGGACGACCTGGATGACCATACGCCCTTATTTGGCGATGGATTGGGATTGGACTCCATCGATGCACTGGAACTCATCGTGATGCTCGATAAAAGTTACGGCATCAAGCTATCGGACCCCAAAGAAGGCCGAAAAGTATTTGAGACCGTCCAGACGATGGCCGATTTCATTGAGGCAAACCGCAAATGATTCCTACCGCCCCGATCGCTATAACCGGAATGGGGGCTATCTCCGCCATCGGAAACCATGTAACTGAAAATTTCCGGTCGCTCGTAGCGTCAAAGCACGGCATTGGCCCCATCACACAGCTGGATACCTACCACCGGGGGCGACTATTGGTAGGGGAAATACCCATTGGCAATGCCGAGCTGTATGACCGCCTGCATCTTTCCCCGGAGGTCGCCTGCACGCGTAGCACGCTATTGGCGTTACTGGCCGCCAAAGAAGCAATGGAAGCTGCTGCTTTTCAACCGGGAGACGGATACCGGACGGGATTGATTTCTGCCACCACTGTGGGTGGCATGGATGCCACCGAACAATACTACGATGACTACCTCATATCAGAGAAACATCAGCCATTTATCCAGACACACCCCTGTGGCTATGCCGCTGAACAGATGGGAAGATACCTAGGTATATCCGATTTTGTGACCACCATCAGCACGGCCTGTTCCTCCGCCGCCAATGCCATTATGCTGGGGGCACGGATGATCCGGGCAGGTCTGTTAGACCGTGTCCTCGTAGGTGGTACAGACTGCCTTTCCCGGTTTACCATCAATGGATTTAACTCCCTGATGATCTATACGGACAGCCATTGCCGGCCATTCGACGAAAACCGCAATGGCTTGAACTTAGGAGAAGCCGCAGCGTATTTAGTATTGGAAGCTGCTGAGGTAGCTAAACGACGTGGCAAGTCGCCCATTGCCTATTTGACAGGGTATGGTAATGCCAACGACGCGTTCCACCAAACCGCCTCTTCAGACAACGGCGAGGGCGCTTACCTTGCGATGCGAAAAGCCCTCGAAACCGCACGTTTGAATCCCACTGATATCGACTACGTCAATGCACATGGTACGGCTACACCGAACAACGACCTCGCAGAGGGGAATGCGTTATTACGAATATACGGATCGGCATCCGCACTTCCGACTTTCAGCTCGACCAAGGCCTTCACCGGCCACACATTAGCTGCCGCCGGAGCAATCGAAGCCGTTTTTTCCCTCCTGGCCCTACAGCATCAGGTAGTTTTTCCGAACCTGAATTTTTCACAGCCCATTGCGTCCCTCGGAATTATTCCGCAAACTGAATTAAGGGAAAAGAAAATAGCCCATGTGCTATCCAATTCCTTCGGATTCGGTGGAAACTGCAGTACCCTCTTATTTTCTAAAGACCATGATTAAGCCGATTTACATACATGGCAGTGGCTGTATTTCCATCCAGCCCACATTTGAGGCAGGCTATTTCTTTGATGCGCTAACATCCTATGCACAGAACCCCGTCCCTGCGTTGGATCCGGATTATAAAGCGTTCATTCCCGCATTGCAGCTCAGGCGTATGAACAAAAGCATGCGGATGGCCCTCTTCGCTTCCCGGCTTGCCATGCAAGAAGCCGGTATTACGTCTATAGACGCGGTGATCACCGGCAGCGGCCTCGGATGCCTGCGTGATTCGGAACGCTTTGTCGAACACCTGCGAGCCGAAGAAGGGTCATCGCTGAATCCCACGCCATTCATCCAATCTACGCACAATATGGCTGCGGCGGCTCTCGCATTGTCATTGGGATGCAAGGGATATAACATGACCTATGTGAACAATGCCAATTCGTTTGAATCGGCCCTTCTGGATTCCCTGATCTATCTGGCAGAGCACCCCACGGAGACAGTTCTGTTGGGGGGTGTGGATGAATTAGGCGAGCGGACACCGCAGTTCTGGGATATCGCCGGCTATTTAAAGCACGAAGGAGCGGAAATCCCTACCCCGTTGGATGATCGTACTCCCGGAGAAATCGCCGCCGAAGGTGCCATTTTTTTTATCGCCTCACAGCAACAGAGTTACCAGACCCTTGGAAAGGTGCTAGCGGTAGAAACACGGCTCGAAGTGGATAATCCACCTGCATTCATTGCGGAATTCCTGCAACGAAATGGGGTAAGCACGGATGCACTGGATGCGGTTATGCTGGGTTGCAATGGCGATGCCCGTTACGACGGAATCTATCGTACCTTGGGAGACACCTTATTTGCGGATTTACCGCAGGTCGCTTTCAAGCATACGCTGGGTGAGTACGACACGGTAGTTGCAGCGGCTCTTTTTCTGGTGCTGGGAATTTTTCAGCACCAACACATCCCTCAAACCTTATTATTGAATGAAGTATCATCCCGCACGTTGCAACGGATATTGATCTACACGCAACGCCGTGGGCAGAATCATAGTGTGATTTTGGTCGAAAAATGATTGGGTTAGTCATCGGATTATTAGGGATAGCACTTGCTATACTGGCGTTGGGTGCCTTTAACATTCAATGGAATTTTTTCCTGAAGGCCGTCCACCGCGCAGATTCAGCAACCCTCCAAATCGCCCTCACGTTTGACGATGGCCCCCACCCTGTGTATACAAAGCAGGTACTTGGACAACTGGAGAAACACGGGATTCCGGCCACTTTTTTCTGCATTGGCAAACACGTAACTCAATATCCGCATTTGATAAAAGAATTGCAGCAGCACGGCCATGTGGTGGGTAACCACTCTTTTACCCATGCTTCTACCATAGATTTTCATACCCATGCGAAATGGGTAACCGAAATCCAGCAAACAGACGACGCTATCGAACAAACCCTCGGAAAACAGCCCCGGTTTTTCCGCCCCCCTTTTGGGGTGACTACCCCCCATCTGGCTCGTGCCATCAACGAAACGGGGCATACCGTTATCGGGTGGCGGATACGCCCCTACGATACCCTTAACCGTACACCGGAACGAATCGTACGCACCATTCTAAAAAAAACCAAACCGGGCGATATCATCCTGCTCCACGATACGCATGAGCGGATTGTTCCGGTTTTGGAACAGTTGTTGCCTGAATTTAAGAAGCGGAAGTTTACTATGGTGACTGTGGAAAAATTAATCCGACAACATGCATATACGCAAGATTAGTGTCATAGGATTCGTACTGTTTTTGGTAAGCATAACGGTGTTTGGGCAACAGGCACTAACGGCCCCCGAAATTAACGCGTTAAAAGAGAAAACTGCAGCCAATGCGAAAACGCTGCAATCGCTGGAAAGCAACTTCACGCAGACCAAACATTTAAGCTACCTGGAAAATGCGGTACAATCTTCCGGCAAACTTTACTTCAAAAATCCCGGGAAAATCCGGTGGGAATACATCAACCCCACCCCCTATACGGTTATTTTCAACGACAACAAGATGTATACGCGCAATGAAAGCGGCAAGACTTCGCAAACGGATCTTGCGGCAAACCGGCGGTTCAATGCATTAAACGAGTTGTTGACGGAAACCGTACAACAGGGAAATTTCTTTGATGAAATGCGCTTCTACATCGCCTATTACAAAAACAGCAAGGGATACGCAGCGGTGTTGGTTCCCAAAGAAAAGGCGCTCAATAAATACATCAAGCAGATCGAATTGACGATTGACGGTTCCTCTTTTTTAGTAAAGCAGGTCAAAATAGTCGATCCTTCGGCTGACTACACCCTATTGGATTTTGCAAACCAGCGCAAAAACACATCCATACCGGAGGATAAGTTCGTAGCCAAATAGTTCCCATAATTTTTTACTTTTGCTCGCTATGTCGCTTTTACACGACTTCTATACCATCCAATCATTTTCTGCACAAGACCAGAAAGTGTCGGCCTCCATTGTGATCAACAAGGACCATCCGGTATTTAAGGGGCATTTTCCAAACCGGCCCGTTACACCGGGCGTGTGTATGATGCAGATCATCAAAGAGCTTGCTGAAAAATGGGCAGACCACACCTTGACATTGAAAAAAGCACGCAATGTAAAATTCATGGCGATCATCAATCCAACCGAGCATCCAAACATTCAGGTAACCTTGGATGTTGAGGAAGATGACGGGCTGCTTTCAGTCAAAAGCACCACGTCGTTTGAAAACACCGTGGCACTCAAGTTCAGCGGTGTCTTCCAAAAGGAAACGCTTTAAGATTGAGTTATGAGAAAAGTGATCGCTCTTTTAATGGTATTAAGCACTTGGTTGGGTGCGCATGGTCAGGATCTAACAAACATACGGCTTCTTTATAAAGATGCCACCCAATCAAAAGAGCAGGCGGAAGCCTTTTACGAGCCGCTGAAAGACGTAACCCAAACAGACAAACCTGTTTTAGTAGCCTATAAGGGATCAGGCCTGATGCTGTTGGCAAGGTATGAGAAACTGGCCGACCGTGGACCGAAAATAAAGGAAGCTGCACAATGGATTGAACAAGCGGTAGCGGATGATCCGGATAACGCTGAAATCCGACTGATCCGGCTCAGCGTACAGGAACACCTTCCCCGGTTTTTAAAGTACAACCAACACATCGAAGAAGACCGGCAATTTGTGAAGCAGGCACTACCTTCGCTTAACGACGAAGGCCTCAAAGCCATGATCCATGGCTACTTCGAAGAGTTTTCAAAGGAATGAATCAACCTAAATGACCCACAACGACGTACTAGCAGCTATCAATGCTTGTGTAATCATTCCCACCTACAACAATGCAAAAACCCTATCCCGGGTCATAGATAGCGTGCTTACCCATACGCCGCACCTGATTGTGATAAACGACGGAAGCACAGATGCAACCCACAATATCCTATCGCGGTATTCTACATTGACCCGCATTGACCTGCCAACCAACAGGGGAAAGGGGAATGCATTGCGTAAGGGATTCGGGGAAGCACTTGCACAGGGATATGATTATGCGATTACCCTGGATTCTGACGGGCAGCATTTTCCGGATGACATCCCTACGTTTGTCCAGGAAATAGAAAAAAATGGAATGGCTTTGCTGATTGGCGACCGAAATATGAATCAGGACGGCATTCCGGGAAAAAGCAGTTTTGGCAATCGGTTTTCCAACTTCTGGTTCCGGTTCGAAACCGGAATTCCCCTTTCAGACACCCAATCGGGTTTTCGGCTTTATCCGCTCGGGGAAATCCGTGATATCCGGTTTTACACCACAAAATTTGAATTTGAGATCGAGGTGATCGTTAAGGCTGCCTGGCGCGGCATCCCGATACGCAACGTACCAGTACGTGTGCTCTATGACCCCGATGAACGGGTTTCGCACTTCCGGCCCTTCCGCGACTTCACCCGTATCAGCCTACTCAATACCTGGCTTGTACTGGTCACGTTGTTGTACATCCGTCCACGCAATTACTTCCGCACCTTCAAAGAAAAGGGATTTAAGCGTTTCTTTTTTGAAGATCTGTTACACAGTGAGGATACTCCCCTCAAAAAGTCGCTTTCCGTCGCATTGGGGGTACTGATCGGGCTCTCCCCTTTCTGGGGATTTCAGACCGTCATTGTGTTGTTTCTGGCTTGGGTACTCCGCCTTAACAAACTGATTGCTTTTGCGTTTTCGAACGTCAGTATTCCACCACTTATCCCATTTATCGTATACGCTTGCTTGTCCATCGGCACATTTGTATGGGGACAATCCGAGGCAGTTTCCTCGTTCAACTGGCAGCAATTTGACACCTATCGTCCCTACATCCAGCAACACCTTGCGGAATACGTGGCAGGTAGTTTCGTGCTGGGTATTTCTGCGGCCGCAGTGGCCGGGATCCTGTCTTACCTGCTACTGAACATCCGGTCGGGCAGAAATAGAAGCTAAAGAAAATGAAAAAAATGAAAATCTGCTAACTTTGTAGCTCAAAAATACTGTATTGGCTACCTTTTTTTATTCCATATACCGTTTCCTGAAAGACCGCCGGTGGATCTTCTTTCTCGTCACTCCATTGGTCTTCGTCTTACTTGCTTACTGGGCTAGCCGCATCCGGTTTGAAGAGGATATTACCAAGCTCATTCCTGCCGATGACGGTACCGGATACATTACAGAGGTATTGCAATCCGTCAAATTTGCCGATAAAACGGTGATCAACATTTCGACACCCAAGGCGGGCGACCTACGTTCGTTACAGGAATATGCCGATGCGTTTGCTGCAGCAATGGAACAACAGGCGGCATCCTATATCACCCGCCTGCAAGTCCGGTTGGAAGATGATCAACTCATGGAGCTGTTGGAATTGGTAAGCAACAACCTGCCGCTTTTTATGGATGAAAACGACTACCGTCGTATTGATTCCCTCTTAAGTTCGGATTCTATAGCGGTGAGTGTACAACGGGCCTACCAAACGATTACCCGTCCGCAAAACCTGGTGTCAACGCCGTTGGTAAGGCAAGATCCGCTGGGATTGACCTTTCTGGGATTGCGCAAATTCCAGCGGTTGCAATCCACCGGACCGTTTACGCTGGAAGACGGTTACCTGATTGGCCGCAACCGCAAAAACCTGTTAGCTTTCATCACGACATCGGGAAATACAGGAGAAACAGCCAAAAACACCGAATTTATACAGATTCTCGACCAAACCATCCAACAGCTTAACGCACAGTTTAACGGGCGCGCCCATGCCGAATACGTTGGTGCCACAGCCGTTGCAGTGGCCAACGCCCGGCAGATAAAACGGGATATACAACTCACGCTATCCATCGCATTGGTCTTACTCGTTGCCCTCTTTATCTATTTTTACCGCCGTGTCACCATTCCATTGATCGTCCTTTTTCCTGCAATCTTCGGAAGCCTTCTCGGAATCGCCGTACTGTACTGGCTGAGAGGCACCATTTCTGCCATATCAATTGGCATCGGATCGGTACTGCTGGGGCTCACACTTGACTATTCCATCCACATCCTTACGCATTACCGTGGCACCGGGGATATCCGGAAGTTGTTTGAGAGCACTGCAAAGCCGCTATTGATGTGTGCCGTTTTTACCGCGGTCGACTTTCTCTGCCTGGTATTCCTGCATTCCGACGTACTGAGAGATCTGGGCATTTTTTCCGCCGTGAGCGTGTTGGGTGCGGCCGTCTTTTCGTTGATCTTCATCCCGCAGGTTTATGCACCTACCCAACGTGTTTCCGTACGGCAAAATACATTCATCGATGCCATTGCCCAATACGACTTCAGTCGGAACAAATGGATACTCGGTATAGGTATCCTACTCACCATCGCGAGCCTTTTCACGTATCAGCGGGTCGGTTTCAACGATGACCTTGCGGCGTTGAACTACGAGCCGGAGCACCTTAAGTTGGCCGAACGACGGCTTGACACACTGGCAAATTACTCAGCAAAATCCATCTACCTGGTCTCCTATGGCAGCACGTATGACGAAGCTGCCGACCGGAATGCCCGTCTGTATCGTCAGTTGGAGCATCAGGAGGAGCAGGGAAACATACAAACTTTCCAGTCGGCGGGAGGCGTCGCGCTGTCTGCCGTGCAACAACAGGAACGAATCGACCGATGGAACCAGTTTTGGTCGGGCAATAAAAAGGAGCGGTTGATCCAGCAGCTACTTACCGAGGGTCACAATGTCGGTTTTAAGGAAACCACGTTTCAACCATTCTTTGAAACGCTATCCCGTACGTTTTCTCCCTTAGATACCGCCGGACAGAGGTTGCTGAATGAGCTATTCCTCGAAGAGTTTGTAGCCACTCGCGAGAAGCTGACAACCATCACCAGCGTCGTAAAGATTAATGATACCAATGCCACAGCGGCCATCCAGTCGTTGGCGGATGAAGAGGCCGGTATCCTGGCCATCGATCGGAAACATTTGCAGGAAAAATTACTTGGCAATTTAGAAGCCGATTTTAACACGCTGTTTTTTATTGGGTCCATTGCCGTCTTTGTGGTCACTTTTCTATTCTTCGGCAGCCTGGAAATCACCCTGCTTACCAATATTCCTATTTTCCTAGGGTGGTTGGTTACGCTGGGCCTCATGGGTGCCTTTGGTGTTCAATTCAATGCATTCAATATCATTATCACCACATTGATTTTCGGATTGGGGGTCGACTATTCCATTTTTGTCACGAAAGGGCTATTGGAAGAATATACCTACGGCAGCCGCGATATGGCGGCGTACAAAGCCGGGGTTGTCATGTCTGCCCTTGCCACCCTGCTTTGTTTCGGGATACTCGTCTTTGCCAAACATCCAGCCATCCGATCCATCTCCGTGATTCCACTGATCGGTTTGTTGGTGGTGGTATTGATGTCGTTTTCCTTGCAGCCCTGGCTTTTCCGCATCTTCCTGACAAAACCCCAGGAGCGGGGAAATACGCCCTGGCGCATCGTCAACCTGATTCTCACGGGTCTAACTTTCGGCTATTTTTTTCTCGGCGGGTTGGTATTGAGCCTGCTAGCACAACTGTTCATTGCGGTGGTGCCGCTCAGCAGGAAGAAGAAGTTTGCCGTTTTCCATCGTGCCTTGCAGCTGTTTTTCCACAACCTTATGTACCGCACACCGGGTGTCCGCATGCACGTGATCGGCCGCTCACCTGCTAATTATGATCCGCCCGTCATTTTGATTGCCAACCATACGTCAATTTTGGATACACCAACGGTGGGACTCTTGCATCCCAAACAAATCTTCATGATGAACGACCGGCAGTTCCGCTCGCCTTTCTTTGGCCGCGCCATGCGGATGGTGGGCGCCCCTCCGGCTTCCGAAAATGAACCCGGTAGCCTGGAGAAAATCCGCAAAAAGGTCAAACAGGGATATTCCATCATTATTTTCCCCGAGGGTACACGTTCGACGACCACCACCATCCAGCGATTTCACAAAGGTGCTTTTTACCTAGCAGAACAACTCAAACTGGATATCCTGCCGCTCCTGGTGCATGGCAATGTACATGCGCTTCCTAAAAATGACAACATGCTCAAGCCCGGACCAATCACGATGAAGTTCCTGCCCAGAATCAGACACGACGACTCCTCATTTGGCCAAGGCTATGCCGAACGGACGAAACGTATATCGTCCTACTTCAAAGCAGAATTCCGGGCACTGCGCAACGAGCACGAGCCGGCCAACTACTTTAGAAAGAAACTCTATTTCAACTTTGTTTATAAACCACGACATATTCAGCGCACCGTTAAAGCCACCTTCAATGCTTACAAAGACAGTTATCACCAGTTGATGCGTCAGCTTCCCCTCAAGGGACGCTTTCTGCATTTGGGATGCGGCTACGGTGTGTTAGATTTTTTATTGGTTTACGACAGTGCAGAGCGCAGGATTACTGCCTGGGATGCCGATGCGGAAAAAATTCGCGCAGCCCAGCATACCTATACCGTAAATCGGTACGCACTGCAGTTTGTGACGGACATCCCTCCGCTGTCGGGACACGATGTACTGATGGTGTCTGAACCAGCATCTGTTGACTGGATGCCGCATGCGAGAACTGCTACCTGGGTTGTGGTTGGAGATGTAAAGCCCGAAACGGGAACTTCGTTGCTGATGCTTGGCTTTCAGTTGGCTTTTGAAAGAGGTTGTTTCGTCGGATATCGGAAATAAAGGAAGGTTAATTTAATGGTTGCGATGCACGAGGCTTTTCTTTTTGCCTTTGCACGCAGGGCTTTCCGTCGTTCGCCGCGACAGGGCTCTTTGGCCTCCATGCCGGCCGGGCGTGATACTTTTTGACCGCAAAAAGTATCCAAAAACTCGCCACTTGGAGCTCCTGCTACGGCTGGTAGTGCATCCCACTGCATCCCGCAGAATCTCCCATGTGGCATAAAAAGCGATACGGTGAGTTAGTACGGATAGACGCACGGAACGGACGTTCGGAGGGAGACCGGCCTTGAAGAATCGGGAAGCAGGGAGCCGAAAAGCATGTGCGGGAACGACCGTATCGGCAGCAAACAAGCGGATTGGGGAAGCACAGCGGCTGCAATCCGCGCTATGAATGCTTTGCAATCAGCCTGCGACCGAGGCTTCAAAGCCTTGATCTTTTGCTTCGTTTTGCATCAAGGCAAAATGAAGGCCCGCCCGGCGAGGGCAAAAAATAAAGCCTGCCCGGCGGAGGGCGAGAAAAGGAAGTCGCCTTCACGACAGGAGCCAGCGCGGCTAGCGCACACAAATTAAACCTTCCTTTTCTTTATCCAAAATACTTTATTTTATCTTTACGCCAACATGCATGAATCATTTGATATCATCGTCATCGGAAGTGGCTTGGGGGGCTTGGTCTGCGCAACTATCCTTGCCAAAGAGGGACTAAATGTATTGGTATTGGAGAAGAACAACCAATACGGAGGTAACCTGCAGACTTTCGTGCGCGATCGGTGTATTTTTGATACAGGAGTGCATTACATCGGCGGTCTGGAAAAAGGGCAGAATCTTTACCAATATTTTCACTACCTAGGTATCGCTGAAAAACTGCGTCTCAAACGAATGGATCAGGACGGATTCGATCGGGTTACCTTTGATAATGATCCCATTGAATATCCGTATGCACAGGGAGGAGCCAATTTTGTGGAACAGCTCAGTCGGCACTTTCCGGATGAGCGGGAGGGTATCAAACGGTTTTATGCCAAAATGAAAGAAGTCTGTCAAAGCTTCCCCTTATACCGCTTAAACGCGGAAGAAACGTATCAGCTGAATGAAGAAACCTTAGGTCTGAAAGTAAGCGATGTGATCAATGACTGTACATCTAATCCCAAACTTCGGGCCGTACTAGCCGGCACAAACCTACTGTATGCGGGTATCGAAGATAAGACACCATTTTATGTCCATGCGCTATCCATCAATTCATACATCGAAAGTGCCTGGCGATGCGTAAACGGAGGGGGACAACTGGCCAAGCTCCTCATACGGGAACTTCACAAACATGGCGGAAAATCACTGAAATACAAAGAGGTAGTCAAGTTCAACATAGAAAACGGCTTGCTCCAATCCGTATCCACTGCGGATGCAAAAACCTACCGAGCGAAAACATTTATTGCAAATATAGACCCCAAGAGGACATTAGACTTAATCGGTAACTATCCGATACGCAAATCGTATGCAAACCATATCCGAAAAGCCGAACACACCATCTCCTCGTTCAGTCTGTATATCGTGCTAAGCCCAAAACGCGTACCTTACCTCAATAAAAATTATTATCATTTCCGGGATGAGGCAAGCGTATGGAATAACGTCCATTACCGCCCCGAGGACTGGCCAATGGGCTATATGGTATCGATGAATGTAAAACAAGATCAGGATGAATGGGCAGAAGCCATGACGGTATTCACCTATATGCGTTACGACGAGGTAAAACAATGGGCACATACACATAATACCGTGGCTGAAACGGGTAACCGTGGCAGCGATTATGAGCGATTTAAGCAGGAGAAAACAGAAATCATGCTGAATGAATTGGAGAAAAAATTTCCAAACCTCCGGAAGCATATCCGAGCCACCTATGTATCCACCCCGCTGACGTACCGCGATTACATCGGCAGTGAGACTGGCGGTATGTACGGATTTGTTAAAGATGCCAATCACCCATTGAAAAACTACCTGCCAACACGCACCAAGATTAAGAATCTATTGCTCACCGGCCAGAGTGTGAATATGCATGGTATCTTGGGTGTTACCATCGGCGCAGTGTTGACCTGTGCGGAATTGATTGGCAAATCGCACCTCTTAGCAAAAATCAATCGGGCTAACAAACTAGAATCGCTAACTGTCAAAGCATATGGCAACGTTTAATCTGGAACCACTCGAACGCATACAGCCGATCTCCAAAACTGAATTTATCCGTCGGTATTATCGCCCCCAACGACCGGTTCTGATCAAAAACTTGACGAATGCCTGGAATAGCAAATGGACGTTCGATCACATCAAAGCATTGGCGGGCGACCAAACGGTACCGCTCTACGACAACAAACCCGCTCAGGGGAAAGAAAGTGTGTACGCACCGGTAACCACCATGCGGTTCGGCGATTACATTGATCTGTTAAAAACACAACCTACCGATCTTCGGATCTTTTTCTATACGTTGAAAGACCACTGCCCGCAATTGCTGGAAGACTTTGAATATCCCGACATCGGTCTGAAGTTTTTCAAACGATTGCCTGCGTTGTTCTTTGGCGGTGGCCTTTCCAAGGTTTTTGCACATTATGACATCGATTTGCCGGACAACCTGCATATTCATTTCGAAGGGAATAAACGGGTGGTACTTTTTGGACCTGACCAAAGTACGCATTTATACAAGGTGCCGTTTTCTATTCACAATATTGACAAAATTGACATGGACAACCCCGATTTCGAGCGTTTCCCGGCACTCAGACACGCGAAGGGATATGAGGTGTACATGAAACATGGTGATGCACTCTATATGCCCAGTGGCTGGTGGCATTACATCACATACCTAGATGGCGGCTTTTCGATGACGTTGCGCGCATTACCACGAACGCCCAAACGTTTCGCAAACATGCTGTACAACGTGTTTTTCATGCGACTTGTCGATAATACCATGCGAAAAATACGGGGCCAGAAGTGGCTAGACTACAAAGAGCGATGGGCCTATAAGCGGACCCAGCGCCTATCGTTATAGCATTCCCAGCCCTGCACCACCAAAGCGGTAATTCAGGCCAATCTCATGGCTAGTGTTACTGATACGCCGGTTTAGCGCCTCGTTGCCGGGGTTGAACTGGTAGCTGTAGCCCAACCCAAAGCTCCCAAAGTTAAACTGTGCCATGGCGGCAACCTCTCCATAACTCCGAACATTCGCTCCGATGCCGAATACTTCCTTGATAAACACCAGCGCCGAGGCTTCTGCCTGCGGCCTGAGGCTTTCCGAGTACGTCACCAACACACTCGGACGGAAGTGGAAGTCCGTTCCGAGGGCAAACAACGCACCTGCTGTCAAGTGGTAAATGTTCCGGAAGTTGTAACGGCTGTCTCGTTCCACCCCCAAATTCCCCAACATCAGTCGCGGAAGCGACAGCCCCACATAGTAACGGCCCGGCCGGTACAGCATCACTCCGAATCCCACCAGGGCATCTGTTTCCCGTACGTCCTCCCGGAATGCAGGGTCTTGGGGATCCAATTGTGAGAAACGACCATCAAGGTAACCGACACCAGCGTTAAGCGACAAACCCACCCATTCCGACTGCGAGATTCGCACACTCTTTGCGAAAAAGGCACTGGCTTCTGAAAGCTTCTCAACCGCCAAACTCTCGTGTCTGACAATGAGCCCCGCCGTTGCGCCGAGGTCTTTGAATCCTACGTGGCCACTCCCCCAGAACACCGTAGGAGCCCCTTCCATCCCTGCCCACTGCCGCCGGCCGATCACACTCACTTCTCCGCCCTCCGCAAGCAGGCTCGCTGCTGGGTTCAATACGGTGCGCAACTGGCCGTGCTGCGTGTGCGTTAGGGGTTGCTGAGCAGCAACATCTATTGCCCAAGCGCAAACTGCCAGTACCATGAATACTTTTTTCATCTGTATATAATTTGTTTTTTAACGGTGATGAAGCTATCAGATTTATTCATTCCCGTGTGCGATTGAATAAATCATGATGGTTTCATTATCTTTAATTTTCTATTTTTCAACTTACATTCGTCAACTGCTGACCACTTTTAATATCTCATCACGAAATACCCCTTCTGTGCACGCAATCTACCATCGTTATCCTTGATTTCGACGATATAGAAATACGTGCCCGCCGGTAATTGCAGCTGTCCTGTAGATATACCGCGGAAAGCCCTGGTTCCATTGTCGTATCCCGAGATCTCGTATAGCACGGTGCCGTTTTTATTGATGATGGTTACCCGGTTTTCTGGATAATCCCGGATCCCTTCTATCATTAGAAACTCATTGATGCCATCACCATTTGGCGATACGGCTTTATGGACCTTCACGGGGAAGTCGCTGTCATCCGTTACCCGGATGGTTATACTCACAGGTTCTGCCGGGAAGTAATTCAAATTACCTTCTTGTGTGGCGGTAATCGTCACAGTACCCAATCGCAATACGTCGAGCGTATGTCCATTCAGAACAGCTACTTGTTCGTCATCAAGCGATAAAGTAACAGGCAGGCCGCTGCTGCTGCTTACATCCAACTGTATACTTCCGGCATTACGGTCAACCTCGGTATCTTGATTGAACCGGATCTCCTGATGCGCCCGAAGGATGGTAAGAATGGAATTCGTGTAATTAAACACATAATCTGACGATGAGCCACCGCCAACGGTAATGGTGTACTCTCCTATGTCACTGTCGGCGTTAGCCACAGTGGTAGCCACCGGCACGTTATCCAACGCCGCTTGGGTATCGCCATTTACGAATCCGGTATACCGGAGTTCAAATACAGGGTTGACTTCGCCATATGGCCGGCTCGCGGGTAACGCAGCAACGATCAAGTTTGCTGGCTTGATAACCAATGTTTGCACCACATCTTCAGCAGCAGCATAATATCCAGAACCAGGTTGAGAAGCAACTATCCGCACAGAACCCGCTCCGTTGATGCGGACCTGATTACCATTGACGATGGTAGCAATACCCGTAGCGTTGCCTTGCATATCCGTAATTCGATAAGATACCGGTAATCCACTGTCTGACGTCGCCTGCAGTGCAAATGCTGCTTCGCCGTATGTTTTTTCCGGCAACGCGCCAAATGTAATCTGCTGTGTCAACTCTTCGACAACCCATACACCAACAGATACCGAGCGTTCTTCTTTTGTATTCCGCACCACACCGTTGGCCTGCAAGGTATGACGGCCCAGTTCAAGGTTGGCCGGAATCGGCAGCGTACCGTTGAATGTACCATCGGCCTGTACGGGAATATGCCCAAGCATTTGCGGATCAGAGAAGATATAAAGCGTAATCACCGTACCCGGTTCAAAGCCATATCCTTTTACCTGTACCGAAGCTCCTTGGCCACGGATGATGCGAATGACCGCTTCGACATCCGTGATGGGGATGATTTGGTCATTGATGCCGATGGAAGCCATATCCATTGAAAAGCCATCGCCGCTAAGGCGTAAATAACTGTTATCCATGACCTCCAATGTTACCGGTTTCGGTTTACCATCCACGATGACGATCGCTTCACCTGGTTGCAAGGCAGGCAGTTCGCCCGACTGATCCGGTACTGGTGCCGACGGCACCACTGCGGACGTGGCGGCACTAAATGCGCCCGTACCGGCCGCATTTTGCGCCGCCACGCGGAAGCGATACGGTATGTTGTTCATAAGGCCTGTTAGCACTGCTTCGATATCCGTAGAAATACCATCCTCAATAGTATGCCACGTTGCACCGTTATCTGTGGTATACTGAATGATGTAATCGGTTATCGGTGCACCTTTGGTATTTTCTGGAGCTACCCAGGTGAGCTGCACACGTTTGTCTCCAGCCTGTGCTTCGACAGCAGTAGGAGCCGTCAGGACGTTTCCTGCTGAGAGAGCCGCTAACGCTTTATTCAAATTTTCTAACGCTTCGTCCACTTCGGCCTGCGTGGCATTTGGATTATCCAGTACCGTTTTAGCTTCTGCAATTGCTCCTTGTAGGTTCTCCCAACTTTCGGGTGTATAATCCACCTCATTCAAGTCATTAGCCTCATTTACAGTGTTTTGAAGTGCCGTTTTGTCAACCGTCAGGTTACCCATCGCGTCGCGAAGTGCCTGTTCGGCGGCATCTATTTCTGATTGGGTCGCATCTGGGTCATCGTATACTGCCTGGGCAGCTTCAAGCGCACCCTGCAAGGCAGACCAGCTCTCCGGCGAATAATCGCTCTCGGTCAAGCCTTCGGCTTCTCCGATCGCCGACTGCAAACCGGCCTTGTCGACTGTCAGCCCCGCCAGCGCATTTTGAAGAGCTACCAAAGCATCGTCTATTTCCTGTTGTGTAGCATGATCATTGGCCAAAACTTCCTCCGCTATTGCACGTACCGCTTCCAGAATCTTCCAATTGGTTGGCGCATAATCTGTTTCCGTCAATCCATTGGCTTCATTAACCGCAGTCTGCAAGGCTGATTTATTTACCGTTACATCGAAGGTAAGTGTGTTGGACTCCAATGTCGGCACAGTTGTGCCGGCTATTAGAATTACCGTTCCAGCTTTTTCGCCGGTAAGTGTGATTTCAGCAACGCCATTCGCCGCATCGACCGTTGAGAGTCCGGTTATCGATCCCTGGCCCCCTTGTTGCATAAAGATAACTTCCACCGTGCTTTCAACACCGGAAGTAATGGTATTTCCATAGGCGTCTTTCAATGTCACGGTCACACTGCGGGTGCCTCCAGACGCGAGGTCAGTATCGTCCCCTACAAGTATCAATTCTGCAAGTGCGCCGAAGGACACGTCGGACGTGTACGGACTGTCTCCAATTTCATTACCACCCAATGTAATAGTGATGTTATCCGTGCCAGCGATTGTCGGCACATAAGTGACGGTATAGGTGCCGTCGCCATTGTCATCGATGTCTCCCATTATAGCACCGCTGTTTGCACCGCCTGTGGTGATTTCAAAATCGCCGAGCGGTACCCCACTAATCGGATTGCCTTCGCTGTCGCGCACCGTAATGGTAATGGTGGTCGGCTCACCCGCTGTGCCTGATGCAACCACTGCAGTTGTAGCGGATGCGTCCGGGGCACCTGCAGACAAAACAATTGCATCGGACTTTATTGGTAAGACACCATAATCCACAGGCTGCGTTGTCAGACTAAATTCCAACTCATAGGTGCCTGCTTCACCCATGATTCCCAAATCTGCGAAACTCCAACGCTCTGTGGTGCCAGTCAGCCTTACTGCAGCCATCCCGATTAAGCTACCGTTACCCGACGAGACTGTAGCACTCAATATTGTTCTTGAACTGCCCTGAGCGGTTGCCGGATTCCCAAAAGCATCCTGAAGTTCTATTGTCGGTTGCTGTCCGAATGCTTCGCCGCTGTTGGCCGTCGCACTTGGTTGCGTCAGGATGACGAGTTTAGCGAGCGGCCCCGGTGATACTTCACTGNGAAGCCGTCGTATGGGAAGCATCCGCCGAACCGGCGGACACCGCGCTGCTGTACGGGCTGCCGCTGATGGCCGTGCCGGCCAGGGCGATGGCGAGGTTGTCCGTGCCGGCGATTGTCGGCGTGTAGCTGACCGTGTAGGTCCCGTCACCGTTGTCCGTGACCGAACCAACCGTGGAACCGGAGTTGGAGCCCCCCACCGTGACCGAAAGGTCGCCCGATACGCCCGTGACCGGGTTGTCGTATTCATCCAGGACGGTGATGGTGACCGTGGTCACCTCGCCGGCCGTGCCCGCAGGCACCGAAGCCGTCGTATGGGAAGCATCCGCCGAACCGGCGCTAATCGTGAAATTACCTGATGTCGCCGGATCAATACCTTCACCTTCTCCCGTAGTACCCGGTATCACCTCTGCCTTTAGTTGATAGGTGCCTGCCTTTTCAATGGATAAATCGTTAAATGAAATAATTCCATCTAAATCCTGATCTTCCACCGAAGCCGTACCATCAAGAACGGCGCCTTCTTCATTATTTTCTAATGTAAGTTTAATTCCACCGTTAGGCACGTTGGCGACCACATTCCCATATTCATCCACAATATGGACGACTACTGCCGGCGAGATTGTCTCACCCGCAGCGGTATTCGAAGGCGAAACTGAAAAAACCAAATGATTGGCGGCAGCCGCCTGCACTAATGTCTGACTTCCTTCATCTGAGTCGTACTGAGTAGCCGGAAGGGGAGGCGACGATGCTGTAATCGTTTGAAGGCCAATTGTTTTAAAGATAGCAGTAATTGTTCCAACTCCATTTTGAATGGTTAGCAGCGCATTAGGTAGTGGCTGCTCACTCGTCGAGGGTTTTATTGCAGCGGCAGCATCGGAAGATGATAAAAGTGCACCCGTATTGGCTACCACCAAATTCCAATTAACATCTACCAAGCGTACGGTCAATGTAAACTCACCTCCTGCAACCTGATCATCCGGCGTTCCGGATTTTCCAGTGAGTGTACCCGGCGCTGCCGTCTCTCCCGGCATTAATACCTGGAATTTAGCCGCAGGTCCGGCGGTAAATGTAACTGTTACCTGGTCTGCATTCAATTCCGTTCCGCCCGCCGTTGCCGTATAAGTTACCGTCTCAGCTTTGGTATTGGTCACCGTAAAAGCGACCACTCCACTCGCGTCGGACGGTCCACTCGCAGTCGATATCTGAGAATTAGCACCTGCATTTTGTGCCAACGTCACGGTTGTGCCGGAGATTGGCTGATTATCTGCATCCTTTACCGTTACGGTCACCGTAGAAAAGGTTGTCCCATCCGCTGTTACACTTGCCGGATTGCGCGTTACGGTTGAATTGCCTGCGTGGATTGTTTGTGCGGTGAATGTCAATGCTGGTTGCTGCGTTATCGCAACGCCACGAGCGGCTATTTGAACACTGCCTGACTGCGCAGCTGTATTCTTTGCACGGAAGGTATAGACCCCACCACCGACTTCAATGAAGTCAGTAAAGTTGGCCGTTCCGCTTGGGCTACCTCCCACCAACAGTTGCGGTGTGAACGCCGCAACCCCTAAGCCTGTGATGGCCGTATTTGCCACATCACGAACCGTTACCGTAACTGTCGAATAGCTCTCCCCATTGGCGATGACGCTAGCCGGAGATACAGTGACTGCCGAATTTGCTGCACTTACCGATGCAACGTTAATCGTTCGGCTTCCTGAGGCACTGCCGGTGGCCGTAACTGAGGTTATTTTCACGATTATACCAGCGGGATTGCTTGTTGTTCCTTCATTACGGACCCTGAAGTCAACCGTGTTTGTTCCCGCTACGAGGCCATGCGCGGAAGTAAGGGAGAAAGATTTAGGTGATTCTGTAAAAGTTGAACCCGTTTGTCCTGTAGAAACATTATTTACAAAAATATTCTGAGCAACATTATCCGCTGCCCATGTTCCAGCAATATTGATTGATGCTGGATTGAGATTGGTAAAATTAACCGTGAGCCGATAGTCGTTTTCTTGGCCACCAGGAGCATTCACATCGCCGATTTGTGGTACTATCCATGCACCGGAATTCGCAACGTTGGGATTAGTGGACACCGGTGGATTGCCCGTCGTCTGCAGCCACGTCGGATTGACTTCATTCCTGTAAGCCGGGCCGAAAGACCCGTTTGGTGCCACCCGAACAGTCCAACGCGGATCCGGAGTATTACCGGCACCAACCGGAATTACAGACCCATCGGCAGCAAGCCCTGTACCTCTTATACCAAGTTCTGCCAAGGTAGCTCCCGATTTATTGGCCGAAATAATGATGTTGAAAGTAATAGTACGTGCCACTGTGCTCGGATTACTTCCTCCACCTGCTTTGAAGCGTACCGTTCGCAACTGTGCTTGGTAAGTTGCCGCACTGGCAGCTCCACTTAGCGTCAACGTACTCCCGCTAAAACTGCCACTGATACCGCTACCGTTAGCATACAACAATTCATCACCAGCCTGAGCATTGCCAATGGTGACCGTAGCCCCGGTTACCTGTGTTATCGCTGTACCGCTAATTGTAAGATTAGGGTCAATAACTGTTTCATTGCCCACGGTCACGTATGAAAGCGGTGCCGATGTCGGTGTGAGTGTTGGTGTGATTTGTGCAAAAGTCAATTGAAAAAAGCAAACAACACCCAAGATCACTCCCATAGAGATCTTTGAAGTTGAAAAAAGACCCAAGTCTTTAATAACCCTCTTTAAAAACGCACGTAAAAATCTATTCATCCTGCTATTCGTTTTGAAAATATTTTCAGATATCATATTTGCCGGTTTAAGTACCTTTGTTGTAGGTCATCATGACGATATGCTGATTCACAGTTCAACTACTTATATTTATCAACCAATTTCGTTCTACTGTTCAATTGCAATTTCCCATATACATTCCTTATATGGAACTTTATCGTTCCTACACTAAGGGAAAGCTTTTCCCCCACTTGCCTATACGAATCTCCCTTTTGCAGCAACGTTACAATTTCAAGCTCCTGAGGGGTAAGCCATTCTATATATGGATAGCTGGCGGCTGATTTAAGGGATCTGAAATGGGCAAGAATTAACCGGGCCACCTGTGCACTCATCACCGACCCTCCGTTTAATACCGCCAGCATTTGCCGTTCGATCTCCGGCAACGGACAGTTCTTCAACAAATAGTCCGAAGCACCGGCACAGAGCGACTGAAAAAGCACATCTTGGTCCTCGAATACGGTAAAAATAACAACCTGAGTAGATGGCGACCGACGTTTCACGTCCCAGGTAACCTCAACGCAGGATTTTTCAGGAAGGCTGCTGTCACACAGCAGCAAATCGATGCGCTGTTCCCACCAATTGGCCAAGAAATGTTCACTAGATGGTGCCATCAGTACCAAACAGAAATGCGTTGATGAAGCGAAATATTCCATCAATGCCTCTAGAATGATAGGTTTATCCTCAATAATGGCCAAGTGATACTTAGCTGACTTCATGTACTGTATCTTTCAATCGGTAAATTCACGTCCGTAAACGTAAGCGCAAAAGTATCGACCTAAGAAATAGCTTTTCCTACCCAAAAGGGTGGTTTTGAAAAAGCCATAAAATCAGTTGGGGTTCCGCAGCGTTGCGCAGCCGCCCGATGGTCGGGCAGCTGGCTAACGGCTGCATTGGCATGTATCGGTGTAGGTATACCAGCGTTGCGTTCTACCACCGCAACAAGGGGAATCTGGCACAAACCCGAAACATGTTTGCTTTAGGTGGGTCGCCTGTATTTATTGATTAATTCGGCTCGGCTATTGATCTGCAGCTTCCCATAAATATTCCGGATATGGAACTTCACCGTATCCACGCTAATAAAAAACTTCTCGGCAACTATTTTATAGGAATCGCCATTTTGCAGCATCGACACAATTTCTATTTCACGGGGGGTAAGCCGCTCGGCATCCGTAATATATGCCTTGTCCAAATGAGGGTTGAAATGCCCAATGACCATACGTGCTACATGTGGGCTCATAACAGACCCGCCATCCAGTACTTCCATCAACCGATCTTCGACTTGAGAAAGCGGTGTATTTTTGAGCAGGTAACCGGATGCTCCCGCGCATAACGCCTGAAAAATGGCGTCTTTATCATCAAATACGGTATACATAACCACCTGCGTAGAACTCGATCGGCGCTTAACATACCATGCCGTCTCTATGCCCGATTTCCCAGGGAGACCGATATCACACAACAACAGATCAATTCGCTGTTCTTTCCAACTGTCCATAAACTGCTCGGACGACGCAGCTGTCAGAACAAGATCGAATCGTTCCGAGGCATCAAAGAACTCGGCCACCGAATCCAAAATAATCCGATTGTCCTCAACGACAGCTAGTTTATGTTTTTCAGGCTTCATTGTTTCCACCTATCTGATTGATCTTAACTGCATTTGCCAATATGCGTTCGATATCGTTAGGGATCGATTGCTGATACCTCCCGTAAATTTCATTATCATAGACGCTTGCGAAAATACAGGTTTAAGTAGTTGAATCACCTACCCGAAAGGGTGGTTTTGAAAATAGTTAGTATTTATTAATAAGCTCAGTACGGGAACTGATCTGTAGCTTACTGTAAATGTTGCGAATATGAAACTTCACCGTATCAACACTGATGAAAAGGCGCTTAGCCACCGTTTTATAGGAAGCACCGTGCTGAAGCATGGAAATAATTTCAATTTCCCTTGTAGTTAACCGATCAATTTCGTTAGGTTCCACCTTATCTAACAAGGGATTAAAGTACCCGATAACCATCCGGGCAACCTGTGGACTCATTACCGACCCCCCGTCCATCACTTCGATGAGTTGCTCTTCAATTTTTGGGAGTGGGGTGTCCTTAAGCAGGTAACCGGAAGCTCCCGCGCAAAGTGCCTGAAAAATCGTTTCTTTGTCTTCAAATACCGTAAACATGACCACTTGTGTCACGTAAGATTTACGCTTAATATACCAAGTTGCTTCGATGCCCGATTTGCCGGGAAGACCGATGTCACAAAGTACAATGTCAATACGTTGATCTTTCCATATACTGACGAAGTCCTCAGTAGAAGCCGCCGTAATTAAAAGTTCAAATTTGGAAGCTGTTTTAAAATACCCCTCCAAGGCTTTTAATATTATAGGGTTATCTTCAATTATAGCCAGTTTAAATTGATCACTTTTCATAGATAAATGTAAATTTATTCCCCTTAATGGTCAGGAAATAGTGTTTTTCAAAGACGATCGTAAAGGTAGTTAAATTTAGCAACGACCGTCCTACCCTTTTCGTGTAGTTTTCAAAAAACATTCATTTCCGTTGCCGCTTCAACGCACCAAAGCAGATCCAGCAGCTGAGAAGCACATACATGATGCTTAACCAAATGAGTTGATCGGCATCTGTAAGAATATAACCGCCCTGCATCCGGTTAAAAAAGATATTAAATAACATCCCTACCTGAAAGGCAATGAATAACGTATATAAAATGGTCAGAAATACCAACGATCTCAGCGTTCGTAATGAAACGGGGGAATCCGTATGATCTATCAAAAACAACATACCCCATTGCATGATCAAATAAATGAAAGCCAAAAATAGACGTATCATGTAATGGACATGCTGGGGAATGAATCCATATGGATGCTGATATCCTAAACGCGTGTCGGCCACCATCCGCTCCAAAAAAGCTACTTTTTCGGTATCGTCTATAAATACGTACGGAAGGATATCGATCAATCCGAAAAGAAATGGAATGAGATGAATATACCAATATTTGGGAAGCCTCTGTTCCGGTTGCAGCTTCATCCGGATGTAAAAATAAAGCGCCGGCGCAACCAGGTAATAGAGTGGAATCCCTTTGTTATAAAGGTTCGGAAGTTTAACAATCTGGTGGGTCAGGATCATCAAATGAACAAATACCTGCCACATGATACCGAACAAGGCGATGCTTAACAGTAGCTCTGCCGGATTGCGTTGTGCTTTTCCCTTTAAAAGCCGAAGTACGATACCCAGTGCACTAAGCAGTATACCAATAATAGCGAACGTAATGACAAGCGAATGCATCGGTCTTGTTAAAAATATTTCAGTGGATTCATCCAATGGTGCCCCTTATATAAGGGTACGATCACCGATACTTCGTATCCCTCTGCTGTATAACCCGCCTTATATCGTCCACCGATTTGTTCAGCCCTTACGCGCATATTTCGTTTTCCATGCCCCGGCCTCCGGCTTGGATGTGCAGGTTGTTCAACGTGTTGCCCATTATCGCGTACCACAAGCTCTATCTCCGCACCACTGTGATGCAGTTTAACATGTACGGTATCTGCCCGCGCATGTTTACAGACATTGTGTATCGCTTCTTTGTAAATCAAATATAGGTTTTGCCGTATGACCTGCGGAATTTTCCTATCCTCCTGTTGATCTACCTCAAACCTGACTGTGATGTCCATAGGTTCCAGCAGTTGCCCCGCTAAATATTTCATCCGATCGCTTAGGCTTCCTTGCTGATTGTTACGTGAATCAACCGCCCATATGATATCATCCATCATCTGGATGGCCTCACGGCTATAGTTACCAATGGAATCGACAGATTCCAAACGGGTGTTGCCGGTCTTTAACCGCAGCAGGTCCGTCTGCATCGAAATACCGGTAAGCAAGCCTCCCACCTCATCGTGCAGATCGCGTGAAATTCTTTTCCGCAACCGGTTTTCTCCTTTTATCTTACGCGCCCGCTCATACAGGATAAATCCCGTCGTTCCACTGACTATCAGAATCAGTAACATGTAAAAAGTCAACGTTTCGGTAAAAGTGGGTGCTTTGTAAATAACCCATGTCCGTTGCTTTTCGACCGTACGGTTATTAATTGCCTGTACTTTTACGGATATGTAGTAATTACCCGCAGACATTCCCGATAAATTGATTTGTGCCGATACCGGCATCTCTTGGTATTCATCCATTAACGGTGCAATCTTAAACAGCATGCGGTAAATCTGTCTGTATTGATTTGGGCGGGCGAAATCCATGGAGAGCCAAACCGCATCCGACGGCAGCCGAATAGTGTCTTGAAGCAGTTGGCTGGCATACACATCCACATATCGGTTTGTCTTCATACCCAGACTCGTACCGGCTATCATGGGTGTGTCAATATAGGTATCTGCAGGCCGGGCAAACTTAGCAGGTTGGAAGCGGATATAACCTCCTATACCTCCCATAAATAACTCCCCTGTATCTGAATCGTAATAGATAGCCTGATGATTGAATTCTTCAAAAGGAAGCCCATCGGTATGATAATAATTGTACAAATGATTACCCTTTCTGATAGACAGGCCTTCATGTGTCCCCATAAACAACGTACTGTCTACCCATATTAGTTGGTAAACCGTGTTACTCGCTAGCCCTTCATGGGTCCCGATTATTTGGGCATGTTGTCCGCTGCGGTCGGTCACCACCAATCCACGTCCCTTGGTAGCTAAATAAATGGAGTCTCCAAATTGGGTATGTGCATAAATATTCAGCTTGGCCTGGTCGGTTGGGTATACTTTACGAAACTGGTTATTTCTCCAGCAGAAGTACCCTTCATCGGTAGTAAAGGTAATCCCGGCTTCTGAATAGGCAATTGACTGTACCCGCATGCCGCGGCTGAAAAAGCCACTCTTTGGGCATACAAGCGGATATACCTTGCCTGAAGATCGGGCGTATTTCCAGATACCATTATAGGTACCTACCAACAGCGTATCCGCCATTTGCTGGACGACGCAATAGGCCATACCAGAAAAGCGCTCGTTTACATGGCTGGGTATATGCAACGGAGCGGGCATTACTTTACCATTGATTAGATAGCATAGGAAATCGCCTTCCAACGCGATGCATGCTGTATCCTTAGAAAGCGTTAAGAAGGCATAATAATTATTTTCCGGTTCGCTTGTATAAAGCCGAAGGTCTTTATCTTTCGGAAGTGCATCCAAATATCCGTACCCGCCAAAATAAAATGTTCCGTTTTGTTTAATCATGCCTCTGGCACTTCCGCATTTGATAAAATCGAAGCTGATTTTTGTGGGAAATATACTGAACAACCCACCATCCGTACTAAGAAGGCATTCATCGCCTTCCTGTTGCCAGCCATTCAACCGCTTGCGTAATATCTGTTCGTCGATTTGATGCCGGCTCTCGTTCAACAGACGGAAGGCCGTATCGCGACTAAATTCCATGTATTTATCTTCGTGGAATACGACTATTTTGTCGTTCCTTTCAAACGACCAGTGATTCCAATTCGTAAAATCATTGATCGGAAATTGACTTCGGTCTAAATACCGGAAAGATGTACCATCAAAAATATAATAGCCCTGGGAATAAATACGGATTAAGACGCCCCCTTTTACCGGCAGCAGATCCTCAACACGACTGAATAATCCTTCCGGAAATTCCACAGACCGTTTCCGGTTTGTTTGCCGGTCGTATTCATACAAATGATCTCCGAAGGCAAACCAAACGTGCTCACGATCGGCTACCAGCATCCTTCCGATGGGACGACGCTCATATACCGCATGTGAATCGAATTGAAAAAGCAACTGTTTTGACAAGGCATCGATGTGCCATAGACGACCTTGCCAATCTGCCAGGTAGAACGCATTGTCCGACTTGAAGTAGGAAGCTGCCCGGATGCCAACCAGATCATTTAAGTAATGGCCTTCCTTGACAAACGTCCAGGTTTTTAAATCAAAGATGGCTAACCCATTGCGCGTACCGATCCATAAATATCCCCAAGGATCGGCAGAAAAATCACTTACTTCATAAAAGGGTAAAGGATGACCATATAGTTTCGAAAAGGGTACCACATTCACCCCGTCGTAACGGTAGAGCTGCCCGCCAGATAGCATCCAAATCATCCCAAATCGATCTTTTGACGTTTGGGTAATCATGGTATGATAGCGATCGATTCCCGGAAGTATTTGCGTATAGTGATAAGGTGCTGCATTGAGATAGGCACAGTGACCGCCTAGCAGGATTAACAACACAATAAACGCAAGGCGCCTTATTCTACTATCGGGTTTAGTGTTTTTCATTCGGCAGATGCCCTCAAAAATAGAAAATTATCGATATTGTTTTAGAATAAATATTAAAATTTGATGATTAATCCTTTTTATACACTAATATAAGCTAGCGCTATCAAGTAGCAAATCGCGCTGCTCGGCATGGCAAATCGCATATGAAAAGCCCTTTTGCAATGCAAAAGCACCATATTCCCCTTTTTTATTGAGCGCCAGAAATCCCACTTGTATTTCTTTGGCGATATCCGGCTTTTTCTTGGCAATACGGCCAACCGCTTCCCGGCACGCCTCTTCCGGTGGATATCCCTGCCGCATCAGTTCAACAACCAGAAAACTACCCACCGTACGAATCACTTCCTCGCCTACCCCGGTAGCCGTTGCGCCACCAACTTCATTGTCTACATACAACCCGGCGCCGATGATGGGGCTATCTCCTACCCTCCCCCGCATTTTAAAAGCCATTCCGCTGGTTGTACAGGCACCAGACAGATTGCCGTGCGCATCCAATGCCAACATTCCGATGGTGTCGTGGTTGTGCTCGTTTCCGGGCAGTCGTTCTGTGGTAAAAGACTTGTTTTCAATATTGATAACAGGTTGATAATTTTTATCTTTCAGCCATTCCTTCCACGCTTTCTCAGCCTTGGGGGTAAGCAGGTTTTCCCGTTCGAACCCATTCTCAAGTGCAAACTGCAACGCCCCCTCACCCACCAACATGACGTGTGGCGTCTTTTCCATGACCAAGCGTGCTACGGAAATGGGGTGACTGATATGCTCCAATGCAGCCACGGAACCACAATTCCCCTTTTCATCCATGATGCATGCGTCCAATGACACGTGTCCATCCCGGTCGGGATATCCTCCCTTTCCTACCGTTGAATTTCCCAGGTCGGCTTCCGGCACACGTACACCCGCTTCCACTGCATCCAGTGCCCTACCCTCCTGTCTAAGCACCTCCCAGGCCGCCTGATTTGCTGCTACGCCAAAATCCCAGGTAGCAATGACGATGGGTTTGGCAGGCGCTCTATTCACTACATTTTCATGCTCCAAAGTGGGTATTCGCCCACTCAGAGAAAGTGCCGATACACCTAACGCGCCCGACCGGATAAACTTACGCCTGCTGATCATGTAAATCTGGTTTCTTGTTAAACTACGAGTATGGTTATTTAAAAATTGTAAAGTAGCAATTTATATTTTACCTTAGACAGAAACTTACCTCAACATGAAAATCTGGTATGTGCCGTTATTGTCCTTGTTTTATCTAATGCCAAGCTTTGCAAAAAGCAACTTAGCAGATTCAGCCGAGTATAAGAAAATCTTACAAATAACCGAACAGACCATCCAGCAATTTATTCCCGACAAGCGCACAGCAATTTTCGAATTAAAGCTTCTAAATGGTTCATCTCCCCACTACCAGGTAAACACGACAGAATCCGCTGCGGCGAAACAATTCAGCCAGTTGCTGGTCGAGAATCATATTCCACGCACAAAAATAGCGATAAATCTTTTGCCCGACAGCAGCGTGGAAGGGAAAGTTACTGGTATTGTCAATCTTTCTGTGGCTAACCTGCGCGTTGAACCCAGTAACCAGTCAGAACTGGCCACTCAAATCCTATTGGGTACGCAGGTAGATTTACTCCAACGGAAAGACGGCTACTATCGCGTGCGGACACCCGAAGGCTATATTGCGTGGGTCAGTGAATCATCTATTACACCGAAATCGGCTACACAGCTCGAAGCGTGGCAAATAAGCAGCAAAGTCATCGTTACCGCTGATTTTGGACACGCGTATACACAGCCTGATGAGCAATCTCTGCGGATTTCGGATTTGGTAATGGGCGATATACTGACGATGCTGGATGCATCCAACGATTTTGTACACGTATCATACCCCGATGGACGGATCGGCTATATTAACAGTAAGTTGGTATTACCTTTTGACAAGTGGCTGGGCACACGCCGTCTTACCGCAGAAAATGTAATCAAAACGGCAGAAACCATGATGGGACTCCCTTACCTTTGGGGTGGAACCTCGGTGAAAGGCGTAGACTGCAGCGGTTTTACCAAAACGGCTTTTTACATGAATGGCCTGGTTATCCCGCGGGATGCTTCACAGCAGGTGCTGGCAGGCCAACCGATCGATATCCTGTCTGGCGGCACACTGGATATTAAAAAGGCGATTCAAAATCTACAGCCCGGTGATTTACTTTTTTTTGCATCGGGCACAGACCGCCCTCCTACGGCAAGAGTCACCCACGTGGCCCTCTACCTGGGCAACGGTGAATTTATCCATGCAGCGGGGTCCGTACAGATCAACAGCCTATTGCCGGAGGCATCCAACTACGGAGCGTTGGATACACGCACCCTGATAGCCGCACGCCGGTATATCGGTCAGGACGATTCCGCCCTCCAACCTCTGGCTGAGCATCCATACTACAACACAGGCAAAAAATGAACCTCGGGAAATTCACACTGCGCTACCGGCCTCACACCCTGAAACTTAAACATGTTTTTACCGTGGCTTCGGCTTCCCGGAGTACGACCCCGACCGTCTTAACCGAACTTGAATTTAATGGGGTTATTGGCTATGGAGAAGCCTCTATGCCTCCCTATCTCGGTGAATCTGAAGAAAGTGTGTTGGCTTTTTTGGACAAGGTGGACCTTTCCCCCTTCAACGATCCCTTTCTCACGGCCGATATCCTTCGATATGTTGATAGCATAGCGCCCAAAAACACCGCGGCCAAAGCCGCTATAGATATCGCGCTGCATGACCTGCTCGGAAAAATAATGGGGCAACCCTGGCATCGCATATGGGGTTTTAATCCTGCCAATGCACCACACACGTCTTTCACCATCGGCATTGACACGCCGGAAATGGTCAGACAGAAAGTACAGGAGGCTGCTCCTTACAAACTGCTGAAAGTAAAACTGGGCTTGGATACCGACAAGCAGATCATAGAGACCATCCGTGAGGTAACCGATAAACCTTTGTGCGCCGACGTAAACCAAGGTTGGAAAAACAAAGAGGAAGCTCTGGAAATGGCCCATTGGCTGGCAGACCGGGGTGTCATACTCCTCGAACAGCCCATGCCAACGGAGCAAGTGGATGACAATGCCTGGCTTACGGAAAACAGCCCGATTCCGACAATAGCCGATGAGGCTGTACAGCGGCTTGCCGATGTGCGAAAGGCATTCGGTGTCTATAACGGCATCAACGTCAAACTGATGAAATGCGCCGGTATGCGGGAAGCCCATCAAATGGTTGAACTGGCCCGGGCACTTGACATGAAGGTCATGCTGGGATGTATGACGGAAACATCGTGTGCCATTACCGCGGCAGCACAGCTATCACCCGTTGTGGATTGGGCAGATCTAGATGGGGCACTGTTAACCAGCAACGATGTATATCGGGGTATGGAAATTGTTGATGGCAAAATAACATTGCCCGGCAGACCGGGCATCGGAATCATCCCTGTATAGGAAGCCCCACTGAAAAAAGCAGGGCTTCCTAAATGCTAAGGGGCAGATACGGTTTGGGCTTCAGCCAATGCTTTCGTGGTCAAATAGTATTTGGCAAGCATATTGGGCACTTCCCACTCCGGTATGGTGCCTGATTGCAGAAATCCAAGGTATTTTTCAGTTACCTGTGCAAAATGTTCTTCGTGCGTAGTAATCAAGGACGGGTCTACGCTGATCCGGTAACGTCCGTCTGCTACCGCCTCAGACTTCAATCCTTTATACGAGCTGCTCAATTGTTCAATGGCCTTCGCAAGGGCCTCTTCGAATGCCTTCGCATCCCGCTCTCCGGTAGATTCGATATATAGCATCGGTTTATACTGTTCTTCCGCACCCTGCTGTACAATCAGGTTGGCGTAACGCCCACGCATGATGGAATAATGGAGGTCGCCAGCTCCCTGGGGTGCTTCGAAATTCCAGATTACCGATACTTTTGCATGGATATCTTTCAGCTTATAATTGATTTCGCCATTCGCAAATACCGAAAGGTTTCCCTGGCCGTCGACCGACTCTGATAAAAATCCGGGGAATTCCTTGAGACCGGTCGACCGCTCGAATTGCGCCGGGGTGATTTGTGTGGGCCAACGTTTTGCATCAACAAACTGGATATCCTGTTCGTAGTTGATGACTTGATCGGGAAAACTTTCCCACTGCACGAGATCTACCAAGTGTGTGGTAACGTCAACGATCCCCTCGCCCTGTTGTTTGGTATCGTAAAACCACGCCGGACGCGAAAGTGGCTTGCCGGATACTTCCTTGAAAAAGTGGTGTACACTTTCCTTTGTAATTGCAGGATTGTCAGCGGTACCGGTTACCAACCCGCCAAAGAAATCCGATTGCTGGGAGAAAGCTTTCTGAAGCATGGTATTGATTTCGTACCGTTCAGTCATGATGTCATAAAGCAGCACACCCTTATCGGAAGCGGATGTAAATGCTTGTTTCAACGCTGCAAACCCTTCGGCATCAATCACCACAGGCTTGTCTGCCAATACATTCAATCCTGCAGTGATCGATTGGGTGATGTAATCGATTTTATGTTTGTTATTACCCGCCAATACCACCACGTTTCCTTCTTTTTCGGCCAGCATTTTTTGTAGAAAGTCATCGCCCCGGTATACTTTTTCTTCCCACGACGTCGGATTGTCCGACTGTGTATTATATTGATCGATGAGCGCCAAGTGAGCATCCACTTCCGATCCGTCAGGCGCATACACATGTACCACACTATCAACCTGCGGATACATGGTTTTCTGTACCAGGGCCGCATGAAAATGGCCGGGTGCCACGGTGATTAATCGGATATCCTTCTTTTGCATTCCTTCCCTTGCTGGATTACACGCCGAAAGGCAAGCGATGGCCGCCAACGCAATCAGGCTTTTTTGTTTATTCATTTATTTTCTCTTTTGTTTGTCGTCCTATTCTGTTACATATTCGGTACCATACGGAGCACGCTGCGGCCGTGCAAGCAGCGCATTTGCCTCATCATCGCCAATAAACACTTCCTTATTTGCATCCCAGCGGAGCCTGCGTCCAAGTTTCATGGCAGCATGCGCAATGAGACAAGCAGACCCCGAACGGTGGGCTATTTCCACATGGCTGATGGTCTGTTTCCCGCTGCGGATGCATTCCAACCAGTTTGTGTGCTGTTCGGGACTCTCATATAGCTGGATTTCATTTTCCCCGATCACCGAATTCAGTATCTTGCTGTTGCTCGCTTTGAACGCCTCGTTTTCCTTACCACTGGCCCCCGGGTCGGTAGCCGTAACGCCTACATCACCCCGCGATACGAAGACCCATCCCTCCGTACCTTCAAACCGCACACCATTGGGATAGGCGCCGCTGATCTGCATAACGACATCACCCGGATACCGCATTTCCACTTCAAAATCACCGTGTACATCCCACAAACCAGATGTTGGGAAGGTCGCCCGGCCTTCTGCCTCCAGTGGCCCGGTAAGTTCGGTATTAAGTCCCCAATGCGCAATATCGATATGATGGGACCCCCATCCCGTAATCATCCCCGCACCGAACTGCTCACAACGCAACCATCCCGGGCGCTCGTAGATATCCGTTTGGGAATGCACGCGATCCAACGTATAGGGCACCAAAGGTGTAGATCCGAGCCAACGATCGTAATCCAGATTTTCAGGCACCGGCATTTCAGCCGGATTACCTCCGGCGGGGTCTCCTGGCAATCCGATGATCACACGCCTGACGATGCCTATGCGGCCATTGCGTACTAACTCACATGCACGTCTGAATTGCGGCCACGGATTTATTGAACGCTGCTGACTGCCCAATTGGAAAACGATCCCCTTCCGTGATACCATGTCGGCCATCATACGGCCTTCTTTAATGGTCAGCGAGGTTGGCTTCTGCATATAAACATGCTTGCCGGCCACCGCGGCCTCCATCGCTGGTTGAGCGTGCCAATGATCGGGTGTGCTGATCACCACCGCATCCACGTCCTTGTCCGTGATCAGGTCCCGGTAGTCGCCATAGGTTTTTACATCAACGGGGGATTTCCCTCCAGTTTTTGCGGCTTGCTGTTGCTCCAGCCACTCTTTGCCTGCAGCCAGCCGGTTGCGGTCCACATCAGCCACCGCAACCACCCGGATAAATTCGTGTTTCAGGATTTCCGGCAGGTCATGTGATTTGGCGATGCGTCCGAAGCCAATCTGGCCGATGTGGATGCGGTTACTCGGTGCATTTTTTCCAAATACCGATGCAGGCACGATGGTTGGAAAAGCTGATGCAGCCGCCAACAGGGCAGCCCCCCCTGCTGTTTGCTTGATGAACGACCGTCTATTCAGTTGTTGTTGCTTTTTATCCATGATCAATTGATTTTCAAATCTGTCTAACGTTCCCTGACTTCTTCTTCGGGGCTAGTGGCGTATGCCTTGCTGTAATCCCGTCCCTTCGTTTCCTGAATAACCCATTCAATGCCGCCAAGAATATGTTTTCTGAATGCTTCATCCATATAATCGCCTTTATCATGGCCTAGGGAAGTATACCATGACCGGCCTCCATCAAATTCGTGGCACCATACGGAAGGGAATACATCGCCGAACGTATCCAAACGACGCTCGTCTTCACCCTGCAGGGTTGTTGCATCGTTTACAGCCACCACATGCAGGTTCACACTGAGCTGTTTGAGGTAGTAAAATTCATCTCCTTTTTCGCGGATCCATCTCCGCGGCAGATGTTTTACCGACGGATGCCCCGCATCCAGTATGTTTACTGTAAATGGCTGAAATTTATCGTGCCAATAGAATGTTGCACCCAGCAATTGTTTGAACCATTTCCAGTTACGCTCCGTGCCCGACGCGGAATGAATACCTACGAACCCGCCTCCTGCCTGAATATATCGCATCAGCGCTACCCGTTGGGCATCCGTATCAAAAACATCGTTATTGGTATTCGAAAATACGAGTACATCGTATTGTTTCAGGTTTTCATCGGTGAATACCGAAGGATCGTCCGTTGCATCCACAGCAAATCCATACTGTTGGCTCATTGCTTTGAATGCCAGGATTGAATTTTCGATGTTGTCATGTACGAACCCTACTCCGTTCTTGGTATAAACGAGGATCTTAACTTTTTTCCAATCCACCGACTGTGCAAACGTTATACTTACCGGTAACAGCAAAAGGGATAAAAGTCCCAAAAGTATCCGGCGAAAGGAAAAGTGGAATTTCATGGTTATCGTCATCTATTGTTTAATCCATGGGTTTATCGAGCGAAAAAGATTTCCACATGCGTTCAGCATCTTCGGGCGAAAGTGTGCCATCGAAAATGATCAGCCGATAGCGCAGGGAGTAAGTTTTTCCGGATTGCAATACCCAGTCTTTATTCTTGGTTGGTGAAAAATTGAAAAATTGATCGCCCCTGCCGCCGTTGGCGTCTTCGGGCCATACCCGTACAGGTTCCGGAAAATTATAATTATCCGGATGCGAGAGAAAGAGTATACCCCCTTCGCCGATGCCAAGTGTTCCCGAAACGATCGCCCACCGTTCCAACGATCCATCGGCATCCTTGCGTGTTTTACCCGAGGAGGTCAGCACCTGGCTATTCGTATTTGTCCATTCGGGGGTTGCTCTGAATCCCAATCCGCCATAGCGGTATTCCTTCAAAATCACGTCTGCGTCCCTAACCGGCCGCAATACGGAATAAATATCGCATTGATATCGATTGGCATCCAGTTGGGAAACGGTGATGTTCAGGTGTTCCTGGATAATCACCGTTTCTTTTCCCTCATTAAAAATGACGTGATCGTGCACAGCCTCAAATCCAGCTTGCTGCGTATCAGCGAATGTATCCTCGAAACGCACAAAGCGCACCGTACCCTTTTTATCTCCGATATTCCATAGATCGTACAACTTTCCCTGGTACTCGACGTGTGTCCATGGATTCCAAAGGCCATAATGATGGTAATGGTCCGCGGGTTGGATGGAGGTAAGCACTTTCCCTGAAGGAGTGTTCAACGGATGGACATAGCCCGATCGGCCATAGGCTTGGTCAACTCCGGCGGGTGGTTGCTTCACCGTATACCGGTAGGTAAGGAGTGGGTTCCCCTCCGGATTTTTCAACACCAGTTCATCCGGCCCTTTCTCTACCTGGTATTTTCCGGCGGGTGCAGCTGTCTGCCCGGAAACCTGACACATCATGCCTAAAGATACTGAAAATGCAATCACAGCGGTCTTTAACATGGTACTGTAGACTTATAACAAGTATTCAAGGCAATAAAGTTATCAAATCCTCACAGATAATGGAATAACTGGTATCTCTTTATCCATCCAAACCCGCATATTCACGGATTTACTTGCATTCAACCGATATACTAAACTAACAGAACAGTAGCGTATGTCAATGCTACCATACATAATTTTTCAGTCCCTCGGGCGGTTTGTCGGTGGAAAGGTCTATCAAGTAACCATTGATAACTGCATAGGTAGGCCGCCCGTCGCGGGCTAAAAAGAAATTAGCGGCACCGCCTAGTACCGGGCCGGTCGCGATGGGCTTCCGCTGATTAAATACCACAAGCGGGAGCTGGTGATGACGGTTCTCCGGCACGTTGGCCACCTGAACGGCGTAGTAACCCTGGCGTAAAAATTCCATTGCCTGTTCCGGGGAAATTTCCCCGATGCCATCGAATATGCCCGGATACACCTCGCCTTGCATAAAATGGTATCCTTCCGCATCCAGTTCATCGTATCCGTAAATCTCCTGCAAATCGCCTACATCTGCGATGGACGACCGGATGTAGTAGTCACGATCGTCTGTTTGCTCATACCGATTGATGGACAGATCGATTTTATAATTCATCGAGTCACGCGCTACGCCTACATGGCGCAATACCAAATCTGAAAGCTGGGAGGCACTGAAAGGCATGGTTTCATATTCGGCGATATCATACTGGCGATAGCTGCCCTGTGCAATCTCTATCAGGGAATTGAGAATGACGATAAAATTAAGTTTCCGGATAAACTGTTTTTCCGGGTCACCCCTGTAGCCCCCCGATTCGATCAAGACCGTACTCGTCCCCCAGCTTTGAAAATTGTCGCCGAAACCACGGGGCGAATACGTATCATCGTATTTGGCTACCCCGTTCGGCACATATCCCTGCAGTATACGGTTTATGCTGACGGCAATTTTCATGGCATTGCCCCGTACCTCGTTGATGTCACGTTTCTCATTGTAAGCCGGTGCCAGCAATGCGATAGTCACCGGATTGGATGTGCCAGGTACGTTGTAGTAGATATTCATGTCGTGCAAGTTAAACCCGAAATCGGGTTGCACGGTTTTCGCAGCCTGCGTAAGCAGCCTTCCTTCCACCGTTTCTCCCGCACGTGCATCACGGTTCAGATCGATGTCCATCGCATTACGACGCGTATATACATCGGCACCGTCGGGATTGAGCATCGGTATGAAATACAGACTCGTCTGCGTTTTCAGCACGTTCCGTATGCTATCCATACCATCATCCCGGCCCTCCAGGAAATTGAAAATATCCATCAGCGCCATAGTGGCTGTTGGCTCGTTGCCGTGCATCTGGGACCACAGCATCACTTTTTTTGCTCCTACCCCATATTTTAACTGATAGATCGGCTTTTTGAGGACAGAAATCCCCAATTGGGTTACTTCAAAAACACCCGCTCCCTCGCGTTTGAGGATAAGGGGTTCAATATCTGCGTGTTTAAATCGGCGGTGAACGATGGTGGTCTCCCGATAGGCTTCGAAAGCTTTACTCAATGCAGCCGTATCAGGCACATAGGTAATACGGCTTTGTCCGCTGCCTTGGCAAGCGGTAGAAGCCAGTATGATGGTGAGGAAATAAACAAACTGTTTCATCCCGTCTTAAAAATGGGTTCGACTACGTGGATACTGCCCTGAGTTGCATCGATACGCACTTTCGCTCCCACGGGGAGAATAAGTTGTTCGTCGATGTGCCCTATCAACGCCCCTTGAAAGGCAGGTATGCCCAGTGGACTGATATAGTCGTACAATATCTGTTCCACGGTGAGCGAGTTAGCCGGATTTTTGGAATCACAATCGGAACATTTGCCGAAAACAAACCCCTTAATCTTCTTCAACGCACCCGATAATGCTAACTGACTGAACATCCGGTCAATCCGATACGGTTCTTCGCCGATTTCTTCCAAGAAGAGAATGCTGTTTTCAAAATCGGGAAAATAATCAGACCCCGCAATGCCGGTTAAGACCGTTAGGTTACCTCCCAGCAGTTTACCTTCAGCTGTTCCACCGGTTATTGTTTTAACGGGCATACCCACGGCGGTGTATGTGGGCAACGTCCCCTCAAAAAACAACTGCCTGAATTGATTAATGACCATGGGTGTCCAATGGCTGTTTGCCACCGCTCCGTGAAAGGTAATCAGCCCGGTTTGCGTATGGATGGCCTGATGAAAAGCCGTAATATCGCTATAGCCCAAAAAAATCTTGGGGTTTTGGGCAATCAGCTGGTAATCCAGTTTATCCAGTAACCTTGCTGCACCCGACCCACCACGCAGGCAGACAATGGCTTTTACGTCCGGATCCGCAAACATACTTTCCAAATCCGCCAAACGCTCTGCGTCCGTTCCGGCCAAATATCCATATCTTTTTCCGACGTTCGCTCCCCATTTAACACGAAGCCCCAACGTCGAGAAATTTTTGTCAGCAATGGCATACCCTTCGTCGTCAACCAAGGGCGACGAAGGTGTAATAACCCCTACGGTATCGCCTTCGCCGATGAGGGACGGGAAAACGCTTGGGTGTGGACGGGCGGCGTTGCCTAATTTTGTCGCTGACAGCGGCAAAGCCACCATTCCTAAGCCCATTACCCTGATGAACGTTCGTTTATCCATAGCTTTCCAACGGTATTTATCGATTAAACATCAATCGCTGCGCATTACCGCCTTCCACTATTGCGCCATTGGTATACACCAAGCTACCTGAAACAAAGGTATGCATCACAGTCGATGTGAACGTGTGTCCTTCAAAAGGCGACCACCCGCACTTGGATAAGATGTTGTGTTTCCCGACGGTATACGGTTTGTTCAGGTCAACCAATACCAGGTCTGCCCAATACCCTTCGCGGACAAACCCACGCCCGTCAAGCTGGAAACAAATGGCTGTATTGTGTGCCGTCTTTTGAACCAGTTCCTCAAGGGTAAGCTTCCCCGCCTGATGCATATCCAGCAGTGCCTGCAAGGCGTGCTGTATCAAGGGTCCGCCAGAAGGTGCTTGCAAATAGGGCTGCTGTTTTTCGGCCAGGGTGTGGGGTGCATGATCGGTAGCAATGACATCAATCCTTCCATCCAGCACCGCCCGCAATATGCCATCGCGATCTTCACGGGTTTTTACGGCAGGATTCCACTTGATGAAATTTCCTTTTTCCGCGTAGTCCGCATTACTGAACCAAAGGTGATGGATACATGCCTCGGCGGTAATACGTTTGTCTGCCAATGGCAAATTGTTTTCGAACAGGTTGGTCTCCCTTGCCGTTGAAATGTGGAGGACGTGTAGCCGCGAGCCATACTTTCTGGCTAAGGTCACCGCACGTGACGATGAGATGTAGCAAGCTTCCGCCGAGCGAATCAGCGGATGCATATCGGGGGTGAGCCGATCGCCATGTACCGCCTTGTATAGCTCCATGTTTTGCCGGATGGTTGCTTCATCTTCGCAATGGGTCGCAATCAGCATGGGCGAACTGGAGAATATGCCTTCCAACGTGTGCTCATCATCCACCAACATATTGCCCGTGGAAGACCCCATAAATACTTTAATGCCACATACCTCCCGGGGATTGGTGCGCAAAACCTCCTCCAGGTTGTCATTGGCAGCCCCCATGTAAAAGGAATAATTAGCCAGGGATTGTTTGGAAGCTATGTCGTATTTATCCTGCAAAAGTTGCTGGGTAAGCGTATTCGGAACGGTATTAGGCATCTCCATAAATGAAGTAGTACCACCGGCTACCGCAGCACGGCTTTCATGCCAAATATCGGCTTTGTAGGTTAGGCCCGGTTCACGAAAATGCACTTGATCGTCAATTAAGCCGGGAAATACGTGTAAACCTTCTGCATTGATTTCGACATCGGCCGGTGCCGAAATTTCTGTACCTATTTTTTCAATGCGTCCATCGGAAATCAATAGATCTGCTGTAATTGTCTTCCCTTCGTTGACAATGGTAGCAGCTTTAATAAGGGTTGTCGGCATGCTTCTGACTTTTCGGCAAAGATACATAAATGATCTGAGCCTCCGCGGTTTGGCTCATACAAACTTAGTCAAACTTACGCGAAAAAAGCAGCGGATATATCTCCCTATAAAGGTACGGTGGCCGTGAATTGCACATTTAGGGCATCAACATTCAGCCCCACCATAAACGAAGGCATGGTTGGCGCAAATACCCAAGCATGGTTACGCCGGTACACATATCCCCTGCGGTAAGGGTCGTAATACGTACGATATGCGGGGAAGTAGACATATTCCGTGCGGTAATGAAAACGCTTTCCGTAGTACCAAGCATCGTGGTCTCGGTAGCGGAGTCCCTTTTGTTTGACGTATTTTCTATATGCGTGATCGCGTCTGTCATAGTGCTTCCTATATGAATGATTGTACTTGGCATCGCCATGAAAATCCCTTTCGCGTTTTTTGTGGTGCTTTGCATACTCTTTTCTTTCCTTTTCCCAATGTCCTTTGCCCCGCTTTTGGGCATTAGCATCGAACGTAGAACCTAACAGGAATACAAAAGCGGCGATACAAATCAATAACTTCTTCATGACCTTATCTTCTATGTACAACATACGACTTAACTTCTACCGGTAAGACAGCAGAAGTTATGCCAAGGTTTAAAATCAGTTCTTCAACAAGCGCTGAATCTCATCCAATTTCATTAAGGCCTCCACGGGAGTGAGGGTATTGACGTCGAGATTATTGAGCATATCGCGGATTTTCACGAGAATGGGATCGTCGATGGAAAACATCTGCAACTGATAAGCCTGCTTTTGGATTTTTTTTATGCTATCCTTGATGCGCTCGCCGCCCGTTCGTTCCTGTTCGAGGCGTTTGAGAATTTCATTCGCGCGCTGCAGCAATTTAGGCGGCATACCGGCCAGTTTTGCGACATGGATACCAAAACTATGCTCGCTTCCGCCGGGTACCAGTTTGCGCAGAAATATCACTTTGTTATTCACCTCTTTTACAGATACATTGAAATTTTTGATCCGTGAAAAGGAGGTCGCCAGTTCATTCAGTTCGTGGTAATGGGTAGCAAATAACGTCTTCGCGCGTGCCGTGGGGTGGTTGTGCAGAAATTCTGCGATTGCCCAGGCAATGGAAATACCGTCGTAGGTACTGGTACCCCGCCCGATTTCATCCAGTAGAATCAAACTCCTTTCGGAGAGGTTATTCATGATGCTCGCCGTCTCGTTCATTTCCACCATAAACGTCGATTCACCGGAAGACAGGTTATCGGATGCCCCCACACGGGTGAATATCTTATCGATCAGCCCGATACATGCCTCTTTAGCGGGAACAAAGCTGCCCATCTGGGCCATCAGCACAATCAATCCGGTTTGACGCAGTAACGCCGACTTACCCGCCATATTAGGGCCGGTGATGATGATAATCTGCTGGCTATCATTATCAAGGAAAACATCGTTGGTAATGTAATCTTCCCCGATTGGTAAATTTTGCTCGATGACCGGGTGGCGTCCTCCTTTGATATCTATTGCCTTTCCGTTGTTGATTTCAGGACGCACGTAATGGTTTTTTTCCGCAACCAGCGCAAAATTGAGCAGGACATCCAGCCGGGCAATCAACTGGGCATCGGTTTGTACCGGTTTAATATATGCGGCAACCGCTGCAAGCAACTCCGCATACAATCTCGTTTCCAGTGCCTGGATCTTTTCTTCGGCACCCAGTATCTGTTCTTCGTATTCCTTGAGCTCTTCGGTGATGTACCGTTCGGCGTTGACGAGGGTTTGCTTACGCACCCATTCGGCGGGCACCTTATCTTTATGTGCGTTGGTCACTTCAAGGTAGTAACCAAAGACATTGTTGAAGGCGATTTTTAACGAGGGGATACCCGTTGCCTCCGATTCCCGCTTTTGAATCTCAAGCAGGTAATCCTTGCCACCATAGGCCACCTTTCGCAGCTTATCCAATTCCTCATTTACCCCTGAAGCAATCACATTTCCCTTGTTCACCGACACGGGCGGCTCCGGATTGAGAAACGCCTCAATTTGTTCGCGGATAGGGGTACACGGATCCAACTGGTCTGCAATCGTTTTCAGCGATTTGGATGCTGTCTGGCCGACACGGGCTTTCAGTTTTTCGACCGCCAGCAACGCACGCTTCAACTGCGCAACTTCCCGTGGATTTGCACGTTGCAGCCCCACTTTGCTAATCAGGCGTTCCAGATCTCCGATCTGTTTGATTTCGCTGATCAGCTCATCCCGCAAGTCCTTATGGGTATAAAAATAGTCTACCACATCCAATCGCTCGTTGATAGCCGACTGGCTTTTCAACGGCATAACCATCCAGCGTTTCAGTAGCCGGGCACCCATCGAGGTAGCTGTCTGATCCAATACATCCGCCAGTGTGACGGCATTTTCGTTGGCTGAACCCACCAATTCCAAGTTACGGATCGTGAATCGGTCGAGCCACATATACCGGTCTTCCTCGATGCGCGAGAGGGTAGATATGTGTTGCAGGTTACGATGTTCGGTTTCGTTGAGGTAATGCAATGCCACCCCCGCAGCCACAACGCCCAGCGGGAGGCGTTCAATGCCAAACCCTTTCAAGGACTTGACTTCAAAATGCTTAAGCAGCGTTTCAACCGCATAATTACCCGTATAGGGCCATTCATCAAGCGCATAGGTATAGAAATGGGCTCCATACTGTTCCACGAATGTCTTATACTGACGCTTCCCCATGATCACTTCGGTTGGCTTGAACCCTTGCAGAAGTTTGTCTATGTAGTCCTGCATACCCTGCGACACCAAAAATTCCCCCGTAGAGATATCCAAAAACGCAATGCCTACCTGCTGTTTATCAAAAAAAACGGACGCCAGGTAATTGTTCGATTTCTGTTGGACAATGTTGTCGTTGTAGGACACTCCCGGTGTTACCAATTCGGTAACCCCGCGTTTGACGATAGTCTTGGTTGTCTTGGGATCTTCCAGTTGATCGCATATAGCCACCCGCTGCCCGGCACGGACCAGCTTAGGGAGGTACGTCTCCAGTGAATGGTGCGGGAAGCCTGCCAACGCGGTCTCCGATTCGCTGCCATTGCCCCGTTTGGTCAATACGATCCCCAGGATTCCGGCTGCCTTTACCGCATCTTCTCCAAATGTCTCATAGAAGTCTCCTACCCGGAACAATAACAATGTGCCGGGATATTTTACCTTGATGCTGTTGTATTGCTGCATCAGGGGGGTTTCTTTTTTTACTGCCTTTGCCAAGCCGGTTATTTTCTGCGTGGCCGTAAACTTAGATAAATTCCCTTTTATATGCAATTTATTCGGTCTCTCCCCGGCCATTGAAAAAAGTTGCGCCGAGGAAAAATAGGATTATGGAGGGGATTTGACAAGCTTCAAAAAGTCTGCCGGACTTTCAAACCAACCAATGCTACGAATTAGATATCACGCTAAGTCATGCTTCTGAAATTCTCGTTCCATCTCAATGACTCTTTTGTAAAAAATCTGTTCTGCCTCATGTTCTCTCTCCAAAAGCGACTCAAGATGGTTATCGTCGGTAATAAGTTCTTTATATCCCATAACTCCAAGGAAAGACTTATAGAGCCGATGCCCTGGTTCATACTGTTTGAAATACCAATTACGGCTCAATTTGGCTTCCATAATCGTAAATAGCGGTGCAGGTGCGGGGAGTATCCAAGTTTCGGTGTGGCCATACAATAAATACTGTACAACATCCTGGTGCCAAAAAATCATAGCTGTCACCAAATACTCCTTTCCAATATCCAATTGATGAAAAATGGTATGCGCGGTCGTACCAAACTTCCCCGTATAATCGTCTGGCAACTCGTTAGGTTCAAAAGCACGTAACGCTTTCCCCGTATTGGCTATGCATCTTACAATCATTGTAAATTAAGGGTTATTAAACTTGAAATCATCAACAGCAATAATTGCTCCATTTTGCCGTTTTGTAACGTAATGGATTTGTACCCTCGCATGATACCAACTTCTCTTCTCCAAGCCACCTTAGATCATCAAGTGAAGAGATGATTATACTTCCAATTTCTGGTTTCGACATTACTTCTTTCATCACTAATTGCTCGGTTAGATTAATTTTAAATTTAGCTCGCTAAGGGAATATTATAATTGGGTCTGCACATAATCGTCCCCGAGCACTGTAACGTACTGAGCGCAAATAACACTTTCTAAGCTACAATTTATTAAAATGTATTACCTGACTTACGGGAGCTATTTTGGCGGTTGTACCCAAATCGGAAGGTATTTCAATAGTTATTTTTTCTTTCAAAGCAAATATTATCTTGTCTATTTCTTCGATGGTAAGCCCTGTCTCGGATTTAGTATATAATTGAATCCCGTTTACACTTCCATCCGATTCTGGATATAGTGTAACGAGGATATAACCAGACGATCGCAATTGCTGCATCTTGTCTTGACCTAAGGTATTGGCAATCAAATATGTCACCGTTTGTTTTCCCTCGAAATCAACCCGATCAATCCGGGAATAGATTTTTGGATTTTTCTTAAAGTCTGAAATTGCCTTGTTTTGTTCTTCGGTGATCAAAAGGCGTTCTTGTTCCTGCTTTACTATAAGCGTGCGCTCGTTAATCTTATATTTTCCTTCTTTGATAGCGCGTTGTGCAAACATGGGTAAGCTCATAACCAAAAAAGCAAATATGAATCCGTATTTAAAATTATTAATTTTCATCTTTAGATCATTTTAGGGACAATTCGAGTTGTTTTCACAGTCCGAGTTTCGGAAGGCTTTATGCCGTTCAAAACCTGATTTGCCGACCATATCTAATGGCCGGAAATTCGATATACTCACGCTCCTTGAAGGTTGCTTTAACCTTCTTGCGTAGACACTTGTCAATCTGGGCTAACTCTTTTGGCGTGATGAGCGTGTTTTTTGGAAGGCTGTAGGAAGATATGTCAAGAACGTTCCCGTCTTGTCCAAAAACATAACGAATGGTAAGCTGCTCACCATTCATTTTTAGCTTCTCTATCTTGTCTTTGAGTACTTTGTAAATAATCGTTCTATCCGTAAGGGTATCTATTATCATATCACCATCCCGTATCGGCAGCGGAGGAGTTGGGCTTTTCGGCAATGGGTAACCATTTTTATATTGTGGCAAACTACTACTTACAACCATATTTTCGGTTCTCGGAAATGATATCTCAAAAGCTGTTCCCTCAACAATCATTTTGCCCTCGGCAAATTTGTCTTGCGAGATTACTGCTGAAGAGAGAAAAGCAAGAATAACAAATATAATAGGATGTTTCATCTGTAAATAATTCTATTCCACCGGTCAAATGGAGCTTGTCCTATTTAAAATTTACATTTCCTTGTGTGATAAAAATGAAATTTTAAACATGGACGGCTCATATACTTCTAATAAATTACAAGTGCATTTTTATTAAGATGAAAAAAAGTATCAATATTCACAATCGGATGTAACATACCGTAAATAACCTCTTCAACGCTTCAGTCGCTAATGTGTTAATAATCGGGGCATTGTAGTACGAGTTGGTGTTCATGAATTTCTCTAAAAACTCGAAATATTTGGTCTCGTACAATGACCAATTGGTTAAAAAATCCGGATATTGAGTACCGTTGTTTGTATTGCTTCAATTTGTATATTCGCACCACAGAACTATGGCAGCGAAGCGAAAGCGCAAGAAAAAGGCCCGGCAGTTATCCCGGTTCATACCCAAAGTCGGCAACGTTTACTTACGTTGGACGTTGCGTGTGGTTGTCGCATTCTTTACCGTTACCATCGTTTGGGTCCTGCTGCTCAGCTTTATCAACCCACCCATTACCTGGTTGATGATACAACGTGGATTTGAACGTAAAAGTGAGGGCAAGGAATGGAAAATCACCAAGCAATGGGTACGGTACGAGGACTTGTCGGATAATTTAAAACGCGCGGCCATCGCCGGTGAAGATGCCCGTTTTCTCACCCATTGGGGATTTGATCGAGAAGCCATTGCCGATGCGTATCAGCGCAACAAAGATGGCGGCCGGTTACGCGGTGGAAGTACGATTAGCCAACAGACCGCCAAGAATGTATTCCTTTGGCCCAAACGTTCTTGGCTACGGAAAGGATTCGAAACCTATTTCACCCTATTGATTGAATTGTTCTGGAGCAAAAAGCGGATTCTCGAAGTTTATCTCAATGTCATCGAGACCGGAGACGGCTTATACGGTGCAGAAGCCGCGGCGCAGTATTATTATGGTAAATCAGCCGGAAGCCTGACGAAACGCCAAGCCGCATTGCTCATAGCGGTGTTGCCCAACCCCCGGCGCTGGTCGCCGGCAAAACCTACGGGCTTCATCAACCGGAAGGCCAATACAATTGTCCGATACATGGGGTATAGTGAAATTCCTTGATTAATGGATAGTGGATAGTGGATAATGGATAGTGGATAATGGATAGTGGATAATGGATAGTGGATAATGGATAATGGATAATGGATAGTGGATAGTGGATAATGGATAGTGGATAGTGAATTATCAATTTTCAACTATCAACTATCAACTATCAATTAAAAACACCTTTGCGTGCCAACTGTCCTTCAAAGGCACTTCCCAGGCGGTTTCCAAGTCGGGGTATGAAGCGATCAGGTTGTTGAATACCAAGGTACGGTCGGTCACTTCACCTGCTGCTATTAATTGCTCAAACTCCGCACGCGAAACGGCCTTAATACCTTCGGCATCACGGTAAGCCACCTGCATGCGATCGAAAAAGCTTAACCCGGTTTCCGTTTCGATTTCTTTTAGCAAATGTACGGACTTATCAATGGAGCAGCCTGTGGGGGGAGCCACGCCGTCATCCACCATCAAGATAATAAACCGATCATACCGGATTTCCGCTTTTGCCGCCAACGCCTTACCGTGCGCCTTCCACTGGGAAGTAAAGCCGCTCAATTTATCCAATATATGTTTTTTTTCGCCTTCGGTCAGTTCCCGATCCGCTTGATATATCCAAATACGTTCCATACAAAGACAAAAATACGGAAATTTTAGGGGAATGCGATGTAAGGCTCAACTCCCATAATACGGCGAGATCATCAAATATACCACCACACCGGTCACTGCCACATAAAGCCAAAGCGGAAAGGTGATCCTGGCAATCTTCCGGTGTTTAATGAAATTGCCCGACAGGCCGCGGACGAACGTAATCAGCACAAACGGGATGATCACAATGGACAGCAGGATATGGGTGATCAGGATAAAGAAATAAACATAGCGGATAGCCCCCTCACCTCCATATGGGGTAGACTCGGCGGTCATGTGATAAGCCACATACATGGCCAGGAATGCAACCGAGCAGCCAATACAGATCTTTACCAACCGCTCGTGTAACTTACGATTCCCTTTTCGGATTGCCAGCACGGCACACACCAACAACACAGCGGTAATACCGTTGATTGTTGCATAGATGGGAGGCAGAAAAGTAAGCGGTTTCACATCATATCCCAAATCCCGCAGGTTTACGCCAAACAAAATAGCCACGACAAGTGGAATAGCGATGGAAAGGACAACGATCCATCGGTTATATTTTCGTTCCATCAAATCACTACTTTCTTGCATTTCAAACCTCCTCTTTCATGTACCTCTAACTTCGTACTTCTAACCCCCGTACCTCTAACCTCGTACCTCTCACTTATACGGGCTTTTTTCCCTGATCTCCTGCACCAACAACAGCTTGATCTCATCGATCAGCCGATCTACTTCTTTCATATGATTGACATCATAATATCCCCGGATGCGGCGTTTGGAATCAACCAAGATGAGTGATGAGCTGTGGATAAAACCAGCTTCCTGCGTTGTATCTTGTACCGCATCCACCAGAAAACCTTCCCGGGCGATGTCATACACATTATCTTTCCCCGCTGTTAAGAAATGCCATTTCTTGGTTTCGGGGTGATAAGCTTGCGCATACTCCTTTAAAACCGCGGGTGTATCGTAAGCGGTGTCTACCGTGATCGTATAAAAATTGACCATCTCATTGTTTGCAAAACGGTCTGCCACACGATTCATTTCGTCGTTCATATGCTTACAGAACGTTGCGCAGCGGCTGAAAAAGAAATTGACCACAGCAATGCTGGTATCGTTGGCTAGCACTTCTACCGTTTTACCCTCCTGATTAGTCAGTGAAAATGGCTTGATTTGATGGAATAACGTATCGGGGATCTCCTTACCCATCCGTTTACTGACTGTACCTGTCAACACCTTTTCGCCATAAATCGGCAAATTCTGGTAGCGGTTCTGACCTTTTTTCTCCAACAAATAATATAAAAATCCTGGCAGTAATAAGATAACTACCAGGATAATAACCTTTTTTAAACCTTTCGTTTGCCCGACAGTGTCCATTAGGGATTCGGCCAAAAAGGGAACGGGCTAAAATGTCCTTTCAGATACGTCCCTTCGGTTAGCATCAAAGCAATGAGATAAATAATAAATAAAAACACGATGGTTACCGACATGATGAACCCGAAGGTTTCAAATTTGAGGTGCATGAAATAGGCAACAATATAATATGCCTTAAGCAAAGTTAACGCGATGTAAACAATATTCACCCCCAAACCTTTGCTGATAACTCCTCCGTGGACTAAAACCAACGCGATAAAAAATTCCAACGCAGTGATTGCAAGCAGGTAAAAAAAGACCCGCCAAATCCTGCCTTTGGTCATACCTTCGTGGTGCCCTTCTTCGTGCCCTACTGCCTGATCGTGATGTTGAGAAGCCATAGCTTACTAGTGTGTTTTTAACTAATTATACCAAATAAAAGAATGTAAATACGAATACCCATACGAGATCTACAAAGTGCCAGTAAAGCCCCACTTTTTCCACCATCAAGTAAGATCCCCGACGTTCAAATGTGTTGGCCAACACCATTCCCAATACAATAATATTCAACAGGATACCCACTGAAACGTGAAATCCGTGGAAACCGGTAATGGTAAAGAAAAGATTAGCAAACTGCTGTGCCGACACTTCCGAAATCTCCTTTGAAAAGAAAGGTGCCAAACTTACCTCGGGCGAGACGCCTTCCTGCCCTGGAATGCTGCCCCACCAGAATCCTTCATGATGCAAGTGGGTCCACTCCATCGCCTGGCAGCCGATAAACATCAAGCCTCCGATGATGGTAGCCACCATCCAGCCGACCACTTCCTTCTTGGCATTGCGATGTCCCGCTTCAACAGCAAGCACCATGGTCACCGAACTCATGATCAAGATAAACGTCATGATACCCACGAACACGAGGGGATAGCCGTGGTCTGCAATCAATGGGATGGACTGGAATACCTTATCGGGATCAGGCCAAGTGAGGTGGGCAAAACGCTGCGTGCCGTAATAAATCAGGAACGCGGAAAACGTAAAAGCATCTGAAGTAAGAAAAAACCACATCATGATTTTGCCATACTCCACATTGAAAGGCGATCGACCCCCGTTCCACCGTCCGGTTTTTACCTTATCCAATTGCGTTACAGTTGTACTCATTGTTCAGTGTTATTGATTCAAAAGTAAAAAAACATAAATATAAATCCATAGAATGCCCAGAAAATGCCAAAATAACGCGGCTAAATCCATCCGGAAGACATTATTTACCTGGGAAACGTTCCGCATACGTCCTACCAATGCCCGGACCAGCACCAAAATACCAGCCGCAATGTGCGCCAAGTGCATCCCCGTGAACACATAGATGAACGATTGGGACGCATTGCTGTTCACAAACACCACCCCGCGGTCACTCAATATCCCCCAAGCATGCACTTGCATGGCAAAAAAACCAAGTCCCAACAAAATGGTGATGACCAGCAAAATCCGCTGCCTGGTAAATAACGTCCGCTTCGCAGCGACGTAAGCCAATTGCATGGTTACACTGCTTAGCACAATCAGTATCGTACTATATATAAATGCTTGTGGCAGCAACGTCTTGATGCCCCGGTCTGCACCGCCCGCAGTGTATACGATAAATCCGCTTGACAGTGCCGCAAACATCATAAACATGCCGATCATGCCCAGCCAAAGGTTGAATTTCTTCGCCTTCTGCTGAGTCAGATCTTCTTTATTTTGCGTATATTGTGCCATAGCGATCATAACGCATTAAAATCAAATAGTAATATCAATTGGATCAGGGGTAGGTAAAAAAACGAGGTAAACATCACCTTACGCGCTGCCGCCAAATCGCACTTTAAAAACAACTTCAACCCGTACCAACTGAACAAGAGTGCGCCCGCAACGGAAACCAGGGAAACAACAATTCCTCCAAATCCGAAGTAATAAGGAAGCAAACTAACGGGTATCATCAATAAAGTTGACAGAAATACCATGAATGCCGACACTTTGTCGCGTTTCATGGTTGGCAACAACCGAAATCCCGCCCGTTTATAGTCTTCATCAAGCACCCAGGCAATGCCCCAAAAATGCGGAAACTGCCAGACAAACTGAATGATAAACAACACCAGGGGAATAATAACGATTACCGCAGCGTTCTGTTGGCTATATAATGCCAGATCATTTTGGCTAAACGCCGCGTAATAACCAATCAATGGCGGCAAAGCGCCGGGAAATGCCCCTACAAATACCGCAATGGGCGATTTTCTTTTTAACGGCGTGTAGATAAAGGCATATAATAAAATAGAAAACACCGATAGCAACCCCGCAATGAAATTGAGTGTCACCAACGTATATGTTCCCGCAATTCCCATTAATAAGCTCAGCACCAAGGCCTGTCCGGTGGTCATGCGGCCGGCCGGAATGGGTCGATCTGCCGTACGCTTCATCAGTTTGTCCAAATCACGCTCAATGATTTCGTTGAATCCATTGGCCGATCCGGTAACCAGGAATCCGCCTACCGTCAAAATCACCCAATGAAGCCAATTGATATCCCCCTGCTGCTTAGCGCCGATAAGAAACGCAATGGAAGCTGAGAACACCACGGTCATCGTAAGCCGGATTTTAACCAACTTCTTAAAATCAGCTATAAATAACATCAATTCGCCCAGCACATGCCCTTTATCCTGCTTGTGCACAACAACGTTCCCCCCCAATTTATCAGCCTGCATATCCCGATTCGATATCTTCATTTAACTATCTTCCTTTATCAAATTTACTTCCACGAAACCTTACCCAACAAAAGCATCAGATAATACTGCGTACCAAACAATAAGCTTGCTAACACCAAATGTACCGTCTGTGCAAACGGTGGAATATCAAAGTATCCCAATACTCCCGCGCTCCCAATCTGCAACACAAGCAGGAGTAATACCAAATTGGTAAACCGGCTTTGATGCGTATTGGGTGCAAATCGTGAACGGACCACGAAGAAAAGCAATACGATCATAATTGCCGATACCAATGCCAACATACGGTGCATGTCAAACACCTCACTCAGTTGGCCAAGCCATTGACTTCTATTCAGCCCATTAGCCGCATCCGAAATCAAATCAATTTCCTCCCGTACGCCCGTTCCCACTGCAACCTGTATCACAATCAGCAGCAGCGACACGGCCGCCAACCATTTAATCCCACTTGACGTGTGGTTAATCAACAAATCCTTGTCGCGCAACGATCGTGCCTTGAAATACGTATAAATACTGATTCCAACAATGACCAGTGCCAACAGCATATGTACCGTAATCATCCAGGGCATCAGATTCGTTGAAACCACCAATGAACCCAACCAGGCCTGATACCCTACAGCTACTACATTAATCACACTCCATACGAAAATGGATCGCTTTGTTTTAAAGAACGTAAAAGAAAAAATGGCACAGCCTAAGATCAACATCCCCGTAATCGCTCCCACCAGCCGATTGACATACTCTGTCCATGTTTTTGCAGCATTGAACTCTTCATGCTGAAGAATACTCTCATCGTGTCTGATGCGTGCTGCCAGCTCCTTATTGCCGAAACGCTCAAGCATGGTCGCAAACCGCTCATTTTTTGCCTTTCTTCCTGCGATGTATTTTTCCTCATAGCCGGAAGGCAATTGGGAAGCATCCGTAGGCGGAACTAAGCGATCAAAACACTTCGGCCAATCCGGGCATCCCATACCGGACCCCGTACTGCGCACCACCCCGCCTGCCAGTATCAATACAAACAACGAAACAATCGTGATTTTGTTGATCCATAAAAACCTCTTCTCTGCAGGCGGAAACATCAGTTATCACTCCTTTTCGCTTTCGGGCTGTGTTGCTGCATTTGCCCGCTCCCATTCCCGCTGTATACGTTCGGCTTCCACATTTCCTTCGAAGTCATGCGGAAGATTCGAACTCATCGTTTCCGAAAATGGTACCGTCTGCGGAATAAAATCTTCGTGATGTCCCGGTTTGCTGTAATCATAAGGCCAACGGTAAACAGTCGGAATTTCACCCGGCCAGTTTCCATGAATGTGTTTCACCGGCGTTGTCCATTCCAGCGTATTGGCACCCCATGGATTTTGGGTGGCCACTTTACCATACCGCATCGAAGCAAAGAAATTCCAGATGAATGCGATTTGTCCCAAGCCCGCGATAATCGCAGACCAGGTAATAAAGACATTCACCGAGATCCATTTTTCCATAAATGGAAATTCCGTAAATGCATAATACCTACGGGGCACGCCATCAATCCCCATGAAGTGCATGGGGAAAAACACAAAGTATGCGCCTACGAACGTAAGCCAGAAATGCAAATACCCTAGCTTCTCGTTCATCATCCGTCCGAACATCTTGGGATACCAATGGTATACCCCGCATAGCATACCGAATATGGAGGCAGAGCCCATCACCAAGTGGAAGTGGGCCACTACAAAGTAGGTATCGTGCAGGTTAATGTCCAACGCCGAATTACCCAAATACAGTCCTGTCAAACCACCTGAGATAAAGAAAGACACCATCCCGATGGCAAACAGCATCGCCGGTGTGAACCGGATATTCCCCCGCCACAACGTAGCGAGGTAGTTGAATGATTTCACGGCTGACGGAACCGCAATAATCAATGTAGTGATCATGAATACCCCACCCAGAAAAGGATTCATACCCGTTACAAACATGTGGTGCCCCCACACGATAAACGACAGAACCGTAATACCGATCAGGGAATACACCATGGCATGGTAACCGAAAATCGGTTTGCGGGAGTTTGTAGAAATCACTTCGGAAGTAAGCCCCAAAGCAGGCATTAACACGATGTAAACCTCGGGGTGCCCCAAAAACCAGAATAAGTGCTGGAATAAAATCGGGCTACCACCCTCGTTGGGCAGGATCTGCCCCTGAACCACCAATTCCGACAGGTAAAAGCTCGTACCCATACTACGGTCAAAAATCAACAGTACTACGGCAGACACCAGTACAGGGAATGACAACAGTCCCACAATAGCGGTCAGGAACAACGCCCATATAGTCAGCGGCATTTTCCAAAGGTCCATTCCTTTGGTCCGCATATTCAATACCGTACTGATGTAATTGGTACCTCCGAGCACCTGTGAGACGATAAACATCACCATGCTGATCAACCAAAGTGTCATGCCAAGCCCTGAGCCGCTAATTGCTTTAGGTACTGCGGACAAAGGTGGATAAACCGTCCATCCTGCACTTGCCGGACCGCTCTCAATGAAAAACGACGAAATCATGACCACGCAGGCCCCAAAGAAAAACCAATAGGACAGCATGTTCATAAATGGCGATGCCATATCCCGCGCACCTAGTTGGTACGGAATCAACAAGTTGGCAAACGTTCCGCTGAGTCCCGCGGTGAGCACAAAAAATACCATGATGGTACCGTGAATGGTCACCAGTGCCAGGAAAAACTCCGGGTTGATTCTGCCACCTTCTGCCCATTTACCTAAAAAGACTTCCAGAATAGGGAATTCTTTATCAGGCCAAGCCAGTTGCATCCGGAACAATATCGATAAAATCATGGCGAAAACCGCCATCACTATACCGGTAATCAAAAATTGTTTAGCAATCATTTTGTGATCCTGACTAAACACATATTTAGTCCAAAATGACTCATGGTGATGCCCATGTTCTCCATGGTGATCCACACTATGCGTACCTACGCTTGCTATACTTGACATATCTGTGTATTAAATACGTTACTCCTTAATCCCTATTCATGTACATTGGCCAACAACTTGTTTTCGGTTGGCTCATCTTTCGTCTGCGATACTTTAAACTCTTTTCTGAGATCTTCTGTAAAGAAGTAGGGTTGTTCATTAAGCCATGCCTGATATTCCTCTTCGGTTACAATTCTCACTTTCTTCTGCATGTTGTAGTGACCACCGCCGCAGATCTTCGCACAGAGCATTACAAAATCGTACTTGTAGTCGCCCAAACGGTCGCGCATCTCCTCCGTTGTTACGGTTGGTGTAAACTGAAAGTAGGTCTTCATACCCGGTACAGCATTCATCTGCACCCGGAAATCCGGCATATAAAAGCTATGCAAAATATCTTTTGACCCGATCTGCACGCGTACCGGCCTATTCACGGGAAGTACAATTTCCGATCCCAGTTGATCGTCCCAGTTCTTCTTATCATTGAAATCCATTCCCAGGCCGTTCAAAGGGGTAGTAAGCCGATAATTACGTTCACCGAGTTGACCATCTCTCCCCGGATAGCGAACCGTCCAGGTAAATTGCTCACCCACCACCTCGATATGCAGGGCATTCTTCTGAGCTTCTTCCGGCACGTTGGTGATACTACGCCAGGTAAAAAAGCCAAACAATACCAGAATTGTCAGCACGATGGCCGGCGTAATGGTCCATATTTTCTCAATGGTATTATTGTGTGGATAGAAGTATGCTTTACGAGTAGCGCGCGCGCGGTACAAATAGGCAAAGAAAAATAAGCCAATGTGCATCACAACCAATACGATCGTACAGATAATGGTGGTTATGATGAACATTGTATCAATCCGCTGACCGTGTTCCGTAACAGCCTCCCGGAACGATTGGCCACCGTGATGTACATAAGACCAATACACACCGTATAAGCCTAAGACCAATGCAACCAAAAACAATACGGCATTGAAGTTATATAGATAATAGGTGGTATCCTTCCCATTCATTCGCCTGGTCAATTCGTAGACTTGAATAATCTTCCCGATTACCCCGACCAGCACACAGATTAAAAGGACCAATAGTATCCCATAAAAAAAGTTCTTGTATACCTGTGGATCGATATTCACACCTGTATCTGCCGCTTCTGCAGCAGGTGCGGCACTTGTACTGGTTCCTCCCGGTGTCGCGGCAACGGCTGTATCAGCACCGGTAGCTGCGGTATCCGCACTTGCGGAGGCGGTATCGGCCCCAACGGTATCGGCCGCCACAACAGCGGTGTCGGCAACCTGCGCACTCGTATCTGCATCCTGGGCAAAAGCCCCGTTAAACAGCGCGATTCCCAAAACGAATGCCAGCGTCAAAACTGTTTTAAACTTGCTATGTTTTATAAAGCCCATTCTATTTATAACGATTATCCGTGTTTTAATATTACTGTTGTACCTCTAACCTCGTACCTCAAATCTGATGATGTAAACTCTCCTCCAAAAAGGGGTGCTTAGCCGGTGCCAATGCATGCTTGCTGAGCTTATTGAATACAAGGAACGAGAAAAGTCCTACAAAACCAAGGGCTGTACCCACTTCAATCCATCCAAACCCACGGTGCACTTCTACGGTGCCCGGCATGATCATGATGTAATAGTCCAACCAATGCCCCAACAATAACAATATGCAAACAAAAGCTAATATCCTGCTATTGCGCACAAAATCCCTATTGACTAAAATCAAGACAGGCGCTACGAAATTAATCACCACGTTGATCCAAAACCAAGGCTTATATTCCGGCTCCCATCTTTTATAAAAGTAAACGGTTTCCTCGGGTATATTGGCATACCAGATCAGCATAAACTGAGCAAACCATACATACGTCCAAAAAATGGAAAATCCAAAAATCAACTTCCCTAAATCATGCAGGTGGTTTTCATTTATCCAAGCCATGTAACCTGCCTTTTTCAACAGAATGATAATCAACGTAATCACACAAAGCCCGCTCACCCACATCGCTGCGAAATTGTACCACCCGAACATGGTGGAAAACCAGTGGGCTTCCAAAGACATGATGGTATCGAATGCCCATATCGGCGTGGTAAATCCGAAAATCACGAGAAACAGTGCCGACAATTTAAAGCTCCTCTTATAGGAATAAAGTCCGCCATCAAGATCTTCGTTATACGAATACCTCGCCAGCAGCCACGAGCAGATGCTATATGCACCCATGAAAACCACCTGACGGATCAAAAATCCCGGTGCATTCAAAAACGCGGACTTGCCAGCCACTAACGCATCGTAATTAGGGCTATTCGGATCTGTAAGTCCTTCTCCGTACCAATGGTGGTACAGGTTATGCGAAAATAGGCCCACAACGGTGATCAATAATAAGATCAGCGCCGCAATGGGCAATACACTGGCCATTGCCTGTGGGATTCGGATCATACCCGACGACCAGCCTGATTGTGTTACATACTGTATGGCCAAAAAGAATCCGCCTGCCATGCACACACAGGTGAAATAATACCCCATCAGCAATAAATTTGCGTAGGTCCGCTCCACGATAATGTGGTCGCTGGAAAGCAAGCCTATGGCGATTGCCACAACACCGACGGCTAAAGCAACCAGGCTCAGTACCCTCGCTTTCCCCGTGAACGTAAATTGCTCGCTGAAGTTATAATCGTGATGATGACTATGATTTCCCATTTAATATAGCTGATATAATATTAATTCTTTTGTAATTCCCTAACATACATAACCACTTTCCAGCGTTCCTCGGGTGTTAGCTGTGACGCGTGGGATCCCATCATGTTCAATCCATAGGTGATTGTATGATAAATCTTTCCATCCGTGAGATCAGCCATCTGCCCACCCCGTGACGAGTTAATTCCGTCTGATTTCGCATAAGAAGGAGGGGGAGGAAAGTTCTCAAGCTGCCGGGATTCGGCCTCCAACGTCCGGTCTTTGGTAATCGGCCCATCGCCGTGCCCCTCCGGGCCATGGCATACCGCGCAATAGACCTGATAAAGCGCCTTGCCCTGTGCAAGGTTTTCCTCGGTATGCACAAGTGGATTTACCACTTCAACACCCGCACGTTCGTAATCTTCGTTGCTGGCAGAATAGGGAAACCGCTCAAATCCCACCGGTGTTGTGCCCGCAGGCGGTACCTGCGCCGTCTTTCCATCTTTGAAATTTGCATTTGGCTGATCCGGATTATAACCGATGGGGTCATACATATTACGCGAAAACTCCCAGCCCGTGCTGCGTGTGGTCCGATCGCCGCACGCGGCCGCCACGGCTGCAATTGCAACCGCTGTGCTCACAACGCTAAGAAGTCTCATTTTATTCATAACTAACATATTTTCGTTCATTGTACTTCACTTCTACAGCACCCGCTTCTTTTAACAGCGTTTCGATTTTTGCGTGGTCGGTATTGTCATTGGCATCAACTGCCAGGATAAACCGGTCGTCGGTGGCACGCAAGTCCATTACGCGGGGAGCACGTCCCGGAAACAAGTGATTGCGGTAAAAAAACGTAGCTACCATGCCCAACGCTGTGATCAGAATGGTACACTCAAAGGTCACAGGCACAAAATCGGGCAGAGGCAATGCAGGCTTACCGCCAATATTCATGGGCCAATCGTAAAACATCGTATAATACAGGAGGCTGAACCCCAATGTTCCGCCCAACAAGCCGAAACAAAACGCAGCAATGGGAAGACGTGACGGCTTTACACCCAGCTTGGCCTCTATGCCGTGAATGGGCATCGGCGTGAAACAATCATATATGCTGACGTTGTTGGCTTGCAGCTTATCGATCCCGTCCATCAGTTCGTCCGGATCCGCAAAACTTCCGATGATATACTTGAAATTACTCATTGCTACTTGATTTCTAATTCTTTGATTTCGTCCGCTGTCACGGAATCGTATTTCGTCAATGAATTCCTAAAGAATTCCACCTGTTCCTTATCCAGATGACCCTCCTTGATCAATTTGGTTTTCTGCTGTAAGCTCGCGCTCTTCAACAATAATTTCACCTCGGCAATCGCAATACCCGGCAGGAACCGCAGGAACAGCAGGAACAGCGTGAAAAACAGACCGATGGATCCAACAAAAATACCGACATCTGTCCAGGTGGGATAGAACATGGCCCAGCTGGAAGGGAGGTAATCGCGGTGAAGCGAAGTTACAATGATGACAAACCGCTCGAACCACATACCGATATTTACGACGATGGACAGCACCCATGAAATGGGAATACTTGTACGGATTTTCTTGAACCAGAATAACTGCGGGGAAATCACATTACAGGTCATCATCGTCCAGTACGCCCACCAATACGGACCTGCAATCCGGTTAGCAAACGCATACATCTCGTATTCGGACCCCGAGTACCAGGCAATGAACAGCTCGGTCAGATAAGCGATACCAACGATAGAACCTGTAACCATGATAATTTTATTCATGGACTCGATGTGGAACATCGTAATATAGTTCTCAAAGTTCAGTACTTTACGCATGACCAGCAACAGCGTTTGTACCATGGCAAATCCCGAAAAAATAGCTCCGGCGACAAAGTAAGGCGGAAAGATCGTGGTATGCCATCCCGGAATTACCGAAGTCGCAAAGTCCATGGATACGATCGTGTGTACAGAAAGTACCAGTGGCGTGGATATACCCGCTAATATCAGGGAAACAATTTCGAATCGCTGCCATGTCTTTACGGATCCATTCCAGCCAAACGACATAATCGAATAAATCCGTCGTTTTAATCCGGCAGCACGGTCACGTACCGATGCAATGTCCGGCAAAAGGCCGCAGTACCAAAAAACGAGGGATACCGTAAAGTAAGTAGAGATTGCAAATGCATCCCATACCAGCGGCGAATTAAAATTCACCCACAACGATCCGAATTGGTTTGGTAACGGAAAAATCCAGTAAGCCAACCATGGACGGCCCATGTGGGCAACCACATAGGTAGCCGCACAGATCACCGCAAAAATGGTCATTGCCTCTGCCGAGCGGTTAATCGAATTCCGCCAGTTCTGGCGGAACAACAATAACACAGCGGAAATCAACGTACCGGCATGGCCAATACCTACCCACCACACAAAGTCGGTGATATCCCATGCCCAGCCTACTGTCTTATTGAGCCCCCAGGCTCCAATACCTGTCCAAAATGTATATCCCACACTGAATACCCACAATAATGCGCCCAATGCAGCCAGAATAAATCCGATCCACCACGCTTTATTAGGCTTATTCTCTACCGGAAGCAGAATATCATCGGTCACTTTGGCATACGTAATGTCTTTGCCGGTTACCAGGGGTTCTCTTAATATTGATTCGTTATGCGATGACATAGTCTATTTTTTCAAAAACAAAAAGAATTGGTTAAGCCTCATACGTATTTCTCACCTTCGTCATGTAACCGATACCGGGTTGCACATTGATCTCCTCCAACACATAGTACACCCGTTCATTCTTCAAAGCCTTGGATACTTCCGAATTGGGATCATTGGCATCGCCAAAGATAATGGCGTTGGCCGAACATGCCGAACCGCAAGCCAGGGTAATGTCTCCCTCTTTCAAGGGGCGTTTCTCCATCTTGGCTTTCAATTTACCCGCCTGAATCCGCTGGATACACATCGAGCATTTCTCCATCACCCCACGTGAGCGGGAAACGACATCCGGATTTAATACCAGCTGGGTAAATTCGTTGTTCAGGTAATTGTCGAACCGTGAATCGTTCCAATAGTTAAACCAGTTGAAGCGGCGTACCTTATAGGGGCAGTTGTTGGCACAATAACGGGTACCAAAGCAACGGTTGTACGCCATGTGGTTCAATCCCTCTGAAGAGTGTACCGTGGCTAGCACCGGGCATACCGTTTCGCAGGGAGCGTGTTCACAGTGCTGACACATCATGGGTTGGTGTACCACCGATACATTTTCCATGTCGTCCAGGTTCCGGATCTCATCCTCTTTGGTATACGAAGTACCGCTCTGCTCGATCGCATAATAGCGGTCTATACGCATCCAGTGCATCTCGCGGCGGCGACGCACCTCGTCACGCCCTACCACAGGTATGTTATTCTCGATGTTACAAGCTACGATACAGGCACCGCATCCTGTACATGCATTCAAATCGATCGCCATTACCCACTTGTGCCCTGGCTGTTCGTACTTGTTCCAAAGGTCATAGGTCTTATGTGAATCCGTCCATTTGCCGGCATTATGCCCCGGATTCTCTTTGTACTTCGTAAACGTAGTTTCACGAATCACATTCCGTCCTTCGATGGTGTGGTGAGTCTGGGTTTGCGCCAGCTCATAGGTTCCGCTCGCTTTGGCCAATTTAGCAGTCGTATTGAACTGCAGTGTACCATTCGCCAACTTCGCAAACGGATACGCATTTTTACCTACATTATCCCCGGCTTTCCCGACTTTCGTACGTCCGTACCCTACTGCAATGGAGACAGTTCCCATGGCCTGTCCCGGCTGCATCAGCACCGGAAGCGTTACCTTGTAGCCATTTTCACCTGCTACCTCTACCAAACTGTTTTCACCCAATCCCAGCGATTCGGCAAACTTTGGATTGATGGCAGCGTAATTATCCCACGTTACTTTAGACACCGGATCGGGCAATTCATGCAGATACGCATTATTTCCCTGTTTGCCATCTTTAATGGCTATGCTTTGGTATAATTGAACTTCGACGTCTTTAGCCAAGGCTTTGCTGTGCAAAGCAATCGCATTGGCAACCGCACCAAGCGATGCAAAATCAAAGCTATAAGTGGCTGCAGGTTGCTCTCCTTTGTATTCAAATCCCGTCTGCAGTACGTCTTTCCACGTTTTGCTGCTGCCAACCAGCAGCTGCTGTTCCCAGTAGTTTTTTACAAATGTATAGTAATCGGTCTTCTCACCGGCCCACAGTAACAAGCTATGTTCCGCCTGACGGGTATTGTATACCGGATTGATCGTCGGTTGTACGATTGTATAATATCCTCCCCGGGGATGGGCATCTCCCCAGGATTCCAAAAAATTATGATTTGGTGCAATTGCATCCAGTTCCGAAGCCGTCTCGTCTTCACGGTCGGCGAACGACAATTTGAACTTGATCTTGCCCAATGCGTCCTTCACTGCCGTTACGTCCGGATAACTGTACAAGGGGTTGCTGTCCAAAAAGAATGCGACATCGATATCACCCCGGTTTGCCTCGGCCAGGAACGTCGTAAACGCTTCGTCATCGCCTTTATACTGATAGGAAGGGTTATCCAGATCAATCGTGCTGCCGTAGCTTTGAAGTGCAACGTTGATGGCATTGGTCAAGGTCTGCATCGCAACCTCATTAGATCCAGATACGACCACTGCACGGCCACGTGCCTGCTGCAGCTCCTGTACCACCAGCTTCAACGCAGTTTGTGCCTTTTGGTTGGTGCTGAGTGCACCCGGCAAGCTGCTGCCCGTGATGGCATTGTAAAGTGCAATCAATAACGGTCCTTCTTCAGACGGCTTAATCGCCACACGCACGTCTGCATTCGTTCCGGTGAGGCTCATGCCTCCCTCAAATTGGATATGGCGGGACATCTTGCCTTTTTGAAGGCTCTTGTAATCGCGATTGCTGATGTATTGCTGGGTATGTTCTTCGCCACTCAGCCAGGTACCCAGAAAATCAGCAGCCACACTGACAATAATGTCGGCATTGTCAAAGCGATAATGCGGCACTACCGATTTGCCAAAGCTATTTTGATTCGCTTTGATGATACCACTGTAAGAAACCGCATCCACCTCAATTAAGCGGGTGGTCGGGTATTTTTCAGTAAATCGTGCGATGGCTGCAAGTGCCGAAGGGCTGTTTAGCGTCGAGGAAACAATCCGGATTTGCTTTCCCGCAGCATTGGCGGCATCGAGGGCTGTTACTACATTTGTATCCAACGCATCCCACGAAATATCGGAGCCCTTGAATTTAGGGCCTTTCAATTTGGATGTATCGTAGAGATCAAGTACTGAAGCCTGAGCAGATGCATCGGTACCGCAGTTTAATCCCACGGCGGAAGGATTGGCCTCCAATAAGATGGGACGGCCTTCGCGCGTTCTTACCAATACGCTTTGCCCTTTGAAACTGGACGCATAGAAGTTGGGGATCCCCGGCGTTACTTCCTCCGGTTTAATCAGGTAAGGGACGGCCTTGTGTACCGGTGTACGTTCGCAAGCCGCCAGTGTAACGGCCCCCAAACCAAACCCCAACGCTTTCAGGAAATCCCGGCGGGGGGTCCTGGTACTCAAGCCAGCTTCGTTCAAAACATCTTCTACGGGAATCGGTTCGGCAAATTCACCCTTGCTTTTCTCTACAAAAGCCGGCGTCTGTTGCAATTCTTCCAAACCCTTCCAATATTTCTTATTGCTCTCCATTTAAGCTATATCTAAGTATTGCGTATGTCTATATAACGTGTTTATTTTAGTAGTGGCATTTGCCGCATTCCAATCCACCCAGCATGGCGGCGGTTACCTTCTCACCTTTTTTCAACTTCTCATGTGCCGCAATCAGCTGGTCATAGTAAGCATTGCCTTGGTGGTTTACCTCTGTTTTCTGGTGGCAATCCACACACCATTTCATGGTAAGCGGTGAGTATTGGTATACCTCTGCCATCGTCTCAATCGGTCCGTGGCAGGTTTGGCATTCCACGCCGGCTACCACGACGTGCTGCGAATGGTTGAAATAGGCAAAATCAGGCAGATTGTGGATACGTACCCATTCAATGGGACGTTGGTTGGGGCCATACTCCATGGTTTCCGGATTATAATCCAAGGCCCGGTAAATCTTCGCAATTTCCGGAGACAACTCACCATCGTACTTGTCACTGGCCGTAATCGCTTTGTGGCAGTTCATACATACGTTAGCGGATGGTATCGAAGCATTCTTTGACTTAAACGCCCCCCCATGGCAATATTGGCATTCGATCTGATTGACACCTGCGTGTAACTGGTGAGAGAATTTGATGGGTTGTACCGGCTGATATCCTTCGTGTACTCCCACATTCCAAAGGGTTTTCCAACCTGCTGAACCCAGGAACACAACAAGCATCAGCACCGCAAAAAATACCAGCTTTTTGTTCTTGGCCAGTTTTTTCAGTTTACCCAGGTAATCTTTCCCTTCCTTTTCGGTAAGCTCGGGCTCGGGAATCAGGTCTTTGCTGTTCGCAATCACCCGTTCCAACGTGCGGATCACCCGATTCAGCACCAAAATCACTACAAAAGCCAGCGCAATTACTGCCACCAAGCCAATGATCATGAAGTTGCTCGCATCGCCGCTGGCAGCCGCTGCCGCACCGTTACCACTGCCGGTTGCACCGCCTGCAGCATCACCTGCCGCTTTCTTTTCCTCTTCTGATTTTATATACGCTAAAATGCTTTTGATCTGGCCTTCCTGAAGCTGAGGAAATGCCGTCATGGCTGCCGCGGGATACTGGGCATCCAATTCCAAGGCTGCGGGATCGCCCGATGCAATCATCGCAGGAGCATTGTGAATCCACTTCAGCAACCATGCTTCATCGTGCCGCTCGTTTACCCCAGCCAATTCAGGGCCCAAGAATTTACCGAACACCTTATGACAGGAGGAACAATTGGCTTTGAAAATCGTCTCCCCTTCTTTCGCATCCTGAGCCTGCAACGAAGAAACCACAAGCAGCAACACCAACGCAACGGATACCGGCCTGACAATTCTTCTGAAAACTAATGAGATATTTCTCATATTGAGCACTTTATACAAATTATGATAAACGTAAAAAATTGGGTTTTCTGAATCAATGGAACTACACCCTTTTAACAATGCCACAAAAGTATAACTTATTGGCGTATCGGTGACAATTGGATGACTTAATTTAATAATTTATAATCGTTCTAAATTGATAAAAAGCTGCGATTTCAGCGCATATGATGTATTTTATAACAAATATCCATCGACCACATTTTCCCGGTTCGATTTTAAAAATTTTGTTTTTTGAGATTTAATTTTTACAATAGAACGGGACTACAAAAAAAACTTTTTCTTACTTTTTGCGTATACTAATTTGCATAGGCAGGTTGCCTTGCTGGCAACCCGTGAGGAGATTAGCTGATGAAGACGGCAAAATACAATGAACTGACGCCCGAAGAGGCGTATGTTATCATCCACAAAGGTACAGAAAGACCCTTCACGGGGGCGTTGCTTACAAACAAAGCAATTGGAATTTATGTATGCAAACGGTGTGAAGCTCCGCTTTTCCGATCGGAAGACAAATTTGAATCTCACTGTGGCTGGCCGAGTTTTGACGATGAAATTCCGGGAGCTATCCAGCGCATACCGGATTCCGATGGGCGGCGCACGGAAATTGTCTGTGCGAACTGTGGCGGACACCTGGGTCATGTGTTTTGCGGTGAACGATTTACCGCCAAAAATACACGCCACTGTGTCAATTCGCTGTCGCTGAAATTTGTGCCGATGAAGACTCCCGGATAACCAATTCTGACGGTAGTACCACTTGTTTCGTCTCCTTACCTTTACCGTCAAGCTGATTGAGTAATGTATTGATTAACTCATCCGCAATGGCCTCTATGGGTTGCGAAACTGCGGTAATCGTTGGTGTAAACAATTTAAAGAGCGTATGATCATCGTATGAAACGACAGCAGGCATCGGCATATCACGTTGCTTGAGCGCCTTGAGCCCTCTGATAGCTAAGTAATTGGTAGCAAAGAAAATTGCATCCGGCTGCTGATCTCTCATAAATGCATGAAAATCCTGAATTGCCGTCTGCTCGTCGTCTTCCATATTCACTTTTTTGACATACGGCTGCAATTGATAGGTATCGATGGCCCGCATGTAACCGTTCATACGATCCCGCATCTGCGTTTGCGAAGAGTAGAGGGTAACCAATGCAATCCGCTTATACCCCCGTTGGGCCAGGTGTGCGGTGGCGTCATACGCCCCCTTTAAATTATCGGAAATCACATAGTTAGCATCGATACCGGGTATATACCGATCAAACAGGACCAGTGGCAAATGATTGCCAATCAGCGATTCAATGGTCTCGCGTACTCCCTCGGAGGGGGTAATAATATATCCATCTACATGCCGATCCCGGAACAGTTCAATGAGTTCGATGGTCTTTTCAGGCTGATTGTCGGTGCTGCAATATAAAATACGATAGCCTTTGCTGTATGCTTTTGCCTCAATAAGCCTGGCAATATTGGCAAAAAACGGATTGGAAATGTCTTCAATCACCAAACCGATGATCTTGGTTTTCCCGGTACGCAGGCTTTTAGCCAGTTCATTGGGCTTATATCCCACCTTCTTTACATAGTCGAGTACGCGCTTGGTTAATCCGTCGCTGATACGTTTCTCCTTGGCTTTGCCGTTGAGGATGAATGAAACGGTTGTAACCGATACACCTAAATCTCTTGCGATGTCACTGATGAGGATTTTTTTCTTCATTTCATTATTGTTAATTTACTAGTTATCGGCTCTCAGCTGTCAGCTTTTGGCAATCGGGTGTCAGCTCTCAGCTGTTGGATTCCCAGTCTTCCGGCTTTTTAGCAAAAAAGCTTAATTTTTTTAGCACCCAGGCAAACGTATGGATTTTTTTGGTGAAGCTGAAATAATAAATTAGTTTTACTGCAAATTATACGGACAACTCTATTGAATTAATCATGCTAATGCGTTTAAGCACTTTTGCCGTTCTCATCGGCTTCAGTTTACCTATACAGGCCCAGGATTCGTTGATTTCCTATGTGGACCCATTCATCGGAACCGGTGGCCATGGCCATACGTTCCCGGGCGCTACTGTCCCGTTCGGTATGGTACAGTTAAGTCCCGACAATGGCCGCGGAGGCTGGGATTGGTGCAGTGGATACCATTACAGCGATAGCCTGATTGCCGGATTCAGCCACATGCATTTAAGTGGTACCGGCATCGGCGACTGGCTGGATATTTCCGTATTGCCGTTGACAGCACCGTTGGATGACACCACACAACGGATAACAATGCGCTTCAGCCACGATGACGAACAGGCCTCTCCGGGTTATTATCAGGTCATGCTAAACAACGGCGTTAACGCCGAATTGACAGCCACTGAGCGTTGCGGCTACCACCGCTATACCTATCCGGACGGAAGCACCCCCATTATCCGCTTCGACCTGGCCTTCCACGTCAACTGGGACAGCCCCACGGAAACGCACATCAGCATATTGAACGATAGTACACTGGTGGGATACCGGTATTCGACGGGATGGGCCAAGGTACAGAAGGTATATTTTGCGGCACGCACTTCCAAACCTATCGTGCGAAGCATCCTTAACGACGGTCAATCGGCTTCTGATATGAGCGATATGGTAGAAACCTACGACAAAGGAAAAGGTGCGTCAGTTCAGCTTTTCTTTGACGGCAATACCCATCAAACGATTGAGATGAAGGTTGCTTTATCCATGACCAGCTATGATAAGGCCATCGGTGCTTTGCGGGAGATTCCCACGTGGGACTTCAACGGTATCCGTAAAGCAGCTGAAAATAAATGGGAAAGCGAGCTGCAAAAGATCAAAATTAATACCCAAGATGATCGACTGAAACGCATCTTTTATACTGCACTATACCACACGGCTGTAGCCCCCACCCTTTATTCAGATGCCGATGGCACCTACCAAAACGCCAACGGAGCTATCAAAATAATGCCTGAAGGGACAAACCGGTATACACTTTTCTCGCTTTGGGACACGTTTCGTGCGCTCAATCCGCTTTTTACACTTACCCAACCCCAGCGTTATACGGACATACTCAACAGCCTGCTGGCGTTCCACGACGAAAACGGGCTACTGCCTGTCTGGGATCTGAGCACCTGGGAAACGAATACTATGACGGGATACCACGCTATTCCCGTTCTGGCCGATGCCATCTTAAAAGACTGGCCAGGTTTGGACGCAGAGCGTGCCTACGAGGCTATGCTTAACAGTGCCTATCAGGATATCCGGGGTGTACCCGACTACATCGAATATGGTTACCTGCCTCAAGACAAGGCAGGGGGAAGCGTAACCGTTACATTGGAATATGCATTCGACGATTGGTGCATCGCCCAGGTTGCCAAGAAATTGAATAAAACTGCGGATTACGCGACGTTTATGAACCGGGCAAAATCATATGCCCATCTTTTTGATAGTCAAACCGGCTTTATGCGTGCCAAAACAAGCGACGGAAAATTTGTGGAGCCTTTTGACCCTTTTTGGTCTGAGCACGATTTTGACAAAAGTCAATACATTGAAGGGAATGCCTGGCAGCACTCGTTTTTCGTACCCCACGACGTGCGCGGACTTGCGCAGTTATACGGTGGCAATGATGGCCTGAATAGCAAGCTCGACGAACTATTCGCTGCACCATCGGAAATGCACGGAGAAAATATTTCGCCGGATGCAAGCGGATTTATCGGACAATATGCGCACGGCAACGAACCCAGTCATCACATTGCATACATGTATAGCTACATCGGCGAAGCATGGAAAACACAGGAACGGCTCCACGAGATTGTGGATTCCATGTACCACGACCGGCCGGATGGCTACGCAGGCAATGAAGACGTGGGGCAGATGAGTGCCTGGGCTGTATGGAGTATTGCGGGACTGTATCCGGTTAACCCGGCTAGCGGCGAATATGTGTTTGGAAGCCCCATGGCAGATGAAGTGGTGTTCGCCCTTCCAACAAATAAGACGTTCACCATCCGTACACTTGGTAGCGGAACCAAAAACAAGTACATTCAGTCGGTTACCCTCAACGGAGTACCCTACGAAAACACGTACATCCGGCACGAAGATCTGCTTAACGGAGGAGAATTGGTATTTAAGATGGGAGCTAAACCCAATAAGCGCTACGGCCGGAAACCCGAATCGTGGCCGGGTAAGGAGTAAAAAAAGCCGGTCTATCCACTTGGGTAGCCCGGCTTTTTACCTCGTACTTCGTACCTTACTTTACGCTTCCTTTTTTTCCGGTTTGGGAAGCAACGCCTTACGGGAAAGTTTCAGTTTACCTTGCTTATCAATATCCAGCAGTTTCACCTTCACGATATCACCTACATTGAAAATACCGTCCATGGTTTCAAACCGCTTCCAATCAATTTCTGAGATATGAAGCAGTCCATCTTTTCCCGGAATAATTTCAATGAACGCGCCGAACGGCATGATGGATTTCACCTTACCTTCGTAAACTTCGCCGATTTCCGGTTTTGCAGCAATCGCTTTAATGCGGCGTACTGCATCGTCAATTGACGCCTTGTCTTCGGCGAATACCTGCACGACACCTTTATTGTCCACTTCTTCAATGGCGATGGTCGCTCCGGTTTCGCGCTGCATCTCCTGGATGATTTTTCCACCCGGCCCGATTACTGCACCGATAAACTCTTTATCGATGGTAAAGCTAACAATACGTGGTGCATGGGGTTTGTAATCCGTACGTGGTTCCGCAAGGGTTTTCTTCATCTCGTTCAGGATATGCAAACGGGCTTCTTTCGCCTGTTCCAGGGCTTGGGTAAGTACTTCCCACTTCAGCCCGTTGATTTTGAGATCCATTTGGCAACCTACAATCCCTTTCTCCGTTCCTGTAACCTTAAAGTCCATATCCCCGAGGTGGTCTTCATCACCCAAAATGTCGCTCAAAATCGCATACTTATCCGATTTCTCATCGGTAATCAAGCCCATTGCGATTCCGGATACCGGAGCCTTGATTTTTATCCCTGCATCCATTAAAGCCAACGTACCTGCACATACCGTAGCCATGGATGACGATCCATTTGACTCAAGGATATCCGAAACGATGCGGATGGTGTAAGGATTTTCATCGCCGGTAGGCAACACCTGTTTCAATGAGCGCATGGCCAAATTACCATGCCCTACTTCCCGGCGCCCGGGGCCCCGGTTAGGCCGCACTTCGCCGGTAGAAAATGCCGGGAAATTGTAATGCAGGATAAATTTGTTGTATCCATGGATAAACGCTCCATCAATCATCTGTTCGTCATCTTTCGCTCCTAACGTAACAGAGGTCAGGGACTGCGTTTCGCCACGCGTAAATACCGCCGATCCGTGCGCCGCAGGCAGGTAATCTACCTCACTCCATATCGGGCGTACCGTGCGGACGTCCCGGCCATCTAACCGGATCCCCTCGTTCAATATGAGATTACGTACTGCCTCATACTGTACATCGTGGTAATATTTTTTGATCAGGAATGCTGTATCATCGTCGATCTCCTCTTCACTGAACGTCGTTTCTATAAAAGCCTCACCGATCTGTTTGAACAGTTCGCTGCGTTCGTGTTTTGCCGATGCCGCCTTGGCGACCGCGTAAACCTGGTCATATGTCGCCGCAAAAATCTGGTCACGTAACTCAGGATTGCTTGGCTCGTGATTGTATTCACGTTTGACTGTTTTACCCACCAATTGTGCCAGTTCCACTTGGGCCTGTACCTGTTTTTTGATGGCCTGATGCGCAAACTCAATTGCCTCCACCATTTCAGCTTCCGAGATTTCCTTCGCTTCACCTTCTACCATGACGATGTCATTGGCCGAGCCTGCCACGATAAATTCGAGTGTAGCCCGCTCCAATTCACTCAACAAGGGGTTGATGACCAACTGCCCGTCGATTTTTGCCACCCGCACTTCTGAAATCGGACCGTTGAAAGGAATATCAGATACAGCAATCGCTGCAGAGGCAGCCAGGCCGGCCAGCGCGTCGGGCATAATATCCTTATCAGCCGATATCAATGAAATCATTACCTGCGTATCCGCATGATAATCATCGGGAAATAACGGCCGCAATGCGCGGTCTACCAAACGTGAAATAAGGATCTCATAATCCGAAAGGCGTGCTTCCCGCCGTAAAAACCCGCCCGGAATACGCCCCGTAGCGGCATATTTTTCTTGATAGTCGACCGAAAGCGGCAAGAAATCCGTTCCGGGTTTGGCTTCCTGCGCGGAAACCACCGTGGCAAGCAACATGGTCTTTCCCTGCTTTACCACCACCGAGCCATCTGCCTGCTTAGCCAATTTCCCAGTGGAAACCTCGATCTGGCGACCCGCGCCCATATCGATTGTTGTTTTAATTTCGTTGTAACTCATTGTTGTTTCATTCGATGTGCGTTTCGTCTTCAGCGCACACCCATTTTTTTAATATACTTTTTTTAATTTGGGACAAACTTAGATAAACGCCACAGCATATGCAAGTTTTATAAAGCCGCAACCCGGCGTTTATCGGTCTCTCATCTGCGTTTGAAAAATAAGACTGTCAGCTGAAACCTACCATGTCAGCACCTTACGCAAAAGGTGATGAAACCTGCGGAAGCCAGAGGCTAACGCAAGCTTCATTGCCGCTGAAAACAAATGGTGCCAATGAAAATGTAGGTTCCATGAGGCCTTTAAAAACTAATTATTCTTATTCACGAATGAAAAGTAATAAAAATAAAAAGCCATCCGTCTAGGGCGGATGGCTTCATTGAAAATTGTACCTGAAAGCTATTTTATGATATCACGCAAGCCCAAAGCCTTGATGATAGCCCGGTAGCGCTCGATGTCCTTGTTGTAAAGGTATTTCAATAACGAACGGCGTTTACCGACCAGCTTCTGCAAAGAACGTTGCGTAGCAAAGTCTTTCCTGTTTGATTTCAAATGCTCCGTCAAATGAGCAATCCGTTTGGTGAACAAAGCCACCTGCCCCTCGGCAGAACCGGTATTGGTTGCCCCTCCGGCAAATTCAGCGAAGATATCCGCTTTGTACTCTTTACTTAAATACATTACTTGAATAATATTAAAGCGTTGAAAAATAAAAATGAATTAAATCGGGTGCAAAAGTAGGTTAATTTCCATTAACTTCCAAATGGCATTCTGTTTTCCTTGGATTGGGCTTGCCTCCCTATTGTAGTCCGCTTCGGACCTGGATGCTGACCGGGTTTGGATTTGAAGTACGCTTAGACTGGACTTGGTTTGGTTTCGCCAGTCGGAGACCAAACCAAGTCCAGTCTACGTCTAATCGGATCACCCAAGCAGACCCGAAGCAAACTCCAATAAAACTCCAATAAAACTCCAAGCGTCCACCGGCATCTCAAAACCTCCGGAGGTTAGCCTGACTGTTTCCATCAGATGCCGCCAATAAACAACCGGGTCTGGTAGGAAAGACGCACCTTTCCGTTCTCCTGATGCCGATCGAACAATGCAGCTACGGCCTCCAACATCTCTTCGTAAACGGGCGATGTTTCATCGGGCATAAACGAATAGGATAGCATCCGTCCACGCAAGGCTGTAAAGCCGAGGAAATCCGCATGTTCAAAAATCCGGTATTCTGGGGCTGTAGGCGCAAAAAATGTCAATACCTCCTCCGTAGCCATCCTTCGTTGGCTGACGCTTAAATAATCCACCCCATACGTACGGACCAACGACTCGTATTCCTGCTCAAATAAGCTGTCGGTATTTCTCAGATTCCATACAACGGCTACCAACAAGCTGTCCCGTCCGATGCGTTTAAATTCGGCTTTGGTTTTGGTCAGATCGAACCAGTGGAATGCCTGCGCAGAAACGACCATATCAACGGACTGGTCCGGCAAGCCGGTAGATTCTGCCGTTCCATCCACAAAAATACAATTTTTAAACCCCGCCAGTCTCCGATGCGCCAGCCGCCTCATAGAAGCATTGGGCTCAACAACAAAGACCGTATTTCCCCACTGTGCAATTTGTTCGGTAAATATACCTGTGCCCGCTGCAATGTCTGCCACCGCCTGCCCCGAATCCGGATCAATACGCTCCCGGAGAAAAGCCACCAACTCCTGCGGATAATGTGGCCGGAACCGGTCGTAAAGCATCGCCCTATGGGAAAACCGGCTTATACTATTTTTCGACATAAACCAGGAATCGGTTTTTGTATGTGGAGATTTTTCTGTTCATTGGAGTAAAAATAAGATAAAAAATCTGAAATTCAAACCCTGTCATATCCGGGGGAATTTCATAATACAATAAATTAAAATACTACAAAACAGTTATTTATAAAATCTTTCTATATATTTTTAAAAAGTATTTGCATATAAAATTAATTATTTATTAAGTTTGCATAAACAATGAATAATTAACCCTTTGTACATAAATTGTGAAATACGAACGGCAAGATCAGCTCAAACTATCAGTATTCAAACGTCTCTATTATAACGGGCCTTTATCGTTAGCCGAGTTGAGCACGTTTACGAATAAGAGTGTACCTAATATCACCAGTATTATCAATAATCTGGTGAAAGAAGGATACGCCGTCCAACATGGCCTGGCACCATCTACCGGAGGCAGAAGACCTGCTAAATACCGCCTCAGCAGCAAGAAAAAGCAGTATATTCTCGCAGTGGCAATGGACCAGTTTGTGAGCCGGATCGTAGCATACAACCTAGCCAATGAAATCATCGGTTCGGAAGTGTCTATCACACTGCCACTAAAAGACAACGGGGCAGCATTGAACCAGCTTTGCCAGTTTATTCGCTCTTATATTGACCAAACGGGTATCAAGCACGAGCATGTGCTCGGCGTTGGCATTGGCATGCCCGGGTTTATTGATGTAGAAAAAGGGCTCAATGCGTCGTTTCTACCTACCGGCTCTAAAGAGATCGGATTACGCGACAAATTGACGCAATCATTGGGATTGCCGGTATACATTGAAAACGACTCTAGCGTCATTGCCATTTCGGAGCTGCATTTTGGTGCAGCACGGGGGTTAAAAGATGTCATGGTAGTCAATATGGGATGGGGTATCGGGCTGGGTATGATTGTGAACGGAAGCCTATTCAGGGGCCACAATGGATATGCCGGTGAATTCAGCCACATTCCGCTGTCACATACGAACAAACTCTGCTCGTGCGGCAAGCGGGGTTGTTTAGAAGTAGACGCGTCACTCCTGGTAGCTGTCGAAAATGCGAAGCAAGCGATGGCAAAAGGGACGACTTCCAACCTGCAAAAGCTATTTGAAGCAAAGGAAAAAGCAGAAGGTGATTTGCTTATAGAAGCCGCAAAAATAGGTGATCAATTGGCAGTGGAGTCCCTTTCGGACGCTGCGTTCATGGTAGGCAAAGGCATTGCGACCCTGATTCACATCATGAATCCCGAACGCGTTGTCCTAAGTGGTAGAGGTGCAGCCGCCGGAAAATTATTGTTAGCCCCCGTACAACGGGCCATCAACGAGTTTTGTATCCCTAAACTTGCTGAACAAACGGATGTAGCGATTTCCAACCTAGGCTACCAAGCGGAGTTATTGGGCGCAGCCAGCCTGGTGATTGAAAATTGTGAATTGCACGGGAATTAGATGCTCAAGCCTACGCCAAATTAACATTATAGACAAAAACCAATTAATAGATTTACTTAAAACACACACCGGCATCTTTAATGATTCGACAGCTGTCTGTCATACTTTTTTTCAATCCAATTAATCAAATTATGAACACTAACCAATTTACAACATGAGAAATTTGTACATGAAATGCTGTGTCATGGCCTTTGCACTCCTGAGTGCAGCGCTATATGTTCATGCACAGACATCCATCACAGGAACTGTGACGGATGCAAATGGTCCCATCGAAGGAGTAACCGTACAAGTAACGGGCACCAACCGCGGCACGCAGACCAATGCCAGCGGACATTATTCGATCGAGGCTTCCACAGGGGAAACCCTCCAATTCAGCGCACTGGGATATACTTCACAATCTGTTTTGGTGGGTGCGTCTAGTATCATCAGTGTTACACTTGAAGAGGCCAGTGGCGAAATTGGCGAAGTGGTGATTACGGCGATGGGCATCAAAAGAGAAGCAAGGTCTTTGGGGTATTCGATCCAGAAAGTTGGGGGCGAAGATATTACACAGGCAAACGCTCCTACCGTAGCCACCGGACTCATGGGGAAAATTGCAGGTTTGAATATCAGTGTCCCAAATGGCGTCGAAGGGGGATCACAACGGGTTGTTATCCGAGGTAACACATCGATTTCCGGCAATAACCAACCGCTGTATGTAATTGACGGCATGCCGATGGACAACAGCCAAATAGCGAGTAGTGGCAACGACATTAACCGAGCTGCAGGTACTTACCAAGACTGGGGTTCGATTCTGAATTTTATCAACCCAGAAGATATCGAAGAAATCAACGTCTTAAAAGGGCCAACAGCGGCTGCGCTATATGGTGCAAGAGGAGGCAATGGCGTTATCCTAATCAATACAAAAAAGGGGAAATTAAAGGAAGGATTGGGTGTCGATTACAGCTATTCGTTGCGTCTAAACGACCCCTTCCGCTTTCAAGAAATGCAGAATGTATACGGATATGGAGGTGCTATCGCCCTGTATTCGGCAGTCCCAAGCTTACCGACCGATGAGAGCGGAAAGTTAAGGTATCCCGGCCAGGATCCATGGGCGGGGTCAGGCATAACGGATCAAAGATGGTTAAGCCAGGGGGCTGTACCGGGCGGACTAAACACGTGGGATTATTTCAGTTGGTATGGTACCGGCGCTTCATGGGGTGCAAAAATGGAAAACCAACAGGTTCTTTGGTGGGATGGAACCGTTCGGACGTATTCGCCTCAACCCGACAATATCCAGTCGTTCTACCGGAACGGCAACACGCAAACACACAATGTCGCCTTCAGCGGTGCTAATGATCTTGGCAGTGTACGTGTGTCATACACCCGGCAGGATAACACAGCAATTCTCCCGAACAGTAATTTCAACAACAATACATTTAACCTCGGGAGCAATGTCAAAATATCGAAGAAAGTCACGGCAGACATCAGTGCCAGCTATATCAATTATACGCGCTACAATTCACCGAATGTAGGCGATAGCAACAACTCATGGGGAAAATTCACTACTTATGGCATGTCGCGAGACTTCCAAAATATCGAACAAGATTTGTATAGGAACGCGGATGGCAGTAAAAACCTATTGGACGGTTCTGTATACCCACTTGGATATCCATATGGACAATACGGCAGGGATATATATTGGAACACCTATATGAATAATAATATTCTAAACCGCGATCAATTATTAGGTACTATTAAGCTAAATGCTGATTTAACAGATTGGTTAACACTTATGGGCCGTGTGTCGGGCAACTTTTCTTCTGATGAACTCGAAAAGAAAAATTACCCAATTGATCCAGAAGGCATCAATGGGAAATATGGCCATGAAATGTATAAAACCACCGACCGAAACCTGGAATTCCTAGCCACGGCACATCGAGACAATCTGGGTGGTTCCCTTTTCAATACAAGCATCTCGATCGGCGGCAGCGCTTGGAGCACCAACTACCGGGCAACACAAGGCTGGAACGATGGACCTTTTAATATTCCATACTTATTTTTCTTAAAAAATATCAACAAAACTGGAAATGCCACTGACTTTCAACCCACCGAAGACAGAGCTCAGCAAAAAATCAATTCGGTATTCGGTATCGCGAACATTTCCTATGATGACTTCCTGTTTTTGGAATTAACAGGACGTAACGACTGGTCATCCACACTGCCCGCACGCACAAACAGTTATTTTTATCCCGCGGCATCGCTGAGCTATATATTCACCGAGAATCTGACCCATAAGCCATCCTGGATCGACTATGGAAAACTTAGGGTAGCTTATGCAGGGAGTGCCAGCGGCACCAATCCTTACCAAACTACATACATCTATGATTCAGGGACATTTGGCGGTCAATCCACCCGGATGATTCCCGAAAAACTGCTCCCCTTAGACTTACTGAAACCTCAACGTTCAAATTCGTATGAACTCGGCACCGACCTCAGCTTTCTTCAAAATAAACTGGGATTGACGTTCACCTATTATCAAGTAAACTCTACCTCTCAGATTATTGATCTCAACGTTGCACCATCTTCCGGTGTTTCCGCAGTAAGGACAAATTCCGGCGAGCTTCTAAATAGGGGATTCGAATTTACGGTACGGGCTACCCCCATTCGTTCTGCCGATTTTTCTTGGGATCTGACGCTAAACGGCGCTCACAACACAAACAAGCTCATTGCCCTTGCTCCTGGTATCGACGAATATTATCTTGACGAGATGTTCGGAAACAATGGCGTTACCATGAAGGTAAAAGTAGGTGAAAATTATGGAACCATTTATGGCCATGATTTTACTTATAAAGACGGCCAACGTGTGGTAGAACGCGTATTAGACGGGAATGGCAACGTGGCTGGCACTCGTTATGTTGTCACATCCGAACAGGTACCCATCGGAAATGCTAATCCGAAATTAACCGGCGGTCTTGGTACGAATCTTCGATTTAAAAATTTCTCATTATACGGTCTTTTCGACTTCAAATGGGGTGGTGACATCTGGAGCGGCAGCTATTCAACAGCAATGGGTAACGGCTTAGCCCCTGAAACGTTATACGAACGTGATGGCAATGGGCTTCCTTACACGTATCCCGATGGTACAACAGCAAACCATGGTGTTATTCTTGACGGGGTCTTTGTAGATAACGCAACCGGCGAAGTTACGGGCGTAAATAACGATGTAGTTCACTACATGTGGAAATACGCCGGTGCATATGCTGCCTGGTCGAGCATCAACATGCCGAGAAGCTTGGCTGTTCTTGACAATTCCTGGATTAAACTTCGTGAAGTGAGGTTATCTTATCAGGTGCCGTCTTCCGTAATCAAAAACACGAAGTTCATACAAGGATTAAATCTTTCAATCATAGGTCGGGATCTATTCTATTTGTATACCAGCCTACCTGACCAGTTGAACCCCGAAGCAATAAATGGCATCGGAAATGCGCAAGGTATTGAGTTTGGGGCCTTGCCCAGTGTTAGATCATTTGGTTTCAGTGTCAGTGCGTCATTCTAATTAACAGCGTCATGAAAAAATTTAATATCAAGTTTATCATATGTGTTTTCTCCGGCTGCCTGATATCGGCTGTGAACACATCCTGCACCAAAGATTTTGAAGAAATAAACACACCCTGGAAGGAAGATCAAGCGGCCAATATCAACAATCTCTTCAATGGTGTCGTGGCTAGTCTTGAGTTGACCTGGAACGAACAAAGTGTGGCCAATTCGTGGATCTATCCGATTACACAATTAGGAACCGTAATCGGCTCGTCAGGTTACCGAATGGAGGCAGCCAGTAACGACATCTGGAAAAACTACTACCGGACCTTGATTAATATCAGAAATATCGAGCGACAGATCAATGAATCTCCGGATGCGCCAAAGCTTAGACAGATCCAAAATATGCTTACGATTTTGAAAGCTTATAAAACATTCAAAATGACGGATATTTTTGGCGACATTCCTTATACGGAAGCAGGTCGTGCAGATGAAGGCAATGCTTTCTATACGGTAAAATTCGATACACAGAAAGATATCTACGAAACACTTCTGAGCGAGTTAAAAGAAGCCGTGAGTACCTTATCTACTTCGACAGACCAAATCAGTTTAGGTGCTTCAGAAACCCTTTTTAACAACGACATTGCCAAATGGCAAAAGTTCGGAAATTCTCTACGGTTGCGCTATGCAATGCGCATGTATGAAGTTAACCCTGATGTTGCAACGCAGCATATACAAGAAGCACTGGCCCTGCCCTTATTCGAAAACACAGAACATACTGGAGTTTCTCCTGCGGCTCAAAACTTTACAGGAGAAGGCAGAGAATGGTCATTTAATTCAGGTATCTATCTCCGTATGGGATCGACTGCCTGGAATATGATGAGCGACAACAACAATGCGGACGGTAGCGGTATATTTGACCAACGTGCGAAAATATTCTTTGAGACAAACGCCAATAATCAATGGGTGGCAAAAGAACAAAACGTAGCTGGATCCGATGGTGGCGAACCTTATAACATCAGACGGGACGACGACTGGGCAAACAAAGGCAGCGGAAATTTATTTTCTAACGTTAACTATTATTTCGGACGAGATAAAAACATTCCCGAACTGATCATTACCGCTGCAGAAGTCTATTTCCTAAAAGCTGAAGCCGCTGTACGGGGCATCGGAAGACCGGTCAGCATGGTAGATGCAAAGTCAAATTACGAAGCAGGCATCAAATCTTCGGTTGATTTTTGGACAGCTATGGCTATGGCTAGTGAAGTATGGACCGTAAACAAGCCTTCTGCATTACCCACTTCGGCGCAACTTGCCTGGATATCATCCAAGCCAACAGTGGCATTTGTTACGGACCTCTCAGAAGATGAAGCATTAAAGCTCATTTATGCCCAGGCATGGCTGGACAATTTCAGACAACCTTACGAAGCATGGGCACTCCAGCGCAGAACGGATAAGACACCCAAATCAACCAACTCAGATAATCTGTGGCAAACCACCTACGGACGGTATCTCCGCCTTAATTATGCAGATGCGGAATATCAATACAACGTGACAAATGTTAACGCTGTAACGGGTGGGAAGTCTGCTCAGGATTGGATGGCAACACGTGTTTGGTGGGACGTGAATTAGCTTATCGTATAAATTTAGAAATTAGCGTGCCGGGGAAGGATATCATATTCTTCCCCGTTGCCGCATAATACCGGATGATTTTCCGGCACTACCACCGCAACATTTGCGACCAGCATCTCCGCTTATGTAGCATTTTACCACATACTTTCGTTTAGCTAAAAAACTAACTGATTATGAAACGAAAAAATAATTTGTATAAGACGACATCCATTTTCTTCGTTTGCACGGTACTCATCCTATCTTGCGAAAAAGAGAAATTAACAAGCCTTACACCCGATAACCTCACTGAATGCCCGACTTGTGAGACACATTTCAGGGAATCATCGCGCTTGGAAGCGTTACGCGTAGTAGACGGTAAAAACATCGTTTTCCAATATAAAAAGTATTGGTCAGCTAACCACACAGACGGCACACCCTACACCGGATTATTCTTTGAAATTCCCAAAGGTCGCACCTTTTTCAATCTCGATAAAAATACGATTGCCAGTGAAAAGGTCGTACACATAACCATGTGCCCAAATTGCAATACCATCCCCCTAAAACCCATAGGTGGGAAGCTGAAAGGCGAACAGATAGATAGCAAACGATGGTTAGTAGAAGCCGCGGTTGCTTTAGCCGGACCCGATGGACGCATTTTAGACACCCTTTCGTTTAAACATTATTTTACACGGGATTAAACTTCCTGCACAACTACTTCCGCAAGGTACCTGCAAATGACGTTGTATGGCACCGTTTTTATCATGGATGACTCCTGGCAAGATAACGACCGATCAACCTGAATGTAATTCTTAGAACCCTTGGACCAAAAATTAGGCATATAGGAAATTTTTAAGCAGCCCGCGGCTTTAAATTTGGCAATATGATAAACCCAAATTCAAGCACCGTTTTTATGAGAACGATCAAGAGCGCTATGGCCGTATTTTGCCTGTTCACTTCCTGTCTAGCCTGTGACCGGGCTGATTCCACAGCCACAGAATCGGAGAAAGAAGACCACCCAATCCCGGAAGCACCCTCCGCCGATAGTACCACTCCCATCCTCGGTGAAGATGGCCAATACCGGATCGAATGGAAAGGAATTACCTGGCTTGTAAAGCATGCAACCAACCGCGACGAGCCGAGGGGACCGGGTGAGAACATCTGGAGCAGCCAAAATGTGTGGGTGGATAACCAGGATAGACTCCATCTGAAAATCACGCGGCAGTCGGATGGCCGCTACCTTTGCGCAGAATTACAGAGTGAAAATGATTACCAGTACGGCACGTACACCTGGAAAGTTGACCACGATCTCAGCGAATTGCAGAAGGACGTGATCTTTGGACTGTTTCAGTATGGCGGAACGGATTACATCAATGAAATTGACTTCGAGTTTACACGTTGGAATGTCGCTTCCAACAACTGGTGCAATTATACCGTATACCGGAATCAGGTAACGACTTCAAATCCGGAGGTAAATTATGTACATGTCGATTACTCCGAACCGTTGGAGGGAACTTACACCACCCATGTATACACACGAGCCCCCGATAAAATAACCTTCCAAAGCTATCACGGTCACGGCACTTCTGCATCCTTCGTGAATACACCGGGCGGTGCCTCGGGATGGACATTTGACGAGCCGGGCAACGTGCCCACGAAAGCAATGCCTGTTTATATCCAACTGTGGACGAAATACAAAAATGTCAGCAATTATGAACTAAACAGCCCCAGTGTGGAGGTAGTCGTAAACGATTTCACCTTTACTCCTTAATCGAAATATTAGCTATATTGCATATAAAAATATAGTTAAGTTTGTATAAATCTGATCATGAATAGGGTCTTATTCCGTTGCTGCCTCGCGTTTGTCTGTCTGAGTCCGTGTATGACCGCTTGGGCACAATGGGATTATTTGAAGTTCAAACAGCTGAAAACATCGGACGGCCTCTCCCAAAACACCATACAAACCATCTTCGAAGACGATCTGGGCTTTCTATGGTTTGGTACGCAGGATGGGATCAACAAATACGACAGCTACCAATTCCACATCATCCGGAAAACACCGGACAGTAAACATAGCTTGTACTCCAATGACATCAAGTCCATCGTTCAGGACAAAGACAAACAGTTATGGATTGCCACATCGGATTCGCAATGTCCTAACATCTTTGATCCGGTTACCCGGCAAATCAAAGGCGCAGATGTTTACCTGGCCGATAAGGCGATAGACTTATCTAATGTGATCTCCTTTTCAACAACCCGGGAAGGCGACGTATTGCTTTGCAGCCGATTATCCGGGTTATTGCTATATGACCATCAACAAAAAAAGATCGGGCGTACGGAGGTTGACTTTCCAGTTACATGCTCCGAACAGGATCCGCATGGAAATCTGTGGGTGGGCACCTATGAGCAAGGCGTAGTCGTTACCGATCGTAAGGGGCGGATCATTCACCGGTATCATACATCGGACGATGGCCCGGTTACGGATGTCCATATCGATCAATCGGGTCGGATCTGGGTAAGTTCTGCCACATCAGGCATATATTACTACGATTCAAAGCAAGATAGCCTTACCAATGCACATCTCGGATTTGCGGGCAAGCTAACGGGACCAACCAAAGTATTGTGCATCGGCGAAGATATCGATGGACAGATCTGGTGCGGCACCGAAAACGAAGGCCTGTATATCCTGAACATGCAGCAGCAGCGCTGCCAGGTATACCGTGCAGACAAACAAGACACCCGAAGTATTGCGGGCAATTCAATCAATTGCATCCGGCGGGACCGGAAAGGCAATATGTGGATAGGAACCTCGGGGGCGGGCATATCCATGGTCAATATCGACGAAATCAACATTCTGCATTTCAGAAATACCGACAATCCCCACAGTCTGAGCAACAACATTGTGAATTGCCTTTTTCAGGATGCCGAAGGCAACATCTGGATTGGCACGGACGGCGGCGGACTCAACCGGTTTGATAAGACCCAAAACACCTTCGCCAACGGTCGGAACATTCCTTTTCAACAGGCAAGTGCCGGACGTTATGTCGTTTCGATCACCGAAAGCGACGACGGCGAATTATGGGTAGGCACCTGGGGGGAGGGGATTTATCGCTATCGCCCGGGAAAAACGGGTTCAACCCGGATAAATACGGCTAACACCCTGGAATTAAAAAACGACAACATCAACTGTTTACTGAAAGACCGGAGTGGCCGTATCTGGATCGGCACGTACGGAGGCGGGGTGACGCTATACCATCCATCCGAAAGGAAATTTCGGCATTATGGGATGGAGAAAGACATCAACAGCAACCATATACTTTCGCTCTTTGAATCTTCCGATGGTACCATCTGGATGGGAACCGAAGGAAGCGGCATCGGACTGTACAACGCTGAAACCGGATCATTCGACGCAATCACGACCGATTCGGATCTGGACGGCAGCCCGCTTTCCAACAACACGGTGAAGAGCTTCGCGGAAGACCGGCACGGAAACATCTGGATCGGAACATCCTATGGGCTGAACAAGCTGGATTACGCACACCGACGGAACAACGTATACTTCACTTCCAATTCTGCCATTCAGAGTGACATCGTCAATGCGGTTGTAACGGACAATTTCGGTCATATCTGGGCGGCCACCAACAAGGGGATCACAAAAATCGATGACCGGACACAAGCGATGGTCAACTACATGCCCTCCAATGGACTGCAGGGGGATGAGTTCAGACGGGCCAAACTCGTGGACCGCGAAGGCAACCTGTATTTCGGCGGGGTCAATGGACTCAACGTGATCAACAAATCCGGAGTGAAACCCCGGAATTATGCACCTTCCCTGGTATTTACGAATTTTCAACTCGGCAATGTCGATGTCCCCATCAGCACACCGGAACAGCCTACCCCATTGGCGCAAGATATCAACTATACGGAAACCATTACGCTGGATCATACACAAAATATATTCTCGCTGGAGTTCGCCTCGCTCAATTATGTGGATCCGGCGTTGAGGGCCTATGCGTATAAACTCGATGGATTGGACCCGAAATGGTTGCCGCTGGGAACGAAAAACACGCTTTCTTTCAACAACCTTCCACCCGGGATGTACAACTTACTGGTAAGGGGGACCGACAACAACGGTAACTGGTCAGATAACGTAGCCAGTATCCGGATCGCCATTACCCCGCCTTTTTGGTTAACCTGGTGGTTTAAAACCCTGGTTTTTGTGTTGACAGCCGCCCTTATCGTATCCATCTATTACTACCGATTGAGGAACATTCGGCTGCAAAACACCTTATTGGAACAAAAAATCGCGGAGAAGACCATGCTCCTGCACAACGCCAACAGCGAGCTCGTGGCGACAAATAATGAAATTCGGAATCAAAATTCCACGCTCGCGTTAAAAAACGACGAAATCAGCCGGCAACAGCAAAAAATTATCGAACAAAACAACAAACTGGAAACGGTCATCAGTGAACTGGAAACGAACAACCAGATGAAGGATAAGTTTCTGTCCATTCTCGTGCACGACCTTAAAAACCCGCTATCGGCACTCACCGGACTTACCGATTTGTTGAAAGAGAACCTCCCGCACCTTTCCCAAAAGGAGATTACGGCCTACATCGATGACCTGAGCCTGTCATCCAATTCGTTGAGCAACCTGGTTATCAACCTGCTGGAATGGGGAAAAACCAAAGCCAACAAATTGCACTTTTCACCAAAATCTTTTAATCTGTATGACCTGATCCAAAAGAACATCTATCTTTTCAACTTGCAGTTGCAGGGAAAAAATATAACGTGCAGCGTCTCGGTAGACCCCGGGGTCCGGCTGTTTGCGGATTATCAAATGGTGAGTACGATCATCCGGAATATTCTCAGCAACTCCATCAAATACACCAACGAAGGCGGACAGGTTGTGTTTGAATGCATTCAGGATCACGAATACGTTCACATCAAGATACGGGACAATGGAGTGGGTATGGACAATGTCCAAATCGAAAAAATCTTTCAGGATCAATCGGGTTCAACCATGGGCACCAATGGCGAAACCGGCACAGGCCTGGGGTTTCAGATCTGCCGGGAATTTATCAAGGCCCATAACGGCGAGCTATCCATACAAAGCGCCAAAGGTAAAGGATCGGTATTCACCATTTCACTTCCGAATGTACAGGTGAAACCCGAGAGCCAACAACGGGACCTCGTCGGCCCCGCGCCGATGGTTGCCGAATCCCTGCATAAATTTGCCAACGTGCGGATCCTGGTAGTCGATGATAACCAAAGTATCCGGTCGCTACTCAGGCACATCCTGGAAAATTACTTTGAAGTGGATGAAGCCTGCAACGGACAGGAAGGGTTGGATATCGCCCGGAAGACCCAGCCTGATCTGATTATTACGGATTTGATTATGCCGGGTGTTGACGGATTATCGCTGACCAAGTCGATAAAAGGCGATATTATGACCTCACACATCCCCGTATTGCTGCTAACTAGTGAAGACCAGGAAGCCAGCCAGCTTTTAGGGTATAAAGCGGGGGCGGATATCTACCTGACGAAGCCCCTCCATGCGGACCTGCTGCTTGCCGTCATCGGCAATTTCCTCGACAGGCCCAAGCCGACTTCCAAAGAGCTGATAGACGAAAATACGCCCGTGGCAGCCGATATGGGGTTGTCCGAACTCGACAAAGCGTTTATGGAAGATGTTCGGAATTTTGTGGTAACCCACATGACCGAATACGACCTTGACTACAAGAGCCTGTGCCGTCAATTCGGTATGAGCCGCTCTGTCCTCTACGCAAAATTCAAGGCCATTACGGGCAAGGGAGTGCACGATTACATCAAGTCCATCCGCCTGGCCGAAGCAGAGAAATTACTGCACGAAGGCAAAATGAATGTCAGCCAGATCGCCTACTCGGTGGGATTCAATTCCGTGTCTTACTTCTCGAAGTCGTTTTCAAAGCAGATGAACGTATCGCCCAAAGCGTATCAGAAAAACACCAAATAACATGATCAACAAACGGGTGATATGGCTTTTCGGGTTATCAGGAGCCGGCAAAACGACCCTATCGCGGTTGCTCGCCGAAAAACTGGAACAGCTCGGCCGGAGCGTTGTGCTGTTGGATGGGGATGAATTGAGGGCGGGGCTGAACGCTGATCTGGGGTTCTCCAACGAGGACCGTGCGGAGAATATCCGGCGTGCCAGCCACATCGCCGATCTGTTGGTGAAACAGAACATCGTTTGCATCGGCAGTTTTATCACACCCATGGATGCCCACCGGCAATTGGTATCCGGGATCGTAGGGGAAGAACTGCTTTTGGTTTACCTGGATTGCCCCGCATCCGAATGTGAGCGCCGGGATGTAAAAGGGCTTTACCGGAAAGCCAGGGAACGTCGTATTCCCGATTTTACCGGCGTATCCGCTTCCTTTGAGCTGCCGGATGCACGTGTTTTATCCATTGATACGCGGCATCATACACCGGAAGAAAGCGCAGCTATTTTGTGGTGTAAGTTGACCGAGTAGCAGATGAAACTTCCGTTTACCAAGCTGGGTTTGTTATATACAAATGCGCTGCCATCCGCTTGTGTCATCCGGGCGCCACTGGCAACGGCTATGGCATGGCCCGCAGCCGTATCCCACTCCATGGTGGGGCCATGCCGGTAGTATACCTGCGCTTTCCCCTCGGCAATCAGGCAGAATTTCAGGGAACTTCCGATGCTGACCACGTCCCGGATATCCAGGGACGATAAAAAAGCCTCCTCTTCGGCAGTCTTGTGTGACTTGCTGCCCACGGCTACCGGATTATGGGACGGGCTCGCCTGTATACGCCGGGTTTCCCCACCTTCGGTCTTGAAACTTCCTTCGTCTTTCAGGCCGTAATACAACACACCGGTTACGGGCACATAAATCACGCCAAAAACAGGTTCATTTCCCGCAATCAGCGCAATGTTCACCGTAAACTCTCCGTTGCGGGAAATAAATTCCTTCGTACCGTCCAAAGGATCCACACACCAGTAACGGTCCATCTTCTTCCGCTTCTCGTAAGGAATGTCCTTGCCTTCTTCCGACAGCATGGGGATTGCCGGGAAAATACTTTTCAGGCCATCCGCGATGATCCGGTGGGATACGGTATCCGCCAGGGTAAGGGGCGAATTATCATGCTTCTGTTGGATTTCCCATTGGTCCGTATCCGTGTGATATACATCCAGAATTGCCTCTCCAGCCTTCCGCGCGATATCGGCGATAGCCGGGATATCTCGTTTTTTATCCATACACACTCAGTTCGGTTTCCCTGATGCGACTAATTAAGTTAAGCTGCGGCTGCCTCCTTTTTTTATCGTCTTCGGATGCCTTGAACGCACGCTTTAACTGATCGTTTCTCACATTGAAAGCCGCTACGTCTTCCCAGGTAAAACTGAGAAGATCCGCACGCGGGGTAATGGGTTCGTATCCCAACGCCACCAAACTATCAAACGCTACCGATTCAAAGATACGGATATCCTCTGCCGACATTTCCCGCAGGTATTTATTGGCATTGTCCTGCATGACCGGCTTTGTCAGGTTTGTCCACATTGCACCCCCTTCGGCGGTCCGCCGGGATTCATCCGAAGTGTAATAGTGCAGCATGGCATCCTGAAATTCGATACCCAAAAATTCACACAGTTGCCGGATGGTTTGCTCGGGATGCAGGATAAGCCGCTCGTAATTCAACATAAAGAACCGTTCGGCGGGCACCCGATCCCGCAGTTGCAAACAGGCCTGCTGATCGTTATGCCACTGCTTGGCAATGTGGTAACTGTGCTTTTCACCGACGATGGCCTTCTGAAACGACAGGGCGACATCACGCCCATCGCGGTAGAGGTAAATGTATTTGAGACCGGCAGATACCTTCTCCAGCTCGTCGGAAAAGTACATATTGCCCATGCTTTTGCAACACCAATACCCCGCGCCGCATCGGCGCGCAAGGAATTCGTAGATATTTTTATTCAGCTCGAAAAGACTGAATTGACCGGCCATCCGGTAAATTTCATCTTTATCCAGGCGCACACCCCAGTCGACGGGATTCACGTGGATATAGTCGACCGCATCTTCCACCAGGCGCCTGTAAGAAATGGCATCCAATGTGCCGTAATAGGGCATCAAGGGCACAAAATTAGCCAACAGATGCGCGGGATGCGGTGAAACCAATTGCTCGGACTGATTAAGTATCACCCGGAGCAGGTTGGAACCCGAACGCTGGGTACCGATGATTTGTATGCCTTGTATCTCCATATTTCAAAAAATAAAGTCGATCATAAATCCCAAAAGAATCAGATAAATCGGATTCAGCCGCCCGAAAGACAACCCGGCTAATCCGGCCAACCCAAATAAAACAGCGGCCCACGAAAAATGAGGCATGGCCAGGACCAGCTGAACACCCGCCGCCAGGATCATCCCGATCACGACCGGACGGATCCCCTTGAACACCGCCTTGATGCCGGCATGCCGATAGTTGATATACTGTGCAAGTACAATCATCAAGCTGGCAGAAGGAACAAAAATTGCCAGTGTGGCCAATAGGGCGCCCACGATGCCTGCAATCTTATACCCGATAAATGTGACGCTGACGAGAATGGGCCCCGGCGTAACCTGTCCGAATGCAATGGCATCCACATATTCCTTTACCGGAAGCCAATGCAGTTCATCGACCAAAATGGATTGCATATACGGTATAATGACCATGCCTCCGCCGAAAAGCGTGAGGCTCATGCCACTGAAAACCGACAGTACCTGCCAGGATCCGTACGGTACCAGCCGGTATCCCCCCAATAAATACCCGATGAGAACTATCGCCAGCAAGGTAAGGATAACAGGCCCGGCCACCGACCGGGAAGCCGTATGGGGTACCCGGATTGTCGGCTCGGGTTCCTCTCGGTAGGCGATATAGCCCACCGCCGCACCCACCAGAATCAATACAACTGAGCCGGTAAAACCGCGGTATAAGAGCGTCGTCGCAAACGCCAGTATACTCAGAAACAATCCGGTCACATCCTTACCAACCTGCTTTTTGTACAGGGCAGCGCCCGTAGATAAGATCACGGCGGCAACCGCTAACAGCACAAACCGATTCGAACCGCCCGCTCCGGCTTGGTCTGCTGCCTGGTAATACCACGCAGCAATCGCCACCATCAAGAGGGTGGGAGGAGCAGTGATGGCCATGAAAAATGCACATGCTCCCAGCCAGCCATGCAGCCGGTACCCCAAATAGCAAACCACGTTAACCGCCAACGGCCCCGGCAGAAGCGTGGCCAGACTCATGGCATTTAGGACCTCTTCGCTGCTCAACAGTTTTTTCTCGGTAACCAAAAAACGTTCGACCATGACCACCAGGGCAGCGTGACCGCCAAAAGCCACGGCACCCACTTTAAAGATACCCCAGGAAAGCCGCAGGAGTGAATCCATGGCCGTACGTGCCGGATTATGGGTCATCAGCTGGCTGTTCATGGCGTTGCGGCTACTAACGGAATTTCTTCAATGCGGTAGGGATCGCCCCCCATGCTGATTTTCCAGAGCAGGTTGCCCGCATCGTCGGAAAGCACAAACAGCCGGGGGTCTGTCAAACAAGTCAGCACATTGCCTTCACCCAATAGCGCCGAATTGCCTTTTACGGACGAAAAAAAAGCGGGCGGGTACTTGACTTCCAGCGTACGCCGATACTGTCTGTTGGGCTCATCCAATTTAAAAGACAACGCCCTCGACTGCTTGCGTTTGATCCCGTTATCCAAAATCATCAGCTCGCCACGACGATTTATATGGACGTAATGCTGGGCGAAAAACAAGTCGTCCTCCTGCATGGGAAAATCGCCGCCCTGACCAAACTTCCATAATACCTCCCCGGTCTTTTTGTGGATTTTCCAAATCTGGTTCAAATCGCGGAACGACATCAGGAAATATCCGTTTCCGTCGTCGTACAGGGCATTGCCATGCACGAGATCGTTCTTATCTTTCAATATCGTTGGATAATGCAGCACATCCAGGTGATCCAGCACCGACCATTCCCAGATTTTCTTCCCGTCGGGATCGAAGACCACGATGCCATCGGCCCTGACGGTATCGGCAGACCCCCCACCCACCGTGCTCAGGTCAAACAATTTATGGTCAAAGGTAATCGCGTAAATATTACCTTCCGCATCCTTACGTACCTCGTGATGCACCCGTTTATCCATATCCCCCTCCCCCACCTTGAAATGCTTCACATACTCACCCTTGAGGTTTACCTCTACGATCTCGTCTCCGCCCGAAGCGGGTATATCTTCCGATCCGATGATGCATAATACGGTACGATCAGGTGTCCAGGAAGAAACTTTCACGCCCTTCGCAAAGGGTTCATACCACACCATATCGCCCAATCCATTGATGATCACCGCAGCCCCGGGTTCAGTGAGTATCTGTGTAAGGAAGTACCGGTTTTGCATGTCCTCCCGGATGGAGCCGGCGATGCTGTCTAAGGTAAAATAGGGCGTGGTATGATAGATCGATTTGGTTTCAATGGAATATACGTTGCTCCAGTCGGTATCCGCCCCACGCCGCGCTTTTACCTGATAGGCATATTGGCGCTGGGGCAGGAGGTTATAGAGAATCACCGCGTGACTGGATTGGTCCGCATACACATCCGACCATAGAGTATCCATGCCGCCCTTCAGCCAGTACTTAACCTGTACGGAAGCCGATTTATTTGTGGCAACGTTCACCCGCACGCGCAACCGGTTTTCCGGCAGGTAATGCAGCTCGATCGCTTCGATATTCAACGGTTGCCAAACCCGATAAAGGGCAAAGGCGCCGATAACGATCAGCGCCGTAACCACCGTATACAGGGCAAGGTTCCGTACCATCCGCTATTGCCTTACCCGGCCTTTGTTAATACTGACATCCAGCGATGTATTTGCCTGTATCTCCTGGATCGGATAGGGGTATAATGCATAGTTGACCGCATCCGAATAGGTGTTTTGGTCCCGAAGCAGGGGTTTGACCTTCTCCTTAAACTTCGATAGCGGGTCGGTACCGTTGGTGGCACTGCGCCCCCACCGGATCAGGTCGTCCCGACGGCGTCCCTCCATAAACAATTCCAATCCGCGCTCGTCAAAGATAAAATCCCGCAGCGCTTCCTTGGATCCGAAGTCCGATAATTGGACAACCGGCGCATTGCTGCGTGTTCTCACGTCGTTGATCAACGATACCGATTCGTTATTGGGGCCATTTAGTTCGTTGAGGGCTTCAGCCCGCATCAACAGGATGTCCGAATACCGGATGACACTGACATTATTGTATCCGGCATAGTTATAATTATTGACGTGGGGATATTTGAGCCCATAGGTATATTGCGCCTGTACGGTATCGGGCAAACTACCTCCTTCGCCGCCAAACTCCTTCGGTAAGGTAATGATCTGTCCGTACAGTGCCTTATAGGTACCCAGCAACAGCTGACGCCGTTGATCCTGCAGGTTGAACTTTGCATAAAATTCACGGTGAATCGGAAAATTACCCCAACCCCGGTTGTAGTCCCACGGAACGGACTGGATGCCGAAGCTGTTGGACAAAATACCGTAGGAGCCCGGTTCACTGGAAGATTTCATCACAAAAATGAATTCATTGTCGGATCGGTTCATGTTGTCAAACAACGCAACGACACCACCTTCGGCCGCGGTACGCAAATCGTAGACCCCACCGGAAATCACCTCGGCACATTTATCTGCCACTTTCTGCCATTCTCCACGCCGCAGATACAACCTGGCCAGCAACCCCTGTGCCGCACCCTTTGTAGCCCGGCCGTTCTGTTCCGCGGGATAACTGGAAGGAAGATGTTCCTCGGCATATTGGAGGTCAACGACGATCTGCTCTTCAATGGTTGCCTGCGGCACCAACGGCGGGTTCTCGTCTGCTTCGGTAAAATCAGCCGATGATTTCAGGTTCAGCGGCACATCTCCCCACAGCGATGTCGCATCGTAATAGGCCAGGGCACGCAGGAAACGTACTTCTGCCAAATGCTGCATTTTAACTTCCTCCGACTCGCCGTTGCCCACGTAGTCGATTTTTCCGATGAGGTATTCCGATTCGTTGGCTCTCGAAATCAACCGGAAGATACTTGCCCATACGTCATTGACGATGGAATTGCTGGCATCGTAGGTCAACTGATCCAGCTGGATTCCTTGCCGACTGTCGGGTTTGGTGGTGACAATATCAGACGGATATTCCGTTAACTGGTGCAGGTAACCGGCATAATACCCGTTGCCACCGTTATCCCGGAGCGCAGCGTACACACCGCGCACACCCTGCAAACCGTTTTCGGGCTTGGTCAGCGTAGTTTCATCGAAAACAGAATACGATTCTTCCTGCAAGCCGTTCTCGCACGAGATTGGCAACAATGAGCAGAGCAGGAACATATATAAGGTTGGTTTTACTTGGTAGTTCATTAGAAAATAATTTATTTTTAATAGCCTAATGGAACCTGCATTTTCATCGTCTTTTTTTGCGTCAGCCGCTGACATGGCAGGTTTCATTACTGTTCGGTTTTTATAGTTAAAAAGTCAACCTCAATCCAAAGATATACATTTTGGCCAGTGGATAGGCATTGAAATCAAGGCCCCTACCCACATTTCTATTTTGCTGATCATTCGAAACCAGGTTGCCGATTTCCGGATCCAAGCCCGTATAGGGTGTCCAGGTATGGAGGTTTTGCGCATTGACGTAGAGCTGCAACTGGGATACCCGGATTTTTGACAGGAGGGAAGAAGGAAGTTGATAGGCCAGTGTAACGTTTTTCAGGCGCAGGTAATCCGAACTCTCCACAAACCGGGAATTGACCCACCCGCCGTGGCTGGTGCCGTAAAAACCCCGTTGGGGTAACGTACCGTTTGGATTATCCGGTGTCCATGTTTCCGGTTCCGTGAACGCCAGCACATTTCCGGTCGATAACGGATCCATCATATCCAGGCTTTGTACATTCACCAATTTACCGCCAGCCTGTCCCTGAAGCACCACGGTTAAGTTAAATCCTTTGTAACCCACGCTATTGGTCATTCCGAAGAAGGAAGTAGGCACACCGGTACCGAGTACCACACGGTCGTCCGTGTTGAGAATGCCATCCCCGTTGGTGTCCACATATTTGGGATCGCCCACCTGAGCATTGGGATGCGTAGTTGTCAATGCGGGATCACCTGGTTTCAGGATACCGTCGTACACATACCCGTTAATGGAACCGATGGGTTCACCTACACGGATAATGAAAGGGTCCTCAAAATTTGCGGCACCATCGGGTTTGACAGATCCCACATAGATATCGGCATTGTTACTTCCCAATGAGCGGACTTGGTTGCGGTTGTGGGAATAATTGATGGACGTATTCCATTCAACGTGGTCGTTCCGTATGTTGACGGTCTGCAATGCAACTTCCCATCCTTTGTTGGATACCGCCCCGGCATTGCCCGTCCGGAACAAGAATCCCGTGGAGGGCGCGATGTTCCGGTCTAACAACAGGTTGTCGGTATACTTGTCGTAATAGTCGGCTACGAAAACGATCCGGTCGTCCGCAAAACCGATATCAATCCCAAGATCCAGGGCCTTCGTGCTTTCCCATTTTAAATTCTGATTTGAAAGCCGGGTCACGGCAATCCCGTTGACCGTTGTGAGGCCATCTTCCGTGTATTTGGTGGAGTTGTTGCTGGCATAGGTAGCCAGGGAAATACCCGGACTGATCCGGTCGTTGCCCGTGAGGCCGTAGCTGGCCCGCAGCTTGGCTTGCGACAACCAGGTCAGGTCTTCGGCAAAACTTTCGTTCTTTACATTCCATGCCGCGGCTACCGAAGGGAAATACCCCAATTTATTTGACTTACCGAATACCGAAGATCCGTCGATGCGATAGGTTGCCGTCAAACTATAGCGGGTATCGTAATCGTAATCAACCCGGCCAAACCAGCTGGCCCGGTTGGTGCGGTTACGGGCGGAGTAACTGGTAAAGTTCTGCGCCGTACTCAGGTTATTATACCCCAGGTTGTCACTGGCAAAATTGGTTGCATTGGTTCCATATTCAAAATAGAGATACGTTTGGTAGTTGTAACCGGCCAGCAATCCGATATTGTGCTTGTCAAAAGTACGGTTGTAGCGGGCGGTGGGATTAAAGATGAGCTCTTTTGAATCAAACGAAACGATGGACCCTCTGCCCTTCGTTGCCGATGCATTGGGCACGGTGGACGGTGCAAAATAAAATTGCTCCGTTTTATTGATGTCGGCACCGAAATCTGCCTGCAAAAAGAGGTCACGGACCGGCTCATACTTCATGGAGAAATAGCCATTGGTACGATAGCTGGTATTTTCGCGGTCTTCGGCCTCCACGAAGTGCAATGGATTCTGTGCATCCAGCCGTGGAGGGACACCCGAATCAAATGTTGATGCCGGATTCGCACTCATCACCTGTTTCAGAAATCCGTTGATGGTTGAAGGGGCCAAGGGAAGATCGTTCTGGACACCATAGTTTCCGAATACACGGCCTGAAAGCGTAAATTGGTCGCTCACGTGGTGGTCCACATTGATACGTGCTCCGATCCTTCGGTATTTGGAGTGCACGACGACCCCTTCCTGTCCCAGGTAATCAAAACTGGTGTACACCCCGGTTTTATTGGTCCCGCCGATGAAGCTAAGGGAATGGTCGTTGACACGCCCTACCCGGAAAACCTCGTTTTGCCAATCGGTACCTAATATCCCCGATTGCAGTGAATCCAAACGGCCGGAGGAATATGGAGGCAACTCCCCATTTGCTTCTGACATCCGGTTGCGCCGCAACGCGAAATCATAGGGACCCAACAGGTCGTAGCGGTCGATAACGCGTTGGTACCCCACCGAACTGTTGACATTCAGGTTACTTTTTTTGTCGGTTCCCTTTTTGGTCGTGACCAACACCACACCGTTTGCTCCACGTGCTCCATAGATGGACGTGGAAGCCGCGTCTTTCAGGATGGTGATGCTTTCGATATCCTCGGGTTTGAGGGTCATACCGATTCCCTCGGATGCGGGGAACCCATCGATCACGTACAGCGGTTCGCTATCCGCATTGATGGAGTTGGTACCCCGGATGCGGATCGATAAGCCGGCACCGGGGGTACCGTTATTTTGGCTTACCTGCACACCGGCGGCACGGCCCTGCAACATATTTCCCACCGAGATGGACGATTTGTTGAGGTCCTCAGCGTTTAGCGAAACGGCTGAACCTGCAAACAAGCTCCGGTCGCGCGTACCATAGCCGACCACCACCACTTCATCGAGTGTCTTTTGCTCGGCTCCCAGTGTAATGGTTAGTCCGGTGACCGATGTACTTCCGGCCTGATGGGTTTGACGGGCATACCCTACGCGTGAAAATACGAGCTGACTGTTTGCCGGCACAACAAGCGTGAATGTCCCCATTTCTGTTGACTTGGTTAGGGTGGCACCATCCGCGACACCGATATTGACATCGCTGAGCACCGTTCCATTTTCATCGACGACCGTACCGGAAACATTGATTTGGGTTTGAGCGTTTGCCAACAGGGTACTTCCCCCCATCCACAAAAACAACAGCAGGCTTGTCAGTCGGATAACCTTGGGTTTACAATTTACCATAGTGTTCCTATTAATTTACGTTGTACATTGGAGTTCATCACAAATTTACCCTACCCGGGCTTACCTAAAATTCCTATAGTCCTTATTTTTTGTCCGTTCATCCCGATTTGCTGCCGGACTGTAGCCCAATTTTTCAGGAATATGGTAAAAAAGATTTCAATGCAGGCGATTAGTTTTGTTTTCAATATGAAAATGAATACACCGGTTATCCTTTTGGTTTTTGGCTTTTTACTGTCGGCCTGTATGACAGGCAAACGGTCTTCGCATGATTTTACTTACTCGATCGGAATCCATACCGATGCCAATGGACAGCCGGTACCGGTTTCCTATGTAAGCCTGCAGCTCCCGCAGTCGCACAACTTAAACCAAAAGAACTGGAAGCTTTATTTCAACTCATATAAAAATCCACAGATTGATGGCTCCGATGGCGGGAAATTTACCCTTATTCCCGTCAATGGAGATCTAAATTACATCGCGCCCACCGCTGATTTTCACATCGATGGCAACACGCTGGTAATTCCCATCCGGCAGGCACTGCTGCGGAACATCTCCGATTTTCCAACCGGATTCTACTTGGTATACGACGATCAACCGGATCAATACCACTCCTTCACCAACGAAAACCCGCAATACGACCAACTGGTTCTCCCTGAGAATGCGCTTGCGGAAGAAATCTACGAACGCAACAAACGGCTGATACCGGAGTTACCCGTTGACGTAGCCCACCAACTCATCCCTAGTCCGCAGTCCGCAAAATCCAATGGGCAGCAATACGCCCTTACCGATGGCTTTCTGGTCGTTGCCGATAATCCGTTTGCCGGCCAGGCGGCTTATTTGGTGGATGAGCTTAAAAAATACACGCAACTTGGCGTTCGCACGGTCAATGACCCCACGAAAGGGGGAATTAAGCTGAAGTTTTGGAACCTCGAAGAAGAAGCCTATCAATTGCGCATCGAAAATACTGGTATTGAGATCAGTGCAGGCACTGCTTCGGGCATGTTTTACGGTATACAAACCCTGAAGAGCCTGATCCTCGATCACTACCGCGATGGCAAATGTATCTTGCCGGGTATGGAAGTGGATGATCGGCCCCGCTTTAAACATCGATCGTTGATGCTGGATGTTGCACGTAACTTTTTACCCAAGGAGAAGTTATTACAGGTGCTGGATCGGATGGCAGCCTACAAAATCAACGTCTTGCATTTACATTTCAACGACGACGAAGGCTGGCGCATTGCCATTCCGGGGTTACCCGAGTTGACCTCCTTCGGTGGATACCGGGGGCACACGTCAGATCGGAACCATCACCTCCCCCCGTCGCACGGCTCCGGACCCGATTCAGCAGCTACCCGTGGCAGCGGATTCTACAGCCGAAAAGACTTTATCGATATACTGACGTATGCTAAAGACCGGTTTATCACCGTAATCCCCGAACTTGAAACACCCGGGCACGCACGGGCCGCCATCAAATCCATGGAACATCGGTACCATACCCATGTGCAGTCGGATGCCGATAAAGCAACCGAATACTTACTCAGTGACCCGCAGGATAAATCGAAATACAGCACCGTACAGGGCTGGACCGACGATGCCATCAACCCCGCGATGGAATCGACCTATCGCTTTGTTGAAAAGGTAGTCACCGAATTGGCCCTGATGTACCAGGATGCCGGAACGGAACTGAAGATCGTCCATATGGGGGGCGACGAAGTACCCGCCGGGGTATGGGAGCAATCTGAAGCCGTACAGCGTCTCTTGCGTGAGAACCCCTCATTCAAAACCGTAGATGACCTCTGGGAATATTTCTTCAACCGGGTTGGCGGGATTCTGGCAAAGAAAGACATCCGCATGCACGGATGGGAAGAAATCGGAATGAAACGTGTGGATGTAAACGGTCGTAAAAAGATGGAAGTCGTTCCCGAACTCCGAAAAAACGGATACTTGTTGGATGTATGGAATAATGTATACGGTACGGGGGCCGAAGACCTGGCCTATCGGTTGGCCAACCAGGGATTCGACATCGTACTATCCAATGTGACCCATATGTACCTTGACCTGGCATCAACCCGGAGCTTTTATGAACCGGGCATGTATTGGGGTGGATATGTCAACCCGGAAAAAATATTTGGCTTCATGCCGGAGAATTACTACCGCACATTTTTGCGCGATGACCTGGATCAACCGATTGACACCGCTTCCCTGCGCGACAAAGCAAGGCTGAGCGCAGAAGGAAGAAAACACGTAAATGGATTGCAATGTGCCCTATGGGCAGAGACCATCCTCCATAACGAAAACTTCGACTACATGCTGTATCCGAAGCTCATCGCCTTCGCTGAGCGGGCGTGGGCTCCGCACCCTGCCTGGGCAACTGCTCCAAACGAAACGTTCGAAAAGCAATACAATGAGGCATGGAACAGGTTCAATACTGTTTTGTGGCAGCGTGAACTCCCACGGTTTGATCGGTACTGGAAAGACATTCTTTACCGGATTCCCACTCCGGGCATCAAAATCGACAATAACCATATACATGTGAATACAGAATCTGAAGCGTTAGAAGTACGCTATACGGTAGATGGCGGGGTTCCTACCCCGACAGACAAGGTAGTTAATGGTCCCTTGAAAGAGAAAGGAATCTACCGGTTTAAAGCATTCCACAAAGGAACTGCCCGGTCCAGCCGGATGATCGTGGTCCTTAAATAATTTTTTTTAACATTTTTTAACGCTCACAATTCATCTATAAATTGTAAGTTTGCACAAACTTCGACCCTTTAGCAAGAGGTTTTTTTACTGAAAATTCAGCGGAAAAAGCACCATATTGTATGGCATGCCACGAGATAACGATTTTGGTTTGTTTTAATTAGGTAGGAAGACGCCGGTTGCCTCCCCGGCAATCGGCGCTTCTATGTAGTCAAATTTATATCGCTTTCGTCTTTTCTGCCAACCAGTTTTGTTCTTCTTTATTCAAATGTGGTGCCAGTCTTTGGTACACGGTTGCATGATATTGATTCAACCAGTCAATGTGTTTGGTATCCAGTAATGTTTTATCCACTAAATCCGTATCAATATAACATAAGGTTAGCGTCTCAAAGGATAAGAACGGACCGAACGCAGTCTGTTCGTTATCGACGGCTAAGACAAGGTTTTCAATACGGATACCATAATTCCCTTCACGATACAATCCCGGTTCAATTGAAGTAATCATACCCGATGCGATCGGTATATCCACCGCAGCGGTATTAAATACATGCGGCCCTTCGTGTACATTCAGAAAGAAGCCGACCCCGTGCCCCGTACCGTGCCCGTAGTTACGCAGGTGATCCCACAGGGGTTTACGGGTAATCGCATCCACCTGATATCCGCGCGTACCCTTGGGAAAAATAGCGGTACTTCCTTCGATCATTCCCCTGAGCACCAAGGTATAATCCGTCCGTTGTGGATCCGTTATTTGCCCCAACGATATTACACGTGTGATGTCTGTGGTGCCTGTACGATACTGTCCTCCTGAATCCACCAATAGCAGTCCATCGGGTTGCAATGTGCTGCTGCTAACCGGTGTAGCCTTATAATGGGGCAATGCACCATGTACCTTATAGGCTGCAATGGTATCAAAGCTCTCGCCTACAAAGTCCGCTTGTTCGGCGCGGAACTGGAATAGCCGCTCCGCCAACGAAATTTCGGCAATGGGCTCCTTCCCAACGGTTTCTTCCAACCACTTAAAAAATTTGGTCAATGCCACACCGTCTTTTACCATGGTATTCCGCGTATGGTCTATTTCCACCCGATTTTTGACCGCCTTAAAATAGGTGGTCGGGTTGGTTTGCTCAAGGATAGAAATTGAGTCTGGTATGGCATCGTAACGGGCAAAACACGTACGTTTTGGATCGATAAGCATGGAAGAAACTCCATTCTGCTGCTTCAATGCGCTTTCCGCGTCGGCATAGTCGGCTAAATCGACACCGGCTTCATTTAACTGAACAACGTCTTCCCGTTGCAGCTTTTGCCGGTCAATAAACAGGGTTGCTTTCGTGGCGGTAATCAGTCCGAATCCCAATACCACCGGATTGCAGGCCACATCACTTCCCCGAATATTGAATAGCCACGCCAGGTCATCCAATGAAGAAATAAAATGAGCATTTATGCGGTTCCGTTTCATCTCGTCGCGCAGCCGCCGAAGCTTGAGGCCGGTGGTCTCCCCCGTGATTGCTTCTTCCAACACATAGGCCGGCGCGGTGGGCAATATGGGGCGATTATGCCACAGTTGAGTAAGCAAATCCACAGTTCCGCGCACTTCTATACCCAATGGTCTCAGTTTGTTGGCCAGCGCGTTTGCCAATGCTACCGATGTCAGTTCTCCATCAAAAGCGACCACTGCATTTTCCGGTAGATTTTCGGCGAGCCAGTCGGCATACTCCGGTGCGTGTTGCACCTGCAGCTTTACCAGCGCATATCCGCTTCCATCCAATTGCTCGGTGGCCTGCACGAAATACCGTGAATCTGTCCATAGCCCTGCAAAATCCTCGGTAATGGCTAATGTGCCGGCGGATCCGGTAAATCCCGAAGCCCAAGCCACACATTTGTAACGGTCAGGCAAATACTCACTGATATGTGGGTCTGATGAAGGAATGATATATGCGTCAATACGTTGCTGTTTCATCAGGCCGCGGATAGCGGCCAGCTTTTCTTCATGTGTCATCTCCGTTTTCCTTTGATGGGTGCAAGTTAAGAAATGTAGCGGATTTGATACCATGGAATTGTTACGTCATGACTGAAACATTTGTATAAAGCAAGTGTTATATTAGCAATATGGGTTTACTGTGCTTAGCGCTATTTTCAGAACTTTTCACGTACAAATGCAACAAGACGATTCCGGCAGTCATCGAACAACAGGTGTTGACAGCCCTGTCCCATTACCCCGAACTGAAAGATACCAACATCCGCTTTACATTCACGCAAAAACTAAAAGGTTCAGTAATGGCGGCACGCCCCGTAGTTGGCTCCCTGTTTAAAAAGCGGGAAAAACGTGTCTATGAGATTTTGATCAATCCCGTTTTTAAACTCGAACACAGCTTTGAAGCCATCCGGCAGGTGCCCGATAGCGTGATGATTGGCTGGATAGGTCACGAACTGGGGCATATTATGGATTATGAAAGTAAGAGTACCTGGGAACTGATGGGGTTTGGGATTTCCTATTGGTTATCAAAAAAGTACATCCGCAAAGCCGAACGCGTTGCTGACTCCTTTGCAGTCAACCACGGCATGGGCCCCTACTTACTCGCCACGAAATCATTCATTTTGGATCATACGGAATTACCGCAGGCCTATAAAGATAAAATTGCAGCCTTATACTTATCTCCCGATGACATCGTTGAACTGGTGTCGGAGTTAGAAAACGAGGACGATCGTGAAAAAGAGAAGATACTGGCCGAAGAAGAAGAAGTGCTACGCGAAGCCGAAACGGAATCGAAGCATTAACGATGCGTTAGCTTTGCTAGAAAATTTTCAAATTCCCTGAAATCTTCTTCTTTCATAACGCGGGGTATTTTGGTCTGCCCACCCATTTTTTTGGTTGCCTTGCTCCATTGATAAAAGTGATCCACGGGCACGATTTCCACAGCTACATCTTTGAGCGCCTTGTTACGGGCCACTTTGTAGTTTTTATTAAGCTCAGCCAATTCGCGATCTAAAAATGAGGTGGCAGCTGCCGCATCCAGCACTTTGTCGGTACCCAGATACCATTTGTTAATGTAATCTTGCCCCCTGCGGACAGCGGCAACGGTAAATTCCAGCACCTCTGCGTCAAATTGCTCGGCGAGTTTCTTCATGGCCGCATTCATTTGGTGTACCGAAAGTTGTTCGCCTACTACATTCAGGAAATGCTTTGTCCTACCCGTGATAATAATCTCCGCTCTTTCTATGTCGGTAATCATGACCGTATCACCTATCATATAGCGCCACGCCCCTGCCACGGTTGAAATCAGCAGTACATACTGCACATTGGGTTGCACATCCTCCAGGGTCAATACCTGGGCATCTTGTCTGACACATCCGTGTTCGTCCATATTTTCTTCCGTAAAGGGAACAAATTCAAAGAACACCCCGTTGTCTACGATCAAAGCCATGGACTGCGTGTCCGGCCTTTTCTGTGTGGCCAAATACCCTTCGGAAGCAAGGTAAGTATCCATATAGATCAGCGGCTTGGCAAGCAATGTTTCAAAGCTCTTTTTATAGGGTTCAAATGCCACACCACCCGATGTATACACCTGCAGGTTGGGCCAGATATCGTGTATGGTATCTGCTTTGTTGTAGCGGATGATTTCTTTGAGCAACAACTCAGACCAGGAAGGAATACCGGTCATGCTGCCGATGTCCCATCTCGGCGCGTACTTGGCAATCTTACGTACCCGTTCTTCCCAGGAGGGAGTAGCCGCAATCCGAGCGCCAGGCTTATAAAAGCGCCTGAACCACAAGGGTATATTCGCAGCACTGATACCACTGATCTCTCCCTGCAGAAACTCGCCGTTGGGTGTCAATGCCGTACTGCTGCCGAGCATCATGATCTGTTTTTCAAAAAAATCGCCTGGTAGGTCGAAATTTCTAAGACTCATAATCTGTTGGATACCTGACCGCTTAATGGCGTCCAGCATATCATCTGTAACGGGAATTGCCTTACTGTTGGTCGTGGTACCGCTGCTCAATGCAAAATAACGCTGCCCTCCCGGCCAGGTTACGTTTTGATGGCCCTCATGCAGGTAATGCCACCATTCCGCATACAAGGTATCGTAATCATACACAGGCACCGCTTGCTGGAAGGCTGGTATCGGATCCGCTTCAGATAGCATAGCTTCAAAGTGATATTTCTTTCCAAATGCGGTATACTTAGCTTTTTCCAACAAATCGCGCAAGACCTTCATTTGGGCTTTTACCGGTGAGGGGTCGCCGCTGATATATCCTGTTACGTCAATTGTCCGTTTGATGAGTTCACCGATGATGGCCATAGCTGTCTTTCCTGCTTATTGTAAGACAACAGTACAGTTACATTTTTGTTGGTTATTGCTCATATCTTTGTGTTTCGGCAACTTTGGTTACCTTCGCTTCAGAAAACAGTTACGAGATGCAGAAGTCATTATCTTTTTTACTATTCTTTTTTCTCACCCATCACCTAACTGCCCAACCCTTAGCACAAAAGATTGCCACGGCGTTCCGGGCTTTTGAAACGCATGAGAGCCTTGCCAATGGAATGGCTTCACTCATTGTCCTTAATGCCGGAACGGGCCAGGTAGTTTTTGCAAAAAACGAGAAACTCGGCATGGCACCCGCCTCTACACTCAAAACAGTTACCGCTGCGGCGGCTTATCAGGTATTGGGGGCCGATTATACATTCGAAACCACACTTTCCTATACGGGTCAGATTGATGATTCGGGTACGCTGAAGGGCGATATCGTCATCCATGGAACGGGAGATCCTTCCCTGGGTAGCGACCGTTTTCCGCAGACGGCAGATACCATCCTTCTATCGGCATGGGTGAAAGCCATCCAGGCTGCGGGCATCCGTAAAGTGGACGGCAGAATCCTAGCAGATGATCGCCTGTATCATGGGCAAACGGCACCGGGGGGATGGACCTGGCAAGACATGGGTAATTATTACGGTGCGGGTGTGTCTGCCCTCAATTGGCGTGAAAATTCAGTAGGTGTGAATTTCCAGGCTGGCCGTAGTGCCGGTACAGCCACACAAATTGCCCATACCACCAGCGATGTAAGTTACCTGCAGTTGGTGAACGAAACATTAACCGGTGAGCGCGGTACGGGTGACCGGGTATATGCATTCAGTGCTCCTTACTCATCACGCATCTACCTGCGTGGCACCTATGGCCTCGACCTGAAGAAGACAGTTTACCTTTCTGTGCCAGACGGCGCCTACGACGCTGCCTATCAGTTGCACCATGCGTTAGACTCCGCAGCCATTGAACAGACAAATATGCCCACTACCGCCCATCTGCTGCTCCTCGCGGGAGGTGAGGTGCCCAGCGGTGGCAAAATCCTTTATACACATCATTCCCCTGCACTCGGCGAGTTAATTTATTGGTTTAATCAGAAAAGTATCAACTTATATGGTGAAGCCTTACTGAAAGCCATTGCATACCGGCTCGCCGGAAAAACCGATACACGCGATGCGACAGAACTGCTCCAAAAGTTCTGGACCGATAAAACCGGTATCCCCGAGGGAGAACTGCGTATGCTGGATGGCAGCGGTCTCTCTCCTGAAAATAGGGTAACAACCCATGTACTGGCCCATATTCTCCTGGCTGCAAAAAAGGAACCTTGGTTTGCCAGCTTTTTCGAGAGTCTTCCCGTGTACAATGGCATGAAAATGAAAAGTGGCACCATAGGTGGTGTGTTGGGTTATGTAGGTTATCAAACCAGTAAAGAAGGTACTCCGCTTGTCTTTGCCTTACTGGTCAATAATTATCAAGGTACAGCAACACCCATGCGGCAACGGATGTTCAGGTTGCTGGATACGCTGAAATAGGTACGAGGTTAGAGATTAGAAGTACCTAAAAAAACCCTACCTTTGCACCGGATTGCGGCTGCAGAAACCAAATGAATCATGAATAAAACCAATCGTAAGCAAGATGCACTGGACTACCATGCCAACGGAAGACCGGGTAAGATTGCTGTCATCCCTACGAAACCCACTCACTCACAACGGGATCTATCATTAGCCTATTCGCCCGGTGTGGCAGAACCATGCCTTCGGATTGCAGATCATACAGAAGATGTGTATAAATATACTGCAAAAGGCAATCTAATAGCAGTTATCAGCAACGGTACCGCTGTATTAGGTTTGGGAGACATTGGTCCCGAGGCGGGCAAACCGGTAATGGAAGGCAAGGGATTATTATTTAAAATATTCGCAGACATCGATGTGTTTGACATCGAGCTGAACACAAAAAACGTCGATGAGTTTGTCCGTATCGTTAAATGCTTGGAACCTACCTTCGGCGGTGTCAACCTGGAAGATATCAAAGCGCCCGAATGCTTTGAAATTGAACGGCGACTTAAGGAAGAGTTGAATATACCCGTTATGCACGATGACCAACATGGAACAGCCATCATTTCGGGTGCAGCACTCATCAATGCCTGTGCCTTGCAGAAAAAGAAGCTCGAAAAGGTAAAAATTGTGGTGAACGGCGCAGGAGCAGCTGCCATTTCCTGTACACGGATGTATATCGCGCTGGGGGCACGCAAGGAAAATATTGTGATGTTAGACAGCAAAGGCTGTATCCGCCAGGACCGTGCTGGTCTTGACGGCACGAAGGCAGAATTTGCCACCACACAGGCCATCGACTCGTTGGATGAAGCGCTAAAGGGCGCAGATGTATTCATCGGTCTTTCGATTGCGGATGTAGTTACCCCGGAAATGCTGAAAAGCATGGCTAAAAACCCGATTGTATTTGCCATGGCAAATCCCAACCCGGAAATTGCCTATCCACTGGCGGTAAAAACACGCAAAGACGTCATCATGGCTACTGGGCGTTCCGACTATCCCAATCAGGTAAATAATGTCTTGGGCTTCCCCTATATCTTCCGCGGTGCGCTGGATGTGCGGGCAACCATGATTAACGAAGAAATGAAGATTGCAGCGGTCCAGGCACTTGCCGAATTGGCCAAGAAGCCGGTACCCGAAGCGGTTAACCAAGCATACGACACACACAACCTAAAATTCGGTCCGGAATACATCATTCCAAAACCCACAGATCCACGATTGATCACCGAGGTGTCACTGGCCGTAGCCAAAGCTGCTATGGATTCGGGTGTTGCGCGGAAAGAAATTACCGACTGGGATAAATATGCGGAAGAGCTGCGTCAACGGCTTGGACAGGATGACCGGATTATGCGGAACCTTACCGAAGCCGCCAGACGTGATCCCAAGCGGGTAGTTTTTGCCGAAGCCGACAACTATAAAACACTCCGTGCCGCCCAAATTGTAAAGGAGGAGGGCATCGCTATCCCCATCCTGTTGGGAAATAGGAAGAAAATCCAACAACTCATCGATGAAAATCTGCTGGAATTGGATAATGTGGAGATCATCGACCCCCTGGAAGAAAAAGGAAATCCACGCTTTCTCAAATACGTCGATTTTCTTTACACCAAAAGACAGCGTCGGGGTATTTCATACCTGGATGCGCAAAAGCTAATGTTAGACCGGAATTATTTCGGAGCAAGCATGGTACAATTTGGGGAGGCGGATACACTGATTTCAGGACTGACAAAAAACTATGCCACGACGGTCCGCCCCGCTCTGCACGTAATCGGCTCCCAACCCGGCAGCCGCGTTGCGGGCATGTACATGATGCTCACATCCAAAGGACCGGTATTTTTCGGAGATACTACCGTCAATGCCGATCCCACAGCCGAAGAATTGGTCGACATTACCTTATTGTTGCACGAAGCCGTAAAAAAAATGAACATTACGCCGCGTATTGCGCTTCTGTCCTACTCGAATTTCGGCTCGAACGATGGGGATGTACCGAACAAAGTACGCGAAGCGGTGCGTCTGCTCCATGAACGGCATCCGGAACTGGTTGTGGACGGAGAAATGCAAGCCAATTTCGCGATGAACAGTGACCTATTGGCTGCCAATTTTCCGTTCAGTTCGCTGAATGGAAGTCCGGCCAACACGTTGGTATTTCCTAATCTCGAATCAGGCAACATCGCCTATAAATTGCTTCAGGAAATCGGCAATGCAGAAGCGGTGGGCCCTATTTTACTGGGAATGAACAAGCCGGTACACGTACTTCAGCTGGATAGTTCCGTACGTGAAATTGTCAATATGGTCACGATTGCTGTCGTAGATGTACAATCCAGGGTCCCCCTTGTCCGCAAGAAAAAATAACACCAGCCATGTATGCATATCTGAAGGGTAGACTCGCGTATAAAGCCCCCACACATGTAGTCATGGATGTGGGCGGAGTGGGTTATCACGTCCACATCTCGCTGCATACCTACTCGCAAATCAAAGATACCGAACAGTGCAAACTGTACATCAGTTTTCAGGTGCGCGAAGATGCACATACCCTGTTTGGTTTTGCCGATGAAGGCGAACGCAGTTTATTTGAACATTTAATCTCTGTATCGGGAATCGGCCCCAATACGGGACGGATGATCCTTTCATCCATTACGCCCGAAGAAATCCAATCCGCTATCATTCAAGGAAATGTTCCACTGATTCAGCGGATCAAAGGGATTGGGCCCAAAACAGCCCAGCGCTTGGTGCTTGAATTGCAGGACAAACTCAAAAAACAAGGGCCTGACGCGTTGATTGCAGTACATACGCCACAAAGCGTGCCCGAAGAAGCTCTCAGCGCGCTGGTGATGCTCGGATTCGCACGTGCACAGGCCGAAAAAGTGCTGGCTGGCATTATCCAGACAGCCCCCGGCCTCAGCGTGGAAGCACTTATCAAGAGCGCCTTAAAAAAGCTTTGAGTGTTCTTTTCGGAATTTTGACTAAATTGGCGGCATAAAATAAGGCTTATTATACTAAAACATTTACCAGTTGGACAAGACGTTCTCGCTACGCTGTTGTTTGTTTGTGTTGCTTCTTGCAGTGGTCGCTATGGGCAATGCGCATGCGCAGACCGTGGCCGATTCACTCCGACGGGATAGTGTGAAACTGAAATATCCGCTTAAAGATCTCCCCTTTCTGAATCTATATCAGAAAAAGAATGCGCTTGATCTCGGTATTCCATCGAATATCGACCGGGAAGTGATCTTTGATCCGCTGACCCGGCAGTACATCATCCGCGAAAAACTAGGAAGCCGTCTGTACCGCCCTCCGCAATACCTTACCATCGATGAGTATCAGGCGTATGAAAGTACGTTACAGAAACGCAGTTATTGGCGTGAACTCTCGGATAAACAGCTGACAGATTACCGGCAGGACCGGCTGATTCCCACTATTTATGTACAGAGTGAAGCGTTTGAAAAAATCTTTGGCGGAAACACCATTGACATCATTCCCCGTGGAAGCGCGGATATCAGTATCATGGCGCAGCACAACAAAAACGCCAATCCGATGTTTAACGAACGGCAGCGCAGGCAGTGGGGTTTTGATTTTGACCAACGCATCCAGATGAATATGACCGGGCAAATCGGTGACCGGCTGAAATTAACCACCAACTACAACACGGAAGCCCAATTTGATTTCGAAAACCAAATCCGGCTCGATTATACAGGGAAAGACGACGACATCATCAAACGGATCGAATTGGGTAATGTAAGCATGCCGCTTAATACCACGCTGATCAACGGCACGCAGGCGCTCTTCGGTCTTAAAACACAGTTGCAGTTCGGCAAGCTGAACGTAACCGGCATATTTTCCCAACAGCGTTCTCAGCAACGGGAAATCACCATCAAAAACGGTGCACAGGAAAGTGAATTTGCGCTAAAAGCCGACGAATATGAGGACAACCAGCACTATTTCCTTGCCCAATATTTCCGGGATAACTTCAACCGGGCAATGGCCCTTGCCCCTATTTTAACAACGGATGTAAACATCACACAGATTGAGGTGTGGGTCAGCAATCGGAGCAACTCGGTGGATGATTCACGGGATGTGCTGGCACTGATGGATTTGGGGGAATTTAATCCATACCACCCGGCCATTGCACAGCGGGGCAGCCGTTATCCTTCTACAGGGATCCCCGGGCAGACAGGACAACAAATATCCAACAACCTGCTGGAAATACTTCCCCCCGATGCCCGTCTTACGCAATCCAATGCGATCCAGACACTGTTTAGCGGACCGGGGGCCAACGACAACTACGCCAAACTTACCTACGCCCGTAAACTCCGCGAGGGCACGGAATATACCGTAAACAGGCGACTGGGATTCATCTCCCTCAACATGCCGCTCAACAACGACCAAATTCTGGCGGTTGCTTATCGGTACACCGCCGGTGGCCGCGAATACCAGGTGGGTGAGTTTTCTACCGATGTACCCGTTACGCCTTCCGAACCCCGGATGCTCGTGGCTAAGTTGCTTAAAAATGAAATCCTGAAAACCAACTTACCGATCTGGGATCTGATGATGAAAAACATCTATTCCATCGGTGCATATGGGGTGGGACAGAATAATTTCCGGTTCAATATTTTCCGTATCGAAGATGAAAGCGGCGTGGAACGTCCTGCTATGTACGAGGGGCAGAATACGCAAAACAAACTGTGGATACAGCTGACCGGACTGGATCGGCTCAATCCTCAGAATGCCCAGCAGCCTGACGGTTTCTTCGACTTTCTGCCCGGGATTACCATTGACCCCGAACGTGGGCGAATCATGTTTCCGTTGGTAGAACCTTTTGGCAGTGATCTCGCCCGCCAATTCATGCCCGGTGCCGAACAGGCACTGATCGATAAATATACGTACCAGGCGCTATATGACTCAACCAAAGTCATTGCACAACAATATTTTCCCAATCAAAACCGCTACCTGATCAAAGGTTCCTATGAATCGGAAGTGGGCACCGAATTTCAACTGGGTGCCATCAATGTTCCCCGCGGATCAGTACAGGTCTTTGCGGGTCCGGCACCGCTCCAGGAAGGTGTGGATTTCATGGTCGACTACGACATCGGCCGTGTGCGTATTCTCAATCAGGCATTGCTGCAGTCGGGGCAACCCATCCGCATCAAGATGGAGAATAACCAATTATTCGGTTTGCAGCAGCGTACGATGTTAGGAGGAAGGCTCGATTACCTGGTGAATGATAAGTTGCAACTGGGCGGTACCATCATGAACCTCACGGAGCGGCCACTTACCCAAAAGGTAAACATCGGCGAAGAACCCATTTCCAATACGATGTGGGGATTAGACCTCACCTACAATTCGCCCTCACGCTGGCTAACCCGGATGGTGGATAAGATTCCGTTTCTGGATACCAAAGAACCTTCTTCTATTTCGTTTTATGGTGAGTTTGCACAACTGCTTCCCGGCCATCCGCGTGCACTCGACTTTGCGGGTACGCGCAGCGGCATTACCTACATCGACGACTTTGAAAACAGCCGCTCATTCATCGATATAAAAGGTGCCTATAACTGGCAGCTATCCGGCACCCCCCAGCTATTTCCTGAATCCGAGCTGATGGATAACCTGGAATATGGATTTAACCGCGCCCGACTGGCGTTCTATAACATCGATCCGATATTTTACCGGAACATTAACCTGACTCCCAAAAACATCAACAGCGCAGAGCTTTCCAACCACCGTGTACGTGAGGTACTCGAACAGGAAGTATTCCCTTACCGTGAATCCACGACGGGCTTGCCCATCTTCCTGTCTACGTTGGATTTGGCCTTCTATCCCACGGTGCGCGGCCCATATAACTATACCACCAGCGGGGTCAATCCGGACGGTACCCTGGCCAATCCCCGAAGCCGTTGGGGGGGTATGTTCCGCAAAATCGATGCACCTGATTTTGAAGCACAGAACATCGAGTTTGTCGAAATATGGATGATGGATCCGTTCCTGACCAACCCGGGGTCTCAAGGTGGAGATCTGTATTTTAACCTGGGCAACATTTCTGAAGATATTCTGAAAGACGGGCGGAAAGCGATGGAAAACGGTATGTCCCCTTCAGGCGACTTGTCCCAAATTGATGAGACCAATTGGGGAAGGGTGCCACGGAACCAGCCCGTCATCCAGGCATTTGACAACGACCCGGCTGCACGTGCGCGGCAGGACATCGGTCTGGATGGGCTGGGTGATGCCGACGAACGGGGGTTCCATGGCGACTTTCTGAGCCGGATGCAGGGGCTGCTGAACCCCACCGCCGCACAGGAGTTGGCGAACGACCCGTCGGGCGACAACTTCCAGTATTTCCGTGGCCCGGAACTCGACAACCAACAGGCAGGTATCCTTAAACGGTACGAACGGTTTAATGGCCCCGAAGGAAACTCCAAAACACCCGAACAGTCCGTTGGGGTGGAGACATCCGCTTCTACCCTGCTTCCCGATGGGGAAGACATCAACCGCGACAACAACATGAACGAGGCCGAAGAGTACTACCAATACCGGATTTCGTTGCGGCCCCAGGATATGCAAGTAGGACAGAATTACATTTCGGACATGCACACGGCCGATGTGGAATTGCGCGATGGACGCAAAACCCAGGTAAAATGGTACCAGTTCCGCATCCCGCTCTCGCAATATCAGGAACGCGTGGGCGACATCCGCGATTTTAAATCCATTCGGTTTGTACGGATGTTTATGACAAATTTTGCGGATACAGCTGTAGTAAGGCTCGCTCAACTGCAACTGGTACGCGGCGAATGGCGCCGCTATAATTCGGAGAATAACAATGCGAAAGTAATAGCCGAGCCATCCATGGGCAACGTACCACTGGACAATTCGACCGTGGAGGTGGCGGCCGTGAACATCGAGCAGAACGGCAACCGTCAACCCATCCCCTATGTCGTTCCACCGGGTATCGAACGGCAACTGGATTGGGGTAATCTGAATAACAACGTACAGCTTAATGAACAGTCGCTCTCACTGGATGTGAAAGATCTACGCGATGGCTATGGCCGTGCCGCCTACCGTACGGCAACCAATGATTTCCGGGCTTATGGTCGCCTGCAGATGTTTATTCACGCAGAGGGTCTGTACCTGCAAGACGGCGACTTCCGGGCTTTTGTCCGCATAGGTACAGACGATCAGTACAATTACTATCAATACGATATGCCGCTGAAAATTACCCAGCCGGGTACCCGGGATGCGGAATTAATCTGGCCACAGGAAAACCGGATGAATATCCGCATCGCTATTTTTCAGGAGGCAAAAGAGGCCCGAAACCGTGCAATGCGTGATGGCCAGCCATGGCCCATTAATGAGCCGTTTACCTTCTTTGACGGCGAAAACCGTGTAACCATCGTGGGTCAACCGGATATCAGCAAAGTTCGCTTTTACATGCTTGGCGTCATGAATCCATTACGGGGCAGCGAAGCCAGCATCGCCAACGACGATGGGTTAGACAAATCGGGGCTGTTTTGGTTCAACGAAATGCGGCTCACCGATTTTGATGATAAGGGAGGATGGGCTGTGACAGCGCGTGTAAATGCCCAATTGGCGGATTTCGCCAATGTAACTGTCTCGGGAAGCAAAAGTACGGTGGGTTTCGGTTCCATCGAACAGCGCATCGGTGAGCGGAGCCGTAGTGATGATTTGTATTTAGACCTGGTGACCAATGCTGAATTGGGCAAATTTTTCCCCGTCAATTATGGATTGCGGATACCGTTATTTTTCAGCTACACACGGCAGGTAGGCACACCCGAATACAACCCGCTGGTACCCGATATCGAATTGAACAGTGCCTTGGCCAATCTTTCCCGTAACCAACGGGATTCATTGCTCCGCGTAACACAGGATTTTACCATACGCCGGAGTTTCAATCTGACCAATGTACGCAAGATACGCACCAACATCGAAAAGCCGGTACGCCCCTGGGATATCGAAAACTTCAGTGCCACGTATGCATATTCGCAAAACTACCACCGCGATTACCTGACGGAAGTCGCTTTGCAGAAAAACTACCGGGCCGCATTCGATTATACGTTCGCAAGCAGCGATGACCTGACGTTCGAGCCACTCAAGAAATTCATCAAAAACAAACACCTGGGTATTCTGAGCGATTTCAACTTCAACCTCATGCCATCGCTCCTTAACTTCCGCATCGATGTGAACCGGATTTATAACGAGAACACGCTGAGGGAGAATAATTCGGCAGACAATTTCCTTCCCAGCATGGGAACGTTGTATAACAAGAATTTCACGATGAACCGTATCTACGGCATCAGCTGGAATCTTTCCAAATCGTTGAAACTCGACTTCAATGCAACTAATTATGCCATCGTGGATGAACCGGATGGACGCATGAATGGCCTGAAACGGGATACGCTTTGGGAGAATTTCTGGCGGTTGGGACGGACTACGGACTATAGCCACATGATGAATATCACGTATACACTGCCTATCCATAAGCTACCGGGCCTGGATTGGGTAAACGTGGATGCCCGTTACGGCACGCAGTTCAACTGGCAGACCGAGCCCCTCCTATCGATGCTTAGCCCGGATATCAGCATGGGCAATAGCATCCAGAATTCGCGTACCATTCAGGTGAACCCGACCTTTAACATGGCGGGACTGTACAACAAATTCGGCTTTATCCGCAATAACACCGGCTTAGATGCCAGTGGCACCGCAGCGTTTTTTACCGGATTGCTGACCAGCATCAAAAATGTTAATGCTGCTTATACAAGGGTGCAAAACACTTTCCTGCCCGGGTATACACCCCAAACAAACATCCTGGGTTACGACTTTGACCGGCATGCGCCGGGATGGGGCTTCCTCTTCGGAAGTCAGCGTGATATCCGCGAACGTGCAGCCAACAATGGGTGGATTACTACGGATACGCTGCAAACCCAGCTTTACATGACATCGCTGACGGAAGACCTGTCCATGCGTGCCATATTGGAACCCTTGCGTGATTTGAGTATTGAGCTAACAGCGGTGAAGCTGAACAACCAAAATTATACGACATCGTTTCAATATTCCGGACAGACGCGTGCTTTTGAAAGCCTAACGCCCGTTACGACGGGTAATTACAGCATTTCCTACCTGACCATCGGAACATCCTTCAAAGACCACGAGGCCCTGTTCCGTACGTTTGAACGAAACCGACAAGTAGTTTCCCAGCGTTTCGGCCGGTTGAATCCCAACTCGTCCGGACAGACGGACGGCTTTGCAGACGGGTATGGAAAAACGGCCCAGGATGTGGTCGTAAACTCGTTTCTTGCCGCCTATCGGGGCAAAGATGCCGAACGCATGAAGCTCGGCAGTTTCCCGAATATCCCGATCCCAAACTGGAATGTGACCTATAATGGGTTAAACAGGATTCCATTGTTCAGCGAATTTATCACATCGCTTACCCTGCGCCATGGGTACAATACCCGCTATTCCATCAATGGATACAATTCGCTGATCCGTTATGCGGAGAACAACGGATTCCCTTCGGAACGGGATGTCAATCAAAATTTCCTTCCGGAATTCCAGTTTCAGCAGATTTCCATTTTTGAGCAGTTCGCCCCCCTACTGGGCTTTGACGCCCGTTTCAAAAATAACCTGACTGCCAATGCAGAATACCGTCGTGCACGTACGCTGAACCTAAGCCTGCAAAACAGTCAGCTGGCGCTTCTTAACGATCAGTCATTTGTTTTTGGCGCCGGGTACCGGGCAACGGGATTCCGGATGCCTTTCGGATGGTTCAGCAATTTCAAAATGAGTAACGACCTCAATTTCCGATTAGATGTATCACTAAACGACCTGAAAACACTCGTTTATCGTTCGGACATCAACGAATCGGAAGTATCAGCGGGCAACAAAAGTATTTCGTACCGCCCGGCTGTCGACTATGTCATCAACCAACGGTTCAACATCCGCCTTTTCTTCGATAGCAATTCGGTAAGACCATATACTTCGCAGACGTTTGCGACCTCTTATGCGAACTTTGGATTTAATTTGAGGTTGATGTTGCAATAATAGGTAGTTTAGAACTACAATAGGCAGTTAGAAAGCCCAACGGAACTGTAACGCTCACTTCGTTCACGCCACTAGGTTCCTTTTGGACTTTCTAACTTGCTTGAGAAAGAATCGGTGCTATTTCACCAACGTTCCCCAAAAACTGATTTCAGCAAGTAAAATACGAGGGGGTTGAGTAGGATTGAAATGTTCAATGCTTCTGAACCGGATGTACCTTACCGTTGCATCGGGATTGACCGAGTCGCCCGGCACAAATTCAAATTCTAAACCATTATCAGAAAGCGCAATATCTTCACTTGTAGGAGCCTGCCAAGGATCGGCAGTTCCATTACCTGACGGTTGAACACATTCAAATTTACCCAAAAGCGTCCAACTACCGTCCAGACTGCCATCCGGATTTGGTTCTAATGATCCGTATATTTCAAATACCCTCGGATGACCTCTGTTCCAACGGTCGTCATTATTGTTCCGTGGCCACAGCTTCATCCTACTCAGTTTTGTTTTCAGACCTAAATCCCATGTAATTGTACTTGGTAAAGTTGCAGGATCATCCGAGTGCATGAAATTGGTTGTATTTCCGTCCCACAAATTCGTTAAGGGATAACTACCATTAATCCCCACATCACCCGGCATAGGCTTTTCAACCCAGTTAGCCTGCGGGATCAATACCACCGGATCAATCATTGTTTCAACCGTTGTTGCCTGAAATACATCTATTGCCAGCGAGTCTGGTTTATAGGTCGTACTGTAGGATAAAGGCTTATCGATGTTGAAGTTTGGAATCAGCGTTTCGGTCTCCAATGTATCGACATCCATGGTCTGGCTGACACCGTTTATATCCGTCCAGTTCAGATGGATACCTACTTCAGAGCTTTCGGCTGTTCCCCAATTCAGTTTAAGATCCTGTCCATCGTAATAGGTGCTCTTCAACAAACGATTAGTCAGCAAGCTCCGGTAACTATCGCCATACACGGCACCCATCATTTCAATGGGAATAGACTTATTCCCTTCGTCGTCATAGGTGTGAATCATAAATGAATAGGTGCCTTCGCTAATCGGGTCGATAATATAGCTGACCGTATCTACGTCGGCGGCCACAGGCAGTTCAACCGAGTCGGTGTAATTATTCCAGAATATTCTTGCTTTCTGTACCCTGGGATCGGTACCCCTCAGCCACGATATTTTGATGCGATTATCGCCGGGATGCGCAACCGGGGTATGTGCCGGCCCCGGATATACCAATCCGTTTGGAACAACATAGCCCTCGTAAATATCCGTTTCGCTATCGCATGAAGAGAATCCCAAAATGACCCCAATAAAGATGACAAATAGTGTATTCTTCATCATAAATGATTTTTAATGATCTAAGTTTAATTGATTAATTCTCCCCAAAAGCTCAATTCCAAAATGTGAACGGTCGAAAATGACGCATTGGCATAGGTAGATACGGTCCTGAACCTAATATACCTGACCGGGGTGAATGGATTCGGGGCAAAATCAGTCACGCCAAATTCAAATTCGATGCCTTCGTCTGCAAACGAAATGTCTTCCTGGGTAATTTGCGAGCCGGGCCCGGATGGTTTCAAACTCTCAAATCGTCCGAGCGGTATCCAACTGTCGTCAAGTTCTCCGGTAGGGTTGGGCGAAACAGAACCCCATATTTCAAATACTTTCGCATGTCCTCTCTTCCATCTGTCGTCTGAATGCTTACGAGGCCAATATTTCAAACGACTTAATTTGACGGTCCTTCCCAGGTCCCATGTGATGTTGTGCGGAAGCATCTGGGTTTCCAAGCCATGAAATCCATCCTGGTCATAATTCTCATCCCAGATTCTTGTCGTTGGGTAACCTGAATTAACCGGAGGTATATCACCCGGCAACGTATAAGCGTTCCATGTAGATTTGGGAATAAACTCCTCAAACCACGGTGTCACTGTAGCGGTCAAGGTATCGGAAAAATTACCCCATCGATCGCGGATGTACACCGCAAATTCCTGTTCTACGGGATCTAATCCGTCAACACCGCGATATGTAAACGTTCCTTTTGGCGTAGCCGTATAGTACGTGATTAGCTCACTCATATACCCCAAATTCGCCGTATCCGCCATCAATACGATTGCCAAATTTGCTTCTTCCGGATTTTCAAAATCGATCGCTACTCCTCCGAACGTATCCCGGAACTTTTTCGTTGCCAGTTGTACGGGAGCCGTCGTTGGGTTAATTTGGACAATATAAGGTGCTGATTCTTTTTCATTTTTCCCTACGGAATATAGTTTGACGTCGTAAGTATCCGGGGTACCGAATCCTTCCAGCACTAAGGAATCTTTGAAATACGAAGATTTTGTTTCGCGTATTACCCCGGGTTTGATTTCATATTCAGCACGGACGTAAAGCAAATTTTTATCTATAGGCAATGCATATTTCAATACGGCGCCTCCCGGTCTGTTTTCTACGGTTACATTGGTCACCTGACCAGGAGCTGCGGCGGTATCGTCGATAAAATCAATACGACCTTCTTCCTTGCAACTGATCCATAGAATCGGCATTAGTAAGGTAATGATAGCTATAATTCTATTTTTCATCATGTAATATTTTAATCGTTACCACCCAATATTTTGTACCAAGTTTGGATTCACTTCAATATCTGCGGTTCTGATCGGCCAAAAATAATCGCGGACGCCAAATTCTTGTTTTAACAAAAGCTGCGGTTGGTACATCAACCGGTTGACTTCTTCTTCTGTCCCATCAACGGTAGACACCATCATGTTCCACCCTTGCAGCGGGGTATGGTATTCAGTCGGCGCGGTTTTCCACCGCCGTATATCCCAAAAACGTTGTCCTTCGAACGAAAGTTCGATCAAGCGTTCCTGTTGTACAATTCCACGCATACCAGCCTGGGTATTGTACTTCTGATTATTGGTATATCTATCCCACGATTCCTTCACGCCTTTTAAACCGGCGCGGGCGCGAACCAGATCGATGTATCGAAACAGTTCAGCGCTATTGGCTCCGTTGGGACCTTCGGCTTCGTTTATCGCTTCGGCATATAACAGATACAGATCGCTTAACCGCATGACAGGCCAGGCATAACTGGGTGAAGATATACTGTTGATTGCATTCAGCTGTGCCTCATAAGGGATGAATTTTTTGGGGAGATAGCCGGTCCAGTTACCCTGTCCCTGCGTACCGTCTGTTTCGCCCATTTTAAAGGCAAGGTATCGTAACGACGATGCATCTTTGTCATTGTATTGCCCTGCTCCGAACCACACACCGCCATCGAAGCCTACCCATGCATAAAAACGGGGTTCACGGTCGAAATGCATATCAATCGTGGTTCTTCCCTGCCGGATGTAAAGTTTATCGGCTGCCTGTGCGGTTCTCAGGTTATACAGATCTCCGATATTTCTCGTTTTATCCTCCTCAAGCGGTACACCATTTTCGGTATAAAACATTTCGGCAACTTTGATCGGCATACCCAACCACTGGCAAATATCGTTGCTATTGACATAATCCGGATTGAGTTTAGGCATGGATGCATGGATCATTCCCCCACTCGTGGGAATTGAAATCATTTGCGTATTTGCCCAGATAATTTCACTGTTTGAACGTAGGTTAAAAGCATTCCGGAGGGTTATATTTAAGACGGTCGTATCGTTGTATCGGTTGGCCGCATCGTCAAACGCATATAACCGGATCCCAGCTTCATGGCAAATATCAATCGCTTCTTTGCATGCGGCCACTGCCGCTTCCCATTTCTCGGCTTTGAAAGCTGCATCGAACAGGAGCGTGCCGTCGTGATTTTTCAACGTTGCCTGATCGTTATTACCGTTGAACAACGGACTTGCCGCTGTTACCAACACTTTTGCCTTCAGCGAAAGCGCGATGGGTTTGGTAATACGTCCATAATCGCTTGCCGGATCCAATATAATCGTGGGTAGCATGTCACCTTCAGATGCTTCATCCAATAATTGCACGATATAATTGAAACATTCGTCTACCGGTTCCCGTTCTACTTTCACCGCATACACATCCGCATCCACGGGCATATTTTCCCGGATCAGGGGTATCGGACCGTACATCTGTACCAAACTGAAATGATAATACGCCTTCAAAACTTTTGCCTCAGCGGCCCACTGCTCTCGTTCCCAAGCAGGTAAGTCGGGGACTAAATCGACATTTTCCAAAAACGTATTGCAAACACGTAATGCCTCATACATCGTGCTCCATCTTGCAAGGATGGGATTGGTAGCGTTTTGCAATCCCTCACCTATATCCAAACCGGCAAGTGAAAAACGACCGGAAAAATGGGTGGTTCTTCTCGTCCATATATCGTCGCCCCCTAATGTGGTCGGATCGCCGGATCCTCCATTTTTTGGCATATACGAATAACAGGTCGCCAAATATTTACGGGCTTGCGTTCTCGAATTGAATGCCATATCCAAGGTAGCAATACCGTCGGGTACTACGTCCAGCCAATTGCTGCACGCGGTTAAGCTCATTACAGCGGCAACTATTATAATTTTAAATCTTTTCATATCGCTTACACTTAACTAGTTAAAATTAAAATTTACCCCAATGTTAAATACCCGCTGATTCGGATAGCCCAATCCATTACCGGCCATTTCCACATCCCACATTTTAAATTTACTGAAAACAAGCAGGTTGGTTCCGCTGAGATAGATCCGGAGATTATTCATTTTTATCCGCTCAATTAACCGATCGGGTACTGTATAGCCCAACTCCGCCTGCTTAACGCGCAGAAAACTGCCATTGCGCATAAACCAGGTATTTCGTTGGTCTGAGGGCCATTGATATGCACCATTTGAGTCAATATAGGCTCCCGGTACATTGTTTGTATTGATCCTTGTATCCAGCCGGGGCCAGGTAGCATATAAATTTTGATTTTCTTCAGACCAATAACTGTCGGCATAGGCTTGAAGAATCTGGGCCTCAGCAAGAAAAGGAGCTGTACTATGTGCATTGATCCAAAACGATTGCCGGGCTGCCCCTTGAAAAAATACCGAAAAATCAAATCCTTTAAATCCGGTTGAAATCCCAAATCCATAAACAATTTCAGGAACTTCAGGATAACCTAAGGGAACTTTATCCGCTTCGGTAATCTTACCATCACGGTTTACATCCAGGTATTTGATATCTCCGCCGCCATATTGAGAAGTACCGACATTTTGCGGTGGCGAACTGGCAGCTTCTTCATCATCAACAAAAAGCCGTTCGGCAATATACCCGATTGCCTGATTTAATGACATGCCTACTCTTGAGCGCCAAGGTTCGTTGTATTCCGGTTCTTCATACACATCAAATCGGCTGGTCGCATACGTAAAGTTTGCGCGCGCCGAAGACCAGAAGTTGCTATTCCAGTTTTTCTGGTATTCCAACATCATATCTACACCTTTGCCCGATGCTTCACCTACATTTGCTCTTGGTGTTGCAGTCAAGCCCATCGTATTGGGAATACTAGCCCGATCCATCAGGATATTGTCTCTTTTTTCAGTAAAATATTCCGCAACGATATTCAGTTCATTCCAAAAACCTAATTCAAGCGCAAAATTCTGTTTATATGATTTTTCCCAGGATATATAGGGATTGGCGTATCGGCTAATCGTGATGCCGTTATAAACCGTATTATATTCCGATCCGAAAATGGCCCGTCTTCCGTCGTTATCCATATTCACCTCGGAAAGATAAAAAAATCGGTCTTCGGCTCTACCAATCTGATCGTTCCCGATTAAGCCATACGTATAGCGCAGTTTCAGATTGCTAACAACGGGTTTTATATCTTCCCAGAACTTTTCGTTGGATATGATCCATGCCGCGCCTGCCGATGGGAAAAAACCGAAACGGTTATTTTTATCGAAACGTTCGCTTCCGTTATATCCAAAATTAAATTCGGCAATATAACGCGAGTCATACGAATAGGTTGACCGCCCCACCAAACCTACATTTCTGGAAGGGAGCGACAATTGCAGCGAACCTGCGTTGGCGGTCAACGTCTCCCGTGCCTGAAACACCAACATATTGCTGATGCTATGTTTCCCGAAATCACGAACATGGTTTAAGCTTCCTTCAAAATAAAACGAGGAATATTGTTCCCTATCGTTAGGCAATTCTCCATATCCTAAATATTCAGTACCAATCTCCGTTTCTACTAAGTTGTAATCTCCCGTCAGCCTGTTATATCTGCTAAGTTCATAATAAAACGGATTATATGACCGGTTGACCGCAAATTGCGATAAGCGGCTGATATTTAACATTCCCCTGCCAGTCAGCCCTTTAGTAATGAACTCCAAATCCTGCTTCAATTCTAACTGAGCCAATATCTGCGAGCGCGATTTCTCTTTGTAACCGCGAACCATTTCTGCATAGGGGTTGATTTTACTGTTGTTGAAGTTGCCGAACAAAATATGTTGTGCATATTGGAAATCTTCGTCTGCAGGGTAATAAGCAGGGAACAGCACCGGATTGGAATGTACCATTAAATTATACATATCCGCTCCTCCGCGCAAAGGACCTTTGTATTCTTCGAAATTGGCACTCAAACGTACAATTAATTCGGTCCATTTGGTAAGGTCTATATTGACAGTCGAACGCAAATCGTAATTATTAATGGCGATGTTGTTATTGAAATTATTGCGTTTATCCACGTTCAGGATACCATTGTCGCGATTGAATGAGCCGGCAACATAGTAACGCGCAACTCCTCCACCTCCGCTGACATTCAAGTTACTGCGCTGATTCATCGTATAATTCTTGAACAACATACTTTTCCAGTCGTTTGCGGGATAAATAAGCGGATACCTGCCTGCCTCCGTCATTTCAATCTTTTCCTGCGAATACAGAATGGTTCCCAAAGGATCCCGGGTAAGGATCGCTTCGTTATGCATCCTCATATACGTCACGGGATCCGCAACATCAACCGTTTGCGTGGGAGCCGATATCGAATTTTCTACGCGGAATGAAAATTTCGCAGGACCTTCTTTACCCTGTTTCGTAACAACTAAAATCACCCCGTTTGCACCGCGGGAACCGTACAAAGCTGTTGCAGTAGCATCTTTCAGGATGGAGAAACTCTGGATGTCGTCGGGGCGAAGGCGAGCAAGATCGTTTGATGTGAGTTCGATACCGTCAATTAAGATCAATGGGTTGGTATTTGTCCCAAAAGTCGTGATCCCTCGGACAAAGAAATCCGCATTATCCTGCCCGGGTTCCCCGCTTCGCTGATACGCGATAATACCCGCCGCCTGACCCGCCAATGCAGTGGTTAGGTTACTGGAAGGCACTTTCAGGTTGCCGGGACTAACGGACGTGACCGAGGCGACCAAATTCGTCCGTTTCTGCGTGCCGAAGCCAACCACAACAACGTCGTCTAGTAATGAAGCCGACATTTCAAGTACCACATCGATTTCTCGCTGGTTACCTACAATCACTTCGTGGGTGTGGTACCCGACCATCGTAAATACCAAAACGGCATCTTCCGGCACCTGCAGCACATACCGCCCGTTTACGTCGGTACTTGTTGCCATACTCGCCCGATTTTTCACCGACACAGTCACCCCGGTGAGCGGGGTGCCGGACGTATCGACGACAATTCCCTGAACAGTGGATTGTTGCCGCAGGCTGGCAAGAAGCCGCTCCCGATTTATTTTTTTGGTGCTTCTTTTTAGAATAACCACCTTCTCGTCTTCCTTCACCAGAAAATCGAGGGGAAGATCCTTCAAGCTTTCGGCAAGCACCTCACGGATATTATCGGATTCGATGGAAATACTGATTGCATCGAGTTCTTTGATATCGTTGAGGTTATACAAAAAGGCGTATCCGGTTTGCCGTTGTATATCTTTAATCAATGCAGTTACACTACCGTTGGACATGTCCAGGCGGACAGTTTGCGCCACTCCCTTTGCATGGATTTGAAGGGAAGCGAATACGATAAAAAACGCGGTGATTTTCAAATACAATAAAAACTTAGTGACAGGGGATACGTATATATTTCTCCCCATAAAAGAAAAAAATTGCATAATTTTGATTTCGTTTAGCTATATAACACATAACCTAAAAGTGATCGCAAAGCTTTATAGGTGTTACTGAACTGGACGAATCTGCCACATCGGTTGCAGCCGGTGTGGCTTCTCCAGATTTATAGGGTAGTATTCTTTATGTCATAACGGTAATCCTCCTCCCATCGATTATAAATTTGACGTGACCTGTTAATTCCAGCAACTCCAGCAGCCTGGAAATAGAAAAGCTCCGGGGAAGCATGAGTATGCTGAATTGCTCGGTAATCTGTGTTTTGTATTCGACATCCACATCGTACCACCGGGCGACTTCTTTCATAATTGTCTTCAAATCCGCATTTTCAAAGTTAAAGTAGCCGTCTTTCCAGGAAGTTTCGGTATTCAATCCCACCTTTTGTTTTAATAACACCGGATTTGAAGCATGGGTAGCGAGTTGAACCTGCTCCCCTGATTTCATCAACAGCGCATCCTGACCTGCTTTGAATTTTACACTGCCCTTATCTAAAGTTGTTTTTATCGTTGGATCATCCGGATAAGCCTTTACATTAAACGAGGTACCTAATACTTCAATTTGTGCACCATTGGGTAAGTTCACAATAAATGGGCGTTTTTTATCCGGGGCGATATCGAAATAGACCTCTCCTTGTATTTCTACCACACGCTGCTTCCGATCAAAAGCTTTCGGAAAACGGATACTTGATGCTGCATTTAATTTCGCAGTGCTACCATCGGGTAAAACAATGCAATACTGTCCGCCCTGCGGCGTGGTAACCGTATTAAAGCCAGAACTGCCTGAATTATCGTTTTTTGAAGGTAAATATTTGATTTGACCCTCGGAAAATTCTACTCCGTTAGCCCGGGCACTCCCTTGCCCGTATACGGATACCGTATCGCCAAGAAACAACAAGTTACCGTCTGCAAATGTAGCAACTGCCCTATTTGACCCTGCAATAACGTCGTTCTTGTACCGCTCTTTCCGGGTTAGCAAATCTGCTTTTACCGGATAATTCCTATAAAGCCATACAGCAGCCAACGCCACGAGGAACACCGCTATACCCGCAACCAGCCGAATCGGAGAAAACAAAAAATAAGTACGCCCACCGCGGTAATGTCTTGGGGCCTCGGCCCCTTCGATCGCGGTAAAAGTTTTCCATTCACGAATCAAAAACGAATCATCGTCACAAAGTTCAGTATACAACGCATTCAATTCAGGGTATTTTCGTAAATACCCTTCCAATTCGATCCGTTGCAATTCGGTGAGATCGCCGTCGATAAACAACCTGAACAATTCTTCTATTCGTTCTGATTCTGGGTTCATATTAGTTTGTTTCAGTATTATAACAACTGACACAAAAATTCAACCCATCGAATTGAAAAATATTTTTTCGGAAGAAGAAAGGTACCTACGCAGCTATAGCTATGCGGGAGTCTTTGTCGCCAGCGTTTTCTTGAGCAGGTTAAGTGCCCGGGTTTTGGCGTTACGAACATTCTGCTCAGACGTATTCAATTTTTCTGAAATTTCTTTGGTAGAGAGACCATCTTGATAAATCAGGTTGAAGACCTCCTTTATCTTGGGGGGCATCTTTTCAACTTTATCGTAGATATAGGTCAGGAGCTGGGTCTGCATAATTTTGGCCAGGATGAAATCTTCGGTATGTTCAGATAAGTATAGGATTTCACTATGTGCTGTTGAGCGGACTTTCATTGACTTCAAATAGTTAAGCGCTGCATTTTTGGCCGCTTTGTATAAAAACGCCTTCACAGATGCTAATCCATCGAAGCTCATTCGATTCGTCCAAACCTTTTGGAAACACTCGGAAGCAATATCCTCGGCCTGCTGCTCATCATTCGTTAGTTGGAGTACAAAATAGCAAATAGGCCTATAGTAACGCTCAAATAGCTCGTTAAAGGTACGTTTAGAGATTCCTGTTTTGTTAGACAACATTTGCAAAATCGATTTACTTTCATGGTTAGCCCGGCACAAACAGGAATCTCCCATTGCGTCATCTGCCACACAATTGTATTTAAAACGACCCGAAAAACTATCCTGCCGCATCCTGCCTCCATACCTATGGGAAAACTAGCTATTTATTCAACGACACGCGATATAAATCTTTTCGTCGATCAAACAGATTTTTTACCGTACCGTATTGATTCAGCTCTTTTAATAAATTCAGATCGACGTCCACCACCAACACCATTTCGGTATTGGGTGTGGCTTCTGCCTTGACAGCATTGTTGGGAAATGCAAAATCAGAAGGTGTGAATACCGCCGACTGGGCATATTGGATATCCATATTGTTTACCTTGGGCAAATTACCTACCGAACCGGCAATGGCTACGTAGCACTCATTTTCGATTGCGCGCGCCTGCGCGCAGTTCCGAACCCGGATGTATCCGTTTTGGGTATCGGTGAGAAAAGGCACAAACAAAATCTGCATTCCCTGATCGGCCAATATTCTTCCCAGCTCGGGAAACTCCACATCGTAACAAATCAGTATGCCTACCTTTCCGCAATCGGTATCAAACACGCGGACCTCGTCTCCGCCATACATTCCATAATATTTCGTTTCATTAGGTGTAATGTGCACTTTCCTGTATTCCTCCGTCTTGCCATTCCGATGGCAGAGATACGAGACATTATATAGCTTATTTACCTCATCCACAAAAGGCATGGACCCCGCGATGATATTCACGTTGTACGAAACCGCTAATTGCTGGATTTGCTGCTGTGTCTGTTCGGTGAGTTTGGCCAGTTCCCGCATCGCCTCCGTGGTAGGCAGGTGGTTATATGGCTCCATTAACGGTGTATTAAAAAATTCCGGAAACAGCACAAAATCTGCGCCGTATCCACTTACGGCATCCACAAAAAATTCAACCTGCTCATGAAACGCTTGGACATCCCGGAAGGTACGCATCTGCCATTGCACCAATCCCAGTCTGATGTTCTTTTTGGTGGGCGACGCTGCCCGGGTTTTCGGCTCGTAATAGATATTGTTCCACTCCAACAAGGTCGCATATTCCCGGGATTCCGTATCTCCCGGCAAGTAGTTTTTCAATATTTTTTTGACATGGAAGTCGTTGGCCAGTTGGAAAGTGAGCGCAGGATCATAAATTTCCTTTCGTTTCACTTTCTCAATATACTGTCTGGGCGTAAGTTCGTCCGCATGTTCATGGTATTTTGGTAGCCGCCCGCCCGCGAGAATACCTTTCAGGTTCCAGTGTTCACACAATTCCTTACGGGCATCGTATAGCCTTCTTCCCAACCGCAAGTCGCGGAATTCAGGATGAACGAATACCTCAATCCCATACAGTACATTCCCTTCCGGGTCGTGGGTGGAAAACGTCCCTTCGGCAATGATTTCCCGGTACGGATGGGTAATGTCCGTTTTTTGTGTATCAATCACGATGGCCAATGCACAGGCAACCACACGGCCGTCGACCTCTACACATAGCTGCCCATCGGGGAACATGCCGATTAAGTCCTTGATATGATTACGCGTCCAGAGACTGCCCACCCCGCCGTAGGCCTGGTTCATGGAATCAATCAAATCGTTGTAATCCTTGAGTGATAATTTTCTAACCTGGATATCCATATACGTCGAATTACAGGAACTACTAAAATACTGAATCCTGCCTAAACGTAATGAATCATTTTGACAGCTGCAAGCGGATGCAGCCTTTACAGAGCCGTAGCAGCAACCGCGTACCGGCTATTCAACTGTGTTGTACTCGCCCTGCAATGCATACCAGCCAAAAATACACAGCCCCCCGGTTATGATGGGCATCAGAATAAATGTATAGATAATAGCGGGCACCAAGTCCTCCGTTTTTCCACTGGTAAACTGGGGGATGGCTTGGCTGACGATCAGGTAATAACCTGCTGCCAGTCCGAGCAGAATCCAAACCACACCTAATATGCGCTTGATCGTATTCATGGCTTATTGGACATTTTGATTTTTATTTTTAAGATAAAGCAGGCCGATGACAAAACTCACACCGGCGATCAGAATGGGATACCAAAGCCCTTCCAAATGCGGCTTTTCATAGGGCGCATTTCCCGAAATCTGCTGGGCAGCGGTATTCGCCATCTGTGCTTTTGTAACCAGATAAGTTGCCACCGCAGGCAGTAGACCGCCGAATATGCCATTCCCCACATGGTAAGGTAAGGACATGGACGTATAACGAATCCGAACCGGAAACATCTCTACCAGAAACGCCGCGATCGGACCATACACCATCGTTACATACAGTACCTGAATAAATACCAGCAGTGCGATTGAAAAAAAGGCTCCCTTGCCCACATGTACGGTCTGCTTTACTGATTCGCCTTCACTTACCCAAGTGGCGGTACTCCCATCATCGTATGCCTTCATAAGGATATTTCCTTCTGTACGTTGTTGATCTACCAATTCCTGCTTAACGGTAACATCCGTTAGCTGGTACATCCGGTCATATATGGGCCGGTACGTCAGGATAGCCAGCAACATACCCGCGAGCATCACGGGCTTGCGCCCAATGCGATCAGACAGCCAGCCGAAAAAGACAAAAAAACCGGTACCGGCCAACAACGCTGTACCAATGATAAAGTTGGTCTGATCAAAGTCTACATGACACACGTTCTGCAGGAATGACAGTGCATAAAACTGGCCGGTATACCAGATAACCCCCTGCCCCATCGTTGCACCGAACAGTGCAAGCAGGACAAATTTGAAATTATACTTGTTTCCGAAGGATTCCTTCAGCGGATTGCTGGACGTTTTTCCTTCGCTTTTGGCCTTTTTGAACAATGGCGACTCATCCATGTTGCGCCGGATAAAATAGGACACGACTACCATAACGGAGGAGATCAGGAAGGGTACACGCCATCCCCAGTCATCGAATGACTCGGCAGACATGCTGCTTTTGGTGAGCATAATAACCGCGAGGGAAATAAACAACCCAACCGTTGCGGTCGTCTGTATCCAGGAAGTACGGAACCCCCGCTTATGCGGTTCCGAATGTTCGGCTACATACGTGGCTGCTCCGCCGTATTCTCCCCCAAGTGCCAGTCCTTGCAACAAGCGTAATACCAACACCAATACAGGGGCGACGAAACCGATCGTCTGATATCCCGGCACAAGCCCGATGGCGCACGTTGACAAACCCATCAACAATAACGTAACCATAAACGTGTACTTGCGGCCGATGATATCTCCTAAACGGCCAAAAAAAAGCGCTCCAAAAGGCCTCACGACAAAGCCGGCGGCAAATGTAGCCAAAGTAGACAGAAACGCGGCCGTGGGGTTATCGGGTGGAAAAAATTTGGTAGAGATCACGATGGCAAGACTGCCAAAGATGTAAAAATCATACCATTCGATCAATGTGCCCAAGGAGGAGGCACCGATGACTTTCCACAAGGTTTTTTTGGAGGAAGCAGCAACGCCTCCAACAGAATTTTCGTCCATAAACTCGGTTTATAACAGTATTAGCAGCTATCTAAAAAATGTTAACGCGCTAAAGTAAGATTATTTATGGATAAGCACAATGAATAATGAATTCCAATTAATTCAACTTTCTAATTTTAATATTTCTGAAAAAAGCAGTGTCTCCGTGGTCTTGCAGTATTAACTGTCGTATTCATTGTTTTCACTGAAGTTTGTCGTTTCCGAATCGGGTTCGTAAACAATGCAGCCTTGAATCATCGTCATTTTTATGTTGACGTCGTTATCAAAGATAATCACATCTGCATCCATCCGGGGAGCGAGCGCACCTATGGACCCTTGAAGGCCCAGTATGCGAGCGGGGGTGGTGGTAGCCATACGCACGGCGTCGATAAGGGGTATATCGGCCATATCCCGCATGGTGCGTATTAACCGGTCGGCCGTGGCAGTGCTACCCGCAAACGCCGAACGATCAGGCAATTTTGCCACACCGTCTTCAACAAGTACTTCTATGCCGTCGGTCAGACTCCCAAGTATACTATTTCCTTCCGGCATGGCTGCGGCGCGCATTGCATCGGTAATCAGCGCGGTACGGTCAGGGCCCTTGATCTTATAAACCAACTTAAGCAATTCCGGCGGCAGGTGTCTGCCATCGGCAATAATCTCCACATCCAGTTCGTCAATTAGGTACGCACTTTCAATGATACCTCCGTAGCGGAAAGCATTCCGACGTGTAACACCGGACATGGCGGAATACAGATGAGTTACGAGCGAATATCCATTTTCGAATGCGTGGGCAACATCGCTATACAATGCATCGGAGTGGGCGATGGAAGGTAAGATGCCACGTTCACGCAGTATGCTTCCGAACGGAACCGCTCCCTTTTTTTCCGGTGCAACGCTCCACCGTTTGATGGACGACGAGCTGTCCAGAATCTCGAAATATTCAGCCGGATCGGGATCCCGGATATAGCGTGGATCCTGGGCACCACGTTGTTCCATGGAAAAATAGGGCCCTTCAATGTGCACACCCAGAAACCGCGAGCCACGCATGTTGCTTGCCGCCGCCTGTTCATACCGTTTGAGCGACCGGATAATTTCCACTTTGGTATTCGTAAGTACAGTAGGCAGCATGGCAGTGGTACCATAACGGGCGTGTGTTTCGGCCACTGCTAGAAAGGACTCAACGTTATCGTCCATAAAGTCACTCCCACCTCCACCGTGCACATGGATGTCGATAAACCCGGGTGCAACGTAATGCCCGCCGGCATCAATAACCCGGGCGTCCGGCACGTCTATGTCGCGTTCGCTTATCGCTTCAATCCTACCATTCCGTATAAATAACTGTCCGTTCCTGACGATACGGTATGGGGTGATAATCTCACCGTTTATAATCTTTATATCACTTTTTGACATGTGTATTTTCACCAATTTTGATGCAACGGACCTTCTTTACCACCTCCGAAGCTTGTGACCCCACATCGCATAATAAATCAAATACAGATAACACGGCAGCAGTACCCAATACGCCTCCCGCAGGCCGATTTTATCGGCAAAGTAACCATATACCAACGGCAGTATGGCATTTCCACACAACCCCATAATCATGAGGGAAGCGCCTATCTTGGTAAAACGGCCAAGACCGTCTATCGCCAGCGGCCAAATGCCGGCCCAAGTGAGCGAATTAGGGATTCCCAATAAGACAATAAACCAAATGGATACATCCGTTTGGTGCCCAAAAAGCGTCACCTCGCCGCGGGTAAAAACAATCAATACGGAAAGCACCGCACCCATAAAGGTCACGAGACGCAGCATATTTTTCTGGCTGATCCACCTCGGAATAACCGAAATTCCTAAAAAATAACCTACAATAGCCATGCTCAACGTGTACGAGGGAAATACTTTTGCCTCAACCAAGGAGATACCCATCGAACCTGCATAATTGATAACGGTATCGATGGATATTACCTGTGCTCCCACATGGATAAAGATTGCCACCGCCCCGAGAACCAAATGGGGAAACTGGAATATATTCGTCTTTCCGGTATTCGCCTGGGCAATATCTCCCTCCTCTTCACCGGTATCAATTTCCGGCAAGGGTGAATAGCGTACACCGATGCCCACGAGCAACAATACCGCACCTACCACCGAATAAGGAACGATAACCCTTCGTACCAATTCATCGAGCGCCGCGGCACGCGCATCATCGGCCATGGATGCCAGGCTATCAAACAACGCTTGATCTGTGGGGCGCAAAACCGCTGCGGCAAACAGCAACGGTGCCACAATCCCGGCAAATTTGTTGCAGATGCCCATGATGCTGATACGTTGTGCCGCACGTTCCTTTGGACCCAGAATAGTGATATATGGATTGGCGGCAGTCTGCAGAATTGCCAGCCCTACGCCTATCGTAAAAAGCCCCAGGAGAAACAAGCCATACGTACGCGTCATCGCGGCTGGGACAAAGATGAATGCGCCCAAACTAAGTGCAAAAAAACCGATCATCATACCCTTCTTAAATCCGACCGCCTTCAGTAAGTAGGATGAGGGTACAGACATCACGAAATAAGCGATGTAAAACGCGAATGCTACAAGATAAGACTGAAAGTGGGTAAGCTCGCATGCAATTTTGAAATACGGGATGAGTATCGCATTGATCCAGGAGAGGAATCCGAAGATGAAGAACATCCCGGCGATGATGAGGATAGATACGATCGTATCGCGGCGCGACAGCGATGCTACGCTGACCGTCGAATTTGCCGATGCTGCCATTTAGTTACCACCTATGCGTGCTACGCTTAAACCTTCGGTTCCCAGCCCTTTTCATATTCACGCCCCCAAAGTTTCTGTGCTTCTTTGTTATTCAGGATATGGCCATTCGACGGATCCGTTTCCAAAAGCCCACCGCTGCGCTGTGCGATGTTACCCAATTGCACCAGTAAGGTGCTGACGTGGCCACTTCCGATATCGGACGCCAATTTCTGCCCGTTTTTGATCCCTTCGAAAAAGTTTTGGATATGGATGGCATCCAAAGCCTGTGACGGATCCGTCAGATTTCGTGCGTCAATGGTTACATCGTTTTTAACTTCTTTCATCAGTTTACCTTTCAGGTCATACACCTTATACGCATTACCTCCTTCAATTTGCAACGAGCCATTTTCTCCGTAGAAGATAACGCCGACCGTAGATCCTTCTACCGGTGTACCGTTACAGCTTCTGCCTTCCCAGGTGATCATGCTTTTGTCAGAAAACTCCAGGTTAATGATCTGGGTATCGGGTGTTTCCCAATCGTCCTGATACCGGTAGCGGCCACCGGCCGATGTCACTTTCGTCGGATAGTCTACCTGTAAACCCCAACGGGCCAAATCGACCATATGTGTTCCGTTGTTTAATGCTTCGCCCGTTCCCCAATGCCAGAACCAATGCCAGTTGTAATGGATCAGGTTATCTTTAAAGGTGCGGCGCGGAGCAGGACCCTGCCACAAATCGTAATTCAGCCAACCGGGTACCGCCGCGGTTTTACCGACACCGATAGATGGTCTGTTATTGGTGTACCACGTTTTAGCGAGATAGGCCTTACCGATAATACCGTTATGGAGTTCCTGGATAGCCTGGGCAACGTTAGGCCATGACCGCCGCTGGTTCCCCATCTGGATTACGTTTCCATATTTTTTCTGTGTGGCAATCAAGAGCTCTCCTTCCCTTGGGTTATGGCTGGCTGGCTTTTCAAGATATACGTGTTTTCCGGCTTGTGAAGCCATGATCGCAGCCGGCGCATGCCAGTGATCCGGCGCGGCGACCACCAATGCATCAAAATCCTTTTTCTCCAGTAATTTCCGGATGTCCGCTTCAATTTTAGGCCGTGAACCTTGTTTGCCTTCCACGGCTCCGGCACACTTATCGGCTGCGCGGGAATCTACATCGCAGATATAAACAACTTCACAATTGGATTGTGATGAAAAGTTGTTAGCCAACGCAAGGCCACGCGAATTAACGCCCATCATGGCTACACGGATGCGATCGTTAGCTCCGATAATACCCGCATAAGCCCGTGTGCCAAAGCCGGAAAAAAATCCGCCAACTGACAAAGCCGCGGTGCCTATTGTTGTTTTTTTAATAAAATCCCTTCTTGCGTTCATTTTGCTTTCGATCATTTAGTTAATAAAAGAGTAATGTATCACTTAACCAACCTCCGCTAATGCCACCTTAGCACCGCCGCGCGACTTACTGATATCGGCCGCAGCCATAAACCGATAGATTTCTAAGGTTTCTTGAGTGTCTACCGGCGACTTCCCGGTATCGAAAAACTGGATGATCTTGGTTAGTAATGTATCGTAACCGTTATACGGTCCCAAAGTCAGATCGCCCTTCTCTCCATACGCTGTACCACCGTACGTGTGCTTGCCCGTACGTGTACCGCGGAAGGTACCTATACGGCCATCTGACCAGGTTCCCACCACCACATCTGTCCCTTCGGTATAGATACGTATTACATCCTTGCACCCTACCCCCATTAACGCAATGAGAGACTCTACACCATGAATTCCGTACCAGAAAAGATCGGGATGATGCGGTTCCAATGCTGCCGGGCTATAGGTGTCTGCCCCTAAAATTTTACCGATTTTACCGTTGATGGCATCCTGAATGGTGTCCATATACCGCAGCGACGAGGCAGAGAAAACAGGTACCTGTTTTTGGGCTGCCAGTGCATAGATTTTTTGGACATCTGTGAAGGATGCCGCCACAGGCTTATCGATAAAAATAGGTTTCCCTGCCTCAATAACCTCTTTGGCCTGCATGAGCCGCGGATTGCCGTCGTTGGTCTCTAACAGTACATAGTCAACCTCGGCCATCAAAGCAGGGATTGATTCCACGATCTTCACCCCGTACGGCTGAATGTCTTTAATGTAACCCGGAATACGGCTCGTACTGACTTCAATTGTACTCCCATATGGATATGCAGCTGTAACCCGGTAGCCGGAAGTGCTCAATGCGCTGGAAGGGTCGTTTAAGCCCTTAGTAAATGCCAAGCTGTGCGATGTATCCAACCCGATGATTCCCACGCGCTTTAGCGGTGACAGTATGTGCTTACCAACAGCCTCAACTGCAGGAAATCCCATTCCTATTCCTGCAGCAGCGCAGGTAACATTTGCAATGAATTTTCTTCTATCCATGTCATTTTTTATAAATCAAAACTTGCCAACACCATTACGGGTACGTACCCGAAACTATAAAATCCAAATGAGTAGCCGTCAACTACCTATGCTATCTTCCTAAAACCTCAGATTTATTGCTAAATTCACAAATGGTAACGTACCCGCTAAGTAACTGAATAGATTTTAAATTTGCAAAATTTTTATAAATCAGCGGTTAATTTTTATAAAATTCGAAATTTTCTTTGGTAATAATGTCAATCGGCATATACTGTTCCTTCGCTATTTTCTTATCCGCCACTACGTGTTGGAATAACGACATTACACCCAAATATCCCTGCTCTTCGGGCTTTTGGCCAATCAGGAAATCGATGGTTCCATCTTTTAGGTACTCGATGTTTTCTTCCGATAAATCATATCCGATCAAGATGCGATGTTGCCGTGCAGTATTGCGAAGGTATTTTGCAACACTCTTTACCCTTGAGTTGGTTACAAAAAAAGCATCTATATCGGTATGCTCTTTCAAGAATGTGTCAAGCGCATCCTGTATCGCTTCATCTGTTGTATTGGTAATATCAATCTTCTCAACCCTGATAGGGGCTTCGGGAGTGTTGGTGTTTTCCATGTATTGGCGAAACCCTTCTTCCTTTCGGAGCAAATGATGATACGCATCGATTTCCTTCGATATATTAACAATCAGCACTTTTCCCTGCTTTAATCCGAAGCGGATGAGCTGCCCGGCCTGATAGCCACTCTGATACAAATGGGGGCCGATATAGGTCAGGCTATCCCGGTTTGGCACGTCAGAATTGATAAATACGTATGGAATCTGTCTATCGGCACAGGCCGAAGCGAAGCTGGCCGCTTCTTCGATAAACGAAGGAGCCATAACGACACCGTCGTAGCTGCCTTTGAGCATATCATTCACATATTTGACAAACGTACTTTTATCGTTGAGATCAAATAAATACCGATCCAAGAAGACACCGTATTGCTTGATCTCTTGATAGGCCCGCTCGATTCCGTCTAACGATGCCTTCCAATAATCGGTTTCCCTTGCATCGGGAATTAAAACAGCAAAACGATTGGTCTTCTTCGAAGCGAGACGGCTAGCTAAAATATTGGGTTGAAACCCTATTTCCTGAATGATTTCATTGATTTTCTGTCGAGTCGTTTCCGAAACGCCTTTCCGATTATGGATAACACGATCCACAGTAGCAATTGAAACGTTCGCTCTTCTCGCTATTTCTTTTACGCCAGAAAGACGGCCTGCCATTTGTTCATTTCTCAAACTCATAATTGGTGTCAAAAATAGTTGATTTGTGGAATTTCCGAAATTTGCGAATAATGCTTGCAGGGGTAAACGCATCAAAAATGTTAGGAAGTTAGGAATTAGTATTTGCAGGACATGGGATTAATCGTTTTCCTGTGCAGAAAAAGAAGATGCGACCCGCGTGTAGAACGGACCGAAGAGCACCTTTTGACGGATATCGTTTTCATTACCATACCGGCAGTTATCTGCGGATGTGAGACATGGGAGGACATAAGGTCCTATGGCCATTTCGGGAAGGATATGGATACGAACGGAAGCTGGGGGACAGTTATTTTTCATCCCCTCTATATCCAATGGGCATTCATTAGATATCCAGTATCAATGAAGTATGAAGAATCTGGGTTACTACTGAATAACTACTGGACAAATACTGTATATCTAATGCATAACTACCAGACAAAGACTGTAGAAAGCTTGTTGGATAAGAAGCCCATTAGAAAAAGTTCTCAGGATTTTCTGTTACCTACCCAATTGCAGTGCTCTTTCCGGCGTGAGATGCGCATACGCAATTCCAAAAACTTCATGTACATTTGATTTCTAATCATTGGAGTGGATTGTAAGAAAATGGCAGAAGAACTTTACATTGCCCAGGGCACCAAAGAAATGCAGTATCAGGCATTGCTACCTCAACTAGATACATTGATTGCCGGAGAAGATAATCTGATTGCCAACATGGCCAATATATCCGCAGTACTTAAGGCTCAGTTCGATTTCTTTTGGGTAGGTTTTTACCTGGTTAACACCGATGAGCTTGTTCTTGGCCCCTTCCAAGGCCCATTAGCCTGTACCCGTATCAGAAAGGGCAAAGGCGTATGCGGCCAGGCGTGGGCCCAGCGGAAAACATGTACTGTACCGGATGTGGACGCCTTCCCCGGCCATATCGCTTGCAGTTCGGTATCCAAATCGGAAATTGTCGTGCCTATATTTAAGCAAAGCGAAGTGATTGCTGTATTGGATGTGGACAGTGAATACCTGAACTACTTTGATGCAGTGGATGTACATTACCTTCAAGAAGTTACCCGGTTACTAACGCGCGGTATCTAATTGGAGTTTGTACAAATGGTGGTATAGCCCGTCTCCCTGATCCATCAACTCGTCATGGGTACCGGAAGCCACCACCTGCCCGCATTCGACCACCACGATTTGGTTGGCTTCGCGAATGGTAGAAAGCCGGTGAGCGATGATAATAGATGTGCGATTCTTCATCAACTCTTCCAGCGCTTGTTGTACCTGACGTTCGGATTCGGAATCCAGTGAAGAAGTTGCTTCGTCAAGAATTAAAATAGCAGGATCTTTAAGCAGGGCCCGTGCAATGGCGATGCGCTGGCGTTGCCCGCCCGACAATTTGACACCGCGTTCACCTACCACGGTATCGTACCCTTCAGGAAAATCCATGATAAAGTTATGGGCATTGGCCCGCTTGGCCGCCGTAATAATTTCTTCTGCATCGGCTGAAAGCCGGCCATAAGCGATGTTTTCCCGAATGGTACCTCCAAAAAGCAATACGTCCTGAGGTACGATGGCAACCTGACTGCGAATATCCGTCAACGGGTAACTGCTGGCCTCACGGCCATCAAACAGAATACGGCCACTATCCGGCTTATAAAATTGCAGTACCAATGCAGCAATGGTTGATTTGCCTGTACCGCTTGGACCCACGATTGCAATTTTATCACCGGCCGGCGCGGCAAAAGACACATTTTTCAGCACGGTGATTTCCGGACGGGAAGGATACGCAAATGTAACATTATCAAACGCGATACTGCCTTTGATGGGATAGGAAATAACTTTTTCTTCCTGCAACAATCCCACATCTTCTTGTTGCTCATCCAGTATTTCAATGACACGTTCACTCGCGCCAATTGCCTTTTGGATATTTGCATATAGCTCGGGGAAAGTACCCATAGAGCCTGCTACGAATATAGAGTATAGGATATAGGTAGTCAAATCCCCTACGGAAATGTCGCCAGCGGAAACCAGCGACGACCCATACCAAATGACAGCAACCACAGCGCCGAAGAGACAGAAGATGATAAATGAAGCAAAGACACCACGATACGTTGCGCCCTTGACAGCAATTTTAACAACCGCGTCGAGTGTACGGGAATAACGAGATGCTTCATAGGCTTCATTGACAAACGCCTTCACATTACTGATACCCTGCAACGTTTCTTGGACTACGGTGTTGGACTCAGCGAGTTTATCCTGCGCTTTGCGCGAAAGTTTCCGGATAAACCTACCAAAAATCACTGCAACCACTACCAATACGGGTAGGATACTGAGATTGAGCAGGGTGAGTTTTGAAGATACAATGAACAGCCAACACACACCACCAATTAGCAAAATAACCTGCCGGATGATTTCTGCCAATGTGGTGGTCATTGTATCCTGTATCTGAGCCAAATCTGCAGATAAGCGGCTATTCAATTCACCCACCCTACGGTTGGCAAAAAAATCAAGTGGAAATGTGATAAGTTTGTAATAGGAATCCCTGCGGATGTCAGCCAGCGACTTTTCGGCAACTTCTACAAAAAGACGAATCCGGAAGAAGGAAACGGCGGACTGGATAAAAAGGATAACGAAAGAAATGGCTCCGATGGTATGGATATCCACAGCAAGCCATTCATACTTCACTTTACCCTGTGCGGCATCGATCATAGCCCCCAAAAGTGCAGGGAAGGTCAGCGCAGTCAGGCTAGACAAGAACAAAAACACCATTCCGACGATAAACTTCACCCGATACGGCCGAAGATATCCCAGCAATTTGGCAGCTTTCCGAAGTGTTGTTTTTGTAAGTTTCGGTTTGGGCAGGTCCTCCGATGGCTTATCCCCGCTATTTAACCGTTGTCTTGCCATGTCCTATAATTAAAAACTATAGGCGCAAAAGTAATGACAATAACCGGGGCACATATCACGCCTTCGTCAATTTTTGGCGTTTCATAACAAAAAAGACCCCGGCGCCCAATATCACCAAACCGAAAAATATCACTAACCCCTGATAAAAATGGTTTGCCTTTTCTAACGCATTGATCTCGTTGGTCATTCTTTCGTGTTCGCGTTGCAGTTTGCTGATGGTCCTGATATATCCGTTAATGCGCCCATCAAATTCCGAAGCCCTTTCGGCGATCTGCGACTTCTCAAAATCCTTATAATCCAGCAGGGCTTTGGTTTCCTGAAATATGTCGTTATCAGTAAGGACAATCTGCTTCAGGATATCGATAGACGACTGCATATCCTTTTTGGTCTTTAGTCCGAAAATGCCGGTGCGCTTTTGAAGGCTTTCATTAAATTGTCCAAATCGTTGGCTGCGTTCAGTCAACAGCTTATTGACTTTTTGGCGCTGATTTTCATAGCCGGTCGTGTCTGACGTTTCCTGAGCAAACGAAAACGACACACAACTTAACAAAAAAAATAATACGATGTAAATGCAGTTAAACTGATAAGGTCGCATGATAAAAAACCATTATTTTTTGAATTCCACCCGGATGATGTCTCCTTTGTTGAGCCCCAATAGCCCACTGGCATTTCCTTTGTTTATCGCAATCTCTAAATAGTTGGTGATGCCAAAGAGACAAAGCTTTTCACCTTCGGGCACCTCGTTATAATGCCAGCTCATCTGATCGATTGTCTCATTGCGCCGGAAATACAATACAAAGTTACGGCCGCGCTGTACCTTGTTAAATAGTTCTTTGCTGATATTGCTAATCACATTACCAAATGAATCCACAAATACGACACTGCCGCGTAAGCTATCCTTTTCGACCACCGGTTGTACCAGTGTCCGGTCTACTACACCGTCTACCGGATCTCCTATATCCGTCAATTTGCCTCCCTTGGCAAGGTGGCATGCCGCCTTGGCAAAAATATCGGTCAGTGGGAAATGTAAATATTTTAAATCCTGGATGATGTTAATTTCTACGGCTTCTGCTGGAGGGCCGTCCAATATCAGTGAAAACAGACCGTTATCCGTACCGATGAAATAGTGATTGTTGTATTGTAAAGCAAGATACCGGGTGTTTTGGTTAAACACGGAATCAATACCGATGAGATGAACCGTTTTGGGCGGGAAATAAGGATACGCGTTTTTTACCACAAACGCTGCATACTGAATATCAAAAGGAGGAATCTCGTGGGATACATCAACCAGTTGCACAGCGGGAAATTGGCTGATAATACTGCCTTTTAATGCTGCTTGATAAAAATCTTTATGTCCTAAATCTGTTGTTAAGGTAATAATACCCATACCCGCCTCGATTGCAATGGATGCAAACTTAGATAAAGTTGCCATCATATCCAATTATTCAACTTTGCGGGAAAAGCAGATTTTTTATTTAGCCAATACGAATCGTAATTTATCGCTATCTTTGAAAGCTGCGAGACGACAGTCGTATGACAGCCCATACAGAAAGCTGTATCATAAAAAAGGCAAGAAACATTAAAATTAAATAGTTGACAGTCAATAGTGAAAGATCGAATTTGAACGAATTAAATCTTACGTTAGAATATGTGAATCCTGCGGTGCTGTGGGGCGCACACAATGAGCATTTCGAATTGTTTAAAAGACAGTTTCCAAAATTAAAAATCGTGGCTCGCGGCAATGAAGTAAAAGTATTGGGGGATGAACAGGAAATTTCGGTATTCAAATCGTCTTTCGATCGGATAGTTGCACATGTTGAACAATACAACAATTTAACTGCCAATGATGTAGAGAACATTTTGGACATAAAAACATCCAATGGTGTACCCGCTAAAAAGGCAGAAAAGACAGAGGCAACCCCTTCCGGGGGTGGAGAGCCAATTGTTTTCGGCCCTAATGGCATCGTTGTAAAGGCACGTACACCGAATCAGCGGCGGATGGTGGAAAGCATCCTGAAAAACGATATTTTGTTTGCAATCGGTCCGGCTGGAACGGGTAAGACCTATACCGCTGTTGCGCTCGCTGTGCGAGCGCTGCGGAACAAGGAGGTGAGGCGCATTATATTGACCCGGCCCGCGGTGGAAGCCGGAGAAAATCTAGGTTTTTTACCGGGGGATCTTAAAGAAAAAGTAGATCCATATTTACGCCCCCTGTATGATGCACTTGACGACATGATTCCCGCGGAAAAACTAAAAGTATTTTTGGAGAACCGTACCATAGAAGTTGCGCCTTTAGCTTTTATGCGGGGGCGCACACTTGACAACTGTTTTGTTATTTTGGATGAGGCTCAAAATGCCACTGACATGCAGATGAAGATGTTTCTGACAAGAATGGGGCCCACTGCCAAATTCATCGTAACGGGAGACGTTACGCAGATTGACTTACCCAAAAAACAGCAGTCCGGTTTACAAACTGCACTAAAACTTCTGGATGGAATTGAGGGTATTGACATGATTTATCTAAGTGGCGGAGATGTGGTGCGGCACAAATTGGTAAGAAGAATACTGGAAGCATACGGGGATATATAAATTGAAGTACGAGGTTAGAAGTACGAAGTGAGAGGTGAGCTGATCGCTGAAAGCTAAAAAAAATGAATACAGTAAAAGAAACAAATTTCCATTTCGAAGGTCAGACTGCCTTTTATCGGGGTAAAGTACGGGATGTATATACCATCGCCGATACTTATTTGGCCATGGTCGCCACAGACCGTATCTCCGCATTTGATGTTGTACTTCCTCGGGCTATTCCCTACAAAGGGCAGGTACTCAATCAAATTGCCGCCAAATTTTTAAAGGCGACAGAAGATATCGTACCCAATTGGGTAATAGCCGTACCCGATCCCAGTGTAACGATCGGTCGGCTATGCCAACCCTTTAAAGTGGAGATGGTTGTCCGTGGATACTTAGCTGGACATGCGTGGCGCGAATACCAATCGGGCAAACGCGAAATATGCGGGGAGCCGCTTCCTGATGGACTAAAAGAAAACGACCGTTTGCCCCAGCCCATTATTACTCCGACCACAAAAGCCACCATCGGACACGACGCGGATATTTCACGTGCAGCGATACTGGAACAGGGCATTGTGTCCGAAGCCGACTACCGGCAGCTAGCGGCCTATACCCTCGCGCTGTTCAAACGGGGCACCGACTTAGCTGCCGAAAGAGGCTTGATCTTGGTAGACACCAAATATGAATTTGGCAAAATAGACGACGACATATTTTTGATAGATGAAATCCACACACCGGATTCGTCGCGTTACTTCTATGCGGATACTTATGCGCAACTGCAGGATGAAGGCAAACCTCAACGGCAGTTATCCAAAGAGTTCGTCCGGAAATGGCTGATTGAAAATGGTTTTCAGGGGAAGGAAGGACAAAATATACCAGAAATGACCGATGAGATTGTTTGGTCGATTTCCGAAAGATACATTGAACTCTTTGAGCATATTACGGGTGAGCGTTTCGAGTATCCGGATGATACAGCTGTATTGGAACGGATACAACGTAATACCGTAACGGCTCTTGAAAGGCTCCATCCCGTGAAGACGGGTTAGGCACCGACCACTTATCCGCCAAAGGCAGCGTGGCCACTGTTAGAAACAAGCAAGCAATGAACAACTAAAAAAAATAAACAGATGAAACCTGCGGAAGCCAAAGGCAAACGCAAGCTCCATCACTATTATTTTCGAATGAAATTCACAATTGATAAACACGATAAATATGTCATCATCCAGCCTCACGTAGAAATACTGGACGGTGAATCGGCACCAAAGATTAAGGCAGAATTTCTTTTGCGGAATACCGGTGGCCAACGAAATATCATCCTCGATTTGTCACAGGTAAAAGAAGCGGATTCATCCGGATTACGAACCGGCCTAATGGCACACCGTCTTTGCAAGGCTGCAGGCGGCATATTTATATTAGCCTGTGTAAATCAACAGATCAAAAGCCTTATTTCGGTATGTAATCTGGGCGGTGTATTGACGCTTGCACACAACACCGCCGAGGCTGAAGATCTGATATTTTCGCAGGAACTTGAAAAAGACCTGAAGGGTGCGGTAGAAAAAGAATGAGGTTTGAAGTATTAATATTAGGAAGTAGTTCTGCTACACCGATATATGGCCGTCATCCAACCGCACAGTTGATCAATATCAACGAGCAACTGTATCTGTTGGATTGCGGAGAAGGTACGCAAGTGCAACTCATCAAATACGGAATCCGAAGTAACCGTATCAAACATATTTTTATCAGCCATTTACATGGTGATCATTACCTCGGTTTGATCGGACTTATTTCGTCCATGCATTTAGTAGGCCGTAAAGAGGAACTACATATATATGGGCCACCTGCTTTACAGGAAATAATTGACCTACATTTTCTTCATTCGCAAACCGTATTGCGCTATCCGTTGCTTTTTCATCCGACGCAGGATCAAACCGGTGAGTCAATCTTAGAAAACGAACACATCTTAGTTAGTAGTTTCCCGTTAGACCATCGAATTGCCTGTACGGGATTCCGGTTTGATGAGAAGAAACGAATGCCTACGATTGACCGCACGAAAACGGAGGCGATTGGTATACCTACTGCTTATCTTCCATTGATTAAACGCGGGAATGATTATACGGCTTCCGACGGAACGGTATACCGTTGGCAGGAACTGACCCTCCCCCCTCCTATACCGCGAAGCTATGCGTATTGTTCCGACACCGTTATGACGGAGCGGTACCTTCCTTTTATTCAAGGAGTGGACCTATTATACCATGAGGCAACATTTTTGCATGACATGTTGAATAGAGCCGTGGAGACCTTTCATACCACCGCACGCCAAGCAGGGCAGATTGCAACGAAGGTACAAGCGAGGAAATTACTGATTGGACATTACTCTGCGAGGTACAAGGATCTGAAACCGCTGCTGGAAGAAAGCAAATCCATTTTCCCGAATACCGATTTGGCGTTGGAGGGAAATTGGTATAACGTATAACTATATAATAACTGTAAAATTGGCAATGGCTAATTCGTTTGATTTGACCGGTATATTAAGAGACAACATCCGGAATTTAATCCCTTACTCATCGGCCCGTGATGAGTTTAAAGGAGAAGCATCTGTACTTTTGGACGCCAATGAGAATGCCTACGGCTCTCCATTGGACGGCAATTACAATCGCTATCCCGACCCTTTACAGCAACAACTGAAAGTAAAGTTAAGCGGTATCAAAGGGGTTCCCCCACGGAATATTTTCCTTGGCAATGGCAGCGATGAGGCCATTGATATCCTCTATCGGGCTTTTTGCCGGCCGGGGGTGGATAACGTAATCCTTGTACCACCCACCTATGGAATGTACGAAGTATCCGCCCATATCAACGATGCAGCTGTTAAAAAAGTAAACTTAACGGAAGATTTTCAACTGAACCTGGAGGGTATTGCGGAAGCCATCGATGCCAATACCCGAATTATCTTTTTGTGTTCGCCCAACAACCCAACCGGAAATTCATTGCACCGCGAAGATGTAGAAACCATTTTGGCCAACTTTAAGGGGTTGGTGGTCATTGATGAAGCATATATCAACTACGCACGGCAAAAGACATTTATCCAAGAACTGACGGAGTATAGCAATCTCGTAGTCCTGCAAACCCTTTCCAAAGCTTGGGGACTAGCAGGGTTACGCTTGGGAATGGCCTTTGCGAGTGAGGAAATTATCGAAGTATTCAACAAAATAAAGCCACCCTATAACATTAACCAGGCGACACAGGAACTTGCCTTAAAAGCCCTGGATAATGTGGATAAGGTAAATGAATGGATACGGGAAACGGTGTCCGAACGGGAAAAACTCTCCACCAAATTAAGTTCACTGGCGTTTGTGTTGCGCGTGTATCCGTCTGACGCCAACTTTATACTGGCTAAAACTACCAACCCGCGACAGCTATATGATTATTTAGTCGAAAAAAGTATTATCGTGCGCGACCGTTCCAAAGTGGAATTATGTGAGGGTTGCCTGCGCATTACGGTAGGAACTCCCGACGAAAACAAGTTGCTATTGGAGGCGCTGGACGAATTTGCTTTTGCGCATTAATTTAGCTAAATTTGACCGTTTCAACTCAACCATAAAATTGAGGCAATTAAAAACAATCAATGCCTGACGCGATTAAACGATTACTTTTCATAGACCGGGACGGTACGCTGATTATCGAACCGGAAGACGAGCAGATTGACTCATTTGCTAAATTAAAATTTTATCCCGGTGCCTTGCAGTATCTGCCACGCATTGCCAACGAGCTGGACTTTGAGCTGGTACTCGTATCCAACCAGGATGGATTGGGCACAGATTCGCATCCCGAAGCTAATTTTTGGCCTGTACACCGGTTTATCATCGACACATTTGCCGGCGAGGGTGTCGTATTTGCCGCAGAACATATAGACCGTACATTTCCGCATGAACTTGCACCCACACGCAAACCGGGAACGGCACTGCTGACCTCGTATTTCGATGCTGAGAAATATGACCTCGCCCATTCTTTTGTCATCGGCGATCGTGTCAACGACGTAAAATTGGCGCAGAATTTAGGTGCGAAAGCCATTTGGTTGCGGAATAACGATTCCCTTGGCGCTGCCGAAGCACACGAAATCGACGATGCTGTGGTCGCTTTGGAGACCTCCGATTGGAAGACGATTTACGAGTTTCTCAAACTGGGAGACCGGGTAGGTGAGCACCGCCGCAAAACCAACGAAACCGACATTTATATCCGGTTAAATCTGGACGGTAAAGGAAAGGCGGATATCCATACCGGACTTCCCTTTTTTGATCACATGCTTGATCAAATAGCCCGGCACGGAAGTATTGACCTTACCATACAGGCAACCGGCGATTTGCATATTGATGAACACCACACGATTGAAGATACGGGGATTGCTTTGGGCGAAATTATAGCCAAAACCCTGGGGGATAAACGGGGTATCGAACGCTATGCCTTTACGCTTCCGATGGACGATTGTCTCGCACAGGTTGCCATCGATTTCGGAGGCAGATCCTGGATCGTATGGGATGCAGCATTCAAACGGGAAAAAATAGGTGACATGCCTACAGAAATGTTCTTCCATTTTTTTAAATCCTTTTCGGATGGCGCCCGATGCAACCTGAATATTAAAGCGGAAGGCGAGAACGAACACCATAAGATAGAAGCCATATTCAAAGCATTTGCCAAATCAATCAAAAGGGCGGTAAGAAGGGATGCAGAACGTATGGAGCTTCCGAGTACGAAAGGAATTCTTTGATAAGTACGAGATACGAAGTTAGAAGTTAATAAGTAGAAAGTGAAGCCGACGGCCGAAAGCCGAAAGCTGACAGCTGACAGCTGAATATGACAGGAATCATCAATTACGGGGCAGGCAATATTTTCTCGCTGACGGCAGCGCTGGAGCGTTTACACATTCCGTATGGTATGGTCAATACACAGGATGAATTAGCGGCGTACGACCGCATTGTCATTCCGGGAGTGGGGCATGCAGGTACAGCCATGCGAAAGTTACAGGCATCGGGGCTGGCTGAACCGATTAGGCAACTGAAAAAACCCGTTTTGGGAATTTGTGTAGGTATGCAATTACTTACCTCACATTCAGAGGAGGGCAACAGTCCGCTATTGGATATCGTTCCGTTAAAAACACTACACTTCGAAAACCGGATTGCGGAAAAAGTTCCGCATATGGGATGGAATAAGGTTTTCCACGAAAATCGGTGTGCATTGTTCGCAGATATAAAAAAAGATGCCTACTTTTACTTTGTACACTCTTATTTTATTGAATATAATGCTACTTTTACGGCCGCTTTTACCGAATATGGATTGAAGTTTTCGGCTTCATTACAGGATCGAAACTTCTATGGGGTTCAGTTTCATCCAGAAAAATCGGGGGAAGCGGGAGAACAGTTATTATTGAATTTTTCAAACTTACATTAAAATCAACCTTTCAGAAGATATGTATATCATTCCGGCAATAGATGTATTGGATAAGAAAGTTGTCCGCCTGCGTGAGGGCAATTACGATGATGCAACTGTTTATGAGGTCAGCCTTGAAGAGATGATCGAAAAGTATCAATTCAACGGCACCGAATTTGTGCATATCGTTGACCTCAACGGCGCCAAGGGAGACTTTTCAAATCAGTCGTACTTGTTTGATATTGTCCGCCATACCGACATGAAGGTGCAGTATGGTGGCGGGGTGCGCAGCATTGAAAAGGTAATGGAATTAGTCGATGCGGGAATACACCGGGTGGTAGTGGGTACACAGGCCATTACCAACCCTTCATTTTTGGATGAACTCAGCAAGCTGAACCGGGGCAAACACAAATATGCAGATCAGGTGGTGATCGCCATTGATGTGTTGGACGAAGTCATTAAATATTCCGGATGGATGGAAAGCTCCCCGGTCAAATTACTTGACTATATTGACCGCTGTCTTTCCTTAGGTTTTTTCCGATTCTTATGTACAGATATCAATAAAGATGGCAAATTGGGCGGTGCGGGCGTGGAACTATACAAAAAATTGTTGGATCACTCTCCCATCATTAAACTCATTGCATCCGGGGGTATCAGCTCAATGGACGATATTCACGCGTTAGACGCAATCAAAGTTGAGGCGTGTGTAGTAGGAAAAGCCATTTATGAGAATCGCATTACCATTGAACAAATCAAAGAGTGGAATCTGAAGTCCCTCATCCGTTTTTAAATTGTCATGCTGGCTAAGCGCATCATTCCCTGCTTAGACGTCAAAGATGGGCGTACGGTAAAAGGTGTAAATTTCGTGGACCTCCGCGATGCAGGAGACCCTGTTGAGTTAGCCTGGCAGTACTCCAGGCAGGGTGCAGACGAATTGGTTTTTTTAGACATCACGGCAACGCATGAAAGACGCAAAACTACGGTAGCGTTAGTGAAAGCGGTGGCGAGGCAGGTAAACATCCCGTTTACCATTGGCGGTGGCATCAATGAATTGGCTGACGCTGATGTACTGTTACATGCTGGTGCTGATAAAATCTCCATCAATTCAGCGGCGGTGCGTAATCCTGACCTGATTAACCAATTGGCAGATGCTTTCGGTATACAGTTCGTGGTGGTGGCTGTGGATACACGTTATGTGGATGGTAAAAACTACGTACATCTCAACGGTGGCCGACTAAAAACGGACCTGGAAACCGAACATTGGATTAAGGAAGCGGAAAGCCGGGGGGCCGGAGAAATTTTATTGACTTCCATGGACCATGATGGAACCAAAAACGGCTTTGACTGTTCGTTGCTAAAAAAAATCAACGACCGTTTATCCATCCCGCTGATTGCTTCGGGCGGAGCCGGCAATGAACAGCATTTTGTAGATGTATTTCAACAGAGCAACGTCGATGCTGCTTTAGCTGCTTCGGTATTCCATTACGGCGAAATACTGATTCCCCAATTGAAAGACACGTTGCGGCAACATGGAATTGAAATCAGGTAACACAGGAAACATAAAGATGTTAGATTTTGAAAAAAGCGGGGGACTTGTTCCGGCTATCATACAGGATGCACAGACATTGGAGGTATTAATGCTGGGCTATATGAATGAGGAAGCTTGGCAGAAAACGCAAGCCGAGGGCCGTGTTACGTTTTTCTCAAGGAGCAAAAACAGATTGTGGACAAAAGGCGAAGAAAGCGGCCACTTTCTGAATGTTGTCAGTACACATATCGATTGCGACCAGGATACGATATTGATTAAGGCCCTGCCAAAGGGCCCAACGTGCCATACCGGCAGCCGGAGCTGTTTTAGCACGGATTACAACCAGAATTTTATTTTTGAACTAACAAATATCATCGCGAATCGCTACGAATTTCCGACCACAGATTCGTATGTGAATCGACTCCGTGAACGCGGACTGAATAAAATTGCTCAAAAAGTGGGCGAAGAGGCTGTGGAAACTGTGATTGCCGCGCTAGCCGAAGCGGATAAAGATTTTATCAACGAAACATCCGATCTTGTATTTCACCTATTGGTGTTGCTAACAGAAAAGGGTATTTCATTGGAGACGATTGCCAAAAACCTCGAAAGCAGGCATCGGTAGACAGGACTGGCTACCATGAATACACTCAGGATCCATAAAGCAGGAACGTTATCCGGACACCAAAATCCGATTTTTACGGTTGAAAACGGAGCCACAGCTTCTACTGTATATACCGGCGGTAACGACAAAGGCGTTGTTGAGTGGAATTTGGAGAAGATGGCCTTCGAACGCATTATATATCCGGTGCAGTTTTCCGTATATGCACTGCATCTGTTATCCGGAACCCCACTGCTTGCAGTCGGTACCCGCGATGGCATGGGCAGAATCGTACATACGGAGACCCGCGAGCTGATTGCAAAACTTGAACATCACCGGCGCCCGGTCTTTTCAATTAAATCTTTTAAAACCAAGCCCGAACTTATTTTGGCGTCGGAAGATGGTACGGTATCCGTTTGGAATACGCATACATTCAGTTTATTATATCATTTTAAAGTGTCTGACCAAACAGTCCGCACCATTGCCATAAGCAGCGACGAAAATTGGGTAGCCTTTGGAGCGAAGGATGGGAAAGTCAAGTTATATAGCGCACTTGACTATTCTTTTATCGAAGAACTGCCCGCCCATACCCTTCCCATTACCTCACTGTGCTTTTCGCCCGATGGCCGATATCTACTTACGGGAGGCCGGGACGCAAAACTGAACATCCTAAACACAGCCGATTTTTCCATTGTCAGTACGTTTACCCCACATCTATTTACGGTATATGCCATTAAGTATCACCCTTTTTTACCGGTCTTTGCGACCGCCAGCCGGGATAAAAGTATTAAAATCTGGTCGGCAGACGATTTCAGACTGCTACGGGTCATCAGTCTTGAAAGAGGGTTTGACAGCCACCGGCTTTCTGTAAATGACATCGCATGGAATACGTATAAAAATCAATTGATATCCGTAGGTGACGACAAACAGGCGATTGTTTGGGATATAACCAATTAATCCATAGCCGCAAACATTTTTTGAGATCCCTTGTTCTTACGTTATAAAACCAAGAGTGGTTGAAGAAAGTTATAACAAAAAAAAAGGACATTGAGATGAACACGAAAAACAGCATTGTTACGTATGCATTGGTTGGACTTGCAGCTGGTACAGTAGCGTGGCTACTATTGGGTACAAAGGAAGGCCGCAAACAATTGGATCGCGCGAGTGATGGCATACGCGAGCTATCAAAATCCATTAGAAAGAATACGAAAGACGGTCTACACAAAGCTTCAAAATTAGTCGACCGGGCCTCCAAAGAAATTGACGATCTCCGTACAGAAGCCAAAAGTAAAAGCCAGTCAGCTATCAGCAAAGCAGATCGGTTGGCCAAAGAAGGTATTTCGAAGGCAAGCAATGCGGTTAAAACAGCTACCCGTCGTGCAGAGGAAGAAATATAAGCAGTTACTTAGTCTGCAATAACGCGCGAATTGTATCTTTGCGGGGATGAGCTTACTCAAAGAAGTTACCTCCCTTATTCGCAAAGAGATTTTGCTTGAATGGCGTTTTAAGTATGCCATCAATGGGATTTTACTTTATGTGGTATCTACGGTTTTTGTTTGCTATCAGGCATTTAAATCCGTGGATCCCACTACTTGGAATGCACTATTTTGGATTATTCTTCTGTTCGCGTCGGTCAATGCGATCAATAAAAGCTTCGTCCAGGAAAGCCGTAGCCGTCAGCTGTATTATTATACGATCTCCAGTGCAAAGGCCGTCATCCTTTCCAAAATTGGCTATAATATCCTGGTTATGCTACTGCTTTCTGCAATAGCTTATTTGGTATATTCCATCATCTTTCGAAATCCGTTGGGCGATCCGGTACTCTATTTCCTTGTGGTAATTCTTGGGAGTATGAGTTTTGCCTCCGTATTCACCATGGTGTCTGGTATCAGTGCGAAAGCAGGTAACAACAGTACATTAATGGCGATCCTCAGTTTCCCCATCGTCATCCCCTTATTACTCATTCTTATCAAGGTTTCCAAAAATGCGATGGACGGGCTGGATCGCAGTGTCAGCACGGATGAACTCGTTGTATTATTGGCAATCAATATCATCACGGTGGCCATTTCTTTGTTGTTATTTCCTTACCTTTGGAGAGATTGATTAGTGATCGGTGGTGGGTAATGAGTGATCGGTGTCTAATGTCTAATGTCTGGTGTCTAATAAAATGAAACATTACTGGTGGAAAATTCTGGCAATTCTATTATTGTTGTACAGTATCATTATGGGAATTTTGGGCAAAGTACCGGCGTTGCCTATTGTGCATGAAACAATCCGCAATGTATATTTTCATGTACCCATGTGGTTTGCCATGTTCACCCTTTATCTGATTTCGGTTATTTACAGTATAAAATATTTATCGTCAAATGACCCCAAACATGATCTTGTAGCTGTAGAAAGTGTCAATGTTGGGATTGTCTTTTGTTTACTGGGTTTGGCAACCGGCATGATTTGGGCAAATTTCACTTGGGGGGCCCCCTGGCCAAACGACCCGAAAACAAATGGATCAGCCATCGCTACACTCATGTACCTGGCTTACCTTGTGCTCCGCAATGCGCTGGAGGAAGAACAGAAACGGGGTAGAATATCCGCCATCTATAACATATTCGCTTTCCCAATTATGATCGTGCTTATGTATATCCTTCCCAAAAATACCGACTCATTGCATCCAGGTGCCGGCGGCAACTCAGGATTCGGGGATTTTGACTTGGATGGATCCATGAAAGCGGTTTTATATCCGGCGTCACTGGGCTGGATACTGGTGGGCACCTGGTTAATGACTTTGCGGTTCCGCATTCGAAAACTGGAGTACCAAAGCCATACTGCAGCGGACTAATTTTTGATAGCGCGGCAATTGTAAATTGATAAAACATTAAAACCTGCATGAATTACCCTTTTAAAAAAGGCACAAACGAAGCGAAATGATTTTTTGAACACCGCTGAGAAAAAACAAAAAGTGAAAAATAAATCATGCAAGCTTCATTTCCATCAAAAAATCCAATTATTACAATAAAAATTGACAACGTTTTTCGCAAATCAATATGAAAAAGGTAATTCTTTCTTTGCTCCTAGTTATCAATGGGTTAATATGTAGCTTTGCACAGTCCAACAACGGAGTTGAAATGGCTTCGGGGTTGCGCAGTTCAGGTAAGATTTATGTCGTAGTGGCCGTATTGGTTATCCTATTTTTGGGATTAGCCATATACCTGTTTACTATTGACAAAAAACTTTCGAAATTGGAAAAACAGCAAAAACATTAACGATTGACATGGCTAAATCAAAGGAAAAACCAGTACAAGAACCTCACTTTTTTGACGATGTATCCCAATTTTTTGATCATGCTGCTCAGTTTACCAAGCATCCGCAGGGTCTATTGAATCAGATCAAGGTATGTAACAGTGTTTACCGGTTTAGCTTTCCGTTCCGGAGAGGGGATCAGATTGAGGTAATCAATGCCTGGCGCGTGGAACATTCACAGCACATGCTTCCTACTAAGGGAGGTATTCGGTACAGTGATATGGTCAATGAAGACGAGGTCATGGCGCTTGCTGCTTTGATGACTTATAAGTGTGCAATCGTCAATGTACCGTTCGGAGGCGCAAAAGGCGGAATTTGTATCAATCCAAAAAACTACTCCGTCAGCGAACTGGAAACCATCACGCGTAGATATACGGTCGAATTAATCAAAAAAAATTTTATTGGTCCTGCCATCGACGTTCCCGCACCAGATTACGGTACCGGCGAACGAGAAATGAGCTGGATTGCTGATACATATACCACTATGAATCCGGGGCAGTTGGATGCCTTTGGTTGTGTAACGGGCAAGCCATTGTCTTTGCACGGTATCAGCGGCCGTAAAGCCGCAACCGGACGTGGCGTGGCTATCGCAATACGTGAATGTGTAGATGTGGCCGAAGACATGAATCAAATCGGGCTTACGCCGGGTATTGCCGGAAAAAAAATAATTATACAGGGCCTGGGTAACGTGGGATACAACACAGCTAAAGTGTTGATGGAATTCGGAGCCGTTATCGTAGGCATTTGCGAATACGATGGTGCACTTTATAATCCCGACGGATTGGATCCCGATGCCATTGTCGAACATCGAAAAAACACCGGTTCAATTCTCAACTACAAAAAAGCAACTAAACAGTTTAAAAACCCGGCAGAAGGGCTGGAGCAAGCATGTGATATTCTCGTGCCGGCAGCCCTCGAAAACCAATTAACTGAAGAAAACATCGGTCGTATTAAAGCAAAAATCATTGCGGAGGGCGCCAACGGGCCAACCACTCCGGGTGCTGAAGCACTATTTGTTAAAAATGGCGGCATTATCATACCGGATATGTATTGCAATGCGGGCGGTGTGACCGTTTCTTATTTTGAGTGGCTAAAAAACCTTTCGCACGTAGCTTTCGGCCGGATGGATAAACGATATGAAGAAATGTCCAATCTTAACCTGGTTAACACGGTTGAAACGATCACGGGTAAGTCACTCACCACCGCCCAACGTATGGCTATTGTAAAAGGGGCCGATGAATTGGAGTTAGTCAATTCCGGACTGGAAGATACCATGATACGCTCTTACCATGAAATCCGGGAGATTAAGAATTCGAATAAGGATATTGACACGCTGAGAACAGCGGCCTTTGTGGGGTCAATTGACAAGATTGCCATTTCGTATCAGAATCTGGGTATCTGGCCCTGATTGTAATAATCTCGTCTAAAAGGGATGGCACACCGATAACACGGATCGAGCAGATCAACGCGGATTAATCAGCGAGGATCTTTTTTATCTGCGTTATCGGTGTTCTATTTTTCTCGTTTTTAAACCCCTTTGAGCTTTCCGATTCCTACCTGCAACAATTCTATATCGGATCGATTCATCCACCAAAATATTAGGACATTAACAAAAATCACCTTATTTTTACGGATAACATTAAAAATGTCCCACCGATGCATAAGGAAATGGAATATACGGCTGTGTTTCGGGTTTCACCCACACCTACCCTCATTCTTCTTCCGAATGCACCGTTATTTACCATTGTCGATGCCAATGACTCCTACCTGACCCTAACAAATAAGCAGCGGGAAGAACTACTTGGTAAGGGTTTCTTTGAAGTTTTTCCAACTAATCCATACCTTAACGATAACGAGTGGAAAAAGAGTTTTGATGCGATACTTAGCACTAAACAAGCCCATAAACTCGTTCCGCAGAAATTCGCCTCTCCGGCCATAGCGTCGCCCACACACATCGACATAAAATACCTTGAAATCCAACATACGCCGGTACTCGATGACTGCGGTGAAATACAGTTTATCGTCCGCTCGATGACCGATGTAACTGAGTCCGTAAATCACGGAAAATTCCTTCAAGAGACACAGCAGGCGGCTCGTATCGGCAGTTGGGAGATCAACAGGGCACTCCAGACCATCAGTTGGTCTCAGGAGCTGCGTGAAATCTTTGAGATGGGGCCGGAATATCCGCTGGATTTTCATTCAGCGATGGCTTTTTACAGCGACACTAACGATCGTAAAGCACTCTCAAAGGCGCTTCAAAAGGCAACCCATGACGGTACTATTTTCCGCATTGCCCTCCCGGTGACTACAGCAAAAGGGCATAAGCGGTGGATACTTACCATTGGCAAAGCTGAGCTGGTAAATGGCATATGCGTACGCATATATGGTACGGCACAGGATATTACAGAAAAGAAGAACACCGAAGAAGCACTGATTTCATCTGAGCACAAATTCCACAACCTCATCCAGACCATTGATGGCGTCGTATGGGAGGCCGATGCGGAAACATTTGAAGCAACCTTCATCAGTGACAAGGTGAAATGGCTTTTGGGTTATACTGCCGACGAGTGGCTGGCAGACCCAGGATTTTGGGAGAAAAACATTTATGAGGCCGATCGGGAAAATGCCGTCTCCTATTGTCAGAAACACACCAAAAAATCCGCAAACCACACCTTTGACTACCGCATGGTTAAGAAAAATGGCGACATCATCTGGATCAAAGATATCGTATCGGTTATTTCCGAATCCAACAAACCACGCTGGCTACGGGGCATTATGGTCGATATTACAGAAGCCAAACGTTTTGCCGAGTTGAATCAACTTGAACGGACCATATTGGAACTCAATGAAAAAAAAGACGCTTCGATTGAACATATACTTTCCACCTACGTGTTAGGTATCGAAGCCCTATTCCCGGGAATGGCCTGTTCCATCAATCAAATCCGAAACGGACGTCTCTTTAGCTGGATAGCGCCATCGTTGCCAACAGCCTACCTCCAACACATCCACAACTTACCCATAGGTGAGTATGCAGGATCATGTGGAAGTGCAGCGTATACCAAAAAGCCGGTGATCGTCGCCGATATTGCGAACAACCCCCTATGGGCAGATTTTAAAGAACAACCGCTGAACCACGGACTCAAATCCTGTTGGTCTTCTCCTGTTGTCAATGCGCAAGGCGAAGTTGTGGCCGTTTTCGGTATCTATTACAAGCACATCCGGAATCCAAATGAAGACGAATTGGCATTCATCGATCGTGCCGGTGCATTCCTGAATATGATTCTGGAGAATCATCATCATGCAGAACTTGCTCAAGAAACGACGCTGATGATGCAACAAGGGCAGGCATTGGCTCACTTAGGTACCTGGCAATGGGATATCGAATCCGACCATGTCACTTGGTCAGATACCCTTTTCGATATCTATGGGCTTGATAAAGCCGCATATACTCCCGGCTTCAGTGCGTATCTGTCGCGTGTACACGCTGACGATCGGCAACGTGTTTATGATATCCTCCACAACGCCATTAAAAAGGGAAAAGATACCGTATTTGAAGAACGAATTGTACGCCCGGAAGGAGAAATTCGACACCTTAGATCTTGGGCAAAACTTGTTCTTAAGGCCGATGGTTCGCGGAAAATGATCGGTGCATGCCTGGACATTACAGAAGCTAAATTGGCAGAACTGGCGCTGAATAAGCTGCATGCAGAAATTGAGCAGCAACTTAAAATTGTAGCAGAATCAGAAAAGAAGTACAGCAACCTCTTTCACCTGAGCCCACAGCCCATGTGGGTATACGATCTCGATACCTATCGCTTTCTGGACGTAAATGACGCCGCTATCAAGCATTATGGATACACGCGCGAGGAATTCCTTGCAATGACCATACGGGATATCCGACCACCTGAAGAGATACCGAAAATGGAAGCGGCGGTAGCCTACTCCAAGCAACATGACGAATTATTCACAACCAGTGTCTATGTACACCGAAAAAAAAGCGGGGAGCGGATCTATGTCGAAGTAAAAAGCAACATTATTAAGTTCCATGGCCGAAAAGCTGAGGTAATTCTGGCACATGATATCAGCGAAAAACTGGATTATATCCAAGCCATAGAGGCACAAAACAAAAAACTGCAAGACATTGCCTGGATGCAATCTCATGTGGTGAGAGCCCCGTTGGCACGCATTATGGGACTCGCAGATCTCATTCAACATTGTCCCGATTCGGGCATCGAAAGCGACGAATTACTGGGGGCCATTAAGGATTCTGCGACTGAGTTAGATAATATTTTGAGGGATATCACGGATAAAACTGAGCAGATTAGCAGATAAAAATAAATGCAGATCGATGGAGTTACGCGTCATGGTCGTCGATGACGACAAAATGTTCAATCTGATCGCTAAGGTATTGCTCCGAGACACAGGCATCGCGTGCAACCCAACCATCTGCACAAACGGTGAGGAAGCCCTTGAGACCATTGGACAAGAAATTGCGCTCGACAAATTCTTTTTGGTTTTCCTTGATATTAACATGCCGGTGAAGAATGGATGGCAGGTACTTGACGCGTTACAGGCGTTTCCTTATCCGGAAAATATTCACGTCGTCATTGTAACTTCTTCCATTAACAAAGCGGATAGGAAACGTGCTAAAACCTATCCCCAGTTGATCGATTATCTGATCAAACCTATAAAAAGAGAGAGCCTACTTGCCCTGAAGTCATCAAGCTATTTAACGACTTTTTTTTCGTACTGATTGCCGATTACGGTTCCTTCTTATGCAGAGCTTCCCATAGGATTTCGACCGGATGGTACGCTTTTCTGCCCGCACCGTCTTTAATTTGATGGCGGCAACTGGTACCGGGTGCGGCAATTAAGATGCTGTCAGGCGTCTTCCTGACCGTTGGGAGCAATACCAGCTCGCCCACCTTCATGGACACCTCGTAATGCTCCTTTTCGTAGCCAAAAGACCCCGCCATACCACAACATCCGGAAGGAATGACTTCTACCCGGTATCCTTCGGGAAACGCAAGAATTTTGGCGGTTTTATCCACCAGATGAAAAGCCTTTTGGTAACAGTGTCCATGCAGTTTAATGTCGCGAGGTGCCCCCTCAAACCTAGAACGTTGGATGTATCCCGACTCCATTTCCTTTGCCAGAAACTCGTCGATAAGCAATGCATTCCCTGCCAGTTTGTAGGCATCTGCCACGAGCTCCTTATCGACCAGCTCCGGATATTCATCGCGGAAGGTCAGAATTGCTGACGGCTCGATACCGACCAGCGGTGTCTCCGCGGTGACAATATCTTTCAGGTAACGCACATTCCGGTTGGCAATTTCCTTCGCTTTCCGCAGCAGCCCTTTGGAAAGGTAAGTCCGACCACTTTCCAAATGCCGGGCCAGCTTTACTTCGTAGCCCAGTGCCGTCAGCAGTCGATAGGTTGTTTGGCCGATACTTACGTCGTTATAGTCTGTAAATTCATCACAGAACAGATAGACCTGCCGTCCCCGTGTACCCGTTTGACTGACTGGCCGCTGCTTCTTCACCCACTTACGCAGCGTTGTATCCCCTACGTCCGGCAGTGACCGGTCTTTGGCGAATCCCAACATCCGCTTTACCACAGCAGAGAGCGCTTTATGGTGAATAACCGCATTATATAGCCTTGGAAAAAAAGAGGCAAGCTGCTGCGATTTGGTAAAGTTGGCAATGACCCAAGCACGGAAAGGGGTGCCGTTTGCGTCGTAGTAATGCTGCAGGAATTCAGCTTTCATTTTCGCTATGTCGACACTCGACGGACATTCCGTTTTGCAACCTTTGCAGCTTAGGCACAAATCCATCACCTCCTTAATTTCGGGATGATCAAATCGGTTGGCTTTCGATGAATGGGTCAGAAATTGGCGCAGCATGTTAGCACGTGCGCGTGTGGTATCCTTCTCCTCGCGCGTAGCCATGTACGAAGGGCACATGGTTCCTCCTGTAATGTGCGTCTTACGGCAATCGCCGGAACCAGAACATTTCTCGGACAACCGGAGGATGCTTTCCTGACGGCTGAAATCGAATACAGTGTCGATTTTGATGGACGAAGTATCCTGTTCATAACGCAGGGATTTGTCCATCGGTGGCGTATCGACGATCTTATGGGCATTGAAGATGCCACTTGGATCAAAAATGCGTTTGACCTGTTGCAGCAATTGGTATACGTCTTTGCCCAGGGCATTGGCTATGAACTCGCCACGTAACCGTCCGTCGCCATGCTCGCCACTAAGCGAACCATTGTATTTACGTACCAACTTGACGGTCTCAGCCAATACACTCCGAAAGGCGCGGCGCCCTTCGGCGGTCTTCAGGTTAATCAACGGCTCCACATGCAGCTCGCCAGCACCCGCATGTGCATAATAGGAGGCATTCAACCCGTGATCCGTCAACACACCCTGTAAATCCGTGATGTAGGCAGGTAGGTCTTCGGGCGATACCGCACAATCTTCAATCAGGTTTACGGGCTGCGTATCTCCCGGTAGGTTACGGATAAGTCCGAGGCCTGCCTTACGTACGTCCCATACCAGGTTGGTCTGCGGACCGGTGATCAACGGATGCGCATACCCCAGTCCTTGTGTCCTTAACTCCTGCCGCAGGGAATTGGCCTTAGCCGCTACTTCTTCCAATGTCTCTCCCCTGAACTCCACCATCAGCAGTGCTTCGGGGTCCCCCTCGATGAAGAAGCGGTTATATTGATACGTTGGATGTCCCTTGGTGAAATCCATGATATACTTATCTACCAGTTCTGACGCCTCGGGATGATGCCGAAGGGCAACGATATTCGCGTGCAGGGATTCGATAAGTGTATGGCAGTGGATGCATAGCAGTCCGATTTCTTTCGGGGGCAACGGCAACAGATTGAGCTTCGCTTCGGTGAGGATCCCTAATGTACCCTCTGATCCGGCGAGCAGTTTGCAGAAGTTGAAAGGCTTTGTTGTGTCACCTAATAGATCCAGTGCATATCCCGTATTACGCCGGGTAAGCGACGGTTTGGGATAGCCCGCCTTGATGGCTTCCTGATTTACCGGATTCGACAACAGGTCATTCATTGCCCGATAAATATCGCCCTCACGATTGGTCAGTGTTAATTTGCTGAATAACGTTCCCTCATCCACTGCTTCGAACACCGCTTCCGAACCATCGTCGAGCAATACGTTTGCCGACAGGAGGTGACTGCGCGTATCCCCCCACGAAATAGAATGTAAGCCGCTGGAATTATTGCCCACCATTCCACCGATCATTGCCCGGCTGGCGGTGGACGTTTCCGGGCCAAACATCAATCCATATGGTTTCAGGTAAGCGTTGAGGTCATCGCGGATAACTCCCGGTTGTACCCGTACCCAACGCTCTTCCACGTTCAATTCCAGTACACGATTAAAGTGCTTGGATACATCCACCACGATGCCCTGGCCAACCACCTGTCCTGCTAAGGAAGTCCCCGCCGTCCGTGGAATCAATGTTACGCCTCCGCTAGATGCAAATGTAATCAGGGCTTTTAGATCCGCTACATCTTTGGGAATAGCTACCGCTAGCGGACGCTCCTGATAGACGGATGCATCCGTGGAATAGGCACGAAGTATCGTTTGATGTTGGGTACTATCGTCGTAATAGATAGGACCTTTCAGGGTTTTGCTTAACGTCAATAAACTTTCGTCCATTTTGTACACTCCCATTCTCAATTGTTAAAGATACACATCCCCTGGCTATTAACGATACACGCGCATTGATTATTCCAACTCCAACACCAGGTCATCGGTATTTACCAGCGTTCCTGCCGAGAGTTCCACCTGTTTCACTACACCTTGCACCGCTGAAGTGACAGTGGTTTCCATTTTCATTGCTTCGATAACAAACAGCGGCTGATTTGCCGACACCGTATCCCCAACTGCAACAAAAACCGCAGTCAGCATCCCTTGCAAAGGAGATCCCACCTGCCTTGGATCGGATGGATTCACTTTTCTATTTTCCTTCCGCACGGTTTCAGATTTTCCATCCCGTATTTCAAGATTCCGGGTCTGCCCATTTAATTTAAAGAATACGGTACGATTACCTTCGTGATCGGCGGGGCCAATGGATACCAACTTCACCAAGAGGGTCTTTCCTTTTGTCAGCTGCACAGTGGTTTCTTCCCCGGGTTCCATACCATACAGAAAATACTGAGTAGGTACGACCGATACGTCTCCATATTTCCGGTAAGCTTTCAGGTATTCTCCAAATACTTTCGGATAAAATTGATAGCTCAGATAATCTGTAAATGTCAAGTCTTCTCCATTCTCCTTCAAAAACAACTTGAAATCTGCCTCCAGATTCAAAGGAGGTAAGTGTTTATTGGGACGCTCGGAATAAGCCTGTTGTCCCTTCAAAACCATACGCTGCAATTTAATAGGGAAACCTCCTTCGGGTTGGCCAATGTCTCCGCGGAAGAAAGATACCACCGAATCAGGAAACGACAAACTATCTCCTCGCGATAATACATCGTCTTTGCTCAAGTTATTGGCCACCATGTATTGCGCCATGTCACCCACCACTTTGGAACTGGGGGTTACTTTTACAATGTCGCCAAACAGTTCATTGGCCTCCGCGTAACTACGTTTGATGTCGTCAATCCGGTCACCCAATCCCAATGCCGTCGCCTGCTGTTTCAAATTGGAGTATTGCCCTCCCGGAATTTCGTGACGGAATACCTCTGCGGATCCGGCTTTCATGCCCGACTCAAAAGGCGCATAATAGGTCCGTACCGTCTCCCAGTAATCACTGTAGGCGTTGAGACTATCGATATCAAAAGGGTTCTCACGTTCGTGAAAACGCATCATTTCAACCACCGCATTGAAATTGGGTTGGGAAGTCAGCCCCGATAGTGCACCCAACGCGCAGTCTACCACGTCAACGCCCGCCTCAATGGCCTTGAGATAGGTAGCGGTCTGCAACGATGACGTATCATGTGTGTGGAGATGAATGGGTATTTTTACGGTATCCTTCAATGCAGCAACGAGCTCTGCCGCGGCGTAAGGTTTTAATAGACCTGACATGTCTTTGATACCCAACATATGGGCACCGGCATTCTCCAGATCCTTCGCCATACGCAGGTAGTAGTTGAGGTCGTACTTTGTGCGTTGCGGGTTCAGGATATCTCCGGTATAACACAATGTCCCCTCAGCGATACCACCGGTACGTTTCCGTACCATCTCAATACAGGGTGCAATGTTTTCCATCCAATTGAGCGAATCGAAGATGCGGAATAAGTCCACGCCGGTCTCCCAACTTTTTTCCACGAATGCGGCTATCAGGTTATCAGGATAAGCGGAGTAGCCTACCCCGTTACATCCACGGATGAGCATCTGCAAAAGAATATTGGGAATTGCTTTGCGTAAATTTGCCAAGCGCTTCCACGGATCTTCCAATTGAAAACGTAAGCAAACATCAAACGTGGCGCCGCCCCACACTTCCATACTGAATACCTGTGGATGCGCTTTTGCAAACCCCGAAGCCACCTTCAGCATGTCATACGTACGGACACGTGTAGCTAATAGGGACTGATGCGCATCGCGCAGGGTGGTATCTGTATAATGAATCCGTTTGTCGTTCACCAGCCATTCGCATAATCCTTCGGGACCGAGTTCAGTGAGACGGTCTTTTGTACCTTTTGGAAAAGGCGCATGCGGGTTGGCCATTGGTACTACCGGCAATTCCAGTTTCGGCGGCTTCGGCTTGCCTTTGGTATCCGGATTCCCATTGACCGAAAGCTCTCCAAGGAATGCCAACAATTTGGTACCACGATCTTGTCTCCCCGCTGATTTGAACAATTCGGGATGCATGGCGATAAACCCCACAGTCGCCCGCCCCGATAGAAATACCGGATGGGTCACCAAGTTCTCCAAAAAGCCGATGTTATTTTTTACACCCCGGATACGAAATTCCCGGAGCGCCCTATCCATCCGCTTGGCAGCCTCCTCCAGCGTATTACCATGTGTACTCACCTTGGCCAACATCGAATCAAAGAATGGGCTCACTTTCATGCCCGGATACGCACTGCCTTCATCCAATCGCACACCAAATCCAGCAGCATTTCGATAGGTAATAATGGTGCCATAGTCTGGCTTGAAACCATCCGACGGGTCTTCGGTCGTAATGCGGCACTGGATGGCGTAACCATTCAACGGGATTGCTTCCTGATCTCCCAAGCCAACCTGTGGATCGGTGAGCCTGTATCCGGAAGCGATGTATAGTTGGGTTTTAATAAGATCAATACCCGTGACCATTTCTGTAACGGTATGCTCAACCTGGATACGTGGATTTACTTCGATGAAATAAACCCGGCCTTCTCCATCCACCAAAAACTCGACTGTGCCGACATTGTTATATCCCGCTTCATGGGCAATAGCCGTTGCATAGGAATATAATCTGTCGCGGGTTTCCTCCGCAAGGTTTGCCGCCGGAGCAACCTCTACAACCTTCTGGAATCTACGCTGTACCGAACAATCGCGTTCATACAGATGCATCACGTTGCCATGGTGATCGCCCACAATCTGTACTTCAATATGCCGGGGATTTTCGATGTATTTTTCCAGAAAGACGGTTCCATCTCCAAACGCGTTCAATGCTTCGTTCCTCGCGCTGTCAAATGCAACCTCCAGCTCACTGTCATTACGTACCACCCGCATTCCGCGGCCACCGCCACCTGCTGCCGCTTTAAGCATTAAGGGATAACCGATACGCCATGCTTCGGATAATGCCGCAGCGATGCTATCTAATGCTTCACGGCTGCTGCCAATAATAGGTACACCTGCCTTCTGCGCTGCGGCTTTGGCACGCACTTTATCGCCCAATTTATCCATTACTTCCGGAGACGGACCGATGAAAATAATACCCTCTTCGGCGCAACGTCGCGCAAATGCCGCATTTTCAGACAAAAAACCATATCCCGGATGGATCGCGTCTACACCACTTTCTTTGGCAGTGGTCAGGATAGCTTCCATATCCAGATAGGGTTTAAGCGGCTCGCTATCCAACCCGATTTGGTAAGCTTCGTCTGCCTTATAACGATGCAACGAGTATCGATCTTCAAACGTATAAACGGCTACCGTACCAATACCCAACTCATTGCACGCCCGACTAATCCGGATGGCAATCTCACCGCGATTGGCGATGAGTACTTTTTTGATGTTCATATGCTCTTCCCTTTAGGGGTTTATGCCTGTTCGCAAACCTGTTTCTGCTCACCGAGCCCTTCCACACTGAGTTCTACTACGTCGCCGGATTTCAGGTAGACGGGAGGTTTCATTCCCAAACCCACGCCAGCGGGAGTACCTGTCAGGATTAGATCTCCAGCTTCCAAGGTCATGAACTGCGACAGGTAATGAATGATATAATATACATCGAAGATCAGATTTTTCGTACTGCCCTCCTGCATAGTCCGGCCATTTACAAGGAGCTTCAGCTGTAAGTTATGTACATCCGTCACTTCATCGGCCGTCAACAACCAAGGGCCTGTAGGACTGAAATTGTCGCACGACTTTCCCTTTGTCCACTGACCGCCGCGCTCCAACTGAAACGCGCGTTCAGACACGTCATTGACGACACAGTATCCCAGGATATATTCCTTCGCCTCGTCCGTGTTCTGTAGGTACCGCGCATTTTTGCCGATAACCACTCCGAGCTCCACTTCCCAATCTGTCTTTTCACTGCCACGCGGAATGACAATGGGATCGTAGGGACCAACCACCGTATTGGATCCTTTCTGAAAGACAATAGGCTCCTGTGGAATCGCCATATTCGACTCTTTGGCGTGATCGGAATAATTCAGCCCGATACAGATGACCTTGCCCGGACGGGCAATGGGTGCTGCCCAGCGTTCATTTTCGCTTACCGCGGTGGGTCTGGGATTGATGGAAAGGTATTCCTTTATGCGCTCCAGCCCTCCCTCGTTGAAAAAGCTGCGGTCCCAATCGCGAAAACGGCTGGAAAGGTCCCGCCTTGTGCCATGTTCATCCAAAATACCCGGGCGCTCTGCCCCCGGGGCACCGAAACGGATTAACTTCATAATGGTTGTAGAATTTTATATCGATATGCAACAATTTATTCAAATCGATTGCGTCACTCATCCCTTCACCTCAAAAATAGTAAGCATGCCTGGTATTATTCCTTATATGGCAATATAACATGTGATTTTGATAAGATTGGATAGTGGCATGAGAAACACATATCAACTGCTGATTATTGACAGTAACAAAATTAACCAACCAATAGGTTGATGCCCGCCTATCGTTTACCGGATTTTATAACAGATTTATCCAAAGGCATATTACCTAGCTTAACATACAATGGGGCCATGATCGGCAAGCCGCAGCTCACCCGAATCAAGTACCGAATGGCCAATATGCGTGCTGGGAGAGAAGATTTTATAATTTCCCGCTCGATTAGCTTTCAAGATAAGATTCGTAAGAATATTGAATGGATGGTTATCCGGTTTATCCAGGCACTCCTGCAGGCCAAAACCATCATTCTCAAACAGATGCAGGGCCGTCCAAGAAGTTTGTTGGCAATCAATCAGGTGGATCCCATCTCCGGTATTAAAGCGGCTACTGACCACTGAAAACACGAGATCCGAAGTGCGATGACCTAATATTCCATGTGCCTTTAAGGGAGAATCCGGCATTTTACTCCTTCCGGCTGTCGTTACATTGGAGCCATTTACAAATCGGCAATCTTTCATATGTAGGCCATTTTGGCTACATAACGACGACACAATAGCAACCAAATAAAGGTACCAAACCTGCTCGAATCGAAATCCATCCCCGCCGACATAGTCAGCCATACACGTATTGAAATGTACCGCTTCGCAGATAAGCCAACAACAAGGATATTACTTCCTCCTCCGCAAATTATTATGGGTCTTGAAATGGTCAGGTTACTTACAACATAGTGTACAGGACAAGGCGGAAACTCCAACTCACCTCCAATATCTTCCGTTGCTTTTATCGCTTCTTGGATTGCCGATGTATCATCATGAATACCATCCCCTTTGGCTCCGAAGGACTTCACATTGAATCGTGTTGTCCGATGCGTATCGGTGGCAGTAGCCGCCATCAAACTACCGGCAGAAAGCAATGTCGTTGAAGCACCTACGGATGCAAGCAATGCTCGTCTACTTATTGTTTTCGGCGTATTTCCCATAAGCTTTCAAGATTGAAGCGATTGTTAGGGGTAGCATCTTTGCATATCCTGCCCTATTGGGATGTACGCCGTCTTCCGTCCAATCCTTCCCAATCCCTTTCCGTTCGTCTACCAGTAACGAATAATAGTCTATATAAACCAATTTCTTGCGCTTGGCGTAATTACTGAGTTTAGCATTTAGTGCTGCAATCTTTGGGATGGGTCGTACGTCGGGGCAACAATAAAATTCATGGGCAGGTAATACGGAGCAAAGTGCCACCTCAACCTGCCGATTTAAGGCTAACTCCACCATTTGAGTAATGTTGATAAAAATAGAATCTACCGTTATTGACCCACCCAATCCAGCAATATCATTCGTTCCTCCCATCAGCACAACTATTTCCGGATCGGCGGCCAGTACATCCGCTTCAAACCGATTAAGCATTTGGAATGTTGTTTGCCCAGCAATCCCACGATTAACCCAATATCCCCCGTCAAAGAGTTCCGGATAATATGTTTCCCAACCCAAGGTGATTGAGTTTCCCATAAAAACCACCTTCGGCTGTTTCCCATCTAAATAATGCATGGAAGACTGCACGTATTGAAATGGCATCAGGTACAGCAGTGCCACAGCAACCTGCATCCTGTTGGTAGTCGGAAGCCTTAGCTTAGCGTTTCCCCATAATATCGGGATCAGGACAACTAATCCAACAAACAAATTCCGAACTATTTTGGCGATCGTCATAGCTCAGAACCTGCGATGTCCAACAAACGAGTTCTCAACCTTTCCAAATATTCTTCAGGCGCAATAGGCAACGGAAATTGAAAAGCGGTATTCGCTTCAACATATGCCAAAGCATCCAATGCAGCATTTGCTTGCTTATATTTGGAGTTAAACGAAGGCATCCGAAAGGAGGGAGGGATACTCGCCTCCCAGGTGCTGTTATTTTCTACAAACATCAGCACATCGGCAAGTACACGCCTCGTATCCGCATTAGCAATGAGTCCAGCAAAATCGTCAATCACTTGTTCAGGCGTTAATAGGGGATCCGAACACATTCGTCCCAATGCATATACGTTTAGTACCTCTGTTTGGAATCCCAAGGAATCGATTGCAGCATTCACGATCATTCCATTGAGCCCCAACTTCCTAGACACTACCACAATATCCCGTATATACCTTGTCTCAGATTGGGTGGGATGGACCTTGGAAATTAAGTAACCCGTGTAACCGTCATCAACTTCATCAATGAGAAAGTACGGCCACGCCCATTGTTGCTTTACTCCCCTAGCGTATAAATCAGCGATATCTTGCTTCGTGGGATATTTCTCTGGTTCAAGCCCCGCCTTTGTATATTCATGTAATGCCAATGATCGGTAATAATTATGCAATGGAAATTCGATCCCAGTCTCCTTAAAATCGGTATTAGCAAGCAACACTTTACTGTATTCAACTTCTTTTCTCCAAAAATCAACCGAAAAAGGAGATATATTGATGTCATCCCAATGCGTTATTGCCCACAAATTGATATTGAACAACGAATGGGGAGCATATTGTCCAACCATGGCCTGTACTTTCAACGCCATCTCCCAAAAATACTTCACTCCATCCGAGCCTAATTTAGAGGGAGCACCACCGGGATCTCCCGCGAAAAACGTGATGCTGTTGGCAATAGATAAACTTTGAATAACTAGTTTGATATCGGCTAGACGCCCGGTCATTTGTTGTTCATCCCTTGGGTCGTAACTGTGTCCGGTCTTACTGATATTGGAAAGCAGCACAATACCTACTTTGAACCCTGCCTCCTGGGCATCTTCAATGCGTTTACGATAAGCCACCAGATTAGCATCACGTACCGCCGGCGGCACAAAGCTGATACCGGTAACTAGGAAGAAAATCGTATTATAACCGCTGGCTTTCCAGAATTCATAATCACCTGTTGTTTCTCTTGCCCAGGATGGCCACAAGTATACACCCACGGTCTCGAAAGTCGAGTCGGGCAGCGGGGTACTTCGCTGCAACATCGCCTGCGTTGTTTCCATATACAGCAGCAAAGAAGCCAGCAACCCCAATATTCGAAACATTGCCCACCTATTCAAGCTTATGAAAAACTGCGCACTCATCCGTTACCAACCGGGATTTTGATTGTTATTAAAATCAGGGATTAGATTGGTTTCGCTCAATGGAATGGGAAATAACAGGTATTTATCCTGCCATCCTGCCGACCGGCGCTCGGTTACAAATCGCTGGTAAGTAAATGACCCATCTCCTTGTTTCCGTATCTCTATCCCCGTCACAAGCTTATCCGTTTCTGACAAAATTTTCCATCTTCTGACATCCCAAAAGCGATGCTCTTCATACGCAAATTCAACCCGCCTTTCCCGTCTGATGCGATCACGCATTTGCTCTTGGTTTAAACCAGCGGGTAAATCAGGCATATCCGCCCGCCTTCTTACTGTATTGACAGCTTCATATGCCCCCAAAGGCCCGTTTGCTTCATTCTCGGCTTCTGCAAAATTGAGGTAAATTTCGGCTAAGCGGTATTTCTTCCAACGGGTTTGTTGTACCAATTGATTGGCTGGAATTAACGGGTCATAGAATTTTTTTAGATAATAACCGGTCCTGGTGTTGGTAAACTGTGCATAGGCCAGCAGTTGATCGCGTCCACCGATAAATGTTTCAACCGTATGTTCCCTCCCGTTTATAGGTCCATAATAAGATCCGTTGTGAAAGACGGTCGCATAAAAGCGGGGATCACGTCCTGCGTACGGGTTATTCTCATCGTAACCAGAACTGGCATTAATAATAGGCTGCAAGTGGTCGCTATCCTGATATCCCAAAATCGCCGGCTCGCCAGTCGCTTGCATTTCATAGCTATCTACTAGTTCCTGTGAGGGGCATGCCCCGGCACTGGTACCAATCAGTTCTCCATTGCTCGGGATGGTATTGATAACGGAAAAAACACCCGCATCTGCTGGAATCTCGTGGATGGTTTCGCGATCCAAGATAGAAGCACCAAGATCTTGAGACCGGATGAAATAATTGCCATAGTCGTCAAATAATCGGAAATCTCCCTGCACCGTAAGTGCCTGCAATGCATCGCGTCCCGCATCAGCAGCCCGCTGCCACTTGGATTGCTCGTTCGTCGCATTCCAGAGTGGGCTTGCATTGAACAACAGGGCTTGCGACTTAATGGCATAAGCAACGGCCTTAGGGAAACGACCACGTTCCGAAGCATTGGTAATCCGTAATGGCATATTCGCGTTTGCGATGACAGCGTCGCAATCACTGACAATGAAATCGACCGTTTCCTCAAAGCTCGGACGCGTTAACGACTCAAAAGCAAACCCGGGAGCAAAAGGTTCTGTCACCACGGGCATGGCACCATATTGTTTCGTGAGTTCCCAATAGAAAAAAGCACGCAGCAACTGCACTTCAGCCTTTAAGCGGCTTTTCTTAGCAGGATCCTCAATATTTGCATTGTCAATATAGGATAGGAAAAGGTTCGCATGGCCAATTCCCTGCCACCAAAGCCCATAATCCAACATACCCGCAAGGGGATTTGCTGAAGGTGTTAAAGCACCGATCTGCCATTGCAGGGCCATCCCACCGATAAATGTGTTCCTCACTTCCTGCGCTTCATCGGTTATGCCCGCAAGAAATCCATAGTTATTATAATTGAAAAAATAAAGCGGTATTTTTGAATAGATCGTATTTACAAAAGATTCGGTCTGAATTTCATCTTTAAATACCTCGTCAAATGTGATTCTCCCATCGGGCGTGATATCAAGTGGACTTTCTTTACACGATAGTACGGTGAAGACCGTTATAAGCGCTAAAATGGATATTTTTTTCATGTTTTTAACCTCCCAATTAAAATGTAACATTTACCCCGAAGTTGAACAACCGCTGAATGGGATAGGCGTACGCACTTGTCAATTCAGGATCAATCCCATCAAATGGAAGTTTATCCCAGGTATACAGATTGAGACCATTGGTGTACAGACGAATACGCTTGATACCCATGCGCGTCACGAGCTTGACGGGGAACGTATAGCCCAGCTCAACATTGCGCAGCCTCAAAAAGCTGCCATCTACGTAAAAGAAATCGTTTAATCGTTCATCGGGAGATGCCTGGGTAGTCAAACGGGGATACTTGATGGTTTCCCCATTGGCGGCCCGTTCGGGCGTCCAACTGTACCGATGCCAATCCGAATAGTTAGAAAATCCCGATCCAGCCCACATTCCATTGTCTCCCATTATTCTTCCTACATTGGCTACACCTTGAAACAGCACGCTGACATCCCATTGTTTGTAATTGACATTAAATGCCGCCCCAAATGTATATTCCGGTATTGCCGTATATTTCAACGGGGCCATATCCAACTCATTGACGGTCCCATCCATGTTAAGGTCCTTGTACTTAAAGTTACCGGGTCTCGACTCATGCCCTCCAACCACTTGCTGCGGAGAATTGGCAATGTCTTCGGCATCTTTAAAGAAGCCCTCTACGATATAACCAAAGTTTTGTCCCAAAGGATATCCGGTAGCGCGGTATTGGTAGGCAAAATCGGGATTCAATAACGGTTCATCCGCAAACAGCTGTTTGTTCTTTGCGTGATTAAAATTAAGCTTTGTCAAAATAGATAAATCTGCCGTTACCGCCTTCCGGTAGTTCAACTCGATTTCGTACCCTTTATTCTCGATTACGCCAATATTAACCGGAGGAAGCACACTTGCCGGAAACCCGTTGATCAATGGTATGGTGGAACGGTTCCGCAAAATATTGTCGCGCTTTTCTTTAAATACATCTACAATAAGGTCTAATTCATTAAATAATCCCAGTTCAAACCCCACGTTGGTTTTTCTGGCGATCTCCCACGTGATATCGGCATTTTTCAGCATATTGATGCCAATGTGTTGGCCCAGTCCGAGGCTTGTAGAATATCCGCCTGCCCCTAGGTAGATGTCATCCAAATAGAGAAAACGCCTACCCCCCAATTGATCGTTTCCGACCAGCCCATAGGATCCCCTTAATTTCAGGTGGGAAATGTAATCGTGATCCTTAAATGTCGGTTCGTTCGAAATCAACCACCCCGCAGAGATCGCCGGAAAAAATCCAAAACGTTTACCTTTGGCAAACTGTTCGGATCCGTTGTAACCCGCGTTGAACTCCATGAAATACTTGTTATCGTATCCATAGGTCAACCGTCCTGCAAAACCACGCAGGTTAAAGGGCAACGCAATGCCTTGGATATTTTGCTGTTGCTGATAAAAAGCCATTCCCGTTATGGCATGTTTGTCAAACTGCCTATTATAATTCAAGTATGCCTGAAAATTGAACAGCGACACAAAATTTGAACCGCCCCCTATTGTGATGGGAGTATTTAGCCACCCCCCGTACTGTGAAAAATAAATCTCATCGGGTATCGTCGGGTCAGAACTGGGATTGATTACCTGCATATACCTGATGAACTCTCGTGCACCGTAAAGGTTATTAATGGACCGGGTATCAAAGGACATGACCAACCGGGCGGATAAGCCCTTGGTAACCATATCCAATTCTTGATTCATACCAAACGTCGCCAATACGTTGCTGCGGGTTTGTTTTACGTATCCAGATCTATTCAACAGTCCATATGCCGGCCAGTCAATATTCGGGCCCGTGGTTACTTCACCCTCGGGGGTTAGCATGGGCACATTGGCCGGGACACGCGTCATGAATGAGATGATGTACAGTGCCGGAGACATACCCTCCAATTGAGTCGGGATATCTCCCAGCCTATTTAAAATACTCATCGGCATATTCTGCTTTTCCAAATAGCCTGCAACATTCATGAACGCTGACAGCCGATTATTCAGTTGTAAATCGATATTCGATCGGAAAGAGTATCGATCCAGCTTGAATGACGGATCATAAGGCAGATCCTGCTCTACGTTAAACTGTCCGCCCTGATTTAGATAGGTTGCATTCACAAAATACTTCATGGATCGATTGTTGGTTGTGCCCGAAATATTCAAATTGTATCGCTGCTGCAACGCTACGTCTTTCATCATGATGTCCCGCCAATTCGTATTCGGATAGTTCACGGGATCCGCACCAGTTCTGTACATTTCCAGCGCTTTTTCCGAGAACTGTGCCGGCAGCCCATCGTTTTTTAATGCCAGGTTCCGGAGTGAGGCATAATCATACGAGTTGACCATATCAAAAAACTTCGGAAAATCCTGAACGGCACCTTCCGCACTTAGATTGATTTCGGGCACCTCAGACGTACCCCGTTTTGTGGTCACTAAGATGACACCGTTCGCACCGCGCACACCAAACAAAGCGGTCGAGGAAGCATCTTTTAAGATCGTGATCGACTCGACTTCATTAGGGTCGATATGGGTCAACTCCCGTTCGATACCATCAATCAACACAATGGGTGCAGTTTGGTTAATGGTTGCTCTCCCCCGTATAAACAAGGCAGTGACATCCCGTCCCGGCTCACCGCTGGTTTGTAGTGTAGTCAATCCGGGCAACCGCCCGGCCAATGTGACCGCCAGATTCGCTGCTGGGCTTTGCTTCAATTCCTTGGTCTTCACGGAGGCGATAGCTCCCGTGATGGTTTCTTTCTTTTGCGTAGCATACGCTACAACTGCCACCTCATCCAAGCCAACGGTGGATTTCACCAGCAAGACGTCGATGTTAACCCGGCTGTCAACGTAAACATATTGTTCATCAAATCCCACATGTCGGAATACCAGCGTTTCTTCAGGCTTGGCTTGCAAATGGAATTGTCCATCGATATCCGTTTTCACACTGAAGCCGGAGGACGCGATGGTAACGGTTACACCTGGCAAAACCTCCTGGTTCTCCGAATCACGCACAGTTCCCGAAATATCCAGTAACTGCTGAGATTGGGCAGGTAATTCCATCAGCAACGCAAGCATCATCAATAGGATGCCTTTTAATTGGTTGATTAGTAAAACATTCTTATTCATATTTTTATTAGGTTAGTTATTCTTGTGTTCACACATCCAAAAGTGTCACAAGCTGATCACAACAAATTTACATCACCACCAATCATTTAAATATGACAGGGTTAACAGAAACTATATCACTATTACCTATCCTTTTTTATGGACAAAAACGGCGTCTTACTAAGGTAAAAACACATTGAAAAAGCCCGTTCGGTGAATACCAAACAGGCTTTTTCATGGCCGAATTATCCAGCAAAATCAGTAACCCGGGTTTTGGGGTCTCAAGTTTGGATTATCAGACATTTCCAGCGTGGGCAGCGGTAGCAGCAGGTGCCGGTCTTTGAGGGTCTGATTAGAACTCAGGTTGACATGTCCGACAAAATCATCAAACCTGTCCGTCCGTTCATTGTAAACTTTTCGAAGCCTCACCATATCAAACCAGGTAATCCCCTCATAACATAACTCATGCCACCGTTCTTTCCAGATGGCTTCCCGAAAGGTTTCCTTGCTAAATGAGTTCCGTGCGGCAGTCGTCAGGCCAGCCCGGGTTCGAATGCGCGTCAGTGCTTCATACGCATCGTCCGATATTCCGGTACTTTCATTTGTTGCCTCAGCAAACACCAGTAACACCTCGGCAAAGCGGATCTGATGAATATTCAGGTCATCTACCCCTGTACCTGTTTGACCCGGTGCGCCATTTGCAATGGTATTAAAAAACTTGAAAATGTAAGGACCGCCCAAGCTGAATAGCGCACCGGACCCATTGGTATAGTAGCTCGTATAGAAAAACCCCGTTTTGTCTTTCTTCCGGAGGTCATCGTCCGCAAACGAATTGTAGAAGTCCAGTGTCGGAACGGTGGTGCCAACCCCTGTATTCGTGACAGACACCGGTTTAAAATTCGGTCGGGTGAAAAGCCCCTGCATATTAGGTACAATGCTACCATGGAATTGGATCATAAAAATCTGCTCAAGCTCGTTTTTTCTGGATGGATCCCTAAATGCCGAGTAGTCGCCAAACAGGTTCAAAATACCCGGGTTTGCGCGTGCGTATGTAATGACTTCTCCGGATTTTTCAGCCGCCAATTGATAGTATGCGTTGCCTTTATTTAACGGGTATCCCGCCATGGTCAAATACACCATGGCCAATTGGGATTTTACCGCAGCCAATGAGACACGCCCTGATTTGTCCATCCAGGGTAGCCCTGCAGATTCTGCATTAACCAGATCATTGACGATCAGCGCGTAAACTTCTTCAATTGAGGTTCTTTGGGGAAAGAAATCATCCGAACCGGCATTTTGGGGTTTAGTAATCAATGGAATATCTCCCCACAGCCGTACTGCATAAAAATAGGCCCAGGCTCTCAGGAAATAAGCTTCCCCCATGATCTTAGACCGTTGTTCTTCATCCATCGGACTGATGTTGGGCACATTCTCAATAACGAGATTAGCCTGCGCTATTACGCGGTACAGTCCATTCCACCAGTTAACGATATGCCTGTTGTTACCATCGTGTACCAACGAATACAGATTGTTTAGGCTGGCATTCTCCGCACTTTCCGTTGTTGATGTCCCCGTCAGTGCTTCCAGCAGCTGCCAGTTCGCAGAAAATGATCCCGCATAATCACCGATAAAGCGCGTATCTGCATAGACAGCGGCAATTGCAGACTCGGCATGTTCCGGAATCGTGAAAAAGCTTTCTTTGGTTAAATTTGTCGGATCGACTTCCTTGAGAAAACCCGAGCATCCCCATATGGATAGTCCGCAGCAAACGGTTAATACAGCGATTACCGTAGACCTTGATGAAAAAAACTTCATAGCAAATATCCTCATCTCCTTAAAAATCAAAAACTAACATTTACGCCCAACATATACAATGTTGGCTTGGGGTACGCGTGATAAGTCAACCCTTGTGAAAATGCTCCGGCACCAAATCCCGTCCCCACTGTTTCCGGATCGCCATTTACCTCATCGCTGACAATCAGGAAAAAGTTCTGGAGCGACGCGTATACGCGCAATTGATTGACGCCCCAACGCTGTGTCATGCCACTCGGCAGGGTATAACTCAATGCCAGGTTCCGTCCCCGAACAAATGAACCGTCTTTTAGCCAATGCGTGTCTTCATTAATGACATATCCCGCACGCGTATCCCGTAATTCGGGGATGATTGAGTGCTGATTTTCCGGGGTCCAGGCATTGAGCACAGTCCGGTAACTATTAGCCAGTGCCACCCGGTCTTCGCTGGATCCCATGCTCAACTCAAAGACATCATTTCCATAGGCATATTGAAGATCTACCGTGAGCCCCCAATTCCGGTATGTAAATTCGTTGACCAATGCTCCCCAACCATCCGGGCTGCCATTTCCGATAATCATCCGGTCTGCATCGGTTATTGCATAGTCTCCGTTGACGTCACGGTATTTTATATCTCCGGGCAGAATGGGCAAGCCATTACGGTAACTCGCAAATTTTGCAGCCTCCTCACGTTCTGCCTCACTCCATATCCCTTCTCTGATCAGTCCGTAAAACGATCCCACCGGGGCCCCTTCCCGGATGATATTCGTCGGATTAATGAACACCACGCCACCGACACCAATGATATCGGAAGGTGTAGCCAGTGAAAGCACCTTGTTTCTATTCATGGAGATGTTGAACGTGGTCTTCCACGAAAACGCATTGCTTTCAATGTTGCGTGAATTTACTGTAAGCTCTATCCCTTTGTTTTCCATGGATCCCACATTTCGCCGTATCGTGGCATAGCCGCTGCTTCGGGGAACGGGTGCGTCCAGCAGCATGTCGGTCGTTTTCCGGTAATAGAGGTCTCCTTCAATGGCGATCCGGTTATTGAAAAGACCTAGCTCCACGCCCACATCGCTTTGCGCCGTTTTCTCCCAACGCAGATCCGGATTAGCCAATCTGCCAATTCCGGTGCCGCCCACACGCTGGTCTCCCAGCACGGCTATGTAGCCGGAGTTCAGGAGTGATAAAGAAGAATAGGGCGGGATTTCGGAATTTCCCGTTACCCCGTAACTCATGCGCAATTTCAAATTAGAGACTACCTCGTTTTGGCGCAAAAACGGCTCGTCAGACACCCGCCAGGCCAGTGCGGCCGAGGGGAAAAATGCATATTTATAATTGTCTCCAAATTTCGACGAGCCATCAATTCGTCCGGTTACCGTCAGCAAATATTTGTTAAACATACTGTAGTTTACACGCCCAAAATAGGAGTTGAAGGAAAACCGGGATGCGCCCGAACCGTATATCGGGTTATTGCTGCCGGCACCGATGTTGTTAAACCCAAAGTAGTCGCTTGGAAAATTCTGTACACTCACATTGATTCCGAAAGCGCTGGATTCCTGCCAGGACATTCCAAGCATCGCATTGATGGAATGGACATCGGACAAGCTGTTGTTATAGGTAAAGTAATGATCGAGTGACCAGAAATTCGTGCGCCCATTGTTTACCGACGCCGACCCCTGTTCTCCCATGATAGAAAGTCCGCGGCTCACCGACGTGTTGATTTCCTGAGTGATATTGGAAGTACCCAATTCCGTGCGCATCTCCAATCCCTCAAAGAGACGAATGTTGGAATAGATATTACCCAATGCTGTCTGCGTATTCAATATATACTTGCGTTCATAAAGGTACTGGATGGGGTTCAAGCTTGCTTCTGCATATGGATAGTCTCTGTTTGCGCTCCACGAGCCATCGGGATATTTCACGGGCAAAAACGGCAAGCCTTCTGCAATCATCCGGATCGGAAGATAATCTTGATCTACCCTGTTTTCCGTTTGGTAGTTATACGTCAGCGTACCGCCAACCTTCAACCAATCCCTGACTTGATCGTCAAATGTTAAGCGGCCGTTATACCGTTTCATATAAGATGTTTTAATAAGCCCCTGGTCATCGCGGTAACCCAGGGAAACCGCATAGGATCTGCTATCTGACCCTCCGGTAATTCCCAGTTGATGGTTTTGAGAGATTCGGTGCTGAGTGGCTTCGTCCATCCAATCGGTGTCATACAACGGATTTCCCTCACTGTCGAAAAGCCTGGGATCGGTCCGGTTCAGTGCCGGATTCCTGAGCTCGTATTTGCCGTCGGCCCAACCGACAGGGTCGTATTTCTCGATATTTCGGTAAGCGATATCCTCCACCTGCAAATATTCCCTGGCGTTCAGGTATTTCGGCATATTAGGGCCAAGAGTCGGCGTGCTGACATCAACATTATAGTTCACTTCGCTGAATCCCGATTTACCCCGCTTCGTGGTTATCAAAATCACGCCATTTGCACCCCTTGCTCCATAAATTGCAGTAGATGAAGCATCTTTCAGGATTTCGATCGATACGATATCCGTCGGATTAATAAAACCCATGCTTTCGGTCATGACCCCGTCAATGACATACAGTGGGTCATTCGAGCTATTGATGGAGCTGAATCCCCGCACTCTTACATTGGTAAACCCTCCAGGTCTGCCCGAATTGACATTCACCTGCACACCGGAAATACGACCAGCGAGCATCTCGTTTACAGACGATGCTGGACGTTCCTTTAATGTCCTTTCACTGATCGATCCAACGGAACCCGTCAAATCCGATTTGCGTTGCGTACCGTAACCAATGACAACCACTTGATCCAATGCTGTCGTGGATTTCTGCAACATGACATCGACCACACGCCGGCTGTTGACCGGAATTTCAACGGATTCATAGCCAACGGAACTGAATGTCAGCACTGCGTTCGGGCCAACCTCCATTCGATAACTTCCGATGCTGTCCGTTTTCACGGTTGCCCCTGAAGCGGCTACCGTCACACCGGCCATTCCCTGCTGGGTTTCTGCATCGCGCACCACTCCTCGGACTTCCGTTTTTTCCTGCGCCATTCCCTTTACATACGCCGATGCCGCGACAACCAGCATAAGCACCAGTGGCTGGATTCGAAACCTAAAAAATATCCTATTCATCTGCTCATAATTTTAATCATGCTGAATTCATATCGTGAAGCACCCGGCTGGCTACCTCAATGGCCTGATTGATCTCTGCCTCGGTATGTGCAGCGCTGATGTACCACAGTCCGCGGCCGATGACGCGCACACCCGCATCATGCAGTCCCGCTACAAAACGGCCCAGCTTCGCTTTGTTGGTACCCAACGTATCCCGGTAGTCCGACAGCGGCTGCGATACACCGAAATAGGTTACGAACATCGGTCCCAGCCCCTGTACAGACAGATCCTGAGCAGCTTCCGCTGCAGTTCTTTGCAAGCCTTGCATCAGCTTTCTGCCTAACCGGTGCATCCGATCATAGGGCATCTCCTGTTCGAGTACCTCGATGGTTGCCAACGCAGCAGCGACTGTTGGATTTCCAGCGTTCATGGTTCCCGCATGGATTACCTTTCCTGCTGCCACAAGTTCCATCCATTCGCGTTTGCCCACGATCGCACTGATTGGATAACCGCTGCCCATTGCCTTGGCAAAAATTGACAGATCCGGAGTCACCCCATAGTAGGACTGTGCCCCACCCAGTCCCACCCGGAAACCTGTTATTACCTCGTCAAATATGAGTGTTACCCCATATTTATTGCATAGCTCGCGTAAGCCCGATAAAAAGCCTTCTTTTGGCAGAATACATCCGTTGTTGCACATAATGGGCTCCGTAATGATTGCCGCGATTTCTTCATGCCGCTTTTCCAGTACCCGCCCTACCAATTCCAGATCGTTCCAGGGCAATACGATGAAATCATCCCGTGAAGAATCCGGAAGGCCGGCAGTCCACGGAAACACATTGGGCTGCTCGCGGTCGCCCAATGCGTCCGCATTAGGAGCCGAGATGCCATAGGCCACATTGTCCAACCAGCCATGGTAATGCCCTTCAAACCGTAGAAATTTTTTCCGTCCTGTCTTTGCACGGGCTACCCTGAATGCCGTCTGTACAGCTTCAGACCCGTCCAGGCAAAACCTCATCAACTCAGCCGAAGGAATCAGCGCATTCAATTTTTCAGCTAACTCTACTTCCCGGATATGCTGTCCGGCATACAACTGCCCTTCTTCCGAATATTCTGCTACTGATTTTAACACGTGTGGATGGGAATGACCCAAGATTAACGGACCTTGACTCAATGTAAAATCCAGATACTCATTCCCGTCGACATCGTATATTCGGCTACCTTTTCCGTGGGAATAAAAGATCGCGTGGGGGTGATTATATTTCCGGAATTCCGAAGAGACGCCCCCTGCCAATACTTGCTTTGCGCGATCCAATAAGATCGCAGAATTTTTATAACTACCCATTCTTTTATGTATATCGTTCTGACGTTTTTCTTCTTACTTTTTTAGCCCATCCTCCCTTTTCCAAACTTGACGAGGATAACGTATCGAGCCAGCTGATCATCCACCGTTAGTACATTCCCTTTGAAACCACCTTGTATTGGATGTTCATGACCAAAACCATCTGAAATACATAGTTGACTAATTGTCCGCTGGAATGTGATGCGCGTAGGTTGAGTCACCATCAACTTAACCGTTGCAGCTTTCAATAAATCCGGCTGCTCGGTTGCGAAAATGGCACGGCCACTTTCGACATCACAGAATTGGCGCTTGCCGATATAGATCTTGCGGGCGCCTTCCACCAATGGTATTCCGCTTTTGGTCAGGTGCACGACACCGAAATCCGTCAACCCCATTCCCACCTTCTCATATGAATAAGCAAGTACAGCTTGATCTACCGGCTGCTCCACTGCCGCAGTCAACAACATCCCTTTAGCTGTCCGCCTCATGACGACCCTGATTCCTTCGCCACCCGCCTCTACCGTTACCCGATCCAGTAGTTGGCTTGAAACCCATGTATCGTCCGTAAACACGGACACCCCGCTTGCCCTTAACCGCTCAATCACTGCGGTCCCTTCGGGGCCGAGTGCATGCGGACAGATCAAAACCTGTACCTTGTCTGGAAGTGATGCCAGCTGATCCTCCTGCCAAACGCCGAACAACACATGGTTTTCCCACAGTTTCCGGAATGTGTCATCTAGGGTGTTGATGGCCTGAAGTTGTGCTTTCGGGATCACTACATACGCCGTTTCCGGGGCAGCGACCCGTTGCAAGCCCGCCCCAAACAAGCCCAGTCTACCCAGTGCGACTGCCGCCGATGCCGGAAATGGCGTTCCATGATAAATCGATCCATAGCCCGTTCCACTTGGCGTCGGACACATCCCTACCCCCTTGTCGGACATCAATCTTGCCATATCCGCAAACGGTGCAAACCACCTGGGATCCGGATCATCGACCAGTGTTTCCCGAAGCGGTAACGGCCAATAGCAGGACTCCTTGGAGAGCCAGCTTAGTCCCCATTCGTAGGAAACAGCCCCCGCCGCACCACCGGCCAACGCATAGTGGGCAGTTCCGTCGTATCGCTCCGTCGGATTCCATTCACCATAGCCAAACTCTTCCAGCAAAATCGGCTTATTGAAAGAAATGGGGTCGAGATACTGCAATTTCAACCCGGCATGCTCCGCGGGATAATAGTTGTGCCAGGGTACCATGGGGGCGTCTGCATTGGCTACGTTGACGTCTCCGCCATCCACGGTCGAAAATACGTAACCGGGTAAAACCAGTTGGTCAGATCCGGCTTTTCTTAGCACCGCCGTCATGACATTCGCCCACCGCTTATAAAGCAATGAATCTCGTAAAGTTCCTCGGCTCATGGTCACTTCCTCCCAGTCCTGCACTTCCTTATCCATCTGAGAGGTGTCCGGATCCTTGATATACACTTCGTTGGACAAATTATAGATGAGGTTACCTGCATTTTTCCAACGGCTGGCCAGGATCGAAATAAATTCGCGTTGCAAATCGAGGTTCCTGAGCGACACGGAGATGAGGTTAAAATCTCTTGGATGCCTGAAATCAAACAACACCTGTTCGCCCGAGTCACGTTGAAATCCCATTTGCCGTACCCATTGGGTAAACAATGTCAGGATCACGACAATCCCATTCCGCGCCGCCTGTTCGATCGCTACGTCGATCGAGCGCAATACCTGTTCGTCGATAACCGGATTAATCCACACCCGTATGATGCGATATCCGGCTTTCCGAATTGCTGCAAGATCTTCCTCGGCCTTCAACGGGCGGTAATCCCGCCATACCCATTCCCACCACGAACTTGACGGATAATAGTGTGTTCCTGCCCAAAAGGCCTCCTCGCCATCGATTTTAAAGCTGGGTCCGACTATTTCGTGGTTCACAGAGGTATTCACCTGATCAGCCGCCAGCTTAAACGCGAGGTACCGGACTTCGATAACCTCCAGATTGCCATCCACAGCCAGTAGTTCGGCTTTCGAAACGTCCTGCAGCACCTCAAGCCTTACCTCGCATAACCCGGGTTGAAATCTCGGCACAAAGTCAAAAATCGCTTCGGTGCTGCTTCTTCCTTCTGGAACCCGCCTGAGGAGACCCAAAGGCTGAAAATCCGTAGCATCGGGATAGCGTATGGAAAAACGGAATTGGACGGATACCGCACGCTGGTTGCGGTTGCGAAGGCGCACACGGAGCTGTACCCGTTCTTTTTTATAAAATGCAGTGTAATTGGTATTAAAATCTGTTACCTGGAGAAAACTTCTGCGTTTCCGATCCAACTGATCAAGTATGGATTTCCATTGTTGTTCGTCCATTAACTTTAACGGTTCATGGACGAAAAAAAAGAAACATTCGCACCCTTCGAATCTGCCCAACGCCAAGGACGGTGCAAAATAATTCATGTATACCGCCGGATATCCGACCACATTTCCAAACCGATCCTTTGCCTCCCATATCGGCAAAAAGTCTGCCCGGATTTCCTCATCCACATTGTGATAAGGCATTCCCTTTGGCGGAGCAATGTACGCACCCATGACCTTTGCTCGGGTCAATGGCAGGTGCGGCCACAAAATTGGACTATCTGATTTTACACCGATGTCTAACTCATCATCGGAAATCACATACCCGCCTACCGAAAGCGCAGGAGGTAAGTTACCCGGTTCGCCCAACCAAACCAAGGCATTTCCCTCGGCCAATCGGCCCACCAATTCATCTGCATTGAGTGTTTGAAGCGGAAGTGGAATAAAACCGGATGGCAATTGATTTTCGAGCCGACGGATAACGGCGGCATCGGCTACCAAAAATGTCGTTGTACCGTATCCAGCCGCAGGGTATATTTCGTCTCCTTTCAGTTTTCCCGCCGGCAACGTATCCGTATTTTCCTGTGACGTCCCCTTCGTTAGCGATTCAAAAGGCGAAACGGAAAAGCCCACCGATCCGATAGCCAACGATCTCAGATAATCTCTCCTATTCATCGGTCGCCATTTTTAATAACCTGCATGATCCATGAGCCCCCGGAGGTATCCAAGCGCAAATAGCCGCCCCATTTCGGCATAACCGGGGTCTTTATTGTCCTCTCCTTCTAGTGTAGGTGCATGATCTATGCGTACCGGACCGTCAAACCCGACTTCTCTGTACGCTTTTACCGCTTCTAGCATGTTGGTTTGCCCATCGTCGTGAAACGTTTCTGTAAATCGCTCGGCCGTACCTTTGACGTCCCGGAAATGCACGAAGAAAATTTTCTTTTTATGCCCGAATTCGCGGATGATAGCAGGAATATCTTCTCCTGCGGCGGCAAGTGTCCCTTGACAGAGCGTGATCCCGCTATAAGGGCTTGGCACCATGTCCAGCACTTTCTGCAGCGCTGCAGCGCTGGTGACGATTCTTGAAATTCCCCGTATACTAGCTACGGGCGGATCATCGGGGTGGAGTGCAAGCTTTACTTTGTATTCTTCAGCAACGGGCACAACGGCCTCCAGGAAATACTTAATATTTTCCCACAAGGTATCCGCCGTTACGATTCCTGCATCGGTCAGCGGGGCGTGCTCCATCAGCGAATGATCGTAGCTGGTAACCAAAGCACCTCCCCTTGTAGGCGTCGTCGTCGACGTCCGGACCCAATTAAACTTTGCCATAAAATTGTAACAAAACACCGGAATACCCAACGTCCCCATGTTGCGGATCAGTTGCTTACAGTGTTCAATATCCAGATCTCGTTTGTCCGTACCCAATTTCATGTCGTGCATCTGCCCATCCAATCCAGGTTCTATAACCTCCAGTTGGAGACCGAAATTCTGATAGCTTTCCTTGAGATGGAGCAAGTCCAGATATTCCCAGGATATCTTACCGTCTGCACCTAAAGGAAGCCGGGATACCGCGTGGGTAGCTCCGCCTTGCTTCGCTATTGTCCATAGGCGATGACGAAAAGGCGGAAGTATGTCTGATATCTTCATGGTTATTTATATCTGTTATATATCGCTTTACTTACCCCACTCCGCCAATGCTTGCCTCATTGCTTTGATCAATCTGGGTGAATAGTCTTCTAACCTCGCCAGCCCATTTTTTACACGCTCAAAAGGCGTATCTCCTTCTTCACTCACCCAAGTCAACGTTGCCAATGTTTCGTCAACCGGTTTGGCCTCCAGTTTCTTAAGTGCTTCTATCATGGTAGGCCAATACCAATGATTGCTGTACCCATGGCGCGTCTGCCAGGTTTCAACAGCTTCTACGAATGCAGAGAACGCAATTTTCACAGCTTTATGGGATTTCGGATAGCGATTAACGGCATTGCTGAATGTCTGTAGCGAAGACATCACATCCAATTGAACGGCCAGATCTTCAATAAATCGATTCACATCCCCAAACAACAGCCCTTTTAAGCTACCAGTCTCCAGCGGCCGCTTTGTCAGGGCCCGCAGCCGCTTTGCAGCTTTATCCATCCGTTTGCTGTCTCCACTCTGGAGCGATTCCCAACCTTCTACAATTGTTTCACCCTGTCCGACGATCAGCTCATTGGCAAAAGCCACATAATCGGCACGTTCCACGGGTAGTCCCTGAGCTCCTCTTGCGAAAGCAAAGGTATTCGGCAATTGGAGGCAATGACTTTGCACGTTTCCAAATACCCCACGTTCAGCACCGTTTCTTCCACCGTTGTACGCGTTATCTGTCCCATAAATGGTCAGGGGAAACGACGGCTCACCCTCGATGGCACCGTAATTAAATGCCAACACCCGATCGCTCATCCCGATGGCATCGCCCACGCTAGGACCGAAGCCACTGCTGGCCACGCCCCATGGGCCGATATTTTGCCGTTCGATCAATTTCATGGCATCCTGCACCTCTTCGGCAGTCCCATGTACCAGCTCACCCGTGGCATAAAACTTACCATAGGATTCCCATCCGAAATGGGCCCAATAGTAGATTTCAATACCCGGACGTAGCCTATCCAGCATCCGGCGGTGAGCCGTCAGGATATATGCAAATTCCAGGTTCGTCGATCCTGGATACCCTCCCGGGTCGCTATCGATGACAAATAATCCGTCGGCATTCGCCAACGGCCGGAAGAGTTTCTCACGCCATTCCATCAATTTGCCGAACGCCACGGGATCGCCGGGATCTACGCGATCATCTGTATGGAAAAACGGTCGTTTTTCAAAAGTGTATTGGCGGCCGATTTCACTTTTTGGTGAAACATTGGGGCAGAACACAATCGACACTTTCAACTGATACCGATTCTTCGCAATATCGATGACTTTGGCGATTTTTTCCAGGTTGGCTTCGTCGCTTGGTGTCATCGGATCCGGAATCGTTTCGAGCATCGGCCAAATCAACACACTGTTATAACCCAATTTTTTCACCCCATCCAGATAGCCGGTCCAATCATCCAACGTCCAGGTACGGGCAGCGTATGGATGGTTGTACGACCAGTGCTGGTGCACATAGATACCCAGTAATTTCCCCGTTGGATTGTTTGCGGATTGTTGGGCGCTGGCCGTACAGCAAACGGTTATCGCCATCGCAAGCATCAATATTCGTTTCATGTTCACTTTTATCATCTGTTATCTTTGTATGGTTTCCTATTTTATTTATTGCCCTGCCCCTGCATTCGTAAATCATCCAGGGCACTTTTCATCGCTGCAATCAGCCGGGGGGTGTAAGTTTGTATTTTTTCGTACGCATCGCCTATGCGCTCACCGGGCGTATCACCAACGCCGTCTTCCCACCAAGGACCGCCCTCCAAAAAGGGCTTTAACCGATCGGTAGGTAGCCGTGTCAAGGTTTCCGTCATCGGAGGCCAAAACCAATAGCTATTGTACCCGTGTCTGTCATGCCAATCTTCCACAGCAGTAATGAACGCGCTAAAAGCGGCAACCGATGTCTTGGTTACCATGCCTTCCCCATCACCCAACGTCCGCTTCAAGGTAAACAGGGCCGCTGCCATCTGAAGTTGGCCGATTAAATCATCCACGAATCGCTTTGGATCTCCGAAGAGTAATCCCCGGAATTTCCCCGTCTTCAGATCGGATTTACTCAAGTTGATCAGCTTCATTGCCGCAGCTTTCATGCGCACCGCGTCCGTTCCCTGTAATGCCTCCCAACCTTCTACGATCGATTCGCCCGCGCCTTCGATCAGCTGATCGGCAAAGGCTATGTAATCGCCTCTTTCGGCGGTCAGACCCAACGCTCCTCTTGCAAAAGCAAACGTATTGGGGAGTTGCACGCAGTGTGTCAGTGCATTTCCGAACACTCCTCTACTTCCCGTATTCATGCCGCCTTCGTAAGCTGCTGGACCAAATAAGGTAAAGGGAAATGCTGGATCGGCTTCGATTGCACCGTAATTATACGCCAGTACACGATCTTTCATCTCGGCATCAACCTGAGCCCCGTATCCCAACCAATGTGTTGCTACACCCCACGGCTCAGGGCGCTGTTTTTCAATAAGAGATAATGCATCCTGGATTTCTTCCTGCGTTCCCATACTAAAATGCCCTGTTGCATGGAATCTGCCGTAGGATTCCCAGCCCGTCCAGGCCCAATAGTAAATTTCAATCCCGGGGCGAAGCCGATCAAGCATGCGTCGGTGTGCAGTGAGGAGGTAGGCAAACTCCGGATTGGTCGAATTCGGATATCCACCCGGATCACTATCGATGATGAAAATACCATCTGCGGCTTTCAATGGTTTCAACAGTTCCTCGCGCCATGCCATCAATTTTCCCAATTTCACCGGATCGGCCGGATCGATGTATTCATCAATGCCATAGAGCGGCCGGTCTTCATAGGAGTATGTACTCGCCAGCTCACTTTTGGGTCCGATATTCGCACACAATACAACAAATGTCTTCATCTTGAATTTACGGTGTGCAAGATCGATTACAGCCCGCATCCGATCTACATGCGCACTGTCACTTGGCGTCATCGGATTGGGCATCGTCTCCAGCATTGGCCAGATCAGTATACTGTTATAGCCAAGCGCGCTGATACCGCCTAGGTATTGCTGCCAATTTTCCAATGTCCAAGTACGTGCTGCATACGGATGGTTATAGGACCATCCTTGGTGAATATACATCCCCACCAATTTTTGGCCGGCCGTCTCCTGTGCTCGGATAGCCCCCGAAAGAAGTAGGCACGCAGCTAAAAATATCAACGCCTTAACCATGCCTGCGTTCCTCCCAAAACTCGCTGATCTTTTCCAGGCTAAGCCCTTTGGTTTCCGGCACAAACCGCCAGGAAAACCACAATCCCAAGGAGCAGATGCCTGCAAAAATGAGGTAAACTCCTGCGGCGGTATCATAATTTCTCGTAAACCAATCTGTTAGTATCGGAAAGAACTGGGCGGTGATAAAAGATGCCGCATACAGAAAGAAGCATACCACCGCAAGCGCCTTCCCCCTCACCCGATTGGGAAAGATTTCAGCAACAATAATCCAGCTTAATGGTGCCAAGCCGATGGTAAAGGCACCGGCAGAGATTAACATTGGAATCAGCGAAAACAGCGGCGGCCAGCCTAAAAACAGATTAATTGCCATTATCAAATGCCCCAAGACCATGAATGCAACACCGCCCATCAGCAACCCACGGCGGGAAAATTTCTTAATGAATGGAAAGGCCAAGAGGGTAGTCAGTAAAATCAATAAATAAACGGGAATGGAGCTGAGGATTGCGCTCGAACCGAAACTGATCCCTACCTCCGTCATAATGGTTGGGGCATAGAGCAAAATCATGTTAACACCGTTGATCTGCGAGAATACCATAATGACGATGCCGATAAGCAACGCTTGCCTGATTCCTGGCCGCCAAAGCTCATGAAATGAACCGTTGTCCATCGCTGAGCGTGTCAATTCGGCTTTAATTTCTTCCAATTCCTGCGCTGCCCGCCACCGGCCATTGATTTTTGTCAACACATCGAGCGCATCGGCAAGCCTGTTCCGGGCGGCCAGCCACCTGGGGCTTTCGGGTACAAGGAGCAGGCCGACAATGAGTAGAGCCACAGGCACAGCCTGCGAACCGAACATCCAACGCCATCCCCAACCATCGAATGAAAAGAAATACCCCACGACAACCGCCAAATTGATTCCGATAACGTTAGAAAGCTGGTTCACATTTACCAACACGCCCCGTAAATGGGGTGGTGATAACTCGGCGATATAAATGGGAGAGGAGATCATGGCTAAGCCGATACCCACTCCACCTAGGAAGCGCCATACCGCGAAGTCCCAAATACCAAAGGCAAATGCCGACCCGATGGTGGATACCATAAAAAATAAAGCGGCGAGCATCATGGTTTTACGCCGGCCCAAGCGTTCGGTAAACCACATACCAACTAACGGCCCGGATACAGATCCCAAGATCGCACTGCTTACCGCAAATCCCTTCAGCGCCGGCGTCAGCTGAAAATCCACTTCCAAAAAAGGCAGTGCGCCGGCGATGATGACCAAATCGAACCCAAACATGAAGCCCCCAATGGAAGCGACCAATACGATCAAATATGTATAAACTTTATTTCCTTTTTCTTCCTGTATCATTGCCTGCTTCTACTAAGACTCGTCTTCCATTTATTCAAAAATAGCCGTGTAAACCTGATGTTTGTACTTCGGTGTTAACCGAAACTGTAATCCGATTACCTTTGCGTTGACGATGGCGATGAAACATCGGGGTTCAATGCCGCGATATCGCGTAGGCGGTCTTTCAATCTAATCAGATATTCCGCTGGAGATTCTAGCAACGGAAATTGTTTGGTCTGACTGCTGTGGTGCGGTATCCGTTCAAGTGCATCCAACGCAGCACCTGCGGTTTCGAACCGACAAGTGAAGGCTGCCACCCGATTTCGTTCGGGCAGACTTTGCTCCCACGTACTGTGATTCTCGATAAACCGGATCACTTGGGCAATGACTTCCTGGGATGTGGTATCGGCTCCCAGATAGCTGGCATACTCATCAATCACTTTTTCCGGCGTGAGGTCTCCGTCTTGGCAGAACCGAGCAAATGCATAGACATTCATCGCCTCGACCGCTGAGTTGGAACCATCGCAATTGCTGATCATTCCCGTTAATCCGATCTGCCGGGCATCGGAGACAATCCGATGAAGGTACCTGGTTTCGGCTTGGGCAGGATGGGTCTTCATACCCGCATATCCCGTATATCCGTCGTCCACCTCATCAATCAGGAAATGCGCCCATCCCCATATGCGTTCTATGCCGCGCTGCTTTAATGCCCGGATGCCATCTGCTGTTGGAAAGCGTTCCGGATCAACGCCCGCCTCTTCATAGGCTTTGAAAGCCAGCGACCGATAATAGTTATGCAGTGGAAATTCAATACCGGTCATCGGATTGACCAGCGATGTATCGCCCGCGATTTCCCGTCCATATTGTACCTCTTTATCCCAAAAGAAGGTCGCCCATGGGCTAATCTGGATATAATCCCAATGCGACACCGCCCAGATGTTGACGTTGAACATTGCCGTTGGTGCATATTGGTGCACGAGATGCCTCACTTCCTGAGCCATGTCTTTCCATAGGGCAATACCCTCGGCACCAAGCGAATCGGGGGCACCACCGGGATCTCCAGCGTAAAATTCCATTACATCTGCTTTGCGGCACCGTTTGACTACCGCTTCGATGGTTGCCAGCCGGGCCTGCATCTGCATACTGTCCCGGGGGTCAAATGTCTCCCACCAATCGTGGGGATACGACAACAAGTTGGATTGCAACAATATACCCACCTTAAAACCATGTCGCTGGGCATCCTCGATGCCACGCGCCAAGCGTTCATAATACCCATCTTGTTCCTCAGGGGATAACCAAAGCCCTTTGTCAATGAATTGCAGGAAATTGTATCCGCAGGCCTTCCAGAATATATAATGTTCCTCTTCCGCAGCATCAAAAGCATACAGACCAATCGTTTCTAATGTGGATTTACGTACCGAAGTGGCTTCCTCCGGTGATTGGCAAGCAACAGCAGACAGCCCGGTTGCAAAGACGATTATACAAGATTTAATAAGTTGTTTATAACCCATGATTCCAATATTGATTGTGGTTTAATTTCCGGTCAACCTGATAATTCGTATTCCTCCGGGCCCTGGTTCAGCACTCCCTCCGGTTACAATAAGGTGTCTATCTGTCAAACACAAATTGCTGGGTAACGGAAAATCCATCGCCAGGGTCTTTAGCAGCTTGCCGTTACCATCCAGTACCTGAACTGCCTGCATCCCATAATGGGCTACCCACAATGTACCATCCGAATGGAATTTAATTCCATCGGGCAGGTTATAACCCTCCGGATCTCTATTTTTCGGTAATTCTGCAAATACCTCCCACCCGCCTTCCGGCAAGCCGGATGAGGCAATCGGCATCCATAGAATCCGATTCCGGTAACTTTCTGCAATCAGCAGCCCTTTCCCATCCGGAGAGAGCGCGATGCCATTCGGGAAATCCAGTTTATCTGTGATGATTCGCTGGCTACCATCGGGCCCATAGTAACAAACTTTGCCGGTTTCCCGGATGGAGTCGGTAAAATACACGCCACCGGAGGCATCGCATGCCAAATCATTGGGCATATGAATTTTGCACCCTGCACACTCCTCGATAATTTCGTGCTTTTTCCAGTTACCGGCTGCGTCATACCTGTTCACACTCGCATTGCCGCTGTCACAGACCAGGTGATCCCCATCTTGAAGGATCAACTGCCCATTCGGTTTGTTGCCTTGGGCCCATTGGGTCACTTCACCACCGATGACATCCAAGCGCATAATGGATCCTCCGCTCAGCGTTGTAAAATAAATAGCTCCCTCCCCGTCTACGACAGGGCCTTCGGTATACCAAGGCAATACGATACGTTCAGCTAGGTTCATCACGTCGAAATATCTTCAAATGGAAATAAAGGCTTCGGTCGGACTCGAAATTCCATAGTGGTCATATCGGCCTGCGTAACACCGGGCGTATTTGCCTGCATAATAGTATGGCAAACTGTACCATAGGCTGCGATCGGTGCGTTCACTCCCTTGGCAATCAACACGTCAAAACCTGCAGGGTCCAATCCAAACGACGTCAGTTGACTCAAACTGAATGGCGGCACGCGCAGCGAATGGATCATTACCACATTTCCGGCCGCTGTTTCAACCAATACCGTTTCACCCATATCGTATTGCACCTGCCCTCCGTGCCGGGGTGTTGTTTCCCGGAATTTACCATCCACTTTGTCCAGTATGCAGACCTTTGCTGCATAGGGATTGTGGCTCAAGCCGAGGGAGTAATCATTCCCGAATAAAATTTTCACTTGCGCACCACGTTCGTATTTCCGCAAGACAGTCACCGCCACCGGATCAAATATACAGGTAAAGCCACGCAAACGCCCATCGCGTTCCAGCGCTTTCAACAGCACCACGCTGTCGCCAAGCGAACCTCCACCCACATTATCTCCCATATCCAACCAAAGTATCGGTTTTTCTAATCGGTACATCTCCGCCAATTGTGCATCGACGGTTTCCAGTTTTCCTACAAATGCATAGCGATGTGTAATCAATAATGCTTCCAATCGCTGTGCCACCGCAACCCCGGCTTGCCGATCGTCATCGGTCACGACCAAAAAAGATGTTCCCATTTCCGGTACATCTGCATATGGAAATCCCAATACTACGCTCACAGACAATACACCCGGCCACTGCATGAGTACTGCAGCTTCCTCATAGAGCAACGTGCAAGGGTACGCAGCCGTGTACTGTTGTTCAATGCTGATTGTTACAGGAGGCTTTGCCAGGCATTGATTGGGCTTTATCGTACCGTTGAGGCATTTTATCATCAATTCACCGGCAATCCTACCTGTATCACGCTGATCAACGTGTGGATTTGTACGGTAAGCGATCAATGCATCGGTAGCTTCCACCATAGCCCTACTCACGTTGGCGTGAGGGTCAATCGTTCCCACAATGGGAACATCCGGACCAACAAGCTCCCGAACTTTGCCCAACCAATGCCCGTCCATATCCCGCTGTTCTTCAGAAACGCCGGCCCCATGCGGAACTACCAGGCACCCATCAATGGGCAATGTTCCGGCAAGCAATGTCGTCATTTCATCCAACAATCGTTGGTAGGCTGTCGCTGTAACGGTACCACCCGGTGTGGCCTCTGCAAACAGGAGTGGCAGGACTTCCACCCCCTCTCTGTCCATTACCGCTAACATGCCACCGATCTCATGGTAGGCATCCCGGTATTCTGCAATGATTTCCTCTCCACGCAACAAGTGACTGTTCTGAAAATCCTCAAATGTTGTTTTCCTGGCAATAAACGTATTGGACTCGTGGTATAATCCTAACAATGCTACCCGATATGGCTTCCCTTGTCGCTGTCCCATTATTCTTTGATAGCTAATAATTGATAGGTGTTGTAGCCGTAGCCTACAAACAGTAGCTCAACGAACGATTAAAATTAAACCGTAGTATTTGTATAACATACGTATTAATCGGATCAACACCGTGCTTTCTTTTCTCATTGTAAAAGTATGTGGGAATAAGCAGACGCAGTTGGTTGGTTTTACCCATAAATGGAATAAGATTACCAAGTGCCAGTTCCTCCTCAGCGGATGCACAGATCGCTTTTCAGGGTGAAAATCCAAAAAATCATCGCCATAGGAGCTATTTTAACACCTGAAATGCAACGAGTTAACAACTATGTTTGGGTACGTCACTGCGAAACCGGAACGGGCTTTTTCCCATATGCTCTTTGAATACCTTGCAGAAATGGGAATCGGAATTGTAACCGCACAGGTGGGCTACATCAGAAATCGGATGGTCGGTCTCAATCAATAATTTGCAGGCTTCGTTAATACGTAGTTCTTCCAAGTACTGCGAGAATTTCTTGTGCGTTCTGGATTTGAAAAAACGGCAAAACGAAGGTTTGGTCATACAGGCAATTTCGGCTACTTCGTCCAGTGTAATCTGCCGTTTTAGGTTATCGGTCATAAATTTCAGCACTTGGATCAGCCGATCGGGATACTGCCCGTTATCCTCCGCGGTATCATGTTCAAGAATCAGGCGCTTCTCCGCCGATCGGGCGATAATGCTCAGTACCTGCAAGAGTCCAACTACTTTCTCAAATCCCGTTTTTGATGACAGCTTAATCAACTTGTCTGCAATCAAACTTCGGGTCTTCCCGTAAATATTGATCCCCTTTGATGCTTCCCGTACCATCAGTTTGATGTCATCCATCTCTTCAATCAACTCAAATATATTCTGAAAGACCGCCGGACTGATATATACCGTGATCACTTTAGACTTCAATTTGGAATCCTTTTCAAAATATACGGGATCACTCAACCACACATGCGGAACATTTGATCCGATAAACACCATATCCCCCGACTTGAAGTCGGCCACTTCATTGCCGATGATTCGCTTGCCATGACCTTCCAAAATCAGTGTCAATTGTAGTTCGGGATGTTTATGATAGGCCGGTTTTGCATGATAAGGCGATGACAGGTAAGAATCTTCCCGCATATCCAGGTGTACCGGATTTTTTATAAATGGCGTGATTTCAGTTTCGATGACCTTCATTGTGCTCTTTAAATTTAAAGACAAAAACTTTATTTAAGCCACTCCCGCTATTTACAGGTTTATATTTCCAAACGGTAACGGATACCGCCTATTGGTTAGCTAAACACCCCGGATATGTTCGCACAGTTCCCGGATCGTAACAAAGGTACAGCTATCGCACAACAAAAGCTAACCTTACATTAACAAAAAGTATAATCCAATTAACATCAGCAGATAGTTTTACCAACCGAAAGATAACCGGGCGATATTTTCAGTCAATATCCCGGTAGCAACCTTCAAAATATCCGCTTACCTTTATCTTTATTATATTTTAAGTTGACAAATGAAATTAGCAAACAAAGTAGCCATCGTCACCGGATCCTCCCAGTCCATCGGCAAAGGTATCGCGCTCCGATTTGCCAAAGAAGGAGCCAAAGTTGTGGTCAATTACCTGTCAAATGAGCGGCTGGCACTCGCCGTGGTTGACGAGATCAGGAAAAATGGCGGTGAAGCGTTTGCTTTTCGCGCCGACGTATCCAACGAAGATGATGTTCAACGCATGGTGGAAACCACCGTCGCCCATTACGGAACCGTCGATATCTTGGTTAATAATGCTGCGATAGACCCCCGGCAAAAGTGGAATGAAATTTCCGTGGCAGAATGGGATCGCGTCATGGCCAATAATGTCCGTTCCCAGTTTATTTGCTGCAAAGCTGTTTACCCTTATATGCAGAAACAACAATATGGCAAGATCATTAATGTATCATCGGTCACGTTTTGGTTCGGCAAGACAAACTATGTCCATTACGTTGCATCAAAAGGGGCCATCATCGGCTTCACACGTGCCCTTGCAAGGGAGATCGGCGATGACAACATCACCGTCAACTGCATTACGCCGGGTGCTATCAAAACTGAAACCGAATTAGCTAAAGTCGGGTCCGTCGAAGCTCAGCAGGAAACCGATGTACAGATGACGCAACTCCAATCCATTCCCCGAAGGCAACTGATCGGCGATCTGGACGGTGCTTTCGTTTTTTTAGCCTCGCCAGATAGCGACTTCATCACCGGACAAACCCTCAATGTCGATGGAGGTTGGATGATGCATTAGGGGCTTTTGCATACGCTTCCAATTCCTTCGCCAGCAGGTTGTCCTGCGGGAAGGCATGTCCCAAATGCTGACGGAACCCTTCACCGAAAGGAACGCCGGCTAATCGGCCCTGTTTCGCCGAAAATGACCGCATTGCAAGTACGTATTCATCCATTCCGTGGTGGTCCCGCAGCCACTCCCGCTGTGAAGCGTGGCATACCAGCATCGCTTCTTTCAGGTCAATCTTATCCGTGATATCTATCACCATAGAGGGTTTTACTTCCTGCCCCAAACGATCCTTACCTTCCATGGCATCCAAATAGTACAGATGTGGAACATGAAAAAAAGGGGGCGAAGTGGTCTTGATGTTTTTAACACCCGCACTAAAACAGGCCGTCTGCACCAGTTTGCTGGTCATCTCGTGATCTACCATGTAGCAAAGCGGGCTCATCGTCAGCACCATACGGGGACGGATTTGCCGTATCAGCTCGATTACCTTCAATAACGTTGGCTTATCATATAATATAAAGATATCCTCGCATTCCAGGCATTGGTAGTGTCCATTCAGCAGACCCGCTGCTTTGGATGCCTCCGCTTTGCGGATGGCACTGATTTCTTCCCGGCTTAATGTGGTTGTTCCGCCGTCCCCCGGCGTCATCGTGGCAAGCTCGATCCGCCAACCGCTGTCTTTCAGCAACGCAAGTGTCCCTGCACATAACAGCTCTGCATCATCGGGATGAGCCACGATGGCCAATGCCGTATTCGTTACCTTCTCTTTCATCTTCTCTGCATATAGAATCGATCAGTGCATCTCCGTTGCTACATCCTTCAGTGCATGCCGGTAATAATGGAACTCCACATCCGGATGGCTGGCGAGCAGCGACATCGGTACCGAAGTATCTTCAATGCCTTTTGAGATCATGAAGGCCGTAAGACGCATACCAAACGGGTTGTCGTGGTTACCAGCCTGCCAGATCGATACCTTCTCCGCTTTCCAAGTTTCCTTGGGGCCCACGGTAAGCGCCTGCATCGGGACGCCTACCACGTATCCACCGCCCGATGTCCGTGCATTTTGCATCAACGTAATGGGATGCAGGTCTACAATACGTGCAGGCAAAGCACGGTATTCTTCCGGTGTGGGGGGCGCATCTTTATAAATACCTTCCCGTTTGAGTGGATCGTTGAACGCCCAATGTTTGGCATCTCCCTGTCCTCCCTGCATCACCAGACAGCGGATTTCATCAAAGCTTTCGCTGTAACGATCCAATTGATCGGCTGATGGATAGTGGATATGCTCATCGGGTATCCGGAGATGGGGTTTTATCCGGCTGAACAGCAGCTCGTCATTGGCACGGGCGAAAGACAACGGGTGCGACCTGGCTACGCTTTTACCGTTTTCATACCATTCATCCATGCCCCAGAAATGAGCATGCTTTAACGAGATTTCCAGATCGTTCACCAGTTGTGCCACCAAAGGCAATTGCTCCGTCGGTCCAATCGGCCCACAGATTCCCGTCGGATTTGAAGGCGTGGACTGCTTCCAGGCACGGACGTATTCCAATGCCTCTGCAAGATAAAAAGACTCAAGTGTATCATGTAAGACCACCCGGAAGCCCGGCCGCGAAAGCTGTTCGATATCTTTGACACGTAATCTGGCCGCATCGCGGTGAATCTGTTCGTCCAGCGTGGTATAGTCCCACCATCCTTCCGCAAGTCTGCTGATCGTTCTGCTCATTACACGATTTGCTATAACTCCACTACATTGCCCGTTTTCACCGACTCATCACACGCAAATGCGATACGCAGGCTGTTCACTGCATCCGCTAAGTGCGCCGTCAAGTCCATGTCTTCCCGGATTGCTTTTAGAAAATAAGCTTGCTCGCGGTTGCATAACTCCTGATGATCCGGTTCATCCGTCAGGTCAATCCATTCATCGGGTTTTGCAAATTGTTCGTTGCTATCCAGTTCAGCATGGTGTACCAACAACGATTCAGTCTTGGTGTGCGCCTCAATGGAATCCGATTTTCCCGAAGCCCCGGCTTCTTTGGCTACGATTGACACCGAGCCTTTTGGACCGAAAACGTCTTTTACAAAAAAAGCGGTTTCACTGACCATAGGGCCCCAACCTGCTTCATACCATCCCACCGATCCATCTTCAAACCGTATCTGCAACTGGCCATAGTTGTAATTGTCTGACGCGATTTCGTCGGTTAATCTCGCACCGATTGCATAGACTTGCTTTGGCTTCGAGCGCACCATCTGGCACATGACATCGATGTAGTGCACGCCACAATCCACAATGGGACTCAGGCTGGCCATGAGGTTACGGTGGAGCGTCCACATATCACCGTCGCTCTGCTGATTCAGGTTCATCCGCATCACCAATGGCTTGCCCAGTTGCTGCGCTTCCGCAATAAAACGTTGCCACGAAGGATGATGACGGAGAATGTATCCAACTACCACCTTCTTTCCCGTCTGTCTGGAAACCGCAGCCACGTGTTCTGCCCCTTCGACGGTACTGGCAATCGGCTTTTCCACAAACACATGGCACCCCTGTTCCATGGCACGGACCGCATAGGACTCGTGGGTATCCGGATAGGTGGATAGGCACACGGCATCGGGCTGGGTCGCTACCAATGCTGCTTCAAAATCAGCGAACAGCGGGTAATTACTTCTCAACTTTTCGTTCAGTTTCCTTTTACTGTCACCGCGCGAAACCAATCCGCATATTTCGAAACCGGGAGCATCGTGATAGGCTCGGGCGTGCGACGCACCCATGTTGCCACACCCAACTACGAGTACCCGGACTACTTTTTTTCGTTCGTCCATCCTTAATCCTCCTAACTACTTATTTTCTGATAGCCGAAGCCACCTATCTACCATCTCAAAGCTCCTTGATCGATAGATCTTTCCACCGTACCTTAATACCACCGCCGTCATGAATCTGCAGTGCAATGAAGCCATTTGCTGCTCCAATTTTCTCATCCGACAAATGGACCATTTTCTTTCCGTTCAGCCAACTGGTAACCTCATTGCCAACTGCCCGTATTTTCATTGTATTCCATTCGCCAACTTTTAGGTATTTATCCTTTTCCGGCTCGGGTTGCACCAACCATCCACGACCATAGGATTCATAAATGCCTCCGGTATCATGCCCCGGTGGCGCCACTTCAACCTGCCAGCCGCTGATTTTGACTCCTTCGATATCGGAGCGGATAAACACACCGCTGTTGCCATCGGCTTCCTGCTTAAAATGAACAATCAGCTCAAAGTCTTTGTACGTGTCATTGGTTGATAAATAACCATACTGCTTATCGGGACCGCTTTCACAGACCAGTTCCCCGTTTTCAACATACCATTTCTCCGTGCCGTGGATGGTCCATCCGGTTAAGTCTTTCCCGTTAAACAAACTTTTACGTTGCCCTAAGGCTGTAAAATGGACTAACACGCACAATGCTACCAATAGAATTTTTGAATTTCGTTTCATCTCGTTTTTTTATTTAATATTCCGGAATGGGTTCAATGGTGTAATAAGCCTCGATTTCCGCTGGCGAGGGCTGTACGGCCGGACGAACGATCCGCAACCCGACAAAGGGCGTAAAGGGAAACCACCAATTACTTTTCGGTGTTTGGGGATCCAGCTCCTTCCAGCTCGGGTCTGAATACGCGCGCGCCGCAGACCTAAGGTTTTCAGCTTCGTCCTGAAAAGATCCACCTCTCACCGCGTGCGGATACAATTCCACGGGTGGATTTACAGGATTATCAATGGGCTCAACTTTTCCCCATTGCTTATAACTAGTTGGGGCATACTGATCGAATGTCCATTCACAAACGTTTCCCAACATATCATACAGACCCCAAGCATTTGGCTTCTTTGTGCCAATTACGTGGGTTTTTCCCTCACTGTTAGCAGCGTACCACGCGTAATCTCCCAAATCATCTCCGTTGTCACCGAAAAAAAAGGCGGTTTCGGCGCCAGCCCTACACGCATATTCCCATTCTGCTTCCGTTGGAAGTCGGTAAAAAACACCCGTCCGGGTATATAACCACCTGCAAAACTGAATGGCATTATAATGCGTCATGGCAATCGCTGGCTTCCCCTCTTTCCCCATTCCCATGGTCATATCCAAGTAAGGCGGTGTAGGTCGGGTAATCCCGTCTACATCCTGCAATGCAGACTCCTGTGCAACCGTTGGGTCACCGGATTCGTAGATAAAATACTCGTATATGTCCCAGGATATCTCATACTTCCCAATCCAAAAAGGTGCCACACGTACGTCAACTTGAGGCCCCTCATCGGTCCGACGCCCTTTCTCATCTGCCGGACTTCCCATCTTGAACACGCCACCCTGGATTGCCACCATGTCAATGAACAGATCAGACCCCGGTAGCGGCTGTTGGTAATCGGAAAAATCGGTCTCTTGTGCAATCAGTTGCCCAAAGGCCAGTAGGGGCAACAGACAGCAGATCAGCATGTCTGACGTTGACCACGGAAACCAGTATCCCATTTTTATCATCATTTACAGCACTTTAGTGACGCCGGGGATCGCTACAGGAGGTGACTGCCATTGCAAATCCCAATCGTATTCTTCCAGTTTCGGCCCCAATACCTGGTTGGAATTGAGGGCTTCCTCCCAAGTGATTTCCTGACCGCTGTAAGCAGCCATCCTACCCAAAATGGCCATCATGGTACTATTGGCCATCCATTCGCCATCGTTTATGGGATTTCCCGATCGTATCGAAGCAAAGAACGCATCGTGTTCTGCCTGAAACATGTTATTTGGTTTGCCATCAAATTTCCAGGGATGTTTCCCTCGGATTTCATGAAGTTGTCCCATCACCAAATGCGCGTCTCCTTCACTGCCGGTTACATCGATGGTATTTCTGGAAAAGGCACCCCGCTGCTGGCGGGTGAAAAGAAATCCTCTGACACCTTCCCGGTATTCGTATTCAATGGCAAAATGGTCGTAGATGTTACCGAATCGCTCCTCTACCCGCTGTTGACGTCCTCCCGATCCAATCGCCTTTATTGGCATTTCATCGCCCAGTGCCCAACTCATCATATCCGCACTGTGGCACGCCACCTCAACGATAAAATCTCCGGATAACCAATTTTGATAGTACCAGTTACGCAATTGATATTCCAGTCCAGTCCCCTGCATCTTCGAATAGTCGCTGGGTAATTCACCTCCGTAGCGGAAACCGGTAACTGTCCGTACGTTACCCACCTGGCCGTTCAGGATCTGCTGAAAGGCTGCTTGATTTGCTGCATCGTGCCGGAAACAGAAGCCTGCAAAAACTCCGAGGTTTTTCTCTTTTGCTTTTCGTGCGGATTCCAATACCGACCGGACACCGGGCGCGTCAACTGCCATCGGCTTTTCGCAGAAGGCATGCTTGCCTGCAGCTACGGCAGCGGCAAAATGACCCGGCCGGAATGCTGGCGGCGCGGTCAAAAGCACCACATCAACGCCCGAATCAATCACCCGCTGGTAGGCGTCGAAACCCAGAAACTTGTCCCTTTTTTTAACCTTGATCTTGTCTGGAATCGCCTTGGACAACGCTTCGTAGGATTGTTCCATCCGATCCTCGAAAACGTCGCCCATTGCGGTGAGTATCACATTGGGGTCGGATTTAATTGCCTGGATCGCTGCTCCGGTACCGCGGCCACCACAACCTATGAGACCAATTTTTAGCACTTCTTTTCTCCCCGGAACATTGCCCAGCGCATAGGGCATGCCGAAGTGATAAGCAACACTGCCGCCGATAACAGCCACACCTGCGGTTTTCAAAAAAGAACGGCGACTTCCTGATGGTAACGATGAATAGTTTTTCTCCATTTGTTTTTGTTAAAGCATCTGATTCTTTAAACGAGAATTAATAATTGGAACTTCAAGTTTAATGATTGTGGCCTGCATGGCCAACCATCCACTTGCCTCACAAAACTAAAAAACTATCTTGTATACACAAAAAAGACTGAAACTGTATTTGTCGCTAACTAAATCCATCTACCTGCCAACCTTTTCGATACGTACGGCGCAGGTATTTTTCGGCATCCGGATAATTTGGAAATTTCATATTAACTGCATCCCATTCCAATACCGTATCCGGCACACGTATCGCTACAGTCCCTAAAAGTATGGCCTCGGTCATCGGTCCGGTCTGTGCAAAATGCGATTCGGTTTTTGGTCCGCCTAAGCAAGCATCTACAAAGTGATGGTAATGATTCCGCTCTTCCAAATCCGGACGCTTATGATCCTTGAACTTACTCTCCGGAAGCAGTACCGGTGTTCCCCCATGCGGAATAAGTAGTGCCCCTTCGGTACCAATCAGCATAGCTGCCTCTTCGGGATATTTCTCGCCCGGGTACAGCGCGCGTACCTCTTCGGGAGGGTAGAATTCACCATCAAACCATTCTACAGGAAGCGTTTTGGATGCCGTCCGGTCGTTACCGGGGAACATCCAAGTAATGTGATTGCCTTGCGGCCATGTATCGGCCCGACGATCCGGTGAATCCTTCCAGGATTTCTGCACTTCTGCCACTACAGATATCGGCGATGTCATGCCCAATCCTTTCCAAACGGCATCGAAGATATGACAGCCGATATCGCCCGACCACCCCGTGCCGAAATCCTGCCAGGCGCGCCATATTGCCGGATGATAAATAGATGGCGCATAAGGTCGCATGGGAGCCGTACCAATCCAATTGTCCCAATGCAAACCGGAAGGTACCTCCTGGCCTTGTACGGGTCGTGGCCCCTCAAGACGGTATCCCGCTATGCCCGAGCGGTTCGAGCATAGATAAGCATGTTTCACTTTTCCGATAATACCTTCCTTAATCCATTGAACACCCGTCCGGTCACCAATGGATGAGGCTATCTGGGTTCCCAATTGTGTAATTACCCCCGCTTTTATAGCTGCTTGTGTAAGCACACGCACTTCTGCAACATCATGGCACATAGGCTTTTGACAATACACGTGTTTACCTGCCTTAATAGCGCTCATGGCAATAATGAAGTGATTATGATCGGGTACCGTTACATTAACGGAGTCAATCTTGTTTTTCTCTTTTTTTAGAAGTTCGCGCCAATCCGTGTAGAGACGTGCGCCGGGTACCAGCTCGGCAGCTTTTTGCAAGATGTTTTCATCGACATCGCACAAGGCGACGATTTCTACATTCGGATGAGATTTGAAGTTCTGAAGGTCATGCCCTCCCATACCGCCGACACCGATACAGGCATGCCGAAGCTTTTCTTTGGGCAGCGCCGCAAACGCTTTGGATGCGGATTCCAAAATAAACGGTACACCGATAGCTGCGGTTGCAGCGGTGCGTAAAAATTTTCTACGTGATGTTGAATGATCGTTTTTCATACCCCAGCATATATCTATTAACAGGTTCAAAAAATTGGTTATCCTTCTACCTAAACAAAGATATATATTATACTTGTATATACAAGAAAAAACAGAAAATCAATGAATAATCGCTAAAACAACAACTTTACACGAATTGCACCGTCAAAGCAATTGACATGATTTGTGTATACAAGCAGCAAATTTCAGTATCATCTTAGGGAACTACTTCCTGTCTAACGAAAGAACGTACATAACCATCGTTTCGGCGTCTTCTTCCGAAACCGCCGGATGGGGCGGCATCACAACATTTCCCCATGAACCTTTGGCCCCTAAAATAATCCGCTTGGCAAGGACACGGATGTAATTACTGTTCATTGGGTAACGGGCCGCGATATCTTGAAAGGCAGGGCCACGCTTTCGATCGGTTTCTTTGTGACAGGTAAAGCAATCTGAATAAGACATTAATACCCTTCCTTTATCCAGCATTTCAGCTGTAGGCACAACGTCTACATCTCCGGCAAGCTTTTCGATGGGTTTGTTTGGATGCTCACGGACCGCGCTTTTCTCGCTGTGGTTTGCATTTCCCCCGCATCCGACAGCCAAGATAACAACGGCCAGCAACGTAGCAGAACAAAACATAAAAGCGTGCATGATGATTGGATTTTGGTAAAACTACCAAAAAGAAGGGCTTTTTAAAAGAACTTAACCTGTTTATGTAAACATTTTCCGAAACTCCTGGGGCGTCATTCCCTTCAGCCGCTTAAGCAACCGGATGAAATGAGCCGTAGATTGGAATCCACTGTCCCGGCATATCTTTTGAATCGACAATGAGGTACCTTTCAGCAACTCACACGCATGTTCCACCCGCATTTCCTGTACAAAGTCTGTCAGTGTTTTTCCCGTCCACTGTTTAAAGTAACGGCAAAAGGTAGGAACACTCATGTTCACTAACCCGGCTACCTCTTCGAGGTAAATCCGATCACGTATCCGATCCGCAACATACGTTTGGATACGGCCCAGCGTCTCTTTGCCCTGCAGGTCCATTTCTGTGGATATTGTATAATGCAACGGCGCGCAACTCGGATTATCGCCCAACACGGCAAGCAACCGAAGTACCAACAGCAGCCGTCCCTGCCCGATGGCGTGCGGCATTGACAGCATAAATTCAGTCAGTGAATCCCGTGTCAGCTCTTTAAATGTTAAGGCCAAACCCTCCGCCGTAAACAATCGCTTTAACTTTCCGTGCTCTGGAAGATCAAAATAAGTTTCACCCAAAAATGACCGGTAAAACTGAAGAACAATAAATTCATCTTCTTCTGCATCGCATCCAGCCAATTGTTCACATTTGAACCAGTGCGGTACTCCCGGAGCCAGTAAAAACACATCACCAGCCTGGAACTTCCGGATGGTATTACCCACATAAAAGCTTCCCGAGCCCGAACGTATGAGTATTAATTCATGCGCATCGTGCACATGATAGGGAATGTTGCAGGCCACCCCCCGCAAGTGTTTCACCGCAAAAGACTGGGACGGAGTAATCGGTATGGGCCGGGATACAGGAATCATTAATCGGGAAGTATCTTTACACGAATGTTGCGGAACAGCACTTTACTACCCGGATCGTGCCCCTGCAACGCAAAAGTCCCGCTTGAAATCGTATGCCCGGTATGGGGTTTTATCGTTGTATCCGGTTCATTATACTCCAGGATGAGCTTTCCATCAATCAGAATCCGGACGGTCTTGCCCTGTACAATAATGTGTTGCGTATACCACTGCTTGTCCTTCACCGGAACCGTATCAACATGGACAATGCCATAAATGCTACCCGATCGGCGCCAATCGGTATGCGAAATATTTACCTGTACTTCATGGCCTATCTCCGGGAAACCTACCTCCTGAAATTGTGTATGGAAATAAATCCCTGAATTTGAACCCGGGAACGTCATTACGTCCACTTTCAATTCGAAGTTCTTAAAATCGTGGTTATTCACATCGCCAGCGTAAAAAAGATGTGATCGCTCGCCATTTACCACAATCGCTCCGTCTTCCACGCGAAATGTTTCGGGATGTTCGTTCACTTTCCACCCATTCAATGTCTTTCCATCAAACAGTGATATCCACCCATCTGTGGCATTGTTGCCCTCTTGGGCAATTGACACGCCACTCAATAACAGGAAGAATGCCGCCAAAAAAAACTGATATCTATACATAATGCTGAATTTATAGTTGTTACGCATTCAAGCTTGTCAATGCGATCATCACACTTCCTTACGTCGGCAATTGGCAATCGTAAGTAGGCAATCCAGGCACCTCCATCGCTACCAGGAAGGTGCACCCGCTATCGGGATATTGCGCCAGTTGTTCATCGTCCATTTCCTTCTGGGCAGTCGTCACAAGCAAGTAATCCAAATGAGGGCCTACAAACGCGCAGGACGACACATGAGGTGCCGGTATGGGAATCCAATGCTCCATCGCTCCCGAAATCGGATTGAATCCGCCTACACCCCCTCCTCCCCAGATAGCTACCCAAATGGTTCCTGCAACATCCATGGACATGCCATCCGGAAAACCCATGGATGCTGAAATTTTCACCGCTAACCGATCGAAAGCAACCTTACCGGTCACTGCATCGTGCCTGAATGCCCTAATTTCTTTCGTCGGGCTATCTATGTAATATAGGGTCCGGTTATCGGCCGACCAGCATATTCCATTAGAGATCGACACCCTTTCAATTTTTTTTTCTGCCTGCCATGCGTCGGAAATGCGATATAGATCCCCCCCACCCGGCTCATGATCCATATGGGTCGTCCCGATCCACAGATTCCCCAAGCAATCCACTGCGCCATCATTGCACCGGTGATTTTCCCATTCCCGGTTCAAATCGGAAATCAATGACAGCTCCTGAGACCTCAGATCATACGTACCTATGCCACCCTGCGCACCGGCAACGAGCAAATTGTTAGTTCCGCCGACCGGACAAACGAACGAAATCATCCGGCTTCCTTTGTATTGGGTTACCAAGCCATCGCCCAGTTGATACTCAACAAGGGTATTTCCGAGGATGTCCACCCAAAAGGCACTACCGCGACCTGAATGCCACATTGGACTTTCACCGAGTATACAACCCGGTACCTCCAACTTTTTTACCCTGTTTTCCTCAACTATCATTACATCTATTCCTGTCGGCTCAGAAAATCGACTGCTGCTTTTACTTCATCGAAATTGTTATCCCAATCGTGCTCACATTCAACAAAGATAAACCCCTGGAACTTCTGACGCCTTAGTTCTGTAAATACCGCCTTGTAGTCAATCACTCCGGTTCCCACTTTTATGTCAGCCGCCTCCGGATTCCCGAAGGAATCCAGATCTTTCGCATGGATGCTTACCAAATGTCCTTCCAACTGTTTTAGGCATTCCACCGGATCTAGGCCACTTCTCACCCAATGCCCCAAATCACCGCATACCGCAAAATGCGGATGCCCTTTTAAAGCGGCTAGAACGGAATCAGGGTGCCAGAAGCGGCTTTGTCCTTTCCTATGTTGGTGGAGGGCCAGTTTTATTCCATAATCTGCCGATAGACTATCCAATTTATCCCAAAACTGAGGTTCCGGCTCGCCAACAAGAAACTTCAAACCAAGCTGCTTTCCCTTTTCGAACAACACCTGCCATTCATCAAGGGTTTTACCATCGGCATACATAGAAACCATGTGCAAGTCATTCTCCTGCAACAGGGATTGGACATCCGCAAGTTCCGACTCGCTCAGTTCGGCAAATGATTTCTCCCCGAATTTTCCACGCGGTTGATGAAAAGAAAAACCCTCTACATAAGCTGCACCACTTTCTTTCGCTTTCTTTAACCCGTCCTTCAACGAAAAGCGATTAAACGAATACAAGGCAACCCCTATAGGAGCGCGCTCCTTTTGGATGGTTGAGCCACAGGCAAAACACCAGCCTGCTATTGCCAACATACCTATTATTTTCATCTTCATGTCCTACAATTATAAGCGTTTCAAATCAGGATGTGCTTTTTTATTTTAACTTTCCCATCCGATCCGGCTTTTCTTTTCCCGGTATCCATATACCTTAGAAAGTGCCAGGCAGTCCGTATGGGGAAGCATTCCATCGGAGCACGTTACATGCGATAAGCTGGCTGCTGCTGCACAAACGCCCAAATCAAGGCATGCTTCCATATTCCAACCTTCGTGTATACCCAGCAAAACACCGGCGGCAAGTGCATCGCCTGCACCGTTTGCCCCTATGACTTTCTCCTGGGGGAGCTGCAGACTGGGTTGGAATAACTGACGACCATCACGGTGTGAAGCCCATACGCCGTCCGGATGATGAATAATGATCCACTCACTGACCCCCATCCGGAAAATGACCTTAAAAACATCCTGGCATCGCCTGTCCATTTCAGCCGGGTCTGTTACTTCCATTAAATTAACCCCCGAAAGTTGGCTTGCCTCGTATTCGTTTAGAAAAAGATAATCTACGTAAGGCAATGCACAGGGAATGATGGTTGTGAACCGATCCGAATCTTCGCTCACCAAATCAATGGAGGTCAAAAAGCCCTCTTTTTTGGCATTCTCTAACACAAACGAAGCCTTGGTCCTTCCGTTTGGCTGAATTTCATCCAGGCGATCCAGTAGAAGCAGGTATCCCAGGTGAAAGATTTTTGCATTTGAAATCCGGAAATCAAAATGATCCATATCCAATAGGGAATTGGCTCCCCGATGATGGAAAAATGTGCGTTTCCCCGTCTGCTTAACGGAAGTCACAATGGTATAGGAGGTCGGTATGTCAGGTATCATTTGCAATTGCCGCACGTCAATACCCGCTTCGCGGCAATGATCTACAATCCGTATACCATTGAAATCGTTTCCAACCAAACCGACTGCCTCCAACCGAAAGGGAGCTTCCAGTTTGGTTAAATCCATCAGGATATTATAGGCTGATCCGCCATTACTCGTGTACTCATGCAGAATATTGACAAGGGATTGTTCCGCCGGAAACTTATCGATCAGTTTCACCTGATCCAATATCCAATTGCCCGCTACCAGCAGCCCCGACCGATTCGTATGATTTTTCGACATGGTCAATGGATTATTCATTCAGCAACTTCACCAACGGAGGTTCGTCTTCTATGATTTCGGGAAATCGTCCGATCTCGGTATCCCAAAAGAAATTATCGTTTTCATCATCGTTGGCGGTAGATACCTCGCCAATGATACACTCGGGAGAAACCGGATAAAATGCATGCCAAAGCAGCGGAGTAATCGTGATGCGTTCACCTGCTTTTAACACAATGGGCTGGCCATTGCTAATTGGACGATATTCACCGTTGATTTTAACGTTTATAAATTCCTGTTCAACGGTTTCGGGATTTTCTCCCCACAACGTAACCGCGAGTTCACCCGCTCGGCATATAATATCCTCCTTTTTCTGCTTATGGTAATGTGCCGGTGTGGTCTGGTCTCTCCAGGCGTACATCAGCTTTTCACAATATTCGGGCTCTGCGGCAAGATTCACCAATACCAGCCCTTCCTTACGAAAAATCCCTAATCCAAAATCCGTTACGTCCCACGCGGGATTGGGTGGCAATGCCCAACCATTGCGTTCGAAAAAATTGATCGCAGAACGCACCGCATAATTTATCTCTGACCGTTTCATTGATTACTTCTTTTCTTTTTTTGTTACCGGGGTCATACTACAAGTGTGGAAGGGAAAGAGACATTCACGAACGTACCCGTTTCCTGTGAACGCAACGCTGCGTTAAATACCCGATGGCTATCCACGGCTTCCTCAGGCGTTGCACAGCCAAACTTCCCGTCCAACAAACCTTCACGCTCTGCAATATAAGCCGCGAACATTTGCATGAAACAATCCGGAAAGCCTGCTTCGAAAATACCACCCGTGATGGTTTCAAAGGGCATTTGAAATCCGAGGTCCGTGCGCTTCCACCACTGCTCGGCGCCATTGGTGAACTGCCAAAAGGCTTTCGTATCCTTGGTGCTGTACCGCACACCGCCTTCCGTTCCGTAAATCTCAATGTACCAAGTATTTGTTTCACCCGGTGCCAGTCGTTTCATTTCCAGTTGCATGGGCACCTGCTCACCATTGATTTCTACCTGGGTACTCAATGTAGCATTGTTCCAGGTATCACATACCGCCATTCCCCCTTTTCCATCGGGCCGCTCAGTGATGATCTTTTGCAATTGGGCAAACACCTTGGTCGGCTTCCAACCTAACCGAAGCGGCACATGCAATGCATGCATACCCAAATCTCCCATCACACCGATTTCACCGCAATATTGTGATTGGCGCTTCCAATTGATCGGTTTCTGCGCATTCATATCGCTCGCGTGGAGGAAACCCGACCGGACTTCAAATATCCGGCCTAATCTTCCGGATTGCACTTCGGCGATAACCCGCTGTGGTCCGGGCAGAAAAGGCATTTCCGAACTGCAACGCACAAATCGTCCTAACTTGGTCGCCTCGGCAGCGATCGCTTCCGCTGCCTCCTGATCAATACCGAAAGGTTTCTCACCCAGCAAATCTTTGCCTGCCCGCAAGATATCAATGTATAATTCACGGTGCAGGTTATGCGGAACGGCAATGTATACCACATCCACCTGATCACTGTTGATCAGTTCCCGGTAGTCCGTTGTCAGCAACGAAACACTGTCAATTTGTTTGTACCAAGATAATATGCTTTCATTCAGATCGCAAACCGCGGTAAGCTGAACCCGCACGGGGAAATCCTTTAAGGCAAACCAGCGTCCAAATGCGCTCGCCGCCTCGCGTCCCATCAATCCGCCGCCAATGATGCCTATGTTTACTGTTTTCATTTATGCCTATTTTAACAATCCGATTACTTCGGCTGGTTTAGCTTTTTCATGTACAATGGCCATCAACGCACGGGTCATTCCGCTTGGATTGGCATGCTGAATTACATTCCTTCCATATACAATGCCTCTCACCCCCTGCTGCATCAAACCATAGGTACGTTGAAGGATTTCCTCATCGCTCGCTTTTCCGCCACCACGTACCAATACCGGAATGTCTCCTGCAGTTTCTACGACGCGATGGTAGTCATTCACGTTATCGGTAGGATCCGCCTTGATGATATCCGCACCGAGTTCCACGCCCTGCCTCACCAATGGAATGATTTTTTCCGGGTCGCCATTCACCATATACCCACCGGCTTCGCTGTTTGGGCGGAATACCAGCGGCTCTACCATCAGCGGGATACCATAACGTTCCGTCTCAGGCTTTATCTTCAATATATTCTGAATACATTGGTCGGTCACCTCCGGTTCATCCGGAATGCTGAATAGGTTCACGACGACGCATGCGGCATCCAAACGGACCGCCTGCTCTACCGGATTTTCGATCATCCGGCTGAATAAGGTACGCGGCAATTGCTTACCGTATACATTGGCTACGTCGGTACGTAAAACCAGTGACGGTTTCTCCCGTCCGGGAAGGGACTGTAGATAATGTGCCTGACCAACCGTAAGCTGAATGGCATCGGGGGCTGCATCCACCAACACATCCACGGCATTCTTGATGCTTTCAATACCCTGCAAAAAAGAATACTCATTAAAGAACCCGTGGTCTATGGCTACATCAAAGCAATTGCCTGAGCTCCTGTTAAAGAGTCTGTTTAATCTATAAGTTTTCATAACACAAATATAACCATTAAATCAACTTGTATATACAAGTTATAAAAATTATTTTAAAATAATTTCATCGACAAATAACCAGGCCTCCCCGCCCGCACCGGGATATCCATCAGGAATCTTCCGGTAAGGCCGGGCAATCAGTTTCAGGTAGCGCAGGTTGGTGGTATGGATGGGGCAATCGATCAGCCTATGCCCTTCCAGTTGTTCGGGTTTACCCGGTACGGGTGATAACTTTGCCAATAATTTTTCTTCCGTTGTATCGGCGCCTCCCCATACTTCGATATACTCCGGTGCATAAACGGGCATATACGTAATCCCTTGATAGTTTTGCATCACGCTAAGCGTCAAGGTATCGATTGCCGTTGGTTCATCAAAATGCATTACGGCCGACAAAGGCGACTTTAGGTACCCCTGCCATTTTCCATCGGCATGGTTGTTACCTCCACTCTCCAAATCAAAAAACGAGATTTCCCTGCGTGCGGGATATAAATAATGGGGCCGGCCTTCCATCACAATACGGTCCGGTGTTTTCGCCGATCTCACATACCCGCGCACGATGGTGGGACTTGGCGCCCATCCTTCCTTAAATGCTTTCACCGATAATTGTTGGTTGCTTCGGATCGAAATTGGCTTATCAAATACGGTGCTGTTCGAACTATCCGGCTCCTTTCCATCCAGCGAGTAGCGGATTTCTACACCGGGGATGGGGTGACTCATCGTAATCTGCAGCTCATCGCGGAAAAAAGTCCGCGCCGGGGTGATCTGCGGTACCGTCAACGATAACGTTGTCTGCCCATCATCGACAAAGCCCATTTCAACAACCTTCGTTGGAAACGAAGCCGTCAATTGGGAGACCTCTTCATTGGTAATGGGTGTATTCCAGATATACACCCGCCGTAATGCGTCGTTGGCCAGCAACTCTTTGATTCCAGCGGCCGTAATAGCCGTTCCACTTAATCTGACGCTACCCAATTTGGGCAGTGCATGCAATGCCGTCAGGCCTGCATCATCGATCGGGGTATCATTCAAATTGATATCACGGAGATTTTTGAATTTCGCGACTGTCTCCAATCCTTGCTTGCCGATGGGCATACCGTCAACATTCAACGAAACGATCTGTTGTGCGATCGGTTCCAGCTCCGCCAACGCTTGGTCGGTATAAAAGCCCGCTCCGTAAAAGCTCACCGAAAGTGCCGGTGATCCATCTGCTAATACACGGATCACCCGATAGGGTGTTGAAAGTTTTTCGATCTGCTTCGCATCCGCCGCGGGGAAATCAAAATTTTCCTCCTTATGGATCGGATAAACCGCTCCAATGGCCAACAGGAGACTGTCATCGGCATTCAGCATCGCTACGGGCAGATTAAATTGGGCACCCTTGGCTACCCACGCCTGAAGCAACGTAAGTTCTTCCGGCGTCAGTTGCGGCTTGCCTTTAGGGGGCATGTGATGTTCGTGTTCGATATCTAACAGCAACCGCTGTATTAACAGGCTTTCCATCGGATTTCCTGCCTGTAACAACACTCCGTTTTTACCACCCTTTGCCATCGAGGCGGAATCCGCTAAAATCAATTCACCTTTTGATTTCCCTGCATTGTGACACGACAGGCATTTGGCTTTCAGTATGGGAAGTACGGCATCATCAAACACCTGCGCGGTGTTGATGTCGAATACTTCCGTATTATTTTGTTTCAGGGGCTCAAATACAAACTGTTCGCCGTGTGTCAACGCCGCCCCAAAATGTCCGGCTATCAGCACCAGCAACAGACATAAGTTGGTAACCGCAGCAAACCAGAATCGATAGCGGGTATATTGAAGTCCCTGAGCACACACAAGCACCCCCGATAAAAAAGAAATACCCACACCTGTCCATTTGTGCCACTGCAAATTACCTCCTTCATACCCTTCCTCCTGGGCAAGTAGAAGACCCATAATTACCGTTATGGCGGCGGTCAATGCAGCTACAAATAAGGTTTCTCGGATCAGCGGTTTTATGGATAGCGTCTTTTCCAACTGTCGACTGAAGTTGATAAATATACCGGCCATCAGCAGCAAGACAATCGGGAAATGCAGCAGCATCGGATGTACTCTTCCGATAACCTGCATCCATACCGGCACGCGGACAAGGTGTTCGAACAGTAGAAAAAAAAGGATAAAGCAATTGAGGCCTATCAGCGTATTCAGCCGCCAGTTTGGTATTTTCATCAACAGCCCCTTATTATACGTTCAACTCCAAAAATTGGTTGCATGCGATTAGAATTTACGGCTGGAAAACTAAGCAATAATACTTTTTACCACATTGCCTGCGACATCCGTGAGCCGATACCTTCTTCCCAGGTGTTGATAGGTTAATCGTTCGTGATCCAGCCCCAGCAAATGGAGTACCGTTGCATGGAAATCATGCACATGCACCGGATCTTTTACGATGTTATAGCCGAATTCATCGGTCTCTCCGTATACCAGGCCCGGTTTCACGCCACCGCCCGCCATCCAAATGCTGAAACTGCGCGGATGGTGATCGCGCCCGTAGTTGTTAAACTCGAGGTGTCCCTGGCAGTAATTTGTCCGACCGAATTCACCGCCCCATATTACCAAGGTCTCGTCGAGCAATCCCCGTTGCTTCAAGTCGGTCACCAACGCGGCAGAAGCCTGATCAACATCTTTCGCCTGCAGGGCCATCATGCCCGGAAGCCCCCCATGCTGGTCCCACCCCTGATGATAAAGCTGGACGAAGCGGACACCGCTCTCCGATAACTTCCTTGCCAGCAAACAATTTGCTGCATAGGTTCCCGGCACCAGGCATTCGGACCCATACATTTTTACGATATGATCCGGTTCTTTCGATACATCCGTTACTTCCGGCACAGAAGTCTGCATCCGGTAGGCCATTTCATACTGCTGCACCTTAGCGGTAATCTCGGCATCACCGAACACTTCAAACTGCATGGCGTTCAATTTCCCCAGCTTATCGAGCAGATTCCGCCGGCTTACCTTATCTGTGCCTTCGGGATTATTCAAATACAATACCGGGTTCGGGCCGCCCATGAATTGGACTCCCTGATGAACTGAGTCGAGAAACCCGTTTGTCCATAATTTCGAATAAATCCCCTGGTTATCACCTTTTCCCTTTGATATCAATACACAAAATGCGGGGAGGTTTTCATTTTCGCTGCCCAGGCCATAGCTCAGCCAGGCACCCATGCTCGGCCGGTTGCCCTGCTGTGCTCCCGTTTGAAAAAAAGTAATGGCAGGATCGTGGTTTATGGCATCCGTATGCATCGACTTTACAATACAGAGGTCGTCTACAATCTTGGCGGTGTGCGGGAAGAGGCTACTTACCCAGGCCCTGCTTTCGCCATATTGCGCAAAATCAAAATAGGATCCCACTAAAGGGAAGGAAGCCTGACCGGACGTCATTCCGGTGAGGCGCTGTCCTCCGCGTACCGATTCAGGTAAGTCCTGCCCGAGCATTTCCCTTAATTTCGGTTTGTAATCGAATGATTCCAGTTGCGACACACCGCCGGATTGGAACAGATAGATGACACGTTTTGCTTTGGGAGCAAAATGGGGTATTGCTTTTGCCAATGCATCCTGCCCGCTCTTCCCACCGGAAAACAAACCAGGCATCAACAGCGAGCCCAGCGCTGCACTGCCTATGCCGATACTTAAACTCGACAGAAACTGCCGCCGGTTTTGAAACAGTTTAGCATTTAAAATTTCCTTTTCCATGGAAGGCACGTTTTTCTTTTCCATTGCTCAGCGTTTTTATGGTCCTATACTCGTGTTGTAGCTTCTTCCAGGTTATAGATCGCATGAATCACTGCCATCAATGCCGCATATTCAACGGCGGGAATGTCTTCCCTGAGCGGCGCTTCCCCTACTTGCAGGAATTTATCCGCTTCACCGGAATCCTGCCGGAAGCGCTGCTGTTCTTCTTCGTAATACTGCTGCAATACTTCCAGCTCCCCTTCCGTTGCATCCCGACACAAAATCCGCTTAAACGCCGTTTGTATCCACGTGTCCGGCGAAGCATCGGCTTGCTCGGCCAATAATTCGCCCGCAAATACACGGGCACCTTCCAAGACCGTCGGATCATTCAGCATAACCAACGCCTGTAAGGGTGTATTGGTGCGCTGCCGGGTTACTTCGCACATATCCCGGTTGCTTGAGTCGAAAATAAGCATGCTGGGCGGAGGCAGCGTTACTTTAAAGAACACATAAATACCCCGTCTGTACAAGGCATCGCCGTGGTCCTGTACATAGTGCGCCAACGCCCCCCTTCCCGGGCTGGTAATTTCCCATATTCCGTCCGGTTGATAGGGCTTAATACTTGGGCCGCCGATGGTCCGGTTCAGCAGGCCGCTGCTTGCCAGTACCTGATCGCGGATCATTTCAGCGGGTAATCGGATCCGGGCGGCACGCGCATAGTAGCGGTTATCCGGATCCCGTTTCCGGTGTTGATCCGTTATCTGAGACGACTGCCGATACGTGGCGCTCATGACAAACTGCTTAACCAATCGTTTGATATCCCAACCGTTTTCCTGAAAATCGACGGCCATCCAATCGAGCAATTCAGGATGTGTGGGCAGCGTACCCTGATTGCCGAAGTCGGCGATGGTGGATACCAGTCCGTTGCCGAAAAACAGTGCCCACAACTGGTTGACGAACACACGTGCCGTCAGTGGATTGTCTTTACTGAACGTCCACTGCGCTAAGCCCAGCCGGTTCGGTGCATACCGGGTACTGTCAAAATCAAGTACAGACTCCGGTGTTCCGGGGAAGACACGTTCCTTGGGCGCGTCGTATACACCCCGGTCTAAGAGGAATGTGGGCCGCACCTCGTCACGTTCACCCATTACCGATACCGAAACCTGTTCCTGATCATCCCATTTATTGATAAAATTAAGTATGCCGTTCAGGTCATCCTGGGTAATCGTTAACCGGGGCGTCTTAGACGGACCGGAATTCACCAATCCTTCTAACCCATTTTCCAATGTGTTGTTGAAAAAGGCAAATAAACTATAATAATTCTTCTGCGAAAAGGGATCGTATTTATGATCGTGGCATTGCGCACACTCCATGGTGATGCCCAAGATACCTTTTGAATAGGTGTTGGTTTTGTCGATGGTATAGGCAACCCGGTATTCCTCATCGATTACGCCACCTTCTTCGGTAATTTTATGATTCCTGTTAAAAGCAGTGGCCAATATCTGTTCCTTCGATGCGTCGGGCAGCAGATCGCCGGCCAATTGCCAGGTAATAAACCTGTCGTACGGCATGTTCTCGTTGAATGCGTGAATCACCCAATCGCGCCAGGGCCACTGGGTACGGATGTCGTCATCCTGATAGCCGTAAGAGTCCGCATAACGTGCTACATCCAGCCAGTGCAATGCCATTCGCTCGCCGTAGGCATCGGATGCCAATAGTTCATCCACCATCTTTTCATACGCCTCCGGCGAATCATCGGCCAGAAAACGTTCGATCTGGGCGGGCGACGGCGGCAATCCCGTTATGTCCAGGCTTACCCGGCGCAGCAAATGGTGCTTTTCAGCAACAGGGTTAGGCTTTAACCCTTCCGATTTCATCCGTTGGAGAACGAAACGATCAATCTCATTCCTTGCCCATCCATTGCCGTCATCCTGCGGAACTTCGGCCTTTACAGGAGGCGTAAATGCCCAATGTGGTTTATATTCGGCACCCTGTTCAATCCAACGTGTAATCAAGTTAATTTCCCTGTCGGTCAGCGTCAGGTTTGACGAAACCGGAGGCATACGATACGTTTCATCGTCGGTAACCAACCGGTGGTAAACTGCGCTCTCCTCCGGTTTGCCGGGCACGATGGCATACATACCCGGATTCTCAGACAAAGCCTGATAAGCTCCTTCTTTTGTATCCAGCCGGAGCCCTGCCTCCCGCGTATTGTTATCCGGGCCGTGGCAGGCGAAACACTTATCAGATAATATCGGCCGGATATGAAAATTATAATCCACAACATCCGGCAAACCGGCAGTAGTCCCACCTGTTTCGGTGGCGGTGTCACATGTCGCCAGCAAAAAGACCACCGAACCGATTGCCCATACCGCCATCCACTTCCGGAATCGACTTACGAGTATATGGATTAACCTAGCTTGAATCATAATTTTGGTCCCTCCTCACAACTGCATTTAACGCAAATATAGTAATTCAACTTGTATATACAAGACAATACACCATTATTGTGCCTCTATTTCACGTATATAGGCTAGCCAATCATCCCAGTGGAGATCGACAATGCCCATCACTCTCTTTGGCGACCAATCATCGTTGTACAAACTAAAACTTCCGTTTGTAGCATTATCGATCGATACAAACTCCCAACCGAAACGTGTCCCCTGTTTCAATGTATTACGTAAAATCTCCCGAAGCTCTTCATCACTAAAGTGATTAAAATCGCTTCCATTGAACGTCATATGCTCAGTAATTGCCCAATTCCGATGGTAGGTATCGTTCGCATGATGTACCCGGTCATAGGCCTTCTGATTCGGATGGTTTTCCGGAAAGAACCAGCTCCAATTTACCTGAATGATATTCGGGGCAGTTAGATGAGCCAAAAATTCCTCCGGATTACCGTTTCGCTTCATCATGGTATCTTCGTCGGCATCGAGGTAGTCTACGGCAATATATGCATTCGGTCCTGCCACCTCGCGGAAGGCCGCAGCATCCCCATTCACCCATCCGGCTAGAAATTGTGCCCTGAATTTATTCCAGTATAGGTTATTTACGAATGATTGTGGGATCGGGAATGCTTCCGGCATTTTTGCAGCGGGATCGGTAATCTTATTTTCAGTTAACCATGCATCGTATGCGTGTTTCGCATGCGCACTGAAACACAGATTGATGGTTCCCATGTACTGCGGCTCCACGGTGGTCTCAAAATAACCTATTTTTTCATAGTCGACCCCAGCAGTGAGTTCTTTGATAAACGTTCTGGCTGCTTCCCGGTAACCATCGTGAAAAATGGACACCACCCTCGACCCAAACCCGTACTCGGTGTCTGTCACTGTTTTTCCCTGGTCATTGATGGCATCGGCATCCGGGAATCGATCCCAAAATCCTGCCGGCATTTGCCCTCCTCCTACCGCATACGTCTCTACCGACAAGCAGGGGATCATCCCTTTGGTATAGATCGTATTGATCAACCGATTCAATGGCTCCAGCGACACGTCGGGAACACCGTCGCCATCGTGATCAAAATGATGCCAATAACAATTGATCTCGATTACGTTGTAATGTTTAGACTTTAATTTATCCAGGTCATTAATCAATTGCTGCACCGCATTGCCATCCGCAAAATTACGGAGAGGCTTGGCAATTTTTAAAAACACCCATTCGCCGTCACGGTAAAACTTGCCGTTCTCGATTTTCCAGACCGGTTTTTCATTCGTTTGTTCGTCTTCGGGTTTATCTGTGTGTTCCGCACCAACTTTCGCCGTACAAGAAAACAACGCCACACACACGATGACCCCAAACCAATTCATGAAGCTCATTTTTCTTTCAAATTATTCTGCTGCCAATATTTTTAGATCATCCAGTCCGATGGTAATGGGATAGGTTGCATCCCCTTTCGCGAAGAGGTACACCCGGAAGAAATTGATTGCCGATAGGTTGGGATCACCTCCCGTCACCGACGCATCCTTGAACTTAAACACCAATTCATTCCAACCGGCACTTAGCCCCATACCGTTCATGACAATGGGCCACGTGAGCTCGTTCTTGTCTGGCTCGCCGGAACTGGAGAGCTCAAATTGGCCAATCTCGGCACCCTGATCAAATTGCGACGGATCTGAAATATAAAACCACAGGTGCAGTTCACCCAGCTCTTTACTTACCCGCGTATTTAAGGGGGTTGGCACATTGTGCTGTAGCAGCAACAGGTTCCCTCCGCCGTCTGCCGTTGTTTTTATAGACGCTTGCCCTTCTTTCTTGTCCTCCCCGTCAACAAATCCATTCCCAGCCCAACCCCAGCCATCGGCCTGGTCGGCGTTGCTCAGTAAGCTGGGTGGAGGCAATATTGACAGATATGCCAGCATAATCCGATTGCCGCAGGTAGGATTGCCAATCATTGTTTTCCGCACGGCATAAGCACCGGGAGCACTCGCTGCCAAATCAATTTCACCCGTCAAGGTATCTTTCAATACCAATCCTTGCGGTGCACTGAAAACCCCGGGAATCTCCGCTCCCGAATTGTAGCTAGGCAGAAGTGTTTCAGCTTCCCCCTGCCTGAAGGGTGAACCGTCATAGAAAAAATCAGATTCACAGGGAGCCATCTTTTCCGTCTCTTTACATCCTGCCCACACCAGCGCCACCACCATCATTAAGAGGTAGCGGCTTGTCAGCCATTTATAAACCATTGCTTTCATTTTACGTTCGTTTTGTTTACCAGCCCGCATTCTGTTCCAGATTTGAATTTTTATTTATCTCCGATTGGGGGATGGGGAAAAAATGTCTCCTATCATCAAATACCCGTGATCTGACCTGAACACGTTCATAGTTCAAGGCGTCGCCTACCCGTGTAATGCGCATTCCATGAATCGGCTTTCCGAACGTTTCAATACCAATTTTCCAACGTCGTACATCCCAAAAGCGGTTATCCTCAAACGCTAGCTCGATACGGCGTTCGTGCCGGATGCGTTCGCGCATTTCATCCTGAGTAAGGCCTTCCGGCAATTCGGGCATATTAGCCCGCGCACGGATGGCGTTGACTGCTGCATAGACATCGGCGTCGGGGCCGCTTGCTTCATTGCGGCTTTCGGCAAAATCCAGCATCACCGTGCCTAGGCGGAATAAAATCCAGGTGGCAGCCCGCCGTTGGGAACTGTTAACGACAAGCGATTCATCCAAAAACTTCTTTAAAAAATAACCGGTTTGGCTTCTCGTGTGCGTACCAATGGAGATGCCGTCCGCCCCACCAACGAACGATTCAATCGCACGGCCTTGCCACGGTGCACCGTTATACAGGATACTTGCATAGAACCGGGGATCCCTGTTCTCATAAGGTTTTGCCGGATCGTAGCCCGATAAAGGGTTGACCGACCCATCGGGATTCAACGGTGCCATACCATTGACCATTTCGTAGGCGTCAACCAGTTCCTGGGTAGGGGACGTACCGCTCCATCCGCCATAACCTGACGGACCATTCGCTGCCTCCATCGCGTTGGTGCTGGCACTTGCCATATAGGCATAGATCACTTCGGAGTTATTGTTTACCAAAAACAAGTTCTGGTAATTGTTATAAAGTTCGTAATTAAAATCGCTCCCGGTCAGGATGGCTTCAGCGGCATCCGCCGCATCCACCCAGCGCTGTACCTCGTTGGTGGGGTTATATAACGGACTCGCAAAAAACAACAATGCTTCCGCTTTCAATGCAAGTGCTGCCCCTTTCGTAGCCCGTCCCAATTGGCTGGACTCATGTGCTACCGGAAGCAGTTTGGCGGCCTCATCCGCCAGACCTGTGATGTACGAAGCACATTCACTTACCGTGTTGCGTGGCAGCGCCAGGTCATCGTTTACACTCAGTACCTGATCTACAATAATGAAGGGTCCGTAAAACTTAAACAATTGCTGATAGAAGAACGCTTTAAGAAACAAGGCTTCCCCCTTCATACGCTGTTTTATCGCTCCGTCGCCGGGTACATTATCGATATTTTTAAGGAATATGTTGGCTTTCCGGATTGCGGCATAGTAAATGCTCCAATAATCACCCAATGGATTGCCCGTTGGGCTCAGCGATCCGATGTTGAATTGATAGCCACCTGTCGTTAAATTTGCCGCATCTGCATCGTCTGTAGTCCCGGCCAACAGATAATTGGGCGTCCGGTTATAGAGACTTCCATACAATTCGGCATAAACGTTATTCAAAAATTTCTCGGTTACCAGGAGGTCTTCAAAGGCAGCAGCTTCCGTCATCTGGTCATTAGGCTGCCTGTCCAATATACTTTTTTCGCAGCCGGTTGCCAGCACAAGTAACAACAGGCAATTCAAAAATCTTTTCATGTTTATCATTTGTTAGTCGGCCTTAAAAATCAAGTGTAATACCACCGTTTATGACACGCTGTTGTGGATAGTTGTCATTTCCCGCCCATGCCGGCGCTTCGGGATCAACAATTTCAGCCTTGTCCCACGTAAACAGGTTATATGCATTAACATAGAACCGTACCTTTTGAATTTTGATGGTTTTCAAGGCAGAGGCCCCAAATGAATACCCCAGCTCAATATTCTTCAGGCGTACATAATTACGCGGACGCATCCAGAACGTAGATAGCCGGTGGTTATTGGGGTTATCTGTGCTGGATAGCCGCGGATACGTTGCCGTAGCGGCTGTTTCGGGTGTCCAGCGTTCGAGGTGCCATTCGTTAACTTTACCGGCCCCGCCTCCCCGGAACTCCCAGATCGGGAAGTTATCCATAAAGACGGACGAGTGGGAAGCTCCCTGAAATAACACACTGAAATCAAAACCACCGTACGAAACCCGGGATGACAATCCGAACATCAGCTCCGGTATTCCGGTGTTGTACCCGATGGGCATTTCATCGTTTGCATCAATGACGCCGTCGTTGTTGATATCTTTGTACTTAATATCACCCGGCCGCAGGGACTCCTGGGTCACGAAGGTATGCGGAGGGCTGTTTGCGATGTCTTCATACGACTCAAAAAAGCCGATAGCCACCAAACCGAAAGGCTGTCCCACACGCTGTCCTGTACGATATTGATAGTCAAACTCACGGTGCTCTTCATCCATGAACAGTACTTTGTTACGCGCAAACGTCAGGTTTCCGCTAACGCTGTAATTCACCTTTTTACTTGCTGGATTCCGATAGGTCAGTTCCATATCCAACCCCCGGTTCTGAACCACACCGATATTAACCGGTGGCAGGTCGCCTCCGGATCTGCCCACAATGGCAGATACCGTTCCCCGGGTAGTTAAAATATTATCGCGGCGTTCGTGAAAAGCATCTGCCGTTAGAAACAACTGATCGTCCCATAATCCCAATTCCAACCCGACGTTGAGTTTTCTCGCACGTTCCCACGTAATGTCTTCATTCGCCAACGGTCCTTCCGCTATCCCGCCGTAACCTACCTGACCGTTACCGAACCGATAACCTCCTGCTCCCTGAAAGGTTTGTTGATACAGGAATCTCCGGGCTCCCAACCGATCGTTCCCCACTTCACCATACGACGCCCTGAGCTTCAGGAAATTCACCGTCCCGGCATCCTTGTCGAAAAATCCCTCTTCCGAGATCACCCAGCCCGCGGAAACCGAAGGGAAAAATCCGAATCGGCTCCCTTTGGGAAACTGTTCCGATCCATTGTACCCAACGTTGATTTCTCCGAACAACCGGTCTTGATATGAATACGTAAACCGCCCTACATAGCCGACATATGAAAAGGGAATATTATAGCTATCGGCATGCTCTACCCGCCGGTTCTGATTATATAAGAACAGCCCCGAAACCAGGTGGTCACCGAATCGTCTGTTGTAATCGAGAGCAGCCTCAAAATTGACGGTACGGTTGTAAGCGTATCCCTTGCCTATTCCCAATTCGGTGTCGTTGCCAAATTGATTGTATCCGCCGTCTTCCCGCAACTGATAGACGGCATAGCCCCGGCTTGCGCTGATGTTGTAGTCAAACGCCCCGTCAAATGCGAAGGCGGCCCTGGCTGAAAGACCCTCTGTAACAAAGTTCAGTTTATGGCTCATGCGATACGTCCCTTGCAGGAAATTTCCGTAGTAGTCACGGTATCCGCCATAGGCAATAAGCCCCATGGGATTTTCCGGATTAAGCCCATCGCCAGCAAGCGACCCGTCCGCATTTGTGATCGGATAGGTAGGTGGGATGCGATTCAGAATGGTAAATATCAGCCACGTATCCCGGCCAGGGTAATTGCGGTTCTCCACACGGCCCGCCAAATCCAATCCCACCGTGAAATTTTTCGTGAGATCAATATCGATGTTAGATCGAAAATTATACCGATTGAATTTTGCATTGGAATCGTACTCATTCAACTTTGTAAAGTTATAGATGCCATCCTGTGTCAAAGCACTGGCGGAAACAAAATACCGCACTTTATCCCCTCCTCCGCTGATGTTTAGATTCGCCCGGGTCATGGGAGTATAGGGTTTTAGAAATTCCCCAAACCAGTCGGTATTCGGATAGAGATAGGGATCAGCACCGATCCGATAGTATTCCAGATCCTGGGCACTGAATTTTTCCGGCAGGTTATCATTCTTCAGCGCTTCATTGTATAAAAGCGCGTAATTATATGAATCGAGAAACTGGGGTAATCGGATGGGGCTTTGATACCCCAGTTCGGACGAAAAGGATATCTGGGGTCTTCCGGACTTTCCCCTCCGGGTAGTTACCAATATGACGCCATTTGCGCCCCTCACACCGTACACCGCCGTTGACGACGCATCTTTCAGAATACTGATGCTTTCTACTTCGTTAGGGTCTAATTGTGCGAAATCACGTCCCAAAACACCGTCGACCACAACCAATGGTGCTGCATTATTAAAGGTCGACACACCGCGGATGAATAACTGAGAAAGGTCGTTACCCGGCTCACCGCTGGGCTGAAAGGCCACCAAGCCCGGCAACCTACCTGCAAGCGCATTACTGAGGTTCGCCACAGGGCTTTGCCGCAACTCTTTCGTAGCTACTGAGGAAATCGCTCCCGTAAGGCTTACCTTCTTTTGTTCGCCATAGGCAACAACAACCACCTCATCCATAAAGGTATCTGCCCCTTCCAGTACCACATTGATCTGATTCCTTCCCGCGACCGGTACCTTCAAGGGCTGGTACCCTACAAATGTGAAAAGCAGCGTATCATTTTGGACAGTATGGATGCGGTATTGCCCATCCGTACCCGTAGCTGCCCTGCTGTTGGGATACAATAAGGGGGTTACCGATACACCCGATAGGGGTGTGCCGTCACTGGCCGAAACCGTACCGACGACCTCCACCTGTTCTTGTTGATTCTGGGCGCTGAATGCTGCTTTCTGAAACAGGAAAAGCAGAAAAAAAACACATAAAAATCGATTCATAATGCTATATATAATTTGGTATGATAGTTTTGCCTGTCTTAATCTCCCACGCCTGACAGGCAATAAATATCGTCGTGAGCGGGTTGGTTCTGGATGTTCGTATAATGTTCCCAAACACCCGATCCATTGTCATAGCCGACAATCCCGTATTTGGGGGCAAAGACGCCAACAGCAGGCCCGAGGTCATAGACGAAGTATTCCGATCCATCCCGGTAGTGTAGGTTGATGACCCAACGTGAACCCATATTTTCCTGCGAACCCACATTACTTAGATCGAGCACATAAGCTGTTGAGTTCGAACCATATTCACTAGGAGTCGCGACGCTTGTTTTCACGCAACTTGAAAGATTAAGTGTATAACGGTTGCGTGTCAGGGAGGGCGATACCGAAGCGACAGGCTCCAGGTATCTCACACAGCGCGGAATTGTCCATGCAGACGCCGGATTGTCTACTGGACTGTATTTGGGCTGCGTACCATACGATACCAACACTTCCCAATCTCCAATCCACATTAAGCTATACGGATTCCATACGGGATGTTCATTATTTGGATAACGGCTATCCGTACCAAACAATTCGAATTGCCACAAATACGTGCCGTTTCGCTTCTCGTCGGTATATTTAATCCAATCGGTTAGCGGACCTGCTCCCTGAAATTTGCTCTTCGTGGGAAAATTATCCGCGAAAGCGGTAACCGCCTGCCACATATCCACGACCTGTTTTACCTCAAACGTTTCCCACGTATTTATTGCATCAGCAAAGGCGCGGATCGGCATGTTAGGTATGTTTTCTACGTTCAAATATTTGTTGTTCGCTTTACATTTGAAAGCGAATCCGCCCCCTATCCCATCTTCTACCAGGAATTTTTCCCAGTCGCTGTCACAGGTACTTCCGCCATTGGCGTAAAGGTAGTGGCTACCGGTAGCAGCGGCTTGAAGAAACTGACCATTTTTTCGGGATATGAGTCCCACATAGCCTCCCCCGGCATCGGCGATATCATATACCTCATGCGTCCCCACGCCGTTTTTCAGTGCCTCAGCGCCGTTATAACTATTTAGAATACCCACATATTTTCCGGTGACCGTAAATCGAATTTTCACCGGTCCGTTTGGAAGCATCGCAAGCGTTGTTTCCAGACGGTCGGGCACATCGAGGCTGTCTGTATTCAACTCCAGCTCCGACTCCTGGCGCGAGCAACCGATCATGGCAACGCACCCCATTGCAAACAGTAACTTTTTCATCATTTGGTTTTTAATTGGTTATCTTAAACTGGCTTTTATTGTTCATCTTTGGACAATGAGAACGGAAAGTCCGCCTCATCTATACCCCGGTTTTTGTTCGGCTTGTCCGCCATGTTCAGCTCCAATGTAGCACCGTTGATCACATCCGAATGGCTGATCCAATTTTTCGTATAGGGCTTACCATTAAGTTTGGCACCGTGGATAAACCGGTTGGCAGCTTTATTTTCGGAAGCGCTGATAATCAAATGATTCCCATTTTCGAGCATCAAGGTCGCGGTTTCAAAAAGCGGCGAGCCGATCACGTATTGATCCATCGCAGGGCAAACGGGATAGAAGCCCAGCGCCGAAAACACATACCACGCGGACGTCTGTCCGTTGTCCTCGTCTCCGCAATATCCATCGGGGCCGGGATGATACAACCGGTCCATCACCTCCCTTACCCAATATTGGCTCTTCCAGGGCTGGCCCGCAAAGTTGTACAGGTACGTCATGTGCTGAATCGGTTGGTTGCCGTGGGCATATTGTCCCATGTTCATGACCTGCATCTCGCGTATTTCATGGATCACGATTCCGTAGTAGCTCTCGTCATACACCGGTGGCAGGGTGAATACCGAATCCAGCTTAGCCGTGAAATTATCCTTTCCGCCCATCAGATCGATTAACCCTTGGACATCATGAAAAACGGACCAGCTATAATGCCAACTGTTGCCTTCCGTAAAAGCGTCTCCCCATTTGAATGGATTGAATGGTGCTTGGAACTTACCATCCTTATTTTTTCCACGCATTAAACCTGAGGTCGGGTCAAACAGGTTTTTATAATTGTTGGCCCGTTTAGCAAACCGATCGATCTCGTTCGCGGGCCGACCCAATGCTTTCGCCAACCTATAAATTGCAAAATCGTCATAGGCATATTCCAACGTCCGTGCCGCGTTTTCATTGATACCTACGTCATAGGGCACATAGCCCAATTCGTTATAATAGTTCACTCCGCGGCGGCCCACCGAGGATAACGGCCCTTCATTTTCACTGTTCTTTAACAGGGCTTCATACAAGGTGTTGATATCAAATCCCCGGGCACCCTTCAGGTACGCTTCGGCCACGACGGAGGCCGAATTGGAGCCGATCATGCTTTCCCGGTGGCCAGGGCTCGCCCATTCGGGCAGCCAACCACTCTCTTTATAGGTGTTCACCAAGCCCTCCATGATCTGACCCGTCAGGCTGGGGTACATCAGGCTGAAAAAGGGGAACACGGCCCGGAAGGTATCCCAGAATCCATTGTCGGTAAAGAGATAACCCGGTAAAACCTGCCCGTTATACGGGCTGTAATGTATCCTGTTTCCATCGGCATCGTATTCGTAGAACTTACGTGGGTAAAGCAATACGCGGTACAGGCAGGAGTAAAATGTACGCAATTGCGCATCCGTGCCTCCTGTTACGGCAATGCGACCCAGCTCTTTGTTCCATATTGCTTCTCCCTTGGCCTTAATCGCGTCGAATCCATCGTCGCCAAGCTCGGCGAGGTTTTGTTCGGCCTGTTCGTGACTGATGAACGAAGAGGCGACACTTGCTTCTATTTTTTCTCCGCGTTTGGTTTGAAAAGCGATTACGCCGATGGCATGATTCCCGGTAAATTCCAACCCGGATTGTTTCTGGATGCTGTCATAGGTAGCCGCGTAGGTAAACGGTTTATCGAATGTCAAAACGAAATAATTCCTGAAATTTTCCGGTACCCCGCCACTGTTTTTCGTGGTATAACCGATCACCTTACGTTCTTCGGGAATGATCTGGATGAATGATCCATTGTCAAACGCATCGATGACGAGGTACGCACTATCCGTTTCGGGATACGTAAAACGGAATTTTGAGGCCCGTTCTGTGGGTGTCACTTCGGCGGTTACGTCGTGGTCGGCAAGGTAAACGCTGTAATAATGCGGTTTGACTACTTCCGCCTTATGTGAAAACCAACTGGCGCGCTCCTCCTCATCCACCTTCAGTGAACCTGTAACGGGCATCAATGAAAACTGGCCATAATCCCCGATCCATACACTGGCCTGATGGGTCTGCTTGATCCCCCGGATCTTATCTGCCGAATATTGATACAGCCACCCATTACCCATTTTCCCCGTTTGCGGCGACCAGAAATTCATTCCCCAGGGCAGGGCAATGACCGGATATTGGTTTCCGTTAGACAATTCGAACTTCGAGTCCGTTCCCATTAATGGATTTACCCAATCCACGGGATTCTGACTGGCAGCCGCCTGCGGCTGGGCAGGCGCGATGTGAAACACCACGAAAAAGGCGACGATGCACTTTACGAAAATGCAGATGTATGGTTTCATTCGAAAATAATTAAATTTTTAATGGCCTCATGGAACCTACATTTTATCGCCTTTTGTCAGGCGTTGACAGAGCAGGTTTCATGAATTTATAATTAGTCGTTATGATTCGCTTATTGATTTCACCTATTTTCCCTAACCTTTGGTAGATTTATATAAGTGGAAAAAATTATACGGATCAACCACTTCGATATCCAGTTCCGGTCTTAACTTCCGCAGTTCGTTTAACGCTGCGATCACCTGACTGGGGCTCGTCCACACGATACGGAAAAAATAGAATGTGGACTCGCTTCCCTTACTGGTGGCAGGTATTTCCATCGACATCTCTTTCGCTGTTTGCTGGGGCGTGGAGAAGTTACAAGCCGAATTGATCAACTCCATCACCGGCATTCCCTCCCAAACATGCGGTTCGGGTACTTTTCCACCGGTATCGTGAAAGTCAATTACAATCGTAGCGAACCCATCACCGGAAAACTGTGTAAATGCGTCCTTCACCGCATCAGTTGGTTCATCCCAATCCAATACCATGGGTGAGAGTGACATATCCAAGCGGTTGTAAAACCGCTTATTATGCTCGATAAACAGGGGAAGAGAAGCTGAATCGATCCGATTGGGGTTCATATAACCCGCAGCACTTGCATCGGCCGTAAAAAAGTCGTTGGCGCTCTTCGTGTTATAAAAATGCTGAATGACATCCGGATAGGTTTCAATCAAATTGGGATTAATACCCCATGCCAGCGGAATTTCACCTCGTGCAGGATCGTTCCAATGCTTGGGTAGAAAATCATAGAGCGGTGTAGCGGAATCGTAGTCCGCCATCAGGATGCAGAGGTACGTTTTCCCCGCTTCCGGCTCTTTCTGTTCAGGCCGCCCCTGCTTTAGCTCGCCCACCGGTGCCTGGGCATGGAGAGACTGATTGAAACATAGGTGGGCAACCGTATTCTGGTAGCAGTTATAGGGCGATATGAGGTAAACCGTTTCCCATTCCGTTGGTACCGGGTCGTGCTTGCTTTCGTATCCGGGAATGTTGCTGTACTTCGGAAACGAGAAAAAGCCGGCCACTTCGGTCATCTGCTCGCCTTTTGTCAGTTTCTGCACGGCTTCCAGCATCAATTGATAGGTTTCGAGGTCGGTCCCGAGCCGTTGGTCGGGGTCATCCAGCGGTGTCTCGTCGCCCCAAGGCGAAAGATCGTAGACAAAGGATTTGTTGCGGACCGGCCAATCCCGGGTGACGACATAGCTGACATCTCCTTTTTTTCGGGTCATATAGGCATCTTCATAGAGGCATAGCCAATGAGGGTCGCATCGGCCCGTTTCCAAAAATTCCCGGATGGCCCAACGGTAGGCATCATTTTTTTTACTTCCGGTTTCATTTCCGGTAAACATCCCCCTGAAATCTTTGATAATGGGTAATTTCCAGTTAGCCAAGTACAGGTCCGCCTGTTTGGGGCTCATGACGATTCCGTCTTCCAACCCCGCCAATGTAGTGGCTACATTCAGGGATGCCGGCACTTCCGGATCCCAGATGATGGCACCTTTGATCTGTTTGCCTGCCAGCGAAACCAACTCATCCAACGTAGCCACTGGCGTACGTTCCTTTTTTTCCAACCATTTACCCGATGCAGATAAAGTATCGAGCCAATATGCCGGCCGATCATACGTCTCGGAAAGCAAATAGAGCTGCGTCGCATCCCGATTCAATATTCCCTGAATACAAGCCACCGTCACCGCCTCATCATAGGCATCTGCCGTGGTATCTCCGCTTAATGTGTACGTATACAGTTTATTGGAACTGTCTGCCGGTTCACAGGATGCAACTAACATCCCATAGCACAGCATAAACAACGCGCACATCAACTGATTAAAATTCATAATCCTCATGCTAAACTCCCTTTTTATTAGTTGTCCGGCCACAGCCCTTTGGCTGCATCAGGCGTGTTTTCCAAGTACTTACGGTATAAGGCAAAAAAAGTAGGCCCATCCAAAAGCTCGATCGCTGGATTGCGTTTATGGATTTCATCCACTACCTGCACATACCAGGTCGGTGATTTCAGGATGTTGCGGAACCAGTGAAAACGCAGGGGGCGTTTGTCTACCCGGTTGACGATGATCTGTGCAGCGACTGCGGGATCTTCCTGATTCACATCCTCGTCCGAACGGAGTACGGGCATCTCACCGTGCAACAGCGTCAACGGCACTTTCTGCGGCACGATGCCATCCGGGCTGAATCGTTCGTATGCATCCAATCCCGCTTCATTCAAACCGGGCGCTTCCCCATCGATGACAAACCCCGTAATGGAAAGGCCCCATTGCTTGTAATAAGGGATATTATGTTCCGCCCACTGCCCGGTTGCGTCGGGCAAGCCGGATACGTCGCGTGGTACCTGCAGCATACCCGGCATCAGGTATCCCGCGCCGTTATCTGCCGCCGCAAAATAATCGTTTGCAGTTGCCGATAATCTCCGGTATTCCATGGCCATGGGCACACGCTGGGCAAGCACCGGGCTGATACACCACATCAGGGGTACCTTCCCCCGATTGGGATCGTCCCACAGTGTCGGGGTGGTCTGCGATAACCAGGAAGCCGCATCGTAGTCGCCCACGTAGAACACCAGGTATTCTTTTCCGTTTTCCACCAGCTTACCATCTGTGGTGAGGTAACCGCGCTCCACCAGCTCCGCATCGGTGACCTGCTGCTGTGGGTAACTGTCTTTTAACGGATAGTGTTGCCAAAACGACGCGTTGGCCAATGCGCCGTAGCCAATGGCATCCGCATCCTTAAACGCATTATAGGCACTGATGATCCGCGAATACTCCCATTCCGTGGGCACATCATCATGCTTTCCACCTGCATGCTGCGTGTACTTGAACGCCCATGGCGGGAATCCGCCGATATGGGTAAACGTATTTCCATTGTCATTTTGCTGATAAGCGAGCAGCAAGAACTCTTTCAGTGTTTCCAGGTCGGTACCCGGCCGTTGTTGGGGGTCGTCCGTAGCGGGTTCGTCCGCCCAGGGACTGAGGTCAAAGAAAAAGGCATTTTTACTGACAAAGTAGTCGTGGTTGGACAGCGTATGGTGATTGCGGTTTATCCGCTTCGGCTGGGTCATCCAATGCTGGTCGATGTAATAGGCACCAAATGCGGTGTTACATTTACCCTTTTTGAGGTAATGTTCGATAAACCATCGGTATGCATCATTCTTTGCTGAACCACTTGACTGCCGGGAGGTACCCGGTATCTGTCCAGAACCCGTGAAAAGCGACTTTCCATCTTTTTTCACCAGCCAGACTTTTACAGGTAACCGCGGCCCGGATGTTACCAACTGCTGATAGAGGCTTCCTTCATCGGAATCGTAGCGTACCGCAATCAGTCGGTCTGCACCCGCAACCGCAGATGCTACGTTACTGGTAGCAGGCACGGCCGGGTCATACACAACCACCCCCTCAATATCCGTTCTGAACGCCTTAACCAAGGAACGGATATCCGGATAGACTACCGTGTCTTTTCCCGCCAGCCACTGTCCCGCTGCACGGTATTTATCCCACCAATACCGATCGATGTCGTGTTTCCCGTTCTTAACAAAATACGTATATAACCGTGGAGACTTCCTGTTGACCAATCCCTGCAGTGTAGCCAATGTATGGGCATGATCCCAGGCCTGTTTCACCTCCTGGGGATCATCCCAGGTACCCTCCAGTGTATATGCCAGGTCGAATACAGCGATCGGATTGGACGACGCAGTGGTCTGTCCATATGACAAGCTGCATCCCATGAATCCGACGATAATCCCAACTATGGTAATGAAACGCATCGCAGTTAACTTAATCGACGGTTATCGCGACCGCGGGTGCATAGTTAAACTTTGCTTCCGGCACATTGATCAATGCACCAACCCTGAAGAAGTATTGGTTTCCGGATTTCAGTACTGCCCGGTTGTCTGCTGCGTCAATGACAAGGGTAAACGTCTCATCCTCGTCAACCGTTCTGCCTAATTGTACTTCTGCGGCTACGTCCCGTATGGGCTCCCCTACAATTGGCTCTGCATCGGCGTATAGCCCAATGCGGCTCACCACTTCGGGTACCGTTTGTTGCAATTTGAACGTCGCCACGATTTTGGTCCCTTCTTTTACAATCGAGGCTTCCTTCACGCGAATATAGGGCTGAACACGAAAATCCAGTTTCGTATCGCTTCCAATCTGTATTTCCTGCTCCTCTACCTGGACGAAATTCCGCAGCTCGGGTTGTATTGTATACGTATTGGCAAACAGCAGCGTATTGGCATAGGTACCGTCGTTTTTAACACGCAGGTATTGTGGCTGAACCGGGTCATAACCGTGTTCAATGAGTTTGATGGTCGTGCCCCGGATGATATCCTGCTGTACCAACTCGTTGGTTTCTGCATCAATGATATTTCCTGAAAGCTGCGCATTGGGCGCATCGTAGTTATCCAATTCGCAGGCACTGGCCAATACAGCCCATGCTACGATAGCCAACAACCGCTTCATTCGCACATAATTTGTTTTTAAATGCCTCATGGAACCTGTATTTTTACCGCCTTTTGCGATAGCCGCTAACATGGCAGGTTTTATCTGTCTCATCTTCATTTCAATTAATCGTTAGTACTGCGGATTTTGAACCAAACCATTAGCGCCGATTCCGGGAATGCTTACGTAGTAAAAATTCGTCGGGAATGTCAGTGGGTTTTCACGTGAAAGGTTCTTCCGGATAAAAATGTACTTTGCCGGACTAACCCGGAGATCCAGCACGGGCACCAAGGCCTTGCGGATGGTGTTATTGAATTTCTCGTGATAATCCCGTCTGCGGACCAGGTCCCAGTAGCGCTTATTTTCAAAGGCAAGTTCCACGCGGCGTTCACGCAGTACATTTTCTAGGTTCAATTCAATAGCTACCGTGTGCCCCGCACGTCGGCGGATGGCATTGATCGCATCTTTGGCAGCCGCTTGTGCACCATTGGCGGTATAATTGCTTTCCACCACTGCTTCGGCATAATTCAGCAGTATTTCCGCATAGCGGAATTCGATCCAATCCGTCGTTGAATAGGTAAGATTAGGCGGCACCGGATTGGGCGACAGAAATTTCTTGAAGCTGAATCCGGTACGTGTCATATTCCCCAGGTATACTTCAAATCCGGAATAGTTCGTCCAATCGGCAGCGCCATAGGTGTAGTAAGTCGCACCGTTTACCGTAATTTGATCTTTCGTCTCGATCTTCGGCGTACCGTCCGGTTGGATATAACCACCTTGGATAACAATGGTTTTACCTTTCCACTCTGTACCAGGCAATACCACCGTTGCCCACAACCGGGCATCCTTATCTTTAAAAATATCGTATGGAGTATCAAACCGCAGGTAGGTCTTATTGGCATTAAATCCGTTGTAATCCGTTACATTCCCATCCGTGGTCGTAACAATCGGCGTGCTGTGCCCCGGATTGCTGTAACTTTCATACAAGTCAACAAAATCAAGTGTCGGATTCATCCGCCCCGGGTGTGGCGCGCCATCGGATGTTTGGTTCGGATTGAACCAAAAATCATAGCTGTGCCCGGATGAACCTGGGTTGGTATATCCCTTGATAAAAATTACTTCGCCGGTAGCACCGTTCGGATTCTGGAAAAGCTCCATGTAATTGGCAGTGGCCTCTTCGGGAGAGGCAGGTGTCGGTTTGTGCAAGGAAAAACCGCCTTCGTCCATGATTTTACGCGACGCTTCAATACATATTTCGTAATAGTGATTGGCCAGCGATGATTCCAGTCCGACAAGGCCTTGGGATACAGCGGGCCCAGAGAGGGGTGCCTTCGACCAATATTTGGCCAACGAGGCAGCATGAAGTGCAGCGCGTGATTTCAAGGCATAAGCTACCCATTTTGTCGCCCTGCGGTTATCTTCTGTCCTTGAAGCCGGTAAAGATTCAATGGCTGCATCGCACTCCGCCAATACAAAGTCCCAGGTATCTTTTTCAGTACTTCTCGGCACTTTCAGACTCTCTACGTCGGGCGTATATTGCTGAACACTGGTAATCAACGGAACGCCACCGTAACGCTTCACCAACGCAAAATAGGTAAAAGCCCGAAGGAAATGTCCTTCACTCAATAACGTAGCCTTATCCGCATCACTTAGCGAAGACACCGTTGGTATGGTCTCCAGCAGGAGATTGATATCCCGGATCAGCTTATAGCCCGGGTCCCACCATTGATAATTGCCTCCGCCATCCAATAGGTGGCTGAATTCCGAATTTGCTGCATCGTCGGTCTGCGTAGCCGGGGCAATACCTCCGGTATTTTGGTTAGCTGTATTGAATCCCAGGCGTCCGAATGAAAAATCTTCGATGGGTAGCTGCCCGTATAAGTTGGCGAGGTACACCCTCACCCCTTCCGGCGTCGCAAACAGCGTTTCACCATCCAGTTTGTCCAACGGTCGTAGATCCAGCACATCCCTGCAACCGGAAAAGAAGATGACCGAAAGCAATAGTATATTAAAAATACGTGTTTTCATGTTTCTGCGGATTAAAAAGTCAAGTTAGCCCCTACGTTAAAACTCCTGCTCAATGGATAGACCCAACCGGTGTTCAGGGCACCTTCGATCTGCTCCGGATCGAATGCTTTTACAAATGGATCGGTTATGGTCCACAGGTTATACCCATTCACATAGATCCGTAGCCCCTGCAGCCCCACGCGTTGAAGCACCTGTTGGTTAATGGAATACCCAAGCTCCAAACTCTTCAGGCGAAGGTATGATGCATCCCGGCGCCAAACCGAGCTCTCGTTGTACATCGCTCCGATATCGGATATGCGACGCGTAGCCGGCCACTTACCGGGTATCCATTCGCTACTGGGATCATAAGGATCCGAAAGATGCCAACGGTCGTAGAAATAAGCCGGCAAATTGCCATCTCCCCAAAACGTTTCTGCATATGCATGGGTAAACCGCACGGAATAGTTACCCGATCCCTGCCATAGCATGTTTAGGTCAAACCCTTTCCAATTAGCGCCCAATGTCAACCCATAAAACATTTTTGGATTTCCACCCCAGGCAAGCGGCAGCACATCCTCACCATCAATTATTCCATCACCATTCACATCCCGGTATTGAAAGTCGCCGACCATTTCGCGGCTGTTACCCAGTTCTCCGTTTTGAATGGGCGCATACAGCAATTCCTCTTCAGACTGGAATTGCCCGATCATGTCATACATCCATACTACGTCGCTCCACCGGTTGGCCTGCCCGTTCCGCCACCTGTCCATGCTATTGACAAATGGCCCACGTTCTACATACACATTCATGGTGCGGGCAAAGTTGAAATTTCCGCTAACATTAAACCGGAAATCACCGATTGCCTTTGCGTATCCAAATGCAAACTCCAATCCACGTGTGCGATCGCTATTCAGGTTCTCCTGGGGTAAGGTTCCGCCGAATGTATTCGGCAACGAGACATTTCGGACCGCTAACAATCCGCTACGATCACGCTGATACACATCGAACTCCAAATTTAACTGACCGTCAAACAGGCCCAAATCGACACCGATATCCTTGATACTCGATTCAAACCAAGTAAGTTGCTCATTCACAATGCTCGGAGCAGCGACACCGGAAACGTAGCTGCCGTTTGAAAACTCGTAGCCACCTCCTCCGCTCGTGGTAAAACCGGGAAAATACTGAAACGGATCGCCTGCATCTTCACCCACCAATCCGTACGAGCCGCGCACCTTCAGGTTGGAAACAAAAGACACATTATCTTTGAAAAACGGTTCTTCCGAAATCCGCCATCCGGCTGAAACGACCGGGAACAGGCCCCAGCGCCTATCCGGGTGGTAACGATACGAGCCATCATACCGGGCCGCCGCCTCAAAGAGGTATTTGCCCATGTAATCATAGGTAAACCTACCAATGAATGACCGATTACCCCATTGGCTTTCCATGCCGCTGGTACGCTGATTGTTTTGATCGCCCATATCGATCTGATCGTTTGTAAAGTATTGGAACTCTCGGGAGAGCCCGGAAGACCGGGTCCAACCGTTCCGTTCTTCGTATACTACGGTAGCACCGATATTGTGGCTATCGGCCAACACCGTATTATAAATAACATGGGCTTGCAGACTGACCCTGTTCATATCCGAATACCCGTTACCCAATACGGTCGGATGCCGCAGCGTAACGGCATTGTACGCATCTGCAGCTTCGTCGTACGCATACAGCTTATAACTTTTGGTCAACGCTTTATTCAGATAACTGTTCCCATCGTAGGAGGCAAGCCCCTTCAATTGCAATCCTTCTACAAAGGGAACTTTGTAGGTAAGCGTTACGGCAGATTGAAACTGCTTATTCACGTCCTGCGTGTATCCTGAAATATTAGGATCCGAGATCGCCACTGGATTGGAGCTCTGTCCGTCGGTAATATGAGTGGGGTAATCGGTGTTGCCATTCAGGTAGGGTTTATTAGTCGGCAGTGCCGATATGGTACCGCGGATGATGTCAAAAATACTATAGCCAGCACCATCTTTCCGATCATACCGGCCGGATACTTCGACCGATGCAGTCAGGTTTTTGGTCACATCCGCAGTTAAATTTGTACGGAAAGTATAGCGATCGTAGTCAATCGCATTCGATTTCAGTAAGCCGTTGTCTCTTAAAAATCCAAAGCTGGAAAAATAGCTTATCTTTTCAGATCCCCCCTGTGCAGATAGGGTGTGTTGCTGCTGGCCGGCCCAGGGCTTCATGGTTTCGTCGTACCAGTTGGTACTTTCGTAACCAGGCAGTCCCTGTTGGTATTTTTCGAGTTCTTCCTTTGAAATATAAGGTGGGAGTCCCGCATTCACCGCCGCATCGTTCCGCATTTCCATCCATTGTGCCGCATTAGCAATTTCCGGCATATCTGTTGGCGACTGCATGCCAACCACCACATTATATTGGAACTGGGTTTTGCCTTTGTTCCCTTTTTTGGTAGTCACGATAATAACCCCATTTGCGGCATTTACGCCATAGATAGCAGCCGATGCATCTTTCAGCACGGAAATACTCGCTATGTCATCCGGGTTCAATCGTTGAAACTCGCTCCCACCGTCCCGTACGATACCATCGATCACATACAATGGCGAGCCGAACCCCCGGATGTTGATCATCGCATCAAAATCGCCGGGGCCACCTGTGTTCTGACGGATCTGCAGCCCCGGTACTTTCCCCTGCAACTTCTGTGCAAGGCTGGAGTGCGTGGTGGTCTGGATTTCCTCTGCCTGGATCGTGCTGATCGCGCCCGTCAGATTCGCCCGCTTTTGGGTTCCGTAACCTACTACGACGATTTCTTCGAGTTGTTGGTCCAGTGGCAACAATTCGACATCCACGCGGGTTCTTCCGTTTACTGCGATGCGTTGCTGGGCATAGCCTACGAACGAAAAAATCAGGGTATCGTTCGTGTTCACCAAAACCTGATAACTTCCCTTGTCATCCGTAGACACTCCCAGGCTGGGATTAGCGGCAGAAGATACCGATACACCCACCAAGGGTTCGCTTCCTGACCGCACCGTACCGACTACATTTACCTGTTCCTGTCTATAGGTTACCCCCTGTTCCGCAGCCGCCACCTGGTTTACCAGGAAAACGCTCCCCAATAGCATCAACATACATCTAATGGCCTGTTGAGCAATTAATTTCCATGCATTGTTCATATTCATTAGTATATAAATCCATCTTTGGTTTATCCGGCAGCCTAAAAGGTACCTGATAACACGTTATTCTTCTTGTCAAATGACGTTGCTACGGTTATAACCGCCTGATCTGAATTAACTTTAGCAATTGGATTATCCGCTATATAATTGGCCATCCGAGCCCCTGAAATCGAAATCGTCAGCTCACCCGCATCGCGCACCATTAGATATCCATATGACTTCCCCACCGTTGTCAGCGCCGGGTTATGGCCGGAAAATGCCTCCACATTGCTGAGTGATAAATGCCCACTCCCTTCCACCAGGATTGGATGGATAGACTGAATATCCTCGCCTGTATTGGCGATTATCGAACCCTGTGCCACCATCCAGTTCCGATTAAAGGTATTCGCTCCTAGTTTATGGATACCGATGGTTACGCAATCGAAGTTAAAGTTGGTCAGTTGACCATATGATTCGGCACCAAGCAGTATCCCTCCATAGGTGCCGAATGTAAATACATCGATCAGTTGCGCATTGTCCGTATGGTCTATCTGGTAGGCATACGTTTGGTTTCGGATCACCGCATCCACCATTGCTTTGCCATATGTGCGGTCAAAACTGCGCATGATTGCCGGATTTACGTGGCAGTCCAATATCCGGGGGATATCGTAGCAATAATCGATCGTAATGAACTGTCCGCTGAGTGGATAACCGTAACAATCCCTTATAAGCAACAGTTCACAATGTTTGTCGGCTGTCGCACGGAAGTCCATTGTTTCATATTCTCCGTAAAAGGTTAATGCCGATAGGGTCACACCCTCAACCCGGCCGGACCTATCTAATGTGATGGTAGGAGGATATACGTGAATCGCTTCCGCATCGGCGTGCGTCTGTTCGGGATACCAAAACTGAATGTTGGAAATCGCGGTTGCAGATTGCACCGAAATAAAGGGATGTTTATGATCCGTAATGCGAATTAAGCTGCCTACAGGAGCCATGCGTTCAGGGTGTTTGGAACCGCGGGGAGAAACCGGACTCCCTCCCCTCAGGAATACGTTTTCCTTCAGAACTACCCCCGATGCTATTTCATATCCGTCTGCCGAAGGTTCCAAAAACAGCGTTCCGCCGTTTTGGCTTGCTTCATCAATGGCTTTTTGCAAATGATCTCGATTGACAGCTCCCGAATTGGTAGAAAGTACACCGTAGGACTTGAGGTTAATCCAACCCTCCGAGTAACCGTAGCAAACAGAGCTTGCGGAAGCCACAACAAATAAAAGTACCGTTATCCTAAATAAACGACCAATTTTCATCGCATTCATTCTTGTACCCTGCTTATTTTGCTTGTTTATCGCCCATCTCCAATTCCAGCACCCCGCCTTCCATCAATTGTTCGTGCGTAAAAAACAGCTCTTTCAACTCTTTGCCATTGAGTGCAGCACGTTGCACATACACATGTTGCGGCGAATTACCTTTCGCAATCACCTTAAATTCCTTCCCATTCGGTAACTGGACGGCAACCTCCTCAAACGAAGGACTTCCGATCGTGTATACAGGCACACCGGGAGTCATCTGGAAAAACCCCATCATCGAAAATACCACCCATGCTGACATCGCACCACCATCCTCGTCTCCCGGCATACCAAACACATTGTCAGTAAACCAGGTATCGAGCAGCATGCGGATCCGCTTTTGCGTTTTCCACGGACTACCCAAATAATTGTAGAGGTAGGGGATGTGAAGGCTGGGTTCATTTCCCATGACAAACTGGCCCACCAATCCGGAAGCATCCGGCTGCACCGCCCAGAATTTCCATTTAGGAAGACCCAAATCGGCCCTGAACAGCTCATCCAATTTTGCTTCCGCCACTGTTTTGCCCCCCATCAATTGGAACAATCCTTCTAAATCATGTTTCACATGCCAATTGTAGGTATAGGCGTTCACTTCGGTAAAATATTCCCTGCCCGAGAGACTGGGGTCATAAGGTTCAATCCAGTTGCCATTGGCATCTTTCGGCCAGACGATACCTTTATCCTGCCTGAATACATGGTGATAAAACTGGGACCGCTTCAGGAATAACTCCTTTTCCTCTCCTTTTCCGGCAGGCTCCGCCAATTGCGCAATGCACCAATCGCTGAAGCTGTTCTCCAGCGTGACCGATACAGCCTGCCGTTTCTCCCAATTCGGGTCTACACGATCTACCGGTTCAGGTTGCCCCGGCGCCAGTGCCGGAAAATATCCGTGTTCGTTATAAAAGTCGTCCAGCTCGCTTGGCGGACCGTTTCGCCACGGCAACAGCGTGGCTTCAAGCGAATTTTTACGTAAGCCCTCATAAGCAGCTTTCACGTCAAAATCACGCAATCCCTTAGCCCAGGCATCGGCCATCCAAGCCGAGGCATGATTACCCACCATCGCGGGCCAATCGCCGAAAGTAACCGCAAATGAAGGCATCCAACCCGTCTGCCGATACATCTCGATGTAAGACCGGATCATGGCCTGATCCTTCTCTGGATCAAGGATCATGTTCAATGGATGAGAAGCAATGTAGGTATCCCAGATCCAGTTATCCACATAAAACGGTTCATCGGATTGATGTACCTGGTGGTCGTATGCGCTATAATACCGACCGTGTTCGTTGATGTCTACCATACGTTCATAGGTACGGTACAACGCTGTATAAAACACGCGCTTTTTAGCTTCGTCCCAACCACGTACCTGCACTTTCGACAACACCTTGTCCCAAGCCTGCTCGGCTTCCACTTTTACCGTCGCAAAGTCTTTTTGAGCGATCTCCTGTTCCAAATTTGCCTTCGCTTGTTCAGTGCTGATGTAGGAAATTCCGTATCGCAGATCGAGTTTGTTACCGGTCGCATTCACCGTCGCCAGCACATTTTTTCGGTTTTCCGGTCCCTGCTCTTCGATGTCTTGAAGGGTCCCATCGAACGAGGCGTAAAAAAACACCTTCATCCCGTTGTAATCCTCTTCACCCACCAGCGCGCTGTCGCCCTGTGCTTTAATAAATCCGGAGGCGTTGATGATTGAAAACCGCAACCGATGAGTAGTCGATCCATCCGCCCGCTCCATTTGGAAAACACCGCTCTTTGCCCCCGGAGCCACGGCCACCCGGTCATACGTGCGGGCATCTGACACCTCATAACTATAGGGATGTGCTTCCTGAGTATGGATGAGAATCGTTGACTGCCACGGATCGTCATCGCCGAACACCGGTAAAAAAGCAAAAGCAGAGCCGATACGGTGAGAAATGACCGTCAGGGGGAAGCCCCCTATCCGGTCATCCAATTCATCTTTCTTAAGCGGATATATCCGCACCATACTATTGGGGAGGTGCACAAGCGGGCGTGTCGGCTCCAAAATCAGTCCAACCCCTCCGATTGTAGGATCCACATAATTCAAGCCTCTCTTTCTCTCATTTGTCGAATTACTGCAAGCAGAAAAGAAAATTCCGACAATTAAGCAAATTGCGATATATCGTTGCATACTTGTATTTACAGGTTTGAAAAACTGGTTCTTTATAATATTCTATAGCAAATATAAGAATCAAACTTGTATATACAAGAAAAAAATCAATAAATATTTAACTTGCTTCTAAAGCAACCCCTCAATAAAGCACACAACAATCTATACACAAACAAATTACATATAAATAAACTATTCCTAAATCTCAGTAAAAAATGATTTATTTGTATATACAAGTAAAATATGTTAGGTTTTACAACTCAGACGATTCCCAAAATAATTCCGAAACAATTTACTTGTATACACAACAACAATAAATTACCTATTTTTGCTTCGCAGATATGATCCATATGGCTAAGGAACTCAACACACCGATCTATAAAATCCTAATCAGCGACTTAAAAAAGCAAATCGATGATGGGCATTACAAAAAGGGGGACTTACTGCCTTCTGAAAATGAGCTATGCAAAAGCTATCGAACTACCCGACCGACGGTCCGGCAGGCATTGGGCGAGCTGATGCGGATGGGATACATCGTCCGTCATCACGGCAAGGGGAGTATTGTATCCGAGCCGAAAAACGGCTTGGGTATCTTGTCCATCAAAGGATCGACTGCGGGCGTGGGAAAGAAAAACCTGCGTACACAGATTTTGGTCAAAACGCATAAGACGACCTGGCCGGATGACTTTCCCTACGAATTATCCGCTGTCCAGCGGGAAGCGGGCTGCCTCTATCTGTCGCGTCTGCGCCACGTCAACGGACTGCCTACGTTATACGAAGAAACCTATATTACCGACATCGACCTGCCCCGGTTTACCATGCATAACCTCGAAAAAAATTCCTTGTTCGAAACCCTGAATAAATACCATAAGGTGGAGATTAAGGAAGGAGAGCAAAAGATCTGGGCCGTAGCGGCAGATAAAACACTATCCGACTTGCTTTCTGTCAAGCAAAGCAAACCGATACTGCATATGAAACGCAGTATGCATACCAACAGACCCAACCTGATTATCTATTCTTTCCTGTACTGCAATACGGAAGAATATTTTATCCAGGATTACTTCTAATACGCCTTTAGGGACGGAAAAAAATATCAGACCCGTTCAAACTTATAAGGATATACATTACCCGAAGCCCACTGAGCAACATAGATATTTTCGTCCCGGTCCACACATACATCATGGGGATGTTTAAATAAAGATGGCTGCTGCGACAGGGGTTGGAGTTTTCCATCGCGATATATGGGTTCAGAGCCACCGATATTCGAAATCACACGGTTTTCCTTATCCAAGATGGTCACGAAACCTGAATTGGCGTTATTCATGTCGGGCGACCGCAGAACCGCTGCATACAACAAGTCGCCGTGAATAACCGGACGGCAGACACAAGCGCCTGGCACATTGATAATTTCCAGTAGCTCGCCTGCCATCGTAAATCTTTTGAAGCAGCAGCGGGTCCGGTCAGTTATCAAAAGGGTAGCATCACCGCTGCGCTGGTCTACACAGATGCCGTGGGCATTATCCAGAAACTTATCTCCCTCGCCCCGGCCACCGAACCAACCTTTTAGCTTACCATCGGCACTGTAATGCAGAATATACTGCTGTCCATACCCATCCGCTACATAAATATCACCATTGGGCGCTACGGTTGTTTCCGTGGGTATATAAGCTTCTTTTTTTTCATACAAACCAGCAGTTTCGGGAAAATCCAACGTCATCAACAGCTTACCATCCAATGTGGTTTTGTACACCTCATGCCGTTCAGTATCGGTAATGAGCAGAAATTCATCTTTACCCTTTCCTGCGATGGTTAAGCCATGTGCACCGGGATATTCTTTACCCCAGCTATCGATCAATTTCCCCCGGGTATTGTATATCAATACATTATTGCGGGTTTCGTTGGTAAGCAGAAAAATGCGTCCCTTACTGTCCTGCACCATTTCATGGCAATCTTTGACCGGAAACCGGGAAGCATCCAATTCGCCCCAGCCTTTCACCTGACGATAGGTTCTTCCGTTGTGTCCATACAAGGGGGCTTCGTTTTTGCCGGAAAATACGGGTTTTACTGCCATTGCTGAAATACCGATAGCCGTGTGGCCGATAAATGTTCTTCTGTTCATTTGCTACTTCCTATAATGTAGGTTACAATTGCTTTCTAATTGAAAGAATAGCCGAAATCGAGCTTTGTCAGTACAAACATAGATAAACCTACTTGAATACACAAGTTTATCTGTCCTGGAGTTATCCCAAAAGTAGAAACGTTATACCTTACGGTTACCAGTTGCTTACCCCTTGCTTAGTACTGCCTTAGTTCTCGCTTACTACTCGGTTACCATTTCCTTACCAATTCCTTACCTCCGCTATACCAATTCTTTACCAGTTCCTTACCATTTCTTTACCTCTGCTATACCAATTCTCTACCAGTTCCTTACCTCCGCTATACCAATTCTTTACCAAAGGGGTAAGAAAAAGGTACAGAAAAAGTAAAGGAGAGGTAAGCAAGGAGGATGTAAGGTTTACGGCAGCTCCCTCAATACATCGGTAGCCGTTTTGATCGCGTTGTCTACATCCTTTTCCGTATGAACAGCGCTGATATACCACAGTCCTCTGCCAATTACCCTTACTCCCCGGTCGTGAAGTCCCGCGATGAACCGCGAGAGTTTAGCTCACCGCGACCTGCTCAACACCCTCAAACACGGAGATCCCGAGCAATTCCGCAGCCAGATGCGCACGCATCTGATGGTTTACTTTAAAAAATTGAGTACGGAGTGATGGTGGCAGCTACCCAGATCAAGGCGGTTAACCTAAGGCTACTTTAACCGTATCCGCGAGCGGCGTGGTCGGGTGGCCAATCAGCCACGATAGCGTATGGCTATCGTCAAATAGGTCGCCTTTGGCAGCACTTGCATCCCAACCGGCAATGGCATGTGCCAGGCTCCCGGGCAAGCCTAAGGATCTCAGCCTTTCGACGTATTCATTCTCGGGAAGGTCATTATACGGAATATCCTTGCCGGTCTGCCGGGATACCTCCGCCGCTAGGTCTGCCAGCGTATACGCTTCGTCACCCGCCAATTCGTACACCTTGCTCCGATGGCTTTCGTCGGTGAGTACAACGGCAGCCGCCTCGGCATAATCCACGCGAGCAGCGGACGCGATCTTACCCGTACCGGCACTGCCGATGAACGCACCGGCGGCGATGGCTCCAGCCACCGAGCCGGTATAGTTTTCGGTGTACCAACCATTTCGCAGGAGGGTATACGGAATACCCGACGCTTTCAGCAGCTCTTCGGTTGCGAGGTGCTCGCCTGCCAGGCTCAGCGTAGACGTATCGGCATGCAGTAAGCTGGTATATACGATCCAGCTTACCCCTGCCTGCTGCGCAGCCCGGATCACATTCTCGTGCTGCGCTTTGCGCTGCCCCACTTCATTGGAAGAGATCAACAGCAGGTGATCGATGCCCTTCAATGCCTCACCCAGGGATTCGGGTTTAGTATAGTCAAACGCCCGCACTTCGACTCCCAGATCAATTGCCTTTCCGGGATTTCTCACCAGCGCCACCACATTTTCTGCTGCCGTTTTTGTTTTCAATTGTTTGATGACGAGACGGCCCAGTTGTCCCGTCGCACCTGTTACTCCTATTTTTGCCATGTTATTATGTAATGAACTTTGTTACATTTAAAATCAAAAAAAATCAGTGAAACTGCTTCACAAACGCATCTAGTGTAATCTCCCGTAGATAACCCGATACCAGTCCTTCTGTGTGGGAGAAAAGCCCCTCCAGTTGCCGGTTGATATCCTTACCAATCGGACATTGGGGGTTGGTATGGCGATTTTTACGCCCCAGCACCTCTGTATTCTTTACCAAGCCATAGATGTCGGCCAGTGAGATGCCTTTGGCCGGTGTTTGCAGCATGTAGCCACCTACTTTGCCTTTGCGGCTTACCACCCAGCCCCGGTCTTGCAAGAGTCCCAACTCTTTTCGCACCATTACCGGATTGATGTTGATACTTCCCGCGATCCAATCGGAACTCAGCCATACTCCTTCACTATCCGCCAGCATCGCCAAAATATGCAGCACGGTCGCAAACCTTGTATTATTCATGTCAGGGCAAAGATACACATCCATTTTAACTGTAACAAATATTATTACATTTTACGTAACTGAACCATAGGGTGTCAATGCCGTCACCTTGTCAGGTCAACTGTTTAATCACCCGGCAGACCGTGTCCCTGCCAACCGACCGTTACCGAAAGGCGCCGTATCATAGGGGAGTCAGCTGGCGGTCAGGGTGCGGTCACCTTGCAGTCAGCGTGCGAAAAACAGCCAACCGACTGCCAGCGCAGCGCAGGCACATGGCAATGCCACGCGCAGCAGTCTAGGAGCAGTCAGGCAGCAGGTACGCGGACTGTGTTCTAAGCTATGTTCTAAAATGTAATGGTTAATCCGCCGTCTACCGTCAACACCGAACCCGTCATATACGTTGCATCCGGCCCCGCCAGAAAAAAGGCCACTCCCGCTACTTCTTCGGGGCGGCCCGCGCGTTTCAGCGGTAAATGATTATATTTCACATATTTTGTTGCATAGCGATAATATACAGCGAATTATTTTCGTTTAGGTTAATGCATTAGCAATTAAAGTGTTTCCATTAATTATTATTTGGAATATTAGAAGAACAGCATGAAACGAAGAACCCAGCCTATGATAATATTTTTTATAAGCACACTTTTTTACGTCGCCTGTAGTAAAGATGCGTCACTGATTGAAAAGCAGATCGATGCGCCGAAAGCTTTCGGTGTCTGGAATGACTTTTCACTTTCTGAACCAATTATTGTAGACCAGTCGGGGGTAGATATGCAAGGATATTGGCCGGATGGAAAAATATCCGCCGTCAAGGAAGAAGGGTCGGAGAAGTTTGTGCTTTATTGGGCTGAAAATTATAGTTTTAGGACGGAAGGTAATACGCCCTTTCCAGAGGATCAAATTGATCAATTAAGACCACAAAATCGCGTTTTTGGAGTAGGATTCAATCAGATCTCGGATTTTACTGACGCAGGATCATGGTTTATCGGTGTACATCGGTTAATAGACGGCAGGTTGGCTGGCTTTTTCCATGCAGAGAGTAGATGGGGGAGTTTAACGGCATTTAAAAGTATCGGAATAGCCTATTCATCAGATAATGGTCGTACATGGACAAAGGGTGAGAAAATATTGAATGTTAACTACACCAAACCCCGAGAGGCACGATGGAGCGGTTTGGGCGATGGTTGCGTGGTATATAACGAAGACCGGCAGCAGTTTATCTGCTATTACTCAGCCAATATAGAAGGAGAAGATTATAAAATTTGCATGGCCGCTTCAGACGATCCTTACGGTTCACCCGATACATGGAAAAAGTGGGATGGTCGTAATTTTACGATTGACGGTTATGACAGTGAAACCGGTATAGGCGGAGTTGATCATAAGTTAGCAGGATTAACCTCGCAGGCTGGGGCCAACCCGTCTGTTATGTGGAATGATTTTTTGAAGCGTTGGGTCATGGTATATGCCGGATGGAACGGTGTCCTATATATGTCTTCAAGTGTTGATGGCATTACTTGGGAGCAGCCACTAGCCATCAGCAAGAATGCAGAGGAAACGGCAGGATATCCCAACCTAATCAGTGAATATGGCGATTTAGAAGGCAGCAAAGTTGTAAGATTGTATTACGCCCGGAATCAGAATGCTGCAGGCGTAAGACAATTTGCATACCGGACAATCACTTACAATGAGATAGATTAACAAAATAAGTACCCTACGCCGCTTACTGTCTATAGCGACCTAGCCACGTTTGGAAAATAAGGTTAATAGTGCCATTACCTAAAATGTAATGGTTAATCCGCCGTCTACCGTCAACACCGAACCCGTCATATACGTTGCATCCGGCCCCGCCAGAAAAAAGGCCACTCCCGCTACTTCTTCGGGGCGGCCCGCGCGTTTCAGCGGTAAATGATTATATTTCACATAATTGTCCTGAAACCACTCCGTTTCCAATTCATTCTGCCCGTTCGGATCTATCGACATGGGTGTGTTGATGAAACCGGGGGCGATGGTATTGGCAAGTATGTTGTTTGGAGCCAGTTCCAATGCCAATGAACGCGTGAACTGGGTAATCGCTGCTTTTGCCATTCCATACGCAGAGCTCCCTTTCTCGACCCGGCTGTAGTGGATGGACGTGATATGGATAATCCGCCCCCCCGGTTTCATCAGTGGCACCAATACACGGCAGCTCTTGACCGTTCCGTAGAGCATTACCTGCAAGGCATTGTCCCATTCTTCAAACCTAGAATTTACCGCATGCAAATGTTCAGAAATTCCGATGCTATTGATCAGCACATCAAAATCTCTATGTGTGTTTTGTATATGCGACGCAAACGCCTCCACTTGTGCTTCACTCCGGATATCCAACTGAAATGTTTCATGACCCGACCCCGTCAGGCACGCCCTTGCCGCCTCCAGTTTTGCTGGATCGGACGATGCAATAATAACCTGATAGCCTTCTTGTGCAAAACGTTCCGAAATGGCCTTTCCGATTCCCGAAGACCCACCTAATACCACTACTTTTTTTTGTACCATCGTTTTTAATATGTGGCTCTGCCACCTGATATGTCGTAGATAAAACCTGTTGAAAAGCTATTTTCGGGAGACACGATAAAACTGGTCGCCGCAGCTACCTCTTCCACGGTTCCCAACCGGCCCATCGGTATTTTACTCGCCATATATGCCAGCTGCTCCGGATCCGTATCGGCATTCATCGCGGTTCTGATCACTGCGGGAGCCAATCCATTGATGGTGATACCCGTGGTAGCGAATTCCTTTCCCAGTCCTTTCACCAGCCCGATCACCCCTGCTTTGGTTGCCGAATAACCCGCCATGAAGGGGTTTCCTTCTTTACCCGCTATGGAAGCGATGAGTAATATGCGGCCGTACCCTTTTTCAGACATGTACTTCAGCGCATACTTTGCCATCAGAAAGGCCCCTCTGAGATTAACCGTATAGATCTTGTCGAAATCTGCTACGGAATAGTCCAGAATGGAGGTGCTGGTCGGACCTACGATGCCTGCCGAATTAACCATGACATCAATTCTGCCAAACCGTTCCATCGCACTTTTGAAACCTTCCCTTACCTCATCTTCGTTCGAAACATCCACGGCTTCCCCCATGACTTCATGCCCTTCCATCGCCAGTGCTTCGACAGTTTTCGCTAACTTTTCCTTATTAAAATCAACTATTACCAGCCTGGCCCCTTCCCTGGCCAAACGCAGCGCAATGGCTTTGCCCAAACCTTCCGCTCCGCCGGAGATTACGGCTACCTGACCTTTGAATCGTTCGCTCATCATCTTGTAACTTATAATGCAGGGGTTTGATAAATCAAGGCTCCCTTTACCTTAATTTCGGTATCCACGATGTACTTCCTCAACGACTCCCTATTGACCGACATTCCCAACCCGGGTGCTTCGGGAACCTCCACTCGCCCCTCGCTATTCAGCGTCATCTTATTCGTGGTGATATCCAGTGCCAGTTGTTTAGGCTCAACGGGATACTCACAGATCACATCTTTTTCGATGCCTGCATAGGGTTGCAGGGATGCACTCAGGGCCAAATGAGAGGTAAACGTGTGGTTGACATAACTAATTCCCTTCCGTACCGCATCGTCGGCCACACGTTTAGCAGGTGTAATCCCACCGATTCTTCCGGTATCAATCTGGATAAATTTCAGTCCGGCATAGTCCAACATCGCGGCAGCCTGCACATAGCTATTACAGCCTTCTCCTGCTGCGAGGGGAACCCGGGGCTTGCCATCCGCCAGTTGGCTGTAAGCGCTGAGCGCCATATTGGCAAATGGCTCCTCCAGCCAATATGCATTTACTGCCTTAAGTGCTGCAAGCCGGCCCGTTGCCGACGCGACGTCTTCGCCCCAAACGGTACCGATATCGATCATAAGATAAGCATCGGTACCCAAACCTTCCCGCGCGGCGTGGAAATGCGCCGCATCCTCGGCCACAGACCCACGGCCTATCGGTCCCCAACCGAACTTAACCGCCCGGTACCCCGAGCCACCGGACTGTTTGGCTTTTTCATATGTTTCTTCCGGTGTATCCCCAAACAATTGGGATGCATACGGTATTTTGGAATAGGCTTTTTTGTAACCCAATAGCCGGTATACCGGCTCTTCCAGCTTTTTGCCCAACAAATCCCAAAGCGCAATGTCAATGCCGGACAGTGTGTGATCTGCCTGTAACAGATCAAAACTGTTGGCATGTACATGCCTGCCAATCTTATGGATGTCGGCCGGTTCGTTCAAGTCCATGCCCTCTACCGAATGTTTCACCGGCTTGCACGCGCTGTGGGACATGGGGCATACATACGCGGCAATCGTGGGCAACGGCGCTGCCTCACATTCGCCCCAACCTTCCAGGCCACCGGCCCTGACCCGTACCAATACGGCATCCTGACTGCCATCGCCAATGTCCAATACTTCAGGCATGCTCAGGTAAAAAAAATCGACTGATTCTATCTTCATGTTTAACTTATTTCCGTTTATTAACTTATTTTCGTTTGTTGATTTCATTAGTTGCCCCCGCATGAATCGTGACCACGGTATGAAGGGCCTCCCCCGGTTCCAGCACCGAACACTGCCCCAGGGCTGCAGCCTCGTTTACGCTGACCGGCATAGCCGAAGCCGGTTCCAAAATTGCCGTATAATGGTTACGGAATTGTCCGTAGGACGCAAAATACCACTGATACGGAAAAATGGCTCCATCGTACCGATACGTAAACCGATGGTTCCCTTCATCACTTACCAGGCTCATGTGGCTTTCCGGCAAATCGTAGAGGTAGAAAAAATCCATGGTATTGTCTTTTGCAGGTACCAGCGCTGCATCCATCCCTTCGATCATTGGCCAATTGAATTCATCCTGATTTCCGAAACGTGAAGACTGCGGATAAACCACACGTGCTTTGATCGCGGGGCTCTCCAGGCGGTCGCCCGGCTCAATGTGCAACGCTGCATGGAGTTTCCATAAAAAATGCCTCCGCCTTTCCGCCCGGTTCACGATCTGATATTCCAATTTAATGCCGCTACCTTCGAGAAGGGAAACCGTCTTTGCATAAAACAAGTTGCTCTTTGGCAATTGCCCAAACACGGAGACGTGGTCGTCTGCAAGCGTATATTCCAACCGGGTCGTCCAAAGTTCTCCGTGGTCCGGATAATCAATCCCATCTACAATCTCCGGTATGTCATTGGGCAGCAATTCATCAATACCGCCCCAGAAATTGCTGTCATAATCATCTCCTGCACTATTTTCCGCCAACGCCAGGCCCCTATTGTGCCAAAGGAATTCCTTTTGCAGTTTTTTGTTAAACACACTGGTCAATTTACCGCCCAGTGCAGGCACCATTTCAAACCGGATGTCGTTGTTTTCGCCGGAGAGCACTTCCAGTCCATTCACCTGTCGTTTCGAAAATTTCACCATACTATCTTCTTTCATGTGTCCATTCTGCCAGTTCATTTTTCAGCAAATCATCCTGGGGATAGCTGAACCCGAGGTGCTGGCGGTAACCTTCGGCATATTCGCAGCCGACCCGGGCTCCATTCTGTGCAGAAAACTCCTTCATCATGATGACATATTCATCCACACCGGAAATCTTTTGCAACCAGGCCCGTTGGCTTTTATGGCAGCACAGCATCGCTTCTTTCAGTGGCATAACCGAGCTGATGTCTATCAGTATATTTGCTGCAATCGACTGGCCCAGCCGGTCTTTCCCCTGTATTGCATCGGCATAATACAAATGAGGTACCTGTTGAATGGGCGCCGTTCCTTCAATCCGGATATTCGGGATGGTCGCTGCCATGCAGGCCGTTTGGGCCAGTTGGCTCGTGATTTCGTGGTCAAGCATATAATCGGTAGGACTGGCTGTGATCACCAATGCCGGGTTTACCTGCCTGAAAAGCACAATTACGTTCTGCAACGTAGGCTTATCATACAGGATGAATACATCTTCGCTTTCCACGCAGCGGTAATTTCCCCCGAGAAGCGCCGCCGCATCGGCCGCCTCCTGCCTGCGCACCGTGCTGATTTCATCCGGCCCCAGGGTTGTGGAACCCGCCTGCCCGGGTGTCATGGTCGCGATCACTACGTCCCAACCTTGCTGCGCTAGCAGGGCCAACGTGCCACCACTCAGAATCTCCGCATCATCGGGATGGGCCATCAGGCATAATACTGTTTTATTTCTTGCCATATATCCAGTTGTCTTTTTATATATCCCTTCATACTTGTTTGCCACGGATGCACAAATATCTACAGATAATCAGCGATTATCCGTGCATTAGTGGCCTTTACCATAGCATAAGATAACACCCCATATAAACCACGGCGACCAAGCCCCACCACAACCAAACCGATCGCCACCACGGCGGCCGGGTTTCCTGCGGCGGCAACCGCAGCAGTTTAGGGGTCCATAAATACGATCTGATTTCGCTTATCTCCCGGGGTTGGCTGTTTAAACTGACCACAATCATCAGCATGGCGCAGAAAACCTGGGTGATGCCTCCGGTTACGTAAAAATTGGTCAGGCTATACGCCGCAATTGTCTCTTGGGAAAACAGCAGGGGAATAAAAACCAGCTGGATCAACGCGCCCAACGGAATACCTGTTATCATCACAGTCAACGCCGCCGCGGGTGTTGCCCGTTTCCAAAACATCCCGAATAAAAAGCAGGTGGCCACCGGCACGGCGAGGTAAGTAGACAGCGATTGGAAATATAAAAATATCCCGCCGAAATTGGCGATCACCGGCGCATACAGAATGCTGAATACCATCAGCGAGAGTGTCGTCAATACTCCCACCTTCACCAGTTTTTTATCGCTGGCGTCCTTGTTGATCCACTTTTTGTAGACATCATAGGTAAACAAGGTTGAAATGGAATTCAGAAAAGCAGCGGTAGTAGACATAACCGTGGCCAGCGTGCCAATCAATACGAGCCCTTTCAGACCTGTGGGAATTAGGTTATTGATCAACATCGGGTACACATTGTCCACCTCTCCCGGCAGGATTTTAAACTCCTCGTGTCCGGTGAAAGCAAGCGCGCGGGCGATCATCCCGGGGAAAATCTCTATAAACGGTCTGAACAGCACAAAGACAGCTGCCAATACAATCGCCATGCGCACATCCCATTCACTCCTGGCCCCCAACCCTCGTTGTACAAGCGCCTGATTGATGCAGGAATAAAACAACTGGAGATTGAACAGGGAAAAGAGAACGGCATGCCAGGGCATAACCGGTGTATCCATCGGTTGCATCAGGTGAAAACCGCCGGGCGCATGCTCCACCACATCATTCCATCCGTTATTCAGTTTCAGGTAACCCAAAATGAATAGGATAGCACCCGCTGTAAAAACAAGGAAGAAATCGAACAGCGCAGCGTTGATCACGAATTTCATCCCGCCGTACATTGTATACGCACCCGCGATCAACCCCAGGATCAGTACACCCAGCCAAACGGGAACTCCATAGATACCCTCAAAAAGCTTAGCACCTCCGTACAGAATCACGGACAGGTTCAACAGGATGTAGCTCAACAGCAGTAATACACTGAATATATTTTGGCTTCCTTTGCTGAAACGAGCCCCCAGATACTGTGGCATCGTCATGATATTGTTGCGCAGATAGAGCGGAAAAAAGAAAAAGATAAGTGCACTATACACCACGATGGCAATCAAATACGAATTGACCAGCGGTAATCCCACCAAATAGCCCATCCCGTTCATACCGATGAGCTGTTCGGGATTCAGGCCCGAGGCGACATATGCCGCCCCAATGGCCCAAAATGGAAGTGTTCCCTTCGAGACAAAGTAATTTGCAGCGCTTCCCTTTTTACCCCGCCCCGACCATAGGCCTACGCCAAGGATCAGCACGAAATAACCAACGATCGTGAGGATATCAAAGGTGTTGTTTGTTGTCATACACAGGTTAATATTGAATGACAACGGTTGACTTGCCTGTGAACGGTGAAATCGTCACGGTCTCCGTTTCTCGATCGTAAACGCCACCCTCCACATTTACCGGTTCCTTATGTTCCGGATGCGGCAAGCGGATCGTTACTACATCTGGCTTTCTTGAGGCATCGCTTTCAACGGATGCCTCGATGAATCCACTATTCACATGCGAAGTGGCTTTCACGTTGAGTTTGCCAAAGTAACTCTGCACACCCCCCAACTCGATTGTCTCGCCGTCTTTCATCCAATCCCGCGGGATCGTTTTGAATAGGCTGAGTGTATCTCCCGCTTCCTGGTACAGCATCCATCGGGTTTCCATCAGAAACCAGCCTTCTTCATGCGTTTTGTGAGGGCTTACTTTATAAAGATGTTCCCAGAAGGTATATGTCTCGCGATCAGCGAGCGCAGCAAACGTGCTGTAATAGGTTTCAAGAAAGGGTTTTGTCATGCCCAGCTTTGCCTGCATCCAATTATGCCGGCTGTAATAGGGCTGGCTGAATGCTGCATTTCCTTGGTAGAACAATTCGCTGTTGTAATTCAGCAGCATCTTCGCCGCGGGTTCATCCACATGGAGCACTTCGCAGAAAACTAAGTATAGCGGTCCCAGCATCGCATCCGAAACAGTGACCGTGCCGTGCGACCAGAAGGCTTCTGGTTTCATATAAAGGGCACGCAGACCCGGTGCTTCTGTCCAAGGAGGAGCGGTGGGACACCATGTACCATCACCCAACGGAACCACTGGCGATAGGGCCATAACGTTGAAGAACGACTCACGGATGTCGGATTTCCAGGCAGCGGCTTCTTTTCTGATCCGGTCTGCTTGGTCCGAACCAATGGCGGCGAGGATTTCTGCTACGCGGCTCACGCCAAGGTAAGCGTAACCATTCAGCATAAACTGGTGGAAATGATCTTCCGGGTCGGCTACTTTTCCTTCAATCATGCCGTATCCGCGACCGCGTAGTTCCTCTTTTTTATTACGGTCACGCCATGCGATCAGAAAATCACAGGATTTCAGCAGTTTCGGAGCCGACTGCCTAGCCCATTCTTTGTCTGCTGTGTACCTGAAATATTCCCCCATGGTCCAAAGAGCGGCTCCGGTTTCCACCATGTATCCCCCAAAATTCTGGATAAAACCATCATCATGCTGTTTATCCAAAAAATAAGTCAGTGAACGCTTGGCTACATCCTGCCAGCCCATGGAATTGTAAAACTGGATGATCGGGGCACTTTCGGTACCTATGGGAGAATACACACCAATGTTTGGTGCCAGTGTGCTGTCGGGATCCTTGCCAAATGTGATTAAGTCCAAGTGCAGCAGACCAGCCTGCACCATCTCTTCTATCCGTTTTTCCGGCAGCCGGATAAAAGCAGCTTGCTGGAGTTTGCCCAGCCAGAATTTCTTGGCCTCGTCATAGCGTTGTTGAAAAGATTGTTTTTCCAATCCTGTAGCTCGCTCTTCCGAAACCGGACTATGCGGCACCAAAAATTCAAATACGATCTTTTCATTGGGTTGCAGTAGCACCGCTATTTCCTCATTCTGGAGTGGCTCTCCGTTCAACCGGGAAATGCAAAATACCTTTCCGGAAGCGTAGGTCGAAAAGCCGGTGGCGGCATCAAAGGTATAATCGTTTTTGTGATGCCATCCTGTGCCGGGCCGCGGTGCTTTAAACCACGCATAGCGCGGCACCGTTCCGGTATTTGTGGCCTCCGAACGGAAGTATAATACCGTCTCTTCTTCCGAGTTGAGTTCCTTTTCCCGTCTCGCATCCAACACATTCTTCTGCTCCTCGGTGAACATATGCCCTCCGCTGTAACTATCGGCCACCAAGAAGTCGGTTCCGATCGGCGTTTCAGCCGAAAGTGCTGATTTTTCGAGGGAGACGAACGTCGTGGATTGATAGCGGATGTCATCGTCCGTCAGTGTACTGTGCAGGATCGGCAGTATGCCCTGTTCGAGCCGCCGCGAGATGTTGTCCTGCACACCGATGCCCCGGCCTACTGTGTAAAGGTAATTCACCGGGTTATTCTCGGTTTCCGGCAACAATAAAGGGGAAGAAGAGCGTCTCGGCGTAATGATATTCGCTTCGCCGCGTGCCGCATCGGGCAGGCACTCGGCCACCTCAAAAATCCGGAAGTCACGGCTGATGCCGAGCCAGGTAGGTACGGACATGTTCCTCACACGACCAGCAACAGACGAAAATGACGTTTCTTCCGGTGCCGCCTCAAGGCGCTGGAGTTTGGTTGCCAGTTTCCGTGACAGAATCTCCTTTTCGACGGCTGCATAGGAGCGAGGATCGTCGGCTTTTAGCACAACAACCCCATAATCGGGCAAGTAAATCGGGTACTCCGCGGTCACATCCCGTAGGAAAAATGAAAACGAACCATTCGAAGTATTCGGAGCGTCCAACGTGACGACGGTAGACCGGCTTCCTTTAGTTAGTTCTACCCCATCTAGCGTTAATTGTACGCGTCCGCTTTTGTTTGACCGGAAATAAAATTCATTTCCCTTGACTTTCCCTTGGCCCTCTGTGATTTTAAGCGATGAGAGATTTCCGTTTGTCACCCGAAAACTCCCTGAGGCAGGCGACTCTTTCCATTCTACCACAATCTCATTGCTTTTTTGCGTAAAACCGTGGAAACTCAGCAGCAGAAAAAATGTGAAAAAAATAAATTTCATATCAATCATAATTTGGGTTCTGAACTAATTTGGGATTGGCATCTATCGCAGATTGGGGAATTGGATATACGTAATTCTTTTCCGGGTGGAACACCCTCGTCCCCCCGCCTGCCGGAACCGATTTGTATGTCCATTTTCCATTTTCCAATTCGATCGACACCGCATGTAAACGACCATTTAATACACTCTCCGCTTTCTTCCAGCGGATGATATCATACCACCGTTTTTCTTCGGAAGCGAGTTCTACCCTGCGCTCCCGATCAATCACCTCCCGCATCTGCTCTTGATCCAGCCCTTCATCAGCAGGGGGCAAACCAACCCGTTCCCTCACCAAGTTTACCGCCTCGTACACGGATTGATCGGGGCCTACCGCTTCGTTTTGGGCTTCGGCATAACCGAGGAGCACTTCTGCATACCTGAAAATAATAAAATGAGCCCCGTTCTCGATATTTCCCAGATTCGCATATTGCGGATCTATCGCTTTCCTCCAGTAGTAACCTGTATTCGTTGCTTCATTGTTATCGCTCAAATCGGTCTGATTTTTACTTCCCACTCCTTGTTTCATGATGATTTCATATCCCAGCCACTCGGCACCGTCATAAATAATATCGGTGTAAAACCGCTGTTCACGACCGACATACGGGTTTTCACGGTCGAAGCCTGAAGCGGGGTTGCCGATGGGCAATCCATTGGCCATCACATACTCATTTACCAACTCCTGTGTTGGGTTTGAGCCTGCCCATGCTCTTGCAACTCCATTCACAAAGGTAGGTCCATAGTTTTGGGCACGTGTGTTGGCGAGCGAAGTACCCCCTACGTGCACACGGTCGAAAATGACCTCACTATTATTGTTGTTTGTTTCCAGAAAGAGCGAACCGTAGTCGGGAAACAGTTCATACACGCCTAGGTCCATTACCTGTCTGTAGGTATCGGAAGCCAACTGCCATTTTGCTTTGTCATTCGAAACATTATACAATGGACTGGCATCAAAAAGCTCACACCATGCTTTCAGGGTCAGTGCAGCTCCGCGGGTGATCCTCCCTGACGGTGCGGTCAATGGTAGATCTGCGGCAATCTCACTGCATTCGGCGGTAATAAAATGCACGGTTTCCTCAAACGTATTCCGCTCCCTGAAAATCTCATCTCCCTGCGTATACCGGTCCAGCACGTCCGTGATAATCGGAACACCACCATGATGTAAAGCAAGCAATGAATAGAAGTATGCACGCAGAAACCGGACTTCCGCTAAACGAAGGGTCTTCCAATCTTCCGGTAACGTGGATTCGTTGACTTTTTGAATGAATAAATTACACTTTCGTATGTTGGCATAGTGCCCCCACTGGCTTGGCCCATTACTTGGCGTGTAACTTGAATTCCCGTACACCGTTGAGCTGTAGCGCCCAGCAACTCCATTGACCGAATTATCGGTAAAATTCTCCAGCGGATCACCGCTTCCGACCGGACTTGGAATAGCCGTATAAATATCATTCAAAAACAGATCTGCATTGTCAGTTGTTTCCCAAAGTGTCTGGTCTGCAATTTGGTCTTTGGGAGCCACGTTCAGTGTATCACCGCAGGCTGCAAAACTGGCGATAATGACCAACACTGTACTCCAAGCGACAACAGGTTTATTTAGATTTACATGTTTCATGACAAAAAATAAAAATTAATACACAAGGGTTAATCCAAACGACATCACCTTTTGCTGTGGATATGTCCAAGCACTAGTTGGCGCGTACGAGTTGTTGGTTCCGATCTCCGGATCATAAAGAAGGTCTGTCCACGTCAACAGGTTTTGTCCCGCCACATAAATGCGTGCGCTCTGCAAATGCATACGAGTGGCCAAAGTAGCCGGCAATGCATACGACAGCGTAACAGTTTTCAACCGTAAATAGGCGGCACTCCCCACCCAAAACGATGAAGTTACCGAATTATTCGTAGTTGGCGAAGGTGTTAGTCTCGGATTACGCGCGTCCGTATTTTCGGGTGTCCAGTAGTCGAGGTTATGTTTATAAGGCTTCATTCCATTCCAGAAAGGCATGATAGACGATGGGTGGTAATACCAGCTCGTATTCGCCGCTCCTTGAAACAGTGCCTCAAGCGAAAGATTCTTAAACGTCACCGAGGGCGAAAAACCATACAGTATTCCCGGTGACCCGGTGGGATATCCAATCGGAACAAAGTCGTTCTCGTCTATTTTTCCGTTTCCGTCAACGTCTTCGTAGCGGATATCACCCGGTTGGACAGGTTCCCAGGGCTGCGTTGCGATACCGGGTTTCAAATTGCCACTTCCATCAAAATCGTCCGCTTGGAAATACCCTATTGACCTGTATCCGAACTGTGTCCCCAACGATCGGCCCGTCAATCTGCGATTCGGATTGTTATACGTCACGTCCGTTTCAAATACCTGCAACAACTTGTTTTTCGCATAGGTAAAATTACCACCCAGCGACACACTCAAGCTGTTTGATAGCGGATGCGAAGCCCGAAATGAGAATTCAATTCCCCGGTTACTCATGATGCCCGCATTTTCCTGACTTAACCCGATTCCGTACTCCACGGGAATAACAACATTGGGGTTAAGCAGCATATTTGACCGTTTCTCATAAAAATAGTCTGTCTCCAGGTATAGCTTATCGTTCCAAAGGCCAATTTCCAGTCCGATATCCATCTTTTTCGCCCTTTCCCAAGTGATGTTAGGATTGGATTCAGCGCGCTCATAAACCCCTTGTACTGCCGTTCCGTTGAACGCGTACGATGTGCCGACCACTCCGTAGGTACTCAGGTATTGAAATGGACTGCCGGCCAGCGCACCGACTTCGCCATACGACCCCCTTAATTTCAGATTCGTCAATCCCTCTATCCGGTTTTTGAAAAATTTCTCTTCCGAGATCCGCCAGCCCAATGAAAACGCCGGAAAGAATCCAAAGCGATTTCCGGGAGCAAAATAATAGCTGCCGTCGTACCGCCCGCTTGCTTCCAGCAGATATTTGTCGGCAAAGGCATACGTAAGCCGATACACCAGTCCGAGCTGTTTCGCCACACTCGAAGTACCTGCAACTTCCCGATCTACCGGATTCGGGCTGCCCATATCCACTTCATCGATGATCAGGTTATAGTTCCTTCTTATCACATCCGTACCACGTGTCGAATTTGTCTTGGATTCAAACGCAACCAGCGCGCTGATATCGTTTTGTGAAAACGAGCGTGCATAGTTGAAACTGGCTTGGTAAGTAAATTGCTGATATTTTCTGAAACTTTCAACCAGCAGGGGCTTTGGATCCCCAAATGTAGCATCCGTAATGACATAGGGCCGTTGGGTTGTATCGATTGTAGCAATGTGCATGGGCGTCTTCCACAATTTCGAATCGACAAATTCAGGGTCATAGGCAAATGTACCCTTAAAAGAAAGCCCTTCGATAAATGGAATTTTCTGGTCTATTGTAAGTTGGTTAAACTGGGGACTATTCTTTACTTTTTCATAGCCTGTACCAAAAATTGCCGAAGATACGTAGTTGCCAAACATCCCATTACTGAAAAACAAAGGCCCGTATCCAACCTGGGCAAAACCAGCTAATTCAAATATTCTCCCGGTGCGTCCCGATCCACCCAGGTTCTGATCCGAAGGAGGGTAATACCTGTTATTGGATCTCCCGATTATACTCGCAGTAATCTTGGTTGAACGAGTTGCGTCGACCTCAAGGTTTACCGCCCAGTTAAATCGATTGGTGGTTGTCGTTTTCCACATCCCGTCTTGCTTCTGGTAACCAAAGCTACCATAGTAGCGCACTGCTTCGGATCCCCCGGACAACTCAATACTGTGATTGGTTAACAATGCGTCGCGGGAAACAATGTGATTCCAAACATCATGGTTTGGATAGGCATCCGGATCCGACCCGTCTTTAAATTTCTGCAGGGCGTAATCGGAAAAGGGCTCCGGCAGGCCTACATTTTTGGCAGCCTCATTTTTTAAAGACGCTTCTTCGTATGAACTCAAATACGCGGGGAGTACCGTTGGATTCTGAAATCCGACATAACCATTGTAAGTCAATGTCGCCTTTCCCTGTTTTCCCCGCTTGGTAGTTACCAAAACCACGCCGTTTGCTCCCGCCACACCGTACGGCGCCACGGCCGCCGCATCCTTTAGAATCGTGAATGTTTCTATGTTATTTGGATCCAATTGGGTAAAATCTCTCGGTATGCCATCTACCACCAACAGCGGCTGGTTATTGCCCGTTGAGGAAATCCCCCGTATGAAAATATTGGAGCCATCCCTTCCCGGCTCGCCGGATCCTTGATTTACAATAACGCCCGCCACACGGCCGCCCAACGTGTTGCTCAAATTCGCAACGGGTACGGACTGTATGTCGTTGCCTTTGAGTGTTGACACCGCAGCCGTCAGTGATGTCTTTTTCTGGGTACCATAGCCGATCACCACCACTTCTTCCAAATCCTCCGATGACGGAACCAGCCTGACAACCAAGGGTTGGGTGCCCGTCACTTCAAAGCGGGTTTGTTGGTACCCCACATTGGTAAAAATAAGTGTTGCCGGAAGTGATACCCGGATGGAAAAGGCCCCGGACGGATCGGTCTGTACGGACGATCCGCCTTGAGCTTCGACCGTAACTCCCGCAAGTGGCTCACTGTTTACGGAGTCGGTAACGGCACCTGTTATCGTGGTCAGTTGCTGCGCGGTGGCAGTCGCACTAAAAACCGCTCCACAAAACAGGATGAGACACAGCTCGATCACCGAAAGTTGTTTGCTTCTTTTTTTCATAATTTTCGACATCATTTTGTTGGGTCATATTTTACTCGTATAAGATGAATTCATATCACATTGACCCCGCCCACGATTCTATCTATAATTGGATAAAGCAAAAGTATTAGGCATTCATCGGGTTTGACACTACCTTATTTGCCATTACCGATACAATATTTACTTATGAAGCCAAAAAGCAGTCAAATTTGTTAATCTGAAAATTAGTTGCTATTTATGTGTCGGAAACAGCAAGCGTATGAAGGTCATTTTCGAACACCAATCGCACCCTTCCGGTCTCGGATTTCTGACAAAGGAATATATACAAACGTATTTTACCTCGCCATTTCACTTCCATGATTTGTATGAACTGATCTGGATTAAAAAAAGCTATGGAAAGCTTTACGCAGGTAAAAAAATCGTGAACTTCAATGGGGGTGAAGTCTACCTTTTCGGGCCGGGTTTCGGCCACTGTTTTTACAACGAAAAGTCTTTCATCGAATCGGGAGAAACCGCACATGCCATTGCTATTTTTTTTAAGGAAGATTTCCTTGGAACCGGCTTCTTTGATAACACGGAATATGTCAAAGTGAGGGAATTGCTGAACAAAGCGATCCACGGTGTCCAGGTAAGGCACGTGGACGACCAAGTATATACGTTATTTTCAAAAATGCTCCAAGAAAAGGGGATGAATGAGCTGATTCTCTTTTTGCAATTGTTAAATCATCTATCTCAATTGCCTGCCCCGCAGTTGGAAGTCATGAATGAAACCCAATCCGCCATGAAACTGACCAACAAAGATTCCGCCCGGCTGGAACCCGTATTGAAATACGTGATTGAAAATTTCAAGGGCGATCTGGACAGCAAGAAAGCGGCGGAACTGATTTACCTCAATGAAGCAGCCTTCTGCCGGTATTTCAAACGGCGCATGGAACAGACCTTTTCGCAGTTCGTCAACCATGTACGCATCACCCATGCCACCAGCCTGCTTCTGACGGAAGAATGGGACATATTGCGTATCTGTTACGAATGCGGCTTCAAAAACCTCTCCTATTTCAATCGGCAGTTCCGGGAAATCACCGGGCAAAGTCCAAAAGAATACCGGAGGGCTTTCCAGGGTTCCAATGAAAGCCTGATCATGGACAACCAGGCCGATTAAATTCAGTTATCGCCCTGGTTGTTGGTTTTGCTGGAGAACAGATCGGCGCTTCGCAACATTTTGCGGAGCTGGCACTTCAGACGATGGAACTGGTTTATGGGTTCTGAAGCCAACCTATCGGAAAAATCGAGATGGTCGCTGTTTTCCGCCTACAATAGACAATCCAATACATGCTACAAAAGCAATACTAACACGGAAATCACACCTATCAACATCGTACTGGACGAGGCATTACGTCAAGCTCAAGCTATCGGAATCGCTGTAGAAGCAAGTCATTTTCTGAAACCGGAAGAAGATCATGCTTTAAAATAAAATATGCTATTTTTATTCCCAAGTAACTTCAATAACTTGTCCGGCTTCTCCCGAACAGCGCAGTAAATTACTCTCCGATTGTTGCGGTGACAGTAATTCCTGGCCATCAACAGACATCGTTATCGCTCTTGCTTTTAATTTCAAGACCAAATGGGAGGCGGCACCCAGGCGGATATGCACGACGTTCTCCTCAAGGGTAACATCATCAATCCATCCGGTGGACGATACAATGGAGATTCCTTTACCGTCATTTCCCAAAATAAATGCTTCGCGTGTGTCATCCGGCATGGCGAACTGAAACGGTAAGCTTAACACACCGTCCGAATAAGAATATGCGTGATTGAGTACTCCCAGGAACTGCGTGCTGTCCACATTCACGCGGTGAATATAGGACAATGCCGAGCCACTAAACCCAATTACCTGGCCGTAAGCCGTTGCTTCATTGACACAGGTATACAATTCCGGAGATCCGCCTATGCGTCCGTAAACACGGGTGGGCAGTTGAGCGATATGCGGACGCACCCTTTTACTCTTTGAAATCAATGCATTCACCCCTTCTCGTTGTTGCCCGTTGATTTGTTTAAGATTGCCCCAAAATCCATGGCCACCCACAATCGATGTGTTGACATTATACCGCTGTGCATAAAAGGGTGCTGCATTGTGAGGGTAGACGGCAAATGTGAATACCTGGCTTGGCAAAACCCCGGCAAATCGATTCGTAATGCTTCGCATAGACTTAGTCCGGTAGCTGCTATAGTCGCCATAGCCCGAAGCGCCATTATTCATCCAGAACAATTTACCCTCCTGCAATGGCATCAAACCGACCATGCACCGCTGCGGCTCTGTCACATCGATTTCCACTACCACATCGGGATGATATTCCCGTAACGCTCGCATAGCTCGCGTCACATAAAACGGCAGGAGATAATCATACCGATCCTTACGTTCCTGCGCGCTGTATGTACTATCGCCATGAGCCAACCCCGCAAGGGAACTGGGAAAGGAGTTGATGGCATCCCACTTAAAGTAACGAACCCCTTGATCAATCAACCATTTACAGTCATTGACAAAAACATCGTAAAAACCTCCCACCATATCAAATACAGGATGATTCCATTGTCCTTTGACGGGATTTCCGTTTTTGTCCAGGATCACCCACTCGGGGTGTTCTTTAAAGCGTTCTGCCGTTGCGTCGATTCCCATGGGCGACAACCAGATTCCGGGAATCATACCCCGGCTTTTGATTTCAGCCAGCAATGGCGCAATACCCTTAAGTAGCCGCTGGTTCGGCGTCCATACTCCCTGGGTCACTTCCCAGCCATCGTCCAATACAAATAATTCGGCTCCCAACTCCGCGGCATAGCCGATCTCTTCTTTAATACGCTCTTCCGTAAAAACGCCCCTTACATCAGCAGATGACCGCTGCATTCCCCATGTATTGTAATAAAAATGAGGAATGCGTGCCGGTGGATGATCGGTTATCTGTTCCATGACATACCGGTGGATGATCGCTTCCGTTTCTGCTGCATCTTCGTAACATGCCATTGCTGTCCAGACGGTCTGGTAGGGATGCGCCTCATCCACGATTTCATCTTCAAGATATCCTCCTCTCCGTATGGAGACGGCCAACCTTAACTGATCATCCTTCTTCGACGTTTCCATACCGATAAACCATAAACTCTCGTTGGTATTATCCAGATCGTTTTCACCGATCACACCCTGTGCCCCATCGTTGGCAAATCGGTCTCCTGCACTTGGCTGATACATCGCTTCAAATCCTCTTCGCGTATCCTGCGAAGCATGCTCATAGGCACTAAGTAAGGTATAACCTTCCATCTGAGTGGTTTGAAAGGGCCCTTTGACACATACCGTATCGCCTCTTTGCAATGAAAAAGACAAGGAATCAGGAGCAAACATATGACAGTAAGCAAGGTTGTTTACCTGATTCCGTTGATCCCACGTGTAAGATTGCTGGAAATCCGGCAACACTTCCTGGGCGTAAGTTGCTATCCGGGTTTCTTTCAAATGAGTCTGTGGACGATTATCTGAAAACGCATATTGCGGGAAGATGAAATGGAGAGCACCATGAAGTTTATTCAATGTAAACTGCTGCTTGCCTCTTACTTTCAGGAAGAGCATTTCACGTGTCAGCGAAGAAAAAGGAAAGTATTGTTTGTGCACCTCCACTATTAATCCTTTCAGTTGCTTCTGTCCGGCTATCTGCAACACTAATTCTGTTCCTCCATTGCTGAGCTTATGCACTTCATGGTTTTGGTATTTCCATGTAGATTGCAAGGCGTGCACCAGTTGGTTATTGATCACAAATTCAAACCAGGGGACGTGATCTGCTGATACCAGCAGTTCCTTTCCGAGTTGCTTATTCCACATAGACACCGGCACAACCCTGCCGTTGTCAAATGCGATTACCTGTGTCATCACTTCGTTTTCGATGGTGAGCTGTTTTCCATCCCATGTGATCTGCGCAAACGACAGTCCGGGAGCAATCCACAAGACAACAGCAATCAAAAATCGTCTCATTAGAAACTGAATAGCTAATACAATGAATACAAATCGAATTACAGATCAGGACCCCACAACCGGAGTGCCCCTGCTCTTACGGCCTGCTGACCGCTGGTAAAGTTAACCAAAATACCGATCGATACCTCGGTGGGTTCCTCCAACGAAAAATTCACCTTGACATTGAAGCGATCCACGCCTGTCATAAAAGAAACGCTGCCTAATGCATTGCCTATGTCAACAACATCAGGAAGTGTATTCCCCTCGGCCACCACCAGATAACGCCCCTCGGTACCCCGGTTTACAGCGGATGAGTTACCATCTGTTGTCCACACTACTTCATAATCCCCGGCCGGCAGGGTGATTGTCTGATACATTTTCCCGTTTACAATCGCAGGATCGCCATCTCCCCATTTTTGCAAACCAAAAGAGCCCGAGTTGTTGATGTTATCATATCCGCCATAAATCTTATTACCGGCGGGGCCTTGATTGCGCATCGCATCGTTGGTGACCCAATCTTTCAGCGTACCCCATCGTGCGCCGTCGTACGTCTCGCTTTGAAATGGTGCCGCAAAATTCTTGAGGTAGCGGCTGCTCAGTTCGATCTTTGCCGGCGGCACATATTCCTCCACCAGCTGTTCGGAATATGCGGTCCGGAACGTATCCAACGCATTGGAATCGGGCAGGAACAGCGTCCGGTAAAAATAGGATGTTCCGGTTAGGTAGTCCTGAAAAAATGTCGAATCAACGATCGCATCGACGTTCCTATGCACTGTATCCCCGGTCAGATTCACATATTTGATTTCCGTCGCAAAAGCCCCCATCGCCGTATCGGCTACGCCCCAGGCGATAAACATCTCCCCGCTTCTTTTTTGTTGGGAAGCCAACACAGGCCTATCCAACAGCCGTGCCTGATACTTTTCGCCATAAGTACTTCCGAATACTTCCAAAGGTACCGAGCGGTTGCCTTCTTTATCATAAGTAACGATTATAAACGAATAGTTTCCTTCCGGAAGATTATTGATCATGCAGGAAACCGTATCCATCGATGATTCGACCGGAATTTCTGTGGAATCCGCAGAAACATTCCAGAAAATCCGTGCTTTGACCACACTTGGGTCCGGCCCTTTGGGCCAGCTGATTTTTATGCGGTTCAAGCCACCACTCAACCGAACATCGGCAGGTCGCTCTGTATATATTCTGCCGCCCTTTTGGACATACTGTTCGTAAGTATGATCCATCTTTTTGCAGGCGCTCCACAACGAGCATAAGCCCAAGATCCAAAGTATTATTAATAGCCTCTTATCCATGATTCCTTCGATTAATTAAAATAGTTTAATTCACCTGCCCCCAAAACGAAATCTCGGAGGTCTGCACACCACCCCCCGGTGCCCACGTCTCCAAGGTCTTAAATCGTATGTACCGGACAGGGGTCGTCATCGTCCCGTCAAAGTCAAAATCTTCTCCATTGATCACGGCATATTCGATATCCTCGGTGGTGGTAGATCCAAATGGCAGTCCAGACGGTTTGATCGAAGTAAAGGAGCCCAACAGCTCCCAATTGTTCCACCCGCCATCCGGGTCCGGATCATTGCTTCCATAAATCTCGAAAGCTTTAATCATGGGAGCGATGTACGGATAATTGGCCCGTTGATAAACTTTCATCCGGCTGAAGGTAGCAGCCACCCCCATATCTACTGTAAACCATTGCGGTATGGCATACGTTGCAGACACAATCCATACGTTTTCGGAATTATTGGTAATGCCGTCCCATATCTTTTCGATGTTATAATTAAACGTATTTTGCCAGGTATCACTGGGTAATTTGACCAATTTAAAATTATCCTTTGGTATAACCTCTTCGTACAACGGGGTGAGTTGTTTTATAAGGGTATCCGACCGGTTGCCCCAACGATCCCTTACAAACAGGCCGATCTTTTTTTCTTTATCCTCCATTCCCCTGGCCGCATACGTAGCCTTTTCGCTGCTGGTGAAGAAGGTCGTCACCGGTGCCCAGGTATCCCGGCCGCTCGAATCGACCATCACCACGATGGCCAAATTGGCTTTGCTACTGTTTTCAAAGGAAACTTTGACCCCCCCGAACGTCGCCGCCAAGTCTACGGTTTCAAAGACGGACAATACGGGAGGTGTCATCGGGTTGACCGCTATTTCCACCGGCTCGGAAGCTTTCTCATTTTTGCCCACACTGAAGATTTTAATGGGGTAACTTGCCGTGCTGCCAAATCCTTCAACCCGTAACGTATCGTAATACCGCGATGCTTTCGTTTCGCGGATCGTTCCGGGCTGGATTTCATACACCGCTTTCACATAAGACAGGTTCGGATCATCCGGAAGTTTGTACGTAATAACCGCCCCTCCGGGTGTCGCAGTGACTTGCACGTCCGTCACCGGTGCCGGAGCGGGTTTGTCTACATCCAAGTGGTCGAGGCGTTCGGCTTCCGAACAACCAGCGAATCCGATCGCTATTCCTGCGAAAGCGATGAGGGCTATATTTTTAATTTTCATAAAACTCATGTTATAACTGGTAATCGTGTTTACCATCCTATGTTTTGTACCAAATTCCGATTCACAACGATGTATTCATCTTTTATGGGCCAGAAATAGTCTTTTGTGCCGAACGTTTGATCGTAGATGACCTTCGGTCGGTAATAGGCATTAGCCACCTGTTGTTTCAAATCCCAGCCGACGATGGGTTGGTTGAGCATCCGGGTTGCATCTTTCCATCGCCTGACGTCCCAGAACCTGTGTCCTTCAAAAGCCAATTCTATCAACCGTTCCTGTTGGATAATCTGCCGCAGTCCATCTTTTTCTTTGGGTTTATCCGGATTGCTGGAATAATCTGCCCAAGATTCTTCCACGCCGGCCAATCCGGCACGTTCCCTTACCAGATCAAGGTATTTGTATACTTCTGCTGAAGGGCCCGCAGACTCGTTGAGGGCCTCTGCGTACAACAAGTATACGTCTGCCAGCCGGATGATGGGCCAGGGGTAAGAGGTAACCGAATAATTCGTGCCGGTGCCGATCACGTTCTGATAATGGATGTACTTCTTTATAAAATATCCCGTTATGGTGCCGCGGTCAGAGAGATTACTACCGTTGCGCTGTCCGCCCATGGCTTCCAGATAGAAAAGCTCGTCCGGCTTTTTATCATCGTACTTTCCCTGTCCATACCATATCCCGCCGTCAAATCCCAGATCGGCGTAGAACCTGGGTTCGCGATCAAAATGCAAACCTGCGGTAACAAAATTCTTCCGGATATACAGCTCATCCTGTTCTGTGGCTTCGCGGAGGCTGTATCTGGAGCCGTAGTTCCATGTTTTGTCTTCTTCAATCGGCACTCCATGTTGAGAATAAAACATCTCGGCGATCTTCATAGGGGGTGAAAGTTCTCCCCGCAGCGGCCAATTGTCCAGATATTGCGGGTCGATGAACGTAGTAGCTAATACCTGAATACTGCTCGAGTTGGTCTGCGTGTTAGCCCAAATAATTTCACTGTTCCATTTCTCACAGAGGCTGTTGCGTATGTTCATCTGTGTCGTGATGCTATCTGTGAGGTTATATTGCCCAAACTCAGGCTGGAAATAGTACAGGCTGAAACCGGCATCGTGGCAAGCCTCGATCGCCTCCTTGCACGCCTGCGCAGCCCTTTCCCACTTGGCCGGATCAAATGTGGGGTTAAACAAGGGTTGCCCGTCCGGATTTTTCAAGGCAGCCTGGTCCGTATTTCCGTTGAACAGGGGACTCGCCGCCGTTACCAAAACTTTCGCTTTCATCGCGAGCGCTGTTGCCGCGGTTACCCTACCGAGTTCATCCATCGGATTGGCTATTTCGGTAGGCAGGTATTCCAACGATTCATCGATTAAATCCACGATGTAGTTAAAGCAAGAATCTACAGGGTCTCGCATTACTTTCACTTCGTCGGGATCTGCCGAAATTGGCAGATTTTCCTTGATAATGGGAACAGGGCCGTACATCCTTACCAGGCAGAAATGATAATATGCCTTCAAAAACTTCACTTCGCTTGCCCATCGTGCACGCTCAGGCGCTTCCATATCGGGGACATTCTCGATATTCTCCAGGAAGATATTGCAGTCTCTCAAGGCACGGTACATCAGTTGCCAGTTGTCGCCATACGGACTCACCACGTTCATCAGCCCACGGGCGATATCAAACATTGCTCCGCCCCGCTCGTTGATACGCCAGATTTCATCGCCGCCCAGCATGGCCGGATCCGATCCGAGGTCGCTGTTTCTCGGCATATACGAGTAACAGGTATGGAGGAATTTTTCAGCTTGTGTTCTCACGGTAAATGCATTATCAAGCGTGGGAACATTGTCAGGCACAATGTCCAAATAGTTATCACATGCCGTCAACATATTCAAGCATATGATCAATGCTGAACAGCAATATTTTAGTCGCGTACTATTCATCTGTTTATTTTCTTTTTAGTTGTCAGTACTAATTGGTTACCTCACCGTATCAAAAATTGACGTTTAATCCGATGTTATAGATCCGCTGCACCGGATAGCCCAACCCGTTCCCTGCCATTTCCACATCCCACAGCTTGAATTTACTGAATGTCAAAAGATTACTCCCATTCAGAAATATCCTGAAATTGGTAGCGTGCAGCTTTTTTTGCACACCAGCCGGCAGTGTATAACCTACTTCTACCTGTTTCAGCCGCAGAAAAGTCCCATCGCGCATAAACCAGGTGCTGCTCTGCACGTTGTTGCTGATAATAGAGGTACTTAGCCTCGGCCAAAGTGCATATACGTCTTGGTTGTCTTCGGCCCAGTGGCTGTCGGCGTAGGCCTTTAGCAGTTGCGTGTCATTGACAAAAGGATACGTATTGTTGACGTCAATCCAAAAAGACTCGTTCGAAAGCCCTTGAAAAAAGGCCGAAAAATCCAATCCTTTATATCCAGCAGAGAACCCAAATCCGTAGACGATCTCGGGGACATCCGGATTGCCGATCGGCACAATGTCATCCTCTGTGATTTTTCCGTCGTTGTTGACATCTAAGTACTTGATATCCCCTCCCCGGTATTCGCCAAAAGGCTGTGCCGGTGAATTATAAGCTTCGTAGTCGTCGACAAACAATTTTTCGGCTATATAACCATACCGTTGGTTGATCGAATTTCCCACGTGATAACGGTATTGCTCACTGTACTGCGGCTCTTCAAACCTTCGGTACTGATTGGTCGCGTATGTAAAATTAGCCCTTACTGACAACCACCATCCGGTATACCATGACTGTTGGTAATCCATGGACATGTCCAACCCTTTGGAAGATGCTTCACCCACGTTAGCCCGGATCGGGGCGGATAATCCCATGGTAACCGGCACGTAACTTCTCGTCATCAAGATATTTTTACGGTATTCATGGAAAAACTCTGCCTGCAGGTTCATTTTATTGAACAAACCCAATTCAAGCGCATAGTTCTGCTTCAGTGCGGTCTCCCAGGTGATATCCTCGTTGGCATACCTTCCTACAGAAATGCCATTGCGGAGATACGTTTGGTCACGGCCAAAAGTTGCCCTGCGATCTCCATCATTCATGTTTACGTTGGATAGATAGAAAAATCGGTCTTCGGGAGACCCGATGGCATCATTTCCAACAAAACCATAGGTTGCTCTCAACCGCAGGTTGGTTACTACGTCTTTTGCGGATGCAAAGAATTTTTCGTTGGATACGCTCCAAGCCAAACCGGCCGAAGGGAAAAAGCCAAACCGCTTCGATTGATGAAACCGCTCCGACCCATTGTAGCCAAAGTTAAATTCGGCAAAATACCGATTGTCAAAGGAATAAGTTGCCCTACCCGAAAGACCCAAATTTCTAAAAGGTAAGGACAACTGGAGGTCTTTGGCATTTGCGTCCAGGTACTCCCGCATCATAAAAACCAATAAGCCGCTTATTCCATGCTTCTGATTGAAATTCCTGCTATAATTCAAGATAGATTGCAGGTAGAATGAAGAATTAACGGTTTTTTCTCCCGGCTCATAACTCAGGTATTCGGTTGCGGTTGCTTCATTCACATTACTGATTCCATACGTATCCGTAAACCGGTCATACCCATTTAATGTATAATAAAATGGACTGTATGCCCTTACCATATCAAAATAGGCATATCGATTGGTATTTAGCATAGCTTCAAAAGACAGACCTTCCGTCAAATACGAAAAGTCATGTTTGAGTTCGAGCTGGGCGGCCATGGTTGAAGAAGCATAGTCTTTATAGCCCCGCGTCATGTCTGCATATGGATTCCGATAATTGCCCGTATCGTAGTTCCCATACATAATGTGATTGACCGTTTGATGCTGTTGGTCTTTGGGGAAGTAAGCGGGGAACAGAACCGGATTGGATCTCACCACGCGCCTATACATATCTTCACCGCCGTAAATCGGCCCGGTATAGTCGTCAAAATTTCCGTTCAGCCGCACTACCATTTCCGTTGTTTTCGTAAGGTTGATGTTCACGTTAGAGCGGAGGGCATAACTTTTCAGGTCGATATTGTTATTGAAGTTATTGCGGCTGTCCACTTTTAAGACACCATTATCCCGGTTGAATGTACCGGAAACGAAATATTGCGCAACTCCGCCCCCTCCGCTTACATTAAGGTTCATTCGTTGGTTCATCGCATAATCCTTGAACATCATCTTCCGCCAGTCATTCGCCGGATACACGTATGGATTCATACCAAGCTCGGTATTCATGATTTTTTCATCCGAATACAACAGTGTATTCGGATTGATCTGTCCCAGGGGTGTACGTGTATAGACCGCCTCGTTATATTGCTTCATAAACGTAACCGGATCGGCCAGCTCTACATTTTTGGTGGGCGCGGACAGCGAGTTTTCAATCCGGAAAGACAGGGCCGCTTTGCCCACCTGCCCTTGCTTGGTCGTTACCAGAATAACGCCATTGGCTCCACGGGCTCCATATACCGCAGTGGCCGTAGCATCTTTCATAATGCTGAAGCTGGCTATGTCATCCGGTTGAAGCCGGGCCAGTTGGGTGGTGGTTACCTCCATGTTGTCAATCAAAATCAACGGATCCACCTTATATCCGAACGTCGTGACTCCCCGGATAAAAAAATCGGCATTATCCTGCCCCGGCTCTCCGCTGCGTTGATAGGCAATCATCCCTGCGACCCTGCCGGCCAGGGCTGTCGTCAGGTTGCTGGAAGGATTTTTCTTCAATTCACTGGCACTCACTGATGTTACGGAGCCCACCATATCGCTCCGTTTCTGCTGGCCGAAGCCTACCACCACTACTTCGTCTAAGGCACTTGGATCTGTGTTCAGTACTACATCGATCGTTGTTTGCCTATTTACCTGGATTTCCTGGCTGACATAGCCGACCATCGAATACACCAGGACCGACGAACTGGAAGGCACGTCGATGACGTAATTACCGTTTTCGTCCGTTTGGGTACCGTTACTTGTTCCTTTGATTTGTACCGTTACACCGGGCAAGGTGCCCGTCGTATCTTTTACGCTCCCGGTCACACGGACCTCCTGCGCCCACACCACCCCCGTACATATTGCCATCAACCAAAGTATCAGTACGTAACGGATTTTTTTTGTACTTATTTTTCCCATAATTGCTATAATTGATTACAAATTATTTTTAACAGCGCCTACCGATTCGCTGCCGGCATGATTTCGAGGATTTCCTGTCCATAACGTTCCAATGCCAACGACAGCTTTCCGTTTATTAATTCTTCACCTGAAAAAACACCCGCCTCGCGGTTTGCAAAACATGCACGCACACGATAGGTACCTTCCGGTTGCACCCAGGGTACATTGATGTTCCGGGTATCCGCCCCTCCACTGCCTCTTAAGACCACTACCGCACCGCAGCCCGTTTCATTGAGTTTACCCCACCAATGCCAATCCGTGTCAGTTGGTGCGGGCACACCGCTGAATTGAAAATAGGCGTAAACATCGTATTGCTTATTCAATCGATCCAGCAGGGCAAATCCCTCCCGGTAAACCGACCTGTTTAACTCGCTCAGTGACTCCAGGTCCCCAGCAAATACACTGGGTACCCCCATAAACCAACTGCAAAGCTGCCTTTGTTGGATCTTAGGCGTCAAACTTCCGGCAAAATTCACCGTAGCTGCACCATAATACTCAATGGATCGAAGCGGTAGCCCTCTATGCACAAAGAACTGTTGACGGGCATTCCAGCATCCTGCGATTAAACGAGCCTGAAGGCTATCCGTATTCAGGAGCGGTTGAGCTGCGGCCCTTTGTCGTGGATTTCCAGCCCCTGCGTAGTCGTTGGGTGGCACATGGAAGTAATGGACGTATTTCAACGCCGCGACATCACAGGGTGTACCCGGAGTACCCCAATAGATTTCATGGGTCAATTCCAACTGTACATCCGGAGCCATTGTGGCAATTGCCTCCTGTGCCTCAAACAACCCTCTCAATCCTCTGAGCAACGATTCTTTGGGTGTGCGGCTATCATGTCCCTTGGCAATGTCACCGAATTTGATATTTGTCAAATCCTGTTTAAAGTAAGTCGCATGGTAACGATCGTATAGAGTAACCAGATCATAGGCATAATAAAACCGCCAATTGCTGGCGTAACTCATTGCCAAGGCCCCGTCGCGCTCCACTTTGGGATAGCTGTATGCCCCAGGTAATGCCTTTAAATCAGCCGAACGCTCCGGATCCCGGAAACAAGTTACCCATAAACCGGTATTTAATCCTTTATCACGGATATACGTCGTTGTCTGGCTAAAATCGGGAAAGTTCGCAGCGTCGGGAACAACGCTGAACCGTGCAATAGCGTTGGGTGTCTTCGCTTCCGACCATCCCGCGTCTAGTAGCATGGTTTTAATTCCGATGTCAGCAGCGATATCAGCCGCAATCTTCATATTATGGTCGTTGATCAACGGCCCATAGTTGGACCAACTGCACCACAAAGGGACGGATACCGACGGATCGAATGCCTTTAATCCTACCACGCGCTGCAAATATTGCTGGAAATGCGTCTCAACAGCCCTGTCTAGCGCAGTGGAGACTGCTGACGTTGTTTTAGTCGATGATCCTGTATAGGCATAAGTAAAAACGGGTTCGGATTTAAAGCGTTCAGCGGGTCCCAATACCCACTCAAAATGATCCGGATGATACCCCATGGCTCCCTCTTCGGAGATGACACGCAGTGCTGAAGGAACCTCACTGACCTGCAATACGCCCAGCGCTTGGTCGTTGTCGGAAAAAGCCCGGATGCTGGATACTGCTCCTCTGCCAGAAGGCGTCAGGTCGACAATGTTCCGATAGTCCGCAGACAGGCGTATGTCATCGATCATCAAGCTGTCAAACTTCAACCACAATTTGCTGTTGTTAGTAATCTCTATCCATTTTCTAATGGCAGGATACTCCCCGTGAATTTCGTATACAACATCAACCGCCAAGCCATCGAGGTTACCTGTTTCCTTGCTTCTGTAGCGCACCCGCAGTTGATGGACATTTGGTTCGGGTTGGAACTGTATAATTTTGTGCTCGGCAAACACAGTTCCCCACGTAGATGCGCTACAGGTGGCTACCTGTTTCCAAGTTACTTGCTGCACGTTACTGACATCGTCGTCGTTCACCTGCAGTTGGTCTGTTTCCGCCAAATCATCTTTCAACGAAATCGCACTTTCCGTCCCACTTGCGTCAGCCAGTCCTTCCGGTGCGTTATTAGGCACAGCACAGTAAATCCGAAACGTGAGTTCGGGTGCTTTTCCTGAAAGGATATTTCGGTCAGATACACTAAGCACCTCGGTTCGCACTCCCATTTCATCTACTTGGAGTTTCCGTTTCAGCAGTCCGGCATTTAATTCTACAGACCCGTTGTCTTCAATCACAATCGGAGGTAACTGTGCCTGAACCCTAGTTATCCCTATTGGAAAAAATAAAACAAAACATACACATATCAACCATTTAATCAACAACATAGCAATCCTTTATTATCGATAAAACATCTTCCGATTACGACATCCGCGGTTCGCAGGATCTTTTTACCCAGGTCTATAGAATATTGGTTTTCACATTCACTAAAATCAACAAAAATCAAGCATCTTAAAAGCACAAGATTTGCTTGTTATGATACACTATTTACAGGAATCAAAATGTTATTGTCAGTCCCCCGTCTACCGTTAACACCGATCCCGTTATATACGATGCGTCCGGCCCTGCCAGAAAGTAAACTGCCCCGGCTACTTCTTCCGGCCTCCCGGGACGCTTTAACGGCAGGTGATTGTATTTCACATAATTGTCACGGAACCACTCCGTCTGCAGCTCGTTCCTGCCATCCGCTTTGACCGACATGGGCGTATCGATAAACCCCGGTGCCACCGTATTGGCCAGAATACCCCTCGGTGCCAGTTCCAATGCCAACGACCGGGTAAACTGGGTAATCGCAGCTTTTGCCATCCCATAAGCCGAACTTCCCATTTCCACACGCTCATGGTGGATGGAGGTGATATGGATCAACCGCCCGCCATCCTTAATCAAGGGTACGAGCAACCGGCAGCTTTTTACCGTACCGTACAGCATCACCTGCAATGCATTATCCCATTTTTCGAAATCACTATCCAGGGCTGGCATTCCCTGTGAAACTCCAACGCTATTCACCAACACGTCGAAATCTCCGCACGCTTCGGCAATCCAGTTTGCCAGCGATTGGATGTGTGCCTCCTTTCGCACGTCAACCTCAAATGCACGATGGCCTTCGCCCGGTAGCACCGAACACACCGCATTGCCTTTATTCAGATCGGACGATCCGATGAATACCCGATACCCCTGGCCAGCGAAGCGTATGGCTACCGCTTTTCCAATACCCGATGATCCGCCCAGTATCACAGCTCTTTTCCCGTTCATTGTTAGTACGTAGCCCTCCCACCGGAAATGTCAAACACAAACCCCGTAGAAAAACTGGCCTCCGGTGATACGATCCAGGTGGCCACGGATGCTACCTCATCCACGGTACCCAATCTACCCATCGGTATCTTTTCGGTCATATACCGGAGCTGCTCAGGTGCCGTGTCGGCATTCATCGCGGTCTTGATCACCGCTGGGGCCAAGCCATTCACCGTAATGCCCGTGGTTGCGCACTCTTTGCCCACAGCTTTTACCAGGCCGATGACCCCCGCTTTTGTGGCAGAATAACCCACCATATTCGGATTCCCTTCTTTGCCCGCGATGGATGCAATCAGCAGGATACGCCCGTAATTACGCGCTGTCATCAAGGGTATCGCGTATTTGGTCATCAAGAATGTCCCTTTCAGATTCACTTGGTAAATACCGTCAAATGCTGCGGTGTCATACGCTTGAATCGGTGTGTTGGTGGGGCCGACGATACCCGCTGAATTCACCATCACATCCAATCGGCCGAACTGCTTGGCAATTTGCGTATACAGCTTGCCTACCGATCGCTCATCCGTTACATCCAGCGGCATACCCGTAGCCGTTCTGTCCTGCTCATTCAGTTGCTCAACGGTAACGGCTAATTTCGCTTCGTCTTTATCGGCCAAAATAACGGTTGCACCTTCCGCGGCCAGTCGGCTTCCGATGGCTTTTCCCAGTCCATCGGCACCGCCCGATACCAAGGCAACCTGATTTTCAAATCGTTTCTTCATTCGTTATCGTTAAATTATTGTGTTGGGATTCCGTCTTTCACCCGGTTTATCATTCCTTGTTAGCATTGGCTAAATTACGGGGATTAACTTCCTTGGGGAAACACCTCTTTTGCAACATCTAATACACTATTTACACATAATCCGATTTTCGTTGCATTTTTCATATATTTTAGTTAATTATGTACTACCATTTATAAATTCATACCATGCAACACCATTTAAAGAGCGTATACCAACACCAGAGCGGAACCGCCGGCATGAGCTTCATTGTACGAGAATACCTGCAACCGCACTTCAATTCGCCGTACCACTTCCACGATGCCTATGAGTTAATCATGATTCCGAAAAGCCATGGAAAACTCTATGCGGGTACCAAAATCCTGAACTTTACGGATGGCGAGATTTTCCTCTTCGGGCCAGGATTGGCACATTGCTTCCTAAATGACCGGTCGTTTAAGGAAACCGGAGAAACTGCACATGCCATTGTTATTTTTTTTAAAGAAGATTTTTTAGGCAAAACCTTCTTCGAGCGTGCGGAATTGGCAAACATCCGTGCTCTCCTGCAAGCTTCGTCGTTGGGGCTTAAGCTGAACATACTGGACAGTCAGTTGGCAAAGAGCTTTCACCGCATTACACAAAGCAAAGGGATGGAGGCACTCCTGCTGTTGTTACAGATGCTTCATCGACTATCTGACATGCGCGAACACCTGATTTCGATCGACAGTGTGATTCCCAAAGTCAGGCACGAACAGGGAGATGCCGAACGGCTGGAAAAAGTAATCCGGTACATCATTGACCATTTCAAAGAAGAACCAGACAGCAAGGAAGCCGCTTCCATCGCCTGCATGAATGAAGCCGCATTCTGCCGTTACTTCAAACGGCGGACGGAAAAGACATTTTCGCAGTTCGTTAACTACGTACGGGTGACGCACGCGACAAACTTATTGGCCAAAGAAAATTGGAATATTGCCAGCATCTGCTTCGAATGCGGTTACCGGAACATCTCGTATTTCAACCGGCAGTTTAAGGGCATCATGGGCGTTACCCCGATGGAATACCGTTCCAATCACGTGGGTGCCGCTGAGACACTGTTGGGGGAGATTGCCTGAATACAGGTTTCTGAAATTTACCAAAACACGGTATACAGCGCCACCAATATCCCGCAAACCAGTAATGCCCCCACAGCAAAGCCCCTGTCTACGGCAAATAGCTTACGATCTACGTCCAGTCCCTTCGTCTGTACACCCCGGCTCCGGTCCCACCGGCTGATCCCCCACATGCCGAGCACACATAATACAAAAACGATACTCATCCGGTCCAGGAACGGGATTTCGTATACACCCGCATCATTCAGCTTTGCAAAGCCGATCGGTTCAAGGAATGACCAACTGAACCAGTGGGGAGAAAACTTCAATACGATGGACAGAAAAAACCCTCCGATGGTTGCAAACAGGGCCGCATTGGAGGTGGTACCTTTCCAGAAAAAGCCCAAGATAAACATGGCAAAAATACCCGGGGAAACAAATCCTGTATATTCTTGGATGTATTGGAACCCGCCCTTTTTGTCTATCCCCAAATAGGGTGCGATCACCACGGCAAGCACCATTGCGCAGATAACGGTCAATTTCCCGATTCCAACCAATTTCTCCTCGGAAACCGTCTTGCCGGCCATCCGTTTGTAGATATCCAATGTGAATATGGTCGCAATACTGTTGGCTTTTCCGGCCAATGATGCAACTACCGCCGCCGTAAGGGCGGCAAAGGAAAGGCCTTTGAGCCCTACGGGCAAGAGGTTCAACAGCACCGGATACGCACGGTCGGGATTCAAGGTACCATCGGTGGCCATGGATTGCTGGAAACTACCCTGCTGGTACAATACGTACGCGGCAATCCCCGGTATGACCACGATCAATGGCATGAGCAGTTTCAAAAAAGCGGCAAAGAGAATTCCTCTTCTTGCCGTCTTCAGATCAGCCCCCAATGCACGCTGTGTGATGTACTGGTTACACCCCCAATAGTTGAGGTTCGCGATCCACAGTCCGCCCAGGATCACACTCAGGCCGGGCAGATCGAAATAATTGGGATTATCCCGGTGCAATATCATTTCAAAATGGTCGCCGGCATGTTCGGTCATCCGTTTAAAGCCGTGCACGATACCTGAATCGCCGAAATGATCGGCGACGAGGTTCAATGCCAGGTAGGTAGTAGCCAGCCCGCCGAAAATTAGGAAAGCCACCTGTATGACATCCGTATAACCGATCACTTTCATGCCTCCCAGCGTAATCACGATGGCAAAGCCCGCGAGGAAGTACATACAGACCGTCAGATCCAACCCCGATATGCTGTTAATTGCCAATGCGCCGAGAAACAGGATGGAAGTGAGGTTGACTACGACATAGAGCAGCAGCCAGAAAACCGCCATAATCAAACCAACCGTATCGTTGTACCGCTGGCTCAAAAACTGAGGCATCGTAAAGATCTTGTTTTTCAGGTAAACCGGAATGAAGAAAACCGCCACGATAATCAAGGTCAATGCCGACATCCATTCATACGACGCAATTGCCAGCCCCATCTTAAAGCCCGACCCACTCATACCGATAAACTGTTCGGCAGAAATATTGGAAGCAATAAGCGAAGCGCCGATGGCCCACCAGGTCAACTTTCCCTCCGCCAGGAAATATTCCTTCGTGGATTCCCGGGCAGCCCTTTTCCGGAAATAGATCCAGAGGCCATAACCTGCCACGATCAGGAAATAAACGATAAAAACGATGTAATCTCCGGTGGCTAACTTATTCATGGGGATCTTTATTGGCTATCTAATTGCGTCCGCAAAATTAACCCACAAAATCAGGGAAGGCCCACACAAAATTTGCGTAGGTTGATACACTATTTGCCAATGCACCATTTGCCAATGCACCGCGATGACAACAGCATCGGCGCATAGGGGGACTTTACTTTTAATGTCCTCCTGCCACCGGCTCAGATTGCGTGACCTTTCCCAGCTTGCGGCTGCAATACAGCCCGTACCCGGCAACATACGCGTAACAGATTGCCGGTATGATAAAGGAAGGTTTCAACCCAACGACATCGGCCATCCATCCCTGCAAAAGCGGAATCAGTGCTCCCCCCAGGATGCCCATTACAAGCAACGAGGCACCCTGACTGGTGTGCGCGCCCAACCCGGTAATGGCCAGCGTAAAGATATTAGACCACATGATGGAATTGAATAATCCCACGGCCAGCAATGTCCACATAGCCCAGCTGCCGGAGCCCAATACCGTGGCAAGTATCAGCCCGATATTTACCAATGCAAATACCGTCAACGCACGGGCGGCTACCGACCTACCAATGGCAAATGCCACAAAATTCAGTACGATAAAAATAAGGAATGTAGCGATCTGGTTGAAAGAGAGGTCGACGATGCTATAGATGACCAAAAAAACAGCAATCGCCGCCAGCACCATGTAACTAGCCTTCTTCGTCGCGTTCAATTTGTCGTTCAGTGAAATCGAACCCAGGAAGCGGCCGATCATTGCTCCGCCCCAATACAAAGCCAGGTAATTTTTACCCACATGCTCATCCAGTCCCATCACATCCGGTTGACTGATAAAACTGATGATCAGACTCCCAATTGCCACTTCTGCACCGACATAAAAGAAAATGCCCAATACCCCGCCGCGCAATTGCGGGAAAGCCAATGCACCCAATTTACCGCCACCCACTTCTTCGGCTTTAAACCGGGGTAGCTTGATCATCCGGACGAATACTGCCAGCAATACAAATAGCAATCCGAATATCAGGTAGGGAATCTTGGTCGCATCCGGCGTAATTTCGCCGCCCTCGGCAAAAAATTCAAAAATCAGGTATCCTCCTAGTACAGGTGCGATGGTTGTACCCAACGAGTTAAATGCCTGTGCCAGGTTAAGCCTGCTGGACGCCCCTTCGGGCGGCCCAAGAATGGCCACGTAGGGATTGGCGGAAATCTGCAGCAGCGTAAACCCCAACCCAAGGGTAAACAATGCCAGTAAAAACATGGGGTAGATGGCCATCTGTTCTGCCGGATAAAACAACAGGCATCCCAGTGCCGAAATCAATAAACCGATGATGATCCCCCCTTTATACCCAATTTTATTGATCGGATCGCCGGAAAAATAGGATACGGCAAAATAAATCACCGAGCCAATAAAGTATGCTCCAAAAAAAGCGAATTGCACCAGCATTGCCTGGAAATAATTCAGCTGAAACAGCTCTTTCAAGTGCGGAATGAGGATATCATTCATGCACGTGATAAACCCCCACATGAAAAACAAGGTAGTTAAAGTGGCTAAAGAAACGCTGTAATTCGATTTAGCATCCTGAGATTGCGTCATAATTTTCTATTTATAATCGGCCAAACTTAGATAAAGTTGCTTCCAAATGCAACTATAATTTTATACGAAATAAAAAAAACTTTATCGTTCCCTCCGCTACCGTTGAGAAACAATTGCTAGGGCGGAAATATCGGTACTATATCTTGTATTTACAAGCACTGTCTCCAAATATACTAATTAAAGGTAACTCAGCCACTTCTGCTTTCGGTTTCGCTGCTTATATTGGTCGTACCAACGGCAAACTGGGTACAATGCAGCGATCACTCCGAGCCACAGCAAATAGACTGCCCAAAGTTCCAATCCACTGGTGCCTTCCGGCCTACCGAAGTTGAATCCAAACCTGAAATCAGCCGGTGAAAACCCCTGTGCAAACAGTACGATGAATAAAAGGGGATGGATCAAATACCAATGCCATAAGTAATAGAACAGCGGTACCCTACCGTAGACTTCCAAAACCGCCGTCATGCGGTTACCCGCACATTCGGCCAGCGAAAGCAATAAAAACATCCAGCCGAGCATCAGCAGGTCAAACAGTAACGACGGCGGATATTTGGTCACGTTGATAAATGACAAGCACGTAAATAACCCGTTCTGCTGGATACTCCAAGGTGCCGGATCTCCATATACATTGAGCGCCCGTAGTACCACAAATAATCCGATACAAACTAGCCCGACGATGGCAAACAACCGTCGTCTATCCAACCGGGTATGTTCAAACCACCTGCCGCACCCAAAACCCACCAACAAAATTGCGATCCAGGGTATCGGGGGATACCCAACCAACAGGTTGTGATTTTCACCGAGGGGAATCAATCCAGGCACGAAGAGATGCGACGTTGTGGAAGAAAATACATGCTGCAGTGCAACGATGCCCACGCCGATGATTCCCAGGATTTTTGGATTCCACGTAAGCAATGCACCCAGCACGACGAAACCCAAACCAATGGCAGCAATAACTTGCAGGAGAAACACTTCGAAATGCACATCAAACCAAATCCCGAAATTGACGACCGTAAATTCAAGAATCACAAGCCACAGACCCCGGCCGATGAGAAACCGTCGGGCTGCTCCGATATCGCCCCGTTTCTGCAAAGAAAGATAAGCCGATGCGCCTGACAGCAGCACAAATGTCGGTGCGCAGAGATGGGTAACCCACCGAGTAAGAAACAAGGCCGGCGTAGTCGCAGACAAATCAGTAGGATCTCCAGAAAGCGATCCGATGTGCATCAGGTCACGGATGTGGTCAAGCGCCATCAGTAACATCACGAACCCGCGTACCCGATCAATGGAGTGAATTCTGGCCGTCACCGGCCTACCTCCCCGGCTTCTTCCACCGCTATTTCTGTGACCGAAAAAGGCTGCTGTACCGCCGCATGTGCGGCCTGCTGTGCCACTTGAGCTTCCCTTTCGGACACCTGTTCCGGGCGGTACTTCGTTACAGGGGCCTGCTCGCCAAACAGCGATTCAAACCAGGTACAAGCCGCAATGAACCGCCCGATGTGCAGATCCAGGTGATACCCATCCCGTGTTAAGTCATCCCCCAGTGCCGTACGTGCGTTCTGGATAGCCGTACCGCTGGGGATCAGCCGATTAAAGGGCATCAACGTTTTGGCTTTTGCAGAAGCGTCCATGATGGCCCGATACATGGTCTGCTGGTCACGGTTGTAATTCGCGAAGCCTTCATGCGTGGAAGTGGGTGAATAGGCCCAGGTTTGGTGCCAGATCAAACGCACCTTTCCACCGGTCACGCTGTCTACGTACCGGTACACACCTTTAAGCGGCCGTACATACGTATCAAACTGCCCCGATAGCGGACTAGCCTGCTGGAGCGATACATAATCCCAGCGCTCGTCCTGCAACGCCGTACGGATGCTGACTTTTTCCGTTGTGGTTTTTTGACCATCCACGTTGATTTTCCGATAACTGTAAGCCGCGTTATCGGATTGTACATTGTTCCAGTGCAACGACAGGGGCGCCCCGCCGATGTACAGGTTGCCAATGAGCAGCGGCTTACCCGTTACTTCCGCCATTTCGTGGAGATATTGCTCAACGGCGTCCTCAGAAAAACTGTTTCCGATTGCCAATACCCGGAGCGTGTCTGCGGTCTGCGCATGCAAACCGCAGGCGATACACACGAAAAACAATAAAGCAACTGATCGATTAACTATACGCATGTTCAATTATAGCAAAAGCCAGTGCTTTATGCAAACGTAAAATGCGATTTTACGCATTTAACAAACGTCAGGGTGCCTGTACCGCAACTTCGTCCGTATCTGTACGCATCCAGTTGATGCGTCCCGAAAAATACATCAGCAGCGCTACTGTGATAAACAATCCGATGCTACCAAATAATAACGCCATATCCTGCAACTGGATGATCACAAAAATAAACACGTAGAATACCGTGAGTATCGCGGAGAAAATCAGCGCTACCCGGCGCCGGTGCAGCAGTTGCGCCAGGAAGCCACCAATCAAGGCAATGGTAGCCACTGAAGCGATTGCATAAGCCGCATTGAAGCCCACCTGTTCTGAAAACGAAAGCAGCAACGTATAGTACACAATCATCGCCGCACCGATGAGCACATATTGGATGATGTGTATCCGGCGTTTGGTAATCACCTCCGTAAAAAACAGTGCTACAAATGTCAGCACAATGATCAGGATGGCATATTTAGCGGTGCGTTCCGCTTTTTGGTAATGATCTACCGGTTGGAGAAACTGGATGCCGAATCCCGTGGCTTCGTGTGTTTTATCTGCCGATGCGGCTACGGGCATATCGGCAAATGTCACCGCTTCGTAGTAGTCATCGCTTCCGTCCGGTTCGATGCGCTCGCCGATGGTGGCTTGGGCGGCGGTCCATTGCTGCGGCAGCGTCCGCGAAAAGTGCGGTACTTCCCATTGGGCAGTAAAGCCTGAATCCCGGATTTCACGCTCATCGGGCAGAAACTTCCCGAAAAATTTCGGTGCACCCCAATTGCCCGAAGCCTCCACGTGGGTATGTTTGGCCAGTTGCAGGAAGCGGAGGCTCTCGCTGCCGCGAAGGTCGAGCGTCAAGGCAAAGGGAAGTTGTTCCCACGGCTCACCGGATAGCTTAGGAGCAGTCACGAGGTTATTGCTAAATACCCCGATGTCTGCATATTCCGTTTCGGGTTCGTACGCCTGTTCACCGAGCGTGATGGTTGGGCTGTTCTTAAGGCCCCGGAGGTCGCCAACGCCGATGGCGAGCCGTGCTTTCTCCCACAAGACCTGCTCGGGTGTTACATCGGCTTTAGCTAAGTCCAATGGTCCAAACCGGCCTTTCATACCCACCTTTGCCTCGTACACCGCCGCATCAAAAATACCGCGGTGCAATAGCTTGGTATCCGTTTCGGCAGCAATGTGCAAGTCTTCCGGCAGCATGTAAAGGTGTTGGACACGCTCTTCCAGCTTTTCCACGTCACCCACTACGGTCTTGACCATCGTTTTATAAGGCACTACCAACACCGGGCCGCCCAATACCTGGGGTCCGGACCAACTGCGGCCAATTTCTGCGACTACACTCCGCTGCCGTTGCTGCCGTTCCCGGATGAGGGAAGTTACCTGGAATGAGGGAATCAGCAATACAATGGCCAACAGGCCGATTACAAAAAGTTTAAGGGTTACCGAATTATTGAGCCAGTAGCCCAATCCCGATGTCAATTGTGTTTTTGTTTCCATTTTATCAGTTTTTAAAAGCACTTTGAAATACAAAGTAAATAAGCAAAAAAATTATTGTTTCTGTTGTTTGATTAAATTTTCCAGGGTTTCCAGGTGTTTGGCAAATGCCTTTTTCCCTTTTTCAGAGGCTTGGTAACTGGTATTGGTCTTACGCCCCACGAACGATTTATTGACTTCAATGTATGCCACCTTCTCCAATGCTTTAAGGTGTGAGGCGAGGTTGCCATCGGTCACCCCCAGCAATTCCTTAAGTGCATTGAAATCGTACCGCTCATTGGCTGCCAGTACCGCCATGATCTGCAGGCGCACCCGGTTTTCAAACGCCTTGTCGAAATGTTCGAGCATCACGCTACCCTCCGGTCGTATTTGAAGTACATGATAAAGCCGTAAAAGATGTGCAACACGCCGAATCCGAGCGACCAGAAAATAATACCATAGCCCGGCAGGCACGCTGCCAGCAGCCCCAATGCGATTTGTAGAACTCCCAAACCCTTCACGTCCCGGTAGGTATACTGCCCGCCAGCCACCAGCGCCAGTCCGTAGAAAATCAAGCAGGCCGGAGCCACCAATCCGTAGGTTCCGCGGGCAATCATGACCAGCACGAACAGGCCCCCTGTAACCAGTGGTACGCCCACCGCTTTGAGTAGTCCGCGGCTTGCCGGATTCCATATACCCTGACCCTGTTTGCGGGCCTTCCGTGCGGATAGCCAAATGGCCGTGCCCACCGACAAAAGCAGTACGGTTGATGCGATCACGATCAGCTTCACCAACACTTCCTCTTCGGTTACATAGTGATCCCGATAGCCCATTTTACTGGCAAATCCGTATACCTCACGGTATCCCAGTGCTGCTCCCACTAATGCATAACACCCCGCAAGAATACCTGACAAGCCACTTAGGGAGATGAATTTGGCCGATCGCTCCATCAGGTGACGGATGGAAAGCAGTTCGGATTGAAGTTGTTCGTGATTCATATAAAAAGCACTTTGAATTACAAAGTAAAGAAAGGCTTTCCATATTTACAAGGATTTTTTTGACAGAAACGGTTATTTATTTGACGTTGGGTCAACATAGCTTTCGGGGCGCTTATCCGATATTTGCAACTTTATACATAAAAACGGATGAGAACACTTCTTTTTCTCCTTATATTCTTTGGCTGGTTGGTATATTATGCTTTTACGGCAGTCTACACCGGGTTAAGCGGTGTAGACGAGCCTGCCAGGCAGTTACTGTTGGCGGCATTTACAGGTATTGGCCTTTGCGCGTTGATCAGTCCGTTGGTTTACCGCCGTTTGTCTGACAACGGTTGGCCGAGCGCTCTTGTCAAATATACCGTACATACCCTGATTGCTGTCTTCCTGGGTCAGCTGCTGATGGCTGCGGTCATGTTTATCGGCGATTTGTGGATCGGCGTCAAGGCCGTGTTTACCGGATTGCATACCGCATGGGCTGCTCCGGCATCTGCCGAAAACACCGCCATTTCCCGGAGTCCCTTTGTCGGCCAGTTCGCCATGCTTTCGGGCGGCCTGTTGTTTCTCAGCTTGCTATACGGGGTATCAAGGCGCTACCGGTATCAGGTCCGGACGGTCCGGATTCCCGTTGACGGCCTTCCGGAAGCATTTCACGGACTGCGCATCGTTCAGCTTTCGGATATCCATTCCGGCAGTTTTGACAATCCAAATGCCGTACGCAGGGGCGTAGACAAGGCCATGTCCTTAGCTCCGGATCTCATCCTATTTTCAGGAGATCTGGTTAATGACCGAGCCGACGAGTTCAAGCCCTATCTTACGATCTTCGCCCATCTCCGTGCACCGATGGGTGTTTATTCCGTATTGGGTAATCACGACTACGGCGATTACGTCCGTTGGCCTTCATCCGCAGCAAAGCAGGAAAATCTTCATCGGCTTATGCAATATCAGCGTCAAGCCGGATGGCGTTTGCTGCTCAACGAATCAGCTACCTTGCACAAAGATGGCGATACCCTTACCCTATTGGGCGTCGAAAACTGGAGCGGGCGGGCGGCATTTTCCCGGTATGGCAGCCTTGAGCAGGCGCTTTCGGGCACCCCAAGCGACAGGCCAGCCATTTTGCTGAGCCACGATCCATCGCATTGGACGGCTGAGGTGGTGGGTAGGCATCCACAGATCGTGCTTACACTAAGCGGACACACACATGGCATGCAGTTCGGTATCGAGTCGCGGTGGTTTAAATGGAGTCCTGTTCAGTATTTTTACAAACAGTGGGCTGGCTTATACCAGCAAGGACGGCAGTTCCTGTACGTAAACCGTGGCTTTGGTTTTCTGGGTTACCTCGGCCGTTTGGGGATGCCCCCGGAAATCACCCTCCTGGAATTGGTACGTGCGCAGTAGGTCCAAAAAACTACGCTTAACAGCCGGCGAGGTTCGCGATCCCCTTCACGATCGCAGGCCAGTCCTGGGGGTGCAATTCATGTCCGGTACCCGCTAATGTCATCCGTTTTGATCCTTTGATCCCTTTCAACAGGGTATCCGAATTCCGGTAATGCCAAATGAGATCATCGGTCCCATGCATGATCAACGTCGGTTGCCGGATTTCATCAAGCCGATTATAATACGCTTCCCCGCCCTGCAGCGCAGCGTGGTTGAACATACTGATGTACCGATTGGCCCGCCGGAATTCCTGTCTAACGGTGCGCTCGGTGCGCGCCCGGTCAAGCGGCTTTTGTCCGCTCATCAACGCGGCACCTTCCAACAGGTAGTCAACCACGGTGTCCTCGTTTGTCCAATCGACTGTAGCCGATTTTGCCTGGAAATCCAAAATCCGTGTATCCATTTCCGGAATCCCCGGATCGGGATTACCCCATGGGCCTGTGGCGATCAGGGTGAGCGATTCCACCCGTCGAGGGTACTTCAGGGCGGCCATCTGTGCAATCAGCCCACCGAGGGACATCCCCACGAGATGAGCTTTCTCCAAGTGATAATCATCCAGTATAGCGATGGCATCGTCCAGCAAATCGAGCAGGTCATAAGGAGTGGTTCCCGGTTCATAGGTAGTAGACCGCCCTACATCCCGGTTGTCATACCGGATAACAAAGAAGCCCCTGTCGGCCAACAGCTGACAGAATTCTTCGTCCCAGAATAACATCGATACCGTTGCACCGGCAAGCAGGAGAACAGCCGGCTGCCCCCGTTTCCCGAAGTGTTCCGTACTGAGGGAAACATCACCATGAGATACAATTCGTTCCGAATGTTTCATGGCCGCTAATTTACAGTATAAAATAGAAAGTTACCTGTCCGCTTTGTGCGCAAGCGTACACCCACTGTCCGCTATCGAACAGCTCACATTCCCGCGAAAAAAATATTCCACTGTTTATCAGAACCTTACAGATTTGGTACAAAAATGTAATATGGATTGGCACGATGGCAACGATCAGCTTGGGGACGCCCGACGGAACGAAGCCACATGAATTAAGAAAAAACAGAAACAATAATTGTAAAAAAAGACATCATGAAAACGCTTGTAATTATCGCACTCTTTGCCACCGCCAACCTAGGAACTACTCTTTTTGCCCATCCGCTCAAAGCCCCCACGGCTATCCACGCGGACGACTTCAAATCAAAGATCGCCTTCCACCAAAACAACATCAGTATATTGTGGAACCAATACGACCTATCGGTTCAACGGATCCGTAACAGTGCCGGCAGCCATGCAGAACTTGAGCGCGACGAAGCTTACTTCGTAGCCGTATACCAAAAAGATATTGACAACAACATCCGTGTGGAAGAAAGCAAAAAGATCATTGCCGAAATCAAGGCAAAGTACATCAAGGAACACGAACAGCGGTCGGCTCAAGAAGCACGCCGCATGGCCACCCTACAAACCCAGTTAAAGAACGCACTAGAACGCGAAGCCAATGCATTGAGCAAAACCAAAGAAGCCTATGCGGGTCTGACAGCTATTCCCGCCGCATTCTCGGAAGTGGAAAATTACGTAAATGAATCGATTGAGCGTGCGGACCTGCTCCTTGCCGATTCCCCCGAAACCACCATTGCGGTCCGCTGAGCGGCCGGATACCATTGACAAGCCCCCGAAAGATAGTGAGGCTACATCTTACGGCAATATGTTTCCAACGCATATTGCCGTTTGTATTCAACAGGTGTGCAGCCGACGATATTCCTGAAGTGACGGAAAAAATTAGATCGGTTGCTGAAACCACATTCAAAACAGATTGCCTCGGTGGTGTAATGCTGGTCTTCGATCAGCATCCGTTTGGCATGGCTAATCCGCACTTCGATCAAAAAATCCTTGAATGTTTTCTTGGTCATCATTTTGAAATACCGGCAAAAAGATGTTACGCTTAAATGTGCCACGGAAGCGATCTCCGGAAGCGTAATCTCTTCCCGGTATCGCGCGAGGATATAGTGGTATACCTCATTGATGCGCCCTGCTTCCTCCCGATTCACATGATGTGTAGTCCATCCCGTTGCGATTTGGGTCAATTCATCGCTGTTCGCCAGGATATGTACCATGTTCATAATTAATATCAGGCGATCCAGCCCTTCAACTGAAACCGATTTACGCATTAAGTCTACCACCTGTTTCTTGGTTTTTCCGTGCACCACAAACCCATACTTTGCACGCTCGAATAATGCGTGTACAGCAGCCGACTCCCGCTTAAGCATGAAATCTTTTCCCATAAAGTCAGGAAGAAACTGTACGACGATTGCCTCCGCGGTGACATCGGGGTTTCCGAGAAAATACTTCCGGGTGCACCGCCACATGTGTGTAAGATTTTCGCCGAGTAATAGTAATTCACCCGCAGCAAAACTGCTGATGTTATCACCCACAAAACGTACCCCCTCACCCCTGATGATGTAATGCAACTCCAGTTCGGGGTGATAATGCCATACCGTACCCAGATTGGGCAGCGTATGTTGCCTGCATAGATAAGGATATTCCGCGTTGCGCGGCACCAAATGGAAGTGCGGTTTCATACTTACTGGTTAATTGGACTCATACAATGATATGGAAAAGTGTATACATATACAAATGTGCCTTTCGCGGACTCCGCAGATTCAAACCGCATTCAAAATACTGTTTAACAGCTATTTAACAAATAAAATCAAGTCAATTAATCCGCATTTCAACCAACAAAAATGATAAATCGGTATACACAGTTGCTAATCGGGTGAACAGGAGTGCGCCTCTTTCGGTAGATATTTGCAACCGTGTAATCCCATTTATTGGGAGCCGTTTGACTGAAAAACCAATATAGACAGATATGAAAAAAATGCACTTATTCTTTTTTCTCGCAACGCTCATCCCCCTGAGTGTTCTATCCCAGCAACCATCACGTACGGTTTCGGGTACCGTAATTGGCCCCGAAGGTCCTTTGGCTGGTGTATCCGTATCGACGAAGAGGGCGGGGCGTCAAGTTGCTACCGATCCATCTGGCCATTACTCCATTACTGTCATGGAATCGGATACGCTAGTTTTCAGCAATGTGGGCTATGAAACGTTACAACTGCCTACCGCCAATCTTCATACGGTTGATGCAACCCTTATACTGAGTACCGCCTCGCTCGATGAAGTTGTGGTGGTTGGCTATGGAACGCAGACACGTCGTAATGTAACCGGGTCGGTGATTAAGGTAGATATGAAACAGACAGAAAATCTGCCCAACACCAACGTCACTCAATCTCTGCGCGGCAGGGTGGCGGGGGTACAGTTTATTGACAATGGCCGGCCAGGGCAGAACGGCTCCATCTTAATCCGGGGCCCGCGGTCCCTGAGCGGCGGCAACAATCCACTCATTGTGCTTGATGGAATCTTTTTCAACGGCAGTCTTGCCGAAATCAATCCGAATGACATCGAATCGATGGAGATTCTGAAAGATGCCAGCGCAGCAGCCATCTACGGTTCCCGTGCTGCCAACGGTGTGATCTTAATCACATCAAAACGGGGTACAACAGAGAAACCGACCATTCGACTGAATGCGTTTGCAGGCATAGCAGACCGTGCTTACAAAGTGAAACTTCTTACTCCCGAACGTTATATTCAACGGAAGATTGATTACAATAAGGCAGTTGGATTACCCTATGAAAATATATCGGATTTGCTTCATCCATCTGAGCTGGCAAACTACGAAAGCGGCCATGTAGTTGATCACTGGAATATCGTCTCCCAAAACAGTAACATCGGTTCCTATGACTTGAGTGTATCTGGCAACACCAAGCGGACAAATTACCTATTGTCATCTGCGTTAGTCAACGAAAAAGGGTTATATCTAAACGATAACATGAAACGGGTATCGGTCCGATCTAATCTCGAAACAGCAATAACCGATTGGCTGAAAGTAGGAGTCAATAGCATATATTCCTGGCGGGATTATTCTGGATTGGAACCCGCACAGGCCAGCAACATAGGTCCCTATTCAACGCCATTCTATCCAGACGGCGAACCTACCCTGAATTTATTGCCCGAAGATCAGACCAATCAAAGTAATCCGGTAAGGCGCTCGATTCTTACCACTAATGAAGAAATATGGAACAACATCTTCGCAAATCTATATGCGGTTGTCGATATCCCATTTATTGACGGATTGTCTTATCGATTAAATTACTCGCCAAATATTCGTTGGCGTCACAATTACAACTTTATGAGGCAGGATAAACACATCGCCGCCAATACCACATCGGCAGACAAGTTCAATCAGAATGATTTTGATTGGGTACTGGAAAATATCCTTACCTACACAAAACAAATCAACCAAGACCACCAGTTTGATATTACGCTCATGTATGGTACAAACCATACCAAGTGGGAATCTACGACAGCAACTGCAAGTGAACTTTCTACGGATGTCTTAGGTTGGAATAACCTCAATTTAGGAGCTGTTTTAACTAATAGCTCAGCGGCCGAAAAGACCGACGGCGTTTCTTCCATGGCCCGTTTGAATTACCAATTTAAGCGTCGCTATCTGATCACATTAACCGCGCGGCGAGATGGAAGTTCTGTTTTTGCCGCTAACAACAAATATGCGACTTTCCCATCCGCGGCTCTCGGATGGATTGTATCTGATGAACCGTTTATGGCAAATGCTAAGGGGATTGACCTATTGAAACTTCGGGTTTCATACGGCGCGGTGGGAAACCAAGCAATCAGCCCCTATCAGTCTCTTGGTCGATCCGGCATGAATCGGTATGTCTTTGGAGATGGTGGGAGTTCCTTAGTGGGTATTTATCCTTCGGGTATGGGTAATGATAACCTCAAGTGGGAAACCACATATACATTTAATACTGCCTTGGATGTCGAACTGCTCCGTCAGCGCTTAGGAGGGTCTGTCGAGGTGTACCAAACCAGAACCAACGATTTATTGGTTTGGCGGGCACTTCCACAGATGACGGGTGTAAGTGGTGTTTGGACAAACATCGGGGCTACCGGCAACCGGGGCGTAGAAGTATCCATCAATTCGGTTAATTTGAAATCTGCACAGTTCGAATGGAGCACCCAGGCTGTGTATTCGCACAACCGGAACAAGATCATCAGTCTATATGGGCCTAATTCGGAAGGAAAAGAAGAAGATGATCTCGGCAACAGATGGTTTATCGGAAAACCGATTAATGTAGCATACGATTATGTATTTGATGGAATTTATCAAGAAGGTGATGAAATACCCACCAACAGTAAACCGGGATGGGTTCGTTTAAAAGACCTGGATGGCAACGGCATCATTGAACCGACTGGCGATCGGACAATCGTTGGTCAAACCGGACAACCCAAATACCGATGGGGGCTTACCAATACGTTCCGTTACAAAGGATTCACGTTGTCTGCTTTCGTCAACGCAATGCATGGATGGATCGCTTCGATAGACTTAGATCCGGGTATCCATACACACCGCAATTATAACCGCATAGATGCCGGATGGTGGACTCCAGAAAACAAATCAACTAGCAGCCCATCGGTAACCTACCTCAATCCGTTGGGTCATGCGTACTACCGAAGTCGAAGCTTTGTCCGCATTCAGGACGTCTCATTTGCTTACGACTTTTCGGGAGCCCGATTCTTGGACAAACTCAACTTAAATACGTTGCGCGTGTACGTAAGCGGAAAAAACCTATACACCTTTACAGACTGGCCCGGAGCCGATCCAGAAAGTGGAGCAAACCAAAACGGGATACCCGCTTCCCGTACATTCACACTTGGAATTAATGTTGCATTGTAAAAAAAATGCCATGAAAACGACACTATATACACTTTTTATTACGTGGATCTTCCTATCTTGTAACAACGATTTGCTTCGGGAGGATCCCCTGATTCTCAATTCGGACAACGTCCTTGTATCCAAACAAGGATTTCAGAATTACATCACTGCATTGCATTACGGTGCACGGGATGAATTAGTAAAATACGATTACCTACCTTGGTATATGAATCTGCAAGTGGGCACGGATGTGATCAATAATGGGGAAAAAGCAACTCCCAATTTCAAAAACTGGGAAACCTTCCTGACACCGGTCGCTGCATGTGTGGAGCGCTATTGGCATTGGGCCTATGCCGATATGCTGCCCCGTGCAAACGCCGTCATTGTATATGCGAATAAAGTAGAAAACGAAGGCATTTGGGATAATGAAGCAGAAAAAAATGCGGTGATTGCAGAAGCTAAATTTTTCAGAGCGTATGTACATAATTTACTTGCTAACTTGTATGGAGGCGTACCGATAGTTGATACCATCTTTTCAGGTCCGAAAGTAGATTTCGTACGGAATTCTAGAAAGGAAGTATATGAATTTGCAAAAGAAGATCTTGAATTTGCAACCCAATGGCTCCCACCAACGGTCAGCAAAGAAAATGAAGGAAGGATCGTAAAAGCAGCAGCAGACCATCTTTTGACGGAAGTTTATCTCAGTTTGGAGCAATACGACCAAGCCATAGAAAGCGCCTCCCGGATTATCAATTCGGGCCTTTATAAGCTGATGACGGAACGGTTTGGTGTTGACGCCGACAAACCCGGAGATGTGTTCTCAGATCTATTCAAGACTGGTAATCATAACCGCAGTTCAGGAAATATGGAATCGATTTACGTTTGGCAATTCGAAGATCAAATACCCGGAGGATATTCTACGACATTTCAAGGTGGAAACCCCACGCTTCGATATTGGGTTCCGTTTTATGTCAACGTAAAGGATCCAGATGGAAAACCAGGCATGATCGTAGCGGATAGTCTAGGCCGCGGGGTCGGACTATGCCGGCCCACCAATTACTTCTTATATGATCTTTGGAAAGATAATTGGGATAACGACATGCGCAATTCGTCCTATAACATCCGGAGAACCTATTATTATAACAATCCAGCATCCGCCTACTTTGGTCAGCAGGTGAAAAAAGAACACATACAAAATCAGGATACCTTCCAGATGATCTATCCAACTATACGGAAAGTAGAAGGTAAAATCGGATGGTTGGGCAGGGATAATCCGGTGCGGGCCGGTTTGACGAGCTCAGATTTCATCGTATACCGCTTGGCCGAAACTTACCTATTACGTGCGGAAGCCTACCTGAAAAAGGGTGATCTACTCTCGGCTGCTGCGGATATCAATCAGGTACGTGTACGCGCCCATGCCAAGCCTGTTGAACCTGGAGAAGTCGATTTAGATTACATCCTGGATGAAAGAGCCCGCGAGCTGATTGCAGAAGAACCCCGGCACCGCACACTCGTACGTACCGGCAAATTGGTAGAGCGTGTTAGGAAACATGCTATGCTGGATGAAACACGCACAACCATACAGGATCACCATGAATTTTGGCCAATCCCACAGGTGGCAATCGACGCCAATATCGGTGCTAAACTCGAACAAAACCCCGGTTACTAATAGAGGCAATACAAAACAATAAAATAACTATTTTCCCATGAAGAAACCCCTTTTTTATATACTATTGGCTGTAATCGCCCTACCTGTGATGTCGCAAGACAAAAAACATATCCGCCCTATTCCAGGTAAAAAGCACGAAGTTAAGTTTCAGAAAATGGGACCGGAAGAAATCAAAACGTATGAAACCAAGCTCATGCGACAGGTTGCGGACCTCGCTCTGATACCACCCAGAATCAACACTTCGCCACTTCCCGAATATGATTATGATACGCAACACTATGTGATGTCGCTTACGATGGAACGAACAACTAAAGGCCGTATTTGGCTCGCATGGATAGGCGAATGCGACTGCCCAAGCTCTTATTTGTTGGCAGCCACCAGTGACGATAATGGTGAAACCTGGTCCAAGCCGCGTTTGGTTATTGACGGGCGCTCTTCATCGATACCCATCCAAAGAACCGTTATCATTGGCAATTTCTGGACAGATCCATCCGGAAAACTTTGGTTATTCTTTGATCAGACCATGAATCATTTCGATGGTAGAGGTGGGCTTTGGGCAATTGTTTGTGAGAATCCGGACGATGAACACCCAGTATGGTCCGAACCCAAGCGCATTTCGCACGGCGCGATGCTTAATAAGCCTACAGTACTGTCAACAGGTGAATGGGTATTGCCATCTTACCTGTTGCAGAATGAAGGGTTCGGTCCTTTTAAGGGCACGTTTCCCGAATTGGATCCCTACCGGGGCGTAAACGTGCTGGTATCTACGGACCAAGGAAAAAACTGGGAATTGCGGGGTATACGCACGTTCTCCAACCCGGATTGGCATGAAGCAATGATAGTGGAAAAGAAGGACGGCAAACTGTGGATGATGACACGGACACGAAAGGGGATCATGGAATCGTTTTCTGGAGATAAAGGGTTTACTTGGTCAGAACCCTCTTTTACAGCAGCCGAGATTCAACATCCAAGTTCCCGGTTTTTCTTTCGGCGGTTGAAGTCCGGACGCATTCTCTTGATTAAAAATGGCAAAGAATTGCATAAAAATGAAGGACGAAACTATTTCAGTGCGTGGCTCTCAGACGACGATGGCCAAACATGGAAAGGCGGACTAGTCATAGATGATCGGGAAAATGTCACTTATCCCGATGGGTTTCAAGCGCCCGATGGCACTATTTATATTACCTATGATCACAACCGTGGCCCCGGCGAGATTGCATTGGCCAAATTTACCGAAGATGATATTCTAGCGAGCAGGATTATCAATCCGCAATCCAAATTGAAAATGACCGCTGTTCGACCACTCACAAAAAAGAAATGATCACAGAAATTTTTCCACCCCTATTAATCGTTTTCTTCATCGTCCTGGCCATCGCCTTTCAACGGTATCCGAAGCTTAAGGGTTTCAGCTACACGATGGTCATCCTCGCCAGCTTTACGGCGGCGGTCAGCTACCCGCAGTACTTCACCAAATGGGGCAGCTTTGACCTGTCCGCCCTTATTACACCTTCCATACAGTTGATCATGTTCGGTATGGGTACCACGATGGGTATAGCCGACTTCGTTGGCGTGGTCAAGACCCCAAAAGGGGTATTCATCGGTGTGGTCAGCCATTTTATCATCATGCCGCTGCTGGGTTTTACACTGGCCAGTTTCAGCGGGTTCGAGCCGGAAATCGCCGCAGGCATTATCCTCATCGGCTGCTCGCCCAATGGGATGGCGTCCAATGTCATTTCTTATTTAGCAAGGGCCAATGTTGCACTATCTATCACCATTACCGCCGTTTCTACAATGCTTTCTCCATTTGTTACCCCGTTCCTGATGAAGGCGCTCGCTGGCGCATTTATCGAGATCAATGCGTGGGAAATGATGTGGGATATTATGAAAATGGTCATCCTGCCCATTGCGGCCGGGTTGCTGTTCAACCGGCTTTTCCACGGCAAGGTAGTATGGCTGGACCGTGTGATGCCCTACGTCTCGATGTTTGGCATCGCCTTCTCCATTGTGGTCATCGCCGCGGCGGGCCGTGACAACCTGTTTTCCATTGGTCCGCTTCTGCTTTGCCTCGTCCTCGTACATAACCTCTCCGGTTATTTCCTCGGCTATTGGTCGGCCCGGCTGTTTAAAATGAGCGAGCGCGATTGCCGTACCGTGGCCATCGAAGTAGGCATGCAAAATGGCGGACTGGCATCGGGGATTGCCAAAGAAATGGGCAAACTCGCAACCATCGGATTGGCACCTGCCATCTTTGGACCATTAATGAACATCACCGGATCCATATTAGCATCGTGGTGGCACCGCAAAACACCAAAAGATTGATGGCAGGGCGCAGGGATATTTATTACTGGAAGTCTGATCGGATATTCGCTTCCGGGAACACACGCAATACCGATACCACACCGCTGGACCAACTCGGTGGGCAGGTGGCGGATTACCTGTCAACTCATTTCAAAACGGGCCTCATGAACGTAACGCCAGCTCATGGGCAGGGAAATCACATCACATTTACGGCTACTTATCCCGATGGTGACTACTTTATCCGGTTGGAATATGGCTCGGAACGCGATAACTACATGGCCATCGAGTCAGAAGTCATGGCAAGGGTCCGAGCATTGCATGTGCCCTGCCCCGCGATCTATCTCACGGATGTATCGCGTACCGCGGTGCCCTTTGCCATCCAGGTGATGGAATTGATCAACTGTCGCGACCTGAACCATCAAAGCCATGGCGATGGCCTCGATACTCTTGGCATCGCCCATGAAATCGGCCGGTATATTGGTCAGTGGCAGGCCCTAACGCCTGAAAAGTTCGGCTTGTTTGATGTGGAAACCTTCCTATCCGCCGGTCACCTCCAAGGGTACCATGCCAGCTATCGCGATTATTTCCTACTGAACCTCGAAGAGCACCTGGGCTTCCTCGTAACGACCGAGTTCATCAACCCGTCAACAAGACAACACATCCAGGGGTTAGTAGCTGACCATGCCTCGCTGCTTGAGCTCGACCGGGGATGCCTGGTGCATAAAGACCTTGCCTTCTGGAACATACTGAGTGACGGCCAACGAATCTGTGCATTTATCGATTGGGACGACGCCATCAGCGGTGATCCTACGGATGACCTGTCTCTCCTGGCTTGTTTTCATACCGGTGCAATGGTATCTGCTGCCATCCGTGGCTATGTGGAGGAGCGCCCGTTACCGGATCATTTTGAAAAACGGTTTTGGCTGCATTTGCTACGCAATATGATCTTCAAGGCGGTCATCCGTGTGCGGGGCAATTACTTCGACATGCCGGACGACTTCTTTATGAATAACGGCACTCATGACCTGAAGCACTTTACGCTGGCACGCATTCACAGCGCCTGTGAGGGCCTGCAGCATAAAAAAGATATTTCGACGCTATGAGTACAACACACATACGGGAGCATGCCTTCTCCCTTGGAACATGGATCAGCACCGGCTCGCCCGTGGTAGCTGAATTAGCCAGCCAATATGCGTTTGATTGGATACTGATCGACTTCGAGCACGGTGCCACGTCGGATGCATCGATGCCGGAGATTCTGCGGAGTGTTTCCCATCGTCCGCCCGCAGTCATTGTACGCGTACCGGAATTGCTGCCATCGCTGATTGCCCGCGCGCTGGACTGGGGTGCCGATGGCATTATGCTGCCCCATGTCCGTTCCGCACAGGAGGCAGCTCAATGCGTGCAGGCGATGCGGTATCCACCAGATGGGTGTCGCGGCTACTCTTCTTCGGTAAGAGCTTACGGTTATGGCACGGTCCCTCCCGCCGACCCAGCCAAGGTACATCCCCTGTTGTTTGCGCAGATCGAAGATTTAGCAGGCGTAAACCAGAGTGAGGCCATCGCGGCGGTAAACGGGGTGGATGTACTGTTCGTAGGTCCTGCCGATCTCAAGCTTGCGCTGGCAAACGAGACGGTGCCTGAGAAGCCAACGTTTGACGATGCGCTCCACCGCGTGGCAGCCGCCGCTGCCAAGCATGGCAAACGGGCCGGTATCCTGCTCAGGGACCATCTACAGGTTGACACCCTGCTAACACTGAGGTATTCCTGCATTGCCGTCGATTCCGACCTGGCATTGCTGCGGCAGGGCTACGAGCGGCTTATCCGAAACTTCGGCCATCAGGAAGATTGAATAACCAATGACCGTACCGTCAGCGTTTCACGGCGGTACGGTATCGTTTGCCGATCGTTCCATCTTCGGATTGCTCCCTTACGGTGGAGCTACGCGGTTTATCCAGATGATAAAACCACAAAGTGCGCTGACGCCTTATTTTCAGAACAGATTAAATCGCGTATCTTGCTGCGGAGACATATTTTAAAAATTTGTCCCCAAAAGCAGGCACCGGTTGTCTCAGGTATAAACAAAAAATAAAAACAAAATTATTTTGCAATGAAAGAATTTTTGATGTTGATCCGCGAAGACGCCAACTACGACGAGTTATCGGCGGAAGAAATGCAAGCCTGTATCGAGAAACATTACCGTTGGGTGGAAGAGCTCAGGGAAAAAGGGCAATTTAAGGAAGCACAGCCGCTGGAAGCCGGTGGTGCCCACATCCGTGGCAAGCAGCGCATCGTATCCGACGGCCCCTTCCTGGAAGGCAAGGAATGCGTCAGCGGCTATTACATTCTCTTAGCCGAATCGTTGGAAGAAGCGATCGAGATTGCCAAGGGGAATCCCGATCTGGATTGGGACCGCGCGGTGGAAGTGCGCGAAATCATGCCGATGGAAGACTGATCAACCCATGGACACTAGCGGACAACTTGCGGCGCACTTTTTCCGTGAACACTCGGGCAGGATGGTTGCATCCCTTGCCCGGGTGTATGGTATGGAGCACCTGGATACCATTCTCGATGCGGTACAGGATACGTTCGAAACTGCATTGACACACTGGCGTTACCACGGCCCTCCCGAACACCCGCGTGCATGGCTCTCACGGGTTGCCCGCAATAAGCTGATCAACGCGCTAAAGCGTACCTCGCGATACAGTCACGTGGACGAAATGGAAATACAGTTGCAGGGTGTCTCCGCTACCGATCCGGATCCCGTGCTGACAGATGAGGAAAGTACCGATGGCCAGATCCAATTGCTGGTTGCATGCTGCCATCCGGCACTTGGTGAGCGTGATCGCATCCTCATCACCCTGCACATTCTTTGTGGCTTTGGAATACCGGAACTGGCCAACGCCCTGCAAATGAAAACGGAAGCCGTTAAAAAAGCACTGCAGCGCAGCAAAGCACGGTTGCGGCAAAAAGCGCTCAAGCTGGGCCGGCAGGCACTTACGGACGCCGCCCGGCAGTCGACCACCGTCTGCATGATCCTTTACCTCCTATTTAACGAAGGCTATAAAGCCACACGCGATACCAAAGGCATTGACTCTGACCTCTGCTATGAAGCCCTTCGCCTTGCCAGGTTATTGCGGTCCGTAGCCCCTCCCCAAGCGGAAGTGGACGCACTCCTGGCGTTGATGTTTTTCGGTGTTGCCCGCTTCCCCGCACGGCTGGCAGCCTACGACGATTGGATTCCGCTGGAAGCGCAGAACCGTTCGCTGTGGGACCGGAAGCTGATCGCAGAAGGGTTCCACTACCTCGATCAGGCACGGCAAAGCGGGTGTGCGGGCAAGTACTACCTGGAAGCACTGATCGCCTCGCACCATTGTGCTGCCCCCCATTTCGAAGCGACCGACTGGAAGGCCATCCATCAGCTGTACCAATTGCTGGAAAGTCTTGAACCTGCCTCCACGCTCATCCGCCTGAACCGCATTATTGCCAAAAGCTATGCGCTGGGACCACTCCCGGTCATTGCGGAGCTGGAAACCATCGCAGCGGATGAAAACCCTGGAACCGCCTTTCTTCTTGCCGCTACGAAAGGTCATGTTTACGAGCGTGCGGGAAACACCGCCCGTGCGCTTACAGCTTATGAGGACGCCCTATCCCTTGCCCAGAACCCCTTGGATAGCCAACTGATCCGGAAACGGATGCAAACATTGAAAGATTGAAGTATATCCTTTTTAGTAACTTAGCCTCTTCAAAAGGTAACGTACATCGGGCATTCCCGCACGGTGATACCGTTGCAGGCAGTTAAAAAATCCGCATCATGTCCAAAAAATTTAAAGTTGGCGATAAAGTAAGCTGGAATTCAGAAGCTGGCCGCGTTTCGGGTACCATCATCCAGGTGCACACCGCAAATTTCAATTACAAAGGTTATACCCACCATGCCACCGAGGCAGATCCACAGTATGAAATCAAAAGCGACAAATCGGATCACATCGCTGCCCATAAAGGTTCGGCACTGACCAAAAAGAAGTAGGCATGGCAATTTCGCAGACGACCCGCGGCTGGATCAACGGGTTCATAGGTGTCGGCCTTTTCAGTGGTTCCCTGCCCGCTACGCGTGCTGCAGTACTCGACTTCCATCCGGTATTCCTCACGCTGGCCCGCGCCGGCATTGCGGGGTGCTCGCGCTAGCGGTGCTGTTGATTTCGGGTGAAAAGCGCCCTGCGCGAAACCACCTCTTTCCCCTGGTCGTCGTAGCCATCGGGGTGGTGGTGGGCTTTCCGTTGCTGAGTGCGCTGGCCTTACAGTACCGGGGGCTGGCACAGGGCGGCATCGCCTCGGTGGGTCAGTTGCAGCTGCTGCAGCCATTTTTCGGCCTGGCACTCGCGGCAACGTTGCTTCACGAACACGTAAGCCTTGGCATGCTAGCGGTTACCGTGGGTGTGATTGCCTGCGTATACGCATCAAAGAAATATGCCAGGTAAAATCAGTTGTTTATTCCTTTTAAATGCCCGTTATGCGGTTTGAATGAGAAATAGGAACCGCCGGCCGCCGTTGTTGAAGCAGAGGTAAAATGAAGAAACAATCAACGCGGCAGCTCAACGAAAAATGTGGTGCCCGGTGTTCCATCGGCATTACCTTCAAACCATATCCGGCCACCGTGCGCTTCCACAATTTGTTTGGAAATAGCCAATCCCAAACCAAACGGTTGCTCGCCTTCCGTACCCTGGCGGCGCGCATCGGTAAACATATCGAATACTTTGGTACGCAAGTGTTCCGGTATCCCGATACCTTGGTCTCTGACGGAAATAAGTACATGGTTCGGGTTAACCTCAAGCGATACAACAATCCGTTCGCCCGGTGAACTGAATTTGATGGCGTTTCCGATCAAGTTGTTAAAAACACGCCACAGCTTTTCGCGGTTGGCAACAATGAGAGACGGGTGGCTATGCAACGTGATTAGTTGGTTTTTTGCGGCTGCTTTAACCGCCATCTGGTCCACGCAATAATGAAGTAGCCGGTCCAGATCTACGGTATCCTTAGGCAGATCGTCGGGCCGTTCGTGCGTATGCAGGAGGTCGTTTACCAAATCGAGAGCGTCTGCTGCTGATTTGTGAACCAATTTAAGCATTTTTTGTTCGTTGATCGGCAGGTTGTCGGCCTCAAGCATCAACGATGCAGCGGAGCCGATTGCGCCGATGGGATTACGCAGATCGTGCGCCACAATACGCATCATCCGGCCGTTCTCTGCCTGGCTCTGCTCCAAGGCATTTAATGTGATCAGCATTTGCTGATTTTGTTCGACGATCTGCGCATTCAACCGCCGGGATATCTTCAGTGTCCGCCGAATGACCACACTAATGCCAATCGCCAGGACACACCCTACCACCGCCAATACTAGAAAAAACGTTTGGTACCTTGCTCTTTCCGCCAGCCGCTCAAATTGCTGCTCTTTGATGGCATAATCCAGGTAATCGATACCCGCACTATTGTCCAGTTGCTCCTGCTCATCAAACAGCGCAATCAGTAATTGGCCATAGCTTGCCGCTTCTTGTTGCTCGTTGCGCGATGTGTGTAGGTCAAACAATTTCCGGGCAAATAGCCGCCTGTAAAACAGATACTCATGATTCTTGGCGATTTCCAACCCGCGGCGATAATACGCAGCGGCCCGATCCGCATCATCCGGTACAAAATAGTCAGCTATTTCCACCAGCATATCCATACTAACATAGTAAAGCTGTTTCCGGATGGCTCGATTAATGACACTATCCCACAGCGCAATCCCCCCTTTCCGATCGCCTTGCTCGATCAACTCTTTCGCGATCAGGTGATCCAGCGCGATCAGCACGCGCGCGTCATTATACCGGCTTGCAATGGCTGTAGCCTCCCGGATGTACTGCCGTTTCTCCTCAAGCGGAATCTGCGTTGGAAACCACAACAGGTAATTATATATCACCAAAGACAGGATCGAATCGTTCGAAAGCTGATATCCGAGTTTGAGGGCCGACCTGAAATACTCAAGGGATCGTTGGTCTTTTCCCAGTTGTTTGTATACGCCACCAATGTTCATGGCAGTCTGCACTTGGTTGACCGAATCATCCAACCGGGTGTAGGCCAAGTTTGCATCGTTATAATACTTCAGCGCCAGCTGTTGGTTCCCTTTGATGTCGTATACCACTCCCAGGTTGTTAAGGGCATCTGCTTTCCCTTTGTCGTAATCCAGGCTGTCCGCCAACCGACGTGCACGTACGGTATAGTAAAAAGTGGTATCTGCACTTGTTTCATATGAAATCATCGCCAGGCGATTCAGCGCATCTACCAAGGCCTCGCTGTCCGCGATTCGTCCCAGTGACCGTTTTAAGCCGGCGGCTTCATCCACCTGCGCAGATACCACCTGAGCGCTGAGTAGGCATACGGCCATCCACATCCGCGTAAGACGTTTCCCATTGGTCTTCATCGGTATTATTGATGTACCACTAAGGTAACACAATTTTAGGAAACTAGATTATTCCACACCACATGCAATTGACTACACCCGGAGGCGCCCTACCAGACATCCCGCCAACCTCCAAATGGCCAGTGCAGTGTAAAAAGCAGGTTTTTACAAACGCTATGCCCTTCGTTTGATGATCGACTGCACCAATGCTGTATAGCCATCAAATTTTTCCTGATAATAACTAGCCATTGCTTCGTCGGGAACATAGGTTTTTCCGGGGGTAACCATCTGTCCACAAGCCACGTGATAATCGGGGTAGAGGCCAATGCCGACAGCAGCCGTTATGGCCGCACCCAAACAACCGGTTTCTGCCACCTGTACGCATTCCAGCGGTATCTGCAAAACGCTCGAAAGCAATTGGGAGAAAACGGGGCTGCGGGCACCACCGCCGGTAAACCGTGCGCTGTGGATTTCCGGACCGATCGAACGAAGCCGCTGCACGTGGGCTAAGTGGCTGAATGCAATCCCTTCATAAACCGCCTGTAACATATCGTCTTTCGTATGCGAACCCGAAAGGTTGTAAAATCCCGAACGGATAATTCCCTTCAGGTTGTTACCGTGCAAAAAGGGCAGGAACAGCACATCCGAGTCGACTCGGCCCCGATCTGCAAGCCTTTTATCGCAATAGGCAAAAACGGATGTGCCCTTCCGATTGCATTTCTTTTTCGCTCTTTTCATAAATTGATTGACAAACCACTCCAGGTTTGTCATGGCAGTGGGACTTGCCTCCACAGCTACCTGTAAAATGGGATCTGCAAACAGGGAAACCATGGCCAATTCTTTGGTTTGAATTTGTGCATCAGACAGCAAGCAGTTGACGCTCCAGGATCCGGAAATGAGGGTTACCGCACTGGGATGGATTGAACCGCAGCCTACCATATTCGCAACCAGGTCAATCATTCCGGCAACCACGGGTATCCCTTCGGGTAATCCGGTTTGATGCGATGCTGCCTGACTGACCCTGCCGATCACCTCCTTGCTTTGCCGGGGTTGGGGGAGTGTTGTCTGTGCGCCGGGGAGTCCGAACAGGTTGAACAACTCCGCGTTCAGCTTGCGATCTTCCATGGCCATCAGATTCGTAACCGAGAGGTCCGAATAATCTGTCGAAACCACCCCCGTTAAACAATAATTCAGGTAGTCTTTGCAGAAAAACACCGTTCTGAGGCGCAGATAGGTCGATAAATCATGTAGGCGTAACCAAGCTAACAACGAATTGGTCTGACCCGGCCAGCAATATTGCCTTGAAAACGGGAGCGCAGCTGCAGACACCCCTTCGTCGTTCCACCGTTGGCAAATCGCTTCGGCCCTGAAATCCAGTGACTGGATGCCCACCACTGGTTTGCCATCGCCATCCAAGCCATAAAGACCATTTCCATGGCCGCAAACACCCACCGCCAAAATGGCCGATGAGGCAATGCCTGCAGCGTGAATGGCTGTACGGATGACACCGGACACGCCCATCCATAATTCGTTGAGATCGTATTCGTAATAGCCCGGTTTGGGCAGTATCGTTTTCATACGGCCCGAAGCGGTACCCATGGATTGCCCTGTCAAGGAAAAGATGGTTGCCTTACATACGGTGTTACCGCAATCTATCCCCAATAGATACGATTCCATGCATTCACTTTTTAGGTTACCAGCAACTCAAATATAACTGCTCAATTTCCGACATTGTCGGTACCACCGGATTGTTTTGGGGGCTTCCGGACGCCAGGGCATCAGCAGCCATTTTACTGACCGACTGCTCGAACGTAGTCCGTGATACGCCGATGCAATCGCGTAATCGCGGAACATTTAGCTGCCGGTTCATCGCTTCCAATTCGTATACCAATGCATCGGCCGCCTCTATATCGGTCAATTCAGGCGCTGCGATGCCCATGGTCCGTGCCGCGGTTGCGTAGCGCGCTACGCAACCCGCTACTGAAAACCGGGTAACCGTTGGCAACAAGATTGCATTGGACAGGCCGTGGGCCAAATGATACACTGCACCCAATGGGCGGCTCATGCCGTGAACGAGACAGACACTGCTGTTGGAGAAAGCCAGTCCACCCTGGCAGGCTGCGATGGCCATCCCTTCACGCGCAACATGGTCTGCAGGGCAGGCATAGGCCCTGAGCAGGTGCTGGCCTACGAGCCCGATACAAGATAACGCAATCGGGTCCGATAAGGGATTCCGCTTTTTTGATACATACGCCTCTAACCCGTGAGTAAGGGTATCTATGCCGACGTATGCGGTGAGTTGGGGAGGCATGGTCATCGATAACCGATAATCTACCAACGCAATATCCGGTAAAAGTGCATTGTCAAATAGCATCATCTTAACCTGCCGCAGTTCATCGGTGATTACGGCTACCCGTGTTGCCTCGCTCCCTGTACCGGCGGTGGTGGGCACGGCAATCAGTGGCATGCCGGGGTTTGGAACCTGATGATACCCGGCATAACGGGTCAATGGCCCGATGTTGGTTGCCAATATCGAAATAGCCTTTGCCGCATCGATGGGGCTTCCCCCGCCCAGTGCAACAATCGCATCACAGGAATGCTGCCGCAGCAACGCAAGCCCTTCCAGTACGCTGCCCATCGTAGGGTCGGGAGAAATACGGTGGAAAACGACACTCTTGATACCGGCCTCTGAAAGGCTGCTAATGGCCTCACGGACCAGCCCTTGCTCCCAAAGGTATCCATCGGTTACGACCAGCACGTTGGTACCCTTCAACCCTTTGACCAGTTGGGGCAACTTTCCGAATGTCCCGCCACCGGCAATGATTTGCCGGGGTGCGTTGAAGTCATAAGCAGTTACGATCGGTTGTTCCATTACCATCCATTTATCCGTTCATAGTTCGTATCCCACCGGGAAAGCAATACCTTTTGGCGGGTATAGAAAAGTATTCCTTCGGTTCCCTGAAGGTGCAGGTCGCCGTAAAACGATTGGTTCCAACCCGAAAACGGGAAAATAGACATCGGCGCCGGAACACCCACGTTTACGCCGATCATCCCGCATTTCATTTCCCGTGCAAATTTCCTTGCCGCACCACCGTTACGGGTATAGATCGTTGCACCGTTTCCAAAAGGTAGTTTGTTTGCTAAACGAATGGATTCATCCAGCGTTGTTGTGTGTACGATCGACAATACGGGACCGAAGACCTCCCGATGGAACACCTCCATATCGGGGCTTACCTCATCCAACAACGTAGGCCGTAAGAAAAAGCCATCGGTGTCTTGGTACGTGCGTCCATCGCGCATTGCTTTGGCACCCTGCCCAACGGCATGTTCAATCGTATCGGATATACGATCTCTTGCCGGCCCGTCAATGACGGGGCCCATCTGCACATCCAACTGGCCAGTTGTATCGCCAACTGTCAGTTGATCAACCGCCACCTTCAACTTCTGCAGAAACGCGGAGCCGGTTCCATTCGGAATCATCAGCGTCGATCCGGCCATGCAACGCTGGCCGGCACATCCGAATGCTGCCCCAACCACCGCCCGGACCGCCGAATCAAAATCGGCATCGGGCATGACTACGTGGACGTTTTTAGCGCCCCCACCTGCCTGAACACGTTTGCCGCGACTGGTACCCAGTTGGTACACCCGCAAGGCAATTTCAGAAGAGCCTACGAAACTAATGGCGGCGACATCCGGATGCACACACAGTGCTTCCACCACTTCACGACCGCCGTGTACCACATTAAATACCCCCGCCGGGAGATCTGCCTGCACCAATAAGTCAGCCAGATACAATGCCGTTAATGGTACCTTTTCGCTTGGCTTCAATACAAAGGTATTTCCACAGGCAATCGCCAGTGGGAACATCCACATGGCCACCATAGCCGGAAAATTAAACGGACTGATACCCACGCATACGCCCAAGGGTTCGCGCATGGTCAATCCGTCCATCTCGGATGCAAGCTGCCCCAGGTTTTCTCCCTTTGTCAGGTGCGCTATGCCGCAAGCAAACTCAACCACTTCAAATCCACGCCGAATATCGCCCCTTGCTTCCTCAATGGTCTTTCCATTCTCTAGGGTTATCATCCAGGCAATGTGTTCCATATGCTGGGCAAGCAGCTCCCGGTAGCGAAAGAGGATATCGGCCCGTTTGGGGGCGGGAACCGCTGCCCAGGATGGGAATGCTTCTTTGGCCGCCCTTACGGCCCGGTCCACATCATCCGCGATGCCGCAAGGCGTATGGGCGATCACCTGCCCCCTGGACGGGTTATAAACCGGCGTGGTGCCTCTGCTGCCGCTGTCTGTCCATTGGTTGCCCACCAACAGCGGCACATGGCTAAACCGATCGATAAAATCAGTTGCTTTTTCCATCGGTTGAATAGATTTGCCAGGCCTCTTCCGGAGTAGCTCCCTTATGGATCATGTGCATGAACGCCTTTACGATTTGTGACGGGTTCGGATGTTGGTAAATATTCCTGCCGTATACCAAACCCATGGCCCCTTGCTGCAAATACCCATAACTTCTTACAAACAAATCTTTTAAATCTGCTTTGCCGCCGCCGCGCACCAACACGGGGCACCGGGCGGCTTCCACCACTTCGTGATAATCTTCCACGTGGTCGGTCGGGTCGGCCTTAATGACATCTGCCCCCAGTTCCCGTGCCTGCCTAACCAACGGAACCACCAACTTTTTATTCCCATCCACTTGGTATCCGCCGCGGCTGTCGTTTCCTTTCATCACCAAAGGTTCGATCATCATGGGCATCCCATAGCGATCACATACCCCACGGAGCCTGCTGATGTTCCGCAGGCTTGCCCGGTGAAGTGCGGGTTCGCCCGGCACTAAAAGCAAATTAACCACGATGCAGGATGCATCCATACGTAAAGCCTCCAGTATCGGCTCTTCCTCGTTCTGCAGCTCGCTAAACATCACTTTGTGTGTCATGGCATTATATGGATTTCCATAGTCGACCCGCATCACCAATGCAGGTTTTGACTTACCAGGTGTGCGTTGCAAAATATCGCTTTGCCCATAGTTGGTCTGTATGGCGTCCGGACCGGCACTCACCAAACTGCGGACAACCGATTCCATATGCTCCAGTCCGTCCAGGAAGTCGTACTCATTAAAAACACCGTGATCTACGGCCACATCCAGGCATTTGCCGGACTCATTGAACATCCGATTTAATCGGACCTTTGTTGATTGATACATAATTAGTTGATGTTAACTTGATGTTTTTCCTGTAAAATGGCTATTGTTCGTGTTATTTCTTGCGCTTCGACACCCCGCAGTCCCTTTACGCCCGCAAATAGGGTGGCCAGTTCTTCCAACAGCGGGCGGCTTACGGCGCCGGTAAAGGCCATCACCGTACGGCGAAGGATGAGGTCATCCAGGTGTACCACGTATTCGGATCGGATCAGGAATTCGATTTCACGGCACGTATATTCGGGCAGGGAATGCAGTGGCCGGTCTTCGCCCGCACTGCAAAAATCACAGACTGCTTCGGCCGTGGTACCGTAGCGCGCCAGCAGTAACCGCAGGCGCTGATCGGCAAGTGCCGGATGTAAACGTTTCATCTTAGCAAGCCATGCATTCCTAGCCACGTCGGTCGTCGGAAAGTCCTTACCGCCACCGATCGGCGTTTGCTCGCTGTCGGCAACCACGGGTACGTTTAAGTAAGCCGCGATCTGTGAAGTGGCGATGGCTGAAAAGGCCCGAAAAGTAGTCCATTTACCACCTACCAGTGAATAGACCGGAAACCGGCGCTTACCCGCGGGTGGCAGCGTCCGGATGGCATGATCGCGGGATATCTGCGCCGTAACGGCTGCTCCCGAATGTGGCAGTGGGCGCACTCCTGTAAACCGGAATATAATTTCCGAAGGCTTGATATCGATGGAAGGAAACACCTGTTTAACAGACTCCAGCATATATGCCACCTCCCAGGGTTCGCAGACCACCTTATCGGGGTGGTCTATACGTACATCGGTAGATCCCACCAATACGTTGCCATGTATGGGGAAAAGAATGCAAATACGTCCTTCCGCATTTTCATAAAAGAGCATCTGACCCTTCGCGGCCTCATAGAGCTCCCGGTTACTGATAACCAAGTGCGAGCCCTTTGTACCGCCGATGAACGATGTTTCGCCTTCCATCGATAAGTTGGTTTGGTCAATCCATGCACCCGTCGCATTGACCACCACTTTCGGAATCACCTCAAAGGCTTCGCCCGTGAGATGGTCTTGCAGCACGACCCCACCGTTTGGTGTCAGCTGTGCGAGGCTGCAGTAATTCAGAAAGGCGCACCGCGGGTTTATCTGCAACGCGTCATTGACCAACTCTACGCAGAGGCGTTCCGGATAAGATATCCACGCATCGTAATACGTGGCAGTGGCTACCACAGCAGGGTTAAGTGCCGGCCGGTACCGCAACGACTCCGCTTTGGACCACAGTCGATGTTTCGGCATCATCCGGTGGTGGCGGGTATACCAGTCGTACGCAGTTAATCCGATTTTGACCAACAGTGCACCCCGGTTTACCGACTTCCCTTTTAATCCAAAAAAAACCTTCATAGCATTAAAAATGCCCGATGTTCGATGAAAAATGGGGATTGTCGTTGCCAGCGGCTTCACGTAGTGCGGTGCGTTCCGTAGCAGGAGATTTCGCTCTTTCAGACTTTCCCGTACCAAACGCGTCTCCCGGTTTTCCAGGTAGCGCAACCCCCCGTGAATCATTCGTGAAGGTGCCGAACTGGCGCCCGCAGCGATATCCGATTTGTCTACCAAAAGCGCATCGATGCCCTGGAGCGCAAGCTCGCGCAACAACCCCACTCCATTGATTCCCGCGCCAAGGATCAATACCGGTATTTCCGGCTGGTTTTGAAAATGAGCGATGGTTTCCGACCGTGACCTTGCCATATCTCCCCCCGGTTACTTTAACTGGACGCCATAACGCTGTGGAAAAAGCGGCTTTACCAACCTCACTTCCGCATACTTTCCGTATTTATAAGCCGGATTGGTATGGATGGGGTGCACCCGGTATTCACCGCCATTGTTATATATTTCCATGGTCGGGATGGCATTTTTGTGCAGTTTAATGGCGTGGGCTTCGTTCGGGTTATCCAAGGCATCGAAATAGTTGCCTGTGATGGTCATATTCGCCCCCCCTTCATCCACATAGATACCCGATGTAATGGTAAATCCACCGCCGATCTGGTGCACAAAATTATCGTGAATGACGGTCCCCGGCTGATTGCCTACCAAATAAATCCCCGCACCATCCGAGAGATAACGCATGCCTTTGGATATATCGTTCCAAGCAATGGTATTGTGGTGGCAATTGGTAGCGACCAATGTAGTATCCGTTCCCCAATACCATCCCACGTTGATTCCCGCATAGGGGAAATTGGTTATCCGATTGTAATCTATCCGGTTATTGTGTGAATAGCCGATCCAAATGCCGACGGCCCCACGATCCGTGGTACCGAAATGATCCAGCACATTGTTCCGGATGAGGTTGTGGTGCGATACGAGGGCCGCATCTTCAAAGTCCAGGTGCAACGGATGCCCTTTGCCCAGGTACGCACGGCGGTACCCAATTTGGATCACATTGCTGCCGATGTCTTCAAATCGATTCCCTTCAATTGCATTATAAGCACACCCCTCGCCAAACGAAATGGCGCCTTCTCCGAGGTTGCGGAATGTGCAATGAGTAATTCTGCTGTTCGTAACCCACGCCAGCGAAAGCGCCGCCGGAGGAGCGTATACGGAATCCGTCCGCCCCGTACCCCAGAAACCGGCCTGCAATCCTTTCCGTTCGACGGCCGTCATGTCCCATTCGGTGCCTTCAAACGTAATTCCGTTGAACGAAAAATCGCTGATCTGCTGGCTGCCCGACCCTGACAGGCGAAACAGCTCGGTTAACACTGGATATTCGAAGACTTTGTCGTCCGGCCTTTCTTTGGAGAAATAATATAACAATCGCTTTTCGCGGTCCAGGTACCATTCGCCTTCGGTATCTAAAAACGCCTTGGCATTTTCGAAATGTACACGATCGCGTTTACCAATTTTGGTATAGCTCGCCTCGGTACCGGGATAGGTTACCGTCACAACGCGTTGTCCCTTGCTATCGAAGCGTTCGATATACTGACGGTTCCAATGCCACATACCCGTGGCATGAAGTTCAGCCCCTTTAATTTTTTCGAAGGCCGCCGGCAGCTTACCCTGGAAGTACAGTTCATGCTTCCCGAAATTAATCGAATCCGGCTCCAACCATTCCCCCGCATTGGGATACCTCGACCGGGTTGCCCGTTTGCCATCCACGAACAGCTGGTTGAAAACACCTTCCACGCTGCATTTCCAGAGGTTATTCCCGGCGGCCTGCCATTTTCCTTCCATCAACCGATTACCGGAAACTATCGCCTGCTGGCCATCGGCGGCTCTTATTTCCACCTGCTTCCACCGTGCGATGGGCGATGTATCATCCAGTACGAGCGGTGTTGATAACCGATACGTTCCACCAGCGAGTTGCAGGGTCAAGGAATCCGCAGCGGGGCGCTTTTCCAGCACCCGGATGGCGGCTTCGAGGGTTGCAACGGGGTGTTGCGCGGAACCGTTTGCTGCATCGCTCCCTTCCGGCGCAATGTAGATCACCGTTTGGCCCTTTACGGCGTAACCCACCAACACACCCGCTGCCAGCAATGCGATGCGCGCGTGTACCAAAATTTGCTTGAATTGATTTATCATCTCAATCGGTTTAATTAGTTAAAATAGCTATACAGGGCGATCATGATCGCCGCTAAGATTCCCCAACCCCACTTCAGTGATCGTGAAAACGGGTTTTCGCTCAGCTGCGTCCTTTCAAATATGGGCCGCGGCCTGCCATCCGTATCGGGATATCGGTAGGATAGCACGATCAACAACACGCTGAGTGCGGCAAACAGGTAAAAGGAAATCAGGAAAAAATTCGGATAAAATTCCCGGCTTGGGTATTGCGACAGGTAAAGGATACTGATCAGGATACAGGGAATATTTCCGGCAATGAGCGTATAAAATGCCGCCTTTGAAGAAATCTTTTTCCAGAAGATGCCCCAGATGAATACCGCAACCAATGAAGGGCACAAAAAGGAGAAAATGGCATTCACCTTTTCAAACAAGTTAAACCCTTCCACCCGGTCCAGTCCGATGGCAATCAACATCGCCAGAATCGCCAACGTTGCCATCACCGTGCGCCCCTGCGCCAGCGTGGGAGGTGCATCGGATTTTGTGAAATTAGGCAAGATGTCTAATGCGAAAATGGTGCTCCCTGAATTATACATGGCCGTAAGCGATCCGACCAGCGCGGCAATCAACACCCCAATCGCCAACCCGACAAGACCATGCGGCAGGTATTGGTAGATCAAGCGCAATAAGGCATCATCCGGGTTTTCGAGATCCTGCAATAGCACTTTCGCTAAAATACCCGGTAAGATAAATAGCACCGGAATCAGTAATTTCAAATAGCCGAGGAACAATATTCCCTTATTACCTTCTTCGAGGCTTTTGCTGCCCAGTGTGGTCTGCACAATGTTCTGATTGGCGCACCAGTACCAAATGGACATGATGGGGTAACCGAAAACAATGGCTTGCCACGGGTAATTCGGGTCGTCCGAAGGACGCAGCAGTTTCCAATAATCCGCATCCAGCTTCCGGGTGAAGAGGCTCCAGTCCGTTACATCGGCCAGCGCAACGTAGCCGATGAAGACACACACAAAAACCATGACCACCGATTGGAAAGAATCCGTTATCGCCACGGCTTTGAGCCCCCCGGTTACCGTAAAACTCATCGCGAATGCCGTCATCAATATGACACATTGCCAAATCGGGAACCCAATCAGCTGGCTGACCAGCATGGACCCGGCATAGAGGACTGACCCCGCTCCGATGGAAATCTGCAGGAACACAATCCAGGAGAGGGCTTTCCTGCAGGATTCGTCATAGCGCCTCAGCATGAATTGCGGCATCGTTTGAATATTATGCCGTAAGTAATACGGCAAAAACACCAAACTAAGCAGCAGGATATAAATCCAGGCCAACCATTGGAAATTACAGGCCACCATGCCGTACGTATAGGCCAGCCCACAGGTACTGATGATGTTAAGCGGGCTGACATTGGTACCGAAGATGGAAAGCCCCACGGTTTTCCATGTCAATGACTTGCCTGCCAAAAACAGGTCGCTGCTCTTTTTCTGTTTGTGTGTAAAACTGACGTAGAGCCCTACCGCCAACAGTGCGAGCAGGTAAAACACGATGATGGTGATATCGAGGTTATTCATGGGTCAGGTAATTTTTTAAGTGATCCTCCATCGGGTAGGTCAGCTGAACGTGCTGCTGTTTCAGGCTCTCCCGCAGTTTGGCCGCGTCAAGTTCCGGGAAATCGCTATCCTGCACGCTCGCCAACCCAGCTGCCGATCCGGCGGCCTGGCCCAGTTGCATCATGGTTCGGGTAAGCCGGCAGCTCGAAGCCGCCAATGAGCTGAACCCCGCCGCCCGCGATGCAATCAACAGGTTCCGGAAGCCCTTGGGGATCAGCGACCGGAAAGGAATTCCATACGGTTGGTCCAATTCCACACAGCCCGCGCGCCCGGTAGTCGAACCATGGGTATCCATGGGATGATCGGCAATCGCGATGATATCCGGGTGGTCTTGACCTGCGAGGCCCTTCAGTAGGTCATGCTGGGTAAGCTGGTAAGCTGCGATGATGCGGCGCCCCTCACGCACGCCCAATCGGGGAGCCAGCCATTTGATCACGTAATTCCGGTACGGCGGATAGGTTTCCCGGATGTAACGGAAGTGCGCGAGAACCCGCTTTCGACATTCGGCATACGCTATTTCGTAACTTGCCAAACCCGCGAATTCCGCCCCCTCCATTGTGGGAAGCATGTTTACATTCAAGTCACCGTTGGGGTATTGCACGATACTGGCCAATGGAAAATCAGCCGCCCACCAGCATTGGTCTGGCAGCGTAGCCAATTCAGCAGCCAACGTCGGCATTTCCTCTTCTTCCGCTTCCCCCGCTTTCCCTATCCGGTAGATCAGCGACACGCCGTTCAGCTGCTGCGTGGGCTGCAGCGGGGCATCCGGCTCACCATACACTTCGCGGCTTTCCTGCCCCATGCACAATTGCGCCCCCGCAGCCTCACAGAGGTATGCATTATCCGTCGCATCGATAAAATAACGGGCGTAAACCAACGTTCCATCCTCCAGCTCGACCGCATGCAACCTGCCGTCATTGCCACTGATTATCCGGTTAAAAGTGGTGCCCAGCCTAACCGATATATACCCGGATTCTGCCAGTAACTCACGAAGTACTTCTTGGTAGGCGTTGGGGTCGAATGGCACGCCATGCCAGTTCGCCCGTACAAACGCCTCGTTATCAATACCCGTTTCCGAGCCGTGCCGAAGCAGGGTATCCACGTAGCGCAAGCTGGGGTCAATGGTCAGCTCCGCTCCCGGATGCAGCGGCTGCTCCCCTCGCTTCTGCTGCCATTTCCGATGGATATTGAACCGATAGATTCCCACGCCATTGGCTTTCGTTTTTAATCGTTTATAGATCTCAAATGGTATCCCCGTACCGCCAACGCCCATTTCCCATACGTTTACGCCACCCAGCGAAGCGTTGCCCCCCAACCCGTGTTGTTTTTCCACCAACAATACCGTTATGCCCAACCGGCCCGCAGCAATCGCCGCTGCAACCCCGCCGCTACCCGCGCCGACGATCACCAAGTCAACGTTAAGATGTTCCTTTTGAGATGCGTTCATCTTGCCTGTTTAATACGGTTCGATTTCCTGGATAAGCGGTAAGACCGTGAGTTCGGGGACGACCAGGTTTGCATCCAGCGAACAGATTTGTACCACCAACTTTCCCATTTGCTCCGGACTGATCATCCGTGCCGCAACTTCCGGCTGGGGATGTTCCAATTGCGCATTCCGATTGAAATCTGTGGCACCCCATGACGGAATCAGTGCGGTGGCACGCACATTAAAAGGCCGCATTTCCACATATAACGAGCGGGTAAACTGATCAAGCCCCGCTTTTGCCGCTGCGTAGATCCCCCAGCCGGTCCACGCCTGTTGCGCGCAGATGGAAGATATGTTGATAATGGTACCCGATTGCTGTTCTTTCATCACCGCAGCTGCACGCCTGCTGCCCATCATTGCCGACATCAGGTTTACGTTGATTACCTCCGCAATTGCTTCATCGCCAAATTCGGTAATCGGAGCTATTTTCACTGCCCCCCCGGCATTATTCACCAGGATATCCAACTGCCCGGCATCCGCCACGATGTGATTGATTACACGATCCCAGTCGGCCGGGTTTGTTGCATCCGCTTGCAACGGAGTAGCACCGATTTCAGTTGCTGTTTGTTCCAGCTTCTGAATATTTCTAGCCGTTATCCACACCTTACATCCACTGGCAGCCAATGCTTTTGCTATACCTACACCAAATCCCGAGGATGCCCCTGTAACCAATGCTACCTTATTCGTTAGTTCGCTCATTCTAATTGTTATCTAATATGTAATTATCGTTTAAAAAATCATTAACTGAGTGTCTTGCCCCCGTTTACCGCAATCCGTTGTCCGGTAATAAATCCACTGCGGTCGCTCGCCAAAAATGCTACGGCATCCCCCACCTCTTCCGGCTTACCCATCCGATTCAGTGGTAAACCGGCACAATACGCATCCAATTCCGATTGGGGTGTCCCTTCGTGCCGTTGAACCGGTATCCAGCCGGGGGCCACCAGGTTCACGGTAATCCCATGAACCCCCAATTCGGTTGCCCAGGACCGGGTGATGCCCAGCATCGCCGCCTTAGCGGCTACGTAGTGGCTGAATTCAGCATTTCCCAATTCCACCACCTCGCTGCCGATGTTGATGATCCGCCCGAAGCCTGCACTTTTCATGTGCCGCAACACCCCTCGCAAAAGCAGGAACGGAGCTCTCAGGAAAAAATCAAGCTGGGCCTGGTAATCGTCCCATTTCTGAAGCTCGATTGGAATAAACGGTTGCGGGCCGGTTGCATTGTTTACCAAAACAGTCGGGCCGCCCATACGCAGGTTGACGGCCTCAATCAATGCGTTCGCCCCGTCCGCATCGGTCACATCCGCCTGAAACGCCTCCGCTCTTCCTCCCGCCGCCCTGATCTGCTCAACGACAGCCTCGGCGCCTTTTCGGTCACGGTGGTAATTTACCGCCACCGCCAGCCCGGTTTCAGCCAGCCGTACAGCAATGGCAGCACCCAACCCTTTCGAAGCACCCGTTACCAATGCTATGCGGTTCCCCTGTTCTTTTTTTTGGTGCATTATTTCAGATTAATTCGATACCCAAGTTGTTCCAGATATGTCAAACTCCGCCTGATCCCCTCTTCAACATCGTCCAGGGGTTCGTATTCGATCAGGTAAATCCCGTCAAATGAAATCTTGGGCAGCAGCGAGCTGTAGTCAAGCGTACCATCGCCTATCGCGCCGGCAACCCACCCCCCGTCACGCGCAATCCAGTCTTTCAGGTGGCAGTAGTTGATACGTTCGTTAATGATTGACACCAGGCAATCCGATTCTTCAGGCCAAACGGCTTTTATATTTCCCGGATCGTAGTTAAACCCGATATTGGGCGGAAGATCCCTCACGAGCCGCTCAAGGTAATGTGGGTCTGTACTGATGGTATTTTCATGATGGGCCACGTCTCCTTTCCAAGTGATTTTTCCATGCGTTTCGACACTAATCGCAATCCCATATTCCACGCACCGTTCATTCACTACCTTGAATGCATCGACAACCTGTTCATACCGCCGGGCAGTCACCTCCTTTGCCGGTGTAAACCCCGCAAACAGGCGGAGATGCGATACACCGAATAGGCGGGCGATGTCGATAACGGCAAGCACATGTTCCAACATCCGCCGGTGCGCTTGCGGGTCGGCGAGTGAAAAGTCGTTCTCGGCGGTTGCAAAGGAAAGCTTGATGCCTGCCTTTGCAGCCTTGGACATTGCTTCGGCAGCCTGTTGCCGATCCGTATTCATCGGGAAAGTTGCCGCAAACTCGTCGCCGATGCCGATCTCCAACGTACGGAATCCAGTAGCTGCGCAACTATCCAGGTGGGTCGCAAATGCACGTTCGCGAAACCCCCACCAGCCGCAACCTACCGCTATTACTTTTTGACCTGTTGTCAATCCCATCCTCGATTATCGTTTAATAGTTATCGTTTTGGGTCAACGCCGGATTGGCCTGCCGCTCCAACAGCGGAATGGGGAATAATTCATGTTTCGCCTCCACGTTCCGGCCGCTTGCCTTCATGACGTCCACGAAGCGTCCGGTACGCAGCAAGTCCCACCGGTGATGGCCTTCAAAGCAAAGTTCCATCCGGCGTTCGGCCCACACCGCCACCCGGAAATCTTCTTTTGACAGTCCTTCGAGATTTGGCAGTTCGGCCAATTCCTCCGCTTCGTCCATCCCATTCGCGTTTTCATCCCTCGCACGTTTACGGACGGCATTGATGGCCTCGTAAGCCGCATCGGTAGGGCCGGATAGTTCGTTTTCGGCCTCCGCAAACATCAACAGCACATCGGCGTATCTCAAGACGATCCAATTGGCGTCTCCACCGACGTTAATGCCGTAGGTGGGATCCCAATACTTCATCGGTACAGGCCCGGCCTGTGCAATACCCGAAACCGTAATTTCCGGATAGTATGCGCTTGGGAATTCAGCCACCATGGAAATCCGTTTCCGGTAATGATCCGGCACAGCATCATAGAATGCCCGTTCGGTGGCAACAGCGGTACCTGCGATGGCACCATTCAGCAAGATGTTCGGATTCCGGGATGCAAACGAAGACGTCAGCGAACTCCCACCGCCCCTTGAATTTCCGGAAGTGTATTGTACGGAAAACAGGTGTTCCTTTCCGTTTTCGTTGGCCAGCTTAAACACATCCGCAAAATTTGCAAACAAACTATACGTTTCACTCTCCATAACTGCCTTCGCCGCTTCGCGGGCCTGCTGCCAATTGCCCTGAGTAAGGTAAACCTTCGCTAGCAGGCCCTGAGCCGCACCGCTAGTTGCGCGGCCCCGATCCGAACCGCTGTAAGACGGTGGCAATGCGGCAGCAGCTGCCTGTAGATCACTGACGATCAGCGCATAAACGTTTGCCAAATCCGCACGCGGAATGCTGTTATTTGCGGTGTTTTCCGTCGGCTCCGTCATTAACGGTACCCCGCCAAATCCGCGGACCAGCTCGAAATAAAACAATCCGCGCAGAAACTTTGCTTCCCCTACATATCGATCACGGAGTTGTTCGTTAATCTCCATCGAGGGTACCCACTTGATGACATTGTTTGCGTAGTTGATTCCGCGGTACATGATTGTCCAGAAATCACGGAATACCGGATCGGCGGCCGTATAGTCCATTACATCGAGGCCGCCTGTCAGCTCTCCCCTGTTGGCCACTTCCGTGGATACGTCGCCAAAATACCATGCATTTCCATTGTAATAGCCGCTCAATGCCGAATAGACGGCATTCACACCCGCAAGTGCATCGGCTTGTGTTTGAAAAAAACCATCGCTTCCAATGGCTGACCGGGGCTGTTCATCCAGAAACTTTTCGCATCCCATGGTTAGCAGCCCCATGATGACCAAACTGCTATAAATCGAAGTTTTCATTGCTCTTATCGATTAAAATTAGTTAAAACCCAACCTGTATACCCACGCGGAACATCCGTGCCCGCGGGTATGCATTCATATCTACCCCAAATACCGTATTGTTGTCGCCGAGCGAATTGACTTCCGGATCATACCCGGTGTAGTTTGTCCAGGTATATAGGTTTTCGCCAGCTACATACACCCTTGCCGTGCGCAGCTTGCTGTTCGCCAGCGGAAGGGTATAACCCAGGGTCACATTGCTTAACCGTACAAACGACCCATCTTCCAGGTAATTCGTACTCACGCGGTTCGGGAACGTACCCTGTCTTCCATCGGGGCGGTCAATCTTCGCAATACGGTTGCTGGTTCCCGGGCCATTCCACGCTTCTTTGTAAATCGCCAATCCGTTCATACCATTCACCTGGGTGGTCAGGTCAATCAAGTTGAGGTTGAGCACATCGTTGCCCTGTACCCCATTCAGGAAGATACCGAGATCAAACCCTTTATACGCCAAATTGGTATTGAATCCAAACACATAGTCAGGATGCGGGTTGCCGATAATGGTCTCGTCCAGCCCTTCTTCGAACGTACCATTTCCATCGGTATCCCGAAAGTTCTCAAATCCGGGACCTGAATTGCCATTTCCTGCCATATGACCTGCATCAAATTCAGCCTGAGTTTGCCAGAGCCCGTCAAAGATATTTCCCCAAAACATGCCAATGGGTTGATCCACCATGACGACGGTTCCCGCCCCGCCATTGCGCTGAATCAGATAGGAGCTGATGGAAGAGCCGAAAAAGCGATCCGCATCTGCCAATTGCAAAACTTTATTCCGGTTGAAGGAAATGTTAGCGGATGCATCCCACCGGAAATCACCTTCACTGATTACGCCCGTTATACCGAGCTCGACGCCTTTATTCTGTACGCTTCCGATATTTTGCAACATGGAAGTAAATCCACCCTGCCGGGGTATTTCGACGCTAAAAAGCAGATCGCTTGTCTTTTTGTGGTAATAGTCGGCTACCAAGCTCAGGCGGTTGTTCCAAAACCCGATGTCAAGCCCCACATCAATCTGCCGGGTGCTTTCCCATTTCATGTCTTCGTTTACAAGCGCTTCCGGCACAATGGATGTGACGAATTGGCCGCCGAACGAATACGGACTACCCAGTCCATACGTCTGCAAGTTGCGATACAACGGAATCGATTGATTGCCGGTGACCCCGATACTCGAACGTAATTTCAGTTCGCTAAGCCATGTAATGGGTTTTAAAAACTCCTCGTTTTTGATATTCCAGGCAACCGCTGCCGAAGGAAAGAAGCCGAAGCGGTTATTCTTTCCGAACCGGCTGGATCCATCGTACCTTGCCGAAACTGTGAAGAGATAGCGGCTATCGAAATCATAATTCACCCGGCCGAGGAATGAAACCATGGACCACCTTGAATATCCGGTAGACGGATACTGTGGATCCTCGCCAAGGCCGAGGTTGTAAAAGCCGAGAACATCGGTAAAATAATCATACGAAGTTGCCGAAAGCGACTCCTCCGATTCACGTTGCATGGTGAACCCACCCAATACCTCCAGGTTATGCCGGTCGTCAATTGACTTTTTGTAGGTTAGTGTATTCTCGTTTACCCAGTTAAACAGTTCGGAGGAGGAAACGCTACCGCTGCCCCCGGTGGTCCGTGAATTGACAAAGTACGACGGCAGGTAACTTCTATTCCGTCCATTGGTGAGATACGTGCCAAACGTTGTTTTGGCGACAAGCCCCTCGACCAGCTCATATTGCGCATAAAAATTGCCCAGCAACCTCATCCGCGTATTCAGCGCTTCCGCTTTTTCCGCCATTTCTACCGGATTCTGGATGGCCGGATTGGCATAAAGGCCCGTAGTTGTCCACAATCGGTCCTGCGAGCTGTACGTACCATCCTCGTACTTCACCGGTTGCACCGGATCCGATTGCAACGCCGCATATACCACACCGGAATTGCCATGGCCCGTGGTACTGTGCTGGATGGGGCGATCTTTGTTGTAACCAAAGGACACATTTGCACCAATCTTCAACTTTTCCGAGATGGAATGATCTAAGTTCAAGGCGACATTTGCCTTTTTGAATTTAGAGAAAATGATAATCCCATCCTGATCGAAGTAGTTTCCCGATAACGCAAACCGTGTTTTTTCATTTCCGCCCCGTACCGCCAAGTTGTGGCTGTGCATCGGGGCAGTCTGAAAAATCGCGTCCTGCCAATCGGTGCCCTCACCCATCTTCGCAATTTCTTCTTCTGAATAGGCCCGGCTGATCAAACTGCCGTTCCGGAACCGGCTCCAAAATGTCCGTGCCAATGTTGCATAATCCTTCGCGCTTAGCAGGTCAAGCTTTTTCGTTACGCTTTGGCTGCCGTAATACGCATCGTAGGTGATTTGCGTGGCCCCCTGTATGCCCTTTTTTGTTGTTATCAATACAACGCCGTTTGCTCCCCGCGCCCCGTAAATCGCCGTTGCGGAAGCGTCTTTGAGCACCGTGATGGATTCGACATCATTCGGGTTCATGAACTCACTTGATCCGCCCATTGGAAAGCCGTCTATTACATATAACGGGCTATTCCCATATTGAATGGAATTACTCCCACGGATTCGGATACGCATACCACCCGCCGGAGCCCCCGTGGTTGACGTTACCTGCACACCCGGTATCCTTCCCTGCAACCCCTGTTCTACCCGATCGACCGGCCGTTGCGTAATTTCTTTGGCACCCACAATGGACACCGCCCCCGTAAGGTCGGCTTTTCGTTGGGTACCGTACCCCACAACAATTACTTCATCCAATTCCGTTTCTGACGGAACGAGCAATATGTCGAGTCTTCCGCCCTCCGCTGCAACCTCCTTGCTGATGTAACCTACATTGGTAAATACGAGCACCGCAGCCCGGCCTGGAACCGATATACTAAACTTACCGTCCGCATCGGTCGTTACCGAATGGCCCGTCCCTTTTACACTAACGCTTACACCTGTGAGTAGGCTCGAAGTCTGTGCATCACGTACGGTACCTTGTACCGTTGTTTGCTGCATCCTTTCGACAGCATAGCACACCTGATTAAAGCATACCGCTAAAGGCAGTATCCCCATCATCAGCATTGCCTTCATGAATTTCTTTTGTCCCATAATTCGTTTATAATTTAGCTTACAGTTTCAAATGTAGAAACTAATTTTATATATCAAACAAAAAAATTTAAAAAAACAAGACTACCGGGCAGCACGTTTGAGTGCCCCCGGCGAAGGGTCTTACTTAGAAACGAATCGTGAAGTGACTGTTATTTAGAAAAGTAGCCCAACCGTTGAGAAATCCGCAGGGCATGCTCTTTGACTACTTTCCCCATGGGTTCGAATTGGGTAACCGGGAGCCGGTCAGATGGGCCGGTTACCCAGATTGCCGCTACGGGATACGAATTGCCGTTGAAAATCGGTGCTCCGATGCAGTGCATCCCTTCTACCTCTTCACCCCCATCAATGGCATAGCCCGTTTCCTTTACCTTTTTTAGTTCATCCAAAAAGTCATCCAGCTTGGTAATGGTCTTGTTTGTATACTTTTTGAATTCAATGCGCGAACAAATCGATTGCTGTATCTTTTCCGGAAGATACGCCAAGATCGCCTTGCTGGGCACTGCGGTGTGGAGGGGAAATCTTGTACCCACGTCAATCCAGAATTTAAAGGAATGTAGACCCGGTACCTGTTCAAGTACCACCCCTTCGTCTGCCAAAATAATCCCGATCAGCACGGTTTCTTTTGTCGTATTCCGCAGGTCGCGCAATACGTCCATTGATTTCTCCAGTAGATTTTGCTCGGTGACCGCCGCATAGCCTACGGATAGGAGTTTACCGGAAAGGTTAAAAGCTTTTGAGTTTTCATCCCTCGTCAGGTATCCGTAGTGGAGCAGTGTCATAGCAATCCGGAAGGTGCTGTTTTTCGAAATACCGAGTTGGTTGCTGATCTCGGTGATTCCCATTCCGGAGGGCGAACTGGAAAGTAGTTCAATCATGTAAAGTGCACGCTCCAAATTGGGAACGTGGTATTTCGAACTGTTGTTATTATCTCCTTCTTCTTCGACTGACATATGCACGACTGGATTGAAAACGTCCAATGATAAGACATTGCGATGTAAAAATCAAATATTTTGCGTCACGGCAGAACCAGGGTCAAAGAAAGGGTGGAGAAAGGCGGCTATTGCTGTTTATTGACAGGCACGACCAACTCTACGGCGATGACTTCGCCTATCCGCTTTTTCTCGAGGTGGTAGTCGGTTCTGTTCAATTCGAAATTGCCTCGGAACACTCCTTCATCGCCCGATCCGTCAAATGTGAACGGGATAGAAATCTCCCGGGTAACGTCCTTGATGGTCAGGTTTCCATTGGCTACAAAACCATTTTCTGTAGGTGTAACCGCATTTGAGGTAAAGCGGATGGTGGGATATTTCTCAGCATCCAGAAAGTCCGCCGCCTTAGCATGCTTGTTTTTGAGCCCTATGCCGGTGCTTATTGTATTCACATCCACAGTGACATCGAATTTCGAATTCGCTAGGTCTAAACAATCGAACTCGATGGTTCCTTTCAGTCCTTTCAATGTGCCCGAAGCCCCCTCAGTACTAAACTTCACCGTGTAGTCGTCTCCTTTTACCTGCCATCCAATAAAATAAGCCGAGGTAAATGCCGAAAGCAACCATACGCAGACAATGCCGGAATAAAGAATTTTCTTTTTCATCGTATTCACGTTTTTAGTGATTACAAATGTAGTTAAACAGCAAATTATTACTGCACCGCCGATGCGATTGGCATGCTTGTGCAGGAAGATAAGGGTGAAAAGCTGGGTGCAGGCACACATCGCATATCGCTGGCGTGCGGTAAATTATTTTCTCCTCTTTTTCTTTTCCGAGTTCTCATTCCACCACGTTTCAAAATGCTTCACCGTTCCTTTCACCAATGTTTCCTCGAAAAGCCCCATCTGCTCATTCCCAAAAGTTACGACCGAACTGTAAACGGTCATTTCGCTTCCGCTGTCTCTGTCCAACCTGGTTGTTTTATTCTTAGTCAATCTCCTAATAACTGTAATGTTTATCAGGTATTTACGTTTCAGCTTATAAAAGTACTTTGGATTTAAGATTTTTTCGAGTTCAACAATGCTTTTATTAGTGAAATAAGTGTCTCCCTCAATGGTGCGTACCAACCTGAAACCGTTGGCTGCCTGTATGCAACCGATGTCCAATTCGGAAATGCGCAGTTTTCGCTTTTCTTTATGCCCCTCTGTTACCTCAATATAAGCAGTTTCCCACTCGGTATCCGGCTGATATTTATGTAGATACCACACAGCGTAACCTGCATTCATAACGGAAAGCAGGAGCAATACTATCCACACCTCGAACCGCAGATAACCTGACCTGTGGATATCGACCCCAAAACAGGCAAACAATACAAAGGCAAGTAATATACTTAACACCCAGCCACCTACCAGTGGCATAGCTAACTGGCCAAGCAACCGGCTTTTGAATTGGTCTTGCCAGCTCGATTGGGTATCGAGCCACCTGTTGGCCCAATGGGCATAGCCCGAAACAACGACGACAATGACATAGCTACCCGAAAAAGAGACCAACAACTGTACCAGATGATCCCTGAACAGCGCTACAATCCATTCCCAGCGCTTACCTATCAACACCATCAGTACAGCTACAGGCACCGCCATTCCCAAACGCCAAGGAAATGGCAAGTAACAAATGTCGCCTTGACGTCTTATTGTTCTGCAAATACTGCCCATTGATCGGCAAATATTCATTTTCATGTATTTATTTTTTGGTTTAACGAATAGGTACATGGTTCGTGTGTGATAACACGAATATAGTGATTATTCACTAACGCCTCCAAATCATTCCTGCCTCAAGCGTCTATTCCACTTCCGTTTCAGCGGCTGATTTTTCCGTTTGGTCAAAACTGATTCGTCTCGGATCACTGCATTTCATAGTTTTACCGATGTGATCCAAAAAATTACTTTTAACTAATTAATAATCAATAATTTAAATTCAAAAATCATGGAAAAACCCGTATTGGATTCCTTGGGGGCACAGCAGGTGTTAGCATCGTTGTATGACCTCCCCGAAAGCGATTTGCAGCAAGAAAGCCAAGAAGCGCAAAAGAATCTCACCGCTTGGCTGGAAAAGCATTTCGACATGAAGGCGCACCAGCTGACCTACTTGGCAAACATCCCCGAAGGCTACTTCACTTTCCTATCCGAGAAAATCTCGCATTTCCTATCACTCAGGCTACCCATCCAACTCGTGATGCCTTATGCTGCCGATAAGGAGTTGCCTCCGATCGATCATCCGGGCAAGCTGCTGATCACTGGAGAATCCAGCACAGCCACCTATGCACCACAAACGGGCTATGCCATCACAGAGTCTTTGCAGATTACGTTTGCCATACCTCCGGGTGAAGATTAATGTTCAGGAGTGGAGTCAGCCATTGGCTCCACTCTTTTCTTGCCAGATGCAATGAAACTGGAAAAAGACTCAGCTTTGCTATTTCTGCTAAACTACTGGGCCCGCTACTGCCCCGTGGACGCATCCCACCGCGAATGGCTGCACACCTATGCCCAGGTGATTGAAATGAAACGGGGTACGCTACTGTTCGAGCCGGATGAAGACGGCCGCCACCGGGATTACCTATATTTGGTATGCGACGGACTACTGGCCACGTTGTGGTGGGACCTCGATGGTCGCCGACGTATCGACCGTTTGCTCTTGCCGGGTGATACGGTGCTCACCACCCGTAATCTGTATACGAACAAACAGGTATATTACTTCGTTGCGGCCCTTCGGCGCAGCACGGTTATCCGCATTCCGGCGGATGCATTGCGAGCTTACAAAGAATCGTGCCGCGAAGCCGATACGCTGGTGGATGTGATGGAGCAGAAAAAGTTGAAGCAATACCGGGCCAAGAATCGGTTGATGCTCATGAAAGACGAACGGGAGCGCTACGCGGAGTTTGTGCGGGATGATTACATGAAACCGCTACGGCTCGTTACGTCGCAACAGGAGCATGCGGATTATCTGAATATTTCGCGGATAACGATTACGCGGGTGAACCGGGATATCTAGCTTGAGTTTTCTACCAAATCACTTTTAACGGATATTTGGCCATAACGGATCATCAAAGTCCTCAGCCATTTTAAGCTTCCCTTTCAGAAGTCCCACTTTCCTAGGAGAAACTTTCTTTGCAACAACTGATCGCTTTTTACTCAATATAAAATCGATAAAATCTTCTACCTCCTGCTGGTACGCTGGAGGTATCTTTTTTATTTTCTCAACAAGTTGAACCTGTCCCATTATATTTAGCTAACAACAATCAAAGATAATAAAAATATCTATAAAACTTGCTTCTCCAGAAGCAGGTGCACCCCTCCTATCTGACCGATCTTTGTAATATGAAACTCAACAGAAAACATATCATTTTCATTGTCCGGTTAGCTTTGGTTGGGTTGTGGGTTCCGGTAGCAGCGGATAAGCTGTGGGATCTGAAAGGGTTCCACAGCGTCCTGCTGCGGCAGCCGATCCCCGATTGGTGGGCGGATATCCTGTTCTGGCTGCTACCCCTGTTGGAACTACTTGCCGCTGTGCTGATTGCCTGGCGGAATAACCGGCGGCGTATTTACCAAGGAATGTGGCTTTCCACGGCACTTATGTTCGGTCTCACCCTCTTTATACTTTTTGGCGTACTGGGTTGGTATGAAAAGCGCCCCTGCGGCTGCGGGTCGGTTATCAGCGGCTTAAGCTGGGAAGAACACTTATGGTTCAATGCCGTCTTTCTCCTTTTTTCTATTGTCGGCATTTGGTTTACACGCGCCCGCGGCGCGGGACGCCCACCGTACCGGAAGTTTGTACGCCTGTTTTTCAAACAGCGTGCAGTGAGTACCCCAAGAACACATTGCGCGCTGATTCAACGTTTTCGTTTTCCGCGCAGGTTTGCTGTATTCCGGCGCGGGGCCGTACAATGTAAACCGAAGATGTAGGAAGCCTGTAGCGAGGCGGCCTTCATCAATTATGGATCCCTGTGCGCATGCCGCAGGCAAAACGGGTATGCCCTTAATTTTCTAATTATGAGCTTTTTTTCTAAATCGGTGAAGGTGGTCAAGGACCAATTCTTCACCCTGGCCCTGGCGGCCACATTTATCGGGTTCTCGGCGTTTAAATATGCTGAACGGTTTGCAGCGCCTGAAAGTGGGTGGTATCAAATCCAGCATACCGGTTCAGGTTCTGAAGACAACCCGCAAAATCAGGAAATCGTTTCCTTCATTGGTGAGGAACTTGAATCGGAGGAATGCAGTATAACTCAAACGCTTACACCTCCTTGCGCAGTCTATCTTGATATGTCTCTGTTTCCTCCCAACGAAGACCCTATCAATAAAACGGTTGATCAAGCGGACGGGTTAGGCGCGGAGATCGATCCGCTTAGCGCCGGGTCTGCCGATGGGTATGCACGGCAAGTGCCGGAAAACTAACTCCGGACAAAAGAAGGGAGATCAGGTGATTCTCCCTTCTTTTATAATCCTTATCGCGGGTTCTGCTGCATACCGGTCAATTCGATCACCTCATCGGGCAACGGCCATACGTAGCGATTGCTTCCCGGAGTCAATTCATACAACCTGCCGCCTATCGTTCGGCTTATCGTCGTGGCAAACCGGCTATCCTTATTCAGGCGTCTCCTGTCTTCCCATCGTATCCCCCGAAATGCCAATTCACGCCTTCGTTCTTCCAACACCAACTGTAATACCTGTTCAGAATTAAGCCCCTCAAAAGAGCCGAAATATCCATGCTCAAAACGATGAATACCCAATCTGTTCATATCTGCTAATGCCAGTTCCAACGCTCCACGCCGGGCGTAACATTCCGCGCGTATCAATAGCACCTCAGAGGTAGAAAGCCCTACGAAAGGCGCTATCGAGCCGTAATAGGAGCCTCTGAAAAAGACATTACCCCCACTGCCGGTTGCATAGAACACGGACAACCGGAGGTCATTGTCATGATATAGGTTCAGTAACCCTTCTTCTACATGCATCTGTGCCGTTGAAAACATGGGATAAGAAGGAATGTAACAGAAAAAAATCACCTCTTCATTTTCGGCCCCATAGCCTGTAGGGAACGGATAACTGGCTTCTATCGGCAATGCATTGTAATCAATCAAGTCATCCTGTATACGAAGCGTCTTTTCGGCATATTGCTCAGCAAGCTCATAATTTTCCATCTGTAAATAAATCCGGGCCAGCAATGCATAACACGCCACTTTTGATGGACGCATCTTAACAGAAGGTTTATCCGGAAGCAATAGCTGCGCCTCCTCCAAATCTGCCAACATCCGGCCATACGTTTCCGAAAGCGAGGCCCGCCTGCTTTTGATTGTGACATCCGGCTCCAGTCTTAGCGGAAGCCCCAATTCGTTCGCGGCGGTCACAGCTTCGTAGGGTTTACAAAAAAGCTGTGCCAGTTGGAAGTAATTCCACGCACGGAAAAATAATGCCGAACCCTGTGCCATGTTCCATGCGTCCCGCTCTACTGCGGACGGTTCAATATTTTTCAGGCCTTCCAATGCCATATTTGCATACAGTATCCGCTGATACCCACTGTTCCAATCCCCAACGGACTCGCGCTCGTATACATTCTCTGCCCATACATATGCATTTTTCTGGCTTATGGATGGATAGTTAAGCCAGCGCGAATCGTCTATGTAGAACTCCTCCCCACCTATCATACCCAGTACGAACGATGCATTGTTGTTCATGACCGAATTGCCATTGTCCAACAGCGCCTGATAGTCTGCTATCGTAGACGGAGATCCGATACTGATATCCGATTTTACTTCGAGAAATTCGTGGCCGCAGGATTGCGACAATAAAGCGAGCATTCCCATTGCTCCAATGATGATTGTTCTCATAGCTAATAAATTAAAAAGTTACGTTCAGCCCCAATGAATATGATCGGGGTGCCCCGTACAGCGCATTTACATAATCGGGATCGATCCCCTGCTTATTGGCTTTCCATAATATACCCAGATTCCGCGCATACGCCGAAATGCGAATGGACTGCATGTTAAGGTTTTCCGTAATCCGCTTCGGCAGCGTGTAACTTAGGTTGACATCCTGTATGCGGATGTGATCTCCCTTCGTGATTAACGCTTCCGACTCGCTGTAAACCGTGGCCATATAATTGCCAGAACCAATTGCCTCAAGCGGCAAATAGGCCGGCACATCGGTGTGCAGCTCATCCCCGGGCTTCGCCCATCTCCTGAAATAATCCTCATGGAAATTTCCAGTAAACTCCCCTCCGGGATAAAACGAACTTCTACGGAATACATAGCCCGATTTCCACGTGAGCAATACGCCAATATTGAGGTTTGCGTAGCTCAGGTCATTCCGCAACGAGCCATAGAAAGGCGGCACTGTGACACCGGCAGAAACCAGGTCATCCAATATCAGTTGGTTGTAATACGTCCGATAGTCGTCGGTAGGCTGGCCATCCAGGTAGGCGATGGGATACCCATTTTCCGGAGAAAGGCCATACCACGGCAGCGCGTAAACCAGATCCCGCGAGGTGTGGACTACCGGCGGCTTGGAGGAGGCGAGATACCTATACGTGGCTAATGTTTCATTGCCATTGTAGTGGGTCACCTCGTTGTCTACCCAACTCATCAGCAAGGTCGTGTTCCATCCCACTCTGCCTGTGGTGTTACGACTGTTGAGCTGTATGTCCCACCCCGAAGTACGTATGCTGGCATAATTGATCTTATAACTCCCGGTTATGCCCGTTGTGGGATCCATAAATTCATCCCCGATCAGATCGCTGCCCTGTTTGGTAAACTTCTCTACCGAGCCGGTGAGCCGGTTATTTGCTGACCGCCATTCGAGCGCGAAGTTTGCCGTAGAAACCCGTTCCCATTGTAAGGATGGGTTGCCGACACTTGTTATCATGGCAGCCGTCAACCCTACCGGAGTTGTACCGTAGCGGACTGTCGGGAAATGGGTAACACGCTTGTTTACATTTCCGCTGATGCCATAGGTAGCCCTAAGCCGTACATAGGGCAGCCATACGGCCCACGGATAGAACCCCTCGCGACTTAGCTCCCATCCACCGCCTACCGACCATAAAGGCACTCCTTTCTGGTTGGCCTTTACACCAAAGAGATTTGACCCGTCCCACCGCAAACTGCCGCTCAGCATGTAACGGTTTGCGTAGACATAGCTTGCATTGGCATAGTACGACAAATCACGGTTTACCAAAAACCGACGAACCGACGATGGCCCCTGTAACCGGCGGTTGGGCGATCCTGCGGGCAAGGTAGGATAGAGCTCGTTATAGTTGAATTGAGCACTCCCCGTCAGGTAGTTGTCGTCGTAATTATACAGTATCGTCCCAGGCAGCACTTCCTGCTGGCTATGGCGGATTTCCGCCCCCACCAATGCAGAGATACTATGCTGAACGTGGTAGGTGGCTTGGTAATCGACCTGGGTACGGCCGAAATGCGAAAAGCGCTCTGCAGGGTTGCCCGTCAGCAAAATACCATTGTTCGGAACTATGCTATTGCCATTGGGCTGGGTGAAGGCATTTACAAGGTCACGTACAAAATAGCTGTCTTTGTGGTAGTGAAACTGCGATTGCTCATTGCCCCGTACATACTGGTAAATGGCACTCGCAGAGAAGCCCTTCCAAAGCTTGGCCGTCCATTCACTATTCAGGCGCAATTCATTGCTGCGAGCCGTATTATCTATCAAATTTCTTTCTTCAACAGGCCGGTATAGCCAATCCAACAGGCCATTGGCCTCCGCCTGTTCGGCATAGCCGAACCGGATACCTTTCACCACGGGCAGTGGATTACCGTTTTCATCCATCAACCGCATGTAAGGCGATATGCCGACATTAGGCACAGACAGGCTGGAATAATCCACTCCGTTATTTACCGATTGGTGGCCCACGTAGGCAATGCCTACACTGATTTCCATACCATCATAGGGTTTGAAGCGATTGCGGACACCCAGATTGTAGCGTTTGCTGTTGTTACCGACCAAGTTATCCAAGTTATTGTAGTAAGCGCCTGATATTTCATATCCATACCGCTCGGCTCCGCCTGATACATTCAGTGTATACTGCCTGAATCCGCCACCGCGGTACAGGTAATCCATTGCCTGCCGGCGTGCATCGGTGTTTCGCATTACCCTTTCCTGTTCCTCCAATTGCGGTGCGCTGATCAATCCTTCGTCAAAAGCCCGCAGCCACTCGACATATAGCGGTACAGGCGTCCGCTCGTTAAACGTGTAGTGGCCGAGCTCATAGCGCTTTTTCTCGATTTCCATCACGGTAGCCGAGGGGAGCCAGCTTTTAGAGTAAAGCAGATCGGGCTTTTCGGTGATATTGGTGTTTGCGTTGAGGGAGATATGAACCCTCCCATCTTGAGCTGCCTTTTTACTGGTGATCACCATAACACCGTTGCCTGCCCGTGCACCCCAGATACTGGCGGCCGCAGCGTCTTTCAAGACTGTGATGCTCTCGATATCATCGGGATCGATGTTATCCAGCGAGCCTTCGTAGGGAAAGTTATCCAATATGATCAATGGTGTTTCATCCGATTCAATCGTACTCAGGCCACGTACGCGTATATCAGCGGCCGTAGTTCCACCTGAATTGACGAATTGGACACCGGGCGCTATGCCTTCCAGCCGTTGAAGCACATTGCCCCCCATGCTTCTATTCAGCAATTGGTTGTCGATGTGAACGAAACTTCCTGTAGCCCGTTCTTTCGGAAGCCGGTAATAGCCCGTACTGATTTCCACAGTTTCCAGTACGTTGTCACTGCGGTCAAGCATAATGGTTAGGTCTTTCTGATCCGGTCCGACAGCAACGGATTGTGAAGTATATCCTACATAGCTGACCATGAGTGTATCCGGTCTTTGCAGGGACATCCTGAAATGGCCATTGGAATCGCTTTTCAGGGTTAGGTGTGCACGCTTCAATTTGAGGGTCACTCCGGTCAGTGGATGTCCATCTGCCGCATCCCGGATAGTGCCTCCAACAACAGTTTGGGCATTCGCCTGCCAGCCGAAGAAAGCAAAGGCAGCCATGATTAAAAAATGTTTCATTTTATTCTGTTAGTTTATGGTTTCATTTGGTTGTGTGCAGGTATGTCGCAGTCGAGGGGATATCGCTTATCGGATCCCCATTCAGCAACTTCCTCAGCTCCGCAATCGGATACTTCTTATCTTTGGGTGCGGCATAGAATCTGCCCTGATATATCCAGATAACACTGCCCACCTGCCGTGCATGGTGGAAGTAGGCGTTCAGATAGTCTCCGGGAACCCCTATCACAGCAGGTACCTGCCATCCACGGTTTTGCATGAATGGCAACGCCCGATCGGGAAAGTCGACATGCACCGTGATGACAGCCAGTTCATCGGGAAACTCCGTTTGCGCTTGGCCCCAGTGGTCTACCGACTTGACACAGGGCGAGCACCAGCGTGCCCAAAAATCCAGTACAATCAGCTTCCTATCTTGGTATTCCCGCAGGGTCACGGTATGTCTGCCCTTCGGATGGTTTACTACCGTAAGCGGTAGATCCCACAGACTAACCGGAATGGTATCGCCAAGTAATAGTTTGTCAACGGTTGTAACATCTGTGGGTAAACGGAAAGTGGATGCCGATGCGCCGATACCGGTCTCGTCAAAAGGTTTGCGTACCGGCATGTATCCGGCAAAGCTTGCTTCTACCTCACCTTCTTTTCTCGCGGTAGCGATAGAGAAAGTGCCGTCTGCATCTGTAAACACAATCGTATCAGAGTGCGAGAGACGAACTTTGGCACCTTCGATAGGCATGTTGGTGGATGCCGAGCGTACCGTTCCTTCGATAAGGGTTTGGTTTAGCGCCGTGACAGCAGGCCCCGACAGAACGCCAGGTGCCTGCGCACGGGCTTCCAAACACATGATCGTTAGAAACAGTGTTGCCATCAATCCCAAAGCGAGGCCCAGCCCATAACGGGCTGGAGCCATCGCATGGGTCCAAACACATGATTCTTCAAAATTTCTTCGACAGGCGTTCGACTGTTGTTCGAGACTTGTTCGACAATCCTTCGACAACGCTTCGACAAGTGTTCGACTGTGCTTCGAGAAACCTTCGACAACGCTTCGAGAAATTGCCAAAGCGCGGCCGAGCAAGGGTAGAACAATTGCACCGGCATATTTGAACCAACCCCAAGTGGTTGACGAGCATCCGTTCCACCCCATTCCATGTCCCTCCATATATGCCTTTCTCCCGCTATGTAGCCGCTTGCTATTCGCTAACGTGTCGCTTTTTGGTTTTTTTACCGAAGTATATGCGGGACACATGGGGATAGGACCCGAAAGAAGGGTAAGGGAAGGTGGGCGAAAGCATGTCTCCATGGAGGATTTACCCTTAGGTATATCCGCGCCCAAACCGCTCTGCATCATGGTCGGGCCTTCGTGCGATATTCCGGCACTATCGTTCGGGTTTCGGTGCCTAAAAACAGCACTGTGACTCCTAGCGGAACGCCCCGATACCGCCAGTGTGACCGCAGCAGTCTGGGAGCGGTCCCGAAGCCGTCCCGCACTCCGCCAAATAAGGCGGCTGGTAATCCTGCCGATGGAACCGACGTATATATGTTGGCTAGTTGACTTAGGCTCCGTCGATCGCAATAAGCGAGGGGTAAATGACCTCAGTAAAGGCCAAAGCATGGTCGTTAAGCGTAAATTTTGCTTCATTTATATTTTTGATTTAGATGTAAGAATTGAATTAACAAATGCAGCTTCTTACAATAATCAGACGGGGCTTTTCGCGACGCTTTGAAAGAGATTACTCGTGGAAACTATCCACGTTTTGGATACTACGCGACCATCATCCCTCCTATCTTGGATAGGTTGGATGAGCTTAGATGTGATGGTTCTTATTTTTAATTTCACAACTCGTTATGGTTAGTAACGAGTCTCTATCATAGTGAGCAACCTAATAAATATGGGGCTGCACACCACGGCTACATTAAAGTTTCTGACGCCTTACGTAACGCGGATTTACAGCAACCCCACATCTATCTTGTTATGCAAAGATACATATCCAAGTATAGACATGGGTATAAAAATTGCTGCCTTGCGTTACGGCGTCAGAATCTGTAGCCGCAAGACTCTTTTTATTACCTTGTCTAATCGTTAAATATCTAAATTCAAATATACATTATTTATGAATAAATCATAAATAATTATGTTTTATTCATAAAATATTATGATTAAAAAATAATAATCCATTCATACACAGACATTTGCAATTTGCATATCTTGCTAAAGAAACATAGCTTTAACGTCATTTTGAAGGAAAAATGGCAAAAAAAGAAAAGAAAGAACCCATATATCGAATCGGCGCAATCTTAGCAGAACAAGGTGTGAAAAAAGAAGTTTTTGCCGAGTTAGTGGGTGTAAACAGTGGAACTGTATCAGAATGGATAAATCATAAAGGCTACCCGGAAGCTTCCAGGTTACCAAAAATAGCGGAAGTACTAAATGTGAACAGACAGCTTCTGCTCATTGAAACGCAGCCAAAAGAAGGAAAATCACCAGCCCAAATTAAAACCGAAGAACGGGAGAAGAAATAATCTTGGGCGGCCCCGCATCGCGAAACTGGGGTATTTCTTTATTCTGATTTATCAAGCCATAAAATAAACCGGAAATTCTTAGATGCCTGCCCTATGGAACAATGTATAAAAAATCCCTGCTTCTTGTCGAAACAGGGACCGCCCCAATGGGGTTAGGGGCTATCAACCTAAACCTACGCCCAATATAGTGATCGAAATTTAACCCTGCAAGCAATTTGTTGACAAAAGGCCATGTTGACTATTTGATTAATTTGATTTGTCTTCGTATCTTGGTCATAAATAATTGACCAACATAACCAGTTCCACATCATGAAACAGAACAACGCTTCAAAGTACTTCAGCGATACTCCATCAAGCTGGGGCTTACGCGGCGATCCATTCTTATGGGAAGATCTTAAATCGAAATTTCAAAAGACGAATGTTCCCGTATCAGCATCAGAATTAGAGCAGTTATTACACAAATTCTTTAAAGAATTGACAGGCGAACCACCTAAACGCGGCAACAATATTTTCGTAGAAAGGTACAATAAAGGGGGTATGTCAAGCGGCATGGTCTCGTCAGACTTTTGGCTTGAAAAGGGGTTTGCTGCAATTATCCAGCGGTATATAGAAATGGATATAAGGTAACTTAGGATTATTCCAAAGGCCTTGAGTAAGCTTCAGACAGGTGCAAATCAATAATAAATAAAAAACAAAACTTAAAATTAATTCAAAATGCCAATTATTTTGCCTCCTGAGTGGAATATTTATTACAATGAAATCAGAGATCGAAGTCAAGCATTAATTGAGTCAGGAATATGGAGTGGAATTGACATAAATCAACTGAATGTATGGCGGAAAAATTTTAAAACAGATGAGGAAAAATATTTTTCAGCATGCGTACTCGATTCTTTGATTTACCGGTCTAACCAACAAACTTTTTCTCTGATCAATACTATCTTAAACAAAGCACTAAACAACACTTTTAGGCAAATAGGGCTCAAGGAAATGGCAACATTTCCTTTAAACATGCAAAGCAAGATAACTGATCCCCTAGTTCGATTCATCCCGGTAATTACGACGGACGACCCAGTAACAAAAAGTTCTTTCGAGATTTTGCGATTTTTTAAACGGCATTTTGGAATACAAGAAAAGTGGATGATTTATCCAAGTGATATAAAAAGAAGTGTTGAAAACGGGGTTAAAGCATTTATCTTTATAGATGATTTTTTGGGAACTGGTGTGCAATTTGATGAAACCTTGGTATATGCCAATATATATAAAGAAATCGAACAGGGTTGTTTTATATACGCACCACTAATTGCTCATGAAATAGGGATCAGTCAGGTTAAACATTCCGCCAAAAACATGCATATAACGTACGCCGAACTGCTAGTAACCGAAGCTCATTCTTTTTTTAACAACTATTTCGGGGGAGAACAGGATGAAGCAAGGAGGTTTTATAAAGACTTGATGACAGATAGAGCAATTCCATTTGATCCAGTTACTCCTTTCGGTTACGGCAACTTAGAAATAACATTATCATTTGAACATGCTGCTCCAGATAATTCCCTTCAGATACTTCATTATCAGTCGGACAATTGGATCTCATTATTTCATCATTAAATTTGACCAATGAATATAAGACAAGAAAATCCGCTAGCGCAGAATAGAGCAGAGGAATTAGGATTCGACCTTTGGGAAGAATTTGTGATTCCTCCATTTTATGATAATTTGGATTTATTAACTGCCCGAAAACCTAGAGTAATTGTCGGAGGGAGGGGGTGTGGGAAAACGAGCTTACTTAGATTTCTTTGTCACCAAACACAATTTTCACCTAAAAGAACAGATATAATTCAAGACGATCTAAAACATATTGGTTTATATTGGAAAATCGATACTCAATTTGCTAAACAATTATCAAAAAGAAGTTTAGAAAATGAAACTTGGGAGAAAGCATTTGAACATATGGCCACATTACTCATAAGTCAAGAAGTATTAAAAAGTGTCGAAAGTATTGCCAGTTCAAGCTTCGCCGATTTTGACCAAATCAAACTTGAAAATCTGGATTTTAATATATTAGACAGCTTCAACAAAGCTATACCGGGCAATTTTCACAAGCTAAAAACATTCTTAAGGCGTGAATTTAATACTTTTCAAACATGGGTCGGATCAATTAGGCAAATTGAACACCCGGTATTCCTTCCTAAAATATTTGTAAACGAACTCCTTACTGAACTAATTCTACAGGCACCTGCTTTTAAAAACTCAAATTTCTTTGTTTATATCGACGAATATGAAAACCTACTTGAAGAACAACAAAAGTTAATAAATACATGGTTGAAACACAGCGAAATCCCTTTAGTTTTCAATTTGGCAATGAAAAGGAATTCCTTCGCTGAAAAACAGACTATTGGGAAAGAACAACTCTCTGAAATACATGATTACAGAGAATACGATTTAGAATCTTATTACGAAGGTGCTATTAGCTTTGATTTATTCGCTGCCGAGATATTATTTTTACGATTGATGAAAATAGAAAATAACATAGTTGATTCACCTATTTCTATCAGTGATCTAAGAAGCTCTTCGTCAGAATCGTTAAAAAGAAGAAGATCTCCGGAGTACAAATCAAAAGTATTAAAAGCCGCTAATGGTTTTCTTCCTTCAATATCCCCCGATTCGATTGCCGAAAATATACTAAAAGATACAGTATTGCGAAACCGACACGAAACGCTACTAAAACAATCGCTAAGATCACAAGCAGCAAAGATCAAACCGGAAAAACTTATTTCCTACAAACAACCAGCTGCGACAATCATTATACCTTCGCTTCTCTCCAGAAAGGGCGTAAAGGTTGACGACATCTTATTTGAACTCGGGAAACTAGAAAATGGTGAAAAGAATAAATTTACCGGAAATACTGGTTGGCTACATAACAATCTGTTTGGGTGTATTCTTCTGATCTATGAACCTTTGGGGAGGACGTGCCCTCTATACGCGGGTTTCGACTCCTTTTGTTTATTATCGAAAACCAATTTAAGGCATTTTCTAGAGCTGTGCTTTAAATCAATAACCAATGAAAGATTATCAAGCTCTATTAGTCTGCGACAAATCAGTGTTAAATCTCAAGCTGATGCAGCGAAGCAAGCTAGTTCAAGTTTTTTAAAAGAGGTTAAGTCATTTGGAAACTTCGGCAATAAACTTCATACGATCGTTTTAAGACTTGGCACATACTTTAAATACGCACAAAAACGAATCACACAAAGTGAACCGGAACAAAATCATTTTAGTGTAAAGGGGGTTTTGAATTCTGAGGCTCAATCACTTTTACAAGAAGCTATAAAGTGGTCAGTTTTTTACGAAAATAAAATAACAAAGCAAAAGGGTGGCAAAAGCAAGTTAGAAACAGAGGATTTTGAATATGTTTTGAACCCAATTTATGCACCTTATTTCCACATAAGCTATCGAAAAAAAAGACGATTTGATCTACAGCCAAGCCAGATTGAGACGATAATTTGTGGGAATTTCGAAGATTTTGAATCCTTTTTGCGAATGACATTAAAAAAGTGGAACATGCTTCCTATTTCTGATGAACTAAACCTATTTTCAAACCTAACACCTTTTGAATATGGAAATTGAGATGCAGTATGGTTCTAGCAGCGATCAACTAATATTTGAAACTTGGGATTATGGAATTATAGGTGAAGAGAATGACGAACGGTGTTCCATCGCGTCAGATTTCGTCAAAAAAAAAGCATCTAAAGTGATAATGTTTAAATACCATCCTAAAGAGTTTAAGATTCAAATTGATGAAACCATAGTGGACAAGGATGATGTTAATGATGAGCTCAAACATTTTACTAGCAATAACATAATTTTGGATGCGACGAGTTTGGGGTTTGCAGAATTACTCATTCTCTTACAGTCATTCAAAGATCTAAACAAGAATAGCTTCTCAATAATTTATATCGAACCAAGTGAATACAATCAAAATAAGTCCCTTAGAGAGGTTTTACACAGGAGAGATTTTGAGTTATGTGAAGAATCAGTGGGGTTTGAAGCAATTCCAGGCCATTCTTTAACCATCACAAATGATATTGTTCAAAAAGTCGTTTTCTTATGCGGTTTTGAATCTGAGCGGATTGACCGAGCGCTAGAAGACACACAAATCCACGGCGCGGAATGTTGTGTGGTTTTTGGAGTCCCAGCCTTTTCTCCTGGGTGGGAAATGCACTCTTTCACAAATAATTTAGCAGTAATGAAAGATAGGCGAATCTCTGGTGGTGTAAGTTACTGTGGGGCCACTGACCCATTATCAGTTTACAAGAAATTGTTGTACATTTATAAAGGATTAGAAGACGATTGGGAAATGTTTATTGCTCCTTTTGCTACAAAACCAATGAATATCGGAGCTTGTCTTTTTTTGGTACTAATGCCTAAAACCAAAGTTGCAGTCCTATATGATCATCCACGAGAAAAATTAGGCAAGGGACTCGGTATCGGAAATTGGCATTTATTCAATATTAACTACGATATATGATACTCCCTATTTGCCCATTCATAAGATAAATTAATAGCTATTTTTTTTCAAAAAACATCCTCAAAATCTAAAATGTGCTTTGACATTATAATCAAAAAGCCTGCAAAAAAATTCCTATCTTCACCGCTAAGTCTAATAATTTATCTATGACCGTTTTATCCGTTACAAGTGTTTACGATGAGAAAGAGTTCGAAGAAAGGTCTGACTACATAGACGATTCCGACCTAGAACTTTGGAACGTTGAAAACGAACACTTTAATCATATTCAGCAAAAATTGCTCGGCGTTGGTGCGAAATTATTAGTTGGCCCGAGAGGCACTGGTAAAACACATCAAATGAAAATCGCCCATCTCAAATGTCAAAAAGATAATAATAAACCTCTTTCCTTATTTGTCTCATTTAGCAAATACTACCACCTCGAACCATTTTTAACGAAAGCTCCAAACGCAATTCAAATTTTCCACACGTGGGTACTTTGTAAAATTCTATTGAGCGCTATTGGCATTATCGAGGATGAAAAGAAGTCGATCCCTCTATGGGGTATAGATTCAAACCCATTGAACAAAGTGACTATTCAAGAATTTGTAGCAAAGGCAGAAAAGTTGAAAGCGTCGCAATTAAGTGATGATCCCTTAATTAGTATACTGAATATCAATTGGCTTATTATTTTTTTGGAACAATTAACAACCGAAACAGGCAGGAAAAGGCTAATTCTAATGTTGGATGATGCTGCTCTGACTTTAACTCCAGAGTATCTGGTTGAGTTTTTCGACGTTTTTAGAAGTTTAAAAACAAAAATTATTAGCCCAAAGGCTTCGGTTTATCCAGGTACAACTCAATTTGGCCCCAGGTTCCACATGGGACATGATGCCGAAATGGTTGAATGTTGGCTAAGTGTTGAATCTCCTACCTACTCATCCTTCATGGATAGTTTGATAAAAAAGCGATTCGAAAATTTCAAAGAAGGAGTGAGCACTGAACTTATTGAATTATTCAAGTTTGCTTCCTTTGGGGTTCCACGAGCGTTTATAAGTTTGCTTAGAAATTATAAATCAAGACCTGAAAAGGTTGCTAATGCTAAATTTAATGCTGTTATAGAACAACAAGTGCAATTTATAGAAACTGAATATTTGTCTATTTCTCAAAAGCTTATTCAGTACCGGAAAGTAATCGAGGCCGGCAATCACTTGTTTAAACAAATTACTCAAGAAATCAAAGATGACAATAGCAGGTTGATAAGCGAGCGAAATTTAATGATAGGAATTAGTAGTGAAAGCATCGAACAATATAAATTAGCTGATAGGATGATCCGGTTTCTTATTGAAGCCGGATTGTTATATGAAGATACACCTGTCAAGCATGGCCAACAAGAGGGAAGTAACGAACGACGGGAGTACAGACGGTATATTCCGCATATGATATTTCTAATTCAAAATAGAACGTTTGTAAAATCTAATAAAGGAGGATTTAAAGAGGTTTTAAACTCACTAAATCTAAAAGCAAGAAAGCAGCCTTTGCGACGATCGATACAGAACTTGTTGGGCAAGAAAGAATTGGAAGGCCTCACGCTTGACCTACCTCCCTGTCAAAATTGTAGTACGCCACGTCTAAGCCCTGAACAAAGGTTCTGCCATATATGCGGCAATGAACTAGTAAATCAATCAGCCTTTGAAACGTGTCTAAAAATTTCAGTCAATGAGTTACCTCTTACCAATTGGACTAAAGACAAGCTATTAACGATTAGGCTGAATACAGTTGGCGATATAATTAGTCTTCAAGATCCGGGGTCTGAACTCAGAAAAATACCTCAAATTGGACAAATAAGGTCGAATAAAATTTACAATGAGGTATTAAAAACCGTCGATGAATTTCTAGCTTAATGATGTTAACTTTACCTTCAGCCAACGCCGTCCTTCCAGGGCTTACACCTTATGACCTCAATAAGGCAATTGATAGAGCCTATATTGATTCTGACATATCCCCTATTGACAGCTTTATCACAAATGGTATAGAAATCAATAAATTAATGACGGCAAACCCTTCGGCGGTATTAGGAAATCTAATAATTCTAGGATATATTTCTGCAATCGAGAGCTATTTTAGAGCGTTATTCAGAAAGTTAATCCTAATTGACGATACCTGTAGGAACATTTGTGAAAAACGGCAAGTAACCTATGGAGCCGTATTATCTAACAAAAAAAATACGCTTCCGGAAGCTCTATTCGAAGATGTATCATTCGCAGGAAAAAAAAACATAATAACCTCCATTAATAATTTTCTAAATCTTAATATCCAGGAATCAAATCTTTCTCCTGATTTATCTTCAAATTTGAACTCTTTTAGCGAGATTTGCGAGCTACGGCACTGCATCGTCCATAGATTTGGCAAATTTGGTTCTAAAAATGCTATCTCATTGGGGTTGGATAAACACCTTCATAATGTTGAAAAACCAATAAAATGTGACTTTAATACGCTTCAAACAATAATTTCCGTTTGCCATAACACGGTAAGGATTTCTAATAACTTTCTTTTTGCTGGAATACTTAAAAGGCTAATTTTAGATGGTTCGAAAAAGAAAACTAATACAGTTTGGACATGGGACTATTCAAAGGATCGGGATAAATTCAACGGTTATTTTGAGACATTTTATTCCCGTCTTGCTCCCCCCCAACCTTCGTATACAAGATTGAAATTATATAATAAGTACAAAAAAAGTTATTTTAATCTATAATGGATATTTTAGGCAGATATTATACAAATCAGATATTCTCGAAACTATTAATCGATAACCTGTCTATTTCCAATCCCAAAAATATCGTTGAATTAGGTGTTGGCGACGGCGCGCTATTTCGTGCCGCATTCGAAAGATGGTCTAATGCATCGTTCTATGTCACAGATATTGATGATCATTCCATCCAAAGGATGAGGACTGAGTTTGAGTTTCCAAACGTAAAATCTTTTCAATTAGACACAATTAAGGAAAACATCATAGAAAGACTAAATATTTGTGATTCTATTGACATAGCCATCTGTAATCCTCCTTACCTAAAGGTAAATCCCACTCCCGATATACTTACCATTTTTGAAAAGGCTCAACTTGATGAATGCAAGGATTTAAAGAAAATTACTTCCGATGTTTTATTTTTGGCCAAAAATCTTGAAATTTTAGTTAGAAAAGGCGAGTTAGGAATTATCCTTCCCGATGGACTGATAACGGGAAAAGAATTTATATCATTAAGATCATCTTTACTGACTTCTCATAATATTAAAGCTGTCATCCAGCTTCCAGAAAACATTTTTAAGAAAACAGAAGCACTCACTCATATTGTTATTATCGAAAAAGGTTCATCAACTAGCTCTTACGTTCCTGTCTTTCTATCTAATGAACTCGGCAAAATAGTGGATCAGATTGATATTGACCAAGATGCTCTAGTCGAGAGAATGGATTACAAATATAACAAATGGAAAAAAGCAAACCAATTCTGCACAAATCAAATCTGTCTGAAGCATTTGAAACCGATAATTAAACGAGGCAACAAAACACATAAAGAATTGAAGAATTTAAAAATAAAATACCTGCATTCTACGAATTTGCCCAACCTATCTATTAATCTCGATCTTGGGGGTGAAGAAAGTAAAAGTTTTGATGGCTTTGTTTGCGCTGAGCCAGGAGATATAATTATCTCAAGAGTGGGAAAAATCGGAAAGATGGCTAAAATAAAAAGTGGAAAACTGCCTATTTCAGATTGCTTGTTAAAAATAACACTACCTGATATACAAGCTTTGGCATTGTGGAATTCCCTAACTTCCGAAGAAGGCAAGGAATGGTTTAAAGCAAATTCTCATGGAGTTTGCGCAAAGGTAATTAGCTTATCTGATTTAATGAATTTTCCTATTAAAAATGCCGCCTCTTCCGAAAAAATTGCTGAAGAATAAAATCGATATTCCGGCAAAAAAAAGTGATCGCAAACTTTAGCAGGTGTGCCGGTGTGCCTATGTACCCCCCCCTTTTTTCGGACAGCTGTTTAGCCTATAAAATCGTTATACTTGGACTTCAAAAAAAGGAGACACATCATGATCTGCCATATACTCCTCTATTTGTTGCACCTCATCAGTTGGCACCCACTCAATAGGCTGGTAATTTTTTAGGCTTTCCCAGATATCGTGATGATCTTTTAGTTTTTTGGAAGGCTCGTCACCTACGAAGAAAAATTTGGCATCTTTCTCCTGTCGCCTAATGGTATCAACCAAAAAAAGGTGTGCACCGATTTGAGGCTTGAGTATGTGGAGAGCCTTGCTGAAATCACTTATTTCCCCTACTACCTTCACATCATTTCTACCGATAAACGATACTTTTGACGGAACAATCAGACCTGCGAAGTCATTTTCGGTAAGCTCTACATCAAAGTTTACATGCCTGCCAATCGACTTAACCAAACGTCGCTTTGCGTAAGCAGTGGAGTCCGGCACTTTTTGTCGCTGCTGGGGTAAAGTAAATACAAATTTTTCAAACAGCCTATCGAATGTGTGCTCATCAAGCGCCACATTCAGCGGCACAGGTTTAGAAAAAGTAAGCAGATTGTTTGCATATACGGAGAGATATTCCAAATAGCTCTCGCTTAAAAATCGTTGGCCCTTATGTCCTTTGAGTAGATCAGACTGGCATGACGTAGCAAGTTGCTCGATAGCCCGTAAATTTGATTTAACGAGCTGATATCCTCCATCGGGTAACAAATCCTTAATAACGTTCAGCTTATCGGCTGCATAGGCAAAATGACATTGGACACCATCAGCCATAAATAGGCCAATAGTGATGCGTTCATCCTGATTCGGACGAATACTGCAATACAGGATGGAATAAAACGTCCTCATCATGCTCCTTTTGTTAGCGGCGCCACCAATTCCCTAAAGTTAGCCTCGGTATCCTTCAACCACGCGTTGTTTTCGACCACCGCTTCGCGGATCTGCTGTTCCAATTGCTGTTTATTGAGGCACCATCCATCGGGCATCCCTGCAACAATATCGGGCAACATATTACCACAATTTAATACAAAGGTAGGAAAGTTATCCAAAATCGCATTGGCCTCATCGGCTATTTTCTTTGGATTATACAACAAAACGTGCGCCAAATCAGCATATAAAATACTGTCTTCCGGCGTGAGCTGAGCCAGCTCCTGCCCCAACCGGCACCCATCGAAAACGTCGGAATGGTCTATTGGGATAATCTGAAATCGCTCTTCGACAGACTGCACCAATAGGTTGTAGTTGTTTGCGCTTCTATCGGTGTTAGCTAGCCATAAATCGAACAAAGCAATCTTCAATAATGTATGCCTACTCTGATACTTGCCGAGCTCGTGATAATTGCCCTTGAGGCCGACAAACATGTTAGAGACGTCCACCGTTTCTTTCTGGTAGCGTAATCCGAAACTTGGTTTACCGAAATGGTGAGGCTGCGTTCGATTTGAAATTATTTCAGGATTAATATGCTCCGGCAGTATGTTTACTAATGCTCCTGGCAGATGGGGTATTCCCCAAGCATCAAGAAAACAAAGCGAGCAATATTCGTTGATTAACTTGCCATTGGAGTCGTACTTACAAATATACTCCTCAAAGTCATCCGCCATTACCACAACAGGCCTGCTTCCACCAGTTTCTATTGCTCGGCTAATGGGTGATATGGATACTCTGGATGGCAGCAAAAGGTAAAAGCAGTTAGTTGAGGTAAAGATATGAATTTCAATGGAAAGAGAAAAAATTGAGGACCAATAGGCAAATATGGTCCTCAGGAAAAATCAGAGAATGTGGCGTACTTCCGCCGGATTTTCTACAGCGAATTTCTACGCTGGCACTTGACCGCATTATAAGCATGGAGGAAAGCAAAGAAACTGCCTTTATCGAAAATACGTGTTTCGACCCGATTGATTATTTTGAGGATATCACCGGTGTGAGCCGCATCGAGGGACAGACACTGCAACGTATTGTATTGTTTTTTACGGCGAAGTCCGCTCCGTACATATTATCCAAACCGCTACACGGATCGCAACGGATCGTTTCGAAGTCGGAAGAGGGTGTGACGGTTTCGATCGACGTGATCCCTAATTTTGAATTGGAAACGGTGATTCTTTCGCACGGCGAACGCGTGAGAGTATTGGAGCCGGAGGATTTTAAATTGAAAATTGAGGAAAGGCTGAGGGGAGCGTTGGGGTGATAACCAAATCGTAAAACGTGCTTTTTTTTTGGTACGCTTGACGCCAACTTCTGAGCTTAACACACCACCTTCGGTCTTAACACGCCACCACTTAACAAGCTCAACACACTACCTAAGGTCGTTATCACATCACCTCCTAACAAGCTTAACACACCACCTACGGTCCTTAGCACACCACCTATAATGAACTCCGTCGTACAGCGTTATCGAATAATCATCGAAAGGGTTAAGACGATAGCGAAGGTGAAAAAAGCCGAGGCCAAATACGCCAAGCACAAAGCTAAATCGCAAATGAACGATCGAAAGCAGAAAAGGATTTCGTGAAATTGGTCGGCCCAGTACATTCACCTTTTTAGGAAGTTTAAGTGGTAATACCGCCTACTACTTTGTTAATTGGCCTTTATATTCCATGTTATGCAAATTAACACACCGCCTTCATTGGCTATGTCATTGCTATCTAAAGTTACGATCTTCTTCCCGCTAAATATGCTTTCGAATTGCTCAACTACTTCCTCGTCTTCTTTGAAGCCAAAAGTCGGAACGACTATGCAGCCGTCCATTTCCAAATAATTGCATTTGCTTGATCGTTGCGCTTGTTGGTAAACATTATAAGGCATTTTAATTACCTTCATCATCACTGGGATTTCAAAGCTCTCTTTGATGCTGCTCCCGGCATTAAAGAAGGGGTTTTACTTGAGGTCGGATTCGATACTTTAAGACCTAATAACCCTATTGATATATCGTACTGGGTGCTGAAAAAGGCGGAGGAGGTCCAAGTTCCAGTTCATAACAATAAGGCCACGGGCATTCTTTGATATGATCTGCGATATACTTTCGTGGAGAAACTTCAAACGATTGTGACGAAGTACCGTTTGATGCAAAAACCCGTCTCGTTTAAAACAAGACGGGTCCGCTGCAGATTTCACACTTCCAAGGGCAAGCAATACCGCTGGAGGAGGCAACAACGCGTCACTTAAACACCCGCTGCCCTCGCTGGGTGATTTCCCGCTTAGGCATGTGTTCAAAATGGATGGACTTCCCCAAAAAGTCATCGTCTGCCTCGTTGTCCGCCAATGTAACCGCTTTGCAGCCATCCAGGTAAATGCCAACCGGGCGGTAAAACGGCTCATAGTCAAAGGTCCGCAACAGGCGGTTCTTCGCAAATACCAACCCCGAAACCGATCGTGCATACAAGATGGCGTGGTCATAGTGCCTGAAGGTATTTTCCATGATCCGGATGTTCCGGTGAAAAGTCGGAAAATCCGGCCGGTCCGGCCGGATAGACGGCGTTATTGTGATGACGCCTTCTCCCCACCCCCACGGGCTGTCGATGATGTTGTTTCCAGACGTATAGCAGTTTTCGAATACGTTATTGGAGATCAGCACGTCGCGTACCCCGCCCGATTCGTACCAAAGGTCGGTGTCACCCTCAATAAGAATGGCTGCACCAGCGGTATTGAAGTAATTATGCTCGATCACCACTTTTCCAGCCGTGGTCACCAGTATCCCACGCGCCCGGTGCCGCTTCAGCACCCGGCAATTACGGACGAAGACATCAGGGTTACGATCGGCGTTTTCGAGCAGGTCGCCTGCCGATACCGCGCCCCGGTGGGGCCGGTCGAAGGTTACCCGGTACCCCACCACCTTTCCGGCATGCCACACGGTTGCCTGTCCGACCACCCGTATCGAATCCTTCGGCTGCATGGTTAACGTATCGACTACCCAGGCTATTTCCCCCTCGTCAAAACCAATGTAGCGTGCGTTCGGTTTCACCATGACCGACCGATCGCCGGTCACCGAATCGACGGGTGCATACATCCCATGCACATTGGTAAAATCATCGCCCGCACCGGTCATAGTCACACCGTCCATGACTATCGTCCCTTTGCAGCCGTTAAAATGCGTGGCATCAGCAATCACACTGAACACTCTTCCCTTCGCTTCATTGGCTATGATTTGCACGTTTTTAAGGGAGATGTCGGTGCTCCGATAACCGCTCACCCCACAACTCAACGTATGATAGATGGTTACATCTACTATTTCAACACGCTCACTATTGATCACCAGGATGCCATCGGTAATATAAGCTCCATGGTAGAGTGCTACAAAGGTACCGACTTCAGGTTTAACCTTTGGCCGGAAATGGAACCGCACCAGGTCGCCGTCCAACTTGGTGGCAGGGGCACCGGGGAGATCGCCCAGCGGGTTATCCCGTGTTTGGTAAACGATTTCCTTCCTGTCTTTGTCGTAGAGATTATTGTAATTCTTGGTGATCGGGCTCCGCCAGCCTTCCCCCAGGAAAAAAATCGAGTCGCCTACGATCTCATACGGATAGGCCCGGCTATCGATCGACATATCTACGTAGTCGTCTGTGATCGATACGATCTGTCCCTGCGAGACGAAGGGCCGATCCCAATCGATACTGAACCCTTCCAGCCGGATATCGGTTGCGTGGTCGATCCTGAATGGCATCATCCGGCCGTGGAAGACAAAGGCGGTACCCGCGCCCGTGACCGTCACATTTTTCATTCCGGTCAGATTGAATGCTACCGAGGGGGCAAACAACGCTTCATCGCGGTGGTGGGGCCAGAAGTCATAACGCCCCGCCGGGAAGACCAAATGGACAGGGTGGTCGCGGTGCATCCGTAACCATTTACGGATCATGGGTTCCACATTCAATCGTGTATTGGGCATCAGGCCGCTATCCGCTACGCGAATTACGACCGGTGCCATTTCCGAAGCTACCACGACTTTCTCCGGGCCGAACATCAGGCCAGCGGCCATTAAACAAAAAATACCTAAGCGTTTCATTCTTTTGTAAAAGTTATGGTATACCGGAAACCGGTGCGCTGGCCACTGGCCGCATCGATACCGGCGGTATACAGTTCAATTTGCTTTCCCATCCGATGGGCATTGCCGTCCTCACTATTTACCTGCCAATTGTAAAACGATGTGATATCGGGAAAGCTGAAATCCCGCTCAGTCCAGTCCTGGCGTTCCATATCCGTGGCAAAACTGATGAACGATCGCCCTGATGGCGCATTGCCGATGCAGACAAAATGATCCAGATAGGTGTTATAGGCCACATTGGCTATATTGACATACGGGATGATGGCAGTCTCCTTTCCGCCAAGGCCCGGTTCATCCCACCCGCCTGCATAGAATTTTTTCCACTTCCCGGGTGCCAACCGATCGTCAAGCGCACAACGGGCCACTGAAATATCCTGTTGGGTGCGGTGAAGTGTGGTTAACGAATAGTACCCCTGTTTGTAATAGATGTATGCATACCCGTCGCCCGGCACGAAAAAACTTATGTCGCCCACGCCGTAATATTGGCTATTGGCCGGCGGCGGCGATGACTTATCCTGCGTAACAATATCGCCCTCATAGGTCCAGGTGCTCCCCTGGTCATGCGATACCGCCAATCCCAACCGCCGCTCCTTGGCTTCCGAGTCCCATCCGTTCATGTAGTTATATTCGCTGTAGGCAATGGAGTAAAAAATACCGGTGGCCTCATCCACCCACAATCCCATCAGCCAATAATAGCACCACTCGTTGCCCTCGGTCCGCAGGTATGGAAAGTTAGCAGCCATCCGGGGTTGGGGCATTTCCGAGAGGTCGTCCGGGCCACTTCCCTTATACAGCGCCCACCCGTTCCACCGATCGTCATCGGCGTTGTTCCAGGGTGTGCCGGCATTGCCGAGCATGTACAAATCCCCCCGGTAGCGAGCGATGCCCGGCAGCTGGTCAAACGTATACGGTTGGGCAGTGGGCTGGCTCACCTGCCAGCCCACCCGCAGTTCCGTTTCATGGTCAACAGCAGGGCCCTCTGCCTGCTTTCCGCACGAGAATAGGCCTAACACCAGCGGGAGCAGAACGTATCTATTCATATCCCCTCCGTGCTAAAAGGCGCCAAGCTCGGCTACCGACGTTACAGAGCCGACCCCGTGTATCCCCGTTACGATAAACTTGAAATAACGGGCATCCATCGGTGCATCGAATGTCAAACGGATCCAGTTGCCTGCTGCCGTCCCTTCGGGATTCGGAATATCCGTGAACGCTTTGGCCAGTTCCCAGCTTGTCCCATCGGCCGATAGTTCCACCGTCACCTCTCGGGGCTGCCCGTTCGTATACTCGTCCCAGAACGTTCGGTTCATAAACGAAACGCCATGCAACGTTTGCGATGCCTTCATATCGATGACGATATGATGGGGCAATGGCAGTTCTCCACCCATCCATTTGCTCACCCAAAACGTATAGAAATTTCCGTCAAGCACCGAATTGGCGTGCCCTTCAGCTCCCCCTTCCCACGGATCGTGGGAGGAGTACGACGCCACCTCCCAACCTGTGCGATCGAGGTCTTCGTGGTACACCGGCGGCGCTGGTGCCACCGTCACCACGACATACAACGTGTGGATATCTTCGGCATACCGACCGATCTGGCCGGACACGTCGGCTATCCGAATGGGCAGTAGGTAGGCCGCATCGCTTTCGAGGTACTGCGGGTCGATCACCAACTTGCCCACTGCCGAATTGACCTGCCCGGCGGGAATACCCAGTTCTGGGTCCAGGAGCGCCAATGCTTCCGGTGGCAGTAGCGGGTAGTCAGTCCGGTTTGCAGCGTTATAGGCCGCTACTGCCTCTTCGGCCACTTCGAAGCGTACCGTTATGGCATTGGTGGGCACGTCGAATCCGCCTACCGCCACCCCGAAGGTCACCGTATCGGGTTCGGTGTCGCCGGTCGTGAAGGCAACGGCGACAGCACCCCTTGCCGCCTGTGGGATATAGAGCTTTTGGTAGCTGCCCCTGTCTTCAATAGTTACTTGTTTATCGCACCCGGTCATTACCTGTGCAACGCAGGCCATTAGCATGATGGCCCATTTCGTGATCTCTTTCATCTGTGTATTCTTCAGTTTTCAGTTGTCAGATGGAGCCGTTGATGATCAATCCGCCAGTTGGGGGATTAATCATGTCGGGTTCATTTTATTATCTTTCCCATTACGTAAATCAAAAGACTACCAACCTGGATTCTGTATCAGGACGCCGCCGCTTTTTTCGACCTCCAGCTGCGGAATCGGGAACAAGTAATGCTTGGTACGATCAAATACACGGTTGCCCCATACCGGGTAGGTGATGTCTCCGGCCGCCGATACGTTGATGCGCCTTACGGCACGATTATCCACCACTTCTGCGATCTGCCACCGCCTTACATCGAAAAAGCGGTGGTTTTCCATGGCCAGTTCGATCTTACGCTCATGCCGGATCCGTTCGCGCATGCTTTCCTTACTCAACCCTGCGGGCAGATTGGGCAGCCCGGCCCGTCTGCGCAATACATTCACGGCATCGTAAATGGCGTCATCGGGCGCACCCAGCCGCTCATTGCGGGCTTCCGCATAGTTTAAGTATAGCTCGGAGAGGCGGAACAAGACGAACCGGCGTTCGGCCATGCCCGTTCCGGTATAGAGGTTATGGTCTTCTAAGGTATATTTCCGCCAAAAGTAATTCACCCGGGGCTTGTCGGTCGAATAGTCCATGCCTCCGGGCGCCACATTCACCGGGCGTCCCTTCCACATCGCTCCATGGTAGAGCACCGTTTGGTAAAACCGATCATCGCGGTTTTCAAACGGGCGCTGCGGATCGTAGCCCGAAGCCGGATTGACGATCTGCGTCCCATCGGGCGCGTACCCCAACACGGGCAATTCGCCGGCTTTGGTTTCATAGGCATCCACAAAGTCCTGGAGGGGTCCTTCGCCGTACCACCCCCCCTGGCCCAGTGAGCTGGCCCAAAAATCCCAATAGCTGCCATTACCTTCAAAGGGGCCAAAACTAGACCAGAGCGTTTCGGGGTTGCGCATTTCCAAAAAAATGCGCTCATACGCCTTTCTTCCACCATTGTCGGTCAGCGAGAGCGCGTATCCATTCTCCTCGGCATCCTGGATGGCTTCCCATGCCGCCTCTTCGGCCCGTTCCCAGCGAGCTGCATCGTCCGCCGGATTGGAAAGCGGACTCGCGAAATACAACAGCAAACGCGCTCGGATCGCCTTTACGGCAACCGACGTTATGCGCCCAAAGTCCGAGTCGGGATGGCTTGGCGGCAGGAGGCCTTCCGCGGCGCGCAAATCGGCGTCGATCTGGTCTATGAGCTCAGGTAGAGGCTTACGCGGCAGGTACACGCTTTCACTGCCTCCCGGCAGCAACGGATCGGTCAATACCGGTACCTCTCCCCACATCGTATACAGCAAGAAATAATAGTATGCCCGTAATGCATACGCTTCCCCCAGCAGGCGCTGTTTACGCACGCTGGCCGATTGGCCCGAAACTTCTTCCGGAATCCGGTCGTAGTTTTTCAAGAAGATATTGATCCGCCGGATCGACTGGTAATACGCCGGCCATGTCCAGAATAACGGAAAAGATACCGAGTTCCAGTTCCCGTTATTGAAATCCATCACCGACAGCGCATGCCCCCACATCTGGGCAGATTCGTCGGTCGCCGAACCCAGGTTGAAATAACTCGAACCACTATTGGTGGTGCGATAAACCAGCTGGGGTACTTCCCGGTACGCATTGTTCAGGAACGCTTCCGCATTATTCAGGTTGGAAAACACTTTTTCCTCGTCTATGATGTCGCTGGGCGACCGCTCCAAGTAGTCCTGTTCACATCCGGCAAATAGCAGCACACACAGCACCGATAAGCCGGATAGGTATTGATATATTGTCTTCATCTCGTTATAACCTAATGTTTAACCCAAAATTGAAAATCCGCTGGATGGGGTATGGCAAGTTATCGGTACCACTCACCTCCGGATCGCGGTCTTTGACCCATAGCCGATCCCAAATGGCCAAGTTCTGGCCGTTAATAAACACACGCATCGCGCTAATCCCCCTATGTTTAAGCCATTCGCTATGCAGCGCATACCCGATTTCGGCGTTACGCAGTTTGAGGTAGTCCGTCTGGAAATTATAGAAGTCTGACATCAACGTGTTGTTGGATGAGTTTTTGGCCACCGGCACTTTGGCGTTTTCCTGGTTTTCTTCCGTCCACCGTTGCAAGATGATCGGATCCAGCGGCTTCGGCACATAGCGGGCGGTACCGCCCCCTGCGCCGTTCAACAATAAGGAGAAATCAACGGATTTATAAGACCCGCCCAACGATATGCCGCCCATGTAGCGCGGTACGTTCTGTACCAGGATGGGTACGCGGTCAAATGCATCGATCACACCGTCGCTGTTCACATCCAGGTATTTGATGTCGCCGGGTATCAGCTTATTGTCAAACTGTTGCTGGGCGCTGTTATCGATATCGTCCTGCGAAGTAAAATAGCCGATGGATCGGTACCCCAGCGTGTAACCGATTTCATAGCCCCGCAGGTCTTGGTAGGGGAATGCCGGATTAGGCTGGTCATTTTCCACGACTCGGTTGCGGGCATAGGTAAATTGCAGGGTACCGAATAAACCGAAGTCAGACCAACGTTTGTTGAACCGCAGCTCGCCGTCTACCCCTTTGTTCACCACCTCGCCGGCATTCAAAGGCGCCAGCGTCGATATGCCCAAGTAGTCAGGCACGGTGCCCGGAGTGGTCAGGATATTCGAACGCCGTTCATGGAAGACGTCAAACGTCAATTGCAGCATGTCTTGTTTCAACACCGAAAGCTCAAAGCCTACATTGGCCTTACGGGCCTGCTCCCACGTTACGAACGGATTGCCCACGCGAGACTCGTTATACCCAGGCCTCCACGTTGGGCTCAATCCCAGCCCATAGCCACCGCCTGCCGCAAAATCACTGAGGTACAACCACCGCTGGCCGCCGATTTTGTCGTTCCCCACCAAGCCGTACGAGCCCCTTATTTTCAGGAAATTCAGCCCGGGCGTCTCTTTCAGGAAGGCCTCATCGCTAGCCACCCATCCAACGGATACCGCGGGAAAAAATCCATAGCGTTCACCCTTCGGGAAGTTTTCGGAGCCGTTGTAAGAAACGTTCGCTTCGAGGAAATATTTCGCATCGTAGCTGTACGTGGTACGGGCACTCACGCCTTGGTAGGCATAGGGAAGCTCGTGGTTATAGATCCGCAGGGTCCGGTTGCCCAACACTTGCGCCGCGAATTGATGGCGATCCCACCCCTGTTCGTACTGCAACCTGAAGTCGAGATAATTGGACCGTTCTATGTCATTGTTCCCCGATGTCGCCAACGTGGTCGCGATCCGCGTCTGCTGGTACATGGGCAGTCCATCCATATCCAACCCGCGGTACCAATACGAATCAAATTCCTGGTTCCGCATTGTTCGGTTGAAGTTGTTGTTTTCGAAACTGAAAAACCCCTGGGCAGACAAACCATCCAGCAGGAAATCCAGGCTATGCCGGGCCGAAATCGTTCCATACATCACGTTGGTTGAGTTCTCATAATAACCACTTTGCGTAACCAGGCCGTAAGGGTTGCGCCAGAATGGGATTTCGACATTGCTAGCCGCTCCTAATGTCCCGTCGGGGTTAAAGATCGGCAGCGCAAAGGGTGGCATATTGTTAAGTAGGCTAAACACTTCCTGGAAACCCGAAGACGGGCCGATGCGCCGTTCGAGGCGCCCGGCGAGGTCCACCTGCAACTGAAGTCCTTTCGTGGCCTGGATATCGATGTTAGAGCGGAAGTTATAGCGCGAAAAACCGTTCTTTTTCCCATAGTTCTCATAAAACAGATCATCGTGCTTCAACAAGGCGCCCTGCGAAATATGGCTGCCTGACACGAAATACCGCACGCGGTTGGTACTCCCTGAAATATTGAGGTTATACTGCCCCTGCCATGCGTTTTTCTCCAGTATCTCGTCAAACCAATTGACTTCCGGGTATAGGAACAGATCCGAACCCGACCGTACGATTTCCAATGCCTCCTCGCTGAATCGAGGCTCGGAATTGTTATTCGTATCGTATTCATTAAAATACAATGCACTCTGGTAGGTACTAATCGGCTTGGGTAGTCGAACAACCTGTTGCAGTGCTTGCTGCGTGGTAAAATCGATGATCGGTTTCTGGCCATCGCGACCCCGTTTGGTGGTCACGACAATTACACCGTTGGCACCTTGGATACCGTATAATGCCGAAGATGAAGCATCTTTCAAGATGGAAACCGATTCCACTTCGTTGGGATCGATTTGGCTGAAACTGCCTTGGCCCCGCGGTAACCCATCGATCACGATCAACGGTGCCGTATTCGAGCCATAGGTAGCAATTCCCCTAATGTAGAGCGATGCTGCATCGTCGCCCGGTTGCCCGGACGACTGCACGCTGATCAAACCCGGCAGCCTGCCGGCCAACGCGTTGTTGAGGTTGGCAACGGGGCTCTGCCGAAGCTCTTTGGTCTGGATGGTGGCCATGGCGCCGGTTACCGATCGTTTGGCTTGCCTAAAGTTCATCCCCACAACCACCACCTCATCCAAGTCGCTCACGGCTGCTCGCATCGTCACCTGCATCGCTCCCGTAGCAGGCACTGCCCACGTTTCGCTATAATAACCGATGAGCGAAAAAGCCAGCGAGTCCACGCCGTCGGGCAATACCAGCTGAAACTTGCCGTCCTCATCGGTTGTCGTGGCCACGGTCGGCGTTCCGGCTACTGATACAGTCACGCCCGAAAGCGGAAGGCGCTGATCGTCAACGACGGTGCCGGTTGCCCGCCGTTCCTGCTGCCGTTCGCCAACGGGTGGCGCGGCGGCCACAACGACCACGCCATCGTCAAGGGTCCACACCAGGGGCAATCCAGCAAGCATGCTATCCATTGCTTCAGCAATCGGTTTATTTGTTACGTTTACCGTGACTTTTTGTAAGGCAATGTCACGGCCGTTCAAGAAGTAGGTAACGCCAGACTGCTGCTTCACCTGCTTCATTACTTCAGCTAAGGGCTTTTCCTTCGCCCGGATCGTAAGCAACTGGGCATAAGTAGCGGCATACACATGCACGGTAAATACACAGGTTAAAAGCAAGGCAAGTTTCATAACGAGTAGCCATCTTGTGGTTAAGGGCCAACACATGCCCTTAACACATAAAGAATAATTCATATGTTTGTAACGTTTGGTAAAAAAATAAGACTGTTTACGCCAAGCATTGCCGGATGGTGCGTCAACACCATCCGGTTTTTTTTCGGTACATTAAGGCACCGAATCAAGTAAATATCCGTTATATCATAGCCGTCGTTATTAAGTTATTAAATTGGTTATGGAATGACCGTCAGTACTTTCCGGTCGTTTACTGCTTCCTTGATGCGGAAATTAACGCCGCTGCGCTTGAGCAGGCTCAGCACCTGCGACAATGACTTATCCCTGCCAATCTCTCCGAAAAAAGAGGTGTTGGGCGGCGCTCCCTCGTAAACCACATCCACATTGTACCACCGGCCCAACTGCTTGATGGCTTTGGTCAGCTCGGTATCATTAAAGATGAACATCCCCTGCCTCCAAGCGGTAAAATCCGTTACCGCTACATCGTTGATAGCTGTTTGCGTTACATTGACAATGCTTTGTTGGCCGGGCCTGAGCCGATGCACCGTGCCTGAATGATGATTGCTGACCGTTACCGACCCATTCACCAGCGTGGTCTCCACCTGCCCTTCTTCCGGGTACCCATAGATGTTGAAAGCGGTACCCAATACGGTTACTGTTTGCCCTGCCGTATGCACCGAAAACGGTATAGCATCCGGTTCCACCTCAAAATAACCTTCGCCCTCCAGGACGACGCTTCGACACTCATCCCCAAAACGCATGGGATATTTCAATGTCGATCCGGCGTTGAGCCACACGCGCGACCCATCGGAAAACGTCACTGCATACTGTCCGCCCGCCGGCGTCGACAACAACAAGGTATCCGCAGTTGTAGGCAACGTCGCACCGGTTTCGCGCACAACCATGCCCCCGTTTTCGTAACGCACTCCTTTGTTGACCACGATACCACTCTGCTCGCCGCTCAATGGTATGCGCTCGCCATTGGGCAACATGAGGTAGGCCTTATTTCTTCCAGGCAGCGCATCGCTCCCAAATTCGGATGCCAAGGCCGGGTCAGACGGTTGGCTGGATCCACCGGCAAACCACCATAGGCCAATGGCCAGTGCCAGCATCGCCGCAGCCGCCGGAAAAAGCGTCCGCTGAAGCTTCGGCCGGGCCATACGCCTTCGGATTGTTGAAAAAGACCGAGCAAGCTCTTGCTTAACAGCCGGATCTCCCAAAAAATCGTCTGAAACCGGTTCAACCAGCGACTCGTGCGCCAGCTCGTCCCAGCGCATCCTATTGGACTCGTCTTCGAGGAGCACACGAAGTTCGGTAAGCTCATCCGCGGTCAACTCATGGGTTAAATACTTCCTGAAAAGGCGTGCTAATACTCTTTCTTGTGCCAAAGGTTCTCCTGTCTTTTAAAGATAAGACACCTAACCCTGGGCCAACATCTGCTCGGTGAAAAAAAAAATTTAAAAATAGGGCAATCCGGCGATCAGGATCAAACCGACCACCCCATCATATCGTAAGTGCTGTTCGATAAAGCGCAAAGCCTTAACCATGTGGTCGTTTATGGTGGATGTGGAAATCCCCAGTTCGCGGCTCACCTGTTCGTAGGTTTTGCCTTCGTGTTTGCATCGTATATAAACCACCCGTCGCTTGGGAGGAAGTGCGTTCACCGCATTATCATATAGCCGTTCCAGTTCTTTGGCAATCATCCCCTCCTCAATGTGCGAATACCCGTCGGGTGCCTCAGCAGCCAGTGATGAAACTACTTTCGCATCCAATACGACACGTCTTGAAAAATTAAGTGCCATGTGTTTGGTAATGGCAAAAAGATACGCCGCAAACGACGATTCGACGCGGATCGATTTCCGCTTTTCCCAGATTTTTAAAAAAACATCCTGAAGCAGTTCCTGCGCCACGTCACGATCCTTCACCAGTTTGATCAGGTTTCCATACAACCGGCCAGCATAGCGATCATACAACGCAGCAAATGCCTGTTCGTTTCCATCACGAATCTGCTCCAGGAGGACGATATCGAGCTGCTTGGCATAATCCATTTTTTTGCACCTAATCAGTTTTCGTTGGTTTACGCAAAGTTAGCCAATTTCCGGTTAACCTAAGTTCGAATGCGTCAGAAAACTTTAATTCGCTGGCATTCGTGGGCGGGAGTGGCGATGCATAATCTCAACTTTTTTATAAAGTGATTGCTTGTTATATATTGGTTTAATGTTGTTTATATCCCAAAATTATTAATTCAGTAAATAATACCATTAACAGTTTTACCACCTAATAACTAGCATATTGCAACTGCCGCAGACACCACCTAGCGTACGAAGTACGCAGACGCGGAGCGGTAACCTATAATCATAAGTAAATGTTCATAATTAGTTTATATAAAGCATTTGTTTTTTCTTTGTGTCCGATTATTGTTTATAGGAATAAATGGGGAAGATAAAACAATAGAATTAACGGAGGGACAACGGCACTAACTCGAGCAGGGCTTCCGCAACGGCCCGAGCCACTGTTTCCGTATGCGTTGCCGTGCGGTTTTTCTCAAGGCCGATGGGCTGTCCTCGGCAAAAGCAGCAGAGCAGACGGACATGAGTTTGGTTTCGGTGAATGCGTGGGTAAAGCGCTTCGCCCTTAAGCAACATAATGAGCTTTTTGAAGGCATCACGGGTGTAGATATCTCCCACCCTTTCTTTGCTCACATCAACTGGAAACCTGAAATGATCGACGAATGGAAAAGGCTGATTTATCCGCACACATGACGTGCTTGTAGGATTTTTCGAGTGTGCCACGCCCACCTCGTGATTATCGGAAGCCTTCGCCAATGGCACCGAAAAAAACCTATTTAACAATAGTATCCAAAATTAACAAGCAACGTCAAGCTTAAAAAAGGGTCTAAACGATGCCGAAAGCCAAAATGGTAAGTTAAAGCGTTATCTCTTTGATAATTCCGGCGAGTCAATGCTGTTAATTGCGGAAACAACAAATGGTCAACTAACCACTTTAGCCGAACAAAACCAACTTCCCACCCGGTTTATTAATATATCGTCAATTCCCGTCTGCATTAGTTATCGTGGTCAACGAACAATAAATCGAATACGCTAGGCGATCTTTTTAGTCCTATGCTTGATTCAACGTCATCATACGCCTCCGACAGGTATTTCTCTTCAAGTAGTCGATGACCAGGGAACGTTTCCTTCATGATCTGGCCAACCTGCGAGAGCAGCTCTCTTTCTTTCTCACTTGCTGGTGAGTATCTCGCTTCCCAAGCGGTATCCGTTCTATCTATGAACCGGTAAGCCCAAAAGTCCGATATGACACTAATCGCGATCGTGAATACCAAGACGTTATTATCCGTTTCCATAAAGGCATTCGGACTGACACTGACGTGAAACGAAGGAGAGCCGCCGCCGAATGAATAGTCCGACAACGAGTAAGACCTATCCGTGATAAGCTTTTCGAATTTTTCCTTGAAGCTTTTCCACTTTGACATAAGAGACTTGCTGGCTATCGCCTCATCAATTTTTTGTCTTCGGGAATGATACTCCTTTGATGATGCGTACTGATCGCCGATGCTTAATCCCTTTGGATAATACGTATATATCAGGTCTTTTATCTCTTGTTGAACAGCCATATTTTAATTACAGTCATGGTAAAGTCCGCTGTCGTAATCGCGGCACCTCAATTCGCGCAGCTTTTCATTATACGTATAGATACTGTTCGGCCTGACGGCTTTGATGGTCGTTTTGGAATGCAATATACGAATTACTAAATTGGTTACAAAAATAGCGGCTGGTTCTACTCCCAACGGCCCTCTTCGATACCTGCAATTGCTTCTTGCTGCGTGAGGGACCACCAGGTTCCGGTGCCATTCATACCGCCGATACGCTCAATCCGCTCATGAGCGCTGGTACGGTTGGTTTTGTTGATGCATTTGATTTCGTGTCTGCTTGACATGCTATAGTTGATGTGATAGAATCTGACTCCAAAGCTACCCGTGGTAAGTATGGATTCTTACGGGAAACCATAAGGGGGGAGTAATTGGAAAATCGGGAATTCCGATTTTTGTAGACATTAATTGATCTTTTGCTATCAACTGACAAAATATCACAAATCGACTACCTGCGATAATTGGCTATAATTACTCCGCAAAGGAAGGCTTGACATCGTTTTTCTATACATTAAAAACACTGCCATGATCAATGGCATGTTGCAGGAGCTCGATAATCCGGCTTTCCAATTCAGACTCACTATACTGATGCCGCTCGGGTATTTTCAGGGAATCCAGCGCATACGGGTCCCAGATGATATCATCAGGTTTGTTACCATGAAGCATAGTCAAATCAGTCGCCAGTTGTTCCAGCAATCTTTTTCCGCACGTCGCGCGCTTGGCTCCCTTTGATGGCTTTTGACGCGATAACCGACTGAGATGATATGACATCGAGGTTGTAGAACTTGACAGGCCTATCCGAAGTACTAATGTGCGAAATTTGCACATTGCTTTTTTCGTCTACCTCCTCTTTTTCTTCGAAAACGTTTGCGATATGCTTGGTTCGTTTTCCGACCGGGTCTCAATACAGGTAATCCCATCGTTACTTTGATAAATGTAGGATATTGCTTGTTTTCCCTATCATTTTGTCAATCGAGTCAACCGAGCCTTGTATAGAATGGAATAATAAAGAAGAACCCGTCTACATTGGTTCAAATAATTGATGAAAAAGCTTTCACAAACTTACATAAAAATCAGGAATTATAAACGCGTTCAATAAAATGGAGGCCACATCGTCCATCCTTATTATCTTTATAATGGACTAAAAAACAAAGTAATATGGAAAGATTTTGTGGCCTTGATGTGCATAAAGATAGTGTTTTTATGTGCATATTAACCGAATCAGGGGAAAAGATCGAAGAAGTATTCGGTACCTTGACCCCGGATCTTGAGCGTTTGCGTGATACGTTGGTGGAATTTCATGTCGGCCATGTCGCTATGGAGAGCACGAGCGTGTACTGGATACCGTTGTGGCGTATCCTGGAACCGGATTTTGATGTCAAGCTGGTCAATCCCTACTTCATCAGGCAGCTTCCCGGTAGGAAAACCGACGTAAAAGATGCCCACTGGATAGCCACGGTTCTCCAAAAGGGCCTTATCAAAGGGAGCTTTGTGCCGGACAGCCGTATCCAGGAGCTCCGCCAATACAACCGCAGGATCACCTACCTGAACAGGAACCTTCAACGGGCGGACCAATCCATAGACCTCACACTCCAGCGCTGCAATATCCGTCTGAGCAATTATGTGTCGGACATAGGAGGCAAAATCGATGCGCAAGGTAGTCCGGGCGATATCCATGGGTCAGACCGACCCGGATGTGCTGGTGGGCCTGGTGCATACCCGTACCAAGAACAAACACGGCATCCGGACCATAAAGGAAGCCCTTACGGGCATCGTCTCGGCAACGGACATGGACGTGCTGGCAATGGCATTGGAAGAGGCCGAGTTCTTCCACAGACAGCTGACCGCGTGCAAAGAAAAACTGATCGAACTATGCGGCAGGTATTATAGCCAGGAACTCGAACTCCTGCAAAGCGTCCCCGGAATCAAAGAACAAAGTGCTGCCGGCATACTCGCAGAGATCAGTGCTGACATGGGAATCTTTTCAACGGCATCAAACCTGGTGGGCTGGGCCGGCCTCAGGCCAAGGAATGACCAGAGCGCGGGAAAAATAAAGGGTCGAAAGACCCTGCATGGAAATAAATACCTTCGCATCATGCTGATCCAATGTGCATGGGGGGCCAGCAGGACCAGACAGACCCATTTCTTCCTAAGGTACAACACCCTTAAGAAAAGAATGAACCATAACAAGGCGCTGATGGCAAATGCCAGGAAACTATTGGTGGTCATCTGGAATATATTAGCCAAAAAGCAACCTTACAAGGCCGTTGCTGCGTAGCGTTGACCAAAGGTAGCACGTTAAGGCCCTTATATTTGTGGTGGCAGCGACCCCGTCTTACAAACTGGCATACATAAGCGTGCTAATGGCAAGAAAATGCGTTTGAGCTCCGAGCTCGTAGAGGAAATTAGTTTTTCATCTCTCCTATGGAGAGAGTATGTTGTATTGGATTATAATTTATAGAGGAAATATACTTATTGTTGTATCTTTGCATTAACAGTACACGCCACGCTACCCATGAGAACAGCGTCCTAGGGCGTGTCTTTTGCTTTTTAGCTTTTTCTAAACCAAGTAATCTGAATTAATGGACTGAACCAAATGTATAACAAAGCAGCCTTTACTATTGATGAACAAATTGCACAACTTACAGCCAGAGGCTTAGAAATCAGGAAAGAAGATAATTGCGAGCATTTTCTCAGCCATATCAGCTATTACCGATTAGCAGGGTATTGGTGGCCAATGCAAGCAGATAAAGAACAACATATTTTTAAGCCCAACAGTAAATTTCGGATGTTATAAACCTATACAACTTTGATAGAGAGCTACGTATTTTGTTATTTGATGTCATTGAAAAAATTGAAATAAGCCTCCGCAGCAAATTGATATATCATCTTTCTCACGAATTCGACCCGTGGTGGTTTCAAAATACAGATCTGTTTATTAATATCCCTGAATTGATTAAGACCTTATCCGGCATCGAAGAGGAAATAGACCGTTCAAAAGATATATTTATCAAAGAGCACCGCAAAAAACAAGGTGAATACGAATCGGCAACGGATCTTCATGGTTGGCTATAGGTATTGAAGATACACCCAAGAGCTAAACAAACCGGCTAAAATTTTACGTGCTATTAAAACAAATAATGATGTCAGAATATCAAACTCCAAAAGATCGCGCATATGTTCGCACCCTCATTGACGCTGCCAAAAAAGAGGCTGAGGCATTTTTGCAGCTTAAGTATACCGCTGAACGAAGCGATGGCATCATTCCCGTTAAATACCGTGAATTGATGTCCGTTGCTGTTGCGTTAACCACTCAGTGTGCATATTGTATTGAATCACACATCCAAAACGCTGTTGAGGCAGGCGCGACCCGTGAGGAGATTGCGGAAACGGTGTTTATCGCGGCGGCACTTCGCGCAGGGGGTGCAGTTGGAAATGGTCTTTTAGCTATGCGTCTTTTCGAGGAAGCTACTTCGGGTAAATAAATCTCCTGCTATCACTAATCATATATCGAAGCTGCATTTGTCGGCGAGTTGCGGAGCAAGGGAATGGAAGGCCTAGTCCCCATTGGTAGAACTTTTTAATACCTCCAAACAAAACATAAGTCAACCCACGGTTAACATACACAATGAAAGTAATCTATGCTAAAATTCAGTTGTAAAGAATTACTTTACGATTACCTTGGAGGGATAAAATTACGAGGTTACTTCTATAGCCTTGATGTATGGGCGCGGAATTTAGCGGAGAGTTTAGGTTTATGAAAACATTTTGCATTTTTGTATAAATGCATTTGACAGAAAGGAACATAATCATGGATCGCATCGTATTGGAAGTTGATAGTGCATTGGCCCGGGCTTGGAGAAACAGTGCTCCTGCGCTGAAGGCAGAATATGAGCGTAAAATAGCTGATATACTACGTGAATTGAAGGAAGCTGAATTTGATAAGCTATTGGATAAAGCTGGGAAAACAGCAAAAAAAAAGGGATTAACCGAAGCCAAACTAAACCAATTACTGAGTGAAGAGGACTAAGCTATTCGTATTTGACAAGAAAATCATCCCGGGGTGACTTGGGGTCGAAGAATACTCCCCTGGTTACGAATGCCGCCATGACAAACATCAGGAAGTTGATGATTTGGTAAACTCGAATAATGACGACCGTCAAAAAGTCTTAGGAACAGTGGCAGATACGGTGTCAACTCTTCCGGTGCGATCAACGCCATGCGCTTGTTGATCTCGCGTTGGTTGTAGTAACAATCAGGTATCGCTCCTCTTCCAAAATATGCTTAACAATGGCGAGTTTATCCGGTGAATACTTGAATTGATGATCAAGACCGTTGGACATAACCATTCCGATACCAGGCAAGTTCCGGCAATAGTTCGACTTTGCCAAATAGAAATACTTTTATTAAATTTGCTATTATGGATACATTTTTGATTAAAGTGCCTGAAAATAAGACGTCGCTTGTAAAGAAATTATTAAAGGAGCTGGGTGTGACAGTCACGCGGGAAAGCAACGCCATTGCCCTCGCTAAGGAAATCAACAATTCCATCAATCCGGGCAAGACGCTTACCATGGACGAAATTGTGCAGGAAAGCCGAGCCGTTCGCAGCGCTAAACCTCAGTAATGATCCTTATATTGGATTGCAATATCTGGGTCAGCCTAACCATCAACCGTAGGCTCGATTTTATTGTCCATATGGCCGAGTCAGATATACGTATAGCAAGCTGCGAAGCGTTAAGATCAGAGAAACGGATGTGCTTGCGAGACCAAAACTCAGGAAGTTCGTACCTCCGGAAAGTGTTTCTAAAGTCGCAAAACTTCACGACCTAACAACCAAAACCTACAAACTCACTGATATTCCCAAGGTCGTATCGGACAATAAGGACAATTACCTCTTTGCCCTATGCGCAAAATCAAAGGCTGATTATCTTGTATCCGGCGATAAAATCGTTCTCCAAACCGGCACTTACCGAAAAACAAAAATGATTACGCTGACCGAATTGGAGAGAGTGATCCGTTTTTGACCCACCCAGAAAACCGTGGTTTCCGAACAGTGCCACCAACTCAAAAGATTTTGTAAATAAAAAGGTAAATTTGCTAGACAACGGAAAACAATTTACCTCAACCGATATATTTACTCAATAAAAACGACGGAATGCGTCTACATCCATTTAAACCGATTATCCCCGGATAATGCTAAAAAATTATTGATTGGTACACTACCACCGGAAAGTGCGCCGTTCTACTATTCCAACAGCAGTAATACAAGACTATGGGATATTTTGACGGCGATAAATGAAGGCATGCCTATTGTTGGAAAAGGCGGCTATTTGTTCGATAAGAATAGGAAGATCCAACTTTTGAAGGATCTAAACATAGGCATGACTGATATCATATTGGAATATGAACGGGCCGTTCCAAAATCCCCGAGCGACAAGGACATCATTCCTAAAAGGTACAATGATGTGCTTCAATTGGCCGTGAAACACAACATCGAGGAATTCTTGTTTGTCTATCAAAGTGCATGGAAATGGTTTATTCATTCTCAAAAGGGTCTTCCGCCCGTTATCATGGGCAGACTCACCGGCTTATTTCTAACCGGTCCTCAGGCAACAATCACGCATCAGGGAAAACAGATCAAATGCACGCTACTTCCCTCTCCATTGGGCCGGGGCACAAAAGGCCTAACGTTGGCCATAAAATTAGAAATGTATAAGCAGTATATATATGCTTAGACCTTGTTATTATCCGCATCGATTATTATTAAACTTAAACGCTCTTTGAGCGTTACGAAACCCTTCTCCGTGCGCTCGAAAACAATGAAGTGGTATTCGCTGAGTCAGGAATGGCAAACCGCCATAGTGAACTGGAATACGGCTTTTTTCCCGTAGGATCGGGTATATTGAATGATTCTCTTTTGTAGGTATTTATTTTGCCTGATCTACTAAAGTTTGTGGTGGTGATAGCTGGCTTGTGAGTTTAAAAATAGGGGGGCGGTAGGGACCGTTTATGATGGGGTTATGGGATCAGTGATTGTCGAATTTCCTTTGTGAAATTCATCATGCTCGCATTTTTGAAATGACGGTTCTCCGCGATTTCCCCTTTTTTACAATGATTCCTATGGCGTTTGCTTTTTCTATCCACTCCGAGACGCTCAATACAAAGCTCGGTAAACCTGCCTGTGATTTAAAGTGGTCAAATTCGACCACTTTAAACTGCGGATTATTGATTTGCTCCCAAGTTCCCAAAAATTCAAGGGTATAACGGTTCCTTATCCAGTTTTGACGATATCAGCCGCACGGCTTGCACTCGCTTTGGCATTTGCCATATCCGTCAGCGAAATGTAATCCCTTTCTTAAACTGACAGAATGGTGATTTCTGTATTTTCTACCCTAATTTTTGCCATCGCTATTGTGTAAAGAATTACCTTTTGGATTGCTTGAATGCTAGTTTAAGTTCTTCTTGGAAAATAGCCGCTTCCCGTTCATCGCGGATAGCCTTCGACAGGCTGTCGCCGGAAGTGCGTGGCGGCTTGGCCGAACGGAAGTGTGACGAATCAGCCTTTTGGGCTATCGCCTTGATCGCGTCCACTTTGCTTTTGATTGTGGGTCTCATAATTACAAAAATACAATTTAATCTGTTAACGAAAACATATAATACCGATACAAATCCGCAGGATTCCTTTCTAAATCAAAACATTCCGGACGGGGTTTGAAAAGCGCGTACCCTTCCCTATCTCGCTCAATGTCCGTGCCATTGCGGAGCAGTCGGACATACCAATCGACACCAACGATATAAAACATGTCGGCCAACTCGCGACTATTGTAATTAAACATGCGATGATATAGGTATGCTCTAATGTCATTGGAGCCATCCACGCCAATGCTGTAGCCCTTGTCTTCGTTGGCCAACAAAAAAAAGTAGGCATAAAAAAGGACACTTGAGAAAACCAGATTAATGTCCTTGTGTCTCACCACGACTTGGTCGTCGATCTCCCCGTCTTCACCAATAGGGCCAAAAGCAAGGTTGTAGACATTGGGCAACAACTTGTTGCCTATGACAAAATACAAATCGAAGGTAGATTTGGCACTTTTTATTCCGATCGTAGGAATCAAGCGAAGCATCAATCGCAGTCGGGAACCATCCCCATGGTCATCCCATTTGGAGACCAGATCGGAACCAATCGCATGGTACAACCGTCGCCGTCCCCGGTGTCCTCGGTTTCACGCGAGGTACGGAAGGCCAGTTTTAGCATCGAGCCCGCTGGAAACACGTCAGTACCCTGGTTGAACAGGACTTCAATATCTGCGGAAACATATCGCTCATGGACATCCCCGGAAAGCGCTATCGTTTGTGCCGTATTTTCTATCCTGCCAGAAATCTTGCTATCTACCACGTGCAAAACACCGTCGGGGCTTTCCAATAGAAAATCTCCATTGTGGTCGCGGCCGCGCATCTTGAGGTTGACCTCACCTTCATCGCCAAAGTTGGCCAGAAAGACAAGCGACACGGAATCTGCCGTCTGTTCAATAGCAGAAACAGTCGCCGAACCCTCCCAAACATAAATTAACTCGTCGTCGACAAATAATTCACCCGTTGCATCGCCACGATAGGGTGTGCCGCCGAACTGCTCGCCGAAGCGGCCTTTGCCGAGTTGTTCATTTTCGTCTTTGCTACACCCCATTAGCAAAGCTAGGGCCATCCATAAGGTAAATGGAATGAATAGACTTGTTTTCATAATTTATTCTCCCGGCAACAAAAGTAGAAATGATATAACCGGTTTACAATCCCCGAAAACGAGTAAATTTCAAATAGGTAATCCATGCGGGTTTCGGTTGTAGTGTTTGAACTTATATGAATGGATCCAATTGGCGTGAACGTGTACAAAGAAGCGAGAGACGAATATTATAGTTATCTCCCCCAAATATTCAACCTAAAAATAAATGGAGCGAATGAAAGAACCATTGCTACCGCTCTTTTCAAGATTGAAACTGAAACGATGTGCTTATTGGGAAATATTGCGTATTGCAAAGAGATTGCTGCTAAGATAGTAAGCCTGTAACGGTCAACGTATAATTTACCTTCGAAAAGTCTCGAAACCACAAACAAAAACCATCCGCCGATTGACGGATGGTCCATATCATTACACGGCGGTATCAACTACCGTTATTTCTTCTTCTTGGCCAGATCAGCGCGAACTTTCTCAACAAAAGACACTGCTACCACTGCCAAAGATGCGATTTTGGCATCATCGAATTCAGTGTTCTGAATTAAGTTCTGAACGAACTCATAGCTTTTTTGCTCAGCGGCTTCTTCGGCACCCTGCTTATAAAAAGGATCCTTTTCTACCTTAAAAAATGAAGCTGTCTTTAACATCATGTCCCTCACTTTCTTTGTGTCTGTAAATTTACGCAATTGCGCCAACACACGCAACTGCTTGAAATATTTAATTTTAGCTACACGATTAATAGGTTGTCTGTCAATCGCGGAAATTACCTCCTCCATTAGCTTGGTCGGCTCCTTATCTCCCAGCTTGCCCAACACAGCTAGCAGCTGTTCCTCAATATGTTCCGAAGATAGAAACCACTCGTGCGGTAGTGTCGAAAAATCGATCAACTTGTACGCGAATTGAAGATCGGGCTCTATAATGCAGTCTTGCATATTCATATTGCCTCCGCCGATATATAATACGTATTGCTTCACCAGAAGCCCATGAATACGGTTCAACATAGCACGATACTCCAACAGCCGTATAGCCATGTACTTGTCATTTTTGGTCTGAACTTCCAGATGGATGATGAATGTATTGCCTTCGGTATCTGTAGCTTTCTGCAACGCATCCACTTCCAATTGCTTTGTGGTCTGGAGCTTGTCGTCAAGCAGAGTATATTCCACGATATGCAGACCAAATACTTTTTCCATAAGCGCCGGAAAAAGAATAGGCATATTCTGCCGGATGATTTTATCAAACTGCTGACTTTCCGCGCGTTCTTTACCCTGAGTTTCGGTAAATGCTTGTTTTGCCATAGTGCATTGCTTTTCATTGGTATTCTGTGGGGTTTGACTGTGAGGCAAAAATAGTGTATGATATTTTATTTAGCAAAATGACAGCCGTCTTTAAACGGTTATATCCGTTTATAATCGGCTCTGAGGAAGATTTCTGATAGTATGGGAAAACCGCTTGGCAAAATTTCGTATTTTGTTGCCTATGACAAAATACAAAGCGAAGGTAGATTTGGTACTTTTTATACCAATCGTGGGAATCATGTTAGGTTCTACGCTGCTGACAGTTATTTTGCCCCTGAAACAGCCCAATCAAACAGGGCAGTTGGTGGGATTTGGGATCGCGGTGCTCATGATCGTATGCACCGCCCTGTGCATCCAGCTTTTTCTGGCAACTTATTATGCCGTTGACCGCGGTATGCTGATCATCCACGGCGGCTGGTTATACAAGCGGAAGAAAATACCCGTTGCTTCTATCCGGAAAATTGAGAAAACCCGAACCCTTATTAGTGCTCCCGCTCCTTCGTTGGACCGACTCGAAATTTTTTACAACAGGTTTGACAGTGTTGTCATATCGCCGGAGGATAAAGCCGGGTTTATTACGGAGCTGACGAGACTGAATCCGGAGATCGAGGTGGTGTAAAACTAAAAAATCCCTGTTTCGTGACGAAACAGGGGCCGCCCCAATGGGTTAGGGGCTAGGCTATTTTTCAATTAATGACTATTGAATAGTTTGATTTGTCTTCGTATTTTTGTCATAAATAATTAGCCAGCATAACCAGTTCCGCATCATGAAACGGAGCAACGCTTCAAAATACTTCGACGATACTCCGTCAGGCTGGGGCTTACGCGGCGATCCATTCTTATGGGAAGACCTTAAATCGAAATTTCAAATGATGAATGCTCCAGTGTCAGTATCGGAATATGATAAGCAATACATCCATTTTACCACATGGAAGGCCCCGGAATCGAAACACCGGGGTATTTTTGTACCGGTTTAATCAACGCGTCTAATGCGGGATTGAATAATGAGGACATCTACTAAATATATGAAGAGAAGACCATAAATTATTGTAAAATACTTACTTGTGGGTATTTATATATAGACTGAAATATATTATATTTAGCCGATATTAATCCTTGGCATTTCAAATCTGCAACATGGACCTAAAAGAACAGAATAGCCAGTATAGACTTGCAAGAAATTTGGTTGAACCTTACAAGAAATCAGCCGGGCCTTGTAGATATCGATTTCGGTATAAAGGACAGACAACACTCCAATTGGAGAGCTCAGGTGTCTCAGGTACTTCTTTAATCTTCTCCACTAAGATATGACCAAATATTACAACTTATGCAACCTATTTTAACTCTCCTACTAGTATTTAATTATATAACATTTTATACCCAGGAAAAGCTCGATTTGATCGTGGAGCGAAAAACATCCGCATCTGCGTGCACGATGGGATATCTTATTGCGAATGGCGAAGTTCTTTGCTATACGTTGGAGCTGCCGTGGAAAGATAATCTGAACAACGTAAGTTGTATTCCTCCGGGGACATACAGCGGAATACTGCGCTATGATAAGGCCGACGGATGGCGGATTCAACTTGAGAACGTACCCAACCGGACAGGGGTGCAAATCCATATGGGAAATTATACCAGGGAAATTAAAGGTTGCGTATTAGTTGGTACAGGAGCTAACGTAGGTAACTGCAGTGTCCAGAATAGTGCTTTGGCTTATTCAAGACTGAAAAAGGCATTTTATGGAACAGATACACCTAATCGTACACCGAACAAACCGATCACAGTCACCTTCAAATAACAAGTTATGAAAAAGCTTTCTGTCTGCTTCTTAGCAGTTTTCTTTTGGATACCACGTGTTTTTCCTCAAGTAACTCCCAATTCAAAGCGATTCGAGGTTCGGAACTACATTGCTATTGACAATACGGGTAGGTACTTTCCCTATCACACACATGGTTTCGTAGAAACCACGGCAAGTGGCAGTACGGCCAAGATGTTTATTATGCCGCTGCTTGAGGTTGATATCAAAAGCGTCAAATTCATTGATTCCGAAGGCTATGAGACAAACAGCTATGATACCGATGTTTATTCTATAACGATACCGATAATAGCTAACTTGTCTTTGCCGAACGAGAGCCAAAAGGCAGCAATTGGCGCCGCACTAACTTCGGGTTCCACCCTTCGATTTTATTATCCCCCTATTGTGAAAAACACATTCGGAGGGCCAATCATTAATCCGAATGCGGGTGTATTTGCATCGCAAATTATGGCGCTCGCGAACCAATATGAACAATATATTCTCCAACAGCAACATTATATAGATGCCTATAATCAGTATGCAGCTCAACTCATATCTCTTTCTGAATTGGAGGTGACTGTGAAGGTAGGGAATGATGTCGTCGCAAGTGAACGCATCCCCGGAACAACGGTATCTATGGGCGGCGCCTTTAATAGTGTTTCTATTGACCGGCCCTCGCAATATATCAAAAATAGAATTGCCGGAGGAAACTTTTCCGTTCTTGCCAAGTACAAATTCTTGGATACAAAAGGCAGCTATATCAATGCACGCATAAATGCGAGCATGATCATCAATCAGTTTTTGAGCGAGGCCCAAGAAAGCACGGTAACCCAGAAATCGAGCGGCTGGTCTTTTCTAGGTTTCGGTAGTAGGCGTAAATCAATGAAATCGCATTTTGATCAGCAGGTAAATAACCAATTTTCAGATGAACGGTTTTCCAATACCACCATTGAAATGTACGATGCTGATGATGACATGATTGCCATGTTCGAAAATGCTTTTTTTCCTACGATATCCCAACAGCAGGCCATACAAAACCATATAGCGGCAGCTGAGAAAGCCCGACTTGAAGGGAATACTGATTTACAAAAACTGCATCTGGATTACGTACGGGCGTTGCAGTATAATGACCCAAATTTAGAAGTAAACATTGGTGATGCCGTTGCTGCATTGGGTAAGAAGGATTATGTCGGTTTTATAGCACATGGCGTACGATGGGGGGATTATCGCGCAAACGGCAACAATTCGTTTAGAAGGGTGTTGAACAGCAATGAAATGACTGCTATGGAAGCACAATGGAGCCAAACCAAAAAGATTTCCGTTCAACATGCAGTATCTCAGAACGTAGCGATATCGCAAGATGTTGGTGTTAGGGCGCATTTAGGATTAACCGACGTGATACCTTATCAAGGTAATATGTTTATTTCAGATGGATTTTCGGGGCAATGGAGGAATATCAGAGGGATAATACTTGGACCAATTACTGCCGGCGGGGCATTGCACATGAATAATATTACACCAGGCACGTTAATAACCTCAATAGAGGCGGATGACGTATATGACGGTCAAAGTTTGACAAATGCGCTAAATAGTTACGATCCCGGCGATACCGTTACCATCACGATAATTGATCAAATCGCTCAAAATGTATTTCAGGAGAAGGTTGTAACGGTTGTGCTAGGATCTTATCCTAAGTGAGAATTGGAAAATGAAACTGTACTATATTACCTTTTGTGGTACGATAAGACCCAATTTTCAGGTCTTATCGTGCCACGATTGGTAAAGGTGTATATTGCAAATCGACTACTGTAAATAGTGGCTATAATTCTGTAAAGAAAGGCCTAACATCGTTTTTGTTGACGTAATCCTCCACAATCCCCACCTCACTCATCAACATCCCAAAATCAGGGAAGTTAGAATCCCGTATGCTCCCATAATTGGTGGTTCTTCTGATCGGTTGTACGCTGGGGTTTTTAAAGGTTTGCCCAGAAAATAATTGCTCCTGCTGACCTTTTTCGTTATTAATATCTCATTCAATGGATCTCAGATAATTTTTAACAATCAGGTATCGCTCATCATCCAAAATATGCTTAACAATGGCAAATTTATCCGGTGAATACTTGAATTGATGATCAAGGCCGTTGGACATAACCATTCCGATACCGACCCGCTCATTCAGCGCGGATGTCCATCTTTGTTAGGTGTAACTTATGAAGTCAAAACAATCAGTCAAAATACATCAACCTCGTATGAAGCTGATGATCCTGAGGGTAGTCCAGATATTCCTTTTCCTGATCTTCTGTGCTAAAAAGAAAACCGAATCCTTCACGTTCGTAATATCCCAGCGCTCCTTTGTTATTATAAGCATCTACGACAATAAAACGACAACCGGTTTTATTGCTGCATCCACGAACCAAGACTTGATAAAGTCCATCAATTCATGGCCGATGCCCTTGCCGCGAAATGCACTATTGACACCAAGCCGGCCAATTAGCACAGGAGGATAACTCCGGAATTGTTTTTCCCTTGGGATTTGTTGGTTCACTTTCTTTTTTCGATCATCCGAGGATCAGCATCAAGCGTGAAACAATATGATTTGCCCATGAGATTCCGAGAATAACGCAGGGAATCATTGGCAAAAAAATCATTCAAATCGCCATCTCCGCAATCAAACGGTTCACATTGATGAAGTAACTCTTCACCATAAGGTTTTAGGGTACACTTGTCTACCAACAAAACAATGGGTCTATTTGATTTTGGCCTTGGCTAAAATCTTGGCTGCTTGGTTAATCTGTTTTGAAAAATCAATGGTAGCCCTTTTGTCGTTATTGGCATACACCCTCTTTTCAAAAGCTTCAGCTGCTTCTGATTTAAGAACAGGTATCGATTTAATTGCGATTGCCATAACGTATAAACTACTGGTTACAAAGATAATGACTTCTATTTACAACTACAACAAGCTTTACGCCAAAAAGCGGGAGCCAAGCTCATCGCTTAGCTCCCGCCCGACCGGGGACACCCCAAGCAAATATTTAAAACGTCAACTCTTCCGGTGCGATCAACGCCATGCGTTTGTTGACCTCGCGTTGGTTGTAGTATGCCGGGTCCCAATCCTCGTTTGTTCGTAGGCCAAGCCATTGGCGGAAACTCTGCTTTTCCGCTGTTGTGCCATGGGCAAACGTATCGACCATTTCACGATAACCGCGGATGTTACCGACATCTTCCGGAGTACATACGATTTGATACTGCCAAAATTCAGGTTCTTTCTTGCATATCTTGAACTTCTATGTATATTTGATGCATTGAACTTCAATGTATGATATCAAAAGAACTCGTCGGAGCGTCCTCCATCCCCATTATCCTTTCCATATTGGCTGAAAAGGAGTCATACGGCTATGAAATTATCCAGAAGGTAAAAGAACTATCAAACGGTAAAATCGAATGGGGAGACGGAACCCTATACCCTGTACTACATAAACTGGAGAAAAAAGGCTTGCTTCGATCCGACTGGAAAACAGCCGAGTCCGGACGCCGGAGAAAGTACTACCGTATCAGCAACGATGGTAAGCGGGAACTGGTAACGGAGCATGAAAATTGGACAATTATTAATGAAGTGATTCAAAAATTATGGAAAGCAAACCCGAGTTTAGCATAGAAAACAGCATCGCCCAATGGAGGGTAACCCTGAAATCCATGAGTCTCAATTTATTCTACATGACGTTACTTCTTGCATTTTTGATCGTATCGGTAGTTATATTTCTGCGTATGAAAAAAAGACGCCGCGTTGGACTGGCAAATTGAGTTGATTTGATCAGGACAGATTGGCCCCCAATGTCTGCGGCGCACCGCTAATGCCGTGTGGATCCAGCACCGTGAAGACGCGAGGACTTGATAGCGCCAGCCAATCAGATGCCCTTTGATGATCGACCAAACATGTCGGCCAGTGTAGACGATATCTCATTTACATTGATTAAAGAACATTTGCGGCAAAGCAAAAGTCGCTTACTGGAACGGGTAGAAGACCGCTCGAAGACCGACATCCTTTTACAAATGGAGTTGCTTTCCCCTCAATTAATTATCTCTCCCTTGTTTTTGGCCAGTTTTTCCCGGAATTGCCGTATGGCTTCCGGCGTTTGCCGCACCCATTCCGTTACTTCACCGACGATTTTCATGGGCGCCCTGGTCCGATAGGAACGCGTGGGGTTGCCGGGAAACTTTTTATCCGTAACGTTCGGGTCATTTTCAAAGCTCCCGGTCGGTTCAACGATGTAAACACGTTCGTGCCCTTCACCATTTGCCAATGCAGCGGCAAACCCTGCCCCGTTAACCATGGCGGTGAAGTAAATATGGTTCATGATGACGCCGGGGTGGTAATTAGATGGGCGTCCGGCGGTCAGCAAATCGCCCACTTTCAAGTCGGCTCGCGTTCCATGATAGAAGGGGCCGTTGTCAGCCGGTTTGCTGGCAAACGTAACCGCCAAGTCATGGTGCTTCTTTGCCTGGGCAGGATCGCCCAACTCTTCATAGCATTTGGCAATATGGGCGTAGAGCGAGGGAAAAGCACTGTGTACGGAACCGTCATTTATCGCCAAGGCGAACTGCAAAGCGGTTTCGTACCATTGCAGCCGCTCGGCATTGCTTTCTTGATGCCGAGCTACATAATAAGCAGCAATAAATTTTTCAAGGTCGTCGGTAGCTTCGTGCCAGGCCTTAAGGAACAGCCGGTTTGCCTCTTCGGGTTTTCCGTTTTCGGCTATGTCCATGCCTTCAAGGCAGCGTTTCACAACGGGATTACTCGAATTGAATTCCATGTATTGTTTTTTTTGTGAAACACAAATGTAGGGGCCTCTTTCTAAAGATAAGAACGTTTTAGACAATAATTACTGCTGCAAAATAAAGCCTGCAAAAGCATCGTTTTTATTATAGCAGCTGTCCCTTTCTAAAGAAACTTGGGGTTAAATAGTGGGTTTTACAACCTCTGCTTCTATCCAAACATATTATAAGCATTTTTGATTAGGAGAGCGGATTGCATATATTTGAATGTTGTGCATCGGCTTAGAACGACAATCAAACGAAAAGAAAATTGAAAATAAAACTGCTGCGCACTCTGAGAGTATAAGCATCGCAACTGAACCCCTCAAGCAATTTGTACTACTTTGTTTAACGTCCACCTCTTCGCTTTGAAACTGCTGACAAATATTCGATAATGGGTATATCAAATGAGAAGGTAAACATCCATTTATTACTTAATTCTCCATCGTTAATTGGTACCGCTCCGCCGGCATTTAACATTAAGCCGTTAAAGAAAGTGATGCCAAGCGCACCTCCGGCTAACGCGTAATTGAAATTCCGCTGCGATTTAATATCTATCACATTATATAAAAGACCAGAACCGTAAAAAAGTGTCTCTATGCGTGTAATGAGCGGTTCTTTTTGGGGCTCCTGCCAGAAAGTTTTGCTTCCATGGTATTTGAACTCTTCACCCGGTGCGAAGGAATGCGTATAAGCCTTATCCATAAATGTCAATTTCAGGCCTATTTTTTCGCTCGCAAAATAGATATTCTTCAAGTTCGACACCTCATTATCATCAACAAGCAAAGCATTTTGAGTTCTGAAAGGATCGCCATAGGTTGTTCCGATAGTTAAAAAGGGCCTGGGCGCAATAAACCAAGCGCTGTGGGCTATAGTGCTCCTCTTTTTACTTCCTGAAAATTTATCGTATAAGTTGGATATAAGACCTTCCGCATCGATATAAATAATGCCCTTCTGACTTTGAGACTGCGCAGATGCGGTAACAACACCATCAGATGCAGTGGCAGGAAATTCTACAAAAATATAGTCTAACAGGTATTCCGTGAGGGTCCCTATTAAATTATTGTCCGAATATGGCTTTACCGTTTTTACCGATAAACGCAATACATTCTTTATCGCATCATACTGTTGGTCTGTAAGAGAGGTCTGCTTAAAATATGTGATCTCCAAATCTTTGCGAATCTTCAATAAGTCGCTGGCATAAACCGACGCATTTTTGAATGCATCGTATGCGGTCAGCATTTTATTTCTAAAACCGGCAAGTGTTGCTGAATCGGCGTTTGACGTAGCTATTTTTTTATAAGCATTATATCTATCATACCAAGTATGCAGGTTTGATTTTTCGGCTAGTAAGTTAAATAGTCCGTACTTGGAGAATGCGCTGGCTGTGGTGTCATTTAAAAAGATATCCAACGCCATATCTAATAGAATATTAAATGTCTTCCATTCACCATTCGAAGTTTTTTTTAGGTCCATCCTGCTCTTATTACCATCGGAACTTCCATTACTTCCTTGCCAGGGTTTGATATCCAACAAACCTAAAAGCACTTCTGGCTGAATTTTTACTTCGGCTGTTTTAAAAACGATGCTATCTTCCGATTTCTTGAATTCAGAAGAAACAAACTCCCGGGTGAAGGCATAAACAATGGCATACTCTAGCACACCATTCAGAATTTGTCGTGTGATAACCGTTTTGTTCTTTTCGGCCAAAAGACTGTTCATCACATTATAAATGTAATGATAGGTCGCAAAGCTGGCCTCAAAATCATTTGCATCTTTGAAAGATTTGATAATTAGGTTATGGAAAACACGGCGCGTAACTTCCCCCTGCTTTTGCTGAATGATTTCGGTAAGTACCTCTACATCAATATTTCCCTTTGCAAAAGAATAATTGGACCCAAGCATGGATAGGGAATTTTGGCCATAAGATAATGAGGATATAAAAAGCAAAAGGAAAAGTAATCTGGTTTTCATAACGGTTGTAATAAGTAATAGCGTTAACGGATGATGTTGATTAGGTAATTGATTTTTAAGGAAATTCGCGGAAAGGCTTAAGAAAAACACATAGGCTGGAGGTTAAAATAATAGCATTCAATCTCTTCTGCAGGCTAAGGTAATGATTTTCATTTAAAACCAACGTATAAAAGATATACCTCAGCACGCCACCCTTTGAAACGCAAACTGTCGATTTTTCCATCTAATCGGAATTCAGTGGGGAGTTTAGCGGTTTATTAAAATATCTTGTAAATCTGTATAAATGCATTTGACAGAAAAGAACATGATTATGGATCGCATCGTATTGGAAGTTGATAGTGCTTTGGCCCGAGGTTGGAGAAACGGTGCTCCTGCGCTGAAGGCAGAATATGAGCGTAAAATAACTGATATGCTCCGCGAGTTGAAGGAAGCTGAATTTGATAAGCTGTTGGATCATTCCTATTACCAAATTCTGTAGCTAGGCAAGCATAAATAGGGCTCGAAGAATAGGCCAAATAGTCTTGTCTAAAGTGACTGCCGACGAGTTTAAAGGTGTATTCGTTCGCCCGAAGTTCGATCGGTATCTCTCGCTTGCTGTGTATATAAATCCACGCCATACTGTAACGGATTGTCGGGATCCAAAAGACAATAAATTTTTGGAAGTCGCATTGAGTGCTAAAGCGAACGCCATAATCACTGGGGATCAAGATTTATTCGTACTACACCCATATAAGGATATCTCAATTATTAATGCCAGTACGTTTTTAGAACAATGAGCTGCCTACCTTGTGAAGCACGCTATAATAGCCCAGCCATTCCACTGAACCGGTATTGCAGACCGATCTCATGGGTAGTGTTACCGATACGCCGGTTCAGCGGTTGGTTGCCCGGGTTGAACTGGTAGCTGTAGCCCAAACCGAAGCCCCCAAAGTAAAACTGTGCCATCCCCGCAAACTCCCCGTAGCTCCGCACATTCGCGCCGATGCCGAATACCCGCTTAATGAATACCAGCGCAGAGACCTCCGCCTGCGGCCTCAGGCTCTCAGCATAAGTCACTAAAATAGACGGCATTTTCGCGTGAGTCCAATCTTGAGATATTATGCGCCGCGCAGCAGAAAAAGGCTACAAAGTTTACTTGTATTTTGTCTCCACCGAATCGCCGGCGATAAATAAATACCGGTAACGCCATGCATTTGTTAACCTCTTAACTTCGCGCTGATTTTAATAGACCCCAATCTTCGTCCGATCGAAGACCAAATATCCCGAGGTGCGTTAACCATCTACGCTGGTCTGTTATACAAGCGAAAGAAAATACCCCTTATGTCGATCCGGAAATTGAAGAAACCAGAAACCCAATCAGCGCTCCCGCACCTTCGCTGTACCGGCTCGAAATCTTCTACAATAGATTTTATAGTATCGCCATATCGCCGAAAGATAAACCGGAATTTATTGCCAATCTGATAAAATTGAATCCAGAGATTGAGGTGGTGTAAGACCAAATTACCCGGCGTCCCTGCTTTTTCCTCGCTTGCGCTTTGCCAGGGCCTGCGCAAGCAAAAACTCAATCTGGCCATTGGTGCTCCTGAAGTCCTCTGCTGCCCATTCTTCCAACGCTTTCAGCATATCTGCATTGATGCGAAGTGCAAATGCCTTTTTATCTGCTTTGTCGGCCATTAATTGATTTCCTGATTTTTATAAATGCAAAGATATCATTAATGATAAAGTGTACCCGCATTGACAACGGGTGAAACATTCCGTTCGCCGCATAACACGACCAATAGATTACTTACCATGGCGGCTTTCCGCTCTTCGTCGAGTTGTACAATGTCCTTTTCCGAGAGCTTTTCCAGTGCCATCTCTACCATACCCACAGCTCCGTCTACAATTTGCCGCCGTGCGGCGACCACGGCAGTAGCCTGCTGCCGTTGCAACATGGCACTGGCGATTTCCGGAGCATACGCCAAATGGGTGATCCTTGCCTCAATTACATCAATACCTGCCATGGCCAGCCGCTCGTTCAGCTCATTCTCCAATATGCCATTCACCTGCTGCGCACCATCTTTCAACGTAATCGCAGCAGTATCCTCATCTTCAAAATTATCATAGGCGAATTGGTTGGCCAAATGGCGTACCGCAGCTTCGCTCTGTATTTGAACATATTTCGCATAGTCGTCTACAGCAAATAACGCCTTTGCCGTGTCGCTAACCTGCCAAACCACCACGGCAGCAATTTCAATGGGATTGCCCAGTTTATCATTTACCTTGATTTTCTGCCCATCGAGATTACGTGCCTTAAGGGATACCGTGCGCTTGATCACCAACGGATTTACCCAGAAGAATCCGTCTTTTCTTACGGTTCCCTGATAATTGCCAAATAGAATCAATGCGGCTGACTCATTGGGATTGATGATTAACCAACCTTTTAACATGATGAGCGCAAGCAAGACACCGGCCACAATCAGACCTATGGACTGGCTATATACGCCATAACCGGCAACGCCCAAGCTAACCAGTAGAATGACAAAGGATAAATATCCCGAAATCGCAGTGGTACTCTTTTCTTGTATCATGTTTTTTAATATTGGTTTGATATCACAATAATATCATATATTTTTTAGAATTGCAAGAGCGTATTACAAAAACACGCTAGATTCAACCAAAATTTGCGAAATTAGCGATCGTTTTCAATAGCTCATGAAGAAACCCATCATCGTCATCAAATTTGGCTCCGCGTCGATCACCGCGGCAGACGGAGCAGTCGATGAACAGATTATCGTAGAAATAGCGCGGCAAACGGCCAAACTGCAGGAACATTACAACATCGTGCTTGTGTCATCCGGGGCCGTAGCGGCAGGAAAAGCCTTTATCCCGCATTACAGGGGTACACTGCCGGAGCGCAAAGCAGCCGCAGCAATCGGTAACCCCCTCTTGGTGGGCATTTATGCCACGTATTTCAAGCCGTACAAAATCGCCTTGGCGCAGAGTCTCTGTGAACGGCAGCATTTTGCCAACCGCGATCAGTTTCTCCAATTGAAGAACACTTACGAGACCCTGTGGCGCAACCACATCATCCCCATTGCGAATGAAAACGATGTGGTAAGCAACAAGGAACTGAAGTTTTCCGACAATGATGAGCTCGCTACGCTCATCGCAGTGGGATTCGGTGCCGAAAAAATCCTGTTCAGCACATCGGTGCCCGGTGTATTGGATGCAGCCGGACAGGTGATCCGCGAAATCCCGGTGATCGACAAGCAGACCTTGTCATTAGCCAGGAAGGAAAAATCCGCAGTAGGCCTGGGTGGCATGACCTCCAAACTGAATTTCGCGAGAATAGCCAACCAGCTGGGCATTGAAGCAGTCATTTTTAGCATGCGTACCGAAGACGCTATCCTGAAAGCCGTGGCAGGCACAACCGGCACCAACTGCCGGGCACAGCCCAAGAAAGTATCGTCCAGACACAAGTGGATGGCCACCGGTAGCCTTATTTCCGGCAAGGTTCTGGTTGATAAAGGTGCCCTGGAGGCCTTAAAAAAACGTCGAAGCCTACTTGCCGTTGGGGTCACGGAAGTAATCGGCGGGTTCATGACCGGCGAGGTGTTCCAGATTGCGGACGAACAGGGCCTCGTACATGCCGTGGCTAAATCCAAGATCGAATCAGCAGTGATTGAAAATACCACCGACAAAAAGAATATCGAAATTGCACATGCGGACGACATTGTCCTCTTATAACAGTAACCGATGGATAGTATAAAACAACAGTTGGTACAGGCACGCCAAGCAAAGAAAGCAATGGGCATGCTGACGTTATCCCAGAAAAAGCAGCTTCTACAAGCTATTTCCGCACTATTGCTCGCCCATCAGGACGCCATTATCGAAGAAAACAAAAAGGACCTGGATCGCATGGATCCGCAGGATCCCAAGTACGACCGGCTGAAGCTTACCGAAGAACGCATCCAGGCACTGGCCGCTAGCGTGATTGACGTAGCCAACCTGGAAGACCCTACCAATAAGGTGCTGCTTCAGAAAACCCTCGAAAACGGCCTACAAATCGAAAAACGATCGGTACCGCTCGGGGTGGTGGGTGTTATTTATGAATCACGGCCTAATGTAACGGTCGACGTGGTAGCCCTGTGCATCCAGTCGGGCAATGTTTGCCTGCTGCGCGGCGGTTCGGATGCCTGGTTTACCAACAGCTACCTCGTATCATTGATCCGACAGGCGATCGAAGCTGCGGGTATTAATCCGGATATTGTGCAACTGCTTCCTACCGCACGCGAGCTGATGGGCGAACTGCTCACAGCCAAGGATTATGTGGATATCCTGATTCCACGCGGATCACAGGCACTGATCGACTACGTCAGGGACCATGCCAAAGTACCGGTCATTGAAACCGGTGCCGGGGTATGCCACACGTATGTGGATGAAACCGCCGACCTCGATAAAGCCGCCCGCATCGTTGCCAACGCGAAGATATCACGCCCGTCCGTCTGCAATGCACTGGATACCGTATTGGTAGATCAACAGGTTGCCGGTCCATTGCTCACCAAACTGGCTCCTTATTTTGCCGAACATCAGGTGGAGGTCTACGCCGACCCGCAGGCCTTCCAATGGCTCCAAGGGGTGGGATATCCTCACCTGCAGCATGCCTCCGCGGATGATTTCGGCAGGGAGTTCCTGGACCTGAAGTGCTCCGTCAAAGTCGTTGAGGGGCTGGAAGAAGCGCTGGATCACATCGAGGCGTACTCCTCCAAGCATTCCGAGTGCATTGTCTCTACCGATCCGGCGCATATCGATGCGTTTATGCATACCGTGGATGCCGCCGCAGTATATGCTAACGCATCTACCCGCTTTACCGACGGTGGCGAGTTTGGCCTGGGAGCCGAAATCGGCATTTCCACCCAAAAGCTCCATGCCCGGGGTCCGTTTGCACTGGAGAAACTGGTTACTGAAAAGTGGCTGGTGAGTGGTGATGGCCAAATCCGTTAGGCCGGATTGTGCTTTTCATTTTCCTTGTTTTCGTGGATTGTCTGGCGTTAAACCATCCGATATCTTTGTTTTTATAACTTGAGGTATTATGGTTACGAGAATAAAAACAATGGCGTTTGCCATGCTTGCTGCTTTTGGTGTGCTATCATGTGCTAAAGACGATGCAGGCAATCCGGATAACCAAGGTGGCCGCTTAACCGGAAAACTCATTTATACTTTTACCGGCAATGTGTATCAGTTGGACCTGAAAACCAACCAACAAAGCGTCTACTTCACCTTCAATACGTACGGCTTCAATAATTGGGACATGAGCTGGGATGAGCAGTTTAGACTGACCAGCGAGCGGGAAGCCGGTGTGTTTGACGTAGCCAAACTCACGCTGGTACGCAATTCAGATGGGGCCATTGTCGATGAATTCGACTACGACTCGCCTTATGGTACCGACACCAACATAGAAGCTTTTCTCTCTCCGGACAATACAAAAGTGGTCTACAATCCCACTTTTGACAATGGCATTGTCATTACGGATTTAGATGGAAATGTGCTTACCCACTTGGAAGCGGTAAATGTGGGAACGGAAGCCCTGGCGTTTGGAATCAGCGATGAGGTGTTGTGGCTACCCGGCAACAGTCTGTTATTTACGTTGAACGATCGATATATATTTCGGTCTGACCCTCCATATACCAGCCTCTCGTTGGTAAAAGATATGCCATACACGCAATGGGGCAACCTCAGGGTGAATAAACAGGGCACACAGCTCGCCTTGATGGTTAGCAATCATATCCACGTGATGGACATAGATGGCAGCAATTTGCGCCAGGTAACGGAAAGCAATGGCGAAGAAATCCATGCCGATTTCTCTCCGGACGGGAAACATTTGCTGGTAGCCAAAAAAATCGGGCCGACATTCTTTTACTGGAATCTTGCCGTTATACCGAACGACGGAGAGATCCATAACATGGATGATGGCAAAGAGGTCATCGTCATACAGCCGAAAGGTGAAAATACCCTGCCGGCGGTTGATGGTGGTACATGCTGGATTGAGTAGTGCAGCGGTAGCCCTGAAGGACTGGAAGCAGCTTTACCTTGGTGAACAAAATCGCTCCCCAGCGGTTATTAAAATAAAAAGCCATGTTAAAGCGTCCAGCATTTGTGATCATAGCAGTAATGGCTTACCTGGTAATTTTCGTGGTGAAAAGCCGGCTTCACCCGGATCTTCCCATGCTGCTTATCCTTTATTCCCTATCTCCCCTGTTGGTGATCTGGATGGTATGCACCGTTATCCGCTATGGAAGTTACAACGGACAGGAGCTACGTGAAGAACAGGAATGGGGATATGAGGACGTAAAATGAAACAAACAAAGGCTTAAACAATTGCCTTATGTCGCCCTTCATCGTATGGTTAAGCATGATCCTTACAGGGATTAATACGTCTCAACTTTTCGCACAGACGCCTGAAGATAAAACCGATTTTAAAGCCATAGATGCCTACATTGTTGAGAAGATGCGCCTGCCGCATCGCTCAAATGAACCATGGAAAATATCGGGATGCCCGCATTCTTTCGCCGGAGGGAATTGAGTTGACATACCGCGCCGCCCCCGCATACGTATGCCATGGGGTGGGAATCTTCCCAAATGGACGGATATGACCTGATAAACCACGATGGCGGGACGCCCAATTTTCAAAGTTCTGTGTTTTTCGATCCCGATGAACGGATAGGTGTATTTATTGCTGCAAATGTGATGTGTGCACTGGATGCTTTTTCGTCGCCACATGGTGCTACGGCTCTTGATGGTTCTACCGTCCGGGGTATGGCGCAACATGTTTTGAATCTCGCCGCAAACCGCCCCCCTCCCAAACAGGGTGTGGGCATCAGAAACTTGTATATCCTATTTGATACCGTGATAGTAGCTTTAACGGTACTGCTGATCTTTTCACTGAGGAGAATTTCCAGGCGGTATCAACACCTAAAACAACAAGGAATTTCTACGAGGTCTGATTGGATATGGCGCATAACCTGGATCTCGGTACTGCACTTTGCCTGGCCCTTGCTGGTCGTGTACCTGTTGCTGAATGTGCTGTTATGGAAAGTACTCCGGATGTTCCAGCCCGATCTGATCTACTGGGTGGAGATTATAGCTGTTATTGTTTTTGCCAAGGGTTTACTTGAATTATTTCTCACCTGGAGGGTGTTCAGGCAAGGAAAGCCAAAATAGTTGGTTGAGGAAAGAGGTTTCACGGTTCCACCACCACATCGATGGAAATCTCGTTTGCCTGTAGATGGTAATTTTGCTGGCGGTTCTTTACATAGGGCTTAATACGGATAACGCCACGTTTACCTTTTACCGTGGTAAATAGTATGTGGGATACAACAAGATTGTCGGCCCCGTCTGCAAACGTCACTTCATTGACACTGCCATTTGAATTTGGTTGCGCCGCAAACACCTCATCCAGTGCTGCTTTAGTGCCACGCGCGGCAAGTTGGTCAAAATTGATTTGCTCGCTTCCCGCTTCAATACGGGTGGCGTTGAGTACGGAATATGAGGAATACCCTTGTCGATTGGGTTGGTCTCCATAGGAAAAGTAAGATGACCCACCGCAGAAACACCCCGCATAACTTAGGTTGAGAAAACATCGTGCATAGTAAGATGGATCACCCGTGGTCATGTATCCATAGGCGATATCGATCTCGTTTTGATGCTGCTGCCCCGCCACCACGGAATAAAGCCGCCCATTGGCTAAATCAATCCCGCACTTTGCGTCCTTTACTGCAGCATTCCCGATGCCTTCCAGGCTGTACACCTTCAATTTCGCTGAGTCGTCGGCAGTAGCGGAATCCTTTTTGCATCCCTGCAATCCGGAAAGCACCATCAAACAAAGAATGGCAATCTTTTTATAAGTATTCATGGCAAATTCATCTTGACGACTAAAATAATGCCCCGTTATATAGGTTTAGCCGGCAATGAGTAAGCTAGCAGTTCTAATGAGTGAACACCTGGTTTGTGTGAGGGAGTTTTCCCATTGGTGGATTCACCACGAACATTTCAAGGGTCTTTTGATATACCCGCTATTGGGTATAGGATCCGCTACGGGATATGGCTACATTTGCCGGCACCCAATTAAAAATCAATTTATTAAGAACCGTACGGATGAGGGTCCTGAACTCGTATAGCTTTATATAACCGATTATGGCAAAAAGCCCTCCATATCCTTACCTCCACCCAAACCATACATATACAAAAGCGTTAGAAACTCATCTCGAATCTATCCAATAAAGAAGGTGGGCAACGTATCAAAGGTAAAATAACGATTATCAATCTATGGGCGTCTTGGTGCAGCCCATACTACCGAAAAGGAATCGAACTGATTCCAGTGTACGAAGAATACAAGGACCGCAGGTTTGAGATTGTCGGTGTGGCCCGTGAAAGAGATAAAGAAGCGGATATCCGGGCTGCACAGATGGATCGATACCCTTGACTCAATATCTTGGCGATCAGCGATGCCCAGGATATATGGAAAAATAGGGGCTTGATATTTCCGGTGGCGGTGTGTTTTTGGTAGATGAGACAGGCACTATGGTAGCGGTGGCGTCTACGGTAGCCGAGGTCCGTGCGGTTTTAGCACAGCGGCTGGAGCAAGTTCTCTCTTTTAAAGCTGGAATCTACCGGTTGACCGACACAGTTTGCGAAAGAGACTGGATTGTTATAAGCGCGGAATGATTTGCCTTGTAGATCGGTAGCTGATTGTAGCATTAACAAGGAAAAACTCGTCTATGTAATAAGACAACGATTATATAGCGCTAAATGAAGTTTCACCCGTATACCCTATCACCTATATTGATGGCTTGCCTACTGATTGCAGGATGCAAGAAAAAGGATCTTATACCTGTCCCTAAAGAACACAACGAATTTCTGAGGCTGGCCTACGAAACCGATCATATCTTTCCGGAAGGATTCTATCAGGAAGCGGACCCAACAAGTTCCACCTACTATGTCAATACCGTAAGTATAAAACCTCAACCGGAGCGGAAACACGAATGGATTGAATTGCACACCGATGACGAGCGGCAAGCATTGACATGGGTAGAATTGAGCCGAGAGAACTCCTCGGGGCAAACCGTTCCACAGGGTTCGTCGCAAACGGCAAAATACTTCGAGTACCCAGCAAGGACGGAAAGTGGACATATCATCCGTTTCCGGGTACATAAATCCAGTTATTTTGAGCCAACGCTGGACAAATTCAATCCCGATCATACCATAGGCCGTTACAAGGGTGTGATGGATATGCCAGCGGTAGCTGAACTAATCCAGTACCTTTGGGTAAACTATAACATGAACTTGGGGGGATACCAGATAGCTGGCAATAGGGTATTGGAAACCGAAGGATCAGTGAATGACACGACTTACACATGCCGTATCCGATCGCTTTCCATCACTTACGGTGACTGGGGTCTCCATGACGTGATCTACGTAAACGACCACTACTTTAGCCTATCGAAGGCAACGGGTATACTGCAGTATGAAAAAAACGTGGAGATTGCGGAAATCCGTGGAAATTATAATGGCGGTGGATTGTAAGTTTAGTACTTAGGGCGATCAAACCTGGCAAAGGGCTTACAACTATTTTGTCGCATCTACCCCCCCATCCTGTCAGTTTTTACCCACAGTTTTTCCGACCTAACCGACTAATTTAGCATTTTCCGAAACGGACTAATTGACGATACAATGAGAAAGCTAATCATGTGGAATATCATTACCCTCGATGGTTATTTTGAGGGAAGCCAAAATTGGGACTTACCTTTTCACAATGTGATTTGGGGAAAGGAGCTTGAAAAGTTTAGCATTGAACAGTTAAATGCAGCAGACTACCTGGTTTTCGGACGGGTAACCTATGAAGGAATGGCCGCTCATTGGACAAAAGCAACCGACGAAAACACAGAAACTGCACGCCTGATGAACAAGATACCTAAACTTGTTTTTTCCAGCACATTGAAATCTGCCGATTGGAATAATACTACCTTGATCAAAGAAAATGCTTCTGCTGAAATTTCCAGGCTAAAGGCTCAGGGCGACGGGGATATGTATATATTTGGCAGCGCTAACCTTTCTGAGACGTTTATCAACGATCATTTAATTGATGAATACCGCATCGGGATTGCCCCGGTTATTTTGGGCAGTGGCCGGCCCTTGTTCAGCCAGGGAATAGCGGCCGAAAATTTATCCCTGATTTCCAGTCAACCGCTTGAAACAGGCGGTATTGTAGTAAGGTATACAAAATAACCTGTTGTTCAGGATCCCCCATGTTTGCCGCCTTTGTTTGACAATGCAGCGGCCGTTTTATGGTAGCTTTTCTTCAGCAGTGTCACGACGTCCATTGAGTCCCAGTAAGTCTTATTAAAAAGTTCGATGGAAAAGGCCCCACGGAAACCTATCTCCTGCAAAAGCGGCAGAATTTCATTAAACGGGCAGGAACCGTCACCGGGAAATACCCGGTCAGCATCTTCCAGCGCTTCCCGGGGGATAGATCCGGGATAGTCGTTTATATGGAATACCGGCAAAACACCGCCGTTTAGCTGCCTGAGTGAATCAAACGAATTGCCACCGCGGTAAAGGTGGTAAAAGTCCAGCAAGATGGATGCGTTCGGATGGGCAGCGCCTATCGTGATGGCAGCCGTATCAGAAAGTTGGTTTAATGCGCCACCACCCCACAGTTCCAAAAGAGGCGTAACGCCCGCTTGGACGCCTTCCTCAAGAATCACGCGATAACGGTCACTGTATTCCGGCAATTTCTGCTTCACGACAGCAGGTATGCCCTGAACGGGAGCCGCGATATATTTCCCCCCTAAACCTGCCGTCAGCTCCATGTCCTGATGCATTTTTTGTATTCCTGCGGCTCTTTCTACTGCATCGTCTGCCATCCAGGTCGAAAAAGCAATCATGTTTTCCAGTACCAGTCCATGCTGTTTGATGCGCCTGCCCAGCTCCGCTACTGTTCCGCCCTGTTTAACGTAGGCTTCCACATCGCTTACCCATAGCTCAATCCCGTCAAAACCAGCTTCCGCGCAAAGGTCAATCTGTTTTTCGACCGGGAGTTGATAGCCACGGATAGTTGAGGTATTGAGACTCACCCGAAACGGGCGCGGAGAAAAAGATGTTGTTCCCATGAGTCCGCCTGCAGCGAGTGCTATGCCTGAATTGCGCAGCATTTCACGGCGTGTTATTTCGATTTTCATAGTTAACTACCTTATATAGGGGTGTTGCCAGGGTGTCCGGTAGGGCCGCCTTAATAGCTGGGTTGCTTCGGGATCGTCCATACATATTCTCTTTTGCGGATCGTAGGCAAGTGGCCGATTCAACTGCATGGATAAATTGGCTAATATGCAGCTGGCGGTGGATATATGCCCCTCTTCAATATCTGCAACGGGTAACTGGTCGTTTTCAATAGCCGACAGGAGGTTGAGCATGTGCCGCCGCGTAGCGGGTGCCGTGTGCAACTCTATCCGGGGTTCGTTTAGATCTTCCGGGAATTCTTCCCGCTCATACACCACATCTTTCACGATACGGTCGCCATTGCCAACGGGGATAAACTCATACTTCATGACACTTCCCTTTAGGGTGCCTTTATCCCCGTAAATAATAAATGCCCACGGATAATCGGGATCAGCCGGGGTTCCCCATGCACGATGCTGCCACACGCAGTTCAGTTCATCGTACTCAAAAATAGCCGTCTGCGTATCGGCAATGTTTGACTTCCCTCCTTTTTGAACGTAGATGCCTCCGGTGGCACTGACCCGTTTTGGCCATTTAAGTTGCAACAGCCAGCGTACCGCGTCAAACATATGGACGCACATATCGCCGGTAATTCCGTTTCCATACTCCATAAACGTCCGCCACCAGCTGCCATGCGGCAAACCATCATAGGGGCGCAATGGTGCTGGGCCAGTCCACATTTCGTAATCCAGAAAGTCGGGAACGGGTGCTACAGGCGGATTCCCATTCTTTCGCATGTGGTAGTAACAACACATCTCCACATGGGATATCTTGCCTAGCAAACCTTTATCAATCACCCGTTCTTTCGCATCAATGAGATGGGGTGTGCTTCGCCTTTGTGTGCCTATCTGCACTTTCCGGTTGTATTTCCGTGCGGTGTTGAGTATGGCTTCTCCTTCCAGCACATCTACGCTAACGGGCTTTTGCAAATAAAGATGTGCACCGGAGGTCATGGCGTCAATGGCTTGGCGCGCATGCCAATGATCGGGAGTACCGATGAGAACGAGATCCAATTTATGGTCTGCCAGCATCTTCCGGTAATCTCCGTACAATGCGGGTACTTTCTTTGAAACCTGCCGCTCACTGATCATCTTTCCGGCTTCTTCCAAATGGTTTCTATCCACGTCGCACACGGCGACAACCTGAACATCGCTGACCTGAATGAGCTTGAAAAGGTCGCTTTTCCCGTACCAGCCGGCACCAATTAAACCAACCCGCAGGTTGCCGGATGCCGTGCCTGCAAATACCAACCGGTTGGTTTTCAGGGCCGACAGGGTTAGCGCAGCGCCCGTACCTTGAATAAATTCCCTGCGGTTCAGACTAAAGTCAATCATAATCTTCGGTTTTTTCTTTGAGGAACAAAAGTATAAAGATAATATTTAAATGACGACTATACCCCCTGCTCCGTTATCCAAGCATTGATCAGGTGATGATGAATAAATTTTTGAATGAATAAACAATAAGCAAGCAGCGCCTACGTTTATGATGTAGGTTTAGGTTGATAAGAAAGGTCCGGCTACCCCAAAATGCCGGGCCTTTCGTTTTTTTAGCTCCGAATATTTTTCCGAAACCCCTTGATGATTTTAATGACGATCGGCACGGTGACAAGAACAATGATGCCAACGACGACATAGTTGAGATAAGGCCGTAAAAACGGCATGCTGCCTATGAGATAGCCGGCCGCCGCAATGGAAAGGATCCAGCCCACGGAACCTAAAAAGACAAATAGTACGACACGGCTAAATTTCAGTTGGATAATACCGGCAACAACGGGCCCAAACGTACGGATCAACGGAAAAAATACACCAATGGACAAAGCCAGTGCACCATATTTGTTGTAAAATTTTTCGGCTACGGTTAAATGCTGCTTTTTGAAAAACCTCGAATCCGGCCTGCGGTACAAAAGCGGTCCAGCCTTATAGCCAATCATGTACCCGGTGGCATTGCCCAGTAAAGAAGCCAGGATACCCAAACTGCATAGCACGAAAAGACTGTGCGAAAACGAACCGCTAGCAATCAACACCCCGGCCATAAAAAGAAGTGCACCACTGGGAAGGAAAAAAAAGAAAATGAGCCCGGTTTGCGCATAAATTGCTAACAGAATAAGCAGCAACCCACCGAATTGAATTAACGCCTCCGCATCAAACATCTTTTAATTGATCGTTATCTGCCGTTAAAGATAGGGAATAAACGTCTTAAAAATACTAAAACACTGGGTACACCCGTTGAAATACAAAATACATCCATTATGATTGTACAATCCTTAATCGCTGAATTTGAACACGAAGTAAACAGTACCCGGAGATTATTGCAGGCAATCCCTGAGAAAGATCTCGGCTTTAGGCCTGCCCCAACTTCTTGGACAATGGGTGAACTGGCACAACACATTGCCACAATCTACTACTGGTACGTAGGCACACTTACTCAGGACGTATATGATGTGGCCGCCGACCGTGTTGAACGCGGAGCGCCGGATGACCTCCATGCAACCCTTGACTTTTTTGAAAAAAACGTTGAAAAGGCCCGGGCAGCGCTGAACTCCGTCACCGAAGAAAGCTTGCAGACCCCTTGGACCATGAAAATCGGCGATCGCACCGTGCTTGGCCCGATGCCGAGGGGCATCGTTGCGCGTAGTTTTCTCTTTAATCATGTTTACCACCACCGTGGCGAGATGATTGTTTACCTGCGTGCCACCGGCAACAAAGTGCCTGGGCTCTACGGACCAACTTACGAAGAAAGTAAGGGTAGTTAACGCTTCCTCAATATAAGCGGGATATGACGACAAACCCAAAAGTTGACTGGTTTTTTAACGAGGATAGCAAATGGAAGAGGGAGTATGCCGCTTTACGAAGGATTATCCTCGATTGCGGGCTCACCGAAGAATTGAAATGGGGCCAGCCCTGCTACACGTTCCACCGTAAAAATATCGTACTCATACACGGGTTTAAAGAATACTGCGCCCTGCTTTTTTTTAAGGGTGCCTTACTGAAAGACGACCATGGAATATTAATCCAACAAACGGAAAATGTACAAGCGGCACGTCAGATCCGGTTTACCACCGTTAAGGAAATCACAGCGTTGGAGCAAACCCTGAAAGCTTATGTTCACCAAGCCGTTGAAGTGGAAAAGGCCGGATTGAAAGTACCCTTGAAAAAGACGGAGGATTTTACCATCCCCGAAGAACTTCAACAGAAATTGGAAGAATTTCCGGCCCTGAAAACGGCTTTCAAAGCCTTGACGCCCGGTAGGCAACGGGCCTATATTTTTTACTTTTCACAGGCTAAGCAGTCCAAAACCCGGGAATCCCGAATTGAAAAGTATATCCCTAAAATATTGGAAGGAAAAGGATTAATGGATTGAAAAAGAGAGCCGTCTCATTATTACTAAAACGGCTCTCTCCCTGCGGCTCCTTTTATGGCGTGTGCGATTGCTCGGTGCAAAAGCCGCCAAAGCGTCCGTCTTTATGTCCATGAATCAGCTGCCGCGTGAAAAATATATTTGCCGCGACAAACAGTACGATGATCAATACGACGGCGACTTTGGTCAGCCGGGTCAACGACCGTTTCTTCGAAAACCCACCGAAAACATAACCGATAATGAAGACCATGCTGGCCGCAAACAGCAGCCGCACGATCATGATGAATGGAAAAAACATAACTGTATTTTTTTGTGATTAATCGTTTAATAACTCCTTATTCTCGCGGATTCCCCAATGAGGATGGACACCTTGAGGCTCTTTAGCCAACAATGCCAGGCTCTTTTGGGCGAGTTGCCTCGCCAAGCCCTTATCGCCTCCCCACGCTTTCGGGGTATGGTATTTATTCCAGGCATCTACGTAAATGGCGCGGGGATTGTCGGCTTCAAGATTCAACGCCAGCTCCAGGTATTTTCCTGCGGTCGGACCGTACTTAGGCCCCATGGTCATCGGATTGATGAATACCTTGGTGCGGTACAGTAGACTGGCCACCACATATACCTCAGCCAGTTCTTTTCGCTGTGTCGCAGTGTCGATCCGCGCCCGGGCTTCTTTCAACTGTTCAAGGCCGCGATCGCTGTAGGGTTCGATACGCTCGCCTTCCTTTTCAAGCAGAAATCCGATGTTGGCATCGCATAACGCTGCATAGTAGGGTGACAGCCATTGTTCATCGGTCTCGGAAAGCGTTGCGAATTGGGCTTCCAGTGCCTCGTAGTCTGCCACTGTGGTGACGCTATCCAATTTGGCCACCAATTGTTCAAGGGTGCTTGAGCCGCCCTGCTCTTGGGCGAAGCCGCTGATCGAAATCAGTGCTACAAGCATGATCATAACTCGTTTCATTGCTTTTGTGATTTTGTGTATGATGTGATAATTAAAGAAGTTGATTGTCCATAAAATCGTCCCTGCGGTCCACGCCCCAATTCATAAACACACCGATGTAGTAATAGCGGGGCGCAGGGAGGGTAATGGCCTGCCGATGCTGGCCATCGGCACTGTAGTTGTAGCCGAATACCTGCTTGGTACCCAACAGGTTGCTTACACCCACACCGATACCTGAAAAATTTTTCAGCTTCGACCGCCGGAAGAAACTGGTTAGGTAGGCGATGTGCAGATTTACAACGCTGTACGGCTTTGTGGTACCTGCCTGCCGGATTATCGATGCCTCCGATCCGGATGACGGTGCAATGTCATAATACGGCCTGCCCGAAGCGAACGCATACGACACATTGACGTTGGTGGAAAGAGCCGGGAAAAATTTCTTCACCGCCAGCGTACCCGTATGAGGCGCAGCAAAGGTCGGTTTCAGCAGTTCAGGATAGTCCAGAAACTGCCGCTTGGTATCGATATAGGTATACGTAACCCAGTAATCCAGGTTGGTAAACGTGCGCTTGTCACGGAAAAAGAATTCGAAGCCCTTAGCATCGCCCGTACCGGAGGTAGCGAGTACGGGATCCGTCCGCAACAGTCCGCGGTACCGCTTGTAATACGCCTCTGCCCTGAAAAACCGGTTGCCGGCGTTGTGGGTAAAGTTAACAACGTAGTGTGTAGCCTGTGAGAATCCCAGCTCAGGGTGGTCATACAGGTAAACCGATGCGGGTGTCTGGTAGAAAATACCGTACGCCGCATTCAACTGGTCGGCTGCCCCAAGGCGATAGCCGAGGCTGGCACGGGGAGCGAACGCCCAGCGCCGCAAGGCAGATGAATGTTCGGCACGTCCGCCTATTTTGGCGGCCATATTCGGGGTAAGGTAAATATCTCCCTCCGCAAATGCAGCAGTGAGTTGGTCGGTAAGCCCGACAGGCCGATCTTCCCACATCCCCGTTTCGCGGGTAAAGAAATGCTCGGCACCGAAACGGATGGCCTGATTGCGGGCGAACCCTTTGGTGAAAACGGCACGCAACTGGGCAAAGTGTTCATCCAGATCGGAATGTCCGGCATCATCCGAACGGATGGCTGTGCGGAGGAAACTGTACCCCCCGCTGGCGTCCATTTTCCAGTTATTGCCAAAATAGCGGACCATACTCAGGTTGTTGTATGTATTCCGCCCGCGCACGGAGTACGCCGAGCGGAGGTCCGGGTTGTTGATGTCCGGTTGGGTAAGACCCACTTCACTGCCGTTCCAATTGGTATAGAACTTCAGGATTCCGCGGTCGCCCGTTTTGATCCGGAAATGGGCGTCTCCCTGCAAGTAACTGGGGCCTGCGAAGTATTCGGGGGCTTGGGGAACAACGGAATTATACAGCCGTTGGTTGCTGTATGCCAGATTGATACCATAACCGCTGTTACCGTCGTCCGCCCGCCGTTGGAATCCTATCCCGGTATTCGCCGGAAATAAACTGAAACTGGCCTCGGTGGCTTCGGGAATATCGATACTCTCCAAAATCAGTGCACTGCTCATCGCCTGGCCATACAGGGCCGAGTAGCCACCCGTGCTGAACAGGATACCCTTGAACAGGAATGGATCGATGCGTGCATACTGCGGGATACCCGGCACGGAAGGAAAATTGGGGTGCTTCACCAAAATGCCATCCATGAATTGCTTGGCCTCCTCACCGGTGCCGCCGCGTACAAACAAACCTTCCTGCTCGCCGATCTGCTGTGCACCCGGCAATGCGCGAAGTGCCTGCGACAGGTCGTTATTGCTTCCGGCAACGGTCACGGCATCAATCGGGGTGAGCGAGGCCCCCTTCGCCTTGTCGCTCGCCTCAAAGGTGCCCGCGCTGACCTGCACCTCTTCCAGTACCCTCCGCTTCTCCCCTTTGGCGATGCGATCTGTTTGATTGGTAAGACTGTCTTTTGGCCGCTCTTGGCTTACCGCGCCTAGGTTGCCTGATAACAATAGTACGGTTATCAAAAGGCCGATGATTCCTGGAGTTTCCATAGTGTTGTTCCGTTTGATCCAGTAACAAAACTACAGGGCATATCCTTCCGATTTTGGATGTGTAGACCAACCGGCGTGTAGCTGCGACGAACAGCCAGAATGTGTAGACTTTCTTAGTTGATGGACGGGCGGATGATGCGTTCGACCTGCTCCCGATAGGCGTCACCGATGGGAAGTTCCCGCTCTCCGATATAAATTGTATCTCGTTTGACCGCGGTAACATGGGGAATGGAAACCAAATACGATTTGTGCGTGCGAATGAACGGTGCTCCTGCCAGGCGCTCCTCCATCGATTTAAGGGTCATCCGCGTGAGCACGGGCTTATCGCTTGATACCAGATGAATCTTTACATAATCCTTGAGCCCTTCGACGTAACGGATATCCGCAACGTTGATTTTAACCTGAGTATACTCAACGTTGACAAAAAAGAAGTCGTCCGCAGGAGATGCCGACGTGCGCAGGGCATCTTGCCGCGATTGATGACGCTCGAACGCCCGGTTGCAGGCTTTGAGAAACCGGTCGAATCCATACGGTTTCAACAGGTAATCCACCACGTCCAATTCAAACCCCTCCAATGCATATTGTTCATAGGCGGTCACCAAAACCACCAACGGGGGATTCGGAAGCGAACGAAGGAACTGCAAGCCGCTGAGTCCAGGCATCTGGATATCGAGAAAGATCAGGTCGATGGATTCCCGCTGAAGCACGTCAATCGCTTCCATCGCATTTTTGCAGCTGGCCACTAACTGAAGGTAGGGTACCTTCCGTATGTTGTCTTCCAGGAGATCACGGACCAGTTTTTCATCGTCTATCGCTAAGCATCGCATCATGACAGGATGAGTTTAAGGGTCACCTCATACCAACCGTCCCGTTCGTCAATATCGAGTCGATAGGCATCGCGGTACAGGAGATCCAGCCTTTTTTTAACGTTTGCAAGGCCGATTCCGGAATCCCGGTCTTTGCTGGTTTCGACCGAAGGGGGTGCAATCCGGTTTCTGACGTTGAACACCAATTGTCCCTGCTGTTCCGACAGGCGGACGATAATTTCCGGATGCTCCAGGTGGCTGGTGCCATGCTTAAAGGCATTCTCGACAAAAGGGATAAGCAGCATGGGTTCGATGAGGTATTGCGGCTCCGTATCGGGAGGCAATTCGATTGCAGTAGACACGTCGATGTTCTCTTCAAAGCGAAGTTGCTGCAGCCCGATGTAGTTGCGGAGGTACGTGATTTCCTTCGACAGCGGTACACGTCTGCCCTGTGTATCGTACAGCATGTAACGCATCAGGTCGGAAAGCTGGATCAGTGCAGGTTCCAGCAATTCGGATTTTTTCCGTGCCAACGACACAAGGTTGGTAAGCGTATTGAACAAAAAGTGCGGGTTGATCTGCGAACGCAGGAATTTCAGTTCGGTAGCCAACCGCTCTGCCCGTTCCTCCTTCTGCTGGCGCTCCCGGTGGATGTTGTTCAATATTTTGCGATAAACAATGCTGGCAACATAAAATCCGAAACTGGGCGCAAAGACAATCCGGTTGGTAGCAGCTGTTGTCGGTATTTCGGGAAATAACCCGTGTAGCATAACCGTCTTGAGCGCAAGTGAGGCACCCACTAAAATAACAGACAGCAGCACATACAGCCACCATATACGCCGATTAAAGAACTTGGGAAAGAGGTAGTATGCATTGACATAAAACAACGTCAGGTGAATGAGACCCGCCAAGGTGAAAAAAGCACCGGGAATGGCACCGATGGCATATTCCGTCTCCGGATCTGCGATAAAAAATGGAAAAAAAAGGATGCCGCCCCATACAATGGCATGGAAAAAAAAGACGATGTATGAGGATGAGACACGCATGCGTAAAGACAAACCTAACGAACTCACGTTTCAATTGCAACAACAAGGCAAGGCCCATAATGAAAAAAAGCATTATTTTGCGAAAAATAGTTACGTATGGATGCAACACCGGCTTACCTGAAAAATGCGCGCAAGGCCACCCAATTGATCTTTTTAGTATGTGGCTTGGGCATGTCCAGTTGGGCACCGATGGTACCGTATGCCAAGGATCGTTTGGAATTGAACGAGGCCAACCTGGGGCTGTTGCTGCTGCTGCTGGGCGGAGGGGCGCTGATCATGATGCCGCTTGCCGGTATATTAGCGAATCGCTTCGGCAGCCGCATCGTTATGGCTTGCAGTGCGTGTGTCATGGCGATTTCCCTGCCGTTGTTGCTCCTCATTCCGTCGGTTATCCCGATGGCGGTTGCGCTATTTGTATTTGGCGCAAGCATTGGGTCCATTGATGTAGCAATGAATGCACACGGTGTACAGGTTCAAAACCTGTTCGGCCGCCCCATCATGTCCTCGCTTCATGGGCTTTTCAGTGTAGGCGGGCTATTCGGTTCGCTCGGGCTGGGCTTTTTGATTAAGCTCGGACTGAATCCCGTGCATGCGGCTATCAGTATTTCGGTATTGCTTGTGCTGATCACCGGCATACAATATAAAAACCTCTTTCCCCGCAATATTGAGCAGGAAGCGATTGAACGGTTTTCGACCAACGAAAAACAAACCACTCCCCCCAAACAGCGTTTCCAATGGCTTCATGGAAGTGTCCTTTTCCTGGGGATGATGTGTTTTGCCGTTTTCCTTGCGGAAGGTGCCATGCTGGATTGGAGCGCTATTTTCCTACGGGATATTAAGGGCATTGATCCTGTTTTTTCCGGAGCAGGATATGCAGCTTTTTCCGTTGCCATGGCAGTTATGCGATTAGTGGGAGATGGCATCGTAGCCCGTCTGAACGGCAGGACTGTCGTGGTTGGCGGCAGCCTGGTGGCGGCAGGCGGGGTAGTGATTGCCATTTTCAGTCCGTGGGTTTTCTTAGCACTTTTCGGCTTTGTGCTGGTGGGGATCGGAGCGGCTAATATTGTACCGTTGTTTTTCAGCGAAGGCGGCAGATTGCCCGGAATTTCACCTACGGTAAGCATACCCGCTATCACAACCATCGGATACGCCGGTCAGCTTACCGGGCCAGCTTTACTGGGATTTATCGCCCACCATTTTTCATTGGCGGCGGCCTTTGGCTTTTTGGCTGCTCTTTTGCTTTTGGTCGCCCTCACCTACGGCGTGAGAAGATAAAAAAGCCTTCCCGTGTTTCACCGTAAAATATACAGGGATGGAAAGGGTGATCCAGGAGAGACCATGCCAAATTCCGGTGCCTATGATGGCCAACAGCAGTCCCGCAATGGTAATCACAAAGAGGAACACCGGTATGCCCCAAAGCTTTAAAAAAGTATGCTGCTGGTTAGTTTGCATCTTCCTGTAGACTGGATAATGTAAGCGATTCAGCCTGCCGAAGAACCCGCTTCAACTGGGCGGCACGCGCTTTCCGCCTGGCAAACCATAAATACAGTCCCGAAATTAGGACGATTATCGTGAACAGGTCCAAAACCACCCACAGGATTTTCATGGGAATGCCCCCATAGTCGCCAAAGTGGAAGGGTTGGGAAATAAAGATGGCTTTGAGGTACCAGGGCATATCGCGCATATCGGTGAGCTGGCCGGTTTTGGCGTCGATGAGTGCCGGCTTGATGATGCGTGATGTCAGCGGTGTGTTCCCTACCATATACACAGCATAGTGGTGGTTGCTGGAATACAGTGTACCCGGAAATGCCACAAATGAGACCTCCATTTCGGGAGCAGCAGCCCGGGCGGTATCAAGAGCTGCCTGCAGGGAGGCAAATTCACCGCTTGCCTTAGGCTGATCCTTATAGGTTGCAACCATTTCGGCAAGCTGCCCGTCGCGCCATGCCTCCAGCGCCGGGTCGGCCAACGTATTGATCACGCCGGAAATACCCACCACCGATGCCCAGGCAAGCGTCACAATGCCCAACAGGTTGTGCAGGTCGAGCCAACGCAGCCGGCGGGATTTCTCCGTACGGATCATCCCGAAATCGAACCGTTTCATGATCGGCCCATACAATACTACGCCTGAAATCATCGATAACATGAACAGCACCCCCATAAACCCGAGAAATAGCTTCCCCGGAATACCTGCCAGCATCTCGACATGCAGGTAGTACATCACCAGCATAAAGTCCATTTCGTTGGGCGGTGCTTCCAGCACATGAGCCGTATATTGGTTCATGGTGAGGTAATGGTCGGCTTCTATGGGTGCTTCTGCCGAATCAGCCAGGGTCAGGAACAACTGCCCCGGATGATGGTCTTCGTCCCAGAATGCGTATTTGGCCACTTTACCGGGCAGCTCTTCCATCGCCGCTCTAAGTACCACATCGGCCGAAAGATGGGGCGCCCCCTCGGTGGGGGGCGTTGCCTCGATTTCGTCGTGCAGAAAATGATCTATTTCTTCATAGAATACCAACGGTAATCCGGTAATACACAGCATCAACAGAAACAGTGTACAGACGAGACTGGTCCATTTATGGATGTGAAACCACCGATTGATTGTCTGTGCCCTCATTCGTTAAAATTTATAGGCTATGCTGGCAGCAAAATTACGTCTTTTTTGCGGATTGACCGACCAGTAGCCGGTGTAGTATTGCTCATTGGTCAGGTTATTCAGATTCGCGGTAATTCGCACGCGGTCACCGTTATAAAACAAACTTGCATTGACCAGCGTATAGGCGGGCAGGTAAAATACCCCGGTTGCACTATTATCAATCACCTTATACCGGCCGGCGTAATTGCCCCCAAGACCGACGCCGTAGTTTTTGAGTTTTCCTTCGGGGAAACGGTAGTTTGCCCACAGATTGGCCAAATGCTGCGGCCCTTGCCCTCCGGGGCTACGGCCCGGCTCCGAATAGAAATCATCGCCATTGCCGGTGATCACCTTGGTCTCGTTATAACTGTATCCCGCCAGCAAACTCAATCCCCGTGCCGGGTGGGCATTCAGGTCGATCTCAAATCCTTTGCTGCCTACCTTGCCTCCCTGTACGGAATTATTGGGGTTTGCCGGGTCGGGATAGACACGATCCGACACCTTGATGTCGTAAACCGATACCGTGCCAAATAGTTTATCGCCAAACAGATTGGCCTTTACACCGTACTCCCACTGATTGGCTTGCTCAGGCTTGAATGACTTAACTTCCAAAAAATTCCCATCGGTATCGTATACCGATTGGGGGTCTACATTGATGAATGCATTCATGTAGTTGACAAAGAGCGACAGCTTATCGCGCAGGGGTTGGTATACCAATCCTAATTTCGGCGACAGTGCAAATTGGTCATAGTCGTCGTCCGTCATGCTTTTTTCGCCCTTGGAGTCGAAGTAGTCAGCCCGAAGGCTTACCATGGCCGTCAAACCAGGAGTTACGTTGAGCACGTTGGAAAAATAAGCCCCATAGGAACTGTTTACGATGTTACTCGATGTGCCTTCCAAGCCTCCCAACAGGTTTTCTACAGACGCTTGCGTGAGGTATACCGGGGGCAACTCTTCTCCCGAAAACGGATCGATGTAATCCACATCGCCCTGTGGCGTTACATTACGGGCCCAACCCCAGCCCGAACCGTTATCAATGGCGTTGCGGCTGTAATAATCCAAGCCTACCAGCAAGCGGTTACGCAGGTTACCGATCCTGAAATCACCGTTGAAGTTTTGCTGGATGGTGGTTGTATGCAGCGTGAACTGTTCCTTGTGGAAATACTGGCTAAAGGAATTGTCACCCGCCACGTCATCCCAAATATACGTATAGTATCCATCGGACTTCACCGTACCACGGGAAACCACCGTTTGGGAGGTCCACTGTTCAGACAGCTTATAGACCATCTGTGCCTGCAGGTTATATTTGGGGTTCTTGATGGTGATGTCATTGCTGGTGAAGGACAGCTTCGGATTGAGGTTTAGCTCCTCAATGGTGCGGAAATCAAGCGGACTTAAGCGATCGGAATGAAAAAACACCGGTGCTACGGACCGTTCTTCTTCCAATATCTCGGCCATCACGTTGAAAGAAAGCCGATCATTGACGTGATAAGCCAGCGTAGGGGCAATGAAAAATGACTTTTTAAAACCCGCATCCTGAAAGCTTCCTTCCGAATGGTAGGCCGCATTGACGCGTGCCGTAATTTTCTCCGTCTTGCTCAGGGGGGTGTTGATATCCGCCGTGATCCGGTTCAAACCGTAACTACCGAAATTGTACGTTACTTCACCACCAAATCCGTCATAGGGCTGTTTCGTAACCGTATTGATCAGTCCGCCATAGCTGTAGAAGCTCCCACCGAATAGGGTGCCCGATGGTCCTTTGATTACCTGGATTTCCTCCACGTTCGCCGGATCCAGGTTGCCGCTGGCCAGTCCCGGCAACCCATTGGTCAACGCCGGCTGCGCATCAAAACCGCGCAAGGCAAAGTATGCTGCCCCGTCGCCCGCACGGCCAGTGGCCTCCCAGGTACGTGTGATGCCGGGAATGTTGCGGAATGCATCGTCATACGTGGTCACCACCTGCTGCTTCATTACCTCGGCCGATACCGAATTGTATACCTGTGGATTTTCGAGATTTTTAAGCGGGATTTTTGCAACCTGCGTATTGCGGTTGGGCGATCGCTGCGCGGAAACAATGACCTCACGCAATTGAGCCTCATTTTCGGCAAGCACAAAATTGACGACCGCGGTTTCTCCGGCGCGGACCGTCACAGTCTGCTCCTGCGTTACCAAACCGATAAAAGAAGCCACCACAACTTGGGTTCCCTCCCGTACGTTGTTAATCTGGTAATTACCCCTCCCATCGGCTGTGGCACCCCGGTTGGTCCCCTTTATCGTAATATTCACGGACTCCGCAGGGCGTCCATCCACCGTATGTATGGTACCGCTAATCGTACCGGTTTGCGCACAAGCTAGCGTAGAAATACATAGAAAAAGAAAAATGCTGTAATATTTAGTATTCATATAACCCTTTGATAAATGTGCGTCAAAAATATAATTTAAATTAAATCTAAACAATAAAATTTCTTATCCTCCATGAACGGCGTGTCGAGCTGGCTTTTGAAAACCACCGCTGGACAGACCTGATCAGAACCGGACAGGCGCTGGAAGTAATCAATGCATTCGGAGATCGCATCAAGGAAGAACAACCGTTCTTAGCATCGGACGCTTATGTGATTGACGAACACCACCTGTTGTTTCCCATTCCCCAATCGGAAGTTGATATCAATCCACAAATCATTCAAAATCCCGGTTATTTCTAACGGATGGACCAATAAGAGATTCGCTGCAATAAGTTGAGCCGAGAATGTTATCTTTGTTTCTGGATAACAGGAAAGGCCATGAACAAAGAATCATTTTTCGTAAAAGGTGAGGAATTACTAAAAAAGATCAAAGATATCATTGCCGAGGGCAACGTACGGAAAATCATCATATCCGACAAATCCGGCAAGGAAATCATGAGCTTCCCGGTAACCGTAGGTGTGGTGGGCGCCTTGCTGGCTCCGCTCTTTGCGGCTGTCGGTGCACTCGCTGCCCTGGTTACCGAATGTTCCATCACGGTGGAACGCGACGAAGATGCGGAGGGCTTATGAAGTGGCTTTCAATCCCTTTCGTTTTGGTTGCGGCAATGGCCTGTAACAACACACAGCACTCCCAGCAGACAAAGTATAAACGCACCGGCAGCATTGAGCGCCTCGATCCGGCGTTGGATGCCATTCTCGACACAAATGCCAGGGCTGAAATTATTGCAGAAGGTTTTGAATGGAGTGAAGGCCCGCTGTGGATAGAAAGTGAACAGATGCTCCTGTTTTCGGATGTTCCGACCAATACCGTCTATAAATGGACGGAAAAAAAGGGAATGGAAGTTTACCTGCGGCCGAGCGGCTACACCGATACCACACCCAGCAATAGCAAAGAGCCCGGCAGCAACGGGCTTGTGTTAGACGGGTCGGGCAACCTCGTTCTCTGCCAGCATGGCAACCGGCAGATGGCCAGAATGGATGCATCCTTAAACCAGCCCAACGCAACGTATGTTACGTTGGTAAACCAATACAACGGTAAGCGTTTCAACAGTCCGAACGATGCCGTGTATAACAGCGCCGGCGACCTGTTTTTTACCGATCCGCCTTATGGACTGCCTGCACAAAATGACGACGATCCTACCAAGGAAATCCCCTTCAACGGCGTATACAAAGTAACACCAAACGGCGAGGTTACCTTGCTGGCTAACAGCATCACCAGACCCAATGGCATTGCATTCTTCCCGGGTGAGAAAAAAGTATTGATAGCCAGCTCGGATCCCAATGCCGCCAACTGGTACATGCTGAACGTGGGGGATACGCTGTCGACTCCGACCTTATTTTACAGTGCCACAGACGAGCGCGATGGCCTAAAAGGCTTACCCGATGGGCTGAAAATCGATAAAAACGGAAATGTATTTGCCAGCGGTCCGGGGGGAATATGGATATTCAACCAGGAAGGCAATGTGCTGGGAAAAATAAAGCTGGACGAGGCGGCATCGAACGTCGCTTTATCAGCCGATGAAAAGACCATCTATATCACCAATGATGGGTATGTACTGAGACTGAAATTACGGTAACCCTTCTTCATTCCATCAGATCTGAACAACAAGGTCTCTTAAGCCTTCCCGTGTCAGAAATCCGCTACAATATCTGATTATCAAGTAGTTTAAACTTGTATAATTAATACACGTTCCTACCTTTGCCGTCTGTTATGAGATGGGAAAAGGTTATATGGATCTGAGTATATTTATTGTAGACGATGACGTGATGCTGGGGAAAATACAAAAGACATTGGTTAAATCAGTGTGGCCACTCGATGAACCCACGGTGTGCTACGATGGACTCAGCGCGCTTGAACACATTGAACGGGAAGCTTTAGCCGGCAAAAAAATACTAATTCTGCTTGACATCCATATGCCTCACATAGACGGATGGGGGGTGCTGGATTCCATTTGCACAAAACCCTACGGAAAAGATGTGTGGGTCATTGTCAATACAGCCTCTGAAGAAGTGTTCGATGAAGTAAAATCAAAATCATATGATCAGGTAATTGCTTTCAACAAAAAACCGCTGACCAGAGAAACCTTGTGCAAGTTGATGACGCAGGAGCCGTTGGTATTATTCTTTAAATAGTATTCTCTTGAACGCAGGCAAAACATACGGAATTGACATCAGCTTTGAAGAGCTTAAGCTACCGCTATCAAACGATGTACTGGTGTTAGCCAAAAATGCGGTACAGGGTAAGCACGGGTTGGGGAAATCCCTGGACCTGCTCGCTCCCGGTGTATTTCAAGCTGTAGATACCGGTGCTGAGGCTGAACACATAGAAGCCGTATTCATAAACCGGAAACTGCTGACCAAAATTCCGGCAGAACGGCTCATTCAGGTATTGCAGCGTCATGTATTCAGGCATGTAGGGGAAGGTGAACTCATACAAGTGGATGTGAAGGTACGGATATCGATGTATAATATTAACGAATAAAACCCAGATACATCTGAAGTATGAATATAACGGCATTGATAACCAAGCAATATGTAACGCTCGATGCCTATACGGGGGTTAGCGTTGCGAAGAAGCTATTGCAGCAACAGGATGCCGTGGTTGTACTGGATCATAAAAAACCCATTGGAATCCTGACAGCTGCCGACCTCGCCATGAAGCCGCACCAGTTGGTTATCGACTGCTTGCTTTACCGCCCCACAGTGAATTATTCTGACTCAATAAATACAGTACTCAACCTCATGAGAACAACCGGAAATAATGTACTTCCGGTCAATTATCAAAACAGCTTCTTCGGTATCATCAAACAGTCTGACATCCTATTCCACCTTCACGCATATCATGAAAAGCAAAAAGTTGCTTTGCTGGCGGTAGCACACGACCTACGTAGTCCCATCGCCACCATAAGCATGTTGGGAACCATATTGAAGGCAGACCCTGCATTGAACAAACACCAATACCTGATTGATAAGCTAAGTGAAACGTGTGATTATGCACAGGTACTCATTCAGGATATCCTCATCATCGAACAATCCCAAGACGAAGCACTGATGCTTGCGGACGAGAATCTAGACGAACTGGTAGATACATGCGCAGATTCGCTTTCTGATAAATTTGAGATAAAACAACTTGTTTTAACCAAACAACTGCGGTCTAATAAAGTGATTAAAGCAGACCGTCCGAAACTGACACGGGCCATCAATAATATACTTTGGAATAGCATCAAGTTTACCCACCCGGGAGGGGTAATTACCGTATCCACCCGCGAAGCGCCCGACGGTGGAGCCCAGGTTGTGGTTCATGATACCGGGATCGGCATCCCGAAAGCCATGCAGAAACGGATATTTGATAAATTTACCAAAGCAAAACGACCGGGCACTGCGGGAGAACCTACAACCGGACTGGGGCTTTACCTCACAAAAATGATTATTGAATCACACGGAGGTACCATCAGGGTGGAAAGCGACGGACAAAGTGGCTCCCAGTTTATTGTTTCACTCCCTATTGAAAATCATTCAGCCGCCGCACAATAATCCAGCGTGTATTTAATCAATTATTTGGATTTATTCTGAATAAGATTAATTTTGCACCAACTGTGGCAACATCAGGCAATACCATAACCGCTCAACAACCTTCCAAGGAATTGGACGCAGCCTATTTTGAATCGCTTTATCGGGCACATTGGAGCAAGTTATACCGCTACTGCCTATCGTACGTGCGTAATCAAGCCGTTGCCGAAGAAATCATCCAAAGTGTGTTTGAGAGCCTTTGGCAAAGAAAAGATAAAATGGCCATCGACACCGCAACTGTTGAAGGCTATCTGTTCCGGGCTGTGAAATTAAAAATATTCGATTACCACCGGCAGCTTGCTTCCCGTAAGAAACACGAAGATAGCCTTACAGCGACTCCCAGTAACGACCGCAACGACACAGAAGAGCACTGCTATTTCCGTGAACTATCTGCTCATGTTGAAGCATTGGTAGATCAACTACCCGATCGATGTCAGCAAGTCTACAAACTCAATATTGAAGAAGGCTACAGCTACCGCGAAGTAGCCAACACGATGGATATATCCGTACACACCGTAAAGGAACACCTGATACGGGCACGTCATTTTCTCTCAAGAAAACTGAGAAAACAATATGGCGAAACGTTCTACCTCCAAAATAGATAGAAATTAACAATCACTGAGTCAGTAATTTATAAAAAACCTATCCAGCGAATCCCTCCGTTTCTTCCTGTCATCCGAATAACCAATAACAAATGGCAGGAAATATATGGAGGTTACGCCTGAAATGCTTCAGAGATATCACGAAGGGTTGTGTAGCCCGGAGGAACGGGACGCCGTAATCGCCTGGCTTAATGAAACGACTCCATCGGCAACGTCTCATCCGTCTCCTGCTGAAGACGATGACCCAGACATCGGAGACCGAATATGGCAACGCATACAGGACAATCAGGGATTGCAACAACATCAATCACCAAAAGAAAGTGTTACCACCGGGCCTCGCAGCATAAAATTTAAACCAATCATCCGCGTCGCAGCGATCTTCCTCGCGGTACTGAGTGTGGGAACGCTGCTGCTATTCTTGAAAAAGAATAAAAATCCGGTGGATGCACCCGCCGCACAAATCACCCGGACAGTGGAAATCCCCAATGGAAAAAAGGGGCAGCTTACCTTGCCGGACGGAACGGTGGTATACCTCAATGCAGGCAGTACGTTACGTTATCCGGACCGCTTCCCGGCCGACAGCCGCGAGGTATATCTCGTGGGAGAAGCCTATTTTGATGTAACTGCTGATAGCAAACGACCTTTTCGCATTACAACGGATCAAACCGTCACCGAGGTGCTGGGAACGGCATTCAATCTCACCGCTTATCCCGACGAACAACAAACTGTGCTTGTCGAACAGGGTTCGGTCCGCTTTGCGTCACTGCATGCATCCAAAGAGCTCGTTGTTCATGCAGGCGAGGGTGCCAGGTACCAAACCGGGGGTTCCCTCACCTCCATTGACAACATACCCACAGATAGGCTGGCTTGGAAAACCAATAACTTGGTATTCAACAACCATCGCCTCGCTGATATTGCCAAGCGTATCCAGCGATGGTACGGTGTAACCGTCGAGATTAAACGTGAAGAACTTAACACCATGACGTTCACAGGCTCTTTTGACAATGCCGCTTTAAAGGAACTTATGGATGACCTCTCATTTGTCATGCAATTCCGTTATCAGATAATTAATCAACACATCACGATATACTAAGTAACATGAAAGATCCTTCCTAAGAATACGATAAAAACACATTCCGAAAATAAAGGCCGGGCATCCGTCTCGCAAACCAATACCCGGCCAAATTTGAAATACACTAATTGTTTAACTCAATCAGCATATGTACAAAAGTATGAAATTTGACCTAAGTCCAGCGGGCCTTCGATACCTGCTTCCCTTTTTATTCACCTTCTTTTGCATGGTATTCGCCCCCCTGCTTTCCCATGCACAAAATGATCCCCTGCAACGGCGTATTTCTGTCCAGGCTACGGGAATTACGTTGACGGAAGCATTTGAACGCATTGGGGAAGTTGCCCATTGTACCTTTTCTTACAGCAACACATTGTTGGATTTAGACCGGCGAGTAAATCTGCAGTTTACGAATGCAACGGTCTCTGACATACTCGTGCAGCTCCTGGGCGATGGTATCAAAGCTGCCCGTACCAAGGGCAATCAAATTCTTATTCAGGCGTCACAAGGCAAAAGCACCATCGTCGGAACCGTGCAGACCTCCGACGGCAAACCCGCGCCTTACGTAACCGTGGGTATCCAGGGGTACCGCAGCACACGTACCGATGAACGGGGCCATTTCAGGCTCGAAAATGTGGAACCCGGATCCTATCAATTAAAAGCAACTTCGGTTGGATACGGCAACGAACTGCATGCGATCGAAGTGGCGGCCAACCAAACCCAGGAAGTAGGCTTCACCCTTCAGCAGATGGGGCAGCTATCTGAAGTGGTGGTAACCGCTAGCCGCGTGCAGGAAAGCATCGACGAAGTGCCTTCCTCCGTGACGATACTCAACACCGCGCAGATCGAAAAGCAGGCGACCATCAACAACTCGATCAGCGAAATACTCGGTTTTACTGTCCCGGGCCTCGGCCCGTCAACCAATAAGGCGACCAACTCCGGCCAGACACTCCGTGGGCGCAGCGTGTTGGTGCTCATTGACGGTATTCCCCAGTCTACGCCACTGATGAATGGCAACCGCGATATCCGCTCCATCGACCCTGCGGTCATCGAGCGTGTGGAAGTAATCAAGGGAGCTACCTCCATTTACGGTAACGGATCGGGAGGCGGTATCATCAACTACATTACCAAAAAACCCGATGGGAACAAGAAAATTGCCGGACAAACCACCGTGGGTACCAATGGCCATCCGGCGTATTTAGCCAATACGGTTGGTTACCGGCTATCGCAAACGCTCCACGGCACACTTAATAAATTTTCGTACGTAGTGGGCGGTACCTATAACTACAACGGTGTATTCAAGGATGCCGACGGCAATGTACTTGCACAAGACGACGGACTGAGTCAGACTTATTCTTACAACATCTTTGCAAAAGCTGCTTACCAACTCAACGAGGTGAGCAATCTGACGCTTTCTTACAACACATTCAAAAGCCTGCAGGAAACCGACTACATCAACCAGGATGGTGTGTACGGTGAACGACCCGCGATCGGCGTCAAAGGCGAGTACCCCGGTGCACCGGCAGGTACTCCGCAGAACCACAATGCGTACCTCACCTATCGCCACGAAGCACTTCCCCTGCATACGTCGCTGGAACTGACGGGCTACTACCACCGGTTTCTTTCAACCAATCGATACGTAGCGAGTTCGTCAGGCTGGTACGGCCCCGGACAGACCCAGATCAGCTCCAAAAAGCGGGGAGTACGTTTAAACCTGAGCACCCCATGGGGCGGGAACGTGTTGAAGGGAAATGTGGTCTACGGACTGGATCTGCTTGGCGATGTAACCAGCCAACCCCTGCTCGATGGCCGGATTTATGTACCTGATATGAACATGACAAACTTTGCACCCTATGCGCAGCTGAAGGCAGATATTGCCCAGTACCTGATCTTCAAGGGAGGTATCCGATACGAAAACGCCCAAGTGAAGATAGCCGACTTCAATACCTTGGCCAAGGGGCCGAATGGAGAAGGGGTTATTGCCGTGACCGGAGGGACCATTTCTTACCGCGCTACCATGTTCAATGCGGGGTTCCGCTACACCAAGTTCGATGCACTCAATCCGTTTGTGAGTTTTTCACAGGGGTTTGGACTTAACGAACTGGGACGTATTGTACGAAGTGCCGAAGAAAGTACGCTCTCACAGGTACAGACTGACCCGATCATTACCAACAATTACGAAGCGGGTGTTAGCAGCCGATTCGGCAAATTCCATCTCACCGCTGCTTATTATATCAGCACGTCTGAATTGGGAGCCAATTTGGTGGATCGCGGCGATGGCCACATGATTCCACAACGGGCTCCGGAACGTGTCTACGGGTATGAATTGACTGCAGACGCCTATCTGCTACCGAACCTATCAATAGGAGCAACCTATGCTTATGTAGAAGGTAAAGCCGAATTGGAGAATGGTACCAAGCAATACCTTACCGGCGCACGCATAGCACCTCCCAAAGCGACGGCCTATGTGTACTATGCTCCGGCTGAAAAGCTTGAACTACAACTCTTTTGGGCACACACAGGCAACCGCGACCGCTTTGCTCCCCAAGACAACGGTAAATACCGGAATGCAGAGGGGCCTACCAAGGCGGTCAACCTGGTTAACCTGAATGCTTCCTATCAGTTTAACCGGGCCTTGCGTGCAAGCCTCGGTGTGGAAAACCTGTTCAACAATGCATATTTTCCCTTTTACAGCCAATATAATGCACGGAACGAACAGTACTACATGGGCAACGGTGCGAAGGCTAATCTAAGTATTAGCTATTCTTTTTAACACCATGCTTAGCCGGTTAAATGGATGGTTGCACCTGTGGCTGGGTATCGTTACGGGCCTGGTGGTCTTTATCGTGAGCATCACGGGATGTATCTACGTATTTACCGATGAACTTAAGGCAATATGTTACCCCGATCGCCTATTCGTAACGCCGACGAACCATACGGTGCAGCCGCTGTCCGTTATGCTGGCAAACGTCCAAGAAGCCCTTGGCAACGAATATGAAATCAGCCGATGCGATATCCATCCCGCGCCCAATCGCAGCTGGACCTTCCGGGCGCTGGATATCAACCCTGATGGCTTCGGCCATTGGGGTTATTTCCGCTATAATTTCCGTGTATACGTGAATCCCTATACGGCTGAAGTCATCCATGTGGAAAATACCAACAACGAATTTTTCCAGCTTGTACTTGCCGTGCACACCCACTTATTGCTTGGGCATAAAATCGGTCAACCTATCGTCGCGTATTCCGTGTTGATTTTTGTTTTTTTACTCCTCAGCGGACTCATCCTCTGGTGGCCAAAAAAATGGACGCGAAAGGCGCTCAAACAAAGTTTTCAAATCAAATGGCGCGCTAAATTCAAACGGGTCAATTACGACCTGCACAATGTCCTGGGATTTTATACCCTCATTCCCGCTCTGGTATTGGCCGGAACGGGATTGGTTTTTTCCTTCACCTGGGTTGATCAATCGCTATACTTCCTGTTCAGCGGAGGGCAGCGAAAAGTAGAGCGGGTAGTTCCGGTGACTATGCCTCCGTCCACTACCTCAACCTCATCACTGGATCGGGCATTGAACGATGTATTGCAAAAATACCCCAAAGCCGATATGGTGTCCATGCGCGTCCGGGATAAGCCCACTGCACCCTATGATTTTCAGATCCGACAACTAAAAAGCCGTACTTATTATTTTGAATGGTCTTATTACGATCGGCATACGGGTAAATTGTTAAGCAGTTACGGAACAGACGGTCTCAACGGGGCTGAAAGAATACGGGCCATGAACTTCGACCTCCACGTGGGATCATTCCTCGGATTACCCGGTAAGATACTCGCCTTCCTCGCCTCGCTTGTTTGCGCGTCGCTACCCATCACCGGTTTTCTCATCTGGTATAACCAAAAATGGGGTAAAAAGAGCCAAACCACTAAAATCCGCCGGCAAAACTGTCCATGACACGCATCACTTCGCGACCCTCTTGTGCACTGCAGGGGTTGGGACCTTCTTCCCGGAAATAGGCAACAACGGCAGCAATCATCGGCTGCTGTACGTGGGCAGGCGGTTCAAATGCAAAACGCCGGACTCCCTGTTCGTTGACCAGTTCGATCGGCTGATAGTTGAATACGGAGAACGATATCCGTCCTTCCGAACCGATCACTTCACAGACATCCGAATCTTCGGCTACGTTAAATGCCCATTGCCCATTGAAAAGCACGTTATTTTCAAATAAAATCTGTCCGGATACGACATCGGCAGCACGGTATAGCCCCGCTTGATTATGTGCAATACCCTTGCTGAACGCAATGTTTCCAAAAAAATAATACATCAGGTCGATCTGGTGCGGGGCCAGATCGTGAAACAGCCCCCCGCCCGATTGCGTTGGATTCAATCGCCATTGCATACGGGGAGATTGCATGGTTTCTGCAGAAAGCGGCTGCTGATGGTAGCGTAGGCTGGCGATCCTCGGTACACCGATATGCGAATCAATAAGTTCTTTTACCTTTTTGAAATAGAGCTGTTCCCGCCGGTAATGGGCAACCGTCAGTTTGCCCCGATGGGTTTGCTGCAACCGCAACAGTTCGTCTGCTTCGGTTGCGTTCAACGTCATCGGCTTTTCGAGGTATACCGGCTTTCCGGCCCGAAGAGCCGCCGACGCATAAAACACATGTGAATCCGGTGGCGTTGCAATGTAAATTGCATTCACTTCCGGGTCGTCAATAAGCTGTTGTGCATCAGAATACCACCTGGGCACCCCATGTCTTTCCGCATAGTCCTTTGCTTTGGCGGCATCCCGGCGCATAACAGCCACCAAATCGGAGTGTTCGATTTTTTGGAATGCAGGGCCGCTCTTCACTTCCGTTACATCTCCTACGCCGATAATTCCCCAGTTTATTTCCATATGTTCTAAATTTAATCGTACAACATTTAATCGTGCAACAATCCCTTCTCTTCCAATGTCTCCCTGATTTCGGTGTTTTTATTCCAGAATTTCGTTTCGATCTCGCCAAACGCTGCCTTAAAAGCCGGCTCATCCTTAAAACGTGCAACCATGATATCGTCCTTAAATAAGAGGACCCAATATTGGTAATTGTCTTCCTTTGAAAATAAACGAAGGTGATTGATCACATCGGGAACATTGCCCCGGTATGCGGCGTACATCGCTAGGTTCATGTGTTTATAAATCGATTGATCGGCATCGGCAAAAGCTTTGAAGCGGGCAAAACAACGTTCGGATTTCTCCCGGTCGCCCCGTCTGGACCAAAGGATGGCCATGTCTAAATCGACCGTCGGGAAAAAATCCAGCTGCTGTGCTTCGCGCAATTGCAAAAAACGCTGGTAATAGCGAAACGCAGCCTTATCCTTTCCGGTATGAAAATACAACTTGCCCAGCTCCTGCAGGATGTGCATCTGATTCGAATCTTTCGCCAATTGGGTCTGCAACAGCTTTTCTGTCCGGGCAGGATCCCGGTATTTTGCATATACGACCACTGCCCGGACCCATTGCGCAAAAGAATTGTCCGGATTGTAGGCTAACGATTGCTCGATATACCGCAGTGACTCGTCGATAAAGCCCGTCTGGGCTAACGCGTTACTCAGGTGCAGGTAGTTAAAACTCGTGGTGGCACTGTCATTCGCAGCCGGATCCAACCGGATTCCCTGAAGGGCGTATTCCAGGTATTTGGCGGTATTGGGCACATAGCTATTGTAGAAATCGGAGAGGAAATGGATGACCAACGCCGAATTGGGTTTGTACTCCAGTGCTTTTTCCAGGTAGGGAATCGCTGACTCATACGCCTTCTGGTTGACGTAATATAATCCCTTGGCAAACAAACATTCAGCCGAAGATGGATCGTATAACAATGCCTTGTCTGCGTTTATGCCGATTACCTCGCCATACTGCCGTTGCACCTGAAATACATCCAGGTAGTAGTACGCAATTGCCTTCACGGCATAGGCGAGTGCAAATTCAGGGTCACGTTCAATCGCCTTGTCGAGCAGTGAAACAGCGGTTTGCAGATTCTCCCGCCCTCCCTGACGCGTCCGTTCCGTTGCCTTCAAAAACAGGTCGTAGGCCACCAGATCCGTGGTCGGTATCCGCTCAATCCGTTTCTGTTCTTCCCACGTTACAATCGCGCGAACCTCGCCGGCGATATCTTTGGCAATTTCTTGCTGGAGCCGGAAGATATCGGTCACCTCCCGTTCATATTGCCTTGCCCATAGGTGGTTGTCTTTCTGCGCGTCTATCAACTGGATGTTGAGCACGATGCGGTTGCCGATTTTCTGTCCGCTCCCCTCCACTACATAGCTGACGTGCAGCTCGTCGGCCAATTCGGGAATAGACTTGGCAGTATGCCGGTACTTCTCGGCCGAAGTCCGGCTGACCACCCGCAAATCTTTTATCTGCTGCAGGTGGTTTAATGTGGCTTCCATCAATCCATTGATCAGATACCGATTGGTTGAGTCACTGCTGTCATTTTTGAAAGGCAAAACGACGAGGGATTTTTCGAGCGGCTCTTGGGATGCCGGACGGGTCGCGAGGTAGATACCGATGCCGACCGCAACCACCGCGATCAAAGCGCCTGCAAGTAAGAGCCGGGATCCGAAGCGCCTTTGTCCCGGTGTTCCGTTATCTGCAACAGGCTGTCCGGCTCCCCGCCGCTTCCCTGCCTCTCCCGGTGGATAACCGTAATACTCACGGAAACATTTGATGAAATAAGAGGTTCCGCTGAATCCCACCCGGTGGGCTACCTCCGAAACGGTGAAATCGCCGCTACCCAGTAACTCCATGCTACGCTTCAACCGGATTTCCCGGATCAGTTGACTCGCAGATTGATGGGTAGCATGCTTAATCCGCCGAAGCAGATTGGACCGACTCATATGCATCTTAGCCGCCAATTCAGACACGCCGAAGTGCTCGTCTGACAGGTTTTCCATAACCGTAGCGGCTACCTGGGCAATGAATTGGTTATCAATGGGAGAAGAATCAGACATGGTTCACTGCGCATTGCATCAACAAACAAAGATAACAGTTGCGGGAGTACTTGCGCCATAATTTATAGGAATGCGCCATAATTTTCATCCACGTTATCAAACTTGACACATTTTTCCGCATAGCTGCTGTTCCAAAACCGTGAGGTAGCAGACCTTTGTTTCGTTCACAAATCAATCCGTAATTGTATCTGTTAAATTCACACGATCATGCACATTCCACACACATTTCACCAAACTGCCAACTGGATCCTGTTCCTTTGTGTCGCCTTTATAGCGGCCTGCACAGGCGACAATCGTTCCACACAACAAAACGCATCCGCAAACGACATTCATACGGCCGTAGCCACCGGCGATGAAGCAGCACTTCGGCAATACCTCGCCGCGGGCAAGGATATCAACGTTAAGGATCCTTTCGGCGGATCAAGTCCGCTCATCACCGCAGCAGTGTTCGGGCAACCTGAGATGGCTAAGCTTCTTATTGATGCAGGTGCCGACCTCAATTTCCGGAATAGCGAAGGTTCTACCGCCCTCATCAGTGCCGCTTTCTTTGGTCGGCGTGAAATTGTCCAACTGCTGTTAAATGCCGGGGCAGATAAAACCATTAAGAATAAATACGGTGCAACCGCATACGAATCTGTCGCTGCGCCTTTTAAGGAAGTAAAAAGTACGTACGATATGGTGGGTAAGGTGTTGGCACCAATGGGATTGAAACTTGACTATCCCCACCTCGAAAAAGTCAGGCCGGAAATCGCAAATCTGTTAAAGTAACCAAACAATCCTTCCCATGCGTACATTAGAAAGAAGGTATGACATCGATTGGATCCGGGTTATAGCCATCGGTCTGCTGTTAATATACCATGTAGCCATCGGTTTCCAGCCCTGGGGTATTGCGATTGGGTTCATCGGTAATGACCAACCCTGGTTATCCCTTTGGATCCCCATGACCCTGCTGAATGTATGGCGGATTCCGTTGTTATTCTTCGTATCCGGCATGGGAGTTTATTTTGCCCTGCGCAACCGCACCTGGAGTCAGCTTGTACGGGAACGCGCCAGACGGATCCTGCTACCATTCCTATTTGGCATGGTGGCGATCGTGCCGGTTCATATATACCTTTGGCAACGTTACTACCATTTTGACCCAGGTTATACTCCCGGCCCGGGTCACCTCTGGTTTTTGGGCAACCTGTTTAGCTATGTCGTCCTCTTATCCCCGGCCTTTCTCTATCTAAAACGGCAGGAAGGTCAACGGTTTGCCCGTTGGGCAGCAAATGTATTGCGTACGCCATTGGGGTTGCTCCCCGTGTTTGCCCTATTTATCGCGGAGGCATTGATCCTTCATCCGATACCATTCGAACTGTATGCAATGACCTGGCACGGATTTTTCCTGGGATTGCTGGCTTTTTTCTTCGGTTTCTTTTTCGTGTGGTGCGGCAGCCCATTTTGGAATATGCTACTCCGCTGGTGGTGGCTATTTTTTACAGCTGCTGTTGGTCTCTTCGTTTTGCGACTGATCTTTTTTCAACCGATGGCTCCCCTCTATTTGCTATCCATAGAGTCCAACTGTTGGATCCTCACTGTCTTTGCATTGGGCTATCGGTACCTCAATCACCCCAGCAAGGTGTTAAGTTACCTAAGTAAAGCTGCGTATCCGATCTATATCGTACACATGATCTTCCTCTACTTGGGGTCGCTGCTTATCTTTCCACTTCCCATCCCCGTGCCGATCCAGTTCCTCTTGGTTTTGTTGTTTACCACAGCAGGATGCTTTTTATCGTACGAGCTGATTATCCGGCGATTAAGATTCCTAAGGCCTTTGTTTGGGTTGAATTGACCGGCAGCTCCATTTCTATATTATTTCTCAATTCTAATACTATTTTACCATTATCACGCCAACCCATTGGATTCCATATCCGAAATCAGTAAATTAGCATCACTAACTTACTGACCAGGCTATGAAAGCTGTAGAATACCGTTTGCCCAAGGAGTTTGACAAATCCTTTATCGTATTTACCGAACAGGGCACTTATTTTCCCTGTCCCTGGCACTATCATCCCGAATATGAGTTTGTCTTGGTGAATAGAAGCACGGGCAGACGAATGGTAGGTGATCACATCGGGCATTTTGATGAGGGCGATCTGGTCTTTATGGGCCCTGCACTCCCCCATGTATGGGTGAATGATGCCGCCTACGTACAGGGTCAGGCCAAGCAGGAAGCCAGTGCGGTAGTCGTGCATTTCGTGGAAGATTTCCTGGGTGAAAATTTCCTCTGCCTACCTGAAATGGAACCGCTCAAAAAAGTGCTTGATTTATCAAAACGTGGCTTAGTCATCAATGGCAGGACACGGTTGCAAATCAATTGCTTGATGAATGCGATGATCGGCGAAAGCGGACTAAAGCGCCTATCCTCGCTTTTTGCTATATTTGACATTCTTGCCCACAGCACCGATTACGAACCATTGGCCAGCCCCAATTACATGCAGCATACCCAGGGATATTATTCAGATCGGTACAGCAAAATCACAGATTATATCCTGCGCAATTTCCACCGCGAAATCACGTTGAACGAGGTAGCATCCGAAGCCAGTATGGCCACCACCACTTTCTGCAATTTCTTCAAAGAACACTACCGGATGACGTTTGTGGAATACCTGAACACCATCCGCATCGGCCATGTATGCAAATTGCTGGCAGACAGCGATGAAAACGTGGTAAACATTGCGTATGAGTGTGGATTCAACAATTTAGCCAATTTTAACCGGCAGTTTAAGCGGCTGAAAGGGATGTCGCCGAGTGAATACAGACGCATGCTGGAGTTGAAGTCCGCTTAGACCTTGGTGCTATCCTTTCAAATTCTTGCGCAAGAATCGTAGCCAATTACCGTGAAAAATCCGCTGAATATCCGCCTCGGAGTAACCGCGAGCCACTAATATTTCCACCAACCGTTGCAGATCACTGATGCGATCAAGGTCATATGGAGATTGCTCCTTTCCGTAACCACCGTCCAGATCACTCCCGATTGCGATGTGATGGGTATTTCCCGCCAATTCACAGATGTGATCAAAATGATCGACGATACGCTCCAAACAGACGCCTGCTGTTTCCGGATCTGAAACCCCTCTTTCCCAACGATTGTGAAGCATCCACGCATCAAAAACACCCCCAATCACTGCATCCCGGCGAATGAGCTCACGGATCTGCTCGTCGGTAAGCTGTCGTTGGTGGTTTACGAGCGCCCGGCAATTGTGATGACTTGCCCAAACTGGCCCTTGAAAAATATCGAGTGCCTGCTTAAATCCCTCGTCGGTAAGATGCGTCACATCCAGCACCATATTCAACCGATCCATTTCGCGAAGCAATTCCCTTCCGGCAGCTTTAAGCGGTCCGGAACTACCCGTTCCGGGTGCATATCGTCCATCACCGTAGTGCGCCGGCCCAATCGCTCGTAGACCATAGGCATAGGCTTTTTCCAAATAGGAGAGGTCGACCAGCGAATCAGCTCCTTCCAGACTCAGTATGTATCCGATGGGTTTATGCTCGTTAGGTACCGACTTATCGTTCCATCGTGCGATATGCTCCTCAAGCGCAACACAATCGGCAATTTGTACCATCTCGCCCGCTTCTTCCATTGCCCGGTACCAGGCCAGTTGGCCCTGTGTTTGAGCCCAGGCTTGCTCGGGCGAATTCCAACCACTCAGTGGACTCCCGGGTGCTACATACCGTGCAATCTGCGTGGCGACCACCAGCCCGATTTCCCCTCTTCTCAGGTCTGGCAATGACACGGTCCCTTTACCACGGTCAGGCTTGTCATTCAGCCCCGCTTCGCGTTGGCGGATCGCTTGTACAGGCTTTTTCAAATCCCTGTTCCACTCCAGGGCATTCATTGCCAAATCCAAATGGGCGTCGATCAGTAACATGATGGATTATTTTTTTCTGATTCCAGTTTCTCTTTTACAATGTCAACCGGATACTTCAGTAGCAAATGTCTCTTCCCACATCCGGGCTTCCTTAAACAAAATTAACGCCTATCGGCATTCGATGCTAATACAATACGACTGTTTTCTTCTAAACCATCCATAAAATTCATTAAACATAATCCATATCTTTGGGAATGATGAAAAAATGGTCACTCCACAACAGGTCGCGTCTGACGTTAACACTCTCCCTATTACTCGGATACGCGGCCACCGTAACAAGTCAAACATTGGTAGAACGATTGGGCTATCCCAAAAACGCCATACTCCTCATCGTCAATAACGATGATGCGGGGATGTGCCATGCAGCCAATACAGGAACCATCAAAGGCCTCCAGGAAGGGCTGATTTCTTCTTCCACCATCATGTTTACCTGCCCTTGGGCAACGGAAATTGTGGATTTCGCGAAAACCCATCCGGATAAGGATTTCGGAGTGCACCTTACCCTAACATCGGAATGGAAGCACTACAAATGGGGGCCGGTTGCGCCGATCGACCGTGTCCGCTCACTGGTTGATAGCAATGGGTATTTCTGGAAAGGAGTGCAAGAAGTTTACCAACATGGCAATGCCGAACAAGCGTATGAAGAGGGTAAAGCACAGATTGAAAAAGCATTGTCGTATGGATTGCCCATCACACATATTGATTCGCATATGGGAACTTTTCAATTGGATCCCGCCTATTTTGAACAATATGCGCGTTTAGCCAAAACATTCAATCTTCCCCTACGCATGGCCTCCCAATCTACGTTGGAAAAATATGGCCAGGGTGGCATGCGCGAAAAATGCATCCAACTGGGATTGGTGTTTCCCGATTATCTGATCTACGAAGAGCTGCAGAACTATGGAGAAGTCGAAGATTTTTGGGTAAACATCATCGATAACCTGAAACCGGGTGTGACTGAATTGTATCTGCATGCTTCCGAGCTGACCCCGGAGCTGGAAGCCATTACCGGAACGGCCCGTAAACGTGCCGATGAATTAAAAGCTTTTACCGAGAGCAGCAAGATCAGAGAAGCCTTAGCTAGAAAAAATGTACAGCTCATCAGTTACCGGCCATTGCTGGAATTACAACGGGCGTCAAACCCCTGAACATTTAATCCATCCCCCCTATATCCATCACTGTGCAGTATATCCCCCATCAATCACTACAGCTTGTCCTGTGATTCCTTTGGCCCGATCACTGGCTAAAAAGATAACATAATCCGCAATTTCACAAACGTCAAGCAATCGCCTTTGCGGTACCAACGGATAAATCACTTCTTCTAAAACATGTTCAACCTCAATATTACGTTGCTTGGCTATATCTCCCAATTGATTCCTGACCAGGTCAGTATCCACATAACCTGGACAAAGGGCAATTACCGTGATTCCGTGTAATGCCCCTTCCAACGCGGCAACTTTTGTCAACCCTATGACACCATGTTTGGCACTGTTATAAGCCGCTTTGCCTACAAATCCCACCAAGCCATTAATGGAAGCCATGTTGATAATCCGGCCAAATCGCTGTGCTTTCATAATCGGAAAAGCATGTTTTATGGAATAAAATGGTGCGGTAAGCATGATTTTTACTAACTGCTCAAACCGTTCGGAAGGAAAATCCTCGATCATTGAAACATATTGCACCCCAGCATTATTGATGAGCACATCCAATCGACCATATGCAGCAACAACGTGCTGAATAGCTGACTTCAATTGGTTTTCGTCCGTCACATCGCAACCGATTCCTATGGCCAGATGACCCTGCTCGACTAGCAGATTTGCCTGCAATGTCACAGCAGCCCCATTCAAGTCCGTAAGACATACCGTATAGCCATTCTCAGCCATTGCTTTTGCAATTTCAAGGCCGATGCCTCCTGCGCTTCCTGTAATGAGTACTACCCTGTTATTCATATCCTTCACAATTAGGCATTCAATCCGCCATCCATTAGGATATTCTCTCCGTTTATATACGCCCCCGCATCAGATGCTAACAAAACAACCAGTCCTTTGATATCATCCCGGTTTGCCATCCGGCCCAAGGGAACCTTTTTGCAATAGTTTTTCAGAAACTGCTCCGGCTGGTCATTAAACAATCCTCCGGGGCTGATGCAATTGAAACGTACATTTTTGCCTGCATGCATTTTGGCCATGTACCGGGTCAGGTTAATCAAACCCGCATTATGGAAGAAATAATCCGGAGGTAGGTCACCCATGTCGGTACCCTCATAATTGGACAAATCGGGTCCCTTCATCCCCATCATGGAGGCGATGTTAATCACGCTGCCTCCGCCCGAGCGAACAATTAAATCCGTCATTTCCCTGAGCAGGTGAAACATCCCCGTAGCGTTGTCCCGCATGGATAACTCAAATTGTTCCAAAGGCGCGCCATACCCTTTCATCGGGCGTGATACGGCATTGTTCACAAAACCATCCAGCCTACCAAACCTTTCCGTAATCTGCTGCTTTAATGTATTTACAGAATCGGGAATTGCCTGATCCACCACCAAAGCGTGCACGTCATAGCCAACCTGACGGAAGGATTCCGCTGTACCCTCCGCACTCTTTGGATCACGGGAGGTGGTGATCACGGTAGCATCGGCTTCAGCGAGCCCTTCTACAATGCACTTGCCGTATTTACCCGAGCCTCCGGTAACCACAATCACTTTATTTTTTAAACTCAATAGTTCCTTTACATTCATGGCAATTTCTTAGGATAGTAAAATACGTTTTCCGTTTTCCAAACGACTTTCATTCGCCGCTAGGATCACGTTGATGAGCTGATAGGTATCTTCGAAACGCAAACGCGGTTTTCCTTCCTGTACGGATCGGACAAATTCGATCATGTTATCGCGGAACATCGAATAGGAATTCCGGATATCAACCAGCTTCCAATGGTTGGTTCCAAAAAAAGATACTTGAAAGGTACCAGAAATGGAATTAAACAGATGAAGCATGATATCCGGACCATCAGCCGTCTGCACATGGACAATTTCCCGATCTAATTCGCCGATATGCTGCACACTCAACGGCTTCAAATCTTGCATCACTGCAAATATGGCCTCCAGCAGATGAATACCGTATTTCTTCCAGTCTTTTTTTCCCACCGCCGTAATTAATTCGATGCTTCCCAGGCTGGACAACTCCTGTTTGGCAACACGGCATTCGTTGGCATAGCGCATGGAAGAACACGACATAATGAATCGTCCATTCCGAACCTGGTCTGCAAACCATTCCAGATCTTCGCGCGAATAAGCCAGGGGCTTATCAATAAAAACAGGAATTTTTGCTTCAATAAACGGCTTAGCCATTGCCACATGATTTTCGGGATCATCCCGTCCCAAAATCACCGCATCTACCTGGCCCACCATCTCATCCAATTGCGCTACTACGGACGCAATGCCCGACGAATGTGCAATGCTTTCCGCCAGGGTACGTTCCTGGCACCACACATGGGTCACGGTTGCATCCGGAATACCCAATGTATCCCGGTTAGCTTCCAAATAAGCGGTTACAGCCGGGTACCCCAACCGACTGATTTCGTTCCCGTCAAAGCGTCCATTAATGATGGAAGACCAAGAGTAGGGATGTGCATTCCCTTCGCTCATGCCGATTATACCGATACGAATCATAACCATCCGTTTTTATCCCATTCTGCTAAATTCAAAAACGCTGGGTCCGGATAGGCTAACGCCTGAGCCTCCTTCAACAAGTCATCGTCCATGTATACACCTTTGACAGCGTTCAGCGCATCTTCGAGATAGGCCTGTTTGTCAATCCCTACCAACACGGCAGATACCTCCGGATGAGCCAATGCAAATTTTGTTGCCAACTGAGGCAAATCGGTAAACCCTGCACGCAACAACTCTCGATATTTGGCAAGGTGTGTTTCGACGTCTTTGAGAGCTGGATGTAATTTGGCCCTCCGGTCGCTCAGCATGCCCCGCATCAGCACGGACCGGACGATGATACCGATTCCGTTTTGGGCAGCATCGTTAAAGTATTGCCCCTGGCTTTGATCCATTAGGTTGAAGGGCAATTGGATGGCGTTCCACACGTGGGCTTGAATCGCCTGCCTCGTTTCTTCGGTTTTATAAACGGATACTCCGATGGCCCTCACTGTACCCTCTTCTCGCAATTTCGTGAATAGGTTGAGAACGTCTTCATTGGCCAGCAAGTCTATATCTGCATAATGAACCATGTACAGATCGATGTAGTCCGTGCGCAGTGCCCGTAAACTCTCCTTCAGAGACGTACGTACCAGCTCATTAAGCGCCGCATACGGGGGGATTTTCCCTTCGGAATCTCTGAGATGCCGGCATTTGGTTGCTAGAATCGTTTCCTGCCGCCTACCGAAAAAAGCGTTCCCCATGATGCGCTCACTTTCGCCATAGAGCCTCGCCGTATCGAAAAAATTGATTCCGTGGCCCAGCGCATTGTGCAGCAGTTTAATGGCGTCCGCCTCGGTCAGCATATCTGCCTCACTTTTTACGCCAATCCCATAGGGAATGCCGATTTCGACTCCCCCAAATGCAATCTCGGAAATCTGTATACCGGTATTTCCCAACGCTCGTTTCTTCATTTCCGTTTATTTATTGTTCCAAATACGATTTGCCCTGTGTTCCTTTTTGGCCAAACGTCCCAACGATATTTCGGCAGTAATCCCTCAATCCGACTACATCGGCTCCCACACTCACAAAATGATAGCCCATATCCGTCAAATCCTGCAGGTTTGCTGATGAACCGACGGTAGCTGCATATTTCCCATACCGATTGGCTACTTCGGCCACACGCCTCCGTGTCTCCAATAGCAGCGGATGATCCCATTGTCCCGGAGCGCCGATGCCTTGGCTGAAATCACCGGGACCGAAGAACAACATATCAAATCCATCTAATTGAGCAATTTCCTCCAATTCATCCAACGGCTCAGGATCTTCAATCTGCAATACAATGAAGCGCTCACGATTGGCTGACACTAAATAATCGTTGAAATCCAGTGCGGTATACGCTCCATCCGCATTGCCTCCATCTATCGGCCGCCGACCAACGGGATGAAAACGGGTCATATGTATCACCTTTTTAGCATCTTCTAGGCCCATTATATGGGGCACCAGTATACCTGTTGCGTCCATTTCCAATGGCTTGACGTAGTCACTGTACGAACCACGCGGCACACGCACCATCAGATCGGCATTATGTGCTTTGGTTGCCCATACATGGGAAGCGATGACCGACCAATCCTGACCAATGTGCTCTAAATCTACCCACACACAATCGAAACCGGCAATCGCGGCGATCTCGGAAACCTGAGCATCTTTCAGGTTAACTTTAAAACAGCTGGCGATGCCCCCCGATCGTAATTTATTTAATACCCTGCTTTTTCTCATCTTATTAAATTATTTATGCGCTCGTTATACTCGGTTTGTTCTTTATCGGTGATGAGGCTTACATTATTCATCGATTGGCTTGGCTTTAGGTTTTAGCCGGAATAATAACAGTGCGCAGACTACCATGCTTAACGCGGCTAACTGAAATATCAGCGTAAGATTTACTTGTTCATCCCGCAAAGCTCCGGCAATATAAATCCCGATCCCACCAATAACGCAACTACACAGATTCAAAAAGCCGTAACCCGTTGCAAGATAGCGTTTATCTGCAATCATACCCAAGATGGGCATCATGTTGGCGTCAATAAATGGCCGTGTTAATGCATACACCAAGAAACCGATAACTGTTACCCATAGCAGCATCGTGTAGCTGGCTACAAAAACAGCAGGTACTGCAATGAGGAACCCGATGGCAGGCAACCACATCCGTGCCCTGGAATTCGTCTTAGACCACCAGTCGGCCAACGCCCCACCGCCAATGACGCCGACCAGCATAGCCGGGAAAAAATAGGCCGTGGAATAAATACCTGCCTCCGTTTGGGAAAGGTTAAATCTTTCCTTGTAGAAAGTGGGCAACCAGCCGCTTACCATCCAACTGATCGCTCCGGCTATTCCCCAGATGATCAAAACCATGATGAAAGAAGTATCACCGAATAATCGCTTCAGTGCCTCCCTAAGATCTGTTTGAGCTTCTTGCTGATGGGTATCCAAATCCCCTGCCTTGATTTCAGCTTTCCGGTCGTGCAGGAAAAACACTAAGACAAAGGCATACCCAATGCCAACAATACCGAAAATACTGAAAGCGTGATTCCAACTATGCGCTTCCGCCAACCATCCGCCGATAAAACCGAGGCTTTGACCAACCATGACTCCAGCCACATGGATACCGGTAGCTGTAGACCTTGTACTGCCGGTATGCCAATCCATAATCAATGCCATCGCAGCGGGAATATAGCATGCCTCACTGATTCCCATTAACGCCCTCGCCGCCAATAATTGTTCAAAGGAAGTTGCCATCGAGGTCAACCACGTAACCAACGACCAAAAGAATAAACTACCGATAATGACCTTACTTCGATTAAATCGATCGGCAAGATAGCCCGCAAACGGACTGGCAAACCCGTATACCCAAAGAAAGACAGATGTTAACAAACCGAATTCAGCATCCGTCATGGGGATGGCTTCAACGATGCTTGACCGCATGGTGGTAATCGTCATACGGTCGAGATAATTAAGCGCCCCAACTATGCACAGAAGTGCTACTAAAAACCAGGGGTAAAATTTTCGATTAGTCATTAATCAACCTTCCCTTTATTTTTACAATCGCATAAGCTGCCATCGCATGGACATCGGCATCATATTCTTGCAAATTTCTATCCGATATTTCGGTATATATCCTTATCAATTGATTCAATTCGTTAGCGCCTCCTTTTTCAGCAAAAGCACTAAAAACCTGCAATAAATGTATTTTCTCATCTAAAAACACTGTTAACCTGTTCTTTATAGGCTGTAGCTCTCCGACTGCTGAATCCGGCACCGTCAACCAAGCAGTAGCTAACAAATTGGCATAAACCGATTCATCTCCCTGAAATCCCATTGCAACCGTTTTGATTTTATCCCAGTCCGCGATCTCAAAAGGCTTTAGATAACGAAATACATATGAAATAACCGGAATAAGCTCGTCACGTTCCTCCCGTATAGATGTGGCCAACAAGGAAATGCAAGTTGCTCTGACCGAGTCCATCCCTACTTCCTGATTATAAGCAGCGTTCCAAAGCCGATAGATTGCAAATGGGTCAATAACCGAATCCTTAATTTGTCTTACCCAATCGGGTGAAATTCCCGGCGCGGCATGTTTCAACTTGGCCAACGTTTCAATGGCATGAGGGCGATCGGGGCTGGTGGGGTTAGAGTAGACTTCAACAATTTTATTTTCCCATTTCCAACGTTCTTGCTTGGTTTGGGCCACCTGCGCCAGTACCCGCCAAATGCCAATTCTATATTTCGGCGTATTTCTAAATTGACGTTCTTCCTCCAAAAACACATTTTTTACCTCATCCGTATATTCGTTTTCCCAAATGAGGAATTCGGCTACATGTACTTTAATCCATTCTTTTTCTGTGTGTAACAGGGAACGCAAATCAGACAATGGTTCGTCGTTTCTCATATCTGGAATTATTTTCGGATCAGCAAGTACTACAGTTGAAAGCAGTATAAACCCACCCACTATCAATATTGATAAAAACTTAACCTTTTTACATTCGATTACCAACATGTCCACCCCCCATCTACAACAAGTGTCTGCCCCGTCATATAGGAGGAAGCATCGGCTAATAAGAAAGCTACGACCCCGGCTATTTCATCTGGTCTACCAACGCGTTGCATCGGCACCTTGTCCTTTAATCGTTCAACGAAATCCGGATGCTGACTTTGCACCATTGGGTTCGGGAAAGGTCCGGGAGCGACGCAATTGCACCGTACATGTTGACTCGCCCAATGGACTGCCATATATTTGGCCATCTGACTGATTGCCGCTTTCCCAATACCGTATTCTATCGGATTTTTATTCATGGGCTGACGATACACCGAAGGGTAAGGCGCCACGATACCATACATACTGGAAAAAAGTACAATACTGCCGCCACCATTTGCAGCCATTTTTTGACCAATAAGCCTGCTGATGAAAAAAGGGGCTGTGATTCCACTGTGGTTTACTTCATCAAATTCAGCGTAAGTCAATTCCTCAAATCGCCGGTTACTGGATGCATAGGTTAGATTAACAAACCCATGGGGGCACTTTTGATGCATTAACTCATTTTCAATAAAAGAAGATACTGCATCCAACTTGTTAGCATCTAAACTGATCCCGGTAATCTTTGTCGATAATGTGGTTTCTTGGATCAGTTTTTCAGCTTTACCTCCCATGTCTATGCATACCACATTGCTTCCCATTTTTGCTAATAACAGCGTAACAGCAGTACCTAAATATCCTGCCCCACCTAATACCCAGATGGTTCTATTTTCTAAGTCAAACAATGAATTTGCGGCAATCATATCAATTTGTTGATGTTAACTTTTGACCGGAAGGCAAACATCCATTTTCTTTGAGAATGTCGAGCCACAAACGATAACCTGCCGCTGTCAAGTGCACACCATCCCAGGTGTAAACAGATTTTAGCCTTCCATCGGAACCGACGAAGTACTTATATAGATCGATTACTTGTATCGATTCATTCGTACCCAGCATTTTCAATTCGGCATTGATATCCAGTATGTGTTTTGCCTTACCATAGTGACTTTTCAATTTTTCAAATGACTCATTTGTTGGAAGCAGCGTATGAAAATAGATTTTTGTTTTTGGTGAAATTTCCTTAATTATTCTAATCATACGTCGATAATTAGTTAAGATAACACGATCTGGAATATTACGTGCAAGATCATTAATTCCGATCATAATAAAAATACGGTCGGGATGACCTTCCGCAATGTATGGCAGTCTTTCCAACACACCATAGGTTATATCTCCGGGTATCCCCCGATTCCTGACATATCGATTATTCAACATTTCTGTCCAATTCCCCCAAAACGTAATACTGTTCCCCAAGAAAATAATGTCATTTTCGGATCGTGAATATTGTCGGGATTGCTCCACAAGAAACGGATAAATATCCGGCCTATATAGGCTATCCCATGTCGATTGGGCAGCAGCGTTGGCCACATAAAGCAGAAACACAACAAATGATATAGATTTCAGCATATTATATTGCATCGCTACTGTATATCAAAAAAATCGGGTAATATCTTTCTTGCAGCAGCACGCACTGCAACGACTTGTTTATCATCAGCGCTCTTATATGGCCAGCGTAATCGGGTATTTGCCGGTATTTTACCTCCCACAGCAGCTAACAATTTATCCAAAGCGGGGTCGGAGTACCCCCTTGAGGCTAACGGGATGATTTCCTCATCAAAGAATTTCCTTACCATATTTTCAATCAGCATGCCTCTTTCCACATCAGATAGCATGATGTCATACCATTTTCGGGCAGCGTCTGGATTAATGCAAGCTACATTGGAATAAGAACCAGATCCAATCTTCTCCTTTATTCCGGTTGCTAGATGATGTCCAGGAATGAACACGGACATCCTTTGATTCAGTTTTCTCATATCCGCATATCGGTCCGGAGTAATCATTGCGATCTTAATGCCTATAAGACCAGGAATATGATCGGAAAGGTATTCCAAATCCTTCACACTTAACTTTGTCTTCGCATGCCCGGGTAAATAAAGTACAATGGGTATTGGATTCGCCTCCTCAGCTATTTTGATCATAAAAAGAATTTGTTCTTCAATTGTCATCGGTAGCCAATCGGGAAAAATTACCTGAAATGCCTGTGGATTCAGCGCCTTGGCACGTCTGATTCGTTCTAGGGAAATAATGGGGCTCATATGACTAGCACCGATCTGAAATGCACGCTCCGTTCTTTTACACCGTTCTGCCAGCATTTCATTGATTTTATCAAACTCCACTTCCGTCTGATTATAAAATTCTCCAGCCGTGCCATTGGAATAGATACCATGTAGTGATGTTCTCACCAAAAAATCGATCCCTTCATTCAGAAGCGGGTAATCAATGGTATCATCGGTGTTAAAAGGAATCTGCAACGTTCCCCAAACTCCTTTCAGCGTATTGGGTTGTAATGGATTTGCGAACATATGGATTACGATAAATATGCTTTTATTATTTTTCAGCTTTTTCCAATATCCACTTGACTGTTCCCATGTGATAACGATGGTGGGCGGTGGTTCCGGCGGCATAATATGCCGTCACGATTTCTCCGGAAGCAAGCTGCACGCTGGATGGATATCCTGAATCTCCGCTTGATAGGTCATCTATCAACGTTATTTCTTGACTCCACGTGATTCCATTATCGTCACTTACTTTGGCTTTAATACCGAATCTGCCAGCATTACGGTTACCGTAGGTCAGCAATAACTGCCCCCCTTTCAACAACATAATATGCGCTGGGATCTGCCGCAATTCCGTTATTGCCCTAATTTTTTGCCATGTATAACCGTCGTCTTCGGAACGGAACAAGTTGACATGTGCTTCGGTTGAGCTCCTTGCAGCAGCTAGCCAAACGTTATCTTTTACCCGAAAAAGGGCTGTTTCGTTATGTTGTTCAATGATATCAACCATCTTTTTCCAAGTATATCCATCGTCGTCACTTCGAAATAAAGTCACCTTATCTTCCCTCCGGTCCCTTGTAATTGAATAGCACGTTGTCCGCAATGATCCATCATCCGCAATGAAAATATCACCAAATGGAATATATTCCGTCCTTCCTTTCTCTGCCGGGGGAAATGAGTGTTTATCAACCGTCCAAGTTTTCCCTCCGTCTGAAGACCGGGAAATCCATGCTTTGATAATAGCTCCTCTTGAAGGGTTAGGTGCCTCTGCAGGCTTAAGTAACCAGCCGGATGACAAAACCAGCAAATCACCATGCTTTGTTAATCCAGCAGCCACATTCGTCCGGGTGGTCGCTGTTGCATCGTGCAGTGCAGGAGTTCCATGTTTTTTCCAGTCGGTCCCATCCTTACTTGCCCAGCATTCCACATCACCTTCCACCAAGCCATGAGAAGGTTTATTAAAAATGGTGGCAATGATTGTACTATCACCCAACATGGTTAAATTGGGCCAAGCACATACACTGTCTACAGAAATATACCTTTCTTTAATTTCCGCACGATAAATAGGGGGCTCTACATTGCTAAGATGAGCAATTGGGTCAACCAACAACAGGCCGCCCAATAAAAAAGTACAAATTGTAGCAATCATCGATTTAATTGTTGTCTTGAAACATTATTTAAAGCACTCAAACCTTCTTTCAATACCCTCTGCTATTTTCTCCTTTCTGGCCATATAGATAACTCGGATAATTCCAGTTCTTTTTGTTACTGGAAGTCGAGATTGTATCGTGTTCTATAGTGAGCAATTTCAACTTATCCGGAAAGCGCAACGGATCGTCAGTATCTTTTTGCCATTGCTTCAGTGCTCTAAATAGTCGCTCTTTTTCTTTTAAAAAACGTGGATCTTCAGAAACATTGTTATATTCCCACGGATCGTTTTGGAGATCATATAGTTGAATTTGAGCAGGTCTTTCCCAGTCGTCATACATTTTTTTTATAATATCGGGTGAACCTATCAGCTCCTTCCGCTTGGGGCCACCCATAAACACGGGATTTGACAGGTCTGATAAATAAGAAGTTGCTAATGGATTAGTCCTATCGGATAGAAGCGTATAGATTAACTTAAAGCGATGATCGCGGACGGCTCTACGCGGAAAGTAAGATTCTTTATAATCACAATTTTTTTCCGTGAATAGGTATTTTCTAAATCGATGATTGGGATTCTTCAGAAGAGGCAGTAAACTTGATCCTGTCATGGCATCCGATTTCTCTAAATCAAGTGCGTCTAATATTGTTGGAACAATATCTACAGTGGACACCAAAGATTCAGAAACCATGCCTCGTTGGGTTTCACCGGGCCATTTAACAATGAAGGGTATACGATTGGAAGCCTCATAGACATCGTATTTTCCCCGCGCCATCTGGTCTCCATGATCAGACAAATAAATCACCAATGTGTTATCTTCCTTTCCCGATTCTGTCAGCATTTGTACAAGTTCTCCGATGCATTGGTCCAATCGTAAAATACAGTTGTAAATATTCGCAACATAGGTTCTTATGGTTTTATTGTCCCATCCGATATATGGAAAAACCGATATATCATCTGGTGATACCGTTTTTAAGGGTCGTTGTTCCACCTGCGCTTGAAACGGCCAATGGGCATCGGGGAAGTTTACCATCAGAAAAAAGGGCGCATCGGATGCATTGATAAAGTCACGTGCATATTCGCTATATCTTTTCAATGAACGTTTTTCAAAATTCGAATCCTTAATTGGATGATAATCAATTGGAAAATCACTTTCTGGATTCACGTGTAATTTTCCGATCATTCCTGTTCTATACCCTTCTCGTTTTAGAATCCGGTAGATATTCTCAACAGCTCCTACATAATGATATCCATGCGTGGCCAATCCCAAATGCCCATTTTGATGTGGGTATAAGCCAGATAATATTGAGCTGCGGGAGGGGCTACAGACGGATTGTGTTACATAAGCATTGTAAAATAAGACACCCTCATCTGCAAGCGCATCCAAATGAGGGGTCTGGATAACAGAGTCTCCGTAGCAGGATAAATGTTGACCGTGGTCCTCCGAGATGATAAGTAATATGTTTGGTTTGCGCTCAACCGGCCTATAACCGCAGAAAAGCAGAAATATGATAATACTCTTTAAATAAAATATACTTCTGCTGCACTTCATGTGAACTACTTACTTGGTATCTCAAGAAGGGTACCTGCTATATGCCGTGGTCCGTTATTTATATTGTAGTAATAAACAACCAACACATGATTCGTATCTAATTGTACGGACCAGGGATATCCTAAATCCGTACCCCCGCCATCTTCCCTCAGTATGATTTCCGGTGCCGTTGCATAATCGGTACATTCCGGATTGAGAATCCTTGCCCGGATACCATAAGGTTTATGTCGATATCCGTACACTAAAAGCACCCGATTATCGGGTAATCGCATGGCCTGCAAGGGATGCCCCTGAAAACCCATTTTTTCCCAATTCCCGAAACTCTTACCTCCATCCGTTGATCGCGCAATACAAGCCTGATCGTCCATATTGGCTGTGCGGAGAAAAGCGACGATATCACCTTTAGGAGTTTCATATACAGATGTCTCATTAAATGAGGCTTGACTGTCAGTAGCAACCACGCTGCTGTATTTCCAGGTGAGTCCTTTATCTTCAGATATAAGCAGATAATTGGATGTCTTTTTATTGGGTTTGTTTGCGTCACTAGCAGCAACCACCCAAAAGATACGACCGTCCTTTCCCTCATATAGCGCGCCCCGGTTATAAGCAGGAAGCGGCTTGCCCATTGCATTGTAATTAATTTCCGGCTCAATGTGCGGCGGATATATAGGCCCCTGCCAAGTTTTTGCACCATCGGTCGACCGTAGTAGATAGCCACCTAAAAATATCGCGCCCCCAGCCTCAAAATAAGGCTGCTTCAGATTAGACATTCCTTCAGGGCGCAGGAAAGCCCATCCATAACTGGCGCAGAGAATACTCCCGTCACGGAGTTGTAATAGACAGGGATCTTGAGACCCACCAAATGGGTGCGCATAAATCAGTTCCGGTTCCGGAGACCAGTGTTCCCCATCCCGTGACCGCACGGCCACCAAATAACTGTTTGGATCAACATGACTGGTTATCGATTCTCCAAATACCTTCCTGTCAGGAGCCCGACGAAAAGCAACAAGGAGTTCCCCGTCCGGTTGCTTGATAATGGAAGGGAAAGCATTATGATACATTGTATCTTTATATATCAACACATCTTTGACCTTTCGTACTACAGGAATTGTGTCCCGCTGAATGTTGCTATAAGCACATTGCAACCAAATTAATCCAATCAAAGTGACTACTAATCGCATCCTTTTAATAAACATATCGTTGACCTATTAAACCAAAACCTAAAATATTGAACAATTCTTCTCGACTAAAAATACTATCTATGGGCTTCATTTAAACTAAATGTCGTTATATTAGCCAATGAAACGATCATCTCATTATCTTTATCCGCGTTATTCGTCGCTACGGGCTTTCTCGTATCCTGAATCCATGCGATCACTCTCGTCTGCAGTCGTGCCTTAACTACCATACCCGATTGCATATCGACCCATTGTTCTCGCTTGAATAGGAGTTTGCCGCCGCGCTTATTGAAATAGCGATAGTTACTACCCCCTACGCGTTTTACCTCTTCTTCCGGAAGAAGATCGGTTACTTTTATACCTAAATCGTCGAGCCACATCTCGCCGGATGATTGTAAAAGCCTGCAATCCTTGTCGCCACATACGTCATTTTTCACATAGTGTATATCGATATTCGTTAGCTTAACTGTTGGAAGATCCGTGCCACGTAAATTAGGAATACGTAAATTTTCAATAGATTCCCAAGAATCGCCGGGACGTATCCCGTCAACAGGAAGCAATGCGATCAATGCCGGAAGGTCTGGAGCGAGCCACCGTGCATGTTCACCACTCGCCTCCAAATCTGAAACTTTACCCTGTTTACTGATCATCAAGGAAAACGTTTGTTCCTCACTAGATGTAGTTGGCCTGTCAAACCATTGAAAATCGGAAACTATTCCTTCTGCACGAATCGATTTTAAGTCGGTTTCAGCACGCGGAATGAGCGTTATCGAAGCAGTTGATTCAATGAACGGCATATCAGTAATGGGCCTTGGAGAAAAGGACTTATACAGGGGCCGGGATACCCCTGAAAGTGTATTAGCTAATGGTATTGCCTGCATTCCCGCTACGGTAACATCATAGATTAGCGGCTTACCTAGTTCATAGGTTGCTGCTTGCACTCCTTGATCAGGTTTCATATACCGGAAAAGTTGCTTCAGCACGCGCTCATTCTCTGCCCAAGGTCTGGATAGGTTTCCCGTCCATGAGCCAGCATCGCCAACCAAAATGAATTTACCACGGCCAGGTCTCGTCATTACAATTCCTGGTCCATTAACCGAACGATCTGGATACCCTTCATCAGCATAAACATTAAGTAATACCTCGGGTCGGCTTGCTTCAGGTAAAATTTTCAATGTGCAACCTGCCCCATAATGAAACGTTGGTACATCATAAAAATAAGGATGTCCCTTAGGCAACACATTATCCGAATAATGCGTATCATCATCATTCCAATCCAACCCAAAGCCATTAACAAGTTTCCGGACTTGTTTTGATTCAAATGATTCCGAAAACCTCCCTGCTCCACCACCATTCAACATCAACATCAGACTCCCTCCCCGGTTGACGAAGTTTCGCAAGGCCGTGATTTCCTCATCACTGATCAGTTTCGAACGAGGAATCAACTTTGGATTATCTGCAGCAATAATCACCACTCCATCCGTCGTTTGCAACAGGTTTTCTTTGTAGGGTTGCCGATTTGCACCAATGGTAAATTCCTCTTCCAATATCGTATAGGCATGATCAAAAGTATTGGTATGCACGAAGTCATCCCATCCATAACGCCCGTCATTATCCACCCAACTTCCGGTAATTAGGTGGTTACCTACTTTGGTATTGGGCAACCCGTGATGATAATAGTCGAAAAGTAATCGCGTCCGTTCAGATGAATGAGGATTGAACCATAACACACTATCCCCTCCCATTTGAATGGATTGAGACCATTTAGCATAGCTAAGGGTTATCGATAAGCAAGATAACCAAATCAAACCAATTCGAAGCCACCGAACTATATTTATATTTCCTTTTTGCATCATGCCGTTATTCGACTTGCTCCACCGTTACCTCTCTCACTTTTATAGCCTTTCTAATTTCCCCTTTTTCATTTTTATGGGAAAAATCAGAATAGATCACTAAGAAACGATTAGGCCCCAAGGGCAGCAAGTCTGGATATCCACATGAAACCTGCTCCTTCTGTCCTTCAAACGGAAGCATTTCAAATGGGTCTGTCCACTTGTGGCCCTTGCCATCGGTGGAAAACCGAAGCTGCATCCCCGGTCTACCGGAAGCCAATACCAATACGCCATTGTCCAACTGCAACAATTTGGGTAATACACCAGAGCTGGTAAAAACTTGCGGTTTGGTCCATGTTCTTCCACGATCATCCGAACTACTCAAATACATCGGACTATTTCCCAAACCATCCGTAGTACGCATGACACACAGATAAGTACTGTCTTTGAGAATCTCAAAAGCAGGTTCCGTAAATCCTAAGGAAAGCCGTTTACCTCCATTGGAATCAAGCTTCAAGTCGGGTTGATAAGGAATTTTGCTCACGATATCCCAAGACTTACCCCCATCCTTTGAACGGTAGAAACTGACTCCGGCCGCAGGTACCTTACCTGACACCTCATAGAAGCTGGGATACGTAACAGTTGCAACACTACCGTCGGCCTCTATGCGCATATCGCCCCACCAAACTACAGGAAATAAGTTACCATCCGTATATCGCAATGCCTCTGGATCATTCAGCACATTGTGTTCCACATTCCAACGGCTGTTGCCAGGACTGAGCCGAGCGATGTATACGCCACGCAAGGTATCTGGAAGCTCGGACATACGATAATACGCAAAGCTCCTACCGTAGGCTTCCTTGTTGGAATCAACAGGTTTGGGCAAATCCAGCTCAGACACTTTCAACGCTACTGGCGTATGGTTTTTAATGGATGTGCCATCTTTCAACACGAGCCCCCCACCCAAAGGCATCTCTCCTTCCACTTCTTCCCACGTTTTTCCTTCATCACTCGAAACAGCAAAGCTATTAAGCCCCTTTCCATAGCTTTCGGCCGCATCTGCCCCCATGTTCCAAGACGCTACCAACCGTCCATCCAGTGCCCGATATATGTTAGGAAACTGAAAGTAACCCCAACCATATTCCTGATCGGCCACGCTTACAACAGACGGTTCCGCTAATGAAACTGTTAAGTTGGCCTCATTTTTTCGTTTATAAACACCTGTCACACCCTCATAGGTTGGTAAACCATGCTGAATTTCTGCATAAGAAGCAATTCCCTGCTCCTGCCATTCTGTCATCGGGACATCGGAGGATTGATGGCAGCTGAGTGCCACAAGTCCCAGCATCGCGTTTGTGAATAAAGCTTTCATCTAATTTGGTTTTAATATCCAGCTGTTTGTTTAACCATTGGTTCAAGGCTTAGCACTTGCTCTGAAATCGGGAAATATTCTAAATATCGGTCTTGTTGACGTGACTGAAGGGAAGGAACTATTTCAAAAGCCTTATCAAAACGGTTTAAATCCCACCAACGTTTGCCTTCGAAAACAAGCTCAAGAAGCCGTTCCTTCAAAATGGCGTCGTCATTAGCCGATGGAGATCCATTGACAAACCGATAATCTTCAAAATTAGTCTGGAATGCTCGTTGTCTGATCTGATTGATTTCTTCCTCCGGATTCTGTCCAATCGCATTCTTGGCTTCCGCTTTCATTAATAAAACATCAGCATAACGATAGACAATAAAATCGCTCGTAAAATACCTAACTCCCGATATCAACACACCCCGCCCCTTGACAATAAGGGTAGGATAAAACGTTTCAGATTGCCATTCGATAAATGATGCATCCTTTCGCGTATCCTCATCAGTAAATTGATCCTTTACCAAGTCGGTGACTGTCCAAACTACACCACCCGATGTCTGTCCTATCACTTCTCCTGTTATCGGATCCAGATCGTTGGGAAGACGGGCAGAATACATGTTATAGAAATAATTGTTGCCAACCTCAAACTCCTTGTTTCCAATAGCCATGATTATTTCCTTGTTATTCTTATTATCGTATTTAAACAAATCACCAAAATTGGGAAGTAACGCTACATCTGCCTGTCCAACCTGATTGCAAGCCTCGATAGCCACATTAAAATCAGTTTCGCCTCCATCCAGCTTTTTTCCCGTCCAAAGGTATACGTCTGCTTTCAACGCGTAAAGCCCTGGCTTGGTCCAGTAATTTCTACTTCCCCCGGGGAAGGAATTGTCTGCATATAGTGATTCAGCAGTTTGGATATCTTGTTTGATAAGCTGAAATACATCCACCAAGCTAGCGCGTGCTTTATGTATATCATCTGGCGAATATCCCTCCAATGGTTCGGTACGAATGGGAACTTCACCCCATGTACGTGCTAAAACAAAGTACAGAAAAGCCCGCGCAGTATAAGCCTGTGCAATGATAGTATTGCGACTTTGCTCCGAGGCAAAACTGATTCCCGGAACATACTGAAGAATTAAATTACAGTCATTAATCGCACTATAAATCGTTTGCCAAGTTGGCCCCGCCGATGTCGGATTCAAGGTATTATTATAATAACGGTCATAATCCAACGTGCCACTTAACCGCCCCCATTCCATTACCTCGCTACGTGCTTCACCCCAGATAAACAGATTGAGATTAGCCAGGCTCCTTAATTTTACATACAAGCCGGTGAGTGCACCGTTCGCATCATCTTCTGTCTTCCAAAAAGATGCATTCGTAATGACGCTTGTTGGATCGGGCGATAATGCAGTTTCGCATGAACTCAACCCACCTAAGAGGCCTATATGTATGCCAACTATAATTATTTTTAGACTCTTTTTCATCGTTCTTGTCATTTATAACCCTAGTTTAATTCCAAAAATCAGGCTTCGCGGCATCGGATATCGACCTTGGTCTAGTCCCCCATCTTCAGGGTTCATTCCTGTATAGTCCGTGAAATAAAAAAGGTTGTTCGCTGTTAGATTTAAGCGTATATCGTTTAATTTTATTTTATTGGCGATCCATTGGGGTAAATTGTAGCTAAGTGTAATTTCACGTAGACAAAGGAAATCCCCCCGTTCATAAAATTCGGAATTGGTGGAAGTCAAATGATAGGCGCTGCCTCGCCAGTAACTATAATTTGCGGTGCCGGGGATATATTGAGATCGGGTAGCGATATCTCCTTCTTGCTTCCAGGCCTTGTCAACCATTTCTTGCGGGATATTCAGATTTCCCGCCCATGTTCCGCTTTGAAATATCTTAGCATAATTATAAATGGTGTGCCCCTTAGTATAATCCATTCTGATATACAGGCCAATTCCCTTGTAAGACAGCGAAGTTGAAAATCCACCGGTCAGGGTTGGATATGGATTCCCCTGATAAACCAAGTCGCGTGTATCAAGTGTGTCATTCCTATCCAAATCTAAATAGTTAACGTCTCCACCATATTTGGTTTTGTCAGCGAAAGGCATAGTTTGATCAATTGGTGCCGATTTTGCTTCCTCATCAGTCGAATAAATTCCAACTTGTTGCCACGCAAAGAAATCACCTATTCGTCCTCCTTCCTGCAATCCTCCTAACCAGTTATATCCATTGATGCTGGGGTCCCAAACATATACACCTCCTACCCGATTATTCTCGGCTCCGTTTTCGGGCAATTTCAATATCTTTGATTTAGTAGTGGACGCATTGAAAGAAATATCCCATGCTAATGGTGAATCACTGCGGGTTAATGCAGCCGTAAATTCAACTTCGATGCCTCTGTTTTGCAAACTGCCGAGGTTAGTTGTTATACTCGAAAATCCTGTCGATGGAGGCAGTGTCAAACTGGTGATTAAATCATCGGTAGTACGATTGTAATAATCAAACAATACACTAATCCGGTTATCAAATAATCCAAGATCAACCCCTACGTCAAATGTCTTGGATTGTTCCCATCGTAAATCAGAATTGGCAAGTACGGTATTCTCAATTGCCGATTCTCCCAAATATCGATTTCCAACCGAATAAGCTCCTTGTGCATGGAAATCTGATAAGCCACTGATGTTGCCGTTTACCCCATAGCTTCCACGCAGCTTCAATTGGGAGACAACAGGCGAAATGAGTTCAAAGAAATCTTCCCGATGTACATTCCACCCTAACGATACTCCGGGGAAAAACCCCCACTTATGATTTTGGCCTAAGTTAGACGCACCGTCGTACCGCCCCGTGATGGACACAAGGTATTTTTGGTCATAATTGTAGTTTAAGCGTCCAAAATAACCGAGCATCGCAAAGTTACTTTCATTACCTGATACAGCAACTGGCGTTGAAGAAGCATTCAACGTGGGAATCAAGTTCGTTGCTGCACCCTGGCCGGAGGCAGATAATCCAAAAACATAACGCCTAAAAAATGAAAAACCGGCAGTCGCGTCTATCCCGTGTTTATCGAAAACTTTGTTATAGGCAGCCACAAGATCCGCTTGGGTCTGCATGGTTTTGTTATAGGCCGACGAGGCAGGACGTGTTTCATTGTAGTTGCCCACACCATTGAGATAAGAGTGAATAAATGCATAATTGTCGTTGGCAACTTTATATAAAGAAGCTTGAGGAGATATCGTCAAACCATCAATGGGCCTCCACTCCGCCCCAGCCAGTACACTCAGATTCTCTATGCTATTTTTATTATCCCGGTTATTCAAATAATAAGCAGGATTCCCCATATTTCTGGCATTACCCGGAGCCAATGTTCCATCTTCAAAGGTATATTTGGCAGTAGGTGCTAACCCAGCTGACCGGAAAAAGAGTTCCGTATCACTGTACACCGTATTGTTGCCAGAGTAGGTATATAATAATTTACTATTGAAGGTGAGTTTATCATTGATCTTCAAATCGCCACTTAAGTTGGCCGATAGTCTATCATAAGCCGTTGTGATTGCCACGCCGGTGCTTTTAAGATACCCTACGCTGCCGCTAATCTGTGCTTTGTCCGTCCCGCCTGAAACGGACAAATAATGATCATGGGACATAGCACGTTGAAACAGAACATCCTGCCAGTCTGTTTCCTTAAAAATAATAGTCTTCGAAGGATCAACAGGATCCGGCATACTTTGCCAGCCTTCGTTTAATTTATGCTCATTTTCAGAAGTCAGGTATTGTGTGGTGAACCCCGTATTTTTAGTTAAATCATTCCCCGTACCCCAAGCTGATGGCTGCCCTAACGCTTGATCAGAACCGGGCACTTTCCGGTTAGCAGCGACAGCCCCAATCCTACTGTAATAGATATAATCTCTTGCAGATGCCATATCATAGGTCTTACCAACTTCTGATGAAGTCAAGTTATATGAATAAGTCACCCGGGTCTTATTTGAGGTACCTGATTTGGTAGTGATGATTACAACACCATTCGAGCCCCTGGCACCGTATATCGCAGTTGACGCAGCATCTTTTAAAACTTGCAAGGATTCTATATCATCCGAATTGATATCATTCATATTTGATCTGATAACTCCATCGATAATATACAGAGGTGCTGCACCATTGGGGTTATTTATGGATGTCCCTCCTCGAACAATAATGCGGGGCGCTGCTCCAGGCTGACCCGAAGTGCTCTGCACCCTTACGCCAGACACGGTCCCCTGCAATGCCGAAGCGGCGTTTGAATAAGGGATGTTTTCCAATGCCCGGGTATCCATTTTTGAAACGGCCGTTGTCAACGTTTCTCTCGATTGCGTTCCATAGCCCACAACGACAACCTCGTCTAGATTAGTCCCATCAGCCTCTAATGTGACATTAATAGTACGCTGACCTGTAAAAGCCAATTCCTGAGTTTTCATACCTAAATACGAAAACACAATCGATTCGGCACCCGGTGGCACCTTGATCACATATTCTCCTTGATCATTGGTCGCTACTGCAGTTCCTGCCATAGTAACATTGACACCTGATAACGGCTCGCCAGCAGTATTTGTCACCCGGCCACTTACCTGTGATTGAGCTTGCACCGCAGTTATCTGGAAAAACAAGAACAACATAAGACAGACAATGCCACCTTTTTGAATAAAGCCACTCTTCATAACATCGTTAGATAAATAAAAGTATGATTGAACCATATATTAACATTTTACCTGTATGGCAATTTCTGTTACCATTCATCCTTCCCTCGCCCACAAGTTGATACACTATAACTGGTTATTACATTTCAAATATAGCGGAGCTATTTACCGTACCCTACTACTTTTCTTTACATTAGTAGTACAATATTTCGCACTAAAATCACAGATAAAAAATAGTACCACTGATTATAAAAAATAGTACTATAAGGGTTTTATTAGGTTAGGTATGCATGAGGACTCACGGCAGAAACAAATGACTGATTACATTTCAGCTGCCCACTTATTCAGTAATTCTGTACAATTCAAAACCTTCTCATATAAATCAGCTGATGTATAAAAGTACTGATTGGAGGCTTCGTAACCCAGTCGCGAATCGCTGGTTTGCAGCGCCGCCATCCGCCGGGCAAGCCTGATTTCGCGGCTCAATACCTCGGAAAGCGCTCGCTTAACCCTTGCCCGATCTGATTCCGCGTCAGGCAATTGGTCTCTTAAGGTAATAAAGTCAACTTGATTGGCAATACTCTGATAATGAATGGAAATCGTTTCGATAATATTTCGTTCCAGCCGTACGGCTTTTTGCTCCGTCTGGTTTAAATTCAGCTTTGTACAATCATCGTCTAACCGACGTATAATCTCGGCAAAAGCCTCTCCGATTTCACGAAGCAATCCCGCGAAAACAGATGGGGGATAGATGGCCCGCCAACTGGTTACATCGTCATAAGGCAGCCCCACCATCGTGGCTTTGTAGTCCGTCGGTTCAGACCACAGTAAGTTAGCCGGCCCACATTGTAGCGGAGCATTATAAACCACACTGATATGGTATGGAAATTTGCTGAAATGTGTGCTAACGTCTCGCCAGGCGCCGACAATCGCGTCTGCTGCACTTCCGAAACGACGCCTAGCGACCGTCCGGATCGCATCATCTGCCGGGAGATTCCGATCGCTCCCCATGAGTGAAACGACTTCAAGATTAGGCGATGGATACCCACCGAGCGTCCAGCTCAACATGATGCCTGCTATGCCCTCCTTCCGGAGTTGATCAATATGCTTGGCCACGTTATACACAGCGGGTATGTAGGGAACCGCTCCGATCTCCCATGAATTATTGGCTTGTATCTTGGCCATGGTCTTCAGGCCATGCCGTTTGGCAATCTCCCAATGCCGCCGGGCTCTGGGACCGGGTCCGATAGCGGAAATGGAATATTCTCCAACCTTGCTCCTTACGCCCCCTCGCTCAATCTCCAATTCCCACTCGCTGACACTCATTAGTAAGGTATGGTCGGTGGTTAACTCCGGAATGATACCTGCGGCCCAATCATCCCGCCAACCCCAATCCCAAATAATCAACTTCGGACGTCCGTCCGCAACGTCACCTTTTCCCGATGCAACTGCGGACGCATAACCGCGGTTAATTCCTTTCGTATATAGGTTGTTTAATGTACTGATTACTTTTTCCGGGCCCAGTAACGCACATCTAGGGCATTTATCTCCCTGTCCGTGCGACCAGCAGTGGGTCGGGTTTTCGGACGCTGTGATCGAAAAGAACCCCGCGAGCTGCGGCGCCCGCTCAACAATCAACGCGATGGAGCCTTCCAGGTATTGCTGTACGGCCGGATGGGAGGTACATAATGCCGTGCCTTGGCCACGAAGATCAGGGTATTTCTCAAAAAAGGCTTCCGGCTGATGCCTCGGTTCATTCAGGTAAAGGTAAATGCCGATACCGTGTTTCCGCACCCGTTCGGTAAGGGCTTTGAGGTTGGTCAAGCGGTGTTCCCAGTGGGTACTAATGGAAGGATCCCAGGGAAAGGGTGTAAGTTTACTCAACACAATGTGCATCCAGATACTATCTACCCCCGACGCAGCCAGTCGCTCTAAGTACGCGTCTGGATAGGAATCAATCTCCGGATCAAGTAAGGGATCGCCAAAGAGCGCAAAATACGGATAGGCAATCCGGGGGCTGAAACCGGCCTGAATGGACTCAGTTGATTTTCCTTTCGCATCGGTAAACGGTGCCGACAATTCGTTCACAAACTGAAAATAAGGCATCTGTTCGGTTGGCAACCCTTCCGGAAACGATGCTTTCAGCAACTGCATAAAGGAAATTTTAGTTTTTTCGTCGAGCACCGATAATTGATTGTAGTATACAGGCGGGCAGGCTGGTTTTAGGCTTCCTAACTTGATGTAGAAGAAATCGTCTTCTTTTAACGTGAATTCCAACTGGGCTTCATCCCAACCCATCAATACCTGAAGTTGGCTTTTAGGTAAGAGATGCCAATTACGGCGAATAACCGTAAGGTAGCTCCGTTCCCACTGTTCAGCCGTGACTTTCGGTGCATCCCCCAACCCCATGAACGAAGCGATCGATTGCAACTGCGCGGGTGTGGCACCCACCGTATTGGCCATCCGATCCAGCGGCACCAACCCCCAATTCCGCCAAACGAAGGCATATAGCGCATTTGGAAAATGACTTACCTGCAACGCAGCTTTATCGGTCGAAATGGTGCGGGCCGCAGCGGGAAAAGGCAGTTGGTTCAGCCATAAGAGTCCACCTAGTGCCGCATTAGCAGCAATAAACTGTCTACGGTTAAAATTCATCAGTTACATCCGGTTAATCTTTCAAAACCAACGTATTTCCGGTATCAACCACTTCGTAAATTTTGGCACGCTCTTCGCCCGAAGGTGAATTGGGGCTATGGAACGTCAGCATAAGCCGCCCATCAAATGTCTTGAATAACATACCATGTCCGCCATTCTGATCAAAAAGCAACTTTTCTTGTTGTATCCACGGTCCTGTCAGTTTTCCGGTGGTAGACTCCGCAATACCGATCGCGTAACTTCCCGCTTTGAAGCTGGACCAGATCATCAAGAGCTTACCCGTCCGGGTCCGATAGAGAAAACAACCATCTGTAACGTAGGTGAGCGTACCGTCCGCGTGACGGCTTCCGGTAGACCAGGGAGCACTTGACGCATGGAAAAGTGTCAATGAAGGCCCCACTGTTTTTGAAAGGTCCCGCTCCAGTTGCACCAACTCTAGGGTACCATCTTCTATCTGCACCCATTCGTGGCAGTAAATCAGATAAGGAATCCCATTTTCAACCCACAGCGTTCCGTCCAATGCCATGCGGTCCATCGGCGTATGCGGCAACTTTTCCTCAAACGGCAGAAACGGTCCCATGGGATTATCTGCATAAAACAGCTGCGTCCCCCTGAAGGTGTATTTTGGAAAACCTTCCCGTTGCAGTTTCCATTCAATATCGGAATTAAGCGTAGCAAACAAGTAATATTTTCCTTGATAGGAATGCACTTCGGGCGCCCATACCGCACCCTTGATCCAGTTGTCCGGCGGCGTCGTGTATACCACATAAGGGCCTTCCCAATATTCCAGGTCCGTACTCCGGTAGGCAACCACTCCGCTTGCATCCGCACCTTGTTTATTCTTGACCGGTGCTGATTTATAAAGGATATAGGACTGACTTTGTTGATCCGCTAAGATATACGGATCACGTATAGATAGATCCTTTATGTGTATTTTTGAAACCTGCTCCTGCGCGCTTGCATACAGCCCGCCCAACAGGTAGGAAACCATGAAAATAACCAACGGAATAAACTGTCTTTTCTTCTGCATGGCTCAAAAATAGCAACAATTCACAAATCGTTTACCTTAGACAACCGGTTTCTGCTCGCTACGGCCCAGCGCCCAACATAGGTACCTTGTTCGATTACCATGAGGTAGTTGTATAGCGCCACGGTGGGGCAAATATGATAGGGCAATCCATACAGCACATCGCCCACTTTCCACGAATGTCCCGACGGTGCTTCCAATACCAGATGTTCCTCACTTTGGCTAATGGGTTTCAGATCGGGGGCATTCAGGAAATACACCCTCCGCTCCAATGGATTTTCAGCCGCGACGGCCTTGTGCCCCAGGTCCACACACAGCCGGTTCACATCGGGCATAGACACGATACGCGTCAACAATACCGCTGCAGGAAGAAACGGCTGGTCCGGTAGGCCGTCGGCATATCCTTTATCCCATAGCACAAACGTACCCGGACTGCATTCCACATCGGGGTACGCCGCATAAACCGGAAATGACGGCGAGCCTCCGATAACCACGCGTGGCTTTGGGAACCCGGCCTGCTGTACCTGTTGCATGAGCTGGTCCACTGCTTCAAAATTCCGCGCACAGATCACCTTCCGCTTTTCAATATCCCGTTCGTGTACGTGGCCATCGTACGCATGGAAGCCTTGAATAGCCAGTCCTTCCAATTGCCCGCATTGTCGATACAAGGCAAGCGCCTCCGCTCCGGGTTTGATACCGGTACGGCCCATTCCGATATTCAGGTCCACATAAACGTCAACAAGCGTTCCTTCCTGTACGGCGGCCGCTGACAATGCATCCGCAGCTTCCGGATGGTCTACAATAGCCGAAAATTTGGTTTTTGGGAATTTTTGCTTCAACGACAGAAAAAGGGATAGCTTCGGACCATACAATGGATATGCCAATAGTACATCCGGGGTTCCGCACTCGCCTAGCATTTCTGCTTCAGCCAGGGTGGCACACTTGAACTTGGTAATCCCTGCGTCGAGTTGAAGCTGGAGAATCTCCTTGGTCTTATGGGTCTTTACATGCGGCCGTAAACGTTTTGGATCATCAATCATGCTTTTCAGGAGCGCGATGTTCTGTTTAATACGTTCCGGAAACACCAACAAGGCCGGCGAATCGACATCCGACTCCTTGCGAATCCTGTACCAAGTATCGATGGGTTGCATAGGATAACGTTTTTGTCAAAGACTATTGATTTGTGCCACCAGGGTATTCCTAAGGATATCTTCGGCATTTTCGGCCAAATGACTTGAACGGCAGCGCCAGCATTCGTAGCCACCCTGTTTCAATTCATGTGCCGGGGGCACATAGCCTACATAATCATTGGCTAAACAAATTGTAAAATACTTTTTGTCGGGTCGCCCAACTTTGATACGCAAACCTGTTTCAGCGAAAAACTCACCCGGAAGTGCACCGATCAGGCCCGAACCGATTCGGAATGCCTGTACCGGTACCTGCTTTTCATCCGGATATTCGGCTAGTAATACCTGCTCCCGTGCATACACCTGCTGATATCCCTTCCGGTCAAAATGGATGTTTTCGTAGTCGGTTTGTTCTACTAGTTCTTTGGCACGCTCCAATTCCGTCGGCGTCGGTTTGCGCAGGCCCACCGTTATTTCGGCGTAGCGGCTGTCCAATACGGGTTGGGCTTCCCAAACGACATCGTTTAGGGATTCCACCACGCCGGCGGCAAGCGCCCTGCCGATCAACCGGCTTTTCTCATGATTCCCCGACGGATAGCGGTCGGGATCGAGGAAATCCCAGATATTTACTTCGCCGCTGGTTCCGTTGCTCATCATGCCCACGAATGCAGAACCCGCACCCAAGGATTCAGCCAGTGCTTTGGCGAAGCATCCGAAATAATCCGCGCTGATCGTACCCCGCTCGCAATCGCCCACGTAGTGCAGGGAATAATTGGCAAGTAAACCGATCCATTGATCGTCTATACCCTTCACCGCCAAATACCGCAATTCCGTATCCGGTTTAGACGTACGTTCGACAATATCACGCTCGTCGCCGAAGGGATTGGTTTTCACCGCATCTACTCCACCGCTCACCGGATTAAACGGCTGGTAGCCGGATTTCATGCGGTAACGCCGGCATACCATATGCCTGGGCTCGTCAAACCAACCATAGGCAACTTTTGCAGGCATCAGGCTCCGTTGCGCCATCACGGCCGCCTCGACAAGCAAGGCAGGTAATTTCTTTCGGTATCCCCAGTCTACATGTCCCATCAGTAAGTCGGCAACGGAACCGGCCGAATGCGTATGCGTACTGGAAATCAACTGATTTTCTAACGGGATGCCGGTCTCTTCTGCAATGATATGCTTCACCTCATCGAGAAAATCCCGTTGCATGACACAGATATCCACGATCAGGAAAAGTAAGGTGGTCCCATCATCCTGCATGACCATCGCCTTGGCATAAAGCGGATCGGCAATATGGTTCGCATAGCGGCTCGTAAATTCACCATTGATTACGGTCCCCAACGGTGGTGTGATATCCACCCGTGCAGTCCCGGCTTTAAAGGAATGTTGTTGCATAGTACTACTTATTTCTTCCACGCGTTCCGCAGAAACCGCAGCCAATTGCCGTGAAAAATATGATCAATGTCCGACTCGCTGTATCCACGCCGCTGCAAAATAGCTTCAAATTTCTGCAAATCTGCAATGGAATTCAGATCCCATGGACTTTGTTCGGTGCCAAAAATACCATCCAGGTCGCTGCCGATGCCAATGTGATGGGGATTTCCGGCCAACTGGCAGATGTGATCCCAATGATCCACCAATTGTTCCAGCCGGATATCCAGTTGCCATGGATCCGATACCGTATCGATAAACCGGATGTCCATTGCCCAGCAATCCAGCATCCCGCCGATAACCGCTCCTCTTCCGATCAGCTTTTTGATCTGTACATCAGTCAGTTGCCGTTGGTTGGGCACGAATTTCCGCACGTTATGATGACTCGCCCATATCGGCCCTTCGTATAGGTCCAGCGCTTGGTCAAACCCTTCATCCGTGAGGTGGGTGACATCCAAAATCAGATTCAACTCGCCCATTGCCTTCATCAGTTCCAACCCCTGCGGATGGATCCGACCGGCGGTCTTCGTACCATCGGCATATCGCCCGGGCCCGAAGTGCGACAGCCCCATTGCCCGTAAGCCATAGCTGTGCGCCCGATAAAGGTAGTCAATATCCACCAATGAATCGGCCCCTTCCAAGCTTAGGATATAGCCGACCGGTTTGCCTTCATCTGCCTGTTGGCCATCATTCCACAGTTCGACCTGTTTTTCCAACCCCGCTAAATCCACGATCTGCACCATTTCCCCAAGGGTCTCCATTTCCCGATACCAGCTAAGTTGCGCCTGGGTCATGGCCCACGCCTGTTGCGGGGAATTCCATGCGGTAGGTGTATAACTGGATGGACGGACACGCGCCAACTGGGTGGCAACCACGATGCCGACCTTTCCCTTGCGCAATTCCGGCAGGCAGACGGTTCCCTTTCCCCGGTCCGGCCGGTCGTGAAGGTTCAATTCACCGTTACGTATCTCATCCAATGGACGGGACAGATCCCGGTTCCATTCCATGGCGTTCATCGCCAGGTCCAGGTGAGCATCAATGATCAATCGAGTCATTCGAAAATAATTTATTTTTCAATGGCCTCATGGAACCTGAATTTTCATCGCCTTTGGTCAGGCGCTGGCATGTCAGGTTTCATGCGGATATTTTAAGATCAGTTCCCTGATTTCCTCACTAAATTTACGAACTATTTTTTCCCAATGCTCCGGATGATCGACGCCATAGTCGGGAAAGTCATCCACTACGGATGCGGGTAAAACAGTTGCCTTGGAAAGCTCCGGATTGAGGTCCTTCATTACCACACCGTACGCGTAGGTACCCATCAGATCCATGTACCTGAAATTGCCCGCAAAAGGCAGGTAATATCCGGCGTCGTTCCGACAGGCGCGGTCGATGCTCTCCATCGAAGCATAGTTATTTTCCACCAGGTAAAATGCTTCCCTGGCCCAAGCTGCCATCATCCGTGCACGCACACTGAATCCAGATTTTACAGTATAGGGATCTTTTTCCCATGCTGTTTTCGCCATTGCCTCCAGTGTACGTACGTGTTCCGGATCCGTCTCTTCATTGCAAATGATTTCCAGGAAAAAAGTCAGATCCGCAGGGTAGCACCAGTTCAACCCCAGAATCCGCTCCGGATGCCGGCCGGAAGCCTGCAACTCCTCCAAAGGGATACCTTCCATGTTAATCGCGATGATGGCGTGGTCGCTCACGCAATCCTCCAGTCGCCGGATGAGTCGTTGCTTGATATCGCTACACTCTTCCGTAACGGCAACTACCCATTCGTGCGGCAACGCAACCGGCCAATCTTCCCATAAAATCAGTTTTTTCATACGTTCCGGTATCGCTTGTGCCACCGCCCGGTAAGCCGCATCCGCATCCGATGTCAATAGCGTTGTTTCATGACCTGCGCGTAGCGCATTACCCACGACGCTGTATGCCAGCTTTCCATCGCCGACGATCAATAAGGGAGGGAGCGGTTTATTCGTTTCTTCTATCATCTGCGCCATAGGTAGTTACAAGGATTTCAATACTTCGGTGGCGACAGCAACAGCCTGTTCAATTTCTTCATCGGTATGTATCGCACTGATATACCACAATCCTCTGCCGATTACACGGATACCCCGGTCGTGTAGTCCGGCAATAAATGCATTCAATTTGGCCTTATCGTTCGAAAGCGTATCGCGGTAATCACGTATCTGTTGCAACGGTGTAAAGGAAGTATTGAACATCGGACCCATCCCCTGCACCAACAGGGATTGGCCTGTTTTGTCTGCGGCCTCTCGCAAGCCCTGCATCAACTTTCTGCCCAATCGGAACATACGGGCATACGTATCAGGGTCCTGCTCCAATACGTCGATGGTAGCCAACGCTGCGGCCACGGTCGCATTACTGGCGTTCATGGTACCGGCGTGGATAACACGGGCTGTCTCGATTTCTTCCATCCATTCCCGCTTTCCCACAATGGCGCTGATGGGATATCCACTTGCGATCGCTTTCGCAAAAATGGACAGGTCTGGCGTAACCCCGAAATATTGCTGCGCCCCTCCGAGACCCAGCCGGAATCCCGTGATCACCTCATCAAAAATCAAGGCAATACCATACGTGTCACATAGCTCACGCAGTCCCTCTAAAAATCCAGGTTGCGGGACGATGCAACCGTTATTACACATCACCGGTTCGGTGATGATTGCCGCCAGTTCACCACAATGCTCCGCCACCGTCCGGCGTACCAACTCGATATCGTTCCAGGGTAGTATCATAAATTCCTCCCGGCTGTAGGCCGATAAACCACCTGACCAGGGATAAGCCTGCGGATGTTCCCGGCTGCCCAGCGCATCTATGGAAGGTGCACTGATGCCCCACGCTACATTATCCAGCCAACCGTGGTAATGACCTTCAAATCGGAGGAATTTTGGTTTACCGGTTTTGGCCCGTGCTACACGGAAAGCGGTCTGTACCGCCTCGGAACCATCCAGGCAGAAGCGCATCAACTCAGCCGAGGGGATGAGTTGGTGGAGTTTCTCCGCAAGTTCGATTTCTTTCAGGTGTTGCCCTGCAAACAATTGCCCTTGTGTGGAATATTCCTGTATAGCAGCCAACACGGCGGGGTGGGAATGCCCCACGATCAAAGGGCCCTGACTTAAGGTAAAGTCGAGGTATTCATTTCCATCTACGTCGTAAATGCGGCTTCCTTGGCCGTGTGTATAAAAAATAGCATGCGGGTGGTTATATTTCCGGAATTCAGAAGAAACCCCACTTGCCAATACCTGTTTTGCCCGGCCCAATAACCGGGCGGATTCCTGGTAACGATTTGTCGCCATGCTTTCTTACAATATATGTTCTTTCCTTGTCAGGGGCAATTGCCGTTCGTTATACCGCGAGGCCAGTTCATAGATATCCCGGTTGAATTGCGCGAACGCTGCCTCCCATTTTTTTGCGTTTTCTTCCGTATACGTGTATAATCCGGATCGATTATGTATTCCTTTGGCTTCATTCGCCACCAGTTGTTGCATAATAGCGGGCACATCTTCCCGATTGTTGAGTTGGCTGAATAACCGTTTGAATGTATTCAGGGAATCCTCCAGCCCCATAAAACTCATGCGTCTGAAAATCCCCATCAGCGTAACCCAGGCGCCTGCATCGTAGCGGAAAGCTTTATCGGCATCCGTCAGGGTAGTATGCCCCGCTTCAACCAATGACAACGCTTCCCGGTAAACCGCATACATCAACCGATTGGTAATAAACCCCCGGATATCCTTTTTGAGCAGTGTCGGTTCTTTTCCCCACCTCAGCCCCAATGACACTATATATTCTGCAACCTGCAGATCGGTATCCTGACCACACGTTACCTCTAAAAAACGGGTCATATAGGCCGGCTCCGCCCAATGAATTCCTAAAAAACGACCTGGATTCGGCACCAACCGCTGTAATTCACTGATCGGGATGGCCGACGTATTGGAAGCGATCACAGCGCTGTTATCCACCGAATCCGCGATCTGCTCATAAACCCTTCTTTTTATTTCCTGATTTTCTACCACACATTCCAGCACCACCCGGCAATCCGCCAATTGCTGATAATCTTCCACCAGCTTCAACGCGTCGACGCATGACGAGATACCTTTTGGTAAAATACCCGCCCCGTTCGCATGGCGCAGTAAATCGCCGATATGCTTGGCAGCTTTTTCTTTCTCACCCGGCACCGGTGCCAGCGCAATCACCGGATAACCGGAAGCCAATAAAGACACGACGATACTACTACCCATCAGTCCCAGTCCCACCACACCGACCTGTATGGGTTTAATTTGTCTGTTGTCCATAACCCGTTACGGCAGTTTCGCGATGCAATCAATCTCTACACGGATGCCTTCGGCCAAAACCGACTGCACCGTTGTACGTGCAGGCCGGACGCCGGTGAAATACGTTGCATATACCGCATTGAAACGGTCAAATTCGGCGATATCTTTCAGATGTACCGTAGTTTTTACCACGTCATCTAGGGAAACTCCGGCTGCCCCTAAAATGGCCTGAATATTATCAAGGGTACGTTGGGTTTCTTCTTCGATCGTACCTAATACGAATTTGGAGGTTTTGAAATCAACAGAGGCCTGGCCGCTTACAAAAAGAAAACCTCCTGCAATGACTCCATCGGAATAAGCTCCCGTTACAAAGTTTGCATCCCGGTTAGGGTGCACAATTTTTTGTTTACTCATATCCACTACGTTTTTATCGCTGGTAATTACTTGTAAACAAAGGTAGCGGAATAGCGTTGGGAGGTCTATTACATTTATGTTTATTTATAGTATTATTTTTCAACACCCGCAGCTGCCGGATCCGCGTCGTCTGATACTACAGTAAGGCCAGTTCTTTCATCCAATACATACACCTTCCAAACCACTCATCAAATGTCGGAGCGGTTAAAAAGCCATGCTCTCCGGTAGGATAAATATACAATCCCGCAGTAACCTTATTCTTGTGGAGGGCCTCATAAAAAATAAAGCTATTCGCTACCGGTACTACTACATCTGCATCCGAATGCACCAAAAAAGTGGGTGGAGTCAGTGAATCCACGTGCAATTCATTTGAAAAGACCTGGATCTGATCAAGGGGTGGCGCGGCACCCAACAGGTTATCCCGTGATCCCGTATGCCCGACACGATCCGTCATACTGATCACCGGGTTGATTAACAGCATAAAATCCGGACGCAAACTTGTATTCCGCACGTTCTCAATAGCAGCCTTTTCAAAATGAGTGCCAGCAGTAGCAGCCAGATGTCCGCCCGCCGAAAACCCCATGATACCGATTTTGGCTGGATTTATCCCCCAAACGCCGGCCCTTTCCCGCACCAGGCGGATGGCCTGCTGGGCATCCTGCAAAGGGCCGATGGATTTATCAACCAGGATTTCATCATCGGGCAAACGGTACCGAAGCACAAATGCAGCGACGCCAAGTTTAGTAAACTCCCGGGCAATATCCGAACCCTCCCGCTTCGTCAACAATACGTGATATCCACCGCCCGGGCAAATAATCACGGCCGTGCCATTGGCCCTTTCAGGAGGAGGTAAAAAAACGGTCAAGCTGGGCACAGAAACCTGAAAGGTCAGCGTATCCACCGCCGCATTCGGTTCGTCCCGTTCCCGGTCAGCTGTCGGTTTGGAATTGGGCACGGCCCCTTCATAAAGCGGTATACGCTGCTGTGCCGGGCAATAGGTAACCGCAAGAAGGGATAAGATAAAAAATATTGCCGATTTGAAATTGCGAGATTTTACAGATTCCATACGCCAAAGTACAAGAATTTATTCAACCAACAAACGAACACCTGCTATTCGTAGATTTCCGGGACATCAATCAACGTCCGGGTATACATTTGCAGCGACCCTTTTACATTGGGATGATGGTAAATTTTCCCCCAGTCGTAGTCCTCAAAATACATCGTCGTTTGATCCACTTCCCGACCGTCGTGGTTTAAAGATGTTGCTAAATCAAACTTACACCCATTGATTCCGTACTTTTGGCGTACCTTTTCGATCATTGCATTTACCGGAATCTGAGTGCCGCTCTCGTTGCAGGGAATGTTATTCAGGATTGGAATCGAACCCTGAGCTAGGATATATTCCACCAGCTCACTTAAGTTTTCCTCCGTATTTCCTCCATTGGTACCGATGGTGATCATGACATACTTAGCCTGGACATAAGGAAGTTCGTTTTTAATGCGCTCAAGTAATTCATGAATGGTGGTACCGCCACGGCCACTGGACATCGCTTTTCCGGATATATGTTCCATAATAAGCTGTGTCCAGGCACACGGGAAGTCCGCTGTTGGGAAGTATCCTTCCGGTTCGGTAATGGAATCTCCATAGATCAACAATGTCAAATCGGATTCTTTCGCCAACACACAGATTTGTTTGACGAATAACGCGGTTCCTTCCGCGAGTCCAAAGCAGTAGTAATCGTATTGGCGTCCTACAAAAAATCCAGTTCCTAAGGCTCCCTCGCCCACACCTCCGGCCCCGTCCATCGTAGCGGAGACTTCGGCAAAATCACCCGTAAAAAGGTCTACTATCCGCAATTTCGAAGTTTGGTAATCACGGTGCACTTCCACAATGTAGTCATGGTTAGCGTCCAAAAAGTCAGTCTCCTTTTCACTAACGGGATCCGTACCAAGGGAAATACGTTTATGACGCATATCGACGAAGGCCTTAAAATCTCCCTTGTCACTTTGGAAGACACCTACCGCATCTTCAGAAAACCGGACATGGTACCGTACCAGCCTTTCGGCCAACGCATAATAATAATTAAGTTTAACGATGCGATCTTTTCCGGCAATACGCAATCCATCCCTCGTAAATTGAGCATCCCCCCCGTCAGTTACCAATTCTGGGTAGTCCCCTGGGCCGGTAATGATCCGGTTATATAATACGGGTGTGGGTTTCTTGGCATAAAGGAATGCCGAGAAGCCCATCATCACCAAACCTAATGAGGTATATTTCAAGCGTGAGGTATCATTCATACAATACAGTTATTTACTTTGAAAAGCTACTTTTGACGATTCTAATTCAAAATGATTGACGGTACTGATGGAAAGGGTCGAGTCCGCAGCCATGGGCACCATTACTACCGTTTTCATTTCCGGTAATACCGACATGGGGATTGCATCGTCCCCGTTGGTATCAAACCACTGGTATACACCATGCTCGGGAAACCGCGCAATCAATCGGGCTCCATCGTAAATATGAAACTGCTTAATACCAGATTCGATATCGGCATCCGCTTTCCAGGTCAGTTCAACAGCCATGTTATGAAGGCGTTTTTTTGTCAATCCATAGGGCACAGGCGGAGGAGTCCGGTCAATGACCGTTCCTGTAATGACAAATTCCTTCCATTTGGCTGCAACTATGGAATCCGGCAACCATGACAATGCAGCTGGATCTCCGGGATATTTGTCGTAGGCATACGTATTCAGTGACAAGGTATCGGCCAGCCATCCCTTGGTTTTGTCCATATCTTTCATTTCCTTAAATGAACCCTGTGCCCCTGTGGGAAGACGTTTGGAAAGCACCGATTCGTAAAACGGAATAGCCATGTATCGCACAAAACTGTAATTGTGGTTTTGATACGGCGTGTAAGCGATGCTGACAAGCCCCCCTTTCTCCCTCAGTTTATGAAACGTATTTACCGCTGTTTGCCAGCAGCGTACATCAGACGCATTGGCATCTCCTGCCCCGGCATGGCGAATCATAAGGGGTATCTTCAGCGCTGCATCGGGATAGTCCCATACCGGATCAAAAGCCGGCGAATAGCAAAATGCGGCGAGTATCCGTTGGGAATAATTTTTCATCATGGCGAGTGTCCAATATCCACCGCCCGAATGCCCCCAGAGGAGCCATGGCGCGTCTTTCAATTCAGCATGGCAAGACGCATTTCCGATCATTTCTAAAGCTTCCAGCAAAGACGGTCCCGATCCGGATTCGGGATTTTTCCAAACGTTGCATCCGTTCCTGTAATATAAGTCCGGCCCCACAATTGCCAATCCCCACTTTTTAGCAAATGCCTGATAGTGTATGTCATATGCAGTTGATGCGCCTCGTCCCTCCATGCCACAGCCATGTTGGTGAATAAACACCCCACGGACCCTCTCCACACCGGCAGGGATGAATACATTGTATACCGCGTAGTTAGCCGTATCAGCGTGCTTCACAACCACACGATATATCGTGCCGCTACTTACCACCCTTTTTTCTACCTGTGATGTAGGCGGTACGGTCACCGTCCTTCCATTGGCCTCACATAGAGAAGACAATGCCATGAAAGCATAAGTGATAATAAAAAACATACGTATTCTCAATTTCTTCATTTTTCGATTTTTCCCTTGTAGTTCACTTCTTCCCAGTCTTTTATCCCGATAATGGGCAATGCAAAGGCACAGGCTTCGTTTTCCTTCGGCGTATCCAATGATTGATAAAGATTCCATATTGGCTTCTTGCCCGAAGGAGCGTCAATATCGTCTGGGAAACGCCTTAAGCCCAATCGCAATCCTCCTTCGCCCCGGAAATCCCGCCAAAAATGATACTGGAATGTTTCTATGCCATCCAGTGCTTTCATCTTTTTCCAAACGTAAGCCAAGCTGGCAGCCTGTTCGGTTAAGTCGTTAGGTGTATAAGACTTGGAATTCGGTCCTTGTTCGGAAAAATGTATCACCCTGCGTTTGCTTCCGTTGAAAAAGGTACCCGTATCTTTGGTCCATGCAGCTAATACCTCGATGTTCTTAAACGTAATCAGCGGACTCTCATAGGTGTAGTCCACTCGCTTATCGAGCCAGCTCTTGGGTTCAAACAACGATTCCGGAAATGGATGATAAGCGATTCCCCACTCAAAATCCCCTTCTTTTCGGCAAAACTCCAATAATGTTTCCAACAAGGTGGTCGCAGGGTAAAATTGAGGGTCGGATACCTGATGCCAATGGTGATCCAACGATATAAACACGTTGGCATGTGGATTATATTGCCGGGCGATGTTATAAATAACCCGCATAGACTTATGGTATACATCCATATAACGGAGTGGATGTTTTTCACCGATATTTGTCCACACCCACCCTGCATTAATTTCATTGTGAGCAATCCAATGATGTATCCTACCAAATTTTTTGTCTGCTCTTCCATATCGGCTGGCGATAAAATCAAGCATCGCTGCATAGTGTATCACACCCTCTTTCGTTGTCATATCGGGCATCGTATAGATCCCTGAGGGGTCGTAATCAGGATGAGGGAGTACCGACGCAATATGCTCATCGGGGGTAACAGCTGCGTGGTCGATTAAAATAATCGCTGAAACGATAATATTCCTTTTAGTCGCTTCCATAATCGTCGCATCCATCCGTTTCAACCAATCCGAATTGATATAAAACAGGCGACCGTTATACAAGTGGGGCACGGTGGCGCTATCCGGCTTGGATCGGAGTATTTCCCGCGACCAAAAATTGACATTTACACTGGTAATACCCAACGAATCAAGGTCTTCGATCATTTCTGGCCTAGATGCATCAAAATCTGCCAAACCCTTTCTATTTGCCGGATGCTCTTCCGCATACTGATTCACCGCGTAGATACGATCCGCATACCTCGCATTGCTTTCTGCCGAAATCTGATTTCCGACTTTCCTAACGACCATCCACCGCGAAAGAGCGCAGTCATCACCCGTCGGACTGAAACGTTCGATTTGCTGTTTAAATGTACCCCCGGATCGAAGGGGGATCAGATGCGTAATTTCTCCAAGCGCATAAGCATCCATCCACAACGGTATTTCGGCCAGGAAGAGGTGATCCTGATTGCCGGCCTTCCCACTGACCGTAACGGTGTTTTTCCCTAACGCTACGTCTGTGACCTCCGAATCAAAAGAAGCGGATAAATAGCGGTTCATGCGCATCAGCGAACGTTGCTCTGACGCCTCTTTCTGTTCCCGCTCCTGTTCTTTTTTCTTTTCTGCAACCGTAAGGGTACGCAAATGCAAATTTCGGACATGTATGACATACCCCTTTTTTTCTCCCGGCATAATCTGCAGGTAGTCTCCCCTTTTTCCCCATAAACCCCTTATCTCCGTCAGTGAAATCGAGTGGAATGACCACCCCTCCCTGATCCCGAGCTGAGTCTCCAACTCCCGCTTCTCCCCATTTTCATCCACCAATGCGATCGTAAACTTGTCCTGGTAATCGGTGGCAAAATACTCAAAACTCAGTATGGCATATTCTCCGGGAAGATCACCGGTAAATGGAAGTGTGGAGATAACCGGATGGTTGCCCGTGGTCATAAACGAAAAATAGCCGCCGGCTTCGGAATATTCGATCTCGGTCGATCGCTCCTTACAGAATTGAAGCAACCAAGGCTTCTCCTGTAAATGAAAAGCTGTCGTCCCCAACCAAATAGCCTGCAATACAGCCAATATGCCGATGCGAATATTACCGTCCATAGCTAAAGCTCAGGCGACCCAAAGGAGCGCTATCACCGGTAACATAATAATCCATGATGTCATCGTATCGGGTAACGTGATCGGCTACCTTAAATTCGATAGCACAGTTTTCTGGCGTCAGTCCTAACTGTTCCAAAGATACAGCCACCTGCATTACATTTCCGTTGATAACATAGGTTGCTTCGCCGCTCTTTACCCAATCGTACCCACCTACAGACCGTTCTATTGAGGTATGGGTTGATCCGGGTTTCCGGTTGATAATATAATGATATCCGGCAAAATCTTTCTCGCCCGTTGACCGGATCAGAATGTTCATCCAATTGAGGTCGGTTCCATTATATGGCGTAATGTCGGTGTCGGTTTTTATCCTGAAATACAGCTTCTCGTTATCGTGGGTAACGTTTATTTCCGTGATATCATTTCGGTTGCTCGTATCGGTATAGGTACCTGTTCCGGTTGCATTCGAAAAATTCCGGGGCCGGGCATCTCCTCTGAAATCGACATAGGTAGCCTGCACATTTCCCCGTGGATTACCGTCGCCATCCCCGTCATCCGAAAATTTGAACTTCCGTACATTCCGAACCAGTTGCAGGTAGAAATTGTCGTTATAGCCACCTTTCATCATTTCGATGTCACGCGAAAATTCAGGGTTGTAGACGTCTACGAAAAACACATCGCGTGCATCATTCGCATACTTAATGGCCATCCATTCGTTGAAAGAAGTGACCAGCACGTTATCAATCTTCTCTTTACTGGCGAAAACGGCGTCCCACATGGTCTCAAAATTCGCCCCGGCCGTCCAGTCTGTCTCCACTTCCTTGGTGCGGTTGTTGTAACCCCTACTGCACTCGGGATCCATGCTGCTGGCATAGATAACCGAGTGGCTATGCTGGGCTACGGGCACCGCCACTGCACCGTGGTGATTCCATTGTGGATACTGCCAGCTCATCCAGGGAATGGAATGCGCATGGTAATCGCCGTTTGGCCATTGGGATTCCCGAACGTCAAAATAGTCCTTCATGGCTGGCTTTATATATTCGGTGAACGGTTTACCCTGCTGTGCATATTTCGTTTGATCGGAAGCATTTCCGTTCTTTTCCGTAATCCCGATAATCATCGGTTTTCCGCCCGGTTTAAACCACAGCGTCTCATATATCCCCGATTTATAAAACTGATCATATAGTTTATCTACCGTAATCCCGGAATATGAATTGGTGTAAAATACAACCTTCGGAACGTTGAATCCCTGCTGCTGGAAATTCAACAACGCATCCAATACGTTTTTGGTAGAAGACTCATAAACCACATTATTGGTCGCATCGATGCAAAGGTAATCAATGGCAGCGTTGGTGAGCAATTCAATATGACGGGCTGCAATCCAGGGATCACTCATACTATAATAGCCATACAGTGGCTCACCCCAGAAGTGGAATTCATGCAGCGGGCTCTCGGGGGTACCATCCGGATTCTTCAGGGCCGATGGATTCGTGTCCAGCAATTGCTGGATATCGTATATCCCTTGCTGTCCGGAACGATGTTGCCCCAACCAAACGGAATAAAATACGCCGACGTACTTGGCATCCTCCGGCCTTTTGCGTGCGGCTTCGATACGCCTGCCCAGGGCATCCGTACCCGAAAGGCTCATCACAGAGAAGCGATTGGCTTCCGGTGGTGAATCAACGTTACCCTGAGCGTATACCCAAAAAACGGATTGCCAGGCGATAACGATATAAAGAAAACGCTTCATGATTAGTTTACTCCCCCCATTTAACGTCTGCCACAACAAAATCGTAGTCTCCGGAACCGATTTCTACCCACACCTGGCGATCGTCTTTATCCAGCAGTCTGATTTCGGGTACTTCCCCGAGGGGAACTCCGCCTTCCTTAATCGCCTTTTCCGTATTCGCCGGTAAAGAAACACGGGCCGTTGCATTCGGTGGAATGGTAATCTGCCACCGCAGCGTTTGATTCTCCTTTCGCCAGTGGCTTTTGATCATTCCGTAAATGGACCGGTACGATGCGTTAACGTACTCCAGTCCTTCCGGGAATATCGGATGCATGACAACCCCTTTAAATCCGGTCTGTCCCGGATCTGACTTTATTCCCGCCAGGTATTCGTAATACCAGATCAGCAGATCGCCCAACAGCATCTGATGATTCCAGGAATTCATCAGCGGATGCCCGGTATTGCCGTTCCAAAGCTCCCAGATGGTGGTGGCTCCGTTTTCGATCATATAGCCCCAGCTTGGATAGGTTTTTTGGGTCGCGACGGTATACGCCAGATCCGGTCTGCCATGATCGGACAACCCGCGCATATACCACATGGCCCCCATGATTCCCGTATGGATGTGATTGCCATATTCCGCTGTTTTTTCCAAAATCCGGTTAAAGACCGCATCCCGGTTTTCCGCTTCCACCATACCGAACGTCAGTGGCAGCAGGTTGGCCGTGGTGGTATTGTTGCCATAATACAGGCTATCGGAATGGAAGAACCGCTTATTGAATGCGCTTCTTACACGTTGGGCACGGGTGTCAAAATAAGCCGCATCTTCATCCATACCTTGCAGCGAAGCAAAATTCTTCATCAGCGTCAAACAATAGTAATAGTAGGAAGCGGCAACCAGCCCTCCATCGGTTGTACGTTTCGGGTCATTCGTCCAGATCACATCCGTACCCTCTTCCGGAGCCACACACCAGTCGCCGTAAACATCCTTCAGAACCAGGTCATCGGTGCTGTAGGTATCCCACATGTAATTCATCCATTTTTTCATCCCCGGATAGTGCTTCCGATAGGTAGCTTCGTCTGCAAATTGCTTACGCAGCATCTCGGGAATGATGATATACGCACTTGGATACGTTACATTGTCGTTGTGGACGATCCAATAGGCCGGCACAACATCCGGAAGACTGCCGTTTTCGTTTTGGGCGACTTGTATGTCATCCATCCATTTGGCATATAACCGTGAATTGTCGAAGATAAAGCTTTCGCCGTAGGAACTCATGATTCGGTCGCCAAGCCATGCCACCCGCTCGTCCCGCTGGGGGCAATCCGTCGGAATGCCCCGGTAGTTGCTCCGTATCGTCCAGTAAGCATTCTTGAAAATCTGATTCAGGGTTTCATTGGAAGAGGTAAAATCACCGATGGTCTGCACGTCGTCATAAACGACCTGTCCTTCAAAATCAGCTACTGTTGGCGGTGTGGACAGGCCAAACACTTCTACATATCGGAATCCATGGTAGGTAAAGATGGGATGCCACTGCTCCGTGCCTTCTCCCTTCATGACATACGTGTCGGTTGCCCGCGCATACCGCAGGTTTTCCGTATATAATGTGTCCCGGTTTTTCATCCGTTCGGCGAAAACCAGCTTTATGGTATCCCCAGCGTTTCCTTTCAGGTTGATCTTCAGCCATCCAACCATGTTTTGCCCCATATCCACCATATAAGTTCCCCTATTGGTTGCATATACTTCTTTTGGAACAAGTGTTTCCTTGATCTTTATGTTCTCATTCGGCTGTGAATAGAGAACGCCCTTCGGCGCGTCCATCAAATCAACCGCCTTCCAGGTCCGATCATCAAATCCGGGTGTATCCCATTCGGCAAATTCCAGGGTTGCATCGTATTCCTCTCCATCGTATTCATTATTGGCACGGATCGGCCCCTGGTCCGTAACCTTCCAACTCCCGTCTGAATGAATGTACTCCACACTGCCATCCCGGTATTCCACGCGGATCTGCAGCAGCAGCCGGGGGAAACCATAGGTCACCTGCCTGCTTCCCGTCATCGGATTGGGATTGCCGTGAAAATCCCGCATACCGAAAAACCGGCCGTTCCCCAGAATCACACCGATTGCGTTGGCCCCTTTTTTCAGTCGGTCGGTCACGTCATACGCATTGTAAGGAACTCTTTTGTCATAGTCCGTCAACGTAGGCGTCAAGACATCATTGCCCACCTTCTCGCCATTGATATAACATTCATACAAACCCAGTCCGCTGATATAGGCGGTAGCGGCCTGGATTTCTTTTTCAATCGTGGCCTCTTTGCGTAAATAGCGTGCAGCGAGCCGGGTATCCTGATCGTAGGGCCGATCGCCTGCACTAAACGTATCCAAGCCGATCCACTGCGCCTTCCAGTCTTCCGGATGAAGCATCGCCATTTGCCAGTGATGCACCGCACTCCACACAGAATCACCGTGATTGGTCCAAACCCTAACCTTCCAATAACAACGCTGGTAACTCTCCAGGGCAACACCTTTGTAAGCAACATGAATACTCGAATCGGTATTAATTTTTCCGCTGTCCCATAAATCCGCCTGGTTGTCCGCCAGTTTTTCCCCGGATGATGAAACCAGTACCTGGTAGGCGGTTTGTTCCGTAGCCCGGCTGGACGAACGGATCTCCCAGCTCAAAAGTGGTTGTTTTTCTTCAATACCCGGAAAATTCTCCCGCCCTTCCACCGTCAACGAGACCACCTCCAAGGAAGGCTGTTTCAAACCGCAGGAACCAACGAATAGGAATAGGATAACGATAAATTGCAATCTCATCTTGTTGTGTGTTCTTCTAAATCATACTGGTAGCTAAGCCGTCCCATAGGCATCACGCTACCTGATACGTAATAATCCATGATATCCGCGGGATGATCGACCCCGTCTGCCACCTTAAAGTAAAGCGAAGCCGTTTTCTCGTCGATCCCCAAAGCTGCCCTGGGGATTTCCATTTGCAGGGTATTCCCCTCAACGGTAAATCTTGCCGTGCCCACCGGTATTTGGCCGAAATCCGCCGCCAACCGGGCAATACGTAAGTCATTTCCCGCGGAATCCCGGCTAATCAGGAACTCATAGCCTTCCCATCCCTTGAGCGATGGCTGACCGATGCCCACAAACAGGTTCATCCAATTACCGTCACCGTTATAGGGTTTGATAGCGTCTGCCGCGCGGATCAACAGATAAATATGTTGATCGTCGTGACATACCTGAATCCGCTGTAGATTGTTCCGGGGAGCCGGCTGCGTATACCGCAGGGTCTGTGACGCACCATATGCGTCCCGCGGCGGTTGCTTTTCACCGATCATGCGGTATGCTGCCTTGGCATCATCCCATTGTTCAACACCTGCGTGAATATCGATCTCTTTCTTCCGATTTCTAACACGTTCCGCTGCACAGGCTGTTGTTTTATATTGCCTGATATTTTTAATCAGCTGGATATAAAAGGCATCCCCGTAGCCACCGGACATCGGTTCAATATCCCGCGAATACTCCCTATCCGTTGCATCGCACAGCATATACTCTCCTCCCCAGGGTTGCTTATAAGCAATCCACTCATTCCAGCCGCCCACAAAGACATGCGGTGGGTCCACATTCAATGCGTGGTTCCATTGGTGTTGGAAAAAAGTACCTTGATCGACGTTTTCGGCCACGTTCTTTTTCAAAAACGGATCCCATCCCCTTCCCCAGTTGACGGAGTCTCGGGTAAGCGAATAAGACATGGGTACACTGGGATGGCTGGCAACGGTTACATTCATCACATCGGTATGCAGCGGCTGTGGGAAAGACCATTCAATCCACGGAAAGCCGTCTGCATGAAAGGGGTCAAAAGGCCATTGCGGCCGCTTGAAAGAGAAGAAATCCTGTATATCTTCACGGTATGGAGGAGCTACATAGGCAGTGTCTCCCCGGCTCAGGGCTTCGGCATGATCGTCTTCCACCTGTTCATAGGCAATAATCAGCGGTTTGCCATTGACCCGATACCAGGTTTCCGGATACAGTTGCTGGCTGTACAGCTCTTCGTAAAGCTGCGTGGTTGTCTGCATCGACCGGGAATGCGTGTAGAACACCGTTTTAGGTGCAGGCCATCCTGCCGCCAGGTATTCGCTGATCACCGACATCAGTTTGAGGTAAACCGGTTTATAGGTGACTGCATTGGTCGCATCGAACACGATGTAATCGACCCCTGCCTGTATGAGGAGCTGTATTTGCCTGCGCATCACCCATTCGTCTTCCGAGTTATAATATCCCCAAAGTGGCTTCCCCCAGAAATGGGCCTGGCCATTCGGGCTGATGCGATCATTCTGGTGATCGAAATCAAAGAGCAGGCGCTTTCCATCGGGCAGCTTCAGGATTTCCGTTGCATCGTAGGCCCCGCTGGCATAGGGCTGCCCGATCCATAACCAGAAAAACATACCTACTTGCTTATTGGGCCGTTCTTCGCCATAAGGTTTGAAAGACCGGCCAAATTGGTCGATGCCTACGGTATTTTTCAACGTATAGAAGGTACCGGGCTCCTGTGCCCGCGATACCGGAGGCAACCATCCCGACAACAAAAGAAGAAGCAGTAACCAGACTTTCATGGCTGTCAATCTTTCCAAACGGATTCAAAACGATAGTTACCCGAAGGTACGGTAAATACCGCATACGTACCTTCTTGGCCCCGGTATACCACTTGGTCATGCCTGCTGTAAGGCTTACCATCCACGGTCAATTTACCTGCACTCGTGGCTGGCACATAAACGGTTGCCGTACTGTTTCCCGGAATGCTGACCGCCAGTGCCAGTTTGCCACGGTTTTTTTGCCAGGCACTTCCCACCTCACCCCGTACCGATTGGTACGTCCCTTTGCAGGAATCCAATCCTGCCGGGATGTAGGGCTTGATCACAAATTCTTCGAAACCCGGCTTATCGATCGACGGCACAATACCCAGCAGGTATTTATACAGCCACGAACCGACAGAACCCATCATGGGGTGATTGTGTGAATTCATGGATCCACCGGTAGCGTATTCCCACCGCTCCCATAGCGTGGTAGCTCCGTTCGCCAACATATACCCCCAACTGGGATACGTGGTTTGGGTAGCGATTTTATAAGCCACATCGATACGCCCATTTTCGGTGAGCACTTCTAATACGTATTTCGTGCAGATATTGCCGGTTGTCAGGTGGTATTCTTTTTCAATTACGTCATTCACCAGGTTCTCCAATGTCCGGGTCTTGCGGTCACCATCTGCCAGGCCCAGGAAGAGGGCGAAGGAATTGCAGGATTGATTGTTAGAACCATATCCTCCGGCGTTTTCATCCCAAAATTGGCGATTGAATGCCTCCCCGGTTTCGGTGGCCAAACGCTTATAGGTTTCTGCATCGGATTGATTCCCGAGCACAGTGGCCATCTGGGAAATGATATCCGCACAATAATACAGGAAGCCTGTAGACATCAGGTCTCCGGGTGTGTTTTTGGAAATCGCCCCGTAACCGGCTCCCGACACACCGAACTCCGCCGGGGGCGCCCAGTCGCCGTAATAGCTATAATCTACAATCCCGTCTTTGGTACGGGTGGTCAAATAATCCACCCATGCTTTGAGTCCCGGGTAATGCTGGCGGAGGATCTCCCGATTCCCGTAATATTCGTAGGTTTTCAATGCCAATAGCAGGTAACTCGCGGAAACCGGATCCGCCGGCCTGCCGCCGTATCGAAACGGAGCGGTATCGGTAATTCTACCCAATTCGTCCTGGGTATCTGCAACGTCGTCCAAGTATTTCGGATAGAACCTGGACATATCAAAATTATAGATCGCCTGCTCAATCCGCACAGTCATGTCGTTCATCCAGCCCATGCGTTCATCGCGCTGCGGGCAATCCGTTGGAATGCTATGGAGGTTGCTCGCTTCCGTACGTTTGACCATAAGCCAGATGGCATTCAGCAGGTCGTTGCTGCTGGCAAATTGGCCCGCATCGGCCACGGCAGACCGTACCCGTTTGACGGTAAAGTCCGTTACCGCAGGCGGCGATCGATACCCTTCCACCTGCACATAGCGGAAGCCGTGATAGGTGAAGGCTGGCTCCCAGGATTCTCCTTTTGGGTCACCCTTCAGCACATAGGTATCGGTCGCTTCTGCCGTCCGCAGATTCTCCTGGTTTACGGTTCCATCCGGATAAACTGTTTCTGCAAATTTCAGGGTCACTACATCTCCCCGTTCTCCTTTTGCATGCAGCTTCACCCACCCGGCAAGATTCTGGCCGGCATCCAGTACATAGACCCCCTGGGACACTTCCTTCATGTCAACCGGGTGAAATTCTTCCACAACCTGAATGGGTTCAATGTGCTGCGATACCATTTTGCCTCCAGGAGGCTCCACAATGGGAGCGACTCCCCAGGTTTTATTCGGAAGTCCCTTGATGATGGTATCGGTAGGAAGCAGCCAATTTTCCTGTTCCTTCCGGGCATCGTAATATTCGCCGTCGAGGATGCCCGAGCGAACGGTTGGGCCCAAGGTTACATTCCGGATATCGTTGGAGGTGATTCGCTTGGTTGTTCCATCGGCAAATGCCAATTCCATCTGCAACCGGAGCTTAGGTACACCGTACCAACCCGGAGCGACTGCAATGAGCATTACATTCTCCTTTTTGAGGTGGTCCGTTACGTCAAGCGTGGTATAGTAAATCCGCTTGGAATAGTCGCTTGTTGCAGGATCAAGGACATTTTTTCCTATTTTTTGCCCATTGATCGACAACTCGTGGTATCCAATTCCCGCCAGGTATACTTTACCGGACACAACATCAGCAGGGCACTGAAAGACATGACGGAAATAAAGCACCTTGCCTACCCAGCCAAAAGGAAACCCTACCCAGTCTGCCTGCCAGTCCGATTCATGCAGCAATGCCGTTTCAAAAGATGCAACCTCACTTTCCACGGCTTCCCCACCCTGCTCCGCCCATACTTTCACTTTCCAGTAGTAAGCCTTACGGCTCTCCAAATCTTGACCATTGAACAAAACGCCCACAGACTGAGCCGATTGCACAACCCCGCTATCCCAGATATTTCCTTCGGAGCTGGCCAATTTTTCCGGCGAATCGGCTACCCATATTTGATAAGCCTGCTGCTTGATATTCCGTTGTTCACCGGAAACTTGCCAACTGAATTGGGGCCGTGCAATAGCTATGCCCTTGGGATGCTCCGCATACTCCACCTTCAATCCCGCTACCCGCCAATCGGCCATGCACCATCCGGACGAAACCGGAGCACTCCATAAAATCATCAATAGCACAAACTGCCTTATAAAGTCTCCCACCACAATACCTAACTTGTTCATTCGTTTTTATTCGTTTATAACCTTCAACCAATTAACTCACGCTCGCATTTACACGTTCTTTGTACCCCCACTTTGCAAAGCAGAAAACGACCACAAAACTAAGACAGGGTAATGCGAAAGCGGATGACGTATTCACGGCATCTGCAAGCAGCCCCATCATTGGCGGAATTAAGGCACCACCCACTATGCTCATAATCATATAGGATCCTGCTTTCTTCGTCTCTTTACCTAATCCTTTCAACCCTAGTGCAAAGATGGTCGGGAACATGATACTCATACAAAAACAACTTAACATCAATGCATACAAGGATATAAACCCAAGGTTGAGCATAACCAGCACCATAGACAGCGCCGCGACCAGCGCATAAACCGTCAACAGCTTGACGGGTGACACATACCGCAGCAAGGCGGTCCCCATAAAGCGACCCGCGGTATACAATACCATCGCTGCCGAAAGATAAAACGAAGCCGTTTGATTGGTCATATCTCCTACATCATCCACCGCATAGTTTATAAAAAAGCCCCACACACCTGCCTGGGCACCGATGTAAAAAAACTGGGCAATCAAACCATACACAAAATGGCGGTATTGAAATAATCCCTTGGATTGCCCGGCTGCTGCATCCGTTTCGTCCTCAGTTGTCGTACTTTCCGTGGCAATCTCCGGGAGTTTTACCAAAGAAAACACCACAAACAGCAGCAGTACCACTCCACCAATTAACAGATAGGGCAGCCGGACAGATTCCAACCCGGAACCATTGTCCGCTGCAAACAGAACCAACCCGCCGATCAGCGGCCCCAAGACAACGCCAAGCCCATTAAAGGATTGGGCAAGGTTAAGCCTGAATACGGCCCCTTCGGGAGTTCCTAATACCGTTACATACGGATTAGCGGCTGTTTCTATGATTGCCAGGCCGCAGCCAATTACAAACAGTGCGGTAAGGAAAAAACCGAACGTAGCTACCTGAGCTGCCGGATAAAATAAGAAAGCTCCCATCGCGTACAGGGATAGCCCCAGTAATATTCCGCGCTGGTAGCCGAAACGCCGTACAAAATATCCCGCCGGCAAGGCCATTAGAAAATAGGCCCCGTACACGGCGAACTGCACCAACCCCGACTGCCCCTTCGACACCTGCAACACATCCTGGAAATGTTTGTTCAGCACATCCAGCATACTGATGGCCAAACCCCACATGAAAAATAACGTGGTAACCATCACCAATGGCAGCACATACGTATGCTTACGAGGCGTAGTTATGCTCCGTACTTCGTCCTCCTGCCTTATTTGATCTATTGCCATGCCGCAGGCTGGGTTAATCCAGTCATTTTCTTCGCGTCTTCCAGCGGAATCGGCATCACCAGGTACTTGTCGGTATACGATTGGTAATCACGGATTTTTTTCCGTTCATAACTGAATTTGCCATCGGCTCCCTTGGTGATCCGCATGCCGGTAACGAAGCGGTTCGTTTCGTTGAGAATCTTCCACCGGCGTTGATCGTCAAAACGGTACTGTCCTTCCAGACAGAATTCCACACGGCGCTCATTGCGTATCCGCTCGCGGATAAATTCCTGGGTATTAACAAATCCGGGTACATCCTGAAGTCTGGGCTGCAGGGCACGTTGCCGGATCACATTCAGCGCGGTCATGGCACCTTCCAAATCACCGAGTTCACACAGCGCTTCTGCCTTTTGCAAGTAAAATTCCGCCAGGCGGAAAAACACCCAGTGTGTAGGCTCATGACCTTGGCTGCCTCCCGGCCCCCAATATTTGATCTGCTTGTCCTTACCACTGTAATAGCCGGTACAGGAGCGTTGCGTTTCCTGCGAAATCACGTCGTTAAAGCCATTACGCCCACCCACAAAGGTTTCGATGATGTAGGGTTCCGTGCAGTTATAGGGCACGCCGTAGTTCATCATGTTGTGCACAATGTTGATGTAAAAGCGAGCATCGCGGTTAGCATACGGATCGCCGCCGGCAGCCTCGCTATAACCTAATTCAGCGGCCTCGGGCGTCACCGTTACACGGGTACGGGTAGCGTCGTCATACGTTACAGGCAAGGCACCATTTGTCATTTCAAAGGCATCCACTAACTCTTGTGTGGGCGACTCACCGCAGTTCCACATGTGGTTGATACTTGCATAGGGATAGCTGCCAACGTCTACACCATTCGCGTTATTAATATGCGAATTATCGGTCCAGGACCGCCAGATAATCTCTGTTACCGGGGTTGAAAATGCACCGATGAACAGGCGCTTGTAATCGGACATGCTCACCAAGCTGTAGTTGGGCATATTTAGTACATCCTGGGCTGCGTCAGCTGCCCGTCGCCATTTGTTTTGGTCATTTTCGGGATTATTAAGCGGACTAGCATTATATAACAATACACGGGCACGGATGGAATACGCAATGCCATTGTCCACACGGCGGGCTTCCTGCGTAGGCTGACGATCCGGCAAAACCCGCGAATTAATTACATCCAGCAACTCCTGCTCAATTTTAGAAGCCAGCTCGTCGTAAGTTGGCCGTACCAGTTCATTCCATCCCATGTAAGTCGGCTCAAATGGTTCCTCAATCCAAGGCATGGGACCGTAAAACTCCAGTAGATTCATGTAGTACCAGCAACGCAATACACGTGCTTCCGCAATCCATGTCCGCCGCTCCTGTTCGGTAATGACCGTTGACTGCGGCAGGTATTTAATGGCATTATTTGCCAACCGAATGCCTCGCCAGAAGTCGGGCCATAACTGCTCACTGGGTGAAGCCCAGGGCCAATTGATTACCGGATTGGATAAAGAAAGTGCACCGTTGTGCCATTCGTAGGCATTGTAAGTAGCTGCCCAAAATGCATTATCGGTCAAGCACTCCATCGTGTTATGAACGAATGAAATCTGATCACGGGCTTGGTAGATTTCATTGTAAGCAACATCAATCAGTCCCTTGGTACGATTGTAATTGTTCAATACTTTATCAATGGTCGTCTGACCATCCGGGGTTTTCTCCAGCACCTTTTCGCAGCCATATTGGAAAACAAGCCCCAACCCTGCTAGTAACGTTAAAATTATCTGCCTCATGATTGTTAATATTTTCGTGAAACTGCTAAAAAGACACATTCAATCCGAAGTTATACGCTTTGAAAACCGGATACAATAACTCATTATTCTGTTCAGGATCCTGGTATTTTACCGGATACCGATCAAACGTAAACAGGTTCAATCCATTGGCATAAAGCCGTATAGAAGTAGCCCCTATTCGTTTTGATAGTTGCTGCGGAAGCGTATAGCCGATCTCCGCATTTTTCAGCCGGATGTAACTTCCATCGGTATACCAGAAATCAGAAGGAAGCTTGCTGGCATTGCTGCCCGGTTCCAGGCGCGGATACGTAATCGGCAGTCCGGCATCAAATCGCTCCTGGCTCCATGCTTCCTTATGCCACTCGTTGAAATTGTAGGTTTCCCATATTCGTTGTCCGGTCAAAAGATAGCTTCTACCCGCAACTCCCTGCCACATCATGCTAAAGTCGAATCCCTTGATCTGGAAACTAAACGCTGCGCCAAATGTCCACTCGGGCATTTCAGGATTACCAATGGGTACCTGATCTTGCTCGGTAACGACTCCATCGCCGTTTGTATCCACATATTTCAGATCGCCCAATTTGGGAGTTGCTCCAATGCCTGATTGGTCGTACCAGTTCTGAATTTCGTCTTCCGAGTTAAAAAAACCGGCGGTTTTGTATCCCCATTGCTGCCCTAAGCGATAACCGGTGCTACGCAGGCGATAGGTATAATCTTCGGGAAGCAAGACTTCACTCAGGTAAAGCACCTTGTTGCGGTTAAAAGCACCATTCACTTTGATGTCAAGACGTGTATCCGGATTGAAACTCTTTTGATAGCCACCCACAAGTTCAAACCCCTTATTTTCGATTTCACCTGCATTCACCTTCGGAATGATTCCCGAAACAAACACCCCTCCCGTTCCAAAAACTCCGGTAGGGACAAGTCCATCGGCAGGAATCAAAATATTATTACGCCTTTCATAAAAAACGTCTGCATCAAAACTGAAATCGTTGAAGAAGCGGGTTTCCAATCCGATATTGGCCTTACTGGCTTTCTCCCATTCAAGTTCGGTATTACCAATTTGCGATTCATAACTGCCGTTCCACAAAGTAAGGAACGCAAAGCGGGCTCCGTTCATGTTATCATTGCCCACTTGCCCATAAGAGGCCCTGATCTTCGCAAATGAAAGCCACGGCATCGCATCCTTTATAAAATCTTCCTCTGAGGCAACCCAGCCCACAGAGAAGGAAGGAAAAAAGCCCATTTTGTGGCCGGGTGCAAACTGTTCGGAACCGTTGTACCCAAAATTGACTTCAGCAAGATACCGGTTATCGTAGCCGTAGGTAGCACGCCCGACATACCCCACGTAATTATAAGGAAGATCGATATTGATTACCCGCTGATACCGATTAAACAGGAGCATACCCGTTACATCGTGCATGCCGAATGTACGGGAATAATTCACCGACGCATCGATATTCATCAAATTCCATTGTGATTGGGCCTGTGAGTCAGATAAAGAACTGTTTGTCATCGTCCCCGTCGGTTCATACACCACGCCGTCCGGGTCGTTCGGATCCCGTTTCGCCTCATACAGCTGGAAGGTTCTTTGCCTTATCTGCTGATTAATCGAAGTGGCATCGTAAGAAGCAACCACCTTTGCCGATAAGCCCGGCGTGATAAATTCAAGCTTTTGTTCCGCACCCAATGTTGCGGTTACCTGATTGGTTAATGTATTGCGGAAGCCCGAACGGTTCAGCATGCCGTAAGGAACATTGTTAATGTTCCCACCTTTCAAAGGAGTGGAAAGCACCTCACCGTCGGGGGTGATATCGTTGTGATAATTACTGGGGGTTTGCAGCAACGAACCGATTACAACGGAATATGCATTGACATCATCTAGGTAAGCTCCGTTGTTTGGCACTACGACCGGATCGTTCTTCTTTTGCATATAACCGCTCACGTTGAGAAACATGCTCAACGACGAATTGATATCGATGTCAAAATTAGACCGGAAGTTGACACGATTGGCCTTCGAAGAGGGATCGTAATCGTATTCATCAAATTTCTCTGTTTTGAAAATACCATCCTGAAAGAGATATCCAACCGTAGTGAAATAACGCATCCGGTCGTTTCCACCACCTACGTTCACGTTAACTCTCCGCATAGGAAATGCGTCTTTCATAAATTCATGGACAAAGTCCCGTACCGGATACAATTCCGGACGATCGCCCAACCGGTAATGCTCCAGCGCAACATCGTCATAGACCGGTGCACGTCCGTTTTGCAGCTCCACCTGATTGTATAAACGGGCATAGTCATAAGCGTTCACAATTGCCGGCAGACGGGTCGGTGCCTGAAAGGATTGTTCTGTTGTAATATCAATGACCGGTTTGCCCGAATGTCCCCGCCGGGTGGTCACCATGATGACACCATTTGCACCGCGTACACCATACACAGCGGTAGCCGAAGCATCCTTCAAAATCGAGATGGTTTCGACTTCCCGGGGATCCAATGCTGTAAAATCACGTTCCACACCGTCAACAAGCATCAGGGGTTGCTGCCCATTGATCGTGCTGCGGCCACGTATATAAAAATCCAATTGCTCACCCCCCGGAACCCCCGACCGCTGAAGTACGCTCAATCCGGGTAAACGCCCGGCTAATGCAATACCTATGTTAGAGGCAGGCGTTTGCCGCAGGGCCGTGGCTTTCATCGTCGAAATAGCAGCCACCACACTTACTTTCTTTTGAGTTCCGTAACCCACAATGACGGCCTCTTCCAACTCCGTTGCAGACCCCAGCAGTGTGACGTCAACACGCCGTTGTGTTCCCACAGTCACCTTTTCCGGTGAATACCCCACAAATGAAAAAACAAGCACCGCGTCGCCGTCTGGAACAGAAATGGTATATTGACCATTTTCGTCGGTTTTCGTACCGATCGTGGTTCCCTCGACCTGTACAGACACACCCGCAAGTGGATTACTGCTTTCATCCTTCACGGAACCTGTAACCGCGTTCTGGGCATAAAGGGAAAAATTGACTAGTGTCCCAAGAAGTAAGGTTAAGAGTAAACATCTACACATACATAACTTTTTCATAAAGGTTTAATTTAATCGTTTAGCGCAAGCCTGCCGGTCCAAGTAGCAAGCGGATACTGGTTAGCTTTATGTGGAAAAATACCACGGGTCCTTGATACTGCATCGATTATCAGGGTTTATAATTATAAACACAAAAAAAGCCGTAAATAGCTATCCAGACCAGTACGGATTTGGCTACTATCAATACGCTTTTGACCTTGCTTAGGATTGAATCAAGCCCAGTCTGACTTGTTTGTGGTTATTTATGATAGATACCTAATATATTGGTTCGGTACTGTTGCGGGGTAATTCCCTTGATTTCTTTAAACCGGCGGTTAAAATTGGAAATGTTATTGAATCCCGCTTCAAAGCAGATCTGGGTGATGCTATGCCGGTTTTCCTCCAGCAGTTGACACGCATAATTGATACGCAGGTCATTTACAAATTCTTTAAGCGTTCGCTTGGTACGCGCTTTGAAATACCGGCAAAAAGCCGAAGGGGAAATATGCGCCTGGGTAGCAATCTCCTCCAATGCGATCTCTTTGGTGAAATTTTGAATGATATACTCATAGATGCTGCTCATCCGTACCGCATCGTGATCGTTGAGGTTATCCCAGTACCCCGCCGATGACAGGAGACCATATTCCTTTGAGGTAGACAACTCTTCCAATATTTGGAGCAATAAAATAACCCGCTTCGATCCCGTATCATCCACCAGCTGTGTCATCCATTGTGCAATACGTTTTCGCGACGTACCGTGCACCAGTAAACCCCGTGTGCTTTTCTTAAGGATCGCTTGTATGGCACTCATTTCCGGAATGGCAAAAAAAGATTCACCAAAACACGACTCACTGAAGTGAACCACAATGGCATCGTATAAAAGGCCTTTATTATAACCTTTCTGTTCTTCTGCGACGGGCTCGTGCGACCAGGCGTGCGGAAGGTTGGGACCGTAAAACACCAAATCGCCCCCTTCAAAGGTAGCAATGCTATTGCCCGCTATCCGCTTGCCATGCGGATAGTTAATATAGGCCAACTCATATTCCGAATGATAATGCCATTTTGTATCCAGCACATCAAAATAATCCTTTCTGACCTGGAAGGCTGCGCGACTACCTAATGGGGGTTTGGCATAAATGGGTTTCATTGGATATATATTTTTTTGACAGGAATTTTATAAATTCACAACTATAATGTCAATTAAATACCGAAAATAAGATAAAAAGATCAATAAAATAGCAATAAATCAAATTCGTACAGATACTGGCTAATCCAATACCATCGCTACGGTAATTTTTCGTATACCTTTAAAAAAATTTTATGACACCGTTAAACACCAGTTATAGTAGCCTTCGAATTACAGATGCGCATGTGCATTTTTGGGACCTTTCCAAAATGAGCTATCCGTGGTTGGATGACGTACCGGCCATAAAAAAAACGTTGGGACTTGCCGAATACCGGGAAGCGACCAAAGAGATACCTATTTCGAATTTGATCTTTCTTCAATGTGAATGCCTGCCCGATGAATATCAAACCGAGGTCGACTATGTGACACAGCTAGCCACACAGGACTCCCGTATCTGCGGCATTGTCGCCTATTTTCCATTGGAATCCGATCAGGCACTCGAAAAATTGAAGGCGCTCACAACGAACAAATTGGTAAAGGGCATCCGTCGGCTGGAAGAAGAATCCATCTCATTATATGGTAATCCGCGTTTCATTGCCCATATGGAGTTGTTATGCCAGCACAATCTGAGTTTTGATCTATGCGTGAAAGCCCACCAGCTACTTGCTGCGGTGAAGCTGGTAGAGGCGGCTCCGGATGTACGCTATATGCTCGATCACTTTGGCAAACCTGCTATCCGAACCAACGCGTTCTCGCAATGGAAACACCACATAACGGAACTGGCAAAAAATCCTCGTGTCCATTGCAAGCTTTCGGGCTTGGTTACCGAAGCCGATTGGGACCGGTGGACCGTGGCCGATCTCCAGCCTTATGTGGAGGTGGTCATGGAACATTTCGGACCGGCTCGCATGGCGTTCGGCGGGGACTGGCCCGTCGTGACACTCGCATCCGACTACGCGCGTTGGTTTGACACCGCCCTGCAATTGTGCCGGGGGCTCTCGCCGGATGAACTAACCCGGGTGTTTTATCAAAATGCACTTGATTTCTATCAAATTGATTCATACGATCCACATGACACAATATAAACTTTCTGCCGACTTTAGGTTGCCCTCGCATCCCCGGCCGATCGTCGTCATCGGCGCCGGAGGTATCATGGAAGAAGCCCATCTCCCGGCTTATCGGAAAGCAAACTGGCCCGTTCTTGGTATCTATGACCTACAGCCCGAAAAGGCAAAACGGGTGGCCTCGTTGTTTGAGATCCCCGAAGTACATAGCTCCTTGGATGCACTGATCCACAGCACCCCACCGGGTGCCGTATTCGACATCGCCGTACCGGCATCCCGGCTGATTGATATTCTCAGCCAACTGCCCCGGGGCTCCAACGTGATGATGCAGAAACCGATGGGCGAAACATTGGAAGAGGCCAAAGAAATTCTCCGCATCTGTGAATCCAAACAGTTCACAGCCAGCGTGAATTTCCAGATGAAATTGATTCCCTCCATCATTGCTGCCAAACACCTCATCGACCAGGGTGCCATCGGCGATTTGCATGATATGGAAATACGGATGAATATCTATCATCCCTGGGAGCTGTGGGAGTTTCTATTCGGTATCCCCCGCATGGAAATGCTTTACCACAGCATCCACTATATGGACATGATCAAATACTTCTTGGGAATGCCGAAGCAGATTTATGCCAAAACGTTCCAGCATCCCAAACAGATGCAATTGGCTTCCACCCGTTCCATCATTGTTTTCGACTACGACAGGCCCATCCGTGCATTTGTCAATACCAATCATGGGCATGACTTCGGATTGGAACACCAGGATTCTTTCGTGAAATGGGAAGGAACGAAAGGTGCAATCAAGGCAACACTGGGAAAAAACATCAATTTTCCGAAAGGTGAAGCGGATCATTTTGCGTATTTCCTTTCGGAACATCCGGACAAGGGTTGGGTGGAAGAACCTATTCCCGGTGCCTGGTACCCCGATGCCTTCATGGCCACCATGGCCGATTTGCAATGCGCCATTGAAGATCCCGATGCTGCCCACATTACCTCGGTGAAACACGCATATGATACCATGCGCCTCGTAGAAGCCGCGTATTTATCAAACGATGGAGGTGGTACGATCCTTCCCGAATGACCCCTGTTTAGCAATTACTAACATACTACTAAGTACTTAATGGATACTGTATTAAATAAATTTAGCCGTAAACTTACTGAAAACGAAGACCAGCCAGGCTCACGGGCCATGCTGCATGCCATCGGCTTGGACGAACGGACCATCAAGCTGCCGCAGATAGGCGTTGCCAGTGCGGGCTGGGCAGGAAATCCGTGCAACATGCACCTCAATGACCTCGCGGCGATTGTCACCGACGCGCTCAAAACAGTCGACTTGAACGGACTCACCTTCAACACCATCGGTGTAAGCGATGCCATCAGCATGGGCACCTTCGGCATGAACTTCTCACTGCCCTCGCGCGACCTTATTGCGGATTGCATCGAAACCGTTATGGGTGGCCAATGGTATGACGGGATGGTCACCATCATGGGATGCGACAAAAACATGCCCGGAGCGGCAATTGCCATGGGACGGCTTAACCGTCCTGCACTGATGATTTATGGCGGAAGTATTCATTCCGGCCGGCACAAAGGAAAAAAAATCAATGTTCTTTCCACGTTTGAAGCCTATGGCGCTAAGGTGGCGGGCCTCATAGATGAGGAAGAGCTGAGTCAGATTATCCGCAACGCATGCCCCGGTGCAGGCGCATGCGGCGGCATGTATACGGCGAACACCATGTCTTCATCCATCGAAGCACTCGGTCTCTCACTCCCCTATAGCTCGTCCAACCCCGCTACCAGCGACGAAAAGAAGCAGGAATGCGTTGCGGCCGCAGCAGCGATCAAAAACCTGCTCCAATTGGATTTGAAGCCGCGTGACATCGTTACCCGCAGGTCGCTGGAAAATGCATTGGTGGTCGTGATGGCATTAGGCGGTTCCACCAATGCCGTTTTGCATTACCTGGCCATCGCACAGGCTTTTGGCCTTCCCCTAACATTGGATGATTTCCAGTACATCAGTAACCATACGCCACTGATTGCCGACTTGAAACCAAGCGGCAAATACATGATGGAAGACGTACACGATAGTGGCGGTACACCCGCCGTGTTAAAAATTCTGTTGGAAGAAGGACTACTTGACGGCGACTGCCTGACCGTTACCGGTAAAACACTTCGTGAAAACCTCGAAGACATTCAGCCCTGGAACAACGAGCTGAATATTCTGACGCCGCTGGATAAACCCCTGAAACCTACCGGGCACTTACAAATCCTCTATGGGAACATCGCCCCCCAAGGTGCCGTAGCGAAGATAACCGGCAAAGAAGGTGAGTTCTTTGAAGGTACGGCAAGGGTATTCGACAGCGAAGATGAAACCGTCGACACCGTAAAGAAAGGGCTAATCCGCAAAGGAGACGTGATCGTCATTCGCTATGTGGGGCCCAAAGGTGGTCCCGGCATGCCGGAGATGCTGAAGGTGACCGCTGCCATCATGGGTGCGGGCCTCGGCAAGGAAGTGGCACTGATTACGGACGGCCGCTTCTCGGGTGGCACACACGGATTTGTCGTGGGCCACATTTCACCGGAAGCGGCAGAAGGAGGACTCATTGCACTGCTAAAGGACGGCGATACGCTGACCATCGATGTCCGCAACAATCGGGTAGATGCCAAACTGAGCGAAGACGAAATCAGTCTGCGGCGGTCACAATGGACCAAGCCTGTTCCGAAAATCACCCAGGGTGTATTATTCAAGTATGCGCAGATGGTATCATCTGCATCCATCGGATGTATCACTGATAGCAAAATCACGGCATAAAACGAGCGGACCGGTCAATCCTTTAGCTGTAATACAGCTACCACCGGACGGTGATCAGACGCATAGGTTTCTGCCACAACCCGGTGTTCGGTCACACGCATCGCTGAAGATGGGCGATAAAAAACATAGTCGATAATTCGGTTGGGAGTTGTTACAGGAATCGTCCCCGGGCAATTGTCTCCTACGCAGGTCCGGCGGAATGCCTGATCCATGATTTCGATGGGTTCGCTTCCCACTACATCATTGAAATCGCCGGCCACGATCACCGGGTAATTGTCTTTCGTAAAGGATTCCACAATTTTTTGTGCCTGCAAAGAACGATGCTGTGTAGCCAGATCAAGATGTGTGCTAGCAACTATCAGCATTTGGCCATCCGGCAGTTTCACTTTGACAGCTGCGACAGCCCTGGGTTCGGCGTTAAGGCCGGGTGCCATGGGCAATGCAAAACCCAGTGTATCTTCAATCGGAAACCTCGAAAGCACGGCAATACCGTATTCACCGCCTTCATAGTCGATAGCTTTCCTGAAATAATAGTGCATATCGGTCAATTCTGCCAGCGCTTTTGCCTGGTGCAGATCCTCGCCTGACCGGCGCGTATGCACATCCACTTCCTGCAGGGCCACCAAATCTGGCGACTCGTTTTGAATGACCTTGGCGATCGCTTCAACGTCAATCAAATCTGGCTGACTGGGCGGATTGCAGTGGTGAATGTTATAAGCCATTACTTTCAATTCGGGACCTTTCCATTCCTGCCCCGGTGCCGATTGACCTTCAATTGGTTCTACATCATTTTTGGCGGACACCAACAAGGTCACCACAAGGATTGGCAGATAAACAATGTATTTCAGCAGTTGTCGACGGAATATCATACGATGTATTAAAAAATGCACAAAAACCTGCTAGTATGCTCCCCTGCAAAGCTATCATTTTTTAATTATTAACCGGATTCTCTAAATAAAACCTGACACCATATGTTTTTACACATATATACCGGTTATTGCCATGAAAGTTGCTCTTCGAATCAAACCAGCACTGTCGTGCATCTTTTTGTTTAGCCTAGTGGCGGGATGCATGGCCCAGGTCACCGAGACCCGAAGCGAATTGGACAAACGCGTGGAAAAATTCCTGACAGAAAAACGGTCGGCATGGCAGGACCTCAATGTGCCGTATGAAGACGGGAAGGTACTGCATGATCTCATCGTAAACAACCACTATCAGTCTGCACTGGAAATCGGTACATCCACAGGTCATTCTACCGTTTGGATTGCCTGGGCACTCAGCAAAACGGGCGGTAGGCTCGTCACCCTTGAAATCGACGAAAACAGGCAACGGGAGGCCATCGAAAACCTAAAATTCCTGGGGCTGGCTGATCTTGTGGATTTCCGGCTGGGCGATGCCCATCAGCTGGTAAAGGGAGTGGAGGGGCCGCTCGATTTTGTCTTTTCGGACGCAGACAAGGACTGGTACATCCAATATTTCAAAGACGTTGACCCAAAACTCAAAACAGGCGGTACCTTCACCGCCCACAATGTGCTGCAATCCATCGGCGGCATAAAGGAATATATGGATTTTGTGAGCAGCCAGCCGGGCTACGAAACCACGGTAGACCGGTCGAGCAATTCAGGTATCGCGATCAGCCGGAAAAAATAACTGTGATCTTTCAAACTCCAAAAAATACAGGATATTATTTAACCCATTAATAATATTCAGGTAATGTTTATTCATCACATTTGTGTGCAATATGGTATACACATTAGAATTAACCAGTTGCATCATCATCCTGTGTCTCGGTGGATTGTCTTATTTAGTTACCAAATACATCGACGTGCGGTTTGAAGAGGAAGAAGATTAAGTAATACCCGCAGCCTATGAACAAACGGGAAGTAGATCTGGTCGTCCTATCAGACGTACATTTGGGCACCTATGGATGCCACGCCAAAGAACTGCTACGGTATCTGAAGAGCATCAAACCCAAAAAAATCCTTTTGAATGGGGACATCATCGATATTTGGCAATTCAGCAAACGCTACTGGCCCGAATCGCACATGAAGGTAATCCGGAAAATCCTCAAGTTCGTAGCCGAAGGAGTTCCGGTGACATACCTGACCGGCAACCACGATGAAATGCTACGTAAATTTGCCGATTTCCAATTGGGGTCACTGACCATCACCAACAAACTGTCCTTACGCGTCGGAAAAAAACGCGCATGGGTTTTCCACGGCGACATTTTCGACGTCACCATGCAACATTCCAAGTGGCTTGCGCGCCTCGGTGCCATTGGATACGACACCCTGATCTTGCTCAATAGTTTGGTTAATTGGATCCTGATGAAGTTGGGCCGGGAAAAAATGAGCCTGTCAAAAAAAATCAAAAACAGCATCAAAAATGCCGTTAAATTCATCAATAACTTTGAAGTAACGGCCGCTACGTTGGCCATTGAAAAGGGGTATCAATACGTCATCTGTGGCCACATACATCAACCCGAAATCCGGCAAATCGAGACCGAAAAAGGAACGGTAACCTATCTTAATTCCGGCGATTGGGTGGAAAACCTTACCGCACTTGAATATCACAAAGGAAATTGGCAGGTATACCGCTACCAAGCAGCCGACTACCTCACTGCCGATCTGGATCCAGATACATCCGACAATGACAGCCTGGACGGCAAGCTTGACATCCGCCGGTTGCTCGACCTGCTTAAATCGGAACCGATGGCTTAGATAGTGGATAGTGGATAGTGGATAATGGATAGTGGATAATGGATAGTGGATAGTGGATAGTGGATAATGGATAGTGGATAGTGGATAGTGGACAACTGTCAATTATCAACTATCAATTGTCAACTATCAATTGTCAATTATTAACTGTCAACTGTCAAAATTAACCACTATAATTGCAGCGTGATTAATCAGTTTCGGAAATACACGCCGTTAAACATCCTGCTATTATCCGTAACGGGCCTTGTACTGTGCTTGGGTGTGTTTATGCATTTACCGAGAAACCTGATGCCGGTCTTTTTTGAGCCCGCCATTGCCAATTTCACAGGCAAGCTTTCTCCGGAAAACATTACCCCGCAAGCCAACGTATTGATCACGTTGGTACTCACCATCTTTCAAGCCCTGTTGATTAACCGGACGGTCAATCGCTTCAACTTGGTAGGCCGATCGAGCTTTCTGCCAGCGCTGCTGTACATGACCCTGGCCAGCCTCTTCCTGCCATTCCTGGTGCTATCGCCGATTCTCATTTGCAACTTCCTTTCCATATGGATGCTGGATAAATTATTCAGCATCTACCGACACGCCGAAATCAAGCCATTGATGTTCGACTTGGGCATGATTGTCGCATTGGGAAGTCTGGTATATTTTCCCTTCATTGTCATGCTGCTATTGCTCTGGTGCAGCCTGATCATTTTTCGTCCCTTCAACTGGCGTGAATGGCTGGCCGCGCCGATCGGCTTTGCTACGGTCTATTTTCTATTGGGTGTGGTATACCTCTGGTTTGACCGGATGGCAGAATTTTATGAAATCTGGCTCCCGTTGGCTTATCCCTTCCCAACATCCGTACACATCGATATCTACGACTACCTGGTATTGCTTCCCGTAATCTTTATCCTCGTATTGTTTTTCCTTTCGCTGCGTCAGAATCTCTTTAAAAGCGTTGTGCATATCCGTAAGTCGTTTCAATTGCTTTTCTGCATGTTTATGCTCGCTGTTGTATCTTTTTACCTCAATGCAGATTGGTCCATAAGCCATTTTCTTTTGGCGGTTCCCCCTATCGCCATTTGCATGACGTATTATTTTAACTACGCAACCACGAGATGGTTCTATGAAAGCGTTTACGTCCTTTTGGTCCTCACAATCATCTATTTTCAGTTTTTCTAAGCAATTTATAAACAGCGTTTTAACCTTTTTTAACAAAAAGGGTATCCTGTGGCAACTAAAAATTAGATAGCTTTGCATACATTTTTAATTTACAGCGTTGCATGAAGTTTGGTGTCGTTATATTTCCGGGTTCCAATTGTGATGAGGACATCATCTATGTATTGGAACACATTATGGGACAAGAAGTGGTCCGCCTGTGGCACAAAGACCACGACTTACAGGGTGCGGAATTTATCGTGTTGCCGGGAGGATTTTCGTATGGCGACTATTTACGTTCCGGTGCCATTGCACGTTTCTCCCCCATCATGCAGGAGATTATCGCCTATGCAAACAACGGAGGTTACCTCTTAGGCATCTGTAATGGCTTCCAGATATTAGCCGAGGCGGGCTTGGTACCCGGAGCACTGTTACACAACCGGCAACGGAAATTTATTTGCGAAAACATATACTTAACCCCTCAAACCACCCAGTCCCTGATTACCTCACAAATGGAAACCGGACGTGCCTATAAAATCCCGGTTGCGCATGGTGAGGGAAATTATTTTGTTGACAACGATACGCTGAAGTCCCTACATGACAACGACCAAGTATTACTCCGTTATTGTGATGCGGCTGGTCACGTAACCGACGCGGCAAACCCCAATGGATCTGTGGAAAACATCGCCGGCGTATGCAACCGTGCACGGAATGTATTTGGCATGATGCCACATCCGGAACGTGCCGCGGATAACCTATTGGGCAATACGGATGGGTTGGTTATTTTCGAGTCCATTCTCTCCACGGCTTTATCGCATCCGATTTAATGACGCACATGCAGCATCACTTCCCCATTCCAAAGTACCCGAACATTATCATGCAGCATACCCTGAAAGCTTTTGTTTTTCTTGTCTTCCTTTTGTCAAGTACCCTGATATACGGTCAGCGTTCTACCACCAGTTCTCCTTATTCACGTTTTGGTTTGGGAGAGATCCGTGGGGATCTGTTACCTCAAACACGGGCGATGGGTGGCATTGCAACCGGCGTACGCTACCTGAGCGGCTATGGCAACATCAATGTGGGCAATCCGGCATCCTACTCCGCTTTGGGACTTACCACAGTAGATGTCGGTGTATTTGGAAATGTCACACAATTGAGCCGGAGCCAGCTTTCTGAAAATTCCTACAATTTCGCACTCAGCCACATCAACTTCGGTATCCCATTGGGGCGCCCCGGCGGCATCAGCTTTGGCATCATGCCTTTTTCGGATGTAGGGTTTAGTTACGCCATCCCCGGATCCATTGATACCACAGACATCCGGACCGTATATGCAGGAGCCGGAGGCGCCACGAAAGCGTATTTGGGCTACGGAGTCCAATTAAACAAAAATTTCAGTGTAGGAGCCAATGTATCCTACCTTTTCGGTACGCTGAACAACATCCGATCCATTGAATTTCCAAACGATGTGGGTGGCCTAAATGTGCGGATAGATAGCAGCCAGTACATCAAGGGGTTCAGTTTTGATTATGGGGCCCAATATTTCCAGCCACTTGGCAACAACCTAAGCCTGACCATCGGTTATACCGGAACCGCGGGTAATCCACTTAACACCACGGCATCACGTGTTGTAACCCGTACTCCAACCAGTGTGAAAGACGACTTTGAAAACCTACCTGTTGATTCCATTGATACGTACGAAGGTCAAAAACAACAAATCAGCATGCCAATGAAGCACAGCGTGGGTTTCAGCTTTGCTAAGGGCAATCATTGGATGATCGGTGGCGATTTCAATTATGCAAAATGGAGCGATTTCCGGATCGGTGGAGACAATCCGGGACTCACAGACAGTTATGGGTTTTCGGTCGGCGGCCAGATCACTCCGGATATCACCTCAGTGAATTACTTGGGCGTAGTGGATTACCGGCTCGGTTTTAAATATAACAAGTCTTACATCAACATCGCTAATCAGGATATCAAGCAAATGGCATTGACGGTAGGTTTTGGTTTTCCCCTGCCTTCCCTGTTCGGAACATCCTTTTATAAAATCAATTTCTCGACCGAATTTGGTCAGATGGGTACCCTGTCCAACAACCTGGTGCGCGAGCGCTACATTAACTTCAACTTAGGGTTTACGCTCAACGAACGTTGGTTCAGGCGCAACCGCTATGATTAGCGATTGGATTCAGGATGGTCAGCGATGCGGTTAATTGGCAGAAATATCTTTCGTTTTGCAGCGTGTGCCTGCATCGGCACCCTACTGTTTTCATCCTGTGAAACCGACCTGAAGGAAGTGGACCGGATAGCCGCCATTCAGGCCGAAGAACCGGTAGACATCTCCCTGCACGTCACGGTCGTCTACAGCGATTCCGCACTGGTAAAGGCAAAAATGACCGCGCCGGAGATGCGGCATTATAACGTAGAAAAACCGTACTACGAATTCCAAAAGGGAGTTACCATCGTTTTTTTCGATGAAAATGGAGTGGAAACCCAACGCATCACATCCAACTATGCCATCCAGAAGGAGGCCGAAGAGCTGACCGAATTCCGGGATAATGTGGTCATTACGCGGGCCGATGGTTCTGTCATAAAAACCGAAGAAGTTATCCACGATCAGAAAGCCAATACGTTTTATAACCATGTGCCTATTGAAGCGCAGTTCAAGGATGGAAGGGGGCACATCATGGGTTCCTCATTTCATTCAGATGGGAACTTCGAAGTGATTGACGTGCAACACATGACAGGTGTTCACGTCTTCTTACCCGGAGAAGGCCCCGCATTCCGTTAGGAATAAAGGCTCATCTCCAATTATTTTACTCTTTTTTTGATAAAAGTTGTATCTTGCGCCTCATTTTGAAAAAGGGTGCACAATCACCCGAAAAGGCAAGATAGTATCAATATAAAATAACAGCTTAAAGAAACAGTTTTAGATAGGTTATGGGATTAATGAATTACTTGCGCAACCGGGCGGGCTTGGTGATCGTCATTTTTATCGGTTTCGCGATTTTCGCGTTTTTATTGGGAGACGTGATCAACTATGGCACGCCCTTTTGGGCACGCCATCAGAATCAGGTGGGTAGCATCAACGGAGAAACCATCGATATCAATGAATTTAACGCGCAGGTAGACCAAACTTCGGAAATGTTCCGCCAGCAGATGGGCGGGGGTACGCTGAACCCACAAATGAAATCTTATGCCGTTCAACAAGTGTGGGGTCAATACCTGAACCGTGAATTATTGAAAAATGAGGTCGGACGCATTGGTCTGACTGTAGGTAAAACCGAACTGAATGACCTGGTTCAGGGCGATAATCCTTCCATGCAAATTCAACAGGCATTCCGCAATCCGCAAACCGGTCAATTTGACCGCGGCCAACTCAACGGCTTCATTTCACAGGTGGGCACGTTGCCTCCGGGGCATGAAGCGCATGCACAATGGGATGCACTGCTGCAAAGCGTGATGGATGAACAGTTGAGCACCAAGTACACCAACCTGATTAATAACAGCATATACGTAACGGCACTGGAAGCCAACGAAGAGTACAGCCAACGGAATAAATTGGCCAATTTTGAATATGTTTTGCTGGATTACGAGTCGGTACCCGACAGTTCAGTAACCCTCTCCGATCAGGACTACAAAGCGTACTACGACGAAAACAAAGGAGTATTCAAAAACGAAGAAGAAACACGCAACCTCGAATATGTCGTATTTGACGCAAGCCCCACGGCTCAGGATACGGCACGGGTCCGGACGACCATCGAAGAGCTGAAAGCCCAACTCGCCGAATCGACCACCGACTCCCTCTTTGCGGCTGTCAATTCGGACACAAAGTACCCCTATATTTTCCGCAAACAAGGTGAATTTAGCCCGGCATTGGATACGTTGGTGTTCCGTGCGCCGGCCGGCACAACGGTAGGGCCGGTATTAACGAATGGCCGGTTTGAAATTGCGAAGATCATTGATACGAAAGTAGGGCCTGACTCGGTCAAAGCCAGCCATATCCTGCTTAACCCGGCCACTGAAGGCGGCATGGACAAAGCCAAAGCCAAGGCCGACTCCATTAAAGGGCTTATCGAAAAAGGAGAGAGTTTCGCCGCATTGGCCGTTCAATTCAGTGTAGACGAGGGCAGCAAAATAAATGGCGGTGAGCTCGGCACATTCGCCCGTGGCATGATGGTTCCCGCATTTGAAAATGCTGCATTTGACGCCAAAAAGGGAGATGTTGTGGTAGCAAACTCCCAATTCGGTATTCACATCATCAAGGTAGAAGATCAGATCGGTTCGTCGCGCGTGGTGAAAGCTGCTGTAATCGACAAACAGATAAACAGCGGAAAGGAAACCATGAATGCCGCTTACAACAAAGCAACCCAGTTCTTCGGCGCGCTTAATAAGAACAATTTCCAGGAAGTTGCCACACAGCAGGGTGTTTCGGTATTGAAAGCAGATAACATCACCGCCATGGAGACGATGCTGATGGGTACGGAAGTGCCGCGCGAGTTAGTCCGCTGGGCTTTTGAAGCCGACAAGGGCGATGTTTCCGACAAAATCTACGAATCGGAAACCAAATACGTAGTTGCCCGGGTTACGGGTATCCGTGAAAAGGGCCAATTACCGCTGGAAGCGGTAAAAAGTGAAATTGAGCCGATTGTACGCAACCGTGTAAAGGCCAAAAAACTGATTGCGCAGGTTGCCGAAGCTGCCAATGGGGCAACCACCATCGCTCAAATCGGGGAAAAACTAGGAAAAACACCTGCATCTGCTGAAAATATCGTGTTCGCAAATCCCGTTATTCCGGGGGTTGCCCAGGAAAATGCCGTCGTAGGTACCGTATTCGGCTTACAGCCCAAACAACCCTCAAAACCCATCCGAGGTTCGCAGGGTGTATACGTAGTGGAGGTAACCGGTTTTGTAAATCCGGAAGCGCCGGGTGATCTGAGCGCCCAGAAAAAGCAGATGACTCAGGCCCAGGTACAGCGCACTTGGTCCCGCGTATTCCGTGCGTTGCAGGACAAGGCCGATATCGTAGACAACCGGGCGAGGTTCTTTTAACGGAACCATCAGTCATATTTATTTCGTAACTTTGTATCCGGATGGTTAACAACGCCATCCGGATTTTTGTTATGGAAATACAAGAAACCATTATCAATAAAGTGGCACAAAGTGGCTTGGTTACCGTAGACCTTGCCCGCTTTGCTCCGCAGGGTGAGCGCGTGGTATACGATATAAAAGATAATTTATTCCATGGCCTTATCCTGCGCGAGAAGGAATTCAGGGAATTTGTAAAAACACACGACTGGTCGCAGTATACCGATAAATATGTGGCCATCACCTGCACGGCAGATGCGATCGTGCCGACATGGGCTTATATGTTGCTGGCTAACCGGCTGGAGCCTTACGCAAAAGACATCGTGTTTGGTGACCTGAATGCCTTAGAGACGGTACTGTACGAACGTGCACTGTCCGAGCTGGATATGGAGGCCTACCGGGATCAACGTGTGGTCGTTAAAGGTTGTGGCGACGTTGCCATTCCCGAATCGGCCTTTGTCAAATTTACCACCCAACTGAGTAAAGTAGCGAAAAGTATTCTATACGGAGAACCTTGTTCCACGGTTCCTGTTTTTAAGCGTAAGGCCTGACACATGACCAAAAGCGGCGTTCTATTGATAAACCTTTTTTTGGGTCTGGTGTTCTTTGCCCAGGGGCAAACCCTTCCTTTCCTGAAAGAACCGGCATTCAAAGCTGGCGAGGAGTTGCACTACCGCCTGCGTTATGGGGTCATTTCGGCTGCTGTGGGCACACTTAAGGTCGAAGATTCAAAAATCAAATTCAGCAGCCCGCACTCCTTCCACCTGACTGCACGGGGCCAAACCTCCAAAGCATTCAGTGTTTTTTATACCGTAGACAACCGTTACGATTCGTACATTGATTCACGGACGTTTCTGCCACATTATTATACAGAAAACATACGGGAAGGAAATTACCGCCGTACGGATATCGTTCGGTTTGATCACCGCAACCAAACCGTACAGGGAAACAAAGGAACCTTTAAGAGCCAATCTGCCCAGACATTCGATCTGCTTTCAGCTTACTATTTTTCCCGTAACCTCGATCTGACGAATGTGAAACCGGGGCAGTCTTTCAAAATGACCTATTTCCTGAATGATGAGATCGCCACGTTAGGTATTGAATACATTGGAATAGAAAGCATAAAAACCCCTATCGGCACGTTAGAGTGCTTGAAATTCAGTCCCGAGATAACACCCGGCCGGATCTTCCGGAAAGACAGCCGACTGTACCTTTGGGTTACCAACGACGGCAATCGCATTCCGGTAAAAGCACAGGTCGAGATATTAATTGGCTCTGTGACGTTGGAACTTGCCGACGCCGAGGGGCTGAAATATCCCTTGGGCGAAAAATTAGCCGGTGTATCCAAATAGTAACCCGCCATGATGATTGAAGTAGGTCCCGTATTGGTCAGTGAGGAGTTAATCAAAGAAGAGTTTGTATGCAACCTCGGCAAATGCCATGGTGCCTGCTGTGTAGAAGGCGATGCAGGGGCACCGCTGCAGCGGGATGAACTGGCGGTACTCGCTTCGGTGTATCCCAACGTAAAACCCTACATGACCGAAAAGGGCATCGCAGCAGTGGAGGAACAGGGCACGCATGTTGTCGACGTGGATGGCGATCTCACCACGCCGTGTGTAGACGGCAATAAAGAATGCGCATACGTCACCTGGGAAAACGGCATTACCAAATGTGCGATTGAAAAAGCCTATGAACGCGGGGAAATCAACTGGAAAAAACCCATTTCCTGTCATCTTTATCCCATCCGGACTACCGCCTACCCCGAGTTTGACGTGCTGCATTACGACCGCTGGCATATCTGCCATTCGGCTTGCTCGCTGGGCAGGGAACTGAAAGTGCCGGTCTATGCATTCGTTAAAGAACCGCTCATCCGTAAATACGGACAGAAGTGGTACGATGAGTTAGAAGAATCCATCGCACTGCTATAGGTTATTGTGGAATATCTTAGTATCTTGCGCCGGTTTTACGCACATGCTCAAACTAAGCGAAATACAAAAACCCATTGCCAACGAGTTGGCAATTTTTGAAGATAAATTCAAAGAGTCGATGCGGAGTTCCGTTCCGTTGCTCGACCGCATTACACATTATATCGTTAAGCGGAAAGGCAAACAAATGCGCCCGATGTTTGTCTTTTTTTCAGCAGGGTTGTGCGGGAGCATCAACGATGCTACACACCGGGGTGCCGCTTTGGTGGAGTTACTCCATACCGCAACCCTGGTACATGACGACGTAGTGGACAATGCGAACGTGCGGCGCGGCTTCTTTTCGGTAAACGCCTTATGGAAAAATAAAATTGCCGTGCTTGTCGGGGATTTTTTGCTTGCTAAGGGACTGTCGCTTTCAATCCGTAATCACGACTTCAGTTTACTCGAAATCGTTACCCATGCTGTGGAACAGATGAGCGAAGGCGAATTACTTCAAATTGAGAAAGCCCGTCGGATGGACATCGAAGAAGCCGTCTATTTTGAAGTCATCCGCCAAAAAACAGCATCACTCATCGCCTCCTGCTGCGCGTGTGGTGCGGCATCGGCCGGAGCCGACGCATCGATGATCGACCAGATGCGGCAATTCGGGGAGAAAGTAGGCATCGCCTTCCAGATTAAAGACGACCTATTTGATTTCGGTATCGATGACGTAGGCAAACCGCTGGGAAACGATATCAAAGAGAAAAAGATTACCCTCCCACTGATTTATGCATTGAAGCAGGTAAGCAAGTCCGAAAAACGATACATTATCAATTTGGTAAAAAACCACAGTGAAGACCCGAAAAAGGTGCATGAGGTCATTGCATTTGTAAAAGCAAATGGAGGGATGGAATACGCGGCGTCAAAGATGCTGACATATCAACAGGAAGCATTTGATATTCTGACCCGTTTTACTGCGAACAGCCATCGCAACGGGTTGGAGCAATTGGTAAGATACACAACTGAACGAAATAAATAACATGAGCAACGAACTTTTATTCTTTGGTGGCTTTTTAATCTTTATCGTGCTCATGCTGGCCATTGACCTAGGGCTTTTCAGCAAAAGCAATAAAGCGGTAAGTCTTACGCAAGCCGCCATCATGAGTGCCGTGTGGGTAACCTTCGCGCTGGTATTTTACGTAGTGCTGCGCATATGGGGGCATGAGCTGCACGATGTCCACGACTTCACCCGATTGGCTGAAATCACCCAGAAACACCTGCATAACATCCGCCTGATACCGGACGATTTCGCCGCCAGCCTGACCATCTATAAAAATAACCTGGCGCTGGAATACCTCACGGGCTATGTGGTCGAATACGCCTTATCCGTAGACAATATCTTTGTGATGGTTTTGATTTTCAGCTCATTCGGAGTGCCCGCAAAATATTACCATAAAGTATTAGTTTGGGGCATCATCGGTGCCATCATCCTACGTTTTCTATTTATATTTCTCGGCGCTGCACTGATCAGTCAGTTCGGGTGGATACTCTACATCTTTGGCTTTTTCCTGGTCTACACGGGAATCAATATGTTCCTGCACCGGAGCGAGGAAGAAGAAATTGACCCCCAGAATCATACGGTGGTGAAATTCGCTTCCAAATATTTTTCGGTATACCCCACTTTCGTCGGGGGGGATTTTTTTCACAAAGAAGCAGGCAAAAAGTATATTACCCCACTTTTCCTCGTATTGCTGGTTATTGAATTTACCGATCTAATTTTTGCAGTGGATTCCATTCCGGCTATTTTTGCCGTGACGAAAGACCCGTATATCGTCTTTTTCTCCAATATCTTTGCCATCTTAGGGTTGCGATCGATGTTTTTCCTACTGGTCAACATCATCCACAAGTTTCATTACCTCAAAACCGGTCTGTCGTTTCTATTGGTGTTTATCGGGGCCAAGATGTTGCTGCACCATTGGCTGGACGAGTGGGGCTTTACCACGTCGCATTCTCTGATTGTGATTGTCTCTATTCTCGCCGTCAGCGTAATAGCGTCATTGGTTTTCCCGAAGAAAGCAAAAACCGGGTAACCTTTTTAGATCAGCGGTAACGGACATCCTGTATATCCGGTGTCCGCTCAAACACCTGCTTGGCATACGGGCAAAGTGGTAATATCTTGAGGTTGTTTTCGCGAGCAAACGCGACCGCAGCCATTACCAATTGCTTCCCGATTCCTTTTCCCGAAAAATCCGGTTTCACCTCGGTATGGTCGATGATAAACTTATGATCCCCCGCCCAGGTGTAGGTCATCAAGCCTGCCTCTTCGCCATCAACCCATGCGCTGAATTGTCCTTTTTTGCCGTTGTCGTCTCGTTGGATTTCCATGTTTGCTATGTTAAGGTTGTTCTCGATAAGAAGTCCCGGTGTTCTGAAATAAAAATGCCCATTTATCCGTCTGCTCGGCAATGACCATTGCCGTCGGCTTGCCTGCCCCGTGTCCTGCCTTGGTCTCGATGCGGATCAGCACCGGATTTGTTCCAGCGTGGTATTCCTGCAGACGCGCCGCAAACTTAAAGGAATGTGCGGGCACCACCCGGTCGTCGTGGTCGGCAGTAGTGACCATTGTAGCCGGGTAAGCTGTCCCGTCTTTCAACGCATGATAAGGCGAATACGTGTACAAGTAGTGAAACATCTGTTCGTTGTCATCAGCGGTGCCGTAATCAAACGCCCAACCGGCTCCGGCCGTAAACTTGTGGTAGCGCAGCATGTCCAACACCCCGACTGCCGGGAAGGCCACTTTAAATAACTCAGGCCGCTGTGTCATCGCTGCACCCACCAACAGGCCACCGTTTGAACCGCCTGCAATACCCAGTTTTTCCGAAGAAGTGTACTTTTCGTTGATCAGGTATTCCGCAGCGGCAATAAAATCGTCAAACACATTTTGCTTCTGAAACTTTGTGCCGGCCAGGTGCCATTTCTCGCCGTACTCTCCTCCACCCCGCAGGTTGGCCACCGCATATACGCCTCCCTGTTCCAGCAGGATGATATTAGACGTGCTGAAAGAGGGTGTCAGGCTGATGTTAAATCCGCCATACCCATACAACAGGGTTGGGTTATTTCCATTCAGTTCCAGCCCCTTCTTATGCGTAATGATCATGGGAATTTTGGTGCCGTCTTTTGAGGTATAGAAAACCTGCTTGGATTCGTATTTGGTCGGGTCGAAATCCACTCCGGACGCTCTGAACAGTGTTGACTTGCCGGAAGCAATGTCATACTTGAAAATCGTGGGTGGGTATACATACGATGTAAAGGAATAATATAATTCCGTTTCTGCCCTTTTGGCTCCGAAACCGCTGGCAGACCCTACATCCGGTAATTCGATGGTCCGTTCCAGTTTACCCGACCGATCGAATTGCTGTACCAATGAGGTTGCATCTTTTAGGTAACTTGCGAAAATCTTTCCCCCACCTGTACCTGGCTCCAGCACGTTTTCGGTTTCGGGGATCAGGTCAACCCAGTTTTCCGGCTTAGGATTGGCTGCATCTACCGTTACAATTTTCCCATTCGGTGCATTTAAGTTGGTATAAATGAAAAGTGTTGAGCCGTCGTTATCGATGATTGCATGATCCTTCTCAAAATTATCCACCACGTTCACGATCGGACTACCTGCGCTGGAAAGATCCTGGATGTACAGTTCGCCACCGCTGGTGGTATTCGCCGCCGTGATAACCAGAAACCGCTCATCTTCGGTTAGGTATCCTCCGATGTAACGGCGGGGCGTGCTGGCTCCGCCAAAGACCAACACATCGTTATCCTGTGGCGTATTGAGCTTGTGGAAGTATAATTTATGCTGGTCGGTGATGCCAGAGAGCGTACTCCCTTCCTTGGGTTTGTCATAGCTGCTGTAATAAAACCCATCGTTGCCGCGCCATGCCAAGCCGCTGAACTTGACATCCTTCAGTGTATCGCCCACAATGGACTTGTCGTCCGCCCGGATTACCACCACTTTGCGCCAGTCGGATCCACCCTCGGACAGCTGATAAGCCACTAAGCTGCCATCTTTACTGAATGCGATACCAGCCAACGACGTGGTACCGTCAGCGGAAAATTTATTGGGATCCAAAAAAACTTCCACCTCACCATCGTCTCCTTTCTGCCGATACAGTACGCTTTGGTTTTGCAATCCGTCGTTTTTATAGAAATAAGTATAGTTTCCCTCTTTGAAGGGTGCGGAAAACTTTTCGTAGTTCCACAATTTCTCCAATCGCTTATAAATTGCATCGCGGAAGGGGATCTGTTCGAGGTAGTTCTGGGTCACCTTGTTTTCGGCTTCCACCCACGCCTTGGTATCGGCTGCGGTGTCATTTTCGAGCCAACGATACGGATCGGGCACTTCGGTACCGAAGTGGTTGTCCACTACATTCCCCTTTTGGGTTTCAGGATAAGGTAATAACGTCATATTTGATGCTGGGTCAATCGTTTTTTTTTGTTCCTGGCAAGCGGTGGCAACCATCGCTGCCAGCACAAGGATGTTTACGGTTCTATTCATGTTTGCAGGCAATATGTGCGAAACAAACTTAGGTAAAGTTGCTTTTATTTACAAACCGGGAAGGATTACTTTCGGCGATAGGATATATTTGGAATTCCCATTCCTTTTAATTAACTTAGTCTTATCATCCGATCTTTCGGTCAAAACCTTTTATTTTCCTTTATGTACGATAGCTATACTAACCGGGAACCTTCTTTATACTTTCTTCGGAGTGAGTCCACGGTGAGTCCACCTTAAGTCCAGGGTGAGTCCACCTTTTTCCATAAAAAACTGGACTCACCCTGGATTCAAGTCGGATACAATATAGATTCATAGTGAAGTAAGCACGAACTTGGTCTAAGCCAGGGGCTAACCAAGAAGCAATCTATTGTCCAAAAAAGAGGAAGGATTCCCGTCAGATTAGACTAAGGTACTAAATTAATTTAGATCGCCAAATTTGTGCTTTAAAGAAAAGGCTTTACGATAGAAAACAAGAAAAAGTGCGCGAAGGACAAACCTCCGCGCACTTAACGTAAAAACCTTTATGCACTTTGCGTAAAAAAAATCAGACGTCGTAGGTGGTTGAAGAAGTCTCTCCGCCACGTCCCGTCCAGTTGGTATGGAAAAATTCACCACGCGGTCTATCCAGGCGCTCGTAGGTATGCGCACCGAAATAGTCGCGCTGTGCCTGCAATAAGTTGGCAGGTAGCCGTTCGCAACGGTAGCCATCGTAATAAATCAATCCGGCACTTAAGCAAGGAACGGGAATCCCGTTTGTGACAGCAGACGCAATTACTTTTCTCCAACCCCCTTGTGCAGCTTCAATTTTCTCTTTGAAGAAATCATCCAGAATCAGGTTCTGCAAATCCGGATTTTTATCAAACGCCTCCTTGATTTTTCCCAAAAATGCGGAACGGATGATGCATCCTTCGCGCCACATAAGCGCAATGCTGCCATAGTTCAGTTTCCAGCCGTATTCTTTGGCCGCTGCAGCCATCATTTGATATCCCTGTGCATAGGAGATCACCTTTGCGGCGTACAACGCGTCGCGCAGGTCGTTAATAAACGCTTGCCGATCTCCGTTGAAAGAAGGCGTGGGTCCGTGCAGTACTTTCGAAGCAGCTACCCGTTCTTCTTTCAGGGCCGAAAGACAGCGGGCAAATACCGCCTCCGCAATCAGCGTGAGGGGAACTCCCAAGTCAAGCGCCACCGTTCCGGTCCATTTACCCGTACCCTTCTGGCCGGCGGTATCGAGGATCTTATCCACTAACGGCTGTCCATCTTCATCCTTAAATGCCAAGATATCGCGGGTAATCTCAATCAGGTAGCTATCCAACTCCCCTTCGTTCCATTCCTTGAATACCTCATGCATTTCATCGGGTGTCATACCCAGCACATCTTTCATGATTTGGTAAGTCTCATTGATCAGCTGCATGTCGCCGTATTCAATGCCGTTGTGCACCATTTTGACGAAATGGCCCGCACCGCCGTCACCTACCCAATCGCAACACGGGGTGCCGTCGGCAACCTTAGCGGCAATCGACTGGAAAATCGGCTTCACCGCGGGCCACGCAGCGGGAGAACCTCCCGGCATAATAGACGGGCCCAGCAAGGCACCTTCTTCTCCTCCGGATACACCGGTTCCGATGTAGTATAATCCCTTGCTCTCGACATATTTTGTCCGCCGTTCGGTATCCGGGAAATGGGAATTCCCCCCGTCGATAATGATGTCTCCTTGATCTAAATGCGGAATAAGCAATTCGATGAAATCATCCACAGGTTTACCGGCTTTTACCATCAGCATAACCTTCCGTGGACTTTTCAACGACTGGATCAAATCTTCAATGGAGGTAGCTCCATAGATGTTTTTACCTTTTGCCCGGCCGTTTACAAAACGTTCTACCTTGTCTACCGTACGGTTGTAAGCAGACACATGAAAGCCTTTGCTTTCCATATTCAGGATGAGGTTTTCCCCCATCACGGCGATACCAATAACGCCTATGTCAGATTTTGCTTGCATATTCCTTCTCAATTTGCTCCCAAAGTTATACTTTACATACGAAGAACAAATAGAAAAATGAGGAAAATTTGTAAACTGGCTATTGTTTCTGTATATCTGTTGCCAAATCCAGTTTTATTACATTTTTGTGCGGGAGGATGCGGAACATGCCTGTTTGGCCCATGGATTCGGAAATACCACCGACCAGTGCCTGCACCGAATACTGGTATCCTTCGAAGACACCTGTAACCGTCTGTTTTTCTACGTTTTTAAAAGGCAAAGCCTCCCGCTTCGGCGCATCCAGCTCGAAAAACCAGTCCAGCTGATTGTTTCCCTTAAGCGCTACATGTAATGCGTCTTCCGTTAATACCAAGGTCAGTGTGCCTGACACATTGGTAAGCGGCCATGAAATGTCAAGCCTTCCCCGTTTACGGCTGCGGATTACCGGTGTTCCTCCCGTTATCGATACTTCTTCACCCGAAATCACTGCTTTTAAGCGCAGTCCTGCCAACCGTTCCTGATCGCTCCACAGATAGCCATCAACAACAGGAAGCGTGAAAAACTGACATTCGTTGGTGGTGGTCACGCCCGTTGTATAAATGGAAGGAAAATCCTCATTGAACAGGTGAATATCGCGTATCCGGAGCGAGCCGTCTTCTTCCCAAAGCAGGTTTGTACGGTAAAACCGGCTGTTGAACCAGACTGTTTTTAGTTTACTATCTCCCAAATCATCCTTGACGGTCATGGCGGTTGCCGGTGTTACCTTATAGTTTTCCCTGAACCACGTTCCTGATTCGCCAAGCGTCTGTACCTCCAGCTTTCCTTCGTCCCTCAGTTTGGCGATCAAGGGAAACTGGATCTCCAGGCCCCGTGCCATGGCGTCCCACGTAAACGAATTTTCCTGCCCGGCTTGGGTGTAGGCAAATTCCATGGATTCCCCTTCGACCAATTCCCGGAAAAACCAATCGACCCATTCCTTATCGCCACCACCGAAATGGTATACAGGTTCCAGCGTAATCACACCCTGCCGATTGTGGCCTACGCCGGTATCGTATTGGCGTACGGGGTCGCTTCCCAACATCCTGAAAATCGGTACGGGAGTTTGGTTTTCTATCGTTTGGGCGGGCATATAGGAATTGATCTTACTGGGGTAATACGCTTGATTCCAATAGCCGCCCCACAGCGTGTAGCCATCTGTTCCGTATTGGTCCTTGCAATTGGCGGAAGCCACAATGTGGTATTTTTCATACAAGTAATTGAGTGTATGCGCATCGATAAACCAAGAGGCTACCGACTTGGGGTAATCCCCGAAGACGGCTTTGAAGTCGGCCATGTATACATCCACAAGCTTCTCGCGCTCTTCGGGCGTATATCCTGTAGCAAAGCCCACGTCGGCATGCCAGTCCCAGGGATAACGGCCCCGCCATTTTAACCCGGCCTTCTCCACCAAAGGTTGGGGAATCTCCCACCAGGCACCGATTTCATATTGGTCTTTCGGTAACCCGCCCAGCAATTTCTGGTAACGTCCGTCCATCAACGCATCGTATTGGAGCAGAAATGTACCCTTCAAATTATAGGCGTCCATGAGTTTTACTTGGTTAACTACTGTTTCATACAGCACTTCTTCGGTGATTTTTGGATCCCTGGGTTCGAGCAAACGGATGAAATTGACGATGTTTACGATATTGGGATTGGAGCGCTCCGCGCCGAGGACCGGAAAAGTTTTTCCGGCCCATAGTGCAAGCATCATACATGCAACCCTTACAAGTTTACCTGAGGTCACCCCACCTTTCACTAATACTGGATTTCTAACTAGCATATCACTTTTCCTTATTCCTTACAACTGGACAAACATAATTAATATGCACCTAATTCAGCAATACCGTGCTTCAACAAACCCCGGCAACCAGGTTTGACAAACTCATATCATTCTTTCTATTCCTCAACAAGAATATGCAGCCCATTGCCCTTGATGGTCAAAATCTCTCCGTTTTTAACTGTTTTAGGCTCCTCAAACGGTGCATACAAAGTGACTTGTTTAACTTTTCTACTGGTAAACTCCCAAGCGTATTGTTTCGTGTCGGCAGCATCGTTAGCCACAACCAGTGTTTGCCTCCCTGTCTTTAAATTTTCATGAACTTTGTAAATCAAGGCACTTGATGGTTTGAGGTTGCTGCCCTGTACCAATTTTGTCCCGGGCATTTCTCCGGGGTTGGTCCTTTGGATCGCAGAGGCAGGTTGGTTGTCCGCATCCGGTGTTTCATATTCCAGTACACTGGCAAATTGGTCGTCGTGGTAACGGCTCAGGAAGATATCTGCTGCCAGTATTTCTCTGATCCGTCCGACTTCTTTGATATAATTTGCCAAATCATTGTATATGGGTTGCTTTAAAGATCCTTGATATGAATCAGGCTCTACACAAATAACAGAGCCGGTGAGAACCGCTCCATTCACTCCCTTGAAATCACGGGGGGCTGAAATATGCTGGCACGATGTCCACTCTGGGAATACATAACGTAACGTGGAGACACCATATCTGTTTGAATTCCGGTAACCCACATCAAAATACGGTAGCAATCGGTCTAGCCCGAACTCGGAAGCCATCCGAAAATCGGGATTGATCTCCAAGCATTTTGCATACAATCGATCAATGGCTTGCACTAAGCCTTCACATAAGGCGACATCAGGTTTTAATTTGTTCAAAGGGTTAAAATCGAGCGAAGTGCCTACTACCAATTTGTCGATCTGGAATCCTGAAGCACCGTCTTTTACAAGTTGAAGGAAGTAACCCTCCAGTATTTCCTCTATCCGCGAGGTAACCGATGAACGGACATGGTAACGGGCGTTCAGCGAACGTCGAGCCAGTAACGTACCTTCACCCCAGGCCATCCATATCCCCTGATTCCCAAATTCATCCTGTGCCATGTATTTATGCAACTCCTGTTTGTACCAATCGGTACTTTTGTCCAATATGTTATAATTATTGAAAACAAGGCTACGACCGCCTCTTGCCTTTATGGATTTCAGCAAATCCTTAAACCCGGCATGCCCGCCTAACTTCTCCTCAGGAACGTATAATGGGTAATTCCTTTCTAATCCACCGCTGTCCCAACCGATCAGTTCATAGCAATTGATCCCGTATTCCTTCGCTTCCTTAGTCCATTGGTTGTAGCCTTCAAAATCGGTTACTATTCGGTCTTCGGGCTGGTAAATAATCGATGTGAACCAAGTTTTTTCCTTCCGAAGCCAGCTATCTGTTTTATCAAACGGGAAGTGCGACAGGAACCACTCACGGTAGAATTGTGAACCTTCATGCCAATCTCCTTCATGTGCGCGGACAATAAATTCACCTGATTCGAGCGTTTCACCTGATTTGATAAAAGGATAACGAACGTGTGAAAACACCAAGCCAACGGGTTTCCCCGCTGCCTGTTCTTTGGTAAACCAGGGATCATTTTCCCCCGTAACATCGGGCATCAAATAAGTATGCCAGGTACTGTAGCGGCATACCGGATCGTGGTATCCCATATACAGGCCCAATTCATTCTTTGCATCGTAAATATCCCACCAAGGCATTGGCATACCGGGATAATCCACCGACCATTCAGCAGCCTCCGCTCCAAGCCCTCGGCTACCCGGGTAATTCTGAAACAAACCAATGGTATGCCGACTGTCGGATGAATAGTTCGGAATTGCTAACTTTGCATCTCGATCATTACCAAAACCTGTCATACCACCAATGCGAGGAAACCAGAATTCAGAAATCGGGTGGCTGTCGTGATTGGTCAGCTTCGCCTTAAAAGACACATAATCTCCATGCAAGGTAATCCAATACGTCAAGTCAACTGGATAAGTTCCTTTGGGTGATTTCATTCCCGTAAAAACAACCGTAATCTGATGCCCGTCTTTTGTAACAGATACAGGTTTCTGTTCCATACCGTCTATGTAATTGCTGGCATAATCTTTTAGTGGAAGGCAAATTCTAAAATTCGCTTCAAGTTGGTTCTCCCCAATCAACTCACTTTGGTTCTTTTTAACAAAAAAAGAAGAAATGGCACCGGTTTGTGTATCTACCTTCAGCCTGAAGTTATCGTTTTCTATTTTAACAGACTGTGCATGCGCATTAACTACTGCGAATAGAAACAGCAGTATCATAATGGCTTTTGTATAAAGAAGTTTCACTTTCATATATAGGGTTTATTAAAATAAGGAAGCAGTAAATAAACTGCCTCCTTATTAAATTTACGTTAGAACATTGTCAATAACCCGGGTTTTGAACTAGGTTTTCATTTCTGTTCATTTCATCCCGCATGATGGGGAAAAAGTACATTTTGTCATCCCATATTCTTACATCTAAACTGTTATTAATTACAGTATATACGGGGGCACTCCATGTCGTTCCATCCGGCCGGAGATATCTTGTAACATTCTCATCTGTTAAATATTTGATATCCATTCTTTTCATTTGATGTGTGATTTCATCGGCAATCATCCAACGACGAACATCCCAATGACGGAATTCCTCAAAAGCAAATTCAATACGGCGTTCGTGACGGTATGCCTGTTTTAGTTTTTCGCCCGTTATCGAACTACTCAATTCGGGCTGTCCAGCTCTTTTGCGGATCAGGTTGATACATCGGCGCGCTTCAAGGTCATCCCCTAGTTCAATACAAGCTTCTGCATAATTCATCAACACCTCAGCGTAACGTATGTGACGGAAAGGTACCGTTTGCACTTCATATTCAAAGTCGACTGTGGGATCAATCGCTTTTCTAAGATAATACCCTGTTTTTCCGGCATTTGACTGATTTGTACTACCATACTCCGTATCCAACCCCCCTTTTTGCCTTGTAGTTCCATTTGATTTGAAAACGGAGCCCACCTGTATTTTATTGAAAGGATCTTCACTTTTTGTATTATCGGGACGTTGCAGCCAATCAGCTCCTTCATACAAAATCGTAGCATAAAAACGTGCATCCCGATTAACATACGGGTTAGCTTTGTGTATCGGATTAGACCAATCAAACTTACTTCCATCTTTCATTTCATAATCATCAACCAGCTCAGGGAGCGGATTATTTGCCCCGTGGCCGTTATAGCCATTAGGCGCAACGCGTAATCCGGGGGTATAATCGTCTTGCGCTTTCTTAGGAAAGTATTGCAACAAAATATCTTCGGTGGTACTTGTCATTGAATAGAAATATTTGGCCATGTTATCCGCGATGCTATCGGTCGGTGACGGATCTTTCAGGTACAAGTCATAATACCCCAAATCCATTAAATTTTTGGCGGCATCCCGGGCTAGGACCCATCGTTCTTGGGTTTTTGCCGTTGTATAGCCGAGTAATTCAGGATGGGCATAACCACTGGTTAGGACACCATTTCTTTCGGGGTTATGCAAATCACTGGCAGCGAAAAGCAATATTCTTGCTCTCAGCGCCAATGCAGCACCTTTCGTTGCACGGCCGATTTGATCAGCCGACAGCTCTGCGGGAAGAGGCAATAGCGCAACTGCTTCTTCAAGATCTTGCACAATAAAATTGATGCATTCTTCGTAAGTATTGCGTGGCAATTGGTGATCTTCATTGATACGTTCAAATGGCTTATCAATTAGGGGTACTCCGCCGTACAGAGAAATCAAAAGATGATACGTATAGGCACGAAGAAAATGGGCTTCTCCCTTTAACCGGTTCCACGCTCTATCTTCAGCAGGAGAATTTTCGGTTTTTACCAAAAAGATATTTGTTTTCCTGACAGCCGCAAACAGTGGGTCCCAAGTAAGATGCTGCGTATGCTGGGCTCCCCATCCGATGCCAATGGCGCCGTCCCACCACTCGGCTAGTCCGTCGGGAGTCACCAGCGATTTATTGAAATTGAAAAAATTCGCAAAACCACCGTAAAAGGCTTCATCAGTGGTCCCCGAAAGCCTAAGGTAATTAAATGGAAATCCCAATGATTCCCTATAGATAGTATTGATGAATGTTTCCGCAAGTGCTATATCCGTAAAAACATCTAACTCAGAGTATTCATTTATGGGTTTCGTGTCCAAGAAAGAGCTGTCGTTACAGGAAGGTAAAAAAGCCACAGTAAAAAACACCATCAAACCGATATACAATTTTCTTTTCATAATTCACTGTTTAAAAATCCAACATTAAACCAGCATTTAAAACTCGTTGCAACGGATAAGGCAAAGAAATAGTACTGGGATCAGATTCAGGATCAACAATCTTTGCTTTATCTACTAATAATAAATTAGATCCGTTGACATACAATCGCAAAGTTTTCGGTCCTATTTTACTGTTAAATATGGAGATATTATAACCAAGTTCTACACTTTTTAAGCGAATATAGTCTGAGTTTCTAAGCCAGAAAGTATTAGTTTGTGATCTCCAATATTGTGTATCCCCATCAAAGCTTCTGGGATAAGTAGCACCGGTATTTTCAGGCGTCCACCTGTTGTCGGCAAACTCCTGATAATAATTGCCAAGTATGCCCGACTCAGGTTTGATGTACATTTTTGCCCCGGCAGCACCTTGAATAAGAAGAGATAAATCAAAGTTTCCATATTGCAAGTTAATATTCATACCGCCCGTAAAACGGGGTACTGTATTAAAATCGTCCCTCACACGATCTAATCCGTCGATGATCCCGTCTTTATTGTAATCCTCAAAAATGACATCACCTGCACGTGCCCCTTCCCAGTGTGGATAAGCGTCCACCGCAGCCTGGTCTTTAAATATTCCGATTGCCCGGTAATACAAACCCGTATTCATAGGGTGTCCCGTCGATTGTTGCCATACCGGGGCACCCGGAGCTTCATCCCAGAAATCAATCTTATTTTTTGAATAACTACCATTAAGCGAGATGTGATAGTTGAAATTCCCCTCTCTGTTACCGTATGATATAGTCGCTTCAAAACCATTATTACTTACTTCACCGATATTCTCCCTCGGTAGGCTTAACCCGCTGGATTTAGGTACAGAAGCGTTCCGGGTCCAAAGAATATTTGAACGGTCGTTCATGAAGTAATCCAACGAAAAAGATAATTTGTGGTTTAATAAGGTAGCATCTAATCCGATGTTACGTTGGGTTGCTACTTCCCAAGTTACATCTGGGTTAGGAATACGACTTTCGTAAATCATTTTTTCATCGTTTGTGCCACCAAACGTATAAGCCTGAGGAAGAAAGGCATAGGATGATAAATATTGATATTCATTGATTCGGTCGTTACCCGTTTGGCCCCAAGAGGCCCGCAGTTTCAATTCATCAAAAAGACTGACTCTTTCCTTCCAAAACTTTTCTTCGGAGATACGCCATCCGGCCGAAAAACCAGGAAAAAATCCAAATTGTTTGCCGGGAGCAAAAATATATGAACCATCATACCTAAACAGGGCTTCCAGCAGATATTTCTGATGGAAATCGTAATTAATACGGCCAAAATAATTAGCCCGCTTGTATAAGGATGCAGATCCGTTATTAGACATATATTCATCGTCAGCCCCTGCAAATAATTGATCGATGGCTGTCGAAAGATAATTTCTTCGGAAGGCCGAAAAGTCATCGGAGAAACCTGACTGTCTTTCAGCCCCAAACATAATCTTCATTTTATGCGCATCCGCAAATGTATTTTCGTAGGTGGCAAACAGGTTAATGGTTGATCGATATCGGTTAACGGTTGATTCCGTTAGCTGGGCAGAGGTAATTCCTTTCGTTGCGGCTGTCAGCTGGTGATCATCACCCCCATCCCAAGAATATAATATCCAAGGTTTTTGGAATCGTTTGCTCAGGTTTACATGTTTATCATATGAAGCATTCCCTTGTACAGACAATCCATCAATCCAAGGAATATCAACGACGATCCTGGCGTTGGTTTCCAATTTATCCCATACACTTCTGTCGTAACCGGTAGCATCGGTAGTGGTAACTACGGGTTGATCCCCAAACTCAAGGTCAGGGCCGGGTTCTCCGGTAGGATAATATGCGGGGCGTGTAGGCATTCCTCTCATTAATGAACGCCAAATTCCACCGGCACCTCCTCCGTAACCCGGATTATTATACTCTTCCCGACTGGCTGCAACGTCAACCGAAATGGTAACAGATTTACTTATTTTTCCATCTAAATTACTACGGAAATTATACTGCTTGTAATCATTCGCGCTTTTTTTGTAATACGCATCCGAATATTTAGTTGCTCCGGAAATATAATATTTTAAGGCTTCGCTGCCGCCGGTAATCCTAATGTCCGCACTGTATTGTTTTGCAAATTTCTTTAATGTTTCATCGAACCAATCGGTATTCGGATGCCCCCATGGATCGGAGCCATCCCTATATTTCACTATGTCTTCTTCCGAAAATTGTTGAAAACGGCCTTTTGATTCGTCTTGGTAATAATGAAGCTCATTAATCATTGTTGCATAAGTTGCCGCATCAGCCATATCGGGAATACGGGTAGGCTGATTTACCCCACCACCTATATTCACGGAAATGCTGGAACTACCCACTTTCCCGCGTTTTGTTGTAATCAATATGACACCATTGGCAGCCTGTGCACCATAAATTGCAGCAGAGGCATCCTTTAAAACTGTGATTGACTCAATATCGGCTGGGTTAAGGCGGGCAAACTCACGGCCAGCAATACCATCCACAACAATCAACGGGCTGTTATTTCCAAGTGTGTTGGAACCACGGATGAGCAAGGTAGACCCATCAGCCCCAGGTTGACCGCTTCTTGTAATGGAAGTTAGCCCCGATATGCGTCCTGCTAGATTATTGGTAAGATTGGTTGTTGGCGAGGTCTTTATATCACTGCCTAACGCCGTAGAAATTGACCCCGTACTTGTCACTTTCCTTTGAGTACCATAACCTACGGCAACTACTTCTTCAATCCCGATAGTTTCTTCCTTCAAAATAACAGTAATCAAAGGTTGATTAGCTATTGTAACCTCTTTGGGAAGATAACCTACTGCACGGAATTCAAGCACCTGACCATCTACCGCAAGAAGTTGGAACCGCCCCTGGTCGTCGGTGGATATGCCCGTGGTTGTGCCCTTGATTAACACGGAAACCCCTGCAATCGGAGTTCCAAGCGAATCGGTGACTTGGCCCCGGACCTCGCGTTGCATGATCAGCTGCGGAGAAAGATGTGTCGCTTTTACGCCCGTGGATGTAGCTGCCATCGGCTTTTTTGTCAACACGATGACTTTTTCCTGGATTTGAAAACTATACGTTTTATTGTCCAGCAACTTATCCAATACTTCCGTGATTGGTTTATCGGTAATGGAAACGGTCACCGGGCCCAGCCCGTCGACATCCCGCATTTTGAAAAAAAAGGTGTATCCACTCTGCCTTTCGATACTGCGGATGGCTTCTAAAAATGGGGTATTACGCATTCTCAGTGTAACACGCTGGCCGAATACTTCGGCCGAAAGCTGCACACAGCAGAGGGTTAGTATGGCGATGGTTAGGTTTATGCGCATGATAACTCCTTTGCTAAAACTTGATAATCGTTTTAATTGCATAATTTTGCATTGTTTGGTTGTCATTCAATAAGATTAATTTGAAACTACTCTTGAAGATTCAGGCATACCAAATACCGGTCGGCAGTGTTACCAGCACTTCCGACCTTTCCTTGGTATTCCGTTCATGCTTATGTGATTGTCGTATTCATAATGGGTTTATTTAAGGTTAGTAAATCAATTTAAATCGTTATTTTCCTTTAACCACCAATTGGCGATCTGCTTTGATTTCGAAATCTACACCCGTTGCAGCCAACACCTTAAATACCGAATTCAATGTCATATCCATTGGAATCCTTCCCATAAATTTTTCATTGGTAGGCATGCCCTCATAGGACACTTTAAGATCATACCAACGCGCAAACTGCCTCATGACTGTGTGGAGATCGGTATTGTTAAAATAGAAAAAACCTTCCCTCCACGCCGTTATTTCAGCTGTATCGACTTCACTGACCTCAAAATTGTCATCCTGCAATACTGCCTGTTGACCAGGCAGTAACATCCGGCTTTTCGAATTGGCACGGGCTGCCCGCACGCTTACTTTTCCATGCACCAGTGTTGTACGGATCCCTTCTTCATCTGCATAAGAATTGATATTGAACGCGGTGCCCAGCACTTCGACTTCCTGACCATTACACAGGACAACAAATGGATGATCCGTGTCAGGCGAAACATCAAAATAACCTTCGCCATCTAGCTCGACGATACGCTTTCCTTTTCCGAATGGTGAAGGATATCGCAGCGTAGAAGCCGAATTCAGCCACACGGAGGTACCATCGGACAACGTAACCCGATACTTGCCACCTTTGGGCGTGGTCATCTCAAGCAGCGAGGCAGTTTGATCGCCGTCGGGTGATGCGGAGGGTGCGGCAATCAATTGTGAACCATCTTCGTATTGGATTTTTCCGTTGGCCAGCACAATACCCCTCTGTGCGTCACTGAGCTCAACAACGCGGCCATCGGATAGCGTCAATGTTGCCCGGTTACCCCCCGGTTGTACATCGTGTGCCACGTCACGTGTATCGTTTCTGTCTTGGAATTTCGCTTGCCACCAAAAGAAACCGAGCGAGCAACAGACAAACAGTATCGCAGCAGCAGCGATTGCTCTCGGCCAGGACAGGTTGCTTCTTTTTACCGGGATATGCTCAGGTTGTTTCATGAGTTGCCTGACCTTATCAAAAATACGGTCCTCTAAATCCTGTTCACTTTCAGCAAACGAACTCGGAAGAAAGCTTTTATCGTCGTAATAGCTGTTATACCAAGCCGTAAATTCAGCTTTTTCGGCTTCGGTGATCGTACCTTCCAGCCACTTCAGCGCCAACTTTTCGTAGTGCTCTTTTCCGCTCATAATTGGGTCCTTTACTGTAGATACCCGCAGTGAGCTTAATCCCTTAGTCTTCTCAAAAAAATTAAAGCAAGGTCATGAGAAAGCTGGCCAGCTTTGTACGTAAGATTTTGAACGCTTTGCCGAGATGTGCCTCCACGGTTTTCTCGGAAATACCGAGTTCTGTGGCAATCTGTTTCTGCGATAGACCCTTATCGCGGCTTAGTTGGAATACCAGGCGGCATTTTCGAGGGAGTTGTGCAACGGATAGCGCCAATTGGTCGCGCAGCTCCTCAAATGCCAGCCATTCCTGGGTTGAATCATCGATCTGATCACGGGTTACCAATGAATCGATGTATCGTTTCTGGAGATAATGTTTTCCAAGCGTTTTAATCACGCGGTATTTTACCGAAACGCTCAAATAAACCCCGACATCCAGGTCGTCTTTGAGGGTGATGCGCCTCCGCCACAGTGAAGCGAAGATATCCTGCACGATTTCCTCGGCATCTTCCGGATAGCCCAAGCGGTTGGCGGCGATGGCGAATAACTTCTTCCAGTATCGTTTGTAAAGCTCGGTAAAAGCAAGTTCATCGTTCTCTTTGAGTAAAACAAGTAGTTCGGAATCTGTATGTTGCTTTACCGATGACATAAAAGTCAGCTTTTAGTACGCCATGCAATACGATGGCTTCCGGCAGGTAGTACGCGCTGCTCGCCATTGGGCAATACCAAAGTAGCCGTACTGTTGGCAGGGAGAATAATTTCTATATCCACTCCCTTGCCTTTTTTCTTCCATCGGCTGGTAATTGCACCGTAAGGTCCTTCAAACGTCGCCTCGAAATGATCCAACCCTTTCACGAAATGAGGTTCAATGCGTACATGTTTGAATCCCGGCTGGTTTTCGTCGGGCTTAATACCTCCCAACCCCTTGAAAAACCAAGCACCGATCTCGCCGAACATCATGTGGTTGTCCGAAATATCACGCGTGGCATTCAAGTCCCAGTTTTCAAGCAGGGTTGTTGCCCCTGCAGCAACCCACGCTCCCCAGGAAGGATAGGTATCCCGGGAAGCCAGTGTATAGGCAAGATCCGCGTAGCCGTTTTCGCTCAGTGCGTTGAGAACGGCCTTCGCGCCCAGTACGCCCACATCAATGTGGTTACCATCCACCTCCACGCGCTCGGCCAACCGTTGGGCAACTTTAGCTACCAACGCCTCGGGAACGACATGCCACATCAACGGCATGCTGAGTTCTGTTTGGGTACCGGAGGCGTAAATACCCGTTTCCTGATTCAGGTATTTGTCGTTAATGGCCTGTTTGATAAAATCAGCCAACCGCTTGTATTGTTCGTGGTCGTCTTTTTTTCCAAGTAATCCGGCAGCCTTAGACAAAATAACCGCATCCACATAATAATAAATGGACGATGTAAGTTCGAGTGAAGACTGCGACTTTACCGGAACCCAGTCGCCTCTGCCCCAGGTTGTCAGTCCATTGGGACTGATCTGAGTGACGTAATCCACATAACGCTTGATGGCCTCGTAGTTTTCCGATAAAGGCTTGGTATCGCCATAGAAAAGATACAGGTTCCAGGGAATGATGGCAATGGTGCTGGTCCAGTCTGTGCCATTCGCCGTCCCATATCCCCATCCTCCCGTGGGAATGATATCGGGTAATACCCCATTGGGCTGTTGCTCGTCGCGGTGGTCAGCCATCCACTTTTCGTAAACTGTAATTCCATCAAAGTTGTACAGGGCTGTTTCGATGGCAAAGTGACCGTCGCCCGTCCAGCCGTTTTTTTCGCGCTGGGGGCAATCCGTCGGATAGCCGAAAAGATTGGATAGGTATGCATTATTGGTAGCCCATGCGATGCGGTCTATCAAGGGATTTGACGAACGGATCTGCCCAACTGCGGGGACGTCGCTGTGCATAAAATACCCGACCAAATCAGTCGTGTCAAGTTGTATCGGTTGACTGCTGGTTACCTCTACATACCGGAAGCCTTTATAATTAAAACTCGGCATAAAGGTCTCCGGTCCTTCGCCTTTCAGCGTGACAATGTCCGTCTGGAACGGATCGGTGTCATCCACCGGCCGGTAATATACATCGATATTCGATAGGTCTACCCGCCCGTCTTTGCCCAAGCGTTCGCCATGTTTGAGTCGCAATACGGTACCAGCAGCACCCGAGACCGTGAGTTTACTCACGCCTGCTATATTTCTGCCCAAATCAAACAGATACGTCGTATCATCAAAGCGGGTTACCGCTTTCGGCCGGATTTCTTCCACATTCCGGATGGGATGGAGTGTTTGGGCAACCACCTGTCGGGAGGGTGCGGAACGATAGGAAACACCTCGCCATTTGCTGTCGTCAAAATCGACCGTATTCCATCCGGCTTGTTCCAATCTTCCGTCGTAGTGTTCGGCCGTGTAAATGTTGTTTGATACAATGGCTCCGCTGCTCGTTTTCCAATCCCGCTCCGATACGATGGTTTCCGTGGTCCCATCTTCATAGGTAATGTGGAGATCCAGGCAGAATGCCGGGCGGTTACGCCAGGGCGCCCTGTCAAAGTTCCATACCGCCATGGCCTGGTGATTGTACCATCCATTGCCCAATACGACGCCCACCGCATTTGCACCCTGCTTAATCAATGCTGTGACATCATGAGTGACATAGAGCGTACGTCTATCAAAACGTGTATACATCGGGTCCAACCGGTGATTCCCCACACGTTCGCCGTTCAGGAACAATTCATAGAGTCCCGCAACTGCCATATATGCACGGGCTTGCTTGATCGGTTTGCCTGCCTGAAAAGTTTTCCGGAAATAAGGTGCAGGCCTGTGGTCTATGCCGTGCCCATCCGAAATCCAGGCACCTTTCCATTTCGAGCCCATCAGGCCGGTTTCAAAAGAAGCTACCGATGCATCCGAATACAGTCGACCGGTGGCATCCTTTCCTTGGATCGTCCAGTAATAACGGGTAAATGGTTTTAACATTTTTCCGTCATAGCAAACCAAGTTTACATCGGAAGCCCTTTCCCCGCTGTCCCATTGGTCAGCTTTTCCCTCACCCACCGCCACAGAATCCAATCCAACAACGATACGATAGGTGGTTTGCCGGGCACCCATACGATCGTCACGGATCTTCCATGTAAAGCGTGGATTGGGCGCATCTATTCCGATAGGATTGTCCAGATACTCACAGCGAAGATCATACACAATCCCCTCGGCGGCGGAAACGGATATATAAGAAAGCATGATAACAACCGCCTGAGAAAAACGAAAAAGCATACGCGAAAGGTCTATACAATTGGTCAAATATAACAATAAGATTCGAGTAGCCATACTGCACTGTCCTGTCAGTATATTCTTTCAAAACACCTATCAACACATTAATAATCAACCATATATACCGATTGAAGGGGACTAAGACTGGTATTCTTTCACGATGGGATCGTGGAAAGTCCAGGGCATTCCTATTACCGGTTTTTAGACCTGATGGCTTCAACGATTGTTTCGTATACGTTCTCAGGGAATACATTTGGTTGTCCATACCAAAAGAATGAATCATGACCTTCATACGTACCGGCTCTGATGTGCCTATTAGTGGGCAGGTAGCTGGATATGTCATTACAATAACCAGCTACCGAAACCATTTTATCAGGCCAAATTGCCTTAACACCCAAGCTGTATTCGGTGGTGGTTTCGCGCGAAATTCCTACTAATTTCCAATTACCGATGTTGAACGTTTGGATAAACACCGGCATTGTCTTCGGCATTTCGCCTTTCTGAATGTTTTGTAGCATCAGATCTGCCCAGCGGACATTTTTTTCCGCGCCCACATTGCCTTCCGATCCTTCATTGGCTGCCCGGAACTCCTTGATTTTATCTTCAGGCCAAGGCCGGCTGTCGAACTGCACGGTATCTAGATAAAAGGTAATGCTCCCCTCGATTTGCTGCATGGTGCCTTGGTCAAGCAGCCCGGTTACGGTTGCCGCGACTTTTTTTGCCGTAACCCGGTGATCGACGTCAATGGGATTGATATCACCGCCGCACCCCTGCAGAAACATGGCCGATCGGACCTGCGAATGGTGCAGCAGCAATTCACGGGCAACGCCGGGATAATTCGGACTGATTGTGATGTCTTCTTTGCCCGAGTTATCCGAAACCGGATGGCATCCCGCCAGAAACACAATATCGTCTTGATCAAGATGTTCGTAATCTACACGGATCACGTCAAGGGCTTGGTCATAAGGGGGATCAGCTTCCGGTAGGCTTCGATTACGGCCGATTTGAGCCGCTGATCTCCCCACATATAGATTTGCCGGTTGCAGAGACCGTTCAGCTTGCCGGAGGGCATCCATGATGCCGGCTTTTACTACGGTATACAGGTAAGTGCTGTCTGGCTTTTGGCAATGCGGCCCCCACGTTAGCCATCGCTGCGTAACGGGTGCAAAATGGGTGTGCGATGCATTCACCATCACCGCAGCGGGTGATATCCCGAATGTCTGTTGGATATCTCGTTTGACGGCGTTCACAAAGTCGGCATCAAACCCGCAGACATCTGCTCCCAATATGGCAACCCGCTGTTTGTCCTGCTGTACAAGCAACGCACCTACGGTGAGTTGGTTCACGCTGCTATGACGCGCCTGGTACAATACACCTGCATGATCCAACGCCCAATATCCGCTTCCTGATGCTATCAGGAGCTGAATGTCCTGGCGATATGTGATGCCGTTCGATATCGCAATCCGTACCCAATCAGTATCCGGCATATAGCGAAGTATCTCCTGCTTGTCAGTAAGTGCATACAGTTGACGTTGGTCGGACATCACATCTATGGCCCCACTGCATGTTACCAGTGGATGCCATACCAGGGATCCATCACGGTCTTCAGCCGTCCATAACACTCCGGCCGTATCCAGCAGTACAAATCGGCCGTCATGGTAAGACAAGGCCTGCGGCGCCATCTGCACACTGCCCACCCGCCTCCAACGGATGTTACCCCCGCGCGGCGCGGCAGCTTCTAGTAATTCATTGCGTGCATCCAACGCAAACAGCCGGTTGTTTCCTGCGGTCAGCAGCTTGATATACCTATCTTGGCGGAGCACAAAAGCTCCGCTTTCAAATTTGTCCAAGTCAACCTCACCCACATTACCTCCCACCAGGGTATACAACTTGCCTGAAATCATGGCGGCATCAGAAACAGCACCCAACCTACCTCGCTCCTTCCACTCAAGGGAGAACCGCCCCCCTCTTGGTATACCATAGCCTGCAAGCGCCAAGGAAAGGATATTTTCACCCGGCTCGATGGATGATTCGCCTTTTCCCACCCGGTACTCATATTGAGCGAATGAAACTGAGTGAACTCCCACCAGCCCTAGCAACCACAGGCAACCCGTGACTTTGAATCTGAATTTTCCGTTCTTACACATTTTTGGTATTTTTTCAGTGCTGATCCCCTGGATTTACTGTATAGGCGATTCGGCTATTCCGGAAACCATGATCTAAGAAATTGCTCGGTTGTGCCGTTGTAATATGCTTCTGCAAGAAACTCGGCTCCCATTTGGTTACCCCATGAGTAATTGATGATTAGCTTTCCGCGATACTCACAGAAATCAAGATCCGAATTATTCGTGTTGTCGGCTTCGGCAATCTTCGGACGGAATTGCATGTCCAAAGCCGTATTGAAAATCTTCTTGTCTTCGGGTGACGAACGCAATACCGGGTTCAACGGGCTGGCTTCCCAGTGAATAAAATCCTGCGAACGGACCACCCTCATCTCGAATCCATTATACATTTCCAAATAGAAATTATAATAATATCCATCAAGATAACGCAAACAATGGGGAGCCGTATACCGATCCATGGCATAGTTATGGATTTCGGGCAGTATATCCCAATGCTTTAGGTCTGGCGAGGTGGCAAACCGTGCCGTAAAACCGACACCGGCAGGTGGCCCACCGATTTCAAACATCAGCACATATCGTTTTCCATCGTGTATGAGTGACGTATTGAAAATCTGGTAACCTGGCAATTCAAAAGCAACCCATTCTTCCCATGCATCCAAATTGTTGGATGTGAAAATGTGGATTTTGTCTGCGCCCCAATCGTCTACTCCTGTTACGATCACGTTATTCCGGTGTACGTATGCACTGCCAAGATGAAATCCGGCAGCAAACGATGCAGTAGGTTTCCGTGTTTTGTGCGATACAAATCTGAAATAAGAATCGCCTGTATGGTTATCCCAATACCGCTCCCTAACATATTCAAAACGGTAGACTTTCTTATTAAATACAACGGGGGTTGTTTCCACCAGATCGCAATCGATGGTTCCCAGTTTTATAATCTCAGCGGGATTCTTATCCCTGCCTTTTTGCCCCATAGCCGGGGAACTTATCAATACTGATACGACACCCCATGCCAAAAAAGCTAGGATGTGATCAGCTAACTGCGATTTTATCTTGTTCATTATACTTCCTGACTTAATAACTTATTTTTTTCAAAACGATCAATCATCCACCAGCAGAACCATTCCTGTCTCGGCAAATGGAATGGCCCCTTGAACAAATTCCCCTTCGCGGTCTGCGCCAGTGTGCCATCGCGATGCAGGTAACCAAACCATTCGCCATATTCTTTATCATGGAAATGGCCATACGCATAATTATGTACCTGTTCGTGTATTTTTGCATACTTCTCGTTACTGGTAAGCAAATAGGCCAACAGCGCCGCGATAATCAGTTCATTATGCGGCCACCAGAACTTCATATCATGGTAATATTCCTGTACGGGCTTGCCGAATACATCCCTGAAATAATAGATGCCACCGTAGTCCGTATCCCAAGCACGTTCCCATATGTAATCAATGATTTTGGTTCCGAGCGCTATCAGCCTTTCATCGTTATCAAGATGCTGTGCCTGGTTCAAAATAAACCATGCTGCTTCTATCGCATGCCCGGGCAGATGGGTGCGACCGTCAATGTGGTCAATGATGCTTCCATCGGGCGCCACTTGTTCCATCACACAACGCAAATCGTCTTTAACGAAGTCCCGCTCGATTTCTTCGATCCACTTCATAATGTATGTGTCACATCTCGGATCTCCTATGGTATCACGAAGCTGCTGGGCTGTATTGATCAGTATCATAGGCACACCGATCCCTTTAGCTGGCCGTACGTCCGTAAATTTAGGTGTCAGCAAGCCGGGCTGTTCTGCATATTCGATGCACTTGCCAAAAAGCTGACGCGCCTTATCCGCTATTTGGGCGTCACCGCTAGCTTTGGCGTAAGCTGCATACCCGATGACTGCAAACGTTTCCGAAAAGAAATACCTTCGCTTCCTGATTGGCTTACCATCCCGCGTAAGATGGAAAAACATCTGCCCATCTGTGTCAAAACCAAATTTTTCAAGAAACTCAATACCTGTTTTTGCCCCCAGTAACCATTCTTCTTTTTTCTCCACCGTATTATATAGGGTAGCCAGCAGCCAGCAAAACCGTCCCTGTATCCATACCGCTTTATCATCGTCTATTAAGGAACCATCGCGATCCCTCATCAGCAGATACCCTCCATATTGGTGGTCTATTGAACGGGGGAACCAAAAAGGCAGGGTATCGCCAAGCAACTGGTCCAGGTAAAAATTTTTATACGTTGAAAGGTCTTTCATCATTACTATAAATGCGTACGAATTGATTTAATTCAGATGATCCAATACTTTTTTGACACTTCCGTGCTGGATCAACAATGCCTTTGCATCTCCATACACTGCGATGCCGCCGAGTTCCATTACCATTCTCACTGCACGATCGATGATTTTATCGTTAATTAATTTTACGTTTACCATACGATTGTCTATGACACGACCTAATTGGATCATGGCTGTGGTACTTATCATGTCAAATATCATTTTTTGTGCAGTACCGCACTTCATCCGTGTGCTTCCGGTGATAAATTCGTTGCCTGTAATGACCTCAACCGGAAATTCCACGATCTCTGCTATCGGCGACCCTAGGTTACTCACGATGCATCCTGTTGTAATTCCATGCTGATTGCACTGTCCCAATGCTCCCAGAACAAAGGGAGTCGTGCCACTTGCCGATATGCCTACCACCATATCTTTATCCGACAACCGATACCCAACCAACGCTTCCCAACCCGCGTATACTTCATCTTCTTTTTCTTCGAGCGCATCGGCTAACCGGTCAATGCCTCCGGCAAGCACTGCATTGAACACACCTTTCTCAATGCCATATGTCGTAGGCAATTCGATAACGTCGAGTACCGATAGTCTTCCACCGCTACCTGCCCCTACATAAAACAGCCTTCCTCCTTTTTTGATCTTTTCAACGATGGCTCCGATCAGTGTATTAATCTGCGGCAAGGCCTTTTCTATGGCTTGAGCGACAGTCTTGTCTTCTGTATTGATATCCCTTGTGATTTCTGCTATCTGCTTTTTCTCCAGATGCCTATATGGCGACGGACGTTCCGTAATTTTTTCCATACTGATTTTTTACTAATCCAACATGTTTTCAACAGCCTTTTCTGCATCGCCTGCTATGGCAGATGTTTTGGTTAGGTCCCAAAAACTCTTTCCTGTTTCGAGTTGAATCTGCGTGGTCACAATCCAACTCTGTATCCATCCGGTAAGCGTACACCAAGTACCCCAGCCGATATCCGAATTTGACGCCCAATAATCCCACCGGGTATAATCAAAACCCCTGAACCAGGCTCCATCCAAATCGGGATGTACACTACTCGTGACCTGTACGCGGGTCATAAAATCGGAAAGCTTATTAACGGCATTTATGTATTTTTCATCCTGGGTGGCCGCGGCAGCTTCAGCGAGACCGAACAGGGCAAAATTGCAGGTATATAAGAGGCAAGAAGCCGTTTCGCCATTCCTGAAAATCAGGGATCCTTCGTCCAGTCCGTAATCGGAATTACTATTCAACGCCCTGAACTTACGCCCTTTGTCACCGCCTATTTCCTCCCGGATAGCCCCACATTCGTCCTGATATTTCGTGATTTCCGTCACCAGCTGGTCCAACCATTGCCGATGCTCCTGGGTATCTTCGACCCGGACCAACCAGGCCAGGGGCAAGATCATCCGAGCGCGTTGCATCTGCATACTGCTTCCCCATAACCAATCCTGGGGATAGGCTTCCATGGTGATACGGATTGCTTCTTTGGTCTTTTCAAACAGGGGCTTATACCCTGTTTTGTCGTAAAGCCACAGATAACATGCCCACATCCACGATTCAAAATGCGGCGAAATGTGAACAAAGTCCCTATCTGCATAGGCCTTCCACCCTTCCTGCAGGATGGCGACTTCTTCCAACCGCTCTCCTTGGAAGCCTTTTTTGCCTGTAAGCCTAAAATTTGCCAGGATTCCTTCAGCGATTTCCTTATCCCATTTATCGGTTTCCAAATACGACGAAGCAGCAATCGCTCCCAGCAGGGTCCGGGCATTGTCATCGGCATAAAAGCTGCCCGGGTGCGTAACAGCCCAACCGATCATGCCATACGATGGACTAGCCGGATTATCTTTTTCAGCTGCCCGCAGATTGGACGTGTGAAAAACGAAATCAAGCAGGTTCGTCGATTTGTTTTTGAATTCTTGATTGCCCAAAAGCTGTCCCGCCGCAGCGAGTGCCATGCTCGCTTCCCCCTGAACATCTGCCCGCATCCAATAACGGTACTGCTGGCTTCCGTCGTAGTTGATTGTAGATGTATGCCCTTCCAGAATACCCATGCTGCCATCACCCTGGGCTAAGTTGGGCGATAAAGGAGGCCCCACCGGCATGGTACCATCACCTTGGTATTTCAGCCAGTTGTCTTTCCACGACGCATGCAGAAAGAAGTTTCCCTTTTTATACCACTCCGCACCTTTTTTAATACTTTCGAGGCGGGCATCATTCGGCAGCGCTCCGTCCTTGGGAAATGCCGGTTTTACATCCTGGGGCCAATCGCCCAGCCGGACTGCTGGCCCGCCAAACCTGTCAGACAGGATATACTCCCACACCGCCTTGACGGACCGTGCAGGTCCGTAACGTCCTTTTTGGAAATTGGTCAGGCCCGTGGTACTGATCAATATTCCGTCTTTCTTAAACAGTGCTGGATATACCTTGGTATCGGTGAGGCCATATTCCGCCTTGTCATAGCCAACCACTTTTGCGAGCACGATGAGTGGATCCGGTATTTCGACCGGAAGGACATAACTGTTGTGAAGTCCCAGCAACCCCATACGGGGCAATACCGGGGCAAGCCCATCTGTTGTGACCACACCCCGTTCTAAGCGGGTTTCAATCGGCGGCCCCTGAATATCCAATCCTTCGTATACACTGGGATATTCGATATATGCGCGCAGTTTTTTCCGCTTGATCGTTTTCAGCAGATCGGCCGACACGTGCATCTGCGGATCCAGCTCAGGGTAATTTTTTGCAATGAGGAATACGGGATCATTTTTTCCGGCCGCTCGTACCGCTTTTTCGGGATCATTAAAATGCCGTACCTTATACCCTTCCTTAATCAAAAGCTTATAGAGGTCGTTTTGGGTCTCCCCATAAAAAAACAGCTCCTGAGCCTGCACCACGCTGAATGAAACCAGCATCAGCCAACATGCAACTAATTTTACTCGTACCATAATGAGAAATCAATAATGATGATATTTAAATACTGTTTGCCAAGTTTATTTCATTTTCATATAAGCGATTAAGCATACTGACTGCTTCCCGATAAATCCGCTCCTCTGCATCGGCTTCCAAATACGACCATTTTCCAGGACCGACTTCGTATCCGCCCTCTTCAAATGCATGGATAGTTGGGATATAGCCGACCGAACATTCCGAATAACCCACCACGATGGTATGCTCAAATGGGGAATGTTGCTCAATCCGCAGGGCAGTTTCCACGAATGGCTCACCGGGAATAAATACCATGGCCACCCGACCAATCCGAACGAGCCGAATGACAGCCCGGGCATCCGAAATGGGTAGGTCGGCCTCCTGCCGGATATCAAAATCCATGGATTGGCTCATCTGCATTAGATCCGTCACCGTTTCACGCTCCGCATCGGTTTGCTCCACTATTTTTTTTGCGAGGGCTTCCGCATGCTTCAGGGTATACTCCACGCCCCACGACACGGTAGGTGGATTGATGTTGCCCGCCGCACCGTTTAAAAACATCGGGAAACCGTTTGTAGGTTCCGATTCCAGTATGGCACATAATTCTCCCGGAAAATCGGGGGATACACTGGGGAAAAGCATTTCGTGTACGGGATGGCAGACGAAGTGAACAATGGATGCAAGAGAATTTCCATCCGTTGATAAGAACCGTAATACCCGGACTCTGCGATCTATCGGTCTCCTCGCGAATAGATCAGCGGCGACGGGTTGCATGGTATCGGACATAACAATGCCCTGCGGTAAAGCGATGCGGCGCAGCAGCGAAAACCCATCCAATTCCGATGAGGATATTTCTACTGTCGATACGGGTTTTAACGTGTTTAAGGCATGGGAAATGGTCTTCCGTATGGCGCCTTCCAGCTGACCAAGCCATTGCTTGTAGGAATCGGCGGTATACAGATCGGACAATGCGAGCGATTCGGGGGCTGAATGAGTATGGGTGCAAGTAATAATGACGTTATCAACCGGAACCGTACCGCATGAAGCGGCTTTAAACCGTTCCCACCCATAAACGGCATCTTCACTGAGCCCCAGTAAATCCAAGGACACCAATACAACAACATGCGCACCAACTTCCAGGGCAATAGCTCTTGCCTTCAACGGTGACCTTACGGATTTAAACGGAGCATATGTCCCCCTTACAGATGAAGTAAGAAAGCCAACTTCCAAAGCAGGGGTAATATCCGATACACCTGTCCCTACTTTTAACACGGTTTGATTCATCTAATTAATTTATGTTTAAAAATTTCTATCCCTGTTCTCAAGAAAATGGAGGTATTTTGTTATTCCTTTTCGGAAGATCCAAAACAATACAGCCGAGGCTAAAAGTTCGCTGCCACCCCGAGAATAGTTTGCAAACCAAAAATCCGTCAGTCCGATTACCAACAGGCAGGTGGCGACAAAACCGATAATCGCCAGCACGATTCCATTGACGATGGGTCTTGTATCGGCCGATTTGCGCACATGCGTGTTGCGATGCGCATATGCACCCCAATATCCCAATGGTTTAGCTTTTTCATGGAAATTTCGTAACAACCCGTCCGGGTCGGGCTTCGTAAAACAAGCGACAATTATCCATAAAAGCGTAGTCGCACCCATGACCAGAAGCGTCTGCCACCACCAGGGCAACACTAACTCCGCTCCCCAGGGAACATTGAAATGCACCAGCATCTTGGGCACCAAAACAACCAGGCAAAAAAACAGTGCGCCGCCAAACGAAGCGGCAATGCGGGCCTTTCCGTTAAACCGCCACCACCACCATTGCGCCCAATTAGCCGGTAATTCAGCTGCGCTGAGCTGAAGCATGAAAATGGCAACATCGACGATAAAATCTACGTTGAACACGACCATCAAGGATAGACTGAGAATCAATCCCATCGCCACTTTACCCATTGCCAGGTAGTGTTTCTCCCCTCTATTACCCACCAACCATTTCCTGTATACATCACTCACCAGCACCTGAGCGCCGAAATTCAGGTTATCGGCCACCGTAGACATGGTGGCGGCCAACATAGCCGCCACCAAAATACCCATTGCACCTGCTGGCAGCATCTCCTTCATCAGCATTCCATAGACTTGTTCCCGATCCGCCCCCGGCTCTCTCAGTTCCGGCCAAATCACGGCGGCTGACACGCTGGGCAACGTTACCAGTAAAAGCAAGATGAACATAGTCACCGCAGTCACCACATACATCGTAAGGGCTTCTTTCGGGCTTCGTGTAGACAATATCCGCTGACCTTCCATAGCCCCTCCCATAGGAGCTGCGTCCCCTCCGTAGCCAATACTTTGCCCAACCATCCAAGCCATAGCCGCCATCATCGGAAATACCTCATGGTCTATGGGAGGAATAACCTGCATGATTTCCGGATTTGTCATTCCAAAGGTGTTTTGGATCGTAGCTGCCATATGCTCAGGTCCTCCAAAATGTTCTAAGGTGAAGAATGCCAACACCAACGCACCAACAATAAAAATGCTCATCTGGATCAGGTTTGAGATCACCACTCCTTTGTAGCCCGAGAAAAATACAAACGCAAATGATACCGGAACAATCAGTGCGAGCGTTTCCATTTTACTGAACCCGAACGCCGGCTCCATGATCTTACACGCGGCAAGTAGGGTAATCCCTGTCCAAGCGGGCATGGCAATAAACGATGTCCGGATGGCGATCCAGAAACGCATAACCTGGGCCGTGCGGGGTTTGAACCGCAGGTCGTAAAATTCCAGCGAGGTAAATAGGTTAAGTTTTCTCCAAAAAAATGCAAACAGTACCCCAGCCAAGAATAAAGCTAACCCAAACCTGCTAAGGTACCACCAGGAGATAAATGCACCGGTAACCACCGCTAGTCCCCCATATCCCGTAGCCGCATCGGGGCTCACCAACGCTGCGGTGTAAGAAACCCCATTTAGCCAACCTGGTACCTTACGCCCACCCAAAAAGAAATTTTCCATACCCCCTGAGGCAAATTTCCGGTGCCACAGCGAAAGCCCTATCATGAAAATGAAGTACGCGATGACGATCCAGATGTCAAGTTGGCTCCAAGCCATGTGCTGCCCTCCCAATTAATCCCAACCTGGATTCTGAACCAGGTTGATATTCTTTTCGGTTTCAATGAATGGTATTGGCCAAAGATTGTGTTTCTTTTCAAATACCCTTGATTCAACCAATGTTCGCCGATAAAAATCATCACTATCCATGGTATATCCCGGTGTGCTGATATCCAGGCCATATATCGGTCCTTCATTCACCTGTTCCGCGATTTTCCAGCGGATACAATCAAAATACCTATGCGTTTCGAAAGCCAGCTCAATTCTACGTTCATGCCGGATACGCGCTCGCATTTGCTCTTTGGTCAGTCCAGCTGGCAGACCGGGGATACCCGAACGTTCCCTGATCAGATTTACATATTTATAAACATCCGCTACCGGACCGGAAACCTCATTCAGTGCCTCCGCGTAATTGAGATACTGTTCCCCCAGTCTGAAAAATATCCACGTCCGAGCAGTACCGCTACGTGTCGCCATATCGTAATCGGGGTGGGTCAATTTTTTCATCAAATATCCGGTTCTTGTAAACGCCGACTGACCCGGTTGGCGCCCATTCGGCCCTCCGAACCAAAACTTAAGGCCATCGGTAACCATTTTATATTTAGCCCCGGTGAAGTTAATACTGGCGTAAAACCTCGGTTCCCTACCTACATACATATCACGGGTTCCGGCTACATAAAACGGTGTCTCTTTCGCGGTGTTTCCGTTTTCGGAATATCCCGATGCTGGATTGATAATAGGCGTTTTATCTGGGTTATACCCCAAAATTGGCACTTCACCATTGGCCATGTGATAGGCGTCAACCTGATCTTGTGTTACGCCCTGGTGCGGAAAAAAGGCTCCCGGAATTCCCCAGGGTTCACTATAGGTATCCAAGTGGATATAGGACGGATCATTTCTGGTAAAAAACACCTCGTCGTTAAAGTTCACATAGAAAGTCTCTTGATAATTTGCAATCGGGTTATTTGATGCAGATCGGTGGAGCCGATGGCCTGCCGCTTCAGCGATATCGATACACTCCTTGGCTGCCGATGCTGCTTCTTGCCAACGCTCACTCGAAAAATCCGGAAACAATCGGACACCATCGCGGTCTGTGAAACTCGCATAATCCGGATTGCCATTCCAAAATGGGCTGGCCATATAAAGCAGCGTCCTGCCCTTGAGTGCCAGTGCAGAAACTTTAGATGGCCTTCCCAATTCGTTTTGCTGGGTAATCCGCGGCGGCAGTATTTCCGCTGCCCGATTGCAGTCTGCGACGATGAACTGGACGCACTGGTCAATTGGTACCCGCTTGAACAACTTGAAGTCCTCGTTAAGTCCGACGGTGCGGTCAAAAACCGGAACCGGACCATAAATACGCACCAGTAAAAAATAATAGAACGCCCTCAAAAAATACACCTCACCAACCCACTGGTTGATTGTCGCTTCGGGAAAAAACTCATTAGGTTTCAACAGGTGAATATTTTCGAGGAAAATATTGCAGTTCCGGATTGCTTGATAGTACGGACTCCAACCGCTGGAGGTGTAGGTATTCGAGCTCCAATTTCCCGCATTCATCAGGTTCGAGAAAAAGGGTTCGTGCGTAATTTCCATTTCATCGGCAGCACCGTTGAACGCATTAATTACACCCGTGTTGTCCACCATCATGGCTTCATTTGGCAAATACGAATAGATATTTGCCAAAAATTCCCTGGTAAAACCGGGGTTCGTAAACACCTGTTCGGAAGTCAGGTCTTCATCTGGCGTCTTGTCCAGGAAATCCTTCACGCAGGATTGCATGACGAAAAGCATCGTCATCATGACTATGGCTTTATAGTTAGATCTTTTCATAATCCTTAGCTAATAAATAGTTAAAAAATGACGTTAATACCAAAATTAATGTTCCTGGAAATTGGGTGTGCACCCGTACCGTAATTGGATTCAGGATCAATCGCTTTGATATGGTCCCACGTATGCAGGTTGGTTCCCTGGACAAACAACCTCAGGTTAGAAACACCCACCCTTGAAGTGATATGGGAATCAAAGGTGTATCCTACTTCCGCATTTTTTATGCGCAGGTAATTTCCATTTTTACGCCATAGGCTTGAAGAGATGTAATTGTTCTCGCTCGCCGCCCTGATTGCCGGATAAATGGCATCTGCATTGTTTTCCCCAGGCACCCACCTGTTGTCGTAATATTCGCGTAAAACATTATACTTGCCAACTCCTGCAAAGAATGGGCGCATCGGCCATCCAGCACCGTAAAAGAAATCACGATTGGCAGCCCCGGTAAAAAAGACAGACGCATCAAAACCCTTCCATGCCAAGGTGGTCCCAAATCCATACATCACCAACGGTTCAGGTCCATATTCACCAAAAAAGGTGATGTCCTCAAGATCTATCCGGCCATTTTCATTGAGGTCCTGATATTTGATGTCTCCGGGTCCGTACGTTCCGAAAATGGACTGAGATGGACTGTTGGCAATATCTGCTTCGTCACGGAAGAAACCGGTGGCGATATAGCCTGACGAAGCCCCAATGGCGTGACCCCTCGGATTTTGGTGTTCATAAATGTACGGGACATCGTTTTCGATGACCTTATTTTTGGTATACGTGAAATTTCCAAGAAACGAGTAATAAAAGCCAGAACCCGTGGTTTTCCTTACCTGTAGACTACCTTCTACCCCCCAATTCGATGTAGTTCCGATGTTTCCGTAGGGAATCACGCCGGTAGGATAACCGGAATACCAAGGCACCGATGATCGCCTTAACAACTGGTCTTTTCTCAATTCATAAAAATAATCCCCTTGAAAACTTACTGCCGAATTAAACAGTTCAATATCAGCGCCGACATTTGACTTATAAGCTTTTTCCCAGGTCACATTCAGGTTTCCTACACTCCCTTCGCTCTTCCCACCTATACTGTTGTTTTGGTTCAACCCATAGACGTAACCCGCTGCAGATTTGTTGTAAGAAGATAAAAACAGGAACCTACCCCCACCAATCTGGTCATTGCCCACCAAACCGTATGAAGCCCTCAGTTTGAGCATATTTACGATACTTTTATTCCAGAAATGTTCATTGGAAACGACCCACCCAGCTCCTACAGAGGGGAAAAGCCCATACTGCTTGCCTTTGGGGAAATTCTCAGAACCATTGTATCCCGCATTCAATTCCAACAGGTACCGCATATCATAGTTATAGGTCAGTCGGCCGACGAGTCCCTGCCTCCGTTCCGGGAGATTCGCTATCGAACTTCCCGCGTTGACATTGGTGAATTCTCGTTTATTCCCCAAAAGAAGCGCCGAGAGGCTATGGGCGCCTATGGCTTTATCGTAGGTGATGCTCAAATCACCGTACAGGGTCTTATAATTCTCATTTGCCAGGCCATAACCCAACGCCGATTCCGAACTCACAAGCGTATAGATATCTTCCCCTGTTGCAACGTCTCGTGTATAATGGTACGTCTCGGGGGATTTTGTCCGGATATTCTGTGTAATATCAACTACGTCATACGCAACCAACCCCCTGACCGCCAAGCCGGGGAGCCACGAAGACAGATCCCATTTAAAATTCAGGTTACTTACGAGCGTATTATAAAATTGCTTGGTATAACCCATTTGGGTAAGCAAGGTATATGGGTTGACCGCACCGTCCACGCCAATGGCACCGGGCGCAGAACCATCCGGATTAGTCAGCGGGTACATCAGTGGAGTCACCAATTCCATGATTGCGAATGCCGATTGGGTACCAACCCCCGGATAATTCGTCCCTGATACAATGCCTGACAGTCCCAGATTCAGCGTGAAATCAGGGGCGAGCTGCATATCGACGTTAGACCTGAATTGATACCTGTTTAAGAGTGCGTTTGTTTTGAAGTTATTCAGCGAGCTCTCATTGTAGATTCCCTCCTGAAGTGTATAACCCAGGTTCACATAGTATTTTACGTATTCCGTGCCTCCCGAAACCCCCAGGTTATTGATGGTCTGTTTTGTATTTTTTTTCAGTACGACATCATACCAATCTACATTTGGATAGATATAAGGGTCTGAACCATCTTTAAACTTGTTCAGTTCTTCTGAGGTATACCTCGGCGCCTCTCCAATATTGGCCAGCGCCTCGTTGTGTAACGAAGCATACTCGTATGCATCAATAACCTTGGGCACCCTTAAAGGCGATACCGTAGCAAATTCAGACCGGAACGTCACCCTCGGTTTGCCAACCGCACCGCGTTTTGTCGTGATCACAATGACGCCGTTTGCTCCCCTATTTCCGTATACGGCTGTTGCAGTAGCGTCTTTCAATACAGTGAAATCAGCTATTTCTTCAATGTTTATGGTATTCCAATAGGTTTGGAGTTCGCGTTCCACGCCATCTACGATAACAAGGGGGTTCCTGCCTCCGCTGATTGAGGCAATACCGCGTATATACACACTGGCCGCATCATAACCCGGTTCGCCGGACGCTTGCCTCGTAATTACACCTGCGATTTTTCCACCGATTGTGTTACTCAGCGAAGGCGTAGAAACCTTCCTGATTTCGCCGACCGAAACAGATGAAACCGCACCGACCATGGTTGTTTTCTTCTGTGTCCCGAATCCAACCACGACCACCTCATCCAGCTTCTGCTGTTCTTCATCGATTTCCAATTGGATAACGAAATCCCGCTGATCACCGATAACAAGTGCATAGGTTATATACCCCACAAAACTGATAATCAGCGAATCCTGTTTACTATCGGCTTCCACCAAAAATTTCCCCTCGATATCTGTCTTCACTTCCCGTGACGACGGTAAAACCCGAACGGAAGCATCAGCCAATGGACTTCCTGCCTTGTCGGTTACCAAGCCCCTTACTACAAAAGACTGTTGTAGGGTTTGCCAGTTTTTGCCTCCACTGCCGTTTGCATGACCAGCTACAAATAATACCGCCGCACAACAACATGCAAACGTCAGTAATCGGCGCCTGTGGATAAGGCGTGCAAGCGACTTCCCCAGCGATAAGAAGTCCACTGCTGGCCTTAATCTTTTGATTTTAAGAAAAACATTCATAATGGTTAAAAATTAATTAATCAGTCAGTTAATAAACATCTAAATCATATTTTCATTAGTTAATTAATAATGAATACGTATTCATTGTATTAAAAAAATAAAAGCGGTCTTTTAATTCAAAAAGTTAATATACAAAGAATACGTATTCACAATTGAAAAATTTAAAATTATACTATTTTCTACTTTTCACCGTATTCCGGATAACCAGTCGACCTTTCATCACCAGCATTTTTGACCTGCTTTCCTTTCCATTTATCTCATCAAGCAGAATGGCCACGGTATTATCCACCATGCCTTCAAGGGGTTGCTCCCACGTTGTGAGATTATAGGATGCCCAATTGGTCATCCGGATATTATCAAAGCCAATGATCGAGACATCATTTGGAACCTCAAACCCTAACATCCTCACCGCATCCATTACACCGAGGGCGATGATATCATTTCCCCCAAAAATGCAGTCGATATCCTTATTTTTAGTCATCAATTCCTGAGCCAGCTCAAAGCCACTCTCATACGTATAGTCACCCGATTCTATATGAAGATTGCTTATTCCTCTTCCATCTAGTACTTCCCTGAAACCACGCAAGCGGTCCATGGTAATTGACGTGTGGGAAGGACCTGATATATATGCAAAATTACGATGCCCCGTTTTTACCAAATAGGTAGCTATCTGTTTTGCAGACAAGTAATTATCGCAAAACACCACACTATTTTCCGAATTTTCCGTATACCGGTTAAATAGCACAACCGCAATTCCATTTTCCCTAAACCGATCTTCCGCTTCTTGTGTGAGCAGTGCATCCGAGATAATTACCCCAGCGACATTATACTCCAATAGTTTATGAATTTCCCACTCTTCGACGTTTTCATTTTCCGAATTAATGAAAATCAAATGATAGCCCAGCTTGGAAAAGCGATCGTGAAAAATTTCGAGTACGGCAGAGTAAAAAGGATTACGGATTGTCCGCATGACGATACCGATCAACATGCTCCTTCGGGTAATCAGGCTTCGCGCATGCGCATTCGGCCGATAATTCAGTTTCTGAGCAGCTTCCATAATCCGTTTACGTTTTTTTTCAGACACCTTTGTATTGCCTGCAAATACGCGTGATACGGTAGCCTGGGAAACCCCGGCCAGCTCAGCCACATCATGCGACGTAAAGTTTCTTTTCTCTGTTTTCGGATTACTCATTTCTGAATTCGTATTCAAAAATAAAAACAAAGCTTCAGAGTAGCAAATATTTTAGAAAATAAAGTTGCTAAAAGGCTTAATATTAGCTTTTAAATACAAAAAAAAGCGTTTTATTAAAAGAATACGAATTCATATTCAAGTCTGTAAGTAGGCTATGCAAAGAAAACAGTTATTTTATTGATTGATCAACGTCCCCGGAAAATCCGTTACTTTTTCACAACAGACCTGCTCCATCACCTGTTTCAATTGCGCCTTCATTAACGCAATCGTATGATCGCCACCTTGCTTACCCAATGCGGATACCCCGTACATAAACGGACGGCCCATGAACGTAAATTTAGCGCCGCAGGCCAGTGAACGGCCGATATCGGGGCCTGAACGCAGCCCACTGTCAATCATGATGGTTATTTTGTCGCCGTACTTATCCGTGAGGCCTTTCAATGGTTTGATGGTGGACTCACCGGCATCAATCTGCCGACCGCCATGGTTGGACACAATAACCCCATCGGCACCGATGCGGATACTTTCTTCCATGTCTTCATCGCTAACCACACCTTTGACGACCAGTTTACCTTTCCAAAGATCCCGGATCGCCTTTACTTTGTCCGAATCTACCCGTCCGGTAAATGTGGCATTCATAAACTTACCGAGCTGCTTGATGTCCAAATCTTTTCCCATGTAAGGCTTCAATGTTGCAAAGGTGGGCATCCCGGTTTTCAGGAATTCGATGGACCATGCGGGCCGTACGGCTGCCTGGATAAAATTATTAATCGTAATTTTCGGTGGCATGGACAAGCCAGCTTTGATTTCGCGGTAACGCAAGCCAAACGACGGAACATCCACCAGGACGACCAGCACCGGACAACCTACGGTTTCCAATCGCCGGAGGATGTCGTCGCGTAGTCTATTCTCGGTTGGGTGATACAACTGAAACCAGAACTGTGATCCGGCAACTGCTGCAATTTCTTCAATACTCGCAGTAGACACGGTACTCAGTATGTATGGAACATTATGCTTCCGTGCCGCTTCTGCCAAAATAAGCGGCGCATTCGGCCACATTAATCCCTGTAGCCCGATGGGCGATATGCCGAACGGCGCATCGTAAACATGGCCAAAGAGCTCCGTCTGCATATCGACTCCATTGTGCTTTCTCAAGTACCTTGGCATGAGCTGGATATCCCTGAAATCCGCTTCATTACGCAGGAGGTTCAATTCGTCGTTGCATCCTCCTTCTAGGTAGTCAAATGCAAATTTCGGAATACGCCGTTTGGCCTTTTTTTTTAGATCCTGTACCGACGGATATTGAGGATTGTATTTCAGTAAATCAGGGTTCATTTATTTAATTTTTTTATGGATTATGTGCATAAAACCGCAATTCGATCAGATCATTGGGCAGTGGCCGATTGTTCCACGCCGAGTGAATAGCCAATGCTGCGCCCACCGCCGTAGCTTGCGCCATTGAGGCCGCAAATACCTCCATTTCCGGGAAGGCATCCGCAAGCAGATTCATGTAAATTGTATTCTTGCTAAATCCGCCATCTACAAAGATACGCTTTACTGAAGAGCCTTTAATGACCCGTTGGGTAGCGATCTGTTGGAGATCGACCAGATCCATAATCAGACGGTGGTATGCTTCGTCGTATGTGCGGTAATCCGACAGATTGCGTTGTGCGAAAGCAGACACCTTGCCGCCAATGGGTTTGGGGCCATTTTTTTCCTCACGCAGCTTGGCTACAATGTTCCGGCTATAGCCCAAGTTGCGGTACCTGCTGGAGAGTTGCCCGAAATGCTCCGCAATCCGCTTCACCTGCTGCTCGTGTTCGTAACCCGCAAAAAGCCGGGATGCCTTCACAGGAGTTCCCTGATAGTGCATATAACAAAGGCAATCAGACTCCAGCTCTTCCTTGGTCAGTGGTGTATGGTTAAACGGATTGAGGCTGATACACCAAGTACCTGTTGAAATCAAGACAAAAGGTTCATGAAAGGAAACCAGATAGGGGATCAATGCTGCCGAACTATCGTGCAAGCCTACACCTACCCCGTATCCGTTGCCAGGAAACGAGGCGGGCAATACCTGATCTCCCAGCGCTATCGGAGCTAACTTATCAATGATGCCTTCTTGGTACACCCATTCGTGGTAATCGTTTTTGGAGAAATCCCACAGATGGGTATGACAGCCGATGCTCGTCATATCCGAATACATTTGTCCAGACACCAGGAAACTCAGGTATTGGGGCAAATGCAAGGCATAGTGAATACGTTCAAACAGCGCTGGTTTTTCGTACTTGGTACGGTACAGTTGCATTCCCGAATTGAGGCTACCCAAAACCGGCGACGCGGTGACGAAGGCCACTGTATCTTCACCACCGTATGTGTCATAAAACTTACGCTGCAGTGCTTCGGGATAAGGTTTGAGGTAGTTATACAAAGGAGCCAGCGGTTTACCGTCTTCATCCACATACACCAAACTGGCGCCATATGCTGCAAAATTGATGGCCCGTACCTCAAACTCGGATTTCCGGAACACTTCGTGCAACGAATCGAAAACTGAGAGACGCAGGCTCTCCAGGTTCTCACACGGATCGCCATCCTCATCCACGGTTTCGGTAAACCGGGCGGACCTTTCAAAAACTATTTTATACTGTTCATTAAACAGGAACAGTTTCTTATTGGTCTTGCCTACATCAAATATCGCTATGACTGGTGTTCGCATTTTCAAATCAACTTATAACCCGGTAGCTACCGTTTTGGCACCCCGCTCCTTAATCAACTGGCTACGCACGCCCAACTCCCTAAAAAGTTGAACAGGATTCAATGCTGCGCCGGTCCTTTTACGGGCCTCTGCGACGAGTGGGCGTACATCGGTGCGGAAAGCATGCTGCAATATTTCCTGCGCACGCACGACGTCGTTGGCAGACTGCGCTTCCGTCAGTGCCGCCCGATCGACCAGCAGTGCTTGAGCATAAGCTATCAGAATCGCTTCTACCGATTGCAATAAATCTTCAAGTGGGTCTTTGAGGTTGTGGGATGCATCGATCATCCAGCCCAAGTCTTTCGTATGGTCCATACCCCGGTTATCCATTCCTTCTACCAATTCGCTGAAAATCAAAAACAACTGATAAGGCTTAATACTGCCGGTGGTCAGATCGTCATCGCCGTATTTGGAATCGTTGAAATGGAATCCGCCGAGTTTTCCTTCCATCAGGAGGAGGGATACAATCTGTTCAATGTTGGCATTCGGCAGGTGATGGCCAAGATCAACCAATGTATACGCCTTATCGCCCAGTTTGCTGGCGTATAGCAACGACTGCCCCCAATCGCCTACCGTGGTAGAATAAAAGTTGGGCTCAAATGCCTTGTATTCCACAAAAATCTTCCAATCTTCCGGAAGGGCGGCATATACTTCCTGCAAGCTTTCTAACGTATTTTGGAAAGCACGGCGGAAATTCAGCTGCCCCGGGAAGCTCGATCCGTCGGCCAACCATACCGTAAGTGATTTAGATCCCAGTTCAATACCGTGTTTAATTACGTCGATATTGTGATCAACCGCTTGTTTACGCACTGCCTTGTCTACGTGTTGCATGGAACCGAACTTATAGCTGAGCGCCTGTCCCTGCTGATCCTGGAACGTATTGGAATTCATCGCGTCAAAACTTAGGTCATACTGGCTGGCCAGGGTACGTATCGCCGCATAATCTTCTGGAATGTCCCACGGAATGTGCAGGGATATGGCTCCACTTGACCGATTGAGCGCGTGCAGCAAACCGATGTCGGCAATTTTTTCCTCCAGGTTACGGGGTTCTCCCCCTCCGGAAAACCGACCAAAACGTGTGCCTCCGGTACCCAATGCCCAGCTGGGTATGGCTACCTGGAAATCAACCAGCTTTTGCACAATGGTTTCCGCATTGGGCAGGTCTTCTGCCAACTGATTGAACCTGCGATTTTGAACTGCCTCAAGTTGCTGATTATGTTCTGCTATCTGATTTTTATCGATATTCATAACGGGTGTACTTAGTCAAAGATAAATAGAATTGCCAATTAAGTGCCACGTGGGCCGATCTAATTGACAATTCTGCTAATAAAGGATATTTACCGGACGAATGCCATGGCGACTCCGCCATCCACATTCAGCACATTTCCGGTGGATTTTTTCAGTAATCCACCTACTTGCGCGAAGCAGGCATTGGCGATATCTTCGGGCAAAATGATTTCACCGAGCAGGGTACGCTTCGCATAGTATGCCGGCAGTTCTTCTACCGTAATACCATACGCTTTGGCACGTCCTTCGGCCCAGCCGCCTGCCCATATATTGCTTTCACTAATGACCGCATCGGGGTTCACAACGTTCACACGGATTTTGTCAGCACCCAATTCGGCTGCATTCAACCGGCTTAGATGGAGCTGCGCAGCTTTGGCCGAACCATATCCGGCATTGTTGGGACCACTGACCAGCGCATTTTTGCTGACAATGTTAACAATATCGCCGCCAACGGCTTGCTTTTTCAGCACATGTACGGCAGCCTGTGTCACCAAAAACTGCCCTTTTACCAATACATCATACAATAGGTCCCAATCTTTTTGGGTATGATCTTCGATGGATTTAGAAATCGATAAGCCGGCATTATTGACCACGATATCCACCCCACCAAAGGCCAAAGAGGCCGTATCAAATGCCTGCCGGATCTGCTCCGCATTGGTTACGTCCAGTTGAGCTGTGGTGTAGGCATCTTTCCCAAAAGCGGCTCTGAACTCTTCGGCAGCCCCTTCGAGTCTCTCCGCATTGAGGTCGTTAAGGATGACGACGGCACCTTCCTGCACGAATTTCTTTGCAATGGCCTTTCCGATACCTCCTGCACTACCCGTGACCAGCGCAATTTTGCCCGACAGCGGCTTGGGTTTCGGCATGCGTTGCAACTTAGCTTCTTCCAACAGCCAATATTCGATATCAAATGCTTCTTGCCGGGGCAGTGAAGTGTATTCCGATATCGCCTCAGCACCTTTCATGACGTTGATTGCGTTGATATAAAATTCAGCTGCCACGCGCGCTGTCTGCTTGTCTTTGGAGAACGAGAACATCCCGATACCCGGGTAAAGGATAATAACCGGATTCGGATCACGCATAGCCGGGCTATTGGGATGCTTGCAGGTTTCGTAGTACTCCCGATACATCGCACGGTAGCTTTCAAAGGCCGGAGCCAAGGTTGCTTTCAATGCCTCGGTATCGGACAGATCTGCATCCGGTGCCAATTCCAACACCAAGGGACTGATTTTGGTACGCAGGAAATGGTCGGGGCAGCTGGTGCCCAAAGGAGCTAAGCGGTCGAGGTCGTTTGAGTTGGCAAATTCCAGTACGCGGGCGTCATCCGTGAAATGTCCCACCATATGCCGTTCGGAAGAACAGAATCCACGCAGCAATGGAGCCAAAGCCACCGCCTGTTGTTTACGTTGTTCCGCTGGTACATCCGCGATTTTAGCTCCTCCAAATACCGGCCGCTTTTTGCCGTAATTTGCTTCCAAGTATTCGGCACACTGCTCGATGACGGTCAGCGTATTCACATAGCTTTCATACGCGGTGTCTCCCCATGTAAACAACCCATGGGATCCCAGCATAATGCCTTTTATCCCCGGGTTTTCGTTCAGGCATTCCCGTAGCTTCAACCCCAGGTCAAATCCCGGCCGCTGCCATTCTACCCAACCGATTTGCCCATTGAACAACTCCTGTGTGATGCGCTTCCCATCCTTTGCCGCCGCAATGGCGATTGCTGCGTCTGGGTGTAAATGGTCGATATGCTTAAAGGGTAGGAATCCATGTAAGGGTGTATCAATGGACGGCGCCTTTGACGCCAGATCATAAATACAATGGTTGAACAATTCGACCATTTCATCTTCGTGCTCAATCCCACGGTATACGCGTTCCAAGCTCCGTAAACGGTCTACATACAGCGCCGCCAATCCGCTACGTGTAAGTGTGCCTATATCTCCTCCTGAACCCTTAATCCACATAACTTCGGTATCGAGCCCAGTAAGGGGGTCTTTGGCGATCGCCTTGCACGAGGTGTTACCTCCCCCGTAATTGGTAAGACGCAAATCCGCTCCCAACAGGTTGGATCGATAAAGCAACAACGCCACTTCATCTCCTGCTAGTTCAGCAGCTTTAGCATGGTCCCACAAATAGCTGACATGCTTAAACGATTCTTTTCCAATGATTTCAGACATCTTTTTTATTATTTTTTTATTAATTTGTTTATTCGGTTTTCTCGGTGATCGGTGACCAGTAATCGGTGATCGGTTTACGACAATGTTCTGGCAAAACCTACGAGCAGGATTGACAGGATAATAACCGCGATTCCACTGATAATTGTGATATATGTTTTTTTACTGACACCCTTCCATTCTTTCAGGATCACACCCCAGGCGTTGGCAATCAAAATAATGAACGCCATGTGCAGAATCCAGGAACTGGCTCCATTACCCAAACGACTTTCGCCCATTCCGTAAAAGAAAAACTGCAGGTACCAGGTGGTTCCGGCCAATGCACAGAACAGGATATTGCGTGCAATGGGAACTTTGGAATTTACGTAATCGCCAAATGTCCGATTGCGCGCATTCAGAAACATACACCATAAAAAGTTGGTAGTAAGCCCACCCCAAAGCACCACTACATATGTCACGTTGTTCTGATACAAAAATTCTCCCTCTCCCGGATTGGCGGCTTTCCACAAATCGTTGGCCACGTTGGCCATCGGTTTTCCTGCCTCCAACCCAAAATTAAAGCAGGCACTTAGGATGCCCGAAATAATCCCCACCAGCAACCCGATTCCAAATTTATAATCTTTGTTTCCACTGGCGTCGGCGGCCCCACCCACAAGCTCACGCTCTTTCAATACACCCGCCCGTCCACACAGGTAAATGCCCACAATACAAACCAGGAGGCCCAACAAAACCGTCCGTCCCGAAGCTGTTGAGAAAAACAAATCAATGGTTTCCTTGCCTTCCGTCCCATTAAAATAATAAAATATGGAGGGAACCAGCGATCCAAAAACCATCGTTAAACCTAGGATAATACTGCTTCCCAACGATACGCCAAGGTACCGGACTCCCAACCCATACGTGAGTCCGCCCACTCCCCATAACAGACCAAACAGGTACGAATAACCGAGTGTGCTGCTATCTGCCTGCCGGATAATATCGGCAAAACCGGGAATGGTCAGGTACGCGGCAAGGGGCGGTACGATGAGCCAGGAAAAAATGCCCCCGACAATCCAAAACGTTTCCCAGGCCCAGCCTTTGACCTTCTTATAAGGAACATAAAAACTTCCCGAGGCAAAGCCTCCAATGAAATGGAAAATTACTCCTGCTATTACTTGCATACTAATACGGCAATTGGTTAATTAAAACGGCGCAAGATAGAAAAGATGAAAAAACGAACTGTTATGTGCTGTCATGTTTTTTTCCTTTCATACCTACTTTTCTCAATTTTCTCGTTATTGGATTTCCTTTTAAACAATAAATCCCGTAATATCGTGTTTTAAATTTTAAAAACTTAATTTGAAACAGCTAACGAACATGAGAAACATTGCATTCCCAGCCATGCTGGTTGCGTTAATTTCATTGGGAAATGTTTTCGGACAAACCACGTCAAAACGGGAACCTCCCAAAGGGTCTCTTACAAGTGGAACGATTGACAGCCAATTCATTTATCTCTATGCGATTTCGAAAACCCAGGATGGCATTGAGCATGTTCGCCAGGCAAATCTTGAACAAATCCGAAAAAATGTGTCGGATACCATCAAAGCACTGACCAAACAAATCACCGATTTAAAGGCTAAAGAGAACGGCCAGCAGGCCGCAGTGGACGCAATGACGGACTCGCTTTCCCAGGCCAGGAATGATTTGCAGATTGTACAACGGGAAAAAGATAGTTTTTCATTCTTAGGGATTTCTTTACAAAAAAGCACCTATAGCTTGATTATGTGGGGCCTTGTCCTCTTACTGGCTATTGCTTTGACGTTTTATATTTATCGGTATAACCAAAGCCATGTGGTAACCAACGACACCAAAAAGGCCATTGAAGAGCTTCAGGAGGAATTCGACCAGCACCGGAAGAAAGCCATGGAAAAAGAACAGAAACTCAAACGGCAACTACAAGACGAGCTGAACAAGCGGCTGGGGTAAAAAAGGAGGCAACTATGAGGCCATTTAAAAAAGGGGTTCTATTACTCTTCCTGTTTCAGGCGCTGATTCATCCGATTCACGCGGAGGACCCAAAGCCGTTAGCGATCGGCTCAAAAGCACCTGACTTCAACCTGAAGGGAGTGGATGACAGGATGTATACCCTGGATAGCTTCAAAGATGCCAAATTGCTGGTTATTATCTTTACCTGCAATCATTGCCCTACCGCACAGGCTTATGAAGACCGGATTATTGCGTTTACAGCAGCCTATCAACCCAAAGGTGTACAGGTTGTGGCCATCAGCCCGAATTCAGACGCTGCCATCCGATTGGATGAATTGGGATATACCGACCTGAGTGACAGTTTTGAAGAAATGAAAATCCGGTATAAGGACAAGGGCTACAACTTCCCTTACCTCTACGATGGCGAAACGCAGCAGGTTTCGATGCAATATGGCCCTGTTACCACCCCGCATACGTTCGTATTTGATGCACAACGCATTTTGCGTTATGTAGGCCGCATCGATGATGACGAACACATCGGCAGGGCAAAAACATCCGACCTGAAAAATGCGGTAGATGAATTATTGGCGGGTAAGGCAGTAACAACCCCCACGACGCGTACTTTCGGATGTTCCGTAAAGTGGAAATCAAAAACGGATTGGAAAAATCACGAAGTGGAAGAATGGGGAAAAGAACCCGTGACACTTGAAGAGGCAAACCTGGACACCCTGAAATCGTTGCTCGGAAATAATTCCGGAAAATACCGCCTGGTCAATTTCTGGGCTACCTGGTGCGGGCCCTGTGTAGCAGAATTTTCCGCGCTAGTAGAAACTGACAAAATGTACCGGAACCGTGAGTTCGACTTTGTGACGGTTTCCCTGGATGCCAAATCAGCGGCAGATAACGTGCGGACCTTTCTGCAACAAAAATATGCCAGTAACCGGAACCTGCATTTCGGCGATGAGAACAAATATGATCTCATGGAGGCTGTGGACGAGGAATGGCAGGGGGCATTGCCATATACCATCCTGATCGCCCCGGGCGGGGAAATTGTTTACCGGCAGATGGGCATGATTGAGCCGCTTGCACTTCGCAAGGCCATTGTTGAACACATCGGCCGCTATTATCCCTAACACAGATCCCAAACCAAAATTTTACGTTTGCTTAACGCTTTTGAGTTGCGCAGTGTTGTATATTTGTCTTCCAGTTCCAAACCTTCATCCGTTGCCCGGCGAATGATCAGTAAACCTACCCACTGACAAGCGCCGCCATCTAACGTAATAGTAAACAAACACAGTATTAAAAAAAGAAGAAAACATGAAATATAACTTATTAGGAAATACGGGTTTAAAAGTATCCGAATTGTGTCTTGGCACCATGACCTTCGGTGGCAAAGGCATGTGGACTTCTTTCGGTACACTACCTCAGGAAGAGGTGGACCTGCTCGTAAAAAAATCCGTTGACGCAGGAATCAATTTCATTGATACCGCCAACGTATACAGTGAAGGACTCAGTGAACAACTGACCGGCCAATCCATCCGCAATCTCGGCCTTCATCGCGATGACCTTGTCCTCGCCACCAAGGTAAGGGGAAAGATGGGAGATGGTCCGAATCAAATTGGCCTGTCCCGTAAACACATCCTTCAGCAGGCTGACGAAAGCCTAAAACGGTTGAACACGGATTACATCGACCTGTACCAGATCCATGGATATGATGCACTGACGCCTCTGGAAGAGACCCTGTCGGCCCTGGATAACCTGGTCCAATCGGGCAAGGTACGCTATATCGGATGCAGCAACCTTGCCGCCTGGCAGATCATGAAAGCATTGGGAATATCGGCCAGGGAACATCTTGCCAAATTCGTATCCTTACAAGCCTATTATACCATTGCCGGACGCGACATCGAACACGAGATCGTCCCGTTGCTAGCAGACCAGCAGTTAGGGTTGATGGTCTGGAGCCCACTGGCAGGAGGATTACTCAGCGGTAAATACGGGCGGCACACGGCCCCGGAGGACGGTAGAAGAATTAACTTTGATTTTCCACCTGTGGACAAAGAAAAAGCATTTGATGTCATCGAGATTATGCGCGAGATTGCAACAAGTAAAGGGATTACCATACCACAGGTAGCGCTCTCCTGGTTATTGCACCAACCATCGGTCACTTCCGTCATTATCGGTGCCAAACGAAATGACCAATTGGAAGATAACCTGAAAGCGGTAGCTAGCAAACTCTCTGCGGATGAACTCGCCCGTTTGGATGAGGTCAGCAAACCAGCGTCCATCTATCCGGGATGGATGATCGCGAGGCAAGGCGCGGACCGCAAGTAGTGAATGGCCGATCGGGAGAGGCAGATTCCGTACATATAAGGTAAGCGTAAGCTATCCAACAATTCTTTACATTTAAATTTGCTTTTAATTCTTTTAAACGTATTTTTGCAGTCCAAAATTAAGGCCTGTACTTTGCCTTTATTATATTGGTTTATAAAATTTTAGTTCCAGATAATATGTCCAATATTGGAAAAATAGCCCAAATCATCGGTCCTGTGGTCGATGTTAGTTTCTCCGAAAACGCCAAACTTCCCAAGATTTACGATGCGTTGGAAATCGAAAAGGAAAATGGTCAACGGATTGTTTTAGAAGTCCAGCAACATTTAGGAGAAGAGCGTGTACGTACCATTGCGATGGATGGCACGGAAGGTCTGACACGCGGCATGAAGGTCGTTGATACGGGTGCCCCCATCAAGATGCCGGTTGGCGAAGGAATCAAAGGACGTGTATTCAACGTGGTAGGCGATGCCATAGACGGCATCACTGAACTTGAAAAATCCAATGGCCGCAGCATTCACAATACACCGCCTAAGTTTGAGGACCTTTCGACCGAAACCGAGGTCCTCTTTACAGGTATCAAGGTGATCGACTTATTGGAGCCATATGCCAAGGGAGGTAAGATCGGGCTCTTTGGCGGTGCCGGTGTAGGAAAAACCGTATTGATCCAGGAACTGATCAACAACATTGCGAAGGCATATTCTGGCCTTTCGGTATTTGCAGGAGTGGGCGAGCGTACCCGCGAGGGGAATGACCTTCTCCGTGAAATGCTGGAGTCCGGAATTATTAAATATGGCGAGGAATTCATGGAGGGCATGGAAAAAGGAGAATGGCCACTCGACAAAGTGAATTCGGAAGAACTGAAAGACTCCAAAGCTACGTTTGTATTCGGCCAGATGAATGAGCCTCCGGGTGCGCGCGCCCGTGTTGCGCTCTCGGGGTTGACCATTGCTGAGTATTTCCGTGATGGCGACGGCGAAGGAGCCGGTCGTGATATCCTCTTCTTTATTGACAACATTTTCCGCTTTACGCAAGCAGGTTCCGAAGTATCGGCGCTATTGGGCCGGATGCCTTCGGCGGTGGGATACCAGCCTACGTTGGCAACCGAAATGGGTCTTATGCAAGAACGTATCACCTCCACAAAACGCGGTTCCATCACATCCGTACAAGCGGTATATGTACCTGCCGATGACTTGACGGACCCGGCGCCGGCAACCACTTTTGCCCACCTGGATGCAACCACCGTACTTTCACGTAAAATCGCCGAGTTGGGTATTTACCCGGCTGTGGATCCCCTTGATTCTACCTCACGGATTTTGAGTCCCACTGTTTTGGGTGACGAGCATTACAATACGGCTCAACGTGTAAAAGAGATTTTACAGCGCTACAAAGAACTGCAGGACATCATTGCCATTTTGGGTATGGATGAACTCTCGGAAGAAGACAAACTGGTCGTTAGCCGCGCCCGCCGTGTGCAACGCTTCCTGTCACAACCTTTCCACGTTGCCGAACAATTTACCGGTCTTAAGGGTGTATTGGTAGACATCAAGGATACCATCAAAGGGTTCAACATGATCATCGACGGTGAAGTGGATGAGTACCCCGAAGCTGCTTTTAACCTGGTAGGCACCATCGAAGATGCCATCGAGAAAGGTAAGAAACTATTGGCAGAAGCAGTTTAAACAATAAGTACGAGGTTAGAGGTACGAAGTTAGAAGTACGAAATGAAGCTCACAATTATTACTCCAGACAAGCCTGTATATAGCGGTGAAGTCACTTCGGTGACTGTACCCGGCTCGGCAGGATCTTTTGAAGTACTGAAAGATCATGCTCCCATCGTGTCTACACTGGAGGACGGGAAGGTGATAATCCGGACCGGCAAAAGCGAAGAAATTATCCGGATTATCGGAGGCGTTGTGGAAGTTGTCCACAATGAAATTACGGTGCTTGCCGAGGGGATTATTGAAAATTAAAAAGCTAAACGCAGTAAGTCCCGAAAGAGAAGCTGCTCGGGATAAAAATTAAAATTAAAAGACCTCTCGGCACCCGGGTGCCGAGAGGTCTTTTTTTTCAGCTTTATTGTTAATCCATCCCATTTTACGCAGAATTTAATGCGTTTATACCTACCACCCAAAAATCATACTGAATACCAAAATTGGTTTTGGTATAATTACAACATTACTTTATTTGGAATAAAATAATAAAATAAGAATAAAATTCTATATATATTATATATTTGAAATAATATTCTTATTTGAAAAAACTCCTTTTGCCTATTGCCAGTAATAAATAAACATCCTACCTTAATAAAGTCTAAAAGAGACAATAACCTATGGTAACTTTGGGAGGGAAATCCAGGTGCGTCATTAGACGTAATTTTGCTAAATTTATGGGTTAACGGATATGAAATATTTCAGTAAAAATACGTGGGTATATTTCAACGGAACGTTCGTTAAAGCGGACCGTACCGAAGTTGACTTATTTGGCCAATCGTTGCATTATGGTTATTCGGCCATTGAAGGTATCCGGGCATATAACACACACAATGGCACCCGGATATTCCGTGCGGAGCAACATTACGATCGTCTTCGTCGTTCGTGCGAACTTGTGGGTATCCCCTTTCCGTGGAAAACCAACCTGCTGGTTGAACATACGTACGAACTTCTTGGAAAAAACAATTTACGGAGCGCTTACATCAGGCCTTTGGTTACCACCGGCCAGAATATGTACTTGACACCGGCAAAAGATTCCAATATTGTCATCACCGCCTGGGAATGGGGGCCTTTCCTAGGCACGGATCTCATCCGGGTATCGATATCGCCTTACCAGCGGCCGAATCCCAATTCCTTACCTGCGGAGGCAAAGATTTCCGGCCAATATGTAGCATCGATCTTGGCGACGAACGAAGCCACTCAACGGGGGTTTGATGAAGCCATCCTGCTTGACAGTGACGGATACGTTGCGCAAGCGTCCAGCAACAATCTGTTCATTGAAAAGGATGCGGCACTATATACGCCGGCACTTGGTGCTATTTTCCCGGGTATCACCCGGCAAACCGTGTTGGAGATTGCCAATGTATTGAACATCGATGTCATCGAGAAAAAGCTTACTCCGGAAGACTTCCTGGCAGCAGACAGTGCATTCCTTTCCGGTACGGCTACCGGCATCGTAGGCATTGCCTCGGTGGACGATGCTGTTTTCCCAGAAGCATGGAGCGATACCTTGGGTGCTACGATACAACGGGCTTATAAAAATCTGACCCTGGAAAAAGAAAATTATGAAGTAATCATATAATCATGCTAACTGAACAAACAACAGAACTGAACAAGTACAGTAAGGTATTAACACAAGACAAGACGCAACCCGCTGCCCAGGCGATGTTATACGGAATCGGATTGACCGATGATGACATGCAAAAAGCACAGGTGGGTATTGCCAGTATGGGGTATGACGGCAATACGTGTAACATGCACCTGAATGACCTCGCAAAGGTTGTGAAAGAAGGAGTGTGGGATCATAACCTGGTCGGTCTCGTTTTTAATACCATTGGCGTAAGTGACGGCATGAGTAATGGTACGGATGGTATGCGTTATTCGCTCGTGAGCCGCGACATCATTGCCGACAGCATCGAGGCCATTTGCGGCGGCCAATATTACGACGGCTTGATTGCCATTCCGGGATGCGACAAAAACATGCCGGGATCCATCATGGCTATGGCCCGGTTAAACAGGCCTTCCATTATGGTTTACGGAGGCACCATCGCCCCGGGGCACTACAAAGGTCAGGATCTCAATATCATTTCTTCCTTTGAAGCACTTGGACAAAAGATTGCCGGAAATCTCTCGGAAGAAGACTTTATCGGCATTGTCAAAAACAGCTGTCCGGGCGCCGGAGCCTGTGGCGGCATGTATACGGCCAATACCATGGCGGCCGCCATCGAGGCATTGGGTATGAGCCTTCCCTATTCATCTTCCTATCCCGCAGTAAGTCCGGAAAAACGCAAGGAATGCAAAGAAGCTGGAAAATACATCCGCATTTTGTTGGAGCGTGACATCAAGCCTTCGGATATCATGACCCGGAAAGCTTTTGAAAATGCGCTGCGCGTAATCATTGTGCTCGGCGGCAGTACCAATGCGGTGCTGCATTTTATCGCGATCGGCAAAAGCGTGGGCGTGGAAGTCACGCAGGATGATTTCCAACGCATGAGCGATCAGACACCTGTGCTGGCCGACTTCAAGCCCAGCGGCAAATACCTGATGCAGGACCTGCATCAGTATGGCGGTGTTCCCGCAGTAATGAAGTACCTGCTTAACGAGGGGCTTCTCCACGGCGATTGCTTGACGGTAACCGGACAGACACTTGCTGAAAATCTTTCGGACGTAACGCCGATCAATGAAATCGATCAGCCGATCGTCCAGACATTGGACAATCCCATCAAGCCCAATGGGCATCTCCAGATTCTTTATGGAAACCTGGCCGAAAAGGGCAGTGTAGCTAAAATCTCCGGCAAGGAGGGAGAGCGGTTTGAAGGCCCCGCCCGTGTATTCGACGGCGAAAAGGACCTGATTGCGGGGCTCGCTTCGGGTCGCGTTAAACGCGGTGACGTGGTGGTTATTAAAAACGAAGGCCCCAAGGGTGCACCGGGTATGCCCGAAATGCTGAAACCCACTTCGGCCATTATCGGTGCAGGACTGGGAAAAAGCGTTGCGCTCATCACAGACGGTCGTTTCAGCGGCGGAACACATGGATTCGTCGTAGGACACATCACACCCGAGTCTTACGAAGGCGGATTGATCGGACTGGTGGAAGACGAGGATACCATTGTCATTGATGCAGTGAATAATACCATTTCGTTACTTGTATCCGATGAAGTGATCGCACAACGCCGGGCAGCCTGGCAGAAACCTGCGCTGAAGGTAAACAAAGGTGTACTTTACAAATATGCAAGAACCGTAGCCGACGCGGCTTCGGGCTGCGTTACCGATGAATGTTGAGTAAGTAAAAAGTAAAAAATCAAACGTCAAAAGTAAAAAGCTGACAGCCAATTGCTGAAAGCCGACAACTAAAATAAAAAGGCTATGAATACGTTGGAAATCACCAAGGACGCACCCCAAAAAGAGGCAGAAACTATCCAGTTAAGCGGCTCACAAGCCGTGTTAGAAGCGCTATTGGCAGAAGGTGTGGATATCCTATTCGGTTATCCCGGAGGAGCCATCATGCCCATTTACGACGCATTGTACGATTACAACGACAGACTGAAACATGTCCTTGTGCGGCATGAACAGGGCGGTATCCATGCGGCTCAGGGCTATGCACGTACTTCCGGCCGTGTAGGTGTGGTATTTGCCACCAGCGGTCCAGGTGCGACCAACTTAGTGACAGGACTGGCCGATGCAATGATTGACAGCAATCCCATCGTCTGCGTTACCGGTCAGGTATTTGCCCACCTATTGGGAACCGATGCATTCCAGGAAACCGATGTGATCAACATCACTGCTCCGGTAACCAAATGGAACTACCAGGTCACAGATGCCTGTGAGATTCCCTCGGCTTTGGCCAAAGCATTCCACATAGCACGCACGGGCAGACCGGGCCCCGTACTTATTGATATTACCAAGAATGCACAACTGCAGTTATTTGACTACGAAGGATACAAGGTATGCAACCACATCCGTAGCTACCGCCCCAAACCCATTGTACGCAGGGAATATGTCGAACAAGCGGCCGCATTGATTAACGAAGCGCAACGCCCGTTTGTTTTATTCGGCCAGGGCGTCATCCTGGGCCGGGCCGAAGCTGAGTTCAAAGCATTCATTGAAAAAGCCGGAATTCCCGCCGCCGCTACCGTAATGGGGTTAAGCGCCTTGGAAACCGGCCATCCCTTACATGTCGGAATGCTGGGTATGCATGGCAACTACGCTCCAAATGTGCTGACCAATGAATGCGATGTGCTCATTGCAATCGGCATGCGCTTCGATGACCGGGTAACGGGTAGGTTGGATAAATATGCCAAACAGGCCAAGGTTATTCACCTCGATATCGACCCCGCCGAAATTGATAAAAACGTAAAAACCACGGTTCCCGTTTGGGGCGATTGTAAAGAAACGCTTCCGCTCCTTACCGGACTGGTAGATGCCCGCAACCATGCGGAATGGCTGGGGCGTTTCCGGGAATTGGAACAAGCGGAAATCAAGGAAGTTATCCACGATGAACTGAACCCTACATCAGAGATCATGACAATGGGTGAAGTAATCAGGATATTAAACGAGCTCACGCACGGTGAGGCCGTCATCGTGACGGACGTCGGCCAGCACCAGATGGTTGCCTGCCGTTACGCCAAGTTTAACCGGTCAAAGAGCAACGTTACATCGGGCGGCTTGGGCACCATGGGATTCGGGCTTCCCGCCGCCATCGGCGCCTGGTACGGCACACCGGACCGGACGGTTGTAGCCATCATTGGGGATGGAGGGATTCAGATGACCATCCAGGAACTTGGAACAATTATGCAGTTTGGAGCCAAAGTGAAGATTCTGATCCTCAACAACGAATTTTTAGGCATGGTGCGCCAATGGCAGCAGCTTTTCCACGACAGACGGTATTCGTTTGTCAACATTGCCAGTCCCGATTTCGTGACGGTTGCCAAAGGATACGGTATACCCGGAAAAAGCGTCCGCGAACGCAAAGATTTGGAACAAGCATTGAGCGACATGATTGCACACGACGGTTCCTACCTGCTTGAGGTAATGGTGGGTAAGGAAAACAACGTGTTTCCGATGGTTCCGCAGGGAAGCAGTGTTGCCGAGATAAGGTTGAAGTAATTTTATGGCTTTTTAATTTTAACTTTTGACTTAATAACATGGAAAAGCAGGAATATACCATCACCCTTTATACGGAAAATTCCATCGGGATGATCGGACGGATTTCTATCATTTTTTCGCGGCGGAAGATTAACATCGAAAGCCTCAACACTTCCCCTTCAGAGGCCGAAGGCATCCATCGCTTTACGATCGTGATCCACGAGACCGAAGATGTAGTACGCAAGCTATGCCGCCAGATTGAGAAGCAGGTGGAGGTATTAAAGGCGTACTATAATACCAACGACGAGGTCATCTGGCAGGAACAAGCCCTGTATAAGGTACCTACGGACATCGTTACTGAAAAAGCCCCTGTGGAAAGGCTGCTGCGCCAGTACGGGGCAAGTGCCGTGGTGATCCGGAACGACTATACCGTATTTGAGACGGCTGGACACCGGGAGGAAATCGATGCACTTACGGAAGCACTGGCAGAATATAACCTGATCGAGTTTGTACGAAGTGCCCGGATTGCCATTATCAAAGACAGTGAAGGATTCCATAAAAAACTAAAAGAATTTGAGGAACAGGAACCTGCGGAAGAGGTGGTCGAAAATCGTTACCTCAATAAACAGGATAAGGTGTTCACCATGTAATTTGTCGACAGGAGGGCATGACGGATTTAATATTTGAATATATCAGGCAAACCAGAAATTTATTTGCGCAATTGGTAGAAGGGCTGAGCTTGGATGCCATTAACACCATCCCCGCTGGTTTTCGAAACAACATCGCATGGAATTTCGGACATATTGTGGTGAGCACTCCGGGATTGTGCTACCGGCGAACCGGGGTACAGGCCGATCGGCAGATACCGTTTGTCGAATCTTATGGAAAAGGCACAAAACCGGAACATTGGATAGGCGGAGCAGAAATCAATGCCCTTAAGACGCAAGCACGGAACACCATCGACGTGATTGAACAGGATTATAGAAATGGCGTGTTTGTATCCATCACCCCTTTTGCCACTTCGACATACGGACTGGAAATGGACACCATTGAAAAAGTGATTACGGCGACGTTGGCCCATGACAATCTCCATTTGGGGTATGCCATGGCGATCCGGCGGGCATTGGAAGGAAACAAAAAATAATCGTAACTTAGCATAGCATTTTCCAAAAATGCTTGCTATATAAAATCAACAAATTAAATAAGTAAAAACAAAAAGCAGAAAATGGCAAAAATCAATTTTGGTGGAGTCGTAGAAGACGTGGTAACCCGCGAGGAATTCCCTTTGGAAAAGGCTCAGGAAGTATTAAAAAACGAAACCGTAGCGGTGATCGGATACGGGGTGCAAGGCCCGGGACAGGCGCTGAACCAAAAAGATAACGGCATCAACGTCATCGTTGGCCAACGGAAGGACTCCAAAACTTGGGATAAGGCTGTAGCAGACGGCTGGGTACCGGGCGAGACGCTGTTCGAAATCGAAGAAGCACTTGAAAAAGGAACCATTATCTGTTATTTGCTAAGTGACGCCGCACAGATTGCGTTATGGCCGACGGTGAAAAAGCACCTGACTGCCGGCAAGGCGCTGTATTTTTCACATGGATTCGGAATCACTTTCAATGAGCAAACGGGTATTGTTCCGCCAGCAGACGTTGACGTATTCCTCGTAGCTCCCAAAGGCTCGGGTACTTCGCTGCGCCGCATGTTCCTAGAGGGCCGCGGATTGAACTCAAGCTTTGCGATCTTCCAGGATGCTACAGGCAAAGCACGTGACCGGGTGATTGCACTGGGTATTGCCGTAGGAAGTGGCTACTTGTTTGAGACCGACTTTAAACGCGAGGTATACTCTGACCTAACAGGCGAACGTGGCACCTTGATGGGCGCCATCCAGGGAATCTTCGCAGCACAATACCAGGTACTTCGTGACCAAGGGCACTCTCCTTCCGAAGCGTTTAACGAAACGGTGGAAGAGCTCACTCAATCCTTGATGCCTTTGGTGGCCGAAAACGGAATGGATTGGATGTATGCCAACTGTTCGACGACCGCTCAGCGGGGTGCGCTTGACTGGTGGAAGAAATTCCGCGACGCTACGGCACCGGTATTCAAAGAACTTTACGATAGCGTTGCCACAGGCAAGGAGTCTCAACGCTCGATTGACAGCAACAGCCAGCCGGATTACCGGGTGAAGCTAGAAGAAGAACTAAAAGAATTACGTGAGAGTGAAATGTGGCAGGCAGGAGCGGCCGTAAGAAGCCTTCGTCCTGAAAACCAGCCCTCAGAGGTATAAAATTTGATTGGTATCACCAGACCATGCTCCTTATTGGAGCATGGTTCTTAACCCACAAAGCAATGTTGCACGATCCAAACCGCATATACGTTTTTGACACCACCCTCCGGGATGGAGAGCAGGTGCCGGGCTCGCAATTGACCACTCCTGAGAAACTCATCATCGCCGAAGCGTTGGAAGCGTTGGGCGTGGATGTGATTGAAGCAGGATTTCCGATTTCAAGCCCCGGGGATTTCAACAGTGTCGTAGAAATCTCCAAGTTGGTCAAAAATCCCATCGTCTGTGCACTCACACGGTCTATCAAAGGGGATATCGACCGGGCTGCCGAAGCCCTGAAATATGCTAAGAAACCGCGTATCCACACCGGTATTGGCTCATCCGACATGCACATCCAATACAAGTTCAACAGCACGCGGGAAGCCATTCTGGAACGCGCAGTGGAAGCGGTTAAATATGCCAAAACCTTTGTAGAGGATGTCGAGTTTTATGCAGAAGATGCAGGAAGAGCAGACAACGAATACCTGGCCCGGATGATCGAGGCGGTTATTGCTGCCGGTGCAACCGTGGTTAACATACCTGACACCAACGGGTACTGCCTACCCGAACAATACGGTGCCAAGATAAAGTATCTGAAAGATAACGTTAAAAACATTGACCAAGCCATCATTTCGGTGCATTGCCACAACGACCTGGGGCTGGCAACGGCCAACAGTCTCGCTGGTCTGCAAAACGGTGCCCGGCAGGTAGAATGTACCATCAACGGCATCGGCGAACGGGCTGGTAATACTTCTTTGGAAGAGGTAGTCATGGCATTGAAAACGCATCAATCACTTGGCCTACACACGCAGATCAACACAAAACAACTGTACCCGCTCAGTACGACAGTAAGCCGCATGATGCGCATGCCGGTACAGCCGAACAAAGCCATTGTGGGGCGGAATGCATTTGCCCACAGCTCAGGCATCCATCAGGACGGTGTGCTCAAACATCGTGAAAACTACGAAATCATCAACCCCGAAGATGTCGGTATTGACCAATCGGAAATTATATTGACAGCCCGAAGCGGCCGTCATGCGCTCAAGCACCACCTGGAGCGTTTGGGCTATGCCATCGACCGCATTGACCTCGATCAGGTTTACCAACGGTTCCTTGAACTGGCTGATGTGAAAAAGGAACTCAAAGACGACGACCTGTTGCAGCTCATGGGCGACAAAACTGAGGAAAGCTTCAGGAACGGAATTGCCATCAACTCGCTGCAAGTAACCACCGGCGATCAGGAACCCCCCGTTGCAACCATCAAATTGGGTTATAACGGGGAAGAATATACTGCTACGGCCACCGGTAATGGGCCGGTAAGCGCCACGATCAAAGCCATCGAGCAAATCACCGGAAAACATGTAGCTATCAAGGAATTCAATATTCATTCCATCCACGGCGGCAGCGACGACGTAAGTAAAGTGGATATGCGTGTAATCTACGAGGATAAATCCTACATGGGCTACGGTTTCAGTACAGATATCGTCCGGGCATCCGCCAATGCGTATCTGGATGCATTGAACAAGTTCATAGAATTGGAAACGGTGCATTATTAATGGGCTACCAGCTATCGGCTGAAAGCTGACGGCTGGCAGCTGACAACAAAAAAACAAAACAGCAACTATAAAAATGAGTAAGACATTATTTGACAAGGTGTGGGACGCACACGTAGTGCGGAAGATCGAAGGGGGGCCTGATGTGTTATTTATTGATCGGCATCTTATCCATGAAGTGACCAGTCCCGTTGCATTTCTGGGACTCAGAAACCGTGGAATCCGTGTATTGTATCCGGAGCGTACTTTTGCGACGGCAGACCACAATACGCCGACCATCAATCAGGACAAACCTGTACAGGATCCCTTGTCTGCCAACCAGCTAAAAGCGTTGGAAGAAAACACAAAAATGTATGGTATCCGGCATTGGGGATTGGGTCATTATAAGAACGGCATTGTGCACGTTATTGGCCCTGAAAACGGCATCACCCAACCGGGTGCTACCATTGTGTGCGGCGATTCACATACCTCTACCCACGGTGCTTTCGGTGCAATTGCATTCGGTATTGGCACATCCGAGGTGGAAATGGTATTATCGACCCAATGCATCATGCAACCCAAGCCCAAAAAGATGCGTATCACTATCAACGGCGCATTGGGCAAAGGGGTACTTCCCAAAGATGTGGCGTTGTTCATTATCTCCAAGCTAACTACATCAGGAGCCACCGGCTATTTCGTGGAATATGCGGGCAGTGTGTTTGAGCAAATGAGCATGGAAGGCCGCATGACGGTTTGTAACCTCAGCATCGAAATGGGTGCCCGCGGTGGAATGATTGCTCCCGACCAGACTACATTCGATTACATCGAAGGCCGGGAGTTCAGCCCGAAAGGTGCTGATTGGGATAAAGCCATGGCCTACTGGAAAAACCTGAAGACAGACGAGGGCGCTGTGTTCGACAAAGAATTGACGTTTGACGGTTCCGAAATCGAACCCATGATTACATACGGCACCAATCCGGGTATGGGTATGGGTATTACCCATGAAATCCCCAACGCCGAACAGGTAGAAGGAGGCAAAGCCACGTATGAAAAATCACTGGGCTATATGGGGTTCCATGAGGGCGAGCCGATGGTAGGCAAGAAAATCGACTATGTATTCGTAGGAAGCTGCACCAACGGCCGTATCGAGGACTTCCGCGCATTCGCTTCGCTGGTGAAAGGCAGACATAAGGCCGATGATGTAACCGTTTGGCTGGTACCTGGTTCGCATGTAGTGGAAGAACAAATCAGAAAAGAGGGAATCCTCGATATCCTTACCGAAGCTGGCTTCACCTTGCGGCAGCCAGGGTGCTCAGCCTGTCTGGCTATGAATGACGATAAAATTCCGGCAGGCAAGTATGCAGTCAGTACATCCAACCGTAATTTCGAAGGCCGGCAAGGCCCGGGTGCCCGTACGTTGCTGGCCAGCCCATTGGTTGCAGCAGCTGCAGCGGTGACCGGAAGAGTAACCGATCCAAGGACCCTTATCCAATAACGATATGGCATACGACAGTTTTAATATATTAAGAAGCACGGCAGTGCCACTGCCGATCGAAAACGTAGACACGGACCAAATCATTCCCGCCCGGTTTCTGAAAGCCACCGAGCGTGTCGGATTCGGCGATAACCTGTTTCGCGACTGGCGATACAATCCGGACAATACACCCAAGGCAGATTTTGTATTGAATGATCCTACTTATCGGGGTAAAATCCTCGTCGGCGGCAAAAACTTCGGATCCGGTTCGTCCCGCGAACACGCGGCTTGGGCCATTTATGACTACGGGTTTAGATGTGTGATATCCAGCTTTTTTGCCGACATATTCCGGAATAACTGCCTAAACGTGGGCGTATTGCCGGTTCAGATAAGCGCTGAATTCCTGGAGCGGATCTTTGCGGAAATTTATGCCAATCCCGATACGGAGCTGGAAGTTAACCTACCCGAACAGACCGTCACGTTGCTGGCAACCGGTGAAAAGGAATCCTTCGAAATAAACAGTTACAAAAAAGAGAACATGATGAACGGGTTTGATGACATTGACTACCTGCTCAACATAAAATCGGACATCGAGGAGTTTTCGAAGACCCTTCCGCTGTAGTCATGGAAAGACGGAAGATAGAAATCATGGATACGACACTGCGCGATGGTGAACAAACCTCGGGCGTGTCGTTTTCGGTTTCTGAAAAACTCACCATCGTCCAGCTATTGTTGGAAAAACTCCGTGTAGACCGGGTAGAAGTTGCTTCGGCACGGGTTTCCCAAGGGGAATTTGAAGCCGTAAAAGCCATTACCAATTGGGCGACGGACAACGGATACCTAGACCGTGTCGAAGTCCTATCTTTCGTGGATAACGGCGTATCCATTACCTGGATGCAACAGGCCGGTGTCAACGTACAAAACCTGTTGACCAAGGGTTCGTTGAACCACCTTACACATCAGTTACGGAAAACACCCGAACAGCACTTCAAAGAAATTGCTTCGGTAATCGAACAAGCTGCCCAACAGGGGATTCGTACCAACGTATACCTCGAAGATTGGAGCAACGGGATGCGCCACTCTCCGGATTATGTGTCGGAATACCTTGATTTTCTGATCTTACAACCCATCGATCGGATTATGCTACCCGACACACTGGGTGTGCTGACTCCTTCCGAAACATTTGCGTACATTTCGGCACTGCGGAAACGTTATCCGGAAATCCACTTTGACTTCCATGCCCACAACGATTATGACCTCGGTACGGCTAATGTACTGGAAGCCGTGAAGGCTGGTGTCAATGGCCTGCATCTTACCGTAAACGGAATGGGCGAGCGAGCTGGCAATGCTCCTTTGGCAAGTGCAGTCGCAGTTATCAACGACTTTTTGGACGATGCAGAAATCGGCATCCAGGAATCTGCGATCTATACGGTGAGCAAGCTAGTGGAAAACTTTTCGGGCGTACGCATACCGGCCAACAAGCCCATTGTTGGCGACAATGTATTCACCCAGACAGCGGGCATCCATGCAGACGGTGACAACAAAAACAACCTGTACTTTAACGATTTGCTGCCAGAGCGTTTCGGGCGTAAACGCAAATATGCGCTCGGCAAAACATCCGGGAAAGCCAATATCGAGAAGAACCTGCAGGAACTGGGATTGAAGCTGAATGAGGAAGACCTGAAAAAGGTAACCCAACGAGTTATCGAATTGGGCGATAAAAAGGAAACGGTCACCATGGATGACCTGCCTTATATCATTTCCGACATACTTACCAGCAAAGCCCATGATGAAAAAATCTTTGTGGAATCTTATGTGCTCAACCACGCCAAGGGGCTCCGCCCTTCGGCGACCATCGCCATACGGATCAACGGACAATTGTTTGAAGAGCATGCACAGGGAGACGGACAGTTTGACGCATTTATGAATGCGCTAACCATGGCCTACGCCAAAAACAACATCCAGTTACCGAATCTGATCGATTACAATGTCCGTATTGCACCGGGAAGCAGTTCGGATGCACTTTGCGAAACGACCATTACGTGGAAAACAAGCGAACGAACATTTTCTACTCGCGGATTGGACTCTGACCAAACGGTTTCTGCCATCAAAGCTACCCAGAAAATGCTAAACATTGTTTTGAACGCCAATATTAGACAGGAGACATCAGATATGAGGTACGAGGTACGAAATACGAGGCACGAGATGTGAGACCAGCTTTTTTTATTTTTGACTTTTAACTTTTGACTTTATAAATCATGGAATTAAATATTGCGCTTTTACCCGGTGATGGAATTGGACCGGAAGTAGTTGGACAGGCCGTAAAAGTAGTGGATGCGGTAGCCGAAAAATTTGGCCACAAAATCAATTGGACGTCGGCGTTGACCGGTGCAGCTGCCATCGATGCGGTCGGCGATCCTTATCCGGATGCTACCCATGAGGTTTGCATGGCCGCTGATGCCATCCTCTTCGGCGCCATCGGTCACCCGCGCTACGACAACGATCCGAAAGCTCCTGTGCGTCCGGAACAAGGTCTCCTAAAAATGCGCAAAAAGCTCGGCCTTTTTGCCAATGTACGCCCTACTTTCACCTTCCCTTCACTGATCGACAATTCTCCCCTGAAAAGGGAGCGCATTGAAGGAACCGATTTGATTATTCTCCGTGAACTGACGGGGGGCATTTATTTTGGTGAACGGGGACGGAAAGATAACGGAGATACGGCGTTTGACACCTGTACCTATACCCGTGAAGAAGTACAACGGTTGGCCAAACTAGGCTTTGAAATGGCCATGAACCGCCGCAAGAAGCTATGCTGTGTGGATAAGGCAAATGTGTTGGAAAGCTCACGGCTGTGGCGGGAAACTGTGCAGGACATGGAAAAAGATTTCCCTGAAGTAGCCGTTAGCTACGAGTTTGTGGATGCAGTGGCAATGCGTTTGGTACAATGGCCGTCGTCTTATGACGTGATCATTACCGAAAACCTTTTTGGCGATATACTGACGGATGAGGCCTCAGTCATTTCAGGATCTATGGGCTTGATGCCTTCAGCATCCATCGGCCTACATACTTCCCTGTTTGAACCGATTCACGGTTCCTATCCCCAAGCAGCCGGAAAAGACATTGCCAACCCTTTAGCAACGGTACTTTCTGCGGCCATGCTGTTCGAGGACGCTTTCGGATTGAAAGAGGAAGCAGGTATTATCCGATCTGTGGTCAATAAATCGCTGGCAGAGGGGGTTGTAACCGAGGACCTGGCTGGAACAAACAAAGCCTATAAGACCAGTGAAGTAGGCGATTGGTTAGCTGCTCAGATCGGGTTACCGGAAACTGCGGAAACATCTGCTCAATGATTGAATCCGTTGAATCGGCCTCCCGGCGTTTAAAGGAGGTGGTTGCACATACGCCCCTGCAGTACAGCCAGCGGCTTTCGGAAAAATACCGTGCATCCATTTACCTCAAGCGAGAGGATCTGCAGGTAGTCCGTTCCTATAAGTTGCGGGGGGCATTCAACAAAATCAGCCTGCTTTCCGAAGCGGACAGAAAGAGGGGTGTCGTTTGTGCGAGCGCGGGGAATCATGCACAGGGAGTAGCTTTCTCCTGCAAACGGCTCGGCATTCAGGGAGTGATCTTCATGCCCGAACCGACGCCCCGGCAGAAAATCAGCCAAACGGAAATGTTTGGCCAAGGATATATTGAGATCATCCTCACGGGTGATACCTTTGACGATTGCCAACAGGCTGCATTGACGTATGCCAGCGAACACAATATGACCTTTGTACATCCCTTCGACGATCCAGCTATCATCGAAGGGCAGGGCACGGTTGGACTGGAAATTCTCCAGGATCAACCGGATACCGACATGGTGATTCTTCCCATAGGCGGCGGTGGTCTCGCTGCGGGTGCAGGTACCTATCTCAAAGAAAAAAAACCCAAAATCTGCATTTATGGGGTGGAACCTGCCGGAGCTCCGTCCATGAAAACCGCCTTGGAACATGGAGGGCCGGTTACCCTGACTGAAATCAACCGTTTTGTGGATGGTGCAGCGGTGAAACGCATCGGTGACTTAACTTATCAATATTGCAGCAAGCTTTTGGATGATATGCATCTCATACCCGAAGGTAAGATATGCACCACCATCCTTGAACTGTATAACAAAGATGCCATCGTGGCCGAACCGGCGGGCGCACTTGCTGTGGCGGCACTTGATTTCTACGCAGACAAAATTGTTGGAAAAACTGTCGTTTGCGTTATAAGCGGAGGCAATAACGATATTGACCGGATGGGCGAAATCAAAGAGTTGTCGTTGTTGTACGAAGGCCTGAAACACTATTTCATTGTCCGCTTTCCCCAACGACCGGGCGCACTCAAATTGTTTGTCAATGAGGTGCTAGGCCCTCATGACGACATTACCCGCTTTGAATTCATTAAAAAGACCCAGCGCGAACGGGGGCCTGCGTTAGTGGGCATAGAATTACAAAATGCATCTGATTACACCGCTTTGGTAGATCGTATGCGCACCCACCGATTTGATTTCAAAGAGGTAAACAGTGACCAAACGTTGTTTGAGTATTTGATATGAGATGAAACCATTGATTCAAAAACTCCCCCTTTCGGAAGATTCATCTTTTGTAGCGAGGACATACAGAACACCAAATTTTGAGGTACCCTGGCATCAACACATCGAGTATGAGCTGATCCTCTTCACGGAGGGAGAGGGAATGAGTTTCATCGGGAACTATGTGGATACCTTCGAGACCGGAGATATTTTCTTCCTGGGGGCCAACCTGCCACATACCTTCCAAAAGAAACAGGATCTGATTACCAGCGCAGTAGTCATTCAGTTCCGCGAGGACTTTTGGGGCAAAACATTCATGGAGCTTCCCGAACTGCGTGATATCAAACTCATGTTTCAAACATCTGTAAAGGGATTGAAAATTGTTGGTAAAAGCAAGGAACGACTGCGTATATTAGTACGCGATCTGGAATATCTGAAAGGATTCAGACGAATTACAGCGCTTTGCGAATGCCTATCCATTATCGCTTTTGAAGCAGAATACCTTGAGCTTTCCAACCAAGAGGTGAAGCAACTTAACGCAAAAGATAAAGAACGGATAGACAAGATATTCCAGTACACCATAGACCATTTCAAGCAGCCCATCTCGTTGACCTATATTGCGGGAAGTGTGGGCATGAGTGTACCCGCTTTTTGTCATTATTTCAAGAAAAGTACCAAAAAAACCTACGTTTCTTTTCTGAACGAAGTGCGAATTGGATATGCCTGCAACCTATTGATCGACACGAACCTGACTATCACTGATATTTGCTATGAAAGCGGGTTCAATACACTGGCCAATTTCAACAAGCAGTTTCTAAAAATAAAGGGATTCACGCCTTCCCATTTCCGTAACCATTTCAGAGAGTCTGTAAAATAATTACATCCTCTCCCATCTTTCTTTCAGCACATTCATCATCCACAGGTTCAGTGTCCATTGGTTTGCCAGGGGTTTACGATTCACGGGCGAATGCACCATGTAAGGAAATGGGCCGAACTCTGGCGTTACTGTCAACACACTGCCCTCTCCGCTTTTCAGCTTGGCTACGCGGTCCCACCAGTCCAGGTGTACCTGCCGAGCCTCCCGCCATTCCGGGCAACGTGGATCCGGTACCTGCGGCCCCTGTGCATAACCAATGCGCGCATGGATGTGATCCGTGCGGCCGATTGCCCGGTGCAAAGCCCGGGACTGATCTTCCAGTAACGATTCGGCTACATTGCACCAATGCGAAGCATCCAACGTCAGACGTAAGTTAGGCATTTTCTGTAGGTACCTCTCCGTCACATGGGCAGCGAAGCTAAATTTACCCCGGTGGGTTTCGTGCACCACCGATGCATCCGCTTTCCCTGCCATGTCGCCCGATAGGGCCAATAATTCCATATTCTGGTCAAATGTAAACCAATCTTTTCCTGTCTGGGAATTGAGCTTCGCCATCGGATAAGCCAGCAGGCGTTCCAACCAGCAACCATATATGTCCCGGTGCTCCCCAAAATCGGCAGCGTCGGTGCCGTAATGTTGAGCAATCAGGCGTAAGTTCCGTTTGTCAGCCAATTCCCATACCATATCCAATTCCTGCATACTAACGGAAGTGTCAATGGCGTATTCAATACCATCATAACCCGCTGCTTGTACCCTGTCCATGAAATCCTGCCAGGGTATGTTTTCGCTCCCCCAGCGGGGGCAATAAAATTCCATTTTCATTTGTGGCTCCTCGAATGCTCAAGTCAAATCCGTCTTGATCCGCAGCACCTCTGGGCGCAGGTAAGGTTTGTTCACGTCCGCAATTCCTTTCCACGCATAAGGATCTTCACCTGCAACCATCACGATGTCTCTTAAATCTTCAGTAGGGGGCAGATTACCGTCCTGATCCCAGGGGAGCATGGATTCAGCACTCATATAATGGTTCACCAATGCCGTACGGAAGCAGTCAGTTGTGCGGTTAGCACGTGAACTGTGCAATGTATAGCCGTTGAAGAATACTACCGTGCCACTTTTCACTTCTACCGGAATAGCCTCCTGTTCCCGTGCGCCAATATCCACCGTGTCCACATCGGCGTATTCTGTGCCATGATAAGGTACGCGCCGCATCATTTGGCCTGGCCGCCCGGGAATGATCCATAGGCAGCCGTTGTCTACCGTGGCATCGTCAATCGCAATCCACGCACCGATCAGCGAGCGGTCCCTCGTGGGGATGTAATACTCGTCCTGATGCCAGCTTTGTCCCCGCTTCCCGGGTGCCTTTACGAATAACATTGATTGCATGCATTTAACATTGGGACCTACCACACCCGTTAATATATCCGTTATCTTCTCGTGGGATAAGAACCTGTGGACTACCGGGGATATTTTATGGGGAAAATGTATGGCCACATATTTCTTAAGCACTTCGCTGTCCGGCTCTTCCGGTGCTACGGGAACCAATCCCTCGATATTCCCCCGTTCACCGCGGAAGATAGCAGCCGTTTCTCTTTTGAGTGCGGCAATCTCTTGCGGTGACAACAGGTCCGGGGCTATCAGGTAACCAAATTTTTCGTAGTATGCTATGTGTTGCGAAGACAATTTTCCACCATTGATGTATGCGACTGTATGGCTCATAACGATTGTTTATTTAACAAATAATGTTTCGATTTCTTCCAATGATTTGTTTTTGGTTTCTTTTACTTGAAATTGCATGTATAAAAAAGCAATTGCACAGAGCGCTGCATAACTGAGCATTGTCACTGCTGTACCGAGCTGCTGGCTTAGCACCGGAAAGGTGTAGGTCACAATGAAATCAGCGATCCACAACGATAGTGTAGCAACAGATAGCGCCAGGGCTCTGATGCGATTGGGAAATATCTCCGACAGATATACCCACGTCACCGCGCCGAGGGTGCAACCGAAAGCGCCCACGTACACCAACATGCCGAGGAGCACGATATAGTTGCTGAAATATTTGTAATGGAAACATAACCCTACGATTACCAGTGAAAGCCCCATCAGTAGACAACCCGCCAATAGAAATTTTTTTCTGCCGACTTTGTCCACCAATCCGATGGCAATAAACGTAGCAACGACATTAACAAAGCCAATGCCAAGGGTTTGCAGCAATGAGGACGAACTGTCAAGTCCGGTTTCCCTAAAGATGACGGGTGCATAATACAGGATGGAATTGATACCGGTGACCTGTTGGAACACGGCAACCAAGATGCCGATGATCACAACACTACGATAACTTCTGGAGAACAGGATCTTTAGGGTAGCGGGTTCATGTGTTTGGAAACTGCCTTTAATTTCTGCCAATTCCTTTCGGGCGGCAACATCCCCCGATATCTTAGAAAGTACCTGTAAGGATCTGGCCTCGTGGCCTTTCTTCATCATCCAACGAGGGGATTCAGGAACAAAGAGCAGGAAAAACAGAAAAAGCACGGAAGGGACGGCCTGCGAAATGAACATCCATCTCCAGTTATTTGCACCCCAGCCATCAAACACATAATTGGAAAAATAGGCAAGCAGAATACCCAATACGATGGCAAGTTGGTAAAAAGCCACCAACCTACCTCTCCAGTTGGCAGGGGCGATTTCAGCGATGTACATGGGCGACACCAACGCTGCTGCCCCGACGCCCAGTCCGCCAATCAAACGATAGCCGATAAATCCTGTCAATTGCTGAGACAATCCAGCCCCTATACCGGATACTGCAAATAAAACCGCGCAGATAATCAGTGTGGTTTTCCGGCCATAGACGTCCGCGATTTTCCCGGCCAGTACAGCGCCTATCGCACAACCGATCAATAAAGAACTCACTGCCCAGCCCAGCATGTATTCATTGAGAGAGAAATATTCCGTGATATAAGGAATGGTACCGGAGATGATCGCGGTATCAAAACCGAACAGCAGGCCTCCAAGAGCGGCGACAAACGAGACAAGTAAAATGAATGTTTTATTCAATGCATTATTTTTTTGGCCAGACCGTAGTTACACGGCCGGCAAAGCTTTCAAAAGGTCCAGCTATGGGAGCACTGGCCCGGCTGTTTCCAAAGTAATCGATATCGATGACTAGATCGCTACCATCGGGGTTCTCGAAACGCGCCTGCGGCACTCGTGCCAACCCCAGTTGTGTTGAGGTCACCCGTTTACCGGTTACCCGGGGAGGCACCCACTCCAATGCGACAGTTCCATCCGGACGGAAAGTAAGTACGGGTGGCACGCTATCGTCCCGAGTGGTGTTGGTTTCCAACGCCCCCACGGCGGCTGCCCCACCATTGAGATATACGTTGCCATCGGCAATAACAGGGAGCACGGGTTTATCATAGACACTCAGCCCATACAACTGTGGCACTCCCTCCGGCAGGTATAAGCTATGCGCCCATTGAGCCGTAGCCTCCGACCCGGTGAATACGTTGTTGTAGTAACGATCATCACCGCCGGGAATATCAGCGATACCCAGCCACTGCGTGGAATGTGGGGCAAAAAACGGTGTCTTCCGATCCTGTTCCAAGAAGGCCACGGTACCCCCGATCAAGTTGTGTACATACGCACCGCCCTGGCTCCAATCCTGGATGGCATGCGTGGAGAGCAGGATGTTGTTGTCGATGATGTACGGACCATGGTTCACTTCCATAAAGAGATCCACATTGGTATTACCATGGAACAGGTTGCCTGTCACGCGCGTGCCCTGCGACATCCAATCAAGCCACACACCCAAGGTTGCGTTGTGCAGGTAATTATCGCGGATCACAGCATCGATGCCCGCGTGAAGTTTGATACCCGCAATTTCGGCTCCGATATAGGGTCGGTAAGTGTAAATGTCATAAATCTCGTTGCCGCTGATTTCGCTAAATGCCGCACCGAAGCTACCGCAAATACCTGCCTGGCCGCAATTGTAGATTACGTTGTTGCGCACGATATGCGAGCCGATGCTGTCCCTGTTCCAGCCGTAGGCGATTACTCGATGCACCACCTCATTGTAGTGTATACTGCCGTCGATGGGCGGATCCTTGCTCCACATGTTGTCGCCCGTGTAGCGGTCTTTGCCCAACGTGATGCCGGTACATTTTGCATCGTGGATGATATTATGTTCAATGATCCAGCCTTTGCTCCAGTTGGTGCCAATCAGGCCCGGTTGTTCGGCTGTAGGTGGTGCCCACTGCGTGGCTGCATGACACATTTCAAAACCCGTGACGGTGATGTAGTTGATGAAATTCTTATCCGGGTAGAAACAGGCCCTGCGCACATTAACCTCCACCAGTTGAGTATTGGGATCGGCCTCACCGAAGCGCGCATATACGGTGGTACGACCGCTATCACTTGCAGCAAACCACGTGTGATTCTCGGGCAGCGCATTTTCCGGACACGGATTATTCCGCTTCAACGCCGGCACATTATCCAATATAGCATTCAACGATCCGACCTCACTCAAAGGTTTGCCATCCAGGTAAACCTCACCCGTATGGATCCAGCCTTCGTACCAATCGCCCCACACCTTGTCGGTAAAGGGGTTATAAGCCCCAAAAAAGCGATAAGGCAACTGTACCTTCCAAAGGTCTTCTTTGACGCGTTGCCAACCTTTCACCTCCTCCGATCCCTTGATGATAACCTTTTCACCTTCTGCCGCACGGTAGGTGATGGGACGCCCGGCAAAGCCACCCCTCGGTGGGGTCACCTGCTCACGGTACACACCCGCATATACGGTGATGGTATCGCCCGGCATGGCCAGCTCCACCGCGGCACCTATCGTGCGTAGCGGCCGATCGGTTGTTCCCGGGTTGCCATCACTGCCCGACACGGACACATGATATTCGGTGGCGCTTGCAGTGTGGATACCAAGCGCCAAAACCAATAGGAAAACTGCTTTCTCCATCATCTTCATCTTAACTGCTGTAAAAAATCATTCAGCAAACCGTATTCTCGCCAAATACGCTGGTTAAGGGAAGAAAGCACGCCGAGTTCTCCGCGCGAACGTACCCGTGAGGCATACGTGGTGAACAGGCGTTCGATGGGTGCTTCCCGTAGCCGCTCCAAGGCCCCACTGACGTCCTGTTCCTCCTGTTGCCCCGCTATGCCCGATAAGATCTCTTCACGGATTTTCCACGCCGGTTCCATACTGCGGCTTACTTCGTCCAGCAATAATGTAAATTCGTAGTTGGCTTTCAACCATGTCAAGTTGGCAAGGTGATCTTTACCTTTTTCATGTAACAGGCAATCATCAATTGTGTTGATCAATACATTGCAGGCTTTCACCTGCTGGTGGGTGAGCCTGCCCCATGCGGGGGTATACGCAAAGTATACATCGGATTGGATGCCACTCAGGATTTTTGAGGTATCGTTGGAAGCCAATAGCGGTGCTAGGTATTTGGCCGCGTACACACCGTAGTTATGTAAACAGTGGTCGCGATAGATGGTTTCGACCCCCCGATCATCCACCGGATTAACTGCGAAATGGGCAAATGCCTCAAAATTGGCTGCTATCTCTGCCGTGCGCCAATGAATGCCCACGACGCCGTTGAGCCCGTCGTCTGCCGCCTTTTTTACGTGCGCCCGCATGTCCTGCACCCGGGGCTGCAGATGCCACAGTGAATAATCGCCCTCCAACCAGGGAATGGCCCATATCCGGCGATTGGCAGCAATTGCTTTGAAGTATCCGGGGTGCGGCTTTGCCCCTTGTGCAGGATTTAGCATGGAAAATACGACGTCCTTGGGCAGCACTTTATCAAGCCCTTGTAGCAATAGTCCCATTTGATACTCTGCGCCCCATCCGCCGATGACAATCTTTGTATCAGGAGCCTTTCGCTTGATGTAATCGTAGGCTTTTTGAATATACGCCTGTGCCCAGACGCCGAGAAACTTCAGGTTATCATCGATCGCTTCGGATTCAAAATATTTTCCGTTTTCATCAAAGAATGCTTTCATGCGTTGGTTTTTCAGGGCTACCGCCGGGTCAATGCCAAACATACAATGTTCATTCAGCCAAAGGTATATCCAATCGATACCCTGGTAGGTCTCCAGGATGTTGTCAATGGTTGCATACAAAATACCTGTAGCATCGGGGTCAAACGGATTATATACGATGCTGCCGTGACCAAGCCAATACATGTCGCCGCGGGTTCTGATAGAAGCATATTCCGGCGGTGCTACCCCGAATTCAAACCCCATTGCCATTTGCATACCCCGCGCATGAGCCATTTCTAGCACATTTTGCATGAGCGACTGCGCCAGCTTATACCGTTCCTCGTTGGTGTTGGCCAACACCGAGCAGTCCGCGCCAAAATATTTCACCCCTCCGGGTAACCGGAACAACTTATCGGTTCCGTACGCAAATTCATTCACTTTCATCGGCAGGTACCCCCATCGTGCCATTCCCGAATGATCAAAACCTGTCTCCGGTAACACATTTTTATATTGGATTTTCACCATAGGCTCCACGTAGTTGAAATAGCGCTCGCCTCCACCCGTATAATTATGGAAAGCAATGAAATTGATCCCTTTCTTCTGGCATTCATCCAGGTATTTCTCATAATCCTGCGCATTCCAAGCCGATGGGCCCGACAAAAAATTGTGCCAGGGCAATACACCTCGTATTTCAAAGGATTGAGAGTAGCATAAAGTGGTAATACCAAATAACAGTATAAATATTAATGTGTTTTTCATATTCTGGGTTTGTTAATGTCTTCTTTTGGGGATTGCGAGTATATTCAGTTCAATTGAATGAACGCAGATTCCGCTGGGTGTGCTCCCATGATAAACTCCAATCGCCCTCCACGTTGTATATCCTCATGTCGAATGAACGGTTGTTCCAATGGAAATCCATCGATATGAGCCTGCTGCACATATTTATTATTTCCAGACGCATTTTTCGCGGCAATCGTAAAGGTTTTCCCTCCGCCCAAGTGGATGATAACCTCCTCGAATAATGGCGATCCCAGTGTATATAGGTTGTCAGCCGGGCAGAATGGATAAAATCCGAGGGCACCGAAAATGTACCAAGCCGACATTTGGCCACAGTCTTCGTTGTTGACCAAACCATCGGGCGTGTCTGCATAGAAGGTGTCCATCACCCGCCGCACCAATGCTTGGGTTTTCCAAGGTTGCCCGCCGTAGTTGTAAAGGTAGGGCATTTGGTGCGACGGTTCATCGCCATGCCCGTATTTGCCGATGAAACCCGACAAATCCACATGTACATCCCCTTCAATATGAGTGGTATCGCTGATGATAGCATCTATCCAAGCGCAGAATTTTTCCTTTCCGCCTTTTAATTCGATCAATTTATCCATACCATGCGGAATAAAAGTGGAGTATCCCCAGATATTGCCCGTGATGTAATGGGCCTGCATGTTGTGCCAATCGGTGAGGTTTACATCCGTCCAGTTCCCCAAGGTGTCCTTGGGCCAGAAATAACCCTTTTCAGGCCGGTATAAGTTGAGGTAGCTCTGCGAGCGTTTTTTATAATAAGCCGTATCTTCGATCTTGTTCAACTCTTTAGCCAGTACATAGATACACCAGTCCTGGTACGCATATTCCATGGTATGCGTAACCGATTGTACTAAATGCGAGGGGACGTAATTGTACTTCTTTAGCCAGGGTAAAATCTGCCCGCCTGCATAATAGCTTGCCTTTGGGTCATATAAACTAGCTGCTTTTACTGCCTGGTAAGCCCGCTCCGGGTCAATGCCCGGTATCCCTTTCCGCACAGCATCTACAATAACAGATGTGGGGGTATAACTAGTCATGCAGGCATTGTCGTAGCCGCAAAGTTCCCAAATGGGCAGTTCTACTTTGGAATCGAAGTGCCGAGAGATCAATGAATTGACAATTTCCTTGGTGATCTGTGGGTCAATGATGGTCAACAGCGGATGTAATGCCCGGAATGTATCCCACGTGGAGAAAGTGCTGTATTGATTGGCGGTGTCGGTATACACCTTTCCTTCGATGCAATAGTTTCCGTCAACATCGTTGATCAGGTTGGGTGCGATCATCGCATGGTAAAGCCCTGTGTAGAAGATTCGCTTGTCTTTCCTTGTTCCCCCTTTTACCTCGATTTTTGACAGCTTTTCCCGCCATTTGTCCGCTGCACCTTCCCGTACTTCGTCAAAATTTTTGTCTGCAGCCTCCGCCTCAAAATTTTTCTTTGCCCCCTCATAGCCGATGAAGGAAAGCGCCACCTTTACCTCTATCGATTCACCTCGTTGTACATTAAACGAACCATAAGCTTTGATGCTATGGCCGGTCTTTGTACCTTTCTCGTGAATCATGGAATCGCCCACAGCAATACCATAAGCAGTGAATGGCTTCGAAAATTTTGCGTAGAAATAAACTTTTCGGTTGCCACCCGCGCCGTCGCTCTGCTTATACCCTCGTATTTCGGTATCGGAAATCATTTCGATTTCAGTTTTTTCCACCGTCTCATAAATATGATGCGTGGGATCGACAATAATATTTCCTTTACCTGCACGGTTAAACGTGTACCGATGAAAACCCACTCTTGGTGTGCAGGTCAGTTCAACCCGGATGTCATCATCCAGCAGATGTACCCAATAATAACCAGGAGAGGCGCCTTCCTCATCGTGCGAAAATCTCGAACGGTAGCCACTTTCCGGGTTTTTCTCGGTGCCTGCATCCGTTTGTACAGGGTCCATGGTCGGCATCAGCAGGATATCACCCAAGCCAGCCAGTCCGGTACCGCTGAGGTGGGTATGGGCAAATCCCTTCAGTACACTGTCGCTGTAATGGTACCCAGAGCACCATCCCCAGCCCTTCGCATCATTAGAAGGGCTGAGCTGAACCATGCCAAATGGCGTGGTAGCACCCGGGAAGGTATGTCCATGTGCATCCGTGCCGATAAAGGGATCCACGCAATCAAGCACATCAGTCTTTTGACTGCACCCCATCCACAGCAAAATCATACTAACGAACGGCAGTACTTTACGGCACATTGATCTGAACGATTTCACTGTAATTATACCTTCTCAGTGCATTATCCGTACGGACAGCCACCCGCACGTAATACGATCCCGCGGGAACGGCGACCTCATCCGAAAACGAAGCAGCCAGGATCTCTTCGTCGGGCATGTTGGACAAGTTCGTTTCACTCTTGAAATCAAAAATGGCATTATTAACCGTCGGTATCCTAGACACCAGTGTCTTTCGCTCGACAATTTTCTCGGCCGCTATGGTACGAGCTATTTGGTAGGTGGCTGTGATCTTTCCTGCGGCAGTTTCTACCGAAGTACCTGTTACAGCTAAAAATGGGGTTACTGTAAAGTTCACTTCCGTACGTGCCCCCACCTGGATGACAGCGGTGTCCACGGGAAAGAATGCCCCTTCAGTGGGCACAACGCGGTATTCATTTTGGAAAATCCAGGCGTTCTCAAACGAGCCGTCAGGCTTTCCTGTGAAGATAATCGGCGAATTCATTGCACCCCCTTTCTCAAACAACTTGACAATGAAACCATTGGGTTGCTCAGACTGCAAATTTCCGTTAGTGATGTTATCGATTAATTTTCCGTAGATGGCACCGTTCGGTGCATCGTAATTATCGATCTTACTACACGAAAGCAGCAACAGAGCCGGAAAGAATACTTTTTTAAGGACTATCATGACTATGCTTGTATTTGGTGAACTGACCACTTAATAATTTGGATTTTGGATGAGCTTGGGGTTCTTACTGATTTCACCCGGTTCAATGCGCTCCTTATAAACCCGCACCGGGAATGTTTTCGGGAAACGGCCTGCTACACCAACTTCGAACCGATATGCTTTTGTATCTAAATCGTAGTAAGGTTTTAGCGCTGTATACCTCGAATTATTCAGTAATTGATCAGACAACCGCCATCTTCTGTAGTCCCACCAACGATGGTTTTCAAAAGCCAATTCCACCAGCCGTTCATGCCGGACCTTTTCTGTCGTAACTTCCAAGTTTTCGAGCAACCTGATACCGGCACGCCGGCGTATTTCGTTCACCGCCCACCTTGCATCGTCAACCCGTTGCAGTTCGCTGGCCGCTTCGGCATAATTCAACAACACCTCACCGTACCTGAGGTCTATCCACTGTTGGTCCGACCCTGCGAAAGTAGCACGCGAGCGCGGCAAATCGACGTCTAAGTATTTACGGGTGTAAAACCCCGTTTGCGTTTTCTCACTTCCACCAAACCCGCTTAATCCGACAATGCGCATGGTGCCGTTTTCGTTATCAGGCCGATGGGTTTCGGGATTATACAATGCTGAATAATCACCGGCTTCATACTTCATGCCTTGGTCGTAAAGCCCCGCTTGAACGTCCACGACAGCTCCTTGCCACTCGCTGAACGGGACAATAACCGTGGCGAGCAGGCGGGGATCTTTGTCCCTGAACAAATCAACGGGATGTTCGTAGTAAATCGGCGCCCCGGATTCGTCTTTGATTTTCAATTTTCCCGGAGTTCCATCGATATATTCGAACTGCTCTACGCACTCAAGCGTAGGATTCATCCTTGAACTATAGCCATCAGGTCCTCGCACGCCGAATGGCAGTACCCAGTTGTCATACCCATGCGTCTTATCGGGAAATGCAAAACGTCGGGCCAAAATAATCTCGGGGTTGTCCTCATCAAGAAACAACCGCTGGAAATTGGTAGCCTTGTCATCGGGTATGCGGTCATATAGGGAATAATGGGAAGACGAAACGATTTCCTTTGCAGCGTCATAAGCAGCCTCCCAAAATCTATCTGCCGACGACGCCGGTATTCCGACGATACCGTCCAGCTGTACAGTTCCATATTTCGCTTCCGATGCGGCATATAGCATCGCGCGGGATTTCAATGCGAGGGCGGCATATTTGGTTGCCCGGCCGTGCGCATTTGTCTCGCCCAGTAATAGTGCCGCACTGTCAAGATCACTTGCGATAAAATCGTAGACCGCTTCCTCCTTGTTTCGGGGCACCTGAAGTTCATCAAGGTTGTCGCCCGTATAATACTGCACCTGCTTGACGATCGGCACTCCGCCGTAACGCTTAACCATGGCAAAATAATAGTATCCTCTGATGAAATAGGCTTCGCCGAGCAGACGCTGCTTAACCGTTTCACCCAGGGAGGAAGCAGGAAGGTGTTCCATCAGATCATTTACATTCCTTACATGGTTATATCCCCACCATTGGGTCCACGTGCCGTCGCCGATTCCATCGCGCTCATCATTGAAACAACTGATCGCCTCATCGGTATTATTGGCCAACCGGTTCCCGCCTCCACCGGCGAAAAACAAGTGATCTTCCATGGGCAATGCATTGTAAAGGCTTGCCATATAGGCACTAATGGCCGACTCACTTTGAAGTACTTGGTCAAGCGTGAGGATATTCAACGGATCAATGTCCAATCGATTGTCGTTGCATCCCGCTGTGAAGCAAGCCGTTAAAATCATACTGATATATAGCTGTATCGTTTTCATGAATCTGCAATTTTAAAAGGTAACGTTTATCCCGAAATTATATATCCTCATCAATGGATACAGGTAGTTATAAGTTTCCGGATCCTTTTCAGGGTCTACATATTTAACTTTTGTCCAGGTGGCCAGGTTGAACCCCGTAGCAAAGACACGCACCTGCATATCACCCGCTTTGCGCAGTGGTCCTATAGTATAGCCCAACTCCACATGCTTCAACCGCAGGTAAGAGGCATCCGGCCACCAAAATTGCGAATTCCAATTGTTGGAAGCAGGGTAGTTGGTTGCTGGGTATCTTCCTGGCACCCAAGGGCTATTGGCATCATAAATATCTTCGTGGTGCCACCTGTCCATAAACATGGTTAAGCTGTTACGCCCCCATGGCAGCGGCGCCCGTAGCTGTTCAATGTATTGGAAATTGAAGTTAGCGGCACCCTGAAAAAGTGCATTTACATCAAACTTCTTCCATGAAGCACTGAGATTCAGCCCGTAGTTAATCTCGGGGATATGGCTTCTTGCGATGGGCACTTCATCCAAGTTGGACAGAATGCCGTCTTTGTTTTTATCTTCATATTTGAAATCACCCGGCCTAAGTGTCCTGTTTCCCTGACCGTCCTGCACTGGCGACGCATATATTTCTTCGTATGACTGGAATTGACCGGTGATGTTGTATCCCCATGTCATGTTATCCCAGCGATTCAAAGGATTATTCCGCCAATTGAGGTACGAATTGCCATCTACATTCCGTTCCAGTTTAGTCGGACGTCCTCTGGTATAGGTAAAATTTGCGGAAACGTTATACTGGAGCTCGCCGATTGTGTTCGTGTGTCCCAATACCACTTCAATACCTCGCCTAATGTCCTTATTCAAGTTTTCCTGTGGCAACTCTGCGCCCACCGTACCGGGGATGGTCAGCAGACGGGTTGCTAAAAGCCCCGAGCGGTCACGCTGGAAAATATCTACCGAAGCAGATAGCAAACCCTTTTGGAGAGAGATGTCTACACCTAAGTTTTTTGTGGTAACCGTATACCATGTAATGTTTGGATTGGGCATTCCCCTGAATCCCAACCCGGAAATTACCTCGTTGTCAAAAATATAATTGCCGCTTGGATAATTATAGCCGGTCAGGAACTGAAAAGCAGCTGCTCCATCATCGCCCATCTGCCCCCAAGACCCCCTGATCTTAAAATCCGAGAGAAAGGGCAGACGCTGTTTGATAAAAGGTTCATCCGATAGTCGCCAGCCCATGGAAATGAAAGGGAAGAATCCCCACCTTTTTCCCTTCGGAAATTTCGACGACCCTCCATAATTAAACCCAGCTTCAAGCAGGTACCTGGAAAGATAATCGTAGTTAAGTCTTGCTACCACGTTTTGGTTTGCATTTTCATATATCCCCGAGGAGTTGACCTGTTGGTTTTCAGATATACCCGCGAAAAATTGATCTACATCGATGGCAAATTGCTTTTGCGCCCATAAGTTGTCATTTTTTTCATGCCGCTCCTCAAATACCAATGTGGCATTCACATGATGTGCATCGTTGAATATATTACTGTACGTCAACTGTCCCAGCACCGAGACTCGTTCCAACGGGCGAAAGTCACCCGCAAGTGTCGATGGATTGTTCTGGATCCCGCGGAGTACATAAGTATCTATCAATTGGTCAAAATCATACAGCTCATACTTTTTCCGCCATGCTTTGGTGAATGACGCCTGATTATAAAACGACCCCATCAGCTTGGCACTCATCCCATCGATGAATGGTATATTGTAGTTCAATGTAAGACTGCTTTGGAAGAATTTAGTACGTGTTTTGGTATACCCGCCGATCGCAGCTGTTGTCATGGCAAGCGGGTGCCACGGATAAGTCATGTCCTGCAAATATTCCGGGTTATTGTTGGCATATACCGGAAAAGTGGGGATATTCATCCACGTAAATTTAAACACATTCCATGCCGCTTCGCCCGGTTCATTTTTGTTCTCCAACACGCCATCAATAAATAATTCCGCCTGCAAATCGTCGGTAATCTGGCCACTTACGTTAGATCGTAGGTTATACCGTTGGTAATTGAGGTCGCCACTTTTCCAAAGACCATCCTCCGAAAGATACCCTAAAGATGTATAGTACTTGATACGCTCGCCACCTCCCGTTACATTTAGGCTATGCCGTTGCATTCCCGCATATTCGCGTGCTACTACGTCATACCAATCGGTACTCGGATATGTGCCGTTCCTGAATTTCTCAATATCTTCCGGTGAATACGTGGTTTCGCCCGGCAATCTGCCACCATTGATTTCGTTTTCGGTAGTCAGTACGGCAAATTGGTAAGCGTTGCCCACTTCGGGCGCATTGGTTACCTGCTGCCATTCTACGTTGGCTGTATAAGTAATCTGAGGTTTCCCCGAATATCCTTTTCTTGTGGTCACCAATATCACTCCGTTTGCTGCCTGTACTCCATAAACAGCAGCGGAAGCGTCTTTCAGTACCGATATGCTTTCTATATCATTGGGATCTAACCGGGAGAAACTTCCGCCATCCCTCACTACCCCATCGATCACGACCAGAGGTGCACCGAATCCGCGGATATCAAACGATGTGGCGTAGGCCCCCGGTTCCCCCGTTCGCTGGGTTACCCGTAGCCCCGGCAACCTGCCAGCCAACCCGCTAACGGCATTTGCCGTAGGAATTGATTTTACTTCCTCATTGCTCACGGTAACCACAGAAGCTGTTATGCTTGCCCTTCGCTGTTGCCCGTACCCCACAACAACCACCTCATCGAGCGATGCCCCATCCGAGGCCAACGCTACATTGATTTCCCTCCTTCCCGCTATCGGGATTTTTTTGGTTTGGTATCCCACATAAGAAAAGACCAATACCATGTCGCCACGAGGTACGGTCAATTCATACTTACCCTCGATATTGGAGGAAGAACCGTTCGACGTACCCTCTATTAATACACTCACCCCCTGCAACGGACTTCCCGTAATCGAGTCGACCACAGCACCTCGGATGGAGAGTTCCTGAGCAAACAAACATGGTTGCACCAGGTTCATTAGGCAAAAAAGTAGTAGTAAATGCCTCATTTCTGTTTTGTTTAATTAATTTATAGTTGGTTATGTGTCAAATCTCATTTTTGACCTATACATCGGTTCCACTTAAGTTCCCTATCAAATTGGCGAGCGCTAAGTTCTTGCTATTCTCTTTGATCTACTACTACTTTATTATTGAGTTATTAAACTATATTAATAAAAATATTACAATTAATATCAATTATATATCAATATAATATTCATCCTTCGTAGCGATTAAAGCGTACCTATTTGATTTAAAGTAGCATTTGACTACATCATACATTGTAGGATGAAAAGCGATTTGCTCCTTAAAGTTTAGACACCTGAAATATTATACTGAAATTTTATATTATTGGGTTTTCAAAAGGTTGTAGCTGCTGCGAAATGCGCGGGTGGGTATCGACCGTGTGTGGCTATTTTGCATCCCTCTCTTATGCTGCTTACAGGTTAAATGGAGTAACTAATTTTAACGCAATAAACATACCGAATTCTCACACCAATTATCAACACAACTATAGGTTCCACGTTACGATTACAACATAAAAAGCTGAAATAAAGTAAATTAAATAAAAAACAGTTTGATACACTTATCCACAATGTGAATAATTCAACATCTGTTGATAACAATTCCTACCGTGCTGAAATTAAATAGCTGATATTTGTTCAAGGCTACAACTTACCAACATTATTGCAACGGGAAATTGTCGGAATCTACCGGTTAAAACATCCAGGATCCGATTAGTGTTGAACTATTAAAATTTTTTATTATTATGACACGGATTATAAAATTCGAAAAAAATGATTGTGCTCCTTGCAACCAAGTGTCCGAATTCCTCGACCGCAAGGGTATCACTTATGAAAAAGTAAATCCGTTTGATAAACCGGAATTGGCCATTCAATACAAGGTACGTACCGTGCCCACGGTTATTGTATTGAATCAGGACCAGGAGACCCAACGGATTATTGGGTTCAAACCGGAAGAGCTTTCCGCTTTGGCTATTCAATACTAGCATCGGTCTACCAACAATAAAATCCCCGGAAACGGGTTTAAGGAAATGAAGGCAACCCCCTCAGAAGTGCGGGGGTTCAGCATCTAAAAAGGTTTGCATATGGAGTGGATATATTACGACAGCAAGACGGGCAATGTAGCACGGTTTATGCAGAAAGTTGCGGAATTGACCGGATGGACTGTTCAGAAAATCCAGCCGGACATGGAGGTGCAGCACGAAGGCCACCTGGTGACCTTCACAACCCGATTTGGAGAGGTTCCCGAAACCACCCGGGATTTCCTGCAATCCGCACGTAATTACCTCCTTTCGGTATCGTCAAGCGGGAACCGGAACTGGGGAAAGAATTTTGCGTTGGCAGGCGAAAAGGTTGCAGCCGAATACGGAATTCCGTTGGCCCTGAAGTTTGAACTGTCAGGCACCAACGAAGATGTTAATGAATTTATCGCGATTATTAAAGGGAAACATTATGGTAACAAACGACGTAGCAAAGAGCTGGATTTTGCTCAATAACGAAATCATGATCAAACATGATGATGAGTTCAGTCTGCATAAGGACAAGGAAGCGGTACGTGCTTATTTCTTGGAATATGTAAATAAAAACACGGTCTTTTTCTACACTTTAAAGGAAAAGATCGACTATCTCATCGAAAACAATTACTACATTAACTTCTATGAGTGGTTTACCTTTGAAGAGATGGAAAAGGTATACAACTTCATAGCCGCTAAAAAGTTCCGTTTCCCTTCGTTCATGAGTGCTTTCAAGTTTTTCCAGAGTTATGCCTTACGCGATGATTCGGGCGAAAAATTCCTGGAACGCTATGAGGACCGCGTTGCTGCCGTTTCTCTGTTTCTTGCGCGTCATCAAGGAGTAGAACAGGCGCTGCAATACGCTGAATTGCTCATTAACCAGGAATACCAGCCTGCTACACCCACATTCCTCAATGCCGGGAAAAAACGTTCCGGTGAACTTGTTTCCTGTTTCCTTGATGAAATCGGCGATAACCTCAATGGCATCGGATATGCCGTGGATTCAGCGATGAAACTATCCTCTATCGGCGGTGGCGTATCCTTCAACATTTCCAAGATCCGCGCCCGTGGCGAAGCCATCAAAGGTGTAGAAGGCCGCGCAGGCGGGGTATTGCCGATCATGAAAATTCTCGAAGACACCTTTTCCTATGCCAATCAGCTCGGTCAACGCCCCGGTGCCGGAGCAGTGTACCTCAACATTTTTCATTCAGACATTGAGGAGTTTCTTGATTGTAAGAAAATCAATGTAGACGAGAAAGTACGTATTAAATCACTTTCCATCGGCGTGATTGTGCCTGATAAATTTATGGAGCTGGCGGCAAAAGATGAGCCTTGTTTCCTCATCCATCCGCATACGGTCATGCAGGAGTATGGCAAATACCTTGATGAGCTGGATATGGATGAGATGTACGACGAACTGGTTACCAACCCAAAAATCAAGAAGCGGAAAATTAACGCACGCCATCTATTGGTCAAAATTGCTCAAACGCAAAAGGAAAGCGGATATCCATATATCTTCTTTAAGGAAAATGCAAACCGCCAACATGCGTTGAATGGTATCGGCAAAGTGAAATTTTCCAATCTCTGCACGGAGATCATGCAGGTTTCTGAAGTATCTGACATCAATATTTACGGACAGGAAGACACCATCCGATACGGAATTTCATGCAATCTAGGTTCGCTCAACATTGCCACGGTAATGGACAACAAGCGCATTGAGCAGGCCGTTAAGACGGCTATGCATGCATTGACCATGGTATCGGATGTGACCGACATTGCAATGGTTCCCTCCATCCAAAAAGCAAACCGTGAATTGCACAGCGTAGGATTGGGCGCCATGAATCTACACGGGTACCTTGCCAAGAATTTCATTATGTATGAAAGCGAGGAAGCATTGGATTTTGCCAATGTCTTCTTTATGATGGTCAATTATTATTCATTGCAGGCTTCCATGGAGATTGCGCGTGAACGGGGCGTTACCTTCAAAGGCTTTGAAAAAACCGCTTATGCCGACGGCTCGTATTTTGATAAATATGTCAGTAAGGATTATTTCCCGACCACCATCAAGGTAACGGAGCTGTTTGCAGGTATAAACATCCCAACCAAGGAAGATTGGAACACCTTGAAACAGCAGGTTAAAGAGCATGGTATATACCATGCCTACCGGATTGCCATTGCTCCGAATCAATCAACTTCCTACATTATGAATGCGACGGCTTCGGTGATGCCGATCGTCGACACGATTGAGGTACGCGAATACGGCGATAGTACGACCTACTATCCCATGCCTTACCTGACCAACGAGAATTACTTCTACTACAAGTCGGCATATGACATGGATCAGATGAAGGTATTACGCCTGGTTTCTGTTATCCAACGGCATGTAGACCAGGGAATATCCACCATCCTGCATACCAATTCCAAGGATAGTACGCGAGATTTGGCCCGTTACTATATTTATGGTCATAAAATGGGATTGAAATCCCTTTATTATACGCGTACACGTAAATCAACGATCGACGAGTGCGTGTCGTGCTCAGCGTAATTGGTGACCGGTGTTCGGTAATGGGTGTCCCCCGTGTCTATCGTTTAATGTCTAATATCTAACGTAAAAGAAATGAAACAATATAAAGCCGTCAACTGGAACGAGCCCGAAAATGACTATGCCCTGATGTTTTGGGAGCAGAACATCAAGCAATTCTGGATTGATACCGAATACATACCCTCCAAGGATATCGATAGCTGGAAATCCCTATCGCCTGAAATGCGGGAGTGTTATAAGAAAGCGCTGGGAGGCTTGACGCTTTTAGACACCCTTCAAAGCAATACCGGGATGCCCAAAATCATGGACCATATCGATTCGTTACAAAACAAATCGGTGCTGGCCTATATGTGTATGATGGAAGCGATCCATGCAAAATCTTATTCAACCATCTTCACGACGGTAGCCACCTCTCAGGATATTGAAGACATTTTCAACTGGGTTCAACAAAATAAGTACCTGCAATTCAAGGCTTCGACCATTGACAAATATTACCGGAAACTGGCAGATACCGATATCAGCAAGGAAGATTTGTTTATGGGGTTGTGCGCTTCGGTATTGTTGGAGTCGTTTTTATTCTATAGCGGTTTTTTCATTCCCCTATGGCTTTGCGGGCAAGGACATATGGTAGCCAGCGCGGATATCATCAAAAAAATTATTGCAGATGAATCCATACACGGCGTATTTGTCGGTTTGCTGGCACAGGATGTGTACAAGAAGCTGCCAAATCCAGCAGCCTCAAAAGAAAAGCTGGTCAACTTACTGAACGACCTGTACGAGAATGAATTGAAATACACCGAAGAGATTTATACCGATGTGGGACTCACGGCTGAAGTCAAAGAATACGTACGCTATAATGCCAATAAAGCGCTCATGAATATTGGATTTGAACCCATTTTTGAGGTTAAACGCGTAAATCCGATTGTAATGAATGGCCTCAACGTGGAAACCACCCAGCACGATTTTTTTTCCAAGAAGTCGACCAATTACGAAAAAGCCACCGAAATCGTACACCTCCGGGATGACGATTTCGTAATGGATACATCCATCGCAGTTTAATTTGACAAAGGATTTGTCAACAATCTTTTTAAGCAAAAAGGGGGCTCACCCGCCCCCTTTTAATTTTTACTTCTCCCCTACTCCACCATTCCTTCCAACGCAAACAGAAACGCATATTCCAGGGCGATTTCTTTGAGGTAATCAAAACGCCCCGAAGCTCCTCCATGTCCATAATCCATTTCCGTTTTCAGCAGTAGTACGTTGTTGTCTGTCTTGGTCGCCCGCAGCTTGGCCACCCACTTGGCAGGTTCAAAATATTGCACCTGACTATCGTGCAATCCGGTGGTGACCAGTATATGAGGGTATGCTTTTGCTTCAATATTCTCATAAGGCGAATAGCTTTTGATATATTCGTAAGCATCTTTATTATTCGGATTTCCCCATTCATCGTATTCATTGGTTGTTAGCGGAATGGACTCATCCAGCATAGTGTTGACAACGTCCACAAAGGGCACCTGTGCAACAATACCCTTCCAAAGTTCAGGTGCCGTGTTGGCCACTGCACCCATCAATAAGCCACCTGCACTACCCCCCATGGCATACAGATGTGCCGAAGATGTATATTGCTGATCCACTAAGTACCGTCCACAATCGATAAAATCGGTAAAGGTATTTTTCTTTTTCATCATTTTGCCCTCTTCATACCACTGCCGACCCATTTCCTGCCCTCCACGAACATGGGCGATGGCAAACACAAAGCCACGGTCCAGTAAACTGAGCCTGCTTGAACTGAACGAAGGATCCATCGTCACGCCGTATGCCCCGTATCCATATAACAACAAGGGTGCGTTTCCATCTTTGTTGAAACCTTTTTTATACACCAACGAAATGGGTACCTGGGTTCCATCCTGAGCCGTCGCATACAGGCGTTCCGTAACATAATCAGCCACATTATACCCGCCGACCACCTCCTGCTGTTTCAGTAAGGTCTTTTTCCGGGTATTCATATCGTAATCGTAGGTAGACGACGGCGTCGTGAGCGACGTATATCCATATCGCAGGGTGGCGGTATTGTATTCGGGATTATTTGACGGGTAAGCGGTATAAGCCTCCTCACCAAAATCAAGGTAATGCTGGGAGCCATCCTTCAGGTCACGGATGGCCAGCTGGATCAGCCCGTTCTTACGTTCAGACACCACTAGAAAATCTTTGAATTCATCCACATCTTCCAGCAATACATCCGGTCTATGCGGAATGACCTCTTTCCAATGTTCCTGCCCGGTTTGGTTAAACGGACATTCCATCAGCTTGAAATTCTTGGCATTCTGGTTGGTAACGATCAGGAAACGGTCGGCAAGCGCCGTTACACTATACAGCACTTCGGGCATGCGGGGTTGGAAGACCGTAAAGCTCCCCATGGGATCATCCGCATCGAGGTAACGGGTTTCCGACGATAGCGTACCGCCGGAATAGATATAAATGAATTTACCCGACTTGGCTTTGCCCACGCCGATATAGTTGGTGTTATCGGATTCGTGATAGACTATGGCATCGTTGTCGGTATCTGCACCCAACTTATGCCGCATAATATTCTCCGTTAACAACGTTGCCGGATTGTTTTTGGTATAAAACAAGGTCCGGTTGTCGTTGGCCCAAACCGATCCGCCCGATGTACCGGGAATTGCGTCCTTCAGGATTTCACCGGTTTCCAGATTCTTGACGTGAATGGTATACTGCCGCCGCGACACGGTATCCACCCCATAGGCGAGTAACCGATTGTCGGGACTCACGTTAAATCCACCGGCCGCATAATACGAATGCCCTTCCGCTAACGCATCCACATCAAGCAGGATTTCCTCCGGTGCATCCAGGTTTTCCTTTTTCCGGCAGAACTTAAAATACTGCTTCCCTTCCTCCGTCCGTGTGTAATAATAGTATCCATTTTTGAAATAGGGAACGGATTCGTCCTGCTCTTTGATACGGCCTTTCATCTCATCAAACAACTGGGTTTGTAGTTTTTTTGTACCACTCATCATTGAATCGGTATACGCATTTTCCGCTTCCAGGTATTTAGTTACCTCCGATGAATCCGGTCCCTTCTTAAAATAGTCGTTCAGCCAATAGTAATTGTCCACAACTGTATCTCCATGTAACGAACGGATGTGCGGTTTAATAGCTGCAACGGGGGCATCCATTTGGGGCCATTCGTAGACTTTCCGGTTGATCTTGTTCTGCATGCAGGAAGTGATGATTGTACTCATTAATAATGTGAAAAAAAGTTTAGTATTCATGATTGTGCATATTTTATAGCGTTAAGCCGACACAAATGAAAGAATTATATCGTTGAGTTAAACCTTTTTCCATGTTTTTTATCAAAGTTTAACGATTAGCTGATCGCAATAAACAGTATATTTGTCCGCACACAAAATTATCGCATTTTATGACGTTCCGGAAATTCGTTAACACGTTCTTAGTTGCAATATTACCCCTATTATCTCTTGGACAAACAAAAAAAGACACTCCACCCGCCAACTGGTTTAACCTAGACTATGAGCGAGATGGCGTGATGGGCATCAGTACCGAAAAAGCATATGAGCTTTTATTGAAGGGAAAAAAGAGTACTCCTGTTATAGTGGCTGTAATCGACGGTGGCATAGATGTAAACCACGAAGATCTCAAAGACGTCATGTGGATTAACGAAAAGGACAGCGCCTCCACCGGTAAAGACGAGGATGGAAACGGCTACATCAACGACAAATACGGATGGAATTTCCTGGGTAATGCAAATGGCGAAAACGTACATTATGACAACCTGGAAGTAACGCGGTTGGTTAGAGCGTTGGAACCAAAATATGTGTCCGTATTACCCTCTACCCCTATGGACGGTGAAGAGCGCAGGGAATTTTCCGAATACCAGAAGATGGTGACCTACTATGCCAATAAAATGCAGGAGGCCCGTTTTGGCCAGGTGAGTTACATGGGATTAAAACGCACAGTGGACACCATGCTGGTGAAAATGGGGAAAGAAAAGCCCACACTTGCTGATTTCGATCACTATAAACCGGAAGGCGACTTCGAAAAGATGGCATTAAAAATTGTCAAAAAGGAACTGAAAGATGAGCCCGATTTCGGTAAATTCTACAAGGATTTAGAAGATGGAGTCAAACATTTTAACAACCAGGTCAATTACCATTTGAATAAGGATTTCGATCCGCGGGATACCGTAGGCGATGATTATGAAAACAGCCGTGAGCGGTATTACGGGAATGCAGATGTAACCGGCCCGGACGCCGACCATGGAACCCACGTGGCGGGTATTATCGGCGCGGTACGTGACAACGACATCGGCATCAAGGGTGTAGCCGACAATGTACGTATCATGGCGGTACGGGCAGTCCCCGACGGCGACGAGCGAGATAAAGACGTTGCCAACTCCATCCGATATGCGGTCGAGAACGGAGCAAAAGTTATCAATATGAGCTTCGGGAAGGCTTTTGCCAAAGACAAACAGGCAGTAGATGACGCGGTGCGATTTGCTTTGGAGAACGATGTACTTCTCGTTCATGCCGCTGGAAATGAAGGTCAGGATAACGATGCAAACCCCAACTACCCGAACCGGAATTACGTAGACAGTCTAGGCATTAACATGGGTGAAGCAGGAGCCTGGCTTGAAGTCGGTGCTTCATCTTGGAAAAATGACGGAGACCTGGTCGCTTCCTTTTCCAATTATGGCCGCCGGTCGGTTGATGTATTCGCTCCCGGCGTAGACATCCATTCGACCATGCCCGGATCGACCTACGAAGATCAACAAGGCACTAGCATGGCTTCGCCCGTAGTAGCAGGTTTAGCCGCATTAATACGTTCCTATTATCCACAACTGCCCGCCACAGAAGTGAAACGCGTAATTATGCAATCCGTAACACGTGTGGACCAACGTGTAAAGGTGAAAGGGCCCGATGGAAGGAATATGCGGGTTTCCATGAATGAAATCTGTGTCACGGGTGGCATCGTCAATGCTTATAAAGCGCTGCAGTTGGCTGAACAGAAAGCGTCAGAGCCTGTTAAAAAGAAGTAACAAGCCTGCAAAAACGTCCTGATAGCCATACTAATCCGATGTTTATTGCGTTATAATTCATATATGCAATAAAAAATATAGGGCGCTTATGACAGAAACTTATACTTCCAAACATCCCACAACACATGGTATCATTCGGAAATTGGAACAGGAACCTATGCGTCTTGATTTAGACGATGAGTTGTTCTACAATTTCCTCAAAAATGAGATGGATACATTGCTTCGCCAGCCGCATTCAAACTGCATTCGTAAAATCACTTCTTATTCAAAAGCGGGACAAACGTCATTGATGTAAGGCGTCATGCTCAAAAAGGAACGATACGAGGCATTTGTCGCCTACTTCTCGACGCATAATCCGGATGCTCAAACCGAGTTAAATTACAGCAATCCCTTTGAATTGCTTGTTGCCGTCATCCTCTCCGCCCAATGTACGGACAAACGGATCAACCAAGTCACCCCTGCGTTGTTCCAGCGCTTTCCCGATGCCGAGAGCCTTGCTGCAAGTACGCCGGATGAAGTATACAACTACATCAAAAGTGTGAGTTATCCCAACAATAAAGCCAAGCATCTGGTTGGGATGGCACAAAAGCTGGTAAGCGATTTCGGGGGTGTGGTGCCCCAAACGGTAGAAGAGCTTCAGAAACTTCCCGGAGTGGGCCGTAAGACCGCCAATGTCATCGCATCTGTCGTATATAATGCACCTGCTATCGCTGTGGATACCCACGTATTCCGTGTCGCCAACCGCATTGGGCTTACCAACAACGCCAAAACACCCCTAGCAGTCGAAAAGCAATTGGTGAAATATTTACCCAAAGACACTTTGGCAATTGCCCACCATTGGCTAATTTTACATGGGCGTTATATCTGCGTAGCCCGTAGGCCAAAATGTGAGGAATGTCCCATCACCTGGATGTGCAGATATTTTGAAAAAGTAGTAAGTCGTAAGTAATGGAAGGCGGAAAACAGGGATTGAGCAGATTCTCGCGGATTTTACGGATATAACGACAAAAAGCTGATTGCTAGTACTGATAGCTGAATGCTGACAGCTGATAGCTGTCAGCCATAAATAACGAAAAAAATTAGTAAAATAAAATTATTTATCGTACCTTTGAACCGAAAATTACTAAAACTATGAGTAATCAAGAAAAATTAAAAGCGTTACAGCTTACTTTAGATAAATTAGAGAAGTCCTACGGTAAAGGCACAATCATGAAGCTGGGAGATTCGGCAGTTGAACCGATTGATGCCATCTCTACGGGGTCCATTGGACTGGATATTGCCTTAGGCATTGGCGGTGTGCCCAAGGGCCGGGTCATCGAAATCTATGGTCCGGAGTCTTCGGGAAAAACGACCTTGGCAACCCATGTTATTGCAGAAGCCCAGAAAAAGGGAGGTATTGCTGCCATTATCGATGCGGAGCATGCATTTGACAAGTATTACGCAAAAAAGTTGGGCGTCGATATCGAGAATCTGCTCATTTCCCAACCTGACAACGGTGAACAGGCATTGGAAATTGCAGATAATCTGATCCGTTCGGGAGCGATCGACGTCATCGTGATCGACTCAGTAGCGGCTTTGGTACCAAAAGGCGAAATTGAAGGCGAAATGGGCGATTCCAAAATGGGGCTGCAAGCCCGATTGATGTCCCAGGCCCTGAGAAAACTTACCGGTACGATTTCCAAAACCAATTGCTGTTGTATTTTCATCAATCAATTGCGCGAAAAAATAGGAGTTATGTTCGGTAATCCGGAAACCACCACCGGCGGTAATGCGTTGAAATTCTATGCTTCGGTGCGGTTGGATATCCGTCGTATGGCACAAATAAAAGATGCCGATGAAGTAGCGGGAAACCGTGTGAAGGTCAAGATCGTAAAAAACAAGGTGGCTCCCCCCTTCCGTGTCGCCGAATTCGACATCCTATTTGGGGAAGGTATTTCCAAAGCGGGTGAGATTATCGACTTAGGTGTGGATTTCAACATTATTAAGAAATCTGGTTCCTGGTTCAGTTATGGCGACACCAAACTTGGTCAGGGGCGCGATGCGGTAAAAACATTGCTGCTTGATAACCCCGATCTGATGGATGAGTTAGAGACGAAGATTAAAGCGGAAGTAACCGCAGAAAAATTAGAGGAGCTGTAACAGCTCCTTTTTTGTTAACTATCTGTTTGATTAGATACTCGGTGTTTTCCCCCCATCTACGGGGATGTTTACTCCACTGACATAGGAGGCCGCAGGCGAAGCCAAAAAAGCAACCACATTGGCAATTTCTTCCGGCTGACCGATACGTTTCAATGGGATGGCACTTTTCATCCGTTCTTCGACTTCATCGATTGATTGTCCATCCGTTTGCGCACGCTGTTTCATCAATGCTTCGAGCCTCCCTGTATAGGTTGAACCCGGCAATACATTATTGACAGTTATTCCAAATGGCCCGATCTCATTAGCCAAGGTTTTGGCCCAAGCCGCTACTGCAGCGCGGATGGTATTAGAGACACCAAGGTTTGGTAGCGGTGTTTTAACCGATGTGGAGATGATGTTGACAATACGGCCATAGGCGGCAGCTTTCATTGCGGGAAGCACGGCTTTTACCAACAATTGATTGCAGACAACATGCTGCTTGAACGCATTTTCCAAATCATCCTGCGTGGCATCTGCAATTGCACCAGAGGCCGGACCGCCGGTATTATTGATTAAAATGGTCACGGGAAAACGCTTAATAACCCGCGCAACCGCCAAGCGAACGGCTTCAGGGTCAGAGAAATCGGCTACCTCGTAGGTATGGGATTGCTGATCCGAAACGGGGAGTTTGCCGACTACTGCCTGTAATTTTTGCTCATTGCGGGCCAATAAAATACAAGTAGCGCCCAATGAAGCCAATTCTTTGGCCACGGCTAATCCGATACCTTGGGTACTGCCGCAGATAAGGGCATATTTGCTGTTTAAGGAGATGTTCATTGCAATTAACGATCTTTCAACAAAGATAGCCGTAAATTTCGTGCAGGCATCGAATTTGCTTTCCCAATTTTCAATCCATCACCTACGCTTAGTTCATGTTTGTATATCACGCAATTTTATCTAAGTTTGCCTTCGATACTGGGGAAATCAAACTGTACCAAGTAAACCAACTAGCACTGCTGGACGAATATGGAAATCAGAAACAGATGAGTATCACGCACGACACGATGGTGACTCAATTGCTTAGGCAGGGTGATGAAAAAGCTTTTTCATTATTATATGACACTTTGTGGGAGTCTCTTTTTAGCTATGTCATGCGTATACTTCATGACCGAGAGGATACCATGGACATCGTACAGGAGACATTTATTGACCTATGGCAGCAACGTAACACCTTAGCCAACGTAAATTCCATAAGATCCTACATATTTTCAATAGCCCGCTACAAAGCTTTACGCTATATCCGACTAAACATAGAAAAACGGGATTATTTGGCGTCACTTATCGAATTTTTCGACGAATATGAGAAAAGCGTCGAATCACAGTTATTTACCCAGGAGTTGCAACGTATCATCGATGCCGAAGTAGCAAATCTTCCCCAAAAAATGAGAGAAGTTTTTGTCTTAAGCCGCGAAAAAAATCTATCATACAAAGAAATTGCCGAACAACTAAATATTTCGGACAAAACCGTAAAAAAACAGATCAGCAACTCATTGAAAATCCTGCGTCTTAAACTAAACGACCGCAATTATCCGACCCTGTTGGTTGCATTAATCCTACCGTACTACCCTATTTTTTTTCTCTGAAAAACAAGACCTTACATAAGCCCTGAAATTATTACTACTACCAAATCCAAAAAAACCACACTTCCTTACAAAACGATTATAGACCATTGGCTCTAATGAATAAAGAGGAAATCCTGGATTTACTCGCACGCTATGAAGCGGGCGTTTGCAGCGAAAAAGAAACCGCTACGCTCGAACAGTGGTTTGCTACTCAACTTCACAACCATACCTGGGAATGGGAAAACGAAACGGAGCGCCAGTTGGTTAAACGTGCTATGCAACGCCATATTGAAAGCCAATTATTCCCGAAAAAAATTAGCCCGGTTTTCACGCTCAAGCGGATCGCAACAGCCGCAGCCATTTTGATTTTTTGCGCAACAGCGATTGGAATCTACCTAATTCGCCGTTCCTCCGGTCCGGTTGAGCAATTCTACATATCGCAAGCGGTAGCTCCCGGCAGTAATGCTGCCCAATTGACATTGGCCGATGGCAAAACCATTTGGCTGGATGACGCGCAGACAGGGACTGTATATAATCAAGGAGGAATTGCCATTACCAAACTTGCTAATGGTGGGATCGATTACCAGGTAGACCATCGTTTCGCAAAGGGGGCAACGAATGAAGGAAATAACACCATAAGCGTCCCCAGAGGAGGTCAATATCAAATCACGTTGCCGGATGGCACAAAGGTATGGCTCAACTCTGCCACAACGTTAACCTATCCGGTGGTTTTCGCCGGACATGAACGTAGGGTCTCACTCACGGGGGAAGCGTATTTCGAAGTCGCCAAAAACAAAGCTATGCCTTTTGAAGTCAATGCAAATGGCACCCATATTTTAGTAACCGGAACCGAGTTCAATGTCGCTGCATATGCTGATGAAAAAATGGTCAAGACCACGTTGGTTACAGGCCGGGTAGAAGTAGCTTGCGGGTCCCAAAAAACAATCCTGAATCCGGGGCAGCAAGCCCTTTCATCCTCACACTCAAGCATTCAAACCAAGGATATAGACACGGACTATGCCATAGCCTGGGTAAATGGAGATTTTCTCTTTGAAGATCAGGATATCCGAACCATTATGAAGGACATCGCGCGCTGGTACAATGTGGATGTGGTTTTCGAGGGAATGGTCCCTTCTAAACGATTCGGCGGGACCTATACCAGATCAAAGGGCTTGGCTGAATTGCTGGGTTACCTTGAATCATTAAGCGGTATGCACTTCAACCTGAAGGAAAGGAGGGTAACGGTCATGATGTAACCCGATACACGGATCTGCTGCCTATGAAAAACCGGAAATGTTTGCGGCATTTCCGGTGTACCGGCAACCATTGCCGGATTAGGTCATCTTCAAATTGTGTAGTAAACAATCCTGTTCTATTAACCTAACATGCAAATGTATAGAAAAAACATGGTATTGCATGACGATACCAAACACAAGCTCTTCAGAGTTTTACTGACCATGAAGCTTTCATTACTGCTTTTGTTATTCACATTTATGCAGGTTTACGCTGAGGCAAATGCCCAGGAAGTAAGCATTCGTGTCAAGAACGCGCCGTTGCAATCTGTTTTTAAACTGTTGAAAAAACAAACGGGTTACGATTTCTTATATGCTTCCGAAGATTTAAATCAGGCTGCTGCGGTAACCTTAGATGTGAAAGACAAACAGCTTATATCGGTGATCGAGGCATGTTTAAAAAACCAGCCGTTGGATTACGAAATTCAGAACACGACCGTCCTTATTCGGAAGAAGAAATCCCAATCGAATGCCCCCGTTCCCTTCCAACGGGAAATCCTTGGCCGGGTAACCAACAACGAAGGCCAGCCAATCGAAGGCGTTACGGTAAACTTGAAAAACACGACACTAGCTACGACCACCGATGCTGACGGTCGTTACCGGATCACACCGCCCCAATATGTAGGAATACTGGTTTTTACCGCTGTTGGCTATGAACCGACCGAGGCCGTCATCGGAACGACACAGACCATTGACGTAACCCTTATAGAGCAAGTAAGCGATATCGACGAGGTGGTTATTGTGGGATATGGTACTCAAAAAAAAGAGAGTGTAGTAGGTGCCATTTCCACCGTTAATGTTAAGAGTTTAAAGTCGGCAGTACCGAGGTCGTTAAACAACGCGTTGGCTGGGCAAGTCGCCGGTGTTATCGCCGTACAACGTTCGGGTGAACCGGGTAATGACGACGCTCAGTTTTGGATCAGGGGCATCAGCACGTTCGGCGCAGGGTCTGACCCTTTGGTACTGGTAGACGGCGTGGAACGTCCCATCAATAATATCGAACCCGAAGATATCGAAACCTTTTCGGTACTAAAAGATGCAGCAGCCACGGCGATTTATGGCATCAGGGGAGCGAATGGTGTCATCCTCGTCAATACGCGAAGAGGTGCCAGCCAAGCTCCGTCCATTAATTTCAAATATGAGACTATGCTCAAAGGTGCTACCCGATGGCCGGAATATACCGACGGGGCCACGTTTATGGAACTATATAACGAAGCTTATTTGGCCACCAATCCGGAGTCACAACCTTACTTCAGTCAAGATCGCATTGATAAGACGCGCTCAGGAGAAGATCCTTTACTTTACCCGGATGTCAATTGGCTTGATCTCATGACCAAGAAGCATACACTTAGCAATCGCGCCAACCTGAACGTCACCGGCGGAGGGGAAGTAGCTAAATACTATATCTCTGGCTCATTACTGAACGAACAAGGGATGTGGAAGGAAGACAATCTCAACGCCTATCATACAAATACAAACCTCAACCGTTATAATTTCAGGGCAAATACGGATGTTAAGCTAGGTGCGTATACAGACGTCGGGCTAAACCTGGGTGGCTATCTGGTAACGGTAAACTATCCAGGCACATCCAGTGATAACCTTTGGGAATTGATTTCTAAAACAAATGGCATTACGTTTCCAGCCTGGTATCCCGACCCGAATAATTCCGATAACAAATTATTTGCAGGGACAGGCAGTGTGGTGCGAAACCCTTACCATGACCTGGTCAACCGTGGATTCCAAACCACCTGGAACAGTTCAATCCAATCAAATGTCAATGCCCGGCACGATCTATCGTACCTCTTAAAGGGCCTGAGTGTCCAGGGGCTTTTCTCGTTTGACGCCTATAACTGGCACAATATTGAGCGCACCCGCGATATGGGAGATCTTTACATTGCCCGGGGAAGGGATGACAACAACGAGTTGATGCTTCAGCAAACGGTGGTCGGAATCCAGGATTTGGGCTTTAGCAAGGGAGCCGGTGGAAACCGCCGCATCTACTTTCAAGCGAACCTCAACTATACTCAGCAATTCGGGGACCACAGTCTTGCCGGCCTTTTGCTATATAATCAACAGGATTTTGTCAATGCAGACGCCAGCAATAGCATTTCTGCACTTCCGTTCAGGCTTCAGGGATATGTAGGGCGCCTATCGTATAACTTTAAAAACAGATACTACCTCGAAGCAAGTGCCGGGTACAACGGATCCGAAAATTTCGCAGAAGGGCATCGCTTCGGCTTGTTTCCGGCGGTAGCATTGGGCTGGATTCTTTCGGAAGAGCCCTTTTATAAAGCAGGTAGGTTTTCCGATGCATTGGAGTACCTGAAAATCCGCGGCTCCATCGGTGAAAAGGGCAACGATCAAATCGGGGGGAGACGATTTGCCTACCTGACGACCGTCGGCGGAGGAAATGGAGGTTGGACTTTTGGCAGGGACTATACCGTGACGATCCCCGGAAGGGGTGAAGAAGAATGGGGTGCCAACCTCACTTGGGAACGGGAAAGGGAAGTCAATGCCGGAATAGAGGCTCGTTTCCTTCACGGTTTCTATTTGCAAGCAGACTTTTTCAGACGCGAGCGCCGCAATATATTTCTACAACGGAATTCGCTGCCTGCCATTTTCGGAGTCAAAGAAAATCCCTGGGGAAACATTGGTATCATGGAAAATCAAGGTGTGGACGCTTCCCTTGAATACCGCAGCCAATTCGGCAAGCTGGACCTCACATTCCGTGGAAATTTTACGTACGCCAAAAACCGGATCATTGAAAACGATCAACCTACACCGATATGGGCTTATCGCGCCGAAAAAGGGAAGCGGCTCGGGCAACCTTTCGGGCTCATTGCCGAAGGATTATTTACGACAGCAGATTTCGCAGATCCGCAGGAAGGCGTTCTGCTGCCCAATATCCCGGCGCATACGTTTGGTAAGGTATCTCCGGGCGACATCAGGTACAGGGATGTCAATGGGGACGGCATCGTGAATATCGACGACTACGTGGCCATCGGCAACCCCGTGAACCCCAGCATCATTTATGGGTTCGGAATGAGCCTGGGATATGCGAATTTTGATCTTTCCGTCTTTTTCCAAGGAAGTGGCATGATGGACTTCATGCTTTTTGGCGGAGGCTGGTATCCATTCATGGATGGATTAAACGGGAATTTACAGGTACACGGTTTAGACCGATGGACTCCGGAAAATCCAAGCCAGGACGTATTGTTCCCCAACCTCGGATTCAGTGGGATGACAAACAATGTCCAGCCGTCCACCTGGTGGCAACGCGATGCAAGTTATTTGAGGCTTCGGACAGCGGAATTAGGATATACTTTACCGAAAAAGCTAAGCCAAAAACTGAAAATTGATGCTTTCCGTGTCTTTTTGTCAGGGTTCAATCTTTTGACTTTCAGCAAATTTACGTTTTGGGATCCCGAACTCGGGGCTGGCTCGTCGGGCAATACCGGCGCGAAATATCCCATACAAAGAACATTCAATCTGGGAATCAACGCGAATTTCTAATAGCCGCAAATCATGAAAACAATCATAAAACACCTACAACAGCTGGTTGCGGGGATTTTCATACTCCTAACTACCGGTTGCAACAAGAATTTTTTAGACCGGCAACCCGACGACATGCTGGACCTGGATGCCGTGTTTGCCCAAGCCTTGGAAACCGAGCGGTACCTAGCCAACGTCTATTCCTTTGTACCACCGTTGGGTGATGGCAACCAAGGATTCGAAGGGAGCTTCATGAGCATTGCAGACGAGGCCGATTTTGGTGCATCTTTTATGTATGCCAATCATTTGCATAACATCGGTAACTGGGGGCCTTCAACTACTGTGTTTGATTTCTGGACATACCTATACCAAGGTGTCCGATCGGCAAGTGTGTTTATCGCACGGGTTGACGAATGCCAGGAAATGTCTGCCGAACTCCGGAAGCAACGCAAAGCCGAAGCCCGGGCGCTCCGGGCATTTTATTATTCATTACTGTTGCGGCAGTACGGCCCGGTGGTCGTCCTCGCAGAAACACCCTTTGAAATCGATACCCCTCCCGAATCGCTTCAATTGGCGCGCACGCCCTACGACGCGTGCGTGCAATACATTTCTGCTGAATTTGACCAGGCAATTTCCGATCTGCCTGCACGCATTACTGATCAGGGGCAATTGGGGAGAGTTGACCAATTGGTGGTACTGGCGGCAAAAGCAAGGATGCTTCTCTATGCAGCGAGCCCGCTGTTTAACGGCAATGCAGACTATGGGAATTTCGTGAACCCGGATGGCACACCATTGATTAACACAGTTTATGACCACGAAAAATGGAAAACTGCCGCAGATGCCGCCAAGGCAGTCATCGACCGAATGCCTAGTGGACTGTTGATAAAGACAGATGAGACCGGATCGCCCAATCCGCTAAGTTCCTATCGGGACGTATTCCTTGATCGCTGGAACCAGGAAATCATCTGGGGTCGTCAGCCTAAAGGCGAATTGCTGGATTGGCATTGGTGGCAGCACTGTGCCCCCCACCAGGCCGGAGGAGAAGCGGTATACGGAGCGACGCAACAACAGGTTGACGCATTTTTCATGGCCAATGGTGAACGCCCGATTACGGGTTATAATACCGATGGAAGCCCCATTATCAACCCCCGTTCGGGTTATACCGAACAAGGATTTGCCGAAGAAACCACCCAGTATTGGAATGAAGGAGTTTCGAAGATGTACGTGGGCCGGGAACCTCGATTTTATGCTACGATCAGTTTCAACGGAGCTTCATGGGTAAACCGGGGCGAGGACGGCAACCAATCGTACCGATTCGAATTCTGGGCGGGCGGTGCAGATCTGGTGGGCGATAATTACAGCAAAACCGGTTATGCCATCCGGAAATTCATTCATCCCAGCACCGTCTGGAATCCCAACTGGGCCAATGTGACTGTAGAAAAACTGCAAGATATTATTTTCCGGTTGGGTGAAGTCTACCTCAATTATGCAGAAGCACTCAATGAATATGACTTTGCCGGTAATCAAGTCGAAATCCTGCACTATCTAAACCTGATCCGCAAGCGCGCAGGCATACCCGCCTATGGCACAGCCCCAGGCCAAATAGCTCCACCCCCATCGCAGTCTGCCATGCGCGATGCCATCCGCGCGGAACGTCGGGCAGAGCTCGTATTTGAAGATCTCCGCATTTGGGACTGCCGGCGTTGGAAAATTGCGGAGCAGACCGATGATGGACCGTTCTACGGGATTAATATCAAGGGGGGGAGTCACCTTTCAGATCCGTTGTTATACAAACGGGTGGTTTTCGAAAACCGGGTGTTTCAGCGCAAACACTATCTCTGGCCGATTCCCCAAACCGAGGTAGAACGCAACCGACAATGTGTGCAGAACCCTTTTTGGTAATCCATTATTAACCGACATTCCGAATACCAGTAACTATTGAACTGTCATGAAACAAGAACCAACGTTCAACTTTTATTCCATATGCGGCACTGTTGCCCTACTGATCGGCTTTCTCCTATCTTGTACAAAAACCGGTGATATTATCGCTGACGATTACCCAAATCCGAAAATCTACTGGACGGGTAGTGGTGAAATCATCCGCATTCCCGAATCGGATCGATATCCCTATAAAATCGACGAAGAAAACCAGAAAGTCTATATCACACTAGGATTTTCCACATCGGGCCTGAAAAACCGCGATGCCTTTACGGTCAATCTCGTTGTGGACCGAGACACCATCCATCAACTCCAACAGGAAGGAGCTCTCCCAAATACGATCGACCTGGAACCCGACATGATCGACATCCCCCCTTCTGCGACAGTGGAACAGGGCAAAGACGGGGCGCTTATCCAGCTGTCATTGGATATGACTGCGCTTGCTGGTCACGAAGATGATACCCTGGCGCTGGCCATCCGCTTGGATTCACCGTCTCAATATGAACTGAATCCAGCCTTATCCACGGCGATTGTCCTGATTAATTACCGAGCCATTATCGGTATTTCCTGCCCGGATGATGAGGCATCACCAGGTCGTATTTTTATTCCCTTTGAAACATCGGAGGATGTCGATGGCTGGGATTATGATGGACTACAGCCCGTACCCGGTGCCCCCGGTCAACTGACCATCACCCGAAATAACGACGATGGATATGGGATTGCGGTGAAATGGGATCAACTGTTCAATTTAGACGAATATCCCTATCTCGCAATGCGCGTATATGAGGAACCCACCGACGGAGTATGGTTATTGAAGTTTTATAACGGCCTTGCCGACTATGTGCTTCGTCCCGAAAACGGAACCTACAAGCAACTTTCTGACGGTTCGCGTATTTACTATTGGAATTTTGCCGAAGCAACGGGATTATCAGGGGAAGTTTCCTCCAACATTCAAGTCGTCATCGAAGGACCCAACGGACAGTCGCTGACCTATGGTTGGCTAAAAACTTATCAGGAACAGGACATCATACTTCAATGTATCACCGAATAAAGATAGCGACGCTGCTTCTCTTGGCAATTTCGGGTATTGCCGCTTCGCATGCCCAGATACCCCGCAGCAGCGATTTGGAGGAGAGCGGGCCAGATCAACGAAGGGATTTGAGTTTACCCGGTTCGCGCTTAGTAATCAATCCGTACAATTTCCGGATTCCGCCGGGGCAAAAAAACGCCTCGGCATACAGCAACAGTCCCATGATTCCTTTGAATGCCGGGTATCTGAGTACACGTGCCCCCCATCGCGAACTACCGGATATCAACGTGCTGCATCTTCAGCAAGCATCTCCGGGACATACCTTCGTAACCTGGCAGGCTTCTCTTGAAGATCCGTCTATCTGGGAGCCCAGTGATGGCATATCGGTACAAGTATCTGAGCAGGGCTTGGAAGCCCATATCAGCAAACAGACACGACAGGATGTTCAATCGCTTCGTTTCAAGGAACCTATTACCGCTGACCTGGATGACTCACGCTATCTGGAAATTGTTATTCCCCAAGCTTCGTCTCTTTGGGCGGTCAAACTCCATCGCGTGGGAGACGCTTCAGATCGGACGATAAGGCAAGAAAACACAGGAACAGGAACGTACTGTTTCGATATTCCTGCCGAAACGGGATGGAAAGGACGGCAATCTTTTGAACTGACTATCTATCTGATCGGACGAGGCACAGACATGGTGATGAGCCATCTGTCGCTCCGCGGTATAAAAAAGAAGAGCCTTTTTATGGCAGATGAATTCCATACGCAATGGGAGCCGCATCAACTTTCGTTTCAAGGAAGCTATGCCGACGGAACAAGCATTGCCGGCTTCGACTTCCTTTATGACAACGAAACCCTTGTTCGAAGCTTTCGGGTCACGAAGCCGGGCAAGAGTCCTATCGTAACCAGTGGAAAATATAACGGTGCACTTGTAAAAATAAACCGCAGCACGTTGCTTATCCAATCCGGGCATTATAACTATGTCGTTTCCTTCAAGCTTCCGTCGGCCGGAGAAATAACGTTCTATCGGAATTATACGGATCTTGTTGCTGGTCAAAACCCGCTTATTTCGCCCCCGGAAACCGGCTATTGGTCCGTATCGGGCATTTTTGATTCCTCGCCCGATACAAATATCCTTATTTCCTATTCTTTTGCAGATCCCTATCTACCCACAGACTCACTTATTAAACGGGCACAACAACCAACTGCCAATCCCTCTATTGTGGGCAAGCAACTGCAAAAGCGCCGTTTATTTTGGGATGACCTATTGAAATCGGTGCCTCATCCTTCCCATTTTGACATTCACGAGGTGGAATCTAAAGGCGTCGAACCTGCCGATATTCGAAAGGCGTATTATAAAGCCTGGGTATTTCTGGCAATGAATGTGCTTTCTTCAGATCCGACTAATTTTCCTTATCCGCAAATTGTCACGGGTAAACCGTCGCTTTGGGCAGAAGGCCATTCCGACGCTCCCTTTTCCGCAGCATGGGAGAGCTTTATCGGCATGCAATTGTATGCCTATATCGATCCGGAGGTTTCCTGGGCAGCATTCAGTGGATTAATGTCGTTAGTCGATGATACCGGAGTTTTGGGTGGGGAGAGCCTGCCTTCGCGAAAAGCACAAACCGCGCTGCTGCTGTATCGTCTGACCGGCGATAAAGACAAGCTCGCACAAAACTATCCTGCGTTAAAGCGGTATATGAATTGGCGGCTTCGTTACCCCATGTGGGTTTATAAAGAAGTGAGTTTGCTTAGCGAAACACAAAAAGATGCAGACTTTGTTGTTTCTGCCCTTATTGATCTGCAAGCACTTGATACCATCGCTTCCATACTGGCATTACCTGCAGACCAAACGATGTGGACGGCCAAACGTCAACAGTTTTTCAATCACTATTTAAGCTGGTTTTGGGAACAACCCGATGCCATTCCCGTTCAGCTCTACGACACCGAGACGAAGAGACGGGCCGCGGGGCACGCTATCTGGGTGACCAGCGGCCTAGCGATAGACGTGTTGACCTATCCTCAATTGACGGGCATGATGAAATTATTCAATGAACAGTTTGATCCGGGGGAAAATTTTGCGGGATTTCCGATGCCCAAATATCCCGAAATGGCTTTTACAGCCCGGGGGCTATTGGCCAGGGGGCATCGCGCCCAAGCACGTCAATTGATGGAATGCGGCGTAAGAGACATCGTGCGTTCAGGACCAATCTTCGCGGAACAATACGTGCCGGGTTTCCCACCTTATGGGGACGGGGTGAGGCCGTCAATCTTTGGCATGGCACAATTAATTGACTTTGTGCTTTTGTTGGGCGGAAAGGATTATCTTTCTCCTGTTTCACTCAGAACCGACCGAGTAAAGTAACCTATAGTTCTCCCCAAATCACTACATTCGCATGGGAGTCTGAAATGAAATATATTATTCTAAATCTCTTGTTATCCTGGTTATCGCCTCTGCTCGATAACCAGGATACAATACATGAGGGCCAACAACCCATCCTTTCAATTGGATTGATAGCAGATGTACAATATTGCGACTGCAACACGCATATTAATCGGTATTACCGGAAATCGTTAACCAAATTACACGAAGCCGTCGATGCCTTTAACCAGAAAGACGTAGACTTCGTCATTAATCTGGAGGATATGAAACTACAGACTCATCTTTCTATATGGTAATGACGTGAGCACATTCGGCAATGGCGCTGACACAAAAGAATATGCATTAGCGCTGGAACAGTTGGCGGATCTGAAATCGAAAAATGCCGCAAATGCCAAAGATTGGAATGGTGGCATTGGCGAAGAACAAATCATTGGATATGGTACTGAGGAATCCGGGGAATTAGTTCTTTAACTAGGCAGTCGGATTACTTTTTCCAAAAAAAACGTATGTTTGGTAAAATTTCCAATTATGCCACATCCATTGCCGAAAGTCGATACCGACTTACTACGCCTGCTGCGTGACGGGAATGTTACGGCCTTTGGAAAAATATACGCAACCTTTGCTCCGGTACTTTACAGACGGTTGCTACGCCTATTGAAAGATACGGACACCGTAGAAGAAATTCTGCAGGACACCTTCTTAAAGCTTTGGGAAAAACGAGCACACATAGACCCCGAACAGGCATTCACAACTTACCTATACCGCATTGCGGATCATTTAGCCATTGATGTCTTCCGTAGAATAAGCCGGGATAAAGCATTGCAACAGGAACTATGGGCCAGCACCATAAGCTTTTATCTCCATACCGAGGAAACAGTTCTGGCTAAGGAACAGCAGCAGCTCATTTCTACAGCTATAGAACGGCTACCTCCAAAAAGGAAGCAGATTCTGATATTGTGCAAACTGGAAGACAAAAGTTACCAAGAAGTAGCCGAATTGATGGGGATTTCTGTTTCCACCGTCAGCAACCAACTGGTTAAGGCGATTAAGGAAATCAAAAATTATATACTCCGATCTGCCCAGGGCGAACACGTGGTTGCCGTCTCCCTCCTACTTTCATTTTACATTGATTGATCTGTACATCAATAGCTTACAATTTTCTTTCATTTTCCAATAGTGTGTTTTTCTGGTTGGGGCGTATAGATCCATAAACGAATTATAAACTTATTATCATTGGAAAACCGCAATGCAATACTCAGTCTATTGACTGCTTACTTAAATAAACAGGTAAGCCGCGAGGAATTTGATCGGCTTTTCTCGGCGCTCACTGAGCTGGAAGATGAGGATTTTCAGGCAACTATCCTTCAGGCCTTAGACAACCAAGCTGATGTTACCAAGTCAGATTTTATTCCCGAGCGCGTTGCCCAATTATACCCTGAGTTGCTGGCAAAAGTTTCAGCCACGCCACAAGTCGCGATAACTCCGACTGGTAGGTCGGCACGACGCAGCGTGATAGGGTGGAAATTATCGGTAGCAGCGGCGACCATATTCCTGTTTCTGGCGGCAGGCTTCTACTTTTGGCAGGATACCGATCGCCATAACAGGACATCGTTGATCAGCGCCGAACAGATTGTTCCAGGAAGCGATCGTGCAACATTGACATTGGCCGACGGACGGACAGTTGACCTGAGCGCTGCACAGAAGGGTATTGCAGTCGGAAACGGAATCCGATATCTAGATGGCACAGAAGTGATCGCGTTAACAGCGGATGAGGGAAAACAGACTGCCAATACCCGATTGCTAACACTCACTACGCCTAAGGGCGGACAATACCAGCTCTCACTTCCAGATGGTACAAAAGTATGGCTGAATGCAGCCAGCTCCCTTGTCTATCCAGAGGCATTCGGCGACGACATACGCGAGGTAAAACTTGAGGGAGAAGCTTATTTTGAAGTGACCAAAGAGCGCAATAGATCATTCGTCGTCAACACAGAGAAGCAACGGGTAGCAGTACTAGGTACATCGTTCAACATCAGTGCGTACAGCAATGATGAGGTTACCAAAACAACACTGGTAACCGGTTCGGTACGGGTGAATATCCTAGCTGGTGGAGTAACACAAGGCGAAAGCCGGATACTCGCACCCAACCAGCAGAGTGTCATCGGTAATCAAGAAAATAACTTAGCCGTGAATTCCATCGATCCCCGCACCGCCATAGCGTGGAAAGACGGCTTGTTCAATTTTCATGGACTAGGTATCGATGAGGCGATGAAGCAGATTGAACGCTGGTATGACATCCGTGTTCGGTATGAAGGGCCGAAACCGACTGGATATCTGGGCGGTAAAATGAGCCGAGGAGTAAGATTGTCGACTTTCCTCGATTTTCTAGAACGGGATTTCGGGATCAGATCCGAGCTGAAAGCAGACCGCACACTTGTACTGTACGCGACCAATACCGCAAGAAATGCTGATTTATAAACTTAAATAGGGAAATTATGCACAAAACACCTACGTAGAACCACCGGATAGGATGGAAAAAGCAGGGAAGTGTCGACACCACTTACCCCGCCAATATGCCGTCGGTTCACATGCGAATATCGGATCGATTCACAAAGTATCACCTTAGCATCACAAAGTTATGAATAAAAAGCGAGGCTTGGAAGGCGTTTGCCTACCTCCCGGGCCATATACCAAGAAATCTATTTTACGGCAAGCCCTTATGGTTATCAAGGTCAGTTATGTATTACTGCTAATCTCGTGCTTGCAGTTGCAGGCCCGCAGTTATTCCCAAATCATCACGATGAACACCAAAAGTGCTTCACTCGAACAGGTTTTCCATACCATCGAGCAGCAGAGTGGTTATGTTGTCCTATACAACTACAAGGAATTAAGACATAGCGCTTCCGTGAAGATTTCTGTGACAAATATGCCGTTGGAAATGTTTCTGGAACGTCTCTTTGTAGACCAACCGTTTACCTATAAAATCGAAGACAAAACGATTTTAGTAAGCTCCAAGCCAAGGAACTCCAAAAAAATACAGACCAAAGGCACCGTAGAAAGTATGGCACAGATAGTACAGCAGACCGTGTCCGGTACGGTGGTTGATGACAATGCCAAGCCCTTACCAGGTGTATCTGTCTCCGTAAAGGGAGCGGCTTTGGCGACCACCACGGACGACGCGGGGAAATATCACCTCGTGATACCGGGAGCTGACGCTACCCTGGTCTTTACTATGCTCGGATACACACCACAGGAAATTCCCGTAAGTGGATCCGACAGAGTCGATGTGACGCTGAGTGCATCCGTAAGCGATCTGGAAGAAGTGGTGGTCATCGGATACGGATCACGCTCGAAAAAGGATATCACCTCAGCCATTTCCAGTATCGATACAGAAACCATTACCAAATCGGTGGCTATGAGCCCCGAAGTGGCTATGCAGGGAACGATGAGCGGTGTGCAGGTGTCGGGAACCTCTGGAAACCCAATGATGAGACCCACGATCCGTATCCGTGGTACCAATACCTGGGGAATTTCCGATCCACTATTCGTGATTGACGGCATACCGGTAACCGAAATGGGGGCAGGTGTAGAGGGTGAAAATGACCGGATTACTGACGTACGGGGTCCCTTAAACATCATGTCGATGATTGATCCTCATGATATCGAGTCAATATCTGTACTAAAAGACGCCTCAGCAGCCGCTATCTACGGTGTGCGTGCCGCAAATGGCGTAGTGTTGATTACTACCAAATCGGGTCGGAAAGGAACGATGACGATCGATTTCAGCACTCGGTTGGGTGCACAGAACCTAACACAGGATCTAGATTTCCTGACCACTCCCCAATACACATCTTTTGTACAAGGCATATTTGCAACAGACCCTGATCGGCTGCCAATGGAAGATAATGTGGGACGCTTCGATCCAACAAGTGACCGTTATCTAGGTAATTCACCGACGTACAATTGGGAAGACGCAGTACGCAATAAGAATGCGGGGATGCAGGATTACTCGATTAGGGTATCGGGGGGTAATGATAACACTGACTACAATTTTTCGGTTGGTTATACAAACACGGAAGGCACCATATTGGTCAATCAGTTAGAACGCTATTCAGGTTCATTTAAGTTGAATTCCAAAATTAACGAGTGGCTAAAAACAGGAATAAACTATCGGTTGGTGAACGCCAAAGGCCGGGACGGTGTATACAGCTACTTTGACGTAATCCGGAGCGCACCTTGGCAACCGATCTATGCTGAGTCGGGTATTCCGAGCTACAACGGGTACGCCAATGCGGTAGGTGGAATACAGCCGGACGGGAGCTATTCTAATCAGAAGTTGTATGGCCAGGGTACACGCATCAATGAGGTGGGCCGGATGAATTCAAACGATTCACCGTATGACTCCTGGCGCAATATGGGCAATATATATCTCGAACTGACTCCCTTGCAGGGATTGACCGTAAAGGGTACAATGGGGCTCGATCGATATATTACGAGCCGATACCAATTCGCTGACTACGACGCAAATGTATTTGACTATACAGCAGGCGATCCGAGGGCACTGGGCGGAGGAAAATCGGTGGGGTCCTATCAGGAACGTGATGTGCTGAATAACAACCTCGTCAAAGAATTAATGGTCAACTATTCGAATTCCTTTGGCGAACATAACCTGGACTTTCTGTTCAATTTTTCCGACCAAAAGTATGACGCCAAATATAAGTTTGCCAGTACGGAGTATATGACCACAAAAAAGGACTATCTGCGCAATCTAGGCGGTGAGCGGGCTTATACATCTGTTGGCAGCGAACAAATGCGTTGGGCATTACAGGGCTACCTGTTTCGACTAAGTTATAACTATGCTGCCAAGTATTACCTCGATGCTACGGTACGTCGCGATGGCAGTGCGCGCTTCGCACCGGAAAACCGATGGGGAACGTTTCCCTCTTTTTCTGCAGCTTGGCGACTGAAAAGCGAGCCCTTCATGGAATCGGCAAACTGGATCGATGAGCTGAAGCTACGCGCGGGTTGGGGGCAGCTTGGCAACCAGGAAGTGCGCGATATGGCGTACCTATCCGCCATCTCCCGAAACCCCCACTACGCATTCGGCAACGCCAGTCAGGATAACCGGCCCGGATCAGGCGTGTTTTACGAAGGAGCCACTATTTTTGGGATACCCAACCGTGACCTGACCTGGGAACGAACAGAAACATTTAACATCGGGTTTGATGCGCAGGTATTTAAGGGACTCGGATTTACCGCGGAATATTACTACAAGAAAACACACGGGATCTTGCAGGCGATTGACCTACCCTCCAGTGTGGGTATCATCGAAACGCCGGTAGCTAATGTGGCTAAGGTACAGAACCAAGGGTTCGAATTTAATCTCAATTGGCAACAGCAATTAGGTGATTTCCGATACGGCATTGGCGCGAACTTAACCACAACCGCAAACCGTGTATTGGAGACCTATAAAGGAATACCTACCTCGGGAGGAACAGTGGAAGAGGGGTATTCCATGTTTTACCACAAAGCCTATAAGGTAAACGGGATTTTTCAGAGCGATCAGGAAGCGCAGGAGTGGCTAGCTCAATACGAAGATGTAAACTACCAGCGCTCGCGGGTTGGCGCTGGCGACTTCTACTTCCGAGACCTGAGGGGTGCGCCGAAAAACGAAAATGAATTTTACTCAGAAGGTGGCGACGGAAAGATCGATTCGTATGACATGGTCTATGTCGGAAAGTCTATTCCCGGATTTTTCTACGGCTTCAACCTCAATGCCGAGTACAAAGGTTTCGACTTGAATATGCAATTTACCGGGGTTGGCGATGTGGTGAAATACAACGGGATCAAAGCAGGCACGTTCATGCCCACCGAAGGTGACAACGTGACGAGCATCGTGTATGAGGCCTGGACACCGCAGAACCCGTCGACCACCTATCCGCGCTTGGTTTTCGGTGATCCTGTACAAAACCTCCGCTACTCCGATTTTTTCTTTGAAAGCGCTGCATTCCTACGCCTGCAAAATGTGCAACTGGGGTACACATTGCCCCAGTGGACAACTAGCTTGGATAAGAAATATTTCCAAAATGCACGGATTTATGTCGGGATGTCAAACGCATTTACCCTAACCCGGTATACCGGGCTTGACCCGGAAAACGATGCTTACCCGATTCCCAGGACCATTTTTGTTGGATTAACAGCTAAATTTTAACCAACTAACCAAACAATTAACATGATACGAGTTAACTATTATAGCGGACTTTTAATCTTCGTGATCGGCGCAATGCTCTTGCTTGCTTCGTGTGAAAAAAACCTCGACATAAAGCCAACCGCTGAGTTGGAGAGTGAATATTTCGAGTCGGAATTACGGGTACAAGAAGGTGTGGGGGCTTGTTATGCGGGACTTCATAATCTCTATGGCCCACTACTCAACGATGGTGGAGGTATTCATCAAATACTTTTATTGCCAGGTGATGATATCACCCACCAAGATGCCAGTCGCGGGGCGATGGAAGCATTTTCGGGTCTCAATAGTGCAAACGGTGAGGTAAATATGTTGTGGACAAGGCTTTATCAGATTATCTATCGCTGCAATTTTATGCTCGAAAAGCTTGAGGAAGAGGCCGTGAAAGCCGTGTACACCACGGAAGGGCTAAACGCAATCAACAAAGGAGAAGTACTGTTTGTACGAGCGTGGTGTTTCTACCGATTGTGGGATTTCTTTCGTAAAGCGCCGTTGCAGGATACCCGTATACGGACAATCGCAGATGCCGTGCTACCTCCTTCAGAGGGATTCCAGCTATTAGACAAAGCGATTGAAGATCTTGAACTCGCGGCTACACTGTTGCCAGATGAGACGTACTGGCCACTGGAAACGGAACGGGGCAGGGTATTCAACGAGAGCGCATACGGTATGCTCGTAAAATGCTATACACTACGGGCTCGATATAATCAAGCAAATGCAGCTGATTATGGGAAAGCAATCACGGCCTTTGAAAAGATTACTACCCGGCAACTGGTACATTTTGCCAACAATTTCGACTACCGGTACGAAAATAATGCTGAATCGCTCTTCGAACTGCAGGCCAGTCACGCGACCGACCAGGATAATGCCTGGCTGGACAACAATTTTGGAGGAGGTGTGGGCCAGATGGGAGCGATGTACCATTACAGCACAAGCCACTGGGGGAACTATGTATCGGGAATCTATGGGCCAACCAAGAAACTGATAAATGCCTATGAAGCGGATGATCCCAGAAAGGGGTATACCTTTGCCAACTTTACCACCAATGTAAATGGAGATACCAACATCCCGACACCCCCATGGGATAAGTTTGATGGCTACCAACTGATGAAATACGTTTATCCGGGTCGTTGCTGGTTCGAAAAAGTTTGGGGAATCTCTTCAACCAATAACACACGCTTACTGCGTTATGGCGACGTGAAACTGCTGGCCGCTGAGGCTTACCTGCAAACGGGAAATACGTCGGCAGCACTTCAGCAGGTCAACGATATCCGTGAACGGGCGCGGCGATCGACAGAAGATGGTAGCCCGTCAACTTCGCCGGCAAACCTTACGGCGGTATCGATGGCAACCATTATGCATGAACGCTTCATTGAACTGGCCGCTGAGGAAGGAATCCGGTGGACTGACTTGCGAAGCTGGCACATGGCTGGTTTTATCAACCTGTCTACATGGACGGCACAAGACTTCGGATATAATTACGATGCACAGAATTTTGAATTTGAAGCACCGAAGCATTTATTATATCCCATACCGCAGCGCGAAATGAACACCAACCCATTGATGGCATCTTCGGGTAATAATCCTGGCTATGATTAATCCGCTTGCAACCGCATTTTTGCTGCTTATAGCAGCGGCATGTTCACAATCCGCGCAAGAAAAGGTGGCAGTCAATGCATTTTATCTAGGGCATAGCCTCAGCGATGGCGTACCGGAAATGGTGTGGGGGCTCGCGAAAGGTACAGACTTGATATCGTTTGATTACGGTTATCAACGCATCAATGGCACTCCGTTGCGGCACCAGTGGAACCAATTTTTACGGCAAACAAATGCAGGTTATATGGATCATACAGACCGGGAAATGGCGAAAGTGTTTGATCCTGCAGTTGTTGATAGAGGTGCGCATCTATATCATTTCTTTGATGACCACGATGGCCTGCCTTCGGGGGACTATACACATTTGGTTATGACTGAGAGCATTCCCAGGTATTATGGGGAGGGCTGGGGCAATATCGAAGACACCTACCGCTATGTCGACAGTTTTTACAACTATGCGCGACAATTTAACCCGGACGTGAAACCCTACCTCTACGAGGTATGGCATTGCATCAATAGCGGCAAGCCCACTGCTTGTCCACACGATAAGGATGCAAGTCCGTTTCCCGAACGCTTGAAAGACGATCTGCCCATGTGGGAGTCGGTCGTTGAGCGGTTCAACAGCAAAGACCCCCAGCAGCCGCTGCAACTAATCCCGGTAGGTCAGGGATTAGGTCGGTTGTCGGACGCCATCGATCGCGGTGAAGTACCCGGAGTGGGATCAATCCGGGAAATGTTTACAGACGACATCCACGTAAACGACACTTTACGTTATTTCTCGGCATGCATCCACTATGCGACGCTGTTTGAGCGAAGTCCCATTGGGCTGACAGATGAACTGCATCACCTTGATGGAAGGCCGTTTGTAAAGCTTACGGGTAATATCGCCATGAAATTACAGCAAATTGCCTGGGAAACGGTAACGGAATACCGCTCACGTCGACAAGCAAACTAATATTTATCCACATCTTGAAAAGCTGATACAAATACAATGACACGCTATATTTCTTTATTCTTTTTTTTTATCACACTGGCAACCATTGCACAGACAGTTGCACAACCACGGGAACTGTTTGTCTCACTGACAGGCAATGATGCCAATCCGGGAACACAGGAAAAGCCGCTGCGCTCCATTCAACGGGCGGTAGATCGGCTCGGTCCGGGAGAAACGGTTACCCTTCTTGAGGGGACCTATGACCTGGATGCCCCGATAACGATTACGGTAAAAGGAACGGTCGATGGCTGGGTCACCCTACGCGGAGCGGAGGGAGCCAAGGTAATTTTGGATGGTTTGAACTTTAATATCCCTGATTCAGGGATATACCCAAGAAATAATGGATTGATCCAGATTGAGCGTGCTGCTTATGTACGTGTACGCAATATCCACGTGCGCAACTCACGACGTGCCGGCATCAACATTCAGGAAAGTCACCACATAGATGTGGTCAACTGTATATCAGAAAATAGCCTTTCGCCCGGTATTGCTGCTTGGCAACGCTGCGAATATATCCGGGTATTAGGCAATACAGTGATTAATGCCAACGATATGAAGATGAGTTGGACACCTTATACGGGACACGAGGCCCCACATGAAGCCATCAGCATGGCGGGTCCTCACCATTTCGAGGTAGCATGGAACCATGTCTATGATTGCCGCAAAGAAGGAATAGATGTGAAAGAAACAGCCTCTTTCGGTACGGTGCACCACAATTATGTGCACGATTGCGATCGACAGGGACTTTATATCGACGCATGGTTTGGGCAGTTAGCGCATATCGAAATGTACCACAACGTAGTACATGGCTGTGAGTCGGGTATCGCCATATCCTCGGAAGATGGACCGAATACGAAAAACCTCAAAATTCACCATAACCTGGTTTATAACAACCGGGCGACGGGTATCTTTTTTTCGAGATGGGGTATAGATAATATGCGCGAACACGTAGCAATCTACAACAATACCTTTTACAGAAATGGATGGGGGAAGGATTTCACCGGCGACCCACAATATTGGCTGAGCGGAGGTTGCTACCTGTTTTCAACCAATCTGCGTGATGTCCGTATCAGCAATAACATTTTTGCACATAATTTTCCATTTGAAATCGGACACACAGCGCGGTTTAAGGATGGATGGGCCGTTTCACAGGCAATCGATATCAGTCGCAACCTCATCCAAGATATCAATACAATAGACTATCCGATTTACTTGCATACCTGGCTCAAGGACAGTGTGTATTCCATAACGGGTACACATGCGATTCTCGCCGATCCACTCTTTGAAAATCCAGCTGAAGGCGACTTTCGACTGAAGGAGAGCACCCCAGCAAAAGACGGAGCCGGTAAAAACCTGGGTGCGTTTCCTGAGGGAACGCAAGAGAGTTTTTGGTGGAAAAGCAATTTTCCTCCGGTGATCGATATCGAAAACTACCTGCCCGGCCAGCCTTCAACGCCGGTGGGTCGGGGGAAGGCAAACACACAATAACGAACTGATATTCTATTCATTAATGCTTGTAACGTTGTTTCGTCGTCACCTAATCTATGCCCTCGCTGTGATATTCCTGCACATATCACTGACGGGTTGTCAACATACTGACCATCCCAGGCGGCTCATCCCAGCTACGGATCAATCAATCAACTATGTCGGCCGGTTTGATTTCACAAATCCTGAAATGCCCCGTTTTATGTATTCCGGCTGTACCATCAGCGCAGGCTTTACCGGCACATCCGTAGCAATCAAACTCATGGATGACAGCCTGCGGAATTGGTTTACAGTCAACCTAGACGATAGCCTTTTCACCTTCGAATCCAACGACTCTTCGGGCTTTTACCAGCTTGCCGAACACCTCCCGGATACGGTACACCGCATCTCCATTACCCGTCGCACGGAATGGCATGGAGGCAATACTTCGTTTGCAGGCTTTGTCCTTGACCAAGGGAAAGGGCTACTCCTCATTCCTAAACTTAGTAGAACCTTAGAGTTCATAGGGAACTCGCTTACCTGCGGGTATGGCAATGAGGGTGAAAGCCGGAAATCGCATTTCGAGTACCGGACAGAAAATGGCTACTTAGCCTACGGCGCAATCGTTGCGCGCGCGCTCAATGCCAACTATGTGGCCATATGCCGTTCGGGCATCGGCATGTACCAGTCATACGGTGGCGACCGGGATTTCGTACAACCCAAGTTGTATGACGAAATTGTAGTAGGTAGTGGGGCACGGTGGAACTACCGCGACAACCCGCCCGATGTGGTCGTTATCGAACTTGGTGCAAACGACCTTGTAAAGCCATTGGACAGCGTCCTATTTGTGGATGCCTATGTAAATTTTGTAAAAAAGTTGCGTACCCAGTATCCCGAAGCTGATATCATTTGTGCTTCGGGGCCTACCTTACCCGGTGATAACACGTTAACCTTTCAAACGTATGTACAAGCCGTCTATGCGCAGTTTGCCGCTATTGATAAACGTATACACTATTTCCATTTCGGCACCATCGATGCCAACGGCAGCGACTGGCATCCGAACCTTGAAGAACACCAACAGATGGCAGACGCCTTGCTTCCGTTTATAAAAGACCTTAAAAATTGGTAATGATCGTTAACAAAAATATGCTTTTACTGCTGATATGCCTGGCGATATGGCCAAGTGCCATGGCACAACAGGCAGCGGATCCGGAATTTTGGCATATTTCGGATAGCAACAGCATTGTATGGGATGTTAGCAGCGAATCGTGGCTCCCCCACGGCGATAACATCGAAATGTCTGGGAGCAAGGTCTCCGGCATCATTTACTATGCTGTCAATGAAAAGCGACAACTTACTGTCACACGCGACCTCATTTTCCCTCAACTACGCACGTATGACCGTACCAACGGTGTTAACTGGCAGCAGTATCGGGCTTACCGAAGGCTTACCTACTCGTCCGAGATCGAACCCACCATCACCGACAGCTTAAAAACCGTCGTTTTCGATCAAGTCGACTCGGTCCGGATAGCCGGTAAGCTTATCATCTACCATACGCCCGTAAACCATATCGTGTTGACTCGCACACTATTCCCCTCGATGACTGACCGGCTATTTGTCGAGCAGTGGACACTGACCAACATCGGTCGAGATGCCAAAAAGTTGCACATAGGCAATACCACAGCATCAACAGCATTACCGGGATATAAAGGCACCTACCACAATCGTGTCTATAGCGATGCCCATGACCACATAAGCTTAACTGCAGGCCAATCCTATCGGTTCGGCATCTATTTCGTAGCCGCGATTAACGATGAACCTACGGATGGATTCAGCCATGAAGCCGCGGAACACGAGCGGGATGCGTTTCTGGAAACCATGCAGGAAAGCCTCGTGCTCGAAACCACCAATCCTGTACTCGACCAACTGTTCTATTTCTCGAAAATCCGGGCCGCCGAAAGTATTTTCAATTCGAAGATGGGCCTTGTTCATTCGCCGGGGGGTGGCAATTATTACGTCGGCGTCTGGGCGAATGACCAAGTCGAATACAGTGGGCCTTTTTTCCCCTTCCTTGGCTATCCAAAAGGATCTATTGCCGCGGAAAATGCTTACCGGATGTTCTTGAAACACATTCCTAAAGGAGATAAGCCTATTCCCTACTCTTTTGAGATCGAAGGCGATATCCAATCCTCAAACAAAGACCGTGGCGACGCCGCGATGATTGCCTATGGCACGTCCTTATACCTGCTGCGCATGGGCGACAAAAAGCTGGCTGCATCCCTTTGGCCGCTCATCGAATGGAGCCTCGCCTATTGCCATAGCAAACTGGATGAAAATGGTGTTGTGCGCTCGCAGACGGATGAAATGGAAGGAAGAATCGCTACTGGAAATGCCAATCTGGCTACGAGTTCTCTTTACTACGGCGGCCTCAAATATGCCACATACGTTGCGCAGGAACTGGGGTATAAAAACGTATCTAACACTTACAAACGGCAACAGCGGGAGCTGGAAAAAAATATCGAAAACCATTTCGGCTCCGCCATCGAGGGGCTTGATACGTATCGCTATTTTGAGGGGAACGACCGACTGAGACATTGGATTTGCCTACCCTTGGTTATGGGAATCAATACCAGAGCCGAGGCAACTGCCACAGCATTACTTGACAGTATGTGGACGGAAAACGGTGTCCTCGTGGAACACCAACCCGGGCCGCAAGCACACACAGTTTTCTGGGATCGCGGAACGCTATATGCGCTCAGAGGAACGTTCAAAGCCGGATTTTTCGAAAAATCATTGGAGAAGCTTGCAGCATACTCACGCAAGCGACTATTGGGGGACCACGTTCCTTATGCCATTGAAGCTTTTCCAGAAAACAACATGAGGCATCTTTCCGCAGAAAGTGCACTCTATTGCCGGATTTTCTTGGAAGGCATACTGGGCATCGAGCAAACCGGATTCAGTTCCTATAACATTACCCCGCAATTGAACGAGCAATTACCAAGGCTGACACTCAAAAATATCCATCTTGGCCACACCACCGTCTCCATCGCATTGGAATTGATTGGTGACGACCAGGTAAACGTCAAGATTTCTACCAACGGCCGTTTGGTTGTAGATACCAAACAAAAAAACCGACGTCAGGTGAACTTTGAGCTAAAATAAATCCTTTCTTTGTTTAAATAAATGGGATAAACAGTTATAAAGTGAGCAATTATAACAACAAATCGCTATGAAACAATCGAGGATTTTCAACTTGTTGCTTGGGGGGTTACTCTCCACCTCAGCCTGCCAGATGGCTGAACAGGGAAAAGAGGTCAGAAACCACCCCAATATCGTCATCATCTATATGGATGATCTGGGCTACGGTGACGTAGGTGCCTACGGGGCAACAGCCATAAAAACTCCGAATATTGATAGGCTGGCTGCAGAAGGATTACGATTTACCAACGGTTACGCGACCTCATCCACCTGCACTCCCAGCCGTTATGCCCTCCTCACGGGTGTTTACCCCTGGCGAAACAAGGATGCTAAAATCCTGCCCGGTACGGCACCCCTCCTTATCGACACCCAGCAACAGACACTTCCAAAAATGCTGAAACAGGCTGGCTATCGTACAGGGGTTGTCGGCAAGTGGCACTTGGGGTTAGGGGTCGGCCATGTAGATTGGAATCAGCGTATTACACCCGGACCCAATGAAGTGGGATTCGATTACTCGTATATCATGGCGGCTACCCAAGATCGTGTACCTACCGTTTTTATTGAAAATGGCAAGGTGGTGGGTGCAGAAGCCGATGATCCGATCGACATCGACTACCATCAAAATTTCGAGGGTGAACCCACCGGACTCGACCATCCCGAACTCCTACGGATGCGTTGGCACCATGGCCACAATAATAGCATCGTAAACGGTATTCCTCGTATTGGTTTTATGAAAGGCGGCGAAAAGGCAAAATGGATCGATGAGAACATGGCGGATACCTTCCTTACAAAGGCCTGTACCTTTGTAAAGGAACGTCAGAGCGAACCTTTTTTCCTGTATTACGCCATGCACCAGCCGCACGTTCCCCGCACGCCCAATCCACGCTTTGCGGGCTCGTCGGGTTTAGGACCGCGCGGCGATGTGATCGTCGAAGCCGATTGGTGCATCGGGGCGTTTATGAAAACCCTGGAGGATGAAGGCTTGCTGGAAAGCACGATCGTAATCTTCTCCAGCGACAACGGCCCGGTTGTTAACGACGGGTACTACGATGATGCCGTGGAAAAGCTGGGTGACCACAGGCCCTGGGGGCCACTGCGGGGCGGCAAATATAGTTTATACGAAGCGGGTACCCGGGTGCCGTTTATCGTACAATGGAAAGGAAGGATCAATACGGGAGTATCCGATGCGGTTATTTGTCAAATGGATCTGCTGGCCTCATTGGCCGACTTAACCGCACAAGATATAGAAAGCAGCGACAGCCGAAATCTCCTCCAAGTGCTCCTGGGTGACACCAACCAGGGGCGAAATGAACTGATATTGGAAGCAAGTTCACGCACGGCATTGCGGAAAGGCGACTGGGTAATGATTCCCCCCTATAATGGGCCTACACGCAATGAGCAGGTAAATATCGAACTGGGCAATTCCGACGAATACCAGCTCTACAACATAAAAGACGATGCCGGCCAACAAATTAACCTTACGGAAGCAGAACCGGAAAAACTGAAAGAGATGATTGATAGCTACGAAGCGATCCGGGGTCATTCTGACAAACCTGAACCATTAAAATTGGAATAAGAACAGGCGGCCTTACATTAGTAAGGTATCAATTCGGTGTCCATGCACCATCTGCTCCTTCTCCGACCACGCAAATACAGTAAATGTTCCATCTTGCGAGGCTACCATGGCTAACGAGTCGTGCTGATCGTTCACAAATTGGGCTGCAGCTAAATGCCGGGTTCCACCGATGGTAGTGGCGTCAAGCAACTGCATCACACTGCCTGCTACCGGTTCGGTCATCATAAGCTGTGCCACAGGCAAGGCATGCGGCGAGCGTGCCACCTTTGCTCCGAAAGCGAGCAACCGATGGTCTTCTGTGATTACCGTGGCGCCATCAATAGCCGAATACCCGCCTACTGCGTTAATCATTTTATGCAACATTTCCCTATCGGTAGCCAGATCGGTTTTTTCGGACGCTGGTACCATGGCTTGTGGCTCCACCAAATAGTTAATGGGTTTGACAATGGAATGCAACCATGCCGTACTGTTGGAAGGCACAACCAGCAACAATGCTCCCCGACCGTGACGACGCATGGCAAGCGCCAATTGTACTAAGATATTTTCCGATTGATCGTCCTGTGCATGGGAGAATCCCAACAACGCGGAAAGAATACCCGGACAGTCGGTCAACCCCCAATGGTTGTCTTCGATGACTTTGATCTGGTTACCTTTCAACACCGCGACGTTGACAAACTTTTGCGCGTGAAGCCGGTGTTTTTGTTTCACTACCAACAAACCCGCCTCAACAACTTCTACCACCATGGCGTGGGTGGGAACTTCGTGTATCGTACCCCACAAGTAAAAATTATCACCTTCCATCCACACACCCAAATGTATTCCAGGCTGCACAACTGCGGGAGACAATTTAACCAGGTTATAAGGTGTAAAACGTTGCGTATGGTGGAACATCAAGCGATCAGATGCCAAATCCGGAGGTACAAATGCCAAAGAGATTTTCGGCTCATAACCTTCCTCGCGACGTAAACTTGCCCAAAATGCCGTGTCGATGAGAATTTCTACAACCGCCATATCGGGAATATGCCTTCGGTCCACATCCCGATGGTCGAATTGTTTCCTAAAATGCTCCGCTATGCGATGAGATACCAATTTTGCAGCGAGGTATGTGGGCTCTGAAATCATTTTCGACAAGGTCAAACATTTTGACCGGATAGTTATTTATTAAGTAAATAAGTTATATTAGCAAACTTAGATAAGTTGTGTTAAATATGCAATATAATTGCGTTGCACATGCAAAGGAAGTTATCAGTCTACTCGGCAGCCATCGAAAAGTTTTGATCGAGGAAACCAGCCATGTCAGCGCCCGACGCAAAAGGCGATGAAACCTGCGTAATCGCAAGCTTCATTGCCGCTAAAAAACAAATGGTGCAAATGAAAATGCGGGTTCCATTAGACCATTAAGAACAAACTGCGAAGCATTCATTGATGCCACTAAAAACAGACAATAGATCAATAATTATTTTCTAATGAAATATATTACAAACCAAACAAACAGATTATGCGATTTATTATTGATGTACTATTGACAGGATTGGCTGTGTTTCTTGCAGCGCTGGTCCTTCCCGATTCTGCGGTAAGTGTCGCCGGATTCGGGTGGGCGATTGTCGCCGGGCTTATTATCTCTTTCGTGAATGCGACCATCGGAACGATTCTCCGGTTTTTCACATTCCCGCTCAATCTCCTTACATTGGGATTGATATCGTTTATCATTACGGTGCTGATGGTACAGCTTACCAGTTATTTCATGGGAAGTAAATTTGATGTAGCAAATTTTTGGTGGGCAGCAGTATTTGCGCTGGTTGTTGCCTTGATTCAAATGCTTTTGGATAGTCTTTTCAAATCCAAGAATCGCGACTGACGGCACTTTAACCCGGCAGGCGAAGATGCCTGCCGGTTACTAATCTTTCTTTTCAAGTATCACGATGCGAGGTAGCCACCATCCACTGCGTAATACGCTCCATTTACAAAAGAGGCCTTATCCGTACTGAGCCACAATACCAATTCAGCCACTTCATTTGCTTCTCCCAACCTGCCGATTGGATGCTTGCTCACCAACCAATTGATGGTATCGCTATCCATGTCTTTCAATAAGGGCGTATTAATGAAGGCGGGTCCCACCGCATTGGCGCGGATACCTCCCGCAGCATACTCCAGTGCAATGTTTTTAGTGATCCCTACGACTCCATGCTTCGCAGCTACGTAGGCCACGGAATTGGCAAATCCCACCTGACCCAAAATTGACGCCATGTTTACAATAACACCGCCTCCCGCTTGTAACATGGCCGGTATCTGATAGCGACAACCATAGAACACTCCGGATAGATTGATCGCGATGACCTTATCCCATCCTTCAACCGGATATTCACCCGTAGGGGCCGATGGCCCACCGATTCCTGCGTTGTTACAAGCAATATGCAATGCGCCAAATTGCTCCATAGTTTGTCTGACCAAGCGATCGCTGTCTTCCGCTTTCGATGTATCAGCCGCCACAAAATACGCTGTTCCGCCCGCATCTGTAATGAGCTTTACGGTTTCTTCACCGCCACCCACACTGATGTCGGACACCACCACTTTCGCACCTTCCCGTGCATAGGCAAGTGCTACGGCCCGGCCGATTCCTGACGCTGCACCGGTGACAATCGCTACTTTATCGGTTAATGCTCCCATAATTGTGTTGATTTTTGTTATGATAACAAAGATAGTTACCTTTTGGTTGGACGAAAATGACATCAGTCATTCCCTCAATTGACCATCTACCCTATTCGGTTGGATTACCTGTAATCATCAACGACTTCCGGAAGGCCTCGGGGGTAATCCCAGCGTTCTTTTTGAAAAACTTTGTGAAATACGAATTATCCTCAAAATTCAGCATATACGCTACCGTTGCTATGGAAAGCGTAGGGTTAACCAGCAACCGCTTTGCTTCCAAGGTAATACGATTGCGTATCACCGCTCCCGCCGACTGTCCCAATAAATCTGAACAAATCGTATTCAGATAATTGGGTGTAATATGAAGCATGGCTGCATAATACCTAGGCAACCGCAATTCCGAAAAATGTTTATCGACCAATTTCTGAAAACTGCGGAGAAGTGTAGCACTGTACGATAAATGCGGCGATCTTGCTGCTGCTTCCATATTTATGCCAGTTAGGTCCAAAAACAGCTTAAGAATCAATACGCGCAATTTGTCCAATTGAAGCTCACGCAGGGAAGCTGCCAACGGGATCATCTCCTCAAAAAGCTCCGTTATAGCCGGCTGCATGGATCGGGGTATATCCAATACGGATTGTTGCGCAATACCTTGAAAAAAAGGAAAGTCGTCGATATAATCAGGCCGCAAAAGAAATGATTGAAAAAATGACGCCGAAAAATTAAGCACGTAACCGTCCACATCTCCCTCAAAGTTCCAATGATGAACCTGACTTGGAGCCATTGCATAGAGCTGATGCGGCTGTACCGGGAATCGATCAAAATCAATAGAATGGTAGCCGCTCCCTTTGGTAAAGTAAACCATATGGTAAAAACGATGCCGATGGGGCACATGCAGCTTACGGTGTTCCTTGCGATAAGCAGCAAAAGGTCTTACGACAATATCCGGCCGGAAAGTAGTTAATCCTGCAATGTCATAGATTGGGTACCCCTGTTGCTTCATAAATTCATAAACCGTAAGTATACTATTTTTTAATAAAAAAGCTCGTCTTTAAATCAAAAAGACGAGCTGCTTTTACTTCGTTCACTCCGTTGGTAATTCCCGTTATTCGTCTTCAAATTTCCAACGCACAAAAGCTTCAATCGCCTCATATTCAGCCATACCCAATTCATCATACAGCTTAGCCGTTTCACGGGTACGTTCCTCGGCACGTACCCAAAATTCGCGGGCGTCATCCCCCGGAAACACAGGCACATCCTTTTGAGACTGATGCTTAAAGATTGCGTAGCGCTTACGTAACACTTCCTGCGGGGAAAGAGGAACAGCCATCTCGATTTCGTGGATTTCAAACTCATGCCATGCGCCACGGTAAAGCCATAGCCAGCAATCCTTTGTCCACGCTTCAGTTTTCCGCAACCGTTTCATTGCTTCGTGGATGATATCAAAACACACTTTATGTGTGCCATGTGGATCCGCAAAGTCACCCGCAGCGAAAATCTGGTGTGGTTTAACCTGCTGAAGCAATTCCATCGTCTGCACGATGTCATCTTCGTAATCCAACGCCTTGCTGTATTTACCCCGATCGTAAAAAGGAAGGTTCTGAAAATGGATATTACTATCGGGCAAACCTGCGAAACGGGCACCGGCAATGGCCTCTCCCTTACGGATAAGTCCTTTCACGGTAAGCAGTTCCGCTGTATCAATCTGATTGGGTTTCTTTTCTGCGATAAACTGACGCGCATTTTTATACAACACTTCCAACTTTTCCGTATCCAGCCCCTGTGATTTGGCAAAATCCGTGGCAAATTCAACGAAGCGAAGTGCATCATCATCCCATACCGCCGTATTGCCTGATGTTTGGTAAGCGACGTGTACGTCATGTCCCTGATCCGCCAAGCGAATAAATGTACCTCCCATGGAGATTACATCGTCATCCGGATGCGGTGAAAAGATGATCGATCGTTTCTTTGCAGGATCGCGCCGCTCGGGGCGCTGGCTGTCATCCGCATTGGGCTTACCCCCGGGCCAGCCGGTAATCGTATGCTGCAATTGGTTGAAAATATCGATGTTGATATGGTATACCGGACCCTTTTCGGTGGCCAATTGCGCCATGCCGTTGTTGTTATAATCGTCTTCAGTGAGTTTCAGCACAGGTTTTTTGAGGGTTTGCGAAAGCCATACCACTGCTTTTTTTATGGTTTTATTATCCCAAACGCAATCCTTTACTAACCAAGGGGTATCAAAACGGGTCAGTTGCGAGGCAGCATCCACGTCGAGAACGAATTCCACACTGTCTGACAGCTGGAGATAGGTAGCAGGCACTTCGGATGACAACTTTCCCTCGACTGCCTTTTTCACAATCTCGGCTTTCTTTTGGGTCCAAGCCATCAAAATAATTTCCCTGGCTTTAAAGATGGTGCCAATACCCATCGTAATCGCCTTGGTAGGTACATTTTCCTTACCTCCAAAATCGCGCGACGCATCACGTCGGGTCAGGTCATCCAAAGTAACCAGCCTCGTTCCCGAATTAGGTGCGGACCCCGGTTCATTAAACCCGATATGGCCTGTGCGGCCGATACCTAAAATCTGCAAATCCAAACCACCTAAGGCAGTGATTTTTTGCTCATAAGCCAAGCAAAAGTCGTGAATTTCTTCCATCGCCAATGTCCCATCGGGGATGTGTACGTTAGCTGGTTCGATGTCAACGTGATCAAACAGGTTACGGTTCATGAACGTAACATAACTCTGTTCCGAATCGGGCTGCATGGGATAATACTCATCGAGGTTAAACGTAACCACATTTTTAAAACTGAGTCCTTCTTCCCGGTGCAGACGCACCAGTTCTGCGTACACCTTTACAGGGGTTGCACCTGTAGCAAGGCCAAGGATGGCCTGCTCACCTTTTTCTTGTTTGCCGCGGATTAAATCGGCAATACGTTTTGCTACGGCCAGCGAAGCCGCGGTAGGATCGGAGTAGACACTCACGGGTAGCTTCTCGAAGCGTGTTTCTTCCAGTAAATTTAATCTTGCCATTGAGGATTACGTATAAGGTGAGACGCAAAAATAAATATATTTACCCGAAAAAATAGTCAAAGAGAGCATACTTTTTTGATTTTTTTTTAAAACATAACATGCAATCGTATGCGTAATATTAAACAAACGGTTGCGTTTGTTGAACCCTTTGATAACTCAACAAACTATCCTATACTTGTTTGTTATTCTTGTATTCGTTCTTTCAGCACTGCTTTAATTTTCAATTATGAATCTAACATGAATACATAATTATTAAGCGCTTAAGGGCGATGATTACGTACTTCATCAAAGACTCCATCCCGTGAAGCGTGGACAAGTACTGACAATTAAAAACAATAAATAACCAAATGAAATACAATCGCAGAAATTTTCTAAAGAGCGCTACCCTCCTTTCGGGAGCGGTGGCAGCACTGCCAGCTGTGGCACATGAGGCGGTATCCAACGAATCATTCGGATCTCTTACGTACCAGCCCTCAAAATCACAAAGATTTAATATGAGCGGATATGCGGCTCCCAAAATTGATAAAGTACGCATTGGGTTCATCGGGTTAGGCAGCCGGGGGCCGGGGGCCGTACAACGGATGTCACGTATCGATGGTGTCGAAATTAAAGCCCTCTGTGACAAAGATCCCAGCAGGGTGGAAAATGCACAGGGAATTCTGTCGAAAGCAGGTCTTTCTAAGGCCAAGGAATACAGTGGCGAAGAGGGCTGGAAAGACATGGTGGCCAATGAAGACCTCGATCTCGTCTACATCTGTACACCGTGGGATTTACATACGCCCATGGCAGTCTTTGCGATGGAACATGGCAAACATGCAGCGAGTGAAGTGCCCATTGCAATCACCCTTGATGAATGTTGGGAACTTGTTGAAACCTCTGAGAGGACCAAAAAGCATTGTATGATGCTTGAGAACTGTTGCTATGACTTCTTCGAAATGCTAACCCTCAATATGGCCCGCAATGGCTTGTTCGGTGAAATTATGCATGCGGAGGGTGCTTACATTCATGACCTTTTGAAGTTAAATTTTGACAAGGATGGCTACTCGGATATGTGGCGGCTACGCATGAATGCTACCCACAACGGCAATCTCTATCCTACACATGGTTTAGGTCCGGTTGCCCAATGCCTTAACATCAATAGAGGAGATAAGATGGATTACCTCGTATCCTTGTCTACCAATGACTTTATGATGGCCGATACGGCTGCGGAAAAAGCAAAAGAAGATGCTTTTTACCAACCCTTTGTGGGCAAATCTTACCGGGGAAACATGAATACTACCCTGATCCGCACGGCAAAGGGAAAATCCATTATGGTACAACATGATGTAACATCTCCCCGTCCTTACTCGCGCATCCATCTGATCAGTGGCACCAAAGGAGTTGCTTCAAAATGGCCTTCACCCGAGCGCATTGCATTTGGTCATGAATGGGTGAATGATGAAGAATTAAAGGATCTTTATGCGCAATACACTCCACCCTTGATCAAACATGTGGGAGAGGTAGCTAAGCAAGTCGGCGGTCACGGCGGAATGGACTTTATCATGGACTGGCGCTTAATCGATTGCCTACGCAATGGCTTGCCGCTCGATCAGGATGTATATGACGGTGTTTTATGGAGCAGCATCTTCCCATTAAGCGAACAATCTGTAGCCAAACGGTCGCGCTCGCTTGATATACCGGATTTTACCCGTGGTGCCTGGCAAACCAACAAACCGGTAAATCTTACACTGGAAGGTGGAGCAACCACCGGTGTCAGAAAGGGCTGACCGATTTTAACCGTGCTGCTGCCTGCTGCAATGTCAACTCCCGTTTCGCGAAGCAGATACGAATAAGGTGCTGGTTGATTTCTTGATGGTAAAAAGCAGCGATGGGAATCGTTGCTACCCCATATTGTTTCGTTAGTATTTCACAAAATATCCGCTCAGGCAAATCGCTGATCGCGGAATAATCAGCCACCAAAAAGTAAGTGCCGTGGCAGGGCAGTGGCCGGAAGCCTGTTTCCCGGAGAGCCGTTATCAGGAAATCTCGCTTTTTCTGAAAAAAACGGCTCAACCTTAGGTATTCTTCGGCATCCATCATAAAATCTGCCAAGGCATATTGGATGGGGGTATTCACGCTAAATACATTGAATTGGTGAACTTTCCTGAATTCGTTTGTTAATTCCATGGGGGCTAGGCAATATCCCACCTTCCAACCTGTCGTATGGTAGAGCTTACCGAATGATGCTACCACAAACGTACGCCTACGGAGTGCCTCGTACTGTGCGGCACTGTGATGTTTTGCTTCCTCATAAACGATATGTTCATAGACCTCATCACTTAACACATAACAATCGGTATCCCTGATGATTCGGATTAATTGACGATAGTCGGTGTCGGTCATTGTGCGTGCTGTGGGATTATTGGGCGAATTGATCACAACCAACCGGGTTCTAGGAGTCAGCAATGCGGTGACGGCATCCCAATCAATCTCAAAATCAGAAGCATACAGTGTCACCGGCTTTGGTATACCACCAAATACCTGAACGGCAGGCGCATACGCATCATAAGCCGGTTCAAACAGGATTACCTCATCCCCCGGACGGATCAACGCCGCTATAACGGTAAAAAGCGCTTGTGTTGCACCTGCTGTAACCGTAATCTCAGTTTCCACATCGTAAGTCACACCGAGAGTCGCCGCTACTTTCATGCTGATCTGTTCACGAAGCGCACGCACACCTGCCATTGGTGCATATTGGTTGTGCCCTGCATGCAAATACTGTTCTACCAATGCAATAAGCCGCGGAGAACAGTCAAAATCGGGAAATCCCTGGGAAAGATTGATCGCTTCGTGTTGGAGTGCCAACCGCGACATATAGGTAAAAATAGACGTAGCCGTATTAGGCAACTTAGACGCGAAATCATGCATTTTTTAGAGACAAGTGATAGTTAACCTGCAATATTTTCCCGGAGTATCTCCCGGTAAAAACGGACACTGTCTTCCAGCTGTGCAATATACGCTTCTTTATCTAGTATAATTTTATGATATAACTCTTTTTCTTCGTTGATAAACCGATCAATATGCCCACTTGTTTCCGCACTGCCCAATAACTTGGAAAGCTCGGTTTCCAACACACTTGCAATCTGCCCTAACCGCTCGATGTCAATACGCGTTATTCCGCCTTCAATATTCTGGTATGTCTTTAGCGCTATATGCAATGCCTCTGCCATATCTGCTTGAGACAACCCTTGTTCCTTTCTCAGGCGTTTAATAGTAGCCAAAATATCCGATTGCGCCATAGTTATCTTTTTAGGTATAAATTATACTGAAAATAAGTACGATTTATGCGTTCTTTACCTTGTATCAACATCTTATCTTTGTTGTAAAAGCAAAGGTAAAGTTTTTTACCAAAAAGACTACTAAATTAGTAGATTATTTTTTCTGTCGTCTAAAACGACAGCTATATAAGAGGTTGTTTGTTGTTTAGTTTAAACGGCGGGTGGAAACACTCGCCGTTTTTGGCCTTATTCTTCGTACAGTTGTATCGCGTTGATTCCCTGATCCTCAAGCGCGTTAATTACGTCCAATGCTTTGATGCTTCCTTTAACAGAAAGAAGAAAATGATGCGAAAAATAATCGACGCACCAGTCTACGATATTAGGTAGGTTGTCCATGACTCGAGAGAGCCGCTCCAGATGGGATGGGGCTGCTACCGAAGTTTCAAATTTCATGATTTCCATAATTCCTCCTTTTTATTGTAATTGATTTCTAAGGTTTTAACACGAGGGTAGACGGCATATCTTTTAGCCAATCTTCCTTTTCTTCGACAAGTTGTTTCCAAGTCGAAAGGCTGACCAGCAATAAATCAAATGATTTCAGCCTGATTGCGCTGATTTCGGGTTCATCGATCAAATTAACGTGATTGGGAGCTGCATAATCTATTGCACGGACTGCCTCCCTAAATTCCAGTGTATTTTTTATTACATTGTTTACGTCTAATAAGGTAACATGGGCTGCTCCATTTTGGATAAATTTCTGAATGTATACCAGCAAAAAGCTATCACTGACGGAATATACCGGTACGATGATGCCACGGCACTCGTCCATGCCTTTATCAATCAGAATACCCAAAGGAATCTGGACTGCCTTGATTAAACTTTTTGTCCGCTCATCAAAATATCCTGGGAAAAATAAGTTATCCTTTCCTGTCAGGGTTTCATAAATCCGTTCTGGGTTAATAACCTTGCTGGTAAAACCTAAAATTCTACCCAATACGGTCCCCTCAAATACAGATTGACCCACGCCAACCAATAAGAGATCGTAATCCTCCGTATTAGAAACCGAAGCAATGTCTTCATCGATGTCGTCTGTGGGTTTAAAAATAGGCGTGAAGGGTTGCCGTAATCGATTTCCTTCCTCCTCCAGCAACACGAAGCTCTCGCGCTCGTATTCGATGGAATTAAAGTGATTCAACTCATTTCCCAGCGAAAGGTGAAGCGCCGTTACCGTTGAGTTTTCGCGGGATTTCCGGGTAAGCATATGCGCGATACGAAGCAGTAATTTCCCCGTATGCGGATTTCCAAAAGAAATAAGAACGTTGTACTTATCTTTTTTGGTTAATAATGCCCGCTGGGATTCGCGCTGTTTAAAAACCCGGTTGAATAGATCCAACAAAGGGCCAGTCATGAAGGTCGTAAATAGAGCCATCAAAACGAAAATGGCAAACATTTCCGGGGTCAGTACGCCAAGATCGTAGCCGATGTTGAGCGCTACCAGTTCCATCAGGCCACGGGTATTCATCAACGCTCCGATGGTCAAACTTTCATACCAGCTTTGTCCAACGAACCGTGCGGAAAGTGCACTACCCACAAATTTACCAGTAACCGCGACAGCGACAACGATGAAACAAAGCTGCCAAAGACCGGGCTCGTTCAATAAGCCAATTTGGGTTCGCAACCCGGTAAAAACAAAAAACAGGGGCAGCAGCAGCACCAATGCCACATCTTCTACCTTCTCAATAAAAATATTCCTAAAATTGATATTTGCAGGCATAATTACCCCGGCCATGAACGCACCGAATAGGGCATGGATACCAATCACTTCTGTTGTCCACGCAGATAAAAGCAGCGTACCGAAAAAAAGCCCGACCACCGGCTTACTCAGCCGTTCCTTGGTTGAATGAAGCTCTCCGATGCGCTGGAGGAAAGGCCCCACGAACCGCAGCATCAAGATCACATAAAGAATCGCAAAAAATATGGTAAAACCTGCACTGGCTAATGATCCTGCTTTTACAACCGCAATAACAGCTGCCAATAAACACCACGCCGTGATATCGTCTGCCGCAGCACAGGTGATCACAATCGAGCCGAGTTTCGTTTTGGTAATGCCACGTTCCTGTACAATCCGCGCCAAAACAGGAAAGGCGGTGATACTCATGGATATTCCGATGAATAATGCATAGGAAAGAAAAGAAACCTGTGGCGGCGCTGTTTGCTGATAAATAAAATACGCCAACCCCATACCCAACGCAAATGGAAAAATGATGCTGGCATGGCTGATGACCACGGCCTCATGCGCCTGATTTTTCAGCAATTTGAGATCAAGCTCCATCCCGACCACAAACATGAAAAGAATCAAGCCGACCTGACTCATCACGCCCAAGTTAGGCAATGAACTAGCCGGAAACAAAAAGGCGGAAAACTCCGGAAAATAGTAGCCCAGTACCGATGGCCCCAATACGATACCCGCTACAATCTCCCCGATAACCGATGGCTGGCCAATTTTTCTAAAAAGCACCCCGAAGACCCGGGCCACTAAAATAATAGCAATGATCTGCAACAATAAGATCGCCAAAGGATAAGCGATATTTGCACGTATGGAATCCTGAAAATGTCCCCATGCACTTCCCGATACTGTATTTGCCGGAATTTCGGCACCTTTTTCAAGAAGCCGGCCTCTTGAAATGATCCAGTACCCAACTCCGGAAAACCCGCCGATTACGCATAAATAAAAGAGCCAATTCTTCAGTTTCATTATTCCGCGTAGTATGATTGATATTTTCAGAACGTCAATTATACTATTTTATCGGCGGAGAATAGACCGTTCCACATGCTTTTTGTACCGAAAAAGCCGTTTTTTGTACTGACTAATCTGACATAAGATTTTTAAAATCCGATCGATATTGTGCAGATATCGGAAACCGGGAGATGGTCCCCCCCTCCGTAAAAGAACAGGAGACCCATTGTTGGGTATAACTCATAATTGTATCCGATGCAATGATGGTTTTGCGGTTAATCCGGCAGAATTCCTTTTCCGGCAATAAACGAAGAAGCTGGTCAAAGGTGATATTCTTTGCCAATACACGGCTACCATCCCGGTAAACGATTTCCTTATCACGCCGGTCGTTCGCTGCCACTTCGACGAAAGCGATTTCCTTACTCTTTACCCGTACTTTTCCCCTATTGGTATTTAGCTCGAAAGCATTTTCCGTTGACCTTCTCGCTGCCAACAAATCCCGGACTTTTGCGAAGGCTTTCTCCAGGCGATCAAGCTGATAGGGCTTACGCAAGTAATCGACAGCGTCCAGATCGAATGCTTCCGCAGCATATTCTTTGTGGGCAGTGGAAAAAATAATCACCTTGCCTTGCAGTCGCCGAGCCAATTGCATCCCATCTATACCAGGCATACGAATATCCAATACACACACATCAAAATCCAACCCATCTATCTTATTCAGGAATTTCACCGGATCATTAAAAGACTTCACGACTTCAATACCCGATAACTGACTGCAAAGCATCTGTAAATATTGCAGTGCAGGAAATTCGTCATCTACCAGTACACATCTAATGTTCGGCATGAAGCTTAATCTCAAGTCTTACCTGATATACATCACCGTCTGTTTCTGTGGTCAACCGGTAGTGCTCCCCGTAAATCCGATCAAGGCGATTTTTGAGAGCCTTGTTCCCCAAGCCGCCCCGTTGGTGTTCACCTCCGATTACCTTCGGCTGAATCTTGTTCGAAACCGACAATAAGAATAGATGATCCTTCACCTCAAAAATCACTGAAATAAATGAGTTTTCGCTTTGGATATCGGCGTGTTTAAAAGCATTTTCAATTGGATTAATGGAAATAAACGGTGCAATCAGCAAATCACCGCATCCCTCGGGAATCTTTTTCCGAACATGGAGGTCAAAGAGCGGACTTATTTTCAATCGGTTAATCTCGATTAGATTCTCCGCAAAAGCAATCTCCTCTTTTAGGCGAACAAAGTTCGTATCCGATTCATAGAGGATATAATCCAAGATATTCGATAGCTTATCCAAGGCATAATAGCTCTGATAAGCGTGAGATTGTATCGCATTCAGTGCATTTTTAAGCAAATGCGGGTCCAACTTATATTTGATGACATCCGCCACCATATCAGCGGATGTCTTGTTTTTGTCGATCTTATCGTTCAGTTTACGCAGCGCTCTTCTGGATTCAGCCAATCGGCGATAGAAAACAACTGCCCATACCGCGCAAAGTATAAATAATACAAACCATATGAATGAAAACGGCGGATCGAACATCATTACTTCTGAATCATCAGTTACAAAAATTAAGAAAAGATTGGGTAGCACAAAATAGTATCTGCATTATTTACAATGAACAAAAAAAGCGCCCGTAATCGGGCGCTGATAATTTATGAATTGAATGGAATTTAACCGCCTAAAAAGTGTAGCGCAACGTGATGCCATATGTCCGCTGATCACCCAACACACCGGCATAATGCCCTGCATTTCCCGCACCGGGCAGTAATTGCTCAAAGTAATCTTTATTAAATGCATTGCGCACCCAAAGATACAGTGAAACACCATCCGCTGCCCGGAAGCCAGCCCTCCCGTTTAATAACGTATAGCCATCCACGACCAGGTATTTAGAAGGGGAAGGGTTGGAAGAAAAGGACGACCGATAGAATCCATCTACCGCGAAAACAAATTCGCCTTCCTGTCCAAACAATGAAGTGGTCCGGGTAGCTGCTTCCCCGCCGAAAGATGCCGCCCACTCGGAAATGCCGGGCAACTTCCCACCTGAGATATCCTTGAACGTAGGACCACCCGTTTCTTCCAAAGGTGGCGGCGCATTGGTAAACCGCACATAGGTACCGTCTGTATACGCTAACGACCCATAGAGAGAGAAGAAGCTGCTGAACCGCACCATACCGTCAAACTCTACGCCCCGTACCCGCACTTTTTCGGCATTGGCCAAATAACCCCGGTTTACGGATAAATCCGCAGCCTGCACCTGCGCTTGATAGTTTTTCACGTCGGTATTATACACTGTCAGGCCCAGGGAAATGTTTCGTGTGGGCTGAGCTTTGACGCCAACTTCATAATGCCGGACACTTTCAGGCTTGATCACCGCAAGTTCCAGCATCGGCTGGCCATTCGAGTTGGGGAGTCCTCCCAAATTAAGTCCTACAGGCTTAAAACCTGTAGAGAACGTTGCAAACGTATTGATTTTATCACTGGCTTTGAAAGCCAATGTCAATTGACCCGAAACGTTTGTATCATCAATGTTTGCTTCAAAAGCCTGATCTGAATAAACCACTTTTTTCAGCGCCAATAAGTCAGGGTCATCGGTTTGCAAACCTCCATAAGTTTCCCTACGGAAATTAACGGATTTATCGTCATAATTCACACGGATACCGGGCAGTATGCGTAACCGGGAGGTAATGGCCCAGTCGACCTGTGCAAATACCGCTCCGCTGAATGTCTTCAAGCTCGGATAACTCTTAATCCCATAACCCTCGAATAATCCCGGTGTTTGCCACAGCTCACTCTGCGAATTCTGTGCAAATCGCCACTGATCGCGACCGGATTCTTCTGTATGCGCCGGGTCTGCATTGAGTTGCTGGCCAAAAGCAAATACGCCGATCACTGCGCTCAGGTTGGAAGACAGGTCACCCGCCCACCGCACTTCCTGGGACCATTGGTCATGGCGCGAGGGTGCCTGCGACAAGGCGAGTCCCTGCAGACCGGTAAAGTCCCGATCATTGGACGGATTCCAATTCCAGAAGCGCCATGCAGTGGTGGAAGTCAGTGTACCCGGTCCTACTTTTACATCCACATTGGCGGAGACTCCTCCCAGGTCCTGCCCTGACCGCCACGGCGTATCGTGATCTATGACGCGGTCAAAGGGATTTCTGCTGGGTAAGTCATAGCCCAAATCGGCAATGATCTGTTCAAACTGCTGGTAGGGGGCACGCTGTGTCGGTGCCACCCCGGCAAATACTTGGGCATAACCATCCGGGCGTTGCCGGGTTAAATCACCCGCAAGTAGGATCTGCAAATTATCCGAGGGTTCATACAACAATTGTCCCCGAAAACCGAGGTTATTCAGGTCATTTACCCTTTTTTGGGTAGCAACGTTATACAATAACCCGTCCCGCTGCGTACCACTGAAAGATATTCTAGCAGCCCAATGGTCCGCCAATGGTCCGCTGATGGATGCCTTCGCCTGTATGAAGCCAAAGTTGCCGTAGCTCAGTTCTGCCTTCCCTTCGGGAGTAAACGTGGGCTTGCGGGTGGTTACGTTGAAAGCTCCTGCAACCGTGTTTTTCCCAAACAACGTGCCTTGCGGACCCCGCAGTACTTCAATTTGCTCAACATCAATAAAATCAAGGGTAGTGGCTGCCGTGCGCGCATAGTATACTCCGTCGACATAGAATCCCACACCGGGATCGATACCATCATTCGTTAGTCCAAAGGTCGTACCCAAACCGCGGATACTCAACCCTGTATTGCGGGGATTGGAAGAATATAATTGTACCGTAGGCACCATTTCTTTCAACCGGTTTACATTGAAGGCTCCACTTTCTTCCGCTAATGCGCCGCTCACTACAGAGACTGGTATCGGCACGTTCTGTAATAACTCCCTGCGGCGGCGCGAAGTGACCACTACCTCCCCTAAATTCGCTGAGCGCCTAACCAATTCGATCGTGGTTGGGCTTTCGGTTACAACAACTTCGCGTGTTTCATAGCCCACATAAGATACAATGATGGTCAAAGGTAGCTTTTGCCCCGTGACAAAACGGAAGTGCCCTTGTTTATCTGTCTTTGTGATATGCGTCACGCCCGCCAGCTGCAAAGTTGCACCCGTTAACGGCTCCTGTGTAACCGAATCGAGCACTACCCCTTCTAACGTTGCATTGATCAATGGAGTGGTTTCCTGGGCGTTTGCAAATGAAAAGATTCCTAACATCCCTCCAGCAACAAAGGATGGCAATAAATTCGAAAACCTTCGTAGTAGTCCAACCATAGTATAATAGATTACATTTTAAATCCCGCCAAAAGTATACTAAATTAGTAGACATTAAAAGGTAGAAAAATGGCGTATTTAGGAAGAAATTATACGTAAAAACAGCAGCTGTCTTGATCTATACAGGTAAATCATAAGCCTTATGCGCTTTGGACAACTCCCAATAGAAGTTGAATAGCGATCCCCGGAGAAAGTCAGGCTTAGAGTGCCATTGCGCTTATTTTAATCGCTCATACAAGCAGGATAGTACAGGTTGCTACAATTAATAGTGGTGATTAGATTTGGGACATTATAAACCAAAAATTCCTAAAGAATGAGAAAAAACATTACTTATCATGTGCCTTTTCCAAGCTTTTTAATGTTCCGGTTCATTGCCTATCCAATAAGCAACACAACCTAAGTCAACTTCCTATAGTAGACAAATTAGAAATTTCTTAGCAAATCGGGAAATAGCTATTTTTTGATGGCGGTATCAGTGATGTGATGAACAAATCGCGCGCTGTTATGCATATTAATTCGCTTCGTTCGTCTTTTATTAGATAAACGAATGGACCATAATAACCTTAAATTTTATTAAATGAAGTGGATAGTAAAGAGAACTGGTCTTTGTCCTGTTAAAATACACATACTGCTAGGCATTGCACTGACAACGATGATGTCATGTAAGGACAATGATCTTAAAAAAGAAGGAGGAACATACGATCCAAATTCCCCGATTGAATTAACGTCCTTCTACCCTGATTCAGGGATCTATCTGGAGAAAGTTATGTTGACTGGGAAAAATTTTGGTAGTGATCCAAAGCAAATACGGGTTTGGTTTAATCAACGAAAAGCTGCGGTAGTTGGTTCCACCGGTGAGCGGATGTATGTGCTCGCACCTCGATTACCGGGAGACACCTGTGTGATATCCGTGGCCATCGGTTCGGATTCGGTTATATTTCAGAAAAAATTCCTATACCACACATCCGTGACCGTTACAACTATAGCTGGCAACGGCAGCCGGGCAGAATACCGGGATGGAGATTTGACCCAATCCATTGTCGCACCGCGATACCTTTGCGTGGATAAGGAAGACAATGTCTTTATGATTAACAGGGATGTCAATATGTACCACGTTGCCCGTATCGATGAGGAGGCCAATGAATTGATTACCGTAGCCCGTGATGTGGTAGCCAATGTTCCGGCTGCTGACCCGCTTACGGGAGTGATTAGTTTTCCAACTGAAACCACCGTCGGTTCTTTTTATACGCTGGATCCCCAAGAGTTTTGGGCTCCACGCATCCGCGAAATGAAATGGCCCGCAACGGGAGATCGGCCTGACGCGGGATGGAAACATTGCATGGTTTTTAATCCAGACGATGGATTTATCTATACCCGCTATTACTACGGCCATATCGTTAAGATTAATCCGAGGACCTATGAGGTGGAGACCATCTACAAGACCGAACAGGGTGACAGCTATGGGCTGACGTTTAACCCGCTGACGCCCAACATCCTTTATATCTCGTTTTTCGGCAATGCCGGTGTCAACGCCAACAGCATCTGCAGTATCGACGTAACCGATCCTGAAAATACCTTTAAAAAACTAACCGGATCAACATCAGGAGGACACCGCGATGGCCGATTGGAAGTTGCACAGTTTAGAAATCCAGAGCAGATTTTCTGCGATGCCGATGGCAATATTTATGTGGCAGACCGAAGTAACCACTGTATCCGCAGAATTACCCCCGAAGGATTAGTGGAGACCGTACTCGGCATGCCAGGAACTGCCGGGTGGAGAGATGGCGGTAAAGAAGAGGCTCTATTTAATAACCCTACCGGTATCGGGATCAGTAGTGATGGTTCGGTATATGTGGCGGACTTTGATAATAACCGGGTTAGAAAGCTTTCCGTAAACTAATAATCAAATCGCAACTACATGAAATATATAAGGTGTTTATTGTGGATACTTTTATGTGTATCCTCCTATATTGCCGCTGCACAGGAGCGGACAGCATATACCATGCAGGGTGTGGTTTATGATGAAAATGAAAAGCCGTTGACGGGTGTGTCCATTTATCTCCGGGACAAGATCACCATTGGTACGGTGACCGACGATAACGGCCGGTTCAGTATCCGAGCATCCCGCGGGGATATGATTGTTTTCAATTTTGTCGGATATGAAAAGGTGGAATACCTGGTGACCAATGAAGAAAAAAATATCGAAATCCGGTTTACAGAAAAAGCCGAAGCATTAGACGAGGTGGTGGTAGTGGGGCTGGGAAGTCAACAGCGAAAGATTTCTTCTGTGGCTGCTATCACATCTGTAAACCCGAAAGACTTACAGACACCGGCTCCGTCCATCGCCAATTTGCTGGGTGGCCGCGCAGCGGGTGTCATTTCCTTGCAAGCCAGCGGCGAACCGGGTAAGAACATTTCAGAGTTCTGGGTGCGCGGTATCGGCACATTTGGCGCCAATGCGAGCGCACTGGTATTAATTGACGGTCTCGAAGGAAATATAAATTCCATCGATCCAGCCGATGTGGAAAGTTTTTCCATCTTGAAAGACGCATCAGCTACAGCAGTTTATGGTGTACGCGGTGCGAATGGCGTCGTGTTAATCACTACGAAAAGAGGGCAGTCCGGCAGATTAAGCATTACCGGACGGGCCAATTCCACCTTGTCTTATTTGAATCGGATTCCTCAATATTTGCGAGCTTCCGACTATGCCAAGCTGGCTAACGAGGCGAGGGTTATACGGGGCGAGACCCCGATTTATACAGACGTCGAACTTGATATTATCCACGATGGGCTGGACCCGGATATCTATCCGGATGTCAGCTGGCAGGACGAAGTATTGCGCAAACAAGCCTTGCGGCAGGGATATTACGTAAGTGCCCGTGGAGGTGCACAGGTCGCCCGCTATTTCCTAAGCCTCGGGTTTACCAATGACCAGGCAGCCTATAATTATGAAAAGAATAACGTTTATGCAGCCAATACCGGCTACAAAACCTATAATTACCGCGCGAATATTGACCTGGAGCTATCACCCACCACAACGTTATTTTTCGGTACAGATGGCTTTCTATCCGTCCAAAATAATCCGGGTATAGCCAATACAGATTACATCTGGTATGCACAGTCAAATCTGAATCCTTTGGTTCTTCCCGTGCTCTATTCCAATGGACAGTTTCCTGCCACATCGGGTACGCTATCGTTGAGATCACCAAATGTCATGATAAATCACATGGGGCGGCGCACCGATACAGAATACCGCGGCAAGTTCACGCTGCAACTGGAGCAAAATCTGTCCATGTTTTTAGACGGATTGAAGATCAGGGCGCAGGGCGCATATGACCTCACCAGCCAATTCTGGGAAAGCCGCCTTACCGAGCCTGCGCTGTATCAGGCAGTAGGTCGTGACCAGCAGGGCGAGCTGATTACCATTGAGCGTGTGCCGGCAGGCACGATCACGTACGGTTATAATACCAATCAATTCCGGAAATATCATTTTGAAAGTACATTGAACTACGATAAGATATTCGGGAGTAACGAAGATCATCGCGCATCCGCACTGATCTACTACTATATCAGTGATCAGAAATGGGCATGGGAAAATGGTCGGTCCGCAAACAACCTAAACGCGATCCCAATCCGTTACCAAGGGGTATCCAGCCGTTTGACCTATGGATTTCGCGACACTTACATGATCGATTTTAACTTCGGTTACACGGGGTCTGAAAACTTCCAACCCGGCAGGCAATACGGTTTTTTTCCTTCGGTTGCAGGGGGATGGGTACCTTCAAATTACGAGTTTGTTAAAGATCATTTACCCTGGATTGATTTGCTGAAAATAAGAGGATCTTATGGTACTGTAGGTAACGATCGCATTAGTTCGCGCCGCTTCCCATACTTGACATTGGTGGATCGCTATTATACAAATCCGTGGGGAACTTCTGCTTTGGTTGAAGCCGTTGGAGAATCGATCGTAGGGGCGGATAACCTGGAATGGGAAAAAGCCATAAAAACCAACATAGGTATTGAAGGGACATTTTTTGATCACAAGGCACAATTTGTCTTTGACATATTCAATGATCAGCGCAATGGCATCTTTATGCAGCGTGTACAGGTTCCGTCCTATGCCGGTCTTGTTAACATGCCTTTTGGCAATGTGGGCAAGATGCGGAGTTACGGCGCCGATGGAAGTGCGAGTTTCACCCAAAAACTGGGTGATGATATGAACTTCACGGTACGGGGCAACTTTACCTATTCAAAAAATGACGTCCAAAACTGGGAAGAGGCGAATCCGAAATATCCCTATCAAGAGATTTCTGGCTACCCCTATAGCGCAATACGTGGTTATCAGTCAATCGGATTATTCAAGGACTGGGATGATGTAGAAAATAGTCCGTCACAATTTGGCACGGTTATGCCCGGAGATATCAAATACAGGGATATCAATGGCGATGGCCAAATCAATACGGACGACCGAGTTCCCCTATCGTATAGCACTTACCCGTTGGTGATGTTCGGGTTTGGTGGTGAGTTCAGGTATAAAGATCTAACATTGGGTGTACTTTTTAAAGGTACCGGTAAAACAGACTTTTTCCATGTAGGCTATAACATCCCAAATATAGGCATTAATGGCACGGGTTATATCCCATTCTATAACGGCGTTAACGGCAATGTTCTGTCACTGGTGAACGATCCGTCCAATCGTTGGATTCCCCGGGAGTACGCCATTGCCAACGGCATCGATCCGGCACTCGCGGAAAATCCCAATGCCCGATTCCCGCGGTTAACTTATGGATATAATGAGAACAATTCACAGCTCTCCGATTTTTGGAAAGGTGATGCGCGTTACCTACGCTTGCAGGAAGTAACGCTTAACTATAACCTGAGGAAACCTTTCTTGCAGCGTTTGAAGATCACGTCGGTTGATTTCCAGTTGATCGGCAACAACCTGGCAATTTGGGACAAGGTAAAACTGTTTGATCCAGAGCAGGCCGTTCGAAACGGTGAGGTATATCCAATCCCATCGAGCTTTATTTTACAATTATATATTAACCTGTAAAAGAAAAATACTCACTATGAATCCATTAAAATTAGGCAGGTGGTTCGTTATAGCGGCAGGTCTGTGTCTTACCGGATCTGCCTGTAAGGACTTCCTGAGTGTAGATAATTATTTCAGCGAAGAATTGAAACTTGATTCGGTTTTTGCCCAAAAGCGATACGTGGAAGCCTACATGTGGGATGCTGCAAGCATGTTTCCGGATGAAGGTAATTTTTTCATCAACAATGTTACGCCGGGCCCGCTGGCTACCGATGAAGCCTTCACAGCGTTCCTGACACTTCACGGCTACAATGGGATGAAGTTTGTCTTGGGCGAAATAACCGCAGCTAACGTTGGTTCGGCCGCTTGGGGTACCTATTACCGAATCATCCGGAAGTGCAACACCATTTTTGCGCGCATTGACGAGGCTAAAGACATGACAACGAACGAGCGATTCGAGATCCTAGCTTACACGCGGTTTATCCGTGCATATGCATATTATAGCATATTAGTGGACTATGGTCCGCCCATTTTACTAGGAGATGAGATTATTGAGTCGAATGCGCCACTCACTGACTATGACCGACCACGGAGCACGTATGATGAGGCTGTCGAATATATCTGTTCGGAGTTTGAAGAAGCAGCAATTGCACTTCCTGCATCAGGGGCTCTGATGGACTTCGGCCTGCCGACCAAGGGTGCTGCGTATGGTTTGGTAGCTAGACTCCGGCTTACCCATGCCAGTCCTCTGTACAATGGTGGCCTGGCGGCACGCTCCTTTTTTGGCACGTGGCGTCGGTCTACGGACAATGCCCAGTATGTGTCACAGACGTACGATGAGCGGCGTTGGGCTTTGGCGGCTGCGGCTGCGAAGCGTGTGATGGACATAAGCTTGTCCGGCGGTACTTCCTACCGATTGCATACGGTAGGTGCCGATTCAGATACTCCGCCCCTTCCCACCGGTGTAACCTCCGATCCGGATTACTACAAGACTTGGCCGGAAGGTGCCGCAGGCATCGATCACTTCAAGTCTTATTCGGATATGTTTACCGGTGAATCGGTGATACCTACCAATCCGGAATTCGTATGGGGCCGCAGGAGCGGCGCCATTACCAATAATACACAGATGGTTTTTCCAGAAAAGCTGAGCGGATGGAATGGCTTATGCGTTACCCAGAAAGTAATCGATGCGTATTCGATGGTTGACGGTCGTACGATTGATAATTCCAGTCAGGAATATCCATATACCGAAGTCGGATTCGCCGGTTCATCAAAAGCATTTTCAGGATACCGGCTAAATGCGGGAATCAGCAATATGTACGCGAATCGGGAAATGCGTTTTTATGCATCCATCGGATTCAGTGAATGCTACTGGCCAATGAGCTCCTCCACATCATCGGGTTTTTATAATCAGACTATTACCTATTACTACGACTCACCCAATGGAAAAGGTGGTGTTGGCTCGGTAACAGACTACCCGATTACCGGGTATGTTATTAAAAAATATGTCCATCCTTCCGACGCATGGGGCGGAACAAACGCCCGGCGAATGGATAAAGCATTTCCAATCATCCGATATGCCGAAATCCTGCTTTCCTATGCAGAAGCACTGAATAACTTAACTACCAGCCATACGGTGGAAGTCAATGGACAAACCTATACATTCAGCCGGGATATGGCAGAAATCAGAAAGGCCTTTAATCCGGTACGCTATCGAGCGGGATTACCTGGCCTATCGGGCAATGAAGACGCCGAGACAGTACAACGGCTCATCGAAAAAGAGCGTATGATTGAATTCCTATTTGAAAACCGGCGGTATTACGATGTCCGTAGGTGGGGAATCTATGAGCAGACAGAAAGTGAACCCATCCGGGGTATGAATGTAGAAGGGACTAAAGAAGTATTTTATACCAAGGTGGTACCGAACACGTCACGTATCGGAGCACGCATCGTGAATAAGCGACTTGCCCTACTGCCCTTACCCCTTAATGAAGTTCGGATATTGCCTTCGTTGGATCAAAATCCAGGATGGGAAAACTGATAAAGAAAACGAATATGAGACGTTCATTTAGAAAATACACAGCGATTGTGGCATTAGCGGCGCTGTCTATCTCATGCGATAGAGATGAAGTTTTTACACGGGAGCAATATAAAAATGTATTTGCACTGGTAAGTGGTAGCGGTAACGTGGCTTCTAAGTTTCATGATCTAGGGGGTGAATCCGCAGGGTATGTCGCGGCTTCGCTTGGAGGGACTAACCCTACGGCCAACCCGATCGAAATAAACCTGATTGAGGACCCATCGTTAATTGATGCGTATAACAAGATTAATTTTGACGTGGATGTTTCGAAGTACGGTCGCCCGCTCCCGGCAAGCAAATACGATATCGAAACGTATTCGTTCACGATTCCGGCGGGCGAAATCAGTGGACGTTTGCCCATCCGAATTCGTCCCGATGGGCTGTCTCCCGACTCATCTTATTTCATTCCACTGCGCGTAGAATCGCATTCTTCCTACGAGGTGAATCCCGAGAAGAGTTATTTACTGTATCAGGTAAGGACGAAAAACTATTGGGCGAAAGCCGATGGAAATACGATCTACAGCATGCGGGCTAAACTTCGGCAGGATGGATCGACATTCGAATTGCAACTGCCAGGTTCCAAAATCATGCACCCCATCAGCGAGCGTGAAGTCCGTATTATGGTAGGTAATGAGACTTACTCATCCGAAGTTGGTGTATTTAATCGTGGGGCGATTATTCTCCGCATAGGCGAAGACAACAAGGTGACGATCTTACCTTACAAAGACGTTGAAATATTACAGATTGACGGAGATAAGGACTATCCAAACACTTTCTCAATAGAGGATGATGGTTTCAAGACGTATAAAACATTCCTTTTACATTATTATTTTCGGATGTCAGGTACGGTCTACGAAATGAAAGAAGAGCTGAGACTTGAGTTTGATCCGGACGAAGAAGTCAAGCTGTAGCATGTTTAACGATTAAAAGTTTTTCAGATGAATAAGATACTAAGTTATGTATGCTTCGCTTATCTGCTTACCATTTGTTTCATGGGATGCGACAAGTATGAGGTAAAGGAAATCCCCAAAAGTATATATGTGGATAAAGAGTCGGTTTCCCTTTTTGTCGGTGAGCAAATGCAACTTACCGCTAGTCCAACCGACGGCACATACAATTATCAATGGACAAGTGAAGATCCTACCGTTGCAACGGTCAGTAACAGCGGCTTGGTCCAGACAGTTGGTGCCGGTACGACAAACATCATCGTGACTGGCGGTAACGCAAAAACCATAGTACCGATTACTTCGGTCGTTCGTATTCCGCTGGAAGATGCCACGATAAGCGAAACATCGCTCGAACTAAAACCCGGAGATCAGAAGAACCTTTTGGTGACTCTCATTCCGGAGAATGCGAACGATGTACCCAATCGCCAATGGATTTCTGAAGATCCGGACGTCGCTAGGGTAACTGAGAATGGAGAAGTGACCGCGATGAGCGAAGGCGTAACCGACATTATTTTCCGTGCAGGAGAGGTTGAAAAACGGGTATCGGTAACTGTCTCAACTACGCGTCCGTTTAATGGACCACATATCATTTCTGTGGCCGGCCCCCTTCATTTATATGCGGCTGATTTTGATTTCGGAGGGGAAGGATACGCTTTTCACGATGCGGACGCGACGAATCCGCTAAACAACGATGATTACAGACGTGGTAAAGGTGACACCGAGAGTTTCTCGGTGGAAATCGAAGGAGATGGCACGAATATCGGCTATATCAATGCGGATGAGTGGTGGCAGTATACGGTACACGTACAGGATGCAGGCGAGTACTGGCTAGATGTCGCCTTGTCTGCCGCAGGTGATGGTAAGTTCAGAATTGAAATCGATGGGGTAAACGTAACCGGTACAGTCGATGTGCCAAATAACGGGTCCTGGGCCGATTGGCGCTTTTTCCCGAATACGCCCTTTGTTGTGAACCTTACTCAGGGAACCCATAAGGTCAAATTTTACACCGAACAGTCTGGATTTAACCTGAGGGGTATGAGGTTTGTTAAAAAATAATCATTCCTATTGAGGGTGTCTCCTACATTTGCTTGCAACAAACATAGGAGACACCTTCTCTAAAATGGAATTTTCTGTTTCGGCCAACAAGGATGAACTTTGTCCTAATGGAGCGTAAAAACCCGGGATATATTAAACCCAAAGTGCAATTGCCCTTTTTCCCATTTCGAAAGGGTATTCGTAAACAAGGAGCGCTCGCTGATGCCTGATGCATTGGAGAAAAAGAGTTGGAAAACATGACCTCCGGTTTCAATATCCAACCCAATCGTCAGCGGATCGACATTCTTTTCTCTTTTGAAAGGTTCCGGCACATAGTAATATTCCACGGTAAGTGCCGTCCTTTTACTTATTTTATACCTGCCACCGAAGCCCAGCGCACCCAAGGTGTTCTTTTCTGAAGCAGCACTTGTCATATTGAAATGCAGTAAAGTAGGCATCAGTTGAAGGCTTAACTTTTCATTAAACTTCCGGGCAACTAGCAACTGATGCAAATACGTCACCCTGTTAAAAAAAGAGAGGTTTTCGACACTGTTTTTTTCCGTTACCAAGTATACACCCGCCAAATAATTGACCGTTACGGGTACTGCTGTTTTCGTCTGACGCAACACACGGATTTTGGCAAAGCCGTCATATTCTTTGTTGAGTGTACTCCTGCCGATCCCAGTCATTAGGTAATCGGTAATTCCATAATCGAAACCGATCCGTGTGACGGCATTATCCAGCCCAAGGAAGTTATACAGGCCGTCGCTGAGCCGCCCGAAGCGGTGATTGATCCGCAGATCCAGCACACCTGCCTTGCACTGTTCAACGGTGTGCGCGTTGGCTATCCTTGTCGTTTTAAAAGTAGCGGTAACCTGATTGTTTAAATCATCCAGGTAACTCAGGTCTTCGTCAAATCCGATGGTATCCTGCTCCTGAGCGGAAGCAGGTAACGTAAGCAATAAAGCTGAAAAAACTAGTAGGTAATAGAGATACCTTTTCATACAGTTAGGGTTTGCTGAGCGTACTTCGTACGTTGATCTCAATGTTCTTGGCTATTTTGTTTTCTACCAGTTTCGGTATTTGGATGTCATAATCTGCCGGGGATAATGAAAAGGAGGCTTCCACTTTGATGGAATCACCGTTGCTGACGACAATATATCCGGGCACACGGATCGTTTTGGCTGTTTTTTTGAGGGTGATGACCCCATTGGTCCGGACCGGGTAGCGACCGGGCTTTTGGAAGTCAACATTTCGGATATCCTCGATGGTAAACCGATAAGTAGCTTTTGGATACGTGTCGCTTTCCATGTAATTTTCGTTGAAATGCTCCTGCAACAATGCCTTTTTAAATTTAAAGGACTTTATCGGGATAATAAACTGCCCTTTGGCTTCACTCACAATAAGCTGAGCAGCTACGTCGTTGTTTTGGGCTTCGATCAGCTCCTCCGGAGCCTCCGAACGGAAGGTTACCTGTCCGGTACGGGTAAGGTACTGTTGCGCACGGGCTACCCCGGAAATGAGCAAGAAAGACAAAAAAGCGAGGAAGAAGAATCGTTTCATTTTTGCTATTTTTACGGTTACATTAATTGTTGGGGGCACCGGCATCTACCCAGGAAGTGATCTTCCCGATCTGACAATCGGAAAGCTTGGAAGCATCTTTGGGCATCGCGGATACACCCGGTTCATGGTTGATGCTTTTTAAGAGCAGTCCGTTGTCGGCTTCCGCCTTTACCTCATCGTACGTAGTGAGTGGAAAAGTGAGTACAGTACCTGCATGATGGCAACCGCTGATTGCACACGAAATGCTGATAATGGGTCGGATGTCAGCAGCATACGACATATTGATCGTATTGCAATCGCTTGAACCGGACAACTCCTCCAGGCTGTTTTTATAGCATGCAGATAGCAGGACAACCGCGCTACCGATAAAAATGATTATTCGCTTCATAGTTTTATTCCAGCAGTTTACAGTCGTCCAAAATGACGGCTACGGTATATCCATTGCAGAACCCGCTTACATTTATCGTATCTCCGACGCCGACTTCGATTTCCGGCGCCTTAAATGTGCATTGCACTCCGGAAAAATCACGATGCCCTTTTATAAAAATCACCTGTTGCCCCGCATCATTTTTGGAGATCTCTTCCACAACTCCTTGCACCGTCAACGCCTTATTGAGGTATTTTTGGTTGGCAGCTGTTTCATCGTCTTCAAAAGCTTGGGTAATCGTCGCCGCAGTGACATGTTCCGTTCGGCGACCATCGATGCTACGGTGGGGTTTGTTCCAAAGGTACAACGCAATGGCCACCGTAATGAGCACCAATGCCAGCAGCAGGTAGGATATATTTTTGTTCACGTTAAAAATCAATTGCTTTTCCGATGGGTACCGTCCGGCTGTTCACGGAAACCCGGCTGGAAAAACCCTTTGCTTCGACAACATAAGCGACAAACGATAGGTTATCCGTTTGGTATTCTGCGGGAACCGTGTAGACAAAGGTCTTCGAATAGGTGCCGTCCTCGGCCAGTGAGCCTATCGGGTCTCCAAAATAATTTTCACTTAGGAATGCGCGCAACACGTGCTGGTGGCGGTAATCGTCAATCCATTGCTGGCTGCCGTTAACCAGGTCTGCCTGCCGGTACGCAATGTCATTTTCCACCACGGCCACCGCCAAGCGGTAATCCGAAGACGATTTCCCCTTGTTGGCCACCTGCACTTCCACACGGACGTTGTTATCAGTTGTCAACGTGGAGCTCAACGCAATGCCAATAGGTGCCGCAACGTTTATACGCCCTGAAAAAGCATCGCTCGAAGCGTCGAACATACCCACCGAAATGAGGTCGTCCCGTTGGTCCAGGATCACGGCGGGATACCCCGTAACTCCGTAAAAATAATTCTGGAATTGCTGATATCCCTTGAATTCCATGGGATCGTCTTCTTCGAGCCGCCCATGTATACTGACGACATCAATTCTTCCCGGATACGTTTTTTCTGACAGTTCCTGTAATACGTTCGAAACAGCCGGACAGTAGACGCAATCGAAAGAAACAAATTCCATGATCAGTACATTTTTGGTGAAAGGCGATGTATCCGGATCGCCTGTATCCGGGTTTTCAATCGTTCCGCCCCCTTTGGCACAGGCGCTGATCATAAGCGCGAGTGCAACAAGGAGCTGTAGCACACTGATCTTTTTCATGATGGGATACGTTTTTGTCAAAATGATGAAATAAGGGATAAATTGAAGCCGGTGTAAGCAGGCATATACAGACAGACGCCACCCGCGCAGATCACTCCTTCGCGGTTTCTTCCGTAGTTGAGCGCCAGGCGCGTGCGCGACATTGTATAGCTGCACCCTCCGTTGTAATAATGGACATCCGTATCTCCGTAATTGTACATATCGCCGACGAAACAGGTCCACGCAGGGGAAATCGCAAATTCGGCCATTCCCGCCGCCCAATTTTTCTGATAATCATTGCTCCAGAGATGCTGCATTTCGAAACGGAACGACCGCACAGCCGAAACTTTCCAGGTGAGATCGGCAACGGCCACCTGCGAAAAATACAGCGTATTCGCTTTCCCGATGACGATGGGGTTGTATACCTGATTGGAATAGAGGAGCAGCAGCTGAAATGAAGGGCTGATTTTCTTTTCCAGATCCACATTGATATCCTGGTAATAACGCGTATCCCCTTTGTCCAAAAACGCATAGCCCCCCACTACATCTCCCTTTAAGTTATAATACGTGGAAGCATTCAGGGCCACTCTTGCACCGTATCTACCGCCGAGCCAACTTCCCCGCTTCAACCGATAATGAAGATCCAATTGCCCACCGATTTCGCTGTTTCCCATCGCGTTATGGGGTTGCAGATTGGCAAGGGAATAACTGTATTGACGTGTCAACGCCGGCAGGTAATTCAGATCGCGTCCGATGCCGGCAATCCCGCGGGACGTACCGAACTGCATGTATTCCAGCCTTCGGAAAGACAGCAGACTACCGAAACCGGATGCGGTATAACCTGCCTGTAACAACAGTGCACTGCCATCTTTATTCGCCTGGCCGTTGTAGGCACCGGGATCGTTCGTCTTATAGGCATATTCACTCTCCAAAGTGAAGCCTCCGGCTACCCAGTTACCGCCAAACGAATACGCATTTACGTTCGGATCAATTGCCGCCTGCCCTGTGTAACTCACATATCGGTTGATGTAGTTGGCTTCTATAGTGAAGGATGAACGGTTAAGCCCCAGCAACGCCGTCCAGTCGACCTGAATACTGGCCCCTTTCACTACTGATTCTGCCCGTTCCATAAATTCACGAGGCCGTCCCGCGAGTGCTTTCAAGCGAATGCCGTTTCCAAACGAATAGGAAGCCCGGATTCCCTCCATGGCCGTGTTAAGCCCCAACGCCCGCTCTTCGTACGCACGGAAGATCAGCCCGTTACTAAATTGCTCGTAAAAATCACCCGCCGTAACCCTAAAGTTGCTGTCCTGAAATGAGGCGTACTTCAGCACCAGATCGCTGCCATGCAATGCAGTAGGCAACCCCTGCAATACGGGAAGATAGGCTTCGTATTGAATCCCTGCACTGAATTTATGGTATTGATAATCCAATTTGAAATAATTGTTGGATCCCAGATTGTTTTCCGGGACGACCGCTCCGGTTTTCCGGTCATCCCGGTAATAAACAGAGTTCGACTCAAAGCCCCCCGACAGGTGATGCTGTGCCAGCAAATACGGCGATGCCGATGAGAGCACAGCAAATAAGAACATACGTTGGATACCGCCTTGTCTCAGTCTCACTTACAGCCCTTTCAATATTTCCAGCACCTTCGCTTCGCTGCCCGGGTTGTACCCAATGCGCGAATAGACCACACTCCCTTTGGTATCAATGACAAAGAGGTGAGGAATGACGCTCACGTTCAGCGCACGTTTAAAATCCTGGTTTTGATCCAGCAGGATGGTAAATGGCCATTCGTTCGCCGCTACAAACGTGCGCACTTTCGTCGCCGACCGTGCATCGTCGGCCGAGACCGCCACGATGTTGAATTTGACTTCCCGCTGCCAGTCCTCCCATTGCTCCGAAAATGCGTCCAGTTCCTGCAAACAGGGCTTGCACACCGTTGTCCAGAAAGTAATCACAGTAGGCACGCCGTCATCCAACAGCGACCCAACATTAACCGTCTCCCCTTTCAGGTTGTTTACCTGGATGGCCGGCAGGCGCGTCTGTGCCGAAACCATGGTGGCAAACAGCCAAATGACACAAAGCCATCCAAGCCGGTATACATCAATGCTCATGTTCGTGCTCGTGCTCGCCGCCGCCCTCTCCGACTTTAACGGTCACATCTTCTTCAATGGATACGGCCTGACCTTGCTGGTCGGTTACCGTCAGCCGGAATAAGTAATCACCGATCGGTGCATCCTCAGCCAGTGTCGGATGATCGTGAAAAGCAGCGATCTCTTTTTGTCCGGTATAATCACCCGTATACTCTTTGGTGAAGCTGTAGGTTCCGTATCCGCTCTTCTGGATAATTTCCAGGTCTATTTTCTGGATGAGTGCTTCTGCGGTAATCTTGGCTTCAAAGTGTATTTCATTCCGATAGATGATCCGGTCATCCGGTGAGTCGTGCGTCCCCAAATGAATCAACTCTATTTTCGGAGCCGCGGGTTTTACATCGTCCTCTTTGCTGCAGGATGACAAGGCTATCCAGCTTAGGTTCAAGAGAATCAATACGCCCCATAATGTTTTTCTATTCATGTTATTCTGTTTTTGGGATAAATCCCGATTATTATTTTATAATTATAAGTCCTAAACCGACGTTTGCCGATGGTTTACCAGCAAAACGCTGCCTGTTCAGCCTCGGTTGAACAGGCAACGTGCTCATTAATATCCCGGATTTTGAACGATACCCAACTCATTACCGGACAATCCTTTCGGAATCGGAAAACGGTAGAATTTGCCACTTACATTATCCGTTTTTGAGTGGAGGTGTTTGTACACCTTCGCAAAGAACGGATAATTGGTCTTCACGCTACCCCCTGTACCGTCCTTTTCCGGGCCGAATTTGGCAACCTGAGAAGCGACGGATTTGTAGTCGTCCTTGTAATACTCAAATTTGGCTACATCTGTCAACACGGTGCTGACCAATTTGCGCCAGCGCACCAAATTTGACCAATGACGTTGTTCGAAAAACAGCTCCAGGTACCATTCCTGTTCCAAATCCGCCTGTGTAAGCGTCGTATACGTATCCAAGCCGGCCCGTTCGCGCAATGGATTAATCACCTGTGCGGCCTCATCGGCTCTACCCAGTTGAAGCAGCGCTTCGGCTTTGATGAGCAACACCTCGGCAAACCGGATTTCAATGCGGTTGATGTTATTCGGCTGGCCCGCTTCGGATCCCGGAGCTACTTCCGGATAGGAAGCGTTGCGATGGATAAATTTGCCGATACGTGGCGAAGTAACTGGAAATACGTAGTGGTATTCCTTGAAATCGGCCGCCTTCGAAGGAGAGGTCACCAACGGTTCATCCTGGTTGTACAGATGGTCGGTGATCGAAAACCGCTTACGCTTGTCATCATCTGAAAAGCGATCAATCAGCGTAACATCTGCCGGCCCGATGTGGTTGTCTTGGTAGAGATCGAAACGGAACGTGAAGGGACAGTGTGTTTGGTGGTTGCCCTGTGCATCCCCCAGCCCATCGCCGTCGTGGTGAATGGTAAAGATATGTTCCGGAGACTTGTTTTCAGCCGGTACACCGAAATTGTCTTCAAAGTCGGCTTCCAATCGGAAATTGCCATTGTTAATCACTTTGTCGGCATACTCGATTGCTTTCTGAAGCTTGTCGTTATCCCATGCTACCGGTGCGGGGTCTGCCTTGCCTCCGGCGACGGCAGCCACTTCATTTTGGGAAAGCGGTTTGCTGGCCCAGGTGAGATAGGCACGGGCCAGGATGGCATTGGCGGCACCCTTGCTGGGATTGGAGCGGATCTGGTCAAAGGCGGGCAGATCGGCCTCTGCCTCTGTCAGATCCTTTACGATTTGCGCGTAGACTTCATCAATCGGTTTACGCGTGGTTTGCTCGGCTTCCGAAGGGACGGTATTCAGGATCAGTGGCACTTCACCCCAAAGATTCGTGAGGTAAGCGTACCCCAGTGCACGGATGAATTTAGCCCTCGCTCTCGCCAGGTCAATCGTTTCCTGCGAAAGCCCCTCTCCTGCCTGACTGGAGTCGGCCTTGCCTATCGTCCGGTTCGCCTCACCGATGCTGACGTAGAGGTAATTGAAAATTTTGGTCGGGTACCAGTTGTTTACGTCGGTTTTGAACTGGCTCACCAACGGGCCGGCTTCGTCATCCGTACCTTCGAAGCTGATGGTGTGCTCGCTGGTAGACTCCAACAGGAACGAATACGACGAACTGAGCCGCTGCCAGGGTGGATATGCGGCGTTTGCGGTAGCAAGTGCTTCCTGGTCGGTTTTCCATACGGAGTCTCCCGTGATCACATTCGGATTGTCCGGGTCATTCTTTTTGCACGAGTAAAGTGCCAAAGAACCCGTGATGGCCAATACAGCCAACTGGTTAACGTACTTTGTCATCTTATCAAATTTTAAAATGGTGAACGATTAATGAATGATTACTAAACATGTTTGCATTTCCTAAAACGATACATTAACTCCCGACAGGAAGGTACGGGGCATGGGATAGGCCCCCAGATCGACGCCCCTTGAAATTTCCGGATCGTACCCCTTGTAGCCCGTCAGTGTAAGCAGGTTTTGACCGGTAACAAAAACCCGTACCTTTAACGGCAGATTCCGCAGAGTCGATGAAGTTTTTCCCAACGTGTAACCAAGCGTAACGGTTTTCAGCCGCAAATAAGAAGCATCTTCGACGTAGCGGCTGTCCAGCTCGGACGAAAGCGGCGTGTTGGTAATGCGCGGAACGGTGTTGGAAGGATGGGTTTCTGTCCAGCTGTCCAACAGTACTGCCGACGCATTGTATGCGTCGTTGGGCCTTTCCAGGTAGCGGCGCAACTGGTTGTATACATGGTTGCCTTTCGTCCCCTGCAACAAAACGAACAGATCGAATCCGTGGTAATTGACGGCAGATGAAAAACCGTAAGTCAGATCCGGCTGGTTGCTGCCCAGGACCACACGGTCATTCAAATCGATGTGATTGTCGTGGTTGGCATCTTTATATTTAGGATCTCCCGGCTGCAACGCGGTATATGACGGACTGGTAGGCAGTGCTGAAACGTCTTCATTTTTCTGCACCACGCCTTCAAACACCAACCCATAAAACGAGCCCAGCGGCTCGCCTATCCGCAATATTTCCTCCCCCAGCAGCTTTTCCGTGGCGTTATTGAACAATTTGGTAATCCGGTTTCGGTTATACGCAACATTGGTTGCAATGGACCATTGCAACCGCGGATTGTCTACCACGACTGCGTTCAACGAAAGCTCTGCTCCCCGGTTGGTCAGATTACCCACGTTGACCAACTGTTCGTTTTCTTCTCCCAGCTTCGGCGGGATCAGCAACAGCAAGTCAGACGTCTGCTTGTAATACACATCTGCCGCTGCCGAAAGCCGGTTGTTGAAGAAGCCTACATCCACGCCGGCATTGTATTGCGAAGTCGTTTCCCATTTCAGGTCTTCGTTGCCGCTGTTGCCTACACGGTAAGCCACCTCTCCACCGTAGTGCGCCGCTTCCAGAAACTGCAGGTATTCATAATCCCCGATCTCTTGGTTGCCGACACTTCCTGCACTTATGCGGAGTTTCAGGTTGCTTAGATGCCTTGCATCTTCCAGAAAAGGCTCTTCATCGACATTCCACGCCAGACCGAGGGAAGGGAAAAGGCCCCACTTATGATTCTTTGCAAAACGTGTCGAATAGTCGCTTCGGAAATTGGCCGTCAGGTGATAGCGGCCATACAAGGCATAGTTGACTCTTCCTAATAACGAATAGAGGCTGCTTCCCGTCGCCCCGCTGAATATAGGTCTGCTTCCATAGGGGGTGCCGTCCTGTAGATTGTCTACTCCCAGGTCTTCGTTCGTAAAGCCTGAACTCAATGTGGATACGAAATTCGTTTTCGTATTTTGGAACGTAAAACCTGCCAGCACATCGAAAGCATGTACCTCGTTTACTGCTTTCTCATACGATAAGGTAAATTCGGAAAGCAGGATTTCCGACCGTTTGTTGCCAATCCCGCCTACGCCTCCGGGTTCAAGACCGAGTGCTGTGTAAGAAGGTGAAAAATAATTTTGGGTAACATACCCTATGTTGCTACCCACGCTGGCCCTCGCCGTAAAGCCCCGTGCGGGCTTATACAGGGCATAAAAATTGCCGAGTAATCCAGTATATATGGTTTGTGCTGTGCTGTTCACCAAGTCAGAAATCGGATTGGCGGTAGTGTTGCCCTGGCGCAGGTAAGCATATTCAAACGGATTGTTATAGTTATAGCCGCCATTGGCACTGTATAGCGGCACCACAGGGGGTATATACAGCGCATACGTCAGGGAGTTGGCTATGCCCGCCGAATAAGGCGAACTGTTGTAATTTACTTCTTCAAAGGTTGTCAGGCTGTTTTGTGTACTTTTGTTGCCCGTCAGGCTGATCCCAACCTTCAAGCCCGATAGCACTTCACGGTCATAGTTTGCCCGTCCGACAAAACGGTTGAACCCCGAGTTGCGTACCACACCCTCCTGGGAAAGGTGGTCTCCTGAAAGGAAGTACTGCGTTTTTTCGTCCCCGCCACTGATGGAAAGAGAGTGATTTTGCGTAATGCCTGTTTGCAATACAGCGCTTTGCCAATCGTATCCTGTGCCTAACTGTGTGATCTCCGCATCACTGTAACCCGGTTTATTCAGGAAATAATCCTTTTGCATGCGTGCCCACTGGGCAGCATTGAGTAAATCCAATTTTTTTGCTGAATTAGCAGCGCCAAAGGAATACCGATAATCGACCAACGCACTTCCTTTCTTTCCCCGTTTTGTAGTAATCAAAATAACCCCGTTAGAACCGCGGGAGCCATAAATAGCAGTTGCCGATACGTCTTTCAGTACTTCGATGGATTCGATATCCGAAGGATTAAGTAAATTGAGCGGATTGAATTCACCTTCAATACCGCCAAATCCAGCCTTAGTTGAGGAATTGTCACTGAAAAAAAGAAATTCATCAATCACATATAAAGGATTGTTGCTCGCAGTGACGGAATTGCCTCCCCGTATGCGTATTGTGGCCGGGGCTCCCGGTTGTCCGGAGGTCTGCGTTACACTGACACCCGCTACGGCTCCGCCCAATAATACATCGACGGAAGGTGCAGTATTATATTCGAGGTGCTTACTGGAAACCGAGGCAATCGCACCGGTTAAATCTCTTCTGCGCTGGGTACCATAACCCACAACAACCACTTCATCTATTCCGCTGTGTTCGGGCTGCAACACGACTACGAGTTCAGATTGCCCCGGCACTAGTAAGACTTCCCGGGAGGTAAAACCGATATAAGAAAATAACAAAACGGCTTCCTTATCTGACACCGACAGCCGAAACTTACCATCGTTATCGGTTACGGTGGTTCTATCCGTTCCTTTCCAGCGAACGTTGACCCCGGGTAGTACTTCCCCTGTTTCGTCGGTCACCTTTCCATTGACCTGACGTTGCTGCAATCCAGCAGAAATCGCCTCTCTCCGGTCCGGACCGGCACTGTCCCGGATTGAACGCTTAACGATGATATTGTCTCCTACCGCCTGATATTCAAATCCTTTTCCCAACAACATTTCATCAAGCAATACGGCAAGGAAAGGCCGTCTTTTTTTGACTTCTACATGCGTTTCGTTGGCAATTTCAAGGTCATTGTAAATAAACCGATAAGACGTTTGTTCTTCGATGAGGTCAAATAACTCTTTTATCGAAAACCGTCCGGCAGAGACGCTTACCTGCACCTTCTTCAGACCCTGCCCAAAGGCATGATTGGCCATCAGGATCGGTACCAGCAACAACAATAAAAATGTAACGAGAAATGACGCCCGGATAACGAAATGGATATTTTTGGGCTTAATATATCCACTACAACAGCCTATACATTTTAGGCTTGAATAAAAATGCATAAATTTGAGAGGATTTAATTGTTTACGATTATTCCAACACGGCCGCTTTACCAACTGAGGTCCGAATTCAGTGATTGGTAAGGCGGCTTTTCTTTTCGTTCAATCTCTAAGGTGGCATCACTCTTCGCACTATTTTATCTATCATTTTAGTAGTCTTTTTGTCCAAAAAAATTACCCGCAGCCCACCCCGGATAACAATACTGTTTTACCATCTTCCGAGAATGCATAGTCTATATTATTTACAGAACAAAGCATCAGCAACAAATCTTCCAGTTCCACGCCTTGTCCAAAGGCGGCCGTGTATACGCAATCGGCTAAATCCGGATTCTTAAATTGGATAGTTATATTATATTTCCTTTCCAATTCATTGGCTATCCGATCCAAACGCATAGCATGGAAGCGGATTTCCCCCGATTTGATTGCGATCACATCTTTTAAATCGGCCCTACCGATCACAGCTTGGTCAGAGGACACCTCATAAACTACCCGATCTAACGGATGCAAGGTAGCCAGTTCTTGTTGTTGACGGGTTACCGCAACACTACCCTGTTCTACCGCCACTGCAATTTCCCCTTCGTCCGGATAAGCTTTGATATTGAAAGCAGTACCTAACACTCTTGTGCATAGTTTTCCGGTATGCACCGAAAAAGGGTGCTTATTATCGTGCACCACTTCAAAAAACCCTTCACCTTCAAGTACAGTTATACGATTTTGCGTAAAATTATCCGCATATTTCAATGAGCTGCCCGCATTAAGCCATACCTTGCTGTTATCAGGTAACGTAAGTTGCTTCACTTCGCCTCCGGGGTTAGTCACCGTCACGAAGCGGAAGGATGCATCCTCCCTTCTCCAAAAACCACCGGTATACAACAAGAGGCCGACAGCAATTAATACCACGAGAGATGCAGCGATTTGCCAGCCGCTTAGCCAATACCTTGGTTTCCGTTCAACCAGCTCTGGAATCCGATTACCCAGCTGCCTGAATATCCGATGTTTGCCGTTTGTATTCCAACCGGCATTCTCACCAACCTCCTCTTTGTAGTTTGATTGATACCATTGCTGAAGCTTTTGCTTCTCAGCATCGGTAGCGATTCCCTTCACATATCGCTCTACTAATTCATGTAGTTCATTGATATCCATGATGCCGTTAAACTATATATATAGTACCACAGCTCGTCATTTACCCTTGCTCGAAAAAAAAAAATTCACGTTAATGGGTGAAAGTGGATTAATGAAAGAAGTAAATCGCAGCGATCATTAGGTTTGGCAGAAGTGATTTCAGCGATAACCGAATGGTTTTCAGTGCCTTGGTCAGATGCCCTTCCACAGTTTTCTGTGCAACACCGAGCTGGCAGGCAATTTCGGGAATAGCCAACCCTTCGTAGCGGCTCTTCTGGAACACATCGCGGCATTTTTCGGGAAGCGAATCGACCACACGGTCTATAAATTCCTCCAAAAAGCGAGCTTCCAAAAAAGCCTCATCATCCTGTATAGAATGCGGACTAAAATTGGATGACAGGAGTTCCTTTCTTCTTTTTTCACGTAAAATATGCTTGAATACAGCAAACTTCACCGCTTTGGCTAAATAATGGCGTACCTGTTGGATGATATGTTCATGCCTTCGTTCCCACAGCCCCAAAAACACATCTTGTACAATTTCTTCTGCTATATATTGATCACCTATTTGCTGATAGGCCATTTGCAACAATGTGTCCCAATAACGTTCATATAGCTCACGAAAGGCGACCGCTGATCCTTTGGAGACCAATATGGCCAATTCTGTATCGGGTAATTGTCTATACATTTTTCTGTTCATATTTTATCCAACCATGTTTCATGTTTCGGCCCACTTTACACTCTTATATCGCAACTATCTAACTGCAATTGGGCTGCATGATAGCAAGGCGAGGTTAATTTTTAAAAATGACATTGGAGGTTGAGGATAGATCGTATTATAATAGGTTATCTGCGCATTCGACAACAGCTTCCAAAATGATGACAGGGTCCCTGCCACTCTGCATATCCGATTCCAATTGTGGAAGTTTTGTATGGTTCCGTCAAAATACCCGCGCTTTTGAGCATATATTTATCAAAGTGTACCAAATAATATATACTCATTGTTTTTCCCGCTTAGATTTTAACAGAACCGGGGCAACAACCCCGTTATAGATATAACACCCGAGACACACCTTGAAAACAGATTCCAATACGGCACAAAAAATGAGGATTCCACCTACCGCATATGCAGCTGTGAATAAGCCAAAATGAAATAATACTGTTATCGCTGTTGAAAAGACAAACCCCAGCGCCGCTGCAAACCGCTTCGGCGGGGCGAAAATGGGCTTGGGAACTACCTGAATTTTATCTAAAATAACCTTGGCCAATATTGCTAGTGGCGATTTTATCGTTGTAAAAGCCCTGAGAAAGAAATCGACGGCCATAAACAAACCCACCCATTCCAACCGGGTGTATAACAGCACACCGGTAAGGATTACTACCACAAAAGCGATTAGCCTTACTGCTTGTTCATTCACATAATATTTACTTTTTTCACCCATAGCATTCAAAAAAGTGGGGGCCTGATGGGCAGGCACCCCTACTTTACTAACCAATTATAAACCTATATTATGAAAAGAGACAATTTGACAACGATTATTTTTCTACCTAAAAAAAGAGACCTCTTCAGCTTCTGTGAGGAGGTCTCAATATATCCTTAAGATATGGAAACATCATCAACCTCAACACGTATCACACATATACATGCAACACATGACCGCATTTAGCGAAATGATTGATATGTTAGTGGATCTCATGGTACAAATGTATTTAAAATAATCTACTTAACAAGTAGTCTTTTATTTTTTTTCAACAAATAATTATAAATCACTTATTATCAGTTAATTATTTTATAAAATTACCCAAACAACCACCATGCAACTGCCAACGTAACTACTACATTAAATGTTTGGGCGATGAGGAATGCCCAAAATGGCTTAATGTTGTTATTACCCAACAGTTCTTTGAAATTGGTTTCTAACCCGATGCTCGTAAATGCCAGCGCAAACCATAAGCCCTGAATATTCTTAATGCCTCCCTTTACTTGGCTGATGGTAGTAGCATCCAGTACAAATGAAAATAGCAACGATGCCGCAATGAAACCCAATACAAATTTGGGGAACCGTTCCCAAATGATGCCAAGGCTTGGCTTCTCTACATGTTCACCCTCCGGTGTTCCACGATAAGTCCAGTAAACCGATATGGCTAGCGCCGCAATACCCAGCAACACGTTTTGAGAAAATTTGACGATGGTACTGATCTCAAGAGCCTTTTCTCCCACCAAACTCCCCGAAGCCACCACGGCCCCGGTCGTATCAATACTTCCTCCCAGCCAAGCACCGGTTACTTCCTCAGAAAATCCAAACACCCTGGCAAGGTAAGGCATACCGATCATCATCGGTATGGCGGTGATCAATACCATGGATACTACATACGATAGTTTCTTGGAATCTCCTTTGATGGCCCCTGAAGTCGCAATGGCGGCTGAAACCCCGCAAATAGATACGGCGCTTGAAATCATCATGGTCAGTTCATCATCAACCTTTAGCTTTTTGCACAACCAAAATGCAAAATACCAAACGGATAACACCACAATGAGCGATTGCACCAATCCCAGGGAGCCCGCTTTCAATATATCCGAAAAAATAACATTCGTACCCAGCAGGACCAAACCTATCTTGACCAATAGCTCTGCATTCAGTGATTCCCGAAACCATTGCGGCAGCTTAAACAGATTACCAATCAATAGACCCACCAACAAACTGAAAATAACGGCTTCCAACCCTAAATCGGTCATAAACGAATTGCCTGCCAGTAACAGCGCAATAATGGTCAATATAAATACGACGGGAAAACTTAAAAATTGGGCTTTGATAGGTTTGTCGGTAATTGTTGCCCCGATAATGACAATTGCATAAGCAAACAGAAATTGGTAAAATACACTTAGCTCATTTGCGACAGAAAACAAGGCTGCAAATCCACTTGCATCACCCCATGTATACGTCGGTACGGGAATAGAGAGCCCCCAAACTGCCAAAAATATAATGATAAACCCTAAGACGACGACCGCCCAATCTTCTGTAAGTGTTAGTTTTGATGTTGACATGGTTTATAATCCTATTATTAATCGTTAAAAATATCTTTTAAGGCCTGTTTAGCGGCATAATATCCGCTCATGCCATGTACCCCACCGCCAGGTGGAGTGGAAGCCGAGCAAATATAAATGCCCCTCGCCGAAGTACGATAAGGAGAAAACCGCAACACGGGTCTGTTGAACAGCTGGGCAATATTCACGACTCCCCCATTGATGTCCCCACCGATATAGTTGGGATTATACACCTCCATTTCAGCCGTGTTGAAGGTATGCGTAGCCAAAATGGTATCGCGAAATCCCGGTGCAAAACGCTCCACCTGATCGGTGATCGCTTCCCTCATATCCTTTGTAGATCCATTAGGCACGTGGCAATAGGCCCAACCGGTATGTTTTCCTGCAGGGGCACGCGAGTCGTCAAAGATACTTTGTTGTGCAAAAAGAACAAAGGGTTTATCCGGATATTTTCCCTGCCAAACCTGCCGCTCGCCGGCGGCCACCTCGTCAAACGTTCCCCCCAGATGTACTACACCTGCCTTCCGCGCGACCGCTGATTTGAAAGGAACGGGCTCACTTAATGCCCAGTCTACTTTGAATACACCCATCCCATAGCGGTGACGTTTTAGTTGCCATCGGTAAAATGATGATAAACTATCCCCACATATCCGTAAGAGATGTCTGGGTGAGACATCAAAGAGAACCGCTTTAGCATCCGGCAAATCAACTAGCGTCCGCACATGGGTATGGTTCTGTAGCGTCCCGCCCAGTGACCGGAAATAACCTGCCAATGCATCAGCGATACGCTGCGACCCTCCCTTGGGTATCGGCCAACCACCCTGATGCCCGGCAATGGTCAGTACAAAGCCAATTGCAGACGATGTCAAATCCTCCAATGGAATCATACTGTGAGCAACCATTCCTGACCACAACCCACGCGCTTCCTTTGTGTGGAAGCGAGCTGCAATTTGCTTACCCGATTGAAGTGATTTCAAGCCAAATCTGGCTAATGCGATCGGGTTTGAGGGAATTTTCAGCATGGGACCGAGAATGTGTGTATCAATCCGTGACCAGCTTTTCACTAACGGCTCGAATAACGCTCGATACGCTTTCCCATCAGCCCCCAATTCCGATGCCGTCAGATCCAATGATTGGTATAATGCGGCTGCCGTCCCATCGCCAAACGGATGGGCGGCCAATACTTCGGGATGGATGTATTCCAACCCAAATTCATGCAATGACAGCGACCGCAGAAACGGAGAAGCCGCCCCCATGGGATGAACAGCCGAACATACGTCATGATGAAATCCCGGCAACGTCAGCTCCGCTGTGCGCATTCCGCCACCAACGGTATCCTTTGCCTCCAACAGCAACACCTGTAATCCCTGCTGCTGCAATGTGATAGCGGCTGCCAAACCATTCGGGCCTGAACCGACTACAATGGCATCATATTTATCCACATGCTTAACGAGTTAAAGAATACCAACTTATGATAACCGTTGATATTCCGTCCAAATATAGTGATTGTCTATCCGAATTTTATGCATAAGTTCATGTGTGTCACCAACCGCAATTCTGCCTAATGCATCCCCTTTCAATACCCATCACGCTCTACCAAAGGATAGCGGCGTTCCACTTTATCCAGCACAACATGAATGGAATCGGCTTTTTCCGTCACGCCATCCAAAATGATCCGGGAATGGCCCGGTCGATCGTAGTGCAAGACAAATTCCGGCTTGGAGAACTGGCTGGTTTCCGCGTATCCCCCCACAGTGTTGTTTTCCAGTACAAGCCATGGGTGTTGCTATTAGTTAATCACCCCCCTTTTATTTAATGCTTAACTGACGTAGCGCCTCCTGTATTTCGGGGTAACGAAACACGAATCCTTCTTCCTGAAGTACGTTGGATACCACTCTCCGTCCAGATAAAACCAATTCACTCTCTGTGCCGATTAGCCAGGCACCGAATTTGGTTGACCATTCATAATGAGGGAACCCAAACGGCACCCCCAATGCGGTCCGGATCGCCTTCATAAAATCCCGGTTATTAACCGGATAGGGGCTGCTTGCATGGATGACACCCTGCACCTGCTGATGTTCAACGATCCAGGCGATCAAACGCACAAAATCGACCTCATGCAACCATGTCATGTATTGCTCTCCCGAGCCGATGGTGCCCCCCAATCCAAACCTGGCTAAATTGACAAATGGTTTCAACACGCCACGGCCATGTTGCAGCACCATGCCAATACGCAAAAACACTTTACGGGTTTGTGGGGTTTCCGCACTAAAAAAAGCTTGTTCCCACTGCTTGCATACTTCGGGTGAGAATCCTTTTCCGAAAGCCATATCATCTTCTGTCTTCACCACCAGACCGGCATTCCCGTAGATCGCTGCCGAACCGGCGTTGATCCACAATTCCGGAGGCCGCTTTAACCGACCGATCACCTCTCCCAATATCCTTGTGGCGTCTACTCTCGACCGGATGATTTCTGCTTTGTTCTTACCGGTGTATCTACAGTTTACGGATTTGCCCACGAGGTTAATCACCAATGCACTCCCTTCAACTTCCTGTTCCCATTGTCCCGGAGAACGGGCATCCCACCATACATAGCGCACCCGCCCTTCCTGAGCCTTCCGCTGCCTGGTTAATACCACCAGATCCACCTCCTCATCCTTCCAGGCATTGATGAGCAGTGAGCCCAATGCTCCGGAACCACCCGCAATGACAATTTTCCGCTCCATGCCGATGCATTCCTATTAAAACTCCGTCACCGGACTATCCCGCCCCTCAACCAATGGATACTTTTTATGTATACGGTCCAATACCACATAAATGGAATCCCTGAACTCGTTTAACCCCGAAAGAATCACCCGATCATCCGTGGGGCGGCTAATGCGCAAACTCTGCGTTTCGTCCTGGTGATTTTTGTTCTTATTCTGCAGCTTAAGCAGCTGATTCGCGCTGTCTAACTCATAGAAGAAATAACGGCGGTTGCCGGCCATTCCTCCTACTTCCCAACGCGTCACGCCAAGATCTCTGTTCCGGCTTTTCTTAAATAGTTCATCGGAGTCTTGCGTATTTACCTGGTTATATTTGGATTGCCCCGTATCTCCTTTTACTCGCAGCGGTGAATATCCGATCATCCGATCAACCAGCGCACCGCGGTTTGTACTGTAACTCAACGTCGACCAGCGTTCGAAAATAGCGTCGTGCCACCGGATGGAATCCGCCGGTGAGTAGGGCAGTTCTTCTCCATTCAATCTAAATTCACTAACCTGATACAGCCCCTGGATATCTTTCAGGCCAGCCGTGCTGGGGATGTTGTAGTTATTTCCATTAAAGAACCCATAGGCCCAAAAAGCTGCGGCAACGGGAACAAAAATGGTATTGAAAAATACTTTCAGGACTGTCCGTGTCGTTTGCTGCGGACCGCTGAGCACCGGATAATAACGATACGGGGCTACATTTTTCTGATTGACCAATAGGTCCCATATCTTGGGAAGGTCATACCAGGCCACAAAAATTCCCAGTAAGGTAAAGTATGCTGCAGGAACGGCAACCCCGGCATCGTATGCATGGTTTGCAATACAGATATTGAGGCAAACAACCGCTGCAAGCGCTCCGCCCAGCGAAGCGGTTTTACGGTGCAGCAAGAGCAAGCCCGGGATAATTTCGGCAAACCCCAGGAATACCGTATACCCAAAAGACACACCAACATGCGACCAGTATAGCTTCTTTTCGGCCATGTCTACAAAGGGCGTATTCAGCATCCCGATAGTTGGATAAACCATTTGCATCGGAAACGCTTTTTTAAGCCCCCAACCCACCATTCCATAGGCCAACCGGTAACGCACCAATACCCGTGCCCAGTAGTACAGTTTACTGTAATTAATGGATTTCTTGTCCAGAAATGTCCAGATGACACCGACAACAATGGCCAGGACGAGCAGCAGAATGAGATTGATATAGTTAAAGATACCAAATACCCCTTCTTCCGATTCGATCAAAATAAACTGCGGCGGCCAAAACGCGACCACCGCCTGAAAATCATGGTAGGTTAATTTGGAAAAATCAAACAACTTAAAGAGATCCCTGTAAAAATTTCCATATGCGGGGATACACAGCAATACGAAGTAGACAAACCCGATACGGAAGGCCGTTTTCTGGACGGTCGTCCAGGGCCTGTTCCTTGCTGTTTCTTCTTTGTTCTCCGCATCGGCCTGATGAGCGGCTTGCGGGGAGTTACCGGTAAGTTCCAATGACATGGCTTTATAGATTAGTGATGACCGAATAATCAAATTTTAACGGGCCTGCGACGCCCTTCATTCATCAAGTATTTCTTATCCATCCGTTGCAAGGTGATATGTACCGAATCCGTCGGCGAGATACGACCACTCAAGGTAATAATCGAATCGGCCGGCCGCTGATAATCCAGCGTAAATACTTCATCCCGATGATGGCTGTTTTTATTTTGCAGCAGCAGCCGGTGATTTACCGTGTCTTGATCATAATGGTAAAAATGCCGGCCGGCAATGCCCGCTAATTCGTAGTTGCGATCAATATCATCTTCATAATAACCTTCCCCATTTGACTTATCAATGATCACCGGCCTATTGCTCTTGACCGATAAAGTCGCCCACTCTTCAAAAATCACTTCCTGCCAGCGGGAAGGGTGTGATTTTGAATAGGGAATCGTATCACCGTTAACGATATATTCTGTCACCAGATACCGGCCGGCTGCCTCGCTAAGCCCCGGCGTACGCGGCAATTTATAGGCTGCCGGCTGACGCCCGCCATAAGCTTTGACTCCTAAAAACACGATGAAGATCAGCGTTAAGGCCTGCGTGGCTACTTTTAACCTCTTCAGGTTACCCCGGAAGACAGGGCCGATTACCTTGCCGGCCACCGCAAGTTTTTCGCTGACCAACAGCTGATACAGCCGGGGCACATCCTGTGCAAACAAATATACGGCAAAAAGTACTAGCAATAAGCTATAGGACTGTTCCCCCAAACCATAATAGAAGTTGACCGCGACAATGTTTCCCATGAAACCAATAATCAACCCCGCGCCAAAAGTTACGGTCCTCCGGTACAGCAACAGGAACCCCGCAAGAATTTCTACCACCCCCAGAAACGTTTCATACTTCGGGGATATACCGGTCGTTTGGTAGTAGATCTTCCAGGAATAGAAATCCCCATAGTTGGTCAGCAGGTTGCTCAGCGGAGGGTAAGGCAGCTGCAATTGAAACGCCTTATATATCCCATACGCGATAAGCCCCAAAGCCAACCGGTAACGGACCAATACCCGCGACCAATAATACAACTGGGGATAAGACTGCCGCTGCTTATCGGCCACACTCCAGATGGCCGCTCCCACCAACGCAATCAGGGCCACAATCAGCCAGTTCCAGAAGCTCACAAATTCAAGGTATTGACCCCAGGGACGTGCAGGCGCAAAAAACTGCGGTTGGTACTTGGTCAGCGTCAGCAAGTCATAAAAAGGAGCTGCTGCCCAATCAATGCTGAACAGCTCCTGGTAAAATTTCCAGTCCAGTGGAATGATGAACAACAGTAAAACCAGAAACACAAACCGGAAGCCATAAAGTTTCCATTTGGGCCAGTGTTGAGCATCTTGTTGAAATGTGGGTTCCATGGTATAATCGTTTATTAATAGCCTGGATTTTGTTCAAGCCCTCCCAGCGTAACCTCGTCTACCGGAATCGGGAAAAGTTGCTGGTACGCCTGGATCGTCAGGTTGGGCTTCAGTTCTTCGATCTTTTCTTTCAACCTACCTGTCCGTGCCAAGTCAAACCAACGGTGGGCTTCCCACAGAAACTCAAGCCGGTTTTCCTCCAGGATGGCATCCAGTAATTCTTCCGCTGTCGTTGCAGTGGAAGCCGTCAACCCTGCCCGGACCCGCACCTGATCAAGATCGGCCTTTGCCTCCGCCAATTCCCGGCGCTGGGCATGTGCTTCTGCTCTGATCAAGTATTGCTCGGCGATCCGCAGCACATACGAAGGGTCGGTTGCCGGGCTTCGGTAATACAGGGCTCCGGCATACTGCGTAGCCCCGCTCTGCTGTGCACTGTCGAGCAACGCCACCCGGCCTCCACCGGTAGCCGGATTGCGCAGCTTGCTGACCACCGGGTCGCCCGGCCTGTAGCGGTATTCGCCCCCATTGGCCAACAGGCTCATCCGTGTCCGCATGCCATTGAGGTTCTGTGCTGAAAAAGCAACCTCAAAGATGGATTCCTGCGTCTGGACAGCATTGTCCCGGAACCAGGCCCTGAATGGGGTAACCAGCCTATACGATCCCGTCTGGTCAATCACTTTGGTCGAATAGGAAATAGCTTCCGGCCATTGCCCCCGGTACAGCGCCAATCTTGCCTGCAGCGCCCAAACGGTGTATTTCGTAGCCCTGATCCGGTTTATGGTTTCCGGCAAAAGCGTTTCGGCCAACTGCAGCTCGCTCTCCACCAGGTCATACACTTCATCGCGCGTGCTCCGTGGCGTAAAACCGTCGCCATCCGGATCGTTGGTTGCCGATAATTTTATCGGTACGCCTCCCCATCCTCTGGCCAGATCAAAATAGGCCAGCGCGCGGATGAAATGCGCCTCCCCGACGATGGTATTGCGCTCGGTGTCTGTCAGATTTAAATCGGTAACGGCAGGTGCCTTTTCAATAATATGATTGGCAATATTGATGGTATTATAAATAGCAGCCCAGGGACCGATAAATGCGGCATCTGTTGACCGGAAGTTCAGATCAGAGATGTTGTCTGCCACATTATAAATCACGTCCCCGCTGGGCACAAACCCCAGGTTCACATAACCTTCACCGTAATAGTCTGCAGCACCCAACGCCCGGTATGCTCCCCGGATAGCGGTATTCAACGACGTTTTGTCTACAATGGCCAGCTCCTCAGCGATGGCCTCTTTGGGATCGATCTCCAGAAAACTGTCGCATGCGTTCAAAAGCATTGCCACAGCAATGGCGTAAGCATACCGTTTTATCGTTGTATAATTGAAGAATCTGAAATTCATTTTTTTACTGTTTTATTCGTTAAAGCGTAAGATTAACCCCAAATTGTACGGTACGTGGCGTAGGCGGCGAAGCAAAATCATAGCCTTGGATATTCTGATTCTCGCCACGCTCTATCCGGGTTTCAGGATCAGCTCCTGTATAAGGGGTCGTGATCCACAGGTTGGTACCTACCACGTAAAGCCGCAACCGATCGATTACACGGCTGTTTTTCAACGGAATGGTATAGCCAACGGTCAATGTGCGTAACCGGAGGAAAGAAGCATCCTCAAAGAAGCGACTTACTTCCTGACGGCTGTAGTTGTTCAGCGTAAGCCGCGGCACATCGGTGATATCACCCGGCTCTTGCCAACGGTCCAACTGGCTGGCGAAAATAACCCGATTGGCATCCAGCCGACCTCCCTGTTCGCCCAGCATGCGGTTATGGTTCCACAGGCGATTACCGTAAGAAAACGTAAACTGGACATTAAAATCAAACTGTTTATAGGTCAAGTTATTCGTCAGGCCGCCGAAAAATTTCGGCCAGGCATCGCCCACCACTTTCCTGTCGGCCGGTGTAATCTCCCCATCCCCGTTCACGTCTTCCAGGATCATGTCTCCCGTTTCTCGGTCTACTCCTTGAAAATTATACAACCAGTAGGAATACAAAGCAACTCCTTGCTCAATGCGCAAGAAAGAGCGGTCTTCGAAAGACATCGGGCTGGGCAATACCTCAATCCTATTCTTGTTTTGGGCAACGTTAAACGACGTAGACCAGGTAAAATCCTTCTTCCGGATGTTCTGCGAGTTGATGCTCAACTCAAACCCTCTATTGCTGATTTCACCATAATTGGAGAGGTAAGAAGAGAAACCGATGTAATTCGGCACCGAAATCTGCAGCAATGCGTCCGTGGTATATTTGCGGTAGTAATTCGCCTCAATGCTTAGGCGATTATTCCACAGGCCAAAGTCAAGACCAACATTGAATTGGCTCGTCTTTTCCCAACGCAGGTCGGGGTTCGCCAATTGCAAAGGTGCAGTGCCCGGCAGTTCTGCGGTACCATTATCAGGATATCCCTGCCCTGCACCCCATAGGCCACGATAAGCAAAATCACCGATACCGTTCTGATTGCCAGCTATTCCATAACTCATCCGCAGTTTCAGGTTGCTAATGGCCGTATTCCCCGCCAGGAACGGTTCATCCGAAATCCGCCACGCACCCCCGATGGCTGGGAAATACCCCCACCGGTTTTTCTTGCTGAATTTAGACGAACCGTCTGCCCGGAAAGTCGCTTCCAGCAGGTACTTACCCTCAAAATTATACTGCACTCTGGAGAAGAAAGACACCAGGGCATTTTTCCGCCAGCTCTCATCAACCGTCTGGTTAGCCGCGGCAGAAATCAGGGTATAGGAATTATTCGGAAAATTCGTCCCTTTTGCAAACGTATTGGTGATCAATGTCCCCTCAATGTGGTTCCCTACCAGTATTCCGACGTTATGCTTATCCGCAATGGTCGTATTGTAATCGAGTGTCTGCTCATTCACCCAATAATTGGATGTGGTATAACTCCTGGTGGCTTCCCCATTATTCGCTAACCCACGGAGCAGGCTGGTGTTCCAATATTCGTTTTCTTCATAGTTGTTGTAATCCAGGCTGAAGGTACTCTTGAATCTCAACATAGGGAGAATGTCAACCTCCCCATAGATGTTGCCGATGTAGTGGTTACTGATTGCCGAATTATCCGTTTCTGTCACCAATGAATACACGTTGTCAAAGTTCACCCACCTTAATGGTTTGCCTTCCCCATCAAAGATGGGCAGGTAAGTCGGGATGTCAACCGTTGCCTGATACAATGCTCCCGTTCCACCGCTACCTACGGCCCTTCCGATGTTACGGATAGACCGTGATAACGTATTAGTCGTTCCAACCCGGATCCTATCCGTGATTTTCTGGTCTACATTTACCTTAAAACCGCTGCGATTGAAGCCCATCGTCTTCCAGATCCCTTCCTGCTCTGAGTGGTTCACGCTCAGGTAATAACTGGTATTCTGGCTTCCTCCATTCAGGGAAACGCCATAATTCTGATAGTGCGCTGTTTGATTCAGAATAGCCTGACGGTCGTAGGTGGGCTGATCTTCCGGAAGCCCGCGGGTATCGGCCGTAAATACCGGTGTCAGCCCTTCATTTGCCCGGTATTCTTCCACGAGCATCGCATGCTCAGGCCCGGTAGTCAAGTCCCATTTCTTAGGTGCCCATCCCAATCCCTGGGAAGTATTGACATTGATGGTCGGCTTCTGGTCAAATTTACCACGCTTCGTACTGACAATGATCACTCCGTTTGCACCTCGTGACCCATAGATGGAGATGGCAGCAGCGTCTTTCAATACCTCAATGGTTTCGATGTCTTCGGGGCTTAAATCAGCCAGCGGTGAAGTATTCCTATCGGCTTCAATACTTTGCAGGGACGTGCTGTTCACAAAAATACCATCAATGATATACAGCGGATCGTTACTGGAATTAATGGAAGTAGCCCCCCTCACGCGGATAAAAGTATTGGAGCCCGGTATACCCGTGCCCCCACTAATCTGCACGCCGGCAACATTACCCTGTAGCTGTGTATCGAAACTGGCTTCGGGAATCGTTTTTATCGTAGCAGGGTTAACCTTGGCCACACTTCCGACAAGGTTACCTTTCCGCTGTTCCCCATACCCAACAACAACGACCTCATCCAGCCCCGTCGCATCCGGTTCCAGTTCGATCGTTATCGGACTGCCACTGGCCACCACCTCTTTGGTTTTGTAGCCTACATACGTCACGACCAGCGTATAAGGAAACCGTTGCCCGGTAATGAACTGAAATTTCCCCTGATTATTGGTTTTCGTGCTATGGGTGACCCCCTGTATCTGCAGGGAGGCCCCAGCCAACGGCTCTTTCGTCGCGGCGTCGACCACCGCGCCATCCAGCGTGGAGTTAATCAGGGGGCGCGTTTCCTGAGCGGTTAGCGAAAACGACATCCCAAACAACAACAAGGTGCATATAGCCTGTATTGAAATGGCCCGGAAAAGTATATATCGTATTGAATACATTGAATTAAATCTATGAATGAATTGATTTCCAATAATCACCGGCTTCAATCCGTATGGTGGAATTAAACGTATTTAAAATATAATAAAGTAAATTATAGTGCTGAGCTTAGCGCAAACGGGAAAGAAATGCTCACTTAACAGCAACACATGCAACAGGAAGGTATAGTGATATGAAACATAATTCGTTCGTCAGATACCCGACGAATTTGGTCATATGTCGGCCATCCTCGGTGATCTCTATGTGTATTTGTTTGATACATTGCTAAACTATTTTTATTATCCTACCAACCTCTTAATGAAAGCGAAGCAAATGTATACTGAATTAGTAGACTTTAAAACGCAGAAAATATTCCTATCTTAGGAACAAATCGTACGCAAATGCGACAGAAGTATCCGGTTCAATTATTGGCGCCGTAACCGCTGCTTCAAATACAGCTCGGTCTCGTCGTTGATACGGTAATACGGGCTTGCTTCCTGTTCGGCCAGTCGGTCCGTAAAGAGGATGCCTAACAGGTGGTCGGTTTCATGCTGGAAGATCACCGCGGTAAAACCTTCCACCATTTCCTCGTGGTCAAGGCCTTCGGAATCCTGATACGTAAGACGTATCGTATAATTTCGAAGTACCTGTCCCATCGTGTCAGCGATAGACAGGCAGCCTTCCAGTCCTTTACGAAGCAGCTTGGACCGCCAGATGATTTTGGGGTTAAGATATAATTCCAACGGCTCTCCTTCTTTGTCGAATCGCTGTACCCAGATGACATTGCGATTGATACCCACCTGCGGGGCAGCTATCCCCACTCCTGGATGCAGCGTATCTGTCACTGCAAGATACATCCGCTTTGCCAACAGCGGCAGCAATTCTTCCTTGGGGTCAATGTCGTTGGACGTGGTTTTCAACACACGGAGCTCATTGGGTATGGTATCCTGGATAATCCGCAGCAATTGCGTCGTATCGCCGGAACGGATAAGGTTTTGTTCGCTGCGGCTAAGTGGCTTGGGAGGAGCCACAGGCTTTGGCCGCTCTTTTATCGGCCCTGTGTATTTCTTCTCGCCCGCAAGAATTGCAATGGCCAAATCATTCTCGGCGGGAGGTAGCGGACAACGGTATCCGCTGCTATACGCACAGTAAGGATTGTACGCCTCGTTGAAATCAATAACGACATTCCCATTTTGGATATCCGTCAATGATAAATCGATATATCTTCCACCACCATACGTTTCGTCACCGTTTGTCAGATCAGTGAACGGCAGAAACAGATGGTCGCGGTAAAGCGGATTCATGAATAAATCCTGGCTGCGATAAAGGATTAATTCGCCTTCATTTCCCTGCACCGTAAACCGTACTTTGGCATAGCGTACATATTCCTTGCTAGTGCCATCAGAAGTAGGCATCCGCAGGGGCTGCTCGCCATGCAACCGTTCCACACGGGCATGGACCCGAAAGGCGCTGTCAGGCTCATAATAATGGACATGCTGGATATCTTCCGGCCCTAGGGGTGCTCCCGGATCCTTCGCAACCTGTTCCAATTTCAACTGCCGGGATGCCTGAACACTGTCTGCATTGTACTGGCTTTTAGCGGATAGCATAAAACAACAAAAAACAAGGATACTTATCGATCGTTTCAAGACGAATTGTACTTTTTTTGTCATATGTCGAAAAGAGTTGAATTTTTCACAAATATACACTATTTTTGTCGACTAATTTAATAGACATTATCATATGATCACATTCTTTACACGAAGTCGCAACGGCGCAAAACATAATTTCTCTATCTGTCTCCTATCGCATCGAATGCGAATGTGCTGCTAACCCGCTGCGGCCCTCCTTCTACGACTTTATCTTTTTACATTAATCTTCAAACGTTATTCCATGAACAAGCTAACTTGTGTGGGTATCTTTATATACCTTGTTTATTTGCTGACGCCATTGATAGCGTTCAGCCAGCAAACCGACGTTACGGGCAGTGTTATCGATGTCCATTCCAAATCGCCCTTGGAGGGCGTATCCGTCACCGTCAAAGGGAAACCGCTTTCCACTCAAACGGATCAGCAGGGTGCCTTTGCGCTCCGGAACCTATCCCCCACCGACGTTTTGGTCTTTTCTTTTGTAGGGTTCGATTCGCGTGAAATCACCGTTGGTGAGCAACGTGGCCCGCTGACCATCGAACTGACCAGCAGCAGCGAAAGCCTCGACGAGGTGGTCGTGACCGCTTTCGGTGTATCGAGGGCGAAAAAAGCACTGGGCTACGCCGTACAGGATGTCAACGCCCAGGAGCTGTCGACCCGGCCTGCCAACGCACTCGGTGCGATATCGGGTAAGGTCGCCGGGCTCCAGATCATCCCTTCCGGTGGCAACATCGGCGGCTCGACGCGCGTATTGCTGCGTGGCATCAACTCGATCAGCGGCAACAACCAGCCGCTGTACATCATCGACGGCACGCCGATAGACAATACCGACCTCAACAGCTCGTCCATGATAAACGGCAGTGCAGGCAAAGATTTCGGCAACCTGATTCAGGATCTCAACCCCGACGATATCGCCAATATTTCGGTATTGAAAGGCCCCTCCGCAGCCGCACTTTATGGGTCGCGTGCCGCCAACGGCGTGATTCTCATCACGACAAAAAAGGGTGAGGGACAGGATAAATTCAACATCTCGTTAAACACCGGTATCGAGCTGGAAAACATCGTCAGGCTACCTAAGCGCCAGCAGTTGTACGGACAGGGCTACGCCACGTCGTTCAATACGGCCACCATCAACGGCCAGGAGTATAACATCGTCGATTATGCAGCCGACGAAAGCTGGGGGCCCCGGTTGGATGGGACACCGGTGTTGCACTGGTACAACCTGGATCCGGAATATCCGGCAGATTACCTGAACCCCCAGCCCTGGGTATATCCCGAGCACGACGTATCGTACTTCTTCCGCACGGGTATCTCCAATACGAACAACCTGGCGATATCCGGCTCCTCCGGCAACACAGCATACCGGTTGTCCTATACCAACCGGTATGTCCGGGGTACCGTCCCCAACTCCAGCCTGGGCAGGAACACGCTGAACTTCGCCGGATCGACGCAGTTCGGCCGATTAAACGTATCCAGCAACCTCAACTATACGCACAACAATACCTTAGGCCGGCCGTGGTCGGGTGCGTCCAACCGGAACATCATCCTGGAAGCCTTCCAATGGGGTGGTGTACAGGTAGACTACAAACGGCTTGCCGACTACAAGCGGGCGGACGGAACGCCCCGGGCATGGAACCGTACCGGTTACCAGGACACCCCTGCTGCCGAGGCTACACGGTTTATCGACAACCCCTACTGGTCTGCCTACGAGAGCTACCTCGAAGAAAAGCGCGACCGCCTCTATGGCAATATCGGGCTTAACCTGCAGGCCACGGACTGGCTCGACCTCTCCGCGCGTGTGCATGGCGACGTCTATGCCCATCAATTCCAGGACCGCATCGCCGTCTATTCGCGCTCGCAGTCGCAGTACCAGGAATACAGCAATCACTTCAACGAGTACAACTACGAGTTCATCGCCTCGGCCAACAAGCAATGGACGCAGTTCTCGCTTTCGGGTAATATAGGTGGTAACATCCGCGACCAACAGCGCCGCATCACCGATGGTACCACGCAAGGGGGACTGATCGTACCACTGTATTACAACCTGAAAAACGCGCCGTCGGTATTGAATAACAATGCCTTCTACCACAAACGGGTGTATTCACTGTTCGGTAGCTTCTCGGCCGGATGGAATGACCTCCTTTACGTGGATGGCACCATACGCAACGACTGGTCATCTACCTTGCCCACGGCCGATAATTCCTTCTTGTATCCCTCCATAACCGGAAGCTTCGTCTTCAGTGAGCTCCTGCGGGACGTCTCCTTCCTCACCTTCGGAAAGGTACGCGCGGGGTGGGCACAGGTCGGGAACGACACGGATCCCTACCAGTTACAGCAGGTTTTTGAAGCACTACCCGCCTTCAACGGAAACCCCAATTACAGCCTGACCGGTACGCTGAATAACGCGTTGCTGAAACCCGAAATCACTAGCTCTTGGGAAGCAGGGCTGAACCTCGTATTTTTCAATAACAGGCTCGGGTTGGATGTGACCTACTACGACAACATCAGTAAAAATCAGATCCTGCCGGTACCCGTATCCGCAGCCTTTGGATACGATGCCAAGATCCTGAATGCCGGCCGGGTAACCAACAAGGGTATTGAGGTGACGCTCACCGGAACGCCAGTCAGAAACAGCACCTTTGAATGGAACAGCACGGTCAACTGGTCGAAAAACCGGAACCGCGTGGACAAACTCGACGAAGGCGTAAATACGCTGGAACTGAGCAACGCCCTGGTGACGCTCGTGGCGCGAGAAGGGCAACCGTACGGCCAGTTGCTGGGTTATGATTTCGTATATGCCCCCGATGGGCAGCGCGTCGTACAGGAAGACGGCACCTACCTCAAAACAAGCCAACTGGTTCCATTGGGAAGTGTGCTGCCCGACTACCTGCTTGGATTCCAGAACCAGTTCCGGTTCAAAAACCTGACATTCGGCTTTCTCATCGATGGCCGTGTCGGTGGCAGCTTCTTCTCACAGACCTATAAGGTAGGGATGTATTCGGGTATCCTTGACCGTACTGCTGCAAATGGCATCCGCGAAAACGGTATCGTCGTAGACGGCGTGCAGGCGGATGTGACCTTCCTTCCCGACGGCACCTACACCACGTCGAACATCCGTCCGAATGATACGCGGATATCGGCGCAGGATTGGGCACGCAACGAATACAACGGCCCCACGACGTTCAGCATCTTCGACGCCACGTTCTTTAAACTCCGGGAGATCACTCTTGGCTACCAGTTCCACCTCAACAACAACATCGGCATCTCCCGCCTGGATGTCAACCTGTACGGCAGGAACCTGTGGAACATCTACACGAAAAGCAAGTACATCGATCCCGAGTTTACCAACAGCGGCGGCAACGTACAGGGCATAGAAGGTGGAAACATCCCCGTGCCGGCAACCTATGGATTGAACGTTACCGTAAATTTTTAACCCGATAACCTGTATTGTCATGAAGATCAGCATCAAAAATATCCTTTACATCGCTGTGGTTGCATTCACATTCGGTGCATGCAGCGACAGCGAGTTTGAAAAGATCAATACCGATCCCAACCGCCCGGCGAATGTACCTACGCCGAGCATTATTCTGGCCGCACAGAAGCAGCTGGTGGACAACATCCGCAACGAAAACTTCTCACTGCGGGGTGCACAGCTTTTCGCCCAATATTACAGCCAGAACATCTACACTGACCAGTCACGTTACGATATCCCGAGGAGCTATGCGGATACCTACTGGGCCAATGCCTACAAAGCCCTCAATAACCTGAACAAGGTAATAAAGCTCAACACGGACGAGGCCACCAAAGCCGTTGCATCTGCCGGAACCGCCGGGTCAAACGCCAACCAAATCGCCATCAGCCGGGTACTAAAGGCGTTCACCTTCCATTCGCTCACGGACGTATTTGGCGATATCCCCTACGAATCCTATGGAAACAACGATCCGGATTTCGAGGCGCTGCAACAGGATCCTGACAATTACACTCCCAAATATGCGTCGCAGCAGAAAATCTACGAAGACCTGCTCAATGAGCTAAAACAGGCTGCGGACACGTTGTGGAAATACAAGGATCAGAATACCTTCGGCAATTCGGACATCATTTACAAAGGTGCCAATGAGTCCTGGGCCCGGTTTGCCAATTCACTGCGGCTCCGGCTGGCTACCCGCATACGTGCGAAGGCTCCCGAACTGGCAACCCAGCATATCGAGGCGGCCCTAGCGCAAGGTGTATTCACTTCCAATGCGCACAACGCTGTTTTCCGTTATGCCGCCAATGCACCCAACGAAGCTCCGCTCTACCGTGCGACGGTCACCGCCAACCGGAAAGACTTCGCGGTATCGCACATCTTGGTGAATGCATTGAAGGGCGAACTCGGCCCGTTCGAGCAGGAAGATCCCAGGCTGCGTGTTTATGCCCTGCCCAACGCCGATGGCCAATACATCGGTCAACCGTATGGCCTTCCACTGGAAGCCGGAGGCATTAACGGGCCCACGGAGATCAGCCTACCCGGAGCAGTGGTCAACGCCGCCGACTTTGGCGAGACGCTTCAGGAATATGCCGAGGTTGCATTTCTCATTGCCGAATACAACAACTGGAGCGATGCGGAATACCGCAGCGGCGTACAGGCATCGCTGGAGAAATGGGGCATTGCCGCAACGGTAGCCAAGGCGTATGCCGATGGCCTGCCACCTGCAAGCCGTGAGACGGTGCTTACCCAGAAATACTTCGCCCTGTTCACGCAGGGGCTGGAAGCCTGGTCCGAGATCAGGCGGACAGGGTACCCGACATTCCTGGTGAAGCCGAACGACATTGTTTGGCAGCGCACCACATCCAGTGGGACAACAACTTACCGCTTTGACCCGATCTTCGGCGATGGAATTCCGCAGCGGTTGTTTTATCCCGCAAAAGAACAAAGCGTGAACCGCGCCAACTACCAAAACGCACTGGCCAACCAAGGCGATGACGTCATCACGACCAAGCTTTGGTGGAATAAATAAATTGAAAGGTTGTCTCGACGCTAAAGGCTATCCAAACGGGTAGCCTTTTCTTATGCCCTCTTGCTGGCGCCCCCGCTAAACCAAAGCATCAGCCAGGTGAGCGCGCCGTTGTAAATGATCAATTCGAAACCGACCGCATAAGTAGTATACGGTACGACAACGTAGGTATTGAGCACGTAGCACAGCGCGGGTGACAACAAGCAGATATAAGGCACCAGCCGGTCGGCCACCTGCCGCTTAGTAAGGATACCAAATGCAAATAACCCCAGCAATGGGCCATACGTATAACTGGCGGCAGTAAAAATCGCATTAACCACGGAGTCGTCATTGATGATCCGAAAGACCATGATCACCAGTAACATGATCAACGAGAACGCGAAATGCACCCGGTTACGGGTTTTAACCAAGGCACGGTCATTGGGATCCGCCTTCTTGTTAAAATTGAGGAAATCCACGCAAAAGGAGGTTGTCAGCGCGGTCAATGCCGAATCCGTTGTTGCAAAGGTGGCAGCGGTCAGGCCCATCATGAAAATAATGCCGGGTACGATGGCAAGGTGATGAAGCGCAATTTCCGGATATAGGTAATCCGGTGTGGGTAAGCTACCTATAGCTATCCCATTTTTACCGGCGTAAATATACAGCAAGGCACCCACCGCCAAAAAAAAGAGGTTAATAACCACAAAAATCCCGGTGAATGTGAGCATATTCTTTTGGGCTTCACCGATAGTCTTCATACTGAGGTTTTTCTGCATCAGATCCTGATCAAGTCCGGTCATGGCTACGGTAACAAAAATCCCTCCGATGAAATGTTTCCAGAAATGAATTCGGTCACCCAGGAAATCGTCAAAAAAAAACATTTTTGAATAACTACTCTCCTTCACCGTCTCGATGGTCTCCAACAGGCCCATTCCCAAGCTATCCGCCATGAAATAGATGGATAACACGACAGCCAGTACCAAAAAGAAGGTCTGCATCATGTCCGTAATGATAATGGTTTTCAGCCCACCCTTATTTGTATATAACCAGATGAGCAGCAAACAGAGCGCGATGGTGACCGCAAAAGGTACGTTCCACGCGTCGAAGATAAACCACTGCAGGATGATGGCCACCAGGTAGAGCCGGAATGCCGAGCCGATGGTACGGGACACCAAAAAGATCATGGCGCCGGTTTTGTAGCTCCGGTGTCCGAGCCGTTCCTCCAAGTACGTATAGATGGAGGTCAGGTTCATCCGGTAGTACAGCGGCAGCAGTACGTAGGCGATGATGAGGAAGCCCACAGCATTGCCCAGGATAAACTGGAAATAACCGAAGTCACTGTTTCCCACCGCTCCCGGCACGGAGATGAACGTCACTCCCGACAAGGCCGTGCCGATCATACCAAAAGCGACCATATACCATTTCGCACTCCGGTTGGCCACAAAAAATGTGGAATTATCTGCCGATTTACGTGACGTAAAATAAGCCACTCCGAGTAGCAGGCTGAAATAAACTACCAAAAAAAGAAGAAGAACTGCAGGTGTCATCCGTAATTAATAGGTTTTTAACTAATGATCCGCCACATGCGAATGTTCAATAGCCTTACGGACACTGCCGTATTTTTCCAGTAGATCCGACGCGGTTTGTGCGTCAATACCGGTTTCTTCCATAATGATCCGGATACCCCGGCTGAACAGTTTATTGTTGGTCAGTTGCATGTCCACCATTTTATTCCCCTTTACACGCCCAAGCTGAATCATCACTGTCGTGCTGATCATGTTAAGCACCAGTTTCTGTGCAGTCCCAGCCTTCATGCGGGTAGATCCCGTGACCACTTCCGGTCCGACGATCACCTCAATGGGGTATCGAGCTTCCGCAGCTATGACCGTATTGGCATTGCAAACCACACAGCCCGTCACCAATCCCGCAGCATTTGCCGCCTTAAGTGCCCCTTTTACATAAGGTGTACCGCCGGATGCAGCAATACCGATGATCACATCTTTATGATTGATGCCATATTCCTGTAAATCAATCCACGCCTGTTCTTCATCGTCTTCCGCAAACTCAACGGCTTTCCGGATCGCGGTATCCCCCCCTGCAATGATGCCGATAATCCAATCATAGGGCACACCGAAAGTAGGAGGACATTCGGATGCGTCCAGGATACCCAAACGACCGCTCGTTCCGGCACCCACGTAAAACAGACGCCCGCCTGCTTTCATCTTTTTCACCGTAGCTTCGATCAAACGTTCAATCTGCGGAATGGCCTTTTGCACCGCATCGGCAACCGTTTGGTCTTCCTTATTGATATTTACCAGTAGTTCACCGATAGCCATCTTATCCAAATCCTGGTAATTCGATTCTTTCTCAGTCGTGTTCGTCATCTGAATATCTAAAAAAAACAATTTTACAAAATTTTCTGTTATCGCGGTATTGAAAATAATGCCACAGTGGGGTAATTGCCCTGCTCAATACAACAGATACCGCTCGCGCATCTGCTTGAAAGATGCAAGTTCGGCAGACCAAGATGGATAGCTATCCGATGGTGTTTTCCCTGCTTTGATCATCTCCATCAGGCAGTTTATGCCTGCCAAGCGATGGAGTACCCGCTCATTTGGCATCCAAGAAAATAGGATCGTATCTAGAAATGCGAACATGATCACAAAGGCTTAGTCGTTATACAAAAGGTATTGCTTCCGGAGCTGCTTGTATTCCGAGAGAGCCGGCTCCCAGCTTTTCTGGATATCCGCTATGGACACCCCATCCTTGATCTGCTGGGCCAGCTTATCGTTTCCGGCTAAGTGTTTGAATGACCCCTTGAAAAACTGGTCCTTGTCTGGATAGGCTTCATATAGTTCTTTCAACCAGGACAAATTGATGCGTCCAGTTTGTGTAAATATGCCCGTGTCGTATGTCCGCAAATCCAACCCATAGCAGGTTTCATTCAGGTGTTTGGGGTTTTCACTCATTCCTGGGATGGACTTAGGCGTGAAAGAGAACGCATAGTTACCCTGAAGCTTAGGGCTGCCCACCACCGAAAAGGCGAATAGCGTGCCCCGCCCCTCGCTGATATCGGTCCCCTCGAACAGGCATGTCGATGGGTACAACAAAATCGCCTGCTGGGTATTCAAGTTGGGAGATGGAGGGATGGGTAGCGTGTAGGGTTTCCCATGGTGGTAATTGAGCATGGGAATCACCTTAATCTTGCACTTCACACCGTTCGCCAGCCAACCCTGGTCGTTGATCATGGCGGCATACTCACCGAACGTCAAGCCATGGGTAATCGGAATGGGATGCATCCCGACGAACGATTCGTTTCCCTTTTCCAAGACAGGCCCGTCTATATAGCCATCGTTCGGGTTCGGCCTATCCAAGATGATCAATTCGATGTCGTTCTCGGCACAGGCCTCCATAATATAATGAAGCGTAGATAGGTAGGTATAAAACCGTACGCCCACATCCTGCATATCGAATATCATCACATCAATGCCCGCTAAATCCGCTTTCGTCGGTTTGTACTTTTCACCAAAAAGCGACACCAACGGCACACCCGTCTTTTCATCTACCTCATCGCCAATCTTTGCTCCGGCACTCGCATTCCCCCGAAAGCCATGCTCCGGCCCAAAGCCGCGTACAATCTCCACGCCGGATGCGAGCAGGCTATCCATGCTCAATTTGTCGCCGATGGTAGAAGTGTGATTGATGGTTAATCCAACCTTTTTTCCTTTCAGGTATGGAACGTATTCCTCCGTTCGCGCTGCACCCACCACGATAGACGCATCAACAACGGCAGCCGACTCTGTCGACACCTGTCTCTGGTTTTGTACACTACCAAATCCACATGATTGTAGCAACAAGCTGCCTCCAGCGACCCATGCTAAAAACTGCAATCTTTTCATCTTTTCTATCACTTCTATTTATAGAATGGCCCCATAGCTCATCATTCGCTACGATCGGTTACCTGTTTATCTCGGCACGAACTCTAAAAAACAGATTCCCAGCGGTGGCAACGTCAAGCTAACCGCCGAATTACCCGCATCATAGTCCATCAGTTTCCGTCGACCGTGTTCGTCATTCACGAAGACCGATCCCGCATCTCCTATACCGTACTCGGCGGGATCCATCACAAAGTCTACGCGATAATCCTGTTTACGGATACTTGCCAATGCCACTGCTGCCTTCCCTTCCTTTGACCGCCAAGCCGACACATATACCGAAGGGAATTTGCTTTCGAAACGGGTAACATTTCCGCTGCGGCCCGCATAAATCGAAAGCCGGGATACCGCAATGGTTTCTTCAGGAACATCAAGGTGTGGCGGCCTCAGGAATTCACCAAAAACAAAATAATCCAAACCCGCTTGGCGAACATCGGCCAATCGCTCGATGAAATCGATCTCCTCTTGGCGGATGGTGTCCAAAAAGGGCTGATAATTGGCAATCATGGGCTGCATACCCCAAACGAATGACCGGGCCTGCTCCATCAGGAATTGAGTGTTAAATTCCGCATCCAAGGGGGTTTCGGTATCGTCAGGCGCCTGCTCTTGCGGCCACATCTCGTCATAGGGCGGGGTAAGCAACGAGGAGTAATTCCCAAATGTGATTCCATACGCATGATAAACGCTCTGAAAAAGCGGGATGGTCTGCCAATCATGTACCCCCGCGTAGCGTTCTTTACTCACCTGTAAGGCTAAAAACACATCCAAATGGGGCAGCCAATTTTCCCCGACGCCCTCACCGGCCAATGCCGGACTTCTGTCTGCCGGAAATTTAGACCGTATCAACCGGTCTTTTTCCGCCACATGCGTCATCCAATAATTCCCCCCTCCTATGGAGTGGCCATGGGTGGGGTCGTAACACCGCCTGTTCAGGCATATCTGATCCATGTATATTCCGCCCACCCCATACTGGTTGATCGCCGTATCAACCAATGAAGCGTATTTTTGTTTCCAAAAATCCGTTGCCTCGCACATGTTGGTCAGTGCTTTATGAGTGAAAATATTATAAACGTGGCTCAGCATATTTCCATTGATGTCTTTCGCAGCAAATCGCTCGGCACCTTCGTTCACCCAACTTTGGGTCGATGGTCCCCATTTCAGTGCATTCATATACACCAACGCATTGACTCCTTTCTGCTGTGCCTCACTTACCGCCGTTTTAAACACCTCGTTGCCGTCCCGCGGCGGGAAATATTCTGGAAACGAATCATCATACGACCCGCCGTGCCACCAATGCCACAGCACACTGACGCGGCTGTTGAGCCGCTTGCCCAAAGCGGTTGCCGGAGGCAGTACATTTGCCGCACGCCCCCGGTTCCATACCCAATAGCTGGTGTTTTCCACCCAGTCGGGTACCTTGCCATTGGCCAAGCGGCTGTCCCTGCACCAATGCTGCTGCTCCGCCCAACGCTTATAGAGCTGTGCCGCCGTAAGCCAATCGCCTTGGAACCCTCCGATTAAAAAGGCATAAGGAGGCTCATAAGAGGTAAGTTGCTGTTCATAGGGAGGGTAGTTGTCAACTCCGTAGACCAACATTCCTGTGCTGTCCACTGACAGCGTAAATGTCTTGCTATAAGCAAGCGAATCATCACTTGCCAGGTAAATACCCGCATCATGCGGGTTGTACAATGTGATAAATTGCATAGACATGTGCCCCGGGTACTCCCACGCAAATCCACCACCGCCCGGCGTCAATACGGCACGTGGCGATTTGAGCAATGCCCCCATCCAGTCCGGTACAGCTAACTCTTCTTCTCCCAAATCTTTCAGCCCAGCTATCCGTGGAAACGTCACTTTACGGATCAACGTTCCAGCGATACCGTCAACCCGGATGCGCCAGGCAGACATCGCCGAATCGGGAAGCAAATCCACGTAAGCAGTGACACGGAAATCTGTGGGAAGTCCTTCAAACCCAGCCCAGGTTAATTCCAACCCATTAGCCTTTTGCGAAGTGGTGAAATTTGAAGCCGCACGGGCATCAATTCGCCTGGATTTTTCCGTTCCATCGATGATAATCTCCCAAGGCGATCCTCCTGAAATAATTTCATCGACCAAAAAGGATGCGTTTTCTTTCACGGACACCATTTTTTCGAGCTCGCCGCTTGCGCGCTTGAATACCAACTCAAATTTGCCATTTGACAAACGTTCAACGCCTCCGACCTGCGCGTAACCGGTATGGAGACCGACGAGCGTGGAGATTAGGAAAAATATGAAACAATACTTCATAACTAATGCTTTAAGTCATCTTTTACTAACCTGAATATCCGGGTTGATTTCGCTTTCATAGATACTTCAAAAGAATCCCCGGTGGCAATTACCGCTTCGGAATCAGGATCAATTACCTTGGCGCGGAATGGCAATTTAATCAATTTGTCTCCACCGTCAGCCGTATGCAGGCATATCCATCCCCTTCCCGCGTATAAAACATCCGTTCCCCCTTCCAGATAACGGTGCACGCCGGCTCTTCCAAGCAACTCACTGATCTCAGGCGCATCCCACTGAATCTTTGCATCCATGCGTTGCACCTCCCCATCGGGTTGATATACCGTAGATCGAACACCGTCTGTCCAAACCATCCAAGCACCTTGCCTAGTGGCCTCCTCCAGAAAGGATTGCTCTTCGTCGGTCAACGACAGCAGCCCCATATACCACACCACCTGATATTGCCCTGCTTTAACCGCATCCAGGTCTTCGCGTAAATACAGATCATACGGCGCTCCGATTTTGCCCAACGCGTACCGGTTACGCAATAAGTTGCCCGTAAGCTTACCGAATGAAGCATCCATCGCACCCAGTTTCTCGTCAACAATCACGGCTACCTTAGGTGCCATTGCTGGAAATGCCTCATCCGGATAGCGCTCGAAAAAACGTTGTCCGGACGCAATGATATGCATTAATTTTGGATCGCTGAACCATCCGCCCCACATATCAAACCACCATCCTCCATAACCGTAGGCTAGCATACGTCCGAGGTTCTTCCACAGCAACGCTTCCGATTCGTCCATCGACTTAGGTCCTAACCACACCCCATCTGTATACGCGGTACCTTCGGGTTGAATGTGCGGAGCCCGATCACGTAACAGGGTGGTGATGGATGTGCGTGTGTCATTTTCCGCTAACCACAGCTTACCATGCAACTGTACCGATTTGATGGCCGCAAAAGGTGCCCAATCTTCACCAATAACACGATGATAGTCGTTCGGACTGGACAAGTAATCTAAATCGGGGCACCGAAGCAGCTTGGCCAATGCGCCGTGCCCGCGGCGGGGATCATCCACAAAGTAATGATACCCGTAAAAAGCACCTGTAAGTAATCTGCCACGGCTTGCTTCCTTCACAATACGGCAGAAGTGCGCGATATTATCGGCCGTGGTTTCTCCGTGGAAAACAAAGGTGTCAAAGACCTGTCCCGCCGTATCGGGAAGGCGCCATCGATCGGTCCTCACTTTTCCACTGATATCACCCAACTGCGCATTCTCGAATGTCACGTCGTGGCGATTCCAGGACCGCCTCAACCGTTCAACATCGCCGCTATAGCGCGTCCGCAACCATTCCCTGAAGCTTTCAAGCCTTACAGAACTTTCATCGTAAAACTCATCCCTGAAATGATACATCCATTCTTCGGTTAGGCCCCCCGCTACATGGATGCCAATCAGGTGTTTGGCATAAGGTGATTGCTCCAACCAACGCACCAGTTGGGCCAGTATCTTACCGGCCTCTTCCTTCCAAAGCGTACTATACATGCTAGTCCGAAACGTGGAACCGTCGGGTTGCAGGCTTGCACTCTCCGGATGCAATGTTTCCCACCATACCGGTGCATCCAAGTGAATTCGGATGATCGCCATTGCATTGGAATCTGAGGCAATCAGGTCATCAAAATCTTTACGAATACTCGTATAATCCAATTTATTTTCGCCCACCCAAATGGGTGAGCGAAACGGTTTGATACCCGAAATCGAATTAATACCCCGATCACCCAGGTAGGCAGGGATGTTGTATAAATGCAGCCCCACCTTTTCCATTTCCTGGTAGAATCTAGGTTCGCCGAGGTATGACATGTAGGCATACGGGGGGTATGCAGTCCCGTTAACGAACAAGGCAGGGACACCTTCCCGATTTTTCACTTCCGCTAACGGCAATTGCACATGACAACGCACGCAAAGCAATCCTATGAATAAACAGGCAATACAATAAATCGTCCTCATCCGTCTCAATACCCTGGGTTTTGCTCAAGAACCGCGTCTTTGTTGGCTTCAATTTCCGAATACGGGATGGGCCACAGTTGATGGTAATCCTGGATCTCGTCCTTATTCAAGGTATTGTACTTACGTACCCGCTCTACTAGTTTTCCTGTCCGGTGCAGGGTGATGCGCCGGGGCTCCTCATAGACAAGTTCCCTTGCCCGCTCATCCAGAATATAATCCAGGGTAACATCTGCCGGTTCCACCGGTGTCGCTTTTGACCGCTGTCTGACTGCATTGATGTCGTTGGCCGCATTTTGCTGATCGCCTTTCCCCAGATACGCTTCCGCTCTCAGTAAATAGGTTTCCGCCAAGCGCATCATATAACGGTCGCGATACAATGCTCCGGCCGTATTTTTAATGGTACCAAGGCTTTTATCCACATACACACCGTCCGGGTGTTGCCCCGGTGTCGTAATTTTAGAAGGGTGGGGATACCACCGCCATGGTTGTTCTATCAATGTTGAACCGGGATTTTCCACCGCACTTTTGCCATACCAAGCGGAAGCCGGGTTCGTATACACTAAATCGCGCACAATATTATGGGGCGCATTCCGGATGTCGTTGTTCCAATCACTTTCCCAAAGGTCATACAGGAAGAAATCTGTATTCATCATCAGCGAAACGCCTGCCCCTCCCGTATTATAGTCCGACATGGGAACGCCTATGGCACCTTCTTCCCCATCGGGATCCCTAAGTGTCAACCAAGATGCAGGGCCCGCCACCCGCTCTAATGTGTGCATGTGTGCATAGCCGCCTGTGGATTCCAGTATTCCTCCCGGTATATCCGTTTCATATTGAATCACCCATAATGCTTCTCTATTACCACTGCTACGGTTCTGATTGCCTACACGGAACAGGTCCCAATAAACGTCGCCCGGCTGGGTGAAATTCAGGAGCTCATCTTGTGGGTTTTGATTCACCATGCTTCCAAAACGATTTTGCATCAAATCGGTATTGGGATCGTCGATGACCACCGAGGCTGCTGCGATGGCTTCATCGTATCTTTCCAGGGCAATATAGGTTTCCGCCAGTAATTGCTGCGCGACCAGGTTGGATACTTTACCATCCGTCACCTGGTTGATCGGCGGCAAATTGTTGGCGGCTTCTGTCGCATCGGAAATAATCTGTTCGAGAACTTCGGCTTTGGATGCCCGCACGAAATCGGCCTTAGGTGCGGTAACCTCTTCGGTTATCAACGGCACACCTCCCCACAGATACACCAGGAAACGATAGGCAAATGCCCGGAAAAATTTGGCTTCCGCAGTAATGAGTGTTTTTTCGTCGTCTGTAAGACCCGAATTGCCAACCCTTGCTAGAATTGTGTTGGCATTACTAACGATCTTGTACCAACTCCTCCAGTGCAATAATACATCACTGTTAGTGGGTACCAGGTAATTGGTATGCCCGCCGAAACGAGCTGTAAGCTGATACCGTCCGTCCTGGGCGATATCGGTAGCGGTGAGATAAGGTTTGTATTCCGTAGCCGCATAACAGATTGTTCTTACTTTGGCGTACAGATCGGTTAACCCCCGCTGATAATCGTCATAGCTCACAAAACTATTTTCCGGGCTGTAAAAATCCAGCGGTTTTTCTTCCAGGACATCCTTACAGGAGAAGCTCACGGAAAGGAGAATCAGGCAAGAGAAGGAAGTTAATATCTTTTTCATCTGATTAAATTTTTAACAGTGATGAAGCTTACATGAGCTATTTTAAACATATCCTTTTTTGAATGACAGCTCATGCAGGTTTCATATGATTGACTTTCTAAAAATTATAAACTAAGCTCAAGACCTACATTTAGTGATTTCATTACGGGATAGGCGTCACTGTTGATGCCTTGGCCGGTTTCCGGATCCCATCCATCCCACTTCGTAAAAGTTAAGAGGTTTTTACCACTTACATTTAGTTTGAGATTTTTGAGTCCTATTCTGTTGATCAGCGAACTATTAAACTGATAAGCAAGCGAAACGTCCTGCAATCGCACAAAGCTCCTCGAATAATAAGGGGTGGGATTGATTTGCGGCACGGTCCATCCGGTGGCATATTTGCCGGTTGGGTTGCTTACAGACCATAAATCGTAATTAAAGGTATTCAAATTGGCAAAATTACCGGTTGATGCCACGTTGGCGGGTACATTGGCACCCAGATATCCGTTCTTTCCACCTTGAATGGCATTGATGAAAAAGCGGAAGGTAATGTTTTTATAGGTCAGTCCACTTTGAATACCAAAGAAGTATGCAGGTTCGGTCTGGCCAAGAAATACACGGTCTTGATCTGCGGTTATCTTCCCGTCTTCATTCTGATCTACGATACGATAAGTCCCCGGTTGATAGCCGGTCATCACGTCATCATCAAGCTGCCAGATGCCATCAATCTGGTAATGATAGACGGTACCTATTGATTTTCCAATAAAAAGGTTACTGCCAATCAGGTCGTCTTCCTTTCCGTCATTATTCTTATCTTCACCTAAAAGACTCATAATTTTGTTGGTATTGCGCGCAAAATTCAGGTTCACATTCCATTCAAGATTATCCGTTCTCACCGGGATTGTGGATAATATGATTTCGATTCCCCTATTCTTAAGTCTTCCGACATTACTTGAGATGGAAGGAAATCCGGTGATTTCCGGTATGACTACATTCCACAATAAATCGGTAGTTTCCGTATCATAGTAGTCTATGTTTCCGCCGATTCTGTTACTGAATAAGCTAAAATCTATGCCGACATTAAGCCCTTTCGTTTTCTCCCAGCTCAGGTTATCATTGGCAAGAGAACCCATTGACTGCCCCATGGCGGTACCCGACCCGTCACCGAAGACATACTTTGAAGCATCATCGGTAGTCACCCGGGCCAACGAACTATACCGGGTCGTCATATTGCCGTTTACCCCATAGGTTCCTCTTAATTTTAGGTATTCAAGATTGGGGATCGACACAAACGGTTCATTGGATAGCACCCAACTCGCACCTACAGAGGGGAACAGGGCCGATTTATTATTCCTGGAAAACCCGCTGAATCCATCTTTACGTAAGGTAGCGGTCAGCATATAGGTATCCCGGTAGTTGTAATTTATCCTTCCCATCTGATACAGGAAGGTTTCTTTCCACGCATCTGAGCTTGTCCTTTGAATTTCTGCCTGTTCCAGACTGTTGTATGAAAGTGAGATGTTAGACACATTGGTTCCTTCTGCCAACGTAGATTCAAACTGGTTTCTCCGGTAGCCTGCAACCAAGGTGGCTGATATGCCGTGGTCTCCGAATCGGTTTTCATAAGAGAGGATGTTATCAAACGTCATATCGAACCGTTGCTGATTGCTTTTTGATATTGCTCCAGCCAGATTCGCAGCATAGGGACTGCCATAATAGTAATTCTCCAACAAAAAATCGTTACCCAGATTTAGCCGGTATTCCAAGCCGGGAATCTGGGGGATTTTTACGATTCCGTAGAATGTTCCGTTGATCCGGGTTTTCAGGTCTTTATTATCTGCGGCCGCATCAAGAAATGGATTAATGATATTGGTCGCTCCCGTCGGGTATATAATGTATTCTCCGTTTTCGTCTTTGGGTGTAACAAACGGACTAGTCAATTTCATAGCACCCATATTCGGGTAAATACCCGAATAGTCAGTAAACGCACCGAACGTATTTGCACCCACAGTTAGCCATTCGGAAATCTCTGTACTCACATTGATCCTCGCAGTATTTCTTTTATAATTGTCATTCATCAAAAAGCCCCTTTGCTTCGTAAACCCGCCTGACAAATAATAAGAAGTTTTTTCAGTACCCCCGCCTATTGTTAAGGCATGATCGGTGATGAAACCGGGGTTTGTCAGTGCGCCCCACCAATCATAGTCGGTTCCATCCTCGATCCCCCTCACGTTTTCCGGAACAAGTTCGGTATCCGAAAAATCCCAATCGGGATTGGGCTGTGTGTAGTCCGGGGCCAGGTAGGAGTTTTGATAGTATATATCCCGAATGATTTGTTTCTTTTCTTCGGCATTACGCAACCTCATATCAGAAGTTGGGGTCTGAGACGCCAGGTAGGTCGAATAGCTTATGGTCGGTTTCCCTTTTTTACCGCCCCTGGTTGTGATCAACATGACGCCATTGGCAGCCTGAGCTCCGTAAATGGCTTTACTGCTGGCATCCTTTAAGATGTTTACCGATTCAATATCCGCGGGATTCACATCGCCAATTCTTCCATTGTAAATAATGCCGTCCAACACAATCAATACCGCCGTGTTTCCATTGATGGTATTTCTTCCTCTGACCGCAATAGATGGTTCCGCTCCAGCTTGATTCGTTTGCCCGATTTGTAAACCTGGCACGGTTCCTTTGATAGATTGTAAAATATTGGTATTAGGCGCCTCTTTGAACGCCTCAAGATCAGCGGTAACAACCGCACCTGTCAGATCAGATCGTTTCATCGTACCATACCCTACCACCACCACTTCATCCAGACTTTGGCCGCTGGCTTCCAAGGTGACGTTCAATGTAGCCCCGCTGACCACGATGTCTTGCGACGCATAGCCAATCATCGAGAAACGAAGTGTTGCACCCGTTTGCACTGAAATACTGTAATTACCGGCTTCGTTGGTACTTGTTGCAGCTTCACTGCCGACAACGGATATACTCACGCCAGGCAATGGCAATCCGTCTGTACCAATAACCCGCCCGCTCACCGTTTGCTGCACTACCAAATTTAGCGGACTTACTGTGATGGCGCCTCTTGTTAAAGCAGAACTGAGCATCCCCTTTTCCCCCTTAAAACCGAAGGCCCACAGTGGAATACCCAGTACAATCATCATTGAAAATTGTATCGATTTTCTCATTTTTAAAGCGTTTAATTAAATGAATGGTATAATAAAATGGTTTGAAATAGTATCCAATATCAGCACAATAAATAACCCTTCACATTGCTTTATACGCATTGAGATCGTCTGACCGATAAACAAAGCCACAACATTCCCTATAAGCATGTTCGTATGGTTTCTCTTCATAATTACATGTACGGGGAGGTTTATCCCGCAACAATACCACAAGTATAGGAATATCTTTTCATAAATTGCATGTTTTTGCATTTTTTATTTTAATAACAACAATAAAACGCTAAAATTAGATTCATAAAGTCTTCTAATTGACAAATAAAAGGTAAACAAAAAAGCAATAATACGCAAATCATGCATCAATATGCATATAGATTCTTACCTCCGTTACCGGGACTTAAGGCAAATTACAATGTGTTTGGAGTTTCCACCATTGGAATAGTTGCGTAAACGTTTGCGCATTTCCTTACAAATATGTATCATTGCGGGTAGTTACTAATTTATGAGGCCTGTATCTAGATATGTTTCACGAAAGAGCTGTCGCCTGTAACAACGGCGCCAGACACGACCACCGTTGAAGGGCACGTACAGAAGCTTTCCTCACACGTAATGAATAACAGTATGATATACCGACAAACAATGAAAAAAATGGCGGGTCTCGGATTGGCTCTGACCATGACAACATCGCTGAGTGCCCAGCAGAACAGTCTGGCACTGACCGATGAATTTGTAAACAAAAACATAAACAATGCCGTCGCACAATACAAAACCTTGATGACGCGGGTGCCGGACGGTGTACTGCCCCGCACGTTTGACAAAGCCAACGATTCCTTAGCTACCGCAAAAAGCAATTCCTGGATTTCTGGATTTTACCCCGGCACGTTGTTATATCTCTATGAATATAGCAAAGACGCAGATCTGTTAAAGGAAGCGGAAAAAAGGCTTCAGTTACTGGAAAAGGAAAAGGACAACAAAGGTACACACGACCTGGGCTTCATGCTGTATTGCAGTTTTGGCAATGCCTTACGGCTTACCGGGAACACACATTACCGCGATGTCCTGCTTACAGGCGCAGAATCGCTAGCCTCCCGTTTTAACTCAACTGTCGGTTGCATCCGCTCCTGGGATCATAACAGTGACAGCTGGAAATTTCCGGTTATTATTGACAACATGATGAACCTCGAATTCCTGAATTGGGCATCGCGCGTTTCGGGAAATCCCAAATATGCAGACATCTCGAAAATACACGCCAATACCACACTCAAAAACCACTTCCGACCTGATAACAGCTCCTATCATGTCATCGACTATGACCCCGAGACCGGTGCCGTACGCCACAAGCATACCCATCAGGGAGCTCACCATGAATCGGCCTGGGCACGTGGACAAGCCTGGGGGCTCTACGGATATACGATGATGTACCGGGATACTCACGATAAGGCATACCTGAATCAAGCCCGCAAAATTGCAGCATTCATACTGGATCAGCCCAATCTTCCCGAAGACGGCATTCCGTATTGGGATTACAGTGTTTCCGGTCCGGATGTGCCGCGAGATGCATCGGCGGCAGCCATTACCGCATCGGCACTGCTTGAGCTATCGGGCATGGTCAGGGGCAAGGAAAGAAAACGTTACCTCAAAGCCGCCGAACATATGCTTACCAGCCTCTCCTCTGCCACATATAAGGCACCGATAGGCACCAACGGCGGTTTCCTACTGATGCATTCCACCGGACATTTCCCTGCTAATAGTGAAATTGATGTACCCTTGTCTTATGCCGATTATTACTACGTAGAAGCACTGATCCGGTACAAACATCTGTTAGGTCACTAAAAAGCGAAACAAGGTTTGTAAAACACGACATCGCCGGGACCATAATGCGGGCGACCGAAACCCGTGAAAGCCCCGGGCGGCATTTAATGGAATCCCCCAATGCAGGCACATTGGGGGATTTTTATGCTACCATTTGCGTTAGTACTACTCAAATGTTACGAAAATCAAAATTCGATTTTAAATACTGCACTGTATTTTATCTGATTGCCCGCCGACAATGTATGGGGAACAGTCACCGCAATACGATCAGCCCGTTGTTCCCAGCCCAACGCCGAATCGCTGCCCATTAAACTCACCTTCTTAACTTTTTTCGCGACTTTTTCCAAAGGAATCATCAGGGTTTCGGGCAGAGAAACCTCGTCTTTATCAGAAAGCCAAAATGCATATATGACCGATTGATTTTCCGATTCAGTAAAATAAATATTGCCAACGGAATAAGGCGCTACCGGTTTTGATCCATATATTCCTTCGCTATTTACCTTCATCCAATTGCCTATATCTTTTAATCTTTCATAAGCAACCGGGTCCCAGTCACCACGTGGCCCCGGTGCAATATTCAGTAACAGATTTCCTCCTCTTGACACCACCTTTACTAATGTTTGAACAAGGGAGAGGCTTGATTTAAATTGATCGTCGGGATTGTAACTCCAGCTACCCCCGATTGTCATACAAGTTTCCCAGGGATAAGGCAAAGGTGTATCCGGCACCTCCTGTTCCGGTGTGGTATAATTTTCATATTCGCCCGCCACTGTTCTGTCAACCATAATAAGCCCCGGTTGAAGTGCTCGGGCCATGGTAGCTATTTTAGGCATGTCGATATCCTGATTGAAATATTGGGAGCCATCTCTTCCAGACTTACCCGCTACCTCTACCGGCCTGACCTGACCACCGTCTAACCATAAAATATCTATCCGGCCATAATCGGTCATTAATTCCCGAATCTGGTTAAATGTAAAGTTTTTAAAATTCTGCCAGCGTTCCGGGTATCTGGCTGGATCATAATTGGGGTTGCGGTCTTTCGGTGGAAAATAGGGCCACCAATAATTTTCATTGTGCCAATCGGGCTTTGAGAAATAAGCACCAATCATAAAGCCACCCGTTCGAAACGCTTTAAATATTTCGTCGGCTATATTGCTTCGGGGATTTGACGAGAATGGGGTACTGGCATCCGTAATTTTATAATCCGTTTCCTGCGTATCAAACATACAGAAACCGTCGTGATGTTTTGTAGTAAATATCATGTATTTCATTCCTGCATCTTTCGCTGCTGTTACCCACTTTTCAGGAGCAAAATCGACAGGATTGAAAGTCATCTGAAGGTTTTCGTAAGATTCCTTGTACTCAACATAGTTATTTCCGTGGGCCCCTCCCCGGCTGATAAACGACTCATCCTCAGGACACAATGTCCAGCTTTCAATAACTCCCCATTGGCTGTAAGTTCCCCAATGCATAAAGAGCCCAAATTTAAGATCTTGCCAGTCAGCAAGTTTTTTCTGTACCAATGGATCTTTTGGGGGGTGATACGCTTTAGACATGGAATGAGTCTGTGCAAAGGCACTTATACCCAATGCATTGAAACAAACAAACCAAATGGCAAAACAACCGATATTAATACGTTTCATCTTAGAGATAATTTCTATTTGTACGTCTTTTAGCCTTTAAACAAGGGTAATTGGCCGGAATTGTCCAGCCAATTACCTCTTGCGCGCTCTTGTCTACGTTTTATCAACGCCCCGCAGGCAGGGGCCAATACTGATTTTGCTGAAGATTGGGGTTTTTTGTCAATTCTGATCCGGGAATCGGAAACCAATACATCCTTTTGTCGAATCTCAAAGGCCGGGGATCCCGCTCGGGATACGAATAGTTCCAACCGCCTTCAGATTGCGTGATATATACACTGTGGTATTTTACATTGTTCAATTTTTCTTCGGCAAGTCCCCAACGTTTAATATCCCAATACCGTTTGCGTTCCACTAAGCAAAATTCAACATAGCGTTCGTTTCTGATTAAGTCACGCATCTGGTTTTTGTTCATGCTGCCGTAAGTCAATGGTACGGTTATGCCGGCCCTGGTCCTAACAGCATTTACAGCATCATAAACCGAATTGTCAGGCGTTGCCATATATTCATTGGCCGCCTCCGCATAATTCAACAAAATCTCTGCGTATCTAAACTCAATCCACGGTTGGTCTGAGCCAGCACGGTATGAATAGTTGATGTTTTGAGGATCCAGTGCCTTCAACGTGTAATATCCGGTCATCGTGTTGCCAGCATCCATATTGCCGAAGTCTCTTCCTCCTTCGTAGGTCTCAAGCGAGATTTCCGTTAAAACCCCACCTTTGTTGCCTTTTGTTTTCGCTGTATTGTAACCAATAAATGCATAAAACCGATCGTCCCTACCAACATAGGGGTTACTGGCAACATACCCTGAACCGCTTTCGCCGATCCGTCTGCCATTTTTCATCGGAAAGGCATCCACGAGCTCCTGCAAGGGGAAACGTTGCCCACCATCGCCCGCTCCAAGAAACGGAGGCTTTACCAATGCATCCAATCCGTGGGTTTTGTATCCTTTCAGGTATTGAACTTCAAAAATTGATTCCTTATTGGCTTCGGATTTGTCTATCCATAGTGTTGTCAAATCCGGATAAAGATCATACTTATTAAGGGCCATTACCGCCCGATTGGCTTTAGCAGCTGCCTCCCATCGTTCTGCCGCTCCCGGCTTTTGAGTATCCGGCGAAATCGTTTCCACGTCCTTATAGAGGGCCTCTTCGTCTGTTGTGAAATACTGAGGGCTCGCCCAATATAGCAGTACCCTGCCCTTAAGTGCCATGGCAGCACCCTGGCTTACCCTACCCCGGGGTGCATCAGCCGGTAGCTCAGCAGTAGCCTGATCTAGTTCCGCAACGATAAACCTAAAACAATCGTTCAGACCCTTTCTCGGAACATTTAGATCATCGGTAATCTTTTGCGGTTCCGTTATGATAGGAACTCCGCCATATCGCTGCACCATTTCGAAATACAAAAATGCCCGCATAAATCGCGCTTCTCCTTTATAGCGGGTTTTCGTCGCTTCGTCCATCGCTGCATTGTCGATATTGGCCAAAAAATCGTTTATCCTTACTACTTCCTCATATTTCCAGTACGCTGTGTATCCCCCCACATCCGAATCAAGCCACTGATCATAAATGTGGTTATTGGGCTCATTGCCTGTCCAATTGCTCCGGGAATCATCCACGATGTTATCATAAAAATTATAATCCCAGCCCGGTCTGTCGCCGTAAATCGTATTCAGGTATAAGCTTATCAATTTGGAGTCTTTCCAGAGATCTTCGGAAGTAATAGCGTCGGGATTGTTTTGATCCAGTAAATCCTTCGAGCAGGAACTCAGAAAAACCGCAAGCGACGCGATGTACAATGTTAGTATTGATATCCGTTTCATTAGTATATTTCTTTAATCAGTGAACTGGTATCGGTATCAGAACGATAAGTTGATACCTAACGTGATATTTCGTTGCTGCGGGTAAGACCGACCTGTCCCATCGCCAAGTTCAGGATCGAACTCATCGAATGGGGTCCACGTAAGCAGGTTTGTTCCCGAAGCAAAAACCCTCAATTTGGTATTATGTGCTTTCATCCATTCGATGTTATTAAATGAATAGCCAATATTAACTGTCTTCAACCGAAGGTATGAGCCATCCCGCATCCAGAAAGTTGAACCTCTTGAATTATTGTTACTGTAATCAATTGTAGGCCGTGGATATTTGGCATCGGTATTCTCCGGTGTCCAGTAATCGCTGAGGTAGGCAAAGCTGTTATTTACTTCAGCTCTGAAGAACACCATTGCTTCCTCTCCAAGCATAATACTCCTTTTTGCAGCTCCCTGAAAGAATAGGTCAGCATCAAAATTCTTCCACCGAAAACTTGCTGTAAGACCGTAAATGACCTGTGGCACCCCGGCGTTGTCACTGATCTGGAGCTGGTCGGCTTCAGTAACTTCCCCATCCCCGCTCACATCCGCATATTTAATATCTCCCACGGTTGGTTTTGCGCCAAATTGGGTAATCCAATTGTCAACTTCATCGGCGCTTTGGAATAACCCCATTGCCAGGTATCCCACCATGGCATCCAAAGGCCGGCCTAAACTGTTCTGATAGTCTGCCACCCCTTCAGGCACATCCAATTTGGTCAATTTATTTGTCGCATACGAAGCATTCACTCTTACGGTATAAAGCAGGGAACTGACATTGCCACGGTAAGAGAGGGCTGCCTCTATGCCTCTACTTTTCATTTCCGCATAATTCTCGTCGGGCAATTTTCTGCCAAATGTAGCAGGCACAGATAATATCCGAGGTCTCAACATATCAGAAGTTGTACGGAAAAAATAATCTGCCTCCAATGTCAGATTGTTGTTTAGTAAGGTCGCATCCAGCCCGATATTTGTCGTAATCAACTTCTCCCATGTGAGGTTATAATTCGGGAAAACACCGGATACTAGGTTAATCTGTGATTCGTTTTCAATAACCGGCGGAAAAAAATCAGGCCAGATTCCTGGATATTTCCCCTGCATGTAAGTATAGGAATCCAGAAATTGAAAGGATGAAATCTTATCGTTTCCGGTTTTTCCCCAGGACGCACGAAGTTTTAGGTTATCAATAAAATCGAGCGCCTCCGTATTTTTGAAAAACGATTCTTCCGACAGCCGCCAACCCGCGGATACAGCCGGAAATAACCCCCACCTATTAGCAGCATTAAACCGATAGGATCCATCGTATCTTGCCGATGCCTCCAACAGGTATCTGTCGTGGTAACCGTAATTGAATATACCCACTACCGAGCGCCTCGCGTCTCCCAATGTGGATACCCCCGACAACTGTTGTTCGAGAGGCCCGCTTGCATTTAACTCATCTTTGATAGTAGAAACAAAATCCCGCTTAAGTCCCCCCATCAAAAAACCCTTGCTTTCCAATTGTTCGTAGAGCACAATTGCAGAAACATTATGCTTACCCAATTCACGTCCGTAGTTCAGCGAAGCATTCAACGTTACCTGGGATCCGTCTGTAATGTTCTGACTTAACTGGGTCTTATTTAAATTGTTGACCGTCATGAGACTTGCTTCACCATTATCTTTATACAGGAAATAGGGTGTATTAAATACTTTCTGAAATACCGAGTTCCGGATAAACGATGCAGTGCCTTTTACGCTTAAGCCTCTGGTTATAAAGGGTAGCTGCTGGTCAAAATTCAGCGTTGCCCCAAATGTTTCATTACGGTTTCTATCGTACCCGGTCTGACTGGTCTCTGCCACCGGATTTGCCTGCCCATTGATATAGTTAAATGCGCCGGAGGCGTTGTGCACCGAATAAATAGGTGCTGCCTGTATTGCATGCATAAAAATAGGATAAGCATCCAGACCGGCGGCATCGGTATTTGCCCGCCTTGCGTCGACACTGATTCCGACATTAAGGGTGTTGCTAATGCGTGCATCGACATTTGTTCTAAAGTTATACCGGTTAAAGTTATATTGATCCCACATACCGGTTTGGTTCACATAACCAAGGGACGCAAAATACCTGACCGCTTCCGAACCGCCATTCACAGAAATATTATGCTGGGCCAGCATGCTATTTTCCTTAAATGTCTCCTTAAACCAATCCGTACTATTGGTTTTAAAATTTTCCAATTGCTCTTGTGTAAAAAACCTGCTGACATGGGATGGATTTGAAGGATCGAAACCACCGTTTAACTGGGCCTGGTTACGGATACTGCCATATTGATAAGCATTCATCATATTTGGGTATTTGGTAGGCTCTTCCACCCCCTGGGAACCGGTATAAGTGATCGTCGGCTTACCGACCTGCCCTCTTTTCGTTGTTACTAAAATAACCCCACCCACGGCCCTGGCACCATAGACAGCTGTAGCAGATGCATCCTTTAAAATTGAAATGCTAGCTATTTCATTTGCGTCGATGTTACCGAAATCATCACGTACAACCCCGTCAACCAAAATCAGCGGCCCCGGTTCATTCACCGAACTCCGTCCCCTAATCTGTATCCATGCACCTGTACCCGGTCTGCCCGACTGGGTAGTTGCAAGTACACCCGTTACCCGTCCCACCAACGCGTTGGAAATATTGGACGTCGGCCCCTTTTGCAGGTCCTCACCCGATACCGTAGCAATTGAACTCGTCAGGCTCGCCCTTTTCTGAGAGGTGTATCCCTTGACAACTACTTCATCCAATGCGTTAATCTCTTCCACCATAATCACATTGATGGTGCGGAGGTTATTAACCGCAATACGCTGCCTGCTATACCCCATGGAGGAAAACACCAAAAACACATCCTTTGGGACGGAAATTGTGTAGTTACCGTCGCTATCCGTAGTGGTGCTGCGACTTGTTCCTTCAACTGAAACCGTAACCCCCTGTAAATTTCCATTTTTACTTGTAACGTTGCCATGGATGGTAATTTCCTGAACTGAATTGCCGGAGAATCGGTAAATTAGCTTTTCAGACCGGTAATCCATAGCCATATTCGTCATAGTGCTGGCACGGGTCTGAAGCAGGTAGAAGGACAAAAATAGCCCTGGTATTAGTATCTTTTTCATTCGAATAAATTGATTTTAAGCTATGATGAAGCCTTGAAACGGCCATCAAGTTTCCACATGATTTTGTAAATACTATTGAGGCAATATCCAAAGTTCGGCATCATCTACCTGGAAAACAGGACTCCAATTATCACCGATATCTTCGGGTCTATTCATCAGAAATCCTATTTTTGCAACACCTCCCACCACCTCAAAATCGAGACTTAGTTGTGTATAACCGTCGTTGGTACCCACCTCTTTGATGATATCTTCTCCGCCTCCATTGGCTAAAAGGCTCATTCCTTCCATATCCTTGGAGTAAACCCATGCCCTGAAGGAGTACTTTCCATCCTCTAACCCACCAATAGTTTGGGTCACCGATCCTTGGTAAGCCAATTCGTGTGTGTGGCCATTTCCGGAATCTACGGATGGCGTCCAGAACAACAAGCACCTTGTACCTGTCTTCGGAATTTCAGCGATAAAGAACCCACCCCACCCTGGACTACCCGGGTAGTTATTAACTACTGGATCCCAACCTGTTATAACATAGCTATCCTTCGGATCAAGTTCGAAACTGGGATTTACAATATCCAATTTTTCAGGCTCGGTTAATTTAGGCACACGGATATGAATTATCCTGGCATTGTCGTTGCCGGTTGTGCTTGTCGCAGTTAACGTCACAGCGTACTTACCCGTCACCGGAAACACATGTGTGGGGGACTCATCTGTTGATGTGGCAGATTCATCTCCAAAATTCCAAAGAAAAGTTATGCCATCCTGAGATTGATTGGTGAATTTTATTTTCAAAGGGTCGGAACCCTCTTGTTCATAGGCAAAATTTACAACGGGTATGACATCAACCGGCGTAACCGTTACATCGAGGCTTTTGGTACTTTCAAAACCTGTTGCACTTTGTATGTTCAATGCAATCGTATATACTCCGGGTTCGGAATATGTATGCGTCGGTTCAGTTTCCGAAGAAGCTGGCGATCCATCGCCAAAATCCCATTGGATAGTTTTTGCGTTCTTTGAATTATTGGTAATTTTCACCGTCAAATTATTCGGAGCCTGCACCGTGGTTGTAAAGTCCGCAACAGCTACAACCCGCATGTATTCAGAATAATCCATTTCTCCTTCACAGGATGATATTGCTGCAACTGCAGCAACCAAAAATATCCTTGTAAACAATCTTTTCATATTTTTTATAGTTTATTACTTAATTTATTCCGTCACATGGAAAAGCCTCCATTCCGCGAATTGCGTAGCCTGATCGCCATTGTTGGCAGTGATATGCAGACGATAGTAAGTATACGGCGTTGTATTCTCAAAGGAATATACGTTGGTTTCCATGCGCTCCTCGAACTCCTCTTTTGCACGCATATCCAGTTTAATCCATTTTTTCCCATCGTTGGATCCCAGTAATTTCCAATTCCTTGGGTCACGTGCCGGCACATCATTGGCAGAAGTTAGTAGGTATTGATTAACTACCACAGGATTTGGAGACTGGTATTGTAACCATAAATTACTGGAGAATCCATAGCAATATTTGGTGTTTTTATCGTTGTCAACGGCTTTCGGATAATCTTCTTCAAGCTTATCCGGGCTGAATTGGGCTTTTAATGTTCCGCCGTTACTCATGATATCCGTTGTTTGGGCAGACGCCGTCTTCATAAGTGGTATTAAAAGGATTATCGGTAAAATGTAATACAGTTTTTTCATATCAAATTACATTTGTATTGACCTTACAGTCAATGGATTAATTTTTTGGGTGATACACTTCTGTTGATAATTGAGGTAAGACTGTGTCTGGCACCTCATTGTGATAATCTCAGGTCGGTTTCATAATTAATAAATTTATAAGGTAATGAGTTTATTTAGTAATAATTGATCATCCATTTAACATCTTCAATATCAGTGAATCGAACTGCCATTCATACATATTTTGCATTTGAAAACATTCCCTGGACCGAACTATACTTTTATACGGGCAAAACACCGTTTTACCGCAATCATAAAAAAGGTTAATTAATCGTACGTTTCCGTAGCAGACTTAAGCCAATAATCAACTACATTTCGTCTTTTGTTCAATTACTGCTATTTGCATATCTACTTAAGCTTCTCTAAATTCGCTTTATATTTGGACCCGAATTATGTATAAAATTTTCAATTGAATGTAAATAGCTCCTAATACTGAAATCTATACAAACACTATCCCCAATACTTCTTTATTACTTAAAACCCTTATTTGACAGGACTTACTTAAAACAAACGCTCACAATTGGATAATGTAAAATAATTGATTTAATCTTCAATTTGTCATGTCATCACCAAACAATAATATGTATAAAACAAACATAATCGAACGGATATCCGAAAAAAGAAAGACAGACCCCTCCGGCACTAAGCAGCTCTTTAATGATTTCGACATCAAAATATTCTGTTGCCGATACTGGGTATTAGAAGAATGGGATTGTGTTGATTTATCCGTACCCTTTTGGCGGCTATATCACAATACGTTGCAGCAAGCTGCTATTCTTTTTGATAATCATGTCATTCCGCTAAACGAAGATAAACTCATCATCATTCCCCCTCACACATCATTTTCAACGCGCCTGAGATATGGCACAGTCCTTAATGGCCGGGAAAGCATTGTAGGGAGACGTATTCATCCAACTGATTCGCTAGATTCTTTTTCCAAAGAGGGGAAAGCGGATCACCTGTTTATTCACTTTCATCTCGGCTTTCCCAGTGATTTTGTAAAATCAGGTGTTTATGCTTTTGATTGTGATCAGTATGTCAAGCAAGAGCTCAATATGATTAAAACTTCGTGTCAGGAAGAAGACGCGACGTTTAATTTTTTTGATTGTTTACGGATAAAACAACTTATCCTGCGCTTCGTAGCCAAAATACCAAAAGACTTGTGGAAGTTCGGGAAAATAGATTATCGGATATTCGATGCATTGCAATATATCGATGCACATTTTTTCGCGAAAATGAGTAATGATGAACTCGCCTACAAAGCAAACATGGCGGTTAACTCTTTTGCCAGGCTTTTCAAACTGACAACCGGGACAACTGTTCAGCAGTATATTCTGAAAACCAGGGTTGAAAAAGCGTGCGGCCTGATGCACCACAGTTCACAAACGATAGATCAGATTGCGTATAACTGTGGATTTTCAGACCGCTATCACTTCTCAAAAATATTCAAACAGGTAATGGGCGTTACGCCGGCATTTTATAAAAAAGCCAACCAAGATAAGTCATAAACACGATTCAGCAGGTACTTCCCAACTTACCTACTTTTTAGCTAAACTTGTACCATGGAACCCGCATCGCTATACGCCTATTTTCTGAAACATCCGGCTATCAGTACGGATACGCGCAATATACAACCCCAAAGCTTATTCTTCGCGTTGAAAGGAGAACATTTTAACGGCAACGCATTTGCCGCCGAAGCGCTTGAAAAAGGAGCGTCCTATGTCATCATCGACGAGGCTCAATATCAAACAGACGACCGTTTTCTGCTCGTTCCGGATGTATTGACGGCCCTGCATGATTTAGCCAGGCATCATCGCGACCAGCTTCAGATTCCCTTTATCGGCATTACCGGTACGAACGGAAAAACAACTACCAAAGAACTGATCCACGCCGTGTTGTCACAGCAATTTAACACCTACGCCACAAAGGGCAACTTAAACAATCACATCGGCGTGCCGCTGACGATCTTATCCATCTCCCGGCAAACGGAAATAGCCATCATCGAGATGGGTGCCAATCACATCGGGGAGATCGCATTCCTCTGCGGGATTGCGCAGCCTACCCACGGCCTTATCACCAACGTCGGAAAAGCGCACTTGGAGGGGTTTGGCAGCTTTGACGGGGTAAAAAAAGCAAAAGGCGAACTCTACGATTACCTTTCCGCCCATCGCGGCACCTTATTTCTGCAACATGATAACCCGCTGCTTCGGGAGATGGCTGCTGCGCGGGACATCGAGCACATAATCACCTATGGCTACTCACCTGACAACCAACTTGTGGGTGAGTTGATCGCGGCCAGCCCTTTGCTTGAATTAAAATGGGCCTCCAGCGGAAGTACGGCCCCGCATAGGGTGCGTACCCAGCTTACAGGGTCCTACAATACAGAAAATATCCTCGCTGCCGCCTGCATCGGCCTCTATTTCGGTTTATCCCCCGAAAAAATTAATCAGGGAATAGCAGGCTATCAGCCCAACAACAACCGTTCGCAACTCACCAAAACGGCACACAACACCGTCATACGTGATTATTACAACGCCAATGCCAGCAGCATGGCTGCTGCATTGGAAAACCTGCGCATGCTAAAAGGCGACAAAAAGGTGGTCATCCTCGGCGACATGTTTGAGCTTGGCGAAGATTCATACGAAGAACATGGCAAAATCGCTGCACAGGCATGTTCAGTAGATGCGTCCCGCATAATACTTGTCGGAAAGGCATTTTACCAGCATCGCCACACAGGTGCGGAATTTTACGCAACGACCGAAGAAGCTGCTGAGGCTCTGCGCAGACATCCGATACAGGGAGCGCTTATATTGCTCAAAGCATCGCGGGGGATGGCATTTGAAAAGTTGGTGGATATCCTGTAAACCCGACTGAAAACGCTATTCAAAGAAATCAATGATCAATTGTTTCAGGTTCGCAAATGCCGTGAAAGGAAGCGTTTCATACCGGTCGTGGATGTCGTGGTATGCGGCAATTCCTCCTTGTGTGTATATAAAAAAGCTGGGCACTCCTTTCTCATAAAATGGGCAATGGTCACTGTTGCAGGATTCCCCACGGCTATTTACCGCCTTCAAATAGTTTTTATCCTTATTGATGGCTACCAACTTGCTGAACGCCTCGGGAAACATGGGCGCATTGACTACCGTCATTCCATCTTCCCCGGTACCTACCATATCAAAATTGATCAGAAATTTGATAGTAGACAAATCAAACGGGGGATTTTTCACAAAAGCTTTGGATCCCAAAAGCCCGGATTCTTCACCGGAAAAGGCAATAAAAACTAGGGTGTACGCGGGTGGATGAGCAGCATAATACCGGGCAAGATCCAGAATAAATGCCGTCCCACTGGCATTGTCGTTGGCTCCGGGAATGTAGTTTTTCTTTCCCATACGGCCTAAATGGTCATAATGCGCGCATACCACAACTAATGAATCCGGTGTTGTGGTTCCCCGGATGATACCGGCTACATTTTGCGTTTCATAAGCTGGTGTCCAAACCGACTCCACATCCAACACCACCGACGTGACGGTCACCGGATCGATAGACGGTTGGTTTACAAATATCACGGGCCGGGCACTCGGCTTGGTCTGAGATGACCACGTAAGCTTGGCATTATCGTATACAATGACACCCGGCAAGGATAGCTCCGTTGCATTCCGCAAATGCAGAATGGCGGCATTTGCTTTTTCCGCCTGTTCCATGGTTTCATGCTCGTCTTTCCGATTATCGATCAATAGGTAGTGCGCGCCATCTGCATATTGAGCCGCATCCGACAACGTCCCGTACAGGTCGCTGCGTTTAATGACCTTCACCGGAAATTGTCCTTTGACAGCCGGACTTCCCGACCAAACGATAAAATCTACACCCGGCTTTAAATTCCTGTCGTTGAGTGCCACGCGCAACTTTCCCGGAAACGTATTGGCTCCCAATTCGAAAGGCTGATAGTAGGTATCGCCGAATAAAGGCGCCACTCCCTGCTTCTCGAATGTCTTTGCAATAAAAGCAGCCGCTTTTTTATCACCGTCTTTCCGGTAACCGCGACCGTTGAATCCGGGTGAAGCCAGTTTTTTCACAATATGCCTGGCATAGGATAAATCCGCTTCCTGCGCTCCGGCGAAAACGCCGGTCAGTAACCAGCAAAGGATAAGTAGGTATTTGATTGTTTTCATATCTATTATAATGCTATTCAACGACCATGATGTCGATATTCGACGGATATTCCGGAGTAAAAAACACACGATGCCAAGCAGGCCTAAAATCCGATGCGTCCGCCTGATAAATATCTATAAATTGTTGTGGATTCCGATCTACCAACGGAAACCAGGAACTTTGGATCTGCACCATAATCCGGTGTCCTTTCTTGAAGGTATGCGCGGCATCCTGCATATCGAAAGAGACACGATTCACGGCCGTTGTATCAAGCGGGGTTGGCTGTTCAAAGCTGTCGCGGAATTTTGCCCGCATCACTTCACCCCGCACCATAAGTTGGTATCCACCCATAACCGCATCGGACTTTTCCGGATAATTCGGCATATCGTTGGGAAACACATCAATCAATTTGACAATGAAATCGGCATCCGTTCCAGTGGTCTTGACGAATAAATTAGCGGTCAACCGTCCGGCTAGCTGCAAAGGCGCTTCCAAGGGTTCGGAAACAAACACCAGTACATCGGGCCTCCGGGCGGCAAAACGCTGGTCTTCCACCATGTATTCCCGCCCGCGCAACAACCGAGTTTCTGCCGTGTAAGGAACCGGACGGTTCGGATCACTGTAGTAAGCTGCAAATTCATTTGTACTGTCCGGTACAGGAGAGGTCGGGGCTAGCTTCCCCTGTGGCTGGAGGTAGAGTTTCCGGGAAATTGCCTGCTTAGGTGGCCACTGATCGTAGGCTGTCCAGCGGAGCGCACCTGTATCAAAAATATAGGCTGGGGGCAGATGCGGGTCCGGCTTGCCCTTCAGGTGATGCATGAAAAAAGGAAATTCAATGGTCTCCCGGTAGAAATCGCCAGTTGCCGAACCAAATGGAATATTTTCCAGCCAATCCCCTCTATCCCTTGCCCATGTACCGTGGTACCAAGGCCCCATTACAAAGGTTTGAGCGGTAGACGGACTTTGGCCCGCAAGGGCCGCCTGCGTTTTCAGCGGACCATACAGATCTTCCTGATCAAACCATCCGCCCACCGTCAACACGGCCGGCCGCACATTTTTCAGATGGGGCAACGGCGTACGGGCCTTCCAGAATGCATCGTACGTGCCGTGGCCCATGAGGTCATCCCACAATGGATTTTCTATCGGTTCCAATAGCTGTGAAAGATTTTTTAAGGTACCGTGCTTCAAGTAAAAATCATAGCCGTCCGGCGTACCATAGCCTCCATACCCCGCAAGTCCATTTGCCGATATACGGTCACGCTTCCGCCCGTAGGAGGATACGAATGAGAACGACCCCATCAACATAAAAGCACCGTTATGATGGCGATCGTCACCCATAAACCAATCTGTCACAGGTGCCTGCGGCGAGACAGCAACTAAATTCGGATGGGCATCCAACAATGCTGCCGTTGCATATCCTCCCGGAGCAGAAATCCCCCAAATACCCACACGTCCGTTATGTCCCTTGATGTTTTTCAGCAGCCAGTCGATGGTATCGTAAGCGTCCGAGCTTTCATCCACATCCTGTCGGCCCCGCTTGTCCGGGATGTAAGGGCGGACGGCAACGAAATCGCCTTCCGAGAGGTACTTGCCCCGTATATCCTGATAAACAAAAATAAACCCCTCGTGCGTGAATTGCATGTTTGGCCCAAGCGGCACTTTGTCACGACTTTCGCCATATGGAGCGACACTATACGGCGTACGCATAACAAGGATCGGATAAGTCTTCGTCGTATCTTTCGGAAGATAAACCGCCGTAAACAAGTGTATGCCATCGCGCATCGGTATCCGTAATTCTTTTTTGATGTAATGTTGTTTAACAAAGAACGAATCCGCGGGTGTGGGTTGTGCATATAAGAGACCGCATGTTGCTATAATGGTAAGGAATACGGAGGTTATCTGTCTGAAAAACATAAATCACTAATCTTAAATCCAAGGTTTGTCTGCATATTTTCAGGGTACGCAAAACTAACCAACAAAAATGATATTGGCAATTGTTTCCCGCTCATTGTCCGCTACCGCACAGCAGGTGTTCGATTCCGAACAGTTTTGTTTTATAACCGATCACAACAAACTGTTTTCAAATCAGTTATATTTTTGGCACGGCGTTGTATAGGGGTGGTGGGTGATGAGTGGTCGGTGGTGAGTAATTGCAGTGCATAATCGTCCCTGCATTCACTGAACACCGATCACCGAACACAAAAAAGAAACATGGATAGAGCATTACCGAAAAAAAAGTGGAACAGTAAACGTATCACCCTGGTGGTAGGGGGAGTGGGTATCTTGGCGTTGATATTTGCCAGCTACTATTTCACTTCTGGCAATTCAAAGCTCAACGTAGACGCGGAACGCATTACCATATCCGAGGTCAAAGAAGATTCCTTCCGTGAATTTATTCCTGTAAATGGCACTGTACTGCCCATTACCAGTATTTTTCTGGATGCCTCTGTCGGCGGGAGGGTGGAAGAGAAGTTTGTAGAAGACGGGGCTAAACTCAAAAAGGGTGACCCGATTATGCGGCTTTCCAATACAGACCTGGAATTGAGCTTGGTGACCCAGGAAACGCAGGTATACAACAACCTGACCCAAATGCAAATTGCCCAAACCAATGCGCAGAAGACCGCCATTGACAACCGCAACCAGATGGCCGATGCCGAAAATGCCTTGAAAGAAGCCAAGCGTTTATATGACCTCAACAAAACGCTATACGAGCAAAAAGCCATTGGCAGCCAGGAATACCAAGAAGCTAAAAATAACTACGATTACCAGGTGCAGCGGATTAAGCTCACCCGTGAAAACATTGAGCAAGATTCCATCCGGAGCGTCCAAGCACTCGAACAAAACAAACAACTGTATGCCAGCGGCATGTCCGCCTTGGAACTGATGCGTAAAAAGGTAGGCGATCTCATCCTCCGGTCACCGGTAGATGGACAGCTCACTTCATTCGATGCTGAAATCGGGCAAAACAAACCGGCCGGTGAACGCCTTGGCCAGATCGACGTACTAACCGGATTCAAAGTCCGCGCGGATATCGATGAACATTATATTTCCCGTATCTACCCCGATCTGGAAGGTGAATTCTCATTTGCCGGCAAGAGTTATAAATTAGTCATCAAGAAGGTATATACCCAAGTGACCAGCGGCCGTTTTCAGGTTGACATGGAGTTTGTAAATGAGGTTCCCGACGGTATACGGCGTGGCCAAACGCTACAAATCCGCCTTGCACTCAGCGACGAAACCAAAGCGGTGCTGTTGGCCAAAGGCGGATTCTACCAGCAAACCGGAGGCAACTGGGTATTCAAGCTTACCGAAGATGGCAAAACAGCATACCGGGTAGACGTGCAGCTCGGTCGGCAGAATCCCGATTATTACGAAGTGATCAGCGGCCTGGAACCCGGGGATAAGGTGGTTACTTCGAGCTACGAAACGTATGATCGGGTTCAGGAGTTGAATATCAGGAATTAAGAGATCAGTGGTCAGTGATGAGTGGCTGAAACAAAATGGGTTATTGATCAACAAATAGTAAACGTTTAGCCCCTGATTACCGAATATAGATCACCAAACACTGAAAAGATGTTAAAAAACTACATCAAAACCGCCTTCCGCACACTTGTCAAGAGTAAATCATATGCGATTATCAACATTGCTGGCCTCGCAATCAGCCTTGCAGCCTCTGTATTATTGTTGTTATGGGTTTCGGACGAACTAAGCTACGATCGCATGCACAGCAAAGCTGACCGTATTTACGTGGCGGCGGCCGCCATTGGGAAAAGCAAAGATCAGCTATGGCCTGTCACCAGCGCCCCCTTGGCCATTTTCGGAAAAGCTGAAATTCCTGCCATCGAAGAAGCTTGCCGCACATCTACCTTCAACAACAGCATCCTGCTGGAATATCAGGATAAAAAATTTACGGAAGCCAGTGTGTACGTTGATCAGAATTTCTTCAAACTGTTCGACTTTACCCTATTGGAAGGGAATCCAGCACAACCATTTCCCGATAACCGGTCGATCGTTCTAAGCAAAACCGCTGCCGAGAAATATTTTGGCAAAGAACCCGCGATGGGTAAAATTTTACAGGTAAAAGAGGGTAATGCTTACAAAGTGACGGGTGTCATGGAAGACATGCCCAAAAACTCCAGTTTGCAATTTTCATTGATGATGCCTTTCGATGTACTGGCGGAAAACAGACCCAACAATCCACTGAATGCCGATTGGGGTAACCTCAATTACCAAACCTATTTTCTGCTCAAAGCCAATGCCGACGCGGCCGCTGTGGGCAAACAACTGGCTGACATCCATCGGAAAAACCAGCCTTCGGATTTCTGGAAAGATCTCAACTACCTGATGCAACCGCTTACCACGTATCATCTATATACGGCTGATGGTGACGAGCAGGGAATGAAACAAGTTAAAATCTTCGCGTTGGTCGCCATTGTGATTCTTCTTATTGCATGTATTAACTATGTTAACCTCGTTACTGCACGCGCCACCCGAAGAGGCAAAGAAGTGAGTGTTCGCAAAGTAGTGGGTGCCAATAAAGGGCATCTGTTCTGGCAATTTATCGCTGAATCTTTTGTGGTATTTATCATTTCCATGCTCGTTGCCATCGGATCACTGTATGCATTGATGCCGATGTATAACAGCCTCTCCGGAAAGGAAATGGTTTTCAGTTTATTGGATCGCAACGTGTGGACCATATTCGGTTTGTCTTTGTTGGCTGTCTTGATATTGGCAGGCGTATATCCTGCGCTGATACTGTCTTCTTTCAATCCAGCACTCGCACTTAAAGGCATTATACCGGGACTTGGAAAGAACAGCGGGTTTCGAAAGGCGTTGGTCGTCGTTCAATTCACCTGCTCGATCGTCCTAATTGTAGCTACCCTCATTATCAGCAGGCAGTTAGCGTACATCAGAAGCATGAATCTAGGCTATTCCAAAGAAAATATTCTTACGTTTGAAAGTCACAATTTCCAAAAAAACTTCGACGGCATCAAGCAACAACTGGAGCAGCAGCCCGGCATACTGGGTGTAACTGCATCCACTCAACGTATATTAAACGTGCAGAGCTCTACAGGCGACCTGGAATGGGAGGGAAAACCGGCAAACATGAACTCGTTCATGATCAACCAGCTGTCCGTAGACCGCGCGTTTCCGGAAGTGATGAATATGGAACTTGTAGCAGGAAAAGGTTTTACGGGAACAGCAGCGGATAGTAACCATTACTTACTGAACGAAACAGCGGTTAAGATTATTGGCCTGGACAACCCGGTCGGTAAGCCCGTTACCTTCCATGATAACCCGGGGATTATCGCTGGTGTCCTTAAAGACTTCCATTTCAAGGATATGAAAACGGCTATTGAGCCCTGTATCTTGTTTATGGATCCCGATTGGTCATGGAATACGATGTACGTAAAGACAACGGGATCCCAAGCCACACAGGCGCTTGCAGCGGTGGAGAAACTTTGGAAACAACACAACGCAGACTATGAATTCGATTACCAATTTCTAGACGAGTCTTTTGATGCGCTGTACAAAAGTGATATCCGTGCCGGAAAATTGTTCAACCTCTTTGCCGGTGTGGCCATCCTACTTTCCTGCCTCGGTTTGTTCGGGCTGGTCACTTACACGGCCGAAACGAAAGTGAAAGAAATCGGCATCCGGAAAACACTCGGAGCAAGTGTAAGTAATATCATTTTATTGATATCAAAAGATTTCCTCAAGCTGGTAGGTATATCCTTTTTAGTAGCTTTCCCACTGGGTTGGTGGATGATGAACAGGTGGCTCGAAAACTACGTGTACCGAACGGCGATCGAATGGTGGGTATTTGCCTTAGCCGGTTTTGCCGCATTCGTCATTGCCGCCATTACCGTATGTGGTAAGTCTCTCCGTGCAGCGCGGGAGAACCCGATTAAAGCCATAAGGACTGAGTAGACGGCTATGGTAACGCTGGCGTTTGTACAACAGCTTCGATCGGAACGGCAATGAACAAGAGGGCCACATCAAATACGTCCGCCTGTTCAGCGTTATCGCGTGGGTCTAATGCGATCGATTGGCCTTTCTTTTTGCTAAAAAGCGATGCGGCTCATATCCGCTGATAAATAATTCTTTGACGACAAACAAACAACCGGCATACGGTTGATTTGCTAAGCTGTCAGCATCCAAATTGACCTTGGCCGACGTGATGTACAGGTCGTTCAGGTCTTTCCCACCAAAAGCACAGGAGGTTACCTGGGTGACGGGAAGTGGGATTTCCCCTATTTTCTCTCCCGTTTGGGGATTCCACCTGGCCACCTTACCTCCTCCCCACAATGCGGTCCAAAGCATTCCCTCTTTGTCAATAGCCATGCCGTCGGGCAAGCCTTCGGTTTCAGGAATCTGGATGGCTGTCCTGCTGTTGGTAATCCCACCGTTTTCCGCCTCAAAATCGAACGCAACAACTTGTCGGGATGGTGTGTCAATGTAATAAAATACGCTGTTGTCATGATTCCACGCCAATCCATTTGAGCAGCTAACCGGATCGATTTTTACATCAACGCTGCCGTCGTGATCTAACATGTACAGTTTGCCTGCTCCAGGTTGGCCGTTTATGCCATCCATCGTACCCGCCCAAAATCTTCCCATAACGTCGCACTTTCCGTCATTGAAGCGATTGTCCGGGAGGTCTGCCTCGGGGTTGGCAATCACTTCCGTCTTTTTTGTATCCAAGTCGATCCAGACAAAGCCCTGGTCCGTTGCGGCGATTATCGCGCCGTCGGCGTTAAATACGATGGCTCCTATCTTAAACGGAAATTGGTTTGCCCGGTGAATGCCTGAATCCGGATACCATTCATGGATCACCCCCTCTAAAATATCCACCCAAAGCAGTCGATTCAAATGCGATTCCCAAATGGGGCCTTCGCCGAGCGTACAGGCAACCGGAACGGCTATTTGCCATTTGTTTTCGAGATTTCCCATGCCCCATGGTTATAATTGGTCAAAAGTAGGAACTGCTAAACTCTCTCCACCCCTCAACGCTGAGTCATGGGCTACAATGCCCGGCAGGGTATAAGCAATGGCTTCTTCGATTCCCACCTCAGGCTCACGTCCCTGAATCAAAGCGTTCACAAATTCGTGGGTGATAAACGTATGGGATCCGTAGTGCCCGCTATCTATCCGAAGGGATTCAGGTAACAGTTCAGTTTGCCACCACAGCGGTTGCCGGTAAGATTCAACGGATGGCTCATGGGTAAGGAATCCTGCATCATCGGCCCCTATGGCCCGGGTTCTCTTCACCACCAAAGCGTCCACACCCCGGGGGTCTTTACTGTAAAAGCTCATTTTTTCTCCATGCCATTCGCATCGCTCCGTTGGAAGCAACGCACCTTTCCAACTGATATTTACGCGAAACGCAATTCCCCGTTCGCTCTTGAACAAGGCCGTTTCATTCCAGAAAGGGTTGTTATACCGATTCCCTTTCAACAGCGCGCTATCATCCCCCCAACCGATGCAGTTTACGGATGCCAAGCGCTCACCGGTAACCCCAATCAAAAAGGAAGTGCAGTGGGTACCGTATAGCATCGGTGGCAGCCCATGTCTCCAGGTAGGTTTTCCCATCGCATCAAAAAAATAGTCTTCCAATCCCGGATGGTGGTAGGTTGCTTCCGCTGCCATCAGCTCACCGAATAAACCATCGCGGAAAAACTGTTTGGCAGAGATTGTGTCCTGCCGGTAGACACTTGTTTCGGCCATCATGTAGGTAAGTCCAGTTTGCCGGACCGCTTCTTTTACCATCGCGCACTCTTCGACACTCAATCCCACTGGGACCGCACACATTACGTGTTTTCCTGCATGAAGTGCTTCCACGGAATGCTGTGCATGCAGCGGCGCGGGAGTAAATAGCGCAACCGCATCTACGCACGGATCTTTAAGCAGCTCGGTCAGTGACCCATAGACTTTTGAACACGCATAAGTCGACTGTAGCCTAACCCGCTCTTCGGGTAACATTGCCGCCACGGCTTCTACCTTACTGTGAGGGTGAAGGTGAAAATAAAAGCTGGTACCGAATCCCCCTCCCACTACCCCGATACGTATCTGATCGTTAACCTGCATCTGTTCCTTATCGTATTAAGCAAATTTGACATAAAAGAATAACACAACCACCGTAATCAGCGCCCACCAGATAAACGGATTTCGTAGCCCCCGTTGCTGGACCCGTTCCTCGGGGCGTAGCGATAAACTGCTTTTGTTCCAAATAAGGCCAGTCAACTCCGCATCCGTTTTCGGTTTCGTCACGAAACTGATTAGTGCACAAACGGCCATACAGCTCCAAAACACGATACCTGTACGATTGAAAAACGACATTTCGGGAAAGGCAAATTCGAGTGCAAGCGAAAGCGGAACGGTAAGCAACCCTGCAGAAATCGCACCGGCATGCGTTGTCCGTTTCCACAAAATCCCCAATAAAAACATTGTGGCAATACCCGGTGTAAAATAGCCATATGCATTCATCAAATAGATAAATATCGGCTTCTCAGAATATAATGCCAATAAACCCGTGCATACAATCCCCAATACAATTACCACCATCCCAGACAACCTCCCAAATTGAACGGAATCTTTTTCGGTTGCTTTCGGGCGGATATAAGGCAAATAAACATCCATCGTCAAGATCGTGGTACATGAATTGATTGCCCCGGACAGATGTGACATGACCGCCGCAATCAACCCCGCCATCACAAGCCCAACCAGCCCCGTGGGAAGCAAGTGTTCTACCAACATCGCGAAAAGCAAATCTGGTTTCTCCAGATCGGGAAACAACTTAGGAGCTACCAATGCAGGAAAAATAATTAAAAACGGCAATAGAAATTTGAGATAATCACCGAAAATCACGCCCATCCGCGCATGCCATTCGTTTTTTGCCGCCAGCGTCCGTTGCACGATGAATTGATTCGTCGCGTTATAGAACACACTGATACATAACAACCCTCCCAAGTACATTGTCCACGGAAAATCCGGATCGTCTGCTGGCATCATCAATTTCCAATCTTTTGTAGTTTCGAGCACCGCCGAAAACCCGCCCGCAGCGTCAATGGTTGTAAAAGAAAGCGCAATCATACCCAGAATCAATACGCCCAGTTGCACCATTTCCGTCCAGATAACAGCCCTAAGGCCTCCCAAAACGGTATAGACTCCCGTAGCCACTGCAAGAGCGATTACACTTGTAGACATTGGGATGCCCAGCAATGCATGAAGCGAAAGCGCACCGAGATAAAGTACGGCACTGATCTCGACAAAAATATAGGTAAGCAATACCAACAGTGCATAAATGGTCTTCGATGTCGCCCCAAATCGCCGCTGCAAAAATTCTGGCATAGTGTAAAAGCCATTGCGCAAATAAAAAGGAAGAAAAATCCATAACAACGCATTAAAACCAATCAGAATAGCGCCCCACTCCACCACCATTGCCACAAACCCACGGTCATATGCCACCCCCATTACACCCACAAGTTGGTGGCTGCTGATATTTGCAGCAATAATACTCCCTCCCACCATCCACCAGGGAAGCTTATCGCCCGCCAAAAAATAATCTCGATTGGTATCCTTGCCTTTGCGAGAGGCAAACACACCAAGGCCTACGATCCCCAGCAAGTAGACCGCAAATATTAACATATCAAGTGTTGTAAAATTAGAAACCATTGGGTCAAAAAGTTAACTTAAAATCTGCTTCAATAGATCGATGGTCTGTTTCTCCAGTTGCTCCAGCGCGCCGGCAGCAAAAGGAGTTTGCCAAACGGCATACATGTCGTCACCATACCGGTCTTCGGGAGGAAGGTAACCCGCATAGCCATTGACAATATTGATCACCGAGACTGGCACCGGAGCACATGCGGCACGTACCGATTGCTGATAACCGGAATACGCCTCATTGGGCTGCCCCACCAAACAGGCATTCCCGATACGCCACACCCACAGGGGCATGGCGGAAGTATCCCCTTCACCCACCGTTTTCCGGATCTCTTTCTTCCGCCACAATCGTTCTTTCAGTACCAGATCTGTACAGGCCAACCACTGAGCTTCGATTTCAGATAAAGTGGGCATATCTTTCAACCGCATAGCTACCTGCGATCGTACGGCTGCTATCTGCGCCGAAGGGGCCATCTTCCGCCGGTTCCATACGGCCAATGACGCACCCGACTCCACCACGTGGCTGTAGTTCAATATGGTTTCTTTGTTTCCCATGCCTTCTAACGTTGCAAGTACGGCGTAACCCAGCCGACGTCCGTGTGCGTCCGCTACTTCGGTGTCACCTACGTATTGCTCCGCCGGTGCCAACTCGCCGGAAGCACCCTGCAGGAACAGCACCAAACCACCGGTGCGGCTTTCAACCAATTCGCGCATGGCGCCCACGTAATCCGGGGACAGGAGCCGATTGTCCCACGCCAGTGTCGTGGGATGGCATGCATAGTTCACCAGGGTAGCCGTCACATTTCCATCGGCATCCGTGACCCGCCCGATGAGCAGCGTATCGTCTGCTTCCGCCGTTGGATTAAAACCGACCACTACGCGTCGTTCCTGTTCAATTGGCAAGTCACGATTCGTCGCCAGGTCACAGGTTCCGTATCGCCATTCCAACGTCGACAAAGCAGCCGCGTTAAGTGCTTCCAGAACGGCATCGACCGCCTTTTCCTTCAACTGGCCAAGATAAGGTTCAACCCACTCACCACCCGGTTTGTCCGCATCGGCAGTAGACAAACTGGGGCCTGCATGGGTATGGGATAGGCAAAACATCAACCGGGATTCCTCCAGCCCCAGTGAATCGAGAATGCCTTTCCGCAATTTCAGTTCGTCCGCCGCGCTTTTCCACCAACCCAAATCGGCCCCGATCAGTACCAGCGGCTGCTCTCCGGCATACGTCTGGAAGGTCAAGCAGGTAAGCGTCAACGGCCGGTGAAAACCAACGGAAATATCGGTTGAACCTGCGCCCCAGTTGCGCGCATAGATACCCAATGGCGGATTGATTTCCCGCCGTGAAACCCCGATTAATCCAAAAAAAGCTGTATTCGCGGTTTCGTTTCCGTAGCGTGTTCCCATGTACGATTTTAAGATAATGACAATCCCCCATCCATCAGCAACGTCGATCCGGTGATGTTCCTGTTTTCCGGACGGCACAGGTGCAGCACTTCTTCAGCTACCGCTTCGGGGCTGATGAAATTCCCGGTAGGCACCCTGGCAGCAGCCTGTTCGCACAAATCCGGCCGTTCCTTCCAGATCTTTCCACTCAGGCCAGCCTGTACATAACCGGGGGCAACTTCGTTAACCAAAATCCCCTTTGGAGCCAATTCCAACGCCATGCATTTACAGAGCATGCGCAAAGCCGCCTTGGCTACGCTGTAAGCGGGCATGTCCAGGTGCACCTGATGTGCAGCCCAACTGCCGATGAGTACCATGTGGCCGGGAATGCCCCCATTAACCATGAGGCGTGCCGCTTCCTGGATCATGTAAAAAGCACCGTTCAAATTCACGTTGATTTCCTGATTCCATTGTTCCGGCGTAATTTCCAGCGCAGGCGCAAGCGTAACCCGCGCGGCATTGGCAACAACCACGTTTGGGATCCCCAATTGGCCTGAAACAACTCCCAGCCAACTTTTCACCTGGTTCGGATCGGCTACATCCACCTGGTGGTACGTGCATTCGACCCCGCAACTATCGCCCAATAACGAAAGGAAGGCAGCCGCCTCTTCGGACGGTCGGATATCGCACAAGGCAATGGAGGTGCCATTCCGTGCAAACGCCAGGCAAATAGCTTTGCCAATGTCTCCCAAACCACCGGTAATGGCTGCGGTTTGGTATTTTAAGTTTTTGTTCATCGATGTATTGTGTTTACCAATCGCCTACACTGCCGTCTTTATAAAACGTCCGCTGCAGCACTTCCTGTTCGAACGGATGTTTTTTGATTTCATTTTCATCGATTTCAATACCTAATCCGGGCCGGGTACTCGGGCGTACAATACGGCCTTTCCGCTCGACCGAGAAACCTTCACTCACTACATCTTCCCGCCAAGGGACATCTTGATGCACACTTTCACAAATGCTATACATCGGAGTGGCGAAACCGAACTCAATGGACGCGGCTGTACTGACCGGGCCCTGCGGGTTATGTGGGGCAACCGCCACCCGATAGGCCTCCGCCATTGCCGCAATCTTCCGGACTTCGCTCAATCCTCCGCAATGCGTAATATCCGGCTGGATCACACTAACGGCGCGTTTTTCAAGCAATTCACGGAAGGCATGCACGGTGATCAACCGCTCGCCACTGGCAATCGGAGTGGCAACTGCCCGCTGAATCAGCGCCAGGTCATCCATCGTCTCCGGCCAACAAGGTTCCTCGAAAAAATACAGGCCATAGGGTTCCAATGCTTTCGCAAATTGCATCCCCATAAGCGGGCTGGGCCGTGCGTGGCAATCCACCATAATATCAATGTTATCGCCTACTGCCTCGCGCATGGATCTGACACACGCCTCGGCATACCGGATCGGAACAAGCCCTTCCAGCGGCATCGTTTCGGGGACAGCCATCGACTTGAACGCTGTGAATCCTTCTTCAACCGCCTGCAGGGCCAGTTCGCCGAAACGTTTGGCATCATCGGGTCTGGTTTGGTAGAAGTCTTCCATTCTACCCCCACCCAAATGGCAGTATAGCCGGATGTAGTCCCGTACCCGCCCGCCCCAAAGCTCGTGGCAGGGTACGCCGTGAATCTTCCCAAGGATATCCCATAGGGCGATGTCGATCCCGCTGATGGCCGTGCCACGCACCACACCGTTGCCGTGCCAAAAATGCTGACGGTACATCATCTGCCACAGGTGCTCGATGCGGCGGGGATCCTCCCCGACAAGAAGCTGGGAAATGTCTTCAACCGCACCAACCACGGCACGGGTATGCCATTCAAGCGTTGCCTCTCCCCATCCCCACAGCCCCGGCTGGTCCGTTACCACCTTTACAAATATCCAATTGCGCATCCGTGCATTGCAGACATGCGTTTCTATAGACGTGATTTTCATCGGTTCGCTCGTACCTAAATTGTTGTCGCTACCTTTTGTTTTTCGATTAATTTACCTACTACCTTCTTGGTCTTCTCGAGTGTTTCTTCAATGTCGGATACCGAATGCGCATACGAGATACTGCCTTGCTTTATCGGAAGCGGAAAATTGAAGATACCTGCTTCGATGAGCTGCATGCGGTAGGATCTGTCGAAGGCGAAGTCATGATTTGATGCCAAGTCATGGTAATCTACCGGGGCGTGATCCATGAAATACACACAGAATGCAGACCCCTGCCGAGCCACGTAAAACGGCTTGTCAAAATCCGAGAAAATGTCATTCAACCCCGTTTCCAACATACGCCCAAGTTTGTTTACATGTTCATACACGCCAAACGTTGGAGAAGAAAGTTTGCGTAGTGTAGCAATGGCCGCAACGGTGGTCATGGGATGCGCATTAAATGTTCCCGCTATCAGCACCCGTTTATCCCGGGACGGATGCACAAAATAATCCATGTATTTGGCCTTGCCCCCAATGACCCCGAATGGATAACCGTTGGCAACGGCTTTTCCAAAAGTACTTAAATCCGGTGTTACCTTGCAAATGCTTTGGTATCCTCCCAATGCATGGCGGAAACCAGTTTTCACCTCGTCGAATATCAACAGGAAGCCCTGTTCATCCGCCAACTCCCGCAAGCCTTCCAGGTATCCGGGCAATGGCTTTACAATGCCAATGTTTTGGAGAACAGGTTCCAAAAGAATACATGCTACCGGGAAACGCTTAACGATGTAGTTGACGGATTCCAAGTCGTTGTAGTTGACCACATGGATCAGCGAACGGTGTTCCGCGGGAATTCCCGCCGAAAGCGGATCGAAGGGATACTCTCCCGGCGACACCCGTTCCCCTACATCCTCCAAATTGCTGATCACGTTGCCTGCAACATCGTTATGCCAGCCATTATACCCGCCTTGCATAATGATGACATGCGTCTTTCCCGTTGCTGCGCGTGCAATCCGGATAGCATGGTAGGTAGCCTCAGATCCAGTTGTTGTAATCTGTATTTTCTCGACCGTTGGGACGCTCGCGCAGAACAACTTTGCAAACTCTCCTTCAAGGTTCGTTGGACCGGCTCCCATCAACACTAAATTTTCCCGGATTGAATCCGCTACAGCTGCGTTGACATCCGGGTCGTTGTGCCCAAGGAAAGCAGCAGCAAATCCCGCTTGGTAGTCAATGTATTCCCGCCCTTCAATGTCCCATACCCGGCTTCCTAATCCTTTCGCAAAGCAGATGTTAGGCTCTGCTTTCCGGTTCAGTGACACCACCCCCCCGGGAATCCATTTTTCGTTATTCTTCGTTGTTTCTGCCGATTTCGGCCAATTATTTATCATAGTATGCTCCCTTTGGATCCGTTGACTGGACCCTATTAATTGAAATGATCCACCGTTTGGTAACTTGCACTAATTATCGATATTGTGGTATTTTCATCCATTCTCCACCTTTCAACGCAGACTGGTGCGCAACGATTCCGGATACCGTCAGGTTAAGCGCAATGGGCAAATCCACCAAAGGTGCCCGATCTTGAATAACAGCCGTGACGAACTCATTGGTTAAGTGACCATGGGCTCCGCCGTGACCACCGGCATCAACGCCCGGTGGAAGTGGCGGACGCTTGATGGCCGGCACCTGATCCGTCAGCCCCTGAAATTGATTGTTGTAATAGGATCCTTTTTCACCCCTGATCCGGCCCGCTTCGGCCCCGAAACCGGCGGTATCCCAACTTACAGCCATCCTCGAAATTCCATTTTCGCTTGTACGGAATGTGGCTATTTCGGTTCCAAACGGATTCTTGTACACATTATTCTGCGGTTGGAATTGCTCAAGGATACTTGGTACCCCCAAACAAGAAACTTCCATAAACCGCTGGCCGGTCACACAGACATAATAACCATTGGAATGTGTTGGATACCATTGAGGCACCAAGCCGTTCCGCCAATTCCGATAGCCATCCAGCGGAGTACCGAAATAATGATAATACTCTCCCTCCGAATAGACGATCTTTCCGAAAAAATCACGTTTATACAATTCACGCATGACGTGGACATCTTCGTGATACGCGGAAGTCTCAAACATCATGTATTTCTTCCCGCTTTTTTTCCAGGCTTCATACAGTTTATCAGCATCCTCCAATGACCCCCATACCGCCGGTACCGCACAAGCTACGTGCAAGCCGCGATTTAGTGCCATAATTGCATGCTGGGCATGGCTGGGAGCATCGGTTGCTAAAAATACCGCCTCGATGTCTTTATCCTTTTTCAGCATTTCCTCCAGCGATGGGTAGGTCCGGTCGCAACGCGCGATTTTAGCCATTTCGGCAAGGCGGTCCGGAAAAAGGTCACTCACAGCCACCACTTCCACATTCGGATGATCCTGAAAGCCGAATTGCACGGCAAATTTACAAACACCGTGTCCCACCAGTCCGACTTTGATTTTACGATCGGAAATCGACTGCCACCCTTCCGAAGCGCGCGGGTCCGCGGTTGTCTTTTCAAAACCCGGAATGGAAGTGAGGTCGATAACTCCACTTCCGGTATTGGCTTGTGCTACCTGCTTGGTTCCCGAGCAGCTGATCTGTTGCAGCCCTATTGCGGCCGCCCCAACACCAAGAGCTTGCAAAAAGCGTCTTCTCGAGTGTGCGTTGTCCGAAGTAAATGCTGATGGCTGATTTACTGCATCCATCTTGTCGTTCATTTTCATATTTCTACTATTTTGATTTAAAAGTTTATTGGTTTTTCAGGGTTCAATCACATCGCCCCAAAATGTGAGCTCGGTAATATGCATGGAAATGGATCCCGACCATGTTTCTTGCACAACGAAACGAATATAACGTATTGGAGGCGCATCATCCACCAATTGGAAATTCTCACCTGCCTGAGCGTACGCCAGGTCTGCCGGCGTGGATTCACCCAACGGGAGCCCGGAAGGTTTGAACGACTCCAGTGTACCCAAATAGGTCCAGGTCGAAAAGTCAGCCGACACATCGGGCGTCGCAGACCCCCATATTTCGGCCTTCTTGATGTTGCCATTTTTATATAACTGCGAGCTCCAATTTGGGCTTAATCGGATACGCTCAATACGGGCAAGCTGCCCCAGATCGAAGGTAAAGCTCCGCGGTAACGGTTCGGTTTCCAGGTAAATGTACCCATATTCGGTATATACTTCGTCCCACAACCGTTCGATATTGTATATACTGCCCATTTCGTATTCCGTGTACGGAAAATCGGCTGTATTCCATCGTTTGAATTTAGCTTTATCCAAAAGGTATTCCAGCTCGACATCCACATACTCCGAATAAAAAGTGTCGATTGACGTGCTGGCTGGCTTAAATAACGTCCGGTATTTAAATCGCGTCCTGCTCTTAAACTTCTCAAGCGCTGTCTGGTTTTCACCGGCGGGTGTTCGCACGGTGATTTCCCGGCCATCTATATCCTCATAGACAATTTCCGTTGCAATCGCATCGGGGGTTGGTCCGCGCCAGTTGACATAGGCATTTCCATTTAGATACACCGCCTGTTCAAGTCGCCGCGTCTGTAACGAAGCTTCATATCTCGGTCCATAGGAGATACCGGGCACCGTCACCTTGATTGAGGTATTACCGTTATCATCCACGGTGACCACGTCCAGCGAATAGGTGCCCTCCGGCATATCCTCCAATAAGACTTCCTGCCATTGTCCAATGACTCCTTTTCCAACCTGCTGTTCTTTGAGCAACTGTCCATCCTCACCAAAAACGCGGGCCAACGATACTTTGGGATCGGTTCCTTTCCACCATGTCAGCAACATCCGGTTGTTTCCCGGATAGATTTTGACGGAATCTGCTTTGCTGACATAGACGATTTCTCCTCCTTTTACATAATCCCGATATGTGGCATCCATCTTCTTACAGGACGATAGTCCATATACAGTTACTATAACTAGCATCGCCAGGCCCCGCTTTGTTCCAGTGAGGATACCTGTAATTTTTTTATTCTTCATTACTACCTCCATAAAAAGCCAGTTCCGAAATTTGCACCGCATTCAATGCACCAAAAGTTTTTGTTGTTTTCCATCGGATATACCGATAAGGTTCGGTTCCTGCCGGGAAAGGGAAATCAAGACCCCGGGCGGCCAATTCCCGGTCCTCGGTCGTCAACGGTGTGCCAGGTCCAGACGGTTTGACAGCTCTGCAATCCATAATCTTTGTCCAATTATCCCAATCGGCCGTCAACTCATTCGATCCCCACACTTCCCATGTTTCGGGAGTTGCATAATTATAAATATGGGCATCGCCTTGGCGCATCCAATACCGGAAGCGACTAAATTTCACGGGGCTTCCGAAATCAAGTGTGAAAGACAGGGGTAGATTGGAGTTTTCCGTCAACAAAGTTCCCATGTAATTCCCTTCGGATACAATTTCATCGAACATATAGGTATAGTTTAGTCCTGCATAGTGTTGGTTATAATCATTTGGCAGGATCGTGACCGGTGTAGGCGATGGCAATTGCACCTCATATAAGGGAGTCAATTCGACCACAAGCGTATCCGACTTATTCTTCCATTTATCCCGGACGTACAAGCCGAACTCCGTGGATGTTGCCTCCTGTCCCCTAATCGTGAACAAGCCTTCCTTACTATTCGTATAATAAGCATCGAGATTCGTCCAGTCATTGGCGACTTTCTTCAAAATTTCGATGATGATATCTTGACGCCGCTCGTTGAGAAAATGAATGGAAATCCCACCGAATTCCGAACCTACTTCTAATGACGTGGCGACCAATTGGACGGGCGGCGTCATCGGTACGATGGTAACTTGAACCGATTCCGAAACCTTTTCGGAACGGCTAACGGAAAACAACGAAATATCCAGTTCTTTGGTATCGCCAATCCCCTCAATAACCAAACTATCCACATAGGCCGATGCCCGCACCTCTTTGACATTTCCCGCTGGATATTCATACACGGCCTTGACATAAAGTAGGTTGGCATCGTTGGGCAACGAATAGGTCAGCTTGGCACCACCGTTCCGATTTTCGACGGTCACATTAGACACTTTACCGGGGGCATTACCATCATCCGTAAGTGCAGTCGGCACCTCTTCCTTGCAAGCCAGTAGCGAAGAAAGGCCGATACTTAAATATATGAGTTGTTTGAAGCGTTTCATCTGTTTATTTTTTTGTCGAGCTACCATCCGGGATTCTGCACCAGATTTTTATTTACAATAAGATCGTGTTCCCGGATGGGCCAGAAGTAATTTTTCAATTGATATTGACGGGAATGCAATACGGTCGGGATGTAATATTCCTCGGCTGTTTCCTGAAGCAGGTTCCACCCTTTGACCTGTTGGTTGAATTCCTGAATAGCCTTCTTCCATCGGCGTACATCCCAAAACCGGACGCCTTCAAACGCCAGCTCTATTCCCCTTTCCTGATGGATGATCTCACGCAGCCCTTCTTGGGTGCTCGGTTTTTCGGGTTCGGATGAATGCAACCGCCACGATTCCGCCACCGCCCCCAGACCCGCCCGGGCCCGGACCAAGTCGATGTAGTGATAAGCCTCTTCCGTGGGGCCGTAATATTCGTTAAGCACCTCCGCGTACATCAGGTATAAATCCGCGAGCCGGATAATCGGCGACGGATAAGGAACGATGGTATAATTATTCGTTGCCGAGTATACATTGTCTGCGTTTACTAGCTTTTTTGGCCAGTAACCCGTGGAGGAATACCCGTTTGAGGGCTTTCCTCCCGAATACTGCCCAAGTTTAGCCTGTACATACCAGTTGTTCGTCTCTGATTTCCGGCCCTGCCCATACCAAATCGCACCATCAAAGGCAAGACTTCCATAAAACCGGGGCTCCCGGTCAAAATGCAACTCCACGGTTTCATATCCTTCCTGGATGTAGTGGATGTCTTCGGCAGTTGCCCTCCGTAATGCATATCGGTCGTCGTAACGCCAGGATTTATCTTCTTCGATAGGCACCCCGTTTTTTGAGTAAAAAAATTCTGCCATCCGCAGGGTCGGTGCCAGTATGCCGCTGGTACTGGCTAGACCGGGCGTATTGCCGTCAAGCCGGGCCTGGGCTTCAGCCTGCTGGCTGGTGACCAAATCATTGGGGTTTGCCCAGATCATTTCGGGATTCCACTTGGCTGTTACTGCACCCCGAATATTCATTGTTAGGTTGGTGCGTTCCGAAACCATCGCCCCATTCGGATCATTTTCGCTGTAATAATATAATTTATTGCCTACGCTATGCGCCAAGTCGATAGCCTTTTTGAGCGCTTCGGCAGCCAACAACCATTTTTCATGATCATAGGTCGCCGTAAATAGCTGTACCCCCCGATTATCGGTAAAAGATGCATAATCCGGATTTCCGTTAAACAACGGACTGGCATTCAGGGTCAGCGCTTGGGCTTTGACCGCTAAACAAATTACCTGGGTTATCCGGCCCAATTCTGTTTCTTCAGCCTCAATCCGCTCGGGCAAATCCACTACTGCTTCATCCAGCAATTGCAGGATATAGGCCATGCACTCTTCTATGGGTTCCCGGTACACTTTTACTTCCTCTATGCCCGCAGAAATCGGTAGGCTTTCCCGGACGATCGGTATGGGGCCATACATACGGAGCAGAAAATAGTGGTAGTAGGCTTTTAGAAATTTCGCCTCCGCGATCCATCGCCTTCGTTCCAATTCCGTCAATTCCTGTACCTTATGGATATTGGCAAGAAAGATATTACAATCTCGTATACCGTGGAACAACGGAATCCCGCCCTCATAGCCAACCCAATAGTCAAAAAAGGGATTTACGACGTTCTGGAATCCGCGGACAACCGACAGCGACGCCCAGTTTTCCCGGATCGACCACATTTCATCTGCTCCCAGCACTGCTGGGTCATAGATATGATTTCCCGTTTTAGGTAAGTAAGAGTAACAGGTGAACAGGTACTTCTCAGCGGTGTTCCGCATGGTAAACGCATTATCTACCGTTGCCACATTATCCGGCACCACATCCAGGTAGGTGCACGACGACACCAGAAACAACGGGATAACGATTAAGGTTTTTATACTTTTCATCTGATTGATTTGTTCTTTATCGGTGATGAAGCTTGCATAAATTATTTTTCACATCTTGTATGTTTCAGCAGCGTTCAAGAGATCGCTTCGCTTAGTTCATGTCCTTTTATTTATGCAGGTTTCATAATTCAAGTTCTTCTAAAATCCAACTTGCACGCCCAGGTTATATACTTGCTGTAAAGGATACCCCAACCCTTCGCTTCCCATTTCTACGTCCCACAGCTTAAATTTGCTCCAATTGGCCAAGTTGGTGCCTGAAAGGTATACCCTCAGGTTATTTAAATAAATCTTCTTAGACAAGACTTCGGGAAGTGTATAGCCAAGTTCCACGGATTTAAGCCGAAGAAAACTCCCATCGCGCATAAACCAGGTACTCAATTGGTTGTTGTTTCCATTCAATGTTTTTGAAAGCCGGGGCAATACCGCATAGATATTCCGGTTTTCTTCCGACCAATAACTATCCGCATACGCTTTCAGCACCTGGTTGTTGTTAACAAACGGCGAGGTAGACCCGTTCTGATTGATCCAGAAAGAAGAATACGCAGAGCCTTGTAGAAAACAGGAGAAATCCAATCCTTTAAACCCTGCGGAAAAGCCGAAACCATAGATAATTTCGGGGTCCGTGGGGTACCCGATGGGTACCTGATCCAACGTAGAGATGATACCATCGCCATTTACATCCCTGTACTTGATATCACCGGCTTCATATATCCCGAAATTCTGGGTTGGTGAATTCGCTACATCCGCCGCATCGATAAACAGCCGCTCGGCGATGTAGCCCCACTGCTGCGAAAGCGAATACCCCCGCTTTGACAAGTTGGGTTCGTTATATTCAGGCTCTTCCACGACTTCGAAGCGACTTGTCGCATACGTAAAATTCCCACGGCTGACGAGCCAAAACCCGTTTGAAAACGTATGGTTGAAATCGACGGAGAAATCAACCCCCTTTCCGGAAGCCTCCCCCACATTGGCCCGTACCGGGGCAGAAAGACCCATCGTTACGGGGATGGACGCCCTGTCCATCAGGATATTTTTCCTATATTCAGTAAAGTAATCTGCTTGCACATCAACTTTATTCCAAAGTGAAAACTCCAAACCGAAATTGGCTTTGGTTGCGGTTTCCCAAGTAATCAATCGGTTGTCGTACCGGGAAACCAGTACCCCGCTTTGTGTATAGTTGAAATTTGTTCCGAACGTAGCACCCCTCGTCGCGTTGTTCATATCCACAGTAGAGAGATAGAAAAAACGATCCTCCGCACTTCCGATCGCATCATTCCCTACCAATCCGTAGGTTGCACGCAGCTTTAACCGCGGCACGACATCCGACATCCCTCCCCAAAACTTTTCATTGGACACCGACCAAGCCACACCTGCCGAAGGGAAAAATCCAAAGCGATTATCCACATAAAAGCGTTCGGAACCGTTGTAACCGAAGTTAAACTCTGCAAAATACCGGTCATCGTATGCGTATGTTGCTCTACCGGAAAGGCCCATATTGCGATAGGGCAGCGACTTAAGTAGCGAAGACGCATTGCCCTCTAGAAAATTACGCATATTGTAGACGAGGAGGCCGCTGAGACCATGTTTGTCACCAAACGTACGGTTATAATTCAGGGCAAGCTCGGCATATAAGTTCGTGCGGACGATTTTCGGCCCCTCTTCATACCCTAAGTACTCTGTTCCTGAATTGGGATTGATGGCCTCTAACGTATAAACATTGGATTGGCGATCGAAACCAGCTAAGCCGTAGTAAAAAGGAGCGTATGCCCTGGTCACATCGAAATAGGATTCCCTATTCGTATTCAGCATCCCCCTAAAAGTCAACCCTTCCGTCACAAAAGCCAAATTCTGTTTCATTTCCAATTGCGCCAACATTAACGACTTGGAATAGTCCTTGTAACCCTTGACCATTTCGGCATATGGATTTAAGGAATTCCCTTGGAGAGACCCTCCGAACATAATGTGCTGCACATATTTATAGCTTTCGGTAGTGGGGTAATAGGCCGGAAAGAGAACCGGGTTTGCCCGCATGACCATCCTGTACATCTCGGCACCACCATAAATCGGTCCGGTATAGTCGTCAAACGTCCCATATAACCTGACACCTACCTCAGTAGTCTTCGTCACATTGATACTTACGTTCGACCGCAAGGCATAACTATTCAACCTGATGTTATTATTAAAATTATTCCTTCCATCGACTTTCAACACACCGTTATCTTGATTATATGTGCCAGCCAAATAGTATTGTGCAACAGCCCCTCCACCGGTAAGACTGAAATTCATCCGCTGGTTGTGGGCGTAATCCTTAAACAGTTCCCTCCGCCAATCCGTGGTCGGAAACGCCAGTGGGTCCATGCCTGCCTCGGTATTGTCGATCTTGCTCTCCAAATAAGGCGTTATCTCCAAGGGATTTCTCGTGGTTACCGCCTCGTTTTCCATTCGCATATACGTAACGGGGTCTACCAGCTCCACATTTTTCGTCGGCGCGGAAAACGAATTTTCATAACGGAAGCTGAATTTGGCATTCTCCACTTTTCCTTCTTTCGTCGTAACTAGGATCACACCATTCGCCCCGCGAGCACCATATAAAGCAGTTGCCGTCGCATCTTTCATGATGGAAAAACTGGCAATGTCGTCAGGCTGCAGGCGCGCCAATTCCGTTGTCGATAACTCCACACCATCTATCAGGATTAACGGATCCTTTTTATAGCCGAAAGTCGTAACTCCGCGGATAAAGAAATTCGCATTATCCTGGCCGGGTTCGCCGCTGCGCTGATAAGCAATAACACCTGCGAGCCTGCCAGCCAACGCTGTGGTTAAATTACTGGAGGGTACTTTCAATTCAGAAGGGTTGATGCTAGTGACCGAACCGACCACTTCCTTTTTTTTCTGTGTTCCATAAGCGACAACAACCACATCTTCCAGCATTGAAACATCTGGATACATGACAATTGACAATGGATCGGCATGCTGCGCCGGGTGTTCAACCGTCCGATATCCAATCAATGAAAATACAAGTATCGCATCTTTGGGTGCCGAGAGGATAAACCGGCCATTTACATCGGAACTGGTCGCAAGGGTCGAACGCGATTTAACACTAATAGTTACTCCCTGCATAGGCATCTGTAACGAATCGGTAATTAAACCGGTTACTTCCCTAGATTCCTGGGCAGATAGCACCCATGGAATGAGTAAGCAACAACACATCACCAACAATCGGTGATAAATAACAAAGTAGGTTTTTCTTTTCATAATCGGATTATTTTGTATACAAAAATGAACAATTTTTATATACAAACAAAAATATTTGATTTTTTTATTTAGTTGAGGTCAACACAAAAGCGGCCACCCCGCGCAAAAAGGCGGGGAAACCTCATGAGAACAGCCACAAAGGCCCTGTACTGTTATATAAAACCAGATAGCGTGAACACGCTATCCAACGTCCAACGATTCAAGCTCGCCTCTGCGCAGGTGCGCTACCAAAACGGCTTTGGCACTCTCAAAATCCCTGCGCCTTAGTGCTGCCAAAATTTCCCGATGTTCTTTATCGGTCTGCTCGTAATCATCCATGTGACTGCTGGAACGCCCGAGTTTGAAATGAAATAACGGTATGTTGCTGGAAATATAAATGACTTTGAGCTTCTGATTTCGTGCCGTATTTATCAAGGTTTCATGAAACTTGACGTCAGCCTCGCAGGCACCGCCGAAATAACCACTTTTCACCATATTAGTGAAATCGTTGCAAATCTTTTCTAATTCCCGAATATCATTTTCTTCCAGCTTTTCACACGCCATCTGCAAGGCACCGAGCTCAAGCACCTCCCTGAGTTCCCGGATTTCTCGGATATCGTCCATATTCATAGACTTGACAAAATATCCTCCACGTTCACCCTTCTCCAACATCGCCTCACCTAACAAGCGGTTTAGTGCCTCCCGCACAGCCACGCGGCTCACCTCCATCTTTTTTGCCCAAACATCTTCTTTAAGCCTGCTTCCCGGCGCCAATTGGTTTGACAAAATCTTTCCTCGGATTTCAGTATATACCTTATCAGAAAGCGAATCTTCTTTCATACGAATTAAAAATGTAAACAAAAGCAAATATAGAATTTTGAAATTAAATATTCCGCTAATGGAACGTGCGCCCCCAGAGACAGGGATAGTATCTCACATCCCATTAGTATATTTTTGTAAACAAAAACACATTCTCACATTAGCCAGCATTACAATTAAATTTCAACAACAACCGACAAACAAAAAAGGCTGTCTCAAAAGTAATTTCTTGAGGCAGCCTTTTTGTTTCTGCAAGTTTGTTATTCCGGCGTTTTCCACAATATCGCTTA